>CAVYXZ010000017.1:0-19013 GCA_963772595.1 uncultured Chloroflexia bacterium | reverse complement strand
GCTCGAAGAAGACAATCTGTATGAGTATTATTATGCGCTGCGTTGGCTGGGGGGCCACGTGTTTTACGAACGCGGTCAAAATCAGCTTGCCCGCGAGTTGTTAGAGGAGAGTATTCGCTACTACCGTAAGATCAATGATCTACCCTACTTAGCCTTAACCCTATACACCCTGGCCTGGGTCTGCAATGCACAAGGAGCGTACGCGGAACAAAAGCAACATCTGCTCGAAACGTATGAGATCAACGCGGAAATGGCTTATCCACATGGCATGGCCCAGGCGCTGATGGCCCTTGGCGGTTATGCATCTTATCAAGGACTGTGGACCGAGGCAGATACGTATCTGACGGAATTGATTGCGCGACACAAAGCGTGTGGCGACATTCGGGGTACGATGGAGAGTCAGCGATGGCTAAGTGATGTAGCGGCTATGCAAGGGGACTTGGTCCGGGCCGAATCGCTCTCGGAAGCGTCTCTGGCCCTACGGCACAGGCCAGACAATCTTGCTGATCTTGAGTTTATCACGACTTGTGCATGTAAATTCAACCTGAGTATGCTCGCTGAGGCCAGAGGCGAAACCCATACGGCGCTTGAGTTATTGGATTCGGTACGCGGTCTTATGCTACAGCGTGGCGGCTCATTTCTTGGACGGTACTATCTTGTGCATGGATGGGTGCTTTGCAGTCTGCAACAACATGACATGGCGGGTCAAGAGCTAGCAACTTTCCTTGCGATCCTTGACCCTCTTGAGTTTCCCCGTAGGCTGCTCACAATCGCCGGCCTGGCTCGTATCCTCGCTAATCGCGGTCATGTCACGCGAGCCGTCGAACTTCTCGGTCTCGTCTACGGATTGCCCAACGGCCCACGGGGTTATCTTGACCAGCATCAAGGAATAACTCAATTACGATCTGGTCTGCAATCCCAGCTCGGCGAAGCCGAGTATGCCGCCGCCTGGGAGCGTGGCATACGGCTGGATGTGGAGCAGGTGTGTCGCGAATTGCTTCATGAATTCTCGGAGGACGAAAACCGGATCGTTCAGGCCAATCAATCCCTGCCCGATCCGCTCACCCCACGCGAGCTGGACGTCCTGACCCTGCTGGGTGAAGGGCTGAGCAATCCACAGATTGCCGAGCGGCTGTTTGTTAGCACAGGCACGGTGAAAAGCCATACCAACCGGCTCTACAACAAGCTGGCCGTCGCCAATCGCGCGCAGGCCATCGTCCGCGCTCAGGAACTCTGCCTGCTCTGAACATACGTTATAATCATTTTGACCCTATGCTAAAGGGAAATTGGGTGATCGTTCCTGACCAGACCACGCCGCCAACCCGCTTTTTTGGTCGAGCGGCGGAAATCGCTGAGTTCACGGCCTTGCTGCGGGATTCATCCTGCCGCCTGCTCACGTTGGTTGGCCCCGGCGGCATCGGCAAGACTCGCCTGGCACTGAAAATGGCAGGTCTGTTGAGTTAGGATTTCCCAGATAACGTCTATTACATATTGTTGCAGCCGCTGCGCTCCAGCGAAGATGTTCTCAATGCCGTCGTCGAAGCGCTGCCCATGCAACCTGAGTCCGGTGCTGACTTGCAGCAGCAGCTCCTTGATTATCTTCAAGATAAATGCCTCCTGCTGATTCTGGATAACTTTGAGCACCTGCTGGACGGGGTTGATCTGTTGATCGAAATCCTGGATGCCGCTCCGCAGGTGAAGGTCCTGGCGACGTCACGCGAAGCCCTGAACTTGCGCAAGGAATGGGTGCGGCGGTTGCGCGGCCTGGATTATCCTGAAGATGAAACCGTCGCCCCCCTTACCAGCTACAGTGGGGTCAAGCTCTTCGTTGAACGCGCACGGCAGCAGCGCGGTGACTTCAGCCTTGATGCTGAAGCAGGGGAGGTTATTCGAATCTGCCAGCTTGTCGAAGGGTTGCCACTGGCACTGGAACTGGCGGCAGGCTGGACCCGCAGTTTGTCCTGTGCAGCAATTGCCGACGAAATCCAGGCGCGCATTGACTTTCTTGCGCGCAATGCCCGCGACGTCCCAGAACGCCACCGTAGTATACGGGCTGTCTTCGATCAATCCTGGCGCTTACTCAGTCCGCATGAAGCCAGTGTGATGCGCGGGTTCGCTGTGTTTCGCGGGGGCTGCACCCGTGAGGCATCAACAACCATTCTAGGCACCTCTTTGGAGACGCTGGCTCGGCTGGTGGACAAATCGCTGCTGCACTACAACGGCGAGACCGGACGCTACGACGTTCAGGAATTACAGCGACAGTACGCTAAAGAGCAGCTTGATAACACAGGCGAAGGAGATCATTTACGCGATAGGCACTGCCACTACTATGGAGAGTTTTTCCACGCACGTGAGCCGGCCGAGCACCTGCACACAGTTCATATGGAACTGGACAACATTCGCGCCGCCTGGGCCTGGGCACTAGAGTGCGAACATTACGAAGTCATCGATCAACTGCTCGATACGCTATGGAGTTACTTTACCGATTACACGATGGCCTTCGAACTGGGTGCCATGACCCAGGCGGCTAGCAAACAGTTGGCGAACTGCACCAACCCAGAGGAACGAGCGATCTTCGGGCGCGTGTTATCCCGGCAGGCGAAGTGGGCGGTCAAATATGGCCGAGTCGAGCAGGCGGAGGCATTGTTTCGCCAGAGTATGGCGATAGCACGTGAGCAGGATAATCTTGCGGAATACTACTATTCGTTTCGGTGGTTGGCCTTACACATTCTGGGGATGCATCATCTCGATTATGCGACTTCCCATACCATGTTACAAGAATGCGTTGCATTTTACCGTGAGCGCGACGACAAGCGCGCTAAGATGGCCCTAGCCGTGTCTTTAGGCAATCTGGCGGAGATTTGCGGGGCCGTGGGCCAAGTAGAGCAGCAGGAAGCACTGTGGCAGGAGAGCTACCGCATATATGAGCAGTTTAATTACCAGCACGGTATGGCCGAAGCCTTGCGGTTCCTGGGCAAGCTGACCAGCAATGCAGGACGCTGGAGCGAGTCAGAGCAGCATTTGTTGGCAGCCAAAGACCTTGAGTGGGAACGTAAAGGCAAAACTGTGCAGAACTCCACTCCCCTCACCGCAATGGAAATAGCCTATGTTGCGATGATGCAAGGCGACTTCCCTAAAGCTGAGCAATGGATCAAGGTTGCTCTTGCCCCACTGTTAGCGGCGCATAGCGGCCTCATGACAAATTTCGAGGTCAGACTCAGTTGCCAATTGACTGACTGTTTGATCGCTGACGCGCGCGGCGCTTCACCAACGACGCTCCGGCAGGTTGATGAAGTCTTCATCCAGGTCGAACAGCGCGGCGGCTTGCAGGAAATGCTTGACCGATGCCGTTTGATATACAGCTGGGTATGCTGCAATTCGAACGACTTTGATACAGCGGCCAATGCGTTCCCGGAGGTACTCGCTTCTGCCTGCTCCAGCCAGCGAACAGCGGACATACTGTTTGCCATTGCCACCGCTGCGCGCATTGTGGCATATCGTGAACAGCACAGCCGCGCTGTCGAGCTTCTGGGTCTGGCCTTCAGTCACCCGAACAGCCCACACGGCTATTTCGAGAATCACCAGGGCATGACCCGGCTGCGCAGCAGGCTGAGGGCCATGCTCGGTGCAGACGCCTATGCCGCTGCCTGGGAACGCGGCGCAGCACTCGAAATCGAGCAGGTCGCCTCAGACCTGCTGCACCAATTTACAAGCGGCGGACAGGACCCCATCGCCGAGGCCAATCAATCCCTGCCCGATCCGCTCACCCCACGCGAACTGGACGTCCTGACCCTGCTGGGTGAAGGGCTGAGCAATCCACAGATTGCCGAGCGGCTGTTTGTTAGCACAGGCACGGTGAAAAGCCATACCAACCGGCTCTACAACAAGCTGGCCGTCGCCAATCGCGCGCAGGCCATCGTCCGCGCTCAGGAACTCTGCCTGCTCTAAACCCCAAACTGAACCCTGATCTATAACCTCAGTTAGAAGACAACCTGCCTGCCTCAACCTTAGGCTTGATCTTGATAACAGGATCAAGGGAGGAAGGCATGGCCTTGCTGCTGCGGTTGACCACACTGCTTGGTGTCATCTCCGGCCTGCTGGTGTTTGCCAGTATTGCGCTTGGGCAGATAACGGATGCGACCATTGTGACCGGCAACCAGGAAATCGAAGGCCAGACCTACACGATGTATATCGAGGACACGGCGCACCACCTGCGGATCGCGCTCGCTGGAACACGCTGCTTCGAAACGCTGCCGGCCTGGGTCTACCCGAAGACTGATGCTGTTGCTCCGCCCACAGGGATCAATGCCACGTTTTTTGTGAAGGTGGTGCAGAATATCATGGAGGTACTCACCCGATGCCGCCCGTAGTGTGCGGCTCCTACTCACACAGGTCTCCGGGCTGGCTGCGGCGGCTGGTTCGGGGACCTGCCTTACTTATCGAGCTGCGCCCGGTCTTCCAACCCAGCACGATCCAGAATTTGAATCTGGTGGCGCTCGACCTGGATCAGATCCGCTTTGACCAGGTTGTGCAGCGCGCGATGCAAGACATCCGGGACAGTCCCCAACCGGTTCGCCAGTTCGGCCTGGGTCGCCCAACGGGGCCGCTGCATCAATGCATCTGCTGATTCCTCCAGCAGGTAGCGGGCCAGCCGCGCCTCGATGCTGCGCAGCGAGAGGTCTTCAACCGTCGCCACCAGACGTTGAATGTGCTCAGCCATTTCCTGAATAATCCGGCGTGCCATCCTGGGGTGCGTGTCCAGCAGATGCAGCACGGCCTCGCGCGGAATCATCCACAGCACGACCGGCTCCAGCGCAATCACCGTCGCGGGATTTGCACCTTCGACGAACACGCTAACGGTATTGAAGCCTTCCCCCGGACCAATAAAGTGCAGGACCACCTCGCGCCCATCGTTTGAGGTCTTCACGGCTTTCAACCAACCCTGCTGGACCACATACAGGGCATCGTTGTTTTCACCCTCCAGAAAGACCACCTGCCCGCTGTCATAGCGCCGTTGGACAGCCTGCTCAGCAATCGCTTCGATCAGGTCGCCATCGTCTTCGGTCATGTAGGGCACGGCGGCCAACAGTTTACGAAGAGCCTCTTCTGCGCCGGTTTCGGACATACCGCAATCATTTCCTGAGTCAGGGGTCGCAAGGCCTGCTATTGTGATCCGATTGGGACACTCATGCAAGCCGGGCACAAATTCGACAAAAGTCGAAGACGGGCCGCAGCATCCGATATAGGCTGATGCTGTGCGTGATCAACACCTGCCACAAATCAGTCTATGACTTGCAACAAGTACTGCGTGCGAAATGGTCGCCAGCAGGCCGTTGATCGACGCTTTTGGATCGTGTATGTGGAAAAGGATGGGTGGAATGGCAACTGACTGGCAAGACGAAGTCGTTTACGGCGTTGAGGGTCCACAGCCCCAGGTGCTGCTCGAAACGGACAAGATGAAAGCGGTGCTGGTCGGGCTGGAACCGGGGCAAAGCATCCCGTCACATCCCGCGCAGGCATCCGTCTATTTCGTCATTGAAGGCAGCGGCTGGATGACCGTGAATGATGAACGGGTCGAATTGAAGCCGGGTGTCTTCGTGACCATGCCCGATGGCGCGGTACGCGGTGTGCAAGCCGAAACGCGCCTGGTCTTTCTGGGCACCCGCGAAAATTAGCCATACAGATCAATCTCACAAGGAGACCCGATGTTCAACCCGTTTTTCATGATGACCATCCTGTATTTCTCGCTGGCGCTGCTGGGCGCGTTGGATTCTTCCCTGATCCACCTGGATATTTTGTCCGGCTTCGCCGGGCAGCCCTGGCTGCGAATCCATTTCATCACGCTGGGCGCGCTGACCGAATTCATATTTGGCCTGCTGCCGCTGCTGGTCGCTTTACGCAGCGGTCTGCCCCGTCCCAGCACCCGTTGGGATACCTGGCTGGCCCTCAACCTGGGCCTGCTGATGCTGTTGATCGGCATTCCCCTGGTCAATCCGGTACTCATCACCGCCGGGGGACTCGGCATCCTGATTGCGGCGGTCACGCTCCTGCTGCAACTGCGACAGATGCGCCCCACAAAAGCCGGCGGTCAGCCACCTGCCAGCCGCAAGTTCTATATCGCGGGCCTGGCCTATCTGCTGCTCGGCATCATCGTGGGCACGGGATTGTGGCAGGGCTGGAGCGTCGGACTTCAAATTAAGGTCCCGCTTGAAGTTCACATTCACGCCAATAACTGGGGCTTCATGTCGTTGGTCTTTGCCGGACTGCTGGTCGATCTGTATCCTGGTTTTGCCGGACGACCGCTGGCCTGGCCGCGTTCGCTAACGCCCATCTTCTGGATGATGACCCTGGGCGCGCTGGGGCTGGTCCTCGGCCCCTGGACCGGGCTGAGCCTCTTCACCGTACCCGGCCTGATCCTGCACCTGAGCGCGACCATCTGGCTGCTGCTGAACGTCGTCAAGCCGCTGATCGGCGACCCCAAACTAAAAACGCCCGGTATCCTGCATCTGGTGACGGCCTATGTGTGGATTTTAGCCCCGGTCCTGGTCGCGCCGCTGATCCTCCTGAAAGTGCCGGGCTTTCCTGGGGCAGGCATCGAGCAAAATGCGCCGCAGGCCTTGATCTATGGCTGGATGCTTCAGTTCGGCTATGCGCTCATTCCCTATCTGTTCCGGCGCAATTTCCTGCCTGATTCGCCGCCGCAGCTTGGCGGCAGTTGGCTAAGCCTGATTACGGTGCATCTGGGCGGTATATTACTGTGGGCGGGCATTTTCCTCGGCGAGTCGCGGGCCATCCTGCACGGCGCGGCCTATGCCTTGTGGTTTATCTCCATGCTGCCCATCGTCGTGCAGTTGTGGCAGATTGCGCGCGCTGGTCTCGACCGTATCACCCTGGCCGAGCGCAGCTCAGCCTTCTCAGAATCCGTTCATTGACCATATTGGAGCAAAACGACATGGAAATCACCAAGGATACCCGCGTGTCCAGCATCCTGGAAACCTATGGCGACATTGCCGATGTGATGGAGGTCTTCGGGGTCCAACGGGTCGGGCGCTACTCGCTGCGCAGAATGCTCACCAAGGCGCTCACGGTCGAGTGGGCGGCCCGTGTACACGGCGTACCGCTGGACGAGTTTATCGAGATCCTGCGCCGGGCTACCGGGCAGATCGAAACCTAAGAACTTGCAGCCTGATGCGCGCGCCACTCCGGCTCCAGCAGGGCGTAGAGCAGCACATCCCACCAGCGGCCCTTGAAATGCTCCGCTTCGTGCAGACGGCCTTCCAGCGTCATGCCCAGTTTCTCCAGGACGTGTGCCGAAGCGTGATTGTCCGCCATACAGTCCGCCGCGATGCGATGCAGGTCCATCGTATCGAAGCCGTGTTCGACGACCCGGCGGGCTGCTTCGCTGGCGTAACCCTGGCCCCAGTGCTGCGGGGATAGTTCATAGCCGATCTCAGCTACGTTCGCCCCCGCCTCTTCCTGGCGGATACCGCAGATACCGATCAACTCGCCGCTGGACCTCAGTTCAACACCCAGCATGAACTTCCGGCGCGGCTGTTCTGCCTGCTGTTTCAGGAACATGTCAAGAAAGGCCTGCACAGCTTCCGGGCTGCGTTCGGTCCAATGATAGAAACGCAAATAGTCCGGCTGGCTCTGATAGGCCAGCACCGCGGGCCAATCCGCCGCACGCAGTTCACGCAGCCGCAGCCGCTCGGTGAGGAGTTCCATCAGGTCTTGCTGAGACGTTTCCTGTATTGGTCGCGTAATGTGTCTATTGGCTCTAGTTCGCCAGAATCAACTTCGTAGTACCAATGTTTCCAACCATTACAAGAAGGGGTGCCTTTAAGTAATTTACCAGCTTGGTGAATTGAACCCACGAAATTATGGGAACCATTTACCAACAATTGCCCTGAATTGAGAATCTTGGCACTTTCTTCTTTTCGTTTATCAAGATAAAGCATTTGGTTAGGCTCTAGGTAGCCCTCAGCGACTAACGTCTCAAACGCAACACGAGGAGGTTTTGCCTTGATAGCCTCTCGAATTAAAGGGTGATCTTCCGAGAGAGGCGTTATGTCTTGATTGACTCGCTTTCTAGCTTCGTGGCAATAGATTTCGTCTAACTCTATGCCAATCCATCTCCGTCTTAGATGTTTTGCCATTGCCGCTGTTGTACCACTTCCGACGAATGGATCCAGTACAACGTCACCGGGATTGCTGCTTGCGACAATAATCCGCTTCAGAAGTTCCTCGGGTTTCTGGGTAGGATGGAGCTTTTTACCGTCACTATCTTTGAGTCGCTCTGCCCCGCCTGTTGCATTGATTTTCCAGACTGAGCCTAATTGTTTGTCAGGTGAGAAATCATTAAATCGCTTCACGAGGTGATTGTGAAAGGTGTAGCTACCCTTCTCGCCTTTTTTGGCCCAGATGACAAATTCAATATCATTTTTCAGCCGGGTCCCATTAAAGTTTGGCATCGCATTGGGTTTGAACCAGGCAATCGTATTGAGAACCCAGAAGCCTAAGTTCTGCATTATCGTGCCAACTCTAAAAATGTTATGATAAGTTCCTGAAACCCAGATAGTCGCTGAATCCTTCATCACACGACGCACCGCTACCAGCCACGATTTGGTGAACTCATCGTAAGAATCGAAAATTTCACGTGTGGTATCACCGTCAAATTGATCCCATTCTTCGTCAACAGCATCAACCTTGGTGAGATTGGGTCGCCATAATTCTTTGCGAAGCTGAAGATTATAGGGTGGATCAGCAAAAACTAAATCCACACTCTTTGCAGGCAAAGTAGGAAGGACTTCTAATGTATCGCCCTGAATGATTACATTAACGTACAAATTAGGATTTATGTTTCTCATCCAAAATTTCGATGATTTCGGCACGGATTTCAGGGATAGATAGTAGCGTTTCTAAGAAAAAGAGCCGGTTCTCTTTTTGATCAGCCATTCTCAATTTTCGTACATGTTCGTAATCGAGACCCAATATCTCGCATAATTCACGGCCAGTCATGACATGCTCTATGGAAAAACGATGCTTTGCACCACTTACAATGGCTTCCTTATCATCTTGATTAAATGAACACAGGTAATAATCGGCTCGATACGCAAATTCTTGTGCCAGCCATGATCTGATATTCTTGAGACTTGCAACCTCACCATCTGACTTTTTTGTATCAAACACATAGCCTTCCTTAATTTCTATAAGCATAAACTTCTGTTGTATGTTATCAACAATGAGTAAATCTGCTTGGATTGACGACTTATTGGGGTTCTCAGGGTCAAGTCTTGAAGGCTTAAAAACGACTTGAATAGGCATTCTTTGGCTGAAGTCCAAAGATTTATTTTGAATATCAAACAAGGTGGTCTGAATCTCTTGGGGCAATACCTCTTCAAGTATGTCTTCAAGTTCAAAACCGCTACGGATAATTGCAGATTGAACTTTACTAAACAGAGCACCCATTTCATCGTTACCGAATATGCGAACGAAGCTTTCTCCTATTTTCCCCTTGCTCTGAGATATTTTCGCCATATTCGTATCTGTAAATGCATGTTTGGTGGATAACAAAATTATATCATTTAAGCTTCAAATGCTCAATTATTGCACGTTCCAAAATGGGTAGTGACTGCAAGTTGTAGGGCGGATCGGCAAAAATCAGGTCCACACTTTGCGCAGGCAGTTGGGAAAGCCGTTCCAGCGCATCCCCCGGCAGGATCTCGTTGTGAGGCAGATTATCCACCATTTGGGCCTCTAGACTGGCTGCATTCATGCTTGACTTTAGCCGCTGACGGGACAGATGACAAGCGCGTATGGTGCGCCAGAGAGTAACAATGTCACCCGAAACTCAGCCTGAATGTCAAGAATCATTGTGAAAGAGTTGTGTTATATTCATACTTAGAGAATGGGCGTTAAGGTTGTTAGCACGCCATTCTCCATGCCCGTTCGACCGGCACCCGGCGCTGTCCGGGTCAAGGGGGAAGCACCTTGTTTAAGAAATCACCTGTCCTCAAATTGCTGGGATTCGGTCTGGCAGTTGAGATTATCCTGATGCTTACTTTCGTCATCGCGGCGGTGCCTGCGTCGCAGAATGATCCGGCGCTGCCGACTGTCGCCATACTGCCCACACTCACGGCAGAGACAGCAGCCAACCCGACTCTGCCGCCGACCGCGCAGTCGGCCCCGGCCCAGCAGAACGTGAGCGCCCCGGCGGCGCAGACCAGACACCAGATCCCGGAGTTTGAGCCTTACCTGCCCACGATGGAACCGGCAGAACTCCCGGCGGATTCCGAGCCGGTGCCCAACCAGGTGATTATCCGCTTTGATCCCTCAGCCAGCCAGGCAGCGCGCGAAGCCTACCTTCAGGCGCTTGGCGGAACGGTCAGCCAGCAGATTGACGCGCTGAATACGGTCGTGGTCGCGGTCCCGAACGCGGTCGAGAGCCTGCCGCCATCTTCTGCCCTGGCCGCCAGCGAGCCGGATTATTTCGTTCACGCCCTGATCGACGTGCCCACCAGCGACCCGCATTACGCTGAACAGTGGGCGCTGCCGGTCGTTGCCGCACCGGATGCCTGGCAGGCCCTGCCGGAGAACGCACCCATGGTGACGGTCGCCGTGATCGACAGCGGCATCTGCGCCGATCATCCCGACCTCCAGGGCGGATTCTGTCCGGTTACGATTTTGTCGATGATGACGACACGCCGCAGGACGACTTCGGGCATGGCTGCGCCGTCGCTGGCGTGATTGCGGCCAACGCCGACAACGGTATCGGCATCGCCGGGATCGCCCCTAACGCCCGGATTATGCCGCTGCGTGTCTTGAACGCTCAGGGCCAGGGCACCTATTCAGACGTGGCCGCAGCCATGGTGCAGGCCGTCGATCAAGGCGCGCAGATCATCAACCTGAGCCTGGGCGGCACGAACGCTTCAAGCGTGCTGAACGATGCCGTCGATTATGCGGTCGCGCACGGCGTCATGGTGATCGCGGCGGCGGGCAACACCGGCGGCAGCGTCCTCTACCCGGCAGCCTATGCGCCGGTCATCGCCGTCGGCTCGGTGGACCCGGATTTGCAGATGAGCAGCTTCAGCAGCCGGGGGCCGGAAATCGACCTGCTGGCCCCAGGCCGCGACATTCTGACCACCGGACTCAGCGATTATCGCACGATGAGCGGCACTTCATTTGCTGCGCCGCAGGTAGCCGGGGTGGCCGCCCTGGAGATCGCGCTGGGCCGCTCGCTGGTCGTCAACGGCGGGATCGTTGCGGTGGATGGCGTCCAGGCGCAGCCGGTCGTGGCCCCCACAGAGCAGCCCGCAGCAGGCAGCGGCGGCACAGCCGAAGCGCCGGATATTCCGCTGCGAATCATGGTCCCGCATCCTGATGTGGCCGCGCAGATGCAAGTCTCCGGCCAGAGCCTGGGGCAGCTTTTCCCGCAGATGGACCTGGAGCGCTCGTTCTCGCCCGGCCCCAAGATGGATGTCGCCCTGGGCCAGGCAGTCAGTTTCAAGACATTGGCGATCCTGGTTCAGTTTAGCGATGTGCCCACCCAGACCAGCGCCAGCTACTTCGATACCAGGCTCTTTGGCACCAGCGGCGCAACCCTGCACAGCTACTTCGACGAAGTCTCTTACGGCCAGTTGGACATTGTGACGCTGAATTTACCCAGCAGCCTCGGCTGGGAGACGGCTCAGCACCCCTACAGCTACTACGTCAACGGCACATACTGCACCAATCCCGATACCTATCCCCAAAACTGCCAGGGCCTGGCCGAGGATGCCGTTGCGCTGGTGGACCCGGTAGTCGATTTCTCGCAGTATGACAACAACGGTGACGGCTGGGTAGATACAGTCTTTATCATTCATGCCGGGCCTGGGGCCGAAGTCACACAGAATCTTGACGACGTCTGGTCGCATTCCTGGACGACGGTCAGCTATCCGCTGGTCGATGGCGTTCAGGTCGGTTCCTATACGGTCGAGCCAGAATACCTCTACACACCCGGCGATATGACGCACGGTGTCTTTGCCCACGAACTGGCGCACGTCTTCGGCCTGCCGGATCTCTACGACATCGATTACAGCAGCAACGGCGTGGGTTCATGGAGCCTGATGTCCAACGGGGCCTGGAACGGCAGCTATCCGGGCAGCACTCCGGCGCACTTTGATGCCTGGTCACGTCTCTACCTGGGCTACACCACCGCGACCGATATTACCGGCACCAACCAGACCATCAACCTGCCGAACGTCGAGGAGAACGCGACCGGCACCATCTACCGGATCAAGGCCAATGCCTTCGATAACGAATACTACCTGCTTGAAAACCGCCTGACGACCGGCTCGGATTCCCAGCTTCCGGGATCAGGCCTGCTCATCTGGCATGTGGACGAGGGACTTCCGGGGTCGAACATTTTCGAATGCCAGGACAGCCAGAACTGGTTATGCCCATTGCACTTCCGGGTCGCGCTTGAACAGGCAGACGGTCATTTTGACCTCGAAAAGGCCAACAATTACGGCGATACGGGCGATCCCTTCCGCTACACCATGAAGGACCACTTTGATTTCAGCAGCAACCCGCTGAATAGTTCCTATTTCAGCGATGCCAATCCCTGCTGGGATATCATCAACATCACGGGCACCACCACGATGGCGGCCCAACTCCGGCAGACCTGCACTTACAGTCCGGGGCTGATGGCGCAGAACGACGAAATCGCCGACGCAGAGGTCATCACGTCTGTGCCTTATGAGTTCTTTATGGACGCTTCCAATATCACGGGCAACGCCGCCGACCCGGCTCCCTGTGCCCTGGACGTGACCAATACGGCCTGGTTCAAGTACACTGCGACTGCGGACGCGACCTACAACTTCAATGCCTATGGCAGCAATTTCGACACGGTGCTGGCTGTCTATGATGAGGGGATGAATCCGTTAGGCTGCAATAACGACGACATCAACCTCCAACTGTATCAATCATCGCTGGACATCAATCTGACTTCCGGCCAAACAATCTATATTATGCTGGGCGAATACGACGGGTACACCACCGTCACGCAGCGCGCGCTGCATATGAATGTGTCCATCGTCGGGGGGATGTATCTGGACCCGTACAACATCCTGGCCGAACTTTATCTCTCCACCGATGGCCCCAACTGGAATAACGCCAGCAACTGGGGATCGAGCAATTACTGTAACTGGTACGGCGTCACCTGCTACAACGGTGACATCACCGGCCTGGATCTGCGTGATAACAACCTGACCGGCCCGATCCCGCCGTCGCTGGGCAACCTGCTCACCCTGAACATTCTCAAACTGTCCAACAACAACCTGAGCGGCGAGATCCCGGCGCATCTGGGCAACATCACCGGCCTGACCAACCTGCGGCTGTCCAGCAACAACCTGACTGGTGAAATCCCGACCTCCTTTAGCTACTTGACTTCTATGACGTCCCTGATTCTGGATAACAATGACCTTGAGGGTTCTATTCCGCCGGAACTGGGCAATCTCACTAAGCTCGTGTATTTGCAGATTTACGGGAATGAGCTTGAGGGCGATATTCCGACAGAGTTGGGCAATCTCACTAAGCTGCAATTCCTGTATCTCCACAGCAATCATCTGACCGGCTCCATCCCGACTTCGTTTGCCAATCTCGATACGCTGAACTATCTCCAACTCAACGATAACCGGTTGAGCGGCTCGATCACACCGGAACTGGGCGATCTCAATACGCTGGAACATCTCTCACTGCAAAACAACCAGTTGAGCGGTGAAATCCCGACGGCGATCACCAATATGACCAGCCTGACGAGTTTGAACCTGGGTTACAACATGCTCAGCGCGAGTGACCCGGATGTGCTCAGCTTCCTGGCGAGCAAGGATTTCGGACTGGGCCACAACCCAGACGGTCGCACCCTCTGATTTCCAGGTTACAGGCGCAACGCTCAGCAGCGCGACCTTTAGCTGGACGCCGATTCTCTACACCTATGTGGATCATGGCGGCTACTACGAAGTCCGCTACAGCACGACCCAGGGCGGCCCCTACGATCAACTGGGCTGCCAGACAGCGGACAAAACGGCTACCGGCTGCACGGTCAGCGGCTTGAGCAACGGCAGCACCTACTACTTTGTGGTGCAGACTTTCACCCCGGCGCACGCCGTCCAGCAGAATGACCTGACCAGCGCGGCCAGCGCGGAAGTCAAGCAGACCATCAGCATGTGCGTCAATGTGTCGAGCATTCCTCAATCCGAATGTGAAGCCCTGGCCGCGCTCTACACCAGCACCGGCGGCGATAGCTGGACCAATAACAGCGGCTGGCTGGTGAGCAATGATCCCTGCACCTGGTACGGTGTCACCTGCGATGGCGGCCATGTGACCGAACTGGTCGTGGAGGGCAATAATCTCAACGGGTCGCTGCCACCAGAATTAGGCAATCTTTCTCGACTGACTATTCTGCGTCTGGCTGTTAACAATCTGACAGGCTCGATTCCTGGCTCGTTTGGCAATCTCGATTCACTTGTCGAGCTGTGGCTTGGTAAGAATGCGCTGAACCAGCAGATCCCTCTGGAGTTGACGACGCTCCCGGCCCTGGAAAACCTGGTGCTCTGGCACAATGCTTTCAGTGGTCCCATTCCACCGGAGTTAGGCACTCTCAGTACACTGAGGATGCTGGGCCTCTCCTTCAATTCCTTTAGCGGCCAAATCCCGCCAGAACTGGCGAACCTGGATAACTTATGGTACCTGGATTTGTGGGACAATGATCTCGAAGGTCCTATTCCGCCTGAGTTAGGTTCAATGCTGTCACTAAGTTACCTGTATCTGGCGGATAATAACCTTAGCGGTCCCATTCCGGCTGAGTTGGGCAATCTGACTACATTGGAACAACTCCTGCTGAATGACAACAAACTCAGTGGTACACTGCCGGACAATCTGTTTAATCCTGAGGGGGCAGGGGCAAGTTTCTATTTTCTGCATCTTCAGAATAACCAATTCAGTGGGGAGATTCCTGAATCGATTGTCAACCTGACCTCTCTGGGGATAGATAGTCTTAATCTCGGCTACAACATGCTGGAAAGCAGCAGCGCGAACGTTCTCAACTTCTTAGCGAGCGTAAACTCGGATTGGGCAGACACACAAACCGTTCCGCCGTCCAATGCACAGGTGGACAGCGTCAGCAGCAATAGCGCAACGCTCTCCTGGACGCCGATTACCTATATCGGTGACGGTGGCTACTACCAGGTCATATACGGTACAAATTCCGGCGGCCCCTACGATCAGATCGGCTGCCAGACAGCGGATAAAACCGAGCCAATCTGCACGGTCAACGGCCTGAACTCCAGGCACAACCTACTACTTCGCCGTGCGAACCTTCACGCCCGCACACAGTGACGTGGCTGAACCATTCGAAACTCAATCCAATGACCTGACCAGCCGCCTCAGCGCCGAAGTGCCCGCGACCACGACTGCCGCTACCGGCAATCTGGTCACCAATGGCGATTTCAGCGCCGGGGTGAACGACTGGACCTTCTACGGGCCGCTGGATGCCTGGGCACCGGACGGCACCATTCAGTTCAAGCGCCTGAACAACAGCGCACCGGGCGGCTTCTGGCAGAACACCGGTCAGACCAACGTCCCGGCGGGCACGCCCTTCACCGTCAGCGTCGACCTGGGCAACAACGGCGGCTTCAACAAAGACGTCCTGGTCCGCCTCAGCGACAGCACGCGCGGCACAGCCCTCGACTGCACCTTCACCGTGACGCAGGCCAGCCCGCTGCAAAGCTTCACCATGAGCGGCCTGAGTCCCAGCCTGTTCGATACCCTGACGGTCACGGTCGAGGAAACGACCTCCGACGGCTACCCGGATGTCCTGATGGACAATCTCAACGTCCAGTACGCGCCGGGTCAGGGCATCAGCACGACGACCTGTACCTCGCCGACCATGCAAGCCGCGCCCTGCCGATCAGAATCTGGTCCGCAACGGCGACTTCGCGGACGGCAATAAGCAGTGGGTCATCTGGGGTATCGTCGATGGCTGGTCGCCAACCCCGGAACTCTACTTCAAGAAACGCTACGCAGTCGGCAGCGGTGGTGTCTACCAGAACCTCTTCCACACGCTGCCCGCTGGCGCACCGCTCGAAGTAAGCTTGCAGTTGGGCAACACCAGCAATGTCGTGAAAACGGTGCAGGTGGTGCTCAGTGACGGCCAGAGTTGGGACGATGCGCGCGTGTGCAACTTCGCCGTCTTCCCCAACACGCCGCTGCAAACCTTCACCCTGCAAGCGGAGACGACGACCGCCTGGAGCGACATCCGCCTGGAGACCAACCCCGGCCCGCCCGACGATATTCCCGACATCGTGATGGACAACGTCGCGGTCTACTACCACCCCTCGGCCAGCTATCCGGTGACGGTCTGCACCGCGCCACCGGCGGACAATGCGCCGGCAATATCAGAATCTGGTGCGCAACGGCGACTTCTCCGGCGGTGAGGGCGACTGGACCCGCTGGGGCGACATCGACGTCTGGGCACCGGACTCGACGCTCTACACCAAGCGGCGCGCGGGGGGCGGCGACGGCGGCCTGTTCCAGGACCTGTTCTACGGGCTGGCCCCGAATACCCCGGTCGAACTGCTCGTCGATCTGGCCAACACCGGATCAGCCGACAAAGTGGCCCAGTTCATGCTGCACGACGACGGCTGGACCGAGGTCATCGCCTGCGACTTCGACCTGCCCGGCGGCCAGTCGAACCTTCAGCAGTTCGGCATATGGGGCCTAACAACGGCCCAGTGGGCTAACATGCGCCTGGAGACTCAAGCCGCAGCCTGCTGATGGTATCCCGGACATTCACGTCGGATAACATTGTCGTCCAGGCCGCGCCCTGAAATGGTCGGTGCAATCACCAGCACAACCTGCGGCCCAGCTTCGATGCTGTTTACGCCCACCGTGCCGCCGCCTGGTGGTGGCATCGCACCGCTGGAAGCAAAGGCGACGGCCACCGCGACGTTGCTGAACCGACGGCGACCTTGCTGCCGACCGCCACCCTGCCGGCGCTGCAAGCCGCCGCCCCGCCACTGCTGGACACGCTGGATAACGGCGCGGCCCACTGGCAGGTGACGGCAGCTGGACGTTGAGCGAAGCCGGACGCATGGGCGAGACCGGCATGGGCTGGACGGTCGATGCTCAGGCCGACGGCAGCAGCACCCTGACCTGGATGCAGCCGATTGACCTGACTGCTGCGCCGACTCCGCGCCTGGTCTTCTATTCGAAGCTGGCGCTGAGTGCCTCGCAAGCGGTGGTACAGGCGCAGGTGAGCAGCGGCGAATGGCAGACGGTCGCCATCGTGAACGCCTCAGACGACTGGGCCGAAACGCTGGTGAACCTGCGCGCCTACAGCGGGCAGATCGTGACGCTGCGCTTCGCCTGGATTGCCACCGCCTCGGCAGACCGCTGGTCGATTGATATGGTAGGTGTGGACAACGCCTGGACCGAGCCAACGCCGAGCATCGAGCCGAGCGCGACCCCGCTGCCGACCACGACCCTGTCGCCAGAGACGACCGAGGAGGTCAACCCTGAGGTAACACAGGAGGTAACGCCGGTCGTGACTGATCCAGAAGTGACGGAAGAGGTGCAGGTCGAGCCGAGCGCGACGCCGCTGCCAACCGAGACGCTCTCGCCAGAGACGACCGAAGCGGTGCTGCCACCAACGGTGGCTCCGACCGCAACCGCAACGAATTTGCCAACCAGCACGCCAACGCTGGAAGCAAGCGCGACCCTGCCGCCAACCAGTACACCCACGCTGGAGCCAACGGCAACTCCACTCCCCAGTGAGACTCCGTCCCCCACCGCAACCTACACGCCGAGTCCGACGGCGACTGGGACGGAAGGTACATAACCTCAATCGGGTGCTGCGTCCGGCTGCGCTGTGGCGCCGCACCCGTTCACAGACAATTTACATTCCGGCAGCACTTTTTTGCACAGCAGCCCTATACTGAAAATGTAACGCTGTACCGCCGGGCGGACCGCTACATTCACGTAAAAAGAGGGGGTACGTATGAAACTGCGAATGCTGTGTATGATTCTGGCCGCGCTGACGCTGGCCGCCTGTAACCGGGGCACCGTTGGGGTGCAGGGCAATGGAGATGGGACGGCGACCGTCACCGTCACCGCGACAGAAGCCGAGGTCAACGACGCGATTGTCGATGCGCTCAACGTAAGCAGTCCGCTGCTGCGCAACCCCAGTGTGGATTTGCAGCCGGGTCAGATCGTCATCAATGGCGAACATGAACGGCGTGATGGCGGCGGGCGCGTCTCCGGCAGTGTGACGATGACGCTGTCAGTGCAGGATGGCGCACTACTGGCCCAGGTCGTCTCGGCCAACATCGAAGGGCTGGACATGTCCGACGCGCGCATCACCGACTTCAACCAGCGCATGACCGAGCGCATGACTGGCCGGGCCGGGCGCGATAACCGCGTCGTCACCATGCAGTCTGTCACTATCACCGACTCCGACGTGCAGATCGTCTTCATCGCCGGAGGCGGGTAGTAAATCCGCCACACCAGCAGTCTACAATCAGGGCGGCGAATGCGTCGCCCTTTTTTGATTCTCATACCCAGAGATCAGAAAATCGCTTCGGAACCCACCCGAACAACCTGCGTGTAGGGGGAGGCTTTGAAACCCTCGCTTACGACTCTCCATAAACGCAGTCCAAATTGGCATATTCACTCCGCCAGCAATTTTGCTTAGGATTACTTCGATAACGAAATATTCGATAAGGAAGTATATGAGCAAATCGCCGCTTGCCAGCGATACCATGCACAAATTTCTGATCATTCACCGTCATCTGCGCCAGTATAGCCGCCAGATGGACGGCCAGGGGAATCCGGCCCAAGCAGTTCTCAGTGCTGCGCTTCCTGATGGAACACGGCCCGGCAACGGTTGGGGAGGTGCAGGAGTACCTCTACAACAGCCCCAGTACCGCCTCCACCACGCTGTCACAGCTGAGGAGACCGGTTACCTGACACGCACCCGC
>CAVYXZ010000016.1:0-778811 GCA_963772595.1 uncultured Chloroflexia bacterium | reverse complement strand
TGTAAATGGAGTGCCGGTATAGGAGTTACAATCAGCCGCTGGGAAGGCGGCAGAAAGGCACACCATGAAGACCGAAAAAGCGAAGCCCGCAATGCCCTCAGTGGAGACGATCCAGCAGGAGCTAGGCAAGGCGCAAAGCATCGACGATTTCTTTGGCAAGGAAGGCATCTTTGCCCGCTTATTTGCTGAGACGCTGGAGCAGATGCTGGATGCAGAACTGACGGCGCAGTTGGGCTACGAGCCGTATGAGGCCAAAGGGCGCAATTCAGGCAACAGCCGCAACGGCCACTACACCAAGAAAGTCCGCAGCAGTCATGGTGAGACCGAAGTGACCGTACCGCGGGATCGCAGCGGCGACTATGAGCCGACTATTCTGAAGAAGTACCAGGCCAACACCAACGAGCTGGAAGACAAGATCATCGCCATGTACGCGCGGGGCATGACCCAACGCGACATCGAAAGCCAGTTAGCCGAGATGTATGGCATCGAAGTCTCCGCCCAGACCATCAGCACGATCACCGACAAGGTGTTGCCACTGGTGGAAGCCTGGCAGAGCCGTCCTCTGGCGGCGGTCTATCCCATTCTCTACCTGGATGCCATCCACTACAAGCTGCGCAAGGATCACAAGATCGAGAATCGCGCCATTTACATCGTCCTGGCGGTGGATTTGGAGGGTTACAAGGATGTTTTGGGTCATTGGGTCAGCGATGGAGAGGAAGGGGCCAGCTTCTGGTTGAGTGTGGTGACGGACTTGAAGAACCGGGGCGTGGAGGACATTTTCATCGCCGGCGTGGACGGTCTCACCGGCTTTAAGGAGGCCATCCGCTCGGTGTTCCCCCAGGTGGAAATCCAGCGCTGCATCATCCACCAGATCCGCAACAGCTTGAAATATGTGGTCTGGAAGGATCGCAAAGCCTTTGCCTCGGACTTGAAAGCCATCTACCGCGCACCGACCCGCGAACTGGCCGAAACCCACTTGCTGCAACTGGCCGAAAAATGGGGCGATAAGTACGCCATTGCCGTCCGCTCCTGGGAGACCCACTGGGAAGAACTGGCGACGATGTTCGACTACACGCCCGAAATCCGGCGGCTCATTTACACCACCAATATCATCGAAGCCTACAACCGCCAGTTACGCAAAGTGACCAAAAATCGCGGCGCATTACCATCGGGCGAGGCCATTCGCAAGCTGCTCTGGTTGGCGCATCAGGACATCGCCAGGAAATGGACCATGCCCGTTCGTAACTGGGCCAATATCTTAAACCAGCTCGCCATTCGTTTTGATGATCGGTTCCCGATTTAGGAGATCACGCCATTTACACACGATTCTCTGACAAATTCTCTTTTCGTTACCACTTGACTTTTCTATAGCCTGAACTTTCAGCAAATAGTTCGAAGTGATTTCTACAGTGACTTCAATCTGTGGAATACCTTTTGGTGCTGGAGGGATATTATCAAGAATAAACTTGCCCAATGAGATATTGTCATTTGCTTTAGTTTGTTCGCCATAACACAGGTGGAGTTCGACCTGTGATTGATTAGCGGTTGCTGTAGAAAAAATCAATGAATGCCTGAACGGTAGAATGGTCTCTTTCGGTACGAGAGGAGTAGCAACCCCTCCGAGAGTTTCTATGCTTATCGTGTTGGGTAGAGCGTTACCGAACACTATCTCAACAATAAGGTCACCGTATTCGTTTTCACTAGACAACACCGGCATTCCTTTGCCCGTCAGTCTGAATTTCTTACCGGACCTGGTGCCAGATGGAATGCTCATTGAAAAGGGACCTGCCAGAGTCATGAGACTGATGTCACCACCTTTCTCAGCAATGTTCTCTTCGATGACAATTCGCGTATACAAATCGCTATTCTCACATTCGAATAGCTCATGTTTCTCAATGTTAACTACAACGAACGCATCCTTACTTTGCCCAGACGAAGAGGCCATGCCTGCCAATCTGACTTTAGTATTTTGCTTGACGCCTTTTGGAATTCCAACCGTTACATTTCTGTTGTCGATTACAAGTTCCCGTTTCGTTCCCGAAAACGCCTCCTCAAGCGAAATAGTTGCTGAGTATTCATTAGGTTTTAACCAAGGCGATTTCGGTCTAGAAGGACTATTGAAAATGTTCTCCAGTATTTCCGCGAAATTATTGTCCGCATATGGGTTTGATGTTTGGCTAGCCTTAATTGGAGCAGATTGATGTAGCTTGTATTTTGGGGCGACTTTTCCGTCGTCGATTATTCTGTCAGCAATTTCGACCAAATTTTCAGGATCGTAGGCATTTCCATATCGTGATATGAATCGTTGCCACGCTTTCTTCGCAGATCTTAATGAAATCGGATTTTCGAACAAGGCCTTAACTTTTTGATATTCTTCATTTCGCTGTCGTTCCAGTGCAATCTCTTCCAGTCGTTCCTTGGAGGCATCACTCAAGATACCCTTGTCGGACTTTATGATCTGCTTTAGCAGTTTTTCAGCAAGTGAATAGTTGCCTTGTGCCGCCGCGTCCTCCGCAATTTAAATCGTCTCTGTCGAATCTAAAATTGGCTTCGGCTCAGGTGGTCGTAGAGCAACCTTTTGTACGTATTCACCGCGATTTAGAGCCATCTCCACATAGTGCAACGCCTGCACCAACCTAATCAGCACTTTGTCCATTGGTGGGGTGTTGCTAACGTCTTGATACTAAATCCGTGCTTCTCGAAGTAAGTCAGGGATTTCGCATGTTTTGAGCATTACTGGTAGCACGGGTTTGTTCAGGGCTACAGCATAGACTAACTCTGCTTGACAATATGTAAACTCCGCCGATCTCGGTGTCAATATAGCCAGAAAGCATTCGGATTTTTCTATTTCCTCTAGAATAGAACGCCACCAATCTGATGCGGGTATTATCTGCTGATCGATCCATGCTTCATGATTGGTATCTTCTCGCAGTCGCCGCCAAAACTCGTAGGTCCAGGCACTATCATCGCGGGAGTAACTAATAAACAGCTTCATAAGGGTGAGGACACTGAGTTGTCGAGACTATTATTATCTCAAATAACTATTTGTAACGCAAGAAAAATCGTTCTTACGGATAACAAGATGAGTTATATCGCGGTAGCAGCTGGCCGATATGTTTGCGACTGTGATTGAGGACAATGTGGGCAAGCTCATGGAGAATGCTGTGGGTCTGGTGAACGGGGTGGGCTATCTCATTGTAAAAGACGTAGTGGGCCGTCTCAGCAGGAATCCACACAGCATATAAGCCAAGCTCCAATGGCAGTGGGACGAGGATGATCTCGCGGCGCTTGAGCTGCTCGATATGCCGGATAAAGTGAGAAAGTTCGAACTCGTTGAAGTCATAATCCAGACTTTCCACCACATCTTTTAGTTTATTCTCCAAGGCCATCAGTATTAATTCTCCCCTGTAATCAGCTGCATAAAAGTCGCTAACGTCATGAATCGGACTCTCGCGTCACATTTTACACTTTTCATATTACAGAATTGCTGACCAAATGTCCTATTCGATGTCCTAAATAGGACTCTGGGTTGTCCTACTTTGTGCTACGCTCCAGACATTGAAGTTATAGAAGCTATCTTCGCTAACCTACAAAATGCGCTGGAGACTCAACAAAATGCCCCGTTCCAGGAAGGAGCCGAGACCAGAAGATATGCTCATGCGGGTCATTCGTGTAGCAGAACTGCTGGCAGCAGCGGAAGAATATTCTAAGTCTTCATCTGTTCCTAGTGTGGAACCTACGAGCAACGATGCCGATTCATTGCTGGTTTGTGCTTCAAAAACACAGATCACATGTCCTGAGGTAAACTCAGGCAAGGTTGAGAATCAGGTTGTTATGAGTCGCAACAGCAGGAAACAGCTACCTCCAAAGCCAGGCTGGGCCGTGTACCTACGGACCAGCAGCGACGAAGCGCAGAATCCAGAGAATTCGCAGCGCCGCCAGCGTCATGCAATTGAGCGCTCTCTGTTCGACCGCAAAGACATGCCCATCTTCAATGAGTACATAGATAACCTTAGCGGACGTTATGCCGACAATCGACCGGGTTATCAGCAAATGTTGGCGGATGCTCGGCGCGGAAGTTTCTCGCATGTTGCTGTCGAGAACGCCGAACGCTTCGGTAGAAATGATGCAGACGCCCTGACCGCAATTGATGAACTACATGACCTGGGTATCGCAATCCGTTTTGCTGACTATCCTGATCTCGATCCGATTGACCCAGATGACCGAATCCTTGTTAGCTTGTCCTTCACCCTGGCGCGGCGCGAGTTAATAAAACTCGGTCAACGCGTAACCGGAGGACTGCATGCTAAGTTGCGGATGGGTGGATTTGTCGGAGTACCGCCAGATGGCTATATAAACTGCGAGCAGAGAACTGAGATTACTGTCAAGGCAGAGCATGGCAAATACACTCGTTGGATCGAACAGGATCCGGAGCGCATCCATATATGGCGTAGGGCCTGGGATATGCTGCTTGAAGATTCTTTGACGCTGGACGAAATCTGTGAGGCGCTGCATCAACGAGGATATCGATACCGCAGCGGGCGCCCATTTGTACAAGTAAGACCTAATGGAAAGCGGAAGTCCAACAAAAATACACTTTCGAGTATTTTTCATAACTGGTTCTATGCTGGCTGGGTCGTTAGCAAGAAGGCTGAAATCCCACCCAAGGCAGTAAGAGGGCAATGGCAGGCAATTGTGACAACTGAGGAATTTGAACGTGGGCTGGAAATCTTGACGCGGCGCAACCAACAGCGGATCGTTCGGCGTAAACATGATTATCTGCTGAAAGGGATGATATACATCGACCTGGCCGACAAACCCAGATATGTCAAACTCAGCTGTTCAACTTCGAATGCCGGTCGTCCCGGTGGCGGCACGGCCTACTACTGTGTGCCTAGCAGCGATATCAACATCCTCTGTAGTACTATCGACGATCAGATACCCTCCGAACTTAGGCACATTCAAATCATGCCGGAATTGATCCCTCTTATTCGCGACAGTTACACTAACGAAGTCGCCCGAAAACTGGGCCACTTGCGCCCCTATGAATGTGAAGATTTGCGTGCAGCACTGAAGGCAGTGGACCAAGAAGAAGCGCGAGCGGCACGCCTGTTTGCAGCGGGGAAGATTACTGAGCGAGTGTGGGATAGTCTTTGGGCTGAATGGTGTGATCGTCGGCACACATTACGAACGAACATCGAGGCCTTGCAGCAGAAACGCGAGTATCATATCGCAAATTTGGATGCTGCGCTGAACATCTTTTCAAAAGTGGGTTTATTGTATGACAAGCTGGACCGTAGCGACCAAAAAGAGTTGCTGCGCCAGATAGTCGAGCGGGTTGTAGTCAACCCGGAGAAAATGATCATTCGACTGGAGTTACTTCCCCCATTCTCGTATCTGCGACAGGTGACTGAGCGGATACAGAATAGCGGCAACAGTGCGGTTATGGGAAAAACAAAGACCAGCATAAAGGCTGGCCGTTGTTCGGACTACGTCCAATCTGGTACCCCCGACAGGACTCGAACCTGTGCTTTTGCCTCCGGAGGGCAACGCTCTATCCTCTGAGCTACGGGGGCGGGACAGGATTATAATAGCAGAATATGCGGAACTGAACAAGAGATGTGTTGATTTGAGCAGGTATCAAGACAGGGTCAGACGATGGAGCGGGCTGCTGGTCGTTTTGCTGGCGGCGGGCTGTGGCGCGCTGGCTGGCCCGGATACGTCAGCGACCCTTCAGGCTGAAAATCAGCAAATTGTTGCGGAAGCGACCACAATTGCGGAAGCCGCTTCCGCCAACCGGGTAGGCGTTCAACAGACGGCAGACGCGGCAGAGACGACGGCGGCGGGAATCTATCAGGATAACCTGCGGCTGCGTGCGACGGTGGAAGCAGCTGAATCGGGCATTGCGACGGTGGGTGTCAATATGGATACCCGGCCCTTGAATGTGACACCGGGCCAGCCCTGGTTTCAGCTCACGGGATTATCTGCCCACGTAGATCAATCGACAGGTTGTGTTCTTTCGCCCCAAATTGCGTTCTCAACTGATGTGCCCATCATTTATATGACCTTTGTGGCGCATGATGCCCGTTCGGGAATGCCGCTGAGTGTAAGTTGGGAATACGAAGGCACGCCGATTCACACCGAGGACGGCAGCGTACCGGGTGGCGGAGAGCAGTGCCTGTGGTTTTCGATTGAACCGGGCACGGTGGATTTGCTGCCAGGTCACTGGATTGTACGCTTGATTGCTGATGGCGTTCAGGTGGGAACACCGATGGCCTTCGCCATCCGGCAGGCGGATGAGATGCAGGGGGGCTAAACCGCCTATTGGTGGATGACCGGGCTGCGTGGTAGTATTGCGCTGTTCACCCAATGAGGAAGGGATGTTTTGAGACGGCTGTCCCGGCTGGCCTTGATCGCCTGCGTCCTGCTGCTGGTGCCGGTGGGCATCATGGCGCAGACTCAGGAACCGACCCCGACACCTGCGGGCAATGTAGTCGTTGCTGGCGATATTTACGTGCGTGGCGGGCCAGGGACGAATTACGTGCCAGTTGGCAGTCTTCGGGCGGGTGATTTCCTCTTTCCGCTCAGCCGCAACGCCGAAGCGACCTGGGTGCTCATTCGCTACAATCAGGGCTATGGTTGGATCCGCCGGGATCTGGCGTACTGGATGGACGACATCGACGCGCTGCCGGTGATGGTTCCGCCAGATCTTACGCCCAGCGCTGTGCCCGGCGAAGAAACCGCGACGCCCTTTATTGTGACGGCAACACCGGTCGGTAGCTGGGTGCGTGTCGGGCCGGAAGGGGCGTTTGTGCGTGCCGGACCGGGCCGGGGTTATCTGCGCCTGGATACCTTCGAAGACGGCCACCTGATTGAAGAACCGCTGGGGCGCAATGCCGATACAACCTGGATCATGTTCCGCTATGGCGATGGGTTTGCCTGGATCGCGCGCTATCTGGTGGATTGGTCAGTGGACCTGGAGGCACTGCCGGTCTTATCCCCTGATGCACTGACGCCTTCAGCCACCTTTACGGCCAGTGCGACCCCAACCGCGACATATACACCCAGTCCGACATCCACGTATACGGCCACTGCGACCGCGACGATCACGCCGAGCAGTACAGCGACGCCAACGGCGACCGCCAGCGCGACACCCAGCAGCACAGCTACTCTGACGGCAACCGCCAGCGCCACGCCAAGCAGCACGGCAACTTCGACGCCGAGTCCTACGCCGACCGATACGCCGTTACCCAGCGATACGCCAACCGGTACGGTCAGCCCGACACTGCGACCCAGCGCGACGGATACGGCAACGGTGACACCAAGCAGCACCGCGACGCTCACACCAAGCAGTACGGCCACTGCCACGATCACGCCCAGCCAAACCGCAACGCCCACGCCCACGTCGACCGCGACGGTGACTCCGAGCGAAACAACCAGGCCTACTGATACGGCCACCGTGACTCCGACGCAGACCGGCAGCCCGACAGCCAGTCTGACGACTGCGGCAGCGGTGGCGGTAGTGCCGACGCACACACCGACCAACGCGGCGAGCGATACACCGCAGCCAAGCCTGACACCGACACTCAGCGCTACACCGAGCGACACACCGACCGTGACTTCAAGCCCTACCTCGACCGAAACGGCTACAGCGACCCCTACGGCCAGCCCAACCGACACGGCTACTGTGACGCCCAGCGAGACGACAAAGCCGACGAACACAGCCACTGCAACTCCGACGCAGACGGCCAGCCCGACGGATACAGCGACCATAACGCCCAGTGACACGCCTGGTGCGACGGACACTGCTACACTTACGGCGACACCTGCGCCCAGTAATACGCCAGCCGCCGGGGCGGTACTGCCGGAACTTTCACCGACTGCCGCCGCTTCCGCGACCGCAGCACCGGAGACTCTCGGCGGTGGGGGAGCGGGACAACGGTTCCCGATTGAAGCAGTCGTCGGTGGCCTGGTGGTCCTGCTGGTGATCGGTTACGTGGGCTTCTATTTACGCGGCGTAGCGGCGGTGGACCGTTATGCGAATGGCTTCGTGCTGGATGTCTGCCCGGTCTGCCGCAGCGGCCATTTGAGCGTTGAGACACGCCAGGAGCGTGTGCTGGGTGTACCGACAGTCCGGCGGCGAGTGTACTGCGATCACTGCCGATCGGTACTGCGTGAGACAGGCTACCGCCGCTGGCGTTATGCTGTCGATCCGGCAGAGAGTCCGGCGCTCCACGCCCGGTATAACGAACATGAGTTGAGCGAAGACGAATTAATTGCACTGGCGCAGCAGCCGGACCCAGGCGCTGCCCCGGCCAAACCGCGCCAGCCCTTCGAAGCGCCGACCTTTGTGGATCATGACGACGATCAGACGTAGTGTAATAGTCCTGCTCCTGCTGCTGGCGGCTTGCCAGCGAGGTGAACCCGCGACACCTTTCGCGGTGACGGTGGCGCAGCCGGCGCGGGCCGCTGTTTTGCGCTCCTCGACGCCGGTCCCGACGGCTAACCTGTCTACGCTGACGCCGACGCCATCGCCCACGCCGACGGCAACGGATACACCCACCGCGACGCCGACCTTCACGGCGACCTGGACGCCAACGGCGACAGAGACAGCTACTGCGACGATCTTCGTGTCGCCGACGCCGCTGCCGAGCGTGGAGCCGGATTCGATTTCACCGACCTGGACCCCACCGCCTGCGAACCCAGCCGCTGCGATCAACGACCATTACCGGATGTACCGGCCTATTGCCGATGGCTTAACCAACTGGGTTGACCGGACCTATCCTTACGGTGGCACGTCCGGCGGGCGTCTGCGTGTGCATCACGGCGTTGATATGGGCAATCCGCGCTTTACGCCGGTCCTGGCAGCGGCGGACGGGACCGTCTACTATGCCGGGGACGATCTCTCGACCCTGTTTGGCCCGCAGCCCGATTTCTATGGCATGGTGGTGGTTATCCAGCACGACTTCAAGTCACCGGAAGGCAACACGGTCTACACGCTGTACGGGCATCTGCAAACCACCGATGTAACGACCGGCCAGCGAGTCGCGCGCGGCGACCAGATCGGGCAGGTGGGGGATCGGGGGGTGGCGTTTGGGCCGCATCTGCACTTTGAAGTGCGCATGGGCGACCCGCACGATTATGGCGCGACTTACAACCCAGAGCTGTGGATTTATCCCTATGCGCATTACGGCACGCTGGCGGGCCGGGTGACGGATGCCAACGGGACGGTGCTGCGCGATGTCACGCTCCAGGTGCGTTCGACCGACATCAGCCGCTACGCCTTCAGCTATGCGGACGATTCGGTCAATGGCGACCCGACCTTTGGCGAGAATTTCGTTCTGGGCGATTTGCCTGCCAATTATTATGAGGTGACGGTTTCGGACAACGGGCGTGTACGCTTCCGCGAGACCGTTTATATCTACCCGAACAAGACCACCTGGCTTAACGTCCAGTTGAAACCCTGAACACTCATGATGAGAAGCAGGGCACGATCCGCGTGACCGTGCCCTTTTTGTGTTGTGTCAGTTCTGATAAACGCGGAACGTGCATTGGAACTGGTTGCCCGCGATGTTGTCAACCTGGATGACGCCCCGGTTGCCGTCGGCTGTGATGACGCCGATGATGGTGCCGGGGGCCATTGAACTGCGCGGGATGCTCGTCTGGTTGACCACACCGGGATTAATCAGGTCCCAATGGACTGTGGACATGTTGACGTTAGGGATGATCCCCAGCTTTGCGTTGAACAGGGCATCGAGCCGGGAGGCGTCGCTGCTCCAGTTGACATCACCCTGGACGGCATTGCCTTCGAGATCCAGCGTGCCGCTCGGATCCAGCGCGGCGGTAGATTGGCGGATGATTGGTTTGTCGATGGCGTAGCTGAAGGTATAGCTAGTATTGTTGCCTTCACCGGGACCTTCAGGGACGTCGTCGTTGAGATCGGCGACGATGACGACCGAATAGAAGCCGGTATTGCTCAGGGTGCCGCTGAGGGTGGCTGAGATAGCCTGACCGGGGCCAAGGCCCGGAATGGTAGCCGAAGTGAAAACGCCGTTGGGCGGGAAGGTAGCTGCGATGGCGAACTGTCCAGCCGCCGTATTGCCGTTGTTGCGCACCACGACGTTGACGTTAAAGGGCTGGTTCACGATGATGGGCGAGGGCGAAGCTATGGCCGATTCGACAACAATATCGGCTTCCTGAGGCGGCGCTGCGGTGGCTGTCGCCGCGGGTGTGGGCGTGGGCGGCGAGTCGATAATCGGCACCGTATTCAGGTTGCCGAAGATATCGAGCAGCGGCGCGGACATCCAGCCCTGGCGGCCCCGGAAGTCAATCACCACCCAGGTATTGTCGCGGCTGGCGCCGATCACCTGAGCCTGCTCGCCTTCGTTCATCTGGCCGAGGATCTCGAAGACCGTGCTGGGACCACTGCGGACGTTCTGGAAAGGTCGTCCGGTGACCGTTGCGACGACACCAGCCGGGGTCGCCGTGGGCAGCGGTGTGGCTGTGCTGGCCGCAGGCGGTCGGTTATCCGGCAGACGCACGCCCCCGGCATAGCGGGCAGCGACCTGCGGCACGCCATAACGGCTGAGTTCGGTGACGGCGACCGTGTTGCTGGTTTCGCCGGGACTCAACTGACTGGGACGCAGCAGCCCCTGGACGCCCTGAACGTTATCGAGACGGCGCAGGTTGCTCAGGAGTTCGCCGGGCAGGCTGATGGCCTGAGCCAGCAGCAAGACCGAATCGTAACCCGACGCAGCGATTTCATCGGGAACGCTGCCATAGGTTTGCACATAGGCTGTCAGAAAAGCAGTGCTGGTGGTGTCGGTGGCCGTGTAGGGCCAGGTGCTGGCCGCCAGGATACCGGGGAGCAAGCTCGACTCCACATTGCTCTGGAAGGTGGGGTTGGCAGCCTGATCGTAGGCGATCACTCCATTCCAGGCGGCCTGCCGGAGCGCTGTAACAAGCTGTGCGGCGAGATCCGGCGGGCCATATATCGCGGCCACCTGCGGATTGTTCTGGATGATGCTGGCGGCCATGGTCGTGACCTCAGTTTGCAGCAGGACGAGCTGCGGCGTCACACCGAGCGCCTGCACGGCAGTCGAAAAGCCGACGGCTGCGTCGGTACTCTCGACATCGAGTTGGGCGATGACCACGCTGCTCAGGCCGCGTTCGCTTACGACGTAGCTGGCGAGCGCCTGTCCCTGAAGAATGCGGGCTGCGCGCGAACGAAACAGTAAATCCGACGTATCGGTAATCAGGAGGCTGTCACCGGTGGCTGGGGTCAGAATAGGCAGCCCCAGGCCCTGAAGCAGCCCCATATTGGTCACAGCATCGGTGGTTGTGACCGGGCCGAGCACCGCGATGACATCCGATTGGTTGAGATTGGCGATAGCGGTATCCATGCTGCTTGTTGGTTGGCTGATGAGTTCTAGCTGAAAAAAGTTGCCATCAGCCCCTCGGACACCACCTGCCGCGTTAATTTGCTGGATAGCGAGATTGGCGCCCATGCTGAGCGCTGTCACATCGCTGCCCAGTACGCCGATGCGAAAGACCGGCCCCTGGGCCTCTATCGCGGTGGGCAGCAGTAACAACAGGCATAAGAACGCGATTCTCTTAAAGCATTTCACCGTGTTTCTCCCCATAAATAGCTGGTTGCGCAGTCTCATTCTAGCACGTTGTCTTGAATTTCGTGCTCTGAGGGACTATACTTTTTGACTATTCAACACTGAGTTGGCATCGGGGTAATAGTTGGCTAATGCAACGCGAACGTGTCGCAGACGATATTTATGTGTTTACGAGCGACCTCTATGCACAGGTAACAGCCAGCGCGATAGTGACCAGCGCGGGTGTGGTTCTGGTGGATACGCTGGCGTATCCCTCAGAGACCAGGGAGATGAAGTCCTTTATCGAGAACCGCCTGGGCAAGCAGATTATCTACCTTATCAACTCGCATTTTCATGCTGATCACACCATCGGAACCTGTTTTTTTGAAGGTGCGACGATTGTCAGCCACGCCCGCTGCCGGATGCTGCTGGACGAACGGGGGCGCGAAAGCCTGGAACACGTGCGCACGTTGTCCGATGACATGCGCTCGGTCGAACTGGTGCTGCCTGAGATCGTGTTCGATGAGGGCACAGTAACGTTTTACGTGGGCAACAAGACGATTTAACTGCGTCACACGCCCGGTCACAGCCCGGATTCCATTGTGTGTACGGTTCAAGAAGACCGGGTGCTGATTGCCGCTGATACGATGATGCCGATCCCCTATTTTGTGGACGGCAGTTACGAAGATTTCATCGCGTCGCTCAAGAGCCTGCAAGGTGGCAATTACGAAAACATCGTGCAGGGACACGGCGAGGTTATTTTGCGCGGCGAGATCGAGGAAAAGATCGAGAGTGATCTGGCTTATATGGAGCAGCTTGACAGGGCGGTAGCAGATGCGCTGGCTTCCGGGTCGCCTCTAGCGGCGATTGACGTGGAAGCCTGCGGCAAAAGCCGGGTCCTGCTGAACGGAATGGTCCAACAGCTTCACCAGGAGAATGTCATGTCCCTGGCTCAGCAGCGGCGCGAAAAAGTAGAGCAACTTTAGTTGGTGAGGACAAAGCATATGGTCGAGTCAAATTATCTGACCCCGGAGGGTGCGGAAGATCTGAAACAGGAATTGGAGATGCTTGTTAAGGTGCGGCGGCCTGAACTGGCGACAAAGCTGCGTGAGGCGGTCGCCCAGGGCGATCTGAAAGAAAACGCCGATTATCACGATGCTAAAGAACAGCAGGCTTTTGTGGAAGGGCGCATCCAATACCTGGAAAATCTGCTGCGCTCCGCAGTCATCATCAACAATGCGGGCGCATCAGATGAGGTGCAGATCGGCTCTGAAGTCACGATCCGCGAGACGGGTTCGGATGAAGACGAGACCTACATGATCGTGGGTGCGGCGGAGGCCAACCCACGTGACGGTAAGATCTCGCACGAGAGTCCGATTGGGTCGGCGCTGCTGGGTCACAAGAAAGGCGAGGAAGTGCGGGTCAAAACGCCGGGTGGCGTGATGACGTTCAAAGTCAAGAAGATTAAATAGCCGCAGCACTGAGAAAAAATAACGCCCCGTTTTCGATTGAGAACGGGGCGTTTTGTATTTAGCCAATCGGCGTAAAATCGCCGGTTCCCCCAAAGGGGTCTTCGTCGGGTGGAGGCGGCCTTTGCTGCGGTGCGGGCGGTGGTGGCATTGGCGTCTGCCGGGGGGGCGCATAACTCGGCTGTGAGGCTGGCTGAGCGGGCGGCACCGGCGGCGGGTCGAAGTCGATATCGAGCGGGAGGCCGGACGCTGCGGCTGGTGTCGCGGCGGCTGCCGGGACGGCGCTGCCTGCCTTCTGCCAGACGGCGATTTCGATAGTGGTGTTTTCCAGAAAGCTGTTTGGCGGGACGGCTGGCCCCGTGCCGTAGCCCATTTCGATCACAGTTGCGCGCAGACGCAGCGTGTTGGTTTCCAGCGTGAGGCTGGCCCCTGGCTGGATCATGACGACATCGCCTTTGGGTTCGAGCTTGCTGCGGGTGGCCGGATCATTGAACGCATGGGTGGTGGCGAAGACGCCAGTCAACGTGCGGACGAAATCGTCCTTATCAAAGAGCCAGATCTCGATAGCGGTCACTTTTTCAGGCGTGCCGTCGCCGATAGTTTCGGCAATCGCCGCGCCGCATTCGCCGAGGAACATTTCGTCGCTGTCTTCGATCTCAAAGGAATCGTCGTACTGGCCGCGCCCCATCAGGTAGACCGACATCTTGCGGGTTACAGGTTCGCCCAGTTCAGAATCGACCGACTGGGGCGCAGTCTTCGCTTTCGCCTCGGCATCGCGGGCGACGCGCATGGCGTCGATGGTGCGCTGCGTGGCCTGATCCGAGACCCCGACCTGGCCGCGCATCCGTCTGAGTGTCGGTTCAATCAGGTTGGGGTAGATGCAGAATCTTCCACAAGAGCGATATGATCGCCGTGAGGACCGCGATAACGATAGAGCCGATGACGAAGGGCATGAGGCTGCCTACGAGAGATGGACGCGGTGGCGCAGTTCTGCCCGGCTGGGCCTGTTCGGCCAACTGGTGGAAGCCGGGCATCGTGATTCCCAGGCTGTCCGCGATACCCACGGGGTCATCGACCGCCGCCAGCAGTTGGACCATACTGGATTCGAATTCCGGGCCGGTCGCAGATGTGCTGGAGACCGCCGCATAACGATCCGACAACAGACGCACCCACTCGTTCTGCCAGGATCTGGTCAAGCTGGCTGGGATCGCCATCGTAATAGCTGACCGGTGCCAGCGCATAGGCCCAGATTAGACCGATAATGAATGCCACGACCAGCAGAAAAACCGTCTGGCGGGTGGGCATTGAGGGTTCCAGAATGATTTTGTAGACGCCGTTATATGTGCCGATCAACCACTCACGAAATCTCTGCATAGCTGCGGCCTTTCGTCATACGAAGCCGATAGTCACCTGTGTATTCTACAAGATATGCCTGAATTATGAAAATCAGGCAGGCCGGGCTTCAGTGACTTCGTCAAGACGATACTCGTTTTTACAGTTGGTACACTGCGCCTTGTTTCGACTTTGCTCGACCAGCAAGCCACCGCAGTTGGGGCAGGGCTGGGGGAGCGGGCGCTTCCAACTGGTGAAGTCGCAATCCGGGTAGCGAGTGCAGCCATAGAAGGTCCTGCCGCGCCGTGACTTGCGCACGACGATTTCGCCGCCGTGTTCATCGCCGCATACCGGGCAGCTGATGCCGAGGCGTTCCAGCCAGGGTTCAGTGTAGCGGCATTCGGGATAATTGGTGCAGCCGATGAATTTGCCGTAGCGCCCGTAGCGAATCACCAGCGTCTGGTGTCCGCCGCAGGAGGGACAGTCGCGGCCTACCGGTTCTTCCTGGATGAGCTGCGGCATATTGCTGCGCGCGTTGTCTAACTGCTGGGCGAAGGGCGCATAGAAATCATTCAGCATGGGCCGCCAATCCAGCTTACCTTCGGCGATCTCGTCCAGTTCCTCTTCCATGAAGGCCGTGAACTGGTAGTCCATGACGTTCGGGAAGTATTCGACCAGCAGATCGTTCACGATCTTGCCGGTATCAGTCGGGGTCAGGCGCTTGTTTTCGCGGAGCACGTACTCGCGGTCCTGGATCGCGGCGACGGTGGGCGCGTAGGTACTGGGACGGCCTATGCCGAGTTCCTCCAGCGCGCGGACCAGACTGGCCTCGGTGTAGCGCGGCGGCGGCTGCGTGAAGTGCTGATCCGGCAGCAGCCTGACGAGGTCGAGCAGGTCTTTGACGCTCAGCTCCGGCAGGATACGACCTTCGTCAGCATCCGGCGAGAGATCTTCATCGCGCGTATCTTCGTAGAGGGCCAGAAATCCGGTGAAGACGATGGTGCTGCCGGAGGCGCGGAAGAGATAAGGCTTGTCCTTTGCTGAAGGCCCGGCCAGGATCTCGATCTGAAGCGTGTTGTAGACGGCGTTCGCCATCTGGCTGGCGACGAAGCGCTCCCAGATGAGGGTGTAAAGCCGGATCTGATCGCGCGAAAGCTGGCCCTTCAAGTTAGCGGGCTGGCGCATCACGCTGGTCGGGCGAATCGCCTCGTGTGCTTCCTGCGCGGATTTTGCGCGCGTCCGGTAAACTGGTGCTTTGGCGGGCACATACTCTTTGCCGTAACGTCCTTCGACGTACTGCCGTGCTTCCTGCTGGGCCTGTTTGGAAATGTTGGTGCTGTCGGTACGCATATAGGTAATGAGGCCGACCGTTCCCGCGCTGCCCAGGTTGATGCCTTCATAAAGCTGCTGGGCGATAGTCATGGTGCGCCGGGCGTTGAAGCCAAAACGGCGCGAGGCCTCCTGCTGCAAAGTGCTGGTGGTGAAGGGCGCGGAGGGCCGCCGCTGACGTGTGCCTTTCTTGACACCGCTGACCTGGAACTGGCTCTTCTCAAGCTGCTCCAGATGCGGTTTGACATCGCCTTCGCTGCCGAAATCGACATCTTGCTTGTTGATCTTCACCAGACGGGCGGTAAAGCTGCCCTTGGGCGCGCCATTGACCGCCTGCGGGCGCAGTTCGGCGTCCAGTGTCCAGTATTCGCGCGGGACAAAATTCTCAATTTCCCGCTCACGATCCACCACCAGACGGACGGCCACGCTCTGCACTCGTCCAGCGGTCAGATGATTGCGGACCTTCTGCCAGAGCAGTTCGGTGATGTTGTAGCCGACCAGACGGTCCAGGATACGGCGGGCCTGATAGGCATCCACGACATCCTGGTCGATTCCACGCGGGTGGCGGAAGGCATCTTCTACCGCGCTGTCGGTAATCTCATGGAAGACGACGCGCCGCACCTGCTTGGGGTCAATATCAGCAGCGGCGATCAAGTGCCAGGCAATGGCCTCGCCCTCGCGGTCGGGGTCGGTCGCCAGATAGATTTCTTCGGCATGGGCCACATCTGACTTGAGTTCCTTGATGACGCTGCGCTTGTCGTTCATCACCCGGTAGCGCGGTTCGAAATCGTTCTCGACATCGACCGAAAGCTGCGACACGAGCAGATCACGCACGTGGCCTTTGGAGGCCTTAACCGTGTACTTGCTGCCCAGGAAGTTGCCGACGGTGCGGGCTTTGGCCGGTGATTCCACGATTACCAGTTTGCCGACGTTCTTGCGGCGACTGGCGCCGGACTTCGATTTGGTGGCCTTCTTCTTGCTGCTCTTCGCCCGTTTGGGTCGTTTGATGTTTTCTGGCCTGGCGATGTGCTCGTGCGCTTCGGTTGCCCCCATACGAAACAGCGTCGTGCCACAAACCGGGCATTCGCCGCGCGTGCCGGGGGTGCCGGTCTGGGTATAGACGGCCTGGGGATTCTTGATGTCCCGTTTGGTCTTGCAACGAACACAATACGCCTGGAGTGATTCAGCCATGCAGTTTCCTCAGCTAGAGATACTTGTAGTTTTTATTGGTCAAGAGCTTGTTGACGATTTCTTTGACGTCCTGCGTGCGATCCTTATGACACAGCAGCAGCGCGTCAGGTGTTTCGATGACGATGATATCATGGATACCGATTGTTACAGTGAGTTTATTACTGTAAACCAGTGTGTTCTGTGTGTCCAGGGCAATATTGGCGGAGAAGCCACCGCGAAAATAGTTGCCATGTTTATCGAGGCGCAGCACCTCAAAGAGCGCGCCCCAACTGCCGACATCGTTCCAACCGATGTCTACCGGGATCACAGCGATGTTCTGAGCATGCTCCATTACGGCGACATCCAGCGAAATATTGGTGATATTGTCCCAGGCCGATTCAAGTGTGTCTTCGAAGCGGTCGGTATCGACCGCAATCCGCGATCCCGGCAAACTGCTGGTACATGACCGGCTGCTGGCGTTCGAATTCGCCGAGCGCCTGCTGTGCAGTCCAGATAAACATGCCAGAGTTCCAACTGTATTCACCCGATTTCACAAACTGCTCAGCAGTCTCAGCATCCGGCTTCTCAGTAAAACCCAGAGATTGATAGACCTGAAAGCCATTGACCTTGGAAAGGGCCTGTCCCTGGTGAATATAGCCGAAGCCTGTTGCAGGGTGGTCGGGCGCGAGCCCCAGCGTGACGATAAAGCCTTTCTGTGCCACGTGCGCCGCGCATTCCAGCACATTGCGGAATTTCTCTCTCTCGGTAATGTGATGGTCAGCGGTGAGAATGGCAACAATGGCTTGAGGATCACGTTTGTGAATAACCGTCAGGCCGAGTGCGGCGGCAGGAGCCGTATTGCGTCCGTAAGGCTCGATAATGAAGTTCTCGACCGGAATCTCCGGCACGTCATTGTGCATCACGTCGAAGTATTTCCGTCCGGTAATGACGTAAATCTGCTCCGGCTGGAACAGGGGGGCCAGCCGCTTCACGCTGACTTTGAACATCGAGTCCTCTTCAACCAGCGGTAGCAATTGCTTCGGCGTATCCTGGCGGCTCATGGGCCACAGCCGTGTGCCGCCCCCGCCCGCCATAATGAGTGCATAGAAATGGTCCATCAGTTCAGGTTATCCCCTATCTTGTGCGCTGCCTGTACGAGGCAATATTGCATGGGACCGACTTTTCGCGCAAGCCCCTTGAGTTCGAGCAGAGTCAGCGAGGCCGTCACCTGGGCAATCGGCAGCTTGCACAGACGTGCCAGATCGTCCACATGCAGCGGGTCCGCACTCAGGATTTTGAGCAGGGCCGCCTCGGTCGCATTGGCCGGGGCGATTGTCTCCGTAACCCGGCGTGTCTCTACCTGCGTATAGGCAAGATTCAGTTCGTTCAGAATATCCTCGACAGTCATGACGAGCTTGGCGCCGTCCTGGATCAACCGGTTACTACCGACGCTGCCAGGGTTGAAAATATTACCTGGCACGGCAAAAACGTCGCGGCCCTGTTCGGCGGCCAGATTGGCGGTGATGAGCGCGCCGCTGCCTGCTGGCGCTTCAATCACCAATACTCCTAAGGCGATTCCGCTGATGATGCGGTTCCGGCGCGGGAAATTCCGGCTGTCCGGCGGTGTGCCAGGGGCGAATTCGCTGTAATCAGCGCGCCGCTGCCGCGAATCGCCTGGGCCAGCTTGCGATTTTCCGCCGGGTACATCTGGTCGATGCCGCAGCCGAGCACGGCGATGGTGCGTCCTCCGGCGTCGAGCGCCCCGCGATGGGCTGCGCTGTCAATGCCGATGCGCGAGACCGCTGACGATGGTTACGTGCTGCGTGCTCAGGGCGGCGGCCAGTTGGTGCGCGGCGTCCCGACCATAGTGAGAGGCGCTGCGTGTGCCCACGATACTGAGCGCGCTGCGATCCTCAGGCAGCAGGTTGCCCTGCACGTAGAGAACCAACGGTGGATCGGGGACTTCCTTGAGCAGCGGCGGGTAGGCTGGCGTCGGCCAGTGTCAGCAGGTGAGCATTCAGACGTTCAACACGCTCCAGTTCGGCGTCCAGGTCTATGCCGGCCCGCAGGCGCAGCAAATTGGTCCGCGCACGTTCATCCAGACCGGGCATGGCGCAGCTGCGAATTCGCTGGCCTGCCAGGCTTGCGATAGACTGCCGAAATACCTCAGCAAATGACTTCGATGCGCTTGGGGCCGATGCCGGAAACCCTGGAAAATCCAAGCCAGTACTTTGTGTCTTCCATTGATCAGGCTCGTTGATTAAACGCAAACAGCATATCAAGCTGTGCTCTCAATTGTCAAGCAAGCGCTAACTTATCGGGGAGCAGACCCTCCGGCAAGCTTGACGATGACGACACCCTGTTCAATGTCCGTTTCGACGATGGTTTCGTCGGTGACCGGGATCAGGATCTCGCCATATCGCGGGCTGTTGATGACGTAGACATCGTTCGCGCCGGTTTCCAGCACATCGCTGATAATGCCCAGGGTTTCGCCACTCGGCTGGTCTCGACGCTGAGGCCAAACAACTGGTAGAGATAGAATTCGCCTTCTTCAAGCGGGATGGCGTCTTCCGATCCACCAGGACCTAAACTCGACGCAGCGGCTCCGCCTGCGTGCGGTCGTTGATGCCCTCAAGCTGGAGCAGCGCGTAGCCCTGGTGCATGCGCATGTTCGTGACCTGGTAAGCGGCAGGATCGTCGTCATCGGCGGATTCGGCGAGGTAGATCTGATCAAGATGGGGGATGCGCTCCGGATAGTCGGTGAGGACACGCATGCGAAGTTCACCGCGAATCCCGTGCGGGCGCAGGATTTCGCCAAGAACAAGATAACGCGGCTCAGACCCCATCTGATCCGAGCCGTCCATCTGCATTTGGGCATCGCCTACTGAATTTCGAGGATGACGCGCTTGCGGCTGTGCCGTGACTCGTCGGTCACGCGGAGCAGGGCGCGGATCGCGTTGGCGACCCGCCCATCTTTGCCGATGACCCGCCCGACATCCTCCGGCGCAACCCGCAGTTGCAGCACGATGACTGAATTGGTCACCCGGCGCTTCACCGTCACCTGCGAAGGGTCGTTGACCAGGCTCTTGGCAATATAGCCCACCAGTTCTTCCATCGAATCGTGGAGTCCATCATAGGAGGCACTAGTCTTCCGCCTCTTCTTTGCCTCTGAGCCAGTCTCTTCGGTTTCGGCGGCGCTTCAGGTTCTTCTGGCTTCAGCCTCGGCCTCAGCTTCTTCTGCCTTCAGTCCACCGCTTCGGTGCATCAGCTTCGACAACCGCTGGGCGCATGGCGACGCTCTGCGGCTTTCTGCCGGGATTGACCGGCAGCAGGCGACGGGAACTGCGTCCGGGGGCTGACCGGCTCGGCCTGCGCCAGGGCAGCTTCCGCTTCACCGACCAGCGTGTCGATAGTCTTCGCCTTTGCGCAGACGCTCGAAACGCTCCCAGGTCCCGGTGCGGTTCAAGATGCGCCGGACGGCATCGGTCGGCTGTGCGCCGTTTTCGAGCCAGTAGAGTACGCGCGCTTCGTCCACAATATCGGTATTGGGGCGGGTGCGCGGGTTATAGTGGCCGATAATCTCGATGAAACGCCCGTCACGCGGGCTGCGCTTATCGGTGACGACGATGCGATAGCTGGGCTGTTTTTTCAAGCCGACACGACGTAAACGAATACGAACCATTTCTGCTCCTCACTTAGTTTAGCCGGGGAAGCCGGGCAGACCAGGGAGGTTAAGACGTCCCCGGCGCAACTGCTTCATCAGCTTTCTCATATCACGAAATTGTTTGATTAACTGGTTGATGTCGCTGACCTGAACACCGCTGCCCTGGGCGATGCGCTTGCTGCGGCTGGCGTTGAGCAGCTTGGGATTAGCACGCTCCGCAGGAGTCATCGACAGGATGATGGCCTCAACCACGCTTGAGGTTCTTCTCCATGTCTTCCTGGTCGATCTGTTCCTGCAATCGGCTCATGCCTGGCATCATGTTCATAATCTGGCCGAGCGGCCCCATCTTACGGACACGACGCAGGTTATCCAGAAAGTCCTGCAAGGTAAACTCGTCGCGCATGAGTTTGCGCTGGAGCTTTTCGGCCTCTTCCTCGTCGAAATTGGCTTCGGCGCGTTCGATCAGACTCAGGACATCGCCCATGCCGAGAATGCGCGAGGCCAGACGATCCGGGTGGAAGACCTCGAAACCGTCGATCTTCTCGCCGGTCCCCAGGAATTTGATAGGTACATTGGTCACGGCGCGCATCGAAATGGCCGCGCCGCCGCGCGCATCACCATCCACTTTTGTCAGCACTAAGCCGGTGATGCCGACGCGCTCGTTGAACCCCTGGGCGATATTGACCGCTTCCTGACCGGTCATCGAATCGGCCACCAGCAGGATTTCTGCCGGATGACTGCGCTGCTTGATCTGCTCAAGCTCGGTCATCAGTGTATCGTCGATCTGGAGGCGGCCTGCGGTGTCGATAATGACGACGCCCGCATCGGCTTCAGCAGCGGCTTTGAGACCGTGTGCCACGATGTCGATCGGCCGGACGCTGGTGCCTTCTTCAAAGTAGGGCGTATTGACCTGCTTTGCCAGCGTCACCAACTGATCGACGGCTGCCGGACGGTAGGTATCGGCGGCAATCAGGAAGGGTTCGCGGCCCTCGCGGCGCAGGTAGACGGCCAGCTTGGCAGCGGTCGTCGTTTTGCCGGAGCCTTGCAAGCCGACAAGCATGATGACGTGCGGCTTGGTGCTGCCGGAAAAACTCAGACGGCCCGGCTCGCCCAGCGTCTCGATCAGTTCTTCGTGAACGATCTTGACGACCATCTGCCCCGGTTTGAGGCTCTTGAGTACCTCGGCCCCGATGGCGCGCTCTTTGACCCGTTTGATGAAGTCTTTGACGACTGGCAGGGCGACATCGGCCTCAAGCAGGGCCATGCGCACCTCGCGCATGACGACATCCACATCCTTGTCAGTGATGCGTCCAGAACTGGCAAGGCGGTCAAATGTGTCTTGCAGCCGGTTGGTCAGGCTTTCAAACATATAAGGTACTGCTTTCCAGAATACGAGCGTCTGAATTTTACGATGCGGGCTGCCAGTTCGTCAAGGTAGGAACAGGACCGGATTCAGTCCTCATCCGTGTTAAACGCCCGGTAAGCGCGATTGTGGTACACCAGGGGCAGGACGGGGTCGTCTTTGCGATGGGTATACATGACTTCGCCGGTGATGACGTGGTGAGTCCCGCCGTCGTGGATGCCGTAGACGTCGCATTCCAGCCAGGCGATGGCATCGGCCAACAAGGGCAGACCGCTCTGGCCGGTGATGATCTCCATCTTATAGAAACGGTCCTCGCCTTCGGGCAGGGGCGTATATCCGGCGAACTGCGACGAAACCTCTTCCTGGTGCGCCCCCAGGATTGAGATGGCGAAGCGCTTGCTTTCCACGATCAACTGGGTCGTGTGTGCCTGTTTGTGCAGACAGACGAGAATCAGCGGGGGTTCCAGCGCGATAGAGGTGAACGAACTGGCCGTCATGCCGGAACGTTCACCCTCATGAAGACAGGTGACGACGGTGACGCCGCAAGACCAGAGCCGCATGGTGCGGCGCAGTGAATTGGGATCGGTGCTCATGGGACAGGTCCTGTATGTGGTAGAGTAGAAACGCTGCTTAAGCGGGTTGTGACGACGGGGTGGCTACAAGAGCCACAGGGCGTCTTCCCAGATTTTATCGAGTTTGACGACCCGGCTTTCGACCTCAAGCTCGGTGCGAATCCAGTGCCAGGCTTCATCGGGGTCGTGATCGTTGCTGATTTCGACCAGGGCGCGGTTGTTGACCGGCTCTGAAACAGCGGCCACACAGCGCATATCGCGCACGAGGTCGAAGTAGCGCGGCTCGGTCGCGGTAAGCCAGAGCGCATAGCGGTTCCCCCGGCCCATTTCGCGCGGTTCAGTAATGGAAAAGTGTTCGTTTTCGCCTGCTGCCATTGAACATCCTTCCGATTTGAGTACCCAGTGTAGCATATTATTGCTTCAGATTGAAAATACCATTTTCTAAAGCCTGTCTGCACGGTGGAGATAGCAGCATTTGCCAGGAAAGGGCATAATCTGAACGTGAAAACTTCGATTTTATCAGGATGAAATGCGATGGCTTTGAATATTGGCATTATTGGCGCGGGGCGTATCGGGACAGTTCATGCGGACAGCCTGACCCGTCAGGTTCCGCAAGCACAGGTGATGGTAATTGCGGATGTCAACGCGCAGGCAGCGGAGGCAGCGGCAGAGCGTCTGGGCATCGCACAAGCGAGCGGCGACTACCGGGCTGTACTCGATAACGCAGCGATTGACGCCGTGGTGATTTGTTCGTCTACCGATACACATGCTCAGTTTATTACAGAGGCGGCTCAGGCAGGAAAACATATCTTCTGCGAGAAACCAATTGACTTTGATCTAGATCGTATCGATGGCGCGCTGGAGGCGGTTGATAAGGCTGGCGTGCTGTTCCAGGTGGGTTTCAACCGCCGTTTTGACCCCAATCACCTGCGGGTCAAGCAGACGGTCGAACAGGGGATCATTGGCGAGCCGCATCTGCTGCACATCATCAGCCGCGATCCTGCGCCGCCGCCCATCAGCTACGTTCGCGTGTCGGGCGGTCTGTTCTTCGACATGACGATTCACGATTTCGATATGGCGCGCTATGCGGTTGGGGCGGAGGTCGAGGAAATCTACGCGGCGGCGGGCAACCTGGTGGATCCGGCCATCGGAGCGGCAGGTGATGTGGATACAGCCATGATTACGCTGAAATTCGCCAACGGTGTGCTGGGCGTGATCGACAACAGCCGTCAGGCCGTCTATGGCTACGACCAGCGCGTGGAGGTCTTCGGCAGCAAGGGGGCGGTCAGCACCGGCAACTGGTATCCCAATGCTGTGACGATCAGCGATGCGCAGAGCGTCCGGCAGGCAGATCTACCGTTGAACTTCTTTATGGAGCGCTATCAGGCGAGCTACGTGGCAGAGATGAACGCTTTCGTAGAGGCGGTGCTGCAAGCACAGCCCTCGCCTGCGGCGGGCATCGAAGGCCGGATTGCGGTGGTGATGGCGATGGCCGCACAGCGCTCGTTGGAGGAGAACCGCCCGGTCCGGCTGGACGAGATCGGTTAGCAGTCCGTCATGATACGACGTTATCGCTTGCCCATTTTTTTCGGCCTGCTGCTTCTGCTGTGGCTGGTCTTCGGCTCCCAGATTCTGTTTCAGGTCAATCAACTGCTGACGCCGGTCCAGACCGCGCCGCCGCTGGATGGCCGCCTGTATTATACGCAGAATTTCGACGGTATCTGGCAGGTCGATATGTCCAGCGGGGCACTGACGCACTGGTGGACGCCGCCCGATGGGGGGATGGTGACGGGAATCGCGGCCTCGCCGGATGGCGCCCGGTTAGCGATTGCCTACGCGCCGCCCGCTGCTGAGGGCTACCAGATTGGTACGACGGATCTCTACCTGTCGCCAGCCGACACGCCCGATTTGCAGCCGCTGTTCGTTCGGGAAGATCGTGACGAGTTCCTTTCGGATGCCGTTCTGGTCGCCGGATGGGCAGCGCTTGTATTACACGCACCTCAAGCAGCAGCACAATGACGCGGGCGATCCAACAGGCGTCCGGCTGACGGTAGAAGCGGTCGAGCCGGATGGCGGTACGCCGGAGGTGATTCTGGAAAACGCTGAACAGATCACCCAATCCCCGGATGGCAGCCAGTTCGCCTACCTGCTGTTCGACCCGGTGACCTATGGTCTGTCTATCTGGCAGATGGCGGTGGATGGATCGGACGCGCATGAACTGCTGCCGGTGGGGCCATTCCAGAATGTGAACAATCCACGTTTCACGCCGGATGGCACAGCGCTGCTGTTCAGCGGGTCGGGTGATTATCAAGGTGATCCGGCCCGGCTGGCACCGAGCGATTCGGTCTCTGCACACGGGCTGCCCTGGGACATCTGGCGGATGGACCTGGCTGATGGCAGCTTGAGCAAGCTCAGCACCAACACGTTTGATGGTCCCTGGCTGGCCTGGGGACCAGATGGAGTCAGCCTGGCCGTCGTGGCGTTGGAGGGGGTCTACGTGTGGACCGGGGGACAGCAGTTCCGGGTTGCTGCGACCACCAGCGAGGGGGAGATCGCATGGGCCAGGTGAACACGGCAGAGCATCAACGCCTGCACGACTCCGAAGAGCGGGTCGCAGATTGGAAAAACTGGGGTCCGTATGTGGCCGAGCGGGCCTGGGGGACCGTGCGTGAGGATTACAGCCCAAACGGCGACGCCTGGGGGTATTTCCCGCACGATCATGCGCGCAGCAAGGCTTACCGATGGAATGAGGACGGCCTGGGCGGCTTCTGTAATCGCTTCCAGAATCTGTGCCTGGGCGTGGCGCTGTGGAACGAGCATGATCCTTACCTGAAAGAGCGCCTGTTTGGCCTTTCGAACCCACAGGGCAATCATGGTGAGGACGTCAAAGAGTATTATTATTACCTCGACGGCCTGCCGTCGCACGCCTATATGCAGATGCTCTACAAGTATCCGCAGGTCGCGTTCCCCTATGATGGGCTGCTTCACGCCAACGACGCGCACAATCGCAACGATCCAGAATACGAGTTGATCGATGCGCTGGGCGATGCCTTTGCCGAGGGACGCTACTTCGACGTGTTTATCGAATATGCGAAGGCGTCCGAAGAGGACATTCTGTGCCGCATCCGGGTGATCAATCGCGGGCCGGAGACCGCGCCGATTCATCTGCTGCCGCAAATCTGGTTTCGCAACACCTGGTCCTGGGGTTACCGGCGAGAGCGGCCTCAACTTCAGGCCAGCGGTCGGCGGCGGATTGTGGTGAATGAACGGCATCTCGGCGAGCGTTACTGGACGGTAGACAGCCTGGACTGCGAGCTGCTGTTTACCGACAATGAAACCAACTTCATGCGCCTGTATGGCACCGCCAACGAGAGCCAGTACGTGAAAGACGGTATTCACGAGTTTGTCGTTGGGGGACATCATCAGGCCGTGAACCCGGAACACAAGGGGACCAAAGCCGCCGCCCACTGTGTTGCTCAGGTCGCGCCGGGCGAGACGTATACCCTGCGAATCCGCTTTGCTACCTCGAAACACGAACACCCCTTTGCCAGTTTCGACAGCATTTTCGAGACACGGCAGGCCGAAGCCGATGAGTTCTACGCCGCAATTCAGCCACCAGATCCTGAATGAAGACGCCCGGCGGGTACAGCGGCAAGCTTATGCCGGGCTGTTATGGAGCAAGCAGTTCTATCATTACAGCGTTCAGTTATGGCAGGATGGCGACGCGGCCTATCCGCCGCCGCCACCCGAACGCGCCGAAATTCGTAACACGGACTGGCGGCACGTCTACTGCCTGGACGTGCTGTCGATGCCGGATAAATGGGAATATCCCTGGTTTGCAGCCTGGGATCTGGCTTTCCATACGGTACCGCTGGCGACACTGGACCCGGAATGGGCCAAGCGCCAGTTGATTCTGCTGCTGCGCGAATGGTACATGCACCCAAACGGCCAGCTTGCGGCTTACGAATGGGAGTTTGGCGACGTGAACCCGCCGGTCCATGCCTGGGCAGCCTGGAAGGTCTATCAGATTAGCAAGGCGGACGGTAACGGCGCTGATCTGAACTTTCTGGAGCGCGTCTTTCAGAAGCTGTTGCTCAACTTTACCTGGTGGGTGAACCGTAAGGACCGGGCCGGGCGCAATATCTTCAGCGGTGGCTTCCTGGGGCTGGATAACATCGGCGTCTTTGACCGCAGCGCGCAGCTCCCGACTGGCGGCTACCTGGAGCAGGCCGACGGTACGGCCTGGATGGGCATGTACTGTCTGAACATGCTAACGATTGCCCTGGAATTAGCACGTTCCAGACCGGTGTACGAAGACGTGGCGACCAAGTTCTTCGAGCACTTCATGTACATCGCCCACGCTTTCTATTATGGCGATGGGCATTCGGGCCTGTGGGATGAAGAGGACGGCTTCTTCTACGACAATATCCACATGCCGGACGGCCACCATATCCGGCTGCGGACACGCTCATTTGTAGGGCTGATGCCGCTGCTGGCCGTGACGCATATCTCGGAAGAATGTCTGGAGGCCCTGCCGCGTTTTCGCCGCCGCCTGGAATGGTTCGTGAATTACCGGTCGCGTCAGGTGGTCAATAAGGAGTGGCTGACGCAGCAGGGAGCGGATGGCAGCTATCTGCTGTCGATTGTGGGTCAGGATAAGCTGACGCGGGTGCTGCACCGTATGCTGGATTCGACGGAGTTCCTGTCAGATTATGGCTTACGCTCGCTCTCGCGCTATCATGCTGAGCATCCCTATGAGTTCGCCAGCAGTGGCCGCCTGTATCGCGTAAGCTACGAACCCGCCGAATTGAAAAGCGGCCTGTTTGGTGGCAATTCCAACTGGCGTGGGCCGATCTGGCTGCCAATTAATTATCTTGTGATCGAAGCGCTGCGCTCGTTTCACGCTTATCTCGGTGATGCGTTAAAGGTTGAAATGCCCGGTGGTTCGGGGCAGTCGCTGTCGTTGGATGCGGTTGCGGACGAGCTATCGCAGCGCTTGATTTGTCTATTTCTACGCAATGATGCAGGCCAGCGTCCGGTCTTTGGCGAGGAGACACTCTTTCAGCAGGATCCACAGTGGCGCGATCACCTGCTGTTTTACGAGTATTTTCACGGCGATCACGGCCAGGGACTGGGGGCGAGTCACCAGACCGGCTGGACAGCCCTGGTGGCGGCTTTGATCCGCGAGACGGCGAAAAACGGCAGCGCTTAGAGGGTGATGAAGCGCTCGGCGAGATCGAAGCGGAGCTTGCCTCGTTCGTTTACCATGCCATAGCCATTCCCCATGCCCTGCGCCCAGGCGTACCAGATTGCCACAGCGACTTTATGGCTGTGAGTTTGCTTGAGGCGCTGGATGAATTCACTGGCGTAGCGCGCGACCGCCTCCGGTGTTTCCTGCGGCTGGTCCAGCACCCCCCATTCCGTAATCCAGACCGGATAACCAGGCATAATTCCGGCGAAGGCGTTGACGGCGTCGTCAATGTGGCCTTTGCTGCGGAATTTTGCATCTGAACGGGCGTCGCCGCGTCCAAAGGCATGAAAGGCGATGCCGTCCGGGCGCACATGCCGGGGCATGGTGTTGAGGGTGTACATTGCGTAAAGGACCCCGCTGGACGGCCCTCCACTGTGCCCGCCGGTAATGACGAGGGCGGTGTGATCGACGGCACGAATTGCTTGAATTGACTTGAACAGCAGATAGGCATAGTCAGCGGCGGGCATGGGCACAGCGGTATGCGCCTCGCTGGGGGCATCCATCTCGTTCCAGATCTGGTAAGCGCTGACCAGCCCTTTGTACTGCGCGGCGATGTGACCGGCCATGATGGCGAATTGATCGCCGAGATCATGCCACTGGTCGCTGTTCATGCGATGCCAGTTGTAGCCTGCGCCTTCGCCGTAGGTCTGGTGGGTGAGGGTCAGCAGGATTTTGAAGCCTGCCTGGGCGTAATGCGCGATGAGCGGCTGATAGCGCTGGTAGGCTGCGTCGAGATCGGTATTGCCATAGCGGGCAGGATGCCCCTCCGGCAAATCAGGATTGAGCGAGACGTTGTAGGGCAGGCGCAGCCAACCCATCTGTCCCAGGTCGTCCGGGTCGGGCTGACCGAGCGGGTGATAGAGATCAATGTTGACGCCGGTGATATTCGCGTCGAGCTGCCAGTCCGGCAGTGGATGCTCCACCGCGCTGAGAAATTGGCTGGCGACGTAGCCCTCGACCTGATTAGGCGTGCGGATCCGCAGCCACTGATCTTCCGACTCCAGTTTGCTGCTGGCCTCGTCCTGATTTTCCAGCACGGTCAGGATGTCGCCGCGCGACACCAGATCAATCGGGTCGCCATCGCCGGGCTGAGCGCGCACCCGCACCAGATCGTCGCTGGGAGTCACGTACAGCGGTAGTGAATCCAGGTCCGGCATCTGGGCATGGTCGAAGACCGTATAAAACCAGGCGGCAGTGTAACCTTCGACGCCGTCGGCGGTGCAGACGTGCAGCCACTCGCCTTCCACGCCGATACATTGGATGGCTTCGGCATAGGGCGTGAGGACTTCGACAATCTGACCGAGAAGGATGACGGTCAGCGGCTCGCCATCGACCGGCTCGGCCCGGATGCGGATGCGGTTGTCGGTGGGCGTGATATAGAGCTTGCGCGAAATGGCCTCCGCCGGGGCCGGACTCCTCGGTCCAGGCGGCGTAGATTCTACTTCGACACGGGGAGCGCTGGCTGCGGCGGCAGGCACTGGCTCCGGCTTAGCTTGCGGTGCAGATGGCAGCGACTGCACAGGCGGCGGCTCTGCCGGTGCGTCTGGCGTTTCCAGCACCCGGTAGAACCAGGCAGCAGTGTAGCCCGCGACTCCGTGCCGTGTGCGGACGTGAAGCCATTCAGACTGGCCGCCGACTTTGGTGATGGCTTCGGCATAGGGTTCCATGACCTGGACGACCTCGCCGCGTGAGACCGACGCCACCGGGCGACCATCAACCGGCCAGGCGCGAATACGGACTGAATCAATCTCCGCGACGACGTAGAGACCATCCTCGTCGCCAAAGCCGACCGCCCCCGGTTTCTGGTAGATGCGGTAGAACCAGGCCGCGCCGTAACCTTCCGTGCCATCGGTGGTGCGCAGATGGACCCATTGACCCGGTGTACCGATTTTGTCGGCGGCTTCCTCATAGGGGTCCAGCACTTCGGCCAGATCGCCGGGCGAGAGCATGGCGACGGTCTCGCCGTCTTCGGGCTGAGCGCGGACGCGGACCTGATCGGCGGTCGGTATGATATAGAACACTGCCGGGTCCAGATGGTCAGTCGCCAGCGAACGACGCGGCGCGCGTACCTGTACCGGCTGGCCTTTAACGGTGATGTTGCCTGCCGCATCGCCTTGAAGTGTCCAGTCGTTCACGGCGATGAGGTTAAGCCAGAACTCGCCGCGCTCACGTATTCCAGGGCGACTCTCGGCTGATGCCTGACGGTCGATGGCCTGTTTGTAGAGTTCGGCTGTGCGGGTGATTAAGCGTTCCTCGCTCAGATTCGAAGTCAGCGATGTGCGCACGCGGTGGCACACCGAATTCCGCCTCCGCAATACGCAGCAGGCCATCGCCGATGCCGTAGCAGATGCCGATGTCGAAAAGCAGCGCCCAACTCAACGGGCATTGCAGGCTGCGCGGCAGCACGGCGATTCGCTGAATCGGGTCCCAAAAGCGGGTGGTGGCTTCGTCATCCTGGCACTGCTGCATGATCGGGTCGCTGGCGGCGCGCACCAGCAGGCCGTGCAAGAGTTCGTCGCTGTTCAGGGTCTCATCGGCGGCATCCAGCCGAATCTGATAAGCGCGCAAATCTACCGCGACCGGCGTCTTACTCTGGGCCGTGTAACACTGCACAAGCTGAGCCAGCGCATCGGAATCGAGCGTAAAGTTGAAACGACCGTAACTGATAATGCCGGGGTCATTGTGACGGTAGGTCCGGTAGCTGCGTCCTTCAAAGCGCGCCGTGATGTTTAAGGCCGCCATGCGGGTCCGGGTTTCGTCGTCCATCCATCCTGCCTCTGTGCGCAAGCAGTCTATAGTATAACTTATGTCCGGGATGATGCTTCCCGCTTTCAGGTCGATGGGGATTCCCGGCGCAAACCGGTGGCATGAACGGGCAGGTCAATCACCTGGCCGCTTGCCTGCGCGATGCCTTCGGCCACCTGTGCCCTACGCTCAGGGGCACAGAGCGCGAACATGCAGTCGCCACCACCCGCGCCGGAGAGCTTCGCGCCGTAGGCCCCGGCCTCACGTGCGGCCACGATCAGGCGGTTGAGGTTCAGCGTGCTCACGCCCAGCGCATCCAGCAGGCCCTGGTTCAGGTTCATCAACTCGCCTGTGCGGTCCCAGGCGTCTGTCTCTAACAGACCGCGCGCTTCGGTCGAGATCTCGGCCATCAAGCCCAGCAGTGTGTCGATCATGTGCGGATGGCGGGCGCGTAGATCAGCCACCTGAGCCAGCAGGTTGATCGTAGACACCTTCGCGCCGCTGTAGCCGATGACGATGGGCAGGCTGTCGAGCGCCAGCGAATCGAGCACGCTGCCGCCTTTGACATAGTAGACTGTTCCGCCATAAATGGCTGCGGCGAGGTCCACCCCTGAGCCGGTGCCCTGGACATCCAGCACGGCAGCATAGGCGAGGTCGAATATCTGGCGCGGCGTGAGCTTCAGATCGAGCAGGGCAGCATAGGCGGCGATGGTAGCGGCGGTGATGGCTGACGAACTGCCCAGGCCATAGCTTTGTGCCGGGCCGTCGGTGCGGATTTGCAGGCCGGTGAGGCAGGGATATTCGGCGAGCAGACGTTTGAGCGCAGCTTCGACGAAGGCGGTTTCCCGGCGATTGTGTGCGCTGAGCTGCCCTGCGGTGACATGATAGCGGATGCCGCTGGCGCGCAGGTCTGCGGTGTCGATGTGGATACCAGGCGAGTCGCTGGCCTCGATGTGGACTGTGTAGCGCAGGTCCACCGCCGTGACGATGCAAGGGTGGCCGTAAACGGCGGCGTGATCGCCGAACAGAACGAGTTTGCCGGGTGCCGATACGCTGACCGTCATGCTGCATTGCCTCCTGTGCCTGCCGATGGTATTTTAGAGAGGTTTGCCCACTTAGGACAGGCCCGGATTAATGCCAACAGCAGCGGCGTGCGCCAATCTCGCTTTCGTGAAGTACTGGGGCAAGCGCGATGCGGCGCTGAATATCCCCTTGAACAATTCGATCTCAATGAACCTCAGTGCGGCGCAGACGATCACGACGGTGACGTTGGACGCGGCTTTGCAGGCAGATGTCGTGCTGCTGGATGGACAGGCTGCGTCCGCAGGCTTCGCTGCGCGGGTGAGCCGTCACCTGGACCGGCTGCGCGCGCGGGCTAGGATGCAGCAGAGAATGCGGGTCGAGACGCGCAACACCTTCCCGGCCAGTACGGGTTTCGCTTCGTCGGCCTCCGGTTTCGCGGCGCTGACTGTGGCGGGGAGCACGGCGCTGGGTCTGGATCTGAGCGAACGCGAGCTTTCGATCCTGGCGCGGCAGGGGTCCGGCTCGGCCTGCCGCTCGATCCCGGCGGGTTATGTCGAATGGCAGGCGGGCACCAGCGATGCCGATTCCTATGCGCAAACTCTCGCGCCAGCGGAGCACTGGGATTTGCGGGACGTGGCCGTGCTGGTGAGCGAGACGCCTAAGCAGGTGCCCTCCAGCCAGGGACACGAACTGGCCTATAACAGTCCCTTCTGGGAGGCGCGGCAGGCGTTGCTGCCCGGTCGGCTGGAGCGCGTGCGCGCGGCGATTCTAAGCGCGTGATTTCCATGCCTTTGGCCGCGAGATCGAAGCCGAGGCGATGGCAATGCACGCCATCATGCTGACCTCAGCGTACCAGGGTGATGCGGCCTGGCACTCAGGCATCTATTACATTTCGCCGGAGACGCTGGAGCTGCTGATGGCCGTGCAGCGCTGGCGCGAGCAGGGACAGGCCGTGTACTTCACGCTGGACGCCGGGCCGACGGTGCATCTGATCTGCCCGGCAGGGGAGGAAGCGTCGGTCACGGCGGCGGTGCAGGCCTTAGCGCGGCCCGATTGGTCGCTGATCGTCAGCCAACCGGGGCCAGGCGCGCATCTGCTGGCTGACTAACGCGCAATCGTAATCTCGCCTGTGGCCCAGCGCTCAAGCTTGCTGAACAGGTCGCGGAAGATGGGATCGCGGTGGATGTAATTTACGCTGCGAATCAGGTGACGCGAACGATCCACGCTCCAGGTGAGTTGATCGGTCACAATCGGGCTGTGAACCAGGTCCGCCGGGGTCCAGCGGGCATCAAGCAGGCAGGCGACCGCCGCCACATCCCAGATTTCCTTCGACCAGGCCATCTCGTCGGCATGATAGCCCTTGAAGGTCTCCGCCAGATAGTCGCCAATCGCGGCGCGACCCTGCACATAGCGCTCGATTTCGGGCACGGTCGTGCGCAGATGTGTGGTGACGCCCATGCAGGGCACTTGAATCAGGGAGACGCCGCAGTCGAAGATCAGTTTGGAGGCCAGCGGATCCTGCTTCAGGTTGAACTCGCGCGTGTGCGGCCAGTGCAGCGCGTGACCGCCCAGCCAGACCAGCACAATTTTCTCGATGATGCGCGGTTCGATCAGGATGGCTGAGGCCACATTGGTGATCGCACCGATGGCAACGACGTAAAGCGGATCGCCCTGGCTGGACATAGCGCGTTCGACCAGATCGAGTGCGGCGGCGCTGGGCTGAGGATGCTCGTAATCGCTCAGGTAGGCCTCTGAGCCGCGATAGACCCAGCCGTCCGGCGCGAGGTCCATCCGGTCGAGCAGGCGCAGCAGTTCCTGGTAGCTCTTTTCCATACCGTCCGCCGGGCCGGTCGAGCGCTGGTTGAAGAAGGGGGCGGCGTAAAACGCTTCGACCTGGAAGCGTTCCGGTGAGAGCAGAGCGTAGACGACGGCGAACTGGTCGTCGATCTCGTTGTAGGTATCTGTATCGAGGACCATACGCAGCCTGCCTTCGGGGAATTGCAGGCGGGCCAGACGCTGTGCATCGCTGAGTTGTGGGAAATCCATTCTATGAACCTTTTTTGTCAAAGAGTAAATGTGCCATGTGCGGCACGAAATCGGCCAGACTGTGGAAATCTTGCTGGAAGACGTCTTTTTGCTGGCCGATGATGACCGTCGGTACCTCGTTCTCGGTATGTTTGCGGCTGCCGATGGCTTCCATATTGCCGTGATCGCTGGTGATGATCACCAGCCCTTCGGAATCATCCCAGCAGTCCAGTACCCCAGCCATCACCTTGTCGAAGCGTTCGAGATTCTTCACGGCATCGTCAAGCGTGCCCCGGTGACCGATGATGTCGGTCAGCCAGTGGGACATGAAGGCGAAATCGTAATCGCGCGAGACCTCAACCAGCTTGCGACCGGCCTCCTGCGGCGTATAAAGGGGCGTGTCCTCATAGCCTAGCTGGCTGCGCCAGCCCTCACCGATCCAATCGACGGCGAAGGCGCGGCCCGCATACAACTCCTGTTCGCCGAAAGTCGGCAGCCCGGCGCTGTGGGAGGCCAGTTGATAGCTGGCGCGCAGGCGTTTGCCACTGTTGATGCCTTCATGCCAGCGCGACGGATAGGCTTCCAGGAGGGCTGCGCGTTTACCATGTGCCACAACCTCTTTGAAGAAGTTGTTCTCCTCGATCAGGTCGCGGGTGGCTTTATTAGGCTTGGGGCCATAATGTTCGCCGATGATCTGCGGTATCTTGCGCCCGGTCAGGATGGCTGCCTGACCGCTGCCGCTCTGCGGACGTCCGGGGATGCCCATGTTCGCATCGGTGGGGATGAACAGGCTGCGCGGGCTGGCCTGGAATCCCGTGGTTTCAAGCCAGCGCTGGCCGTTGGCGAGCTGGCAGAGCGTGGGAGTTTCCGCGATGGCGAAGGGATTGGTCGCCGGATCATCCGGCCCCAGGCCGATGCCATCCAGAAATAACATCAGGATGTGCATGGTCAACTGAGGTTCAGGACCTGTTCGCGCCGGGGCAGGCTGTGATCGCGCCAGACCTCCTGGCCGTTGCGGTCAAACAGAACGAATTCAGGCGTATAGGTGAAGCCGTAGGTTTCGCGCATTTCGCGGCCCAGGTCGGTGTGGATGTCAACGCGCAGGATGTTGAAGTCATCGCCGATGTCGCTCACCAGCAGATCGACCGATGGGCGCAGCGCCAGGCAACCCGCGCAGTAATTGCTGAAGAATTCGAGAAAGGTCGGCTTGCCGTTGTAGATGCTTTGCTGTGCCTGTGAGGGGGTTGCCACATCACTGCTGCCGGGCCGCAGCAGGAGCATCCCGGTCAGACTGAGGACAGTAATTGCCACCATCGCCCCGGCAACCAACCGCCGGTCCACCACGTAGCGTTGGAGCAGGATAAAGCTGGCAAGCAGGACGGCCAGGGTGATAAAAAGGTAGGAAAACTGATTTAGGATTTGCATACGGCTCTCCTCTTCAGAGCATACCGTGAAAGTGGTTCGGCGTCCAATTACGCGCCAGCGCGGCGTGCGGCTTCTTGCAGCAGAAAGGGATTGGTCGCGCGCTCCTGGCCGATGGTCGTAGGCTGCATGTGGCCGGGCAGGAGACGCACCGATATCGCCGAGCGGTAGGATCTGATTGAAAATCGAATCCATCAGTGTGTCGTAATCGCAGAAAGGAAAATCGGTGCGACCAATGCTCCCGGCGAAGAGGCAATCACCGCCAAAGAGCGTGTTTTGCTCGCGCATGAAGAAGCAGACATGACCGGGCGCGTGCCCCGGTGTATACAGGGTCTCCAGCGTGATCGCGCCGACGTTCAGGGTCTCTGGCTCGTCAGTCAGCAGACGGTCTGGGGCGGGAATCGGCGGGAACAACTGCTGGAGAAAGCCAATATCAGGCAGCGACCGCGCGATCTGCGGCGTGTTGTGATGAATGTAGAAAGGCGCGCCGGTCAGGTCTTTGAGCGGCTGGCTGGCAAGCACGTGATCGTAGTGACCATGTGTGGCGAGGATCAGCTTGATCGTCCAGCCGGCGTCCTGGGCTGTTTGCAGCAGCAAGCGGGCATCGTCCACTGGGTCGATAAGAACGGCCTCGCCGCTGGCGCTGTCGCCGACGATATAGCAGTTGGTAGCGGCAATGCCCAGGGTGAGGCTGAGAATCTCGATGCTCATGAGACGATGCTTTCCACTGCCGCACGGTCACGGCGCAGGATGAGGCCGGTGATCGCCTTGAGTTCTTCCATGCGCAGCAGCATGGCGACGGCGAAGAAGACCAATGCCCCGCCGCTAACCTCGACGATCACCTGGGCGACCAGATAGATGAAGCCGCGCTCTGCCAGACCGAAACGGGTCCATGCGCTTTCGATCAGGACGATTGCCAGGGCCATCACAAGGCTGGCGGCCAGGGTTTTGAGCGTAGTACGGGCCAGAGCATTCTCGTTGACACCCTGCCAGCGGCGGCGCAGCACCCACAGCAGCGTTATCACTTCGAAGGCCACGCCGAGCGAGTTCGCCAGCGCCAGACCGCTCACGTTGCCGATAGGGACAAAACCGAGCGAGGGGAACTGGAAGGCGACCAGATTGTAGAACCGGTTAGCTTCGGCTGCGTAGACATTGCTGAAGACAATCGAGCCGGCGAAGTTGATGGCTGCCCCACCCAGCGCGGCAAAGAGGGGAGTCAGCGTGTCCTGATCAGCGTAGAAACTGCGCGCGACCACCTCCAGCGACGAATGCACGATCAGGCCCAGGGCGAAGAAACGCAGCGTACTGTAAACGAGATCAGAGGCGGAGGCATCGAAGGCACCGCGCTCCAGCAGGCCGATCAGCGGCTGTCCGGCGAAGATAAGGCCGACAGCAGCCGGAATGCTGGCGATCAGGATGAAGCGCAGCGCGCCGGACATGTAATCACGCTTGTTCTGGCCGTCGCCGAGTTCGCTGAGGGCGGCCAGAGTCGGGAAGATGACCGTCCCCATCGCCGTGCCGATGATCGTCTCCGGGATTTGCATCAAGCCGCCAGCCCCAGCTCAGGGCGCTCACCGAGCCGGAACCGAGGCGCGAAGCAATGTTGTTCATGATGATGAAGTTGAGGCTGAAGACGCCCAGCCCGGCGATGCGCGGCAGCATCAGGCGGATAATGCGCCAGAGGATGGGATCGCGCAGGCCGAGTTCGGGCCACCAGCGGGCGTGGTAGCGGATCAGGCCGGGGACCTGGATACCGAAGTGCATGAGCGCACCCAGGACTGCGCCGATGGCGATGCCGTTGACGCCGAAAGACGCAATGCTTGGGAAACCGAATGGCGCGACGATCGTTGGGATCGGAAAAGGGCCGATAAGGAACATGACGCCGAAGAGAATGCCGACATCGAACATGATCGGGGCCAGGGCGGGCAGCAGAAAGTGATTGTGGCTTTGCAGGATGCCCATGACGATGCCGCTGACGGAGAAGATCAGCGTCGTGACCAGCAGAATGCGCATCAGTTCGACGGTTTGGGCCTGAACTTCTGCCGTGAAACCAGGCGCGGCGACGTTCGCCACCAGCCAGGGAGCCAGGATAAATGTGAGTACGCTGAGCACGAAGGTGACGCTGAAGATAGTGTTGATGACGTGTGTGGCGGTGTGCCAGGCGGTATCCAGGTCGCCGCGTGAGAGATAGCTGCTGAAGACCGGGATGAAGGCATGGGCCAGCGCGCCCCCAGCGATCAGCGTAAAGATCAGTTCGGGGATGCTGTTGGCGGCGACAAAGGCATCCCATTCATCGCTGAGGCCAAAGACATCAGCGATGATGACCGTCTGCACCAGACTGATCGCTTTGGCAACCCCGAAAGCGATCATCACGATGATGGTCGAGCGGGCGAGGCTGCGGTTGCGCTCGGCATTGGAGCCGGCGGATGCGTCCATTACGGTCACTCAGGCATTGAGCGCGGACAGCGCGTCGCGGGCATCAGCGTAACGGCTGTTGTGCGAAAGCGCTTGCTGGAAGGCGCTGCGCGCCCCGGCGATGTTGCCCTCAGCTTCCAGGACACGGCCCTGCCAGTAGTAGGTCTCCTCGACGTACTGCGCGCCATTGGTCAGGTTGATGTTGACCAGCGCCATGACTTCGTCGTAACGGCCTGTGTTGAAATAGGCTTCAAAGGGGCCGAACTGGTACCAGATCATGCGCCAGGGCAGCGCACCCTCGCGCCGGGCCTGATCGTAGGCACTGGCGGCTTCTTCGTATTCGCCCAGCTTGGTGTAGCGATGTGCCCTCGTTGAACCAGGCAAACACGTCACGCGGGTTTGCTTGCAGGCTCCTCCTTTGCCATCTGAAGCGCGTATTGGCGGCCTGCTGGGGGTCGGCGCGGTCACCGAGGATCTGGCGCACCTCGTTCTCACGGTTGGGTTCGTAGATGACGATGAAGGTCCGGTTGAAGTGCTTCCAGTTCTCGTTGAAGCTATCGTAGGATTCGGCCAGCCCTTCGCCACTGTCGCCGCTGCCCAGGTAGGTGTCATAAATGTAGACATCTTTCTGTAAATCATCGTAGGCCACGATGGTCTGGTAATGCCCGATCCAATCATAGCCTTCGGGCATATAGCCGGTTTCGATGATGATCGGAATTTGCGCGGCGATAAAGGCTTTGAGCAGGTCGAGATCGCCGCCCATGCGGGTCATCGCCGCGAAGCTGCGTCTGTTCGTTGACGAACTGGACCATCTCCCAGGGACTGACGTTCTTGTCTTCCCGATTTGGCTTCAGATAGCTGGCGGCGAAGCTTTGATCGTGCGTCCAACCGTAATAGCTGAGCGCCTGAGTCAGGTTGGCCGGGCCACAGTTGTTCCAGGTCTGCTTCAACTGGGTGAAAGCCGTACATGCGCGCCGAGGCCGGCAGCGAGACGGTCTGCACGCCGATCTGGCTGCTGGTATTGCTTTGCGAGGCTGGAACCAGTGTCGGCGGAGGTTCGGTTGCCGTGGGTGTCGGGCTGGCGCTGTCCGTTGGCGCGGTAGTTGGACTGGCCGCGACTTCAATTGATTCCGTTGCGGTTGGCACTTCTGTTGCGGCTTCGGTAGGCGTCGGCGTGATGCTCGGGCGTACAAGCGGCGCGGCCAGCAGTTGTTCCGGCGAAATGTCCCCTTCATTGGGCAGCGGCGTTGGCAGTGTACCGCCCTCCGGTGTCGGTGCCATGAATTGACGCATAAAGGGCAGTTGGTCGATCACTCGCTGCTGCTGTGCTGGGAGCAGGACATTGCGAAAGAGAATCACCGCACTTATTCCACCAAGCAGCGCCAGCACGAAGAGGCCCACAATCGCCCACAGGAGCAGTCGCGGCGGCGGCTTTACATGCCCGTAGTCCACGTCGTTGATCGTGTCGCGCGGCATTCGCTCATCAGACATAAGGTTCGAACTCCACAACGCTAACAGTAGAAGATTGACAGATTTTAACCCTGATTGCAGGTCAGCTAGCTTACGATTACCCACCGCATTATAGCTTGACTGGTGGGCGATGGTCCATACTGATAGAATGTTTAGCCTTATGCAACGATTCTGGCAGTAGAGTAGAGCTTGCAGACAGATAACAGGTTCAACGAAGCCCATGCGAAAGTATCGTAATCGAATCGTGGCAGGGTTCCTCATCGGGTTCCTCATCTACCTGGCCCTGCTGTTGGTAGGCGACGCATCCGGCCTCACCGATGATCTGGCAGCGCAGTTGAGCCATTATCCCTGGCTCATCCTGGTGCCGGTGATCCTGCAAAAGTTTACCGCGTGGTTCTTCCGCTTCCTGGAGTGGCAATATTTCCTGGGGGTCATCGGTGCCCGCGACAAAATCAGTGTGTTTGATAGCGCGGTTCTGTTCGTCTCCGGCTTTACGATGGCAGTGAGTCCGGGTAAGGCGGCAGAAGTCCTCAAGGCGGTTGTGCTGAAGGCAAGACCGGCATCCCGGTGGCGGTCAGCGCGCCAGTCGTTATCGCCGAACGGGTGGTAGATGGCATGGCTGTGATCGTGCTGGCACTGCTGGCGCTGGTTCTGGCCGGGGACGGCATCGACCTGGGACCGTATCGCCCACTGATCTTCGTCTCGGCAGGTTTGCTGATCTTCGGGCTGGTGACATACAGATCCGCTCGCTGGCCTATTTCTGCCTGGGTATTCTGGCACGAATTCCGCTGCTGCGGCGCGTGCACGATTGGCTGGCGGCTTTCTACGAAAGCAGCCACGAGATGTTCAAGCTCAAGCACATGCTGCCGACAACCGGCTTCGGTATCCTGGCCTCGCTGGGCGATGGCATCGGCTTCATGATTATCCTCTCCGGCTTCGGGCTGCCAGATTACCTGGCTGCTGTTCTTGCAGGCGATGGTGATTGTCAGCCTGGCCTCGGCGATTGGCGCGCTGAGCGGGGTGCCCAATGGCGCAGGGATCACTGAAATCTCGGTCAACGCCATGGTGATGATTATCGTCGCGCCGTTTAACCCGCAGATCACGCAGGGGATGGCGATTGCCGCAGCTGTCATCGAGGGCTTTCTGCACAAGTGGCTGCGGGTGCTCTGTGGTCTGGTGGTGGCGGTGGTCTTCCGCAAGCGGTTGTTCGGTGATGGCTTTGAGGCAGCGCTCGCCGATATGGAACGCGACCGCCAGCCCGCCAACCTGAGTGTTGAAGGCAGCAGCCTATGACCGCACAGTGGAATGTCGAACTGCACAGCCATACCTTGTGGTCGAAGGATTCGCTGACCCGCTTCAAGCGCATCATGGCGCTGTGCGAGCGGCGGGGAATCGACCGGATCGCCATCACGGATCACAACACGGCTGAGGGCGCGCTGGCCTTCAAACAGCTTGCGCCGGAGTCTGGTCATTGTGGGCGAAGAGATCATGACGACGCAGGGTGAACTGCTGGCCTTTTTCCTGCGCGAGACGGTCCCGGCGGGCCTGACCCCGGAAGAAACGATTCAGAAGCTGCGCGATCAGGGGGCTGTGATCAGCGTGTCGCACCCGCTCGACCGCTTGCGCTCAGGAGCCTGGGCTGAAGAAGACTTGCTGCGGATCGCCGACAAGGTCGATGCGGTGGAGATTTTTAATGCGCGCTGCATTTTCCCGGCGGATAACGACCGTTCAGACGCCTTCGCCAACGACCATGATTTGCTGGGCACTGCCGGGTCGGATGCGCACATCGGCATGGAGTATGGCCGCACGAGACGCTGCTGCGACCTTTTGAAAATGACCCTGAAGATTTCCTCGAGGCCCTCGAAGACGCGCAGTATCTCAAGCGCCTGAGCCATCAGGTGGTTCATTTTGGCAGTACGACGGCCAAATGGACGAAGAAAGCTCGGCTTGCGCAAACGCCAATGGGACGGTGGTTAGCGCGGCTGAAGGGTATCGTGCGCGGCTTCCAGAATGGTGCCGCCGATGTCTGCTGCGAGACCCGGATCGGCGCTGTTTTCCAGCACGACTGCGGCGGCGACCCCACGTCCACCTGCCAAGCGTCGCAAAACCCACAAACCAGGCCTGCGATTCATCGCCTGAAAAGGCCAACGAAGCATGACCGCCGATGTCCACGCCAGGCCGCGCGGCATTCAAGTGTCGCACCATTGGCAACCGCATAACGCATTAAGATCCTGCAACTCGCGCGCGGTGTTCTGGGTGGCGAAAGGCAGGGTGGGGTTGGTGCTGCGCGCAGGCAGTCCATTCGCTGTTGTCTGGGGCCTGGGTCGCCAGCAGCATGATAGGGCCGGGGGGCGTTACCATCATTGATAATAGCGGAGGCCATCACTGCCATTTGCAGCGGCTCACAGTGAGATCGCCCTGGCCGAGCGCGGTTTCTACCAGATTGCCGTCGTCCAGGCTGGTGAGACCTGCCTGCGTCGTATGCCTGCGTCCGATTGAGGCGCGGCAAAGTCGGGCAGATGAGCGGGCTGGTCGAAATGGAAGGTTTGCAGGATGCTGCTGACCTCGTTTGCGCCAAGCTGCTCGGCCAGATCGGCAAAGGGGCGCTGGACAGGCGAAGGCGTAGGCATCGCGCAGATCGAGCTGGGTGTAGGGATCATCAGGGCACAGTGTACTTGAACTCGATCCAGCATCAGGGCCTGGTTTGCTTCCTCGTACTCTGGGTCAGGCAGCGAATCTCGTCGAGCAGAGCGACAGCCATCAACGGGTCTGAAGCATGCCGCCGGGCTGGTAGCTGCCCTGCAGGACGCGGTTGAAGAAGGGCTTGCCGGGGTCGGCGACGAGGCGATCCCAATCTTCGTTAAGGTGTTGGGGTCATAGGTGGGCAGGCTGACGAGGCCAAGAACCGCGCCATCGGGCACTGACAACAGATCACAGCAGCGCCGATGCTGATCGCCAAAAGCCTCGCACCATTGCCTGCTGGATGCTGAGATCGATGCTGAGCTGGACGTTGGAGCCGATCACGGGCGATGCAGCGCGTTGGCGATCAGCCTGCTGACCAGCTCCTGCGGCAGGGTGTCGCCGCGCAGAATGGCGTTGTAGGCTCGCTTCCGTACCGCCCACACCATAGCGCAGGCTGCTGTAGCCGGTGACGCTGCTGGCGGCGGGCTGTGGAGTAGCTGGCGTGTGACCTGTCCCGTTCATCATCCATGAATCGGAGGTTGCCAGCACCTGGCCGTTGCGGTCTACGATGTCACCGCGCCGGATGCGTGCCTCGCGAGGATCAGGCGCGGGTTGTCGTCACGCAGCAAGATGGTATCCGGGCCGACGACCGCCCAGTAAGCTGCGCTGAGGGCGATCACGCCGAACACGGCCAACAGGCCCAGCAGGAGGCGGCTAATCTCGCGCTGCAAGTTCACGGGGCGGGCCTCCGTCTGGCAGACAGGCGCAGCAGCAGGCCGATCATGATGTAGCTGACCAGCAGCGAACTACCGCCGTAGCTGAGGAAGGGCAGGGTGACCCCGGTCAGGGGCATCACTTTGAGCACGCCGCCCATAATCATCATGGCCTGAATAGCGATGGAGGCACTGAGTCCGACGGCCATGAGTGCATGAAAGGGCGATGCCTGCTGCTGAATGGCGCTGCGGAAGCCGCGCGCGACGATCACCGCAAAGCAGATTATCAGAGCGATGACGCCCAGCAAGCCCCATTCTTCGGCCAGAGCGGCGAAAATGAAATCGGAATGCACGACCGGGATGAAATCGGGATAGCCCTGGCCGATGCCGGAACCGAAGACTGCCCCCGGCAGCAAAGGCCATCAGGCTCTGCACGACCTGGAAGGCACGGTTGTCCGCCTCCAGCCAGGGGTTGAGCCAGACGTCGATCCGAAGCTGTACGACAGCGAAGAGATAATAGGCGACCCAGGCGGCCAGGACGACGAGCGCGCCGCCGCTGAACAGGATGAGCAGCGATCCGCTGGCGGTGTAAAGCAGCGTCAGGAACAGGAGAAAAAACAGCACTGCTGTGCCCAGGTCACGCTGCCAGACCAGGATCACGACCGAGATGAACCACATCAGCAGGATCGGACCGATCACGCGCGGAGTCAGCATCAGACCGCGATGGCTACTGAGCGCTTGGCTGCGCAGGACCGGGTACTGCTCGGCCAGATAACTGGCGAGAAAGGCGATCAGGACGACCTTGAGCAGTTCCGAGGGCTGAAAGGAGATCGGTTGAAAGATGACAAGGTTGATCCTTAGCCACAACTGGGGCGCACCCAGCGCGCCGGAGGGATTGCTGCCGAGGATAATCGTGCTGACCAGCAATCCCAGCCCGGCCAGCAGCAGAATGTAACGATAGCGGCGCAGCTGTGTTCAGGATCCTGGGTACAGTGGCGATAGCAAGCATCACCACCAGACCAAGAATCAGCCAGAGGGTCTGTCGGTCCGCGAAACCGGTCGAGAGACGGTCGATGAGGACCAGTCCCCAGCCGGTTAAAAAGAGCGTGAGCGGGAAGAGCAGCGGGTCACGACCCGGCAGGGTGCGGTCCAACCAGCGGTGGCCGAGAAAGGCACAGAGGGTCCAGACGAGAAAATGAGTCCAGTGGCCGGAGGCCTGGCTGCCGTTGACCAGGGCCAGGGCGAGAAAATTGATGAAGATAAACAGCCCGGCCAGCAGCAGTAAACGGGTCTCAGTGGAACGCGCCGACGGAGCCGGGCGTTCGTTATCAGTCATCTCGTTCACGAAGCAAATCGCCGCTGGAGCAGCGGTTTCAGACGGTCGTAGAGCGCATCCGGGATCTGGTCTCGGTCGGCGAAAATGGCCGAATCCAGTGCATGGTGACTGTCGCTGTGCATCCTGGTATCGAGCAGGGCCACCGCTTCGGCCACGCTGCGCTGCGCAGTGCTGACGTTGCGATTTAGCGTGTTCATCACCATTTCCGCCGTGACTGGTTCCTCGGATTCATGCCAGACGTCGTAATCGGTAATGTGGGCCAGGACGGCGTAGGCGATCTCGGCCTCGCGGGCCAGGAAAGCCTCCGGCGAGGTGGTCATGCCGATGATGCTGCACCCCCACTGGCGGTACAGCTTACTCTCGCCGCGTGTGCTGAAGCGCGGGCCTTCGATGGTGATGAAAGTGCCTTCGCTGTGCAGGATTGCGCCGCTCTGCTGCGCTGCCTGGATAAGCACATGGCGCAGATCATTGCAAAAAGGGTCGGCTACGGATACATGCGCGACCAGACCGGTTTCGAAGAAAGTTCGTCCGCCGCGCTCGGATTTGGTGTGGTCGAACAATTGATCCGGCACCACCATATGGCCGGGCGCGTAATCTTCGCGCAGCGAGCCGCAGGCACTGACGCCGATGATGAAACGGACGCCAAGCGTTTTGAGGGCGTAGATATTCGCACGATAAGGGACGTGGCTGGGGCTGTAGACGTGTCCGATGCCGTGACGGGGCAAAAAGGCGACTCGCTTGCCGCTCAGCGTGCCCAGGATAATATCGGCGCTGGGCGAACCGAAGGGGGTATCCACGCTGACGCTGGTCTTGTCGGTAATTTCCGGCATCGCGTACAGGCCCGTGCCGCCGATGACTGCGATCTCAACTGTTTCGTTCATGTCTACTGCTCCAGGTCAAGGCGAAAGCGAATCTGTCCGATGCCGATTATATCGCCATCAGTGATGACTACCGGCTGGCTGATGCGAATCTCGTTGAGGGTGGTGCCATTACGGCTGTGCCGGTCTTCCAGCCACCATTGGCCGCTGCGGAGGGCGACCAGCGCATGATCGCTACTGGCGAAGCTGTCGTCCACGATGACGCTGTTGGTGGGGGCACGGCCCAGGCTGGTGAGACGCATGAGCGGGTAGGCTGTGCCGGTCATCAGGTAACTGCCGTCCACTTCGGTCAATTGTGTAAGCTGGCCGTAGATGCGCCGCTGCCAGATGCTGGCGCTCATGGCGCTGCGGTTATCGCGCCAGATAGCGAAAAAGACTACGGCCAGGATAGCGAGCAGCAGCAGGCCGGAAAGAAGACGCAGCACAAACAGAATAATCTCGGTGGTCATGGCACCGGGTCGAAGGATTCAGTCGGCGAGTCCTGTTGCAGATTGTCTTCGAGATACACCAGCGAGATTTTCCCGATGCGGATGACATCGCCCGGCTGAAGGCGGTGCTCGTGAATCTTGAAGTTGTTGACGTAGGTGCCGCCGGCGCTGTTAGTATCGAAAATCATGTAATGCCCAAACCGCAGCCGGACCTGAGCGTGCTGGCGCGAGACGCTGAGGTCTTCCAGGGTAATATCGCATTGTTCGCCACGACCGATATGGATAATGTCCTGCGTCAGGGGGACCGCTCGTTCGCCGCTGATAATCAACTGCGGATTCAGCGGACGTTCGTGAGCAGTGGCGAGTTGAATAGGCTTCATGACCTCGGTGGTGCCGTGTACCGAGTCGGCATGGGCCGTTGTTACGCTGATCTGGGTATGGGTGAAATTAGGCGCGGCGAGAAACTTAACCTGCGGCCTGGTTTTGAGACGATAGGTTGCCTGACTGGCGATTTCAATGATTTGCTGGCTGAGCGCATCGCTCAGGCCGGGATAATAGTCGGTAATGTGCTTGAGGGCATCGGGATGCACGCGAATCAAGTAGACGTCCGGGGCGGTGGGCCGCTGGTCTCCCTCGGGTGGCGGGGCTTTCAGGCCGTTTTCCAGCGCGCGCAGAAGCTGCAAGGCGATGTCGTGAACCTGGACACGCTTGCCGAAAAAACGCGCGAAAATGCCCTCGGTGAGTTTCTCAAGTTGGGCTTCAAGCTGCACAAGATGTTTATCGTCCATCACGGGCATTATAGCCCAGGGCTATAACAGCAGCAATGTGAAAAGAGGCACCGCGTAGGGTGAGCGGTGCCTTCCTTTTATGCTAGCCTGAGGTTGGCGCAAAAGCCGGTTGATCGGGGACGTGATCGGCCCAGATGGGGTTGATGTCGATAGTAACCCCTTCGGCGTCTCGCTGGTCTTGCAGCCAGCGGCTGAGTTCCTGTTCCCTGGCGTTTTGGAGTTCAGTCTGGCTGACCTCGCGCATTTCGCGGGCGTGGACCTGGATGACATGCCAGCCAAAATCGCTCTGGACCGGGTCGATGATAGCGCCAATCTCTGCATCTCGCACAGCGTCGGCAAAGGGTGCTACATAGAGGCTCGCGCTGGCCCAGCCGAGTTCGCCGCCTTTCTGGCCGCTGCCGGTATCGGTAGACTTGGCTTTGGCGAGGTCGGCAAAGGATTCGCCTGCGTTCAGAGCCGCGACGATGTCTTCGGCCTCTTCCTGCGTGCCGACCAGAATGTGGCGTGCATTGACGTAGAGCAGCTCATTACCCGGTTCGGCGCGGGCCTCGGCGACCGCACTGCGGTAGGCGAGCGATTCAAAGTAGTTGTAGACCGTTTCCCGGCTTACCTTGGCCGTATCCATGAGGCTGGAGAAGTAGTTTTCTCGCACCTGCTGGAACTGGTTCAGTTGTTGATCGACCGTCTGTGTAGCGGTCGGCGGCAGGGGCGTAAACGTCGGCGGTGGGGTGGGCGATTCAGTCGCTTCCACTTCCTGGGTCGCTTCTGCCGTCAATTCAACCGTCGGTGCCAGCGTAGGCGTCGCAGTTGGCGCGCGCGTTGGCGAAGGAGTTGGCGATACAAAGGGCGTGGGCGTCACGGTCGGTGTGAACGTGGGCGTCGGTGTCACATCTGCCGGGGCCGTCAGTTCATCCGGGTTGAAGCCCAATTCCTGCATGATCTGCTTCTCGACATCGTCGGCGCTGACAGTCACGCCCAGTTTCGCCGCCTCCTGGCGCACCAGTTTGTCGTCGACCATGTCGTTGACGACCTTGAGGCCCAGCTGATCCGAGACCTGAATCAGGGACAACCAGGTGCGCAGCGGCTCCTGGCCGGTCAACTGGTTGACGTCGATGCCCTGGGCAGCCGCCAGCGCGGCATAGTTATTGATTCGATCATTGAGCAGTGCCCGTTCGAGGCGAACATGCTCCTCGAACTGGGCAACGTTGATACTTTCGCCATTGACCGAGACGACCACCTGATTCGGCGTGATAACCAGTTGTATGACTACTGCCGCGACCAGGATGAAGACGATCAAGCCGATGCCGAGGATGCTGCCGATCAGGACGTAACGCTGAATTTCGGCTTCACGTTCGCTGCGGGATTTCCGTTGGCGGCTCTGGCGACCGGTATCTTGGCTGCCCCGTTGTTTGGGAAGACCGGAGGTTCCCTTTCGCTTTGCCATAATGCTGCGCCTGCCTCTATTTCATGCTTCCGCTATTCGTCGTCGCCCACAAAGGGCAGCAGCGCGAGATGACGCGCACGTTTGATCTGCCGCGCCAGATCACGCTGGCAGCGAGCACAATTGCCGGTTTGACGACGCGGGCGGATTTTGCCGGTTTCAGTGATATAACGCTTCAGGGTTTCGAAATCTTTGTAGTCGAAGCATTTGCCTTTGGGGCAGTATTCGGTTTTCCGGGTACGCCGACGCTGAGGACGGGGCCGACCTCTGGAACGGCTATCACGCGGATTGCGCCGCCGGGAGCTGGACCGGCTTTCACTTTCGCCGTCATTGCCCTCATTGTCGTCGCGTTCTTCTTCGTCGGTGTCTCTATTCGTCACAGGTTACTCTCTCCTCAAGATCAAAAGGCGTAATCGTCATCGCCACTATCGCCTTCGATAAAATCGACGGACGAACGCCGGTCGCCTAGCAAGATCATCTCGCTGGCGACTAATTCGGTGCGAAAATGCTTCTTGCCATCTTCATCTTCCCAGCCGCGCGTCTGCAAACGGCCTTCGACATAGACCTGTTGGCCTTTGCTCAGGTGCGTCTTGCAGATTTCGGCCAGATTGCCCCAGGCGACGACATTGAACCATTCGGTCTCTTCGCGGCGTTCCCCTTCGGAGGAAGTCCAGCCGCGTGTGGTCGCCACGCTGAAATTCGTGACCGGGCGACCATTCGGGGTGTAACGCATTTCTGGGTCGCGCCCCACAAGACCGATAATCATTACCTTGTTCAAGCCGCGCACCATGCCTTACTCCTGAGTGCTATTCATCCGCACGGATGAGCAGGTAGCGCAGGATGTTGGATGACAGCTTGAGATTTCGTTCAAGTTCCGGCAGACCTGCCGGGTCGATGTTGGCTTCGATGAAGATATAGTAGCCTTCGCGCACGCGGTCGATTTCATACTCCAGCTTGCGACGGCCCCAACGGTCGATCTTAGTCACCTGACCTTGTTCGTCCGCTTCGATCCACGTCTGAACCTGCGACACCTGCTCGTTGATCGCTTCGTCGCCGCCGGTATCCAGGCGCACGATGAATCCAAGTTCGTATGCTCTTTTCATGGGAAAAGTGATCTGTCTCCTCTCCTCGGGATTGCCCCAGTCTTCGCAGTGGCCTGCGGGCTGAAGCGGAAAGCCAGAAGATATGTGATTAGGATAACGAAGGGACGATCTTACTTGAAGCGTTTTGATTTGGCAACGGTTGATTCTGTAGGGCGAGGTGCGAGGTGGTGAGCGATAGGGCGATCACCAGCCAGAGAATGTTGATCGACCCCTGGAAATCGAGGCGGAAGAAGTACATGTCCGCGATTCCGTTGACGACCAGCGCCAGCAGCGCAGCATGAACGCCGAGATGGATGGCATCTAGATCAGGGTTGAGCCGTGCCCAGTGCCAGCCGCGCATTCCATAGATGAACACGGCTGCGATCATGCTGAGGTAGATCCCCAGCCCGACCAGCCCGATCTGGTTGGCGATAATAAGGTACATGCTGGCGACATCGGGATAGATGTCGATGCGCGGCGAGCCGGTAAAGCCAACGCCGAAGATCGGGTACTGGCTGATAAGATAAAACGAGTCGCTGTATTCGCCCAGGCGCATCTGAGTGGCGAGGTCCTGGCGGTGAAAGCCTGGACGAATCGCTGGACGACAAGCTGTGTCTGAGGCAGCAGAAAGACCAGGAGGACGCCGAATACGAGCAGGGGCAGATAACGCCTGTAGCGCAAGATTCCGATGAAGAACAGGGCCGCTCCCATGCCCAGGATCGAGGCACGCGAGAAGGTCAGGAACAGGGCAACAGCCGCTACGCCGAAGAGCAGAATGGTCAGCCAGCGGCGGCGCAGCACGGGCTTCGAGGCGAAAATCTGCGAGCCGATGAGGGTGACGCCAACGGCCAGCGTGCCGCCCAGCACGTTCGGGTCTACTGACGTGCCTATCGCCCGTTCGGCTTGGGCAGGATCGTCCTCAATGTAGCGAATGACTCCGCCGTTCGGGTAGCCAATGCGCGAAAGCCGGACCAGCAAACTCTCGCTCAGGCTGTCCGGCAAGGCGTAGAGGAAGATCGCAATGGCCAATTCGACGCCGATGAGCAGTACCACAGCGAGCAGCACACGGCGCAGTGTGGCCGGGTCACGGATGAGATCGACCAGGATGAAGGTCATGCTGATGGCGAGCAGAGTCTCCGCGAACTGGCGCAGTTTGTTGGGGGTGGGCGCGGCATGGCGCATCCCCAGCGCGAAGCTCAGCAGCAGCCAGAGCGTGTAAAGCGCAATGACGATGTGGACAGGAGTCAACTGTAAGCGGTGGCGCTGGCCGGTCATCCACTGCAAGAGATAGACCATGATGAAGACGCCAGCGGTCATATCCAGCAGGGTTGGCGTAATGACCACCTTGAAGGGCAGCGTGCCGAAGGGCAGCAGAATAAGCGTGACCAGAAAGCCGTAGAGCGCGGCCTGAACGTCGGTCAGGATGTAGAGACCAGCCAGTAGGCCGAGCACCGCGCCAAAGGTGATGATTGGGCCAAGTGCAGCCAGCATCAGGCCGATCAGGCCGCCCAGGACGCCGACCGTCAGACCAATGCACATAGCCTGGGTGCGGGCGCTGCGCTGGATGTACCATTCTCTAGCTGCCATGCGGTCTCCTGCTGCGAACCATAACGAACAGGCCGAGTATAGCAAGCCCCAGCCAGGTGAGTAGGCTGAGAATCGCGCCGATGCGGTAGCTGAGCGGATCGTAATGCAGTTCGATCTGGTGTTGGCCTGCCGGAACCGCGACGGCGCTAAGGGCAGTGTAGGCGCGCAGCAGGACGGCAGGGGCGTCGTCTACGGTCACGGTCCAGCCAGGATAATCGGGCTGTGCCAGCGAAAGCAGGGCGTTTTCTGGTGTGTCTACGCTCAGGCTGAGGTGTTCCGGTTCAAAGCTGGTGACGCTGACGCTGCCAGAATCGGGCGGCTCAGCGGGTAGGTCGAGGTCAGGGTCCTGGTCGAGAATGATGCTGTGACGCGGGTCGTAGTTGGGATCATGCAGCAGTTCGCGGGCGAAATCGTCGCCAGGGATAATTTCCGCCTGATAGATGAGCGTGGCAAAGGGGCGTGGATCGCTCAGGCGGTGCAGATTGACCGGCCCCAGGCGGTCCTCGCCGGTGCCGACGATCTGACTGGGGACCGGAAGCTGCTCCCAATCGCTGTAGACATAGCGCACGGCGAAGAGTTCCCAGGCCAGCGGATTGATCTTTTCGGGTTCGATCAACTGGTAGGCGTTGTCGATAAACAGCGGGCTGATGCCGCGCATGTCCATCAGGTCATAGAGACTGCCGTAATTCTCGCCCAGGCCGCGAAAGCCATCGACGCGGAAAGGTGTATCCGTATCGGCCAGAGCCTGGGCCACCAGCGGCGGCGGTGTCATCGTGAGGCGCGGCTGTTCGGTATCGTAATTGGCGCCCATGTTGACTGAGAACAATTCGAAGACGATGAGGCTCAGCAGCAGCCAGCGTGGACGCGAATCGCCGGGATGGTCGAGACTCTGCGACAGAATCAGATAGGTTGCGACGGCGATGAGTGTACTGAAGACGGCCACGTTCAGGTTCTGGTCGGGACGTTCACTTTGCCAGCCGCTCGGCGCAAGCAGAATCCCGGCTGCGCAGGCCGCGACCAGGGCCAGGAGTACGCGCTTCAAATGCGAGGGCATCGGCTCAGTGCGGCTGGCGAGATGCACGGTTGTCAACCCGGCCAGCAGCGCGAGTCCGCTGGCGACCAGATAGGCCGCGCGCTCCTGTCCCCGGAAAAAGCGCAGCCCAGGCAGCAGATTATACAAGGCCTGAAAAATGACCGTGTGCGCGCCGAAGCTCAGGCCCAGGCTGAGCAGCACGACCGCGCCCCAGAAGCGGCCTTCCGGGACCTCGCGCCAGCGCCAGGGCAGCAGCAGAATCAGGGCGAAGGCGCTCACGCCCATATAGAGCGGTGAAAAGAGGCTGAGTTGGCCGGGAAAGAGGACTTGCAGCAGATCCTGGAAGGGAAATCCGTTGCCTTTGGCCTCAAAGCTGAAGGCGGTGCGCGCGGTGCGCGGCAGGTATTCCAGGCCCGGCAGCAGTTGGACGGCGGCCATGCCCACAGCGATCAGGCCGAAAAGGACGACCGCGCCGGCGAAAACGGCCCAGCGCTGTTTGGACGTATAGACCCGGAAGGCAGCGTAGGCCAGCAGCAGGTAGGTCAGGAACCAGGAGGTCTGCGGATGCCCGGCCATCCAGGAGAGTCCCAGCGCGAAGCCGGTGACGCACAACCAGGGCCAGCGCAGCGGCACGCGGCGGAAGGCTTCGACCAGTCCCAGCAGCGCCAGCGGCAGCCAGATTCCGGCTTCGAGGACGGCAAGCTGAAGCTGTGGATAGCCGCTCATGAAGCCGCCATAGCTGCCAACCACGGCGGCGATCAATCCACCCACAACGCTGCCCGGCATCCCCAGCGTCATGCGCCGGATGAGCACGTAGAGCAGGAGCGAGTACAGCAGGACATGCGCCGTCATTTCGAGTTCGAGGGCGATGTAGCTCCAGCCCCCCGCCAGACTAGCCAGAGCAATGGTCAGCAAGCGCGGCGGGTAGAAGACGGCAGCTTGCGTATCAGCGATGAAGGGCAGTCCGCTGTTGTTATAGGGGTCCCACAGCGGGACCTGGCCTTCGGCAAAGCGCTCGTATTGATAGGCCCCGAAGGCGACGAACTGGCCGGAGAAATCACCCTGCACGAGGCGCGCGTGATCGGAGAGCATGGGCGTGAGCAGCCGCCAGAAAAACAGCAGCCACAGCGCGATCAGCAGCATGATGGCGAGCAGATCCTGTCTTCGCGTTGTCATGACCCCTCCCCGGCGGGCGCGATACGCAGGCGCGTGAGCGTGAGGACATCTGCCGGTTCGCCGCCCTCCGCCGTGATGATCTTCAGGCGAGGGAAGCCTTCCGGCGTTTCCTGGTACAGGCCCAACTGGATCTCGTAGGTTTCCGGCGGCGCATTGGGGTCAACCGTGAGAGTGTGCGTGTCCTCGATAATCTCACCTTCCTGCCAGGACGATGTCGGACGAGTCCATTGTACCGGCATCGCGTCCGACGCGGCATATTTGCTTAGACTTAGCGGATCGAGCACGTTGACGAAGACCTTGTAGTCGTTAGTGATAGGCTCCAATCTGCGCCAGAAAAGACGTACGTCAAAGCTGCTGCCCGCTGCCGGGCTGAGATCGCTCACGCTGTAGCCGAGAAGTTCGATCTGACCGCCGAAATTGACGCTCATAGGGTTGGGCAGATCCAGGTCGCTGGGGCGCGGCTGCACATTAACGCTGCCCAGGATCGTGGAATCACTGCCATCGTCCAGGTGCAGCCGGGCGCGTGTCGCCAGATCATACCAGCCCAGTTCGACGCGCAGTGTCATGGGTGCATAGGCGGTCGGCGGCACCCAGACGGCGATTTGCTGCTGCCACTGCTGCCCAGCGCTGAGGTCCGATGCAGCCAGCAAACCCTGCGCCGGGTAGACGTCCCGCTGGCCGATAATCACGTCGTCCGGCGTGAGCAGGTGGATAAAGAGACTCCAATCGCGGCTCATCGCTTGGCTGATCGTCCAGGCAGTGTCGAGCAGGATGTAATGTTCCGGCTGAACGGTGCCGGTCTCGACCTGAGCATAGACTAGGGTAAGCGTACCCGAACCCTCTCGCTCGGTAAAGGTCAGGTCAGCGTTGGTTTCCGGCGCAGACGTGAGGTTGGGAGTATAGGCAGGTTGTATGACCGCAAAAGGCACAACCAACGCGACCAGGGCGAAATATCCGGTGGCAGCGCTCATTAGCAGTGGACGCCAGCGCTGTGGCAGCCAGAGGACCAGCCCTGCGGCCATCCACAGGCTGATCGCGGCCAGCGCCGGGAAGAGCAGCCGTCCCTGCGATGCGGGTGTCTCTGCGGTCCAGCGCAGGAAGGAGACGAAGGTCAGCAGCGGCCAAACGAGCGTCAGAATCATGGGCCATGTGATGCCGCTACGGCGCAGCAACCGGTACAGGATCCAGGCCAGCGCGGCCAGCAGCCCGATTCCGCCGATCAGGTTGAATATCTGATACAGTGCGGCAGGCATGGGGACGTTCATGCCGCCGAAGAAGCCCCAATAGGCCTGTGTGATGCTGTTTCGTTCAGTCCATAGTTGGGCCAGGCTGGCGGGCACCGCGCGCCGCCCGACAAGGTCGAGGAAGACGTTCAGGCCGGTGGGATCGCCATACAACTGCTGGTTGCGCAGGTACCACCAGCCCGCGATGAGGATCGTCAGCGTGCCAGAGATCAAACCACCGATGACGAGTGGCCGCCAGTCACGCAGGCGGAGGCTCAGCACCAGCAGAGTCAGGACCACCAGCGGAATCATGAAACCGAGGCTCAGTTTAGAGAGCATCCCGGCCCCGGCGACGATGCCGATCAACGCGCAGTCGCGCGGTCGAGGAAGACTCTCGCGTTTGACCAACCGGACCAGCAGCAGAAGCAGCAAGTTACCGGTCAGATTGGACAAATTGTCGTTGTTGACCGAGGCGCTGATGAACAGGAACATCGGCAGGAAGGCGGTGAGGGCGGCAGCGCCCAACCAGATCACCGGCTGATCCGTGAAAACCTCATGCGCAAGGGCATAGCTGACCCAGACGGTGCCCAGGCCGAGCGTAATGGAGAAAAAGCGCGCGATGTGAACCGCCAGAACGCTCCCCTGCCAGGGGAAAGCTTCGGTGCTGCGATGCACGATCATGTTGGCGTTGCCATCCGGCAGGACGAGGCCGATATCGGCGTGCGGATTGAGCCGCCGGACGTAGCCGAGATCGCTGCTGTCGATGCCGGCGGTCAAGAGGGCTGCGGCCATGTAATAAAGCGGCGGCTGGCTGCCTTCCTGTCGCCACAGCGTCGGTGTGCCAGGGTCCTGAACTGGAAGCTGGCTGGTTGTGGCGATGTGCTGCACCATCGGGTAGTGCCAGAGTTCGTCAGAGGCTTCGAAAATGGGCACAGTCACGCTGTAGAGCAGTGCCAGAATCAGGTAGGCGAGCAGAATACTCGCGAGCAGGTGACGCGAAGTCATGCGCGATTTTCCAGGACGTCCCGAAAGCAGGCCAGATAATCCGCCGTGATCTGATCCCAGGTAAAGTGGCGATCCAGCTGCAGCGCACCCTGCCGCAAATGCTCCGGCGGCGAGTCATGGATCTGCCGCAGCGAGTCGCGCAGCGCGGCGGGATCGTCAGCGGGCACGAAGAGCATGTTACCGTCGTGGACAAATTCGGGAATGTTCACGTGCGGCTGAGTAGTCACGATGACAGCACCGTAATGAATGGCGGCCATCAGGCTGCCGCGCCGAAAGGACGCGCCATCTCGAAAGGGCAGCACAACCGCGTCACTGCCGCGCAGATAGGCGGCGACGGCGGCGTCTTCCAGAAATCCGGTACTGTAGACATGGTCCGTCAGACCGTGCTGCTGAATGAAGGCTGCGATCTCGCGTTTGTAAGCAGCGTTGGTTGGGTCGGTGCTGCCGGTGCTGCCGCCAACGATGATGAGTTGTACTGGAACGCCAGAATCACGCAGCATGACCATGCTTTCCAGCAGAGTATCCAGCCCCTTGCTGGCGTTTAGCAGACCGAAGTGAGCAAGGACGAACGCCTCACGTGCCAGACCGTGTGCCTTGCGCCAGCGCAGCGGATCGAAATCTTCCGGCAGCAGGGCCAGAATGTTGCTGCCAATGGGGATCCGAACGCAGTGCGGTAGATGCGCCAGCCGGGTGGCGTCCTCCTGGTTAGTGACAATCACCCCGGCGGAACGCTGCGCCAGCCGCTTGACGATCCAGGCGCGCAGGCCTCCGGCTTTGGGAAAGAGATAAGGCGCGTTGAGATCATGAAAAGTCGTCACCAGCGGCGTCGGGCCCAGGGCTTCAGGCAGAAAATGTACCCAGGGCGACATCTTGAAGGCGGAAGTCTGGAACTGAAGATTGACCATATCCAGGCTCTCACGCGCGGCCCACTGGCGAACCGCGTTGAGGCAGCCCGGTCCCCAGTGTCTGAGCGGTGAGGTCAGGGGGATGTCCGCGCTTTCGGCTGAACGGGTGCTGAACAGGCGGACGTCCTGGCCCTCGACGATCAGGTGCCGTGCTAGGATTTCGGTGTAGGCTCCGACCCCGCCGTGCATAGGCGGGTACTCTCCGGTGATGATTCCGATGCGCATTAGCTGACTTTCAGGCCGGAGCGCAGGACCTGCCAGTACTGCCGGACGCGCTCCTGACGCAGCGCGCGCTTGTGCCCGATCAGGCCCTTTGCGCCTTCGAGCAGCAGTTGAGCGGTGTACGTTGCCAGCAGGAAGACTCGCAGCAGATTTGCCGTGAGCGGGCCATGAAACTTGCGGAAGTAGCGCAGCTTGCTCTCCTGGAAGTAGATATGCCGCTGGGCGACGACCTGATCGGTGCTCTTCCCACCGTAATGCAGAATCTCGGCGCTGCCCAGGTAGACCACCTGCCAGCCTGCGTCTCTGGCCCGACGGCACCAATCCAGTTCCTCGGAGAACATGAAGTAGCCCTCGTCCAGGCCGCCGATCTGCTCATAAACGGCGCGGCGCAGCATCAGCGCGGATCCCTGGACCCAATCGACCTGGGTCTCGGCATCGTCAGGATAATCCTCGACGTAATAACGCCTCAGCACTGTGCGCGGTGCATAAGCTTGCAGCCAGGTGCTTTCGAAGAAGGCGGTCACCAGCGTCGGGAAGCGGCGGCGGGTGGACTGCGTGCTGCCATCGCTGCTGCGGGTGCGCGGCCCCACAATGCCGACGGCGGGATGCCCGTCCAGGTAAACCAGCATGTCGGTGAGGGCGCTGCCGATGATCTCGGTATCAGGGTTAAGCAGCAGGATATGGCGGCCCTGCGCCTGGGACAGACCGATGTTGTTGCCGCGCGAGAAGCCGATGTTTTCGACCTGGGCCAGGACCTTCACCTTCGGGAAGCGCTGCGCCAGCATGGCGACCGTACCATCATCGCTGGCGGAATCGACCACGATAACCTCGACCTGCGGCGGGGCAGGCTGTGCGGCCAGGGCGCTGTAGAGGCTGCACAGGCAGGCGGCCAGCAGATCGGCCACGTTCCAGCTTACGATGATTACGGATAGGTCCATGCCGTCATTCTACTGAAAATTCGCCGCTTTTCCACGATCAAGCATCGGGGAGGTTGAAGAGTCGCTCTGCGTTCTCGGTCGTGTGCTGGCCCATCGCCTCGTCCGTAAGCTGTTTGAGCGCGGCCAATGCCGTCACGATGTGGGGAATGTAGGCGGGTTCGTTGCGTTTGCCACGATAGGGGACCGGCGTGAGGAAGGGGCCATCGGTTTCGACCAGGATGCGGTCCAGCGAGACCCTGCGGGCCACCTGGCGCAAGTCCTCGGCTTTCTTGAAGGTGATGGGTCCGGTGAAGCCGAGATAGAAGCCAATGGCGAGGGCGCGCTCGGCGATGCCTTGTGGAGCCGAGAAGGAATGCAGCACACCAGGGCGCTCGCGCAGCGAGTCCGGCAGGCTGGCGGTCCAGCTTTCCAGCACGTCGAGTACATCGTCACTGGCCTCGCGGTTATGGATGATGACCGGCAGTTCGAGTGCGGCAGCCAGTTCAAGCTGCGCTTCGAAGATGCGGCGCTGCTGCTGCGGCGTGCTGTGATCACGATAGTAATCCAGGCCGATTTCGCCGATAGCGACGACCTTCGGCTCGGCAGCCAGCGAACGCAGGCCATCCAGAGTCTCAAGGCCCGCCGAACTGTTGGGATGCACGCCGACCGCTGCGTAGACGCCCTCATATTCGGCGGCCAGTCGGATCGCTGCGCGACTGCTCTCTAAATCCACGCCGGGGTTCAGGATGCGGGTCACGCCCACCTGGGCAGCACGCTCGATGACCTGGGCACGGTCCTCGTCGTAGGCGTCGAAATTGACGTGACAATGGGTGTCAATCAAGGTCATTGCTCTCGTTTGAGGGCTATGTAGTCCGCTTCGACCATCATTTGAACCAACTGCTGGAAGTCCACTGCGGGTTCCCAGCCCAGGACTGACCCGGCCTTGCTGGCATCGCCGACCAGCAGGTCCACTTCCGCCGGGCGCATGAAACGCTCATCCTGGACCGTGTATTGTTCCCAGTCGAGGTCCAGGCAGCTAAAGGCGACCTCCAGCAGTTGGGCGACGCTGTGAGTTTCGCCGGTAGCGACGACATAATCGTCAGGGGAGTCCTGCTGAAGCATGAGCCACATAGCCTTGACGTAATCCCCCGCGAAGCCCCAGTCACGCTGCGAATCGAGATTACCGATGCGCAGTTCGTTCGTCAGGCCCAGCTTGATTTTCGCGACGGTGTGCGTCACTTTGCGGGTCACGAACTCCAGGCCCCGGCGCGGCGATTTCGTGGTTAAAGAGGATGCCGCTGGTCGCGTGCATGTCGTAGCTTTCGCGGTAATTCACGGTAATCCAGTGACCGTAGACTTTGGCGACGCCGTAAGGACTGCGCGGGTAAAAGGGCGTGGTTTCCTTCTGCGGCACCTCGCGCACCTTGCCGAACATCTCGCTGCTGGAGGCCTGATAGAAGCGGATCTCCGGGTTCACCATGCGGATCGCATCCAGGATGCGTGTGACCCCCAGCGCGGTGACGTTGCCGGTAAAGACCGGCTGGCTCCAGGAGGTTTGCACGAAGCTCTGCGCGGCCAGATTATAGACTTCGCGCGGCTGAATCTCGCTGTAAGGTCCGGATCAGACTGGTCTGGTCGAGCATATCGCCGGGAATCAGGGTGATGTCGTCCTGAATGTGGCGGATGCGCTCGAAATTGAGCGTGCTGGTGCGACGCACCATGCCATAGACCTCATAGCCTTGCGTCAGCAGGAATTCGGCCAGGTAGGATCCATCCTGCCCGGTGATACCGGTGATGAGGGCGCGTTTCTCCATACTATGTACTCCTTTGACGGCAATCTTCGAGAAGATCGCTGAGCGTTTGTTCGAAAGGAATCTCTGGTCGCCAGCCCGTTGCCTCGTTGAGCCGCTGGTAATCGCCGACTTTGAGCGGCACGTCAACCGGCAGCATACGCGCGGGATCGACCTGCACGTCAATGGCAGCGCTGCTGTAGCTGAGCAGGGTATCCAGCAGTTCCTGAATGCTGTAGGGGATCGTGCTGGCGATGTTGTAGGCGGTGCCGGGTTCGCCATGCTCGATGATCATGTGATACGCGCGCACCACATCGCGCACGTCGGTAAAATCGCGCTCCGCTGCCAGGTTGCCGACCTGCATGACCGGTTCCTGCTTACCTGCTTCGATGCGGGCGATCTGAAAGGCGAAGGCGGGTGCGACAAAGCCCTCGCCCTGGCCCGGCCCGGTATGGTTAAAGGGGCGTGTGCGCAGAATCGGCAGATGATCGGTGATGAAATACTGCTGCGCCAGCATGTCCTGCGTAATTTTGCTCACGGCGTAGGGGCTGGTGGGGTAGAAAGGCGTGTCCTCGGTCAGAGGTTGATCCGAGGGTTTGTAGATGTCGGCGGAACTGACGACGAGAATGCGTGGTGTCAGCCGCAAATCCAGGCAGGCCAGGAAGAGATTAAGCTGCGCCCGGATATTGTTTTCCAGGGTGGCCCAGGGGTCCATGAAGGAATAGCGGGGCGATGATTGGGCGGCCAGATGGTAAATCCGGCTGGGCCGAACCTGCTCGATAAGGTCACGGACGTGATCTCGATTGGTCAGGTTGACCGTGTGCGTCTGGACCGAAGGCGTATCAAAAGGTGGATCGCCGCCGAGCGTGGTGGCGTGAAGGGCGAGATCGGGCTGACTAGCGGCCAGATAGGCGATCAGATGGCGACCAGCGAATCCTGTCGCGCCAGTGATTAATGCAGGCACAATCCTCGCTGCTCCTTTCCTGAGCCAGAATAACAGGCCAGGATTATAGCATACTAGCTATCAGGATAGCGGACGGCGAAACCTTCGACTAACATACTATCCCGGTTCTGGTAGGCGATCACGTCGTAGTGGCGGCCCGGTGCCAGATTGACCCCGCGCACAATCATGGCAACCATGTTGAGGGTGTCATCAATGACGTAGAGATCGTGGGGTCCTGGTGGGGCCAGCCCGACATCGGACACAGCGCGGCCCAGAATATCGTTTGCATTCGGGACCCGGTTGATGCCGTAGGCCAGGGACTGCCGATTGTTTTCGCCAGTGGGCGAATCGCTAAACACGCTCAGGTCGTCGCTGCCGCTTTGCGCATTCGATTGCGCCAGGCCGAAGTGGGTTTCGCCATAGACGCTGGCGTTTATCAGACGCAGACTGGGCGCAGAGGCGGCGGCTTCAATCTGCGAATCGTCAATTTGCATGAGTTCGACCGGTTCGGTACCGAAGCCATACGCCAGAATGGTGTAGGGGGTCGCGGGCAGGAAGGGCATATCGCGGCCCATCAGCAGGACTTCGCCGTTCTGGCGCATCTCGATAGTGTGGTCGCCATCGCTGACTGGAACAAGGGCTGTTGTATCGCCGTAAGACAGACCGGTAAAGACCAGTTGGCCGTCAATGGCAACGTCCAGTGGCAGGCTGCCGTTGATGGCATTGACAAAGCGAACGCGCGTGGGAATCTCTGGTGTTGGCGTCGGCGTTGACACCCATCGGGACGTTCACGAGGCTTTCGTCGATGCCGACACGGTCACTGAGGATGACCGGCGGCACTTCACCCAGGCGGCCTGTCATCATGTAAAGATAATTGAAGCCCGGCTCTAACTCCACGTTTAAGGCGATCTCGACCGCGTCGGTAGGCTGGTTGTTTTCGATTTTCATCCAGACGAAGCGGTAGGTGGCCGCCAGTAAATCCGCACTGCGTGGCGGCTGGCCGTAGAAAATATCTCCTACGGGAGACAGGATGCCGTTTTGCGTCTCGATACGCGCATCAGCTACGTCGGGCAGGGTGTTGACGAAGGCGATTCGCGCCTCGTAAGGACTGGTGGGAGAGGTGTCTTCGTGATACTGAAGAATCCGTAAACTCTGCGGCGGTCCTACCAGCAGCAGCGTCAGTGTATCGTCTTCGTTCAGGCTGACCGGCTGGCTCAGGAGCGCTTCGACCTGGCTCGGATCTGAGCCAGCGGCGTAGACTTCAACCGTGTAACTACGGGCGGGCAGAGCCTGACGGTCGGTGCTGCGGGTGTAATCGAGGGTAGTAATTAGCGCTTGTTGATCCAGATAGATATCCATCGACCCCATCTGCGGCGCTGCGTTGATAAAGCGCATGGTCGCATAGCCGTGCATTCGCTCGCTGAGTTCGATGACGTTCATGTTGTCCGGTGTGCTGCCGACCAGGATCAACGTGTAGGCGTAGCGCTCGCTGAGGCTCAGGGGATCGCTGGCGACATTTGCGGTTCCATCGCTGAAGGTGAGAGTCGTATCGCCAGCGGGCAGAATGATTCCGCCACTGGCTGTGCCAAAGGCCAGAGGTTCGGTGAGCGGGCTGCCGTTCTGCATAACTGTGATCGGTGCGCCGATAGAAGCTGCGTTGACGACGCTGACACGTGCCTGATTATGTTCCAGAGAATCGCGCGAAAGCGGCAGCACCGTCAGCGAAACGGCTTCCGGCGTGCCGGTCAGCAGGAGCAGCGACGAGGTGCCACCGCCGACCGACAGCGTGCCATCGTAATAGAGCGGTCCCTCATCCGGGCGGGTGCCGTTGGGCACGACCCGAAGTTGATAGTCACCGGCCACCAGACCGCTGGACTGTGTGCTGCGGCCATAATTCAGATTCGTGGCGATTGCCAGACGTTCAACGTAGACATCGACCGCCATCAGTTCCGGGACGGCGTTGACCAGGCTGACGTAAGCCTGCTGCGCCGGGTCGTTAGCACGGGTGAGTTCCAGGGCGCTGGGCCGTGAGGTGGGTGTGGGCAGCGGTGTATTGGTGATGGTGGGCGTCAGGGTGACCGTCGCGGTCTCGGTAGCCGTCGCGGTTGGCGTACTGACTACTGTTTGAGACGCGCAGGCCGTGAGCGCAAAAGTGAGCAGGAACAATGCTGCAAATTGCCGCATAGAGTACCTCTGTTCAAACCTGATCCTGCTGCCCATTGTACAGGTGAATAAGTGGGAAAAGCAAAAGTCCTGCGGCGATTCGCAGGACTTCGGCTGTCTGTGAGGTGTCGTTTAGATCATGAACCCTCAGCGGCAACGGGTACGTCGTTGATCTCGTAAGGCGCGCCGTTGAAGGAGAGGGTCACGAAGACGGCGGTGTCGGTTCTCGCGGCGATCCAGCCGTCTGCGCCTTCGTAAGTGGCGTGGAGCCACTGTCCGTCGGCGGTCCGCTCGGTGACGATCACGCGCGTGCCGCTGGGAATCTGCGCCAGGACCTCGGCGTTGACATCCGGCGAGCGGCGCAGGTTCAGGTTCGCACCAGGATCCAGGGCGACGGTCGCCACAACAGCGTCAATCGTTGGATCGACCGTTGCAGCGATGACCGGCGGCGCGCCGATGGTTTTCTCGCCCCGGCGGCTGAGGTCTACGGTGTTCATCAGCCCGCGCTGCGCCAGTTCCGCAAGGTCGATTGCGCGGCCATTATAGGAGAAATCCAGGAAGTCGATGCTCGACCAACCGGTGACGGTGGTGCCATCGCTGGCGGAGTAGCTGAGGAAGACCCATTCGCCGTTCTCGTCCAGGCCGACGAACTGAGCCGTCGTGCCCAGCGGAAGCTGCGCCAGGACTTCGCTGGTGGTCTCCGGCGTGCGGCGGACGTTCAGGTTTGCCGTCGCGTCCAGGTTGACAACCGTCACGGTCACGACGTCTTCCGGCACCGGCGGCGGCGTGATGTCGGTGTTACGAGCTTCACCGGGCAGATTGCCGGCAACAGTGTCCAGATCCCGCAGGGCGAGTTTCTCGCCTTTGTCATCGCGGACATCGACGAAGTCTGCGCGTACCCAGGCGTCAATCGTGCCGCCATCAGGCGTATCGTAGGTGACACTGAGCCAGGTCTCTTCAGGGATTCAGGTCTTCCTTATCATCAGTCAACAAGGAGACCGGGTCTACGTAATTGTAGTCCGCCGGTATGGGCGTGGAACTGCGCGGGATGTCCTCCAGCGCGCCTTCGCGTCCGTTCACAATCAGGACCGTGCCGAAGGGCACCGTGCCGAGCGAAAGGGCGTTGGCATTCGGATATTGGCGGAGCTGCAAATTAGCATCGACGTTCAGGTTAAACACACGCCCGGTGATGGGAGCATTGGTTGGGATGATGACCGGCGCGATAGTCGGTGCGGGCGGTGCCACTGTCTCGGCAGGCGCTGCCGTTGCAACCGGCGCTGCGGTCGCCAGTACGGCTTCAGCCGGGGTCGCTGTGGGCGGCATTGCGGTGGGTTGTGCAGCCACCAGCATCGACTCAGCGGCACCGGGGGCGCTGCCGATCCCCTGCGCAATTGCAGATTGGCTGAGGACGACCGAATCGCCGAAGGTCAGGATGTCGTAGAAAACGCCGCCGTAGAAATCCTGCTCCGGCAGGGTAGTCATCCCGGCGCTGGCGCTCGAGACGATCAGGCTGAGGGTGCCCGGCGCGGTCGCGGCACTGTCGCTGCTGCTTCCCGCTGCCAGACTGTTAGCAAGGATGACACCGTTACCCAGCGAGGCCGACACGTTGTCATCTGCGGACGCATTGGTCACGCGGATGAGCGCTTCGTCAGGCGCGATCATGGCGAGGTTGTCAGCCAGCACGTTCAGCGCTGGGGCATCCGCCGGGCCGCTAATCACGGCGCTGCTGTATGCGCCTGCATCGATGTTCACGGTCTCGCTTAACAGGGATTCCTGTGTGTCACTGCTGCGCAGTTCGACACTATAGGCTCCTGAGGGGAGTGCCATGTAGTCGGTCGTGCTGGCACTGCCGGTCGGGCTGCTGAGCGAGGCCACCAGGGTCGCGCTGTCAGCATCGCTGCCGGTCAGGTAGACATCGACATCCGGTGAGTCGGCTGCGGCATCCACGAATTTCAGGAAACCGTCGCTGTCCGCCGCAGGATGGGTCGGCGTGGAGAGCAGAGTGTACTGCGGGTTAGCAGCACGGCCATAAAGCAGCAGCATGTAGGACGCGCCGGAATTCAGCGGTACTTCGTCAATGTTCAGAATGGCGGAGGCAATGTCGCCGCCAGTTGGCGTTACAGCCATGCTGTAGTTGAATACCGGGATGTCCAGCGTACCATAAGGCGTGTTGTAGGTCTGTCCGAGCACGAGGGGCCGTCCATCATCCAGGACGACATCCACCGGGCCGCTGTCGGAGATGGCATGGATCGCGGTGAAGCGCGCCTTGCCCGGCGGCAGAGGTTCCAGCAGGTCTTCGAAGGCGGTGAAGGTGATCGGTTCTTCCACCGAGGAAGCGACCAGCGTCTCGGCCTTGCCTGCGCCGGGCGTATACTGCTGTTCCCAGAGCGGCGTGGTGGTGCCGGTTGAGGTCACAGTGATCTGATGCTGGCTGGCGGGCATGTTGATGTAGTTGGATGCGGCCCCAAGCGCGATATTACGAACGGTCAATTCACCGTCTACGTACACGTCGATGGGCGATGCGCCTGGGATGGCGTGGACAAAGCGCACCATCGAGTCGCCTGATTGTGACAGCACCGCGCTGCCGGTGAGCGACAGCAAAATCAACAAGAGACTGCTGATCGCCGCGCGGAGATATTTCTGGATCATCATCTTCCCTCCAAAACTGCTTATGCTTGCGAGGATACCGGGACTCAAGTCCCCTCTTCCCACTGGTTGAGGTAATGTTCCTGTTCCGGGGTGAGGGTATCAATGTTGACGCCCATCGCTTCCAGTTTGAGGCGCGCGATTTCGTTGTCGATCTCTTCGGGGATGATATAGACGCTCGCATTCAAAGAGTCAGAATTCTTGACCATGTATTCAGCCGCCAGCGCCTGATTGGCGAAGCTCATGTCCATCACGCTGGCCGGGTGCCCTTCGGCAGCGGCCAGGTTAATCAGTCGGCCTTCGCCCAGGACGTAGATCGAGCGGCCATCGACGCGGTATTCCTCGACGAAGGGACGCACCCGTTTCGGATCGCCCGCCGCCATCTCGGCCAGCCCTTTGAGGTTCAGTTCGACGTTGAAATGCCCACTGTTGCAAACAATCGCGCCGCTTTTCATGCGTTCGAAGTGATGCGTGTCGATGACGTTGATGTCGCCGGTGGCCGAAACAAAGATGTCGCCGATTTCGGCGGCTTCCATCATGGGCATGACGCGGAAGCCATCCATCACGGCTTCGAGGGCGCGCAAGGGGTCTACCTCAGTCACGATGACGTTGGCACCCATGCCGCGCGCGCGGGTGGCGATGCCCCGGCTGCACCAGCCGTAACCGGCCACGACGAAATTGCGCCCGGCCAGCAGGATGTTGGTGGCGCGGATGATGCCATCGAGCGTACTCTGGCCCGTGCCGTAGCGATTGTCGAAAAGATGCTTGGTGTTGCTGTCGTTGACGGCGATCACCGGGAACTTGAGCGCGCCGTCTTTCGACATGGCCCGTAGGCGGATCACGCCAGTGGTGGTTTCTTCCGTGCCGCCGACAATGTTGTCGAGCAGTTCGCGGCGGCTCTTGTGGATTGTGCCGACCAGGTCCGCGCCGTCGTCCATTGTGACATTCGGGCTGTGGTCGAGGGCGGCTTTGATGTGGCTGTAATAAACGTCGTTGTCTTCGCCTTTGATGGCATAGACCGGGATTTCAAAGTGCGAAACCAGCGAGGCGGCCACATCATCCTGGGTGGAGAGAGGATTCGAGGCGCAGAGGACCACGTCTGCCCCGCCGACCTGGAGCGTATGCACCAGATTAGCCGTTTCGGTGGTCACGTGCAGGCAGGCCGAGACCCGTACCCCTGCCAGCGGCTGCTCTTTCTCGAAACGCTCACGAATACTGCGCAGCACCGGCATTTCCTGCTCGGCCCACTCAATGCGGAAGCGACCACCTGGCGCGAGATCCAGGCTTTTTACATCGTGTTCAACAGTCATATAAACTCCTAATGGTTGATTCCGGGAATGCCGGGATTTTAGCATACGATTGAGCGCTTGTCGCCAGTGGTTTTGGACAGGCGCAGATTAGCCGCCGGGGGCCAGGGTGTCGAGAAGACCTTCGTCGTCGGCGGACTGGCGAAAACGCGTGGTGAATTCAGCCAGGGTGAAGTGATGGCTCTGGGTGCCGGTCTGTTCGAGCGCATAGGCGGCGCACAGCGAGCCGGTCAGCGCTCCCATTTGCAGCGACCAGCCGGAAGCCAGCCCACGCAGCAGGCCGCCCCGGAAAGCGTCTCCGGCCCCGGTTGGGTCCGCGATGTGCTCCACCGGGAAAGCCGGGACTGTGACGAATTCACCGTTGTGATAAATGTAGACGCCATTTTCGCCCTGCGTAATGACGAGAATTTCCACTGCGTCCTGAAGATCGCCTAGCGTATAGCCTGTTTTCTGCTGGATGACTTCTGATTCGTAGGCATTGACCACCAGGGCATAAGCGCCCTGCATCCCTTCGCGCAGATCATCGCCGCTGAGGCGGGGGACCTGCTGGCTGGGGTCATAGAGGAAGCGGATGCCGCGCTCACGGCACTCACGTGCCAGATTCACCATTGCGGTCGGGTCGTTGGGCGAAATGACGACCATATCCGGCGCGCCTTCATAAACATCCGCCAGACTGTAATCCTTGGCATAGGCCATCGCACCGGTGTAGAAGGAGGCAATCTGATTATTATCCAGGTCAGTGTTAACGAAGAACGAGGCTGTGAAGACTTCGTCGATCTGCCGGACGGTGCTGGTATCCACGCCCGCGCTCTCAAGCCAGGCGCGATAATCTGGGAAATCGCGGCCTACCGTGCCCATGACGTGTGGCTTGAGGCCCAATAAAGCCGCGCTGTAGGCAATGTTAGCGGCGTTGCCGCCCCAGTGTTTGGTCATTTCATCGACCAGAAAGCTGACGCTGAGCTGATGCAGTTGATCTTTGATGAGATGTTCGGCGAAGCGGCCAGGGAAGCGCATCAGATAGTCGTAGGCGATTGAGCCGGTTATGATAAGGTCCATGTCTATTCCCGCGCGGTGCATAGTGGCTGATTCCGAAGAGGAGTATACCATAGTTGTCAGGCAATGAGCGTTAAATGGAGTGAAGCAGCGTGAGTAATCAGGATCAACCAGAAGACAGCGACCTGGATTGGGAACAAATCCGTCGTGACGCCGATGCGGGACGCGAACCGCAGCTTATTCAAGGCCAGTTTGGGCAGCGTCAGATTTCCTGGCAGGCCTTGATCGAGGCGATTGAACAGGAGTTCATCGAGGAGTACGCCGATAGCGCCGATTTAAGGGAAGCTGATACGACGACAAAGCGTATAAAGCTGCTGCTGCCGGTGGTCAACTATGTGCTGGCAGTCCAATCGGTGCAGCTTGACTCGCAGGATAAGGCGGCTTTGATCCAGCAGGCTTACAGCAATCTGTTTGGCTATGGTCCGCTGGACCCGCTGTTCCTGGATGACAGCATCACCACGATCTCCCTGGAAGGGGAGGACAAAGCGGCGCTGCGGCGTGGACATGGTGAACTGGAGGCCGTCGGTCCCCTGTTTGAGGATGAAGCGCATCTCAAGCGTATTCTGCGGCGGCTCCTGCTGGATGCCGGGGCCGACCTGTACGAGGACCTGCCTTTTGTGGAAACGGGCCTGATGGTGGATAACCGGCCCGTGAGCCTGACCGTGACCACACCGCTGATGGCCTTCGGCTACAGCGCGGACATCCGGCTGCATCCCCGGCAGATGCTTACTTTGCCAGATTTAGTCGAATCGGGTTTCTTGAGCGAGGATGCGGCGGCGCTGCTGACCGCGCTGGGCCGTTCCGATCATGGGCTGGTCATCGTGGGCGATGTCGAATCGGGCAAGACGACGCTCTTGAGCGCGCTGCTGCCCACTCTGCCGAACCCGGCTGGGGTGATTACGGCGGAACGCGCGGGGGAACTGCGTCTGCCGGAAGGGGCGGCTCGTCTGGTGGTGGGGTGGCCGGAGGGACCGAGCTTCGGCGATCTGGTGGCGCTGGCATTGGAGCGGAACCCAGCCTGTATCGTGCTGGATGAGCTGCGCTCTGACGAAGCCGAGTCGATCGCGCCGCTGCTGGATCAGGCTGCTGCGCCGCGCCAGATCTGGTCGTTCCGGGGGCCATTTGACGCCAAGCGCCTGCGCAGTGCCCTGAGTATGCTGGCCCGCCGGGCCGATATGCGCCAGAGCGAAGTCATGGTTCACGCGATGTACGCGCGCCTGCCCTTTATCGTGACGGTCTGGCGGGTACACGGGCAGATTCGCCTGTACAGCGTGGCAGAGTGGCAGTTCCGCGAGTCTGATTTCCCCGATTACGTGCTGCTGATGGCGACGGTGGACGGTGCGCTGCGCCTGACGGGCGAGCGTCCGGTGCATTCCCTGAATCTGGACGAGGCTTTCTGGGCAAAGTAAAACGCTCAGGTCGGGCTGAGAAAATCGTCCTGATTTTCGGTGGCGGTCAGCCAGGCGCGTACCAGCGCTAATGCCTCGGTTGGAGCCTGCCCCTGGTGCTGTCGGGGCATCGACCCAGGCATGATACTGACCGTCCTGCTGCTCGATGGCGTGATCCAGACCATAAACCAGGTCGCGCGCGTCAATCAGGTCTTCATCCCAGCGAGGGCAGTCCTCATCGCGCATAGCCTCCAGCCAGGTATCGGTTTCGGCCTGCTGCGCGTCGCTGGCTGCGGCGCTGCCGATCTCGCGCTGGTACATGAGCATGTCGTCTTCGTTGTAGACGAGGTAGTCGTACTCAACGCTGCTGGTGCCGACCCAGGTCTTGCGCATGTGCCAGCCGAGCCGCTCGGCGACGAGCCGCCGCAGTTCAGGGCCTGCTGCAAGGGTGTGCCATGTCGTCATAGATGCGATCCTGTTATGGGAAGAAGCGCCGCGCTTTAGATTCAAGCCGGGCATCTTTGCGAAAACGATAGAGCCGCGCCGGGCGTCCGCCGGTTTTGCGGTAGCGGTTGACCGGCTCGACCACGCGGGCATCATGGATTTTCTTGCGAAAGTTGGCTTTGTCCAGCCGGTGGTCATCCAGAATGACCATGTAAGCCAGTTGAAGCTCACGCAGGGTGAACTCTTCGGGCATAAGTTCGAAGGCGGCGGCGGTGTATTCGATCTTGCTGCGCAGGCGGGTGAGGGCATCTTTAACTATGCGGGCGTGGTCGAAGGCCAGTGTGGGCAGCTTATAGACGCTGTGCCAACTGCTGTTTCGTCGGAAGACGCGATGCGGTCAGCGGCGATGAGGGCAAAGTAGGCCACGCTGATGACGCGACGGCGCGAATCCCGCTGCGGATCGCCGTAGGTAAATAGCTGCTGGAGGTAAATGTCCTCTACGGTGGTCTGTTCCTGCAACTGGCGCATGGCGGCTTCTTCCAGGGCTTCGTTGGCGCGCACGATGCCGCCGGGCAGCGACCAGCGCCCACGAAACTTCGGGTCGGTGCGTTCGATCAGATAGACCTGGAGATCCTGCTGGCGCAGCGTGAAGATCACCACGTCAACCGCGACGCTCCAAACCCATTCCTCAGCGGCCACCGCTGGAGACTGAACATCATTCATCATGACCACACTATACGGTTGGCGCTGCGCCTGTGTCAATGGCCTTCAGCGTGTGACGACTGGTTGAAAGTCATATGCCGTTTGCGGTGCTTCAGTTGTATAATCTGTCTGATTATGTTCATGCAGATTGTATCAAAAGGAGAAGAGTACCTATGCGCTTGACAGAGCAGATCATCGAACGCACCGCACGCTACGGGGCACATCACTATAACCCCCTGCCGGTGGTGATTGCTGAGGGTGAGGGCGTGTGGGTTACAGATGTAGAAGGCAAGCGTTATATGGATATGCTCAGCGCCTATTCGGCGGTGAGTCACGGTCACCGGCACCCGCGTCTGATCGAGGCGGCGAAAAGCCAGCTTGACCGCGTGACGCTGACCTCGCGGGCCTTTCATAACGACCGGTTGGAACCGCTGCTGGAAAAGCTGACCAGCATGTGCGAGATGGACAAAGCGCTGATGATGAACTCTGGCGCAGAGGCAGTCGAGACGGCCATTAAGCTGTCGCGCAAATGGGCCTATACCGTCAAGGGGGTGCCGCGCGATCAGGCTGAGATCATCGTTTGCCAGGGCAATTTTCACGGGCGGACGACGACGATCATCAGCTTCTCGACTGAAGAGCACTACAAGCGCGATTTCGGGCCGCTGACTCCCGGATTCTGTGCTGTGCCCTTTGGCGACGCGGCAGCGCTGGAAGCAGCGATCACACCGCACACGGCGGCTTTCCTGATGGAGCCGATTCAGGGCGAGGGTGGGGTCAACGTCCCGCCGGATGGCTATCTCAAGCAGGTGCGCGAGATCTGCGACCGTCACAACGTTCTGCTGCTGTTGGACGAGATTCAGACCGGCCTGGGCCGCACGGGCAAGCTGTTTGCCTACCAGCATGAAGACATCGAACCCGATATTCTCATCCTGGGCAAGGCGCTGGGTGGCGGCATGTATCCGGTCTCGGCAGTGGTGACGAAGGCGGACCTGCTGGGCCTGTTCCAGCCCGGTGAACATGGCAGCACCTTTGGTGCGAACCCGATGGCTTGCGCGATTGCACTTGAGGCGCTGACAGTCCTGGAAGACGAGGCGCTCCCGGAGCGCGCAGCAGACATGGGCGCCTATCTGCGCGGGCGTCTGGCGGCGCTGAACAGCCCGCTGGTGAAAGACATACGCGGCAAGGGACTGCTGATCGGCGTAGAACTCAAGGCGGAAGCGGGTGGAGCACGGCTTTACTGCGAACGCCTGATGGACGCCGGGCTGCTGTGCCGTGAGACTCACCAGCAGGTGATTCGCTTTGCGCCGCCGTTGACGATTACCCGCGAGGAAATCGACTGGGCGATGGAGCGAGTCGAACCGGTGCTGGCTGGGGTCGTCGTCTCCGAAAACGGCTAGAACTCTATCACAATCGACACTATAATGAGTGCGCCCGTCTAACCGACGGGTGTATTCTGTTTTTGCGTCTTGCGGAAGGATGATGACCATGCTGTACTGGGCCGACCAGTTGATCGCGGATCTTGAGGTAGACGAGGTCGTCATCAACGATTCGAAGACTTATTCCGGCAGTGCGCACGTCGGGTCGCTGCGCGGGCCGGTGATCCACGACATTCTGTACCGCGCCGCCTTGAGCGCTGGCAAGCCTGCGCGGCTCTTCTACGGCAGCGATGATTACGACGCGCTGGATGCGGTGCCGCCGAGCCTCTCGCGCGAACGCTACGAGCCATACCTGGGGATGCCGCTGTGTGAAATTCCCGCGCCGGACGGCAGCGACCGCAGCTACGCCTCGTATTTCTATGACGAGTTCATGGCTGTGCAGCACAAGCTCGGCATCTTCCCGACCCCTTACCGTATGAGCGAACTGTACCGGTCGGGGCAGATGAACGAGGCCATTCGCGTGATCCTGGATCATGCTGCTGAGGTCCGCAAGATATACCTGGAAGTCAGCAATTCCGACCGGGCCGAGGACTGGTACCCTTTCAACCCGATCTGCGAGCACTGCGGGCGCATCGCCATGACCCAGGTCTACGATTGGGATGGAGAGAAGGTCCATTATCGCTGTGCGCCGGATGCGATGAGCTATGCGCAGGGCTGCGGGCATGAAGGCGCGGTTAGCCCCTTTGATGGCAATGGCAAGCTGCCCTGGAAGCTGGAATGGGCGGCGCGCTGGCAGGTGTTGGGCGTCAACGTCGAGGGCGCGGGCATGGATCACTCGATTGAAGGGGGTGCGCGCGAGGTGTCTGAGGCGGTGGCGCGGCGGGTTTTCAAGACATCGCCCCCCACCAATATCCCCTACGAGTTTCTGCTGCTGGAAGGCGGCAAGATGAGTTCGTCGAAGGGGATCGGCTTCAGCGCGAAGGCCGTGGCTGAGGCGCTGCCGCCGGAACTGCTGCGCTATCTGCTGGTGCGGACCCGTCCGCGCACGGCGATCAACTTCAACCTGGATCAGAACTCGGTGCCGCGCCTCTTCGATGAGTTCGACACGGCGGCGGATCACTATTTTATGGAAACGAACGAGCCGGATCAGGAATGGCAGAAGCGGCTGTTCGAACTCTCGCAGATTACCTACGGCGAAGCGCTGCGCCCGTTGTACCGGCCCCGTTTCATGCATGTCGTCACCGTCTGCCAGATTCCGGGGATCAACGTGCTCAAGCACTTCGAGCAGCATAAAGGCGCACCCTTGCAGCCGGAAGAAGTGAGCGAGGTCCAGAGCCGGATTGATTACGCCCGGCTGTGGCTGGATCAGTTCGCGCCAGAAAACGCGGTCTTCGTGGTGCAGGACCGGTTGCCCGCCGAAGCACGCGGCTTGAGCGATGTGCAGCGCCGCTTTCTTGACCGCTTTCTCGATTGGTTTCGGTCAGAGGAAGCCCCCGGCGGTGAAGCGATTCACAAGGCGATTTACGATCTGGCAATGGCGCTGGAATTGAAGCCAGGGCAGGCCTTCCAGGTGATCTACCGGACGATACTGGGCCGGACCAGCGGACCGCGTGCGGGCGATCTGCTGGCGGCGCTCGACCGGGAGTTTGTGCTGCGGCGTTTGCAGCAGGCACAGAATATCCAGTTTCTGAGTACCGCCACGTTTCAGGTAATCGAAAAGCGTCACGATGCCCACTACGGTCAAACGCTGCACATCGCGCCAGAGGTAATGGCGCAGTTCCCTGGGCTGCGGATCGGCGTGGCGCTGATTGAAGCGGTGCAGGTGGGCAATAGCGACGACGTTCAGCAGACTCTGATGACCAAGATCAGCGACGAGATCATGACGCGCTATCAAGGCGTCAACATCGGCTCACTGGAGCGCATCCAGGCCTACCGGGCTATCTACCGGGCCTTCGGCGTGGACCCCAGCAAGCGCAACCCCAGCGCCGAGGGATTGCTGCGGCGGGTTGTGCGCGGGAGGGGTCTGCCGGAGATCAACAATGTGGTGGATGCCTATAATCTGGCCTCAGTGGAAACGCAGATTCCAATGGCCGCCTACGATGCGGACCATCTAAGTCTGCCACTGAACCTGCGTTTTGCTGCTGGCGGCGAGCAGATCGAGCCGATTGGTGGGGGCGATCCGCAGAAAATCGAATCGGGCGAACTGATCTACGCCGACCAGGAACGGGTCATCTGCTGGGATTTCAATCACCGTGACGCCGAGTTCAGCAAGATTGGCGCGGGGACCCGTCGGGTGCTGCTGCTGGTCGATGGCTGCGAGGTCACGCCGGTCGAAGATGTGCAGGATGCCCTCGATCTCGCCGTGAGCCGGATTATCCGTTTTGCGGGCGGCACGCTGATCTCGTCGGCGCTAATCTACCAGCAGGCTTAAGCGTCAGTCCTCACCAACCAGCTTGCGCGCGGCGAGGGCTGCGCCGACGATTCCGGCTTCGTTGCGCATGGCTGCCGGGACCGTGCGCGCCTGTGTGGTCAGGTAGCGTTCGTATTTGTGGAACTTCTTGCTGACACCGCCGCCGATGATAAACAGATCCGGTGAAAACAGAAATTCCAGGTGGCTCAAATAGACGTTGAGCCGCTCGCCCCAGGCGTGCCACTTCAGTTTTTTGGCCTTACGGGCGCTGTCGGCGGTCCACTTTTCGGCTTCTTTGCCGCGAATTTCCAGGTGACCCAGTTCGGTATTGGGCAGTAACTCGCCCTCGTGGAACAGGGCGCTGCCGATCCCGGTGCCCAGCGTGATAATGATGACCAGGCCGTCCTGGCCCTGACCCGCGCCGAATTCCATCTCGGCGATTCCGGCGGCGTCGGCGTCGTTCAGCAGCATGAGCGAGCAGCCGGTGCGCTGGCGCAGGGCACGTTCGGCGTCGTAGCCGATCCAGGAGTTATCCACATTGGCGGCGCTCAGGGTGACACCCTTCTTGACGATAGCGGGAAAGGTGCAGCCAATCAGGCCATCCCAGGCGAAGTGATCGACCAGTTCGCCGACCACGTCAATGACAGCGTCAGGCGTAGCGGGCTGCGGTGTCTCAATGCGGTGGCGGTCCGCGATAAGGTTGCCGGTATCCGTATCCACGGGCGCGCCCTTGATGCCGGATCCCCCAATATCGACCCCCAGAATTTCCATGATAATCCCCCCGATTTATGATCCTTGACTGGTAGTGACCGGCGTTGTCTCCAAATCCTGGATGGCGGCTTGAAGCTGCGGGTCCTCTTCCGGTGCTACATCGAGCGTCTCGCTGTCCCAGTTAACGATTATATCCGGTGTGATGCCGACATGGTGAATCCAGTGGCCGCTGGGTGTGAGCCAGCGCGCGATGGTCAGGCGCAGGCCGCCGCCATTGACCAGATTTTGAATGTTCTGCACGGTTCCTTTGCCGAAGGTCGTCTCGCCGATGATGGTGGCCGTATGGCTGTCTTGCAGCGCTCCAGAGACCAGTTCCGAGGCGCTGGCGCTGCGTTCATCGACCAGGACCACCAGCGGAACGCCGATGTCATCGTAGTTGCCGTTAACCGCAAAGTTGCGCTGTGTATCGTTGCCGAAATCCTCGGTAACGACGTTGCCTTCCTTGATGAAGGCACTGGCGACATCAATCGCGCTGTCGAGCAGCCCACCCGGATTGCCGCGCAGGTCGAGGATCAGGCCGCTGAGGCTGCTGGTATCCAGGTCTTTGAGCGCGGAGTCAATCTCCTCGCGGGCTTGCGGCGTAAACTGCATCAGCCGGATGTAGCCAATGTCGGTGCCTTCGATGCGATGGGATTCGACGTTGGGGACGTCGATGCGCGCTCGCACCAGCGAAAAGTCGATGGGTTTGCCCTCGCGCAGCATCGTCAACTTGACGGTTGTACCCGCTGGCCCACGCACTTTCGAGGCCAGTTCAAGCTGGCTTACACCCAGCACATCTGCTCCGTCTACTGTTGAGAATACATCGCCGATCTTTAGCCCTGCGTGGGCGGCAGGGGTGCCGTCCAGCACATTCACGATCTCGATTCCACCCACGTCTTCGTTGTTGTGGATGACGACGCCGATGCCCTCGACTGTGCCGGCGATGTCGTCGGTAAACAGCGGATATTCTTCGGGGTTCATGTACTCGCTGTTGGGATCGCCGAGCGAATCGACCATGCCCCGGATCGCGCCATCAACCAGAGATTGAGTCGTGACTTCAGTATCACCCGGATTGACGAAATCGTCCTGAATGAAGTTGAAGGCCTGCCAGAAGGCGTCGAAATCTGTTTCGCTACCTGGTGGTGGGGTAAACTGCGATTGGGCCTGAGCAGCGATAGTGTGGCTCCCGGCAGCATAACCAGCCCCAAATACAATGACCAACGTGACAAGGAAAATCGCGCCTGTAAAGGGCAGGCGACGACGACTATTCATCATGACTTACTCCAGAACCTGATCCACTTCACTCATTATAGCATTCATACCCAGACATAAGATTGAGCAGGCCGTGAATGTTTTGACAGGCGCGGCGCGCCGGGTTATACTGCTGCGCGATTGTTTGGAGGTTGCGCACATGCTGGCTCTGCATCACCATCACCATGAATATCAGACTGAACCCGGTGCTGGTCTTGGACTAGAGTCGCGCGCTTGTTTTGCTCGTTGAGACCCCGCACCGGCGGGGTTTTTTGTTTGAAAGGGGAGGAGTCCATGCTGGCGGTCATTGACTACGGCGCGGGAAATCTGCGCAGCGTGCTCCACGCACTCAAGTACCTGGGCGTCACGGATATGCGGCTGGTGCAGGCACCGGATGAACTGCGCGGGGCGGACAAGATTATCCTGCCGGGTGTGGGGGCCTTTGGGGCCGGGATGCAGCAGCTTCATCGTCAGGATCTGGTGCAGCCGCTGATTGAGGCGGTTCAGAGTGGCGTGCCCTACCTGGGTATCTGCCTGGGGATGCAGTTTCTATTCGCGCGCAGCGACGAGATGGGCAATCACGAAGGGCTGGGTTTGCTGCCGGGTTATGTGACACGCTTCCCATCTGATATGGGCCTGAAGGTGCCGCATATGGGCTGGAATCAGCTGGACGTGCGTCGGGATTGCGAGCTACTGGCGCATATCGACGCCAAGACCTCGGCCTATTTCGTCCACAGCTACTACTGCGTGCCTGAGGACCCGGCGGATGTGGTCGCCGTGGTCGATTACGGCATCCCCTTCACGGCGGCGGTGCAGCACGAGCATATCTACGGCGTGCAGTTTCACCCGGAGAAGAGCCAGCGACTCGGTCTGCAAGTGCTGGTTAATTTCCTGGAGCTTGAGGCATGATTATCTATCCCGGCGATTGACATGCGCGGCGGCAATGTGGTCCAGTTGGTCGAGGGCGATCCGGCGCAGCAGACGATATTCGGCGAGGACCCGCGTGCAGCGGCGCAGAACTGGATTGACCAGGGCGCGCAGTGGATCCACATGATTAATCTGGATGGCGCGTTTTCGACCGCCAACGACAACGGCGCGTGGCTGGAAGCAGTGGCGAAGCTGGGCGTGCCCATCCAATTTGGCGGCGGGATGCGCAGCCTGGACGACATCGCACAGGCGCTTGCACGAGGGGCATCGCGCGTAATCGTGGGCACGCTGGCGATCCGGCAGCCGGAAGTCGTGGCGCAGGCGGTCGAACGCTGGGGCGCGGAAGCGATCTGCGTGGCGCTGGATGCGCGTGACGGCAAGGTCACGGTACAGGGCTGGCAGGACGTGACCGATGTGACCCCAGCGGCGCTGGGGCAGGCGATGGTCGAGATCGGCCTGCGGCACGCGCTGTTTACCGATGTGGGTCGGGACGGACACCTGGGCGGCGCAAATCTGGACTCGACGATTGCGCTGGGACGCGAGACCGCTCTGCAAGTGATCGCGTCGGGTGGCGTGACAACGGTAGATGAGATTCAGCGGTTGCGCGATAGCGGGGCGGTGGCGGGCGCGATTATCGGCACGGCCCTCTACACGGGGCGGATAACACTGGCGGATGCAATGGCGGTGGCGGGAGGGCAATGACGATGCTGACGAAACGAATTATCCCCTGTCTGGATGTGATGAATGGCCGGGTGGTCAAGGGGATCAACTTTGTGAACTTACAGGACGCGGGCGATCCGGTGGAGCAGGCAAAGATTTACGACCGCGAAGGCGCGGACGAACTGGTCTTCCTGGACATCACCGCTTCGCACGAAAATCGCAATACGCTGCTCGATATGGTGCGCAACGTGGCCGACAGCGTGTTTATCCCCTTCTGCGTGGGCGGCGGCATTCGCACGATTGAGGACATTCGCGCGACGCTGCTGGCCGGGGCGGAGAAGATATCGATCAACAGCGCGGCCATCAAAACGCCGGACCTCATCAACGCGGGGGCCTGGGGCTTTGGCAGTCAGGCAATTGTCGTAGCGATTGACCCGAAGTGGGTTGATGGGCGCTGGGAGGTGTTCATCAACGGTGGCCGTGTACCGACCGGGCGCGAGGCGGTAGAATGGGCCAGAGAAGTCGAGGACCGGGGCGCAGGCGAAATCCTGCTGACCAGTATGGACCGCGACGGGACCAAAGACGGCTTCAATATCGAACTGACTCAGGCGGTGGCTGAGGCGGTCTCGATCCCGGTGATCGCGTCCGGTGGGGCCGGGACGATGGAGCATTTCCGCGAGGCGCTGACGGTCGGCAAGGCGGATGCTGCGCTGGCGGCGTCGGTCTTTCACTACGATGAGATGCGTATCAGCGACCTGAAAGATTACCTCTACGAACTCAACGTGGCGGTACGGACGGATGGATGGGATTATGATAAACTTCGACGCGCTTAAATGGGACGCACAGGGCCTGATCCCCGCGGTGGTGCAGGATGCCAGGACCGGCCAGGTACTCATGCTGGCCTACATGAACGCCGACTCGCTGCGCCGGACGCTGGAAGAGGGTGAAACAGTCTTCTGGAGCCGCAGCCGGACGGAACTCTGGCACAAAGGCGCGACCTCCGGCAATACACAGACTGTGCGCGAAATTCGCGTGGACTGCGACGGCGATACCCTGCTGATCCTGGTCGATCCGGCGGGACCAGCCTGTCACACCGGGGAAGTGAGCTGCTTTTACCGCCCCTTGAGCGCTTTGACCAATGCAACCGAGGACAGTCATGCCTGATATGCTCGATGAATTAGAAGCGATCATTCAGGATCGCAAGGCGAACCCGAAAGAGGGGAGCTACACCAACACGCTCTTTGACCAGGGGCTGACGCGCATCAGTCAGAAAGTGGGCGAAGAGGCGGTCGAAGTGGTCGTCGCTGCCCTGGGCCAGGAACGCGAGGCACAGATCGGCGAACTGGCGGATTTGTTGTATCACACGCTGGTGCTGATGTCGGCGCTGGATATTTCGCTGGATGACCTGCGTGCAAAGCTGGCGGCACGACACAAGCCAGATTAGCCATGAGCGAAAAATTCGTTGCCGAAACGGTCGTGCGAGTGCGCTATGCCGAAACAGACGCAATGGGCATCGTGCATCACGCAAGTTATATCGTCTATTTTGAAGAAGGCCGCACCAATTACACCCGCGAGCGCGGCGCGGATTACGTCAGCTTCGAGCGCACCGGACATTATCTCGCTGTGGCGGAGATCCACGCGCGCTATCACCAGACGGCACGCTTTGACCAGCAGTTAGTTGTGCGCTGCTGGCTTTCTGAGGTGCGCAGCCGGGGGGTGACCTTCAGTTATGAAATCGTCGACGCGGAGAGCCGCAAGCTGATCGTTACCGGCAGCAGCAAGCACATCTGCATCACCACCGACGGCCAACCGGCACATTTGCCTGAACCCTGGCGCTCCTGGGCTGACGTTTGACACTGCCAGAAACACGTCACTATAATGAAATCAGACCGTCAAGAGATTTTGATGATAAGACTGCGGGGTTTATTAGAATGGTGACTTATGCTGAGCGTCCCTGGCAAAAGAGTTATGATGCAGCGGTTCCGAAGACTTTAGAACCTTACCCGGATATTCCCCTCCATAATTTCCTGCAAGAGTCCGCGCGCAAGTGGCCTGAAAAACCTGCGTTGTACACCAGCTTGAAGCTGCCGCTGGTCGGGCGTGTCGGACGTGCGGTCAGCTACCGGGAGCTTGAGAGTCAATCGGATGCGCTGGCGGTGGGCCTGGTCGATATGGGCTTGCAGCAGGGAGATGTGGTCACGCTGGTCATGCCGAACTGCGCCGCTTTTGTCATCAGCTTCTATGCTGTCTTAAAGGCAGGCGGCATCGTGTCGGCGGCCAACCCGACCTTTCCGCCAGAAAAACTCCTGTTCCAGATCAAGGACAGCGGTGCCCGTTTCGCCATTGTCCTGAGCCTGTTTTATAACAAAGTCAAGGGAATTCAGCCCCGCAGTGCGCTGGAACACGTCATTGTCACCAATGTCAAGGAATACTTCCCGCCCCTGGCACAGGTCCTGTTTACGCTGGCCCGCGAGAAGAAAGAAGGCCATCGCGTTGAAAAGCTGGGCGATGGCGATTATTTGATGCCGGATTTGCTGACGAGGTTCGCCGGTCAAAAGGCTGATGTGGTGGTCACATCAGACGATATGTGTATCTATCAGTATACCGGTGGCACGACCGGGATCCCCAAAGCGGCCATGTCCACCCACCGTGCCCTGGTAGCGAACACTTTGCAGATGAGCGTCGTGCTTCAGCCGGAGGAAGATGAAATCTTCCTGGGGGCAATCCCGCTCTTTCACGTCTTCGGGATGGTGGCGGTGCTCAGCAAGGCCATTTACGTGGGCGGCATGATCGCCCTTGTCATCAACGCACGGGACATTGACGACCTGCTGGGAGTCATCGAAACTTGCAAGCCGACGCTGTTTCATGGCGTGCCCGCGTTGTATAACGCTATCAATAATCATCCCAGGGTGCTTGCTGGCGAGATCAGCCTGAACTCGATACGGGCCTGCATCAGTGGCTCTGCGCCGCTGCCGCCGGTCACGAAACGCGAGTTTGAACGCCTGAGCGGTGGCAAGCTGCTCGAAGGTTATGGCATGAGCGAAGCACCGACGGCCTCGCATGTCAATCCGCTGCTGGGCGAAAACCGGGGTGGTTCGGTAGGGCTGCCTCTGCCGGATATGGATGTGCGCATCGTCAGTCTTGAAGATGAAGTAACCGATGTGCCGGTCGGCGAATCAGGTGAGGTGGTCATGACCGGACCGCAGTTGATGACGGCTTACCATAATATGCCGGACGAGACGGCCCGCGCGCTGCGCAAGAAAGACGGCAAGGTCTGGTTGTATACCGGTGACATTGGCCGTATGGACGAAGATGGTTATTTCTACATCATCGACCGTAAGAAGGACATGGCACTGATTGGCGGCTTCAACGTCTATCCGGCGAATGTCGAAAAGGTGCTGAGCGATCATCCAGCCGTGCTGGAGGTCGGCGTGGCAGCCATCCCGCACCCTGAAAAAGAAGGTCAGGAAGCCTTAAAAGCCTGGATCGTCAAGCATCCCGGTGCGGAGGTGACGAAGCAGGACTTAATCAGCCACTGCTCGAAGTATCTGGCCCCTTACGAAGTGCCGACACGCTATGCCTTTATTGACGAACTGCCTAAATCCGAAGTCCTCAAAACGCTGCGCTTTGAACTGGTGCGTATGGAAATGGCCGAACGTGAACGGGCGACCCCCGCGTAGCGGGTTTCAGGTAGGTGGATCAGGGTCCGGCAGGTAGTAGCCGCGATAGAAGGCTCTGGCTGGACCGCGATTAACATACCAGGCAACATACAGTGCGACCAGAAAGCTGAGTACGGCACGTCCGTAGAGGACGGATCGGCTGAAGCTCTGCCCGAATCGATCCCCTGGTCCAGCGAGGGTGGGGCGTTGAGCGACTGAATTGACATCAAGATCGTGATCACCGTGATGCTGAAGACAGCCAGCATGAAGATCCAGCGGATGGCCTGAGGTTTACCGCGCCACGCCATGACGGCAATCACCAGGAATACGAGACCGTAGATCAAAGGCAAGACGACAGTCAGCGGCGAAATATGGGTGACGCTGGTACCGATAGCCCCGCCGCTTTCGAGAAACTCGGTGTTCTCGAAGTGCTGGAACAGGCTGAGATAGAACAGCACCTGTCCGATGGGAAAGAGCGTATAGAGCAGGGTGCTGACAATGATCGCAATGGATAGGCCCAACGGACGACCAGGTTTTTCCACCAGCCTCGCCTTTCGCTTGTATGGTGCCACAAATGAACCAGTAAGCCACAAATAACATTACATTAGCAATTATCTTATTTATGTGCTAGACTGCGCAAAGATTGAATTACGTTCCTTCAGAAATGGGAGCCAAACACCTGTGAAGATACACGAGCTTATCGAACAATCCTATCAGAATTTCTGGGATCAGGCGGCTGACGCAAAGATTATCCTGCTTCATCCCCAGAGCTGGTATCGTTCTGTGCTGGTCGCCAAGTTGATTGACGCCCCCGAATCTAAAGCATTTTATTATGCATTGGGGCCGGATGACATCAACCTGGAGTCCTTCCTGTCAGGTCTTACACATGACCTCGCTAACCAGCACGCGACCTTTGGCCGCCACATCAATATTCTACCACGTGCTCAGCGGGCCGATTTCGAACTCCGCGCTGGATGCCTTTGCTCAAGACGTGGCCGAAATGAGCGACGAGCCGTTTATGCTCATCCTGGATGAGTACGACCGCAGCGACAGTGCCGACGATATTCAGTTGTTTGTGGAACGTCTGGTGGATCGACTGCCGGAACACTGCAAGCTGGTCATCAACAGCCGGACGCTGCCGCGCTTGCCCTGGGTGTCCTTGATCGCGCAGAAACGAGCCGTCATGCTCAAGGACGACCATCTAATTAGCGAGGATTTCTATAATCTGGCGACGACCGGCCAGAATCGTCTAGAGGTCTTCGCGCTGGGGCCGGGTTACATGCTGATGAACGGCGAGCCAATTGACAGTTGGGAGGGCCATCTGCCGCGCCTGCTGTTCTTCTTCGCGCTGGATCGTCCCAGCATCACGCGCTCGGAAATCTGCCAGGCCTTCTGGCCGGAACTGGTCACAGATCAGGCGGTCAACGTTTTCCACGTGACCAAGCGCCGCCTGCATAAGGCCCTGGACATGGATGTACTGGTGCATGACGACGGCTATTACCGCGTGAATCCGCTGCTGGCGATTCAATATGACGTGATGGACTTCGTGACGGCGCTGATGGCCGGACGCAATCCTGACAACAAGAAGCCGATTGAAGCCTGGTCACGGGCGGTCGAACTGTATCGCGGACCGTTCTTGCAGGGGCACAGCGATTCCTGGATCATGGACCGGCGTAAGGATTTCCAGGCTGGGTATCTGGAAGCGCTGACTGAGATCGCCCACATTCGGCTGAAAGAAGACCGGCCTGAACACGCGCTGGCGCTGTTCCAGAAGGCCCTGAGCGAGGACAACAGCCGGGAGAATATCCACCGTGAGGTCATGCAGTTGTACGCCAAGCTGGGACGCCGCAGCGAGGCTGCCGCCCATTATCAGCGGCTGGCGGATGAGTTCGATAAGGAAGGCCAGCAGCTTTCGCCGGAGACGGAGACGCTCTACAGCGAGATCATGGCCTAGAGCGAGTCAGCGCTCCTGCATGTTCAGCCAGAAACGAAGATGCCCGCCGTTGAGCGGGCATTTTTCATAGATTGCACCCCCGGAGAGATTCGAACTCCCGACCCACTGCTTAGAAGGCAGTCGCTCTATCCCCTGAGCTACGGGGGCCTATGGAGGGCATTGTAAAGGGCTGCGTTAGGCGTGTCAAGTTTCAGGCGCAGACAGTCCGTGTTTTAGCAAGTATGTTCGATTTTCCATTGTTCGAGGCTCCATCTTGAGGTATAATTAGAGCACTACGAAAGTCTCAGCTCAACCGATTTTACAGGAGCATATATGGCGAAGAGCAGCGACGCCGCAGCGTATGATGAAACAAACATTGAGAAGCTTGAGCCTATCGAGCATATTCGCTTGCGGCCAGGGATGTATGTCGGCGGGACGGATATACGGGCACTGCACCACCTGATATATGAAGTGGTCGATAACGCAGTAGATGAGGCGCTGGCCGGGCGCTGTGATCGCATCGTGGTGACACTTTACGACGATAATACGGTGTCGGTGGCCGATAACGGCGTGGGTATCCCGGTAGGTATGCACAAGACCGGTGTCTCGACGCTGCAACTGGTCATGACCGAAGTGGGGGCAGGCGGCAAGTTTGATGCACGAGCCTACAAGGTCAGCGGTGGCCTGCATGGCGTCGGGCTTTCAGCGGTGAACGCGCTCTCCGCGCATTTTCGCGCTCAGGTGTATCGTGACGGGCATTTGTGGGAGCAGACCTACGAAGCTGGGAAACCGACGAGCGCGGTCGAGAAAATCCGCCCCATGGAACCGGGCGAGAGCACCGGGACTGTGCAGACTTTCGTGCCCGATTTCAGCATCATGGATCGGAACGACTTCAACTTCAATACGCTGGCCCAGCGCTTCCGCGAAATGGCCTTTGTCACGCGCAAGGTGACAATCACGCTGCGCGATGAGCGGGTGAAGCCGATTCCGCGCGAGATGACCTTCTACTTCGAAGGTGGACTGCGTTCCTTTGTGCGCTACATCAACCGCAACCGGCAGCAGCTGCACGAGCCAGTCTACGCGGAGCGTGACATTGAAGTCACCCCGGAAGTCAAGGCACCCTTTATGGTGGGGGTCGAACTGGCTTTCCAATATACCGATTCCTCGACAACGACGGAACTGGCCTTTGCCAACACCATTGGGACGCCAGACGGCGGCTCGCATCTCACCGGGATGCGTTCTGCAATCACCAGCGTTATCAATCGCTACGCGCGCAAGGCCAACCTGCTGAAGGAAAAAGAGGCCAACTTCTCTGGCAACGACACGCTCGAAGGCCTGACAGCGGTCGTGAGTATCAAACACCCTGATCCGCAGTTTGAGAGCCAGACGAAAGTCAAGCTGCTCAACCCGGAAGTGCAGGGTGTGGTTTCGCAGGTATTGTCAGAATCGTTCATGGAGTTCCTGGAAGTCAACCCGCGCGAAGCCCGGCGCATCGTTGACAAGTGTATGACCAGCAAACGTGCCCGCGAAGCTGCTCGGAAAGCCCGCGATCTGGTGCGCAGTGGGCCGAGCCTGCTGGAAAGCAGCACACTACCGGGTAAGCTGGCCGATTGTTCGATGCATGGCTCGGATGCCGAAATCTACATCGTCGAGGGTGACAGCGCCGGTGGCAGCGCCAAACAGGGGCGTGACCGGCATTTCCAGGCGATTCTGCCGCTGCGAGGCAAGATCCTGAATACAGAACGCGCCCGGCTGGATAAGGTGCTGGATAACAACGAGATCAAGGCGATGATTTCGGCGCTCGGCACCGGGATCAGCGAGGACTTCAATACCGAACGGCTGCGCTATGGCCGGGTGATTATCATGACCGATGCCGACGTTGATGGCAGCCATATCCGCACGCTCCTGCTGACCTTCTTCTTCCGGCACATGCTGTCGCTGATCCAGGAGGGCCATCTCTACATCGCCCAGCCGCCGATTTACCGGCTGCAAAATGGAAAGGCCATAGAGTACGTCTACGCGATCCCTGGGGTGAGCGAGGGCGACCTGCTCAATCGGGCGCTAAAGCCCTACAAGAACCCGGATAAGGTGCGCGTGAACCGCTACAAAGGTCTGGGCGAGATGAACCCAGATCAACTGTGGGAGACGACGATGGACCCGGCGCGGCGGACTCTGCTCCAGGTGAATATCGAGGACGCCGCTGAGGCGGATCGCGTCTTCGACATGCTCATGGGCAGTAGTGTGCCGCCACGCAAACGCTTCATCCAGACTCACGCCAAGAGCGTTCGAAATCTGGACGTATAAGCTACGATTTAACCAGGGGGATGACCATTTCTGGCGCGATGCTCAGGCACAGGTCATCCCCTTCTGCTAAGTTTAGATTGCTCCCGGCGGCAGTGCTGAAGGTCAACACCAGGCCAGAGGCGTGCCGCAGCTTTACGCGGTAACTTTCCCCCTGAAAGACACTTTCAACAATCTGACCCGCAATGGTCCCACCGGCTGCGTAGTGGAGTCCGATGGGATGCAGCAGCAGACACTCGGCGCGTACCGGTAAGGCAAAATTGCCGAGCGGCGTGATGGCTGTGCCGTTCTCATAGCGTTCCACCGGCACGATGTTGTTGAGACTCATGAAGCGGGCAGCAAAGGTGGTCTTCGGCTGTAAATAGAGCTGCTGCGGCGTATCAGTCTGTTCGATTTGCCCGGCGTTCATGATGGCAACGCGGTCAGCGATGGCAAAGGCTTCCTGCTGGTCGTGGGTGACGTAGAGCGCGGTCAGGCCCACCTGCTTGATGATTCGCCGCAGGTCGAGGACCAGACGGCTGCGCAGGGCGGCATCCAGCGAGCCAAGCGGTTCATCCAGCATCAGCAGGCGCGGATTAGGAGCCAGGCTGCGGGCCAGGGCGATACGCTGGCGTTCGCCGCCCGAAAGCTGGCTCACATCGCGCGTTTCAAAGCCGCTCAGGCCGACCAGTTTGAGGACTTCCTGCACACGCGCTGCGACATGCTGGGCCTGCTGCATCTTTAGGCCGAAGGCGATGTTGTCGGTCACGTTCATGTGCGGGAACAACGCCAGATCCTGGAACATCAAACCCAGGCCGCGCTCATGTACTGGCAGATTGCTCAGGGATTGTCCGTCGAAGCTGATCTCGCCGCTGTCCGGCTGCTCCAGCCCAGCGATGCAGCGCAGCAAGGTAGTCTTGCCACAACCGCTGGGGCCAAGCAGACAGAATATCTCACCCTGATTGATCGTCAGATCAATGTCATGCAGGACCGGGTGCGCGTCATAGCTATGGCTGAGATTGTGCAGTGTGAGCATCAGAACTCTCCGATCCCAACCTGGCGCAGACGTTCAATCGCCACGAAGCTGAAGCCACAGACCAGCATGAGAATGACGCTCATGGCTTCGGCCTGACCGAGATTGGCGGCGATGGGCTGGCCCAACAGACGATAGATCACAACCGGCATTGTCGGCAGGCCAGGGCGAGCGACGAAGAGCGATGCGCCGAACTCGCCCATACTGATGGTGAAGGCGAAAATCGCGCCGACCAGCAGACCGCGCGAGATGAGCGGCAGGTCGATCCAACGCAGCACCTGCCAGGGGGCAGCGCCCAGTACCCGGCCCGCCTCTCGCAGTTGGGGGGCGATGCTGTTGAGGGCCGGAAGCAGGCTGCGGACCATGAAGGGTAGGGCGACGAGGCTGTGGGCAATGGGGATCAGGACCGGTGAGGTGCGCAGGTTGAGCGGCGGCTGGTCCAGGGCGATGATGAAGCCGAAGCCAAGTGTGACCGCGCTGGTCGCCAGCGGCAGCGTGAACAGCGGATCCAGCCAGCTTCGCGCAGCCAGCAGATAAGCTGTAATGAGGCCCAGGCTAACGGTGATCACAGTGGTCGCAATGGCAAAGATGAGCGAATTGCCGATGGCAGCGGCGGGCGGCACGAAGAGAATCGAGCCGCGCGGGTTCGTGTTCAGCCCGGCATAGTATTGCAGTGTGAAACCTTCCGGCCCGGTCACAGAGCGAACGGCCAGGGCCAACAGCGGCGTCAGCAGCAGCGCCAGCATCAGCCCGGCGACAAGCCCGATTTGCATCCATTCGCGGCGGCTGCGCGGTTTGCGCGCGACCTGCTGCGTGCTTTGCAGATCGAGCGGCGTGCGTCGCTGTAAGCGGGTGTAGATCACCATCAACACTAGCATGAAGCCGATTTGCAGCAGCGAAAGCGCGGCGGCGACCGGTAAATTGAAGAGGTTGACTGCCTGCTGGTAGATTTCAACCTCCAGCGTGGCGAAATGTGGTCCGCCCAGGACGAGGATCACGCCGAAGCTGGTGAAGGTGAAGATAAAGACCAGCACGGAAGCGGCCATTACCGCCGGACGCAGCAGCGGCAGCCGGATACGCCACCAGAGCTGCCAGCCATGCGCGCCCAGCACCTGAGCAGCCTCTTCAATGCGGGGACTCTGGTTGATCCAGTAGCTGGTGATGAGCCGGAGCGCGACGGCGAAGTTATAGAAGACGTGAACGATCAGGATGATCGCCAGGGTGTTCTCAAGCTGGATAGGCGGCTGGTCCAGGTTGAAGGCGGCCATCAGGCCCTGATTGAGCAGGCCGCGCGGACCGATCAGGGCCTTGAAGGCGATAGCGACCACGATGGTTGGCAGGACGAAGGCCAGTGTCGAAAGCGAGAGCAACAGCGATCGGCCCGGAAAGCGATAGCGCGCGAATACATAGGCTGAAGGCAGCGCCAGACCAACCGTCAGCAAAGTCGAGACGATGGCCTGCCCGACCGTAAAACCCAAAACATCCGCGTAGCGAGGCAGATCGCCCAGGGCGCTGAGATCGAGCCGGCCCTCCGGCGCGAAGCTGAGCGCAACAATGGATGCCAGCGGATAGAAAAAGAAGAGCGTCAGGAAGAGCAGCGGCAGGAGCAGCAGCCCCTGCCGGAGCCTTAACGCAAGACGGTGTCGGTCCACGCCTGAATCCATTCCTCGCGGTTGGCCTCAATCTCGGCGCTGTCTATCTGAACCACCTTTTCTGGAATGCTGCTGTATTTCATGAAAATGTCAGGAAGTTGGGCGTCGGGCAGGACCGGATTGACAAACATTTGCAGCGGAATGTCCTCCTGGAACTGCTTGCTGAGCATGAAGTCGATGAACTGCTGAGCCTCTTCGACCTTGTCGGTACCCTGGAGGATGCCTGCGAATTCGATCTGGCGGAAGCAGGTGTCGTCGGCCACGATAGCCCCGGTCGGCGCGCTTTCGGGCGGGGTGTCCATGAAGTAGATGCTGACCGGTGGGCTGCTGGCGTAGCTGACGACCAGGGGTGAGGTGCCCATACTGCCTTCGCTGCCGCTGAACTCAGTGTAGTAGGCTGCGTCCCAGCCATCGACCACTTTCACGCCGTTAGCGGCGAGGTCTGCCCAGTAATCCAGGTAAGTATAGTCGCCATCGGTGCCGAAGACGCCAATCGTCGTCAGCAGGAAGGCCAGACCGGGCGATGATGTCGCCGGATTCTCGACCACCAGCAGGTTCGCGTAGCTTGGATCGGTCAGGTCCATCAGGCTTTCGGGCAGTGCCAGATTGTGATCGTCGAAGTATCTGACATCGTAATTCAGGCAGACATCACCGTAGTCGATGGGCGTGACGCGGTGCTGGTCATCCAGGATGAAGCTTTCCGGCACGTCGGTCAGCGCGGGCGATTCGTAGGGGACAAAGAGGCCATTATCCAGCGCGCGGCTGAGAAAGGTGTTATCGACACCGTACAGGACATCGCCAAGCGGATTCTCCTTGCTTAGAATGGACTGATTGACCATCTGACCGGCATCGCCGCTGTGGAGAATTTCGACCGTGATGCCGCTACTGGCCTCGAAGGCGTTGAGAACGTCTTCGCTGACGCTGAAGCTGTCGTGCGTGACGAGCGTGAGGACATTGTCCTGGGCAAGAGCAGGCATAGAGAGGAGGACGAGTAAGCAGAGGACGAGCATGAGACGTTTCATTGAAATCTCCTGGATAGAAAAAGCCACCCTGGCGGTCATACCGGAGGGTGGCTGTGAGCATCGTTCTCTAAAACGCTCCCTACGCCGGTATGAACCGGATCAGGTTCTAGGGTCGATGCGGCTCTACGCATCCTCTCAGCCTGCTTGCGCAAACTCCCCTGGCTTATTGATTGTTGTATCCAGTATAGCGAGTGTCAGGGCGCTTATCAATGGTCAGCGAGAAATTGGTTCAGGTAATCGTCAAAACGGCCTGCATTGCACAGGTCCACATAGCGCATGAATTCACCGCCAGCCACCGGATACAGTGGGTAGCAGCTTGTGGGCCAGGCCCCCTGTGGTGCAAGTGCGATGTAGTCCGCCCCAGGCGCGGGCAGCAGCTTACTTTCAGCATCCGGCTTGATCTCATCGACCATGTGCTCAACAGTCACAATTACCGTCTTAGCAATGTAGACCAGCTCCATATCGATGCCCAGGTTATTGTTCAAACGCACGTTGCCCTGTGGGTCGGCTTCCAGGCCGTGCAGAATCGCTATGTCGAGCGGGATCGCAGGGAAGGCAGTCAGCGTCTCGCCGGTATAGGGGTCGATTACTGTTTTGACATCCGGGCGCAGAAGGGGCAGGTCGGTGCCAGTCCAGGCCAGCGAAGGCATAAAGCCAACTCCGGCCATCTGCGCGCGTAGGCCCATGACGATGCTGGCTTCGGTCTCTTCCAATATCTGGATGCTGCCCTGCTGTGCGGCTTCGGTAAACATGGGGGCCAGGCCAAAGGATTCCAGGCCGAAATAGACCGAGCGGACCCTCTGGACGCAGCCCGTCCCGACCAGCAGGTCCGAACTCGAAGCCTGCGGTGAAGCAGAGCAAGGTCAAAGCGCGTGGGCGCGGATCGCGGCGCAAGAGTTCACGCACAAAGGCAACCGGGCGACGGTAGACCGTCATGCCGCCCAGGGCAATTGTCTGCGAGTCTCGTACGAGCCGGGCGGCTTCGGCTAGATATAGAGCAGTATCCTGAATTTCCGCGCGCCTTCTGGCAGGTTGATCTGGGTGTTCAATCCCAGATTGCCGCTGTACGGCTCTGGGATCGAGCAGCATGTTGTGGCGATAGACCGGCGCAGGGCATTCTGTATGTGACGGATACGCCTATTACTCTGGACAGTTTTGTGCCCGATAGCAACTCCTTGAAAGATGAAACGATTGCAGGCCAACTTCTGATTCCTCCGGACGGTGCCGTTGCACCATATACTTTTGAGGTCAATGCGCAGGGACGTTTCGTTACGCTGTCATGGAACCGCGGTGGGGCACTCAGACTGGCTGAAGTCGAGGTTCTGGGTTATCCCCTGGAAAACGCACCAGAGACACAGATCATCTCCAGTACAGTGTGCGGAAACGCTCTACAATGGCATTACGCTGCCCTGTCCATTCCCTTCCGGTGAGCCTCAATGGCGTATCGACGAAGAAACGCACTCGACCCTCCCCGCGACCGTTCACACAGTCGAGAGGAAATTAGCCACGCTGAAGCTGCTCGCGTTTGGCTCGAGTTCAGGCCCTGAACGACCAGATCGTAGGAATGGTCGATTAGGTCCAGAATTTCGTCTTCGGGGATGCTGCCATCATCAATGAGCGTATTCCAGTGCTGCTTGTTCATATGGTAGCCGGGTTGGACGGATTCGTAAGTCTGGCGGAGCATTTCGGCGCGTACAGGGTCGCATTTGAGGTTCATGCGCAGGGGCATCGAATTGAGCATCACCAGCGCAAACATCTTGCCCATCACTTTGAAGACTTCCGCTTCGGGGCCAAAGGGAAACTCGGCAGTGGTACCGGGTTTACTCAGACAGTAGTGGCGAATCTGGGTCTGGTCCATTTATATCCGTTCCGCGCATCCACGACGAAGGCTATTGTACCACTGCTGTGGTAGGGATGTTACAATAGCGCCGAAACGAAGCGGAGACGGAACCGGTGGCTGTAACGATTGCGCTGCTCAGCGATTTTGGCACGCAGGATGCTTATGTCGGCATCATGAAAGGGGTGATGCGCGGCATTTGCCCGGATGCTGACTTCATCGACGTGACCCATGAGATCAGGCCACAGGCGGTGGGGGAGGCGGCTTTTATGCTGTTCAATGCCTACCGCTATTTCCCGCTGGGGACGGTTTTCCTGGTCGTGGTCGATCCGGGTGTGGGCAGCGCGCGGCGGGCCATTGCGCTGAGCGATGGCGATTACGGCTTCGTTGCGCCGGATAACGGCGTGCTGAGCTACGCCCTGACGGCATTGGAGACCGTTCAAGCTGTGTCGCTGACCAGGCGTGAGTATCATTTGCAACCGGTGAGCCAGACATTTCATGGGCGCGACATCTTCGCTCCAGCAGCGGCCTATCTTGCCGCAGGTGCGCGGTTGGTCGATATGGGCGAGGTCATCGAGGACGTGAAGCGGCTGGCTCCGCCGGATTTCCGGCTGCTGGATGACCGGCTGGTGGGCGAAGTGATGCACGTGGATCACTTCGGCAACGTGATTACCAGTATGGGCGAGTTCGCCTTTGCCGGTAAGAACACGCTGCGCCTGACGCCCCGTTTCGGCGATGTCCAGCAGGTACGCTATTTCACTGAGGATCGTCTGGTGGTGACATGTAACGGGCAGGTGATTCGTGGCGTGAAACAAAATTACAGCAGTACCGGCAAAGGGACGCTGCTGATGCTGCTGGACAGCAATGGTTTTCTGGAGTTGGCGATAAATCAGGGCAATTGTGCCGCACGATTGGGCTTGAAGGTCGGCGACCGGATCGAGGTGATGATTTGATGCAGCAGTTTGTGATTGAAGGCGGGCACCCGATTCAAGGCGAGATCCGCGCGAGCGGCAACAAGAACGCGGCGCTGAAGATGCTGCCCGCCTGCCTGTTGACGGCGGAGCCGGTCGTGCTGCGCAATGTGCCGGATATTGGCGATGTGCGCGTCATTATCGCCTTGATACAGAGCCTGGGCGCGGAGGTGGACTGGCTGGAACCGGGTGTCGTGCGGGTTCACGCGCGCCAGCTTCACGCCACAGATCTGGACCCGGCGCTGGCGACCCGCCTGCGGGCTAGTGTGGTAATGGCCGGGCCGATGCTGGGCCGCCTGGGCGAAGTCCGGCTGCCGCTGCCGGGCGGTGATGCGATTGGCGAGCGCCGGCTGGATGTCCATGTGCAGGCTTTTCGCAAGCTGGGCGCGCAGGTCGATTTTGAAGGCAGTGCGCTGCATATCCGGGCAGATGGCCTGACTGGTGCCGATATTCTGCTTCATGAGGCCAGCGTGACGGCGACCGAAAACGCGATTATGGCGGCGGTGCTTGCCTCCGGCACGACGATTATTCGTAACGCGGCCAGTGAACCGCATGTGCAGGACCTGTGCCGGATGCTGAATACGTTGGGGGCGAAGATCGCGGGCTGCGGTTCCAACCAGTTGACGATCACCGGAGTTACGGCCCTGGGCGGTGGCGAAGCGCGAGTCGGCGCAGATTACATGGAGGTCGGCAGCTTTATCGGCGCGGCGGCGGTGACGGGCGGCGAACTGCTGATCCGGGACGCAGACCCGGAACTCATTGCAGATGACCGCGCAAGTCTTCGGGCGTCTGGGTGTACAGTGGGAAGTGCGGGGCCAGGACATCTTTGTGCCTGCGCAGCAGCAGTTGACGATTGTGCCGGACCTGGGCGGACGCATTCCCCAGATCAAGGCTCAGCCCTGGCCGGGATTCCCGCCGGACCTGATGAGCGTTGCGCTGGTCGTGGCGACTCGCAGCGCGGGGGCTGTGCTGTTTCACGATTGGATGTACGAAAGCCGCTTCTTCTTCACCGACAATCTGGTGCGCATGGGCGCGCGTGTAACGCTTTGCGATCCGCATCGCGTGTTGGTGCAGGGACCGACCGTGTTCAAAGGGGGCGAACACATCTCCAGCCCGGATATTCGCGCCGGGATGGCCGTGCTGCTGGCTGCCCTGGCAGCGAAAGGTGAAACACGGATCTCGAACATCCAGCAGATTGATCGCGGTTATGAACGGGTAGAAGAAAAGTTGCAGGCGCTTGGCGCACAAATCAGGCGGCAGTAGGTTAGGTCCCGTTCGCCGTGCCATTGGTGGATGCTACAGGGGCCCGGTCGCCGGTGTCGTATTCGAGCAGCAGTGCCTGATAACTTTCGCGGTAGAGCCGGGCGCGCTCGCGTTCCATACTCCACAGACGCTCAATCGCATCCTGAATAGGGCCGAATTTAGCTCGTAGACCGCTCATGTCGTGGACGAATCGCTCAAATTCCTTGTCATGATTGCGCCAGACCTCGTCGTTTGAAAGCGTGAAGTTCTTAAAGCGCTTCTGATCTTCGGCGCTCCAATCGTTCCATTCCTGGCGGAAGCGCTCCTCGCTGAGACGCTGCATTTCGGCCACTTCGTTGATGCGGCGTTCGAGCCGGTCGCTGATGCGCTCGAAGTCGTCGATAATGCGCTTCATCTCGCGGTAGGCTTCGGCCCAGGTCTCGAAGCGCTCGATGTTCTGCTGCATGACGCTGTCCTGCTCGCCAAACTTCTCAATCAGGTCTTTGACCTGCTGATCGTGCTGCTGGTGCATGAGCGTCTGCTGATCGATAAACTGCTGGATTTGCTCGCGGCGGTCATGCTCGCTGGTCTGAACCTCTTGAATGCGGCGTTCGACACGCAGGGTGAGGTCCTCCAGGAGTTCGATTTTCGGTCTGATAGCGTCGATCTGCTTTTGAATTTCGGGGATTTCGGACTGTGTTTCGGAAATACGGCGGGCATCCTGGCGGCGCTGTTCTTCGAGGAAGGCAAGACGACGGTCCGGCTCTTCGAGCTTCTTGTACAGGTCGTCCGCGCGCTGCTGAAGGGCAGCCAGCGAGCCGGTGACGCGGTCACTTTCGATCTGAATCGCCGGGAGTTCGGTTTGCTGACGTTCCAGGCGGTTGACCCGGTCGATGGTTTCGCGCAGCGGGCGGCTGATGTTTTCGCGGGCCAGTTCGGCGCGACGTTCGGCCTCGCGCTCCGCCGTGAGGCGTTTGGCGTCGCTGTTTTCCAGAAGCTGCTGTACCTCGCCGCGAAGCTGCTCAATCAAGTCGCTGTCATGCCCGTTAGGGGCCTGATGGGTGCGGAGGGTCGTCTGGTCCGATTCGACACTGTTGACCCGCTTTGCCAGCATGTCGATGGTATCCTGCTGCTGTGCCAGACGTTCCTCGAGCGTAGCAATCGTCGCCTTGTCGCGGCGGCGTTCTTCGTCTAACCATTCGATCATGCGTGCTGCTTGATTAATGTCCATTGTTTACCTCCTCCGAGGTAAAGACGAGTGACACAATGGGCGTATTATAACATATGTACCGGTCGTAACCCGCCTGCGACTTTTGCTCACGGCGCTTTATCACTACAATGAAGTGAATTTAGGCATACCTTGTGTTAGAAGGTGGTGAGAATCATGCTTGTAAAGCGCCAGCGGCTGGAGGAGATCGAAGCTGACACCCTGCAACCTTACGCTTTATTAAGCCGGAACAGTCGCGGTCGGCAGCATCACGAACACGAACCGGACTACCGGACCGCATTTCAACGGGACCGAGATCGCATCCTGCATTCGGCTGCCTTCCGCCGTCTGGAGTACAAAACACAGGTCTTTGTCAACGATGAAGGCGATTACTACCGCACGCGCCTGACTCACACGCTGGAAGTCTCGCAGATCGGGCGCACGCTGGCACGTGGGCTGGCTGTGAATGAGGACCTGGTGGAGGCTGTCTGCCTGGCACACGACCTGGGGCACCCTCCCTTCGGCCATGCGGGAGAGGCTGTCCTCAACCGGTTGCTGGAATCGGTTGGCGGCTTTAACCACAATCACCAGAGCTACCGGATCGTCACTAAGCTGGAGCGCCGGTATCCGAACTGGTCCGGGTTGAACCTGACCTATGAGACCCTCGAAGGGATCGCCAAGCACGAGACGGAATACGATCTGAGCGAAGTCGCTGGCTTTGATGAGACCGCCCTCGGAAGCGTAGAAGCGCAGATCGCCAACATTGCCGACGAGCTGGCGTATAACGCACATGATCTTGACGATGGTTTGCAGGCCGGAATGCTGACGCCGCGAGAACTTGATTCGCTGGAAATCTGGCGTTTCTTGCGCGAGCGCCTGGGTTGGCAAGGGGACACGTTGGACGAGATCACGCGGCATCATCTGATTCGTGAACTGGTGGGCCTTCAGGTAGACGACGTGATGAATGAGTTGGGCAAGAATCTGGAGGCGCTCAATCCACAGTCGCCAACTGATGTCCAGCAGCACAGCGAACAGATCATTGTTCACAGTGAGGAACTTGAGCGCATGAATCGGGCGCTGAAAGATATGCTTTACGAGCGCATGTATAACCACTTTCGTGTAGTCAGAATGGCAAAGCGCGCGGAACAGTTTATCTTCGATATTTTCGAAAGCTACATGGAAGAGCCGAGGCAGCTTCCCTATGAATATCAGGATCAGCTTGAGGAATCCAACAAGACGCGCGTGGTCGGGGATTATATTGCCAGTATGACAGATCGCCGGGCTTTGTTAGAATATCGACGTTTATTTGATCCCTTGACGCTGCCTTGATCGGGAGAGTTTGACGTATGAGCAATGGCGAAACCATACTGAACGGGCGCTACCGGCTCGTGGCGCAGCAGGGATCAGGCGGCATGGCGGTGATCTACAAGGCTGTGGATCAGTTTCTTGGCCGCACCGTCGCCTGTAAAGTCCTGCGGCCCAGCCTGACCTCGGATCCGCCGTTTGTCGCACGCTTTCGCAACGAAGCGCGTTCAGTAGCGAATCTGTCGCATCCCAACATCGTAACGGTTCACGATGTTGGCAATGACGGCCAGACCTACTACATGGTGATGGAGTACGTCGAGGGCCAGGACCTCAAGAAGATTATTCGCAGCGAGGGCCTGCTTTCGATTGACCGGACGCTGGATCTGGCGATTCAGATTTGTGCCGGGATCGGTTTCGCCCACCGGGCGGGAATTGTCCATGCGGACGTGAAGCCGCAGAATATCCTGGTCACGAAGGATTTCCGGGTCAAGGTGACAGATTTTGGTATCGCACAGGCCTTGACAGATACGCAGCCAACCCAGCGTCAGGATGTGGTGTGGGGGAGTCCGCATTATTTTGCGCCAGAGCAGGCACGCGGCGAGAAACCGACCCCGGCATCGGATGTCTACGCTATCGGCATCGTGATTTTCGAAATGCTGACCGGACGTCTGCCCTATACCGGATCCAGCCAGCAGGAACTGGCAATGGCGCATCTGCGTGAGCCGGTGCCCAGGGTGACGGACCTGAACCCCAGCGTGCCAGAGAATCTATCCAAGATTGTCTACAAAGTGATGAGTAAAGACCCGGCGGCCCGCTATCGTATGGCGGATCAATTGGGGCATATCCTGTCCAGCTACCGTGACCAAAGTCGATCACGCACCGAGAACAGCCAGCCTCCGGTGGGCGTCTTCCCGGTCGAGCAACCGCCGTCGATCCCGGAGCCGCCACTTCGCCCGACCTCATCAAGACGCCCTGAGAACCTGCCGGAAGTCAGTTCGCAGCAGCTTCCTCCGCGTGGTGCCAGCGAACCGATGTCCCGGCAAAACAGCGCGCCGACGCTGCGTTATGGTCCCGCCCCGGTAGCCCCGCAGCCACCGCAGTATCATCCGCGCCCCAATATTCAGGACTTCGCAGTCGTCCCGGCGTCAGGTGCCGCCGCCCTGGGAAGCCGTCTCAGGGCATTCAAGCCAGTTGTACACTCCACCGGAGAATTATCAGGCTCCTACATCGAACCGCCTCGACTTTGTAACCGTTGCGCTGGCCGTGCTGGCGCTGATCGCGGTCTTCGGTCTGATCCCCCTGTACATTCTTGTTTGGCGAGCGTGGAGCGGCGGCTAGGCCACCTCGGACTATCCTCCATGCTATCGCGCCTGTCTCTTTTACTGTTTCTGCTGATTGGCCTGGGCAGCGGGCGAGTGCTCGCGGTTCAGGAGACCCTGCCGACCAGCGGCGAACTCTACACGCCGGTGACATTTACGATTCCGGTGGACCCGACCCTGTACCTCAATCCCTTTGATAACCGGGACATCGAGGTGATCGGGATTTTTCAGTCGCCCAGCGGGCAGCAAGAGGTGATCCCCGGCTTCTGGATGCAGCCTTATAGAGATACCTGTGCCGGAAGCTGCTACGATTTGCAGCCGGACGGCGACCCGCTCTGGCAGATTCGATTCACGCCGCGGGAAGCCGGAATCTGGAATTACACACTGCAAGTACGCGACAATCAGTCGGTGGTCAGTTCGCAAAACGGCCAACTTTCGGTGGAGCCATCCGATCAACCGGGATTTATCGGCAAGGGCAAAAACGGGCGTTACTTCCAATATGCGGACGGTCAGCCCTATTTCCCGATTGGGCAGAATCTGAACTGGTCCTGGGACGACATCGGCGGGCTGGAACGCTATGACGAGTGGCTGCGCGAACTGAGCGATAACGGCGGCAACTACGCGCGGCTGTTCATCGACGTGCCCTGGTTCATCAGCCTGGAATGGCAGGGGCCGGTGGGCGATTACCAGCAGTCGCAGAAGGCCGCTGCCGAATTGGATGTGATCCTGGAACGCGCCGCCGCCTACGACGTGCATCTTCAACTCGTGCTGCTGTGGCATCAGGCGCTGAGGACCTATAACGGCCCGCCGGTGCTGCTGCCCGAAGGCGTTCAGCGACCCAACGTGAGCGCGGATTGGGACGACAATCCTTACAACGTACTCAATGGTGGGATACTGAGCGGACCGTCAGTGTTCTTTTTTAACGATCAGGCCGCAGAATTATTTCACCGGCGGCTGCGCTATATTACGGCGCGTTGGGGTTTCAGCCCGCAAATCTTCGCCTGGGAGGTCATCGACCGCATCGACCAGACGGCCAATTATGACCCGGATGTGGCTGGTTCCTGGCTCCAGCAGACGATCAACTATCTGCGGCAGATCGACCCCTACGGCCATCTGATTACTGCCGGGAGCTACACGCTGGATGATGCCCTGGCGAACAATGCCCTGCTGGATTTCATCAGTGCCCAGTTTTACCAGCGCCGTCCGATTGAGACGACCGGTGATCAGGTCACGAGCGTGCTTGATGTGTTGGGACGTTACCTGGAGCCGCAGCTTGCCCCGGTGATGCTAAGCGATTACTCGCTGAATCCCTGGTTCGAGCCAACGGCGGACGACCCGGAGGGCATTCATTTTCAGAATACGTTGTGGGCGACGGCGCTCTCCGGCGCGTCCGGTGGGGCGGCCAGCGACTGGTGGGATTCTTACGTGATCCCGCAGGGGCTGGAGCGCTATTATGCGCCGCTGGCGGCCTTTACCGCCGGGATCGACTGGCCGAATCTGAATTTGCAGCCAGCGCAGGCCGCGCTGCTAACCGATGACGTGACATCTTATGCGCCGGTCCGGGTGCAGGATTTCAGGCGGCAGTTTGCGGTCCCGGTTCAGGATGTGGTCGAGCACACGATCACCGCTGACGGTGTCTTCCCGGATTTGTCGCAGGTGCCGAGCTTTCTCTACGGCCAGGTCTACAACAATTATCTGAGCCAGGCGCAGCGCTACCGGGTGGCTCCGCCAGTCGATACCTACCTGGAGATCGGTATCCGGTCGGTATCTACGCAGGCGGACGCGCAGCTTACCGTGCATATTGACGATGTAGAAGCCGTCTCTTTGAATCTGCGGGCTGGGACCCGTGATACCAGCGTGCGTGTGCCCCTGAGTGCAGGGGAACATCTCGTCGTGCTGGATAACATGGGTGAGGACTGGCTGGAGTTGGATTATCTGGAAATCGGGCAGCAGATCGCCCCGGCACGAGTGCTAACGCTGCGCGATTCGCAGGCGGGGGTGATGGTCGCCTGGCTTCAGCACCGTGGCTACACCTGGGATCATGCCAGCGAGCCGCGCACGCCGCTCCAGGCCGAATACCGTCTGGCCGGGATGCCTGCTGGACGCTATGTCGCGGAAATCTGGGATCCGCTGGGTGGGGCCGTGCTGGGCGAGGAACTGCTCAATGTGGCCGATGACGGCGTACTGGCGCTTAAGCTGCTGCCGCTGGATCGCCAGCTCGCTATCCGCGCGATACGCCAACCCGACGCCACCCCGACCGAGAATCCGCAGCCCATTCCCCTGGCGACGAACACGCCGCGCCCCTGATTTGCCCGCCTCAGCGCGCAAAATTGAATAATGCTATACTGAACAGTGCCGAGGTATGCGATCAGGGTTTTCAGGGTATGTCAACTCAACTTATCAACCGCACTGAACGGCTGGCTACTATTGAGCGACTGCTCTTTCGCAATGTATCCGGGATGCGTGTGGTTGATATCGCCGATAGCTGCGATGTGGACCGGCGCACGATTTACCGGGATCTGGCCCTGCTGCGCGAGATCGGCGTCCCCGTGTACCAGAAAGACGGGCGCTACTACCTCAATCATGAGCAGTATGTGGCGACCGTGCGGCTGAACATCTTCGAACTGGTAGCGCTGTACGTGGCCTCGCGCGGGCTGGTGTTCTACGTCGAGCAGCAGAATCCGCATGTGATTTCAGCGCTTAAGAAGCTGAGCAAAGCGCTGCCCGAACCACTGGCGCGGCACGTCAACACCATGGTCGAAACGGTGCGCGCGACCCCGGTAGATCGCGCTTTCGTGAGCGTGCTGGAAACGATGACGCGGGCCTGGGCGCTTGGAACGCAAGGTGAAGCTCTGGTATCGCAGCCCGACCGATCTGACGGTACGGAACGGCGATTTTGCGGTTAATTTCATCGAGCCATCGTCCAACGGCGGGCTGTACGCGGTCGGCTACGATTATTCAGCGCGGCGGGTCGTGTCGCTCCGCCTGGAGTGGATTACACGGGCGCAGCTCCTGACCGAACATTGTTACGAGTCCGAACAATTCGACCGCCAACCCTATCTGGCGGGTGCCTGGGGCATTATGCAGCGGGGCATAGATGAACCGCTGGTGGACGTGACCCTGTCCTTTGTGCCGGAAATGGTCCCGATGATCAAGGAACGCTTAGGGCAGGCCGCGCGGCGTGTGACCATCACCGACGATGGCCGCTACGTCATGCGTATGCAGGTGGCCGACTGGCGCGAAATGCTGCCCTGGATTCGCTCCTGGGGCACCAAAGTCGAGGTTCTGGAGCCGACCGCCTTCCGCGATGCTGTTGCGGCGGAGGTCAGCCGTCTGGCTGCCCTGTATGCGCGTCCCGTGTCGGTCACTTGAACCGGCTTAACCTTCCGGCGTCGCTGTAACGACCAGAATCTCCGTTGGAGCCACCGCTTCAGGAGTCGCTTCATCCCCCTGCAATAACTGCTGGACCGCTGTGTAAACCGGACGTGGTGATTGACGCGGCCCGATCAGGCTGTAGTAGCAGCTTGACGGTCCTTCGTCGCCAAAGACCTGGCAACCGTTGAGATTATAGAGAAACATCGGGCCAACATAGCCCAGGCTGCTCGCCAGTGTGAAGGCGCGCACGGTATAGCTGGCCTGTTCATTCAGGCTGGTATAGCCGGTGAAGATGTTGACCGGGTCTGCCGGTCCCATGTCCTCGCTGCTGCCCCAGCCGAAGCGCGTCACCCACAGCGGCATGTCTGGGTGTCCCTGGACGCCCATCAAGCGGTGGTATTCGGTCAGCGTTTCCAGGAAGTAGAAGTGTGGGTCTTCAAAATGCGATTCGACGCCTTCGGCAGCATCGCAGCAGCGCGCGTCGGGCGGGTTGGCCCAGCCCATTGCATGAACGCCAATCGCGTTGGCATAGTCCGCTACGCCCGCGTTGAACATATCGCTGAGGAAGACGCGGTCGTCAATAGCGTTGATTTGCAGATTATCGGCTTCGACATTATGCGCGTCGTTGTAACCGGTCGGGGCCAGTCCAGCGCTGATGATGATCGCGTCGGGGTCCGCGCCCCGGATGGCCGCGCTGGCGACGCTCAGGAGTTCGACGTAGCTCTCCGCGCCGATAGGGTGGACCGTACTGCGCCAGCGGTTGCGCAGGTTGGGTTCGTTCCATATCTGGTAGGCGGCGACTTTGCTGCCGTAATGGCTCGCCAGGGCACTGACAAAGGCGGCGAAAGTGGTGTAATCGTCCGGCGGACCATTTTCCTCCGTGATGCTTCTAGCCCAGGCGGGTGCGGTCGTGATGGTCAGGAGAATCTTCCGCGTGGCAGAGCCATCGAGATCTGACACAATCTGGTCGAGGGAAGCGAAGTCAATCTGACCAACGGCGGGTTCGAAATCACGCCAGCGAATCACCTGCTTAACCCAACTCACGTTCAACCCGGCCATGCTGGTCAGCGTTTCCTCGCTGAGATCGCCATCTAAGTTGACTTCGATGCCGTACTCAGTCACAACAGGAGCCGCAGTGGGCGTGATAGTCGGCGTCGGTGGCGATGTCGCTCCAGGTTGCGTAGGATTTGTCTCAGTGGGACTTGACCCCTGTTCCGCTGCGCTGCTGGTCGGGCTGGACGGCGGCGCGTTAGGATTGGGTACGTTGATGACCTGCCCAGCGAAAAGCACATTGCTGTTGGCGATGTCGGGGTTCAGCGCCAGGAGCTGGCCGACGGTGGTATGGTGGGCAACAGCGATGCGATACAACGTGTCCCCCAGCCGTACCGTATAAGATTCTGTGGCCGGTTCCGGTGTGTTTGTGTTTTCCTGAGTAGGCTGTGGTGTTTCGCCAGGTTGGCTGGTCGCGGCGGGTGCAGCAGAGGGGATGGTAATCCGCTGGCCCCAATAGATCAGCGCCGGATTGACGATGCCGTTGGCTTCGGCCAGCGCACTGGCGCTGACGTGAAAATGGCTGGCGATACTGCCCAGAGTGTCGCCGGGCTGGATAATGTAAGTTTCCTCGGTTGATTCGTCCTGCGCAAAAGCGGCAGGTGTCACGAGTAGAAACACGAGGAAGCAAAGAAGCATAGTCCTGGGCATGTGAGCGGTCCTTTCCGGTTGGGCTGCTGAGTTGAAATATACACCGATCAAGACGCTTGCGCTATCAAGGGCTTGCAGGTATACACTGAGAAAGCATAAGGGTCAGCTTTCGCCGAACGTGATAGAATTATAAGGTATTCATGAAAGGGGCACGATGTCGGATTTATACGATCAAATTGTCGAACAACGTGGGTCGGTGGAACGGCTGATTGCTCGTATCCCCGGTTTTTCGGGTTACATGGATCGGGCCAGCCGCCGGACTGCGGACCGGATGCTGCGCGATTACGTCGCGGGGGAGATTGCAGCGCGAATCAACCGCATGGCCGGTATCGAGAAGAAGCTGGTGGATCAGGGTGGGCTGATGCACATGGCACGGACCAAGAGCGCCCGGATGAAGCTGCAAACATTTCATGACCGGGTCAAGGCAGCGGCTCCGGGTTACTCCGGGTTTAACGCGGCCATCAAGATCGACGAAGAGGCCCTCGGCCATCTGTACAGCTTTGACGAAGCGCAAATTCGCTACGTTGACCAGATCGACGGTGCGCTGGATACGCTGGAAACGGCGGTCAAGGAGAACGGTGACGTGGCCGCAGCGATTGAGGCGCTGGACGCGGTGGCGGTTGAGGCGAATGAAGCCTTCGGACTGCGTGAGGATGTACTGACCAACCTGGATAAATCACTGTAAAAGGAGCGTTTTCGATGCCTCGTCTGATTGATGTAGTGAGCCATGCCTCGGCAGGGCCAGAAGAACTGTCCTGGCGCGAGCCTCAGGCCGGAAACGGCGACTGGCGCATGGGATCGCAGGTCATCGTGGGACCGAGTCAGGCTGCGGTCTTTGTTTACCGGGGGCAGGTGCAGGATATTTTGATGGAGGGCACGCACACGCTTTCGACCATGAACCTGCCCATCCTGGCGAGCGTGATTGGGCTGGCGACCAGCGGGCGGACTCCCTTTACGGCAGACCTCTACTTTGTGAACATGCGCGATATGCCGCAGGTGGGCTGGGGGACCAACCCGCCGATCCCGCTGGAGACACCCGGCAAAGGCATGGGCGTCGTCCTGCTGCAAGGGCACGGCGTGGTCGATATTGGCGTGGATGATCCCGGACGCTTTGTTCGGCAGTATGCGGTTAATTCGCCTGCGACCTACCTGGACGACATCCGGGACCGGATCCAGACGATGCTGCTGGGCGCGCTGGGATCGCTGCTGTCGAAATCAGGCGCGCAGAGCATCCCCGACGTCAACCGGATTCTGGGCGAACTGGAAGGCGCGGCTCTGGCAACGCTCAACGAAGAATTTCAGGCAATGGGCCTGCGCATCAAAACCTTCGAGTCGAAGCCTTTCCAGGCCAAGACTGTCAGCGAAGACGAACTGCGTGATTACGTAAGCCTGGATCAGTGGGAGCGCGTGAAACGGATGTCGATTGCTCAAACGGCGGCAGGCAACCAGGGCACTGGTGGCGCACTGGTTGGCGCAGGGCTGGGTCTGGGTGTGGGCCAGCAAATGGGCGGCCTGATGAACCCGGACACGGCGGCCATGCAGCAGCAGTTGATGCAGCAGCAAATGATGATGCAGCAGATGATGAACCAGATGATGCAGAATCAGGCAGGCCAGCAGGCTCCGGCTCCGGCGCAGGAAAGTGCTGCTCCGGCGGTGCCGCAGACCCGTGAGGAAATCCAGGCGATGATCGACAGTCTGGATGTCAAGCTGATGAATGGTGAAATCACGCAGGCGATTTACGAACGCTTGCTGGAAAAATGGCAGGCCCGGCTGAACCAACTCGGTTCCTAAGGCAGATCTAGCGCACCGAGCGTATAGCTGTCACCGCCGGTGGTCAGGGGAACGCGCTGGCTGCTTTCCGGCTCGTAGAAGCCGATCTCCAGTGTGTAAGGCCCCGGCGGCAGCCCGGCCACCGGAATGTGAAAGACGTCCCGGTAGACGTCTGCGGCTGACCACGATGTGGTGTCGATTCGCCCCTGCTGTGGATAATGATCATCCTGCGACCACAGGGGCGAGCCGGTAGCCGGGTTGGTATCCATCCCCAGCAGATGAACGAAGACCTTGAACGAGCGCTCTGTCGGCTGAATGGGCCGCCAGTAGACCAGTACGGTCAGGTTGCCATCCGGGTCAGGTAAGTCGTCCAATTCTACTGCGACCAGTTGAGCGGTATCCTCGAACACGGCGAGAGTCGATTCCTCAATATTCGGTGTCCAGGACATAAACTGTTGAACCGGCAGGCCGCCAAGCGAGCTGTGCCGGATTTCCTGCATATGACTGCTTAACCAATCCTCTGGAATCCCCCCATTCGGCCAGCCTGGCGGAGGATTGGCGACCAGCCAGATGCTGTGATAGGTCTGCGCAGCATGTTCCAGCACGCCAGTAATCTCCGCTTCTGATTGGTCGGGATTAGCCGGAAGCCGCTTGAAATCGGTAAAGTCAGCATAGTAGAGGGTGAATGCTTCGTCAGCGGCGGTTTGGACGGCGAGATCATCGGGGCCGACGTGGGCGTGGAGATACTGCGTCAGGCTGCGCCAGTCCGGCGCTTTGGCGAGCGCCGGGTCAAAGTAGTAATTATTGAGGCCGTAAGCCTGAACGCCGACGATTACAACGGCGATTCCGACCGTCAGCAAACGGTTGGCACCGGAAGTGCTGCGCCACAGCAGGACAATCAGGCTGGCGACTATCAGGACATAAGCCGGAATGGCGGACAGTACGTAGCGTGGCGCAAAGACGTTGAGCTTGAGCGAGACGAGGCTGAGTGCTGCGAGGGGCAGCACCGCTATCAAGCCGATGAGCAGGGCGTCACGGTGGTTGATGCGCCAGAGGGCCAGCAGACCCAGCAGCAGCAGCAGCGATATCGCCAGTCCAGCGGTGACATTCTGCGCTTGCGGAATGGTCTGACCCACCGTGAGCGTAGGCAGCAGGTGGCTAAAGACTTGCGCCGGGTCAAAGCTCGAAGCGGTGCCGCCGTAGCCGCTGCCAAACAGGAGTCGCGGCTGTACGTACCAGGGTGCGAGCAGCAGCGCGATAGCGACCTGTGACAGCAGCCAGGAGCGCAGCCGGGAGCGCCAGCAGAGCAAGACGTAGAGATTCAGCGCCAGCAGCGTGAACAATTCGAGGTAATACAGATAAGCTGCGATGCTGGCCGCGATAATATAGAGCAGCCAGTCAAGCCTCCGATCCTTCGCCAGCGCGCGCAGGGCCAGCCAGACCGCGATGGCGCTGCATGAGGCCCAGATCGCGTAAGCTTTGGCATCCTGGGCATGATAGATCAAGAAGGGGTGGAGGGTCCACAGCAGTGCCGCCAGCAGGCCTAATGATCGCCCGCCAAGGCGTTTCCCCAGGGCATAGACGGCGGCAATACCGGGCAGGCTGAACAGCGCGGGCAGGAGGCGCATACTGAACTCGCTGGTGCCGAACAGCAAGGCCCAGCCACGAAACAGTGCGAAGGTCAGCGGTGGCTGTGGGTCGCGCAGCGGGATTTCGCTTTGCAGAGTCTCGCTCAGAGGGTGACTGGTCCAGTTGAGGACTGTGAAGGCTTCGTCACCGCGAAAAGACACGGTGTCAATGCGGTAAAGATGCAGCGCAAAACCGATCAGCGTCAGGCCGACGAGCAGGGCGAGGGCCTTGTTTCTGGTCATGGGCTAGCCCGGCAGTGTCGCCTCTTCGAAGGCTTCGATCTGGTCCCGGCTGAGCGGCGTGCGGGCTTCTTTGGGCACATCGCGCAGGTAATCGGTGAGGTTCGGGCTGCGCTTTGAATCGGCGTAAAGCACTGGGACCGCAGGGTCAGTAATGCTGACCTCAGCGCGTGGATCTACAAAGACGACCAGCGGTCGCACCTCAGCCTCTGGCGCAATGGGGGCTAACTGCTGGGCCACACGGGCGGCTGCCGTGCGGGCCTCCTCATTCGGATTACCGATCTGCTCGCGGCGCAGCCAGCGCATTAAACGGCCCAATGCACCTCCGGCGGTAGTCCAGGTCTCCCCTTCGACGCCGAATTGACCCTCCTGAAATTTGACGTTGATGGCGAAGACACCCTGCGGGCAGATGAGCACATGGCGCGCCGGGAAGTGATAATAACTGTACAGCACGCTCTTATTGCTCAAGCCCTTGAGGCCTTCGTGTAAGGCGGTCTCCGGTCGCGGCTGGCGTAGCCACAAATTGGTCATACGCACTGAAATCATAGCGACGACGAAGATGATGGGCAGCACCAGCGCAGGGAGAGATAGAATCAGTTGAGTCTCTGGCGATGTAGGGTCGAACGCCCGGTTGCCCATGACCGGCAGGAACATGACGATCATGGACCCGATCAGTACGGCAAAGTTCAGGAAAACCAGATAGGTGGCGATACGATGCTGCCGCCGCCGGAGTCTTTCGTTAATTTCGGTCCGCATAATGAGTTGTGCTTCAGGATGCCTCGCCGGTATCTGGAATAAAGTAGGAGAGCAGGCCGCTGCGTCCGATTTCGGCGCAGACGAGGTTGCCATAGCGCAGCGTGGGCAGAATCTCCCAGGTCTGTGGCGCACCGTAGGCCAAACCGATGACAGCCGTATCCATATCCTCCGGGTTCGGGCTGATGCAGTGCGTGATCGGCTGGTCCAGCCAATTGGACATGACGTGACCACGATCGTCGTAGATGGTGACTTCGTAGAGCAGTTGGCGGCGGTCGTAATTGAGCGGACTGGCGGGTGCGTAACCTTCCCAGACCCGTTTGCAATGGACGTCCAACCTGCCATTGTAGGTAATTCCCAGGTCATCTTTATCGCGGTAGACGGTATCGCACTGGCCCTCCAGGTAGGGCTGCATGATATTGAAGTTGACCTGCGAACCACCCAGCTGCTGGACAATCATGCCTTCGGAGTTGGTGCTCACGGTCCCAGCGAAGCCGCTTGAACTGGCACTGGTGATCTCGGCACTGATACGCGCTTTGCCGTTGAGATTAATGTTGACCGGGGCGGAACCGTCGGCTGGCCCCAGGATCTGTGCGCTGGACAGATCATTGACGTTGAAACGACCGCCGGGTGTCCAGGCCCAGTAGGTCAGCACGGACGAACCGGACGTGTCGGCCAGGAAGCGGAAATCGACCGGCAGGTAGAAACCAATCCAGACGACTGGCTGGTTGATGTTGACCGGCGTCGCAAAATCATAGGTGAAGGTGCCCGATGCACCAATATTCACCTGATTCTGACTAACCAGACGGGCATCAATCGGCGAGCCGCCGTTGGCATCCTCGTAGATGAGCAGATCAATGGATGCGCCTGGCACCGGTGTATTGACTTCGATGCTCACGCGGTCGATAGCGGCAGGAAGCTGCAAGTTCAAGGGCGTGAGATCAAAACCGTTCATCACCAGCGAGGCTTCGCCAGAGACAAACCATACGGTACTGTCCGTTCCGCTGTTTACATTGAGAATGACGTCACCGGCTGCGGCGGGTCCGACGATAATCAGTAGGACCACCATCACACACAGGGCGACGCGATAGGCACTGTTTCTGGTCTGAAGCATAAGAATCTACCTTGAGCCATTCAGTCAGTATAGAAATCATAACGCAAATTGCGAAAGCTTGCCTATTCTAGGGACAATGCGTGCTGGGGTCAAGCCAGTGACCCCTTGTTGGTTCAGGAAGGAGGGATATAATGAGGTGCTGTGTTAATCTGGCTTAAGGTAGTACATCATGCAGGAGATCGTGATCCTGGCGGTCGTGATGCTGCTTGTGATGGGAGCCTACTGGTCGATGGTGGTATTCCCCAGGCAGCGCGGCTTCCAGAAGCGCCAGCGCTTTGTGCGCGGGCTGGCCGAGGGTGACGAAGTCATAACCGCCGGGGGGATCGTTGGCCGGGTGGCTGATCTGGAGGAGGGGATTGCTTACGTCGAGATTGCAGATGGTGTGGTGGTGCGGATGATTGCCGCGTCGCTGCTAACGCCTTTTGACCCTGAGGAGCTGGCAGAAAACGCCCGCAGAGCATTGGGCGATGAGACGACATTGGAGAACGAAACGGAAGGATAAACGGTCGTGGGCCATTTTCGTTGGCTTGTTGTCGTGGTGCTGCTTACAGCCTTCGCGCTGTGGGTAGCCGCGCCCGATAACGGCATCACAAATATTTTTCAGGATTGTCCCAACTACGAGCAAGTTAAGGCCATGGAAGGCATTCACCTGGATACGAACGGTGACTGCGAAATTGACATGGAATTAAATGTCAGCCAGAGCCTGGGGCTTGATCTTGTGGGGGGGTTACGGGTGCTGCTGAAAGCTGATCTGCCCGCCGGGCAATATACGGGCGCTGACTTGCAGCAGACGGCCAATAACGTAGCCCGCCGTATCGACGCGCTGGGTGTAGGCGAGGCGACGATCCAGGTGCTGGAGAGCAGTGGACGAATCCTGGTCGAACTGCCGGGCGTGCATGACCCGGATCAGGCGATCAATACGATTCAACAGACGGCCCTGCTGGAGTTTGTGGACTTCAGTGATGTGGCAGGCCGGACCAGCGACTTCGTCGGCAACAAGATTCTGACCACCGAGCAGGTCTCAATTCAGCAGCAGCGTGAAGCCGCTAATACCGGAGGCACTGCCGCTCAAGCCACGCCGGACGCCTCGACTCAGGATGCGCTGGTAGACCCGACGACACGCCAGCCGTTTCAGACGGTCATGACCGGGTCAGGCCTGCAAGCGGCGGCGGCCCAATTGAGCACCCAACCGGGCGGCGGTTGGTCGATCAAGTTTGACCTGAATCAGGATGGCGCGACGCTGTTCGGCCCGTTTACCCGCGATCACATCGGCAAACCATTGGCGATTGTGCTGGATGGCACGGTACTGTCTGCCCCGGTTATTCAGGCTGAATTGACGACCGGCGGCGTGATTACGGGCAACTTCACCGAGCAGGAAGCCAAGACGCTCGCGCTTCAGCTGCGTTCTGGTGCGCTGCCGATTCCGTTGAGCGTGGAATCAACCGAGCAGGTCGGCGCGTCACTGGGACAGGAATCAGTGAACCTCAGCATTCGCGCCGGTGTCATTGGCGTGATTACCGTGCTGACCTTCATGCTGGTTTATTATCGTGTGCCCGGTATCGCTGCGGATCTGGCGCTGGGTGTGTTTATCCTGCTGAACATGGCGACCTTCAAGCTGGCACCGATCACGCTGACCTTGCCGGCCATTACCGGCTTTCTGATAAGCATCGGTACTGCGGTAGACGGCAACATTCTCATCTTTGAGCGTGTTAAGGAGGAACTGCGCGCCAAGCGGCCTCTCGACGATGCACTGGATGCTGGCTTCGACCGGGCCTGGAGTTCTATCCGCGATTCGAATCTCTCGACCATTATTATCTGTGCGATCCTGTTTTTGTTCGGCCAGACACCAGGGGCGAGCATCGTGAGTGGTTTTGCAGTCACGCTGGCCCTGGGCCTGGTGTTGAACCTCTTTACGGCAGTGACGGTGACACGGACCTTCCTGCATGTCATCGTGCAGTTGTTCCATACGCCGCTCGCCGAACGCCACTGGCTGCTAGGAGTCTGACCTTATGTTTAGTTTGATACAAAAACGACGCATCTTTTTCCTGATCTCGGCGTCGGTAATCGTGCCGGGGATCATCATCATGATCTATTCCACGATCACTACCGGTGGACCCTTCCGCCTGAGCATTGACTTCGTGGGCGGCAGTATCTACGAGCTTGTGTTTACTGAGCCTGGGGCGACCGAAGCCAATATCCGCGATGTCTTTTCCAGCGTGGGTGACGAAAACGCGCTGATCCAGCAGCTTGGGGCCCCTACAGATTATCACTGGTCGGTGCGTTCATCAATTCAGGATGCGACTACATCGGACGCAGTGCTGGCGAAGTTGGGCGAACTGGCCCCGATTAACCCCGACCGTTCGCGTACAGAGAGTGTGTCAGCCACCATTGGTCAGGAGGTGACACGCGCCGCGCTGCTGGCTGTGGCGGTATCGGCGCTGGTGATTACTGGCTTCATTGTGATTGCCTTCCGGCAGGTGCCGAAAGCAGTGCGCTACGGCGTCTGTGCGGTGGTGGCGATGCTCCATGATGTGCTGGTGGTGTGCAGTGTCATGTCGCTGACGGGTTTGTTGTTCGGCTGGGAAGCGGACGCGCTCTTCTTAACCGCTGTGCTGACGATTGTGGGCTTTTCGATTCAGGACACGATTGTACTCTTCGACCGTATCCGTGAGAACATCCCCAAATATCTGGGTGAGCCTTACGATACCATCGTCAATCGCAGCATCCTGGAGACCATTCACCGCTCGCTGGCGACGCAGCTCAACGCCTTCTTTATCATGGCGGCGATCCTGCTGTTCGGCGGTGACAGCATCAAGCAGTTTATCTTCATCCTGTTTGCCGGGCTGCTCTCCGGCACTTATTCGTCCATCTTCACGGCAGTCCCGCTGCTGGTCTCCTGGGAAAAGGGCGAAATCCCCTTCCTGAACCAGCAGGGTGCGCTGCGGCAGGCCGAGGCTTAAGGCCTGCCCTGCTGCCTGGTATTAAACAAACCGCTAGAGTGGCCGGTAATAAGGCGCTCTGGCGGTTTTTAGTTTAGCAGTTTAGGGCTAGCGGCAGGGGAGAGTGATAAAGAAAGTTGAGCCGACGCCTTCTTCGCTTTCAAGCCATATCTTGCCTTCGTGAGCCTCGATGATGTGCTTGGCGATGGCAAGGCCGAGGCCGGTGCCGCGCGCATAGCCTTCGGAATCAGCCACGCGGAAGAACTTCTGAAACATATTCTTCTGGTGGTCTTTGGCGATGCCGAGTCCGGTATCGGTGACGGCGACCTCAACATAGGTCCTGCCCTCAGCATTGGGGCTGGGGCGCGTTGTCAGGCTGATCGTGCCGTTTTCGCGGTTGTACTTGATGGCGTTGGTCAGAAGGTTGAGCAGCACCTGCTTGACCTTACCGCGATCCCCACGCACCACGAAGTCATGCTCATCATAGTTGATGACGATTGACTTGTCGGCAGCCTGCTGGCTGACAATATCCACACACTCTTTGAACAGCGGCGTCAGTTCGAAATCGTTGATAATCAGATGCGCTCGCCCTGATTCCATGCGGGCCAGATCAAGAAACTCGCTGGTCATACGGATCAGGCGCTCGGTTTCGCCGCGCATGGTGAGGATAGTGTCCGCACGGTTTTCTTCGGGCAGGTCGGGCCGCAGCAGCAGGGTCGTGCTGGCTTTCAAGGCGACCAGCGGCGTGCGCAGTTCGTGAACCATCTCGGCGATAAAGTCGCTCTGTTGGAAGAGACGCGCATTTTCGATAGCGATTGCGGCCTGGCTGGCGAGCGTGGTCAGGGTTTTGATGTCCTGTTCGTCAAAACGTTCGCCGGAACGCTTGTTGAGCGCTTCCAGCACACCGATTACCTTATCGTGGGCGCGCATAGGCACGCCCAGCAGATTGCGCGTGGCGATATCTACCGTGTCGCCGACACCGCGAAAGTGCGTATTATCTTTGGTCACGTCCTCGATGACGCGCGGCTCGCCATGTTTGAAAATCCATCCGGCAATGCTGCTGTCGAGCGGCACCAGGATTGATTCGGTCTGGTTCGGGTTGAGATTTGACGTCACCTCGAAGCGCAGCGCCCCGGATTGTGGTTCGTAGAGCAGGATAGATGACGCCTCGGTATCGGTGAGTTCTTCAGCGGCGGCAGTGATCTTCCGCAGCAGTTCGGCAAGATCCAGAGTGGAGTTCAACTGCTGGCTGATCTCGATTAAATACTCATAGTGAGTAAGAAGATCACGGCGTTGGTTGGGTGAAGCGTTTACGTTCATCAGTCCGCTACTTACTGCATGGTGGTCAAGATAGAGGCTGCCTTGTCACGCTCAATCACCACCACCAGCTAGTGGGTGAGTTGACCGCTAACGAGGGTTTTGATCCGTGCATTGAGGTCTTCAGAGAATTTGGCGACCTGGTTGGCAAAAATGCTGTTCGATTGCAGCATCACCATCGGTGTACCAGTTCTGGCCGCCTGGTGCGCCAGTTCAGGCGAATCGGAAAAAACGGCGCGGATTTCGCGCCCAATGACAGTTTCGACCTCGTTCCAGGCAACTTGTAGATTGTGGGAGCGATCTACCACGACCACGTGGACGCGCCCGCTGTTGGTGCCGACATCGTCCAACTCGCGCAGCAGCATCCGTGCCATCGCCAGCGTGACTGCGAAGGGATCGACAATGAGAATAAGCTGATCCATTTCGCGCTGAAGCTGGCTGACCACCTCGGTATAGCCGGTGCCAAGATCAATCACAGCAGGGTGGCTGATCGTGCGCAGACCATTGACGACCGCTAAGGCTGATTCAAGCGAATACTTGATTTGCGCGTCACGCGGCTTGGGCGAGGAGACCAGCGCCCGCAGGTTCGAATTGTGGACCAGCAGTTCGCGTTCAATAGCCGCTGGTTGGATCTCACCGGGTGGTTTGCCCAGGATATTGCCCATGCCGGAGGCTTGCTCCTGCCCCAACATCAGGCCCAGGCTGCCCGCGCCGGGGCGAAAATCGGCCACGACCGGCTCTTCGCCGAGCATTAGCAGGGCGGCGGCCACGTTCAATGCGATAGTGCTGGTGCCCACTCCGCCTTTGGCCCCTAAGACACCAATCGTTGTGCCACGAGGAACGGCAGCGGCTTCCTCAGGTTTCTTCTGGCCGGCGCTGCGCGCGAGAATTGCCTTCACGCGCGAGGCCAGTTCCGCCGGGTGGGTGGGTTTGGTCAGATAATCATCCGCACCCGCTTCGAAACCAGCGACCTTATCGTCTACCAGAGTTTTGGCGGTAAACATGATGATCGGAATATCATCGGTGTTCTTACTCGAACGCAAGCGGCGGCAGACTTCGTAGCCATCCATGTCCGGCATCATGACATCAAGAATAATGAGGTCAGGATGTTCCGCAGATGCCTTAGTGAGTGCCTGAGTGCCTGTATTGGCTGCCGTCACTTCGTAGCCGTGCCGCTGGAGCATCAGGCCAATTAGTTTAAGGCTGTCAATATCATCATCTACAATGAGAATTTTCTCTGACATGGCCCCGCCACGTTTGGAATGAGTTGTTTGATCTTAAGAAGTCTAGCACGAAAGAAATCGCGCTGCAACCAGACGTATTATAAAGCCTAAACCTTTACCGCGCCCCTTCTATGTCTTCAAAATGAAGACGACAAGGCCAGCCCTCGCGCTGTAATCGCACTCTAGTATAATTGGGCCGTTTGACGACAGTTCAGGAATGGCCTTTGAGTCATAAGATTTGCCCAATTTGTGGTACTCCGGCGCACCCCCAGGCACGCGAGTGCAGTGTTTGCGGTGCATCGCTGGAATCCAGTACAGTCATCGAGCGCAGCGGCGACGACACGCAGGCGACGAAACTGCCGGATTATGACTTTCACTTCGGCGAGACTGACCTGGCGGAACATTATGTGCGCTGGCGAGGCGGCACCTATATCATGGGCGGGATGCCTGGTGCTGGCTGCGCTGGCCTGTGTGGGCGTTCTTATCGTCGGTTCCATGCGCTTTATGAGCTTTGTGCAGCGTTTGCAGCCCGGCGACCCGTGCAGCGGTGACTGGCATGTTTGAGGTAACGACTCCGCCAGCGCTGATGACCAACACCGTTCAGCCCACGCTGTTTCTGCCGACGGTTACCGCTTCGGCCCCGCCGACCCGCACCGCGACGCCGACGGTGACGCTGACGCCCACGCAGGGTCCCTGTATGCAGACCGTCCAGGCTGGGGATAGTCTGATCGGGCTGGTGAGCCGCTGCGGCCACCGGGATCTGGATGTGATTGCGCTGGTGTTGGAACTCAACAACCTGGACGCCCCGGAGCTGATTCAGGTCGGCCAGACGCTGGAGATCCCCTGGCCGACTCCGACAGAAGACCCTGCCGCCGCGGCCACTGAAGCACCTCAGCCTGGCGCAGGCGATGGGGCAAATTCAGACGCAGCTTTTGTGCCGGATACCGGCGATACATCTGCATCGCGCGCCGTCGCGGCAGCCCCTACATTGCCAGCGGGCGTGGCCTGGCATCGAGGTCGTCAAAGACGAAACGATTATCTCCATTGCCTTTGAATATGGCGCGGATTTGAAAATCCTCTCGGAGCTGAACCCGGAAGTCACCTTCTCGCAGTGCGACTTCGGCGAATTCAGCGGCGGTACCTCCTGCGTGGTCAACCTGTATATAGGCCAGCGCATCCGCGTGCCTGCGCCGACGCTGACGCCAACCCTCTCGCCGACGCCCTCCGGCAGCGAGACACCGACTCCGACGGTCACGCCGACCTACAATGCACCGAGTGCGCTCAGCCCCAGCAACCGCGCGCTGTTCCAGGGCAGCGAACTGGTCACGCTGCGCTGGGTGGCCTCCGGCACGCTGGGGGCGGGGCAGACGTATCGGGTTCAGATAGACGATCTGACCAGCGGCGCGACCTACAGCGCCGACACGCCAGACCTGTTTTTCATCCTGCCGGTGGAATGGCAGAGCCATGACGGCGCGCGACATGAATACGAATGGACGGTCAGTGTGATCGACCAGAATCATGCCGACACGCCCCTGTTTTCGACAGAACCGCGTATCTTTACATGGGAAAGTGCTGATGATTCGACAGCTTAAATGGCTCAGCCTGCCGGGATTACTGCTGCTCATGACGGGCTGCAATTTCGCGCAGGGGCCGGTGGGCGGAGTCAGCCCGACGGTCGAGGTAATCGAACAGACGGCGGTGCCCAGCGTGACGTTGACCGCCAGTGCAACCGTCACGCAAGCGACCGTGCAGGTCAACGCGGCGCCGACTCTGCCTCCCGCAACGCCGACCCAGATGCCGACGCCGACGGATACGCCAGGGCCGTATGAATATACGATTCAGGCCGACGATACGCTGGGCTATATTGTGCAGTTGTTCGGCTACCGCGATTTTGGCGTCTTCGACGAGATCGTGCGGATGAACGACAACATCCCGAATGCGGATTCGCTGCCTGGGCCGGGCGCGGTCATCCTGATTCCGCGCCAGACGGCTACGCCGACACCGGAGGATTTTACGCCTGCGCCGGATCTCTCGCAGTCGTTGGGGATAGGCGTTGCGCCTACGTCTCCGTCCACTGGCCTGAACGTGGATGCGCCGATCATTGAGCATATGGTGACGGAAGGGCAAACCATCGTCGATATTGCTGTGCTGTATAACACGACGCTGGAAGTGCTTGCCGTGCTCAACCCGGATATTTCTTTTGCGGGTTGCAACTTCGAAATTCAGAGCGGCGGGCCGAACTGCGGGCCGATCTTGCAGGTCGGGCAGACGGTATTAGTCCCCGCACCGACGCCGACGCCGACGCTCTCGCCAACGCCTTCCGGCAGCGAGACTCCCACACCAACGCCAACCCATGCACCGCCAGTGGTGATCTCGCCGCCGCGCGATGCGATTGTGCCTGCCGGGCCGTTCCTGCTGGAGTGGGTGAGTGTGGGTGTCCTGCTGCCGGACGAGGTCTATCTGGTGCAGGTGACGGATACCAAGACCGGCCAGATCTTCAACGACATCACGCGCGATACCGCGCTGCTGCTGCCAGATTCGCTGGTGCCGACCGATGGCGAAACACATGTGATGCAGTGGACGGTCACGGTGGCGAAGCCGAACGCTGACGGCGTCTACGGGATCGTCAGCGGCACGCCAGAAATCCGCGCTTTTAGCTGGCAGAGCCGTTAGCGTTTACTTGCGTCCGAATTCGCGCGCCAGTTGATCGCTGGTCATATGGAGCATGGTTGGGCGGCCATGCGGACAGGTGTGCGGCGAGGGGCTGCGTTCCAACTGGCGGATGAGGCCCTGCATTTCTTCCAGGCTGAGGATGGTCCCGGCCTTGACAGCGGCCTGTTTGCACACGCGCTGCACGATCTTCTCTTCAGCGCTAATCTGACCCGGTGTCTCGCCGCGTTCCAACTCGTCTATGACGCCCAGCACCGCTTCGACAGGGTCCTCATCGGCCAGCATGGCCGGGACGCTGCGAATCACAAAGGTGTTCACGCCGAAGGCTTCCAGGTGAAAGCCGACCGAGTCGAGCGCGTCCAGATTGTCTTCCAGCAGACGCGCTTCGGTGGGCGGTAGTTCGAGGGTTTGCGCGGACAGTGTGTACTGGGCGACGGGTTCCTGATGCCGGTAATCCTCCATAAACTGCTCGTAGAGGATGCGTTCATGCGCGGCGTGCTGGTCGATGAGATACAGCCCCGCTGGACCCTCGGCGACGATATAGGATGCGCCCACCTGGCCGATGACACGCAGCATCGGGAGTGTGCGCGGACGAGCCGGGCGGTCGGGTCCCTCCGGGATGCTGGTGGCGTCTTCACGAATCACGTCTTTGCTGGCGCTGTAATACTGGTGCGGGTACCAGCCAGGCGAATCCAGGTCTATGTCCAACTGCATCTGGGATGAGGTCGGGTCGGCTGCGACCAGGCCCCGGTTCTCGGCCAGGGTGGGAGTCTGCATTTCTTCGAGCAGAGCGCGGCGCAGCGTACGCTGAAGCGTGGCGAAGATTTCGTTGGCGTTGCGGAAGCGGACCTCGGCCTTTGTCGGGTGAACGTTGACATCAACCTCGGCGGGCGGCATGTCGATCATAACGACGGCGACCGGATAACGGCCCTTCATCAGGAAAGTGTGATAGGCCTGAATGACGGCATAGGACAGGCTCGAATCCTGGATCCAGCGTCCGTTGACAAAAAGTGTAATGGCGGAGCGGTCTGAGCGGTGATAGCTGGGCAGCGAAGCGAAGCCGTAGACCTGAATCGGGTGCCCGCCGTCGCTGCTGAACTCGAACATATCGCGCATGGTGCGCAGGCCCAGAGTCGTGACCAGCACGTCGCTGAGCTGGCCGGTGCCATCAGTGCGCAGGGTTTCACGACCATCCTGTTCGAGCACAAACCGCACACCAGGGTAGGCCATCGCGTAGCGGCTGACGATGGTGGCGATGTGCCGCTTTTCCGTGTTTTCTGCTTTCAGAAATTTGAGCCGTGCCGGTGTATTGAAAAACAGGTTCTCGACGGCGATCACGGTCCCGGCAGGCGCGCCCACTGGACGGCAGGAGAGCATTCGCCCCCCTTCCAGTTGAATACGCGATCCGGCAGCCTCGTCCGCGGTGCAGGTGGTCATGGTGACCTGGCTGACCGAGGCGATACTGGCGAGGGCTTCGCCACGAAAGCCGAGCGTCCGAATATTGGACAGGTCATCGGCAGCGCTAAGCTTGCTGGTCGCATGGCGAGCAAAGGCCAACTCAACTTCGTCCGTCGGGATACCCTGACCGTTGTCACTGACCTGCATGACGCGCCTGCCGCCACCGCTGACCGAGACGTGAATCGTCGTCGCACCTGCGTCGAGCGCGTTTTCAATCAATTCCTTGACGACCGAGGCGGGGCGTTCGATGACCTCACCGGCAGCGATCTGCGCCACGACCGTTTCGTTGAGAATCTGAATCGGCATGAGACCCCTTACGCTGGGGAGAACAGGTATTCTATTATACCCTGGTCATGGATGCTGTCTACTGAGCGTCGCTGTCAGCACCGATCAGATTCGCCCCAGAGAGGGGAATGCTGATAAAGAAGGTCGTGCCTTTACCTTCTTCGCTGACGACCCAGGCATCCCCGCCATGCCGGATGGCGACACTTCTGACGATAAACAGGCCCAGGCCGCTGCCCTTGATGCGTTTGTGCTCCTCACGCGGGATGCGGAAGTGACGTTCAAACAGACGTTTGAGGTTATCCGGGCTGATGCCGAAGCCGGTATCGCTGACGCTGATAATCACCTGGTCACTTTCGGTCTGCGCATGGACATCGACCGTGCCGCCGTTGGGCGTGTACTTGATGGCGTTATCGACCAGATTGATGACCGCCCGTTCGATCATGTTGACGTCGGCGTTGATAATCGGCACATCGTCGGCCACGTGGACGGTGAGCTTCAGTTCCCCCTTCTCGGCGGGCACGAGGTAAGTGTCGCTGATGCGGTTGACGATCTCGCCGATGTCGCACTGCGAGCGTGCCATCTCGTAAAAGCCGGATTCGGGGTCGAAGCGGCCCGCATCCTGGATGTTATCGACCAGCGCGGTCATCTGGCTGACGCCGGACAGAATACGGTCCACAAAATGTGCCTGACGCTCGTTGAGTTCACCGATCTGCTTGTATTCAAGCATGTTGGCGAAGCCCTTCATCGAGGTGAGCGGCGAGCGCAGGTCATGCGAAACAATGCGGGTGAACTCATGCTGGTTGCGGATCAGTTTCTTGTAGTGGGTAATGTCGCGCAGCGCCAGCACCCAGCCCTCAACGACGCCGTCCTGATCGCGCACCGGTTCGGCATGAGGTACGTAGGTCTTTCCGCTGTCGCTGACCCACTCATGACGGCTGGTGTTGGCATCTTCGGCGAACTTCATCAGTTCCTCAGACTGCACGATGTCTTCCAGCGCCTGCCCCTGGGCCGTTTCAATCGAGGTATCGAACTCGTGCTCGGCAGCGGGATTCATGAACAGGAGCTGCTTATCGTCATCTACGACCAGCAGCGGGTCGGTGATGCTGGTGACGATAGAGGCGGTCAACTGCTCGGCACGGTCCACACGTTCAATCGTCTGCACGCTGCTGGATAGCACCGCCAGGGCATCGCGCAGCGTGTCGAGCATGGCTCTCTGCTGCTCGTCCTGCTCATCGAATCCGTCGGGCACCAGCAGGTAGAACGCGCCGGTCAGCAGGTCTCCACTGAAGAGGGCAGCGGCCAGAAATTGTCCAGGATGGCTGCCATTAGCGGTTGGCAGATCGACGTGCAAGCCTGCGGACAGATTCCGCATCACCTCCTCAAGCGCCGCGTCTGGCGCCTGGGCATCTCCGGCCAGAATGCAGACATCCGAATCGCCGAAGACCATGAAGCAGGCCCCGGATGCGCCGGTATGGCTCATCGCCGACTCCAGGATCAACTCGGCACTCTGTAGCGGATCGGGCTGCGATGCCATCATATTCAAGACCTGCTGCAGGAAAGTCAGCGTGGATTGATTGGTTTCGATCTGCATACTTTATGCCTCACTTCATCGGAGCGCGTTTCTCACGGGAGATGCACGTGATAGGAATTTAGTACCGGGATGCCGCCGTTGTCGCGCCTGATTTGACAGAGCAACTCAGCTTGCGCAAAATAGAACTTATCCGCCATTATATATGTCTTAAAAAGGAGTGGCAAGTTTCGCGTTGCCGCTGAAGGGTAGGATCGGGTTAGAGTTTGCAGATAAAGCACTTAACCTTCATCTGCCAGGTAAGGTAAATGATGCCAGACCGACGACTGGTCGATTATCATATTGCGCGCTTACAGGATAAAAACCCTGCTGTTCGACTCAAGTCGATACAGGAATTGCAGTTGATTGGTGACGAGGCTGCGCTTCCTGCGCTGGAAAAGGTCTTCGAACACGATCCCGACGAGGCGGTACGCCGGGCAGCACGGGACGCTGGGCGTGCTATCTTTGTGCGCCACCGCGGGCAGCGTACCTGAGGCCTCCTCAATAAAAAAGGCCCCAGAGCCGGGGCCTCACCGTCAAATTTTGCTGAGACTTTCGAATCGCTGATTGATCTGCTCCAGACTGGCTTGCAGATCAGCCAGATTCTTGCGTTCACGTTCGACCACTTCCGCCTTCGCTTTGCTGACGAAATTGGGATTACCGAGCATTTTCTGCGAGCGCTCGAATTCCCTGCTGAACCTTCTCCCGATCCTGCGCCAGCCGCTGGCGCTCCGTTTCCACGTCGATCATGCCCGCCAGAGGCAGGTAAATGGTCGCGTCCTGGACCACAATCGCAGCGCTATCCTCAGCAGTGCCGACTGCGTCTTGAAGCGTGATCTCGCTGACATTACACAGCCGCCCGAAGATATAGCTGTAGTCGTCAATCACCTCGGCAAAGCTGCCGGGGACCATGCGTGCCTGAATGCGGCGGCCTGGATCCACGTTGTATTCCAGACGCACGTTGCGGATGCCGCGCACCATCTCCATCAGGGCATTGAGCGCATCCTCGGCGGCGGGGTCGGCGTAGGTCGGGTCCGCCTCCGGCCAGGAAGCAAGCATCAGCGTCTCGCCCTCATGCGGCAGATACTGCCAGATTTCTTCGGTCACGAAGGGCATGTAGGGATGCAGCAGCCGCAGACAGGTATCCAGCACGTGCAGCAGCACGCGCAGCGTTGCCTCTTTTTGTGCCGGACTGCCTTCGTAGAGGGCGTGTTTGCTGATCTCGATGTACCAGTCGGCGAACTCGCTCCACAGGAAGTCGTAAATCTGGCGGCCCGGTTCGCCGAAGAGATAGCTGTCAAACAGGCGCTGCGTGTTCTGGATCAGCGTGTTGAGCCGCGACAGAATCCAGCGCGAGGGCAGGTCAAGCTGATTCGACCGGCGGCGGCCCGGCGGGAATCTCGCCGTCGAGGTTGCCGTTGATGAAGTTCGCCATCTGCCAGATTTTGTTGACGAAGCGCCAGTTGCCCTCGATCCGGTTCTCGTCAAGGTTGACGTCGTTGCCCGGTGTGCCGCCTGTGACCAGCGTGAAGCGCAGCGGATCCGTGCCGTATTTGTCCATTAGTTCGAGCGGGTCGATCACGTTGCCCAGCGTCTTGCTGATCTTGCGGCCTTTCGCATCGCGGACGAGGCCGTGCAGATAGACGGTATGGAAGGGCGGCTTCTCGGTGAACCAGAGGCCCATCATAATCATGCGTGCCACCCAGAAGAAGAGGATGTCGTAGCCGGTCTCCATCACGGAGGTGGGGTAGTAGCGGTCCAGGTCGGCGGTCTGCTTCGGCCAGCCGAGCGTGCTGAAAGGCCAGAGACCGCTGCTGAACCAGGTGTCCAGCACGTCTTCTTCAGGAATCCAGCCGTCGCCTTTTGGCGCTTGCTTTGCCGACGTAGAGTTCCCCATTGGGGCCGTGCCAGGCCGGGATGCGATGCCCCCACCAGAGTTGACGGCTGATGCACCAGTCCTGGATGTTCTCCATCCAGTTGAAATAGACCTTCTCGAAGCGCTCCGGGACGATCTTCACCTGTCCATTGCGAACCGCTTCCATCGCCTGATCCGCCAGCGGCTGAATCTTGAGGAACCACTGCGTGCTGATGAGCGGTTCGATGATCTCGCCGCCGCGCTGGCTGCGCGGGATCGTGTGCATGATGTCCTCAACCTTGACCGTCAGACCGGCGGCTTCCATATCTGCCCAGAGCTTGCTGCGGCAGTCGAAGCGATCCATCCCGGCATAGGGTCCGGCATTGTCGTTCATGCTGGCTTTGCGGGTCATGACGTTGATAATCGGCAGGTTATGGCGCTGGCCGATCTCGTAGTCGTTGGGATCATGGCCGGGTGTGACCTTGAGCGCGCCGGTGCCGACTGTTCGATCCACGTATTCATCGGCGATGATGGGAATCTCGCGGTCGAGCATGGGCACGAGCGCGGTCTTGCCGATGAACTGGCGGTAGCGGTCGTCGTCCGGGTGAACAGCGACAGCGGTATCGCCCAGGATGGTTTCGGGCCGGGTGGTCGCCACCGGGATGTGGCCGCCGCCTTTGACCGGATACTTGAAGTAGTACATCTTGCCGGGTTCTTCTTCGCGCTCGACTTCCAGATCGGAGACGGCGGTTTGCAGACCGGGACTCCAGTTGACCAAGCGCGGCCCGCGATAGATCAGGCCCTGGTTGTAGAGTGTGACGAAAACCTCCTGCACCGCATCAGACAGGCCATCGTCCAGCGTGAAGCGTTCGCGGTCCCAATCACAACTGGCACCCAGACGGCGCATCTGGTTGAGGATCGTGCCGCCGTATTTTTCCTTCCAGGCCCAGGTGCGCGCCAGGAACTCCTCGCGGCCCACCTCTTCGCGGCTGGTGCCTTCGCTGCGCAGCATGTTCTCGACCTGAAGCTGGGTGGCGATCCCGGCGTGATCGGTCCCAGGGACCCACAGTGCCGCCTTGCCGCGCATCCGCTCGTAGCGAATCATGAGGTCTTCCAGGCTGGCAAAGAGCGCATGGCCGATGTGCAGCGCGCCGGTGACATTCGGCGGCGGAATGCTGATGACAAAGGGTTCAGCATCTGGCCCGGCGACTTCAGGCTTAAACCAGCCCTTGGCTTCCCACCAGGCGTAGAGGCGGGCTTCGGCCTCAGCGAAATCAAAGTTCTTCGGCATCTGGCTTTTCATAGGGCGCTCCTCCGCTTCCCCCGAAAATAAAAAATCCTCTCGTCCCGAACACAAGGACGAAAGGATTAGCTTCCGCGGTACCACCTTGTTTCTTCGCCAATCACTGGCGAAGCTCTCAAAAGCGTTAACGGGCTTACCCGGCCCTGCCTAGTCATGCGCTTCAGCAGGGCGGCTCCTGGGCGACCTTCGAAGGACGATCACAAGTGAGCTTTCAGCCGGTGACTCACATTCTCTACTGTGAGAGCGTCGATCTACTTCTTCCCAATCTTCGCCTTTGCAGGGCAGTATAGCATGGCTGCTGAGGCAGCGTCAATGCCCTAAGAATCGGGGGGTGCGGCCTGAGCCAGCAGCGAGCGAATGCGGTCGGTGATGAAGTCGAGCGCAACGGCATTATAGCCGCCTATCGGGACGATTACATCAGCATAGCGCTTGCTGGGTTCGACAAATTCCAGGTGCATAGGACGCACCGTGTTGAGATACTGTTCGATGACTGATTCGACGCTGCGGCCTCGTTCGGTGATGTCGCGGCGCAGGCGGCGAATGAAGCGCACGTCAGCATCGGTATCGACGAAAATCTTCACGTCAAAAAGATCGCGCAGGGCGGCTTCAGCGAAGATGAGAATGCCTTCCACCAGCAGAATAGGCTGCGGCTGGATCGTGTCGGTATATGGCATACGCTGATGCTCGCGGAAGTCATAGACGGGTGCCTCGGTTGGCTGGCCGTTCTGTAAATCTTTCAGATTCTGGACCAGAATTTGCGTGTCGAGCGCGTTGGGATGGTCGAAATTGCGCAGGCGGCGTTCGTGCAGAGGGATGTGATTGATGTCTTTATAGTAGCGATCATGGGGCAGGTAGGCGATTCCGGTGGGACCGATCCGGTCCAGCAGGGCTTGCGAAAAGGTGGTCTTGCCCGACCCTGTGCCCCCAGCGACACCAATGGTAACGGGGCGCGGCTGATCGCTCATGTTCACCTTCCCGCATTAATAAAAAGGCCCGCAAGGATCTACGGGCTGTTTGAGGAGCCACCCGTGGGACTTGAACCCACAACCTCACGCTTACGAAGCGTATGCTCTGCCATTGAGCTAGGGTGGCGCTGTGGCCGATATTATAGCATGGTCTCAGGCTGGGAATCAATGCTGGAAGCCGATTTGAGCGCTTCTAGGCTTGAGGATGTAGAATACCGGCATCGAAGGAAGTGGAGGTTTTGTGTTTCGGCGATTTCTATCTCGCTGGCGCGAAATTGCGCTGCTGCTGACCCTGGGAGGTATCCTGGCAGGGGCTGCGCTCGCTGCCCTGTATTTGGCCCGCCGTGATGTCCTGGAGCTGATTGGCCTGCTGCCATGCTGGCGCAGCGCTGCGGTCATCCTGTTCATACTGGGGCTGATGGCTGCGGCTGTGATCGTCGTATATGTCTCCCATTCCCAGGCCCGTCAATGGCTGTGCCCGCCGCGTAATCGGGTTGCGTTCAATCCGGCTGATCAGGGACTGACGGATTGGGAGGACGTTCGCTTCAGCACTTCAGACGGCTTACACATCGCGGCCTGGTTTATCCGGGCGGAAAATAGCGATGGCGCAGCCGTCATACTGGTTCATGGACTCGGCGGCAATCGAGGCGCGCTGATTGGCGATGCGGCCCTCCTGAATGCGCAAGGGTACCATACGCTCTTGATCGACCTGCGCAATCACGGCGACAGCGATGGCACGGTCATGTCGCTGGGCTACAACGAGATCGAGGATGTGCGCGCCGCTGTTCAGTATCTACTGTCACGGCGGGAAGTTGACGCGAGTAGGATCGCTGCGCTGGGGCATTCGCTCGGCGCTGTCACCGTTGTTCATGCAGCGGCGGTGATCCCGGAGATCCGGGCGGTCATTGCAGAAAGCACCTTTCGCAGTATTGCCACAAGCTGGCGCAAAATCATTCGGTTGTATACCGGACAGCCGCCTGCGCCACTGGTGCCGTTTTTTGTGGACCGGTTGACGGGCGTGCCAGCAAGCCAGGTAGACTTAATGCCGGATCTCGATGCGATTGCGCCTCGACCAATCCTGTTTGTGCATGGCTCAGACGACGAGGTGATTGACCCGGAAGACAGCCGGATTATGTATGCGGCGGCCAGCGGTCCGAAGGCGCTCTACATAGTTCCTGGGGCGGGTCACACGGGAATGCGCGAAGCGGACCCGGAGCAGTATGCTGAGCGCGTCGTTGGCTTCCTGAACCAGTATCTCCGAGCCTTCTGACATCACAGACAATACATTTCGTGTAGTCAGGGAGACTTGCAGGCCGCCGCTGGAATTTAGTGCCGGAAATGCCGGACTCCGGTAAACAGCATGGCGATATTCGCGTTATTGGCCGCTTCGATGACTTCAGCATCCCGAATCGAGCCGCCGGGCTGAATGACCGCCGTGATTCCCGCCTCAGCAGCCGCTTCGATCCCATCCGCAAAGGGGAACAATGCATCAGATGCCAGAGCAGCCCCCGCTGCGCGATCACCGGCCTTGATAACCGCCAGCTTGACCGCATCTACACGGCTTGGCAGTCCACCACCTACCCCAATCACCCGGTCGGGCAGGGCAATCGCAATGGCATTCGACCGGACATGCTGGACCGCTTTCCAGGCGTATTGCAGGGCCTGCAACTCCTCTTCGGTCGGTTTGCGTTCTGTAACCGCAGTCAATTCTGTACCCTCAGGATCGCCCATATCCGCACGCTGTACCAACACGCCACCATGCACGGTACGAAACTCCAGTTCCAGACCTTCAAAGGGCCGGGCGATCTGAACCAGACGGCAGTTCTTACGTTTTGCAGCGAAGCGTTCGAGAGCCTCCGGCGAGAAACCAGGGGCGGCGACGGCTTCAGTGAAGACCGAACCGAGCGATTCCACAAAGGCGAGATCAACTTCCCGGTTGACCGCGACCACACTGCCGTAGGCGGATAGGGGATCGGCCTCATTCGCCATCGGGTAGGCCTCTGCGATGTTCTGAGCACTGGCGATACCAATTGGTGTCAAGTGCTTCACAATCACGACTGTGGGGTCGTCAAAGCTGCTAACGGCGCGCCAGGCCGCGTCAATATCCAGGTAATTGTTGTAGGACAGCTGCTTCTTGCCGCCCATCAACGTGCCCCCCAGCGGGCCGCTTGCGCCAGTCCGGCTGTAGTAAGCGCCGACCTGATGCGGGTTCTCACCATAGCGCAGCACATCGACCTGCTGCATCCCCAGCGAAAGCTGTTGGGGCAGGGCGTCCAGGGCAAGATTAGGCGCTATGTCTGCTGAGAGATAGGCATGGATGGCAGTGTCATAATCGCGCGTGTGGGCGAATGCCTTAACCGCCAGGCTGCGTCGGGTCGCCAGGTTGACGTCTGCGGTCGCCTTCAACTCGGCAGCGACTTTCGCATAGTCATTTACATCACATAGGACGACCACATTAAGAAAATTCTTTGCCGCAGCCCGAAGCAATGTTACCCCACCAATATCAATCTGCTCAATCGCATCTTGCAAAGTCACGCCAGCCTGCGACACCGTCTCTCGAAACGGATACAAATTACACACCACCATATTGATTGGTGCATAACCAAAAGAAGTTAAGTCCTCAAGGTCTTCCTCCGTACCACGTGCAAGGATTCCTGCATGTACAGCCGGATGCAGTGTCTTCACTCTTCCCCCCAACATCTCAGGAAGACCTGTAAGTCGTGACACTGACGTCACATCCAGACCTGCTTCACGCAGCACACGCTCCGTTCCACCGCTCGCAACCAGATCCCAACCAAGCTCCGATAGGGTAGTCGCAAACTCAACCAACCCGGTTTTGTCATAGGGACTCAACAACGCACGAGGCATTACACACAAACCCTTCTTTGATTAGATGAGCAGAACGCTGAGATTATAACGCAAAATACGACCAGGTTGAGATGCGAAAAGTTACTTGACCTACAACCGATCTGTACGTATCATTCACGGATAGAAAGATTTACATAGCCAGGAGGAAAGTGACTGATGAGCAGTGAACAGTCCATTCTGAAGCAGCGTGACGACAAAGTGATGGCTCACCTCGAACAGTACAGCCCGGTCTGGCTAGTCCACCAGCAAGTCCTGACAGACAGCGAGGCCGTACGCTTCAACGTCGTGTTTCAGCATCGACTCTATGGCTGGGTTAATCGCCAGTATTACTATGATGCATTCAACGATGTACTGTACCACAAAGGACAAACTTTAGTCCCGCAAGATCAGGCGCTAGACATCCAGGAAACAGACCCCTGGATCGCACCAGAGCCAAGCGATGTCGCTAATTCTTATGGCGGTTAGGGCAGCTGTTGGTGAGGATTTCCTCAAAAGCCGCCTGTAACTCATCCACAATGAACGTCCAGGTAAAATGTCGAGCACAAGCTACTGCTGATGTGCGCATCGCCATATAACTCTCTGGCGGCAAAGTCAGCAGCATGACGATACGATCCGCCAGAGCATCCGCTTCACGAGACGGCACCAGATAGCCCGTTTCACCGTCCTTAACCAGATAAGTCAGGCCACCCACTGCCGAAGCGATGACCGGCGTTCCAGTTGCCATCGCTTCAAGTGCTACCATACCGAACGACTCGTAGATCGAAGGCATAACCAGCGCAGAGGCCGCCGCATAGTACGGCAGCAGCGCATTATGCTCCTTCGCAGCCACAAAACGCACATGCTCCTCAACGTGTAAATCACGTGCTAGCGCCTGCAAACGAGTCATTTCCTCATCCAATACATCGGACGGATCGCCACCGACAATCATCGTATAGAGGTTTGCATACAGGTCCGGGTTCTGTGCCTGAATAATAGGCAGCGCGCGTATCAGCGTGTCAATGGCTTTAATGGGTTCAATACGCCCGGCAAAAAGCAGAACCTTCGCATCCAAAGCCATACCAATCTCGCGCCGAGCCTCATCAACAGACATGGTATGAAACTGCTCAATGTCCACGCCTGGCGAAATAATACCGATCTTGCGCCGGTTCACGCGGTACAACCAGCGAAGTTGAGCGTATTCTGCGGGCGTTGCTGCAATCACACGGTCAGCATCCCGCGCAACATCCGTTTCCACACGAATACGCTGGTTAGGCGTCGTGTCACTGTCTGTAGAGATAACACGGTTCTTCATGTGGCCGAGGGTATGAAACATCTGGACAAAGGGGGTGCCCCAGATTTCATGCAGCTTACTGGCGACCCAGCCACTCAGCCAGTAGTGGCTATAAACCAGGTCATAGACAACATTATGCCGTGTGGCAAAAGCGATCACCCCAGCGGTAAACTCTGGCAGATGCGGATAAATATCATCCGGAGCCAGCGGCCACTGCATCCCCGCCGTCACGTTCACCACACGCAGATTTTCGCTCAACTGCTCTACAGCAGGCATATCCGCTGCCGTCCGCCGGGTAAAGATGTCCACCTGAACACCCCGACGCGCAAACTCCTCCGCCACTTTGCGGATATAGATATTCATACCGCCGGTCTTCTTGCCTCCCATTGGGGCAATCGGACTGGCATGGACACTAATCAGCGCGAGTCGCCGAAGCGGCATCCCTAATTCTCCCTTGCACTGGCGTGTAAGCTCATCACGCGAGTATCTTTCCCACCCAGGCGATACTTATAGTCTTCGTCACCCTGTAAGAAATCAAGGACCTGATAGCCCTTATCTATAGCATACTGGATACAATAAGCCATGAGCAAGATACCAGGGCTAAGTGACCCATATTCAAGTTTCAGCCCCGAATTATATACAAGGATGTGCCCCTTATAGTCGTAATTGAAATAAGTCGCCGCCCGCTCACCATTCACCGTGAGAAAACAAAGCGCCAACCAACCCGCCTCCTGCGCCACTGCCGCAATACGCTTGAAGAAGGTAAGATTATCGGGGTCAGAGAGAAACACCGCCTTTTCAGGGTCGCTGGCCGCCATCATCTCCAGGAAATGCTCCATCTCTACGTCGAGATCATGTTCTGGCGTCACAATATACCAGTCGATCTCCGCGTTGCTGCCCTGTCCCCGACGCAGCTTGCGGCGCAGCTCGTGACGGTTCTTTTTGTCCAGCCCGCCCAGAAATTCTTCCCAGGTCGCGGGCAGATTGACAATCGGGCAAACGTCTTCCTCAGTCACGTTCACAGCGAAACCCTGCTGCTCCAGTGCAGTCGCAAACTGGTTGCTGCCGACAGAGGTCTCCGGGATATTGCAGAGAAAGATTTGATCGAACTCAGCCTGATTCTCACGAAGAAAATCTGCGAAGCGCTCCAGGACCGGTTCCACCCACTCTTTATCGACCAGCAAGTCCAGATAATCTGCAACTTCCTCGCAGCCAATCGTCTGTACCATGCGGGTTGAACCCGCGGCGATAAACCAGGGAGCCAGACCGACCAGCCGATCTTCGGAATCACGGCAGGTCACCACCCATAATTGGCCCGGTTGATAAACATCCCACCAGGTTGAAGCCCATTCCCAGGTACTAAAAATGGAACCTGAGGCACTGCGCCCCAGCAGATCATTCCATTCCGCTTTCAGTTGAACAAACAGATCAGGGTCTTGGTAGATGGCAAGATTCAAATCTTCAAGCGTCCTTTACCCGGTCATGAACACGCTAAGCATTATAAACGGTTAAACTCGACATTCTACGTCCATTCCCACTTATTGGTCCTATCAATTAAAAAGCCGCCCGAAAGCTAGGGCGGCTTCTGAGTTCATTGTGCTTTGATTGTTCAGGCAGTCTCAGCCTGCTGTGTTTTGTAATCGTGAGACAACGAAAGTTTGGTGCTGGTATCAAAGATGTGAACATTGTCCACATTCACAACCGCAGTCATACGGCCCCCGACTACAGCATCAGTGCGCGGATCGAAGCGTGCGGTAAACGGAACGCCTTTTTCATTCAGATAGACGACGACCTCGTTACCCATCTGCTCGACCACTTCCACGTCAGCTTCAATGTCATGAGGGGTGATACCGGTGGGGATGTATTTCTTATCATGAATGTCTTCTGGCCGGATACCCAGGATGATCTCCTGTCCGGCATGACTGCGGAACGGTACGGCATGTTGGGCATCGATGACCAGTTTGAAGGCCCCTGCGTCAGCGATCAGCGTCTCGCCTTCGGCGGTCAGGTGTGCATCGAAGAAGTTCATGGATGGACTGCCGATGAAACCAGCGACGAAAACGTTGCGCGGATTATTGTACAGGTCCGAGGGGTTATCGACCTGCTGAATTTCACCTTCATTCAGGACGCAGATACGATCCCCCATCGTCATAGCTTCGACCTGATCGTGGGTTACATAGATGAATGTGGTTTCCAGACGCTGGTGCAGTTTCGCAATTTCCGCGCGCGACTGCACACGCAGTTTCGCATCGAGGTTCGACAGAGGTTCGTCCAGGAGGAACACTGCCGGCTCACGCACAATGGCACGGCCCACCGCGACACGCTGGCGCTGACCACCCGAAAGCTGGCGGGGACGCCGATCCAGGAGATTAATCCCTTTCGATTCCTCAATGAGACCGAGGCTACGGGCTGCTTCGTTGACACGCCGGTCAATTTCGTGCTTCGGTGTTTTGCGCAGACGCAGACCAAAAGCCATGTTGTCGTAGACGGTCATATGTGGATAAAGCGCATAGCTCTGGAAAACCATCGCTACGTCTCGATCTTTGGGGGCAACGTTGTTTACGACGCGGTCACCAATGAGAATCTCACCTGATGTGACTTCCTCAAGCCCGGCCAACATACGCAAGCTGGTGGATTTTCCACAGCCTGAGGGGCCGACGAAGACGAGGAACTCCTTATCCTTAATTTCGAGATTCATACCCTTGATCACAACGGTGTTGCCGAACGACTTATGCACATTTCTGTAAGTTACGCTTGCCACTGATTTCCTCCGTTGTAAACTGTTCACTTCTGAAAAGAAGTTCAATTTAAGGATATATTTATTGAATCTGCACAAAGAAGTTGCATTGTATCAGATTCCCTTGTTCACACGGAGGGATTATAATTGCTATTTCCGAATTTGCAAACTATTGGTAGGCGGATAAAGACCATGCAAAACATAGGGGCCGAGATCATCAGCATCGGCACCGAGATCTTGCTCGGCGAGATCACGGACACAAATTCTGTTTACATCGCGCGGCGGATGCGTGATATTGGCATTAATATCTTCCATATGGTGTCGGTAGGTGATAACGAAAGACGCATTACCGAGACGATCAAGCTGGCCCTGGGGCGGGCTGATGTGGTCATCACTACCGGTGGCCTGGGGCCAACCGTAGATGACATGACTCGCCAGGCCGTCGCGCAAGCAACTGGACGCGAACTGCTCTTTCACCAGGATTTGCTGGACAGTATCGCGGCGCGCTTTGCCGGGTTCCGGTCTAATATGACGGCCAATAATCGTCGTCAGGCTTTCCTGCCCGAAGATTCGATTCTGATCGAGAACCCGGTGGGGACAGCCCCTTGTTTTGTCGTCGAATATGAAGGCAGTGTGGTCATCAGCCTGCCCGGTGTGCCACGTGAGATGAAGTATCTGCTGGATGAACAGGTTATCCCTTTTCTGAAAGAACGCTACACCCTGGGCATTATCAAAGCGCTGAATCTGCGCGCAGCGGGAATTGGCGAGAGTACCCTGGACGACATGATCGGCAGCGAAATCCTGGAGAACGTCAATCCTACTGTCGGCCTGGCGGCGCACAGCGGCGTCATTGACGTGCGGGTTACGGCAAAGGCAGAGGATGAGGCCGCGGCGGATGTGATGATTGAGGACATGGCCCAGAGGCTGCGCGCGCGGATCGGCAGTTACATCTTCGGCACCGATGAGCACACGATTGAGGCCGCACTGGTCGAGCAACTGCGCGGCCTGCATGGTACGCTCGCCATCAGTGAAACGGGCGCAGGCGATTACATCAGTCGGCGAGTCCAGTCGGTGCCAGATAGCAGCACTGTGCTGGTGCAATCGGAACAGTTTGCCAATGCGGCTGATCTCGGCAAGCCTGCGCTCGGATTGCAGGCGCTTGCGCAAGAAGTCGCGCAGCGCATCTGCGATAAATCGGGCAGTCTGGTGGGCATCGCCGTCATCAGCGATCCTGAACGGATGGCCGATCAGGCAGACAGCGACATCGGCACGGCGGTTGCGGTCGTTGCGAACGGGCAGTCGGCATCGCGCGTCTACGGCTTCGGCAGCCAATCCGCAGAAGCCCGCCTCTGGCCCGGCACCTGGGCGCTGTCACGGGCCTGGCGTATGCTGGCCGTGTCCGAGGCATGAACTCACTCGCCACCTTGCTGCTGGAAACGGGTCTGCTTCAGTTCGGGCGTTTTACCGAGAACGACCACGTCAGACCCTACCAGCTTCAACTGGGTCTACTACCCTCATATCCTGATGTACTGGGGCATATCACGGAATTAGCCATACCTCTGGTGGGTGAGGTAAATCATCTGTTAAGTACTGCGGAGGCACTACCGCTGGGCGTGAGCCTGAGCCTACGCACGCAGATTCCGCTGGTTTACGCGCGCGGAACCGATGCGTCGACAGTGTACGAGCTTGCCGGTGCCTATGACATCGGGCACCCGGCGCTGCTACTTGGCAATACGCTGGCTCCGCCACTGGTTTCTCTTGCCCAGAAGGCTAAAGTCGTCGGTCTGCGTACGCAGACCATTCTGGTCATCGTAGATGAGGGTTTATTCAAGCCAGCAGACATCCCGACGCAGACACTGCTCGATCTGCCTGCGGTACTCGACGATCTGGTTGCGGACGGACGCCTCCCAGGACGTCAGGCAGATGTCGTGCGGACGTGGATCAGTGCTAATCGTCATCCAGGCTAAGCAGTGCCATAAAGGCTTCCTGCGGCACTTCAACCTGACCGATCATCTTCATGCGCCGCTTGCCTTTTTTCTGCTTTTCCAGCAGCTTCTTCTTGCGCGTGACGTCACCGCCGTAGCACTTGGCGAGGACGTCCTTGCGCAGCGCCTTGACGTTCGCGCGCGAGATGATCCGCTTGCCAGTGGCCGCCTGAATCGGCACGACGAACAACTGGCGCGGGATGAGGTCTTTGAGTTTGCTGACCAGCCGCTGGCCTTTGTGGTAAGCATCGTCCTGATGGACGATCAGCGCCAGGGCATCGACCGGCTCGCTGTTGACCAGCACGTCGAGCTTCACCAGATCACCTGCACGGTACTCGTCAAACTGGTAATCGAGGCTGGCGTAGCCTCTGGTGACGCTTTTCAGACGATCATAGAAATCGACGATGATCTCCGACAGCGGGATTCGGTAATGCAGAATCACACGGGTGGTGTCGAGGTACTCGGTTGTCTCGTATTCGCCGTGCTTTTTGATGCACAGGTCCATGATCGCGCCGATAAACTCCTGCGGTGTGTAAATCTGGATTTTCATCCAGGGTTCGCGGATTTCTTCGATGACGCTCTCGTCAGGCAGTTGGGCTGGACTGTCGATAGTCATCATCGTGCCATCGCGCTTGAGAATCTGGTACTCCACGCTGGGCGCGGTGGCGAGAATATCCAGGTCGTACTCGCGTTCCAGGCGTTCCTGGACAATTTCCATATGGAAAAGCCCCAGGAAGCCGACGCGGAAGCCAAAGTTCAGCGCCTGCGAGGTCTCCGGCTCGTAGGTGAGCGAGGCGTCGTTAAGCTGCAACTTTTCCATCGCATCGCGCAAGTCATCAAAGTCGTCGTTATCGGTTGGGTAAATGCCAGCGAAGACCATCGGCTTGGCTTGCTTGTAGCCGGGCAGCGGCTCGGCTGCGCCGCCAACGGCCAGCGTGACCGTGTCGCCAACGCGGCATTCGCGCACGGTTTTCAGACCGGTTGCGATATAACCAACTTCGCCCGCGCTCAACGACTCGATAGGCTTCATCGTGGGTGAGAAGACACCGATCTCGACCGGCTCGAAGCGCTTACCCGTTACCATCAACAGCAGCAAGTCATTTTTCGTGACTGTGCCCTCGAAGACGCGCACATAGGCGACCACGCCTTTGTAAGCATCGTAATGCGAGTCGAAGACCAGCGCCTGAAGCGGCGCGTCAGCATCGCCTGAGGGCGGCGGCACGTCACGGATGACTTTCTCCAGAACGTCCTGAACGCCGATCCCGCTCTTGGCGGAAATGCGCAGGACCTCACCCGTAGGCGTGCCAAGTAAATCTTCCAGTTCACGAGCAATGTCGTCGGGGCGAGCAGCAGGCAGGTCGATCTTGTTCACAACCGCCAGAATTTCGAGGTCCTGCTCCAGCGCCAGATAGACGTTGGACAGCGTTTGTGCCTCGATACCCTGGCTGGCATCCACCACCAGAACTGCGCCTTCGCAGGCTTGCAGTGCCCGGCTGACCTCATAGGTGAAGTCCACATGGCCGGGTGTGTCGATCAGATTAATCACATAGGTTTCGCCATCGACAGCCGTATAGTGCATCCGCACGGCGGAAGCTTTGATGGTGACACCGCGCTCGCGTTCAAGTTCCATATCATCCAGAAGCTGTTCGTGCATATCGCGGTCAGCGACTGTATGCGTTAATTGCAACAGCCGGTCCGCCAGCGTACTCTTGCCATGATCGACATGAGCAATGATCGAGAAATTACGAATATGCTTAGAGTTCATGGTCAATTAAGGCCCTAATATCCTTAGTGGGTTCAGTGCCGTGCCAGACCAACCAGGCCAGGAATTCCAGGTTTCCAGCAGGTCCTTTGAGCGGTGATGTCGTCAGTCCCCGGACCTGAAAGCCCAGAGATTGCGCAAAGTCAAGTATGTCGGTCAACACGCGGCGATGCACTGCCGGGTCACGCACCACGCCGCCTTTGCCCACGTCTCGTTTACCAGCCTCGAACTGCGGCTTGACCAGCGTCACCACATCTGATTCAGGGAGCAGCCAGTGACTGATCGCCGGGAGCAGCAGCCGCAGTGAAATAAATGAAGCATCGGCCACCGCGAGGTTGATCGGTTCCGGCAGGCTTTCCAGATAGCGTGCATTGGTGCGCTCCATGACGACGACTCGCTCATCCTGCCGCAAGCCGTAATCCAACTGGCCGTAGCCGACGTCAATGGCATAGACACACGCCACCCCATGCTGAAGCAGACAATCAGTGAAACCGCCGGTACTGGCACCGACGTCCGCCGCGATGCGCCCGGTCACGTCCAATGGAAAGGTATCCAACGCCGCAGCCAATTTCTCCCCGCCTCGGCTGACGAAGCGCGCTTTGGCCTTGATTTCCACCTGAGCATCGCTGTGAACGGCCATACCCGGTTTATCGACCAGCACACCATTGACCTGCACCTCGCCCGCCATAATCATACCACGCGCTTTGGCCCGGCTGGGCACCAGACCACGCTCGAATAACAGGACATCCAGACGCTGTTTATCAGCCATACTCAATCTCGCGTCAGCGGAATGACGAGGTCAAGCGGGTTAGCTGTCTTCTCAGTTACCTTAAAGCCATCCATCGCCAGGGGTAGATAGCCTTCCGCCGCGATAATGACGCTGTAGGGGGTATCAAACGCCAGCAGGCGGTCAAGCTGGAACTGCCCGTTGCGGTCAGTCGTCGCAGTCGCATAAATCTGATCCTGCCGCCAGGTGAAATCAGCAATCGAATAGTCTTCAGTGATGACGACAAAGGTAATACCGGGAATGCCCGCGCCGGTTTCAGCATCGAGGATGCGTCCGCGCAGTTGAAGGCCCTGTACCTGGGCAAAGCGGTCAATCGGAAGCTGGCCGATACCGACCTGGGCGTCAATCGACACCAGGGGCACGCGATTGATACTCAGATCCATGCTGTAGGTGCCGTCCGGGATGCCGGTATCGCTCTGAATGCGGACCAGAAAGTTTTCACCGCTTTCAAAGTTGTTCCAGGGCTGCGTCTGGTCGTAGAAAGCCTCGCCATCCACCAGGACACGCAGAGTCCAGAGGGTTCCCGGCGCGATCTGCTGCCAATCGACCAGTCCATAAAGCGTGTCAATAGTGGCCGGGAAACTGCTGACGCCGGGAGCATCCGGGGCGGCTTCGATACTGTTTGCGGTAGCAAAATGGGCACTGGTGAAGACCAGCGGGAAGACACCTTGCTGCGCGCCCGCGATGACAAAATCCGCTGTCGCTGACAGACGACCCTCAATGTACAACTCCAGCCGGTAGGTGCCCGGCGGCAGACCGCTCGGATCCTCAATCTGGATGGTTTTTGCGCCCTCCGCCCCATCAATCTCTGACCAGGTATCCTCGGTACGGGTCAGTTCCCGGCCATTGAAATACCAGATCGCCGTCCAGGCTCCGCCGACTGTCATGTTGCGGAAGATGAAACGCGCGCTGGCAATATTGCCTGAGGGTAGCACAAAGCCATTGCCCAGCGGAGTCCCACGATTATCGACAATGCCAAAGACGATGTCGCTGAAGGCCGGATCTGGATCAGCGGCACCACCGACGACCAGCCGTGCGTTCCCGGCTGTGCGACCATCCGCGAAGAGGGTGAAGGAGTAGACTCCATTGGGCCAGGGTTGATCGCTGCTGCCGATGTACCAGAGTCCGCTCGCGCCGCCGCTCCAGCGGACCGGGGCGAGGCTGAAACTCTGATTGGGGATGCCATCCACTGTCACCCGCAGTTCATAGACGGTCTCCGGGGTCATGTTCTGGTAATCAAAAAAGAGGTACAGACTGTTGCTCCCGGCGGGCAGACTGCTAATCACACGGCTCGGCATCCCGGCTTCGTTGACCGAGGGGGTGAAGAACAGGCGTCCGAAGGTCGGCACGCCACTGAGAACCGTCTGTGTCGGTGGCTCTTGCGGCGTATCGACGGTGAGGCCGAGGCTGGCAGCACGCAGTAACGGACGGGCAAAATCAACAGGACGCAGCGCATTGATGAAGCTGCCGGAGGGAATGCACAGATCGCTGCCGCTGACCAGGCCATCGCCGTTGGTATCCTGGATTGGGATGCAGTTGATGCCTGTCTCTGGATTACGCAGCGGGGCCGTCGTCGGGATGCCGATCAACTGACCGGCCTGATTGTACGCGCCGCCCCCGGACATAGGCCCAGGAATCTCCGCCCGTGTGCGCAACCAACTGGGTCCCTGCGTGTTGTTGGGTTCCTCGGCGAAGCCGCTGATTGTGCCCCGGCGGGTGTCCACCGCTTGGTCACCAATACCAGAGTAGCCGACGACGACAATAGTGTCATCGAGCGCAATCTGCGCCGAAGACCCCATCTCGACAAAAGGCAGTGCCAGCGTGCCTGGCTCGATGGGACGGCCATCAAACTGCGCTGAGATTCGCAGCAGCGCCAGATCCACGCCTGGATTGGCCTGCACGATCTCAGCCCGGTAGCGCGGGATCGGGGCCTCATCGGTGTGCGGCGCGAAGGCCACAATCAGAAGGTCGCCGGGACATGCATCGTTCGTAACCGTGTTATGCGCGTTAGTGAGAACCAGACCACTGCGGCTGACGACAGTCCCGGAGCCAACGCAGTGAATGATGAGGTTATCCTCCTCGCTGCTAGCCTGCATAATGAACACCGTCGCACTCTCAATGCGTTCGAGGTCCGATTGGGTCAACTGGGCCTGGGCGACGTGAATGTTTAACAGTATCGCCAGCAGCACAGCCAGCAGTGCGTGCCGGATCATAGCGCGAGACTCTCCAGGAAACGTTGCAAAATCGGCAAATTGGTGTTGAAGGCGCTGCTTTCGGACTGGAAGGTGATAATAATCGCCTGCCCACGCGCCAGAATCAAGATGTCGATCCCCTGGACCACGATGGGGATGTTCTGCAAGAAGGGATTGGTTCGGGTCGCTACGTAGCTGTAGCTCATGGCGCGAGTGACGCTTTCGTCAGGTAGAACGAAGGGTTCTTCTGAAAGCACACTGTAGCCTGCCAGCGGCGCACGGGATAGCGTCAGGGCATCGAAGATGTTACGCGCCTCCGTATTTGCGCCGATGGGTCGGGCCGTGACCTGAATGGTCGTCGGAAAGCCGCGCGCACTGATGTCCTGCACACGGAAGACATAATCTCCGCTCTCATCCAGCAACCAGTTCAACGGGTATTCCGCCGTGATCCCGGCCTGGGCATTAGTATATACCGTAGTGGCATTCAGAGTACTGTCACGCAAGTTGAGGCCGACGACGATGGCAAGCGCGCCAAATAGCAGCGCCAGGTAATGGCTCCAGCGTTGGCGAAAGGTCAGCGTGATGGGTTCGGGCGTGATCTCGATGAAAGTCATATGCGCAGGTTCTCCACGTCCTCCACCTCCGTTTCAGGAGCCTGCCGTTCGGCAGCGGCGAAGAGGAAGTTGAAGATCGCAATCACACCCACAAGCATGGCTGCCGCGAAGAGGAAGCCCTGTATCGGCGTCGCGACGCCGACCGGCTGCTCTGGGCTGATAGAGGCGCTGGCGAAACCAGCGATGAGCGGGATGGCGATGCCTGTCACCAGCGAGGCTAAAGCCAGGGCCAGCGCGAGAATCAAGGGGAAAGGTTGGATGTTGAAACGCACCTCGGACAAACCATAACCGACGATGATGCCGACACACAGCATAATCGCCTGCTGATTAAAGGTCTGCATGGCACTGACGAAGGGTGGCGCAGCAGACGTGAAACTCGATTGCAGGTTGAGGACCGCTGCATAGCCGACGGCGCTGCTGGCTCCATAGGCCACGCCATCAAGACGAATGCGGAAGCTTTGCGGCCAGACAACGTAGCGCAGCACAAGGTAGACAATCAGGGTTTGCACCGTGCCAATAGTGAAGGTATAGCCCACTATGCGGTCGATGGCGCTTCCCAGTGGCAGCCAGCGATCCACCGTGAAGACGTTGTCGATGACAGGGATTCCAATGGCGTTGGCGGCCAACGCCGAGATGATAGCAACGGCAATCAGATTGTAACGAGGAAGTTCGGCGCGGCGCTCGCGCCACCAGGAAAAAACGATCCATAACGCGGGCGGCACCAGCGCGATCAACAAATCTACGGGTTGGCGAAATTCATCAGGAATTGTGACCAGGCGCGTCAGAACGAACACGGCGATGACGAGCACGGCCAGGATAATCATTTCGGTAGCGATGCTCAGCCAGACTCGCCGGTAAGGGTAATGTTCTTCCTGCTCGCTGGGCGGAGTTATGAATCGCGACCCTGTCAAATCACCGTACCTATTTGAACCGTTAGCGGCTATATTATACGGTATTCATGCAGGTTGGAAAGGCAGGCTATGCCCCGGCGAACATTCACTCTCACCTTCGTTATCTTCGCGCTGCTTTGCATCCACCCGGCCAGCTTCGCTCAGTCCAACCGGATCGTTTATGGGCTGACGCTCCAACCCAGCGGCTTTGACCCGCACGTGAACCGCTCGTCAGAGCTTGGTATCCCGCTGCGGAGTGTCTATGACACACTGGTCTACCGCGACCCGGAAACAAAGCAGTTCGTACCCGGATTGGCCTCTAGCTGGGAGATTAGCGATGACGGCCTGGTGTATACCTTTCATCTCAAGGACGGCGTGACTTTCCACGATGGAACGCCATTCAATGCCGCGGCGGTTGCAGCCAACCTGGACCAGATTACCGCCATCGATACGGCCTCACAGTGGGCGATCTTTTTGCTTGGTCCCTACGATCATTATGAGATTGTCGATGCGTTGACGATCAAGCTGGTCCTGAACGAACCTTACGCGCCGCTGCTGGATTCGCTGGCGCAGGTCTACCTGGGAATCGCCAGCCCGACCGCCTTGAGCAGCTACACGGACAACCGCTACCAGTTTCATCAGGTTGGAACCGGACCATTTGTGTTCAAGGAGTTTGTGCCCGGCGACCGCATCGTCTTGACACGCAACCCCGATTACACCTGGGGACCGGATTTTTACACTCCACCGACAGACCAATCGCTCGACGAGATTGAGTTCCGCTTCTTCACCGACCCGCCAACACGCAGCCTGGCGCTGGAAAGCGGGGAGGCACAAATCATGGGCGAACTGCTGCCGGTTGATGCGCGCGTTCTGAGCGGGAACAGCAGCCTGCGTCTCTATCCGCAGGCCGTGCCGGGCCAGCCGCTGCAATTCCTGATGAATACGACCCGTTTCCCGACAGATACACGCGGTTTTCGGCAGGCGCTGCTCTTTGGAGCCAACCGGGAGGCGATCATCGACGCCGTGTTCCAGCAGTTCTCGCCGGTCGCCTGGGGACCGCTCTCGGCCAGCAGTCCCTACTACAATTCGTCGGTCCAGGGCCTCTATGACAACGACATCAATCAGGCGCTCTCGCTGCTGTCAGCGGCGGGCTACAGCGACAGCGACAACGATGGTTTCCTCGACATCGGCGGCGTGACGCTGCAAGTAGATGTGATCGTGCCGCCCTGGGGCCTGCTGCCCGACGTGGCGACTCTGCTCCAGGATCAATGGCGGACCATCGGGATTAAGACGGTGCTTAAAGAGGTGCCGACGCTCGGCGCGCTGCTGGATGAAGTGGCGACTGGCGACTACAATCTGGTCGCCTTCAATGCCTTTGGCGTGGACCCGGTGCTGCTCAACGATTTTTTTATGAGTGATGGTGCGACCAACTGGACTGGATATGCTAACTCGGACCTGGATTTGCTGCTGACCGAGGCCATGCAGCAGACTGATGACGGTATTCGCTACGGTCTGTATGCACAGGTGCAGCGCACGATTATGGATGAAGCGCTCATTCTGCCGATCCGCGATCAGGTGAATCTGAATGGCAGTGCGGCGGCGATTGACAACCTCAACTATGATCCCTACGGTTGGTTTCCGCTGCTGAACAACGTCATCATTGTCGGGGCCTGATGCAAGACCTGCTGCGCCGCCTGCTGTTTGCCGTTCTGACGGTGTGGGGCGCGGCGACCCTGGCCTTTTTTGCCCTATCTGTACTGCCGGGCGATGCAATTGAAACCCAATTGACTCAGAACGGCGCAGACGCGGAGCTGATCAACGCACGCCGGGAAGCCTTAGGGCTGACGGACCCGGTGATCGTCCGGTATCTGCGTTTTGTCGGCCATGTGGCGCAAGGTAATCTCGGCACCTCACTGCTGAGTGGTGAGCCGGTCGGCGATGCGATTGCCCGAAGTTTAGGGCCGACTGTTCGCCTGGCCTTGAGCGCGCTGGTCATTGGCAGCAGCTTCGGGATTGCGCTGGGCGTCCTGGCAGCGCGGCCATCCGGGCTATTTTCCAGTGTGGCGCGCGTGATCACTGCGGTGGCGCTCAGCACGCCGATTTACTGGACCGGCACGATAGCCATTTATGTCTTCACCGCTCGTCTAGGGCTGCTGCCTTCGGCTGGGGCCGGACGCTTGAGCCAGTTGCGTGCTGCCCGCGAGCATCCTCGGCTTTCATACGGCGGCGGCGATTGCGCGCGTGGTTCAGGCCAATGTCCGGGACATCTCGTCTGCACCTTATGTACGGACGGCACGCGCCAAAGGACTGACTGAACTGCGAATCCTGCTGGCACACGTGCTGCGGGTAGCGCTGCTGCCAGTCATCGGGATCGTTGCGCTTCAGGCAGGCTTTCTGCTCAACGGCACTGTGATTACTGAGAGCCTGTTTGTGCGGCCCGGTGTGGGGCGGTTACTGCTAGAGGCAACGGTTCAGCAGGACTATCCGATTGTACTGGGTGTAGTGATTTTGGCGGCGCTGGTTTATACGGGTGTGAATGCTGCCGCCGACCTCATGTACCATCTGTTGGACCCACGAGTGAACCTTTGAAACTGTCCACGCTGATTCTCCTCGTGCTGCTGGCCGCGCTCATTATCGGGCCTGACCTCGTTGCAACGGATCCGATGCAGACCGATCCCGCTGCACAGCTTCAAGCACCGAGCGAAGTCGCACTGGTGGGGCACTGATTTGTTGGGCCGCGACGTGCTGAGCCGGACCTTATACGGTGGCCGGCAAACGCTGCTGGCAGCGATTCTGGCAACCCTGCTCGCCGCTGCCCTGGGCTTGCCCCTGGGTCTAGTGGCTCGCGCGCAGAATCCGCTTGTGTCAGGAGCCGCGCTGGCCCTGGTTAACGCTATGTTGGCGCTGCCGGGTTTAATCGTGGCCCTGGTGGTGATTACGCTGCTAGGACCCGGTGTCGTACCACTAATCGTGGCGTTAGGGCTTTCGGAGATTGCCCCCTTCGCCTTTGCTACACGCGGCGCGGTGCAGGCGGTTCGCTCAGAGGGTTACATCGAAGCAGCAGTCAACCTGGGCGCGGGCGAATGGCACGTACTGGTCGATCATGTCTGGCCGAATGTCCAACCAACGGTGACGGCGTATGCCGGGGTAGTGTTCAGCTATATGCTGCTCAATGGTGCAGCGCTTGGTTTTCTCGGTCTGGGGAGTGAATTGGGCACACCGGAATGGGGCGTGATGCTGGCGGAAGGCCGGGCGGTGTTCCGCGTTGCGCCCTGGATCAGCCTGGCGCCGGGGATCATGCTGTCGCTCACGATCTGGGCGGTCAATGATCTGGCGGATCAGGTCGTTCAGCGCGGCGCTTGAACAGTGGTACTGAAGACCCGGACGGCTCCGGCATCTCGCAGGGCTTGCATCACATCAGACACTGCGTCCGGCTCAGCAACTGCAATCATGTTGCCACCGCGTCCGCCGCCGGAGAGCTTAGCCCCGGTGGCCCCGGCATCGCAGGCTGCCTGGACAAGCCGATCCAGTTCGGGCGAGGAGACGGTCAACTGACGTAAGAATTCGTGATTCCGGCGCATCAATATACCAAGCAGATGGAGATCCCCAGTTTCGACTGCCACCTGTGCCTGGCAGACCAGATCCCCAATTTCATCCAGCACTAGCTGAATAGAGTCTCGATTTTGATTGTAAAGTCGGCGGACATCGCCGACGGCCACTTTTGTGAGGGCCGGTTTGCCGGTGTCGGCGATGATGAGCGGGAATGCCTGTGCAATGTGCAGGCGATCCGGTGGCTGACCGCGCCGGAAAAATACCGGTTGTTCGTAGACGATTACCGTGTTGTCAATGCCACTGGGGGTGCCGTGATGAATCTTTTCGATCTCGTAGACGACGGCATTCAGGTTTTCCTGCGAGAGCGGGATACGAGTTGCAAGGCTAAGTACCCGGCCCAGGGCGGTCGAGATAGCGGTCCCGCTGCCGAGACCGCTCGCCATCGGAATCTGCGAGCGCAGTCGCAGCACACCGGACGGCGGTTCCGTGCCCAACTGGTCAAGGATCAGCCGAACGCTGTGAGCGAGGACGTGGTCGTTTTCCAGCGTACAGGGAATCGTTTCGCCGAGGTCTTCTGCGATGATATGCATATCTGTGCCAGGATGTGGCTCGAATTCAGCCACTGCGCGCAGGCTGGACACCGGGACCGCAATGGCCGGTTGGCCGTAGACAACGGCGTGCTCGCCAAAGAGGATTATCTTGGCAGAAGCACTGGCGCTGAGGGTCATGCGAGTACAGGCAGGTAGAGGATAGCGATAAAGGTGAGGCCCCATAGGATGAGCGTGCCCTGGAGGGGCCGGTCACGCAGTACGACTTCATCCGGTGCGCCACCTTCGCCTTTGACGTGAATCAGGTAGAGGTAGCGGAACAGACCGTACAGTACGAAGGGCACGGTAATCAAGGCCAGGCTGGTATTCGCCACGCGGATCGTCTCGGCTTCCACCGTGTAGAGCAGGTAAGCGACGAAGGTCGAGGTTGTAACGACACGGAGCATGTCATCCAGCAGTGGCAGATTGTATGATCCGTAGGTTGACCGGATTTCCTCAGCTTTGTCACCCAGCAGCACCAGTTCCTGCCGGCGCTTGCCAATTGCCAGAAACAATGCGAGCAGCGCTGTGCAAGCATAGAGCCAGGGGGAGAAGTTGGCGACATGAATCACGATTACGCCCGCGATCACTCTGAGGACGTAACCCGCAGTGAGCGTCATAATGTCGATAAGGACGACATGCTTGAGCCAGAAAGTGTAGAGCACGTGTGTGATGAAATAGATCATCAGGATGGCGGTAAACAGTGGGCTGTAGCTCAGAGCGATCAGGAAGCTGACGATTGGCATAATGATGGCGGCAATTACAGCAACGCGCGGCGGAAGGTCGCCAGAGGCCAGCGGGCGAAAACGCTTGGAGGGATGCAGCCGGTCCGCTTCGATGTCGGATAGATCGTTAATGAGATAAATCGTGCTGGCGACAAAGCACAGAAGTACAAAGCTGAGGGTAACTCGAAGAAATGAGTCTAAGACAAACAACTGCCCGTCAAAGACAATGCCAGCGTAAACAATGGCGTTTTTAGTCCACTGTTTCGGGCGCATGGCACGCAACAAACTGACAAGAATATGCAAGAGGTCGCTCCTCTAACGCAAGGGGATGATGAGCTTAGCCTATTAAATATATCATGAGTCATGGTTGCTTGGGCAGTCGAAACCCAAGTATAATGCAAGAACTATGAAGGAAGCATAGAGGCAGACTTTAATGTTGGATTTCATCGTCGGTAACGACATTCTATCGGCCATCATTGCATTTGCACTGGTGCTGATTCCCGCCATATTCCTGCATGAATTGGGACATTTCGTGGCGGCTAAGGCCGTTGGTATCACGGTGCTGGAGTTCGGCATCGGCTTTCCGCCGCGCATCACGACGCTGTTCACACGCGGCGAGACGGAATATACGCTGAACTGGCTGCCCATCGGCGGCTTCGTGCGTCCTCTGGGCGAAGATTTTGTTAAGCCGACCAGCACTGAAGAAATGGAGCGCGACCGCGAGACCGTTTATGCGCGTCTGAACAACCGTGCCGACCTGGAAGCGCGCGGAATCCGCACGCAGTCGGTCAGCGAAACCGGGCCGTTGAAGCGGATCATCTTCATGGCGGCAGGCGCAGGCTTCAACATGCTGACCGCCATCGTCCTGTTTGCGATAGTTGGCCTGCTGGGGGTCCCGGCAGTTGTTGGGGCCAGTGTGGGCGTCGCGCGTGTTGAAGCGGGTTCGACATTCGCCGAAGCGGGTTTGCACAGCAATGACCTGATTGAGAAGATCAATGGCGAGTATTTCACTAGCGTAGATGATCTGACCACGCGGCTGAACGAAGCAAGTGACAAGCCCGTTACTCTGACGGTTTTGCCGGCAGATTCGGATAAACCCGTCGAAGTGAACCTGCCACCGACCGCAGCAAACAACTGGCAGAGCGAGGTTTATATCGTCGGCGTCTCGCCAAATTCGCCAGCCGAGAGCGCCGGGCTACAGCCCGATGACGTGATTGTGGCCTTTAATGGCGAGCCGTTCAAGAGCTTCGAAGATCTTCCATCTCGCACACAGGATCATCTCGGCCAGACGATCACGCTGACAGTGCTGCGTGATGGCAAACCGATGGACGTTGACCTGGTGCCGCGTGCTAATCCGCCGGAAGGTGAAGGTAGTATCGGGGTTGGTATTTATCCGGCCTTTGGCGGCAGCGGTGTGACCCTGGTAGAAGGAAACTCACAGCAGGGACTGGTCAAGTTGACACCTATCGCATCGATTCAGTACGGTCTTGAGCGGATTGGAGACTTTGTCCATGTTATGGCAAGTCTGCCGGGTGAATTGGTGGCCGGGACAGTCCCTCCGGAGGATGCCCGAATTGTCAGCCCATTGGGCATCAGCAGCCTGGGTAGCCAATTCTTGCGGCGCAGTGTTGAGACCAATCAGCCCGCGCTGATCTTGAACTTCATTGCCATCATCAACGTGGCGCTGGGGATCACCAACTTGCTGCCGCTGCCCGCGCTCGATGGCGGACGTATCCTGTTTGTTTTGATTGAAATGGTGCGGGGCCGCCCGATTGCGCCAGAGCGTGAGGGTCTGGTGCATCTGGTTGGGATGGTCCTGCTGCTGTCGTTGATGGCGATTGCCTTTATCAACGACGTTATCCATCCGATTACAACGATTCCTTAGGAGGTATCGTGACTGATAATCTCTATGATGAGTCAAATACAAGTGAGGTTCGTGAGCAGCCTGACTTGAACGTGACCCTGGTGGCGTTGGCTGAAAACAAAGACGGCGCGGCCAATTCAACGATTTACTATGGACTTTCCCATCTCGATGAGGCAGCACTGCCGCCTCTGGCATCGGTGTGGAATGATCTGGCAGCCGATTATCGGGCCAAACTGCTGTCACAACTGGTTGACATCAGCGAGGCCAACTTCGAATTGGACTATCAGGCGCTGGCAATATTCGCGCTTGACGACGAAAACCCGGAAGTCCGGTCGGCTGCGATTGAGCTGCTGTGGGAAAACGAGACCGTCGGCCTGATGAATCGTCTTCTTGAACTGGCCGAGTGGGACGAATCAGCCCTGGTACGGGCCGCGGCGGCTGAAGGTTTAGGCCGCTTCGTCCTGCTGGGGGAGTTGGGGGATATTTCGGAAGCTGACTTGATCCGGATCCAGGATACCGTCATTGCGCTGCTTATGAATGAAAGCGAGGCGGTCGATGTACGCCGGCGTGCGCTGGAAGCGATTGCGAATTCCAGCCACGAAATCGTGCCGGAAGCGATTGAAGAAGCCTACAATGGCCCTGATTCTCGGATGCAGGCCAGCGCTGTCTTTGCAATGGGGCGCAGCTGCGACAATCGCTGGGATGAGACCGTACTCCAGGCTTTCGAGAGCTATGATCCAGCGCTGCGTTACGAAGCGGCGCGGGCCAGCGGCGAACTCGAAATCCAGGAGGCGATACCTTTCCTGGCACATCTGGCCCAGGACGAGGACCCGGACCATCGTTATGCAGCGATCTGGGCGTTGGGCGAGATCGGCGGGAATTATGCGCTGAGGGTTCTGGGCAGCTTGGCCGACGCCGCGCAGGAATCTGACGACGAGGCTATGCAGGAGGCGATTGAAGAATCGATTGCCAATGCGAGTCTGGCGGGTCGAGAACTGGAATTCGATCTCGACGATTAAAGCTGTGGAACCCATGCCCGACCAGATATTGGCCGGGCATGTTCTTCTTAATTGCCCAGCAGTGATTGGAGCTTCATTGCCAGCCCCATATTCCCCTGAATTTTCAGCTTACCGCTCATGAAGGCCTGCATCGCGTTGAGTTCACCGTTGACGACGGCGGCCCAATCGTCGGCAGAAGCCTTCAGCGTCATATTGGGACTGTCCAGGGCACCCTGGCCGCTTTCGATCTGCCCCCCGTTCAATTTGAGCCAGAAAAAGCCGCCGTTGTCCCCGCTGAGATCGAACTGGATCGTCGCATTGACATCCTCGACTTTGGAAGAATCAACGTTTTCCGGCATCTTGGCGAATATCGCTGCAACTTCTTGCTGTGTTGCCATGAATGCTCCTTAGCTACGTAATGCCTACTGTTATATCATCGACAATGTGAATAGTATACAATTAAAACGCGAAAGCCCCAGGACTTATTGTTAAGGAGCGAGTGTGATGAAGCAGTGGCGTACCGGGCTTTTTATTGTTGTTTTTCTTGCAATATATGTTGGTGGGGCAGAGGCGCAGGAACCAGTGCCTTCACCGGGGCTGATTGCCTATATTGGCCCCGACAACAACGTCTATACTCTGACACCAGCTGATGACAGCCGCATCCAGCTCACGGATGATGCGGGGGCGACACGGCAGTATCTTTGGCCGACCTGGTCCACGGATGGCCGCCTGGCGTATTTCAGCCTCTCGCTTGCGGACCAGCAGTTCACGACCGAAGCCTACGTTTCCGGCGATGGTCTCAGCGCGGGTGAGCAGGTCTACAGCGGGCCAGATGCCTTTAACTACGCCTACTGGGCACCCAGTAACTGCAATGCCGGGGATGGCTGCCGGGATCTGGCGATCTTGCTCAGCAGCCAGTCGAACGGCATGTTTGTCGAACTGGTCCGGCACGGCCTGGAGACGGTCAGCAGCCTGACTGCGGGGACGGGTGGCCCGCCCTTCTATTACAGCTGGAGTCCTGATGGCAGTCGTATGTTATGGCAGCGCGGCAACAACAGTTTTGACATTTACGACGTGTCCACGGGCCAGGTGATCGACACCCTGGATTACACGCCCGGCGGCATTCTATCCCCGGCCTGGTCACCGGTGGATGACCGGCTGTTATTCGGGGCCTCGAACGATAATGGCGGCACAGATCTGGTCATCGTGGGAGATAACGAGCCGCTGACGCTGGCGACCGGCCTGACCGGACTCGTCTCCTACAACTGGTCGCCGGATGGCACACGGCTCGCCTACCGTGAGCTGACTCGTGATGGGTATGGCAACCTGATTGTCGTGGATGCGGCTACGGCAGAAGTCGTCACGAGCAGTTTTTCGGGTGGTGTGGTGTCCTTTTTCTGGTCGCCAGACAGCCAGCAGGTGGCCTACATAACTCTGGGCGCTGCACCACAGGGCCAGGAGGCCCGGAACAACGAAAACCATCTTCTGGCGCAGGGCGCGCAGCAGTCGATGGGTGTTCGCTGGTCTATTCTAGATGTTAATTCAGGAGCAATCCGGCAGAGTGGAACCTTTGTGCCGACCAGCGAAATGATCTATCTGCTGCAATACTTCGATCAATTTGCGCAGAGTCACCGCGTCTGGTCGCCGGACAGTCAGGAACTGCTGTACAGCGAAATTACGCCAGATGGCCCGGTCATCGACCTGCTTGACGTGAGTACCGCCAACAGCATCCCTGTATCGGTGGCCGAAGGTGTGATTGGCATCTGGAGCTTCTAGACAATCGTGCGGTATCTTCTCCATAGTTTGCTGATTCTACTAGGTGCTGCGGCCTGCGTACGGGTGCAACCTGCCAGTACGCCAACTGCTGCACCGCAAAACACCGCTTATGTTATGCCTACCACAACTCAGGTGCCCCAGGCTCCGGCGGTGACTCTGGTTCAGCCAACACTCAATCCAGCTGTTGCTGAGCAGGCAGACGCGCCGCGAGAGTACGTCATTCAACCTGGCGACACGCTCTCCGGGATCGCGCTGGCGCAGGGCGTCCCGCTGGAGATGCTGCTGGAAGCCAATACCGATTTGGCGGATCCGAATCTGCTGAGCGTGGGGCAGGTGATTAGGTTGCCAGATTTACCGGATGCGGCCTCGCTGGCTTTCAAAATCATCCCTGCCAATCGTCTGGTGCGTGGGCCGGGCAGTGCCGATTTCGACATTGAGGGCTTTATCGCGCAGCAGCCCGGTTATATCCGGGTGGCAACCGACACGGTCGATGGTGAACTGCTGACCGCAGCACAGGTGGTGGCGCGTACTTCGCTGGAATTTAGCGTCGATGCCCGGCTGCTGCTGGCGCTGCTCGAACTCAAATCGCGCTGGCTGAGCGACCCGGATCCACCAGAAGAGGCACGTACCTATCCCCTGGGTGCGGGACCTTCGCCACAGGGGTTCGACCGCGATGGCCTGTATCGCCAGTTGACCTGGGCGGCAGACCAGCTTAACGCGGGCTACTACGGTACGAAATATAGCAATTTGCGGGCGATTGCTTTTGACGAAGGCTATCATCTGCGTTTTGCGCCAGGATTAAACGCGGCGACGATTGCCGTGCAGTATATGCTCAGCCAGTTCAACAGCTTTGGTGTGTGGCAGGCGCAGATCGGCCCTGATGGACTGTACCGCATTTATGTGGATTACTTTGGCGACCCCTTTGAGAATGCCAACGATGAACTGCTGCCCGCCGGTCTGACTCAGCCGCCGCTGCAATTGCCCTTTGCCGAGGACGAAACCTGGTATTTTACGGGTGGGCCGCATGGCGGTTGGGGCAGCGGCAGCGCCTGGGCTGCTGTCGATTTCGCGCCGCCTGACGATCTGACGACGGTCGAGTCGTCCTGCTACATCTCCCAGACCTCAGCGCTTACCGCAGCGCCAGGAATTATCGCCCGGACGGCGCACGGTGTGGTTATCCTCGATCTCGACGGCGATGGCGACGAATCGACCGGCTGGAGCCTGTTGTACCTGCATTTGACGCTTGACAGCGCCATCCGGGCGGGTATGGTGGTGGACGCCGGAGTGCCGCTCGGCCATCCATCCTGTGAAGGTGGAGTCTCGACCGGGACGCATCTGCACATTGCGCGGCGCTATAACGGCGAGTGGGTTCCGGCCTACTGCGAAGTCCTGCGGCAATGTACCGCCGTTCGTGCTGGGCGGCTGGTCAGTGATTGGCCTGCCAGGCCAGGAGTATCAGGGCTTTCTCCAGCGTGGAAACGAGCAGCGAGTAGCCGAGCAGGGCCGCCTGGAAGTGAACAATCTGGTTTCATGGTAGGGTGCTATGCTTCGACGACTGTTGGTTATCGTCATTGGTCTCCTGTTTACGGCGCAGATCGGCAGCGCGCAGGAGTTGGTCACATCTACGCCGGTGATTATCAATATTCCCAGTGAATCGGCCCCAGCAGTGCAGGTCATTGCGACTCCGACAGTCACGCGCACGCCGACGCAAACCGCCGTTATGCTCGAAGCCAAAGCGGATGCAGGCGCAGTCAACGTGCGCAGTGAGCCAGACATTGATTCTGAGCGCTTGGGGACTATTCAGAGCGGGGAATTTTATACCGGTGTTGGGACGCTATTACCGCTGGCTGCAATTTCAGTTTGATACATCGCCGAGTGGGCGTGGCTGGGTGTTTGACGAACTGGTCAACATCACCGGCGATGAAAACTCGATCCCGGATCTGAGCGTCGAGGCGCTGCCGACGGCCAATCCGTCGATTGAAGCGGCCACTCAGACCGCAGCGGCGATCACACAGACGCCGGGCGGTTTGCTCACGGCGACGGCTCAATCGCGTTTCATCGCGCTGCCTACAGATAGTTTTGGCAATGGGGGACAGACACAAAACGATGAGGTGGTGCTGCCAACCTTCACATATCCGCCCAATCTGGTGGCTCAGGCACCGACGGATAGCGCTTTAACCGTAATCCCAACCACCAGCCCGGAGTCAGCACCACTGAGCGTGCCGACCAACGTACCGCCTATCGTGCCCATTCTTCTTCTGGGGGCAGGTGGCATCCTTGGGCTGGTGGTGAGTGCTTTACGTCGTTAGTGGCTGCAAGTACCGCAGCCCGCCTCGGCACCTTCGTCGTCGGCGGTGCGGAAGGAGTGACCACAGCCACAGGTGGACACGGCCTGGGGGTTATCGATGCGGAAACCACCGCCCATGAGGCTGTCCACATAGTCGATGGTCGCGCCTTCAAGGTACATCAAGCTGGTCGGATCAATGACCAGACGCACATTATCGACTTCCAACACCCGGTCAAAGTCTTTGGGGCTTTCCTCAAAGGCCATACCGTATTGCAACCCGGAGCAGCCACCGCCGCTGACGAAGACGCGCAGCGCATGATTCGGGATCTCGCGCTGTTCCAGCAGCATCTGGATTGTTTGCACTGCTGCGGGTGTCACAGTGATCGCGGGGGCTTCTACCTGTACATTTTCATTCAGTGCCATCAACGGGACTCCTCAACATCGTACTAGACGCCTTGATTGTAGCACGCTGCCTATAAGGCGTCAATTAATATGATGCCGGTGAAGAATATTAGTGTGTTTTGACAGGGATAAGATAGGCACAAGTACTGTCACCGGCCATTGTGTGCGCATGACGACGCGGCACCACGCCCAGCAGCGACGCCACCAGGCGCATATCCATCTCGCAGAGGGAAGGATTGTCCCCCGCGAGGTCATGATAGGGGCAGTTGCTGGTGTAGAGCAGGTACGAGCCGTCGTCTTCCGCGTCTCCCCAGCGGGCTTCGTAGCCGCGCGAGTTGAGGTAATCTACGGCCATATCCATACGGTCTTCGAGCGACATTTCCGGCTCGATAGCCGCTTCCTCGGCCATATGGTCGGCCACGTCTTCCAAAATCACGTTGACGCCTTCCGGAGGCAGGTGAGCCTGAAGACCACCGAGCAGATGCGCGGCAAGCTGCTGGTAATTGTTTGGGAAATGCGCACGAGCCTTATCGCTGAGCGAAAAGACGTGGCGCGGACGCCCCGGTGTACTGCGGTGACGCAGTTCAGGCGTGCAGATCAACCCCTCATCCTGCAAGCGGATTAGATGATGGCGGACTGTGACGGCAGTGATGTCTTTGCCACGCTGCTGATGCAGGTCATCAACAATTTCGTCTACTGTGGCGTCACCGCGATCTTTAAGTATGTCGAGGATAAACTGTCTGGTTTGTTGCACAGATATTCACCCACATTTTTCATACGGGCATCATAAAAATTGTATCATTAGCGCTCCATCTCTGTCAAATGTGGATCAAGGCGCAGTTGACGCAGCTTCGCCCCCTATGTTACGATTTGCGGCTGACTTGTTTATTGGGGAGCGTTGGGTTTTGAGCCGTCACGTTGTCGCTTTTCAGGGTATTGAAGGGGCAAATTCGCATCTGGCAATTCGGCAGCATTTTGCCGATACGGTGGATATTGTTCCTTGTCGAACTCTCACCGATTTATTTAACGCCATTCATGTGAATGACACGATTACCTACGGCCTGCTGCCTGTCGAAAATGCGCTGGCCGGGGCGGTCGATAAAGCTTACGAACTGCTCATGGACTCCGATTTCCGCATCCAGGCTGAGATCATCCTGCACGTTCACCATGCGCTGCTGGCGCTGCCTGGAACCAAGCTGTCGGACCTCAAATCGGTGCGGTCGCATCCGCAGGCCCTGGCACAATGCGAGCGCTTTCTTATTCGGAATGGGCTGGAGGGCATCCCCTGGTACGATACAGCAGGTGCGGCGAAGGACCTTGCCGCTTCACCAGAACCACACGTCGGCGCAATTGCTACCGAGCTGGCGGCGGAACTCTACAAGCTTGAGGTTCTGGAGACTCAGATCGAGGACGTAGACTACAATTTCACGCGTTTCTTTGTCCTGGGGAATGACACACCGCCGCGCGCTGAGTACAATAAGACCTCGTTGGTGTTTGCGTCGCGCAACCAGCCGTCGGCGCTGTACAACTGTCTGGGGGAGTTCGCTACGCGGAACATCAACCTGACGAAGATTGAGTCGCGTCCACGCCGTAATCGTCCCTGGGAACCAGTGTTTTACCTCGACTTCGAAGGCCACTGGCAGGATCCACCAATACAGGAAGCGCTTGCTCGACTTTTACAGCACGCTTCCTTTGTTAAGATGCTTGGGATCCTATCCGGCTGTCAAACATGATCGTCAGCAGGTCGGCATTTAATTGGGGGAACAGACCATGCAGAAGCTGAATGTCGCCGTTCTTGGCGCAACGGGTGCTGTCGGCCAGCGCTTTATTCAACTCTTGGAGAATCATCCCTGGTTTGAGGTCACTGAGGTCATCGGCTCCAGCCGCAGCGCCGGACATCTCTATGGTGAGATCGTGAACTGGGTGTTGGATGGCGGGCCGCCGGAATCGGTGCAAGGGCTGCGGGTCAAGGCACTCGAAGATGATTTTGACGCCCAGCTGATCTTCTCGGCGCTGCCCAAAGAAGCGGCGAACCCGCGCGAATTCGAGCTGGCCGAGGCCGGGCATGTCGTGTGTACTAACGCCTCCGCGAATCGGATGGTTTCGGATGTGCCGCTGCTGCTGCCTGAAGTCAACGCCGAGCATATTGCGCTCGTCGATATTCAGCGGGAACGTCGCGGCTGGACGACCGGTGCGCTGGTGGCAAATTCCAATTGTACCGTGATGCCGGTGGTGATGTCGCTGGCTCCGCTGCGGCAGTTCGGCATTCGTAAGGTGCTGACGGTCAGCGAGCAGGCGATCAGTGGGGCCGGGTATCCCGGTGTCGCCTCGCTGGATATTCTTGACAATGTCATCCCGTATGTCAGCGGCGATGAAGGCAAAATGGAGACGGAGGCGCTGAAGATGCTGGGGGCGCTCGCAGAGGACCACGTTGAGCCGCTCGACGCCGTAACCAGCGCGACCTGCACCCGGGTGCCGGTTATCGACGGGCATCTGGTGAGCATATCGCTTGAGCTAAGGTCGTCACCGTCCTTTGACGAAGTAATCGAGGTCTGGGAGAGTTTTCGCGGCCTGGACCCGGTTTCCGAGCCTGCCCAGCGCACCTGAACAGCCGCTTCAATATCTGCGGCAGATCGACCGCCCGCAGAGCCGTCGGGATCGTAACGCAGGCAAGGGCATGACAACCTCCATCGGGCGGCTGCGCGAATGCCCGATCCTGGGCTATAAATTCGCGGCGCTGTCGCACAATACCATTCGCGGCGCTGCCGGGTCCAGCATATTGAACGCTGAATTGATGGCCGTCAAAGGCTACCTGGGGAGTTTTCAGCCGGAGCGCCAGGCGATGTTTTCGTAGCAGGCTGATGGACCGTATCGACATCTGCATGATCGTAGATAACGATGTGCAGCGAGATCCGCGCGTGCGTAAGGAAGCGGCCAGTCTCGCGGCGCAGGGATGGAGCGTTGTGGTTGTCGGGATGTCTCGCAGTGGGCCTGTGCCAGCAGGCAAAGAAACGGTCGCTGGTTTCAGGATTCAGCGTATTATTGCCCGTTTAGGGCGTGATCGCATATCTGGCAAACCTGGACAAATTCTCCGCACAATCGAAGCGTATATACGCGCGGCGCGGCTGCTGCGGCAGGTCAATGCTCGCGCCTATCACGCGCACGATTTCTTGGGGCTGGTGGTGGTGGCCCTGGCGGGGATCTGGCGGCGTCCAGTGATCTACGATACCCATGAATTGTTCTTCGAGCGTCCGCTGCCGCCGATTACGAAGCGGCTTGCCTGGCTGCTGCGACCACTAGAACGTGTGCTGGCGCATCATGCACGGCGGATTATCACCGTGTCGGATGGCTGCGGCGAGTATCTGGTCAGGACCTATGGCGTCAATGCACCGCTGATCCTGCGCAATGCAGTCGATCTACGGGACGATGGCGATTCTCCGGTTGCATTCGAAGCTCCATCTGCCCATATGATTGCCCACAGCGGTTGGTTAAGCGCGGGCCGCCATCTCGAAGAACTGGTGGATGCGCTGGCGCTGCTGCCGGACTCGGTGGGGCTGGTATTGGTCGGCGGCGGTGCCCTGGAAGCCAGCCTGAAGGCACGAGCCACCGAGCGCGGTGTCGCCGAACGGCTCGTCACGCTGGGTGTCATTCGGACGGAGCAGATGGTCAGTACGCTGCGGCAGGCGACCTTGAGTGCGGTACTCATCACGGGCGATTACCAGAGCTATCACTATGCGTTGCCGAACAAATTCTTTGAGGCGGTCGCCGCAGGGCTGCCGCTGCTTGTCAGTCCGATTCCTGAAGTCAAGCGGCTCGTTGAACAGTATGACATGGGACTGGTTTGTGACCCAGGCGACCCACATTCGATTGCGGACGCGGTGGGCAAGCTGCTGGAACCGGCCATGCTGGCGCGAATGCAGGCCAACGTCCGGCGTGCGCAGGCGGAACTGAGCTGGGAAACGGAAGAACGTAAGCTGATCGCCCTGTATGACGACGTGTTGAGGGAAGCGAGCGCATGAGGATATTCATTGCCGGGGTCGATGGCTACCTGGGCTGGTCCCTGGCGAATCATCTAGCGTCGAAAGGGCACATCGTCGGCGGTGCCGATGTCTTTCTGCGGCGGCAGTGGGTGGCGGAGGTTGGTGGCAGCAGCGCTATCCCTATCCACGACATGGACGCGCGTCTGGCCGCTTTTCAGGAGCGCTATGGCGCTGTGCTGGATTTCTACCTGTTGAATCTGCTGGATTATGCGGCCCTGCGCGAGGCTTTGACTGAATTCCAGCCCGACGCGATTGTTCACCTGGGCGAAATGCCGTCGGCAGCCTACTCAATGATTGACCCGGCGCACACCGCCTTTACCCAGCAGAACAACGTCATCGGCAACTTGAACATGTTGTGGGCGATGAAAGACGTCTGCCCGGCGGCCCATCTGGTTAAGCTGGGCACGATGGGGGAGTACGGCACGCCGGATGTCGATATACCCGAAGGCTTCTTCGAGGTCGAGTTCCGGGGGCGCAAGGACCGCCTGCCCTTTCCACGTCAGGCGGGCAGCTTCTACCACCTGAGCAAGGTTCACGATTCGCATAATACCATGTTCGCCTGCAAGACTTGGGGCCTGCGCTCAACTGACATTATGCAAGGTGTGGTATTTGGGACTCAGATTGACGCAGAGGTTGACGATCCGCGTCTGAGAACCCGCGTGGATTTCGATCAGTGTTTCGGAACGGTGATCAACCGCTTCTGCTGTCAAGCCGTCATCGGGCACCCTCTGACGCTTTACGGTGTAGGCGCGCAGAAGCGCGGTTTCCTGCCGCTGCGTGATTCGATGCAGTGTCTGACACTGGTCATCGAGAATCCGCCGGAGCCGGGCGAATACCGCGTTTTCAACCAATTTCAAGAGTGTTATGCAGTTGATGAATTAGCCACGATCGTGCAGCAGGTAGGCGAGTCCTGCGGCCTGGACGTGGCAATTCAACATTACGAAAACCCGCGTCAGGAAGCGGAATCGCACTACTATAATCCTGACCGCGAACGGCTGGTCGCTTTAGGTTACCGACCGGCCCATGACGTGGCGACCGAAGTCCAGATGATGCTGGGCGACCTCATGACGCACGCGGACCGCATTCGCGCGCTCAGTCAGGTCTTGATCCCGGATATTCGCTGGGCAGGCGACCGCCACCGATCTCAAATTATCTCAGACAATGGGGGAGATACAGCGTGATTCAATCCAGAGTACTGGCGAATCTCAGCGCCGGTGAACGCGCCAAAATTATGCGCCGGGCAGAGACCGACATTCGTGATATTCTACCGCTGGCACAGCAGGTGATTGACCGGATTCGTAACGAAGGCGACTGCAGCACTGATCGCCTATGCGCGTGAGTTCGATTCTTATCCTTTCGAGGCCGAAAATCTGCGCGCCACGCCGGAAGATTTCGCCGAAGCGCGCGCTTCGCTGAGCACAGAGGTCATCGACGCGATTGAGCAGGCCTATACCAATATCCGGCGCTTCCACGAAGAGCAAATGCCCGAACCAATGTGGTTTATGGAGGTTCAGCCGGGCGTCATGGCCGGGGAGAAGGTTTCCCCTGTGACCAGCGTCGGTCTTTCGGTGCCGGGCCGCAAAGGGACTTTTCCCTCGGTGATGCTGATGCTTGCGATTCCGGCGAAGGTCGCCGGTGTGGGTCGGGTCGCGGTCGTCACCCCACCGTCAATGGAGACCGGCAAGCCTGATGCGGCATCATTGGTGGCCGCCGAGATTTGCGGTGTGGATGAGGTCTACGCCCTGGGCGGAATTCAGGCGATGGCGGCGTTGGCCTATGGCACGGAATCAGTGCAGAAAGTCGAGAAAATCGTCGGGCCGGGCAGCGCCTACACGACGGCAGCCAAGCATCTGCTTACCGGAATGCTGGACGTTGGACTCCCGGCAGGACCCAGCGAGTTGATCATTCTGGCGGATGAATTCGCCAATCCACGCCTGGCCGCGCTAGATTTGCTGGTCGAGGCCGAGCATGGCCCCGATTCGGCGGCGACTCTGGTCACGCACAGCGCCTCGCTGGCTGGCGAAGTCAAAGCAGTGCTGCCGGAATATATCGCGCAGCTCCCGGACTGGCGGCGCGAATGGGTTAATCAGGTGCTGTCCAATTACGGCGGCATTATGCTGACGAGCAGCCTGGAAGAATCGATTGCTTTCGTTAATGATTATGCGCCGGAGCATCTGGAAGTGCTGACGGAGGACCCCTTCGTAACGCTGAACAAGATCAAGAACGCCGGGGAAATCTTGCTGGGGCCGCTGACGCCTATCCCGACCGCAAATTACTGCCTGGGCCTGAACGCCATTCTGCCGACCGGCGGCTTCGCGCGCAGCTTCTCCTCGGTCAGCGTGTGGGACTTTCTGAAACGCAGTGGCGTGGGCTACCTCTCGCGTGAAGGCTACCAGCGCCTGGGTCCGGTCACTGCGACACTGGCTGATTACGAGGGCTTCCCGGCGCACGCATTGGCGATTCGCAAGCGCAATGAACTGCTCGGATTATGACGGACGATGTGCTCCAGCAGATTCAGGCGCTGCAATACAGCGATAAAGCGCAGGCCGAAGCGCTGCTGATTGACCTCATCCGCGAGATGTTCGCGCTGGACGTGGTGGCCGTCGAACTGCGCCCGCTGGCGGTCTCACTCAATTCCTTCAACGGCTTCCTGACCCTGGCAGACGGCCAGCGGCTGTTCTTTAAGACGCATACCGAGCCGGACAGTGTCATTGGCGAATACTACAACACGACCACGCTGGCGAACTCGGGCTATGAGATTATCAAACCGGTCTATAGCTCGACCGAATGGGGCAAACAGCTTCTGATCTATGAGCTGATCGAGGATCCCTCGGTCTTTGACGTGGCCTGGGCCATCGAGCAGGGCGAGTCGGATGCCTTTGGCGACCTCAAGCAAGCGCAGAACCTAGCCGATCAGACACTGTTGGCGCGCTACCGGGCAACGATGGCGTGGCAGTCAGCAGATGAAGCGGCAGAAGCAAAGGTTCACCAGTTGTTTTACCATCGGCTCACGGGTGGGCGGCTGGCGCGCTTCTACGGGCCGCTGCCGGGTGACGCAGGCGACAACACTGTTCAGATCGCGCTGCCCGATGGAAGTCTGCCCATGACTCAGGTGCGACAGGCGCAGTGGACGATCAATGGGCAGCATTATGCGGAGACATTGGACGATCTAATCCAGCGGGCGATCCGTTTGCTCGACCCGGCTGCAGGCGGGACCGGCCATTGTAGGTCATGGTGACGCGCATAACGGCAATGTCTTCTTCCAGCGGGCGAAGCAGCGCATGCTGTACTTTGATCCAGCCTTTGCCGGACAACATCATCCATTGCTGGACCTGACCAAGCCGCTGTTTCATAACGTCTTTGCCATGTGGATGTACTTCCCGCAGGAGATCGCCGCCAGCCTGGAAATCTCGCTGCGGCGTGAGGGCGATGACTGGCAGGTGACGCATAACTACCGCCTGCCGTCCGTGCGTGAGATGTTCTGGAACAGCAAAGTTCAGCGTGTACTGCTGCCGACCCTGCGCGACTCGAAGGACGCGGCTGGCTGAGGGAAGACTGGCGTGACTATCTCAAAGCGGCACTGTTTTGCTGCCCCTTCCTGACGATGAATCTGGCGGACCCGGCGAAGTTTCCGCCGGAAATCAGCCTGCTGGGATTGGCTTTTGCGGTCGAAATGGGCGCGGAAAGCCAGGGGCAGCGCAGCCTGCTCGATGAAACGCTCGATTCGCTGGCAGTCCAGTTAGGCGAGGGCCTCCAGGAGCCGCGCAAAAGTGGGTGACTCTTCAAGAAACACGTAGCGGATCGGCACAGCGCTGGTCTGAGTGCCGCCAACCGTGCGCAGGTACTCCACTGCCTTGAGCAGACGGTCGCCGGCCACGATAATCGTCAGCGTGTACCACTGCTGGCCGCCGTTGACGCCGTAAATGGGTGAAAGCGTTGGCCCTTGCAGGCCGCGTGTCAGCGGGTTCGTCGCAATCTTCTGCGCGATTTCCTCCGCATCGGCTCCCTGAATGTTGGCGGTTAGCTGATAGTAACGGCGGCCTTGCAGCGCGGCGTCGATATACTCCAGTAGTTCACGCAGCATATTGAGATTCTGAGGATCGGCTTTGAGTAATTGGCGGTTGCCGATCAGGCAGGCCTGTGACTCGACAATGACGCCATCGTCCAGTGCCCGCAGGTGGTTCTCGCGCAGCGTAGTCCCGGTTTGGACCAGATCCACGATGATATCGGCATAACCTAACGTGGGGGCGGCTTCTATCGCACCTTCGGCCTGAACCAGCGTGAAGTGGTGGATGCCCTGGCTGTGCAGGTAGCGGCGCGCAAGCTGGGTAAAGGTTGTCGCCACACGCAGGTTGCGCTGGTGATACTGGCGTAAATCCAGCGCCACTTCGGCCAGATCGGTCATATTCTGCACATCAACCCAGGCTTCCGGGACGGCCACCGCCAGTTTGCAGTGTCCAAAACCGAGGTGGTCATGAATCACAATGATGTTGTCGTTCTGGTGCTCGTACACGAGGTCCAGGCCCGCAATTCCCAGATGCACAGTTCCATCCGCCACTTTATAGACGACATCGCGCGCCCGTTGAAACAACACGTCGAGACCCTGAATGGCTGGCAGCGTACCCGTATACTGCCGGGGGTTAGGCTTATGCACTGAGAGGCCGCAGTTTTGCAAGAAAGCCAGAGTCGGGTCAGCCAGCACACCTTTGCTGGGCAGTGCCAGAGTTATGCGGCTAGTCGTCATTGTTTGCCTGCCTGATCGCTGCTGCTAAAGCGTCAAAGCCATCTGCACGGAAGGATGTTCCCTTAAAGGTGGAGTCGCCCTTGGCTGTGACCGTGAGGATCGCTGTGTCGGGTGTCACTTCCGCTGCCGTCCGCAGTACAACCGGGATGTTCTGGGCGCGCAGCCGCTGAGCGAGCCTTACGGCTGCCTGCAAATTTGAGCCGTCCAGTGCAATCGACAGGGGATTCACTTCAGCCACATCCGGTTCAGCAATGCAGTGCAATAGCTGGTCGACGTTGTAGGCAAAGCCGACCGCAGGGACTGAGGCCTGACCGCCGATCAGCGAGACCAATTCGTCGTAACGCCCGCCACCGCCGAGATCGAGCCTGTCCCCGGCGTATAACTCGAAGACGATACCGGTATAGTATTCCCAGTTGCGCGCCAGATAAGGCTGAATAGTGACCTGTTTTAGGTTGATGCCGCAAACTTCCAGGAGTTGGATCGTGTCGCGCCAGGACTTGAATAATGTCTGTGCCTGATCGTCACCAGCTACGAATCCGGCGAGAGCGTCCAGCGCTTCGGTGGCCTCAGCATTGATGGCGCAGTAGCGTTCCAGAAAGTCCAGCGCGGCGATTACCTGATCCCGTTCAGTCAATCGCTGGCGTTTTTGCAGCAGGCGTCGGGCGATGTCCTGCCGGGTGCGTCCGCCCAGCGTCATGCCGCGTTCGGTACCATCTAGCACGGCCTGGAGCATTTGCTCGGTGTCCAGGGCCGTTAGATTATCTGCGCCGTCCTGCGGCAGGCTGGTCCCCAGAACACTGCGGTCAAACTGGTCCAGTACGTATGCTTTGCCCTGCTGTTGAAGTACCGCAATGTGATGCAGCAGGAAGCGCTTTGTCCGGCTGTCCAATTGGAAGCGTGCCAGCAGACTGCGGGTCAATCCTGCATGGCCGAGGATCAAGCGCCAGTCAGCGATTTGCTGTGCTTCCAGACCTGTTACCGCCATGCTGAGTATTTCGGCATCGGCAACAGCGCCGTTGAGGCCAATTAATTCTGCACCTGCGCTTAGCTGCTGATAATCGGGTCGCAGGCTGGCCGGATCATCCAGGAAAATAGGCCCGCCGAACTGCCAGCGCACGACTGGTTCAGCCGACTGCTGGCTGTAACGATATGCAGCTGTGGCGGTGAACTCTGGCCGGAGCGCAAGCTGCTGGCCGTGCCGCTCGAAGGTGAACAAGCGAGTGATGACCTGATCCCCGGCGCGGGTCGTGAAGAGGTCGGCAGCTTCGATCACGGGCACATCAATCGGCTGGTAGCCGTAGAGCCGCATATGCGCCTGCAATGTGCTGAGAATCTGATTGACCTGGCGAATGTTCTGGCTCTGCTGCTCAAGCACCACGCTGCACGGCTCCATACCCCCTGCGGATCGCCTCATCATGATAGCGTGGATTGCGCTGACTGCAATGGTTGAAGCAGATTGTACGTATGCTGAATTGCCGCGTTTTGCGTTTCGCTCTATACTTGCTTGTGTAATTGGGCGTTTTGTTTTGGGAAGGGCTATTTACAGGAGAGACGCGATGAGAACTCGCATCCAAAAGTTTTCTCGTCTTACTTGTGTTGGTGCTTGCACTGACATCGTTGGGCGGCGTCGCTATGGCGTCCGAGCCAGCACAACAGGCACAGTTCAGCGCACCGATTATGGTCGTGAATACCAGTTTTCTGAATGTTCGCACCGGCCCTGCGGTCCGGTACAGCATTTTGATGACCGTCACTGGTGGCACGCAGCTGCCCGTCATTGGTGTCGCGCAGGATCGGGTCTGGTATCAGGTTTCGACCATCGTCGGCGTGGGTTGGATTAACTCGCAGTATACCGTCGCACGCGGCGATTTTACACATGTTCCCTTTGTTGACGCTTCCGCCGTCAGCGCGATTGGTATCCTGCCGCCAGGGCCAGCGGTCGTCGGTATCGCCGGGCAGGGTGGTGGAGCAGCCCCAACTTACAGCACCGTGCCTGCTGCGGCCAGTGTTGGTGGCGGTACTCTTGTCGTCGGGACGGATCATAATGGCGATCCGATTATCATCTCCAGCCCGACCGAGCGCTATCGCGCTGCGCTCAAGGTGCCAGCGGCCAATATTCGGGTCGCGCCGGGCGATACTCAGCCGGAAGTGGCGCTTCTGTTCCAGGACGATCAGGTTGATTATCCTATCGTCAACAGCGGCACAGACAGCGGCAACATCCAGTGGCTGGCAATTGTAACGCCCCAGGGTACCGGTTGGGTCGATGTCGGCAAGCTGACTATGCGTTTGTCGGGCGTCAGTGGCACGGTCATGACCATTGTGGCAAACGACGTAGGATTGGGCGACAGGCCAGGAACGGGTAGTTCAACGCTGCCTGTGGTGACTTCCGGAACCGAAGCCTACTTACGTGACATCAGCGCCGATTCCAAGTTCATCAAGATTGAATTGATGGGCGGCGAGGTCGGCTGGATTCCCTGGGATGCGGCAGTTCAACGGACTGGCACGCCGACCGATGGTCTGGATATGGGGGCGGTTGCCGGCGCGGCGACCACCGCAGGTGTGGTGACAGGTCCCTCGTCGACAACTCCGGCGATGAGTGCCAGCACACCGCGCGTCGTGGTAAACACGGCGTATCTGAACATTCGCAGTGGCCCTGGCGCGCAGTACACGATTGTTGCCACCGTGTCGGGCGGTACCCAGCTTCCTGTGCTTGGCATGGCGAAGGATCGCGTCTGGTATCTGGTGCAGGGCAGCTTTGGCACCGGTTGGCTGAACAATGAGTTCGCTATCTTCCGGGGTGTCATCGACAATGTCCCGATCATCAACCCGGATGCACTGCAAGCTGGCGAATTGGCCCAGCCGGTCGCGGTTGTTTCCGCGCCAGTTGCACTCTATGCCGCGCCAGGAACGAATTTCGGTGTCCTGGGCACGGTGAACAGCCCGGCGGAGCTTCAGATTGTGGCCCGGACCGCAGATACGACCTGGGTTCAGGTAAACACACAGATCGGCTTCGGCTGGATCCTGGCATCACAGGTGACTTTGCGAGGTGATCTCAGCCGGGCACCGATAGTCAATTAGCGGTTCTAAGTCAATAGCAGTTATCAAGCGCCCCTGCGAGGTCGTTAGGGGCGCTTCTATTTGGGATGAAACGATGAGCAGTCTTGTAGAACGCCTGTCACGGCGTGGTACACAAACGGAAGGGAATTTGCCGGAGGCGATCTTCGGCACGGCGGGGACCCTCAACAGCTTGCTGCAATCAAATGCGCTGCCGATTCGCATTGGTTTGTGGCCCATTGTGAGCGATCAATCACCGCAGGTTGCGATGGGCTTGCAGGCGGTACTTGGCTATCTGCTGGCCGATTATTTCCGGGTCCACGTCTATCATCTGCTGGCAAAGGTGGATGGTTTGCCGGAGGACTACACCTGGACGATGGCGCAGTCGCAGTTTGTGCCTGATGACTGGACGCTGGAAGATATGGACGACAATGTCCGGCTGTGGGGCGACCTGACACAAGAGTTGGGGAACTGGACGCTGGCCCTCAGTGTCGAGAGCAGCAGCGGCCTGGATGTTTACGAATGTGTTGGGGCGTCCATTGGAAAGCTTATGGACGATCTTGCAGAAGGTGTCGAGGAGATCGCGGAAGATCTTGGGGCAGGGGACCAACGGACTGTTATATCGCTGCCCAGCAGTGCTGACCTGGACGAGACAGCAATTCAGCAGGCGCTTGAAGGCTTGTTTACCTGGGAGTTGAACCTGTACCTTGATCTCTGGGGGCAGCCCTGGTCGCAGGATCGTGCAGCGGCGGATCTGAAAGTCCTTCTGGACGCTAGCCGTTCGCTGGCGGCTCCTGGAGCCTGGTTGTGTGCTCAGGCGGTAGCCCGCTTCGCTATGTATGCTGACCGCGATCTTAGCGACGCGGTCTGGCCGCTGATGGATGCCGTCAGCGCGGTGTTTCCTGACAGCAGCATCGTCACGGCTATCCTGGCAGAAGCGCTGCTCTATCTGGACGAACCCGAGCAGGCGCAGAACCTTTATGAAGCTCAGGTCGAATCCGAGCAGGCCGATGCGACGGCCTATCTTGTCCTGGCTGTGTTCTTCCAGCGTCGAGGACATTATGAGGAGGCGATAGACAGCTTCCAGTCAGCCATTGAGGCTGAAAAGGTCAGCGCCGAGCTTTACCGGCGTTACGCTGAGCTGCTAGTCCTGCTGGATTATAGCGGTGTTCCGGTAACGAGCTTTGTGCTGATTGATCCAGATGAGGTTGAAGAGGATACGGTGCTGTGGGAAGTCGTAGAGAGTTACGACGAGGCGATTACGCTTGACCCGGAGGACATCACCTTACTCAGCAGTCAGATCACGCATCTGGTCGATATTGGCCCGGATGACGAACGGTTGTGGCGGCGTTTCCGTACCCTGGTCGCGCTGGATGAAGATAACGAGCAAGTTGAGAGCCTCATCGACACCTTTTATAATCTGGAAGATCTGGCACCTGGCATCGCCATTCTGAAGGAAGCGCTTGAGCGTGAGCCTGAGCGTATGGATCACTACTTGAACCTGGCGGCCATGTATGTGGTGGATGAGCAGGGCGATGCCGCGCAGGATGTGCTGCGAAAGGCCGGCAGTCTGAACCCGGATGACGAGGTGAAAACGGAGATCGAACGCCTCATGTTGCTGGCTGAAGACCCGGATTTTGAGCTGCGGTTGGGTGAACTGAGCGACATCATCAATGCGGGTAACGAACTACCAGAAGAAGATGTTGAGTACCTGGAATCGGTGCTGAAGCGGGTCCCTACGTTTGCCGAAATCTATCTTCTTGTGGCGCGCGCCTATATGGCCTGGGATGAAGCCCCGGCGGCGCTGGAGACTCTGCTCGATGGGCACCGCAACCTGCCGAATGACCCGGACATTTTGGCCTTGTTGATCGAAACGCTGTGGGATTCAGACGAACAGGAACTGGCTTTCAGCTACTTGAAGAAGGGTCTTGAGGCAAATCCAAATCACGTCCCGCTGCTGGCACTGGCCGGACGCTGTTTGTTCGAAGACGGCCAGCTTGAACAGGCAAAGGTCTATCTGGCGCGAGCAGAAACCATCTCACCCCGTCATCCGGCCCTGGCAGAGGCACGTCGTCGGATCGCCGGGGCGATATAGCGACGATTACCCCACGGCCTGCCGTTGATCGTGTGGCAGGCAGTATACTGCGCTCATGAAAATCTGAGCGAATAGGGACCTTATGCGACCTCTGTATGCTGTGCTTCTGGCAGGCTGGGCGATTTTTTGGGGCAGCGGAGCGATCACCGCGCAGGAAACCCTGCCGGTGCCTGATCCCGTTCCGCTGCTAGATACCTCAGCCTACGAATTGTCCAATTATCTGCTGCTGGGCAGCGACACAAGCAATCCTCAGAACAACGGGCGCACCGATGCTATTATGGTCGTGTCGGTCAACCACACGGCGGGGACGGTCGCGCTCCTGTCGATTCCGCGCGATCTCTATCTGTATATTCCTGACTGGGGCATGGGACGGATCAACACCGCCTTTGCGCACGGCGAAGCGGTCGAAGCGGGCAGGGGGCCGCAGCTTCTGATTGACACCATCCGCTACAATCTGGGTCTGACGATAGATCACTATGCGCGGGTTGATTTCATTGGCTTCAAGCGCATTGTCGATGCCGTCGGTGGCGTGGATTTGCCGGTGGACTGCGCCATTCAGGACTGGCGTCTAATTGAGCCTGATATGGACCCGACGGTTGAAGATAACTGGGCGATGTTTACACTGCCCATTGGAATGCAGCACGCGGATGGTGACCTGGCGCTGTGGTACGTGCGCAGCCGCCGAACCAGTTCGGATTTGGATCGCGGCCAGCGTCAGCAGGCCTTGATGCGCGCTATGTGGCAGCATATCCGTGCCCTGGGACTGCTGGAACAGGTACGTGATATCTGGCCGCAGGTTCTTGATATCGTGCAGACTGATATGAGTTTACAGGATGTTGTGGGCCTAGTGCCGTTTGCACTTCAGCTTGAGCCGAGTGCCGTCGCCTCATTTACCTTTGCGCTGGACCGCGAGGTCGATAACTGGACGGATCCAGAAGGGGCCAGCGTACTCGTACCGAGGCGGGATGCCGTCGCCAACCTGATGCACGATTTCACCCTGCCGCCGACTGAACACCAGCTTCAAAGCCGGGCGATGACCGTCCGCATTGCTAATGCCAGCGGCAGCGGCGATCTTCCGCTGGTCGCCGCCAGTAAACTGTCCTGGGCGGGTTTTGTGACGCGAATTGATGAGGAGCCCCGACCTTCACAGCAGGTAACGGCGATCACCGATTATACCGGCAGTACTAAAGGCAGCCGGGTGACCGAGCTTCAAGAACTGCTCAGAGTTGCGGATAGCAGCGTCACAAGCAGCCCGGACCCGGCGCGCGAGGTTGATTACGAGGTGGTTATCGGTTGGTCATTCTATGCCTGTACCCGCAGCGTGCTGCCGGTCCAAACAGACGACTGAGTTATTCGGCTTCGCCGCTGAGCCTCACCGGCTCAACACGCCCGTTCGAAAGTTCGCGCAGGGCTGCTGTAAAAGCCTCGATACGGTCCACAGGGAAGGTGACAAAAAGTGTTACCGCTGCGGTGAAGTCTTCGTCGTCAATCTGGCCTTCGTAATCTGCGATGAGGCGTTTCAGGTTTTCATAGAGCGGATACGGGCACTCAATGCCGAGAAGCGCGGCCTCAGTTTTCTCGTTGGTCTCCAGAATCTCTAGAACAGCACGAGCGGCACCACTGTAAGCGCGCACCAGACCGCCTGTGCCGAGTTTGGTCCCGCCAAAGTAGCGCGTGACGACGACAATGATGTCGCCAATGTCGGTGCCGCGCAGAATCGCCAGGATCGGCGGTCCCGAAGTACCAGAGGGTTCGCCATCGTCACTCATACCTTCGGTGATGCTGTTACCGTAGCCTGCACGAAAAGCATAGACATGGTGGCTGGCATCGGGCATTTCAGCGCGAATCCGGGCGAGAAACTGTCGGGCGGCTTCGGGAGTCTCTGCCGGTCCGACCGTCGCTATGAAACGCGAGTTGACGACGATGACTTCGGTACGCTGGAGTCCTGCTGGAACACGATAGCGCATATAAGCCCCCTTCCGGCTCTATTCTAGCACAGACGGGAGGCAAATTGCGCATTACTATATGATAAGTACGCTTATCATTAGTAATAAACTGGGGGGAGATTACGCGCCCAGAGGGACTCGAACCCCCGACACTCGGTTCCGAAGACCGATGCTCTATCCGCTGAGCTATGGGCGCAGTCTCCCCATTGTATGCGTAACTCAGTCCGCGTCAATCGCTAAGATTTGGTCCAGCGCGTGCAGATTGTGCCGTGTGAACATCAGGCCGACTCGATCCTGCATAATCGTCTGCTGCCGCTCAGCCTGAGTTAACAACTGTTCTGCGTAACTCAAGTCTTCTTTAGTTTGAATGAGCATGGCTGCCAGGTTCGCCTGGCAGCGTGCCAGCGCGAAGGCATCCTGCTCCTGTTCCAGCAGCGCCATCGCTGACGCGAAGGAGTCTTCGGCTTTACTGTAGTCCTGCTGCTGAGCTTGCACACGTGCCAGCGCCGCACGGAGACGCCCTATCTCTCTGGGTTGTTCCGCCTGGAGCAGCGCCATGTCCAGAAAGCGCTGGCTTTGCAGCAGAGACCCGGTCGCTGCCGTGACCTCGCTCAACAACTGCAAATTCTGCAAACTGCGCGGCTGATCCTCCAGGATCGTGTAAGCGCGCGTCATGTCGCCCTGATCCACTGCGATCTGTGCCTGCTCGGTCTTAATCCGATTGATGAGCACCTGATCTCTGGCGGAAGATGTCTGCGATAAACGCCGCAAGGCTTCGTCATAGCGTCCCTGGTGGCGGCAAATCGCGCTGAGTTCGACCAGTGCCCTCGCCTGCGGCCCAAAATCGCCCGATTGCCCTGCTCGTTCAATCACAGTTTCAAGGATATCAGAAGCATTGCCATAGTCGCCCAACGCACGCAGGCACACCGCACGGTTAATGTGTAAATCGAAGGACAAATCTTCTTCGGCCAGCAGTTTAGCCCAAACCGCATAATGGGCGGCTTTCAGACCGCGGCCCGCATGGGTTTCCAGCAGACTGTGCCTGCGCGCGGTGCTGAGTTCCAACCAGTCCGCAAGCAGCAGGTGCTCAACGACCGCCAGCGAAGCCAGACCCTGAAGGTTGATTTCTTCTACCAATCGGTCGATTTGCTGGTGTATGCCGCCATTATGATGGTACAGCGCTTGAATGTAGCCACGTGCTGCACTGTCTAATGTAAACAAATTACCATCAAATCCATTATCAATCATGCTACAACTCAAAAGTTCCAGAATCTGGCTGTCGCCGGGTTGAAAATTAGACCATCGAGCCGCGATTTCCGCGCGATTTAGCCTTGTGGGAGGCAAAATCGCCAGCATCATGAGCAGGGTCTTGCTTGCGTCGCTAAGGGCCGCATAGGTCTCAAAAAACAGGTTCGTGACCATCTCATCGTTGATAAGCGGTGCGCCGAGATTGAGATTCACGATGCTGTTGGCGGCCAACTTGATGATCCGGGGATTGCCCCCTACCCTATCGAACAAAACGTCCGCAAATGCCCTGGAGTCGGCATCATCATAGGTCCCACGCAGGCTCTGAACCAGCGCGGCGGCGGCGTCACGGTCGAGGCTGCCCAGCGCGATATGAGCTATATCCGGTGACAGTTCGGTGTAGAAACGGCTGCTCAGGTACACCTGAGCCTCGGCCATGTCCGCCAGCAGCCCCCGCAAGGCATCCTGTTCATTGAGCAGCGCGTCAATGTTATCGAGCACTACAGCCACCTTATACAGCCGGGACCACTGCCGCAGGTTCAGTGTCGAATCACCGGACGTTTCCTGCTGCACATACTTGCGCAGCTGTGGTAGGGATTCAGGCGCATCCACCCACACGACCTGATCCAACGTATCGTTGGCGATATATTCGCGCAAAATCGTGCCTAGAAAACTCGTCTTACCGATTCCACTGGTGCCTGTGACCAGCATATGGCGCGGCGCGTTGGGGCCAGTGACCTCACGCAAGAGCGCTTCTCGCCCGTACAGGCGGGCCGGAATCACGGCGGGAATCTGCGCGTTTAACTGAATCTGGCGCATCTCCCGGCGTGCTGACCACTCAGCGGCGATGAGCGCATCGCGCAGCAGGTCTATTGCGTGGGCCTGATAGCGCCGCAGCGTGCGGTTGTCCATGTGCGTCAGAGTGCTTGCTTCCGCGGGCGTGATGTTGAGATCGACCCGCACATAGCGGTAATAGAGGAGGCTCCAACCCAGCAAATCGGAAGCGCGCTGCTGTGCATCCAGGGCCAACTGTTGGCAGGCTTCTACGCGCGGTGCAGTCGGTTCAGGTGAATCGAGACCGAAGCTGCGACGGTGAGCACGCAGTTCATCTTCAATCAGATTGCTCAACACGGCGTTCAGGGCATACTGCCGGATGTGATCGGCCCTGGGGAGATCGGGATCGCTCAAGAAGAGGTCCACCGTAGCCAGATGTTGAAAGCCCTCTGGTTCTTCAGATGAGATGCCCAGCAACATATTGTTGAGCGCCTGACGGATACCAGTCTTGCTGATATAGGGTTTCAGCATCAGCCCTCAACTCTGGCAAGAGAATTAGTAGTTTTCTTTCAGAGCGCGCCGCATCTGCCGCTCAGCATCTCGCGCCGCGATGTCCTGGCGTTTATCGTACTGCCGCTTGCCGCGCGCCAGCGCAATCTCGACCTTCGCCCTGCCTCGCTTGAGATAGATCATCGTCGGGATCACGGTGTAGCCGCGCTCGCGAATGCGCTCGATAATCAGCGCGATCTCTCTTTTATGCAGCAGCAGCTTGCGCGGACGCATCGGATCGCTGTGACCGAACCTGCTGCCCTGCTCGTAGGTTGCAATGTGGACGTTCAACAACCACAGCTCGCCCCCCTGCTCCTGCACAAAGCCATCCCGCAGGTTGATGCGGTTGGCGCGTACCGACTTGATCTCCGACCCCATCAGCGCCAGACCGGCTTCGAAGCGGTCTTCCAGATGGTAATCGTGCTGCGCTTTGCGATTCTTGCTGATAATCTTAATGCTGTCGTTCATGCAGCATCTTCCTGACTGATTTGCTGCTGAAGCTGGCGCAGCGCCTCGCCTAACTCGACATCCCGGCCATTGGCATCAGGAATCATCGGAACGTCCGGCTGAAGGCCCAGATTTTCGATCTTCTGACGTTTGGGGGTCAGCCATTCCGCCGAGGTGATATGCACCGACGAGTCATCGCTCAGCCGGAAAATTTGCTGCACGGTGCCTTTCCCGTAGGTTGCCTGGCCGATGAGAATGCCGCGGTCATCGTCCTGAATCGCTCCGGCGACGAGTTCCGACGCGCTGGCAGTCCCTTGATTAACCAGGACGACCAGCGGAAGCTTTTCTGCGCTGCCGCCGCTGCTGGCTTGATAGACCTTCTCGTTATCCCTGGTGACTTCGTAGACGACGACCTCACCACCTTCCAGGAACTGACTGGCAACGTCAATGGATTCTTGCAATAAGCCGCCGCTGTTGTTGCGCAGGTCCAGCACCAGCGCCTGAACCTTGTCGGTGTTCAGGCCATCCAGGGCCGCTTGCAGTTCGTCAGGTGTGCGCCCGGTGAAGCGCATAATCTGTACATAGCCAATACGATCATCTTCTGCCAGTACACGCCAGACTACTGACGGCACATTAATCACCTCGAAATCAATGAACACGGTCAGTTCAGTGTTGTCTGTCTTCAGTACGGTAATTTCGACGCCGCTGTCGTCTTTCACCTCGCCGCGCAGCGATTGATCCAGCGCGTCCTGCTGAGTTGTGGGGTCCAGCGGCACACCATTCAGAGCTTCGAGCACATCGCCATCCGTGATTCCGGCCCTGGCTGCTGGCAAATCAACAAAGGGATAGAGCACAAATTGACCGGCCTCGTTGCGATGGACCTGTACACCAATTCCGCCGTAAGTCCCGGCCAGCGCATCAAATTCGCTCTGCGCAACCGGCGGATCAATGAAGAAGGTATAACGGTCTTCGAGGGTTGCCAGCACGGCCCGTACCGCTGCATACTCGCGTGTGGTCAGGTCCGGCTGTCGGCGCAAATACTGCGAGTCCAGCAGATGTTGGACCTCCTGCAACAGTGGATAGTCATCTTCAGCCGTATTCTGTGACGCGGCCAGTACGCTGCTGTTGAAGGGCAGACCCGTTATATCACGGAAAAAGAAGCCAGCAGCGAACATCAATGCCGCTCCCAGGCCCACAAGCAGCCCAATCACCACCGAGTATCCCAGGTTGCGTGGGCGATGCGTTGTCGATTTACTCATTAGCGCTCACTTGCACAATTCCCTTTCTAGTGGTGAAATTGTAGCATAAAACAATCGGTAGTGAAGCGCAGTTAAATCTTATGGCGGACGATCAAGAGTTACCGCTTGTTCTAGTTGCAGATGATGAGACCCATACCACAGTAATGCTGGAACGCATTTTTGAGCGCGAGGGCTATCGCGTTCATTGTGCTTATGACGGCCTCAGTGCGCTTGATGATTCCAGGCGAATGCTGCCTGATCTCATTTTGCTTGACATCCAAATGCCGGGCATGAGCGGATTCGACGTGCTGCACGCGCTGCGGCAGAATGCGCTGACGGCTAACATTCCTACAATCCTCATCACAGCCAAAGCACGCCAACCAGCGGATGTAGCGCACGGCCTCAATCTGGGTGCTGACGACTATATCTATAAGCCTTTTGATCCGCGTGAACTGCTGGCGCGGGCCGAAAGCAAGATGAAAGCGCGGCGTCTGGAAGAAAGTTTGCAGCGCCGGACGCAGGAATTAGCGGCTCTGCTGCGTGTGGGTGACGAATTGAACCAGTCGCTTGAAATCAACGAGGCAATGGAGCTGGTATTGTTTCTCACGCTGGATCTGCTGCCCGGCAATCTGGCGGCTATCTACCGTTTCGACGAGAAAGAAGAGATCGCTGCGCACCGGTTTCAGACCATTCGAACCGAGAAAAGCTATCAGATCGATACTGACAAGGTCATGAGCCAGTTTCGGGAAACCAAACAGGCCAGCATGTGGCCGGGCGATGCCCGGATCACCGAACAGTTTCCCAGCGGTATGGTCGTCCCGCTTAAACATGGAGAGACACTGCTCGGCATATTGATGGTTGTTGCCGAGGATAAAGGTGTGTACGACGAGAATCACTTCCGCCTGTTTCGAGGCATTGGCAGGCAGGCATCGCAGGCACTGCGCAATGGCGAACTCTACGAGATTCTGACCGAACATGCCGAGCACCTCGAAGACATGGTTGTGGCCCGGACCGCCGACCTGCAATCGGCACAGAAGATGCTCATTCGCTCCGAAAAACTGGCGTCTATCGGGCATCTGGCGGCCAGCATCGCGCACGAGATCAATAATCCGCTGCAACCAATTCGCATTCATCTGGAACACATGCTGGAAGATATTCAGAGCGATACGCCTATTGACGTCACGTCCGTGCGCAGCATTCAAGAAAGCATGGAGCGCATTACTCGAATTGTCAGCCAGCTTCTGGAGTTTGCAGGCAAGCGCAGCCCGGATGCAGATGTCGATTTTCTTGATTTGAAGCGCACGCTTGATGGTGTCATCAACCTCAATCGCAAGTTGTTCGAGCAGAAAGGTCTCAAGCTCATCGCCGATATTGAGACTTTGCCAAAGGTTTACGGCAGCAAGGATCAGCTTGAACAGGTTTTCATGAACCTTGCGCTCAATGCCGAGGCGGCGATGAACGAAGGCGGCAAACTGGAGATTGGTGCCGAGGTCAAGGGCGATCACATCGAAGTACGTTTTGCTGATACAGGCCGAGGCATTCCCGCCGAGCAGATCAACAATATTTTTGACCCGTTTTATTCAACAAAAGAGAACGGCTCTGGCCTGGGACTGTTCGTCAGCTACGGCATAATCCAAAATCATCATGGCAGTATTGAAGTCGAGAGCACGGTGGATAAAGGCACCGTGTTTACGATCAAGCTGCCGGTAGATGAAGCGACAAAAAAGTAGCGTTTCAGGCGACCGGCTGCCACTGCGCCTGATATTCCCGCTGTTCAACCGCGCCTGAATTGAAAGCGACCGCAGAATCCGTCGGGACGGCAATCGCCCGCAGCACCTGGTTACCGTTTACACAGTCGATCAGCACGATGCCCAGGGCGTTAATCTCGCTGTCGATGGATTCTGAAACGCCTGCCAGAGCATTCATGGCCCCGTCCAGAGTGCTGTGCATGTCGCTGCCACCGCATACACCGATGACCAGTGTGTTGCCCAGGTTCGTATCCATCAGGCCGATACTGCCATCCACCACGTCAAAACCCGTCAATGCTTCGCTGACCGCCGTGTTCGTGTCGTCTGAGGCTGGATTGACGGCCAGCATGGGGGCAGCCGCCTGCGTGGTGTTTGCGGTTTCCTGCGGCGTGCTCTGCTGGGCGACGCTTGTACTCGTAGTTTGCGGAGTCTGACTGCCACCGAAAGGATTCATAATGACCAGTACCAGGGCAGCGAGGAGGATCAACAGCAAGACGGGAATGATCAGCAGGAGCCGCCGTCCGCCGCGTGACGGTTCTGAGTTGCCGCTGTCTACCGGCAGGACGTCCTCATCGAAGATAAAGTCGTCTTCGGGGCCGAGAAGTTCCTCTTCTTCGTCCAGTTCATCCTCGAAGAGGGCCGAAGTATCGAAGTCTTCATCGTCTAATGAAAGAGAGGCCGCGGAAACACTGCCGACATAAGTGTCGTCAAGCTGCTCTAGCAGGTCCTGTGCGCCTTCGTAACCTGTATCCAGGCTGAGGACCTTGTTGAGCGCCATACGGGCCGCGTCAGGGTCGCGGACAGCGTGGGCATACAGCCACCAAGCATCGACGTTATCCGGGTCACGTTCCAAGACGGGCTTGAGCAGGGCTTCTGCTTCTGCCAGCTTGTCCGCTTCGATCAATTCGTAGGCCTGTTCAAGGGCCTCCTCATTCGCCTCGCTCATGCTTTCGCTCCGTCTGGCCTGGTAGATTCGCGCATTAGTTGCAGTGTACACGTAAGCCATAGCGCGTGCAAGCAGATCACAGCGGAAACAAAAAGACTCATGCAGAGACCATGAGTTTTCAAACACCTTGCCCCGGAGAGGATTTGAACCTCCACCCCCGAAAGGACACAGCCCTCAACCGTGCGCGTCTGCCTGTTCCGCCACCGGGGCATTGAGTAAAATTATTATACCTTTGGGCAATGCACTGTCAATGCTATCCTAAGCGGGGATATGTAAAGGACGACTTTATGCGAATTGCTGTTGATGTAATGGGTACAGACAATTATCCGGTGCCGGACGTGGCCGGTTGTGTGCAGGCTGCCAGCCAGTATGGTTATGAGATCATGCTGGTGGGCGACCGCGCGCGTATTGAGCAGCAACTCAGCGCACAGTCCACACAGGGCCTGACACTAGAGATCGTTCATGCAGCAGACCGTATTCTGCCCGAAGAGCAGCCTTCGGTCGTCACGCGCAGCAAGCCTGACTCGTCAATGCACGTCGGGATGCGCCTCGTCAAAGACGGCCAGGCCGATGCCTTCGTATCAATGGGCAACACCGGCGCAGCCCTCGCCATTGCCACGCTGGTCACGCTGCGCCGTATTCCAGGAATCAAGCGACCTGCGCTCAGTGGCATCTACCCAATGGGGGGCGGTTATATTATCATGCTCGATCTTGGCGCGAACGCGGACTCTAAGCCGGAGTGGCTGCTTCAGTTCGCTGTCATGGGGTCGATCTATGCCCGCAATGCTCTGGGGCTGGAGAACCCGCGCGTGGCGCTGCTCTCTAATGGGGAGGAAGAAGGCAAAGGCAATCAGTTAATCCATGACACGACCAAAGCCATGAAGGCGCTGCCGATTCACTATGTGGGCAATATTGAGCCGAAGGAGATGGTCGCAGGGGTCGCGGATGTGATTGTCGCGGATGGCTTTGTTGGCAACCTGGTTGTGAAAACTTTTGAAGCGACGGCCCGCTACGTCTCCGATACTATTCGCAGCGAGGTCAAGGCGGATCCGCTTTCCCTGCTGGGAGGTGCGCTCATGCAGCCCGCTTTTCGCCGTGTACGCAAACAAACTGATACATTTGAGATCGGCGGCGCGCCCCTTTTGGGCGTTAACGGTGTTGTAATTATCGGGCATGGCCGTTCAAACGCTTTTGCCGTTAAGAATGCCATCCATCAGGCTGCTCTGGCGGTCAACGGCAAAATCATTGATGCCATCAGAGCCGGGGCCGAAGAGCTTCAGAACTTAGCTGGTATGTCACAGTAGGAGTGTGATGAAATGGAACTGCTACGCAATGGGCGTCCACGGGTCGTCATTACAGGTCTGGGCGCTCTGACCGCGCTGGGGCCGGTCAACAGCTTATGGGACAACCTTAAGGCTGGAAAATCAGGTATTCGCTTTCTGGAAACCATCAATGTAGAACACGTGCCGGTGAAAATTGGTGGCGAAGTGCGTGATTTTGATCCTGAGCTTTACATCGACCGTAAAGAAGCACGGCGTATGGGTCGTGCGTCCCAGTTTGCAGTTGCTGCTGCACGGATGGCAATTGAGGATGCCGGGCTGTCACCGGAGATGATCGAGGCCGAAGGCGAGCGCGCTGGTGTGATGATCGGGACCTCACTCGGCTCGCACGAAATGGCTGAGAACAGCACCTTCAAATACAAGACCAGCAACTATCGCAAACCGAATCCCTTAGCTCTCATCAATTCGCTGCCGAATATGCCCGCGCATTATGTCAGCCGCTTTATGCGGACCTTTGGTCCCTTAAACGCGCCTTCAACAGCCTGCGCATCCGGGACCCAGGCGGTTGGCGAAGCCAGCGAACTTATCAAACAGGGCCGCGCCGACTTTGTCATCAGCGGCGGTGTGGAAGCGGTGCTTCAGGATTATGCGTTGGCCGGGTTTGAGGCGATGCAGGCGCTAGCGACCGGTTATGAAGATCACCCTGAGCTGGCGAGCCGTCCTTTCGATGCCAATCGCTCCGGCTTTGTCTTCAGCGAGGGCTGTGGCGTGCTGATTGTCGAGAGTCTGGCCCATGCCATGAAGCGCGGCGCACGCATCTACGCCGAGGTTCTCGGCCATGCTTCGTCGTCGGATGCTTATCACATCGCGGCACTGGATCCCGAAGCCAAAGGCGCAATGCGTTCGATGCGCTGGGCGCTGGACGATGCACATCTCGACCTGGAGAAGCTTCAGTACATCAACGCGCATGGGACCTCAACCGAAGCCAATGACCGGTTGGAAACGCTGGCGATCAAGAATATCTTCGGTGAACACGCCTACAATCTGATGATTAGCTCGACGAAGAGCATGTTGGGTCACGCGCTGGGTGGTTCTGGCGCGATTGAAGCGGTCGCCTGTGCGCTGACGCTGTTTGAGAAGATTATTCACCCGACCATCAACTACGAGACGCCGGACCCGGACTGCGATCTGGATTATGTACCTAACGTCGCGCGCGACGTGCCGGACCTGAAGTACCTGATGTCGAACAGTTTCGGTTTGGGCGGACAGAACGCCTCACTTATTATGAGCGCGTTCTAATTACGCACAGCCTATGCGCAAACCGCAGGCAGTCGTTATAATTGGGGCTAAGTTACCGGCGACGAACTTAGAACCCTTATGCTGGATGATCTGCACGGTGTAGAAGATTTGCTGGCGCGCAACGAGGTTCGAAAAGCCGAAGTCAGCATCGCCAAATATCTACGTTTGCCGCTTTCTGACGTTGAACGCGCCAGGGGCCTGGTTGTGCGCGCCAAGACGCGGTTACGCAGTGCCCGCCCTGAGGACGCCATGGACGACCTGTTGACGGCACGCAAGACGCTGCCCGAACAGTTCGAACAACCAGAGATCATCGAACTGCTGGCGGATTGTCACATGGCGCGCTATGAACTAGCAAGCGTTGGCTTTGCAGATCGCCAGGATACGAAAGCCGCTCAGCAGCATTACGAAGCGATTCTGAAACAGTTCCCGGATTACGCGAACGAGGGCTGGTTGCACTACCAGTTAGGGCGTATCGCGCTGACCGACAACAACATAGACCAGGCCGAAGTTTACTTGAAGCGTGCCCTGCTGCTGCCGAGCCGCGTGCATGGGCTGACCGCGTTCTGTTACGAGCGCCTGGGCTTCATCGCCTTTTATGAGCGCCGCGAACTGCGCCTTGCGCTGGGTCTGCTGGATAAGGCAGTCGATACCTATCCAGCCACAGAAAACCCGTCCTGGCTGGTCCAGGTGCATATGCTGCGCAGCCGCGTGCTGCGCGAGCAGCGTAAATACCAGGCGGCGCTGCGTTCCGCTGAGCAGGCGGTCGCGGTGGCAACAGGCAGTGGTCCGGAGAATCGGGCGAGTTTGGCGGAGGCGCTGCTCACCGCCGGGGAACTGCTGACCGGTTTTGAGGGGCGCGAACAGGATGTGATCGAGTATTTGCAGCAGTTTTTGCAAATTAGCAAGAAGCCGCTCGGCGTGGATGTGACCTGGTCACGGGTTCACGAGATGCTGGGCGATGCCTATTTCGCGCGATCTCAGTACGAATTGGCTTCAGATGCCTACGAAGCGGCCCTGCAATACAACCCATACCATCCCTGGTCGATCTCGCTGCATTACCGGCTGGCGCGCAGTTATTATCAGCGCAATCAGTATGCGCAGACGGTCGATACCATCCGGCGGCTGATTGATGCGGCGGCGAGCGATGGCGAAGACATCCAGGATTACCGGATTTTCGATGTGCTGGGCAACGCGTATTTTGCCCTGGCGGAATATGAGTGGGCGGTCGAATCTTACCGGATTGCGCTGGACAAAGCACCCTTGAATGCCGAGGGCCTGGACAAGATCATGAAATATTACCGTTTTGCCCAGGAACTAAGTTGAGTTATGCTGTAAACAAGTCACAAGGTGGACCAACAGATCCGATGACAGACAAAATCACAGTGGTCGGCGGCGGCCTGGCCGGTACGGAAGCGGCGTGGCAGTTGGCCGAACGCGGTTTTGAGGTCGAACTCTATGAGATGCGGCCTCGCAAGACAACTGGCGCGCATGTATCCGACCGGTTGGCTGAACTGGTATGCAGCAATTCGCTCGGTTCCAAGCTGCCGGACCGTGCCTCCGGCCTACTGCAAGCCGAGGTCAAGCGGCTCGGTTCACTGCTGCTGCGCTGTGCTGAAGCAGCAGCGGTTCCGGCGGGCGGCGCGCTGGCTGTTGACCGCGAAGTCTTCGCCGACACGGTGACAGAGGCCATTGCGCAGCATCCCGGCATCCGCATCATCCGCAAAGAAATGGAGGCTGTACCGGAGGGACCAACGCTCATTGCCACTGGCCCACTGACCTCGCCGAGTCTGGCACAGGACATCGCGCATCTGACCGGGCAGGATTATCTCTACTTCTATGATGCCATTGCGCCTATCGTCACGGCGGACAGCATCAATATGGACATTGCCTTTCGAGCCAGCCGCTATGAACGCGGTGAGGCGGAAGAAGGCGATTACATCAACTGCCCGATGACCGAAGCGCAGTATCACACCTTTGTGGAGGCGCTGTTACAGGCAGAACGGGTGCCTCTGCGTGACTTCGAGCAGGAAGACCCGCAGTTCTTTGAGCGCTGCATCCCGATTGAACTCATGGCTGAGCGCGGTGTCGATACGCTGGCTTATGGTCCGATGCGTCCGGTGGGCCTGCGCGATCCACATACGGGCCAGCGTCCCTACGCTGTCGTTCAACTCCGGCAGGATAATCTGATTGGCAGCCTGTACAACATCGTCGGGTTTCAGACCAACATTCGTTGGGGCAAGCAGGAGCAGGTGCTGCGCCTGATTCCAGGCCTGGAAAACGCTGAATTCGTCCGCATGGGGCAGATGCACCGCAATACCTTCATCAACTCCCCTACCCTGCTCCACCCGACCATGCAGTTCCGGGCGCGGGAGGATTTGTTCTTCGCCGGTCAGATCGTCGGTGCGGAAGGTTATGTGGGCAACGTCGCCACCGGCCTGCTGGCAGCCATCAATGCTGCGCGCTGGCTCTCCGGCGAGCCGCTGTGGACTCTGCCGCAGACGGCCATGCTCGGTGCGCTCTGTCACTACGTGACGCACTGTGATCCGGCGGACTTTCAGCCGATGAAGGCTAATTTCGGCATTATGCCAGAACTCAAGCCGCGCGTCCGCAATAAGCGTGAGCGCTATCGGGCTTATGCCGCACGTGCCCTGGCGGACCTGGAAGACTCGATCCGCCAGCTTGAAGATCCCTACCTGGAGCCAGTCGAACTGGCATTTCCATCCACGACCGAGTAGAGAGAACATCACATGGCCGACCTGACAGACTGGCTGTACACCAATATGGACTCCCTGGTCAGCACTGCGCTTGCCGAATTGTCTCAGGATGAGAACTCTTCAGACACATGCTGCTGACATGGTGATGGAATTCTATCAGGCTGTCTACGAGACGGTGCGCGATAACGACTTCACGCCCCTGTTTGATGTGCTCAGCAACTGGACGACGACGCAGAGCGCGCCTACCGAGGACGAGTTCTCACGGCTCATGCCGGTGGTCGTCAAGCTGAAGCAGGTTCATGCCCATCACATCGGCCAGCAAAGCGCGGACGACGAAACCATTGAGCTGCTCTTCGATCTGGAAAAGGTCTACGATCCGGCGATTGTTCACCTGTCGCACCTGGAAGCGGAGGGGCTGCTCAGGCGGATGCGTATCCAGTTGAGCGAGGCGCGTGCCGAACTGGACCGTCTTGACAAGAGTAAGTCCGACTTTATCGAGGTGGCCGCGCATGAGCTGCGCACGCCGATCACCCTGGTCGAAGGCTATACCAACATGCTGCGCGGCAGCGTGCCTAATCTGGACGACGATCCGGCCCTGACGCCTCTGGTACATGGCATCGAAGGTGGGGTCGCGCGGCTGCGGGAGATCATCCGCGACATGCTGGATGTCTCCCTCATTTCGTTGGGCATGATCGAACTCTATGAGCAACCGGTCTGGCTGGCGCACCTGATGGAGATGCTGGAATCGCATGTGCAGGAAGCCATCGCGGATCGAGACCTGGAGTTCATTATCGAACATGACCAAATCCCACAGGAGCCGATTTTGGGCGATCCTGAGCGGCTGATGCAGGTCTTCCAGAAGGTGGCCTTCAACGCGATCAAATACACGCCAGATGGGGGCCGGGTTCTGGTCTCGGCGCGCCGCCTGACCAGCTTTACCGACATTATGGTAATCGACAATGGCATCGGCATCGACCCGGACAATATCAGCCGGATTTTTGGCATGTTCTCATCGGTCGGCGATGCTTCGCTGCATTCCAGTGGCAAGACTAAATTTCGCGGTGGTGGCCCTGGGCTGGGCCTCTATATTTCGAAAGGGATTATCGAAGCGCATGGCGGCAACGTCTGGGCGGAGAGTCCCGGCTATGACGAAGAACTCTGTCCGGGCAGCACCTTTCACATTATGGTGCCGATGCGGGCTGCCCCAATTGACGATGATCTGGTGAGCGTTTCAAGACAGGACGAATAGAACGTGTTGACTTAACCCGCTGAGCGGTTAAACGCACTTCCTCCTTACGTATTTGCTGAGATTTCCAAACGTATCCGGGCATTAAGCACACAAGGCCATGAGATTATCCGCCTGGACATCGGCGTGCCGGATGGTCCGCCGCCGCCCGCTGTGATTGAGGCACTGATCGAATCAGCCCACGACCCCGGCCACCATACCTACATGCCCTATAACGGCACCCCGGCCTTCCGTCAAGCGGTGGCGACCTATTATCTACGGCGCTTTGGTGTCAGCCTTGATCCTGACGCAGAGGTGCTGCCTCTGCTGGGATCCAAAGAAGGGCTGGCACATCTCAGCCTTGCCTATCTGAATCCCGGTGATCTCGTGCTGGTACCGTCGCTGGCCTACCCGGTCTACGAACGCAGCACGTTGATGGCTGGGGCTGAGGTCTACTGGCTGCCGCTGGATCCGGCGCACAACTTTCTGCCGGAATTAGATGCGGTGCCGGACGAGGTCGCGGATCGCGCGCGGATACTCTTTATCAATTACCCCAACAATCCGACCGGCGCGGTCGCTGGCAAGGAAGATTACCGGCGGATCAGCGAGTTCTGCGCTCGGCATGAGATTTTGCTGGTCTCTGACAATCCCTACTTTGAACTGACCTTCGACGGTTGTCAGGCTGGGAGCGCTCTCGAAGTCGATTCGACCTGCGTCGAGTTCATGTCCTTTTCCAAAGCCTATAACATGAGCGGCTGGCGACTGGGGGCAATGGTCGGCAACCGTGACATCGTCAGGATCTTGCTGAGCATGAAAAGCAACATCGACAGCGCACAGTTTCGGGCGGTATATGACGCCGGAATCGCTGCGCTTGAACAGACGACACCGGAATGGTCCGCTGCCCGCAATGACACCTACCAACGCCGCCGCGATCTGGTCATGGATGCGCTGCCCTCTATCGGACTATCGGCTGCCCTGCCCCAGGGCGCGATGTATGTCTGGGCCAGGTCGGTCCAGGGGGATGGAGAAGACTATGCGCTGGCAGCGCTGGAACAGGCACATGTCTCGCTGACGCCGGGCGCAGGATTTGGGCCGGGTGGGACAGAGTATGTGCGCTTCAGCCTGGGCACGCCGGACGACCCGCTTCACGCTGCGCTTGACCGATTGGCGAAATGGCACAACACAAGATGACTTACCAGATTGTAAACACCGCCGTTGAACAGGCTTTCCTGGTCGGCGCGATACCTAAAGGCAGCCGCCCGTTGATGGGCATGGCTGATTCCTTGCGCGAACTGGCGCTGCTGGCGAAAACTGCCGGTATGGAGGTTGTGGGTCAGGCAAGCCAGCAGGTAGACCACATCGAACCGGCTACCTTTATTGGATCCGGCAAAGTCGAGGAAATCCGCACCCAGATTATTGAACTGGGCGCAACAGTAGTCATCTTTGACGACGAACTGTCGCCGCGTCACCAGCGCGAGTTGGAGAAGCGTTTTGGTCAGGACATCAAACTGCTGGATCGCTCGGCGCTAATTCTGGACATCTTCGCCCAACATGCCAGGACCCGCGAAGGCGCACTCCAGGTCGAACTGGCGCAGTACGAATATCGTCTGCCGCGCTTAACCCGGCAGTGGACGCATCTGGTGCGGCAGGCAGGTGGCAGCGCGACCGGTGGTGGAGTTGGGCTGCGCGGCCCAGGCGAGACTCAGCTTGAAGTGGACCGGCGCGAAATTAGCCGTAAGATCAGCAAGCTCAAAGAAGAACTGGAGCGCGTGCGTGCTCACCGCAGCCGCCACCGGGCACAGCGCACCCGTGCAAAGATTCCGGTCGTGTCATTGGTCGGCTACACCAATGCGGGCAAATCGACGTTGTTTCGGGCGCTGACCGGCTCGGACGTGCTGGTCGCGGATCAGCTCTTCGCTACGCTGGACCCGACCACGCGCCGGATCGATCTGCCTTCCGGGCGGCAGGTGCTGCTGACCGATACCGTCGGTTTCATTCAAAAGCTGCCGACTTCGCTGGTGGCCGCCTTCCGCGCCACATTGGAAGAAGTTGTCGAAGCCGATGTCATCCTCCAGGTAGTGGACGCCTCTCATCCGAACTGGCGCGAGCATATCGAGGCGGTTGAGGACACCCTGGCCGAGATCGACATGCCGCCGGTGCCGCGCCTGCTGGTCTGGAATAAGATGGATTTGGTCGGCGATGCACCGCCGCCGGAAGAAATCGAGGACGAATATTATCTGGGCGCAGTGAGTGTCTCCGCGCTTCAGGAAACCGGCCTGGACCAACTGCTCGAACTGGTCGAGAGCGCCACCGCGCTGTCGGCCCGGCGAGTGCGGCTGTGTTTGCCTTACGAACGCGGTGATTTGCTTTCCTATTTGCATGAGGCAGCCATCGTCGAAGAAACCGAACATACTGCCGAAGGTGTGGTCATCGACGTTTATCTTTCGCCTGCGCTCTACAATCGATTCAAGGCTTATGAGATCTGAGGTGTCCCATGTTCAAATTGATTGATCGCTCGCCCGCGATTGCCCGGCTCCTGGAACTGACCGCTACGGCGATGATCCGGCAGCGGGGCCTCCCGGTCCTGATCGGGATTACCTTTGTCATCATTAGCTTTGTGGTGCAGACGGTAAATGTCTTCGCCGGGAATGTAGTGCTTGAACTGGTTGGCGTCGTGGTGCTGCATCTGGGCATTCTGTTTGCCCTGATTGGCCTGCTGATGGCTGAGGCGCTGGGCTAGCAGGATGTGGTTCATGTATGTGGTCGAATGCCGCGATCACACGCTCTACACCGGCATCACGACCAATTTGCAGCGGCGGCTGGCGCAGCACAACCGGGGCAAGGGCGCGGCCTATACCGCTGCGCGACGCCCAGTCAGCTTGCGTGCAGCCTGGACCTATGCGGATCGCAGCCAGGCGTCACAAGCTGAAGCGGCGTTCAAGCGGCAAAGCCGGGTGGAGAAACTTGCCCGTATCGAGACGCAAAGCGCCTACCGCGATGGGCCGCCCACTGCCCTAGATTAGTTCACGCCTGTCAGTCCACTATCCAACTGAAGCCAGTAAATATCCGGGCTGAACATGCTGTGAACAAACAGGCGCATATCCGGCGCGATGGTCAACCCGGCCAGCGGCGCGGTCAGTTCGGTGTAGAGGACGATCTCGACCTCGGCGTTATCGCAGCCGCCCTTGTCGCGGCAGACTGCCGGATCCACCCGACCCACGACTCCGCGCGTCCCCAGCGCATAAGCAAAGTAGAGATAGCCATCCGGTGCCAGCACCAGACCGGTCGTGTTTTGCAGGCCGGTGACCAGCGGCTTCGTCTCCGTGACGCTCTCCGCCGCATCCAGCGTTGAGTCCCGGTTCAGCCACTCAATCGCTCGCCGCGCACTGCCAGTGTTCGCCACATAGATGAAATCGTCATCAACGGCCAGCCCTGTCGGTGACCGCAACCCACTGACGACCTCGCGCATCTCACCGTCGCGGTTCATCACGACAATATCGTTAGCGCTCAGATTGCTGATGAGGAACTCCTGCTCGTTCAGATATTGAATGCCCCAGGGACCATCCAGGTCCTCGCTGACGGTAGTGGCCCCGATGCGTTGGATGTGCAGAAAGCGGCTGGTCTCGAACTCCGGCACCCAGATATGCAGTTCCCCAGCGGAATCTTCTTCCGCGTAGAGCGAATGCGTGTTATGCACGCCAGCGATATAGGCACGGGTCTCACCTGTAACCGAGTTCAATTCGTAGAGCGTGTTATCGCCAGTGCAGGCCGTGTAGAGATAGTCGTTAAACCAGGTAATGCCGTTAGGCCGTTGGACGTTACCAGTCAGAATCGTCAGGTCGCTCTGTGTCCAGGGGTTCACGATGGCAGTCGCTTCGCTGGTGGCTTCGGCCTCCACAGCCAGCTGGTTCTTCGGTGGGTGTCTTGGAAGGCGCGGGCGTTGCCGTGATGCCATCCTGTGCCATGACAATCCACGTGCTGGCAAATCCAATAAGGAGCAGCATGAACAGCAGCTTATAACGGTACATGAAGACCTCGATTCCAGAGATTATGATAAAATTTGCTCCATAGGAGCCGCCGGGATAAGGATAAAAAAGGCGGTGCCTTTCTGCGGTTCACTTTCGAACCAGATACGGCCATGATGATTCTCGACAACGGCTTTGACCAGGCTCAAGCCCAGGCCTGAACCGCTCACGTGATCGGCACCTGCCTGCCGCCCCCGGAAGAAGCGGTCGAAGATCCGGTCATGCAGTTCCGCCGGGATGCCGATGCCCGTGTCGATCACGCCAAACGCAAGCCCCTCGCTTGTCTGCTTTGCCTGGATCGTCACGCAGCCGCCGACCGGCGTGAATTTTATCGCATTTTCGACCAGATTGATGAGCGCGCGTTCAAATTGGCCGGTATCGCCCAGAAATTCAGGGAGGTCGTCATCGACCTCGACCTCGATGCTGATTGTCTTGTTGCGAGCGAGTTCCTGGAGTTCCTCGACTGTGTTCTCGATGATGGGGCGCACATGGCACAATTCAAAGGTTGGGATGCCGGATTTCACACGCTCCAGATCCAATATTCCAGCGATGATGCGGTTCATGCGCATTAACTGCTTGTCAATCGCCGCCAGCGACAGGTGGATTTCCTCATCCTGTAAGTCAGCCAGATCATCGCTGAGCAGTTCCAGATTCGCCATCGCAGCCTGAAGCGGGTTCTTGAGGTCATGGCTGGTCATGCGGACCATCTCACTTTTGACCCGGTCCAGTTCCTTGAACTGAGTCACGTCATTGAGAATGGCGACCCAACCGGTCACACGCGGGCGTCCCAGGCAGGCCAGATGGCAGAGGTAGCTCTTGCCCTCGTAGGAGATTTCATAGATGTGCGAGCGGTTGCGTCGCAGGTCGGCCAGTGCCTGACGATAACTCGGCGGCAGCGCGTGATCGGGCAGAATATCGGTCAAATTGGCTCCGACGTCAATCAACGGGAACAAGGCCGTCGCTGCCGGGTTGGCGAAAATCAGCCGCAGGTGGCGATCCACCGCCACGACCGGATTCTCGGTGCTGGTCAGCACTGTCTCAAGCTGGCTGCGCGCCAGGTCCACCTCGCCCATCAAAGCTCGCTGGTCGGCGAATAACTGGCTGTGAGCGATGGCGACCGCTGCCTGAGAGGCCAGCAGTTCCAGCAGGTAGACATCGTCGCTGTTGAACAGGCGGCCCTGCTGGCTGGCGATGACCATCAACACGCCGATCACGCGGCCCCCGTAGCTCAGCGGCACGCAGATCGTAGAGCCAAAGGTCTCTTTCGCCAGATGGCAGATCCTCGATCCCGCGCCAATCGCGGTGGTAATTTTCCACCAGGATCGACCGGCCTGATTCAGCGACCGAGCCGACCATGCCCAGGCCAGCGGCGATCCGCAGATTGACGAACTGCTTAGGGAGATTGAAGACGGTCGCCAGCCGAATGCCCTGCTCACCGATAAGGAAGATGCCCACCCCGTCCGCTTCCAGCCAACCAGCCGCCTGGGTGGCGATCTCGTCCAGTACCGGGTCCAGCGCAATCTGGCTGGTGACGGCCAGGCTGACACGGTGCATGGATTCAATCTGGCGGACGCGCTCGGCCAGCGGTGTGATGATCTCCTGACGCAGCAGCGCGAAGCTGATAACCAGCGCCGATAGCGAGCCGATATTAATCGACACAGTTAGCGTCTGAAGTTCCGGGTTCAACAGGCTCAAGGATTGGCCGATGACGAAGGCGATAATACCGATCAGCAGCGCCCGCGAGCGGAACTTGCGCCGGTGCCGCCACGTCAGATAGGCGGTGAGCGAGTCGAAAATCAGATAGAAGAGCGCCGAAAGCGGCTGAATCTGATACTTGATCGCCCCTGCCTGCTAGGCCTTCCGCGCTGGCGGGCTGGCCTCCGGCGATCAACAGCACCTGATAGCCCAATACGACCAGCAGGCTCGTCATCGCCAGCATCCTGAAACGCTGGGTATGGATGCCCAGCAGGACGGCGGTCAGCGTGTAGATGGCGATACTGGACCCGGCAAAGCCGACTTCGACCATACTGGTCGCCAGTTCGCTCAGAGTCGGCACGCTGTTATCGGTGAAGCTCAGTGCTTGCAGCAGCAGCGAGCCGCCGTTCCACAGCGCGACGAGAATCAGAAAGATGGCGAAGAATTGGCTGAGTTCTTTGCGTGTATCCTGCCACAGAGTAATCAGCAGGAAGCTGAGCGACAGCGCGAGCGTCAACCCGTTTAACAGCAGAGTCAGCGAATCGAGTGGCGCCATGGCGAAGCGCTTACTCTGGTTTGGGGCTTAAAGGCTGCTGTTTCTCAAATCTGTAGCCGACCCGGTGTTCGGTGAGAATGTAGATCGGGTTGGAAGCGTCGGGTTCAATCTTGCGGCGAAGCTGGCTGATGTACACGCGCGGATAATAAATGTCGTCGATATACTCGTGACCCCAGACCTGCTCCAGCAGGTCACGCTGCGAGACGACCCGACCGGCATTCTCCATCAACACGGCCAGGAGCTTGAACTCGGTCGGCGTGAGGTGCTTCTTACGACCATCGACATGCACGTGGCGGCGGTGGAGATCAACGCTCAGAAAGCCGTCGTTGTAGCCCTGTTCCGGCTCGGTCGTGGAAATCTGCGCCCGGCGGAGCAGCGCCTGGATGCGCGCCACAAATTCGTTCAGGCGGACCGGCTTGGTCAGGTACTCATCCGCGCCCGCGTTCAAGCCCGAAATGATGTCTTCTTCGGTGATAGCCTGCGCAGAAAGCATCATGACCGGTGTGTCGGCGATCTCGCGGATGCGCTGGCAGACTGTCAGTCCATCCATCCCGCCAGCCATCACAATGTCGAGAATGACCACGTCTGGCCGCTCAGCATGGAAGGCGCGCAAGCCCTCCAGCCCATCGCTGCAGACGACAACATCGAAACCTTCACGGCGCAGTTTGCGACCCAGTGCGTCCCGAATGTCTTGCTCATCGTCAACAATTAACACTTTCATGATTTCAGTGTATCATTGGCCTATTGCCATCACAAGTACCACAATGATTGAGATCTCGCACGGTGAGCGTCGGGTACTTGGCTTACTGAATCAGTATAATAAGAGTGTGAAAATAGGCGGTCGCATTGCAGGAAGGTAAAGGTTCATGGGTCGTTTTGAGAGCCTGATGAGGACAGTGATTCGCGCGGCGGTGCTTGTACTGGCCGTCGTACTTGTGGCGGCCTGCAACCTCAGCAGCGCGCCACAGGAAAACACGGCGTTGACCAACGAGCCTTCCAATACGCCGCTGCCAAGCCGCACCCCCTTTGATAACAGCGTGCCCAGCCCGGTCACGATTACCTCCCTGCCGATCCCGACTCAGATCGGGCAGCAGCCGACCAGCATCGCGATTCTGCCGCCGACGGCGATCCGCTTCCCGACCGCGACCCCCCTGCCGGTGAGTATCTTTATCCTCTCGCCAGTGCCGGGCAACATCGTCGCCGGGAACGTGAACGTCCTGGGGGCTGCCACGCACCCGAATTTCCTGCAATATCAACTGGAATGGGGGCCGGACCCGAATCCGGGCAATCTCTGGTTCCCGGCCAGCCCTGTCGTACAAACGCCTGTCATTAACGGGCAGCTTGGCTTGTGGAACACCACGTCGGCGCAGGATGGCCTCTACCAACTGCGGCTGAAAGTTTATCTGCGTGACGGCACCAGCCTGATTACAGTGGTCAACAACATTCGCGTGCAGAATCGCATTCCGACTCTGGTGCCGACCTTTACGACCATCCCACGCCCCATCGCAGCCTTTAGCCAGGACCGAATCGGCGGGCAGGCTCCGCTGGTGGTGCGCTTCATCAACCAGTCGAGTGGCAATATCACCAGCCTGAGCTGGAACTTCGGTGATGGCGGCGGTAGCGCGGAACTGAACCCACAGCATACTTTCCGCTCGCCGGGCGTCTTCACCGTCCAGTTGACTGTCTACGGTCCCAGTGGATCATCGAACGTATCGCGGCAAATCAGCGTGCAGAGCGCAACGCCACCGGTCGCGGGCTTTACGCAGGATCATACCAGTGGTGAATCGCCGCTCAATGTCCAGTTCACCGATCAATCGCAGGGTAATATCACGCAGCACAGCTGGATTTTCGGCGATGGCAGCACCAGTACCGAGGTCAATCCGGCTCATATCTTTAATGCAGTCGGCACCTACAACGTCATCCTGACCGTCACTGGCCCTGGTGGATCGTCCTCGGTCACACGTCAAATTACCGTGACGAATCCGACCGTGCCGGAGCCGATTGCGGCGCTGGTCGCCAGCCCGACCGAAGGTATGGCTCCGCTGTCAGTGCAGTTCGACGCTACCGATTCGTCGGGGCAGATCAACTCCTATAACTGGACTTTCGGCGATGGCGAAACCGGCACCGGCCTGACACCCACGCACATCTATCAGGATGCAGGAACCTATGTTGCGTCGCTGGTGGTCGTTGGTCCCGGCGGACAGTCGGCCAAAGAGGTGACGATTACGGTCACACAGCCGCCAGATGCGCCGGTCGCCAGTTTCACCAACAGTACGCCCTCCGGGGATGTACCGTTGACCGTGAATTTCGACGCCAGCGGCTCCACCGGGCCGATTGACAGCTTTAGCTGGAACTTTGGCGATGGCGCGGTCGGTAGCGGCGCGACGGTACAGCATGTCTATCAGGCTGCTGGGACTTACAGCACCGAACTGGTGGTCCAGGGTCCTGGTGGTACGGATACTGCGTCGGTTGAGATCAGCGCAGTGGAACCCATCGCGCCGCCGGTCGCGGACTTTGATAGCTCGCCAACCAGTGGTCCGGCCCCCTTGCAGGTTCAGTTCACCAACCAGTCCTCCGGCGAAAATCTCACTTATGAATGGGACTTTGGCGACGGCAGCGAAGTCAACACCGACCGTGATCCGCTCCATACTTACCAGACGGCACGCGACTACGATGTGGTGCTGCGCGTGAGTAATCCCGGCGGCAAAGACGAGGCTCAGACAACCATCACGGTCACACAGCCCGATGCGCCGCCCGTGGCCGCCTTTGACATCTTCCCGGCCAGCGGTCCCGCGCCCTTGCAGGTGCAATTCAGCAACCAGACATCGGGCGACAATCTCAGCTTTGAGTGGGACTTTGGCGATGGCAGTGCGATCTCTACCGATCATGATCCGCTGCACGTCTATCAATCACAAAGTCAGTACACCGCGAAGCTTACGGTGACAGGTCCTGGCGGCAGCGATTCGCTGGAAAAGACGGTCGATGTCCAGGCTCCAATCCCCGCGCCGGATGCCTCTTTCCAGGCAGACCCCACCAGCGGTGACGCCCCTCTGACCGTCAGCTTTGATTCGCAGGGTGATCCCAGTCTGATTACGAGCTACTTCTGGGAATTCGGCGACAACGGAACGAGTGTTGATCCCGATCCCCAGCATATTTACACAACGGCGGGTAATTACACCGTGCGCCTCACGGTGATGGGTCCAGGTGGGCAGACCTCATCGGAAGCCACCATCCAGGCTAGCGAGGTTGTGGTCGTCGCGCCGCCAGTGGCCGCCTTCGGGGCCGACCCGGTATCGAGTGTGACCGGTCAGGCAGTGCAATTCATCAACCAGACACAGGGCGACGTGACCAGCTACGCCTGGGATTTCGGTGATGGCGCGACCTCCACTGAGCGCGATCCTACGCACACCTTCACCGCTGCGGGCACCTACCCCGTGGTCATGACAGCCACGAATACCGGCGGCAGCAACAGCGCCACGCTCAACTACATCGTGAGCGAACCCGCCCAGCCACCGCAGCCTGCTTTCACAGCGGACCCGGCGGCGAGTGTTGTCGGCCAGTCCGTGCAGTTTATCAATCAGAGCAGCGGCGATATTACCGATTACACCTGGGATTTCGGTGACGGCAGCCCGGTTTCGAACGAGGCCAGTCCGGCGCACACCTTTGGCGCAGCGGGCACGTATACTGTCACGCTTACGGCGTCCGGTCCCGGCGGCAGCAACGCTGCGACTATCGGCTACACCGTTAGCGAGGCCCCGCAGGCACCGCAGGCGGTCTTCGGCGCGGACCCGCAAACCGGCACGGTCGGTCAGGCGGTGCAGTTCAGCGATCTATCCACCGGCGACATCACCGGTTATGAGTGGAGTTTCGGCGATGGCAGCCCGGTGTCCAACGAGCAGAATCCGGCGCACACCTTCAACGCGGCGGGCACCTTCCTGGTCATGCTGACGGTCAGCGGACCAGGAGGCTCGAACAGTGCCAGCGTCAGCTACACGGTGAACGCTACAGCCCAGCCACCGCAAGCCACCTTTGGTGCAGATCCTGCGGCAAGTGTCGTGGGACAGGCAGTGCAGTTCAACGATCAGAGTACGGGGGACATCACCGGCTACCAGTGGGACTTCGGTGACGGCAGCCCGACCTCTAACGAGCAGAATCCGTCGCATACTTTCAACGCCGCAGGTACCTATCCCGTAACGCTGACCGTGAGCGGTCCGGGTGGCATTAATGCCGCCTCGGCAAGCTATGTCGTCAGCGAAGCCGCCCAACCGCCGCAGCCGCAGTTCAGTGCGGACCCGCAGACCGGTACGGTCGGCCAACCGGTCCAGTTCACTGACTTGTCGTCAGGCGACATCACCGGCTACCAGTGGGACTTCGGTGACAGCAGTCCGGTCTCGAACGAGCAGAATCCGAGCCATACCTTTGGCGCAGCGGGTGATTTCATCGTGACGCTGACTGCGAGCGGCCCCGGTGGATCAAACAGTATCAGTGTCAGCTACACGGTGAATCCAGCGGCCCAACCGCCCCTACCCGCCTTCGGGGCCAATCCGCCGTCAAGCGTAGCGGGTCAGGCGGTGCAGTTTATCAACCAGACGACCGGCGACGTGACCGGCTATACATGGGACTTTGGCGATGGCAGCCCGGTCTCGAATGAACAGGACCCGACTCATACCTTTGCCGCCTCAGGCACCTATCAGGTGACGCTGACGGCCAGCGGTCCCGGTGGCAGTAATACCGCCACCATCGGTTACAGCGTTGCTGAACCCGCCCAGCCACCGCAGGCGGTCTTCGGTGTGGATCCGCAGACCGGCACGGTCGGTCAGGCGGTTCAGTTCACGGATATGTCCACCGGGGACATCACCGGTTACCAGTGGGACTTCGGTGACGGCAGCCCAGTTTCTAACGAGCAGAATCCGGCGCACACCTTTGGTGCCGCGAACAGCTACGTGGTTACGCTGACCGTGAGTGGCCCTGGTGGCAGCAACAGCGCCAGCGTTAACTACGTGGTCAACCCGGCAGCCCAGCCACCTCAGGCGGTCTTCGGTGCAAATCCGCAGACCGGCACGGTCGGTCAGCCGGTTCAGTTCACAGATATGTCTACCGGGGACATCACCGGCTACCAGTGGGACTTCGGCGATGGCAGCCCGGTGTCCAACGAGCAGAATCCGGCGCACACCTTTGGTGCCGCGAACAGCTACGTCGTGACCTTGACCGTGAGCGGCCCTGGCGGCAGCAACAGCGCCAGCGTTAACTACGTGGTCAACCCGGCAGCCCAGCCACCGCAGGCGGTCTTCGGCACGGATCCGGCATCGAGCGTGGTGGGTCAGGCGGTCCAGTTTATCGACCAGAGCACGGGCGACATCACCGGTTACCAGTGGGACTTCGGCGATGGCAGCCCGCGTCCAACGAGCAGAGTCCGAGCCATACCTACAATGCCGCAGGCCAGTACCCGGTGACGCTCAATGTAAGCGGTCCGGCGGGCAACAGCAGTGCCGCCATTACCTATACGGTCAATCCGGCAGCGCAGCCACCGCAGCCGCAGTTCAACGCCAATCCGCCGGACGGTACCGTTGGTGAAGCCGTCCAGTTCACCGACCTGTCATCGGGTGAGATCACCGGCTATCAGTGGGACTTCGGTGATGGCAGCCCGGTTTCCAACGACCAGAATCCAAGCCATACTTTTGGCGCAGCGGGCACTTACCCGGTGACGCTAACCGTCAGCGGCCCCGGTGGATCGAACGCAATCACCGTGAATTACGTGGTCAACGACGCCGCACCGCCACCGCCGAGCATCGTGGAGCAGCTTCCTGTGCTGCCGAATCTGAACCAGGTTCAGGGGCAGTTGCAAAACATGTTCAACAGCGACAACTCGCGCGGGGCGCGGGCCTCAGTCTTCGCCGTGATCGGCGGGACGATGGCTGTGCAGCCGGGCTATCTGGACCCCTTCGCAGATACCCGGCCTGGATAACAGCGCCAGCGGCCTGCAAGGTATCATCGACTGGTACAACCAGACCGATGTCGGCGGCGGGCGCAGCAGCTTCGACCGTCCCAGCCTGGCGACGGGTAACGGCTGGCGCGCCCAGGATCTGCTTGACCCCGGCCACAGTGACCCCAATAACTGCAATGGCGGTGAGACACCGATTGACTGTGAACTGCGGCTGATTCAGCCCTCAGTGGCGGTAATCAGTGTCGGCATGGCCGATGTCGGCGCGACCGATCCGGCTGCCTTCCGTGATAACATGCAGCAGGTGCTGCAAACAGTGCTTAATCACGGTGTTATCCCGGTTGTGACCACGATCCAGCCGCGTCCGGGCAGCGAAGCCCAGGTCCAGGCGCTCAACGAAGCCTTGATCGAGGCAGTTCAGAACGTTGAATCGTCCACCGGTACGGCCATCCCGATCTATAATTTGTGGCGTGCCTACAGCGAACTGCCGGGCAGCGGCCTGACCGGTGATAACATGACGCCGAGTGTGGCTCCCGCAGGCGCTGGAGATCTCAGTGCGGCAGGCAGCTTCGGCATGAACACCCGGAACCAGCAGATTTTGACCCTGCTCGACCAACTGCGCAGTGTGGCTTTCCCGAGCGCTGCGCCTTAGATAAGCGTATGAGACTTCACATTGCTCTACTGACATTGGCCGGACTGCTGCTGCTGGTGGCTTGCAGTCAGGCCGAGGAAACGCCCTCGATTCTGGTCTTCCTGGATGTGGATGGCCGTGAATTGACCTTCGAGTACGAGATCCCGGTCACGGTGGCTCAGTTTTTGCAGGATGCAAATGTTGAACTGGGCGAACTGGACCGGGTCGAACCCCCACTGTTCAGCCAGATTCGGGACGGGATGCGCGTGACGGTAGTGCGCGTTGAAGAACGTACCGACTGCAAGCAGGAAGAAATCCCGCACCGCACGCAGCGCGTCCTGAACGAAGGGCTGGCCCCTGGCGAAGAACTGCTGGGTCAGGCTGGCCTCAACGGCGCAGAAGAAATCTGCTATAAGGTGCTGGTCGAGGACGGCGTGCCGCGCGATCCGGTGGAAACCAGCCGCGTGGTCCTGACCGAGGCGCAGGATGAGGTCATCTACGTGGGTCCCAGCGGCGAGCTGGATCCGGTGCCTGTCAGCGGGACACTGGCCTACATCAGCAATCGCAACGCCTGGATCATCAGCGGCAGCACGACCACGAAACGCCCGATCACGACCACCAGTGACCTGGACCGCCGCGTCTTTGGCCTGTCGCCCGATGGCAAGCAGCTCATCTATACCCGCGAAGCACGCAATAGCGACCGTGATAACGTGCTGAACGAGTTGATGCTCCTGCCGGATACGGGCCGTGATGTGGAGCCAATTCAGCTTGTGCCGGAGGATGTCCTCGCGGCGGCCTGGGTGCCGGGCCGTGAGAACACCATCAGCTATTCGACCGGCGAACGCCGCGATTCGGCCCCCGGCTGGCAGGCCTTTAACGACCTGTGGACCATCCGCATCAACCCGCAGACCGGCGAGGTGCTGAACATTGACGAGGTGCTAGAACCCTCGTCGGGCGGCCTCTACGGTTGGTGGGGCACCGGTTATGCTTGGTCGCCGGATGGCACCTCATTGGCCTGGGTGCGTGCCGATTCGGTCGGTCTGGTGGATCTCGACAGCGGCGATCTGAATCCGCTGCTGCAATATCCCCTATTCAATACCCGTGCCGATTGGTCCTGGCGTTCCAGCCTTTCCTGGTCGCCGGATAATCAACTGCTGTTAGCAACAGTACACGGGCCGCCAGTAAGCAACGAGCCACCTGAATCCAGCCCGGTCTTTCACGTGGCCGTGACCGATGCCGCTGGAACCTTTAACGCCGACGTGTTCAAGAATACTGGCATCTGGGCCTCGCCCAGTTATTCACCCGTGCTAGATGCTTCGGCCAGTGGCTATCTGTCCGGTTGGATGGCCTATCTCCAGGCGCGCGACATCACCAACAGCATCAACCCGCAGGCGGAATATGACCTGATTGTGGCGGATCGGGACGGCAGCAATGCGCACAGGCTCTTCCCCGCCACTGGACAGCCTGGCCTCACCGCGCCGCAAAATCTGGCCTGGAGTCCCGATGGACATCAGATCGCCTTGATCTACCAGGGCAACCTGTGGACTGTGGATGTCGAGTCGGGCGTCGCGCACCAATTGACCCTGGATGGTGGAGCGTCAAACCCGGTCTGGACCCAATGATCCGCCGCTATGTCCTCTTTTTTGTAGCACTCCTCACCCTTAGCGGCAGTCTGACCGCCACTGCGGCCAGCATCTATGGCCGCGATTTTGAACTGCGCGGCTATGTCGATGCCACGCGCGACGCTGACCTCCCTTTTCGTATGCCGCGCCTGGGCGTCAACGTTGAACTGCGGCAGTATGACGACGATGAATTAACAGTCCAACTTCATTTGATGCAGCAGGCACACATAACCTGGCTGCGGCAGTTTGTCTACTGGGATCAGGTCGAGCCGGAACCAGGCCGATACGACTGGGTTGCGTTAGATCGCATCATCGAAGCCGTCAATGCCGTCCCCGAATTGCAGCTCGTGCTTGTGCTGATGAACTCGCCTGACTGGACGCGCGAATCAGCTGCGCGATCTGCCCCGCCGGATGACCCCGCCGATTTCGGGCGTTTCACGCAGACTATTGCTGAACGCTATGGCGATAGCATCGACTACTATCAGATATGGGACGAACCTAACCTCAACGCCGCCTGGGGTGGGCTGGACCCGCGTCCGGCGCAGTACGCCGCTCTGCTCCAAAACGCCTATGAAGCCATCCACCATGCCGACCCGCGGCGCCACCGTTATCGCGGCTGCACTGGCCCCCACCGTCGAACAGGGGCCGCACAACCTCAGCGATCTGGCTTATCTGCGAGATCTCTATGCCCTGGGTGCGGCAGACTATATGGATGCTGCTGCCGCCAAACCCTACGGATTTCTCAGAGTCACCCGAGGATCGCACGGTCAGCGCTGACACGCTCAATTTCTCGCGGATGATCGCCCTGCGCGAGATCATGAACGCTAATGGCGATGGCAAGTCTGGCGTTGTGGGCTAGCAACTGGGGCTGGAACAGTCTGCCGGACGATTGGTCAGGCGAAACCTCCATCTGGGGCAGCGTTGATGCGGGGACACGTGTCACATATACGCTTGAGGCGCTGGACCGTGCCGAGCGCGAATGGCCCTGGCTGGGTGGCATGATTCTCCAGCAGTGGCAGCCTGACGCCCCGCCGGACGATCCACAGTGGGGCTTTGCACTGATTGACACGAACGGCCAGCCGACAGCGCTCTGGCAGGCACTGGTGAACCGCCAGCCTATCCGAAACGGCGACGAATGGTCTTTTTCCCGCCGCCAATGCCTACGCGCACTACAGCGGTGTGTGGACCTTCGGTGAATTGGGCGCGGACATCGGCTGGATCAATGACAGCAGCCTGCGCTTTGATTTTGCGGGCCGGGATGTCGCTCTGCTGCTGCGCGAAGATGATTATGTGGCTTATCTCTACCCCACTGTGGACGATCAGCCTGCCAATGCCACTCCGCTGGATGTGGACGGCAAGGCCTATATTGTGCTCACCAGCGATACACGTGAGCCAACGGTCGATCTGGTGCCGGTTTCGCGCAATCTCAGCGGTGGTCAACACAGCCTGCGGGTGGCGGCGGTTGATCTGGTGCCCGACGATGCCGACGGATCGCTGGGCACTGCTAGGCTATGCGGTCAGCTCAGGTGATCTACGCGCGCCATATGACCGGCAGATTCTGGTCGCCCTCATCAGCTCGCTGGTTGCTTTGCTGGCAACCGTCCTCACCGGTCTGGCGCTGCCCTGGAAGCTTACACTGCGCCCTGCGGCCACGCTCTGGCGTGATCTCGGCGAAGTCGGCCAATTAATCCTGAGTGCCATCACCTCGCTGGCGCTGATGCTCGGCTTGCTGCTGACCTGGGGCAGCGGTTCGCCTGCGCTCTTCCGGCGCGATTCGGTCCAGCTTGGTCTCGCCATCCTCACCGGCGGGATCATCTACCTGCATCCTGGCCTGATTCTGTACGCTGATTGCACTGGGTCTCATGTTTGTTATCGTCTACCATCGCCTTGATCTTGGTCTGGCGCTGACTCTGTTCTGGGCACCCTTTTTCCTCTTCCCGGTCGAACTCTATGCTTATGCTTTCCCCATGTCGGAAATGCTCATGCTCATCACGGCGGCTGCCTGGCTGCTGCATCTGCTGGTAGATTGGGGACGCGCCCGCCAATCGCGCATCAGCAATTTTCCGCTGCCATCAGTGTGGTCGCATTTCAACAATCTGGATTGGGCCGTGATCGCCTTGCTGCTGCTGGGCGCGATCTCGCTCGCCTGGACCATGTATCGTGCGCCAGCAATCACTGAACTGCGCACCGTGATTCTCGAACCAGCCCTGTTCTATGCGGTCCTGCGCAGCCGCCCGTCTGACCAGCGCACGCCGCTTCTGCTGGTGGATGCACTGCTGGTTGCCGGGGTCGCCGTCTCGCTCATCGGCCTGCTGCTCTTTCTGCGTGGTGAAGCCGTCATCACCGCTGAGGAAGGGGTGCGCCGCCTCGCCAGCGTCTACGGCTCGCCCAACAATCTCAGCCTGTTTCTGGGGCGCTGCATCCCCTTTGTGCTGGCTTTTGCCCTATGTCGTGTGGATCGGCTGCGGCGTCTGGCAGCGGTTGCAGCCCTGCTCATTATGGGCCTTGCACTGCTGCTGACTCAGAGCGCGGGTGCGTTGTTCCTGGGCCTGCCGCTCTCAGTCGGCGGCGGTACTGCTGCTGATTGGTGGCCGCCGTGTACTGCTTCCGCTATTTGGCCTCGCCGCAGCGACCGTAGCCGTCTTCGTCCTGGCCCTGCGTTCGGCGCGTTTCCAGCGCCTGCTTGATTTCAGCAGTGGGACCAATTTCGCCCGGCTGCGTGTCTGGCACAGCGCTCTGAACATGATCCGCGACCATCCCCTCACCGGCATCGGCCTGGACCAGTTTCTCTACCTGTTTCGCGGGGCTTACATCAGTCCCGATGCCTGGCAGGAGCCGAACCTCTCACACCCGCACAATATTCTGCTGGATTTCTGGCTGCGGCTGGGCATTGCCGGGGTCGCGCTGCTGTTATGGATTCAGCTGCTGTTCTGGACCCGTGCCCGGCAGTTGTATCAACGCTTCCGCGAGACGGACCCGCTGCTCTTCGCGCTCACAGTCGGCTTGATGGGCAGCATGGTCAATCTGCTGGCTCACGGGTTGGTAGATAACAGCGTCTTCGTCAGCGATCTGGCCTACGTCTTCATGCTGCTGCTGGCACTGGTGAACAGCCTCACGAACGTGCGTGCTATTGACTGAAATCGAGATTAAATGGTGTAATAATATGAACACGTGTCGACTTGGGCAGCAGCCAGATGAAAGCGAAGGTGAACAAGCTTCAGATTCACGTCATCCAGGATGAGATCCTGAATCTGCCTGCCAGCGGGCTGGTGGTCGTCACCGATACCAACCTGACGCTCGACCCGGCCCTGGCGCGGCAAGCGGGCGATGAGGTCGCGCGGGCACGTCAGGATATTGGCTGGGCGCGCGTTGCTTCAGCCGTTGCAACGCCTGCTGGAAATCTCCCTTTTTCTCGACTCATTTACGCGGTAGGGCCGCGCTGGGGCGAAGGCAATGAGCGCGGTAAGCTGGGTAAAGTGATGTTTCGCTGCCTTCAACTGGCGGAAGAGCAGCACCTGCGTTCGCTGGCCTTCCCGCCTATCTCCATCGGTACGATGGGCTTCCCGCTCGAAAGCTGCGCTCGCATTATGCTCAACGAAATCATCGACTTTAGCTTTGAGGATTTGCATACGCTGCGCAAGGTCTACGTCTGTCTGGACAATGCGCTGGCGCTGCGCGTTTTCGAAACCGAGTTCAGCCGCCTGATTCATCTGCTCCAGGCCAGCGGCGAAGGCAGCGTCCACGCCTACCTCAGCGGCTGAGCCGCGCTATGGCTTCTGCTTGAGCTGTGGTACACTCCGCCAGAATCGCCTCGCATCATAAAGGAGTCCACTTTGCACGTTCTCATCACGGGTGGCGCAGGGTTCTTAGGCTCGCATCTGTGCGACCGTTTCATCGCTGAAGGTCACCATGTCATTGCGATGGACAACTTAATCACCGGCAACACTGAAAATATCGCGCATCTCGCCGGGAACGACCGTTTCAAGTTCATCCATCATGACGTGACACAATATATCTATCTCAGTGGGCAGATTGATGCCGTGCTGCATTTTGCTTCACCGGCCAGCCCCATCGATTACCTGAAATACCCGATCCAGACGCTTAAAGTCGGTGCGCTGGGCACCCACAATGCCCTGGGCGTTGCGCTGGCGAAAGGCGCAAGGTTTCTGCTGGCCTCCACGTCAGAGATCTACGGCGATCCGCTGGAACATCCGCAGCGCGAAACCTATGTCGGCAATGTCGATACCATCGGGCCGCGCGGTGTCTATGACGAGGCCAAACGCTATGCCGAAGCATTGACGATGGCCTATCACCGGACGCACGGGGTCGATACACGCATCGTGCGCATTTTCAATACCTACGGCCCTCGGATGCGCCTGGAAGATGGCCGGGTCGTGCCCAATTTTATCGCTCAGTCGCTGCGTGGCGACGCCCTTACGGTCTACGGCGATGGTTCGCAGACCCGCAGCTTTCAGTTCGTCTCCGATTTGATTGAGGGCATCTTCAAGCTGTTGATGTCGGACTATAACGAACCGGTCAACATTGGCAATCCCCATGAGATGAGCATTCTGGAGTTCGCCGAACTGGTCAATCAACTCACGGACAATCCGGCGGGGATCGTCTACAAGGCGCAGGAACGCATCAAGGGTGACCCGCAGACTCGCAAGCCGGACATCACGCGGGCGCGGGAAGTCCTTGGCTGGGAGCCGAAGATCGACATCAACGAGGGACTCACGCGCACGATAGAGTATTTCAAAAACAGACTGTGACACTCACTACCCGGCTTAATCCGGGCCTCGGCTGGATCGGCCTGGCCGCTGCGTTGGGCGTAGCGGTTGCGCTGCTTCCGCTGCCCACTGCCCTGCTGGTCCTGGGGATGGCGGCTTATATCCTGTTCGCTGCCCTGACACCGGCGGCGGCCCTGATGTTTCTGCTGATTGCGGCTCCGCTGCGTACGCTGGTCGCTACCGAAGCGGCCTGGCCTCTGCCGCTCGACATCGGCCAGTTAGGCTTGCTCGCCTTCGCGGCGGCCTGGCTGGTGCAGCGTTACATTATGCGTCGCGCGCCCTTCCGGCTCCGTTGGAATCCGATCTTTCTGGCGCTCATCTCCATCCTCGCGCTGACCGGTCTGAGCGTATTCAACGCGACCTCCATCAGCGCCTGGATAACAGAGTGGGCTAAGTGGCTGCAAATGCTGTTTATGGTCATTGTAGTGGTCACGACCTTTGCCCGCAGACAGTGGCAGTGGTTGATCTTCGGGCTGGCGATGGCAGGCCTGGCAAACGCACTGATTGGCTTCTACCAGTTCTTCGGCGGCAGCGGTGCGGAACACCTGCGCATAACCGGCCACTTTTTTCGCGCCTTTGGCAGCTTCGGCCAGCCCAATCCCTTCGGCGGCTTTCTGGGCCTGCTCGCCCCTATTATCATGATGGCGGCCCTCGGCTATAGTCTGCGATGGTGGCGACAGCGCAGTCTTTCGAACGCGCTCATTGCCACATTTTACGCACTGGTCGCCGTTTGCCTGCTGCTCGGCATTCTCATGTCCTGGAGCCGGGGCGCATGGCTGGCACTGGGAGCTGCCGCTGTGCTGGTGCTGCTGGCGCTGCCACGCCGGGTCTGGACCGGGCTGCTGCTGGCAGGTGTGATGGTCGCTGGGCTGCTGTTCTTATGGAGCGCCGGGCTGCTGCCTGCGTCGATTGTCGAGCGCATCAGCACCTCCACGCAGGACTATTTCACCTATCAGGACATGCGCGGGGTCGATATTACGCCGGAGAACTACGCCGTCACTGAGCGGTTGGCGCACTGGCAGGCTGCGCTGAACATGGCGGCAAGTCATCCCTGGCTGGGGGTGGGTTTGGGCAATTATGAGGTAGTCTACCCGGCCTATCGTCTGATAAACTGGCATGAACCGCTGGGTCACGCGCATAATTACTACCTGAACATCCTTGCTGAAAGCGGTTTGATCGGCTTTTTAGGTTATGGCAAGGGCTGGCTGGTGATAATGTGGGTAATCTGGCGATTGCGCCAGCATCCAGACATAATGTCCCGTCTGATTGGGATCGGTATCCTGGGGTCCTGGACCTACCTGACCGTCCACAGTCTATTCGATAATCTTTATGTAAACAACGTTTTCATTCACATGGGCTTAATTCTGGGCATAACTGCCGTGCTGTATAATCAAGTCAGCCACGAGATACGATTGAGGTCAGTATGACGACACAGATTGATGCTGCGACACGCGGATTTCGTAACCCACTGGACAGCATTATCCTTGCCATTGCCGGGCGTTTTGGCGGAAAATCAAAAGAGGTCGAACGCTTTCTGAAATTTGCGGTGGTCGGTATGTTCGGCGCAGTGGTCGATTTCGGGACCGTGACCATCTTGCAGGCCACAATCCTGCCGCCTATCGAGGGTACCTTGAATGTGGCCCTGGCTTCTGGCATGGCTTTTTCTTGCGCGATTATCAACAATTTTATCTGGAACCGCTATTGGACCTATCCTGACTTCACGCTCGCGGTCGATCCGGCGGCAGTTAGTGCAGTTTGCCGCGATCAGTATGGTAGGTTTGACGGGCCGCACTGCCTGGATTCAGTGGTCGCATTTTTACTTTGGGACTTACGTCATGCCCGTTGTGCTGCCGTTGATCCAAGTCTTCAAGCCAGGTTACGTGCCTACTGAGCTTGGAGAAGCCAAGCTGGGGACCTACATCGCCATGGGCATTGGCATTGTGGTCGTCATGTTCTGGAACTTCTTTGTCAACCGCCACACCACCTACAATGATGTAGACTAACTTGTCCGCAATTGCGCTCGACTACACGCCAGCCTACGAGCAGGGCGCTGGAATCGGGCGCTATGTGCGCGATCTGACAGCGGCGCTGGCTGCTCAGGACACCGAGACGCCTTACCGGCTCTTTGTGGCCGGGGCCAGCCGCCGCACACTCCCGTCTGCTGTTGGGCCAAACTTTGAGTGGCGCAGCACCCCCCTAACCCCGCGCTGGTTGGCACGGATCTGGCACCGGCTGCATCTGCCGCTGCCGGTCGAGACCTTTACCGGCCCCATTAGCCTCTATCATGCGACCGATTTTGTACTGCCGCCCACTCGCAGCAGCACGCATACACTGCTTCAGGTTCATGATCTCTCGTATGTTCAGGTGCCCCAGGCGGCGGACCCGCGTTTGAAAGCTTATCTGGACCGCGTGGTCCCGGCATCAGTCCAGCGCGCTGATCACGTCCTGGCCGATTCGCAGGCCACCAAGGACGATCTCATCAGCCTGTACCACGTGCCGGAGAACAAGATCACCGTATTGTACGGCGGTGTTGATCCGCGTTTCCGCCCGATCAGCGGTGAGGCGCAGGCGCGGGCGCGGGCCAGATACCAGCTTGGCGACTGGCCCTTCGTGCTGACGGTCGGCACGGTGCAGCCGCGAAAGAATTATCCTCGCCTGATCGAGGCGCTGGCGCAGCTGCGCAGCCGCCTGCCTGAACTGCATCTGGTGATCGCTGGCGGGCGCGGCTGGCTTGACGATCCGGTGTACCAGACGATAGATACGCTCAATATGCGTGACCATGTGCATCTGACCGGCTTTGTCGATGAGGCAGACCTCCCGGCGCTCTACAGCGCAGCGACCTGTTTTGCCTTTCCGTCCCTGTACGAAGGCTTCGGGCTGCCCGTGCTGGAGGCGATGGCCTGCGACACGCCGGTTGTGACCTCAACCGTATCGTCGCTGCCGGAAGTGGCGGGCGATGCGGCACTGCTGGTGGACCCCTACGATACGGAAGCTGTCGCAGAGGCCGTCGAACGCCTTGTCAGCCAGTCCGCGCTGCGTGAGGATTTGCAATGGCGTGGCCGCGAGCATATTAAGCGCTTCACCTGGGCCGCCTCTGCCCAGAGACTCCGCCAGATTTACCAGCAAATGCAGTAGTCAATTTCTGCACTTTTCCGTAGAAAATGTTAAAATAGTAAATATCTCATTCCAGGGTGAGGAAAGATGACGAGGTTTGCTCGATATTTTGTCATAGACATGAATCGGCCCTTCTTCATTTTTGATTCGGCTGGGAAGTGGCACGCCACCGTCCTGAACAATATCATCTGGGATGCGCGAGGTCGCTATCTCGGTTTTGTGCGCGGTGCAGACTATGATGTCTACACGGCGGCTGGCGAATGGATCGGCCAATTGATGCCCGATGGCCGGATCATCCGTAAGCGTGTGTATGATCGTCAGCCCGAACTCGGCTTGAAGAAACTGCGCCCGCGCAGGCCGAGAAACCTCCCGCCCAATGCGCCTATGCCGCCTTCGGCGGCAGCACTGCGCTATCATTACGTCGATGTGCTCGAATGGGACCCCGATGTCTTCAATCGTGGGAGAGATCATCAGCCCGACTCAGGCCACCATGCCGCGCCCGCAAAAGCACATCGCTGATTCGCGTTTTACCCTGAGCGCGATGATGGGTCCTCAGGATGCTAACCCCTACGGCAATGTGCATGGTGGGGTCATCATGAAGATGGCCGACGAGGCCGGGGCGGTGGTCGCTATGCGCCACGCCGGGATGCCCGTCGTCACCGTCGCCGTCGATTCGATGACCTTTATGAAACCCATTTACGTTGGCAGCCTGGTCATGTGCGAATCCGAACTGACCTATGTTGGGCGGTCGTCGATGGAAGTTCGTGTGCTGGTACGCAGCGAAAATATCTTGACCGGTGAACAAACACTGACCAATTCGGCTTATCTGGTCTATGTGGCCCTGGCTGATGATGGTGAGCCGGTTATGGTCCCTGAAATCATCTTCGACACCCCTGCCGAAGCGGCCCGCGCCGCCGAAGCCGAAGCACGTCAGGCTTACCGCAAGCAGCAGCGCCGTCTTCAGGAAAACCTATGAGCGGACTGCTGCCGGACCTCGAACAGGATCACGAAGAATCCAATCTGCTGCGGCTGCTCAACCGGGCGGGCGCGCGGGGCATTCTGGCTGAAGAAGAAGTCGATCTCGGCCTGGCCGAGCGCCGCCCCTACCCCTTCCTAGCGATTGTCGGCCAGCTTGAGATGCGCATCGCGCTCATGCTGTCGGTTATCAATCCGGCCATCGGCGGCGTCCTTCTAATCGGCCCGCGCGGCACCGGCAAAACGACCGCCGTGCGCAGCCTCGCCGGGAATCTTGCCACAGGTCGAAGTCAGCGACTGCGAAGAATCGGTTCTGCCCGAAGATCTGCAGGTGGAAAACGCGCACCTGCTCTACCCGGATTGCTACGAGAAATATCAGGCAGGCCAGTCGATTTCTCATTACGAACTCAGTCAAGCTGGTGGAACTGCCGCTGAATGCGCGGCTGGAAGATGTCGTCGGCGGGATCAACGAGCGCATCGCCGTGCAGCAGCAGCGCATCCGCCTGGAGCCGGGCATTCTGGCACGGGCCGATAACAACCTGCTCTATATCGACGAAGTGAATCTCTTGGATGACCAGATCGTGGATGCCATCCTGGACGCGGCGGCCCAGGGAGCTTATACCGTGCGGCGCGGCGCGATGTCCGGCACCTATCGTTCCCGCTTTGTGCTGATCGGCTCGATGAACCCGGAGGAAGGTCGTCTGCGTCCGCAGATTCTGGACCGCTTTGGCCTGCGGGTCAATGTTCGCGGGCTGATGGATAAAGACGATCGGTCTGGAAATCTACAGCCGCAACCGGGCCTACCGCAGCAGTCCTTCCAGTTTTGTGCGCCAGTGGGAAGAAGCGACCGCTATCACCCGCGAGGAGATTATCCTGGCGCGCGATTTGCTGAAGGAAACCGTCGTCTCGGAGGCGGCCATCGACATCGGCCTGACGCTGATTCAGCGATCTCGACATCGATTCGCACCGGGCCGAATTCACCATGTTTGAAGCAGCCCGTGCCCATGCCGCAGCGGATGGCCGTGACCTGGCGGGCATTGGCGACATTCGTGCGGTCGCGCCGATGGCATTACGCCAGCGCCAGAGCGAATTCATGGTCAACTTTCTTCCAGGATCAGGAAGAAGAAGACCAGCACATCCGCTCGCGCATCGACCATCTCAGCGAAAACGCGGTGGACTGAGCGTGATTCTCAGCCTTGTCCTCTTTGCGGCGGGCTTGCTCGCCTACAGCCTGCCCTGGATCGCAGGACCAGGGGCCAGCCTGACGCTCAACGCTTACGATCTGGCCGAGTGGACCAGTTTGCATCCCTGGGTGCGGACCGCGAACCCGCCGCTGGTCGTCACCTTCATGCTGCGTGCCCTGCCCGCGCTGCTGGCCCTGCTCCTGTTCACGACGGTTGCCCGATCCTGGCGGCGCTATGCTGCCCTGATCGTCTTCATCGTGGCTGTCGCCCTGCTGCCTCCCGCCGCCTTCTTCAGTTCCGCCTTCAACGATCCCAATTTCCGGCAGCAGGCCGTCCTGGCACTGCTGACCCTGTTCGGTCTGGTCCTGAGCGTCCGGTTGCGCTGGAGTCCGGTGATCTTCGCGGCACTGCTCGTGCTGGGGAGTGTGATTGCAGTGATAAACAGCCAGGTGTTGATGAACGCAGCCTTCGCGCTGCCTGTGTCACCAGGTCCCGGTGGGCCGCTTTTTGTGCTGATCGTGCTGCTGTTCGGTCTGCATACATACAAACGAGGTCAGCTAACCTTATTAGCTACCTCGTCTGCTGAGACTATACGTCTATGGGCAGTGTGACTAACTCGCCGCCCATGTGTGTCTGGATGTAGCTGACCGCCTGGCCTACCGTCGTGATCGACTGTGCATCCTCATCGGTGATTTCACCGCCGAATTCCTCTTCAAACGCCATAATCAGCTCCACCAGATCCAGCGAATCGGCTTCCAGATCCTCGCGGAAACGTGCTTCCGGCACAACCTGTTCCTCATCGACGCCCAGCAGTTCGATGACAATATTCTTGACACGGTCTTCCACAGATGCCATATGATTCCCTCCCGTTTAGGTGAATGGGCCAAGCCACAGTTAGATGCCACATTATACCGATTATAGTCCGGCTTACCAGTGTGCGCTTCGAGTTGACATGGGCCAAGGCTATCGTGTAGGATTACTGTCACTAAAAGGAACACCGCCACATGGGCAAAGTCACGGACTCGCCGTCGATTGAAAACCGCAAAGCGGACCATATTCAGATCAATCTCAATAAAGATGTACAGTTCCCGCATCTGACCACCGGTCTGGAGCGCTATCGCTTCATGCACCAGGCGCTGCCGGAGCTGGATCTGGCTGAGATTGATACCCACATCGAATTGTTCGGCAGGTCGCTGGACTATCCCGATTCTCATTTCTTCGATGACCGGCGGGACCGAAATGGCGCGCCGCCTCAACAAAATCTGGCGCAGGCCGCGCAGGAACATCACATCGCGATGGGCGTAGGATCGCAGCGGGCGGCGATGGAAGACCCGACCCTGGCCGAGACGCTTCAGGTCCGCAATGTTGCGCCGGATATTCTGCTGCTGGCGAACCTGGGCGCGGTGCAGTTGAACTATGGCTATGGCGTCGAACACTGCCAGCGCGCGGTGGATATGATCGAAGCCGATGCGCTGATTCTGCACTTTAACGTCTTGCAGGAAGCGGTGCAGCCCGAAGGCGATAGCAATTTCGCCGGTTTGCTGAACAAGGTTGAAGCGGTCTGCCGTAAGCTGCCTGTGCCCGTGATCGCCAAAGAAGTCGGCTGGGGTTTCTCAGAACAAAACGCTCGAGATCTGGCAAACGCAGGTGTCGCGGCGATTGATGTGGCGGGGTCGGGTGGGACCTCGTGGAGTGAAGTGGAATATCATCGCGCGCCGACCGACCTTTCATGCTCAGGTCGCGGCCAGTTTCGCCGATTGGGGTATCCCGACCGCCGATGCCATTCAGTATGCGCGGGCAGGCGCGCCAGAGTTGAGCATCATTGCCAGCGGCGGCCTGCGCGATGGGATCGACATCGCCAAGTGCATTGCGCTGGGCGCGGTCATGGGCGGTATGGCCGGGCCTTTCCTGAAAGCCGCCAACGACTCCTTAGAAGCCGTTGACCAGCTCATCGCAATTATGGGCCAGCAGATTCAGAATTGCCATGCTGTGCAGCGGTGCGCGCGATATTGACGCCTTACAACATACCCTGCTGTTGAAGACTTAGGCGGTGCAGCCCGTGTTCCAGGCATTTACACGGCAGTACATAGAAGACCTTGATACAACGATGCGCCAGTATACGGCGCATATTATCCCCGATGATCTGCGCGTGATGGTGGAGTATCCACTGGGATGGGTGGACGAACACAACCAGCCCTTCGCCGGTGGGACTGGCAAGCGTATTCGCCCGACGATCATGCTGCTCTGCAATGAGGCGGCGGGCGGCGATTGGCAGCAGGCCCTCAGCGCGGCGGCGGCCGTCGAGTTTCTGCATAACTTCTCGCTCATCCACGACGATATTCAGGACGACAGCCCGACCCGTCACAACCGCCCGACGGTGTGGAAGCTCTGGGGCGTGCCCAACGCGATCAACGCTGGTGATCTGCTCTTTAGCCTGGCCTTTGTGGCGCTGGAAGGCTTATCACGTGCGGGCGTGCCGGAACAAACCGTGATCCGCGTCTGGGAAATCTTCAACCGGACCAATCTCGAACTCACGCGCGGCCAGCATCTCGACATGCAATTCGAGCGCCGCGCCAGCGTCACGGTGGACGAGTACCTGTCGATGATCGAAGGCAAGTCAGCCGCCTTGCTTTCGACCTGCGGCCAGATCGGCGCGCTGATTGCCACTGACAGCCAGGAAGTCGCGCGAGATTACGCTGAGTTTGCGCTCAACCTGGGGCTGGCCTTTCAGGTACGCGATGACATTCTCGGCATCTGGGGCGATGCGGAAGTGACCGGGAAATCGACCGCGACCGATATTGAATCCAAGAAAAAATCTCTGCCCATTCTGTATGCCCTGGAACAGAGCAGCACCCTGGCTGAGATTTACGATCAGGATCAACTGGGGCCGCGCGATGTGGAAGACGTGGTCGAGATTCTGGAACGTCTTGGTGCCCAGAAGTACGTACAGGAAGTCGAAGCGCAGTATTATCAGAAAGCCGTCGCCGCATTGGATCTGGCGCAGCCGCAGGGTCCAGCAGCAGAACAGCTTCGGCGCTTCGTGGACGAACTTTTTCGCCGCGCCTACTAAACAAACTCGCGCAGCACGACATTGCTCAGGAAGCGTCCCGCTGAGGTCAGGCGCAGCCGCTCGTCATCCATTTGCAGCAGGCCCTGCCCCATCAGCCGCATAATGGCCTCGCCGTAGAGATCGGTCACGTCCGCGCCAAAACGCTCCCTGAAGCTCTGCCGCTCGATGCCCTCTCCAGTCAGCCGCAGGCCCATCATCAGCGTTTCGCTGATCTCGTTCGCCCGGTCCACAATGACAAAGTCCTCGACCGCAGGCGTTAGCGGGAAGTTCAGATTGTTGGCCTGCGAGTCCAGGCTGTCGATGTACTGCTTCGGCGGGCGCAGCGTCCAGTAGCGGTGTCCAGCGGCGTAGCCATGTGCGCCGGGTCCCAGGCCCAGGTACGGCAGATTGCGCCAGTATTGCAGATTGTGGCGGCACTGGTGGCCCGGTTTCGACCAGTTGCTGATCTCGTACTGCGCGTGACCGCCAGCAGTCCAGCATCTCGCTGGCAAGCTCGTACATGTCGGCAGCGAGGTCGTCATCCGGTGTAGGCAGCCGTCCCTCCTGCACCCAATCATACATCGGCGTGCCTTCTTCCAACCCCAGGGCGTAGAGCGAGAGGTGGTCCGGGTTCAGTTCCAGGATGTGGCGCAGGGTCCAGGACCAGCGCTCCAGGGTCTGGTGCGGGATGCCGTAAATCAGGTCGATATTGAGGCTGTCGAAGCCTGCCCGGCGCGCATTGGAGACGGCCTGAGTGACCTCTTCGTTATTATGCCGTCGTGCAAAAAGCTGTAGTTCATTGTGGTGAGTAGACTGCACGCCCAGGCTCAAGCGATTGATGCCGAGGCCGCGCAGATCCCGCAAATAGGCCGCGTCCAGATCGTTCGGGTTGGCCTCCAGCGAGATTTCTGCCCCTGGCAGCAGGTCGAACTGCTGGTCCAGCGCGGTCAGAATTCGCTCGATCTGCTGCGGCGTCAACATGCTGGGTGTGCCACCGCCGAAGAACACTGTATGGACCGGCTGCTTGTCGCCTACCCGGCCAATTTCATTAATTAAGGCCTTAATGAAAGCGGGAATCAAGGAGTCTAGTTTAGTATAAGTATTAAAGGCGCAGTAAGTACACTTCGAGCGGCAGAACGGTATGTGGAGATATACAGACAACGGAATAGTCATGTTACAATCAATTTGAGGGGCGATTGCAGTATTGTGGCAGGTCCAATATAATTGTTCAAGGCTACAGATTATGTTGATGTACGTTCAAACTCTGGTGATAAGAAGGCGAAACGATGCCTGAAACAACTCAGATCGGCAAATATGATGCCGGTGGTGGTTATAATTCCCTACAGGCAAACACCGTCCTCCTGGCCCGCTATAAAATTATCGGTGTGCTGGGCGGTGGCGGTCAGGGCGCGGTCTATCAGGCACGTGACCTGAATTTCCCCGACGTTCAGAAGCGCGTGGCCGTCAAGGAAATGCTCAACCCGGCCACAGATCCGAATCTGCGGGCCGCCACGCTCAAGACCTTCCAGCGCGAAGCCAACATCCTCGCCATGCTGACTCACCCGGCTATTCCGAAGATCTACGACTTCTTCGATTGGAATGACCGCGCTTATCTGGTTATGGAATACATTAACGGTAAGGACCTGGAAGAACTGATTTCCACGACCAAAGAACTGCCGGTTGATAAAGTGGTCGAGTGGGCAATTGACCTCTGTGATGTGCTGGAATATCTGCATAATCAGCAGCCTGAACCGATTATTTTCCGCGACATGAAACCGGCTAACGTCATGATTGACCATCTGGCGAAAGTCCGGCTGATCGACTTCGGCATTGCCAAGAAATTTGACCCGACGGTCAAACACACCATGATCGGCACCGAAGGCTACTCTGCGCCGGAGCAGTATAAGGGCAATGTGAGCCCATTGAGCGATGTTTACAGCCTGGGCGCGACTCTGCACCATGTGCTGACTCGCCGGGACCCGCGCCTGGAGCCGCCCTTCAGCTTCTCTGAGCGCCCGATTTTGGATATCAACGAACATGTCTCGCGCGAACTGGCCGAGGTCGTCGAGAAGGCTGTCGAATTTGAACCGGAGAACCGCTTCCAGTCCTGCCTGGAAATGAAGCAGGCGCTCGACGCAGTGCGCTACCCCGCGCCGCAGATTTATGCCCGTGCGCGGGTCGCTGATATGGACGAAGAGGAAGAAGAAGAGATCGGCCTGACAGGAGAAATAGAGCCGCGCTGGAAGTTCAAGACGGAGGACGAGATTCGCGCCAATCCCAATTCCTATCAGGATCTGGTTCTGGTTGGCTCGTATGATACCAATGTCTGGGCTTTGAAAGCCAAGAACGGCGAACTTGTCTGGAAGCACGCCACCAACGGCGGCATCGCCTCCAGCCCGGTTGTGGATGTCGAAAACCGCTCGGTGATCTTCGGTTCTGAGGACTACTCCTTTTATTCGGTGGATTTGCGCAACGGTCAGTTGAGCTGGTCTTACCGCACCGAAGACCGCATTCGCAGCAGCCCCGCCCTGGCACACGGACGTATCTTCTTCGGTAGTGATGACGGCTACCTCTACGCCTTGATGGCAGGCACCGGGCGTTTTCTGTGGAAATATGATCTGGGCGGCGAGATTCAGAGTTCGCCCTATGTCACCAACGAGATCATTATCGTAGGCAGTTCCTCCGGCGAAGTCACCGCGCTCGATCTGTCCGGTGGGAAGCGGCACTGGGGCGTGCGCACCAAGCGCGCCGTGTTGTCGTCACCCATCGTAGACATGAACGAAGGCATCTGTTACTTTGGTTCAACCGATAACCACGTCTATGCTGTGGATGCCAAAGGGGGCTACAATTCGTGGCGATTCCGCACGAAAGGGCCGGTCATTTCGACGCCTGCGATCAAGGACGATCTGCTCTATTTCGGCTCGGCAGATGGCAACCTGTATGCTGTAAATGCCCAGACGTCCAGAGAAAAATGGAAATTTGCGACGGAAAAACCCATCGTTGGTTCTCCACTGGTTTATAAAGATTCCGTGTATATCGGAAGCACGGACGAACATCTCTACTGTGTGGATGCGCATAACGGCAAAGAGCGCTGGAAATTCAAGACGGAAGGTCCGATCACATCCAGGCCGCATATTGCTGGTGATGTTTTGCTCATTGGCTCAATGGATCATACGCTCTACGCCCTGCCGCTTGTGGTATAGCCGTGAAAGTCACACATCCAAAGATGGAGTCTTAAGATATGAACTGGTTTCGACGCCTCCTGGGCCAGGCAAGTGAAGACACAAGGTCGCCTGGATCCAGCCCGGACACAGATGATGATGAGACTGAACACGGCAGCGCATCGGCGGAACCGAAAGGAACTACGGCTGAGATCCCTGTAGTCGTCGAAGACCCAACCGATACCGAACCGTTTATGATGGATGGCGGGGCGACTCGGCCCCTGCCGCTCGAAACGGTCATATCTTCGAAAAATGAGCACCTTATCTTCGGCCAATCGACCGACGTGGGCATGGTGCGCAACAATAATCAAGATGCTGTCTTATCGTTCTTCCACACCAGCCGCAGTTCAGAAGATCATCCCGATTTTGGTCTGTTTATTGTGGCCGACGGCATGGGCGGTCATCATGATGGTGAGAAGGCCTCGGCCATGACGGTGCGCATTCTAGCCTCCTATGTCGCCTCGCATATCTATCTCCCGCTGGTCAGCGGCGGTATGGATGACTTTCCGCCGATCACCGAGACGCTCATCCAGGGTGTACAGGCAGCCAACGCGGACGTGATTATTAAAGTCCCTGAAGGGGGCACCACGCTGACCGCCGTCGCTGTGGTCTCTGATCTGGCCTATATCGTGCATGTGGGCGACAGCCGTGTCTACTTAATTACCAAAGACGGCCTGGACCAGATCACCCGTGACCATTCGCTGGTTCAGCGTTTGATTGAGCTTGATCGCCTGACTGCCGAAGAGGCGGCAGACCACCCACAGAAGAACGTGCTCTACCGGGCAATTGGACAGAATGAGACCCTGGAAGTCGATGCGATCACCCGGCGGCTGCCCCCCAATTCGCGTGTCCTGCTTTGCAGTGACGGCCTGTGGAATCTGGTCGAAGACAAGGAAATTGGGGAAATCGTCATGAGCCATGATAATCCACAGGAGGCCTGCGATAAGCTGGTTGCACTGGCGAATACGCGTGGTGGCACCGATAATATTACAGCCGTCTTGTTGCGAGTTCCCAGCAATTAGCTAATCCAGATTTCGGCTATGAGAGATCATCAGGATATAGATCCTTATACCATTCTCGGCGTATCTGCAGATGCTTCCCCCGAAGAGATTAAGTCTGCTTATCGCCGTGCGGCTCGGCGTCTGCATCCTGATGTCAATCATCACAATCCAGGTGCGAATGTCCAGTTTCAAGACATTACCGTTGCCAACGAGATTCTTTCCGACCCTGCGCGTAAACGCGCCTACGATCAGCAGATTGCGAATAAGCATACCGGCGAACTGGACGAAGTTGTCTTCTCGCTGCGCGTGACGCCCAGCAGACGCTCGGTCGCGCTGCTACAAGAGCCGCAGGTCGTTTACTTGCTGGCCGAAGTGCTGCCCGACCCGCGCGCACGGAAAACACCGCAGAAGCGTGAGGCCCGTGTGAACCTGACCCTGGTGCTGGATCACAGCAATTCGATGAACGGGACTCGCCTGGATAAGGTCAAGGTCGCCGCACACCAGATAATCGACCAGCTTTCCGATTCAGACGTGCTCTCGGTCATTGGCTTCAACGACCGCGCCGAAGTGATTATCCCGGCCACCTCTGTTACTGATAAATCCACGCTCAAGGCGAAAGTCAGTGTCATGGTTGCCTCCGGTGGCACCGAGATTTTCAAGGGGCTGGAAGCCGGTTTTGAACAGAATCGCCGTTTTCTGGCACCGCGTCTGGTCAATCACATGATTTTGCTGACCGACGGTCACACGTTTGGCGATCACGACCAGTGCTTGCAGTTAGCCCGTGAGGCAGCGGAAATAGGTGTGGGCATCAGCGCGATGGGCCTGGGCCAGGAATGGAATGACGAGTTTCTGGATGAAATCGCATCGCTGACGGGGGGCACGTCGGAATACATTCACAGTGCCAGCGCGGTGGTCAAGTTCCTGAATGACCATGTGCGCAATTTGTCCGATGCTTTCGCAGAGCGCATTCAGATCTCTATCGCGCCGGACCCGGATATTCAACTGGAGTCGGCCTTCAAGCTGTCGCCGCAGCCTCAGCCGCTGCCGATTGACGAAGGTTACATTCCCCTCGGCAGCCTCCAGGCTAACCGCCAGATTTCAGTGCTCTTTCAGATGCAGCTTCCCGGTGACATGCCGACTGGGTTTCGCTCGATGGCGCGTCTGCTGGCTGTGGGTGACGTTCTGGACAACCAGTATCAAAAGTTTCAGACGCTCAGCGACGTCTCCTTCGAAGTGATGGAAGACCCTCCTATCGAAGAGCCGCCGGTTGCCATTCTGGACGCTCTGGGTAAGCTTACCTTGTACCGGATGCAGGAACGGGCACAGACGGCACTGGAAAGCGGTGATGTCGAAGAGGCCACCCGCAGACTTGAAAACCTGGCGACTCGCCTGCTGGCCCTCGGCGAGGACCAACTTGCCAACGAAGCGCTTTCTGAGGCGCGGCGTGTGGCACATACTAGCGCATTTTCTGACAAAGGACGCAAGACGCTCAAGTACCAGACCCGGCATCTACTGGCTGGCCCTGCTCTTGAGGACGTATAACAATGATAATCTGCCCACAATGCGCACAGGCTAATCGAGAAGGTTCACTTTTTTGCGACAACTGCGGTGCAAGTCTCGGCGACGATCTGTCGCCCACGCTGCCAACACGCCGGTTGGATACGGCTTCTGGCGATCTCGCGGCGCGTGCGACCTGGGGAACAGCCCGCTTTGGCGAAGATGCGACCATCATCATCCGCATTCGTGATGTCGCCGAACCTATCGTTCTCACTCCCAGTAAAGAGACTATTCTGGGCCGCTCGGACCGCGCCAATCCCCGGCAGCCGGACCTGGACCTGACGCCCTACGGCGCGCTGGAAAAAGGCGTCTCGCGTCACCATGCGATTATTTCTCGCAGCGAGGATACGCTGACGCTGGTCGATATGGGCAGCGCGAATGGGACGCACCTGAATGGGCAGCGCCTGGTCCCGGATCAACCGCGTCTGCTGCGCGATGGCGATGAGATTCGGCTGGGGAAACTGGTTGTCCACGTTTACTTCAAGTAAGCTGACGGAGGCTGTATGATTACTATTCAGGTTCATGTCGTAAACCAGGAACCGATTAAGCTGGATGTCGAAGAAATGCCGAGCCTGGCCGACAATGCTGTGATGGGTTCGAATCCGCGTGATCGGACGGAGCGTGAAGTCCCCTGGGTAGATGATGGTGTCGATACAATCATCATTCCCTGGAGCCGTATTAATCTGATACAGGTTCTGCCGGATACGGATTCCGGAGAAGAATTCCCGCTGCCCTTCCGCAATGATTAAGAAAAGGATCGCATGACCACAGATTTACCTCGAAGCGGACAGCGCGACAGCTATAGAATTCTGGTTGTCGATGATGAACCGCGCATTATCGGCTTTATTCGTATGAACCTGGAGCTTGAGGGACATCAGGTGCTCGAAGCCCACAATGGCCTGGATGCGCTGGATGCCATTCGTACCAAGCTACCGGACATTGTCATCCTCGATGTGATGCTGCCGGATATTGACGGTTTCGAATGCCTGCGAATGCTGCGCGAATTTTCGAATATTCCGGTGATTATGCTGACGGCGAAGGGTGAGGAAAACGACCGCGTCTACGGGTTGGAACTGGGCGCGGACGACTATATCACCAAGCCCTTTGGCCCGCGCGAGCTTTCCAGCCGGATCAAAGCCGTCATGCGCCGTGTGCAGGAATCCAACCGGACGCCAGAGCAGGCTATCCTCAAAATCGACGACCGCCTGAGCGTGGATTACAATCGGCGTGAGGTGATCGTCAACGGTGAGCGGATCAAACTGCGCCCGACGGAGTACCGTCTGCTGCGCCACCTGATCGAAAATGCGGGCTGGACCGTCCCTCATGACCAGCTTCTGGCGAAGGTCTGGGGTTACGAATACCGTGATGAAGCGCATTACGTGCGGCTGTACGTCAATTATCTGCGCGAGAAGATCGAGGAAGACCCCTCGAACCCGCGTTACATTCTGACGGAACGCGGTGTAGGCTACCGTTTTGTCGATTTCAGATCGGACGACTGAGCGCTGCTGTTCTTGCAGGCCCCGCTGTTTCAACGTACAATAACAATCAGTGTGACAGGCACAGGTCACATCAAGGAGGGTTTCGTGGCCCCATTCAAGGTAATTGTGACTGGCCCCTTCAATTCCGGCAAAACCGAGTTTATTACCACGATTTCCGATATTCCTGTGGTATCCACTGAAAAGCGCATCACGACCGAAGATCGCGGGATCAAGGCCGAAACGACGGTGGCGATGGATTATGGCCGCGTGCTGCTGGATGGCGATACCCTCTATCTCTACGGCACGCCCGGACAAACCCGCTTCGACTTTATGTGGGAGATTTTGTCAGGTGAGATGGATGCCTTCATCGTCCTGGCCGACAGCACCGACCCGCACTCTTTTCCTGATGTGGCCGACCTGGTCAACCTCTTTTCCAGCTTTGTTGACGTGCCGCATCTGGTGGTCGCAAACAAAACCGATCTGCCCGGCGCAGCCAAACTCCACGAGGTCCGGCGGGGTACAGGCGTCGGCGGCGACGTGACCGTGATGCCCTGTGTTGCCACGCAGAAATCCAGCGTGCGCCAGGTGCTGCTCCAGGTCCTGGAACTCCTCAAGAAGCAGAAGCCTGCTGACTGACCGTCCCCTTATTTTATACGCTTCATACATTCCATTGACGGTTTTCTGACACCCGTTCAATAGACTATTGGTATTGAGTGAAAACCAATAGAACGAGGGGTTGTATCGTATGAGCAAAATCGTAGGGATTGATTTAGGCACGACAAACTCGGTTGTGGCGGTGCTGGAAGGTGGCGAGCCGGTTGTGATCGCCAATTCCGAAGGCAGCCGCACCACGCCATCGGTCGTGGCCTTTGCCAAAGATGGCGAGCGTCTCGTCGGGCAGTCCGCCCGGCGGCAGGCCGTCATTAACCCGGAGAACACCGTTTTCTCCGTGAAACGCTTTATCGGTAAGACTCTGCAAGAAGCCCAAACTGAGCAGGACTACCTGCCCTACCATATCGTCGGCGGTTCCTCGGGCGACGCGCAGGTGAAAATCTCGGCGACGGGACGCAGCTATTCGCCACAGGAAATCAGCGCGATGATCCTGGGCAAGCTCAAGAAGGACGCTGAAGCTTACCTGGGGCAGCCGGTCACGCAGGCGGTGATTACCGTCCCGGCCTACTTCAACGACAGCCAGCGTCAGGCGACCAAAGACGCGGGCAAGATCGCCGGACTGGAAGTGCTGCGAATCATCAACGAGCCGACTGCGGCTTCGCTGGCCTACGGTCTTGATAAGCAGAACACTGAAACCATCCTGGTCTTTGACCTGGGTGGTGGTACCTTCGATGTCTCGATCCTGGAAGTCGGCGACGGCGTAATTGAAGTCAAAGCGACCAGCGGTGACACGCGGCTGGGCGGTGACGACTGGGATCAGGTCATCATCGACTGGATTGCCGAGGAATTTAAGAAGGACAGCGGTATCGACCTGCGGCAGGATCGTCAGGCCCTCCAGCGGCTGAAGGAAGCGGCGGAGAAGGCCAAGATCGAGCTTTCCGGCACGGTCCAGACCGAGATCAACCTGCCCTTCATCACGGCGGATGCCAGCGGCCCACGACATCTGCAAATGACTTTGACGCGCGCCAAGCTGGAGCAGTTGAGCACCGGGCTGATGGAACGTCTGGCTGCACCGCTAAAGCAGGCGCTGAAGGACGCCGGGATCGACAAATCCGGCATTGATGAAGTGGTCCTGGTCGGTGGTTCGACCCGTCTGCCGATGGTGCAGGAATACGTCCAGTCCACGCTCGATAAGACGCCGAATAAGAGCGTCAACCCGGATGAGGTCGTGGCGGTTGGGGCGGCCTTGCAGGCAGGTGTACTGGCCGGTGACGTGCAGGACGTGCTGCTGCTCGACGTGACTCCGCTGAGCCTGGGCATCGAGACAATGGGCGGTGTGATGACCAAACTCATCGAGCGCAATACGACCATCCCGGTGTCGAAATCTGAGATATTCTCGACAGCAGCGGATAATCAGACGGCAGTGGACGTGCATGTGCTTCAGGGTGAGCGTCCGATGGCGGCTGACAACATGACGCTGGGCCACTTCCAGCTTGAGGGTATTCCGCCAGCGCCGCGTGGGATGCCGCAGATTGAAGTCGAGTTCGATATCGACGCCAACGGCATCCTCAACGTGACGGCGACCGACAAGGCCACCGGCAAGGTGCAGAAGATCACCGTAACCGCCTCGACGAATCTGTCGCAGGATCAGGTTGAACGGCTGGTCAACGAGGCTAAGTCCCATCAGGCAGAAGACGCGCGCCGCGAGGCTTTGGCAAAGGTGCGCAACGAAGCCGATACGCTGGTGTATCAGGCGGAAAAGGCGCTGCGCGATCTGGGTGACCAGGTCCCGGCACAGGATCGGGCGACTATCGAAAGCCAGATCCAGGCCGTGAAGACCGCCGCGCAGGGCGATCAGGCCGAGGCGTTGCAATCCGCGGTTAGCGAGCTGCAAAACGCCACCTACGCCCTGACACAGCAGGCTTACGCCTCCGCGAACCCGGCGGATGGCGGCAGTAGCGGTCCCGACAGTACGAGGGAACACAGCGATCCTGATGTGGTTGAGGGAGAATTTACCGAGGCCTGACTCCGATAGTCAGGTTACAGAAGCGCCGGTCTCGTACACCGGCGCTTTTTTATTCCGCTGCTTCTTCGCTGGTCTCTTCGCTGAGATGCTCGGCACGCAGGCTGCTGTAGCTTTCCTTGAAGTCGTCCAGCATGGCCGTTTTTTCGTCTTCCGGCAGGAAACTCTGCTCGACGGCATTTAATGCCAGTGTTTCCAGGTCGTCCAGCTCCAGCCCGCAGCTCTCGACGGCGGCCAGATACTCGTCATTTAGATTTGTCTGGTAGAAGAAGGGCATATCGCTGCCGAAGACCAGCTTGACACCATCATCGAACAGGCTCAGCAGCGGGTAATCGGCGTAGCTTTCGATCAAGCCAAAGCTCCGCAGTTTGTTCAAGCACACACTGACAGGTAGCCCGGCGTCCACGACTTTCTGCCGGATTTCAGGCGCATCCGCCAGACCCCAGGCGTCGATCAAACGCGAAGGGTAAAGCTGTTCCAGCACGTCCTCAATGGCGTCGCTGCCATGAACCAGCCCGGCGTGGATGACGCGCGGCACATCTTTTTTCTCTGCGGTCTGGAAGGCGCGCTCAAACTGTCCGGCGGGCTGCGCATCTTCTGGCTCGCTCAGGTCAATGCCCACGATGCCTGCTTGCTGGCCGCTGGCACTGCTGGCCCAACGCACGATTTCATCCGCATGGCGTGGCTGTTCCCGCGCGACACTCAGAATCCAGCGCATCTGAATATCCCAGCCGCGTTCGGCCCGGTCGCGCCCATCGTTCAGCGCTGCCAGATACTGTTCGAAGGTCCAGCCGTTCTCGGTGAAATAAATCGGGTTTGCGTCCACTTCTGCATAACGAATATTCTGTTTAGACAGCGCCAGCCCAAGCTCATAGACCACATGTGATAAATCCGCCGGATTCTGGATCCAGCTCATCATCATCTGGATCGTTTCTTCGATGCGCATGACGTCGGGCTGTTCGAGCAAGTCACGCCAAGTATCGAAATCCTTGATTTCTTCGGCGATCTCATTGCGCTCCGCGATCTGGAGCATACGTTCTTTGCGGAACGCGCCTTCCAGGTGAACGTGGAGTTCAACTTTGGGCATGGCTTGAATATAACTCTCAAGAGACATAGGTGTTTACCTCAGTTCCGACTGGTTCTCGGGTTCCGTCGTTTGCGGGTGGTGGCCGTTATTTTGCTGTTCGGATCTGGCGGCGCGGTAAGTAATCCCGGCTTCGATGAGACCTAGAAACAGTGGGTGCGGTTGATTGGGCCGGCTCAGAAATTCGGGGTGAAACTGGCTGCCGATCATGAATGGATGGTTGCTGACTTCGGCGATTTCCACCAGATTGTTATCAGGACTCAAGCCGCTGAATGTCATCCCGTGCTGTTCGAACTGGCCGCGATACAGGTTGTTAAACTCAAAACGGTGACGGTGCCGTTCCTGGATGACCGTCTCCGGGGCGTAACACTGCGCCGTGACCGTCCCGGCTTCCAACTTGCAGGGATACACACCCAGCCGCATCGTCCCGCCCAGATCAGCGATATTCTGCTGCTCGGACATCAGACTAATGATCGGATCCGGCGTGCTGACAGCGATTTCGGTCGAATTGGCCTCTTCCAGGCCGATCACGTTGCGGGCGAATTCGATGCACATGACCTGCATTCCCAGGCACAGGCCCAGGTAGGGAATCTTACGCTCGCGGGCAAAGCGCGCGGCCATAATCTTGCCTTCGACCCCGCGCTCGCCAAAGCCGCCCGGTACCACGATGCCGTCGGCTTCGACCAATTCGTCGAAACCTTTGCCTTTTTCCAGGTCACCGGAGTAAATCCAGTCGATTTGCAGGCTGTGATCCTTCGCGCTGGCGGCATGGAACAAGGCTTCGCGGACGCTCATGTAGGCGTCGTGCAGTTCAACATATTTCCCGACGATAGCGATTCGGACCGGTTTCGTAGCCGACTGCATCCGGTCAATCATCTGACGCCAATCGTAGAGATTCGGCGTGCCCGCATCCAGTTCCAACTGCTTGACCAGATAATCGCCCAGGCCGTGATCTTCCAGTACCAGCGGGACTTCATAGAGCCAGTTCGTCGTCACCAGCGGAATGACCGCCTCGCTGTCCACATCGCAGAACAGCGCAATCTTGTTGATAACTTCCTGGCTGACGTCGTGGTCAGTGCGGGCGATAATCACCTGTGGATGAATGCCGATGCCGCGCAGTTCACGGACACTATGCTGAGTCGGCTTGGTCTTCAATTCTTTGGTCGCGCCAATGTAAGGCAAAAAGGTCACGTGGACCGAGAGCGTATCGTTGCGATGCAAACTCATGCGCATCTGGCGGATGGCTTCCAGAAACGGCTGGCTCTCGATGTCGCCGACGGTGCCGCCGACTTCCACCAGCACCACGTCAGGGTTCTGCGATTTGCCCACCGACGAGATCAGGCGGCGGATTTCGTTGGTGATATGCGGGACCACCTGGATCGTGCCGCCCAGGTAATCGCCATGCCGCTCCTTGTCGATGACGTGGCTGTAAACCTGCCCCGCCGTGACATTGGACAACCGGTCCAGTTCGACGTCGATAAAGCGCTCATAATGGCCCAGGTCCAGGTCTGTTTCCGCCCCATCATGGGTGACGAAGACCTCGCCATGCTGATAGGGACTCATCGTCCCCGGATCCACATTCAAATACGGATCAAGCTTTTGCACCGCGATGCGCAGCCCGCGCGCCTTGAGAATGCGCCCGATAGCGGCAGCGGTCACGCCCTTGCCTACCGAACTGACCACCCCACCTGTGCAGAAGATGTACTTTGGTTTTGGCATCGCTCATCCCCTCGCTTCGACCTTCAATAAAAGAAGCGGCGGGGAGAGTATTTTGACCTTGCTCCCCGCCGTCTGCTATCGGCACTTTGAAAAATTAAGTACGTGGGGACTAAATTAGTTTCTCCAAGTCGCTGACTGTCCGGCGCATATCAAGGAATATCAGACCCAGTTTCGCCCCCTCGCGTACAAGGGTGGTCAGGACCGCTTCCTCCCCGACGTGCATCAAGATCACGTAGCCGTCATTGCCTTTAATGTGGACTTGATCGAGAACGCCGCGCCCTAACTCGCCGGAAATCCGCTCGCCCAGGGAAATCATAGCCGCCGACATTGCCGAGACGCGATCTTCTTCAACACCCGCTGGCAGAGATGACGCCATAATCAGGCCATCTACGCTCACAACACCGGCTCCTTCGATCTCCGGTGTGGTTGCTTGTAGATCACGCAGACGATCCACCATCAATTCTGTCCGCGATTTTGCCATGTTTCACTCCTTAGCCAGCAGCCCCTGGACAAAGCGCGCTTACCGCACTCATTATACTGTGTACTTAGGACAAACAGCAAGTATAGGGCTGTTCATAGAATCATATTCCGCTATACTGATGAGGTACTGTATCCGTCTAGGGTAAGCAGGTCTATGACAGATTATCCGCAGGAAACAAGGCAGTCACTGGACCGGCGGTCGCATGAGCAGGTAACCATCGTACAGGATGTCGCTCAGCGCATCGCGCAGAGCGTCAGCCAGGTCATCATCGGCAAACGCAACGAGATCCGGATCACAATCCTGGGCCTGCTCAGCCAGGGGCATATCCTCATTGAGGACATTCCCGGTGTCGGCAAGACCATGTTGGCGAAGGCGCTGGCCCGCTCCATCGGCTGCACCTTCAGCCGTCTCCAGTTTACGCCGGATATGCTGCCTTCGGACGTGACCGGTGTCTCCCTGTTCAATCAGAAAACGCGCGAATTTGAGTTCCGTGCCGGGCCGATCATGGCCCAGATTGTGCTGGCTGACGAGATCAACCGTGCGACGCCCAAGACACAGGCCGCGCTGCTCGAATCAATGGAAGAGCATCAGGTCACGGTCGATGGCGTCACTTACCCGATGGACAAGCCCTTCTTAATCCTGGCGACGCAGAATCCTATCGAGTATGAAGGCACTTTCCCGCTGCCGGAGGCGCAGCTTGACCGCTTCATGCTGCGAATGCATCTGGGCTATCCCAGCCCCAGCGAGGAATTGACCGTGCTTTCGGCGCAGCAGTATCAGCACCCGATCAACAACATGTCGCAGGTAGTCAGTGTTCAGCAGTTGCTGACGGCGCAGCAGGCCGTCCGCGAGATTTACGTCGCGGATGAGGTCAAGCGCTATATCATCGATCTGGTGAACGCGACGCGCCAGCACCCGGATGTCTACCTGGGCAGCAGCCCGCGTGGCTCACTGGCCCTGTTCCGCACCTCGCAGGCCCGTGCGGCGATGGCTGGCCGCGATTACGTCATCCCGGACGATGTCAAGGCACTGGCTGAAGTGACCCTGGGCCACCGCATCATCATCGGCCCGGCGGCGCGTATTAAGGACGTGTCCGCCAGGGCGATTGTCCAGGAAATCCTGATGAGCACCTCGGTGCCGGGTGCGTCGGGCACACCCTAGATCATGCAGAACCGGCGCAATACCGTCTATGTGCTGCTGACCTTATGCCTGCTGGCGGGTCTGTTCACCGGGCGGGCTTTCTTTTTTAACCTGGCGGTGCTGTTCGTTTGCCTGCTGGTGATCTCCTTCCTCTGGTCCTGGCTCTCCGTCCGCTGGATCAGCATCTCGCGCCGCACACGGGCACGCCGCGCTCAGGTGGGCCGCAACCTGAGTGAGTTGTTTGAGGTTCGTAACCACGCCTTTCTGCCCAAGCTCTGGCTAGAAATCCGCGATCATTCCGATATGCCCGGCCATCGTGCCAGTCAGATCGTGCCCTCGCTGCCCATACGCGGCAAATACCGCTGGTATGTCGAAACGCCCTGCCTCACACGCGGCGAATTTCGCCTCGGCCCGATGACGCTCATCAGCGGCGATCCCTTCGGATTGTTTCTCTCGCCGCGTCGCCTGGGGGCGACTTCCAGTATCGTCGTTTACCCGGCGATGGTCGATGTCTCCAGCTTTATGCTGCCTATCGGCACGCTTTCCGGCGGTGAGGCCAGCCGCCGCCGTGCTCATTTCATCACGACCAATGCCGCCGGAGTCCGTGAGTATGCGTCCGGCGACAGCTTCAACCGGATTCACTGGCGCAGCACGGCCCGCAAAGATCGCCTGATGGTCAAGGAATTTGAGATCGACCCGCTGGTGGACATCTGGCTGTTCGTCGATTTCTCAGCGCGTTCGCTGGTGGAGCATCCATCGGTCCAGCGTATGGGTAATTCCGGCCCGGTTATCACTGACGGCAAGGAGATTCCGCCCTCGACCGAGGAATATGCGGTTGTCGCGGCGGCCTCGCTGGCGAAATACTTTCTGGAACGTCTGGACCGTGCCGTCGGTTTCGCGGGCTATACGCCTTACCGGGAGGTCCACCAACCGGATCGCGGCGACCGCCAACTGGCCCGTATCTTGCAGGTCCTGGCCGTCGGGCGCAGCCTCTCGGAACTCTCGCTGGCGCAGATGCTGTCCTCCGAAACCCCCTTCCTGACGCGCGGTACCACCCTGGTCGTCGTGACCTCCAGCCTGGAACCGGCCTGGATTGAGCAGGCACAGATGCTGATCCGGCGCGGGATACGTCCGGTTTGTGTGCTGGTGGACCCCTTTACCTTCGGCGGCAAGCAGCCCTCCGGTGATTTCCGCAATATGCTTCAACTGGCGCGTATTCCGACCGTGTCGGTGGGCATGGGCGATGACATTGCCGCTGCTCTGGCACAGCGCCCCATTCAATAGATGAACACCCGCAACCGGTACCTTTATCTGGCCGTTTTCGTCGGCGGTATGACCAGCCTGGCACTGGAGCTTTCCGCCTCGCGGCTCCTGGGCGATGTCTTTGGTACCAGTAACCTCGTCTGGGCCAACGTCATCGGCCTGATGCTGCTTTATCTCAGCGCAGGCTATTTTATCGGCGGGCGCTGGGCGGATCGCTCACCGCAGGCGGCCACGCTCTACCGCATCTTGATCTGGGCCGCCTTTCTCAGCGCGTTGATTCCGCTGGCATCGCGTCCCGTGCTGCAAGTCGCTGCATCGGCCATGTTCGCTGCCAATGCCGGGCCGACGCTTGGCTCCTTCGCGGTGGTACTGGTGCTGTTTTCGGTGCCGGTGACGCTGCTGGGCTGCGTGTCGCCCTTTGCGATACGCCTTGCCATTTCGACGCCGGAAACGGCGGGCAAAGTCGCGGGCCGGATTTTCGCGCTCAGCACACTCGGCAGCCTGCTGGGGACCTTCTTGCCGGTGCTAGTCCTCATTCCAAGCGTCGGCACCTTCGCTACCTTTTTGATCTTCGCCGCGATTCTCTTCATCGTGGCGCTGGTCGGGCTGTGGCAGCAGGTCGGGCTGCGACTGCAGCTTGCGCATACTGTGGATGCCGCTGGTGATCGCCGTGCTGGCGCTGGTCGTGACTAATGGCCCGCTGCGGGCGGCGGCTCCCGGTGCAACCCTGCTTTATGAGGCCGAGAGCGCCTATAACTATATCCAGGTCCAGGAAGATGCCAACGGCTACCGCTATCTCTATCTGAACGAAGGCCAGGGCATCCACAGTCAGTGGCACCCGACCATTTACATCTACCGTCGCACCTGGAGCTTTTTTCTGACCGCACCCTACTTCAACGCCCCACCCTTCCAGCCCGATGACGTTCACTCGCTGGCGATTATCGGTCTGGCGGCGGGGACGATTGCCCGACAGTACAGCCATATCTATGGCCCCATCCCCATCGACGGCATCGAACTCGATCCCGGCGTGATCCGAGCCGGTGAACTCTATTTCGGCATGAACCAGGAGGAAATGCCCAACCTGACCGTTTATGCGCAGGATGGCCGCTTTATGCTCAATCAATTGGCCGGCAAGCAGTATTCTCTGGTGGCGATTGACGCCTACCGTCCGCCCTATATCCCCTGGCACCTGACCACGCGCGAGTTTTTCCAGGAGGTGGCGCAGCATCTGGACGAGAACGGCGTGGTGGCGATCAACGTGGGCCGCACCGATACCGACCGGCGTCTGGTGGACAGCATGACCAGCACGCTGCTCGAAGTGTTTCCCAGCGTCCATGCGATGGATGTGCCGCTGTCGCTCAATACCATTCTCGTCGCTACGCGGCAGAATACCGCAGATAGCAATCTCGCCACTAACGTAAATTTGTTAGATGGCAAGGTGGACCCCTTACTATTAGATGCGTTGCGCCTGGGTGTGCAGCAGTTGGTGCCGGTGCATTCATCCGACCTGGTCTTCACCGATGACCATGCCCCGGTCGAATCGCTGGTGGATTCGATGGTGCTTCAGTTCTTGATGTCGGGCGGCCTGGAACAATTATCGACTTCACCGTGATATGGTAGTATGCTGAAGTATAGGGAAGTCTTGAGACATGACGGATCATACATCGACGGCCCGGCCTGTAGGCTTGATAAAACCACGCTCGCTCGCGGTGGCCTTCGTGACTCTGACGCTTCCGCTTCTGCTGATTTTGTTCAACAGCCGTCTGGTGATGACCCCGCTTTTCCTGCAATTCGAGTACACACGGCCTGATTTCCCGGAGGATTTCTACGGCCTGACTCAGACACAGCGGCTCGAATATGCGCCCTATGCGCTCAACTACCTGCTCAATGGGGCGGACATCCGCTACCTGGGCGATCTGCACTTTGACGACGGCAGCCCTCTGTTCAACGCGCGTGAACTCAATCACATGCGTGATGTCAAACACCTGACGCAGATTCTGTTCGGCCTCGCGCTGGTCACAGGCGTGCTGGTGATTGGCATTCTCTACCGGCTGCGCGGCACGGCTCGCCTCCGGATGGCGCTGATGCGCGGCAGCATGTTAACACTGGGGTTGATCGCTGCCGTCGCTGTGGTAGCCACCATGAATTGGGACTTTTTCTTCACCGGCTTTCACCAGTTGTTTTTCCAGAACGGGACCTGGTACTTCGCCTATTCCGATACCCTTATTCGCCTGTTCCCGGAGCAGTTCTGGTTCGATGCCGCGCTTGTTATCGCCGGGCTGAGCATCTTCGAAGCGCTGGTGATCCTGCTGGGCTGCTGGCGATTCGATAAGCTCTGGGGGAAATAAACACCATGCAGCGCTGGGAGAGTCTGCGCAAATGGTTCGTCCTGGGAATTGGCGTCAAACGCTGGCTCCTGCTGCTGGGAATCGGCGTGATTGCCGCCACGACGGGCCTGGCCTATCTCATGCACGAGGCGGGCGTGCGCTTTCCTGTCTGGATCAATCCGGTTGTGCTGCTGCTTATCGGTGGGGCTATCGCCCTCGTGGCATTCAGACAGCTTATCGGAATCGTCCTCGCGCCCTTCCGGCGGGATGGTCAGGGCAAGGTGGTGGACATCGTCTATGCTCACCGTCAGCGCGAAAGAGGCCCTCGCGTGGTGGCGATTGGCGGCGGCACTGGCCTGCCCTCGGTCCTGCGCGGCCTCAAGGCGCACACGGGAAATATCACAGCTGTGGTCACAGTAGCGGATAACGGCGGGAGTTCAGGGCGTCTGCGGCGCGATCTCGGCATTTTGCCACCCGGCGACCTGCGCAACAATATCGCGGCGCTAGCCGATGACGAAAACCTGATGACTCAGCTTTTCCAGTATCGCTTTGACAGCGGCGACCTTGGCGGGCATTCCTTTGGCAATCTGTTTATTACGGCGCTGGCCGGTGTGACCGGCAGCATCGAAACCGGATTGGCTGAAACGGGTCGAGTCCTCAATATCCAGGGGCGCGTTCTGCCCGCTTCCCTCGACAACGTCGATCTGGTAGCGACGGTCCACTTGCAGGGGATGACTCAGACCATGCGCATCCTGGGCGAGTCGCAAATTGGCGATCCTGGCGCGAAGATCGTTAGCGTCGAACTCAGCCCGCCTGACGTGGTGGCTTATCACGAAAGCGTGCGGGCGATCCTGGAGGCGGATCTGGTCATCCTGGGGCCTGGCAGCCTGTATACCAGCATCCTGCCGAACCTGCTGGTGCCGGGCATTCTCGATGCGATTCAAGCGTCGCCAGCCCATAAGGTCTACGTCTGCAACGTGGCGACTCAGCCGGGCGAGACGGAAGACTATGACGTGGCCGATCACGTGCTGGCGCTGGAACGTCACATTGGGCCAGGGGTCTTCCAGACGATCCTCGCCAACAGTGCCTATCCCAGCCTGAATGCAGGCGAGAATACGCACTATGTTCAGAACGTACCGCCCGGCCACGAGATATTACAGCGCTATGAACTTCGGGCTGCGGATCTGACCGATTCTGACCGGCCCTGGCGGCATGACCCGCAGAAACTGGCTGCCGCCCTGCTCGATATATTAAAACTGACGCAGATCAGTGGTAGTACTGTGAACAATGTCTTCACGACGGCAGACAAACCTGCAATAATGTAGGATGTGACCCTTAAATTGAAGGAGTGAACAAATGGCAATTCGGGTTGGCATTAACGGTTTTGGACGCATCGGTCGCCAGGTTCTGAAGGCGATGAAGGATAATTACGCCGACAGTATTGACGTCGTTGCCTTTAATGACGTTGGTGATCTGCCGACGATGGCACATCTCTTTCGCTATGACTCGACCTATGGCCGCTATCCCGGCACCGTTGAAGAAACAGAGACCTCGCTCATCGTGGATGGCGATGAAATCAAGGCGCTGGCGGAAACCGACCCGGCGAAGCTCCCCTGGGGCGACCTGGGCGTCGATATTGTGATTGAAAGCACCGGGCGCTTTCGGGATCGTGAGACTGCTGGCAAGCACATTGAGGCCGGAGCCAAGAAAGTCATCATCTCCGCCCCGGCCAAAGGTGAAGACATCACCATTTGCCTGGGTGTCAACGAAGAAAAATATGACGGCAGCAGCCATCATATCATTTCCAACGCTTCCTGCACCACCAACTGCCTCGCCCCTGCGGCCAAAGTCGTGAACGACAAGTTCAAAATCGAGCGTGCGCTCATGACCACGATCCACAGTTATACGGCAGATCAGCGCATTCTGGACCTGCCGCATAAAGACCTGCGGCGCGCGCGCGCCGCAGCGCTCAATATGCTGCCCACCACTACCGGCGCGGCCAAAGCGGTCGCCCTGGTGATCCCGGAGCTGCAAGGCAAGTTCGACGGCATGGCTGTTCGCGTGCCGACCCCGACCGTCTCACTGGTCGATTTCGTGGCGAACGTCGAGACTGAGACCTCGCTCGAAGGGCTGATCGCCGCCTTCGAAGAGGCTGCTGCCACTGAGAAGATGAAAGGCATCCTCGGCGTTGAACATGCACCGCTCGTCTCTATGGATTACAAAGGCGACAGCCGGTCCAGCATCATTGACGCCCTGTCCTGCTCGGTCATGGGTAACATGGTCAAGGTCGTGACCTGGTACGACAACGAATGGGGTTATTCAAATCGCGTTGCTGACCTGACTAACTATGTCGGCCAGCGGCTCTAAGCTCAACAAGCATTGAGGTTTTCAGAGGCGAGCAGCGAACACGGTGCGCTCGCCTCTTTTTGTATAGGAGAATAGCATAGATGAACAAGAAAACTGTGCGTGATATCGACTTGAGCGCAAAGCGCGTGCTGGTCCGTGTCGATTTCAACGTACCGATTTAAGACGGCCAGATCAGCAACGATAACCGTATTCGGGCCGCGGTGCCGACGATCAAGTATATTCTGGAGCAGAATCCCCGGTCGGTCATTCTGATGTCGCACCTGGGCCGCCCTAAAGGCGAACCGGACCCGAAATACAGCCTCGCGCCGGTTGCGCCTGCCCTGGCAGCTTTGATCGGGCATGACGTTGCTTTTGCCGAGGACTGCATCGGCCCCAAAGCTGAGCAGGCCGCTGAGGCGCTGCCGCAAGGGGGTGTGCTGCTGCTGGAGAACACGCGCTTTCACGCAGGTGAGACCAAGAACGACGCCGATATGGCCCGGCAGTTGGCTGCCCTGGGTGACGTCTTTGTCAACGATGCCTTTGGCTCGGCGCATCGCGCCCACGCTTCGACGGTCGGCGTGACGGATTACCTTCCGGCGGTGGCGGGATTCCTGATGGAGAAGGAAATCGACTACCTGGCGACGGCGCTCGAAGACCCCAAGCGGCCCTTCATCGCTATCCTGGGTGGCGCGAAGGTTTCCGACAAGATCCAGGTGATCGAAACCCTGCTCGGCAAAGTGGATCGCCTGATGATCGGCGGTGGTATGGCGAACACCTTCTTTAAGGCACAGGGTTACGCGGTCGGCAATTCGCTGGTCGAGGATGACTCCCTGCAAACGGCGAAGGATCTGCTCGACAAAGGTAGCGATAAGCTCGTCCTGCCGACCGATGCGGTCATCGGCCAGTCCTTCGACAACGACACGGCCACACAGGTGATCGACATCGCCGCCGGGGTGCCGGAAGGCTGGGCGATTTACGACATCGGCCCGGCAAGCATCGAAGCCTTCAAACAGCAGCTTCAGGGCGTCAAGCAGGTCGTCTGGAACGGCCCGATGGGTGTCTTCGAAATGCCGAATTTTGCGAAAGGGACCAACGCTATCGCGCAGATCCTGGTCGATGAGACGCAAAAAGGCGCGATCAGCATCATCGGCGGCGGCGACTCGGCTTCGGCTATTGAACATGCGGGCTTTAGCGACAAAGTGACGCATGTCTCGACCGGCGGCGGGGCCAGCCTTGAAATGCTGGAAGGCAAGGACCTGCCCGGTGTGACGGCGTTACAGGACAGGCAAGCCTGATGCGCACACCGATTATTGCAGGCAACTGGAAGATGAATAAGGGGCTGGACGAGTCGCTGGCCTTCGTGAACGAGCTTGCGCCGCGTCTGGCTCCGATTGACAGTGTCGAGCGGGTCGTCTGCCCGACATTCCTGGCACTGGCGGCGGTGGCTGATGCCCTGGCGGGCAGCCCGGTTGGCGTGGGTGCGCAGGATGCGCACTGGGAGTCCAACGGGGCTTACACTTCAGAAGTCTCGGCTGCTATGCTGGCCGGGATCGTGCAGTATGTAATTATCGGCCATTCCGAAGTGCGCGCCTATCTCAACGAGACCGACGAGCGCGTCAATCGCAAGGTCAAAGCGGTGCTGGCACAGGGCATGACCGTGATCCTGGCAGTCGGCGAAAGCCTGGAGCAAAACGAGGCCGGGGAAACCGAGACCTTTGTCAGCGGCCAGGTCCGAGCGGCGCTTGAGGGCGTCAGCGCGGAAGATATGAGCCGCGTGGTGATGGCCTACGAACCCATTTGGGCTATCGGTACGGGCAGAAGCGCCAGCGGTGATCTGGCGAACCGAATCATTGGCGGCACCGTGCGCGCCACGCTGGCCGATCTCTATGGTGATGCGCTGGCACAGACCGTCCGTATTCAATACGGCGGCAGTGTCAAGCCTGGCAACATGGCCGAGTTCATGTCTCAGCCGGAGATTGACGGCGCGCTGGTGGGCGGCGCATCGCTCAAGGTGGATGATTTTGTCCGCCTGGTAGAGATCGCAGCGGAGGAGAAAGGCGGCTGATTCTGTCCGGTCTGGAAGCGCTCGTCCCCTGGTTTCTGGCCGCCGGACTCTTCGTCCTGCTGCGGCAGCTAGAGCGTTGGCTCCACCAGCATATCTTTAAGGTCGGCTGGTTGGTGACGCACAGCTTCCAGACCACCACTATTCTGTACTACACCTTTTTCCTGCCCGGCGTCCTGCTGCATGAGTTCAGCACCTGGCTGGTTGCCGGGATGTTGAACGTCCATGCCACCAGTTCGCTTCAATGGCCGGAAGCGCAGGAGATCGCGGAACTCGATCTGAGCTTTGTCGAACTGGCGCGCAATATCAGCCCCTTGCGCCTGGCGGTCATCACCCTGGCACCCATCGTCACCGGTTTGGCGGCGGTCGCGCTGATCGCCAACAACATTATGGATTTCAATGTTTTTTTCGCTACCCTGCGCACCGGCGAACTCAGCGACGTCAGCACAGCCATTATGGGCCTGACCTCGACGACCGATTTCTGGCTGTGGACCTACCTGCTCTTCGTCATCGGCAATACTATGTTCCCCCGGCTGGGCAACCTAAAAGGGCTGCGCAGGCTGCTGATTGCCGTCGCGGTGGTGCTGGGCATTTTCATTGCGCTGGGCCTGGGCGAGCCGGTCGTCGTGCGTCTGCTGCGTGGGCCGGTGGCGGACGCCCTCAATATGCTCAGCGCCACCTTCGTCATCATCATTTTCATCGACGTCTTCTTTGTCGTCTTGCTGGGGACAGTAGAGGCTATCATCGAGCGTGTGACCGGCCACAGCGCGACCTTCCGCCGGGGTAAACTGGTCGCCATGACTCGCCAGGAGCGGATTGAGGAGCAGCGGCGGCGGGCGCAGCGCGAGGCCAGAGCGCAGCAGCGTGCGCGCGAGCTGCCGAAAGAGACCGGGCGGCCTTCAATTTATAATCGTCCCCTGGCGATTCCTGGCGCACCCGGCGTCGAAGCGGTCACACAGGGGGAGACGCTGATTATCGGTACCGAAGAGCGCCCCGCCCTCTCTGGTCCACCGCGGCCTGATAGTCGTCGTGGCCCGGATATGATCGAAGCCACCGCCGCTCGCCAGCGCCCCGCAGCGGCTCCTGCCCTGGCTAATTCCCTGCCGGGTGACGATGGTGCAGCAGATGATCCTGATGATGAAGACGACGTCACGATTGATGAAGCACCCGAAGACGAGTTGGATGAAGCCTTCGACGCGATTGACGACTCTCGAGAGCTAATCAGGTCCCGAACTGGCGATCCCCGGCATCACCCAGGCCAGGCACGATGTAGCCGTGTTCGTTCAGGTGGTCGTCGATGGCGGCCACATAGATCGGCACGTCAGGATGATTGGCGTGCAGATACTCAACCCCTTCCGGTGCGGCGATCAGGCCGACGAACTTGATCCGCTGCGCGCCCCGGCTCTTGAGCAGATTAATTGTTGCCACTGCTGAGCCACCGGTTGCCAGCATCGGATCCAGCACCAGATGCAGATCCACGCCCGAATTCTCTGGGATCTTCTTGTAATACTCGACTGGCTGCAAGGTCTCCTCATCACGATACAGGCCGATGTGCCAGACCTGTGCCTCTGGGAGGATGTCCAGTACACCGGGCACCATGCCCAGACCGGCCCGCAGCACCGGAATTAGTGCGACCGATTCGGTGATGCGGTAGCCTTCCGCCTTCCCCATCGGAGTCGTGACGGTATATGGCGTCAGTTGGAGTTCTTCCAGCGCATTGATGCACTGTAAGAAGGCTAACTCCCGCACCAGGCGGCGGAACAACTGCGGTTGGGTATCGACCGAACGCAGCAGCGCGACCTTGTGCCGCATAAGCGGATGTTGCGATACGTGTACTTCGTTCATGGGTTCAACCTGCTTTCTATGACCGGTATTGCAACTCGAAGACCGTCCGTTATACTAGAACATATAAGCCATTACTGGAGCACCTCGCATGTCCGATGACGGACGTTTTGTAGGCGGCTCACGACGCCAGGATGATCGTGATAATATCGCCCTGCGGCCCCGGTTTCTCAGCGACATTATCGGTCAGGATCGCGTGCGTGAAAACCTGAAAATCATTATTGAGGCCGCCAGGGCGCGCGAAGAACCTATCGACCATATCCTGTTCTACGGACCGCCGGGCCTGGGCAAGACCTCACTGGCTCACGTGATCTCTAACGAGATGGGCACCAATATTCGTATCACTGCCGGGCCGACGATTGAACGCGCGGGCGATCTCGCCGCTATTCTGACTCATCTTAAGCAGCATGACATCCTTTTTATCGACGAAGTTCACCGCCTGGGCCGCGCCGTTGAGGAGGTCCTCTATCCGGCCATGGAGGATTTTGCACTGGATATTGTGATCGGTAAAGGCCCGGCTGCCAAGAATGTCCGTCTGAATCTGCCGCGTTTCACCGTGATCGGCGCGACGACGCGGCTGGCACTGCTGGCAGGCCCGCTGCGTGACCGCTTTGGTGCGCGTTTCCGCCTGGACTATTACGACATTCCGGCTATCGAACACATCATCAACCGGGCTGCCGAAATGCTCGATGTGCCCATCGAACCTGAAGGTACGTTGGAAATCGCTCGCCGTTCGCGTGGGACTCCGCGTGTGGCGCTGCGTCTGCTGCGCCGCGTGCGCGATTATTCTCAGGTGCGGGCCGATGGCATCATCAACGGCGAGGTAGCCGGTGAGGCGCTGGCGCTGATGGAGATCGATGCGCTTGGCCTGGACGACGTAGACCGCCGCATCCTGGAAGCGATCATCGAAAAGTTCGACGGCGGCCCGGTCGGCCTGGATACCATCGCTGCCGCCATCAGCGAGGACAGCAGCACGATTATGGATGTCTACGAACCCTATCTCTTGCAGTTGGGTTTCCTTGAACGCACGCCGCGCGGACGTATGGCGACGCGCATCGCCTACGAGCACATGGGCATCCCCTACGAGAACGGCAATCATCAGGCTCCCCTTATTTTGAGGTAAAACGGACGTGGACTTTCAATCCATCGGTAAGCTGCTGCTCTTCCTGGGGCTGGGAGTTGCCGTCCTGGGCGGCCTGATCTTGCTGCTGGGGCGCTTTGTCAACATCGGCAGCCTGCCCGGTGATCTGCGCATCCAGAGCGAGAATTTCACCTGCCTGATGCCGATAGGCAGCATGATTCTGCTCAGCATCCTGCTCACGATTGTCATCAATGTCATCTTACGGATTATCAATCGCTCATGAACGTTGCCGATTTCGATTACGACCTGCCGCCCGAACTCATCGCCCAGACCCCGGTCGAGCCGCGCGATTCCTCACGTTTGATGCTGCTTGACCGCCAGACGGGCGCCATTGAGCATCACGTCTTCCGCGAAATTGTGGATTTCATTGACCCTGGCGATGTACTGGTGTTGAACAGCACGCGCGTTATCCCGGCGCGTTTGCAGGCGGCCAAAGAAAGCGGCGGCGCGGCGGAAATCCTGCTGCTGCGGCAGCTCTCAGAGACGCAGTGGCGCGCACTCGTCGGCGGCAAGCGCATTCGCAGCGGCACAAAGCTCTATCTGCCTCAAAACGATATTGTGGCTGAGGTGCTGGAGGAACTGGAAGAATCCGAGCGCGTGATTGAGTTCAGCCAGCCGATCAACAGCCTGCTGCCCGATCTTGGCGAAACTCCGCTGCCGCCCTATATTCACGAAGCACTGGCCGATTCCGAACGCTACCAGACCGTTTACAGCCGCGAAGACGGCTCGGCGGCTGCGCCGACAGCAGGCCTGCATTTTACCGCTGATCTGCTGCTGGCCCTCAAAGAAAAAGGCGTTCAGTTTGCCTACTGCACGCTCCACATTGGCCTGGATACCTTCAAGCCGGTCAAGGTTGAGCAGGTCGAGGCGCATCATATTCACAGCGAACGGGCCTGGCTGACCGCTGAAAATGCCCGCATCATCAATGAAGCCAAGCTGGCCGGAGGCCGTGTGATCGCCGTCGGCACCACCAGTGCGCGCACGCTGGAAACGGCGGCTATTCTCAGTGAAGGCGGCGATCCGGCGGACCCTGGTGCGGATCAGAACGCCTGCCCCTGGCGGCCTGTCATCGCATTTGCGCAGGATACGCGCCTGTTCATCTATCCCGGTTATCGTTGGCGGGTGGTGGATGCGCTCATCACCAACTTTCACCTGCCCAAATCGACCCTGCTGATGATGGTCAGTGCCTTCGCCGGACGCGAGCAGATTCTCAACGCCTATGCCGCCGCCCGCGCGCAGGCTTATCGCTTCTATTCCTTCGGCGACGCCATGCTGATTCGCTAAATTGCGCATTGACCGTCCCCGACCAAACCTTTATAATACCTGATGCTGGCCCCTCCTTTGGGGCAGCTTTTTCGTTTGACTTTATCCTCGCCAATTTTCCCCGCTGCGGATACCTCACTGAACTGTATCCCAGCGGCGGCAAGCGAAGATTGGAGCTTTTCCGTATGTACGCAGTTTTCCGTTCTGGCGGCCATCAATACCGCGCTGAAGTCGGCACTATTCTGGATGTCGAGCGGCTTCCCAATGAAGTTGACGATAGTCTGGAATTGACCGACGTGCTGTTGATTGGCGATGGCGAGAATACCGTCATCGGCCAGCCGCTGGTAGATGGGGCGCGAATCAAAGCCACAGTCCTCGAACAGGGCCGGGGTGAGAAGATCATCGTCTTTAAGTATCGCCAACGCACCAATTACCGGCGCAAACGCGGGCACCGGCAGTATTATACGCGCCTGCGGATCGACGAGATCGTTGTATAGCGAACAAGGGGTAGCAGAAAATGGCACACAAAAAAGGCGGTGGTTCCAGCAGTAATGGGCGCGACAGCCAGTCAAAGCGCCTGGGTGTCAAGCGCTATGGTGGCGAATTCGTCATTCCTGGCAATATTATCGTTCGCCAGCGCGGCACCAAATTTCACCCTGGCGAGAACGTTGGCATCGGACGCGACCACACGATTTTTGCCATCGCTGAAGGTTTCGTAACCTTCGAGCGGATGCGTGGCCGTAGTGGACAAAAGCGCATCTGTGTCTATTCAGAAAAGCAGTAGGAACCAACCAAATGAAAACAGATATCCATCCAACATGGTATCCAGAAGCGGTCGTTACCTGCGCTTGTGGCAATAGCTGGACTACCGGCGCGACGGTTCCTGAAATCCGCACCGACATTTGCTCGCAGTGCCATCCCTTTTTCACGGGTGAGCAGCGCATTGTCGATACGGAAGGTCAGGTGGATCGCTTTATGAAGCGGCTCCAGCAGCGTGACGCTATCCGTCTGGCCGAAGAAGAGCGCGTCGCCGCGCGCACCTCACCTAATCTGGCGATGTCAGAACTCGGTCTTTCCAAGCGCTATCTCAACGTACTCTCCGAGAACGGGATCGAGATCGTGGGCGAGTTCATGGAAAAACTCGAACAGGGTGGCGATGAAACCCTGCTGGAGATTCCTGGAATCGGGCGTAAGATCCTGACCGACATTAAGCGTGAGCTGCGCTCACGAGGCTACGAACTACCAGAAACCTCGTAACTCAGCCAGTGGTCTTTACTAGAGGCAGACATGCTCAGCGCGTGCCTGCCTCTATTTTTGTGTACAGCCAGGGGGGAAAATGCAGCATCATACAGGGCGTGTCGAGGTGGTTTGCGGCAGCATGTTCTGCGGCAAAACGGAGGAATTGATCCGGCGCATTCGCCGTGCAGTGATCGCCAGGCAGCGGGTTCAGGTCTTCAAGCATAGCCTGGATACGCGCTACGAAGGTGTGACCCGAGTCAGCAGCCACACCGGCCAGCAGGTCGAGGCGCTGAACATCACCAGGCCGGAAGAACTCTTCCCCCTGCTCCAGGGCGACACCACTGTCGTCGCCATCGACGAGGTTCAGTTTTTCGACGAAGCCATCGTGGATGTGATCGAAGAATTGGTCCAGCGGGACATCCGGGTGATTGTCGCCGGGCTGGATCTGGATTTTCGCGGCGAACCCTTTGGTATGATGCCCCGCCTGCTGTGCATCGCAGAAGAAGTGACCAAGCTGCACGCGATCTGCGTCGTCTGCGGTGAGGAAGCCTCGCGTACCCAGCGCTTGGTTAACGGTCGGCCTGCCCATGCCCATGACCCCGTCATACTGGTTGGCGCGGAGGAAAGCTACGAAGCCCGCTGCCGCCAGCATCATACAGTACCTAAAGACTAACCACGAATTAGTTTGCAACACTAAATAAATCTGCTATAGTAGACTCTGTCATTCAGGAGAATGGAGACGAATATGGCTGTAAGAAGTGCGCAATTTTCATCTGCGCCCGTCATGCGCGTGCCGGACAACAGTTGGCTGAAAGACCGGCGCTGGGACATGACCTTTATTATCCTCAGTGTGCTTCTGGTTCCGGTGCCCTACCTGCTCTACCTCTTCGGAGTTCACCAGCTTGGTATCAACGAAGATGTGAGCCGCAATGTTATCAACGGGGTCGTCGCCGTTGCTGTCGGTGGGCCGCACATGATGTCCACGTTCCTGCGTACCGGCCTGGATAAAGACTTCCAGAAGCGGTATCCGATGCTAATCCGATCCTCAATCATTATCCCGATCATCGTCGTATCCTTAGCCTTTCTGAATCTCGATCTCCTGCTCACCATTTTCTTCTTCTGGGCCATGCTGCATGTGCTGCATCAGGCCACTTACGTGACTGAACTCTATAATCACCGCGAACATAAAATCCTGAAGCGCCCGTCAATCTCCTTGACCTCGCGCGCGATTGACTACGCCCTGCTGCTCACCTGCTTGTTCCCGATGGCGGCGTACAAAATCAGCCAGGGAGCCTTCCAGATCGGCACCAACGATCTCACGAAGGTTATTCCCAACGTCTTCGAGAACACCTGGTTCTTCGTGCTAATGTCGAGCATTTTCTTCGTCACGCTGGTCGCTTATCTGGTTAAGACCTACAATGAATATCGCGCCGGGACAATCAACTGGCCCAAGACGATCTTCATTACCCTGACGGTAGCGGTCTTCTTCCCGCTGGCAGCCTTCGATAACCTCGATACCGCCTTCCAGGGTGCCAACACCTGGCATTCATTCCAGTATCTGCCGCTGACCTTCTACATCATCAAGCTACGTCAGAAAAACGACCCGCAGTACGATGAGCGCGCGCCGCTGGTGGCCCGCTTCAGCCGCAGTGAGAATACACGCGGTCTCTATATACTCAGCACATTGATGTTGGGTGGTTCGCTGGTTATCTTTGCGGTTGTGTACGCGCTGGCCGGTTTCATTATCCCGAATATCGACCCGAACCGGCACTTCGACATTGCTTACTACACGGCGATCCTATCGTTCCTGTGGATCCACTACTATCACGATCACTTCCTGTTCACTGATTTCGAAGCGCTCGACGAACCGGCTTAGGCGGACTTGACGAGTTGCTAAGGGACACGGTCCTGTGAGGGCCGTGTCTTTTTTTATTGTCTACCAGGGGCGGCGCAGCAGTGTGGGGTCTGATGTCTGCGACTTGCGGTTGATTTCGACACTGCTGAACAACCCTGCCGTAACCTCTAGCAGACCGTCATCGTAGAACCACAGCGGTGCGCCCTGCCGGTCTACCTTCACGTCTACTGGCTCGCTGTCCAGGCCGATGACCTCCAGGCTGATGCCCTGGTAGGCGGGCTTGAAGTTACCGGCGGTCCGGCGGTTGATTGTGATTGTCTCCTCGTCTTCCGCCATAGTGATGTAAATCCAGCGATAGGCTCCCCCGCGATAGGCCATGCTGCGTGTGTCGTCTTCATAAAGCGTAGTTTCAAAACTGCCGGGATAGGCGCGCATCAGCAGGCGTTCAGGTTCCTGCTCGCCTGCATATTGCATATCCGGCCAATGCGGCAGCACTGACCCGGCACGCACAAACAATGGCAAACGTTCCAGGGGCGCTGTTACCTCGATGGTCTGGCCGCCCGTGACGCGCGTGCTGGTCCAGTAATCGTACCAGTCGCTGCCGCTGGGCAGATACACCGGGCGGCTGACCGCTCCAGCTTGCAAAACCGGCGCCACCAGCAGACTGTCACCCAGCAGGTAGCAGTCGTCCACTGACCGGAGTTGGGGGTTATCCGGCTCAGCGGTGAACAAGGGGCGGATCACCGGCCAGCCGTATTCGGCGCACTGCGCCACGACCGAATAGAGATACGGCAGCAGCCGGTAGCGCAGTTGGATGGTCAGGCGGTTGATGACTTCATAAGGTTGGCCGAAGGCCCAGGGTTCCTGCGGCCCGGTGCCCAGGTTGGTGTGACCGCGAAAATAGGGGAAGAAACAGGCCGCTTGCAGCCAGCGCGTGAACAATTCGCCATCGACCTCACCGTGAAAGCCGCCAATATCCGGCCCGGTCATCGGCGCGCCGGAAAGGCCCATGTTAAGCGTCATGCTCAGGCTCAGCCGCAGGTGATCCCAGGTAGACATGTTATCGCCGGTCCAGGATGAGGCGTAGCGCTGTGTACCGGCATAACCGGCCCGTGTCATGCTGACAGGCCGCTGGTCCGGGGGAACACTGTGTTCCAGGGCTTCGTAGGTGGCGCGCGTCATCAGCATCCCATAGACATTGTGGTTCGCCACGTGGGTCTTGCCCAGGCCGATGTCTTCGTGCTGCACGAAATCTGGCAGCGTCACGCTGACCTCCGGCAGAAACACCACCGGCTCGCACATGTCGTTCCACAGGCCATCGACGCCGCAGCCGACTAATTGTTTGCAGTATTCAGCCCACCAGGCGCGCGTGCTGGCTTTGGCGAAATCGGGAAAGTTACACAGTCCCGGCCAGACGGCCCCAGCCACCCGCTCGCCGTCGGGATACTTCAGGAAGACATCCTGCTGAAGGCCCTTCTGGTACACGTCGTAATTGGCGTCCACTTTGATCGCCGGGTCCACAATCGTCACGACTTTGAAGCCCTGCGCATGAAGCTTCTTGATCATGCCCTCCAAATCAGGGAAGGCTTCCTGGTTCAGGCTGAACACGCGGAAGCCCTTCATGTAATGAATGTCGAGATAGATGGCATCGCAGGGAATGCCGCGCTGGCGGAATTCAGCGGCCAGTTTGAGGACCGTCTCCTCTGGATAATAGCTCCAGCGGCACTGCTGATAGCCCAGGAACCACATCGGCGGTAGTTGGATGTGTCCCGTCAGTTCGGCATAGCGCGACAGCACTGTCTGGGCATCTGACCCGGCAAAGAGGTAGTAGCTCAGCGAGCCGCCCTCAGCCTCAAAGCGCAAGTCTGATGCAGCCACCGCGCCCAGATCAACACTGGCGCGATAACTGTTGTCCCACAGCAGGCCGTAGGCTCCGGCATTGTGAACGCCCAGGTAGAACGGAACGCAGTAGTACAGCGGATCATCGCCCCGCTGGTAGATAGTCGGTGGATCGGTGTTCCACAGCATGAGGCGTTTACCGCGCAGGTTAAGGGCCTCGGCTCCGCTCGCCAAGACCGTAGCAGGCCTCATCAGCGGTCATCCGCATCGACAACCGGACCGCCGCGTTTGATCCGATTTGCATCCCCAGCGAGTCGCTGCACAGCGTTTCGCCCTCTAAGGTTTCGACTGACAGGCGCAGCGCAGGCCGGTAGATGCGGTAGCGGTGAGTCATGCTGCGCAGCAGCAGCCAGTCGCCTGATTCTTCAAGCTCTAATTCTACGAGCGGCCAGTCACGCTTCTCCACTGCGAAAGAAGGCTGCGGTGGGAAGCCGTCGGCGCTCTGGCTCCAGCGGATATGCGCGCAGTTTGGCGCGAGCCACAGGATGCGGCACCAGCCCTGCTCACAGCGCAGCAGCAGACCGCTCTCGATCTGTTCGTAAGACACGACTTGGCCCGGCGTCCGCCACTCCACCGTTGTTTTGGAGCTGGGGCTGTCAAAACGGCGCTCAGCAGCCTCGAAGGCCCTGCCGCTCGCCAGAATATCATCGACCAGCGCCTGACCGCCCAGTGACTGAAAGAACGCCAGCCGTTCGGATAACTTTGCCATACTCTCGCCTAACTAAATGAATTGCGCACCCAGTCCATCGGGTCCACCGGCACGCCGCCTACCCACAGTTCCCAATGGAGGTGTGGGCCGGTCACGCGGCCCGTGCCGCCAATGGTACCGATGACATCGCCCGTGTTGACAAAATCGCCGACCTGGACGTACTGCTCTGTTTGGTGCCAGTAGCCGGTGAAGACGCCCCAGCCGTGGTCGATGATTGTCGCATTACCGCGCACGTTCAGGGTGTCAACCAGGACGACTCGCCCTGGGGCAGCGGCCAGGATCGGTGTTCCGGGCGCGCCCGCAAAATCGGTGCCGCTGTGGAAATGGTCGAAGGGACCACCATCATAGGAGCGGGCCGAACCGTAGGGTGAGATAATCGTCGCTGCCGCAGGCAGGCTCATCGGGCCGCTAAAATAGCGTGTATCAGTAAATTGTGACATCACCGAAGCGACCATCGCTTCCTCATTGGCTTCGAGCGTCGGGTCGAGAAGGCTCTCGCGTCCGGCCATCAACTGGATCGTCTCGCGGCCATATGGTCCGGCGATGATCTGCAACTGCAAATCGAACTCGGAAACCGCGCCGGTAGCGTTTTCAGTTGCGCTCAGATGCAGCGGATAGATGCCCGGTGATGTGAAGCGTGGAATGCCTTGCAGCACAGTATGGACCAGTTGATCCGCATCTGTGCCGACGTGCAGGTCGCGGTCCAGGAAAGTGCCGGTCATCGTACTGGGCTGCGTGGTCGTCACCTGGACGCGCACCGTCCGGCCCTCGACCTGAGGCGCAGCCGCGACATTGACCCCGCTGAACAAAGGCGGCAGGTCCAGCGCGGTATCCTGGATCTCGAAGCCCGGTACGATCAACTCCTGCCCAGCATAAATAAAGCGGGCATCAGGGATGTTGTTGGCGGCCACAAAATCGTTGACGGTCAGCCCATATTCCTGGGCAATGCGGTAGAGCGTTTCGCCGCGCTTGACGATGTGGACCAGATTCTGAATAGGCGCCGTGTCCGTCGGAACCTCAGTGGCTGCCGGGGCTGTTTCGGCTGCTGTGGTCGGTGGTGGGGCCTCCGTCGCCTGCTCGGACGGGGCCTCGGTGGGTTCGGGTATTGCATTCTCATCCGGCACCAGACGCAGCACCTGCCCCACGTAGATCGCGCTGGGGTTGCTGATCTCGTTCATCGCTACCAGCTCGTCAATCGATACGTGGTAGAAATTGGCGATGCTCTGAAGCGTCTCGCCAGCCTGCACCGTATGACTTAGCGGCACGGTGGCTTCTGGTACCTCACCATTGGGGACCAGGATGCGCTGGCCGACACGAATGTTGCCGGAGTTGACGATCCCGTTCATCAGGGCCAGATCGTGAACCGTCACTCCATATTCTTGTGCGATACGATAAAGCGTTTCACCACGTTGCACCACATGAATCGTAATGTTTTCCTGGGCCGCAGCGGGGAAAGACAGCGCAAAGGCGAACAGGACTACAATAAGCCAGACCCGTTTCATCAGATAACCTCGTCAAACTGCAACCTTTGGCCCACGCTTACACGCTCAAGCAGTGAAGTATTGGCCTCGATGTAATACTGTGCAGGGGCTTGTGGCGCGTAGGAGAGCCGCCAGGGTTTGGCAAGCTTCTTGTCCACCACGACTCCTTTGTCGTCCAGCCAGACGACGGCGATGCTGAAGAACATGAACATCATGTGGATCGCGGTACTGACTCGCCCCATAGAGTTGGTCACAAAGAACAGCCCCTCGTTTTCCGGGAGGCTGCGAACGAATTGGAGACCCCTCAGGTGACACCAGTAGCTGCTGCACCAGCGGGCGCGCTCAAGGACCACTGCGCCGGTCTCGGCATCGCGGATGACTCGCCATTGACTGCTCATGGGATGACGAGAATCTGCCCTGTATAGATAAAGTTCGGATTGGTGAGGTTATTCGCCTCGACCAGGCGGGCAATCGACACGCCGTACAGCAGCGAGATCCGGTAGAGCGAATCACCGGGCCGCACGACATAAGTTTGGCGCTCAGGCGTCGGTGTGGGCGATGGACTGCTGCCACCGGGCGATCCCTCCGTCGGCAGACGCAGTACCTGCCCCCAGCGGATCTGGTTCACGTTGACGATGCCGTTCAACTGAGCCAGCGTATAGACCGTCGTGTTGTAGCGGTTGGCTATGGCTGAGAGCGTGTCACCAGGCTGTACGACATAGGTGCCACCGGAGGTGCTGGGTGGCTGTGAAGTCGTGCCCGAAGGTGTGGATGTCACCACGACGACCAGCGGGGTCGCAGTGGGTGTCGCCGTCTCAGGTGCTGGCAGACGAACCGGAATAACCAGCCCCTGCCCCACACGGATCAGGTAATTATCGTCCAGGCCGTTAGCCTCTTTGATTGCCTCAATGGTGCTGCCATAACGCGCTGCCAGGATCGAGACGGTCTCGCCATACTGTACCGTATGCGTGATCGTGCTGGGGAAGGTATCCGAGATCGGTCCGATGGATTCAGTCGCCTGCGGAGTTCGGGCTGATTTCAGCCTGGGCCGTTGCTGTCGCGGCCTCCACAATGGCTGTCGCCGTCATCTCAACGCCTGTGTCGGTTGTAGCAGTGGGCGGCTCAGTGGCGGTTGCAGCCGCGTTGACCGCTGTTTCGGTCGCATCAGCTGAAACAGACGTGGCCGTCAGGGCCAGATCAGGCGTGTCGGTGATCGCTGCGGCTTGTGTCGGCGTGGGCGGTTCCGTCGTATTGGTCGGTGGCACGCTCGTATCAGTGGGCGGAACACTGGTTTCGCTCGGTGGAACCTCTGTATCCGTGGGCGGCACCGACGTTGCGCTGGGTGGCACGCTGGTATCGGTGGGGACTTCCGTGTCAACGGGCTGGCCGCCGGATGCCGTCAGCGAGGCACTGTCGAGATACACCTCGGTATTGCGGACTGGCTCGCCAATGCTGGCGCGAACGAATACCGTTACGGCACTGCCCCCTGCGTCGGCATCGACAGCATAGCCGGTATAGGCGTCATAGTTCTCGACTCCCGCTGCCGACCACACAATGTCGGTGCTCTGGGGGTCCGTCCCGCCGTTGGGATCAATGCCCACCTGCACGAAGACGTCGCCATCCAGTTCGCTCACATCCCGGTCATCGTAAGTGGTGGACCAGACATAGGCACTCACCTGGAATGTGAGCGCGACACCAGCGGAAAGCCCCGTGACTCGTTGATACACGCCACCGTCGAAAGTGGCGTAGAAAGCGCTCAGCTCCTGCGCATTGCTGCCCTCGTTGATGCGCGACATATCCGGCGCGGCGGGGGCATATTCTGGCTGCACATTGACAAAGCCTGGCGAATCTGGCGGAGCGGCATTATGCCAGGCGGTCCAGCCTTGCGCAACCTGGCGCGGCGGGGTGCCGTCCATCGTGCTAAACGGTGCTTCAAAGCCCGGATTGAGCAGCAGGTTGACGTTCGTCTGCGCATTCAAGGGCATCCAGGTCAGGAACAACAGACATACTGTACAGACCAGGCGCATGGATTTATTCATCGGTTCCCCCGCATGTGAGGTTGTGCCGTCAAATCATCTTAGTAGTATATGCTGCTTCGCGCTGCAAGCCAAATCAAAAACCAACCGACCTGGGGTCGGAGCATGGTGTATAGGGATTTGCTGAGGAGAACTTAGAGGCTCTCGCTTTTGGCGAGCACTTTTTCAACACTGCTGAGCAGCGCAGCAGGGCCAAAAGGCTTGGTGATGTAGTCGTCCACTTTGGCGATATGCAGGCCAAGCATCTTATCAATGCCCTGGGCTTTGGCCGTAACGACGATGACGGGGATGTCACTCGTCTCCGGGTCGGCCTTAATCCGCTGGTAGACTTCCCAACCGTCCATATCAGGCATCATCAGGTCGAGCAATACCAGGCTGGGTTTCGCGCTGGCAATCGCTTCCAGACCTTCCTGGCCGCCGGGCGCACCGATGACCTCGAATCCCTTGCGCGACAGGATCAGCCGGACAAGGTCGATCATTTCTGGCTCATCCTCGATGCAGACAACACGGATCGGTGTATCGGCCATTCGTTTCCCTCTGCCTGAGTGGCGCATGATAATTCGTATTCTTTCATCAGTCTACCACAGGAAAATTCGCTGCGTCTATACAGGCATCTCAATTGTTATACGCGGCAGGTTAACCATACGAATCCGGCGTGAATGCGGTATACTCAGCGGGGTTGCCCGGCACAAAGTTAACTGAAATGATCGTCGGCGTCTGCGAACTTCAACTTCATCTCCCAGAAGTCACTTCGCTGAAGCATAAGCGCAGCGTGCTGAAGTCCTTGATTGCCCGGATGCGGCAGAAATTCAACGTATCGGCGGCGGAAGTCGGTGACAATGACCTCTGGCAGTCTGCCGTAATCGGTGTGGTGACTGCCAGCAACTCGACCAGACACGCCAACCAGACCCTTTCCTATGTGATGAACTGGATTGAAGACAATTATCCGCAGGTGATGATTGTCGAGCAGTCCATTGAGTTTATGTAAGCAGAGTCTGCCAGCAAAAGCGTTATACTGGGCTGGTTGCTCACCTGTACCGAAAAGAGGATTGTCTTGAACCTTCATGAATATCAATCCAAAGCGCGTTTTGGTGCCTTCGGCATTCCGGTGCCGCAGGGCAAAGTCGCGTCAACGCCTGATGAGGTCTATCAGGCAGCGCAAGAGTTGGGCGGCGGCATGGTCGTGGTCAAATCTCAGGTGCTGGTCGGCGGACGCGGTAAAGCCGGAGGCGTCAAACTGGCCCACAATCCCGACGAGGCCCGCGATGTGGCCCGCGACATCCTGGGCATGTCGATAAAAGGTCACATTGTACATAAAGTGTTGGTGGACCCGGCATCGCACATTGCCAAAGAAATCTACCTTGGCATCACCAACGACCGCGCCGCTGCTAAACCGGTGATTATGGCTTCATCTGAAGGCGGCGTTGAGATCGAAGAAGTTAACCGCACCAACCCGGACGCGATCATCCGCGAGCACATCGACCCCTTTATGGGTCTGCTGGGTTATCAGGCGGTCAAAGTAGCCCTGGGGATCGACCTGCCCCGCGAGCACTGGCGCGCCTTTGGCAAGATTATTCACGCCCTGTACGAGTGCTTTATGGACAGCGACGCCGTTCTGGCTGAGATCAACCCGCTGGCGATCACCGAGGAAGGCGAATTGATCGCGCTGGATGGCAAAATGTCGATTGACGACAACTCCCTCAGCCGCCAGCAGGAACTCGCCGCGATGCGCGATACCAGCGCTGAGCCGGAAGCGGAGACAAAAGCACGCGAAGCCGGGATCAGCTACGTCAAGCTGGACGGGCAGATTGGCTGCATGGTCAACGGCGCGGGTCTGGCAATGACCACGATGGATATGACCAAGCTTTACGGTGAAGCCGACGGCATCGGCCCGGCTAATTTCCTCGATATTGGCGGGGGGGCCAGGGCTGACCAGGTCTCTGCCGCGCTGAACATTATCCTCTCGGACCCCAACGTCAAGACCGTGTTGATTAACATTTTTGGTGGCATCACACGTGGGGACGAGGTGGCACGCGGCATCATCGAGGCCTATGAAGAGGTCAAGCCGGACGTACCGATTATTATTCGCCTCCAGGGTACCAACGCCCAGGAAGGTCTCGACATTATCAAAGAAGCGCAGATCGGTAGCCTGGTGCCCGCCAGTTCGCTGACCGAAGCCGCGCAGAAGGCTGTTGACGCCGCCAAAGGAGCACGTTAATCATGGCGATTCTGGTAAACGAAGAGACGAAAGTCATCGTTCAGGGCATCACCGGGCGGGAAGGTAGTTTCCACACCCGCACGATGATCGAGTACGGCACCAATGTCGTCGGCGGTGTTACCCCAGGCAAGGGCGGCGAATGGTTTGAGAGCAAGCCGGTCTTTGATACGGTCGAGAAAGCGGTCGAAGTCACCGGAGCAAACGTTAGCATGATCGCGGTGCCAGCCGCTTTTGCGCCGGACGCTATGTACGAAGCGGCCAACGCCGGTATTGAGTTGATTATTTGCCTGACCGAGTTCATTCCGGTTCACGCCATGATGAAGGTCTACAATCATGTCAAGCGTAGTGGCAGCCGCCTGATCGGCCCTAACTGCCCCGGTATCCTGGCCCCAGACATCGCCAAGATTGGCATTATGCCGGGCTACATTGCCACGCCGGGCAACGTTGGCGTCGTCTCGAAGAGCGGCACCCTCACCTACGAAGTCGTCTACGCCCTCACTCAGGCGGGCATGGGCCAGACCACCTGCGTCGGCATTGGCGGTGATCCGATTATTGGCTCAACCTTCGTGGACATTCTGCGCATGTTCGAAGAGGACCCGCAGACGGAAAAAGTCGCGCTGCTGGGTGAAATCGGCGGACGTGCGGAGATCGAGGCTGCGGACTACATTAAAGCGCACATGACCAAGCCGGTCGCGGCCTTTATCGCCGGGTCCAGCGCACCAGAAGGCACGCGCATGGGCCACGCCGGGGCCATCGTCGAAGGTGGCGAAGGCACGGCAGCGGAGAAGATCGAAGCACTCAAGATGGCAGGTGTGCGTGTTGCCAGCAACCCGGAGCAAATCCCGGAACTGCTGCGCTGAGATTCAGACAGATTCGACAGCCGACAGCGGAATCCAGCCCTGGCGTTGATCGGGCAGAATGAAGCGCGCCCAATCGTCATGAACTTGCAAAACGCGCATTTCGGCGGCAGCGTGCAGTGTGTAGAGTTCCAGGTAATCCTCACCCGGACCGCTCATGATGCTCACTGTCGCCGGGATCACCACAGCGGCAGGCCGGAAGCGGCTGCTGTAGCTGCGACTGCCCCACAGGATCAAGCCTAGAACCATCAGCAGTGCCAGTACCAGCAGCGGCCCGCGCAGGACGGCTCGCCAGCGGCTTTTCAGGATGTAGAGATACAGCAGTCCAAAACTACTGGTCCACAGTCCCAGCACCAGCCAGGTGAGTTCGGTCTCGGTGAGCGCGGCTGAGGTTAACAATGCCAGACTGTCCACCAGGGCGGTCTCATCCCCCTGTACGTCGATTCGCAGCGAACGCACTCGCGCCAGATCCGCGCTCAGATCGAGATCACGCGGCGCAAGCTCCTGAGCACGCCGGTAGTTCAACAGTGCCCGCCCATAATCGTGCTGCTCGAAATAACTGTGTCCCAGGTTGATGTAGACGGTGCTGTCCTGTACCCCTTGAGCGACCAGTGATTCATAGCTGCTGCTGGCAGCGGCAAAGTCACCGCTGGCGTAGGCGGCCTGTGCCTGCTCGGCGAGGTTGTGAAGTTCATCCTGCCCCTGCACACCGGGATTCAGGACCGCCAATACGAAGGCGATCAGCAGCAGTCGTCTCATTGCCAGACCATATCCACACGAGTTCAGAATTTTCGAGACCTGATCGGTCATCGAGCGGGCATCCTGGCTGCCGAAAGGTGCGTAGCGTGCCTGATCCAGCCGCTGTAAGCTGTTCAGCACGTGGACGGCGATCTCTGGTTGGACGCCGTGCGCCTGCATGGCCGCTTCCAGATCTTCATAATCGAGCATAGCGGCAGACTGATCCAATTTGTCGCCGAAGTAATTCATGATTGCGTCCCAGATCAGGCGGTAAGCCGCGCTGGCAGGTTTTTTCTGTGCCTGGGCCAGTGCGCCCTGAGCCTGTTTCAAGGCTTCCGAACGCCGGTAGAAGGCGGCATAGCGGCGGCGGTGCTCCAGATGCCGTGCGCGCAGCCAGATGGCGAGCGTCGCCAGCGGTGCGATCAGCCACAGCAGCCAGGACCATCCGGGAATAACGGATTTGCCCAGGGTCAGAGAAGCAGGTATGGGCCGCAGGGGCAGCACGGCGAGAGCTTCGGGTGGCGACACGCTGTCCGCCTCCCCTTCGCCTGGGGCGACCTGAATCGTGACCGGCGAGGTGCTGATGGTCTTATAGCTGGCCGCCGCCGGGTCAAAGTAGCTGAGGCTGATCTCCGGCAGAGCCAGGTCGCCTGCCTTGAGCGGCGTGAGCAGCCAGCTAAAGGTCGTCTGGCCGATGAGGGGTCCGTCGTCGCTGGTTTCGCTCTGGTACTGGCTCGGATTGGCGTAACTGCGCCAATCGGTTGAGTCGGGTAAAGCGGGAATGGGGATCTGGGCCACGTTGCCATCACCGCGCACGGCAAGCTGCAAGCTGATGGGTTCGCCCAGGCGCGTTGTCTGGCGGTCGATGGTGGGCAGCAGTTCGAAGTCCCCCACCGCGCCGGAGAAGTTATCCGCTCGCCCCGCTTCGGGCAAAGGCTGCACGTTGATCGTGACCGCGTCGCTCACCAGAACCTCACCCGCCTTGATAGGTGTGTCGGGGATGACAAACTGTACCGGTTCTATCGTCAACGGGCCGGGCCGTGTCGGGAACAGGGCCACGCTATGTGCCCGGACCTCGTAGGATCGATTGCCGCGCAGGACCTGATAGCGCAAGGTGTTGATCTCTTCCAGCCAGAAGCCATCGTAGCTGGGTTCAAGGAACAAACCGCTATTGGTTCCGAGCACCCTGGAGTAAAGGCGGAAGCTGTAGCGGATCTGCTGCCCGACATAAGGCGAAGCATTGCTCACCTCGGCTTCCAGGAAGTAATCCGGCTGCGTCTGGGCCAGAATCGGGTGCGCCAGGAGACCCAGCAGCAGTAAAAAGAGCAGTCGGCGCATCATCGCTCACCAATCCCGGCTATTGAACGGCCCCGGCGTTGCCAGCTCGTTCAGCATTTCGCTGAGCGTGCGCTGGTTGGCCTGAATCGCGTCTAGCTGACGTTCGACATCGTCGAGCGATGGACCTGCGGACGGCGTGCTCGGTGTAGAAGGCAGCGGCCCCTGTGTGCCTCCTTCAGCAGGGGCAAGCGTTGGCGTGGCGTTGTCCGGCGGTGCTGCGGCCTGAGTTGGTGGTGGTGACGGAGTGGGTGTGGGGGGCTGGCTCTCGTCTTCCCCCATCGGGTTAGGCGTCGGTGTTGCTTCAGGATTGACCTGATCCTCATCCGGGTTGGTGTTTTGCTCCTGCGTGGTGGGCGTTGGTGAAGGTTCAAAGTGCAGCAGCGCCAGCTCGTAATTGTGACGGGCGGCCTCGTTCTGTGGGTTGCGCTTGAGGACCTCGCGGTAGGCCGTCACGGCGTCCTCGTACAGTGCCTGCTCGTAATAGATATTGCCCAGGTTGTAATAGGCCTGCTGAACTAAAGGCTCGGCCTGCGGGCCACTGTCCTCGTCCAGGTGGTCCAGTGCTTCCTGGAGCGCTGCTTCAGCGGCACGCAGACGCCCGGTCGCGGCCAGCGCGCTGGCCGAATTATAGTAGGGTTCCGGTGCATCTGGCATGTTGACCGCTGCCGCCTGATAAGCGTCAATGGCAGCCTCGTAATTCCCCTGGTCGTACAGGCTGATGGCACTGTTATTCCGCTCGGCAGGATTGAACGGGATACTGACAATGACCAGCACCAGCAGGCAGATGAGCGCGTGAATCATGTGGAAGCGCCGTTTCATGCGCTGGCTCCTCGCAAACCGGGTGTCAGGATCTCCACGCTCAGAAGAAGGATGGCGATCAGCGTGAAAATGCCGAAGCGCTCGATACTGCGGCTTTCTGTGCGGCTGTCGAGCAGTCCGCGCTGCGCCTCGTTGATAAGCTGAGCCAGATGCGTAATTTCGCTCCCGCTGGCACTGGCTCGCTGGTAGATGCCACCAGTCTGCTCCGCCAGGGTCTGAAGCGTCGGCTCATCCCGGTTACTCAGGACCAGATTGCCGCTGGTGTCGGCTTTGTATGTCACTACCTGCCCGTCCGCACCCAGGATTGGGATCGGTACGCCGGTCGGCCCACCATAACCAATTGTATAGATCGTCACGCCAGCGGCAGCAGCTTCCGCAGCGGCGGCTTCAATATCGCCTTCCTGATCTTCGCCATCTGTGACCAGGACGATGATCCGCGCGGAGGGGCTTTGCGCATCAAATAAATTCAGCGCCGTGTGCAGGGCGTTGGCAATGGCGGTCCCCTGCTGCGTAATCGACTCACTGCTGGCAGCGCTCAGAAAAGCCTGGGCGGATTCCGCGTCAGTCGTCAGCGGGAACTGAACGATGGCTGAGCCTGCGAACAGCACCAAGCCGACTTCGTTGCCCCCCAGGCCGTCGAAGAGATCGTGCAGCGCCAGCTTGGCGCGTTCCAGACGGCTGGGCAGGACATCCTGGGCGTTCATGCTGTTGCTGACGTCCAGCACAGCCACGACGCTCACACCTTGCAGTTCGATGACGTCCATGTTGACGCCCCAGGCCGGGCGTGCCAACGCAACAATCAAGGATATAGTCGCGCCGCTCCACAGCACGAGCCGCCACCAACCGGATGCGGCACGCGGCCCGGTAATCAGGCGGTCGATCAATCCGGCATCGCCCAGACTGTAGAGACGGCTGCGGCGGCTGCGCACTCGCCAGATAAGCAAGCCTAGCAGCAACGGCAGCGGGATCAGCAGCGCCAGCGCGATGGGGTTCAGGAAGGTAATCGTCATAGCAGTGTCTGGAAAATCGTATGCCGCAGCAGGCGTTCGAGTACCAGTAGAAGCAGGCTCAACGGCAGCAGCAGAGCCGCCGGGCTGTCCTGCCATTGGACATAGACCTGCCGTTCGATGTCCGAGCGTTCCAGCCGGTTGATTTGATCGTAGACATCGCGCAAATCGGTCAGGTCCGAGGCGCGGAAATAGCGCCCGTTGGCGATGTCGGCGATCTGACGCAGGGTCCCCTCGTCCAGGCTGTCACCGACAAACTGGCGGTCGCCTGCGGTGATGAGGCTGTCAGTATTGATGCTACCGATGCCGATGGTATAGACACGAATGCCGAGCGCGGCTACATCCAGCGCGGCATCAATCGGCGTGATGCCGTCGGCATTGTGTGCGCCATCGGTCAGTAGAATAATCACCCGCGATGGGGCCGTGCTGTCGCGCAGCATATTGGCGGCAGAGGCGATCCCCAGACCAATCGCTGTCCCGCCTTGGGTGATGCCCAGGACGGAAGCAAGCTGAACCTGATCCAGCAGTTGGATTAGAACATCATGGTCGAGTGTGGGCGGGACGTGGTGGAAGGCTTCGTTGGCAAAGACGACCAGACCGATGCGGTCATATTCGCGCGCTTTGACAAACTCGGCGATGACGCTCTTGGCTGCTTCCAGGCGGTTCGTGGGCCCGAAATCCTCCAGCCCCATGCTGTCTGAAATGTCCAGTGCCAGCACAATATCGACCCCCTGCCCCCGGATAATCTCCTGGGCATTGCCGACCTGCGGGCGTGCCAGTGCCAGGATCAGGACCAGCCAGGCCAGCGCGCGCAGCACATCCGGCAGCCGCCGCAGCCGCACCTGCCAGTTGATTGGCAGCCCGCCCATCAGGCGCGTGTCGGAGTAGCGCAGCAGGGTGTTGACGTGGCTGCCGCGCCATTCCAGAATGACGTAAATCAGCGGCAGCAGCAGGAGCAGCAGCGCCAATGGGTGCGCCAGCCGGTAGGTCATGCGACCTCCTTGCGTGACCGCTGCGCGAGATCCCGTGCGACCGCCTGAATCCAGCGCACCGAGAGTTCAAGATAACGCCGCGCCTCACGCCGGTCTGGCGTATAAAGCGCGAATTTCACGATGTCCGATTGAGTCAGCAAATCTTGCAGCCGGTGGGCGACCGGGACCGGCAGCTCCGATTTTATCAGGTCTACCACTTCTAAACTGGTCAGATGCGCATTCGAGATGCCGAACTGCCTGTCTACATACTCGCGCAGGCAGTCGGAGACGGCGCTGTAGACCGCTGCCGGTTCCATCGCCCGGAAGTCGATCTCCTGCAAGCTGGTCAACACCGCCCGGTCAAGGTCTGTGAGGGGCACGTCATCCAGGTGGCTGAATTCGGTGATCTGGCGCCGCTTGCGCCACTCTTGAATGAGGATATATGCCAGCGTAATCAGGGGGCAGATGATGACGACGACCAGTTGCAGCGGAATGTAAGGCAGCGCGACCGGCGGGCTGAAGGGTAGCAGTGGATCGTCCGGCGAAGCCAGCACGCTCGGCACAGAAAAATACAGCGGCTGCACCGGCAGCGGGATCAGACGTGGATCGTCCGGCGTGCGATAGCTGAGCAGAATATCCGGGGTCTGAACCTCGCCCGGTAGCCAGAGGATCGCGCGCAGGTCCTGGTGGTAAGTGACGGTCGCGCCGTTGTCCTCCATGACCCGCTCACCCACGCTGAGAATCTCGAAAGGCGGCCACTGCGTCGGGAAGTCCGGCCAGGCGACAATTTCTGACCCGGCGGGCAGGCTCACGACCAATCGCAAATCGACCGGCGCGCCGACCAACGGACTCTGGGTGTTAGCGGAAAACGCAGCAGCCGCAGCGCTGCTCTCCTGGAGTGCCTGGGCCGGGCCACTCCACAAGGCCAGCAAAACGATAGCAAAGACCGCGATTCTGCTCATTGCCGCAGACGACGTTCACGCCGCTGGAAGAAGGCTGCCAGGGCGCTGACGTAATCACCATCCGACGTAATGTCGATCCGGTCGATCTTTGCGCGGGTCAGTGCGGCATCACGCATGGTGCGGAAGCGCCTGGACTGCGCGCCGAACTGCCGCCGCCAGCCGCGCGAACTGGTGTTGACCCAGGTGCTCAGGCCGGTTTCGGCGTCCTGCAAACCGACGAGGCCTACATCCGGCCAGGATTCTTCCAGCGGGTCATTGAGCGTGATGGCGATGATGTCGTGGCGATGGCTCAGCAGCATCAGTTCGCGCACGTAATCCTCGCTGGAGGTCAGAAAATCGGATACCAGAAAGACAATCGCGCCGCGCTTGAGATGCTGGTTGAGCGTCTTCAGACTCAGCGCAATATCCGTGCCGCTGTCCTGCGGCGTGGCGGCCATCAGATCGCGGATCAGGCGCAGCACGTGGTTGCGGCCCTTGCGCGGCGGGATAAATAACTCGACCTTATCGCTGAAGACCATCAGGCCGACTTTATCGTTATTGCTGATGGCGGAAAAGGCCAGCACTGCGCCCAGTTCGGCGGCCAGATCGCGCTTGAAGCGGCCCCGTGTTCCGAACAGAATCGACGCGCTGGCATCCAGCACCAGCATCACCACCCGTTCGCGCTCCTCGACATAACGTTTGACGAAGGGTTCGCCTGTCCGTGCCGTGACGTTCCAGTCGATGTCACGCACATCGTCGCCCGGCTCGTAGGCACGCACGGTATCGAAGACGATCCCGCCGCCCTTGAAGACCGAATGATAGGCCCCGGCAAACGACGTATTGACCAGACGACGTGTGCGGATTTCGATCTGCCGGATGCGGCGCATGACATCGGCGGTCAGCATCAGGGAACCTGTGTGCGGCTCACGATCTGCTGGATAATGTTAACCGCGCTGATGCTCTCGGCATCGGCTTCGAAAGTGGTCACGATGCGGTGGCGCAGCACGTCCATGACGATCTGTTTCACGTCGTCGGGCGTCACGAAGCCCCGGCCTCGCAGAAAGGCGTTGGCTTTGGCGGCCCTGGCAAGTGAGAGCGTGGCGCGCGGCGAGGCCCCGACCTCGATGTACTGGCTCAGTTCGCGCATTCCGCTGGCGACCGGATCGCGGGTGGCGAAGACGATGTCGAGAATATAGTCCTTGATCTTGTCGTCGACATAAATTGACTTGACGACCTGCCGCGCCTGGATAATGACGCTGCGGTCGATCACAGGCTGTGCCGGGATCGGATCTTCACCGGCCATCCGGTCGATAATCAGCTCGTTCTTCGTTGCGCGTCGGATAGCCGACGATTACCTTGAGCATGAAACGGTCAAGCTGCGCTTCCGGCAGCGGATAGGTGCCCTCTTGCTCAATCGGGTTCTGCGTCGCCAGGACCATGAAGGGGTCATCCAACTGGTGACTTTGCTCGCCCAGCGTGACCTGTCGTTCCTCCATCGCTTCCAGTAAGGCCGACTGCACCTTGGCGGGCGCGCGGTTGATCTCGTCGGCCAGCACGATGTTGCTGAAGATAGGCCCGTGCCGGGGGGTGAAGTCGCCAGTTTTCGGATTATAGATTTGTGTGCCGATTAAATCCGCTGGGAGCAGATCGGGCGTGAATTGAATGCGCCGGAAGCCGACATCCAGCGTGGCTGCCAGCGTGCGCACCGCCAGCGTCTTCGCCAGTCCGGGCACGCCCTCAATCAGCACGTGGCTGTTGGTGAGCAGTGCGATCAGCAGCCGGTGCATCAGGCGTTCCTGACCGACGATGATCCGCCCACTTTCGCGCAGCACGTCAGGGACAAAAGCCGCTTCCTGCTGGATGCGCTCGTTTAGTTCCTGTACCGAGTCCATAGTCCCTCGTTCATGTGATCGACCCATTCTACCGCAAATTACTGGCCCAGCAGCGAGCAGAAGTTGATTGCCTGAGGCGTGCCACAGGTGGAGAGTGCTTGCGCCATCACGATGACCATGCCGATGCCGCCCGCAATGATCAGGATCACGACCAGACAACCGCACCAGGCTACTGGCCCGCCGCCCAGGATGTGGAAAAACAGTTCGAGGACGCTGCCGATGGCGCCAATCAGGCCGCTGATGACGTGGAAGCCTGTGACGAGAACCAGCCCTAGCCCGCACAGACACACGCAGGCCAGCGCCGCGACCAGGGCGTTGCCAGGGTCAATATGCTGAAGAATCTGCACGCTGGACCTTCCTCAAGGTGACTGGCAGGCGTTCTGCTCAAGGGAGGTCGTCTGCCAGCCAGAGTCCGACTGCTGGTAGCATTCACAGTATGCTGATGACTCGCCCTCTCCCTGCCACATCAGGAAGCTGACGTTTGTCTGGACGCAGATCGCGTCTTCGTCCTGTTCGAACACCGACGCGGTCGAGATACCCAGGCCGCGTTGTCTGGCTTCCTGGACCAGCCAGATGCGCAGGTGCTGCTCTGGTGCGCTGCCCGTGCTGATGGAGACTTCGCCGCGTGACGCCAGGATCACCACGATGCAGGGGCTGAGCAGCAGCATGAACCAGATAATTATGCCCAGCACACAACCGGGCCGTCTGAGTGGACTGCGACGTCTGACTTCGGTCATGATGCTCCGGGGCCTGGCTGGGCGAAGCGCATCTGAATGCGATCCTCTGAATCATAACTCACGTGGACGAACAGCGGTGCGGCCTCAGCGGGCATATCCAGCACGCGCGGCAGTATCTCTGGCAGGTCTTCGACCAGGTCGAGATCATACAGCGTGCTGCGCGGAACCCAGTGCAGCGTGCCCTCAGGTCCCTCTGGCGGGAGACTGCGTGATACGCTGCGGCAGGTGAACACGAAGAGCATAATTCCGGTCGATTCGCCCGCGTCCACGTTGTAGACTGCCCGCAGGCGCAGGTCCTGCACGGTCAACCCGGTTTCCTCCAGAATTTCGCGCCGTGCCCCACTGAGCGGGTCTTCATCGCGTTCGATATGACCGCCGACGCCATTATAGCGGTTCGGGAAGACGCGCCGGTTGGCTGCCCGCTTCATCAGCAGTACATCGTCGCCGTGGGTCACAAAGCATAAGCTGCGCGGAATTGTCAGCCAACGGCCTTCAACGGCATCTGCGCCCTGTGCCTGCGCGCCCAAAGCCGACCTCCTGTATAATAAACTCTGCCATATCCTACTGCCGGGGGTGCCGTGACGCAACCACCGCACGAAATTCTAAAGCAGACCACGTTTTATAGCGACGGTCAGCCTTATGCCTTTGTCCGCCTGCCTGCGTCCGCTATCACTGCGGCTGCCGGGCTGGTCGCTTCAATAGGCGAACCCTTTTGCGCCCTGCTCGTCGATAAGGACGAGGTCAGTGTGATGATGCCTGCTGAAGCCTGGGCGGAGTTCAAGCAGCGCTTGGTCAACAACCAGACGGCGGCGGTCAGCTACCGCTTGATTACCTTTGACATTGTGCTCGAACCCGATCTTGTCGGCTTTATGGCCTATGTGAGTGCCGCTTTAGCCGAGGCAGGTGTGAGCATTCTGCCCTTTGCCGCCTACAGCCGGGATCATCTCTTCGTGCCCGAAAGCCAGTTCGAGCAGGCGCTGGCCGCGTTGGAAAGCCTGCGAGGCTCCTGATATAATCGCGCTTATGGATATACCCATTTTCCCAGTCAGCGGCGATACCCGCCCCAGAGATGAAATTCAGATCGAAACCCTGGAGATCATCCCGTACCCGGATCGCTTTCGCATTTATATTCACATTGTCGTGACGCCTTTTCAGGACCGGCCTAATCTGCTGCTGATCGCGCATGACGAGCAAGATCAGATCGTAAGCGAGTTGAATGTGATCGAGACGATGCACCACGACATGGAATTCACCATGCATATACGTGGCAAAGAGGATCCGGCGGGTCTCTATACATTGAGCGCGGATTTGTTCTACGAAACGCGCAATCCGCCCCAGGATCAGCGGATCGAGGCCTTTGTTATCCCGGAAGCAGAAGATGATTCTTAGCGACGAGCAGGCTCACGCACTGGCGCAATATGCGCTGGAGGCCGCACCGTCCGAGGCCTGCGGGCTGATCGCCGGGCGCGGTGAGGTGGCGCAACTCATCGTCCCGATCCCGAATGCGGCCAGTGACCCAACTCGTTTGTTTGAGTTTGAGCAGCGGGCCTTTGTCCAGGCGATGTTCGATCTTGAACGGCAGGGCCTGAGCCTGATTGCCTTCTATCATTCGCATCCGCATCATCCGCCGATCCCCTCGACCACCGATATTCGCTACGCGCATTACCCGGAAGTGGTCCAGGTGATCGTCAGTCTGCAATCCGCTACGCCTCGGCTGGCGGCCTGGCAGATTCGCGGGCAGACAGTCGAGCCGGTGGAGCTTTATGTCGGTGCCGCTGCTGTTCATGATGAAGTACCGGAACCATTCTCTGGAAGTCAGAAAGCTGCCGTCATCCTCAGCGCCGCGCTGACCTTCCTGCTTGTTGTCCTGATTGCCCTGGCGCTGCTGCCACCGGCACCCGTCCTCACAAGGTAGTTTGCTTATGATTGTTGTGATCGCCCTGATCGGTGTGCTGGCAGGTGGTCTGGTCAATGCCCTGGCCGACGATCTCCCGGCCCGCGAGAATCCCCGTTTGCCCCATTACCCGGATGATACGCCGCGTCCGTTCAGCGCCTGGTTAGGGCTGACGGCCTTCCTGACCGGGCAGCGCAGTTCACCTGATGGCACAAGCCGCCTCTCCTGGCGCTATCCGCTGACGGAACTGCTCACGGCAGCGCTGATGGTGATCACCGTTCAGGTGACGGGCAGCGAACCCGATGTGAGTGCCTTGCAGCTGGTGTTTTATCTGATTTACTGTGCGATCTTCGTGCTCATTACCGTTGTCGATATTGAGCACCGCCTGATCCTCTTTGTCGTGATTATCCCCTCAGCAGTAATCGCCCTGCTGGATGCGCTGCTGACCCCAACGCAGCATAAACCGGATCTTACGAGTGCCTTGATCGGCGCTGCACTGGGCTTTGGCGTCTTTTTCGTGCTGTATCTCGGCGGCATCCTCTTTTCGTATGTCCTGGCAAAGATCAGGGGCTATGAACTGCCGGAGGTCGCCTTTGGCTATGGTGACGTGATGCTGTCGGCGCTGTGTGGCTTGATCCTCGGCTGGCAGCCGCTGATAATCGCCATCTTCATTGCCGTCTTCCTGGGGGCTGCTGGTGCGCTGGTTTATATTCTCATCCGCAGTCTTATGGGGCGCTACAATCTCTTTACGCCGCTGCCTTACGGTCCCTATGTGGTGCTGGCAACGCTCATATTGATGCTCTTTGCTGAGAATGTGCAGCGTATTATCTGGTCGCTGTAGCGGCCTCGCGCTCAATAATGCCCCCGCCTAACACCGCGTCGCCGTCGTAGATCACCGCTCCCTGACCCGGCGTAATGTCACGCACAGGTGCATCAAACTGTACCTCGAAGCGGTCGGTGCCGATGGGCATGACCGTGGCGGGGACGGCTCTCGCCTTGTAACGCACTTTGACCTCCGCGCGGAATGATGCGTCTGGCGGCTGTGGCACCACCCAGTTGACCCGTGAAGCGTGAAGCTGAGTCCCGCCGAGTTCGTCCTGGGTGCCTACAATCAGGGCGTTATTGAGCGGATTCATGGCGATCACGTAGAGCGGCACACTGGACTGAACGCCGAGACCCTTGCGCTGGCCGATGGTGTAATTGGCAAGGCCTGTATGTTCGCCCAGGATGGCCCCGTCGCGGCGGACGATAGGTCCGGCAGTCATGGCATCCGGGGCGTGCTGGCGCAGGAAGCGGCGGTAATCGCCATCGCCCAGGAAACACAGATCCTGGCTGTCGTGTTTGCTGGCAGTAGGCAGGCCGAATGATTCGGCAATCTGGCGGACTTCTGGCTTCGTGTACTCGCCGACTGGGAACAGCGCATGACTCAGTTCGTCCTGCCCCATGACGCTCAGTACGTAGCTCTGATCTTTGTGCTCATCGACGCTGCGCATCAGACTGAAGCTGCTGTCGGCGGTCTGGCGCACGCGCGCGTAATGCCCGGTGGCGAGATAATCGGCATCCAGCGCCAGCGCATTGTTCAGCAGCCAGTTAAAGCGAATCTGGCGGTTGCATTCGATACAGGGATTGGGTGTAACTCCCTGACGGTGCTGCGCGACGAAGAAGTCCACGATGCGCTCATGGAAGACGTCGCGTGTATCCAGTACATAGAACGGTATCGCAAGATGATCCGCGATGCGCCGTGCATCCGCCATCTGATCTGGGGTACAGCAGCGGTTGTAGACCTTGCCGGTAACTGTTTCTTCGGACCATAGCCGCATCATCATGCCAATGACTTCATAGCCCTGCTGTACTAGCAGCGCGGCAGCCACTGAGCTATCAACTCCTCCGCTCATGGCGACAACCACACGAACTCATATTTGGCTCCGCATGGGGCTGAGCTTACGCAGCTTCTCGACTATGCGCTTAAGAGTCTCTATGGTGTAGTCGATTTCGGCTTCGGTGTTTTGCCGTCCGACGGTGAACCGCAGGCCGCCGCGTGCCTGTGCTTCTGTGAATCCCATTGCGAGCAGGACGCTGGACGGTTCTGGATTGCCTGTCTTGCAGGCGGAGCCGCTGCTGGCTGCGATTCCGTTGAGATCCAGGTGCATTAGCAGTAAATTGCTTTCGATATTGTCGAACACGAAGCTGGCGTGTGAAGGTAAGCGGTTCTCAGGATGCCCGCTGAGTTGCGCATCAGGGACCTTATGAAGAATGCCGTCAATGAGCTGGTCGCGCAGCTTGCGGTAGTGCTGTGTGTGTTTCTCCAGTTCATCGTAGGCGATCTGGAGGGCGGTTGCCAGCCCGACAATTAGCGGCGTGTTCTGAGTGCCAGCGCGCAGGCCGTTCTCGTGGTTGCCTCCGGTTTGTATAGGAAGCAGATGAGTTCCTTCTCGGACATAAAGAACGCCTATGCCTTTAGGTCCGTAGAATTTGTGCGCTGAGAGGCTCATCAGGTCTACGTTGAGAGCCTGTACGTCGAGCGGAAGCTGTCCGGCGGCCTGTACGGCGTCCGTGTGGAATGTGATGTTGCGTTCCTGGCAAATTTGACCCAATGTGCTGATGGCTTCGATGCTGCCTACCTCGTTACTGGCGTAGATGCTGCTGACCAGAATGGTGTCGTTGCGCAGTTCGTCTCTTAATGTGTTGGGATTGACTCTGCCGTAGTGGTCTACGTTTAGAATGTTGTGGTCGAATCCCATGATTTGGGAGAGTTGTTTGATCGTGTTGGTGGTGGCGTCGTGCTCGACTCCGGTGGTGATGAGGTGGTTGCCCTGCCCCGATTGGCGCTTGGCCCAGGCACTGCCGCGTAGGGCGAGGTTGATGCTTTCTGAGCCGCCGCTGGTGAAGATGATTTCGTTTAGTTTGCAGTTGAGAATCTGGGCGACTTTTTCGCGTGCGTTTTCGATGGCTTGTTCAGCCTGTTTGCCGTAGTGGTGTGAGGCTGAGGGGTTGCCGTAGATCTCGGTGTAGTATGGCTGCATTGCTTTCAGAACTTGTGGGTCTGTAGGCGTGGATGCAGAGTGGTCCAGGTAGATGTTGTGGTTCATGTCTTTGTCTCGTAGCTGATTCTATTTATAGCATTGAGCTTTGTATTATGTGAGGGTTGTTTGGTTTTTGGGTGTGTTTAATGACTATGCGAAAACAAGATTTAATGATGAAATCGTCACCCATCAGCGGCAAACCCTGTTATAATTGGCCTGCTTTAATTGGCTTGGAGAGTGAAGACAATGACCTTTATAGAAGACATACACGCCCGTGAAGTATTGGATTCGCGGGGTAATCCTACGATTGAAGTCGAAGTGACCCTCATGGATGGCACGATGGGCCGTGCGATTGTGCCCAGCGGAGCCTCTACCGGTGAGCATGAAGCGCTGGAGCTTCGTGACGGAGACAAATCACGTTTCGGTGGCAAAGGCGTCCTGAAGGCGGTGGACACGGTCAACAACCAGTTGGCTGAACTGCTGCTCGGCGCGGACGCAACCGACCAGAAATCAATTGACGAGGAAATGATCGCCCTGGACGGCACACCGACGAAGTCCAAGCTGGGGGCCAACGCTATTCTGGGCGTCTCCCTGGCGGTCGCGCGTGCAGCAGCGGAGAGCGTCGGCTTACCGCTCTACGCCTATCTGGGCGGCGTCTATGCGCACGTCCTGCCGGTGCCGATGATGAACATCATGAACGGCGGCAAACACGCTGCCAACAGCACCGACTTCCAGGAGTTCATGATTATGCCGCTGGGTGCGCCGACTTTCCACGAGGGTCTGCGCTGGTGCGCCGAGGTCTACCACACCCTGAAAAACGTGATCCACGACATGGGCCACAGTACCACTGTCGGCGACGAAGGCGGTTTCGCGCCCAGCCTGGGGTCAAATCAGGCCGCGCTCGACGTGATTATGAAGGCTATTGAAACGGCAGGCTATACGCCCGGCGAGCAGATTTACATCGCGCTGGACCCCGCCGCCTCAGAATTTTACCGGGATGGAGCCTATCATCTCGACATCGAAGGCCGCGTCCTTTCCGGTGAGGAAATGGTTGAGTTTTGGGCGGAGTGGATTGACCGCTATCCCATCATCTCGCTCGAAGATGGTCTGGCCGAAGACGACTGGGAAAACTGGTCGAAACTGGTGGCCCGCATCGGCGACCGGGTTCAGATCGTGGGCGACGATCTGCTGGTGACGAACGTGGAGCGCGTCAAACGCGCCATCAAGGAGAAATCCTGCAACTCGCTGCTGTGCAAGGTCAACCAGATCGGCAGCCTGACCGAAGCGATGGCCGCCAGCGAACTGAGCCAGCGGCACGGCTGGACCGTCGTGACCAGTCATCGCAGCGGCGAAACGGAAGACACCACGATTGCTGATCTCTCGGTTGCCATGAACAGCGGCCAGATCAAAACCGGTGCGCCTGCCCGCTCGGACCGTGTGGCGAAGTTCAATCAACTGCTGCGCATTGAAGAAGCGCTGGGCAATGCAGCGGTCTTCCCCGGCATGGATGCCTTCACCAACCTTAATCGCTAAAACCCTGGAGTACCCGAATGAAGCGGAGAGGACAAATCTAATTGGCTACGAATCCCCTTGACGGCAAACGCACCAAGATCGTTGCGACCATCGGTCCAGCGTCCGCTTCAGAAGAGGTCCTCCGCGAGATGATCCGTCAGGGTATGAACGTGGCACGGATCAACTTCTCACACGGCGACCACGAAACGCATGGCGCGACCATCGACCGGATTCGAGAAGTCGCGCAATCCGAGGGAGCCGTCATAGCGATCATGTGCGACTTGCAGGGGCCGAAGATTCGCATCGGCCAGGTACAGGACGAGCCGCTGGAGCTTAATCAAGGCGATACCGTAACCCTGGTTTTGCATCCAGACCCGAACAACACGGACCGCTATACGATCCCCCTGCCCCACCCGGAATTTATCCAGGACATCGAATCCGGGATGACCCTCCTGTTGGATGATGGCAATCTGGAATTCCAGGTCAAGGAAAGAACTGACGAGAAGCTGGTCTGCGAGGTCATCATCGGCGGCCCGCTGACCTCTCGCAAAGGTGTCACTGCACCGGCAGCTAGGCTCCGGCTCTCAGCCATCACCGATAAGGACCGGGCCGATGTGGAGTTCGCGCTTCAGAAAGAGACCGATTATCTCGCCATGTCTTTTGTGCGTTCGGTCGAAGACCTGCGCGAACTCCGCTGGCTGATCCGGCATCTGGGCGGCTCGGAATCACCGGCAATCGTGTCCAAAATCGAAAAACACGAGGCGCTGGAGAACATCGAAGCCATTGTAGAGGCCTCCGACGCGGTTATGGTGGCACGTGGCGATCTCGGAGTTGAGACCCCAGCGGAGGAAGTGCCGGTCCACCAGAAGCACATCATTCGCCTGTGTAACGCCGCCAGCAAGCCGGTCATCACCGCAACGCAAATGCTCAACTCAATGGTAAGCAATGCCCGTCCCACGCGCGCTGAGGCCAGCGATGTCTACAACGCCATCATGGATGGGACGGATGCGGTCATGCTCAGCAACGAGACCGCGACCGGTGGTTTCCCCATCGCGGCGGTGGAGACGATGGCGCGCATTGCCGTCACGGCGGAGCGCAATCTCTTGAAAGAAGGCAGCGCACGCCCGATCTATCCGCCCAATGAGGAAGGCCGGGAGATCGTCTCGGATGCCATCAGCCAGGCGACCAGCCAGATCGCCGAGGTGCTGCGCTGCAAAGCGATTATCACCTCGACTCTGTCCGGCTATACCGCCCGGCGCGTCGCCAAAGAGCGCCCACGCACGCCTATCATCTGCGTGACTCCCAGCGATGTCACCTACCGGCGCATGGCGCTGGTCTGGGGCGTCATCCCGATGATGACACCGCAGTTCAACACGATTGACGAGATGATTAGCGTAGTCGTACGGACAGCCCATAATTCGGGCATGGTTGATCGCGGGGATAATCTCGTCATTATTGCCGGTGTTCCCTTCGGGATCGGCGGTCAGACGAACTTCTTAAAGATGCACGTGGCCGGGGAATCAGGCGAGCTTTAGTAGTCGTCGCCTTCGATATACTCCAGTGTTTCAGCGGGCTGCGGCTCGTAGCTTGTGCTTGGGCGGGCCTGCGGCGGGCGTGTACGTGCCGTCGGCTGCTGCTGGTACACCCAGTCGGTGGTTTCCTGGCTGACCTGGCTGGCCGAGCAGTAGGGGCAGATATTCCAGGAAAGCTCCAGCAAATGCCCGCAGTTGATGCAGCCCTTCTTCAGGCGTGTGTGACAGGAGGGGCAAACCTGCCAGTCGGCCTCGGTGCGGATACCGCAGGTCGGGCAAACTGGCTTGTCTTCAATGTCCTGAAGCAGCGCTTCTTCTTCCAACGAGCGCTCATAGGATTCGGCCAGGGTCTCGCGCGGACGCAGAAAGAGATAGATTAGCAGGCCGGGGACCGTCAGCAGAGCGACGAAGACGCCCACCAGGATACGCGCCATAGCATCGCGGGAACGGGCCTTCATGTCACGGTAAGTCCAGAGGATCATCGCCAGCCAGAATGCGATGCCAACCACCGCTGCGTAGATGCCACCTGCCAGCACCAAACCCTCGTAATTTAGTTCGACCATGCAGTACGCTCCAAAGCCCGATTTCTGCGGTCAGTATATCAGTTATCACCCACCCCACGCAATCATGATACAATGCGCTCATTATGAAAGAGCAGCGCAATCTGTCTATCCACGACCTGCCGGAATCGGAACGGCCCCGCGAGCGCCTGCTCCAGCATGGTCCCGGCGCACTGGCCGATTCCGAACTGCTGGCGATCATCCTGCGCAGCGGCACGGCGAAGGATAACGCGCTGCGTCTGGCCGAGCAAATTCTGGCCCATTATGGCAGCCTGCACGCCTTGGCAGGAGCCTCGCCAGATGAACTCACACAGTTTCAAGGTCTCGGCAGCGCCAAAGTCGCGCAGATTGCCGCGGCGCTGGAACTGGGCAAACGCGCGACCGGCTTTGCCGCCCAGCAGCGTCCACTGGTGAACCGGGCCGAAGACGCGGTACAGTTGGTGGCCGATATGAGCAGTTTGCAGCAGGAGCACGTGCGCGTCATTCTGCTCGATAATTCGCGCCGCGTGATCGCCATTCCGACCATCTACATTGGGACCGTCAACGTCTCGGTGCTGCGTCTGGCCGAGGTCCTGCGCGAGGCCGTAATCCGCAACAGTCCGGCCATTATCGTGGTGCATAATCACCCGTCCGGCGATTCGGCCCCATCACCCGAAGACATCGACCTGACTCGCTCGCTCATCGCAGCCAGTCGGTTGCTCGATATTACCCTGGTGGATCACCTCATTATCGGGCGCGAATCCTGGACATCGCTGAAAGAGCTTGGCCTGGGCTTCAGCTAAGCACCTTCTGCCGGAGGCTCCTCGGCTTCAAGGTCCAGGTTGGCCCCATAGAGGGAGACATCGCTCACCCGCACGTCGTATTCATGCCCGGATGCATACAGCCAGAGCGCAACAATTTTCGTTGGCGGCAGTTCCGGGCTGAACAGGGTCAGCAAATTCGGGCTGGAATAGGTATACCAGGCCTGCTCGTTGATAAGATCATGGTCGTGCAAACACGTGGAGCAGCGCAGCGGGAAATTCGGTGCCTCACGAGCATAAAAACCGTGAAACCAGTTGTGGGCCTCACCATCGGCATCAACGTAATCCATCCGCAGGGTGATTGGGCATTCACTGCCATCGAATCCGCAGACTTGCAAGGTCTGACCAGCAATATACAGTGTCGCATTCAGACTGAGATAATTGAAGCCAGCAGCCGCAATATCCAGGCCCGCCTGTCCAAAACTCTGCACGCAGGAGGTCCGGCCATGCGTGGTCGCGCCTTCATCGCGTACCATTCGCAGCGACATAATGCCGTCAGTGAGCATGAACTCAAACTGCCCGACCGGATCGTTGCCCGGGTCATTGCTGCATACCCAGTTTGGCTCAGAGGGCGACGGACTGCCGCTGCGCAGCCGTTCGAAATACGAGTCCGAGAGCAAATCCGTATACCCCTGTGCCCCCGAAAACAGGCCGCTTTCGTAATTGATCGTCCCCATGCCTTCGACCGGAATGAAATAGCCGGGCTTGTCCCGATCTGAAGGAACAAGCACTGCCTGCCCGGACTGATTGTAAGCCGTGAGACCGTCGTCAGCGGCGCTCACTGTGTATTGACCGGCACTCTGCAAGTTGACCGTCGCGCCCTGTGTCGTTTGGATCACGACCAGCGTGTTATGTCCATCAGTCGGCGCGACATCCACGCTCAGATCACCGCTAACATTCGTCAGATTGATGACGTGCTGTGTCTGGCTCCAGTCAAAGCGCGGGCGGGTTGCGCTGCGCAGCGTAATCGTCGAATTGTTGTCGAGCGCCACTGAGGCTACCGCAAAATCATACTTTGGATCAAAGAACAGGAGCGTCCCCTGAGACTGTGCGTTCGTGCTGAGCACGGCACCGGCTGGGACCGTTGAACCGTTCCTGCCTACCAGTTCCGCCGGATTTGCCAGATTCGACACGGCCACTGAGCCGCGCCCCAGACTCAGCATGGGTTCAATTGGAATGCTGGACTGGAACAGGAAATAATCAACACCCACGATAGTCACGATGCAGATCGTGCAGAAGACCGCAAACGCCACCAGCAGCACGCCCCAGGCCAGACGGTGCGGGTCGATCTCATGCACGGGATTGGCAGCAAGCTGTTGACTCAAATCCGAGACCTCGACAAGCCCTGACGATAGCCCGGCATTATATCACAGTAATCTCGACGCCCCAGGCAGGCTCATGTATAATAGGCCGCAGTTACCGAAGTGAAAAATATGGAGAAAGACGCGATGTCGGGGCATAGTAAATGGTCAACGATAAAGCGAAAGAAGGGCGCTGAAGATGCCCGGCGCGGTAAGATTTTCACCCGCCTCGCCAAGGATATTACCGTTGCAGCGCGCGAAGGTGGTGGCGATGAAAACGCCAACGCAAAGCTCAAACTGGCTGTCGCCAAAGCCAAAGCCGGCAACATGCCCAAAGATAACATCGAGCGGGCGATTGCACGCGGGACGGGTGCATTGGAAGGCGAAGATCTGGCCGAGATCACTTACGAGGGCTACGGTCCTGACGGTGTAGCCTTTATCGTCGATGTGCTGACCGACAACCGCAACCGAACGCTGGCGGAGCTTAAGCATACCTTCAACAAAGCCGGTGGCAGCCTGGCCTCGGCGGGGTCCGTGACCTGGCAGTTCGAGCGCAAAGGCTACATCGTCGTGAAAGCCGATGGTCTCGATTTCGATGACATCTTCCTGATCGCCGCCGAAGCAGGAGCCGAGGACGTCGTTGATGAGGATGAGGTCATCGAAGTCTATACCCCACGTGAAATGTTCGGTGCGGTCGAGCAGGCACTTGATGAAGCGGGCTGTGAGGTCGAAGAATCCGAACTACGCTGGGAAGCCTCGAACGAAATGGACCTGCCCGAAGACAAAGCGATGCAAAACATGCGCCTGCTGGAACGGCTCGAAGAACTGGACGACATCCAGTCGGTTTCGTCCAATTTGCACATCAGCGACGAACTTGCCGAGTCTTTCGAGACCGCGTCCTGATGCTGACCCTGGGCATTGACCCCGGTACGGCAACGGTGGGCTATGGCCTGGTAGAAGAACTGAGGGATGGATCGCTGCAAGCCGTAGTCTATGGCGTCATCACCACACCGCCAGCCAACCCGATGGTCGAGCGCTTAAAGCAGATTTATGACGAGATTTTTGCCCTGGTCGAGACCTATCAACCCGACCGGGCCGGTGTCGAAGAACTCTTTTTTGCGCGCAACGTCACGACAGCAATCACAGTGGCGCAGGGACGTGGGGTGATTCTCCTGGCTCTGCTGAATGCCGGGGTCCACATCGAAGAATATAAGCCCAATTACGTCAAGCAGGCCGTGTCCGGCTACGGGGCGGCCCGCAAGCCACAGATGCAGGAGATGGTGCGGGTACTGTTGGGGCTGGAGAAGATTCCGAAGCCGGATGACGCAGCGGACGCCCTGGCAATCGCCATCACGGATATTCACAGCGCACGCTATAGAGGGCTGATGGATTGAGATGATCGCCAGCATTCAGGGTCGCATCGCTTCGGCGACCGCACAACACATCGTGGTCATGGTTCACGGTATCGGTTATCTGGTCTTCGTGCCGGATCCGCTGCATTATTACGAAGGTGACGAGGTTCACCTGCATACGCACCTGGTCGTGCGTGAAGATTCTCTGACCTTGTTTGGCTTTCCATCCAATGGCGAGCGTGAGATATTCGAAATCCTGCTGAAGGTCAACGGTGTCGGGCCGCGTATGGCCCTCGCTATCCTGAGCACGATGACTATCGACAGCCTGCGCGGTGCCGTGCAGGGCGAGCGCGCCGAACTCCTCACCCGCGTGCCCGGAGTCGGCAAGAAGACGGCGCAGAAAATCGTATTTGAACTCAAGGACAAACTGGGCGTGGGCCTGGACGCCGGGCCAACGTGGGAAATGAGCGATGTCAACAGCGACGTAATCGACGCACTGGTTGCGCTCGGCTACAGTATCGTTGAGGCTCAAACTGCGTTACAATCTATTCCGAGAGACGCGCCAGATACCGTTGAAGACCGGGTGCGTCTTGCGCTGGAATATTTCGCCTGAGGCCGAGCAATGGCAACACTCGACCAGTATCCTCAGCGTGATGGGCTGTACCGCGTCTTGCCTGAGGGCGTGGCGGTCCAGAATCGTTATCAGGATCGCATCGTCATGCTGGATCCGCTCAGCAGTGAAATCTGGTTGCGTGCTGATGGGCAGACGACGCTGCGCGACATCGCCTGCGACATCGCCGGAATCAGCGGGACGCCAGCGAATACGATGTGCCGCATCGCCGCGATTCTGATCGTGATGCTCAACAGCGAAGGCGTACTGTACTCCAAAAACGAGGCGGATACCCTCCCCTATCATTTGCAGCTTCCCCAGGAAGATCAGGACCTTGAAAAAATGCACAGCAGCATGATCGCCTCCGGGTGGTTGGACGAATAAAGGACGTTCATGACAGACGACAATCTCATCGGGCGGCGGGTCGATGTGCTCGATAAAGGCTTTATCGAGTTAGTAGACCTGATGCCACACCCTCAGACCGGCGTTTCCGGCGATCTGGCAATCGTGAACGCCGCTCGTGTCTCTTTCCTGGGCGAGAGCAGGGGGGCGGAGCGTGACAAGAAGCTGCTCTTCTACCTTATGCGCAACCGCCACACCTCTCCATTCGAGATGGTCGAGTTCAAATTCCGCGTGCGCGCGCCGCTGGTGACCTGGTGGCAGTGGGTCCGGCATCGCACCTGGAACATGAACGCGCAGTCCGGGCGGTATACACCTTTCGAAGAGGATGATTTCTACGTGCCGTCGGTCTGGCGCAAACAGGCAGCGAACAACAAGCAGGCCAGCGAAGGCGAGCTGGAAGCCGGGGCCGGGCAGGAACTCACCGACCAGCTAATTGAGCATTATCACGCGGGTTGGATGCTGTACAAGCAGGCGCTGGATGCCGGAGTCTCAAAGGAGATGGCCCGGCTGTTCCTGCCAGGATTCAGTGTTTACTACACCTGGGTCACTAAGATTGATGCGCACAACCTGATGCACTTCATCCGCCTGCGAGCAGCAGACGATGCGCAGTACGAGATTCGCGTCTATGCACAGGCGATTTTGGAACACTTTTTCCGGCCCGCTCTGCCCTGGACGGCAGAAGCCTTCGAGCAGTACGTCCTCAATCCACCGACGTAAAGACTTCCGGCACCAGTTCCGCCCCAATAGGCCGGCAGATTTGCTGTCCCAGGGCGTTCATCGGCGTCGCCTGCCAGCCATAAACCTTGCCATAATCGAAATGATCCGCCGTAAAGGTATAGCTGGCATCACCGGTCAGATCAGCAAACTTTTCGCGCCCCTGGTCATCCAGCAGTTGGATTTTATAGAAGGCCGCTTCAGGGATGTCAATCCAGTAGACTGTCACATCCTGATCTTTCGCATAAGTGCGGCTGAGCTGGCTGAGGTCCGGCCCGAAAGTGTCGCATGAAGGCGGGCGCGTCGGCAGCACCACTGTCGGGATATTCGGGTCCGGCGTGTTACTGGGCGGTGGGGTGTTGCTAGGCCGGGGGGTATTGGTCAGAACAGGCGCGCTGGTCCAGGTAGGCGGCAGCGTAGGCCGCTCGAAAGGCGCACTCGTCGCGGGAACGTCTGTCGGTATCGCGGTCGCGTCTTCCACGTTGGCAGGCGCAAGCGATGGCGCAAGCGTCGGCAGAACTTCAGGCCCCTGCGAACAGGCCGCCAGCAAAGTCGAAAGGACCAGGATTGCGGCGAAGGCTTTTTTCATTGCGCGAATTCTCCAGATCACGAACTCGTGAACATACTCAACAGCGTGACACCCCGCAGGAGCAAGAACACCACCACCAGGAGAGCCAGCAGCCCGGTGCCACAATACCATAATAGCGCGATCCGCGCGATAGGTCTCTCCCCCAGCGTACCCACCATCAGCCACCAGCCGATGACGTATACGACAAGCCCGAAAGACGCCGACACGAGCGAAGGGATAATGCGGGTTTCGTAACTGTAGAAATAGGTCAGGTAGATGGTATCGACCAGCGGACTGAGCGCCAGGGTGACCATTAAGGCAAAAAGCGCCACAATCAATACCCGCGCCACACGCGGCAGCGCGACAAGCCGGTTAATGAGCTGTTGTGACAGGGGCAGCGCCTCGACAGGCGCAGTCTTATTTTGTTTCCGGCGTGACATGGTTATGAGAAACTCTGCATATGGTTGACCATCATGGCCGAACCGCGCTCGAAGTAATCTCGCATCAAGCCTCGCATCGGCTCTTGAATACCAACCTCGTCGACGGCTTCCAGCATGAATTGCAGCCAGCGATCCCGCGCGGCCTGGTCAATCGAAAACGGTGCATGGCGCAGCCGCAGGCGCGGATGACCGCGTTCCGCACCATAGCGCGCCGGGCCGCCAAAGAACTGCGTCAGGAACAGAAACTGCCAGTGTTTGCCCGGCTCCAGATCATCAGGGAAGATCGCCCGCAGCATCTCGTCCGCTTCTACTTTGGCGTAAAATGTATCGACCAGGCGCTGAAAAGTGGCATCGCCACCGACCAATTCGTAGACGGTCATCGTGTTATCGTTCATATCTTTATCATAACCTGCTTCCAGGGCAGCGAAAAGTGTGGCTGGACAATTGACCGCAGCATTGTACAATCTTTCGGTCAAAGCGCTCGCGTAAGGAGTTCAACTATGCGTTTCCCGCTCGCCCGGATAGGCATCTTCTCGATGGTGGTCTTGTTCATCGTAGCACCGCTGCACGCCCAGGAGCCGGTCCAGGTGGTGGGTTCGGGCATTGTAGAGCCACTGATGCAAGCGCTGGTCGCCAACAGTGAGACCAACCCTGCCTTTGACATCAACGTCACGGGCACTAACAGCGGATTCGCAGCCTTCTGCGCGGGTGACGCCGCCATGACGATGGCGAACCGAGCCATCTCAGAGTCGGAGTCAGCGCAGTGTGGCAGCAGCAATATTGCATATGTGGAGCTTACGCTGGGCGAGAATATCATCGCCTTTATCAGCCATCCCGGCGCCGATTTCGCGGCCTGTCTCGCCAGCGACGAACTGACCTCGATCTTTGCGCCCAGTTCAGCGGGCGAGATCACCAACTGGAATCAGGTAATCCTGGACAATACCGCCCCCGAAGACCTGGCCCTGACCGTGATCGTGCCGGGCGAATTGACGCCTGAATATGCGGTGCTTGACCGGATCATCGAAGGCGATGGCATCCGCGCCGATGCTGACTGTCGTCAACAGCGCGGACGACATGATCGCCGCTGTCAGCGAGACGCCAGGCGCTATTGGCCTCGTCACCCTGCCCCAGGCACTTGCCGCTGGCGATCAGGTGCAGATCCTCGACCTGCAAGCCGCTGGCAGCAGCGACTGCCAGTCCCCCACCGCCGCGACGGTGGAAGACGATCTGTACCAGGCAGCAGACAAGCTCTTTCTCTATGTCAATGCAACCGCGCTGGATCAAGCCGATGTGTCGAACTTCCTGGAATACGCGATCACTGCGGCTGAAACGGTCGATGCGGCAGGGTTCACACCGACAACCGAAACTACCATGCAGCAGAATCAGCAGAACCTGGACGCTGCCGTAAGCGGTGAGGTTCCAGTCGCAGCCGCAGCAGATGAATTCCAGATCGCACCCGGCACCACTGGCGCAGTCGCCGTGGGCGGCTCAGGCGAAGGGGTCGATTTCACAAAGGCGGTCAGCGCCGGCGTCTCCACGCTGGCTCAGGGAATCAGCGCGACCACGACCCTTGAAGGTGATCCGGCAGGGTTCCGGCGCTTCTGCAACGGCGAACTGGACATCGTCTACAGCTATCGGGACATGAACAGCGACGAAGCGGCCAACTGTGAGGCCAACGCGATTACACCGCTCACGGTGGACATCGGCACAAAGGCACTGGTGCTGTTGGCAAACGCCGAATCAGACTACCTGAGCTGCCTGACCACCGACGAACTGGTCTCGATATGGGCGACGAAGGCGGATGCGCTCCCGACCACCTGGAGTGAGATCAATCCTGATTACCCCGACACGGCGATGACTCTGTTCGCCCCGGCCCTGGGTAATCAAGACATCGACCTGCTGCTGCTGGCGGCCAGCGGCGAATCACTCGCCAGCCGGGTCGATATTCAACTCAACGATGACCCGCTCTATCGTGCGGCAGCGACAGCCAACGTCGAAGGCGCACTGACCTTCATGGAGTGGCCGGATTACAACGACGTCCTGGCGAACAATCAGCAGAACGTCAGCCTTGTCGCGGTGGACAACGGCTCTGGCTGTGTGTTGCCGGACCTGAACAGTATCGCCGACGGCAGCTACCCCCTGACGCGCAGCGGCAAGTTCATCGTCAACCGCCAGCAGCTTATCCGGCCCGAAGTGCAATCCTACCTGTGGTTCGCCTTCACCGAGCAGAACCTGACCACCTTCGAGGATAACGACTTCGTCAACGTCCGGGTGGCGGACCTGAACACCACGCGGCTGGCGCTCGAAGACACCTTCAAGACAGTGGCCGCTGAGGCTCAGGCTGCGGCAGAAGCGACTGCGGAAGCGACCGTCGAGGCGACGGCTGAAGCCACGGCGACGGCAACTGAGGCGGCTCAGTAATCTGCATCAGCCCATCTTTCCTATCCAGCCGGAATAGCGCTGAATGGGGCATTGATATAGCATTAAAGCAGGTTGACTGAGCCAGAGGGGACCCAACCGTGCCCATGCTGCGAAAACTCATCATTGTCACCATACTGCTGGTGCTGCTGCCGCTGAGCATCCGGCTGGCGGCCCAGGACGAGGACCCGCCGCTGATTATCATTACCACCGTCAGCATGGATGAAGGCAACACTGGCGACACGACTGTCTTCACCTTTGTCCTTCAGCGACAGGGGGTGACCGCCAACGAAAGCAAGGTCGATTTCGAGACAGTGGATGCCTCGGCAACCGTAGCCGACAACGATTACCAATCCAAGACGGGGACAGTCATCTTCCCGGCAGGCAGTACCGACCCGCAGAACATCGAGATCAATGTCATCGGCGATGACGACGTGGAAGACGATGAACTGTTTACTGTGCGGCTGTCCAACTACGTCAATGCGGTCCCCGGCGGCTCATCTGACGCTACAGGCATTATCAAAAACGACGACGCTGCACCGGCCATCACCATCGCGCCGACCTCGATCAGCCTTAACGAAGGCAACTCGGCCAACGTCAAGTTTACGCTCAGCACCGTGCCGACTGATTCTGTGATGATTAATCTTGTGCCGGGCGGCAAGTGCAGTGCAGATTCAACCACCGTCACACTCAATTCGACCAATTATGCCACCGGTGTCACCGTGAAAGTCGCGTCCACCGAAAATACGGTCGTCGAAGGCGACTATACCTGCATCATCACCACAGATGCCGCTACGAGCAGTGATGGGCGCTACAACGGCATAAATCCGGCTGACATCACGCTCAACATCATCGACGACGACATAGATGTCAGCACGGCGGCACAAGCGGTACGCCTGCGGCCACCTTTACGCCTCTGCCGACCGCCACGCCCCTGCCCTCTCCGACCGCCACGCCGCCCATCCCGACCGATGGCAACGTCAGCGAAGTCGCTGGCCTGGCCGTGCGCACCGGTCCATATTTGGGCGCAACCTTGATTGGTCTGGCGGTGCCGGGCGTGCAGTACCCTATTCTGGCGCGCAGCAATGACGAAGGCGGCGAGTTCACCTGGTTCTTTATCCAGATCGACAACGAACTCACCAAGACCAGCTATACCGGTTGGGTCTCTGGCCGCTATCTCAACTTTATCGGCCTGGAAGAACTGCTGCCAACTCATGGCTCCGTCTTTGACAGCATCGATGGCGCACCGGATGTTGGCGTTTACGGCACGACACCGGCCATCACCGATATGCGCCGCCGCCCCAGCGGACGCTCAGCCATCATTCTCACTATCCCGGCCTATACGCGCGTCTCCATCATCGGGCGCACGCGGCAGAATCATGGCGACTTCTGGTATCAGGTGCGCTATCAGAACATCGTCGGTTGGGTCCCGGCCTTCGTGAATCGCGGCGACACGAGCCAGGTGCCTATTCGCTGATATGCGCCGTTCCCTGCTCAGCATCCTGTTTCTACCGCTGCTGCTTCTGCCGCAGACCAGTGCCTACCAGAACATTGCCGTCTACAGCGGCCCTAACCCGACCTTCCAGCAGGTGGGCATCCTCTACGCGGGCGTGCCTGTGGAGGTCGTTGAACGCAGCCGTGTTGGCAACTGGGTGCGCATTAACCGGGTCGATGCTACTGCGGGTGTGATGCTGGATGGCTGGGTGCCGACCGGCTATCTGAACCACGCTGCCGATTTCAAGCTCAGCATGGTGCCGGTCAACGATAGCATCGCCGATGCCGACCCCGAAAACGCCGACTACGCCGTGACTGCCGAACTCTACCGCGTGCCGCTCATCTCTGAGATCAGCCCGCGCATGTCGGAGATCTACGCGCAGGGTCAGGCGATGGGCAATCACAGCAATACCGTGACCAAAGTGGGCGACAGCGTCAGTGCCAACCCCTATTATCTCAATCCAATGAGCCGTGACGACACCGACCTCGGCCCCTATGATTTCCTGGAGGCGACCGTCCGCTACTACGGTCCATCTCTCGCCACCGGGAGCGTCGCCGCGCGCATCGGCATGACGACTTACGTGGTGTTCGATCCACTGTGGGCGGATAAAGACCTGTGCAACCCCGGCGAAACGCCATTAGACTGCGAATATCGCCTTAAGCAGCCCAGCATCGCCATGATTATGTTCGGGCCTAATGACGTGCGGCACATGACCGATGCTGAATTCGCTGTCCAGATGCGCCAGATTGTGGACGAGTCGCTGGATCGCGGCATCATCCCGGTACTCTCGACCTTCAGCGTGGACCCGAACGATGCGCTCTGGTGGCAGGCACTCAACTTCAACCTGCGCCTGAGCGAGATCGCCGCCGATGAACAGGTGCCGCTCATCAACCTGTGGGCCGCCGCGCGGATGCTGCCCGATTACGGTCTGGATGCTGATGCCATTCACATGGCGAACAGCGGCTTCCCGAACCTCCGCTTTTCGACCGGGCATGAGGTCTATTACGGCACCAGCTTGCAAAATCTACTGTCCATCCGTATGCTCGATGAGATTCGCCGCAGCCTGAACCTGAACTGAGAGGCCTCTATGTCCCGTGCCCTGCTGATCTTGATCGCCGCGCTGTGCCTCAGCGCCTGTGCCCCAGCCGGAGGCGGCGACCCGGCCCCGGTGGTCGAGCAGTATCTGACCGCCAAAGTCAACGGCGATGCCGATGCGATCAGCCGCCTGTTGTGCAGCGCGATGGAAGCCGATCTGAACCGCGAGGTCAGTTCTTTTTCCAGCGTCACCGATGCCAGCATTAAGGATATGACCTGCCAGCGCCGCGAGGGCGAAGACGTGGTCGAATGCAGCGGCCAGATCGTTGCCGCATACGGCACGGAAAATACGACTTTTCCGCTCACAGCTTACCGCGTCGTGCAGGAAGACGGCGAATGGAAATGGTGCGGGGAAGCGGGCTAGGACATGCGGTGGCTGTTCTCACGCGAAAATCTCTATGCCCTGGCACTATGCCTGATTGTCATTCTGCTCATTATTGTGACAACTGACAGCGCGCCGCAGTGGATATACCAGGGTTTCTAAGATATGACCCTGGCCCATATCCTGGTTTTCGGCCTGATCGCCCTGCCCTACCGCTGGCTGCGTGAAAGCTGGCGCGGCTGGTTCCTGCTGATCGCCAGCATTTTCGCCATTTACTGGTTGCAGCCCACGCTGAGCATCTACCAGCTTGACTTTGCCCTGGCAACCGTCACGCTCATCCTGTCGCTGCTCTGCTGGCGTCTGGTTCGCCCCGCTGCTTCACTCACGCGCGATGATTACCGCACGCTTGCTGTGATCATCGGCAGCGTCCTGCTGATTTCGGCCACTCGCTATCTGGTCCCCGAACTCCGCCTGACCTCGCGCCCCCCGGATACGCTGGTTGTCGCGCTGGTCCTGACACCGATCCTGCTCGTTTGGGGCCTGATCCCGCGCCGCTCCCTGCTTATACCGCTGGTCATCCTGTTTATCGTCCTGATCTTCATCGTACTCAAAGATGCAGCACTGTCTCGATGGGTCAGCACGCTGCTGCGGCAGTCGCGCGGCCTGGACACAAGCCTTGCCTCCTCGCTCGACCTCGGCTGGCTGGGCTTTTCTTACCTGGCGTTCCGGTTGATTCACACACTGCGCGACCACCAGACCGGCCAGCTTCCCGAACTGTCCCTGCGCGAGTATATGGTTTACCTGATCTTCTTTCCGGCCTACACCGCCGGGCCAATCGACCGCGCCGAGCGCTTCGTTGGCGATTACCGCAACCTCTCGCCGGACCTGAACGGCGGCCTGATGCGTATCGCCCGCGGCCTGTTCCGCAAATTCGTCCTGGCCGATCTCCTGGCACTGATCTCGCTGAATGCGACCACTGCCGGGCAGGCCCTCAACGGCGGCGGACTCTGGCTGCTGCTTTATGCCTACAGCCTGCGCCTCTTCTTCGATTTCAGCGGTTACACCGACATCGCCATCGGCCTCGGCCTGCTCTACGGCGTCAGGCTGCCCGAAAACTTTGATCGCCCCTACCTGCGGACCAATATCGCCACCTTCTGGCAAAGCTGGCACATTACCCTCAGCAACTGGGTGCGCTTCTACGTCTTCTCGCCGCTGTCACGTGGATTGCTGCGCCGCAAACGCCGCCCACCGATGTCGCTGATCCTGCTGGTCAGCTATCTGGCGACCATGCTCACGATTGGCCTGTGGCACGGCATCGCGCCATCTTTCGCCGTCTGGGGCCTGTGGCACGGGGTCGGCCTGTATGTGCATAAGCTGTGGAGCGACCGGACACGCCCCTGGTATCGCCATCTGGCGCAGCAGCCGCGTCGTCTGGCCCTCTGGTCCGCTGCGGGTTGGCTGTTGACCCTTCACTTTGTCGTGCTGGGTTGGGTCTGGTTCGCCCTGCCCGATCTCGGCAGCGCCCTGAACGTGTTTCAGAGGCTCTTCGGCTTATGAAAGCGGCTCGCATCATCCTCAAGGCCGCCTGTTTGTTCATGCTGGCAAACCTGGTGTTCGCCTGGGCTGACCCCATCGAGAGTATCGGCAGGCTCTCGCTCTACAACGGGCTTGTGCCGGGCCGCCAGCGTCTGCCCTATGGCGAACAGGCCGCCTCCTATAACCTCATTGTGACCAGCCTATCCGCCATGTTCGCCTCGCATGAGATCGCACAGCCCAAAGCAGCGGACGAGTTCCGCGTATTGGTCCTGGGCGATTCCAGCGTCTGGGGGCTGCTGCTCCAGCCTGACGAGACGACTCAGCGCTCGCCTGAACGCCGCCAAGCTGCAAGTCAATCATGATGAGCGTGTCCGAGCCTACAATCTGGGCTATCCGGGCTATCTCTGGCATGGCCTCAGCAAGGAACTGCTCATCCTGGATTACGCCATGCAGTATCAGCCGGATATGATCGTCTGGCTGGTGACGCTGGAAAGCTTCGCACAGAACGGCCCACCCGGCCCGCCGCTGGTGCAGGAGAACCTGGAAGAGGAACGCCAGCTTTACGCCCGTTACGATCTGCCATTTGACGAGGATGTGCCGGAGCGCAGCCTGTTTGAGCGCAGCATCCTGGGCCAGCGTCGTGCCCTTGCCGACTGGCTGCGGCTTCAGTTATATGGCGTCATGTGGGGCATCACCGGGATCGACCAGGTTTACCCGGACGATTACGACGCGCCCACCGCTGATTTCGGCTTTAGCCTGGCCTGGGACCGCTTTGCCGGACCTCAGCGGCTGACCGAGCAGGCCCTTCACTTTGAGATTCTCAATGCCGGAGATCAGATCGCCGAGCCGGTGCCGCTGCTGCTAGTCAACGAGCCGATCTTCATCAGCGATGGTGAAAACAGTGACCTGCGCTATAACCTCTGGTATCCGCGCTGGGCCTACGATGCCTACCGGGATGCGCTGCACAACGCCGCCGCCGATCACGGCTGGACTCTGGTTGATCTATGGGATTTTGTAGATCCGAGTGCGTTCACCGACAGTCCGGTTCATATCAACGCTCCTGCGGCGCAGGATGTGGCGGACTATCTAAGCAGTGAGATTATCCGTCTCACCGGGGGGAATTAGCTGGGGTCTGCGCTGCCTACGACGAGGTTTTGCAGGATACGCTGAAATTCCTGGAATCCAGGCAGTGGTTTGTACAACAGCAGGTTAGCACCCGCATTCTCAATTGCTTCGGCTTCCTCCTGCGGGTTCATGCGATAGGCCGTCATCAGCACAATGGCGATATCACCTAACTGTTTGCTCTCCCGCATCCGCGAGCCGACCTTGATACCGTTGACCTCATAAGGGAGTCGAATATCCACCAGCGCAAGCTCCGGCATCTCGCCGCGATAATGCCCGCTTTCAACTTCCTCGATCCAGCTCATGGCTTCTTCGCCGGTCGTGAAAGCCGCACCATCAACGCCTATGGTCTCGTACATCGCCAGGAGCATGTCGTAAAGATCGGGTTCGTCTTCAACCACCATCCAGACCGTCATTCTGAGTCTCCATCACCGTGATTGAGGCTATTCGGGGTTTAGGCCACCGGTGAAACCATTCTACAGCAGCTTGGCAGATCCTGCACTCAATTCTCATGGAAGAGTCAAAATCGTAACATTGAAGACGATCAGAAATCGAAGTCGCCGACGTTGCGTGAGGTAATCAGCAGCGGCTGGCCGAGCAGGACCTCACTACCGTTAATCACCGGGAGTGTGCCCAGGCGGCCTGCGTCGATACTGGTCGCGCGCGGTCCCAGGCTGCCATCCACGACGCCGCGCATCACGTACACGCTGGCATAGCCCAGGTCAAGCGGGTTCCACAGGATGCTGGATTGTACACAGCCCCCTTCGATGTAGGGACCCATATCTGAGGGCATCCCCAGGCCGACCACTGCCACCTGACCGCAGAGGCTGCTGCGGACGACCGCTTCGGCCAGGCTCGGCGTCGTGCCAACCGTCAGGCCGAACACACCGTCCAGGTCCTGCTGGTAGGTGTTGATGAGCGTGGCAGCCTGATTAAAGGCCAGGACCGGGTCGTTCTGCGCCTCAACCGTCTCCAACCACTCCATCGCCGGGAAGCATTGTCGGGCATAGGCCGCCATTTCGGAGATCAAGCGCGACTGGTTCCAGGCGCTGTAACTATCGGTGACAATGCCAAAGCGCGCCGATGGCCCGGCTTCTGCCGCCATCTGATCGACCAGCATCTTCGCCAACACGTTCGTCTCGGCAGGGCGCACATACCATTCACGGGATTGGTGCTCGCTGTCACCATCATAGGTGACGACATGAATACCTGCGTCCAACGCCGCAGCCAGCGAGGGCGCAATATCTGCGCCATCCGTCGCCGAAACCAGAATGCCATCAACCGCACGGCTGACGTAGTTATCGACGTAAATGACTTGATCGGAACTGTTGGCTTCGCCGGGCGCATCCGTCACCAACGAGACGTTGCCCAGTTCACGCGCCGCAAACTGCATTCCCTGCGCCACCGCATCGAAGTAGCTGCTGCCCGCCATGGGCGGAATGTTCACCAGGTTAATTGTCTGTCCGGCACGCTGCGGCGGGTCAATCGCCTGGCCGCCGTCGAAGCGGCTCGGTGCAGGCTCCGTCGTCTGGAGCGGACCGCAGGCTAAAGGATCGGTCGGTTGATTATCTGCGCCATCCCAGCGGTTATTCTGTGCCAGAACCGGCAGGCTGATTGTCAAACATAGACTGAGCAGAAGTAAAGCAGTCATTCTGCGCATGAGACAGGTACTCCGTATTTCATCTTTGTTATAAGTATACCTGATCCCACCTACCCCCGCGTTGATTCCGGCACCCAATCTTGAGGGGGTTAACGCATGGCGTCGCGCAGGACCTCTGCCGGATGCAGCACTTCCCGGTCCGTGCCATGCCGGATTTGCTGGCGGCAGCTTACCCCGGCAGCGACTACCAGCGTCTCCGGCCCGCTCTCGCGTACCGCAGGCAGCAGGCGGCGCTCGGCCATCCGTAAGGAGATGTCGTAATGCTCCTCCTCATAGCCGAAGGACCCGGCCATGCCACAGCAGCCTGAATCGACCTCTTTCACCGTGTAATTCGCCGGGAGCGACAGCATCCGCACGCTTGGCCCGGTCCCGACATGCGCTTTCTGGTGGCAGTGCCCGTGCAGCAGCACCTCACGCCTCTCGTCGGTCAGCGGCACATTCAACTCGCCGTCCTCATCCAGCTTGGCGATGAATTCCTCAAAGGTATAGGTGTGGTCGGCCACCAGTTGAACGTCCGGGTTATCCGGCAGCAGATAGAAATACTCATCGCGCAGCGTCAGGATACAGCTTGGTTCCAGACCGACAATCGGCACACCCGCGCGGGCAAAGGGAGCCAGGCGTTCGACCACGTCCTGTGCTGCGTGCTTAGCCGCATCCACCAGCCCTTTGGACAGCATCGGGCGTCCACAGCAGCCGTGCCCCGGCAGCGAGATCGCGTAGCCCAGCTTCTCAAACACCTCAGTTGCGGCGATAGAAATGTGCGGATAGTTGTAGGTGTTGAAAGTGTCGTTGAACAGCACCATACGTTTATCGCTCGCGGCATTGGCAGGCGAATGCTTCGCAAACCACGCGGTGAAGGGCTGCCGGGCGAAGGGCGGAAGCTGACGCTTGTCGCTCACACCCAGCATCACGTTCATCAAGGCCCGCGTATACCAGTGGGACGTGCTGAAGTTCGCCAGCGGAGCCAGTGGACCGCTGCCGATACGGCTGAGCTGAGCGATGTGTCCGAATAGACGCGAACGCAGTGGGATACCATGTTTCGCGTAATAATGCGCCAGGAATTCCAGCTTGATCTTCGCCATATCGACCGAGGACGGACACTCCGCTTTGCAGGCTTTACAGGAAATGCACAGGTCAAAAGCCCCGTACATGCGCTCGCTGGTAAATTCCTCGGCGGGCAGCCGCCCTGACATGGCCGCGCGCAGCGAATTGGCCCGGCCTCGCGTGCTGTGTTCCTCCTCACGCGTGACCATAAAGCTGGGGCACATCGTCCCGGTCGTCTTCTTACGACAGACTCCTGCCCCGTTGCACATTTCGACCGCGCGGTCGAAGCCGCCTTCGTGACTGAAATCCAGCACGGCGTTGACCGGGATGACACTGTAGGTCTCGCCGTAGCGCAGATTCTCGGTCATCGACCCGGAATCCACCACCATGCCTGGATTGAAGATCTGCTGCGGGATCGAAGGTGTGCTTGACCTGCTGGTACAGCTGGTACAGCTCAGGCCCGAAGAAGCGTTCATTGGCCCAACTGCGCGCCCGGCCATCGCCATGTTCGCTGGACAGCGCACCGCCATAGCCGTGCAGCAGATCCACCGCAAAGTCGATGATCTGCGGCAGCTTGGCGACTTCGCTGGCCTGCTTGGCGTTAATCAGCGGGCGAATGTGCAGGCAGCCGGCGCTGGCATGAGCGTAATAGGCGACATCCGTGCCGATGCTGTTGCAGAAGGTCTCGACCTTATCCACGTATTCGGCCAGATGCTCCGGCGGGACGGCAGCATCCTCGATGAAGGGAATCGGCTTGTGATCGCCCTTGATGCTCATCAGCAGGCCCAGGCCGACCTTGCGCACCGTCCACACATCGGTCTGACGGGCTGCCTCAGTGACACGCACGATGCTGGTAGCCCCGGCCTTCTGGCGCGTGAGATGCTCGCCCAGTCGGTCCAGTTTAGCCGCCAGTTCCGCATCGCTCTCGCCATAGAACTCAGTAATCAGCACGCAGTTCGGCTCACCCTCGATGAAATGAGTCAGCAGGCGGGCATATTCCGGCACGTCGCGGCACATCCGCAGGCCCAGGTTATCGAGCAGTTCGACCGCCGAAGGATCGACCTCCAGGATAATCGGGACCGCCGTCAGGGCGTCGCGCAGCGTGTCAAAATGGACCACTGCCAGCGCGGTACGTTTGGGCCTGGGCACCAGGTTGAGCTTCAGTTCGGTAATGACCGCCAGCGTCCCTTCAGCCCCGCAGACCAACTTGGCGAGGTTGAAGCGTTTGTCCTGGGGATAGTGGAAGGAGACTCCATCGCCGACAAAGCGGTCCAGGTTATAGCCGCCGCAGCGCCGCCAGTGGCGCGGGGTCCCCTGCCGGATCGTATCGGCATTGGCCTCCGCCAGCGCGGCCACCTTGCGATAAATCTCGCCTTCCAGGCCGGGCCGCTGCTGTGCCTGACGCAGTTCGTCCGTGCTCATGGGGCCGAATACGGTCTGAGTCCCATCGGCCAGGATGACTTTCGCCTCCAGCACGTGATCTGCCGTCATGCCGTACATGATCGAGTGGCTGCCGGTCGAATTGTTAGAGACGATGCCGCCCATCGCCGGCGCGGTTGCTGCTGGCCGGGTCCGGCCCGAACTGCAAACCCATCGGCCGCAGATGGAGGTTCAGTTCATCCAGCACGCGCCCTGGCTGCACCCGGACCCAGTGTTCCTCCTGATTGACCTCCAGGACAGCGTCCAGATAGCGCGACGTGTCAATCACCAGAGCTTCGTTGACCGCCTGCCCGGCCAGGCTGCTGCCACCAGCGCGCGGCACAATTGGCAGTCCATGCTTGGCCGCCAGTTCGACAGCAGCGTGAAGATCGTCTGTCTGCTGCGGAATCAGACGCCGTAAGGCATGACCTGATAGATGCTGGCATCAGTGCTGTACAACATGCGGCTGTAAGCATCCACACGCACTTCACCCGCAGCGCGTTGGCGCAGTTCGTGTACAAAATCATCAACCACCGTTGTAGCAAGCATTGCTTAATCTCCTTTGAATTTTCTCAATCTTACCCAACCAGTGGCTGGGACCACAAGATTATCGCTTCAAGGTCTCCGGCACACGAAACGCGAAAATCACGCGGCTGCCATGACTCCGGCCCCGGCCACCGCCACTGCTGAACTCTGAAGAATCAACGCCTGGGCCACAAAACCCACCAGCACCGGGCCAACGGCAGACCCGGCATCACCGACCAATCGCCACACACCCAGGAATTCGCCGCGCGACTGTATAGGCGCGAGATCAGAGCCAAGCGTCATCATCGTGCCGCTGCTAATTCCATTCCCCAGGCCGATGATTACGCCCACCGCCAGCAGCCCCCAGAAGCTGGCCGTCAGCGGCATCAGCAGCATGGCGACAGCCTGGATCGCAAAGCTGGGGACGATGGCAAACTTGCGACCCACATGATCCATAATCCAGCCGCCCGGATAAAACAGGACGACATCCAGCAGCCAGGAGGCGCTCAGGATCAAGCCAATTGAGGATTCGTTCAGACCAAGAATTTCGCTGCCATACAGGGGGATCAACGCACCGCGACCGGCCCGGATCAACTGGGCGAACAACTGCCCCATCCCGGCGTTGAGCAAGACGCTGCGGCTGCCTCTTAGCATCGTCGTCATCTTGACGCCTTCGGCCCCCTGCTCACGCAGGTCCGTCTCGCTCGGTTTGAGATACGCGACGACGAGATACAGCGCCAGGGCGGAAAAGAAGGCGAACAACAGGAAAGGCGCGCGCAGTCCCACAGCCGTTGCCACCGCGCCACCGATGACCGGCCCTGCTGCATTGCCCACCCGCGCAACCCCGCCGAAAGTCGCAATCGCACGACCCCGCGTGGCAACTTTAATGTTCTCAGCCAGCAAAATGTGCCGCGAGACATTGTACATGGCCTGGCCGAAGCCGGAGATCAGACGGCAGACGATGACTATGAAAATCGACTGCGCCGCGAACACGCCGACTGCCGCGAGAATGACCGCCAGCAGCCCGACCACCATTACCCGCTTGTTGCCCAGCTTGCGACGCAGCATTCCCGCCGGGATGTCCCCCAACAGCATCCCAATCGGTGCAGCCGCCAGCACCACACCGACCAGGTTATAATCGGCACCCAGGTCGAGCGCAAACAGCGGCAGCACCGGCAAAATCACGCCAGTGGACAGCGCAAACAGGAGCGACGGCGCATAAAATGAGAGCGCTAGAGGATGTCTAAGGCTGCGCATAATCATGATTGTGCAGTGTACCCATTCCACGCGGAGGCCGCCTAGAGCCAATATTCGCACGGAGTGGAGAGGATGGCTAGAATAACAATATGCACAGATCACGGCGTTTTCAAAAACTCTCCGAGCGGGACATCAACCGCGAGACTTACGTCACCGATTGGCCCGAAGCCGGTCTGAGCGTGACCGACAGTCCCTATGACCCCGAACCCGGCCTGCGCCTGGAAGACGGTCAGGTCGTGGAATTGGACGGCAAGCAGCGGGCCGATTTCGACATTATCGACCAGTTCATCGCCGCCCATGCACTGGATTTGAGCTGTTGCCGAAGAAGCGATGGCGACCCCGTCGGCTGAACTGGCGCGCATGTTGGTCGATATTCATGTCAGCCAAAGTGAAGTCCGGCGGCTGGTCGCGGGCTGCACCCCGGCCAAACTGGTCAGCATTATCAAGCACATGAACGTGCTGGAAATGATGATGGGCCTGGCGAAGATGCGTGTACGCCGTACCCCGGCCAATCAGGCTCACGTCACCAACTGGCGCGAGCATCCGGCTCTGCTGGCTGCGGATGCGGCTGAGGCGGCCCGACGCGGCTTCGCCGAGATCGAAACGACCGTGCGTGTGGCCCGCAATGCGCCGCTCAATGCCCTGGCGATTCTGGTCGGCGCACAAACCGGACGCGGCGGCGTGCTGACGCAGTGCGCAGTTGAGGAAGCCCTGGGTCTGCGGCTGGCAATTAAGGGTCTGACCTCCTACGCCGAGACGCTCTCGGTCTACGGCACCGAGCAGGTCTTCGTCGATGGCGACGATACCCCCTGGTCGAAGGCTTTTCTGGGTTCCGCCTATGCTTCGCGCGGCGTCAAGGTGCGCTTCACCTCTGGCACCGGCTCCGAGGCGCTGATGGGTCAGGCAGAAGGCGCGTCGATGCTCTACCTCGAAGCGCGCTGTCTGCTGGTGACCAAAGGCGGCGGCAGTCAGGGCGTGCAGAACGGCTCGATCTCCTGCATCGCCCTGCCGGAATCGCTGGCCGGCGGTGTGCGCGCGGTCCTGGCCGAGAATCTGCTGGCGTCCATGCTGGGCCTGGAGGTCGCGTCAGGCAATGACGCGCTGGCCTCGCATTCAGCCATCCGCAAGACCGCCAAGCTCATGCTGCAATTCATCCCCGGCACGGATTTCATTTTCTCCGGCTACAGCGCGGTGCCCAAACGCGACAACCTCTTCGGCGGCGGCAATTTCGACGCGGAAGACTTCGACGATTACAACGTCTTGCAGCGTGATATGCAGATCGACGGCGGAGTCCGACCGATCAGCGAAGACGAAGCGCTCAACATCCGGCAGCAGGCGGCACGGGCCATGCAGGCCATTTACCAGAGCCTGGATTTTCCGCCGATTAGCGACGAAGAAGTCGAAGCCGCGACCATCGCGCACAGCAGCGACGACATGCCGGAGCGCGACATGGTGCCAGATCTAGCCGCCGCCGACCGCTTGCTCGAAGGCGAATTGACAATTCTGCACATTATTCAGGCGCTGGCAAAACGCGGCTTTGACGAGACTGCCGCCAACATGCTCGAAATGGGCCGCCAGCGCGTTGTCGGGGATTATCTTCAGCCATCGGCCATCTTCGACCGTGACTTTCACGTCCTGAGCGGCATCAACGACCCGAACAATTACAGCGGTCCGGGCACTGGCTACCAGATGGACCCACGCCGCTGGCAGGAGGTCCAGGCCATCCCGCAGGCGCAGCCGCCCTTTGAGTTCATCGCCGATCAGGTGGGTGAACCGCTGGCCGAACTGGTTGAAATTGGCCCGGCCTCAGGCGGCACACAGCCCGAAGTCATCGTCGGCGTCGGCCCAGCCTTCGGCACCGCCCTCACCCGCACCATCGGCGGCCTCGATCACAAAGACGTGCTGGCTGCCCTGCTGACCGGTATTGCCAGCGAAGGGATGCTGGCGCGCATCGTCAAGGTCTACCACAGCGCGGACTGTGCCGCCATCGGCCACGTCGCGGCCCGGCTCAGCGGCAGCGGCATCGGCATCGGTCTGCAATCACGCGGCACCACCGTCATCCAGAAACGCGGCCTGGCCCCGCTGAACAATCTGGAACTCTTCCCGCAGTCGCCCAGCCTGACACTCGAACTCCTACGAAGCCATCGGACGCAATGCCGCCCGCTACGCCAAAGGTGAATCGCCCACCCCGGTCGCCGTCAAGATCGACAACGGCGCGCGTCTGCGTCTGATCGTCAAGACGACGCTGCTGCATCGCCAGGAGGCCGATCAGGTAGACCCCAACCAGCCGCCGGTCGAACTGCTTTTCGATTGGGAGCCTGCCCTATGAGTACGTCGGACTATCCGCTGATGGATCACGCTGCCGGGTCGCTGCACGCTGCCAGTGGACGCTCTGTCGATGAGATTACGCTGGATGAAGCCAGAGCGGGTGCGCTCCACAATGAGGACCTGCAAATCGAGGCCAGCACCCTGCGCGAACAGGCCCGAATCGCGGCGGAAGCAGGGTATCCACAGCTTGCCGCCAATCTATCACGAGCAGCCGAACTGACCGCCGTGCCCAACGATGAGCTTTTGCAGATTTACGAGATGCTGCGTCCCGGACGCGCCAGCTTCGAGGCGCTCAACGCGCTGGCAGACCGCTTCGAAACGGTCTATGACGCCCCTTTCAACGCAGCCTTTGTACGCGAAGCAGCCGCCGCCTACCAGAGTCGCGGCTTGCTGCGCCGCGAAGCTTAAGTTCTCAGACCCGGCCAGCGCCGCCAGCGCATTCGCCAGCACGGCGATTCCCGTTACGACATGCTCCGGGTTGACATACTCATCGGGCGTATGGCTGCGCCCGGCCCGGCAGGGCACGAAAATCATCCCCATATCGCTGATGTTCGCCATCTGCATGGCATCGTGAGCCGCCCAACTGATGAGCGGTTCGTAGTCCACCTCGGCATCCTGGCTGGCCTGCTCGATAACCCGGCGCATGTTCGGCTCGATAACGACTGGCTCGCTTTGCTGGATGACCTCTGAGGTCCAGCGGACGCCGTGCGTTTCACAGACCGATTGGAATAGGCCGTAAAGGTTAGCAGTCATGTCTTCCATCGTCTTGTGATCGACCGCGCGGTAATCGACAATCAGCGACGTCTCCCCCGCGATGACGTTCATCACGTTGGGCTGCGTGTCGATGCGGCCCACTGTCATGAACCCGCGTCCGGCGAATTCTTCCTGGGCTATGGCCCGCACGCCGATAATGATCTCGGCGGCAGCCAGCAGCGAATCATGGCGTTCCTCATATTCGGTCGTCCCGGCATGATCGGACTGCCCGGTCAGGTGTACGCGCATGAACGAGGGTCCCGCCACGTTGGTCACAATACCGACGGGCGTGCGCGTGCTCTCCAACTGGATGCCCTGCTCGATATGCAGTTCCAGATAGGCCGTCAGTAAGTCCGGAAAATCTATTTCCTCGACTGGGAACGGCCAGTGTGCAGCAGCCAGCGCATCGACATAGCGCAGGCCGGCATTGTCATTCAAGTTTGCGATCTCTTCTTCGGTGAGCTGACGAGCCGCCAGACGACTGCCCAGCATTCCACGAAAGCGCGCGCCTTCTTCTTCAATAAACGAGACGACTCCCAGCGGATGCGCCAGACTTAGCCCAGCCTCCAGGATCATCCGCACGGCTTCCAGCGCCGACAACACGCCCAGCACGCCGTCGAAATTTCCTGCGTGCGGGACCGTATCCAGGTGCGAACCGCTCACAATCAGTTTGCCATCGCCTGCCGTCCGGCCCAGCAGGTTCCCCCATTGGTCAACACGCACGTTCAGATTCATCTCGGCCATCCACTGACCGACCTGTTCGGTTGCCTCCATAAAAGCCGGGCTGAAGCTGAGGCGGGTCACACCGCCTGATGGCTCGCGCCCAATGGCGGCCAGGGCATCAATGCGCTCCAGCACACGCTTCAGGTCTACATCCTCTGCGCTAAACTTCATTGGCCTACGACGCCTCTCGTCTCCATGGCTTGACGGTAATCGTGCAGCAGTTGGTCGATGACCCCTGTCGTGCGCGCGGCGCTCAGGCCCGTGCTCGGACAGGTCCCACTGCCGTTGAGCTGGTCTACAATCGTCTGGATCAGGGGCTGCTGAACGTGCGCCGGGTTGCTGATCGGCACTTTGGTTTCGCCTTCCTGGTTGACCAGAACCACCGGATCTTCGCTAAAGGTCGCATAGCGGATTTGCCCCGCGCTGCCAGTAATCTCGGTGCAGTCCCGGTGCTCAAAGCTGCTGAAGCACCAGTCCCCTACACCCAATACGCCCGATTCGAATTCCAGAGCAGCCACGACATGATCCTCAGCCGCGTAATGACCGCCTTGATTGCCTGCATAGCCCTGAACACTGCGTACCGGCCCCAGGGCATAATCGAGGAAGTCCAGCATGTGCGAACCAACGTCCAGGAACAGGCCGCCACCAGAGATTTCAGGCTGAACGCGCCAGGGCAAATCGTCGCGCGCGTTGATGCGCGCCGGTTGGTGCAGCGTCACGCGGACACTGCGCACATCGCCAATCGCGCCTGCATCCAGCCAGGCTTTGATCCGCGCAAAGCGGGGCATCGCACGGCGGTAATATGCGACAAAGAGCGGCACATCTGCCGCCGCACAGGTCTCGATCATCGTCTGGCATTCAGCGTGGTTCAGTGCCATCGGCTTTTCGACGTAGACTGGCTTACCCGCTGCTGCCGCCATAAGCGTGTACTGTTTATGGCTGCTCGGCGGAGTCGCTATGTAGATTGCGTTGACCTCCGGGTCGTCGATCAAGGCCGCCGCATCGTCATACCAGCGCGGCACATTGTGACGGCGCGCGTAGTCCGCAGCTAATGCTCCATTGCGCCGCATGACCGCAACCAGCGCCGAACCTTCAATCTTGTACAGCGGCGGTCCACTTTTCACTTCGGTCACATCGCCAGCGCCGATAATGCCCCATCGAATCATGCCAATGCTCCCTCAAACAATGACTGCCGCTCGCTGGGCAAGCTGCAAGCACAGCCCCCAGGGGTCCCGCAGAAAGACCAACCGGTCGCCTGCCGGGGTCAAGGTGATGTCACCTTCCTGGGCGGCCCCTGCCGAGATCAGCCGCGCCAGATCGCCTTCGATATCCGAACTGGAAAACGCAACATGAAAGCGCTGCGGGTGCATCGCAAAATAATCCGGCACAGGAATCTCCGTATTGTGATAAAGCTCAATCAATCCCTGACCAGCAGAATCGACGATAAAGTGAATCTGCGCCGCGTTATCCGCCTTCCGGGCGATGCGCATCCCCAGATGATCGACGTACCACTGCGCCACTGCTGGCGGATTCTCAACGTTCAAAGCGAAGTGTTCAATTTTCACGAGATATTGTCCCTGTTGCATCAGCTATTCGCCCCATATTCTACCAAATCTGCGCCGGTCCGGCATTCCTGGTGACGCTTTTGTACCTGCGCGCTATAATATACTTGCGTAGAAAATGGACTCTTGCGATGCAAACGGTTATTCAGGTCGAAGGCCTGAGCCGCTATTTCGGCGATACCAAAGCAGTCGATCAAACTGAGCTTCGAGGTCTATGGAGCGGAGGTGTTTGGCTTTCTCGGCCACAATGGCGCGGGCAAGACTACGACGATCCGCCTGCTCAACGGGGTGCTTGCGCCAACCGCAGGCTCCGCGACGGTCCTCGGCATGTCACCGCAGGAACAAGGTGCAGCGCTGCGGCTGAAAACCGGCGTCCTGACCGAGACCCCTGCTCTGGATGAACGGCTCACCGGCTACGAGAACCTCAGCATTTACGCCAGCCTGTTTCAGGTCCCGCGTGACCGGGTCCGTGCGCGTGTGGATGAGCTGCTGGCGCTCTTTGATCTGGCAGACAGGGCTAAAGAGAAAGTCGCTGCCTATAGCAAAGGCATGAAGCAGCGCTTGGCCCTGGCCCGCGCCCTGGTCCACGATCCACAGATTCTCTTTCTCGACGAACCGACCTCTGGTTTGGACCCTCTGGCGGCGCATCAGGTTCACGAGTTGATCCGCCACTTAAGCCAGGACGAACGCCGTGCCGTCTTCATCTGCACCCACAATCTCCCTGAAGCGCAGCGCCTCTGTCACCGGATTGGGGTCATGGAACAGGGCCAACTGATCGCCATTGGCGAGACTGAGGAACTGGCGCGCAGCGCAGGTATCCGCATTCAATTGGAAATCGAGGTCGCGCAGGACCAGTTAGCGCAGGCTGAGCAGGTCCTGACAGACAAGTTTTCCGCGCTTCAGATCAAGGTGGATGATAGCCACCTTTCGATCAGCGGGGCAGCCCACAGCCTGATTCCAGAGATGGTCGAGGCGCTGGTGCAGGCTCAGATTGGCGTCTATCGCGTCTCGCCGGAAGCGCCTTCGCTGGAGGCCATCTACTTCGCGCTGCACGAGAAAGGTACTTCGGCATGAACTGGCGTGCTGTCCGCACCCTGATCTATAAGGACCTGCGCGTGGTATCAAAAAGCCGGGCCGTGCTGCTGCCGATGATTCTCGTCCCGCTGATTATCGTCATTGTGATCCCGATCGTCTTTGGCGCGACAATCACGAACGCTGTGCCCAGCAGTTCAGACATTACTGACCTTCAGTCCTTGCTCGGCAATGTGCCGCCAGAGGTCTGGACTGCGTTCGGCACGCTCGACGCGATTCAGCAGACGCTGATCTATATGTTGATCTATTTCTTCGCTCCGCTCTTCCTGATTCTGCCACTGATGGTCGCCAGCGTGATCGCCGCCGACAGTTTCGCCGGAGAGCGTGAACGCAAAACGCTCGAAGCGCTGGTCTACACGCCGACATCGGATGCCGAACTCTTCGTCGGCAAGGTACTGGCCCCCTGGCTGGCGTCTTTCGTCGTGACCCTGCTTGCCTTTTTCGCCTATGCGATCATCGTAAACATTTTGGGCGCGCCATTTATCGGGCACATCTTCTTCCCGGATCTGATGTGGCTCATTCTGGTCTTCTGGGTCTCGCCAGCGGCGGCGGGCCTGGGCCTGAGCACGATGGTGCTGGTTTCCGCTCGCGTCAACACCTTCCAGGAGGCCTACCAGATGGGCAGCCTGGTGGTCCTGCCGATCCTCCTGCTGCTCTTCGGGCAGATGGCCGGGGTGATCTTCCTGTCCCCAGCGTTTGTGCTGGTTGTAGGTCTGGTGATCTGGCTGCTCGACTTTGGACTTCTATGGATCGGCGCGCGCAGCTTTGCCCGTAGTAAACTACTGGCGCGGCTCTAGCTGCCACGACTTACACCCCACATTGAGGATTCTGCATGGTTTCGCCCTTGGTCATCGTATTTCTTGGGATATTTGTCGGCTTAGTGAAAGGCGGGATCACAGGACCTATTGGTGGCGCGGTACTTTTGCCTCTGCTGGTCAGTCAGGGCTTGTCCGTGCCCGAAGCAGCAGGCGTTGTGCTGCCCTTGCTGATCGTTGGCGACATGTTCGCCTTGCGCTTCTACTGGCGTGAATGGGATTGGAAGCTGGTGCGCCGCTTGCTGCCCGCCGCCGTTGTGGGCATTGGCGTCGGCGTCTGGCTGCTGGTTAGCCTGGACGATTCCATCTTACGGCCCATTCTTGGCGTGTTGACCATCGTGGCAGTCGTCTACAAAATTCTGAGCGATTTGCTCAAACAGATGGCGTATTCTCCGCGTGCCTGGCACGCCTACCTGGCCGGTTTCACGACAGGCGTTACATCGGCCATTGCCAACGTTGGCGGTCCACCGATGAGCGCCTTTCTGCTGTTGCAAAAGCTCGAGCCACTGGCTTACGTCGGGACAATGACGCTGTTCTTCGCCATCGTTAATCTGGTGAAGCTGCCTTTGTTCTTCCAGAACAACATCATCGACACCCAGATTTTGCTAAGCGTGGCCTGGGCCGTGCCGCTGATTCCGGTTGGCGTGTGGATCGGGCGCTGGGCCATCGGCAAAATCAACCGCCTGTGGTTTGAGCGGGCGATGATTGTGCTTGTGTTGGCGGCCAGTTTGCTGCTGATTTTTAAGACGTAGCGCTCAGGAATTCGAGCACCTGTCTGCGGAAGGTCTCCGGCGCTTCCAGGTGAACCGTATGCCCTACATCTGGGATGCTGACTCGTGTGGCATTTGGAATCGCTTCGGCCATGCGCGCGCTAATCGCCGTGAATTTCTCGTCCAGCGCACCGGTGAGCAGCATAACCGGCAGGTCCAACTGTGCAAGCTTATCCCAGAGCGAGGGCTGCGCGCCTGTCCCCATGCCGCGCAAACTGTTGGCAAGTCCCTGCGAGTTGTTTCGCAGCCGCTGCGCGTGTAAACGAGCCTGTTCAGCGTGATCCAGCTTGTGCTGTGACCAGAATAACGGCAGCGCTTCCCAGTACCTGACAAAGGCTTCGATGCCGTCCAGTTCGATATGCTCAGCCAGTGCCTGGTCATGATCCACGCGCGACCGCCGTTCAGATACGCTTTCCAGCCCAGGTGAGGCGCTCTCCAGTATCAGTGAGCGGAAGCGCGCCGGGTAACGCAGCGCCATAAACAGCGCCAGCCTGCCGCCCATTGAGTACCCGAGCAAATGCGCGGGTTCCGTGCCCAACTGGTTAAGTAGGTCGATAAGATCAGCGGCAGCATCGGCCATCGCATAGCGGCCAACGTCCAGCGGAACGGCGGTCTGTCCATGCCCTAGAATATCGACTGCGATGGTGTGGAAATGTTCGGAGAAAGCAGGCAGATGCGGCGTCCAGTTCTCGCTCGACCCGGTGAATCCATGCAGGAGCAGCAGCGGTGTCCCCTGGCCTGCCGCGAGATAGTGATAGCGCGCGCGGTGAATCTCTGTGAAGGGCATCAGGCCTCGTCCTTAAAGAGGTCGGCTATGGCTGGCCGTTGAACTTTGCCGGAGGCGGTTTGCGGAAACTGATCCACAAAGCGGAAACGGCGTGGCAGTTTGTATCCGGCCAGATGGTCCCGGCAGAAGCTGTCGAGCGCTTCCTCATTGGCTGCTGTGCCGGATTTGAGGATCACGGCAGCAGCGACGATCTGCCCCCATTCCGCATCCGGCACACCAACCACCACCGCATCGAGCACGTCTGGGTGCTGTCTGAGCACCTGCTCGACTTCGACCGGGTAGACGTTCTCGCCGCCGCTGACGATCAGGTCACTGCGGCGCTGGACGACGAAGAGATCGCCATCCTCGTCCAGATAGCCGATGTCGCCCGTGTGAAGCTCGCCGTCTGTGTAGTGTTTTCTGGCTGGCTTCGGGATTGTCGTAGTAGCCCTGCATGATCGTCGGTCCACTGACGACAATTTCGCCATATTGGCTTGGGCTCTACGGTCTCATTCTCCGAGTTGACTATGCGAAGCTTCGTGAACAGCAGCGGCTTGCCCACACTGCCGGGCTTGCGATAGACGTCTTCCGGCAGCGCCGTCGCCACCTGAGAGGCCGCTTCGGTCAGGCCGTAGGTCGTCGCTACCGGCAGATTCAGCGCCCGGCAGCGCTCGATCAATTCTGGCGAGGCCCCTGCCCCACCCAGCAGAATCAGCCGCAGCGACTCCGGCCAGTGTGTCCGGCTCTCCAGCAAACGGTAGAGCATCGTCGGCACCAGCGAGATCATCGTGATCGGCTCCGTATCCAGCGCGGCATTGACCGCGTCCAGATCGAAGCGTTGGTGCAAATCGACCGTGATCCCGTACAGCACCGCCCGCATCAGGATGCTCAAGCCGCCCACGTGATACAGCGGCAGCACACACAGCCAGCGGTCATTCGGCTGATGTCCCAGGCGATAGGCCGAGGCCATCGCGCTGTAGAAGAAGTTGCCGTAGGTGAGCACCGCGCCTTTGGGCTGGCCGCTCGTACCTGACGTATGGATGATCGCTAGAGGCACGTCAAGATCGACGGGCCTACGAATGCTTCTTCAAAGTACATATTAGGGCTAATCCTCTGCAAGGCCTCGACTTCCGCTTGTGAGGATTCATCGAATGACAGAATGTGCAGCCCACCGCCTGCCAGACAAGCGGCCTGCGCTTCGGTCTCCTTAGAGCATAGGAGATCTACGGCAGCCGGTGTTAACAAGCTGCCATTTCATTTCGTCCGTGGTGAGCCGCGTATTCAGCGGCACGATAGATCGGCTCGCATCTGCATAAGCGCAAAGATGGTCGCCACATGGCGCAAGGTATTTGACATCAGAGACCGCAACAGTCTCACCATGCTTGAAGCAACGCCCGTGTTCTGTATTAAGATGCATAGGTTTCCTGCACAAACAGGTTGAAATCGTAAAACGACATCTGCTCGCCATTGCAAACAAATGCCGTTTTATTGGGCGTGGCATTCGGTTCGCGCGCGACAACCCAGTCCTGCATGGCTCAGGGCCTGCGCGGGAACTTGCTGAAGTCCGGCTTGCGCTTCTCGATGAAGGCGTTCTTGCCCTCGCTGCCCTCTTCGGTCATGTAGAAGAGCATGGTCGCGTCCCCGGCCAGCACCTGCACCCCGGCCTGACCATCCAGTTCGGCGTTCAGCCCGGCCTTGATGAAGCGCAGCGCAATCGGTGACTTGCTCAGAATCTCGCGCGACCATTGCAGCGCCTCGCTTTCGAGGTCCTTCAGCGGCACCACCGTGTTGACCATGCCCATCTCCTCAGCCTGCTCAGCGCTGTACTGGCGGCAGAGGAACCAGATTTCGCGTGCCTTCTTCTGGCCGATGTGGGACGCGAGATAGGCGGAACCGAATCCAGCATCGAAGCTGCCGACAATCGGCCCGGTCTGGCCGTAGATGGCATTGTCGCTGGAAATCGTCAGGTCGCAGATGACGTGCAGCACGTGCCCGCCGCCGATGGCATAACCCGGCACCACCGCGATCACCGGCTTGGGGATGTTGCGGATGTAGCGCTGCAATTGCAGCACATTCAGCCGCGCCACGCCGTGATCGTCCACGTAACCCGCCTCGCCGCGCACTTTCTGGTCGCCGCCCGCGCAGAAGGACCAGACGCCGTCTTTCGGGCTGGGACCGTTGGCCGTGATCCACATCACGCCGACGCTGCTGTCCTGCCAGGCGTCCAGCAAGGCTTCGGTCATCTCGTCAATCGTCTTGGGACGGAAGGCGTTGCGCACCTCCGGGCGATCAAAGGCGATGCGGGCGATCCCCTCGGCCTTATGGTAGGTAATGTCCTCGTAGGGCTTCACTTCCTGCCAATCGGCCAGGGCCATCAGGTCCGCTGTTGAAATCTGCGCCTGTTCTTCGCGGGTCGTTACCATGCTCTGCTCCTTTACAAATCCAACTCGGCGATGCGCTGCCGCACCGCGTCCATAATTTCCTGCCGCCGCTGCAAATCATGCTCGGCGTCGGTCCGTACTTCGATGATGCGCGACAAGCCGACCATTCACGCTCTCGCTGAATGCCTGCCGGAAGCTCTCGCGGTCATCGGCGCGGACGTATTCCAGGCCATACATTTGGCCGCGTGCTCGTATTCCAGGCCATGCGGCATGACGAACAAATCGGTGAACTCCGGCTCAAAATTCCTGATCGGCAGCCGGTGGAAGATGCCGCCGCCGTTGTTGTTCAGCAGCACAATCGTCACCGGGATGCCGTTGCGATGCACCGCCAGCAGGCCGTTCATGTCGTGATAAAAGGTAATGTCGCCCACAATCGCCACCAGCGGCTGATCCGGTCGGGCCGCGCCGGTCCCCAGCGCCGTCGAGATATTGCCGTCGATGCCGCTGGCCCCCCGGTTGGCGTAGACGTAGAGGCGCTTGTCTCTGCGGCTTGCCGAACTGGTCCAGCAGGCGCACCGGCAGGCTGTTCCCGACAAACAGTGTTGATTCCGGCGGAATCAGATCGACCACATCATAGACCGCCGCGCCGTCGAAATATGCTCCAGTGATCAAATCGTGATCAAGAATCATTCCATGTTTCCTTCTCAAGATGCTGCCAAGTATCAAAAAGATGCGAACTATCACGCATCTTAGCATCATGTTTAAGCTGGAGCACTATTCGCAGTTCTGCATCAGCTTGAACAAAATGAGTGATATGGTGATATCATCGGTCCATTCGCCATCCTGGAAATTTGTACGAAATACTTGGGCTTGATTGAGTTCAGATAAGTCATTAAGTCCCTTCGAGAGCGGAACATCGCCAAATCTTATTACTACTTCCGGCGGGGGCAATAGCTCCTGCGAGTTGCTCAAGAAAGTATCATATGCTGCCGATGACACTTTGTTCTCAGTCTTTTCTGCGTAAACCAAAGCGGGAACCTGACAAGGCATCCAGCAGCAACGGGATATCTGATTATATAAGTCAAGTGCAAAAGCGTTTGATGAAACTAGCCAGTAAGAAGCCCTTTTGGCGACCGAATACCACAAATAATCAGCCCATTCTCAGATCGAAGCAGGCCATCATAAACCAATCGCATATCTTCATCTTTTGACCATCATTGGCTTTGACGAAGTTATTCTGAATGAACGCCATGTCCTCGCGCCTCTGCCCCTGCCGGAACCTCTACCGCATCGCCCTCAACATCCACCGGTTCCAGCGGCTTGCGGAAAGGCATGTTGATATGCACCACGCCTTTGCGGATGCCGTTGGCTTTGGCATAGGCCCGCGCCGCCAGGGTGCGCAGGTTGCGGATGGCAATCGCAGGCGGGTTGGCTTCGGGCAGGCCGACATCGACCGACCACAACACCTGATCGCCGTACATCTTGACCTGGTCGATGGTCTGGTTCGCGCCGCTGTGGCGCAGTTCGGGCGGACGGTCCGCCGTGATGACGATCAGCGGCACACGCGACATGTGCGCCTCGATGATGGCCGGGAAGAAGTTGGCCGCCGCCGTGCCGGAGGTACACAACAGCGCCACCGGGGCATCACTTGCCAGCGCCAGCCCCAGCGCGAAGAACCCGGCGCTGCGTTCGTCCAGATGCGTGTAAATCTTGATGCCGCCGTGTTGGGCGAAGGCCAGCGTCAGCGGCGTCGAACGCGACCCCGGCGCGATGCAGACCGCTTGCAGCCCAGCCCGCGACAGTTCATCCACGAAAATGTTGGCCCAGAGCGTATTACGATTCGCCATTTTCGGCCCTCAGCACTCCTGATAAACAGGGGATAACAGGAACTATTACGAACATTATTTCACTACCTGGACATCAGCGACACCCAGTGCGTCCAACATGGGCCGGAACTTGAGCGCTGTCTCGTCCCATTCACGCTGCGGCTGACTGGCCGCGACTATTCCCACCCCGGCATAGAGCCAGACGCGCTTATCCTGACTCACGGCCGAGCGAATGCCCACGCCGAATGTACCGTCCAGCTTCGAATCGATCCAGCCCATCGGCGCAGCATACCAGCCGCGCGGCACCGGCTCCGCCTGCCGGATGAAGTCGAGCGCCGCGTCTCGCGGCTGACCGCCCAGCGCAGGCGTTGGATGCAGTTTGGCGATCACCGGCAGCACCCCGCTCACCTCGCGCAGGCGTGCCCTGACCGGCGTACACAGGTGATGCACATTGCTCAGCGTCAGGATTCCCGGCGCATCCGCCATGTCGAGCTCGGTCCGTCATGCTCAGCAGGCGCTGGCGCAGCGTATCGGCCACCACCGCATGTTCGTGGCGCTCTTTGGGATCGTTCAGTATCTGCTGCGCGTAGGCTGCGTCTTCGGCCTCCGTCTGCCCGCGACGGATCGTTCCGGCCAGCGCCATCGTTTTCAGGTCACGACCCTGCACCTGCGCCAGCAGTTCCGGCGTCGCGCCAAAGAAGGCGTGCTGCGAACGCGGTTCGAAGAGGAAGCGGTAGCAATCCGGGTACTGCACCGCCAGCCGATCAAGCGCTGCATTCAGGTTCACGTTGGCCGCGAAACGCAGTTCCGCTACGCGCGACAGCACCACTTTTTGCAGGCCGCCCGCCCGAATGCGTCCCGTCGCGCTTTCGATCATCGCGGTCCAGGCCGCATAAGACATCGGGTAATTGTGGTCCACCACGTCCGGGACACTCAGATCGACGGCCTGATCCGCCGCCAGCAGCGATTCGCAGCGCGCCGCCAGTGCCTCGCGCAAGCCCGGAATCAGATCGTCGGCGTCCTCGTCACGTGGAATCTGGACGTTGATGCTCAGCCAGCTTGCGCCACCGGTCTCGACCAGCTGGTAATGTGGCAGCACGAAGTAGGCCGGGGTATAGATGGTCCAGGTGTTATCCGGCACGAAATCGTCCTGGAAGGCGAATCCGCCGAAGAGGCGCGGCCCGGCCAGCCGCTCGTCACAGGTCTCAATCTGTGCTCCGGCGAACAGACGCCGGGCCTGCCGGTCAATCGAATCGAAGCGATCCTGCCCCCAGGCGATCAATTCAGCCGTGATGCCGAAACCGGCCAGGGCATAGCCATCGCGGGCGTTCTCCCAGTAGAAACGCGGCTGACCTTGCGCAAGCGCCAGCAGACGGCGCGCCGCTCAGGCCATCGCAGCGCTGGCTGAGACTGAGCAACTGTCCATCCATCGCGCTTACTCCGTGTACCCAACGCTCTTGAGCAGCAGCGGCAGCAGCGTCGCCATGATGCGCGGCGGCTCCGGTTCGCCTGAATAGACCCAGCGAATCACGACGCTGTAGATCGCGCCCATCCAGGCATGGGAGACGACCTCGGTATCGACCGGCTCGATGTCGCCGACGGCAATCGCTTCGTCCAGATACTCCTGAATAAGGCCTGCAAAACGGTCGTTGATCTCCAGCCGCTTCTTCTCGAAGCTGCGTGCCCAGGCCGACCGCCTGCACCAGCAGCAGCTTGGCCGGGCGGCGATACTTGCCAAAGGTATCCAGGCAGCTTTGCAGGGCCGCCCGCACCCGCCGGATGCCCTCGTCCTCCTGGGTAATCGCTTCGACAACGCGGCGTTCCAGCAGGTCGGCGAACTGGTCCACCAGCGCCAGAAAGAGGCGTTCTTTATTGGGGAAATGAAAGTAGATCGCGCCTTTGGAGGTACCGGACTCCTCGACAATCTCGTCCATGCGCGTGTCGTGGTAGCCTTTGCTGGCGAATTTATCCAGCGCCGCGTCGAGAATGCGTTCGCGTGTGCCGTCCGGGTCGCGTGGCGACTGCGTCATAGGGGTGCCCATCTACAAACCGACTGGTCAGTCTACAGTATAGCACACAAGGCCAAGCTTGTGAAGTATGTCACTAGAGCGCGCAGTTGGGCTGCCGGTATAATGATAGAAAGCATAGTTGGAGGGAATGCACAATGCAGGTCGATATAAAGCACAGGCCAGCTTACTCCCTGGCGATTGCGAGCCTGAGCGGCGGCGAAGCAATCCGGGCTGAACCGGGCGCGATGGTCAGCTACAGTGCCGGAGTCACCACCGATACGAAGGTTGAAGGCGGACTCTTTCGGCGGACTCAAGCGCATGGTCGGCGGCGAGAGCTTCTTCGTCAACACCTGGACGGCCCCGGCCCAGGGCGGCGAAGTCACCCTCGCGCCTGCCCTACCCGGTGATATGGACGTGCTGGAAGTCGCGGGCACGGACTTATTGCTGCAAAGTGGTGCCTTCGTCGCCAGTGAAAATGACGTCACCATTGATTCAAGTTGGGGCGGATCGCGAAGGTTTCTTCGGCAGCGGCTCGCTGATCCTGCTCAAGGTAAGCGGCAGAGGCAAGGTCTTGATCGGCTGCTACGGCGCGATTGAAGAACGGCAGCTTGCCTCCGGCGAAACCTATACCGTCGATACCGGCCATATTGTCGGCTTCGATGCGTCGATGAACTTCAAGGTCAACAAGGTCGGCTCCTGGAAATCGACCATTCTGGGCGGCGAAGGTCTGGTCTGCGAAATCACTGGTCCGGGCCGCATTCTGATGCAAACCCGTTCCGAAGAAGCCTTGATTGGCTGGATCGTTCCGCATCTGCCGCAGCGCACAAGTAACTGAGGGCAGCATACCAACCCTGTCTCGTGAGAAGGGCAAGGATAGGGTATATTTAGATCGGTTCCAGCACAGATGCTGCGAACCGGATTGTTCAGCTTGTGTCGCTGCGGCGGGACAGGCTAGATTTTATCGTTAGCGATAGGCTCTTGAAGGTTGATGACCCATGGCAGCAGTCGAGACACTGGAACTGACGAAGTATTATGGCGAAGTCTGTGCGGTCGAGAATGTGTCGTTGTCGATCCGCGATGGCGAGTTCCTGGTCCTGGTCGGACCCTCCGGCTCCGGCAAGACTACCTTGCTGCGGATGATCGCCGGGCTGGATCATCCCGACATTGGCACCATTCGCATCAACGACAAGTTGGTCAACGGTGTCCCGCCCAACCAGCGCCGGATTTCAATGGTCTTCCAGAGTTACGCCCTCTACCCGCATCTGTCTGTGCGGAACAATATCGCTTTTCCGCTGCATAACGAGCATTTGTCGCCGCAGGTGGTCGAGGAGCGCGTTGTGAACACGGCCCGCCTGTTCCGCATCGACCAGTACCTCGACCGCAAGCCTCAGCAGCTCTCCGGTGGTGAACGCCAGCGAGTCGCGCTCGCACGTGCTATGATCCGCGAACCACTGGTCTTTCTGCTGGATGAACCCTTGTCGAACCTGGACGTCAGCCTGCGCAGCCACGCCCGCGCCGAGTTGAAACAGTTCCAGCGCGAGCTGGCGGTCACGACTCTGTTTGTGACTCACGACCAGGTGGACGCGATGAGCCTGGGCGACCGCATCGCCGTGATGTCGGAGGGCAAGATCCGGCAGGTGGGCAACCCGCAGACCCTCTACAATCGCCCCGCCGATACCTTTGTCGCCAGCTTTCTCGGCTCGCCGCCCATGAACCTGATCGAGGCCGCCAGCTATATCATCGGCTTCCGCGCTGAGGACTTCCGCCCCTGCCCGCCGGGCACATCGCCGGATGACGGACTGATCCTGCCCTTTACCATTGAGCGCGTAGAATATCTGGGGGCCAGGCTGCTGCTTTACGGCTCGGTTGAAGCCAAGTTCAGCGCTGAATACGTCATCTCCAGCCTGCCCGCCAGCGAACAGTTTTACTGCAGAAGCTGGGACAGAAACTCGATTTCTTCGTTGACCATGACCACTTGAACTACTTCAACAAATACACACAATTACGCATGGCCCCACCCTCGCAGATTGGTTCGGCGCAACTGCATACTTAAGGCACAAGCTCACACTTGACGGCGGGCGGTCTGGCCCATTATTATGTCCCGGTTAACGAAACCAGAATTGAGGTATCTCATGGCGAGCAAACGGAAAATCTCGGCGGTCAAGCCGCAGTTTGGCAATAACCGCAGCCATTCTCTCAAAGCGACCCGTCGCCAATTCAGACCAAATTATCAGAGCAAGCGCCTGTGGGTTCCTGAACTGGGCCGCTTCGTTCGCGTCACCGTGACCGCTAAAGAACTGCGGACCATCGACAAGATCGGCCTGCACCAGTTCCTGAAGCGCCGCAACATGACCGTTCAGGAACTTGCCTGATTCCGTGCGTTGATATGGCAGATACCACCGGGTCTGCCTCGCCTTGACGAACAGGCGGTGCATGTCTGGTTGGTCAATCTGCGTGTGCCGGTCGGCACAGATCACCGGGACGTCTTGAGCGCGGATGAACGCGCCCGCGCAGCCCGGTTTCGATTCGCACATCTTCAGCAAGCTTATATCGTTGCCCACAGTACACTGCGCAGACTGCTGAGCCACTACAGCGGGACCCCGCCGCACCGGCTCGCTTTGAGCTTAACGCATTCGGCAAACCTGCCCTCATCGATCGGCAGTTCAGTTCAATCTGTCGCATTCGGGCGACCTGGCGCTGATTGCTGTCAGCCTGCACAGGTCCATCGGTGTCGATATTGAGGCAGATGAGGCCGCTTGACGATATGATGGTAGTCGCCAGCAGCGTGTTCTCACCCGCCGAACGCGCCGTGCTGGAAGGCTTGCCCATGACACAGCGCATGCAAGGCTTCTACAACTGCTGGACTCGCAAGGAAGCGTATATCAAGGCCATTGGCAAGGGCCTGGCGCAGCCATTGGACGCCTTCGACGTCAGCCTGGACCCTGCCGCAGCGGCAGCGCTGCGCGGCGCCCCGGATGCCCCCAGCCGCTGGTCGATGCAGGCGCTCCCTGCCCCATCCGGTTATGCTGCCGCCCTCGTCGTCGAAAGCGGCAGCTATGGCCCGCAACTGTTGGCAGTACCCGGCACCCTAAACCGTTTCCGCTTTGTGCTCACGCATCAGGCACATATAGCCATCTTCCAGGCTCGGTTCGACCGGGCTGGCATCAAAGCCGGCTTCAGGCTGGCCCAGCACGCGGTACTGCACCCCATGCTGCAATTGCAAAGTTGAGATCACCGATAAGCCGTGATTGGGCCGCTCGCCCTGTGTCAGCACGTTCCACACCTGTCCACGTGCCCGGCCAATCAGTTCCGCTGGCGCACCTTGAAACAACACCTGGCCCTCGCTGATGACCGCCAGATCGTTGCAGCTCTGCGAGATGTCCTCGATGATGTGCGTCGAAAGGATCACCGTGCAGCGCAGCGCCATGTCCGCCAACAGATTGCGCAGCCGCACCCGTTCTTCAGGGTCCAGGCCTGCCGTCGGCTCATCCACGATCAACAGCTTCGGCTCGCCTAGCAGCGCCTGAGCAATCCCGACGCGCCGTTTCATCCCGCCGGAATAGGTCTTGAGTTTGCGCTTCGCCACATCAGCCCAGCCGCACCATCTCCAGCACGTCGCTCACCTGGCGGCGGCGCACCTGCGACTCACTGACACCTTTGAGTATCGCCAGATAGTCAAGAAATTCGAGCGCGGTCAGATTCGGGATACAAACCGAGGTCCTGCGGCAGATAGCCAAGACTGGCCTTGACCGCCAACCGACCTGCAGACTGTCATATCATGGCCCAGGACCTGGAGATCGCCGCTGGTGGGCGTCAGCAGCCCGGCGATAATGCGCATCAAACTGGTTTTGCCCGCGCCGTTCGGCCCCACCAGCCCGAACATGCCGCTGCCGATCTCCAGATTGATCCCGCGCAGGGCCTGCACATCCGCCCCGGTATGTCTTCGTGAGCTTGCGAATTTCAATCATGTCCCTGTCCCTTTCGTCTAGCGCTTGCTCGTCCCGCAGGCGCAGCCAAGCCCACACCGCGGCCGCGACGGCCAGCAATTGCAGCAGCCCGGCGCCGATCGTCAAGAAAAAACAAACGCCGTGCCTGTGAAGCGGCCAATCCATGTAGTAGACGATGACCGGTCCGCGCAGCGGAGAGATAATTCGAGCGAATGTCCACGCCACTAATCGCAAACATAAGCACCAGAAAGACGATCATGAGCAAAATCGCGCGCCGCCGGTTGGACAGTGTTGCCGGGATCAAAATGCCCAGCCCGCCGTTGATCACCACCAGCGAGGCCGCCCCGATCAATCCACATTTCGAGATAAAGCGCCAGGTCAAGCGAGCCCAGGCGCAGCCACCACAGCGCCCCGGCTGCCAACATCACAACAACCAGGGTCGAGAACATCGCCAGCCAGCCGCCCAGCAGCTTGCCCAGCAGATACGCTTCCACGCGGCAGTGGCGTGGCGTCCAGCAGTTCCCGCACCCCAATCTGGCGGTCCTTCGGGATCATGTCCGCCAGGAAAATCGGCACCAGCAATGCCATCGACACCCCTACCGGCCCCCACATAATCATGACGATGACCTGCGTGACGTTGTAATCCGTGCCACTGAACCGAACCAGATCTGTAGCCGATACGCCGTTGACCTCATTGCTGGCAATCAGCGATGGGATCAGCACCATGAGGAGCAGCACCAGGGTAATCACGATCTGCGCTCGTTCCCGCCACAACATCCTGAACTCGTAGTAGGCAATGCCTCTCAGCTGTGAAATCATGCGTTTTCGTCTCCTTTATACGCGGCGTTTGAGCGCCGATTTGCCTAACAAGAGCCGTTCGCTGTCGCGCAGGTAGTAGACCGCCAGCGCGATCAGGTTAATCCCCAGCGCCAGCACCATCAGCCGGTTGCTGAGATAATCTCCTGCCGGCAATTCGCCGGGTTGAAGATAGAGATGGACCGGCCAGAGCCAGGGTTGAAGATAATTCAGCGGCGTGAAGGTGGGCACACCGGGCAGGAAAGCCTGATGGAAGAAGGACACTACGAACCAGATCAATCCGACCGCCATCACACCAAAGGCGGCCCGGCGTGAGCGAATCGCTGCATTCAAGGCCAGACCGGTTAACAGCAGCGCAGGTGGAATCCAGCGCAGCAGCGCCAATGGCAGATTGTCTTCGACGCCCAGCGCTACCACGGCCAGCGCGCCGATCAAGCCGATCAACATTTGCGCCAGCGCGACCACCAGCAGCCGCTCAAGCAGCAGCAGCGAGGCGGGGCGCGGGCAGGTCAGCAGCAGTTCCAGCACCGGTTCATCGTCCGGCGTCAGCAAGAAACAGGCCTGAATCGCCAGCGCCAGCGGAATCACCGTTTCGATCAGGCGCGCCTTAGCGAATGGCTCCATCCCGCGCTCGCTCCCCGGCAGCAGAAGCACCACACCCACGACCAGCGCGGTCAGCACCGGCGGCAGCCAGCCGCTCAAACGCAGACTGTGCCGCCAGGTCAAACGCAGAGCTGCTCCAAGCCCACGCAAACCATAGACCAGCAAGCCAAACGCCAACGCGCCCGTCACAAGCAGCGCCGCATGGACTACGGGTCGGGTTTCCGCCAGACCAATCGCGGCCAAATTCATAGCGCACCTCCGCCATAACGTTCATTAGACCAGCCAGCCACAGCGCCACCGCCGTCAGCGCCAGCGCGGCCAGCAGCAGCAGCGGACGACTCTCCGCTGCGCTCAAGCCCGGCGCAGCTCAGCCAGTAGGGTAAGTCAATGGCGACCGCCCTGGCACGTATAAGGACATGCGCCATCCACAGCAGCAGGCCAATCAGGCTGGCAGCCAGCGCATCCATCAGCAGCACGCTCATCAGGAAGGCCAGCGCGGACAAAAAGCTCATCGGGGCGAACCAGGACATCACCAGCGGCCACAGTGACAGGTCCTCGCGCGTAAGGCTCAGCACGACGCTGCCTGCCAGCATCAGCAGAAGATTGAAACCGAAGACCAGTGTGAGCCGGGCCAACAGGAGCATCCGGGCCGAAACCGCCGTCGTCGATTCCAGTTCGAGCATCTGAATCGCGCGGTTATCGTACAGCAGCGCCACCGCAAACACCGAGACCACTGGAGCCAGAATGACCAGCGGCAGGTTCTGTGGTGCGCTGCCCTGACCGCTCGCCAATGTGACCAGCGTGCCCAGCGCGATCATGAGGCCGGACGCCAGCCAGATTTCGCCGCGTACGACTTGCGCCTGACTACGCAGGAGGAGCAGCGGCCAGCAGTTGCGCAGCCTGTCGAGCCGCGTTTGTGGCTGTGTCTGCATTTCTGCGGCCAGTCGTTCGAGCAACCGGGCACGCATGGCTGAATCGGGCTGCGGTGCGTTCCATTCGGGCAGCCGTTGCGCACTGGCAAGCATCATCTCGGCTTCATCCTCGCTGCCGAGGTCCTCACGCAGCATCGCTTGCAGCCGCTCCTCATTCATCCATCCATCATCATTCATGCTCATCGTCCTCCAGCAGCGTGCGCAGGCGCTTCAGGCCCAGCGACAGCCGCGATTTCACCGTCCCGACCGGTATGTTCAGCGTCTCCCCGATCTCGGCCAGGCTCAAGTCCTGGTAATAGCGCAGGACGAGCGTCTCGCGCTGGTGCTCCGGCAGGCTTAGCAGCGCCACTTTGACTGACGCTAGCCTCGTCCTGGGCAATCGCAACCGCTTCCGGCATGGTCTGGCGCTGCGGGTCGGCCTGCTCCAGCAGGTGGTCGCTCATCGCAGTGGTCTGCCGGGTAGACAGGCGTTTGTAGTGATCCCGTCCCAGGTTAGTCGCAATGCTGTACAACCAGGGTTTGAAGGGACGCGGATACTGGTACTGGCTGATAGCGTGCAGCACCCGCACAAAGGCCTCCTGCACCAGGTCCTCCGCCAGCGGCCCATCACCGCCGGTCAAGCGATACAGGTAACCGAAGAGCGGCCCCTGGTAGCGATCCACCAGGACTTGCAGATCCTGCATGTGGCCCTGCTGTATGCTGCGGGCCAGCGCTTCGTCACTTTGCACCTGCCAACCTCCAGATACCTCTGTTACGATTTTATGCCGGGAAGGTTCACGGGTATAATCGCCGCGATTGTCACAGTGACCATGAGGCCATGAAATCAGACGCACTCAAGCTGCTCACTAATCACATGGATGCCTGGGGATTGGCCTTCGGCCTCAGCGCGCTGGCACTGGTGCTGCACAGCAGTTTTTCGCCGCGCGGCGTCGCGCTGGCGCTGAGTGTGACCCTGTGCTACTGGCTCGGCTTCGCGCTGAACGATTACTTCGACGCCGATTACGACCGTCACGATGGGCGCAAGGCTGTTTCCAACTTCTTCGCCCGGCATCATGTGCCCCGGCGCTGGCTCTGGACCGGGCTGCTGATCGCCTCAGCGCTGAGTTTCGCCGTTTTTGCCGCCTTCGAGCTGCGCGGTCTGCTGCTCTACGGCCTGGGCTATGTGGTGATGTGGGCTTACTCCGCCCCGCCGCTGCGCCTGAAAAGCCGACCGGTGGCCGATCTCCTTGTCCATGCCGGGTTCGTGGAGACCTATCCCTATTTCGTCATGCTCAGCCTGTTAGGTCTGACCGTCACGCCGCTGGACAAGGCTATGCTGCTCATCTTTGTACTGACCTCGCTGACCGCCCAGTTGGAGCAGCAGCTGCGCGATTACCGGCTGGACAGCAGCTACGACTCGAACTTCACCACCCGCTTTGGCCCCAGGGTGACGGGCCGTCTGCTGCGCAGCGTCAGCGTGCTGCTCATCATCATGGTTCTGCTGGGCATTGCCAGCGGCCTGATCCCGGCGATTCTGCTACCTTTTGGCCTGATTATGCTGCCGATCATGCTGCACCGCCTGATTCGCAGCGTGGATCAACCGCGTTCCGAAGCGCTCATCCGGCTGGCGTTGATCGTGGCATTGCTCTACACGAGTTTTCTGTGGCTGCATACGCGCTTGATTTGACGACAGGCTGTGCCGAATCCGGCGCAAATGTGTTACTACAATAGAGAAGGTTACAAAGAGAGGGCTACATGGCGGATCAACCGCTGAGCTTTAGAGAATTCGACATCCCCGGCGCGGAGGACTGGCGTGCCGCAGCTAGTAAGGCGCTCAAAGGCGCAGACTTCGACCGCACACTGACGACCCCAACCTACGAAGGGTTGAGCTTGCAGCCGATCTACGGGCCTGACGATAGTGCCCAGCAGGACACGCTGCCAGGTTTTCCGCCCTTCACACGCGGCAGCCACAGTGCCGGTTACCTGCCCGGCTCCTGGCAAATCGCCCAGGAGATTAACGCTGCCACACCGGAAGCGCTCAACATAGCCCTGCGCCATGCGCTCAGTCAGGGACAGGACACGATCAATCTGCGGCTGGATGATACGGGACTGTATGGCTTTGAGAATGTGGCCGATTGGGCGCGAGCATTCGACGGCATCGATCTGGCACATACGCCAATCCTGATTCAAAGCGAGACGAACGTCCTGGCCGTGGCCGCACTGATTATGGCCTACCTGAACAATGCAGGCATCGCTCCGGCGGACCTGCGCGGCAGTATCATCTTCGATCCGCTTGCCACATTGGCTGCCGAGGGCGACACGCCAGTTGCGTTGGACTCGCTCTACGACGAGATGGCTGCGCTCACGCGCTGGGCGGTCAGCCATGCCCCGCAGCTTGCGACGACTGCCGTCGATACCCGGCCTTATCACGAAGCCGGGGCCAATGCCGTACAGGAACTGGCCTATGCGCTGGCAACCGGAGTTGAGCACATCCGCGCCATGCAGGCACGCAGCCTGTCGGTTGACGAGATCGCCCCGCGTATGGGCTTCAGCTTCGGGATGGGCGGTCATTTCTTCATGGAGATCGCCAAGCTGCGCGCCGCGCGCACACTCTGGTCCCAGGTGGTCGCGGCATTCGGCGGCAGCGCCGAGTCCCAGAAGATGCACCTGCACACGCGCACGGGGCAGCGCAACAAAACGTGCAGCGATGCGCACACGAACCTCCTGCGCACAACGTTTGAAGTCGCTGGCCGGTGTCCTGGGCGGCAGCGACAGCCTGCACGTCACCCCCTTTGATGAAACCTTCCGAAGGGCTGACGAGTTCTCGCAGCGCATCGCGCGCAACCAGCAGTTGATGCTGCGGCACGAATGCAAGCTGGACGCGCTGATCGACCCGGCGGGCGGCTCCTGGTACGTCGAGACCTTGACCGACTGGCTGGCGCGGCAGGCATGGGCTGCGTTCCAGGCCATCGAAGCGCAGGGTGGAATGCTGGCTGCGTTACAAGCCGGGACGCCACAGGCTCAAGTCGCGGAGATCGCGCAGCAGCGCACGGACAACCTGTACCGGCGTAAAGACGTCCTGGTCGGTGTCAATATGTATGCCAACCCACAGCCTGATCTTCCTGCGGACAGCCGGGAAATCCGCGCATCACGCCCGCCTGAGCATAGCCCTCTGACACTCGCCCCAGACGACTTCGGCGCAGCTGTTGAGGCGGCACAGGCAGGCGCTACCTTGAGCCAGATCAGCCGGGCCATTCGCGCCAATGCTGGCCCTGGCTCTAAAGTCGAGCCTCTTAATATCCATCGGCTGGCTGAAGGCTTCGAGCAGCTTCAGCAGGCCGCGCAAGACTACGAACTACGGACGGGCAAGCTCCCGCAGATTTTCCTGGCCCAGCTTGGCGATTCCAGGGCGCGCGCTGCCTTCACCGCCAGATTCTTCGAGGTCGGTGGCTTCGAAATCCTCGACCGGGGCGTGTTTGAATTGCCGCAGGCCGCTGCCGAGGCCGCGTTGAAGTCCGGCGCAGGGGCGGTCGCCATCTGCTCAACCGATGCGGCTTACCCGGAGATCGTGCCGCCGCTGGTCCAGGCGATCAAATCCGCCAAGCCAGATGCCTTTGTCGTCCTGGCAGGCTACCCGCAGGCCCAGATCGAGGCCCATCGCGCCGCCGGGATCGACGACTTCATCCATATACGGTCCAACTGTTACGAGATGAATTTGAAAGTGCAGCAGCAGATCGGAGTGCAGGCATGACGCCCGATTTCACCCGGATTCCGTATCAGCCTGCCGACACTCCGGCGGACCTTGCGGCATGGCAGGCGCAGGTTGAAGCCGAAACCGGCCAGCCCGCCAGCGCCTTCGTCTGGCACACGATGGAGCAGATGGATTTGCAGCCGCTCTACACCCGCGCCGCGCTCGATTCTATGACCCACCTGAATTTCACCGCCGGAATCCCGCCTTACCTGCGCGGCCCCTACCCGGCCATGTACGTGCAGCGGCCCTGGACCATCCGCCAGTACGCTGGCTTCTCGACCGCCGAAGAAAGCAACGCCTTCTACCGCCGCAATCTGGCCGCCGGGCAGAAAGGTCTGTCTATCGCTTTCGATCTCGCCACGCACCGGGGTTACGATTCCGATCATCCGCGCGTCGAGGGAGATGTCGGCAAGGCCGGGGTCGCCATCGATTCGATTCTCGATATGCGCATCCTCTTCGACGGCATTCCGCTGGACCAGATGTCCGTTTCGATGACCATGAACGGCGCAGTGCTGCCGATTATGGCCTTCTACATTGTGGCCGGAGAAGAACAGGGCGTGCCGCCGGAGCAGCTTTCCGGAACCATCCAGAACGACATCCTGAAAGAGTACATGGTCCGCAATACCTACATCTACCCGCCAGGGCCGTCCATGCGCATCGTGGCCGACATCTTCGGCTACACCGCCGCGCATATGCCCAGGTTCAACAGCATCAGCGTCTCCGGCTATCACATGCAGGAGGCGGGTGCATCGGCGGACATCGAACTGGCCTATACCCTGGCCGACGGTCTGGAATACGTGCGCACCGGCTTGAGAGCCGGGCTGTCGATTGACGATTTCGCCCCGCGCGTCTCCTTCTTCTGGGGCATCGGCATGAATTACTTCATGGAGATCGCCAAGCTGCGCGCTGCGCGTCTGCTCTGGGCCAAACTCGTGAAACAGTTCGATCCACAGGACCCCAAGTCAATGGCCCTGCGCACCCACTGCCAGACCTCTGGCTGGAGCCTGGCTGAGCAGGACCCCTTCAACAACGTCGCACGCACCGCTATCGAAGCGATGGCCGCGGTGCTGGGCGGCACCCAGTCGCTGCATACCAACGCGCTCGACGAAGCGATAGCCCTGCCGACCGATTTCTCGGCACGAATCGCCCGCAACACACAGCTTGTCCTCCAGCACGAAACCGGTATCACCCGCGTCGTCGATCCCTGGGGCGGCTCCTATTACGTCGAGACGCTGACGCACGAACTGCTCAACCGCGCCTGGGCGCATATCGAAGAGATCGAGTTGCTCGGCGGCATGGCAAAGGCGCTGGAAACCGGCCTGCCCAAGATGCGCATTGAGGAATCCGCCGCCCGCCGTCAGGCCCAGATCGACTCCGGCCAGGAGGTCATCGTCGGAGTCAATCGCTACCGGCCTGAATCTGGAAGCGCCGCTGGATATTCTGGAGGTCGATAACACGGCAGTGCGTGAGGCTCAGATCGCGCGTTTGCAGCAGCTTCGCGCCGGACGTGATACCGACACGGTCGAGCAAACCCTGAGCGCGCTCACGCAAGCTGCTGAATCTGGCGAAGGCAACCTGCTTGCCCTGGCGGTCAATGCGGCACGCGCAAGGGCCAGCCTGGGTGAAATTTCCGAAGCGCTGGCGAAGGTCTGGGGCCGTCATCAAGCCGTGACCCGCACCATTTCCGGCGTTTACAGCAGCGAGTATGGAGAAGCCGACATGATCGACGAGGTTCGCCAGCATTGTGCCACATTCGAGGCCGAACAGGGCCGCCGTCCGCGCATCATGGTCGCCAAGATCGGCCAGGACGGTCACGACCGGGGCGCGAAAGTCATTGCCACCGCCTTCGCTGACCTGGGCTTCGACGTGGACATCAGCCCGCTGTTCCAGACTCCGGCGGAAGTGGCGCGTCAGGCGATGGAAAACGACGTGCATATCGTCGGCATCAGTTCGCTGGCAGGCGGTCACAAGACCCTGCTGCCCCGGCTGGTCGATGAACTGGCAGCGCTGGGTCGCCGCGACATTATGGTCGTCATTGGCGGCGTCATCCCACAGCAGGATTATGACTTCCTGCTTGAACATGGCGCGGTCGCCATCTTCGGCCCCGGCACTGTCATCCCGGAAGCGGCTCAGCGGGTGCTGACAGAATTGGAACGGCGGCTCATCGGAGATCACGCCTGACATGCCGCTCACGGTGGAGGATTATGTCCAGGGTGTCCTGGCGGGTGACCGCTCCACCCTGGCCCGCACCATTACGCTAATCGAGAGCAGCGCTCCGGCCCATTTTGACCTGGCCCAGGCCGTCCTCAGCCAACTGCTGCCGCACACAGGGCGGTCCATCCGGGTGGGCATCACCGGGCTGCCTGGCGCTGGCAAAAGCAGCCTGATTGAAGCCCTCGGCACAATGCTCGTGGAACAGGGTCATCACGTTGCGGTCCTGGCCGTTGACCCCTCCAGCCACATCACCGGCGGCAGCATCATGGGCGATAAGACGCGCATGGAAACGCTGTCACGGCATCCCAACGCCTATATCCGGCCCACCCCCAGCAGCGGCATCCTGGGCGGCGTGGCGCGCATGACCCGCGAGAGTATGCTGGTCTGCGAGGCGGCAGGATTCGACGTCATCCTGGTTGAAACGGTCGGCACCGGCCAGAGCGAGATCACCGTGCGCGGCATGGTCGATTTCCTGCTGCTGCTGCTCATCACCGGCGCGGGTGACGAATTGCAGGGCATCAAGAAGGGCATTATCGAGATCGCCGACGCTATCGCTATCAACAAGGCCGACGGCGGCAACCGACTGGCGGCGCAAGCGGCCCGTGCCGACTACGAACGCGCCCTGCACTATCTGAACTCCTGTCACCATAGGCTGGCAGACACGCGCCCTCACTTGCTCCGCCCAGACCGGCGAGGGCATTGATACGCTCTGGGACACAATCGAGAGCTTCCGGGCACAGACTCAGGCCAGCGGCGTCTTTGCCCAGCGCCGCCAGCAGCAAATCCGCGACTGGCTTTACAGCATGATCGACCAGCAGGTGCTGCGTGAATTCTTCGCCCATGAGGCAGTGAAACAGGCGCTGCCCGCGCTTGAGCAAGCCGCGCTGAAGGGCGAGCTTCCCGCAGCCAGCGCCGCGCGTCAACTGTTTGAACTCTTTCGCCAATCCAACCGCGGCTGAGCGATTTTGTAAAATGATTGACAAATACTATTCCATACGATATGCTGTCCTTGTTATCGTTAAAAGAGTGCCAGAATCAATGCAATCTTTCAACACCACCGCCTGTACCTGTTGTCACTGTATGGACCGACATAGAGTCTGACGTTCGGTGTTGGATTAGGTTGCATCGCAGCCTGGTTTATTCAAAGTAAAGCCAAACCCCGAACTCAGTGTCGGGGTTTCTTTTTTGGAAAGATGGGATGGTCAACGAACAATGATAATGGAATGTTGTTGTATGTGTTGTTGTGAAACAAATCCGATGTGAAGTTATCCGGTTGATATGCCTGAAGACAGACAGGTTGTGAGTGCAAAACGCCCCGGATAACACCGGGTTTTTTTATGCCTGAATACAGCCTGATACGCGGAGATGGATCCCAAACACGGAGCACGGAATGACGAATACAGCGCTGCTGAGCCAAGATCACGAACAACTGCAACGGATGGCCGACAGCTTTGAAACGGCTTCGCCGCAAGAGATTCTACGTTGGGCGGCGGATTGCTACGGTGAACAGCTCGTCGTCGTGACCAGCTTTCAACCGACCGGCATCGCAACCCTGCACATGCTCTCGGAGATCGCGCCAGAGACCCAGGTGATTACCCTCGATACCGGCTTCCTGTTCCAGGAGACCTACAATCTGATGGATGAGGTCGAGGCGCTGTTCAAGCTGAGATTGCACCGTATCCGGCCACAGCTTACGGTCCAGGAGCAAGCCGCGACCTATGGCGACAACCTCTGGGACCACAACCCGAACCAGTGCTGCAACCTGCGCAAGACCGTCCCGCTGCGCAGCGCCTTAAGCGGCTATCGACGCCTGGATCACTGGCCTGCGGCGCGATCAATCGCCTAACCGAGCCAACACGCCGGTGGTTGCCTGGGACGCCAAGTACGACATGGTCAAGCTCTGCCCCTTCGCCAATTGGACCGAAGACATGATCTGGACCTACATTCACGCCTATGACCTGCCCTATAACCGCCTGCACGACCAGGGGTATCCCAGTATCGGCTGCTTCCACTGCACCCAGCCTGCCCTCAACAGCGACGATTTGCGCAGCGGGCGCTGGGTCAATCATCAGAAAACTGAATGCGGCATCCACGTCGCTCAGCCAGAGACGGGTACTGTATAGGGCCTTATGGAAAATGAACTTTCCGCAATCGCATACCCGGTGATGCTCGACCTCACCGATGTCCGCTGCCTGATCGTCGGTGGCGGTCCGGTGGCTGCACGCAAAGTGGCCGGGCTGCTGAACACAGGGGCCGCCGTGAGGGTCCTCAGCCCTGAGATCTGCGCCGCTGTCCAGCATGACGTCGATACCGGGCTGGCAGAATGGGAGCGCAGCGCCTACACCCCGGACGCACTGACCGCCTATCGGCCCCGGCTGGTCTTCGCAGCGACCGATTCACCAGCGGTCAACCGGCAGATCGCTGAGGATGCGCGTGAGGCGGGTTTGTGGGTCAACGTCGCCAGCCAACCGGACCAGGGCAGCTTCACCAACATGGCTGTGATTCAGCGTCCGCCGATTGTGATCGGCCTGCATACCGGCGGCATGTCTCCGGCCCTGACACGGCACCTGAAGACCCTGCTTGACGAAGCCATCGGCGATGAATACGCCATGCTCGCGGCATGGTTAGGCGATCTGCGCCCCACGATTCGCCAGCAGATCAGCCCGCAGGCACGCCGTCAGGCCCTGTACCAATCCATCGTCGATTCAGATGTCCTGGCGCTGCTGAAACAGGGTGAAACCGAGACAGCCCGCCAGCATCTGCACCAGATCGTAGACACTGCGGTGCGCTCATGAGTGCCTTGATCCTCGCCGGACACGGCTCCCACATCAGCCCCAATACGGCGGGCCAGGTCTGGGCTTACGTCGATCAACTGCGCGCCTGGAACGTCGCTGACGAGATCGCGGCGGCTTTCTGGAAGGAACAGCCCGCTTTCAGCCAGGTGCTGGATACGGTGGCAGCCGAGTCGGTGACAATCGTGCCGGTTTTCACCGCTGAGGGCTACTTCACGCAGGAAGTCATCCCGGCGGAGATGGGCATTGAGCGTGGTACGACCGTCAAAGCGGGTCGCCAGATTCATTACACGCCCGCTGTTGGCGCACATCCGGGGCTGGAGCGCATCGTCCTCCAGCGTCTGGACGAAGTGCTCAGCACGCATCAGCTTGACCCTGCGCAGGTCGCCTGCGTCATTGTCGGTCATGGCACAGGCCGCCGCCGCGACAGCCAGAACGCCACGCTGCGACAGGTTGAGCTACTGGCCGCGCAGCAGATTGTCGCCGAGGTCCTGCCCGCCTTCCTGGACGATCAGCCGGACATCGCCAGTATCTACGCGCGCGCATCTGCACCGGTTATCGTCGTCATCCCCCTGTTTATCGCGTCCGGCTCACATGTCGGCCATGATGTGCCCACTGCGCTCGGTCTGCCCGCAGGCTCCACACAGGCCATCATCCAGGGCCGCCGCGTCTTCTACGCCGAGCCGGTCGGCAGCAGTCACGAGGCCATGTGCGCGCTCATCGTCGATCTGGCCCACAGCGCTGATGCACGCATCGGGCGGCGTCCGGGTAATACGGTCTGGTCCGGTTTCCCGCGTGTGGGGGCAGCAGACCTGATTGAGGCCGTTCACAAACGCGGAATGCTGCGCTTCGGGGAACTTGCGTTGAGGGTAAACGAGGTCCGGCCAGTGCATGGCAGCAGCACACGAGTTATTCAGACGCCTGCCGAACTGCGATCCATCCTGCGTGAGTCTCCGTTCCGGCCCCTGGCGAGCAGCGCCGACCTGCCCGGCGGCTGGCATGTGCCCCTGGCCTCGCCGGAGATGCTGCCTGCGGTAGTCGAAACAATCTATCCAGGCACGGTCGCGGATTGGAGTCTCAATCGCCAGGGCCGTTTTCAGCCGGAGACTTTGCAGACCGTCAGCCAGCGGCAGCGCGGCATGTTTCGTGGCATCGACCAGACGTCTCAGATCGACGCGCATGTCCAGGCGATTTGCGGCGGTTGTGTACGGCACCCGACCTGGTTCTTCGGCAGCACAGCAGTAGACGTCCTGCCCTGCCCCTCCCCCTGCAACGTCTGGCTGAGTCGAGTGGCGGAGGCCGTAACAGCATGAGCGGAAAAGTCTATCTGGTCGGCGCGGGTCCCGGTGATCCCGATCTCATCACGCGCAAAGGTCTGAAGCTGATCCAGAGTGCTGACGTCATTCTCTACGACCGGCTGATCCCCTTTGAATTGCTTGACGAAGCGCGGGCGGACGCGGAACTGGTCAATGTGGGCAAAGCGCCGCGCAAACAGCGCCGAAGCCAGGAGGAGATCAACGACCTCATCGTGGCGCGCGCGCTGGCTGGCAAGATAGTCCTACGGCTGAAAGGCGGCGATCCCTTCGTCTTCGGGCGCGGCAGCGAGGAAGCGCTGGCCTGTCACGCAGCGGGCGTGCCCTTCGAGATCGTGCCCGGCATTTCGAGCGCCTACGCCGTGCCTGCCTATGCCGGAATCCCGCTGACTCACCGCGAACTCAGCCGCAGCTTTACCGTCCTTACCGGGCATGATGCCGACGGCATCGACTACGAGGCACTGGTGCGTCTGGGTGGCACGCTGGTCATCCTCATGGGCGTGGCGACACTGCCAGGCATCCTGGAGCGCCTGATCGCCGCCGGACTGGACCCCCAGACAGCGGCAGCCGCCATCGAATGGGGCACGGTGAAAGCGCAGCGGGTCATCGAAGGGACGGTTAGCACACTGCCTGCCCTGGCGGTGGACCTGCAATCGCCAGCCATTACGGTCATCGGCGATGTGGTGGCGCTGCGGACGATGGGCGTGCAGTGGTTCGATCAGCGCCCTGGCGAAGGAGCTGCCACATGGCTAGCGCAGCCTTCAAAGACATCATTCGCATCGTCGGGCGCGGTAAGAAGCTTCAGCGAGACATGAGCGTCGAGGAAGCTGAAACCGCCATGCGTCTGCTGCTCACCGATGCGGTCAGCGAGGCGCAGATCGGCGCGTTTCTGATTACCATGCGCGTCAAAGAGGAAACGGTCGAGGAAGTGATCGGCCTGGCGCGCGGCGCACGCGCGGTCATGCGGCCTGTGCCCCGGCCCGCCGTCAAGTCGCTGCTGGATCTGGCCCTGCCCTACGACGGCAAGGCAACGAGGCTGCAAACCGGGGTCGCGGCAGCATTGATCCTGGCGGCATCCGGCCAGCCTGTCCTGCTGCACGGCCTGGACGGCATCCCGGCAAAGAACGGCGTGGGGCCGCTCAACCTGCTGCGCGCGCTGGGCTACCCGGTCGATCAACCTGCGGAGATGGTCGCCGCCTCAGTGGAAGCCAGCGGCTTCGGTGTGCTGAACATGGCGCAGGTCTTCCCTGAATGGGCCGCACTGACGCCGATTCGCCATCAATTCGGCCTACGCACTCTGCTCAACACCGTCGAGAAGCTGCTCAACCCTGCCGATGCCAGCGATCACATCTGCGGCTTTTATCACGGCAGCTACCTGCTGCGTCTCGCGCCCGCCCTGCCGACTCCGGGTCGCCGCTGGATCATCCAGGGTGAAGAAGGCAGTATCGACATCCGCCCCGGCAAGAAGACTCGCGTCTACGAGGCCCAGGGCGACGCGATGGTCGAGACCATGATCGACGCCGCCGATTATGGCTACCCTATCGAAACGCCGCTCGACATGCCTAACGATGCCGCTGCCCATGCCGAAGTGATCGCAACGGTGCTGGCAGGCGAACCCGGCCCGGCGCGCGATCAGGTCGTGCTGACGGCGGGCACACTGCTTTGGATGCTGGGCCGCGTGGCGGACCCTGGCGCAGGTATCGTCATCGCTCATGACATTTTGAACAGTGGAGCGGCGCTGCGCCTGCTCCAGACCAGCCGGGACCCGGCATAATCCGTAATTGTTGGAGGAAGCTTATGGTTGAAAAGACATGGAAGACCGAATTACAGGATCGTATGCCGGATGACCTGGCGCACGAAATCGACATTTTCGAAGGCCAGATGGAACTGCGGCGGCAGGATAAGCTGGACCAGCGCGTTTTCGCCGAGACCCGGCTGCGGCGCGGCGTCTACGGCCAGCGTTATGACAACGGCCAGCGCCACGATGGCATCGAAACCCGCCCGCTGAGCTATCCGTCTGGCTGATCTAACCAAAGGCCCGGACACCGCCTGGGATGCACCGGGAATGCAGCGTATTAATATCCCCTTCGGCGGCATCACCCCGGAGCAGATGGACCTGATGGCCGATTTAGCGGACGAATATTCCGACGAGATTCTGCACATCACCACTCGTCAGGACATTCAACTGCACTATGTGCATATCGACGACACGCCGGATCTGATGCGGCGGCTGGCCTCGGTCGGCATCAGCACGCGCGAAGCCTGCGGCAATTCGGTGCGCAACGTGACCGCCTGCCCACTGGCGGGAGTCTGCCGCACCCAGGCTTTCGACGTGACGCCTTATGCCTACGCGACGGCCTATTTCCTGATGGGCCATGACGACGTGCAGGACTTCGGGCGCAAGTTCAAGGTCGCCTTCTCCGGCTGCGAACACGAAGCCTGCGGGCTGGTCACGATCCACGACATGGGCCTGCTGGCGCGGGTCAAAGAGGTGGATGGCGAACTCAAGCGCGGCTTTGCTATCTTCGTCGGTGGCGGACTTGGCACCGTGCCGCATCAGGCGCAGCTTCTGACCGATTTCGCGCCCGAAGAAGAAATCCTGCCCATTGCGCAGGCAATGGCGCGCGTCTTTGCCCGCCTTGGCGAGAAGAAGAACCGCAACCGTGCCCGCCTGAAGTTCCTGGTCGCCAACCTGGGCATTGAGGAATTCCGCCGCCTCGTCTTCGAAGAGCGCGAGACCCTACCCTACGACGAACGCTGGACCAGCTACCTGGACGACATCGACAGCCACGAAGAAACGCCGCTCAAGGACGGCTTCTCACTCAACGGCGCGGCCCGACCACTCGGCTTTGACGAGTGGTACGAGACCAACGTCTACGCGCAGCGTCAGGCTGGCTACAGCGTCGTGACGGTCAATCTGCCGCTGGGCGACATCACCTCAACGCAGATGCGCCAGCTAGCCGATATTGCCCGCCAATACGTCGGCGACAGCGTACGCACCACTGTCGAGCAGAATATCGTGCTGCGCTGGGTCCCGGATGCCGATTTGCCCGCCGTCTACGATGCGCTGCTAGCCATTGGCCTGGGCGATCCCGGCGCGGGCACCATCGTAGACATCACCTCCTGCCCCGGCACGGATACCTGCAAGCTCGGCATCGCCTCGTCGCGCGGGCTGGCTGGCGAACTGCGCCGCCGTCTGGGCACGAAAAACGCCAATATGCCGCAAGCTGTCAAGGATCTGAAGATCAAGATCAGCGGCTGCTTCAACTCCTGCGGCCAGCATCACATTTCCGATATTGGCTTCTTCGGCAACAGCCGACGTTCCGGCAACTACAAAGTGCCGCATTTCCAGGTGGTCCTCGGCGGGCAGTGGGATGAGAATGCGGGCAGCTACGGGCTGGCTATCGCGGCGGTCCCGGCCAAATCCGTGCCGGATGTGCTGGATACGATCACCGATCATTACGTCCAGGAACGCGACGCCGACGAGAGCTTCAAGCACTGGGTCACACGGCGCGGCAGGAAAGCCATGCGCGCGCTGATCGAGCCCTTTACCGCCCTGCCGGACTACGAGGAGAACCCGTTGGCCTTCCGCGATTGGGGCGATTCGCGCACCTACACCATTGACGACATCGGCGTCGGCGAATGCGCGGGTGAGGTCGTTTCGCTCTTCTCAATGGAGATCGCCAAAGCGGAATCCGAGCATTTCGACGCGCTGGTAGCGCTGGACGAAGGTGACAGCGCGCAGGCGGAGCGCAAGGCCTACAACGCCATGCTGTTAGCGGCACGTGCGCTGGTGCGCACCCAGTTTCTGGATGTCAGCACGGAAGCGGATGACATCGTGGGCGAGTTCAAGACGCGCTTCTACGATACCGAACTCTTCTTCGACAAATACGCACGCGGCAAGTTCGGCAGCTTCCTGCTGGACCGCCATGCCACACCGCCTGCCCGCATCGACCTGGACACGGCGCATCGTCTGGTCGAGGAAGCGCAGCTCTTCATCGAAGCGACTCACAGCTGCGAAGCGCGCGTCAACGGCGTCATCGTGAGCTAAAGCGAGAGGAATCTGACCATGCAACCCAAGCGACTGAGCGTCAAGTTTTTCATCAGTGACCCGGCAGACCTGGAGCTGGCTCCTTTCATGGAGATCTTCCAGCGCTGGATCCAGCAGCAGCGCGTCGAAGGCCTGCTCATCGATGTAGCCGATTACAAGCACGTCCAGAATGGACCGGGCATCGTCCTGATCGGCGATGAAGGCGATTACGGTCTCGATAACAGCGATGGCCGCCCCGGCCTGATCTACCGGCGCAAGCGCCAGATACCCGCCAGCCTGCCGGAGGCGCTGCGCGAGTGCTTTCGGTTGGCGATTACGGCCTGCCAGGAAATGGAACGGGAGCGCGCCATGAAAGGCAGATCGTTTGACTACAGCCGCGCGCAGATCACCCTCCTTGACCGGCTCAGCACAGCCAACAATGCCGAGGCTTTTGAAGCGATTCAGCCGGAACTCAGCGCTTTTGTCGAATCGCTCTACGATGGTTCCAGCGTCACGGTGACTCAGGTCGCCAGCGATCCACGCCAGCCGCTGAGCGTCCAGGTTCAGGTCAGCGACCCGGTGGACCGCGCAACCCTGCTGGAACGTCTGGGGGCCACACAAGCGATCAGCTAAACGAATCTGCAAGACGGCTCTGTAGGGACACGGTCCGCCGTGTCCTTTTTCATAGATGCTGGTCTTGTGTATCCTGCGCCTTTGGCATTGTCAGCGGCAGGGTCTCAGGATAGAATGCACGCCAATGAAACGAATCCAACCAGACTGGTAAACCCCTATGCAGCGAGAAGACAGCCAGGACGAAGCCGCGTCCGCGAGCAATTTCATCCGTGACATCGTCGATGCCGACAACACCAGCGGCAAGTTTGGCGGCGAGGTGCATACCCGCTTCCCACCGGAACCCAACGGCTACCTGCACATCGGTCATGCCAAGTCGATCCATCTGAATTTCGGCCTGGCCCAAGCCTACGGCGGCAAATGCAACCTGCGTTTTGACGATACCAACCCCAGCAAAGAGGAGCAGGAATTCGTCGATGCCATCATGGAAGACATCCACTGGCTCGGCTACGATTGGGAGGGTCGCCTGTATTTTGCGTCTGACTATTTCGACACGCTGTATGAATTCGCGCTGCACCTGATCCAGGACGGCAAAGCCTACGTCGATCATCTCAGCCCGGAGCAAATCCGTGAGTATCGTGGCACGCTCACCGAAGCGGGCAAGAACAGCCCTTACCGCGACCGTTCCGTTGAGGAAAACCTGCGCCTCTTCGAGCAGATGAAAAACGGCGACTTCGCTGATGGCGAATGCGTGCTGCGCGCCAAAATCGACATGGCCTCGCCCAATTTCAACATGCGCGATCCGGTCCTGTACCGCATCCTGCACGCCACGCATCACCGCACGGGCGATAAGTGGTGCATCTACCCGATGTACGATTTCGCGCACGGTCAGTGCGATTCGATTGAAGGCATCACACACTCGATCTGTACGCTCGAATTTGCCGACCACCGTCCGCTGTACGACTGGTTCCTGGACAATCTCGACGTCTACCATCACCCGCAGCAGATTGAATTCGCGCGCCTCAACCTGACACACACGATCATGAGCAAACGTAAGCTGCGGCGATTGGTCGAAGAGGGCTTCGTGCGTGGCTGGGATGACCCCCGGATGCCGACGCTGCGCGGGATGCGGCGGCGTGGCTATTCTCCGGCGGCCATCCGCAACTTTGCCGATCAGATTGGGGTGGCAAAGAAACAAAACACTGTCGAAATCGAAATGCTCGAACATTTCGTGCGTGAGGACCTGAACAAGACCGCTCCGCGCGTGATGGCCGTGCTGAATCCGCTCAAGGTCGTGCTGGTCAATTACCCCGAAGATCAGGCCGAGACGATGGAGGCCATCAATAATCCGGAAGACCCGGACGCCGGGACTCGTCAACTGCCCTTCTCGCGTGAACTCTACATCGAGCGGGACGACTTCATGGAAGACCCGCCCAAGAAGTTCTATCGTCTTGCGCCGGGCCGCGAAGTGCGTCTGCGCTACGCCTACTTCATCACCTGCGTCGATGTGGTCAAAGACGCCGACGGCAACGTCACCGAACTGCACTGTACCTACGACCCCGAAACGCGCGGCGGTGACGCGCCCGATGGTCGTAAGGTCAAGGCAACGCTGCACTGGGTCTCAGCACGTCATGCGAAGCAGGCCGAGGTGCGCCTGTATGACTACCTGTTCAGCGATCCTGTTCCAGACAATGAGGCAGACCTGCCCGACATCCTCAACCCGGACTCGCTGCAAGTGCTGACCAACTGCCAGGTTGAACCCGGCCTGGCGGAAGCGGAAATCGGCCAGCGGCTCCAATTTGAACGCATCGGCTATTTCTGTGTCGACCCGGACAGCAGCGCGGACCAACTGGTCTTCAATCGCGCCGTGACCCTGCGCGACCAGTGGGCCAAAATCCAGAAGCGGAAGGGCTGATCAGGCGCGGACGCGGTAGAGCATCTCTCCGGCTTTGGGCACGAAGAGGATGCCCTCGTCTTCACGCCCTTCCCATTCGCTGGTGTCGATCTCGTTGGGGTCAATGTAGCCCAGCGACAGGCGCTCGCAGTCCGCTTTCGAGATCTTGCTGGACAGCGTGACCTTGATGCGCGCTTTCTCTACGCCGTTTTCGTAGCTGCCGCTGCCGCGAAAGTGCGTGCCATGCGCCAGCACGCCCAGCGGGATGTGCTTGTATTCGTCCCACTGCTTCAGGTAATACTCCAGCACGTGGTACCCGGCCTCATAGATGTAGGCCCCATGCACGTGGCTGACCACTTCCAGATGGGGCGCATAGACCACGATCTCGCCGCCATCGGCAACGGCGGGTTCCAGCTTGTACATGGCTTTCGCGCCGGTCCATAATTCATCATACTTCGGCTGTGCCCAGGAGAGCACACGCTTAAACGGCTCATCGACCCAGGTGATGTGCTTCTGAGCAGAAAGATCGGCGGCAGCGCTCCAGGCGGAGAGATGATCGCCAATGTAAAGCCCGGCCAATCCATCGCCCACGACCACCATACCCACCAGTGTTACCGGCCTGGGCACGCATTCCGCAGCGGCGTGAACCAGGGCACGCACCGGCGTGTCCTTGATACCAATGACGTTCAGGATTGACAGCAGCGCGCCCAGCCAGTGGGTGACGTTAATCATCTCCGGCCCGGAAATGCCCGGAAAGAGGTACTTCGCCCCGCCGCTGAAGCCGACGACCTCGTGCGGGAATGTTGGGCCGAGGATGAGGATCTCGTCGTAATCCATAATGCGTTTGTTGATGCGGATCGGTACGTCACCACCCAGTGTCGGGTGCCAGACGTCGCCCGCGATCTCTTTGACCTGCCCCTGCTCCAGCTGGCCGATGGTGGTCAGGGCTTCGCCGTTGTCCCAATCGTGATTGAGCAGGCCGACATGCTTATAACGGCCCTGGCGTTCCTCTGCCGTAATGCCCACCAGATGAAAAATCGCTTCGTCGTCCAGCGCAGGATGCGTGCCCAACGCCACCATGAAATCGACCTGCCTCGCATCGTGCAGAATTTCGTTGACCATACGGAAGATCGGCGGCAGCGGCAGCGTCCGCGTATGATCCGGGATCAACACCAGCACTTTCGCGCCGGTATAGTGGCCGCTCAAGCCCGCTTCCAGCGTCTGCCGGATCTGATCCTCGCTGAGCAGCGAGCCACCCTCAGCCTCTATCTGCGCATGGATCGCCATCGCTATGCCCCTGTCGAATCGTGATCGTCAAATAAACGCCGGATCTCATCTTCCCAGACGTCATCCAGCGGGTCAAACAGCACTTCGGTGAAGTTCTCGGCCAGCCCGGCCAGGTAATCACGCACGCCAGCCTGCGGCACCAAGCGGTCGAGTTCCTCAACTTTGGCTTCAATCGTCTGGATCAATTGCGCGCTCTTGCTAATCAGATCGCTCAGGTCAAAATCCGTCTTTAACATGTGATTAACCCGCCGCATCACGCCCAGCCAGGCGGCGAAGTCGTTCTCGATGCGGATCGCGCTGCTGATGGATGCGAACTGCGAGAAATCGTAGGTCGGCACAAAGGCATAAAAGGCAACGTATTCCATCTGTCGTTCTGCTGCCCGGCGGCACATGTAGGAGCCGATGCTCGCGCCGCCGTGATAATCCGATAGACTGACCGCCAGTTCAGTCATGACTTCTTTGAGATGCGGCATACTGTAGCTGCCAGAGACCATGCGCTCTTTGTCATAAGGCAGTTCGCCATAGACGCCACCAAAGCCGACGATTCGCTGCACGCCCAGCATCTCGGCCACATCCAGGCAAGCCGTGATGTAACGCTCAATGTCAATGTGGGGTTCATCGCCGATAAAAATCACCACGCCGCGCTGCTCGTCGCCTGTGTAGTAGATCTCGTTACGCGGGACCTCCAGCGAGCGTGGATAGCCTTCTTCGAAGCGAACAATCGGACGCACCAGATCATGCGTACCTGGTATCTGGAACAGGTAGTAGCCGTCATTCTTGATCTCGCCGATTTTGCGCGCGCCGGTCTGCTGAATCAGGTATTCGGGCAGGCCAGACGAGGTCGAACCGGCATCTGCCCACTGCCGCCAGCCCACCAACATGTACATTTCCTGCGCTTTGGGATGTTCCCAGACTTCTGCTGCTCCAGCCATAACAGACCTTTCATCTCTGATGCAGACAGTATAGTGACGAAAAGGTCAGCTTTCAAGCGCCGCGCAATCCAGCCAGACGTAGCAGGAAAAGCTGACAAACAGTAAGAACCATAATATTAACCGCTCCCTGGTCATATAGAATTGTAAAGACTGCGCTACAAATGGATCGAGTTTGTTTCAATTATTGGCATTAGGTTATAAAATAGGCTTCGATTCGTTAATGTCATACCACATTGGACCCTAAAAAGTGAAGAATTTACTTCGAGTCGTCATCGTTAGCCTACTTGTCGCGATTCCGGCCTTCCAGGTGTTGGCCGCACCAGAGGCTGGTGTAACCCTGGATGTGCCTGCCGAAGTCCCCATCGGCTCCAGCTTTTCCTTTGACGTCACCTTCGACAATACCAACGCCACCGACACAGGTTATGGTCCCTTTATCGACCTTATTTTTCCGGTGAACGGGGCCGACGGCAATGGCAATACGTCCAGCCCGCTGGATGGTATCGACTTTGTCGGGGCGACCTATCTTGGCGTGCCGGTGACGACGGTCGTCCAGACCTTCCCCGACGGGCCGCTCGGCGGAATCTGCGGCGCGGGTCAATCGCAGCTCGACCACCCTTACGCAGTGGATACCTCACATCAGCCGCTGCCGGTCTGCGGCACGCCGGGCGATAAGCTGGTCACGATTTAACTGCCCTTTGGCTCCTTCACGCCGGACCAACCCCCGGCGACCGTGAGCGTGGATGCACAGTTAAGCCAGTATGCTGACCTGGGCACTGGCCTGACAATCCGCGCGCGCGGCGGCTACGAGTTCGGCGCGGACCCGCTGGACAACGCTTGCTGTGATGTCCCCATTGTCAGCCCCTCCAACCCGAACAGCGCTACCTGGACCCCAACCGGAACGGTCACACCTACGCTCATCAGCATCAGCAAGGGCGACGACGCGGCGGAAAGCGAAACAGCGACCGGCCCGAATTACCCGCACACCTATACGGTCACGGTGGACATTGCGCCGGGTCAGACGATCACGAACCTCAACGTCTTCGACCATTTTGACGACAACATTGTCATTACCGGGATAAACAACTTCAGCCCGGCCAGCGGCTCTGTGACCACCATCGGCGGTGCAGCGCCTGCCCTGCCCTACCAGGCTGATACGACCACCGCACCCGATAATGTGCTCGTGGTGAACTTCCCGTCCGTCTCGACCGGTACGGCCTCGTTTGACGTTCAATTCTACGTCCCGGAAACCCTGAGCAATGGGACTACGCCGATTCTCAATCCCTCGACAGGCGACGACGACACGACGAGCAACACCGCGCGCGCAGTCGGCAGTTGGACTCCGGTCGATACCCGCGATGCGGGCAGCACTGACAACGCCCTGGCGAACACCGCCTGCCCCACCTGCGCTCCTGATACGACCCTGGACAGTATCCAGATTAGCTCGGTCGAGATTCAGAAGTCTGATAGCATTGCGGTGAATAACGGCAACAGCGGCGTCTCGCCGACAGATGTGCTGGAATACACGCTCGAATTCCAGATTTCAGATTATTTCAGCGCCGGGAACATTATCGTTGACGACATCGTCTCCGATGGTCAGCGCCTGGACACCAGCTTCACGCCCACATTTACTGTCGATGATCGCGTGGGCGGGACGGTCAATGGCAGCTTCAACCGCACGACCGTCACCACGCCAACGACCTGTGCGGCAGTCGCGGGCACTGCTAACATGATCGAAGACCAGTCACAGATCGGCAATACCGGCACACCGGGCGATGGCACCGACGGCAGCACCCATCTGAGCTTCTGCGTCTCGCAGGCCATGCTGGATGCAGCCCAACCGGATGGCATTCTTCAAGGAGCTTATACAGACGGCAGCAGCAGTGCTACCGCAGCCACCGGCAGAATCACCTACCGCACCGTTGTTCAGAATAACTTCAGCGATACCTACCCCTCTGGCGACGCAAGCGTCGATCACGGCGATCACCTGACCAATAATGCGACCATCAGTGTCGATCTGGTCAATCCGACGACTCTTGCCCCGCTGGGAAACTCAGAAACAGATGATTCAAACACGCTGCTGATCGTCCAGCAGGGCGGACTGAGCAAGTCGATTGCCTATATCAACGGGGTGGCCCCTGGCGCAGGCACGCCTGAAATCTTGCCCGGCAATACTGTCACCTACCGCCTGACTTACGAAATGCCCAGCACGGATTTCGAAGATTTCGTCGTGACAGATTATCTTCCGCTGCCAGTCTTCTTCGTAGACGACCCAAACGCCGATGGAACAACGGGGCCGGGCTGGGTTTTCGACGAGATCGTAAGCGGCACAGCACCCGCGCCGGGTCATATCCAGTACAACAGCAGCGATACCTTCTACAACGAATGTCAGGTAGATGGCGGTGGGACCTGTATTCTGCCGGACACCGGCACCGGCTCACCCAATGTGAGCATTGACACGGCCTCCAACTCGCTCAGCATCACTTTCGGCGATTACGACGACAATAACAATGTCGATACGACTATCGATCTGCTGTTTTCAGTTGTCGTGACCTCGGAACCCTTCGCCGACAACCTCTTCCTGACCAATCAGGCCGAGTCCAGCGAAGGCTCGACCAACGCGGGCACCACCACCGGCACCAACATTATCCAAATCGTCTTGCGCGAACCCGTCATCGAGATGACTAAAGGCGTGATTGCGACCGACAGCAGTGTCGCCACGCCGGTTTATAACCCGACCTTGCGCGGCCCTGGTTCATTTGTCATCAACCCATCGGGGAACAACCCCTCCTGGACTGGCTCAATCGACACCAACGGCCTGACGCTGAACCCGATCAACAGCGATCTGTCCAACGTCGATGCGGGCGATCTCGTGACCTTTGCCATCGTCCTGAATAATCAGGGCGGCAGCGGCGCATTCGACCTCCACGTGCAGGATACGCTGCCTCCCGGCTACATCATCCCGACCGGCGGCCTGGGATTAAACCTCCAGGTGCGTCAGGGTACGGGCACCACGCTGACCACCACACCGCTTGGCTCGACTGCGACGGATGCCTCTGGCCTCTTTGACGATGGTTTCGACATCCAGGATCCGGGTGGCGGGCCAGCCTGTCAGCCTTACAGCCCGACCAGCGGTCTCAACATCATCATCATTACCTATGATCTGGAAGTCGCGCCGGATGTCGATCCTGGCGACCTGATCCAGAACACCGCTCAGGTGACGAACTACTCGAACCGCGACAACGGCGACAACTTCCTGAACGACGGCTCTGGCGGCGTCGATTCCATATCGGATAGCTCCAGCACCACCATCACCAGTCCTGGCATTGGCAAATCTGGCAGCGCGCCGGAACTCTCTATCGGCGACATCGTCACCTACACGGTTATTCTCGATGTGCCCGAAGGTGAGATGGAAAACGCGCAGGTGGTCGATACGCTGGATACCGGCCTGGCCTTTGTGGACTGCACTAGCATCACGGCTTCGTCGGGTGATCTCTCGACTTCCATCGGAGCCTTTAGCAACGCCTGTAACGCAGGCACGAACCCGACGATCACCGGGACGGGGTCCATCGCCACCTTTGATTTTGGCACACTGACCAACGCGAACCGGGTGAACTCAACGCTGGAACAGCTCACCATCGTCTACACAGCGGTCGTCACCAATGTAACCACCAACCAGCGCGACACTTTGCTGAATAACAACGCTGTGCTGTCCTGGAAGAACGGCAACGTCAACGACTCGGCGTCCGATTTGCGCGTGCGTGAGGCCGATCTCCAGGTCGTCAAAGCCTTCGACGTAACCAGCGGCGACGCTGATAACACCATCACGGTCAACCTGACGATCTCGCATACGGGCGCGTCCGATGCCGATGCCTTTAACGTCGAGCTTGAAGATGTGCTTCCAGCGGATCTCGTGTTCGAAAGCTTCAACGCCGGCACCTGCACTCCCACGACCGGACCCAGCGAGGCAGGCGGCACGATCACGGCGGCATGGGATACCTTCCCGCTGGGATCTAGCTGTACCATCAGTTTTGAGGTCAGCATCGCCCAGGGCGTCGCGCCGAACACGGCGATTGTCAACAACGCCAATATTCAGTGGACCAGCACCAACGACACGCAGGGCACGACCAATACCTACAGCACCAACGGCGTCGAGCGCACTGGCAACTCTGCCGACGCGGGCGAGGAAAACAACTACAACGCCACCGGCAGCGACACCTTCACCATTACGTCGGTGGAGGTTGCTAAGACGGTGGTCAGTACATCAGATGCCAATACCGGCACTACCTTTGGCGACCCGACCCTCGAAGACCTGGCGATTGGCGAGACGATCACCTACCAGATCGTCGTCACCTTCCCCAAATCGACCCTGAGCAATGCGCTCATTCAGGATCTGCTGCCGGTGACAAACGGCCTGATGGAACCCATCAGCGCGGAGGTGATCTCCGTCGGCGGCAATCTGAGCATTACCAACTTTGGCCCCGGCGATACGCAAGCCAATGCGAATATCAGCTTCTCCGATACCCAGCTTGCGGATGGTATTGATGACACCGTCACCTTCGACGCCGGTAATTTCGTCAATACTGCGGATGGCGTGAATACGACAGACGATCAGGTCGTGGTCCAGATCACCGCGCGGCTGATCGACAACCCGGCCAATCAGGCAGGCGACACACTGACCAATACCGGCCAGGCCGTTTATGACACGGTCGGCGGCAGCAATACCGTCACCGACACCCAGGCCATCGACGTGGTCGAATCGAACCTGAGCATCACCAAAGGCATCGTCGCCAGCGACAACGGCACGGCGGATGCGACGATTACCGCATCCACACCGGCAGACAGCGACATCAGCGATGCCAGCGCGGACGATACCCAGACCTTCCGCATCAGCGTAGTCAATTCGGGTAGCGCACCAGCCTACGAGGTTAGTGTCGATGACTCGACAGTACCATCCGTCTTCAATACCTGCGCGATTACGTCCGTCATCTTTGACGATGGCAGCTACGCCGGCCTACACCGGCGACCTGTTTACCAGTAATCTGGTGCTGGACAACGCCAATCCGTTGATGCCCGGCGGCACCATCGACGGCACTGGCCAGGATGCCCTGCTGATCGACTTCACCTGTACGCTTGACATCGCAGCCCTCTACGACGAGACCTACACCAACACGGCCACCGTCGATTACTCGTCGCAGCCCGGCACGCCCGCTGACGACCGCAGCTATCCGCAGGAAACGGACAGCGCCACCACGACGACCGCCTCACCCACTATCGCTAAGGGCATCGTGGCGACTTCCCTGACCGAAACCGGCGACAGCCAGCACACCGCAGGCGTCACGGACCTGAACATCGGCGAGACCGTGACCTATGAACTGGTCGTGACTACTATTGAAGGCACGGACACGGTCCAGGTGGTGGATAACCTGCCGGATGTACTCGAAGTGGTCGATGCGACTGTCGAGTCGATTGGCGCGAACGTCAGCAGCACTAACCTGACCGCCGGAGCGGACCTGGCAGGCTCGGCCTTTATCACCAGCGCCGACTTGCGCAACGGCGACACCCGCGATGACACCGTGACCTTCGACTTCGGCACGGTCGTCAACACGGGCAGCGATAATATCTACGATGCTGCCGACCAGATCGTCGTGCATGTGACCGCCATTGTGGCCGATGTCGTGGGTAACGTCGATAACACCCAACTGGTCAATGAAGCCGAGGTCCAGTTCACCAACGACACCCAGACCGATACGGCAACCGCTGAGATCACTGAGGCGGACCTGAATGTCAGCAAGACCACCGATACCGCCGGAACGGTTGACGCAGGCGACCTCGTTCAGTTTACCCTGACGGTCGAACACACCGCTGCCTCAACGGCGGATGCCTTCAACGTCGTTCTGACCGATACGCTGCCCAACAACGGGGCCGGGACCTTCTACCTGGTTTACGACAGCCTGGATACTGCTGCGTCGACCTGCGATACGCAGACCGGTTTCAATGTCGATTCGTCCGCGCCGCCGGATGTCGTCTTCAGCTTTGACAGTCTGGCACTTGGCTCAAGCTGTACCATCGTCTTCAACGGCCAGGTCACGAGCGCGGTCGCTCCCGGCGTGGCGCAGACCAACGACGTCGCCCTGGCCTACACTTCGACAGATGTGGTCAACGCCGAAACCCGTGATTACACAGACAGCAACTCGTCGGTGGTCAACATCACTAACATCGCGCCGGTCAAGTCGATCATGGCGACCTCCGAAACCAGCACCGATGATACGACCGCCGATACCAGCGGCGAGCCGCGTCCGGTGGTGGTCGGTGAGGTCCTCAGCTACCGGCTGGCGATCTCCATCCCGGAAGGCACTTCAACAGACGTCGTGTTGGACGATCAGTTGTCTGCCAGCATCGCCCCCATCTTTGACGACAACACCACCGTGACTTTCGTGCAGGAAAATCTGGGCGATGTTACGTCCAGCACGGCAGGTCTGAACCCTGCGACCAACGGCACCCCGGTCCCACTATATGATGCGGGCGGTTCGGCTCAGATCGGCGGCGTGGTCAATTACAACAGCGGCACCAACCTGCTCACGTTCAACCTGGGCACGATTACCAACAGCCAACACGAACAATGCCTTCGGCGAGTTTGTCTACGTCGATTTCAACGTCGTCGTGGTCAATTCTGCCGCGAACACGCTCGCAGATGTCTTCTCGAATAACTTCGACCTGACCGTCAACAGCGGCGCGCCAATCACCTCCACGACCGTCTATGCTCAGGTCTACGAAGCGCAGCTCACGCTGGCGAAGACGACCGTCGCTCCCCTGCCCACCGATGCAGGCGACCCGGTCCAGTACGATCTGACCATCACAGCCGCGGGTGGCGCCAATAATGTAAGCGCCTTCGACATCAATGTAATCGATAACCTGGATGCAGCACTCAGCCTGACGGGCGTCGCCATCCAGACCAATCCGGGCTATGTCACCATTGACGACGATAGTTCTACGCCGGGCGATGCGGGCACAGTGGATGTCACGCTCAACCGGCTTGATCCGGGCGACACGGTCGTCCTGCGAGTCTCCGGCACACTGAACAGCACCGCAGTCGCCAACCAGACGGTGCCCAACACGGCCACCATCACCTGGACCAGCCTGCCCGGCCCCAATGGCACCGGTGACGTGACCCCTGGTAACAGCGGCGACACGACCGGCGAGCGCAACGGCTCCGGCGGCATTAACAACTATACCGACACCGATTCGGTCGATTTCACGTTGAACACCGGGCCGAGCATCAGCAAGGGCCTGCAAAGCACCTCACTGGCCGATACCTACCCCGAAGGCGGCAGCGACCAGAACGACACCGGTATCCCTGACGTTGCCATCGGCGAGACCGTCACCTATCGCATCACCGTCACGATGGCGGAAGGCACCGACCAGATCAGCATTGTCGATGTCCTGCCCAGTGTCATGAGCGTCGAAAGCGCCTCGGTCGTCTCGATTGGCGGCAACATCAGCAATACGCTGCTCAGCGCAGGCGATACCGACACGAGCAGCGGCGACATCAGCATCTCTACCACCACCAACACGAACGATACCGTGACCTTCAACTTCGGCACGAACGTCGTCAACACGGCGGATAACATCACCGATACCAACGATCAGATTGTCGTCGATGTGGTTGCGCTGGTCGTGGACGACGTGGCTAACGCCAACGATGTAAATCTGGTCAACAACGCCGACGTCCAGTCCAGCACCGGGACGACCAGCAGCACCGATGACGTGACTGTCGAGGTCGTGGTGCCGGATGTCACGCTGACCAAGAGCTTCAGCCCGACCGATCAGGTGCGCGGTGGCACAGTCACGATGACGCTGGTCGTCAGCAACCTTGCTACGGACGGCGCGACGGCCCCAGCCTACGATCTTGGTGTGACCGACGTGTTGGATGACTGGCTGGATGTGACCAATGTGGACGTCAGCTTCAATGCCACAGCCACCACTTTTGGCAGCGCCTACACCGATAATTCGGTCCTGACACCAGGCTACGCGACTGGCGTGACGGATAATATCGACATCGCCATCGACAAGCTCCCGGTGGACGGCGTGGCAACCATCACTGTCACCATGCAGATCGACGACACGGTCGATTCGGCCTCGCTGCCGCGCACGATCAACAACACGGCAGATGTCAACAGCGATACCATGCCCGCCAATGACACTGTGGACCGCAACAACAGCACGTCTGACACGGCTAACCTCAATGTGGTTAAACCCGCGCTGGTCGTCGCCAAAGCCGACAGCCCCGACCCGGCAGCCCCCGGCGGACCACTGGTCTACACCGTGACGATCACCAACCAGGGCACGCCCGACGTTGATGCAACTGGCGTCGTCCTGACCGATGAACTACCGCTCGAATTCAACTTGACGCTGGTGACGCCCTCGCAGGGTACGTGCAGCCCGCTGGTCGGCCAGGTGCTGACCTGCGCGCTGGGCACCATTGCTTCCGGCGATGACGCGACCATCACGCTGACCGGCACGGTGGACCCGAACACGGCGGATGGCAGCACGCTGAGCAATACTGCTTACGTTACGTCCGTCGAAGGGAACAACGGTAACACTGGCGGTGAAACGCCGGACGATAACGACGACGAACGTGCCGTCGAAGACACGCTGGTCGGGCGTATGGTCGATGTCGCCATCACCAAGACGGTCAACGATACCTCGCCAAACGAGACCGACCTGATTACCTATACGCTTCAGGTCACGAACAATGGTCCATCACAGGCAACTGATGTCACCGTCACCGATAACCTGCCAGCCGGTGTGACCTTTGTGCGCTTCGTGCCCACCACCCTCCCCTGCACCTTCGCCGCCGGGACGCTGACCTGTACCTTCCCGACGCTGAATGCGGGCGCATCGCAGACCATCGGCATCGAAGCGACGGTCGATGTGGGAACCAGCGGCACAACCATCGACAATACGGCTTCGGTGACCGCCAACGAAACCGAAACCGACAACACCAACAACAGCGACACCGCCACCATCGGCATCGACACCGTCGATCTCCAGGTGACAAAGGATGTCAGCAACTCGACGCCGAATGAAGGCGACACCATCACCTACACCATCACGGTACGTAACAACGGCCCGGCTCCGGCTACCGGCATCGAGATTACCGACGATTTGAACGGCGTCAACGGCGTGAGCTACGTCAGCGACGACAGCGCCTCGACCAGCACCACCTACGCCTCCGGCACCGGCGTCTGGACGCTCACCGGAATCACGCTGGACGCGGGCGATTCGCTCAGCCTGACGGTTACGGCCACAGTCGATACCGGCGCGAGCGCGCTGGCGCAGCCGCTCACCAACAATGCAACGGTGACCGCAGTCGATCAACCCGATAGCAATGCTGCTAACGATACGGACAGTGCCGATATTGCGGTCGGTGGGTTGGACCTCAGCCTCCAGAAAGGCGTCGATAACGCTACGCCCAACGAAGGCGACACCATCGTCTACAGCATCCTGGTCACGAACAACGGCGCGGCCAATGCGACCAACATCGTCGTGACCGACCAGTTGGATACGCTCAACGTGACCTACGTCAGCGACACCAGTACAAGCACCAGCACCACCTATAATGCGGGCACTGGCACCTGGACCATTCCGGCCCTGGCTGTCGGCGATAACATTCGGCTGGACATCACCGTGACGGTCGATACCGGCACAAGCGGCAGCACAATGACCAATACGGCTACCATCACGAATATCGATCAGACCGACAGTAACGCCAGCAACAACAGTGACACGGCAGAGATCACGGTCGGCGGGCTGGACCTGGCCGTCCAGAAGTCGGTCGATAACGCCACGCCGGATGAAGGCGACACTGTGATCTACAGCGTCACCGTGACCAACAACGGTCCGAGTAATGCGACCGGTGTCGAAATCACCGATGCGCTCCCGGCAGGTGTCACCTACGTCAGCGACGATAGCAGCACGACCAGCACAAACTATAACTCTGGCAGCGGTGTCTGGACGGTCGGCGATCTGGCCGATGGCGACAGCCTGACCCTGGAGATCAGCGCGACGGTGGATGCTGCCACCAGCGGCACGACCATCAGCAATACGGCGCACGCTCACCAACGTCGATCAAAACGATAGCAACGCCAGCAATAACGCCGACAGCGCCGACATCACGGTCGCCGGGCTGGACCTGAGCGTGCAGAAGACAGTCGATAACAGCGCGCCAAGCGAAGGCGACACAGTCGTCTACAGCGTGGTCATCACCAATAACGGCCCCGGCGATGCGACCGGCATCGAAGTGACGGACACGCTCCCGGCGGGCGTCACCTACGTCAGCGATAACAGCGCCAGCCTGCTCGATAGCAGCAGCACGCCAACCAGCTATGCCAGCGGGACCGGCGTCTGGACCGTCGGCGATCTCAACAATGGCGAGAGTCTGACGCTGGAGATCACCGCAACCGTCGATGCCGCCACCAGCGGCACGACCATCACCAACGTGGCTGAGTTGACCAATGTGGATCAGGCCGACTCGAACACGACCAACAATCAGGACAGTGCTGACATCATAGTGGGTGCAGTAGACATCGAAGTCCAGAAGACGGTTGATAACACCACCCCGGACTCCGGCGATGACATCACCTACACCATCACCGTCACCAACAATGGGCCGAGCGATGCCACCGGCGTGCAAATAGACGAAGATCTGCCGCTGGACGGTGTCAGCCTGACCTACGTCTCGGATACGCCGTCGAAGGGCACGTTCACCGTCGGCACGCCCGGCACCTGGGACATCGGCGACCTGGCGAACGGCGAGACTGTCACCTTACAGTTGACCGTCACTATCGAAATTCCCAGCGGCTCGATCAGCAACACGGCCTCGCTGGCGAGCGTGGACCAGACGGACAGCGACTCGACCAACAACAGCGACACCGCCAGCTTCACCCTGGGCGGCATCGACCTGGCCGTACAGAAGACGGTCAGTAACCCAACGCCTGAGATGGGCGACAACGTGGTCTATACCATCGTGGCGCGGAATATCGGGTCCAACACGGCAACCGGCGTAGTGGTCAGCGACATCCTGCCCGCAGGCGTCACCTACGTCAGTGACGACAGCGCCACCGTGAACGACTCGACCAGCACGCCGACCAGCTTTGACGATACGACTGGCGATTGGACCATCGGCCAGATGGATGCGGGCGAATCCCTGACGCTGCACATCACAGTCACGGTCAACATCGCGGGCGGTGTCATCACCAATACCGCCGACATCAGTGGCAACGAGACCGAGGCAGATACTACAAACAACCACGACGAAGCCACCATCGCCATCGACTCCGCCGATCTCAGCCTGTCTAAGACGGTCGATAACAACACGCCGGATGTGGGCGACACGATCCACTACACGCTGACCGTGCGGAACGACGGCCCCAACGACGCGGTCAATGTGGAAGTGACCGATACGCTCCCGGCAGCGGTCAACTACACCGGCACCTACACCGCCTCACAGGGCAGCTTTGACGGCTCAGTCTGGACGGTGGGCAACATAAGCGTAGGCAATGCTGCCACGCTTGAGATCACGGTCGAAGTCACCGGCACGACTGGCACAGTCAACGTGGCCGAAGTCACCGCCAGCGACCAGCCTGATGTGGACTCGACCCCCAACAACGGCGTCACCACCGAAGACGACTACGCTGAGAGTACCTTCGGCTTCGATCCGCCCTTCGGACGTAAGGTCTTCGACGCCAACGGCCTGCCTCTGCTTGAATGGACAATGGTCTGGGTTAATCCGAATCCCACGCCGCTGAGCGTCACCGTGTCAGATGACATCGCGTCGGGCACCGCCTATGTGGCGGGCAGCCTGACCTGTACATCACCTGGGGTGGTCGTTGTCACAAGCTGCACCTACGATGCGCTGAACAACCGGGTTGTCTTCACCGGCACGCTGATGCCCAGCCCCGGCGCGACGCTGGCCGATGCCTTCAGTGTCCCGAATCGTCTGGAGATGACCTTCCGCGTCACCGTGGATGGCAGCGTCAGCCAGGTGCGCAACGTCGGCAATCTGACGGCGGCGGGTGCAGGCAGCGCACGGACCAATACAGCCGTAGTGGACATCAACAAGCCATCAAATTCGAACGACAACGGCGGCCAATCCCCAGCTGAGATCGAGATCAACAAGAGCGTTCAGCCAGAAATCGCCTTCCCAGGCCAGACTCTGAGCTGGTTCATCGAGGTCCACAATCCGGGCACCGCAACTGCCTTCGCAGCCGTCGTCAACGACACGCTCCCAGATGTCCTGACGATCAACTCGACCTCGGCCAGCACAGGCAGCGTGAGCGTCACCGGCCAGTCCATCTCCTGGACCATCGGCGATGTAGGCACCGGGCGCGACCGTATCGCTGGTCATCAATACGACCGTCGGCAACGATCTCTCCGGGCCGGTCATCAACGTCGCCACTGTCAGCGGCAGCAACTTCGAGAGTGCTACTGACACGGCGACCGCAGAGTTCATTGCGACTCTGCCGCCAACCGGCGAGACACCGCTTTGGGCAACCCTGGCGCAGACCGCACTGCTCGGCAGCGCCGGAGCCTTCTTGTTGTGGATGACGTATCGACTGTGGAGACGCGGCAAACCGCGCGGCTAAGCGAAGCTAGAAACCGGACGCTGCGTCACTGACTGTGGCGCAGCGTCCCGGCCATCATTGCGCCCAATTCTTCGATGACAATCTCATCGCGCTGCACTTCGCCGACGATTTCGCCTTCGAACATGACCACTACCCGGTCAGCCAGCAGCAGAATCTCGTCCAGGTCCTCTGAGATCAGGAGGACCGCCGTTCCTCTGGCGCGCTCATCCAGGAGCCGGTGGTGAATATACTCCATTGCGCCGATGTCTACGCCGCGCGTCGGCTGTGCCGCAATCACAATCTGCGGCTCACGGTCCAGTTCGCGGGCTAAGATGAGCTTCTGAATGTTACCGCCAGAGAGGCTCTTCACTTTCGTGGTCGTGCCCGGCGTCTTGATTTCATAGGCCTGAATTGCCTCGCGGCAGCGCCGGTCAATGCTGGTGAAATTCATGAACACGCCGCCCTGCGTAAAGCCCGCGCTGTCATAATCGCGCAGCGCATAGTTTTCCGCCACCGAGAAATCTTTGACAATGCCGTCAATCATGCGCTCTTCAGGGATGTAGGACACACCCCGGCTCTTGATCGCGCCGGAGCTGTGGCCGGTCATATCGTCACCGCCCACCGTCAGCGCACCGCTTTCAATGGCCCGCAGGCCGCAAATCACCTGCGCCAGTTCATGCTGGCCGTTACCCGAAACCCCGGCGACGCCCACAATCTCGCCGCCGCGCACATCCATTGACACCCCCTTGAGTCCCAAATCGCCTCGTTCGCTGCGCGCGCTGACCGCCCGCAGTGCCATCCGAACCTCGCCGGGTTCCACTGGCGGATGATCGTACTGGAACACCACCGGACGCCCGACCATCATCTCGGCCAGTTTCGGCTTGGTCGCGCTGCTGGTCGGTACAGTGCCCACCCGGCGGCCATCGCGCAGCACGGTGATACGCTGGGTCAGGCTGAGCACTTCGTGCAGCTTGTGCGAAATGAAGATCAACCCGTGCCCGTCGTCCGCCATCTGGCGCAGGGTCACGAAAAGATCGTCCACTTCTTGCGGCGTCAGCACAGCAGTCGGCTCGTCCAGGATCAACAGCGCCGCGCCCTTGTACAACGCCCGCAGAATCTCGACCCGCTGCTGCTCGCCCACCGCCAACTGCCAGATCGGGGCCTGAGGATCCACCTTCAGGTTGTAATGCTGTGAGAGTTCGGTCAGCCGCTCCGCCACCACATCCAGATCGAGCCGGAAACCACGCGAGGATTGCAGCCCCAGCGCCACATTTTCCACCACCGTCAGCGAGGGCACGAGCATAAAGTGCTGGTGGATCATGCCGATTCCCTGGTGAATCGCGTTGGTTGGTGAATGGATCGTCACCGGACGGCCATCAATGCGAATCGTGCCGCCATCGGGCTGGTACAGGCCGTAGAGGATTTTCATCAGGGTGCTTTTACCCGCGCCGTTTTCGCCCAGCAGCGCGTGGACCTCGCCTGAGCGCACGTCGAAATCGACGTCATCGACCGCCAGCACACCCGGAAACTGTTTGCGGATCGCCTCCATGTGCAGATGATCGATTTGTTTGTGGCCGGTCGGCAGTCTCTCAGACATCAGCTTGAGCCTCTAAATCAAGATGCACCAGCACCCGGTTCTCAGGCACTGGTGCATCAGTCAGAACGAAGAATTAGCGCAACCTTTTAGGGCAGCGATGTACACTGGCTATCAGGCTGCGGGGGTCGCAGTCGCTTCCATATCCATTTCTTCTTCAGGGAAGACGACGATGTCACCCGAAATGATGCCTGCGGACAACGTGTCGATCTGCTCCTGCGTGGCTGCAATCACATCGGCATCACCGCCAAAGGCCATGTCGCTCAGTTCCATGACAATGCCGCCGTTTTCCAGCGTCAGCGTATAAGCCTCACCGCCCAGTTTGCCGTCTTTGATGGCAGCGATCATGTCTTCCAGGATGACGTCCCATTTGTAGACCTGGAAGCTGACACCGCTGGCCGCAGCCAGCTCGGCCTGGCTGGACTGCGTGCCGAACCAGGGGATGTCATTTTCGATGGCGACCGCAATCGGCCCCACGACCATCTGCGCTGTGCCTGTGAGGACATCCGCGTCATTTTCCACCAGCGCATTCGCCGCCTCAGTCGCCAGGGTGACATCGCTGAAGGACTGAATGTAGGTCACGTTCACCGTGATGTCAGGATTGGTCGCTTCGGCACCAGCTTTGAAGCCATCGACGTAGAGCTTGGCATCGCCGACCTCAATCGGCCCCACCACGCCCATCACGCCGGTCTTGCTCAGCCCGGCAGCAACCGCGCCATTGATATAGCCGCCTTCTTCTGCTGCGACGGTGTAGGCATAGACATTGTCCAGGCCGAAGGTATTGACATCCGTGCCCCAGGCGAAGGACGTTTCAGGGAATTCAGGTGCCAGTTCCTCGATGATCGCGCCGTACTGCGAACCATGCCCGATGATCAGGTCATAGTCGCCAGATGAGGCCCAATCACGCATGGCGGCAGCCGCATCATCCACGACGAAGGTGCCATCCTGGAAGGTGAACTGGAACTTGTCCTCGCCCATGCTTTCCTGAAGCGTCATCATCGCATCGTACATGCTCTGGCTGAAGGCCAGGTCATCAGTCGCGCTGGGTGCGACGACCGCCACCCGGAACACATCATCCTGGGCCAGCGAAACGCTCGCGCTAACCAGCAGCACCAGCACTACGGCGATCAAGACTTTAATACGCAGATATTTCATGGATTCCTCCTTATAGAAATGGTCAATCATCCACCGCGCTCGAACGGCTTTGTCAATGCAGTTGGTTTTTCCTTGCTCTTCGACGTAAACACCAGTGCCAGGATCGTAATGACCGGCGGTGCCATCACCGTAAACTCGGTGGGTATATCCACACCAATGACGTTGATTTGCAGTTGCAGCGCGTTCACAAAGCTGAACAGCAGCGCACCTAGCAAAATGCCCGAAGGCCGCCACGCGCCAAAATAGACCAACGCAACCGCGATAAAACCCTGCCCCGCTGTCAGATTTTGCTGGAAGACTTTCAGCAGCGCAATCGAAAGCGATGCCCCTGCCAGCCCGGCCATGATCCCGCCAATCATCACGGTCGTGTAGCGGACCCGGCTGACGCTGACGCCCATCGCATCGGCGGCTTCTGGCGTCTGGCCGACTGCCCGGATGTTCAGGCCAAAGGTCGTCCGGTTAAGGATATAGGCACTGATGGGCACCAGGGCAAAGGCAATATACACCAGCAAATTGTGGTTGAAAAAGATGTCGCCAATGCCCAGGAACTGAATGTCGGACAGGAAGGGAAAGTGAATGCGTGGGAAGCCCGCGACCGACTTCGGTGTGCCGATCAACTGCTGAAACAGCAGATCGCTCATGCCCAGGCCAAAGAGGTACAGGCCGATCCCACTGATGCCCTGCTCAGCCTGGAGCGTCACACTAACGAAGGCCATTGCCAGCCCCAACAGCAGGCCGATAATGATCGCTGCCAGAACCCCCAGGACCAGGCTCTCGGTGGTATAGGTCACATAGAACGCGCCAAAAGCGCCCAGCAGCATGATGCCATCGACGCCGAGGTTCAGCACGCCGCTGCGCTGAGCGAACATCTCGCCCAGGCTGGCAAATATGTAAGGCGTTGCCAGACGAATCGTCGCGGCGAACACGCTTGGAGTCAGAATCTGTTCGATCATGCTTCTTCCCCGGCCAGAACCGGCGCAGGCTTGGTTTCTGCTAATTTGTCCACATCGCGTTGACGCAAACGCCGCTGCCGGAAGATCTGGCTGCTGACGACGAAGATCACAATGATACCGTTGATCGCCGTGATGAGCGACGCGGAAACGCCTAACTCGCGCTGCATCTTCTGCGCCCCGACCAGCAGGCCGCCAAACAGCACCGAGGCCGGAATCGCGCCCAGCGGATTCAAGCCACCGAACAACGCACCCACGATCCCGTTGAATCCCGCGTTCGCTGTGAAGCCTGCCGTCGAGCCATCGGTCTGCAAGCGATAGGTCAGGCCAAGCACTTGCACCGCACCGGCCAGGCCCGCCGCGCCGCCTGCAAGGAACATGGACAGCACCATCTGGCGCTTCACATTGATCCCGGCATAACGCGCCGCGCGCTCTGTCTGGCCGACGACACGAATGCGAAAGCCAACAACCGTGCGCCACAGCAGAATGTAGGTCAGGATCGCCAGCACAACCGCGATAATCAGCCCCCAGTGCAGTCGGGTCCGGTCGAACAGGACCCCACCCGGCACCGGAAAGACCAGACGCGGTAGTTCTGCGATCTCAGCGATCCGCGCTGTCTTCGGGATATGATTGACTCCGACCGTGCTGGGATCCAGCATCGGGCCGTTGAGCAAGTAATTCATCAACTGGACGGCGATCTGGTTCAGCATAATCGTGCTGAGGATTTCGTTGACCTCAAAATAGGCCTTGAGATAGCCTGCGATACCACCGTAGAGACCGCCAGCAACAAAAGCCGAGAGCAGCGCCAGCGGAATAACCAGCACGCCCAGGCTGTCGCCGATAGCGAGAGTCACCGCCGTTCCACCCAGCGCCCCGGCGATCATCTGGCCCTCGCCGCCGATGTTGATGACACCGCCGCGAAAGGCGACGGTAATGCCGATGGCGACGAACAGGATCGGTATCGCCTTGACCAGCGTTTCGGCGGTAGCGTTTTCCGTGCCGAAAGCCCCATCGAGCATGGCCCCATAAGCAGCGATGGGATTGGCGTTCAGCGCCAGCAGCAGCAGCGCGCTCACCAGCAGAGCCGCAAGAAAGGCAATCAGCACCGGCAGCAGGTCCACTAACCTGTTAAACGATGTGACTAACAACTTTCTTGGACTCGATATCATAGGGCTTCCAAAATGGAGTGCAAAGCGTGACCGGAATTTATAACATTAGCCCGCTCTTTAGGCAAGCTAACAGATATACAATAAAGGTTGTTGAAACTTGTCAGAATATGATGAGTGCGCTACCCTACAGGTCAGTTAAACTCCCGTTATGGGCAACATGGTGGCACGGCAGTTACGGAGATCAAGACGATGATTCATTTTGTGTTGAATGGCCTGGAACGCGATTACGACGGTGATCCCGATCTGCCCTTGCTCACCTACCTGCGCAACGTCGAAGGGATCATCTCGCCCAAAGATGGCTGTGCGCCGCAGGCGGCCTGTGGCTGCTGCACCGTTCAACTCGATGGCAAAGCGGTGCTGTCCTGTGTCATTCCCATGAGCAAGGTAGCCGATGCGCGGGTCTTAACCACCGAGGGCCTGGGCGAATATCGCCGCCAGGTCTTCGCCAATGCCTTCGTTGCCAAAGGGGGCGTGCAGTGCGGTTTTTGCATCCCTGGCATCGTCATACGCGCCAACGTCCTGGTCAACCAGAACCCGGACCCCAGTCGTGACGAGATCGAGCAGGCGCTAACACCGCATCTGTGCCGCTGCACCGGCTATAAGAAGATCGTGGACGCCATTGATTACGCCGCCCAGGCGATCCGTGCTGAAGAAGAAATCCCCACGCCCAACAGCGACGGACATGTCGGCTCAGCACATCCCAAGTATGCCGCGCAGGATCTCGTCCTGGGCCAGCATCGCTACGTGGACGACATCAAGATGGATGGCCTGACTTACGGCGCACTGCGTTACAGCGATCATCCACGCGCCGAAGTTTTGAGCATCGACACGGCACAGGCGGAAGAGGTGCCCGGCGTGATCCGCGTTATGACGGCTGCGGATGTCCCCGGTGACCGCTACATCGGCTTGATCCGGCAAGACTGGCCGGTCATGGTCGCTGTCGGTGAAACGACGCGCTACGTGGGCGACGTGCTGGCCTGCGTCGTGGCCGAAACCGAGGAAATCGCCCGGCAGGCTGCTGCGCTGATTACAGTCGATTACCGGGTTCTGGACCCGATCAGCGACGTTCACGAAGCCATCAGGGCCGACAGCCCAGCCATCCACGAAGGCGGCAATGTACTCTCCAAGACGGTCGTCTCGCGCGGCGATCTCGACAGCGCTCGCGGGCAAACCACGTACACCGCGCAAGGCGTCTTCCAGACACAGATGATCGAACATGGCTTCATGGAACCGGAGGCCGCCATTGCCTATCCCAGCGGCGCAGGCGTTGAAGTGCTGTCGCAGGGCCAGGGCGTGTTCGAGGATCAGACCCAGATCGCCAAGCTGCTCGGCCTGCCCAAAGAAGAGGTGCGGGTGATCCTCGTGCCCAACGGCGGCGGCTTCGGCGGCAAGGAAGATCTCTCGGTACAGGGTCCGGCGTCGATTGCAGCCTATCTGCTCCAGCGTCCGGTCAAGTTCCGGCTCACGCGCGATGAATCGATCATGACGCATCCCAAGCGGCACCCGATCTGGATGGATTACCGCATCGGCTGCGACGCGGCGGGCAGGCTCACCTTCTGCGAGGCCAAATTCATCGGCGACACCGGGGCCTATGCCTCAGTCGGCATGAAGGTGCTGGAACGCTCTGCCGGGCACGCGACCGGGGCCTACAGATTCCCGGCAGCCGATATCGAAAGCACGGCGGTCTATACCAACAATCTACCCTGCGGGGCCATGCGCGGCTTCGGGGTCAATCAAGCCATCTTTGGTCTGGAAAGCCTCATTGATGATCTCTGCGAACAGGGTGATTTCGACCGCTGGCAGTTCCGCTACGATAACGCCCTCGACAACGGCGACATGACCGCTACCGGCCAGATTATCGAAGGCGGTGCAGGCGTCAAAGCGACCCTGCTGGCCGTCAAAGACGAGTTCTACGGCGCGAAGTACGCCGGGATCGCCTGCGGCATCAAGAATACCGGTATCGGCAACGGAATGCCCGACGCGGCCAAAGTCCGCCTTAGCATCGTGGCACCGGATAAGGTCATCATCGATCATGGCTGGACCGAGATGGGCCAGGGTGTCCACACGGTCGCGCTGCAAACCCTGGTCACGGAAACCGGAATCGATCCGAAATGCATCGAAGTCCGCGTCGATACCGCCTCTCGTCAGGAGACCGGCATGACCACCGCCAGCCGGGCGACCTCGCTGGTCGGCAATGCCATCATCGACGCTGCCAAACAGCTGCGGCAGGACCTGGAAACGCAGACGCTGGCCGACCTGGTGGGCCATGTCTACGAAGGTGAATGGGTCGTTGACTGGACGACCAAACCCGGCAAAGAGAGCGATAAGACCCTGACGCACTATTCTTACAGCTACGCGACGCAGCTTGTGGTCCTTGATGACGACGGCCAGATCGCTAAGGTGACTGCCGCCCACGACGCCGGGAAGATATTCAACCCGACGCTCTTCGAAGGCCAGATTGAAGGCTCGATTCACATGGGCCTGGGCTACGCCATCAGCGAGAACCTGGAACTGGAGAACAGCCGCCCGAAAAGCACCATGCTGCGCAAATGCGGCATCCTGCGCGCCAAAGAAATGCCGGAAACCGAAGTGATCGGCATTGAGGTGCCGGACCCCTACGGCCCCTATGGTGCGAAGGGCGTGGGCGAAATCGGACTCGTGCCGACAGCGGGCGCGGTCGGCAACGCACTCTATCAGTACGACCGGGTGCGCCGCCACAGCCTACCCATGCGCATTCCTAAAGTCCGCAAAACGGCCAACGGGCACTCGAACGGCAGCGCCCCAGCGTCATAAGCGCCGGAAGTGAAAGCCTCCATCGACGTTGAGCGTCTCGCCGGTTGAAAACGGCAGATAGTCTTCCGCCAGCGCCACGACCGCTTTGGCGACGTCTTCCGGCTGGCCCCAGCGCTGAATCGGCGTGAGACCGTTGGCGATCAACTCGTCATACTTAGCCGTGACCACGCTGGTCATGTCGGTGGCGATGATGCCGGGCCGCACTTCGTAGACATTGATCCCGTACTCGGCCAACCGGTCAGCGAATAGCAGCGTCATCATGCTCATGCCTGCCTTCGAGATGCAGTATTCGCCCCGGTTGGTGCTGCTGGCATAAGAGCTTAGCGAACCGATGTTGATGATCTTCGGCTTCGTAATCACGCCTTTGTCCAGCAGCCGGATCATCTCGTTAGCGACTCGCTGCGTCAGGAAAAACGGCCCCTTCAGGTTGACCGCCATCACCTCGTCATAGCTGGCTTCGGTCATTTGCAGTAAATCGCTGCGCTGACGCGGGGCCATCCCGGCATTGTTGACCAGCAGGTCAATTCGCCCCTGCCCGGCCAGGATGTCGTCGAGCATTCGCTGCCGGTCCTCTGCGCTGCTGATGTCGGCCTGGATCACGACTCCCTCGCCGCCAGCCGATTCGATGGCCGCCAGAGCTTCCGCCGCCGCCTCGGCATTGCCGCGATAATTGACGATGACGCGCCAGTCCTGCGCCGCCAGCGCCAGCGCGATGCCCCGTCCGATGCCGCGTCCAGCGCCCGTCACCAGCGCGACCTGCTTATCCGCCATCAGACAGCACCTCAATGGCCTTGCTGACCGCTTCCAGGAAGAAGTATTCGCCCCACATCACGCTTTCGTCCACGCCCAGGCCCTTGCGCTCATGGTACATGCCGTGCTTGAGAATGCCCTCCCAGCCCGGCGTCTCGTTCGCCAGGAACTCCGGCCCGGTCAGCGTATCCACGATGCGCAGCGCATAGTCACGGTAGAAGCGCGCCCGCAGCGGATCACCGCAAATCTCAGCCAGTTGGAGCAATCCACTGGCCGCAATGGCCGCCGCCGAGCTTTCGTAGGGGTTCGCCGGGTCCGGTTCCATCCAGTCATTAGGCGGGATGCCGTGTGCGGGCGTGTTCTCAATGTAGAAAGCGGCGCAGGCTTCCGCTGTTTGCAGAAAGCGCGGATCGCTGGTGAAGCGGTAGACCGTGCCGAAGCCGTACAGCCCCCAGGTGAGGCCGCGCGCCCAGGAGGAATCGTCGCGCCAGCCCTGATGGGTCGATTGGCGCAAGAATTCGCCCGTTTCCGTGTCGAAAATGCCCTCGTGCGAGGTACTGCCATCGCCACGCACCAGATAGCGGCGGCTGGTCAGGCTGTGCTGGGTCGCCTTACGGAGGACTTCCAGGCTGCCGCTCTGCTGACCGGCGTAAAAGATGATGCCCACGTTCATCATAATGTCGATGAACAGGCTCTCGTCGGCCACGAAGGAGCGCAGATACTGCCCCTTCTCCTTGAAGCGCAGCGACAGCGTCGTCCCGGCTTCGACCACCACGTCATTGATGGCCGGATCACCGGTTAGATCATACCAGCGCTTCCAGGTGGACCAGAAGAGAAAGCCCAGGTCGTGGACGTTGCGGTCGGTCTTGCGGTGTTCAATCAGGCGCGAATAATGCTCGGCCTGCTCGCGCCACCAGTCCTCACCGTTCTGTTCATAGACCAGCCACAACTGGCCGCCCAGGAAGCCCTCGCACCAGTTGGTCCAGGCTTCGCCGCTGTGCTTCCACTTCCCCTGCATGGTATACATGGGGAAATAATCGGGATAAGTCGTGATGAGATGCCGCAGCTGCTGCTCGGCAAACTGAAAAGTGGCCCTGCACTTTGCCAGCAGAGCCGTACTATCGATTGTGAAATTGTCGCTCATAAGTCACTTTCGCAAATGTAGAATAAAAAGCTACTCGCCCATCGGCACCCAGACATTTTTGACCTGCACCGCCTCACGCAGGAACTCCTCGCCCTCGCCTTGCGTAATCCAATCGCGCGTCTGGCCGTAATTGACCCAGGTGCGCTTCATGTTACCCGCCGACAGCGCCTCGACATGGTAGCTGCCCTCAGCGCTGCCAAAGTACCACATGGCGTCCACGTCATCATGCTCGACCAGAGTCTTCGTCAGGTGATCGCGGCTGCCGGTCACGATGTTGACCACCCCGCCGGGCAGATCCGAGGTCTCGAAGACCTGATACAGATCGGTGGCACAAAGCGGATACGGCGGCGATGGAATGACCACAACGGCATTGCCACGTGCGATTGCCGGGGCCATCAGCGAGACGAAGCCGAGCAGCGGATACTCATCCGGGCAGGCGATGCCCACCACGCCAATCGCCTCGTTCAGCGCAACCGTCAGGCCGCGCAGGGGCGTTTCCTGGACCGTACCGCCGAACTTGTCGGCATAGGCTGCATAGGTGAACAGGCGGCTGATGCTGGCGTCTACCTCGTCCTGGGCCGCTTTGGCGGTCACACCGGTCATGGCACGAATACGCCCGGCGAATTCCTCGTGCCGCGCACTCAGGTTCTCAGCAATGTAGTAGATGATCTGCGCCCGCAGATGCCCGGTGCCGCGTGCCCAGGCTTCGGCCTTGTGCGCCGCCTCGACCGCATCGCGGATGTCCTTACGGTTGCCCTCGCCCGCGTCACCCACGACCTTGCCGTTCGGGTCCAGCACCGGATAGCTGTAGTTGCCATCGGGCCGCTTCTGCTTGCCGCCAATATAGAGCTTAGCGGTACGATCCAGGATGGGCAGCTTGCCGTTGACGTTGGGCGACGGAGCCAGATTGGCCGGGTGACGCGGCACATGCGCGCCCCATTTGGGTTCCTTGCCCTCGCTGGGCACGGGTGTCAGGTGCAGGGGCTTTTCATGGGCCGGGCGAGTGTATTCATACAGGCCCTCTTTGCCACCCTCGCGCCCATAGCCGCTCTCACGGTAGCCGCCAAAACCAGAGGCCGCGTCAAACAGGTTTGTGCTGTTGACCCAGATGCTCCCGGCCTTGATCCTGGTCGCCACCTCCAGCGCCAGATTGATGTTCTCGCTCCAGATGCTGGCTGCCAGGCCGTAGCGTGTGTTGTTCGCCAGTTCGACCGCTTCAGCCGGTGTACGGAAGGTCATCGCCACCAGCACTGGCCCGAAAATTTCCTCCTGCGCCACCTGCGACGAAGGCGAGACGTTGGTCAGCAGCGTCGGCGGAAAATAACAGCCCACACCCGGCAGCTCCATTGGTGGCTGGTAAATTTCCGCGCCTTCCTTACGGCCAATCTCGACCCATTTGCTGATCGTCTCGTGCTGCACCGGCGCGATCACCGCCCCGATGTCGATGCTCTTATCCAGCGAATCGCCTGTACGCAGTTTATCCATGCGCGCCTTGAGCTTCTCGAGGAAGCGCGGCGCGATGCTCTCCTGCACCAGCATCCGCGACCCGGCACAGCAGACCTGCCCCTGGTTGAACCAGATGGCATCGACCAAGCCTTCAATGGCACTGTCCTGATCGGCATCCTCGAAGATGATAAACGGCGACTTGCCGCCCAGTTCCAGCGAGAGTTTCTTGCCAGTCCCGGCGGTCACGCGCCGGATGATCCGCCCGACCGCCGTCGAGCCGGTGAAGGCGATCTTGTCGAAATCCGGGTGCGCCGTGATGCTGGCCCCGGCTTCGTCGCCGCCGGTCGTAATGTTGACCACACCGGGTGGCAGACCTGCTTCAGCCAGAATCTCGGCAAAGAGCAGCGCGGTCAGCGGTGTATAGGGCGCGGGCTTGATGACCACCGTATTGCCCATCGCCAGCGCCGGGGCGATCTTCCAGGCCAGCATCAGCAGCGGGAAGTTCCAGGGGATCACCTGCCCCACCACACCGACCGGCCCATAACCCGCCATCTCCGTCTCCATCAACTGCGCCCAACCGGCATGGTGATAGAAATGCCGTGCCACCAGCGGAATGTCGATGTCCCGACTCTCGCGGATTGACTTGCCGTTGTCCAGCGATTCGAGCACGGACAGCAAACGCTGATGCCGCTGGATCGTGCGCGCGATAGCGTAGAGATGCCGCGCGCGTACATGCCCCGGCGTCTTGCCCCAGGTGCTGAAGGCCTTGCGCGCCGCCTTGACCGCTGTGTCAATGTCCTCCGCGCCCGCGTCAGCCACCTGAGCCAGCGCCTCGCCATTTGCCGGGTTGGATACCGGCATGTATCTGGCCGCTCTTGGGAGCCGCCCACTGGTTGTTAATGAACAGATCGAAATGATTCTCGTGATCCTTCAGCCAGGCCTGCGCCGCATCGGGCGCTTCTGGCGCGGGACCGTATGCCATCGTTTTGAAAATCTCAGCCACAGTCATGATTCATCACCCCACTGGCATATGATGCTTGGCGGCGTAGCGCCCGGTCACGTGATGCGAAAGCTGGCGTTCGATGTCGCCCAAGCAGGCTCGACGCACCGAAGCGGAACAGGTTCGATTCCAGCCACTCGTCGCCCAGCTCCTCCTTCATCAGGATCTGCCAGTTGAGCGCTTCTTTGGCCGCGCGAATGCCACCCGCCGGTTTGAAGCCGACCTTGTAGCCAGTCTCGTGCTCGTATTCGCGGATCGCCCGCACCATCACCAGACTGACCGGCAGCGTCGCATTGACCGATTCCTTGCCGGTCGAGGTCTTAATAAAGTCCGCGCCCGCCATCATACAAACCCAACTGGCCTCGGCCACTTTGCGCAGCGTGCCCAGTTCACCAGTTGCCAGGATCGTCTTCATATGCGACTCACCGCAGGCCGCACGGAAGTCCGTAATCTCGTTGTAGAGTGCCTGCCAGTTGCCCGTCAGCGCGTACTCGCGCGAAATCACGATGTCGATCTCACGTGCCCCGGCTTTGACCGACTCTTCGATTTCAGCCAGCTTCTGCTTGTGTGAAATCTGCCCGGCGGGAAAGCCGGTCGAGACCGCAGCCACCGGAATATCGGTCCCCTGGAGCGCCTGCACCGCCTCGCAGACCATATTGTGATAGACACAGATCGCCCCGACAGTGATGCCCTGATCTGCCATACCCAGCGCGTCCAAGATGTCAGTCCGTACCGGCTGCCGTCCTTTGGCGCACATCCGGCGCACCTTGCCGGGCGTGTCATCGCCTGCCAGGGTCGTCAGGTCGATACAGGTAACAGCCTTCAGCAGCCAGGCCGCCTGCCAGTCCTTCTTGACCGAGCGCCGCGTCCCCAGGGTCGCCGCCCGCCGTTCCACTGCGCTGCGATTGACGCGCGAGTTCTCGCACACCAGCCCCAGATCCAGGGGCATTCCCGCATTTCGTTCCACTTCCATCGTTCAAATCCGGGTCTATTTGCCAGAAAAATGCCATATTCGCTGCGCATATTGTATCATCAGATGCCGTGTGCCAGAAATCCTCCATCGACCACCAGATCCGAACCGGTTACATAGCTGGCGCTGTCCGACAAGAGAAAAGCCGCCGCGCCGACCAGTTCCTCAACTTCACCAACCCGGCCCATCGGCGTCCCGGAGTCGATGAGCGCGCGACGTTCCGTGCCTGGAGAAATCGCCTCGCGGTTGAGTTCTGTAATGAAGAAGCCAGGGTGGAGCGTATTGACGGCGATACCGTACTGCGCCCACTCACAGGCCAACGCTTTGCCCAGCATCTGGACAGCACCTTTGCTGGCACAGTAAGCCGCGACGTTGCTCAGCGAAGCGAAGGCCCCCATCGAGCCAGTGTTGACAATGCGTCCATAGCCCTGAGGAATCATCAACCGCGCGAAAGCCTGACAGCTCAGGAAGGTCCCGCGCAGATTGATGTCCAGCACACGGTCCCAATCCTCAATCTTGACTTCCGTAGCCGGTGCGCGCGAAGTCACGCCCGCGCAGTTGACCAATCCATCGACGCGGCCCGCCGTCTCCTGCACAAAGCTGGCGAAGGCCTCAATGCTGGCCGGGTCCAGCACATCAACGACATGCCCATGTGCCGTACCGCCTGCTTCCTGCACAGCTGCGACCGTATCTTCGACCTTATCCAGGCTGCGGCTGCCGGTGAAGATTTCCGCGCCCTCTCCTGCCAACCCAATAGACAGCGCCCTACCGATTCCGCTGGTGCCGCCCACGATTGCAATCACCTTGGCTTCAAGCTGCATCCTTACCTCCATGCATCTGCAAATTCGGTCCAATGATACCAGCCCCTGTGTTGACAGACACGCGCAAAGGCATTACGCTTTGCGGGCCAATTTACTTCCACCCAGGGCTATCAAGATGAAAATTACACAGATTGAATTGTTCAGTGTCCCGCCGCGCTGGCTTTTTGTAAAAGTGTCTACCGACGAAGGCATCTCCGGTTGGGGCGAACCGATTGTCGAAGGCAGTGCCGCCACCGTTGCCGCTGCCGTACGCGAGATGGAGTCTTTCCTCGTCGGTCAGGATCCCCGCCGCATTGAGGACCTCTGGGAGATGCTCTATCGCGCCCGTTTCTACCGGGGCGGCCCGGTGATGATGAGCGCCATCGCGGGCATCAATCAGGCGCTGTGGGATATCGCCGGTCAGCGGCACGGTGTTCCGGTCTACGAACTGCTCGGCGGGCCGGTGCGCGATAAGATTCAGGTCTATTCCTGGATTGGCGGCGACCGCCCTTCCGACCTCGCCAACGCCGTCCGCGAGCGCATGAGCGAGGGTTTCAAAGCGATCAAGATGAACGCGACCGAGGAAGCCCGCTACGTCGAGAGCCATGACGTTGTCGATGCGGTGATCGAACGAGTCGCCACCGTGCGCGAGGCTGCCGGACCGGGCTTCGGCATCGCCATCGACTTTCATGGCCGCGTGCATAAGCCGCTGGCGAAGGTCCTGGCGCGAGCCCTCGCGCCATACAATTTACTGTTCATCGAGGAGCCAGTCCTGCCAGAAAACCTGGACGCGCTGCGGGAGATCGCCATTCATGCCGCTGCCCCTATCGCCACCGGAGAGCGCATGTTCACGCGCTGGGACTTCAAGGCGCTGCTGCAAGCGGGTTATGTCGATATTCTTCAGCCGGACCTCTCGCACGCGGGCGGCATCTCCGAAGTCATCAAGATTGCCTCCATGGCCGAGGCTTACGACGTGGCGCTGGCCCCACACTGCCCGCTGGGACCCATCGCGCTGGCTTCCTGCATCCAGGTCGATGCGGTCGCGCACAACGCCTTCATTCAGGAGCAGAGTCTGGGCATTCACTACAACAAGGGCAATGACCTGCTGGATTATCTGGAAGACCCGATGGTCTTCGCCTATGAGGACGGCTACGTTACCCTGCCCAGCGGCCCCGGCCTGGGCATTCGCATCGACGAAGCCAAAGTTCGCGCGAAGGCCGCCGAGGGGCACGACTGGCACAATCCGGTCTGGCGCAACGCCGACGGCAGCATCGCTGAATGGTAAGCGGCTCAGCTGCGCGCGCTCAGCGCTGACAGCGCATAGCCCGGACACACGACCGCGAAGGGACGCAAGGTAAAGCTGCTGCGCAGGCGGCGATCACGATTGTCGGTATAGACAGGTCGTCCGGCGTCTAGCGCGGCACGAATATCCGCCAGCAGCGAATCAGTCACTTCGACAGTGCCGTAAGGGCGCGGCTCGTACAGGATCAGATCAGGTGCCTGATTTTTCACCTGCGCCAGATAATAGATCGCCCAGAGCTGACGCCAGTCGGCCAGAATGAGCGCATTCGGTTCGACCGCGTCGATCACACAGGCGGCGACCCGGCGCGGCTCAGTCAAATCGTCTGGATATGGGTAGCGTTCTTCGACAAAAGCAGCATTGCCCGTCTGCATGGCTTGCCAGCGCGCGCTCGCCACCGGTTGAATGCAGAGCACCAGCAGAAGCGCGACCAGACACGGCTGCGCGATCCGGCGCAGAGGCACAATGCGCTCCAGCCAACCCACCAGCCGATCAAGCGCAATCGCCATGAAGACCGCCAGCAGGATATAGGTCGGTAGATAAAAGATGAACTTGTCGCCAGGGTCATAGAACAGCGCGCTGAAGAAGGCGGGCAGCAGAGTCAGCGCCAGCAGTGTCACCTGACGCCGCCTCCGCAGCCAGGTGATCAGCAGCCCTAACCCGGCCAGAAGCAGCGCCGGGGGCGCGAATTCACGCGGCAGCAGCGTGTTGAAGAACTCGTCCGCCTGCTCGCCGTAGTTCACATCGGGCGACAGCATCCGGTCACGCCATTGCAGGCCAGTGACGCTCCACCAGAAGCGCCCCAAACGGTTACTGAAATCCGCTTCATCCAGGCCAAAGGCATCGCGCGAGGGGTACAGGCTGACCGCGTAGAAACTGGTCGGCGTCGGGCGCGAATCAATGCACAGAAACAGCAGGAAAAACAGCAGCACGCCCCCAACAGCCCCGGCAGCGGCTAATCCCAGCAGTACACGCCAGCGCTTGCGCGCATTCGGGCTGCTGAACACAGTCCACAGCACAAACACGACGGCAGCCGGTCCCAGCAGCATCAGGCTGAACAGATGCACACCCAGGCCCAAACTGCTCAGAAAGGCAGCAGCAAACAGTAATCGGCGGCGTTCCAGCGGCTGATCCGACCAGCGCAGCAGCAGAAACAGCACCAGCGTCAGCAGTGCGGTGGCAGGCGTATAGACTTCGGCGATGATGCTCTGCGACCACAGCGTATAGGAGATCAGCAGGACCGCGCTGGCAAACAAGGCCGGGCCGCGCCGGGTAAAGTGTCGGGCGATGAGGTAGACGAAAGCTAGAGTCAGTGCGGCGCCCAGCCGCTGAGAAGAAACTGATGCGCCAGGCGGGCGAATTGAGCGGCAGCAGCCCTACCAGCCGCGCCAGGATCAGATAAACCGGGTAGCCGGTGGGATGCGTGGTCGCCCAGGTGTAAGCCAGAGTCTGGAATTCAGCGCTGTCGCCGTAGAGCAAGTCAGGCGCTAAGCTGGCACAATAGGCGCATAAACCAAGCAGGCCAATGACAAAGGCCGCCAGCCCGTCGGCTCGCTTCAGGTTAATTCCTGCTGGCTGGCTCCGTGCAGCAGGCTCCGCGACTGTGGTCACAATCCCCTTTACAGCACGGGGGCGTGGGGCTGACGCTCAATAAACTGGCCGTTGCCGTTCTTGCCCAACCAGGTCTCGCCATCCACCAGCAGATTGCCGCGCTGGTAGACCTTGACCGGCTTGCCTTTGACGGGCATCCCTTCGTAGACGATGTAGTCGATACGCATGTGAGTCGTTTCGACGCTCAGCACGTGCTCCAATTCCGGGTCCCAGACGACAATGTCCGCGTCCGAGCCAACCGACAGCGTGCCTTTGCGCGGGTACATGCCGAAAATCTTGGCCGGGTTGGTGCAGTTCAATTCCACAAAACGAGTCGGGGAGAAATGGCCCTGGTTCACGCCATGCTCCCACATGACCATCATGCGCTCTTCCAGACCGGGCATCCCGTTCGGGATCTTGGCGAAATTGCCCTTGCCCAGTTCTTTGCCTGGACGGCGGTAGGTGGCGTCTTGTTTCTCGTACTCAACCCAGTCACCGCCCGCATGGCTGTCCATCCACTCTTTCCAGGGGCCGACCCCGCCCTGGTACCAGAAATCGCAGTGATCGGTGCTGACCACTTGCAGCGTGTGGTCGCGCAGCGCCTGCCACAATATATCCTGATCGTGCGTCGTACGGATCGGCGGCGAGCAGACGTACTTGGCCCCCTCGAAACCTGGAGCAGCCAGATTTCTCATCGACCGTCAGGAAGAGATACTGCGTGCAGGTCTCGCCCATCACCGGGTAGCCCAGCGCACGGCCTCGCCGCAGCGCGCCAATTGACTCTTCACAGGTCATGTGGACCACGTACAGCGGGCAGCCAGTCAGGCCAGACATGACCACCGCACGATTGGTCGCCTCGCCTTCAATCTCCGGCGGGCGTGATGACGCATGATACACCGGGTCCGTCTTGCCTTCAGCCAGCAAGGCCGGGGTCAGCGCCGCTTCGACGTCGCCGTTCTCGGCGTGGACCATCACGATCATGCCATGATCGGCGGCCACACGCATAGTGTTGTAGAGTGTAGCATCATCCACCATGAATACGCCTTTGTAAGCCATAAACAGCTTCAGGCTGGTGATGCCCTCATCCACCATCGTCGGGATTTCCGCCATCACCTCGTCGTTGAGGTCGGTCACGGCCATGTGGAAGCCGTAGTCGATCTGCGCCAGATGGGCGGATTTCTTGCGCCAGGTCTCCAGGCCGTCATGCAGCGAGCCGCCGATGGGTTGAATCACAAAGTCGATGTGGCAGGTCGTGCCACCGAAGGCTGCCGCCATGTGGCCGGTATCGAAATCGTCATTGCTGACGGTCCCGCCAAAGGGCAGTTCGAGATGCGTATGCACGTCGATCCCGCCGGGCATGAGATACATGCCGCTGCAATCGATGACCTCATGGCCTGCGCTGTCGATATCCTTGCCGATCAGCGTAATCACTTCGCCTTCGACCAGCAAATCGCCTTGAACCATGTCGCTCGCGGTGACGATGGTGCCGTTCTTGAATAACTTACCCATTATCCACTCCTTGCTCACGCCAACTGCGGGATCACATGCTCGCCATATTCGGCCACAATGCGTTCTTCCTCACCGCACATCAGGTAAATGTTGAATTGAGTCACGCCCGCAGCCTCCAGTTCGCGCAGCTTATCCACATGGGCCTCAACCGGGCCGAGAATCCCGAAAGCGTCAATGGTTTCGTCGCTAATGAAGTCCAGATGCGCCGCGTCTTTATCGGCGTGTTCGTGATAATCGTAGCCTTTGCGGCCTTCGATATAGGCGGTGAAATGCTGTGGGATGTCGGGGCTGTCCATGCCGTATTTCTCGACAATATCGGCCACATGATTGCCCACCATCGCCGGGAACCAGCGAGTCTGCGCGCGGGCGGTCTCCATATCGCCGACCCAGACCGGAGCCGCCGACATGACCTTGTAGTTTGACATATCGCGCCCGGCGGCCCGTCCACCTTCCAGCGCCTGCCCGGCAAAGTAGCGCACCAGGCCAGGGTCCGCCAGTTGAATCACCAGGCCGTCGCCCGCCTCGCCTGCCGCCTTGAGCGCCTTCGGCCCATAGGCAGCGATATGCACGGGCATCTGGTAGCCGTTGGCCCAGGGGAACTGCGCTTCGGTGCCGTCATATTCAACTCGATCTCCGCGCACCAACCCGCGTATCGCATCGGCGAACTCGACCATGTGGGCGATGGTCATCGGCTTCTTGCCCAGCATTCGCCGCGAACTGTCGCCACGCCCCAGGCCCACTTCAAAACGGTTGCCGCTTTGAATCGCCAGTGTGGCAAAGAGACTGGCCGCAACCGACCATTCGCGCACCCCCGGATTCGTCACCAGCGGCCCGTAAATCAGCCGCGAGGTGTTCGCCATGCACAGCGCCATCGTCGCGTAACAGTCGCGCCACAGCACATGGGAATCGAAAATCCAGGCATACTTGAACCCGGCCACTTCCGCCTGTTTCGCCAGCGCAATGGTCCGTTCCGGCGATATATCCCCCTTAAATGTAATTCCGAAGTCCATAACTTCCCCCAATTATGATTTGGCCGACACCGTATCCTGTACCAGCAGACCATATTGGTCGGGGCGGCGGTTGAAGTAGAAGTGCCAGGTATCGCGCACCTGCTGGATCATGCTCAGATCAAGGTCCCGGACGATCAGTTCCTCATCGTGAGCACTTGCCAGGTCGCCGATGAACTGACCTTTCGGATCACAGAAGTAGCTCTCGCCGTAGAAATCATCGTCGCCAAAGGGTTCAATGCCGACGCGGTTGATCGTCCCGACAAAGTAGGTGTTGAAGATGGCGTGCGAGGTCTGCTCGATGCGCCACAGATGCTGGCTCAGGCCGCGCGAGGTGGCCGAAGGAATGAAGACCATTTCCGCGCCATTAAGACCCAATGCGCGCGCACCTTCCGGAAAGTGGCGGTCATGGCAGATGTAAACGCCCACCTTGCCTACCGCCGTATCGAAAACGGGATAGCCCAGGTTGCCGGGACGGAAATAGAATTTCTCCCAAAAACCGGGCTGGTGCGGGATATGCGTCTTGCGGTACTTGCCTTTATAAGTCCCATCGGCGTCGATCACAGCGGCGGTGTTGTAGTAGACGCCGACGCCATCCTGTTCGTACATCGGCACGACCAGCACCATGTTGAGGTCCTTGGCAAGCTTCTGCATCTTTTCGGTGGTCGGTCCGTCAGGGATCGCTTCGGTGTAGCCATAGAACTCCGTATCCTGCACCTGGCAGAAATACGGGCCGTAGAACAGTTCCTGGAAGCACATCACCTGCGCGCCCTGGTCGGCGGCTTTCTTGGCGTATTCGACATGCTTCTCGATCATGGAGTCCTTATCACCGGTCCATTCGGCCTGGATCAGGGCTGCCCGGACAATCCGGCTCTCGTCACTCATGGCTCAACTCCTTGTTCATCCTGTGATTCCGTGATTATAGCCAGCGTTGCCGCAGTTTCAAATTCAGGTAGCTCAGACGAGCGCTGCGTGGGCCTTGCCACAGCGTTCCAATGCCCGCTGCGCCTGCCGCACATTGATCTTCGGTGCGACGTCTGCGTAGAAGCGAACGGCGGTCTGCTCCACAGCCATCTGACCGGCGGGTGACTGATCGTCCAGGTTCAGCGCGTAGTTCGACTCGTCCAGACCCTCAATCGGTTCCAGCGTGATCTCGACCACGTTTTCGCGGCGTACTCGTTCCAGGCGTGCCCGGCGTCCATCAGCTTCTGCCGAGCGGTCCGCATTGCCCAGAGCTGTGTAGTAAGCCGCCAGCCGCGACTCCAGATCAATCGCATAGGTCAAGATTGCGCCAAAGGTGTTCAGCGAAGCCATCTGCATCACCAACGTTCGATCAAGATCTTGCGCTCGGTGTAGAACTCAATCGAGTCACTACCCTGCCCGTGCAGATCGCCGAAGAAAGAGTCCTTCTGGCCGCCGAAGGGGAAGGAAGCCGACGGCGCAGCCACGCCGATATTGACGCCGATGTTACCCGCGTTGACGCTGTAAGCGAAATCACGCGCGTACTTTCCGTTACTGGTGAAGATACTGGCAGCGTTGCCATAGTGACTGTTGTTGATGATCTCGACCGCTTCCTCGAAGGAGTCGGCTTTCATCAGCGACAGCACCGGCCCGAAGATTTCTTCGGTCGCTACCGACATGCCCGGCTTGACACCTGCGATAATCGTCGGCCCGACGAAAGCCCCTTCTTCATAGCCTGCGACTTTCATACCCCGACCGTCGAGGATCACTTCCGCGCCTTCGTTCACTCCCTGCTGGATCATCTTCTCGATGCGTTCCTGGGCAGCGTGGCTGACGATGCTGCCCATCTGAGTCGTCTCGTCCAGGCCGTAACCGACCTGAAGGGTGCTGGCCTGCCGCACCAATTCGTCGCGCATTGTGTCATAGGCATCGCCCACGCCCACCGCGACCGCCGCCGCCAGACAGCGCTGCCCGGCGCAACCGTAGGCCGCGCCCATCACGTTCTTGACTGTGGCTTCCATGTTGGCATCCGGCATGACCGCGATGTAGTTCTTGGCCCCACCCTGGGCCTGCACTCGCTTGCCATTGGCGGTACAGGTTTCGTAGATGATCTTCGCCACCGGGCTGGACCCTACAAAGGACACGCCGGTCACGTCCGGGTGCTGCATCAGGGCATTAGCCGCCGGAACACCACCATGCACCAGATTGACCACACCTTCTGGCAGGTCGATCTCGTCCAGCAGTTCGAACATCAATTCCGCGCTCAGCGGTGTCTGCGGTGAGGGCTTGAGGATGAAGGCATTGCCGCAGGTGATCGCCGTCGGCAGGAACCACAGCGGAACCATGAAGGGGAAATTGAAGGGTGTAATCGCCACGAAAACCCCAGCAGGCTGGCGCAGGGTCGTCTCGTCGATACCGGAACTGATGTCCTCCACACCGTCGCTGCGCATCAACACCGGCACGCTCATGGCAAAGTCGATGCTCTCGATGCCACGCCGGATCTCCCCGCGCGCCTCATCGACAGTCTTGCCGTTTTCTTCGACGACCACTTTGGCGATGCGCTCGAAGTTTTCTTCGACCAGATTCTTGAAGTGGTGCATGTACTGGGCACGGCTAAGCACCGGCGTCCGCCGCCATTCGGCGAAGCCCTCACGCGCTGCCGCGACCACCGCGTTGACGTCCTCAACGGTCGAGTCGGGGCAGTCTGCCAGCACCTCGCAGCTTGCCGGGTCATACACCGGAATGTACGTCTCAGTATCCGACTCAAGCCACTCGCCACCTGCGTAATTTTGCATTTTCCGTGTCATTTTTCGGCCCTCAAGATCATAGATTTATAGATGGTCATCTTACCACATTTGTAGCGAATTCCCCGCCACCTGTGATAGACTTTGTTACTTTTACCGAAGATTTGCGAGCATTCCATCGCTAAACTCTTGCTATGACCAGCATCGTCGCAGAATCGACCAGCCTCTCCGAGCCACGCCTGTCACTCTCTAAAGCAGGCATGATCGCCTGCGTCGTATTGGCGTTGGGGATCGTTGGCTTGCTTGGTGGGCGCTTCCTGACGCTGACCCCTGAGGATGACACGCTGCGCGACTCTACGCTCGGCCAGCTTGCACTCTGGATGGCGGACCAGACCGGCGAAGACGAGATCGTGTCGCCGCTGGCGCTCTATGCTGAGCATTGGGCACAGTCCATTGATGAGGATACCCTCGACCCGGCCATCTTGCTCGTGACTATGCGAAATACCCTGGTGGTGTGGATCATAGTCATGGCGCTGTGTGCAGTGGCCGGGCTGCTGCTGGTTTTTGTTCAACCCCAACGCTCGGTGCTCCCGCTGGTCATTTCGCTGGTCGGCCTGGACCTGCTCTTATTTACCCTGACCGCGCCGGACCTCGTTGGCTGGGTGCTGTTGGGGATCGTCGCACTACTGATCGGCCTCGTCATGGGACCGGCCAAGACCTCGCGCATCGTCGGCTTTATCGTGGCGATGAGCGTACTTTTTGTATTCTGGGAAGCTGACAAGCGCTTCGCCGCCTCGACCAATTATGAGATCACGGTCGCGCAGCCTCCCTGGACCTATACCGCCTACCCAAGCATTGCAGACAGCCTGGATGCCCTCGCCGCCGGTGACGTGAGCGCTGTCGTCCTCGACCGCCGCGATCTGGCCGACAACATGGCTCCATTTCCCGCCGACGAGGATATTGATCCCGCCAGGACCACCTATCCGCAGCTCCGCTACCTGGATACTCAGGACCGCAGCATGACGCTCGGCCCTTTTGTCATCGAGCCTGCCTTTTCAGGACGCCTGGCGGTAGCCGTGCAAGCCGACCATACTGCCGAATGGCCGTCGGTCAGCCCGCTCGAAATCGGCCACGATAGGCACCGTCAGCGGGCGAATACGCCCAGGAGAGCTATCTGGCCGAGAGCAGGCATCTGGTGCTGCTTGATCTCAAAATCCTGAACGACCTGAACCTGCCGCATTTGCAGAGCATTGCCGAAGCCTTCTTGCAGCCCGCTCGGCGCAATGGCTCACGGCTTCTGGTCGAGATCCTGGCCGACGCCGGAGCTTATACCTGGGGCGAGGCGCTCTTTGGCTTCCTGATCGGCGCGGGTCTCGGTTTTGTGCTGGGAACTCTCTTCGCGCATTCGCGCCTGCTCGAACGCTCGCTGCTGCCCTACGTGGTGGCCTCGCAGACGGTGCCGATTCTGGCGATTGCGCCGATGGTAGTCATCTGGCTAGGTGCCAGTCAGACCTCCGTTGCGGTGATCGCCGCCTATCTCACCTTTTTTCCGGTGACGATCAACACTCTGCGCGGCCTGCTCTCGCCTAAACCGACCGAGGTCGAACTGCTGCCAGAGCTACGCCGCCAGCCGCTGGACCATTCTCTGGAAGCTGCGTTTCCCGGCGGCCCTGCCCTACATCTTCACCGCGCTCAAAGTCTCAGCGACCGCCAGCGTGGTCGGCGCGATCATCGGCGAACTGCCGTCCGGCATTGGCGGATGGTCTGGGCCGCGCTATTCTCGACTTCAGTTCGGATTACAGCCTGATCTCCACGCCCAAGCTCTGGGCCTCTATCGTCATGGCCGCTACCGATCGGCATCATCTTCTTTGTGATCGTCAGCCTGATCGAGCAGCTCGTCCTGGGCCGTTACCTGAATAAGGGCTAAGCATGTCTGAAACTATCCCGGCCATCACAGCACAGTCACTCAGTAAGGTATTCAATCCTGGCGCGGAGAATGCCGTCGTCGCCCTGCAAGATATCAACCTGGTTGCGCAGGCCGGTGAATTCATCTCATTGATCGGACCGTCCGGCTGCGGCAAATCGACCCTGCTGCGCCTGATTGGCGACCTGATCCAGCCCACCAGCGGCGACCTGGTCATCAACGGCAAATCGCCGCATCAGGCCCGGCTCGATCGCGATTATGGCATGGTATTCCAGGCAGCCACGCTCTATGAATGGCGCACGCGTCAGCAAGAACGTCCAGCTTCCACTGGAGATCATGGGCTACGCAAAGCCGAGCGGGAGCGCCGCGCACAGAACATGCTGGCGATGGTCGAACTGGCGACAGTTCGGCAAACATTATCCCTGGCAGCTCTCCGGCGGGATGCAGCAGCGCGTCTCCATCGCCCGCGCGCTGGTCTTCGAGCCGTCGCTGCTGCTTGATGGACGAACCCTTCGGCGCGCTGGACGAATTCACCCGTGAGCGCATGAACGACGAACTGCTGCAAAATCTGGAACGGACACAGGCTGACGGTTGTCTTCGTGACTCACAGCATTGCCGAAGCGGTCTTTCTCTCCAGCAAAATCGTGGTCATGTCGCCGCGTCCGGGCCGCATCACCGACATTATCGACAACGACTTGCCGTATCCGCGCGACAACGAAACCCGCGCCAGTGACGCCTTCTTCGAGAAGGTCCACAGTCGTGCGCGAGCTGCTGCGCGATGCTCACGAGGTTTAGCATGATGGCGCTCAGCGAAACCAAAAGCTTCGGCGAACGCGCGCGCAGCACCCTGCGCTACTATCTGCCGACAATTCTGGTCGCCGTCGGCGGTGCTGCTGTTGTGGGAACTGATCGGTGATCGTCTTCAACATCCGCAGTTTCTGCTGCCCAGGCCCAGCGCGATCCTCGACCGACTTCCTGGGCGAGGTGCAATCTGCTGCTGGACCCCTCGATCCACCTCATTGCTCTTCGAGGCAACCGGCGCGACCTTCCGCGAAGCGCTCGGCGGCTTTGTCCTGGGCTGCGGCTCCGGCATTCTGCTGGCACTGATTACCGCGCGCTGGACCGTCGTCAGCGAAGCGACCATGCCCTTCGCCATTGCCGCCAATTCGGTCCCGATCATCGCCTTCGCGCCGATCATGAACAACTGGTTCGGCATCACCAACCCGGTTTCCAAGATGGCGATTGTGGCGATCATCGTCTTTTTCCCGACCATGATTAACACCGTGCGCGGCCTGACTCTGGTCGACCCGCGTCAGCTTGAACTCATGCACTCCTATGCCGCCAGTCCAACCAAAATTCTGCGCGCCCTGCGTATCCCCAACGCGCTGCCCTATATCTTCAGCGCGCTGCGCGTGGCCAGTCCGCTCAGTCTGATCGGCGCGAGTCGTGGCCGAATTCTTCGGTGGACCTCGTGCTACACTGGGGGTATTCATCACGCAGGAAGCCGCCGGTTTCAACTTCGCCCGCGCCTGGACGGCGATCCTGATGGCCTCGCTGATCGGCATCTCCTTCTATCTGCTTGTGCTTTTTGCCGAACGCTTGCTGATGCCCTGGTATCACGCGCAGCGCGGTAATCAGGCTAAATGACGCTATAATTTGTGGTATCTATGCGAAAGCATGTGACATAACTTTAGTGAATAACTTCTAAAACATTGCCGTGTCTTTGCTGATATGCTGTCTAGTCGGCTATGTGCAAGAGGATTTTGGAGGACAGAAATGGTCAAAAAACGACTCATTTACTGGTTTTGGTAGCGCTGCTGCTGGGCAGCGTCGCGGGCACTGCCGCGCAGGACGACCTGACCCCGGTCCGCCTGCAATTGCAGTGGGTCGCACAGTCGCAGTTCGCGGGCTACTTTGCCGCGCTCGACCAAGGCTTCTATGAGGACATGGGCCTGGACGTGACCATTCTGGAAGGCGCAGTCGAGATCGTGCCGCAGCAGGTCGTCGCTTCAGGTGGCGCGGAATTCGGCATCGCCTGGGTGCCCAAAGTGCTGGAATCCAACGAGCAGGGCGTCAATCTGGTCAACATTGCGCAGATTTTCCAGCGCAGCGGTACGCTCGAAGTCTCCTTCGTGGACAGCGGTATCGAAAGTGTCGCCGATTTCGCGGGTCGCAATATCGGCACCTGGGGCTTCGGCAATGAGCACGAACTCTATGCCGCCATGCGTCTGGAACGGCATTGACCCCGATAACCCGGACGACGTGACCATCGTCCAGCAGCCTTTCGATATGTCGCTGCTGCTCAACGGCGAGCTGGATGCCGCTGAGGCCATGACCTACAACGAATATGCCCAGGTGTCTGGAACAGACCAACCCGGATACCGGCGAACTCTACCAGCCGGAAGACCTGAACGTCATCAACTTCAACGATGTCGGCACCGCCATGCTTCAGGATCACATCTTCACCAATGCTGACTGGCTGGCTGAAGAAGGCAACGAAGACATCGCCACCAAATTCATCGCCGCTTCGATGGAAGGCTGGATTTACTGCCGCGATAACTTCGACGACTGTGTGAACATCGTGCTCGATCATGGCACGACCCTCGGCGAGAGTCACCAGCGCTGGCAGTTGAACGAGATCAACGCCCTGATCTGGCCCTCACCCGATGGCATCGGCATCATGGACCCCGACCTGTGGGCACAGACGGTTGACGTGGCGACCGAAGGTGGCGTCATCACCGAGGCCCCGCCAGACAGCGCCTACCGCACCGACCTGGCACAGGCGGCGCTGGATATGCTGACCAGCATGAATCCCGACATCGACGTGAAGGGTGAGGATTGGCAGCGCACTGACGTGGTACTGGCACCGGGCGGCGAGTAATCGCTGTCACAGCCGCAACAGGACGTGGTGTGGGCATTGCGCTCACGCCACGTTTTCATTTCCAGAGCTTATGCGCCTTCTTTTTCGTAGGGCTGACCATCGGCGGCGGGCATGTGTCCGCGCCCGACGACCCCGGCCAGGGCCACCATCGTCACCACGTAGGGGATCATCAGCAGAAACTCAGAGGGGATATTCAGACCCAGGATCGCCAGCTTGGTTTGCAGCGAATCGGCAAAGCCAAACAATAGCCCCGCCCCCATCGACCCGAAAGGCTTCCAGTTGCCGAAGATCATGGCCGCCAGGCCGATGAAGCCGCGCCCCGCCGTGAGCAGTTCGTCAAAGCGCGGCACAGAGCCGAGCGTGAAATAGGCACCGCCAAACCCGGCCATCGCGCCGCTGAGCATCACCGAGATATAGCGAATGCGAAATACGTTGATCCCCAGCGTATCCGCCGCCTTCGGATGTTCGCCAACTGCCCGGACGCGCAGTCCCCAGCGCGTATGGAACAACACGAAGTACAGCACGAAGGCCATCACGAGCATACCGTAGACGAAGATGTTATTGTTGAAGAGAATCGGCCCGACAATCGGGATATTGAACAGACCCGGTATCTTCCAGGATGGGAAGGCCTGCGGGGTGTTCAGCTCTGTGTAGGTTTGTAGAAACTTGGTGGACATGTAACTGGTAAAGCCCGCCGAGAAGATATTGATGACTGTCCCGGAGATAATCTGGTTCATCTTATAATGGATCGACAGCACCGCGTGCAGCAGCCCCATCAACGCACCAGCCGCAATGGCAGCGATCAAACCGACCCACATACCGCCCAGGCTGCCGGCGATGGCCCCAACCATCGCTGCCATCAGCATCATGCCCTCGATAGCAATGTTGACCACGCCTGCCCGTTCGCTCAGAATGCCTGAAAACGCGCCGAGCGTAATCGGTACCGAGCGCACCAGTGCCGCATTCAGCAGACCGCCTACATTCAGCGACCTACCCGAAGCGCCCCAGGTCAGGAAAGCCAGGACAAACAGCATCACCACCAACCCCAGCACCAGATTGGTTCGATTGCCAAAGCCGCGTACCAGCTGGACTCCGCCCAACACTGCGGCGGTGATCGCCAGAAAGACGACCATCGGCCAGGATCCAAATTCCCAATTTACCCGCTGCACGCCTGCGCCGCCGGGTGCCAGACCAAAGGTCGTGGTGACGCCCGTATCGAGGCTCTGCAAAAAGAAAAACCAGATGCCGAAGGCGACCACCAGAAAGACGATGCCCATCACCCGTTGTCGAGTGATCACACCGCTGACCCGCTGCGAGGAACCTGCTGTTCTCGTTGCCATGAACTTTCCTACTGAGTGCTCCAGGTACTGATGACGATCTCTTGATCCGCCGCGCGTGACGCACGGAGTCGATAGATCGTTCTCACGATAGCAGGCGCAGCGATAAAGGCCAGCACCATCGCCTGCACCACACCGATAATATCGACAGGAATTGACGTTGCCACCTGCATCGGGGTTGCACCTGTCCGCAGCATCCCGAACAGGAGCGCCGCAAGCACGACGCCAACCGGGTGATTATTGCCCAGCAACGCAATCGCAATCGCATCGAAGCCATAGCCTGACGTAAACGAAGGCGCGAGGTTATGGTTAAGGCCCATCACCTCGTTGCTTCCCGCCAGACCGGCCAAAGCCCCAGACAGCGCCATCGCCAGCACCGTGACACGCACGATATTCATGCCCGCGTAGCGTGCGGCGTTAGGGTTCGCACCCACTGTACGGAAAGCAAAACCCCAGTTGGTCTTGAACAGGAACCACCAGACCAGCACGGCGAAGCCAATCGCCATGAAGAAGCCCACGTGAAACCGGATCGGTTGTTCGAACAACTGCGGCAAATAGGCACTGGGTTGGATCGGCGGGCTAATGGGATTAAATGAGTTCGGGTCGCCCATGGGGCCACGCAGCAGAAAATCCAACAGCAGGAAGGCGATGTAATTCATCATGATGGTGTTAATAACTTCATGGCCGCCCGTTCGGGCCTTGAGCCACCCCGGCACAAAACCCCAGGCGGCACCGCCGAGGAAGCCAGCCAACAGCGCCAGCGGCACATGAATAAACGGCGACAGACCTGTCAGGCTGTAACCGACAAAGGTCGAGCAGATCGCGCCAATATACAACTGGCCTTCCGCGCCAATGTTGAAAAGCCCCGCCCGGAAGCCCAGCGCGACCCCCAACCCGGCCAGAATCAGCGGTGTTGAGGCGGTCAGGCTTTCGAAAATCGGGTTAATAGCCCGCCGGATCGCCAGCGCATCACCGGATTGCATCGCAGTGATGATGCGAGCCGGGCTGCCAACCGCGCCGGTAATCAGGGCGTTGTAAGCTTCCGCCACGCTCGATACCGCCACGCGGACCCCATCGCCGAAGGAATGCTGAAAGGCTGGATACACCGACTCCGTCGTCAGCGCGATGAAGATGCCGCCGACCACCAGGCCGGTAAATATTGCCAGCAGAGGCACCAGGATAACGCGCTGTAAGCGCTGGCGTCCGTCATGATGCTCCGGCGTCCGGCTGATCTCTTCGGTAAAGATTTGTACCGGATTGGGTTTCTGATCTTGCGGATCTTGTGACATTTGCTTACCGTTCTTCGTGCTCAGCACCCGACGCCTGGACCTGCTTCAGGTCGCCGCCCGCCATCAGCAGGCCAACTTCTTCTCTCGTCACGGCATCGGCATCAACAACCGCCGTGATCTCACCAGCGTACATGACGGCAATCCGATCCGAAAGGGACATAATTTCATCCAACTCGGTCGAGACCAGCAAGATGGCACATCCGTCGTCACGCTTCTTGAGGATCTGGCTGTGAATATACTCAATCGACCCGACATCCAGGCCTCGTGTTGGCTGTGAAGCCACCAGGAAGCGAATATCGCGCGAGAATTCACGGGCTACAATGACTTTCTGCTGGTTGCCGCCCGACAGCGCGCCAGCATGAGTATCCACGCTCGGCGTGCGGATGTCATACTGCTCCACCAGTCGTTCCGCGTTCTCGCGCATGACGTCCGGCTGAAGCAGGACCCCTTTAGAAAATGGGGGCCGAAAGGCCGTTTGCAGCACCAGATTATCGACTACTGGAAAGCTCAGCACCAGGCCGTCGCGCTGGCGATCTTCGGGGATATGCGCCACGCCCAGTTCGGTAATTTTGCGCGGGCTTGCTCCAGTCACGTCCTGACCCGCCAGTGTGATCTTGCCAGAAGCGACGGAACGCAGCCCGGTGATCGCCTCGACCACCTCCGTCTGACCATTCCCCTGAACACCGGCCAATCCCAGGATTTCACCCGCACGAACATCCAGCGTCAGATTCTTCGCGGCGAACTGCTCTTGATCGCCGTAGATGTAGACATCCTGCAAATGCAGGACGGACTCGCCGGGATGCGCGGACTGATGATCTGCGGTGAGCAGCACCTCGCGCCCGACCATCATTTCCGCCAGCGTAGAAGGCGTGGCTTCTTCCGGGGTCGTGTGGCCGACCACCTTCCCCAGGCGAATCACCGTGATGCGATCCGCGTGTGCCAGCACTTCATTCAGCTTATGGGTAATCAGGATGATGCCTTTGCCCTGGGCCGCCAGCAGGTGCATGATCTCGAACAAGCCATCAGCTTCCTGCGGGGTCAGCACCGCAGTCGGCTCGTCAAAAATAAGGATGTCGGCGTTCCGGTACAGCAGCTTGATGATCTCGACACGCTGCTGAACCCCAACCGACAGGTCTTCGACCAGCGCCAGCGGGTCCACGTCCAGGCCGAAGCGTTCAGAAATGCTGCGGATACGTTCGGCGGCTTCAGTCCGGTTGAGCACACCGCCTGTGTGCAGCGGCTCCTCGCCAAGCATCACATTTTCGGTCACTGTGAATACCGGAATGAGCATGAAGTGTTGGTGAACCATGCCGATCCCGCGCGCAATCGCGTCATGGGGCGATTCAATGCCGGCGACATTATCATGGAGCAGAATTTCACCCTCATCCTGCGAGTACAGGCCGTAGAGGATGTTCATCAGCGTGGTTTTACCCGCGCCGTTTTCGCCGAGGAGCGCGTGGATTTCGCCCGCGTAGAGATCAAAGTCAATATGATCGTTGGCAATGACGCCTGGGAAACGCTTACTTATCCCTCTGAGTTCGAGGAGGGGGGTAGACCGGTCAATGTCTTGCATTGGCTTTGGTTTCATCCAATAAAGTCAACAGCCTGGCCCGTCGTGTACTGAGAAGCCAGGCTGTCGTATTCGTTAAGGCAGAAAACTCACATCTACGATGCGGCTTCTTCCGTAGCTTCCATCATAGGCGACGTCTGAATTTCGCCGTCAATAATCATCTGCTGAAGGTCAGGCAGCGCATCCAGGACTTCCTGTGGAACCGCGTCTTCGGCCACATCCGTGATCCCGACGCCCTCATTCTCCAGGGTGCCCAGGAAAGTGCCGCCCTCGAATTCGCCATTCATGGTGTTCTGGATCACATCGAACACGCTGTTGTCCATACGCTTCATGATCGACAACAGGATGAGGTCCGAGTATTCCGGTGCCGTCAGCCGCCAGTCATTATCGACGCCGATCAGCCAACCTTCGCCGCGTTCCTTCATCGCTGCCGCAGTGCCCAGACCCACCGGGCCAGCGACCGGCATGATGATGTCCGCGCCTTCATCGAGCAGGCTCTCACCCAGCGCACGACCATCGTCGGTGCTGTCGAAGTTGCCGGTAAACAAGCCGTCCTGAGTATCGACATCCCAGCCCAACACCTGGACATCCGTGCCATTCTGCTCGTTGTAGTACTGGACACCAAGAGTATAACCATTCATGTAGACGGTCACGGTCGGAATGTTGATGCCTCCATACGTTCCGACGATCCCGGTCTGGGTTGCGGCAGCCGCCACATAACCGGCCAGGAATGCGGCCTGATCAGTCGCGTAGACCAGGCCTCAGCACATTGTCAATCGGCGGATCATAAGCGTAATCGACAATGGCGAATTTCGAATCCGGGTTTTCTTGCGCCTTCGCAGCCGTGTCATCGCCCAGGAGGAATCCAACCGTGACAATGATGTTGCAGTTGTCTTCGATAAAGGCATCGATATTACGGGCATAGTCGGTCTGCTGCTGCGATTCCAGGAATTTCACCTGTACGCCAAGTTCCTCACTAGCGCGCTCCATACCATTCCAGGCCGTCTGATTGAACGACTTGTCGTCAATGCCGCCGGTGTCCGCCACCTGGCAAGCCAGGAAATCCGAATTGTCACTCTGTGCCCGAACCAGCCCGCCGAACGCGAGCGTCCCCAGGACAGCAAATAGACATACGTACAAAAACAACGCCTTCGTTGATTTCATGCTCTCCCCTTCTGGAAATACACTAAACTCTTATCTGATGTTAAGAATTGGGTAACGATAGCATAAGAGTTAACACATTGCAAGCATTCTTAACATTGCCTTGAGCCTTCTGAAATAGGTCGAAATGCACCTGCCTTCGTGGCAGCGCAGCCAATGACTATCCGAAGCGAAATAGACCAGGGCTTGTATTTTCAGTCACTTGCCGTTTCAATGGTAAGATGCCCGCTAGCTTAGCATGATTCCTGTGATAAAATAGAACATGAGAGCTATGAGTACGGCTCAAATCTTCATGCTGAACGACCATTTCAGACGTATTATGAGTGATGACGCGCCAGGGCTAGTGGCGAATAAGGAGACATCGTGAATGAGTATTCGGACCGCAGCAGCGCTGCTCGACGACTTGCTCCACGCGACGCGACCATCAGAGGTGCAGGCGATCCTGGCGGAGATTGGCGACCGGCCTGATCTGGCAGTCGATCAAAGCTTCGGCCCATTGAACACCTGCTGGCATTTTGTCGGCGATAATCCTTCCAACATGTCGGTCATTAACCTGGCTTCCAAGCCCGCCCGCAGCCTGACCGAACGCATTACCAACGGCATCGACGCCATGTTGGAACGGGCACATCACGCCCACCAGAATGCTGGTGAGGTTGACTCGCCGATGGCCGGGGCAGAAGCCTGGTTTGGCCGTCCGCCGACGACCGTCTCCAGCGGCCTGTATGAGATGCCCCAGGACCGGCTCGAAAAGCTGGCCGACTTGATCCAGGTGGTGCTCATGCCGGGCGACGAAACCGGCAAGCCTGCGGTCGATGTGCTGGACCGGGGCATCGGCATTCAGCCGGACGAATTTGACCAGACGATTCTCAGCTTCCACCAGGGCAACAAGATCAGCAAGCAGTATCTGGCAGGGGCATTCGGTCAGGGCGGTTCCTCGACAATTGCCTTCAGCGACTATACCCTGATCGTCTCGCGGCATGTGGAGCACGGCGATACGCTGGGCTTTACTGTCGTCAAGCAGATGGAACTCGGCGAAGGCTATAAGGAAAACGCCTACGTCTACCTCGCCTCTGTGACTGAGGACGGCAGTCTGAGCGTGCCCTGTATCCGGTATGATGGCAAAGTCGATCTGTATCCTGGCATCGAAGACCCGGCGAACAAACCATATCCCATGAAAAACGGGACCCTGGTGCGGCATTACGCCTATCAACTTGGGGCGCTCGATAGACCCTTCTCGACCAGCCCCGGCAATCTGCTGCACATGCTCGAATACATGCTCTTTGATCCGGTGCTGCCGCTCCGGTTGGTCGATCTGCGCACACCCGGTGAGATCAGCAGTGTGATCGTCATCGGCTCGCGCAACCGCTTGATGCAGCCGCAGGAAGAGGTTGAGGTGCGCCATCACCAGCCCAAATTCTGGGTCAGGCCGCTGAGCAGTGAAGCGCCATCGCTGGGCGTGGAATACTGGGTCGTCTTTGCCTCGCTCAGGCAAAACGGTCACAAACCGGCACAGCGGGCGCGGCCTAACGATCTCTTTCTCGACCCGGCCCACCCGCTCATCGGCACCATGAACGGCCAGAATCACGGCGAACTTACGGCGCGTATTATCCGCGATGCCCGGCTGCCACAGGTGGCGCGGCATCTGGTCGTGCATCTCGACCTGTCGCAGGTCAGCAAACGAGTCCGCAGTCAACTGCTCTCCTCCACACGCGAAGGCTTCAAAGACGGCGAACCGCTGGACGAAATCGTGCGTGTCCTCAAAGATCACTTCCGTGACGACGAGCGGCTGCAAGCGATTGAAATGGAACTCCAGGCCATGCTGCTAGCCGATACCAGCCACGCCAGCGCCGAGGTCAAGCGTCAGATCACCTGGCTGCTGCGCGATGTTGGACTCGATTACGGCGATTACGGGCGGCTGCCGACTCCAGGAAGGGAACGCCGCAGCGATGGCAATTCAGAACCGCGCGCGCACCGTCTGCAAGCCCACATGCCCCTTATGACACAGCCATACCCGCAGGCCGGGCAGTTGAAAATCGTCAACCCGCGCGAAGTGCTGCGCATCCACCAGGGTGACAGCCGCGCTATCCGGGTTGAGACCGATGCGGACAGCTTTTTCGACCATCTGGGCGCACTGCGTATCCAGATCGAACCGGAGCATCTGGTAGACATCGCCAAAGGTGCGCTGGTTGGCGGGCGCATCCAGTGGCGACTGCGACCTCGCAAAGACACGCAGCCGGGCGATTTCGGCGAAGTGAGCGTCACGCTCGATCTGCCGGATGGGCAGCAGTTGATGGACCACATCCCCTACGAGATCCTGCCACCACGTGAAGCTGGGATTCAGACCACGCGCGGGCTGGTCCCACAGTTCGACGTGCAGGGCCTCGACCCGGACGAATCGCCGGAGCATTTCTTCCGCATCTGGGATCATCTGGACCCGGAGAAAGCCGACCTGAGCGGCGTCGCCTACAAGGTGGTCGAGACCGGCAGCAGCATCGTCGTCTACTACTCGAAAGCCTTCGGCCCCTACCGCAAGCGCTGGGACGCGATCATGGCAAAGCAGCCCACGCTGGCCTCGCAGTTCGTCCAGAATTACGAGATATGGATCGGCTACTACGCGATTTTACAGTGGCAGCAGCGCATGATGGACCAGGATAACGCTCTGGCTCAGGTCGATGAAGGTCTGCTCGACCGCCTGATTGACCGCGAAAGCGCGCTGGTGGCCGAAGTCCAGGCCAAGCAAGCGCTGACCGTTGCCGATTTGCAGCGCCGTTTCACCGATCTCGTCTAGGCCGTGTTTGCAAAGCCCGCATGGTCCGACAAAAAGCCTGTTAAACAGGAGAGAAACAGGAATAATTACGATAATTGTTACAGATCTTGAGCTAACAGCACAGCGCTCAATTCAGCTGCATTTAGTATGCAAACACGCGCTAGTCACTGATCTGATTCAGTTCCACAAAGCCGCTGTTGAGCGCCAGAATCGCCGCCTGGGTCCGGTCGGAAACGCCCAGCTTGTCGAGGATAATGCTGACATAGTTACGGACAGTCCCGGTTGTCAGGTGCAGCTTCTGGGAAATGTCGCCGTTGGAATAGCCACGCGCGATCAGCCCCAACACTTCGCGCTCGCGCTCGCTCAGGCTTTGCAGTGCCGTTGAGTCCTTGGGAGCCGAACTCTGCGCCACGTGCGCGAACAGACGCGCAGCCACGCGCGGCGAGACATGGGTATCCCCGGCAGCCGTGCCTGCAATCGCGGCGATCAGGTCCTCGCGCGGCGTATCTTTGAGCAGATAGCCAGAGGCCCCATTGCGAATCGCATCGAAGACCCAGTCGTCGGCGTCATAGGTCGTCAGCACCAGCACCCGCAGCTTGTCATAGTGACTGAGAATCTCGCGCGTGGCTTTGATCCCGTTCATCACCGGCATCTTAAGGTCCATCAGCACCACGTCAGGCAACAGCAGCCTGACCTGTTCCAGCGCCTGAACCCCGTTCTGCGCGATTCCCACAACCTCTATGTCCGGCGCATTTTTCAGAATCGCCTTCAAGCCTTCGCAAACAATCAACTGATCGTCACAGATCAAAACCCGAATCACAGGGCTGCCTCCACACACAAGCGCACGCGGGTTCCCTTGCCGGGTGCGCTTTCGATATTCAACGTACCACCCACCATCCGGGCGCGCTCACTCATGCCGCGCAGGCCAAAGCTGTCGTCCACCGTCACCTGCGCCTGATCGAAGCCGTCACCGTCATCCTGCACGCTCAGTTCCAGGCTCGAATCGCGGCGCACCAGGCTCAGGCTGAGATATTGCGGATTGGCATGGCGGATCACGTTTTCCAGCGATTCTTGGGCGACCCGGTAAATGCACTGCTCCACATCCGGGTCCACGTTGCTGAGACTTTCGGGCAGGTCAATCTTGAACTTGAAGCCACCGCGCTCTGCCGCCGATTCGGCCATCTCACGGATCGCCAGCACCAGGCCCAGTTCTTCCAGCGGCGAGGCCCGCAGCGCCTGGAGTGCCCGGCGAGTCTCAAGCAGTCCGGCACGTGTATTGGCGACTGACTTTTGCAGCAGTTGGTAAGCTTCGTCGGGTTCCTCGTGCCACAGGGCGTTCACACCTTCCAATTGAACAGCCAGCGCGCTCTGGCTATGCGCCAGCGTGTCGTGCAGTTCGTGCGCCAGGCGGATGCGTTCACGGCTGGTGGATAACTGCTCCAACGTGGACGCAAACCGCAGCAGCTTGCGATTCGCCGCTGCCAGTTCCTTGCGCCGTTTGCGCTGCTCGTGCATCAATTCGGCGACAATGTAGCCCACCATCACCAGCCCCATCGACCGCATGAGATCAACCACAATCACCGGCGTGAGTCCAAAACGCCCGACTGTGAATTGATCGCGGATGAGAAAAGTCAGTAAAACATAGCCTATGCAGAAGACGATCACGCCGCGAAAGCCATACTGCCAGGCCGTGAGAATCAGCGGGAAATAGACGACCGGGATAATGGCGCGGGTAGCAAAAAAGAGCATCGGACTCGGTGCTTCGCCCGGTCGGAAGAAGACGAAGGTGGGGTTGTTAATGGCTGCAAGCAATGCCTCGGTCACAACTGGCCCTGCCGCTGCCAGGAGGATTCCAATCGGCAGGTAGAACTGACCCAGACGCTTCGGCAGGAACGGTATGGAGAGATAGAGCAGCAGCAGCCCGGTATCCGCCAGTTCAAGCAGCAGATACTGCGGCGACGTGACCAGTTCGCCCGCGCTCAGGCGTGCCACCAGCGTCAGCACCTCCGTCGCCAGCCACAGGGCAGTCATCAGCCGGAAGACGGCGATGAGACCAGGTTCAGTCGTCTCTGTCTCCATAGCCTTCATCATATCACCTTTGCCAGGTGTCCAACATGCGAATTCGTCAGCCCCTCCCCTTGACCGGAAGCACCTTATAATATGACAAATGTCATGTCAAGCTATGTACTGTGATCATCTGCAACTCATGGTTCTCCGCACTGGTTTCTGAAGCAACTCTCTGGTTCAATCGTAAGGGTTCACCGTTAGGGTGTTGAGGAGCGTATTGATGAGAACCAAGTATATAAGCAGTTTATTGTTATTCTTGACCGGAGTTTTGTTGAGTGCTGTTGCCGCGCCAGCCGCGGCCCAGGATGCGGGCGCTGTCCTGTCGGTAGCAGTCCCTGATAACATGGCCGACCAGCTTGAAAACGGCCTGCTGGACCAGTTCGAGGCCGCAAATCCTGGCGTGAGTGTCCATGTCGTGCGGACAGGCGGCGGGCGATTTGCCTTTTTTGGTGGTTTGCAGGACGTCAACGACTATCTGGATGGCATTCAGGAACAGGTGGCGCAGGCTGACGTGCTGCTCATTAACTCCAGCGACATCTCCCCGGAAAGCACCCGCGCCGGTTATTTTCTCGATCTTTCGCCGCTGGTCGCCGTCGATAACAGCCTGGACACCAGCGACTTCTTTACACCAATCTGGCAATCTTACCAGTGGGACGGCGGTATCTGGGCCTTGCCGGTCGCCGCGAACGTCTCGGTAATGCTCTATGACCCGACGGCCTTCGACAACGCCGGGCTGGATTATCCGGGTGATTGGTGGACACTCTACGACCTGGAAACGGCGGCCCGCGCGCTGCTGCAATACGATGCAAACGGCGATCCCATACCGCCTATTGCTGACCTGGGCGACAATATGCGGACCATCATTCGCGCCACCCTGGGTCAGGATATAGTTGACGACTTGGTCATCCCAGCAGTCCCGGATTTCTCCAATCCCGATCTTGCGGATTTGATGACTACCTGGCAGGGCATGATCCAGGACAATCTCTTTGCTACGGGCGGTGGTATCAACCTGGATGCCCCGATCCTCCTCGTGCCGAGTCAGGTCGCCAGCTCGCCGCGCATGGCCGGTGATCGCCAGACCGCCCTGCTGCCCGGCGGCGGTGGCTTTGACGTCTCCGGCTACGCTATCAGCGGTGGCACCCAGTATCCAGAAGCGGCCTACGCGCTGGCGACCTTCCTGAGCACAACCCCCGAACTCTCAACTGCCGTGATTGGCAACATCCCGGCCCGGCGCAGCCTGGTCGGCCAGACTAACAACTTTGGCGGCGGGCAGACCGCCAACGCCGGTGGTGGCGGCGGTCGTGGTGGTGGACCCGGCGGCGGTTTCGGCCAGGCATCCACTGACTTGATGAACCTGCTTCAGCCCGCGCTTGATACCGGTCTTTCGGTCGCCGACCTGCGCTTCACCAATTACATCCGCAGCGCCGTTGACTCGATGACAAGCGACAACATCGACGCTTCAACCGCATTGCAGGACCTGCAATTAACCGTGTTGGACCGGCTCCAGACCGCCGATTTACGCGCGACCAGCCTGGTCCAGGTCGCGCCGCCGCCGACTCCGGTTGTGCTGGCTCCTGGCGAGATTTCGCTCAATTTCGGCGTTGCCAACAACTTCCGCCAGCCCGGCGGAGACCCGGAATGGCAGCAAGCTGCCGACGACTTTGTCGCCTCAGACCCAGAGGTGGGCGAGATCGTGCTGGATACGCCCGATGGCTTCGGCAACAATCTGTCGGAGATGACTCAGAACTACGACTGCTTCTATCTTTCCAGCAATGCCGTCCAGGGCGCGGACCTCAGCACCCTGCTCAGCCTGGACCCGCTGTTGTCGAGCGATCCGAACTTCAACCCGAACGATCTGGTCGGTAATGTCCTGGCGCAGGTCCAGCGCGAGAATCAGACCTGGGCCATGCCGCTGTCGATCCAGCCGGATGTCATGCTCTACAGCCAGCCTGACTTCAATCAGGCGGGAGCCTACGACCCTTACCCCGGCTGGACGGTCTCCGATTTCGAAGACGCGCTGCGCACCCTCAAGATTCATCCAGACGACCCGGCTCCGTTTGTGCCGCAAAACAGCGGTGCTTCCTACATGCTGGTGCTGCTAGCGGCCTACGGCGGCCTGCCGATTGATTACAGCACGGACCCGATCACCCTGCACTTCGATGATGCTGCGACAGTCGATGCAGCGCAGCAGGTGCTGGATCTGGCGCGCAATGGCTACATCAAGTATGAGCAGTTGGGCGGTGCTTTTGGTGCGCGCGGCCTGGCCTTTGGCTTCGGCAGCGACGAAGATGTCGCCCTGTATAACCAGTTGGTCAACTCGTTTACCTTGAATTTCACCCGGAACAACTCGGACTACAAGCTGACGACCTTCCCGACCGGTTCGCAGATCAGCGCGGTTTCCTATGACCTGGGCACGGCTTACATCAGCGCCAGCACCCAGCACCCTGAAGCCTGCTACCGTTTCATCAGCACGCTGACGCAGAATCCGGCGCTCTTTGATGCGATGCCTGCCAATATCACACTGCTGGACAGCACGGCGCTCGTCAACTCGCAAGGCCAGGAGACTGCCGACTACTATAAGGGCATGGCCGATCTCATGAGCAACCCCAACACCATCCTGATCCCGACCGCTTTCTCCGGCGGGGTCGGCGCAGTGGGCGAGTTCCTGACCACCGACTGGCTCAACCGGGCCTTTGACAGCTACGTCCTCGACAATGCCGATCTTCAGGCCGCACTCGAAGATGCGCAGCTCAAGGCAACCACCTTCCAGCAGTGTATTGAAGGACTGCCGGGCTTCGATCCTGGGTCCGGCAATGATCCGCAGGGCTACTTCCAACAGTTGACCACCTGCGCCACCCAGGCCGACCCGAAGCCTGCAAGGGCTTTTCCAGTAGGCAACGGTCACGCTGACGGGGTCTCACGCTGATGATGCCATACCTCACCCCCCGACCGCCTCTCCATACATGGCGAGGGGGAGAAAACTCGCACTTGAAGTCCCCTCTCTATCGAATGGAGAGGGGACTTCGGGGTGAGGTAAAGGCGTCTACACAGGGTATGCGCTGATGCAGCGTCTGCTCGACACTCTGTCGTTCACGATCAGCCGCTTGTGGCTGCATCGCATTCTCGCTTTCTGGGTGCTGCTGGGGCTTTCGACCGCGACTACCCTGGCGTTGAGCCTGCCGCTTTACGTCGATTCGGTCTACAGCGGTCTGCTTAAATCGCGGCTGGATGCCCCGCCCTATGGCTTCCGCTTCCGCTATCTGGGGGCCTGGAACGGCAATATCGGCCTGACCGATGTCGATAACGCCAGCGCCGCTATCCAGCAGGGCTTTGCGCGACGATTGGCCTGCCGGTCGATCAGAATGCCCGCTATGTCGGCGTGGGGTCCTGGCGCGTGAACTCTGCCGATTACGGCACACTGGGCACCTTTACGCTGGGGGCGCTCGAAGGCGCTGAAGCCGCAATGGAGATCACCGACGGCGACATGGCCGCCTGACCCCGCCAGTCCACCGGCGACGCGATTCCGGTGCTGCTGCCGGAAGTCATGTGGGAGACGATGGGGATCGAGGTCGGCGCCCAACTGACCGCGCAGGCGGCTGGTGCTCAACCCATCACGCTGCAAGTCGCGGCCCTGTGGCAGCCGATCAACGCTGATGATCCCGCCTGGATTTTCACGCCGCGTTTCTTCGATAATGTACTGCTGCTGCGGCCTGAGGACCTCCGTGCCTCAGTCAGCTCACTCGACAACCCCATCACCGAAGTCGCCTGGTCGCTGATCTTCGACGGAGCCGATGTGCGCACGACGAGACATCAACTCCCTGCTGTCCAGCATCGAAAGCGGCCAACGCACGCTCGAAGGCGTCCTGCCCGGCATCCGCCAGGATGTCTCGCCGGTCGATGGGCTGCGTGCTTTCAATGACGAAGTCAACCAGCTCACCGGCCAGCTATTCATCATCGTGCTGCCGGTAGCCGGGCTGGTGTTGTACTTTGTGGCGATGGTCTCCGGGCTGCTGGTCAGCCGCCAGCAGGCGGAAGACGTCAAGCTGCGCAGCCGGGGCATGAGCCGCCGCGCCCTGTTGACCATTCACGTCCTCATGTGGCTGGTGCTGGCGGGCAGCGCCTTCGGCATCGGCCTGCTGCTCAGTCCCGGCCGTGGTGCGGCTGGTCGGCCAGACGGTCTCGTTCCTGCAATTCGGCGGGCGCAGTTCGGTGCAGGGCATTGTCTTCTCGCCGACGGTGCTGGCGATTGGCGCGTTCACCGGCCTGCTGGCGACCAGCAGCGGCCTGTATCTGGCCTGGAAGACCACCCGCCAGAACATCAACAGCTACCGCCAGGCCCTTATCGCGCCGGTTCGACCCTGGTGGCAGCGCAGCTACCTGGACCTGCTGATGATTCTCCCGGCGCTCTACGTCCTGTATGCGCTCCAGCAGCAGGGCGGCCTGACTGCCAACGCCGACAGCCCCTTTCGCCGACCCGCTGACCTTCATTGGCCCGACTCTGTTCGCGCTCGGTCTGGCGCTGCTCTTTCTCCGGCTGTGGCCCCGGCTGCTGCGCGCAGGCGCAGGGCTGCTCAATTACACCGGCAATATCAGCATCCTCATGGCCCTGCGTGAACTGACACGCTCCATTGGCCGCTATCGTGGCATGCTCCTGATGATGGCCTTCACGCTCAGCCTGACCGGTTTCACCGCCTCGATGGCGAGCACGATTGACCGCAGCCTGGTCAATTCGATCAATTACTCGATGGGCGCCGACCTGGTGCTGGTCACGGCCAGCGATGCCGAAACAGATACGGCGGACGATGGTTCGCTGGTCGTCGTGGGCTACAACATCCCGCCCGTCCAGGACCTGTATTCCGTCGACGGTGTCTATGCGGCGGCGCGCGTCGGACGACTACCCGGCCCGGCTGGTCATTCGGCTCCGCACGAGTCGACGGCGACGTCCTGGGGGTGGATCGCGGCGCGATGGCAGCCGTTACACGCTACCGTGCCGATTACTCGCAGGACACGCTAGGCGGATCTGTTCAATAAACTGGCGGGCAACCGGACCGGAATCATCCTCAACCGCAGCATCGTCGAGCAGTACAATATGGCAATCGGGCAGATGGTGACGCTGCAAGTCTCGGCTCTCAGCACCTGGTATGAAACGCGCGTGCCTATCGTCGGCGTGACGGATTACTTCCCGACTCAGGACCCGCGCCAGGGCTTTTTCGCCATCACCAACCTGGAACCGCTCTTCGAACTGGTCGGCACCAATCTGCCGCATGACATCTGGCTCAGTCTGAAACCGGGCACCAGTGCCGAGGCGGTCAAGCAGGCAGATCACGGCGCTCAATTTCCCGGTGCTGGAATGGCAGAGTCCGGCGGAAGCGCTGATCCAGGCCGAGGCCGAACCGGCGCGGCGCGGGGTGCTCGGCTTCCTCTCGGTTGGCTTCGTGGCGGCAGTGATCCTGACGCTGATCGCGGCGGTGATTCAGAACGTCTCGGCCTTTCGGGCGCAGGCGATCCAACTGGGCGTGCTGCGGGCGATGGGCCTGGGCAATATCGCCACCACGCTTTATATGATGCTGCTGCAAGGCATCGCCACCGGCAGCGGCATCGCTCAGCGGGACGTCGATAGGCGTGCTGACGACGCTGCTGTTTCTACCGCTGCTCGATTTCAGCGGTGGGCTGCCGCCCTATCTGGTGCGGGTAGCCTGGGGCGAAATCGCGCTGGTCTACGGCGTCTTTGCGGGCATCTTATTCCTGGTGTCCATCGCCATCACCACCGCTTTAAGCCGCGAGCAGCTTGCCGCCGTCGTCAAATTGGGTGAATAATAATATGCAGGAGGTCCGCAACGTGCCGAATCGCAGCCTGATCGTCGTCATCGCCCTGCTGGGGCTTATCCTATCGGCCTGCGCCAGTCAAAATGCAGAGTCGGAAGTCCCTACTTCGACGCCTATCCCGACGGCTCCGCGCCGCCGCCCGACCGACGTACACCGTCGAACGCGGCACCGTCGAGGACACGCTCGAATTCACCGGGCGCTGGCTGCCGCGCGACCAGATGCAGCTTTCCTTTGAAATCAACGGCTCGGTGCGCCGGTCAACGTCCGGCGCGGCGACGTGGTGTCGAAAGGCTCGCTGCTGGCCGACTACCAGATTCAAGAACCTGGAGAATCAACCTGGCCTCGGCCCAGTTATCGCTGCAAACGGCGCTGATTCGCCTGCAATCGGGAGGTGAAAGCAGCCAGACAATCGGTCGTCAATGCCGAGATCGCCCTGGCAAACTCGCGGCTGAGCCTGGAAAACACCAAGAACAGCGCGCCCTGGACTCAGCTTGAATCGGCGCGCATCGGTCTGGAGAACGCTCAGCGCGATCTGGAGAACGCCCAGCGCGATTACGACGAGGCGCTCAGCCATGCCGAGGAACCTAACGCCGCTTCATCGGTCAACAGCGCCTATGACCGCTTGCAAAGCGCCAAAGCCTCCTTGCAAAACGCACAGAACAGCTATTTCTCGGCGGCGCAAAGCTACAACAGCCACACGATCCAGGTGCAGCAGGCCGAGAATCAGGTCCTCCAGAACCAGATCAACCTGCAAAATGTCCAATCGGGTGACACCAGTTCCGCCGACCAGATTCAATCGGTCAACGATGCGCAGCTTCGTGTGGACCAGATCAACCAGCAGATCGCGCAGTCTTCGCTCTACGCGCCGATAGACGGCGTCATCCTGGAAGTGACGATCAACCCCGGCGACAGCGTGCAGGCCTTTACCTCCGTCATGACCATCGCCATTCCAGAGCCGCTGGAAGCCATTGCCAACCTGGCCTTCAACGACATCCAACGCCTGAGCGTCGGGCAGGTCGGCGTCTGCTACCCATTGAACCAGATTGATCTCGCCGTTCAGTGTGTCATCCGCCAGCTTCCGCTTAGCAACCGCGATGCCGACCAGACGGTGCGCGTCGCGGCGACTCTGCCAGATATTCCGCAGGGTCAGGTCATCAACGTGCAGATGCCGCTGCAAGTCGAGGAAGACGTCCTCTGGCTGCCCCCGGCGGCGATCCGCAGCTTCCAGAACCGTACCTTCGTCGTCGTGGAAACGCCCGATGGCGAACAAATTCATGATGTGGTGCTGGGCCTGCAAACCGATGACCGGGTCGAGATCGTCTCCGGTGTCGAAGAAGGCATGGTGGTGGTCGGGCCATAAGCCGATGTCGAAATATGTCGTCTGCAAACAGGTCGTCAAAGCCTACAAGGTCTCCAGCCACGAGATCGTCGCGCTGCGCGGCATTGATTTCGAGATGGAACACGGGCGAAATGGTGGCGATCATCGGTCCCAGCGGCGCGGGCAAAAGCTCGCTGATGAACCTGCTGGGCGGCCTGGATACGCCGACAGCCGGTCAGCTCACCGTCGGCGACATCGACCTGCTGGAACTCGAAAGGCAAAGCGCTCGCGGATTATCGTCTGAGCAATGTGGGCTTCATCTGGCAGCAGGTGGACCGCAATCTCTTCGGCCATTTGACCGCCCTGCAAAATGTCGTCCTGCCGATGAAGCTGGCCGGGATGGGTATTCGGGCGCGGCGGCAGCGCGGGCATGGACCTGCTGGAAGCAGTCGGCATCGCGGACCGGGCACGGTACAAACCGGCGGCGCTCTCCGGCGGGCAGCAGCAGCGCGTGGCGATTGCCGTCGCCCTTGCGAACCGCCCTGCCCTGCTCCTGGCGGACGAACCGACCGGCGCGCTAGACGAAGACAAACGCCCTGCAGGTGATGGAACTGCTTCAGGACCTGCGCCGCGAATTCGACCTGACGATTCTCATGGTCACGCATGACATCAGCATGGCCCGCTTCGCCGACCGGGTGCTGACGCTGCGTGATGGCGCGCTCGGCCAGGACCTCTCTGGCAGCGAAGACGAACGCCCACACCTGGAAGATGATGGCCGCATCCAACTGCCGACGATGGTCCGCTCGACCCTGGCCGATGTCGATCACATTACGGTCGAGATCCGGCCTGAAGGTGTCTTGCTGCGACCCGAAGTCGCCGACGCCGACGAGGACATCAGCCTGCTTGAAGACATGATCCCAGAGGATGAACCGCCCGAAGCCCACAAGCGCCGTTTTCTCGGTCGCCGTTCCGCAGGTCCAGGCACGCATGAACGAGTCGCCTATTGTCCAGGTCACCGGGCTGGAACGCAGTTTCGGCAGCGGCTCAACAGCAGTGCATGTGCTGCGCGGGGTTGATCTCAATGTTCACAAAGGCGATCTGATCGCGCTCTACGGCCCCTCCGGCAGTGGCAAAACCACCCTGCTGAACCTGATCGGCGCGCTCGATTTCCCCACGCAGGGCGAGGTCGAGGTCTGCGGCGCGAAAGTCAGCCATATGGCTGAGGCAGGCCGCACGCGCATCCGCCGCCGTCACCTCGGCTTCATTTTCCAGAATTACACACTGCTCAGCACCTATACCGCCTCCGAAAATATCGATCTGGCGCTGCGCCTGGTGCTGCCGCCGATTGGCTTTCGCCAGCGCCATGAACGGACCGCAGCCGCCTTGCGGGCGATGGGCCTGAGCAGTTGGGCCAATCACGTGCCGGATCAACTCAGCGGCGGCCAGCAGCAGCGTGTCTCGATTGCGCGCGCCCTGGCGATGCAGCCCGACCTGATCCTGGCCGATGAGCCGACCAATGGCCTCGACAGCCGCACAGCGCAGCGCGTATTGGGCCTGTTTCAGGGCCTGGCCCACCGTCAGGGCACTGCCTTTCTTATTGTTTCCCACGATCCGCAGGTGACGCGCTACGTGGACCGCAGCTTCGACCTCCATGACGGTCGCCTCAACCTGCGGCAGACCACCGAACCCAGAGAAGAGCTGGCTCATGAAATTACCGAAGCTTAGCAGCATCCTTATGCTCATCGTGACACCGCTGGCCGTCATCGGCCTGTTTAGCCTGCTGTCGGGCCTGCGGTCAATCAGCTTCAGGCCACGCCGACCCCCCTGCCGCCAACTCTGACTCCCAGCCCGGTCGCGCAGCTTGAGATTCAGCCAACGGCGACGGAGACCCTGGTCACGACGCCGACAAATACGCTGCTGCCCCCGCCGACCTTCGAGCCGCCCACTGCCACGCTGCCGCCTTCGGATACGCCTACCCCGACCCTGACCGCCACCTTCCTGATTAGCGTGAACATTCCCGGCCTGCACGGCGCGGAGACACCGACCCCCACCTCAACGCCCGGCTGTGTGCCGCGCAAAGACTGGCACCTGACCTATGAGGTCCAGGCCAACGACGCGCTAGACCGCATCGCCCAGCTTTATGGCACCTATTCCAGTGTGCTGGCCGATGGCAACTGCCTGGAAGACGCGAACAAAATCTACGTCGGCCAGGTCCTGCATGTGCCCGGTGACGCTCCGCCGCAGGTACCGCAGTATGACTGTTCCTGGGAGCTGCTCATCCCTATCGACAACACCTTCGCTGTCGAAGGCACCGGCACGCTGACCTTTAGCTGGCGTGGGCCGCGCGCACCGCGCAACCTGATCCGCATCGTCAGGCCAGATGGCAGCTACTACGAGCGCGTGATCGAACTGCGCCAGAACGAGACCATCGACCTATCGGACATTCCCGACGGCGGAACCTATACCTGGTACGTCTACCCGCTGGACGAGTATTTCTCGCAGATCGCCTGTCATGAAGGCGGCCCCTGGCACTTCACCAAGCAGGAGATGCCCACGCCCACGCCGACCAGCAGTTCGCCTTCCGGTTTCGGGGGCTAAGCGCGTGGTATACTTTTCTGCTGTCAGTCCGACAAGGGGAGTTGCTACGTATGGCCCGTTTTGATCGCATGACGGTCCTGAACACCGTATTCGCCGAGGGGATGGTTCCCCTCTTTTATCACCCGGAGCCAAATACGGCTCACAAAATTGCGGCTGCGCTGCATGAAGGTGGCACGCATCTGCTTGAATTCACCAACCGGGGCGATTTCGCACTCGACGTCTTCAGCCAACTGATTCGTGCCGCTGCCGTCGAGCAGCCTGACATGATCATCGGCGTCGGCTCGGTCGAGGATGCGCCCACTGCCGCGCTCTTCATCGCACACGGGGCCAATTTCATCGTTGGCCCGACCTTCCAGGAGGAGATTGCCCGCCTCTGCAACCGGCGCAAGATCGCCTACATGCCCGGCTGTGGCAGCGTCAATGAGATCGCCAGAGCGGAAGAATGGGGTGCGGAACTGGTCAAGGTCTTTCCGGGGAACAGCGTCGGCGGCCCGGATTTCATCAAGGCAGTGCTGGGACCGCGTCCCTGGAGCAAGATTATGCCCACCGGCGGGGTCAGCCCAGCAGAGGATAACCTGCGCGCCTGGTTCGAGGCCGGGGCTGCCTGCGTCGGCATGGGCAGCCGGTTGATGCGCAAAGAGTTGATCCAGGCCAGCGACTTCGAGACTTTGACCGCCGATACCCGGACCGCTCTCGACCGGATCCGTCAGATCCGAGGGTTATGAGGCATCGCGCAGGCCCAGCTTACGGCACAGACGCGCCAGTTCAACCTGTTCGTCGGCGCTGAGGACGCTCAGGTCTTCGACGATGCCCTGCACATGCTGGTCAAAGAAGCTCAGCAGCAAGTCCCGGCCTGTGTCGGTGATACATACCTTCATGTAGCGGTTATCCACCGGGTCACGCTCGCGTGAGATCAGCCCCCGGCCTTGCAGTTTTTTCAATACCAGCGAGATGTTGCCTGTGCTCTTGAGCAGCTTTTCCGCCAGATCCCGCTGCGAGAGCGTCCCCAGGTGATGCAGCGCCTCCAATATAGCAAACTGGCTCAGCGTCAGGTCGTGATCGGCCAGGTGTGCCGTCGTCCGTGCCAGGACGGTCTCGGCAGCCCGCTGAAGTTTGATATAGGCATCCAGTGCCCGCTTCGCTTCAATACTGCCTTCATATTTGGTCGGCATTGATTGTCCATCCGATTTTATACAGTTCTTACGCGCTTCAGCTTGACATCTCTATTGTACACCGCTATACTGTTAAGTACAAAACAGTTTAACATAAAACTGTATGCAAGGAGACGCAAATGAACCTCAACGGTATCCATCATGTCAGCGCCGTAACGGCGAAAATCGGCAGCAACCTCGATTTCTACACGCGCGTGCTGGGCCTTCGTCTGGTGAAGAAATCGGTCAATCAGGATGACGTGCGCGCCTATCATCTTTTCTACGCCGATAAGGTCGGCAATCCCGGTACCGACATGACCTTCTTCGATTGGCCGCAGGCCGGGCCGGAACAGCGCGGGACCGATGCGATTGCGACCACGGCCTTCCGTGTCAATGGGCACGCTGCCCTCAGCTACTGGGCGACGCGGCTGGTCGAAGCAGGCATCGAACATCCTGGCATCGAGACCCTTGCCGGGCGCGAGATCCTGCGCTTTGAGGACCCCGAAGGCCAGCGCCTGATGCTGGTCGATGATGAGGGTGCGCCGTATGAGGGTGAAGTCCTGGGACGGCAGCGATGTCCCCACAGAGTATGCCCTGCGCGGCTTCTACGCCGTCATGCTCTCGGTGCCCTCGCTGGCCCGTACCAATCTCATCCTGACCCAGGTACTCAACTTCCGGCAGTCACAGCACGAGAAGCTGCCCGATGGCCGTGAGGTCACGCTCTACAGTATCGGCGATGGCGGCCCCGGACGCGAACTCTGGGTCGTGGAGGAAGCCGCTCTCGGTCGCTCCTGGCTGGGCGCTGGCGGGGTGCATCACGTCGCCTTCCGCGTAGCTGACCAGGAGGCGCAGCGTGGTTGGCGCGAGCGCATCGTCGAGTCGGGCCTGCAAATCTCGCCCTTCATCGACCGCTACTACTTCCAGTCGATCTACTTCCGCATCTCCAACGGCATTCTCTTTGAGATTGCGACCGATGGACCGGGCTTCGCCACCGACGAAGACCTGGACGCCCTGGGCGAGCGGCTGGCGCTGCCTCCCTTCCTGGAAGACCAGCGCGAGCAGATTGAAGCCGGTCTCAAGCCGATTGAGGTCGTGAAGTTCTAAGCTGGCGAAAGGGAAATACTGTGCAAATGATCCACCAGAACCAGGCACTGTTGGCTGCGGGGACCGCGCTCGACAAGGCGCAAGCGGCTGTCGTCCTGCTGCATGGCCGGGGCAGCAGCGCCCACGACATTTTGAGCCTGGCAGCTTATCTGCCCCAGGACGGCATCGCCTATCTGGCACCACAGGCCGCCAACCATACCTGGTATCCGAACTCTGGCTTTATGCCGATTGAGGCCAACGAACCCTACGTTTCCTCGGCATTCCAGACGCTGGACGACCTGCTGGACAGGATCGAAACAGCAGGCATCAGCGCCGAGCACATCGCCCTGGGAGGCTTCTCGCAAGGGGCCTGCCTGAGTTCTGAATACGTCGCGCGTCACGCCCAGCGCTACGGCGGCCTGATTGTCTTTAGCGGCGCGCTGATGGGACCGCTGGACTCGCCCCGCGACTACAGCGGTTCGCTGGAGGGCACGCCGGTTTATATCGGCGGTTGCACCCAGGACCCCTGGGTCCAGGAAGCGCAGATGCGCCTCACGGCAGAGGTCTTGCAACAGCTGGGCGGCAGCGTGGACATCGACATCCAGCCAGGCGCGGAGCATACCGTCCGCGAAAACGACATCGCAGCCGCGCGCGACCTGATTACCGCGCTTGGCACCCCGATGAGCTAACTTCATGGGCATGGCGCACGCAAACCGCCATGCCCTGCATTTGACGCGCAAAGCGTTCTCTCGCTATACTGACTCAAAAAGCTGTCCCTCCCTGAAGCGGCCTCTTTAAGGAATATGATGTCTAAAACCCGATGTATTCTTGCGCTTCTCGTCATCGCCCTGCTGGTACTCACTATCGGTCCGGGCACCGCCCAGGACATGCCGGATCTCTCTATCGTCTGGTTCGACTGGCCCCCTTGCGACCTGCTGACCTCGCTCGTTCAAGACTATCCCGATGCCAATGTCAGCGTGAGCTGTGTGCCGCTCGATCAATGGCACGATCAGATCTTCGCCGATTTCGCAGCCCAGGACGGCGCGGACCTGCCTATCCTCGACAGCCAGTTCATGAGCGAGGCCGTCGCTGGGGATCACCTCGTCAACCTGACCGACTGGATGAACATGAACCTGCCGGTCGATGACTACAATCAGACAGCGCTGCGCGACTACGGTGAGGTCCCGCTCGACAGCGGCCAGTATTATGCCGTCCCCCTCATGACCGATACCCGGATGCTGGTCTATCGCAAGGACCTCTTCGAAGACCCCGACGTGCAAGCCGCTTATCAGCAGGCCACCGGCGGCGAACTTCAGGTTCCGCAATACTGGGGCGAGCTGCTCCAGATGGCCCAGTTTTTCAAAGACGGTGACTTCATCGACAACGGCTATGCCTCCCACTGGGCCAACGACAGGCGATATGGTCCAGACCGCCTGGAATCACATCCTCTGGTCCTTCGGCGGCGAACTCTGGGACCCCTCCACCTATCAGGTTGAAGGCATCCTCAACAATGAGATCGGCTTCCAGGCCCTTGAGTTCGGGCAGCAGTTGGTCCAGACTGGCCCGGTCGATGCGGCGGATTTCGGCTTTGACGAGACCATCGGGACGATGTGCAGCGGCTCCACCGCCATGATCGAAATCTGGTACGGCTTTGGTAGCAGCTTCACCAACCCGGAAACCTGCGGCCAATCCGACGCCCTGGGCTATGCGGTCGTGCCGGGCGAGGTCGAACACTACCTCAGCCTGGGCGGACAAGGCATCAGCATCAGCGCTTACAGTCCGAAATCAGGAGGCCGCGCTGGCCTTTATAGCCTGGCTGCAATCCGACGACGTGCAGACGCGGTGGGTCGAAGGCGGTGGCTTGCCTGGACGAACCTCGATTCTGCAAAGTGACGCCTTCCTGAACGCCGCGCCCTACAATCCCAGCTTTGCCGAATCTTTCAGCTACGTCAAGGATTTCTGGAACATTCCTGAATACAACCAGCTTCTCGGCATCCAGGGCGAGTATCTCAACCTGGCCCTCTCCGGCCAAATGGATGCCCAGGAGGCCCTGGACAAGATTGCAGCGGAGCAGCAGGCTATCCTGAACGCCGCCTACCCGGACGGCCCGAACTAACAGCCAGCGAAATGTGAGGATTGCGTCCCTAAAGAGGTGGCGTTCCTCACTGGTCGCTCTGCCCTCTATCAGATTAGGCTGATAAAAACGGCTGAGTCACAGGGGGATCAACATGATGAACAGGCGAATCCTCGTGGCCTATGCCAGCAAACTCGGCTCAACGGCGGAGATTGCCCAGGTCATCGGCCACATGCTCGAAAAAAACGGCGCGGACGCTGATATTCACATGGTCACGAATGTACACGGTCTGGATGATTACGAGGCTGTCGTCTTGGGCAGCGCTATCCGGGATGGCAGACCTCTGCCCGAAGTGCTTCGCTTCGTGGAAACCCACCGCGAGGCCCTGCAGCGAATGCCGGTCGCCCTTTTTATCGTCTGCCTGACTATGCGCAATGATACCGAGGCGAATCGACAGGTCGTCGACCGCTACATTGAACCGCTCATGAACCAGTTACAGCCGGTCGATGTCGCCCTGTTTGCCGGTCGGCTCGACCCCAAAAGCATCGCGCCGCTCACCCGCCTGAAATTGAAGCTCATGCGCCTGCCGCCAGGCGACTTCCGCAAATGGTACGTCATCAGCGACTGGGCCGCGACGTTGGCGCCGCTGCTGCTCGAACCCAGCCCGGTGCCGGGCTAACTCAGGCGTGACCGTAAGCCTCTAGAATGCGGTCAAACAGCGCGTGATCTTCTGGCGAGACCTCCATGCGCTTCGGGTCCGCCTGGTACCAGGCCAGAGTCCGGCGGATGCCTACGTGAAACGGAATGCTCGCCACGTAATCCGGCACCAGCCGCTTGATTTTGCTGTTATCGAAGATGACCGTCCACATTTTGTCGCCCAGCAGCCCCGCCCCACCTGCCGGGTCAATCTGCGCGATGAAGTCTGACGGCACATGCACGATGTTAGGCTTCACGCCAAGCGCATCGCCGATTTGCTCGTAAATTTGATCCCAGGTCAGCAGATAATCCGAGGTGATATGCACGGCGTGGCCGATAGCCTGAGGATGGCCCAGCAGGCCGACGAAACCGCGCGCGAAATCCTCGCTGTGAGTCAGGGTCCACAGTGACGTGCCATCGCCATGCACCACCACCGGCTTGCCCTCCAGCATCCGCTGCGGGACGACGTAGCTGGCCCAGTTGCCCACGCCAATCGGGATTTTGGTGTCGTAGGTGTGCGAGGGCCGGACAATCGTCATCGGGAAGCCGTCTTCGCGGTAGGCACGCATCAGGCGCTCTTCGCAGGCGATCTTGTTGCGTGAATACTGCCAGTACGGGTTGGAGACCGGCGTCGATTCGGTGACGATGGGATGCACCAGCGGCTTCTGATAGGCCGAGGCGGAACTGATAAAGATATACTGGCCGCATTTCCCGCTGAACAGCGCCAGGTCACGCTCGACGTGTTCCTCGGTATAGGCGATCCAATCGACCACCACGTCGAAGGTCTGATCCGCCAGCGCCGCCCGCACCTGCTCCGCCTGGGTGATGTCCGCCGTAATCGTCTTGACCCCCTCGATGCTCACACCGCTCTGCCCACGATTGAGGTGATACAGATCCAGCCCACGCGCCACCGCCAGCTTGCTCACCTCGGTGCTGATCGTTCCCGTACCGCCAATAAATAAGACTTTCATCGCCTGCGCCTCCTGGTCTCGCCCGTCTAGATCGTGATCTTGCCCTGCTCGACTAACCAGCTTACGGATTCGTACACGGCCTCCAACGAACTATAGCGCGGCTCATAGCCGATCAAGCGGCGCGCCTTGTCGATGCTGGCATTTGGACTGCGGTAGATATGCTCCCAGGTGGTCTGAGCCTCCGCCTCTGTAACACTTGCCTTCCATTCCGGCCAGGGCAGGAACGTGAGATTCGGCTCGTGGCCGAACCAGGCATACATCGCCTCGGCATAACCGCGCAGCGTGAGCGCTGCCGGGGAGACCACGTGAAAGCTCTCGCCAACGCTGCTGCTCCAGTGCGTCATGGCTTTGACAAATGCCTGCGCGACATCCGCCGCATGGACGTGATGCAGAGTCTCCATGCCAAAGTGCGGCAGCGCCAGGGTTTCGCCCCGGCCAATCATCGCAAAGACCTCCGGGTTCCCGTTGCCCGCCGGGTTGATCGGCACCCAGCCTGGCCCGACAATATGCCCGGCATGAAGCGCCGTCGCCGGGAACCCACGCTGCCGCGCTTCTTGCAGCAGGTAGGCTTCAATCGCGGCCTTGTTGGTCCCATAGTCGCCGAAAGGCCGGCGCGGTTGATCTTCCGTCGCGGGCACCACCATACTGTGGCCGTAGATCCAGATCGTGCCGCATTGCAGCAGATGATGTACGCTGCCGCGCAGCGCATCGACCAGTTGCCGGGCGCTGTCCTCGGTATAGCAGATCAGGTCGATGACGACATCCGGCTTGAGTTCCAGCACACGTTTGGCAAAGCTGCCCTCAGCGTCTTCTGCTTTACGATCCGCCTGGACATGCTCGACAAAAGTCCAGGCACCGTGCGGCTGATAAGGACTGCGCTCGCCGCGCGTGATGTTGACGACCTCGTGTCCCTGTTCGACCAGCATGGGGACCAGATAGGTGCCGATATGGCCGCTGCCCCCAATGACAATCACTCGCATGAGATGTTTCCTTCCGACTGTTGAATTAACGCACGCTGACCGCCTGCAAGCGCATCCGCATGACCCTGTCTAAGATACTCGTTCCGGCGTGAATCGGCCAGCAGTCCAATACCGGACTGCTTGACAGCCTTAGGCAATTGAGTTAAATTATGAGAAATCCAAAACGTTTTGGATTGGGCGAAATATATAATTCTTGCGGATACGATGCGTGTAACCTTAAAAGATATTGCCGACCGATCTGGTTTTTCTATCACCACAATTTCGCGTGCGCTCGCAGGTTACAGCGACGTGAGCGACAAAACACGCCAGCAAATTCTGAAAATCGCCGATGAACTCGGCTACCAGCCCAATCACATCGCGCGCCAGCTTCAAGGCCAGCGCACCTACACCATCGGCCTCATCATGCCGCCGCGCCTCCACAGCGATGACGACGATTTCTTCAGCCTGCTGCTGAAGGGTGTGACCTATGCAGCAGCCCGTGATCGTTATGACGTGCTCGTCAGCGCGACAGTCCCCGGCTCATCCGAGATGGATGCCTACCGGCGCATCGTTGGCGGCAATCGGGTAGATGGCATGGTCCTGGCGCGAACCTATTTTGATGATCCGCGCATCGCGTATCTGGAATCGATCAATCACCCCTTTATCGTCCTGGGCCGCAGCGCGCCAGACGCCGCCTCAGATTTCCCCTACATCGACGTAGACAGCAAGGTCGGCATTCAGGCGCTGGTGGCACACATGATCGCCCGCGGCCACCGTCACATCGGCATCATTCTGCCACCGGAGGAAGTGACATTTTCGGCTTACCGCCTGGCGGGTTATCAGGCGGCACTGGCCGAGGCCGCGATTCCCTACCGGCCTGAATACTGCGTCCATGCGGACCTGACCTTCAGCGGCGGTGAGGAAGCAGCACGTCTGTTGATGACTCAGCAGCCCGATCTCACAGCCATTGTAGGCTGCAACGACTGGATGGCGCTGGGTGCCATGCACAGTGCTCAGGAACTCGGCCATGTGGTCGGGGACGATTTCGCCGTCGGTGGCTACGATGACATCCCGGCAGCAGAGCGCGCTGTTCCGGCGCTGACGACCGTTCGCTGGCCGATCTACGAAGTCGGCGAAGAACTGACCCAGCGCCTGCTCAAATTTATCGAGAACGACCCGGATGTGGAGCGGCAGCAGTTGATTAAGCCGGAACTCATTATCCGCCGGTCCACCGGAGGCTAGACCTGCACACGTATTCGAAAGGAGGGCTATGGGACCACAATTCCACTTCATGACCACTTACTTTCGCCTCTTTAGTTCAAAGGATAGAGTCATGCGCACAAGAAATTTGGCTTTTCTAGCAGCACTGCTTCTGAGCCTGCTGCTGTCGGTTGCCGTATCGGCCCAGGACAACGTCGTCGTCGAATTCTGGACCACAGACAATGAAGAAGAGCGCATCAACCAGTATGAAGCCACTGCGGCGGACTTCATGGCAGCTAACCCCGGCATTGAGGTCCGTATCGTGCCAATTGACGAAGGCACGATTTCGCAGCGCGTAGCGACCGCTGTCGGCGCGAACCGCCTCCCGGACATCATCCGTATGGGTGTTGAGCGCGTCGCCGCCTTCGCCGCTGATGGTCTGCTGGACGAAGACGCCGCCACCGCCGTGATCAACGATATAGGCGTGGACGACTTCCGCAGCAGCCCGCTGAAGATGGTCACGGACCCCGCCACCGGCAACTATGCTGCCGTGCCTTATGACGGTTGGCTCCAGGCGATCTGGTATCGCCAGGACATCTTCGACAGCCTGGGCCTGGCCGCTCCCGAATCCTGGGATACCATCAACGCTGCCTGTGATGCACTCCCCGGCCAGATGGACCTGCTCTATGGCATCACCATCGGCACCGATCCGGGCCAGAACTACGGCCACCAGATCTTCGAACAGGTCGCCATCTCGAACGATGCCTGGCCTTTCGATGCCGACGGCAACGTGACCTTCAACACGCCGGAAATGATCGAAGCGCTGCGCTTCTACACCGATCTCCAGCGTTGTTCACAGCCTGGCCCGCAGTACTGGCGCGGCGCGCGCGAGGCCTATGAATACGGCACTGCCGGGATGCTGTTCTACTCAACCTATATCATGGACGATCTGGTCGATGGTTCCGGCCTGGAAGACGGCGGCAACGTCGATATTCCTGTTGATAATCTGGCCGCCAATACCGGCTTCGCTTCTACGATGGAAGGTCCCGGCGGCGCAGCGGCCACTTACGGTCAGCTTGTGACCCTGGGCCTCACCCGCGACGCGGATCCGGAAGCGCAGGCGGTGGTGAAATACTTCCTCCAGGAAGGCTACCAGGACATCCTGGCGCTGGCTCCCTTCGGTAAAGTGCCCGTTCTGGAAAGCGCAGTTGATGAATGGGCCGGCAGCAGCGACTACTTCTCCAACTACTCTGAAGACACGCTGTCGCAGATCGCTGCCGGTTACGATGTGATGCAGCGCTGGCTGTTCCGCTCAGATTACGATGCGACGGAGCAGGCGGTCATTGGGGACATCGAGGGTCGTCTCTTGATCCCGACCGTCATCAGCAACATCGCTATCGAAGGCACCATGACCCCCGAAACAGGCGCGGAATTCTTGCAGCAGCAGGTCGAAAGCCTGCTCGCCGAGCGTTCCAGCTAAAGCCATTCTGGCTGGTAGGGGAGGTCCGCCTCCCCTACCACTCACCCGCAAAGGAGGAGACTTATGGCACGCCTAGCGGCACAACCCAGGCGCGGCATCTTCAGCGCCTCCAAATCAGCTCGTGAGGCCCGACTGGCCTGGCTCTTGATCGCGCCGACCCTGCTGATCGTCTTCGGACTGGTGCTGTTTCCCGCCTTTTTCAGTATCTGGATCAGTTTTCACAACATTGGCCTCGATAACCTCAACAACGTCTTCTCGGCGGATTTCGTCGGCCTGCACAACTACGAACTGGTCATCAACGATTTCGCCTTCAAGTGGCAGGGCTGGAATCAATGGGGCGCATTCGTCACCACCATCGTCTACTCCTTCGCCTCAACCATCCTGACGCTGCTGCTGGGTCTGCTGGCAGCGCTGTTGCTCAACCGCAAGTTTCGCGGGCGCGGCCTGGTACGCGGCATCTTCCTCTTTCCTTACGTGGCCCCGGTCGTCAGTGTCGCCTTTGTCTGGCGCTGGATCCTTGATCCCGGCCCGGCAGGCGTGCTCAACGATGCGCTGATGACGCTCGGTGTGATCGACCTGCCTCAGGCTTATCTGGCGCAGCGTGGACTGGCGATCTGGCTGGTGGTCCTGTTCCAGGGCTGGCGCTACTTTCCCTTCGCCATGCTGATGATTCTGGCCCGCCTGCAAGCCATCGACGATACGCTCTACGAAGCGGTCGATGTAGATGGTGGCGGAGCCTGGGCCAAGTTCCGCAGCGTCACACTGCCCGAACTACGCTACGTGCTGGGCGCAATCTTTCTGCTGCGCCTGCTGTGGACCTTTAACAAGTTTGACGACATCTGGCTGTTGACCGGCGGCGGCTACGGCACCAACGTCCTGCCTGTGCTGACCTACCAGTTCAGCTTCAAGAGCTTCGACTTCGGCAAGGGTGCGGCGAACGCTATGCTGCTGTTGGTGGTTCTGGTCATCATCATCGTCATCTACGTGACCACCGTCATGCGCAAAGTAGACGAGGAGTAGTCCATGACCGCCATCGCCAACTTGCCCGAAAAGAAATCCTTCATGGATCATCTGGCGTCCAGCCTCAACTGGCGGCGCTTCCTGTTTGCGCTCGTCCTGTTCCTCTTCCTCTCGACCATTCTCTTTCCCTTTTACTGGATGGTCAGTTCTTCATTCAAGGCCCGTTCAGAGATCGGTGGACGCAACGCCGTTTATATCCCCAGCCAGCTCCGGCTCGACGCCTACCAGGAACTGTTTTCGCCGGAGGTCGATCACTTTCAGAACTTTGGCATCAACATTCGAAACAGTGTGCTGGTGGCCCTGCCGACTGCCGTCCTGACCGTCATCATCTCGACGCTGGGGGCCTATGCGGTAGCGCGGCTGCAATTCAGCGGTAAAGAGTGGCTGCTCAACAGCGTGTTGATCGTCTATCTCTTTCCGGCGGTGCTGCTGGTCATACCCCTGTTCGCCATGCTCTCGACCCTCAGCCGGAAGCTCGGTTTTGCGGTGCAGGATAACCTGCCGATCCTTATCCTGACCTATCTGGCGCAGACCGCGCCGGTAGCGATCTACATGCTGACCAGCTACTTCCGCACCATCCCGGAGGAGATCGAACAGGCGGCGCAGATCGACGGCTGCACCCGCTTTGAGGTCATCTGGCGCATCACCCTGCCGCTCTCGATCCCGGCCATTGTCACTGTCGGCCTGTATACCTTTATGATCGCCTGGAACGAACTGCTCTACGCACTGATCTTCCTCAACAACCGCGATCTCTTTACCATGCCGATCAAGATCAACACCATCTTCAACGATCCCAGCAACCGCCTGAATACGGTCATGGCCGCCTCGACCATCATGACCCTGCCAGTCATCATCCTGTTTCTGGCTTTCGAACGCTTCCTGGAAGCAGGGCCTGACCGCAGGCGGCGTCAAAGGTTGAGCGGATGAACATCGGCTTCATTTCGACGCGGCTCGCCGGGGTCGATGGAGTCAGCCTGGAAACGCAGAAGCTGGCCCAGGTCATGCGCGAGTTGGGTCACGCGACCTTCTTCTGCGCCGGGGAACTGGATGCCGACGCGCAGCCCGGCGATCTTGTGCCCACTATGCACTTCACCGACCCTGACTGCCCGCGCATTACACGATGAAGCCTTCAGCAACCCGCGACCCAGTCCCGATTTCTTTCGCCGCGTTTATGCTCAGGCGGACCTGCTGCGCGCCGAACTGGAAGGCTTTGTCGAGCGTCATGCCATCGACCTGATCGTGCCGCAGAACGCGCTCGCCATCCCTATGAATCTCTCGCTTGGCATCGCTATCACCGATTTGATTAAGCGGCACCGTATCAAGACGCTGGCTCACCATCACGATTTCTACTGGGAGCGCGAGCGCTTCATCGCCAACGGCATTCAGGACATCCTCAACGAGGCTTTTCCGCCTGACCTGGAGCCGATGCAGCACATGGTCATCAATAAAGCCATGCAGCAGCGTCTGTATGCCTTTCGGGGCATTCGGGCACACTATTTGCCCAACGTCTTCGACTTCGAGACTCCGCCGCCGTCTTTGGATGACTATGCGAATACGTTCCGCCAGCGAGGTCGGACTGAGCGATGACGATCTGATCGTCTTGCAGCCGACTCGCATCGTGCGCCGCAAAGGCATCGAACTGGCAATTGAACTGATGCGCCGTCTGGACGATTCGCGCCTGGTGCTGGTCGTGACCGGTTACGAAGGCGATGAACGCGGCGGCTATGGCAACTGGCTGCGCGAGCAGGCCGAACGCGCTGGAATCCGCTTCCGTTTTGCGGGTGAATACGTCGGCTCAGCAGCGCGGTGAGGTCAACGGGCACCCGGTCTACACGCTCTGGGACCTCTACCCGCAGGCGCATATCGTCACCTACCCCAGCCTCTACGAAGGCTTCGGCAATGCGCTGATCGAAAGCCTCTATTTCCGCGTGCCGCTGGTCGTCAATACCTACCCCATCTATCTGTCGGACATCAAGCCGGCGGGTGTGCGGGCAGTGGAATTCCTCTACGACATCAGCGAGACGGTACTTGACGAAACGCGCCGCCTGATAGATGATGCCACCTGGCGCGATCAGATCACGACACACAATTACGCAGGTCGGGTTGGAGCATTTCTCATACCGAGTCCTGCGGCGTACGCTATCGCACGCACTGGAACAATTCGCCACCTAGACACAGGAGACTCATGACGCAGGCAGCCCTCCACGAGGCGATTCGCAGCAAACTGACCCGCATATATGGTAGCGAGAGCGGCCAGCGCACCTTTACTCGTCTGCTTGACATGCTGCCACCCGGCCCACCAGTCGAGACCTCCGGGCTGGCGATCAGCGAGAAAGACGCGATTCTCATCACCTACGGCGATCAGGTCCAGGATGGGCAGCGTCCACCGCTCCAGGTCTTGCACGAATTTCTCCAATCGGGAATCGCTCCGACCATCAGCGGCGTCCACATCCTGCCCTTTTTTCCGGCCTCCTCAGACGACGGCTTCAGCGTCATCGACTACTATGCGGTAGACGATTCGCTGGGCACCTGGGCCGACATCGACGCCATGCGCAGCGATTTCCGGCTCATGTTTGATGCCGTCTTCAATCACATCTCAGCGGAAAGCGAGTGGTTTCGGCGTTACCGTCAGGACGAAGCGCCTTACAATGGCTATTTCATCGCCGTGCCACCTGATGCCGATCTATCGCAGGTGGTGCGCCCGCGCGCCCTACCCCTGCTGACCCCCTTCGACACGGCTTCCGGCATCAAGCACCTGTGGACGACCTTCAGCGCCGATCAGGTCGATCTCAACCTGGCGAACCCGGATGTCCTCCTGGAACTCATCCGTGTGCTGTTGTTTTACGTCCAGCATGGCGCGGAGTTCATCCGCCTGGATGCCATCGCCTTCCTGTGGAAAGCCATCGGCACGCCCAGCATTCACCTGGAACAGACGCACCTGATTATCCAGTTGATGCGCGACGTGCTGGATCTGGTCGCGCCACAGGTGCTGCTCATCACCGAGACCAATGTGCCGCACGCGGAGAATATTTCCTATTTTGGCAATGGGCATAACGAAGCGCAGATGGTCTACCAGTTCGCACTGCCGCCGCTGGTCTTCCATACGCTGAGTTCTGGCGATGCCAGCGCCCTGACTCGCTGGGCGCAGTCGCTTCAGCCGCCAGGCCCGCGCTGCACCTTTTTCAACTTCACCGCCTCGCACGACGGCATCGGCCTGCGACCGGTCAGCGATTTGTTGAACCAGACTGAGATCGACGCACTGGTGAATCGCGTCCAGGCACACGGCGGTCACGTTTCGTTCAAGACCAACGCCAACGGCAGCCAGTCGCCCTACGAACTCAACATCAGCTACTTCGACGCTATCACAGACCCGGCAGTCACAGCGCGCGACCCGCAGCAGGCCGTTGACCGTTTCATGGTCTCGCAAGCGATTCAACTGGCCCTGGCTGGCGTGCCAGGCATCTATTTCCACAATCTCTTCGGCTCGCGCAACTGGGCCGAAGGCGTGGCCGAAACCGGGCGCTTCCGCAGTATCAACCGCCAGAAGCTGGCGCTGGATACCCTGACGCAGGAACTCGCGGACTCAGGCAGCATCCGGCACGCTGTCTTCAGCCGTTACATGGCCTTATTGAAGCTGCGCCGCACCCAACCCGCCCTCCATCCGCTGGCTGGACAGATCATCCACGATCTGTCACCTTCGGTCTTCGCAGTGGAGCGCATCGCTCAGGACAGCAGCGAGCGCATCCTGGCCCTACACAACGTGTGTGCGGAGCCGATCCGCCTCGATCTATCAGGGCATTGGCGTAATCTCACTGACCGGTCGAGACTCTGAGCGGCAGCATCCACCTGCAAGGCTATGAGGTCGCCTGGCTGAAAGCCTGAGCGTGTCCTAGCGTGCGCCGACCGCCTGTAAACAGGCCTGCATGTGGCCGCGCGATTCGGCGGCGATGACGCAGCACTGCTCTATGCTGTAATCCTTCGTGCCGATGACTTCGAGGTCGAGCGGCCCGGTGTAACCGTTTTCGTGCAGCGTGCGGATGTAGCCCACCAGATCAATGTCGCCGCGCCCGTTGGCCTGATTTTCCGGCGTGCCGGGTCCCTGCTGGCGGCCCTTGCAATCGCGGATATGCACGTGCTTGACCCGCGAGACCACGGCAGCAATCGCCTCGACCGGATCCTCGCCTGCGCGATAGATATGCGAAGGGTCCATGTCGATGCCAAAGGCCGGGGACGTAATCGCCGCCATCAGCTTGAGCGTGGTCGGCGTGTTGTAAATGGCCGTGCCTACATGCGCCTTGACGCACACGGTCACGCCGTACTTCTCCGCCATCGACGCCAGCGCGCCGATTTCATCGACCGACTGCTGGAAGGTTGCGGGATCGTCGGTCTTGCCACCCGGCCCCGTGTTGACAATCGGGATTCCGGCTGCGACCGCCGCCTGCATGGCCTTTTCCATCAGCGCCGGGTCATGGCCGGGCTGCTCCATCGCCAGCAGTTCCAGCCCATAGTCTTCGGCGAGCTTCACCACCTGCGGCGCAATCGTCTGCCAGTCATCGAGGTTCAGATGTGGATCCATACCCATGATGGCCGAGACTTCGACCCCATCGTAGCCCGCCATCGCCAGGTATTTGAAGGCGGTTTCCATGTCATACGAACGAAAAAGCACTGAGTTAGCACCGAGTTTCATGAAAATATCCCTTCCTATGAGTCCTACAAGCTCTTTTGAAGCGCTTTACGCAAATCAGCTGGCAGCGGCTTTTTCGCCAGTGGGTTGTTCCACAGATACAGGCCAGGACTTCAGCAAAGCCGTTGCGCTGAGGTTCTGATACTGCCGCAGGAAGTCTCTGGCGTTCTTGAAGCGCCGCCGCGTGAAAAAGACCTCGTCCTTATGCTCTGCGAGCGAGCGCAGCGTCTTGCCCGCCTCATCCAGCCCCTCGCCGTCCGTCCCCTCCGCGTAAATGACCAGCAAGTTGAGCATTCCAACGCTCATCTGGCCGACCTTCACGCACAGGATCTCCATCAGCTTATCGACGGCCTCCCCCGCCATGCGCGGACGAGTCACCTCTACATTCAGCGGCGTATGTGTACGGTAAGGTCACGGTCAGGTCCGGGCCGCGTCCTTCGACCGCGCCGTATTTCTCGTATTCGAGCGTAAACTTCTTGTCTTGCAGCAGGCGAAAAGCCGTCTCCAGTTCGCAGCGTACATCGAGCAGTGAGTCCTCATCGTTGGCGACCCGCAGCTTCTTGCGGATCTTGCTGGCGTAGGTCTCGGCAAAGCTCCGAAAACGCCGCGACTCGCTCAGCCAGTCGGTGAACTCGCCCTGAAATGTGCGGTGCCGCCCTTCGAAAATCTCCTGCGCCAGTTCGTCCGCCAGCTTCATGATACTTCAGCGATGATCGCCATCGCCCTGAATGACGCCGCGTTCCAGCCGCGAAAACAGCTTGTCGAGGTTGGCTTCGGCGACTTCTTCCAGACTGAGATCGAGATTGGTGCAGATCTGCGTCAGATACCAGAGCACATCGCCCAGTTCGGCCTTGAGCGCATCGCGGTCGGCGTCACTGACGACGCCATCCTTGTCGCGGAAGATTTTCTTGATCTTCCCGGCCACCTCGCCGGCTTCGTTGACCAGCCCCAGGGTCGGGTAGACAATCGGGTCGTTGACGTCGATGTCGCTGTAGGTCTTGCGCGATTGTTCCTGGTAACTGCCGTACTTGGTCTGCATAGTGGCTCCAGTCGAGATCCGCAATCAATGCGCATCGCTAATCAACGTAAACGATAGTCTCGGTATCGAGTGACCGGATCGCCGCGTCCAACACCTTCTGTGCCGCCAGACCCTCCGCGCCGGAGCCGTCGATCTGGTCCGGGGGCACGCCGTCGCTGACCTGCTGCACAAAGGTGTGAATGCGGTCCCGGAAAGTGCTGACGAAATCGCCAAAACCACCGAAGGTCGGGTCGGTATATACCTGTTTAATCATATCGCCCGCCGGGTACAGCGTCGCCTCGCGCCACATGTCGTCCAGCACAAAGCGCCCGTTCACGCCGCCGACCTCGCAGCGCTCCATCGGGTGGCCGCGCTCGATGTCGTAGCTGGCGGTCAGGTTGCCGATAGCCCCGCTCTTAAAGCGCATATTGAACGAAGTCGTAGACCAGATCTTGCGTCCCGGCGCTTTGGTGGCGAACAACTGCACCGCCTCGATGTCGCCGCAGAAGTAGCGCATCACATCGACCGTGTGCGGGTTGAGTGCCTTGATCTGGTAGTAGGGCGAGCTTTCCGCCGGGTTCTTGATCCACATGCTCATGCGGCAGAACAACTGGTGCCCGATGCGCCCCTCTTCGACCCAGCGCTTGGCGATGCGCGCTGCCGGGGTGAAGCGGTGGTTCAGGTTGATGCCGTAGCAGACGCCCTGCGCTCTTTCGCTTTGGCGACCATTTCTTCGCCTTCTTCGATCACGTTGGAGATCGGCTTCTCGCCCAGTACGTGACAGCCCGCTTCCAGCGCCTGAATGGTCGGCGCATAATGCTCGCTGCCGTATTCCTGGCCGCCCGTGGTCACGCTCACCAGATCAGGCTTGAGCGAATCCAGCATTTTCTGCGCATCGTAATAGGCGGGCACGCCCAGCCGCGCTGAGGCCGCATCCGCCCGGTCCTGACGAATATCGCAAACGCCGACCAGTTCGGCCAGCGGCTCATCTTTATAGATAGTGGCATGGCGATTGCCGATTGGCCCCATGCCGATCACACACACTCGTAAACTCATGTTGGCTCCGGGTTATCATAACCATATTCAGCCATCGTCTGGGCGAAGAAATCAAAATAGTTCACGCCATCGTCATGCTTCCAGCGATCTACCGCGTCCGGTCGCACGATGATCCGCGCCAATGGAATCCCCAGAAATTCCTCCAGCCGCGCCAGTGTCTCCTCCTGATGAAGCACAAAATCCTCGAATCGTACCGCCAGGGCGTGTTTGGGCCGAGGGCAAGCACGCATCAGGTCGTACTGGTACTTCCAACTGATCGCCCGCATCAGGCGGACGTCTTCGGTTTCCGGGTACTCAATGCCGAATTTGCGCAGGTCGTCGGTCACGTGGCGCGAGAGAATGCAATCACGCGGGTTGCGAATCCAGTAGATGTAGCGCGCCTCCGGGAACATGCGCAAAATCCAGGGGTAGACCAGCGTCGTCTCCGGGATTTTCCAGCCCTTGTAGTGCCGAGTCACTTTCAAGCACCGACTTCAAGTAGCCTTCGATCAGGTCGCTGAACTCCTGCGGGACATCCATGTCGAACAAGGCGCTGAAATCCCATTCCAGGCCGCCTTGCCAGCGCACATAGCGTGCCATCACCCGGCAGGCCTCGTACATTTGCTGCGGCGGCACGAGATCCCCGGACGCATTGAGCATCGACCCCATGTAGACGCCGCTGGCATACAGCGTGTGGGAAATAGCGCGGGTACCAGAATGCCCGCGCCCGATGATGGTGACCAAGGTCATAGACGAACCCGTTCTACAAGCTGATGACCTGCCCGGTTTCCCAGGATTTGATCGCGGCTTCGATCACGTATTGCGCCGCCAGCCCTTCCTCACCGGAGCCTTCAATTTCCGAAGGCGCTACGCCCTCCACATTTTGTTCGACCCAGCGCGAGATGCGGCTCTGGAAGGTCTCGCCAAAGTGCCGCATCCCGCCCAGATTCTCATACTTTTCGATGGTGGGCGTGAAGCGGTCGTAGAAGATTAACTCTTCGCAGGCATCGCGCAGGTAGAAACGGCCATCGGAGCCAACCACGTCCAGCGACTCCAGGCCGTAAGTTCCGGCCCGGCCAAAGTTGCCGTCATAACTGCCGCGCAGATGCCCGATAATCCCGTTCTTGAACAGCAGGTTAACCTCTACGTTAGACCAGCCCTGCCGCCCCTTGCCGCGCTTGTAGAAGGCCTGCACCTTGTCCACATCGCCACCGAAGTAGCGCATCACGTCGATGGAGTGTGGATGCAGTGCGCGCATGTGAAAATGGGGCGATGATTTCGTTCGGGTTGTTGATCCACATGGTCATGTCGATCATGTTCAACTCACCCAGCCTGCCCTGCTCGACCCATTCTTTGGCCTTCTTCGCTGCCGGGGTGAAGCGGTGATTCAGGTCGATGCCGTAACGCAGGTTTTTCTCCTTTGCCAGCGCGACCATCTTCTCCGCCTTGTCGATTTCGTTCGAGATGGGTTTCTCGCCCAACACCGGCAGCCCGGCTTCGAGCAGTTCAATCGTCGCCTGATAATGGTCGCCGCCGTTCTCGACCCCGGCGGTCGCCATACTGGCAGCGTCGATCTTGATTCCGCTGTCGAGCATCTCCTGGATCGAGTAGAATCCCTGGCAGCCGTAAGCCTCTGCCGCCTTATCGGACCGCTCTTGAATGATGTCGCAGACGGCGACGATCTCGACCTGATCCAGGCCCTGGTAAACCTGTGCATGGCGGTTCCCAATGTTCCCCATGCCGACAATCGCAACTCGTAATGGCATAATTTCGCTCCTTAATGTGCGTCTCTACTCACCAAACTAAGGTGTTGTCGCATCCTTGTTTTCTTTCTCCTCTTTCGCAGCCTGCAAGCGATCCGCCTGACGGACACTGCTGATGTTCATCGTGTCATAGGCTTCCTGCGAGTTCTTGAACGGCCCCTGGAAGTCTTTGCCGTGCCAGGCATCGCCCTGGGTATACATCGGGTTGGTCATGCCAGTTTCGGCCTCGCGTCTGGCGATCCAGGCTTCCATCCGCTCGGTCAGCAGCGCCACAACGCCCGGCTCCGCCTCGGCCAGATTATGATCCTCGTGCGGGTCCTCGATCAGGTTGTAGAGTTCGACCGGCGGCTTGAAGTGGAAATCAGGTTCCAGCGCGCGAATCAGCTTCCACTGCGGTGTGCGCCAGCCATGTTTGCGCATCCAGGTGCATTCGGTGATGTAGAACTCGCCGTCATGCGAGACCACTTCGCCGCGAATCATGGGCGTCAGGCTCTCGCCGTCGAAGTCAATTCCGCTGTCGATCTCGGCCAGTTCCATGAGTGTCGGCACCAGATCCTTGTGCTGGTTGTAACCCGTTACACGCTTGCCCATCGGCACCTTGCTCGGATAGCGAATCATCAACGGAACGTGCAGCGTCACGTCGTAGAGACCATGATGGTCGAACCAGCAGTCGTGATCGTAGAGCGTCTCCCCGTGATCGCCGTTGAGGACGATAATGGTGTCGTCCAGAATACCCAGCCCTTCGATGGCTTCAAAGATCACATGCAGCGAAGCATCCAGATACGCCACCGCGCCATCGTACTGGGCGATAATGTAATCCTTATCGCGCACGCCAGGCGGCATCCAGGAGCGGAAGAAATCGGCGAAGGGTGCGAAGTCGAACACCGGGTCCATCGAATGATTGTCCGGGTCGAATTCGTCACCGTGATAAAACATGCGGTCAAAAGGCGCGGGCGGCAGGTAAGGTGAGTGTGGATCCATATGACGCAGGAAGAGGAAAAACGGTTTATCCTGCGCAGCCAGACGCTCCAGTTCGGGCAGCGCTACCTCATTGAGATTGTCCGCCTTCGTCAGCGGGTGCTCTTCCCAGGCCCCCCAGGCCTTGTAATCGAAATACTGATCAAAGCCGCGAGAACTGATGTTGCCGCTAAAGCCGACGCAGCTGGTATCGTAACCTGCATCGCGCAAGATTTCGGGCAGCATCTTCACTTCGTCACGGATCGGTCCCTTATTGCGCAGGGCGACGATCTGTGTGCCGAAGCAGTCCAGCCCGGTCAGCATAGAGGCGTAGGCGCTCGTCGTGGGAATATGCGCGCTGTAGGTCTTTTCGAATAGGGTGCATTCTCTGGAAAAACGGTCAATATGCGGTGTCGTCTGCCGGTGATAACCGTAACAACTCATGTGATCGGCCAGCAGCGAATCAATCCCGATCAAAATAATATTAGGCTGTCGCTCAGTCATGGAATCTCCTTCTATTTCGCTACAACGGCGTGTCCGCCTTGCTCAAAACCAACCAGCACAGGCGCGTCTTCATCGAAGCCTTTGGGCGCGCAGATCGCTGTGACGGTCCGGTCGCTCAGCGAAGAATCGCGCCAGGGCTGCGCAGATGCGCCATCATTGGGTGAAAGGTAAAGCCTGCCGCCGCAGAGGATCACAATCCGCGGGTCTTCAGGGTAATTCGGGGCCAGCACCACCTGATCTACCAACTCGTCCAACACGGCTTCGCAAAGCCGTTCCCAGCTTTTGCCAGCATCGCGCGAGCGCCACAAGCCGCTGGACTCAGTGCCTGCGAACATCGTATGGTCGGTCGTGAAGGCCGGCGACAGGGCCATGCTGAGCACCGCGTCGTAATCCGTCGGCATCTCGACTTCCAGCCAGCTTCGCCCGGCGTTCAGGCTGCGGAAGAGTCCGCATTGCGCGCCTGCATAGACGATCCCGTCCTCGGCAAAGCCGGGCGAGAGCGCCAGCGAAAAGATCGTCGGGTCCAGCAGCCCGAAATTGGCCGACTGCCAGGTCTGGCCGCGATCCCGCGAGCAGAGCATCCCATCATCCAGCGTTCCGGCGAAAAGGCAGCCGTCATCCGCGTAATACGGCGACACAGCCAACACGGTCACGGTGGGCGGCAGCGCGGGAAAATAGACCCGCTCCCACTGTTCGCCGCCATCGCCAGAGCGCAAAATCCCGCCGCTCACCCCGGCAAAGACGGTCGCTTCGCGGTCATAATCCGGGGCCAGCGCTACCGCCAGCGCGGGCAGCGGGTCAGCCAGATCAAGCGAGTCGAAGGCCATGCGCCAGTTCGTGCCGTCCTCGTCAAAAGCATACAGCCCGGACATGCGCGCCACGAAACAGGTCTTCGAATCGCTGGCAAGCGCAAAATCGTAGGTCGGGTCGCCAAGTTGTAAATCAGGGGTTTCGCTCATGCCATTCCTCAGGGATTTGTTTCTGTCGGCGGATTGGCTCGATGCACAATCACGTCAATTGTCAGGGCCAATGCCGCACTGTGAACCGCGCCTCGAACGGCTGCCTTAAGTGCCGCTGCCGAATCGAAGATACCGGCCTGCACCATATCCACGACCTCGCCCTGCCGCAGGTCAAGCCCGTACTCCGGCCCCATTTCGGTCAGGGCCGCCAGGTGGACCGCCGGATTCAAGCCTGCGTTCTGCGTCAAGGTGCGAAAGGGAGCCTCAACCGCCCGAAGCAGCATCGCATAAGCCGCTCGTTCGTCGGTGTCCTGCGTCTGGCTCAGGCGCGTCTCCAGCGCTATCCGGCAGTTGAGCAGGGCCGCTCCACCACCAGGCACCACGCCTTCGAGAAGCGCGCCGCGCAAGGTATCGACCGTTTTGCTCGCCAGAGCCTTGCGTCGGTCAATCACGGGCTGCGATAATCCGCCCACCCACAGCACCGCCTGGCCGTTCATCAGCCTGCCCAGGCGATCATGCAGACGCTTGCGCTCATCCGGGTCGCTGGCCGCCGCATATGACTGTTTCAGCATGGCAGCACGCCGCCGCAGCTCGCGCGAATCGCCCTTTCCGGCCAGGATGCTGAAGTAATTCTTATCCGCCCAACCGTGGCGCAGCCAGCCGAAATCCTCGACGTGGACCGATTCAAAGCTGTGACCGGCCTGTTTCACCAGCACGCGCCCACCGGTCAGGCTCGCAATGTCATGCAGGATGTCCCGGTGGACCGTGTCTTTCCCCGTCGGGCTGCGCACGGCATGAACCGCCGCCCGCTCCCGATTGGCCGGGACCGCGAGAAAGGTCAGGACCTTCTCCGAGATACTGGATACGACCAGAATCAGCGACTTGATCTCTTCGCTCAGCATTAACTGCAACAGTGGGATCAATTCCTGTGGATCGTTCACTTCAAAATCGCTAATCAGCACCGGGACCTCAGCGAAGCTGATCTCCTCGACAGGCGTGGTCGCAGTAGGCCGTCGGGCAACGCCGCCTTCCCAATGGTGGCCTTCAATAAATTCGTATTCCACATCGCGGCTGTTCCCGGCGCGCAGGTCAATCCGGTGATAGACACCCGCCCGCTCGAATACGGCCCCGATGGCCTGTGCCAGTTCAGGGTCATCGCAGACCGATTCAGCCAGCCCGGTCAGTGACTGCCCTGGTTCCAGTTGAATCGTCATCCGGTCGAGTTCGTCCATCAGCAGCCCGGCCCCGGATTCCAGATGCCGCCGCAGGCTCATGGCATTGCCGCCAGAGGCCAGATAGCGCACCCCTTCGTTGTAGATAGCCTGAAACAGCACCGCAGCGGTCGCCGTACCATCCCCGGCCAGATTCCGTACCCGCCACAGCATTTGCCGCAGATACATGGCCCCAACATCTTCATTGCGGTCCGGCAGCATTATGAGCCGCCGGGCAATCGTCGCACCGTCGTCCAGCAGTTCGGGTGTCTTGTGCCGAAGTGCTGGCTCATTCAGAACGGTACGCGAGAGCGGTCCAAGCGTCGGCGCAATCGCGTTGACCAACTGATCAATACCGAGTTGTAAGCTGCCCGCAACCCGCTGCTGCGGCACAATGCCTGGTCGCTGCCATTGTCCTTTACGTCCGGCCACGCGGCTGCCTCAATCCACTTGTCCAATCAAACTGCACAGGCACCATTCTACCCGGTTCCCACCATTAGACCAATCGCCGATAGAGCCACCTGCGGGGCCAATCAAGCTTGACAAGCCTGCTGCCAATGACGATACTCTTCAGGACTATTTTTGCTGAATGATTGTTGAGTAAACGATTATGCTGCTGGAACGATATGCCTTAGAATCCCTCAATGTCTGTGCTCAGGCAGACTGGACACCCTACCCGACCGCTTCCCAACGCACCCCCTGGGAATCACTGCCTGCAGAAGCGCGTCAGGCCATGTTGGATGCAGGCGAAGCGGCACTTCAACAGGAATGGCAGCCGCTGCTGGCCTCGGACTTCCTCAAGTTCGCCACGACGGGCAGCCGACTGGCCTACGAAACGCCTTACTTCAGACGCCGCCATCTGGTGAACACGCTGGCGCTGGCCGAATGTATCGAGGGCAAAGGGCGCTTCCTGGAGCATCTGGTCGATGGTCTCTGGCTGATCTGTGAAGAAAGCTATTGGGGCATCCCGGCTCATCTCTACGCGCAGCGCGCCAGCATCGGCCTGCCAGACGTGACCGAGCCAACGGTCGATCTCTTCGTGGCCGAGACCGCTATGGACCTGGCCTACATTGATTATCTGCTGGCTGACCAGCTTGAGTCCATTTCGCCGCTGATTTGCCCGCGCATTGCGGCTGAGATTCAGCACAAGCTGCTCATCCCCAATCTGGAGCGCGATGACTTCTGGTGGATGGGGAACATACCGGAGAGATACCTGAACAACTGGACCCCCTGGATCTGTTCGAACTGGCTGGCCTGCATCCTGTTCATCGAGCCTGACCCTGCACTGCGGCGGCAGATGGTCCATAAGGCCATGCACAGCCTGGATGCCTATCTGACCGGTCAGCCAGACGACGGCGGCTGCGACGAGGGGCCGAACTACTGGGGCCGGGCCGGGGCCTCCGTCTATGATTGTCTGGAACTGCTCGATCAGGCGACCGGCGGCCAGGTGAAGCTATTCGATCAGCCCAAGATCCAGGAGATGGGGCGCTTTATCTACCGCACGCAAATCGAGGACAATTACTACGTCAACTTTGCCGATGCCTCCGCCATCGTCAAGCCTGACGCCGCCCTGATCTATCGCTACGGCCAGGCGATTGACGATGCCACCATGACGACTTTCGGCGCATGGGTCTTCCAGAAACTGCTCGCTGACCAGTACGACACCTCCATACCGATTATCGACGGCCCGATGCGTAAACTGCGCTCACTGTTCGCCACGGGTGAGATCATGCAGGTGCAGGCCGCGCCGCCCCAACCGCGCGATGTCTGGCTGCCTGACGTACAGGTGATGATCGCGCGCGATCAGGCCGGGTCGGCGGAGGGCTTCTACGTGGCGGCCAAAGGCGGGCACAACAACGAAAGTCACAATCACAACGACATCGGCGAGTTTATCGTCTATATGGATGGCCTGCCGATCCTGATCGACGCCGGGGTGGAAGACTACTCGCGCAAGACCTTCAGCCCGCAGCGCTACGAAATCTGGGCCATGCAGTCGGCTTACCACAACCTGCCCACAATTGATGGCGTGCAGCAGGCCCCTGGACAGGAGTTCGCGGCTCGCAGCGTGCAGTACGACGTTGATGATTCGGGGGCCGAGTTCAGCCTGGACATCGCGGCTGCTTATCCACCGGAAGCAGGACTCAAGCAGTGGCAGCGGGTCGTCCGTTTGCAGCGCGGCCAGCAGGTCGAGATAGAGGATCAATACACATTCGACCGCGCCCCCGGCACGCTGACTCTGAGCCTGCTGACGGCCTGCGCGGCTGCCGTGACTCGTCCCGGCGAGATCGCACTGACGCCTGCTGACCTGATCGACGGGCGTAAATCCGGCACGGCGCACCTGACCTATGATGCCGACCTGTTTACGCCTTCGGTCGAAGGAGTCGCCATCACCGACCACCGGATGCATGGCTGCTGGGGCGATGAAGTGCGCCGCATTGTCCTGACGGTCAATCAACCGCAAAGTCAGGGGAAGTGGCAGCTTCAGATCAAGAGGTAGGGCACAATGAGCGAGGCGAAGGTTGGCGTCTTTGGGATCGGTCTGGCGGCTTACTGGCCTCAGTTCGAAGGCTTAAAGACCCGGCTGGAAGGCTACCAGCAGCGCATCGAAACACAACTGGCGGACATGGGGGTCGAGATCATCTCGGCAGGTCTGGTCGATGATGCCCCCGCCGCGCGTGAGGCCGGAGATCGTTTTGCCCGCGAAAACGTCGATCTGATTGTGTGCTATGTCGGCACCTACTCGACCTCATCACAGGTGCTGCCTGCGGTTCAGCGGCGGCGCGCCCCGGTGCTGGTGCTGAACCTACAACCGGTCCCTGCGCTCGATTACCTGGAAACGGACACGGCGGAATGGCTCGCCAACTGCTGCGCCTGCTGTGTACCAGAAATCTCGAACGCCTTCACGCGCAGCCAGATCCAGTTCAATGTAGTGTCCGGCCTGCTCTCGCCTGCTGAAGGCGACGCCAACAAGTATTACCTCCGCGCCTGGCAGGCCATTGAGGAATGGATCCAGGCAGTTCGCGTCATGCGCGCCGTCAATTACAGCCGCATCGGCATCCTGGGCCACACGTACCCCGGAATGCTCGATATGTATACCGACCCTACAATGCTGCACGCCCAGTTGGGCCTGCACGTCGAACTGATGGAAATGGATGACCTGCACCAGCGGGTCGAAGCCGCCAGCGAGGCGGACATCGCGGCCAAAATCGACGAAATCAACTCTGTTTTCGACATCGCCGAAGCAGGCCGTGACAAAATATCTATGCCCATCACCGACTCAGCCATGCGCTGGTCGGCACAGGTCGCCGTCGGACTGGATCGACTGGTCGCCGATTTCGACTTACAGGGCCTGACCTACTATTATCGCGGTCTGGATGGCAACGCCAATGAGGAGTTGGGGGCCTCGTTCATCGTCGGCAATTCCCTGCTGACCGCACGCGGGATTCCGGCCTCTGGCGAAGGCGATCTCAAAACCTGTATCGCTATGCTGATGATGGATCGTCTGAAGGCGGGCGGCTCCTATACCGAATTTTACGCGATGGATTTCAACGATGACTTCCTCTTGATGGGCCACGATGGACCGGGTCATCTGGCGATCAGTGCGGAAAAGCCGGTCCTCCGAGGGCTGGGGTTGTTTCACGGCAAACGCGGCTATGGCATCTCGGTGGAATTCAAAGTCAAAACCGGCCCGATTACGATCCTCGGTCTGACTCAGACGGCGGATGGCCGCCTTAAGCTGATGGCGGCAGAAGGCGAATCGATCCCCGGCGATACCATGCAAATCGGCAACACCAATTCGCGCCTCAAATTCAGCCTCGATCCGGCAGCCATGATGGACGCCTGGTGTGCCGAAGGCCCAACTCATCATGTCGCCCTCGGCCTCGGCCATCAGACCGGCAAGATCCGCAAGCTGGCCCGCCTGATGAAGCTCGACCTGGCCGTCATCGCCTGAGCGAGCCTGAACCGGACTCAAGCGCTTCGAACTTACGATGCTTGAAGGTTTCACACGCCTTGACATTTTCTTGACGGCAATTGCTGGCTTCTTGCCCCGAACTTGAGACGCTCTGGCATACACTTCATCATGTGTATTTTGATCGCCAGACAGGTGGAATACGCACTATGAAATCGGCTAGACGCTTTCCCTGGCTGCTCTTGCTGGGTGCTGGATTGGTCGCCGCTACGGTCCTGGCCCTTTTTATCGGAATTCCGCAGCGCGATGTGATCGCTTTCGATGTCATCGGCAGCCTCGTCTTTGCTTCAGCAGCATTGTGGCAGCACGCCAGCGCTCACGCGACCGGCCAGGAATGGTGGCAGGATGACAGCGCGTCCGGTTGGCGCGGGTATTGAAAACCGGACGAAACGGAGTATGGAGTAGAATAGAGATACACCGGCTGATAGTCTGAGTGTATCGATGCACGAACCAACTGAACAAGCAGAAGCAGACCACCTGATCGCAGGGACCCGCAGTACGGCCCAGGCCAAACGTGGCAAACTGCGGATATTTCTCGGATACGCGGCAGGCGTGGGTAAGACCTACGCCATGCTGGAAGCAGCCCGGCGGCGGCAGGCCGAAGGCGAGGACATCGTCGTGGGCTGTGCCGAAACGCATCAGCAGCCTGAAGTCGAGGCGCTGCTGGAGGGTCTTGAGATTATCCCATGCCACAGCGGCGGCGGCCTGAATGAGATGGATGTGGACCGAATCATCTCGCGCCAGCCACAGATCGTGCTGGTAGACGAGTTGGCGTGCAGCAATCCGCCCGGCTCGCGGCATCCCCGGCGCTATCAGGATGTTGAAGATCTCATTGACGCAGGCATTGACGTGTATACAACGGTCAACGTGCAGCATATCGAGAGCCTGAACGACGTTCTGGCGCAAATCACCGGCGTCCGCGTGGAAGAAACTATCCCGGACCGCCTGTTTGACGCTGCCGATCAGATTGAACTGATCGACATCCTGCCGGAAGAACTGCTGCGCCGGTTGGACGAGGGCAAAGTCCATATCCCTGCTGAAACGGACCACGCGATCCGCAAGTTTTTCCGCCCCGGCAACCTGACGGCCCTGCGCGAACTGGCGATGCGACAGACCGCACGCCGTGTCGATCATCAGATGCGCGCCTACATGCAGCACCGCGACATCCCCGGCCCCTGGGCCGCCAGCGAACGCCTGCTGGTCTGCATCAGCACCAGCCCATTGAGCGCCCGGTTGGTCCGTACCGGCTTCCGGCTGGCACAGGAGCTGGACGCCGAGTGGCATGTCGTGTACGTCGAGATTCCCTCGCGCAGTGAATTGAACAGCGCCGACCACGCCCGCCTGAACGAGACGCTGAAACTGGCCGAAAGCCTGGGCGCGCAGGTCGATACCCTCTCCGGCACCTCGGTCGCCGACGCCCTGCTTTATTTCTCGCGCCACAACAATATCACCAAGGTTGTCATCGGCCAGCCGATGCGGACTCGCTTACAGGAACTCTGGGGCGGCTCCATCGTCAACCGCCTGATCCGTCAGAGCGGCGCGATTGATGTCTACGTCATTAACAGTGGGTCGGAAAGCACCGGCTCAGAGATTCCACCGCTCAGCCCGGACCAACACAACATATCTGCCTATCTTCAGGCCCTCGCCTTCGTCATCGCTGCGACTCTGGCGGGTGCGCTGGTCAATTCCATCACCGCCCTGAACCCTGCCAATCTGGTGATGTTCTACCTGCTGGCGGTCGTGTTTGTCGCGCTGCGTTTCGGTTATGGCCCATCGGTCATGACGGCAGTCGCCTCCGTGATCGTCTTCAACTACTTTTTCGTGCCGCCGCAGTACAGCTTCCAGGTCGCTGATGCCCAGTATCTGCTCACCTTTTTCGGCCTGTTCAGTGCCGGGGTGGTCATCGCCAGCATGACGTCACGCGCCAGCAGCCAGAACGAAGCGGCCCAGCGGCGTGAGCAGGAGACCGCGCAGCTTTATTCCCTGAGCCGCGCACTGTCCGCCACCGTCGAGCGCGATGTCATCGTGCAGCGCATCGTGAGCCACATCCAGCAGACCTTTCACTGTGAGACGGCCCTGGCCCTGCCCCATGCGGGCGACCTGCGCATTGAGGGCCACACCAGCGCTTTCGTGCCGGAAACCGATCAGACAGCGATATTGGCCTGGGCCTACGAACACGCGCAGGCTGCTGGGAAGGGAACCGAAACAGTCGCACAGGCCAGCGCGCGCTACGTGCCGCTGGGCACAGCATACCGCGTGATCGGCGTGCTGGTGCTCTACCTGGACAGCAGCTTCACGCTTGAACAGCAGCGCCTGCTCGATGCCTTCGCGGTTCAATCTGCCCTGGCAATTGAAGCGGTGCTGCTCGGCGAGGAGGCTCAGCAAGCCCGGCTGCTGCGCGAAAAAGAGAAGCTGCAAACGACTGTGCTCAACTCGATCTCGCATGATCTGCGCACACCGTTGGTCTCGATTACCGGCACTCTCAGTAGCCTGCTGGACCGCAAATCGCCCCTGGACGAGGAGGCGCAGTACGATCTGCTGATGGGCGCCTATTCCGAAGCGCAGCGCCTGAACCGGCTGGTAGGCAATCTGCTGGATATGTCCCGCCTGGAATCCGGCCCGATGAAGCTCAAGCGAGATCTCTACGATCTGTCCGAAGTCGTCGGAGTCGCCCGCACCCAGCTTCGCAAGCCGCTGGCGAACCGGCAGATCATCGTTCACCTGTCGGAGGATCTGCCGATGATCCCCATCGACCTGCCCCTTTTTGCGCAGGTCTTCGTCAATCTGCTGGATAATGCCGCCAAATATTCGCCGCCCGATACGCCTATCGAGATCAGCGCGGTCCAGAACGGCGATTGCATTGAAATCAGCATCTGTGACCAGGGAGTTGGCATTCCAGAAGGCGACCTGGCGCGGGTTTTTGACAAGTTTTACCGTGCGCCGACCGCCAGTGGACAAAGCGGCAGCGGCCTGGGCCTGTCGATCTGTCAGGGCATTGTCGAGGCACACGGCGGAAAAATATGGGCGGAGCGACGCCCGGAGGCTGGGACATGTTTTCTGATCCATCTACCACACGAGACTCAGCCGCGATGAGCAAAGCAAAAGTGTTAGTAGTTGACGACGAGCACGCCATCCGCCGCTTCTTACGCACCTCGCTCACCGCGCAGGGCTACGATGTGCTGGAAGCAGCGACCGGCGAAGACGCCGTCCTACAAGCGATCAATGCCCAGCCAGACCTTATCATTCTTGACCTGGGTCTGCCGGATAAAAGCGGTATCGAAGTCACCCGCCGGATACGCGAATGGGCCAGTACCCCGATTCTGATCCTCTCTGTGCAGGATCAAGACATCGACAAAATTGAGGCGCTGGATGCTGGTGCGGATGACTATCTGACCAAGCCCTTCAGCGTCGGCGAACTCATGGCCCGGCTGCGAGTCGCGGCGCGCCATGCATACCAACCGGAGCTTGACCCTGTCTATGATGTTAACGGTCTGCATGTTGATCTGGCGGCGCGGCGTGTCACCCGCGATGGGGAGGAAATTCAACTGACCCCCACCGAATACGATCTGCTGCGCGTGCTGGTGCAGTATGCCGGGCGCGTCCTGACCCACCAGCAGTTGCTCAAAGAGGTGCGTGGCGCGGGCTATCAGACGGAAACCCATCTGCTGCGCGTTCACATGAGCAATCTGCGGCGTAAGCTGGAGCCGGACCCGACCAATCCGCGCTTTATTTCCACTGAACCCGGTGTCGGCTACCGGCTGGCTGCCGAGTCCTGATTGACATTTTCTTGATGCCACAGCCTCATTTCTTTGCGCCGTCTTGACCCAGCCTCTGCTATCCTGTACTCAGGGTTGAGTACCAGACCCCAAACTGAAACAATTCTCGGCGAGGCCTCGTCATAAAGTGGAGGACCTTGATGTTTTCTTGATGCTGGCTGACGATACCTTGACCCTCTCTTGATGTATGGTCTGATACCGTGAAGATCAATATGCAATGTGCCTAAACACCCGCTTGATGTAAGGGTGTTTTTGATGCTTCCAAGCTGGAGACCCCAAACCGATGAACATTGTAGATTTCAAACGTGTCTTGATTGGTCAGCCCTTCCCGACCAGTCATGAAGCCCACGAGCGCCTCGACAAAGTTCGCGCACTGGCCGTATTTGCCTCCGATCCGATCAGCAGTAACGCCTATGCAACCGAAGCCATTATGGGTGTGCTTATCGTACTCGGCAGCGGTGCGCTGCATCTGACTTTGCCGCTGGCGATGGGCGTGGCCGCCCTGGTGCTGATGGTGATTTTCAGCTATATCCAGACCATTCTGCACTATCCTGATGGCGGTGGGGCCTATACGGTCGCGAAAGATAACCTGGGCCGCTATCCCTCGCTGCTGGCAGGTGCGGCCCTGCTCACCGATTATGTACTGACCGTTTCGGTCTCGGTGGCAGCCGGTGTGCGCGCGGTCACGTCCGCCGTACCGGAAGCCGCTCAATACCGGGTCGAGATCGCCCTGGTCGCTATCGTCCTGATTACCTGGATTAATCTGCGCGGTGTGCGCGAAAGCGGCACCATTTTCGCCTTCCCAACCTATGCCTTTGTCGGCGGCGTCCTGGTGACGATCATTATCGGTCTGGTTCGCTACACACAGTTTCTGGGCGCTGCGCCACTGCCAGTGCTGGATGAGGCGGTGCCAGCTACGGAAAGTCTGGTCGGCTTTGCCTATATCTGGCTGCTGCTGAGAGCTTTTGCCGGAGGCTGTACGGCCCTGACCGGGATCGAAGCCATCAGCAACGGTGTCGCAGCCTTCAAACCACCTGAATCGAAAAATGCCGCGATGACAATGGTGGCGATGGGAACAATCGCCATGTCGCTCTTTGTCGGCATCACCTTCCTGGCGACACACATGCACCTGGTGCCTTCGGAGTACGGCGAAAGCATCCTCTCTCAAATGACTCGCGCCACAACCGGCAGCGGCTTTATGTACTACTGGGTGCAGATATTCACAGCACTGATCCTGTTCCTGGCCGCCAATACCGGCTTCCAGGATTTCCCGCGTCTGAGTTCCTTCCTGGCGAAAGACGGCTTCATGCCACGCTGGATGCAAAATCGTGGCGACCGCCTGGTCTACAGTTCCGGCATCCTCGTGCTGGCAGCCATCTCATCCATCATCGTCATCATTTTCCAGGCCAGTGAAATCGCCATGCTGCCGCTCTATGCCCTGGGTGTGATGCTCGCCTTCACCCTGTCGCAGGCCGGTATGTCACGGCTCATGACCAAGATCAGCAAATTGAAGCCCGGCGAGACCTCGCACACTGGCGTGACTCAGATTCACTTTGAGAGCGGCTGGCGCTGGAAAAAGACGGTCAACATTATCGGTTCGTTTACGACCGGGGTGGTCTTCCTCATCCTGCTGGCGACCAAGTTTGTCGATGGCGCGTGGATCATCGCGCTGGCGATCCCGGCGCTGGTCTTCCTGTTCTTCAAGATTCACCAGCATTATGATCACGTGGCCGACAGCCTGACCACCGAAGACTTTGAGGAGAAAGACCTGGTCGAGGTTGCCAATATCGCCATCGTACCCATTGCGGATGTCCACCGGGGGACGCTGCGCGCGCTGCAATATGCCTGCCGCATCGCCGACGATGTGCGAGCCGTCTGCGTCGCCACCAAGCCGGAGGTTCGAGAGCGTGTCGAGCGCCGCTGGATGCGCTTCCCCAAACTGACGCATGACGTAACCCTGGTGATGATCGACTACGACTTCCGCGATGTGCTGACGCCGCTGGTCGAGTACATCGAACACGTCAATCGTGAGGAATTCCCGAACACCTTGATGACTATCGTGATCCCCGAATTCGTGCCTGCTGCGCCGCTGGCAAAGGTGCTGCACAATCAGACGGCCAACCTGCTGCGCGGCCAACTCCGCTCTCGCCAGAATATCATCATTATCGACGTGCCCTATCATATTTTGCAGGGCGAGGTCGATATTGACGGCAATCCGGTGCCAATGCCAACTGAGGACTCGGAAGAAGTACCAGCAGAGGCGTCTGTCGACCAGGCCGAAACCTAGAGCAAGTTCCATCAAACTGCGGTATCATCGCGCTCGTTGACTTTAGCATCGGGCGCGATTTTTATGCACATAGACGCAGTGGGTATCAGCATTGAGGCCTCCAATGGCTATCTTTCTGAACTGGTTCGTGCGTTGGATTATGCCCAGGAGTTGGGTTACAGCCTGGTCGAATTGGGCCTGTCCTCGCTGAATCTCATCGTCAATGGACGTCTGGTTCCTGAATTGAGCCAAGGTCTGCGCGAGGTCCTGGGACGTTACGACTTCCGCTACACCGTACACGCCCCGAACCGCTGTAATCTGGCTTTCGGCTATGATTTGGACATGGATTACGCGGTGCTCAGCGCCTGTATCGAGTTTGGCGGCCAGATCAACGCAGACATGCTGGTCTACCACAGCGGCTTACAGGCCCTGGAATATCCGCGCACCGGCGTCTACCGCCTGCCTTCACCCGATGACATGAAGCGCGGTGCCGAGCGCGAAGTCGAAACGCTGCGCAAAATCGCGCCAATCGCCGCCGGTCAAGGCGTCACGGTCTGCATGGAAAACGGCGATCCGCACCTGTGGGAATATCAATTGATGAAGGCCAACGGCCTGCCGGGCACCGACCTACCGATCTATCACCCACGCCTCCGCATCCCACCGATTGTCGATCAGGTTCGCGCGGTCAATCACCCTAATGTGGCGATGACTCTCGATCTGGCCCATCTGCACATCGCCGCGCACAGTGTCGGCTTCGATTATCTGGAAGCGGTCGAACAGGCCGCACCCGTCACCCGCCACCTGCATCTGAACGACAATTTCGGCAAGCTGGACTCCGGCTTTGACGATGGCGGCGAACGCGCACCTTACGGTGAGGCCGATCTCCACTTGCCGCCGGGCTGGGGCTGTATCCCTTATGCCGAGGCATTCGAACGCCTGGCGAACTACAACGGCCACCTCATCCTGGAGATCAAGGCACGCTACGCCGAGTATTTTGCCGCTGCCCGTGAAACGATGGAGCGGATGCTGGCGACCTAGTCGTACAGGGGATGCTGGCGCAGCGTTAGCGGGAACGAGACCCGCCGCGCCTCCAGATGAGACACGTAGACACCCATAATCATTTCCAGTGCCGAGCGCCCATCGCGTCCGCTTGAAATCGGATCGCGCTGTGTTTCAATGGCTTGAATCAGGTCGAAAATCGCCAGCCGGTTGCCGAGCGTGGTCATGCGCACCAGGGGCAGCGGCTCTGAATCCGTTGTCGGATCAATCATCGGGACGCTGATGTCCTGGTAATCCATCGCGTCCTCAATGACGGTGGACGTTGTGCTGTGCTTGAGCGTAATGTCCACCGTGATCGGCGAACTGTAGCGAATCGCCAGTACGCCTTCGGTGCCGACGAGGGTCAAACCCCAATGATCGCGCGGCAGGTACTGATCGCGCGCGCTGACGAAGTATCCGCGCACCGCATTGGGGAAACCAAACATCGCGCTGATATGATCGCCAAGAACCGGCCCGATAGCTTCCGTCGCCTGGGTGACATCGGCCAGAGTCGCGCCGCGATTCTGATGGGTCACATTGGCAAAGACCCACTCTGGATCACCGGCCAGAAAGCACATCAGATCAAAAATGTGCGTCCCCAGCACCAGCATATCTTCACCGCCGCCCCGGTGATCTTCTTTGCCCCGCCCATGCAGGCTCAAAAGCCGACCGATTTCACCCTGCTGGAGCATTCGCCTGACGGTCAGGAAAGGCTCCACATAGCGGCTCTGGTGCGCGACGGCAATTCGCACCCCATGCTGTTCGCAAATGTCAATGATCTGGTCGGCCTCCGCCAGGCTGCTCGCCAGCGGCTTTTCGCAGTAGATGTGGCAGCCCGCCGCCGCTGCCGCCTGAACCATCGCCACCCGCTCGACGGTATGGCGCGGACAAATGCTCACAATATCCAGCGCTTCACGGGCCAGCATTTCCCGATAATCGGCATGACCGCGTGCCGCGCCGGTCTCGGCAACCGCCTGATGCCGACCCGCATCGTCAGGATCGGCAATGGCGACCATTTGCACGTTGGGCAGACCGTCAAATGCCTTGTGCAGCGTGTGTCCGAAATCTCCGGCACCCGTATGCCCGATAGCCCCTGCTTTGTAAACTCGTCCCGTCACTTTAGAGAACCTCCAGGCTGAAATACCCCACTGTTGAACTGTGCGCGCGGCCATCCCTCCGGCAGCATCAAGAAGCGCAGTACACGTCAACCTCTCACTGCGAGGGGCCGCTCATAGCCGGGCCGCGCAGCCGGGGAAAGTCGATTCCCCGGTGTTCCAGGTAGCTCACGCAGGCAGGCGGTGTATTGAGCAGGTACGGCAGCCAGGTCCAGCCCCGAAATCAGTGTTGGGCATGATGTCTCCGAGATTCTGCGGACTGAATACCATATCGAATCGCCTCAACATTTCGAGGCCGCATACTGGCGATTGTACCAGACCTTATTTTTTGTGGGCTATCGAGACCGTGATACGAGCATTGGAGGTATCGGCTCAGGTTGTCGGCTTTGGAAAGTCACCCCACATGTTCCCAAATTCCACTGCCTTTCTCTTGCTAGAATGGTCACATGCGCGTGACGATGATCTTGGGTACAATCAATACACTCTGACTAAACCCACCGCGACAGGATAAAAACATGTACTTAGGGTTAGAGATCATCGACTTTCATACTCATTTCCCCACCACCAAGCCCTGGTTCACCGGGATGATCCCGGAAGGCCAGGACTACGCTTCCCGCCGAGGCGAGCGCCGCGCCAAAATCAAACGCGAACAGGCGATGGCCTACAGCCAGCAGTGGCGCATGACCTGGGGCTTCGATCCGCCAGAACAGAATCCACCTGATGACGAAACTCAGGCAGATCGCTGGGCCGCCGAAATCGACCAATATGGCCTGCGGGCGGTCGGCTTTGTGACCGGCGGCGGCAACGATAATCTGGCGTCCATCATCGCGCGCTATCCCGACAAGTTCGTTGGCTTTGCCCATCACTATCCCTTTGCCGAGGACGCGCCCGCCGAACTCAAGCGCGCAGTCACGGAACTGGGCCTCAAGGGCTACAAGCTGCTGGCCCCCAACATCGACCGGCCTATCGAAGACGAAGCCGCCTACCCCGTCTGGGAAATGTGCGCCGAACTCGATATCCCGGTGCTGATCCATTTCGGCATTCAGGGCGGCGGCGGCGGCATCGCCACGCACGAGAACATCAACCCGCTCAAGCTCCACAACATTGCCAGGGACTTCCCCGATGTCAACTTTGTGGTGCCTCATTTTGGCTGTGCCTGGATTCGCGAGACCTTGCAGTTGTGCTGGGCCTGCGCCAACGTCAGCATTGACACCAGCGGCTCAAATCAGTGGGTGCGCTGGGTGGATGGCGACTGGACGACCAAGAAGCTGTTCCGCAAATACATAGAGACCATTGGCGCAGGGCGTATCATCTTTGGCAGCGACTCCAGCTACTTCCCACGCGGTTTTGCCATCCGCTACCTGGACGATCAAATCCGCGACTGCCGCGAACTCGGCCTGACCGACGAGCAGTTGAAGCTCATCTTTGCGGGTAACGCCGCCAAGCTGTTCAAAATTGATCTGGAGGCCAGCTAACGAGGATAAGGAGGTGTTGATGGCGGAAAATTTAAGCAGCATACTTTCTTTTGAATTGCGCTAGTACAGGGAAGGGAAACGACACATGAAGAAACTCTCGCTTGCACTGCTCGTGGTTGCGCTGTTGGCGCTGCTGTCGGCGAGCCTCGGCGTTGCTGCGCAAGACGTGACTGAGATTGAATACTGGCAGTATTTCTATGAAACGCGCGTTACGGCGATGGATCAGCTCATCGCCGAATTTGAAGCAGAAAACCCTGATGTCCATGTTGTTCACAACAGCGATATCCCCTATGACAACTTCCGTGATCAGATCGCCGCTTCCGCCCCCGCTGGCGTCGGGCCGGATGTGGTGACGCTCTACTACGGCTGGATCCCCGCCTTCGTTGATGCCGGTTATCTGGTCCCGCTGCCGGAAGATCAGTTCCCCGCCGATTGGATCGAGAGCTATTTCTCGCCGATGGTGGCTGAATCGAAATTCGAAGGCCAGTATTGGGCCATTCCGACCGCTGTCCGTTCCCTGGCGATGTTCTGGAACAAGGACCTGTTTGAGGCCGCCGGGCTGGACCCCGAAACGCCGCCCGCAACGCTCGATGACATGGTAGCGATGGCGCAAGCCGACCACCATGTATGATGGCAACGGCACTGACATCCTCAATATCACCAGCGAAGGCTATCGCCGTTGGCATGACTGCTCAGGAACATCACTGGTTCCGCGAAGTGCTGGTGCGCCAGTTCGGCGGCGTACCCTACTCCGAAGATGGCAAGACAGTCATGTACAACAGCCCGGAAGGCTGCGAAGCCTTCAAGTATCTGCTGGCCTTCGAAACCGAGTACAAGACTGGCAGCAATGATCTCTTCGACGATGCGACCGATGCCTTCACCAATGGCAACGAAGCCATGCACATCGACGGTTCATTCCGCCTGGGTTCACTGGCGGCCAACGCCCCGGACCTGAATTACGGCGTGGCGGAGCTGCCGGTTGGACCGGATGGCGAACACTCGACCTTCGGTTCCTACTGGACTCATGGCATCACCCGCCGCGCGGCTGCGGATCCGGCCCGGTTGGACGCCGCCGAGCGCTTCCTGAAGTTCATCACCACAGCACAAGCCGGTAAAGAGTGGGTCGGCATCGTGGGTGAACTGCCGGCGCAGCTTGAAGCCGCCAGCGATCCTGAAATGCTGGCTGACCCGGTACTGGGGCCCTTTGCTGCGGGCCTTTCCTACGCCCACGCGACCTTCTTCGTTGACGAAACCGCCCAGCGCCAGGTGCTCATCGACGCTTACGATCAGGTGCGCCTTGGTGGTATGGATCCCTGCGACGCGCTGAACGAAGCCGCCGCAACCGAGCAAGGAGTACTGGACGACTTCTGGGCAAATCACGAATCGTAGTCTGCTCAGAGTTACCACGATAAGGAAACCACGTCAGGCTTTCGGGTCTGACGTGGTTTGTCACACCTGCGGAATCCTAGCTTTCAGGTGGTGAACCATGTTTCAAATGAGCTTTGCGCGGCGCAAGATCATGTGGGCCTACATTTTTCTTGCGGTGCCCATCGTCTTTTTTGCCTACATTCGCATCTATCCTACGTTCTATGCCTTTGAAATGAGTCTCTACGACTACAATCCGTTGGCGACTGAACAAGAGTATGTTGGATTTAACAACTACGAAGAGATAGCCAACGAATTCAGCAACTTGCGCTCGCCAACCCGTGCAGCCTTCCTGAACACAGTGAACTACGTCGTGTTGGGCGTGCCGATTCAACTGTTGTTGGCGCTGGGCATCGCCCTGATGCTGGACGAAATCCGCGTGTTCAGCACCATTTATCGGCTGCTCTTCTTCCTGCCCTTTGTCACCTCGACCATCGCCGTCGCCTGGGTCTTTCGCATGTTGTATCAGCCGCAGTTCGGCTTCTTCAACGTGCTGTTGCAAACGTTCTCGCTACCACAGCAGCCTTTTTTGAATAGGCCACAGCAAGCGCTGCCTTCGATTCTGGCGGTCGTTATCTGGCAAGGGCTTGGCTTCGCCGTCATCATCTTCCTTGCCGGGCTGAAGCAGATTCCGCGCACCTTCTATGAAGCTGCCCGTGTCGATGGCGCGACGCGCTGGCAGTCGCTGCGCTTCATCACCTTGCCCCTGCTCAATCCCAGCCTCGTCTATCTGCTGGTGTTGCAAACAATCGGTTTTCTGCGCATGTTCGAGCCAGTGATCGCCATGTCCAGTCAGGGTGACGGCGGCCCGCTCAACTCGACGACGACGGTGGTGCTTAGGGTATACCGCGAAGCCTTTCAGAGCTTCCACATGGGCTATGCTGCGTCATTAACGGTCACGCTGTTTGCGATCATTCTGGGAATCACGATCCTTCAGCTTCGTTTCGTCAACCGCCAGGTGCAGTACTGAGGGAGGTCATCATGGATACATTCGGTCAAACCCAGCGCAGTTCCCTGTTCGAATCGCCGGGTCAGGCTCGGCGCTCAGCCCATCGCGGCCTGGGCTACAAGATTCTCTCTTACGCCTGCCTGTCTCTGATCGGTCTCACGATGGTGGTGCCCTTTGCCTGGATGATTTCGACCTCGTTCAAGCCTGCGAGCGAGATCACGCGGCCTAACTTCTTCCCAATGGATGCAACCACCGCCAACTATGGCGAAGTCGTGACCCAGACCAATCTACCCCGCTGGTATCTTAACTCTATCATCGTGGCGGTAATGACCACGGTCAGCGTCGCCTTCTTCGATTCGCTGTCCGGCTACGTCTTCGCCAAGCATAACTTCCCCGGCAAGCGCATCATTTTCATCGTTTTCCTCAGTTCGCTGATGGTGCCGACGGAGATGCTCATCATTCCCTGGTATATCATGTCCTCGCATCCGATTATCGGCGGCACCTGGGTCGATACCTATTGGGGCATCGCCTTCCCCGGCCTTATCACCGCGGCTGGAATTTTCCTGATGCGGCAGTTTATGCAAGGCGTGCCGGATGAACTGCTGGATGCAGGTCGTATCGACGGCGTGGGCGAGTTCGGCCTCTTCTGGCGCATCGCCGTGCCGCTCAGCTTGCCGGCCATCGGCGCGCTGTGTATCTTCAACTTCCTGGGCAACTGGAACGCCTTCATCTGGCCGCTGATCGTTACCACCAAGTCGGACATGAAGACGCTGCCGGTCGGTATCCAGTTCTTCTCGTCCGAAGCCGGGTCGGACTGGCAGCTGATTATGACCGCCGCGACGCTGGCCGTAATCCCGCTGCTTATCATTGTAATTATCTTCCAGCGCTATATTATCGAGGGCATCGCGCTGACCGGACTGAAAGGCTAATGGATGGCTGAGCAAGCGTCCAGTTTTCCCCACCCGCTCTACGAACGTTACGTTCTCAAACCGTTTTACCGCGATGCCGAGACTTACTACTACCAGCCAATGATGGCGGCCAACCGGACGCACGCGGTCATGCTGTACCGCTGCGGTATCCTCAGCCTCAGCCACGCCCAGGCGCTGCTGTCGGCACTGGACCAGATCGAAACCGCAGGGGCTGGCCAATCTGGGCTACCGCTCCGGCGTCGAGGACCTGTTTTTCACGATTGAGCGTCATCTGATCGAAATCGCAGGCGCGGAATCCGGCGGTAACATTCAACTCGCGCGCAGCCGCAACGACCTGGGCTATGCGCTGACCCGCCTGGCACTGCGTCCGCTCCTGATGGATGCCATCCAGAAACTGCTGGCCCTGCGCAGCGCGTTGATTGACTTCGCACGCCAGCACCTCGATACGCTCATGCCGGGCTACACGCACACGCAACCCGCCCAGCCGACCACGATGGCCCATTACGTCGCGGGCATCATCGCCTGTCTAGAGCGCGATATGGCCCGCTTCGAGTTCGCCTATGGGACGAACAATCAGAGTCCGCTAGGGGCCGCCGCGCTCACCGGTACCGGCTTCCCGATAGACCGGACGCTCAGCGCCTCGCTGCTCGGCTTTGACAGCGTGATGGCGAGCACCTACGACAGCATCGCCGCCTCGGATAACCTCACCGACAGCGCCGCCGCCCTGACCAGTATGGGCATCAACCTGTCGCGCTTCACCCACGATTTGCTCTTCTGGGCCACTCAGGAAAGCAAGGGTATTCGCATTGACGACAGCTTCATCCAAATCAGTTCGATCATGCCACAGAAGCGCAATCCTGTCGTACTTGAACACCTGCGCGCCCGTATCAGCCGCATGATGGGCTACGCGCAGTCCACCGTGATTCAATGTCACAATATCCCCTTTGGTGATACGCAGGACATCGAAGACGAAATCTTCCCCGCCCTCTTTGGTGGCCTGGAAACCGGCGCAGAGGTCCTTGATCTTTACGCTGCCGTCATTGAGACTCTACACGTCAATGTCGCCCACCTGCGGGAGCGCGCGATTGCCGGATTTACCACCGTCACCGAGCTGGCTGATACTCTGGTCCGGCAGGCGGATCTGCCCTTTCGCCAGGCGCATGGCATCGTCTCCGGCGTGGTGAACTATGCGCTGGAACACGATCTGGAACCCTCGCAAATCACCAGCCAGATCCTGGCCGACATCTCCGCTAACGTTATCGGCGCCCGTATCGAACTGCCCGACGCAGTGATTCAGCGTGCGCTGGACCCTGCCGCTTTCGTGCAGGCACGCTCAGGCCCCGGTGGCTCCTCGCCTGAGGCAACCAGGGCGGTCCTGGACCAGCAGGCGCAGCAGCTTGAGGCCGACCGGCAGTGGATGGCAGCCCGTACCCAACAGCTTGAGCAGGCGCGCAGCCATTTATCAGACGAAGTTTCAGCGATTTTGCAGGCATCCACCTAGTCCGCGACATTTGTTACCCAGGAATTGTGCGATTGTCACGAATTCATCCCGTGCGCGCACATTTCTGGCAATACGCGCTATCATCATAATGTCTCTCTGGTAAACTATAGAACGAATCACAGGGATAGTAGAGGAACACGCTATGCTCGCGGAGATTGGCTTCCTGGCTCTGGTACTTGCATTCTGTTCGGCGGTCTACAGCGTCGTCGCATCGATCTATGGAGAACGCAGGCAGCTTGAGAATGTAGTCCTGAGCGGTCGCAATGCGGCCTTCGTGGCTTTTGCCTTTGTGGTGATGGCTGCGGGATCGCTTGAGCTTGGTCTGCTGACCCAGCAATATCAAATGGCCTATGTCTGGTCGGTCTCGAATCCGGCCATGCCCGAATTCTTCCGTGTGACCGCACTGTGGGGATCGCAAGCCGGATCGCTGCTGTTCTGGTCCTTCCTGATGAGCCTGTTTGCTGCCATCGCCATCGCGCTGAACTGGAAGCCCTACCGACGCCTGATGCCCTATGCCATCGCCTACATGATGGCGGTGTTGGCCTTCTTCCTGGGCCTCTCACTCTTCTTCGAAAATCCCTTTGAGCGCTGGTGGTTGGCCGCTGGTTCGACCAACAACGTCTTCAGTCAGATGTTCTTCCCCGCTGGCGCGACGGCCCTGACTGCGGGCCAACTGTCGGGCAGCGCGCAGGGCCTGAACCCGCTGCTGCGGCATTTCGGCATGGCGATCCACCCGCCCATGCTCTACCTGGGCTTTGTCGGCTTCGTGATCCCCTTCGCCTTTGCGATGGCGGCCCTGGCCTCTGGCGAACTTTCGACCAACTGGATCAAAGCCAGCCGCCGCTGGGCGCTGATTGCCTGGATGTTTCTCAGCCTGGGGCTGCTGCTCGGCGGACGCTGGGCCTATGATGTCCTCGGCTGGGGCGGTTACTGGGGCTGGGACCCGGTCGAAAACGCGGCTTTCCTGCCCTGGTTGATCGGCACTGCCTTTCTCCACAGCGTCATGATCCAGGAAAAGCGCGGGATGCTCAAAGTCTGGAACATGTTCCTGGTGATCGGCACCTTTTCAGCCGTTATCTTCGGGACCTTCGCTACCCGCAGTGGTCTGGTCGAAAGCGTTCACAGCTTCGCCCGCAGCCAGATCGGCTTCCCGATGTTCTTCTTCTGGTTCATCATTACGATCATCTCGGTCACGCTGATCCTCTACCGGCGCAGACAGGGTCTGCTGCAAAATGAGCATCAATTTACGAGCATTCTCAGCCGCGAAGTCCTGTTCGTCCTGAACAATCTGGTCTTCGTGTCGCTGTTCATCGCCATCTTCTGGGGCAGCTTCGGCGCACCGATCATCTCCGAATTGTTCCTGGATACCAACATCACGCTGGGGGCTGAATACTTCAACACAGTCACCCCCTGGCTCTTCCTGGCGCTTTACCTGCTAATGGGTGTCGCGCCTCTGTCCGCCTGGGGAGTGACTTCGCTCAGGCACCTCGGCAAGTCAGTTGTCGTCCCGGTGCTGCTGGCATTAGTCTCACTGATACCGTTTTTCATCGCCGGTGTCCGCGCCCCGCTGGTTCTGATAGCGTTCGCCCTGGTCTTGTTTGCTGGATGGGTCGCCATCTATGAAACCTACCGGGCTGTGCGTGCCCGGCAGGCTGCCCACCAGGAAAACCCACTCACGGCCCTGTCGCGTGTGGCAACACGCAACCCGCGTCGCTATGGCGGCTACCTGATCCACCTGGGCATCACGGTAATCGGCATCGGCGTCATCGCCAGCACCCTGTTCCAGACGGAAACACAGCAGACAATTGGCGTCGGCCAGAGCATCTCCGTCGGCGGCTACGAAATGCGCTATGATCGTCTGGACGAAGGGCAAATCAGCGAAGACGGGCGTATCATGGACATCGCCAATGTCACCGTCATCCGCAATGGGCAGGAACTCGCCACACTACGGCCCCGGCGCGATTTCTTCCCCAGCGGCTCGGAAGGTATGAATACCTCGACGATTGCGGGGGCCTACAGCACTATCGAAAATGACTTCTACGTGATCCTGGTCGATTGGGAAGAACTCAACCAGAACCGCGCGACCTTCAAGATATACATCAATCCGTTGATTAATCTGGTCTGGTGGGGCGGCCTGGTGCTGATGTTGGGCACCTTCATCACGGCCATGCCGCACGAGGTCATGTCGGCTCGCACACGCCGCCGCCTCCAGGAGCCACGCCAGATAGTTACGCCCGGTGCGAGGTGTCTGATGTCCATTCGCTATCCTATGACACGCGCAGCGATTGCCGTTGTGCTCCTGCTTGGCCTGCTCGGCGGATTGGCTCTGGCACAAGACAATACCAATACCGTGACCGACGATGACGTGAATGCCGTCGCCGAACAGCTTTTCTGCCCGGTCTGCGAGAATATCCCGCTGGATGTCTGCGGCACGGCAGCCTGCGCCGATTGGCGCAACGAAATTCGTATCCAATTGGAAGCCGGGAAGACGCAGCAAGAAATCATTGATGACTTTGTGGCCCGTTTTGGAGATCGCGTCGTTGGCACGCCGCAGGACCCAGTGCTGCGAACTCTGTCGCTCGTCACACCCTGGCTGATCTCGATAGTGGCCGCGCTCATAGTGATTTACCTCTTGATTCAATGGCGGCGCCGTGTACCCGACGGTCTCGAACCTGAACCGGAGCCACCGCCGCAGAGTGAGCAAACGCTCGACGATTATCACGACTTACTGGAAGACGATCTGGCAGGATAAACATGGACACGACACACAATTCTGTACCTATGGATACAACTCCCGAAGACGAACCCTCTGACGAGAGTATGGCAGCGACCCAGGAAGATACATCCCGGCGTGGTGGTCTCGGACTGGCCTCGATCATCCTCATCATCGGCATTGTTCTGGCGGGCGTGGTCATCGCCCTGGCCCTGGCACGCCAGAACCAGACTCAACCAGAGGATGGCCGGGCACCCGATTTCGCCTTCACGACCTTCGATGGTCAGTCCTATGAGCTTGCCGACTTTCGCGGCAAGGTGGTCGTGGTGAATTTTTGGGCGAGCTGGTGCGGCCCCTGTGCCCTGGAAGCTCCAGAACTCGAATCGGCCTGGCGCAATTATGCCGCTGACGGTAACGTCGTCTTCATCGGCATCGCCTATGCCGATAACGGACCGCGCTCGCTCGAATATCTGGACGAGTACGACATCACCTACCTCAATGCGCCGGACCTCGGAACGCGCATTTCGGATCGCTATAACATCCAGGGCGTGCCGGAAACCTTCGTCATCGACCAGGACGGCAATGTCGCCCAGTTTATTTATGCCGGTGTCACTGAGGCGCGGCTGAGCAGCATCATTGATGGGCTGCTGGCAAAGGAAGCGTAAGGCATGAGTGTGGAATCCCTGATTATCGCCGCTGTGATGACCGCCGTCGGGCTGGCTATCATCGCCCTGCCCTTGCTTACCCGTAAGAACCGGCGGGACCAGGCACAGCAGCGTCAGCTTGAGCGTACCCGCGCTGAGCTAATTACCAGTTACGAACGTGTGCTCGCCACCATCCGCGATCTTGACGAAGACTTCGGGGCCGAAAAGATTAACCCCGAAGATTACGAAATCGAGCGCCAGCATTGGACCACCTATGGCGTGCGCCTGCTGCAACTGCTCGAAGACGGCCACACCGAGCAGCACAACGGCCACGGCGCTGAAGATAGCGCGACGGTAAGCCGCGAGGGCGAATCCGAACTGGATCTCGCGGTTGAAGAAGCCATCCGCAATTACCGTGACGCTCTGCATTCGGCCAACAATCAATAATAACTTCTGGGGATAGCACATGAACCGTAGATCAACCGGGCGCGTGATTCTGCTGTGGCTCCTGGCGCTGCTGACCGCATCCTGCGGCGGGCTGGCCGGGGAACCCGACATCGTCAGTACCATGCCACCGCGCCCGACTTCAGAACCTGTCGCCTTCAACCAACTGGCAGATATGAATCGTGGGGCGGCCATCTTTGCGCAGAACTGTGTGCGCTGTCACGGCACCGGCGGCGCGGGCGACGGCGAACTCGTCCAGAGCGGCCAGATCACGAGCATCCCTGATTTCACCGACCCTGCGACCATCGCCAACGTCTCGCTGGCAGATTGGTTTGGCATCATCACCACCGGAAAGCTTGACGCTTTGATGCCGCCCTGGGGCAGTGCCCTATCCGAGGCCGAACGCTGGGACGTCGCCTATTACACCTACACTCTGTCCTATGACCCGGCGGCGATTGCGCGCGGCAAAGACCTGTTCGCCAGCAACTGCGCTTCCTGTCACGGTGAGGACGGCACCGGCACCGATAGTGGTCCGACCTTGGTCGGCCTGCAATCAATGGGCGATGCCGACCGCGAGCAGATGCTCGACGATCATCAGGCCGAAAAGATTCGGCCCGGCGCGCTGCTGGAGACTGATCTATCTGCCGTCGTTCAGTATCTACGGACACTGTCTACCACCAGCGGACCATCTGAAGGCTCCGTTGCGGAAGTACCCACACCGGCTGCAACCGAGGAAGTCGGTGCAGAGCAAACACAGGAACCGACGGAAGAGGTACCGCAGGTCATTGGCACCGTCAGCGGGCATATCTCACAGGGCACATCCGGAGGCACGCCGGTCGCGGGTATGGAGGCCGTGCTTCACATTGTAGACAGCCAGTTCAACGAACAGGTCGCCGAATTCACCGTCGGTGAAGATGGTGCCTATAACTATGATGGCGTGGTCATCCGCCCGGATTTCGCCTATCTGGTCACGGTCAATTACGGTGGCGCACGCTTTTCCAGCGAAATCGTCCTCGGTGACGTAAGCGTCCCCGACATGGTGCTGGATACCACCGTCTACGAAAGCACCAACGATCCGAACGTGATCGACATCACGGCCCGTGCCACCCAGTTGAACCTGACCTCACAGGGCCTCTACGTCATCGAAGTGATCGACATGACCAATACCTCCGACCGGATGTATTTGCAAGATCGCAGCGATGACGGCAGCGGTATGGTCTCGATCACGATCCCCGTGCCGGAGGGGGCACAGTTGCAGCTCGACCACACCGATCCGAACCGTTATGTACTCAGCGACGATGGCCGCGAAGTCATGGATCTGATGCCGGTGTTGCCCGGCGACCAGCATTACGTCCAGTTCGCCTATTCACTGCCCTACAACGACAGCACGACGATCCCGGTGCCCATTCAGTATCCAGTCTCCGGACCAATAGAATTCTACGTCGAGAAAGCTCACCTGAGCCTGTCTGGCAATGGAATCGAATTCAATCGCAATCAGGACTTCAACGGACGCCAGTACAACATTTACCGCGTGACGGATGCGCCCCAGGTTGGGCAGTCGCTGAGCGTCCAGGTGACGACTTCGCTCAACGATGTGCCGCAGCCCACCGGCACCATATCGCGCGATGTCCTGGCCGCCGCGCTGCTGGGTCTGGGCATTCTACTGCTGGTTTTAGGGGCCTTCGTGTGGTGGCGTCGTCGTCGCAGCAGCGAAAACGACGTGGACGTGTTTGACGAACGCACTGCTCAGGACCTGATGGTGCAGATCGCCGAGCTAGACAATCACTTTGACGCGAACGAAATTGATAAGGCCAGCTATCTCAAGCAGCGGCGAGTATTGAAAGCGCGGCTGATGCAGAAGATGAAGGAAAGCGCGAGCGCCAAGTAAGCCGGCCCTTATCGGACGATACCCTCATCCTCCGCGTACGTGTCAGGATTCGGGGATGCCAGCAGAATCTGATTCAGAGGCTGGCGTATCCGTAGCGTGCAACCAGGCGTAAATGTGCGCCAGATCCAGGGTACTCAGTTCTGCTTCACTGTAGGCAGCCATGTCTGCTGGCCCACGCCGGACCTCTGCGACGAACTCTTCAAAAGGCAGTGCGGTGTTCGCCAGGCCAACGTTTAGCGGCCCCACCCCACCCTGGGCCTTGTCACCGTGGCAGGACCCGCAGTCCTGTGCCTGCCAAAGCTGCGCACCGACCGCCGGATCACCGTCTGCCGCTGTGATACCTTGCAGCGATTCAGGCGCGCTGGCGACCGGCTCAATGGTGACGATAGCTGTCTGCTCGAAGGTCACAAACCAGATCAGGCCGAGAATGAGAATCGTGGCGACGATAAAGGCATAAGGGATGAAATAACGATTGCGGCGGCGGATCACCTCAGGCGGCGGCATGAGACCGGTTTCGCCGTGTTCGATGGCCTCCAGTTCCTCGCCGTGCTCCTCTTCCATCGCTTCGCGCGTGATCTTGCCGGTGAACATGCTGCGGTTGAAGCGCCGGACATGCACGTTATACATGTGCCAGGTGATGATCGACAGCACCGCCAGCAGCGCCTCCGCACTGTGAGCCACCCGCGCCGCCGGAATGACCTGACCCGGCAGTAAGTTGGTCGTCGCAATCGGGTTCCACAGCATGAAGCCGGTTGCGACCATGATGATCGTGCCCCAGACCACCGCCAGATACTCGACCTTTTCGCCAAAATTGTAGCGCGGGAGATGCGGATGCTCGCGGCGCAGGCCCAGGTTGAAGGCGATCCACTGGATCACATCGCGTATGTCACGGATTCCCGGCAGCATAGTCGCCTGTCGTCCCAGGACAAACAGCTTGTATGAGATAATTCCGCCGTGATAGATGGCTTCGGCCATCAGCACCGTCGCCAGAATACGATGGACGATGCGGATCGATTCAATACCGCCCATGAGCGCGATGAGGTCTTTGCCCCAGGTCGTCCCGGCATAGCGCTGCGGAATCCCGGTCAGCGCCAGCCCACTGAACGTCACCAGCAGAATAATGTGCTCGAAACGCTCTGTCCGCCCAAAACGGCGGTAGGAGCTGGCTTCCTGCGCTTCGTCCTGAGTTACGTCCTGTGGTTCTATCGCTTCTTCAGCCATCAGCCCGATCCTCCTCGTCCTACACGATCACGAATACGCCGATAAATATCGGTGAGTATGAGGAAGATAAACCCTCCCATCACAACCGGAATGAGAACACTGTAAAACAGATTCACCACATACATCAAAGGCTGCGTTTGCAGCGACGGCGGGAAATGCCCCACCCAGGCGTCAGGGAAATCGGCGCTGGCCGACGGATGGCATTTCTGGCAGGTCGCTAGCAGGTTGTCACGCACGACCTGACTGTTCGCAGCATCCACCTTCTGGATATTGTGGACGCCATGACAATCGAAACACACCGCCTTGTTCGACGGCACGTTGGGGTCCGTCTGGTCGAAAAGCGCGACGGTCGTGCCATGAAATTCGGTCAGATAGCTGTTAAAGACATTGGTCGTGATGCCGTACTGCGACATCAATTCCTCATTGGCATGGCAGCCCGCACAAAGCTCCGGCGAACGATTGCGGAACTGCGAGGTCGTCGGGTGCTGGATACCATGCACACCATGACAATCAATGCAGGTCGGCACGTTCGGGTCGCCTTCAAAGAGCGCCTGCCCGTGGACACTATCCTTGTACTGGCTGAATATCTGGGCGTGACAGTTGCCGCAGGTTTCCGAGATACGGGTGCGCGGCTCGTCAGGCGCGTGAACGTCGTGCGCACCATGACAATCCACACAGGTCGCCGCCGTCAGATTACCGCTCATCAGCGCCGAGTAATGTACGCCATCGGCCAGGTTGGCCGTCTGGTCAGCATGACAGCGCGTGCAGACCAGCGACATTTCCACTGTGAAGGCGCGTCCGTCGGCGGGCAGCGGCTTGTCATGCGGGAAAATATCGGTCCCGTGACAATCCACACAGCCCAGCGCTCCTTCTGAGTTCCCGCTGCCATGCACCGAGTTCGTCGAGTACGTCCCGATCAACACCGATGTGAATCACCGTGCCATCGGCCAGAGTCGTCGTTGCATCCGTATTCGCATGGCAGGTCAGGCAGAAGCTGTCGTCGCCGGTGGGTTGTGGCGTGCCGTCCTGAGCCGCCAGCGGCGCGGCCTGCTGGACCAGCAAGAAGCCGAGCGCAAGCAGGAAGACACCAGCGCCTTCCAGCAGCCATACCACGTGTTTCGATCTACTCATCCCGGCCACCCCTGATAAAGAACATGTAAGCCGCCACAAGCACGATGGCTCCAAAGATGCCGAGAAGAATGACCGATGGGAAGGTCAGGCCGCCCACCTGCGTCTCCGGGGCCTGCGGCAGTGCCTGTGTGGCCTGGGCAGGTGGCAGGGTTTCGGCCACAATCGCCGACACGTCGCTGTCGCTCAGCGTCCCATTTACCAGGCCGAGTTCCCCCTCGACCGCCACCAGCATGGCGTTGGTATATGCATAGTTATGGATGCCCCGGCTGCCATCGCCTTCGATAGCATCCAGCGCCGTAACGACCCAGGTGGGTGTCTCATCTGTTACAGCATCGCGGGCACGCACCAAACGGTCGCCCACATTAGACTGAACGCCGTCGATCAGGCCCTGCATCTGAGCCGGGTCTTTAATATCCGTGTGACAGCCGGTACAGGCCGCCTGCAAGCCCTCTATGTCTGCGACCTGTCCCGGTTCGACCACCTTGAAGGTATGGCTTTCGCGGACACCACTGTGCGTGTCGATAGACGCCATGTGACAGGTGACACATTCCGGGCCATCGTCCGCCGAGAAATGCGCACCTACCACCGGCTTGATCTCGTCCACAAAAGCCTGCCCCTCGAACATCTCCTGCACCGGATGGTGAATTGAGTCCGATTCCGTGTCGTTAGAATGACAGTTTGTACACAGCGAATAGGTATTGTCATCCCGCAGGAACATAGGATTGTCCTGCTCATGCGGATTATGGCAGCTCACGCAGGTCACGCCGAAACCATGCCGGTCCAGCGTGGTCAGAGGATCAAAATCGTGCGGATCGACCCAGTCTTCGTCAATCAGATAATCGACACGCACCTGCGCAACACTGTGGCAGGTCAGGCAGCGTGCTCCGAAGTCATCGCTGGATTGAGCCGTCGCCAGCGCATCGCCATGTGACGATTCCAGCCATTCGTTGAACTGCATATTAGGCAGCCGGGCGTGGCCGGTCGGGAAAAATTGGCTTGTGTCATCAGTCGAGGCAGGCACGAAGCCAGTCTGCTCAAGCAGATTGTCGCCCGGCGTGTAGCCCAGCGGATAAGGGTGCATCCCATCCGCACTGGTCCCACGTATGTGACAACGCCCGCAAACCTGCGCATCGGTCGCAAAATTGATCGCGCCCTGAATCGCGTCATATTCTTCGTCAGAAATGGACCCGCCGGCGTCATCGGCGATCTCGATGTGATTGGAACCGGGGCCGTGACAGGCTTCGCACTGGACGCCCGTTTCTTGCCAGGTCAGGGTATTGGCGTCAAAGGCAGTCGTGTGACAGCCCGCGCACTGGTTGACAAAATCATAGGCCGGGTCCGGCCAGTCGGCGGCATAGTCCAATGTCTGCCATTCCCCAGTGACCGTATTCCATTCAGCGGGCAGGACGTAATACTGGTCCTCGCCGGTCTGGGTGACGTAGGCCTGCACGTGCCGCCCTACCCCCAGCGTGAAGACCACATCGTCCGCTGTGAATGGCCGCGCGCTGTCCTCACCGGGCAGCGTCACCGTGCGCAGATCTTCACCGGCGTCAAAATCGGCCAGGATCGGATTGGCGTCCTCATCGGCTTTGGCTACATCGACCAGCGTGAGCGAATGGGCCATCTCGGCCTGCTCATTCGCCAGCACCCGATGACAGTCGTGGCATTCGCGCGTCCCGGCATATTCAGGCGGTTCATCCTGACCGTAGACAGCGCTCACCCCCAGGCACATCGCCACCAGGGCCAGCGCCAGGATCAGTCTTTTCGCTAATTTTACACGCGGCATAGGACAGTCTGCTTGCCTTTTGAAAGAAAAAACTGGTGATACATTAACCCATAGTATAGGCGAAGTTGATTTTTAACACATGCTTCCCATCGGCGTCACCCATAATCATCCTTTTGGATGACTGGGAATCATACCTGCGGTGGATAGTCACTGAACGACCCCTTCGCGCACCGCCCACAAGGCCGCCTGGGTACGGTCGGAGACGTGCAGCTTCTGCAAAATATGCTGAACATGCGTCTTCACAGTCGCCTCACTGACATTCAGCGTGTCGGCAATGTTGGCGTTGCTCATGCCCACCGCGATGAGCCGGATTACGTCAGTTTCACGTTCGGACAGCGGCTCTGTCGGCATTTCCCCGGCTTCCGGCTGAGGGCTGGAACCGTCGATAGCAGGCCGCAGTGCCTCGCTCAAGAGGTTCTGGTCGAAAAGCCGGTTGTGGTTGACCGCTGCGTAGATCGCCTCGACGATCTTCTCTGGCTCCATCTCCTTCGATAGATAACCGACCGCCCCGTCGTTAATTGCCCTGGCGAGATAGCCGGGATTGGCATAGGTAGTGAGCATAATGACGTGCGTATCCGGCGACGTTGCGCGGATCTGCGGCAGATATTTCAGGCCATCGCCTCCGGTCATGCGGATGTCCAGCAGCATAACGTCCGGCTGCAAAGCCCCTGCGACTTCAACCGCCTCCGGTCCGCTGGCTGCCTCGGCCACAACTTCCAGACCCGGACGGCTGAGGAGCATCCGCAGCCCCTGCCGAACGATGCCATGATCGTCCACAATGGCAACCCGAATCGCAGTATCAGTGTAAAATGCCATTACTCCGCCCTCCATCCACCAGTGCCGTGTCGGTCGGTATCCAGACCGACACAATAGTCCCCTGCCCTGGTTGACTGCTTATCGTGAGTTTACCATGCAGCAAACTGGTACGCTCGTGCATAGTTCTGATCCCCCAGCCCCCATCGGATTCCGGCGGCGAATCCACGTCGAATCCCACGCCATCGTCGGCAATCTTCAGGTTAATGCCATCGGAATTGCTCAACGCAACACGGATCGTGTGCGCGTCGGCGTGTTTTGATATGTTATGCAGTGCTTCCTGCGCGATACGGTACAGCGTCACACTGGTAGCCTTGTCTGGCTCCTGGGGCAGCGGCTTGAGCGTGCTGTCCACCATCCAACCGGCCACTTCAGCGGCGGTATCCACCAGTTCCGCAATCGCCGCCACCAGACCCAGGTCATCGACAATGGTTGGGTGCAGGCCCTCGATAATACGGCGACCCTCGACCACTGCCTCCGACAGCACCTCGTAGCCCTGGCTGAAACTGCCGTTTAGCCCGGACTGTGAATCGCTCAACTCCTGTCTGCACTGGTTGAGGTAAAAGCGCGCCCCGACCAACTGCTGGATCAGACTGTCGTGCAGATCATAGGCGATGCGTTTGCGCTCCTCTTCCTGGGCGCTAATCAGCTTCTCGATCAGCGCGTGCTCAGAATGCCGCTTCTCTTCCAGTTCCAGCGCCATCGAGTAAAAGGCCACCGTCAGATCACCGACCTCATCGGGCGGCAGTTGGGTGGGCAGTTCCGGGGTATGACCGGTCTTGCGCATCGTATCGACCGAACGCTTAAGCTGCCGGATCGGCTCGACAAAACGGCTGACGGCAAACAGCGCCAGTACGATGACACAGAGAAAGGACCCCACAGCCAGCAGGGTAAAGGTCTGGTAATATGTGCTCAGGTCGCTGTAGAGTAGATTGCGCGGTATCTTGTGGAACAGTACCCAACTGACATCTTCGCCCAGCGAGAAGGCGGGCGCGTGCTGGAAGAAGATGACGTCGGTCCCATCGTCATAATAACCTGCCGGGGTGCCCTGCCAGAAATCGTCGCCGCTGAGATCCGGCAGCATAACCTCGGAATTATCCGGCGCGAAGTGCAGCACCTCGCCAGTCGGCAGGCGCAAAGACCAGGTTTCCGCGGTCTGACTACCCGGCATTAAGCGAAACAACCATGCGCTGCGCAGTTCAATCGCCACTACGCCTTCTTCAAAACGCAGCGCGTAAATGACATTGCTGGTTGCTTCGTCACTATCCGCGCTCAGCATCATGTGCAGCGAACCGGGCGCGGAGTCCAGCATAGCGTTGATACGCTGCGCGGTCATGGAGGGCGGATCGTAGATCAGCACCTCGCCGGTATCGAGATCGGTCTCGGCAGACACGACCTGCTGGCCTCTATTATCCAAAACCACGATGCTGCGATACATAGGATGGCTGGAGGCAAAGATCAGAATGTCGCGGCGCAGCGCCATCCGTGCCGATCCACTGGTCTCATCATCATCGAGCGACAAATCGGTCAGGGCGTTGGTGCTGTGCAGTTCCGACATATAGACCAGGTCATCTTGCAGCAGGGCAAAGGACCCCTGCATCTGCAAGCTTAGCGACTGAACTCGGTCCTGATGGTAGTCAATGGCCTGCGCCGCCAGCGACTTCGACAGGTAATAGTACCCATACAGGCCGACGCCCAGCAGCGGCAGCAGCAGCAGGCCGAGGTAAAGAATCATGAGTTTGGAACGCAAGTTGCGCCAATACAACACGCCTGATCCAACTCCTCAACTCAAGAATTTTTCCTGGATGCCCACCCGTAGCTTATCGCGTCAGCAGCACGCACAAAAACAACATAGCTCACTTTAATGGCTGACACACGTCACCTGCTGGCGCTGGTTCGCCCCCTGATTAACGTTGAGCAAGCTTTCAGGCAGTGTTACACATCAGGATAAACGACTATGGCCCAATTGCCAAACAAAAATGCGCGGCGAATAATCGCCACGCAAATTCAATACGCTTGAATTGAGAAAGTCGTTAGGCAGTGCTGCCGCTCGGCGCAGGCTCCGGTTGTTCGTCAGATGCTTGCTCAAGCGGCTCATCAGGCATCGGCACAGTCTCTGGCAGGCCCTTGAACGCAGGCAGGAAACGTATCCCCAGGCTGAACAACAGGGTCAGGATGGCGACCACGCCCAGAGCAGTCGCCCATTCGGTCCAGGCGGGTGTATAAGGCGAAACCAGCGGACTGGTCACAGGTGGATTAGTCGCAAGCGGCTGTGTGAAGGCCAGCAGAGTCGTATGATAGCGGTTGGCGACCAGACCTGCCATCGCCAGGCCGCTGCCGACGATCAGCGCCAGGAAGCTCTGGCAGCATCCGCGCGCGAATCAGCAGGAATGCGGCCACTAACCCGCCCAGAATCATCTCCCAGGCCCAGAAACTGACGGCGAAGACCCCTCCCGTGAGGACGTTCTGGCTTTCTGTTCGACCAGGGACGTAACCATAGTTCCCTGCCGACGCATCCCAGAAGCGCATGTAGAGGTAAAGCAGCAGGATCACCCCGGCGATCTGTCCCACTTCGAACAGCACCGGCGAAGGTACCAGCGTCCTGCCGGTCAGCCACTGGACGATCAGCGTCATGTGAACGGTAAAGGCCATCCCCGCCGCCACTGCCGACACAATGAACAGCAGCGGCATAGTGGTGCGAAAGACCGCTGTTCGTCCGATGACCACACCATAGGTGGCCCCCAGGCTGGATTGGTGCAGCAGCGACAGACACAGGCCCAGCACCGCCAGCGCCGGAGCATAACGATGGATGCGGTGGCCCAGGCTGGTCAACCATTTGAACCGGGCGAAGAGTGGAAGCTCAACGATCATCGGGAAGACTTCAAGGGTCAGCACCGAAAAGTACAGGGTGATGCACATGGTAACTTCCCACAGCATCGAGTGCGGGTTCCAGAACACCCAACCGTGCCAGAAGCGATCCGGGCGGCCAATGTCCATAATCAGGGCCATCAGCGCGCCGCTGTAGCCCAGCAGGCCGATAAATACCGCCACACGAGCCAGCGGTTTGTACTGCTCCCGGCCCAGTAAATAGGTAATGGCCGAGATCGAGAAGGCCCCGGCAGCCAGGCCAATGCAGGAAAGATCGACAATGATCCACAACCCCCAGGGGGTCCCATCGCTCAGGCCGGTCACGACCAGGCCGCGTGTCATGATCTGAAACACGGCCACGAAGGCAATGCCGATCAGCACAAGCAGGAAGGCGATCCAGAGCCAGAACCGATTGGCGCGTACAAAATCCATCATCACACAGACCCTCCGGTTGGCAGCAGGTAGAATACGCGCGGATGCGTGCCCAATTCGCTGCGCAGGACTACGGACTGCCGCCCATCGAGCGCCCGCGAAGCCGGGCTGTCCGGGTCACGCAAATCGCCAAAACGCCGCGCCTCGGTCGGGCAAATCACACAGCAGGCCGGGGTCGCTGCCCGGTCCACACCCGGCGTCAGGCCGCGTTCTTTGGCCGCATCGATTCGCTGCGAGCAGAACGTACACTTTTCGACCACACCGCGCGGACGCCGCTCGATCTCCGGCGTGCCCCAGGTCGGCACTTCAGGATTCTCGTCTGTGCGCTCCGCCCAGTTAAAGACCCGCACGCCGTAGGGGCAGGCGACCATGCAGTAGCGGCAGCCGATGCAGCGGTCGTAGTCCATCGCCACCAGGCCGTCGGGACGGTGATAGGTCGCGTGCACCGGGCAGACATCGACACAGGGCGCGTTTTCGCAGTGCATACAGGGCCGCGTGATAAACACCGGCTTCTCGAAGGTCGTCTCGTCCTGAAGCATGATGTTCCACAGGTGACCGGTGCGGGTGTCGTTGGTCGCCTGACAGGCATGGACACAGCGTTCACAGCCGATACAGGCTTCCAGGTCGATCACCATTGCCCAGTACGGTCCCTCAGTCGTGGATTCTTCCGCCTGGGCACGCGGGTCGTTGTGGGCCAGGAACCAGTTCCAGATCCAGTCCGCCGCTACCAGCCCCACGCCCAGGCCCAGGGCCAGGCGGACAAATTCGCGCCGCGTGAGTTCGCGTGTGTAACCGCTCATCGGATCCTCCCCAGCCGGATCGCCACCAGGACGATCAGGACTAGCGCCAGCGCGCCGAAGGCCCCACCCACAATGCCTGTATTGAGGTTTTGCGAGGCGGTGTCTTGCAGCTGCGCAACTTCATTTTCCATATCGGCAACGACCTGCTGGTCCTCGCTGTTCAGATGCCCGTGACTGCTTAACTGGTGCGTCTTGCCGTGACAGTAGGCGCATACGCTCGGATCAATGTTCATGCTGTGTCCGGTGCCGACCACCTGAATACCGTTTTCGCTCTCAACACGGGTCATGTGGCAGTCAGTACACTGCATGTTGTCGCCCATGTGGATGTCGTCAACCGTAGCTTCCTTGTGGCATGAGCCGCAGGTGTCGTTCACGTTGTCGAGGATCAGGCCGTTGTCGTGCGGCGTGTGGCAGTCCACACAGTCGATCCCGACCGCGCTGTGATTGCTCACCAGCCATTCGTTGTAGGTGGGCGAATGCGCGCCGCTGTGGCAGCGTCCACAGACTGCCGAGTTGGTGGCGACTTCCACTGGTCCAGGCGGATGGCCGACTCCGGGGTCGGCCACATAATGGCAGTTGCTGCACACCACGCCCTCGAAAACATATTCCTCTGTGCGCGGATCGTAGCCGGAGGCGTGACAGCTCATGCAGTAGCTTGGCTGGCCGCTGGCAGCATACTCCATCTGGAAGGTCTGGCTGAGCGAGGCGTTGGCGTGCGGGGACTGCTGCCATTCCCGGTGTTCGTCAGGGTGACATTCAGCGCAGTCCTGCGGGTCCTCAATCTCATGCACCGGGATTGTATCCGGCACGGTCACGGTCGTGATCCCCAACTGCACTTCGACGGCATCCAGAAGCTGAGTGGTGTACTGATAGTTATGTACGCCCAGGCTGCCATCCCCAGCCACGAAATCAACCGCTTCCTGGACCCAGCTCGGCAGGTCCTGACGACTAGCCATCGCCACCTGCGCGGCGGACAGCCGGTCTGATACTTTCGTCTGGATTTTGTCGATGAACTGCTGCAAATACTCCGGGCTGAGGTCGGTATGGCAGGTCGTACAGGAGTCTGGCTGTCCGTCGGTGACATCACCAGGGAACGCTGGCAGCAGCAGATGACTGGCGTCGTACCAGGTATCGCCGCTTTGCTGCGTGGGCGGCATGTGACAGGTGACGCAGGTTGCGCCCGCTGTCAGGTGCTGTGAAGGCACGCCCTCAACTTCATCGACAATTTGCGCGCCGGTGAACATTTCCTGAACCGGGTGGTGAACCTCGTCACTACGTCCGGCGTCCTGATGACAGGAGATGCACAATGCCCCAGGGTCTTCGACCAAATCGAACACGTTATCGGTGCCACCGTGCGGCGCGTGACAGGTCACGCAGACGATTCCGTACTGCGCTGTTGCCAGCGTCAAGGGGTCGCTGACCGTCTCGTCATCATCATCCGTCTCAAGCGCACGCTGGCGCTCGGTGTAGACGAAATCACCGCTGTGACAATTCAGGCAGGTATCCTTCGCGTAATCGCTGTCGATCATGGTGGTCAGCGCCGCCGCATGACCCGACTGCATCCATTCGTTGTACTGCATATTCTGCTGTGATGCATGACCGCTGGCCCGCCAGAAGTTCGGATCGTCCGTACTGACCAGATCGAAGCCATCCAGCGAGATCTCGCCAGGCTGGTGATTGGTCGGGAAGGGCAGATGATCGTCCGGCATTTCGCCCTGGCTGTGACACTGGCCGCACATCTGCGGGTCCAGGGTGCTGGCAATGGCAGCCTGTATTCCGGCCAGTTCCTCGTCGTCAATCGTGTGTCCGGCATCATCTGCCAGTTCCACGTGAACGCTGCCGGGGCCGTGACAGGCTTCACATTGAACGCCGTCGTCTTCCCATCTGCCGCTGCTGACATCCAGGCCGGTCGTATGGCAGCCCGCACACTTCGTCGTCCAATCATAGGCCTCGCTCGGCCAGCTATCGGCCAGCAGGTAAGGCTCCCAAGTCTGCGCCGCGACGTTCCATTCCGCCGGGAGCACCAGAAGCTGCCCCTCGTCCGACTGATAGAGATAACGCTGTACGTTTTGCCCCGCCCCGACGATGTACTTGACTTCATCCGCCGTGAAAGGCTGCGCCTCGCTCTCGCCCGGAAGTTGAACCTCCCGCACGGACTGCCCTTCGCTGAAATCACCCAGCAGCACAGCCCCTTCGTCGCTGGCATCTTGCAAGGCCAGGGCGTGTGCTGTATCGCTGTGCGACTCGCTGATGTCCCGGTGACAATCGCGGCATTCGCGCGCGCCATAATACTCGACGTCGATGTCCTCATCCTGGGCCATCACCGAGGTAAGCGGTGAAGCGGCCAGCAAGGCAGCCGCAAACGTCAGGATTACACCACCAATCAGGAGCAGGCGGGCAGTGGTAAGCTTAGAAGATGTCGTCTTTATCGTCATAGTTGATGTTCTACTCATCCAGGGAAATCATCCCTTTACGAATTGCGTACTTAACGAGTTCAGTGCGGGTATGTAAATTCAACTTGCGCATAATATTCTCACGATGTCGCTCGACCGTTTTCACGGAAATACTCAGTTCATTGGCGATGCCCTGATTGGTCTCGTCCTCAGCAATCAGGGTCAGCACCTCGCGTTCACGATCGGTCAGGCCATCGTAACTGGCCTGCTCTGTTCCTGATCGTACGCGAGCGAGATAATCGGCCACAAGGTCTTTTGCCACCCCTGGTTCCAGAAAAACGTCACCCCGCGCCACGACATGGATGGCATCCAGCAGCACTTCCGGCGCGGCGCGCTTGGGCACATAGCCGGATGCCCCCGCCTGGAGCATCTGGAAGAAATAGTCAGTGCCCTCGTGAATCGTCAGAGTCACCACCGCGACCGAGGCCATCTCCGCCATGATCCGGCGTGTAGCTTCGATCCCGTTCATTTTGGGCATGGTGACGTCCATCAGGATCACATCAGGGTGAAACTGCCTGGCGTATTCAATTGCATCCACACCGCTCTCGCCCTCGGCCACGATCTCAATATCCGGGTCACTTTCCAGCAGCATTCGGATACCGGCGCGCACAACGGCGTGATCGTCAACGATCAGCACTTTGATCGGCATGATCGACCTCTCTAGCTCTGCCTTCGCTCGTGTTGAGGCGAATAGTCAGCCGAGCACCCTCGCCAGGTGCTGACCAGACATCCAGGCTCGCACCGATCAAATTGACCCGCTCCTGAATGCCTACCAGACCCCAGGCAGAACGCACACCATCGGGGCGCATCACACTCGGAGCATCAAAACCAACGCCATCATCTCTTATCATCAACGAAGGTCCGTCGTCATAATTTAATGTCAACCATACATTCTCTGCACATGAATGTTTGGTTACGTTCGTCAGGCCTTCTTGCGCGATTCGATACAAAACTGTCTCCATTTCGGAGGTCATCGGGCGCGATTCGCCTATGATTTCGAGATGAACCTGTGGACCATCGGTACTCTTGAAGCGTCCGCTCATCCAGCGCAGTGTGGCCGCCAGACCCATATCGTCAAGCTGCGGCGGGCGCAAATCATTGATGAGTTGGCGCAGTTCGCCCAGGCCGGTCGTCGCCATCGATTCCAGTTCCGGCAGCCGCTTGGCGATCAACTCCGGGTTCTCCAGGCACCGTGCCGAAAGCCCGCGCAGCCCTAGTGCCAGCGCCGTCAGCGTCTGTCCGGTGCCGTCGTGAAGCTCGCGCGCCACCCGGCTGCGTTCGGATTCCTGCGCCGAGGTGATGCGCTGAAGCAGTTCACCGCGCAGCGAGTCGCGCGTCTGCACCTTTTGCAGCAGCTGGGCGGTCTCTTCGTTGGCTGCCTGAAGTTCCGCGTTCAACCGCGCCAGTTCCTGATGATTGGCGCGCTCCGCCTCCAACTTCGCTACCCGAATCGCTTCCAGACGCTGGGTGTTTTCGAATTCCAGCGCACGCAGCACCCGAATCATCGACACGGCAACGATAGCCGCCATTGCTGCACGGAACAACTGCACCGGTATACCGGTCACGGATAGAAAGAGCGCATCATTCAACAAAAAGGATGGGAAGATCATCGATGGGCGGGTGAAGAACTGGCCGACGACGCCATAAAGCGCCAGCGCCAGCGTTGCAATGCTCAAGTCACGGACAAAGCGGCCCATGCCCCGTTCGACAAAAGAGGCACGCTGCGTCCACAGCGCCAGGCAGGCCATGACGGTACCAGGGATGCCCAGCACGTAGCGCGCCAGCACATCGCTCGCAGCCAGCCAGGCTGCCTCGTCCAGATTGTAGGTCAGGCGAACGATGACGCATGACAGCGCATACCAGATCGCTACACCCAGGGTCAGCCGCCACTGAAAAGGCTTACCGGGCCGCTCACGAAAACGCAAATGCTCGCCAAAAGCCATCAAAGTCAGCAGTGACGCCGCCAGAAACGCCAGCCGCAGCCAGGCAAACCAGTCCGGAAAGGCCGCTATATTCAGCAGCGTCCTAGCATCTTCGATCATCTCCAGCCATTCATGGACCCCATGCAGCAGGCCAAAGCCCGCCAGGATGCGCATTGACCGGGCGAAACCCAGTTCGGACGCACGGCCCGATTCGACCAGCAAGGCCAGCCCCAGCGAATAGAAGGCCAAGCCATAAAAGAAGTAGATGACGATGATGCATAGATTGCAGTTCATCAACTAAAGCCTTGTGAATTATTTCTCAATTCTATTTTACGACAATTCGTGGGTCGTGTACATCAACACGCTGTGGGGAAAACACCCTAGTCCGTATGGGGGACTAAGCCGATTTACGGGGATGAGGTCGATTTGCTAAGGTAAAGATGTAAAGCAAACACAAACACATGGAGGCAATGAAATGATAGAGCTAACGACAGTCCTGAGTGTGATCCTGTTGTTCGTCGTTCGAATCGGAATCCCCATCGCCATCCTGATGGTACTCGGCGTTTTGGTGGACCGCTGGCAGCAGAAGCGCGCCCACGAAGTGGAACATTACCTGGAACAGCACTAGCCCCGATAACCTGAGCAGGTCATCCCGACTTGCTCAGGTATTTCTCTTCCCACAGCAACCTGACATTAGAAGGCAGCCACCAGCCCATCAGCGCGCGGTTCGCTGCCCCCATAGAGGACGCCCGTTTGTGGATCGCGCCGGATGATCTGCCCGCGCCCAAAGACGTAGCGGGATACCCCAGAGACCGGGCGCACGCGGTGCCCCATCTCGGCCAGCCGGGCCATTGTGGCAAGCGGAATACCTTCCTCAAGCATTAGCTCACCCGCCGGGTCCCCATTGGCGATATTCCAGCGGGGCCGGTTGAGCGCTTCCTGCGGGTTAAGGTCATCGTCGAGCATGGCGCTCATGACCTGGAAATGACCCTGCGGCTGCATAAAGCCACCCATCACGCCAAAGCAGGCCCAGAATTCGCCGTTGCGCAGCGCCATGCCGGGAATAATCGTGTGATAGGGACGCTTGCCAGGGGCCAGCGCGTTGGGGTGGCCGGGTTCCAGGCTGAAACCTGCGCCGCGATTTTGCAGCCAGACGCCGGTGCCCTTCCCCATAATGCCCACGCCAAAGCCCATATACAGGCTCTTGATGAACGAGCAGGCGTTACCCTCGCCATCGACGGTGCAGAGATAAATCGTGTCCGAGGCAGGCGGCAGCTCGCCATAGGTGGCGGGCGGGTCCATCGTGTGATCCGGCGAGATCAGTTTCGCGCGCTCACCGGCATAATGCTGGCTCAGCAGCGTATCCACCGGGACGTCGACCTTGCGCATGTCAGCAATGTAGTACTGGGCATCCGCCCAGGCCAGGCGCATAGACTCCACCATAAGGTGCAGCCGCTCCGGTGAATCCCAGGGCAGCGACTTGAGATCGAAAGTTGAGGCGATGTTCATCGCCAGCAGTGCAGTCATACCCTGGCCGTTAGGTGGGCACTCGTACACAGTCGCGCCATGATAATTCGTCAGGGCCGGGTCGTCCCAGGTAGAGCGATGCGCCTTGAGGTCGTCCAGCGCCATCACACCGCCGCGTTCCTGGATCGCGGCGACAATCGCTTCACCCGCCGGTCCGTTGTAGAAGGCATCCGCCCCACCCTCGGCGATCTGACGCAGCGTGCGCGCTAAATCTGGCAGTTGGATCACCTGCCCGACTTCGGGCGGCTTGCCACCGGGGAAGTAATCTTGCGCGTTAGGCGTATTGCGGATGTAATCGCGCTGGCGCTGCCAGGCCCAGGCGATTCCCGGCGCGACCGGATAACCAGACTCAGCATAATAGAGGGCATCGCGCAGCACTTCAGCCAGCGTCATGCGACCATGCCGAGCCAGCAGGTCCTCCCAGCCGCGCACTGCACCCGGCACCGTGACCGCGTGAGCGTGAAACGGCTGCATCGCCGTCCAGCCCTGCGCCCGCAAATCTTCCAGATTAAGCGCTGCCGGGGCGCGTCCACTACCGTTGAGCGCCGTGACCTGTTTCGTCTTCGCATCATAATATAGTGCGAAGCAGTCTCCGCCGATGCCACACTGGCCCGGATAAGTGACGTTCATCATCGCCGAGGTGGCGACGGCTGCATCTGCGGCACTGCCCCCCTGCCGCAGGATGTTCAGGCCCGCCTGAGCTGCCAGCGGACTGCTGGCCGCGACCATGCCGCGCTGCGCGATCACCATCGAGCGGCGCGAATTGAAATCTTGAGACATCGGTTTCATGAGTTCTCGTTTCCAAACAATGTGGTATCGATAAATGCGTTGCGGAATTTGCCTTCAGGGTCGTACTGTAGCAGAAGCTGCTTGAACTGCGGCAGCTTTTCATAGAAAGCCTGCACACGCTGCGGCGGGATGCTGAACAACTTACCCCAATGCGGACGCGCGCCAAAAGGCTCTAACTGCGCTTCAAGGATCGGCAGCGCCGGGCGCACGGCAGGCCAATCCGGTTTCCAGGTGAAATGCAGAGCGACTGAATCCTGCTGATAGCAGGTGCTCATCCACAGTGCATCTGCGGCGACAGTCCGGATCTCGGAAATCATGAGATACGGCTCAAGCTGCGGCGCGACGCTGGCAACTGCGCGCAGGGCATCCACCGCGTTGTCGCGTGGGACAAAGTATTCGCTTTGCAGTTCATTCCCCGGCTTCGGCGGCGAATCAATGCGGAAGTGTGGCAGACGCTCATACGAGGAACCAGGAATGCCGCGCTGTTCGGTGACGGTATCGGCTGACAGCGCCTCAATCGGATGAGTCCTGCGGTTCACCCGCGATGCGCCAAAGAACTCGTCCCCCGCCCCTGCCGCATCATCGTCAACGTGCTGCTTCAACCAGACCTGATTGATCGTATCGCCCTGCCAGTTGGTGAACATGCTGACGCTATAAGCGCTCGACATGATGTCGTCGAAGTGGGCTTCGACCTGGGCCATTGGCAGGCCATGAAATATATCCTGGCGCACATCGAAGGCAGGCAAAAGATCCAGCGTGACCCGCACGACGACGCCCAATGCGCCCAGGCCCACCGGCGCAGCCTCGAAGACCGCATCGCCGCGCGCCAGATGCAGCAAGTCGCCGTTGGCCGTCACAATCTCCAGCCCGGCGATGGAAGCCGCCAGATTCGGGTTGTGGTCGCCGGAGCCGTGAGTTGCCGTGCTGCACGCACCCACCACCGATATATGTGGCAGCGAGGCCAGATTACGCAGGGCGAATCCTGCATGGTCAAGGATCGGGCAAAGCTGGCTGTAGGTCATGCCGCCGGAGATAGTCGCCTGCTTGCGTTCAGGGTCAATGTTGACCTCTGGCGGATACGCATCCAGCACGATCAGGTCGCCGGTCGACTCCGTAATCTGGTTGAAGGAGTGCCGCGACCCCAGCACCCGGACTTGTTGACTGTGCCGGACAATGTGCTGAATCTGCTCGACGTTTTCGGGATGGTGGATGCTGGCCGTGCCGTAGGATAAATTACCCGCCCAGTTCTTCAGTCCTGTCGCCATAGCCGCCGTTTCTTCCCTGCTCGCTAATGCGCCCAAATGTAACAACGCCTGGCTGAAACTTCAATCAGACCACATACCGCCAGCGAATCATACTCGTGGGGGATGCTAAATCATCCTTGCGAATGATGACTTTATGGACAGGATCACCAATAATAAGTACACAGGAAGTCTACCTGCCATTATTGGCGTATTTTTAATGTGTAGCGCGACTTCTTATGAGGACTGGTGAGATCAAGACATCTCACAGTCTCCCGGAACTAGATTGTGCATCTTTAAGGGGGAAAGCCTCGTGAAAACTTATCATTATTTTGCAGCAATTGGGGTCCTGCTGATCCTGGCAGGGTTTGTCATGATTGCCCCGATGCTGGCGCAAGACAATGCGGAGGGGGCCACTGTCCCGGCGCGACCAGAAGTTCTGACGAGCTTCTACGACGCCTGGGTCGCGTCACCTCACGCGGATGTCAGCGCAGAAGCCTTTAATCACTGGAACGAAGAAGACGACCAGGCCATACCGACCTCCTGTGCCCGCTGCCACTCGACACCGGGTTATCGGGATTATCTGGGTGCGGACGGGTCGGAAGCGGGCGTCGTCGATGAAGCGGCTCCGCTTGGCACCACCATCACCTGTGACGCCTGCCATAACGAAGCGACAATGTCCCTGACCAGCGTGACCTTCCCCTCTGGGGTCGAGATGACTGACCTGGGCAGCGCTGCTCGCTGTATGGTTTGCCACCAGGGCCGTGAGTTTGGTCTTTCGGTACAGGCAGCGGTGGATTCGGCTGGCGTTGACCAGAATACGGTCAGCGAGGACCTGCGTTTCATCAACATCCACTACTTTGCGGCAGCAGCAACACTCTACGGCTCCGAAGTACATGGTGGTTACGAGTTTGAGGGCAAGTCCTATCAACTCCGCAGCGACCATGTCGAAGGCTACAACACCTGCATCAACTGCCACGATCAGCACACTTTGAAAGTCAAGGTTGATGAGTGTTCGGCCTGCCACGAAGACGTGAAAGACGAGAGCGACCTGCGTGACATCCGCATGAACGGTTCGCTGCGCGATTACGATGGCGACGGCAACATCCGTGAAGGCATCGCTGGCGAGATCGAAACCTTGCAGGAAGACCTCTACCAGGCCATGCAGACTTACGCCGCTGAGGTGGCTGGTACGCCGCTGGTCTACGATGTGAACGCCTATCCCTACTTCTTCGCTGATGTCGATGGCAACGGCGAACACAGTGACGGCGACACAAACTTTAGCTCCTTCACGCCGCTGCTGCTCGAAGCTGCCTACAACTATCAGGTTACCCTGAAAGACCCGGGTGGTTTCGCGCACAATCCAAAGTACATGATCGAACTGCTCTATGACTCCATCGAAGCCCTGGACGCCCAGGTCAGCGATCCCGTCGACATGTCGCAGATGGTGCGCAATGACGCCGGTCACTTTGACTCGACTGCTGAACCATTCCGTCACTGGGATGCAACGGGCGAGGTCGAGGCGGCCTGCACCAAATGTCATACTGCGGATGGCCTGCCCTTCTACCTGGATAACGGTGGCGTCCTGATCTCACGGCCTCCATCCAATTCGCTGGCCTGCACCACCTGCCACGAAAACCTGGGTACCTGGGATCTGCGTAGCTCCAACGAAGTCACGTTCCCCAGCGGCGCAGTCCTGAGCTTCGGCGAGGATGAACCGGCCAACTTGTGTATCAACTGCCATCAGGGGCGTGAATCAACTTCGACGGTGAACGCAGCGATTGCCAGAGCCGACGTGGGCGATGACGTTGTTTCGGATGCGTTGGGCTTCCGCAATATCCACTACTTTGCTGCCGGTGCTACACTCTTCGGCAACGAAGCACAGGGAGCCTACCAGTACATCGGCAAAGAATACAGCGGCCAGAATCATCACACGCGCCGCTTTGATACCTGCGTAGACTGCCACAACGAGCATTCACTCGAAGTTCGCTACGAAGAATGCGGTGACTGTCACGAAGCGCTGGAAGAAGACCCGACGCCGCAGGACGTGTTCAAAATCCGTCTGGATGAGGACTACGACCCGGTTGACTACGATGGTGACGGCAATGTCGAAGAGCCGATCAACGACGAAATCACCAGTCTGCGTGACGCACTTCTCGTCGCCATCCAGGGCTATGCTAGTGAAACGATAGGTACACCTATCGGCTATAACGGCAGTGCCTATCCCTACTTCTTCATTGATGGTAACAACGATGGTGTCATCAGTGCCGACGAAGCGACGAGTGAATTCCGCTATGCAAGCTGGACGCCGCGGTTGGTGCGCGCTGCCTTCAACTACCAGTACGCGCTCAAGGATCCAGGGGCCTTTGCCCACAATCCTGACTACGTCCTGGAAATCCTGTATGATAGCATCGAGGACATCGGTGGACCGGATGCAGTGGCGAACTTCAACCGGCCTCCGGTGAGATCCGAAGACTGATCCCTGTACGCTCATTCTGTCAGCAGCAGGTCGGGTACCTTACCCGGCCTGTTGTTTTTATTGACAGGCCTCTCCACAGCCGCTATCATCGCGCCGGTGGAGGGAACACAACATGCTGCGATTTGACCGTTCAAAACAACGCTTGCACGATGCTGCTCAGTACCTCGCTGGCGGGGTCAGCAGCAATTTCCGGCTCGGCATTGCGCCGACCCCACTGGTCATCGAACATGGTGACGGTGCCCTGCTCTATGATGTCGATGGTAACGAACTGATCGACTACTACATGGGCATGGGGCCGATCATCCTCGGCCACAATCCACAGGTCATCGCCGACGCTGTCGCGGCACAGGCCCGGCGTGGACTGCTGTTCGCCGCACAGAGCGAGATCGAATACACGGCGGCGCAGATGGTCTGCGAGATGGTCCCCTGCGCTGAGCGTATACGCTTTGGCTCCTCCGGCACCGAAATGGTACAGGCTGCACTCCGGCTGGCACGTGCCGCCACGGGCCGTTCCACCATCATCAAGTTTGAGGGGCATTATCACGGCTGGCTGGATAATATTCTGTGGAGTGTCGCCCCTGCCCCCGATCAGGCCGGGCCATCTGAGTCACCGCGCTCCCTGCCGGGAAGCGCCGGGCAGGACAGCGCCGCCGGGGATCACCTGGAGGTCATGACCTGGAATGATCTGGAGCCACTGCGCGCGCGGCTGAACCAGGGTGATGTTGCCGCCGTGATTATGGAACCGATCATGTGCAACACCAGCGCCATCCTCCCGGCAGAGGGTTACCTGGAAGGACTACGCGAAACCTGTACCGAAACAGGAACGCTCCTCATATTTGATGAGGTCATTACCGGCTTTCGCGTGGCCCTTGGGGGCGCGCAGCAGCGGCTCGGCGTGACGCCCGACCTCGCCACCTTTGGCAAGGCCATCGCCAACGGCTTCCCGGTCGCCTGCCTGGCGGGCCGCGCGGACTTAATGGATCAGTTCGCCCATGCAGGCGTGATGCATGGCGGCACCTACAACGCTCAGGCGGTCTGCATGGCCGCGACCGTTGCAACCCTGCAAACACTGTCTCAGCAGAGTTTCTACGAGGACCTGGAGCGCCAGGGTCAGCGCCTGATGGACGGCTTAAGCGCCGCCTGCGAATCTGCCGGGCTGGACGTGCGCATTCAAGGCCTGCCGACCATCTTTCATCTGGCGTTTGGCGTCAGCCAGCCGATCCACAACTACCGCGAGTCGCTGCAAGCTGACAAGGCTGCCTACCGCCGCTTCACCACGGCCCTCTTGGAACGCGGTGTGCGCGCGCTGGAACGTGGAGCCTGGTTTGTCTGCGCTGCGCACAGCGACGCCCTCATTGACCGCACAGTCGAAGCCGTCGAGGACGCGCTGCGAGCTACTCTAGTGGTTGCCGTGCGGCACCGTTGACCCGGATTTCCCCACCAGAAAATCGAAATCTGCGCCGGTATCGGCCTGCTGAATATGATCCAGAAACAGGCTGACATAGCCGCGCTGCGTATGTGGCGGGCGCGGGGCCCAGGCTGCCCGGCGCTGCGCCAGTTCTGCTTCCGGCACGTCCAGGTGCAGGCGGCGGCCCGGCACGTCGAGTTCGATCATGTCGCCGTCTTTCACCAACGCCAGCGTGCCGCCAATCGCCGCCTCCGGCGAGACATGCAGCACCACTGTGCCGAAGGCGGTGCCGCTCATGCGCGCATCCGAAATGCGCACCATATCTTCCACACCGGCTTCAAGCAGCTTCTTCGGCAAATGGAAATTACCGACTTCGGGCATTCCAGGATAGCCCTTCGGCCCCACATTTTGCAGCACCATGACACAGTCGGCGTCGATGTCGAGGTCCGGTCGAATCAATGCGCGCGTGGAAATCTTCGTAATCCGAGAAAACGACCGCCCGGCCCCGGTGCCGCAGCAGTGATCCGGAGGCCGCCGAAGGCTTGATGAGCGCCCCGTTCTCGCAGAGGTTGCCGCGCAGCACGGTCAGCCCGGCCTCGCGCTGGAAAGGCGCATCCATCGTGGCGATCACCTGAGGGTTGTAATTTGGCGCGCCCGCCGTGTTCTGGCCCATACTCCTGCCGTTGACGGTGAGTACGTCCAGATGCAAGCTCGTCTTTCAGCGCCTGAATCACCACCGGCAGACCGCCCGCGTAGAAGAAATCCTCCATGAGATACTCGCCCGATGGCATCAGGTTAACTAGCAGCGGCATGTGGCTGCCCAGCCGGTCGAAATCTTCCATCTCAAGCTCAACGCCAATCCGCCCGGCAATCGCCAGCAGATGAATGACAAAATTGCTCGATCCACCGACCGCCGCGTTGATCTTGATCGCATTCTCGAAGGCCGGACGGGTCAGATACCTTAGACAGGCACAGGTCTTCTTTGACCATCTCGACGATCCGCCGCCCGGAAAGCTGCGCCAGTTTGCGCCGCCGTGAATCAGCAGCAGGGATCGCGGCAGCGCCCGGCAGAGTCAGGCCCAGCGCCTCGACCATGCAGGCCATCGTCGAGGCCGTGCCCATCGTCATGCAGTGCCCATCGCTGCGCGACATGCAGGATTCGGCTTCCATATAGTCCTCAACGCTAATCGTGCCGATGCGCAGTTCATCGCTCAGCCGCCACACATCCGTGCCGGAGCCGATCTCGCCGCCCGCGATAATTGCCGTTGAGCATCGGGCCGCCGTTCACCACCATCGTCGGCAGATCAACGCTTGACGCGCCCATAATCGTTGAGGGCGTGGTTTTGTCGCAGCCGGTCAGCAGCACGATGCCGTCCAGTGGATTGGCGCGGATCGTCTCCTCGACATCCATGCTCGCCAGATTACGGAACAGCATCGTCGTGGGCCGCATCAGCGTTTCGCCCAGCGACATCACCGGGAATTCCAGCGGGAAACCGCCTGCCTCGTACACACCACGCTTGACGAACTCCGCCAGAATACGGAAATGCCCATTACAAGGAGTCAGTTCCGACCAGGTGTTGCAAATGCCAATCACCGGGCGACCATCAAATTCATCATCAGGATAGCCCTGGTTCTTCATCCAGCTACGGGTCGAAAATCCCAGCACGTCCATGCGCTCAAACCATTCCTGGCTGCGCAGCCTGAGCTTGTTGTCGGCCATCTTAACACTCCTATTTGAAACAATGCCTATATCCCTGGAGTGAGTATAATGGATTTCAGACAGTCTGCGAGGACAGGAGAGGTCCATATGCGTATTGCCATCGCCAAATTTGGTCAGGAAACCAGCAGCTTCAGTCCGGTTCCAACCACGCTCGACTCATTCAAACTCTTTGGCCTGTATGAAGGCCAGGACGTGCTGGCAAAAGCGCAGGGCGTCGGAGCCACCGGCGGCTTTCTGGCGGAAACGGAAGGTCTGGATTGGACGCCGATTCCACTTTTTAGCGGCTGGGCCGGGGCCAGCGGGATTATCACCGCCGAAACTCTCAAGTTCTTCGAGGAGCGCCTGATCGAAGGCCTTCAGGCCGCCAAGCCGGTCGACGCCTTCTTCTTCGATCTGCACGGCGCGGGACAATCCGAAAACGAGCCGGACACAGAAGGCCACCTGCTTGCCATCAGCCGCGAGATTCTCGGCGACGACGTACCGATTGTGATCTCGCTGGATCACCACGCCAACCTGACGCAGCAGATGATTGACAACGCCGACAGCATGGTCGGACACCGCACCCAGCCGCACGATCCCTTCGACACCGGCAAACTGGCCGCTCGCCTGCTGATGGCCCAACTCCGTGAAGGGGCTCAAACCGACGATGGCCTGGCGCAAAATCCCGATGATTACCCACCAGGAACAGTTCCTGACCAGCCAGGGACCGATGAAAGTGTGGTTCGACCTCGCCCGCGAGATGGAGACTCGCCCCGGCGTACTCTCCGCCTCGACCTTCCCCATGCAGCCCTGGCTGGATGTGCCCGAAGGGGGCTGGGCAGCAGTGGTTGTGACCAATAACGACCCGGCGCTCGCCGACCGCCTGGCGGCTGAGCTGGCTCAGAAAGCCTGGGACCTGCGTGAAGACTTCTGGAAAATGGACAGCATTTCGCCCGAAGCTGCTATCCAGCGAGCGGTCGAAGCGGAACGTGGGCTGATAATCCTCTCAGACACAGGCGACTCGGTTTTTGGCGGCGCAACCGGGGACAGCACCACCATTCTTCAGGAGATGCTGCGACAACGCATCACACAGCCAGCATTTCTGACCGTCGTAGACCCGGAGGTCGTTGCAGCGGCAGCGGTCGCTGGTGAAGGCAGTACAATTAGCGTCAGCCTGGGCGGCAAGCTGGACCCGCGCTTCGGCCAGCCAGTCGAGCTGAAGGCGCGTGTGGTCAAGATCGGCGGTGGTCGCCTGGAGACCATCGTCATCGGTATCGAGTCATTCAATATGGGCCGTGCCGCGCTGCTGCAAGCGGGCAGTATCTTCATCGTCGTCACCGAGGAACGCGGTATCGGCAGCAATCACCCGATTGTGTTTCGCCACTTTGGGCTGGAACCGGCTGAGGCGAAAATGCTGGTCGTGAAGACCGCCAGCAACTGGCAGTACTACCGCGAGATGACTTCAGAGGTGATCCGCGTCAACACACCCGGGGCCACCATGTCGGACCTGCACGATTTCACCTGGAGCCTGCTGCCCCGGCCCATCTATCCGCTGGACGATCTGCCAGAGTGGAGAGCCTAGTGAAGCCAGGCGCGCATACGGCCCTTGGTTTGCGGATTTGCACGCGACTCATTTTGACGCTAATCTCTCGCTTACATTTAGTAAACATATTGCCCGGCTTCTGTTCACCGTAGAAAGACCGGGACTGTCTCATCGAAAACATTTGAGGTTATCAGGCTCATGACGGACACCAGTTTGCGCAAAGCGAGTATTACGATAGCAGGATATCCCCTCCCTGGTATTCCCTGGGAGGACCCGCCCGAAAACCTGCGCGGGGTGATGTGGCGCTACGGCGGCAATCCCATTATCCGCCGCGATGCCACGCCGACCTCCAACAGCATTTTCAACAGTGCTGCCGTTCCTTATCAAGGCAAGTATGCCGGAGTCTTCCGCGTCGATGACACCCGCCGGGTCATGAACCTGCATACCGGGCGCAGCGAAGACGGCATTCGCTGGGAGATCGAGCCGGAGCCGATTGAGTGGCAGTTTTCCGACCCGGAACTGGCGGGCTTTCAGCATCGCTATGACCCGCGCGTCACCTGGCTAGAGGACCGCTATTATGTGACCTGGTGCAACGGCTATCACGGCCCCACCATTGGCATCGGTTATACGCAGGATTTCAAGGACTACCACTTCCTTGAGAATGCTTACCTCCCTTATAACCGCAATGGCGTGCTGTTTCCCCGCAAAATTCAGGGCAAATTCGCCATGCTGAGCCGCCCCAGCGACACCGGCCACACCCCCTTCGGCGACATTTTCTACAGCGAAAGCCCGGATATGATCCACTGGGGCAAGCATCGCTTCGTGATGGGTCCCAAAGGCTGGCGCTGGGAAAGCACCAAGATCGGCGCAGGGCCGACGCCTATCGAGACCAATGAAGGCTGGCTGCTGTTCTATCATGGCGTGTTGACCTCCTGCAACGGCTACGTCTACAGCATGGGCGCTGCCCTGTTGGATCTCGACCAGCCCTGGAAGGTGATCTATCGCGCCGCGCCCTACCTGATGTCACCGCAGACGCTCTATGAATGTGCGGGCGACGTGCCCAATGTCGTCTTCCCCTGTGCCGCGCTCTTCGACCCTCCCACCGGGCGCATCGCTGTCTATTATGGCGCAGCAGATACCGTGACCGGTTTGGCCTTCACCCAGGTCGATATGCTGGTGGATTTCATCAAGCAGAATTCGGAAATCTAGCAAATTCACCGGTGCAGCTTGCGGAAGGCCAGAGTCAGCGATAGAGGCTGAAGGTCGGGATTTCGGCGGCGGCGTGCTTTGCCATAGCGGCCTGCAACGCGGATTGCACGTTGCCATGCCCGTAGGCCACGTTCTTGCGCAGCGCGTCTCTGGCGGCCTCAACATCGCCGTTCTTGATGTGATTGAGGATCGCCAGGTGCTGCTTGCTGGTCTCCAGCAGACGATCTGGCGAGGTAATGTCCATCACCCGGATGAAATGGAGCCGTTCGTCCACCGTGCGCAGCATATCGCACAGAAAGTTATTTCCAGCGGCCCGTGCCAATCCTTCATGGAAATCGCGGTCGAGTTCAGCCAGATACTCGCTGCTGAGGGCTGCCGTTTCGGCGTCTCCGGCGTTCAAACGCTCTTCGATTTGCTTCCAGGTGGCATAAGTATGCTGCCAGATTTCCTCGCCCATACCGTGCCGCGCCAGCAGTTCGACCACATAGAGTTCCAGCGTCTGGCGCACGTCATAGATTTGCTTGATCTCTTCCAGACCGGGCTGGATGACCGTGCAGCCGCGATGCGGAATCTTCTCAACCAGGTTGTTCTCTTCCAGCATCCGCAGCGCCTCACGCACCGGGATGCGGCTAACCTCGAACTCCTGGCAGATGGCATCCTCAGTCAGGTGATGCCCTGCTGGATATTCACGAAAGATGATCCGCTGTTTCAGCGTTTTATAGATGGCGGAACTCAGATTTGATTTTGCCATAAGCGCGCAGGTGACTTCGTAGGGCCTCAATTATGATACACGATAATCAGGAAAACAAAACCCGCCGCATCCCGTAGACAACAGCGGGCTTTGTAATGTATGCCAGCGAAGCTCTAGTTCGGAATGGTGCCGATCACGCCCTTGACCAGATAGTCCATCGATTCCAGAGTTAGCGTATCAGGACGCTCCCCTTCCGCGATGACCACATTGCCATCCTGGTCATAGATCGGGCCTTCGAAGGGGAAGAGATCGCCGCTGATAATCAACTCCTTGACCGTATCCACCTGGTCGATCACATCCTGCGGCACGTTGGGGCCGAAGTCCGAGATATCCACCACGCCGTCGGCGATGCCGAAGCGCTGGATGGTCGGCTCATAGGTACCCTGGAAGGCCTCAATCGTCAGCTTCGCCATGACCGGTCCCCAGACCCAGCGCGCGCCGGTAATCCAGGTGTCCGGGGCCACCGTGCTGGCATCGGCATGATAGCCCACCGACCAGACACCCGCACGATCCGCCGTCTCGATGATCGGCTTGGGGCAGTCTTCGTGCTGCGTGATGACGTCAATGCCCTGGTCGATTAGCGTATTGGCAGCCTCCGCCTGCGTACCAGGATCACACCAGTTGCTGGTGAAGATCACGGTGGTCGTCACATCCGGGTTGACCGACTGCGCGCCCAGCGTGAAGGCGTTGATGTTCAGCAGCACCTGCGGGATCGGGAAGGCAACGACAAAGCCCAACTTATTCGATTCGGTCATCAGGCCCGCCGCCACGCCAGACGCATATTCCATCTGCCAGATTTCGCCGAAGAAGGTGCCGACGTTAGCCGAGGTGCGCGGCCCGCCCAGGTGGAAGAAGGTCACATCCGGGAAACGCTCACCGACGCGAATCGCCGGGTCCAGATGCCCGAAGCTGGTGGGGAAGATGATCGACGCGCCGCTGCGGATCATTTGCTCCATGACGCGCTCAGCTTCCGCATTTTCCGGCACGTTCTCCGCTGTGAGGAAGGTCGCGTTCGGGAACAGCGCCTGCATACATAGCCGGCCCTGATCGGCAGCGTAGTTATAGCCGAAGTCGTCTACCGGCCCTACGTAGAGGAAACCAATCGTCGCGTCCAGGCTCGACAGGTCGAAATCCTCGCCCAGGGATGCGGCCACCGCGTCGGTGCCCAGCGGGCCGCAGGGGTCCGGGGTCATGTCGTCCTGCGCCCGTGCCACGAACATCACGCTTTGCGTCAGCAGCAGGATCAGTACAAGGTAAAGGCCGAGCTTCCATGTCTTGAAGTGCATCATCGTTGTATTGTCCTTTTGTTGTCGATTAAACTCATTGAGCAGCTTCTCCTTGATCTCTATGTGAGCATTCTCCTGCGCTAACTGTTGCGACTAAAAGTGATTCCCAGCTCGGCGGGCATCGCACGCTTGCTGGCCTGACCCCAGATCAGCAGCACGGCCAGCGTGAGCAGGTAGGGCAGCATCTGAAGCAGGAAGGGCGAGACGCCGATTTCCAGCGTCTGCAATTGCAGTTGCAGAGAGGTCGCCCCGCCAAAGAGCAGGACGCCCAGCATCAGACGAACCGGGTGCCACATGCCGAAGATCACCAGCGCGACCGCGATAAAGCCGATGCCGTTGGTCATCCCCTCGACCCAGAAGTGGGTATAAGCCAGTGAAAGCTGTGCCCCACCAAAACCGCCCATCAAGCCGCTGATGAAAACGGCAATGTAGGCGATCAACACGGGATTGCGCCCGGTTGAGAAGGCGACGACCCGGCTCTCGCCGACCGCCCGCAGCGCCAGCCCCCAGCGCGTGCGATACAGCACGAACCAGACCACCGGCACCAGCAAATAGGCGATATAGGTCAGGATGTCATGCTTGAAAAGCACCGGCCCAATAAAGGGCAAATCCGACAGGAAGGGAATGGGCAGCACATCAAAGCCGCCGATCTGCTTGCTGACGTAGGGGCGTCCGACCAACGCTGTGAAGCCGAGCGCGAAGAAGAGCAGCACCAGGCCGCTCGCAAGCTGGTTGGCGCGGGCATGGACCACCAGGTAAGCGTGCAGCAGGCTGACAATCCCCCCGGCTAGCCCGGCTGCAATAAAACCGACCCAGGCATTGCCGGTCTCGACCGTCATCATGAAGCCAATGCAGGCCCCCACCAGCATCGAGCCTTCGATGCCCAGGTTGACAATTCCAGCGCGTTCCGTCACGGTTTCGCCCAGGCTGGCATACATGACCGGCGCACCGGCCCGAAAGGCCCCGGCCAGTACGAAGCGTAAGAACATGATCGGGTCCATAGTTAGCTGGTCTCCTTCGCTGAAGCGATGCCCTGATTGCGCAGCACCAGGAATAGGATGATCGCCATCAGAATGTTGACGGTCGCCGACGGCAGCCCGGCACCGATTTGCAGCATGTCACCACCGACTGAGACGACACTGACGATAGCCGCCATGACGATGATGCGGCCCGGTTTCTGGATCGCCAGCCAGGCCACTAGAAAGCCGATGTAACCGTAGCCGTTGGAGATACCATCGCGCAGCCGCCACTGAATAGCCGTAACCTCCACCATCCCGGCAATTCCGGCGAAGGCCGCGCCCAACATCAGCGCACCGATCACATAGGCGTTGACGTGAATGCCAGAACGGCGAGCGGCTTCAGAGTTACCGCCGATGACCCGCATCTTGTAGCCCCAGCGCGTGAACCTGAAGAGCCAGAAGTAAATCAGCACCGAGACCAGCGCGAAGATGATGCCCAAACTGATGCGCGAGCCGCCAAAGGTCGCCAGATGTGCGTTCACAGGGAACTCTGCCGTGTAGGCCCAGTTCGGGCCGCCGGGGTCCTTCCAGGGACCATGCACCAGCATATCGACGATCAAAATAGCGACGTAGTTCAGCAGCAGTGAGGAGATCGTCTCGTTGAGACCAGCGAAGGCCCGTGTAAGCCCGACTACCGCGCCCCACAACGCCCCACCTAAGGCCCCAGCAGCGATCAGGAGTGGAATGAGCACGCCCGGTGGCAGATCCCCCAGTTTGAGCGCCACAAAGGAAGCGAAGACCGCTCCCATGTAAATCTGCCCTTCCCCGCCCACGTTGATGAGTCCCAGGCGGGCCGGGATCGCTACCGCCAGCGCGGTCAGAATGAAGGGGATCATCTTGACGATGACCTCGCTCCAGCCGTAGCTGTCGGCCAGCGCGCCGTTGTAGATCGCCTGATAGGCTTTCATCGGGTCCTTGCCGAGAATCGCCAGCAGAATTCCGAACAAGATCAGCGCCAGGCCAATTGTCCAGACATAATTCCAGACCTCCTGAAGCGGCCTGGGCACGCGGATACCGATGCGCCCCGGCACAGGGACCGGCGCGTCCATTACTTTTGGATCTACGTTCGTTGCGGACATGGATTGCGCTTTCGTCTCGTTATGCTTCAACTGGAATCGTGTCAGGCGATTTGGCGCTGTATTTGCCGTCGGTCATGAGGTAGCCGATTTCGTTGATGTCGGCGGTCTTCGGATCCCGCTCGCCGACGTTTCTGCCGTGATACATCACCACCATGCGGTCGGCGATCTTGAACAGCTCGTCCAGGTCTTCGGAGATCAGCAGGATGGCCCCGCCCAGGTTGCGATAATGCAGCAGCACGGTGCGGATGATCTCCGCCGCGTTGATGTCCGTGCCGCGCGTGGGATAGTAGGCCAGCAGCAGCTTGGATTTGGCGGCCAGTTCGCGGGCGAAGACGATACGCTGCACATTGCCGCCGGAGAGCGCGCGAATCTGCACGTTCAGGCGCGGCATTTCCAGGCCGAATTCCTGCTGCACGTGGTCCAGTTTCGACCGTGCCCGCCCCCAATTAACCGGCATCCAGTCTTGATTGGCGGATTCGACATCGCCCAGCGCCAGATTCTCCTCGACGGTCAGCGTCGGCACGGCACCAAAGGCCAGCGGATCCTCCGGGATGCAAACGACCCCGGCCTGCCTCACCTTCAAGATCGACCACTGCGCGATGTCCACGCCGTCAAGCAGAATATGGCCGCTTTCGACCGGGCGGATACTCTGAATCACCTCGCCCGCCTCTTTCTGACCGTTGCCAGAGACACCCGCGACGCCGAGAATCTCGCCGGGATACAGCGTCAGGCTCAGCTTGTCGAGCGTCTTGCGGCCCCGGTCGTCGTAAGCCACGACATCACGCATCTCCAACAGCGGCTTCTCACTGCGCGAGACAGCTTTGCGTTCGTAGGATTTACTGTCGGCGGATTTCTCGCCGATAATCATCTCCACCAGCTTGTCCTCGGTCGCATCGGCGCGGTCAATCGTGCCGACCACCTGCCCCCGCCGCAGCACCGTGATCTCGTCGGCGCAGCGCAGCACTTCGTTGAGCTTGTGCGAGATGAAAATGATGGTGTAGCCGCTGGCACGCATTGAGTCGAAAATCTGGAACAGGCCCTCTGCTTCGTGCGGAGCCAGCACACTCGTCGGTTCATCAAAAATGAGCAGCCGCGCGCCAGCCATCACCAGCTTGATGATCTCAATCTTCTGCTGCGCGCCGATGGGAAGCTGCCAGACTTTGGCGTGCGGCTCGATATCGAAACCGTATTTATCCGAAATCTCCAGAATGCGCTTTTCGATAGCCTTCTGGTCAATCGTCAGGCCCAGTTCCGTCAGGCTGAGGGCGACGTTTTCGATCACAGTGAAGGCTGGAATGAGCATGAAGCTCTGGAAGACCATCCCGATCCCGGCTTCGCGGGCATCATGGGGCGAATTGATGACCACCGGCTTGCCATCGACGAAGACTTCACCGCGGTCCGGCTGGTACACGCCATAAAGCAGCTTCATCAGCGTGCTTTTGCCGGCCCCGTTCTCACCCAACAGGGCGTGAACCTGCTGTTTCTTTACGGCGAAGTTGATGTCCTTATTGGCGACAAAATTGCCGAAGGTCTTGGTGATTCCTTTGAGTACGACGAAATCTTCCATAAGCATTTTCCCCGGTGCTTTACTGGGCTTCCAGAACCTGGATGAGCTGCTGTGAATTGGACACCGTACCGAATACTCCCCCCTGCATCTTGACCATCTGGATCGCCTGGCGATAGTTGGCTACATCTGTAGCCCCGGTGCAATCTTCCAGCAGCAGACACTCGAAGCCCCGGTCATTGGCCTCGCGCATAGTCGTGTGGACACAGACATCGGTAGTGATGCCCGTCAGGATGAGATGGCTGATGCCCTTGCGATGCAGAATCAGTTCAAGGTCGGTCGCGTAGAAACTGCCCTTGCCGGGTTTGTCGATGATGACTTCGCCCGGAGCCGGATAGAGTTCCGGGATGATGTCCCAGCCTTTTTCGCCGCGCACGAGGATGCGTCCTAATGGGCCAGGATCGCCGATGCCCGCGCCGATCTGTTTGCTGCGCCAGAGTTTGTTCGGCGGGCAGTCGGAGAGATCAGGGCGGTGGCCTTCGCGCGTATGAATGATGGTCATGCCGCTGCGCCGCGCCACGTCCAGCAGACTCTTTGATCGGCTCAATCGCGCAGGCTGTGAGCGAAATGTCGTAACCCATCGCATCGACATAACCGCCCGGACCACAAAAGTCGGCCTGCATGTCGATAATCATCAGTGCCGTCGCCTCCAGGTCAAAGGCGTAGTCGTAAGGGTCGCCTGGCACCACCAGTGCGCCCGCCATTGTTTCGCCCATAAGCACTCTCCTCTACTTCAAAGCGGCGATCAGATCGTCTGAGTCCGCCGTCCAGCCGAAAATTCCACCCTGCGCCGCGATCATCTCCAGCGCCAACCGCTGAAACTCAGGGAAATACGAGGCCACGCAGTCGCGCAAGACCAGACATTCATAACCGCGGTCATTGGCCTCGCGCACGGTCGTATGCACGCAGACCTCGGTTGTGACGCCAGTGACGATCAGGCTCTTGATGCCGCGATTCTGCAAGATGCTTTGCAGGTCGGTGGCGTAGAAGCTCCCCTTCCCCGGCTTATCGATGACCGGCTCATCGGGCAGCGGGTGCAGTTCCGCAATAATGTCATGACCGGCCTCGCCGCGCACCAGAATCCGGCCCATCGGCCCCACGTCGCCGATGCCACAGCTCAACCTGCCGCGCTCGCGCTTACTCGTGGGCAGATCGGTCAGGTCCGGGCGATGGCCCTCGCGCGTATGAATGACCTGCATCCCCTTCTCGCGGAACAGGGTCAGCACATCCTGAATCGGTTCAATCGCGCTGCGAAGCTGCGACACATCATTGCCGAGCATTTCGCCAAAGCCGCCCGGTTCCAGAAAGTCGCGCTGCATATCGATGATGATAAGCGCGCTGCTGTCCGGCTCGAACGCGAATTCGTAAGGCTGTGCCGCGACGACGGGCATGGCTAGGATTCCGCTGCTTTGCTTTGCATGTATTCACGCCAACCGCCGTGCTCTGAAATATCGGGATACTTCCCTTCCGCCAATTCACGCGGGTACAGAATCCCATAGACTTCGCGGCCATCTTCCAGCTTGATGCGCCCCCGGTAGAGGTTCGGTGGTTCGCCGGCCTCGATGCTCTTCCAGGTCGCCTCGTCCACCAGGTACAGTTCCCCGGCCACCGCGACCCCGCCCGTTTCGCCGTCTTCGAGGCGATACATGCCGGGATGGATGTCGTCAATCGTATAGAGCCGGTAGCGCGGCTCGGTGCGAAATTCACCGAGCAGTTTCGAGTTGCCCATGTTGGCCTCCAGCTTGAGGCCGCGCATCAATGTTCCGTTAACGAATAGTTCAAAAGGCATTCATCTTGCTCCAGTTCTGGAATACTGCAAGTGAGTATAGAAGGCCATATATTCGTGAAGCATTGTATACAATCGCTAAATTTGGGACGAAAATCTGGCGACAAGTGGCTAATGTCGCATCTGCAACCGCGATGGATAATCAAAATATGGGTAGATTGTGGTAAAAGGAGCATTAACGATTTACTGCACAATACGATCTGGATATTATGCGGATTCCGTGTTCTTGATGACCATTGCGCGCGAACTGCGCAAGCTCGACGGGGTCCATGACGCCGCACTGGTGATGGGCACCGAGACCAACAAAGCGCTGCTGGCGCAGATGACGACGCTCGATGCAGCGGCCCAGGCGGCCCAGCCTGCCGACCTGATCGTCATGATTGACTCGGCAGAAGACACGCTGCCCCTCGCCCTGGACACAGTAGACCGGCTGCTCGCCGGGAAACCAGCCAGCACGCCTCAGGCCCAGGCTGCCGCAGCTCGCAGCCTGCGCAGTGCCCTGCGAAGCACGCCGGACGCCAACCTCGCGGTGATCTCCGTGCCGGGTGATTACGCTGCTGCCGAAGCCTGGAAAGCACTCTACAGCGGCCTGCACGTCCTCCTGTTCAGCGATAACGTCGCGCTGGAAGATGAACGCGCGCTGAAAACCTACGCCGCCCGAAAGGGTCTGTTCGTCATGGGACCGGGCGCAGGCACCGCGATTATCAACGGGGTAGGTCTGGGCTTCGCCAATGCGCTGCCACGCGGCAACATCGGCATCGTGTCCGCCTCCGGCACCGGACTGCAAGAGGTCAGCACCCTGCTGGCGAGCCAGGGCAGCGGTGTTTCACAGGCGATTGGCGTGGGCGGGCGCGATCTCACGGCGTCAGTCGGCGGCCTGATGAGCTTCCAGGCGCTCGATTTTCTGCAATCCGATCCTGACACCGCAGTCATCGTCGCCATCTCCAAACTACCCGCGCCGGACATCGCCAGTCAGGTGATGCAGCGCCTCGCTACAACGGGCAAACCGGCTGTGGTGATCTTCATGGCCCAGGAAACACCCCCCGCACCGGACGGAGTCTATGTGGCGGCGACATTGCACGAAGCGGCGCTGATCGCTCATGCGCTGGCAAGCAGCGGTGATGTGGCCCAGGCTCAGCAGGACTATGCGCAGCAGGTAGCGGATGTTGTCCGGCAAGGCGCGGCAATGCGGGCCGACCTGCCCCCGGAGCGTGTCTATTTGCGCGGCCTGTTCGGTGGCGGAACGCTCTGCGAAGAGACCATGCGCATCTGGGCCGGATGTGTCGGCGCGGTCTGGTCGAACGATCCGTTGGACCCGGCTTACAAGCTGCCCAATTCGCATTACAGCCAGGCTCACAGCGCGATTGACCTGGGCGACGAAGAGTTCACGGTCGGACGCCCCCACCCCATGATCGACAACGAACTGCGCATTCAGCGGCTGCTGGCCGAAGCCGACGACCCGCATGTCGCAGCCATTCAGATGGACGTCGTGATCGGCTACGGTGCGCATCCCGACCCAGCGAGCGATCTGGCCCCGGCCATCGCGCAGGTGACGGAACGACATGCCGGTGGTCCTCTCGATCACGGGTACGGAGGCCGATCTGCAAAATCTGGCGCAGCAAAAAGCAGCTTTTGAAGCCGCCGGAGCGGTCGTGCTGGCAAGCAACGCGCTGGCTTCGCATTTTGCGGCCCAACTGGCAGGAGATTCCCATGCCCATTAAACCCTTCGGCCAGCCACTCAAAGCCATCAATGTCGGCCTGTCGCTCTTCGCCGAGGGCCTGGAGCAGCAGGATCAAACGGTCATTCAGGTGGATTGGTCGCCGCCTGCGGTCCCGCACAAAACCCATACACAAGCAGGCGTTTCCATTGACGAGGCCAATCAGGTAGCGGTCAGGCGCATGATGGAGAGCCGTCCGCTGCTGACCGGGTTGGGCCTGGCGCGCGACGTGATCCCTGGCCTCGGCGAGCGGACCATCCTGCACGCCGGTCCGCCGATTGAATGGGCGCGCATGTGCGGGCCGATGCGTGGGGCCATCATCGGGGCGCTGATCTACGAGGGGCTGGCCGAGACACCAGAGCAGGCCGAATCGCTGGCCGCGAACGGGGAAATCGACTTCGCGCCCTGTCACGATCACCATGCCGTTGGCCCAATGGCCGGGATTCTGTCGCCTTCAATGCCGGTCTGGATCGTCGAGGACGCGCCCTTCACCACCTTCAGCACGCTTAATGAGGGTCTGGGCCGCGTGCTGCGCTACGGGGCTTATGGCGAAGATGTCTACATCCGCCTTAAGTGGATGGCCGACACGCTCTACCCGGTGCTTGCGGATGCGCTGGCCGAACATGGCGCGCTGGATGTCCGCAACCTGATTACGCAGGCGCTGCAAATGGGCGATGACTGCCATAATCGCAACCGGGCCGCCACCTCGCTGCTGCTGCGCACCCTGGGTCCCGCGCTGGCGCGAAGCTGCCAGGATCGTGAGCGTCTGGCGCAGGTGATGGCCTTCATCGGCGAGAACGATCACTTCTTCCTGAACCTGGGCATGGCCGCCGCGAAAGCCATGTCGCTCAACGCCGAAGGAGTCGAAGGCGCGACGATGGTAACGGTGATGGCCCGCAACGGGACTGACTTCGGCATCCGCATCTCCGGGGATTCAGAGCGCTGGTTCACCGCGCCAGCAGGCATGATTGCGGGCCTGTACCTGCCCGGATTCAGTGCGGTGGATGCCAACCCGGACATCGGCGACAGCACGATTACCGAGACGGCAGGTTTCGGTGCCTTTGCGATGGCGGGCGCTCCGGCAATGGCGCGCTTCGTCGGCGGAACCGTGCAAGATGCGGTCGAAACGACACGCCAGATGTACGAGATTTGCATCGCTGAACACAGCCAGTTCAACATTCCCGCACTGGAATTCCGGGGCACGCCGGTTGGCATCGATCTGCGGCTGGTGATGGAAACGGGCATCGTCCCACGCCTCAATACCGGCATCGCTCATAAGGACGCTGGGATCGGCATGGTCGGGGCGGGCGTGGTTGAGGCCCCTTATGCCTGTTTTGCCGGGGCCTATGCGCTTGTCGAGACATGGTAAGGCAGGTCAGGGCACTGTCAATCAGCGAAGATGCGCGGCTCTGGCTGAGTCAGGCGCGCCGCCCGCGCGTGTTGAACAGCTTTGAGCGGGCCTGGACCCTGGTTGACGACCGCAAGCGCGTCCTCAGCATCGTGACCCCGGCCATCGGCAACGGCCCGGTGAGCATTGTCGTGCCGGACGCCCGGCTGCCAGCGCTACCGGAAACCGCAACGATTCACTGCACGCTCGACCGTCTTGAAACACCCACGCTCATAATCGACACCGCCAGCACAGCACAGTGGGACGCGACTCTGCCACTTAATATCCCGAAAGTCGCGGACATGATCTACTGTGGCAGGCACGTCCTGCGTCATTCGGCGGACAGTCTGGCGCAGCCTTATCTGAACCTGCCTCCTCCAGCAGCGGCCTTTGAGCGGATCATGATGCGGCGGCTTACCCACGCGACGCAGGCGCTGAATTCGAGCGCTGGTACACAACGATGCGCTCACCACAGCGGTCTCAGCACTTGCCGGGCAGGGTTTCGGGTTGACACCCTCCGGGGACGATTGGCTGCTGGGCGTCATCGTCGCTCTGCACTGCCTGGGCAATAAAGGTCGCGCCGCGCGAATCGCGCAAATCGCCCTACCCCACACGACCGCCTTCTCAGCCGAACTGCTGCGGATGGCAGGCCAACGCAAGCTGGCGCAGCCCTGGCACCGTCTGGCACAGGCCGAGACCGCGCAGCAAATGGAAGACGCGATGCGTGCGATTGTACAGATTGGTCACAGTTCCGGCGCGGATGCCCTGACCGGCTTCGTTCAGATGCTTGAAGCCTGTCAGGAACTCGCTGGCTGCTTCGTCAGGATGAATACGCGCAAGGCGTTCGGCGTGCTGGGCACGACCTGTCGCCTTCAATCGTTCAATGTAGGCCGGGAGTTCGCCGCGTGTGTAAAAAGGCCCGCCTTCCCGCATCACCGTCATGAGCGGGTCCACATTATGCTGGCTGCGGATCATCTGCTCCCGCTGCCATTCCGCCAGCATCGCCAGTGCCTCGTTGACGATCTCCGGCTTTGCCTGCGCCAGGTCTTCCTGCTCGTGCGGGTCCTGCGTCAGGTTGAAGAGCATCACCGGGTCCACTTGCTTATAGCCGTCGTGATAAGTCTGCAAGCACAGGTAATCCTCGCCCTCGTGGACAAAGCGCACGCCGCGCTGGCAGGACCAGGTCCCCTGACTGGTGACGACATAGTCACGTCCATTCTGTTCGCCACTGCGGAAAAACTCGGCAAAGGATTCACCGTCCCATAGCTCCGGCACTGTGCCACCCAGCAGTTCAACAGCCGTCGCGGCCCAGTCGTAGTGATAATGCAGCGCTAAATCAACCCGCGCGCTTTCGCTGAGGCCCGGCCAGCGAATCAGCAGCGGAATCCGGCAGGTTGGGTCGTCCGCTGTCTGGTGATCGCCCCAGACGTTGAGTTCGCCCAGGTTCTCGCCGTGATCGGCGCTCAGAACGATGATCGTGTCCTCGTAAATGCCCAGGTCCTTCAGCTTCGCCACCAGCTTGCCGAACCACTCGTCAGCATAGCGCACGCCGGTATCATAACCATCGATCCAGCGGCGCACGGCCTCCATCGAATCGATTACCTCCGGATGACGCGGCCAGTCGGGCGTCGGATATTCGGCGAAGCCACCCGGTTCCTGCGGGCTGTGCGGCCCAAAACCGCTCCAACCTCGTTGCCAGACCTCTTCGGTCAGCCAGTCGGGCAGCGGTTCCCCGGCAAAACAGTCGCCATAATCGAGCGGTGTGCGATACGGCGTATGCGGGTCCCACAGGTTGACGTGCAGGAACCAGTCGTCTGACTGTCCGTTGCGATCCAACCAGTCCAGTGCGACCGGGACTACCTCGTCGGCGCGTTCCAGACCGTTCTTGCCGGTGTTGTAGATTTCGCGGAAGCTGGCGTACCAGTGCCATGCGGCATGGCGCTGCCCGAAGGGACTGACTGTGACCGTCCTCAGGCCCGCATCTGCCAGCGCCCGCATCCAGCCGCTGCGGCTGAATTCATCCCGATGGCCGCGATTGGGTCCCTCGATATAGGGCTGCGAAGCGACCCCGCCATGATTGACCACACCGGTATGGAAGCCGTTGCGACCGCTCCACAGGGCTGTCCGCGAGGGCAGGCAGGGCGCATCCGAGATGTAGACGTTGGTAAAGCGCGTGCTTTCCGCGGCCAACCGGTCAATGTTGGGGCTGGTGTCGCGGTAATAGCCGTAGCAGCCCAGGTGATCCGGGCGCAAACTGTCAATATCGACGTAAAGTAAACGCATAGCTGGGTATCCTTGAATGTCAGGCGACGGCGATGCGCGGCATCCACAGGGGTTCCATCCCCATCCGTCCAAAGAGTAAAGCGCGCAGCATCTCGTCGCGCACGGTTCGGTAATCGGGCAGATCCCAGAGGTTATGTTCACCTGCCGGGTCTTCAGCCAGATTGTAGAGTGCATGGCGCGATTGCGCCGGGTCGAACACGACCTGATAGCCGCGCGTGTTGTAGCTCTTGATGTACATCGACTCGGACTTGTTGGGGCGCATCCTGGCCGCGTTGGTCAGCGGTTCCTCTTTGAGCATTTCCGCACGCAGCAGCTTTTCGATCAGGTCGGCACGCAGCCGCTCGTCTTCATCCCACAGGTTATGAATCTCCTGCGGATCCGCCTGTAGATCGTATACCTCGCCGTAATCGCGGTCAAAATACACCGTGAGCTTGTAATGTTCGTCAATGTAGGTCTTCAGGTGAATCGTCGTCGGCTGGTGATGATTTTCGACGATGACATGTTCGCGTCCCGCCGCTGCATCGCCTTCCCAGACTGCTCGCTGATCTAGACCGGTCATGTCAGCAGGGATGTCAATGCCGCAGTAGCCCAGGAAAGTCGGCGCGTAATCAACCAGCGTTTGCAACGTGTGGCTCTGCTGCCTCGCCGGGATTTTGCCGGGCAGCCGCGCGATCATCGGTACGCGAATGCCATCGTCATAGTGGAAGGCCCCTTTGGCGATCAGGCCGTGCTGACCGAAGTAATGTCCGTGATCGCTGGTGAAGACGACCAGCGTATTCTCCGCCAGCCCCAGCGCATCCAGATGGTCCAGGATGCTGCCAATGTACTTGTCCATGCAGCTAATCATGCCATAGTAACAGGCGATGTCCTTCGCCAGTTCGTCATGATCATGCAGGTGCGAATGATAGCCGTGCATCGCATTCCCGTTAGCCTCGCGCCAGGCGGAGAAATCGGGCTGTTCCTGCTGCGTCATCTGGTGCGCAGGCGGGTTATGATCGTGCTCGCCCGGCACGACCTCCGGCACCGTCAGATGCTGAGGATCGTACATCGTATCCCAGGGTTCCGGCACGAGGTACACCGGATGCGGATCGAAGAAGCTGGCCCAGAGGAAGAACGGGGCCTCATTATCAGCGTAGTCGCTCATCAGCGCGTTGCTGCGCTCGGCGATCCAGGCGTTGTAATGATAAGCTTCCGGGATCAACCACTTGCGCTGCTGGCTGTCATTGGTCCCGGTCGGCGGGCGGAAATATTCACGCCAGTTCTCTAGCCCTTTTTCCTCCATCCACAGCGCATAATGCTGCCCCACATGGGATTCGTCTGTGTGGTTACGCGCCAGTTCCACGTGATCGAAGCCGTAGAATGGGCCGTCGAAGTCCTGCCAGAAGGCCAGATCTTGCAGCAGCGGATAGGCTTCCAGCGAGGGAAATTCCTCGGTGCCGTAGAGGGGTTGAAAGTGTGCCTTGCCCACCAACGCCGTCTGGTAGCCTGCCGCGTGCAGGCGCTGGCCCATCGTCGGCTCGTCTTCGGGCAGCTTAGTGCCCAGCGAATAAGCCCCGTGCTGACTGGGATACTTCCCTGTAATCAGACAGGCGCGGGTGGGCGTGCAGGTTGGGTTGGGGCAGTAGGCGCGGGTAAACAGCGTGCCCTGCGCTGCCAGACGGTCCAGATTCGGCGTCTTGATCTCCGGGTTGATGCAGCCTAAGGTGTTCCAATGCTGCTGATCGGAGGTGATGAGCAGCACGTTTAATTTCGTCATAGATCGTTTCTTCCTCTGCGTCCCTACGCGCCCATAATGTAACAAATGCGGCCTATTGGAACCAGTAACCACTGAAATCGTGGTTATAATCATGAGCGCAACACGCACAACAGGAGACAGACCATGAAAGCTATCATGATAATGTTCGACTCGCTGAACCGGCGGATGCTGCCGCCTTATGGCTGCGACTGGGTTCACGCGCCCAATTTTCAGCGCCTGGCCCAACGCAGCGCAACTTTCGAGCGGGCTTACATCGGCAGTATGCCCTGTATGCCTGCCCGCCGCGAGCTGCACACCGGGCGCTACAACTTCCTGCACCGGAGCTGGAGTCCGCTGGAGCCTTTCGACGATTCGATGCCGGAACTACTCAAGGAGAACGGCATTTACACGCATCTGGTCACGGATCACCAGCATTACTGGGAGGATGGCGGCGCGACCTATCACAACCGCTACAGCAGCTTTGATTTGATTCGCGGTCAGGAAGGCGATGCCTGGAAGGCGCTCATCGACCCGCCCTTCGAGATTCCGCCAATGACGCGCCAGGGCAATGCCAGAGCAGCCCGAGTCTGGCAGCAGGACCAGATCAACCGGCACTACATGCCCACGCCAGAAGATCAGCCACAGGCGCATACCTTCCGCTCTGGGATGCAGTTCATCCGCGACAATCACGACTCGGACAACTGGTATCTGCAAATTGAAGATTTCGACCCGCACGAACCCTTTTTCACACACGATCTCTACAAAGACCTGTATCCAAACGATTACGAACTGCCGGAGGAATTGCCGCTGGATTGGCCTTCGTATAAGCGCGTGACTGAGCCGCCGGACTACGTCGAGCACATGCGCCGCCAGTATGCCGCCCTGCTCAGCATGTGCGATGCCAGCCTGGGCAAGGTCCTGGACCTGATGGACGAACTGGCGCTGTGGGACGATACCATGCTGATCGTCTGTACCGATCACGGTTTTCTGCTCGGCGAACATGACTGGTGGGCCAAAAATCAGCAGCCCTGGTACAACGAACTGGCGAACATCCCCCTGTTCATCTGGGACCCGCGCAGTAAGGTCGCAGGCCAGCGGCGGCAGAGCCTCGTGCAGATGATCGACCTACCGGCAACGCTGCTGGAGTACTTCGGCGTCGCGCGTCCGCCCGACATGACCGGTCAGCCGCTGCGCGATACAGTAGCTGAGGACCGCCCGGTGCGGGAAGCCGCCCTCTTCGGCATCCACGGCGGGCATGTCAACTGCACCGATGGACACTACATCTACATGCGCGGGCCAGCCAGCGCGCAGAACGGCCCGCTGTACGAATACACGCTGATGCCCACGCACATGGCCTCGCGTTTCAGCGTGAGTGAACTGGCGAATACTGAACTGGCTGAACCCTTCAGCTTCACCAAAGGCTGTCCCGTGCTGCGCATTCCAGGCCGGCCCTGGATAAACGCCCACAGCTTCGGCACGCTGCTGTTTGATGTCGAGACCGACCCCGGCCAGGAACAGCCGATCCACGATGATCAGATCGAGCAGCAGATGATCGCGCACCTGCTGCGCCTGATGCAGCAGCACGACTGCCCGCACGAACAATACGAACGCCTGGGTCTGGTGGAGGTGTTGGAGGCCGAAAAATCGTAGGGGCGATGCAAGCATCGCCCGGTGCTTCTGCCGCCGAATGAATTCAACGGCAAGGTTCCAAGTCTTTACAGGACTCGTGGTAGATAGTTTTGAACCTGACAGGATTTGGCTGATTGCTGGGTAATTCATTGCCCGGCTTGGAGAATCGCTCGATTAGTGGCGGCCTCGTCCGTGACACTTCTTGAACTTCAGGCCGCTGCCACAGGGACAGGGATCGTTACGCCCGGCCTGCGCGAAAGCCAGTTCCAGCGCCTGATCTTTCCGGGCCATATAGAACATGACGTTGGCCGGGGGCTGCTGATGCTCCAGTTCAAGCGCCATGAACGTCATGGCCTCGTTGATGTGGGTGAAGAAGGCTTTATACCCGGCGCAGAGATAATTCAGCCCGGCCTCGCCATCGGGGGTCTGGATGAAGCGATTCTTGGGGCAGCCGCCGTTGCACACAAATCGCACCTCGCAGTCGCGGCAGTACTGCGGAAGCGTCTCGCGCTTTGCCAGCCCGAAGGCTTGCTGTTGGTCGCTCATGACGATCTCGGTCAGCGGAATATCAACGATATTGCCGACCAGATAATTCGGCTCGACAAAATGGTCGCAGGAATAGACGTCACCGTTGTGCTCCATTGCCAGTGCCGAGCCACAGGTCTCTTCGAAAATGCACAGACCCGGATTGGAGCCGATCCAGGCGGCCAGGGCTACGTCGAAAATCTGCACGTAGACTCGCCCGACATCGTGGCGCACCCACTCCTCGAAGATCTCGATCAGGAAGCGGCCATAGCCTTCCGCCGTGATCGAGCGATTCGTCACCTGATCGCCTTCCTGGAAGCCAGTGTCGTTGTCACGCTCGACAATCGGGATGAACTGCATAAACTGCGTGCCCACTTCATCGCGCAGGAAGCGGTAAACCTCAAGGCCGTGATCCTGATTGGCCGCATGAACCGTCGTGAGGATGTTGAACTCGACGCCGTGCTGTTGCAGCAGCCGCATCCCGGCCATGACCCGGTCAAAGGTCGGCTTGCCGCCTTTATCAACCCGGTAGGTATCGTGAATCTGCTGCGGGCCATCCAGGCTGAGTCCGATGAGGAAATCGTTCTCGGCAAAGAAGCGGCACCAGTCGTCATCGAGCGTCACGCCGTTGGTTTGCAGCGAATTGCTGATGCGCATCCCTGGTTTTTTGTACTTCTGCTGGTAGGCTACCGCCTGTTTGTAGAAGTCCAGGCCCATCAGGGTCGGCTCACCGCCCTGCCAGGCGAAGGTGATCTCCGGCACGCGCTGCGACTCAATGTACTGGCGCGTATATTCCTCCAGCAGCGTCTCGCTCATGCGGAACTTGCTGTCCGGGTAGAGGCGTTCTTTCGAGAGAAAGTAGCAGTATTCGCAGTCGAGGTTGCAGATCGCCCCGCGCGGCTTGGTCATAATATGAAAGGCGTAGGGTGTCTCAGTAACGGGCAGTGCCATGAATTGTCCTGAAAGTACTCATGGGTCATTCAATCTACCATACCGTGAAAGCGGCTCTCTGCATAGCGCCGCGAGACCGGAAGGCACACGATAAAGCGGCTGCCCTCACCCGGCTGACTCTCGACGGTCAGCGTGCCGCCATGTGCCTCGGTGATCTCGCGCGCAATCGACAGTCCCAGGCCCATCCCCTCCGGGAAGCGTTCGTGACTGCGCGCGCGGTAGAAAGGTTCGAAGATGCGCTCCTGATCCTCCGGCGGGATACCGGGGCCGCTGTCACCAACGACGATCTTCAGCGCGTCGTCGTCCGCTTCAGTTTGAACCATGACGCTGCCACCTGCCGCCGTGTACTTAATCGCGTTGCTGACCAGATTGCCGATCACCTGGGCCATCTGCTGCGGATCAATCGTCACGGGCGGGAGATCGGAGCCGATGTCCGTCTGCCAGTTCAGCGCCTTCTCCCTGGCGACCGTTTCCCACAGCCGCAGCACCTCCGCCAGCCAGACTCCCGGCTCGACATCCACACGCTGCAAATCCAGCGGGCCGAGAATCTGCATGTGCAGGCGCGCCAGATTATCCAGCAGCGGCTGCATCCCCTGGATATTGGTCTGCATCCCTTCCAGTAGCTCCCCCCGCAGCTCGACATCGTCCACCGCTCCGCTTGCCAGCGCGCTAACGGCGGAGTTCAGCGCCCCCAGTGGCCGACCCAGTTCATGCACCAGATTGGCAAGCAGCATCTTGCGCGCCTCCTGCGAGCGGTTCAGACGCCCCACCATGATATTGAAAGCCTGCAAAATGCTGCGAATCTCTTTCGGGCCAGTCTCTGGCAGCGGCGAGGGATGCTGCCCATCCGCCACCGCCTGAAGCGCCTGCGAAATGCCGGTCAGCCGCTGTTCCAGCCGCAGCGCCAGAAAGAGACCGATACCGACTCCCAGTACCAATTCAAGCACCAGCATCACCAGCAGCAGCGAGCCAACCCAATCGAAACCTGCGAAGACATCCCGCAGTTGATGAAGTCATGCGCACGATACCGACCAACTGCTGATTCACGTCGAAGGCAGGCACATAGATGTCGATCACATCCGTCCGATTTTCGGCGTTGTATTCGACGTGCGTCACCGTCTGCCCGTTAAGGATCGCCAGCAGATCGCCCGACCGGACGAAGCCGTCCGTCTTGTCCTGATCGGCTTGATCGCCTGCCAGAAGCTGGCCCTGCGGCGAAATCAGCATCACCTGCCGGTCGGTCCTGATCTCCAGACTGGCAGCAAACTGCTGCGCGTCCTGTCCCCCAGTCCAGAATCTCGGTGTTCGTCCCGGCAATGTTAGCGATAATGGAGGCTTGATCGGCGAGTTCTTTGGAGATGTCGGCCAGCAGGGTCTGGGTTTGCAGGTAATAGATTGCGCCGATAGTAATCAGCGGCAGAACGATCAGCAGCGGCAGCAGATGACTGAGGGCGAGGCGCGTTCGCAGGGACATCGCGTCAGACTCCGCTGAGCTGCCTCACTGGAAAGCAGCTTATAGCCGATGCCGCGCACGGTCACGATACGTTTGGGGTTCGAAGGGTCGTCTTCCAGCTTTTCACGCAGCCAGCGGATATGCACGTAAACCACCTGCGGTTCGCCCTCGTATTCCGCCCCCCAGACCTGTGTCAGCAGTTCGTCGGTAGACATCACACGCCCGGCGTTCAGCGCCAGCACACGCAGCAGATCAAAGGCACGCGGGGCCAGGTCCACAGGCTGCCCCTGACACAGCACCGTATGCGCCGCCGGGTCAATCACCAGATCGCCCAGCATGAGGCTCTGGTCCATCTGGCTCGCCTGCCGGGTCGCCTCTCTGCGCCGCAGCACGGTTTTGATCCGCGCCAGCAGCACATCCATACTGAAGGGCTTGGTCACATAATCGTCCGCGCCCATCTCCAGGCCCAGCACCTCGTCGAGTTCACGCCGCCGCGCCGTCACGAAGATGACCGGCAGCCCGGCCTCATACTGAAAATGCCGCAGCGCATCCAGGCCGTCCATGTTGGGCAGATTGATGTCCAGCAGCACCAGGTCCGGCGTGCTGTTTTCCACCAGGGTCAGCGCATCCTCGGCGCTGGCCGCCGTGACCGTTTCATACCCGGCCTGATTCAGGTTGTAAGCCATGCTGCGACGCATCAGCGCGTCGTCATCAACCAGAAGTATAGTTTTCGACATCTCGCTGCACATTATCCGGTCCAATGCCGCTATTTTATCACCGGGACCAGCCAGATCATATGACCTCTACCGAGTCGGCAGCTACCCAACCCTCCGCCGCGCTGTCGGGCAGGCTCACATGCAGTTGGTCACCGCGTTGGTCCACCACTTGAACCTCCGTCCCGGCCTGCAAATCTTCGCCGGAAACGCTCACCGGGGCAACCACGACCGCCACCGGTTCAGTCTGTTCGCGGTAGAGGATTGCGCCCAATGCCACACCGCCCACCACCAGCACGACAAGGCTCAGCAGCAGCGCCCCGCTCGCCAGTCGCCGCATCAACCGGACTTCAAGTGCCGGACGCAGCCACGCGAACAACAGAATTCCAAACCAGGCGGCCAGCACCAGCAGCGCCAGTTCATTGGTAGTGAACAGCGACTGGACGCCGTCCACCAGACGTTCGAGCGGTGAGCGGGCCAGGGCGTCTTGTTGCAAACCTGCCTGCTTGAGCACCGCCGCCAGATTGGCGCGAATGTCCGCGTCGCGCGGGGCCAGCCGCTCGGCTCGGCTGTAGTTGAGGATGGCGCGGCCTGTATCGCCTGCCTGCGCGTAGGCATTGGCGAGATTGTAATATAGCGCTGCGTTGTCCAGGCCCTGATCGACCAACTGCTGGTAGAGCCGGGCGGCATCCACATATTGCGCGTTAGCGTAGAGATTGGCCGCCACCTGCATGGTCTGGCGGTCGGTGTCGCTGACCGGCTGCGTGGCCCGGTCCGCCGTGATCAGCCCGGCCAGTACTACCAGAGTGAGGACTATCAGGAGGATCAAGCGCTTCATTGCGCAAATTCCTTTTCCAGGGCGTCAATACAGGCGCGCGTGGTGTCCAGAATATCCGCCTGACCATCCGCCGCGCCACGGCCAAAACGCAGGACATCAATCGAATACAGAATGGTGCTGGCCTGCGACGCCAGCGAGTTGGCGATGCCGTTCTCCGCCAGCAGTGCGCTGAGCTGCGCATGAGTCAGGCCCTTGATCGAGCGGTCAAGCTTAGCCTCCAGGTACCCGGCCAGGATGCGCCCTGCCGCCTCGTGTCCGTCACCGGGCTGCTTGCGGGCACGCTTGAGCGCGCGCTGTGCCTCTTTATAGGCCCGTGACCGCCGCCGTGCCGCGTCATGCTCGTCAAGGTAGCGCTGTCGGCGTTCGTAGACGAAGGAACCGCCTAGCATAACCAGCGGAACGCCCCAGGCCAGCCAGTAGATGCTGCGTCCGGTCAGTGGCAGAGGAGCCAGATCCAGCACCGTATCGACCTCCTTGAGCGGGGCCAGAACCAGCGCGGCAGGCACTGCTTCCGTCGTGTCGGGCGCAGCAGTATCCGCATTGCTCGCCGACTTCGCCACGTCGCTGCTGGTATCGCCGCTCACCGCGATTGCAAGCGGCTGGCTGCTGGCCTGTTTGTAGGCTCCGGCTTCCGGGTCGAAATAGCTGAGCGTCACCGGAGGCAATGTGTAATTGCCGCCACTGTTAGGGATCAGCAAACGATCAAAGACCTTGCTGCCGCCGTATTTGTCGCCGCGCATTCCGGTCGTCGTCGTGCTGTTAGGGTCAAAGCTGCGCCAGTTATCCGGGGCCTGCCATTCCGGTTCCGGCAGCGCGCTGATATTGCCCGTGCCATCGACCGTCACATGCAGTGTCACTGGATCGCCCGCCTGGACCGTATCGCTGTCGAGCGAGGCATCTACCGTGAACTGACCGACCGCCCCGCTGAAATCCGCTGGAGCACCGTCTGGCAGCGGCTTGACCGTCAGCGTGATCGAATCGGTCTGCAAACGCGAATCCGCCTCGAAGAAACCGCCGGGGACAATGAGCGTGGTCGGCTCGATGGTCACTTCGCCCGCGCTGGTCGGGAACAGGACCGTTTGCAGCTGCGTCACTTGATAGGTGATGCCGCCCACCTGGGTGCGATACTGCTTCTGATCGGGCTGCTGGTCATGCCAGAAACCGGTAAATTCCGGCGGAACATATTGGGGCCGCCCGTTCAGCGACACCGCCTGATACAGCCGGAAGCTGTAGGTCACCTGCTGACCGACATAAGGCGAATCGTTATCGACCACTGCCTCGACAAAGACGCGCTGCCCGTTCAGGCTGGAGGGCGCGGGCTGTGACTGCGTGCTGCCGGACGATCCGCTTTGCGGCTGGCCGGTCCCCTGCGAGACGCTGACCTCAATCGGGTCGCTGCTGTAAGTCTGGCCGTTGATCGTCACCGTGAACGCGCCGATGGTCAGCTGTCCGGTCTTCGTGGGTCGCAGCCGGAAAGTGTAGATCACCTGCGCCGAGACCGCCCCGTTGAACATGCTGATCTGTGACGAACTGCCGCTGTTGACGATGTCGAAGCCGTCCATCACCGGCATATCCGGCTGCGGCAGATTGCTGTTGTCGGTGCTGACCGTGACCGTCAGCGTCAGCGTGTCGTCGGTGCTGAGGGAACTGCGATCTACTGTAGCGGTGATGCCATTGCTCTGCGCCTGTGCAATCCCGGCCAGCAGAAAACCCAGCACGAAGGCTATCAGGAGAGACTTCCGAATACGCATCCTACCAATCCTCTTCCGGGGTGCTGCCGGGCACGACATAGTGCTGGTTCAGGTGTTCCTGGATGGTCTCTGTATCGCCGGCGATGGCTTGTAGAAGCTGCTGCGCCTGCGCTGCCGTCATGCCGACCACAGCGCCCGGTGTGCCGGTCGGCGTGCCTTGTTCACCACCTGCTGCGGCTGCACCCGGAGTCTGGCTTAGCTGCTGGTCCGGCCCCGGCGTAGCGGTCGGCTGGAGCAGTGCTTCCGCCGTCTGGGTCGCCTGACCCGTTGGCGAGGGTTCAATCGCGCCCTGAGTCGGCTGCGCAGTCGGCGTCTGCTCCGGTTCGGCCTGATTTTGCTGCGCCTGGGCGGTAGCGGTGGCCTGCGCGCTCGCCTGATCTTGTGTCGCCTGTTGTGTGGCTTGCTGAGTAGCGGACTGCGTGCCGCTCTGCGCCTGATTGGTCGCCTGCTGGGTCGATTGCTGTGTCGCCTGCGAGGTGCTTTGTTGGGTCGCCTGATTTGTCGCCTCGCTCGTGGCTTGATTGGTCGCCTGCGGCGTCGGGGTCTGCTGTCCCTGCGGCTGCTGCTTCTGCAAAAGCGCCAGTTCCAGATTGTACTTGGCGTCGGCGTCGTTCGGGTCCAATCGCAGCGCGTCTTCATAGGCGGCGATAGCGGCATCCCACTGCTGCTGCTGGTAAGCGCTGTTGCCCAGGTTGTAATTCACGTGCTCGGCCAGATCACCGGTCGCGTTCGGCTGCGCGCTTTGCAGAAGCTGCTGCGCCTGATCGTAGGCCTCCTGGCGATAATGCGTGTTGGCCGCGTCGTAGGCGGGTTCCGGTGCATTAGGCATCGCCGTTGCCGCTGCGTTGTACGCCGCCAGCGCATCGTCATAGCTGCCGTTGGCGAAGGAATCGTTCGCGGCGCTGTAGTTGACCGGCGTTTGTGCTGCACAGCCCGCCAGTGCGATAGACAAGACTCCCGCTGCGATCCAGCGTCTCATGACGAGGCTCTCCTTATCAGATGCGGACGCGGCAGCCATGACCCGCTGCGCCGCCAGACGAGTCTGCGATCCGGGATCAACTCCGCCAGCACCAGCAGCAGCAGCGCGACAGCCAGGAAAATCTGAAAACGCTCGATGCCGCGTGTCTGGTAACGCTCCTGGATCGTCCCGGCCTTCAAGTTGGCAAGTTGATCCAGTAACTGCGCCAGCGCATCGCCCTGATTGGCGTTGTAGTAGCGCCCACCGGTCGTCTGCGCGATCTGCTGCATGGTGGCCTCGTCCAGCTTCGACAGCACCGTATTGCCGCTGGCATCGGTCTTGTAGCCGGTCAGGTTGCCCTGCGCATCGCGGATGGGGATCGGTTCGCCTTGCGCTGAGCCGAATCCGACCGTGTAGATGATGATTCCCTGGTCAGCGGCTTCCTTCGCGGCGGCCAGCGGATCCGTCTCATGATCTTCGCCATCCGTGAACAGGACGATCACCTTCTGCCCCTCGCGCTTGGGGTCAAAACCGGTCATGGCCGTGCGAATCGCATCGCCGATGACCGTGCCGGGCCGCGAGATGACCCCCGGTTTGGCACTGTCCAGGAAGCTGCGCGCCGTCGCGTAATCCGAGGTCAACGGGAATTGGATGAAGCTTGCGCCGGAGAACAACACCAGGCCGACTTCATCGCCCTTGAGCCGGTTCATCATGTCGCTGATCTCCAGGCGCGCGCGCGTCAGCCGGTCCGGTTTGACGTCCTCTGCCAACATACTATCGGAGACATCCAGCGCAACCATCACCTGAATGCCCTGCTGCTCCAGAGCGCGTACGTCCTCACCCCACTGCGGGCGCGCCAGCGCGATAATCACCAGCGCGACCGCCAGCAGCCACAGCGCCTGCCGCCAGCGCCGACCGCGCCAGTTCACCCCCGCGCTGAGACGTTGAATGAGCGCCCGATCACCCAGGTTCACGAGGGCCGCCTGCCGTTTACGATTAGCCCACCACAGCGCACCCGCCGCCAGCGGGATCAGCACGAGGGCCAGTAAGAATTGAGGCTGCGCGAAGTTCATGCCCGGCTCCCCTAAGGTATCCTGCGAAAGGCCGTCTGGCGCAGGCCCATCTCGACCAGCAGCAGCGCCAGCGCCGGGATCAGCGTCAGGCCTGCCAGTTCCTGGTAGCTGGAGAAATCCGTGATTTCGACGTCCGATTTTTCCAGCGAATTGATCTGATCGTACACACTCTGCAAACCTGCCGTATCCTCGGCGCGAAAGTACTGTCCGCCGGTCTCTTTGGCGATCTCCTTGAGCGTAGTCTCGTCCAGATTGCTCTCCTGGTAGGTCAGGACCTGACGGCCAAACATGTCGGTCGCGGGCACCGGCACCTGCCCCGTGCGTCCCGCCCCGATGGTGTAGACCTTAATGCCCAGCGTGGCCGCCGCCTGCGCCGCCGTCAGCGGGTCGATCTGCCCGGCATTGTTGACGCCGTCGGTCAGCAGAATGACCACCTTGCTTTTTGCGTCCGAGTTCTGGAGCATATTGGCAGCGTTCGCCAGCCCCAGCCCGATAGCCGTACCATCTTCCAGGCCCAGGTCGGTCGCCAGTTGGATACGGTCCAGCAGGCGGCCCAATACGTCATGATCGACCGTCATGGGACTCTGGTTGAAGGCCTGGCTGGCGAAGACGACCAGCCCGATGCGGTCATAAGGCCGCTCCTTGATAAAATCGCTGATGACCTGTTTGGCCGCTTCGAGCCGGTTCTGCGGCTTGAAATCCAGCGAGGCCATACTGCCCGAAATATCCAGCGCCAGCGCAATATCGACTCCCTGACCATGTACGACCTCGCGTGCTTCGACCGACTGCGGGCGCGCCAGACCGACGACGATCAGCGCCAGGGCGATCATGCGCAGCGTGCGTGGCAGGCCCATGAAGCGGACTCGCCAGGACCTGCCCGGATTGGCGGCTGGCAGATCAGTGCTGGAATAGCGCAGTCCGGCGGGCTGCATCTGCTGCGGGAACAGACGCGGCAGCAGCACCAGCAGCGGAATCAGCAGCAGGAAGAGCAGCAGCCAGGGACTCCCGAATTGAAAACTCATGCGGCCTGCCCTCCTGCCCTGGGCGAGACCGCATCGGCGTCTTCGGACCGGGGGCGCGTGCTTTCGACAAAGAATCCGGCCTGCGCCGCAAGCAGAATCGACCGCGCCGGGTGTCCAACCGGAAAACTTGACCAGATCGCACTGCGTCAACAGTTGGACCAGCTGCTGGCCCTGCTCGGTTGGCAGCATGGATTGTCGCATCAGCGTCTTGATCTCAGTGGTTGTGCGGTCCATCGCTGGCATATCAAACTCAGTTTCAACATAGCGCCGGAGACAGGCGGAGATCAGGTCACAATACATACCCAGTTCGTTGTGGGCAGGCAGATCGAGCGTCTGGATGCGCTGCAACTCGTCAAAGGCCACCTGATATGGCGGGCGATTGTCCACTTCTGCCGGGCGGTTGCGACGGCGGCGCAGCAGCAGAACGCCCGCAACCAACAGCACCAGCACGGCGATGACTCCCAGGATCATCAGCGGCAGGGTCGCGGCAGCAGCCGGTGGCACCGGCATATCCGCCTGCCCTTTGATGTCGCGCAGCGTCGTGTCGCCCTGTGTCAGCACCGAATTGACCGTCAGCGTCACCGGGTCCGCCGTGACTTCGTGCTTCGCGCCGCTGGGGTCAAAGACATCGACCGTCACGCTGGGCGTGGTAAAGCTGCCCGGCTGGAAGAGCGTGGCGAGAATGGTGAACGTCGTGCTTTCCCGGCCATCGGCATGAGTCACGATCTGCGGCAGCGAGACATCCTGCACGTCGAAATCGCCCCAGGGCGAATCGAGCGCGGGCAGCAGCGCGCGATAACCCGCCGGATGGCTAACGCTCAGCACCAGCACGATTCGGTCGCCAACGGTCAATTGCTGAGGGTCCGCCGTTAGCGTCGCGCCGATTTCATCCTGGGCCAATGCGATCCCGGTGACCAGCAAGCTGCTGAGGATCAGCAGGAGTACAGCAAAGCGTTTCTTCAGCATAATGTCCCTCAGCGCCGTAACTGCGTGGCCCGCTTCTTGAAAAACAGGGTCAGCGCCGTCAGATAATCATCGCGCGTGTTGACGTGGATGTAGTCCACCCCGGCGGCGGTGAAGACCGATTTCTTAAGCTGCTCAAACCGCTCAGCATCGCGGCTGAACTGGCTGCGCCATGCCGCATCCTGCGTATCGACCCACAGCGCCTCGCCCATTTCGGCGTCTTCCAGCATCAGCAGCCCGACCTCCGGCATCGCCTCTTCCATCGGGTCGTTCAGATCAACCGCAATCAGGTCGTGCTGCTGGTTCAGGTGGTGAAGCTGGATCCGGTAGGCTTCGATATCGGTCATGAAATCAGAAACCAGGAAGATAATGCTGCGCCGCTTCAAGAGGTGGGCGACAGCGTCCAGCGGGACTTTCAGATTCGTCAGGCGGTGTTCCGGCTCGAAGGCCAGTAGTTCACGGATCACGCGCAGGACGTGGCTGCGGCCCTTGCGCGGCGCAATCAGCAGTTCGATCTGGTCGGTGAAGATCAGCAGGCCGACCCGGTCGTTGTTGGTCGTGGCGGCGAAAGCCAGCACCCCCGCCAGTTCTGCCGCCAGTTCGCGCTTGAAGCGGTTGACCGTGCCGAAATCACCCGACGCGCTGGCATCCACCAGCAGCATGACCGTCAGTTCGCGCTCTTCGGTGTAGCGCTTGACGTGCGCCTCGCCCGTGCGCGCCGTGACGTTCCAGTCGATGCTGCGGATCTCGTCGCCGCGCTGGTAGGGCCGCACATCGTTGAAGGTCATGCCGTGGCCTTTGAAGACCGAGTGATATTCCCCGGCGAAGACCTCGTTCACCAGATGCCGCGTGTAAATCTCGATATGCCGCACCCGCTTCATCAGATCACTGGTGAGCATCAGGGCACGTCCACGTAGTCGAGAATTTGCTGGACGATCTGATCGCTGCTGATATTCTCCGCTTCGGCCTCGTAGGTGATAATCACGCGATGGCGCAGCACGTCCGGCGCAAGCTGCTTGATGTCTTCGGGGATCACGAAGCCCCGTCCCTTGAGGAAAGCGTGCGCCCGTGCCGCCGTGCACCAGGAAAATCCCGGCGCGCGGCGACGCCCCATAGGCGATCATCTGATTCAGGTGCGACGAGACCGTTGTCGCCAGGATCGCGAGTGGCCGTGACCAGATCCAGCACGTACTCTTTGATGCGGTCATCGACGTAAATATCGGCCACGATGTCGCGCGCTTGCAGCAGGCGCTGCGGGTCGATGACCGGCTGTGCCTCCGGCTTGATCTTCTGCGTCATGCGGTCGATGATGGTCCGTTCTTCGGCCCGCGTGGGATAGCCCACGTTGACCTTGAGCATGAAGCGGTCCACCTGGGCTTCCGGCAGCGGATAGGTCCCTTCCTGCTCAATCGGGTTCTGCGTCGCCAGCACCAGGAACAGATCGCTCAGCGTATAGCTGGTATCGCCGATAGTGATCTGGCGCTCCTGCATGGCTTCCAGCAGTGCGCTCTGCACTTTGGCCGGCGCGCGGTTGACCTCATCGGCCAGAATCAGATTGGCGAAGAGCGGCCCCTGATGCACACTGAACTCACCCGTGCGCGGGTTATAGATCTGCGTGCCCAGCAGATCGGCAGGCAGCAAATCGGGCGTGAACTGGATGCGGCTGAAATCGGCCTGGATGACGCTGGCGACCGTCTTGACCAGCAGCGTCTTCGCCAGACCCGGCACCCCCTCCAGCAGATATGTGACCATCAGCCAGCAGCGCAATCAACATGCGCTCGACCAGCTTCTCCTGGCCCACCATCACCTTGTTGATCTCGGCCAGCATATCGTGAACGAACAGCGAGCTTTTCTCCACCTGCTCGTTGATCTCCTGAACCTGGGGGTTGTGCATAAGGCCGCTCCTGAACGTATCGCCGTCAACATCCAGGTCCAGGATAAGGGATCACGCGGCCTGTGTCTTTACGCCGAGCTTTCGGCAAGCTTATGGCAACCTTAAGGTCAATGCTGGGCCGTGTGACCATAACGGCGCTTCAGAGGCATGGCCGGCAAGGCGGCGATCTGCGCTTTGCTCATATCCAGGTGGAACTCCTTCCACGTCAATGTGCTTGATCTGGTCTACCCCGATGACCACATCTTTCTGGCCCCAGAGATGCCCCTCACGCAGCACAATGTGGGTGATGCTGTAATCATCAGGGTCCACCACCAGCTCGTCAACCCGTCCTACCTGTCCCTCTTTGGCAAAGACGTCGGTCCCGCGCGTGAACTCCAGCTCGCCCAGCGGGATATGCTCATGCTTCACCTCATAAGTTTCCATCTCGACATACGGCGTGTAGTATCCGGCAACGCCATAATCGAAACCCGTCAAATCCCTGCGCAGCAGCGGTGCGCGCACGTACTCGGTGTCGGTGAAATGCGGCTGTGCTTTCAGTGACTCGATTGAACAATTAAGCTGCACTTCAGTTGCATCCGCGCTGGTGATATGGCTGACGGGGACCTCGTACTCCTGATCGTGATATTTGACCACAAGATGGGTCACGTCGTCTTCAATCGGGTTGAGAATCACACCAGAAACATGCCCTGCCGCACCATCCACACAGTGTACTTCTGCTTTCAGCGCGATATCCATTTGGGAACCCCTTCTAATCACATACTGAACTACCCTTACGATACATCCAGGGTGTTCCAGGGTTAGGCGTTGGGTGTGACAAACTCGACACAGGTCGCGCTTATTCAGAAACGTGACCCGCGGCTGCAATTCGCGCGACAAGGGGACGCCGTTGGGGGGAACGGAGGCAAGGTGGTCATGCAGCCCTGCCCCCGCAACAGATTCACTCAGGCGCGGATTTCCTGGCGCTGGAACAACACGTAATTGACGGCAAACAGCAGGATCGTCCCGGCGATCAAGCCGGTGAGATGCGGCCAGATCAGCCCCAGGCTCTCCCCCAGCGGCAGCGGCGTGCCCAGCAGCGCGCCCTGAAGCTGAGTCGGCAGCACCAGGCCGAAGGAGCGCACGACAGGGTTGAGCAGGCCGACTGTGGCCTCAACGTAGAGCGTGTTGGGCGAGATGCGCGTCAGCGTCTGCATAAGCTGTGCCTGATTGATGACCTCTGCCGCCGTGCCGATCTGCACCGGCTGGAGACTGCGCGCGATCAGGCCCGCCAGAATGTCCCAGAAGATCATGAAGAACAACCAGACGGCAATGGAAGCCAGCGCGGCAGTTGCGGGCTGCCGGAAAATGGTCGAGAACAACATACCCAGCGCCAGCCAGATACCACCGTAGAAAATGGTGGCGATCAGGAAGACGACCAGACGCGCTACCTCTTCGCCGTTAGGCGGCAGGCCCAGCCCCAGGATGCCCAGGCCGATGATAAGCAGCCAGATGGCACTCAGGACCAGCGAGAGTGTGAACAGACTCGCCAGGAACTTGCCCAGCAGCAGCGCGTCCCGGTAGATCGGCTGCGCCAGCACGCGCGAAAGCGTCCGCTGGTTGAACTCGCCGTTGATCGCGTCGAACGACAGCGCGATGGCGATTAGCGGCACCAGAAAGCCGAGAAAGCCTACGAAGGCGGGCAGCGGGTCCTGGCCGGTCGTGAAGAGCTTCAAAAAGACGAAAGGGTCCTGGCTGACGGTCTGGCGGATGTTCTGCATGGCCCCGTAGACCGTGCCGACTGCCGTGAGCAGGATCAGCACTTCCAGGATGCGCATCCGTGCGCTGGTGAGATGGTCGGCCATGTCTTTGGCGACCACCACCCACAGGCCGCGCCAGGGCGATCCTTCGCGGAACTGCGCGTCATTTTCCGCCGGACGCTCAGCCCGGTGCAGCAGCGTCCTGTTAAGCGACCGCAACATGCTCCACCTCCTCGAAATACTGGGTATAGATCTCGTCCAGGCTGGGCAGCTCGACATCCAGCGAACGAAGCTGCGCCCCGGCGGCAATGACCGCACTGGCCGCGTCGGAGCGCAAATCCTGCTGAGCCTCCATCACAAGAAATCCGGGTCTCGTCACCCGCACGCTGCTCACGCCGGGCAGCGCCCGCAGCGCCTGTTCGGCAGCCTGCTCGTCACCGCCGACCTCCAGCTTGACCCGGTACGCACCGCCCAGCACCCGCATCGCCAGTTCATGCACGGTGCCTTCCAGCACCACTGCGGCCCCGGTTGAACAGGCCCACCCGGTCGCAGACCTCCTGCACCTGATGCAGCAAATGCGAAGACAGCATCACCGTGATCCCGGTGGCTTTCAAGTCCAGGATGATGCGCAGGAACTTATGCGCGCCGTCCGGGTCCAGGCCCAGCGTCGGCTCATCCATGATGATGATCTCCGGCTGCTTGAGCAGCAGTTCGGCCACGCCCAGGCGCTGGCGCATCCCGCGCGAGAATTTGCCCACGCGCTTATCGGCCACGTCGTGCAGGTCCATCCGGTCGATACTTTCGTCGATCCGCCGCTGCATTTCGTCTTTCGGCAGGCCGTTGAGCTTGGCGATGTAGATCAGGTTCTCGCGGGCCGTCAGGTTGTCATAAAAGCCCACACTGTCCGGCAGATAACCGACCTGCGCCTTCACGCTCAGGGGCCGCCGCTCCGGGTCCAGCCCCAGCACTTCGACTCGCCCTGCGGATGGCTCCGTCAGGCCCAAAAGCATCAGGATCGTTGTCGTCTTGCCGGAGCCGTTGGGTCCCAGCAGGCCGTAGACCTCGCCTTTGCGAATGTTCAAGGCCAGATTATCGACGGCGGTGAACTTGCCGTAGCGCTTGGTCAGGCCTTGCGTGCGAATAACCGTTTGTGTCTCCATAGCATCGCCCCCGGCCTATTAGCGGCGGCCAAAGCGCTGCACGACGAAGCCCACCACGCCCACTGCCAGCGCGATCAGGCCGATCCCTGCGACACCCCACAGCGTCGAGGTGCGCACCGTCACGCGGTAGTCCGCCGTCTTGGTCGTGCCACCGTCCGGCTGCGCCCGCAGTGTGACCATGTAATCGCCCGCCAGGGCCTTGTCAGCGGGTTGCAGGTTGGCTGTCACCTGAGCCTGCCCGCCGGGTTCGATACGGTCAATCTGATCCGGCGAGAAAGTCACCGTCCAGCCGGAAGGCTGCGAAGCTGTCAGTTTGACCTGCGTCGCCGCCGCCGAGCCAGAGTTGCTGACGACCAGATTGACCGAAGTCTCACGTCCGGCTTCCGCGTCCCCGGAAAGCCGACCATCCGCTGTTGCCAGGGCGATGTTCGAGGTGCCAACCACCTCAGCGGTGAGCTGCGTTGTGGCATCGACATCGCCGCCCTGCGCTTCAATGGTGATCGGGTAGGTATCCGCCGGGACCGTGTCCACCAGCGAGCTGACCTCAACCGACAGGCGCTCAGAACTGTTGGCCTTCACCGGCACGTTGGTCACTTCCTGCGCCCCAGATTTGAAGACTACCTGGAACATGGGCGGCGCGGTGGCGCTGAGATCAACCGTCAGGTCAGCATCGCCCTCGTTGTTCAGCGTGACGTCATAACGGAAGGTTGTGTCTGGTTTCCCGCGCACGCTCGGCAGCGTGACGTCAAAAGCCAGGCTCGCCGGGGCCTTTTCCTCAACTGTGAGCGCCACTGGTATTTCGGACTGGTAATCGTTGCTTTTCGCAATCACATTAAAGTCATAGGTGCCGGGGGCCGTGTCAGCCGGCGGTTCCAGATGAAGCTCAACGGTCGCGTCGGTGTTGGGCTGAACAAAGACTGAATCGACAATGTGCCCACTGCCCCGGAAGGAAGCACCCCAACTGTCTGGCAGATCAGCCAGCGAGAGATCGACAATCTGCGCTTCGGTATCGGTATGCAGGTTGAGATTCATCGTCACCACCTCGCCTACCCCAATGACCTCGGACGGATACTTGGTAAACAAGAGTAGATTTTCAGGATGAACAACAGGGGCTGATGTCGTATCTTGCGCCAGCACGGCAGCGCCTGTGAGCGCAAAACACGACATCATGACAATTGAGACAGAACGCAACACCCGATTCATGACTGACCTCCTGTAGAAGTGGATGCAAATAGCCCAACCCAAGAAGTCTCTGCCCCACTACAATGTATGCAGGGCATGTCACATGAAGATGCAACGCCTGTTTCTGATCTGTCACATGCTGTAACAGCGCGGAAAAAAGAGGGGGTTACATGGGGTCTTCGACGGGCACCGGCAGCACAAGATCGACCGTTGTGCCCTGCTCAAGTTCGCTGCGGATCGCTACTTCGCCACCGTGTCGCTCGATGATGCGGCGCACCAGGGCCAGCCCAATTCCACTGCCGGGGATGTGCTTCGCCATCTGCGAACGGTACAGTTCGTCCCAGACCTGGGTCAGATCCTCGGCACTGATGCCAGGGCCGCTGTCCGTCACGGCGATGACAAAGCGTTCATCGTTCGCGGCAGCGGATAACTGCACGCGGTCGCCTTCGCGCGTGTACTTGAGGGCGTTATTTAGCACGTTATACACGGCCAGCAGCAGCAAATCGTAATCGCCGCGAATGGCAGGCAAATGCTCCGGGACCTCCAGGCACATCTCGCGCCGGGCCGCGCGTTCGTCCTCGCAGGCGATACTGTAGGCATCCTGGATCAGCGCCAGGCTGTCAATCGGCAGATGTTCGAGCTGGCGCTGGTCAAACTCGCCGATCTTGCGCAGATCGGTAATCAGGCTGCTGAGCCGGTCAATTTGCGCCGTCATGGCCGCGCGAATCTGCCCACGATGCTCAGGATCAGTGGTTTCGCCCAGGTTATCCAGCGCCGTCTGAATGCCCATGAGCGGATTCTTGATTTCGTGATCCAACCGCCGCAGGAAGCGGGCACGTTCCTCAGCGTATTCTTCATGCAGCTGGACCTCCGTCAGCGCCTTCATCTGCCGCAAACTTTCGCGCGAGATAATGATCGACGAGACGACAATCGTCACCAGCAGGCCGAACAAAATGATAAAGGTATCGACATCGTGAATCGAGAAATTGAGTTCGATGATGTCCAGTTCTGCCAGGATGACGACGATCCCCAGCCCCAGAAAGGCGGGAAAAAAGGTCCACAGCCACTCCACACGGAAGCGAGACCGCTTTCCATTATCCGGCACGTGTCACCTCACCCAGGAAACGATAGCCCTGGCCCGGCACAGTTTCGATAAAGTGCGGCTGGCTGGCATCATCGCCCAGGACACGGCGCAGCTCGGCGATACGAGTATCAACCGCCCGTGTGCCGACGGCGTAATCCCAGCCCCAGACGACATCCAGCAGGCGATCCCGGCTGATGAGTTCGTCCGGGTGTGACATCAGGTATTCCAGCAGCGTGACTGCTTTGGGCGTCAGGGTCATTTCGGCATCGGAGAGAAAGACACGGTGCGACACGCGGTCGATGCTCAGGCTGCCGCTGCTTAGCCGCATAGCTGAGGTCAGTGAAGGCTGGTAAGTCTGCGCCCGGCGCAGCACCGTGTGAATGCGCGCGATCAATTCGTGCGTGTTAAAGGGTTTGTTCAGATAATCGTCTGCGCCCTCTTCCAGCGCCATCGCCCGTTCGTCAGCGTCGCCGATTTGCGTCAGCAGAATCACCGGCGTCCAGTTGCCGCCCTCTCGAACCTGGCGCAGCACCTCGCGCCCGTTCATCTGCGGCATCATGACATCCAGCACGATGACATCCGGGGCCAACTGTGCCACGCGGTCCAGGGCATCGCGCCCGTTGGCTGCCGCCGTCACCGTAAAGCCGTTGCGCTCCAGCAGCGCGCCCAGATTATCGCGGATAATCTCTTCGTCATCGACCAGCAGAACGTGGATTTTATCGCTCATCTCGTCAGTCATTCATCAGTCCCATCTATATTGTAACGCGGCTTGCCAGAATGGGGATATCCGTTCATACCTGACGATGATGGCTGCCAGCCACAAAGCGGAGAAGGTACACGACCGAATTGACGAAATCCAGATAGAGTCGGAGCGCTCCGACAATGCCAGGCTTGCCAGAGGCCTCCCCTTTGGCGCGCATCTGCGCCGCCATCTGACCGATGCGCCGCGTATCAAAGGCGGTCAGGCCGGTGAAGATCAGCACGCCCAGCATACTGATAAGCATATCCAGCGGGCCGCTGTTGCTGAAGAGGTTCACCAGCACCGCAATCACCAACCCGATCACCCCCATTATCATGTAGGTACCCATGCCATTGAGGTCTATCCGGGTCGTCATGGCGAAAACCGCCATCGCGGCGAACAGACCGGCAGTTGCCAGAAAGGTCGTCTCGACCGTGCCCCGGCTGACGGCCAGCAGGACGAGCGAGAGCGTAAAGCCGTTCAAGGCAGCATAAGCGAGAAACAACGCGGTCGCCAGACCGGTAGAGAGCCGCTGGATACAGACGCTGAGGCCCAGCACCAGGCCGAACTCGGCAATCAGCACGGCTAGAACGTCCAGTGGATTCGCCGCCAACCGCGCAAGGCCAGAGTTGATGGTCAGATAGGCAGCGCCTGAACTAAAGAGTGTGCCCAGCCCCATCCACAGATACACCTGGCGCATAATCGGCTGAAGCTTGATGCCCCGCTCTGCCGCATATAAATGGTCGTCGTCGTGATACCAGGTTGTCATAGCAGTGGCCCCCTCGGTGTATGTGTCTTCGCATCCTGATCGCCACAGGATATTGAGACGAAAGGGGCGAGGTCACGTGGCCTCGCCCCAGAATGTGGCGATCATCCAGCCTAGCTGGTGACGGAGTTCGGACGGGGGACGAGATGCACATCCATCGTCGTCTGGTCCGCGCCGTTCCGCAGCACCGTCAGTGTGACTGTGTCGCCTGGCTGCGTATCATGTGCCAGGTAGGTAATGAGGTCAGCGATACCGTACAGTGGATGATCGTTGATCTTGGTGATGATGTCCGCAGAACTCAGAGTCGCCTGCGCGCTCTGGCCGTTGACCACAGCTTCCAGTAAACCGGCACGATCCGCCGGGCTGCCAGGAGTCACCGTCATTACCAGCACACCGCGTGTATCATTCGGCAGATTTAGCGCGTCTATCGCGTCCAGCGTGACGTCGCCGCCACCGATACCCAGATAGCTATATTGCACGAAGCCATTCGCAATCAACTGCTGGGCGATCCGCTGCACCAGATTACTGGGCACGGCGAAACCAACACCGGAATTGCTGCCACTCTGGGTGGCGATCTGCGAGTTCATCCCAACGACATCGCCGTTCATATCCAGCAGCGGGCCACCGCTGTTACCTGGATTGATGGCCGCATCAGTCTGAATCACACCGCCAATCGAGAAGTTGGTCAGGCCGGTAATCACGCGGTCCAGGCCGCTGACGATGCCTTCGGTAAGCGTCCAGCGCTCGCCAAACGGGCTGCCAATTGCCAGCACGGACTCGCCGACGTACAAGTTATCCGAGTTGCCGAAGTTGATCGGGTGCAGCCGCTCAGCGGGCACATTTTCAACCTGGATCACGGCGATATCGGAGCCAGGATCGGTCCCGACAACGTGCGCACGGGCCAATGTCCCGTCATTGAAGTCAACCTCGATATTGGTGGCACCATCCACGACATGGTCGTTCGTAATAATGTAACCATCGGTGCTCATCACAAAACCGGAGCCGAGGCCACGCTCGATCTGCGGCGTCTGCGACTGGCCGAAACCAGGGACAACCATCTGCTGAGTGGCCTGTTTTTCGACGCCAATAGCAACCACCGACGGTCCAACATTGTTGTAAATGCTTGCCACCGGATTAGCTGCCGCAGGCGTATCTTGCGCGCCTACCGCTGTAATAGCGACCGCGCCGATGCTGAGTACGATGACCAGTACGGCGGTGATCATCATGAAACGGATACTGCCTGATTTTATGTGCATTGTTAACCATCTCCTTGCTTGAACTGCAAGCACAAATCTCGACATGGCTATTGTCAAACTGCGCTGTCACGACGGGTTGACAGATGGGTCGCAGGCTGGTTACCGCTTGTTATCACTTGGTAACAGCGGCTCATCAACCTCTTGCGCATCTTCATGCTCCCCCTCTTCAGGAGCCTGTTCCTGCGCGTCGGTTGCTCCACCCTGCAATCCCTCACGGAACTCGCGCAGGGCCGTCCCTAGTTCGCCGCCGAGATGCGCGATGCGTCCCGGCCCGAACAACAGCAGTACAATCAGCAGGATGATAATCAGTTCAGCAGGTCCAAGATCCATTTTAGTACCCCTTTTCCCGGTCCAATGAAAAAATCGCCAGGGCCGCCGGGCTGTCGATCTGGCGTAAGATTTCTGCCGCCGCAGCGGCCACATCTGCCTGCGGGTCATCCAGCGCAGCCGCCAGCGCGTCGATCACCGCATCCGTGTGGAACTTCCCCAATGCCTGAGCGACCGGAATACGTACCCAGGCGCTTTCATCATTACGAAGCGCGGTCATAAGCGCCGGGATCGCTCCAGGATCGGCCAGGTTGCGCAGCACCCGCGCTGCCGCGATGCGCGCATCCAAACGGCCTTCTTGCAGCTCGTGAACGATCTCCACCCTGACGGCTGCGCCGCTGGTGCTCAAAATCTCGACTACCGCATCGCGTACATCGCTGTCCGGGTCGCCCAGCATCACCGCCAATCTGGGCAGCAGATCTGCATCCGGGTGATTGCCCAACGCCCGCACAGCGGCTAGCCGAAGCTGCCAGCGCGGGTGATCCAGCGCGCCACCCACAGCCTTCAGATTTTCGGCCACGACATCCCGGCGGCTGGGTCGGGCGTGCATTCTCCGGCGGCGCAGCAGCCAACCCACCGCCACGACAGCGACAAACACCACATAGATCAATCCGCGCGATAGCAACTGGAACACCATAACCTACGTTCTCCTTATGTTCGCCCCAGCTTCCCATCCACGCAGCAAATAACCGCCTGTCACTGTTGACAGAAGGTTTGTATGAGCATAAGGCTAAGACGTTACGGCTATTTGCACAGGCTGTAGTGGAGTTGCTACAGCCTGTTACCAATCTGCAACGCGAAACCAGCGTCCGCGCGTTCTTGAGGAGGAGATGCGGCTATCAACCTTCGATTTGCAGGCCGCGAGGTGTAAACACAAATTCAATGCGTCCCAGCACGTAGTCGATCAGGATCGCCAGGATCGCCGCCGGGATGGCCCCTAAGAGGATGAAGGCATCCACCGTCATGGCGAGACCGCTGGCAATGGGCGTCCCCAGGCCACCCGAGCCGACAAACGCGCCCAGTGTAGCTGTCCCGACGTTGATGACCATACTGGTGCGAATCCCGGCCATGATGATGCTGCTGGCGACCGGCAGTTCAATCTGGAACAGAATCTGCACCGGAGTCATGCCCATCCCGCGCGCCGAATTGATGATGAAATCGTCCACCGCTTCCAGCCCGGCAATCGTATTCCGCACCACCGGCAGCAGACCATAGGCCACCAGCGCGATAATCGCGGGCCAGAAGCCGAAGCCGATGATCGGGGCCATGAAGGCTACGACGGCAATCGTCGGCACAGTTTGCCCGCTGTTGACCAGGTTATTCACCAGCGGCAGCACCTCGCGGAAATCCTCGCGCGTCACCAGAATGCCGAACAGCAGGCCCGCCGGAATCGTAATCAGCGAGGACACGATCACCAGTTCGAGATGCTGCGCGGCGAACTCGATCACGGTGGCGTTGGGATACACCAACTGGCGGCTGGTTGGGAAGATCCGATGAGAATGAAATCCCACAGCGGTTCATGCCCGAAAATCGACCAGCAGAAAAAGAAGACGCTGACCACACGCAGCAGCGGACGCACCAGTTTGTCATCCCGGCTGCGAAAATAGAAGAACACACCCAGCTCAATGACCGCGATCACCAGCGCGAAGATATACAGCGGAATCCCGGTATCCAACGGATGAATCGCCAGGATCTTCTCCGAGCTTGCGCTGAGCGTAAACAACCACAGGTCAACTCGAAGCGAAGCCCTGGGGTAGAAATCGTTCAGCGCTTCTTGCACACGGTTGACCACCTGACGCTCAACGGCCCCGGCGCGGTAGGTCACGATCAGGCTGCCCGGATTGATCGTCAGAGCTTCCAGGGAATTGACGTGATCGAAGATGAACTGTGCCAGGGGCGACCCGCTGGCCCCGGCCTCGCGCGTCGCATAAGTCTCCTGCTCGCCCTCACCGACCAGCGACGGGACGTAGCTGCCCGCGCGCCATTCAGAATCGCTCGTAGTAAAGATCAAGGTCTTATCTGCCTCGGTCGAGACCACAGCCTCAATCGTGTCGGCATTGTTCAGGACCGCGTTGATTACAGGCCGCCGCGCGCGCCGCAGCATCAGATCGGCCTCGGCATCACTGTCATAGACCAGCTTAATCGTCTGCGGCTCAATGGTCACTTCTGTAAGGTCAGGCACGTTCTCGAACAGGTTCAGCGCTACCGGGTTATCTGTATCGGCGGTGAAGCTGCCGATCTTCGACCGGGTTGGATACCTCCGGCACCACGTTGTATTCAAAGGTCCCCGCGACGACGTCCAGGCGAATGGTGTTGTCGCCGTCTGCCGGGGCTTCGACCAGTTGAAAATCTGCCGGGAAACGTCTCCTCGTCGTGCAGTGTGACGGTTTGTAAACTGACGATGAACATCACAAGCGGTGACAACCAGCCACAGCAGCGCGGCCACCGGGAAGCGTTCTGGCTGCGGACTTGTATCGGTGGCTCGTCACGGGTACATCAGGCATCAGGCGATGCCCCGCTGAACTTCGGCCACCGCATTCGGGTCATAGGATGCCAGGTCCTGAAGTGCCTGGAGCGTGATCGCCCCGACCAGCCTGCCGCGCCGGTCCACCACCGGAGTCACGCGGAAGCCGCGCGCGACCATTGCGCTCAGCGCTTCGCGGGCCGTGGCGTCTTCGCGCACCGAAATATCGACCCAGGGCGCTTCATACATGGCGTCCACCAGCGAGCTGTAGCCGCTTCCAATTCCTCTTTATCGACCCAGCCCTTGAGCGTACCTTCATCTTTATCGACGATAAAGATCGACTTCGCGCCGTAATCCAGGAAGCACTGCGAGGCCTCCTCAATCGTGGAATTGAAGGTGCAGGTAGGCGGAGCGGTATCCATCAGATTACGGATGCGCACCAATCCCAGCCGCTTGAGGGTGCGGTCGGTCCCGACAAAGTCGCGGACGAAGCGGTTGATCGGGTGTGCCAGGATCGTATCCGGCGTGTCATACTGCACCAGATGCCCGTCGCGCATGATGGCGATACGGTCGCCCATCTTGATCGCCTCATCGATGTCATGCGTCACAAAGATGATCGTCTTGCCGACCCGTTCCTGGATTTGCAGAAACTCGGCCTGGAGCACCTCACGTGTGATCGGGTCCACCGCCCCGAAGGGTTCGTCCATCAGCATAATTGGCGGGTCCGCCCCCAGCGCACGCGCTACACCCACACGCTGCTGCTGGCCGCCGGAAAGCTGGCGCGGGTATTTGTCGCGCGTGATGTCCGGGTCCAGCCCTACCAGGTCCAGCAGTTCATCGATCCGCTGGCGAATGCGCTCATCGTCCCAATGCAGCAGATGCGGCACAATGGCGATATTCTCCGCGACCGTCATGTGCGGCAGCAAGCCGATCTGCTGGATAGCATAGCCGATCTGGCGGCGGAGTTCTTCAGGAGCCAATTCGGTATTGGGCCGCCCATCAATGAGGATCTCGCCGTTGGTAATGCTGATCAGCCGGTTAATCATGCGCATTGAGGTCGTTTTGCCGCAGCCCGACGGCCCGATCAGCACGCAAATCTCACCCTCGTGAACCATCAGGCTCAAGTTATCCACTGCGCGGAAACCATTGGCATATTGTTTGACGACGTTCTTAAATTCAATCATGGTCTCAACGCTTACTGTTCCAACCTGCGGATACCGGGCGACGTAAACAGGCGTTCAAGGATTTGCATCAGCGCGTCCAGCATCACAGCCAGGACAATCGCCGGGATGGCCCCCAGCAGAATCAAATCAATCGAGGTCGTGTTGACCCCCAGCAAAATGAAGTCGCCCAGCGCCCCAGCCCCGATAATTGAAGCCACCGCCGCGATGCCCACCAGTGAGATGCCTGCATTGCGCACACCGGCCATGATGACCGGGAAAGCCAGCGGCAGTTCAATCTGGAAGAATATCTGCGCGGGAGTCATGCCCATGCCCCGGCCCGAATCGATCACCGCCGGGTCCACATTTTTCAGCCCGGCGTAGGTGTTGCGCACCAGCGGCAGCAGCGAATACAGCGTCAGCGCGATAATGGCTGGCGCGGTGCCAATGCCGGAGACGCCCAGGTCACGGATCGTCAGGCTGTCAAAGGCCTTGCCGCCGATCACCTGTCCAGCCCCATTCACCAGCAGGAACAGCAGCCCGATGCCGGAGAGAACCAGCAGCCCATAGCGCACGTAGAGCAGCCATACGATGACTCTGGTGGGATTCAGACGCCGGTCGATCCATTGCAGCAGGGGAATCGCCAGGAATCCGGCGACCACCAGCACCAGCAAATGGCTCAGCGCCGTATCAACGAAGACGTTCAAGACTGCCTTGAAGCCAAAGGTTATGCTCAACACCGCGAACAGGCCCACTGGCACGGCCATGACGACAAAAGCCACGATAATGGCCCAGGGCCGCACCCGGTCAGGCAGGCTGGGCATCAGCCAGCGAACGACAAACAGTACAGCGGCTCCTATGACCAGACTGACGGCGAAGAACGTCAAGATGCTCTGAAACGGTTGGTCGCCCAGACGGGCCAGCGGCACCAGCAGCACGCCAAACAGCGCCAGGCTGGGAATCGTCTGAATAATGCCGACTATATAGAGAATAAGCGACTCCATACGCTCATCGCGCGCCGCCCACAGGCCAAGCGCCGTCCCGATAATTAACCCGGCTGCCAGCGACACGATGACAAACACCAGATGCTCGATGAAGCGCTGACCGAGCGTTTCGCCGCGCTGCGCGAATTCGACCAGGATAGAATAAACGCCCAGGCTGCCGTTGGCAAGCATCACCAGAATTAGAACGATGCCTATCGTACTGGCAAACATGCGTGCCCAGGCTGAGGCCTTCTCGACCGCCAGATCCCGCAGGCCGCCAAACATGACGATGTAACCGCCCAACATGCCGAAGGCTATCGCACTGGAAGTGAAGATACGCGGGTTGCTGATGCGCGTGCCTTCTGCAAAAAGGGTCTCAGCGCCATTTAATAACTGGGTCGCCGCGCTGGCGGGCAGCAGTAAGGTCAGCACGAGCAGCAGATTGCCGATAATGACCAGCGTCCAGCCCCGCCGTGCGCGATTTGGTTGAAAGGCTACCAGCAGCGGCACCAGCGCCAGCATGAACAGCGCCAGATAACGCAGATCGCCTTGCAGTTCGAACAGGTTGACCGGCACGCCAGAAGCCAGACGATTCGGTTTGATCTCCAGCAGCGGAAAAAAGAAGAAGCCTGCGCCTGCAATAACACTGCCCAAGATCGCAATGCGGTTACTGATGGTCACACCTCCGTTCCAGAATTTTGGGAGTATAATCGACCGGGATAAACACGGTGGAAGGCCGGGACCATCCGACCTTCCACAAACCGGTTTGTCTTCTACTACAGGTGTCCGGTATTCGTGCCGGACACCGCCCGATTATTTAGCCGCCGATAAAGCCGTTTTCAGCCAGCCACGACGAAGCCACATCAGCCGGGTTCTCGCCATCCACTTCCACACGCGCGTTCAGCGTCTGAAGCGTTTCATTATCCAGCGCACGGAAGATCGGGTTGAGAATACCCGCGATCTCCGGGTGAGCACGCAGAACCTCGCCCCGGACGACCGGCGTCGGCGCGTAGATGGGCTGCGCACCCAGCGGATCCGCAAGCACGACAAAGTTGTACGCCATCAGCGCCCCATCGGTCGCGTAGGCCATCGCCACGTTGACGTCATTCGAGCCTTCGTTCAGGGCCTGCTCAGTCTGGGCAGGCGTGCCGCCAGCGATAATAAGCATCTGATCGTCGGCAATATCGAAGCCGTAGGTTTCCTCAAAAGCAGGCACACCATCCGGGCGCTGAGCGAATTCATCACCCGTCGCCAGGTAGACATCGCCCCCGGCGTTCACGTAATCCGCCAGATCCATCACCGTATGCACGTCGTTCGCATCAGCGAAGTCGCGCGTCACGGCAAAGGCGTAGGTGTTGTTCGCCGGAGTTGGCTCCAGCCACACCAGATCGTTGATGGCAGCATCATAGGAACTGACGAGCGCGTAGCCGAGGTCCCGGTCATTGTAGGCAGCGCTGGGAATACTGGTCCAGTCTACGTCGTTGAAGTAGTTGTACAGGGCCGTACCCGTGTATTCGGCGTAGATGTCGATCTCACCGTTGACGAGCGCATCCCGATTGACCTGTGTACTGCCCAGGTTGGTGCGATCCTCGACTGTGTAACCGGCATCGTCCAGGGCGGCCAACATGACCTGGCCTAGGACAATTTGCTCGGTGAACTGCTTTGAGCCAATGCTGATGACGTCATCCTGCGCGGTGACTGTTGCACCGAACATTCCTAACAGGAGGGCAATCACAAACGAAAGAGTGATAAATCGACGCATGGTAACTCCTATACTCACTAAACGAAAAAATCTGATGTTCTCTACGGTGATTCAGACTTCAAGAATCTGATCGCACCGGTGACATCCAAAGCAAAACAGAAAGTGCCATTCCTGAAGAGAAGGTCTCTCTGTAAATCGATATACGCAAACGCTAGCGGCTCACGCCGGGGTGCTACCACAGGGTACCTTCGCGCGGCAATTGTATTGCCCCGTTCCACACGAAGGTGAGGTTGAAACTGTACAAATATGTATTGCGCGGTGGCAATTATGCATTTCGGCTGCACCCAGTATAAGGAAATTTCCGGGAATTTCAAGGCAAGCACTGCCGTCGCAGTGGGAACTTAGCGCATTTGCCACGTCTCGAGCATGATTAAGGCAGAAATGACTCCTTCGCCCCCACGTTAACAGCGTGGTCCATGCCTAAACAGGCCAGATGGCCTATGTATTGGTATATATAGGTTCTAAGATAGTTATAGTGATTGATAAATGTTGTGTGAGGCTGTAAATGTAATGTCACATGGAAATGTCGAGCCTTACTTATTGCAAGACGACGGCTCAATGCCAAATAACCCCACGCTGCCGCTGCTGGTCTACTCCGGCGTGCTCCAACTGAAAGAAGACCCCACGTCGGACTGCCGGGCGCTGTTCAAGCGTAACCACTGGGGCAAGAGTTGGATCAGCGGCGTCTATAGCTATCACCACTATCACAGCACGGCGCACGAGGTCCTGGGAGTCACGCGCGGTACGGCAGTGATTCAGTTCGGCGGTGAGCATGGCCCTATGATGCGGCTCAAGGCCGGAGACGTCGTTGTCATTCCCGCGGGCGTGGGCCATTGCAACCGGGGGGCATCGGACGATTTTCGCGTTGTGGGCGCCTATCCAGAGGGACAGGATTGGGACCTGCGCACCGGGCAGCCTGACGAGCGCCCCCAGGTGATCTGGAATATCGAGAACGTACCGCTGCCGGGATATGACCCGGTCTATGGTTCCCTGGGGCCACTGATGCAGTTCTGGGAAGAAAGCGTGCGCTCGAAGCGCTGACCGATTCGGCTGTCCACCTCTTCGCACTTCCGATGGACTTAGTGAGCGACACCAGCAGTTGATCCTACGCACACGGGCATCGTCCCACATAACGGCAAGCGCGTTATAATAGGCTCTAAAGGAGCCTTGCAATGGATAACGATCAAGTCTTGCGCCAGCACTTGCTGAACCTGCTGTCGGGCCGGGGTGCGCACATGAGTTTCGACGAAGCGACGGCCAATTTCCCCGCCGACAAGATGAACGCCTACCCACCCAACGTGTCTTACACCCCCTGGCATCTGGTGGAACATCTGCGCATCGCCCAATGGGATATTCTGGAGTACATCCGCAACCCGGATTACAAGTCCCCACCCTGGCCGGAAGGTTACTGGCCGGCACGAGACGCCACCACGGACAGCGCGGGCTGGAACCAGACGCTCAGCGCCTTCCAGACAGATCTGGCCGATTTGAGGGCAATCGCCGCCGATCCACAGGTTAACCTCTATGAACCCATCCCGCATGGCTACGGCGGCCACACCATTCTGCGCGAACTGCTACTGGTCGCCGATCACAATGCCTATCACATAGGTGAATTGGGCATCCTGCGGCAGGTCATAGATGCCTGGGGCCAGCGTTCCAGCTAGCGCTTTGGTATCATACCGATAGGAGCAGCATGATGCAGATCGAACTGGCGTATGGGCATAACGGCCTGAAAGTAGATCTTCCCGACGACGTAGAGGTCATCCGACCGCGATTCGTGCCGGGACAGGCCGACGAATCCGCCGCCCTGCTGGACGCCTTGCGGCACCCTATCGAATCCGCCCCGCTGCGCGATATGGTGAAGCCGGGCGATAGTGTCGTCATCGTCCACACGGATATTACCCGCGCCACGCCCAACGACCGCATCATGCAGGTGCTGCTGCCCGAACTCGAATCCGCCGGAATCGCGCGCGGCGACATCACGCTGATGAACGGCCTGGGCACGCACCGACTCCAGACGGACGCCGAACTACGACAGATGCTCGGCGATGACGTCGTGGATCATTACCGCTGCTTGCAGCACAACTGCGGCGACGAGGAAAATCTCGTCTCGCTGGGCTACACCTCGCGGCACCATCCGGTGCGTATCAACCGGACCTACCTTGAAGCCGACGCCAAGATCCTCACCGGCTTCATCGAACCCCATTTCTTCGCGGGCTACAGCGGCGGTCCTAAAGCGGTGCTGCCCGCTCTATCTGGCGTCGAAAGCGTGTTTACCAATCACGGTCACGGGATGATTAGCGATCCCAACGCGACCTGGGGCATTACTGAAGGTAACCCCATCTGGGAGGAAATGCGTGAAGTCGCCCTTAGTACCGAACCGACCTTCCTGCTCAACGTCACGCTCAACGCCGACCGGGAGATCACCGGGATCTTTGCCGGGGACATGCTGGCCGCGCATAAGCTCGGCTGTGCCTTCGTCAAAGATAACGCAATGGTCCCGGTCGATGCGCCTTACGATGTGGTCGTCACGACCAACAGCGGCTACCCGCTCGACCAGAATCTGTATCAGGCGGTCAAGGGCATGAGCGCGGCGGTTCAGGTGGTCCGCGAAGGTGGCGCGATTATTATTGCTGCGGCCTGCGAGGATGGCTTGCCGATGCACGGGCGCTATGCTGAGCTACTGCACAAAGCCGGGTCAGCCGATGGCGCGCTCGCCATGATTGCGGCCCCTGATTTCGAGGCGCAGGATCAGTGGCAGGTGCAGATTCAGGCGCAGATTCAGAAAAAAGCAGATGTTTACGTCTATGCTGGTGGGCTGAGCGATGCGCAAATTGAGGCGGCCTTGCTGACCCCCTGCCGCAACATCAGCGCAACGGTCGAGGCCCTGCGCGCCGAGAAAGGGCCGCGCGTCTGTGTCATCCCGGAAGGCCCGCAGACCATCGCCTATCTGGCCGGAAGCTGATCCGCTTGGCGAAACAGGGACACCCGCTGCAAGCCCTGCATCTTGCGGAAGCTGACGCCATCACGCACTGAGTCCTGTACGGCACGCACATCCGCGACACGCACGCCGAACAAGGCATCGACTCCGCAGTCGAACAGCCGGGCCGTCAACGGCGTGCTGGGACCCAACAGCACAACGATCTGGCGATCCGTGACCGCGAGAATATCGTCCAGCGTATGATTCACGAGCGTGCTGCTGGTGATGGCGACAATATCCGCACGCGGCAACACTGCTGCCATGTCATGCGCACCGAACTCCCCCGGCGCAGGCTCGCGCTCAAACACGTACACATGGTCCGCCACCGGGCGAAGCTCATCCTCGATGAATGGAAAACGTCCCACAATGGCGATGGCACGTCCCTCGCACCTGTCCGCGAGCCAATCCACCGCATCCGCCGTCACCAGCGCGGACTTATCCGGCTGATGCAGCGCGTTGAATATTGCTAATCCGACCGCCGATTTCGTAATGTCCGTCGAACGCAGCAGAAACAGCAGCTGAGCCGCGTCCTTATCGAGCTGATAATGCCCGACCGGATACGCCACAGGGTCTGACCAATTCACCTGCACACTGGCAACGCCCGCGCGCTGGCTGCCGTCTGTATACCGGACCTGCACCAGCACCCAATGCAGGCCAACGTCAACCTCCGTAACACGCCAGCCAACGGGTGTATCCTGCAAGAGCGTTTCCAGAACTGACATCGGGGCTTCGCAGCCGAAGCCTAAGTGCAATCAGATAAGTTTTGATGGGAGTATACTGGGGGAGGAGGTGCAATATGAGACCGATCCAACTTCCGCCACAAAGCCGAGAACAACTTGAGGCGTTGGAAGAACTATATCGCACGACCAAGGATGTGCGGATGAGAACCCGATCACAAATGATGCTGCTGGCAGCGGAAAAACAGCTGGTCGCTCGCGAAATTGCCGAGATCGTGCGTGAAGACGAGCAGACGGTGCGCCGCTGGATGAAACGTTATATGGTGGAAGGGGTCGAGGGTTTGAAGGATGCCCCGCGTCCCGGCGCGACGGCGAAGGTGACGCCTGCCTATGAAGCGGAATTGCTGCGAGTGGTCCGTTTACGCCCACGCAGTATGGGGCTGGAGTTTTCATTGTGGACGTTACAACGCTTAGCGGATTACCTGGCTGAAGCAAGGGGTATTCGGATCGAAGCCGAAACGGTCCGACAGCACTTGGCAAAACATGATATTGTGCTCAGCCGACCCCAACATAAAATCAGCAGCCCGGACCCCGAGTATGAGGTCAAAAAAAGACGGTCGAAGCCACACGAGACAGCCTGAAACCGGGCGATGTCTTCTATTATCTGGACGAGTTCAATGTCAGTTGGCTGCCGACCTTGCGGGCCATATGGGGGCCCAAAGGTCAACAAGTGATGATCCCCACACCGCGACAGCCTTACAAACGCTATGGTCTGGGGGCAGTCAACTATCATACCGGTGAAACAGTGGTTTTGTTTCGACGTCGTAAGCGCCGCCAAGAAGTGGCTGAATTGCTTCAAGCTTTGGTTGACCAGCACCCGACCGGTACAATCTTCGTAGCCTTGGATAATGCCAGTACCCATCAAGATGATGAGGTGGAAGCGGTTTTGCGAGCGTCTGCGGGACGATTAGTCTTGCTCTACTTACCGACTTACAGCCCCTGGCTTAACCCAATTGAAATGCTGTGGCGGCAATTTCGTCGTGAGGTAACACACTGTGAGCTTTTCGAATCAGTCAAAGCTTTGTTGGTGGCCGCCCAGACCTTTTTTGACCGCTATAATCAAAAACCCGATGAGGTGCTATCCATTATCGGGTCCAATGCCGCATGATTTATCTGATTGTACTTAGACCTCATTCTCAGCTTCGATGCGGTCACGCACTTTCTTTGCCAGCGCATTCAGCGACTGGTTGGCAATCGTCCTGGCTGCAACATCGAGCAGACGCTGGCCCACCGACGCTATCTTGCCCCCCACGCTGGTATCGCCGCTGTAGAACATGGTCGTGACACCATCGACATGATCCAGGCGCACCACGCCCTCGCCGGAGACATGCCCAACCGGACTGCTGCTGTGCAGGATTAGCGTGTAGGTATCCGGTGGGTTTACGTCGGCCAGTTCGATATCCGCCTTGAAGCGCCCGGAGACCGGCCCCACTTTGACGACGATCACCGAGGCGTACTTGCGCTCCTCAATCTCTTCCAGGCCGTTCGCGCCAGGAATGATGCTGCCGATCACGTCCGGGTCTTGCAGCATATCCCAGACCAGGTCCTGGCTGGCTTCAAATTCATAGCTGCCTTCAAGGTGCATCGTGCTTCCCCTTCTTTACTCTGTTTCAAACGCGCGGTGCATTTTATGTCCGCTCAATGAGAGCATCATCCATATCTTAAACGCAATCGTTTCAGATCACCATGTCGCCAATCAGGATACGGCAGGGTCATAAGGCACCAGCCGCCGCTGCTGGAAGAGGTAGACCTGGTCCATCTGCTCCAGGAAGATGCGTCGGTGCGTGAAAATCAGCAGACTGCGGCCCGTGCTGACTTGCAGTACCGTCTCCATGACGGAACGCTCGGTGGCGGCGTCCAGGTTGGCCGTCGCTTCATCCAGAATAAGGACCGGGCTGCGCTTGAGCAGCACGCGCGCCAGGGCGACGCGCTGCCGCTGCCCCCCGCTGAGCTGCGCGCCGTCTTCGCCCACATTAGTGTCGTAGCCCTCCGGCAGCGAGCAGATGAAGTCGTGAATTTGGGCCTGCCGAGCAGCGGCTTCGACTTCGTCGAGACTGGCCTCACGGCGTGCAATGTGGATGTTCTCGCGGATGCTGGTGTTGAACAGATAGCTGCGCTGTGTCATCACACCGAACAGGCGACGAATATCCGTCTGACTGTATTCATGTAGATCACGCCCGCCCAACAGAATCTGACCCCGGTCGTAGTCCCAGAAGCGCAGCAGCAGGTTGACCAGCGTCGATTTCCCCGCACCGCTCTCTCCCAGCACGGCGATTCGCTTTCCTGGCTCCAGCCGAAGCGACAGCCCATCCAGCACCCAGGGGTCGGATTCATCGTAGCGGAAGGACAATCCTTGAACGGCCAGGCCTGGATTCTCCGGCACGGGCGCTGGATCAACCGGATCGCGCACAACGGGCGGCAGATCGGCAATCTCGAACAAGCGGCAGGCCGCCTGCGCGTTAGCTCCCAGATGCACCGCCGCCTGAGCCAGTGGGGTAAAGGCTTCGAAAACCGCAGTCGTCGCCAGCGTGACCGTTGCCAGGAAGATTCCGTCGATACGCGGGATCGCCAGCGCCAGCACGGCCAATCCCGCACCGCTTGCCAGCAAGACGCTCAAGCCGGCTTGCAGTGCATCGGCCTGCGCCATACGCCCTTCTTCTTCCGCAAGTTGCTGGCTGAGCGAGTCGATCCGGTCAAGCTGCGCCTGAGTCTGCCCGTAGACCAGGGTCTCCGCCATACCCTGAATGCTATCGACCAGCGCCGCGTTGAGGTCCGCCTGAACGGTCACGCGCTGCCTGCCGGACCGTTCGCTGCCCCACCAGGCCAGGACCGGGACAGCGATTCCTGCCGCCAGCATGAAAGCCAGAGCGGCCAGCGCCAGCAGCGGATCGAAGAGATTCAGGAACAGGCTAAGCGCCAGTGCTACGCCCAGTGCGACGACCGGCGGCGCGATCCCGCGCAAGTATAGATTTTGCAAGCTCTCGACATCGTCAATCACGCGGCTGAGCAGATCGCCGCTGCGCTGCGAGACCAGCCGCGCCGGGGCCAGCGGTTCAATCGCCTTATAGAACTCGACGCGCAAATGCGCCAGCAGCCGAAAGGTCGTGGCGTGGGCGACCAGACGTTCCAGGTAGCGCAACACGGCGCGCGCGATGCCGAAGAAACGCACGCCGACCACCGCCACACCCAGTTCGGCAATCGAGGGTTGCAGCGCGGCTTTCGAAATCAGCCAGGCCGAGGTCGCCATAAGGCTCACGCTGCTGGCAATGGTCAGGGCCGCCAGCAGAGCCGCCAGCGCCATCCCACGCCAGAACGGCAGCGCCCAGCGCAGCACACGCAGTAAGGGCCTACGAGTCACCGCTGCCCCCCTCGTACTGCCTGACCAGCCGCGCATAGGGTCCCCGTGCCGCCATCAGATCCACGTGACGACCTTGCTCGGCCACCCTGCCCTGATCCAGCAGCACGATCCAATCCGCGCCCACCGCCGCGCTCAGCCGGTGCGTAATCAGCAGCACGGTCCGTTCGCCTCGGAACTGGTCCAGCGCCCGAATGATCTGGGACTCGCTGTCCGGGTCAAGCTGAGAGGTCGGCTCATCCAGAATCAGCAGCGGCGAATCCCGCAGAAAGGCCCGCGCCAGGGCGATGCGCTGCACCTGCCCGCCACTCAGCCGCAGCCCACGTTCGCCGCAGCGCGTCTGATAGCCTTCCGGCAAACCTGTGATGAACTCATGCGCGCCCGCCGCACTTGCCGCCGCTGTCACCTCCGTTTCGGATGCATCCGGTCGGCCCAGGCGGATGTTCTCGGCAATGCTGGCGTTGAAGAGGTAGGGACTCTGCGAGACCCAGGCGATTTGTTCACGCCACTGTTCAACAGAGATGCGGCTCAACTCTCTATCGTCAACCCGAATCAGGCCAGAATCAGGCGCGTTGAAACGCAGCAGCAAGTGGGCGATGCTGGTCTTGCCGCCGCCGCTCTCCCCCACCAGCGCAACTTGCTGACCCGGTCGAATCTCAAAATTGACCGCTGCAAGTGCGGCGCGCGTCCCTTCTGCATAGCTCAGCGACACGTCTTCGAAACGGATGTGCAGCGACTGCGGTACAGGTAGAGGGTCCGCAGTCTCCTGATCGGGCACAGGTGTATCCAGCACCGCGAATAGGCGCTCTGCTGCCGCCTTGCCTTCGGTCGCGTTGTGAAATTTCGCGCCCAGCGCCCGCAGCGGCAGGTAGAATTCCGGTGCAATCACCAGCAGAAACAACGCGTGTTCAAAGCCGATACCGCCGTTCAGCAGCCGTACGCCGATTTCCACCGCGACAATCGCCACACTGAGGGTCGCCAGCAGCTCCAGCGTGAAGGCCGATAGGAAAGCCACGCGCAGCACCCGCATCGTCGCCTCGCGGAAGCGCCCGGTGATGCGCCGGATCGTCTCGACCTGATACTGGCTGCGATTGAAGAGCTTCAGCGTCGTCAGACCCTGCATCACATCCAGGAAGTGCGCACCCAGCGAGCGCATCTCGAAGAACTGGCGTTTTGCGAGCGCGCCCGCCGCCATGCCGATCAACGCCATGAAGAAGGGGATCAGCGGAGCAGTCAGCAGCAGCACCACAAAGGTCAGCAGGTCCAGCGGCAGCACCACCAGCAGAATTAGCAGCGGGAGGAACAGCGCACTGAACAAGCCGGGCAGATAATCCCGAAAGTAGCCGTCGAGCTTCTCAACGCCTTCAGTCGCGCTCAGGCTCAGGTCGCCGCTGCGGTCCTGCGTCGGACCCAGCGCGTAAAGCTGTGTGACGAAGCGCTGCCGCAGCCCCTGCTTGACCCGGATCGCCAGTTGAGCCGAAGCGCTGGCGTGCCAGTACGTCAGCCCAGCGCGCAGCAGCACGATCAGCGCAAGCACGATCAGGAGCGGTGACACGGTTGCCAGACCCTCGCCCTGGAGAAATACTCGCGCGATCGCCCGGCTGAGCAGCAGCGCCTGCGCCAGAATCACCACGCCCGACAGCGCCGTCGCAATCAGACTGCTCGCCAGTGCGCCCAGCGCAATACGTGTTTCCTGGAGCAGTCGTGCGTCCAGGCTGCGTGTTCGTACAGAATCCGCCATGAGTGTAGATTATTGTATTGAGCGTCAGAGGGTATTATCCCTGCCCAGTGGAGAACCGGACAGGGATAAAAATGGGATGGAGGATTAGTATTCGAGATGACTCTCGGTGGTCAGGCGTTTGCGAAAGACCCAGTAGGTCCAGGCCTGATAGGCCAGCACAATAGGCACCAGAGTCAGGGCGATGACCGTCATGACCTGGAGTGTATACGCGCTGGACGAGGCATTGTAAATCGTCAGGTCGAAACCTAACGTTGAGGGCATAACACGCGGGAACAAAGTCCCAAAGATCAGCGCCACGACGCCGACGACAGTCAGGCCGGTGCCGACGAAGGCCCAGCCGTAGCGCACTGCGAAAGATGAAGAAGCCGGTCAGCAGTAAGGCGACGACCGCCACGACCAGCCCCAGGACGTTCGCCGCGTTGAGGCGCGTCAAGATGTCGGTCTCAAAGGCGCTGAGCGCCACGAAGGCTACAGCCACCAGAGTCACCGGCAGCCAGAAGCGGCGCGCGATATGCTCGACTCGCTCCCGAATGACGCCATCGGTCTTCAACTGGAGAAACAGCGCGCCATGCAGGATGAACAGGCCTAGCAACACCACGCCGGTGATGAGCGCATAAGGGTTAAGCAGGTCAAAGAAGGAGCCGACATAGGTCATACTGGCGTCGATTGCCAGCCCGCGCAGAATGTTGCCGAAGGCCACACCCCACAACAGCGCCGGGACCAGACTGCCGATAAAGATGGCTCCGTCCCAGAGGCTGCGCCACTGCGGGCGGTCATCTTTGCTGCGAAACTCGAAGGCGACCCCGCGCACGATCAGCGCGATCAGGATCAGGAACAGCGCCAGATAGAAGCCGCTGAACAACGTCGCATACCAGTTCGGGAAGGCGGCGAACATGGCCCCGCCAGCGGTCAGCAGCCAGACTTCGTTGCCATCCCAGACCGGCCCGATGCTGTTAATCACGATGCGGCGCTCGTGATCATTCCTGGCAACAAAGGGCAGCAGGATGCCGACGCCGTAATCGAAGCCTTCGAGGAATAGAAAGCCGGTGAACAGGACGGCGATGAGAATAAACCACAATGTTTGTAAATCCATGAGACGCTCCCTTAGTATGTGCCTTCGTAGCTCGCCTGGCTCTCAGACGATGCAGGCTCGTCCTTGCCAAACCAGGGGATGATGCTGCCGTCGCCGTCGATGTCCTGGCGGGCATACTTTTGCAGCAGGAAGATGTCGGCGATCATCAACAGGCCATACACCAGGGTGAAGCCGATGAGCGAGATCAAGAGCATCCCGGCGGTGACGTTGGGCGAAACCGCCTGGTCAATCGTCATCAAGCCCTGCACGATCCAGGGCTGACGTCCCACTTCCGTGAGCATCCAGCCGGTCGAGTTCGCCAGATACGGCAGCAGAATCGCCGGGATCAGGAGCCGCAGCAGCCATTTCCCCTTGCCGAGATCCCAGCCGGCTGCGCCTGAGCAAGAACAGACCCAGCAGGCCGAGCAGGAACATCAGTGCCCCTGCACCGACCATCGCCCGGAAGCTCCAGTAGGTCAGCCAGATGGCGGGCGGCACGTAATTGCCCGGTCCATATTCTTGCACATATTTTGCCTGCAGGTTGTTGATGCCCTGCACCATGCCGCTCGGGCGTATTGTAGGACAGGAAGCTCAGCAACGAAGGAATACGAATGTTGATAATCGAGTTGCGGTCAGCTTCATTACCGATCTGGAACATCGACAGGCCCGCCGGATCTTCAGATTCCCACAGACCTTCGGCGGCTGCCAGCTTCATTGGCTGCGTATCCGCCATGCGCTGGCCCTGTACGTGACCGAAGACCATCGTCAGCAGTACCGCCACCGTGCCTATCGCCAAACTCATGCGAGTCGAGGCCTGGAAAGCTTCCAGTTGGCCGGACTTGTTGCGCAGCAGATGAAAGGCGCTGATGCCCAGCACAAAGAAGGCTGCCGTCGTCAAACCGCCCAATGCCACGTGCGGGAACTGTAGCCAGACGTTTGGATTACCGATCAGCGCGAAGAAGTTGGTCATCTCAGCGCGTCCACTCTCCGCAATCTGGTAGCCGACGGGATTTTGCATAAACGAATTGGCGACCAGAATCCAGAAAGCAGAGATGTTCGCCGCTATCGCCACCAGCCAGATCGCCGCCAGATGCACACGCTTGGACAGCTTGTCCCAGCCGAAAATCCATACCCCCAGGAAGGTTGATTCAATGAAAAAGGCGACCAGTGCCTCGACCGCTAACGGTGCGCCAAAAATATCGCCCACGAAGCGCGAATATTCCGACCAGTTCATCCCGAACTGAAATTCCTGGACGATCCCGGTCACAACACCCATCGCAAAGTTGATGAGCAGCAGTTTGCCCCAGAACTTCGCCATCTTTTTGTATTTCTCGTCACCCCGGACCACATAGATCGTCTGCATCAAGGCGACAATGATCGAAAGGCCCAGGCTCAGCGGGACGAAAAAGAAGTGATAAACGGTCGTGATGCCGAATTGCAATCGTGCCAGAGTCAACACATCCATAAAATCACCTTTCACCAGCCAGCCAGTCAATAAGTGTCATCGTACCGCGCGACCAGCACGAACGTGAGTGAGGGAGATCACCCAGCTTCGGGAAATATGTCGTGATCTGCCTGCGTATAGGCAGCATAGGCACTTCGGCGCACAGATTCCATGACAAATGTCACCCTGACTCCGGCCAATCGAAAGATGCGGGAGAGACGCGCTATCTGGATGCTAGTGTTAGGTATTCATCGAAAAGCTGAGGTCCACCATGCCCGCAATTACGGCGCGTACAGAAACAGGCTACCGAACCGCGATTCATATCCGCAATCACACCATCATCGCCGATGAGCTTCTTCAAGATGGCGGCACCGATACCGGTCCTACGCCGATGGAAATCCTGCTCGGTACCGTCGGCGCATGTATCGCCGTGACCACGACGGCCTATGCCGAACGCAAAGGCTGGCCGCTCGAAGGCGTGTCGGTTGAACTGGATATGGAGCGTATTCGCGGCGATTCCTATCCAGCATACAGCGGGAAGGCTGCCTTCATCCACGAAATCTGCGAGCATATCGGTTTCGAAGGCCCGCTCACCGCCGAACAGCGCGCGCGCTTGATGTTTATCGCGGGTAAATGCCCGGTCCACCTGGCGCTGGAAAACCCGGTATTCTTCACGCAGCACCTTGTGGAGCATCCCGTCGCAGGCTGACCAGTCTTTCTCCAAAACACGAACAGCCCCCTTATGTCCATTGGCCTGAGGCCGGTGCGAGGGGGTTGTTTGCGTGCTAAACTCGATGCAGGAGGTAGCCATGTTCAATAACTGGAAACTTGGAGACTTCGCGCCCGGCGGCGGTGTTCAGGCGGGCGCGCATGAAGAGAGCTTTGACGATCAGCAGTGGATCAATATCCCCGCGCCCGGCGACGTCCACCGCGCCTTGATCGAGGCCGGGCGTATCCCCGATCCATTTTATGACCAGAACGAACTCGCATGTGCCTGGGTCGAGGACCGCGAGTGGTGGTATCGTCTGACCTTTCCCGGTCCTGACGAAAGTCCCCAGCCCGACGAACGCCTGATGCTGGTCTTTCACGGGCTGGATACCTTCGCCACCATCTGGCTGAACGGCGAGCAATTGGGCCAGAGCCAGAACATGTTCCGCGAAGCCGTCTTCGACGTCAGCGGCAAGCTGCGCGAATCGAACCTGCTGGCGATCTGCTTTGATCGTCCGCTCGACCACGTCGATCCGCAGCGTCAGGAGCAGTTCAGCGGCTGGGGTCGCAACCCGGAGCGCGTCCTGATGCGTAAGGCCCAGTTTGGCTATGGCTGGGACTGGGGGCCGCGTCTGCCCACCGTCGGCATCTGGCGTCCGGTCGAGCTACGACGTGAGCGCAAAGCCGCGCTGGACAGCGTGCATTTCTATACACTCAAGATCGACCGTGAGCAGGATCTGGCACTCGTTGCCGTGCAGGTTGATGTCGAGCGTTTTGCCACCGATCAGCCGCTCACGGCGCGCATCCGCCTGAGCTGCTGAGTCCGGCAGCCGCACTTGAACACACGCTCACGATCGATAGATTCGCACACGCAGGCCAGCGCCTACCTTCAGGTAGACCAGCCGAAATTGTGGTGGACGCACGATCTCGGCAGGCCCGCGCTCTATACCCTGCACGTGGATCTGCTGGAAGGCAGCGAGGTTCTGGATTCACAGGAGTCACAGGTCGGCATCCGCACGCTGACGCTCGATCAATCGCCAGACCCCGAAGAACGGGGCACGCGCTTCTTCCGCTTCGTACTCAATGGCGTCCCGATCTTTGCGCGTGGCGGTGACTGGATCCCCGCTGATTCCTTTGTTGGGGCCATCCCCGATGAACGCTATGAAATGCTGCTTGGGGCCGCGCAGGACGCCCACATGAACATGATCCGCATCTGGGGCGGCGGCATCTATGAGCACGACATCTTCTATGCGCTCTGCGACCGCCTGGGCCTGCTGGTCTGGCAGGATTTCATGTTCGCCTGCGCCATGTACCCCGAAGACGATCCTGAATTTGTGGCCGAAGTCAAAGCTGAGGCGCGCTATCAGGTCAAACGCCTGCGCAGCCATCCCTGTATGGCCCTGTGGTGCGGCAACAATGAGAACCAATGGATTCATGAGCAGCGCTATTGGGATCAACCGGATTACGCGGTGCCGGGTGCGCTCTACTATCATCAGATTCTGCCGCAGGTCGTAGCCGAACTCGACGGCCAGACACCTTATTGGCCCGGCAGTCCCTACGGCGGCAGCGATTATGCCAGCATGGAAGACGGCAACCGGCATAACTGGCAGGTCTGGCACGGCAACGTCCCGCGCCGCTTCGGCGAGCAGCCGCAGCGAGTCAACACGCCCGAAGGCGTCTCTTACCTGCATTATGGCGAGGACATCGGGCCGTTTCATCAGCGAGTTCGGGATGCACGCCAGCCCGGTCTACGAGACCCTGCACCGCAATGTGCCTGCCGACCAGTTGTATCATCACAGCCCGTCGATGGATCACCACAACAAGGACAACCCCAAGAACAAGGGCGACAACCTGATGCTCGGCGTCACCGGTCTGCCGGAGACCCTGGAAGACTACATCGACTTCAGCATGATCGCCCAGGCAGAGGGCCTCAAGTACGGCATCGAGCATTTCCGCCGCCGCAAACCCCACTGCTCCGGGACGCTGTTCTGGCAGTTGAACGACTGCTGGCCGGTGCTCAGTTGGAGCGTGCTGGATTATTACGGCTTCGGCAAAGCGGGCTACTACTACGTCAGGCGTGCCTATGCGCCGCTGCTGGCTTCGTTCAAAGCGCTGGACAATGGCGGAGTCGAGTTATGGATCACCAACGACACACTGGCCCCGGTCGCGGCGAGCGTTACCGTGAGCTTGCAGGCCTTCAGCGGTGAGACGATCTGGGAGGAGCAGCTGACGGTGGCGGTCTCGGCCAACAGCAGCCAGCCGGTCGCATCCTGGGATGCGGATCGTTTCCCGGAGCGCGCCGGGCATTACCTCACGGTCAGTTCAGCCGACGCCAGCATCCCGGCCAACCGGCACTTCTTCGGCATGGTCAAGGACTTGCAGCGCAGCCCGGTTGAACCGGAAGTAGCCATCAGCCAGGTCAGCGATCATGAACTCAAGCTCACGCTATCGGCCCCGGCCTTCGCCTATTTTGTGCATATTAAGCTGGCCGATGAGACGACTCAGGTCTCCGACAACTACTTCGACCTCACACCCGGCGAGGAGAAAGTCGTCTCGATGACCAATGCCGACCGTGTACTCAGCCCGGATGATGTGGAGATCGCCTGGCGCTGATTAGCTCATTGCCTGTTCGAGGGCGGGCCAACCGTCCTCGTCCCAGGTCAGCGGCGCAATGCGTAAGGTCGGCGTACCCTGACCTTCAGCGTCATAGGCGTGGTGGACGATGTAGTCGATCCCGTCTTCGCGGTAGATGCCGTTGTGCCCAGGCCCGCGCCAGCGTTCAGTCGGGAACGTCACCTGAGTCCCACCGCCTGACAGCATCTCCGTGCCGTCACGGTCCACGTAAGGGCCGGTCACGGCTTCCGACCGCCCCACCATGACGTGGTAGGTACTGTCCACGCCCCGGCAGCAGAAGTCAAACGAGACGAAGAGGTAGTAGTAGCCCTCCCGGTAGATGATGAACGGCGCTTCGACCGAGCCGGAATTCACTCTGCGCCGTGCCAGGCTGTAGAGCGTCTCATCTTCAGCCGATGGTAGGCCAGTCTCGTATTCCAGCCGCCGCATCTTGATGCCGCTCCAGAAGCTGCCGAAGCTCAACCAGGGAATTCCGTCTTCGTCGATAATGAGATTGGGATCAATCGCGTTATAGTTCTCGGCCCCGGTCGTTTCAACCACCAGCCCTTGATCGACCCACTCGTAATCCTCCGAAGTGTGGTCCAGCGTGGCATTGGTCAGCAAGCCAATAACCGATTTATTGCGCCCAAAGGTTGAGACAGCGTAATACAGGTGGAAGCGGTCGTTGTAGTAGGAAATGTCCGGTGCCCATACGTCACCCTGGTTCGGAATCTTCTCCTGCACCCAATCCGGCAGCGTGCCGAACACCCGCGCCGGGAAGCTCTGCGTCCAGTTCAGCATATCGGTGGACCGCCGCCAGAAGATGCCCGCACCCGTGCAAAAGAGGTGATAGGTATCGCCTTCCTTTATCATGACCGGGTCATGCACAAGCCGGATAGCTCCACTGAGATCGAGATACACGCTGTCCTCCTCCTCGTCCTGCGCCCGCAGTGAGACGAGATGGCTCGCCCCCAGGCCAGCGCTCAGAATCAGGCCGCTGCGTAAGAACTGGCGGCGGTTGTAAGTCATAGCGTCTCCTCCAGGAAGGTAGCATCACCACGCGCTGACTCAGGCGGCTCTGCATTCACCTCAACCAGCGCCGGAATGCCGATCATACGTCCGACAAATTTGCCCGGTACGTCATAAGATTCGATGGAAATCCACTGCTCATCAACCAGACCGGGTCGCAGCCACCAGGTCGATTCCCCGGCAAACGACGCCGAGTTATCCGTCGCGCTCAGCAGAAGCGCGTTGTTCTGGTGGCGCAGATAGAAACCGGGGAAGTTAACCGAACTCGATGGAGACCGCCGCCGGGTCAGCCAGGCCGGGAACGACCCTGAACTGTGAGTCCACCTGATCGGGTGGCACCGGCAACAGGCCCAGGTAGAAGTCCTGATGGCGCAGGTAGTAATTCGCATAACCATAGGAGCGGAAGCGCAGCCATCACCCACCGAATCGTTGGCGTGATAGACAATCCAACTTTCACTGCCGTCCGGCGAGGTGAAGAAGCCGTTGTGCCCTGGTCCGTAGACCCCATTTTCGTCCGAGCGCTGGAAGACCGGCTCCGGGTATTTCTCCCAGGACGGCGCATTCAGCGGATCACCGCCATTATAACGCAGCATCCCCAGCTTGTAATCCGGCGTGCCGCAGAAGTTGGCCGAGTAAACGGTAAAAGTCTCGCCCTCATGCTGCAACGCGACCGGTCCCTCGTTGACGTTCAGGCCCTGTTTCTCCCAGGCGTAAACCGGCTGCGAGATCATCACGCGCGAGCTGTCCAACGTCCAGGGATCGCACATCGAGGCGATGAACACATCCTGGTTCGGCCCCACCCAGGCTGAACACAACCAGCATCGTTGGCCGGGTCAAAGATGCGCGCTTTGAAGTGATAGGGTCCCATCGGGTCGGTCCCGGCACTTTCCAGCACATAAGAGCGCTGGTTGTCGTTGGTGTCAGAAGTACCCGTCATGTAGTAGAAATACCAGCGCAGCCCATTGCAGCAGCGTAAGGGATCGCTCTCGTAGTAGATTTGCACGGCTTCCGCCGTCTTAAGACCCGCCAGCGTCGGCGACTTGCGCATTGTTAACTCAGATGCGGGGTCCGCCCCACCATTAGCGTTCAGTGGATTGCGCAAAACCCCCGGCGTGCTGGACTGACCATATACCACGCTCAAACTCGACAGCAGCACCAGCAGAAGACCAATAAGACGTCGCAAAATACACCCTTCAAAATCTACGGTTACAGCGCTGCTACATCGCCGGTTTGACGGGATCCGTGAAGAACCAGGAGATACTATCCACAATGGCAATCAATGGATACACTAGCACAGGCTAGCTTTAGATTTTAAACTCGGATTCTCAGGTTGAATAACGCCGCCCCACAAGGATATGCACTTTATGAATCATAACGTTCGTTGGACCCAGGAGAAGATTGACCAGCGTCTGAAGTTGATCGAAGGACTGGTCTATCGCCAACGCCAGACACTGCCCTCCTTCCGGTATCTGCCGCTGCCCGGCCCTTTAACACCGCCCTTCCCCACCGCCGATGACGACAGCTCGGAATGGGCCGTCATCGAACCATACAGCTATTGGGCCAGGGCCAGGACCAATTTCGTGATGCGCACGACCTTCAAATGCCCGGCGGATTGGGCAGATGCGCCGCTGGCGCTGTACTTGCCGCTGGGCGAGCCGGGGTCCTTCAGCCATCCTGAGGCGCTGATCTACATTGACGGCGTGCCGCTGGCCGGAACCGACCGTCATCACCAGGAGGTCATGCTGCCGCCAGAGTACGCTGACGGGGCGGATCATAGGCTGGTGCTGCACGGCTGGAGCGGAAACAAGAACCAGCAGGGTGACGAAGCCCGCCTGTATATGCGCCCCTGCGAACTGGTCCAGATCGACCCGCTGACCCGTGATTTCGTGGCGCTGGCCCGCACCGCGGTCGATGTGGCCGGGCATCTTGGCGAGCACGATCTCACGCGCAGCAAGCTTCTGACGGCGCTGGATGAGGCTTTCAAACTGCTGGATACGCGCGAACCCTTCGGCAGCGACTTCTACCACAGTGTGCCAGACGCGCTGGACAGCCTGCGCAGTGGGATCGCAGAGGCGGGTCAGTCGATGGATGTCTCAATTGCTGCCGCCGGACATGCTCATATTGACGTGGCCTGGCTGTGGACACTTGGTCAGACGCGGCGCAAATCTGAACGTACCTTCCACACCGTGATCCACTTGATGAAGCAGTTCCCCAACTACAAATTCACACAGAGCCAGCCGCAGCTTTACGATTACATCCGGCAGGATCACCCGGCTCTGTTCGAATCGATCAAAGCGCAGGTGGCAGCTGACCGCTGGGAACCTATCGGCGGCATGTGGGTGGAGGCCGATTGCAATCTGAGCGGCAGCGAAGCGCTGGTGCGCCAGTTCCTCCTGGGGCGGCACTTCTTCCGCGAGCATTTCGGCGAGGGCAAAGAATCGCCGATCCTATGGCTGCCGGATGTCTTCGGCTATGCCTGGGCCTTGCCGCAGATCATCAAGAAGGCCGGGCTGGATTACTTCATGACGATCAAAATCGCCTGGAACCAGTACAACCGTTTCCCCTTCGACAGCTTCTGGTGGCAGGGCTTAGATGGCACGCGCGTCCTGACTCACTTCAGCCCGACCCCGGAGAACGGCGTCGGCACCAAGAGCACCTACAACGCTGCTGTCCGCCCGCATGATGGCCTGGAGACCTGGGCCAACTTTTTGCAGAATGACGTGCAGACCGATCTGCTGATGTCCTTCGGCTATGGCGATGGCGGCGGTGGCCCGACCCGCGAGATGTTGGAGAACATCGGCAATCTGGCCGATTTCCCCGGCGTGCCCCGGATGCGTCATGACAAGGTGATCAACTTCTTCCGAAAGATGGACGATGAGATCGGCGAGCGCCTGCCCACCTGGAACGGCGAACTCTACCTCGAATATCATCGCGGCACCTATACCGGGCAGGCCCGCAACAAGCTGGCGAACCGTCGCAGCGAGTTGAGCCTCCACGACCTGGAGTTCCTGGCCGTGCTAGCGGCAGCGGTTGATGATCGCTATACCTACCCTGCCAACGCGATCAACGCCGCCTGGGAAACCGTCTGCCTGAACCAATTCCACGACATTCTACCCGGCAGCAGCATTCACGACGTTTACGTCGAATTGCAGGCGCAGTACGCTGAGGTCGCGGAAAGCGTCGCCACACTGCGCGAAACAGCGTTGGAGGCGGTTGCAGGGCAAATGGCGGGCGACGTGCTGCTGATCAATCCAGTTTCCTTCGCGCGTAATGATCTGGCCCTCTGGCCGGATGCGCTGCCTGAAAATCAGCACCTGGAAACAGCGCAGGGCATCCCCCTGCCGGTCCAGACGACCGCCGAGGGTACTTTGATCGACGTGGATTCGCTGCCGCCTTACAGCGTGACCGCTCTGAGCCTCGCCGAAGGCGCGCCGACTGCTGCCCAGACCGGCCTCACAGCGAGCGAACAATCGCTGGAAAATGACTTCCTGCGTCTGGAACTCACACCTGAAGGCGACATCGCGCGCATTTACGACAAACCGCAGGACCGCGAACTGCTGCCACCAGGGGCGCTGGCGAATCAATTCCAGGCCTTCGAGGATCGGCCCATGAGGTTCGACGCCTGGGACATTGACATCTATTACGATGACCGCATGTGGCTGAGCGCAGCGGCCTCGCGTATCGAACTGGTCGAGAGCGGACCGCTGCGGGCGACGATAGAGGTCGAGCGCCAGATTCTCAACAGCCCCTACACACAGCGCATCTCACTGTTTCACAACAGCCCGGAGATCCGCGTCGAGACGGTCATCGAGTGGAACGAGCGCCATATCCTGCTCAAGACGGCCTTCCCGGTGGACATCCTCGCGCCGACCGCGACCTACGATATTCAGTGGGGCAATGTCGAACGCCCGACCCATCGCAACACCAGTTGGGACTGGGCACGCTTTGAGACTTGCGCCCACAAATGGGTCGATCTGAGCGAGGCTGATTACGGCGTTAGCCTTCTGAACGACTGCAAATACGGCCACGACATCCACGACAATGTCATCCGCCTGAGCCTGCTGACCAGCGCCGCCGAGCCGGATCCGCAGGCAGACCTGGGACAGCACCGTTTCAGCTACAGTCTGCTGCCTCATGCGGGCACCTGGCGCGATGGGACCATCCCGGCAGCTTACGCGCTCAACGAGCCGATCATCGTGGCCCAGGGCAGCGGACAGTCGGGCATCTCGCAGCGGCAGTTGTGCTGGACCGACAGCGATCATGTCGTCATCGAGACGGTCAAGCGTGCCGAGAATGGCGAGGGCATTATCGTGCGGCTGTACGAGAATCAGCGTAAGCGCGGCACAGTCACGTTGGAAACCGGCATCGACCTGGCAAGCGCGATCCTCACCAATCTGATCGAGGACGACGAGCAGGAAATCCCAGTCGATGGCCGCCGCGTCAGCTTTGCGATCAAGCCCTACGAAATCGTGACGCTGCGTCTGCTGCCGGCTTAGAGCGCGGCTTTCACCCGGTCGGCGGTAAAGGGAATCTGGCGCAGCCGGATGCCGACCGCATCGTAGACGGCGTTGGCAATGGCGGCGGGGGTCGGATTCTGAGACGCCTCGCCGCTGCCCAGGAAAGGCAGTTCGGGCCGGTTGATAATCACCGTCTCAATGACCGGGGCGCGCCGGAAGCGTAGAATTGGGTAGCTGTCCCAATCCAGACTGGTGATACCGGACTCGTCATAGTGGACCTGTTCCAGCAGGGTCCAGCTTGCCGCCTGCACGAAGCCACCTTCAAGCTGGTTGCTCAGACCGTCCGGGTTGACTACCTGCCCGGCATCAGCGGCAATGACGACCCGCTCCAGGTGAATCTCGCCGCTCTCGCGTTCGACAGAGACCTTGACCGCAATCGCCGCGTAGCACTGGCGGTTCTTGTACCGCGCAAAGGCCAATCCCCAGCCCTGTCCGTCCCCTGCCGGGCGTGGATGCGTCTGCCACCCGGCCCTGTCCGCTGCTGCCTGCAAAACCGCCTTCGCCCGCTCATCCGTCAGGTGCCGCCGCCGGAATTCCAGCGGATCAATCCCGGCAGCCTGCGCCAACTCATCCATGAAGGACTCGATGGCGAAGACGTTGGCATAAGCCCCCAGGCTGCGCAAGGCCGAGGTGCGCAGCGGACTCTGCTGGACCAGATGCCGCACAATCCGCTCACGCGGGAAGCTGTACAGCGGCTCGGCGTTGCGATATTCGCCGAAATGCGATCCTCGAACCGCGCCCGGCTGCGGCGGATCAAAGGGCTGCGCCAGATGCCAGGCCGCCAGCAAACCGGACCCCTCGCCGCCGCCTCTGGGCCGGGTCGAATGCGGGTAGCTCCACAGGTCATGGTTCCAATCGACGACCGCGCCGCTGGCATCCAGGCTGGCCTGCATCTTCAGCGCCATCGCCGTCCCGTAAGGTTCCCAGCCGTGTTCGTCCTCACGCATCCATTTGAGCAGCACCGGGCGTCCCGGCACAGCACGCGCCGCCAGCGCCGCATCCAGAGCGACGTCATCCGCACCATTGTGCCCGTAGCAGCCCGCACCCTCGCGGTGAATGACGTGAATCTGTGCCGCGTCGAGACCTAACACGTCGGCTAGCGACGATTGCACGTTGAAGACACCCTGCGTGTGCGACCAGACCCGAAGCTGTCCATCGACCCACTGCGCGGCGGCAGCCGATGGCCCCAGCGAGCCATGCATAGTAAAGGGGCGCATGTAAGTCGCGCTGAGCGTCTGTGCGGCATTGGTGGGCGCTTCCACAGGCGGTATCGGATCATCCACCGGCACACCGTTGACGACCAGTTCGTCGTGCGAGGGGCTGTTCATCAGATCGTCAAACAAGCGGTCCTGCGGCGGCAGATGCGTATCGTTACGCCAGACCGCAGCCTCGCGCAGTGCCTCCATCGCGCGGACGGCCTGATCTTCACGTTCGGCCACCACCGCCAGGAAACGCCCATCGCATACCACTGCCACCACGCCGGGCATCTGCCGAACAGCCGCCTCGTCCAGCGATTCCAGCCGCGCCTGATAGGCCGGGGGGCGCACGACACGCGCGTGCAGCATGTCCGGCAAGTCGAGGTCATGCACATAGCTCACACCACCCGTGACTTTGTTCAGCAGGTCGAGCCGTTTTGCCGCCTGCCCCACAATGCTGTAAGCCTCCGGGTTTTTGAGCGGCACGCTGCCTGTGATCTGCCGTCCGAAGCGTTTGCCGCCCATCAACTCCCAGTAACTGCTCTGCCGTCCGCTGACCGGGTCGGTAATCGTGCCATCCACGACCCGCAAGGCCGCAGTCTGCGCTTCCAGGTGCTCGAAAGCAAGTTGAAGCATCCAGTGCCGCGCCTCAGCCGCCGCGACCCGCAGTGCCCCGCCGCTGGTCTCCACCGACATACTGCCGGTCGTCGAGCCTTCATCTGGCGTCAGGCCGGTGTCCCCGCTGGTGACTCGGATACGCTCAAGCGCCACGTCCAGTTCTTCGGCGGCGATCTGCGCCAGCGCGGTCCTGATCCCCTGCCCCAGTTCGACCTTGCCGGTGAAGATCGTAATCGTGCCATCCGTGTTGATGTGAATCCAGGCATCGAGATCGGGCGTCTTTTGAAGCGATGAGGGCAAGTCGGTGGTCGCGCTGCCGGGCAAAGGCTCACCCTGCTGCATTGCATAGATCGGCTGCCACTCCGGGCGACCGATACGCAGCTTAATCGCTCGCCGTACCCGGTCGTAGACGCCGCAGCGGCACAGATTATCGTCCAGCGCGGCACGAATCTCATCGTCAGACGGATAGCGCGTGCGGTTGAGCAGCCCCTGCGCGGCGATAATCATGCCTGCCGTGCAGTAGCCGCACTGGGCCGCCTGCTCTTCCAGAAAGGCCTCTTGCAGCGGGTGCAGCGCACCCGCCGTGCCGAGACCTTCGACAGTCGTGATGGTCGCGCCCGCGACCTGACTGACCGGAAGCTGGCAAGAGGGCACATCCGCGCCATCCACCAGCACCTTGCAGGCATTGCACTGCTCCAGCCCGCAGCCGAACTTCGGCCCCTTCAGGCCGAATTCGCCGCGCAGCACATAAAGCAGCGGCGTCTCTGGCTCGACATTGACCTGACGCGATTGGCCGTTAACATTGAGCGTTATTGCTTCGGGCATCAGTCCACTCGTCCTTATGTTCCCTGACTATTGGCGACAACAGCGCGAAAGTAATTGTCTACGAGTTTAGCACGCAGCATGTGTTCAACCAGTACCACGTGAATCTGCGCAGCGACCCGCCGACTATCACAAGATTATGCCCCCTTCCTGTCTACTTATTCACGATATTTTCGGCTAGCCCCTATTCGAGTTAAGCCTTCATACAGCAGACTGTGATAAACTGAATTCAAACCATATGCTTACGCCTATCTACTCCAAAATAATACGCTGTCCGTCCGTGATATTCATTTGGAGGCTTGTCATCAAGTGATGTTCCAGTTTACTCCCATGATTATTGTCTACGGACTCTCCGCCTGCCTGATGCTGTTTTTGTCGCTGCGAACATGGCATATGCGACCGGCGCGTGGTGCTGCGGCCTGGTCCATGACCATGCTCTTTTGCGCCATCAATGCCCTGGGGGCCTGCCTGGAACTGGCTTTCGCCGTCCCAGTCTACAAGCTGGCTATGAATCGTGTGATCTACGTCGGCGCGACCGGGTGCGTCTTCTTCTGGGGCATTTTCGCGATTAGCTACAGTGGTGAAGAGCGCTGGCTCAATCGCTTCACGCTAGGATTGATGGCAATCGTGCCCCTCAGTGTCTTGGGCCTGGCCTTCTTCGCCGAAAACCACACGCTAATCTATCGCGCTTACGATTTCATTGAGGTCAACGGCGTCCTGCTGGGGCACGTCATCGCGTATGGACCGGTGTTCTGGCTTTGGATGATCTACAGCTATCTTCTGCTTGTTAGCTGTTGGCTGCTGCTGCTGCGATTTGCCGTCCGATCCCATACAATGTTCCGCAGCCAGACCTGGATGGTCATTCTGGCTTCGGCAGCACCCCTGCTCACCTACCTGCTCTATATGACCGGCAGCAACCCAATTGCGCCCTTCGATCCGACCGCCATTATGCTGGCCTTTTCGGGCATTGTCATGCTGCTGGCAATGACGCACTATCGCTTCATGGACATCGTGCCGGTGGCCCATGATCTGATCTACCAGAATGTGCGAAGCGGGATCATGCTCATTGATCTCAAGGGGCGCGTGGCCGGGATGAACCCAACGGCGGAGCGCATTGTCGGGTACAGTGCCGATGAGGTCCTGGGCAAGGAAGCTGAGCAGGCCTTTCCGCAGCATCACGCGATAGTGAAGCAGCTTCAGGGCATTGACGACATCAAGACCGAGATCGCCATGTCCGAAACCGGCCCCTATTACGAATTTCAGATCACGCCGCTGCGCAGTCATCGCGGTGAACTGGCCGGGCGGCTGGTGATGTTCTACGACATCACCGAACGCAAGCGCATGGAACAGCAGGCCCTGGATCTGGCGATGGAGCGCGAGCGCGTGCGTCTGTTGCAGCAGTTCATCAGCCACATGTCACACGATCTGCGCACGCCGCTGGCGACCATGAAGACCTCCCAGTACCTGCTGCGCAAAGCGCTGGACGGCCAGCACAGCGCCCGTCTGGACGTGCTGGACCGCCAGGCCGAACGCTTGAATGAGATGGTGAACAGCATGTTGACCCTGCTGAAGTTGGAGGAAAATGACCTCGGCAGCCTGCTCAAGGTCAATGTGAACGACCTGATTGGTTACGTGATCGAGCGCCACCGGACTCTCGCCGGTGAGCACGGCACGCAGCTTCGCTTCAGCCCGGAACCCGACCTGCCACCCATCCTGGCGAACCGTGAGGAACTGGACCTGGCACTATCGAATCTGCTGGTCAACGCGATCCACTACACGCCCAGCGGTGGCGAGGTCACGGTCATGACACTGCATGACGAGAACGGCGTGACCATTGCCGTGCGCGATACCGGCGACGGCATCGCCGAGGAAGACCTGCCGCACATCTTTGATCGCTTCTACCGCGCGGATGACGCCAGAGGCACAGGCAAAGGTGGTTTTGGGCTGGGTCTGGCGATTGCGAAAGTCATTGTGGATCGCCACGCAGGCGCAATCGCCGTCCGCAGTCGTTCTGGCGAGGGCAGCGAATTCCGCGTGCGGCTGCCACTGGCAAAAGCGATCTGATTCAGCCCAATCGACACACTCAGAAATTCAGCGGCGGGTGCCGAAGGTGATTGCCTGTTGCATCCTGATAGGCTTTGGCGACCGCCAGCGTCTCGGCTTCCTTATACAAGCCGCCGATGAACGTGATACTGGTCGGCAGGCCCTGCTCGGTGAAGCCGTTGGGCACCACAACCGCCGGATGACCGGTCAGATTGGTCAGCATGAGCGTACTGCCGCCGAACGACGGCGCGACAAATACGTCTACATCATCCATGACCGCCGCCATCTGCTGCATCACTTGCGTTCGGATGCGGTTGGCCTGGACGTATTCCACCGCTGGGACAAAGCGTGCGGCCCGGAAGATGTTCGGCCAGGCTTCGTCATCTTGCCGCGTGAGCAGGTCGGCCTGTTTCGTCCGTATCAGTTCGTCGAAGGCGGCGGCCCCTTCGACCAGCAGAATGAGAAACAGGGGCTGCAAGTCCGTATGCGGCAGGGTGACCGGCAGCAGATCGAAGCCCTGCTCGCGCAGCGTGCTCAGCACTGGGCCGCTGTTGGTGCGGTTGACCCGTTCCAGATCGTCATGAGAACTCAGAGTCAGCGCCGCGTCGGTCTCCCCCTGTTCTAATGCGGCAAAGGAGCTTTCGACGTAACCTACACGCAGTCCGCGCGGGTCCAGCGCCGGGTTCCAGGCAAAGGACCGCTCGCTCACGGTCAGGTCCTGTCCATCCGGGCCATAGATTGCGCTGAACACCAGGGCGCAGTCCTCCACCGAACGGCACATCGGGCCGATCTTATCCATGCTCCAGCTCAGTGCCATCGCACCATAACGGCTTACCCGGCCAAAGGTGGGCCGCAGGCCGCTGACACCGCAGTGCGTCGAAGGGTTGACGATTGAGCCGTGCGTCTCGGTGCCGATAGAAAAGCCGACCAGCCCCGCCGCTGTTGCGGATCCCGGCCCGGCAGACGAGCCGCCAGAGCCTTTGCTGATGTCCCAGGGATTGCGCGTCCTGCCGCCGAACCACACATCGCCATAGGCCAGCGCCCCGCTGGTCAGTTTCGCCACCAGCACCGCCCCCGCATCAGTCAAGCGGCGGACGACCGTCGCGTCATAGTCGAACTGCTGATCCTGAAACGGCATCGCTCCCCAGGTCGTCGGATAACCCCGGACCGCCAGCAAATCTTTAGCGCCCCAGGGAATGCCGTGCAGCGGGCCGCGATAATAGCCGCGCTGAATTTCCTCGTCGGCCTGGCGCGCCTGTTCGAGCGCGAGGTCTTCCGTCAGTGTTACCACACATTGCAGCACCGGGCCGTAGCGTTTCAAGCGCTCAAGGTACATCTGCGTCAGTTCCAGCGAGGTGATCTGCCGCGTTTGCAGCAGTTGGGCAAGCTGCGTCACCGGGTAGAAAGCCAGGTCTTCAAGCTGTTCCGGGCGATGCACCGGCGGCTGCGCGCTCACCGGATAGCTGCGCGGGACTTCAGCCACGTCAGTGCGACTAATGTCCGGTTGAAACAGGAGCGCCATACCCAGCGCATTGGGAGGAGCCATTCCGCGCAGAGTCTCGTACTGCGCCAGGCGCGTGTTCAGGATTGATTGCATCTGTGCGCGTTCCTGCGGCGAAAAGGACAGCCCTGCAAGCTGTTCTGCTGCGGCGATCATCTCAGGTGTAATTTCTGGGGTTCTGTGCTCCGCTTCTTGCTGGCCCATGCCGTACTCCATTCTTCCTGCAAACCGTCCCAATAGTAGCCAATCTCGCAGGGAATAGCACGCGCCCTGGCCCTACAATGCCTTGAAGAACGACCAGATCGCCTCGGTTGCATTCATGTCGCGGTTCGTACCGCCGATAAGCCGCACGGGGAGATACTGCGCTGCGCCCGGCCAGGTGTGCCCGCCGTTGCGGATCGTATAGAGGACGACGGGCGCGTCACAGCCATCGTACTGGCTAATCTCGACCGTACTGCCATCAGGCAAAGGGGCTTGCAGCGGCGTGCTATCACAGCCATTGTGCGCCGCCCAGAACGCGGCTGTCACCTCAGCCGAGCGGATCTGCCCACGCGAACGGCCTCCTGGCAAACTCACCACGCCGCCATCATAGGGGACGAGCGGGTCCGCTGTCCCGTTGACCATCATCACCGGCAGCGGACGCAGCGGCGCACAGTCTGCGGCGAGGTCTTCCGATAGTGTGGCGGCAACGGGCGCGATCCCGGCTATCCGGTCGCTGAGCTGGCAGCCCAGGCGGTAGCTCATGAAACCGCCGTTGGAAATACCGGTCGCGTAAACTCGCGCCGGGTCTACGGACTGCGCAGCCACAAGATGGTCGATCAGCGCGGCAATGAAGCCGACATCGTCAGCCGTGCCGCTGTCCTCAAAGCTGCGCCCGTCGTTCCACTGCCTATTAATCCCCTGGGGGTACACAACCATAAATCCCTCGCGGTCCGCCAGGCGGCTGAAGCCCGTGAAGCGTTCGATCTGCCGTGCGTTGCCACCACCGCCATGCAACACGATCAGCAGCGGCGCAGGCGAGGATAGGCGGCGCGGCACGTGCAGACGATACTCGCGCAGCACACCATTGACCTCAATCTGCTGGGCCTGGGCGCGCAGCGGGAACACATGAACAAGCACAAACAGGGCAGCGAGCAGCACAATTGCAAAGCGCATAATTAATCCCTATTCAACCGGATGTCTCTTCTTCATGATACGGCAAATGCCTTCGCAAGTTGCGGGCTTGCACAAGGCCTTGACATCTTAGCAATGGGTTGGCCCAATCCGCTTGTGACTATGTGCCGTAATTGATAAATGTGGGCTATAATCTGCGGCGTGTCCATTTCCGTATGATTGTCGAGATTCGTGCAGTTTTCGACAGGTAATTTGTGCGGAATTCCGTTGCTGGCAATACTACTTGATGTTAAGCTCTCAGGCACTTCGTCCACGTTCATTGCCTTATATCAGGAGGAAGAATTATGGATAAGCGTTCTAAAGCTCTCATGAATAGGCTCTCTAAGGAGGAAAAGGCGCGCGTCAACGACGAATATCGCCGGGCCTACGACTACGACCCCAAAGATCCGCTCTTTGGCTTGAGCCGGAACGAATTGAGCGGACCACGCTTGAACCGCCGGGCCTTTCTGCGCCTGATGGCGGCTTCGGGCGCGGCACTGCCACTTCGTGGCCTGATCGCAGCCGCAGGCATCACGCTTCCGGCAGTCGCCAGTGTCGCAGCCCAATCCGGCGGAGAGCTGACGGCAGGCTGGGCCGGGACCGCAGAAATCACCACCCTTGACCCGGCGCAGATCAATCAGGTGCTCCAATTCCAGATCGCGTCCAATGTCCTCAGCGGCCTCACCCACATTAACCCGGATTTAGTCGCCGAAGGTGATCTGGCCGCCGATTGGTCTGTCTCCGACGATGGCTTGCAGTGGACCTTCAACCTGCGCGAAGGGGTGAAATGGCACAACGGTGATGACTTCACCGCCGACGATGTGGTCTTTACCTACAATCGTTCGAAGGACCCGGAACAGTCGATTCAGTCGGGCACGCTGGCGAACGTCACCAGTGTAGAAGCGGTTGACGCCATGACTGTCCTGATGACGCTGGAAAAGCCGCAGGCCTCGCTGCTGGTCAAGACGCTTGAACGTGCCAGTGGCCGTGCCATGACCATCGTCAACAGCCGGGCCATTGATGATATGGGGCTTGAACAATACGGTCTGACCCCGGTCGGCACCGGTCCCTTCATGGTGACTTCGCACGAACTGGGCCAGGGCGTCGTGATTGAACGCTTCCCGGATTACTATGACCCGGAGCGTCCGCTGCTGGACAAAATCACCTTCATCCCCATCCCAGAGCCTGAACCGCTGGGAGCCGCCATCGAAACCGGCGACATCCAGATCATCGGCGGCAACCCCGTGCCGACAGAACTCGTTGACCGTTTCCTGGCGAACCCCGATCTCGTCGTGTCCGAGGTTCCCGGGCCGGGCTTCCAGTCCATCTTTATCAACCCCTGGCGCGATCCCTTCATGGTCACGGACTTCAACAAGTCGGTCGATGAATTGAAGCAGGAACCCGGCTTCATGGTCCGGCTGGCAATCGCCAAAGCCTTCGACCGCGATACCTACATTGAGCGCGCCCAGTTTGGACACGGTTTACCAGCCTTCGGGACTGTGAACCCGGCCATGGGCTTCTTCTTCGATACGGCCATCAACGACGCTAGCGAGCAGCGCTTCGACCTGGAGGCTGCCACGCCAGCTTCTGGCCGACGCCGGTTTCCCCAATGGCGAGGGCTTCCGCACACTGCAACTGCTGACCACCCCCGCTGGCGACCGTGCAGGCCAGATCATCCAGAACATGTACAAGGAAAACCTGAATATCGACATCGAACTGGATATTAAGGATTTCACCGTACTCATCGAGCAGAACAACGCGATGGATTACGACCTCTGCGCCCTGGGCAGCGGCGGCGACTACGACCCCGACGATGCCCTGGCCGACTGGATGCTCAGCAATTCGCGCTTCAACGGCCCCAACCGGGACATGGACAAGATGCCTTTCGGCTTCTGGTCAGATAGCCATGTCGATGACCTGATCCACCAACAGTCCACAGAGACGGATCTGGATGCCCGCAAGGCGCTGGTCCAGGAAGCCAATCAGATCACCTCCGACAAGGTGGCGACCATCTTCACCCACCACCCGACAGACATTCTGGTCTACCGGACCGAGGTGAATTTCCCTGAAGAGAGCCGTATCCCCGGACTGGTCGATCTTGACCGGACCTCGATCAGCTAGCTTCTACCGCGACACACGCAGGGACAGCTCTGCTTACACTTGCAAGCGCGAGTGAGGACCGCAGCATTGGGTTCTCACTCGCCTGCACTGCCGATGCCTGAAAGGACAGGCTCCGTCGATGAACCGGTACATACTCAAGCGATTTATCCAGGCCGTGCTGGTCATCTGGGCAGTCGGCACACTGGTCTTCTTCATGCTGCGGGCCGTCCCCGGCGACCCGATCCAGGCGCTGCTGGCGGACGTAGACCCCACCGCTGCCGATGTAATCCGCGCCAAGCTCGGCCTCGATCAACCCGTCTATATCCAGTATGTGCTCTGGCTCCGCAACACCTTGCAGGGCGACCTGGGCCAGTCCCTCTATGGCAGCCACGTGTCCGTCAACCGCATCATCATGGAAGCCATTCCGCGTACCCTGTCTCTGGCGATACTGGCCTTCATCTTCTCGTTTTCGCTGGCCCTGACCACCGGCATCATCAGCGCGGTGAAGAAATACTCGATCATTGACCACGTATTTACCTTCGCGGCCTTTGTCGGCATCAGTATGCCGGATTTCTGGCTGGGTATAATGCTCATTATCGTCTTCGCATCGGGATTGCGCTGGCTGCCTGCGATTGGCTACAAGCCGCTGTCGGACGGGGTCTGGCCCTGGTTGTCGCATCTCATCCTGCCCGCGCTGGCTGCCGGGCTGCCCTTTTCAGCCGGGATCGCCCGCATCACACGCTCGGCCATGCTCGAAGTCTTGCAGCAGGATTACATCATGGTCGCACGCAGCAAAGGCTTGCGTGAGCGGATGGTTATCGGGCGTCACGCGCTGCGCAACGCTTTGATTCCGGTGGTCACGGTGATGGGCATCTCGCTGGCCCTGCTGTTTTCCGGCACCGTAATCGTCGAGAACGTCTTCGCCATCAAAGGGCTGGGGCGTGTGCTCATCCAGGGGATCATTAACCGGGATTATCCGGTCGTTCAAGGCAGCATCCTGCTCGTCGCCGTGCTGCTCGTGTTCACCAATCTGGCGGTTGACATCCTGTACACAGTGATTGATCCGCGCATTGACTATGAGAAATAAGCTATGGGACAATCTGTCGCCCATGAACCACCAGCATCACTAGACGCGGTCGCTTCCGAGTTTATGCCCGTATCCAGCCGCCCGCCGCTGCATCAACTGCTCTTGCGCGATAAACGGGCCACCGCAGGCCTGATTGTCCTGACAGTGATCCTGCTTGCGGCCATCTTCGCGCCCATCATCTCGCCCTACGACCCGCTGTCGCAGGAATTCGGCATGATGGAAGCGCCCTCAACGGCCCACATCATGGGGACCGACGACCTGGGCCGCGATCTGTTCACCCGCATTATCTACGGCACCCGGATTTCCCTGTTCGTTGGCATTGTAACCGTGGCGATGTCACTGGTTGTCGGCGTGGGAATGGGCCTGCTCTCCGGCTATTATGGGGGCTGGATCGACACCATCCTCATGCGCTACATCGACCTTCAGTGGGCCTTCCCCAATTTCATCATTGCCGTTTACCTGGTTGCCATATTCGGCACGGGCTTGCTGAACGTCATCGTGGCGGTCTCGCTGGCCTTTCTCGATGATTTTGCCCGCATCACACGCGGCATGGTGCTGTCGATTCGTGAGGAGGAATACGTCGTCGCGGCGCGGTCCTTGGGCGCTTCGGACGTTCAGATCATGCTGCGGCACGTGCTGCCGAATGCAGTCGCGCCGATCATCGTCCAGGCTACCATCAGCGTCTCCTATGCCATCCTGGCCGAAGCCGCCCTGTCATTTCTCGGCCTGGGTGTGAAATCCTCCACGCCGACCTGGGGCCTGATTATCAGCGACGCACGCAGCTTCTTTTCGCGGGCCTGGTGGCTGGCGGTTTACCCCGGTCTGGCGATCATGGTCACCGTGTTGAGCATCAATTTCCTGGGGGATGCCCTGCGCGACATCCTGGACGTGCGCAACTAGTTTTACACTTGATCGAGCGGCGCACCCAGATCGTCTTCTCCATCTCGTTCAGCAGCAGGTCTTAGTCGGTATTGCTCAATTCTGGCGGCTCCGCTACTTATCGTCCACAACGCTCAATTCAAAGTCGTCACAGAAGGCTGCGCCATCGCCCTGGCTTTTGGCACAGAAGATCGTCACCTCCGTGCTGTCAACCGCCGTCGTGAAGTCGATGCTCACCGGGCTGTAATCCAGACTGTGCAGCGTCTCCTCGCCATAATTCCGCACCCCGATGCGCAGGTCATTGTCAGCGCTGGAGGCTTTGCCCCAGGCGTTCAGGCGATAGTGCGTATTAGGAGCCGCGCTGATTTGCTGCTCGGCCAGCGCATCCGCGCCCATCAGCCGCAGGACATGGTTGCCGCTGCGCGCATCTCGTCTGAGGACACGTGCGGATGGTGTTACCGTCCAGCCCTGAGCATCGCCCGTTTCGAAGCCGCGATTGATGATGCGTGCCTCGGAGTCGCGCTGATAAACGCGAATATAGTCCACGTCGTAATAGTTGGGGAACGGCGTGTCCGCATCCGGTGCGCCTGCAGGCCCGCTGGCGCTGCCGACTCCGTTTTGCAGAATGATGTACATCGGCTCGTCGGGCACGTAATCCGCCAGGATTGTATGGTAGATGCGGCCATCGACCAGGAAATGCGCCTCGCCAGGGTTCCATTCCAGGGCGTAGCGATGCCAGTCCTCCGTCCACATGGGCGAGAGGTAATGCTGGCTGTCCCAGTTGACGGCGGGCCATTCGGTATACATCAGGCCGAAGTGCATCCGCTGCTGGTTGCCAAAGAACTCGGCCACGTCGAATTCCGGCCCCCAGACATTGTCAGAAGCCAGCATCCAGAAAGCGGGCCACATCCCCTGCCCTGCCGGGAAGCGCGCGCGGATCTCGACCAGGCCGTAGGTGAAGTCAAACTTCTTCGCGGTGGATACCCAACCGGCGCTGAAGTCATAGGTCCCCGGCGGATCATCCCCTGTGATCTCACGGCGCTGTGCCCGCAGCCGCAGCAGTCCATCGCTGAGGATCACATCATCGTCCATCAGGTACTGTGCGTAGCTGCTGTTGTGATAGTGCTGGCCTGCCGCGCCGGGCATCTCACCCAGCGTCGTGTTCCACTGCCTGCGGTCGAGCGCATCGCCGTCGAACTCATCGTTCCAGATAAGCTGCCAGTCCGCGCTGGGATCGTCATCTGTTTGTGCATTCATGGGTGTCGGAGAACTTAAGAGGCCTGTGGTAAGCACGAGCGCCGCCGTGATAAACACCAGTGCCTTGAAAGCGGTTTCAAAAATAGCCATAAACAAATTTTTTCGGGTGTTTTGCATATTCAGATATTCTAGGCTATCTTATGGTAGAGCGCAATCAATAAAAGCATAGAGTTACTGGAGGTGCATCGGCCAAGAGCTTATGCGGATCGTTTTCGTTTGAGATTCCCAATTACATAAGTTCTAGATAGATAGTAATTAAGGAGAATTAGAATTGACAGCGCAAAAGAGCTTTAGCCGAAGAGAATTCCTGAAGACATTAGGATTGGCTGGCGCAGGCACAGCGATGGTCGCCGCAGGCATCCCTGCGCTGGCTTCAGACTCCGCCGCACCGTCGGCGAATGTCCGTACCCAGAATGCGGATGTCACGCTCCTCATTGCAGGCTGGCCCTACGAGCCTTTGCCAGAGGAAGAACCTGAGGGCGGCTACAGCGCCTACCAGCAGGCACTCATGATGTGGTTGGACGACAACCCTAACGTTCATATGGAAAGTGTAGATGTCGGTATCTGGGATACCTCCGCCCTGCTCACCGCAATCGCAGGCGGTACGGCCCCGGCTTACTTCTCTACCGGTGTGATCGGGAACTGGAACGTCGCCGGAATGCAAGCGGCCTACCTGCAGGGGCTGGTCGCCAACGTTACCGAGCAGTTCGACAGCTTCGGCATTAACGACAAGCTCAGCGCCATCGCCAAAGCAGGCCGGGCCTACTACGCCATCGGCGACGATGTCTACGGTGTCATCAACGAGATTGCGCCCGGCAACGGCATCTACTATCGCAAGGACTGGCTGGCGGAAGCCGGACTGCCGGAACCGACGGTTGATTGGACCTGGGATGACGTGCGGGAGTATGCCAAAGCCCTGACCAACGACAGCCATAAAGGTATCCTGATGCAGAGTTACGGCCTGGGTTGGCAGATGCAGGCTGAAGGAATTGGCAGTGATAACCTCTTCGCCCGCATTCCTGATCCCGGCAGCAGCTGGAACTGGCGTTGGGATTACACTACCCAGCAGGACCTCTACGATACGACGGTCAGCCGCTTCCGTGCCATGATGTACGAGGATCAATCCATCATCACCGATGTGAGCGCAAGCGATGGCTCCATTGCGCCGATGTTCCTCAATCAGGAAGCCGCCATGATGACCGATCCGTCGCAGTTCTACACTCGCACTGAGGATCCCTGGCCTTATGCGCTGGCCCAACAGCTTGATAAGCCGATGGAAGAAATCGTTGGTTTCATGAGCCACCCGCGCGGCACCACCGGCCATTTGAACGCCGCTTCGCGCGTCGTCATCCCGCCCACCGGACTCAACCCGGACATGAAGACCGACGAGAAGAATGCGGCCATCAGCCTCTACAACTTCATGGAACTGGAAGACGGTTTCGATTTCCAGCGCCGGATGCGCTATGAGGAAAGCGGCGATCTCAAGCAGGCTTTCGCCATCTACCCCTTCCCGCGCGCCAAAGACACCATCGACGGTGTGGACGGCACGGCTGCCGACGCCTGGGGCGAAGATTTCCTGGCCGTACTGGATCACATGGCGAACGTCATCAGCCGCTATCCTGAACTCGGCCTGTTCGTGCCACCGGAAGAGACCGTAGGCCCGACGACTTCGGCCTGGGACGATGTCCAATCCACCTTCACATTCGAGCCTGGCGATCAAGACGTCCCGGCGCTGCTCCAGCAGGCGCAGGACATCCGCAACCAGCAGGCCGCCGGCTTTGTGTCCAGCATTTCGGACGATGACTTCATCGCAGGCGCATCCGCCTACTATGAGGCTCACGATCAGGTCTGGTCCGAGATCGCGCCGGACTTCTACGAGAACACGTTCCACCCCTGGTATGAATCAGTCATTCTGCCAGCGTTGGGCATGTAAATTAGTGACGTGACGAGAGGGCGTGCGTTTCTAGCGTGCGCCCTTCTTCTTATACACGCGGCTCACTTGACGAGGAGTTGAAATATGGCCTTATTTCCCAAAGTTGGACGCACACAACCTCGATTAAAATTCGCATGGTACGCCGTTGTCATCTTCCTGGTGATCGGCATCATCCTGCACCTGCTGCCTTTCTACTTCATGATTACGACTTCCTTCAAGTCATCGGCAGAGACCTTTGCCATCCCGCCGACCATCTGGCCGGAAAAACCAAGCACAGCAGCCTGGGATCTCATCATCCGGGTGACGACCGCCGATTCGAGCAGTGCGCAGGTGCGCGACATCATGGACGAACCGATGTGGGTTTATGTCCGCAACTCGATGATTATGGTCTTCGGGGCGCTGGCGCTCTCGCTGCCGGTAACGGCCTTCGCCGCTTATGCCAACAGCAAATTGCAGTTCGGGCGCGGCGCGCGCTGGTTCTTCCTCTTCTTCATCGGCACGCTCATGGTACCCGGCGCGGTGACGTTGATCCCCTCGTTTTTGCTCACGCGCAATTTCCCCTTCCCGGTACCGCAAGCTCCCTTGATGCCAGGCACCGAAAACGCCTTCCCGACCCTGCGCATCTGGGATACGCCCTGGGCGATCATCATCCCGGCGGCCTTCAACGCCTTCAACTTCCTGCTGTTCAAGGGCTTCTTTGACACGATCCCTAACTCGATCATCCAGGCGGCGCGCGTCGATGGCGGTTCGGAATTCAACATTTTTCGCCGCATCATCTTCCCGATGAGCATTCCGGTTTTTGCAGTGGCGACCTGGTTTCAATTCAGCGCCCTTTGGGATGCCTTTCTCTGGCCGCTGGTCGTGATGCAGAGCAGTGACAAGATTCCCATGTCGGTGGCGATCTACAATCTGATTAACAGCTTCATGGGCTCCGGCGTGACCAACTCGCAGCAGGCCATGACAGGATCGCAGGCGATGGTCGAACTGCTTGAAGCAGGCATAGGCTGGCCCGCGCTGATGGTGCTGGGCATCTTGCAGACGATTCCCATTTTCCTGATGTTCGTCGTCTGCCGCGAATATCTGCTCAAGGGCGTTCGTCTGCGTGGTCTGCGCTAGAACTTAGAATGATATAATGATGACCACTCTTCCCGCTCAATCTGGAACCCACGCTCGCTCTCGGCGCTTTGCAGGAAGATCATGGCGAAGCCTATCTGCCAGACGCGGTCTGGTATAGCGGCCAGCAGGTCAACGACGGCCTGGACTATCGTTTTCCGGCGGGTACGTTGGAGGGTGCAGCCTATCTGAGCGCGGACATGCTGCTGACAGGACCCGAAGCCGGAGTGTTCATTCTGGAATTGCTAGAGGGCAATGACGGCCCGACCTTCGGCTTCCAGTATTCGCTGCTGCCATTGGCCTCAGCCCGGCTGCGCATCCCGCTCGAATCGGTCAATCTCAACCGCTGGATGTACCCGCGCGAAGGCGCATGGCTCAAGCCGCGTGTGACCGGCCAGCGGGTCAATCTGGCGCGGGTAGACCGCCTGCGCATCCGTATTAACATGATGGCAGATTCGCCCGTGCGCTGGTGCATGACGCCCATTGCCATCACCGCCGACGAACCGGCCCTGCTCGATCAACCGCTGCTGCCCAAAGGGCCGCTGCTGGACGAACTGGGCCAGGATACGCAGCGAGACTGGCCGGGCAAGAGCCGCAGTGAGCAGGAGGTCATCGACCGTTTGCAGCAGCAGCTTCGTGAAGCCCCGCAGCAGCGCTGGCCGGAGGGTTTTTCACGCTGGGGCGGCTGGGCGGCGCGGCAGTTTGAGTCCAGCGGCTACTTCCGCACCCAATGGGACGAGGATTATCAGCGCTGGTGGCTGGTGGATCCAGATGGCTGCGTGTTCTGGTCCGCCGGGCAGGACTGCGTCGGCGCAAACATCGACAGCAACATTACCCACATGGAATCGGCGCTGACCTGGCTGCCCGGCCCCGATGATCCGCTCGAAGCAGTCGTCCGCGAATCCGAATGGCGAGGCAGCAGCTCGATCAATTACCTTCAGGCGAACTTTATGCGCGCCTTCGGCGAGGACTGGCACGCGAAATGGGCCGAGATCACGCTGGCCGAACTGCGCCGGGCAGGCTTCAATACCGTCGCCAACTGGTCCGACTGGCAGATCGCGCGCGCGGCAGGCTTCCCTTACGTGCGTCCGATGGGTGGACCACGCGGTGAAGCGCCAGCAGTCTACCGTGAACTGCCGGACGTTTTCGATCCGCAGTTCGAGGCCGATGCCACCGCTTTCGCCCAACAGCTTGAAGACACCCGCGACGACCCGGCCTTCATCGGCTACTTCATGATGAACGAACCGACCTGGGGCTTCAGCACTGAGACCCCCGCCGCAGGGATGCTCTTCAATACGCCAGCCTGTGCCAGCCGTCGTGCCCTGGCTGATTTTCTGCGCCAGCGCTACAAGTCTGACGCAGCGCTCGCCCATGCCTGGGGGTTCGATACCTCCTTCGCTGCGGTTGCTGAAGGTGCGTGGAACACGCCGCTGACCTCGCCCGCCGAGCAGGATCTGGCCGATTTCAGCGCCATTATGGTTGAGAAGTATTTCGGCACCCTCAGCGCGGCCTGCCGGGCGGTTGATCCGCATCATCTCAATCTCGGCATCCGTTATCACACCGTCCCGCCGCAGTGGGCCATCGAGGGAATGCGCAGCTTCGACGTCTTCAGCATCAACGGCTACTGGGCGCAGGTCCCCGCTGACCGGCTGGCGGCCATTCATGACCTGATGCACATGCCCATCATGATCGGCGAGTGGCACCTGGGTGCGCTGGATGTCGGGCTGCCCGCCACCGGCGTGGGACCGCGTGTCCGAGATCAGGCAGCACGTGGTCAGGCCTATCGCGTCTACCTGGAGACGGCGGCGGCGATCCCGCAGTGTGTCGGCGTGCATCACTTCACCCACTATGACCAATCCGCGCTGGGCCGCTTCGACGGCGAATGCTACAACATCGGCTTTTACGATGTCTGCAACCGGCCTTATACCGAACTGATCGAGGCCGCCCGCGAAGCACATACGCGCATGTACCCGGTGGCGTTGGGTGAGATGCCACCCTTCAGTGAGTTGCCGGAACTGCTGCCGCGTTTCTTCTTCTAATGGATTCTGGAGCTTTCATCATGAAACAACGCACTATAACACTGCTGATCTTGTTTGCCCTCCTGCTCAGCATGAGCGGCGTGGTCTTGCCGCAGGATACACCACCGGTCGAACTGGCGCGCGTGGTTGACGACTTCGAACGCGGTCTACCGCTGGCAGAGGATGACTCTGGCACGGCGATTGGCTATGATCCCTGGGGCGATACGGCTGAAAACGTGCAGTTGGCGGCGGCTCAGTTGATATCCGATGCCGCGCTGGCCCTACCGATCCACGCCGACACGGCCAACACCGTGCTGGCGGTCCATTACGACATCGCCTCCTGGGGCGGCTTTTCCCATGTGTTCAACGATGGCAGCAAGTGGACGACGGCAGACTGGCGGCCTTACAACGCCTTGAGCTTCTGGCTTTATGGCAACGACACCGGCGGCACCATTCAGGTCGAGATATTCGACAATCGCAACCCGGACCGCAGCGGCGACACTGCCGAGCGCTTTTACTATCGCATTCTGGATAATTATACGGGCTGGCAGCAGTTCACCATCCCCTTTGAGCTGTTCCAGCGGCGCACAGATTTTCAGCCGGACGGCGCGCCGGATGATGGCCTGGGACTCGATGCCGTCTCCGGCTATGCGATGGGCTTCCCGGTCGGCACCGGGCCGCAAACCGCCTATGTCGATGACGTGGGGCTGGCGCAGCTAGACAATACAAGCGCCGTGATAATTAGCAGCGGCGCTGCAATGACTGAGGACACCGTCATGATTGATTCGACAATTACCTGGGATTCACGCGACTGGAACCTCCTCTGGTCCGACGAGTTTGACGGCGAAGCGGGCACCCCGCCCAACCCGGACAACTGGAATTACGACCTGGGCGGCTCCGGTTGGGGCAATAACGAGCTGGAATTCTATACCGACTCCACCGACAACGCTTCGCTCGATGGCAGTGGCAATCTCGCCATCGTCGCCCGTGAGGACGATACTGGCGAGCGCGCCTGCCACTACGGCACCTGCCGCTATACCTCCGCGCGGCTGCTGACCTGGCATAAGTTCGCCTTCACCTATGGCCGGGTCGAAGCGCGCATCAAAATCCCCAGAGGACAGGGAATCTGGCCCGCCTTCTGGATGCTGGGCACGAACATTGGTCAGATAGGCTGGCCCAAGTCCGGCGAGATCGACATTATGGAGAACATTGGCCGCGAGCCGCAAACGGTTCACGGCACGGTGCATGGCCCTGGCTACTCCGGGGCTGATGGCATCGGTCGCCCCTATGCGATAAACCAGGACTTCGCCGACGACTTCCACGTCTACGCCATAGATTGGGACCCGGACTCGATCCGCTGGTATGTCGATGGCAATCTCTACAATGTCTTCACGCCGAAGGATCTGGGCAGCCGCGAGTGGGTCTACGATCACGACTTCTTCATTCTGCTGAACGTCGCAGTCGGCGGTTACTGGCCGGGCAACCCGGACGACACGACCGAGTTTCCGCAGACAATGCTGGTCGATTACGTTCGCGTCTACCAGCTTGCGGATGGCTCGTGACAATCGAAGACCGTCCACCAGCGCGTGTTTAGCACCATCCCCTTTGGCTTAAGCGAGGCGCATGTGGTATCTTCTGCCTGTGGTGTTTGATCGGGTCCCTCCGGTCAAACATCGCCCCTGTTTTCTGAACTCGCTGAGCGTCTTCAGCACCGGAGGACTCATCTGTGCGCATTGGAATTGACGTAGGCGGCACTAATACGGATGCCGTGCTGATGGATGGCCGCACGGTCATCACTTCGACTAAAACCCCCACCACCCCGAACGTTTCTGATGGCATCCGCAGCGCTCTGAAGAACCTGATCGACCAGTCGGCTCTTGACGTCGAGAAGGTCAGCGGCGTGATGATCGGCACCACCCACTTCACCAACGCGGTTGTCGAGCGGCGGCGCTTGCAGGAGACCGCCTGCATCCGGCTCGGCCTGCCCGCTACGCAGAGTCTGCCGCCGATGGTCGATTGGCCGGACGATCTGCGCGGCCACCATTGGCGGGCATTATTACTTCGCGCACGGCGGCCACGAGTTCGATGGGCGCGAAATCTCACCGTTTCAGCCGGACGAAGTGCGCGACATCGCCCGGCAAATCCAGGACAAAGGCATCACCGCGATTGCGATCTCGTCCGTCTTTTCCCCGGTCAACCCCGATCTTGAGGAGGAGGCGGCGGCCATCATCCAGGCGGTCATCCCGGAGGCGGATGTCACCCTCTCCAGCCAGATCGGGCGAATCGGCCTGCTGGAGCGCGAGAACGCGGCCATCATGAACGCCTGTCTGCGCGCGCTGGCCCGCCGGACGATCACCGGCTTCAAAGAGGCGCTGCGCGAGATGAACATCCACGCGCCCTTCTTCATCAGCCAGAACGACGGCACCCTGATGAACGCGGATTTCGCCTCCGAATACCCGGTGCTGACCTTTTCGTCCGGCCCGACCAACAGTATGCGCGGTGCGGCCTTCCTCAGCGGCCTGCGGGACGCCATGGTGGTCGACGTCGGCGGGACCACGACCGACATCGGCGTCTTGCAAAACGGTTTCCCGCGTGTGGCCGCGCTGGCGGTGGATATTGGCGGCGTGCGCACCAATTTCCGTATGCCGGATACCTACTCGATCGGCCTCGGCGGCGGCAGCCTGGTTCAGGCCGATCCACTGACAATCGGGCCGCAGAGCGTGGGCTACGAGCTGCTGACCAAAGCGCGAGTCTTCGGCGGCGATACGCTTACGGCAACCGATATGATCGTGGCGGGCGGCAAGGCCGACATTGGCGACCGCAGCGCCGTCGCGGACATGGACGCCAGCTTCATCGCAGCGATTGAGGACTGTATCGAAGATATGGTCAACGTGGCGGTTGATCGCATGAAGACCAGCGCAGCGGCGGTTCCGGTGATCGCCGTCGGCGGCGGCAGCATCCTGATTCAGCGCCCGATTGCCGGCGCGTCGGAGATCATTCGCCCCGATCATTTCTCGGTAGCGAACGCCATCGGTGCGGCCATCGCGCAGGTCGGCGGCGAATGTGACCGCGTCTTCTCGCTGGCCGATATGGCCCGCGATCAAGCCCTGGCCGAAGCCAAACAGGAGGCCACCGACCGGGCCATCAACGCTGGTGCGGATGCCGGCTTCGGTCGAAATCGTTGAAGTCGAAGAGGTGCCCCTGGCCTATCTGCCCGGCAACGCGACCCGCATCATGGTCAAGGCCGTCGGCGACCTGCTTGAGGTCTGACGATGCGTCTGATAGCCACACAAGAAGTCGAAGACATCGCGCTCGGCGCGGCGGTCCTGGGCAGCGGCGGCGGCGGCAACCCCTACGTCGGGATGCTGATGGCCCGCAAGGCTGTGCAGGAATATGGCCCGGTGTCGCTGTACACCCTGGACGAACTCGATGACGAAGATCTCGTCATTCCGATTGCGGGAATGGGATCCCCCACCGTCTCAGTCGAAAAACTGCCCAGCGGCGATGATCTGGTCAACGCCCTGCTGAAGCTGGGTCAGTACCTGGGCAAACCGGTCAAGGCGGCGATGAGCATGGAAGCGGGTGGCATGAATTCCGTCGTGCCGATCTACGTCGCCGCCCGACTGGGAATGCCGCTGGTGGACTGCGACGGCATGGGGCGCGCCTTCCCCGAACTGCAAATGCTCACGATGTCGCTGGCAGGCATCCCGGCGACGCCGATGGCGATGGCCGACGAACGCGGCAACATCGTGCTGATGGAAACGCTCGACAACAACTGGACGGAAGCCATCGCGCGCGCGGTCACGATCACCATGGGTGGCACGGCGCAGATCGCGCTCTATGCGGCGACGGTCGGGCAGATGAAACGCGGGTGGCATCCAGGGCACGATGACCCTGGCCGAGGACATTGGCCGAACGCTCCGTCTGGCGCGCGACCCAGAAGAAGACGACCCTATCGAAGCCGTGCGCCGGGTCGTCAGCGGCTTTCGCATCTTCAACGGCAAGGTCAGCGACCTGCGCCGCGTGATGTCCGGCGGCTTCGCGCGCGGCGCGGTCCAGTTCGATGGATTCGGCGATTCAGTGGGATGCACTTGCGAAGTGGAGTTCCAGAACGAGTTCCTGATCGCGCGCATCGACGGCGACTGCGCCGTCACCGCGCCGGACCTGATTATGATGCTCGACAGCGAGACGGGCGAACCGATCACCACCGAGGTTCTGCGCTACGGAATGCGCGTGGCCGTGCTGGCCTGCCCCTGCTCCGACAAGTGGCGCACGCCGGAAGGTCTGAAAGTTGTCGGGCCGCGCTACTTCGGCTACGATGTGGATTTCATCCCGGTGGAGACGCGGCAAGCGCCTTAAGCTACCGGAAACACGACTTAATCGGTATTCAAGGATCGCGCTCACGAGTTCCTGAAGGGACTTGGGAATTTGCCGCCGAATTTATTCGTCGGCACGTCATAGCAGATGCTTAACCCGTCACTTGCGGCATCACGGCTTCGGCGAACTGCTGCATCTGATCGCGCAGCTCCGCCACCGAATCCGCCGCGAAATAGAGACCGCAGAGGTGGGTGACCCCCGCCGCGCGCAGCGTCTCGATCTTTTCGATCAAATCGGCAGGCGTGCCGATCAGGTTGTTGACCTCAAAGCTCGCTTCCGCCTGATCCTTCAGCGTGGACTGCTTCAGCGAGACCAGATGCCGGTACATCTGGCTGCGGCGAAAACGTTCCAAAGCCTGTTCGTGCGTGCTGCCGATGCAGGTAATCAACTGCGGCGCGACGTCGATCTTTGTGCCGTCGCGCCCATGCTCCGCCGCAATCTGCCGCAGCGTCTCAATCCGCGAGGCGAACTGATGCGCGGGCATCCCGGCAGGCAGCCAGCCGCTGCCATAGGTCGCTGCCCGACGTACCGCGTTATCGTTATTGCCACCGAAATAGAGCGGCAGCGGATCTTGAAGCGGCTTGGGGAACATCTCGACGTCTTCGAAATGGTGATGCTGCCCGTGCCAGCTCGCGCTGCGCTCGCTGAACAGCAATTGCAGCGCCTGAATGCTCTCTTCGAGCAACTGGCCGCGATGCGCTGAGGTATCCGGTTGCAGCGCCTCGAACTCCTCGCGGTAAGCCCCCACCCCCACGCCCAGCATCAGCCGCCCTTTGCTGAGTTGATCGAGCGTGGCGAGCTGTTTGGCCGTGACCACAATATCGCGGCGCATCGGCAGCACCAGAATCCCGGTCCCCAGGCGCAGCGTCGTGGTCTCCGCAGCGATGTAAGCGTAGAGGATCAGCGGCTCCCAGAAGTTGGGCGGCGTATCATACTCGGCCCTGACGTAGCGCTGCGTCGTCATGTGGTCGTTGCCCCACACCGAGTGATAGCCCAGCGCCTCCGCATAGCGCGCAATGCCCACGACCTCATCGACCGTCGCAAAGGGCACGGGATACATCATGCCCTCCATACAAGTCGGCAGCCCGACACTCACGATCATACAGATTCGCCCCGCGCCAGCAGCGTCTGAAAGGCTTCCCAGGTGCCGTCGATCAACGGAATCGTGCGCTCGCCAACGCTCAGGTCCTTGAAACCGTTCGAGGTATTGATGCACACCAGCGGCCCGCTGCGGTCCAGGTTGCAGTTCAGCGGCGCGCATCATCCCGGCGAAGGAGATCGCCGACGAAGCCTCCGCCCACATGACCCATGCGACCCAATTTGGACTGTGCCTGCTGGATCTCCGCCTCGCTGATCGCCAGCACCTCGCCCTCAGAGCCTTGAATGGCCGCCACGCCGCGATAACCGTTGATCGGCACCGCGATCGCATATGCACTGGTCTGGCTGACGTCCACCTTCGTGATTGGATTGCCTTCTTCCAGCGCCTTCTTGAGCGGTGCGCCCGCCGCCGGTTCGCAGCCGATAATCTGCGGGATACGGTCGGCCATGCCCAACGAATACAATTCCCAGAAGCCTTTGTAGACGCCGAAGGTCAGTTCGGCATAGCCGACCGGCGTGAACACTGCCGAGGGCACGCGCCGCCCAAGCTGCAAGTACAGTTCGTAGGCGATGGTCTTGTAGCCTTCTGAACCAAAGGGGTGATTGGTCGGTGGCGTGGTGAAATTGCTCGCCGGATGGTAGCCCATCACGTCGATGATGCGCTCCATCAGCGTCCAGCGCAGCTCGGCATCCGGCACGGCGACGACCGTTTGCGCCGTAAGCCAGCAGAAAGCTCGCTACTGCTGCCGGACGCGGCGTACACAGGATGATGGCGGGCAGTCCCGCGCGCGCCGCATAAGCCGCGCAGGCCGCGCCGTGATTGCCCGATGAAGCCGCCACGACTCCCGGCGCATCCAAGCGCCAGCGCCGTGCTGATGATGCACAGGTTCAGCCGGTCCTTATGGCTCCAGGTCGGGTTACGGCTCTCGTCCTTAACGTAAAGCTCGTAACCGCCCTCAACCGTTCCTTTTGGGCAAACAATCAGCGGTGTACCCCCCTCGCCCATGCTAACCGCTTCCATCAGCGGACGGCAGCATTGGGGCATAACGAGTTCAGGCCGGGCAGCGGCGCATCCGGCAGCCAGCCACTGTCCTTCGGATACTCATAGATGAGTTCTAGCGGGGCTTTGAAATCCTCCGTCATGCAGGCCGGACAGCCGTAGAGCACGGGCGGATACAGCGGGTATTCAGCGCCACAGTAGAGGCAGCGCTGCCCGACAGCGGTCGAAGCGGTCATCTGCGCCAGATCCACCATCGCGCCTACTCCACCACCAGCAGATCACGGCTGAGCGCGGTCAGCAGAAGATTTCCGTCCGGCTCGACCACAAAGGGATCCTCGACATGCAGCGCGCCCAGGCCGTACTCGTAATACGGCGTCTCGATATTGACGACCGAGCCGGACTCGATGATCTGGTCGCTGCTCGGCGAGAGGATCGGCTCCTCATAGACCTCCGCGCCGATGCCATGCCCCACATGATGCCGCCGGTACTGGGCTGCGCCAGCGGATCGTGCCGCCCCCATTGTCAGATTAAAGGCGTCGCGCCCGCTCATACCCGCGCGAATCTGCGCAATGGCCTGTTCTTCACCTTGCAGCATGGCCCGATAAATCTGGCGAGTCCGCGCGTCCGGCTCGCCCAGGCTCACATTCCGCGCCAGATCCGACCAGTAACCCTGGTACACGCAGCCCACGTCGAACCAGATCACATCGCCTTTTGCGAGGGGCGTGCGCGTCGGTTCAGACTGTCCCGCGACAGCACGGCGGCCAATGCGGATGAAGGCAAAGCGCGGCTTACCCCCCTGGCTGACAATCGAGCGCTCGAACTCGCGCACCAGCTCGATCTCGGTCACGCCTTCACGTACGATCCCGGCAGTGGCGATGATGGCGTTCTCGGTCACATGGGCCGAGGCTTTCAGGCGGCGAATTTCTTCGGCAGTTTTGACTCGCCGCACCTTGCGCAGCAGCCCGACCGCGTCCTCAAAACGCGCCTGGGGCAGCGCCGTCGTCAGCGAATCCAGCACCGGCGCGCTCAGGCCGTTGTCGTCCACGCCCAACTTGCTCTGCGTCAGGCCAAGCTCGGTCAGCGCGGCAATCAATGCCGGTCCGGGACCCGGATAGGCCGCTTCGACATTCGCTCGCTGCTGAAGCTCCTGCTCCTTCGCACTCAACGTCACGCCGCTCGCCGGGTCTTCACGGTAGAAAGTACCGTAGGTCTTCATCCCGCGCAGCGGCACGATGCTGTCCATGACAAATTGATCCGCATCGATGGTCGGGCAGATGATGAAGGGGCTGTCCGGCTGATCCGCCGTCACGATAGCGTAGCACTGCCCGCCGTAGGGAAACAATTGCAGCGTGACATTGTACACGCCAGTGAAATAGTGGACATTTTCCAGACTGGCAGCGATGATCGCATCCAGACCCTGCGCGGCCATCTGTGCGCGCAGGCGTTCGACATGAACCAGCATCTCAGTCCTCGACCACCTGGCCCCAGACGTTGCCCACCGAGGCCACATAATTCCGAATCTCGGCCATGATCGGCTCGGCGGCGGGATGGTTGCGAATCTCATGGCGGTAGACATTAATGTCGGTGATCTCGACAATCTCGACGTAATCGTACATCGCGGGATCGTCGCCCATACACACGCCGTTGACGCGGTAGACCCGGTAGCTGATGATACTCGGAATCTGCTTCGCCATCACGTAATCGACCCGCTGAACCCAGCTTTCGTACTCCTCGGCTTTCGCGCCGGGCTGCAACTTGGAAAACCAGAACACAGTAGGCATCAGAATTCCCCCTGTTTATTCAATCAATAGGTTTTGAGGCTACCGGCGTGCGGCCAATGCGCTCGCCCGGCAGCGGTTGAAAATCCACGTCATAGCCGAAGGCCCTGGGACCGACCACCTTGAGCGCGGCCTCAGTCTTCAACACGCGCGGCGCGGGTACTGTCAGGATGGCGACGCGAATCCCATAGCGTAAGATCTCAGTAGACACAGGCTCACCACCTTCGTCGGTGACGATGCAGATCAGGTCCGGCGTGGTCGCCACGATCTCACCGTTGAGGCGCGCGATCAGAAATTCGTTCTGGAACTCGATCTGGACCGTGTCGCCGCCGGAAAAGCTCTCGATCTTGACCGTCCCGCGTGCGAACCCGCCCGCCATGCGCCGGTCCACATCCACCACCTTGCCGCGGAAGAGAACGCGCCCTTCCAGCACCGCCGCAACGACCTCCGGCACATCCTGCGAGTCCGCCTGCGCCCGCAGCACCTCCTGACCAATCTGGTGCGCCAGGCTGAGCGTGTAATGCACACCGCTATGTTTAAGCTGCGCGCCGCTCATCACGTAGCCGGCCAGGCCCGCCCGCGCGCCCATGCTCACGGCCACCTGCCGCGCCATACGTTCGGCCCACTTCGGGCTGATGGCTCGTGTCACCACGACGGAATTCTCACCCGTGTCGGTCAGCGCCAGCGGCGTGACGGCGACATCGGTCCCGAACAGATAGGCCGACATCTGTAACTCCGGGAAAGCTCGGCCCATGCCATCCGAATCGACGGTGGGCACACCCGCCAGCAGTCCGGCGATCACCGGCTGCATGGCGTTCGCGCCGCCAATCTCGAAGATTCCGACCGCATCAAGGCGAATACCGAGGTAGCTTTCAAGCTCGCGGATCGAGCGCAGCAGTTCCGTACCTTCGGGCATCTTCTCGACGCTCACCGTGGGCGCGCCCATGTTGCCCACCAACGCGATGGTGGCATCGTCATCCAACGCCATCGGGTCGATAATGCGCTGCGGGCCATGCCGCTGGATCTCACGGCGCAGTTGGAGGCTGCCCAGGTAGGGATTGCCGCCGCCGCCCGTGCCTAAGATACCCGCGCCAATCGCAATCGGGCGAATGTCATCCAGATCAATCGTGTGCAGGGACATCAGGCTTTGTTTTTCAGCCGTTCCACTGCGGGCAGCACTTCGCCGACGAAGCGATCCAGCACCGACTGAATTGTCTGCCCTTCCAGCGGCATCGGATACAGGGTGATCTGCGTCACGTCCGTCTGCGCTTCGATGTCCACAATCTGCTGCGCCACGTCTTCGACCGTGCCCGCCAGCGCCGCTTCCTGCACCAGATCATCGGTAATCAGCGGCGCGTGTTCCGCAATCAGCGCAAAATCGCCCACGTTGCGCGGTTTGCCGCCGTGCCGTTCGACGAACTCTTTGAGCGGCTTGAACTTCTCGTCCCATTCCGGCGTGTAGTTGAAATAGGAACTCCAGCGCGGGTACGAATGCCACAGGCTGACCGCCATCCACGAACGCATCGGAGCGCGGGCTGTATCGGCGTCATCGGCCAGAATCAGATTGACCCTTGAGATGACCCGCATCCCGTCCAACGAGCGGTTCACACGCGCCGCCCCCTTTCGCACTTCGTTCATCGCCATGTTGATCGTGCGCGGCATGGCAATATCGCCCAGCATCACCTCGTCGGCCATCTCCCCCGCCAGACGCAGCACCAGTTTGCCCCGGCTGGCGATCAAAACCGGGATGTCAGCGCGGGCCTTGAAATTCAACTCGCCGCCATGAAAACCGATCAATTCGCCATCATAGGTCACGGTCTCGCCCGCCAGCAGAGGCCGGATCACCTCAATCGCCTCACGCAGCGCCACCGCAGGCTTAGGATTATCCATGCCCATCGCCTGCAAACCGCTGAAACCCGCGCCGATGCCCAGCACGGCCCGGCCACCGGTAAATTCGTCCAGGCTGCCAATCGCCATCGCGGTCAGCGCCGGATGCCGGGTATAGGGGTCGGTGACACAGGTGCCCAACCGGATGCGCTCCGTATGCTGTGCTACGTAGGTCAGGCTAACATAAGGGTCGCGGTAAAACTTTTCATCGGCATACCAGAGGTCTTCAAAATCATGTTGCTCGGCGAATTGCGCCAGCTTGACCAAGGCGTCCGGCTCGTGCGCCCCCAGCAGCAGCAGCCCATACTTCATCTCAGGATCTCCCTATTTTGAGTTAAGTGAGTTCTTCAATATCGCTGACCACGCTGGCCTGAATCACCTCGCCCAGATCGTGCAGCTTCGCCATGATGCGCCGGCCCTCTTCTTCGCCCAGCGCCTTCTCCGCCCAGCCGTCCATATCACCGATCATGTCCATGCCCGTGTAAAACCAGACTGGCCCGTAACCCAGGCCGTGAAAGGTCGTGTATACCTTGACCTCAAAGCCCCGGCTGCGCCAGTAAGGCAGGGCCACGTCCCGGAAAAAGGCGAGCAGTTCCTCCAGGTCGCCTTTGGGCTTGAGAGTTCTCGATGTGATACATCTTCGCCATGCTTATTCCCCTTCTTCGAATTCGATAGCACCCACATCCGGGCTGTTGGAGCGAATCGACCAGCCTGCATCCATACGAAAGGTGTGGCCGGTCGTGGTTGCAAACATCTCGCCGCACAGCGCCAGCACCACCTCCGCGATTTGCTGGCGTGTGACCAGCTTCTTCAGCGGCGATTGCTCGCGCAAAATGCGCTTGTAATTCGGGTCGATTTCGTCGATCAGTTCGCTGTCTTCGATCTGGCCCGGCGCGATGGCGTTGACGGTGACATAGGGCGCGAGTTCCAACGCCAGCACGCCCGTCAGGTGGATCAGGGCCGCCTTCGACAGGCCGTAGATCGAGTGCGTATACGAGAGCGCCGAGGAGGCCGCCATATTGATGATGCGCCCCCACTGGCGTTCGATCATCCCCGGCCCCAGTTCCTGAGTCAGCACATAGGTCGCCTTCAGGTTGGTACTCATGATCCAGTCCCACTGCTGTTCGGGCAGCTTGAGGAAAGGGACATCCGAATAGGGACCGAGGTTGTTGACCAGAACATCCACCCCGCCCCACTGCTGTATGATGTCGGCGGCCATGCGGCGAAGCTGCGCGGAGTCGCGGCCATCCGCCTTGAAGACGGCCACCTCGCAGCCCTCTGCACTAAGTTCCGCCGCCAGGGCCTCTGCCTGATCTTTGGAACCGTTGTAATGGATGGCAGTCTTCGCGCCTGCCCGCGCCAGCGCCCCGGCAATATACGCGCCGGTATAGCGCGACGAGGCCGTCACCAGGGCTACCTTACCTTCGAGTGGTCGATCACTCATGAGACGTTCTGCGCTTCCTTTGCTAAGCGGCAGGCGGCGGCGTGCTGCTCGCTCACAGGATAAAAGGGGACCGGCTGCGCGCATTCTTCAGCCACGAAGGGACAGCGCGCCTGCAAACCGCATCCTGGAATCAGCTCGCGCGGGCTGGGCGTTTCACCCTCCAACAGGATACGCTCGCGCTTAACCGTTGGGTCAGGGATCGGAATCGCGGAGAGCAGCGCACGGGTATACACATGCTGCGGTCGGCTGAAAACTTCTTCAGTCGGCCCCATCTCTACGATCCGGCCCAGGTACATCACCAGCACCCGGTCGCACAAATGCCGCACCGTGCTCAGGTCGTGCGAGATAAACAGGTAGGCCATATTCAGGTCGCGCTGCAAACGGCGCAGCAGAGCCAGGATGTGAATGCGCAGCGACATATCCAGCGAGGAGGTCGGCTCATCCAGCACCACAAACTGCGGATGCGTCATGATCGCGCGCGCCACACCGACCCGCTGCTTCTGCCCGCCGCTGAGCTGGCTCGGAAAGCGTCGTAAATGCTCGCGGTCCAGATTCACCCGGTCTACGGCGTCGTTCAACTGCGACTGCATCCTGGTAAAGCCCATGCAGCGCCAGCGGTTCCCGCAAGGTGCGGCGCACGGTGAAGCGCGGGTTGAGCGATTCGTGCGGGTCCTGGAAGACCATCTGCATCTCTTTGCGCATTGCCCGCAGATGCTTAGAGGACAGCGTCGTCAGGTCCACATCGTTGAAGTAAACGTGCCCGCTGGTCGGTTCTTCCAGCCGCAGCACGCAGCGCGCCGTCGTGGATTTACCGCAGCCGCTTTCGCCCACCAGCCCGACTGCTTCGCCTGGATAGACCTCGAAATCAATGCCGTTGACCGCGTGAATCGTGTGCGAGCGTTCGTGATAGTGCTTCGTCAGGTTCTCGATGCGCAGCAGCGGCTCGGTCATGAGGCTTCCTCAACAAATTGGTGGCAGATGACGGTGTGTCCATCGGCCAGCGCCACCGGCGGCGGGCGATTCTCGTGGCAGACAGGCATGGCGACCGGACAGCGATTGGCGAAGTGACAGCCCGGGATGTCAAGCAGCACCGGCAGCGGCGTCAGCGCATCGTCGCCCGATAAATCTTTGGCCTGATCCACGCGCACGATGCTCGCCATCAAGCATCTGTGTACGGGTGGCGCGGGTTGGCGAACAACTCGTTCACCGGCGCGACCTCCATGATCTGGCCGCCATACATGACTGCCACGCGCTGGCAAACCTCCGCCACCACGCCCAGATCATGCGTGATCAGCAGCAGCGCGGCCCCGGTCTCCGTCTGCACGTCTTTAATCAGTTCGAAAATCTGCGCCTGAATGGTGACGTCCAGCCCGGTCGTCGGTTCGTCGGCGATCAACAGGCTTCGGCTGGCAGGCCAGCATCATGGCGATCAACACTCGCTGCGCCATCCCGCCGCTAAGCTGGTGTGGATAGGCACGCGCACGGGTGCTTGCATCGGGAATGCCCACCTGCCGCAGCAGTTCAATCGCGGTCTCGTAGGCTTCCTGCTTGCTCTGCTGCCGGTGGAGGCTCACGGCCCGTGCCACCTGATTGCCCGCGCTCATCAGCGGATTAAGCGCCGCACGCGGACTCTGGAAGATCATGGCGATTTCCGAGCCGCGTATCGTACGCAGGTCGCGTTCCGTCATCGCCAGCAGGTCGCGCCCATGAAACCAGATGTGGCCGGAACTGGCGCGCGAGCCTGACGGCAGCAGGCCCATGACGGCCAGCGAGGTCATCGTCTTACCAGAGCCGCTCTCGCCGACCAGCCCTAAAACCTCGTGCGGTCGTACTTCAAAGGACACATGATCGAGAATGCTGGCGCGGGCCATCCGCTCCAGGCAGCGATCAGGGTCAGGTCTTCGACACTCAGGACGGGTTCGGCCATCAGTGCGCCTCGTGTGCGCCGAGATCGCGCAGGCTGTCGCCGACCAGGTTGAAGCCCAGCGACGTGACCACAATTGCCAGCCCTGGGAACAACCACACCCACCACTCGCCGGTCACGATTAGCTGCGCGCCTTCTGCCACCAGCACACCCCATTCTGCCGTCGGCGGCGTGATACCCAGGCCCAGAAAGGCCAGCCCCGCCGCGTTCAGAATCGCCCAGCCAAAGACCAGCGGAGCCTGCATCAGCGAGGGCGTCAGCGCATTCGGCAGCAGGTGCAGCAGAATCACGCGCCAGCCCGGATTACCCACACTGCGCGCAGCATCGGCATATTGATGCGTGCGGACGGTCAGCATCTCGCCGTGCGTCAGCCGAATGAAAAACGGCGTATAGCGATGCCGCAATTGCGATAATCACGTTCAGCACCGTATCGCCCAGCACGCCGGTAATCGCCATCGCCGAAATGAAGGACGGGAACGCGAAACCGACATCCGCCAACCGCATGATGACGTCCTCCAGCCAGCCGCCGTAATAGCCTGCCATTCCGCCGATCAGCGAGCCGACCACAAAGGCACCCATCGCCACCGAGACCGCAATCGTCAGGTCCAGGCGCGTGGCATACACCACGCGCGTCAGCATGTCGCGCCCAAACTTATCCGTCCCGAAGGGAAATTCAGTAGATGGAGCCTCCAGCGAGTGCCGGGGATTGGTCTGAGTCGGCTGATAGGCCACCAGTGCCGGGCCAAATACTGCCATCAGGACCACGAAGAGGATGATCACCAGCCCGGCAGCGAACGCGGGACGCCGTCTGAACAATCGCCCCATCCTGGCCGCCGAGAACTGGCGAGTCCGCGTATCGTGCGGCTCGAATACGGTCGAAGGGACCAGCGCGGGATCAATATCGGCCATAATTAACCTCGTCGAATACGCGGGGACACAAATCCGTATGCGATGTCCACAAACAGATTGATAAATACATAGGTCGCCGCGATCACCAGGACAAAGCCCTGCACGGCGTTGAAATCATTACTGACCAGCGCATCCCAGGCATAATACCCAATGCCAGGCCAGGAGAACACCTTCTCGATAATGACGTTGCCCGCCATCAGGAAGCCAAACACCGCGCCCAGCGTCGTCAGCACCGGGATGAAGGCGTTGCGCAGGCCGTCAATCAGAATCACACGCCAGGCCGGCAGGCCAATCGCCCGCGCCGTGCGCACAAAGTCCGAGCCGAGCGCATCCAGCATTGCGCCGCGCATAATCTTGATGATCGGCGCGCTGGTGATAAAACCCAGAATACCCGCAGGCAGCCAGAGATGGTTCAGCGTATCGGCAAAGGTCGCCCAATCGCCCGCCAGCAGGCTGTCGATTGTGTACAGGCCGGTGACGGGAGGCGGCTGCGCCATGCCCACCGTCAGGCGTCCCAACGGCGGCGGTGCCCAGCTCAGGGTGTAATAGAACACGTAGATCCGATCAGTCCCAGCCAGAACAGCGCCAGCGAAGCCCCCAGCGTGGCGAAGCCTCGGACGACGTAATCCACCCAGGACCCGGCATAGACCGCCGCCAGGATTCCCAGGGTCATGCCGACGACAAAAGCCAGGATGAAGGCGCTGGCCGCCAGTTCGATAGTGGCAGGCAGCCGCTGCTCCAGTTCACTGCGGACCGGTCGCTGCGTCCGCCAGCTGTCGCCCAGATCACCGCGCAGGAGAAGCTGTGCGTAGGTGGCAAACTGTGTGTAGAGCGGTTGATCCAGGCCCATATCGCTGCGCAGGGCCGCGATCAGGTCCGGGTCAGCATAGGGGCCTGCCCGCAGCGCTGCCGGATCCGATGGCAGGATGCGCGTCAGGATAAACACGGCAACTGCCACGCCTGCCAGGGTGATAAGCGCCAGCCCCAGACGACGCAGGATGTAGCGAACAAACGATGACATGCGCGAAAATCCTCATACCAGGGGGCGATGATCTCACCACCCCCCGGCCATTGAAGCAAACTAGCTCTTGCCCAGATAGCCAAAGCGCAGCATCTGGTCATCGAAGACGTTGATGCCGGTCACGTTGGCACGGGTAACGATCACCTGGTCCGGCGAGAACAGGTAAGCCCAGGGCGCGTCATTCACGATGATTTCCTGCGCGCGGCGGACAAGCTGTTCGCGTTCGGCAGCATCGCGGCTGTAGATCCCCTGCTGAATGAGGTCGTCCACTTCCTGATTGCAGTAGTTGGCGTAGTTGGTGAACTGGCCGCACTTGAGCAGGAAGCTCAACTGGTAGAAGGGATCATTGCCCCACGAATACCACTCGTGGATGAACAGCGGCAGTTCGTGGCTGTTCAGCAGGCCGATGTACTCGGCAGAGGGCACCGGATTGATGGTGACGTTGATGCCGATGTCCGCCAGACCCGCCTGGATCCAGGTAGCCGCATCCACGACGGTCTGCTCACCCTGATTCACCGACAGTTCGATATCGAAGCCATCAGGATAACCCGCTTCGGCCAGCAGCGCCTTTGCGTCGTCAATCGAAGCGTTGTCGTAGGTCCAGAACTCGTCCGTGTGCCCTTCCATACCGGCAGGGATCGGGCTGGTAGGCTGCGAACCGTAGCCGTAGATGAGGTTCTGGATCATGGCGTCGTAGGGAACCGCCATCGAGATCGCCTGCCGCACGCGGACATCGTCCAGCGGCGCAGCGTTGACGTTCATGCCCAGATACCAGATACGGGTGTTCGGAATGGAGATGACATTGAGGTCCGGGTTGCTTTCCATATCCGCCAGGCTGCTGTAGGGCACGTTGAAGGCGATATCGACATCACCGGAGCGGATCAACTGCTCGCGCGTGCTGGCATCCGAAACCACGCGGTAAACCACGCCGGAGTTCTGGTACCAGTCTGGCCCGCGCCAGTAATTTGGATTGGGGTCGAAGTCCAGTTCTACACCCGGCTCCCACTTGGTGATCTCGTAGGGACCGCTGGGGTTCGCGTTGGTATAGTGCCAATCATCGGCCCAGGGATCCTCAGCGGTCGCGTGTTCCTCAGCAGTCGCCTTGCTCATCGCGCCATAGACCTGGAAGGCGAAGACCGTCTCGGTCAGGGCGGCAGGCTGGTGTGTGGTGACCTTCAGCGTGTAGTCGTCGATCACCTCAACCTGATCCATCGAGTCCAGCGCGATGAAGGGCAGCAGCAGGCCGATATAGCCCGTGCCGTTCAGCGAACGGTCGATGGTGTAGTAGTAGTCATTGGCGGTGACAGGGGTGCCATCCGCGAATTTAGCGTCGTGCCGCAGGTGGAAGGTAAACTCGGTGCCGTCGTCGCTGACTTCATAGCTCTCCGCGCCCGCGCCTTCGAATTCGCGCTGGCCGACAAGCACGCCATTGTCGTCGGCTTTCAACACCTGCGTAATCATCGGCTCATAGAGATTGGCCGTCGCCATATAGCCGCCGATGTTGCGGAAATGATGCAGTTCAATGTGGTCAGGATCGAGGTTGTGGGCGATGACAATCTTGGGTTTGGTATCCTGCGCTGTGGAAACCAGTGCCTGACCCGAAACCACCAGCACCAGGGCTGCCACCAGAAACAGCAGCCGTAGGGTTGACTTGGCTCGTCTTGCTTTCATAAAGCGTTCTCCTAATGCGAGATAATGACTAAAAAATAGCAGGCCAGATTTGAACGTTCAACGCATTATTGTCCGTGCCCATTCCTCCCTTCGCCATGTTGGTTGCGCAGTGCGAAAAGTACCTTTTCAGCAGTCAATGGCAGACTGTGGAAGCGCACGCCCGTCGCCTGGGCCAGTGCGTTGGCGATGGCGGCAGGCGGGTGGATGACCGGCGGCTCACCCAGGCCCTTTGCGCCAAACGGTCCGCCTTCCGTTGGATGTTCCAGCAGGATCACTTCGATGTCAGGCACGTCAGCAATCGTCGGCAGCTTGTAATCGGTCCAGTTGGGGTTGAGCACGTGGCCGTCGCGGTACTGGATTCCTTCCATCAGCGCCATACCGATCCCCTGTGCGACACCCCCATGGACCTGGCCCTCGGCGTAAGTCGGGCTGACCACGAAACCGATGTCGTGGACGGCGACGTAGCGCGTCACCTTGACCTCACCGGTATCCGGGTCCACTTCCACCTCCGCTGCATGGGCGTGGAAGCTGGGATAGTGAAAAGCCGGGTACAGGCAGGAAATCAGTTTGTCTTCGTTGTATTTATAGGGTTCCGGGAAAGAGACGCCGCGCGCGTGCAGACCGCCACCGGACTTCAACGACTTCTGCGCCACATCCACCAGCGTCACCTTGCGGGTCGGCGGCACTCCTTTAATGCGGACCTCGCCGTTCACGATCTCCAGGTCTTCAACCGAGCATTCGAGTATGTCGCCCGCAACGCGCTTGATCTGGGCGGTCAGGTCCTGCGCGGCCACTTCAGCGGCGCGTCCGATGTTGAAGACCGTGCGGCTGCCCTGCGAACCGAAATCCCAGGGCGCGCTGGCAGTATCGCCTACCACCAGCCGCACGTCCTCTATCGGCACGTGCATATATTCCGCCATCACCTGCGGGATGCCCGCTGCGACTGCGCCGGTGCCGATCTCCTGCGTCCCGATGGTCATCACGATCTTGCCGTCGCTGTCCAGCTTTGCTACACAGCCCGACGCGCCGCCGGTCGTCGTCCACCAGCCGCAGCTAATCCCCTTGCCACGATTCGGCCCGGCAGGTTTGTCCCACTCAATCGCCGCCGCAGCCTTCTCCAGGCATTCACGCATCCCTACGCCGCCCAGTTCCTGACCGTTGACCGCATGATCGCCGTCTTCGACCACATTTTTCAGGCGGAAGCTGACGGCATCCATGCCGATCTCACTGGCGACGTGGTCAAGATGTTGTTCGAGCGCAAACAGAGTTTGCGGACCACCCGGCCCGCGATAGGCTCCGAAGTTCGTTTTGTTGGTATAAACCGAGTAGACATCGAACTGCACGTGTTCGGTTTTGTAGGGACCCGCCAGCACCAGCCCGGCAACCGAGGTCAATTGCACACCCGACCCGGCGTAAGCCCCGGTGTCGATCACCATGCGCGCCTGGCGTGCCACCAGCGTCCCATCGCGTTTGACGCCGGTCTTCAGCCAGATGCGGAAGGGATGGCGCGGCAATCCGGCTTCAATTTCCTCGCTGATGGGCGTGTAGATGCGCACTGCCTGGCCTGTTTCGCGTGCCAGCAGCGCGACCAGCGGTTCCAACTGGGCGTAGAGTTTGGAGCCAAACCCACCACCGATGCCGGTCGGCACGATGATTACATCACTTTCCGGCACGCCCAGTATCGCAGCGACCGTCGCGCGGGTATGAAACGGAAGCTGGGTGTTCGAATAAATCTTGGCTTTGCCCTCAGACGTCACGGTGCCGATGGCCGCGCGCGGTTCCACATGGGCCTGATGCACGCTGTCGGTCGCAAAGCTATCTTCGACGATAACGTCCGCTTCGGCAAAGCCCTGCTCCACGTTCTGCTTGGTGATTGAAGCATGGCAGTTGATGTTACCTTCGCGCACCACGATCTCGTTGGCCGTGTAGGATTCCCAGTTCGGGTGCAGCAGCGTGGCCCCCGGCTGCATGGCCGCTTCAGGATCGGTGATGACCGGCAGCGGCTCGTAATCGACCTCGACCAGGGCCGCCGCTTTTTCGGCGATCTCCAGCGTCGTCGCGGCGACGATAGCCACCGGCTCACCTTTATAGCGTGCGACCTCCCAGGCCAGCACCGGCTGATCGGAGACAACGCCCGGCAGCAGCTTCTGCACGTCCGCACCCGTAATCACCGCCTGCACCCCAGGCAGTGCGCGCGCCGCCTCGGTGTTGAAGCCTCGAATGCGCGCATGAGGATAAGGGCTTCTCACGACCTTGCCGTGCAGCATTCCCCGCACCGCCACATCCATCCCGTAAACATACTCGCCGGTCACTTTGGCGTGGCCGTCCAGGCGGGGTAAATCTTTGCCTGCTACCTGATGGTCGATCAAGACGCACCTCCCTCATTCTCAGCAATCTGGTCGATAGCCTGATGAATCGCTTTGCGAATATAGGTGTAGCCGGTACAACGGCAGATATTGCCGCCCAGTGCGTGGTTCACATCCTCGTCGGTCGGGTGGGGATTCTCGTCCAGCAGCGCCACAGTAGACATGATGAAGCCCGGCGTGCAGTAGCCGCACTGCACCGCGCCGTTTTGCAGAAAGGCATCCTGCACCGGGTGAAGCTGACCGCCTTCTGCCAAACCTTCAATCGTGATGATCTCACTGCCTGCCGCACGAGCGGCGGGATACATACAGGCATTCACCGCCCGCCCATCCACCAGCACGGTACACGCACCGCACTCTCCTTCGAGGCAGTTGGGCTTGGTGCCGGTCAGGCCGATGTCTTCACGCAGCACCTCCAGCAGTGTCCGGTGCGAGGCGATGTCCAGCGGATACTGGGATCCGTTGACTTTGAGTGTAATTTCAATACGGCTCATGATACCCTTTCCCCACTTAATGCCCGCTCAGCGGCGTTGTGCAACGCACGTTCGGTGAGTGTTTCGATTAACAGGTGACGATAGTCTGCCGAAGCACGCACATCGTCGATAGGCCGCGATTCGTCCGAGGCAGCCTGCGCGGCCCGTCTCACACTATCCGAATCAAGCGCGGCTCCCGTCAGCGCTTCTTCGGCAGTACGCGCGCGAAACGGCGTCGGCGCAACGGCACACAACGCGATTCGCACGTCTTCACAGGTCTGCTGGTCCGCCGCGAAGCTGACTCGCGCAGCGACCGCGACAATCGAAATGTCTTCGGCCTGGCGACGCATCTTCTTCTGAAAGGCCGTACCGGTATTGGACGGTACCGGCGGCAGAATGATTTCCGTCAGAATCTCGGCAGGACGAATCGCCGTTCGATTGGGACCCGTGATAAAGCCGTCCAGTGGTACCATCCGCTCGCCGTCTGGCCCGCGCAGACGAATCTGAGCGTCCAGGCACAGCAATGGTGGGACCATATCCGCCCCTGGTGAGGCTTTGCAGATATTGCCGCCCGCCGTCGCCACGTTCTGAATCTGCCTGCCGCCGAAGAGTAGAATCGAATCCACCATGGCCTGCAAATCAGGCCGGGTGCCTGCAAAATGCTTGATGTCAGTCAGTGAGGCATAGGCGCCGATGTGCAAACCGCCGTTTTCATAAATCGTGCCCAGGTCAGGCACCTTTTCTAAGCCAATGACATGTGCCGGTTGATCTTGACCGCGCTCCATGTCCACGTAAAGGGCCGTGCCACCGGCCAGAATACGGGCTGTATCGCCATAACGAACCAGCAGTTCGATGGCTTCATCCAGAGTTGAGGGTTGGTGGTAGTCAAATGAATTCATGCCTTTTGGTCCAGTTCCGGTGTTAGAAAAAAATCAGGTAAATCTGAATAAGCCCCCCTATTTCTCGCCTCTAAAGTGGATTGGAGCAAAGTATTTGAATGGAGGCTACGAGGTATGTGTTTAATGATTCCGTTGACTTTACCCAATACTCCGGCAGCATACAAACTAATTTGGACATATTCGCAGGATATGCGCCTCCACCACGTCCGTGAATGATTGTCTCGCAGCCGGATCAGGATTCTATCGGGCTGTTTTCACAAAAGATCCAGGGACATTTTGTCACAGGCCGCTGTAGACCCTAGACAGACTGGGGTTTGGAGTTGATGGTTTGGAATCCAGGGGCGGCAGACACCGCCCTGCTAATCAGGCGTGGAGAAAATCTGGCGCTTTGCCCGCACTGCCCAGAAAGTGTGTGATCTTGTCGATCACTGCCGCCTTGACAGCAGCACGCCCCTGCGCCAGTTCATCCGGCGATAGGGCCTTGCATTCGGCATTGCTCAGCCGTTCGGGACGCCCCAGCGCTTTCAGCAGTGCCAGTTCCAGGTCAGTCGCAATGTTGACCTTGCTCACCCCACCGCCGGGGAGATGGATAGCGTGGGCGACCATCTCAGCAGGCACACCCGACCCGCCGTGCAGCACCAGATGCACCGGAGTCAGGGCGCGAATGGCGGTCAGCCGCGCGTAATCGACCTTTGGCTGGCGGACCAGGTAGACTCCGTGCGCCGTCCCGACCGAGACCGCCAGGGCATCCACCTGCGTTTCCTGGACGAAATACTGCGCCTCTTCCGGGACGGTATAGAGTTCTTCGTCTTTATCGGTTTCGATAAAATCGGTCGTGCCGATCCTGCCCAGTTCCGCCTCAACCGAGACTCCGCGCACATGGGCATATTCAACGACCTGCTTCGTCCGCCGGATGTTCTCCTCCAGCGGATGCTCCGAAGCGTCAATCATGACCGAGGTGAAGCCCGCCGCAATCGCCGCCTGGATAATCTCGAAATCCCAGGAGTGATCGAGATGCAGCACGACCGGCACGCTGATCTCCTGCGCGGCAACCTGCGCGTAAAATTCCTCGGCGAACTCCTGGGGCGTGACGCCGTAATAACCCAGTTCGCGGCTGGAAATCTGCACGATGAGCGGCGATTGAGTCTGTTCGCCTGCCGCCAGCACCGGCTGAATCATCGGCGTCAGACGCGGAGAAAAGGAGCCGAGCGCACAACCCGCCTGTTCCGCCGCCGTCAGCGCCCGGTCAAGAGTCCAGATAGTATCCATAGTGCATCGCCATTCTCATGCCGCATCGTCCCTGTGTTTCATCAGCTTATCATACCCGGTCCTATAAGTCCTGGCCCGGATAATTGGGTTACAATCACGCCGCCGCAGGGCAAACTCTGTATCGGCTTACAGCAGCAGGACGACCGGGTCGCATTCAGAATCGCCGACACCGGCCCCGGCATCTCCGCTGAGAATCAGGCACGCATCTTCGAGCGTTTTTACAAAGTGGATAGATCGCGCACCCGCTCGGATACGGGTGGCAGCGGCCTGGGGCTGTCCATTGTTCAGAAGATCGTTGCAATGCATCACGGCACGGTCGCCGTCGAAAGCGCGCTCGGCGCTGGCACGACCTTTACCGTCTCGCTGCCGGCCTCTTAGCGCCGGGAATCGTGGAGGGGACCGTCCGCCATGCGCTCAGCTTCGAGATCCGCGCCGATTTTCTGATAGGTGTCGCGCGCACGCTGCCACAGGCTGAGGCCCTCGTCCTGGCTGCCATAGCGCAGCTCGTATTCGGCCCAACGCCGCAGCGTCAGCGCTAAGTGGTCGTCCATGCCCAGTTCGCTGAATATCCTGTCGCTCTCCGCGAAACAGGCCCGCGCATCGAATGAACGCAGCGGCTGCTCTGCACTGTCTTCGAACAGATCGCCGGTGGACGCCAGAATCTGCCCCAGCACGCGCCATGCCCCAGCGATGTATTCCGGCGATTCGGCTTCACGACCTTTGGCGAGCGCTTGAAGAGCCGCGTCTCTAGCCGCTTCCAGGCGGTCCTGTTTCAGCAAGGCTTCGGCCAGCGCGCGATAGGTCGCCGATATTTCGCGGAATTCAATGCCCTGCGCCGTCTCGAAGACCGCACGCAGACTGTCTTCGGCGGCGGCATAATCCCCCAGCATGACCTGGGCGTTGCCGATATTGTAGAGGTAGCTGATCTGCGAATTGCGCGCGCCGGACTGCCTGGCAAAGGCCAGCGCTTCTTCAAAACGCTCGACCGCGCCCTCATAATCGCCGCGCGTAGAGGCAACCAGCCCCAGGTTGCTCACCAGCGTGGTTGCCGACTGCCGGTCGCCCAGGGTCTCGGCAATACTCAAGGCGCGCTCAAAGACTTCCTGCCCGATGTCATAACGGCCCATCGTGCAGCGCACTGCACCCAACAGGTTGAGGCTGTTGGCGAGCCGTCCCTGATCGCCCAGCGTCTCGGCGATTTGTGTGGCTTCATCGGCCAGCGTGAGCGCCGCTGTTGGATCGCCCAGGCTCAGCGTGCTCCATCCCTGGACCAGCAGCCCCTCGTTCAGTTCATGTGCTGCATTAGCAGGACGGGCGATCTGCTCGCACATTGTGGCGCTGTCCACCGCATGGCGAAAATCGCCCTGGTGAATATAGGCCCAGGCGATGCCATGCCAGGCAAAGGCCTGCGCGGCCTGGTCCTTCGCCTGCTCGGCTACGCGCAGCATGTCCTGATACGCTTCAATCGCTTCCGCATACTCCGCGAGCCGGTTGTGCATCCGCCCCAGCCCCCGGTAAAGCTCGATAAGCTGCTGTGGGCCGGGATCGGCCTCATGCTGCCAGATGGCCTGCGCTCGGCGATAGCGGTCGATGGCGGCACCGTAGACAAAGGTGTTTTCGGCGTGCTTGCCCGCGCGCAAATGCCAGTCAGCAGCTTTCAGCGGTGCGCCAGCCTTTTCGTGATGATCGGCGATCATCCCGGCGTACTCATCCTGCTCCGAAGCGTAAACAAGCTCCAGGGCCTGCGCGGCCTCAGCGTGAAGCTGCCGCAGGTCCTCCGGCTCCAGCATTTCGATCAGTCCTTCGCGCAGTTTATCATGGGCGAAGCGCCACTGCTCATCCAGAATGTCCAGCACGGCGGCATTCGCACACACCGTCAACCAATCCTCAATGCTGCTGTCGGCGGCAAAATGCTTGAGCAACCGCTGGTCGATCTGGCGGCCCGTGATAGCCGCGATGGTCAGCAGACGATGAGCGCTTTCCGGCACCTTATCCAGCCGCCGCTGAACGACCGCCCGAATGCCACCGGCATAGACACGTTCGGGAAGCTGCATCTGGCCGACAGTGCTCAGCAGACCGGCTTCTTCGGCAAGGGCGCGTACGACCTCCACCACGAAGAATACGTTGCCTTCCGTTTCCGATTCCAACAGCCGCAGGATATGCGGATCGCTGCCCGCCTCGCCGAGGATGGATTCGCTCAACTGGCGAATGTCCATTTTGCTCAGCCGACCAAGCCTGATAAGGTGCATTTCCTCCAGCATTTCAGGAAGCTGCGGATTTTCATCATCCCGGTAGCTGCCAAGGATCAACAGTGGCATGTCATCCGCGAAGGACAGCAAATACTTGAGGACATCCAGGCTCTCGACCGCCCACTGAAGGTCTTCGAGGATCAGCAGAATTGGCTCACGATGCGCCCGGAAGACGTTGCCAATCGCGTCTAAGAGCCGCTGCTTGCCCGCTGCGCCTTCCAACTTAGGCGCATCACTCACCGGATAACTCAGCAGATCGGCAATATCCGGCACAATCTGCTTGAGCGTGCGCGCATCCGCTTCGTCCACTTCGGTGGACAGCAGGATACGCCGCAAAGGTTCGCGCCAGAGATGATAGGACAGTCCGCCTTCCGCGATGCCCTGGCCGTGCAGCACCTCGATGCCCGCCACCAGCGAGCGAGTTCGCAGTTCGTCAATGAGCCGCGACTTCCCAACGCCACTCTCGCCGCCCAGCAGCCAGCCACGTCCTACGCCGTTGCGGGCCTGCTCCAGTTCGTCCAGAAGCTGGGTGAGTTCCCGGTCACGCCCGACGAACTTGGCCGCCTGCAAGTAACTCTCGCGGATGTCTACCGTCTCCAGGGGCAGCGGCACGTCACTGATCTCACTGATCACCTGAATAACGTCGGAGGCGCTTTGAAAGCGTTCGGCGCGCGATTTCGCCAGAAGTTTCTTGATGACCTCGGCAATCGACTCAGGGTCATCCATCGCGTAAACCGGTTCGACCGGGCGATACGGTCGAGCCATATCGTCACCCGGATAAATCGTACCGGAGGCACTGAGGATCAAGGTCTCTGGCTCATCATCCAGGTCCTCTATCGGGACGGTGGGCGCTGGCGGGGAGTCTGGCACCGGCTGGCTCCGCGACCTGCGTGGAGTTGCGTCGAGCATACTGAAATCAGGCGTGCTGTCCAGGACATTGCGCAGCAGATCGCTCATATTGTCCACGTCATACGGATGACGGCCCACAAACATCTCGTAGGCAATAATGCCCACTGAGTACAGATCCGAGGCCTCATCTGGTTCGTCACCGCGCAGCACTTCAGGGGCCATATAGGGCAGCGTCCCAGCGATCAAAGCCTGCCCTTCCCGCAGGGCCGCATCATCGCGCTTTTGCAGCGCCACGCCGAAGTCCAGCACTTTGATCTTGCCATCCGCCGTCACCAGTGCGTTACCGGGCTTGAGGTCTCGATGAATGATCCCGCGCCGGTGTAGATAGGACAAAGCCTGAAGCAATTCCGCCAGCAGCCGAATCTTATCCTCTTCGCTGATTTCTGCGGCGGCCAGTGTGACGGTCTTAGCTTCGCCGACAAGCTGCATGGTAAAGTAAGGCTGCTTCTGATCGTCAAAGCCGTAGTCGATAACATTGATGATGTTCGGATGCCGCAGCGAAGACAGCACCTGAAACTCGTGCGCTAATCCAAGCCGTTCATCCGACCCTGAGTTGTCCGGGAGACTATCGTCCGTGTCGATCAAGCGCTTTAAGGCAACCTGCTGGCGATGAAGCCGGTCGAAGGCTGCATACACCGTGCCGAAGCCGCCTTCGCCCAGCCGCCGTTGAATCTCGTAGCGGTTGCCGACGATCTGACCAGCCACCATATCATTCATTTTAGGGAACCTCCGCCGCTGTGCTCCCCAGCACAGCAGCTTTCCTGCGTAGCGTCCGTTATCCTACCCTCTGGGCCGTCATAATGCCACTTTATGAGCCATTTCTCACGCGATAAAAAAGAGCGTTCCCCCTGGGGAAGAACGCCCGTGCTTCATCTTACATCATAACCCGCCGCAGCCTGAAGCGGCGTGTCGTGACCCGTCGCAGCTCTATGTAGCGGAGACCAACTGGCAGTTGTAGGTCAGGCCCAGGCTTGAGACCGGTTGACCGTCGATCAGCGCCTGTGTGATCTCGTCCAGTTTGTCGCTCATGTTCGTGCCATCAGTGAACAGGGTCGGCGTGCCGCAGGAATAGACCTCCTGGCGCGTGCTCCCATTGTTATAGAGCGTGCTGACGATACCGGTGAAGGCCGAAGACGGAAGCACCTTAATCGCCTGCCATTGTCCGTTGCCAGATGGTCCACTGTTCCCCTGGTTACAGACCGTCGAGGGCACAGCCGCCAGCGTGTCAATATGAACCGTCAGGTTGACTTTCCCCTTTACCTTGCGGCCATTCTGGTTCGATTCAGAGCCTGAAAACACAGTGATGTCGGTCTGTTTGGGCGGCAGTACACTGCCGGGATTGTTGGGGTTGACGCACCAGACAACCGCAGAGAAATCCCCATAACTGCCATCTGACTGTATGGGTCCTGTGATCGTGCAGTTGGTCGTCGCATCGGTATCCACATTTTTGTTCCAGAAGCCTTCGCACTCAACCGAAGCCCCGTTGAAGTTCCACGCCATGACGTTCGCCACAAATAACATCGTACACGTGAGCACGGCGATACTCACAATTAAAAAGTGTTTCCTGGACATTTGTATTTGCCTCCTGGGCAGTTTCATTAATTGATAGACACGAACTTTAGCGACGAACCAGCGCGCTGATGAGAGTCGTAGTAAACACTGTCCGCTGCGGTGCAGTGTAAACAGTGCTTCGCTCAAACTGAATTTTTATCAGGCCTGTGTGGCCCAGCTGCCAGATCGCACACCATAACAACCCGCATTTCAAACTTTAGCATGGCCCTCCTTACAATTAGTTAAAAATTGTATACAATCTTCACCATCCACCAGAAAAGCGAGCGGGCCTCTCCTGAAGTGGAGAGGTCCGTGTCGATGGTATCGTGTAGCAAAGCAGGTCTCCTAATAAGGGAAGACCTTCATCATACTGTCGATTTCCTCGCTGGATGCGGCACTGACACTGTAGACCCAGTTATCATGCGACCAGCCCAGGGTGTAGACATCGTCGATCCGGCTGAAGAAGTAGTTGTACTCAATGATGTTATCCAGGGCGAAGTTGCCCGTCTGGCCGATAGCGCGAGCACGATAGAAGAGCTGCTTGACTGCCCAGGTCGCATCCACCGCTCTGGGAAACTCCGCGATGACCACGTTGAAGGCCGCGCCATCCTGATTGAGATAGTCCGCCTGTTCCACATAAGTCGCCCGCTGGGTGATGGCACAGGGCAGGTTCTCACTGTCCTCAGTTCCACCGGCCAGGGCCGCCATCAGGCATTCACTGTTGCTGTAATAGATAGGCGCTGGCTCGGCTGCCAGTTCGTCAATCTGCTGCTGGAACGCTTCGGCTTCCGGCGGCAGGGTAATCCCCGATCCGGCCAGGAGGTTCAATTTACTCTGAAGCTCTGGCACAGCCGCGCGGGCCAGTTCAAGCGAGTCGATGTCTTTCAGTGTGTCGTTGAGGGTCTCCAGGGGCATGATCACGCCGTCGAGCGCCATGACTTGAAGCTGCACGGCATCGACGGTCGGCGCTGCTTCGCCCTCGGTGGCGGACGTCGCAGCAGGCTCATCGCTCGCTGCTTCAGCTTCAGCGGCGACTGCGGTCTCTTCAGTGGGCTGGCTTAAGCTCGCTCGCAGGCTGGTCAAAGCGTCCTGCGCCGACAGCGAAAGCGTCTGGAAAGCCTCCAGTTCTGCTTGCTGTGCCTCTTGCTGAGCTTCCTCGTTGAGCGGTACTTGCAGGATGTATTGGTCAGCAATCTGATCAGGCAGCAACCGGAATGAGTCGCCTTCAGTCTGGTTTTCAGGCAGGGCAGGCAGTGGTCTGGCGGTCAGATCGTACGGCAGGTAGTAAGAGTCGTAGAGGAAGTCTCCCCGGTTATCGATCCAGTAGTAAAGCCCGCCAACGACGAAATGCAGGACAATCCACAGGAGAATCAGAGAGGCCACCCCGGAAATGATCGTCCAGCGCACGTGACGCGGCATCGCCATGAAACGTGCCGTCAGCTTGCTGGGCATTATCATGTCAATGTATTCGAAAATCGGGAAATCCGACTGCTTCCGCTTGCGCGTGCCGTGTTGTTGCTGAGCCATACTAGCAAACCTCCCGCAGCTTCCTCTTCATGTTCATCGTTTCGCAATCAACTAAGAATCCCGCTGAATGTGTCAACGCTTGCCCCTCGTAGTGAGGAGTAAGCGTTGAAGTTGCCTTGAATTCAGCGATCAGACGAGCGTTCCAGTCTTACTTCGTTTTTCCGAGACCCTTATTGCAGGGGCTTCCAGGAGCGGCATCGGCACAGGTGTCGTTTTCCGGCGGTTGACCAGGCGGCTGATCGTCGAAGCCGTTACCCACACCGTTGTTGCCCCAGGTCTTGCTTGACTGATTAGCGCAGTCCTCGCCCGTATAGCTAACGGTCGTGTAGATGTAACCAGAGGTGGCGTTGTTGTTGTCGTCAATCACGGTCACTGGCATGTTATCCACGAAATCAACCTGACCAGTCAACGTCAGCGTGATTTCACGACCATCCGAGGTCTGAACGCCGCTGTCGGCGTCGAAACTGATACTCGTTTCACCGGAGTCAGGATTCTCGGCGACATTGTAGTTCTCCGATGACTGGGCAATACGGTCGATTTCTTCCTGCGTGAGGCCCAGGATGACCTGGCCGTCCTCAGGAACACCTAAGGTAAAGGTGGAGCGGTCATGCTTGCTGTCGTAATCCGTGCCCAGCACTTCGACCACCGAGCCGATAGGCAGGGTGAAGTAGGCGGGCGGAGCCTGACCGCAGACAACCAGGTTTAGAGCATCTGAGGTCCGATGGAAGATGTGGCCGATAGGGCCAGCAATAGCTGCGGCAACGATCATGACCATGATAGCCGCAGGAATGGTCGGCCAATATTCGGCGAGTGCCTGGCCGCTCTGCAATTGCCACCATGCCGGTGTTTTGGATGCTTGTTTATCAGACATTGATCCCGTCCTCTCACAATGTAGCAAGCATTGATTCGCGTACTGTTACTCACAGACCGCACAACGGTGTCTGAATGTCACAACAATTTTACAAAATTCGGAATTCTTTCATAATTCCCCCCGAAAAAATGTCCGTTTGTCCATATCTCAAAGCGACACTTTTTACTATTTGGCTTCTGGATTGGCGATAAATCCGGCTTTTTCGGCCCATGTTGAGAGGCTGAAGGGCCAGCGGCGCACACTGCCGTCGTAAGCGCTGGAGTACAAAGTCTCGCCGTCAAAACGCAGCGCGCTCACCCAGTCGCTGTGGCCGGTGAAGGGCAGCCCGATCATCTGGCCGCTGGCAATATCCCAGAGGATGATCGTGTTATCCCGGCTGCAGGTCACAATCCAGGGCTGGACCGGGTCAAAGGCCGCGCTCAGCACCCAGTTATCGTGACCAGCAAAACGCTGAAGTTCCCTGCCTTCCATATCCCAGAGGATCGCCGTACCGTCCCGGCTGGTAGACAGCAGGCTGCGGCCATCCGGGCTGAAGGTGAGTGACGTCACCGCATCCGTATGTCCGGTCCAGGGTGTTCCAATCGACTCGCCGGTCGCCGTGTCCCACAGGCGGATCGTTTGATCGAATCCGCCCGATGCAAGCAGACGGCCATCCGGGCTGTACGCCAGCGCCAGGATCGCGTCTGTGTGGCCCTTGAGCACCATCGTAGGCGCAGCGGTCGCTGCATCCCAGAGTTGGATCACACGGTCGAAGCCAGCCGAGGCCCACTGCTCGCCATCAGGCCGGTAGACGACCTGCATCACCGCTTCGCTGTGAGCCGTTAACGGCTCGCCAATCATGGAAGCACTGTCTACATCCCAGCGAATCAGCGTTTCATCGACGCTGGCCGACAGCAGTTGACGACCATCCGGGCTGAACGCGATGCTCATAACCGGTCGCTGATGCCCTTCCAGGCGCGCGCGTAGCTGGCCGCTGGCAATATCCCACAGATAGACACTGTTGTCGCTGCCGCTGCCGCTGGGATCACCGCTGGCGCTCGCCAGAATCTGCGCGTCCGGGCTGAGCGCCAGGCTGGAGACCGCTTCCTGCTGTTGGGCAAAAAGCTGGCTCATACCCTGCGTTGGATCCCAGATGAGCACACGACTGTCGGCTCCGGCGGAGATCAAACGCTGGCTGTCCGGCACAAAGGTCACGGCCCAGACGGCGTCGTTGTGCCCGCCGAAGCGCTGCGTTTCCTCGGCCCGTCACCGTATCCCACAGCCGCACCGTGCCATCCGCACTGGCCGAGGCCAGCCGACCATCCGCGCTGAAGGCTAAATCGCGCACCCAATCTGTATGACCACTCAGCGTGGCTAAAGGCTCCCCACTGTGTGCATCCCACAGCATAATTTGATTGTCCGCCCCGCCCGACGCGATCAGATCGCCTGCCGGATCAACAGCGACCGCCAGCACCCAGTTATTGTGACCTTCCAGCGGGATCGACTCGAGGCTTTGCATATCCCAGAGGCGCAGGGTCTGGTCGGCACTGGCCGAAACAAAATGGCGGCCATCCGGCATCACTGCCAGGTCGAACACAATATCCTCATGCGCGTCCAACTCAGTGATCATCGTGCCGCTGGCAGCATCCCAGAGGCGAATCGTGCCATCCGCCGCGCCGGAGATCAGCGTCTTGCCATCCGGCGTGAAAGCCAGCGCCCAGACCTCGTCGTCATGCTGCATCGTGGGTACATCGGCAGGCAGGCCGGTCGCCATATCCCAGAGCCGGATCGAATGGTCCGCACTGGCCGACGCCAGCAGATGACCGCCTGGCTGGAACGCCAGCGCATTGATCCAGTCTTCGTGCCCGGACAGTACCGGACCCTCCGGCTGGCGCGTTGTCAGGTCCCAAAAGCGAATCTGCTTATCGCGCCCGGCGGCAGCCAGGAGACCGCTCGACGGGTCAACGGCCAGCGCACGCAGCGGCTCGGCAGCACCGTGCAGAAAGCTGAACAACTGCGGTTCGGTCTCTAAAGCGGTCAGCAGACTGCTGCGCGCCGCCAGCGTATCGGCGGTATCCAGCGCCTCGCGGCTGAGCAGCAGCGCCGTATCTAGCTGATCGCCGGTATCCACGAGGGCCGTCACAGCCAGTTCGCGCGACCGTGCATTAGCAGCTTCCTGCGCAGCCCGGTGCTCGCTGTCAAGAGCGATCACTGCCAGTGTGAAGGCCACCACACTGAAGGCAATCAAGGTGGCGATGACGAGACGGCGGCGGTTCTCCACGCCTTTGCGCTGGCGGATGCTGGCGTGAACATAAGTGGATTCGCGCTCTGACAGCGAGATCGGAGCCTCAAGCAAAGCTTCAAACTGCGCCAGCCGCGCGCCTGATGCCAGGAAGCTGCCGTCTCGCTCGCTCTGCTCCCAGTCCCGCACGGCAAGGGCCAACTGGCGTTGAAGCCGCAGCCATTCCCGGCTTACATCCAGCCAGCCGCGCAGCCGTGCCCACTCGCGGATCAGCGCCTCATGCGCGACCTCAACCGTCGGCGCGCGTGTCACTGGGTCGCGGTCAATCGTCAGCAAACGAGCCTGGCCCAGGTGCTCGATGATCTGGCGCATCACAGCAGGCTGATCGCTGATCGACTCAAGCTCGGCTTGCAGCACGCGGCGGCGTGTATCCTCCGCATTTTCGCCCGGCGCAACCAGCCGCAGAAACATCTGCTGGGTTATCGCCTGTTCCTGCGGGTCCAGGTCTGTATAAAACGTGTCCGCACGCTGTGCCAGTGCCCCGGCCACACCGCCGATCTGACGATAAGCCTCCAGGCTGAGCAGCTTGCCCTGGCGGCGCTCGAAGAGTTCCGTGAGGGCAAACTCAAGCAGCGGCAGCGCGCCGGGTTGTTCCCTCAGATCATCAATGATGGCGGATACCAGCGCCGGTTCGACCGTCAGCCCGGCACGATCTGCCGGAGCCGTGATGGCGGTTTCCAGATCATCTGACCGCATCGGCAGCACAAGTACGGTGTGCTGGCGCAGCAGGTCGGCCAGCGCCGGATAGCGCAGCGGTCGATCATAGAAGTCCGCGCGCAGTGTCACCATGACGCAGAGCCGGCTGTCGGGCATGTTGAGCGCCGTGACCAGCGTCTCAATGAAGCGAGCGCGCACCCCCTCGTCGATGGACGCCGCGAAAAGTTCCTCAAGCTGGTCGATAAAGAGAAACACAGTGCTGCCATCGGCGGGCAAGCTGTGCTCCATCGCCTGAAGCAGGCTGTCGCTGCTTTCGCTAAACGGCAGGACGGCCTCAACGGCGATGCGTCCGAGCGCCTCGCTGAGAGCGGTAAACGGGTCACTGCCGGGCGTCATCTGCGCGATCAGCCAGCGGTCGGAATCCGCCAGGCGGCCCGCGTGCAGCGCCGGGATCAGACCGGCACGCACTGCGCTCGATTTTCCACTGCCGCTGGAGCCAACCACGGCCACAAAACGTACCGGAGCCGTATCGCCTCCGAGATGCGCCAGCAGGTCTTCAATTAAGGCCTCACGGCCAAAGAAATCAGACTGGTCCGCTTCCTCAAAGGCACGCAGTCCTTTGTAAGGATTGCGGATCTGGATGCCCGCAGTCTTGTTCAGGTCTATCGTGTTTAATTGCAGCGTGTCTTTGTTAGGCGGCGAAGAAGCAGAGAGATCATGTGTCTCTGCCGTGATCCGTGTCGTCGCATTCAGGTCCCGGCCCACGGCCCCGCTGACCACCAGCGCGCTGCCATCAGGCACGGTGCCGGACTGGGCCAGGTCAGCATGTTGACGAAAATCCAGGGCGAAATCCAGAATTCGCTCATAACGCTGGTCAGGCTGTTTCGAGGTCGCGCGTTGAAGGACCGCATCCAGTTCCACCGGCAGATCAGGCCGCGCGATTTGCAGCGAAGGCAGCACACTGTACATGTGCTGCGGGCTGCTCTGACCATCAATGGTTGGGAAAGGATATGCCCCGGTCAAAATCTCGAAGAGGACAAGGCCCAGACTGTAAATGTCACCCTGGGGCGAGATCATCTGCTGAAAGAACTGCTCCGGGGCCATATAGTCCGGCGAACCGAAGAACTTCAAGTCGCCATCCTGTGGCCGGCGCATATCCAGCGCGATCCCGAAATCCGAGAGGTAGCCGTTCCCCTCATCGTCCAGCAGGATGTTGGCCGGTTTGAGGTCGCGGTGAATGACGCCGCTGCGATGGGCAGCACTGAGCGCGGCAGCCATTTGGTCCAGGATGTGTGCCGCCGCACTCAAACGCATCGGCCCATACTGCTCGACCAGTTCGCTCAGATTCCCGCCGCGCAGCCAGCGCATCACCAGATAGGCGCCCGCCGGATCGCGCCAGAAATCATAGAGAGGCACGATGTGTGGATGCTCCAGCCGGGCGATGAGCTGGGCCTCCCGGCTAAAATTACGGATGAAGCTGGGCTGATTGGAATGTTTCGACAGGATAATCTTGATCGCAACTTCACGATCCACGACCGGCTGGTAGGCCCGGTAGACCACACCGAAGCCACCCTCGCCGATTTGTCGGCGCAGTTGATAGCCCCGGATAAATTGGTCACTGAGATTCTGCATACCGGTCACACCGCTAGAAAAGCGAAATTCGCCGGCTCGATTCGCATCTCAGCCGGCGATACTGTATTCCACAAGGCGGGCGATTATCCGCTTAGCCATCAATGATGGCTGTTTTCGTTGGCATGGTCATTGCTGCTTGGCACATCATCGCTGGAAGCGTCCTTGTTGTGGCCCGGTGCGTTGCAACTGTTTCCGGGGCAGTCCCCGCCCTGCCCTGGTGCATCGCAGCTCTGGCCGGGGCAGTCCCCGTTGTGGCCCGGCGCACTACAACTCTGGCCGGGGCAGCTCACCGCATCCGTCGGGTCGCAATTGCTGGTCGGGCAGTCGAGGTTGGCAGCCGATTCTTGCGCTGCTTCTTCCAGCCGCGTGTTGATCGATACTTGCGACATAGGCGGACCCGCCTCTACCTCGCGCTGCAACAGACCAAACGGCAGATATTCGACTGCGCCGAAATCATAGGGCTGCGGGGGCTGTGGCGGACCGCTGGCATTCAGGTTAGCGTCCAGCGGCACCTGTACCTGTGTGCCGGGGAAAGCGGTGAACTCGATATTGCCCACCCGGACATCAGCGTGCCCTTCAATCGTGCTGACCGTCATGAAGCCACCGGCCTGCGCCTGGAAGAAAACCGTCGAGCCAAGTTGTATGTTGACTTCGTTAACCAGCAGGTTGACCTCGCCCACGCCCTCCGGTGTCTGAATCAGCAGGCCATTGTGCGGCAGTTCACTGAACTGAGGTTCGTCCTGGCCGCTTTCGAAGACAAAGGCCTGCATGGGCTGCTTGTAATACATGGATCGCGGTGCAGCGACGTTGAGCAGGTTGACGTCTTCGTCGGTATCCAGCAGACTGGCGCTGATCCAGCCGGTCACGTCGTCATCAGAACGCTGGATCCGCAGCCAGGAATTATCTTGCAGGCGTTCGACCGCGGTCGCACTGTCCCCCGGCATCATCGAGCCTAGTACCGCTGCCTGCGTGGATGGACTCTGACGAATGTTGGCATAAGTTGTGGTGCTGACGTGGATCGCGGTCGGTGCTGGGACAGCGTTTTCCAGTGCGACATCGCCAAAGGCCAGGATCGTCACATTTTGCGGGCTGGACTCAGGCAGATTAGCCTGTAGCGCCAACATGGCAATACCCCAGGTCTGCGCCTCGGTATTGAGGCCTGACAGACGCAGGGATTGAATCTTGACCAGATCCTCAATATCCCCGCTGCTGCTGAACGCAAATGCGCTGTGTGCATCGCGCGCCTCAGCTACTAACTGCGCATGACCATAGCAGGCTTGATTGTGATGCAGCGACTCGCAGTTGTCGCCGACAAGTTGATAAGCCGTGTCGATCACCGGGCTGTTGACAGCGACTTGATTGGCTGCCACAGGCTGGATGCCAACGATGACCAGGAGCATCAATGCCAGACGTTTGAATTGCTTTGACATAGTACCCTTCCCAACACGTTCACTTGCTTCGATCTACATTTGCTCTCGGTCACTATGGTGACGCCGAGATTGAAATTCATAAGACTATCCTAAGGCATTTTTTGATTTTAATGAATAAGCCTGCCTGTGATAGTATGTGCCAGCTCATCTGGGCCGGCACATACTGACTATGCGAATGGCTGGCTATTTCCGGCCATTTCCGTGACCGCCACCGTTACCATGACTACCGCCGCTGTTGCCTTGTCCATTGCTGTTGCCAGCATTGCCGTTGTTGCCGTTCCCGTTATTCCCATTGCCATTATTGCTGTGATCGTTACCGACGCCGTTATTGGTATGTCCGTTGCCCCGCGTCGTGCTCGCGTCAGCATTTGCGTCCATGTGCTCGTCGTGGATCATGCGGGCAATGTTGCCAAAGCCCATGCGATCATCGCAGTGCGCACCGATGACGACGCTGTAATCGACCCCATAGCGTGTGGCGATGAGGGCCGCTGCCGGGTGCTGAACGTCACGATTGAGGCAGTAGAAACCCTCATTGTTGAATACATCCGCGCTCGTATCCTCATCATTCGTGTCGCAGGGATCGCCGATGCCATCGCCGTCGCTGTCCACCTGGTCAGGATTGGCAATCAAGGGGCAGTTATCGAGATCGTTGACGATTTCGTCGTTGTCAATGTCGTCATCGCAGGCATCCCCCACGCCGTCGGCATCCACGTCGGCCTGATCGGCATTAGCGATCATCGGGCAGTTATCGACCGTGTCCAGGACACCGTCCGCATCGTCATCACCCTCGATCTCACAGGCATCGCCGATGCCATCGCCATCTGTATCGGTCTGATCGGCATTCGGGATCAGCGGGCAGGTATCGAGATTATCGAGCACGCCGTCCATATCACTGTCTACGACAATCTCAAGGCTGTCGGCCTGAACCGTCATGCCATCAGGCAGCAGCACGCCCACCAACGTGACCTGTGTGTCTTCGTCCAGGTTCATATAGTCCGATGGATTAAATCCACCAGCGGGCGCAACGACGAAGCTTTCGCCCGTGACTGCATCCTGAATAAGAATTTGATCGTCTTCGAAGGTCAACTGACCTGTCATCACACAAAAGTTGAACTCATCGCAGACGCTCACATCTTCCTGTGTCAAGCCGCGCGCAAACAGCGGACTCACCATTGCCGCCAGGAAAAACAGCAGGGTGCCCACAATCAGCAGCTTTCGAGATGGTGAATTGCCGCGCATAAGATATTACCTCTTCCCTAGAATACGGTCCATGACCGCTTCGCAGCCCGACTGAGGTCAGGGGTATGACGTCGTCCGCAAAGCGGTCACTGCCTGCTATACCGCAGCATAGGCGCCAATGTTATTTATGAATCCCGTAAAATACCCCTCCCGGCGACGACAAGCCGCCGAATCTGTAACATTCACCCGCCGTTCGACGGTTTATTACAGGTGGTCTTTGCGGATACCGCCCCAGGCCCGCCATGTAGAACCGGCGACTTTCGATAGACATCATGTCATGTCATAATGAAAACAAAACGAAACTTTATGAACCTTTACAAATTCCATGTGACATTGGCAGAAGTCTGACGGTGTAACCGATGAGAATGATTGAAACGGTTACGCATTCATGGTGGCAAGTTGCGCATATCTCAGTCGCATTGGCCCCTGGCCCATAGAGGCCAAACCTGCGATGACTATTGAACAAACAATCAATCGGGCGCGGCAGGGGGACGAAGGTTCCATTGCCGCCCTGTACGAGATGCACGCTGACGCGATCTATCGCTACATTCTTTATCGCGTTCCCACCAGTAATGATGCAGAAGACCTGACTGCTGAAGTATTCCTGCGCATGGTCGAGGGCCTGCCAAAGTACAAAATCACCGGCGCGCCTTTCGAATCCTGGCTGTATCGCATCGCGGCAGCGCGTGTCGCCGATTTTTACCGGCGCAGCCAACGCCGGCAGGAAACCATTCTGGATGAGCGGATCAGCGATAGTCAGCCACTGCCCGAAGAACACATGCAGCAAAATCAGGAAATCGAGACCTTACGGACGGCCCTGCGCCACTTCAGTGAAGAAGAACAAAGCATTCTGCTTCTGCGCTTCGTAGAACGAAAGAGCCACGAAGAAGTTGGCCGAATCCTGGGCAAGAGTGCAGGAGCCGTCCGGGCCGCACAACATCGAGCGCTCGTCCAACTGGCCGCGCTGCTTGGTTCGGAAGAAAAGGTGCGGCACTATCTGCGAGGCGATAATGACTAAAGCCAAGCACACCCCGGACTCCCTCGCCGACGAGTTGGATCAACTGCTGCCCCCCGGTGGACGCACACCGGTCGGCCAGAACGAGGACCCACTGCTCGATGCAGCGCTGCGTCTGGCGAAAGCACCGCGTCCCACCCTGTCCACTGAAGCCAGCGCGCGTATTCAAGAGTTGATCCTGCGCCAGGCGCGCCAACGCCCTGAACCACTGCGCCCCAACTTTGCGCCCGTTTTGCGCTGGGGGCTGGTCGCCAGTGTGCTGCTGGTGGTCATGCTGATTCCGACCAGCCAGGTCGCGCTTGCCAGTGTACCGGGTGAACTGTTCTACCCGCTCAAGGAGCGCATTGAGCAGCTTGAAACCCGCCTGGCGACCTCACCAGAATCGCGCGCCGGGGCCAGCCTTATCCACGCTGAACGACGGACTCAGGAATTTGACGTGCTGCTCTCACGGGGGCAGTTTGAGCCGAGCCTGCTGGATGCGGCCCACGCCCAGTTGATGCAGGCCTCAGCGCTGCTGCACAATGACAACCTTATCGACGTCAGCCTGGCCGCCACCCTCGAATCGCGGGTACAGCAGATCAATCTCAGCATGGCGACCCTGCTGGACAGTGCCAGCCAACCGGACAGCCCGCTGGCCGCGACGGTAGTCCCGTACAATACGAGTGTTGCCGCGAGCGTCCAGGCGCAGATCGTGCAGCCCGCCACCGCGTCGCCGACCGCCTCACCCAGCGCGACACCTACCAATACGCAGACGCCGACGGATACGTTCACGCCGACCGACACGCAAACAGCGACGCCAACTGCCAGCCCGACCGCGACGGCGACCAGCACGCTCACACCAACCGCGACTCTGGAAGTCAACATCGTGATAATGGGACCCATCGAGGCTATCGAAGACAATACGATAGTCATCTACGGTATCGAGTTTGTCCTCGACGACAACAATCCACTGTTGGACGCGCTGGAAATCGGCGACGTCGTGCGAATGGATGGGCAGATCACGAACCCTGGGGACGAGAGCGTAACCGCTGCGGGCATCAGCACAGAATCCAACGACGATTCGCTGGCAATCAGCGAAGATGGATCCAGCGTCTGGCGCGACGACGGAAACTGCGACAACCCACCGCCGGACTGGGCACCTGCGAACGGCTGGCGTCAGCGCTGTGATGCTGGCAGCGAAGCTGGTGGAAACAGCGCCAACCCCGGCAACGGCAATCAAGGCCAGGGAGTCGGCAACGACAATCAGGGCAGCAATAACGGCCAGGGGCAGGGTAACAATGGTGACAATGGCAATCCGGGTCAGAGCAACAACGGCCAGGGACAGAGCAACAGCAGCAGCAACGGACAGAGCAGCTCTAGTAACGCCAGTGATCACTCGAACCGAGGCGGAAACCCCTGACGCTCAGCCGTGAGGCATGACACAAAGGATCAGATGCCCCTGAACAGCCGCCGGGCAGGCATAGCGCTGCGCCGCGGTGGCTCCCTCAATCTCGAAATCAGCTAACCAGAAGGCGGTCGTCGAAGCCAGATCAAGCTGCGCGATGGCCTCGCAGGCTTCCGGGGGCTGGGCGTCAGGGTCGTCACTCGTCATCACCAGACATTGGCCGGGAGCCAGTCGTTGGATGTCCGCCACAATATCGGGATTGCCATACAGCGCCGGATCGCCAAAACGCAGGCTTGCGCCCGGCACGGCGATGTTCGGATTGTAGTTGTGAAGTATGGTGTTCCCGGCCAGCATCCAGCGGTCATCGGATGTATTAATCAGCGCAATCACCTGCGGTGTGTAAGCGAAGTAGACGTAAGGTGCCGCCTCGGCCAGCGGACCGTCACCCTCCAGGAAGAAGTCGCATCGGCTGGGGCTGTCCTGCGAGTCCGGTGGTGCAGCCGCACAAATCGCCCGTTCAACCCCGTTTTCGGTGACGTCGAAGCGCTGCGCACCGCTGGTTTGGGTCCAGAAATGCTCACCTACATCGCCTGTCGAGAACCAGTTCTGGATGAAGCGGCAGCCTTCCACGTCTTTAGGGCCGTTGCGGGCCACCGACCAGACTTGCAGGCACTCTCGTTCGCGCAATCGGTCGGTCCAGCGAGTCGCGGCCAACGAGGCAGGAGATCCTTCGACAACGCTGAAGCGCAGCGCATTCAAGGCGAGCGGCTCATCGGAGCGGTTCATCACCGTCAGGTCATTATCATCATAAACAAGACTGATATTCGGCACGCGGACCACGGTGACATCCACAACGCTGCCGTGCGCTGCTGTGCTGCCTGGCGCAGGCGATTGTGCCACGATGGTGTTCTGGGGCACGCCGCTCTCGGCAGTCCAGATCGCAAGGGTCTGGGTGCCCAAGCGGAACCCCGCCTGATTGAGCCTCGCTGCCGCTACAGGCGCGGCTATACCGCTCACATCGGGAACCACAGGCTCCGAGTCCTGTGCCTGTACGGGCACCACGACCAGCAGCAAAAGGGTGAATACTCTCAATAGCAGCGGCACTGCCCATCGCTTTCTATTGCCGTTCGTCCTGCCTATAGCTTAGCACTGCTGCCTCGATATCGCAGAGGAGAATTGCCGGAAACACGATGGGATTTAGTCCTCGACAACGAAACGATAGTCTCCAGCCGCCAGATCCTGGACCATTTCCTGAACCGGGCTGCCGTTCATGATGACCGACTGGCCCGCCTTCGCAGGGACATGTACTGTCGCGCTGGCATTAGGTGGAATTTGAATACTCCACTCGAAGCGTCCGTTGTCCAGCGACCACTCCGAGCATATGTCGCCATACATACTCTTAAGCCGACCGCTCGCACGAGTCAGGCTGCCGCCGGGCTGAGGCCGTAAGACAATGTGTTTGTAACCGGGCTGGGCCGGGTCGATCTCGATGCCCGCCACCGTGTTGTACAGCCAGGCCCCGATCGCCCCGTAAGCATAATGATTAAAAGAGTTCATCTGCGGGTCCTGGAAACCGTTGTCCTCGGTCCAACCATCCCAGCGTTCCCAGATCGTCGTCGCGCCCTGCGTTACAGCGTACAGCCATGACGGCCAGGTCTTCTGGTTGAGCAGCGCATAAGCGACATCGAGCCGTCCGTTGCTGCTCAGGACATGCGGCAGATAGGGTGACCCGACAAAGCCGGTCGAGAGGTGCATCTCGCGGCGTTCGATGTCGGCCACCAGTTCAGCGATGGCCCGCGGGCGCAGTTCTTCCGGCAGCAGGTCGAAGTGCAGCGCCAGGATATAGGCCGTCTGATTTGGCGTAAACAGGTCGGTGTTGAAGACCTCAGACTCAACCGGCCCGTAATCAACCGCTTTCAGTTGCCCCGCGAGATCGATTCGCCATGTGCCGTCTGCTGGCGTTTCGATTGTGGCGACCTGCGTCGGGTTCCAGGCTGACCTCGCTCCCGGCCAGGTAGCGCTTGCAAAGGCCGCTTTGACCTCGGCAAACAACTGCCGGTATCGGGCCGCATCCTCATCCTGGCCGAGCATCGCCGCGATCTGCGCCATCAGATGGCATCATAGGCCAGGAAAGCCGTGCCGATCAGGTCGCGCGGCGTGTCCGGCATTGATCGACAGCCAGTCGCCAAAGCCGGGCCAACCCTCGTAATCTGGCGCACAGCGAATGTAGCCCGGGCTGGCCTCGAGGATGAATCCATGAAGCGGCGTCATCACGCCGTAATTGTTTTCGAGGATACGCCGGTCGCCATAGCTGAGGTACATCGTCCAGGGACAGATAATGGCGGCATCGGCCCAGGCCGGGCCGCCGTCTTCAAGGCCAATCGCATTTGGCACGACCGCCGGGATGCTGCCCGACTCGGCCTGCGCATCGGCGACATCCTGCGCCCACTTGGTCATGAAGCCCGCGACATCCATATTGAAGGCGGCAGTCCGGGCAAAGACCTGAATATCGCCGGTCCAGCCCAGCCGTTCATCCCGCTGCGGGCAGTCGGTCGGTACATCGAGAAAATTGCCCTTCTGCCCCCAGACGATATTATGCTGAAGTTGATTCAGCATTGGATCGGAACATTCAAACTTCCGGTAGGAGCCATCTCGGAATGCAGCACGATGCCGGTAATCGTATCACGCGCGATTTCGCCGGGATAGCCCGAACTTCACATAGCGAAAACCGTGAAAGGTGAACTTCGGCTCCCAGACTTCTTCACCTTCGCCTTTGAAGGTGTAATGGTCGGTGACCGCGCGCCGTCGCAGATTGGTGGTGTAGAGCGAGCCATCGGGGTTGAGCACCTCGGCAAAACGCAAAATAGCCGTCGTGCCCGCCGGGGCGCTGGCCTTTGAAACGCACCCGGCCCACCATGTTCTGGCCCAGGTCGAAGATATAGCGGCGGTTAAGGAGGGTACCTGACTGCCGGGGTTCGCCACCGGTTTCAATTCTTCGATCCGCTTGACCGTCGGGCCGTTGGTCGCCACCAGGGCTGCCCGGTATCCTCGAAGACCACCACGCTGCGCCAGCCGCTGTCGTCAAAGCCCGGCGAGTCCCAGCCCGGCATTTCCAGGCGGGCATCGTCGGATTCGCCCATCAGCAGGTCGTTTTCCAGCAGCGGCCCGTAGTGATGCTTCCAACTATCGTCCGTGACGATCAGTGTGCTGGCTGCCATCCGCCAGCGTGATCTCCAGCTGGGCCAACAGGCGGGGCCGGTCTGCATACTGCTGGCGATCTCGCGGGCCGACATGCCCCACGGCCCAGCCATCGCCGAGAATCGCGCCGATGACATTGTCACCCTCTTGCAGGACATGCTGCTCACATCATAGACCCTGTAGCGGACCCGCTTCTTGAAATCAGTCCAGCCAGGATTCAGGACCGTCGTCGCCAATCGATCTGCCCGTTGATGCTGCATTCGTACAGACCGAGCGCAGTCATATACAGACGGGCCGATTGCACCTTCCACCGGTAGCTTGAAAGCTTTGCTGCAGTAAGGTGCGGGGATAGGGCTGCGCGGGCCGCCGACCAGATCGCCGCCGATCCATTTCGCTTTCCAGTCCCTGCGTCGCAGCAGGCCCATTTCGAACCAGGCCGGATCGCTATGGGTCGCCTGCCGGTTTCGTCCCAGACGGTGACTTGCCAATAGACACGCTGGCGCGAAGCCAGCGCTTGCCCGGCGTAAGGGATATGAATGCTCTGATCCGTTTCGATTTTGCCGCTGTCCCAGAGGTCCGCCTTCCGCTCAAGCAAATCCGGACTGCTGGCCGCCAGAACACGATAGGCCGTCTGTCGTGCACCCTGCGCTCCGTGTGCATCTGCCAGCCTAAGCGTGGTTGAGTGATGTCGATGCCGAGGGGATTACTGCGATATTCGCAAATTAGCTCAGTGATTTGAATGATATGAGGTTCTTTCTAAACAAGTATTGAGATGTTCAAGTAAGTAGCGCGTAGAAGAAGCAGTCTTCTTGACACAGGCTCATAAACTAGGTACGCTATGGCTAATTTACACGATTTAGGTAATTCGTGTCAAATAGATTTCTTTGAGGAAATACTGCTTGTGAAACGCCCCACTCAAGCGGATGTGGCCCGCCTCGCTGGTGTTTCCCGGGCGACGGTTTCCAATGTCATGAATGGACGTATCGACAGTAAAATCCCTGTTTCCGAAGAAACACGCCAGCGCGTTCTGGATGCCATCGCCGAACTTGACTATACGCCGGACATCCGCGCGCAATCGCTGCGCAGCGGTACCACGAAGTCGCCGGCGTGCTGCTGCCGATCTACGAAAATCCCTTCTTCTGGCAAATTCTGACCGGCATCACAAGCGAAGCGGAATTGAAAGGTTACAGCGTGCTGCTCACCCCTGCTTCACAATCCACCGCCCAGCACGAACAGCATCTGCTCCGCGAACTCAGCCAGCAGCGTATCGACGGCCTGATTTTGCTCACCAGCTTCAAATCGCTGCCGGATCCCATCCTGAAGCAGCTTCGCCAATTGACCAGACCCATTGTGCAGATCACAACTGTCGAGTCGGAATTCAACTCTGTGCATGATGGCTATGCCGAGGGCACGCGAAGCTTGCTGCGTTATCTGTATGAAATGGGGCACCGGCGCTTTGGTTTTATCTACGGTGTCACCCTGGAGCCTCAGGGGCACGACCGGTTGTTCACCTATGCAGCTTTCATGAAAGAGACCGACATACCGCCTGAGCAGGCGCTGGTGGAGCGCTGCGGCCAGACAATGGAGGACGGCATCGAAGCTACCCCTCCGCTTGTTACGCCGCCCGGACCGCCCGACCGCTCTGCTGGTCATCAACGATCTGTTAGGGATAGCTGCCTTACGCGCAGCGGCTGACCTGGGGCTGCGGGTGCCGCAGGATGTATCCATTGCTAGCTTTGATAACATTCCCTTTGCCAGCTACACTATCCCTCGTCTGACCACAGTGTCAGGCAATCCTCTTGAATTGGGCCGCCACGCCTTGCGTCTGCTGCTGAAGCGCATCAAAGAACCAGATCGCCCCCAGGAAATCGTCTATTGGGATACGGCCCTTGTCATTCGTGAATCCACCGGGCCAGCCCCGGTTGATTAAAATAGTCAACAGAAAAGGAGGTCATAGACACGAACAAATGCTTTGTAGTGCAAGCAAGCGGCATTGATACCAATGCCCTAAGATGTATTTTGGTCTATGAGGAGAATTACAAATGGTGAGGAGATTGGTTCTACTTCTATCCCTGCTGCTCCTTCTGGCAGCGCCCGCTACAGTAAGCCTGGCTCAACCTTCAAGTCTTCCGGTCGACCTACCCCGTGAGCAGGTTTTCGTCGCGGATCAGATTTTCCGTTACGACCAGGTGGATAACTTCAACATGTGGGTTAATGGCCCGGTCCAACCGACACGCCATGCGTTGATGATGGAAACGCTGTGGTACTCCGATGCTGAGAGCGGCCAGCGGCTGTACGGCGCGGCGGTCTCTGATCCAGAGTACAACGCCGATTTCACCGAGATGACCGTGCATTTGCGTGACAATATCTACTGGAGCGATGGCGTACAGTTCACCGCCGATGACCTGGTCTACACGGTGCAGACCTTGATGGACAACGAGAATTTGAATGCCTCTGGTTGGCACGCCGCGCTGACACAGTGGGTCGACAAAGTTGAGAAGGTAGACGATTTCACCGTCAAGTTCACGCTCCAAAAAGCCAATCCGCGTTTCCACTACTTCTTCGAAACCCGCTGGAACGGCGTTTACATGATGCCCAAGCACGTCTTCGAAACAGTGACCGATCCGCTGGAAACCTATAAGTTCAATCCGCCGGTATCGCTGGGCGCTTACGTTTGGGATCAGAGCGATCCCAACGGCTTCTGGGATCTATACAAGCGGCGCGATGACTGGCAGCGGACTTCGGTTGGCATGACCGTCAACAAGCCCGGCCCGGACTACATCCTGTCGGTGTTCTACGGTGACAGTTCGAAGAAAGCCATCGCCATGTCGCGTGGTGACCTGGATGTCGCCTTCGACTTCGACTATGAAGCCTTCCAGTCCGTGCTCCAGAACGATCCGACCGCGCGCTCCTGGTACACCGGTTTCCCCTGGGCTTATCCGAACGAGATGACTCGCGCTATCTGGCCTTCAACTACGAAAATGAGCCGCTGTTCGCCAATAAAGACGTGCGTTGGGCGCTGACACTGGCGACCGACATTGTGGACCTGCAAACCGAGTATATCGGTGGTGTAGCGAAAGTGACGGCGCTGGCCGTACCGGCCACGACTGCCCTGTCAAAAATGTACTACAACACCGACATGGCCGACTGGCTGAACAACCTGACGATTGATACGCCCGACGACCCGAATTATGCGCCCTTTGACCCGACCGTACCGGATCAAATCGCTGCCTGGGCGACTGATCAGGGCTACGACTTCTCTGGCTCGAATTCCGATTTGTTCGGCATCGGCTGGTGGAAGTTCGACCCCGATACCGCTGCTGCTCTGCTGGAGCGGGCAGGCTTCACGCGCGACAGCAATAATAAATGGTTGACGCCGGACGGCCAGCCCTGGACACTGGAAGTTATCGCCCCCAACGACGAGCCAGATGCCTTCCGTATCGCCAACGCGATCCAGGATCAGTGGAAAGCCTTCGGCATTGACGTGACTGCCAACGGGATCGAACGCAACGTATGGAATCAGCGTACGCAAATTGGCGATTACCAGATCGCTGTTCCCTGGGGCAACTGGAATCTTGCGCTTGCCAATGGTGACAAGTGGCAGAATATCCAGTGTCTCCAGTCGGATCGTTACGTTCCTGTCGGCACGAACGTCAACACAACAGGAAGCTGCAACAACCTCTATACCCAGATTGACGGGCTGGATGCGCTCATCACCAAGATGGAGCAGACCGATCCGCAGTCGCCGGAGGCCCTGACCGTCAATCAGGATTTCCTGAAGATGTTCGCCGAGAATATGTACGCGATGCCAGTGATCACTTTCAAGAAGTTCATCACCTGGGATTCGCGCTACTGGACGGGCTTCCCGACCAGCGAAAATCCGACGGCCTTCCCGGAATACTGGTTCCAGATTGGTCGCTACGCTTTCCAGGGGCTGGAACCAGCTTCGGCCTCTTGATTTGCTAAGTCAGCAGTACAGGCGAGGGTCAAATTGGCCCTCGCCTCGTTTGGGCAATCACAGCTTGGTGGTTATACTGTAAAGCAAATAAGTAGACGACCCTTTGAAACTTAATTTCGTTAAGTCTAGGCAAGGTCAATAGTCGTGACTCTCTTGAAAGAATTTGTACTCCCCCGGTTGGTGCAATGGCTGGTCGTGATCTTCGTCGGGGTGACCTTGACGTTTCTCATCCCCCGCCTCTCGCCGATCAATCCAGTCGATCAGGCTATGGCCCGCCTCAGTTCATTTCAGAATACCAGTCCGGAAGCGACGGCCCAGCTGCGTCAATCGCTGGAAGACCTATACGGGGTGAACGGCAGTCTGATTGATCAATATATTAGCTTCTGGAAACGCCTGCTGAGAGGCGATCTGGGACCGTCGTTCAGCGCCTTCCCGATGCAGGTGAGCGAAATGATCGGTAACAGTGTGTGGTGGACGGTTGGCCTCTTAGGGACGGCGACAATCATTTCGTGGGTGGCGGGGCTGATCCTCGGCTCGATGGCAGGCTATTTCCCCAACCGATGGTGGTCGGAAATTCTGGATAAATCGCTCATCACGGTCTATCCTGTACCCTACTACATTCTGGCTTTCGTCATGTTGATCATATTCGCTTACTATATCCCGATATTCCCGCTGGTTGGCGGCGGACAGGGGTTACCTCGCCTGACTCTGGATTATATTGGCAGCGTTATATTTCACGGCTTTCTTCCGGCGATGTCGATTGTGATTGGCGCGATGGCCTTTCGCTTCATCGTCTCCAAGGCGCTCACCTCGACGGAGCGATCCAGTGATTATGTACAGTACGCTGAAATGGCAGCCGTTCCCAAGCGGAAAATATTGTTTGCTTATGTTATTCGCAACACGATGCTGCCCCAGGTGACCGATCTGGGCCTGTCGCTCGGAACAATTTTCTCAGGCGCGCTCATCACCGAAGTCGTCTTTGGTTATCCCGGATTGGGTTATGCGCTCTTCAACGCTGTCAATTCGTCTGACTACAACCTGATTATGGGGATAACCCTGCTCTCAATTGTGGGCATCGCCACGGCTTCTTTGCTCATCGATCTCAGCTACCCGCTCTTTGATCCGCGCGTTCGTTATCGTTAGTCAGGGCAAAATATTGATGACTACTGTAAGAGATTTGATTTGTTTCAGCCCCTCGTTTCGCGTAGGTGCGATCATCCTCGCGGCGGTCGTGATTATGCTGGTGCTGTCATTCGTTTCACCTTACCCGCCCGATCAAAACCGTACTGTGCCGCGCAATAAAGCACCTTCTGCAGAGTATATTTTGGGTACGAATTCCAATGGTCAGGATGTTTTCTGGATGTTGACCTTTGCCGTGCGCAATACCCTGATCGTCGCCGGTCTGGCCGTAATCATTGGGCGAAGTATCGGCGTCCTTCTGGGTATGATTTCAGGGTACATTGGCGGCACGTTCGACCGGGTACTCTCAAGTATTGTGGACAGCTTCATCGTTATTCCTCGGTTGCCACTGTTGATTCTGATCACTTCGATCATGCATGGAGCGATGACCATGCCCGTACTGGGAATGCTCATCGGTCTGCTCGACTGGGCCGCTCCATCTAAACGCTACCGCGCCCAGATTTTGAGCCTGCGCGAACGGGAGTTCACCAGCACTGCCATCTTTGCTGGGATGAGTTCCTTGAAAATCGTCGTCATGGAGCATCTCCCCTTCCTGATCCCGTTTCTGCTAGCCGATGTGGTCAGCGGTTTTTTGTTTGCCATCGGCTTCGAAGTCACGCTGTCGGTCCTGGGTTTAAGCGACCTCAGTGCCCAGAGCGTGGGCACGATGATTTACTGGGGGAACTACTACAATGCGCTGCTCTCCAACCGAATCTGGATATTGGCAGCACCTATCGTTGCGGCGGTCCTCATCGTAGTGGGCTTCTATTTGATTTCGATTGCCTTTAGTCAATACCTTGACCCGCGCACGCGGCTCGAACGGATGACAGTCAACAAAGATGTCGAAGCACCGCCTCAGGAGGAACCCGTAGGGGAACAAGTGGCGGGCCAGGCACAGGGGACAGACTGATGACGACGATTGTGGAAACCCGCAACCTGAAAGCCTATTACATGACCCAGGCTTACGGCGTCCAGCGGACGGTGAAAGCCGTCGATGACATTTCTATTGCAGTAGAAGAGGGTGAAGTATTCGGCATCGCCGGAGAATCTGGCTGCGGTAAGACCACGCTCCTCAAGGTGCTGCTGGGTGAATTCAAGCCCCCCCTTACCGTTGTTGGCGGTTCGGTTACCTACAACCTTGACGGTCAGGAATTCTCCTCAGTTACAATGACTGAGAAGGAACACAATGAGCTGCGCTGGAAGAAAATATCCTACATACCGCAGGGGTCGATGCACGTGCTCAACCCGGTGCGACGCATCCGCGATACTTTTCACGACTTCATCGCCGCCCATCGCCAGATCAGCAAGCAAGAATCCTACAAGATGACCGCAGATTATCTGCGCGAACTGGGCCTGCCTGCGAAAGTGATGGCGGCCTACCCGCACCAGCTCTCCGGCGGGATGCGCCAGCGCGTGACGATTGCTCTGGCGACGATCCTCTGGCCCAAGCTGATCTTCGCCGACGAACCGACGACTGCGCTGGATGTCGTCGTCCAGCGCGGCGTGATTCAACTGCTGAAAGAAATCCGTCAGCGCAAGGGCAGCACACTGGTCCTCATTACGCATGATATGGGCGTTCACGCCAACCTGGCCGACCGGATCGCCGTGATTTATGCGGGTAAACTGGTTGAGGAGGGCAAGACGCGCACCATCCTTAAGAATCCGCGTCACCCCTACACACAGTATCTGATCAAGTCGCTGCCAAGCCTGGATGAGCGTGCCGAGCGTGTGAGCATTCCGGGCCGCCCGCCAGCTCTGGATAAGCCCCCGACAGGCTGCCGCTTTCATGAGCGCTGCCCCCTTGTCAAGGACGTGTGCCTGACTATCGATCCGGAAATAGTCTCGATTGAACCGCAGCACCGAGTCGCCTGCCATGTCGTCACCGAGGAGCTGAGCCATGCACCAGCCTGATCCCCCCTTGCTGAGCGTTGACTACCTGACCAAGATATTCCGTATTCGGCAGGGTTTTTCCAGCAAGGAGTTCCACGCAGTGGATGAGGCCAGCTTCACCATTGATGCTGAAAAACCCGAAATCTTCACCGTCGTGGGCGAAAGCGGCAGCGGTAAGACCACCCTGGCGCGCATGATCCTCGGCATGGAGGAACCCTCAACGGGAACGCTGCGCTACAAAGACAGGAGCGTTGCCGAATTATCAAACCGGGAGAAGCGCTCGTGGTTCTACCAACAGGTCCAACCGGTCTTCCAGGATCCTTTCGCTGCCTTCAGCCCGCTTAAGCGCATTGACCATTACCTCTACGAGACTGCACTAAACTACAAGATGACTAAGAAGCAGGCTGTCGATGAGTACATCAATGAGGTACTGCAGGAGGTCGGCCTGAGCCTTGCTGAAGTCAAGGGCCGCTATCCTAACGAACTCTCCGGCGGGCAGGCACAGCGAGTCGCCATCGCGCGCGCCCTCATCACCAAGCCATCGCTCATCGTTGCCGACGAACCGGTGTCGATGCTGGATGCCTCGCTGCGAATGTCGATTGTCAATATGTTCCGCAGCCTGAAAGACGACCAGCAGGTCAGCGTACTTTATATCACGCACGATCTGGCGACCGCCTTTTATGCCGGGGATCGCATCGCCGTCATGCTGCGCGGTTGGATCGTCGAAATGGGACCGGTCGAACAGGTTCTGGGGAACCCGCTGCACCCCTACACACAGAATCTCAAGCACTCTATCCCCAAAATTGACCCCGACGATGTGTGGGACGAGCGAGTTGATCTGGCGGTCGTGGAGACCGACGAATACACCCGGACAGGCTGCAAGTTCGCCGGACGCTGCCCGGCTGTGATGGCCGTCTGCCATAATCAGGTACCGCCGAATCTCATCCACGAGGGGCGCATGGTCAAGTGTTTCCTTTATGATGAGGAGGTCATGAGCCAGCCAGCAGCCGAGGAAGCCGTGTAAGGAATCCTGCCGAATAACGCTGCCCTCGCGGTGGCAACCTGATCGTAATGACGATCCGATTACCATCGGCAATTCTTGAATTCCAGGCTAAGATAGCATTCGTACATCGGAAAGTGACAACTCTGCACCCTGGAGGGAGAAACCGATGCGAACACGAGTCTATCTGGGCCTGGCGCTCATAATCGTCCTGTTGAGTGTATCCCCCGTCGCGGCGCAGGACCCGCCCCGAATCAGCATTCGTCTACCATCCTATCTGGCTGATGCGTTGACGGACGAGATTTTGGCCCCTTTTGAAGTCGAACACAATGTCGATGTGGTAGTCCTGGACATCGAATTTGGCACGTCACTGAACCCCTTTGACGACGCGGATGATTATCTCGATGCTATGGCGGACTTCGTCAGCAGTGGCGATGTCCTCTACATGGACGCCTACCAGTTAGGGCCAACAGCGGTCCGTGCCGGTTATCTCCTGGACCTGGAACCGCTGGTCCAGTTAGAGGCCGAGATGCAAGAAGACTTCTATCCCGGAATGCTGGACTCATTTCGCTGGGACGGTGGCCTGTGGGCACTGCCTGTGAGCTGGCAGCCGATTGTCGTGAACTACGACTCCAGCGCCTTTGACCAGCGGGGCCTGGCCTATCCAGATGCAACCTGGACTCTGGACGATTACGCCAACGCCGCGCACCTGCTGGCCCGCTTCGATGCCAACGGTGATATTGAAATGCCGGGTCTGCTGCCCGGTGGAGGCGATTATCTGCTGCGCGCAGTCTATGGGCAGCCCTACTATGAACCGGATGCTGCCCTGTTTACGCCGCGCTACACGACGCCGGAACTCATCACCCTGGCAGAACAATGGGCGAGCTTGAGCCAGGATAATGCCCTGAAGTTCCCGGAAGGCGGATTGTCTTTTGGGCCAGATAACCCGCCCCCGCTCGCCATTACAGCCATCATGAACTTCCAGATGGGCGACGACGGCCCGATGCAGATTGGCCCGCTGCCAGGCGGTTGGGTGGGGGCACGTCCACAAAGCCTCATCGTCAGTGCCGGAACGACCTACCCGGAGATAGCATTCGCCCTGACGGAATACCTGACGCGCAATGCCCCGTTTATAGACCGTGTGTCTTTTGGCATCCCAGCCAGACAGAGCATGGTGCAACATAATCAGCTGCCTGCGGAGGGTCCGCCCAGTCAATACACACTCCAGATGCAGGCCCTGTTGAAGACGGCGCAGATACTGCCCTGGCGTGAGGTGCTGTTCGGTACTGATTTCTTGAGTGCCATCTCCAATCCTGATGAATCTACAGACATTACAACTGCCCTGACACACGCGCAAGAAGCCGTAGAAACCGCACTGGACGTGGCTGAGGGTCGGCGGGGAACAGTGGTGCGCGTCGAAACGCCGCCGCTCCCGCCGGAGCTGGCACCGGGTGAAATCGCGCTGCATTTCGCGGTATTGGGCAGCTTCAACCCTATGATGATGCAGGAACCATTAAAGCAACTCGCGGAAGACTTCGCGGCCAGTCACCCTACGGTCGGCTACGTCGATCTCGACCTCAGTCCAAACGGCAGTCCCCAATCGATTGCGGAAAACTTTGACTGCTTCGTCAGTTCGCCTGACTACGGAGCCTCTACGTCCGCCATGACAGATGTGCTTATCAGTATCGATCCACTCATGAACGCTGACCCGAACTTCGACCGGGACACCCTGGCTCCGGGGACGCTAAGCCAGTTACAGGCCGACGACAAAACCTGGGGGCTTCCGCTTGACATCCAGCCGCAGCTTCTCTTGTACGATCCGCAGCAGTTTTCCGCTGCCAGTTTGCCGCTGCCTGAACTCGATTGGTCTACGCAGTCTTTCGAAGAAGCGCTGCGTGGATTATATGCGCTCAACCCGGACAATCCACCCTATAAGGCGGCTGGCTCCGGCGCTGACCAACTTCTGATCTTGATCTACGCCTATGGGGGTTGGCCTTTCGACCAGGGCAGCAGCGGTATTGAAACAGACTTTACCAATCCTGCAACGGTCGAGGCCCTGCGCGACGTGCTGGACCTGGTGAAAGCCGATCTAATCGCTTATGTACCGCCTGCATCGTCCGGCTCCTTTGCTATGCTAACCGGTGGTGTGCCGGATGGCATTCGACCGGGGTCCGTCAATTCATTCATGCTCTCTGCAATGAATCGCGACTCGCAGAGTCCGGGGATCGGCTTTGTCAACTACCCCGTCAGTCCGAGCGGGCCGGTCGTGCTGAACTACAGGATGAACGCCGCCTACATCAGTGCCAGGGCGCAGGACCCGATGGCCTGTTACGATTGGATCATGACCCTCAGCCGTAATCCGGCAGCCCAACAGAACATGCCTGCCAATCTCACGCTGCTCGATGACCCCGTCTATCAGGCAACCATCAGCCCGGACCTGCTGGCATTCTACCAGGACTATGCCGCGCTCATGCACCAGCCAGACGCTGTAATCGCCAGCAGCTTTCAGCAGGTCAACGATCCCAGATACTACGCGGCAACGAATGAACTGGTCAACGCTATCAACGCCTATCTCTTTGACGATGTGGACCTGCTCATTGCCCTGGAGGATGCTCAACGTCACTATGAAGAATTCAATGCCTGTATGGGCGATATAGACCTGACACAGCTTAACCCGGAGACCCTGAGCGAGGCTGACCTGACGCGCCTAAGAAACTGCTTTGAGCGCTACCTGCCCTCGTCATAACGCTGAAGCGCGCCTGAAACGTAGGCTGTCCGCTGAGTACGCGCCGCGTGCTGCCGCTAGAATAAAGCTAAGATGTCCACTGTTCAGGTGACGACAGATGAAGCGCTTGACTCTCTTGCTCCTCCTTTTGTTGTTAAGCGGCGCTGTGGCGGCGCAAAGCGATCCAGTCCCGACTCTGCAAGTGCTGGCGGACAGCGCACTGATTCGCGCCGCGCCCACTGAGGATGCCGCCTACGTTGCGTCGGTGTTTGCCAATGACAATCTGGTCGCCACGGGCCGTAATATCGACGGTACGTGGCTGGAAGTGCGGCGTCCCAGCCAGCAGCAAAACCTGGGCTGGATCGCCCGTAATCTCGTCCTGCTGACCTTTGACCTGGGCCGACTGCCCATGACCGATACGACCACCGGCCTGACTGGACCGGTCCCGGTGACGGATACGGGCTATGCGGTGCTGACGATTGACGACCTGCCCCTATACGCTGCGCCGGACCGCGATGCACAGATTCTGGCCGACGTGCCGGTCTTCCTGACTCTGCCGGTCATCGCGCGCACGCCCGATCTCCAGTGGTTGCAGGTCAATTTTCGCGGCACGACAGGCTGGGTCCAGCAGTTCCTCACCCGCAGCGGGGCAGACCTGAGCGCGATCCCCATAAGCGCCAGCTATGCCAGTGATTCGCGCTATGCGGCGGTCGCTACCATTCCGCCGGAGCAGCAGCTCGCACAGGTGGAGCGCCTGTTGAATTACATCGCGCCGATCCGGCAGACCACTGCCGATGTAGCCTTTTACTGGCAGCAGATGTCGCAGGGTGAGACCGTCGAGTGCCGGCCTCCGGCGGGGAATTATGCTTACTTCGTGATTACGCCACAGGACATTGTCGAACTGCCGGAACTGCGCCAGCAGGAGCGTCTGTTGACGCAGGCGGTGGACGACATCAATGCCTCTATTGAGGCGATGCGGCCCTGTGGCGTTTACCTGCCGCGTCAGATTCGCCAGGCCTATGCCGATGCCCTGAACGCAGGTGGCATCTTTGACCGGATCACCACCCGTATGGACGCGCTGCGGATGCGCATTGATCCCGACAGCGTCGAGCAGACCGGGTCATCCTGAAGCTCAAGGCACCAGCGGCGGCGGGGTCCAGGTGGGGACAGGCGTGCGGCGATAATAGTAATAGCTGTACATGTCCCGCGTGGGGCGCGGCGTGATCTCCGGGCCGGGCACTTCGAAGGTCCCCCCGGTTTGCAGCAGACAAATTTGCTGCCAATCGCGCCGCGTGTTGGAATAGGTGTAATAAGGGGCCACGCGCCAGGTATAGGTGCCGCCGCCGGGCGTAATGTCGTCCAGGCGAATTTCGGCGGTAGTCGTCGTGCTGTCATGGGCGGTACGCTGGCCGAAAGGCGAAATCACGATAACGCTGTAGACATTCGCCCCTGGCAGTTCCGGGTAGGTGACAGTGAGCACCTGGTCGCCGTTCATGAAGTCGCCCCTGCGCGTGAACTCGCCGGTCCACGATGCGCAGACATCGTTGGAGAGATCGAAACTCGGCGGCACGCGACCATCGCGGTTGCGCGGCAGCGGGCGTCCGGTCGGCGGGATGCTGTTGAAGGGAATGCTGCTGCGAATCAGGCGCGCATAAACCCAGGCGGTCTCACCTTCCCAGGCAATTTCGAGCCACTGCTCGCCGGTCCAGGCATAGATGAAATCGCCCCGCCGCCCCAGCACCTCGACTGAGGCGTTCCGGCCCAGTTGACCGATCACGTCGTAGGCGAAATCGGGTCCAGCGTAGACTCGTGCGCCGTCGAATTCGACGATGCCGCTGATCGTCTCGCCCGGTTGGGCCGCATCAGGATCGCCGGGGGCCTGTGCCTGCGTCACGGCGACCATGACGGCGATCCAAAGTGCCGCCACCAGTAGATAAACCTGCCATCTGTGCATGGTCATCCTCGCCAATTAACACGACGCTGAGATGGCGCGTTCACGCCAGGTGGGGAAAGCTTGGAGCGGCATCGAACAAGTGGCCGCGATATCCGGCGCAAGCGTACAGAACGCGCCGTTCTGATACTGCGAGACGATGGCGACCGCGCGCTGATTGGTCCAGGCGGTCGAGTCCAGGTCCCAGCCTTCGCCCATGAGACCGTTCGCACTATGTACGCGGGTGGCCGCCAGCTGCACAGCGGCAGGTGTAACGCTGCCCTCCACCTGGGGCAGGATATTGTCCAGCAGGACCAGCATCCCCGATGCCGCCAGATCCGCCCGTTCGCCCGGCTCGCGCTGAAAACGGTCGCTATAGGTCGAGACATAACGCTCATACAAGGCCGGGAACGATGTGTTACGGTAGGTGTCGTTCACCGCACCCGCCGCGCTGATCGCAATGACGCTGCCGGTATCACCGATGCGCGAGCACATATTCTGCCGGTACTGGTCGCCGCCGATCTGCACCCAGGCCGCCAGATTGGCATCCGCCTGGCGCAGATTGGACCACAGCCGGTCGGCATCCTGTCCAAAGGCCGCCACCATCACCACATTGATCCCTTGCTCACGCATTTGCAGGGCCAGCGCACGATAATCGTGCTGGCGGCCCGAAAGTTGCTGCTCAATCCACAGCGTATCATCCAACGTGTCTCGAATCCCGGCGGCCAGCGCCTGGCTGCGCGCATTGTCTTCGTAGACCAGCGCTACACGCAGCGATTTACCGGTATCTATCTCATCTTCAACGAATTCTGCCGCCTGTGCGCCAAGCTGCGCGTCGTTGGGCCGCGGCGAAAGGGCATAAGCATGAGGGGCATCGAGGGCTTCACTGACTTCCCAGTAGAAGAAGCGGTCGGCTCCGGCGGCTTCTGCCAGGGCCTGGCCGACGACCGCAGAACCACTGCCGACGATCACGGCCACCCGATTGCTCAGATCATCCGCCGCAGCCAGCGCGTCGGCACGATTCCCGGCAGGCATGTAGTCCAGTTCGATCCGCCGCGCATCCGGGCCAGCGCAGGCGTTATGCGCATCCGCCATCGCCTGAATGCCCCGGTATGGGTCCGCCGCATCCGTCCCGAACAGGGTATCGGCTGGAAAGACCGCCCCGATAGACAGCGGCTCCCCTTCAGCCGGAAGGCAGCTCTCGCTCGCAGCAGCAGCGTCGCCCCACAAAGCGATAATCACAAGCACAATGAACAATTTCTGCATGATCCTGCCTTATCCTGACAGGCTCGACGATGCTTCTATTGTATAAGGCTGTTCAGTGAACTCCGCACAAGCGTAGGATACACGTCAGGTAAACGTTACCCTCGATTTGTCAATCCACATTAGAGTATAGTTAAGGTACTCACATTGACGACGACTTATGCGGCGCATACAACTTCTACTCTCGATCATGTTTATTCTGCTGGTGTTCGCGCTGGCGCTCTCCCAAGGGGGTGGCACGGCATCGGCCCAGGCTGAGGCGACGCCCACACCACAGATCGCCTTCCGAATTGAGGGCGAGATCGGGCGGGCGCTGCCTCGAAAGATCGTCTATGATCCCATGCACGAGCAGATGGCGCTGGTGGATGCCTATAACCGGCTGCTGCTGATCAACGCGCTGGATTACTCAACGCTGGCGGTGCTGCACGAACGCGGGTCCTACGGCGACATTGCCTTTAGCGACGATGGCCGCTGGCTGGCGGTGATCTACGAGCTGACGGTTGAACTCTGGGATACCGAAACACACCAGCGAGTCGCCCAGTTGGTCCAGGAAATCGGCAGCGCAAAGAACCTGACAGGGCCGATGGACTTCACGTCGGACGGTCAGGTGCTGCTTTTCTACGGCACCTATCCCGCGCCTCCAGCCTTGCGCCGCAGCGAAAACGATACGATCACCTATCCCTGGGTCTGGAATCTGCCAGCGGCGCGTGGCGAAGCCGAGTCCGACTTTCCCAATGGCGCGAAGGCCGTCCAGATGTTTGACTATGCCAACGGCTTCGTGCTTACGCCGGACGACCGCATCGTGGCCGCGCTGCCCGCTCGTTTGCAGGTGCTGGATGCCCATACTCTGGAACCGCAGTTCGAGATCCCGACGGCACGCTATGAGCAGGACCCGCTGCGAATCTGGCGCAGCCTGGAAGACCAGCGCGTCTACGTGCGCCCGGCCTCCGGCGGCACGCTGCTGCAAGTCGATACCGCGCGGCAGACGCTGGTCGAAATCCCGATGAACGACGACCTGACTCGTGCCGATCTCGACCTCATCGGCGGTCTGGAAGTGGGGTCGACTGCGCAGGTCATCGGCGGACAGGCCGGGCGCACGAATAACCCGCTGCTGCAAGTGCTGCTGGGGAACTACCGGGATACGAATCGCTATGGCAGGCAGCCGCTGACGGTTACGCTGGTGGATCTGGTGCTGCCACCTGCCTCTACCGACGGGAATGTGCTGGCGCTGCTGTACATTTACGAGGAAAGCAAACAGGTCGGGCACTTCATGCTGACGGCAGGCGATACTCAGCAGATGGTGCTCAGCCCGGATAAACAGGAACTGCTCGTCCGACGCTATGTGGGCGATGAATACATCATCCGCTATGATCTGGCGCGCGGCGTGCAAATCAAGAGTGTGCTGCCTGCTCTGCGAGCGCTTGGCACCTACAACCGCCAGGCTAAGAATCGTGTGCTGGCCTATGACCGCTCCGGCCAGGTCATCGTCAGTGATTTTCAGCGCCTGGACAATGACAGCATGACGGTATTGGTCGAGGATCTGCGCTATTCACGAGTTTTCGATCATTTCTTCTTCAGCGACGACAGCCAGAAGATCGTGACCTTATCGGGGACAGAGTGGCGCGAATGGGACATCGCCACAGGCCAGGTGCTGCGCCGTGAGGCCTTATACCTGAGCGGGTCGATTACGGCCACCTCGGACGATGGCTACCGCTACCTGACACAGGGCTACAGCGGCAGCCGCGCCTTTGCAGAAGTGACTGATCTGCACAGCAACGACCACTATACCGTCAATTTCAACACCGTCCCAGGCAGCAGTATTGAGGCTGTCTACGCCAATCCCTCCTGGACGCGCTTTCTGGTCGTGTATTCAGTCAATGCCTATGGCCCCTACGCCCCCGGCAACCAGATCGCTCTGTATGATTATCAGGAAGGCTTCAAGTGGTTGATCGCCGGGGATGATCTGCCGCCGAATGGGCTGCGCCAGTATGGCTGGGTAGATGACGACACGGTCTTCGTCTACGGCCAGGGGCGCATGAGCAGCCAGCCGCCGCGCGTCTACGGTGTGGATTATGCCCGCAGCGGCCTGCCCGCCTGCATCGCCGACGCTTTCCCGGCCCAGGCCGAGTTTTTCCTGCCGTTGTGGAATCGCCTGCTCTATTATGTGCGCGAGGACCGCCTGAACGAACTTTCGCTGCGCATCTGTGCCAATCTGCCGCAGTCTGCCAACGCTGTCGAGACGCTGCTGCAAATCACGCCCACACCGCAGCGCATTGCAGCCACCGGGATCCCGACGGGTGAAGTGCCGCAGTGTCTGCTCGACCGCTATCCTGCCGACGCAGACGCCTATGCCGAGCTATGGCGCAGTATGACCGCAGGCGTCTCCGCAGATGAGGCTGGCGAACTGGCCGTGATGCTCTGTGAGGGCATCGGTCCTATTTCAGACTCGCAGGACTTTGATCCCTCGCTGGGAGTCACGATGTTCATTGATGCGGACACCGGACAGCGTGCCAGCGGCGACTACCGCGAACCGGTACATGAACAGCTCCCGCTGGGGTCGGTCTACGATCTCTTTGAGGAAACGGAAGGCCGCCCGCTGGGCACCGCCATCCTCAGCCCGGATCGCAAGCTCGTCGCGGCCTCGAATCTGCCGGGCGAGTTGATTATCTACCGCATGATCGTGACCTATGACACGCTCATGAGTCATCTTACAGCAACCGCAGCGGCGGACCTCGCGGAAGCCAACCTGATCTACGCGCTGCCCTCGCCCTCCGCGACCTATGGCCTGATCGGCACGCCGCGTCCCACGCTCACGCTGACTCCGCAGCAGACTCTGTATCCACGGCCCAACGAGCCGGTGTACACCGGGGCCAGCACGGAAGACCTGTGCCCGGCGGAGCAGCTCTTCAGCGTCACGGATCCGCCGGAAAGCTACGATGCGACCGGGCGACTCTACGCCATCTTCAGCGATGGCCCGGTCTGGGAGGTCCAGCCAGAAAGTGGCCGTCGCCAGGAAGCGCAGGATGCCATCCAGTGTACGCGCGGGGTGGACTGCCAGTTTTCGCCGGATCATCGCTGGATTTTGGCACGAACCTACGACCTGATCTACGTCTCGCGCCCGGATAACAGCGATCAACTGGTCCTCTGGGATCTGCGCACGCCCAATCCCTCGACTCCTGTGCCCCGCAATCTCTACTGGTCCGGCAGGGACACGCTGGAATGGGAGGGACGCATCCCGGTCACGGTCGAGGGCGGCACGCCTGCCGTGCGCAGCGGCTATCTGCGCAATGTGCTGAACGTCTTCCCGGATCCGCACGCCTGGGTCCCGGATATTACCATCAACGGCATCCCGGCCCAGTTCATCAGCCGGCAGCCGGGTGGTCTCTGGGCCGTCGCTGTGACCGCCTACAACACGGGCGTTGGCGAGGGCTACAAGTATTACCTCTATCACACCGAAACCGGCGTTTACATGGCAGTTCGCGCAGGACAGCCGCAGCACAATCAGCATTGACTGGCATCCCCTGGGTGACCGGCTGTTTTATACGCCGAACACCAGTCCACCCTCGCCAACCTACCAGATCAGCCTGCCGGAAGTTGTCAATCAGGTGCTGGGCAGCTATCCCGACGGCGTCTGGTCCAACGATGGCCGCTACCGCATCTTCAGCACCCGGTCGCGGGCACAGCCCATCGCCATCCAGGACAGCCTGACCGGCAATACGCGCACGTTCTGCCTGCCGGAGACCGGCGCGCGTCTCTACAGCGGCTCCTTCACCTGGTCGCCGGATAACCGCTATGTCGCCCTGGAAGCGCCGCTGCCGCGTGATGAAACGCAGGAGGGAATCGGCCAGCACACCATGATTCTGAACATCGAAACCGGCGAGGTGGTGGACCTGACGACCGGGATTTATCATCTCATCGCCTGGGCAGAGGAACCGGGCGGCTATGGCTCCGGGGATGTGGTCACGCCTACCCCATCGCCAACCCTGACTCCCTCGCCCTGAAATGGAGCGTGTATGAGGCGATTCATCGTATTCCTGTGCATACTGCTGGTGCTGCCTGGGCTGGCGCAGGCGCAGGACCAGGCCGTCTACGTCACGGTGCAGGATAACGCCGCGCTGCGGGCCGGTCCTGGCAGCCACTGGGATGAGTTGGCGGTGCTGCCCTATGGCACGACCTACCGCGCGACCGGGCGCACCGTAGACGGCGACTGGATTCAGATTGCCTATGAAGGCGAACTCGCCCCCGAAGCGCGCAGCGAATTCACCGTCGATGGCGTCAGCTACGGCTGGGTCGCCGCCTGGCTGCTGGTCTGGACCGGCAACATTCTGGACCTGCCGATTGACGGCGTCGTCACCATCCCAATTGCGCGGGCGGCGGGTCCCACCATCGTCATCGGCCCCGACAGCTACGTCTATGAAGGCGTCGTTGATCCCTCAACGCGCGTGCCGAGTCCGGTCAGTTCTCCTGTCACGGTCGAGGTCACAGGCCGTCTGGGATCCGCGGACGGCGGCCAGTTCTGGCTCCAGTTCAAGCTCGGTGGCATCTACTATTGGACCGGTTCCTGGGAAGTCGGCGTGCCCTATGGCTATACGCAGCTTCCTGATGCGGCTTATCTGTACCCCTACAGCAGGCTCACGCAGCAGCTTCGTCAGAATGTGCAGCGAGCGAAAAACTTGCTGAGCGACATCGGTGGCCGCTGGCGAGCGCTCAGCGAAGGGCGACCGACGACCTGCAATGACATCCCGGACGACTTCGCCATCACAGGCTTTACCCTTTCCGACTTGAGTATCGTGCCTGCCTTTGTGCCCGCCGCAACCGGCCTGAGCGAGGCGCAGACGAATCTCAACGCCGCGCTGGCAGCATTTCGGCAGGTCTGTCAGAATTCGGAGCGGCAGGTCAGCCCCGATGTGATCCGCAGTGCATTGGACGATGTGGCGACCGCCCGGCGCAGCCTGAACGTGCTGGAGGATCTTCTCGTCCCCTTCCAGCGGCGTGACCCGGTGCTCAACGATTAAGCAGCATGGTGTTTCAGTCCCGGCGCATACGGAACTTCATTCTCATCAGCGTTTAATCGCGCTGCCATTGCTCAGCGGGAGCGGATGTCGCGCCAAGCTCCGCGTCACCGCTAGAGCACTCTCGTCGCATAGGGCAGCTTACGAATCAGATAAGCGACCGCGAAGCAGATCGGAACCGTGATAAGCGACGCCAGACCAAATTTGAGCAAACTCGCCAGATCAACTCCTCGCAGTGCATACGCCACATAGACGATGATCGGAATATGGATAATGTACACGGTGTAGCTTTGCTTCGATAAGAAGCTGCCGAAGCTGGCCTTCCCGTTCACGAAGCGGCGGAAGAGTGGGATCAGACACAACATGATGCCGACGGCGAACGCCGAGTCCCAGAGGGCATATACGGCAGACTGCCAGTGTCCATTGCCGAAGGAGTTCGACACGGAGGTTTCGGTAATCCCCAGCGAAAACAAGCTGCCGCTAAACGCAAGTGGGAACAGAATCACGCTCGCCAACACCGCGATCACAAAGCCTGAGATGCCCATTGAGCCGGGCAAAGTACGAAACCAATCGTGGTGAGATGCGACGATCCCAAGAACGAAAAAGCTGAGGTACTGCGGCAGGTAGGCAATCGTCGGAAAGCTGAGGGCATCGGTGAACAGATTGACGGATTGGCCGAGCGGGACAATCATCCTGAACAGGTAGCTCACCAGGGCCAGAGCCAGAATGAAGATGCCAATGTGCAGGTAGCTGGGCAGTGATGATTCGCGCATCGCAGGCGCGGTCCGGTTCCGCGTCAGCCAACGCCATGTGGCATAGCCAAAGCTGAAAATGAGCAGCATGGCGACGAACCACAGAGGCCCCAGACCAATGAGGTTGGGGTACGCTTGCCAGCTCAGCGGAGTCGTAATCCCGGTCAGGCTGGCAGGCATCAGATAGTAACCGGTAGACGCGATGGGGTTGAGCAAAAATACGTAGACAACGAGTGGAATGCCGAGGCGAATCAGCCGCTCTCGGAGATAATCGCCTGCGCCCTTCCGGTCAAAGGACCCCGGTGTGAAATAGCCCGCCAGCAGGAAAAAGGCGCCCATAAACCAGGCCTGATTGAAGAGCACGAACACCAACGCCATCAGGCCCGCGACCGGATCGCTGTACGGCGGTTCGAAGTAGTAGAACGGCGGGATTCCTCCGTAGACAAGCGCCAGGTGATGCAGCACTACGAGGATCACCAGCGCGGCGCGCAAGTGATCGATAAAGAACAGGCGGGACGACTTCGAGCTTGTCTTCTGAAGCGGAACCGCCTCGACTGCTTCTAAGCTGATCTCAGCCATTTCGACCTCCTGCACCATTGTTATCCTGAATCACAGTGATGACGACGTTACCCTGCTTATGACCTTCCTCGACATAGTGATGCGCCTCGACGATTTGCTCCAGTGGATAGCATCGGTCGATGACCGGCTTCAGCGTCCCGGCCTCGATCAATTCTTTGAGATAGATGAGTTCCGCCTTACCCGGAGCCGGTGCCCCGGCGATCACGCGCTTGCCGCCGCGCATTGAAGTCCACAGCGCCTGAAGATTCTCGAACGGCCCGGCAGAGCCTGCAATAAAGACACCTTCTGGCTTGAGCACGTGCTCGCAGGCCGAAAACGAGGTTTTGCCGACCGCATCATAAATCAGATCGTAGGCCTCGCTGCTGCGGGTAAAATCCTCCTGAGTGTAATCAATGACCCTATCGGCACCCAATGACCGCAGCATCACCACATTGGCTGTACTGCATACCCCGGTGACTTCCGCCCCAAAGTGTTTGGCAAGCTGCACGGCGTAGCTGCCGACGCTCCCCGAAGCACCGTAGATAAGCACCTGCTGACCGCGCTGGATACTGCCTTTTTTCAGGAACGCCAGTGCTGTCATTCCGCCACTGGGGACAGCGGCAGCCTCCTCATAGGTCATATTGGCTGGCTTGATGACCACTGCCCCATCTTCTGGCAGACAGCGGTACTCGGCATACGTGCCAAAACCAAAACCGGCAAACGCGAACACCGAGTCGCCCGGCCTGAAATATTTGACGTCCTGGCCGACCGCTTCAATGACCCCGGCCAATTCAAAGCCCAAAATCCTTACTCTTTGAGGCTTGATAAGACCGCTGTAAAGTCGCGCGGCAAAGGGATCAGCCCGGCGCATACGCCAGTCGCCTGCGGTCACGGTGGTCGCATATATCTTGATCAGAACGTCACCGGCCTTCGGCGTGGGTTTCTCGATCTCTGCGAGATGAAGAACCTCCGGCGGTCCGTATCTGTCGTACACAACTGCTTTCACGAGTTCCCTCCCCCTTTTCAAACAACAAAGCCGAAAGCGCGCTCCAAACGGGGCCTGCTTTCGGCTGCGATGACGCATGTCTATTGTTTTCAGCCGTCACTATGCGCAAAACGGCCACGCTTTGCCCTAGATGCTACAGGAAAGGCTCAGGACAAGATGTGTCGTCAGTCACGCGAGCCATGTGATTACTGTAACGTTGCACCTGCCTGAAAGCCCTCCAGCACCTTTTAGCCAGTGCTGCCTTTAGCCAAGCCGAAGATTTGTACAAATCACACAAACGGTAAATTTCGCCAACGTGTTATAGTCTCCCTTGATCTAGATGAACGTTCACGTGAACGTTCCTGTCAAGCCTAAGGCAGATGTGAATGGCGTCCAAACCAGCGACTATGAAGGATGTAGCGCGCGTTGCGGGCGTATCCATCCAGACGGTCTCATGTGTCGTCAACCAGACCGGAGCGATCTCGCCTGAGACCCGGATGCGAGTCCTGGAAGTAGTCGAACAACTCCAATACCATCGGGATCCGATTGCGCGCAGTATGCGCACCAGACAAACGGGCTTGATTGCGCTGCTGGTCAGCAGCATTGCGAACCCTGTATTGGCAAAGCTCGCCAGCGAAGTCGAATCGAAAACGGCGGCTGAGAATTACAGCGTCATCCTCCACAATCTGGCCTCCGACCGCTACCGCGAAGAAAGCTCGCTAGAGGTCGTATCCAACCGTCTCGTGGATGGCGTCATCATCGTCAACGCGGTGGATGGCGCACGGGCAATTCGGGTGCTTGAAGCGGCCCGAATCCCGGCAGTAATGATTGACTATCTGCCCGGTTCCAGCATCCCGAATGTCATGGCCGACAATCTGGCCGGAGGCTATCTGGCGACCTGGCACTTGATCAAGTTGGGTCATCGCAAGATCGCGCATCTGCTGGGGTCCACGACACACGGCGTCGCTCGCCAGCGCTACGAAGGCTATATGAAAGCTCTCGACGAATTCGGGCTGGAATATCGCCTGACGATCACCCCGACGGGCAATAGCTGGGGCTATGCAGAGGGTTACGAAAGCGCTCGTCAGGCGCTCAACCACTCTGAACCGCCCACTGCGATCTTTGCTTCCAGTGACCAGATGGCGATTGGGGCCTACCGAGCGATTGCCGAAGCCGGTCTCCGCGTGCCCGATGACATCTCAGTCGTCGGCTTTGACAACACGGACGCGGCCCGATTCGCCTCCCCGCCCCTGACTACTGTTCACCAACCGAACGAAGAACTGGCCGCGACAGCGGTCGCCCTGCTGGTCGAGATGATGGGCGGCAAGCAACCGGAAACAACGGAGGTCGTCCTGCCAGTCAGGCTTGTTACCCGGCAGTCCACAAAGGAGCGCGTATGAGCGTCCAATTGGGTCTTGAAGTGTTCCTGGATTCACACGCGGATCAACTGGCGGGCCGGAAGATTGGGCTGGTCACGAATCTGACCGGCATTGATCACAATCTGGTGAGCACGGTGCAGCGCCTGCACGAACATCCCGCCGTCAATCTGGTGAAGTTGTTCGGGCCAGAACACGGCCTGCGTGGCGAAGCTCAGGCGGGCGAATCGGTCACCAATTATCCCGACCCGATCACCGGACTCCCAATCTACAGTCTGTTTGGCAAGGTCCACAAGCCAACGCCCGACATGCTCGACGGGCTGGACTTGCTCATCTTTGATATGCAAGATGCGGGAGTTCGCTTTTATACCTATCTCACGACGCTGGCCTACGTCATGCAGGCTGCTGGCGAGCATCATATCGAGATCATGGTGCTGGACCGGCCCGCGCCTCTGAACGGGCTGGTGACGCAGGGGCCAATCCTCGACCCAGCCTACCAGTCTTTTGTCGGAGTCTATCCTTTCCCACTGCGCTACGGCATGACCATTGGCGAGATGGCGCAGCTCTTTAATGGGGCTTATGGCACGCACTGTGACCTGACGGTCATCCCCATGAGGGGCTGGCGGCGGGCCATGTGGTTTGATGACACAGGTGTCCCCTTCATCCCTGGTTCGCCAAACTTGCCCACACTCACCGCCTGGACCGTCTACCCTGGCACCTGCCTGATCGAAGGCACCAATCTATCGGAGGGGCGCGGGACCACCCGTTCCTTCGAATACATCGGCGCACCCTGGATCGATGGAGCGCTGCTGGCAGACCGGTTGAACGCCCTGTCTTTGCCAGGCGTTCGCTTCAGGCCGATCTACTTCGTGCCAAGCTTCAGCAAGTATCAAGGCGAGATGTGTTCAGGGGTTCATGTCTACGTCACGAACCGTAACCAACTGCGCCCCATCGACATCGTGCTTCATCTCATTCAGATCGTCAAGCAGCAGTATCCTGAGCAGTTTGCCTGGCGTGACCCCTGGAGTGAGGGGGGGCATTACCCTATTGATCTACTTAGCGGTGGCAACTCGGTGCGCACGCATCTGGATACAAACGGGTCGGTTAGCGATCTGGTCGCGCAGTGGCAGGATGACCTGCAAGCTTTTGCGGATTTGCGCGCGCCTTTCCTGCTCTACGACGACTGACGCCAGAGAATCAAATAATAGTTCAGTGCTTTACAACGGCTGGAGGAGCCATGTCACTGAAGAGGTACACCCCAATTGCTCTTGTGCTGGTCCCGATGATCGAAGTCCTGGGCGGAGTAGCGAATGCTCAGGAGGGAATTGGTCCTCAATCACCGGGCATAAGATCCCAACATCGAAGCCCAGCAGACTATGTTCGATGAGGTTCTGGCCCCCAATCCGGCCATCAAGATCGAATTACAGACCGTGTCCTTTGACGAACTGCTCACCAAGATTATCATCTCGCACATCTACCACATCTACGACCTCTGGCTGGCGGACCCGGTCAACAGCGGCACGCTGATGGCCCCGCCAAACTACGTAATTGACGACGTCTCGATTGACGGGGAGCTACCCGACCGAACAGTGCTGCCGGCACTCCTGATTTTGCTTTTCTACAACGGTATTTTGTTCAAGGCATTGCCCTGACCGGGCTAAAAGGATAGGACAGATCAATGGAAATTCGACCCTATCGAGGGACCGACGAAGCCGAGCTGCTCGCCGTTTGGCGGGCCTCGATGACCCATGACCGCGTCAGCGAAGACCTGTTTCGTGTCAAGGTTCTGCTCGACACTAATTTTCACCCTGGGAACTTACCTGTAGCCGTTGAGGATGGCCGGGTCGTAGGCTTCGTGCTGGCCGTCACGCGGCAGGTGCCGCTCTTTTTGCAGGGTCTGGAGCCTGAAAGCGCCTGGATTACAGCCTTCAGCGTCCACCCGGACTACCAGCGTCGTGGCATCGGGACTGCTCTGTTCAAGCATGTGCTGGCGAAGCTAGCGGCAGACTCGCGCAAAACGGTGGATATTTCGCCCTACGTCCCCAATTACTTTGTGCCGGGCGTCGATGTCAGCGCGTATCCGGGCACGATTGAATTCCTGAAAAGCCTGGGCTTCGAGATCACGTCCCACGCCATCAGCATGGGGGCCAACCTGACCGGCTTCCAGATTCCGCCGGAGATTCGCGCCCTGGAACAGCACCTGGAGCAGGACGAAGGCGTAGTCATCAAGCCCGTCACACCGGCTGACCTGCCCGACCTGATGCCTTTCCTGTCCGAAAACTTCGGCTGGGACTGGTACCGGCACGCTCAGGATTACCTGATCGAAATCTTCGGCGACACGCCCACACAAATCGGCTTTCTGGTCGCGCGGCGTCACGGTCAGGTGGTCGGCTTCAGCCAGCAGCGCCGGGAACGCTTCGGCCCCTTCGGAGTCCACCCGAACTGCCGTAATCTGGGCATCGGGCGCGTCTTGCTGTTCCGCTGCCTCGAAATCATGAGCAGCCGCCATACCTATTTTTCGTATTTCCTGTGGACCGGTGAGGATGCCGCCAGGCTGTACTCGCTCGCAGGCTTCCAGCGGCGGCGCGAGTTTGCCGTTTTCCGCGTCGCGCTCTAGGGTTTTATCGAAACGACGTTATTGGCTATTGTATGACAAGGAGAATCAGAATGAGTCACTTGATGGTTGTCAGCGCCCACGTATCTGATGCCGAGAACATGGCCGGTGCGGTCATGCTGAAGCACAAGCGCGCGGGTTGGGACATCACGATTGTTCACACCACGCCGGGCGAAAAAGGCCACCCGACCCTGCCGCCCGAAGAGTACATCAAAATGCGTTATGCGGATGCCAACGCCTCGGCGAGTATCATCGGCGCGAATTTGGAAATCCTGCCCTACAAAGACGCCGAACTGGAAAATTCGGAAGAGGCTGCCTGGATGGTGGCCGATCTGATCCGCAAGTACAAGCCGACTGTCGTCATCACGCACTGGAAAGGGAGCTTCCACCCGGATCACAACAATACCCACCTCATCACCCACAACGCACTGTTCAAGGCGGGCCTGAGCGCTATCGAACGTGAATACCCGGCGCACTCGCCCCAGGCAGTCTTCTATTCAGAAAACTGGGAAGACATGGAAGGCTATTCGGCAGACATCTACCTTGACGTTTCCGATGTGTTCGAGGACTATCTTAAGGTGCTCAAATCTCATGCCCTGATGGGGGGCGATTATGCCAGCTTCCGCTATTTCGATTACTATGAGGCCCTGGGTACCACACGTGGTGCGCTCGGCGGCTTCAAGTACGCGGCAACGCTGATGCGCCCGCCCAGCATGTATCGTTTTGACCGCAAGAGCGGCTTGCTTCTCGACTAGCGTTTGACTCATGAACTACTGGATCGGAATCGACGGAGGTGGCAGCCGGGTACGGGCGGTGATCGTCGATTCCGATCTGAGGATCTGTGCCCGCGCTGAAAGCGGCTCCGTCAACCCGGCGGCTATTGGCCTCGAACGCTGCGCACTGGGCCTGCAAGCGATCATCCGGGCCGTCCTGGCACAGACGGACCTGCCGCCCGATGCAGTGACCGGACTCGGCCTGGGCCTGGCTGGCATCTCAACCGTACCGGATCGCAGGCCACTTTACGACGCCCTGCAAGAAGTTCTGCCCCATGCGCAGATCGTCATTGGCGGGGACTACGAGATCGCGCTACTGGGAGCGTTGGGCGAAGCGGAGGGACTGCTCATCCTGGCTGGAACGGGCAGCATCGCCTATGGAATCAACGCCCAGGGCCAATCGCTGCAAATCGGCGGACACGGCTATCTGCTGGGTGATGAAGGCAGCGGCTACTGGCTTGGCATTCAGGCCTTGCGAGCGGTCCTGCGCAGCGCCGATCATTACGGCAGGCCGACCAGCCTGACCAGGTACGTCCTGGCCGCCCTCGACCTGAATCAAGCACGCGACATTCTATCCTGGTTGTATACCGGACAGGCATCCCGCGTCCGCGAGGTTGCCCGGCTGGCCCCGCTGGTGCTGGCACAGGCAGCGGTGGAAGACCCCGCTGCGGCAGCCATTGTCGAGGCGGCGGCCCAGGAATTAGCGCTGCTTGGACACACCATCATCCGCGAACTGAAACTCGATTCCCCTCCCGTTGCGCTGACCGGCGGCCTGCTTGAATCAGCCAACCCGCTGAGTCTGCGACTCTGTACACTGCTGGAGCTGCCCTCGCTGCCTGTACCCCGATACCCTCCGGCGGTAGGGGCCGCCCTGCTGTCAATGAAAGATCGCAAACCATGACCAACAATCCGACCCTCTGACACAGAATACTGACCGGCTCCCGACGACAGAAATACTGACCATCATCCACACCAAGGATGCGACCGTCGCGCAAGCGGTCGATACCATCAGCGAACACATCCAGCAAGGCGGCCACCCGACCTACAGCCGGGTCCAGAGTATGCCAACATCCCCGCGCAGCAGATAGCGAAGCTGACCGAAGACGTCGCTCTGGGCTGTCTGGGGAAACCAGAGGCGGCGGCATCCTTGGCTTCTGAAATGCGCAGCAGGAGGGCTATCACCATTGTTTGAATTATCTTGCCGAACTTATTATAATCTCGGCCATCGAGCAAAGGTTTATTGACTTCTTCACTCGTCGCAACAACCTCATTATTTCAGGACTTGGGCCAGTGGCGACAGTTTAACATAGCTAAACCAGGCCAGACTGTGGTATCCCCACCGTTGTGACCTGATTGTCGCATAGACTTATACGGAAAGGATCATATATGACTGTTGAACAAGAACATCCTGCGTGGATGGGCAAGAACGCCAAAATGACGCCAGACGAGGTCAAGGAGTTTCTTGCTGGCCCGGTCGTGGCCCGGCTAGCGACGGTTGATCCAAAAGGCATCCCCTATATTGCGCCCCTATGGCAGGAATGGGATGGCGAAGCCATGTGGCTGATCCCCCGCGAACGCTCGGCCTTCGTGCCGCATATCAAGAACAACCCGAACGTCGCCGTGTCCTGCGCGATGGACAGCGGCACTTATGCGCGTCTCCTGATTCGCGGCAAAGCCACTATCGCCGACGGTCCCGCATTGATGACCGGCGAGTGGTTGAAGATTGCCGAGCGCATGGCAACCCGCTATCTGGGCGAGCACGGCCCGGAATACCTGGTGCCCAGCCTGGATCGCCCGCGTTATCTGATCAAAGTCACCCCGGATAAAATGGTTACCTGGGACGGCGTCGAGTGGGCAAAGAAATACACCGACTGACCGGCAAACAGCAAGGATTGATCTGCGTCGATGACTGACATGCAGCAAACAGCGACTACTGCCAGACCACCGGTTCAGTTCTCGATCCGCAGGGTCATCATTCACTACGGCGTTTACATTTCGCTAGGGATGATTCTTCTGGCGGCAGCCATCCTGACCCCTGGACTGTACAGCAGCCAGACGATCTTCGTCATGCTGCGTCAGGCGTCTCAACTCGGCATTGTGGCTATCGGCCAGACACTGGCTCTGCTGGTCGCTGGCCTGGACCTCTCGGTGAGCGGCGTCATCGTACTCACCTCGGTCATTATTGCCAATGTCGGCGCCGGTCAGGATAGCAACCTACTGCTCGCCATCCTGGTCGCACTGGGCTTTGGGGAACTCATTGGCCTTGCCAATGGGCTGCTCATCACCCGACGTAACGTGCCGCCCTTTGTGGCGACACTGGGGGTCCTGGTCCTCGTTGAGGGGGCACAAAACGCCTATACGCGCGGCGTACCGGGTGGATTTGTTCCGGCGGGCCTGAACGTCATGAATGCGGCGCTCGGCCCGATTCCGGTCCCGGTCGTGCTCTGGATCCTGCTCAGCATTGGTTTTATTATCATCCTGCGCCGAACCCCTTATGGTCGGCGAATCTACGCCGTCGGCAGCAATCGGGAAGCCGCCCGGCTATCGGGCATTCGTGTAGGCCGGGTTCTGCTCACCGTGTACATCCTGAGCAGTCTGATGGCCGCGACTGCCGGAATCGTCCTTACAGGCTACATCGGTTACGTGGATCGCTTCCTGGGCCAGGGGCTGGACCTGGACTCCATTGCGGCGGCGGTCGTTGGGGGCACAACGTTTACCGGAGGGCGCGGCGGCCTTGCCGGGACAGCGGCGGGCGTACTGCTTATCCAGATCCTCAGCACAATGGCACTCCTGCTCGGCCTGGATGTTCAGGTACAGCTCATTATCAAAGGGCTGGTCGTTATCGGAGCCGTCGCGCTGTACAGTCTTGCATCGCGCCAGTAATCAAAAGGAGGAAGGCACACATTATTACTGATCGGGACCGCTACACACCACTTGTATAAATGAGGGAGGAAAACATGAAACGCACATTGATCCTGCTCGTGTTATTAGGCCTGCTCACGGCGTCGTTGAGCATGGTCGTCTACGCTCAGGACGAGGAAGCACAGTTTACCGAAGAGGAAATCGCCAACTCGCCTTATCTTCAGAGCGTGCTTGATCGCAAAAACGAAATGTACGACACCAGTGAATTCGCCAAAGATGGACCATATCGTATCGCGCTGGCTGCCCAGGGGACGAGCAATTCATGGTCTGCGCTGTTCGATGCCCATGCCTTCTGGTATGTGGATCAACTGGGCAAGGATGTCGTTTCGGATTTGCTCTATGCGGATGCGACGGCCAGTGCCGATGTCCAGGTACCGCAGGTCGAGGATCTGCTGGCCCAGGACCCGGACGCACTGATTCTGGTGCCGATGGGACGTGCCGCGCTTTCAGCCCCCGTCGAGCGGGCGATGGCCCAGGGTGTGCCTGTTGTGCTCTGCGCCAGCGGCGTCGAAACCGATGACTTCGTCACCGAGGTCGGCACCAACCTCTACGATTCAGGTCGTCGCTGGGCGTATTGGCTGGTTGACCAGCTTGGCGGCGAAGGCAACATCGTGCAGATGAACGGTATTCCCGGCGTCGATACAGCGGAAATCGAAGCCCAGGGGGCCGAGTTTGTCTGGAGCCAGAATCCGGGCATCAACGTGCTGGACGCCCAATACGGTAACTGGTCCACTGCCGAGGCCAAACAGGTCATGGAACAGTGGATCGCCCAGTACGGCGAGGACATTCAAGGCATCTGGTCCGGCGGCGCGCAAATGTCGCAGGGCATCATCAGCGCCTATCTCGATGCAGGCCTGCCCATCCCGCCGATTGCCGGTGGTGAGTACGCCAATGGCTTCCTGCGTCAGGCCGCTGAATACGACGTTCCCTTCTACGCCATCCAATATCCCAATGCGATGGTCATCGAGTGCATCGACACCGCGATTCAGATCCTGCACGGCGAAGAAGTGCCGCGCTTCATCGACTTCCGTGACCACATGGACCGCACGCAGGATTTCACCAACGAAGACCTGGACCAATTCTTCAATCCTAATTGGAGCGACGATGTCTTCGGTCCGATCTTCTTCCCGGACGATATTCTCGCCGATCTCGGCTATCTGAATAACTAACTCAGCAAGGAGATAGGCCAGCGCCTGGAGCTAATCCGGGCACTGGCCTTGCCTTCCTATGGCCGATCAATACCTGCTCGAAATGCGCAACATCTCCAAATCCTTTGGCGGGATTCACGCCCTGCGCAACGTCTCGTTCGCCTGTGAGCCGGGCAAAGTCCAGGCCCTTGTGGGCGAAAACGGCGCAGGGAAATCCACGCTGATGAAGATTCTCGCCGGAGCCTACCACGCGGACGAAGGCGAGATCATCTACAAGGGCGAGACCTACAGCAATTTGAGTACCTACCAGGCGCTTGAAGGAGGTATCCGCGTCATCTACCAGGAACTCAACCTGGTGCCTGACCTGAGCGTCGCCGCGAACATCTTCCTGGGCCATGAGCCGCGCAACCGCCTGGGTTTGATCGACAAGCAAAGTATCTTCCGGCAGTCCGCCGAACTCCTGGAACGTCTGGGTATGAATATCGACCTGGCCGTGCCGGTAGGCGAGTACCCTGTCGCTGTTCAGCAAATGGTCGAAATCGCCAAAGCGCTGTCGCAGAAGGCGGACCTCATCGTCATGGATGAACCCTCCGCGATCCTGGCCGGTGATGAGCTTGAGCGGATGTTTGCCATCATCGATGTCCTCATTCAAAGCGGTGTCACGATCATTTACATCTCGCACCGCCTGGAAGAGATCTTCCGCATCGCCGATAACGTGACCGTGCTGAAAGACGGCAGTGTCATCGGCAGCTATCCGATCCGAGACATGGACCGGGCGCAGCTTGTGAAGTCGATGGTAGGCCGGGAGTTTAGCGAGGTCTTCCCCGAACGCAATACCGTGCCCGGTAAGCCTGTCCTGGTGGCCGAAGACGTCGTCACCACCACCCTACCTCGGCCATTCAGCCTCAGCGTTCATGCCAACGAGATCGTCGGCATTGCTGGGATGGTCGGCTCCGGTCGCACAGAATTGGCGCGCGCCCTGTTCGGCGCTGATCGTATCCAATCGGGCAGACTGATTCTGGATGGCAGCGAGGTAACAATCCACCATCCCGAAACTGCCGTGCAGGCGGGCATGGCCTTTGTACCGGAGGATCGCAAGGATCAAGGCTTATTTCTCGGCCTGCCGATTCGCAGCAACATCAGTCTGGTAATCCTTAAAAGGCTCACACGGTTCGGCCTGATCCAGCCACAAAAGGAGACCGAGATCGTCGAGCAGGCGCGGCAGGACCTCAATATCCAGATGGCCTCATCCCGGCAGGAAGTCGGCTACCTGAGCGGCGGCAATCAACAGAAGGTCGTCCTGGCGAAGTGGCTGCAAACCGCGCCGAAAGTCATTATTCTGGACGAACCGACACGTGGCGTGGACGTGGGCGCGAAATTCGAGATTTACCAGATCATGCGCAAACTGACCGAACAGGGAATCGGTATCCTCATGATTTCCTCTGAACTGCCGGAGATTCTCGGCATGAGCGACCGCATACTGGTGATGAACGACGGCTACATCGCCGGTGAATTTGCGCATCACGAAGCAACGGAAGAGAAAATCCTGCAAGTGGCAACGACGGGGTAAGCCATGCTAATCTCTGCGACAACACATTCGAGCGACCGCTGGTCAGGACTTCGCCGTAACGCACCGCTGCTGATTGTCTACGGCCTGATCGTCGTACTCGTGCTGGTGGGGTCCTTCTCATCGGAGCGCTTCTTCACCGAGCGCAACCTGTTTAACGTCCTGCGTTCGGCGGCCTTTCTGGGCACAGTCGCCATCGGCCAGACGCTCGTCATTCTCACTGCCGGAATTGATCTCTCGGTTGGCTCGGTCGTCAAGCTTTCGGTGCTGGTATCCGCAATATGGATGGACGGCAACCCGGACAATCTCCTGACCGCTATCGCGGGCACGCTGCTGCTCGGTGCATTGATCGGCTTCGTCCATGCCTTCGTGATTACCCGGCTGAGCATCGCGCCGTTTATCGTCACGTTGGGCACATTCAGTATTCTCAGAGGCATTTCCCTCTTGATTGCCAGCGGTCCGGTTGGGCGTGCTACGCCGGATTTTCTGCACTTTTACGATCAGAAGATCGGCTCCGTGCCGGTGATCGTCATCTTGTTCATCATCCTGGCAGCGGTCACGTCGCTGGTCCTGCAGCGCACCCGATTCGGGCGCTATATCTATGCCGTCGGCGGGGATGAAGAAGTCGCCCGCCTCTCCGGCATCCATGTGGACCGTGTCAAGTTCGGTGTTTATATCCTGTGCAGCGTCCTGGCCGCCGCGACCGGCCTGCTCTGGCTGACGCGCATGGGCGTCGGCGATCCGGTCATCGGCGATGGCCTCGAACTCCAGGCGATCACTGCCGTCATCATTGGCGGCACCAGCCTCTTCGGCGGTCGTGGTGGCATCCTGGGGACGATTGGCGGCGTCCTCCTGCTCGCCATAACGCAGAACCTGCTGGTCGTACTCAGCGTCAACCGTTTCATTCAGGAACTCATCCAGGGCGTGATTATCGTCGCGGCGGTCGCCCTCTACAAGCAAAACGGATCAAAGTAGGCGAACCCCATGTGTACAACAGGCGCGAAAATCATCCGGCCCGGTCATGAATACATTCTTTTCAAAAACCGTGATTTCAGCCGCGAACAATTTGACGATAAGGTTCACCTGAGCGATTCGGCTTTCGGCGTCCTCGGCCTGGAAACCTGGGACAATGATGGCCGCTCGGAGGACATATTCTCCGGCTTCTCCATTGGCTTCAACCCGCACCTGGCCTGCTGCGATTCGAACGTGCGCTCCATCTCAGGCGCACAGAGTTATGACCGTCTCGTACAGGCAGTCGTTGAACAGTGCCAAACTATTGAGCAGGCGCTCGACTGCGTCCGCAGCATGGTCCGCCAGGACAGTTTCTCATGGGCTAACATGATCGTCGCAACAGCAGAGGGCGTCGCTGCCTTCGAAGTCCGCGAGCAGCAGGTCGAGGTGCAGTACGATAGTCAGAGCATCGCACGCGCCAATCATCACGTCATCCTCGGCCCGCATCCTCAGGATGACGACACCGCCACGACCGCATGGCGCTATGAGACCGCCAATGAACGCATCGCCGCAAGCGAAACCGTGCAGGATGTCTTTGCTCTGTTACAGCAGCGTCACCCGCATGAAACATTCGGAATTTGCAACGCCGGTCAATACAATACGGTCTACAGCTACGTCATCCACCGGGTAGACTCTTCAGTCGATTTCTATGTCCTGCAAGGACGCCCGTCACAGGCCCTGACCTACACCAAAATCCCGGTCGTGCTGGGCGGAGACACTGACCTGACTGTCTACCCGTCGCGTCATCTGTCCGGCAGCATCGTCAGCTAATCTCCCACCAGCGCGCGTAGATCCCGGCCAGTTTCTCAAGCTGCGCGATTTCAACCCATTCAACCTGACCGTGTGCCTGCTCAATAGACCCTGGTCCCAGGACGACGGTCTCTTTTGCCAGCCCATCATACGCCCAGGCATTGGTCGCAAAAGGCGCAACGTCCGGCTTCACGGCCAGACCAGTGCGCAAGCTGCTGCGCAAAGGGTGTATCCGGCGTTTGATAAAACGGTGGCAGGAAATGCAGCACACGCATCGTAAACGGCAGCGGGCAGTGGGCCTCAGCCAGCGCCTGGAAATGCGCCCTGAGCACCTGCTCGCTTTCCCCCGGCACGACGCGGCGGTTCGCGGCGATTTGACAGGTATCCGGCACGATATTGATCCCGATACCGCCCTTTACCAGCGACACCGTCAGCACACCATTCCCTAACTCGGTCGTCGGCGTCTCCGCTTGCAGCGCCTTATGATCGGCTTCCAGGGCGACGATAAGATGCGCCGCAGCAGCGATGGCGTTTTGCCCCTGTTCAGGCATCGCGGTATGGGCCGCGCGCCCCTTAATCTGGAACTCCAGGTTCATCACCCCTTTGTGCCCATACAGCGGACCGCACAGGGTCGGTTCGGCGACGATAAGCTGTGAAAGCTGGAAATCCTGCCGCCGGACCCAGTTGGCAAAGACTGGCGCGCCCTGCGTACCGTTTTCCTCAGCCGCCGTCGCCGCGACGAGCAGATTATGCGGCAGCGGAAGCCCGCGCTCATGCTGATGTTCCAGCATCGCAAGCACCACCGCCAGGCTGGCTTTCGTATCGACCGCCCCTCGGCCATACACGCGGCCATTTTCGACACGCCCATCAAAGGGATCGCCGTCCATCTGGGCCACGCCGACCGTATCCATGTGGACATCGACCGCCAGCCAGGTATCGGAACTGCCGCGCCAGATGCCATAGACGTTGGGTCGGTTGGGGAATACCTCTTCGCGCTGGACTTCCTCCGCGCCAAAGGCCCGGAACCACTTTTCGACCTGCGCAGCCAGGCGCGCCTCGCCCGCAATGTCGTCTCGTTCACCGGCATGGGCGGGCGATACACTGGGAATCTGCACAATACGACTGAGCCAATCGACAATATGACTGGTTTCGACCACAATAAATGCTCCAGGGTGCTACAGGATAGATTCCGGGCAGGCGAAGCGCTCAGTGATTTTCAGCGCGGTGTCAATGTGTCGCCGTCCGTTCTTGAGACTGAAAACCAGATGACCGGGCATCAGCGCATCAAACGAATACTTCGACAGGCGTTGAATGGATTGGATCGTCTTCTGCACGTCGCAATCGTAGGTGTTTTGCAGAATGACCTTGCCGCCGTAGAAAATCGCGTCGCCGCTCAACAGGTAGACTTTGTCGGGACCGCTGACGAGGAACGAGTGATGATCGTGACTGTGGCCCGGCGTAAAGATCGGCTCAATCTTAAACTGCCCGATCTCAACCACGACACCATCTTCAAGATGCGTGTCCACCGGGGTCGCGCGGTACACATAATCCTTCGGGTAGAGTCCTGAGGCCCGTGCTGGGGTCAGGCTGATGGCATCTTCATCACCGGTACTCAATATCTCACCGGTCCGTGCCGTCGCGGCGATGCGCACACCCAGCCGGTCATGGAGGTCCGCCGCGCCGCCTGAATGATCTGCATGGGCGTGAGTCAGAAACAGATACTCAATCCGGTCAAGATCAACGCCGTCCTGCCGGCAGGTTTCGATAATTGCCTCAGTATCCATACCAGACCCGGCATCGAACAGGACGTAGTTCGCCCCCGTATCGAGCAAATATATGTTGCAGTCAAATGCATCGGTAAGGTCAAACCCGTTGGCACCACTGCCTACCAGGTACATATTTGAATCTATTTGCATAAACAGGCCCCTTCCATCGCGCAAGACCACGATTATACCGCAGCGCGCGAGGCAGGTTCCACCTTTGGACGTAGACCAGGGCCGTCCTGCATACACTGTATCATCTGCGGAAACAGCCGGTGACTTCAGGTCTTGCTCCTTCACGACGTTATCGTAGAACGCTGCCCACTCGTGATAACCCGACGACCAACAGCTTTGGTTTCGCGCTTGCTTGACAAAAAAATACTTCTGAGATATTCTCCGCAGAATATGGTATACCATATGTCATAGACTTAGAAGATATGCTGTTTTATGAAGAACGATTTAGATTCACTCAATATTTCACATCAGAAGCTAGACCGCTCCACGCTCAGCAATCAAGCCGCCGATTTACTGCGCGATGCCATCATCAGGGGGCGTATCCCGCCTGGGACGAAGATCGTCGAGCGCAAAGTGGCGACCATGCTTAATATCAGCCGTGCGCCTGCCCGCGACGCATTGATGATGCTGGAAAAAGAAGGCCTGGTCATCTCCCGTCCAGATGCCCGCTATGTGATCGAACTGACCGAGCGCGATGTGAACGAAATGCACCAGGTTCGCATGGCACTGGAAATTCTGGCAATTGATCTGGCGACGAAAAACATCAACGATGACTACCAGAAAATGCAGCTCGAAACGCTGAAGTTGATGGAAGACGCGGCAGAAAACAAAGACCGGGAAGCTTTTTCCAGGGCCGACCTGGAGGGCCACTCCTTGATCTGGCGACAATCGCAGAATCTCAACCTTGAGAAGACCCTGAAAACAATGATCGGTCCGATTTTCATGTTCATGGCGACCGCCACCGAATATTACGACTGGCATGTGACGCTCGAACTGCATCAGGATATGGTTCGCTGTATTAACTCTGGAGATTCTGAAGCAGCGAAAGAGAGTATGTTCCGCCACATGGAAAACTCGCGACATCGGGCCATTGGCATCGTCCAGGCTCGTGATGGGAAGGACAGCACCTGACGTCCCGTATATTTTAAGAGTTTATTTTGGTATACCATATCCCAAAATAATGAATGTGAGAAGGGAGGCGCGCATAGGGATATTCACAGACATTTGTCGAATTACAGAGATAAAGGCTATTAGGAGACAGAAATGAGAAAAGCATATATCTTGCTTGTGTTATTGATGCTCACCTGCATCAGTGTAAGTGCGCAATCGTATGGTGAAGCCCCTTCCCTGGCATCCCAAGTTGAGGCAGGAGATTTGCCACCGGTAGAAGAACGCTTGCCGGTCAATCCGCTCGTCGCCGATACAACGGACATCGGCACGTATGGCGGAACTCTGAGCGTCCTTGACGGACAGACCCGCCTGTCCATCGCGCATCGCATCACCGACCACGGCCTGTTCGGCTACAACATGGATGCCTCAGCCTATCAGCCAGACGTCGCGGAAAGCTACGATTGGAATGATGATTACACGCAGCTTACGATTTATCTGCGCGAAGGCCTGAAATGGTCCGATGGCGTGCCTGTCACCACTGAGGATTTCCAGTGGTTCTGGGATAACGTGCTGTTCAACGAAGAGTTGAATCCCAATGGTCCCGGCAGTGTATTTCGGGTTGGTGGCGTTGACGCGACCCTGGACGTTATTGACGATTATACGCTCACCTACACCTGGCCTGTGCCCAATCCCGGCATCATGGACCGCTGGGGACGCTCATCCTTCTCCTCGCCCGGTCAGGGCTTCTGGGGGCCTTCACATTTCTGGAAGCAGTATCACGCTGATTTCACAGATCGGGATGCCCTGAATAAGATGGCCGAGGACAACGGTTACAAGGCAACGGACACGCAAGAAGCCTGGGTTGCGCAGTTTAACGCGAAATATGGACAGCCCTATGATGGTATCAGTTGGGATATGTCCATCCCCTCCGTTCGCCCCTGGAATCCGGTCGAGATTACCCAGGATCACATCACGCTGGAACGCAATCCATATTTCTACATGGTTGATTTGGCTGGGAACCAACTGCCCTATTTTGACGAGCTGCGCATCGACGCGGTGGGCGATCCCGAACTGTACAACCTGAAAGTATCCGCCGGGGAATCGGACCTGGGCATGTGGTTTACCGATTTCTCAAGTATGGAACTGTATCGTTCGGGCGAGGAAGCGGGAAACTACACTACCTATGTCGCTCAGGCGCTGGAACCCTGCAACCCGGCCTTCTTCCTGAACCAGACGGTCGCCGATGCAGAAAAGCGTGATTTGTTCCAGAACTTCGACTTCCGCGCGGCGCTTTCGCTGGCGATGGACCGCGACACGATGAACGACGTCATGTTCTTTGGCCTCGCCGTGCCGCATCCCACCGCTCCGAATTCAGGAATGCCCTGGTACTCCGACGACTTCTGGAACGATTACGTCCAGACCTATGATCCTGATCGCGCCAACCAGATGCTGGATGGTATAGGCCTGACCGAACGTGACAGCGATGGGTATCGCCTGCTGCCCAGCGGCAACCGCCTGACCATCAATATTGAGACCTCCACCGGCATCCCAATGTACGCGCAGTTTGGCGAACTCCTGACCTCGGAATGGAAGGCGATTGGTGTGGATGTCACCCTGACGCTGCTCGACCCGACAGCCCATCGTGACGTCAACGAGTCCAATGAAAACGAAGCCACCATCTGGAATTTGGGGCGTGGCACGCTGTTTGGTCGTGGCACCCCCGACAACTGGGGCTTCAGCGACAGTGGCGCTAACTATTGGGCAGGTACCTACGTCGAGTGGTTCAATTCGAATGGCGAGACGGGCACCGAACCGCCAGACGCGATCAAAGAAGAACATCAGAAGTTAGCTGACTTCTCACTCATCGCTTCGGACTCGCCAGAAGCCGCCACAGTCGGCAAAGACTACTACCAGTTCTTCGCGGACAATCTGTACTTCTTCTGTGGCCCCGGCACCAACCCGACACCGGTCATTGTCCGCAACGACATCGGCAACTTCCCACCGGCAGGTGTGGATGACCTCTACATGGGTTCGGACAATAACTTCTATCACCCCTACGTACTGGAAGCCTGGTATCGCAAGGGCTAATCTTTATTGATCCATAGCTGAGGAGATACCGTGAAGTTGCTGTCACGGTATCTCCAGCAGTACAACCTTGTATGTAACTGAAGCTTCATGCGGTAGGCAAATGATAGATTATCTGATAAAGCGCGGCTTTTTTACCCTGATTACGATAATGCTTCTGAGCATATCCATTTTCGCAATTGTGCAAATCCCCCCTGGCGACGCGGTTGATGTCATGGTCAGGTCGCGGGAGGCCGATGGCGATGTTGTGAGCGAAGAAGAGATCAACCAGCTTCGATCTGCCTATGGGCTGGATCGCCCGATTATTGAGCGCTATGCCGTTTGGGTCTCTGACTTGCTTCAGGGCAACCTGGGGATGTCGGTATCCGGGCAGCCCGTGAAGAAGCTCGTGAGCGAGCGCCTACCAGCCACCGTCGCCTTATCGCTAATGTCCCTCATCGTGACTTACCTGATTGCCATACCCATCGGCATCTACAGCGCGGTCAACCAGTATAGTTTAGGCGACTACGTGGCAACCACCTTTGGCTTCGTTGGCCTTGCCATGCCCAATTTCCTGCTCGCTTTGATTCTGCTCTTCATCTCTTATCGCTATTTTGGCACCAGCATCGGGGGCTTTTTCTCGCCTGAGTTTCGTGACGCGCCGATGAGTTTGGCAAAGCTTGGCGACCTCACGCAGCACCTTATCCCGCCGATTATCGTCATAGCAACCAGCTCGACAGCCGGGATTATCCGCACGCTGCGCGCCACGCTGCTTGACGAGTTGGGCAAACAGTATGTCATCACAGCGCGCGCGAAAGGGACCCCCTGGCGCAAACTCCTGCTGAAATACCCCGTTCGCCTGGCACTCAACCCGATCATCGCGGGCATTGGGCACATTTTCCCCTTCCTGCTTGCGGGTCAAACGATTGTCGCCATTGTCTTGAACTTGCCCACACTGGGGCCGCTCCTGTTTAACGGCCTGATTTACCAGGATATTGAACTCACGTCGAGCGTTCTCATCATTCAATCCCTGCTCTCAATCTTCGGCGTGGTGTTTTCGGACGTGCTGCTCACCATGCTCGATCCTCGCATTCGCTTTGAAAAAGGAGCGGGATAAGCATGACTGTACCGACTAAAACAACACCGCTGCCGGAAGCGGCCCGAAGCGATGAAACCTCTGCCGAAGAGAAGTACTACATGGCTTCGCAGGGGCAGCTCATGCTGCGCAAGTTTCGCAAACACAAACTCGCGGTGATTTCGCTCCTTCTGCTCACCTTTTTCTATATAGTGGCTCTGACCTGCGAATTCTGGGCACCCTATGACCCGTTGAAGGAGCACAGAAACCGCTACACGATGGGGCCTACGGTCATTCGCCTTGTCGATGAGAGCGGCACCTGGATCGGCCCCTTTGTCTACGGCCTGACCCAGGAAGTCGATATGCAGACGTTCAAGCGCACGACGGTTGAAGACACCAGCGACATTCACAAAATCCACTTATTTGTTCACGGTGACAGCTATAAATTGCTCGGTCTGTTCGAAACAGACATTCATCTATTTGGGGCTGAAAATGGCGAGGTTTTCCTGCTGGGAACCGATGAATTAGGACGTGATTTGTTCTCGCGTGTCCTGGCGGGCAGCCGGATCAGCCTGACCATCGGCCTGGTCGGTGTGGGTTTCAGCTTCATTCTCGGCTGTGTCTTCGGCGGCATCGCCGGGTTTTATGGCGGGCTTCCTGACATCATTATTTCGCGGATCATCGAGTTTCTCGGTTCGATCCCTACCATCCCCTTATGGATGGCGCTGACAGCCGTGATCCCAATCGATTGGCCGATTCTCCAGACCTATTTCGCCATCACGATCATCCTCTCGCTGCTGGGCTGGACCAGCATGGCACGGGTCGTCCGCAGCAAGCTGCTCGAACTGCGCGAACATGACTATGTGAAAGCCTCGAAACTCGCCGGTGCCAGTGATCTGCGTATTATTGTCGATCACTTATTGCCCGGCTTTATGAGCTACCTCATCGTGCGCCTCACCCTAGCCGTACCGCAGATGATCCTCGGCGAGACGGCGCTCAGCTTCCTGGGGCTTGGCATCCGCGCACCCGCTGTCAGTTGGGGCACGCTGCTTCAGGGCGCACAGAGCGCGCAGAACGTGGCTTTACGCCCCTGGATGCTCACCCCTGCCCTGTTCGTGATTGTAACCGTTCTCCTCTTCAACTTCGTGGGCGACGGCTTGCGCGATGCCGCCGATCCTTATAAGTAGGTGCTTTCATGACTGACGATATTCTGCTGGAAGTAAAGAATCTCAAGACCTACTTTGAACTCGACGAAGGCACGCTCAAAGCGGTGGACGATCTGTCCTTCACGATCTACAAGAACCGCGTGTTGGGCGTTGTCGGGGAATCTGGCTGCGGCAAGAGTGTTACCGCGCAGTCCATTATGCAAATTGTGCCCAGGCCAGGGACCGTATCCGGCGAGATTCTCTGGCACAGTATCAGCGGCGAGGTAGTGGACATCGGCAGCCTGGACCCAGAAAGCGAATCCATGCGGCAGATACGCGGTAACGAAATCGCCATGATCTTTCAGGAACCGATGACGGCATTTTCGCCGGTGCATACCATCGGCAATCAATTGACCGAAGCCTACGCCGTACACGACAAGGGCAATAAGTCCGAGGCCAGAGCGCGCGCCCTGGAACTGCTCAACGATGTGGGCATTCCAGCTCCCGCGCGCCGTATTGATGAATATACCTTTCAGCTTTCCGGCGGGATGCGCCAGCGTGCCATGATTGCGATGGCGATGATGAACAATCCCCAACTGCTCATCGCCGACGAACCCACCACCGCACTGGACGTCACCATTCAAGCGCAGATCCTCCGCCTGATGAAGCGGCTCAAGCATGAGTTCGGCATGGCGATCATGTTTATCACGCATGATCTGGGGGTCATCGCCAACATGGCCGACGACGTGGCGGTGATGTATCGTGGCAAACTGGTCGAATTTGGCACGGTACGCCAGGTCCTCAAAGCGCCGAAGCACCCCTATACAAAGGCGCTGCTGCGCTCGATCCCCAATTTCAGCGCGAACAGAGAGCGGCTGAAAGCTATAAGCGGCACCGTCGGCATCCCCCTCAATCCGCCGAATGAATGTCCCTATAACAACCGCTGTGAATTCGTGACGGCGGAATGCTTCACGGCCATGCCAGAAATAACGCGCTTTGCCGATGGGCATTCGGTGGCATGTTACCGCTACACAGATGATGAGGAAGTCAACTTAGAATGAGCGCTGATTTACCGCTGTTACAGGTTAAGAACCTCAAGAAATACTTCCCAATAGAACAAGGCTTGCTGCGCCGCGTCGTGGGTAATGTCAAAGCCGTTGACGACCTGTCCTTTGAGTATCCACGAAGGCAAGACGATGGGCCTCGTCGGCGAATCCGGCTCCGGCAAGACGACCGTCGGCCACTGCGTCATTCGCGCCTATGACATCACCGATGGCGAGATTATCTTTCGTCCCGAAGGCGAAGCGGTCGAACTGGGCCAGCTCTCCCGGCGCGAACTCCGTCCCTACCGCAAGTACATGCAGATGATCTTTCAGGATCCCTATTCCAGCCTGGACCCCCGTAAGACCGTCTTCGACATCGTCAGCGAGCCGCTGCGCATCAACAAAACACACAGCGGCAAGGCCCTGGAAAACCGGGTGGTCGAGCTGTTGGAACTGGTCGGCCTGGAAATGAAGTACATGAAGCGCTACCCGCACGCCTTCAGCGGCGGACAGCGGCAGCGGCTGGGCATTGCGCGCGCGCTCGCGCTCAATCCTAAAGTGGTCATCTGCGATGAAGCCGTGTCAGCCTTGGATGTCTCGGTCCAGGCGCAGATCATCAACCTGCTGATTGATCTCCAGAATGAACTGGGGCTGACTTACCTCTTCATCGCCCACGATCTAAGCGTGATTGAGCACATCACCGACGAGGTCATCGTCATGTACGTCGGGCGGCTGATGGAACAGGCGGAGACGAAGGAACTCTTCGGCAATCCGAAGCACCCCTATACCGAAGCCTTGATGAAATCCATCCCGATGCCGGATCCCGATCACCCGCTGGACGATGCCGACGCCCTCGAAGGTGAACTGCCGGACCCGGCTAATCCGCCAACGGGCTGTTATTTCCACCCACGTTGCAAATATGCCCAGCAGATCTGCCGTGAACAGACCCCTCCACTATTGCAGGTCGGCGAGAATCACACTTCCGCCTGCCACTTCGCCGATGAACTCGAATTACAAGGACTCTATTGTATAGGACAGCTTATGACTGACAATCGACTGGTCAACCTGGGGTGGGAAATCCCCACCGAAACGTATAGCGATCAACCTTACGTCGTCATCGCCGATGATGGAGCCTGGGTCTGTGTGACGACCACCGGCAGCGGCCACGAGGGCCAGCCAGGGCAGCACGTTGTCACCAGCCGGAGCAGCGATCACGGGCGCACCTGGTCGCCTCCGGTGGCAGTCGAGCCTGCCGATGGGCCAGAAGCCTCCTACGCCGTGCTGCTCAAGACACCTGCCGGGCGCATCTACTGCTTCTACAACCACAACACCGATAACCGGCGCTGGGTGATCGCTGACAACCCGCCCTATAAAGACGGCAAATGCTATCGTGTCGATTTGCAGGGCTATTTCGTCTTCAAATACAGCGACGATCACGGCCAGTCCTGGTCGGAGCAGCGCTACACGATCCCCATTCGGGAAATGGAGATCGACCGCCAGAACGCTTATGGTGGCGAAGTGCAGTTCTTCTGGAATGTGGGCAGGCCCTTCACCTATGACGGCGCGGCCTATGTCTCGGTGCATAAAGTGGGCGGCTTTGGGCACGGTTTCTTCACCCGGTCAGAAGGCGTGCTGGTCATGAAGTCCCAACATTTTGAGCGAGCCGGACCCGGAGCAAATCGAATGGGTCACGCTGCCAGATGGCGATCACGGGCTGCGCACGCCGCCCGGCGGCGGCCCCATCGCGGAGGAGCAGAGCTATTCGGTCCTGAGCGACGGCACGCTTCTACTGCGTCTATCGCAGTGTGGATGGGCACCCGGTCAACGCCTACAGCCGCGATGCCGGACATCACTGGACCGAAGCCCAGTACAAAGCCTACGCCAACGGCAAGCTGATGAAGCACCCGCGCGCGGCCAATTTCGCCTGGAAATGCGAGAACGGGAAGTATCTGTACTGGTATCACAATCACGGCGGCAACTGGTATGACGACCGCAACCCGGTGTGGCTGAGTGGCGGTGTTGAGGTCGATACACCCGACGGCAAGGTCATCCAGTGGTCGCAGCCCGAAATCGTGCTGTATGACGATGATCCCTATATTCGCATGAGCTACCCCGATTTAGTCGAAGACGGCGGCCATTATTACCTGACCGAAACGCAAAAGGACGTCGCACGGGTCCATCTGCTGGATACGGACTTTGTCGAGGGCCTGTGGAGCCAGTTCGACGCGGGCAAGGTCGCGCAGGAGGGCCTCATTCTGGACCAGGGCGGCGATATGCCTGACAGCGTGACGATTGACTCCTTCGAGCGCTTCAACCGTAAAGATGCTCAACGCGCCGATCACGGCAAACTGGACCTGCGCAGCGGCTTCACTATCGAGATGAGGCTGGTATTCAACTCGCTGGAGGCCGGGCAAATCCTGCTCGATACTCGTTCGGAGACGGGTCAGGGCTGGTGTGTGCAGACCAGCGCGCGCGGTACGCTCGAAATCGTGCTCAACGATGGTCGGCTGGAGAATCGCTGGGACTGTGATCCAGGGCTTCTGGACACGACCAAAGCGCACCATGTCGCCATTGTGGTCGATGGCGGCCCCAAGATCATCACCTTCATCGTCGATGGCTCGCTCTGCGATGGCGGCAGCTTCCGCCAGTTTGGCTGGGGACGCTTCAGCCCGGACCTGACGCATGTGAACAGCACGGACCAGCAGCGGATTATCGCGCCCGGCTCAACGAGCAATGAAGAGATCGCCCCGTCGGACTACAACGACGAGACGCAGACGCTTCGCATCGCGCCCGGCTTCCAGGGGCAGATCACGACACTGCGGATTTACAAACGCGCCCTGCGCAGCTCTGAAGTCGTCGGCAACTTCAACGCCGGAGCCTAGCATGGCACAGCAGCCGAACATCCTGCTCATCATGAGCGATCAGCACAGCCCACACGTGGCCGGTTTTGCAGGCAATCGCTGGATCCATACCCAGGCGCTCGATCAACTGGCGGCGGCAGGCACTCAGTTTACCGCCGCCTACTGCAATTCGCCGCTCTGCGTACCCAGCCGTATGTCCTTATGGACCGGGCGCTATCCGCACCGCTGTTCCGCCTGGGACAATCAAGCGCAGATCGACCCCGGCTATGCCACGATCCCCGGTTGGTTGAGCCAGCATGGCTATACGACCGCCAGCGCGGGCAAGATGCACTTCCGGGGTAAGGACCAGTTACACGGCTTCCAGACTCGCACTTACGGCGATCTGGTCGATTCGCCGATCATCGTTCACCAACCGGACCCCCCGGATACAGTGGATGGGCGCGCGAATAACCATACCGTCGGACGCTTCCCCTTTGCCGGAGACTTGCAGAATTCCCGAAAGTATGCAGCAAGACCGGGTGGTGACCCAGGAAAGCCTGGCCTGGCTGCTGGAACACACGGATCGCAATTCCGATCAACCCTGGTTTTTCGCGGCATCCTACTACCGCCCGCATTTCCCGCTGACGGCACCGGGACGCTACATCCGCAAATATCAGGCGATGAACCTCCCCTATCCACCGCTGCCGGAGGGTTATCCTGACGCGCTGCATCCGCATGATGACTTCATCGTCCGCGACTTTAACCTGACGCAGTTCAGCCCGGCGCAGCTTCAGCGCGCGCTGGAGGCTTATTACGCCAGTGTGGATTACGTGGACGATCTGATCGGCCTGCTGCTGGACGGACTCGACAAGGCGGGCTGTCTGGAGAACACCTGTATCGTCTACACAGCGGATCACGGCGACATGGCGGGCGAACACGGCCTATGGTGGAAACGGACCTACTATGAAGCCTCCGCCCGTGTCCCCCTGCTGATTCGCGGGCCGGGTCTGCCGCAGCAGGCGGCCATCGACACCCCGGTCGAACTGGTGGACCTGTTCCCGACGCTGTGCGATTGGGCGCAGATTGACACGCCCGACGGCCTGGATGGCGAGAGCCTCGTGCCTTTGCTAACTCGAGCAAGCGCCGCAGCGTCAGAAAACGACGGTACTATCCGAACTGTTGGGCGGAGCCAAAGAGACACGCTTCCGCATGATCCGGGACGCTCAGTGGAAATATGCGGATTTCCCCGACGCCCCGGCCCGGCTGTTTGACATGCAAGCGGATCCTGACGAGACAACGGATCGCGCAGATGCGGAAGCTGAGGTTGCCCGCGCGATGCAGGCCCAGCTTGACCGCTTCGGGAGTTGGGATCACCTGGCGCAGCAGCAGGCCAGCGATAAAGCACGCTGGGGCAAATTCGAACTGATCGGCCATTCGGCGGTGCAGTATCGTCTGGCGGATCAACGGGTTATCGATGCGGATGACCATCTCTATGACGGCAGCAGCTTGAAACACAGTGAATAACGATAACAGGAGTCCACATTGCAGCTCACGCGATCAATCATCAATCAGAGTATCAAGCAGGCGATGGCCGGAATGGACCGCTTTGGCATCCGCTTGCCCCAATTTGCTTTCTGGACCGTCGCAGATTGGGCAGGCAAGGGCCACGAAGCAGACGAGATTCGCCAGTGCCGCTTGGGTTGGGACGTGACCGATTTTGGCAGCCTGGATTTCGAGAACATCGGGCGCACCTTGTTTACCCTGCGCAACGGCAATGTTCACATCCCCGGCTATCCCAAATCCTACGCCCATAAGTACCTGTTCAACCCTGAGGGACAGCGCGCCCCAGCGCACTTTCACCGCAGCAAGCGCGAAGATATTCAGAATCTGGCGGGCGGGAACGTCCTGGTCCAGCTCACGCCGACCAACCCGGATAACACACCCAGCGACCAGCCGCTGACGGTGGCCGTCGATGGCGAAACCGTGCAGCTCCAGGCGGGCGGAATCGTCCGGCTCAAACCCGGCATGAGCGTGTGCATTCCGCCCCGCACCATCCATCAATTCTGGGCGGAAGAGGGTCAGGGCATTACAGTCAGCGCAGAAGTGTCGAGCGTCTGCGACGACCTGGAGGACAACCACTTCCTGGATACGGCAGAGCGCTTCCCGGCCATCGACGAAGATGAAGCCCGCGAATATTACCTTTGCGGTGAATATCCGGCAGCACGAGAAGGCTAAGCATTTCACATGAAAATCACGGAAGTCCGCAGCTATCTGGTCGAGGGCATCACATACAACTGGACGCTGGTCAAGGTCATGACCGACGCGGGCATTCATGGCTGGGGCGAGGCCACCAACTGGCCCGGTTCGCCGCTGATCGAGGCCGCTTGCCAGCATGTCGGCCAGTACGTCGTCGGGCTGGATGCGAATCGTATTGATTTCATCTGGACCAAGCTCTACCGCGACATGTCCTGGTTAGGGCAGGCCGGGCCGCTGCTCTCCGCCATCAGTGCGATTGACATTGCCCTGTGGGATATTAAGGGCAAGGCGCTCGGCGCACCGGTCTATGAACTGCTGGGCGGTGCCTATCGCAAAGAGATCGAACTCTATGCCAACTACTGGTTTGTCGATGGCGAGCACAAAGCTGATGACTACGCCCGACAGGCCAGAGAGGTTGTCGCCCAGGGCTTCCGGGCGCTCAAATTTGACCCCTTCGCCCACGTCAATTACCGCTATGGTGAGGATCTGCACGACACCAACCATCTGACCGAGCCGCAAAAGCAGTTGGCGATTGATCTCGTCGCGGCGGTCGCGGATGCGGTCGGCAGCGCCGTGCCTATCGCCATTGAGACGCACGCCTTTCTGAATGCGCCTACCGCCGTTGAGATGGCGCAGCGGCTGGCCGCGCTGGATTTCAACTGTATGTGGTATGAAGAACCGGCCCTGCCCGAATTCCCGGAGGCCATCGCGGATATTCGCCGCAGTATCCCCCTGCCCGTCTGCGTCGGCGAACGACTCCACAGCCGCTTCATGGCAAAACGGGTGCTGGATTTGCACGCGGCGGACGTGCTTATGCCGGACATCACGCGCTGCGGCGGAATCAGCGAGATGCGCAAGATCGCTACGCTGGCTGAAGCCTACAATATTCCGATTGCGCCGCACAACCCCAACGGCCCGCTCTCGACTATCGCCTCGGCCCATACAATGGCGACGCTTCCCAACTTCTTCCGGCAGGAATTCATGCTGAAAGACGTGCCCTGGCGTGATGTCTGCCTGTCGCATCCGCTGCCCATCGAGAACGGCAGCTTTGTCCTGCCAGACCGTCCGGGACTGGGCTTCGATGTTGATGAAGACGAGCTGCGGCGGCATCCGGGCCGCAGGACGGTCGCGGAAGGCGAGGCGTTCTATGTATGAACCGCTGAGGGACACGCTATGACTTCTCTCTGGTCACCTGACGAAGACCTGTTTACATTGGCGAAAGCCGAGTTATTCGTCGCCGTCGTGGGCGACATCATCGGCAGAGCCATGACCGTCCTCGAAGCGGACTACGCAGCAGACGAGGCGGTGCAATCGGCCAATCCGGCCTTATCGCAGCCCTTCGGTCTGATGCTCGATGCGCTCGATGACTTGAAGCCCAACGAAGTCTATATGTGTACCGGCGGCTCGCCGCAATATGCGCTGTGGGGCGAGTTGATGAGTACTCGCGCGCTCAAGTCAGGGGCGGCAGGCGCGGTAATGAACGGCTACTCCCGCGATACCAAAGGCATCCAAGCACTCGGTTTCTCGACCTTTTCCTTTGGTCCCTATGCGCAGGATCAGGCTCCCAGAGGCCGGGTGATCGACTACCGGGTCACACTGGAAATCGACGGCGCGCGCATCAAGCCGGGCGACATCGTCTTCGGTGACATTGATGGCGTCTGCGTGGTCCCTCGTGAAGCCGAGACAGAGGTCTTTACCGGCGCAATTGAAAACGGCATGAGCGCAAAAGAAGCATTCACAACCTACGGCATTCTCTAAGGCGAGGCGATGAAGGTCCTTATCACAAACACCATTGCAGCAGATCTGCTCACCCCGCTGGAAGGCGTCGCGGAGGTTATTCTGGGGCCGGATGACGGCGAACTCATGCCCCACGATGAGGTGCTGGCGCTCCTGCCCGACCTGGACGCGATCATTAACCAGGCTGAACTCCAGGTCGATGAGGCGCTGCTCAGGCAAGGGCCGAAGCTAAAAATCGTCGCCAACGTGGCGATGGGCACCAACAACTTCAACCTTGAGGCCATGACCCGCTTCGGCGTATGGGCAACTAATGTCCCCGATGCCTTTACCGATTCAACGGCAGATTGCACGATGGGCCTCCTGCTGGGGCTGGCACGAAGCCTGCACAATGCCGACCGCTACACCCGCTCAGGCGACTGGCAGCGTGATGGCTTCCGCCCCGGTGTCTGGGATGGGACGCTGCTCTCCGGGAAAACGCTGGAAATCATCGGCTATGGGCGCATCGGCAAGGCGGTTGCGCAGCGTGCCAGGGCCTTCGGAATGCAGGTCATCTTCAACAACCGCAGCGACACCGAAGACGAAGCCTATCGTCCAATCGATGTGTTGTTGCAGGAAGCGGACGTGGTCAGCCTGCATACCCCGCTGACCGACGAAACCCGTCATCTGCTGGATGCCCGGCGGCTGAGCCTGATGAATCCCGGCGCACTGCTCATCAATATGGCACGCGGACCGGTCATCGACGAACAGGCCCTGGTGCAGGCGCTTCAGGACGGACGCATCAAAGGCGCTGCGCTGGATGTCTTCGAAGCCGAACCCAGAGTCCACCCGGCTCTGTTGGAGATGCCGAATGTGTTTCTCACGCCGCACATCGGGGGAGGCACGGTCGAGAGCCGCACTCAGGCGCGCCGGCTCTGTGTCGAAAACGTCGCTGCGGTGCTGCAAGGCGGGCGGCCCTTCACCCCGGTCAATAATCCTGTGAGGAAAAGCTGATGACGGTGCCGAATTATCTGAAAGCTTATGCAAGCCTGTACGCACATCAGCCGCGCGCCGCTGCGCTGCAATGGTTCAGCGAGGCGCGCTACGGCCTGTTCATGCACTACGGCGTGTATAGCCTGCTTGGTCGCGGCGAATGGGTCATGTTTCGTGAGCAGATTCCTCTGAGCGAATATGACGAATTGAAGCAGCAGTTTAACGCCGAAGCCTTTGATGCCGATTTCATCACGGATATGGCACTGGATGCGGGTATGAAATACGTCACCATGACGACGCGGCACCACGACGGTTTTTGCCTGTTCAACACGCAGCACACGGACTTCAACAGCGTCAATGCCCCCTGTGGCCGCGATCTGATCGGTGAACTGGCCGCCGCCTGTGACCGCAAGGGCCTGGGGGTATTTGTCTACTACAGCTACGCGCTGGACTGGCGGCACCCCTATTTCTTCCCGCGTGACGAAGCCACCGCGCCGATGGCCCGCCCGGCTTACGACAGCCCGGAGCCGTCTTATCTCTACCAGACCGAAAATGACTTCCAGCACTACATTGACTATGCCCACGCGCAAATCCGCGAACTGCTGACGCAGTATGGTCCGATTGCCGGGATGTGGTTCGACCCGATCATGCCCTACTATCATCGCTCCGATCTGTTCCCAATAGAAGAGACTTATGCGCTGGTACGCTCGCTGCAACCGCAGTGCCTGATCGCCTTTAAGCAGGGGGCCAACGGGGACGAGGACTTCGCCTCGCCGGAACGGCAGAAGCGTTCGCTGGCCTCTCGCTTTAGCGACCCGGCCAAACAGGCGCTGGCGCAGCGTGTCTGGGAAGCGAACCAGCACAAGCATAACGAAGTCTGCGCCACACTTCAGCCGAAACAGTGGGGCTATAACGCCGCCGAAACGGAACACCACTCCGCCGAGGACGTTCTGCGGATGCTGGCCGATGCGCGCGCACGCAACAGTAATCTGCTGCTGAATACCGGTCCCCTGCCCGATGGCTCGATTGATCCGGTGGACGAAGCCATCCTGCGCGAGGTGGGCGCGATGCTGCGGCGCGAGGGATTTCCGGCAGCACAGATGATGGCGACCGATACAGCAGATGATGGGACGACGATGTGAGCCAGCCAAACATTCTCCTCATCGTGGCCGATGACATGGGCTACGGTGATTTCGGGATCTTCAACGATCAGGTCTCCTGCACGCCGCATCTGGACGCGCTGGCTGGGGAAAGCGTCTGTCTGACACAGCATTACTCTGCCTCCGCCGTCTGTGCGCCCGCACGGGCTGGTCTGTTGACCGGGCGCTACCCGCACCGAACGGGGGCCATCGATACGTTGGAAGGGCGCGGCCTGGACCGGCTGCACCTGGACGAAGTCACGCTGGCCGATGTGCTGCACGCCAACGGCTATGTCACCGGCATGGTCGGCAAATGGCACAACGGCGCGCTGGATCCACGCTACCATCCCAATGCGCGCGGCTTCCACGAATATGTTGGCTTTCGTGGCGGCTGGCAGGACTACTTCGCATGGCGACTGGACTACAACGGCAGTTTTCAACGCAGCGATGGACGCTACCTGACGGAAGTCTTCACCGAAGAAGCGCTCGGCTTCATCACCCGGCACCAGGACGAACCCTTCTTTCTGCATCTGGCCTACAATGCGCCGCATGTCCCGCTGCAAGCGCCGGAGGCCATTGCGCAGAAGTACATCGCACAGGGCCTGGGCCTGGGGGTCAGCCTGATCTACGCCATGATTGAGGTCATGGACGCGGGTATCGGGCGCATTCTGGAGTCGTTGGACGAACATGGCCTGGTCGACAACACGATTGTCCTGTTCACCAGCGATAACGGCCCGGCGCTGGGCCAGTGGCGCGGCTTGATCCAGAATCGATTCAACTGCGGCTTCAACGGGTCGAAGGGCAACGTCTACGAAGGCGGTATCCGGGTGCCGCTGATTATCCGCTGGCCGGAGGGTCTGGAGGGCGGGCGCAATTACAGCGAAATGGTGCATTTCACCGACTGGTTCCCAACGCTGCTGGCCGCTGCTGGAATTGACGTTCCAGCAAACTTGAAGATTGACGGCCAGAACATCCTGCCGGTCTTGCGCGACGAAGGCGGCAAAGTGCCCGATCAGCGATTCTGGCAGTGGAACCGCTACACGCCAGTAGCCTCCTGCAACGCGGCCATGCGCGACGGCGCGTGGAAACTGCTGCGCCCGGTCATCCGCGAGGCGATGATCGTCAGCGCCAGCGATCTGGCGATGGACAACGGCCTCAAATATCACCCTGAACACTACGATTCGATCCTGGTCGCGCCGGAGCCGGAGCGTGAGATTCCTGCCGCCCCTGCCCCGCTGCTGTTTAATATCGACGAGGACCCACTGGAACAACACGACCTGGCGCAGCAGTTCCCGCAGAAAGTGGATGCCATGTCGTCAGCCTTAGAGTCCTGGTTCCGTGAAGTAGAAAATGAGCGCTTACGAGGAAAGCATCATGCCTGAACAGCCCAATATAGTCTTGATTATGACGGACCACTTTCGCCCCGATGCGGTGGGGAAAAGCACGCCGAACCTGATGCGGCTGGCGAACAACGGCACGCGATTCGCCAATGCCTACGCCGGGGCACCGCTGTGCCAGCCCTCGCGCGTCTCGATCATCACAGGCATGTATCCCTCGCAGCATGAAGTCTGCGGCAACATGTCGCCACCCATCACAGATGACCTGCGCGACGACACCTTCATGCACCATCTCCAAGACGCGGGCTATTTCACTGCGATGGTCGGCAAGCATCACTATATTGACGCCTACGGCCTGAATATCGACGTGGTGACCGAGCAGGACGAGGCCATCAAACAATACGGCTTCGATCACGTCTGGCAGGTGGTGGACTGCGACGAAAACCTGCACAACGACGACCGTTACACGCACTATCTCCGTGATAAGGGCCAGCTTGAAATGTACCGCGAGGAGACCAGGAAACAGTCCTGGCGCTGCGGTCCTTATCCACTGCCGGAAGAGGATTGCGAAGATCGCTATATCGGACGCATGGGCTGCGAATTTGTCGAGCAGTATGCTGAAGACAGGCCTTTCTACCTGAACCTCTCGTTTGTCGGGCCACACCCGCCCTACTGGCATCCGGGCGAGCTGGTTCACGACCCGGCGCAGATGGCGGCCCCATTGGGCGCAGAAGATACCGCCTTCGTCAGAGAGCGGCGCGCGCACTATATGGATAAATGCGCCATCATCGACCGGGCCATCGGCGACCTGCTGAAGGTGCTGAACGAAAAAGGCATTTTTGAGCAGACGGTTATTATCTTCGTCTCCGATCACGGCGATAACCTGGGCGATTTCGGCATCTGGGATAAGCGCTTTTTCTACGAGCAAAGCGCAGGCGTGCCCATGATTATGCACGGCCCCGGCATCCGACGCGGCGACCGCAACGTCGGCGGCAAGCACAGCAAGGCTCTGGTCTCGCTGATCGACCTCTACCCGACCATTCTGGACTTGGCCGGGGTCGATCCCGGAGCATTCATGGACAAGCGCGAGGGCCGTGATCTCCTCAAGATTCTGAACGAAGAGAAAGGCGCTTTCCGCGACGAATTGTATTCCGAACTGGGCACCGCCGTCATGATCCGGCACGGCAACTGGAAGCTGGTCTATGACCCGGAACAGGGCGGCGTGCAGTATCTCTTCAACCTCGCCAACGACGTCACCGAAGAGCACAATCTGGCCGGGGTGGCAGGCTACGAACACATCACGCTGGACCTCGTCGAGCGGCTGCTCTCGCGCTATATCCGCCAGCGGCAGTTTACCCATGACAAAGAGGAACGCCGCGTTCAAAAAGTGCGGATGGCCCACTGATGACTCGCCCTAATGTGATCGTGATCCTGGCCGATGATCTGGGCTATGGCGATCTGGCGATCTACGGCAATCCCGACCTCAAGACGCCGCATCTGGATCGTCTGGCGGGCGAGGGCCTGCGGCTCACGCAGCACTATTCCGGCTCACCATTGTGCGCCCCGGCTCGCGCCAGCCTGCTGACCGGGCGCTACAATCACCGCACCGGCGCGCTGTCGGTCGAATCCAATCGGGGACTGGACCGCATTGCGCTGCGCGAGACGACCATCGCCGAGGTCTTCAAGGCCGCCGGTTACGCCACCGGCATGATAGGCAAATGGCACAACGGCCTGCACGACATGCGCTATCACCCCAACCAGCGCGGCTTTGACGAGTTCTGCGGCTTTCTGAACGGGGGCATGGATTACTGGGACTGGATCATCGAGACCAACAGCCAGCCCCAGCGTTCCGATGGCACGTACCTGACCGATCACTTCACCCATGAAGCGGTGCAGTTCATTGAACGCCACCGGCAGAACCCCTTCTTCCTGTATCTGGCCTACAACGCGCCGCATTCGCCGCTGGAAGCGCCCGACGATCTCGTGAACGCCTACATCGAATCAGGCCAACTAAACACGGCGGTCAGCACCCTGTACGCCATGATCGAGCGTATGGACGCCGGGATTGGCCGGGTCCTGGACGCGCTGGAACTGCACGGCCTGGCCGACAACACCCTCGTCCTCTTCACCAGCGACAACGGCCCCTGGCTTGGCAACGATAAAATCGGCGGGGACAGCTTCAGTATGCAGCGTTTCAACGGCCCCTTCCGAGGCATGAAGCAGGATGTGCTCGAAGGCGGGATTCGCGTCCCGGCGATCCTGCGCTGGCATGATGGGCTGCCTTCAGGGGAGGAATATCACGATATGATTCACTTCACGGATTGGCTGCCGACCCTGGCCCAGGCCTGCGGCATCGACCGACAGTCCGACCTGCCGCTGGACGGTATCAATCAGTTGTTCACCCTGCGCGGAGAGCGAAATAACACGCCGAACTCAGCGATTTCTGGCAGTACAATCGCTACGATCCGGTCATCCACTGCAATGCCGCCATGCGCGATGGGTCGTGGAAGCTGTATTATCCGCGCATCCCCGAAGCGATGGTGAAAATCCAGGCAGATACCGAGGACTATCGACAGAACTTCAACCGTCCCCACATGCTGCGCGAGATCGACAATCCGCCCGTCGAGCGCCGTTTATCCGAACCCAACCCGCCCGAACTCTACAATCTTGCAGACGACCCGTACGAAGCCCATGATCTGGCAAAGGAACATCCTGAGCGGGTGCTTGCGATGAAGCTAGCGCTGGAGAACTGGTTCGATGCGGTCGAGCGGGACCGGAAGGCTATTTCCTCCGCTTGAGGTCAACCTCGGCAGCGTGATCCGCCGTCACCAGTTGGTCACTGAGCCATCGCGCCGCTTCAGATGAGGCGCTTCCCAGTAGCTGAACTCGGAAGACGTGACCCGTTCCTCATTGAATTCCACGCCCAGGCCAGGTGCGTCCGGCACCCACAGCCGGAACTCATCCTGCTGTATCTGCACCGGGAACCAGTCCGTATCGGAAAAACCCAGTTCTTCGGTCGGCGAGGAGCGGATCTCCTGCCAGGCAAAGTTAGGCACCGCTGCCGCCAGATGCACCGTCGCTGCCGTGCAGATCGGCCCCAGCGGATTGTGTGGCATGAGGTCAATGTAATGCGCCTCGGCCAGTGCCGCTACCTTCATCGCCTCGGTCAGGCCGCCCACGTTGCAGACGTCAATGCGGGCAAACTGCGTAATCCCGCGTTCCAGATAAGGCAGAAAATGCCATTTGCTGGAGAATTCCTCGCCGATAGCGAAAGGGACGTCGGTCATGCGGCGCAAGGATTCATAGGCCTCCGGAGATTCATCGCGGATCGGTTCCTCCAGGTAATCGAGTGTCCCATGCGGCATTCGCTGGCAAAACGACGCAGCCTCCGCCACCGAGAGCCGGTGATGATAGTCAATGCCGATGACCGGGTCCGGCCCGACCGCCTCACGCAGCTTCGTCAGCCACTCCGCCGTCTGCCCCAGCGACTCACGGGGTTCGAAGACCGACGGTCATCGTCCGCATGGCGACCGGGATGAAAGCCGGTGCGCACAGCGGGCCAACCGCGATCCACCAGCAGCTTGACCTGCTCGATCAGTTCCGGCCCCATCTCCGCTTTGGTCGTGGCAAAGCAGGGCAATCCAGTCCCGCTGTTTGCCGCCCAGCAGTTGGTACACCGGCACACCCAGCGCTTTGCCTGTGATGTCGTAGAAGGCAATGTCGAGCGCGGCCATGGCCCCGGTCAGCACACGTCCGCCCTCAAAATACTGGCTGCGATACAACTCCTGCCACAAGGCACCGGTGCGCATCGGATCCCGCCCGATGAGCCACTCCCGGAAGTGGCCGATAGCCGCCATGACCGCGTGTTCGCGGCTCGAAAGGCCGGCTTCGCCCCAGCCGACAATACCCTCATCGGTCTCCACTTTGACGATCAACTGGTTCCGGTGCCCGACCCGGATCGCATAGGTCTTAATATCCGTGATTTTCATGGTCTGTTCCTGTGCTCCTAATCGTAAAGCGCGGTGAGCTGATCGACTTCCGCTGCGGGCTGCTGTGGCAAATCCCAGCCGAAGACCAGCCAGCCGCTCACGTGATGTGTTTCGATATAGCTGCCGCTGCTATCCTGCTTGCGTTCATACTCCACCGGGTCGCCGACGACATAAGGCCCCTGGCTGTTCAGCAGCATGGTCGTCGTCTGCTCAAAGCCCGCTTCGGGATAGAATCGCACCGTCGCGTCATCCAGGCCATACACGGCGATCTTGCGCTTACCCCAATAGGACACGGCAGGTATCTCCACGCAGGAGACGACCCCGCCCTGCTGCTCGACGAAAACCCGGCATTCACGGTTCCAGGCGCGCGGCATACTATATTGTGCGTAGCCCGCGTCTAACTCGGTCTCGTAACCCAGCAGTACCGGCGCACCCTGTGGAAAACGCAGGCGAAGATGCGCGCTGGTATCCGGCGTAAAGCCGGAGAAGTAGAAGCCGTTGGCGTGCCGATGCACCAGCGTTAGCGGACTGCGTGTCCCGGCCCGGTACTTATCAACCCGGATCTCATAGCCGAAGCGCCCCAGCATGAGCCGCATCAGCAACTCGCCGGAGAACACCGTGTCGAGATCATCCGCCACCGGCAGCCGCTGCTCCGCGTCCACAGCACTGCTGATCGTCCCGCGTACCCAGGCAAGCTGTCCGCCGTTCCAGCCGCTGTCCTGACGCATCACAGCAGCAGCGCGCGTCTCCGCACCGTCAGAAACCGTCGCGTAGACCTCAAGGCCCTGATCATCCTGGATAACTGCCTGCATTCCGCCTGCGTTGATGAGCGGTCGATGGATTAGCCTGCTGCGGAAATACGCCCGCGCGCAGCCTGTCCAGGTGTGCGCCGGATAGATTGATCTGCAAGTCGCCGCTCAGCGGCTGCGCCAAACCGAGATGCAGTGCGTCCAGCAGCGCTGTACTCGCCTGCGCCAGCGGACCATAAAGCAGCACCTGCCCGCCTGCCGCGACGTGCTCCAACAGCAGCCGCTCGACTTCGCTGTTCGCCTCAGGAACCAGCGATACCAGCACCGACCCTGCCAGCACATCCGGCTTGCTGCTCATAATGGCGCGGAAATTGCCGGTCGAGACGACTGTGTTCAGCGGAAAGCCTTGCGCGATGGCCCCGCGAATGAACCAGTCGTTGAAGAAGGCCTCGTCGATGCGATTCTGCTGGCGTGCCCACTCGTGAAACTCATCGAAGGGATAGACCCAGACCAGCGGCGAGGGCGCATCAGGCGCGACCGCAAGCCCGGCCAGAATATGCGGGATGACTTCATTGGGCACCTGATCCGGCAGCCCGCCCAGCGAGTTATCGACGGTGAGAAACTGCACGTGCGTCGGCGGATGCGCCTCACCCTCGGCATCCAGCCGGGTCAGCGCCAGCGGCAGATAGATGTCGTGATACTCCCGGCCATAGCGATCCAGCCAGGGGCTGTTCATCCACCAGGGATCGTGCGTGTAGAAGCGGAAGGGATAGTCCTTGCCAGGAAGCTCGCAGATGCGCGACATGTGCCCGGCCAGTTCGATGCCGAAATCGCCGTTGATGGCAGCCCAGGGCGAATTCGGCGGCGGCAGCATGTTATAGCCCCCATTGTAAATCTGCTTCAGGGGCACACCGTCGCTCGCCAGATCGCTGCCCGTTGCCAGATTCGTGCCACGTGTCTCAATCGGAAACTCCGGGCATTCATTGCGAAAATGGTCCCAGAAGCCCAGGATCTCTGACTGGATGGCGTCAACGCGCGCAGCATCGAAAGCTTCGCCGTCAAAGATCGAGCCGCGGATGCCCCAGGTCTCCGTACCGAAGCCGAAACCATTGGAGAACCAGACATAATCGAAGCCTAGATCGCTCAGGAAATGCTGGCACTGCCGCCCAAAAAAGACACCGAAAGGCGTACCTTCCGGGATGCCGTTGGGGAAGCCAGCATACGGTACGTCATCGCCGTGCAGCACCGTGTGCGCACAGACAAAGCTGGCCGCGCCCATCGTATCACCGCAGCAGATTTCCGGGTGGCGCTCATACTTGAAGGGCGACTTGGCGAATTCCGGCCCGGGATCAAAGGTCGCCCCCACACGCACCGGCTTACCCAGCCGTTCCGTCCCAATCGCCTTGAGCCGCTCCACAATCTTCCGCAGCAGCGCATAGGTGATGACCGGCGGGTCTTCCATATACAGATAGGGACGGCTGTGCAGGCCAATCTGATCGGGATCGTTCGGGTTGAGATTGATCTTGCGCGTCGCACCACCGACGTAGCGCGCCCACTCGATCTCGTCGTCCAGATCGCCGCGATAGTCCAGAATCTCGGAGCCGTCCGCTGTCCACAGCAGCACCGAGGTCATATCGGCGCGCTTAATCAGCGGGTGCCACTGCTCGAAGAGTTTGTGAATGATCTGGTCGATAAAGACATCGTCAGTCTGCTTGAAAGGCTTCAAGCTCATTTCTAAACTAACATTCTTAATGTGCATTTTATTTTCCTCAGCGCCAATACTGGGGTCGCCGGTATGCGGGATCGGTCACGTTGACGTATTCGATCCCCCAGCAGCGAGCCAGCGCTTCGATCTGCTGGGCAATATGCCCCACACCCAGCGCGAAGTGATGCGTCGGACCGGCCAGACTCCAGTTTTCAATAAAGCTGCGCAGATCCGGTGGGAAGCGGCAGCGTGTGTTCGTGTTCCCGGTGGCCGGGATCGGCCCGGCGATGGATTCGCCCTCGGCCACCACAAACTTGAAGCGTCCGTCATGCGTTTGTGAGAGACCCACGCAGGTCACGGGACCGTGTCGCAGTTGAAACTCCACGCCTACGCCGGTGCCGCGCTTGCCATGATAAACGCTCAGCCCACGCAGGACGGGCCGCCCCTGCGCCACCCCAATGTGATGCGGGCCATCGTGGCCCACCAGAACGATGTCATTTTCAAAGTCACAGGGATGAATCTCGGCGAAGCTGCCGCCCGCTTCCAGGCGGTCCACGATCAGCATCGCCAGACAGTTCTTGATGTCGAGTTCGCCCGCAATCGGCACCCCCTGCCCGGTCAGCAGGGAACTACCCACGATCAGCGATGCGCCCAGGCGTTCATAGGCATTGCCGTTCAGGCCGCGATAGTAGTAGGCCAGCCCGGTCAGGTCGAAGCGGTCAATGAGCGTATCCAGTCCGCAGGCGACCCGCGCCGCCCATTCCACGTCCTCTGGCTTGGCCGGTCCGGCAATCGGGTCCGCACCCGGCTCCGGGAAATCGAACAAGGCGCGAATCTCCTCGATCTTGTGCTCGACCTCCGCCGCCGTCACCGCGTCTACGCAGACCTGAAGATCATCCAGTTCGATGTGTTCGCAGTGCATCCCAAAGAAGGCATCGAACATGGTCGGGTCGGAGTTCATGTCGAGCATTCCTTCGTAGACGTGCCCCATGACTCCAATGCGAGCATTGCGCACGGTAGCGAGCACCCGCGCCACTTTGCACCAGTCCATGATCTCTGCCCAGGCCTGCGGGTCATCGTAGAGGGTGCCGACCACCATGCCCGGCAGGTGGATATTAGCCCGCGCCAGCGCATTGCAGATTTCCGGCAGGCTGGTCTGGTTATCATGCTCCAACTGCATGACGGTCGTGCCGTTGGCGTAGTCCATCGCCTTCGTCGGCTGCAAGGAGACGATAATCATGGGCACACCCGCCCGCTGCACCACCGGCAGCACCGTGCTGCTCATCGCATAAGTACTCATATAGCAGATCAGAAAGTCGATGCCTTCTCTGCGGAACATGTCGCCAGCCTGCGCCGCAAGCTGCGGAGTATCGACCAGGCCGCCGGAGAGCACCTGCACACCTTCCGCTTTGAGCCGGTCTTCAAAGACCTGCTGGTGCCCGATCAAACGCTCTTTCAGGCCGGGGAACTGATCCCAGTAGAACCAACAGCCGCAGCCGAAGACACCGATCCTGGCGCTGCCGTAATCTCGCTTAAACAGATCGTCAAATGTAACCATCCAGTGCTCCGTCTGTGAGGGGACAAAGGGTTCAGGTGAAGACGCCCTGGAGGTCCAGGTCCTCGGCCAGGTGACAGCTCACCTGCTGGCCGGACGCAAGCCTGCGCAGCTCCGGGCGTTTTTCGCGGCAGATGTCTTTCGCATAGGGGCAGCGCGGATGAAACACGCAGCCGCTCGGCAGATTGAGCAGATTAGGCGGCTCGCCGATGGTCGGTGCCCGCAAACGGGTACCCTGCCGCTTGGTGACTTTAGGCACTGCCTTAAGCAGCATCTCAGTATACGGGTGCAGCGGCTGTCGCAGCAAGGCATCGCGCGGGCCGGTCTCGACCACTTTGCCCGCGTACATTACCAGAATGCGGTCGCTCATATAGCGAATCACGCTCATGCTGTGCGACACAAACAGATAAGACAGGCCCAACTCCTGTTGGAGATCTTTCAGCAAATTGAGCATTTGCGCCTGAATCGAGACATCCAGCGCCGAGACCGGCTCGTCGGCCACGACCAACTTCGGGTTAATCACCAGCGCGCGCGCAATGCAGATGCGCTGGCGTTGGCCGCCGCTGAAGCTGTGCGGGAAGCGCTGAAGATGGCCGACGCTCAGTCCAACCTTCTGGATCATATCGGCCACCCGCTCTTCAAGGTCCTTGCCGCGCGCCAGACCGTTCACCAACAGCGGCTCGCCAACGCTGCGCAGTACGTTCATACGCGGGTTCAGCGAGGAAAAGGGGTCCTGAAAGATGATCTGGACCACCTTGCGAAACTCGCTGTTGTTGCCGCGCCCGATCTTACCGGGCCGGAACTCCTGCCCGCCGCTCCTGATGATGATCTCGCCGTCGGTGAGTTCGTAGAGCTGCGCCACACAGCGCCCCAGCGTCGTCTTACCGCAGCCGCTCTCGCCGATGACGCCCAGCGTCTCGCCCGGCGCTACGCTGAAGCTGACGTCGTCTACCGCCTTGATATAACCGATGGTCCGCCGCAGAAAGCCGTTGCTCTGAAGGGGAAAGTGCTTCTTGAGATTCTTAACTTCCAGGATGGGGGCTTCTGTCATCTCAAACTCCCGCGCTTTCGTCATATAGAATACAGCGGACCTGATGCCCCGGCGCGACCTCGACCAGCGGAATGTCAATGCGATCACAGACCCCATTGATGCGCATATCACAGCGCGAAAAGAAGGGACAGCCCTTGCGAATCTCATAGGGGCTGGGCAGCGTGCCCTGGATCGGCGTCAGGGGCTTCATTTCACCATCGACCGTCGGAATGGACCGCCACAGAGCGCGGGTATACGGATGCCGCGCGGCGGTAAAAATCTCTTCGACATCGGCCTGTTCCATTACCTGGCCGAGATACATCACCACCACCCGGTCGGATACCTCGCCGATGACGGCCAGATCATGCGTAATGAACATCATCGCCATGTTGAATTCGGCCTGGAGTTCCTTCATCAGCGCCAGAATCTGGGCCTCAATGGTGACATCCAGCGCCGTCGTCGGCTCGTCTGCGATCAAGAGCTGTGGATTGCAGGCCAGCGCCATAGCGATCATGGCCCGCTGCCGCATCCCGCCGCTGAACTGGAAGGGATAGGAATCGATCAAGCGCTCCGCCTGCGAGATACCGACGCGCCGCAGCAGTTCGATGGCACGCTCGCGGGCCTCCCCTTTCTTGAGGCGCTCTGTGTGCAGCAGCATCGCTTCCGTGATCTGGTCGGCAATGGTATGGACCGGGCTGAAGGAGGTCATCGGTTCCTGGAAAATCATGCTGATTTCGCTCCAGCGAATCGCACGAATCTCCGGGCCAGTGGGATCAAGCTGGGTCATATCCACGATCTGCCCGCCCGCTGTACCCTTTTTCGGATGCAGACGAATCGCACCCTGCGAAATGACCCCGGCTTTGGGAATCAGCCGCATAATCGCCTGAGCCGTTACCGACTTGCCGCTGCCACTCTCGCCGATGATGCCCAAGGTCTGCCCGCGATGGATGTCAAAGCTGATCCCATCCACCGCCTTCAGATTGCCCTCCCGCAGGCGAAACTCCACCTTCAGATCGCACACCTCAAGCAGCAGATCGGAGAATGCGCCGCTGTTGTCGCGTCGCTGTGACTGGCCTTCCTCAACCTGCATAAGGTATTGTCCTTCGCTTCATCCTAGCGCTCATCAGTGCATGTACGGGTCCGCCGCATCGCGCAGACCATCCCCCACGAAATTGAAAAGCAGCACGGTCACCAGCACGAACACCGCTGGGATCAGCAGCCAGGGGATGTGGTAAATGGCAAGAATATCGCGGAAGTCTTGCAGCAGCACGCCCCAACTGACCGCTGGTGGCTGCATCCCCAGGCCCAGGAAGCTGAGCGCGGTCTCGTAAAGGATCATCTGCGGGATCATCAGCGTGACCGACAGGATGAGGTGGCTGGTAAAACCGGGCAGCAGGTGCGTGGTGATGATGCGCAAATCGTTCGCGCCGGAGGCCTTCGCCGCCAGCGCATAATCCTCCTCACGCATCGAGAGCAAACGTCCGCGCACGACCCGCGCCAGCCCGACCCAGTTGAGCAGCGCCAGGATCAGCGTGATGGCAAAATAAACCTGAAGCGGCGGCCAATCTCGCGGCACAGCAGCCGCCAGAGTCATCCACAGCGGAAGCTGGGGGATGGCGCGCAGGAATTCAATTACGCGCTGGATGATATTGTCGATCAGACCACCAAAGTAGCCGGAGATACCCCCCAGCAGCACGCCCAGGATAAAGGTCACGACGACACTGATGAGGCCAATCGACAGCGAAATCCGCGAGCCGATAATCGTGCGCGAAAAGACATCGCGGGCCAGCGCATCCATGCCGAAAAGCCAGAGGCCGATCCCCGCCTCATCCGCCTTCGGTCCCAGGCCGAACAGATGAATATCCGTATCGAAAATGCCCCACATTTTGTACGGCTCGCCATGCACAAAGAAACTGGATCGGATAGGTCTCATCCGGGTTTTCCACGACAGTTCGACGGCGCGTATCCGGGTCCACCTCACGCGCGCGGCCATAGACATAGGGCGCACGCAGGCCGTTCGCATCCGTAAAGTGGATAATCGCGGGCGGAGCCTGCTGGAAACCGCGAAACCGGGTGGTCGCTCCATACGGCGCGATGAAGTCCGCGAAGATGGCGATCAAATACAGGCAGATCAGCAGCGCACCCGAAATCAAGGCCATGCGATGGCGGCGAAAGCGCCACCACATCAACTGCCACTGCGAGGCGTAATAGAAGCTCTCATCGACAGCGTCCGCCTCTTCGTCAGGTGCCAGGTTGACCGGCAGATCCGGCGCGAGGGCCTTGTAATGCTCGATTACCTGTTGGCGGCGTGCCAGCAGATCCTGATCGTCAATCATCGTGAGCGCCCTTCATAACGAATGCGCGGGTCGAACCAGGCCAGCAGCACATCGGAAACTAAGGTACTGACCCAGATCAAGGTCGCGTAGATGAGGAGAATGCTGCCCGCCAGCACCATGTCCTGCGCCAGCAGCGAATTCAGCAGCAGTGGGCCTAAGGTGGGCAGGCCCAGCACGATGCCGATTAATCCCTGCTGCGAGATGATGCCATAGACCAGCAGCCCCAACTGGCTGATGAGCGGGTTGATGGCGATCTTGACCGGATATTTGCGCACCAGTTTCCCCTCCGGGAGACCTTTGGCGCGCCCGGTCGTCACATATTGCTGGCCGAGCTGGTCCAGCAGATTGTTGCGGATAATGCGGATAATCGTTCCCAGCGCTGGAATCGCGGTCAGGAGGATCGGCGCCCAGAGATGCTTGGCCGTATCCAGCACCTTGCCCCAGGTCCAGGCCGTGCCAAGATACTCCAGCGAATTGATTCCCAGCGGCACGAAATTGAAGAAGTACAGACTCGCCCAGGCAATGATGATCGCCAGCAGCCAGCCCGGCGCGCCGAGGCCAATAAAGGCCAGAAAGGTGATGATGTAATCCAGAATCGAGTACTGGTGGGTGGCCGAGTAAATACCCAGAGGGATGGCGACCCCCAGCGCCAGCACTAAGGCCGAGATGCCAATCAACGCCGTGTAAGGGATCGTCTCTTTCAGAACGTTCAGATTATCGCGTCCATCAACCGATGTCCCCAGGTCGCCGCGCACCAGCACATTCTCGATCCAGCGCACATAGCGCACCAGAAAGGGATCGTCCAGGCCCCATTGCTGGCGCATTCTGAGGACCGCTGCATCATCCACTTCCAGGTTTTGCGCCCGCATCGCCATGACCTGCGTGGTCACGACATCACCCGGCGGCAGTTCGACCAGGAAGAAGGTCACGATTGAGAGCAGCAGCCACAGCGGAATCATGGTCACTATGCGTCTGAGAATGTATCCTTGCATGTCAGGTTTTCTCCCAGTGACAACGCATCCAGACCGACTGGTGCCTGCCTCAGAATGAAGCAAGCACCAATCGAGGCGAAATCAGTTAGTCTCGCTCTTGTGGCGTCTTATAGTAGAACTGTTCACCAGCGCGTGAGGCACCCATCTGTGTACCCGCCGAAGCGATGTTGCCAAAGTCGGCGTTGAAGATGGTGGGCCGCAGCACATTCTGGATCATCGGGAGAATCCACATGTTGTCGTAGTGAATCTGGAACAACTCATCCGCCAGCGCTTCATCCTCTGCCGTGCCTGGCAGGGTTGACTTGCGCTCGGTGAGGATCTGGTAGAGGCGCTGGAACTCTGGCGGCGGCTCGGTACCGCTGGCACCGTCCGTATCCATAAAGTCACGCCAGGACGGGCACCACTGGTCGCTGCCCGCGTATTCCTGATTGAAGCCCGGTCGCCACTGGTAGCTCTGGATCCAGAAGATAGAGGCTTCCGTCTCATTGTTGGCGATCCGATCATTTTTCACGTTGGGGTCTTCTTCGCGCAGTTCAGCGCTGATGCCTACAAACGAAAGCTGGTCCACAATCAGTTCGCCCACCGGGATCATGTCAGTACGCACCGGCGAGACCTCGATCAGCAGTGTGAAGGGGCTGCCATCCGGGGCCATCCGCATCCCATTGGCGTCCATCTGAGTCATGCCCATGTCGTCGAGCAACTGCTCCGATAGATCCGGGTCATAGTCCGAGGGCACCCAGGTCGGCACATCGCCCAGGCCCAGATACTGCACGTCGATGATTTCCTCGCGGTCGATGGCATGGCTCACCGCTTCGCGGAAGCGCACGTCCCCAACCACTGACTGGAAGGCCGGATCCGGGTCACAGGTCTGGAAATACAGCGCGGTCGGGTCCGCGTGCAGGATCAGCGGAATGGTGACGTAGCCGCCCGCCTCTTCGTTTTCACGATACAGCGGATACTTGGTGTAATCGGTCCCGTACAGGAAGTCGATGTCGCCCGCGATAGCCCCCAGGTTGACCATATCGCCATCGCCAAAGACCTGCGCCACCAACCGGTCGATATAAGGAAGCTGCTTGCCTTCAGTATCCACCTTCCAGTAGTAAGGGTTCCGCTCCATGATCGTGCCGGATTCAGAAACCTCACTCACCAGCCAGGGGGTGAGCTGCGGGAAGCCGATGCACTTCTCCTGCATGATTTGATTCTGCAAACAGTCGATATTGTTGAACAGCGTGGGCCACTCGTCCGCGCCCAGGCCGGCGTCGCTCAACTTGGCGCTCAACTCGTCCGCATCAGCATAGGTCGGGTGGACCAATTCCAGGTAGTGTTTCGGCTTGATGAGGTCGTTGTACGAAGTCCAGCCTGTGATGGCGAGATCGCGCAGGATACCGCCGGACGGCATATCGAAGGTCAGGCTGAAGCTGTAGTCGTCGATGACGTCCAACTGAGCCGGGGTACCATCTGCCGATTTGAACTTGTTCGGGAACGGACCGTATTCCGAGTTATTGTAGAGGTCATCAAAGACAAAAGCGACATCGTCGGTCGTCACCGGTACACCATCCGACCACTTCATACCCTCGCGCAGCTTGAAGGTAAAGACGGTCGCGTCGTCATTGACTTCGAAACTCTCGGCGATATTGCCATAGAAGCCCTGAACATCAATGCCGGGCGCGGCGATAATCGGCTCAATATTCATGACGTAGAGTTCGCCCGACAGGCCAAAGGCGCTGGTGAACGCGGTCCGCAGCGTCCCGCCGTACTGACCGGGCGTCCAATCCGGCAGATCGTCTTCGGTCAGCAGCAGGCCAGGTCCCACAACCAGGGAATTCGCCGGCAGCCGCTCAGCCAGCGGCGGCAGGGTGCCTGCATCCACTTCGGCCTGGAGAGGGTCCATATCATCCTGAGCCATACCCACACCGGTCAGCGCGGCCAGGACCAGGATCAGGATTGAGAAGATAAGGAACGACTTGCGTATTTTAGGCATCTAAACTTCTCCTTCAATGAACACTTAAAAGCTTTTTCGGACAGGAAGGCTTTCGCTAATTGGGTCTCATCTCCTTTGTGTGCTTAAAGGGCAGATCGAGAAAAGCTGTCGGCAAAACTGGCACGCATAGAGTCCAGCACCTCGTGGTTTTCAGGGTCATTAATCGCATTGCGCGTCTCGCCGGGGTCGGTCAGCAGGTCCATGAGCTGCTCCCGATGCGCGCCCGCGTCATACAGCATATATTTGAAGCGATCCCCCACGATCATCCGGCCTATTTCACTTTCAACCGGCAGCGCGCTGCGCCATGACTCCGGGGGCTTCCCCTCGATGAGCGGGCGCAAACTCACGCCCAGAAGCTCAGGTGGCGGAGTTGTCTCCGCGTAATCGCAGAAGGTCGGCAGCAAATCCAGTCCATTCGAGACCAGATGCGTATCGACGCAGCCCATGGCCCCACCCGGCGCGGCGATCAACAGCGGGATTCGGCTGGCTTCCTCGTAAAAAGCGGTCTTGTGCTCCATCCGGTGGCTGGCGTCCATATCCCCGTGATCGCTGCTGAAGACGATCAGGGTGTTCTCTGCCTGATCGCTCGCGTGTAGGGCTTTCAGCAGACGCCCAATCTGCGCATCGACCCGTTCGGTCAGCCGGGCATAGACCCAGCGATGCATCCGCCAGCGCTCGTCGTCGTAGAACTGGCGCGCCTTGAGTTTGAAGGGGCTGCGCGCCTGCATCATGCCGATGGCTTCCGGCTCATCGGCCTGGACATCGTAATTGGCAGGCAGCGGCGGCGCGTGCCAGGCGTAGAAGTCGTCACGCTCGAAAGCCTCGGCCATGCGCAGCGCCGCATCCACCTCCCGCAATTCGATGCGATCTGGCCGCGAAAGCTGCTTTTCCAGCGCCGTCTCGGCAAAATCGCGGATCGCCATGAGGCAGATGTCATGCGGGTTGATAAACGAGGCCACCAGGAAATATGGTCGCTCGTGCTTGCGGCTCACGAAGTCGGCGCAGGTATCTGCCAGCGCATCGCGTTCGTCGGTGCTGATGGTGTCAAAGCCCAGGTCTTCCGGCGTCAGCCCTTTGGGCAGATGCACCTTGCCGCCGTAAGCTGTCTCGTAGCCCGCGTTGCGCAGCAGCCAGCCCAGGCCGTTTTGCGTGATCTCCGTCGGGATAGACGGGATATGCCCATCGGTGTTGTTGCGCAGCCCGATGTCATCCGGCAGATGTCCGGTCATAAGGCAGAAGCGCGACGGCACACACATCGGATTGCCGCAGTAAGCGCGCTTGAACTGAACACCCTGCGCCGCGATACTGTCCATCGCTGGGGTCTTGACGTAACGATTGCCCGCGCAGCCCATCATCGTCGCGCTTTGCTGGTCGGTGAAGATAAAGACGATGTTCGGGCGTCCATCCATCAGTTCTGCTCATCCTCAGGGTAATACCGGTCAATATTGCCAGCGTCCAGAAACACGTGCTCAACGTACACCGCAGGCGGCACGGGTTCACCGCGCAGGATGCGCAGCGCAATCGCCATCAACTGCTCGCCATAGCGTTCGGGCCAGAAAGCGGTCCCGCCAATCACTGGCAACTCCACACGCCGGATCTCAGCACGCACCTGCTCATCCGCGCCCTGGCTGACAATCGCCAGATCCTGTTCGCGCCCGCACTGCTGAGCGGCCCGCAGCGCGCCCATCGTGGTGTTGTCGTTGAAGGAAAGAATGGCGACTTTATCGCCAGCAGGGAGTTCGACTAACAGGTCCGCCACCTGTTGTTCGAAGGAATCGGCGGTCGTGCCGCCGTTCAGATACGTCACGGCTTCCTGCGGCAGCGTCGCCAACTGCTCCATCAGGCCATCGACCTGCCCACGAATCCGGGCCGCAGGCAGCGAACCGGCGAGGACATATTGCAGCACGAGCACGTGATCGACACTGCCCTGCCAGTGCGCCTGTATCCACCGGCCAAGCGCCACCCCGGCCATGTGACCGGAGCGGTAATTATCGACGCCGAAGTAGGTCGCCCCCACCATCGGGATGTCCACTGCGATGACCGGAATCTTCGCCGCATTGAATTTGCTGGCGACGGCGGCCCCCGCCTGCTCGTCAATCTGGTACTCAATCGCCAGATCGACATTATCGGCCACCAGTTCGGCGGCCACCTTGAGGGCCACTTCGGCGCTCAGGCGGTTGTCGGCCAGCACCAGGTCCACATTGCCCAGCTTGCGAGCGGCCTGTTCCAACCCGTGCCGCACAGCCACCGCGAAAATGCTGCGATCTTCGCCCAGGTTGGCAAAGCCAATCTGATAATGACCTTCGGACTGGTGAATGGGCGTAAAGGTAGAGACGGTGGTTTCGCCGCACACAGTCACGGTCACGCCCGCACGCTGAAGCGCATTTATCACGCTCGGCTGGACCGCCGGATCGGTCAGAACATGCGCGATTTGATGCGTCGCCGCAAAGGGTGTGAGGTCCGTCTTGCCGAACTTGCTGGCATCGACCAGCGCCACCACCTGGTCAGCCGAAGCGACCATCTGGCGTTTCAGCTGCGCTTCCTGGAGATTGTTCTGTGTCATGCCCTGCTCAAGCGAGAATCCAGTGCAGGATAGAAAGGCGGTCTTAATGTGCAGGTCCTTGAGATTGCGCTCCGCCAGCGGCCCCAGCACCGATACACCCCGGTTGTGCAGCATCCCCCCCAGCAAAATGATCGTATAGATGTCCTCCTGGGCCAGCGCCAGGGCCGTCTCGACCCCATTGGTCACGATGGTCAGGTTCTTGCGGTGGTGGAGATAAGGAATCATGTGAATCGTCGTGGTGCTGTCGTCCAGCAGAATCAAATCCCCATCGGCGACGATTTCTGCGGCCCGGCTGGCGATCCGATGTTTGGCCGTCTCGTTGACCTGCGCGCGTTCGGCCAGTGCCGGACTGATGAAACTGTAGTCGTCTTTCAGGACCGCGCCACCGCGTATCCGTTCGACGTATCCGGCTTCTTCCAGCACGTCGAGGTCGTTTCGAATCGTGACCTGAGAGACACCCAGCGCGCGCGACAGTTCCGTCACCTTCGCGCTGGATTGCTGGCGGATGATTTTCAGAATTTCCTGATGACGGTCGTGCGTGGTCAGCAAATCAGCCATAATGCGGTCTCCATAGAAGCGTATACTTCCAGACAGGCCAGGGAGCGGCCTGTGGTTCAGGATACTGTGGAAGCGCAAATCTGGCTGACATAATAATGGGTGCTGGTAAAAAGCATCAGTTCGCAAGATTTTGTATTGCGAAACCTCGGACAAAAATGTTTACTTTGACTTATTGCGATCTTTGATTAGAATAAGCATATATCACTTTCGAAGCCTTGTCAAAAATTGAATTTATCGAAAGTATTCGTAAATCAACTTTAGGGAATAGACCTGTCAACCACTTAAACGGAGCTTCTTTCCATGACCGACATGATTATTGATACCGACATCCATCCGGGCGTGAGTCGTGACCGTCTGCTGGACTTCCTGCCGGAACCCTGGCGAACACGGGTCGCCGGTGGGGACGCCGGGCCAGGCCACCTGGGTTACTGGAATCCCAACGGAGTCAGCCGGCGCGATGCAGTCACCGAGGATGGGCAGCGCATTGAGCGGGACGCCGTCACCCTGTCAAAATATCATCTTGATCGCTACAACATTACCTTTGGTCTGCTGAATCCCGGCGGCCTGCACTTCGGTCTGTCACCAGAGCCGGATTATGCGGCAGCCTATTGCAGCGCCCTGAACGACGTGTATATTGAGGATTGGCTGCCCTCAGACCCGCGCTTTCGCTACTCGCTGGTTGTGTCCCCGGCGGACCCCTATCTCGCGGCTGAGGAAATTCACCGGCATGGCGATCACCCCGGCGTCGTGCAGGTGCTCATGTGCAGCGGCTCACAGTATGGCTACGGCCATCGCTTCTACCACCCCATCTACGCGGCAGCCGAGGCGCATCAACTGCCGGTCGCTATTCATCCCGGATCCGAAGGTCGGGGCGTTTCGGGCAAACCCTCGACGGCGGGTTATCCGGGAAGCTATTTCGAGTGGCACACCAATCTTGCCACCAGTTATATCTCGCATCTCATCAGCCTCGTATCCGAAGGCGTGTTCCAGAAATTCCCTGGCCTCAAGTTCGTGCTGATCGAGGGCGGCGTGTCCTGGCTGCCCCCTATCCTGTGGCGCTTCGACAAAAACTGGAAATCGCTGCGCATGACGGTCCCCTGGCTGGATCGCCCGCCCAGTGAAATCGTCCACGATCACATTCTGCTGACCACCCAACCGATTGAAGAACCTGCCCAGCGGCAGCATCTGCACCAGATGCTCGCCATGTTCCCGGCTGAGAAAATGCTGATGTTTTCCACCGATTTTCCACATTGGGATGGCGACACACCGGATTTCTCCATGCGAACGCTCCCCGACGACATACGCGATGCGGTCATGTGGCAGACCGCCAGCCAACTCTATAAGCTTCCGGTTGCGCAATATGGCTAAGTACGCCCTTGTCCCGGTAGAAGAACTCCCGCCAGGGAGCCGCAAAATCGTCACTGTCGAAGGCCGCTCTATCGGTCTGTTCAATGTACACGGCACGTTTATCGCCGTGTTGAACGTATGCCCACATGAATTAGCGCCCGTGTGCCAGGGTAGAGTCAGTGGCACGACCGAATCGTCACAGCCAGGTGAAATGAAGTGGATACGCGATGGCGAAATTCTCTATTGTCCCTGGCACGGTTGGGAGTTCGACTTGCTGACAGGGTCCTGCCTGACCGACCATCGACGGCTCAGGCGATTTGCGACATCGGTCGATGACGGCCTGGTTTACATTGACCTGAGTCCCGGTGCGCCACGCTAACGGCGAGCAATCTCCAGTAGCACGCAGGGCTTTGCTCGAACTCCATCGAGGTGTTCTACAATCGGCAGCGGTTGCATTCCGGCAGTGACTACGCTCGTCCGGTCAGCCACGCCGCCTGCGCGATTGTTGCTCACAATACCGGAGCTAGGGCGTGTTTGCAGACTACATGAAGCTGAATTGAGCGCTGTGTTGTTAGCTCAAAATCTGTAATAATTATCGTAATTCTTCCTGTTTCTCTCCTGTTTAACAGGCTTTTTGTCGAACAATGCGGACTTTGACCTGCCGGTCCTGCCCAACCGCCCCCTACTTCATCCGGCGGCGCTGGGATTACTTCGTGACGCAGCTGTTCGATATGGAGCCGCCCGCAGGCTATCAGATTCAGCCCGACCCGCGCTGAGCTAGCCCAACGGAATCCATACGCGCATCGGCGAGGGACCGCGATTGGCCCACTGGTGGTAGGGAATAAAGCGCAGCGGCAGCGGTTCTCGCGTTATCGCATTGGCTTCCTGGTAAGGCCGGTATAACTGCCCGGACCAGCTTTCGAGGTTCAGTGCATAGCCATCCGCATCAATCGTTATCGTACCCTCCAGCAGGTCTTCGCGGCGTGTTGGCTCGAAACTGCTGTGAGGGTCCAATTGTATCTCCTGGATGCGGCTCCCGGCAGGCAGATCGACCGCTTCCACACAGTACACCAGCGGGCCATATTCCAGCGTCACGCAGTCCCGCGCCGAATCGACGTAAGGATGACCGGCCGTCAACTGTGGAGCCATCGGCAAACGCAGGCTGAGCTGGTCGCCCGCCTTCCAGACCCGCCGGACCGTGACGCTGCCGTCCACCGGCTGAATATCGACCACCTGACCGTTGAGGCGCAGTTCAGCATTCGAACACCACTGCGGGATGCGCAGACGCAGGCCCCATTCTGAGGACCCTGACGCCATGATCTCAATATTGACGGTTTCATCCCAGGGGTAGGGCGTCTCCATCGACAGACTGACCGTTCCCGCGTCCGGCAGCGCGGCCTCGATAGCCGCCCCCGCATACTGGTGAATCTGCACTTCGCTGCCGTTCATCGTCGCAATATAGTCCTGGATGCGAGGCGATGAGCCGCATGACGTTCGGCGGGCAGCAGGCACAGCGGAACCAGGGCTGGCGCGTGTGCGATTCCTTGACGGACAGCGGATTGACGTAGAAAAAGCTCTTGCCATCCAGCGAGACACCGCTCAGAAATGCGTTGTAGAGCGTGCGCTCGATCAGATCCGCGTAGCGTGCCTCGCCGGTAATCAGCAGCATCCGCCAGTTCCACATGACGCTGGCGATGGCGGCGCAGGTTTCACAGTAGCTGGATTCATCAGGCAAGTCATAGGCATCGCCGAAAGCTTCGTCGAAATGGCGCGCGCCCACAGCAGCAGTCACGTAGAGCTTATGCTCGGTCATATCGTGCCACTGCCGGTGCAGCGAATCGAGCAGCGCCTGCTCGCCGGTATGCAGATAGACGTCGGCCATGCCGCTGGCGAGATACAGCGCCCGCACCGCATGACCCTCAACACGGTCAAGCTCTCGGACCGGGACCCGATCCTGATAATAAGCTGAATCGAAAAACTGCCAGCCTTTCATGGTGCCTTTGCCGCGTTCATCCAGAAAATACTGAGCCAGTCGCAGATCACGCGGATTGCCGGTCACGGTGTAGAGATCGGCCAGGGCCAGTTCGATTTCCTCGTGGCCGGGGGCCTCTTCCCGCTTGCCAGGGCCGAACACGCTGTCGATATGATCGACCAGACGATTTGTAATATCCAGCAGCCGTGTAGACCCGGTGCAGCGGTAGTGCGCCACCGCCGCCTGAATCAGATGCCCCGCGCAGTACAACTCATGATCGTGATCTACACTGGTCCAGCGTTCTTCAGGCGTCTTAGTCACCTGATAATAGGTGTTCAGGTAGCCGTCGTCGCACTGCGCCGCTTCGATTAAGTCGATCAAGCCGTCCATCTGGCCGCGCAGCCTGTCGTCGTCCTGGTTGCCCAGTTCAAATGCAGCCGCCTCGATCCATTTGTAGGCGTCCGAGTCCTGGAAACGCATCCCGTGATGCTCGCCCTGCTCGCCCGCAGCGGCCATGCGGAAGTTCTCCAGCACCCCGGAATCCACCAGCATGTCGTACCCGTGCGGAATGCTGCTTTCCCGGTTCACAGCGCGCTTATGCTGCCAGAAGCCGCTTTGAACAGTTACATCAGACAGCGCCTGGAGGCGCGCGTAGGGTCGTTTCGCTGTATCAGTTGTCATCAAGTTTGTCCTTATGCTGCAAAATATGTGTAATCTAGCCTTTGAGACCGGTCATCACAATGCCCTTGATAAAGTAACGCTGGGCGAAGAAGAACAGCACGATGACCGGCAAAATCATCGCTGTTGAGGCCGCCATCAACAGGTCCCAGCGGGTGTTCAACACACCTCGGAATGAGGCCAGCCCCACCGCGACCGTGAACTTATCAGGCGAGTTCAAGTAAATCAGCGGCCCGAAGAAATCGTTCCAGGTGCTCAGAAAGGTGAAGATACCAATCGTGACCAGCGCGGGCTTGGAAAGCGGCAGCATCATGCGCCAGTAAATGCCGATTTCGCTGGAACCATCAATCCGCGCGGCATCCGATATTTCGTCAGGGATAGTACGGAAGAACTGCCGCAGCAGAAAAATGTTGAAGGCCCCACCGCCGAAAAACTGCGGCACCGTCAGCGGCAGGAAGGTGTCGATCCAGCCCAGGCGGCTGAAAATCACAAACTGGGGCACGACCAGCACGATATAAGGCAGCATAAGCGTGCCCAGGACCAGTGCAAACCAGAATTCCCGCCCCCAGAAGCGGATGCGCGCAAAGCCATAGGCACAGATCGAGGCCGACCCCAGCACCGCGACTTCGTTGAGCAAAACAATAAACATGCTGTTGCGCAGATAGAGATGGAAAGGCTTATAGGTCAGGGCATCGGTATAGTTTTCAAAACGCGGCGGATTCGGGATCCACTGCGGCGGAAACTGAAATATCTGCGTCTGGGGCTTGAGCGAACTGCTCACCAGCCAGAGAAAAGGCATCAGCATGACAATGGCGACCAGCACGAGCAGGATAATCGTAATGATGCGCCAGATGCGATTGGTCTCGGCAAGGCCGCGGCCTACGGCGGTACTCGTGGGCTGCTGCACTCCAGGTTGATCAGCAATCATCATCCGCCCCCTCAGACATTCTCGTAGTAGACCCGACTGCCAAAATACTTAAAGACCACTGCCGTGAGCGCCATAATGACGAAGAACAGCACCCAGGACAGCGTCGCTGCGTAGCCCATGTCCAGATATTCGAAGGCGTTGCGGTAAATGTACAACACAAAGAAGAGAGTCGAATTCTGCGGGCCGCCATCGGTGATGATGAAGCCAGCCGTGAAGACCTGGAACGCTCCGATGAGGCCAATCACCAGATTAAAGAAAATAATCGGCGACATCATCGGAATGGTGATCTGGCGCATTTTGGCCCAGCGACCTGCACCGTCGATCTCCGCCGCTTCATAATAAATGTCCGGGATTCCCTGAAGACCGGCCAGGAAGATAATCATTGACCCGCCCACGGACCACAGGCTCATCAGCACCAGCGCAGGCAGGGCAATCGCCGGGTCCTGAAGCCAGCGCACTTTGGTCAGGCCGACACCGCGCAGGATCGAATTAATCAAACCAAACTCGGTGTTCAGCATCCAGGCCCACAGGACGGCGTTCGCCACTGCCGGGACGATGCTGGGCAAATAGTAGATCGTTCGGAAGATGGCGATCCCAGGAATCTTGATATTGATCAGCAGCGCCAGACAGAAGCTCAGCGCCAGACCCAGCGGCACAGATAGCAGCGTATACACGACCGTCACGCGCAGCGACTGCCAGAACAGGCTGTCGTTAAACAGGTGCTCAATGTTCTTGAGACCTACATATTCCGGCGGGGCAATCAGATTCCACTCGTGGAAGACAAGGTACACCGCGACCATCGCCGGGATAATGAACCAGAGAAAAAACCCCAGGATAAACGGTGAAATGCACAAATAGCCGTTGAGATTCCGCCGCTGCGCCAGAGTGAGATGCGGCCATCGCCCGCCCCGGCGGGCCGTCGATGGGGAAACTTCCAGTGCCGACATCGTTCTTTCTTTTCTACTCACTAACTGATAAACGAGTGGCGGCGGAAACCTTCCCGTCGCCACCCTTTAGACTATATGGAGCAATCTTATCGCCTATCACAGCTTTGTGCGAAACAGACGGCGTTACCTTAGCCACTGGCCTGATTATCAGGAGTTGATGTAGCCGGTCTGCAAGATTTCGTTGGCCTGCGTGATCACATCCGGTATGACATCGACGGCCTGCGCGGTCCCCGCCATCACTTGCTGGACCGCCGGGACAAAGAGCGCCTCGGCACGCGGATACCCGGCCGGCACAATGGTCGGACTCATGTACTTCGGCACGTAATCGGAAACAAAGGCCCGGTAGTTCGGCGGATGAACACCCTCGGTGATCCAGCTATTCAGGCCTTCTTCCGTCAGCATGGCTGGCTCGTTGGGAATCCACAGGCCCAGCTTGCAGAAATGCTCCTGGTAGAAGGGCCGCGCCAGGAAGCTCAGCCAGGTCCAGGCTGCATCCGGGTTCTTTGAGCCGTTCAGGATCGTGTGCAGGTGGCCCTGCCCCGCGTCCAGACCATCGCTGGACATGAAGGGGATCGGCCCAACGCCGAGCGGCGGATCGATCTCTTGCACATCGGCCAGGGTCCAGGACCCGTCGATGGTCATCGCCAGGCGTCCGGTCTGGATCATCTGCGTAGCGCTCATACCCAGTTCGCTCAGGAAGACGGCTTCCGGCATCACCTTATGGACGAAGATGAGATCGGCAACGGCCTGAATTCCGGCCATCGCTTGCTCGGTATCCAGGGTCATCAGGCCATCCTGCGACATCTGGCCGCCGTTGACCTTCGCCGCTGCGTCGTACATCATCCACCAGTCCATCGGGACGTAGACGCCCCACTGCACCACGTCGTTGACGTCGAAACCGTCATCGTCAGGATGCCGCCCAGCCGAGTCTCTTCGTCAAGAGCTTGGCATTCGCAACAAAGGTATCCCAGTCCCAGATTCCGTCCTCGGTGAAGTCCGGCGGTTCGACCCCGGCTTCTTCGAGCAGCGCAGTGTTGAAGTAGAAGTGCAGCGCCGTCCAGGTCGAACCGATGCCGTACCAGTGGCCCATGCCGTCGGTCGAACGCTGGATTTCCTGCGGTTCAAGAAAATAATCGGGCGCGCTGATCACCGGATCGGCCTGAAAGAGATCGGTAATATCCATCGTCAGCCCATCATGCACCAGCGTCCTGAACTGCGATTGGCTAATCATGGCGGTGTCAGGCGGGGTGCCAGCCGCTACGTTAGACAGCAGCTTTTCGTTGTAGTTATCCGGTGTATGCAGCCACTCGACTGTGATTCCCTCTTGTTCCGATTGAAAAACATCAATAGCCGAGCGCACACCCTCATCCTCGACGACGCTGCCCCAGCCCATGAATGAGATGGTCACGGCATCCTGCGCCGGGGGCTTGGCGGCCACCAGTCCAGGCGATACGAGGCCGCCCAGCGTTGCGGCAGCGGTCGATGCACTGGCTAACTTCAAGAATTCTCTACGAGATAGTTTCGACATATTTAATCTCCCATGTGAACACTGGCAATTGGATGATGGCGCTCATAGATAACTTGATGCACCTCCTTTAGTCTAGGCAATCAAATGACCACGATCTGGCACACAGGCCGGTCTTAAGGGACAGCTTATTTAACCTGTCGTGTCCAACCTGGCATATCGTGATCGCAGCGGGTTGCTCACATACGTCACGATCAGGTCGATCACGTACCAGGTAATTAGAAAGGCGATGGATTCGAGAAGGAAACTGTGGAACTTATAGAAGGTTTCGGCGATGAGCATTGAGATGATCAAAACAGGGGCCTGCATTACCAACAGTTTGCTCAGCGGAACGGATTTGATCAGTGTATACATGGTTCCTCCCCAATCATGCCATGTCCAGAACGGTCGTGAAGCACTGCTTGATTTGGTACCCGGTGTTGCTTGACACTGGATTGTAATGAATGTCCATGCAATTGCTTGCATGACTGCGGCAAGTATTTGGAAGTGCCCTCGCATGAACACTTTCTATGACAGCCCGGCAAATTACCACAGGTCTGCCGCCTCAAGATCGGCCTCCCGTACCATTTCATTAAATATCCGCACTTTCTCAGCCAGGTCGGTCATGACCAGATACCGGTCAAGCTCAGCGGATAGCGCTTGAAGCACCTCATGCGCCTGCTGCGGCGGGGCGTAATCGGCGCTGTCCACCGAATCGAACAGGGCGTTGAGTTTTTCGTGCAAACCGCTGGCGTGAAGCTGCGACTCGCCAATGCCGGTGTTGATAAGCGCGGGCAAGAGCCGGTCAACCTCTTCGACGATGGCCTCGGCAGCCGATGCGACAGCGTCACTATCACTGCGTCCGGCCCAGACCTGCACCTGGGTCTTGAGGGCCACCAGGCGGTTCAGCAGTTCGTTGGTCTGCGCAAGACGCTCCAGGATTTCCAGCAGCATCGTCTGCTGCGCTGCCAGCGCCTGCGGTCCGGCCTCGATGCGTGGGTCGGCCAGCACCTCGAAGGTCTGGCTGAAACTGGCCCCGTCATCGGTCGAACGATGCAAATAATTGCTGGCGACGTACAGGGTATCCGGGTCGTGCTGCGAATACATGATCGGGAAGGTCCACTGGAAGCGGTATTTCAGGCTCTCGGCCCCCACGCCCCAGCCATAAAGTTCCGGCCAGACGGTGATGTTCCACTTTTGTCCGGTCCGGTGATTGTAATGTGTCATGATGTCGTTGTAGGCACGCTGGCCTGCCGGACCCGACGCGACGACAATGTCCGGGTCGCTGGGCTTGATGGCGATGTAACCGCTCTCGCCGCCGCCGGGCGCATACCAGTTGCGCTCGTGAATCGCGCCATCGACGGTCGCGCTGGGGATGCTGATAGCGGTGTTATCCTGCTGCGAGCCATAGACCCGGTACGGGAACTGATCGTCCGTACAGACATGATATAACTGCGCCGTCGGCTGGTTGAAAATGGACGACCAGCTCAGTCCGCCGTTGAAAGTCACACAGGCCCCGCCGTCGTTACCCTCGATGATGCGCCGGTTGTCCTCCGGGTCGATCCACAGCGCGTGATCGTCGCCATGCGGGGTCGGGATGCGGTCAAACGACACGCCGCCGTCTATCGATTTCCAGAAACTGTAATTCTGGATGTAGACCGTATCCGGGTCCTGTGTGTCAGCAGTGATGTGCATGTAGTACCAGGGCCGGAGACGCGGCCACACCGATCTTGCCCAGGACGCCCTGCGGCAGGATCGGTTTGCGGGTGATCTCCTCCCAGTGTCACCGCCATCCATGCTGCGCCACAGCCCGATTCCGGCCCGCCGTTTTCCAGCTTATACGGATAACGCTGCGCCTGCCAGATTGCCGCGTAGAGGATGCGCGGATTGTTGAGGTCCATCGTAATGTCGTGTGAGCCAGCCCGTTCGCTCTTGTACAGCACCCGCTCCCAGCTTGCGCCGCCGTCCAGCGAACGGTAGACACCGCGTTCTTCGTTGGGGCCGAACACATGGCCCAGCGCCGCTACGTAGACAATATTCGGTCGGGTTCTCCATACGCGGCGGCGCGATCATCACCCCGGCGGCTCCCGCTTCGAAGGCAGCCCGGCTGAGGCTGATGACCGTCTTGGTCTCCGGGTGACTGGCCCCCACGACCACCGGCACGCGCCCGGCGACTCGTCCACGCTCAGCTTGGCCGCCTCGCCCAGGACGCCGAGAATGGTCAGGCCATGCGCGCCTTTATCCAACTGGAATTCGACCAGCCGCCGCAGGCTGGCCCAATCGACCTGACGCTGCTCGTCAAAAGGAGTCGCCAGGATGTTGAAAATCCCTGTTATCGCCATGGTCTACAACTTCTCTGTGATGCTTTTGGCCTGGGTGAAGAGCAGCAGGTAATCCGGCCCGCCTGCTTTGCTGTCGGTCCCGCTCATGTTGAAGCCGCCGAAGGGATTCTGCGACACAATCGAGCCGGTGCATTTGCGATTAAAGTACAGGTTGCCCACATGAAACTCGCGCCGTGCCCGCTCCAGCCGCGCCCGGTCGTTGCTGTAGACCGCGCCGGTCAGGCCGTATTCGGTCTCGTTGGCGATCTGCCAGCGCCTCGTCGTAGTCCTTCGCGCGGATCAGCGCCAGCACCGGCCCGAAAATCTCCTCCTGGGCGATACGCGCATTCGGACTGACCTCGCCGTAGATCGTCGGCCCGAAGAAATAGCCCTTGTCCAGGTCGTCCAACGTGGTTCCGCCCAGCAGCACGGTCCCTTCCTGTGGTCCGATCTCCAGGTAATGATTTATCTTGGCGACCGCTTCCGGGTCGATCACCGGCCCCAGGTAGACATCCGGCGAGTCGTCCGTTGGGCCAGATTGGATGGCCTTAGCCAGCGCGACGACTTTCTCCGCCAGGGCATCGTATACGGTATCGACGACGATCGCCCGCGAGCCAGCGCTGCACTTCTGCCCCTGGAAGCCGAATGCGCCTGCCACGATTCCCGCCGCTGCGGCATCCAGGTCGGCGGTTTCGTCCACGATGACCGCGTTCTTGCCCCCCATCTCCAGGACCGTCCGCTTGAGCCAGGGCTGTCCGGGCAAGCTCTTCGAGGCTTTCTCGAAGATGCCCACGCCCACCTCGCGCGAGCCGGTGAAGGCGATGACGCGGGTTTTCGGATGCTCGACCATGCACGCGCCGACGACCTCGCCCGGCCCGGTGACGAAGTTCAACACCCCGGCAGGCAGCCCCACGTCCCAGAACAACTCGGCGACTTTGTAGCCGGTATAGGGCGTCTGCTCAGCAGGCTTCAGCACCACTGTGTTACCCGCGACCAGCGCCGCCGCAACCAGACCGCTCAGGATGGCATCCGGGAAATTCCAGGGCGGGATCACCGCGCAGACCCCCAGCGGCACGTATTCCAGGTCCAACTGCTCGCCGGGCGAATCGTTGAGCGCAGCGCTGCTGTCGGCAATGCGCAGCATCTGCCGGGCGTAGTACTCCATAAAGTCAATCGCCTCGCAGACGTCGCCATCGGCCTCGGCCCAGCTCTTGCCTGCTTCCAGCACCATCATGGCACAGAATTCGTAGCGCTTGCGGCGCATCGCGGCAGACGCCCGCAGGAGATAGCGCACCCGGTCGGCAGCAGGGGTATAGCGCCAGGTCTCGAAGGCCTGCGCTGAATTCTCAACAGCCTGTTCAGCATGGCTGGCCGTGCCATTGGCGAACTGGCCGATGATTTCATCCGGTCGCGCCGGATTCACCGAAGGGAACACGTCGTCCAGCCAGATCTGCTTCGCCGCCGATGACCATCGGGTAGTTTTTGACCCAGACTCGCGCTTGACACGAGCCAATGTCTCACGAAAACGGTCTACGGTCGTCTGCTGGCTGAAATCGAAGTTCGGCTCATTTCGGAATTCGGGTAACATCACTCACCTGTTAGATTGTGGTCAAATTGAATTACCTTGCATTCTGCGAGTATAGGGGGCCTTCGGTCCAAATACATCACACAACTGTCCAAATACTTGGAATTATCGCCGCACCGTCACATAACTGTGGTATTCTTCGGATTCATGTTGGGTAAAGAGAACGTGTCATGGAGTATTTCGGGAATCTACTGACGCAGGGGCTGAAGAGCATCGCCGCCCTGGAAAAGCTTGAACTGACAGAACTGCACCACGAACTCGGCAAAGAAATCGGGGTCAGCGTCTGGACGATTTATAAATGGCGCAAGAACACGTCGATCCCCAACAGTGACCGCATCATTGCCATGCTGGCGCGAGTCTGTGTCCAGCGCGGAAACATGGATCGCCGCTGGCTGCGCGACTTCCTACAAAACACCGTTTACAGCGATAAACAGGCACTGCTTCAGGAATTATTCCCCGATTCGAGCGAATTTTCGGTCACGCACAACCTGCCGCGCCGCCAGCATCAGAAGCTCATCGGGCGCGAACAGGAACTGGCCGAGATTCGCAACTTTCTCTCGCCGCGCCACCGGGTCGGCGTGGTCTGTATCAGCGGCGGCGGCGGAGTCGGCAAAACAGCCCTGGCGCTCGAAGTCGCTTTGTCCTGCTATGAAGACGTCGCCACGATGCCCCCTGAAGAACGTTTCGAGGCCATCATCTGGGTAACGGCCAAAAATGTCGAGATGCTCCCGGCAGGTCAGGTGCGCCGCCAGTCCACCTTCACCGACCTGGACGGAATCTTTCGCGCGGTCGCCGATCTGCTCGATCTGCCGGTGATCTTCCGCAGTGCGACACGGGCGGAACAAAACATCATCGTTACGCGCCTGCTGGCTGAGAAACGCATCTTCCTGCTGCTGGATAACCTGGAAGAGGTCGATGACCCGGAACTGATGATCTTCTTGCGCGATCTCCCTGCGCCCAGCAAGGCGGTCGTTACGACGCGGCATCGCATCGACGTGGCCGTGCCGGTCTACCTGCACAGCCTGGGCGAAGCAACGGCGCATGAACTGGTGTATATGGAATGCGAACACCACAATCTGCACATTAGCGAGGCACAAATTCACAAGCTGCTGCATTATACAGGCGGCCTGCCCCTGGCGATTGTCCGCACACTGGGGCGTATGGCCTGGCGCGGCAGCGATGTCGAGACGGAGATCCGGCATCTGGACGACCCCAACAATGAAATCTACGATTTTTGCTACTCCAAGACCCTTGCCCTGATTGAGGACAGCGACACATACAATCTCTTCATGGCCCTGGCGGTGTTCAGCGACGATGCCTCCCGCGAGGCCCTGGGATTCGTGGCCGGTTTCGGCGACAATCATCTGGCACGCGACGAAGGGCTGAGCGATCTCGAAGTCCTCTCCCTGTGTCACAAGCAGGTCGATCACTTCGGCCTGGAACCACTCACCCGTACCCAGGCGCTTTCAGAACTTCACACAAGCCCTGTCTTCGAAGCCGAAGCGCGCGAACGCTGGCTAAAGTGGTATCACGACTTTGCCGCACGTTATGGTGGACGCGACGGCCTGGAAATGCACCTGCGTTACGATTACCTCGAAGTCGAGTGGGACAACATCCTCGGCGTTATGCGCTGGTGTATGGATCAGGGCCGTTACGACGACCTGATCCAGTTCTGGGATCAACTGCGCGATTTCGCCCATATCTACGGCTACTGGGCCGACCGTCTCAACCTGCTGGAATGGTTCATCGTGGAGGCCGACAATCGCCGCGATTATCCCAACGCGGTGCAGCTTATGTATGATCGCGCCTTCACCCTCACGCTGACCGGCCCCAGCAGCCAGCTTGAAGGAGCCGATTCGCTGTTGCAGCGCTGCTGGACCCTGCGCGATTATGCGCCGCCTGCGCTCCAGGCAAGAATCGCCGCGCTGCGCGCCTCATTTTGCCTGCGCCAGAAGACTTATCCTGAAGCGCATGAGTGGCTCGACTGCGCCGAAGAGATGCTGCAAGCTTCCGACCTGGAACCGATTGAACTGGCGCGCGAGCGCACGTCGATGCTCTTCGACCGGGGTGAAGCCTGGCTCCGTATGGGCGATTACAATCAGGCCCAGGCCGTGTTTACCGAGATGGTTTCTCAGGGTGAGGTCAGCGGCTGGCAGCGTAGCGTGGTTCACGGCCAGAGCTGGCTGGCCTCGACCGCCCTGCTGCAAAAGGACCTGGAGTCCTGCTGGGATCATTTGCGCGCCGGGTGGCCGGTCGCCAGCCGCATCAAGGAGAAGCGGCTCATCGCCTATTTCAAGCGCAATTTCGCCTACTACTATCAGGCCTGCGGTGACCTCGGCGAGACGCGCAAATGGGCTGAAGACGCCCTCGATGCCTTCGAGCGTCTTGGGATGCCGCCTGACATCCACGAGATGCAGACTTTTGTCAAAGAACTGAACGGCAGCGAGTAGACAGCCCTACAGAACGCCCTCGTCATGCTCTACCCAGGGCACGTCAAAACCGAAATCGGCGAAGCCTGGCTCTATCAGCGGCTGATCCAGCACTTTGCAGGCCGTGATCTCCCCCACAGCAGGCGAGGACATGATACCGTGCCCGACATGCGCCACCGAGGCGATCAGCCCCTCGACGCCCGGCACCGTATCAATCACGGCACGTTCGCTGACATAGGGCTGGCGACTGCCATCGGCATCCTTGTAATAGGCGACCGAATCGTCACGGTAGACATAATAGCCGATGTTGTGCGAGATGCTGCGCAGATAACGCGGGTCGGCGAAGTCCTCGCCGAACTGACAGGCCAGCAGCGCCAGCGTAATCGAGGGAAAACGCATATCCTTCAACTGTGACACAGGCATCACCGGGTCGAGGAGAGCATCGTGCGCGGCATTGCTGCCATACTCCGGCGCGACGTTTTTATTGTGCCAGCTATATTCCCAGCCGAAAATCGCGCCATCTTGCGCTTCCGGGCGCACGTGCGGTGACGGTGAGCCGCCGATAATCATCGGGGCGTCTTCGGGGAAATTCGCATGACGCCAGCCGGTGGTGAAACTCTGGCGCGGGCGCAGCACAATGGGCAGTTCAACCCCGGCGCTGCGAGCCACCTGCCGCGACCATGCCCCGGCGGCGATTACGACCTTTGGCGCGGCGATCTTGCCTGATGGCGTCTCCACCCCCGTGACACGCCCGCCCTCAGTGCAAATCTTGACCTCCGGCACGTTCAGAACAATCTGCGCGGCCTGCGTCGTCTGCACATAGCGATAGATCAGCGCATTGGAATCCAGCCAACCCGCCATCGGATCATACTTAGCGGCGATCACCCTGTCCCCCAGCCAACCGAAGCGCTGGCGCACGTCATCAGCATCCAGGTATTCGATGTGAGGCAGGCCAATCGCGTGCAGACGCTCCACATCCGCCCGAAGCTTGGCTGCCTGGGTTTCAGTAAAAGCGCAGAAGAGATAGCCGCGCTCTTTCACAGCCAGTGCCTGGGCCGCCCCCTCCCCCAGGTAATCATCCGGCGCATGGAAAACCTCCAGGCTGCGCCGCATCATCTGCGCCAGGCAGACCGCAGGCCAGCAGCTGCGGTAATTCTCCAGGGAAGCGAGCGAACTGCCCGCGCCCAGGCGATCCGCCTTTTCGATGAGCACACAGCGCAGGGTCGGGTCCATGCGCTCCAGCGCCCAGAGTGCAGCGGTTCCGGCTGGCCCACCTCCAATGATGATGACATCAGCCACAGCGGGCATATCAGTGATAAATTTAGGCGACACAATCACCTCAATCTGTCGGTTAGCTCAATGATAGTCAATCAAGAAGGTAACGATCTACCCAGGCAGTCATGCGCTTGAACAGATCAATACGGTGCGCATATTCCTGGAAGGCGTGTGGCTCGCGCGGATAGATCACCAGCTCGGTAGGCACCGAAAAATGCTTCAACGCGACGTAGTACTCAATCGACTGCTGCGGCGGCGCGACCAGGTCCTCAGCGCCATGCACCAGCAGAATCGGCGTTTTGACCCGGCTGGCATAAGCAATCGGCGAGCGTGAGCGGTGCAGTTCGTAATCATCGTACACATTGGAGCCGAACATGGTAGACTGCCATTCGCGGTTGCGTACGACGCCGTAATTTAACTCGTAGCTGGTAATCGAAGCGCCCGCAATAGCACAGCGGAAACGGTCGGTTTGCGTCACCGCCCAGCAGGTCAGGTAACCGCCATAGCTCCAGCCGCCCACCGCCAGACGGTCCGGGTCCGCAATTCCCTCGTCGATCATGGCGTCAACACCGGCGTTGATGTCCTGCCAGTCGCCGCCACCCAGATCTCCTACGTTGGCAGATTGATAGGCGTGGCCGCGCCCCCAACTACCGCGCGGGTTGGGCATCAGGACGAAGCAGCCCATCGCCGAAAACATGCGTTCCCAGGCACACTCATAGCCCGGTACATAGCCCCAGGACGGCCCACCGTGTACATGCGTGAAGAGTGGATAAGGCTTGCCGGGCTGGTAATCGGACGGATACACCAGGAAGCCATGCACTGGCGTCCCATCGCTGTGCTGCCAGTACCGGTTCTCAACTCGCAGCGGCGGCAAATCCAGCGACAGATCGCTGATCTGCTCCCAGGCCCCGTCGTCGAAATGCCCCAGGTAGATGTTGGGCACTTCGGTAAAGCTCTGGCGGACAGCAGCAAAAGTACCGTTATCGGTGGCATGAACCACCTGCGGCCCTTGCCCGTTGATGTTGTAAGCGCCTTTATTGATCCTGCGGCGGCGGCCATCGACAGGATCAATCCAACCCAGCACTGTCAAATCAATCTGCCGTGCCGCGTACAGAATGCCATCGTCGCGCCAGTCGATCCAGGTGATGCTTTCCTCAATTCCAGGGCTGATACAGCGCGCCTCGCCGCCCGACGACGCCGCGACGTAAACCTCACCGGCGATGTTTCCCTCGTCACTGAGAACACCAGAAACGAAGGCGACCGACTGTGAGTCCGGCGACCAGCACAGCCGGCCAATCTGATCCGGCATGGGGCACAGCGGTTTGAACTCGCAGGTATCGACATCAACGGTAAACAACTGAGCCGAATACCAGCCCTCCATCGGGTTCGGATGGCTGGAACTGAGGACCAGCAGATGCTTGCCATCCGGCGACAGCGCGTACTCATGAACGTGGCCGCTAGCCGGGGTCAACGCGCGGATTTCGCCTGATTCGCTGTCCAGCAGCCAGACACGCTGAAATTCCGGCTCGGCATCGACCACCAGTGGGTCCGGATCCGGCGCTTTCTCAGCGTCCAGGTCCCCCTTGTAGAGAAAGCAGAGGCTGCGCCCATCCGGCAGCCATGCCGGCGCATCAACCTTCCCCCGCAAATTCGTCAGCGCCTGGGCCTCACCACCGCCAAGATCAATCACATAGAGCTGCATCTCATCCGCCTGCTGGCGATTGGAAACGAAGGCGATACGCTGCCCATCCGGCGACCAGCGCGGTTGTTTGTTCGTGCCCGTATCACTGGCTGTGAACTGTCGCAGCCGCCGCGATTCGACCTCCAGCATGTAGATCGACTGCCTGGGCGCGGTCACGGCGTCCGGTTTGTAGGTCTTGCCCATCACAAAGGCAAGCTTCGCCCCGTCAGGCGACAGCCGGACATCAGATACCGAACTCTATGTCAACAAGTTCTTCTAAGGTGAAAGGGAGTATTGCCGATGACATACAATAGCTTTCTTGATTTACGCGGCGTCTGTGCGTGTAAATATCACCGCGTGCTAACACAGGTTACGCTATGGCCTGCGGCAGTCGGTCACATCCTGTTGAGATGCCCGCAGTAAATCAGGACCCCGTGACTATAGCATAAGCGGTGTGCAAACAATTTGCGCAGCTATACAAGTAGTTGGAGCATCTACCCTGGCCGGACAAGCGGCGTAAAGCTCACTCAGGTGGAATCAAAAGCCTGGAACACAGCGTTCCAGGCTTACACACGAGCAAACGGTCAACCGCCCAGTTTCAAAGCCTTGAAGTCTTGCACCTGGCCGCGAATCGCGCGCTCGGTCGGCAGACGTTCGATAGAGGAAGCGCCGAAGAAACCGTTGATGCCGGGCATCATCGCCAGCGCCTTGCCCACGTTCTCCGGCTCATCGAAGGGGCCGCCATGACAGATCACGAGAATGTCCGGGCGCACTTTACGGGCAGCTTCAGCGATTTCCATCACCGTAGCGACGGCGTCTTCCAGCGTCAAAGCGACAGCCGCACCGATACTTCCGGCGGTCGTCAGGCCGACATGCGCCACCAACTGGTCCGCGCCCGCCTGCGCCATAGCGACGGCATCATCGGTATCGAAAACGTAAGGCGAGGTAAACAAATCCAGTTCGTGAGCCTGGCGGATCATCTCGATCTCTTTGTCGTAGCCCATGCCCGTACCTTCGAGGTTGGCGCGAAAGTTGCCATCAATCAAGCCGACCGTCGGGAAGTTCTGCACACCGGAGAAGCCAATATCCTTCAACTGTTGCAGAAACACCGGCATCAGGCGAAACGGATCGGTACCGCAGACCCCGGCCAGAACCGGTGTATCCTTGACCACCGGCAGCACTTCAGCCGCCATATCGACCACGATGGCATTGGCATCACCGTAAGGCATCAGCCCCGCCAGTGAGCCGCGCCCGGCCATACGATACCGCCCTGAATTGTAGATGATGATGAGGTCCGCACCACCCGCCTCGGCAAATTTGGCGGAGATGCCCGTTCCTGCGCCACAGCCAACCACTGGCTTGCCCTGTTCACCCTGGGCGCGCAGCCGCTTCAAAATATCGTTGCGTGAGATTGACATGAAATATGTCTCCTTGAAATCTTCATGACGGGGCACGTACACCGTGCCCCATAAATGTGAATTTAATGCAGCATGTCCAGCAAGGTCTGGGCGACTTTGCCGGAAAATGCCGGGTCGTTGATATTGTTATCCATCTCGATAACCGGGATGCCTGCCTTAAGATTCTGCTTGATCGCGTCGAAGCAGGCCTTGTCCGCCTCCGGGTCCCAGAAGCGTCCGCCTTCGCTGTCCAGCATCGAGACGCCCTTAAGCGGGATCACGATGGCGACCGGCGCCGTCGCCGCATTGGCCGCCGCCGCGATCATCTGCGCCCATCTTGACATTCTCTTCGACATTGGTGCGCAGCAGAGTCGACATTCGGATTCCACTCATAGAGATTGCGGCCTTTGTATTTCTCTGGCACCGTGTCGATGCCGCCGAAATTCGCCATATCGACGCAGCCGGGGACGATCACGGCAGGGATCCCGGCGCGCGATGCCCCCATCATGCGATCTGGCCCGGCATCGAACACCCCCCCGCAAACGGTATCCGCGATTTCGGTCGTCGTCATGTCCAGCGAACCGACGATATAGCCATCGGCGATCAGGCTTTCCATCGTCTTACCGCCGATGCCGGTCGCATGGAAGACCAGCACTTCGTAATCTTTGTCTTCGAGGATGCCGCGTGCGTGATCCACCGCGGTCGTCGTGTTGCCGAACATCGACGCGGTAATCAACGGCTTCTCGTCCGCTGCGGCTGGCGCTTCCGCCTGAACCATCCCGGCGATGGCCCCGGCAGCGTTGGTGTAAATCTGGCGGCTGATGCTGTTGATCCCGGCGACGTCGACGATCGACGGCATGAAGGTAATATCGCGCGTGCCGGAATATGCGCTGACATCGCCGCCGCCAACGGTCGAGACCATCACTTTCGGCACGCCGACCGGCAGTCCGCGCATAGCCGTCGTGGCGACTGAGGTCCCGCCGGTGCCGCCCATGCCCAGAACACCGTCCAGTTTGCCTTCGTCGTACAGCCGGCGCACCACGACCGCGAGACCTTTCGCCATCGTCTGCATGGCTTCGTCTTTGTGATCGCCGGAGGACAAATAAGCCAGATCGCCGCCCCCGGCAGTCACCACCTCGTCACGCGGGACATCCGGCGTGAAAGCTGGGCTCGCCCATCACACCGAAATCAACCACCAGGGTGTTCAGTCCAGTTTTTTCAATAAGCTCTTTGACCAGACTGAACTCGGCCCCTTTGGTATCCAATGCGCCAATCAAAACTACTGTCTTAGCCATCTTTCGCTCCTAAAATATATACTAGAATTTCGCCCACCGTCTGGCGGTCCGCCGAAGAGAAAACAATAGTCATCACAGCCTCACCAGCACCGATATTCCTGGCGTTATGCACGATGTTAGCCGGAATCACTATTGTATCGCCTGGTCCCATCGTGAACAGCTCATCCCCCAGGGAATGCTCAATTTCACCCTCGACCACCTGCAAGGCCTCCTCGCAGTTCGGGTGATGATGGCGTGGGTTCTCGCGGCCTGGTTTGATGACACATTGCCCCAGGGTCATATCCTGAGAATTGCCGAGCCTGCGGTTGGCATACCAGATCAACTGGCCCCAGTCGAAATCCTCCTGGATTGCATCCTTGGCTACAAGTAGCAACTTTTCGGTCAAATTGTCGCTCATCTAGGGTCCCTTTCGTCCAAATCAGATTGGGCAAACAGCCGTGTAATGCTTCGTTATATGCAATCGCGGCATGAGGTGCAAAATTACGGCTTGCTCATCCCCGACTACTTCCAGATAGTGTAAATGATTAGGCTGAATAATACAATATACCAGATACAATTATTAGTATTTGCATACCACAATATTCTCTGGTATATTGTATAAATCGCGCCGCAGAGGCTGCACACAGCATCTATCCTGCACTATGACAGGCAGCCACATACTGTCAGTTGCTGAGGTAGATGAGGGGACCCTCTGTCTTATGGCCCACTCTATTCGCAAACCGGGATCACGAGGGAGGAACAAAAGAGGTTTGATCGGCAACAATCATGAATTCGCTTTCACACTCGCTAAAGTGATTATTGAAAGGAAGCAGATGTGAGCAATAAAAGGATGTCGCGGCGTGAATTTCTCAAGGCAGCGGCGGTTTCCAGTGCTGCCAGCGCAGCCGCTATCAGCGGCCTAGGAGCAGCGGCAGTTCATGCTGCCCCCCCTGCTCAGGATACCGTAACCATTCGCAAGATGGCCTGGGGCAGTCCGCTCGAAAAAGACAATATCGAGGCAGGCCTGGCGATCTTCATGGAAGAGAACCCTGGCATCAATGTCGAGTATATCCATACGCCGGACCGCTACAACGAAGTCCTGCAAACCATGCTCGCCGCTGGCGATGCGCCGGATGTCTACAAGCTGAGCACCTACGCCGATCTGGCGGCCAGAGGCGCACTTATGGACATCACCGACAATGTCACCAACGACCCGGTGCTGGGGGATCCTGACTATTTCTTCCCCTTTGAGCAGGCACGCAGCACCTACAATGGGAAATGGTACGCCATCGGCTCGACCTTCCAGTGGCGGATGCTCTACTACAACAAGGCCGTATTGGCAGCAGCCGGTATCCCGCTGCCAAGCACCGATCCCGCAGAGACCTGGACCTGGGACGAGTTCCTGCAATATACGACCATGCTGACGATGGATTCAGCGGGTAATCATCCCGGCGATGATGCCTTCGATGCCGAGGACGTCGTGCAATGGGGTTTCTTCACGCCGGACTACATGTATGAAAACTACGTCCTCTCCAACGGCGGCAGCATGTTCAACGAGGACCTGCAATATGCTCTGGATACCCCCGAAGCCATCGCGGGCATCCAGGCCTTTGCTGACCTGCGCCTGGCGAACACCGTCGCGCCGCAGGCCTCCATGCTGGATCAAATGGGGATGAACGCCTGGCAGATGCTTGCCAGCGGTCGTGTCGCCATCATCCAGGACGGCAACTGGGCGCTGCAAGACATCGCCAAGATGGACATGGACTTCGGCGTCGCCGTGCTGCCGATGCTTCAGGAGCCAGCGACCTTCACCAGTTCGTCCTGGACCGGCGTCTATTCGCAGACGCAGCATCCTGACGAAGCCTGGAAGTTGTTCCGTTACCTGAACCTGGACGACTACCAGGTCGGCCTGATCCGCGTCGGTCTGTGGGGTGTCAGCCACACGACCCTGCTCACGCCAGAAGGTGTCGATAAGTGGTGGAACCCGGAGGTTCACCCGGATAACTGGCTGCCCCTCGAAGCCGACTACAAGTTCAACTACGGTCATGTCTACCCCAACGTACTCGGTACGCTGCGGGCTGGCACAGATTTGACCAATAGTCTGGCCGAGATCTGGATCGGCACCCGGACAGCGGAAGATGTTCTGACCGAATTGGTACCGCGCCTCAACGCAACCCTGGCAGAAGAGCAGGCCAAACTCTAAATCGCATCGGGCCGTGACTATTTTCGCGCAATACCGTATAGTCGCGGCCCGTTTCTCGTCAACCTGAATGGACATTTGGGATAATATGTTGTTTATGGGAACAAGAAACCTCACTGTCGGTCAGCGTGAAGCACTCGTCGGCTGGTTGTTTATCGCCCCGGCGGTATTAGGCCTCCTGCTCTGGGTCGTTTGGCCGATGCGTCTATTCCGCCTGGTTGAGCATGACCGATTGGGACCTCCTCTCACCAGCGCGCTTTGTCGGCCTGGACAACTTCGCCAGGATGTTTCATGATCCCTTGTTCTGGAAATCGCTTTCAGTGACAGTGGTCTATACCCTCTTCAATGTGCCGCTAACTCTGATTATCGCATTTCTGGCTGCCATGCTGCTGAACAGCAAGGTGCGCGGGATCGCCGTCTTCAGAACGCTCTTTTACCTGCCCAGCATTGTCCCCGCCGTAGCAAGCGCCGTCCTGTGGCTTTGGATCTTCAACTCCGAGTTCGGCCTGCTCAATATGGTGCTGCGTATGTTTGGCTTGAAAAAGGTGTTGTGGCTTCAGGACCCTAGCATCGCCCTGGGTGCGCTGGTCATTATGAGCCTGTGGAATATGGGCGGAGTCGATGATTATCTTTCTCGCCGGGTTGAACGGTGTCCCCGACAGTTTCTACGAAGCCGCCAAAATTGACGGTGCTGGGGCCTTGCGCGCGGTTTCGCCGCATCACGATTCCGCTGATGACGCCCGTGATCTTCTTCAACCTGATCTTGCAGATCATCGGCTCGTTGCAGGTCTTCACCTCTGGCTTTTTGGTGACTGCCGGGGGTCCCAACTACGCGACCAACTTCTACGTCTTGTATTTGTTCAACAACGCCTTCACCTATTTCGATATGGGTTATGCCTCTGCCCTGGCCTGGGTCCTGTTCTTCATCGTCCTGGTCCTATCGCTGATTGTTTTCCGCAGTGGCAATCGATGGGTGTATTACGAGGACGCTACGGCGTAAGCGCTTATGGCTGAAATCACGCAACAAGACATCGCCACGATGCCCCGGAGCGGCAACCATCCGCTAACGCCGCGTCTGCGTCAAATAGGCGGGCGTATCGGCATCTATATCTTGCTCTGCATCGGCGGCTTCATCTTCGCGGTGCCGTTTCTGTGGCTGCTGACAAGTTCGCTGAAAGAACCGACCAAGATCTGGCTCTTCCCGCCGCAGTGGATCCCCGATCCATTTCGCTTCGAGAATTATTCTGAAGCCCTGACGGCAGCGCCTTTTCTGCGCTACACCTTCAACACGATGGTCGTCGTCGGGTTTAACCTGATCGGCACCATCTTCACCACCTCGATGGCAGCTTACGGCTTCGCCCGGATGCGCTTCAAAGGTCGTGATGTCATGTTCGGCATTCTGCTGGCAACGATGATGCTGCCCTGGGCGGTCACGATGATCCCCAAGTACATCATCTTCCGCAACCTGGGCTGGCTGGATACCTTTGCGCCGCTGGTCGTGCCAAGCTGGTTCGCCGCCGGGCCAAGCTGTGTGTTCTACATCTTCCTGCTGCGTCAGTTTTTCCGCACCATTCCCAGGGATTTCACCGACGCCGCCCGCATCGACGGCGCGGGCGAGTTTGGCATTTATTGGCGCGTGATGCTGCCGTTGATCCGCCCTGCCCTGACGGTGGTCGCCATTTTCACCTTTTTGTATCACTGGAACGACTTTTTGGCCCCATTGATCTACCTGACCTCGCCGGAAAACTATACGATCTCGGTAGGTCTGGCGGCCTTCAAAGGTCTCTACGCGACCGACTGGCACTACCTGATGGCGGCTTCGACGGTTGCTACCCTGCCAGTGATCATTCTCTTCTTCGCTGCACAGCGCTACTTCATTCAGGGTGTTGTGCTATCTGGACTTAAAGGATAAGTGAACGTGTATCGCATTGGTGTGCTCGGCTGTGGCCGAATTTCAAGACAACATTTTACCGCTGCTCAAAATTACGGCGAACGGGCCAAGCTGGTCGCCGCCTGCGACGTAGACCCCGGCCTGCTGGACGCCGCGTGCAGCACCTACGAAATCCCGCTGCGCTTCAGCAGTGTGGAGGAACTGGCAGCCAGTGACGAGGTCGATGTCGTCATCGTCCTGACGCCGCCCCACGTGCGGCTCTCAGTGGTCAAGCCGCTGCTGGAAAGCGGCAAGCACCTGCTGGTGGAAAAACCCTTCACCGAAAGCATGGAAGAAGCGCGCGCCATCGTCAACCTGGCCCAGAGCCTGGATCGCCATGTGGCGGTCAACCAGAATTACCGCTGGTTCAACGCTACCATGCACATCCGCGACATGATCCAGGATGGCCGCATCGGTGCGCCGACCTACGCCATCATTAACGACTGCGTCTGGCGCGATGAGGTCAGCGGCTGGCGCAAAGATACGACCCGTCTGGCATTGGCGGTCATGGGCGTTCACTGGCTGGATCGCTTCCGCTGGCTGCTGGATGACGATGCCGTCGCGGCGACGACCATCACCGCCGCCCGCGATACGCTCGCCAGCGGTGGCGAGAACGAGACCACGACCATCATCGAATTCAGCAAGGGCGCGATGGCGACCCTGACTCACTCCTGGTCCTCGCAAACTCGCGGCGCGACCAACTTCCAGCAGTTTGACGGCCCGCTGGGCAGCCTCGTGCTGGACAAAGAGACCGACATCACGCTGTATGCCGGTGAAAACCAGGAGACCTTCAGCTACGAGCGCGATTTCACCGCCTCCTTCAGCGAATCGCTCCTGCGCCTGCTGGACGCCATCGACAGCGGTAAAGAAGCGCCGCACAGCGCCCGCGATAATCTCAACACGATGGCCCTGCTCGAAGCCTGTTACCAATCCGCCGCCGAGAAGCGTCGGGTGGAGATCGAACCTGAAATGGAGAAACAACAATGATTGGTTTTGTAACGACTGCCCTCTATGATTGGGATCTTGACAAGGTCCTGGACTACGCTGTCGATACGGGCTTTGATGCCGTCGTGCTCAATGCGCATCGCGGCTCCCCCTGGGACATTACCACGCTGGATATAGCCGAACTGAAGGATAAACTGGCCTCGCACAGTCTGGGGCTGACCTCAGTGGCCGATATGAGCCTGAATATGTGCCACCCGGACGACAGCACACGCGCGGACATGGTCGCCTATACCTATAAGCTAATCGATGCCAGTGCGGAACTGGGCGTTAACCTGGTGACAATGTTCGCCGGGCGCGACCCGGAAAAAAGCGTCGAAGACAATATCCCGACCTTCAAAGCGAGCCTCACGCCGCTGGCCGATTATGCGGGCGAGCGCGGGGTGCGGATCGCCTTCGAGAACTGCCCGCTCTTCGAGGCCTTCCCCTACCGGGGCCGGAACATGGCTTATGCGCCTGCTGTCTGGGATATGATGTTCGACGCCGTCCCGGCAGATAATCTCGGCATCGAACTGGACACGGCCCACGCCGTCTGGCTGATGCAGGACCTGGAACGCATGGTAGCGGATTACGCGCCGCGCATCTTCCACATCCACTTCAAAGACTGCCACGTGGATAAAGACAAGCTGCACCACGAGAGCATCTACGGACATGGTTGGTGGAGCTACGAGACCCCTGGCGACGGCGATGTCGATTGGGAAGGTTTCCTCGAATCGCTGCGTAAGATCAACTATCAGGGCAATTGGACCTTTGATCTCAAAGGCGGCACCCGCCTGACAGAACTGCCCAGAGGCCTGGCTTTTATACAACCATTGCTGAATCGGATTTTCGAACCTGCCTGAAACAGTGTATAATGGCGGGGCTGCAAACGCATTCATACTCGTGACTAACATCTATACAGTGGCTGGGAATGCGTCTTGCGGGCATACTCATTGCGTAATGACATTGGGAAGAATGCAGCGGTAATGGCAAAACTAGCTCGTGATACCTTGAATCAGAGAGTATACACGCGCCTTCGTGGCATGATTATGAATGGCGAGCTAACCGTTGGCACACAGATCGAAGAGCGTGTCCTGGCTGATGAAATGGGAGTCAGCCGGACACCTCTTCGTGAGGCTATCGGTCAGCTTTCAAACGAAGGCATCATCGAATATCGCCCTTACCGGGGCAATTTCGTGCGCACCTTTACGGTAAAACAGGTGAACGACCTCTACGAGGTCCGTAAAGCGCTCGAATCCCTGGCGATCCGCCTGGCGATCCGCAAGATTTCGCAGGAACACATTGAAGAGATTCGTACCATCCTCGATGACGTTCAGGCCGCCCTAGAACACGATGACATCGAAGGCTTCAGCGAGGCAGACCGCCGCTTCCACAACGCCATCATCGCTATCACTGGCAACGAGACCCTTCAAGAAGCCCTGGATCGCCTTTCCGCACAGATCCAGATTGTGCGCAACATCGCCAACCGCAACCCCGAAGTGGTGCGGCGTACCAGCATTGAACGCCCTCGCATTCTGGCTGCGCTGGAAGCCCGCGATGCAGATGAAGCGGCGGCCCTGATGGAAGCCCATATTGATGGGGTCCGCCAGTCGGTCGTCTCGCAAATGGAACGCATCGAGCAGCAGTCCTAGCAACAAAAATCCCCTTGAGTTCAAGGGGATTCACTTTGTCGAATTTTCCCATCCTTTACCAATCGGCTTCGCGCAAAGGCAGCGGGTCCACCGTCCAGGCCATGCGGTCACACAGGCGCTGAAACATAGCGAAGCGAACTTGCAGGTAAGCCGGATCGTTCCACAGATTGCGAGTCTCTGCCGGGTCCGTTTCCAGGTCGTACAGCTCACCCGTGTTCAAACCGTGCGCGATCACCAGCTTATAGCGCTCGTCTCGCACCATTGTAAACTGCGGCAGCGGGTCCCGGTGCCAGGGCATAGCGTTGTAGTACTCGCAGTAGACATCCTCACGGTGTTCGTTGAAATCCGCTTCGCCGGTCAATGGTGACCAGAAGCTGCGGCCCTGCATCCCGGCGTAAACCGGCAGACCCGCCGCTTCTAGCAGCGTCGGCGCGAGATCGACCAGTTCGACCAGCGCTGCACTGCGTTCGTCTGCGGGAATCACCCCCGGCTGCGAAATAATCAGCGGCACATGAACCGCCGGTTCGTAGAAATACGGCCCCTTCCAGTAGATGCCGTGATCGCCCAGCATCTCGCCGTGATCCGACATGAAGATCACAATCGTGTTCTCTAACTGACCGCTGCGTTCCAGCGCTTCTATCATGCGGCCCACCTGCGCATCAATGAGGTCGCACATGGCCCAGTAGGCGGCGGTCGTCAGGCGGTGATCGTAGTCGGACATCGCCTCATAAGCAAAGGTCTTCGGATTGTGATACGCCCCCTGATGATCCATCTGCTGGAAGAGCGGTTTATCGTCCAGTTCGCCCGCTGCATAGTTGGGCAGCGGGATCGAATCCAGAACTTCAAGATAGCGCTCCAGATAATCGACCGGCGGATCAAAGGGGTGATGCGGATCGAACATATTGACCGAGAACAACCAGGGATTGGAACGCCCGGCATTGGCTTCAATGAAATTGATCGCTTTCTCAGCGCACCAGGTCGTCTGATGATGCTCAGCGGGCATCCCAGCCTGGACATATTTCGAGCCTTTATAGGGCGTGACTTTGTCGGTCACACCGCGTTCTTGCAGCCAGTGAATGTACTCGTTGGTCGGCCAGTCGCCTGGACGCGGATGATGCGACCAGTGAAACTCGTCGTAACCATCGTTGATCCGGCGCTCAGTGCCCGGCTGCGCCGATGGATTGCAGGTAGAGATATGCAGCTTGCCGGATAAACCGCAGATGTAGCCCGCCTCCTTCAGCAGGCGCGTCACCAGCACTTCGTCTTCGGGGATCGACTGCCCGTTCTGGCGGCAGCGCGTTGTACGCGGGTAGCGCCCGGTCAGAAATGAGGCCCGGCTGGGCGTGCAGACCGGACTCTGGCTGTAGGCGCGCTCGAACAGCGTGCCCTTGGCGGCCAGCCGGTCGATATGGGGCGTCTGGACAAAGGTATTGCCATAGCAGCCCAGCGTATCAAAGCGCTGCTGGTCGCTGCAAATCCACAGAATGTTAGGGCGATTATCGTTTGGCATACCTGTATCCTTTAGTAGCGTGCCTGGCGCAGCGGCAGCGGATCAACGGTCCACGCCATACGCTCGCACAGGGTTTCCAGCAGGTCCATTTTGATAGCGGTATAGTCGGGGTCCTGCCAGCGATTATGAGTCTCAAGCGGGTCCTGTTCCAGATCATACAACTCGCCGCTGCGAATGCTATGATAGGCCACCAGTTTATACTGCCGGTTGCGCACCATCGTGGCCTGAGCGTCATCGTAAATCCAGGCATTATAGTATTCGCTGTAGACATCGTCACGGTGTTCATCCAGGCTGGCCTGCCCCATCAACATCGGCCAGAACGAGCGCGCCTGAATGCCCGGATAGATGTCTAACCCGGCGGCCTCTAGCAGGGTCGGGGCTATGTCGAACAGTTCGACCAGCGCCGTGCTGCGTTGGCCTTCCAGGATATGCCCCGGCCAGGACATGATGATCGGCACATGCACCGCCGGGTCATAAAAGTGCGGCCCTTTGAGATAGAAGCCATGATCGCCCAGCATCTCACCGTGATCCGACATGAAGATGACGATGGTGTTGTCTAGCTGACCGGTCTGTTCCAGCGCGTCCATCATGCGCCCGACCTGAGTATCGACCAGGTCACACATAGCCCAGTAGGCCGCCGTCACCAACCGGTGATCGTCATCGCTCATTTCCGCAAAGGGGAACATCTTCGGGTTATTGTACGCGCCGCGATGATCGAACTGCTGGTACTTCGGCTTGTTGTCCAGCTCGCCTTCGACGTAGTTCGGCAGCGCAATCTGGTCCAGCAGATCCAGGTATTTTTCGAGATAGTCCACCGGCGGATCAAAGGGATGGTGCGGGGCGAAGATGTTGACCGAGAACAACCAGGGAATGTCGAATTCGGCGTTGGCTTCGATGAATTCAATCGCCTTTTCCGCACACCATGTCGTCTGGTGATGTTCAGCCGGCATCCCGGCCTCGACGTACTTCGAGCCTTGATACGAGGGTGTATCGAAGACCACCCCTTTTTCTTGCAGCCAATGGATGTATTCATTGGTGGACCAGTCCGGGCGTGGATGATGCGACCAGTGGAACTCGTCGTAGCCATCATTGATACGCCGTTCCGTGCCCGGCGAGGCGTCGGGGTGGCAGACTGACAAATGCAGCTTCCCGGAAAGACCACAGACGTAGCCTGCATCCGCCAGCAAGCGGGTGATGAGCACTTCGTCTTCCGGGATAGAGGCGCCGTTCTGGCGGCAGCGGGCGGTGCGCGGATAGCGTCCGGTGAGGAAGGAGGCCCGGCTGGGCGTGCAGACCGGACTCTGGCTGTAGCATTGTTCGAACAGCACGCCTTTCTCAGCCAGGGCGTCGATATTCGGCGAGTGGACAAGCGGATTGCCGTAGCAGCCCAGCGTATCGACGCGCTGCTGATCGGTGCAAACCCACAGGATATTCGGGCGGGACATAGTGATTACCTCGTGTGATGTGGCGCAGGCTACTGTTTGACGGCCCCCGCGATCCCTTCGATAAAGTATCGCTGCATCAAAAAGAAGATCGTAACGACCGGGATCAGGGAAATGGTCGCCGCCGCTGCCATGCCGGACCAGTCCGTTTCGTGCTGGCCGACAAAGGCGAACATGCCGACGCTCAGAGTGCGCAGTTCCGGGCGGCTGAAGGTAAACACCAGCGGCACGAAGAACGCATTCCAGGAACTCAAGAAGGTCAGGATGGTGACGGTGGCGATCACCGGGCGGGCCAGGGGCAGCATGACACGCACGAAAATCTGGATAAAGCTGGCACCATCCAGTATGGCGGCTTCTTCGAGTTCAACCGGCAGGCTGCGGAAGAAAGCGGCGAAGAGCAGAATGTCGATGATGTGGCCGCCCCCGCCCAGCACCAGGATCACGCCATGCAGCGTATTCAGAATGCCCAGCGTGTTGGCAAGCTGGACCGTCGGGATGATCGTGTAGCCGACCGGCACGAAAACGGTGCCCACCAGCAGCGCGACGATGAAACGGCGGCCAATGAAATCGTGGCGGCCCAGCGCATACCCGGCCAGGCTGGTGCGCAGCAAGACCAGGGCAACCGTGCCGACAGTGATGACGATGGTGTTGAGCATATACCGGTTGAAGCCAGCCGTATCCCAGGCGCGAGCGTAGTTGTGCCATTCCCAGGTCCCTGGGATCAGGTTCAGACCGCTGGAGAAGATTTCGAACTGGGTCTTCAGCGAGGCCGAGACCATCCAGGCGAAGGGGTAAATCCAGATGGCGCAGATGACCGTCAGCACCACGATGATGGCCCAATAGTGAGGCGGCATACGCCGAAGTCGCGTCAAGGCAGCGTTCATCAGCTTGCTCCCCTCGTCCGGCGGGTCAACCAGATACCGCCCGCCTGCAAGATGGCAAAGACCAACGTCGTGATCCCGAAGAACACCGCTGCTGCCGAAGCGTAACCGAGACGCGGCACGGCTGTATCAAAGGCCCAGCGGTAGATGAAGACCTCGACCACTTCGGTAGAAAGATAAGGTCCACCTCCGGTCAGAGTCAGAATAAGATCGAAGACCCGCAGTGTATCAATTGCCGTAATCAGGAAGATGACAATGCCAAAGGGAATCAGCAGCGGGACCGTGATAAAGCGAAAGCGATGCCAGACATTCGCGCCATCGACTTGCGCCGCCTCATAGGTCTCCTGGGGGACGGTTTGCAGCGCCGCCAGCCAGTAGATGAGGGTGACGCCGAACCACTTCCAGACGTGGATGCCCATCGCTGTGTACAGCGCGGTCGCCGAGCGGCCCAGAAAGCTGATTGGGCGCTCGATCAGCCCAAGCTGAAGCAGGAAGAGGTTGACCGGCCCGCCTGCCGGGTCGAAGACGAAGCGCATCACGATGCCGACGATGGCGATGGTCGTAATCACCGGGAGAAACAGCGCGGTGCGGAAGAAATTGGCGAAGGGCAGCTTCTTGTCATTGAGCACGAGCGCAATCACCAGCGCCAGGGTCACGCGGATGGGTACGGTGATCGCCATGAAGACAATCGTATTTTTGAAGGAACTCCAGAACAGCGGGTCCGCGATTACCTCGGCATAGTTGTCGAGGCCGATGAAGGCTGCCTCCTTCGAGAAGCCGTTCCAGTCCAGCAGAGACATATAGAAACTGGCGATAATCGGCCACAAGGTGAAGAGGATATACAACACCAGGGTCGGCAGTAAGAACAGATAAATCAGGCGATCATGCCACAATTTTTTGAACAGACGCTGTAGCGCCGTCGGCTGGACCGGCGCTACAGTGCTGGCACTCTCAACACGTGAGGGCTGCATCATCGTGAACCAACCGCATCAAAGCTCAGCGTAGTACTTAGTGGTGTAGTCTGCGCTCGGATCCCAGTTCGGGAAGACCCAGTCATCCAGGCTGACCTCGACTCCATCGGCCTGTGCATCCTGAATCGCGCGATCACGCGCCGCCGAAAGCTGATCCTGGTAGTTCTTCAGCACACTGGCATAATCCGAGATGTCTTCCGTAATCACACCCTGGACGATCTCGCCCAGATTGGGCCGCACTTCCGTCATCCGCGCCAGAACTTCGGACACGCCGGGGTTGCGCACGGCAGGCACCGGCTCCAGCAGCGTCACGTCAGCCATCAACTTAACCCCTCTTGTCCAGATGGGATCGACATCGGCCTTGGCCGTAGCCTCCAGGTTGATCGGCGGCTGATCCATCCGCTCGGCCAGCGCCTTCTGGAAGTCGTCGCCGGTGAAGAGCGAGAGCAGCGCTGCGCAGACCTGCACTTCCTCGGCCTGGCTGGAGATGAAGAACTCGCCTGCCGCTGGCCCACGCCGGTGAATAGCCGTCTGACCGGCTTCCATCACCGGGGCCTGGCCGACACCCGTCCATTTCCATGAATTCGGGGAAGCTGGACTTGATGACACCTGGATTCCAGGGGCCATCAAAGAACTGCCCGGCCACACCGGTGACCCAGCGGGCGCGCGCGTTGCGCGTATCCAGCGTGGCGGTGCCGGGGAAGAGGCTGCCATCCTTCACCATCGAGACCATGAACTCCATCGCATTCAGGAAGGGTTCGCTGGCATGGACGTATTCGCCTGTGTGCCAGTCGATCTCACCGGCAGCGCCCGCGATCTGCGCCAGTTCGACCAGCGTGGCCGAATTGCGATCAATGTGATTATGGCCCTCGATCCAGCCAAAGGTGGTGCCGTTGCCGTTTTCGGTGATCTTGCGGGCGGCATCGCGGAATTCGTCCCAGGTCTCCGGCCCGTTTTCCGGGTCGTAACCGGCCTGTTCCATCAACTGCTTGTTGAACCAGTTGCCGGTGTTATTCTAGCGGAAGCTGAACAGCGGGAAGCTGTACAGAGTCCCCTGGTAGGTGGTGTTACCCTCGATGAAGGCTTCCGGTGGCAGGGTGTCGATCCAGCCTTCGGGCGCATTGCCTTCCAACGGCGTGAACCAGCCTTCGGACATCAGCACCACGCGGCCACTATCAAAACCGGTTAGCGTGTGCATATCCGGGGCCTGGCCGCTGGGATAGGCAAGCTGGACCGCCGGGCCAAGATCAGGCGGTGAAAAAACGGTGTATTCGACCGAGATGTCCGGGTTGTTCTCCGCCAGATAAGCGTTCCAGACCCCTTCGATCAGGTCGGCCAGCGGCGAAAAGTGATGCCAGAGTTGGAGGACAGTCGAGTCCTGTGCGAAAGCAGACAAACCGGAGCCTGCCATTGCAGCGCCCAGTGCGCCCATACTGCTGAGGCGCATGAAATCACGACGGCTAAGATTGTTATTCATACCATTCTCCTGGAATAAAATACCTTTTGACGGACAGCGTCTAAATCTCTAAAAGTCGGCTTGACACGCTCTGTCTATGGCACCTCCCTGCCTATACGCTGATGCTGAAAACACTGACCGATGCGGGCGGGAAAACATGTGTCCACCCTTCGCCCTGCGCCTCCAGCGCCTGAGATTGGGGTTTGACCTGTTCCGGTGCATCGAAGGTATTGTGGGCATGGATGTCATCACTGTTCAGCACGCTGAGCGACGCGGCCTTTACATTGGCCCCTACCAGCTTGATGGCGGCCTCCACCGGCGACTCGGCATGGCTGTTGACGACACTCAGGGTCAGGATATTGCCCTTCAGCGAAGCCGAGCCGCTCAAAGCCGGGACACTCTGCGACATGCCGTTGACCTCGAAGCCGATGGCGTCGGTCTCGACCTGTGTTTGCAGGCTGGAACCGTCCTGATGCGCCTGGTACATATCGTAGACGTGGTAGGTCGGCGTGGTCAGCATCTTATCGCCATCGGTGAGGATCATGGCCTGCAAGACGTTGATGGTCTGCGCAATGTTCGCCATGACCACCTTGTCGGCATGGCGGTTAAAGATGTCCAGCGTGGTCGCCGCCACCAGGGCATCGCGCATGGTGTTCTGCTGCCACAGGTGCCGGGGGTGATGGCCTTCCGCAGGCGGATGCCAGGTGCCCCACTCGTCCACGATCAGGCCGACCTGCCGCTCCGGGTCGAAGCTGTCCATCGCCGCCCGCTGCTGGACGACCAGACGCTCCATTTCCAGGCCCGCCAGAATCTGATAGTACCACTGCTCGGTGGAATATTCGGTCGCCGTACCAGTGAGTGTCGAGTAGGACACGTCGTCCTGCGGGGCACGAGCGCGGGCGTAATAATGGGCCGCGAAGGCGTGCAACCGGGTACGCGGCGAGCGTTTGAGCTTCTCAAAGAAGCGCAGAGTCCAGTCGATATCGTTGTTGCGCGGGCCGCAGCCGATCAGATACAGCGGCGCATCGCCGAAATCGCGCAGATACGTCGCAAAGCGACGGTACTCGGCGGCGTAGTCATCCGGCTCGAAGTTGCCACCGCAGCCCCAGTTTTCGTTGCCGACGCCCCAGTAGTTCACGTTGAAGGGCGCGCTTGCGCCGTTGCTCGCCCGCTGCTGGGCCAAACTGCTGTCGCCGGGGAAATTGCAGTATTCCACCCAATCGCGCAGTTCATCCGGCGAGCCGCTGCCCACGTTACCAACCAGATACGGTGCGGCCCCTACCCTGCGGCACAGTTCAACGAATTCGTGCGTGCCGAAGTGATTGTTCTCGATACTTTCACCCCACCAGATATTGATCCGCTGCGGGCGTTCATCACGTGGGCCGATGCCGTCGCGCCAGTGATAATCGTCGGCGAAACAACCACCCGGCCAGCGAATGACCGGCGGTGCGATGCGCTTCAGGGCTGCAACCACATCGTCGCGGATGCCGTTGGTGTTTGGAATAGGCGAGTCCTCGCCGACCCAGATGCCTTCATAAATGCAGGCTCCTAAATGCTCGGCGAAGTGTCCGTAAATGTTCTTGTTGATCTGGCCGACAGGTTGTTCCACAAAAATCTTCAGGGTATTCATGCGCTTAATGATCCTGGATAAACTCTATGTATCGGTCGATAAGGCGGCGGTGCTGCCGCGCTTTATGAATTCAGTCTGTATGGTGATCTCGTCCGGTTCCAGTACCCCCTCCATCCGGTCGAAGAGCATCCGGGCCGCCTGAACGCCGACTTCAAAACGTGGAATCTTGAAGGTCGTCAGCGAGAGCCGCCCCATGCTCGCAAAGGTAATGTCGTCAAAGCCGATCACGGCGATCTGTTCCGGCACGCGCAGCCCCAGCGCGTCGCAGGCTTCAATGGCCCCAAAGGCCATCAGGTCGTGAAAGCAGATGATGCCGTCAATGTCCGGGTGGGCGCTCAGGAGATCGCGCGTGGCCTCACAGGTACTTTGCCAATCCCCCTGACACTCAATAATGTGCTCAGGCCGGTACTCAAGCTGGTAGGCGTCTAGCGCAGCGAGATAGCCGCGGTAGCGCTGGCGGATGGGGTAGGAACTGTTGTTGGGGGGCTTGACGTAGGCCAGCTTTCGGCGGCCCAGTTCCAGCATGTGAGCGACTGCCGTCTTCATCGCCTCGACGATCTCGATATTGACGGTCCCGGCCAGATCACCTATCGGATCATGACCGATGACCACTGCGGCTTTCTGGCGTGCCAGCAGTGCCTTTAATTCGTCGTCTGGCATATTCGGGGTATTAAAGATGAGACCATCGACCCGGTGTTCTTCAAGGATGCGAAAAATCTCACGTTCGCGCTCCGGCAGGCCATGTGAATTGAACAGCAGCACGTTATGGCCGCATTCCTGAGCGATATGTTCAACCCCGGCGATGACCTCAGAAAAGTAAGGATTACTTACCTCTGGGATCGCCAGGCCGATAATCATGCTCCGGTCGTAGACCAGGCTGCGGGCCGCACGGTTGGGATGATAGCCCAGCCGGTCGATGACCTCGCGCACGCGCTCAAGGGTTTCCTGTCGGACGTAATCGTTGCCGTTGACGACGCGGGATACCGTGCGGGGGGAGACGCCTGCCTCACGGGCGACATCAATGATGGTGGCTGCTTTGTAAGGAGCTTCGCGCTTTGAGTCCAAAGCTATTTTGACCTTGAATAATTCCCTGCTAACCTTGGCAGACACCGCCCTAAAAAGAATAATGTATCTTGTGTTGATTTTCTGCCAACGTTGGCAGAATTTACCATTTTCAGGTAAGTTTGTCAAATTATGATCTTTTGCCGGTCCAGGCACAGCGTCTGGACCCACAGCAAACAATGCTTCCTGGAGGCCCTAAAATGACAACGACACTCCGGCCACCTGCCGTTCCGCTGGTGGTCAATGACCCTTACCTGAGCCTGTGGTCCGCGACGGATGAACTGACTGCAAGCTGGACAACACACTGGACCGGGACCAAACAGGCGATGTCGGGGATGCTGCGCATCGACGGCCAGCCCTACCGCTTCCTGGGCCTGATGACGCGGCACTATGGCGTGGAGGTCCTGCCCATGCAGCAGATCAGCGTCGAGGTACTGCCCACGCGCACGATCTACCAGTTCGAGGCCGCCAGGCTGCACCTGACCCTGACCTTCATGACCGCCCTACTGCCCTATGATCTCGACCTGCTGTCGCGCCCGGTGACGTATCTCGACGTGCAGATTGAGGCCACCGACGGCAGCGCCCATCAGGTTGATCTCTACCTGGACCTCAGCGCGGAATGGGTCGTCAACACGGATGAGCAGCGTGTCATCTGGGGGCGGCACCGGCTGGATGGCCGTGACCTGCTCTGGATGGGATCCACCGATCAGGACATTCTGGCGAAATCCGGCGATGACCTGCGCATCGACTGGGGCTATCTGTACACGGCGGCTGTCGGCGATGCAACTCACAGCAGCGCACTCGGCAGCGATACCGTGACGCGCCCGCTCTTCGCCCAGACCGGGACTCTGCCCACGCAGGACGCGACCGACATGCCGCGCCCGGTCGATAACCGGCCCCCTACCCCCGTCGTGGCCTGGGCCTTCCCGCTGGGGAGCGTCGATGCGCAGCCGGTCTCGCGGCAGCTGGTCATCGCCTATGACGACATCTTCTCGGTCGAGTATATGTACCGCAAGCTGCGGCCCTACTGGCGGCGCAATGGGATGGATGCCGCCGGATTAGTCAGCGCGGCTCTGGCGGATTATGCCAGCCTGCGCCAGCGCTGCGAAGCCTTTGACGATGAACTCATGGACGACTTGCGCGCCAGCGGAGGCGAAGCCTATGCCCGGTTAGCCGCCCTGGCCTTCCGGCAGTGCATCGCCGCGCATAAGCTGGTGGCCGACCTGGACGGCACGCCGCTGTTCTTCTCCAAAGAGAACTTCAGCAACGGCTGCATGGACACAGTAGACGTGACCTATCCGTCCAGTCCCTTCTTTCTCCTGTTCAACCCTGATCTGCTGGCCGGGCAGTTGACGCCAATCCTGGACTATGCGTCGTCTGCGCGCTGGCCCTTCGCCTACGCGCCGCACGATATCGGGCGCTATCCGATAGGCAATGGACAGGTCTACGGCGGCGGCGAGAAATCCGACCTCAACCAGATGCCCGTCGAAGAATGCGGCAACATGCTGCTGCTGGTGACGGCGCTCTGTCAGGCTCGGTCTGACGTCAGCTACGCCGAGCGTTACTGGGAGACGCTCAGCCAGTGGGCAAATTACCTGAGCGAACACGGCCTGGACCCCGAAAATCAGCTTTGCACCGACGATTTCGCCGGGCATCTGGCGCACAACGTCAACCTCTCGCTCAAAGCGATCCTCGCGCTAGGGGGATTCGCCAGCCTCTGCCAGCAGCGCGGTCTGGACGAAGAAGCCCAGCGCTACCGTGCGCAAGCGGAGACGATGGCGCGCCAGTGGCAGGACATGGCCGACGACGGCGATCATTATCGCCTGACCTTCGACCAGCCCGGCACCTGGAGCCAGAAGTACAATCTCGTCTGGGATACGCTGCTCGGTCTGAATCTCTTCCCGGCTGAAGTGGCGCAGAAGGAGATCGCCTACTACCTGAGGCAGCAGGGCCGTTACGGGCTGCCGCTGGATAACCGCAGCGCCTATACCAAACTCGACTGGATCGTCTGGGCCGCCAGCCTGAGCCAGACGGACGCGGACTTCCAGGCCTTCATCGAGCCAATCTTCACCTGGCTCAACGAGACCGAAAGCCGCGTGCCGCTGACCGACTGGTATTACACCGACAGCGGCCTGCAAGCTGGATCATTCCAGGCGCGCTCCGTCGTCGGCGGCGTCTTTATCAAGCTGCTCTACGATCAGCAGCGCTGGCAGAAGTGGCTCGCCAAACGCGCTTATTCGCGGTAAGGCGACCAGTAGTTCCGCGGATCCGATTTGAACTTGTAGCGGCGGCGCGGATATGGCAGTGGGTCCTGCGCACGCAGGGTCCACGCCAGCAGTTCGGCCATCATCGCGGCCTGAATCTCGGCGTATTCCGGCTGACCATAGAGGTTACGCAGTTCGACCGGGTCTTCGGCCAGATGATAAAGCTGCCCCCTGCCCTGCATATCGTAGATGAGCTTCCAGTCGCCTTTGCGCAGCATCCGCATCGTGCCGCTCTGCGACCAGCCGTTGAGTTCATCGAAGCTCACGACCGGGTTCAGTCCGTCTTCGTAGGGATCAAAATCGTCGTCCGCCGTGTAGTGCAGCCCGCCAAAACCCTGCTCGGCGTAGGCGCTGGCAAATTCCTCTGCGGGATAGTCCTGCCCGGTCAGCAGCGGCCATAGACTGCGCCCCTGCACGCCGCGCGGAAGATCGACGCCGATGGCCTCACAGACGGTCGGCATGATGTCCACGATGCTGATGTGCGCCGGGTGCGGTTGATCCGACACAACAATATCTGGACCGACGACCAGGAAGGGAACGCGCGTCAGAACTTCCGGCAGTTCAGCCCCCTTGCGCACCAGACCATATTCGCCGACATAATCGCCGTGATCCGAGAGGATAATGATGATGGTATTTTCGCGTAAACCCTGCGCTTCCAGATAATCAAAAAAGCGCCGGATCTGGTCGTCGATCAGACGCAGCATCCCGAAGTAATTGGCGCGGGCACGTGGAAGCTGCTCAGCATAATCGTCGAACGCGATCTCGCCGATGTGCCGCAGCCACTGGTACTTGAAGCCTTTGCTGTCCAACGCCGATTTGTCCGACAGAGTCGGCGGCAAGCTGTCCGGCGGAAACATCGAGAAATAAGGTTCCGGCACCTGATAGGGATTATGCGGCTCCGGGAAGGACAACCACAAGAAGAAAGGATCGTCTTTCAGCGGATCCAGCCAGTGCATGGCCGCCGAGGTCGAACGGTAGGGACACTGCACCTCGACGCCAAAGGGAGCCGGATTGAAATCTGCCCGGTGCTGGAGTCCGGTCAGGTAGGCGTCGAAGGCCTTTTCATCGTCGCTGCGGTCCTCGCCCCAGCCACCGTTGTGGCTGAGTTCGAAGCAGTAATCCATGCGATCCGCATCCACATGCGAATGATTCTTGCCGCAGAGCGCGGTCTTGTAGCCCTGCGCTCGCATCAGATCGTAGAGATCGGTTTCGTAAAAAGCATCTTCTTTGTTGTGATTGGTCCGCGCATGAGTCGCATTGGGATAGCGGCCCGTCAACATGCTGACACGCGCAGGCAAACAGGCGGGCATCGGGGTATAGGCCCGGTTGAACCAGGTGCCCTGCCGCGCCAGCGAATCCAGAAAGGGCGTGGTATCCAGCGGAAAGCCTTCGCGCCTGGAGACATCCGCGCGCTGCTGGTCGGTCATGATAATGATGATATTGGGCCTTCGCATAGTTTCGCCTTTGTGTGATACAGGTAGGAGACCTGCCAGAAGACAGGCCTCCTATATTGAGATGCGAGTGTTGCTACAGGAGATCGTTCACCTTATCGACAATGCTGTCCGCCACTTCCTGCGCCGTAGCCTGGCCGATCCACAAGCGGTCCAGCTCGCTGTTGGCGATGCTCGACGCCTGGTTGAAAGCTGGATGCCGCGGGTCGGGCCGCAGATAAGGCGCGCCATCCGTAAACACGGAGATGTGTTCCGGCGGCTGACCGGGTTGCAGGTACGCATCGCTGGCCGCAACCGATTTGAGCGGCGGCACGATGCCCATGATTTCTGTCCACTTGGTGGCTGCCGGGGTCATGTCCATGAACTTGACGAACTCCCAGGCCGCGTCTTTCTTATCCGAGAAGGCCGAAATCACCTGCCCGGAACCGCCGCCAGAGGTCGATTTTCCAACCGCGCCCGCCGGGTGCGGCGCGACGTCCCAGACGAATTTGTCGGCAATGTTGGTACGCATACGGCCCATCGCCGGCCAGAAGGTGTCCATGGCGACGACACCCGCTTCAAACATTTCCGATTGGCCCATCTCGTTCGCCACGTCAATCGGCGGTGCGACCTCATGGACGTGGATCAGATCGGCCAGGAACTGGAAGGCCTCAACTGATGCCGGTTCGTTGAGAACGCAGGCGGTCCCGTCTTCGTTGAAGAAGCTGCCGCCGTTGGCCGTCACCCAGATCCACCAGGCGCGGAAATTACCTGTTTTGACCTGGCAAGCCCACTTGTTGTTGTCCTTATCGACCAAACCTTTAGCGGCTTCCAGGAAGGCATCCCAGTTCCAGCTCGGATCTTCCCAATCCGACGAAGGACGCGGCACGCCCATTTCCTCAAACCAGCTTACGTTGTAGAAAATCTCCTGGTTGGGCGCGTCCAGCGGGAAGCCATAGAGCACGCCATCGACCGTGTAGAGGTCCAGGTTAGATTGGAAAATATCGGAGGTATCAAAGCTGTCGCGGTCAATGAAGGGTTGCAGCGGTTCAAACTGGCCGCGCGTGACGTAGGGAACGACATCGCCGTTGCCAACGTACATCACGTCAGGATAATCGCCACCAGCCAGCATGGTCTGGAGCTTGGTTCCGTAATCATCCGGGATGTGGATAAAATCGACGTTGATATTCGGGTTGGCGTCCTGGAACATGGCGATGGTTTGCTGGCGCGCATCAAATTCGGTCGGGTTGCCCCAGGCCGTCAAGCGGATCGTGACGGCATCCTGGGCCAGCGACACCGTCGGAGCCACCTGGGCTAAGGCTGCGCCTGCGGTTGCCGCTGCCGCGGTGCGCAGAAATTCCCGTCTTGAAAGTCCTTTTTTACTCATGAGTCTCACCTTTGCTAGAAACACTGATTCGTAGGCAAAATAAGGAGTTGTTCTGGTCAATTCGTCCTCCTTTTGAACTTGATTTGAACTTGATCGTCATTTGATGGTGTTAGCCTTTCACGCCTGTGATAACCACACCCTGGATGAAGTATTTCTGCGCGAAAAAGAAGATCAGAATCAGCGGAATCATGAAGATGATATTGGCCGCCATCATCAGGTTCCACTCCGTGCCCCAGGATTCGCCAAGAAAGGTGCGCAGGCCCAGCGAGACGGTGAACATATCCTGCTTGTTGATGTAGATCAGCGGCGCAAGGAACTCTTTCCACTTGAACTGCGCAAACATAATCGCTGAGACGGCCAGCGCGGGCTTGCTCATGGGCACGATGATGTATAGATAGATCTGGAAATGATTAGCGCCATCCATGCGTGCCGCGTCGTCCAGATCCAGCGGAATGGTCATGAAGAACTGGCGCAGCAGAAACACATAGAAGGCATTGCGCGCGAAGAACGCAGGCGCAATAAGCGGCAGGAAGGTGTTCAGCCATCCAAGCTGCTTGAAAAGGATAAAGGTCGGGATCAGAGTCACCTGTTCGGGCAGCATCATGGTTGCCAACAAGATCACAAACAGGATATTGCGTCCCGGCCAGCGCAAGCGCGCAAAGGAAAACGCGACAATACTGGCAGATACAACCGTCGCGGTGGTCGAGACGCCAACGACGAACAGGGTGTTGAGGAACCAGCGCCCAAAGGGGCGAATGGTGACAGCATCAATGAAATTCGACCAGACGACCGGGTTCGGGATCCACTGCGGCGGGAACACAGCGATCTGGTCCGGCGACTTCAGGGCAGTCGAGAGCGTCCAGCCGAAGGGGATAAACACAACGCAGGCCCCGGCGATCAGCACGGCATAAATTGCCCAGCGCTTGAGATTATCTTTCAGGCGGACCCTGCTTTTCGGCGTTGGCAGATCAATGACATTCTGAGCCATTTAGTCCCGTCCTTTCAGCGAACCTTCGTAATAGACCCAGGCGCTGGAGGAGCGCAGAATCAATACGGTGAGGATCAGGATGTAGATGAACAAGAGCCAGGCCAGCGCCGACGCATAACCCATCTTGAAGAACTCGAAGGCGTTGCGATACAGATACAACACCAGGAACAGGCTGGAATCGGCAGGGCCACCGCCAGTCATGATGAAGGGGATGACGAACTCTTGCAGGCCGCCGATGATTCCCATGACCATGTTGAAGAAGATGACCGGGGTCATCATCGGCACAGTGATTCGGAAGAACTTTGCCAATGTGCCCGCGCCATCCACATCCGCCGCTTCATAAAGCTCGCTGGGGATGCCCTGCAGTGCTCCCAGGTAGATGAGCATCGAGGCTCCTGCCCCCCACATACTCATCCCGATGAATGAAATCATCACCAGATTGGGATCGCCCAGCCAGGATGGACCTTGAATGCCTACGGTCGCCAGCATTCCGTTGATGAGACCAAACTGGGTGCCGAAGATCCAGCGAAACATCACCGCTACCGCGATGCCGCCGATGACCGAAGGCAGATAGTAGATCGTGCGGAACAGGCCCAGGCCGCGAATGTTCTGGTTGAGCAGAGTCGCCAGAACCAGCCCCAGGCCCACCTGTAGGGGCACACCGACGAAAGCGTAGATGGTCGTCACTTTGAGCGACTGGATAAAGCTAGCATCGTCCGTCAGCAGGTTGACGTAGTTATCCAAGCCGATCCACTTGGGCGCGGTGAACAGATCCCAGCGGGTAAATGAGAGGTAGAGACTCACAATCATTGGCCCGGCCACGAAAATTATGAAACCCAATATCCAGGGCGAGGCCATCAGGATGCCGGCAATGGCTTCACTGCGCCGGTAGCCCAGATAACGCTGTCGGAACGCCTGGACTCCGTTGGGTACGCTCATACTGCTCATCGGAACATCTCCTCATCCAAACTTATTGCAGGCTGAGTTCCAGAATGGTGTAGGAATGCGGCTTGACCTCCTGCGTGAAGGCCGCGCTGAAACCGCTGGCCTCCTGGCTGGTCGGTTTGACGGTATCCGGTGACTGCGGTGTATTCATAGAGGCCGCGTCGTCGTGATAGAGTTCGTGGATCACGCCGCCCGGCTGCACCTGCAAGCCCGGCAGTTCGACCTTGATCTCTATCGAGTCGCTCGGATGCTGGTTGACCAGCGAGAGATAGACCTTGCCCTGTTCCGGGTCGAAGGTGGTCGAACAGTCCAGGTAGGGAATATCGGTGATGGCGCTGTCCAGCACCATACGCTCCGGGCGATAAGGCGGCACGTACAGCGGTTCGTCAAAAGTATCGCATTCGACCAGGGTATCGAGCGCCACCGGCCCGCTGTAACGCACCTGCATCCACAGCGGCCAGTAGATCGGCTCGCGCCAGACGTCTTCACCGTTGACCATGATGAGGCCGACCACGTTAATCGACTGGGCGACAGTCGCCAGGGTCACTTCGTTGCAGTGACGCTGCATGATGTTGATGAAGCTGGCAACGGCCAGGGCATCACGCAGGCTGTAGATCGGAGCAAAGGGCTTGAAGACCGGGTGATGGCCCATCATCGTGTCTCTGGGCGCGGCGTTCCACTCAGTGATGGCAATGCCCAGCTTGCGGGCACGCCGGTTAGTCCGCTCCGTCAGTTGAATAATGGCGCTCAGGGTGTCGATCATCGCCTCGGCTTTATAGGGTCCCGACAGGACCTCATGCCAGGGATCACCAGTCCCCTTCTCTGCCCAATAAGTATGGAAGGAAATGTAATCCACATAAGGCGCGACCTCCGGGACCACTTCCCAGGCCCAGGGAGCCAGCGTCTGCTCGCTGCCCCCACCGCCGACAGCGATAATGTTGATGTCCCGGTCCAGGCGGCGGATCGTCTTGGCCCATTCGCGCGCTTCAGCCGCATAAACTTCCGGCGTGCTGTGGCCGATCTCCCAGGGGCCATACATCTCGTTGCCAAGCTGCCAGTATTTGACGTCGAACGGCTCTTCATGCCCGTACTTGCGCCGCATGTTGGCATAAGTCGTGTTGGTCGTACCATTGCAATATTCGACCCAGGCGGCGGCTTCATCCAGCGTACCGGTGCCCATGGCGAAGTTGAGATGCGGCTCGGTGCCGATGCGGCGGCAGAACGCGATAAATTCATCCGTGCCGAATTCGTAGCGCGCCTCCCAGCCGAAATGCAGGTCGATATTGCGCGGGCGCTCCTCGACCGGGCCGACTCCGTCCATCCAGTGATAGCTGGTCCCGGTGCAGCCCCCCGGCCAACGGATCAGCGGCGGCTTGAGATCAGCAATACCCTCGACCACCGGGCGGCGCAGGCCATATTCGTCGGCAGTCGCGCTTTCAGGCTCATATAAACCACCCTCCGAGCAGCCAGGGCGGCGGCACATGAACTGGCCGTAGATGTTTGGGTCAATAGCCCCGATCTGGCGCTCCAGGTCAATTTTGACACGTGCTTTCATCATGATTTCTCCTGCAATGCAATATCGCGTTTCATTAGTGGATACCACCGGGGCGCTGCGCATCGGCAGATTGGTCGCTGGGCAGGTAAGGCTTCAACACGGGGCTGCGCTGGCCGCCTGGCCGCAGAGGGACCGGTTCGATCACGGCCTCATCTTCGCCCGCCTCCACCATGCGGCGGATCAGGCGCTGCCGGAGGTCTTCGGTCGCCTCCTGATAGGCATCCAGGCCGATGAGATTGGTCAGCTCGTAGGGGTCAGCTTGCAAATCATACAGAAACTCTTCGACGTAGCAATCCGATCCGCTGTCCTCCCAGGGGTCTTTATTCGGGTCGCTGACGGCGTATTTCCAGCGTGCCGTGCGGACCGCGCGCCCGACCTGCGATTCGCTGATCTGCACAAAGACCTCATCGGGCCAGTCCTCGGCCTCCCCCCTGAGCAGCGGCAAAATGGACCGGCCATCCATCGTTTCCGGCACGGCAATACCTGCCGCGTCCAGCAGCGTGGGCGGCAGGTCAATCAGGCTGACCAACTGGCGGATCTGTCCGCCGCCGTCGAAGCCCGGTCCCTGCAACACAGTCGGCACCCGGATAGAACTGTCATGGCAGGAGCGTTTGTACTCCTCGTTGCGGGTCTTGAAGTGACAGCCATGATCCGAAGTAAAAAGGATGATGGTGTTATCGGTCAGGTTGAGACTCTTGAGCGTATCCATCAGGCGGCCCAGGGCCTCGTCCAGGCGTTTGACCATGCCGTAATAGCCGCCGAGATGCTGGTGAGACGTGCCCCCCAGCGCGGCCAGGTCTGGCGGCACCCAGCGCCCTGCGTAGCGTTCGCGGTAGCCATCCGGCGCGACATAATCGTCCACGTGGTTCTGGTGATGCGGTTCAAGAAATGAGAGGAACAGGAAAAAGGGCTGCGCCTGATGCTGGTCCACATACCGGATCGCCGCATCGGTCAAGGCATCGACCCGATAGCCCGGCAGTTCCACCGCCTCTTCCTCGTCGTTATACAGCACCGTGTGATAGGCATCCGACACAAACTCCAGCAGATTGGCGGCGAGCCATTCCTCGTAACCGCCGCGTTCTGCCTTTGTAACCGGATCGCTGCCGGCGAGATGCCACTTGCCGATGTATCCGGTCTGGTAGCCTGCATCGCGGAAATAATGCGCCAGTGTCCGGGCGTCCGGCCTCAAGGGAATACCATTGCGATAGGTACCGCTGCGCCGGGCATACTGGCCGGTTTGCAGCGAGGCACGTGCCGGGGCGCACACCGGCTGGCAGGTAAAGGAGTTGAAGACGTGTGTCCCACGACGCCCCATGCGGTCGAGATTAGGCGTCAGATCAAGCGGATTGCCATGCAGACCGGTGGTGTCCCAGCGCTGCTGGTCAGTTAAGAAGACGATGACGTTGGGTGGCGAAGTATTCATCAAACATTACCTTCTGTTAAGTTTTGATGCCGGTAAAAACGATGCCCTGGATAAAGTATCGCTGGGCAAAAAAGAAGATCAGCACCACCGGGATCATCGCAATCAGCGAGGCGGCCATGAGCAGATTCCAGGAGGTGTAGTATTGATCCTGGAACATGCGCAGCCCCATCTGGATGGTGTAGTTCTCCTGAGAATGCAGGTAGATCAGCGGGCCGAGGAAATCGTTCCACGTGCCGTTGAAGGTAAAGATGGCGACGGCGGCCAGCGCAGGCTTCCCTAACGGCAAGATGATGCGCCAGTAGATGCCGAAATAGGATGCGCCATCAATGCGCGCAGCATCGTCCAGTTCCTGCGGCAGGGTCATGAAATACTGTCGCAGCAGAAAGGTAGCGAAGGGACCGCCAAACCAGTGCGGCAAGATGAGCGGCAGAAAGGTGTCGATCCACTTGAGTTCACGGTAGATCACGAACTGGGGGATCAATGTCACTTGCGGCGGCAGCATCAAGGTCGCCAGCATGATGATGAACACCGTATTGCGCCCACGCCAGCGCAGGCGGGCAAAAGCAAAGGCTACGATGGAACAGGAAAGAATCTTCCCCAGGACGCTCAGCAGCGTGATGACCGACGTATTGAAGATGAAGCGGGCGAAGGGCGTTACCGTGAACACATCGATGTAATTGGTCCAGCGTATTTCGTCGGGAATCCATTTCGGCGGCAGGATCAGCACCGCACCCAGGTCCTTCAATGAGGTCGAAAGCATCCAGGCCAGGGGCAGCAGCAGGACGATTGCGCCCAGAATCAGAATCACATGGACTAAGGCTTTACTGTATGCCGTGCCGCGTTTGGCGTCGCGGCGGGTCACAGCCAGATCGCCGCGCTCGCTGAGATCACTGGTGATGCTCATGCCTCGTTCCCCTTCGCCTCACCGGCGTAGAACACCCACCAGCGTGAACTACGAAAGACGATCAGAGTCAGGATCAGAATGTAGATGAACAGGATCCAGGCCAACACCGAGGCGTAGCCCATCTTGAAGAACTGAAAGGCATTGCGATACAGGTAGAGCATGAACGACAGCGTCGAATCGTGCGGGCCACCATTGGTCATAATGAGCGGCTGGGTGAAAATCTGAAGCGCGGCGATGATGCCGGTGACGAGCTGGTAAAAGATGACCGGTGTGATCAGGGGGATGGTGATGAAGCGCAGCCGTGACCAGATCGTCGCACCATCGACCTCCGCCGCTTCATAAAGCTCGGTCGGTACGCCTTGCAGGCCCGCCAGATAGACCACCATGCCGCCGCCGACATGCCACAGCGACATACCGATGAGCGCCGGAAGCGCCCAGTCTGCGCTGCCCAGCCAGCCAGGGCCGCGAATGCCGATGCCCGCCAGCATGGAGTTAATCAGACCATAGTCCGAAGCGTAGATCCAACGCCACAGCAGCGCCACCGCAACACCGGAGAGTACCGAGGGCAAGAAATAAATCGTTCTGTAATAACGTAAACCGCGTATATTTGTATTCAGCAGCAAAGCGATAATCAGCCCAAAGACAACCTGTAAGGGCACACTCACAAAGGCGTAAACTGTCGTGACCTTCAAGGCCTGCCATACCAGTGGGTCCTTGCCCAGGGCCATCTGGAAGTTCGCCAGGCCGACGAACTTCATCGGCTGGATCAGGTTCCAATCGGTGAACGAGAAAAAAGCCGAAGCGAGCATTGGACCTGCCGTGAAGATCACAAAGCCCAAGAGCCAGGGCGAGGCGAACAGCCAGCCGGTGAGTTCTTCCCGACGCTGCATCGTCAGCCCTTTAATTGGATTCGCAAGCATTTCTTGACCTTTCCACCGGTGGATTTAGAGGATCTGGCAGACCCTCTAAATCCATCATGGTGTGCTTTCCCTGAGAATCGGTCTGTAGCGATCTTATACGGCGACCACTGCGTCAATGGCGGCGGTGGCATCCGCAGCCATTTGTTCAGCCGTCTTTGACCCATCCCACAGGTGATCCAACTCGGTGTTGATGGTTTGCAGGATCTCGGCTTCCTTCGGGTAGGCAGGCCAGGCACGCGCTTCACCACGCAGCAGCATTTCGGGGAAGACGTTGTCCACATCTGTGCTGTTGCACATATCGCAGAGGTAGTTCTTGTACCAGTCCTGCTCCACCAGCGACTTGCGTGAAGGGTGTGCAAAACCGTTGCTGATGCGCAGCTTCTGGCCTTCTGGGCTGGCGACAAAAGCAGTGAGTTTGTAGGCCTCGTCGGGATGCTGCGAGCCGCTCCAGATCGAGGTCCAACCGATCAGGAGGCGGGTCACGCGAGTACCTTTGTTGCTCATCACCATCGGAGCAGCGTCAAAATGGAAGTCTTCGATGCTGCGCAGCCCACCCAGCGCGCCGCGCACGGCATAGAACATACCCAGCTTCCCGGTCGAGAAACGGTCGTTCTGGGCCAGCTCGGCCAGCGCTTCCGGTGATGGTGTGACCTGATACTTCAGGGTCAGATCCTGCATCCAGGTCAGGGCTTCCACCGCTTCCGGCTGATCCAGGAGACATTTGGTCCCGTCTTCGTTGAGAATCTCGCCGCCATTACTCCAGATTGTCTCCAGCCAGAAGGGCTGGCCGACGCCGTTCTGGACTGTGATATCGCCATCCTTTTGCGTGAGCGTCTGGGCGACTTCGGTGAGCGTATCCCAGGTCCAATCCCAGTTCGGGTAGTCCTGGCCTGCCGCATCGAACATATCGACGTTGTACCAGATGCCCTCTGGCGCGCCATCGTTCGGCAGGGCCATCAACTGGCCGTTAATCATGCAGCCTTCGATATGATTGGTGAAGAAATCGTCAAACTGGGTGATTTCCGGGTACTTCTTCACATAATCATCCAGCGGCGTATAGACCCCCAATGCGCCGAAGGCACCGAACTTGCCAAACAGGGTCTTGAAGACGTCGGGCGCTGTCCCTGCCGCGAGCAGCGTGAGCAGCTTGTCGTCATACTGCGAGTTATAGCCTGTGCCAGCCGGCGTGTACTGCGCATCAATCTCCGGGTACATCTCCGCGAAGGCATCAAAGACCGGGGCGAAATCAGCATCTTCCTGCTGTGAACCGGGGACCATAAACGTCACGGTCACGCGGTCTTGCGCTGGAGGCGCAGCGTTTTGATCGGCGACAACCGGCAGCGCGGCGGCCACGACCCCGGCGGCGCTCCCGGCGGCGGCAATCCGTAGAAAATCGCGGCGGCTTAGTTTTCTCTCACTCATGATTGCTTTCCTTCATCATCTAATTCTCAAAGTCCCGGCTAAAAAGGTTTAACGATTAACCTATAAGGCACACTCCTTTCTGCTACATGGCGTAACTGGCTCAGATCAGGAATTCATGTCGAAATCTCTAACCAGTAATTCCCACTGCTGTGTGTGGCGGCGTTGCTCGATTTGATCTGCGGCTTGGAGGCGTTCAAAGAGAAAGTGGATCGGCACACTGAAATCTAAATCAGTTGGCCCCGCTGTAGTAAGACGTGGTGACGAAATACGACTTTCAAAGCTGTTGCCGCAGCCGATAATGGCAATATCGTCCGGCACCTTGAGCGCCAGGGTATGCGCGGCAGCCAGCGCACTCAAAGCGCCGATGTCTGAAGCGCAGAAAATGGCGGTCGGCGCGTCGCTGCGCGATAGCAAGGCCTGGGCATTGGCGTAGGCCATCTCGCGCGATGCGGCTCCTTCAATGACCAGGGACTCATCCAGTTCGATATCGGCCTCGCGCAGGGCACGAGAATAGCTGCGGTAGCGCATACTGTGGATGGGCTGGACGGCGGAATGGGCCATAAAAGCGACCCGACGATGGCCGAGATCCAACAAGTGGCGCACGGCCCTCATGCTGGCGGCCTCGACGGTGGTGTTAAACACGTCGAAACCGTTCCCAATCATCTGGTCGCCCATAACCACGACAGCGATGCCGGATTTAGCAAGCTCTTCCAGCGCCGTAGTCACATCGGGATCGTAAGAGTTGCTGAAATCAATCAGCAGGCCATCCGCCATCCCGCTGCGGACATCGCGCACGATTTGAAGGTCTTCTGTCGTGCTGCCGCCCACACTGATGCAAACGGAGAAATCGTGCTCTTCTGCAATGGCGTAAAGCTGGCGTGCGAGTACGTCGTGATAAGGTCTTCCCAGACCGGGCAGCGCCAGACACACGCGCTCAGTCGAGCGTCGCCGCAGATGGCGGGCGGTGTTATTTTGAACGTATCCGAGAGATTCTTACAGCCGCCAGCACTCGTTCTTTGGTAGCCGGGCTGATACGACTGTCGCCACCGGCGCGACCATTCAAGACGTAGGACACAGTGGTCGCCGATACACCGGCAAGCTGGGCAACATCAGTAACTGTAGGTGGTTTTTGAGCTTTCTCAACCATAGTTTTCAAAAAAGAGTTTATCGTTAAACCACAATAACCAATGTCGCCGTAAATGTCAAGAAAGTAATCCATCACGACGAAACAGCGGGCAGTGGTCGCTGTCAGGAGGAACCACTACCCGCTGGGAACAGGGAGATTGCTATCCGGAATCGTCAGGATCCATTCGGCATTTGTGCTGGGTTCGGTGCGCATATTCAGATTGAAGTTGATCGTCAGCGTACAGGTCGGCTGGTCTGTTGGCTCGGCAGGCACCGGCATGGCGGTGGGTTCCATATCAAACATGAAGGGCGTCGGCGCTGATTCTGCCACAACCGCAGTCACTTCCTCCCCCGGTTCCACGACGAGAGTTGCCGTTGGCATGACCGCCGCTGAATGCTATGCAAGCAAACGCTAGCAGGCTCAGGATGCCGGGCCAATCGTTCCGCGCGCTCAGGTCACGATGATGCGAGGATTTCGCGCAGGCGATTTACAATGATCGTTTCTTCGCCCGGCTCCAACGTCATCGGATTGAGGTGGATGCCGCCATCGTCAGTGGCTTGAACCATGATCGACGGTTCTCCGGCGGCAAGCTGCTCGACAATCGTATCCCGGCTGAGAGTCGCCGACGCCACTTCGACATAGCAGCGTGGCAGCGGTTGGCCCGCCTCGTTGGGGAAGGATCGCGTCGCCGTAAGGCCGTTCAGGGCGTTGAAGGCCTCGCACCACATCTGCACCGTGTCCTCGCAGTAGCGCTCGCGCGCCGCGTGATCCAGCGTGAGATAGCGTTCAACCGCCGCCAGCAGGCCCAGCATCTCTTCTTTGCCGACCTTCATCGGACGCCCAACTGCATGATTCGGATTCCCGTGCATCCGGCAGGCTTCAATCAGGTCCTTCCGCCCTACCATCAGACCGCTTGCCTGTGGACCGCGCAGATCCTTGCCGCCGCTGAAAACCGCCAGGTCAGCGCCCATCTCAGTGAAGTGCCAGAGATTGCTGACCGGTGGGAGCTGCGCCGCCGCATCCACGACGACCGGAATATGATGCTTGTGTGCGATCTCAATTACTTCAGACAAGGGCAGATCATGATCGCTGGTCATGGCCCCCTGAAACCAGAAGTAGGCTGCCGTCTTCGGGCTGATCGCCTGCTCGAGATCTTCGCGTGTCGCGCCATCTGCACTGCCAATCTCGACGATGCGCGCCCCAGTCTGCCGCACGGCGTAATCGTAGCCGTTGCGGTGGCGCTTCTGAACGATGACTTCATCTTTCAGACCGCTCAGATCAGGATAGCGGTGCATCAGCGCTTTGTCGGTGCCGGTGATACAGGCCGCAGCCGCCAATACTAATCCAGCAGCCGCCCCCGTGCTGACGTAAGCTGCCTCATTGTGCGTCAGGTCGGCAAGCCGTTCGCCCACCCGCTGCTGAAGCTCGTGCAGATCCACGAAGCAGCGCGCGGCATCGTTCATCGCTTGCAGCACCTCCGGCGGCATCAGCGAGCCACCCAGACGGGTCAGGGTCGCCTGCGCATTGATGACGGGCCGGACCCCCAGCGTTTTGTAGTCTGTCATTTGACCGGCCCCTGTTGGTGAATCACCCAGTACTCCGGCGGCGCATCCTGCCACAGCGGCTTTGCCAGACCATCGAGATCATAGACAATTTCGCCCGCGCGCAGGGTCATCTTGGCCGAGAGTTTCTTATCGCCCATGTGTTTGGCGCGTCCACAGTCGGTGAAGCCGAACTCACCCTCTTCCTGCACCAGTACCGCAATGTCGGCCTCCGCGCCCTCGCTCAGCGTGCCCAATTCCGGGTGCCCGATCTCCTGCGCCGGGGTCACGGTCGAGCGATAGATCGTCTCTTGCAGCGGCATCCCGATGTTCAGCATCTTGGACATTGTCGTCAGCATATCGAAGACCGGGCCGTTGACGTTGCCGATGTGCAGGTCCGTGCTGATCGAATTCGGGCCGCCAGCCACCTTCCATCGCCGGGATCGCCAGCCGGAACCAGAAGCTCCCGGCCCCATGCCCCAGATCGAAGATCACGCCGCGCTCACGGGCCTCAAAGAGGAACTGGTTCGGCTTCTTATTGTCGTCCAATACCGGGAACTGCTGCGCATACATGTGCGTGTGAATGTCACCGGGGCGCATCTTCTGCACAAGCTCCGAGTAAGGACGCTCTGGCCGGGGCCAGAAATCCACCATCAGCGGCTTCTTGCAGATGTCGCGTGCCTCTAAGGCACGGTCTACAGCGGCCCAGGGCCAGTGCATCTCATCATAGGGCTGGTAGGTCCAGTAGTGCGCCGTTTTGATGCCGACGCAGACGTCCGGGTAGGCCAGCACGATAGAGGCGGCCAGTTCAGGATCCATTTCGTTAACATCCTGTTCGAAATCGCCCTGCATCCCGGATTTGACGATGTTGATGAAGGCAAAAATGCGGGTCTTGGCCTGGTCGATCACCGTGCGCTTGAAGTGCAGGAAATGCTTCGCGCCTGCTGTGCCGGTATCGACGATCGTCGTGACGCCGGAGCGAAATGAATGATGGTCCGCGATCACGCTGAGGCCTTCCGGCTCGCGCGTGTGATAGACATGCACATGAATGTCGATCAGCCCCGGCGTGACATAGGTCCCGGAGACATCCACGACCTGTCTGGCGAGCGCAGGATCAATGTCCGGCGCGACCCGCGCAATGCGATCCCCCGTCACCGCTACGTCCATCACCTGGTCGATATTATTCGCAGGGTCAATCACATGACCGTTCTTGAGCAAAAGATCGAATGTTGTTTCCATGATTAAGAATGCTTCTTTCTATTCAGGACTGCATGGACTGCTGATAAAGCGCTGTAGCGTAAAACTCATAGGATGCGGCTTGATCCGGCACATCGACCACATGCACGGTGAAACGTGCCGGGAGGCCGTTTTCCGGGCAGTGTTCCTTGAAGTAATTCCGGTACGCCCTGGCATAAGCCTGGCGCAGGCGTTCGAGTTCTTTGCTGTAGCCCACCGGGTCTACCAGCGGGTTGGGCGACTTAGGCTGGCAACCGAAAGCATGAACTTCAATGAAGTCAACGCCCGCAATCGAATCGCAAATCCCGGCCTCCTGAAGCCAGCTTTCCCAGCAGCGGAACACCAGCGGAATCTCGACCTCAGGCTCCATGAAGGTCACCGTATCCAGACCAAGCACGTGGCTAGCCGAATAGCCGCCGGTCAAACCTGAAAAACGAGATCTTCAGATCACCATCCGGCAGCGTTTCGACCACCATACTGGACAATACGGGATCGTCACCCTCGTAATAGTAGGTCAGCTTGCCGCGTTTTTTCACATTGAAAGCCATTGTGCCTCCTCAATCAATGCTCGTCTGCTGAATATCCAGTGGGGCGCGCCTGTGGCTCCCAGTTCAGCAGTCGTTTGGCCTTCGACATATTCATGATCTTGTTCTCGTAATCGCCGCTAATCATGAACGCATTAAACCCGCCCTGATATTCGAGCGCCGCCAGCATCGCACGCGCGACATCCCCTGCCGTCGTTGCAATCGTGGGCGTCCCCAGCACGGTCTGGCTGTACCATTTATCCTCGGCGGTCGGGTGGCAAAGCCGCAGCGCGTTCACATGCATCCCCCAAAGCCGGAAAGCGTTCTCGCAGACCGCTTCGCCCAGATACTTCGTGAAGCCGTAAAGCTCCAGCGCATCCGGCGTGAGCGCTTCATCTGAGAAGTGGCGCTGCAAGAGATCACCACCGTAGACGGACATGGAACTGGTGTATACCGCCTGTTCGATGCCGGCCTCGTGCGCCGCTCGCAAGGCCAGATGCAGCCCCTTGATGTTCACATCGTAAGCACTGACGATGCCCTCTGTTTCTTTCCAGTTGAGCGTGCCCATCGCCATGTAAAGCAAGGCATCCACGCCGGTCATGGCGGATGCGAGATCATCGTATTGTGTCACGTTGCCTGGAACGTATTCGTAGTCGCCGTGCTGCGGCGGACGCAGATCAAAGATGCGCAGCGTGTGCCTCTCCGCCAGAAACGGCACAACGAGCGACCCCACAATGCCACTACCACCAACCACCAGAAGTCGCATAATCGACCTTTCTTTTTGCGGCAGCCACACCTTCCTGTGGGACATGCCAGAACCAATTGTAGCGCGGCGCAGCGCTTTCAGCTAAGGCTTTGTCTGCGATCTGAAGGCATTCTTTGACAGTCTATATGGAATTCAATATACTGTCAGTAGAGTAAGTCTCTGTGTCTCGTTTCAATACTTAGATCCTTTCTTACCTTTTACCATTCAGGAGGAAATGCAATGAGCAAGAAATTGTCAAGAAGGGATTTCCTGAAGGCTGCTTCTGCGGCAGGCGGAGCGGTATTAGGCAGTCAACTGCTGCCCATATCCGCTGTGTTCGCCCAGGACGGATTACCCTTTGACGTCGCAGACGAGGCGGTCAATCCACTAGGGTTGGAAGCCGGAACAACGGTCGAAGGCATTTTCTTCGAGGGCGGTTATGGCCGCGACTACATCGACAACGCTGCCGACATTTTCAGGAAGCTGCATCCCGACAACGACATGACCGTTGAAGGCATTCAGCGTGTCCAGGAAGTGCTGCAACCCCGTTTCATCGGTGGCAATCCGCCGGATGTCATCGACAACAGTGGTGCCGGGAATATTCCGATGGATGCCCTGGTTGCAGACAACCAGTTAGCCGACTTCGCACCCCTGATGGAAGCGCCATCGCTGGATACGCCAGGGAAGACCTTTGCTGAGACTCTGTTCCCCGGCTCGCAGGACACCGGTGTATTTAACGGTCAGCAGTTGCTGCTGAATATCTCCTTCACCGTCTCTGGCATCTGGCACAGCCAATCGTTGTTTGAGGAAAAAGGCTGGGAATACCCGCATACCTGGGATGATATGCTGGCACTCTGCGAAACGATCAAGACCGACGGTGCGATGGCTCCCTGGACTTACCAGGGCAAGTATCCGCAGTATATGGTCTTCGGTGTGTTTATGCCGCTGGTCTATAAAGTGGGTGGCATAGAAACCATCAAATCGCTTGATAATCTTGAAGATGGTGCCTGGCTGTCTGACCCGGTCCTACAGGCCGCGACCATGATTTACCAGTTGACTGCGAACGATTACATCCTGGCTGGCACAGAAGGGCTGACTTACACCGAATCGCAGGCCGAATGGCTCCAGGGGCACGCAGCCTTTATCCCCTGCGGGACCTGGCTGGAAAACGAAATGCGTGATCTGACCCCCGAAGGCTTCAATATGGTCATCGACCCGGTTCCGGGACCCACGGCAGATACCTACGACATCGATTCTCGCCTGGCCGGGTGAACCTTACATCGTTCCCATCAATGCGGCCAATGTGACCGGCGGCATGGAATTTATGCGCTGTATGATGTCCAAAGCCAGCGCCCAGTTCTTGGCCCAAAACGTCAGCGCGATCATGCCGGTTTACGGGGGCAGTGAAGGCGTCGAACTCAGCAGCGCCTTGCAATCTGCGCTCGACGCCGCCGAAACGGCTGGGGATGGCCTGTTCGACTACCGCTGGAAAGATTGGTACACACCGATGGGCGATGGCACCCGCGATAACATGGGTGAGCTGTTGACCAATCGCATCACACCGGAAGAGTTTGTAGCTAATGTCCAGGCCATCGCCGATGAGGTGAAGGCCGACGAAGATATTCCCAAGTACACCCGCACCTGATTGCGGAATCATCTGTTAATCGTCACCTGAGATCAGCTGTGACGTCGGCTCTGGCAGTCGGCGTCACAGTGATTCTTTGCTTCTGGCTGACTCAGCGATCATCGCTCGCCCCGGATCACGGGCGGAGTGGAACCTGAGGTGATTTATGTGGATCCGAAAACGTAAGTATCACATTATTGTCCCCTTTTTGCTGCCTGCCTTGATTTTGTACGCCGTGTTCGTGGTGTTTCCATACAGTAAGTCGATCTATATCAGCCTCACGAAATGGCGTGGGCTGACCCCAACGCCGACCTTTGTTGGCTTAGAGAACTTTTCCAAACTATTAAGCGACAAGCTGTTCTGGAATGCAGTCTCGCACAATATCCTTTACTTAATCTTCATTCCGGCCATCACGATCTCCATCGCGCTGTATCTCGCCTTCCTGCTCACGCATGGCAAGGCACGTTTTAGAGGCTTCTATCGTGTGACCTTCTTCTTCCCACAAGTGATGTCGCTGGTCGCCATTGGCGTCTTGTGGAGCTTCATCTACCACCCCACCATCGGCATATTGAACAGTATATTGAGCGTTTTTGGTGTGAAAGACCCAATTGCATGGCTGGGCAATCCTGACGTCGCACTGGCTGCGGTCGGCGTGGTCATGATCTGGCAAGCGGTCGGTTTCTACATGGTGCTGTTCATCGCCGGGATGGATTCGATCCCGGTATCCTATTATGAGTCGGCCACCATTGACGGCGCGACTCGTTGGGATTTGTTCTGGCGTATCACCCTGCCCCTGCTGTGGGACACCATCCGCACGGCTCTGGTCTTTCTGGGCATCGCCGCAATCGACATGTTTGCCATCACGCAGACGATGACCGAAGGCGGCCCCAATCGATCTACCGATGTGCTGTCAACCTATGTTTACGATCAGGCATTTCTCAAGAGCAAGTTTGGCTATGCAACGGCGGTGGCCGTCGCCATGTTTGTGATTGCCTTTATCCTATCGCTGCTGACCATGCGCGCCACCCAACGCGAGTTTGTGGAGTTCTAATATGGCCCAAATCACAGAGGTCTCACAAAGCGAGCGCTACCAGCGCGGTACAGAATTGCAGTCGGGCCGGTGGATGGCACAGTCCGCAGTGAACATCAGTCTGGTAATCTGGGCAGCAATTGTCATCTTTCCTATGATCTGGCTGGTCTACAGTTCCTTCAAGACGGACCAGGAGATTTTCTTCGCTCCCTGGGCGCTCCCGGCAAACCTGCAATGGGACAATTTCCAGCGTGCCTGGGTTGAGGTCCACATCGGCGAGTATTTCGTCAACAGTATGAAAGTCGTGATCCCTGGTGTGGCGCTCACCTTGTTGGTGTCAGCGCTGGCCTCCTACATCCTGGGGCGTTTCAAGTTCCCTGGCAACCGCGCGATCTTCTACCTGTTCCTGGCCGGGCTGTTGTTCCCCATCTTCATGGCGCTGGTGCCCCTGTTCTTTCTGGTGAAAGACCTGGGCATGTTGAACACCTTTCAGGGGTTGATTCTGGTCTACACAGCCTATTCGCTGCCCTTCACCATCTTCTTCCTGACCGGCTTTTTCAAGACACTGCCGTCAGAATTGCATGAAGCCGCGCTCATTGACGGGGCCAACGAGTACCAGGTGTTCTACAAAGTCATGCTGCCGCTGGCGCAACCGGGTCTCGTGACGATGGGTATCTTCAACTTCCTCGGCCAGTGGAATCAGTTTATTCTGCCCCTGGTCCTGATGACGGACCGCGATGGTTACGTGCTGCCCCAGGGTCTGTCCTTCATGCTCCATCAGCAGTACTACCAGAACGATTGGAGCGCCTTATTTGCAGCGGTCACGCTCATCATGGTGCCCACGCTGGTCGTCTATATCATCTTCCAGAACCGTATCCAGAAGGGTGTGACGGTGGGTGCGCTGAAGGGCTAGACATCAGCTTGTAGTCCGGGAACAACGGGCATTGCCGCCCCTGGCTGTGCCCTTCCTCTCCATCAAACAGGTCGCATACCTGAGCTTTGAGTCCGAAACCACAGCCATCGAGCATAGAGCGCCGCGCAGGCTGTGATTTTCAACGAATCTCTCAGCGCGGAATGTTGACAAAGCGTCCTGATTTCGACTAACTTATACGTATAATTAAAAAGGCTTGTTTGGGTGACTACATCATATCCACGTTCAGTGCTGCGCCCACGCTGGTGGGAGACCGCATCCGGCATACTTCGCCCCTATCTGAAGTCGCAAGGGGTCACACTCAACAACGTGACCGGTCAGCTTGACGAGCTGAAGGCCCAGGGTTTCGACACGCTTGAGATTTTCGCGCCGTGCAAAGGTGGCGTCTGCTACAACGGCCTGGATAGCCTCGACTTTTACGAGATCGACCCGGCCATTGGCAGCATGGACGACTTCAAGACGCCTGATCGCCGAGGCTCATGCGCGCCAGATGGCCGTGATTGCCTTCATCAACCTGGGTTACGGCCATGAGGATTTCCCCGCCTTTCTCAAAGCCTGCGACGATGTGCGCCAGGGCATCGACAGCCCGGAGGTCCACTGGTTTCTGTGGAGCGACAGCGGCACGGATGTGATGGACAAACCGCTCGCGCCGCACTTCCTCAACGACTTACACGGCAACTGGCGCTGGAGTGAGCGCGCCGGGAAGTATTTCTGGGTCAAGTGGGAGGGCGAACACGGTGGCTATCACCTGCCCCAGTTCAACTTTGGCGATCCCGGTTGGCAGGCTGAAGTGCGCCGCATCACCGATTTCTGGCTGCATACCGGCATCGATGGCCTCGTGATTGATGCGGTGAACTGGTACATCCACTGCGATTGGGCCATCACGCGCAGCACCATGACCGATCCGATTCAGGCGGCGGACAATCAGTTCAGCCAGCCGGAAGGCGCAGGCGGCTTTGGCGATGACCCGCTGCCCTGGATTCGGGATGGTGGTTTTAACTGCGTTATGGATTACGCCATCAAACTGTGGTGGGAAGGCAAGGACGTCATTCGTGATGCCGTGCTGGCGGGCGATCCGCAGTCCCATTGAAGTCGCGCTGCGCGGCTATCGGGATCGCGTGGTGGCGGCGGGCGGCGTCTGTTATATTGATGCGCCGGATTTGCACAGCGCGTCACTGGCGGCGCAGGTGCTGGGCGCGGCAGTGGTCGCCACCGCAGGCGAATTGTATTTGCAGCATGGCGAATCGGATCGCTACTGGTCGGATGAATTCCGGCAGGAGATGACAGCCCTGCTGCGGCTGCGCCACGATTATCCGGCTCTCTGTGCAGGCGGCACCCGGCAGCAGTTGAACAGCTCAGACGACACGAAATACTACGCCTTCCTGCGGCGCTCAAATGAAGCGGGCGCACCGGTTCTGGTCGTGATGAACTTCCAGCCAGAGCCGCAAAGCCTGAGCGTTGATCTCACGGGTCTCCCGGAAAACACGCTGACGAATATCCTGACCGGCGAAGAACGCCCACGCCGGGATCGCTTCGAAGTATCGCTGCCCGCCTATGGCTTCAGCTTGTGGGCATTGACGCCCTAGACGGCAGTCTGGAGGTTGAGCATGAAGCACCGCATCCACCTGATACGACTACTGACCGTCCTGCTGAGCCTGACGCTGCTGAGCACCCTCGCGCCCACTGTGGCACAGGACTCGCCGCAGTTCCGCCGCCTGCCGGTCGAAGTCTATCGCCAGAAGATGCGAGCGGGCTGGCTGGGGCAGATGGCCGGGGTGGCACTCGGCGCACCGACTGAGTTCCAGTACCGGGGTGAGATCATCCCAGAAGATGCCGTGCCGCAGCTTACTCCGGGCTTCATCAACGAGGCGTTCGGCGAGGACGACCTCTACGTCGAGATGACCTTCCTCAGCACGCTCGATACCTACGGCCTGGATGTTTCGGCAGCGCAGGCGGGCATCGACTTCGCCAACAGCGAATACCAGCTGTGGCACGCCAATCTGGCCGCGCGCAACAACCTGCGCCAGGGCATCGCCCCACCCGACTCCGGGCACCCGCGCTTCAACGGCTACGCCGACGACATCGACTACCAGATCGAAGCCGACTTCGCGGGCCTGATCTCGCCGGGCATGGTCAACAACGCGATTGCCCTGGGCAACAAGTTCGGCACGATCATGAACTATGGCGACGGCCTGTATGGCGGGCAGTTCGTGGCCTGCATGTACGCCGAGGCCTTCTTCGAAAACGACCCGGCGGCGATGGTCCAGGCCGGGCTGGACTGCATCCCGGCGCAGAGCCAGTATGCCGAGGCGATCCGCGACGTGCTCGCCTGGTAGCGCGAGAACCCGGACGACTGGCAGGCGACCTGGCAGCAGGTCGAGGCCAAGTACCAGCAGAACCCGGACTACCGGCGCTATTCGAGCAGCGATGAGTATTTCCCGGACGCCGCTTTCAACATCGACGCCAAGATCAACGGGGCCTATATCGTGATGGGCCTGCTCTACGGCCAGGGCGACCCGATGCAAACCATCGTGCTTTCGATGCGCAGCGGCCAGGATTCGGACTGCAATCCCTCCAACGCCGGCGGAATCATCTTTACCGCGCTCGATCAGATTCCGGCGCAGTTCGCTGAGGGACTCAATCACCAGACCCAATTCAGCTACACCAACTACAACTTTGACCAACTGCTCGACGTGAGCGAGAAACTGGCGCGCGAGTCGATTCTCGCCGCAGGCGGCTCCGCCGAGACCGACGCCAGTGGTCAGGAAGTCTTCGTCATCCCGGTGCAGACGCCGCAGCCCGCGCCATTCGTCCAGTCCTGGGACCCTGGCCCGATCAGCGGCAGCCTGTTCACCGAGGCGCAGATGGCCCAGATTTAACATGCCGACCCCGGCGCGGGTCTGCACGCCTTCGCGCCAGGCTGGGCCGAAGCGGATTGCAGCGATGATCCGCTGCTGGGTCTCAAAGCTGAGATTCAGGGCCGCAATGACGTGCTGCTGACCTATCCGATCAGCCGGGGCGTCGCCTGCACGCTGACTCGGACGCTGAAGCTGCCCGCCGACACGACCTCGACCCTGCGCCTGGACGTGGGCTATTTCCCGATGGGCGATTGGGAGCTGGTCGTGCGCGCCAACGGTCAGGAGCTGCTGCGCGAAGTGGTGGGGCCACAGAGCGCGCCGGATGGCTGGCTGCACGTGGAGGTCGATCTCACGGCCTTTGCCGGGCAGGAGACTACCCTGGAACTGTTGAACCAGCCCAACGGCTGGGCCTGGGAAGGCGCGTTCTGGGATACCATCGCGGTGGTCAGCCCATAGTCAGGAGCCAGCATGGTACAGACCTACGTCTACAAAGCCACGCCGGAGTGCAGTATCCACGTCGATGTGCATCGCCCGGCTGACGACACGCTGCGCCGACCCGCGATCTTGTGGCTGCATGGCGGCATGTTGATGATCGGCAGCCGCGAGGTCATCCACCCGGCGCAGTTGGAACGCTATCTCAGCGCGGGCTATGTGGTCGTCACGGCGGATTATCGCCTGGCCCCGGAGGTCAAGCTTCCCGCCATCATCGAGGATCCTGCGCGATGTCTACACCTGGCTGCGCCAGACGGGTCCCGAAGTCGCCGCTATCGACCCGGAGCGTATCGCCGTCATCGGGCATTCGGCAGGTGGCTACCTGACGCTGATGGCCGGTGGCCTGGAGCCGCGCCCGCGCGCGCTGGTGGCGTTTTACGGCTACGGCGACATCATCGGCCCCTGGTACAGCCAGCCGGACCCGTTTTACTGCGGCTATCCGGCGGTGCCGGAGGCCGAGGCGCGGGCCAACGTGGGCCAGGAAGTGCTGACCGGCATGAGTTTCGACAGCGAGTTGGCCGGGCGGCGCTGGCGTTCCTATCTGTACTACCGTCAGCGCGGACTCTGGCCGCAGGAGGTCGGCGGGCATGACCCGCACAAAGAGGCGGACTGGTTCCGTCCCTACTGTCCGCTCCAGACCGTGACGCCAGACTATCCGCCTACACTGCTGCTGCACGGCGACGAGGACACTGACGTGCCGGTCGAACAGTCCCGGCTGATGGCGCAGGCGCTGGCAGCACAGGGCGTCGCTCAAGAACTGCGCATCTTGCCCGGCCAGCCGCACGGATTCGATGGCAAAGGCATGGATAATCCACTGGTGGCCGAGGTTTTTGAGCAGGCGCTGGCCTTCCTGTCACAGCACACCGCATCCTGATTTGAAATAGAGCCTTATTGTGAAATATGACTGGAGGAATCATGGATTACAGAGCAGTGGACCTGACCTCAGTTTACAATGTCGGGACCGCCTTCATGGCTGCTGATGCCCAGCCGCCGATTGGCAATCAGCTTTTTCACGGTCTGCCCTTCCAGATCGGCGCGGACAGCCAGCGCTGTTTTCTCGGCTTCGAATCCGGTGCCAACCCGGTCACGATCCCGGTGAGCGACACAGCCTATCACCTGATTTTCGCCCATACCCTGCTCGAATCGGAGGTCATGGCGGGCGGGCCGGTCGGAGAGGTGCTTGCTGTCTACGTCGTCACCTACGCGGATGGCGAAATCGTCCGACTGCCGGTCCGCGAGCGTTTCGAGGTCAGCGTTCTGCCGACCACCTGGGGCCAGTGGCCTTTTCTGGCGCTGCCAAATCAGAAAGACAGGATGCGAGATCGCTATGAAGGCCAGTGGGGCGACAGCGGTTACCGCCAGATCGAGGTCGTGGACACGAATCGCGGCAGCACCTATTATCTATGGGCCTGGCCTAACCCGCGCCCGGATCAGCCCATCGCCAGTCTGACCATTGAGCCAGGCGAACGTAAGTTCCTGCTGGCAGCGCTCACGCTGGGCCAGGTCGATGAGGAGCCGTTTTTCCGCCAGGGCCGCCGTCCGGTGAAGATCACGCTGGCCGACGACCAGAGCGAACGTTTTGATCTGGACGTGGACGTGGACCGGGGCGTCGCCACGTACCCCTATCCGCTGCCCGCTGACGCTGAAGGCTTTGTGAGCGACGATCTCAAGGGCTTCGGCGAAGCGTACAACAATCACAACAGCCCGGCCTACGTCGAAATCGCAGCCATTCCCTCAGCGCAAGTGACGGTGAAAGCCGGGGATACCGAGATCGGCAGGGCGAGCTGGGCCGAACTGGAACAGGCGGGCAAGGTCGAACTGCCGCAGATGAAGCTGGAATTGGTCGAGACAGGCCGCAACTGGGTGCATGTCACCGTCCTGGATGACGAGACCGGCCAGCCGCTGCCCTGCCGCGTGCATTTTCGTTCACCGGAGGGCGTGCCCTACCAACCGGACGGCCATCACAGTCACATTCACAGCGACCTGGACTCCTGGCACGTCGATATTGGTGGCGACTTGCGCCTGGGGCAGGTTACCTATGCCTATATCGACGGCACCTGCCAGGGCTGGCTGCCACGCGGCAAGGTGATCGTCGATGTGGCACGCGGCTACGAGTACGAACCGCTGCGCACAACGGTGGAGATTGCCCCCGGCCAGCGTGACCTGACGCTGCGTCTCAAGCGCTGGACCCACATGAACGAACGGCGCTGGTTCAGCGGCGATTCGCATGTGCATTTCCTGGGTGGGCAGGGCGCGCATCACGAAGCGCAGGCTGAAGACCTGAACGTCGTCAATCTGCTGGCCTCGCAGTGGGGGCATCTCTTCACCAACACGGAAGATTTCATCGGCGCGCCCTCAATCAGTAATAACGGCAGCACCATCATCTATACCTCACAGGAGAACCGGCAGCACATCCTCGGTCATCTGACGCTGTGGGGCCTGAAGACGCCGGTCAGTCCGCGCGGCTCCGGCGGACCCAATGAGGGGATGCTGGCGGGCACGCTCGACGTGACCATGTCCGCCTGGGCCGATGCGACTCATGCGCAGGGCGGCACGGTGATTATCCCGCACCTGCCGACGCCCAACGGCGAACCCGCCGCGCTGATCGCCACCGGGCGGGCCGATGCGGTCGAGATGCTGCGGCAGGCGGATTACGAACACCACGAATACTACCGCTATCTGAACGCGGGCTATAAGCTGCCGCTGGTGGGCGGCACGGACAAAATGAGCAGTGACGTCCCGGTGGGACTCTACCGCACCTATGCCTACATCCCGCCCGATGAACCCTTCACCTATGACAACTGGACGAAGGCGGTGCGCGCGGGTCGGACCTTCCTCAGCGGCGGGCCGATGCTCAGCTTCACGGTCAACGGCGCGCAGATTGGCGATACGATCACGATGGCCTCCGGCGGCACGTTGGAATTCGAAGCCACCGCTGAATCGATCTTCCCGATTCACACGCTGCAAATCGTCCAGCAGGGCCGCGTGGTCGCCTCGACGGAGGACGCGGCAGGCCAGCGCAGGCTGCATCTGAAGGGTGAGGTCAAGATCGACGGTCATACCTGGCTGGCGGCGCGCTGCGGCGGGCCGGGCTACGGCGTGCGGCCCCATCACGACGAGTGGCGGCGCGGCATCTTCGCCCATACCTCGCCGATTTACGTGGCGGTAGGCGGCGATTGGAGCCTCTTCGACCAGGGCACAGCCGAATATATGCTCACGCTGATTGAAGGCAATCTGGCGCACATCCACCAGCGCGCCGCGCAGTACCCGCCGGGCTATGCGACGCATCATCACGGCGAAGACGATCATCTGAAGTATCTGGAACGGCCTTTCCAGGAAGCGATTCAGGCCATTCACCGCCGGATGCACCAGTTGGGCATCCCGCATTGATGTATGTTCACGAGGGAAATAGACATGAAGCCAATACTTGAGATACCGGACCTGCTTCATCGACCTGAACCCGATGCGGTGCGCATGGCCGGGCTGCTGGGCGAGCGCTTCGAACTCAGCCGCAGCAACCGCCTGATCCACCAGGAAGAGGATCACCTGCTCTACCCTTTCCAACTGCACTGTCCGGTGGGCTTTGACCATCCCGACCGTCCGCGTAAAGAGATATTTGGCGACTGGCAGGGCGAGTATCTGGGCACCTGGATGGACGCCGCGGTGCTGAGTGTCCAGTATGCGCATGACGAGGCACTTCGGGCCAAGATCGACGCGATGGTTCCGGACTGGATCGCCACGCAGGAAGCCGACGGCTACCTGGGGACCTACGATGGCGAGGACCGCTGGCAGTCCTGGGACCTCTGGATTCACGGCCACGACATGATCGGCCTGCTCAGCTATTATCGCGCCACCGGCGACGCGCGCGTGCTGGATGCGGCAGTCCGTGCGGCAGACTGCGCGATGGCGACCTTTGGCCCCGGCAAGCGCTTCGTTTACCCCACTGGCCCGCACGGCGGCATGGCCTCCTCAGCCATCCTGGAGCCGATGATCTGGCTGTATTTCACCACTGGCGAGCAGCGTTTTCTCGATTGGGGCCGCTGGCTGGTCGATGTCGATTGGGAGCAGTCCGAAGGCTCGCATCTGGTCAGCATCCTGGCATCGGGTGGCAGCGTCGCCGACATCGCCGGGGGCAAGGGCATCGAAATGCTGACCAACTTCGCCGGGCTGGTGGAACTCTACCGCGCCACCCAGGAAGAACGCTATTTGCAGGCGGTGGTCAAGGGCTGGGAGGATATGGTTCGCTACCAGCTTTACCTGACCGGCACCTCCAGCAGCGGCGAGCACTTCTCGCACAATCACGTCCTGCCCAACGATGGCGTCTACAACGTCGGCGAGACCTGTGTCAGCATGGGCTGGATGTACCTGAACTTCAGCCTGGGCCGCCTGACCGGCGACGCGCGCTACTTCGATATGGCCGAGCAGGTCATCTACAATCATCTGCTCTCGGCGCAGTCACCGGATGGCAAAGGCTGGGCTTACTACCTGGGCCTGCGCGATCACAAGCGCTATCGCTGGCACACCGAGCCGGAATGCTGCCCCTCGCGCGGGGTGCGCGCCATCGCCCAGTTCCCGCAGCACGTCTACGGGCTGGATGCCGAAGGCGTCCGCGTCAACCTCTATGAAGCGGGCAGCCTGCACTTTTCTGCGCCAGGCGGCGAAGCGGTGACTCTCTACCAGGAGACAGGCTACCCCTTTGATGGGATCATCAACCTGAGTGTCGATGCGGATAGCGGAGACGCGGTTCACCTTGCGGCTGCGCATCCCTGGCTGGTGTAAGGATTGGACACTTGCGGTCAATGGTGAAGCACACAATGCTCAGCCCGACGAAACCGGCTATATCGCGCTGGATCGCGGCTGGCAGGCTGGGGACACGATTAGCCTGACGCTGGATATGCCGGTGCGCGCGGTCACTGACCGCCTGGGCAATCCGGGCCGGGTCGCTTTTGTGCGCGGACCACTGGTCTACGCCGCCGACAACGCCTATCTCGCCGACGGCAGCCAGTTGGACGATGTGATTGTGCCCTTGAGCGAGTTGGGTCAGGCAGAGGGCCTTGAGCTGCTGAGCGACGAGGCCAGCGGCTATCCGCATCTGCTGGTGCCTGCCCTGACGGCCCGTGCCACTGCCGGGGCGGAGCTATGGCGTGAGGGCCTGCGCTACAGCACTGCTGCCGGTTACACCACCGAAACCGCCGCGCCGGTCCGCCTGGTGCCCTTCTTCGACGCTGGGAACCGCGACGAACGCCGCTACCGCGAGGGCATCTGGCCGCACTGGCACGATCCGGCCCGCCGCGTGACTTTCCAGGTCTGGCTGCCCTGCGCGCCTAGCGCCAGTCAATCAACATCGCCATGACGCCTGGATCCCAGCTCGCCAGCAGTTCGTAGGCATCGGTCAGCTGCTCGCCTGCAAAACGGTGGCTGACCAGCGGCGCACCCTGCACCCGACCGAGCCTGAGCAGCTTCAGCGCCAGCCGCTGCTCCTCGCGCATAGGCCACCACTGCGGAGAATTGGACGTGACCATCCTGGTCGTATCGACATGTGCGCCGACGATGGTCAGGCCTTTTTTGTGTACGTCGCGGTAGAAATTGACCGGTTCAGTCTCGCCACGTGTGCTGCCCAGCAGCACCACCCGACCGCGCAGGGCCGCCACCTGGAAGGCCAGCGGTACGGCCTCCGGGCTGCCCGTGACTTCGATCACAACCGGCGCACCTTCTGCTCCCAGCGCTGCATTCAGTGAGGGAATCAGGTCGTCGTCCGCCAGCAGGGCGAAGTCCGCGCCGAGATGAAGCGGCAGGTCGAGCCGCCGGGGTTCCTTGTCGATCACGACCATCGGCATCGCCCCGGTATTGCGCATGACTTGCAGCGCCAGCAGGCCAATCGGTCCCGCGCCGATGATCGCCGCCGCCTCACCGATCTCCACGCCGGTCTTGCGCACGCCTTGCAGGACAATCGTCACCAACTGGCAGAAGACCGCCTCGTCCTCCGCCAGATCCGCCGGGACCAGATGGCAGCGCTCCGCCGGGACGACCACGTGGCTGGCGTGCTGGCCCTGGCAGGTGACCAGATCGCCTATCTGAAATGCCGTGACCGCGCGCCCGGCCTGGATCACCTCGCCGACCAGGTTGTAGCCCATCGTCATCGGGAATTTGCGGGTCGTGTTGGGCAGGCCGAGAAAGAAGGCGCGTTCCGTACCGGGGCTAATCAAGGTCTTGTGCGTGCGGATGACAATCTCGTCCACCGCCGGTTCCGGCAGGGTAAACCCTTCAATCTCGATCATACCCGCTTGTGGCACAATGCCGCGATAAGCGTCCATCAGCTTCTCCTCCTCCGGCTCGATCCATTGATTATAGCCGATCAATTGACAGCGTATTCGATCCATGTTATAAACTAGCAAACGATTGCGCAATCGTTTGCGCACGCGAACTATTGGGATTTTTGGCAACTATTCATGGTTACAATGCGCGAAGTCGCCAGACAAGCCGGGGTGTCCATCACCACCGTGTCGCACGTGCTGAACAACACCCGTCCGGTGAGCGATGAACTGCGCGACCGTGTCGAATCGGCTATGGCGCAGCTCGGTTACATCCCCAACCGGGCCGCCCGCACCCTGCGCACCCACAGGTCCTATACCATCGCCGCCATCATCCCGGATATTACCAATCCCTTCTATCCTGCCTTCGCACGCGGCATTCAGGACGTGGCTGAAGAAAACGGCTATAACCTCGTTCTTTACAACAGCGATGGTGACGCCACGAAGGAGGCCGAATGTCTTTTCTCCGCGCAGCAAAGCCATGTCGATGGCATCGTTGGCGTGTTTTTTCATCTGCGCGCGCGCGACTTGAAGCCGATTCTGGAGTCCAATCTACCCATCGTGCGCTTCGTGCCTGCCAGAACGCGCACTGGCGACCTGCCGCTGGACAGCCTCTATCTTGACAATGAGGCCGCTGCAAAAGAGGTCGTTGACTTTCTGGCGGAACGCGGACACAGGCAAATTGCCATCGTGACCGGCGACGCGGGACCGGGTGACGCCCGACTGCGCGGATTTCAGCTTGGCCTGCTCGATCACGGCCTGCCGTCCGAGTGCCTCATCGAAAGCCACGATTTCACAGAAACCGGAGGCTATACCTCGGTAGACAGGCTCTTGAGCTATCAGCCGCGCCCGACCGCCGTATTTGCGGCCAATGATCTGCTGGCAATTGGTGTGATGCAGGGTGTTCAAGCCGCCGGTCTGCATGTGCCGGACGACCTCGCCATCGTCGGTTTTGATGATATACCAGCCGCCCGTTACGTAACCCCTGCGCTGACAACGGTTGCACAGTCGCAGGAAAGGATCGGCCAGCGAGCGGCAGAAATGCTGTTGGAGCACCTGTTGTCCGATGAAGCGCTGAGCGGACGCCTGGTTGAAATGCCTTATGAACTGATAGTGCGCGGTTCCACCTGATGCGCAAGACGAGGAGATCGGAGGAAAGTTTAGCTTGATGAAATAGAAACGCTCAATGTGATAATCCGAATTTAAAGCAGAAAGCAGGATAAGCATCATGAAGATTTTTAGCCGACTGGTTTTGTTCGTTCTTGTGACCGCTGTGCTCAGTATGACCTTCGGTGTCGTCGCTGCGCAGGATCAGGTTACGCTCAACCTGTGGATATTTGAAGGCGAAGACGTCTTTTTGCCCGCAGTGCTCGACGCTTTCCAGGCCGAGCATCCGAACATCACGGTGCAGATCACGGATATTCCAGAAGACGAATATGTCACCAAGATTGACACCGCCATGCTGGCCGGTGAACCCCCGGATATTGGGTACATCTACGAGCGCCGCTGGGTGGTTGGCGATTACTTCCTTCAGCTTGATGACGCCGTCGCGGCAGCAGGCATCAATCTTGATGACTATAACGTGGGTGGGATGACGCAGGCCTGCCTGGTGGACGATCATGTTTACTGCATTGGGACCTATACGGGTGCCGTGCTCATGTTCTACAACAAGGACATTTTCGATGCCGCGGGCGTGCCCTATCCGTCGGCCACTGAACCGATGACGATTGACGAATATGCCGATATGGCGCTTAAGCTCACCAAGCCAGCCGATAACATCGCAGATCGTATCTGGGGCGGCGATGCCGATGCGACCATCTGGTGGATGGACGCGCACAATCTCTTCAGCCCGGATGGACGCTCGGTCGATGGATACCTCAACGACGAGGCGACAGCGCACACCTATCAGGTGATTGCTGACATGCGTGCGCAGGGCAGTGTCATCAGTGCTGCCGACGCGAGTCTGGTCGCCGGGGCGGATCTACTGTCCTCCGGCCAACTCGCGACGTCGATCATCGACAACGCCGTGGCCGTGCCGCAGTTGGAAGCGCAGGGCGTTAACTGGGGTGCAGCGGTACCGCCAGTAGAGAAGGCTGGCGACCTGCCCTGGGTCGCGCTGTGGTCGGATGGTCTGGGCATATTCAAGCTCAGCCAGCACCAGGAAGCGGCCACCGAGTTTGCGCTGTTCCTGGCTACGCGCGGCAATGAATTGCGTATGTCCGTAACCGGAGACCTGCCCCTCAACATGAAACTGGCCCAAGACCAGAACTGGGCGGGCGACAGCCAGGGACGCAAGGACGTTCTGGCGGCGGTTAAGACCGCGCGGCCTCCGCTCTTCATCCCGGATTACTGGGGCGTGTTGGATCCTGTCTGGGAGGCCTTCAACGGCATGATGATCGAAGACGGCATGTCGGCGCAGGACGCCCTCAACGAAATCACGCCCGAGGTTCAGGATAACCTGGACGAGGCCTGGGCCACCTGGGATCAGGTCGTGGCGTCGGCATCTTCCTCCTGAACAAACAGACACGGGGACAGGCTGTGCTGTGGGTAGACCACTGCCCACAGCACATTCACCTTGTTGAAAACAGGGGCTGAACAAAGCCTGTCCAATTCCCGTTCATATCGTTCAATATGTGTTGTGGGCCATCTCTCAGGCCCACAGCATCCTCCGGAGTAGCGAAAATGCAAGCCGTGAGATTTTCAGTGAATAGAGACCGCGCAGCAGGCCAGGGAAAGCTCGGTGTCATGGCGCGGCGCGAAGAACGGGCCGCATACCTGTTTCTGCTGCCCTGGCTGATTGGTCTGGTGGTCTTCGTCATCGGGCCGATTGTGGCGTCACTCTTCATCAGCATGACCGACTGGAATATGATGGGTACGCCGCACTGGATAGGTCTGGAGAATTACCAGAAGATGTTCTCCGACCGCGACTTTTACAACTCGCTGGGTGTAACCCTGAAGTACGTGGTCATATCCATGCCGGTCTATATGGTAGCCGGGCTGGGGATGGCGATCCTGCTGAACCAGCGGATCCGCGGCATGTATGTCTTTCGCACGCTGCTGTTCATGCCTTCGGTGATCGCTGGCACGGCGGTGGCTGTTTTGTGGTCGATTCTGCTGAATCCCGACGTCGGCGTGGTGAACCAGTTCCTGACTTCTATCGGCATCAGCAATCCACCGCGCTGGCTCGCCAGTAGGGACTGGGCGGTGCCTGCCGTTGTGCTGATGGGCCTGTGGGGCATTGGCGGCGGCGTGATTATCTATCTGGCCGGGCTGCAAAATATTCCGCCGCACCTGTACGAGGCCGCGACCATTGACGGAGCGAACTCGCTGCAGAAGTTCCGCTTTGTCACGCTGCCGATGCTCACGCCGACGATATTTTTCCAGCTCATTACCGGCCTGGTGGGGGCCTTCCAGGTCTTCGACGTAGCCTACGTCCTCACCGGACGCGGTGGCACGCGCCCTAACGCACTGAAGTTCTACCTGCTCAACGTCTATCAGGAAGGCTTCCAGTCGCATCGCTTTGGCTATGCATCGGCCCTGGCCTGGGTGCTGGTGATTATCGCAACCGTGGTCATTCTGATTACCTTCCGCACCTCCGAACGCTGGGTGTACTACGAAGGCGATAGTGAGGGAGCATGACAATGCAAGGACAACCAACCCTAAGTCAATCCAATGACAACTCCGTACAGCGGCTGCGCGACGATCTTCTGCCGCGCACGCGCAAGATCAGTGGCAAGATCATCCTCTATGTGGTGCTCATCGTCCTGTCTGCCTTTGTGCTGATGCCGGTGTTCTGGATGCTGACCGTTGCGCTCAAACCGGATAACGTCCCGGTGTATTCCATACCGCCGCAGTGGTTTCCGACCGAGTATTTTGAGTGGCAGAACTTCGCCAAGGCCCTGCTGGACCCGGTGCGGCCCTTCCTGCGCTTCACCTTGAATACCCTGTTTATCTTCGGTGGCAACGTGGTAGGCACGCTGTTTTCCTGCACCCTGGTAGCCTATGCCTTTGCCCGGCTGCGTTTTCGCGGCAGCGGCTTCCTGTTCAACGTGCTGATTATCACCATGCTGATCCCCTGGCAGGCGCAGATGATCCCGCAGTTCCTCATGTTCAATGCGCTGGGCTGGTATGGGACCTACTTCCCGCTGATTATCCCCTCGTTTACGGGCAGCGCCTTCTTCATCTTCATGGTTCGCCAGTACATGCGCACCTTCCCGCGCGAACTGGACGACGCTGCCAAGATCGACGGTTGTGGCTATTTCGGCATCTTCCGCCACGTCATTCTGCCACTGAGCGGGCCGGTACTCGCTGTGGTCATCGTCTTCATGTTTCTCGGCTCCTGGGGTGATCTGTTGGGGCCGCTGATCTACCTCAACAGCACCGACCAGTTCACCATTGCCATTGGCCTGGCGAATTTCGCGACTCGAGCGGACCCCAACACCAATATCCTCATGGCAGCCAATCTGGTGATGATGATCCCGCCGATTATCGTCTACTTCTTCGCGCAAGAGAAATTGATAGGTGGCATTGCTTCGATGGGGCTGAAGGGCTGAATACCGGCGAGATATTGCTTAGCATGACTACTCAATGAAAGCGACTGATATGACTATTCCTGACGATTATCTGGAGCGTGTCTATGCCGGTGTACTCGGCAAAATCATCGGAGTCTATCTTGGGCGACCTTTTGAGGGCTGGCACTATGACCGCATCATGGCCGAACTGGGCGAGATCAACTATTACGTCCACGAAAAGCGGGGACGGCCCCTCATCGTCACCGATGACGATATTTCAGGGACCTTTACCTTCCTGCGCGCCATGCCGGACTACGGCAATACCCTCGATCTGACCCCTGCACAAATCGGCCAGACCTGGCTGAACTACATCATCGAACGGCGCACAATTCTCTGGTGGGGCGGCATGGCCCACTCCACCGAGCACACGGCCTATATGCGTCTGAAACACGGTATCCAGGCCCCGCGCAGCGGCTCGATTGAACTCAACAGCAAGACGGTGGCCGAGCAGATCGGCGCGCAGATCTTCATCGACGGCTGGGGCATGATTGCGCCCGGCGACCCGGAACTGGCGGCGGATCTGGCGCGGCGCGCGGGCAGTGTCAGCCACGACGGCGAAGCGGTCTACGGCGCGCAGGTGATCGCGGCTATGGAGGCCCAGGCCTTCGTCGAAGACGACATCGATCTGCTGATCGACTGCGGCACCTCGTTCATCCCGAAAGACTCGACCATCTATCGCCTGATCTCGGACATTCGGGAGTATCATGCCGAACTTCCTGATTGGCGCAGTGCGCGCGAACAGATCGAGGCCAATTACGGCTACGATAAATATCCGGGCACCTGTCATATGGTGCCCAATCACGCGCTGGTGATTATGGCGCTGCTCTATGGCGAGAGCGACTTCCAGAAATCGCTGATGATCGTCAACACCTCCGGCTGGGATACCGACTGCAACTCTGGCAATGTCGGCTGCATCCTGGGCATCAAGAACGGTCTGGCCGGCATCAACACGGGGCCAGACTGGCGCGGGCCGGTAGCGGATCGGCTTTATCTGGCAGCAGCCGATGGCGGTCGAGCCGTAACGGATACCGTGCGCGAAACGCTTGAGATCGTCAACATTGGCCGCGCTCTCCAGGACCTTAAACCCATCGCGCCCAAGCATGGCGCACGCTTCAACTTCGAACTGCCCGGTTCAGTACAGGGCTTTCAATCCGAAGACGGCGGGCTGAAACTCGAAAATGTCGCCGGACACAGCCGCGACGGCAGCCGCAGTCTGGCCCTGCATTTTGCAGCTCTCACTGCGGACAGCGTGGCGCGAGCATCAACGCCAGTGTTCGTGCCACCCGAAGCAATCAACATGAGCGGCTACGAACTGATCGCCTCGCCTGCCCTGTATTCGGGCCAGACGCTTCGCGGGTCGGTGAAGGCCGACGACAGCAACAGCAGCCCGGTCACGGTCCAGCTCTACCTGAACGTCTATCAGGCCGACGACGACCTGGACCGGCTCGCAGGGCCATCCCAGACGCTTGCGCCCGGTGACACAACCGACTTCACCTGGACCGTTCCTGATACTCGTGCCTTCCCGATTGCACAAATCGGCCTCCAGTTGAGCGCCGCGCAATCCACCGGGACGGTTTATCTCGATTGGCTGGCCTGGGATGGCGAACCGGACCTGACCTTTACCTGTCCTGTGGAAATGCCCCGCTGGACCTCCAAGCGCCCGATGTGGCTGCGCGCCTGGGTCAACGGCGTCGATCAGTTTGATCCTGGGCGCTCGCAGGCCCTCGACATCATTCAGAATGAAGGACGCGGCCTGATCTCGCAGGGCACGAGGGACTGGACCGACTATACGGTCAGCGCGCCGGTCTTTGTTTACGTCGCCGCTGCCGCTGGGATCGCTGCGCGGGTACAGGGGATGCGGCGTTACTACGCGCTGCTGCTCTGCGCTGATGGCAAAGCGCGCCTGGTCAAAGCCCTGGATGGCGAGACGATACTGGCAGAAACCGACTTCACGATGGAGCCGGATTGCAGCTACGCGCTCAAGCTGGAGGTGCATGGCAACCGGCTGCGCGGCTGGATCGAGGACCGGCAGGTTTTCGACGTGGAAGATACAGACCGACCTCTGGACGGGTGGCGCAGTGGCTTTGATCTGTGAAGACGGGCGTATCCATGCCAAAACTGTGTCGGTCAAGCCGATTGGATCATGAACTGATGAGCGGCAAAGTCAAACTGACTCTATTGAACTCGATGGCGGGCCGCGACTTCGAGGAGGCGCTGGACCAGCACCTGGAATGGGGCTTGAAAGTCCTCGATCTCAAAGACGCAATCTACGGCAAAACCGTTGACGACCTTACCCCACAGGAGGCCGAACAGGCGGCGCAGGCCATCACGGCGCGTAACTTGCGCGTGGTGACGCTGTCCACTGGCATTTTCTACGGGGATGTCGAACAGGGCGAGGCGGCCTTCCGGGCGCAGTTTGCCGATAAGCTGGCACGCATTCTCGACACCGCACCCATCTTGCAGCCTCAATACGTTCGTCTGCTTTCGGCAAAGTCATCCCAGCGCGATACCTTCGACAACTGCGCCGCATACCTCCTTGACCGGCATCCCTGGGTCTTCCCCCTCTACCGCGAAGCAATCACAGCCCTGAACGATGCAGGCTTCCAGGTCGTGATCGAAAACGAGGTTCACAGCGTCATCTTCGCCAACCCGCAGGAGATCGTCGATTTCTTCGAGACGCTCGACTGCGGCGACCGCGTCGGCCTCACCTGGGACATCGCCAATCTGTGGGAGGAAGGCACCTTCCCCTCGCTGGAAGTCTATGCGCAGCTTAAGCCTTTGATTCGCATGGTGCATCTCAAGGGGGGCCGCAGCAGCGATGACCCGCAGCGCCTTGCCAGCACGCTGGAAGAGGCCTCCTGGCCGGTATCGGACATCGTCGGCGCGGTTCTCCGCGATGGAGTCAGCCCGGTAATCTGCATCAACCCCTCGCACGGGGCGCGGAATCCGGCTTACAATCACCGGATCGAAGATTACGAGCAGGACATCCGCTACCTGCGCCAACAGTTCGAAGGAATCGAGTAGATGACCTATCAACGCGAATATGAGCAGCGCCTGAAGGTGGCGCTGGTGGGGGTCGGCTCCCATGCCTACCGCAACGTCTTACCTGCACTGCACTTTCTCCCGGTCCGGCTGGTCGCCCTGTGTGACATCGACCAAGCCCGTTTGCGCAGCACTGCGGAAGAGTATGGAATCGAGCATGTTTACACCGATACCCAGGCAATGTATGCACAGGAAGACCTCGACGCGGTGTTTCTTTGCGTGGGGCCAAAGCTGCACCCCAGGCTGACTATCGAAGCACTGGATGCCGGGCTGCACGTCTGGCTGGAGAAACCCCCGGCCATGCGCGCGTCCGAAATCGAGACCGTAAAGCAGCACGTCGGCGACCGGGTGGTGGTGGTTGGCTTCAAGAAAGCCTTCATGCCCGCGACGGCCAAAACCTACGAACTGATTGAAGATGGACACATTGGACCGCTGGCGACGATCATGGCGGAGTATCCGGTCGTGTTTCCCCAGGACCACACGGCAGTGCTGGGCGAAGGCCGCTTCACCGACTGGCTCGGTAACGGCGTTCATCCGCTGTCCTTGATGCTGCGCGTCGGCGGCCCGGTCGAGGCGGTCTACTGCCATCTCTCGCCTCACGGCGGTGGCGCGGTCGTGCTGGAATACCAGAGCGGCGCACGCGGCATCCTGCACATGTGGGCCTGGAACGGCTACGCAGCGGCCAGCGAACGCTACAGCTTTGTCGGTCCCCAGGGCGCAGTCGTCATCGAGAATTCGACCCGCGTCAGCCTGCACCGGGGCATTGAATTCAGCTATGGGCGAACCACATCCTTCGCACCTGCCGGGATCGACAGCGGCTCAGTCGTCTGGGAAGCGCAGAGCAGGCTGGCGACCCTGGAAAACGCCGGGTTGTTCGTGCAGGGCATGGTCGACGAAATGCTCTATTTCTGCGATCACGTCTTCCAGAACCGTCCGCCAGAGATCGGCTCGCTGGATTTCGCGCTCGACATCATGAGGGTCTACGAAGCCGTGCTCCATTCGCAAGGTGAGCGAGTCGCCATCAGCAGGCCGTAAGGACGGCGTTTGAGCTTCATATGTGCGTATTTGTTCAGGCTGAATCGCGCACAATCAACTTGTAAACGTGGCTTTCGCTGCGGCCATGGTCCAGCGAGTGATCCACCATGCGTTCGAACAACATCTGCGCCGCCCGACGGCCCGCCTGCTGTTGAAAGTGATCCACTGTAGTCAGGGCCGGTGTAACCAGATTGGCGGTGGGGATATTGTCGAAACCGATCATGGCAATATCACCGGGAATGTCTAAACCGGCCTGCTTAATAGCTAGATAGCCCCCCATCGCCATGAGGTCGTTGGCGGCGAAGACGGCATTCAGCCCCGGCGTCGTCTGAAGCAGCGCCCGCATCGCCCGGTAACCGCCCTCCTCATTGAAGTCGTCCACGCGGATGAGTTCATCCCGGATCACAAGCCCATTGGACCGCATCGCCTTTCGATAGCCGTTCACCCGATATTGCGCCGGTCCCTCATAGCTTGCCAACATCCCAATGTCGCGCCGTCCCGCGTCAACCAGATATTGAACCGCCTGCGCAGCTGCCTCCACGTTATCAAGATACAGATTATCAAGCGGGCGTTCACCAGCCTCCTTGTAGGTCGCCTCAAGACGAACAATCGGGATATTCATGTCAAGGAGTGGAAAAAGCGCCCTGGCGTTCACATGAAAGAGTACGGCAACGATACCATCCACCTGTCGCTGTACGACAGATTGCAGAAACGCACGTTCCTTCTCCTCAATGCCGTCGCTGTTGTAGGTGATGACATCATAGGCATATTCGTCAGCAATATCCTGGATACCCCGCGCAAAGGCCGGATAGAACGGGTTGGTGATGTCAGGAATAACGACCGCAATCGTAAACGTCTTGCTGGTGCGCAGGCTCTGTGCCGTGCGATTAGGCTGATAGCCCAGCGTTTCTATAGCAGTGAGAATGCGCTGGCGAGTTTCGGGCGAAATCGCAGCGGACGATTTGCCGTTCAGCACGTAAGAAACCGTAGCCTGAGACACGTTCGCCAAGCGCGCGACGTCAACCTGAGTGGGGCTTTTTCTATTATTTGAGGCCATGTGGCATCAGAAAGACAGCCATTTATAGGGATAACTTATCCGTATAAGTAGGATTTGTCAATTCATCCGCTGGGCCATGCCCACAGCTCGCTTCATTGTCTGTTTCTCAAGTCGCCACAATCTGCTTTTGCGCTAAAATGAAGGTACAATCTTAAGTATTATTGCATAGTCAATGACAACAGCCACCAGCTATCAAATCAGCAACCGCTACGCCATTCTCGAAAAATTAGGTGAAGGCAGCTTCGGTGCCGTCTACCGTGCTCATGATCGCTTGACGGCGAATACCGTCGCTCTGAAACATGTAACTGCATCGAACGCCACGATGATGCCCCCTGCTGACGGCGATGGATCGCGCCTGGATCTGGCACAGGAGTTCCGCATCCTGGCATCGCTGCGTCACCCCCATATCATTAGCGTCCTGGACTATGGATTTGACCAGCAGCGCCAGCCCTACTTCACGATGGAACTGCTGGAAAACCCCCATACTATCCTGGAGGCAGGCAAAGGACAGTCCACTGCGGCAAAAGTTGGCTTGTTGGTAGAGCTGCTGCAAGCGCTCACCTACCTGCACCGCCGGAGCATCATGCACCGGGACCTGAAACCGGCTAATGTGCTGGTGACCGAGCAGGGACGGGTCAAAGTGCTCGATTTTGGTCTGTCCACGACAGCCAAACAAGCCAAAGGCCCTGGGGGCACGGTGCTGTATATGGCCCCTGAGATCCTGCGCAGCCAACCAGGCAGTCGTCAATCTGACCTCTTTGCCGTAGGCATCCTGGCCTATCAACTGCTAACCGATCAGTATCCATTTGACATGAGGAGTCCAAGCCTCGTTGTTTCGAGCATTCTGCACCGCACGCCTGATTTCACGGCGATTGATAACCCGCACCTGGCAAGCGTGGTGGCGACCTGCCTGGAGAAAGACCCTGGGGCGCGCTATCAGTATGGTGAGGAAGTTATCCAGGCGCTAAACAACGCAATCCACCAACCCCTTCCCCAGGAGAGCGAAGCCATTCGGGAAAGCTACTTGCAGGCTGCGCCCTTTGTTGGCCGTGACGACGAACTGGCGCAGTTGGAAGACGCAATGGAGAAGATGCTGAATGGACAGGGGTCGGTGTGGCTGGTTGGCGGCGAGAGCGGTATCGGCAAGTCGCGGCTGCTGGACGAATTACGAACCCGCGCACTGACCAAAGGGGTGCTCGTCGTGCGTGGGCAGAGCGTGGACGGCGGCGGATTTCCCTATCGATTGTGGCGCGACGTCCTGCCACAGTTGATCCTGTCCACCGAACTGAGCGATCTGGAAGCCAGTGTGCTGAAGGCGATTGTGCCCCAGATTGATGCGCTCATCGGGCGCGATGTGCCTGATTCGCGCCTGGAAGGAAACACGGGGCAGCAGCGCTTGCTGGAAGTCATCGCCGACGTGATGAAGCGGCAGTCCCAGCCTCTGCTGCTGCTGCTTGAGGATTTGCAGTGGACCAAAGAAGGGCTGACTGTACTCCAGCATTTGACGCAGTTTGCCAGGGGGCAAATGTGGTTGTTGATCGGCACCTATCGCCAGGACGAGCGTCCAAGTCTGCCAGACGAGTTGAGCACGACTGCACAGCTTAACCTCAAGCGGTTGAACGAGACTACGATTGCTGAACTGAGCCAGGCGATGCTCGGCGAGGTGGGCACCCAGCCGGATGTGCTGACACTCCTCCAGCGCGAGACCGAAGGCAATGCGTTCTTCCTTGTGGAGACCGTGCGCGCACTGGCAGAAGAAGCGGGCCAATTAGCCGCCATCGGCATGATGCCCCTGCCCGACAGAGTCTTTGCCGGCGGCGTCCAGCGGATTAATCAGCGCCGTTTAAGCCGCGTGCCGGACTGGGGACAACCGCTGCTGAAGTGTGCCGCAGTCATTGGGCGACAACTTGACGAAACGCTCATACAGCACCTCGCCCAGGACGTATCCGTTGAAAGCTGGCTCAATGCTTGCGCCGAAGCTGCGGTGTTGGAAGTGACCGAGAATCGTTGGCGCTTCACCCATGATAAGCTGCGAGAAACGGTTGTCGCCGATCTCAGTGAAACTGAACGTCCGCAACTGCACCGCCAGGTGGCGCAGGCGATTGAGACCATTTATCCCGATGACGACCAGCAAGCCGCGATCCTGGCCGACCATTGGCATATCGCTGGCGACCGGGAAAAGGAAGCCTTTTATGCCTATCGAGCGGCGGAGAGCCTGTATCAATTAGGACTCGACCAGGCGCAGGAACAGGCGATTCGGGCGCTCAATCTCAGACCCTCTGACCCACTCATATGGGCGAAAATCAACATCCTGATCGCGGAAAACTACTTTACCTGGGGCGAATACCAGAAAGCGCGAGCGCACTACGAGGCGACGCTGGCCCATGCGCGCCAGCATGAACTGACGACCGAAGAACTCATCGCGCTCGATGGCCTGGGCCAAATCACCTATATCACCAGAGATCTCTCAATGGCACTCGGCATCTACCAGGACGCGATCACACTGGCCCAGAAAGCGGGTGACAATCTCTTGTTGGCCCGCCTGTTGGACGATCAAGGCGCGGTGCTGCGCTTTGTTGGCGACCACGAGGCAGCCTTTCAGGCGCTCAAGGCCAGTCTCGACATTGTCCGCAAGTTGAACGATCCGTCTCAACTGGCAATGTCGCTTTATGGCATCAGTGTCATTGTCCGCAACCAGGGGCGTTATGAAGAAGCCTGTGGCTACGTCGAAGAGAGCATTGCCATTCTTCGCCAACAGAACGCTGTACGCGATCTGGGTATGTCACTCAATAACCTGGGCATCTGCAACACATTGTTGGGCAATTATGAGATCGCGTTGCAGCACCTTGAAGAAGGGTTGGCGTACCGGAACCAGGTCGGGCATCCACGAGGTGCTGCGGCCAGTAAGTCCGCCATTGGCGAACTCTACTGGGTCCTGGGCCGCTACGCTGAAGCTGAGACGATGTTTCAAGAAGCCCTGGATTTCTGGCAGTCCATTAGTGATCGTTGGAATACCGCCAACAGCCACAATGACGTCGGCTTTCCTCTGTTGGTACAAGGCGCAATAGATCGCGCTGCCGAGCATTGGCGCAGTGGGCTGCAAAGCGGTCAGGAGATTCAGGCGGGTTTCCTGATTCTCAAGGCCCTGATCGGCTTCGCGTGGCTGGCATACGATCAGGGTGACGAGCAGCAGGCACTGCGCTTACTCAGCCTTGTGCAATCTCATGCCGCGTCAACGCAGCCGCTCAATCAGATGTGGATTCAACCGCTTCTGCGAAAAATGGATCGCGTTCTCCCCCCTACTGATGACATTGATTTGCAGAAAACGATTAACATGCTCCTGGATACATAGTAACGCCGAAGGTGGACGTGTTACAATTTTGGTTGAACTTCAATAAGATTGAACATGAAATTCTTGACGAGTTCATCCCGGCGGGAGCGCTATCCTAATGCCAGAAAACGAAGAAACACAGGCACGACTTCTCCAAGAATTAAAGGCGGCAAGCGAAAAATACGATAGCCTGTTCCAGGGGGCCGGGGATTCCATATTCATTGTTGACGCTGAAACTCTGCAAATTGTGGATGCGAACACCAATGCGTCCCGGCGATTGGGATACAGCCAGGAAGAACTGTTGCAGCTCACCCTGCTTGATGTTGAAATGATCTGCAACACCGGTTCTGAGGACAATCTGGTGTGGGAGTCGACCTTTAGCGGCACGCGGGTCTATGAGTGTGAATATCAGCGTAAAGATGGCTCCAGGATACCGGTCGAGGTCAGCAGCCGCCTCACCCAATACGATCATCGAGAAGTCTTGCAGAATTTCGTGCGCGACATCACGGAACGCAGGCAGGCGGAGGATCAACACCTGGAATTGATGTTCGAAAAAGAACGGATGCAGATACTCGCCAACTTCATTTCTCAGGCGTCTCATGAATTCCGCACCCCCCTCGCCATCATCCAGACCAGCGCACACGTATTAGGCAAAGCCACCGATCCAGAGAGAAAAGGCCAGAAGATACGCGACATCGAAGGCCAGGTGAAGGACATCACCACGCTGCTTGATTCGCTGACGCTGATGGCACAACTCGATGCCGATGCTCAGCATTTCCAGTATTCAGAGGTTAACCTGAATGAGATCCTCCTTGGCGTGTGTCGGGAGATGCAGTTGGGATTTCCGGGGGCAGAACCCGTCTTTACGCTTCAGTTAAGCGAAGATCCACTGTTCTTACAGGGCGATGCTGCGTATCTAAAACAGGCATTGCAGAAAATCGTGGAGAATGCTGTCCTCCACTCGCCCGCAGGCGACGCCATCACGATACATTCAGACCGCCGAGAGGGACATGCGCTTGCCGAAATAATCGATACGGGCGACGGCATAAGCGATGATTATCTCCCCCATATTTTCGAGCGATTCTTCCGCGCCGACAAAGCCGGGACGACACGTGGTTTCGGCCTGGGGCTGCCGATTGCACAGAAGATCATCGAACTCCATCAGGGGCGCATCGAAGTAGAAAGTGAAGTGGCAAAGGGCAGCACATTTCGGATATTGATCCCCCTAACCTGACACCAGCGCAATCTCAAGGCTTGCAGACGGCGCAGCGGTCACGGTCTCAACGTCGCCGTCGGTTCTACTCCCAGCAATGCGGTTTTGTCAGGCAAGGCGGCGTCTGGACCTTCAGGCGATGATGACGTAGACCCCCCTATCCTGCAATTGCTCGCGCGCTTCATCCTCAATTCCGCTGTCTGTGACCAGGGTATGGATGTTGTCCATTGACGTCACATTGACCAGCGCCGATTGGCGAAATTTGCTGCTATCCGTGACGATAATCACATGATGCGCGATAGCGATATAGGCCCGCCAGAGTTCGGCTTCTTCTGGCGTTTCCACACTGAGGCCCCAATCAGGGGAGAGCGCCTTGGTGCCGATGATGGCCTTATCCACCTGGAGCTGCTCCAGGATGATGCGCGAGAGTGTGCCCCGGACTGCCTGCTCGTCCGGGTCGATGGTGCCACCCAGGATGATAATCTTATGCTGTCCCTGATCGAGCAGTTCGCCCGCAATCAGCAGTGAATCCGTCACAATGGTCAGACGCTGATGGTGCTGTAGTTCATGGGCAACGGCCAGGCCGGTACTACCGCCAATCAGCAGCAGCGTTTCCCCATCGTCGATCAAATGCGCGGCGGCCTGCCCGATCCGCTGCTTGGCCTCAGCATTTTCGGCTCGGCGGCGAAGCAGCGGCGCTTCGCTGGTAGCGACCATGTGGCGCTTCATGGCCCCGCCGTGAACCCGCTGAATAAGATTCTGCGCGGCCAATGTCGCCAGGTCCCGGCGAGCCGTCGCCTCACTGACCTTGAACAACTCACTGATGGCTGCAACGGTCAGGCGGCCCCTGGCCTCCACCATCTGCGCGATCTGTTCCTGGCGCTCACTGGTCATTAAGTCGGAATGAGACATGCAGCCCTCTTAGCGAATCGAATTTCTCTAATAAACGACAGAAATCAGATCAAGACACTATGATAAAATCTGCGCCTGCGTTTGAGCAAGCAAATGATTGAAATCGTCCAGCGCGAAGCGCGCGCCGCCCAGAGACTGCGCATTGGCAGCACCGGCAGCAACGGCATAGCACAGCGCGTCTGGCGCGGAGACACCACGTTCCAGCGCGACCAACAGCCCGGCAAAGAAGGAATTGCCGCTGCCGACCGTGCTGACGAGTTCAACAGGCTGGCGGCTCAGCTATCCAACGCCCCTGCACACCGACGAAGACCGCGCCCTTACTCCCGCGTGTGAGGACCACCGGGGCCGATACCTGGCGGTGCAGCCTGTCGGCGGCCTCAGCGGCATCCGTCCAGGTGCTGATAGGCTGTTGAAGCAGTACGCCCGCTTCCTCAACGTTGATCTTCAGGCTGACGCCGGGCAGCGTGGCGGCTGCGGCCAATGGGTCGCCGCTGGTATCGACCCACACCCTGCACCCCGTATCCACCAGATCAGCCAGCAGTGCCCTGAACTTATCCAGCGGTGACGCTGAGGGCAAGCTCCCGCAGAAACAGATCGCCGAAGCGCTCTGGCTGCTCTCCAGAAGATCCTGCCGCAGCCGGTCCCAATCGGACTCGCCAACGGCTGGTCCTGGGGCGTTCACAACCGCTGAGGTCGCCCGTTCGGGATCCACGATAATCACGCAGGTCCGCGATTTACCGTCTGTGATGGAGGTCCACTGGGCGCTGATCCCATCGGCCTGCACCCGTTCGGCGATTCTGCTGGCCGGTGTGACCGCCCAGGAAACCGCTGCACCGGGCTTCGCTGCCCAGCACCTGAATTGCGCGGGCCACGTTGATGCCTTTGCCACCGGCATCGGCGATCACCTGCTGTGGGCGAAAGACCCCATCGGTGCTGAACCCCGGCACGAGCAGTGTGTGATCCAGCGCGGGGTTGGGCGTCACACAAACAATCATACCTCATCCTGTTGGCCGAGGACGATCCTGGCCGCATTCCGGTAGTAGACTTTCTCCAGCACGTCCTCCGGCAGATGCAGCCCGTAGATGCGCCAGCGGCCCTGGCCGGGTGGATCGGAAAGACCGTAGTTAAAGTACTCGTCGTCGCTTTCCAGGAAGCGGTAGTACATACGATATGCTTCCAGATTCGGGCTGGCATCCGTCCCAAACACGATCTGATCCGCGTGCTCGATGAAGAAACGCCGCGCTGTATAGGGCTGGCGACCCAGCTCAGCGATCCTTGCGCTGAAATCAATCGCGTAATTCGGGCAGGCTTCCAGCATCGCCCCCACCCAACCCAGATTCTCGGCATAACAGCCGACATGCGCGCCGATGAACTGCGTGCCGCTGTGGCGTGTCACCATGCGCTGGAAAGCTTCCAGAATGCTGAGAAAGGACGGGAACGGCGGGCTGGGGAAATGCCAGTCGGGATGCCCGGCCAGTTCTTCGATGCGTTCGTTGCGAGCGCTGATCGGATCAAAGAAAGCCACCGGATCCGCCACATGCGCCAGCACCGGCAAACCCAACTCCCCCGCCGTCGCCCACAGCGGATCCAGGCGTTCGTCATCCACCGCCACCAGCGCGTCATGTTGATCGCGCACGTGCAAACCAAAGGGCTTCCAGATTTTGAGGCCATCCGCGCCCCGTGCCACCTGCGCCCGCAGTCGCTCCGCTGCCCATTCACCGAAGCGGTCGCCATGCTGCGGCCATTGCGCCCAATCGACCCCGCCGAAGACTCGGAAGCGCTCCGGGGCCGGTTCTTTGAAGTAGGCCAGATGCCGGTCGAGCACGTCCTCGCCCCAGCCGCCATCCAGATCCACATACATCTGCACCTGCGCCTCATCTAGCAGGTCCAGCAGCTGCGCCAGCGGCTTACGATCCCATCCGCCGCCAAAAGGTTCCTGCAAGTGATTATGCGCATCAATCACCGGGAAACGCGGTTGATCCACCCGTGTCTCTTTCAGAACGACCTTCGGTTCCGGGACAAAGTCCACCAGTCGTAATTCATTCAAGTCCATTGTCATCGCTCCCTTGCGGCACGTAGTGCCTGAACCAACCCTCAACGGCAGGCAGCGGCTCATAGTAATCAGTCCAGGGCCGGGCCTCACGTTCCACGATAGTGCGCAGCGTTTTCATACGCTCGACAACCGTGCCCTGTAAAAATGGTCCACGCTCACTTGCCGGCATTGTGACGACCTCTCTCCAGATGGCTCGACCACCGAGAAAGCCGCTGGCCCCACTCTGGCAAGCTACACGCACCTGCCGCTCGAAGGTGTCGAAGTCCACGCCCGCGCTCAGCAAAGCCCAGGGGACCGTCGCCACCTCGCTGATCGCCTCACAGGCCCGCCGCCACTCGGCTTCTTCGGGCACGAATTTGACATCGACCGGGAATTCGATCTTGAGTACGTCCGCACCGGCTGCCGCCAGACGGCGCACAGTCTCCCGGATCAGGCCGGGGCGCATCTCGGCAAAAGCCGCGCTGCCCGCCTTTACAGCAGGGTCCGGGCTGTAGACGAGGGGTTCGACGAACAGCGGCAGGTCATAGGCCCGGCATTGCGCTGCCAATTGGCGAATAGTCTCCTCGATGTGTTCGGCGGCTTCGCCTGCGTCCGGGTGATAGTAGCACAGCAGCTTGGCAGCCGAAGCGCCCATCCCTTTGATCTTCTCGACGCCCCAGCCCTCGATGAAATCGATCCGGCGCGCGGTGGCTTCCCCGCTGTAGCCAGTCTTTTCAATCGCCATCAGCAGGCCGCTGCTGCCCGCCATCTGCTGCGCCGCGTCCAGGCCGTAGATCGGGTCCAGCAGCACTGCCGAGGCATGGGGCGATACTGCCTGCACAACCTCGCGTTTGATTTGCGCCGCCGTCTCAAAAGCGGTGCCTTCCGGCAGCATCTTGCGGTAGCTGCCGCGCTGGTCGAACGCCAGAATCGCAAAGCCCTGAGCGGCGGTGCTCGTTGTCTTTAATCCACGCCATTTTCCCGGCGTGAGTGTTACAGTCATCATGAATCCGTCCGTTCTTTGAGCAGCGCATGAACCGCAGCCGCATCGGGCGCATCCGTCGCGCCCCCGACATGCGTCACCGCGTCCGCGCCGCAAGCAGTGCCGAAGCGCAGCGCATCGACCAGCGACGCCTGCTCAGCACAGGTCGCGTAGAGAAATCCGGCATTGAAGGCATCACCCGCGCCGGTCGTATCGACCACTTCAACCTCAAGCGCTGGCGCATTGGCGATCATACCGCTGGAGTCGTATGCCTGCGCCCCTGCTGCGCCGCACTTGACGACCAGCCTGCCGTGAACCTGCCGCGCCAGACGATCCGGCTGGTAGGAACCGCCGCTCAGCGCAGCGGCCTCGTCCTGGTTCGGCAGAAAATAATCGGTATGGGCCAGTGCGGGCCGCAGGTAGGGATTATCCGACCAGCCTTCGAGCGGGTCCCAGCCCGGATCTAAGGAGGTCGTCAGGCCTTGATCGTGCGCCATCTGGAAAATACGCGCCAGTTGAGTCTGCAATGCAGTTTGCAGGTAGAAGGAGCCGACATGCAGATGGGTAAAGTCGCTTAAGTCGTCAGGTCCGATACCGGTTCCGTCGAAGGCGGCAATCGTCCCCGGAAAGGTCAGCAGCGCGCGATCCTGTGGATAGGTCAGCGCGATGGTGACGCCGGTCGGCGTGGAGACTTGGCGTATGGCGCGTGTGTCGATCCCAGCCGCCGCCAGTCCGTTCAGGACAAATTGGCCGTAAGTATCCTCGCCCACCCAACCGATGAAGCTGACCTCCGCGCCCAACGCCGCCAGCCGCAGCGCCGTGATTGCCGACGAACTGCCCAGCACCATGCTGAAGTCATCCGCGACCAGCTCCCGACCGAGCACCGGCAGCGAGGGCAAGCCGGACATCACCAGATCGACATTCAACTCGCCGATCACCAGCATTCGTGCCACGAGGCTAGCCCTGCATCCACTCCGGCAGATAATCGGCCTCGACCGATGCCATTTCGTCAAACATCTGCCGGATTTCTTCCGGTGAGCAGACGGCAGCGGTCAGCGGGTCGAGCATCAGCGCGTAGAAGGCCGCCTGACGATCCTGCTCCAGCACAGCGTTAACGACCAGATCATGGACGGCCATGTGCGGCTGATCCAAGGCCGCGAGCTGTGTCGGCAAATCGCCAAAGTAGGTCGGCTGCACACCGTCCTTGTTGACCAGACAGGCCACCTCGACCACGCCGTCATAGGGCAAGTTCGTAATCAGGCCGGTGTTGGGGACATTGCAGTAAGCCACGGTCGGCTGATCGTGTTCAATCGCTTCGACGATGTAGGAGGCATATTCCGGCCCGCGCTCCATTTCGATCTCTTCCTCACCGCTAAGCATCTTGCGAATCTCGTCGTCGGATTCCTGCCGCCAGATGGGCCAGTTGTTGGCGTAGAAACCGGTCTCCCCCAGGTACTCAGGGCGAGTGTATTTCTCCACCAGGTCCGGGCGCTTGCGGAAATAAGGCACGTATTCCGAAAAATGACCGCTGCCCTCAGTGACGAAGGCCCCCAGGTGCAGCATCATCTCGAAGCGGATCGGGTCCTGTTCGTAGATCGCCGGGTCCTTCATTTTCTCGCGCAGCACCGGGTACATATCCTCACCCTGGTAGGTCAGGTCCACCAGCCAGGCCAGATGATTGATCCCCGCCGCCCGATATTTCAGGTCTTCATGCGGGATGTCCAGGTATTCAGCGAGCTGCTCGCTCGTGTGCTGGATCGAATGACACAGGCCAACAATCGGCAGCGACGAGACACGCTGCCCCGCCAGACAGGTCAGCGACATCGGGTTGGTGAAGTTCATCACCAACGCATCCGGCGCGAGTTCCTCCGTATCTTGCAGGATATTGATCCAGGCGGGCAGCGTCCGCAGTGCCTTAAAGATGCCGCCGGGGCCGATGGTATCACCAATGCATTGATTGACACCGTACTTCATCGGAATATCAAAATCATGGCGCACATTGGCTAAGCCCGCGACTTCGATGCAGTTGACCAGATAATCCGTGTCCTGAATGACCTGATTTCTGTCCGTCGAGGCTTCGACCCGCCAGTCGCGCCCGCTGATTTCGATCAATTTTTCGGCAATGCGATGGGCCAGTTCCAGACGCTCCGCATCAATATCAACCAGCGCAAAGACACCCTGATCCAGACCCGGTGTCACCAGCAAATCGGTCATGACTTCGTAAGCAAAAACGGCGCTTCCCGCACCGATGATAGCGACTTTTGGCATAGCTAGACCTTTGCTTATTTATGATTGAAATTTGTCGATTTTGCTCAATCATACTTGATTTGTGTTTGCGCGTCAACGAAATTAATGTTAAATTGAGCGCATCACTCACAAACACACAAATACGCGCAATCATGAGGCTCGTTTTATGATAAGCAATGTCACCGAAAATGAAATCGCTTCCCAGACCGAAGCCTGGAAAGACGCGCACCAGGTTTTGCAGGTCAATCGGGAGGCGATTGAGGCATTCTGGCAGCAAGGACAATATCGTCAGGTCATTGTGACCGGCTGTGGCTCCACCCATTACCTTTCAATGACCGCCGCGAACCTGATGCAGAGCGTGGCCGGGGTAGCGGCACGTGCGGTCCCGGCTTCGGAACTGCTGCTGCATCCAGAAAGCATTTACGTTCCCGATGTCCCGACGCTGCTGGTGACGATTTCACGCTCAGCAGCCACCACAGAAACGGTGCAGGCCGCGCAGCAGTTCAGGCGCAAGTACGGTCCGCATGTGCTGACGATTTCCTGCTATGACGACAAACCGCTCAACGAGGAAGCAGCGCTCACGCTGGCCGCGACTGCCGGGCAGGAAGTTAGCGTCGCCCAAACCCGCTCGTTTTCCTCGATGCTCGTACTGGCGGAAGGCTTTGCCAGCATCATCGGCGGCAAGGCGCTGAGCGACACTCGCTTTGCCGACGACAGCGCGGTCACTGTTCAACAGGCGCGATCCTTCGCCGAGGCCTTCAGCAGCCCGGAGCAGTTCACCCAGTATTTCTACCTGGGCAGCGGTCCCTTATACGGTCTGGCGGCGGAGGGCATGTTGAAGATGAAAGAGATGTCCCTGACTCATGCCGAGGCTTACCACCCGATGGAGTTCCGGCATGGTCCCATGTCGATGGTCGATCAGCAAACGGTCGTCATAGGCCTCATCGGTGAACAGGGGCAGGAAGCGGAACTGGAAGTGCTCGACGAGATGCGCAAGCTGGGGGCGACTACGCTCAGCGCCGGACCCTTCGCCGCTGCGGATTACCCCCTGACGGCGGATTTGAAGCACACATCACGGGTCCGCTATCTGCCGCTAATTCAGTGGATGGCCTTTTTACGTGCCATCCAGAAAGACCTGAATCCCGATCACCCACGTAACCTGACGCAGGTCGTCCACCTGCCGGATGGCTCTATACGCTAAAGAGTTTGGGAGGCGCGATGCAACGACTCGAACATGGCAACCTTATGCTCTCACCACATCATCATTCGAAAGGGAAAAAGCATGAAGAAGTACCTGCTCGTCTTGTTGTCCGTTCTTATCCTGAGCCTGGGCACGGTTCTCGCACAGGATGACGCCGTCACGCTGCGACTGTGGGCGCATCAGGAAGGCGCGTTTAACACCGCCACACAGGATCTGATTGACGCTTATCAAACCGCTCACCCCAACGTCACTATCGAGATGCAGACCTTCGAATACGATCTGTATATCCAGACCCTGCAAACCGCCCTGCCCGCTGGTGACGAAGCCGACATCATGGCGCTCTTCGGCTCCTGGGTGTGCAGCTACGCGGACCATCTCGCCCCGATGCCCGATGGCCTGGTGGATACGTCCCAGTTCTACAACGCACAGATCGACGGCTACACCTGCAATGACACCGTCTACGGACTGCCGCAGGAATTTAACATCGAATACGGCGCGGTCCTGACCAACAAGCAGATGTTCGAAGACGCCGGCCTGACCTACCCACCGGCATGGGACTCCTGGGATTCGCTCACCAGCGACGCCGCCGCCCTCGCGCAGACCGGCGATGACGGCCAGATGACGGTCGCGGGCTATCATTTCACCAACGCCGACGCGATTGACTTCGCCTTCCTGGCAGGCATCTTGCAGAATGGCGGCAGCTACTGGAACGAGGATCATACCGCCTTCACCTTCAACACCCCGGAGGCCAAAGCCTCGCTGGAACAGATGGTGCATATGGTCGAGAGCGGCGTTGTGGACCCCGTCCTGTTCAACGATTCGGCCAACTGGAGCGGCGACGCCTTCTTCACCAATCAGGTCGCCATTGCGCTGATCGGTCCCTGGGCAGTCCAGTACGGCCTGAGCGAATTCCCCGATTTCGGCGACTTTGATTACGTCGCGCTGCCGACCTTTGACGGTTCCGACCCCACCTTTGCGGCGGATGCCGGATGGGGCCTCACCGTCAGCCAGAACAGCCCGAATGCCGATGTCGCCTGGGACTTTGTGCAGTTCGCTGCCGCTCAGCCCGACAACGCACTCCAGTGGAACCTCACCTCCGGCACGGTCCCGGCCATGCGCCAACTGGTCGAGGATGACATGTACCGGACCCAGCTTCTGGATGCCCTGCCCTGGCTCGAACCGCTCCTGCCGACACTCGACTACGGCCAGTACATCGGCGACATGCCCGACCGCGACCAGGTCTTTTACGACATCGTCTACCCCTACATCCTGGATTGCCTCCAGGGTCTGGCGTCAGTGGACGACACACTGACCTTCATCGAAGAAGACGCGAACGCGACCTTCTAATCACAGCAGCACAGGGATGCTGTCTTGATCGGGCAGCATCCCTTTCGTCCAGGGAACGACGCAGGCAGGGGGCTGGCTTATGGAAGGAATTGACGTTCAGGCTTTGCGCTTGTACTGGCTCATGATCTGGGGAGTGGTGGGGAGCGCGGTCACGCCGCTGGTGTATGACCGCAAGAACCGCAATCCCTGGCAAGGGGCTGTGATTGGCCTCGTCATCGGCATCCTCTCGGCGCAGGGTTTTGGCTATCTGATTCTTCAAGTGCTGTATCCCGTAGTGCCGAATGCGGCGGGCTGGCTGAGCCTGCTGGGCGGGCTGCCGCTGCTGCTGGCGCTGTGGATCCTGATCCCGGTTGAACCAAAATCCGCCCTGCGCAATCGTGGCTTCGTGGCCGGAACGATGACGCCGCTGATCTTCTACCTGCTGGTATTGAGCGTCTTTCCCCTGGTGTGGGCATTTGTCCTCGCATTTTTCGAGTACAGCCCGCGCGAGGTCGGCGGCCCGATTCTCGGCCTGGGCGGCAGCAATCCCTTCGTCGGCTTGCAAAACTTCCAGGCGATGATTGAAAGCGGGAGCGATGCACGCCTCTTCCAGAACAGCCTGAAGAACACCCTGCTGTTTACCCTGCTGGTGCTGCCGCTCAACATGCTCATCACCATTCCGCTGGCGGTGATGATCGAATCGACCCGGAAGATTATCAAGACCGTCTTCCGCACCATCTATTTCTTACCCGTCGTGACCTCATCGGTCGGCGTAGCGGTCATGTGGGGCTATATCTTCCACGCGCAGTACGGCCTGCTCAACGATGCACTGGGGAGTATCGGCCTCGCGCCGGTCGCCTGGCTGCAAGATCCGCGCGCGACCGTTTTGGGCCTGCCCACCGCCATGCTGGCCGTCGTGGTGGCCTACCTGTGGCAGGACTTCGGCTACAATCTGGTGATCTTCATCGCAGCCCTACAGGGCATCCCGGAAAGCCTGAAAGACGCGGCAAGAGTGGACGGGGCCAACAGTTTACAGCAATTTCTGTACGTCACACTGCCGCTGCTGCGCCCGACCATTATGGTGACATCCATCCTGACCGTCATCTCCTCCTTCCAGGTTTTCGACATTATCCAGGTGATGACGCGCGGCGGGCCGGGGCGCATCGGGCAAACCAGTGTGTTGGTGCTTCAGATTTACGAAAACGCCTTTCGTTTTGAGCGCATGGGCTGGGCTGCGGCTATTTCCGTCGTGATGTTTGGTTTCGTAGCAGTCCTCACCATTATTCAGACGCGCGTACTGCGGACAGACTGGGAGTACTAGCCATGACAGCAAAACAATTCGACGCACCGGCTGCCGAGCAGTTTGACAACCAGGCAGGCATCGTCACGCGGCGCATGGGCCAGTATCTGGTGTATATCCTGCTCATTCTGGGCTGTCTGGTGACGCTGATTCCTTTCGTCTGGACGATCCTGGCTTCTTTCAAGACGCATCAAGAGATCATCGACCCGATCAGCCGGACCTTCTTCCCGCGCAGTTTCACGCTGGAAAACTACAGCACCATCCTCAACGACGAGTCGCTGCCGATATGGCGCTTCTACTTCAACAGCGCGTTTATCGCCATCGGCAATGTGCTCACGCTGACCTTCACCAGTTCGCTGTTTGGCTATGTATTCGCCAAGTTCAAGTTTCGCTACATGGGGCTGCTCTTCGGCTACATCCTCATTACAATGATGATCCCCTTCCAGCTCACGATGATCCCCTCTTATCTGATCCTGCTGCAATTCAACCTGACGAACAACATCCTGGGGATGGTCGTCCTCAACTGGTTTGACGCCTTCGGGATCTTCCTCATGCGCCAGTTTATGCGCAGCATCCCGGATGAACTGCTGGATGCCGCCCGCGTGGATGGTGCGTCGGAATGGCAGATTTACTGGCGGATCGTGCTGCCGCAGACGCTGCCTGCCCTGGCGACTTACGGGACGCTCGTCTTCATCCTGAACTGGAATGCCTATCTCTGGCCGCTGATCGTCTTGCGCGACATCGACGTCAGGACGCTGCCCATCATTCTGACCTGGTACAACGACCGCCATACCAGCAACCTGGGCCTGCAAATGGCCGCCTCGGTGCTCATCGTCATGCCCATTCTGGTCGTCTACCTCTTCATGCAGCGCTGGGTCGTGCGCGGCTTTACCCTGAGCGGTTTTAAAGGTTAATCATGCGACGTCTGGGATGGCTGCTTCTGGCCTTGCTGCTGCTCAGCAGCACCGCAGCCGCGCAGGACAGCAGCACAGCGCCTGTCCGCCAATGGGACGTGGTGAACGACTACATTATCCAGTTGCAGCGCCCCCGTGCGGCCCGTCTGGGCGCGACAGCCTATGACCTCATCATTGCGGACATCTCACTGGCAGGCAGTCGCCGCGAGACTATCGAAGGCCTGCAAAACAGCGAGGGTGGGCCAAAGCTGGTGGTCGCCTACATGAGCATCGGGCAGGCGGCGAACTTTCAGTATTACTGGCAGCCGGAATGGAAGCGTGGCAGTGACGACTGGCCGGAATGGGCCGACGCGCCGGATGGCACCTGGGGCGGCGATCTATGGGTCCACTACTGGGATCCTGGCTGGCAGGGCATTATCTTGAGCGGCGATGACGCCTATATCGACCGGATCATCGACCTGGGCTTTGACGGCGTCCTGCTCGACCGGGTAGACGCGGCGACCTACTACGAGTTGCTTGGGCGAGAAACGGCCTACGCCGAGATGGCCGAATTCGTGACCGCGATTGCTGATCATGCCCGCCAACGGTCGCCCGGTTTTGGTGTCTTCACCATCAATGGCGAAGACATCCCCTTCCCTGTTCCCGAACGCAGTTACATGGAGACTGTAACGGGTATCCTGGTCGAGGACCTTTATTACGGCTATCCGAGAGACCATGCTGCCTCGCCGTCGGACTGGACCGTCGCACGCGAACGCGATCTCGACCGCTGGGTGGCGGCGAACAAGCTGGTCCTGACGGTCGATTACACGCTTGTCCCTGAGCAAATTGACGATGCCTACCAACGGTCGTCCGCACGCGGCTATATCCCGTTTGCCGCCGAACGCAGCCTGGGCCGCCTGTTGATCCACAAAGGTCACGAACCGGATTAATCGAGGGCATCCGCTTCCGTCACGTCTGCTGAGCGTCAGTTGGCCTCGCCGCACACGTGCCAGGCATTGCCTTCCAGAGCCATCGTATAGGAGCCAGGCGGCCACTGACGGAGAACGCCATTATAGTTCGTCTGGATCGACCCGCTGCACTGCACAACCGCAGTGCTGCTGTCCTGCTGGGTGGTGGCACAGGAGACGCCATTCAACTCGGCCTGCATCGCGCGGAAGGACTGCGCTTGCAGCACCACCTGCCCCTGATAGGCCGCGCAAGCCAGCGCCGACATCGTCGCCCGGTCGCCGTCCACGCGCGCGGTCAGGTAGCGCATCATCACCTGTTCCGGTGCGAGACCTGCTCCTATTGAAGAGACAGACTCTTGCAGCAGCAGCGAATTGCAGGCCCCCCAGGTACGCAGGTTTTCAGCAGGCAGCCAGCCAGAGCCGTAGCGCTCGGCAGTCCGCAGCCACAGCCCGTCGCTCGTCTGCTGCACCGCAGGATAACTGCCGCTGCCGTCAAGTTCCTGAGCAACATCAGCCGCCGGATCCGGTTCAGCGCGTGTGACCAGTGTCGTATTAGGGTCTTCAGGCGCGATCAGGCACAACTCGGTTGGGATGTCCAGGAGGTCCAGGACTGGCGGCGGCGGAAAGGCAGGCACGGAGTTCGGGCGCATCGAGACTGCTGCCGGTCCACAGCACCGCGCTCCCCATGCCGACCGGGTCCACACTCGCACCCAGGCTCACCTCGCCTGCCAGCGGAAAGACCATCAATTGATCGCCCGTTAATCCGACGAAGACAGCGCCATCAGTCACCGAAACCGGCATATCGTTGAGGGTCAGGCGCTGCGCTGTCGCCGATGTCGTGCTGATAAGAATGCCCTGGGTGCCATAACAGTCTGCGGCGATCCCGCCGACGTTCAGCGCATGACCGGCAGACGATGACGTATGTTGATCTACGACCGGAAGGCTGTCCAGAGTGGGATCAACCGCCACCACACTAGCAATGATCCAGGCCGGGCCGCTGTCAAGCTGGACGCGGAACCACTGGCCGTCAGCGCTGCGTCCATCGGCCAGCAGGGTCTCATCATAGTGAAAGACCCCCGCGACCGCGAAGTCCACACCGGGGCCGCTGCGCAGGTTGATGTTGTAACCCGCCCGGTTGCTAATCTCAACCTGGACACCGCTGCTGGCTCTGTGTTCATAGCTGAGGAGTCCCACACCGATCAGATACACGCTGAGGTCAGACCCGACATCAGCACCGCCGAGCTTCACTAACGCGGCCCCGCTCTGGTTCATTGGCAGTTCCGGCAGCAGGGTGATGTCGTCACCGGGGCCGCACACGCTGTCCACAGGGGCATCGGCACAGGCTTCAAATATATCGGCCATACTCGCACAGGTCTCTTGCGCATAAATAACTGGGACGCTGCACAAAAGGGCCAGCGCCAGGATCCAGACCAAGCGTCGCATATCAGCTTTCCAATAGATTAAGGTCACGTAACAGACTATCCAGCGTTTGCAGAGTCACCAGATTACGCCGTGTATACCCGGCTTCCAGACTGCTTTCATCAAAAGTCGCTACACTGTCAGGTGCATCGGGGATCGTCAAGTGGAGGGTATCGTCCGGGTTCACACCGTATTCTGGCAGCGGCTCCAGTGCGACCAGCAGGTTCGTCAGCGGCAGATCGTAGTCTTCGGCAATCTTCACGATGATCTGGTTGAAGACGACACTCTTTTCCGGTGCTTCTGGGCGAATAGGAAAGGTAGACAGCACCGGCACAATGTCTGAATCCATCGTATTGAGGACGATCAGGCGCAGGAAGTAATCGAAATCGCCCGGTTCAAAAAACATGACGTCGTTCGTGCCGAACATAATCACGGCCAGGGCCGGGTTGGCAATGCGATAGTCGCAGTCCAGCGGCGTTTCATTAGGCTCGCAGGCATCAACATCTGCCCAGAGGCTGTCGAGTGCGGCGGCGGTATTGAAGCCCAGCGCAGTCGCATAATTCTGGCGATTGAAGGCGTCAGGCTCACCGGCAGCACGGTAGAAATCGACAAGCGCTTGCAGCATGTCATAATCGGCCAGGTCGTAGTCGCCATCGCCAAAGGGCACCAGGAAGCTCTCCGAGGCGGTCATCGAATCGCCAACTTTGGAAAACATTCGTGGGTCGCGCCCCGCTGCTGCGCCCTGTTTGAAGAGGATACGCGCCTGCTCTGTCAGGGTCGGAATAATGGGCGGTGCTTCGAGATCAATACCAGCGATGCTGTCCGGGTCAAAATCGCCCAGGGTTGGCGGCGTCAAATCCACTGTGTCCTGCATCTGCGCCACGCCCGGACTTCAGAAAGAGCATTAGCAGTGCGATAATGGATGCGAGTTTGAGGAAGTTCATGAGTCGTTCAGTTGTGACCTGCCAAAGGGCCTGTTATAGTGAGTATGCCCATCCTATAATAGCCCAGGTTGTCCAGGCTTCAAAGGGGGTCGCATGATCCGAAAAATCGCGCTGCTGTGTCTTTGCCTTCTGCTGCCAGCGACATCGGCACAGCTACAGGGAGTAGTTGACGGAACCGTCGGCGGAATCACGCTCAACGTGCGCAGCCAACCAGACAGCGGCAGCACACGCATTGCGCAGCTCCCGCCGCATACCGTGATAGTAATTGACGCCCGCAGCGAGCACGGCGATTGGGTCCTGGTAACTGCGCCAGAGTTAGGGCTGGGCGGTTGGGTCGCCATTGGCTACGTGAGCTTCGATCATCCGATTCGGGTCATGGAGGATCTGCCCGTCTCGACAGCGGTCATCAATGATGCGCACGCTGCCGCAAGCGAGGGGGCTGCGCCAGTTATCCAGCCCAGCATCATACCGGACCGCCTCGATTATCCCACCGTCTATCTGGACGATGCCGTCTGGCGCAATGTCCACCAGATTTTCGCACGCGGGCAGCAGCTTGGCAATGATCCCTGGGTGCTGATGAAAGTCGGCGAGAGCAATACAGCGGGCACGGTCTACCTGTGTAACTTCGAATGGCAAGCCTATGCGCTCGGCGATCATGAAGAACTCCAGCGCATCGTCGATGAATTCAGCCGCACCGCCTCGTTTTGCCGCAACAACGCCTCGGCGCAGAACGGCTTCGGCACGGTCAACGTGCTTGACCCACTGTTCGCGCCACCTGAACTCTGCCCGGCGGGTCAATCGCCGCTGGTTTGCGAGGTACAGCGTTCGCGGCCATCCTTCGCGCTGATCTACATTGGTCTGGCTGATACCGGCGTAATGACCACCGACGAATTTAACGCCAATCTGACACGCATCGTGCGCTACCTGAGCCAGAACGGTGTGATCCCGATCTTGCAAACATGGTCCACGTCGGACCCGCTCAACAGCAATAACAGGCCGCAGTTGTTCAACGAAGAAATTCGCCGCGTGGCCCACAACAACCACGTGCCCATGCTCGATATTCGTGTGGGAACCTACAACTTCGATAATCACGGCACCATGTCCGATGGCTATCATCTGTCGGTCCACAACGATCAGGAATCCAATCTTGGCGGCGATGAACTGATGTATGGCCGAACGTACCGTGAATGGCAAACACTCCAGATTCTCTACGATTTGACCAACGGTCTGGGCATCTGAAACTCTTGCGGCTGCAAACAAGCCTTGTCGCAGTGCCGCTGCTGCTACTGCTCAGCGCCTGCAACCTCGCCGCTGAAACACCGGCCACGCCCACCGCAACACCGCACCCGGCAACGGCCACGCCGGTTCCATCAACGGCCACGCCGGTTGCGATTCCCACACAGCCGGTCACGGAGGTGCCAACGCTCACCCCGACGGCGATAGTCTCGCTGATCCCAGCAGAGTTGGCGGGCACGGGAGATAATCGCTTCGTCCGTGACGAACCGAACACATTGGCCCCGGTGAGCCGCGTCGTGAACAAAAGCGCCCCCTGGGACGCCCTGGGCCGCAGTGACGACAACCAGTGGCTGCAAGTGGAGTTTGTTGATAATTCAACCGGCTGGATCATCTATGTGCCCGAGTCGATGTCCGTCGATATGGGCAGTCTGCCGGTGACGGGCGAGTCGCGGATTATCGACCACATCGCCCTGGTGAGCGCGCAGGATCAGGTGCTTTACAATGAAACGGGGGACGCCATTCTCACCGACCTGCCCCTGTATACCGCGCTGCAAATCAACCAGCGCAGCGATGATGGCGAGTGGCTGCACGTGAGCGTCTACCAGGGCCAGAGCGGGTGGGTCGCTCGCCTGGGCCTGAGCCTCAGCTTTGCGCCAGAGACCCTGATCGTTCATGACTTCAGCCCGGTCGATGCGACATCTTATGAAGGGCAGGTCGCCGAAGCCGAATTGAACGGGCAGGTTAAGGCGGACGCGGGGGGTCTGCGCCTGCGACAACTGCCCACCCTCGACGGCAAGATCCTGCTTAATCTTTTCGCCGGGACGCGGCTGGCCGTGCGCAAGCGTACCAGCGACAGTACCTGGCTGCTGGTGCAGTTACGTGAGGGCTATCTCGGCTGGGTTTCAGCCGATTATGTGGACCTGGACATCGACCTGGCGAGCGTGATCGTCGATGATAACCCGCAGCCTGTCCCCTATTTCACACCGCCGACGCCAGAAGGCGGCCCGCAGGTCACGATCATCGGCGGGGGCGCGCGTGCGATATTCCTCGACGGCCAGCAGCGCGGCAATCACGCCAATGTCTTCACCACTGTGGGCGACAGCCTGACTGATACGCCCTATTTCCTGCGTCCGATCCCCTATGGCTTTGATCTGGGGGCCTATGGCTACCTGCTGCCGATGCTTCAGTTTTTCAACGTGGACACCGGCCAGGGCAATGCCTATGCTCGACGCGCGATCTCAACCCATGCCGGATGGAGCACCTTCAGCGTGCTTGAGCCAGCCGACGACGGCGTCTGCCAGCCTGGGGAGACTCACCTGGATTGTGAATATCGCGTGGTCAAGCCAGCGTATGCCATCATCCTGATTGGCACGAACGATGCTCCGGCCTTCCCCGGCGACACTTACCGCGCCAATATGCAGCGCATCATCGAGACCAGCATCAACTACGGCGTGGTGCCGATCTTAAGCACCGTGCCACCGCGCAATGATTTCAACGACCGGGTGATCGAATACAATCAGGTGATTCAGCAGTTGAGCGCGCTCTACGCCATCCCTCAGATCGACCTGTATACGGCGCTGCTGCCGCTGCCGGATCGCGGGCTGGGGCCGGATGGCATTCATCTCTCAGTCCCGCCCGGCGCGCCCGCCTCTACGATGATCTTCAGCGAGCAAAACTTGCGCTATGGCACCACCATGCGCAACCTGACCACCTTACAGGCCCTCGATCAGGCTCGCACACAGATCGGTTACTGACCAGAGCCGTTATACGGTCGTTTCGCCAAGCATTTGCGCAAAGAGCCGGTACACACCCTCCATATTGATGCGTCGCACAATGTGGACGCTCGGCGTGCCATGATCCTCGACCGTGTAATTGGCAATTGTTTGGCCGCGCGCATGGCTGCCGCCAAGCTCAATGACCACGTAGTGCGTCTCCTGTTCCAGAATCAGTGATGGTTCCAGGGCGACTGCCATCGCCAGCGGATCTGGGAGCAGATGTCCTTCTGTCCCAGGCATCGCTCGCCACTGTGCGCTGACTTTCTCCGTGATGCCCCGGAAGAATCGCGCCCTGGGCGTTGGCAGCGCACACAGCGTATCGAAGTCCTCCCAGGGGATAGGATGCGCCAGTGTGGCTTCCCAACCCAGCATCGTCGCCTCCGGGAAACTGCTCAGAACGATATGCGCAGCCTCCGGGTCCGCCCCGATATTAAACTCGGCAGCCATGCGGTGCGTATTGCCGACTGCATTAGCCGCCCCACCCATGAAGATAAAGCGTTTGATGTGGCGCGAGAATTGAGGATCTCAGACGCACGGCGAGTGCGATATTCGTCAGGGGGCCAAGGGCCACCAGCGTGAGTTCGCCAGGGTTGTCGGCGGCCAACCGCACCAGCGCATTCGCCGCATGGTCCTGCTCGACGACCGGTTCACAGGGCGGGCGTTGATCCCAGGCCCCCAGGCCGTCCGCGAGGTGATACTGCGCCGAACCTTGCCAGGCTTCCACGAGGGGCAAGGCCGCGCCACTGTAGACAGGGACCGCTGCATCCATTGTCGTCAGCACGGCACAGACATTCTTGTTAACCTGCTCGACCCGAACGTTGCCCGTGACGGTTGTAATCGCCTCGACCTGCGCGCCAGGGTGGCTCAGTGCCATCATAAGCGCTTCAGCGTCGTCGATCCCTGCATCGGTATCAATCAGTAATCGGGTCATGGTGATCTCATAGAATTCCAGAGGCGGCGAAGCGCTCTTGCCAATGCTCAGAACAGACAGTTCTCGCGCACAAGCCGCGCCATATCGTAAGCAAAGCGGCGGATGGCCTGCGTATCACGCTCCTGTTCGGGCTGTGCCCGCCAGAGGGCGATCTTCACACTGGGGGCATCCCACATCGGCACCATCTCAGCGCCTTCGAGGATGTTCACGCAATATTCCGCCGCCTCAAGAATGTCATCGGTAGTCTTGGGCTTCTGCATAAACAAGGTGGTTTGCTCCACACGCAGTACGTCCTCGACCGCCTGGACGGCGCGATAAGCGTGCCCTTCCTTGTTGGCATTGACCAGAATGCGGCTTTCCGTGCGATTGCGGAAAAAGCCAAAGAGCGCGGCAATGACCGATGGATCACGGATCGTACCGTCAGGGTAGACCAGCCCGTGAATGTCGCCCCAGAAGCCTTCGCTGACCAAATTGAAGAGGTAAAAGCCAATCTGATGTTTGTGCAGCAGTTCAAGTTCCACCTCATAGGGGTTAGCACGGCCCACACAGCCTGTTTCAGTGTTGAGGATGGGCTTGCCCCACTCCGCACTCATGGCTTCAACAGCCAGAATGGCATCCTCAATCTCGCGGCGGGTGTGGAGATAATCATGGAAGGAAATAACATCCACCAGGTCGTTAGTGGATTCACAGTGTGGGACTTTCTCGTGTCCTACCGTCATGCAGCCTTCGGGATCGCATCGATGCACAATGTCACACAGCCTGCGAACATACTGGCTGATGTTATCGAAGCGCGCCTGGTATTCGTCTTCAGGGCCTTGACGCATATAGTCGTTGCAAAACGGCTCGTTGATGACATCCCACATAAGAATGAAGGGGTCATCCCGGAAGCGATCAATGAACGCCCTGGCGTATACTTCAGCACGGGTATACCAGGATTCGTCCGGGTCCTTCCATTCGCGGATAAAATTGCCGTTCCAGAATATAGGCATACTGGAGACGCCATAGCGCCACGCGGTGCGCATGAACTGGTCCAGCATATCAAAATAGCCGTCGCCCTGCTCCTCCCACAGGTCCATGCGCATCCAGAAGCGAACGGCATTCAACTGAAGGCGCTGGCAATACCCCATTTCTGTTTCCAGGCGCTCAAGGTCGCCCTGGGGATTGTGGCATACGCCACGAATATGCGAATAGTCATTCAAAGGTTTCACACGCTCACCCCTGTTTATAAGACGCAAATGTGCGCAATTGATGCTACCACATCACCAGGAGTGCCGCTGCCCCGACTGGCTATCACGCCCGACCATATTCCTTCCACCCCAATGGGATGGAGGCGCGTAAGTCGAGCTAGTTCTCCAGCGCTGCGATCACGCGGCTCAAGCGCTGCTGGGCCTCTTCCGCAATGGGCTGCAAAGCGGCCTTGTCCGTAACACTCAGCAGCATCAGCGGATCCACAATGCTCACCTGGATGCGCCCGTCATCCGCATGAGTGACTGTCACATTGCAGGGCAGCAGCAGACCGGCATCCGGTGCAGCGGTCAGGGCGCGATGTGCCAGCGGCGGGTTACACGCACCGAGGATAGTGTAGGGATGGAAATCCACGTCCAGCTTGTTCTTGAGCGTTGCTTTCACGTTGATCTCGGTGAGTACGCCGAAGCCTTCTGTTTTCAAGGCGTCAACCACACGGGTCATAGCGGAAGCGTAATCGGTCTGAAGATAGGTCGTCAATCCGATGCTTGATTGCGTCCGTATCCTGTTTGCTCCTAGTTGCGTTCCAGCGGCAGGCCCTGCTGCATCCAGCCCATAGTCCCGCCGATGACATTATACACAGTCTCAAAGCCTTTTTGACCGAGCAGCGCGGCAGCAGATTGACTGCGGCTGCCGGTCGCACAGATCACTGCAATGGGCTGTTGAGTATCCAGTTGGTCGGTGTGACGAGCGAACTCGCCCAGCGAGATCAACTGCGCGCCCGGCACATGACCGTCGGCGTATTCCCAGGATTCCCGTACGTCAATCACCAGAGGACGACTACCCTTCCCTTGTTCCAGGAGTTCGTTCAATTCGCGCGGTTCAATATCACGTACATCGCCGCTGGTCGTCGGCAAACCGAGCGCTTCCCAGGTTTCGAGGCTATCAGCCAGGTAGCCAACAACCTGCTCATAGCCCACGCGCGCCAGATTATAGAAGACACGCCGGTAGTCATCCGCATCCGTCAGCATCAGGATCACCGGTACATCGGGCGGAAGCACGAAACCGATCCGGTTGCTGAGCTGGTCATTGGCTTCCAGGTGGACGGCACCGGGGATATGTTTGGCCTTGAAATCGGCCTTGCTGCGCGTATCCAGCAGCGCGGCACCCTGCCGGAAATGGGGAATCGCATCCTGTACGCTGAGCGCATGGGGCCTGACTTCGCCCAGCGCATGGGGTCCCCGCCGGTTGATCTGTTTGATACGTTTGTGGTTGCCCGGCTGTTCCGGCAGATCAGCCGTCGCAAAGTCGATATACGCCTCACGGTCGTGAATTTGCAGCGCAGGGTTATGATGCCGCTCAAAACCGAGCGTTGAACTCAGCACAGAACCGATAGACTTCCCGCAGAGCGATCCCGCGCCGTGCCCCGGCAGCACCATAACCCCATCGGTGAGGCTCAGGTATTCATTGTGCAAGCTGTCATGCATGTGCCCGGCTAACTCACGTGCCGCGTCCATCCCGACCAGATCCGGGCGACCCGCGTCCCCGACGAAAAGCGTATCGCCCGTCAGAACCATCCAGGGTTCATCGGCGCGCGTTTTATCCACAACCAGCAGCGAGATACTCTCCGGTGTGTGCCCCGGTGTGAAGCGTACCCGCAGCTCGACATTGCCCAGAGTCATCGTGTCGCCACCCTGGAGTTCCTGGTGCGGAAATTCCGCCTGAGCCGCTTCGTGAACGAAAATGTCAGCCCCGGTCCGCGCCGCGAGGTCAGTATTGCCGGACACGTGGTCAGCGTGGAGATGCGTTTCAATAATGTGAGTGATCCGCATCCCGCGTTCCGCCGCCGCGTCCAGATACTTCTGCACATCTCGATCAGGATCAATCACCGCAGCGATTCCTGCGCTCTCACATCCCAGCAGATAGGACGCACAGCCGAGACCGTCAATGAAGAACTGTTGTAGATACATAGCATTCCTCCAGGGTTACAGGATCTTCGGAAGATTGTCGTAGAGTAAGAACAGAGATAGGCTGATGACGAAGAGTGCGAAGGTTTTACGCAGCAGCGCTGCATCCAATCGTCTGCCTAAGCGTACCCCGATAAAGGTGCCCAGGATACCCGCGACGATAAAGATGCTCACCAGCGGGAGATCAAGCGTCATGCCGCTCAGATGACCGAGAAAACCGGCGAGGCTGTTCATCGTAATCACGACAAGTGAGGTGCTGATAGCCTGATGGATCGGCATTCCGATCAGCATAACCAGCGCAGGCACAATCAGGAAGCCCCCGCCAACACCGAGAATCCCCGTGAGCGCACCGACGCTCGCCCCACCCAGGAGTACTTTCCCCAATGGCAGGTCGTCCATTGCCCGGGCCTTATGAAGCGATGACCCTTGCCGGACGAGCATGAGGCCCACGATGAGCATCAACAGCGCGAAAGCGACCATCAGGACATTCGGGGAAAACTGCTTCGATAATCCAGCGGCAAAGTAGGACACGATCATCCCTGTGCCACCAAACGCCACCGCGATCCGCCAGTTCAAATTACCCTGTGCCCGGTGGAAGAACGCACCGAGCGCGCTGTTCGCCCCCACGATGACCAGGGACGTTGCGACGGCAACCTGGGGCGTCTGCCCAACCAGATAAACGAGGGCGGGCACGGTGAGAATGGAACCACCGCCGCCGAGAAGTCCGAGCGAGCCGCCAATCCCAAAACCCAGTACCAGGCTGACCAGCAAGGTAGGCATTACTAACCCCGCTTGACCGGATAACCGGCGTTCTGCCAGCTTATCATCCCACCGCGCAGGTTCCACGCCGTGTAGCCGGCCCGGCTAAGCTGCCCCACAGCGGCCCCACTGCGCGATCCCGAACGGCAGACACACAGAAGCTCGCGGTCCTGGGGCAGTTCATTCATGCGCTGAACGAGTTCGTTCAAGGGGATCAGTTTGGCCCCCTTGATATGACCCGCGCGAAATTCGTCCGGTCTGCGCACGTCGAGGATCAAAGGAGCTTTTTCACTACGGATACGCTCATGTGCCTCTTCCGCCGTGATGCTGTTGCTTGCAAAGACCGCCTTGAAAAAGTTCATCGTGCCTGCTCCTCTACTCAATCGGGAAACCCTGAGCGCTCCAGGTGTTCAATCCACCCAGATCATAGATATTGCTGTAGCCTGCCTGCTCCAAAATCCGGGCAGCTTGCGAGCTGCGATTCCCGCTGCGGCAGTACACCACAACTGCCTCATCCTGCGGCACTTCACTCAAACGATTTTGCAGCGAGTCCAACGGAATATTCACCGCACCGGAGATGTGGCCGCTGGCAAATTCCTCCGGCGTTCGCACGTCGATCAGGAGGTGCGCTTCCCCTGTGCTGATAAATTGACCCTGATATTCAGCAGGCGCAATATCGACAGTCGTTCCTGCGCAGCAAGGCGCATTCGAATTCAGCAGAGCAAATCCCGCTACCACGACTACAATCAGACCCACCGCGAATATCGCCATTCTTCGATTGAGCATGTTATCCGCCTTTCGTTTCAACTACTCTACCCCAAAAAGATGTTTTCAAGGCCCACCGAAGCTCTTATAATGAGATATAAGCGATAACTAATGGCATAAGCGATGTTAGACCTGCATAAACTACGAATTTTCTCAGTGGTTGTACAGGAAGGCAGCTTCAGCGCGGCTGCGGAACAACTGCTCATGACCCAATCCGCTGTCAGTCAGCACATCAAAGAGTTGGAGCTAAGCCTGGGACAGCAGTTGTTCCAGCGGGGGTGGCGCGGAGTCACGCTCACGCCGCACGGCGAAATCCTGTACCGCTACACAGTCGAGATTTTTGCGCTGGTCGCTAAGGCAGAAAATGCGCTCACGGATGTCAATCATCTTCGCAGCGGGCGTGTACGCATCGGGGTGACGCCCGGTATCGGCGTTTATCTCGCCCCTGAATGGGTCCAGAGCTTTCGAGAGCAGTATCCGCAGTTGACCGTCGCCCTGCAAACCGGGACCACAGCACAGATCGTGAGCGACGTTTTGGGGCAGCGTTTAGCTATGGGCTTTATCGAGGGCGAGCTGGAGGACTACCAATCACCACGCCTGGAGTCTCTGGTGCTCGAAGAAATTGAGCAGCAGGTGGTGGTCGGCTACAAGCATCCTTTCTGGGATCGTGATGTGTTGCAGGTTGAGGACCTCGACCAGCAGTCTTTCATTGTGCGCCAGACGAGCAGTCAATCACGGATATGGTTGGAAGACAGGCTGCGCCATCATGAGATTGACTTTATGACAGGGGCGGAATTTGACAGTCTCGAATCGATGAAGCGCGCGGTCTCTATTGGGGTTTGTCTGGCGGTGCTGCCTGACTATGTGGTCCAGCCAGAGGTCGAACAGGGCTTGCTGCGCATGATCCCGCTGGAAAACAAGCCGTTCACCCGCAGCCTGAAACTCATCTGGGATTCGAGCAGCTACTTCACACCGATTACCTGGGCGTTTCTAGCGAAATTGCAGCAGCATTACCCGGCTCTAGGCACGCTTCTTCGCCAGAGGCCGCTGTAGTCAGCCTGCGCAGGAGGCGGAGAACTCGACCAATCCACCGGCGACGACATGAACGACAGTCTCCAGGTAGCGCGCACCTTGCGCATCATCGCTGCGGGCCGGGCTGTCCGTATAGCCGTCAATGTCGACCCAGTTGCCGTGATGTTCGGCCCGGTAAGCTGGATAGAAGCTTCGTGGATCCGCAGGCATGAGCGGCTCACGGGAGGGACGCTCCGCTTTCACGAGTTCAGATCGCAGATGAAGCATCATCGAGGTTTCGAAATGGCCCGCATGTCCGGGGAGCTGACCGCGCGTGTGGGCGTCCATCTCAACCAGAGCTTCCCAGGCCATGTTCCAGTACGAAGCGGCGGCGACATGGACTGCATGTTTCTGTACGATGTCCCTGGCGACCAGTTGAATCACTTCATCATTGCCACCATGACCGTTCAGGATGAATATCCGGCTGAATTTGCTCACAATGAGCGATTCCACAAGCTCAGACAGGACTTGATAGTAGGTGGTGGTGGTGAGCGAGAAAGTAGCGCCGAAAGGCAAGTGATGGTGCGAAGACCCAAAGGGCATCGTCGGGGCCAGAAGAATGGGAATATGCGCCGAAGCTTGCTGCGCTGCCTGCCGGGCCACGTGGCTAATGATGAAAAAATCGGTCCCGGTTGGCAAGTGAGGACCATGCTGCTCAACCGCGCCAACCGGCAGCACAACTAAGGTATCCGGCGCTGCCGCCTGCAGATCCGAGCGTGTCATTTCTTCCCACAACAACATAATCTTTACCTTTTCGCCAGCCTGTCAGACCTGAACTTTCCACAGGGACAGCTTGTGATAGCCGGTTACGACCCGGATATAACCCGCCAGCGCCTGGTTACATTCGGCATCGCCTGTATCCACAAACAGCGGACCGTCCAGCGCCATAAGTTTTCCCTGCGTTGCAATAACCATGATGTTACTTTCGCCAACAGCCTGAATCACTTTGGCGCTGATCTGCTGGTTACCGCGACCAAAGATGAAGCCCTGCCCGCCGATTACGGTCACGACGATCTTTGCCAGGCGTCCCTGAAATCGCGTCTAGGATTTGCTGTTCGTTGGCATCGCGCAGGACGAATTCTTTGTTAAGCAAAATATCCACACCCAACAAAGTCTTTTCAATACCCAGGCGATCTGTGACCGCCTTCACGGTCGTTCCGGGGCCAAGCACGTACAGACAATCGTCTTCCATACTCTCGATAACGTGATCCGCAATGCCCACAATATGATCGGAAGAATGCTTACTGCCGACCTTGCCGCCCTGCAAAAAACGCCTCTCATAAGGCACCTGTAAGTAGCCATAGAGCCTGGCCGATACTTCACCGCTGCGGAACAACTCCTCGTCGATGTCCATCACTTCCTGTGCCGACAGGGTGGTTTTACCCTCAAGAAATGCCTCCACCAGCAGGGCAGCGCGCTGCGGATTCACGGCGTAGACGCTGGAGTGAATCTTCACCCCCGCAGGAATCCCCAATGCCGGCACTGTTGTGCCAATCGCGTTGTAAATATCACGTGCGGTGCCGTCCCCGCCCACAAACAGCAGTAGATCAACCTCGGCATCGCGCATCGCCAGGGCCGCCCGGCAGGTATCGTCAGCAGTGGTTTGATCGGACTGAATCGCTCCGATGACATGCGCATCCAGACCGGCTGTGACGGCCTCGTTCGCCCCCATGTCGCCTGGAAACGTGATCAGATTGAAGCTGCCAGAACGTGATTGCAGCTGCGAAAGTGTTTCAACAGCACGTGACGGGGCACGCTGGCGTGCGCCGAGAGCCAGCGCGCGGGTCACAGTTCCAGCACCATCACTGCCCTTCAGCCCGACGCTGCCGCCAATGCCAGCAAAGGGGTTGACGATCAAGCCCAGGGTCGTTTTGTCAGAGTCTTTCGGCATTCTAGAAACTGGGGGGGGTGATGGCAGAGACCATTTCGGCGGTGATGTCGCCCGTATTGGTCACACGATGCGGCAGCGAGCAGTCGAAGTACAGCGCGTCGCCCTCCTCCACAACGAAAACCTCCGAGCCAACTTCGATCTTTGACTTCCCCTTAATCATATAGACGCATTCTTCACCCGGATGCGAGAGCGGTTCATCACAACTCGACCGTCCGGGTTCGATGATGGAATAGACCATTTCAATTTTTCGGTTCAGATCAGGCGATAAAAGCTGATACGTGAGCGACGCATCAGGCCAGACAATGGTGCCCCGTTGATCCTTTTTGACCAGGGCATTGATGGCGGTTTCTTCTTCCAACAGCAAGACAAACAGGGGGATTCTCAAAACTGATGCGACCCGCCGCAAGGTAGTGACGGATGGATTAACCACCCCTCGCTCGACCTGACTGAGAAAACTGCGCGTCACGCCGACCTGCTCCGCCACCTCCGATAAGCTCATACCGATTGCGGTGCGCCCCGCCCGAATGCGCGCACCCAGTTCCACTGCAAGTTCCTTTTCGTGTTCTTTAGTAAATCCTTGCATATCTGCGAGGGTTCCTATCCTTGATCGAAGTTAATTACGGTCATGCAAACTCTGTTATTATATCAGCCTTTTTCGGTAGAAATCGCCCAGCCCACAACGGCCCTGATCGCACCTTCAAGGCAGATACGACTAGACTCTGCTGCATTTGCAGAACTAGCTTAGTTTCAGTACCGAAATTTGGCAATGTAACGCATGTCTCTTATAATCGCTTGTCAACCTATACTTAACACTGGTCAGTATCTACAAAGATTTTCGCCGGAATTATGTGCTGTTTTTGATTTTTATGGAAAGTATTACTTGTTAGAATAGCCAGGTGTCGATAAAGTTTATCGAAAAATAGTTATCTGGATCAAAATAACCCCAAAAACACTTGAACAAGCATTGGCAGCACCTGAGCCTGGTATCCAACGCATAGATAAGAGGGGGACCGAACATAATCAGAATAGCCGTGAGCCAGCCTGCGAAACGTGGATCGTCAAATCGGATTTTCACTAAAGGAAGGTGAGAGAGAATGACTGACGAAGGACCCAATAACCAGGACATGTCTTTTGAAGAGCAAACCTATGCCTATGCACGCCAGTGGAAGCGTCAGTTCAGCCGGCGCGATTTTCTGAAACTCTCCGGCATCATCGGTGGTGCAGCAGTTTTCGGATCGGTCAATATCGCCGGAGCCAGTGCAACGACTAGCGCACCACAGCGCAGCGCGCCACTGCTCCAGGATGAACCCAAGGACGGGGGCTTCATCACCATCGCTCGTATTTCAAACTCCGACACGCTTGACCCGCAGAAAACGAGTCTGCTGGCCTCGCACGAAATCACAACGCACATCTTCGATCCCTTGATCCAGCTAGACGCCGAGGGCACCGTTTATCCGGCGCTGGCCGAATCCTGGGAGTTCTCGAACGATAACAAGACCCTGACCTTTCATCTGAAGGAAGGCGTCACCTTCCATGACGGCAGCCCGCTGACCGCCGACACCGTCAAATGGAGCGTAGACCGTCACCTTGCGCCCGAAACAGCCTCCCCTACCTCCTGGATGCTTGGCCCCATCGAATCCGTCGAGGTCGTTGACGATCTCACGGTCGCGTATAACTACACCGCACCATTCGTCCCGCTCTGGGTCGGCCTCAGCTATTCTTACTGTGCGCCGCTGAGTCAATCCGCCGTTGAGGCTGCGGGTGACGATTTTGGACGCAATCCCATCGGTACCGGCCCCTTCCGCTTTGTCTCCTGGGAGCCGGATGAAGGCATCACGCTCGAAGCCTGGAAGGAACATACCTGGCCCAGCACGATCTTTGACAATCCAGGGCCACCCTATCTCGATGGCGCGCGCTATGTCATCATGCCGGAAGATGCCACACGTATCGCGGCGCTGCAAAGCGGCGACATTGATATGATCGCGGGCAGCGACGCCGTGCCGATTGACAAGATTGCGCAGTTAGAGAATATGGGCGACCTCAAGGTGGTCACAGCACCACAAGCCGGTGTCACCTATACCTACATCAACACCACTGTTGAACCACTGAACGACGTGCGCGTGCGGCAAGCCATCAACTACGCGGTGGACAAGCAGAAGATGATCCAGTTGGTTCTAGGCGGCAATGCCACAGTCTCCCGCAGCCCGGTGGGTTCACTGTTTAGCGCCCTGTACACCGACGATGTGACCCATTACGACTATGATCTGGACAAAGCCAAAGCCTTGATGGCTGAGGCCGGGGTCGAAGACGGCTTCGACATGACCTATCTGCTGCTGGATGGCGCGATATTCCGGCGCATCGGCGAGGTTGTAAAAGAAGACCTGTCCCAGATTAACATCAACGTCGAGCTGCAATCGCTGCCAGTCGCCGAAATGGTGACGCGCGCCAACGAGGCCAGCGACGGCATGTACTTCTTCTGGTACACCTACAGCGATCCCGACATCATCTACCAGCTTCTGAAGAAAGGCGAGGCGTTCGCGTGGTCCTATCACACGAATCCTGAGTTAGACACGTTGATCGAAGAGCAGCGTGTCGAATTCGACCTGGCAGCACGCGCCGAAATCTTCAAGCAGATTCAGCAGATCGCTGTTGACGAAGCCTACTGGCTCTTCCTCTATGAAGGACAGTACGTCTCGGCCATGCGTGAAAACGTCAATGGCGTTGAATTTGACCTGGTCGGCTTCAACGCCCTGCAAGACATCTGGCTGGCCTGAGGTTCCGATAGCGCATCGTTAGCCCGATACTGGTAATCTGGTTCGGGCTAACGAAATTTAGCCTTTGTCAGGAGAGACTCGGTGGCGCAATACATCGCCAAACGCATCATGACAGCCGTCTTAGTTCTTTTCGGGGTGCTGCTGGTCGTCTCGGTTCTGGTGCGAAGTCATCCCTGGCGACCCGATTGACGTGATGGCTGCGGGGAATCCGGGGATCACGGAAGAACAGAAGCAGGATTTACGCGAACAACTGGGCCTGGATAAACCGATCCCCGTACAATTCTTGAATTACGTGGCTGGCATCTTCCGGGGCGACCTGGGCGAATCGCTGCGCTACCGCAGTCCTGCCAAGACTCTGGTGCTGGAACGGCTGCCCGCGACTATCGAACTCACGATTGTGTCGATGATCTTTGCGATTCTCGTAGCGCTGCCCCTGGGCATCATCACCGCCCTGTACCAGGACACCATCATTGATTATGTCGGGTCCATCATAGCCATCAGCGGCATTTCCACACCGGGATTTCTGCTCGGCATTCTGATGGTTCTGTTTTTTTCAGTCCAGCATAACATCCTGCCGCCTGCTGGTCGGGGCGAACCGCTGCTCTCAGCCATCGGGATGGCCCTGCGTGGCGAAGGCATAGAGACTCTCCAGAACAGTCTGGCGCGGCTGATTATGCCCAGCATCGCGCTGGGGCTATCGGTCGCCGCCGCCAATGTACGCACCATTCGCTCGGCCATGATCGAAGTGCTGCGCACCGATTATGTGCGCTATGCCAAAGCCAAAGGGCTACCGCCGCGCCTGATCTTCCTGAAGCACGCGATTCGCAACGCCCTCATTCCAACGGTCACGGTCTTAGGCCTGCAACTTGGCTATCTGCTGAGCGGCAGCTTCGTCATCGAGAATGTATTCGCGTGGCCCGGCATTGGCCGTCTGGCGATACAATCGATTTTCTGGCGAGACTATCCCTTGATCCAGACCATTGTGCTGGTAGCGGCGCTGCTGTTTGTGACAATCAACCTTCTGGTGGATGTCACTTATCATTATATTGATCCACGCATCCGCCTCAAATAGCCGGTCCACGCCATGAACACTACCCACCGCGACGAAACACCGCCCACAGCCGAACCCGTCAAACTATCGGGCAAGCGGCTGTCGCGCAACCATCTGCAAGAACTGTGGCGCAGCAAGAAGGGCTTTACGGGTGCGGTACTGGTCGCCTTCATGCTGTTTATCGCCATTTTCGCGCCGCTGCTTGCGCCGCAGGACACCTCGTCGCAGTCGATCTATAGTCAATTTGCGCCGCCGTTTTTTGTGGAAGGTGGCACGACCGAGCATCTCCTCGGTGCCGACAATCTGGGGCGCGATACTTTAAGCCGCACCCTGTACGGCACACAAATCTCGATAGGCGTCTCGCTGCTTGTGATTGTGGTCGCCGTGTCTATCGGCGCAGTGCTGGGTTGTGTGGCAGGCTACTACGGCGGCCTGATCGAGGGCGTGATTATGCGCCTGGCGGACTTCCAATTGTCGTTCCCCTTTATCCTGGTGGCGATTGTCTTCATGGCGATTTTCGGCCCTGGATTCTGGAGTATTGTCGCCTCCTTCATCGTGGCGCTGTGGGTGAACTATGCACGCATCGCGCGCGGCGAAAGCCTGAAGATCCGTGAGCTGGAGTTTGTGCAGGCAGCCAAGGCGATTGGCGTATCCGATTTCAAGATCATATTTGGACATGTGCTGCCCAACGCCCTGCCCGCTTTGATCGTAATTGCCACACTGGATATTGCCTGGGTCATTATCTTCGAATCGGCGCTCAGCTTCCTGGGGCTTGGCATTCAACCGCCGACTCCGTCCTGGGGCGTGATGCTCAGCGAGGCACGCAATTACCTTTACGAAAGCGAATGGATGACCATCGTGCCCGGTACCGCCCTGTTTATTACCGTCGTGGGTTTCAACCTGCTGGGCGACTGGCTGCGCGATACCTTTGACCCGAAACTAATGAAGCAGTAGGCAGGCGGCCATTGTCATGAACGACGTGCTTCTCGACATTCAAGAATCTGCATATCGAATTCCCCACCCGCAAGGGCATTGTCCATGCGGTGAACGGTGTATCCTTGCAGGTCAGGCGTGGTGAGGTGCTGGGGCTGGTCGGCGAAAGTGGCTGCGGCAAATCAGTCACCGCGCTCTCGATCATGCGCCTGATCGACCCGCCGGGACGCATCGTCAAGGGCAAGATCATATTTGATGGCGACGACTTACTTCAAAAAACGCCTCGCCAGATGCGCCAGATGCGCGGTGACCGCATCTCGGTGATCTTTCAGGACCCGACGGTGACGCTCAACCCCGTCTTACGGGTAGGCGAGCAGATCGCCGAGGTGTTTCGTGTTCACCGGGGCATGAGCCGCCGTGCAGCCCGTCAGGCCGCCATTGAAGCCTTGCGCGCCGTTGGCATTCCTGAGCCGGGCAAGCGAATCGACCGTTTTCCATTGGAGTTCAGCGGCGGGATGCAGCAGCGCGTGGTCATTGCGATTGCGATGGCACTGGATCCCGAACTGCTGATTGCCGACGAGCCAACGACCGCGTTGGATGTCACCATCCAGTTGCAGATTATCCGCCTGCTCAAGCGCCTGCAGAACGAGCAGGGCAGCGCCATCATTTTGATCACGCACGATATGGGAGTTGTCGCGGAATTGTGTGACACGGTCGCGGTGGCCTATGCCGGGGAAATCGTGGAATACGCTGATATTGAAACTATTCTAGAAAACCCGAAGCACCCCTACACTATCGGATTAATCGAATCGGTGCCCAAGCTGGAAGAACGAGGAGACAAACGGCTCAAAGCGATTGCAGGCAGCATCGCCGACCCTACGGACCTGCCATCAGGCTGTAAGTTTCATCCGCGCTGCCCGCACGTGATGCCGCAGTGCCTCACCAGCACGCCGGTCCTTAAAGAAATCGCAGCCAAACATCAAGCCGCATGTCATCTCTACTAAACAGCCGGGACGGGCACGACGTGGATAATCCACTCCTCACAGTACAAGGGCTGGTCAAGCATTTCCCGATCAATCAGGGTCTCTTCGGCTTCTTGCGACAGCCACAACGGGTTCACGCCGTCGATGATGTGAACTTCTCGATCCGGGAAGGCGAAACCTTCGGATTGGTCGGCGAAAGCGGCTGTGGCAAATCGACCACAGGCCGCCTGATTGTCCGGCTGCTGGATCCCACCGGCGGGCACATTCTATTTGAGGGCAAAGACATCGCGGATCTGGGCGGCGCAGAACTCAAGCATATGCGCCGTTATCTTCAGATTCTGTTCCAGAATCCCTATGCCTCACTGGATCCGCGCTGGTCAATCCGCCGCAGCCTGGCCGAGCCGCTCATCGCCCACAACATTTTGCCCCGGCAGGACATCACGGATCGCATTGCGCAGCTGCTCCAAAGCGTGGGCTTAAGCCCGGATTACATGTATCGCTACCCGCACCAGTTCAGCGGCGGGCAGATTCAACGCATCGGTCTGGCGCGCGCACTGGCGGTCGGTCCCAAACTGCTGGTTGCGGATGAGCCGGTATCGGCACTGGATGTCTCGATTCAGGCGCAGATTCTGAACCTGATCCAGGACTTACAGGAGCAGTCCCGGCTGAGCATCCTGTTCATCTCGCACGACCTGAGCGTGGTGCGTTATCTGAGCGACCGGGTCGGCGTCATGTATATGGGAAAACTGGTGGAAGTCGCTACGGTTGAAGAACTGTTTACCAACCCGGCCCACCCCTACACCCAGGCTTTGATGTCGGCCATCCCGGTGCCGAGTATCCGCCGCAAGAGGCGCGATGCCATTGTGCTCCAGGGCGAGGTGCCCAGCCCGCTCAAGCCGCCCAGCCACTGCCGCTTTCGGACTCGCTGCCCATTTGTGATGGACATTTGCAGCCAGGTAGACCCACCGGCGGTCAAGATCCACGATGAACACATCGTCGCCTGCCATCTGGTGACAGAAAACGCCGCCAGTTCAGTCCCAAAACCTGTACTTGAAGAATAGGAGTTATTCAGCAATGGACGAACTCAAACAAAAGGTCCTGGATAAGATCGACAGTATGCAGGATGACATGACCGGTACGCTGGCCGAACTGGTACAGATACCGAGCATCTCGCCCAACTATCCGGGGCTGAACAAAGAAGAAGTGTTGGGCGGCGAGACCCGCTGCAACGAAGCGTTGAGCAAGCATTATGCCGCCATTGGCTGTGAAGTGGATCTCTGGGAAGAACAGCCTCAGCGCGCTAACTGCGTCGGCGTGTTGAAGGGGTCCGGCGGCGGACGCTCGCTGATCTTCAACGGTCACATTGACACCGTCCCGCCAGGCGACGAGGAATGGATGTGGAACGACCCCTTCAGCGGCAAGGTCCAGGATGGCAAATTGTATGGGCGTGGTGCCTGCGATATGAAAGGCGGCATCGTCTCCCAGTTCATCGCGGCTAAAGCGCTGGTCGAGTGCGGCGTCAGGCTCAAAGGCGATCTCATCCTGGAAAGCGTCGTCGGCGAAGAATCAATGGATCACGAAGCTGGTACTACCGCCACCGTGCGGCGCGGTTACAAAGCTGATGCCGCTATCGTGTCCGAACCCTCGTCCTATCCGCAGTCGCTCACGATTGCGCCCTCCAGCCCTGGGGCATTCTATCTCGTCATTAACGTCACCGGGCGCGCCACCCATCCCGGCATCCGGGCGGAATTCGTGCGGGCGGGCGGCAAAGGCGATGCCATCGGCGTGAACGCGGTCGAAAAAGGCGTGCAGATTCTGCAAGCCATCCAGCGGCTGGAGCAGATCTGGGGCATGACCAAGCAGCACCCGGATTACCGGCCCGGTTATTTCACGATTTACCCCGGCGTCATCATCGGGGGACCGCCTGGGCCGCTGGTACCCTACATTGTCTCGACCTACTGCCGGGTGGAGTGTGTGGTCTGGTATCCCCCGGACGAAGAGGGAGAAGCGATCAAACGCGAGATTGAAGACTACGTTTTGAAAGCCGCAGCGCTCGATACCTGGATGGCAGAACATCCACCGACCTTTGAGTGGCGCAATAACTGGCCGCCCTACCAGACCGATTCCGATCACCCCATCATTCAAACCTGTATCGACGCCTATGAAGAAGCCGCTGCCCCGACCGATTTCCGCAAAGAAGCGATCATTCACGGCTTCGCCGCTGTCTGTGATGCCACCTTCCTGAACAAGGGCGGTGTGCCCAGCATTACCTTCGGCCCTGGCGACGTGTTGATTGCCCATACCCTCAACGAGTTTGTGCCGGTCAAGGAACTCATGATGGCCGCGCGGACTTACGCGCTCACGGCGATGGACTGGTGCGGCGTTTAAGCCAGCATCCGCTCCCCATTACATCTGACAACAAGGCGAGGCCAGGCATGACCCAGAAGAAAATTACTCCACACCCCTACATTCCCAACTCTGTTCCCGAAGTCCGTGAGGCAATGCTGCGCTATATCGGCGTGGACGATGTAGAGAGCCTCTATGCGTCCATCCCGGCAGCCCTGCGTTTGCAGCAGCCGCTGAACATCCCGGAAGGCATTCCCTCCGAGTATGATTTGAAGCGCCACATTGAAGCGCTCATCAATAAAAACGTTCATTGCAGCGAGGTTGCCAGCTTCATTGGCGGCGGGCTGTACCAGCATTTCATCCCGGCTATTTGCGATGAGATCAACGGACGCGGCGAATTTCTAACCGCCTACGCAGGCGATACCTATTCCGATCACGGCAAGCACCAGGCCTGGTTCGAATATCAAAGCCTGCTGGCCGAATTGATCGAGATGGATGTCGTCGGCTTCCCGACCTATGACTGGACCTCAGCGGTCAGCAGTTCGCTCTTGATGGCCCATCGCCTGACCGGGCGCAAGAAAGTCATCCTGCCGCGCAATCTCAACCCGGACAAAATGATGTATATCCAGAATGCGGGCAAGGCCACGCTGGATGAGATTATCCAGATCGGTTTCGACCCGAATACAGGGCAAATGGATCTGGACGAACTCAAAGCGGCCCTCAGCGAGGATGTCGCCGCTGTCTATTTTGAAAATCCAACTTATTTCGGCGTCTTAGAAACACAGAATGAGACGATTATTCGACTGGCTCACGAGGCTGGCGCGCTGGCCGTCGTCGGGGTCGATCCGATCACGCTGGGCGTGCTGGCTTCGCCCGGCAGTTACGGCGCGGACATCGTCTGCGGCGACAGCCAGTCGCTGGGCGTCCACATGATCGCCGGAACGGGGACCTGCGGCTTCATTGCCAGCCAGGACAAGATCGACGTGATGGTCGAATTCCCTACTTTGTTCGAAACCATCACCACCACCGAACTTGAAGGCGCACACGGTTTTGGCTGGGCCACGATGGATCGCACCTCGTTTGATAAACGCGATGAGTCGCAGGATTTTACCGGCACGACCACCGGACTGTGGGCCATCACAGCGGCGGTCTATATGTCCACGCTCGGCCCTCAGGGCATGTATGACGTGGGTGAAGCCATCCTGCAAAAGACGCAGTACGCCATCCAGCAGCTTGCCACTATCCCCGGTGTCAAACTGCCCTATCGTGACGCCCCTGCCTTCCGCGAGTTCGTCGTCAACTTCGATGACAGCGGCAAGAGCGTCCAGGAGATCAATCAGGCACTGCTGGAACATGGGGTTTTTGGCGGCATTTCACTGGCCGACAGCTTCCCCGATCTGGGCCAGAGCGCCCTGTACTGTGTGACCGAACTGACCAGCCAGCAGGATATTCAGCAGCTTGTCAAAGCCCTACGGGAGATACTCTAATGACCGCCGAAGCGCCGCAGCATCTACGCGAAAATTATCATGCCGCCCGCTGGTGCGAACCGCTCATCATGGAGATGAGTGTACCGGGCACGCGCGGCGTGATCCCGCCCCAGGTGGAAGCCGATGTTCAAGCATCGGTCGGCGACGTCATGCAAAGTATCCCGGAGCATCTGAAGCGCAAGGCTCCGCCCAGGCTGCCCGAACTGGCCCAACCGCAAGTGCTGCGGCACTATATGCGGCTCTCACAGGAGACCCTGGGGGCAGACGTGAATATCGACGTTGGCCTGGGCACCTGCACCATGAAATACAGCCCCAAGATCAACGAGGTCCTGATCCGTAACCCTAAGATGCTCGAAATTCACCCAATGCAGCACGAAGACACCATCCAGGGCCTGCTGGAGATCGTCTACAAATTTGCGCAGATTCTGGGCGAAATCTCTGGTATGGATTACTTCAGCTTTCAACCGGCTGCCGGTGCCGCCGGAATCTTCACTAATGCCTCCATTATCCGTGCCTATCACGCCGCGCGGGGTGAAGCTCAACAGCGTGATGAAATCATCACCACAATCTTCTCGCACCCTGCCGACGCCGCGACACCCGCGACCGCCGGGTTCAAGGTGATTACGTTGTATCCCGACGAAAACGGCTACCCGGACCTCGAAGCCCTCAAAGCCTCGATCAGCGACCGCACTGCCGGGTTGATGATGACCAATCCAGAGGATACCGGCCTGTTTAATCCCCGTATCCATGAATACACCGATGCGGTTCATGCGGCAGGCGGTGTGTGTGCGATTGACCAGGCCAACGCCAATGGCATTCTGGGGATCACGCGCGCCAAAGAGCTGGGTTTCGACCTGTGTCACTTCAATTTACACAAGACCTTCTCCTCACCGCACGGCTCAGAAGGCCCGGCCTGTGGCGCGGTTGGCGTGAAGGAAGCCTTTCGGGATTTCCTCCCGGTGCCGATTGTCGAATTTGACGGCCAGCGCTATAGCCTGAACGCGACGCTGCCAAACACGATTGGCAAGGTACGGGGCTTCATGGGCAATCTAGGCGTTGTAGTGCGTGCTTATGCCTGGGCCATGAGCATGGGCGCAGAAGGGCTGCGCACAGTTGCCGAGACGGCTGTCATCAACAACAATTATCTCGCCAAGAGGCTGAGCGAGATCCCCGGCCTGGACATCCCTTACGCGGAAGGCGTCTATCGTCTGCAAGAAGTGCGCTACAGCTGGCAGAAACTGCTGGAAGAGACCGGCGTTGGCACCCTGGATGTCGCTCGCCGCGCCAATGACTACGGCGTCAACACCTTCTTCAGCAGCCATGAACCCTGGATCATCCCGGAACCCTTCACCCCGGAGCCAGCCGAGTCCTATTCGAAGACGGACCTGGATGAATATGCCGAGATCATGGCGCGGGTTGCTCAGGAAGCCTATGAGAATCCAGAGTTGGTCAAGTCCGCACCGCACCGCAGCTCGATCACCAGAGTGGACGAAAGCGCCCTGCACGATGACGATAAGGTGGTGACGACCTGGCGCGCCTGGCAGAAACGGAACGCATAGCAGCCGATGAAAATCACCAGCATCAAGGCTTACCCGGTAAGCATACCCTTCAAAGTGCCGTTTGTGGTCTGGCGAGGAACCGCCAGAACCAAAGATCACGTCATCGTCGTGGTGGAAACTGACGAGGGTATCCAGGGCATTGGCGAAGCCCCGCCCTTCCTCTACTATGCGGCTGAAACCCAGGAAGACGTCGTGACGACGGTTGAGCGCTATATCACGCCGCTGCTGATCGATGAGAATCCCTTCAATCTGGAGAAGATCGACCACCTCTTTCATACGGTCGTCGCCGGGCATCACTTCTCGAAAGCGGCGGTCGAAATGGCTTTGTGGGACATCATGGGCAAATCCTTGGGCGTCCCCCTCTATCAACTGCTGGGTGGCAAATTTCGAGAGACTGTCCCGATTGTCGGACTGCTTAAGAGTGATAAACCAGCGGTTATGGCTGCTGAAGCCCAGAAATACGCCGCAGCGGGCTATCGCCATCTGAAGATCAAGATTGGCTTCGGCATCACGGCAGACATCGCGGCTGTGACTGCCGTTCGGGAAGCGGTCGGCGATGAGATCGTCATCCGGGTCGATGCGGAAGAAAGCTACGATCTGAAATCGGCGGTCCAGATGGCCCGTCACCTGGACAAACTCAATATCGAACTGTTTTCACAGCCCCTGCCGCGCAGCCATCATCACGACATGGCCCTGCTGCGAACGATGATCGACACCCCGCTGCTGCTCGACGAGTGCATCGAAACACCAGAGGACGTACTGCTGGCCGTCCGCTTGCAGACCGGCGATCTGGTCAATATCAAGGTACTCAAATCTGGTGGAATGCTCAACGCCAAGCGCATGGCCGCCATTGCCGCCACCGCCGGGAAAGCGGTCCTGACCGGCAGTATGCTCGAAATGGGACCAGGAACCCTCTTTTCCGCCCATTTTGCCATCTCGACGGCGGCAGTCACTTATGCCAGCGAACTGGTGGGAACGACCTTGCTCAGTGATGACATCATCCAGGAGCCGGTTCAGGTTGAAAACGGCGCGCTCATCCTGCCAGACAAACCTGGCATCGGCATAGACCTCGACTGGCAGAAACTATCGCACTATGCCACGCAACAATGAGACCGTCGTACATGTTGAAGGCAGGAAGCGCTCCGTTCTGATACCATCTCGTGAAATGGGCAGCGTCGTCCCCGATGAAGGTCTGCCGCGTCGGGGCGACCTGGCCTCGCTTATCGTTCCCGGACGGAACCCCATTCCGCTAGCGTTTGTTCCGGGTCACAGGACAAACCATGGCCCGGAGCAACTCCAAGCGCAGCCAACACGACGTTACTGAATATCGCGGCTACGCCTGGAACCTAGGGCTGCTTTTCCAGGATGGCCCGCAGCGATTCTTCAGCTTCGGTTGGCAGTGTCGTCTGGATGATGTGCCCTGTGCCACGATAAGGCTTCAACGCCGCCAGAGCCACCTCAGGATCCATATTCCGCACAATGATAAACAGCGCCGAACTACCCCGTTTCAAGTGGTTGGAGACTTCATGCACAAAGTCCTGATGAATGCCCATATCGGTCAATGAACCTGTAATTGCGCCGCCCAGGGCACCAATGACGATGTACGCCAGCGGAAAGCCAAACAGCATACCAATCACTAGCCCAAGCAAGCCGCCACCGGCGAAACCGATCTTGATGCCTCGATCTATCTCATTGTGGATGTGTACCTGCCCATCCCTATCCTTGACGACAACGGCTGAGTTGTCCAGGCTTACGAATTCCTCGCCCTGGAGTTCACTCAGGGTCTTGCGCACCTGATTGGCTTCATCAGGGTCGTTGAAAGTCATAACGATCAAATTGCTCATGAGAATCCTTTCCAATCGATTACACCCTGCCACAAGGCAGTTGATAATCCTCTATCTCCAGCCTGCCACATCGCCGTGACCTGCGTGTTACAGATGAGTGGCAGTTAGGTTATCGGGTGTAATCAGTCGGAAACGCGGCTTGTAACCGTGTTACTCCGGGGCTTCCTTAACCGCTCTATGTGCATTCGTAAGATCGGTGAGTACAGACAGGTCATCAACGGTAGTGACGATGACCAGTACGTCAGGAGCGTGCAGTACCAGGTCACCATGCGGGACGATAACCTGCGCCTGGCGGCGCACAGCGGCAATCAGCGTGGTAGGCGGCCAGGTGATCTCACCTATACTGCGATTATCGACCTGAGAGTGTGACGCGACACGTAATTCGAAGACACGCGCATCAGAATATGCCTCCAGCCGGGCCTCCAGAGTTTGCTGCCCTTGATCCTGCCGGCGCTGAATGGCAAGGGCATACGCCTGAACAATATCGCGCCGGCGCAAGAGACCGACCAGGCGGCGCGAATTAGCCGTTTCGACCACTGGCAAACGCCCTACTTGATATAGCCCGATGAGCTTCAGCGCCTCCGAAACCTGTGTCGCCGGATTCACGGTCCAGAGGTCGCGCACGCAAATATCCGCGACGGTTCGAGCCTTCGTGTCCTGGGCTTCCTGGGCATGTGACAGGTCCTGAAGCGTCACGAGTTCCATACAGGAGGCCACTATCGTCCGTCACCAGGATACCGTGCGTGTTATGCTTTCCGAACTCTGCGGCCAGCTTGTCGATGGACATCGTCGTGGGCACCGTCTGCGGGTCTGTTTGCATCACTTCGCCTACAGTGACCGTTTGCAAAATGTTGATCTCCTGCCCACGCGGCAGTCGAATGCCATGTCGTGCCAGGCCCAGGTGATAAATACCATCCGGCGCAAGCCTTTCCACCAGCAGGACAGAGATAGCTGTGGTAAACAGGATGGGGAGTATTAAGTGATAATCGTCCGTTAGTTCGAACAACAGGATCGCCGCCGTGATTGGCGCACGGACCACACCGGCCATGACTGCCGCCATCCCGGCGATGGCAAAGGCGGCGGGGTCAGCACTGAAGGTGCCGGGGAATGTCACGGCTAAGAAATTCACCAAATGCGCGGCCCAATGCAGCACCGACAAAGAGCGAGGGCGCAAACATGCCGCCAACAAATCCCCCAGCCAGGCTCATCACGGTGGCGAGCAGCTTGACCCCCGCCAGCAGAAGCAGCAGTTGGATCGTGAACTCAAGGTGATTTGCGTTGAGCAGCGCGTTCAGGGTATCGTGGCCGGTGCCCATAATCTGCGGCAGAAAAATGGCAAACACACCAATCAGCGCGCCTGCAAACATCGTTTTGACCGGACGGGGCAGCGTCATGCCATCCCACAGGTCTTGCTGCCAGTACAGCGCGCGGATAAACAAGGCAGACACCGGCGCGAGCAGTACCCCAAGCAGCATGTAAAGCACAAGCTCTGGCGTAGACCCCAGGCTGTAAGTCGAGATACCCAGTTCCGGGCCACCTTGCGTGATAACCTGCATCGTCACCGAGGCGATCACGGCAGTCATCACGACCACCCCGAAGGTGCCCGTAGAGAAGTCAGCGAGGACCACCTCTAATGCGAAAAATACCCCGGCAATGGGCGCATGGAAAACCGCCGCGATACCGCCTGCTGCGCCCGCACCCACTAATAAGCGCAGACGCTCTTCCGAAAGATGAAGCCATTGCCCGAACATTGAACCGAGATTGGCCCCGATTTGCACACTGGGGTCTTCCGGGCCAACCGATGCGCCCGCCCCAAGTGAAAACGATGAAAGGAAGGCTTTGATCGGCATCTGCCCGTAGCGGAGACGGCCCCCTGTTAAGGCGGTGGAGGCCATGATACCGGCGACACCGTGCTGACTCTCGTGTCCGACAAAGCGGTCCAGCAGAAAGCCAACGATCAATCCGGCCAGGGCCAGCACCGGGACAATCCCTACGACCACCCAGGGGCCGAGTGCTGAAGCAAGATCATGCAGCAGCCCGTTGCGAAAATTCTCCTCAAAGAAAGCAATGCCTTCATCAAACAGCCATACGCCCAATCCGGTAGCAACACCGACTAAGGCGGCCAGTACCAGCAGCAGGCCCCCTTCGCTTGGTTTCCAGTTCAGCCAAAAACGGCTTAATCCAGTGCGTAGTGTGGTCTGATTGAGCATTCAAAACCTCTGTAGTTGATCGCAGTGTGTCTCAAGCAATGATACCTCAACGAAATGGATAAGTCCCGCCAATTGGCAACAGTCGGTGTTATCGCAATCACTCGACAGATGCAGGCGCTTTTCAGGTTACGGGATTATATCCCCGGAAACCTGAGGTTGCTGAATGAATGTTTGCTGTGACGAGGCTGCAACACATTCCACAATCTCCCGTAACACCCAGGCAGTAAGGTTAGATCAGAGAAAATATCGAGAAGGAAGGGATCAAAATGGACATCGCACTAAATGCAGAAGTACAGTGTACAGATGGGAATGCGGGCCATGTGTCACGTGTCATTCTCAATCCGATTGACGACGAGCTAACCCACATCGTCGTGAAACATCACAGTGGAGAACATGAGATCGGCGTGAGCCATATCATGGAAGTCAACCAGGACACCGTCAAACTCAACTGCTCGACCGATTATCTGGAGAAACAACCCGATTTCATCGAAACCGAGTACATTCGCACCCCCCTCGAACACCGGGAATTGGATGCCAACGGCTACTTCATGACCGGCTACTACTACATGCCTTATGTCACCATGGAGACCGTCGCCATCGAACACGAGCAAATTCCTGAGGGCGAAGTGGCCTTCAACCGAGGCACCCATGTCTTTGCCAAAGAAGGTCGCATCGGGCGGGTTGACGAGATGGTGGTTAATCCCGATACCTATCACATCACCCATATTGTCCTGCGCGAAGGGCATTTGTGGGGCCAGAAAGACGTAGTCATCGGGGTCGAGCACATCAAAAACGTGGACGATGATGGGGTACATCTGAAGCTCAGCAAAGCACAGGTCGAAGCCCTGCCGACGATCCCCCTGAATCGCCGTTACGCTGACAAGCTGCAAGAGAATTGACACGGTGATGAACGCGAAACAGTGTGTTCTGGACGGTGAAGCCGGTCATACGGCCTGCCTGGTCATTGACCCGGTCACGGATGATAACCCCCGTTTGTATGCGGACATTGCTCGTCTGAATATCGGCGGCCATCACGAAAGGCCAAACGTGATGGCCCGCTGGCTGGGGCACATTTTTGGAACGCGCGAATCTAACGGCGTGGCTGCCAGCAAAGGATACATCATCCGTCCTGAAGTCGTGGACATAGATCGGCTGTGAGCGTGATGCGTCGGAAGGAAGAGGGAAATGCTCAAGCATAAGGAGAAGCAAAGTTCTTCGATAAACAACACCGAAGACCAGAAGGTAGTTCCTTTAGAACAACTGGAGGCGCAGCTGGGGTATTCCGCTGATGGTCTCAGCACAGCGGAAGCCCAGAAGCGCCTGGAATCCTATGGCTACAACGAGCTGACCGAGGAGAAGACCAACCCGCTGCGGCGCTTTCTGTCGTACTTCTGGGGGCCAATCGCCTGGATGATCGAAACCGCGATTATCCTGTCGGCACTCGTTCAACATTGGGCCGATTTTGGCATCATTCTGGTCCTCCTGGTGGTCAACGCGATTGTCGGCTTTTCAGAGGAATACCAGGCAGGCAACGCGATTGCCGCGCTCAAGGCCAGGCTGGCCTTGAACGCCAGAGTCAAACGTGCCGGTCAGTGGTCGGTCATCCCGACGCGCGAATTAGTCCCTGGCGATCTGATTCGCACTGCGTATGGGCGACATTGTGCCCGCAGACACGCGGCTGCTCGCGGGCGATTCCATCGAGGTTGACCAATCGGCGCTGACCGGGGAATCGCTGCCGGTCACCCGCTCAAGCGGCGACGCGGTGTACTCAGGATCCATCATCAAAGCGGGCGAGATTGATGGCCTGGTCTATGCGACCGGCGCACAGACCTACTTCGGCAAGACGGCTCAACTGGTCGAGGGCACACACACCACAAGTCATTTCCAGCGCATGATCCTGCGAATCGGCAATTACCTGATACTGATTGCCATCGCGCTGGTGATGCTGATTCTGGGCGTCGCGCTCTTTCGCGGCGACAACATGCTCACCACGCTGGAATTCGCGCTGGTGCTGATGGTCGCTGCCGTCCCGGTCGCCATGCCAACCGTCCTGTCCATCACGATGGCGGTAGGTGCGCGCATCCTGGCGGCCCAACAGGCGATTGTGGCCCGCCTGACCTCGATTGAAGACCTTGCCGGAATGGACGTGTTGTGTTCTGACAAGACCGGCACCCTGACCCAGAACAAGCTCACGCTGGGCACGCCCGTCACCATAGGAGACGTTTCCGCAGACGAAGTCATCCTCGATGCGGCGCTGGCCTCGCGCGCGGAAGATCAGGACACCATTGACCTGGCGGTGCTCGGCGGGCTTGCGGATCAGCATCAACTGGACAGCTATCAGGTGACGCACTTCCAGCCCTTTGACCCCGTTCACAAGCGTACTGAAGCGACCATACAAAGACACGAAGGGGCTTAGTTTTCAAGTGACGAAAGGCGCTCCACAGGTTATCCTGTCGCTTGCAGCCAATGCCGACGCGATCCGGCCCCAGGTTGAACAGGCGGTCGAAGGGCTGGCAGAACGTGGATTTCGCGCACTGGGCGTGGGGCGCTGTAATGAACAGAACCAATGGCAGTTTGTCGGTGTGCTGCCGCTGTACGATCCTGTGCGAGCCGATTCCGCTGCCACAATCAAAACCGCTGAGCAGCTCGGCGTCCGCGTCAAGATGGTCACCGGCGATCAGACAGCCATTGCCAAAGAAACCGCGCGCCAGCTGGATCTGGGGACGAATATCCTGGACGCGAGTACCTTTGAAGAAACCACGCATTATCCAGGGCGGCCAACTGGCCGATACCATTGAAGCAGCAGACGGCTTTGCTCAGGTCTTCCCGGAACATAAGTATCACATCGTCGATGTGCTCCAGCAGCGCGGGCATATCGTTGGGATGACCGGCGACGGCGTCAACGACGCGCCCGCCCTGAAGAAGGCGGATGCCGGTATCGCGGTCTCCGGCGCAACCGACGCAGCTCGCAGCGCCGCCGACATCGTGCTGCTAGCGCCCGGTCTCTCGGTCATTATCGACGCCATTAAAGAAAGCCGTCGCATCTTTCAGCGCATGAACAGCTACGCCATTTATCGCATTGCCGAAACGCTGCGCGTGCTGCTTTTCATGACCCTGTCGATCCTGGTCTTCAATTTCTACCCGGTGACAGCGGTCATGATCGTGCTGCTGGCGCTGCTGAACGATGGCGCGATCCTGTCGATTGCCTACGACAACGTCCGCGAGTTCGATCAACCGGAAGCCTGGGACATGCGGATGCTGCTGAGCATTGCCACGACGCTGGGTATCTTTGGTGTTGCCGCCTCCTTTGGCCTGTTCTATCTGGCCGAGCGTGTATTCCAACTTCCCGACCGATGTCCTTCAGTCCTTGATGTACCTGAAACTATCGGTTGCGGGGCATTTGACGATTTTCGTGACCCGCACGCGCGGCCCCTTCTGGTCCATTCGTCCCTCTCGCCTGCTCCTGGGCGCAGTCCTCGTGACTCAACTGGTCGCCACCTTGATCACCGTCTACGGCGTGTTCATGACGCCGATTGGCTGGCAGTGGGCCTTATTTGTCTGGGGATACGCGCTCCCTGGTTCCTGGTGAATGACCGAGTCAAGCTGGCTGCCTATCGTTTCTTTGGGCGCTTTGAACACTAAGAGAGGCTAAGAACATGCGTAACACGCTTAGAATCGGCCAGATATTTGGCATCGAAATCGACATCGACTGGAGTTGGCTGTTCATCTTCTTTCTCATCGCCTGGAATCTGGGCACGGTTTTCGGTCAGCTTCATCCTGAATGGGGCGGCGCGCTGGTATGGTTTACTGCCGTCGCCGCTGCATTGTTGTTCTTTGTGTCCGTCCTGCTGCACGAGTTAGCGCATTCACTGGTAGCGCTCTCGCAAGGGGTCCCGGTGAGCAGCATCACGCTGTTTCTATTCGGCGGTGTATCGGATATTCAGCGCGAGCCGCCCTCCCCCAGGGCCGAATTTCTCATCACAATCGTCGGCCCAATCACCAGTTTCGTGATCGGCCTGGTTCTGCTGCTGCTGGCAGGCGTAAGCGCCAACCCGGTTGACACAATGGCAGGGTCCTCCAATGCACTGATCGGACTCAGCCCCCAGGCAACCGGATTGCTCTGGTTGGGGTCCATTAACATTCTGCTGGCGGTCTTCAATCTGATTCCAGGCTTCCCGCTGGATGGCGGGCGCGTCCTGCGTTCAATCCTGTGGGCGATCACCGGCGACCTGCGCCGGGCAACACGATGGGCGTCCGGGGCCGGTCAGATCGTGGCCTGGCTCTTCATTTTCGCGGGCATCATGATGGTGTTCGGCGCACAAATTCCCCTGCTTGGCTCAGGGCTGATTAACGGCCTCTGGCTGGCGTTCATTGGCTGGTTCCTCAACAGTGCCGCGCTGCAAAGCTACCGGCAGGTGGCCGTCCACGACATGCTGCATGGCGTACCCGTCGCCCGCGTGATGCGCTCAAATCCACCGACGGTCCCATCCACCGTATCCATAAGCACCCTGGTGCATGACTATGTGATGAGCACGGATGACCACGCCTTCCCGGTGGTTGATGACGGGAAACTCATGGGCATTGTCACGCTCGAAGACATTCGCTCCGTGACACGCAATACCTGGGATACGCATACCGTGCAACAGATCATGACCCCAGCGGACAAGCTTGTGATCGCCGCCCCTGAAGACGATGCGGCGGATGCCCTGGATAAACTTGCCGATCAGGATGTGCGACAGTTACCCGTTGTGCGTGAGGGCCAATTGGTCGGGCTGCTCCGGCAGCATGACATTCTCAAGTGGCTCCATCTGCAATCTGATCGGCGACAGCAGCTGCCGCCAGAACAATCCAGGCAGATTGGTGGTGTCGGGTAGTTTTTCGGCACCCACTACAGAGCACGCTTTGATATAATCGTGGGGTCCGTGATGCATCACGGATCCCCAGCTACTCAACTGTAATTCGACCAGGAGGTCCTATGACCAGTCAAAATGAATTGGTACCCACGCCGCCGATGGGCTGGAATAGTTGGGATTGTTATGGCCCAACGGTTCGTGAGGACGAGGTCAAGGCCAACGCCGATTACATGGCAGAGCACCTTGCCAGATATGGCTGGAATTACGTGGTGGTCGATATTCAATGGTACGAACCCAACGCAAAAGCAGGCGGCTACCGGCCTAATGCCGAACTGCTTATGGACGATTATGGACGCCTGATGCCTGCGCCCAACCGCTTCCCTTCGGCGGCCAACGGGGCGGGTTTCAAACCGCTTGCCGATCATGTCCACAATCTGGGTCTTAAATTCGGTATCCACATCATGCGCGGCATCCCACGCCAGGCGGTACGGGCCAATGTCCCCATCATGAACACGTCGTATCGGGCACAGGATGTCGCAGATACGAACAGCGTGTGTCCCTGGAACGACGATATGTACGGCCTGGACCTGTCGAAACCCGGCGCGCAGGCTTACTATGACTCCCTGGTCGCCCTCTATGTGCAGTGGGAGGTCGATTACATCAAAGCCGACGACATGCTGTATCCGTACCGGACGGAAGAAATTGAAGCCCTGCACCGGGCGATCAGCAACGCGAACCGCCCGATTGCGCTCAGTCTGTCACCTGGGGTAAATCTCAGCACAGATCACAGCGAACATCTGACAACAGCACTGTGAACTCTTCCGCATCTCAGGCGATTTCTGGGATCGCTGGCAGGATTTGAAAGCGCAGTTTGAGATCTGCAAGACCTGGTCAGCCTACACCGGGCCTGGCTGCTGGGCGGATGCCGACATGCTGCCGCTGGGTCACATTGGCATCCGAGCAGAACGCGGTGTAGATCGTTACTCGCTGCTCACCCACGATGAACAGATTACGCTCATGACCCTCTGGGCAATCTATCGTTCCCCGCTCATGTTCGGCGGTGATTTGCCGAGCAACGATGAGTTCACCCTGAGCCTGCTGACCAATGCGGAGATGCTCAGGCTCAACCAGGCCAGCCACGACAACAGGGAATTGTTCCGGCACGGCGATCAAATCGTCTGGACGGCCCGCAGCAGCGAGTTCTGACGATCAATACCTCGCGCTCTTCAATATTGGGGAAAACCCTGCCGAACTCATCGAGGTTGATCTCGCCCTGCTCGGCAATCCCCGCAGCTATGACGTGTATGACCTCTGGGCGGGAACCGAGTTCGAGCCGTGTGAGCGATGTACTCCGCCAGTCCGTTCCGGCACATGGCGCAAAACTCTACCGCCTACACGCTTCCTGACCACGGCCATGCATCACGGCGGGTGAAGCACGCTGGCGATTAGCTGGCATCGCTACCGGTACAGGACCCCGAATGCTACCCGCAGCGCCAGCCGCATTATAGAGCGTGATCTGTGCTAAGAAGAGCCTTGGTGCTGGCGAAGCGTTTTGCTGAGATAGAAAATGAGATAATATCTTGGCACAATGTCGTCCAACATGGGCGTGCTCTCTTGAGCGCTGATCGCGCTTACTCCTCTAACAATCCGCCGCTCTGGACTTGCGAGATGGCATCCTGTGGACGGCAGAACAGAGGGATCATACTTATTGTCTCATAGCAGCTTAAGTCTTGGAGACAAAAATGAAACCTTACCAATTCTTTCTAGCTTTCGTGATATTACTTATGCTTGCAGTGTCCACCGGTCAGGCTCAGAATGAGGGCGCGGGGCTGACCATTGGTTTTTCTCAGGTTGGCACAGAAAGCGACTGGCGCATTGCCTTTACCGAAACTATCCTGGCGGAAGCGAAAGCGCGAGGCATCAATCTCCTGTTTTCGGATGCTGAGAACAACCAGGAAAACCAGATCGCAGCCATTCGCTCGTTTATTGCGCAGCAGGTGGATGCGATTATTCTGGCCCCGGTCATCGAAACAGGCTGGGATCAGGTGCTGAGAGAGGCGCAGGAAGCCCATATTCCGGTGGTGATTATTGATCGCAACGTCACGGCGGATGAGTCGCTTTATCTGACACGAGTGTCGTCAGATTTTGTGCATGAAGGCCGCCTTGCCGCCGCGTGGTTGGCGCAGGCCACATCCGGGATCTGCAATATCGTCGAGATCGAAGGCACGGTCGGGTCCAGCGCCGCACGTGACCGGCAGATCGGCTTCAATCAGGTCATCGCCCTTTTCCCAGGCATGAAGATCATCGTCTCGCAGCCGGGTGATTTCCGGCGCAGCAACGGGCAGCGGGTCATGGAGGGCATCCTCAATGCCGAAAACCCGCACGACATCTGTGCCGTCTGGTCACACAACGACGATATGGCGATTGGCGCGATCCAGGCGATTAAGGATGCTGGCCTTGATCCTGGGACTGACATTCTGATTGTATCGGTTGATGCCATCCCGGATATTTTCAAGGCCATGATGGACGGCGATGCCAACGCGACCGTTGAACTCAGCCCCTACATGGGCGGCCCGGCCTTCGATGCGATTGTCGCCTACCTGAACGGCGAGCAGGTACCCCGCTGGATTCCCGTGAACGGGAGGATTTACTTGCCAGACACGGCTGCGGCGGAGTATGAACGCCGCCGCCATGACTAACGGCTGAGCGAACACAGAGTAGACCTGATGGCAAACCCTAAGAAATCGCGTCCGACCATGCTTGATGTCGCCGAACTGTCCGGCGTGTCCTATCAGACGGTCTCGCGCGTCATTAACGATCATCCCTATGTCTCCGATGAAGACCCGCAAGCGGGTGCAGGATGCAATAGATACCCTCGGCTACCGTCCCAGCAAGGCGGCGACCCGGCTGCGGGCAAAGTCATCCAAGACGATTGCCATTATCCTCTACGGAAGCTGGTTTCATGGCCCGGTGCAAATCGCGCTGAACGTCGAGATGGCGGCCAAGACCAGCGGTTTCGATGTCATCATCAGCAACGTCACCGAGACCGAAAAGCAGGTCACGGAGGCTTTACAGCAGGTCAGGGACTGGGCGGTCGATGGCATTATCATGATTGTGCCTGCCCAGGGGCTGACGCCGAAGCGAGATTCAGGCCATTTGCGGCGAGGTCCCCGTCGTCCACATTGATTCGCGCCGTTCGGTCGATCTGGCCTCGATCAACCTGGATGAGGCCAGCGGCACACAGCAGATTGATCGAGCATCTGCTGTCGATGGGCCACACGCGCTTCTGTGAAATCAGCGGCCCGCTCAACTGGTTCAGCGCCCAGGTGAGGCATCAGGCCTGCCTCCAGGTCTTTCAGGCGCATGGCATCGAAGCACCGGTCACATTGAGGGCAACTGGACCACACCCGGCGGCTATCAGGCCACGCGCCGCCTGCTGGAACAGGGGCACAGCTTCAGCGCCTTGCTTGCTGCCAACGACAATACCGCGCTGGGGGCCTTATGCGCCCTGCACCAGCACGGACTGCACGTGCCCGATGACGTTTCCGTCGTCGGATTTGACGATATCCCCGAGGCAGCCTACTTCATCCCGCCGTTGAGCACTGTGCGTCACGATTATATCCAGCTCGGCGCGAGCGGTTTCGAGTACCTCTTGCAGTTGATGGACGATCCAGAAACGCCCATCGTGCAGAAGGTCATTGCCCCCAAACTGATCCTGCGCGAGAGCAGCCAGCCCGCAGCGACTTGACGCCGCAGAAAAGTCAGGTCATAATTTGTGTGAACGTTCACAGATTCGCTGCTTTGTCGCTGCACCGCTCCCAGCATACACGCTGAGCCATTGTCTTCCCCCCCCGCCCTGTGATCGTTCTAAGCGGCAGCCACAATTCGATTCGTGCCTGTCGCAAGCCTGAGCCGTGCCGCCCACTTAAGTGCCCAAACACAGCAAGGGCGGTAAACTGATCAGGTGAGGTATTCGTCGGTCTAGGGGCAGCAATACGTCGTTATGTAGCCGCTGAACCATCGTATTGCTCGTCGTTATACGAATTGGTCATCGCGCCGTAGCCCCAGGTGTTGGCGATGCCGGCGACCGTGGTCGAGTGGCAGATGCGCGCCTGGTGATCGACGTTGTTCGAGCCCCACATCGCGAGCCACTTGCGAAGCAGGTAAGACTGCTCGTTGTTGTGCTTGGACGAGCCGAGGATGAACAGCGCGTCGGGACCGCTTTCCTCGCGGATCTTGAGCAGCTTCTTCGAGATCTCGTCGTAGGCCTGATCCCAGGAGATCTTCCTCCACTTGCCGCCTTCGAGCTTGACCGGGTACTTCAGCCGGTGCGAGTCGGCGGTCATGGTGTGGTGGCGCACCGAAGCGCCCTTGGCGCAGTGCGCACCGAGGTTCAGCGGCGAGTCGAACACCGAGTCCTGCCGCACCCAGACGCCGTTCTGGACTACCGCGTCGATCGCGCAGCCGACCGAGCAATGGGTGCACACGGTGCGCTTGATCTCGATGTTGCCGCTCTCGCCGGGCTCCATCGCGGCCTCGGCCTTGCCGATCATGTTGAACGGCAGCTGGGTGGCGACCGCCCCCGCGCCGAGCGACACGCCCGAACGCTTGAGAAACGCGCGCCGATCGATGGTCTTCGCCAGCGTGCCCGTCAGTCCGCGCGCCAGGCGCGCCTGCGGTACCGCAGCGGAGCCGGATTTTCTGGTCAGCAGCATGGCGGCCTCCTCAGACCTTGGTGGTGCGGTAGTAGTTGTTCACGTGCGCGGTCGCCTGGTAGCCGCGAGACTGGCTCTTGGCCGTCTCGGCCCCGGCCACGGGCGCGTCCGGCGCGGTCTTGGCGACGATGGCGGCCGCGGTGGCCGCGCCGCCTGCGCCGACCGAGAGAAGGAAATTGCGGCGTGATAGACGTGGGGTGCGTTCGCTCATGGTCGCCTCCATCGTTGTTATGCCGCCCGCGGCGAGCCGACCGCAGGCGCGCTACTGATCTTCAGTGTGTTGCACGCATTTTTACATGCGGAAGGCCGCATATTCAACCGCGAGGAAACACTTAGTGAAATCCGCGACAGCGCGATAAAAGCCAGCTTGCCGACAGGCGGTCACTGCATCGCACAAACGGTCCGCCACCGGCCACAGAAAGCGGTTAAAGACCAGCTTCTGGTCTTCGAGCGGCGCATGCTGCTCCGCAATAAGGAAGCGCATAAGCTCGCACAGCGCGGCGAAGTGATCCTCGGGCTCGTGAACCGACGCGCGGCGCGAAATCCCGCACCGCGCGAGGTAGTCGCGCAAGTCCACCAGCGGCGCATCGACGGCGCTCGTGGCCAGGTAGGCGCTGGCGTAAAGCGCCACCTGCGCCTTGCCGGCGCCGATGAACAGCGAGTGGTACTCCTCCTCGAGCGCCGCCGGGTCGGCGGCGGCGGCCGCCAGCGTCAGGTCGCGCCAGGCGAGCGCGAGCCCCGCCCCCTCGTCGCTGCTGCCATCCTCGGCCACGATCTCGTCGGCGCCGGCGAGCGCCGACAGCAGCGCCGCGTCGGGCGCGTCGTAGAAAAAACGCGCCAGCAGGGCGTAGAAGTTGGCGCGCGCCGCCTCTTCGGGCGGCGGCGCGGGTGCGAACTGCCGCGGCGCCGCATCGCCGCTCATTTGCGCCCCGGATAATCGAGGATCGAAGGCTCGTCCTTCGACTCCATCATGTCGACCACGCGGCAGTCGGCGCACATCTGCAGCCGCTTGAGCGCGCCGCCGGCGGCGAACATCGAGTGCGCGTTCAGCTTGCCGAGCATGTTGTCGATCAGCTGGCGCGTGCCGAATCACGCCGGGTTTCAGTGTGCGCGCCGGTCGCACGGTACTACCGACGTTCCTGGTCTCCGATACCCGTAAAGTGGCTTATACATTTCCCATCAGGTGCGTCCGCCACTGGAGGTCTATCGCCTGGCGCCGCTTACCACCAGCGACGGTCTTGACGCCAGCTACCGGATGCGCATCGGTGACGTCACGAATTTTCTGCAGGCTCACTACGGTAAAAGCGACAACCGCTTACGAGACGACAAAGGCGACATCAAAGCAAGGCAATCGTGGGGCTTGGCCTATACGGGCGAATATCACGCCACTACTCTGCACATTGGCTACGAATCAAGTCACCTGACACTGGGTGGCTTTAACCCGGTTTTCGACGCCTACAGGCAGTTTGGGCTGGACGGCATTGCCCTTGCAAACAAATACGATGTCGACAACAAAGCCATATCCCTCATCACAGTTGGCGCACGCTATGATCCCGGCCAGTGGTTTGTGATGGGCGAAGCGACCCATTTAGTCACCCATTC
>CAVYXZ010000015.1:0-162272 GCA_963772595.1 uncultured Chloroflexia bacterium | reverse complement strand
ATGGCATCCGGGCCGCGTTCCAGCATATCCAGCACATCGCCGATGGTCGTGATGCCGGTGCGCTTGAGCGAGTTGAAGACGCGCACGCTCAGGTCCAGTTCTTCGATGAGCTTGTCGTAGAGTTCGGGCCGCTGCTGATCGTGCTCGTCACCCGCGCCTTCGGCATCCATCGGGCGCATAATGTCGATCTCGTCGAATGTGCTCGACCCCGGCAATCGGCGTCAGGTGCTTCATCAGAATCTTGGCCGAATTCGCTGAGCGCGTCTTCCGGGCGGATCGTGCCATCGGTCCAGATCTCGATAATCAGCTTGTCGTAATTGGTGCGCTGGCCGACACGGGCGCGCTCCACGTCGAAATTGACGCGGCGGATCGGGCTGAAAATCGCATCGACCGGCAGTTCGCCAATCGGCAGCCGACCGCGTTCCTCGGCAGGGCTGTAACCGCGCCCGGCCCGCACTTCGAATTCGATCTCCAGGTGCGCATCCGGCGAATCGACGGTGAACAGGTAGAGATCGGCGTTAATGATTTCCACTTCCGGCGGGCAGTCAATATCGGCGGCGGTCACGGTACCTTCACCGCGCTGTTCCAGCCGCAGCCGGGCCAATTCCACGTCGAACAGGTTCAGACGAAGCTGCTTAACCTGGAGCATCAACTGGGTCATGTCCTCGCGCACATGCGGGATGGGCGAGAATTCGTGATGCACATCCGACACGCGAACGCTGGTGATCGCTGCGCCGGGCAGCGACGACAGCAGCACGCGCCGCAGCGCAGTGCCCAGCGTCAGCCCGTAGCCGCTTTCCAGCGGACTGATGACGAAGCGACCATAATTGCGCGAGGTCGCATCGGGTTGAACTTTATGGGGCAGAACGAACGTATTGGTCGCAACCAAGGCGCAATACCTCCTCTATACACGACGTTTCTTGGGCGGACGCACACCGTTGTGCGGGATGGGAGTTACATCCGTGATGGAACGCACTTTCAGGCCGCTGCCCTGGATCGAACGGATCGCCGCTTCACGACCGGGGCCGGGGCCTTTGATATAAACATCGACTTCCTGCATCCCGTGCCCCTGGGCCAATTCTGAGGCGTTCTGCGCCGCCAGACGCGCCGCATAGGGCGTGCTCTTGCGGCTGCCCTTGAAGCCGGAGGTCCCGGCGCTGGCCCAGGCCACCACGTTCCCGGACTGGTCGGTCATCGACACGATGGTGTTATTGAAGGTCGCGTAGACGTGCGCCTGACCGTAGGGGATATTTTTCACCACTCGTTTTGGTCGAGCGGCGGCCAGTTTTTCTTTGACGTGCCATCCAAAACCTCTCCCACTAGGCTGAAAACACGCCCTATGCAAGGGCGCGCAATATATCACACGATGAATTGTATAGGGCGGATTACCTATTTCTTGGTCGCGCCGCGCCGCCGGCCACGCCCCGGCACCGTCTTACGCGCACCGCGATTGGTGCGAGCGTTGGTGCGGGTCCGCTGACCGTGTGCCGGCAAGTTGCGGCGATGCCGCAGCCCACGATAGCTGCCGATTTCTTGCAGCCGCTTGATGTTCATAGATACTTCGCGCCGCAGATCACCTTCGGTCGTCAGTTGGGAGATCTGGTCGCGCAGCAGTTGAAGTTCGGCCTCGCTCAGGTCCTGAACGCGCGTATCCGGGCTCACGCCGGTCTGGTTGAGAATCTTGCTGCTGGTCGCACGGCCCATGCCATAAATATAGGTCAGAGCCACTTCGACCCGCTTGTTACGGGGCAGGTCTATGCCTTCAATACGTGCCATCGTCTCAACTCCCGCCTAACCCTGGCGCTGCTTGTGCCGGGGATTTTCGCAAATGACCATCACGCGGCCATGACGCTTGATGATGCGGCACTTGGGACAGCGCTTTTTTACTGATGCTGCTACTCGCATGATCTATGTCCTGGCTGTTATTGAAAGAACGGGTATTATAGCAGTCGAATTATCCACTGTCTAGCCTGTCTTTACCGACTGGATGTCAGGTCTTAACATCCCGTAACACTTACGCTTAAACCACTTCAGGGAACCGTCATCAGGATCGGCTCGCCCTCGGTGATGGCGATGGTATGCTCGAAATGCGTACACAGCGAGCCATCCGCCGTGACGACCGTCCACTTGTCGTCGAGTTCGCGCGTTTCGGGGCGTCCGGCGTTAATCATCGGCTCCAGCGCGTAGACCATGCCCGGCTTGAGCGGGTAGCTCTTCCAGCCCCGGCTGTGGCGGCGGCTGCGCGGCCACCAGTTGGGCACCTGCGGCTCCTCGTGCATCTCGCGGCCCACTCCGTGCCCCGTGTATTCGCGCACGACGCTGTAACCGTGATCCTGCACAAAGCGCTGGATCGCCTGCGAGACGTCGCGCGTCTCGTTCGGCATAACTGAAGCCCGAATGCCGACCCACAGCGCCTCTTCGGAGACCTCCAGCAGGCGCTGCACCGCAGGCGCGACTTCGCCGACCGGATAGGTCCAGGCGGAATCACCTACGAAGCCCTTGTAGACCGAGCCGATGTCCACGCTGATGATGTCACCCTCGCAGAGCACACGCTTGCCCGGAATGCCATGCACCAGTTCGTCATTAACCGAGGCACAGATCGAGGCCGGGTAGTTCGGCGAGTCCGGCTTGGGATAGCCCAGGAAAGCGGCGGTCGCGCCATGATCGTGCAGAACCGTCTCCACCAGGGTATTCAGTTCGCCGGTGGTGATGCCGGGCCGGATCACCTCACGGATCGCCTGATGAGCAATGGCGACGATGCGGCCTGCTTCGCGCAGGGTGGCGATGTCTTCGGGTGATTTGTACGAGATCGCCATAGTCTACTTCTCGATAATCGCCTGGATTTCCTGGCTGACCTCCTGGATGGACTGGAGGGCATCGACCCCGGCCAGCAGCCCCGCCGCTTTATAGAATTCGACCAGCGGCGCGGTGTTCTCCAGGTAGGTGTCGATGCGTTTGATGATAGCCCCTGCGTTGGCGTCGTCCATGCGGCGGCTGAGCGGCGTGCCGGTCGCCAGTTCCACCCCGACCACGCGCGGCGGATACTGGCCGTCCGGGTCGTTTTCGTAGTGCCAGTCGATGCCGTCGCTGTCAAAGAACAGGTTATAGGGCTTGCCGTTCGCCTGAACCCGGCCAAAGGCCCGTTTGAAGGCCGTGTACAGGTCCAGTTCCAGCAGCAGCACCGTCCGCAGCGATTCGTCGCGGCTGGCGAGATAATCGTTCAGCCACTCGGCCTGGGCGATGTTGCGCGGGAAGCCGTCGAGAATGGCCCCTTTGGCGGCATCGTCCTGTTCCAGACGTTCCTGCACCATACGATTGGTGATTTCATCCGGCACCAGACGGCCCGCCGCCATGATCTCCTGCGTCTGGCGCGCCAGCTCGTCGGTCCGGTTTTTCATCGCGCGGAACAGATCGCCGGTGGAGACCTGCGGGATACCGTAGCGCTCGCTGATGATCCCAGCCTGGACCCCTTTGCCCGCGCCCTGAACCCCCATAATGATGATGTATAAAGCCATGAGAACTGCCTTGTTAGCGCATGAAACCTTCGAACTTACGCTGTCGCAGCTCGACTTCAAGCCGCTGCATGGTGTCGATCACCACGCCAACAACGATGATGAGGCCGGAGCCGGTGATGACATTGGCCGCGTTGAGATTGCTGGATACGGCTTCAGTCGGGAACAACAGACTGTTTAGCAAGTCCACCATCCCTGGCACCACAGCGATCAAGCCCAGGAAGACCGCGCCGACCAGCGTAATGCGCCGCGAGACTCGTAAGATGTACTCGTGGGTGCGTTTGCCGGGCCGGTAGCCAGGGATGAAGCCGCCCTGACGCTGCAAATTCTCGGCCAGATTCTGGTTGGCGATCATCGTTTCCGCATAAAAGAAGGTAAAGCCGAAGGTCAGCAAGAAGAAGAAAGCCCAGTAGACAAAGCCGCGCTGGCTGCCAAAGGTCGTGGTGATGTAGGCCTGCACCGGACCTTCCGGGAACAGGTTGACCAGGATCGCCGGGAAGGTGATGATCGACTGAGCGAAAATCAGCGGGATCATGCCGACCGGGTTGACACGCAGCGGGATGTGTGTGCTGGCACCGCCGTACTGCTTGCGCCCGCGCACCCGCTTACCATACTGCACCGGGATGCGGCGCACCCCTTCTTGAATGATGACGATGGTCGTCAGCGAGACCAGCACAATCGCCACGAACAGCACCATGTTATAGACCGGCTGGGTGGTCGAGGCCATCAGGTTGCCCAGGTTGCGCGGCGCGTTGGCGACGATCCCGGCGAAGATGATGATCGACAGGCCGTTGCCGATGCCCTGCTCGGTGATGAGATCACCCAGCCAGACAGCGAACATGGTCCCGGCGGTCATGGTGGCGATTACTGTCAACGTGACCAGGGCGTCGCTGCCGAAGTTGGTAATCAACTGCTGGCCGCCGCTGGTGAAGCTGCTGAAGACGGCGATCTGGGCCACGGCCTGCAAAATCGCCATCGGAATCGCCAGGTAGTAGGTGTAGCGTTCCAGCTTTTCCTGGCCGCCCGGCTCGCGCTGAAGCGCTTCAAGCTGGGGCACGATAGGGATCAGCAGTTGGAAGATAATCGAGGCGGTGATGTAAGGGTAAACACCCATCGCCAGCACGCTGAAGTTGCGGACCGCGCCGCCGGAAAGCAGGTTCAGGACGTTGAAGAACCCGGCCCCAGTCGGATCGCTCAGGATGCTCGCCAGGACATCACGGTTCACGCCGATGACCGGCACGTGGGCGGCGAACTGGTACACCAGCAGAATCAAGCCGGTAAACAGCAGCTTGCGCCGGATGTCCCCTAAACGCCAGGCATTGCGCAGCGCTTCTAGTGTTTGCATAAACGATAATCCTCTTCACTGGACACGGTGGGCCGTGTCCCTACCGTCAATATCGTGCCGGGCAAACACGCCGGTTCGCCCCTACAAAGGCATCAGCCTTACCTGCTATACGCAGACTGGGCGGGCAGAGTCTCAATCGGCACTGTTTTCCTCATACAGCCGCTCAAGCTGAGCTTTGGGCAGCTTCTTGACCGTTGCCAGTGCGCCGGTCAGCTTGAGTTCCAGAATCTCGGTGCTGCCCCCGGCAGTGGCGATCTTCTCCTGCGCGCTCTTGGTGAAGCGGTGCGCCTGGATCGTCAGCTTCTTCTTCAATTCGCCGTTGCCCAGCACGACGACCGGCTGCATGGCGTCGCGGATAAATCCCAGCTCAGCCAGGCGGGCCGGGTTCAGTTCGGCCCCGTTCTCGACCGCGTCATGGCGCTCCAGGTGATCCAGCCGGACCTCCTGGTACTCGATGCGGAAGATATTGGTGAAGCCGCGCTTGAAGGGCAGACGACGCACCAGCGGCAGTTGACCACCCTCGAAATACGGGCCTTTACCGCCGCCTGACCGCGCGCCCTGACCTTTGGTCCCACGCCCGGCGGTCTTGCCTTTGCCAGCGGCAATACCACGTCCGACCCGTGTACGTTTCTTCTTCGATCCCTCAGCGGGTTGTAAATCGTGCAGTTTCATGCCTCTACCTCTTCAACCTCAAGGAGATGGCTGACTTTGTTCAGCATCCCCCGGACTGCGGGCGTGTCCTCGCGGATCACCGTCGCGTGCAGCCGTCGCAGGCCCAGCGCGCGCACGGTCGCCTTCTGATCTTTGGCGTAACCGATGGCGCTGCGCACCAGCGTAATCCGCAGGCTCTTGACCTGTTCCTGTTTCTTAGCCATTGTCCTCGGCCTCCGCGCCGTCCTCGCCAATGACTTCCACGTCGCGGTGCAGGGCAGCGCGCTCCCAGAAGGGCAGCACCTGCTCCACCTTTTTGCCGCGCATGGCCGCCATTTCGTGCGGGCTGCGCAGCGATTGCAGCGCATTAAAGGTCGCCATCGTCACGTTGAGCAGATTCGGACTGCCCTGGCTCTTGGTCAGGATGTCGCGCACCCCGGCGGCTTCCAGCACCGCACGGACACCACCCCCGGCGATAACACCGGTACCGGGTGAAGCCGGTTTGAGCAGCACTTTCGCGCCACCATGCCGCCCGACAATCGGGTGCGGAATGGTCGTGCCAGAAAGCGACACGCGCTCCATCTGCTTCTTAGCGCGGTCGGAACCTTTGCGGATGCTATCCGGCACGCCGCGCGCCTTGCCCACGCCAATGCCGACGCGGCCCTTGTTATCGCCGACCACGACCACTGTGCGGAAGGCGAAACGCCGACCGCCCCGGATCACTTTGGCGACACGCTTAATATCGACCACGCGCTCGTCAAGTTCTTCGCGGTCATCGTCCCGATCCCGGCGTGGTTCCCGTCGTCTATCTGCCATGTGCTGCTCCTAAAATTCTATACCGGCTTCGCGCGCGCCAGCGGCCACCGCCGCGACCCGCCCGTGATAGCGATAGCCACCCCGGTCGAAAACAACCTGTTTGATGCCTGCTTGCTTGGCGCGTTCGCCTGCCACCTGGCCGACGATCTTGGCCGCTTCGATTTTGGTCTTGCCGGTGATCTGGCTCGCCACTTCTTTATCCAGCGTCGAGGCCGAAACCAGCGTATGGCCGACCTTGTCGTCGATCACCTGCACATAGATGTTATCCAGGCTGCGAAAGACGTTCAGCCGAGGGCGCTCGGCGGTGCCCTCCATACGGGCGCGCACCCGATTGTGACGCTGTGCGCGCGCCTGGCGTTTTTTCTTGCTTGCGTCCATTAGACTTTCCCTGCCTTACCGGCTTTACGCCGGATCTGTTCACCCTGGTAATAAACGCCTTTGCCGTTATACGGCTCCGGCGGGCGCAGGTCGTGAATATTGGCCGCTACCTGGCCGACTACCTGCTTGTCGATGCCTTCGACCTGAATAATGTAGCGGTTGCCCTGGCCGCGTTCGGCGGAAAACTTGACGTTCTCCGGCGGCTCCATGATGATGTCGTGCGAATAGCCCAGCTTCAGCACCAGATTATCGCCCTGCATTTCGGCGGTGTAGCCCACCCCTTCTGTCTGCAAGGTACGGCGGAAATCCTTCGCTGACGCCCGTGACCATATTGGCGAGCAGGGCGCGAGTCAGGCCGTGCAGCGCACGGTGCTGGCGCTGGTCCGAAGGCCGCGTGACGTTCAGCACGCCGTCTTCTTCCTTGACCATGATGTCCGGGTGAACGATATGCGTCAGTTCGCCTCGCGGCCCCTTGACGCTGACCGTCTGCCCCTGCATGTTGACAGAGACCTTATCCGGGATCGGGATCGGCTGTTTCCCTATACGTGACATGTGCTTCTCCTTCTACCAGACGTAACACAACACTTCGCCACCCACCCGCTGGCGGCGCGCCTCTTGATCGGTCATCACGCCTTTGGGTGTGGTCACGATGGCGATGCCGATGCCGCTCATCACGCGAGGCAGATCACGCGCGCCGCGGTAAACTCGCCGCCCTGGCTTACTGATGCGGGTCAGCGAGGTAATCACCGGGCGACGTTCGCGCCGGCTGCCGAAATATTTCAGCTTGACGGTAATTAACGCCACCGGCTTCTGCTCACCGATCGCGTAATCCTCAATATAGCCTTCGGCTTTGAGGATGCGCGCGATTTCGACGTTGATCTTCGACCGGGGGATTTCCACTTCTGGCAGCCCGGCCATGAGCGCATTACGTATGCGCGTCAGCATATCAGCGATTGGATCGTTGGTCATGGCTTGGCTCCTACCAGCTTGATTTCACGACGCCAGGAATATTGCCCGCGAGCGCCTGTTCGCGGAAGTGAATCCGGCACAGGCCAAAACGCCGTATATAGCCACGTGGGCGACCGCAAACCTTCCCCGAATTGGGGTCCACGAACTGGCAGCGATTGCGTACCCGAACTTTATATTTGCGATTTTTCTCGCGTGCGGTCATTGATTTCTTCGCCATACCTGTCCTCTTAATTCTCTTGGAACGGCATCCCCAGCAGTTTAAGCAGGCGACGGCCTTCTTCGTCTGTCTTGGCGCTGGTCACAATGGTCATTTCCATGCCGCGCACTTTGTCGATTTTGTCGTACTGGATCTCCGGGAAGATCAGTTGCTCGCGCAGGCCGATGGTGTAATTGCCGCGCCCGTCGAATTGATCCGGCGAGATACCGCGAAAATCGCGCACACGCGGCAGGGCAATGTTGACCAGCCGGTCGAGCAAAGACCACATGCGCTCGCCGCGCAGCGTGACTTTGGCCCCGATGGTGCGGCCCTCGCGCAGCTTGAAATTGGCGATGCTTTTGCGCGCACGGGTGATGACCGGCTGCTGCCCGGTGATGGTGCGCAGGTCCTCAATCGCGCTGTCGAGCGCTTTAGGGTTATCCAGCGCCTCGCCCAGGCCGATGTTGACCACGATCTTCTCGATACGCGGCACTTCCATCGGGTTATCGTAACCGAATTCCTCGGTTAACTGCGGCACGATGTCGCTGCGATAGCGTGCCTGTAGTATCGGAATTGTCTTCGTGACCATAATGAACGCTCCGGTCTAATCAATATCCGCGTCGCACCGCTTGCAGAAGCGGGTCTTGCGGCCATCTTCGTTGAAGCGGAAGCCGACGCGCGTGCGCTGGTCGCAGGTTGGGCATACGAGCATCACATTCGAGATGTGAATTGGCCCCTCAAACTCCAAAATCTGGGCCTGCACCTGCTGGTTGCCCGCCTGCTGGGCCTTCTGGTGCTTCTTTAGAATGTTGACGCCCTCGATGGCGACCCGGTTGTCTTTGGTATACACGGAAACCACGCTGCCGCGCTCGCCCAGGTCCTTCCCGGCGATGACTTCGACGCGGTCCCCTCTTTTGATTCGCTGCATCTCAATTCACTCCATCACTCACAGGGTTTCCGGCGCGAGTGATACGATCTTCATAAAGCCTTTGTCGCGCAGTTCACGCGCCACCGGGCCGAAGACGCGCGTCCCGCGCGGGTTGGTCAGATCGTCGGCCAGGATCACGGCAGCGTTGTCGTCAAACTTGATGTATGAGCCATCGCTGCGGCGGTATTCTTTGGCCGTGCGGACGATAACCGCCCGCACCACCTGGCTTTTCTTGACCGCGCCGTCGCTGGTGGCGGCCTTGACTGTCGCCACGACGATGTCGCCCACGCGCCCATAGCGCTTCTGCGAACCGCCCAAGACACGAATCACGAGCAGTTCACGCGCGCCGCTGTTATCGGCTACCTTCAAACGCGATTCGGTCTGGATCATTCTGCCTGCTCCTCTTCCGAGTCGGCGTCGTCGTCAGCCTCGGTCTCCTCGACCTCAGCGTCCTCCGCACCGGCGGGCATCACATCCTCAATCGCCTCTTCATCCTGGACTTCCATTGCCACCGGCTCGACCACTTTGTTGCCGGTCTCCTGGATGACTTCTTCCACGACCCAGCGCTTGAGCTTGCTCAGCGGCTTGCTTTCGACCACGCGCACGACCGTCCCAATCGGGATCTCGTTGCTTTCGTCGTGGGCGTAAATCTTCTTGGTCGTACGGACCACTTTATGGTAGATGCGGTGCGGTCGGCTGATGTCGATGGCGACGACGACGGTTTTGTCCATCTTGTCGCTGACAACGCGCCCGACCAGCCGCTTGCGATTATTCGGCATCGTTCTGTTCCTCGTTCAGAATCTGCGCCGCCAGGTTGCGCTCGTGCAGAACGCTCAGACAGCGGGCGATATCACGCCGGGTGTAGCGCAGCGTGTTGGTGTTCTCAAGCTGGCCGGAGGCCAGTTGCAGCCGCAGCTTAAAGTACAACTCCTTGAGGTCCTCGATCTCGTCCAGCAGCGCTTCATCCGACATTTCACGGATATTACTGGCGTGCATCAGCCCACCTCCTGGCCCGAAATCGGGTCGATCCGGCGCACGAATTTGGTCTTGCAAGGCAGTTTATACCCGGCCAGACGCAGGGCCTCGCGGGCCTCTTCCTCGCTGATCCCGCCCATTTCGAACAGGACGCGCCCCGGCTTGATAACCGCGACGTAATGCTCGACCGAGCCTTTGCCCTTGCCCATACGGGTCTCAGCAGCTTTCTGAGTCACCGGCTTATCCGGGAAAACGCGGATCCAGATTTTGCCACGACGGCGGATGTAGCGGACCATCGTGCGGCGGGCCGCTTCGATCTGGCGGCTGGTCATCCAGACGGGTTCGGTGGCCTGGAGGCCGTACTCGCCAAATTCGACGGTCGAGCCGCGCCGGGCCAAACCCTTCATGCGCCCGCGCGACTGCTTGCGCCATTTTGTACGTTTCGGCATTAACATGAGGTTTGCCCCCTAGCCTGCATTCTCTTTGGCAGCGGCGATCCCGGTCGATTCGTAATTCAGGACGTCGCCATGATACACCCATACTTTGACCCCGATGCGGCCAAAGGTGGTCAGGGCTTCCGCCGTGCCGTAATCGACGTTGGCGCGCAAGGTGTTGCGCGGGATGCGCCCCTCGCTCTGCCATTCACGGCGGGCCATTTCCGAGCCGCCCAGGCGTCCGCTGACTTCGATGCGGATACCCAGCGCGCCCTGGCGCATGGCCTGGCCGACGGCGCGTTTAATCGCCCGGCTGTGGCCGATGCGGCGCTCTAACTGGCCGGAGATATTCTCCGCGATCAGCCGCGCGTCGGTATCCGGCTTTTCGATCTCGCTGACCTCGACTTTAACCTTCTTGCCGCCGGTCAGCTTCTCCAGGTCGGCGCGCATCTGCTTGACGGCCTCGCCCTTACGGCCAATGACGATGCCGGGGCGGGCGGTGTGAATATTGATGACGAGCTGATTCGGGTAGCGCTCGATTTCGATGCGCGAGATCCCGGCCCGGCTGTTGGAATTACGGACGAAACGACGGATCTTAAAGTCTTCTTGCAGCAGACCGGTATAGCGCTCGCCTTCGGCGTACCAGCGCGCGTCCCAATCGCGGATGACTTTAAGCCGGAAGCCGATCGGATGAATTTTACGACCCATAGGCTTAGTCCTCCCCTTCTGGTTCGGATAAAATAATCGTCAGGTGCGAGGTGCGGCGGACACGCGGTTTATAGCGGCCACGCGCACCGGCTTTCATCCGTTTCAAAGAGGGACCTTCGTCGGCAAAAATCGACGCGATCACCATGTCTTCCGGGATGAGATCGAAATTATTCTCGGCGTTTGCCAGGGCCGAATTCAGCGTCTTGCCGATGAGGTCAGCCCCCTTATGCGGCATGTATTCCAGCACGGTCATAGCCTGCTGGGCATTCATACCGCGCACCTGATTGCACACCAGGCGCAGCTTCTGTGCCGAAATCGGCAAATGTTTGGTCTTCGCGCGCACTTCCACAGCCGCCTCCTAGCGTCTCTTCTTCTCGACCAGGTGGCCGCGATAGGTTCGCGTCGGGGCGAATTCGCCCAGTTTGTGGCCGACCATGTTCTCAGTGATGTAAATCGGCACGTGACGACGGCCATCATGCACCGCGATGGTGTGCCCGACCATGGTGGGGAAGATCGTGCTGGCGCGGCTCCAGGTCCGCACGACAACTTTCTTGCCCTGCTCGTTCAAGCGCTCCACTTTGGTAAAGAGTTTGGGGTCTATGAACGGCCCCTTTTTTAATGAACGCGACATAATGAAAAGCCTCTCATTCCTAACGTCGCTTGCCACGACGGCGCACGATGTAGCGGTCGGTGCGCTTGTTCGAACGGGTGCGTTTGCCCAGCGCTGGTTTGCCCCAGGGCGTCTTGGGGCCGGGCATCCCGATAGGGGAGCGACCCTCGCCGCCGCCATGCGGGTGACTGGCCGGGTCCATCGCCGTACCGCGCACGGTGGGCCGCCAGCCCATCCAGCGCCGGCGTCCGGCCTTACCCAGTTTGATGTTGCCGTGATCGGTGTTGCCGACCTGGCCGATGGTCGCCACACACTGCTCGTGAATGTAGCGCATCTCGCCGCTGGGCAGGCGAACTTGAGCGTAAGTGCCTTCCTTCGCCAGCAGTTGGGCGGAAGTCCCGGCGGCGCGGGCCAGTTGGCCGCCTTTGCCGGGCCGCAGTTCGATGTTGTGGATCAGCGTGCCGACCGGAATGTCGCTGATCGGCAGGGCATCGCCCACGCGCAGACTGGTGTGATCCAGGCCGCTGCCCACCTGATCGCCCACGCGCAGGCCCAGCGGGGCGATAATGTAGCGCTTCTCGCCGTCCTCGTATTGCAGCAGGGCGATGCGCGCCGAGCGGTTCGGGTCATATTCCACCGAAACCACTTCGGCAGGGCAGTCCTTCTTATCACGCCGGAAATCAATCAGGCGATAGCGCCGCTTGTGACCACCGCCGCGATGCCGCACGGTGATCTTGCCCTGGTTATTGCGTCCGCCGCGTTTGCGCATCGGCGCGGTCAGGGATGGCTCTGGGCGCGAGCGGGTAATCTCGTCAAACGAGTGGCCTGTCATCCCCCGGCGGCCCGCCGAGGTGGGCTTATAAACTTTTACGGGCATTGTTCTTAGTCCTTCGTCCTCAGCTAACAGCCATTAGCTCTCAGCTTTTAGTCTTCGGTCCTTAGTCGATAGTAGCCTGCGCTCCGCTGCCGTTTCCGGCTTTTAACTAAGCGCTAACGACTATGGGTTGAATAAGTCGATCTCATCGCCTTCGGCCAGGGTGACGACGGCCTTCTTCCACTGGCCGGTACGCCGGTACATGGCCCGCCCGCGCCGCGCGCGTTTGGCTGGCTGCACCATCGTCCGCACCTGATCGACCGTCACTTCAAAGAGCAGTTCCACCGCATCTTTGATCTGGATTTTGTTGGCCCGCAGGTCCACCTCGAAGACGTACTGGTTGTGATCGTCCGACTGAATCGTCGATTTTTCGGTAATCACAGGCCGTTTTATCACATCATAAACGTGTAGATCAGGCATAGCTTATTTTCCCCAGATCGACTTAATGACATCCAGCGCATCCAGCGGGATGACGACCTTGTCATAATTCAACAGGTCGCGGATGTTCAGGTAATTGGCCCGCAGATAGCGTGCGTTGGGCAGGTTGCCCAGGCTGCGCTGGACATTGTCGTTGCCCTCAGCCAGCAGCACCAGGGTCTTATCGCTGCCGGTCAGCGCCTCCAGGACAAGCTTCATGTCCTTCGTCTTCGGCGTATCCAGGCTGAGCTTATCCACAAAGACCAACTGATTGTCACGCGCCAGCGCGCTCAATGCCGCCCGGATGGCCTCGCGGCGCATCTTCTTGGGCATATCCTTGCTGTACTTGCGCGGCTTCGGGCCGTGCGCAACACCACCACCCACGAAAATCGGCGCACTCTGCGCCCCATGCCGCGCGCGTCCGGTGCCTTTCTGGCGGTACCATTTGGCTTTGGTCATCCTGACCTCACCGCGCGTCAGGGTGTTATGAGTCCCCAGGCGAGCGTTCGCCATCTGCCGCACATAAGCCTGATGCATCAGGCCGGTATTCACGTCGGCTTCAAAAATATCGGCGGGAAGCTCCACTGTCTGGACTTCCTTACCGCTTTGATCCAAGACTGGCATTTCCATTACGGTCTCACTCCTGTCCGCTAGCCACGCCGCACACGCGCCGGTTTAAGAATGACAATGCCACCGCTTGCGCCGGGGACTGAGCCTCGGACGGCGATCAGGTGCTTGTCTGGGTCCACGACCACCACTTCCAGGTTCTGGATGGTGACGCGCTCGCTGCCCATGTGACCGGCCATACGGCGGCCTTTGGGCACACGCCCCGGCGTGGAGCCTGCCCCGGCAGAACCGGGCGCGCGTAAACGGTCTGACTGACCGTGAGTCTTCGGCCCGCCTCTGAAATGATGGCGCTTGACCGTTCCGGCGAAACCACGGCCCTTGCTTTTGCCGATGACATCGACACGATCCCCGACCTCAAAGATGTCGGCATTAATCTCCTGCCCCTCTTCGACATCGACATCGCCGTTGCGGATGCGAAACTCACGCAAATAACGCAGCGCAGGGAGGTTATTCCGCTGCAAGTGGCCCAACTGGCCCCGCGTCAGGCGCTGTGGTTTGGTCTGGCCGAAGCCCAACTGCACCGCCGTATAGCCATCCCGTTCGGCGGTCCGCACCTGTGTGACGTAGCATGGCCCGGCTTCGAGAACGGTGACAGGAATCACGTTGCCGCTGTCATCGAAGATCTGGGTCATGCCGACTTTTTTACCAATAATGCCCTTCATCACAACCTCCAACAGGAAGGCGCGGCGAGGCGCCATCCTCGTGTTTTGTCGCAGTGGCGGACCAGGGCCGGCCCGCATACGCAGCTAGATTTTGATTTCGATATCCACCCCGGCAGGCAGATTAAGGCGCATCAGCGTATCAATCGTCTTGCTATCCGGGTCCAGCACGTCAATCAGGCGTTTGTGGGTGCGGATCTCGAAATGTTCCTGCGAGTCCTTGTCGATAAACGGCCCACGCCGCACAGTGAAACGCTCGATACGGGTGGGCAGCGGCACCGGGCCAACGACCCGCGCACCGGTACGTTCCGCCGTTTCGACAATCCGCTGCGCCGACTGATCCAGGACGCGGTGATCGTAAGCTTTAAGCCGGATCCGAATTTTGTTCTTCACTACCATACGGTCATCCTCGGTGGCAGCCGGGCTGCCTGAAATCCATTATCGCAGCAGATGCCGGGAGTGTTGCTCGTCTCCCGGCATCCGCCGTCGTTGTGCTATGTCGCTGGCTTATTCGATGATCTCGGTGATGACACCCGCGCCAACGGTCAGGCCACCCTCGCGGATGGCGAATTTCGAACCCTTTTCCAGCGCGACTGGCATGATGAGTTCGACCTGGAGGTTCACGTCGTCGCCCGGCATGACCATCTCAACGCCTTCCGGCAGGGTGATGGTCCCGGTCACATCCATCGTGCGGATGTAGAACTGCGGACGGTAGCCGGGGAAGAAGGCTTTGTGGCGACCCCCTTCGTCCTTGCGCAGGACGTAGACCTGGCTCATGAACTTCTTGTGGGGGGTGATGCTGCCGGGTTTCGCCAGCACCTGACCGCGCTCGACTTCGTCGCGCTCTTTACCGCGCAGCAGCAGTCCGGCGTTGTCACCCGCTTCAGCGGCGTCGAGTTCCTTATGGAACATTTCGATGCCGGTCACGACGGTTTTCTCAATGTGATCCTTGAGACCGACGATAGCGACTTCCTCGCCTTTGGTCATGCGACCACGCTCGACACGGCCCGTCACCACCGTACCACGCCCTTTGATCGAGAAGACATCCTCAATCGACATGAGGAAGGGCTTGTCGATGTCGCGCTCCGGCGTCGGAATCCAGTCATCGACCGCCTGCATCAGCTCCACGATGGAAGCGTATTCCGGTGCATTCGGGTCCGTGCTGTCGGACTCAGTGGCCGCCAGTGCCGAACCGCGAATGATAGGCGTATCGGGGGAGAACTCATAGCTCTCCAGCAGCTCCGAAAGCTCCAACTCGACCAGTTCGAGGAGTTCCTCGTCGTCCATCTGGTCGATCTTGTTCAGGTAGACCACCATCGCGGGGACTTCCACCTGCTTCGCCAGCAGCACATGTTCCCGTGTCTGCGGCATCGGGCCATCGGGCGCGCTCACGACCAGGATTGCGCCGTCCATTTGAGCCGCGCCGGTAATCATGTTCTTGATATAGTCCCGGTGGCCGGGGCAATCGACGTGGGCATAGTGGCGATTGTCCGTCTCGTATTCGACGTGACGGATGTTGATGGTGATGCCACGCGCCTTTTCTTCCGGCGCATTGTCAATATCCTCGTAGTTCATGCGATCTGCCTGACCTTTGAGGCCCAGCACCTTGGTGATGGCGGCAGTCAGCGTGGTCTTGCCGTGATCGACGTGACCGATGGTGCCGATATTGACATGAGGCTTCGTACGCTGGAACTTTGCTTTTCCCATTGATCCAATCCTTTTGCTTTACCCAAATCTGACGAACCAGCGCGCCCAGGCGCAGCTGATAGACCGACTAGCCGCCTTTGATCACTTCTTCAGCGACCGACTGCGGCGCGATAGCATAGCGCTCGAACTCCATCGTGAAACTGCCGCGCCCCTGCGTCAGGTTACGCAGATTAGTGGCGTAGCCAAACATCTCACCCAACGGTACGTTGGCCTGGATCGAGGTTGAGCCGTCGCCGCGCGGTTCCATGCCTTGCACGCTGCCACGCCGCGAGGAAAGGTCCCCCACGACCGAGCCGGTGTAATCTTCTGGCACGACGACTTCTACTTTCATCGTCGGCTCCAGCAGAACCGGCTTGCCCTGGTGAACCCCGTCTTTAAGGTTCATCGACCCCGCGATCTTGAATGCAATTTCGCTGGAGTCCACTTCATGCGATGCGCCATCGACCAGGCTGGCTTTCAGCCCGACCACCGGATACCCGGCCAGGACGCCCCCCTGCATCGCTTCACGGATGCCTTTTTCAGTGGGGCGGATAAACTCGGTTGGGATCGAGCCGCCCCGGATCGCGTTGACGAAGAAAAGACCCTCAGTCGCCTTGTCGGTCTCTTCTTCGGGAAGGGGTTCATATTCAACTTTCACACGCGCATACTGACCGGAACCGCCGGTCTGGCGCTTGAAGGTGGTGTCGATAGTCACCGGCTTGGTGATCGTCTCGCGGTAGGCCACACGCGGGCGGCCTACACGGGCACTGACCCCGAATTCGCGCATCAGGCGGTCTACCAGCACCTCCAGGTGCAGTTCGCCCATGCCGCGAATCTTGGTCTGGCCCAGTTTGTCATCGACCTCAACCTTAAAGGTCGGGTCTTCCTCAGCCAGGCGGCGCAGCGCCACGCCCATTTTATCCTGATCGCCTTTGGTGTCAGGTTCGATAGCGACCTCAATCACCGGCTCAGGGAAGGTAATCTGCTCCAGAATGATCGGATTATCCGGGGCCGAGAGCGTATCGCCGGTAAAAGTCGATTTCAGGCCCAGGATCGCGGCGATGTCGCCTGCGTGAACTTCGTCCACATCCTCACGACGGTCAGCGAACATACGCACGATGCGGCCAATCCGCTCGCGCTGGCCCTGCGTCGTGTTTTGCAGCATCGTCCCGGTCTTCACCACGCCCGAATAGACGCGGAAGAAGGCCAGCCGTCCCACGTAGGGGTCGGTCACGATCTTGAAGACCAGGGCCGCCACCGGCTCATCGTCGGAAGGCGCACGCTGAATATCGGCTTCGGTGTGGGCATGAAGGCCATGCACCGGCGGGACATCCAGCGGCGAGGGCAGGAAATCCACCACGCGGTCGAGCAGCACCTGCACGCCTTTGTTCTTCAGCGCTGAGCCACAGAGCACCGGCTGCACTTTGCTTTCAATCGTCGCGGCCCGCAGCGCGCCCATGAGTTCGTCGTCGCTGATTTCCTCTTCCATCAGGTATTTCTCGGTGAGGTAATCATCGTTCTCGACGATCTTTTCAATCATTTCGGCGCGCATGGTCTCGGCCTGCTCGCGGTGACTCTCCGGGATAGGGTGACGTTCAATCGCTGTACCCAGGTCATCGCCGTAAGTAATCAGTATCCATGTCGATCAGGTCGATGATGCCCGCGAATTCTTCGCCTTCGCCATAAGGCATCTGGATGGCGACCGGGTTCGCGTTGAGGCGATCCACCAGCATATCCAGACATTTCTGGAAGTTGGCCCCGGTGCGGTCCATCTTATTGACGAAGCAGATGCGCGGCACGTGATAGCCATCCGCCTGCCGCCAGACCGTTTCGGACTGCGGCTCGACCCCGGCGACGCCGTCAAAGACGACCACACCGCCATCCAGCACGCGCAGGCTGCGCTGTACTTCGGCAGTGAAATCGACGTGCCCAGGCGTGTCGATGATGTTGATCTGATGCCCGTTCCAGGCAGCGGTCACGGCAGCCGAGGTAATCGTGATGCCGCGCTCGCGTTCCTGATCCATATAATCAGTGGTTGCGGCCCCATCATGGACCTCGCCGATGCGATGGACCATGCCGGTGTAATAGAGAATACGCTCGGTCGTCGTGGTTTTACCGGCGTCGATGTGCGCGATGATACCGATATTGCGCACTTTATTCAGATCGAGTTTTCCTGCCGCTTTCTTTGCCATCGTTCTTTACAGTCTCATCTCAGATCGCGCCCTAACGGAAGTGCGCGAAGGCCCGGTTGGCTTCTGCCATACGGTGCGTGTCGTCTTTCCGTTTGATCGCGTTACCCTGGCCGTTGGCGGCGTCCATTAACTCCGCAGCCAGTCTTTCTTCCATATTGCGGCCCCCGCGTGCGCGAGCATATTCCAGCAGCCAGCGCATCGCCAGAGAGATTGAGCGGTCATGAGGGACTTCCATCGGCACCTGGTAGGTCGAGCCGCCGACACGCTTGGGTTTGACCTCAACCGTCGGGGCGACATTGCGCAGGGCCTGTTCGAAGATCTCAATCGGCTCCCGTTTCATACGTTCCTCGACCAGGTCGAGCGCACGATACATGATCCGCTGGGCTGTGCTTTTCTTCCCGCCGCGCATCATGCGGTTGACGAACATGGCGAGATGAACGTTATCGTATTTCTTGTCCGGCTCAATTTTCCGCTGGGGCGGACGATTTCTTCTAGGCATTGGTCTCTATCCCCTCGATCACTTGGGCCGCTTGGTCCCGTATTTACTACGCGCCTGCTCACGATTTGCCACGCCATCGGCGTCCAGGGTCCCCCGGACGATGTGATAGCGCACACCGGGCAGGTCCTTCACACGACCGCCGCGCACCAGCACGACGCTGTGTTCCTGCAAGCCATGTCCCTCGCCGGGGATATAAGCCGTCACTTCGATGCCGTTGGTCAGCCGGACACGGGCCACCTTACGCAGCGCCGAATTCGGCTTCTTGGGCGTCATCGTCTTAACCTGGGTGCAGACCCCACGTTTCTGCGGGGCACCTTTGCGCCGCCGCGTGCGCCGCTGCGTATAGGCATTGAGCGTATATTGCAGGGCCGGGGCCTTCGTCTTCGCTTTCTTGGTTTTGCGACCTTTTCGGACCAGTTGGTTGATGGTCGGCATACATCTCTCCAAAAAATACACTTGCATAAGGGCGCGCAAAAAGGCGTCTACCAAGTGCTAGAGCGCCTTTTATCTTCCAAAACTCTCGCGGCGAGCTATCCCGTTGACGAGACGCTTTCGCCCCAGTTGGTGGGTTGTCCAGGCAGCCTATTGCCTCCGCAGAGGTTAGTCTACCCCCGGTAGTGTCGAGCATGATAGCAGTGAGACCGGGTGCTGTCAAGGTAAAACGGCGGGCAGTTCAGCCAGATAGCGAGTCAGCAGTTCAGCAATTCAGCTTGTCAGCATTTTAGCCAGTTAGCTGGTCAGTGTGTTAGCATAATGGCCGCTTAGATCGGCTTTGCATGTTCCATACACCGTCGGGCTTAATCAGAGAGCGCTTGAGCCAATCGTATGTTCTTCACTCATAGACCGTTCGCCACAAATGATCCTGTGGGAGACATCGAAACGTAAAGCTAACAGGCTAAGATGCTGCACTGCTGACTGGCTTAAACGCCGTCCTCCGGCTAAGCTTGTGCCCTATGTCAAGACGTAGCTACTACTCCCTGGCCCTGCTGGTGCTGCTGGTCGCCGCCGGGCTGCGCATCGGGCGGCTGGCCGAACTGCCGCCCGGCCCCCATTATGATGAAGCGGCCAATCTGCTCATCGCCCGCAGTGTGGCCTTCAACGGGGCCGATATTTTCCCCATCGTCAACGCCTACCAGGGCCGCGAAGCGCTGTATTACTATCTGAGCGTGCCGCTGCTGCGCTGGGTCAGCGACAGCCGCTTCAGTTTGCAGGTGCTGAACGTCTTCGCCAGCCTCGTCACCATCGCCGCGACGATGGCGCTGGGCCGGGTCATGTTCCGGGGGGCACGCGGGCGGCTGATCGGTCTGGTGGCCGGAGCTTTGATGACGCTCTCCTTCCCGCTGCTGCTGCTGGCGCGGCAGGCTTTTCGCGCGCCCATGCTGCCGCTGATGCAGGCGCTGGCGCTGCTGTGTCTGTGGCGCGGGCTGCGGACGCGGCGGGCTGTCTGGCTGGTGATCGGCGGACTCTGTGCCGGGCTGGCACTCTATACCTATAATTCCTCGCGGTTGTTCCCCGTCTGGCTGCTGCTGGGCCTGCTGCCGCTGTTGTGGGAACGTGGGCGTCTGCGCGAGGGCCTGCTCTTCTTCGCCCCGCTGGCCCTGACCGCCGCGCCGATGGGCGTTTTCGCCGTGCAGCACCCCGATATTTTCCTCAACCGGCTCTACGAAGTGACTCAACCGGAGCAGTCAATCACTCTGCTGGAAAGCATTCGCCTCCATTTATGGATGTTTTTTGTCCAGGGCGATCCGCTGCTGCGCTATAACCTGCCGGGGCGGCCTTATTTCACCTGGCCGGAGGGTCTGCTGCTGCTGGTCGGGCTGGGAGTCGGCCTGCGCGGCTGGTGGCGCGGTCCGGCCCTGAAACGAGCGGCCTATAGTCTGCTGCTGCTGGCTCCGCTGATGATCCTGCCCAGTGTGGTCTCAGTCGGCGGTTTCCCGCCCAATCACATGCGCGCGATTGCGATGGTCCCGCTGGTGTTCATCCTGCTGGGTGTGGGCGCGGCGGCGGTCGTTGCGTTTGTCCGCCAAATTGTAGGGACACGGCGCGCTGTGTCCTTACGCGGCGACGGTGGTTTCATTGTCCTGGCCGCACTGGTCTTTCTGTTTGTCGCGCTGCTGGTCGGTCGGCTGTATTTCGAATGGGCGGGGCGAGCGGACCTGTTCTACCAGACTGATGCGGATCTGGCTGCCGCCGTGCGCTGGATTCCCGATCACATGGCGGGTGAGGACCGCCTGTACATCGCCGCGGTAGATCGTCGGCATCCGGGCCTGGCGATTGCCGATCTGCCGGATTATTACCCGCTGGGCAGCGATTCGCTCTGGCTGCCGCCGCCGGGCGAGACCGCGCTGCTCGTGATCCCGCGCAGTGTGCTGGTCTCGGAAGACTGGGATCAGTGGCTGGCCCCTTACCATCTGGGCAATTTGCCCGCAGCGCCTGATGGCCGCAGCGCCTTCCTGGCTTACGCGCTGCCTGCGGATCTGACGCCGCTCTTCGCCGTCCCGCCGCTGGAAGCAACCCACAATGGCGTTGTGCAGCTGCTCGGCTACCGCGCCTATCCCATCTTCGCCGGGGCCGAGGGTGATATCGAGCTGCACTGGCGTGTGCTGAATGTGCCGGATATGCCCGATCTGATCCCGCTGATTCAGGTAGAGGACCGGCTGGGCACGGTGCTGGCCCGCGACGAGGTCCCGCTGGTGGATACGGACCGCTGGCAGCTGGGCGAGATCATGTACCTGCGCTTCCGGGTACGCATTCCGCCGGGCACAGCGCCGGGCCAGGTCGTCATCCGCGCCACTTGGGTCGGGCGCAGCAGCAACCATTACCTCAATTTCATCGCTGCTGACGGCGGCCAGCGCGGCATCTGGGCTGATGCGGGCGAGGTCGAGGTGCTGCGTCCCGCTTCCTTCCCCGATCCTGCCGATGTGCCCATCGCCCATCGCCAGACGGTCGATCTCGCGCCGGGGCTGCGGCTGCTAGGGAGCAGTGCCCTGCCGGATTCGCTGCGGCCCGGTGAAACGCTGGCGCTGACGCTCGACTGGCAGGCCCTCGATACGACACGCGGCGATGACACAGTGCAGGCCCTACTTATAAAGGACGGCCAGGAGATTCCGCTGGGCGATCCGCTGGCCGCCTATCCGCCCTCCACCTGGGTCGAGGGGGAGATCGCCGCGCTGCCGGTGCGCTGGACCCTGCCGCTGGAGCTGCCGGGCGGGGACTACACGCTCATGCTGCGCAGCGACTCGGCGCAGGCCGACCTGGGCAGCTTCACGGTCGCCGATCTGGCCCGGCAGATGACGCCGCCGGACGGAGTTGAGGCGCTGGACATCCGCCTGGGCGATGCGCTGGCACTCTACGGCTATACAATGGAGTTGGGATCAGGCACGCTTGATCTGCGGCTGGTCTGGCAGGCGCACGACTTCGTCACAACTGATTACACCGTCTTCGTGCATGTACTCGACCGCAGCGGCGCGATTGTCCAGCAGCAGGACGTCATGCCGGTGGAGAACAGCTACCCGACCTCGCTGTGGATCGCCGGAGAATACGTGATGGATACGCATCACTTCGCGGACCTCGCGCCAGGTGAGTATCAGGTCCGGTTGGGACTCTACAATCAGGCGACCGGGGCACGCCTACCGCGCGCCGATGGCAGCGGCGATTTGATTGATCTGGGGACGGTCCGTATTCCTTAGCCACCACACATCTCGTCAAATTCATGCGGCGATATTGTGGTCCATGTCACAAAAGTGCCACGCTGCTCGTCTCCTGTTTTGAAAGCAAGTGAAATAAGGAGACCTGCAATGAACAACATTGTCATCCTCGGCGCGGGCTATGCCGGAATGCTGGCCGCGCTGCGCCTGAGCGGTAAGTTGGGCCGCAGACAGACTCATATCACCCTGATTAACGCGAGCGAGACCTTTGTCGAACGCATCCGCCTGCATCAGACAGCCAGCGGCGAGACGCTGCGCACCTTTTCGGTGCCAAAGCTGCTGCGCGGCAAGCCGGTAGACTTTGTACAGGGCTGGATCAGCGCACTGGACCCGGACGCGCAGACCGTGACAGTCGAGGCGGCGGGCCAGACGCGCCAGATCGCTTACGATACCCTGCTCTATACGCTCGGCAGCAGCGCGCAGAAGACGGCGATTCCAGGGCTGGCGGAACACACCCTGTCGATGGGCCGACCGGAGCAGGCGGCAGCCCTGCGCGACAAGCTGCGCCAGAGTCCTGCCGGGGCACATATCGCCATCATCGGCGGCGGCCTGACCGGCATCGAAAGCGCCAGCGAGATCGCCGAGCAGTATCCGGCGCTCAAGGTCAGTCTGTGGACCGACGAGCAGCTTGGCGCGGGTCTCTCACAGAAAGGGCGCACCTATCTGCGCCAGCAGTTCGCCCGGATGGGCATCGAGCTGCACGAGAACGCGCGGGTCGCGGCCATTAGCGATCACAGCCTGACATTGGAAAGCGGCGAAAATGTGCCTTATGATAAGGCTATCTGGGCTGGATCCTTCGCCGTTTCGCCCCTGGCACGGGAGGCGGGGCTGAAGGTGAACGCGCGCGGGCAGATTCTGGTCGATGCGACGCTGCGTTCGATCTCGCACAGTAACATTTTCGCGGCGGGCGACTCGGCGGCCCCGGTCGAGAATCCTGGCGCGCCGATGCGTATGGGCTGTGTCACGGCGATGCCGATGGGCGCGCAGGCGGCGGATAACCTGGCGGCTGTTGCCCGGCACGAGGCTCCGCAGCCCTTCCATTTTGCCTACGCGGTGCAGTGCATCAGCCTGGGACGGCATGATGCGCTGGTGCAGATCGTCGGCGCGGATGACAGCCCGCGTGAGCGCATCGTCACCGGGCGCGGCGGCGCACTGGTCAAGGAAGGCATCTGCCAGTTCACAACCTGGTCGCTGCGGGCCGAGGCCCTGTTCCCCGGTCTGTATCGCTGGCCGGGTCAATCCGGCAGTGCTGCGCCTCAGCCGGAGGTCCAGCCGCAAGTATGAGCGAGGCTGTCGTGGATACGAGTTTCGAAGAGTACCGGCCCTACCTCTTTGCGATTGCCTACCGGATGCTGGGCAGCGTGATGGAGGCCGAAGACATGGTTCAGGAAGCCTACCTGCGCTTCCAGGCCAGCGCGCCGGAGACGATTTAGTCGCCGCGCGCCTACCTGAGCACCATCGTCACGCGCCTGTGTCTCGATTATCTCAAGTCCGCGCGAGTCCAGCGCGAGCAGTACATCGGTCCCTGGCTGCCAGAACCGCTGCTGACCGACAGCAGCACCGAGCCATCGGCGCAGGTGGCGCAGTGGGAGTTGATCTCGATGGCCTTCATGGTGCTGCTGGAAAGCCTCAGCCCGCTGGAGCGGGCCGTCTTCCTGCTGCGCGAGGTCTTCAGCTACGACTATGCCACGATTGCGAGCATGGTGGGCCGTGATGAGGATGCCTGCCGCCAGTTGTTCAGCCGGGCCAGGAAGCACCTCGTGGACCAGCGTCCGCGCTATCAATCCACGCCTGAGGCCCATGCCCGCCTGCTGAGCGAATTCGCGCAGGTGCTGGAAACGGGCGAGACTGGCCCGCTGACGGAGCTGCTGGTCGAGGATGTGACCTGGGTCTCCGATGGCGGTGGCAAGGTTTACGCGGCGCGGCGGCCCATCGTCGGGCGTGAGGCGGTGATCCGGCTGCTGCTGCGGTTGATGAGCCTGCGACCGCCGGGATTCGAAGCGCGCATCGCCGAGGTTAATGGGCTGCCTGCACTGATCTTCACCATCGATTTGCAGCCTTACGGCGTGCTGAGCATCGAAACGGATCAGGCGAAGATTCACACCTTCCGTCTGATCCTGAACCCCGACAAACTGGCGCGCTTGCAGCCAAGGAAACCTGATGACACAGAGTAGAGTCAGGATCGGCAGGGAACGAATCTCTACGGCCTTTTTCGTCTACGCTTTCGAGAAAGAGTGCGAAGGGCGGTGGGGGATTATTCTCGTGCCGTGAGTGTGACCGATGTCACGGTGGAATCCGCCTCGCGGATGGCAGCCATCGCGGAATAAGTGCTGCGTTCCCAATACAGATTCAGCAGCGAATCGGTTCCCGATCTTGAGATCGAGTTGGGCGGCCCCCAATACAGGAACAGAACATCCTGCGGTAAACTGTCCGAGGAAAGTTGCAGTTCCTGAACACGATTCTCGTCGATAGTCACCATCATCCAGCGGAACTCGCCGTCATCGGTCGCATTCACCATCATACAGCGTATTCTGGAACTCAGCCCATTAGAAGGGACGATTCGCACTTCCATGCCGCTGAATTGCTGCCCGGGGAGGGCATCCGAGACACAAGAAATATACCCCTGAGGCGTGCGCTGTGCGTAGGCTGCCACACTCGCCATCGACTGCCCCAGCCACACAGCTTCATAAGCCGCGAATGGATTGGGGTGCAGCAGGCTGTTTCCCAGGCGGAGGCCGGTAAAAGCTGACGCGATCAGGATGATGAAGCTCAAGGTCAGTACGACAGCGATGAAAGTCACGAATGCGGGCAGTGTATGAATGACCAGTTTCCGACTCGATGCCCGCTTCACCGGACGCCTGTCCCTGCCTGGAGGAGAGTCGGAGATGGCGGACTGGAAAGAACGCTCCTGAGGTGTAATCTCTTCCGCCATCTGCGCCCCTAACGCAATCGTCTTCTTTACTTAACGTCATTTTTGTTTTACAGCCAGAGCTGATGGGTAAAGGGACTTGCCTTGCGTTGGGTTAGCGTATCACGTCCCACAAAACAGTCCCACCTTAGCCAACATGCAGCTATTGATGTCGATGTCTTCTTTCTGTGGTTGAAGTTACGGAAGCACCAGCGGCCCCAGAATCTCCTGACCATGTCGGGTTGCGGCTGCCACCAACCTTTCAACATCCGGTTCGGCTGGCGGCGGTAAGGTGCGTGTTGGCGCAGGATCGCCGGCTTCCCTGACGAATTGAGCGAAGCCGGAGGGAACGGCCATCGCCAATGTCCGAACAGGTTTATCACCTACCACGGTATATCCGTGCGGTATGTCACGCGGAAGCCAGACAAAGGCTCCTTCCTCGGCAGACCAGGGTTGGTCACCGACGATCCCTTTTATCGCGCCTTCAAGGACATAGAACGCCTCGTCTTCAGCGTGATGGACGTGAAGCGGCGTAGAGAAACCCGGCGGATGAACAAATTCCACGAGGGAAAACACCTTGCCAGTCAGCGCGCCGGATGCCTTGATGGTCGCCAGCGTACCGAGAAACCAGATCGCTTCACCCTCGTCTGCCGCAAGTGTATAGTGCTCCGATGCCTCCGAAATGTTATGCTCCATAGTAAGGTTCCCCTTTTCTTTTATGGGACTAAGTCCTATAATGAACCTGAGTATCATAAACCTGACAGTCGTTTTTGTCAAGAAGGTGTCTATGACTTCATCCTACGAATCTTACGGACGAACAAACCAGAAGAGGCGTACCCGTGCAGCGATCAAGGCCGCGGCAGCCGAATTGATACAGCAGGGAGAAACGCCCACGATGGCGGAAATTGCCAAGGCAGCTCTCGTTTCAAAAAGCACGGCCTATCGCTACTTCCCCTCGCAGGAAGCCCTCATTGCCGAAATCATGCTGGACAGAACGGTCGCATTGGATATGGAAAGTGTATATGCTGCGGCAAAGACATCGGGTACTGCGACCGAGCGTCTGGAAGCGGTAGTCCGAGCAGACCACAAGCTGGTTGTGAAACACGAACAGGCATTTCGCACGGCGATAGGGGTAATGCTTGCCTCTCAATCTGACCCTTCAGCCCGGTTACCCCGACGACCCGGAAATCGGCTGCGCTATCTGGCCGAGGCACTTGCGCCGCTTGCAGATCAGCTTGGGAGTGAGCGACTGGAGCGATTAGTTATGGCGCTCGCACTTTGTGTCGGGATCGAGAGTATCGCCGTGATGGAAGATATTTGCGGTTTGTTGCCAGCCGAAGCCGAGGAGGTCAAGCTCTGGGCCGCTGATGCGCTGTTGCAGGCAGCCCGTCGGGAGAGTGAGATTGACAGCGACGAGCATTCTACATAAATAACGTTAGAAGAACAACAGGAACGGTTGTGAAGCCGTCCCTGTCTGTCTGTGCGGGCAGCCCGCACAGACGCCGTTTTGAATGGGAGGTCTAGCTGGTTTCCTTCTTGACCACGTCTACCGCCTGCTTGAACAGGTCGGCATGGCCTTCGATGTTGTCCGTCAGCAGCACCCAATCACGCCAGGGACGGTCCGGCAGGGGTTCAAACTTCTTGGCCGTACCCGCGCCGATCAGCTTCTCCGCCTGGGCGCGTCCGACCTTGATCAGCACACCGTCTTCGTGCAGGCGCACGGCCATCTTGCCGTTGACCTTGTAAGCCGGGAAGCCGAACATGCGGGCGGCCTCGGCGGCAGAATACTTCGCCATGATCTTGCTCACAGCGGCTTCGTCTTTCGGATCATACTTTGCTGGCATAGTTTTCCACTCCATCTATAGAACAAATTTTCTGGTTCAGCATAGCCCCAAACGGGGATGCTGTCAAGCCAAAAGCGCCAGGAAGCGCTCCACAGTATACAACGCGATCTGCGCCGGGGGCGAGATTCGCGGCAGGAAAAGGTCGAAACCGTGATCGGCGTCGGCCACCTCGACATAAACCGTCTGCACGCCCGCATCGCACAGCGTAGTGTGCAAACGCCGCACCTGCTCGACCGGCACCAGCCAGTCAGCTTCCCCATGCAAGAGCAGCGTGGGTGGGCAACCTGGCCCGGCACGGTACAGCGGGGACATCTGCCGGTAAGCCTCCGGGTCCTCATCCGGCAGGCAGCCCAGCAAATTGCGCATGATCTCCTCCGGGCTGCTCAGGTGATCGTCAGGGCCGAGGATCTCGGCGGATTTGAAGAGCTGTTCTAACAGGTCCACCGAAAAGCGCGTACTGCTGTAGAACGGCTCAGCGAAATCGTAGACGCTGCGCAGATCGACCACACCGTAATACGAGATGATCCCACGCACAGAAGTATCGCTGTCGATGCCCTCCGGTGTCAACTGCGGATCATCCGCCGTATAAGCCGCCATCAGCGCCAGATGCCCCCCGGCGGATGCACCTGAGAGCACGATGCGCTCCGGGTTGACATGATACTCAGCCGCGTGCGCCTTCATATAAGCCACCGCCCGCTTGAGATCGCCGATCATCCCGGCGCAGTCGGTCTCCGGCGCGAGCCGGTAGCCCACGTTCATGATGAGGTGGCCCTGCGCGGCCAGATGCTCGAAGGCAAAGCCGGGGTTCAGGCCCTTGTCACCATAATGCCAGGCGCTGCCATGCGCATAGATCAGCGCCAGGCCCGACGGGGGGATATAGGCCGGGGGCTGGATGATGTCGCAGCACAGCTCACGCCCATCCGCCAGCGTCCAGTAGACCACATCGCGGGTCACACGCGCCGTGGGGGCTTCGGGCAGCCAGGCGGTCCAGCGCTGCCGGAGCATTCGCGCCTGCTGCTGGAGGCTCAGCCGCGCGCGCCAGCCATCGCCAAAGACTGCCTCGAAATCGGGCTGCGATTGGGTCATTTTGCGCAGGCTCTCCCCAGCCACGACCAGCGCGGTCATGCCCGCCAGCCAGGTACGCAAATCGCGCCGCCAGCTCAGCCAGGCCGTCAGCCCACCCACCAGCGCGGTCAGGGGCAGCAGCGCCCCCGCGAACAAACGCGGGATGTAGAGCATCGCTGCCCAGACTGAGCGAATCCGCAGGCGGTTGAGCAGCGCGCCGCACAGGGCCGCGTAACTCAGCCAGCGCAGCGCTTTCATCCGACGATCTCCAACAGTTCGACCTCGAAGATGAGCGTCGAATAGGGTGGGATCGCGCCGGGGTAGCCCTTCTCACCGTAAGCCAGGTGGTAGGGGATGTAGAACTTGTAGATCGAGCCGACCGGCATCAACTGCAAGCCTTCGGTCCAGCCGGCGATGACCTGATTCAGCGGGAAGGTCGTCGGCTCGCCACGCTGGTAGCTGCTGTCGAAGGTCTTATTGTTGATGAAGGTCCCGTTGTAATGCACCTTGACCGTATCGGTCGGGCCAGGCCGGGGACCCTCGCCCTCAGTCTTGACGGTGTATTGCAGACCGCTGGGCGTGACCTGAACGTCGTCATATTTGGCGTTTTCCGCCAGATACTGCTCGCCTTCTGTCTTTGGATCCATTCTCGCTCCTTTTGCGAATGTTCGTAGGGGATGCGCTCCCATTCAACGCTGTGAATCCGGCCCGCTCAGCAGGCGCAGCAGGATGAGTTGCAGATCGCCGACCGTGCCGAAGGCCGCCAGCGTGCAGATGAGCGCGAGCGCCAGCCAGAGCAGGGCTTGCAGGACATCCGGCGCGCGCAGCAGCAGTCGCAAGCTGATGGCTGCCGCTGCCCAGAAGACCAGGGCCGGGAAGCCGGCGACGAAAACGTACTGGCGGGTCGTGAGATCGGCGGGAATATCGACGTGGCGTGCTGCGACCGCTTCCGGTCGGCGTCCGATGAGCCAGAGCGCGACGACGTGCAGGCTTTCATGCGGCCAGCCGAAAACGCGCAGCAGCAGGTTCATCGCGGGTAGCCAAGCGACTTCGATCTTTTTCGCGGCGTCGATGTCTTTCTGGCTGATTTTGTGTCCGGCGTCGTGGGTCGTCAGCGTGATGGTGACTTTGCGCCAGCCGATCAACATGTCAGGGTGGTGGTTGAAGCCCTCGCAGACCGTACCGATGGCCGTCGCCAATGCCAGCCCGGCCATATAGCTGTCGAGTTCGAAGGTTTTTGAGATCGTGTCGCCGTCACGGGACCAGCCGGGCAAGCCCGCCAGCGCCAGTTCGATTTCCGTATTGCTCAAAGCTGTCGTCATAACGCTCCTTTTGCCATCTCGTGCTGTACTCAGGCATTGTGCTGACCCCTGAATCCCTTCTCCATACAATGGTCGAGGGGGAGGTCCTTGAGAACACATGAATGCCTTACGCTGCCCTAATTATGAGCGAATATCGGCCCAGCGCAAGGCAAAATAGGACAGGTGGCGGGTGAGGAATCCGGCCAGTTGACCGCCTATCCGGCCCGGCTGGTGATCCAGACGCCGCGTGTCTGTTCCTGATCGTGTTCGTCGCCGGAGAGGTAGAACACGCGCTGCTTCTGCCGTTTGGCGTCGTCCTGGCTGGTCCAGAAGCTGAGCGTCCGGTGTTTGCGGGAGGCCAGATATTCCAGCGCGGCCATCACGTGTGTGCAGCCCACGCCCCGGTTGAGCGCCCATTCGCAGGTGCAGCGCGCGCGCAGCGTGTCGCCGGGGCCGAATTCGACGGTGACGACATGGCTGGCATTGGGGTTCGACGTGCTCTGCACCACGAAGGTGTGCTTGTCTACATGGCGGGCTTCAAGCTGGCGGCTCTGGGCCTGGAGACGTTTGATGTATTTGGGTTTCATGGTTGTCGATCCCATTCCACTCGTTTAGCTCATTTGTTCTAAATTGTAGCACAAAATCGATAATATGTCTATTAGAATCTCCTCAAATTTGGGATATTCGGGGTATTTTTTGGGATATATTGAGATTTGGGCTTAGAAAATCTCCGAGCGGCGTTCCAGGCGGCCTGTCTCCAGGAAGTGGCGCAGTTCGTCGCTGCGCTGGGCCAGGATCTGCGGCGCACGGGCGCGGATTTTGGGGTTATCGAGATGGCTGGCGATCCAGCGGCAGGAGGCGGCATGACGCCCGGCAACGAAGGTCTCCAGGCTGTGAGCCTGCGAATCCGGCAGCGTCCGCTGCGCGGTGTATCCGGCCCAGAGCGCAGCTTTGAGATCGGCATAAGCGGGCAGCGGACTCCAGCCCAGCAGCACCGGGGCCAGGTCGTAGAGATAGTAGCCGAAGGCGCAGTATTCGAAATCGAGCGCGCAGATTCCATCGGTACCGAAGAGCACGTTCTTGGCGATGAAGTCCCCGTGAATCAGGCCGAAGGGTTCCGGCTGCGCATCCAGCGCCTGCATCATCCGCGCTACGGCTTCCGCCACCGCCTGCATGATGGCGATTTGTCCGGCACTGAAAATACTGCCGCCGCTGCCGGGATTGTAGATCGAGTCGTCGCCGAACAGGCCGTCCCAATCCAGGCGTGGCCGTTCGAATCCGCTGGGCGGTGTATAGCTGGCGGAGAAATTATGGAGTTGGGCCAGAAATGCGCCCACCTGGGCGGCCTGCTCTGGCGTGGTCGCCTCGACCGGGACCGGTTCCGCCTCCAGCCAGGAGATCAATACGCAGGGCAGCGCCTCCGGCAGGCCCTCGACCTGCGCCCAGGCGACCCACGCACCGGATTCATGCGGCTGCGGCTGCGGGACACAGAGCTGAGTCTGTGCGTTGAGATCGGCCAGCCAGCGCATCTCCGATTCGATCCAGGCGGGCGGCGGATGCTGGCGGCTGTGAATACGCAGGACGAAAGGCCCGCGGCGGCTGTCCACCGCGAAGACGGCGTTGCCCAGGTAGCTCAGCGGCGTGATATCGAACTGAACCAGGCCGAAACCTGGCAGCACATGCTCTGCTGCCTCGCTCAGGCGGCTCAGTTGTTCGTCATAGCTCAGCGAGTTAAACATGGGTCTCATCACCTGAGTTGAGTATAACTTGGCGCGCAGGACAGCGAAAGCCAACTGTCCGTCAAATTCTCGCTCAGATATTTATGCCCGGTTTAACAACAGCAGAAGAAATCACCAGCTAAAAACTGCTGAATATGATCCGAATTTTGCCGACCATTTCTATGACAGGTCGATTGTCTGCTGGCTGCCCGCGCCCAATGCTGACACAAAAGTAAGCTGGCCCGATTCACTGATGGTCAGTCTAATATTTCGTACTGTTTTCTTATTTGACCGCAACGTCCTGAGCGAAGTACGTGTCATTCTAGATAATCATGGTCTATAGAAGAAATCTGGGGTGCAGGGGATCGTTCTCCTGCCGGGGTGTGGGGCAGCGCCCCACATAAATCCCCAAAACAACTAGCCCTTCCATTCATGCCGCAGCAGACCGTAGAGCAGCATGTCGTAGCGCTGGCCGTCGCGTTCGAGATGCTCACGGTGGCGGCCTTCGAGCGTGAAGCCCAGCTTCTCGTAGACGTGAATGGCGCGCAGGTTGTAGCTGAAGACGGTCAGGAAGACGCGGTGCAGGTTGAGTTCGTTGAAGGCAAAGTCCAGCAGCAGGCGCATCGCCTCCGTGCCGTAACCGCGATCCCAGTATTGGCGCGGCCCGATGCCGATCCCCAGCGCGCTGGTCCGATGCACCCAGTCAATACCGTCGAACTGCGCCCAGCCGATCAGTTCGTCCGTCTCCAGCAGACGGATGGCGAAGGTATGCTCGCTGCGCGATTTGTTAGCGCTTTCCAGCCAGCGCAGGATCTCGGCCTCGCTGCGCGGGCGAGCCGGGCTGCTGTCCATCAGGCGCAGGTATTCGCTGTCCTGCTCCCAGCGCGCGATCACGGCGGCATCGGCGGTGTTGAGCGCGCCCAGCCAGACACGACTGCCATGCAGCAAGTGAGCGTTGAGCATGATAGTTCACCGGATATATCAGGCGGTCAGAGCTTTTACTATAACGCGATTGGCGCAAAAACGCTGATCGACAGACGCGCGGCTTTCCAGTACACTCCGGTCATGCTGGAAAAACCGGATTTACCCGATGAAACCCTGATTGCAGCGCTGCGCGATCACTTTGACATCGCAGCCGCCGCGCTCAAATTCTTGCCGCTGGGGGCCGATGCCAATGCCTGGGCTTATCGTGCCGATGCAGCGGACGGCCAGCGCTGGTTCGTCAAGCTGCGCCGGGGCGAGCTGCATGTGCTGGGGCTGGCGGTGCCGCGTTATCTATATGACCAGGGCATCGAGCAGGTCGTCGCGCCGCTGCGGACCCGGTCCGGCGAGCGCTGGGCGACAGTCGGCGATTACGCGCTGATCGTCTCCCCCTTCATTGACGGTCAGCGCGCAGCAGACGCGGTTATGACGCAGGATCACTGGCGCGAGTTCGGCAGGGTACTGCGGCGCATCCACAGCACGACTTTACCGCCCGACCTGGCCGCGCAGATGCCGCGTCAGGCATGGCCCGCGCCGCTCAGGCTCAGCTTCGTGGAGACTCTGCGCGAGCGCATCGCCAACGGCTTCCGCAATGAGTCCGAGGCGGAACTGGCCGCTTTCTGGCAGGCGAACGAATCACGCTGTTTCGATATTGAGCAGCGCCTGGCCCGGCTCTACCAGCAAATACAGGCCGACCCATCCGCGCTGACGGCGGAGTACGTCCTCTGCCATGCCGACCTGCACCGCTTCAACATGATGATCGGCGATGACGGGCGGCTGTGGATTGTCGATTGGGATGAGACCCTGCTGGCCCCCAGAGAGCGCGACCTGATGTTCCTCAACAGCGGCATCGACGGACCGGGGCCGGATGCGCAGGAGCGCGCCTGCTTCGATGAGGGTTACGGCCCGGCGGCGGTGAATCCGCTGCTGATCGCCTACTACCGCTTCGACTGGCTGATGCAGGACCTCAACGCCTTTGCCGAATGGGTGCTGATCCACGACGACCTGGGCGCAGAGACCAAAGCACACGCCATCCAGCTCATCAAGAGGCCTGTTCGCGCCGGGCGGCGAGGCGGATGCCGCCTACCGGGCCGATTCCGGGCTGGCGTCCCATTCAACCGGGAATTCCTGACAGGCAGCCGGGAATTTCCCCCCTCGGCTGTAAAACCCAGCTATAGTGAAGGCACATCACAGTCCACCACGCAGACCCCCGTTCTTGACATCAGCAGGAGGTTAAGCGGATGGCTTGCCATACGATTATCGCCCTCAACTACAAAGACCTGGCCTACGCCAAACAGCATGAAGACGGCAGCTGGACGACCGGCAGCGCCGCGATTGGCCTTCGGACCCTGGGCCTGGCCCTGGACCCGCATCAGCCGGAGACGATCTACGTCGGCACCGATGGCCGGGGCATCCTCAAAACCGACAGACTATGGCGCGACCTGGACTCCGGTCGGTCTGGATGGGCAAATAGTCCGCTCGTTGGCGATCAGCGCCTTGCAGCCGGGCACGATCTATGCCGGGACCAAGCCCGCCCATCTCTACGTGTCGCACGATTACGGCGCAAGCTGGGCCGAACTGCCTGCCTTCCGGCGCATGAAACGCTGGTGGTGGTTCACGCCCGCTGATAAGAACATCGCGGCCTATGTGATGGACATCGTCCTCTCGCCGACCGACCCTAACCTGATGATCGCTGGGATCGAACTCGGCGGCGTGCTGCGCAGCGGCGACGGCGGCGCGACCTGGGAAGGCCACATGCAAGGCGCGGTGCTCGATTGTCACGACCTGGCCTTTCACCCGACCGATGGCAACTGGGTCTATGAGGGCAGCGGCGGCGGGGCCTCCTTCAGCCGGGATGCAGGCAAGACCTGGTCGCAGCCGGATTCGATGAGCTTCATGGGCAAGGTGTGGATGAGCATCCGCGGAGTACGAATGAGGCCCGACTGGCCGAGGGCAAACTGGACCGTATTTATGGCTGGGCCGTCGCTGCGGATCCTGCCGAGCCGAATATCTGGTATTACGCCGCCTCGACCGGGCCGATGAAAGCCCACGGGGAAGGCGATGCCCGTGCCTATATCTACCGCTGCACCGACGGCCAGCGTTGGGAACGTCTGTCGGGCGGCCTGCCGCAACCGCTGGACCATTTCCCCTACGCCCTGCTGACCGATGCGCCGGGGCATATCTACGCATTGCTGCAAAACGGCGACCTCTGGCACTCGGCCAATCATGGCGAGCAGTGGAGCCAGCTTCCGGTCAATCTCGGCCCGATATGGTATCGCGCAGTGATGGTATAGTGCTCTCTTTGGGTCTATCTAATCGGCACCGGTTATCGTGAACCGCCCCTGCATAGATCGCCCAGGAACTCAACGGCTTCGTTTATGTCCGGCGTTATCTTGAGCGGTGCTGGGTCATCTGGACTGTCAACAGCCCATTCATCTTGATAGGGAAAAATCCGATAGGCATTAGTTTCCTTGTCTCGATCCATGAGGCTGTGTTGCAGCATAAATTCAAAGCGCTCCTCAACCTTGTCCTGTTCTGTACATATCGCCAGAATAGCGGGCGCATCTAATGTTGCTGATACCGTTGCGACGATCCCTTTGTACTGCAAATATACCAGCGCATCAGTCACTTCACGGTATCTCTCTTTCTGTCTTTGCGAGAGCTTATATAGATTTTCAACTGCATAAACAGCGTTTTGAAGGTCTCGTGAGGCGTGGATTATGTGAGGACCGTACACAAAAATGGTTACTAACAAAAGATGTTTTTCACGCTCAATACGAAAGAGGTCCTGGACAAGTGTCCCCTCTTCTATGGTTGTGAAACGAGTTCCGCCACGAACAGGCCATTTCGTGCCCGGATATGACCATGCTTTTATGCCGGCCTTCTCAAGGTGTTGGACCGCTTCATCCAGGTTCATCGCCTGAGCCTCTGCTTCGGTTCAGCAAGAACGGGATAGCCCATAGTGTAAATCAAGCGATGCCGGTCTTCAACCGCATTGAACACTTATGAAAAACTGCTATAGTTGAAGCAAAGAGGAGCCGCCATGCGCAACGTACTGATTTATCCGGGTGAAGATGGCTTCTGGGTAGCCGAAGTGCCTTCGCTGCCGGGCTGCATCAGCCAGGGCGAGGACCGCGAGCAGGCGCTGACGAATATCCGTGAAGCGATTGATCTGTATATCGAAACGCTCGAAGCGGACGACCTGCCCGTGCCCGACGATTATCCTCCACAAACTGAATTTCTCGCGGTATGAGCAATCTGCCAGTTATCTCTGGCGCTGAATGTGTCCGCGCACTAGAGCGCGCTGGTTTTCGTGTTCGACGACAAAAAGGCAGCCACATCATTATGCGTCGTGATGATCCCTTTGCTCAGACGACCGTGCCTAACCATAAAACTTTGGATCGTGGGACCTTGCGTGCAATCCTACGCCAGGCGGACTTGACCGTTGACGAATTCGTAGAATTACTTTGACTGACTCGCCGCAACATAACGCCCGCTATCTCTGTGAAGCCGAGGTCGTGACCGGCCTGAAGGACTTCGCGGCGGCGGAACTACAAGCCCTGTTCGGCCCGGCGGTCACGCTGATGGACAAGCGCAAGGCCGGAAGAACTGCCCTTCGGCTTCGATGGCAGGCTGGAAGACCTCGACCCCTTGAGCAAGGCGGCAGCGGTCTATCTGGTCCAGCATTTCGCCATTCCGCGCCCGCAGGCCCTGCTCGGCCATCAGCATTTCACGCAGTTGACACGGCTCATCAGCAGCGTGCGCAGTATGCGCCCGGCGGGCACTTTCCAGAGCTTCCGCATCAGCGCGGCGGGCAGTCATTCGAGCGTCTTCCAGCGCATCAAGGACGAAATCGCCCAGGCAACCGGCCTGCGCTATGACGAAGACGAGGCCCAGTTGATGCTGCGTGTGCGCAAAGCCGAACTGCATCCGCAAGGCTGGGAGGTCCTGCTGCGCCTGACTCCGCGACCGCTCAGCGCGCGCGACTGGCGAGTCTGCAACTTCGAGGGCGCGCTCAACGCGACCATTGCCAGCGCCATGATCGAAGTGACTCAGCCCCAGCCGGACGACCGCGTCTTTAATCTGATGTGCGGCAGCGGCACGCTGATGATCGAGCGGCTGCGGCGTGCCCCGGCGGCGGCGGTGGGCGGCTGCGATACCGACCTGCTGGCGCTGCGCTGCGCGACGGACAACCTCGCGGCAGCGGGTTTCAGTGAGGACGCCGAGCTGCTGGAAATGGACGCAGCGGCGCTGCCCCTGCCGGATGCCTGCATTGACGTGCTCTGCGGAGATCTGCCCTGGGGCGGGCTGGTGGGGTCGCACGAAGGCAACCTCAAACTCTACCCGAAGGTGCTGGCGGAAGCGGCCCGAATCGCTGTGCCGGGCGCACGGGCGGTCTTCATCACCCACGAGATTCACCTGATGGAGCGGCTGCTGCGCGAATGCGGCCTCGTTGTGGCAGGTGCAGCAGGAGGTCAAGGTCTTCCAGGGTGGGCTGCATCCCCGTATTTATCTGCTGGAACGTGCCTGATTTGTCGCATTCCCTGTCGTAAAGCGGTTAACACAGTGCAAGTCCTTTACCTCATAAAGAGACTGCTTTGTGTTATAGTGATTAGACCGAGTGTGGAGTCAAATTGAGGCCAACACTCATGCCAGTGGCAGTTGAGTTGAACGAAGCGGAACGGGTGGTCGTGTTTACCTACAGCGATCCCTGGACCATGCAGGACATTCGTGTCGCGCATGGGATCGCCTACGATTATTATGAAGATGCGCCGCAGCCACTCTGCTATCTAGTCGATTACCGTGCCAGCCAGACACGCAACCCCGACATCATCAATCTGCGTCACAGCAGCCCCAACCTCTGGCATCCCAACTGCCTGATGGGCGTGGTGGTCGGGGGCCCTGAAGTCGGGAAGCAGCAGGTCAGCATCATGGAACAGATGGGCATTCCCGGAGCACAACGGCTGCATTTTGTCGATACGATGGAGGAAGCCTGGAGCTTACTGCGGCAGGCGCTGGCTTCTGCTGGCGCCAGAACCTGAACGCAATAAAAAAGGGCGCAAGTCTGTCGCGCCCCTGTTTATTCACTGCGCATCAAGGATGCTTAGTCGGCGAATTTCTCCGGGTAGACCTCGCGGGCCAGCGCCTGCTCCTGCTCGACCATATCACGCAGGATCGCCAGCCCTTCGCTCCAGAAGTTCGGATCGGTCAGGTCCACGCCCACCTTCGCCAGAATCTTATCCGGCCAGTCAGAGCCGCCCGCCGCCAGCACGTCAATGTAGGCCGGGACGAAGTCCTCGCCGCCTGACTGGTAGAGCTTGAACAGCGCCAGCACCAGCAGTTCGCCGAAGGCATAGGCATAGACATAGCCCGGTGTCGCCAGGAAATGCGGAATGTAGCTCCACCACTGGGCGTAATCGTCGCGCAGGTGAACGCTGCCCTCGAACATGGCTTCCTGCGTCTCCATCCAGATCTGATTGATGCGCTCGGTCGGCAGTTCGCCTTCATTGCGGCGCGCGTTGTGCAGGCCGTCCTCAAAGCGGTTCATGGCGGTCTGCCGGAAAATCGTGGCGAACATCTCCTCGATTTTCTCCGAAAGCATCGCCAGCCGGGCTTCGGGGTCCGGCTCCGCCGCCATCAGGTCGTTGAAGACCAGCATCTCGCCAAAGGTCGAGGCCATCTCCGCCGTCGTCAGCGGGGTATCGGCGTTGAGCAGGCCCTGATGTTCAGCGGCCAGGAACTGGTGGACGCCATGCCCCAGTTCATGCGCCAGGGTCTTGATGTCGCTGGCCCGCCCGGTGAAGTTCATCAGAATAAAAGGATGCGTCGAGGGCGTGCCGGAGGCGGAAAAAGCCCCGCCGCGTTTGCCAGGTTGGAGTGCGGCGTCAATCCAGTGTTCGTCAAAGAAACGCTGCACGATCTCGGCCACCTGCGGGCTGAACGCACCGTAAGCCTTCAGCACGATGTCGTGCGCCTGATCCCAACTGTACTGGCGGTCGCTGTCACGCACCGGCAGCGGCGCGTAGCGGTCGTAATCGGTCAGTTCGTCATAACCCAGCAGCGCGCGTTTGAGCGTGTAATGCTGCGCTACGATGTCGTAGCTGCTCGTCACAGCCTGCACCAGCGCGCCCACGACCTCGTCGGCGACTTTGTTGTCCAGGTTGCGCGCCGAGACCCAGGTCTCATAGCCGCGCCGCCGGTCGTCGGAGGCTTTGTCGGCGGCCAGGACGTTGAAAATGTAGGTCAGTTCCATCGCCTTTTCGTGCAGCGTGGCCGTAACCGAATCGGCGGCTTTGCGGCGTACCTCGCGGTCGCTATCGTGCATCTTCGCCAGAATTTCCGACTGCGTCAGCTTGTCGCCTTCATAATCGAAGCGCGCCGCCCCCATCACCTGTTGGAAGAAGCGCACCCAGGCGCTGCGCCCGGTGACCGATTTATCGACCAGGATCTGCTCTTCCGCCTCGCTGAGGATGTAGGGCTTGTAGCGGCGCTCGGCCTCCAGGTAATGGCGGAATTTGGCGACCGTCGGGTCGCTTAAGGATCCCGGTCGGCGGCCTCATCGTCGAGCGCGGCCCATTCCAGTTCGAAGAAGATCAGCCGCTGCTGGATCGTGGCCCCATATTCGGTCATCTTCTGCACCAGCGCGCCGTAAGTCGGGTTGTTGGTATCGGTGCTGTAGAGCAGATGGGCGTAGTACTGCATCTTCTCGATGCTGTCCATCAGGGCTTCGGTTTCCTGCATGGCGTCCATCATGCCTTCGGCATCGAGTGCGGCCACTTTGCCGCGATACCGGCTGACAAAGGCCTCAATTTGCCGGTCGATGTCCGCCATATCGGCCTCTATCGCCGGGTCGTCCGGGCGACTATAAAAGACGGACAGGTCCCAGCGGACCTCTTCCGCGCCGGTTTGAGGTTTCACCGCAGCTTCGACCATGTTGCACTCCATCCCTAACTGTTTCCAATGCGTTTATGCTACCGGAAGACGCCCCAGGATTCAATTGCCGGATGCCCGCCCGCTGGCGTAAATAGGGCAAGGTCAAGAGATTCAACGCAAAGGCGCGAAGACGCAAAGAAGGGCAAGGGCAGAGGATCAACGGGGGTAGGGACACGGCACGAGGCTTGTCCGGTATTAGAAATTGGACAATATGATCTATGTTGAGCCATATTGACCCCCTCCGGCGCTGCCGCGCCACCTCCCCCGAATTCAGGGGAGGAAACTGCGTGCGGCGTTGGCTCCCTCCCCGAATTCGGGGAGGGCTGGGGAGGGGTCACAGCAGGTCAGTAGAGCATGTCATCGTATCCATAATACCGGACAACGCTCACGCCGTGTCCGCCGCGCAAGAGCTAATTCACCCGCGTCGCCGTGCCGGTCAGGGTCCACTGCACGTAGGTACCTTCGCCGCCGACCGCCGTGATGACCACCGAACCGGTCCGGCTGTCGTAGTTGACCTCCTGGTTGACGATGGTCTCGCCGCAGGTGAAGGTCCGCCCGCCGGTGGAGAAGCGAATCTGGTCGATATTCTGGCCGAAGCAGCTTGCGGCGATGACTAATCGCGCCCGCCCGCCAGAAAGCGACGACGTAGGATTCATGCCATCAATGTCCCAGTTGATCCGGTCCTCGTTGTCGCCATCAGGATAGGACACGAAGTTACTGACCGAAGCGGAATGATCCAGCGGAATGGTCAGCGGATCGTTGAAGCGAGCGTCTTCCGGCGCAAGCTGAGGCGTGGCCGTCGGCGTGAAGGTGGACGTCGCGCTGGGCAGAGGGGTCGCGCTGGGCGCAGGCAGTTGAGGCGCGAAGGTCGGCAGCGCCTGCTGCACCGTCGGCGTCGCGCTCTCAGTCTCTACTTCGACCTCCTGCGTCTCTACCGGTGGCGGCACGGTCATGGTTGCAGGGGCGGGCTGACCGCTGGTATCCACCGGGGGGATCGCATCGCAGGGGCCGAAGCTGCTGACCACATCGTTGCGCGCCCAGCCGAGTGTGCCGTCCAGGTCGATCAGATACCAGTTCAGGTAAAGGCCGGTCACGACATAAGCGTCTTCCGGTCGAATCTGCCTGATGATGTCGTAATTGGTGCCCGGCCCGCTGCGCACGTTGACCACACCGTTCGAGGCGACCATACAGGTCGTCAGCGGCGTTGGGGAGGCTTCCAGCGTGGCCGTAGGCGATGGCGTGGCCGTCACGGCGTCTGTGGGCACCGGGCTGGGGATGGGCGTGGGCGGCGGGGTTGGCCTGCCTGCGCTGACGCTCACCTGGCCGCTGCCCTCAAGGCCAAGGACGGTCACGGTATAAGTCTGCTGGCCCGGCGGCAGGTTGAGCGAGACGGCACTGCCCCCCAGCAGGGCGACGATTTGCCCATCGGCAGTGCGCAGTGTGACCTGGAAGCTCAGGCCCGGCGACTCGCTGCTGACGCTGAGTGTCACCGGGGCCTCCGGGTCGGCGTCGAAGCTGAAGACGCGCTGCATACCGTTCGTCAGCGTGGTTGTGCTTGCGGGGTCGCCAAGCGCTGTTCCCTGGGCAGCGGCCTGGCCGTTGAGCCGGACCAGGAAATCGCCCATAACCCCGCTGACGCTGTTGACCAGAATGGTATAGATGCCGTTCTGCGGCAGGCTGAGTGAGATGCGCGCGTCACTGGGCACCGCGCTGCCGGGATTGTTGTCGTTGCTTGCCAACTGCTGCTGCGTGGGCGAGTTCAGGCTCACTGCCGGGTCAAGGCCGGGCGTAATGCCGATAATATCGACGGTCACGAGATCGCCTGCCGAGCCGCTGAAGGTGAAGAAGGCCAGCGGAGCCTGAGCCGAAAGAGTCCCGATCACGTTGGCACCATAGCTAAGGCTGCCGCCTTGCGCACTGACACCGCTTACGAGCATGAGGCTCAACAGCCAGAACAAGGCTAACTTGGATCGCATGAATTATCTTCCTCAATATTCAGCGGATGACCTTATTGTAGGAAGATGGACCGGCTTGAACAAGTCGTGTCAGCCATCAGACGCGCATTTGATTTCCAGCGGACCCTGCTGGTAAGATTAGGCCGCGCAGCAGAGGGAGATTTAAGCCATGAACGAGGGACGCGAGCAGGCACTAAAGGCTATCGAAGCAGAAGTGCGGGATTGCACTCGCTGTGCGCTCTATCAGGGCACCACCAATGCCGTCCCCGGCGCGGGCGATCCCTTTGCGGAGATTATGTTTATCGGTGAGGGACCGGGGTATCACGAAGATCAGCAGGGCCTGCCCTTTGTCGGTCGTTCCGGCGATTACCTGACCTACCTGCTCAAGCTCATTGACCTGGAACGTCCCCAGGTCTACATCACCAACGTGGTCAAGCACCGACCTCCGCAGAACCGCGACCCGCTGCCCGATGAGATCCTGGCCTGTAAAGCCTTCCTGGACCAGCAGGTCGCCCTGATCCAACCGGCGATCATCGCCACCCTGGGACGCTTCAGCATGGCGCGCTATTTCCCGAACGCCAAAATCAGCCAGATTCACGGCCAGCCGCGCTACGATGGCAGCCCGGTCATGGCCTATTATCCCCTGTTTCATCCGGCGGCAGCGCTGCGCAACCCTAATCTACGGCACTCGATGGAAGCGGATTTCAAGCGGCTGCCGGAGGTAATCGCAGAGGTCAAGCGGCGGCGGGCGGGCGGCACATCCAGCGCCCCTGCTGATGACAGCAATGACGACAATGACCTGCCCTTGCAGCAGCAGCGCCTGTTCTAAACGCCAAGCGCATGATTCAAAGTTGCGTGATGCCCTTAATCATGCGTTCCAGGTCTTCCGGGGACAGCATGACCAGGAAACGAGTGGGCGGCGGCGGTTTGAGCAGAACGTTCAACTGCTGGACAAACTCGTCGTTCTTGCCCCAGCCGACAAAGAGGTTGAGATCATAGCCCAGTTTCAGGCGAATCTGTGCGGCAGGGCGGTGGCTCAGGCTGAGACGGCGGATGGCGATGATATAGAGACCGGGAATGCTGGCAGGTGGATGCGGCTTGCGTGTCTGAGGGATGAGAATCAGACGCAGGTTGGTGATAGTCGCTGCCAGCGGTGGAATACCGGGCACCCAGCCCGACTTTGTAGAGCGGGCGATCTGCACCTGGTACTCACCGAGTTGTCGTTCGCCGCGATGAAGGTCTACTGTGTTCATCCCACCAGCCATTGATGTCCCCTGCCATCATTTTAACATGCTGCGCACAGGCCGCTAGAACTTGCGCGGCGCGGATTTCAGCGGCAGGGCGCGCGATCATATCCATTTGACATCGTCATTATAGCCTGTCCCGCCGCAGTCTGCTGCGAGGCCGATTCCGCGCTTGCCGCTGCAAGGTGAAACCGTTATAATGTTCCATCCACCACAGGGCGACGTAGCCAAGTGGTAAGGCAGAGGTCTGCAAAACCTTCATCACCGGTTCGAATCCGGTCGTCGCCTCTCAAACAACGGGTATTGCTCCGGCAGATACCCGTTTTTTATTGCTCCGCGCCCCCTAAATTCTTAGAATTTGGATAGCTCTTCGTTTTAGGTTCGTGTTAGTATGGCACCATAGACTGTGTGCAGATAGCGGATGAGGGGTTTTTCCTGTGGATTCAACTCTAATCACGAACATGCTTCGCGCCCTGCTGCGGTGGTGGTGGCTGATTATCCTGTCAGTCGCGTTGAGTGTGGGTGTCGCCTATTTGCTCCGAGCCAAACAGGTTAATCTTTATGCAGCGAGCGCATCGATTATTGTCGGGAATGATCCCAATGCCCCGACGGCGAACGCTACCGACTCGCAAGTCATGGACGGCTACGCGCTCCTGGCGGTGCGAAACAACATTCTACAGCCGGTGATTGACGACCTCCAACTGGGTGTGTCGGTGGGTGAACTGCAACAGATGATTGACGTGCAGGCGGACGTAATGACCAGTCTGGTGACGATTCACGTCACCGACACCGATCCTGAACGGGCGGCGCGCATCGCCAACAGCATTGCCGAGCAGTTGATCTTCCAGACCTCAGATCGGGCCACGTCGCTCAGTATCGACTTCGTCACCCAGCAGATTAAAGAGACACAGAGCCAGATTGTGGATCTTCAACGCCAGTACAGTGATCTGGTTGACGAAGCTGAGACCCTGGAGTTTGCCTTCGATTTGCAGAAGAATCTCGACCAGCGCGATGCCATCGACGCCACTATACAGCAGTTGCGCACTTACCTGCTGGGGCTGGTGGAATTCGCGCCGCAGAGCGATTTGCAGATTTTCGAATCGGCGGTCCCGGATTACTTCCCGATTGCATCCAACAGCTATATAGACCTGATTTTCGCCGGGGCCGGTGGTGGACTGCTGGCAGTGGCGATGGTCGTGCTGTTTACCTTCTTCGACGACCGCATTCAATGGGATGAACATCTGCACGATACCATCCTGGGCTTGAAGGTGCTGGGTCCGCTGGGCATTATCCCGAACAGCAAACTCCCCTTGTATGTCAACTCCATGCCGGAGTCTATTGAGACCGAAGCGCTGCGGCAGGTGCGCGCTAAGATCGTCCTGGCTGCCGGGGGCCGATTCCCCGGCATCCTGACTGTGTTGAGTTACGATTCCGGCGATGGCAAGACCGTTATGTCGTCAAACCTGGCGATGGATCTGGCGAATGCAGGCATCAAGACCCTGGTCATTGATGGGGACATGCGCCGGGGCGATATGCATGAAATCTTCCGTATGCCGAATATCTATGGCCTGAGCGATATTCTTGCCAGCAGCGATCCTGTAGCCGGCCTGCTTAACGATGCCGTGCTTGACAGCGGCTACGAGAACCTGGCGATGCTGCCCTTTGGCCGCGCGACGGATGACCCCGCTTCCCTGCTCAGCGGCAAGCGCTTCGAAGAGCTTACCTCCCTCCTGCGCAGAGAATTCGACGCAGTGATTATTGATGGTGCGCCGACGATTGCCGGTCTGGACTCCATCTTCCTGGCCGAACACAGCGACGGTGTCGTCATTGTGGTGAATGCCCGGCAAACCCGCCAATCTGGCCTACAGCGCTCGATTGATGGACTGCGCGAAGGGCAGGATGTCCAGATTTTGGGTGTGGTTTTCAACCGCGTCCGGCTCCAGGTGACAACCCGCTACTCCAACTACTACTACCGCCAGACCCCTGGTCTCAAGCCGAGTCGTTTCGGGCGCGAGATGCAGAATCCGCGCACCGGGCTGCGGTCACTTTTTGCGAACGTCATCCGGGATTCGCACAGCGACGAACGCCTGTTTTCCATTCCAGCCAGTGCGGTTCGTCTGGGAGTCCGTAAGCGTACCGTCCGCAACTGGATCGGCAGCGGCTACCTGGTGACCGAACGTCACTATCTGCGGCGCTGGGTTCGCGCAAGCACCTTAGACAAGATGCTGGAAGAGACGATGGGGCATAGAACTGCGGCCAGCAACGCTGCGGCCATAAAAGAGGATGAACCGGTCGTCGAGGTTGCCAGCGTTAACGGCGCGAACCATCTATCGGACGCACTGCGGCGGCGTGACGCGATTCTGGGCTATGCCAGCCAGCCAGACTCGCCCGAATCCAAATCCTGACAATTCTGGTCAATTGCTGATGCAAACTCTGGCCTATTACATGCAAAGCGCGGTGCTGCGCTTAATCGCGCGCATCCGCTACGAGCTGTTCAACCGGCGCTTTCGTTACACCCTCCATATTGGTCTGGTGGTGTCAACACTCAGCCTGGCCGTCCTTGCTTCAGTAATCATGGCACAGCGCAGCCCGATTCTGGGCCTGGCTATTGTCGGTGTGGTCGCCGGGGGCACGGCCCTGACGTTGATCTACAACTACATGGAAGCGACGCTGCTGCTGATGTTTCTCTCGACGACACTGCTGTGGGTCGATGTAGGGAAGGGCTTATCTCCGACACTGCTGCTGGCGATTGCCCTGGCTGTTGTCTGGCTGATCCGCCTGATTCTGGCAGAACGCTCGTTCCGCTCGCTGCGCCCTATGGTGGTCAACCGTACCGTCCTCATCTTCATTGTCGCGGTAGTTATCTCCTATATCTGGAGCACGATCTACGTCAGTCCGGCTGTCCGAGCGTACCAGAACGCGAAATTCTTTCCTCGTTTTGCGACTGGAATCGTCATCATTGTGTCACCTATCGTGACGCTGCTGTTTGCCAATTATGTGCGGTCAATCCGGGTGATGCAGGGGATGGTCTGGTATTATCTGGGCTTCGGCACCGTGATGCTCATGGGCCGCTTCGCAGGCGTGGAAATGCCACCCTTTTTGGATTTTACCGGGCAGGGGTCTGCATGGATCGCTATTTTCTGCACAGCCTTGCTCCTTTTCAACAATCGGCTCCAGCGGAAGTACCAGTTGTTTCTGCTGGCACTTCTGGGGCTGGATATCTATGCCTTTATGTTCCTGGGCATCGGATGGCTGAGCGGCTGGGTACCGATGGGGCTGGGAATCTGTGTGGTCGCGCTCACCCGCACACGTTGGGCATTTGTTGGGATTGTGCTGGTTGGCATCACCTATGTGCTGGTATCCGGCAGCTCGCTTTCCGCAGATCTCGAACAGGAAAATGCCGAGTCCGGTTTGACCCGTATCATGGCAGCGAATTTGGCGCTCGATATCGCAAATGACCATTTCTTGTTTGGCACAGGACCCACAGGGTATTTCTTCTACCTGGAAACCACCAATATCTACATGTTTCTGGTGTCTCATAACAACTACATCGATATCTATGCCCAAACCGGCATTGTTGGCCTGACTGCCTGGCTCGTCATGTGGCTGAGCATTGGCTGGACCTTATGGCGCAGTTTGCGCATCGCGCCACCCGAAGGTGTGGAGCGTGCCCTGGCGGCAGGCTTCCTGGCCTGTTTTGTAGTCTCCATGTTTTCAATGGCGCTGGGCGATTGGGTGACGCCATTCACCTATACGCAGACGATCTTCGGATTTGCCTTCACAAGCCAGCACTGGATATGGGCAGGCCTGGGCCTCTCGCTCTATCAACATTTCAAGTCAAAGCAGCAGTTAGCCCATGAGAGCTAGTATGGCATTCCGCTACAAAGTAGTCATCGTCGTCTGCCTGTTAATAATGAACGTCCGATTGTCACCGGTGATGGGACAGGACGACAGGGTTTTCTGGTCCGCACCGGAGTTCCTGGGCGACGGCTGGTTTCCGAGCTTAGCCGTCGATGCGACGGACACGGCCCACATTGTCTGGCATGGAGGCAACGCAAAGGCACTCAATGACCTCCTGTGGTATGTGACCCGCTCCGGTCAGAATGACGAAAAGCCCGCAACGAATTAACACGGTCTTCACCGGTGTCGGCGGTCTGACGATTCGATCCAGTATCGATATTTCGAGTATCGGCGTGATCGAGGGGATCATACGCGAGCAAACAAACATCAGCTTTTTCTCGGTGCCAATTGCTGACGCACAGTCCTTAGCGCCCTGGCAAAATCGCACGGAAGTATCTAGCGGCACGTATTACATCAGCCTGCTGGTCGATCACAATGATGTGATTCATATCGTCCTCGATAAGTTGTCTGTCAATATTCAGTCAGGGACCTCAGGCAATCAGGATGGTATTGGCGATGCTTTGAGGGAAGTGCCCTGTACCTATTGTGGCGATGACCTTTACCGTCGTTCGGTGGATGGCGGAAAAACCTGGTCCGAGCCGGTTAATCTATCCAATACCTGGGAAGGATCAGACCAACCGAAACTTTTTGAAGGGGCATCAGGACGGCTTTATATGTCCTGGAGTGAAGGCGCGGACTGGTATGTCGGCGGCGGTGACTACCAGGATGGTCGCCTGGTCTATTCAGACGACGGTGGTCTCACCTGGTCTGATGCGATTATCTTCCCCGGCAATCGACCGTCGAACCATCCCTTCAAGTTCGCAGCGACCGAAATTGCCGATGGCGCGATCCTGGTGGTCTGGCGCTATGATAGCGAAACAGACCGCGGGATATATTATCAACTTTCAACGGATCGTGGTGAGACCTGGTCCGTCCCGGAGGCGATACCGGGTATTGCGACGGGAGGCGTTTCCGATGATGTTCTGGATCACTACGAACTGATTACCGACCTCACAGGTGTTGGACACCTCTTCGCGGTGGGTTACGATCCAGATACCAATGTTGGGCCAGCACTGTATCACGCTGAGTTTCGCCAGGGCGAATGGCGCCAGCCTGAAATCGTGAGTTATGACCCCAGTTACTCGAAACCAGAGTGGCCTGTCGCCGATATCGGCCCCCAGAATGATATTCACCTCGCCTGGTTTTACCGCCGTCCGAACCCACTTAACCCCCAGTTGGACAACCTCTTTGTCTATTATTCTCACCGCTCACCTACCCTGCCAGGGCGTAAGGTACTGGCGGCTTATCCTCCCACACCAACGCCGGAGGTCGTGGCCGTCGCACCGGTGTTCCGGGCTACAGCTACGCCAGAGCCAACCGTTGCGCCGATAGATCCGACCGTAAGTATCAAAGGCAATGGGGATTTGTATGCGATTCAGTCGCTGCTAGGCGGTATGGGAATTGTGGCTCTGGCCTGTATCCTCATCTTGCTGCTGCTAGGTTACCGGCCCGGGATCCACTTGTGATGCGTCAACCATATGAAATAAAGTCTTAAGTGCGCGACCTTTCAGGAATTTTTCGAAGATAATTCTGGTCGCCGCAGACGAAAAATCCGGTAGACTGCAATGTAAGCATAATGAAAGTATCCAATAATAGAATAGGATGAAATCTCTCCTCACGTCGCCACCGTGTAGGACGTGTCCAGCATAACAATAAGGTGCTGAATGATCCTTTGGGATCGATTCCAACCCTCTCCTGACGTTAAAGCGCCAGTTCCCCAGAATTCAGGGAAGAATACTGCGCGCGGTACTGTCTCCCTTCACAAATTCGTGGAGAGTTGGAGAGGGATCGCAAACACCGGACGACGCTATTTAGGGAGCGGTTCATGACCGAGAAAGAAACCAAAATTTACTTCCCCGGTCTTAATGTCATACGTTTTTGGGCCGCGATTTCGGTCGTATTCGATCACATTGAAGAGATCAAGGGCTGGTTTGGCATCAATGTGCCAGGAGAGTCCAGGGCTGGCGAATTCTTCTTGAATTGAGTGGTCCTTCGCGGTGGTGATGCGGTCACGTTGTTCTTTGTGTTGAGCGGTTTTCTAGTCACCTATCTGCTCCTCGCTGAAAACGCTCAAAAAGGGCAAATCAACGTCCGATGGTTTTATGTGCGTCGAATTCTGCGAATCTGGCCGCTGTATTATCTTCTTGTCGTCTTAGGCTTCTTTGCCTTGCCTCTCCTGGAATGGGTGACTGGCTTTAAAGGGTATTTCCCCCTGCTGCAAAACTCGTTGCCGAAATACGCCGTGAAGTTGACCGAATACCTTTTTATTCTGCCTCATATTGGTGCATATTTTGGCAGCTTCGTTACCGGCATCGGCCAACTCTGGTCAATCGGGATCGAAGAGCAATTTTACCTGATGTGGCCGCCATTGTTTCGTCGCTTTTCAAGAAACCTGGTGAGGTTCCTCATAGTTTTTATTTTAGCGAAAATGGGCTTGGCGCTCCTTTCAATGTGGATAGCGCCTATGGACTTTATTCCACAAGCATTCAAGACCATTCTAGGTCTCATTGTCTTCTTTCGCATCGAAAACATGGCTATCGGCGCGCTGGGTGCTTGTATTCTATTTTACCGCCGGGACCTTATTGCCAGGTGGATTTTTCACCCAGCGGTCCAAATTGTGACCTTGTTGATCTTGCTTGGAAACATCTTTGTGTTTAACGGCCTGGACAATGCAGTTGTTACCTTTGGCCTATCCATCGTTTATCTGATTTTCATCATCAATGTATCCTGCAATCCCAAATCTTTCATCAAGCTGGAGAATGCCTTTTTCGGCTCGCTAGGACGCATCTCTTACGGTATCTACATGTATCATGTGCTGGTGATCTATCTGATTATCATGGTTTTTCGAACTCCTCGGACTTCAGTTCACAAACAGTTTTGTCGATAATGCGATCTTATACATCCTCGCAACCCTGATCTCGATAGGTGTCGCTCATCTGTCTTACACTTATTTTGAGAGTCCTTTCCTGCGTATGAAAAGTCGCTTTACAATCGTCAAGAGTGGACAAGCAAGTCAAGAGCCGCAGATGGTCACGCAGTGACAACCCGATTACGATTAATCAAGGGTAATCGTACCGAAGGTTGACCCTGGGTGCTTCTCTACATAAGAATTCATCGCAGACTTTAGGAACTTGGTACCGAATCGCGCTCAATGCAGGAATTTGTTAGGTCGTCGCAGGCGGCCTTTAATTTACCGTAAGGCCCCTCCTTTACTTTGATTACAGTAAAGCAGATGGAAGGCTTGAATCAGCAATGCATATTGCGGTAATTGGCGGCGGCTTTATGGGCATGTCCCTGGCTTATTTTCTGTCCGAAGCCGGGCAGCATGTCACCGTCCTGGAACAAAGCCAATCGCTGGGGGGCCTGCATCACGGGGTTGAGATCGCGGCCTCGGTGAAGATTAACCGTTTCCCGCATTACCTCTCGCCCAGAGACAGCGGGGTGATGCAGTTGATTCGTCGTCTGAATCTGGAAAGCGAACTGAAGACCAGCCCGGCGGATTCAGGCCTGATCCATCATGGTAACATTTTCCCGCTGCGCACCCTGCGCGACCTGCTGCGTTTTGACCTGCTGCCCTTTGGCAGCCGTCTGCGCCTGGCCCGCACGATCCTGGAGGCCCGACTGCATTGGGATCACGACAGTCTCGATGCCATCCCGGCCAAAGACTGGTTGATCCGCGTCGGCGGCAGGCAGAATTTCGAGCAAATCTGGGCACCGATGCTGGAAGCCAAGTTTGACTACGCTTATGATGAGGTCCCCGCGACCTATATCTGGAGCTGGCTGAACCGCATGACCGCCCTGCGCAGCGGTCCGCAGCTTCGCGGGACCATTGCCTATCTGCGCCGGGGGCCAGATTCGCTGGTCGAAGCGATGGCAGAGGCGATCAAGGCGCGTGGCAACGAGGTGAAAACCGCGACGCGGGTGCGCGAGATCGAGTTGTACCAGCACAGCCTGGGCCGCATCCGCACCCATACCGGCGTGATGCAGTTCGATGTGGTGATCGCCACCGTGCCCACGCCGGAATTCGGCCACCTGCTGCTGAGCGCCGACCAGGGCTATCTGGATTCGCTGGCGCGGGTGGAGTATCTGGGTCTGGTTTGCCCGATGATGGTGCTGGACCGCCCGCTGTCCGATTTCTGGACGCTGAACCTGACCGATCCCAGCAGCCCCTTTTCCAGCATCACCCAGACGCCGCACCCGGTAGACCCGGCGCTGCACGTCGTCTATTTGCCCAAGTATACCGGGCCGGATAACGACTGGATGGGCGTACCGGATGACTCGATTCGGGAAGCCTGGATGGTCCGCCTGCGGCAGATTTATCCGAGTCTGCGGCCAGAGCATATCCGGCACTTCATGGTCAACCGCTCGCGTCATGTGGACCCGGTACATTACTTGAACGCCATGCAGCAGCTTCCCGCCATCCAGACACCTTATGCCGGGCTGTATCTGGCGAACGCCAGCCAGGTCTATCCGCAGTTACCAACCAGCGAGGCGGTGGTGACTCATGCCCAGGCGGTAGCCCGCCAAATCATTACGGAAGGCAGTCCGGCTGTCATCAAGGTCCCCGCTGCCTGAGGAGATTATGCGCGTTTTACTACTCAGCCAGGTTTTGCCCTATCCGCCTAACAGCGGCCCTAAAGTCAAAACCTACTATGTCCTGAAGTACCTGAGCCAGAAGCACGACGTGACGCTGGTGTCTTTTGTGCGCGATACCGATACGCCAGAGTATATCCGGCACCTGGAGACGCTGTGCGAGCGGGTAATTACCGTGCCGATTCAGCGGTCGCCGCTGCGCGATCTGGGCTTCCTGGGAAAGAGTCTGCTCAGCGGCCAACCCTGGATGATGCTGCGCGATCAACGCCCGGAGATGCGCCAGGTGCTGGCGGATCTGGCTGCCGAGAGCCATTTCGACGTGGTTCATGCCGACCAGACCAACATGGGCCAGTACGCGCTGCCTTTCACCGACAGCTACAAGGTGCTGGATTTGCATAACGCCTTGTGGATGCTCTACAAGCGGCAGGCCGAGACCTCATCCCTCACTAACCCAATGCGCTATCTGCTGGCACGGGATTGGCCGCTGCTCAAGCGCTATGAAGGCCAACTGTGTCGCCAGTTCGACGCGGTGACGGCGGTGACAGACGAGGACCGCGAGCTGCTGATCGAGGCCGGAGCGCAGCCGGACATCACCGTGATTCCTATCGCCATTGATACCGACGAGCAAGCCCAGATTCAACGCCAGCCCTCCAGCCCGCACATCGTCCACATCGGCACCATGTACTGGCCGCCCAACATCGCCGGGATCACCTGGTTTCTGGAATCGATCTACCCGCTGATTAAGCTGCAAGTGCCGGATGTGCGCTGCACGCTCATCGGCGCGCGGCCCCCGGAGAGCATCATCCAGTATGCCAACACCGACCGCACGCTGACCGTGACCGGCTATGTCGAGGACCCGCTGCCCTTCCTGGCCGATGCCAGCATGATGGTGGTGCCGCTGCTGGCTGGGGGCGGAATGCGGGTGAAGATTCTCAATGCACTGTCTCAGGGTATCCCGATGGTCAGTACAACGGTGGGCTGCGAAGGCATCCGGGTGACGCCAGACCAGGACATTCTGGTGGCGGACGAGCCGGAAGCTTTTGCCGGGGCCTGTGTGCGCCTGCTGACTGATTACACACTCAACGAGCAGATCACGACAGCGGGCCGCCTGACCGCCGAAGAATATTACGATTACCGGCAGGCCTGCCGCGCCCTGGACGAAATCTATGCCGGGCAGAAGGTCTAACCCTCACCCTAAATCCCTGTCCCTGAGAGGGTTACATATCAGGAGAGGCTATGCGCATCCTTTTTGTGACACCCTATATCCCCTCACTGGTGCGGGTGCGGCCTTATAACCTGCTGCGCGCCCTGGTCCGGCGCGGCCATGCGGTGACTCTGCTGGCGCTGATGCCGCCGGGTGACGAGGGCGAGGCGCTGCCCGAACTGCGCGCCTGGTGTGAGGCCGTGCATGTCGTGCCGCTCGCCCGCCAACAAACTCTGCTCAATGGACTGCGTGCGCTGCCCACCTCGCTGCCAATTCAGGCCGCCTATTCTTATTCGCCCGCCTTCAGCCAGATCGCGCGCGATCTGCTCCAGCGCGAGACCTTCGACGTGGCCCACATTGAGCATCTGCGCGGGGCTGTGCTGGCCGAGTCGCTAGGGGGTCTGCCGGTCGTCTTCGATTCGGTGGACAGCATTGCGCTGCTGTTCGAAAAGGTCCTCAAGGATGCGCCCAGCCTCAAAAGCCGCCTGATCGCGCTGCTGGATCTGGAGCGAACCCGCCGCTTCGAGGGGACGCTGACCCGGCGCTTCCGCGCGGTGGCCGTAACCAGCCCGACGGACCGGCAGGCGCTGATCAACTCCGGCTGCACGCCGGAAGGGGTAACGGTGATCGCCAACGGCGTGGACCTGGAGTATTTTGCGGCGATGGACATGGACCGCGCGCCGCAGCGGCTGGTCTTCACCGGGAAGATGAGCTATCACGCCAACGTGGCCGCAGTGGAGGATCTGGTGCATCAGATCATGCCGCTGGTCTGGGCTGAGCAGCCGGAGGTTCAGCTGGAGATCGTCGGCAAAGACCCTGCGCCTGTTATTCAGGTGTTAGGTGAGGATTCTAGGATAAAAGTGACAGGATACGTCCCAGACATGCGTCCCTATCTGGCGCAAGCCACTGCTGCTGTGAGTACCGTACGGTATGGCGTCGGTATCCAGAACAAGGTTCTGGAAGCGATGGCGATGGGAACACCGGTGGTGTGTTCCAGCCAGGCCTGTTCAGCGCTCAAAACACGCGCCGGGCAGGACCTCCTGGTCGGTGATAGCCCGGCCAGCATCGCCCGCCAGATCCTCAATCTGCTGGATTCGCCAGACACGCAGGCAGCCCTGGGGCGTGCGGGACGACAGTACGTGGAAACACATCACAGCTGGGATCAAGCCGCAGCATTGTTCGAGGGACTTTACACGGCTGCTCAATCCGGCTGATCCAGCAGAAAAGGATGCTCATGGGAACGCGCAGTCTGAATTCCAACGCTCAGGGATCGGCGCAGCCCGTTGCTGTAACCTGGAATATAATCAACCAGCGGCTCCGCAAGAACACACAAACCAAGTTCCGCGTGGTGCTTGCCGTTCTGGTCGTCCTGGATCTCATCATGCTGGGGCTGGCTTTTTGGATGGCTTACAACGTGCGTTTTGCCGAGATTACGGCACCGCTGTTTGACCCAGGATCAAGCGACATTGACTTTTATCGCTATACCGTCTATATGCTGATCCCAATATGGCTGGTGTTGTTTAAGCTTTTCCGGCTTTACGATACCGCTCAACTCTTCTCCGGCTACCAGGAATACACCAGCATCTTCAACGCCTGCACCATAGGCATCATGTTCATCATCGTGATCGTCTTTCTGGATGCCAGCCTGACCGTCGCGCGCGGCTGGCTGGTGATGGCCTGGGTCTTTGCCTTGCTCTTCGTCGGCCTGGAGCGCTTCTTTGTGCGCCGGGCAGTCTACTGGGGCCGTTCGCAGGGGCATTTTATGACTCCGACCTATATTGTCGGGGCCAATGCTGAGGGCATCGCCATCGCGGAACATCTGAGCAGCGCGCCGCAGTACGGCATTAACGTCATCGGCTTTCTGGATGACCGGCTGGCCGTCGGCGAAGCCGTGACGCCTGACGTCGTGGTGCATGGCTCGACGGCGCAGGCCGAGCGTCTGTGCCGTAAGTTCGGCGTCGAGCGTATGATCGTCGCCACCAGCGGTATCGAACGCGAAGACCTGCTGGAGATGTTCAAGCACTTTCTTAACGTGGACGACGTGGCGGTGTGGCTGTCGAGCGGGATATACGAAATCCTCACCACCGGCATTCGAGTCCAGGACATCGGCTCAATGGCGATGATCGGCGTGAATCACGTGCGCCTGAACGGGTTCAACGTTGTCATGAAGACGATTATTGATTACGTCGGGGCCAGCGTTGGCCTGATCCTGGCGCTGCCGATCTTCATCACTGTCAAGATTATGATGCAGCGCAGTGATCCGGGGCCGCTGATCTACCGCCGCCGCGTGGTGGGGGTAGGCGGCAAGGAGTTCGACGCCTTTAAGTTCCGCACGATGGTCGCCAACGCCGACGAGGTGCTGGCCGAGCACCTGGCGCAGCACCCTGAAGCGCGGGCCGAGTGGGATAAATACGAGAAGCTCAAGGATGATCCGCGCGTCACCCGCATCGGGCATTTCCTGCGCCGTACCAGCCTGGACGAGGTGCCACAGTTGCTGAACATCCTGCGCGGCGAGATGAGCCTGGTAGGGCCGCGCATGATTACGCCGGAAGAAGTCTCGCGCTACGGCCAGTGGAACATGAACATCCACACCGTCAAACCGGGCCTGACCGGCATGTGGCAGATCAGCGGGCGCAGCGACATCTCCTACGCCGAGCGGGTGCGCATCGACATGCACTATATCCGCAATTACTCGATCTGGATGGACCTGCAGATCATCTTCTGGACCATCCCGGTGGTGCTCTTCGCCAAAGGCGCGTACTAAGCACTACAGACAAGCAGGCTAAAAACGGGCGTCTCGACAATCGGGACGCCTTTTTGATTCTCGCTGGGTCCGCCTGGGCTTGATGACAAATGTGGGGACTTATTAGTGCCTTAAACCATTAGGAGTATTAAATTGTTCATGATACAATTTGCCAGGAATCCTGATGTGTGATCGTTCACTTATTGCAGCTAAAACACAAATCAGGATTGTTTGATCCTTTGACAAGAGTGTTAATCAAAAGGAGATAGCTGTGGTACATAATCGTCGGTTTTTGATCAGTTCCTTAATAGTTCTTGTATTGCTCCTGGGTGTCGCCGTGTCGTTCAGCGGCGTCACAGCGCAAGAGACCTCGAACCAGACCTGCGCGGGCGTTAACATTGTCTTCTTCCCTGGTGGTTCCCCCGGTGGCCCCTTCGAGACCGTCGTCTACAATGGCGCGCTGCGCGCCGCTGAAGAACTGGGCGCGAACGTGCAGTATGTCTGGTCGGACTGGGACCCCCAGAAGATGGTAACGCAGTTGAACGAAGTCATCGCCACCAACCCGGATGGTATTGCCATCATGGGGCATCCGGGCGATGAGGCCTACCGCGCCATTGTCGATCAAGCCGAAGCGCAGGGGATCATCATCACAGCGATGAATGTGCCGCTGCCAGAGTTGCAGGCGCAGTATGGCGCGAACGGCTTCGGTTATGTGGGGGCCTTCCAGTACACCGCGGGCCACTCGCTGGCTGTGGAAGCCGTCCGCCGCTTTGACCTGGGCGAAGGCGACCGGGCGATGGTCTGGGGCCTGCTGTCTCAGCCGGGCCGTGGTGAACGTACCCGCGGCGTGGTCGATGGGCTGGAAGAAGCGGGCATGGTGGTGGATTACTTCGAAATCGACTCAGCCACCAATTCTGACCCCACCGCCGGGATTGCGACCTTCACTGGCTATGTGTCTGCCAATCCCGATGTCAAGCTGGTGGTGACCGATCACGGCAATCTGACGGCCTCGCTGGAGACCTTCCTCACTGCGGCCAACCTGGGGCCGGATGACGTCTATACGGCAGGCTTCGATCTGTCGCCCGCCACCGTCACCGCTATCCAGGGCGGCTGGACCGATCTGGTCATCGATCAGCAGCAGTGGCTGCAAGGCTACCTGCCCATCCTCCAGATTTGTCTGGCAAAGAACTACAATTTCTCCGGCCTGACAATTGACACAGGTGCAGGTTTCGCCAGCGCAGACAACGTGGACGTCCTGGCACCGCTGGTCGAGCAGGGTATCCGCTAAGCGTTTATACTGAAGTTGACGGGGGGTACAGCGTTGTACCCCCTTCGTACTTATGTTTAAGGTTCTTTCATGACAGATCAATACCGTTTGGAACTGCGGGACATTTCCAAGTCATTTGGCGAAGTGCAGTCGCTGCGTCACATCGATTTCCATGTGGGCATGAACGAAGTAGTCGGTCTGCTGGGCGATAACGGCGCGGGCAAATCAACGCTCATCAAGATCATCACCGGCTATCACCAGCCGGAAAGCGGTGAAATCTACTTCAACGGCCAGCGGGTGGAAAATCTGACGGTGCCGAAGGCACGCCAGCTCGGCGTTGAGACGGTTTATCAGGAACGGGCGCTGGCTGAGCAGCAAAATCTGTGGCGCAATATCTTCATCGGGCGTGAGATTGCCAATCGTTTCGGCTTTCTCGACATCAAAAAGATGCGCTCCGAGACCGACCGTCTGATGCGTGGCGAACTGGGCTTTACATCCTCCGCAGTGTCCTCGGAATCAGACATCATGGGCTTTTCAGGTGGCGAGAAGCAGGGAGTCGCCATCGTGCGCGCGCTCTACTTTCAGGCAGAACTGATTATCCTGGACGAGCCGACGATGGGTCTGGCGCTCAGCGAGACCCGCAAGCTGCTCACCTTTGTACGCGGCATCAAGCGGGCGGGCAAATCCGCCATCTTTATCGATCACAATGTCTTCCACGTTTACGATGTCGCCGACCGCATTGTGCTGCTGGATCGTGGCATGATTGCGGGCGAATTCCTTAAAGACACCCTGACGCTCGACGAACTGCTTGAGAAAATGCAGCACGTAGCCGAAACCGGCACCCTGGACTGAAAGAGAGACCTGCCCGTGGAATCCCAAGCGCCCAACGGTACATTACAAGTCGCTGAACCCCAGCCGACCAGTCTCCGACGTTTCGTACGACGGAACCGTCTGCAAATTGGGATCTTCGGCGTGATGGCAGGTCTGTGGCTGCTCTTTCTAATCATGGCCCCCAACACCTTCGGTCAGCCCAACATTTATGCGGCCTTTATGCAGAGCGTGCCCTTCTTCGGCATCGTCGCTATGCCCATGACTATGCTGGTCATTGGCCGCGATATGGACCTGTCGTTCCCTTCGATTATGGCGATCAGCGTGACGGCTTTTGTGCTGGTCTACCAGTCTACGCAGAACGTTCTGCTGGCTTTCGTGGCGTGCATGACAACCGGCTTTCTGGTGGGGCTGCTCAACGGCCTGATCGTCGTCCTGATCGGCATTCCATCGCTGATCGCAACCATAGGCACGCAGTTTTTCTGGCGCGGCATGGTCCAGGTGCTGACCAATGGGCGCAGTTTTCCCCTCAACGAACTGCGCGGCTCCGCCTTTCGAGAGATCATGGTCGGGCGTTTGTTCGATTACATCCCCATGCAGATGATCTGGCTGATTCTCGTCGCCGTGTTTACCTGGGTCCTGCTCAATCGTCACCGCTTCGGTGCCCACATCTACCTGATCGGCGATAACGAAAACAGCGCGCGTCTGATGGGTATCAATGTGAACCGCACCCGGATCATGATGTTTGCGCTGGTCGGGCTGTGTTCCGCCTTTGCCGGGCTGCTGATCGCGCTGGAGATCAATAACTTTTTCACCAATCTTGGTGAAGGCTACCTGCTCATCGGCCTGGCAGCGGTCTTTCTGGGGGGGACTTCAGTGTTCGGCGGCATCGGGACGATATTCGGCACCTTTGTTGGCTGCTTCATCATCGCCTCAATTCAGCCTGCCGTCGTCGCAGTCGGCTGGAGCGGCTTTACAACCCAGGTGATCTACGGCTTCATCATCGTGCTGTCCGTCGCCATGCACACGATCTTGCGGCGGCGCATGTAGCGCTTTCGGCTCAATCTTGCTCGGCATAAGGATCGGGCAGGAAGATGTGCTTATCCAGCGGCGGGCGGATGTAATGCTCATCGCTGGGCGGACGCGGCGGCAGGTCGATTGACCCCGGCGTGACATCTTCATAGGGAATAAACTCCAGCAGATGCCGCATACAGATGAGCCGTGCCCGGCGCTTGTCATCGGAGTGAATCTGATACCAGCGCGCCTCCGGGATGTCGGTGTGTTCGAGCATGATGTCTTTGGCTTTGGAGTACTCCACCCAGCGCTGCCGCGTCTCCAGGTCGATGGGGCTGAGTTTCCAGCGGCGAGTCGGGTCTTTGGCGCGGTCTTGAAAGCGTTTTTCCTGCTCCTCATCGCCGACCGACAGGTAATACTTAATCAGGATGATTCCGGCGCGCACCAGCATCCGCTCGAAATCCGGGCAGGAGCGCAGAAACTCCCAGTATTCCTCGTCGCTGCAAAAGCCCATCACGCGCTCGACCATCGAGCGGTTGTACCAGCTCCGGTCGAAGAGAATCAGCTCGCCTGCCGAGGGAAAATGCTCGACATAACGCTGAAAATACCACTGTGTGCGTTCGATCTCGGAGGGTTTGGGCAGGGCGACCACCCGGTAGCCCCGCGCATCCAGCGGCTCGATAATGCGCTTGATGATGCCGCCCTTGCCCGCCGCGTCACGGCCCTCAAACACCACAATGACGCGCAGGCCCTGGGCTTTGATCCAGTACTGCAACTTGACCAGTTCAAATTGCAGCCGCTGGAGTTCGGTTTCGTAGAATTTCCGCTTGAGCTTGCTGGCTGACTTTCCCATCGTTAAACTCCTGACTGTAAGAACAGCGCAGCTACTTTGAGTCTACCGCAGGCTGGGTGCGTTGACGATAAAGGTCAGCACCACTGCGCCAGTAGTACATGCTTGGCGCAGTGGTCAGGAATGGGAGTACAGAGAATTAGTCGCGCGGGGCCTGGAACACACGCGGCGGCAGATTGAAACCGTACTGCTTGAAGATTTCGACCGCGCGGGGCCGGTAGCCTGTGCCTTCCAGGCGTCCACCGCCTTCGTGTGAATAGCCCATCTCGGTCTGGCCGGGTGTGCGATAGATAAAGAGATCCTGCAGGGTGATGCTTTCGCCTTCCATGCCCTGGACCTCTGTGACCTGGACGACCTTGCGGCTGCCATCCTTGAGCCGCGCCACCTGCACGAAGAGATTGACAGCGGCGGCAATCTGCTGGCGGACGGTCAGCAGCGGCAAATCCATGCCGGACATCAGCACCAGAGTTTCCAGGCGGGCGATAGCATCACGCGGGCTGTTGCTGTGGACGGTGGTGAGCGATCCATCGTGGCCGGTGTTCATGGCCTGAAGCATGTCGAGCGCTTCGCCGGAGCGGCATTCGCCGATGACCAGACGGTCCGGGCGCATACGCAGCGAGCCTTTGACCAGGTCGCGGATTTCCAGACGGCCCGTGTTTTTGTGGCCGGGCATAGGCGGCGCGGTTTCCAGGCGGACGACGTGGCGCTGGGCCAGTTGGAGTTCAGCCGAGTCTTCGATGGTGATAATGCGCTCGTCTTCGGGGATGAAGGAACTCAGCACGTTGAGCAGGGTCGTTTTACCAGAGCCGGTGCCACCGGAGACGACGACATTCAGACGCGAGACGACGCAGGCTTCGAAGAACTCAGCCATCTCCGAGCTGATCGACCCCCACTTAATCAGGTGATCGACCGTGATGCGCTCATCCGGGAATTTACGAATAGTGATCGTCGTGCCATTGATCGACGACGCAGTGCCGACCACGTGAACTCGCGAGCCATCAGGCAGACGCGCATCGACCATCGGATTGGCGCGGGAAAGATCGCGGCCCACCGCCCGTGCGATGCGCCGGGCAGTGTAATTCAGGTGGTCTTCATCATCGAAGGCCAGATCGGTCTCCTCCATCTTGCCTCTGTGCTCGGCAAATATGATGCTGGGGCCGTTGACCATGATTTCGTTGTAGGTACGGTCTTCGACCAGCGGTTGGATCGCTCCGAAGCCCAGCAGATCGTCCAGCAAGCCTTCGGTCAGTTCGTGCCGCTCGACTTCCATCAGGGGCACGGCCATTTTAGTCAGAATGGTATCCAGACGCTCGATAATAATCTGTTCGTAATCCGGGTTGCTGCGTTCCCAGTGATCGGCTTCTTCTTCGCTGGCAAGCAGTTTGCCGCGCAGTTGGCGGCGCAGTTTGGCGACTTTGGGGCTGCTGCGCTTCTTATGCGCATCCACCATGCTCAGCTTAGCCTCATGCTCCAGCAAGTTTTCCACCTTGATCGGGTTGGTTGTGTGATCCCGCTCTGGTTCTGTGTCGTCAAAATCGGCGGCGGACTGCTGCTGATGTTTCGGTATGGCCTGGATTTGCTCGTTTCTCAGTCGGCGCTCTAACATAGAGGGCATAATTCGACACCTTCACTCACCTGATCGCACTCTTAACTTCAGTGTATGAGTAAACATGCCCAGAATCAACAAGGCTGCATCAATTCTTTGACAATTTTCACAAAAGCTTCGGATTCAGCGGCTTTAGGTTACAATCAGGCCAGCACACAACAGAGGACACAATGCCGACATTCGAACAGATCTGGTATGCCGACCACCGCGATCCCGGCGCGGATACGCCGCCCCTGCTGCTGATTCACGGCGCGGGTGGCTCGCACCTGGATTGGCCGCGTGAACTGCGCGTGATGAACGCCCTGGTCCCGGATTTACCGGGGCATGGCTCCAGCACGGGCAAGGGCCGCTACACGGTCGAGTCCTACGTCGAGGACTGTATCGGCCTGCTGGATGCCCTGGGTCTGCATCGCGTGATTCCGCTGGGCTTCAGCCTGGGCGGCGCGGTAGCGCTGCGGCTGGCGCTGAACCATCCGGCCTACGTCGCCGGGCTGGTGCTGCTGGCGACCGGGGCGGAGATGCCGGTCAACCCGGCCATTCTGGACGGCCTGCGCGACGATTACGAGGAGACGGTCGATCAACTGGTGCGGCACTACTGGTCGCCCGATGTGGACGAGGCGATCCTGCATCGCAGCTTGCAGCGCCTGCGCTCGATCAACGTCGATATTATCCGGGGCGACTATGTGGCGGCCAGCAGCCTTGATCTGCGCGATGCCGTGAGCCAGATTCAGGTGCCCACGCTGATTATCGCCGGGACGGCAGATCGCATGTTGCCGCCGGAACAAAGTCAGTTCCTGCACGAGCAAATCGCCGGGTCGGAACTGCTGCTGATCGAGGGCGGCAGCCATCTGGTGGCGCTGGAACAGCCTGAGACGGTCGCCGGGGCGGTGCAGCGCTGGCTGGAGGGATGGACCTGAGATGGAGCGATTGAACTTGCTGTGGCAGGCGGTCAGCGTGGCCGGTGAGCTGCGTGACATCGCCACCGAACGGCGCACCTTTGTCTTTAACACACTGGGCGCGACGACCTTCTACCTGCGTGCAGAGCGAGCCAGTGTGCAGATTATGCGCTGGTCTCTGCCGCGTATTGAGGTGCGGGCCATCTTTCGTCAGGCCTTCGGCTGGCAGGTGGCGACCGATCAGGATACGGCGGGAGTCTACGTGGTGGCGCACCGCCGCCGGCTGGTCGGGACCGCGTCCAGCGCCCTGTTTGAGGTCGCCGTGCCACAGGAAACCTATCTGATCCTCAAGCTGCAAGCGGGCCAGGTCGCGCTGGAAGACGTCGATGGTACGCTGCATCTGCCCCCCGTGACCGGCGAGGATACACTGCGTCTGCTGCCAGGTTAATATGACCCCACTGCTCCTCTTCGCCATCATCTGCGGCGCATCCTTCACGCAGGGACTGGCCGGGTTCGGCCTGGGCCTGATCGCCGTGCCGCTGATGGTCGGGCCGTTGGGTGTGCCCGCGACCACCTCCATCATCTCCGCGCTGGCCTTTCTCACGCGCATCATTATGATGTTCCGCTACCACCGCGATATGGACCTGCGTCTGGTCTGGCGTATGATGCTGGCCTCGGCGCTGGCGCTGCCGCTGGGCGTGCTGGTCTTACAACGGCTGAACAGCCCGCTGGTGCTGACCATACTGGGCGTGGTGATCTTCACCTACGCGCTCTATGCCCTGCTGGATCTGCATGTGCCCCAGGTCGTACATTCTTCCTGGGCTTTCGGCGCGGGCTTCCTCAGCGGCCTGTTGAGCGGGGCCTACAACGTCGGCGGACCGCCGATTGTCATCTATGGCACCAGCCGCCGCTGGACCCCGGACGAGTTTCGCAGCAATATCCAGGGCGTCGGCCTGATGAACACGCTCCTGGTGATCCTGCTGCATCTGGCCGCACAGGATTACACGCCAGCGGTCTGGACGGACTTCGCCATCGGTCTGCCTGCCATGCTGCTCGGTGTGCTGGGCGGGATGCTGGCCGCGCCCTACGTCAATGCCTTCTGGTTCCGGCGTGTGGTGCTGGTGCTGCTGCTGTTCATCGGCCTGAGTCTCATCTTCTAGAGCTTATGTCCAGGGGTTCTCCATCGTCTGGATCAGCACCGGACGGCCAATCTTGACATTCTGGCGGCGGCTGACCAGCCAGAGCACCAGATCAGCGATGTCCTCCGGCGTCAGGCTTTTGGCGTGATCGATGGGCGAATGCTGCGTCATCTCGGTGATGACCATGCCAGGGCAGACAACATGGACATGGATGCCCTGATCCTGGTTCTCGCGCTGCATGAGTTCCGACATGGCGTTGAGCGCATGTTTTGACACCCCATAGGCGAGATCGTTGGGATAGTATTCCAATCCTGATTCCGAGCTAATCATCACGACATGCCCGCTGCCGCGCTGGCGCATCATGGGCAGTACCGCCCGCGACAGCAGGAACGGTCCTCGCAGGTTGATCGCCATCACCCGATCCCAATCTTCAATATCATATTCGTGTAATGCGCCCCCCACGCCGCTAATCGCAGCATTATTGACCAGCACATCAACCGTCCCGTAGGCTTCAACTGCGGCCTGAACCAGTTGGGCTACATCGTGCTCATTCGACACATCGCCCTGAACCACCAGGCCCTGGCCGCCATTTTGCTCAATTACCGCCAGGGTATCGTCCAGCGGGGCCTTGCGTCTGCCGGAGATCACGACGCGCATCCCCTCTGCGGCAAAGGCCAGCGCGATACCGCGTCCGATGCCCGTCCCGCCCCCGGTGATGATTGCGACTTGTCCGTCCAGACTGCTCATGGTTCGTTACTCCTGTTCGCCCATCGATAGGCAAGATTATATAACAGGCGTGGTTATGGTGATTTAGAGTCAGATCGCCGTGTTAAACGAAAGAGCACGACATGTCGTGCCCCTACGCCAGATTTCATTCCACTGTCTTGCTTTGCCACTGCGTCTATGCGTTGAACCTCTTGACTTTACCCTCAGTCCAGCGCGCGGGTGGCCGGGTTGAGCGCCGCCAGCAGGGCCATGAGCGCCATCAGCCCGCCAAAACCGACGAAGACCGCTGTGACGTTCAGGTTGATGAGCGCCCCGGCCAGCGCATTCGAGACCGGCGCGAGACCCGCCGAGGCGAACATGAGCAGGCTCATCATGCGGCCCAGCATGGCCTCCGCCGTGCGCGCTTGCAGCCAGGTGATGAAGACGATCACGACGTAGCCCTGGCCGATGCCCATCAACAGCGCGACCACGGTCGCCAGAGCCGTTGTCTGGCTGAGGCCGATGAGCGCCACGCCGAAACCACTGGAACTGAAGAGTACGAAGAGTATCGATCCCAGAATGCGCGCCGGGGGCCGGGGCAGAATCCCACTGAGCAGGGTCCCCAGCAGCGAGCCGCCGCCGTAGGCCGACATGATGATGCCGAAGGCTGCCGCACCCTCCGGGAAGCGAGTGTCCGCCAGCACCGGGATGCCGACACCGATTGGCCCGACCACCAGCAGATTGCTGGCCGCGATAATCAGGAAGATCGTCCGCAGCTTGACGTCACGGCCCACCGTGACCAGCCCCTCGCGGATCGACTGGATCAGGCCGCTGCTGGAACTGCTGCCCACGCTGTGAGGCTGGGGGCGCATGAGCCACAGCGTCAGCACCGAGACGACAAAGGTCAGCGTGTCGATGCCAAAGGCGAAGCTCATGGCGCGCATATCCAGCGACTCGCCCGCTGTGCTCAGCAGCGCGATCACGCTCCCGGCAATCACCGGCCCGACAAAGAGGCTGATCTGCGCCGTTGCCTGAACGATGGCGTTGGCCGGGCCAAGCTGCGCTCTATCGACGATACGTGGAACAATCGCGCTCTGCGCCGGGAAGAAGATGGCGTCGCCCAGACCCAGCAGCAGGGCCAGGACGTAGATCATCCAGATCTGGAGGCTGTTGCTAAAGATCAGCAGCGCCATCAGGCCGATCAGCAGCATTCGCCACAGATTCGACACCAGCATGGTCAGGCGCGGCGAGAAACGGTCGGTAATCGCGCCGCCGACCAGCATAAACAGCGCACGCGGGATGCCGCCCAGCGCCAGTACCGCGCCCATAGCGAAGGCGTCGCCGGTCAGTTGGAGCATCATCCAGGGCAATGCGATCATGTAAAACTGGTCGCCCAGCAGTGAGATCGCCTCGCCACCCCACAACAGCAGGAAATCGCGCTGGCCGAAAAGGGCACGGAGAGGCGGCGTGCTGCGTTCTTCAGCAGGTGTTGCGGGTGTTGCTATGGCACTCATGATCTTCATCCCTTCCACACGCACTTAGAATTCTGAACACTGTTCGGTCAAGGTTAAAAAAACGGCGGTGTTGTCCTGTGGGGCGCTGCCCCACACCCCGGCAGGGAATTCCATCCCCTGCACCCCGCTTCTTTCTTGCGCCCTCAGGTAGGTGTCATGCCACTAGCGGACCAGTTCCGGCTGCCGAATCCGGCCCCGTGCCGTCTCGTTGCGACCGGCGACGGTGATATGCTTAGAGGCCTTCGCCAGGCCGAAAACCGGCATGTTACCGTAGAGCGTTTCGTAAGCCCCGGCCTCGACTTTGTAGGTCTCGTGCCAGATACCGAAGCTGCCGTCACTGCCGACCTTCCGGTTGAACTCGCGCCAGGCCTCCAGATGCGGGTCGTTCTTGTCGTGGGCGAAGCGCTCCAGGTCCTCAAACGAACGCCAGTACGAGACAAGAATGCTCGTGATGGGCGAGAAGCGGAAGAAGCTCTCGCCGCCCAGGAAGCCCTTTTCAGGGTGCGCCTGCAAGTTCTCCAGCATGGCGTTCATTGCCTGACCCGCCCAGCGCACTTTCCAGATTTTCCAGTCGTTGAAGCGCGATCCGATTAGGAAGACGACGAAGGAGTCCTCCATCTCAGCCGTGTAACGCCCCTTGTAGATTTGCTCAGCCATCTTTTCTCCCTTTCTAACCCGGTTCATATTCCGAACATTGTTCGGTCGCAGACGAAAAAATTAGCGGCTCGTCATGCCCTTGACGAAAGTCTCAATGGCGCGGCGGTCGGCATGGGCGAAGTCATGATCCCAGCTTTGCAGGTAAGTCGATTGCAGTGTCGCCATACCATGCACCATCGCCCACAGGCTGTAGGAGATGTCCATCGCGCTGTAGCCTTCGCCGTGCTGGATCCAGCCCGTATCAATCCCGCGCTGAATCGCGTTGAGCAGGATGGCGAAGCTGTCCTCGTGACTGACCGCCTCGGCCAGCCCAGTGATCACGCTCTGAGTTTCGACCGTGCGGGCTGTGAACAGAAAAGTGAAGGTGTTGGTTCGTTCGCGGGCGAAGCGCACGTAGGCCAATCCCAGTTCGATCAGGTACTGGTCGAGGGGCAGTGATTGATCCACCAGGCGCAGATAATCGCCCAGGGCCTTATCCCCCTCGATGCAGGCGGCAGCGATCAGTTCATCCTTGCTGCCGAAGTATTCGTAGAGACCTGCCGGGCTGTAATCGACCCGCTGGGCTACCTCACGCAGCGACAGATTGTTGAAGCCTTTCTCGACGATCAGGTCCATCGTCGCCGAGAGGATCGCGTCGCGGGTGCGTTCATGCCGCCGTTCGCGGGCATTGCGTTTCGCCATTGCTGTTTTAACACTCATCAATTTCCGAACACTGTTCTGATTATATACGTGGTTCAGAATCCTGTCAAGTTCCTGATGAGGAACAATCCGGCGTTAAGAAATCGTTCCGCCCAACTGCCGCACCGCGTCCAGCCAGTCCATACAGATCGTATCCCAGGTGATCTGTTCGTTCTCCAAATAGTAGATGCCATAGCCGCTGATTTCGATGGCTTTGCCGGTCGCGGGAATGCCCCTGAACGTAGCCTGATGGGTGGCCCGGAACAGCCAGCGGACCATGACTTTGTCGCCCTCGGCCACGATGTCCTGAATCGCCTCCTGTGCATCCGGGAAGGGATTATCGGCATTGGTCAAAAAGCCTCTGACCTTCTCACGCATCTCCGGCGCAAAGAAGGTATCGATTAAATCAAGATGACCCTGATTAATAACTTCTTCGATATAACGTCGAACCACAACTTTATTCGCTTCTGTAGTCAAATGATGAGCATTCCTTCTCTAATATGCTGGTTATCTTTTACAAAAAAAACAAAGCCCCTTCATTAAGGGACTGTAGACTATTATACGTTGAGTGGGGAACGGCCCGCTAGCGCGATTGGCGACGAACCGTTCCCATGCTCACTTACCGTAGTTCCATCACCGGTTCGACCGAAGCGGGGGTCGTGCGGGTGAAGGTCAGCACGGCACCCGTCGGGGGCTTCACTTCCAGGGTGAACTCGGTGCTGGCACCCAGGGCGATCGCGGGAGTCGCCGCGCTCAGGTGGACCGTAATCTCGGCCAGCTCGCCCTCTTCCAGGAGGGTGTCGGCGGTTGCGCCGCTGTCATTGTTGATGATGAAGGTGCTGTCCCAGGGGACGTCGGCATCGAGGGTCGTGCCGTCACGATAGCCGATCACGACCGCGCGATCACCTGCGACGGTGGTCAGGTCAACCGGTTCGCCGCCGCCCGCCAGAGCCAGGGTGAAGACGACGTCGGTGACGGTCTGGGTGGGGCCGCTGCCGGTGCCTTTGGCGATGACCGCGCCCTTAACGTTCATTGAAGACTGGACGCCTTCCAGACCTTCGTAGATGGCCTGCTCACCTTTTTCGGTGGAGGATGAGCCAGCGGAAAGAATGGTGAAAGCGAAGACAGAGGCAACGACGATGAACGCGATCAGAATGATGGCGTTTTCCAGGGCAGCCTGGCCGCTTTCGCTGCGGTGAAGTTTACGGATATTGAGCATTTTGATGTACCTGCCTTTGTTAATTTACCGTTGTCATCAGATGAATTCACTATACTACGACAATTATTGTCAACAATAGAGATTTATTAATAAGTCGTGAATTGATCTGATAACTAAGTGATAAGTGCGATATTTCACACTCTATGTGTGACAAATGTCATATTCTCCACCCTTTTTGAGCCGAATCATTAAGAAAAGCGCTGCTGGGATCAATCTACGAGCGCCCTCAGCGAGGATTTAACGGCTTGCTGCGCCTGACCACCATGATAAAATGAAGCGCTGACTTTTTGCCGGGATTGGGGCCATGCTCACAGTCGCAGAAACCCTCGCAATAGATGCGCTCCAGGGCGCGCAGGTCGTCGCCGGGCGGGATGATCTGGGGAAAGTCGTCTCCTGGGTCCATGTCGTCGGCGTGCCGGATGCCGCGCGCTGGCTCAACGGCGGCGAACTGATCCTGACGACCTACATCAATCTGCCGCCGGATGAAGCCGGGCAGTGCGCCTATATCCAGGACCTGGCCGAAAAAGGCGTGGCGGCGATGGCGCTGGCGGTAGGCCGCAACATCGACCATGCCCCGGCTTATCTGATCGCGGTAGCGGAGCAGAACCGCCTGCCCCTGATCGAAATCCCCTTCAACCTGCGCTTCATCGACGTGGCGCGCACGGTCAACGAGCGCATCGCGCAGGAGAACATGGCGAAAGTCTCACGCGCGCTGAACATCCACCGCGTGCTGACTCAATTGGTGCTCGACGGCGGCGATCTGCAAGGCCTGGCCGATACCCTGGCGGACCTGCTGGGGCAGTCGATCAGCATCGAGACCGAACGCTTCGAGGCCCTGGCGAGCGCCAACATTAAAGCCTTCGACGAGGCACGGCGCTACACGCTCAGCGAAGGCCGCACGGATCCGCGTCTGGTGCAGGCGCTGGAAGATCGCGGCTTCCTGGGCCAGATTCGCCGGACGCTGCGGTCCGTTTTTATCCCGGCCCAGGCGGATGTCGGCCTGGAGATGGAGCGCATCCTCGCGCCGATTGTGGTGCAGGGCGTCATTTACGGCTTCGTCTGGATCATCGCCGACGACCGGCCCCTGAACGATCTGGATCACATGGCGATTGAGAGCGGCGCGACGATTGCCGCCCTGATGATTCTGCACCAGCAGGCGGTGCAAAACGCGGAAGCCTCGCTCAAAGGCAGTTTCCTGGCCCAGTTGATCGAGGGCGAGAACGGGCAGCGCGAAGCCGTCCTGGCCGACCAGGCGCTGCGCTTCGGCGTCGATCTCAGCCAGCCTTTCTACCTGCTGGTCATCGAGGAACAGCGCGACCCCAAACCGCTGCAAATCTACCGGCGGGTCAACCGGCTCATTACACGTCACAACTGGCCGCTGGTGGCCGGGCAGTTCGCCGGGCAGGTGACGATGCTGGCCCAGGGCGATCTGGATCTCGAGGCGGTCACGAGCACGATTCTGGCCGAGGCCAATGGCGACCTGCTGCGCATCAGCGTCAGCGCGCGGCAGCACAGCGCCGAACAGGTCCCGCTGGCCTACCAGCAGTGCCAGGAGACGCTGCAAATCGCGCAGCGCCTGCGCAGCACGGCCCGAACGGTCTCACTTCGCCGACCTGGGCTATCTGCACGCGCTCTACCATGCCGGGCCGGACAGCCTGGCGAGCAATCCCTACGCGCCCTGTCTGCGCCAGCTCACCGAGGAGCAGCAGGCCGATCTCTTCCACACGCTGGAGACCTATCTGGACGAGGGCGGCAACAGCGTCCAGACGGCCAAAGCGCTGACGATCCACCGCAGCACGCTCAATTACCGCCTGGAGCGCATCAAGGAGATCTGCGGCTGCGACCTCTCGGACCCGGCCACGCGCCTGAACCTGCAAGTGGCGCTCAAGCTGCTGCGGCTTTTCGAGGGGGCGTGATGCAAAGTCAAGGTCAAAGGATTCAACGCAAAGGCGCAAAGACGCAGAGGAAGAACAAGGTCAAAAGCCTTGACGCAGGGAATCGCAGAAAAAAGCAAGATCAGGGGGCGTGATGGCGGACGCGATTGCTGATTTCCGGGGCGACTATGCCTTTCTCTCCAACTTCTACGACGCGGTTGTCGAACTGGATGGCGTCGATTATCCGACCGTGGAACATGCTTTTCAGGCCGCCAAAACGCATGATTTCGACCAGCGCCGCACCATTCGGAAAGCCGAAACGCCGGGCGCGGCCAAACGCCTGGGCCGCAGGCTCAAACGCCGCGACGACTGGTTCGACGTGAGCCTACAAATTATGGAGTCGCTGGTGCGTCAGAAGTTCACGCGCTATCCCGAATTAGGCGACCAACTACGGGCGACCGGGGATGCGCCGCTCATCGAAGGTAACACCTGGAACGACCGTTTCTATGGCGCGGTGTGGAATTCGACCAGCAACGAGTGGCTCGGCGAAAATCATCTGGGCCGCATCCTGATGAAGGTCCGCGCAGAACTCCAGGAGACGGCATGAAATCTCTGCGTCGAATCTTCTGTTTTCGCCGGACACGGCGCGCCGTGTCCCTACAGTCAGGCCTGCCCTTGCCCTTCTTCGCGCCTTTGCGCCTTTGCGTTGAATCTTTTTCTTTTGACCTTTCTCTTGAACTTGACCTGCCATGAAACTGCTGATCGTCTGTGCCTCGCTGGACCTGACCCAGCCCTTTAGCGCGACCCCGGCCTGGTGGCAGCTGCTCAAGGCGCTGTATGAGGTCGGCGTCGATGTGATCGCCACGCCCTATCAGGGTCCGGCGATTGAGTCGCTGTGGTGGCGCGCCGAATCCAACCCGGCCCAGTGGCAGGGCGATGCCTTCAAGGCCCTGCGCGATGTCTACCGTCAATTCGGCGGCGAAAAACCGCAGGTCCAATTAGAAGAATCCGGGCGATGCGAGGGCACGGCGGCTGTGCCCCGAAGAACTGCCGAAAACGCCATCGCTCGGATAAACTGGTGCGCCGCTTTGCGCAAACGACCGTCGCGCCGCTGTGGCACCGCCACCTGGACCGCATTCTGACGCAGCAGCCGGACATTGACGCCGTGATCATCCTGACCGTGCCGCTGAACCATCTGGTCGGCGTGCCGGAAGCGCTCATCGCCAAACATGGCAAGCCGGTCATCTACTACGATGGCGACGTGCCCGCCAGCCTGCCCAACATGTCCGGCTTCGCGTCGGGCTTCCGCATCTACCAGGGAGCGAACCCGGCGGAGTACACGGCCTTTATCAGCAACAGTCTGGGCGGCGAAAAGTACCTCAAGGAACTCGGCGCGCGTGAGGTGCATACGATTTTCTACGGCGTGGATACTGACGTCTTCAGCCCGGTGAGCGTGCCCGCGCAGGACCTCGACCTGATGTTTTACGGGCATGGGCGCGAATACCGGGCGCCAGTGGATCGACGCCATGATTACGCAGCCCTCGCAGACCCTGCCGGAGGCCCGCTTCGCCGTGCGCGGGACCAAGCTGGGCGACCTGGGCCGGGCGGAGACGCTGCCCTACCTGAGCTTCAGCAAGCTGCGCGAATACGCCTGCCGCAGCAAGATCAACCTGTGCATCACCCGCCGGGCGCACGCCAGCGTCTACGGCTCCTCCTCCTCGCGGCCCTTCGAACTGAGCAGCATGGGGGCCTGTGTGGTGGCGAACCCTTACGAAGGCCTGGACCTGTGGTTCGAGCCGGAGAAAGAGATCATCGTCGTGAACTCCACCGAGGAAGCCATCGAACGCTACCGCTACCTGCTCGCCACGACGCGAACGCCAGCGCATGGGCGAGGCGGCCCGCGCGCGCGTCCTCAAAGAACACACCATGCGCCACCGCGCGCAGCAGCTCGATCGGAGATCGTACAGCGCTATCTGTAGCCCCTCAGCCTGTGCCTAGAGTGTATACAACTGCCCGGACTGCGCAACCGGTACGCCGTAATTTGTGCTGAAATCCTCCTGAAGTCCAGCGAAAGATTATCGTAATCTACGATTGAAATTACACATATAAGATTAATATAACGTTAATCTCATAACCCTCGGGACTTGCTATATGCGAAAGCTGTTTCTCGTCTTAATAATTATGGCCCTACTGCACTGGCCTGATGGTGCGCCATGCGTGAGCGCGCACCCTATAACTACAGCTGGCTCACCTGGAGTCGCCATCCCTGACGTTCTGGGGAGCGTGCCAGGCAACAACCAATGGTTCAGTATTAGCACAATCAATGTTCCGGATCGTTCACATTAACGGCACCTAACCTAGGATTGAATATCTCTCATGACTGGGTAGGTGACATCCGAGTGACCTTGACTTCTCCTGCTACGACGACGGTCACGCTCATTGATCGGCCATGAACAACCGACAGCTCTTGTGGTTTCGGCGGTCAAAACATTACCACTACACTAGACGATGAATCTGGGAATGGGTCTGTCGAGAATGCGAACCCGCCCACAGGGTCATCCTACACCCCCAACAACGCTTTGAGCGCTTTCGATGGTCAGAATGCATTCGGGACATGGACTATAACCGTCTATGATACCGGATCAACTGCCACAGGTACACTGAACTCCTGGTCGCTGGTTTTCGATGGTAGCTGCAGTATCAGGACCTCCACCTAGCGCTGTTGTCCAGACGGTCAACGAAGACCCGGACGGCGATGGCATCTCCGGCGACCGTGATAACTGCCCCTACGACTACAACCCGGACCAGGAAGACGGCTGGGGCAGCAAGATGGGCGATGTCTGCGACACCGAATGGTACAACACCAACGGCATGGGCGTCAGCGGTTTCGAGGGCAAGGACGACATGTACCAGGTCTTCGCCAACTGCTACCCCATGTACGACGGCGACACCCGCTGCCATCTGGTCGGCCGCTTTGACCCGACGACTTTAAGCCCGGACAGCGCACCGATGGATGTGACGAACTGCGGATCGCGGATGGCTGGACGGTGACCGTCTACTATCTACACAGCAACAACGGCGCGGATGTCTACCAGGTCAATATCTACGACCAGAATGGCACGCTGGTGGATGACCGGCTGGAAATCCACGTGAACGGTGGCTCCTGGCAGTGGTATCACCGCGGCGGCGACAGCCAGTACAACGGCATCTAAAAAAACATCAGATGCAATCACAAGGCCGGGGCAAACGCTCCGGCTTTTTGTTTGATAAATTCTCGTAAAAATCGGTCTGATGTGGGGCTGCACGAGCCGGATGTCAATACTTTACGGCCCACATCCATGCGATAATGACAATGCCTGTTTGAACCTACAACTTAAGGAGTACAGAAAAATGCACAGACGTTTTGTGATTCTGGCAGCAGCCGTTTTGTCACTGATCGCCCTGACCGCAGGCGTTGCAGCACAGGAGGCCTTAAGCTCCGGCACGCCGGTTGAAGGCACTTTTGAAGGCCAACCGGTCAGCTACAGCATTGACGCCAGCGCAGGCCAACTGATGATTATCAGCATGACCTCGGACGAGATCGATTCGCTGGTCCGTGTCGAGCAAAATGGAACCGAACTGGCTTCGGACGACGACAGCGGCGATTATCCCAACGCGCTGCTGGCCTTTGTCGTGCCGGAGGACGGCAGCTATGACATCCTGGCTGACCAGGGCTACGGCGATGACACCGGCGCGTATACGCTCCAGGTCGATGTCGTTACGCCGACCGTGCTGGAAAACAGCGGCTCGACCGTCCTCGAACCGGCCAGCGGTGGCTCGTTGAAAGTGTACGCGCTGCTGGATGGGGTCGAAGGCGCAGTCGTCGATATTTCTGCGACCAGCCAGGGCGATGAGGACGTGCGGCTGCGGCTGGCGGGTGTGGACGGCCAGGAGATCGAGACGGATGACGACGATGGGCCGGACGACAGTGCCCTGCTGCGCCGGGTGGTTTTGCCCGCAACCGGCATGAATCTGATCGAGGTCAGCCTGGCCTACGGCGACGACCCGGTGACAGCGCCGGTGGACCTGAATGTCGAGGCGACCGACGCGCTCTATCTCAGTGCGGAGCCGCAGGCGATGACCCTGGGCGATGGCGAAGGCCAGGTCGGCACCGAGGTCTTTACCGTCGATATGACCGCTGGGACGACCTACCGCTTTATCGTGACGATCCCCCCCATGCCGGATGATGAAGGTGGCGTCAAGCTGGAACTGTTCGATTCGGACCGCTTCTTCACCCCGGATGTCGAAGCCCAGCACGCGACCCGCGTCGCCTGGGATTACACAGCAACCGGCACGGGCACCGTGCGGCTGGTGGTGCATCCGAACTTCTTCTCCGATGATCTCTACTCGATTGATTACACGATTGCGATGGAGACCGTCGAATAAGGACAGCGCGTCTGTCTCCGAACAACGCATTCACAGGCCGGGCCGCGTGCCCGGTCTGTTTTTAGACTGAAACGAGCCAGTATAATCGCAGCGCACAATGACGCGGACCTGACCCATGAACTCCAAGCCCATCCAGGGCCGTTTCTGGCCTCTTGACTCACACGGCCATATCCTCAACGGTGCTGGCGGCAGCGCTTGAGCCGCCTTTCGACGCGGCGGCGGCGGACGCGGTGCAGGTCTATGTCGATCAGATCGGCGCGGACCTGGACAGCATTTATGTCACTGGCTCGGTCGCACGCGGGATGGCCCGACCCGGCGAATCCGACCTGAACATGATCGCCGTGACTGGCGAACTGGTGGACCCCGACCTGGTGCGGCAGCAGTGGATCGACAACGCGGAGCGAGAACTCGCTGCGCGGCATCCGGCGCTGCGAGCGGTCGAACTGGACCTGTGGCCCTATTTCTACGTCTTCGACGACCCGGCCTATTTCTCCATCGGCGCTTTCATTCTGAAGACGCACAGCCGCTGCCTCTGGGGCAGCGATCTCGCACTCTCGCTGCCCGATTACCGGGTGACGCCCGCCATCGCCAACGACGATCTGCTGCGTCTGACCGACGACATCGCCGACGCGCTGGAGGACATCCGCGCAGATGCCAGCGCCGAGAACGCGGCTTACTGGTGCCGTCGGGTCGCCAGGGCAGTCGTCTACAGCGGTTTCGGCCTGGTGCAGATGGCCGAGGGCCAGCACACGCGCGACCTGGATCTCTGCGCCGACTGCTTCGCGCGGCATGATCCGCAGCACGCGGAGGCGATGCAGCAGAGTCTGGCGCTGGCACAGCAGCCCCTGCAAGACGCTGAGGCAGCACGGCGCTATTTTGACTCGCTGGCCTGGATCACGGCGCTGGCGGAGCGCTGGCTGGACGACTACAATCCGGCGCGCGATGAGGCCCTGCGGGTGGACGAGGTCGAGGACTAAATGGAGCGCTAGCCCTTATTTCTCCCTGGGTTGAAAATACGCTACACTGAAGCCAGAGGATGGCAATGAGCGTAACGAACAACGACAATAATCTGGTAGGCGTCACCTTCGGCGACTGCACGCTGACGGAACTGATGGGCGTGGGCGGCATGGGCGCGGTGTACCGGGCCAAGCAGACCAGCCTCAAGCGCGAGGTGGCGGTCAAGGTGCTGCTGGAAGATACCAGCGCGGCCCCTGGCTACAAAGAGCGCTTCGAACGCGAGGCCGAGACGGCGGCCCGGCTGGAACACACGCATATCGTGCCGATCTATGCCTATGGCACGGAAAACGGCATCAGCTACGTGGTGATGCGCCTGCTGACCGGCGGCACCCTCTCGCAGCGCAACAAACAGCGCCGCGCCGAGAATAAGCCGCTGCCTTCGCTGGGCGAGACAGCACAGCTCCTGGAACAGCTTGCCAGCGCGCTCGATTACGCCCACAGCCTGGGCATGATTCACCGCGACATCAAACCCAGCAACATCATGTTCGATACCTGGGGCAGCGCCTTCATCGTCGATTTCGGCATCGTCAAGATTTGCGGTTCCGGCACCGAACTGACCGGCACCGGCGTGGCGATGGGTACGGCGTCCTATATGCCGCCTGAGCAGTGGATGGACAGCAAATCGCTGACCCCGGCAGCGGACCAGTACGCGCTGGCGATGGTGATTTACGAATTGGTGACGGGCAAGATTCCCTTCGACGCCGAAGACAGCGACATGCCCCAACTGCTCTACAAAGCCTTCAACGAGATGCCGGAGCCGCCCTGTGAGGTCCGCCCGGACCTGCCCGCCGGACTCGACGCGGTCTTTCTCCAGGCGCTGTCGAAGCAGCCCGGCGACCGCTTCCCCAGCATTGCCGCCTTTGCCGTCGCCTTCCGCGAGGCGATCCAGGGCCACGAAGGCGAGGCGACCGATTATTTCACCTTCCCGGTCGAGCCACGACAGGTGGACATGCCGACGACGGTCTCGCGGCGCAGTTCAGCGCGCGCTTATTACACGCCCTCGCAGGTCCCGACCTTCGCCCCGCCGCCGACCCCGTTTTATCGCAATCCGGTCATCTGGGGCATTGGCGTGGTGATCGTGCTGCTGGTGGCGATTCTGGCGGTCCTGGTGCTGCCGCGCGGCGGTGACGCTGGCGTTGGTCTGACGGCGACGGCGGTGATGGTTGCCAGCAATAATACGGCAACCCGTCAGGCCGAAAGTGACATCACGGCTACCGCCGATGCGCTGGTGGCGCTGCTGCCCAGCGAGACCCCGACCCTGACCGAGACCCCGACGGCAACTGAGACGCTGACCCTTACCAGCACGCCCGTGCCCAGCGAGACGCCCACACTCACGAGTGTGCCAACAGATACGCCGACCAGCACAGCCACCGACACGCCCACGCTCACGGCAACCAACACGCCTACGACTACCCCCACACTCACAGCGACCACGACGCCAAGCGATACGCCGACGCTCACGCCCAGTCCGACCCCGACCCACACGCCGACGCTCACAGTGACTGCGACGCCCGGCTCAGGTCTGGTGCAGGATACCACAGAAGGCATCCCGGCCTCGCCAGAGTACGTTATCGGGAATGAGATGACAGCCCTGTATGCCGCACCCTTCCCCGACGCCAACGTGCTGGGCATGATGCAGAACGTCAGCCTGCCGATTGTCGGCAAACTGCCGGATACCAGCTATGTGCTGGTGGACAGCGGCGAGGACCTGGGCTGGATTCAAGTCACAGACCCGGCCCGCATTGAGGGCAATATGGATGGTGTCGCCGTTATGCGGCTGGGGCCGTCGCTGGGCGGGCCCAGCACACCTGCCGCGCCGGTCTTCCGGGTGGGCGGATTAGGCGCTGCGCTGCGGGCTGAACCCACGCCGGATGCAGAGATCGTCGCCACAGTGGCGAGTGTCGTCTTGCCAATCGTGGGCAAGACTGTAGACGAACATTTTTTGCTGGTCGAATACGAAGGCCAGCAGGCCTGGCTGCGCATCTCCCCGATCATAGGCCGCCTTGAGGGCGATCTGACCGATGTGCCGATTATGGGACCGACGGCAACTCCTACCGTGACTCCCAGCCCGTCTCCGACTTCGATTACCGGTCCAGTCTATCGTGTAGGCGGTTTGGGGGCGGCGCTGCGGGCTGTGCCCAGGCCAGATGCAGCTATTGTCGCTACGGTAGCGAGTGTGATCTTACCGGTGGTCGGCAAGACACCCGATGGCACCTATCTGCTGGTCGAATATGAGGATCAGCGCGCCTGGCTGCGTGTCTCGCCCATCATTGGGCGCGTCGAGGGCGATCTGGCCGACGTACCGGTGGTCACACCGTAGGGGCAGGAGCATGACGCAGCGGCTGTAGGGACACGGCAATGCCGTGCCTGCTTAGCGCAGGTAAAATCATCCGAGACGCCGTATACGAGGCGTTTTCGGGCGATGCAAGCATCGCCCCTACGACTGGCGGCCAGGGTTTGTCGGCCTCAGCGCGCCCAGGGGCCAATGATCGGCCCGCCGAGGACGAGCACCGGCTGGTCAAGCGGTTGCTGCCACTGGGTCCAGGTGGCGTCCTGGTAGAAATAATCGCTGCTGGGCTTGAAGCGGGCGATCAGCGCGTTACGCATGGCCTCCGGCATCAGCAGCAGCGGATTGATGATCCAGCGGTCGCGGTAGCGCACCTCCAGATGCACATGATTCTGCCCGCCGTAGTCGATCTCGCCCATGACCGTATCGGGCGTGATCGGATCGCCCACACGGTACAGGCGCGGATTGGTCAGGTGGCCGTAGATGATGGTGTAATCGCCCACCTTGACCCACAGACCGTTGGGCCGGGTGTAATTGCGGTCGTGGAACTTGAAGGTCCCGTTCACCCCGGCATAAACCGGCACGCCGCGCTCACGCGAATTGCCGAAGTCCAGGCCGCCGTGCAGGCTCTGGGCGTATTTGTACCAGGTGGTACCCTGCTTCCACAGGTTCCAGGCGAAGACGTTATTGCCGAAATACTGCCACCACAGAAGCTGCGCCATGTCCACCGGCTGGCGCACGAAGAGCGAATCGCGCAGCGGCAGCGCATCTACCGTGGGCGGATCGTTACTGCGCGGCGCGGGAATATCGACCACGACGCTGGGGTCCACCAGATAGACCTCGCTGCCGACGATGTTGCGCTCAGCGCTCCAGCCCTCGTTGTGCTGCCACCAGACGTAGCCATCGGCCTCGGTGCGCGAATTGCCGTCGCAGTCGAGCAGCGTGCCGGGGTCCAGCCACTTAATCATCGTACCCTGCAAATTGGGTTTGGACCGCACGCGGACCTTCACGCTGGCGACCTTGAAGGGCATCTTGGCGGGCGGTGGCTGCGATTCAGACGGGGTTTCCGGCGTGGTGGGCGTGGGTGTGGCCGGGGCCGGAGTTGAGGGGGTAGGTGATGGCGCGGGAGTTGTCGGCGTGGGACTGACGATAACCTCCGGTTCGGGCGGCACGTCGATCAGGAAGACGTCTTCGCCCAGCAGGCTGCGTTCGGCGCTCCAGCCCGCGTCATGCTGCCACCAGACATAGCCGTCGGCCTCGGTGCGCGAATCGGCCTCCACTTCCACAATCTCGCCGGGGTTGAGCCATTTGATATGCGTCCCGCGCAGGGTCGGATCACTGCGCACGCGCACCTGCGAGCTGCCGACGCGGAAGAGCTTTTGATCCGGCGTGCTGGGGGTGGGCGCGGCGACGGCCTCGAAGAGATAGACCTCGCTGCCAGAGGCGGTGCGTTCGGCGCTCCAGCCCGGCGCTGTGCTGCCACCAGACGTAGCCATCGGCCTCTTTGCGCGACTCGGCATCGACCGTAATCTGCGTACCGGGGTCCAGCCATGTGACGTGCGCCGCACTGAGGCCGGGTCCCTGCCGCACCCGCACCTGATTCGGCCCCACCTGGAAGACTTTCTCCGCTGCCATGCAATAATCCTTAGTATATGAACCGGGAACGCCTGATTATATTGCGCAGGCCGCGAATGTGCTACGACCTTGCCCGCCGACGCGCCTACGGTTAAGATGAGCGCTATGGCTGATGAAAGCGCGTCCCCGGAATCCCTGTCCTCGCCTGCCACGCTCGCGCTGGATACGCCCTGGAAGGCGGTCAACGAGATCGAGCGCTGGCTGATCTGGCCGCTGGCCCGGCTAAGAGTCGCTGCCGCAGGAATCGCCTGGGGCGCGGGCTGGAAGCTCTACGGCCTGCCGATCATCCAGAAGCACCGCCGCAGTACGCTGACGATTGGGCCGGGACTCTCGCTGCGCTCCACCGCGCGCAGCAATCCGCTGGGGCCGAACCGCCCGGTGATCCTCAGCACACGGCGGGCCGGGGCGGTCTTGCAGATCGGCGCGGATTTCGGCATGACCGGCGGCAGCATCGTGGCCGAGCAGCGCATCACCATCGGCGACCGGGTCTTCGTGGGCGCGAACACGATCATTACGCGACAGCGATTTTCACCCGCTGGACCCCGCTCGGCGTCGGACGGACATCAACGACGGCGCGACGGCTCCGGTGGTCATCGAAGACGAGGTTTTTATCGGAATGCAGTGCTTGATTCTCAAAGGCGTGACCCTGGGCGCAGGCTGCGTGATCGGCGCGGGCAGTGTGGTGACGAAATCAATCCCGGCGGGCGCTGTCGCGGCGGGCAATCCCGCGCGGGTTATCAGGAGCAGTGACACATGAACACACGTGCGCCAGAAGTGAATATCCTGCTGCATTATCTGGCGCGGGGTATTTTGCGCCTGATCCGTTGGGACATGGAAGGGGCGCTGCCGGACTTGCCCAAAATGGTCCTGATCGCCGTGCCGCATACGACCAACTGGGACGGCCTGCTGCTCTTCCTGGCGATGCCCTACTTCCGCGTGCGCCTGCGCTGGATGGGCAAGGCGTCCTTGTTCTGGCCGCCGCTGGGCTGGCTGCTGCGCGCGCTGGGCGGCATCCCGATTGACCGCAAGGCTCCGCAGGGCGCGGTGCGGCAGTTGGTCGTGGCCTTCGACCGCAGCGAGCGGCTGGCGCTGCTGATTACGCCGGAGGGCACGCGCAAGCAGGTCACGCGCTGGAAGAGCGGCTTCTATTACATCGCGCAGCAGGCCGGGGTGCCGGTGCTGCTGGTCTACGTCGATCATGCCCGGCATACGGTTGGGATCGGCCCGGCCTTTAATCCCAGCGGCGACCTGGAGGCTGACCTGGCGCAGATTCAGGCTTTCTACATCGACAAAGTGGGCGAGATATCGCAGGGGCAGGCGGTGAGCAGCGCGCCGTAGGGGGATCGAGATGGCCCATCTCTTCTTGAGCTACAGCAGCAAGAATGTCGATTTCGTGCGCTACTTGCGGATGCTGCTGGAACAGCGGGGACTGCCGGTATGGGTGGACGAAGCGCAGTTGAGTTCCGGCACCCGCTGGTGGCGGCAGATCGAGAAAAACATCGAGGCCTGCGCCGCGCTCATCGTGGTGATGTCGCCGGACTCTCGTGAATCCGATTGGGTGGAGCGCGAACTGCTGCTGGCGGAAAAGCTGCGCAAGCCGATTTTCCCGGTGCTCTACGCGGGTGAAGTCTGGCCGCGGCTGGCGAACATCCACTGCGAGGACCTGCGCGCAGGCTTGAGCGCTCAGCTCTCGCCGCGCCTGATCGCTAACCTGGAGCGGTTCTTCCAGGCAGCACACAGCACGATTAACCTCAGTCTGGCGGCAGGCGACATTACGACCATTGAGGCCGACGTTATCGCGCTCAAGTATGCGCAGAGCTTTCACGGGGCGGATCGCGCGGTGGCCGATCTGCTGCGCCAGAACGATAGGATCGATATTCGGGCACTCAACGTCGAGCCGGGCGATTATTACCTGGGCACCGGCGGCGTAATCGGTGCCACGCAGGTGATGTACGTGGGCACGCGCTCGCTGCGCTATTTCGACTACCAGGACGTGCAGGATCTGGCGCGCAATACCCTGGAGATATTGGCCGAGCGAGCGCCGGATACCACACATCTGGCGATGACGATTCACGGGCCTGGCTCCGGCCTGGATGAGACTCAGGCGCTGATCGCGCAGTTCAACGGTTATCTGAGCGCCTTCGAAAACAAGACCTATCCCCTGGCGCTGGAGCGCATCACTATCGTCGAGCGCAATCCGCAGCGTCTGACCCGCCTGCAAGCGGCCCTGACCGAACGCTTGAATTCGCTGGATTATGTCACACGCGGCGATGATGGCTGGCGCTACGATCTCAAGCAGGCCAGCGAGACAGTGGTTCAGGCCCTGCCGGAGCGACCCCATGCCTACGTTATCCTGGCCGACGGGCCGGACGATGCCTTCTATTACGGCATTCAGCAACCGACGCACGCCAGCGGTCTGCTCTGCGAGCCAGTGCCGCCGCAGGTGCTGGAAGACCCGGATTTGCTCCAGAAAGCGCAGCAGCAGATCAGCACGGCCACCGTCGTCGTCGCGGACCTGACCGACGCCACCGCCGCCGTACATGTGCTGCTGGGCTACGCCTGGGGCCGCGAACGCCCGGTCATCCTGATCGCCGAGGCCGATGCCACCCTGAGCCTGGACGCGCCGGACTGCCTGCGTTATGAGAGCATCCACCATCTGGAAAGCCAGCTTTTCGCCAGCCTGGTCGTCATCAGGACGCAGGGGGAGTTATGAACGACGCAGAATACCAGCAGAAGCTGAGCGATGAGGCGGCGCTGTGGGGCGCGGTCGAACGGGCGCGCGAGGTGCCGCCGGACTGGCGCTATCATCAAAATCTGCGGCACAACATCCTCTATCACAAGGCCGACATCAACGCCTTTCTGGATCACGTGAAGCCGGGCATGAGCGTGCTGGAACTCGGCTGCGGCTCCGGCTGGCTGACGCTGGCGATGGCGCAGCGTGGGGCCGAGGCGACCGGACTCGACATCAGCGCCGAAGCCCTGGACGTGGCGCGCGCAGTATTACGACTCAATCCGCGAGACGGTGCCGGGCACTGTCGCAGTTACGCCGTGACCGACCTCAACCAGCTCAGCCTGCCCGCCGAGCAGTATGACATCATCGCGGTCAAAGGGACGCTGCACCACCTGCTGCGCGTCGATCACGTGGTGAGCGAGATGCAGCGCGCGCTCAAGCCGGGCGGCCTGCTGTGGGTCTCGGATTCGGATGGCGAGGAGGCCATGTCTACCGCGCTGGTCGCGTCTGCGCTGATGTTCCTGCTGCCGACCGTCGTCAGCTATGGCGATAAGATTCGCGGACTGCTCAAGTTCGGGACGCAGCGCGCCGGAGCGCATCAAGGCCAGCATCGAGGCGGAGGGACTCTCGCCCTTCGAAGGCGCGGGCCGCGAGCATGACTGGGTCCAACTGATCGGCGATCATTTCACCGTCGAGCAGCGCATCGACGCCCCGGCTGTGACCGGCTACATGACGCACCAGCTCAAGCTGCCGGATTGGGCGGCGCTGCCCCTGCTGCGCGGCATCTGCGCGATCGACCGGGGGCTGGTGCGGCTGGGCCTGCTGCACAACACCGGCGTGATCCTCTATGCGCGCAACGCTTAGCTGACTGGGCAACATCGCGCGCATACGTCTATAATTAATGTATATACTATTTCTCTAGAAATCTGCCGGTTTGAGCACAGCATCGCTTAGCTGCCAGAGCCTAGTTCACAGGAAGGGCAAAAACTCATGGTTTTGAAGACGCAGCATGTCCGTTTATCATTCCTGGTGGGTCTCATTCTACTTTGGGCGATGCTGGGTGCAGGTGCGCTGGCTGCGCAGGATGAGGAGACGCCGACGAGCGCTGACAGCCCGACGCAGGAGGTTCAGCGGGTCGAAATCTGCCATGTCTTGCCAGAGGGGGAACAGCCCACGACGCGCCGGGTCCCTGAATCCAGTGTCGAGCGACATCTGGCCCATGGCGACACACTTGGCCCCTGCGAAGATACGAGCAGCGGAACAAGTGCCGACTGAGGCCAACCAGGAACAGGCTAATCTGAGCGTGACAGCCACACCGCTACCCACGGAGGAAGTGATCGACATCTGCCAGCACGTGAGTTCAATGCGAGTTGATGCAGCGCCGCAGCGAAGTCCAGATTCATGGCGGTGACTGCTGCGTGGTGACTTCGACCAGCCTCAACGATCTCGCCGCAGCCGTCTCGCTGACCCTGGACGACACGCCCATCCCGGTTACGGCAGAGAATATGCTGCTGCTGGGCGACGACGAATATGGCGCAGAACCGGGCACCAGTGCCTTTATCTACCTGGTCGGACCGCTGCCCGTCAGTACGGGCGATCATACCCTGGAGTCTAGCATCGGCTGGCTGCCGGACGGCACCGCGATCAACGACACCGGCAGGTCGATCTGCGAGATGGACTTTACGATGCCTGCCTCACCCTAAATCCGTGATAGACGATCACCATCGAGGGTGTAGGAACACGGCGCGCCATGTCCGGCCAGGGCAAGAGCTTCGACGCAGAGAGGAAATCAACCGAGACGCCGTAGCTGGCAACTGAACGTCGGGACGCCTATCGGGCATCAATGCGGAGGCTCGACCTGAACCAGACGGTTCCGCAGTTGAGCCAGATGGTCATCACTGACCCCACAGCGGCGCAGATAATCGCTGATCCCACCATACTGCTGCCGGAGATGCGCCAGTGTTTCCACCATTGTACCTGTCTCAGAAGCGATGTCCCGCTCCAGAATCTCCAGGTCAGACCCCACTTGAAGCGCATTGGCACGCCACATAGCTTTCAGGACAGCGAGCTGCGCACTGCTGGCCGCATAGTCTTCGACAATAAGCTGCTCGGAAACGCCTACCGTCCCCAGCACGAGCGCCGTGATAATTCCGGTTCGGTCTTTGCCGGCGTAACAGTGAAAGATCGTCACTGCCGGGCTTTCCGCAATGGCGGATACAATCGCGCCGATTTGCTTCTGGCAGCGGTCAAGAAATCTGGCGTACATCTCGTGTAAGTGTTGGCAGCTTTGAAGTTCGGCCTTCCAGACATCGCTATTAGAGAGCTTACTGCCAATCATGGGCAGGTTCACGTATTCGACGGCGGTAGACCGGGCGAAAACATTAGGATAGTGCTCGACCTCCCATTCATCGCGCAAATCAATGACCGTCTTGACGCCATAGTCGATAAGCTGCTGCTGCGCACTTGCAGGTACCTGGTCGAGACCACTGGCGCGAATCAGCACCTGTTCGCGGGTGACGCCGCCCTCAGCCAGGGGATACCCACCGAGGTCACGAATATTGTGAACACCTTCAACCCGCAGCGGCACGCCCATCGGTTTACAACTCATCCGCCTGATCGCCCAACAGACGGCGGCGGCGTTCTTCCAGTGCGGCGGACGGGTCGTAGGCGTTGGCCTTCTGGCTGAGTTCGGCTTCGCGGCGGCGGGCTTCGGCCAGCACCTCGTCTTCCGTCTTGATCTCGAAATCACTGATCGGCTGAGCCGGAGCCTCCGACTCTGCGTCCGCCAGCCGGGCTTTGATCGCCTCCGCTTCGGCTTGCACCGGATCCGCGGCGTTGTCGGCAGCAGGGGCCGCCTGGGTCTGTGCCGGGGCCGCTTGCGTCTGACCGCGCCGCCGGATGAGGTTCATCAGCAGCGCACCGAAGGCCACATGCACCGAGGCCCGGCCCAGCACGAAGCCGGCCACCAGCGCAATGCTGACCGGCAGCAGACTGCTCACAAAGGTGCTGATGAGTCCCAGCACCAGCAGGACGACGATCACGCCGCCCAGAATGGTCAAACTGTTACGTAGTGTCATGATTCGCCCTCCTCCGAGGTCTCAGCCTCTGGATCAAGCAGTTTCTCCAATGGTAACGCATCTTTATGATCTGCGGCGCGTGCTTCCATCACCTGCGGGTAGGCATCAGGCCGGATATAGCCTTTCGCCAGCGCATGAGCGGCAGCCGCGCCGGTATCCGCCACCAGGAGCATCTCGGTTCCGGCAAATTCGGCCCGCTGGCGCAGCGTCTCCAGGGCAGCATCGCGCCGGGGGCCGGTGACATCGCGGATGTAGATCGCCAGGACACGGCCCGGATGCTGCTCGGCCACTTCGACGTAGATGTCCGCGTCCTTCTCGCCGCTGTCGCCGATCAGAATGAAGGGCAGATCAGCATAGGTATCCAGCAGCAGCCGGATATGGCTGAGTTTATACTGAAAGGTGTTCGGTGTGAATAACTGCTCCGGCGAGAAGCCCAAATCCACCAGCAGCAGTGGACCAAGTGGAATGCCGCGCACCTCGAAGAAGTCGATCAACAGGTCGAAGAGGTTCCAGGGGCTTTTGGAGAGGTAGAAGATCGGGTTGTAGCTCGAAGCGCTCCCCTCTTGCAGCGCCTGATAAAAAGCCGAGACGCCTTCGAAGGGCAGACGTGTACGGGCATTGCGCAGGAAGACATTGCGCGCCATCTTCAGATAATTGAGCGAATTGGTGCGCAAGACGGTATCGTCAATGTCGCTGATGACGCCGAACTGCGCCTCGCGCGGCGGGACCATCACGCGGCCTGTCGCCTGCACGTCCTGCACCAGCACCTCGTCTGGGCATTCCAGCAGTTCCAGCTCGACCTCATGCCAGATCTGCCCGGCGGGCAGCGGCTGTGGCAGGACGATCTCGACATTGAAATAGCCTTCCGCGTCGGTGACGATCTCTGCTTCCCAACCCGCGAAACGAGCGCAGAGCGTCGCGCCGGGGACCTCATGGCTGTTGAAGCGCCGGTACATGTTGAGCAGGTTATCCCAGAGGCTGTCGCTTTCTTCGGCGCTGGTGATGCCGTTATCGCGCAGCACGCGCCCGCTCAAGCTCAGGCGGCGTCCCCAACCGTAGCCAATGTAGGGCACGATAATGAGGTCCTGGTCGCAGTACAGGCGATTGAAGAGGCGGCGCGAGAGCGCGTCGAAAAGGCGCTCGACATCCGTTGCCATTTCCGCCAGTACGCGCTGCCATCGTGCCATGTCCGTCTTGGGTCGTCAGTCCTTCGTTCGTCTCCGCCGCCGGGGAATGCCCCCGACAGGGCTAGTGTATCATGTGACCGTCCCCGGTAGTCAAGGTGCTGGTCAACGGACACGGCGTGCCGTGTCCCTACGGGCGGACAAGCGCTTGCTTTCTGCTCATGCGGATCCCCTTTCACGAGTTCCCAACGGGACTTGGGAGCTTGCCGTCATTCATTCGCGGCATGTCGCTCAGTCATAGTCCGCGTTCTTGAAGCGTCCGGGACGAGTCTCAATCACGCCGACGCGCGGGCAGAGGTCCTTCAGGAAGCAGGTGGCGCAGGCCGGATAGGTCGGCTTGCAGACCTCGCGGCCAAAGATGACCAGCAGCGGGTTCCAGCGCGGCCAGTAATCGCGCGGCAGCAGGGCCTTGAGCGCCTCGTTGATCTTGACCGGCTGCTTGACGGAGGGATCGACCAGGCCCAGGCGCTTGCTGATGCGGTTGACGTGAACATCGACGGTGATGTCCTCATAGATGCCAAAGGCGACCGCGCGCGTCATCACGGCCACCTTCCAGCCCACGCCGCGAAAGGCCATCAGCGACTTCAGATCCTGCGGGATCTCACCGCCGTGAACGTCGACCAGCCGCTGGCAGATCTCGCGGACATAGCCCGCCTTGTTCTGGTAATAGGTCACCGGGCGCACGGCTTCGAGAATCTGCGCGTCGCTGAGTTCAAGCATGGCCTCCGGCGTATCAGCCAGGGCGAACAGCGCCTCCGCCGCCTGAAGTGTCTGTTCTTCGCGGGTCTGCGCGCTGAGCATCCCGGCGATCAGCGCCTTGAAGGGCTGATTCTGGTAGTGATCCAGCGTGGTAATCGGCCAGCCGTCAGCGGCCTTCACCAGACGGCGGTAGATTTCGTCGATTTGCTCTGATTTCTGCATACAGACTACTATATCGCATCTGGGCGGCACTGTCGGCTGCTCAACTCGTGAACAGAATTGAAGTCAAGTAGAATACTGCTAGTTCCACATGCGAAAGATTACGAATGCTTATAAAGATACCAGATCGTACTAAAGCTTACCTGCCTCTGTTCATCACATGGTTGCTGCTATGGGGATTAATCGCCGTGCAGGTCAGCGCCTCGATGCAGCAAAATCAGGGGCATCTTGTGTATGCCTTAGATGATGCGTACATACACATGGCAATGGCAAAAAATATCGCTCAACATCAAGTCTGGGGGGTGACACAATATGGTTTCTCATCGTCATCGTCGTCGCTGCTATGGACCGTCTTGCTCTCCGGTACGTATATTATCTTCGGCATCAGTGAAACGGCACCGCTGCTGCTCAACGTAATTTTCAGCAGCCTGGTCGTCGCTGTCGCCTTTCTGCTGATGAAAAAGGCTCGACTTCCCGCCTGGCTCAACCTTGTTGTGCTTCTGCTGGTCGTCTTTGTGACTCCCTTGCCCGCCCTCATCTTTAGCGGCATGGAGCACGCACTACAGATTCTACTGGTGCTCATCTTCGTTTATCTGGCTGCCAACTGCTTATCCAGAGCGGAAAATAAAACCGGAGACCTCCTTCTACTGTCAGGCCTGGCCCTACTGTTAGCGATGGCGCGCTACGAAAGTCTCTTCATCCTGAGTATTGTCGTCAGTTTATTTATCCTGCGGAAAAGATGGCTTGTCGCGCTTGGGATTGGTCTGGCAGGTGGCCTGCCGCTGGTCGTGTATGGACTGCTATCAACGGCCCAGGGCTGGTACTTTCTGCCCAATTCTGTACTCGTTAAGGCCCATCGTCCCCGCTCAGGCGCTATCACCGAATTCATCAGGTTTTTTGTCGATGGCAGCCTTCAAAAACTCTATGCGGCCCCGCATGTCGTCGTCCTTATCCTGGTCTTACTGGCGGCCTGCATTGTGCTTTACCTGCGCCATAAAGCGTTCTGGCGTGAGTCCTGGCTGATCATCGCTATAGCGTTGGCGTCCACACTCCTGCATATCTTGTTCGCCAATGTAGGCTGGTTTTTTCGCTACGAAGCCTATCTGGTAGCCCTGGACCTGGTGGCTCTCGCCCTGGCTTTCAGAGATTATCGTCCAGCCAGGCTGCATTTTACGATACGGACGGTGCCGCTCTATCTCGCCTTTACAGTGCTAACGCTGGAATTGATCGCTCCTTTGCTCTTCAGGGGGGCTATGGCATTGCTCATCACAATACCAGCGACACACAACATCTGGGATCAACAGTACCAGATGGGTCTGTTTACTGAAATCTACTACAACGGTCAGTGTGTTGCGGCCAATGACATTGGCGCAATTAACTATCTCAGCGATATTTGCGTCGTCGATTTGTGGGGATTGGGCACATTGGAAGTCGGCGATTTAAGATTGGCCCATCGTTATGATACCGCGCACATTGATCAGATCACGGCAGAATACGGGACGCCAATCGCCATCGTCTACCATCAGGCGTTTGACCCTTATGGTGGCCTGCCACCGGATTGGATTGAACTGGGGGAATGGACAATTTCCTACAATGTTGTCGTCGGCAGCAATACCATCTCCTTCTTCGCTGTTGACCCCTCAGCAGAGCAAGAACTCCTGACTAACCTACAGGACTTTGCCGCGCGCCTTCCGGCAGATGTGATCCAGGGAGGTCGATATACAGAGCGCTAGCTGCCGCGCTCATCCTTCAAGATACTGCCGCACTGCCATGCCGATCCGGTTCATCTCAGCTTCGCTGACCCATTCGGCTTCCGGCACGCCGAGATACTTGAACACGTTGGGGCCGCGATGATCTTCCGGCAGGTCGGCCATACGCGGGATGATATGCACATGCACGTGCGGATGACCCGCCGCCTCGGCAAATTGGACGACATAGGTCTTGGCGCAGCCGGTGATCTGCTTCAACGCCAGCGAAACCGCGCGGATCAGGCGGCCTAACTCGACCGCTTCGGCTTCGCTCAGTTCATCGACCGCTTCGATATGCCGCCGGACGATCAGCACCAGCCAGCCGGGCAGTGAGCTATTGTAGGCATGGGCCACGTCCCAATAGGTCGTGCGATACATGCTGTCCCACAGCGGCGCATCGCCCCTATCACGACGGCGCGTGAGTTCGCAGGTGGTGCAGTCCGCCATGCTACTCGATATAGCCCAGGGCGCGCAGACTGTCCAGCACAGATTCATCTACCGTGCCGTAGCCATCGCTGCCCAGGCGATAGGTCTCGCTGGTCTTGACGAAGGTGGCGATGCGGTCCTGAAGACGGCGCGTCAGGTCGGGATTCTGTGCGGCGATGTCGTGCAGTTCGGAGGGATCGGCCTGGGTGTCATAGAGACCCTCAACCTGCTCCTGGACGACCGCCAGCTTATGGACCCCATCGTAGACGCCGCGCCGCACCTGCCGCAGCCGTAGTTTTTCCAGCGCCGCCGGGTTGCGATGCTCCAGCACGTTGACAAAGGTCGAGGGCGGATAGGCTTCGGCAAAGGCGATCCCGGCTTCGCTGTCGGGGCGTCCATTGGTGGCACGCAGCAGCGACAGGCGGCTGACATCGGCGTTCGGGTCGCTTTCGTCAATTGGCGGCTTGAGGTCCAACAGATCCAGCAGGGTGTGGAAGATGCGCCGCGTCGAGACGTTGGTCGGGATGCGGGTCGCGCGCGGGAAACGGCCTTCAGGATCGTGGACAATCAGCGGCACGTGGACCAGTTCCTGGTAGACCACGAAGCTGTGGCCGACGAAGTTGTGGTCACCATGGGCCTCGCCATGATCCGCCGTGATGATGACGATAGTGTCGTCCAGCATGTGGTCGGATTGCAGCGCGTCAAACAGGCGCTTGAGTTGGTCGTCCTGGTAAAGCGTTTCGGCATCATAGAAATCCTGGAGCGTCTGCCGTTCCCAGTCCGCCAGCGGCGGATCAGTCGGGCTGGCCCAGCGGCTGGCCTCGCTGTTGAAGCGGCGCATAAAGCGGTAGGCGCTTTTTTCCGTACCGGGCGCGATGCGGTCCAGGTAATCCTGCGGCGGGCGATAAGGCAGATGCGTGCCCATCAGGTTGAGGAAAGCGAACAGCGGCTGCGGCTGGCCCCCGGCGCGATGCTGGCGCATGTAGGCGATCAGGTCGTCAATCGAATGCGGCGTGTGGCCTTTGTAATTGATGAACTGGGTCCACAGCGGGACCAGCAGCGGGTTCAAAGAGATGCGAAAGAGCAGGTCCGATTGCGCAAAGCGGTTCTCTACAGGCCGGGCAAAACGCCGCCAGCGCTGTGTCAGACGGCGGCGAATCGGATGCGGCGGGCGGGCACTGGGCCGCTGGACTGCCGCCCCAGCATAATTGTAGAAAGAGTTGAAGCCGCGCAGCAGGCCGTGATCCAGCACGCCGACCAGCGGATTGTTGCAGAAGCCGACGCTGTGATAGCCTGCCGCCTGCAAAATCTCCGGCAGAGTCGGGTGCATCCCGGAAATCTGGCCGTAGCCCTGGGTGACGCCGTGAACGCTGGGATACAGGCCGGTGAACATCGACACATGCGAGGGAATAGTCCACTGCGCTGGGGCGATGCCGTGATCGAAGACGGTCGCATCACGAGCGAAGCGATCCAGGTACGGCGAGGTTTCGCGCGGGCAGCCATACAGCGAAAGACGGTCCCGCCGCTGCGTGTCGAGGACGATAAAGAGGATGTTTGGCGACTGCTTGCTCATGTACTGCACTCTTCATGCTGGGAAATTAAGCCGCATTATACCAGCTTACACCATGGTGTCCGGATTTTCTCCTGAAACCATCATTGTAACAAAATAGTTTGTTTCTACAAACCTTTCTAAAACTATATGTTTATCCTTTGTCAGATACTTGTCAGCGCTTTCATCTTATACTGAGTTTATATTCTTCAATAAACAACACGAGACTTTTCATGAACGACGAATTCTACCATGTTGAAGCTGCAATCAAGGTCGGAGAATTCGCTTATGCGCGCGAATGTCTGCGCGACATTCTTCAGATTGACCCCAGCGCAGAAGCCTGGTACCTGGCTGCCCAGGTGGCCCGCACATCAGAGCAGCGCATCGTCTGCCTGGAAAAGGCACTGCTGCTGGACCCCGATCATATGCGCGCGCGCATGATGCTGGACCAGACCTACCAGCAGCTCCCCAAAAAGCCGCTGCCGCCCAGCCCTTCACCACTGATAAACTGGCTGCGCAATATGTTTGGGAACGTCGCCGCGCCGCACTGATATTAATTTAACGCCTCGCATTGTCGCGGGCCGCTTCCGCGTTACAATAGGCCCGCACAAGATGAGGATATAGATAATGGCACAAGCAACAGTCGCCGGGCTGGATTACGACTCGCCGATAGTCGAATTTAACGTGCGCCCCCAGCCGGGCACCGTCCCCAACGAAGTCTTATTCAAGGCCCAAAAAGGCACGGCCAACTGCGAGATTCTGGATGTCCAGCCAGATAACCAGGCGACGAAGCAGGACAACGGCCAGATTTACCAGTGGTTTCAACTGCGCTTCCCGGATGGTCAGGTGGGCTGGCTGCGCTCACACGTCCTGACGATTGCGGGCGATCTCACCGCCCTCGGCTACGGGACGCTCGATACCCCCACTTATGCCTACAAATTAACTCGCGTCATCCCGACGGCCAGCCCGACCCCAGCGGCTCCTGCGCCCGCCGCGCCGACAGTCGAGAGCGAAGTGACCAGCACACCGAGCGTCGAGGTCGATGTCACTGTGACCTCTGCCGGGGAATCACCTGCCCCAGACGTCGAGGTGAACGTCAGCGTCAGCCACCGACACCTGTGCCCCACACCGGCACCTGCCGCACCAGTCGAAAGCGGCGAAGGGCTTTGCGCCGGGACGGTCACCTCGCCACGTGGTGCGCGACTGCGTCAGGCCCCGGTCAGCGGCGAGATGATCACGATTATTCCCTTTGACGCGGTGGTGACAATCCTCGAAGCTCAGCGACCGGCAGGCGAGACCCTGCGCTGGCTGCGGCTGTCCTACGAGGATGCGGAAGGCTGGACCCGCGAGGATCTGTTGAGCTACAGCGGCGACTGTGACCGCTTCAACCTGCCGGTGACCTCGACGACGGCGGCACAAGCTGTGGAATACACCGAGTACACCGGCAGCGCGCTCTATCCGGTGCCGATGCAGCGCTACCATTTTGTGCGCGGCTTCACCGGGCCGCAGCCCAATCATCCCGGCGTCGATTACGGGGCCGAAGTCGGCGAACCCATGCTGGCCGGGCCGGTCGGCGGGCTGGTGGTGGCCTCGGAAGAGTGCGTTAAGTGCAACGTACCGGGCAAACCAAGCACCGTCTCACAGGGTCTGGCTTTGGGCGATCCCAGCATCTTCATGGACCAGGGCTGGAACTTCGGTTTCGGCCATTACATTATCGTGCGCTATCTGAACAAGCAGCTTCCGCCAGCCACGCGGCAGGCGCTCGCCAGCCGGGGGATGCCCGGCGCGCATATCTACGCGATGTATGCGCATCTCAGCCGCCGGGATGTGGAAGAAGGGGCGGCGCTGGAGCCGGGGCAGGCTTTCGCTGCCTGCGGCACTACCGGCAACTCGTCCGGCTCGCACGTCCACCTGGAACTGCGCGCCTCGACCAACCCCAGCTTTCCCGGTTGGGCGGCCATCAGCGAGGGCCTGGTAGACCCCCTGATCATGTTTGAGCGCTAAAACAGGCTCTTGCAAAAGTGCTTGATTGCACTATACTTAGGCCCATAATGAGGGCAATTAGCTCAACTGGCAGAGCGTTCCTTTGACGTGGGAGAGGTTATAGGTTCGAGTCCTATATTGCCCAAAACGATACAGAAGGTAAAAGAACACGGCTGAGATGGCCGTGTTTTTGTAATTAGAGGTGCAGGCTCGCCGTCTCGCATTGACAGCCCCTTTGTTTCCGCTTATATTCGGCCAATCGGTACCAGAGTGATTAACAATTGCCCGCGTTACTCGTGAGCGTGCGCAAGCTGTCATCGACCGTCCTGGCTACCCACCCAACGCAATCGCCCGCAGCCTGAGTGCCCACACACGATGGGGCTGATTATTTTGCGTCTGGACTTCTACGGGCCAAAGTCGATGCTGACCGCCATTGGTCGAGAACAGACTAAGGAGATTCCGGTATGTTGTATGGCGCTGCCTATTATCATGAGTACCAGCCCTATGAGCGTCTAGAAGACGATATTGATCTCATGAAAGAGATGAATCTCACGGTTGTGCGCCTGGGCGAGTCTACCTGGACCAGTTGGGAGCCAGAAGACGGGGTGTTCAAGTTAGACTGGATGGATCGGGTCATTGACGCGATGCACGCTGCGGGGATCAAAGTTATTTTTGGGACGCCGACCTACGCTATTCCCCCCTGGCTGGCAAAGAAACACCCCGAAGTCATGGCGCAGCGCTCAAGCGGCCAGTATGTCCCTTACGGCGCGCGTCAAAATATGAACCTGGCGCATCCGCTTTATCTCTATTATGCCGAGCGTATCATCCGCAAGCTGATCAGCCATTATGCGGCTCACCCTGCGATCATCGGCTATCAGATCGACAACGAAACCAGCAGTGGGCAGCTTCACAACCCCGATGTGTTTCAGAAATTCCTGTGGTATCTCAAAGACAAGTATCAGACTGTCGAGCGGGTCAACGAGGTGTGGGGGCTGACCTACTGGTCGCATCGCATCAACGCATGGGATGAATTGTGGAAGCCTGATGGCAATACGACCCCTGGTTACGATCTGGATTGGCGGCGCTTTCAGGCATCTCTGGTTACAGAATTTCTGAACTGGCAAACGCAGCTCGTCAGAGAATATGCCCGCGACGACCAGTTTATCACCCATGACTTCGTCGGTGCCTACAGCCGAGGTGAAGCTAACGTCTTTGAGATTTCAAAGAGCCTGGATGTCGTCGCCATCAACCCCTATCACGTCACGCAGTCCGGCCTGGAACTTGATCGTGATACCAATACGGATATTGGCGCACCGGAGTGGATGGCAAGACGACGCAATGAAATGGGCGTCTCCAACATCTTTCTCAATGGCGATTGGGCACGCAGCGCTAAGGATGCCAATTTTCTGATCACCGAATTGAATGCCAACAGTATCGGCGGCTCGCACACCAACTATCCCGGCTATGAAGGTCAACTGCGCCTGGATGTCTACAGCTTCATCAGCAAGGGATGCAACATGGTCGCCTACTGGCACTGGCACACCCTGCACTATGGCATCGAAACTTATTGGGGCGGTGTCTTGGGCCACAGCCTGGAAAAGGGACGGATCGCCCAGGAATTCGAACACATCGGCGCAGAACTCATCCAGCATAACGACATCCTCAGCGACCTAAGCCCGGAGGCCAACGTCGCATTTCTCTACCACGAGGACAGCAAGTACGCGCTCGAATTCCTGCCTTCGCTCTCGATAGCGGGGACCAATAAGCCCGATCCCGGCACGTATACGCGCATATTCGACACGATGTACCGGCATTACTTCAATCTGTCTGCCCAAACGGCCATTGTGCATCCCGAACAGGACTTTGAGAAATATCCGCTCGTCATCGTCCCGGCCCTCTACGCGGCGGATGATGCCTTGCTCAAGCGGCTGTCAGACTATGCGGAAAACGGTGGTCATCTGCTGGTGACCTTCCGCAGCGGCTATGGTGATGAATATGCTCGCGCCCGATGGGACCGTGCGCCTGGGCCGCTGCGTCAGGCGGTTGGTGCCAGCTACACCGAGTACAGCAATCTATTTGACTCGGTACCGGTTCGCTCAGACAAACTGTCTCTGCCGGATGGTTCAGCGGCGACAGCCTGGGCCGATGGGCTGGAGCTTGAATTGGCGGAAGCGCTGGTCAGCTATGAGCATCCGCATTTCGGACGCTTTGCCGCCGTGACCACGCAAAGCTTCGGCAAGGGGCGTGTGACCTACTGCGGTACCCTGCCCAACGCGGGCCTGGGACAGGCGCTGGCGGCGTGGACGATGGAGCAGGCCGGTATCAAGCGCCTCTTTGAAGATTTACCGGAGACAGTGCGTGTCGTCACGGCGCAGGCCACCACGGGTGAACGGCTTCTTTTCTTTACCAACTGGTCGTGGCACCCGCAGACACTGCCCGCCATTTCGGGAAGCCGGGAACTGCTCAGCGACGCTTCTCTCACCGAGGGTGAGGCGCTCCGCATTGGGGCCTGGGACGTCAAGATTGTTGTCCAGGCTCAATCTTAGGCCCTGTCAGTCGGGTACCCGCCTCGACCGCTGACAACTCAATGAGAGCCGCGTGCTTTGGCGCTCTGTTGTCAGGGAGACTAATTAGGGTTAAATTCCCTCTCAGATCGAACCGGTGGTCACTGCGCAGGACAGTCATCCGGTTCCGATCTCCAGAAGCTTACGGTTGAGAGACTCCCACACGGAGCAGTGAAAGGCTAGCGATGACCCACCTGATAATGATCGACTGCCACGACCTGGGCCAACATCTGGCCTGCTATGGCGCTGCTGGCGTCCCCTCCGATAACCTGGACGGACTCGCCGCGCGCGGTCTGCGCTTTGAGAATAGCTTCTGCACCGCGCCGCAGTGCAGCCCCAGCCGGGCCACGCTCTATACGGGACGCTACGCACACAATACCGGGGTGCTTGGCCTGACACACGCGCCGTTTTTCTGGAAGCTCGACGATCAGGAACGCTACCTGGCGCAGTATCTGCAAGCGGCAGGTTACGAAACCGCCCATATCGGCGTGCAGCATGTCCTCCAATCGACACCTGAGAATGTCAAACGCCTGGGCTTTGAGCATGTTCTGCCAGGGCGTGGTGCGCCGGAACTGGCCGACTCTGCGATTCGCTTTCTGGAACAGCCGCACGAACGGCCCTTCTTCCTCAACGTCGGCTTCATCGAACCGCACCGCGACGGCACCGGCGGCTACCACCAGGCCCCACCTTATGACGCCAGAGGCATTACAATTCCGCCTTACCTGCCGGATACACCGGAGGCGCGCACGGAACTGGCCGATTTACAGGGCGATATTCAGCGCATGGACAGCGCGGTCGGCGACATCCTGGCGGCTCTGGAACGCCTGGACCTGTATAAGGATAGCTGGGTGATTTTCACCACCGATCATGGTCTGGCGATGCCGCGCGCCAAATGCACAATGTATGACCCTGGCCTGGAGACAGCGCTCATCATGTACGCTGAGCCGCTGGGCCTGACCGGCGGGCGCGTCCTGCCGGAGTTAATCAGCCATGTGGATCTCGTGCCGACAGTGCTGGACGCCCTGGGGATCGACATTCCGCCGTCACTGCAAGGCCGCAGCTACTGGAGCCTGCTGCAAGGCCAGGATTACCGCCCGCGCGAGTATATCTATGGCGAGAAGACCTTCCACTCTCAATACGAACCTCAGCGCGCGATCCGTACCACACGCTACAAGCTCATCTGGAACGCCGAGGTCGGCATTATCAACGTTCCGGCAGACATTATGCACAGCCCGATCTATCCGCAGATGATCGACACACTCACCGTGAAGCCGCCGCCCGTCGAACTCTACGACCTGGAGGCAGACCCTGACGAAACGGACAATCTGGCCGGGCAGCCTGCCTATGCAGACATTGAAGCGGATCTGCGGACACGGCTGCTGGCCTGGATGCAGGAGACCGAAGACCCGCTGCTGGAGGGTCCGGTAGCATCGCCCTACTATGACCGGGCGATCCGGGCGCTGCGGGGAGACGTCCCCTGAGATGAGATTTACAGGGAACAAATCGGCTGCTCAAAATCAGGAGGGTCTGGAGGCGCGTTATACTATGGTGTGATGCGGCTTGGGCCGCATTCATTAGCCTTGCCATTGGGAGATACCATCATGGACATGCGTTACCCGGTTCATCAGGACGCCGTGAAGACCATGAGCAGCGATGAACTCTACGCAAATTTTCACGCCGGCAGCTTATTTGCCCCTGGCACCCTCAACCTCGTTTACAGTCACATCGACCGTGTCATTCTGGGCGGGGTCGTGCCGACGGATTCAGCGATCAAGCTGGAGGCGAATGCGAAAGACCTGGCCGCCGATTACTTCCTGGAGCGCCGCGAAGTCGGGATTGTCAACGTCGGCGGGCCGGGCACGATCCGCGTGGATGGCGAAAGCTTCTCGCTGGTCAAACAGGACGGCCTGTACGTCGGCAGGGGAAAACAGGAGCTGCTGTTCGCCAGCGATGATGCAGCGAATCCAGCGCACTATTACCTTTTCAGCGCGCCTGCTCACGCGGCCTATCCGACAGCACACATCAAACTGGCCGATGCCGAACCGGTTCACCTGGGCGATATTCAGCACAGCAACACGCGCACCATCTACAAATACATTCATCCCGACGGCGTCAAGAGCGCGCAGATCGTGTTAGGCGTCACACTGCTGGAAGCGAACAACATGTGGAATACCATGCCTGCGCACACGCACGCGCGCCGGATGGAAGCCTACTTGTATTTTGACATCCCCGACGACAACGTGGTCTTTCACCTGATGGGCGAACCCGACGAGACACGCCATCTGGTCATGCGGGATAAACAGGCGGTCATTTCGCCGAGCTGGTCGATCCATGCCGGGATGGGCACGAGCAACTACGCCTTTATCTGGGCGATGGCGGGCGAAAATCAGGCTTTCACCGATATGGACGCCGTCCCGATGACGGCCTTACGCTAGAAGGAGCCGCACCTTGAGCATACTCGACAGCTTTCGCCTGGACGGCAAGGTTGCTTTAGTCACGGGGGTAGGCCGCGGACTGGGCGCTGCAATGGCACTGGCCCTCGCCGAAGCAGGCGCGGACATCGCGGGCCTCTACAACAGCCGCCACGAAGAAACACAAGCAGCGGTCGAAGCGCTTGGCCGCCGGTTCCTGCCGGTGAAGTGCGACTTGAGCGAGGCCAGCACGGCGGATTTAGAAGCGGTCATCGCTCAGACGACATCAGCCCTCGGCAAGCTGGACATTCTCGTGAATAACGCGGGCATCATCCGGCGCAGCCCGGCGCTGGATTTCAGCGAATCCGATTGGGACGACGTCATTCAAGTGGACCTCAAGGCGGTATTCTTCCTGTCGCAGTTCGCCGCGCGCCACATGGCGCAGCACGACGGTGGCAAGATCGTGCAGATCGCCTCGCTGCTGTCATATCAAGGCGGCATCACGGTGCCAGCCTATACCGCTGCCAAGCATGGCGTCGCCGGTCTGACACGCGCCCTGGCGAATGAATGGGCCGCGAAGGGCATTAACGTCAATGCCATCGCGCCGGGCTACTTCCGCACCGATAACACCCAGGCCTTGCAGGATAATCCAGAACGCAGCAAAGCGATTCTCGAACGCATCCCGGCCAATCGCTGGGGCCAGCCTGATGACCTGAAAGGGACGGTCGTCTTTCTGGCCTCCGCTGCATCCGATTACATGCACGGCACGCTGATTTCGGTGGATGGCGGCTGGTTGGCGCGTTAGTTCTTCTGTGCGTAGACCCAGGTGGGCAGAAGCTGGCGCTGCTCGGTATCCATGACGCCTTTATCGGTGAACTTGACATAGGGAATGACACTGAGGGCCATCAACGACAGCAGCAGAAACGGACGCTGATGAACCATACCTGAGTCGTGCAGCGCCGTCTCTATCGCCCCCAGCTTGCGGGCGACATCGGGCACCGGCGCATCACTCAGCAGGCCAAAATACGGCAGGGGCAGGCTTGCCAGCAATCCAGCACCCTTTGCCACCGCCACCCCGCCGCCCATCGTATGGACCTCCTGGGCCGCCCGGCTCATCGAGACCGGCGTCGCGCCCGATCACCAGCAGATTGTGGCAGTCATGCGCCACCGTACTGGCGAAGCCCCCGGCCTCCAGCCCGGTATTCTTGATAATGCCAACCGCATGGGAGGAGCCGTCGCGGGCGAAGACCGCCGCCAGCGCAAACTCGTCCCCTGCTTCGAAGACCGGATTGCCCGCCTGATCCACTGCAACGTTGATCCGCTCTAATATCGTCAGGAGGGTCGGCGCATCCTGGATCGTGACCACGTTAGCCGTCACCTGAGCCGCTTCGACTGTCGTCAGGAACCAGCCGGAAATCAGCGGGTTCCAGCGGGCCGGGCACGGCGTATTCAGCAGGCATGGGCGGCAGATCCGGCCACTGCACGGGCGCGATTCTCCCCTGCTGCGCGATGCGCTCACCACCCACGTAGACCGCTTCCGGCGGGAATTCGGCCAGATCGCGCATCAACACAAAATCGGCGCGGAAACCGGGGGCGATGCCGCCGACATTGCGCAGGCCCATGTAGCGCGCCGGGCGAATCGAGGCCGAGGCCCAGGCTTCCAACGGCGGCAGGCCGTGCTGGATGGCAAGCTGCACGATGCGCGAGAGATGGCCGCCGATCAGCAGCGAGGGTTCAATATCGTCCGTCACCAGGAAAACGCGCGAGCGATCCGGCAGGTTCATGACCGTCGCCATGTTGTCCGCCGTGATCGACTTGGTTTGCAGCATGACGGCCAGCCCTTTGGAAAGCTGCTCCTCGATTTTCTCCGGGTCCGCCTGAGTGTGATCCGAGCCGACCCCGTGTTCGAGATACTCCGAGAGCGCTGGCCCGCGCAGGCTGGGGATATGCCCTTCGACCATCAGGCCCGCCTGCCACGCGGCCCGGACGATGGCTTGCAGGCGTTCGTTATCGCCCATCAGGCCCCGGTAGTCCATGACCTCACCCAGGGCAATCACCGAGGGATCGTCGGCCAGCCGGGTAATGACATCCGCGTCGAAGACCTGCGCCGTCCACTCGTATTCGGGGTCGGTCGCCGGGATGCAGCTAGGAATGGAATGGTAGATTTTCAGCGGCAGATTGCGCGAAGCGGCGAACATCCAGCGCACGCCCTGTTCCCCGGCGACGTTGGCGACCTCGTGCGGGTCGCTCAGGATGGTCGTCGTACCGTAGGGCAGGACCGTCTCGGCAAAGCGGCGCGGGGTAATCAGGCTGGATTCGATGTGCATGTGCGATTCGACCAGACCCGGAGCCAGAATCAGCCCGTTCACATCCTGGCGCAGGGCGGCGGTCAGGTCATCCGGCGGCGCGCCTTCTTCCACATAGGCGAAGCGGCCTGCCCGAATACCTACCCAGCCTTCGAACAATCTCAGCCGGAAGACATCGGCAATTTGGGCCTTGTAGAGGATGAGATCCAATGTCATGACGTGTCCCTTTGCATCCAACGGTGCCATATTCTAGCGCGTTCTCCGCCAGAGGGACGCAAGGGAAATCAGGGCAAGTCGAGCTGGACCAGGTGAAGCTGCCGTGTGCCGTCGGCGGCATTCAGCGCATCGACGCAGATCGTATCCCCACGCCGGTTCCAGCGCGAGTGCAGATCACAGCGCAAATCGCCCGTCCAATAGCGCGGCTCCAGCATCGGGAATTGATGCAGCAGCGTGACCTCTTCATCAGCCATACGCACCAGCATCAGCCATTTTTCGAGGCCATCCAGCACATTCTGATCCGTCACCAGCCATTTGCCATCAGGCGAAAAGCTCATGTGGCCGTCAAACGCGAGTTTGCCTTCGGCCAGTGGACGAAAATCGGCCAGGCCGTCCGTCACCTGGACGTGTTCGCGCCCCCGGCCCCGGTAATTACTGGTGAAGAGAATCTGCCGGTCATTACGCCAGGTAAAATGCGAGACTCGCGTGCCGAAGGGGACGGCCTCGCGCAGGTCGCTGCCATCGAGGTTGGCGGTGAACATGCCGGTTTGCAGTTCATCACCCTCCCAGCAGCGCGCCAGGAAGAAAAAGCGTGTATCCGATGGGTTGAAGCCCACGTGATTGAACCACATGTCCTTCTCGGCCAGGATAGGGTGCCGGGCGACCAGGGTCTCAAAAACTTGCTTGATGGACACGATCAGCCGGGTTTCGCCGGACAGGAGATCGACCAGGAAGACACCGTCGTTCTCCGGGTGTTTGGCATCCGGGTTGGGATCGACCGTGCCTGCATAGCCGACGACTTTGCGCATCCGCTGAAGCCGCCCATAAGTCAGGCTGAGGGCATAATGTCCATTATGGCTGATCGCATTAACAGGCCGGGGCAGGACGACGGCGGCTGCCGCTCTGGATGTTATAGACGACCGAGACGATCTCACCATCCACCCGGTCATTGTGAATGATCTCCGTATCAGCGGCCAGCGGGTTCCAGTTGAGCATCGCGCCCTGCTGCAAATTCCAGGCATAGGTCTCGGTGATCGGCTCAAACGCGCCGGTCGCGGCATCCACCAGCCCGATGACGCCCGCGCTCTTCCGGCAGCGGCAGATGATCCTGAAAGTCGCTTTCCAGACAGAGCAGATGCTCTCAGAAGCGTTCCAGGGGCAGATGTCATAGTAACCAAATAAGTGATGTTTTGGCCCGGCGGTGAGGCTGCGGGTTTCGTGCTGCATGGTCACAAAGCCTTTATGTGAAAAAGGGTACGGCGTACCGTACCCTTTGCGAAATCCAGGTTGAACGAACTTATTCTGAAATGTAGAACTGCTCTGGATTGGCGACGCGCACGTTGCGCAGCGTAGTGTCGCTCGGAATGCCGTTAGGGACATTATGCATACGGTTGGCAACGATCACCGGCGCGGGCGGTTCACCCACCGTGCCGACCCACATGGGAGCTTCTTTGTGGACGTTCACCAGGTCATGCATCAGTGCGGCCCGCTGATCGGAATCCGGCTCGGTCGATGCCTGTGCCCAAAGGTCCCAGATACGGCGGAGCGGGTGATCTTCCGGCGGCTCGATACCGGCTTCGTCGCCCAGGTACCACTGGCGATAGCGCACGGCATAGCACTGCTGGCCGGAACCGCCGATATAGGCGGAGGGATCGGCTTCAAGGAACAAACTACGGTCGAGGCCCCAGTATCCGATGTCAACCTGGTTGTTCTCGACCCGTTCTTCGTAGAGTGAGCGTTCGACGCCCTCTTCGGAAATATTCAGGCCGACAGCTTTCCAGTAGCCAGTCACCAGACCGATCTCATCCATCGTGGACTGTTCGCCCAGCCGGGAATGCAGCATGTGCAGCGACAGCGGTTCGCCGTCAGGGCGCAGGCGCATCCCATCGTCGCCGACGGGCAGGCCGATTTCATCCAGCAGGGCTATCGCAGCCTCCGGGTCGTATTCCGTCCAGAGTGTCTCGAATTCGGCATCAAACTGGGGCGAACCCGTCACAGGGGACCCCTGCCGGACCTCAAAGAGACCATTGTAGGCCACGTCGTTAATCTCCTGGCGGTTGACGGCGATATTCAAGGCATGACGGAAGCGGGGGTCCATGAACAATTCGCGGATGACCGGGTCATCGTGGCTGGTGTTGGGGAAGTACGCATCCGTTGATGCCCCTTTCCACAGATACACCTGATACCCGCCGACATCTTCATTCTCTTTGTAGAGTGTGTAGCTGGCCGCAGACACGTGCCGTTCGTGCATGTCGAGCAGCCCCTGCGTGACCCACAGGTCGAAGGTATTGCTATCCTCGTACAGCCTGTGCTCAATGCGGTCAATGTAGGGAAGCTGCTGGCCGGTTTCATCGACACAGTAGAAGTAGGGATTGCGCACCTGGACAATCGGCTCGCTGAACGGCAGCGGGGCTTCCATGATCCAGGCGTTGAGGCAGGGCACGTCCGGGTTCATCGCCCACCAGGCGATGGGTCCGTGACGATCACCGCCCACGCCGAAGAGTTCCTGCCAGGATGAGACGCCGAATTTCTCAATCGCCGCGTCGATGAGCGCCTGATCGCCAAGATCGGGAATGTACTGGCTCAGGTAATGCGACGGGGCGGCCATCGTCGGCCCACCGTGCGGCCCTTCCGTATCGTCCCTGGCAATCTTGAGCGATAGCAGCGGGTTCGAGGCCGCGAAGGTCACGGTGAAGGTATATTGATCGACGATGTCGAGCTGCATCGGCGTGTCATTAAAGGTCAGGGCGTCGTAGTTCGGCCCCAACTCGCCCTGGTAATACCAATCATACCAGAACTGCACGTCGTCCGTATCAAACAACTCACCGTCTGACCAGTGGACGCCTTCACGAATGTGGAAGGTGTAGGCTGTCGCATCATCGTTTTGAGACCATTCATCGTACAAACCGGGCACGATGTCGATATTTTCCAGATCTGGCGAGATATCGAAATGCAGCCCGAAGACGTAGATCAGCTTGACCGGCCCCTGCATATCGGACACGCCGGTATAGGCCCGCCGCCAGGTGCCGCCGTACTGGCCGACAAAATCGCGCACCGGTACGACGCGGGGATTCTTGGGCAGTCGTTCCTCTATCGGCGGTAGATCTCCACTGGCGACCCTATCCGCCAGCATGGGCGCTTCGCTGTAGCTGACATCCTGCACAGGCGCTGATTGCGGCGCGCCTGCCTTGATTACCGAAGCGTTGAGCGCCGCCGCCCCAACGGCTCCTGCCGATAATTGTAGAAAACGACGCCGTGAAAGTTTATTTTCAGCCGACACTTCTCACCTCTCTTCATAAAACTTATACTCAAACAAACTGTTGAATGACAGCGCTGTCATTAGCTTACCGAAGATAGATCGGACTGTCAAATTGACATCACGTATTGCGCCATGTTATGTTATGCAACAAAGTCGATGCTAAGTGCAAGGTTAGGACTATAGACAATCACCATAAACAAATTACCCTGGCGGATGTTGCCAAGGCAGCCAGAGTCTCGACCAAAACGGTCTCACGGGTAATCAACAATGAACCCCATGTGAACGAAGCGACCCGACTGCGTGTTACGGAAGTCATCCAGGAGTTGAATTATCACCCGAACCGCGCGGCGCAGCGCCTGGCCTCAAGACGGAGCCACGTCATCGGGATGCTGGTACCTTCCATCGATTACCCCATTTTCCCGATCATCATTCTGGGGGTCGAGAAAGTGATGCACGCGCATAACTATGAAGTGCTGGTCTATAACACCGATGTCGCCCCGGAGCGTGCCCGCAGGGGCCTGGAACTGCTGGCGGAAAACCAGGTGGACGGCGTCATGGTGTTTACGGTCAATCATATTTCCGCCGGGGAACTCCAGGAACTGCTGAAGCGCCAGCGATCCTCCGTCCTGGTGAACAATGCGCTGCACAGCAAGCATTCCGGGGTGGTTCGCATTGATGTCGAGTATGGCATCAACCTGTTGGTAGAGCACTTGTTCGCCAGGGGCCGCCGCCACATCGCGCTCCTGACTCATCCCAAAACTAATTACAGCGCGAGCGAACGCCTGAGCGGCTACAAAAAAGCGCTGGCGAAATTCGACCTGCCTATCGACGAGAACCTGGTCATCGTCTGTGACGACAGTGAGGCCAATGTCTTTAACCGGGTTCAGAGCTTACTTCGCTCCGAAACCGTCATCGACGCCATCATTTGCTACAACGATCTGATCGCCGCGACCGCTCTCAAAGCCTGCCTGGACCTGGGCGTGGACGTGCCAGGGCAGGTCGCCATCACCGGGTTTGACAACCTTCCCCTCACCGAGCTGTTCAAAGTCCCTCTGACGACGGTGAGCATCCCCTGGTTTGAGATGGGGGTCACTGCCGCCGAAATGCTCCTGAACCGGATCGCGGGCGATTATTCGGAGCCGGAGGTCATCTTCACGCCGGAGCTAATCGTGCGCGAGAGCGCCCTCTGACAATCTATCCGTAGCACGCGCTCGAAAATCCCCTCTCCATCGGATGGCTGGGGCTGTAGGGGTAGGTCTCAGACCGGGTGGATGTCCAGCCGCACGGTCCCGGACTGCCGAGCCTGCGGCCACTCAAAAATGACTCGCCTCACATCACGCGGCCCGACGGTCAAGGGGACCTCAGACCGCAGGTCGATCCGCGCCCGGACCTGTTCAGGATCATAACGCACCCGGACAGCGCTTCTTTCACCCTGAATGAGCACGCTGCCCGCTTCAAGCTCGACCGTGCCAAAGGTGATGAGAACGCTTTCGTAGGTCCCTGGCTGGCTGGCGAAGCGGACGACATCGACCAGTTCAACCCAACCCTGGGCCGTGTCACGCTGGAGCGCAATCGTTCGGACCAGCGATTCGAGATCTGCCGCAGGCGGATAGGCGGCCCGCATCTCGATCTTCATCAGGTCAAGCGTATCCTCGGCCCGGTGTTCAATCAGAGTCGCGTGATAATTGGAACCGCGCATTTCCTCAGTAAGTTCACCGGCCCAGTTGCCATCGCCCAGGCGCAGCGGCGCGGTCAGCGGGCCTTGCATCTGCCCATTGGGGACCGGGCAGGAATGCCCCAGCGACTGGCACGAAAAATCGTCGTAGCGGCTCTCGCTGAAGTAGAAGCGCGTAAAACGGCCCCGGCCAATATCGGCGATCACCTGCTCGCCCTTCAACTGGACGATGAAGCCGCCGACATCGTTCTGATTGTGCATTTCGCCGTTGTGCCCCCCCTTGGCTGCCAGGACCAGCGCGTCCGGGTCCGCCGGATTCATGCGAGCGAAGAGCCAGTGCATCCCGCTGTACCAGTCGTGCCGGTTGGGGATAAAACGCACCGGCTGGCTGGGGCTTTCAGCAGGCCGCCAGAACAAGCGCCGCAGCATCCAGGGGAGTTCGCTTTCGCGGTCGATGGCAATGCCGCGCTGCTTTTGCTCGTGATAGAGCGTGACCAGGTCCGGCAGGTTCAGGCGCTGCGCCGCATAGATCAGGAAGCCGTCGGGAAAGGTCGAATGCAACTCGGTATCCGAAAAATTGACCCAACGCCCCGGATACATGACCGTCTTCAGCGGAAACTGGGCGATTTTCCTGAACAGCTCGCCCTCCAGGAAGTCGATGCGGCCACTGCTGCGATGCGCCAGCATCTGGGCCATGATGGTGTAGTTGCTGAAACCAAAAACCCAGGGACCTGGCCCTTCGGAGGAGCCGCCATCCACGTCGTAGGTATCCAGGTAATCATCCAGCGAGCGTGCTGCCCGTGCAATGATCTCGGCCAGGCGGGCGAGGTCGTCTTCCAGGTACAGGGCGGTCATGACGATATTGCCGTTGCAGACGCCCGACCAGTTGTTGACGTGCCGGACCTGGGTGTTGTAGAGCCACCAGTGATCGTGCCGGGTGAGATAAGGAGTAAACAGGCGGCGGTCCACCTCATCGCGGATGCGTTTGCCGACGTGCGGGTCGAGTTCGGCCCCCAGCAGCGCGTCCATCTCCGCCAGGTGCGTGCCGGTCAGGGAGGAATTCAGGTCGATGATCGGAAAATCCAGGTCGGTGAGTTCGGTCTGATGGGCAGGCTGTGCCCAACTGCTCTCTTCACAGATGGCCCAGGTCAGGTCCATCAGCGGGTCGAGGAAGCGCCCCTGGTATTCCAGGCACTCGCCCAGGGTCAGCGCCGTGTGATGGCGGCGGCGCAGGGTCCGGGGCTGCTGGTAGCCTGCCCGCTCGCCGCTGCGCTTGAATTCGAGGTAGAGACTGGCCGGAAGGACCGGAATGTCGGCTGCGGCTGCCGCTTCGGCCTCCTGAATGATGTGCTGCACGGCATCCTCGCCCAAGGTCTGACGCAGCGCCAGCCAGGCGTCTCGATCTGCGGCGGGCGGGAACAGCGGCGGCGGCGTCTCGGCGCGCAGGATCAGTTCAATATCAGTGGCGTTGTACCGGCACAACATAAGGCATCCTCGTTAATCTCCAGGCTAAACACGAGGTGTGACACATCGGTTCGCCCCTACACCCCATGCGATTTCTAGCTTCTGTTAACATTTCTCAATTGGGCCGAATCTAGTTTTGGCCCTCACCCTAATCCCCTCTCCCTGAGGGAGAAAGGGCCGGGGGATGAGGGTAAATTAGCCTCACAAGCAAATGTCAACACAGCCTGATTTCGTAAAGACCATCAGCGACACGATCCTACTCAGGTCATGCGCCCGCCGTCAATTTTGGGCGTGCCCTGAACGGCGACTGCTTCAATCGTTACGCGGCCCTGATCCCAGATCACCGTGCCGGTGCTCATCGCCTCAATCTCCACACGGCCCCCTGGGACCGTCAAAGTAAGCGGGGCCGGTTCGGCACCATGATACCCGGCAGCCCAACGCTGCGCCGCTGGATTGGCATAAAGCCAGCCCGCAGCCGGGCCACAGTCCAGACGCGCCTCACCGAGCGTCACCGGGCCGCCGCGCGTGCCCCGCGCACAGGGCGATTCCAGCGAAGGCCAGCCTATATCGCCGTCCTGAGTCCAGCGCCGTTTGAGCGCCCAGCGCATCAGGTCGGCTTCCAGGCCCAGGGTCTGGCCCGCGCGCGCATAGCCGATGCTGATAAGGCGTTCGCTGGCGAAGTCGGTGGTGAAGGGCGCGGCGACCGCCAGTTCGACCTGGCCCTGGGCGATCACTTGCCCGAAGGCGCGGCCATCAGCGTACTCCGTCCGCTCGGCCAGTTCGACGTAGACCGCGCAGTAGGGATGCCCCTGGAAGAAGGGATTGAGCGTCGGGCGCATCTCCCAGAAGTCTTTTTCCGGCCCCTGGTAATTGTAAATCTCCAGCACCAGGTCGCCCTGCTTTTCGACCAGCCTGAGCGGGGCCTCACGCCCGGCATCATGCCGTTCCAGCGGCTGAAGGGCAATGTAGGCGCTGCCGCTGCCGATCACGACGACCGCGCCTTCGGACACATTGGCAGGCAGATGCTCAACCCGTTCGCCGCCGATCCAGATTTCGTCGATTTTGTCGCGCTCGGTGAAGATGAACGCCGCTTTGGCACTGTGACAGTGACCCATATTGGCGGGGGCATAGAGACCAATGGCCCGCGCGCCCTGCTGCACGCCGAAGAAGCGGCCTTCCTCGATCAAATTGCGCGAGGCGGTGCGGTCGGTGGCGTGATAGAAATCGCCCAGCCATTTGTCGTCCATGACATAGCGCGTGTACATCACGCCGGGACGCTCGGCCCCTTCGCGCAGGTAATGGGCCATCAGCACATCTGCCTGCCCGCCATATTCCTTAGACGCCACGCCCAGGGCAAAGGAACGGCTCTGGTAGGTCGTCAGGCCCAACCCTTCGATGATGCTGGCCGTCTCGTTGACTAAGAACGGCTCCGGTGGATAGCTCAGCAGGTCGGCAGCCCAGGCTGGCAGCGTGCCATCGGCCAGCCATTCGCGCAGCATCTCAACCTCCGGCGGGCGTTCGCAGACGACGGAGGGCTGGTAGGCGCGGCTGTGCGGCCCGGCCCAGCGCCCGGTGGCCCGGTGAATGTGCAGCCCGGCACTGAGCGCCAGCCGTGCGGCCAGGGTCCGGCCCCGAATGCGGGTGGCGCGGTCGGTGGTCAGGTCGGTCAACCGCTTGAGCGCGCGAATAATCACGGGGGTATAGGTCGGGCTGTTGTACTCACGCGGGATGCCGCTTTCGTCGGTAAAAGCCATCCAACGGACGAACTTGTCGTAGCCGCGCTGCGCGATGGCCGCGTCACCCAGCAGCTCCCCGCCCAGGCAGGAATTGAGAATATCGAGCATGGTGATGTTCGAATAGGCCACATGCACATCCAGCCTGCGAATCTCGTCCAGGCCCAGGCGGATGGCCTCCAGCACGCGCGCCTGCATCTCAGGCTCCAGCCGGTCGCCGTGTTCGATCATCATCGGGATCAGCCGTTCCAGGTTGAATTCGACCGCGTTGAGGTCGATCACGACGAGGTCTTCGGCCATCCAATAGAAATTGCCATAGTGGGGGTCGTCGGGCCGCCGTTCCTGACAGGCCAGGGTCGCTTCCAGGACTTTCGCGGCGAGATCGAGATCCGCAGGCGTGCCGTTGGCGACCAACTGCTCCGCCAGCCGCGCCCCGCGCCGCGATTCGTGAAAGGTGCCATTTTCAGTGGTGTTAGCGATCAGGTGGGTTGCCGGGTTATAGTCATCGGGGAGAGGCAAGGGGTCGGGCATGAGTATTTTCCGTTAGACAAGAATAAAGAAATCGATTGTAACATAGATCGAGGGACGCAGGCCGCTGCCCCGGAGTATCTGGGGGCTTCACCCCTACCAGGAGATGGGATCTCCTGGACCTCTTTTCCAGATAAATGAGGAGAAAATGGGATGTGGGGAATTGTGCCCCACAAAACCTCCGATCTGCCTTGATTTGCACCGGTGAAGGGCCGGAGGCTCAATTGCGCCGCATAATGAGGACAGGACCACAAGTATGATTTATCGACAGTTGATTGACAGCCTCGCGGCTGGACAGACAGTGCAGGTGGGGGTGATCGGCACGGGCCATTTTGCTACCGCCGTCGTCACGCAGTCGCAGGTGATTCCTGAACTGGATGTCTGCGTTGTCTGCGACACCCACATTGAGGCCGCCCAACGCGCGTATCGCCGGGCCGGACTGGCTGAAGACGACTACGTGATCTGCGAGAGCCGGGCGGCGGCACAAGCTGCGCTGGAACGCGGCCAGCGGGTGATCGTGCGCGACGCGATGATCTTAATGGAGCTGCCGGTGGACGTCGTGGTCGAATCGACCGGGGTGCCGGAAGCCTCCGCCCGACATGCTTACGAAGCGATTCAGCATGGCAAGCACGTGGCGATGGTCAGCAAGGAAGCCGACGTCTCTGTCGGGCCGATTCTCAAGCTTCTGGCCGATCAGGCAGGCCTGGTGTATACCGCCGTCGATGGCGATCAGCACGGTCTGCTGCTGAGCATGATCCAGTGGGCGCGGGACCTGGGCCTTGAGGTCATCTGCGCGGGCAAGGCGCTGGACAACGAAGTCGTGTTTGATCCGGCATCGGGCAGCGCTTCACTCGAACACCATACAATGGCAATTGCCGAGCAGGATCGCCCTGTGCTCGCGCCGCAGCCACAGACCGCCGCACCAGGGCAGATCGCGGCACGCCGCAGTCTGCTGGGCGATTTCGGCAGCATTGGCGGCTATGACGTGGTGGAAATGACCATCGTCGTCAATGGCAGCGGTCTGAAACCCGATATTGAGACGCTGCACTGCCCGGTCATCCGTATTCCTGAAATCCCCGAAGTGCTGACAGTCGCTGAAGACGGCGGCATCTTGCAGCAGCGCGGGGTGGTCGATGCGGTGCGCTGCCTGCGCTCGCCGTATGAGGCCGGGCTGGGCGGCGGCGTGTTCGTGGTCGTCGGCTGTGAAAACGATTATTCGCGCGAGATCCTGCTGACGAAGGGCTTGATCGGCAACAGCCGGGGGACGTCCGCCCTGATCTATCGCCCTTATCATCTGTGCGGGGTCGAAACGCCGGTGTCGATCCTCGTGGCGGGCCTGCTCAAGCAGCCTACCGCGCCGCTCGATTATGCCCCGCGCTACGATGTGGTGGCTCAGGCGGCAGCGGACCTGAAAGCCGGGGACATCGTGGGCAACGATCACAGCCCGCTCTTGACCGCGCTGATGCGTCCGGCGCAGCCGCTCGGCGAGGATGCGCCTGTGCCCTTTCACATGGCGAGTGGCCGCCGCCTGACTGCCGACGTCCCGGCGGGCAGGGTGCTCAGCCGTGGCATGATTGAGTCACCAGCCAATTCGATGCTCTGGACATTGCGCGCCCAGCAAGATCAGCACTTCCTTGCGGGCAACTAGGCCGTGTTTGCAAAGTCCGCATTGTCCGACAAAAAGCCTGTTAAGCAGGAGAGAAACAGGTAGAATTACGATAATTATTACAGATTTTGAGCTAACAACACAGCGCTCAATTCAGCTTCATGTGGTTTGCAAACACGCCCTAGCCCTCGTCTTGAGAGGCCACTGTGATGATGACGTGGCCCTTCTTCTGTCCGGTCTCGACAAAGCGGTGCGCCTCAGCGGTCTCTTCCAGAGGATAGCGCCGGTCGATGATCGTTTTCAGGTCTCCCGCCTCAATCAGCGTCTTGAGAGCGGCCAAATCGTCCGTCGTCTGGCTTGCTGGCCCCAGGATGACCTTCTTGCTGCTCCGCATCGCCGTCCAGCGTCCGCGAATCATCTGCCAGAACTTAGGGTTCGCCAGGAGATAGCGCCCATGGGGCTTAAGCGATGCCAGACTGCGGGCGTATGAACTCCTGCCGATCACGTCGAAAATGACGTCATAGGTCTTGCCGTTCTGCGTGAAGTCTTCCTGCGTGTAATCGATGACGTGGTCCGCGCCGATTGAACGCAGCATGTCGAGCTTCCCGGTGCTGTCTATCGCCGTCACCTCCGCCCCATAGTGTTTGGCAAGCTGCACGCCAAAGGTCCCGATGCTGCCACCGGCCCCCACGATCAAGACTTTCTCGCCGCGCTGGACATTGGCCCGGCTGAGAAAATACAGCGACTCCAGCCCCGCAGTCGGCACAGCGGCGGCCTCGTCGTAGCTCATGTTGGACGGTTTGACAGCCAGCACGCCGTCTTCCGGCAGGCAGACGTACTCCGCATACCCGCCGAATTTGATCCCGGCGGCGGCAAAGATCGGGTCGCCTGGCTTAAAGCGGGCGACATTCTGACCGACCGCTTCAATCTCCCCGGCCAGTTCCTGCCCCAGGATGATGTTCCGGGGTTGTAGAGGCCCCATGTACAGGCGCATCGGGATCGCCAGCCAGAGCGGAAAAGCCAGCCGCCGCGCCTCGGAGTCCCCGGCGGTGACGGTCGTCGCATAGATTCGGATCAGCACTTCGTTATCCCTGGGCGTGGGCTTCGGCACTTCCTGGAGTTGAAGCCCATCCGGGGATCCGTATTTCGTCCAGACAACTGCTTTCATGTGTTTTCCCCCACGCTGGTTAGCCTGCCACCGTGATGACGGCATTGCCCTTTTTGCGCCCGCTTCAATCAATCTCTTGAGAAAGTCCAGCGCCTCAGCCGCCTCATGGGTCGTCGCCCGGATCGAGACAAAATGGCCGTTCTCCGTCAGCGCCCGCTTGCTGCGTTCCGCTGAAGCCTTCACTTGTGTAATCAATCACCCGGTTTGGCTCCCAGAGAGTTTACCAGATCTACATTGCCACTGCTGCACAGCCCGGTCACGTCTGCACCCAAATAGCGCGCAAGCTGGACTGCATCGCGCCCACACTGCCCGACGCACCGTAGATCAGCACCTTTTGACCGGGCTAAATCTCGGCCTGCCGGAGCAGATACAGCGCGGTCATGCCACCCACCGGCACGGCGGCGGTGAGTGGCTGACGATTGCTATGGTGCAGCCCTCGTCGGACTGGGCCGAGACGCTGGTGAACCTGAGCGCCTACAGCGGCCAGGTTATCAATCTGCGCTTTGCCTGGATCGCTACAACTTCGGCGGACACGTGGTCAGTGGATATGGTGGGGGTGGACAACGCCTGGCGATAAAAAAGGCGCGGGATCGCTTGACCCCACGCCTTGAGTAACTACTGCTTTTGCTGGAAGCTACTTGACCGCCAACCGCTCGATCAAGGCCTGCACGTCCTGAGCTGCCTGGTCCACTGAGGACTGCCCGTAGGCGACCTGCTGACCAATCAGTTCAAGCTCATTCACAAACTCCTGGTCGTTCGGGAGGTTCGGCCCCTGCGGGACCACGCGCCCGGCTTCGGCAATCGCGTTGTAGAGGCTGTAAACTGCCGCGTCAAGCGGGGTAGCCGAGTCGGCAATCGCAGCACGCACAACCGGCGAGGACGGCACACCACGATTGGTTTCGAGGATCGCACCTGCTTCCGGGCTGGTCACGAAGAAGTTGATGAACAGGGCCGCCGCTTCTTTGTTCTCGCTGGCCGCGTTCATGCCCAGGTACTGGCTCATCTGGATGGCGTAGGCCGGTTCGCCGCCCTGCGGGAGCGTCGTCATGCCCAGCTCATCGGTCATGGCTGCCTGATAGGAAGCCACCTGGTTACTCCAGACCAGACCGATAGCTGCTTTGCCCGCCACGAGTGCGGAGCTGTCTGCGCCATCTTCAGAGTAGGTATAGGTGGTGTCCGCGTCAGGGATCAGGCCCTCATCGCGCATGTCAGCCCACATCTGAAGCCATTTCTGAGCGGACTCAACCGTCGCGTAGGATTTACCGCCATCATCCAGAGTCCAGATCGGGGTGCCCTGCTGAGTGTAAAAGAAGCTCATGTAGTTCGCCGTGTTGGTGCTGTTATCCACAAAGGGGAAGACCCCGTCGGGGAGAGCTGCCTTCAGCTCCTTGCCGTAGTCGATGAACTGCTCCCAGGTCATGTTGAGTTCGGGGAGATCGACACCGGCTGCTTCGATCATCGTCTTGTTGTAGGCCAGGGTGAGCGTGTTCGTACCCAGGCTGATCGCATAAAGATTACCGTCGGCGTCCGTCGCCGGAACAAAGGCAGCCTGGTCGAAGGTCTCCGGCGTGTCGATCATAAGCTGTTTGCCGAGATAGTCGTTGAGCGGCTCCAGATACTGCGTGTAATCGGGCCAGTTGCCGCCGAACTGGATAATGTCGGGGGCGTTGTTGGCCGCGAGTTGGGTGTCGAGGATCTGGAAGTGGTCGCCCGCACCGCCATTTGGCTCACCGGTCACGGTGATGTCGGGATAGGCAGCTTCGAACAAATCGATCACTTTTTGGGTCCGCTGGGCGCGGTCGTCATTGCCCCACCAGCCCATACGCAGTTCAGCAGGACCGCCCGTGTATTCGGGAAGCATGGAGTCGCTCTGAGCCATCGTCGGGACGGCGAAGGCGGCGAGGATCAGCCCAAGCAGTGCCATGAGCGTGATTGCGTGAATTTTTCTCATCGTTGAATTCTCCTGTTTCTGTAAGTTTTATTGTTTCAGCGGACAAACCCGAAGCACGTCGCCTATCATCATTTCATATTCATTGTCTCCTGTAATTTTCTAACCCTTCATGCCCGTAGTCGAGATACCCTGTACGAAGTATTTCTGCAGGGAGAAGAATAGGATAAAGGCGGGAATGATCGAGAGCGTGGACATTGCCAGCGCGCCGCCCCAGTTATTGACTGCGCCCGCATCGCCGACGAAGGTGCGCAAGGCCCTCGATACCGTGAACGTTGGCGGGCTTGTGAGGTACAGCAGGTGGTTGAAAAAGTCGTCCCAGGTCCACAGGAAGGTGAACAGCGCGGTCGTCACCAGCGCGGGGCCTGCCAGCGGGATGATGATCCGCAGAAATACCCCGATCTTCCCGCAGCCGTCGATGATGGCCGCCTCTTCCATCTCTTTCGGCAGACTGCGCATGAACTGCACGAGCAGAAACACGAAGAAGGCATCTGTTGCCAGGAATTTCGGCACGAGTATCGGCAGATACGACCCCACCCAGCCGAAGGTGTTGAACAGGATATAGCGCGGTACGAGCGTGACGTGACCCGGAAGCATGAGCGTTGCCATCATCACCGCGAACCAGAGGCCCCTGCCCGCGAATTTGAGCCGCGCGAAGGCGTAGGCCGCCATTGAGCAGGAGATCAGGTTGCCGACGATAGCGACCACACACATGCCCAGCGAGTTGGCAAAGAAGCGTTCGAAGGACGTCCCCGCGTAGCCTTTCCACCCCGTAATGTAGTTTTCAATGGTCACGGCTTTGGGGATGATCCCCGGATCGCTGAAGATCATATTGTTGGGCTTGAAGGAGCTGACAATCATCCAGACGACCGGGTAGACCATAAACAGCCCCAGGACAATGATGAACAGATGTGTCAAGGTATGGCGTAAGAGCGTATTGCTTCTCATCTTATTCCCCAGCCCCATAGGACACCCACCACCTCGATGATCTGAAGACAATCGCCGTGATGACCCCGATAATGAGCAGCAGCACCCAGGCCATTGCCGAGGCATAGCCCATCTCGTGATAGGTCCATCCCTGAATGTACAGATGGAGGGTGTAGAACAGCGTGGAGTTGAGCACGCCGCCCTTACCACCGCCGATGATATAGGCCTGGGTGAAGGCCTGGAACGCGCCGATGATCTGGATAATCAGGTTGAACATAATCACCGGCGAGAGCAGGGGGATGGTGATGGCGAAGAACTGCCGGAGCTTGCTCGCGCCGTCCACGCTGGCCGCCTCGTAGTAGTCCTGGGGGATCTGCTTCAGTCCCGCGAGGAAGATAATCATCGACGAGCCGAACTGCCACACCGTCAGCAGAATAAGTGTCCCAAGTGCGTAATTGGGGTTGGTGATCCAGCCGGGGAGGTTGGTAAAGCCGAGACCTCCCAGGACGCCGTTGACCAGGCCGTCTTTCTCGAACAACTTCCGCCACAGTACCGCGATGGCGACCGAGCCGCCGAGGAGCGTGGGGATATAGTACACGGCGCGGTAAAACGGCACCCCGCGCAGTTTCTGGTTCAGCAGCATCGCCACCGCCAGCGCGAAGACCAGCTTCAGCGGTACGGATACGAACACATAGGTCAGCGTCACCGAAAGCGACTTCATGTAGTAGGGGTCCACGCGCATCACCTCGCCCGTGGACGCGGTGAACTGGGACAGCCCGAACACCGAGCCGAACATCTTCACGTAATTGCCCAGGCCGATGAACTGCGTCGCATTGGGCTGCGTGAAGTCATAATTGGTGAAGCTGAGGCCCAGCGAGTAGATCATCGGGTAAAGCGTCAATACGAGGAACCCCACGAGCCAGGGCGCGAGGAACATATAGGCGACAGCGTTGCGCCTGATAAATCTGGAAATACCGGACGTTTTTCGCCCAAAGAAACTGCTTTTAGTCTCGTCTTGCTGCCATTCAAAGGCCGTCATTGAGTCCGCCCCTCGGCTGTCTTTGACTACTGGAGATCAGTCCTGCATCGCACATTCGCTCACCCTGGATCGCTGGTGGACTCTATCTTTATTCCGGCGGCTTAGCCGGGCCGGTTGATTCTCGAACGATGAGCTGCACATCCGCCGTGATCACCTGCTGGGGAAGCTCAGGATCGGCGAAGCGTTTGAGCAGCAGCCGAACCGCATCGCGCCCGCTCTCCTCCGCCATGCCGGAGACCGTCGTGAGGCGCGGCATGGTGTAACTGGAAAGCGGAATGTCATCAAAACCGGCAACGGAGATATCTCCGGGAATCGTCAGGCCGAGGTCGCCTGCTGCGCGTATGACGGCGATGGCGAGCAGGTCGTTAATCACCAGCACGGCGGTCGGACGGTCGGGACGGTCGAGCAGGGTATAGGCGGCCTGATAGGCATCTTCCAGATTTTCGCCGCAGTACACCTCGAAGCGCTTATCAGCGGCCAGCCCGGCGGCCTCCAGCACCTCGTGATAGATGAGCAGGCGGTCAAAGCCCTGCTCCTCTCTGGAAATGCCGTAGACAAATCCTATTCGCCTGTGTCCCAGTTCCAGCAGATGCGCCATGAGCGCGCGGGTGCCGTTGTCATAGCTGTGGATGACGTGATCGAACTCCGCCTTCGCCGACGTAATTTCGACCACAGGGCGTCCTGCCTTCCGCAGATAATCGGTCAGCCTGGGCAGCAGATACTTGGCCGCGGCCAGCAGGATGAAGCCATCTACTGGCTGACGGCGCAGTTGGCGGATCGTGTTGGCTTCCTGCTGCAAATCCAGCGGATGGTGAGTCAAGTGCAGGCTGTACCCGGCTTCCTGAAGCCCCTCGGAAATGCCGGACAGCATCTGCCAGAAGAACGGGTTCTGAATCACGGGGATGATGACGCCGACGATATTGGTGCTGCCCAGACGCAGCGATTGCGCCCGCGCATCCGGTTCATAGCCCAGCTCGTCAATGGCCTCCAGGACCCGCTGCCGGGTTTCATCTGAAATCGGAATCTTCAGGTCGTTCTGGTCATTGAGGACGTAGGAGACCGTGGAACGAGAGACCCCTGCCCGGCGTGCAACATCTTTTTGAGTCGGTCGTTTCATAAATTCAGAAGTGTTTTTCTATACACTTTATCGTGTCAATTGACACGTGTGAATGAAGTGTATCGTCAGTTTTGAGCTACGTCAAGTCATTTGGGCAGAGCGTACAAATCAGCCGCTGCGGCTCGCCTGCTGCCTGTCAGACGATCTCCAGAGACTCAGCGGTCTCGCGCAGGGGGACGAAATAGGGGCGTTCATCGGGCGTGGGATTGGGGCGATGGTAGGCCAGCTGTAACTGCCCGTCGAAGCTGCGGAAGACCATGCAGTGACCGCCATCCCCGGCATACAGGGCTTCCGGCACCTGCTGCCAGGGACCGAGAACATCACCGGAGGTCGATCTGGCGATGCCGACGGTGTAGCCGCCCTCACCGAAACTGGACCACAGCATCAGCAGCACGCCGTTCGTCAGGCGCTGCATCCAGGGGCCATCGGTCACATAACCTTTTCTGCCCTTTGAATTGAGTTCATGTGCCCAGGGCGCTGCGGAAGCATGAAACAGCAGCTGCGGCTGCCCGAGCGCTGAGGTCAGATCCTCGCTCAGGCGCAGGGCGCAAATCGCCCCATCGCCGACCTGTACCCACTCGTGGCAGAAGACGATCCAGGGCTGGTCGTCGGCATCCACGAACAGGGTGCCATCCAGGCATTCCCAATCGCGCGGCGTCACCGGGCCGTCGCTGAGCGGCACAAAGGGTCCCTGCGGACTGTCGGCGGCCAGGATTTGCGTCCCCCGGCAGACCCCCTCAGCTTTGAAGCTGGCGAACATGGTGAAGCGCCCGCGATACGGGTGGACTTCAGGTGCCCAGAAGTTGCGGTCGGCCCAGAAGCCTTCAGGAGGCCGGAACGCCGGGAAAGGGCCGTCCCAATTTTGCAGATCAGGGCTGGTGTAATAGTCGAATCCTGATGCCGCGCCGGTCCAGGCCTGCGGGCCGGTAGTGCCGTAGAGATAGTACTGCTGCTCGGCCATGACCGGCAGCACGAATGGATCACGGATATGAATATCGGTCGTCTTCAACATGTGTGGCTCCGGCGTTGTCCCTGATTCAATCTGCCCTGACTATAGCAGATCATTGGCCGGGCGTCCCCGTATGATCTTAGCCTCAGGCTGGTAAAGATAGGCATGTCAGGCGACAATCACTGTTATTACACCACGCCCGCGAGGTCAATCGTGAACATAAGCCATCTCAAGACCGACCACATCGCCGATCCCCTGGGCTTTACGCTGCACAGACCGACCTTTTCCTGGATCGTTGAGGAAACGCACGACACGGTACAGACCGCCGCTCAGGTCCTGGTCAGCCAGGACAGCGGCTTCGAACGGCTCATCTTCGACAGCGGCAGAGTGGCGGGGGCTGAGATCGACAGCCTGGCCTATCGCCCGCCGCTCACCCTGGAGCCGCGCACACGCTATTTCTGGAAGGTGCGCGTCTGGGGCGAGAGCGAGCACGCCGAAAGCGAGACCGCCTGGTTCGAGACGGCCAAGATGGACGAAGCCTGGCAGGCCGCCTGGATTACCCCGGATTTTGAAGATAAGAACACGCACCCGATTCTGTACCGGTCTTTCGAACTGCCCGCAGGGGCCGTCAGCGCGCGAGTCTACATCTGCGGCCTGGGCCTGTATCAACTGGAACTGAACGGCCAGAAGGTCGGCGACGAATATTTCACACCCTACTGCAACGCCTATGACCAGTGGATTCAGTACCAGACCTTTGACATTGGCGATCAGCTTGTGCCCGGCACGAATCTCGTATCGGTTATGCTGGGCAAGGGCTGGTACAAGGGCCGCTACGGGGCCAACGGCGGCGCAGTGGATTTCTACGGCGACCGTTTGCGCTGCTGTGCGAGATCCACATCAGCCTGGATAAAGGGGACGAAGTGGTCGTCGCCAGCGATCTGGCGTGGAAGGCGCAGCCCTCGCCCGTGATCGACAGCGACATCTTCGACGGCGAGACCTACGACGCGCGCATCAGCAAAACAGTGCCTGCGCCGGATCAGGTCTTCGGCGTGAAACCGGTCGAGATCGACATGCGCCGCCTGGAGGCCCGGCGTTCGCTGCCGGTGGGCATCGTCGAAGCGATTGCGCCTGTGGCGATCATTCACACCCCGGCAGGCGAGACGGTGCTGGACATGGGCCAGAATATGACCGGCTGGCTGCGTTTCAGAACGAGCGCCCCGGTGGGTACGCGCATCCATCTCCAGTTCGGCGAGGTGCTGCAAGATGGCAATTTCTTCCGCGATAACCTGCGCACGGCCCTGGCGGAATACATCTACATCGCGGATGGCACAGAGGCGACGGTCGAGCCTTATTTCACCTTCTACGGCTTCCGCTACGTCAAGATTTCCGGCTGGGTGGGCGACCTTAACCTGGACGATTTCACCGGCTGTGTGGTCTATTCGCGCATGGACATCAGCGGCGAGATCGAGACTTCGAACGAGAAGGTCAATCAGTTGTTCAAGAATGCCATGTGGGGGCAGAAGGGCAACTTTCTCGACATCCCAACCGACTGCCCGCAGCGAGACGAACGCCTGGGCTGGACCGGCGACATCCAGATTTTTTCCGGCACGGCCTGCTTTAACATGGATACCAGTGCCTTCTTTGCCAAATATGCTTACGATCTGGCGAAGGAGCAGGCCAAGCTGGGCGGTATGGTGCCCTATATCGTGCCGATGGCGAACCTGACGAAGGGCGGCTCCAGCGCCTGGGGCGATGTAGCGACCGTCCTGCCCTGGACCGTCTACGAATTCTCCGGCGATGTCGCCATTCTGGAGCAGCAGTTTGAGAGTATGCGCGGCTGGGTGGATTATATCCGGGGCGTGGATGAGGCCTCCGGCGGCAGGCGGCTGTGGACCGAAGGCTTCCACTTTGGCGATTGGCTGGCGCTGGATTTCGGCGACCCGACCTCGCGCAGAGGCGGCACCCCGGAGGATTTCATCGCCTCGGCCTTCTACTGCTATTCGGCGCGGCTGGTAGCGCGGGCGGCGGCAGTGCTGGGCAAGACGGCGGCAGCGGATGACTATGGGCAGCTGGCCGACGAGGTCAAGGCGGCGATCCAGGAAGAATATTTCACCACGACCGGACGGCTGGCGGTGCCAACCCAGACCGGCTATGCGCTGGCGCTGTTTATGGACCTGGTGCCCGATGAGCATGTAGAGCGGGTGACGCAGGACCTCATCACCCGCCTCAATGACGATAACGTGCATCTGCGGACGGGCTTCGTCGGCACGCCATATCTCTGCCGGGTGCTTTCGAATATCGGCGCGAATGACCTGGCCTACCGGCTGCTGCTCAACGAGGATTACCCGTCGTGGCTCTACGCCGTCAATCTGGGCGCGACGACCATCTGGGAGCGTTGGAACTCGCTCAACCCTGACGGCTCGATCAGTTCGACCGGCATGAACTCGCTCAATCACTACGCCTATGGCTCGATTGTCGAGTGGATGTACCGCGATATGTGCGGGCTGAACCCCTCGTCCGGTGACGACCTGACTGGCTTCCGCCAGGCCCGGATCGCGCCTAAGCCGGACGCCTCGCTGCAATGGGCCAGAGCGCGCTACCGCTCGGCGGCAGGCTGGTACGAAAGCGGCTGGCAGATCGACGATGCAGGGCAGCTCAGCATCGAAATCGTGATTCCGTTTAACGCCTCAGCCAGGGTTGTGCTGCCGGATGCGCCGTTCGGCGCGGTCTCGCTCAACGGTCAGCCACTGCACACCGGCGAACAGGTCGATGACAGCGTGGAACTGACGCTGAACGCGGGCTGCCACAAGATCGAGTATCCGTTCCGGCAGCAGGCCATTCAGGTCTAGCAGGACGACAGCGGCTTTATGAGCGATTCCTGAAATTCTATTGACAGACGCGCAATTCTCAGTACAATACCTAATGAATTTTAGGTAGGTGTGGACAGCACGGTGAACGCAAGTCATGAAGGGGATGCCAGCGAGCGCTTGCTCGATGTGGCCGAACGCTTGTTTATGGAGAGCGGCTACGCCGCCGTCCGGCTGAAGCACATTGCCGAGGCGCTGAAGATCAAGCAGGCCTCGCTCTATTACCATTTTCCGGGCGGCAAAGAGGAAATATTCGTCGCGGTCGTGCGCCGGAACCTGATCCGCCATCGCCAGGGCGTCGAAGGGGCACTGGCCGAAGCCGGGCCGGACTGGGTCGATCAGCTTACGGCGCTGGCCTACTGGCTGCTGTCTCAGCACCCGATGGATTTGATGCGCCTGGTCAATGCGGATATGCCCTCCATTGAACCTGAAGCGGCTGCTGAATTGATGCGCCTGTTCGATGAGGCGCTGTTGAGACCGGTCCGGGAGCTGCTCGAAGAGGCGATGCGACAGAAGCTGATCGTTGAATCGGATGCGGCCCTGCTGGCGGGAACCTTTCTGGCGATGATTAGCAGCCTGCACATCGTTCAGGAAAGCTGGACCCCACGATCCAGGCAGGATATGGCCGATGAACTCATCCGTGTGCTGGTGAACGGCCTGAAACCGCGCTAATTTTTTTTGAGGTTTACCTACCTAATTTTAGGTAATGAATAATCACTGGTGTAAGGAGGCGTGCAATGGATCGTACAATTATCGCGGATAAGCTGGGCAAGACCTACGAAAAATCGTTTCAAGCGGTGGACGGGGTCTCGTTCGAAGTGAAGTCCGGGGAAATCTTCGGCTTTCTTGGCCCCAACGGCGCGGGGAAATCGACCACCGTCGCCATGCTGACTACCCTGGCCCTGCCGAGCGCCGGGCGCGGTGTCGTGGGCGGCTTTGACGTCGTGCGTGAAGCCGCGCAGGTCCGCCGGATCGCGGGGGTCGCCCTGCAAGAAATCGGCATCGACCCAATCATGAAATCAATCGAACTGCTGACGCTGCAGGCGCATCTCTTCGGGCTGAACAACAAGCAGGCCCGGCAGCGCGCCGACGAACTGCTGCAGGTAGTCAAGCTGGAGGACTTTACGGATCGCCCAGTAGGCAAGTACAGCGGCGGGATGCGCCGACGGCTTGATCTGGCGCTGGCGCTGGTGCATGAACCGGCCATCCTCTTCCTGGACGAGCCAACCACCGGCCTCGACCCGGCCAGCCGCCGGGACATCTGGGACGAGGTGCGGCGGCTCAACCGCAGCCAGGGCATGACCATCTTTCTGACGACGCAGTACCTGGAAGAGGCGGACCTGCTGGCGGATCGCATCGCCATCATTAACGAGGGGCGCATCGCCGCTGAAGGCAAGCCCGAAGACCTGAAAGCCGAACTGGGCAGCGAGTCAATCAATATCGACTTCGAGAGCCAGGAGCGGGCCGAAGCCGCGCGGACCCAGCTGGCCGCCGATTACGCGCGCGTTCAGTTGGACCGCAGCACCCTGCGCCTCTACATGCCCAACGCAGCCAGCGAAGTGCCTGCCGTCGTCAAGCGCCTGGACTCCGCCGGTCTCAAAGCCGTCTCGCTGACGGTCACGCAGCCGACACTGGACGACGTGTTCCTCAAAGTGACCGGCCTGCGCTTCGAAGCCGAGTCCGAGCCTGCCGCCGCAAGTGCATAATCGAACAATTCTGACTTAAGGAGTCCCTACACATGGCAATCTCAAGCACCACGACATTCCCCCGTTCCGACGCAGCCCAGTACGGCAGCATGTCCCTCATCGGGCAGATTCTGATGATGACCCGGCGCAGTCTCGTGACGCTGCTGCGGTCGCCCGCATCCATCCTGCCCAATGTGCTGATCAGCGCCTTCTTCCTGCTGATTTACGACTCGGCCCTGGGGCGCATCACCTCGTTTCCAGGGCCGCTCCAGGGCATCGACTACCTGGCCTTTACCCTGCCGGTCTCGATCCTGAGCGCTGCCCTGAATGCCCCGGCAGGCCAGGCCATGGTCCGCGATGTGGCGAGCGGCTACTTTGACAAGCTGCTGCTGACGCCGATCAACCGGAGCGCTCTGCTGATGGGGCACATCCTTGCAGGCGGCATTGTCATCCTGGTGCAGACGATGCTCATCCTCGTGCTGGCGCTGCTGATGGGCCTGCACCCGGCAACAGGACTGGTCGCCATCGTCGTCATCCTGGGTTTTTCGTTGATGATCGGCATGGGCTTCGGCGGCTTCACGGTGGCCGTCGCCCTGCGCACCGGCAGCGCGGCAGCGACTCAGGGGGCCAGCTTTATCTTCTTCCCCCTGACCTTCCTGACCACCACCTTTTTGCCGCTCGAACTGCTTCAGGGATGGCTCAAGACGGTCGCCACCGTCAACCCGATCACCTACATACTCAAAGCCACGCGCGAGGTGCTGATCTACGGATGGGATACTCAGATCATGCTGGTCGGGCTGGTGGCCTGCCTTATTTTGAGCAGTCTGCCCTTCCTGCTGGCCCTGAGCAGCCTGCGGGCGCGGACTCGCCGCCAGTAAGGCGCGCAATACGCTGCTCGCTGACAGGCACGCGAGCTGTGTAGCATAAAATGGGCAGGCATATTCGTGGTAAGATTGCCCTCGAAGCCATGAGTTCACTGGTTCCTTGATACGGAGAGATAGACATGAGCGCCCAATGTACACATCTCGATCAGATTCAAGCGGTGACGCCCAGCAGTCAGGGCTGCGAAGACTGCCTGAAAACAGGCGACACCTGGGTCCATCTGCGCGTCTGCTTGATCTGCGGCTATGTGGGCTGCTGCGATAACTCCAGGAACAAACATGCCACCCGGCACTACCACGCCACCGGCCACGCCATCATACAATCCTTCGAGCCGGGAGAACACTGGATCTGGTGCTTTGTAGACCGGTTGGCAATGGAACCTGGACGCATCCTCTACAAGGCAGTCGAGTAACAGACCTTATCCCCCGAAGAACGGTCCGGTCGTAGTGGCGACATAAATATCGGTTCCACCGCCATGTCCCCCCTCAATGTACAGGTACAGGGTGCTATCGTGGTAGGCTGTCGCCGTATACCAGAAGCCGTTCCCGTCAGGAATAGTGCTGCGCTCCCAGAAAGGTGCATCCGTAATCACATCCCAGTCGATACCGTCGCTGCTGGTCGCCATGCCCAGGCCCATCTGACCTCTTGGACCATTCGGAAGCGGCGCAAACCGGAAGATCATGAAGTACTTATCGTCGATGATCTCTACACGCGGCTGATGAAAGCGGTAGCCCTCGACGTCAGAAACCAGGACCGGATCACTATCGGCAAAGGCGGCGTCGGTGGTAGCCGGATCGTCATATTTCGTCCAGTGGACGCCATCGGCTGAGGTCGCCATGCCAATGCCGGGATTGTCCGGGCTATCGCCTTCAAAATACATGACGTAACCGTCATCGGTTCGCAGGACGCTGGGCGCGCCGATGTGCGAAGCATCCCAGCTATCTTCACCGCCGTGCTCCAGCACCGGCTCCGGGTCGATAGTCCAGGGGCCCAGCGGATCCTGCGCGGTGGCCCGCCCGATCACGCCTTCTGGCGGCGCGCTTTTGTTCCAGGTATAGAAATACAGCACCCAGGTGCCGTCATCTTCCACCATCGCGCTGGACGCGAGGGCGGCCAGATCGGTAAAGGGCACCTCGTCGGACATCAGCACAGGGTCTTCAGAAGCCTCGGTCCAGGTGACGCCATCCGGTGAGGTGAGATAGCCGATCTGCACGCTGGCAGGCCAGCGTCGGAAGCCGTTGCGGAACATGTGGAACAAACCGTCATGGTAGAAGACCGCGCCAGGGTCGGTATAGCGCCCGTCCCAATCCGGGTAATTATCGCTATGTGTGACCACCGGGTCACTGCTGTACAGGCTAAACGTGGGGGCTTCGTCCTGGGCCAGCGCCGCTGCCTGACACACTAGGAGCAATATCCCGGCAAACAGTGACAGATTGAGAAATGAACGCATGATTACATCTCCTGGGGAACGGCTTCTATCGGAAAGATCATTTCGGTGAGATACTCCGCGCTCGTTTTGGACGGGCGTTTCAGGTAAATCTCCCGCGTGGGGGCGATCAGGCGAAAGTGGTGCAAGTGCATCCACTGCCAAAGCGCCTGCGCATCCAGATGGCGCTCCAGATCTGGCTTGTTGGAGACCAGACTGGCGACTTGAGGATAGGCAGGGACATCCCACAGACGGAAGCGCTGCTGATCGGGCATAGCACGGGGGTCTTGCACCGTCTCATCAAGGATATAGGCGACTTCGACGGCGTGTTCGTTCTCCGTCCGGCTGCCAGTAGCCTGGAATTCCAGCGAACTGTGGTACAGGGTCATGAGGCCCTGGATGTGCTGGACGAGATCCGATCCACTCAGGGTCCGCCAGGCCTCCTTGAACAGCGCGCCGGGCCACAGAGACCCGCACATAGACATCACGTGCAGGGGAGGCTGCGGCTTGATAATGACCTCAACCTCAGGCAGATGCCCTTCATGCTCGATGTAGGCCAGGCAATTCTCGACCCGACGCAAACGGGCCTGTTCATCGGTGATGTGCTGGCGCAGTTGGGCCTGTTTGAGCTTCAACATGCCGCGAATTTCTTCGGCGGAAAGGGCCTCGTTCAACAGCAGGCGAATTTCTTCCAACGACAGTCCCAGATCCTTGAGCGCCAGGATGCGGTTCAGCCGGGGAAGCTGCTCCAGCGTGTAATAGCGATACCCGCTTTCGGGGTCCACGCTGTCAGGCTTGAGCAAATCCAGCTCGTCATAGTGGCGCAGCATACGGATCGAGAATCTGTGCCAGCGCTGCAAATTGACCGATCTTCAACATATCTCACCTCAGTCAGTACGAGTATGAACCCTCACATAATGTGAAAGTCAAGCGGCAGTCGTCCGGCATTGGTGCTGGATGCCGGACGAGAAGCGAATCCGCAGCGCCGGGTGGACCCAGGCACACAACGATAATTACAGGCTGGCTGGGGAGTTAATCCGTGTGGAACAAGATTCTCCATGTTCGTCCACCAATCTCCCTCGACGCTTGAGGACGAGCTGCCCTGGACCGGCTGCTGTAAGGGGTCGGTGAGCTGCCACCATTCACGAGTTTTGGGGTCGGCAGCGATAGCCGCCATATCGGCATCGTAATCGTCGCCGATGTACTCCATGTGGGCGAAGAGAAAGCCGTTCCAGTAGTAAATGCTGTAGTTGCGAATATTCGCTTTATAGATAGCTTCCAACACCTCAGGCCATACATCCGCGTGCAGCCGCTTATATTCTTCGTAGGCCTCTGGTTTGAGCTTGATAATCTGCCCGATTTGTTTGGTCGCCATAAATACCTGCCCTCCATTGATCTGTATGGAGAGATACTATAAACCGATATGGGACCGACGCCCAATCGCTGACCCGGCCCATGCGGAATTACTCGTAGGCGATGGCCTCGCGGATGCTGATCTGGGAGGCACGCCGGGCAGGCCCCAGGCTGGCGACGGTGGAGACCAGCAGCACCATGCTCAACCAGATGACGACCGCGCTCCACTGCGGCGCATAGGCCAGCGGCTGCTGGAAGATGATCTGCCCCAGCAGGTTGCCGAAGGCGTAGGTCATGGGCAAACTGAGCGGTGCGGCGATCAGGCTGCTCAGCAGGCCGATCATGATGCCTTCCCCGGCGAAGATGCGCTGGAGCGAACCGTTACCGGCCCCGACCGCGCGCATAACGCCGATCTCGCGGGTGCGTTCCAGCACGTTCAGGCTCATCGTCCCGGTCAGACCCATCCCGGCGACGAGGGCGATCAGAATTGCCATCCCCATCAGAACCGTGATGAGAATGTTGAAGGACCCCGTCATATTCGCAATCGTCTCGGCGCGGCTGGTGGACTGAGTCACTTTGATGTCCTGACTCTCCAGGTAGCTTTTCAATTCTTCGGTGAGCGCTTTACGCGAGGCGTCGTCTTTCGCTGTCAGGCCGATAGACACCCGGTCAGCCAGAGTCGGCGTTTGATCGAAACGCGCGACGGATTCATAGTGACTGTAGGCGAATGGCAAGGCCCCTTCGATCACACCGACGACGGTCCAGGTCTGCGTATTGCCGCTGCGCTCCAGTGAGATCTGGTCGCCGATAGCCAGGTGCTGGTCGTCCCGCAGCCTGTCCGTAACAATGAGTTCGTAGCGTGTGTCATAGCTGTAGGGTGAAAGCCAGCGTCCATCCAGTATCGGCGGATCCACAAACTGCGAATCCTGCGGCAGACCGATGAGACTCAAGGTATCCGCTTTGGTGCCGTCGGGCAGATTGTAGTCAACGGAAGTCCCCGTCCAGCTTTCGACAGCGGCGACCCCTGGCTGTTCGGACAGCATCCGCTCCAGGCCATGCGCGTCATAAGGCCGATCCAGGATGAGCTGCACATCGTATTCCGCGAGCTGCAAGAAGCGCTCCAGATTGGTGTTCAGACCGGCACGGACGTTGAGAATGGTGATAAAGAAGGCCCCCGCCAGTACCAGCGTCAGCGCGGTGATAAACAGCCGCACTTTGCGCCGGAAGGTGTTGCGCAGTGCCAGCAGCACCGGCGTAGACAGGCCGCTTAGCCGGGCCAGCATGATGTCTATCGGGTTGTGTTTGCCGGAGGCCACGTAATCCGAGATGGCCTGCGCCGCCGGGACAGCGGTCCCGCCCAGAATGGGAAAGAGCGCCGCCATCAGCGGGGTCAGAAAGGCCATCGTCACTTCCATGCCGAGGATGTACAGCGGCATGTGAAAATCGAGAATGTCGAAGTTCATCACATTCGGGCCGATATACTCAGCCAGCATGTAGGCCATCAGCAAACTGCTGGGGATCGCCAGCACCAGGGCTATCGCGCCAAAACTGGCGACCATCACCAGATAGACTCCGATAATCTGCCCGCGCGCCGCCCCGATAATCTTCATCACGCCAATCTGACGTTTCTGCTGGGCCATCAAACCGGAGATGGTATTGACGACCAGGAAGCCGCTCAGCAGCAGGGACATCAGGCCGACGAGGACCAGGATGGTCGCCATCCCGGCGAGGATGTCGTCCGACCAGCTTTTGCCGTCCGAATTCACCGTCATGGAGGCGATATACACATTCATGCGGCGCAGGTCGCTGCGCAGACTTTCGGCGATGATCTCCGGGCTGGGGACCGCCGGATTCGCTTCCGTCGCCCGTTCGATTCTGAGTTCGAGGCGGTTGTAGGTGGCGGGCAGGCCAATGCGGTGCATGGTTTCCGGCGTCACGTAGCCCACAGATTCGGGCTGGATGCCTTCGGGGCGCACGATCAGATCATGGATGACACCGCTGAAAATCAGGTCACGGTGGCGGCCATCCGGCAGTTCAATCCTGACCGGATCGCCGTACTTCAGATCCAGTTTGAGCACCCGGCTGCGCTCAAGGTAGAGTTGGTCCAGGCCCGGCGGCCATGACCCGCCTTTGTAGAACAGGGTGCCCACGGGTATATCATTGAAGTCCTTGTGTGCATACAGGAAGATGGTCTGCACGTTATCGCCGATCAGCATTTGAGCGGTCGCCACCGTAGAACCATGCGCGGCGGTTACATAGGGCTGATGTCCGGCCCACTGCACCAGCGAGTCGTCAAAGCTGGGAATCATAAAGCTGATGTCGGCAGGGTTGCTTTGCTGCCACTGCGTCAGCTTGCTTTCCATGGAAATATCGCGGGCAATGAACAGGCCGCCAAAAGCGAAGACACCAATCGCAATCGAGAAGATAATCAGCAGCGTGCGGCTCTTGTTATCCCACAGGTCGCGGAAGACCTTGATCCAGCGCGGCGCGATAATCATCAGGCGGGTTCCTGCACCGGCTCGTGCGAATCGTGGGTCAACATGCCGTCGGAAATGGTGATGACGCGCTGTAACTGCCCGGCCAGGTCGTCGTCATGCGTGACCATCAGGAAGGTCTTGCCATCGGCGACCAACTGCTCAAAGAGCCGGAAGACCTGCTCGGCAGTGTTCGAATCCAGGTTGCCGGTCGGCTCATCGGCCACCACAATCGGCGGGTCGTTCGCCAGAGCGCGGGCGATGGCGACGCGCTGCTGCTGCCCGCCGGAGATCATGCTGGGCAGTTTGTTGGCGTTCTCGGCCACGTCCATCAGGTCCAGCAGATGCATGGCCTTCTCGCGGCGCTCGCGCGGGTTGTAGACGTGGCAGAAATCCATCGGCAGCATCACGTTTTCGACCACTGTCAGCGTCGGCAGCAGTTGGAAGAACTGGAAGACCACGCCCATATTCGCGCCGCGCCACTTCGCCATCTCGCCTTCGCTCAGATGATGCACCGGCAGGCCGTTAACGTAAATCTCACCGCCGGTAGGCCGGTCGATGCCGGTCATCATGTTGATGAGGGTCGATTTGCCGCTGCCGGATTTACCCACCACGCCGATGAACTCGCCCCGGTCGATGTTCAGGTCGATGCCCTTGAGCGCGTAGAAGTCCCCCGCCTCGGTCTTGTAGGCTTTCTTGACATCGTGCAGCGTAATCAGATGGTTCTGCTGGCCCTTGTGGTTGTTGTTTTCCGCCGGGCGTTTCAACCAGTTAAACATCAGGCGACGTCTCCAGATCTATGGGTATATGGCAGCGGATCAATGGCATGGGGCGCTGCCCACAAGCGGTGAAGCAGCACATCTGAATCCCGCCCTACAGGCTCGCATCGGCGCTCATGCCGATACGGATGCGCGGGTCGATTTGATCCAGCGCCACCTCGGTACGATAGCTGGGCACCACCTCCGTCGGCGCGGGCAGCAGCGCAATCGTCGTCACGTGCCCTTGCAGGGTCAGCCCTGGCAGCGCCTCCAGCGTGATCGCCACCGGCTGGCCGCTCTCTACATAGACAACGTCAGATTCTTCAATCAGCAGATCGACCGTGAAGCTGCTGGTATCCGCCAGTTCCAGGGCCGGTTGGCCGCTGGGCGGGAACTGCCCCACGACCAGATTATCGGCGGTGATAATACCATCGAAGGGGGCGACAATCACCGCGTCGTCCAACTGCAAGCTGGCGTTCTCGACGGCCCGCTGGCTGATCTCCAGCGAGACTTCGGCCATCTGGCGATCCAGCGCATTGGGGCCGTTGACCAGCCGGTCCAGGTGGACCTGAGCTTGCGTGATACTGGCGTTGGCCGCGCCCAGGCGGGCCAGATCCGGGCCTTCGTTTATCACGTTCTGGTACTGGGTCTCAGCGATGCTGATACCCATGTCGGCCTGCTCCAGGCCGGATTCGATCTGGATTTCCTGCGTTTGGGGCGAATAGCCCTGCCGCTGGCGAAACTCCGGCGCGACATTCAGGGTCTGGTCGGCCTGAAGCTGGGCCTGCCACAGTTGATTGCGCGCCATCTCGGTTTGCAGCCGGGCAATCTCGACCATATTGTCGCTGGGTGCGGCATCATAGGCTGCGTTGGCGTTGGCCTGTGCCGCTGCCAGAGCCGCCTGGGCCGCTGCCACATCCACATCGCGTGGGGGCGCGACCAGTTGGTCGAAGCGCGCCTGCTGGGCCGCCAGTTGAGTCTCGGCATTGCGCAGGGCCAGTTCCAGGTCAGCGCTGTCCAGCCGGGCCAGCACATCGCCCTCATGAACGAACTGGCCTTCTTCGACCAGCACCTCGCTGACGGTGCCCATCATGCCGAAGGACAGCGGCACCTCGCGCAGGGCCTTGACTTCGCCGCTGGCCGTGACCGTCGTCGGATCCTGGGCCAGCGATGCGCCGCCGCTTATCGTCAGGAGCAGCAAGACCGCGTACAGTAGACTTTTCATCAATGTCATCTCCTTCAGTCCGTGACGATCAATTCGGCGTCGGCACTCATGCCAGGACGCAGGCGGGCATCGTCGCTGTGGATCTCAATATCGACGTCAAAGACGGTCACACCGCCGGAGTCGCGCGAGCGCGGGGCGATAGCCGTCACCACGCCATCGTAGCTGAGGTCCGGCAGGGCATCCAGCGTCACCCGCGCCGTCATGCCTTCGTAGACCTGGGCAATATCGGCCTCGTTGACCTCACCGCGCAGCGTCAGCGGCTCGACATCGACCAGTTGCAGCACCGGCAGCCCTGCCGAGACCCGCTGGCCTTTTTCAACCTGAACGCTCGTCACCACACCGTCGAAGGGCGCGGTCAGCAGCGTCCGCTGGTACATCAACTCAGCCTGATCCAGCGCGACGGCAGCCTGGTCGATGGCGACTGAGGCCTGTTCAAGCTGGGCCTCGGTGGGTCCGGCCATCACCTGATCGAGGGCGGCCTGCGCCTGATTGATCTGCGCCCCTGCCGCGCCCAGATCGCCCTGGGTAGAGGTTTTGAGTTCTTCCAGCTTCAGCCGCGCCATTTCGGCATTAAACGAGGCCTCGCCGACCTGCGCATCGAGCAGGGCGATTCCCTCGTCTTCCAGCACGCCGGGATCAGCGACGCTGCGGGCCTGCTGCGCACCGTCCAGGGCATCCAACGCCTGCTGATACTGAAGCTGGGCGGCCTGGATGTCTTCGTCCGTGACGGCATTGGCGACCGCACCGTAGGCCGACTGCGCACTGGCGACCGACGCTTGCGCGATGCGCACGTCGTTATCATCGACGGTTTGCACGTCCTGGTGTTGCAGGATGGAAAGTCCGTAGCTCAGGTTGGCCTGTTCGAAGGCCAGATACTGCTGGCGGTTATCCAGGCGGATCAAGCCCTGCCCGGCGCTGACGTGGTCGCCTTCGGATACCGCGATCTCAACCACCTGGCCGGAGAGGAGAAAGCTCAGGCTGGCGACCTCATCGGCCTTCAAATAACCACTGGCGAGAATAACGGGCGATTCGGCTTCAACCGGGAGCGGCACAGGCGTTTCCGTGGGCGCGTCACCATCGGACTGCGCCTCAAGCCGGACATAAAGACCGCCTGCCAGGACGGTCGCGCACAGCCCCAGGACGATCACGAAGCGGCGAATACTCATGGGCTTACCTTCCACTCTGGGTCCAGACTCACCTGTCATTACACCATGAGTTGCAGCGCTCAGCCCAGTGAGGCTGGTCAGGACAGCGCATGACAGCGCTCAGGCCGGGGCCTGACGCCAGTCACAGTGAGTCGTGACGCCCGTAAATCGGTGAAACAGGCCCGGTGATTTAGAGTATAGGCAGCAAGCGACATTCGCTGGCCTGCACGTTCAAGGTTTAGAAAGGACTCCTGCTATGCCGGTTCCACTCCTCACCGGGATAATCGCCCTGGTGCTCGGTCTGATTCTATGGCTGCTGGCCCGGCGATCAGGGGCGCGTTGGAGCGTATCGGGGGCGTTCATCGCCGGAGCCGGTATTGTGCTGCTCATGTTTCCGGCCATCACCCAGCTCACGCTGGATACCTCCGCCACCAGCGGCAGCACGGTCGTCTCCGCCGCAGAGGCCAGTGCCACACCGGCACCAAGCCCTACACCCTCGCTGACTCCGATTGCTGTGGAGCCGGTCCGTGTGACCCGCGTCGCCCTGGTGCTGACTCCGCTGCCGACACGCTTTGTCTACAGCACGCCGACAGTCACCGAGACCCCCGCCGTCACCCCTACCGAGTGCAGCGCGATCATCCGCAACAATCTGAACTTCCGTGATGCCCCTGACCTGAACGCCACACTCCTGGCGACGATTCCCTTCAGTTCGCGGGTCGATGTCTATGGACGGAATGCCGATCAGTCCTGGTTATGGGTGGCCTATGGCACGCAGAAGGGCTGGGTCAGTGCGCAATACGTTGATCTGACCGGGGTCTGTGATGCACTGCCAGAGCAAGCGTCGTAAGCAGTATAATGGGGTCGGGCCAGTTTATGTGCATGAGTTCCCGATGAACGAGAAAGCCTATCCGATTGAGCCAGCCCTGCTGGTCGTCTTCCGCCTGTTTGCCGGGCTGCGGATCGCCTACTCGGCCATGATCGTGCTGCTTGCGCTGGTGGTGCTTCGAGAGAACGCCGGGTATATGATATTTCTCAGCCTGTTGGTCGCCATCGGGCTTTTTCTGTATCTGACTTCGGCCAAACTCCAACGCAAACTGGGCCGCTATTACCTGCCTATCGCGCTGGCCGTCATCACCCTGGCACTCATCGTGGAACATCAGGGCCTTGAGTGGCGGATCGCCTTCCGCTGGGATGAATTCATCAGCCCGCCTGACTCGCTGAGCCTGCTCAACCTGCGCGATATCCAGCCCGCGCTGACGGTACTGGATAATTCCTGGCCGCCGCTGATCTATGTCCCCCTGGTCCTGGTCGCCTGGCAGTACAACTTTCGTACCGTGCTGCTGTACATCCTGGGCATTATTGCCGCTTCGCTGGCATTGTACTCCCTGCTCTTTGGTCTGCAAGCAGAACCTCTGGACCTGATTATCATCATCATCGGGCGTTTGTTCGCTTTTGGGGTGGTGGGCTATGCGGTCGTGCGATTATCCAACGCCTTGCGCGAGCAGCGCAACGCCCTGCGCGAAGCAAACGTCCGGCTGATTAATCACTTAAGCACGCAGGAGCAGTTGACGACCAGCCAGGAACGCAACCGCCTGGCCCGCGAACTGCACGACACGCTGGCGCATTCCTTGAGCGCGACGACAATCCAACTGGAAGCCAGCAGTGCCCTCTGGGAGAGCAACCCGCCCAAAGCGCGCGACCTCCAACTGCGGGCGCTGCAAACTACCCGCGACGGCCTGACCGAGACACGCCGTGCCCTGGAAGCGCTGCGCGCCTCGCCGCTGGATGACCTGGGGCTGCTGCTGTCGCTGCGACAGCTTGCCACCGAATCAGCGGAGCGCTCTGGCTATCGTCTGGCGCTGGACCTGCCCTCGTCACTGCCCGCGCTGCCGCCTCAGACCGAGCAGGCGATCTACCGCTGTGCGCAGGAGTCGCTGTCCAACGTGGCGCGCCATGCCGGGGCGAAGACCGTCCGGGTGCAGCTTATCCAGCAGAACGAGCACATCGAATTAAGCATAAGCGATGATGGGCGCGGTTTTGAACTCGGCTGAGATTGACCGCAATACGTCTTTTGGCCTGACTGGGATGCAGGAGCGGGTTGAAGTGCTGGGCGGGCATCTGAACGTGACCAGCCAGCCAGGACAGGGCACAAATATTCAGTTAAGGATGGGAACGAATTCATGATTCGCGTGTTGATATGTGACGACCAGGATCTGGCCCGCGAGGGTCTGCAACTCATTCTGGAGACCGATCCCGGCATTGAAGTGGTTGCTTCGGCCCGTGATGGCGCGGAAGCGGTGGAGCTGGTGGACGCGATCAAGCCTGATCTGGTCCTGATGGACCTGAAAATGCCGGTGATGAACGGCATCCAGGCCACGCAAATCATCAAGGACAAATATCCCCAGTCGATCTTTGTCCTGGTGCTGACGACTTATGACGGCGACGATTGGGTCTTCGACGCGATCCGCAGCGGCGCCGCCGGTTATCTACTCAAGGACAGCCCGCGCGAGATCCTCATTCAGGCGGTGAAAGATACCGTCGCCGGGAAAACCCCGGTGGACCCTAACGTAGCGGGCAAGCTCTTCGCCCATGTATCGCAGCATACCGTCCCCCCGGATACCACCATTGCCGACAGCCTGAGCGACCGCGAAACCGAGGTCCTCAAGCTGCTGGCGCACGGTCTCTCGAACATGGATATTGCCCAGCGCCTGTACCTTTCCGAGGGCACGGTGCGCAATTACGTCAGCACCATCTTCACCAAGCTGGAGGTCGCTGACCGCACCCAGGCGGCGGTCAAGGCCCTGCGCTACGGTCTGGTCAGCCTGCACGATCTGGAGTGACCAGACCGTTCTTCCCCTGTAAATTTCAGTCAAACGAACATAATGAGGCCAAAAAATCTTGCAATCTGTAGACTTGTAGGATATGTTAAAGTGGGATACTTAAAGTGAAGGAATTTTTGCCTGTGACTTACGAAGCTGTCCGTTTTGCCATTGTGTCACCGGCCCGCTGGGGGCGTTTGCTGCTGGATGCGGCACGGGAATCCGATAAATTAACTCTGGCTGCCGTGTGCAGCCGCAGCGCCGAACGCGCCGAAGCCGTCACGGCGGATTACGGCGGTAAAGTCTATACCGATTACGACGCGCTGCTGGCCGACCCGGCGGTCGAAGCGGTCGTCCTGCCGACGCCGCACTTTCTCCACTTTCCGCAGACGATGGCTGCCCTGGCGGCGGGCAAACACGTCTTCGTCGAGAAGCCGATGGCGAACAGCCTGGACGAAGCCCGGCAGATGAAGCAGCAGGCCGAGGCGACGAATCGCGTGCTGGCGGTGGGTTTGCAGGGACGGCGCACCGGCGGCATCCGCAAGGCCAAAGCCATGATCGACGGCGGCGAGCTGGGGCAGATCGCGCTGGCGGTGGCGGTTCACAGCGCGCCGATTGCCCAGAATTACACAGCCGACGACTGGGAGACGCAGGCGGACAAAATCCCCGGCGGGCCGCTGGATAACCTGGGCGTGCATTATGCCGACCTGATGCCCTTCCTGCTGGGGCCGGTCAAGCGCGTCTCCGGCTTCTACAGCAGGGCCATCACCGATTTTGAGGTGCCCGACGCGGCGACGGCCAACTTCGAATTTGAGAGCGGCGCATTAGGCGTCTATACCACGCAGCAGGTCTCGGCTTACAGCAGCCGCCTGAGCCTCTACGGCACCAAGGGCGTGCTGCACATCAACCGCTTCGGCCAGGAACTGCACTGGCAGAACATTATCGACACCCAGGCGGCCAAAGCCGAAGGCCCCACATTGACGCCGGTTGAGTTCGAAGGGCCGCATCCCTTCACCACCGCGTTGCAGGAAGAACTGGAAGACTTCGCCGACTGCATCCGCCAGGGCGGCCAGCCGCTGGTGGGCGCGGACGAAGGCATCGCCTCGCTGCGGATCATCCGCGCCATTATGGAATCGAGCGACACCGGTCGCGCCATCACACTGGACTGAAGACGATGAAGATTACAGGCATGACCGCGCGCCTGCTGGAAGTGGATGCGCGCCCACGTTTTGGCGACGAAGGGGTCCCGCCAGGGCGACCCAGCACCTGGCATTATCCGCTGATGACGCTGCACACCGACGAAGGCATCGACGGTCACACGATGGGCTACGGCAATCAGGGCGATGGCCGCGCGCTGGCCTATCTGCTGCGCGATGTCTACCTGGCGGAGATCCTGGGCGAGAACCCGCTGCACATCGAGATGCTGTGGCAGAAGCTGCGCCGCCGCACGCGCCACATGTACGCGCTGATGGATTCGGTCGTGGGCATCATCGACGTGGCCCTGTGGGATATTATGGGAAAAGCCATGCAGCAGCCCATCGCCATGCTGCTGGGCCTCTACCGCGAGCAGGTGCCCGGTTATGCCACCGGCTACCGTTTCCATCCGACAGCGGAGCAGGTCCATGCCGAAGCGCAGGCCATGAAGGCGCGCGGTTTTCACGGCTACAAGCTGCACTTCTGGAACGACCCACAGACCGACATCCCCTGCCTCTACGCGGCCCGTGAAGCGGTCGGCCCCGATTTCAAGCTGATGCAGGACCTCAACAGCAAGTACAGCTTCACGCAGGCGCTGACGCTGGGGCGCGTGCTGGACGAACTCAATTTCTACTGGTTCGAAGAGCCGATCCCAGAGCGCCAGACCGACAACGTGCGGCGGCTGGCCGACGAACTCAAGACACCCATTCTCGGCGGCGAGACCCTGCGGCTGGACGAAATGCCGGAGCAGCTTCGCTATGGGGCCTTCGACATCGCGCGCGGTGACGTGTACTCGAAAGCGGGCATCACCGGCCTGTATAAATGCTGCGCCATGTGCGAACTCTTCGGCCTCAACCTGGAGATTCACACGATGGCGACGCCGCTGCTGGATGTCGCCAACTTGCATGTCGGCTGCGCGGTACGCAACTGCGACTTTATGGAGGTCATTCACCCGGTCTATCGCTTCGGTCTGAAGGGCCAGCCGCTGGACATCGACGATGCGGGCTATCTGCATCTGCCATCCGGGCCTGGCCTGGGCGTGGACCTGGATTGGGACTGGATCGAGAATCACACGGTCGAGGTGATCGAAGGGCCGTAAAACCCTCATCCCCCGGCCCCTTCTCCCTCAGGGCGAAGGGGAGAAAACTGCTTTTTTGAAGTCCCTCTCCATGAGGGAGAGGGATTTAGGGTGAGGGTCGTAGGGGCACAACATGTTGTGCCCACCATCCGCGACCAGTAGGGACACGGCGCGCCGTGTCCGGTGACAAAACGGAGACTCCCCATGAGCCAAGCCAACATTCTCTTGATCTTATCCGACCAGCACGCGGGCAGCGTCAGCGGGCCGTATGGGCATCCCATCGTCCAAACGCCCAACATGGACCGGCTGGCCGCTGAAGGCACGGTTTTCGAGAACAACTACTGCAACTCGCCGATCTGCGTGCCCTCGCGCATGAGTCTGATGACCGGGCTGCATCTGCGCCACAACCAGATCTGGGATAACGGTGCGCCGCTGCCTTCGGACACCGTCACCTGGGCACACCAGCTCAAGGCGGCAGGCTACGATGTGGTGCTGTCGGGCAAGATGCACTTTCGTGGCCTGGATCACCTGCACGGCTTCCGGGCACAGCTAGCCTACGACATCAACGCGCAGAATCTGCCTCATATTCGCAGTTGGGACGAGGGGCTGGAAGTGCGCGCCGAACCGTCCACCTCGATTAAAGCCGAAGCAGGACGCTCGAAGGAAGTCGAGGCCGACGACGCTGTGACCGCTGCCGCGTTGAATTACCTGCGCGACCCGGCCCGGCAGGAGCAGCCCTGGGCGATGGTGGCGGGCTACGTCGCACCGCATCCGCCTTTTGTCGTGCCGCAGCAATACCTGGACCTGTATCCGCCAGACGAGATGCCCCTACCGGAAATCCCCGACGGGCACCTGGAATCGCTGCACCCGGCCTATCAGCGGCAGATGGCCTGGCGCGGCTGGCAGCCCGGCGGCATCCCCGACGAGAATATCCGGCGGGCGCGGGCGGTCTATTACGGCCTCGTGACCTACCTGGACGACCAGATTGGCCTGCTGCTCGATGCCCTGGACGAGACCGGTCAGCGCGAGGACACGGTCGTCATCTACATGAGCGATCACGGCGAGCTGCTGGGCGAGCATGGCCTGTGGTACAAATGCAATTTCTACGAAGGCTCGGCGCACGTGCCGCTGATTATCGCTGGCGTGGGCAAGGCCGGGCAGCGCATCCCGGCGGTGACCTCCAACGTGGATCTGACGGCGACCCTGCTGGACCTGGCAGGACTTACTTCAATTAGCCCGATTGATGGCGACAGCCTGATTCCGTTGCTCATGGGCACGGCCGAAGGATTGGAAGGACGAGGCACTGTCGGAATTCTACGCCGATGGCTCAACGCGGCCCTGGGCCATGCTGCGGCAGGGCCAATACAAGCTGGTCTACAGCTATCAGGACCCGCTGGAACTCTACGATCTGGAGGCCGACCCCGGCGAGTTCCATAATCTGGCGCAGGACCCGGCGCATCAGGCCGTGCTGGACCGGCTGTGCGAGAGTTTGCTGGCGCGCTGGGACCCGGCAGCGCTGGACGCGACTATCCGCCAGAGCCAGAAGGAGCGGCGGCTGATCTATAATGACCTTTTCGCTTACTTATTGGAGAACAAGTAATGCCAGTCTTTACGGCGGTCCAGCCTGACACCCTGGACGAAGCGGTGCTCTTCGCCTTTGACGACCACGCCTTCCCCTTTCAGAACCACGTTCAGACGCATCTGATTCCTGGCGGCAGCCCGCAGCAGGTGCTCAAGCCGGGGCCTCCGGGATCGCATGACGAGGCGGTGCTGTATTACGGCACGGTGCTGCGCATCGACGGCGTCTTCCACATGTGGTATTTCGGCAGCTACGGCGCGCAGCGCGAAGGCATTGGGCACGGGCACGGGCGGCCCAGCCGCGCCATGTGCTATGCGACCAGCGCGGACGGCATCACCTGGGACAAGCCGGATCTCGGATTGGTCGAGTTCAACGGTTCGACGCACAACAACATCGTCGATCTGCCCGACCCCGGCGCACGTCCGGCAGCGGCTATCCTCTACGAGCCGGAGGACGCCGAACGGCCCTACAAACTGGCCTACGAATTGACCATCGACGGGCAGGCGGTCTTCTGCGTGGCCTTCAGCCAGGATGGCCTGCGCTGGCAGCTTTCGGAGCATAACCCGGTGGGACCCTTCCTGGAGATGGCCGGGGTGACACGCCTGGGCGGTCTGTATTACGTCACCGGGCAGGGACCGTTGACGGCGCACCAACCCATGCGCGTGCGCCATTTGAACGTCTTCGCCTCAGCGGACTTCGAGCACTGGTCGCCCTGCGCCGCGTCGGGTCTCAACCGGGCCGGGGACCAGACCGGCCCCTCGACCGAACACGACTGGAACCACATCGAGGAGATTCACCTGGGGGCGGCGCTGTGGAACCGGGGCAATGTGCTGCTGGGCGTCTACGGCCAGTGGCACGGCCATCCGTCTGGCGACCGGCGCTTCCTGACGATGGACCTGGGCTTCGTCCTCAGCCACGATGCCATTCACTATCACGAACCGATCCCCGGCTTCAAGCTGATCCCGGCGCGTGAGCAGCCCGGCAGCCCCAACGAGTTCCCGGCGCTGATGCAGGGGCAGGGGATGCATAACGTCGGCGACAAGACGCTCTACTGGTATTCGCTGTGGAAAGGCACCGAGGGCACCGGCGTGCGCATGGTGACCTGGGCACGCGACCGCCTGGGCTACGTGCAGCCCTTCAAGCCGGAGGGCGCGCGCGTCATCAGCGCTCCGCTGCGCATTCAGGGCACGGCGAAGGTCTACGCCAACGTCAGCGGCCTGGGCCAACACAGCCGGATTCGAGTCGATGTACTCGACGAGGGCTTCCGGCCTATCGAGGGTTACGCTGGCGCGACGGTCGAAGTCGACGATCTACGCGCACCGCTGGTCTGGCCCGCAGGCGAGACGCTCGGCGACCGGACGATCCGGCTGGACGTCCAGTTCGAAGGGGTCCGGCCCGAAGATGGCAAGCTGCACGCGCTGTATGTCGTGAGTGAGGAGGCTTAAAGATGCCGACTGTTGATGCAGATGATCTGCGCGCCTTTGCCGCATCCATGTTCGAGGCGGCTGGCACGCCGTCAGACATCGCCCGAATTACCGCCGAGTTGCTGGTGCTGGCGAACCTGAGCGGCCACGATTTGCACGGCGTCATCGCGGTACCGCGCTACGTCGGCAAGATTCAGAGCGGCGATTACGTGCCGGATGCGCGGCCTGTGGTGGCGGAGCGCCGGGCCGGGACCGCCAGCCTGGACTGCGGCTGGGGCTTCGGGCAGATTGGGGGGCGAGTTGGCACGGATTTGGTCTGCGAGATGCTGCCGGGCCAGGGTATCGCCTGCGTAGCACTCAAACAGGTCAACCATATCGGGCGGCTGGGCGAATATGCGCAGCGCATCGCTGAGGCGGGGTATATCGGTCTGGTCATGACCAGCGGCTCCGGTTATGGCGGGCAGGTCGTGCCCTACGGCGGTCGTGAACGCCGCTTCGGCACCAATCCGATGGCCTGGGGCATTCCGCTGCCGGGCGATCAACCGCCGCTGATCTCCGACTTTGCGACCTCGGCCCACGCAGCGGGCAAGGTGGCGGTCGCGCTGGATAAAGGCGAGCAGTTACCCCCCGGCATCCTGATCGACGGCGACGGCAACCCCACGCAGGACCCGGCGGCGCTGGGGGCGGGCGGCGCGCTGCTGCCCTTCGGCAGTTACAAGGGCTACGGCCTGTCGCTGGTGATCGAACTGGTCGTCTCGATCCTGGCAGGCTTCGCCCCGGCCTCCTCGGCGGAGTTCCACCAGGGCAACCCGACGCTGATGGTCGCGCTGTCGATAGACGATTTCGTGACGCGGCCTCGCTACGACGCGCTGGTGGCCGAACTGCTAGAGAACGTCAAGCGGACGCAGCCCGCGCCCGGCTTCGACGAGGTGCTGCTGCCCGGCGAGAAAGAACAGCGCAGCCTGGCGCAGCGCTCTGCCGAGGGCATCCCCATCCCGGAGGCGACCTGGGCCAAATTGAATGCGCTGGCGCGAGAATTGGGCATTACCGAACAATGAGACAGGACAAGCATGAAACTGCTCTTCTTTGACGATTTTCACCTGCAATACCGGCGCGGATTCAGCTTCCAGGCGCACCAGCCGGAGAAACACGCGGCCAATCCGGTGCTGGTGCCGGAACATCCCTGGGAGGCCTGGCGCGCCTTCCCCATCTCTAACTGTGTGATGGAAGATAACGGCCAGTACCGCATGTGGTACGAGACCGGCTACGACGAAGACTCGCAGCCCGGCGAACGACTCAACCGCACGGCCTACGCGACTTCCAGCGATGGCCTGCACTGGGAGAAACCGGCCCTGGGCCAGTACGAGTACCAGGGCAGCCGGGCGAACAACATTCTCGACCTGGGACCCTTCGGCGTGCATGATGTCAGCGTCGTGCGCGACGATCATGAGCCGAACCCCTTCCGCCGCTACAAGATGAGCTTCTTCACCATGCCGCCCGGTCGCGGGCATGAGGCGCTGCCCTTCGGCATCAACACGGCCTATTCAAGCGACGGCCTGCGCTGGAAGCTGACCTGCCCGGCAGAGGACCCGGCCTTCCGCGCCTGGAAAGATGTGGTGCCGGGGCGCGTCTCGTCGGGCGATACCCACGCGCTGGTCGGCTGGGTGCCAGAGCGCCAGCGCTACGTGCTGATGACGCGCACGATTTCGACCGTGCCCTGGATGTTCCGCACCATCTGTTACAGCGAGAGCGAAGACTTCGCGCATTGGAGCAGCCCGGTCAACGTCCTCTCGCCGGATGAGCAGGACCTGCCGGGCACCGAGTTCTACTACATGACCGTACAGCGCTACGAGGACCTCTACCTGGGGCATCTGTGTGTCTTTCACAATTACAGCCGCCGCCTGACTGCTGGCAACCCGGATACGGTGCGCATCCCGCCCGAAATGGAGTACATGAACCAGCGCCTGGATACCAAGCTGGTCTACAGCCGCGATCTCCAGATATGGCGCTATGCCGACGTGAATCGCGGCCCCTTCATCCCGGTGGGCGAGGGCTGGGACAGCGGAATGCTCTTCGGCGCGTCGATGGTCAATGTCGGCGATGAACACTGGTACTACTATGGCGCGACGCCCATGCGGCACATTAAAGAGGATTTGCAGTACGCCGGGACCGTGCAAAATGGGCTGCCGATGACTATGTGTACCGGCGTGGCCCGGCTGCGGCAGGACGGCTTCGTCAGCCTGCGCGCCGCGGAGACCGAGGGCGAATGCATCACACAGCCGCTGACGCTCTCTGGCGAGACCCTGCGCCTCAATCTGCGCAGCCTGCCGGAAGGTCAGGTGACGGTGCAGGTGCTGGATGCCCAGGCCGACGAGGTCATCGCGTCCAGCGCGCCAGTGCAAGGGGATGACACCGCGCTGACCCTGGCCTTCGATCAGGCGCTGCCGGTGGGCCGCCCGGTCCGGCTGCGCATTCAGGCGCGGCAGACGGATGTGTTTTCGCTGACGATTTAACGGGTCCGTTTCGAGCGTCGGACACGGCACTGCCGTGTCCCTACCGGCAACACGGCGGGCTGAGGAGGGTTCCCCCTACGCAGTATCCGATCCGTGGGCGCACGTCCCATCGGGTTCAAATTACAGGCTGTGCTGGGTGATCCTGCCGTCGTCGTAACCGGCGTAGAGGCTGCCATCCCCTGCCAGCGCGATGGCGGTCATGCCGCTGTCCTCAAGGGCCGGATTCCAGGTCGCGCCGCTATCTACGCTCAACCACAGGCGATCATCGACCAGCGCCAGCAGACGCGCCTCGTCCGCCAGCAGGGCGTTGACCGCGCCGTCAAAGGCCGTTTCGCCCAGGCGAGACCAGGTCTGGCCGTCCGGCGCTGCGCCGTACAGCCCCTGCGTCTCGGTCCCGGCGAAGATTCTGCCCTGCGAATCAGCACACAGGCTGAGGATCGCCGCCGGTTCCACAGCGAAGGGCACGGGCTGCCAGGAACGGCCCCGGTTATGGCTGCGATACAGGCCGGTTTCGGTCCCGGCCAGGACGCTGTCTCCGGCCTGTGCCAGACTGAACACGTGGCGGTCGTAGAGGCCGATATTGCTCGGCGACCAGCTCAGGCCCGCCGTCGGCGCTGCGGTAGAGTCCGTCGTCGGTCGACCCGGCCAGCACGATCTGGTCCTGATCGAAACCAGACAGCAGACTGCCGACCATCGACACAGGCTGCGGCAGTTGGAAGGCCTGCCAGTGCGCACCCGTATCGTCCGAGCGCAGGACACCGCCTAAGGTCCCGGCGAAGATGAGCGATCCGGCGGCAGCCAGAGCCGTCGTCGCCAGGTCACCGTTAAGCTGCAAGGAATCGTAAGCGGGCTGCCAGCCGCTGCCGCTCAGGCGGTAGAGGCCGGAACGCCGCCCGGCCAGCACCAGCTCATCTGCGATCAGCAGCGCGTAAACAAAGTCGAGATCCTGCATCAATCATGGTTCTATCGCCTGGGGTGCATTCTTCTGATGGATAATCACATCGGTGGTCAGCGTCAGGGCCGCCGCGCTGACTGCCGTTTGAACCGCCGTCTTCAGCACACCGGCGCTGTCGTAAATCCCGGCCTCGGCCATATCGACGACATGCCCGCGCACGAACGTCGAAGCCGCAGCCCGGCCTCTCCAGCCGCGCCATCACGGCGGAGGCTTCGTAACCCGCGTTTGCCAGCAGAGCGCGCATGGGGGCGTCCAATGCCGTCTGCAAAATGCGCTGTGCCGCGCGAGCATCAGGGTCCAGCAGGTCGAAATCGCCCAGGGCCGCCTGACAATTACGCAGGGCCACCCCGCCCCCGGCGACGATTCCCTCGTGCATCGCCGCCCGCAGTGCGCTGGCCGTGCGTTCTGCCAGGGCTTTACGCGCCTTGCGCTCGTCATCGGTCATGCCGCCGACGTACAAAGTGGCGCTGCCGCCCCGCAAGCGCCCGATGCGATTTTGCAGGGTCTTCCGATCCTCGGCGTCGTCGCTGCGATGATAATGCTCGATGAGCGTCTCGACATGACGGCGCAGTTGGTAGGCATCGCCCTGCCCGCCCACAATACCGAAGTATTCGCTATCGGCCCAGGCGCGGCGCGTGTGACCCAGATCGTCCAATGTCACCTGCGCCAGCGAATCGCCCAGAGCCTGCATCAGCACCCGGCCCCCGGTCAGCAGCGCCAGATCGTCCAGGTTGGCGCTCTGATCGGCCAGCTTCGTGCCGGGCACGCGCACGGCGATGATGTCGAACTGGCCCGGTCGTTCATTGCTCAAGATCAACTGCTTGATCTGGTCACTGATGTCTTTGGCGACGATCACCAGTCCGTCCAGACCCGTGCTGATCGTCTGCTGCATCAGGGGCACGAGATCGCGCGGGTCCTGGATTTCCAGATCGCTGATACAGACGGCGGCGTTCTTCAGATGGCGGTGATTTAGCATCTTGTCGCGGATCATTGCTTTAGAGAACAGGCTGCTGTGCCAGTAGCTGCCATCGACGTATTCATAGTGCAGGTCGCGGCTGCGTCCGCTGCGCGTTTCCAGCGCGCCAAAGGGGCCGATCACGTCGAAGATCTCGCCCAGGGCGGCGGCCAGTTCGGCCTCATGACAGACCGACTCGGCCATCTGCACGCAGCATCGCGTCGCCCGGCCAGCGGGCGAGTTTGCGCGGCCAGTGCGGCCAGAATCTGCTCGGTCCCGGCGTCCAGATACCCCCGCAGGGACATGGCATTGCCCCCGGCGGCCAGATAGCGCCTGCCTTCGTTAAATACGGCTTCAAAGAGAACCGCTGTCGTCGCGGTGCCATCGCCGACCGATTTGTGGACGCGCCACAGCAGATGCCGCAGAAACATCGCGCCGGAATTCTCGCTGCGCTGGGGCAGTTCGATAATGCGCCGGGCGATGAGTCCGCCGTCGTCCAGCAGTTCAGGCAGCGTGCCACCATAAGGCCGGGTGATGCCGACATTGCGCGCTACCGGCCCCAGGGTCGGGCGGATCGCATCCACCATTTGTTGGATCCCGTGCTGAAAACGGCGGTGAATCTCCGGCTGCTGCACGATTTTTACCATAAAAGCCTCTATTTACTCAAAAACCTATCCATTTGACACATATCCTACATGAGGATAAAATATACGCAAGTGCTGTCCACTTGTCAAATCTCAGCGCACACTTGAAGGACCCAATCATGTATGACAAGAGCCTTGAACCTCTGCGCCGTCCCCCCTCCCTTCCAGAGAGCGTCCAGCAGGCGATTTGGGACTATATCAACGATAACAATCTCAGGCCGGGCGATCCTCTGCCGCCGGAGACTCACCTCACCAAACAGTTAGGAGTCAGCCGCAACGCGATCCGCGAGGCGGTCAAGGCGATGGAAATGACGGGGATCGTCGAGGTACGCCGGGGCAGCGGCCTTTTCGTCGGCGATTTCTCGCTGGACCCGCTGCTGGAAAGCCTGCCTTACGGCCTGGTGACGGATTTACGCGAACTGCGCGAACTGCTGGAAATCCGCCTGACGCTTGAGACCGGCATGGTCGGGCGCGTGCTGGAACACAAGACCAGCGCTCAGGTCGATCAACTGCACGACACCCTGCGGCGGATGGAAGTGCGCGCCAAACAGGGCCAGACTTTCCCGGACGAAGACCGTGAGTTTCACCAGTGCATGTTCGAGAATATCAGGAACCGGACCCTGCTTAAATTGATGGACATTTTCTGGCAGACCTATCACCGTGCCTCACGCATTGATGAAATCGAAGACTACGACCCGATGAAGACCTATCTCGACCACGTCGCCATCGTCAACGCCTTCGAATCGGGCGACGCAACAGGCTTGAAGCTCGCCCTGGAGAAACATTATACCGGTCTCGGTTCGCTCACCTTCCGGTTGAATTGTGTGGAACGCGGGCAGACCCCATCACCAGATGGCGAGGATTCGGAATGAAGCTCCCTGGACTTATCCCTCCTATGATTACCCCCCTCCGCGCCGGGGGTGATGTCGATGGCAGCGCGGTCGATGCCCTGATCGAGCACATGATCGACGGCGGTGTCGCCGGGGTGTTCATCATGGGCAGCAGCGGCGAAGGCCCCTGGCTGAACGCGACACAGCGGCAGCAGATTCTGGAGCATACGCTGCGGGCGGTCGATGGCCGGGTGGCGGTCCTGGCCGGGGCGCTGGAACCGGGCACCGGGCGCACGCTGGAGATGATCGAGCTGATCGCCGACTGCGGGGCGGACGTGGCCGTCATCGCCGCGCCCTATTATTTCGAGGCCGATGCCGCCGTACAGATTCAGCATATCCGGGCGGTGGTCGAGCAGTCGCCGCTGCCGGTCGTGCTCTACAACATTCCGCCGATGACCCACAGCCCTATCCTCGCCGAGACCGTCGCGCAGCTTTGCGACCTGGACAACCTGCTGGGCATCAAAGACAGTGCCGGTGATTGGACCAATTTTGAGGCCCTGCTGGCGCTTAAGACTCAGCATGAAGACTTTCAGGTCTGGCAGGGGGCGGAAAAAATGGCCGCGCGCGCGGCACTCGCCGGGGCGGATGGGCTGGTCTGTGGGCTGGCGAACCTGGTCCCGGACCGCTTCACCGCGATTATGCGCCACGCCAGCAGCGGCAGTGCCGACGAAGCGCTGCGCATTCAGGCCGAGATCGACCAGTTATGGACCCTGCACACATACGGCTTCTGGCTGGCCTGTTTGAAGTGCGCGGCCTCGCGGCTGGGCTTCGGCGATGGCAGCCTGAGCATCCCGGCGGTGGCTTTATCAGAGACGGCCAAACAGGCGGTCTACGACGCGGTTGACCAACTGGCAAGCCATCCGTAAATCAGGTGTTTAAGTTGCCCACACAGGGCGACAGGACATATTTTAAGCATTTAGCTAAAAGGAGATTTTGATGACTTAAGAGAATCATCACACCCACGACGAGAGGAAATCACGCGGCCTGTCGCGGCGTGCCTTCCTCAAGCTCAGTGGCGCTGCTGGCGGCACGGTCCTGATCGGCCTGGTCCCCGGCGTCACCCAGGTCCTGGCTCAGGATACGCCGGATGTGACGCCCAGCCTGGACGAAATTACGGTGCTGGCTGGCTCGCCCTTCCCACCACCGACCCCGCGCGAGGAAAACAGCTACTGGCAGGAGATCGAGCGCCGTTTGGGGCTGACGATCAACTTCCAGCTTGTGCCGCGTTCCGACTACGACGCCCTGCTGGGCACGACCCTGGCCTCTGGCGACCTGCCGGATATGCTCAGCGGTGATGTGCGCAACGCGGTGATTCGTCAGGCTTTCCTGGATGGCGCTTTCGTCCACCTGGGCGATTTCGGCCTGCCGGAAGATACGCGCGACCTGGTTGGCTTCAAGGAAATTCAACCCGACGCCTGGAAAAACAGTTCGCTCAACGGCACCGTTGCCGGGGTACCGACCGGGGCGCAGGATTACCAGGCCGGGCACTTCTACCGCAGCGACTGGCTGGCGGCCCTGGGCATGGACCAGCCCACCACGCTGGACGAACTGACCGCGTTGATGGAAGCCTTCGTCAATAATGACCCGGATGGCAACGGCAATGCCGATACCTACGGCTACTCGCTCAGCAATGCCCGTCATGCGGATGGCGGCGGCTGGCGCGCCTTCACCGATCCCTTCGGCATCCCCAACAACTGGCAGGTGATGGACGACGGCACTTTGCAGCACAAAGACGTCAGCGAAGCCACCCGCGCCTCAACCGAACACATGGCCTCGCTGGTGAGCATGGGCCTGTTCAACCCGGATTTCCTCACACTCAATAACAATCAGGCCAACGAGGAATTCGCCTCCGGCATCAGCGGCGGTCTGGTGCATAACCTGGCCTCCGGCTATGACCTCTGGGGCCAGCGCGTGCGCGACCTGATTGAAGGCGCGGACGTGGTCCAGATCGACCCGGTGAAGGCCGAAGGGTTCACCGCCGCCACCTGGCTGCGGCCCGGCTTCAACACCGCCACGCAGATCCGCTACGACTACGCCGACGACGAGACCAAGCTCTGGGATTTGCTGCGCGTGCTCGACTTCTGGTTCGACCCGGCCACCTGGGACTTCGTCGATTTCGGCTTCGAAGGCGTGGATCACACCGTCGGCGAGGATGGCGCGCTGACTCAGACCGACAAAGGCTCGGCAGACATCGCCTGGATCCGCGCCTGGAGTCCGCGCCACGTGCTCAAATACGTTGATGCGCCTTACGTGAAACCGGCAACCAAGCAGAAGGTCATTGAGGATACCGAGCGCCTGAAGAAGATCGCCGTCGCCGACCCGACCTGGGGCATCTTCCCTGAACTCGGCTTTGAAGACCCCTCATCCACGCTGCAAGAATTCGCCAACAACACTGTAGGCCGGATGGTCACGGGCGAACAGTCGCTGGACGAATGGGACAGCTACGTTGAGGAATGGTACAACCGGGGCGGTCAACTGCTGACCGACACCATGTCGGCACTCTACCAGCAGTACAAGGCTTAAGCCCTTGTTTGAAGATCACATCGCGGGGGGTGCGCTTTGCCCCCTGCGATTTTGAGGTTCATGAATGGCTGAAAACGAACTTTCCCCCATTACAAAGCAGGTCAGAAACGGCCTGGGTACCGGTGATTCCTGGCTGCTGCGCAATGCGCGCATGGTCTGGAAGCATCGCTTCGTATACCTGCTGCTGCTGCCGGGTTTGCTGTACTTCATCATTTACGTCTACTGGCCGATGGCCGGCAACGTCATCGCCTTCCAGGAGTTCAGCCCCTTTCGCGGTTTCGCGGGCAGCCCCTGGGTCGGCTTTAAGCAGTTCGAGCGTCTCTTTGCGGACCCGGACCTGCCGCGCGTGGTGGTGAACACCTTCGTCCTCAGCGGCTTGCAGATCATCCTGGCCTTCCCGGTCCCGATTGTGCTGGCGCTGATGCTCAACGAAGTGCGCAGCGAGATCTATAAGCGCTCAATCCAGAGCATTATCTACCTGCCGCATTTCATCTCCTGGGTGGTGATCGTCGGCATCTGGTACCAGATGTTCGGCTCGCAGGGACTCATCAACCAGTTGCTGACGGCGGGCGGGGGGCAGTCGGTCAGTTTCTTAACGGACCCGACCTGGTTCCGGCTGAACTTCGTGTTACAGAACGTGTGGAAAGGCTCCGGTTGGGGCACGATCATCTTCCTGGCCGCCCTGACCAGCATCCCGCAGGCACTTTATGAAGCCGCCGCCATCGACGGGGCCTCGCGCTTCCAGCGGATGCGCCACGTGACGCTGCCTGGTATCCGCCCGGTGATCCTGATCGTGCTGATTATCCAGATGGGCAACGTGCTCAACATCGGCTTTGAACACATTTTCTTGCTGCTCAACCCGGTGACGGAACCTTATGCGCAGGTGCTGGATACCTTTGTCTATACACGCGGCATCGTGCGCGGTGACTTCTCATTTGCCACCGCCGTCGGCCTGGTCAAGGGGCTGGTCGGCATGGTGATGGTGCTGACGGCCAACTGGCTGTCGCGCAAATTCGGCGATGGAGGCATTCTCTGATGATACAAGGCCGCAGCCTCGGCGACAGAATTTTCGATACGATCAATCATGGGGCGCTGCTGCTGATCGCCCTGGTGATGTTCTTCCCCTTCGTTTATGTCGTGCTGGGCAGCTTCACCTCTTTCGAGGATTTCGCGCGCGGTGGGGTGATTATCATCCCAGAGAAACCCTCGCTGGAAGCCTACCACTTCGTGCTCTCCAGCCCGACACTGATGCGCGCCATCGTCATCTCGATCATCCTGGCGACGGTGGGCACAGCGATCAAGCTGGCGATGACGGCGACGATGGCCTATGCGCTGGGCAGCCGCTGGTTGATCTTCCGGCGCTTCTTCCTGATTATGGTGCTGATCCCGATGCTCTTCTGGCCGGGAATCATCCCCAGATTCCTGGTGGTGCGCGAGACCGGCCTGATGAACTCGCTGGCAGCACTCATCTTTCCTTCGGCCATCGACGCTTTCTACCTGCTGGTGATGCGCAACTTCTTTATGGATTTGCCGGTCGAGCTGTTCGAATCAGCGGAACTGGACGGCGCCAACGACCTGACGATCTTTATACGTATCGTACTGCCGCTTTCCAAGCCGATTATGGCGGCGATTGGACTGTTCTACGCCGTGCTGCAATGGAACCTCTACTTCGCGGCCATTCTCTACATCCGCGAACCCTCGCTGTGGCCGGTGCAGGTGCTGCTGCGGCAGATTTTGATCCTGGGCGAGGGCAACAACATCGAAGCGGACGTGGTCGCCCCGGCCTTCTCGATGCAGATGGCAACGGTCATGGTGGCGACGATCCCGATCATCATCGTCTACCCCTTCTTGCAGCGCTACTTCGTCAAGGGCGTCCTGACGGGCGCGATCAAGGGCTGAGATGGCACAGCCGAACATCGTCTTTATCACCACCGACACGCAGGGCCGGGAGATGGTCTCGGCCTATGAGCAGCGCCCCGGCGTCGAGACGCCTTACCTGGACGCCTTCGCGGAAACCAGCGTCGTTTTCGACAACTGCTACGTCGCCACGCCGCTGTGTACGCCTTCGCGCTCAGCCTGGTACACGGGCAGACATCCCAACCGGAATGGGGCCTGGGGCAATGAGATGACCGTCGGGCGGCACGTGCCCATGCTGGCGGAGCTGCTGGCGGAGCAGGGTTACGCGGCCTATCACGTCGGCAAGTGGCACCTGGACGGCGCGGGCTACAACGGCAGTGGTCAGGCCGACGGCGGTTTCGAATTCGACGGTCTGGTATGACCTGCGCTGCTTCTACGAGGAGGTCGGGCGCGAAGGCTTCAACCGTTTCGGCGGTTGGGCGAAGGGCCTGGAGGACATCGACTACTGCTACGGGCATCGCGTGGCGGACGAGGCCATCAAGGTCTTGCAGCGCGATCACGACGAACCCTTTTTCCTGGCGGTCGAGTTTGACGAGCCGCACGGGCCGTACATCTGCCCGCCGCCCTATCATGGCCGAAATACAGGCGAAAGCATCTACCATCCGCCGACCTTCATGGCGGATATGCACGATAAGCCGAAACTTCAGCAGCAGTATGCCGCTTACCTGGCCGACCTGCGCCGTTCGCCGGAAGACTTCCCCGGTTATTACCCGCTCTACTACGACTGCAACAGCTACGTGGACTATGAGATTGGCCGCGTGATTGAGGCCGTCGAGCGGTATGCGCCGCCGGATACGGTCATCATCTATACATCCGATCACGGTGATCATCTGGGGGCTTTCGGCCTGGGCGCGAAAGGGCCGACGATGTACGACCACACGACCCGCGTGCCGTTGATGATCCGTGCGCCGCACCTGACAGACATGCCCCGACGCGAAAATGGGCTGGTGAGTTCGGTCGATCTCCCGGCAACGATTCTGGACATCGCCGGGGTGGACATCGAGAACGACCCGCGCTTTGTGGCGCAGAACGGTTACAGTTGGGAATCGCTCGCGCCCCTGCTGCGCGGCACAGTCCGAGCGCGTCCACGAGGCCGTGTTCATCGAGTACAACCGCTTCGGCAAGCAGTTCGATCAGGTCGGCGGACTCTATCCGATCCGCTGCGTCGTCACCGAGGACTGGAAGCTGAGCCTCAACCTCTACGACACGGACGAACTCTACGACCGCGTCCATGACCCTGAAGAGGCGGTCAACCGCATCGGCGACCCGGCCTTGCAAGACCTGCGCATCCGGCTGCACGACCGCATTCTCGACTGGCAGTTGAGCATTCACGACGTCTTTCGCGGGCCACAATGGGGCCGCCGCAGTTGGCGACCGGATTACGAGACCTCCTTTGAGGGCCTCACCACCACGGGTTACAAAGATGACTGGCCCTTTGGCCGTTTTGAGGAGCCGCGCTGATGCCATTTATTGAAGGCTGCCGTGTCATCGACGGCATCGACAAAGTACTGCTGGTCCCCACGACACCGGATGCACCCAAGCACAGCGAGGGCAGCGCCATCCACCTGAAGGACGGCAGTATCCTGCTGCTGTGGACCGAGTTCGTCGAGATCGACTCGCTGCCGCCCGATCAGCGTCCGCCGGATACGGGCAAGCGCTACGCCGCCACCTCCGACGATGGTTACGCGCGCATCAGCGGCATGATCTCGCACGATGGGGGCCGAACGTGGTCCGCGCCGCATGTCTACGTCGATGACGCCGATGCCGAGGTCAACTGCATGTCCCCGGCATTGACGCGCATGGCCGATGGCCGTTTGCTGCTGGCCTACAGTTGGCGGTCGGGCGGCAACCACGTCGATAATCACGGCCCCTGCGCCAAAAAGGTCCGCTTCTCCGACGACGAAGGCGAGACCTGGTCGGGGCCTGTGCGCATCACACCCGACGACGGCCTCTACTACACCGGCTGCCACGACCGGGCCTATACGCTGCCTTCCGGGCGGCTGCTGGTGCAGTGTCACACGCTGCATCCCGGCCCGAAGAAGCAGATGAGCAACTTCACCGCCTATTCCGACGACCATGGCACGACCTGGGCGCTGTCGAACTTCGTGACCGAGCCGGTGGCGCGCGGCTTCGAAGAGGCCAGCATCGCCCGGCGCAGCGACGGCAGCCTGCTGATGCTCATGCGCAGTTGGCGCGGGCAGGCTTACTACAGCGAATCGCAGGACGAGGGCGCGACCTGGTCCGAGGCCTATCCGTCGGGCATCATCGCCCCGGCGGCCCCTTCGCTGCTGGTCAACCTGCCGGAGTCGGAGGACCTGCTGCTGGTGTGGAACCCGGTCTACATCCCGGATGCGCATCACAACCTGACGCGGCATCCGCTGCTGTGCGCCATCAGTCAGGATGACGGAAAGACCTGGGGCCTGCCCAAAGCATTGGAGACCAGCCCGGATTATCAGTGGGCCTATCCGGGCCTGCTGTTCGACGGCGATCACGCGCTGCTGCATTACTATCGCAGCCACGTAACGCAGAACGGCTGCCGCGAGCTGCTGCTGGCGCGCGTACCGTTGGGTTGGTTTTACGATGAGCGCGCCACTTAGAGAGGTCGAATAACGTGGAGAAGCGGAATAGAATCTTTTGCCCTCTGACCTCACCCCCCGGCCTCCTCTCCATCGGATGGAGAGGGGATTTAGGGGTGAGGTGAAGTGAGGAATCCGTCTCGTCGCTGTTCTGGCGCACCGTGTCGCTATCGGGGTGCAGCGCCCCATGTAATCAAATGAATGTTTAGAAGGAGTAATTTTTGCATATGGAACGTCCCAAAGGGCAGATCATTCTGCCTTCGAGCGAGGAATACCCGCGTCATTCGGAAGCGACCACCGTGCAGTTGAACAACGGCGACATTCTGCTGGCCTGGTCCAAGTTCCAGGTGGAACGCAGCCCGGATGGCCGTCTGCTGGCCGGGGATAACGCCCGCGCCCACATCGCCGCGATGATCTCCAAAGACGGCGGGCACACGTGGGGCGATGAATACACCATCGTCGAGAACACCGCCGGGCTGAACGTCATGTCCCCGGCTATCCGGCGCATGAAGGACGGCGCGCTGGGCATGGTCTACAGTCACCGCGATTCGACCACCGAGGCACAGCGCGTCTTTCGTCCGCTCCGATGACGAAGGGCAGACATGGTCCGCACCGGTTGCCATGACCGAGGGAACCTACAAGACCGGCTGCCACGACCGCCTGACCGTGTTGGAGTCCGGGCGGCTGGCTGCACCGCTGCACTGCACCGATGACTGGCACAGCCATTACCTCTACGTTCAGGTGGCCCTCTCCGATGATAACGGGCAGTCCTGGCGGCTGACCGAGCCGATTGAACTGCCGCGTGTGGCCGATTCGGGCGAGTCGGGTTGCATTGAACCGGGGATCGTCCAGCGGGCGGATGGCTCGCTGCTGATGGTCATCCGCACGGCGATGGGCACCATCTTCCGCGCCGAGTCGCAGGACGGTGGCGACACCTGGGAGGAGCTGCGCTCGATGGAAGTGGTCGCGCCGGTCGCGCCTTCGCTGATCGACCGCATTCCCGGCTCGGACGATCTGATGCTGATCTGGAACTGGCGCTGGAACTGGCGCGAGGGACTGGCCGGGACCCGGCGTCCACTGGCGATTGCGACCAGCACGGACGGCGGTGATTCCTGGCCGCTGGCCCGGCGCAAAATCCTGGAGGACGACCCGGCTTATACCTATGCCTATCCCAGCGCGTTGATGCTGGCGGACGAGGCGCTGGTGACCTACTTCGTCACCGACCCGAACAATCCTATCGGCATCAACCGCTCACTGGCCGTGATGCACGTGCCGTATGCGTGGTTGTAAGAACCCCTCTAGGGGCCTAAGGGCCTCCGCGTCGGTTTGCGGAGAACGAAGGAAAAGCGGGCACAGCGGGCTGTGCCCCTACAAGGCGGAGGATGTTTTCGTAGGGGCACGGCGCGCCATGTCTGCGACAGCAAGATGACAATAGAGAGATTGATGACGAGGGTGAGATTATGCTGAGCACATTGAAAACACAGGTCCTGGTGATCGGCTCCGGCGCGGCGGGGCTGACCGCAGCGCTGGCCGCGGCCCGCAACGGCGCAGAGACGCTGCTGATCGAGCGTAACGGCTACCTGGGCGGCATCTCTGCCAGCCTGGGCTGGATCGGCTTCCACGACCAGGATTACCGCCAGATCGTCAAGGGTATCGGCCATGAATACGTCGAACGTCTGTGGGAAGCCGACGCCGCCTCGCCTTACGAACTGGACGTGAAATGCTCGTCGATCATCAGCATCGACATGCACTACTGGAAAATCCTCGCTATGCAGATGATCCAGGAGGCCGGGGTCAAGCTGATGCTGCACACGCTCTTTGTCGATACCCTGCGCGAGGGCGACCGCATCACCGGCGTGATCGTCGAGCACAAATCGGGCCGCCAGATGATCCTGGCCGACGTGGTGATCGATTGCAGCGGCGACGGCGACGTGGCCGCGCGCGGTGGGGTCGAATGGGAGAAAGGCCGCACGGAAGACGGGCTGGTGCAGGCCCCGACGCTGGTCTTCCGGCTGGGCGGCCTGAGCCGCGAGCGCTTCATCGAAGGCTGCCGCGATCCCGAACTGAACTACCGCGAGTGGGTCGCACCCTACCCGGAGATTCGCCAGAAGCTGCTGGACCGCCTGGACGAAATGCAGGTGATTATCTACCGGCGGCTATGCCTCGCTGATGGAGAAGGCGCGCCTGGCCGGGGACCTGGACGTGCCGCAGACGCGCGTCGTGGGCGTCAAGCTGCACAAGCCGGACGAGTACCTGGTGGTCTCGACGCGCGTGCTGGGCCTGGACCCGACCGACGTGAACAATATGACCGAGGCCTACACCCGGCTCTACGCGCAGATTCCGCAGCTGCTGAAGTTCTTCCGCAAGTATGTGCCCGGCTTCGAGAACGCCTTCCTGCTGGAGATCGCGCCGATGATGGGTGTGCGCGAGAGCCGCCGTATCATGGGCGATTACGTGCTTGCGGCGGAGGACCTGGTCGAAGGCAGGCAGCAGGAGGACGTGGTCGCGCTGGGCGGCTATCACATCGATATTCACCGCCCGGCGGGGACCTGGGTCGATTCGCGCAACGTGCAGACCTATGACATCCCCTTCCGCAGCCTCGTCGCCCGCGACGTCGAGGGCCTGCTCATGGCGGGCAAGTGCATCTCGGCCACACATGAGGCCATCGCCTCGACCCGCGTGATCCCCATCTGTATGGCGGAGGGTCAGGCGGCGGGCACGGCGGCAGCGCTGGCAGTGGCGCGCAAGGTCTCGCCGCGTGAAGTGCCCACCCGCGACCTGCAAAACACGCTGATTGACCAGGGCGCGGAACTGCGCCAGACGCTGGAAGACCCCGACCCGGCCATTATCGAGAAGATCGGCCAACTGCCGAAATCGGAACCGGGCACCACCGGCGACCACGACGATGCCAGCAAGGGAGTGATGGCCTGGATACGCTAATGCAGTTTCAAGAGAGGTCATGGGAATGCCTGGGGCGCTGCCCCAGACCCCGGCAGGGGAACCATCCCCTGCACCCCGTATCTTCGCCACTATTTCCACAGGAAAGAGGTCCAGGAGATAGTATCTCCTGGTGGGGGATTGGGGGCAAAGCCCCCATATATTCCAGCAATGTGTCCTGAAGTTGCACTAGACCTGTTCACAGCGCGGCAGGGCGGCTATCACAACTACCGCATCCCTGGCATTATTGCCGCACCCAATGGCGACCTGCTGGCCTACTGTGAAGCGCGTCTCGGCCAGGGCGGCGACTGGGACCTGATCGACATTCTGATGCGCCGCAGTACGGATGGCGGACTCCATTGGGACCCGGCGGAGAAGCTGGTCGATCACCGGGATTTCGCGGGCGGTGGCCTCAATAACGTCGTCATGATCGCCGATACGATCACGGGCGAGGTCCATGCCCTGTTCTGCCGTGAGTATGCGACAGTCTACGCCATGAAAAGCAGCGACAACGGGCACAGCTTCTGCGATCCGGTCGAGATCACGGCAGTCTTCGAGCCGCTGCGCAGCGAGTATCCCTGGCAGGTGGTCGCGCTGGGGCCAGGGCACGGCATTCAACTGCGCGGCGGGCGTCTGATCGTGCCCGTCTGGCTCTCGACCAGCGAAGGCCAAAATCGCCACCGTCCCTCGGTCGTCACGCTGATCTACAGCGACGATCATGGCGCACACTGGCAGGTCGGGCCACTGGTGGCACGGCACGGCGCGGACAGCATCAACCCCAGCGAAACGGTGGCCGTCGAACTGGCCGATGGGCGGCTGCTGTTCAACATTCGCAATGAGTTGATGATCTGCCGCCGTTTGATCGCCACCAGCCTGGACAGCGGCCAGACCTGGGGAACGCCTGCCTTTGACGCCGCGCTGCTGGAACCGCAGTGTATGGGCAGTATCCTCAGCCTCGGCGAGCACATCGTCTTCACCAACCCGGATAATCTGGACCAGACCCTGCCCGGCGCGCGAGGCCGTGCTTATGATCGTAAACGCCTGACCGTCAAGCTGAGCAGCGACGACTGCCGCACATGGCCCCACAGCCGCGTGATCGAGCCGGGTCCGGCGGGCTATTCGGACATGGTGGCAGCAGCCGACGGCCATATCATTTGCTTCTACGAGCGCGGATACATCGAGCGCCAGACCGACACGCAGTTTTTGAGCGCCGCCCGTTTTACGATGGCGTGGATCAAGGAGAATAACGCTGATGACTGACATTTCGCAGGCCACGTTGGAGACTCTGCGGCAGTATGACACGCCGACAATCTGCAATGTGATTGAACTCTTCGACCTGCGCCCCTGTACGGCGGGCTACATGGACCGCAGCATCAAGGCGGCCTACCCGGAACTGCCGCCGATGGTCGGCTTTGCCGCGACGGCGACCTGCCGCACGGCTGTGAATCCCGCCGGGGCCAGCGGCTATACCGCGCTGCCGGATCAGGTGGCCCGCTTCGACCAGCTTTCCGGCCCGCCAGTGGTGGTGTTTCAGGACCTGGACGGCGCATCGGCGGCGGCGACCTTCGGCGAGATCATGTGCAGCACCTATCAGGCCTTTGGCGCGGTCGGGCTGGTGACGAACGGGCCGGGCCGCGATCTCGATCAGGTGCGCGCGCTGGATTTTCCGGTCTTCACCGACGGTGCGGTCTGTGCGCACGGCTACATCCACATTCTGGAGGCCCATATTCCGGTGCTGGTCGGCGGCCTGACGGTCTACCCGGACGACTTGATTCATGGCGACCGCAACGGCGTGACCACCATCCCGCGCGAGATCGCTAACGAGGTCGCCGGGGCCTGTGCCGAGTACGTCGCGGCGGAACAGTCGATGCTGGACGTGATCCACAGCGGCAGCGTCACCCTGGCTCAACTGCGGGAGGCTGCGGTGGAAAAGGACCGCCTCACCGAGAAGCTCAAGGCGCGCATCAGGCCGACGGCTCAGCGGTCTGTTCGCGCATGACCGCGCCGCGCAGGCTCAAGTCCTCGGCGAAATGGCAGGCGACCGCATGATCCGGCTGCATGGATCGCAGGGCCGGTTCCTCATGGGTGCAGCGTTCCTGAGCATAGTGGCAGCGGGGATGGAAATAACAGCCGCTGGGCGGGTTAGCCGGGTCGGCCACGTCCCCTTCCAGGCGAATCCGCCGGGCGCGATTGCGCTGGCGCGGGTTGCGGATGGGCACTGCTGACATCAGCGCCTCGGTGTAGGGGTGCTTCGGCTGGCGGTACAACTCGGTCCCCTCGGCAGATTCGACCAGCTTGCCCACGTACATCACGTTGACGCGGTCGCAGATGTGGTTGATAACGCTCAAATCGTGGGCGATAAACAGGTAGGTCAGGCCAAGCTCTTCCTGCAAATCTTCCAGCAGATTCAAGATCTGGGCGCGGATCGAGACGTCCAGCGCCGAAATCGCCTCGTCGGCCACAATCAGGCGAGGATTCGTCGCCAGCGCGCGGGCGATGACGATGCGCTGCCGCTCCCGCTGAAGGCATGAGGATAGCGCCGCATGTATTCGGGGCGCAGGCCAACGCGCCGTAACAACTGGGCAACCCGGTCTTCCAATTCCTGGCCGCTGGCGAGATGGTTGACCTTCAAAACCTCGCCCACGATTTCAAAGACCGTCATGCGCGGATTGAGCGAGGAGTAGGGGTCCTGGAAGATCATGCGGATGTCCTGGCGATACGGGTGAAGCTGCTGGCGATTTAAGGTCATCAGATCCACCGCGCTGCCATCGCCATAGTAGAGGATCTCGCCTGCCGTCGGCTGATAATAGCGCACCACGCAGCGGCCAATCGTCGTCTTGCCACAGCCGCTTTCGCCCACCAGGCCCAGCGTCTCACCGCGCCGGATATAGAAGCTCACGTCATCGACCGCGCGCACATAGCTGACCTGACGCCCTAAAAGCCCACGCTGGCGCGGAAACCACATTTTGAGATTGCGCACGTCGAGCAGAATCGGTTCCTCGTTTGCTTGCTCAGTCATGAGCCGCCATCCTCATTTCGTCTTTATAACTTTCGTCGTAGAGCAGACAGCGGGTGGTGTGATCCTCGCTGAGCATGATCGGCTGTGGCGGCACGCGGTCGCACAGGCCGGGGACAGCATGATCGCAGCGCGGGTGGAAGGGGCAGCCGGTCGGGCGCTCATAGGGTGAGGGCACCATGCCACGAATCGCATCCAGCCGCCGCCGTGTCAGGCCGATTTCGGGCAGCGATTGCAGCAGCGCTGAGGTGGCGGAGACACTGGCGCAGTCGGCGCTGGATCTGTCCCTGCGCCAGAATGACCCGCCCACCCTGGCCCAGTGCCACAACATCATGGGGATTCTCGCGCGGCACCGGGGCGATCTTGAGGCGGCCCAGCAGCATCACCAGACAAGCCTCGCCATTGCGACTGCGTCGGGCATCCTGAGCATGGAGGTGGCGATTCGCAACAATCTGGCGCTGACCTTCATCGCCGAAGACCGCTCGGACAGCGCAGAAGCCATGCTGCTGCGTGCCCTGGCCCTCTGCGAGCAGCAGGGAGACCGGCACCGGGCGGCAGCGCTGCACAATAACCTCGCCGATCTGTATCACAGGACCGGGCAGACCGATGCCGCCATGCAGCACCTCAAACAAGCGGTGGCGCTGTTCGCGCAGATCGGCGCGACAGTCCAGCCGCAGAATCCCGAAATCTGGCGGCTTTCAGAATGGTGATGCCAGGACCTCAGCCGCTTAGGCTGTGCAGATAGGCCACGATCAGGCGCAGGTCCGGGTCCGATACCTCACTGGAGGGAATTGCCGGAGTTTGCGCGGACCCCACCCGTGTGAAATTGATGATCTCGACGGCGCGCATCGGCGGCAGCGTCACCAGCCGAGGGCCGAAATCGGGCACGCCTTCGCCTATTGCGCCGTGACATTCCGCGCAATATTGTTCATACAGCGCCTGCCCCTGGGTCAGTTCCGCTTCTGAGAGCACGGGCAGCGCCGCCCCGATAATGTGGGTCTGGGCGTAGTCGATGACCACTGCCAGTTGGCCGTTGGAGAGGTTGGTCTCGGCGAAAGGCGGCATAGCGTTATGGCCGTTGCGGATGCGGCTCACCAGGAAATCGACTGGAAGCTTCGGGATGTCATTCAGCGAGGGGGCAATCGCGCCGCCTTCGCCCTGCGTCCCATGACAGACCGCGCACCAGGTCTCGAACAACTGCTGGCCGGTCTCCGCCACCGCCGCAATCTCGGCCTCGGTCGCCAGCGGGGCGCTCGCCGTGCCGTCCACCTCATCCCAGTGCTGAAGCAGCGCCAGTAGATCGGCAATCGTCGCCGCGCTCAACCGTCCGCTGAAGCCTTCCATCTTAGTATTGCGCACGCCCAGCCCGACGATCTCGGCCAACTGCGCGCTGGACATGCCCCGCACGTAGGCGTTGTTCAACTGCGGAGCGTCCGCCGTGCCCTGGCCTGTCTCGCCGTGACATTCCGAACAGTGCTCGACGAAAACCGGCAGCGTCCTCGCCAGCGCCGCTGGGTCCACCGTTTGTTGGACGATACTCACCGTCTGAGCCGCCGCTTCCGCCGCCAGAATATCAGCCTCGGTCGGGGCCATGCCCAGCGCCTCGACCCGCGCCTGCACGACCTCCCACGCGCCGGTCTGGAGCATCGCCGCCAGGTCGTGAATTTGCACCGGTGTCAGCGGGCCGCCCTCCTCGACGCCAAAAGCGGCCATCTTGGTGGCATAGCGCCCATACTGGACGATGGTCTGCAATTCATGCGGGTCCTTGCTGGCGATGAAGGGCTGGTTCAGCGCCCGGTAGACGCCCAACCCTTCGCCCGCCGCTCCGTGACAGCGCGCGCAGTGCATCGCGTAGAGATCCGTCCCGCTGGCGAAAGTCGCCGCCTGATAATCTTCCAGTGCCTGCTGCTGGCGGGCCGGTTCACGCCCAATATTGACGGCTAACAGCGCGACGATCACGGCAGTAGCCAGCAAACCAATCCACTGTAAGGGGCGGGTCACGACGCGGCCTCGGCGGGATAGACCACGTCGCCCGGCTCGACCTGATCGCGCTCGATCAGCGTGCCAGTATCGACCAGCACGGTATCGCCGTCGAACTTAACCGGGAAGCGGCTCAGGCTGCGTGAGGCCGGGCGGTTGCGCACGCGGCCATCGACCTCGAAACGCGAGCCGTGACAGGGGCAGTAGAACTCGCCGTCCGCCTCCCGCCACAGCAGCACACAGGCCAGGTGGGTGCATTTGTGATACAAGCGCCAGGAATCCACCGTCGCCCTGCCGCACGAGGTAGAAGCGCGCGTTGGGGAAGGGCGTCACCGTACCGGGCGGGAAGTCCTCGACCATGCCCGCCGTGACCACACCGCCGAAGTCGCCGTCTGTCGTCTGCGAAGCCAGGAAGCGCAGGCCAACGTAGCCTGATCCCGCTGCTGCCGCCAGCCCCAACCCGGCCCAGACCCGGCTCAGGAAATCGCGCCGGAGCATCATGGCAGCGTCATCCCCGGCCCGCGCAGCACGCCGACGACGGTCAGCACGGCAAAAGCGGCCAGCAGCAGGGTGAAGATCGCCATGCGCCGCTCGCCCGGCGGCAAAGCGAGGCGTCTCAATATGCGGCTATAAATCCACAACGCCAGCAGAATCAGGCCCAGCGGCAGCAGGCCGTTGCTGATCCACTCCGGCAAAAACGGCAGTAAGTCCGGTAGACTGGCGACCTGACTGAAGCGGGCCAGCCCGAACGATGCGCCCGCGCCCAGCAGCAGGCTCAACAGCACGATCCGAGCGGCCTCGAACGGAACGAAACCAGATGCCGCTGCGGTCTTCTTCGTCGCGCAGGTAAGGCAGCGCAATCAGAGCCGTGACGAGCAGCGCCGGGATCACGAAGGCCCCGACACTGGGATGAAAGTGAAACAGCAGTTCCTGAAGCCCGGCGAAGTACCAGGCGGCTTTGGCCGGATCCGGCGGCTGCGCTGGATCGGCGGATTGCAGCAGCAGTGGTGCATCGGCATACGTCGCCCAGGCCAGCAGCAGCGCCAGCACGACCAGCGCATAGACTCCTTCGCGGCTGACCAGATGCGGCAGCGTCGTGCGCATCTGCACGGGGACAGTCTCCTGCTCATCCACGCGGCGCGGCCTGGAAAAGCCGTCTTTGCGCACCCGCCAGATGTGATACAGGCCGACCAGCAGCATCAGCAGCGGGATCAGCATCACGTGCAGGGTATAGAAACGGCTCAGGGTCGCGGCGCCCACTTCCGGCCCGCCCAACAGCAGATGCTGGAGACCCTCGCCGATCAGCGGCACGTAGCTGAACAGGCCGGCGCCCACCGTCACCGCCCAGTAGGACAACTGGTCCCAGGGCAGCAGGTAGCCGGTGAAATTAGCGAAGAGGCTCAGCCCCAGCAGGCCCAGGCCCAGCAGCCAGTTGAGCGGCGCGGCGCGTGGAAAGCCGCCGTGTAGAAGACACGCAGCAGATGCAGCCCAGCCACGATCAGCAGCAGATTAGCGCTCCAGTGATGCAGGTTGCGGATTAACTGACCGAAGGCCACCTGGGTCTGGAGATGAATGATGCTCAGGTAGGCTTCCGCCGGATTGGGCCGGTAAACGAACATCAGCAGCACACCCGTGACGACCTGCACGGCCAGCAGCAGCAGCGCCGTCCCGCCCAGGCCGAAAGTGTAGGAAAAGCGCAGCGCCCGCGCGTCCACCCGCGCTGGATGCAGATGCAGGACCAGGTCATTCAGGCCCCGCTTCATACGCGCCCGCTCTTCACGCGGCGTGGAGGTCATGGGCGGGCCTCCTTAGCGCCTGTTCGTAACCCAGCGGTTGCCAGGACGTATGATGTTTTTTTTCTGTTTAACTCAGCCCTAAATAGCGTCATCCGGTATTGTGGATATGATGACGGGCCGAATTGCTCTTTTGTGACCCCTCCCCAACCCTCCCCGAATTCGAGGAGGGAGTTGGGCAGCGCAGGCAATATCCTCCCCTGAATTCGGGGTAGGTGGCGCTTTAGCGCCGGAGGGGGTCTGAATAGTTAGAAAGGACCGTTCGCCGGGCCATTCTAATGCCCTAAACCCTCTCGCCATCGAATGGAGCGGGGACTTCAAACCCTGTGGGGAGCCGGGGGGTGAGGTGCGACAAGCAGCGGTCATGCTCAGTTCGTCCCGGAGGTATCGCGCAGGTGGCGCAGATAGGCGATGACGGCCATCATTTCGTCGTTGTTCCAGTCGGGCCGTCCACCGCTGGGCGGCATCGAGACCCCAAGCGTGTTATCCGGGTGATCCGCCGGACGCCCTACTCGTATGAAAATCAGCAGTTCCAGGTCCGAGGCGTACATCACCAGCGGCGAATTAACCAGCCGCAGGCCCAGGCCGGGCACCCCCTCACCCTGGAAGCCGTGACACCCGGCGCAGGCTTCCTCATAATTGCGCTGGCCGCGTTCCAGATCAGGCCCCGCCGAGGCCGTACGGTCGCATCTGGCAGCGGAGTTGCCGGGGCGCGTTCGGTGGGAACGGCCGTTATCTCAGGTGCCGCGCCCTGAGTGTCCGGCTGAAAAACATGCTCAGGAGAGAGGAATTCCGCGCCGTTGAGGACGAAGATTTCACCCGCGTTGATCTGATCGTTGCGCACGCCGTCGCCGCCCATCGCGTTGGGGGCAATGTCGAGCACGCCGTCGCCATC
>CAVYXZ010000014.1:0-641711 GCA_963772595.1 uncultured Chloroflexia bacterium | reverse complement strand
CTAGACGCAACTCGGGCGTCCACGAAAGAGAAGGACGGACCATCCCAAGTGAGGCACGGTGCCGGGACCACCGGCACTGTGCTCGTTCCGAACCAGTAGTTCCGGCCGTCTGTGCGACGTTTGTGCTTGACCACTGACGGGAGTTGCTGCCAGCTCCCGTCGGGTCGTGCCGGTCCGTTTCTGTCAACCTCGCGTCCACTCCCCTGAGCCCCGCTTGGTCTCGTTGTCTCTGATATGGGCTGATCCTGCGTCGGAGCACGGAAGACGAAAGGGCAGTTGCCCCCAAGCACGAATGGGATGTCTCCAGCGGGTGCCGATGGCAGCTACCTGAGCGGCGACTCCTCGGGCGACTTCAACGACCGTGCTGAGGTTCTGCTTCCGAGGTTTCGTCGAGTCCGGGGCAAACGGAACGAACGGCAGATCGCCGGCATCGGTCATGGACACACCTCGTTCGCGCGACGCCTCCAACAATCCAGCGTCGCGCAATGCGGCCGATGCCAGTGCTACACCATTCCCGGAGACACCAGCCGCCGAGGGCACCCCGAGCAAACGCAGCGACATCCGACCAACTCCGGAGGATTTCCTACCTGGCGACAGCGTAGCCGGGCGCAACCCGTCCAAGGCGCTGGAGTGGTGCCGCGCTCGAAATCCAATGCACTGCCGGGAGGCACCTGCCCAAACACCATAACTGGACACGAAACGCTCGATACGCTGAGCACGGTGCCACTGCGCTCAGGCACATCGGCCTTACAAGCTGGATGTCACGGGTTCGAATCCCGTCTCCCGCTCCACTCCCCCGCTTTCGCCTGTGGCGACACGATAGCCGTGCCCATTCCTGCGTATGGATGCCACTCCTCCGAAGGTCATCGATGGGTCCGTCCACGGCCGAACCGAGCGGCACCGGGCACTTGCCCTGTTCCATAACCCCCTGGGCGGGGCCGGAGCGTCGCACCACCATTCGCGGCCCTTCAGGAGGTCGGATGGACCGGAAGATCGGCCAGACTCTAGATTTCGATGGAACAGTAGACCGGCTCTTACCCCTCTAACGTGTCGAACGCGCCGCCAAGGGGGCGAGGCGCAATAGGCTGAGGAACCATGGACCGGCAGCTGGTCATCCGGGCACAAGAGGGGGACGAGGTCGCGTTCGCGCTCATCACACGAGCCGTGAACGCACGCTTCAAGCAGGTCGCGTATCGCATCCTGCGTGATAGCCACCTCGCCGAGGATGCCATGCAGCAGGCCCTCGTGGAGATCTGGCGGAAGCTGCCGACGTTGCGTGATCCGGAGCGCTTCGACGGCTGGAGCTACCGCTTCCTCGTCCACGCCTGCTATCGAGAAGCCAAGCGCTATCGCGACGCATATCGCGAACTGCCGGGCGAGCACGCGGTCGCCCACCCTGACGGCACCGCGGCGGTCAACGATCGGGACCAGCTGGAACGTGGGTTCCGGCGTCTGTCGCTCGACCACCGCTCGGTCATCGTCACCCACTACTACCTCGACCTCTCGATCGAGGACACCGCGGCGGCCCTGGGAATCTCCGTGGGCACTGCCAAGTCGCGCCTGAAATCGAGCCATGGCCAAGCTCAGGATCGCGCTGCAGACAGACGTCGATGCGCGAACCACGACGGCGAAGGAGCGAGTCGCATGACGTCCGAACGTTTCGATCACGCACCCATCGTCAAGGCCTGGCTCGATGAGCCGATCGGACTTCCCGAGGGCGACACGGGTCGTGTCGCACAGCTCGTTCATCAAACCCCGCAGCAGCGTGGCTGGCTGCGTCGGATCTTCACCGAAAGGACCACTCACATGTACACGGCGACCAAGTTCGTCACCGCGGGCGTCATCCTCGCCGCCGCCGGCGGATTCCTGCTCTACAGCGGTGGATTGCTGCCGCAGACCAACGAGTCCCTGCCGGCAGCGTCAGTCGAAGCCTCGGCTGAGCCGGCGATCACGGCCGAACCGGCAGTCACGGAAGAGCCGGCAACCACGGCCGAGCCCAGCGACACGGCCGCAGACACGGTCGAGGGCACGCTCGTGATGGAGGCGCCCCAGGCACCACTCTCGGTGGCCGGCTGGACCCAGGTCGGCGCCGCCCCCTTCACCAATCCCGACGGCAGCGGCTTTGAACAGCTAAGCAAGCTCCACGCAGTGGGCGACACCCTGGTGGCCTTCGGTGCGTACTCGCCCGACGTCGACGCCGAGATCAGCAGCCCTGCGGTCTTCCGCTCTGCGGACGGTCAGACCTGGGAGCCGGTGTTCATCCCCGGGACGAAGCCGGTGTTGAACGATCTGGCTGCAACCGACGAGGGCCTCATCCTGGGCGGACTCGACCGCGTGGACGGAGCACGCCAGGCCAAGCTGTGGACGTCGACCGATGGTCTCGAGTGGAGCGAGATCCCCGCGCCCGATGGTGCGGCCGTCATCAGCCAGATCGTGTCAGCGCAGGACCCGCTGGCGGTGCGCGCGAATGAGCGCATCTACCGACAGGAAGAGGATGGCACCTGGACCGACCTCGACCGCATCCCCAACTCCCAGATCCTGCGCGGCCCGAGCGGCTACATCACGTGGCAGGGCGGCGGCCAGGACCGGCGCTTCCAGCTGACGATGTTCCAGCAGGAAGAGCTCGGCGGCGAGATCCGCGAGATCGGGCTGCCGGGCAAGCTGGGGCGAGGCGACCTGGCCCAGATCGGCGTGCAGCTCTTCGTCGTGGGCGACCAGTGGGTGATGGTGCCCGACGGGGTCGACACGCCCATCTACGTCAGCAGCGACGGCTTCGACTGGCAGCCAGTTCCACGGCCGGATCGCATGCTCGGCGGCTTCGTCTTCTGGATGGAGATGGTCGGCGACCATTTGCAGGCCTACGGCATCCAGTACCGGAAGAACGGCAGCCCGAGTGGCATCTGGACCATCGACCTGAACTCAGCCGAGCCGGCCCCGTTCGAGATGCTCGATCGCCAGGCGACACGGCACCTCACCTGGGTGGTCCCCTTCGGCGATGGCTACTTCGCCACCGGCATCCGAACTGCCGGCGCCAACGGCGGCCTCAGCACCTGGCAGCACGAGGCCACCCAGTAGGCTGACCTCCTCGACGAACGGAGGCGTGTGCCCGCGTCAGCCGTCAGACCTCAGGGTCCACCATCGGGCCAGGAGTAGCAGGGCAAGGGCGACGGTGGCACCGATGGCCAGGCCGGCCACGACATCGGTGAACCAGTGGGCGCGAAGATAGACGCGGCTGGCAGCCATGACCAGTGCGTAGATCCCGCCGACCAGGAGCAGGCCCCGGCGCCGGGGACCGGCGGGCACCCACACCAGCACCAGCATCAGCGCCACCGCCGCCGCCGTCAGCGAGTGCCCTGAGGCAAACGACCAGGAGTCCTCGACAGTCAACCCCAGGGGCGGACGGGGCCGTTGATAGATGGCCTTGACCAACGCGTTCACGCCCGTGGCCAGCGTAACCACGACCAGCCATGACGCGAGCGCTGGCCACCGCCGCAGCCAGGCGAGGACGATGGCCACGATCACCGCGAGGACGGTCATGGCCAGGTGCCGCCGACGAAGGCTAGCGCCTCGGCCACGCTGACCAGCAGCGGATACTCGTTGGCGACGGCCAGCTCCCAGAACCAATCGTCGATGGGCTGGATCGCATCGGCGAGCGTGGGCACCGCCATGACCACGAGCAGGAAGCCGGCGATGAGCGCGAAGACGAGTGCCCATCGGCGGTAGGCCGGCTCGGCCACGTCCAACGGCGGATCTACGTCAACCTCGGCGGGCTTGGAAACGACCTGGTCGGCGTGATCGGACTTGTCTTGCGGCATCTACCCGCTAGCGTAGCCCGCTGACGCATGCAGGCACGACGACTGGACGCGAGGTGGTCCCGTGGTCGGCCCAGGCGGGTACCCCAGCGGAGAGACGGGTGGCCGCCCGGGCCGCTGCCAGCTGACGAGCGCTACTCCCTAGGCCAGAGCCCTGGACCACGCGCGGTCGAGTGTCAACGGATTGGGACTCGCTCCGCTCGCCAGACCCTTGATGGACTAGGCCTGCTCGGCCTGGACGAGCGCGCTGGCGACAGTCGCATCGGTCACCAGTGACGTCACGAACCCGGCGCGCAAGACCGCCCGTACGGCTGCCACCTTCGTCCGGCCCCCAGCGACCGCGATGACCTCAGGAACGCGGCTGAGCTGCTCGGTGCTGACCGCGATCGACCGCTCGGCCATGGCAGGGGCAACCGGGTTTCCGTCATCGTCTAACAGTGTTGCGCACACCTCAGCCCGAACGTGGAACAGCTCTAGGGAAGCACGGTCCGTGGCTGACATCGAGTCGCGAAGCTGAGAGTTTGGAGGATCCCACGACCCGACAGCGACCAACGCCACAGTGAGCAGATCGAACCGACGGAGCGCCTCAGCCACGTGTGGCTGCCGGCGGATCCGCGCAGCAGTCTCAGCGTCGTCGAGGATGATCGGCGCGTAGATAGGAAAGGCCGGACCCCCGCTCACGTTGGCCACCGCCCTCACGTTCTCGAGCGTGTCCTCGGTGACGCCGACATTCCCGGCTGCCCCCGTCATCTGCACCACCGTGCAGCGCGCCAGCGATGACAGAGCCGCGATCGTGGCGGCAACCGATCGACCCCATGCCAATCCGAGCACATCCCCCTCGACCACGACCTCTGTGAGCAACCCGGCGGCTACCTCACCAAGATGTGCACGCAGTTCCGGCTCCGGCTCGTCGCGAGTCGTCACCACTAGCGCGTGACGGAGCCCGAACTGAACCCGCAGGCGGTCCGACAGGTCAGCGTCAAGCTGCGCGGGGAGTTCGATCTCGATCCGAACTAGCCCTTGCGCCTTGGCGATCTCCAGCGTGCGGGCAACCTTGAACCGCGAGATCCCGAACTCGGTCGCGATCTGAGATTTGGACAAGCCTTCGATGTAGTAGCGGCGCGCGATCGCGGCGGCGCGCACCAGTTCAGCCGGCTTCAGTTGACCGTCCATATGGCTGCCATTCTACTGCGGCGCTCGATTGAGCGCTAGCGCGCTCGAACATCAAATATGGCTTGACGAGTTTGGTTTTGTATGTTCACAATCGTATTGTCAGATTGCAAGTAGGAGCGCTCAAATGAGCACTCGTCCGATACCGAGTGACACGGAGCTTGTTGACGCGGCTCGAGAGCTGGTCCACGCCGAGATGGTCGGTCTTCGCCGGCTCGCGGGCCAGATCGATGTTGGGCTGGTCGACCTCGCGCGCCAATTGGTGGCGACTCGCGGAAAGGTCATCACCGCAGGACTCGGGACTTCCGGCGAGATCGCCAGGCGGATGGCGCATCTCCTGACCGTGACCGGAACGCCGTCGTTCTTCCTCCATCCGGCCGACGGTCTGCACGGCCGTCTCGGTGTGGTGACCAAGCATGACCTCGTGATCGCCCTGTCCAAGGGCGGTGAGACCAGCGAGCTGAACGAGTTCGTGAGCCGAGCTCGTGAGCGCGGCGCCAACGTGGTCGCCGTGACAGGTGACGCTTCATCCAGCTTCAGCCGAGAAGCGAGCACGACCGTCCATCTGAGCACGAATGACGAGGCGGAGCCAGGTGGCGTGATCGCCATGGGCTCCACACTGGCCGTTGCCGCTTGGGGTGACGCTTTGGCGCTTGTCACGATGAAGCTCCGTCGGTACGACTGGGAGGAAGTCCTCTTCACACACCCAGGCGGCGCCGTCGGTCAGCTTCGGGTCGAAGACGTCAAAGGCGTGAGTGGCGACTCGAACTCCAGCCGCCAGGGGGACAGCTAGGTGCCGCTCGTCGCCGGTGTCGATTCCTCTACGCAGGCATGCACCATCGTCAGCAAGACCAACGTAGTCAGGCCAGCGAACGTATTGCTGCTGGCATCGCTGCCGCAAAAGCTTGTGAAACTGACCGCCGTTCAGGGGAATTCTGATATATGGCGTCACGGTTGGAACTCCACCGTTGTATACCGGCTCCAGCTTATCCGGCAGTACCGCACGTTTTGCGGCGACTGGAGCGATGCGCATCACGCGCGTTTGTTTAAGCTGCTGCGCTGGTTAGATGAACCTGCCCAGGACGTGCCGCGTTTCCGGCCCCTGCTCGACGAGGTCATGTGGGCTTACGAAGCCGGTGAAGCGACTCAGGCCGATATTTACGATCATCTGCTGGGCGCGCGGCCTGCCAATCACAGCGGCCAGTTCGATTCACTGCACTGGCTTTCGTCCAAGAAACCGCACGCACTGCTGGTCAAATATCCGGTATTGCAGGAAATCTTTGAGACCTGTCGCCAGCGCATCCTGGAAATCGAACTCATGCGCGGGGAAATGCCGACGGCGGCCTCGGTGCCAGCAATGGCGCTGCGCTCGGTGTATGGCATTGATTACTTCATACGCATTGTGCAGGCTTTTGGGAAGGACATTTTGACACGCGGTTATGCCTACAACAGCCAGAGCCGCGCCACAGTGTTGAGCCATTTGCTGCGCGTCTCGCTGCCTGCGGAGAGTGAAACCCGCCAGCAGTTTGCCGAGGCCGTCAAAAAGGCCCGGCTAACGCAGAAGCAGTTGGTGGAATCGGCTGTCTATGCGCCGCAGTGGGCCAGTTATGTCGAGACGGCGCTGGGCTGGGCTGGCTTTACCGGTGCCGTGTGGTGGATTCATGCGCATACCAAAGGCATGAACTGGTACGTGGATGCCGAAATCCGCGAGACCTGGCAGGCGCAGGTCAGCGAAGGGACGCCCTTGAGCGCTGAGGATCTGATCGCCGGAGCCGTCGATGTCCAATGGTTCTGGGATATTTACGAGGCGCTGGGCGACAAACGCTGGATGAGCGTTTACAAAGCGGCCAAGTTCTCATCCGGTGGCAACGGCCATGCGCGTGCTAAACTCTTCGCCGATGCGATGCTCGGTCAGGTTGAGCGGGAGGCAGTGGTCAAGCGGATCACGCAAAAGCGTCATCAGGATTTGGTCCGGGCCTTAGGCCTGCTGCCCCTGCCTGAGACAGATCGTGATGCCGAGATTCTGGCGCGCTACCAGATCATTCAGGAGTTTATACGCACTTCGCGCAAGTTCGGCTCGCAGCGGCAGGCCAGTGAGAAACTCGCCGCCCGCATCAGCCTGGAAAATCTGGCGCGTACTGCGGGTTATGCGGATCCGCTGCGTCTGCAATGGGCGATGGAGGCTGAACAAACCGCTGATCTCCGCGAAGGGCCGGTCAGTGTGACCGTTGAGAACGTGACCGTAACGCTGCACATCGACGTGTCTGGCAAGCCCCATCTCGATATTTGTAGAGGCGACAAGAAACTCAAGACCATTCCAGCAAAAATGCGTAAGGCCGAGGCTTTCGTTGAGCTGCGCGAACGCAAGAAAGACATCGAGAAACAGCATTCGCGGATGCGTGGCGCGCTCGAATTGGCCATGTGCCGTGAAGACCGCTTTAGCGCTGCCGAATTGCAGGACCTGCTGCTGCATCCGGTGCTTGCCCCCATGCTGGAACAGCTTGTGTTCGTAAGCGATGCTGCGATGGGTTATCCCTTTGACGGGGGCAGAGCGTTGATGAAGCACGATGGCACTACACAGCCTATCGGCGAGGATGCGGCGCTGCGCATCGCGCACCCTTACGATCTCTATCAATCGGGTGACTGGTTGCAGTGGCAGCGTGAATGTTTCCTGGCCGAGCGGATCCAGCCTTTCAAGCAGGTCTTTCGTGAGTTGTACCTGCTGACGGAGGCTGAAAAGCTCGATGGGGCACTATCGCGCCGTTATGCCGGGCATCAGGTGCAGCCGCGTCAGGCGCTGGCCCTGCTGGGATCGCGCGGTTGGGTGGCTCGCCCGGAAGAAGGCGTGCAGCGCACCTTCCACAAGCATAAGCTGGCGGCCTTCATCACCTTCTTACAGGGCTTCTATACCCCGGCAGAGGTCGAAGGGCTGACCCTTGAAGGCGTAGTCTTTGTAGACCCGCATCAAAGATGGCAGCCGCTGCCGCTGGTCGATATTCCGCCGGTGCTGTTTTCTGAGGTGATGCGCGACCTGGATCTGGTAGTCAGTGTGGCGCATCGTGGGGGCGTGGACCCTGAATCCACCGCCTCTACCGTCGAGATGCGCACGGCACTCATCCGCGAGACTGCTGCGCTGCTGAAGATCGAGACCATCGACCTGAAGGGCAATCACGCCCTGATTGAAGGTAGACTGGGCAGCTATTCAGTGCATCTCGGCAGCGCGGTCGTCCATCGCCAGCCCGGCGGGGCATTGTGTATCGTGCCGGTTCATGCGCAGCATCGCGGACGCATCTTTTTGCCGTTCGCGGATGATGACCCTAAGACCGCCGAGGTCATCTCGAAAGTGCTGCTGCTGGCCCGCGATGAACAGATCAAGGACCCGACGATTCTGGAACAGATTTACGCCAGTGGCTAGCAACAGGTGGGAGTACTTCGTATTATCTTCCAGGCGAGTTCATAATCCCACTTGACAACAGAGAACAAAAGTTCTATTCTTGAGGCAATCCAGTATATGTCTTAAAGGATATGACCATGAGTGAAGTTCGTGTTCTTGTTGGCACACGTAAAGGCGCGTTCGTTCTGCGTTCGGATGAGCAGCGCAAAGACTGGACGGTCGAGGGGCCGCACTTCCCCGGCTGGGAAATCTATCACATTACCGGGACGCCTGCTGACCCGGACCGTCTGTATGCGTCACAGTCCAGCGGCTGGTTTGGTCAGGTGATGCAGCGTTCCGACGATGCGGGCAAGACATGGGAAACCGTCGGCAATGAATTTGCCTACGACGGCACGCCCGGCACGCATCAATGGTACGATGGCTCGCAGCACCCCTGGGAATTCAAGCGCGTCTGGCATCTCGAACCCTCACCGACCGACCCGGACTCCGTGTATGCGGGTGTTGAGGACGCGGCCCTGTTTCACACGAGCGATGGCGGCAAAAGCTGGCAGGAACTGCCCGGTCTGCGCGACGTCAAAGGCAACCTGTGGCAGCCCGGCGCGGGCGGCATGTGCCTGCATACCATTCTCCTTGATTCCAATGATCCCCAGCGCATGTTCGTGGCGATCTCCGCCGCAGGCGCTTTCCGCACGGACGATGGCGGTGCCACCTGGCGTCCGGTCAACGACGGCTTGAAATCGAACTTTGAACTGCCGGATGCCGAAGCCGAGGTCGGGCACTGTGTCCACAGTATCGCCATGCACCCTTCGCGTCCGAATATCCTGTTTATGCAGAAGCACTGGGACGTGATGCGCTCGGACAATTCAGGCGACTCATGGCACGAAGTCAGCGGCAACCTGCCCAGCGATTTCGGCTTTCCCATCGCCGTCCATGCCCACGAACCGGATACTATTTACGTGGTGCCAATCACCAGCGACTCGCATCATTTCCCGCCTGAGGGTAAGCTGAGAGTTCTATCGCAGCCGCTCCGGTGGCAATGACTGGGAAGCGCTGACCAATGGGCTGCCGCAAAGCAACTGCTACGTCAATATCCTGCGTAACGCCCTGGCGGTAGACTCGCTGGATTCCTGCGGTCTCTATCTGGGCACTACCGGCGGACAGGTTTACGTGTCTGCCGATTTGGGCGATCATTGGATGCCGATTGTCCACGATTTGCCGGCAGTACTATCTGTTGAGGTGCAAATTCTGCCATGATTACGGTAACGCTGCCTACACACCTGCGCGATCTGGCGCACGTAAGCGGTCCCGTTGCGCTCCAAATCGAGGGACCGGTGACTCAAGGAGCGATCCTGGACGCACTGGAGGCGGCTTACCCGATGCTGCGTGGGACGATCCGCGACATGGCGACCCAGGAGCGCCGCCCCTTCATCCGCTTTTTTGCCTGCGGTGAGGACCTTTCTCACCAGCCAGCGGACGCGGTTCTGCCGGTCGAGGTTGTGACGGGAAAGCAGCCCTTCCGCATCATCGGCGCGCTGGCGGGCGGATGATGAACGCGATTCCAGACACGCTGGATAGCCTGGTTTTGCGCACGGACTTTTCAGATGAGCCGGCGTGGCAGTCGATCTGCGCTGCCATTGAGCAACCAGTGGGCGACTTCAAGGCCTACGTGTCGTTCCTCAGTGAGCCATCCTATGCTGGGATCAGTGTCGAGCAGGTGCTCTCGCTGATCCCGCAAGACTATCCACGCAGCTTTCTGTTCATCGTGGATACCCTTACGCTGTCGTCGTCTGAGCAGCGCATCCTGGTCGTGGATCTGTACGATGCACCTGGTCGCAGCTTTCGCGTGATCCCCTCCGAAGCCTGGAGCGTTGAGAATAATCTGTCGATTGCCAACATGGATTTTGCCGAATTCGCTGAGGTCGTCGATCACGATGGCGTCTTCCGGGGATTTTCGGCGTATTGATCTTCCTCATCCCCGTTTGACCATTACATACATGAGCCGGATGCCGCCAGGGCGACTTAGCAGTCGTATCCTGGCAGCAACACTTATGGCAACAGTCTATTCGTTCATCATGGCGTGGCTGTGCTGATGGTTTGGCGTGCCGCAGTAGGGGCAGCAGACCAAGGTGTCATCGAAGTAGAGGTTGCAGTAGCTGCATAAGACGGCCTCGTAATCGCCGCGCCCTTTCATCTGATTTGCTTCGTCCAGGCGGTTGCCCAGATCATCGTAGTAGCGCGTGTAGTGGCTCAGTGGAACCTCGTTGAGCATGGTCGTTGCGCGCAGCATAGCGATGTAGTCGTCGATTATCTGCTTGACATCCAGGGCCACCTCAGCGGGGTCACGCCCGGTCATCTCACCCTCCCGCTGCACCTGCGCCAGTTGTTTGGTCAGCTCGACCCACTTCGGCTCAAGGGGATTAAAGACGTAGGGGTCGCTGTCGCTGTAGCCATCGCGTGGCAGCACGTCCAGAATGCCGTTGGCGATAATCACCGCGAGGTTGCGTTCATAGGACGTAGGATCGTTAAAGGACCGGTAGACGACATCCGTCTCGCGGACCTTCTGCTCGAATATGGCCGTGACGTAATCTTGATAATTCTTAAAGGCCGCCTGCGACAGGTCTCCGGCATCCAGCCCGGCCACCGTATCCTTCGCCGCCATATAAGCCGTGCCGGTGCCATAATTCAATCCCAGCGACAGGAAGGGGTTGATGAACATCGCCGAATCACCGATTGCGCACCAGCCATCGCCTGCTACCTGCGTCGTATCGTGCAGCATGTTCATGAAGGCGAAGTGGGAGCGCTGCTTGCCCTCATACGGGGCCTCGATGAGTTCGAAATGATCCAGCACCCAGCGGATGGCCGGGTATTGATTCACCCAGTGTTCGAAGCGCTCGCGGATGCTCATGCCCTCGACATCGCGGTCGGTGCGTATGGTGAAGCCAATGCTGAAGATCGGCTCGTAGGTCATGCCGAATTGTTCGGCGAGGTCTTCGCGCGGCGGCAGACCCTCGTCCGTGGGGTCGGGATGGTCAATCAGGTGCTTAATCATCGCCTCAATCTGCTCCTGCGAATTGGCCTCCCAGGAGATCAGGCTGATGAACCACAACCAGCCCTCACGGAAGCAGATGTGCCGTGTGGCCGGGTAATCCCAGAACTCGACCGGCAGCGGCTTGACCGGGCGGAAGTAGGCGAAGTAGGAATTGTAGCTGAAGCTGTCGTGCATCTCCGGCGCTTTGCGGTACAGATCGAAATGACGCGGCAGCAGGCTGGCAGGGCCTGAGGCATCGCAGATCATTTTCGCCCGCACTGAAAAGCTGTTACCGTCTTCGTCCTGGCAGGCCAGGCATTTGACTTCACCTTCTAGCTGACTCTCGCGGATGACGACCTGGACTCCGGTTCGGATGTCGAGTCCTTCGCGCGTGCGCATCAGGTACTGGAGCGCAGTCTCCAGGACGCGGCGCTCGACCTGGTAAGTCTCTTCAATATCGACAATGTCGAAGGGGAGGTCCAGCCGGTCGTGATCCTTTTCCGTATAGAACCAGCGCAGCCCGGCTTTGTTGCCAAAGAGGCGGCGCATGACGGGTAGAGTCAGGCCCATTGCTACGAAGGCGCGCACGGTGGTGGAGAGCGTGCTCTCGCCGACTTTATGCACGGGCCGGTCGCGCCGTTCCAGGACGACGATCCGCGTTTCGGGCCGGAAGCGCTTGACCCACATGGCGTAGAACAGACCGAGTGGACCGCCGCCGATTACGGCTACATCGACGTCCAGGTCGTCGGCCATGACCGGGTTTTCGTGCTGGAGCATCTCCCGGATATTTTCGTTGACGCTGCGAAAGTCGGATGCGATCTGCGCGCCCTAGCGCGCGTTGAAAGGCGAGGGCAATCCGCGCATAGCCTTCGGTCAGGTCGTGATAGCTGGCCGCATCCAGCGAAGCGACCACTACCTCACCTTGCGCGCGGCAGGTCGCGGTGCGCGGCTCATTGTCGATCAGGGCCAGCAGGCCAAAAAAGCTGCCGCTGGACAGCGTTTCCACGACCTGTTCTTCGCCGTCGATGGTCTGCGTCACCAGGACGCTGCCTTCGATCACCAGAAAGACCGTGTCGCCCGCTTCGCCTTCCTGGATGAAGACGTGGCCGTCGTTGTGGCGGGACAGCTTGAGTTCGGCGCTCAGGACGTTGAGTTCTTCGTTCGGCAGATTCTGAAAGTGGGGGTTTTGGTGCAAAATGTCGAATAAGTTCATGCGTCAGCCTTTCAATAGTTCCTGCTGCGCAGCCTTAAGTTTGTCAGAATCGTGGGACTGCGTTTGCTTCAGTGATTTGAGAATTTCGTCGGCGCTGCGAATGCGCTGAGCCACAAAGCGGCTAATCTCTTTGAGAAACACACTGGCCGCGTGCGGGTGACTCTCCCAGAAGATTTCCAGGCTGGGCCGGTCCAGGTGCAGGGCGATGCAGCCCAATTCACTGCGCACGGTGGCGGTGGTTTTGCCGGGGCTGAGCAGGGAAATCTCGCCCAGCAGCGCGCCCTGTTCCACACTGGCGACCTTGTATTCGCCCTGCGCGGCGTGCATCACCACGTCAAGCTGGCCTTCCCAGACAAAGTAGAGGGCATCGGTTTCGGTGCCTTCGCAGATCAACGCTTCGGAGGCTTCGACCATCTGGATTTTCAGCAGGGGGAGCAGCGCCGCGATCTCGTCATCTTCGAGCGCCGCACCGATGTGTGGAAAGCGCTGTCTGAATGTCTCCACGTTGAGTTTAATCATAAACGTTTCCCGGATCTAATCTTACGAGGGTGGAACTCCAGTGTACCGAGTTCCTGCGAGCGGGTCCAAGTAGGATGGTACCATACGGGGGCCAAAAAGGACGACCCTGATGGATCGTCCTTGTAGGTTAACGAAGATGTGAGGTCAGCTTAAGCCGTGCGCCTCTTTAATCATATCGGCACACTTTTCGGCGATGACCAGGATTTCGGCATGGCAGTTGCCAGAGGGGACGACAGGGTAGACGCTGGCATCGGCCACGCGCAAGCCCTCGACACCGTAGACCTTTAGCTCTGGATCCACAACGGCCATCTCGTCCAGGCCCATCTTGCAGGACCCGGCCTGATGATGATAGGAATCCGCCCGGTTGCGGACGAATTCGCGCAGGTCGTCGTCGGTCTTTACGTCCGGCCCCGGCAGCATCTCGTCACCGACCCATTCGGAGAAGGCTTTAGTGGCGAAAATATCGCGCGAGAGCTTGACCGCCTGCACCAGGCGCTCCAGATCGGATTCCGCGCCCAGGTAATTCGGGTTGACCAGCGGCTTATCCATCGGGTCGGCGCTTGCCAGCTTGATCCAACCGCGCGACATAGGCCGCACCACGCCCGGCAAAATGCTGATCGAATTGGGATGTCCCTGGCCGACGATAATGTCGAAGGGGACATGCACAAAGGCGATCTGCAGATCCGGACCGACCCAACCGGGATCGGACTTGGTGAACAGGGCCGCTTCGGACAGGTTCAGGTTGCCCTGCGGCACCGGCTGTTTGCACTCGCGGATCACGCCGGTCAGCACGTGATTGTGGAAGTTCTGGCCCACACCCGGCAGATCCACCAGCACGTCGATGTCGTGCTCGGCCAGATGATCGGCAGGGCCGATACCGGAGAGCATCAGCAGTTTGGGCGATTCAAGCGCGCCGCCGCAGACGATGACCTCTTTCGTCGCACGCGCGGTCTTGGTCTCACCATCCTGAATATACTCCACACCCACGCAGCGATTGCCCTCAAACAGCAGGCGCGAGGCATAAGAGTTGGTGCTCATGGTGAAGTTCTTGCGGTCCGCAATCGGCTCGATGTAGGCTTCATTGGCCCCATGCCGCTTGCCATCTTTGATGTTGATGTGATGCCAGCCCGCGCCTTCCATCTGAGGGCCGTTGAAGTCATCGGTGGGCGGAAAGCCCAGTTCCAAACAGGCATCAATGAAGGCTTTAGATGTGGGGTTCGGGTTGTGATCTTTGGCATTGATGACGCTCATCATGCCGTGCTTGCCGCCGGTCGGGTTGGTGTCGTCTTCCTGCAATTCCGACTTCTGGAAGTATTTCAGCACATCGTCATAGGCCCAACCAGGAGCGCCAGCATAGGCATAGTTGTCCCAGTCCGAACGATGGCCGCGAATGTGCATCATGAGGTACAGATTGCTGGATCCGCCGGGAATCTTGCCGCGCGGCTCGAAGGTCTGACGGTCGTGGAGTGCAGGCTGCGGCGTGCTGTTATAGCTCCAATCGACGTCTGAGCCGAGCAGAGTGAACCACAACTGCGGCGCGCGCACGTTGTCAGGAATCTCGTTTCCGCCGGCCTCCAGAAGCAGAACCTGAGCGTCGGCGATCTCGCTCAAGCGGTTGGCGACGACGGCACCACCCGCACCCGCTCCCACGACAATGAAATCATAATCGGTCATAACGGAATCTCCCCGTATTTGAGATACTACGCCTATAAATTTTGTCAGCTGCGCGCAGAAAGGGCCGCGGCCTAATTCTGCGGGTTCAACTGCTGAATCATCGACAGCATATCGACTTCATACCAACTGCGGATGATCTGGCCGTTTTCGATCTCCAGCACGCCGATCTCGGTCCATTCGGCACGGCGTCCGCTGGGTTCCATGCCCATCAGCGGCGCACCGATGTGCGTCCCACTCTGGGTGAAGCGGGCCACAACCTTGCGCTCATCGGCCATCATGAGGTCGATGGTCATGTGATAATCGGGCATCGCGCCTCGGAACATGCCGACCAGCATCTTGACGCTCTCCGGGCCTTTAGGCAGGTCGGGCGCGCTGGGGCTGAAGTGATCCGGGTGGAAGAGTTCATCTGCCACCATCAGGTTGCCTTTGTTCCAGACTTCTTCGATCATCCGGCGCATGATTGCTTTGTTTTGTTCAATACTCATTGAAACGTGTCCTCTCTGCAAAAATCTGTGGATGAAGGTGATTGGGCGACCGGCACATCCGGCTGCCCATACCCTGTTGTCTATACTCAGCCGCCCGCCGAACCAAAGGCGGGAATCACGCCAAGCTGTTGAAACAAACTGAGGTTGTCCAGGTCCTGCCAGCGCTCGCAGATCTTGCCGTCTTCGTCGAAGCGGAAGATCGCCGTCCCGGTCCATTCTACTTGCTTGCCGGTGGCAGGGACCATGCCCAGGAAATTACCTTTGTGCGTCCCGGTCTGGATACCGCGCACGGCGGCCATATTGTCGCCGATGACGACCTGCTGCACGTCAAAATGCAGGTCGGGGAAGGCAGAGACGAAGGTGCGATACAGACCGATAAAGGCTTCCGGCCCGCGTAAATCCTGGAAACCCGCGCCGCCGTAGCTCACAAAATCGTCGGACAGCAGCTCACGCAGGACATCAATGTTGCCCTTGTTGGTCTCGTCATACATGCGGTAGATCAAGGCTTTGCGTTCTTCAGCGGTGTTGGCTGGCGCGCTCGCAGGCTGCGGGTTGAAGCTGCTGGATCATCGACAGCATATCGACTTCATACCAACTGCGGATGATCTGGCCGTTCTCGATCTCCAGCACGCCGATCTCGGTCCATTCGGCATGGCGTCCGCTGGGTTCCATGCCCATCAGCGGCGCACCGATGTGCGTCCCGCTCTGGGTGAAGCGGGCCACAACCTTGCGCTCGTCGGCCATCATGAGGTCGATGGTCATGTGATAATCGGGCATCGCGCCCCGGAACATACCGACCAGCATCTTGACGCTCTCCGGGCCTTTAGGCAGGTCGGGCGCGCTGGGGCTGAAGTGATCCGGGTGGAAGAGTTCATCTGCCACCATCAGGTTGCCATTGTTCCAGACTTCTTCGATCATCCGGCGCATGATCTGCTTGTTCTTTTCAACGGTCATATTGTCGGATCCTTGGGTGCTGGCCCCTAATGCGTTTTCAGCAAAGGCCTTTACGGTCATCAATTTAAGTGGAAAAGCACGCAGCGTGGACTGCATGTCGATGATGTCGCCCTTTGCGTATTCGAGCATCATGCCCATGAAGCTCTGCTGCAAGGGGTCAGTCGCCTGCTCTTTCTGCATCTGGATGACTTCTTCCGGCAGATACTGCACCTCGAAGGGTTTATCCACGATGCTTTCAAAGACGTTGACGACTTCCATCGGACTCAGCGCCTCCGGGCCGCCGATTTCGAGCGTGGCGTTACGGGCAGCGGGGTTATCCACCGATTCGGCGGCGAACTGGGCCACGTCGGGGATAGCGATCCAACTGACCTTGTTCATGCCGGAGCCATACAGCATGACTTTGCCGTTGACGTAGTCAAAGCCGGCGACAGGGCTGAACATGGCTTCCATAAAGAAGCTGGAGCGGAGGATCGTGTAGGTCATGCCGCTCTGCTTCAGATGCTGTTCGACCGCACGCTTGGCGTTGATGAGCGGCACGTCAGTCGTGAAGTGACCGGAGAAGGAGATATAGATGAAGTGCGAGACCCCGGCGGCTTTTGCTGCGTCGATCAGGCGAAGCTGCCCGGCGTGATCGACCCCGGCAATATCCGGCGTTTGCGAGTAGGAGGTGCTGACCGTCGAAATCACGGTCGTGACCCCCGCGCAGGCCTGGTCAAGCGAGGCCCGGTCGGTCAGGTCGCCCTGAACTGTCGTGATGCCGAGGTTTTGCAGATTGCGTACCTTTCCGATATCGGAGGTCGCGCGCACCAGCGCCCGGACCGGTTTGCCCTTAGCCGTCAAACAGCGGCAGATTTCACTGCCCAAAGAACCCGTTGCCCCAACTATAAGAATCATGGTTCCCTCTTAAGCCACTGGCCGAACGCAAACGAACACAGTTTTCCGAACGCTGATCGTGCAAGATCGAAAACGGCCCGATCTGACTTAGCCGCCAGGCCCCACGCCTAGCTGCTGCATGAGGCCTAACAGATCAAGGTTGATCCAGCCTTCGGCCACTTTGCCATCGCGGACGCGGAACATCCGGGTGCCCGTCCATTTGACCTTCTTATTGGTCGCGGGGATGCCCATGAAGTCGCCCGAATGCGTACCCTCAATGACGCCGCGTCCCACGACCATATCACCCTCGGCGATAAGGTCTTCGAAGGTGAACCAGACATCCGGGAAGGCATCGGAGAAGACTCTGTAGGCGGCCTTGAGGGCTTCGCGCCCAGGCTGCTGACCGGGGATCGGGTCGTGGTCGAGATAGTCTTCGACGACGAATTCGTCAAAGGCATCGTAGTTTTGCATGTTCACTTCGTAGACATAGCGGGTGACGATGGCGCGGTTCTCGTCCAGCGACCCCGGCTCCGGCGTGGCCCGCAGTTGTTCTTGCAGGCCCATCAGGTCTGGCTGCCCATAGTGCTCGATGATCTTGTTGTCCTGTACACGGAAGAAGCCGAAGGAGGACCAGATCACATGCCAACCGCTGGGCGGAACGCCCATAAACGGACGGCCCAGGTGCTGTGCCTCGCCGGTTACGCGGGTGGCGATCCAGTCGCCATCTTGCACCATACTGTCGATGGTGAAATGCACGTCAGGGAATGCGCCGCGAAACATCTTCGGAATGGCCGAGACCTGTTCGAAGACGCTCAGGCCCTCTGGTGCGCCGGGTGGGGCGGTATGATCGACGTAATCGGGATGGTAGAGTTCGGGGATAATGTCGATATTGCCCTTGTTAATCACTTCTTCAACAAAGCGACGATAGACTTGTTTGCTCGCTGATTTGGTCATTTTCACCTATCCTTCCTTAGTGTCCAGCCGGACCAGCGGGAATCATGCCTAGCTGCTGCATCATCCCCAGAACGTCGAACACCCCCCAGCGCTCCACGATCTTGCCGTTTTCCAGATGAAACTCATTGATGCCGATGACGGACACCTTCTTGCCGGTCGGTTCTACACCGAAGAAGGGACCATCGTGCGTGCCGGTTGCCCGGCCCAGGTAGACGACGTGACTGCCTTCGGCCACGATCTTCATTACCTCGAAATGAAAGTCGGAGAACCCATCCCGGAACCCCTTCACCGCATCATAAAGCGATTGACGCCCCTGGAGCGGGGTGGTGAAGAAGCGTTTCGGCGGATAATCGATGAAATCTTCGGCGATGATTTCATCGACATATTCGAATTTGCCTTCATTCCATATCTTTTCGAACATCTCCAGGATGATTTCTACATTGCGCTCTTGCTCAGTTGCCATCAACAAATCCTTAATCAACGTGAGTAGATGTGCTTGAGAACCTCAGGACATAGAAGGGATCACGCCAAGCTGCTGCATCATGCTGACACTGTCAAAATCCTGCCAGCGTTCGATCACTTTGCCGTCGTCGTTCAGGCTGTAGATGACGATACCGGTAAAGGAAATCTGGTTTCCAGTGGGTGGCACGCCCATATAGGTGCCCTGATGTGTGCCGGTGGTACGGATGCGCGTTGCCACGCGGTTGCCCTGGGCCAGCACGTAGTCTTCTGTCACGTGGAGATCCGGCATGGCCTCGTAGAACATCTGGAGGCCGTTGATCAGCGGCCCTGGCCCGATCTGGTCGCCCATCGCGCCCTGGTGATTGATGAAGTCCAGGTCAACGATCTCGCGCAGGCTGTTCATGTCTTTGTTGTTCATCGCGCTGTGGAAGCGCCGGATCACGGCCTTGTTGCGCTCAAGCCTGGCCTGGTCTTCACCAGGAGCCTGCGGCTTCCTGTTCAGCAGGTGCATCCGGGGAGGGGATAGCGCCCATCTGCTGCAACATGCCGAGCATGTTCAACTCGCCCCAGCCCTCAGTGATCTTGCCGTTGATGACCCGGTCAATCCCGGTCGAAGTTACGGTAATCTTATTGCCGCTGGCGGGGATGTCGCCGAAGGGGCCGGTATGGGTGGCTTCCCAGGTCATACGGATAGTAGAAAGATCGCCTTCGGTGATGATGTCATCAATGGTCATGTGGCCGTCAGGCATAGCGGCGTGCCAGGCTTTGACCATGCCGATGACGCCGTCAGGACCCTGCTTGATGTCCTGGCCGCCTGCACCGTGCGCGGTAAAATCGGGGTCCACCAGTTCGTAGGCAATGTCGTAGTTCTTCTTGTTCCACAATTCTTCGAACCATCGCTCGAACAGCTTGCGATGCTCTTCGGTTGTGCTGCCTGCGCTGCTGTTGGCGGCAATGGCCTGGCGCATCAGATCGTTAGAGCGAGCGATGACCTGCGCGTGCTTGTCCCCGGTCAGGTAGACCAGGTCCGGCATCGGTACGCCCGCGATTCCCCATTCGCCCTGCGGTGTTTCCTGAATAATGCAGTAGACAAAGGGACGGACGACATCGCCCAGGATGTCACAGAAGGTATCGGTCAGTTGTTCGATAAGCTGACGCTTCTGCTCCGGGGTTGCAACCACGTCCTCTATAAATTGCACGGTAATGATTGGCATGACTCTTCCTCTCCTCCTCGTACCCGAACGATCTAGGTCTCTCCCCGCCAGACTTTATCAGCGTGGTCGTTTGTCTCGTGCTGCTGGCTGGCGCTCTGCTGCTGCATTTGCGCGATAGCACCGCGCATCAGATCGTTCGACCGTTCGATGACCTGCGCGTGCTTATCCCCAGTCAGGTAGACCAGGTCCGGCATCGGCACCCCGGCAATGCCCCATTCGCTCTGGGGCGTTTCCTGAATAATGCAGTAGACAAAGGGACGGACGACATCGCCCAGGATGTCACAGAAGGTATCGGTCAGTTGTTCGATAAGCTGACGCTTCTGTTCGGGCGTTGCGACCACATCTTCAATAAACTGAACGGTGATGATTGGCACAATAACCTCCCATACTCAAACTCATCCAGCAGAAGTGTGCGATTTGCTAATTGCTTATGGCGTTGGGATGGCGCCCATTTGCTGGAGCATTCCCAGCATGTTCAACTCGCCCCAGCCCTCAGTGATCTTGCCGTTGATGACCCGGTCAATCCCGGTTGAGGTCACGCTGATTCTGTTCCCGCTGGCGGGGATGTCGCCGAAGGGGCCGGTGTGGGTAGCTTCCCAGGTCATACGGATCGTGGATAGATCGCCTTCGGTGATGATGTCATCAATGGTCATATGACCGTCGGGCATGGCGGCGTGCCAGGCTTTGACCATGCCGATGACGCCGTCAGGACCCTGCTTGATGTCCTGGCCGCCTGCACCGTGCGCGGTGAAATCGGGGTCCACCAGTTCGTAAGCGATGTTGTAGTTCTTCTTGTTCCACAGTTCTTCGAACCAGCGCGCGAAGAGCCTGCGGTGTTCTTCCGCCTTGCTGGAGGCTGCCGTTCCGCTGGAACTGCCGCGCCAGATGTCATCGGCGCTCGCCGTCGAGTGGCCGTTGGATGCGCCGTTGCTGGAGGCTGAACTGGATGCGCCCCGCCAGACGGCGTCCGCATCTTCTGCGGTATGCGGGCTGCTGTGCCCATTGGAGGCCGGGGCAGGGTTCGCCGTGCCGCGCCAGATGGCATCCGCCTGCTCCGCAGAATGTGCGCTGCCATTTCCATTGGAAGCCGGGGCAGGGTTCGCCGTGCCGCGCCATATATCGTCCGCGCGCTGGTTGGCTGACTGCGTGTCCGGCGCTGAGTTCGCTGCCATCTGCGCGATAGCGCCGCGCATGAGGTCATTGGAACGGGCGATGACCTGGGCATGTTTGTCGCCGGTCAGGTAGACCAGATCCGGCATCGGCACCCCGGCAATGCCCCATTCACTCTGCGGGGTTTCCTGAATGATGGTGTACACGAAGGGCCGAACGACATCGCCCAGGATGTCGCAGAAGGTATCGGTCAATCGCTCAATCAATTCACGCTTCTGTTCGGGCGTTGCAACAACATCTTTGATAAACTGCACGGTAATAACAGGCACGGTTCAGTCCTCCCAAAATTCAAAGTTCATTTTCACTAGAATAATACTATTTATCAACAAAATATTTGTCATAAAACAGTATGAAAAACCATAGCGGCTAAAAACACAGACGCCAGCCCGTACCAGCGCTGATCCGCATTTTCAGCCGCTACAGGTCGAAAGTCATTTTAACCGTCGACGCGAGCCGACCAGAAATGATCGTACTGATTCGTGCCATCGCCAAAGATGCCGCCCTTACCGGCGATCACTTTGCCATCACGCCAGCGCAGGACATGCGCCACGTCGATGTCGAGCTTGACATCCGGGGCACCTGCGCGCGAACCCATATTGCGGGTCACATCGCAGGAGTATTCGTCGTTGACCATGATGGTAATGGCTTCCATGTTGAAACTGCCGCCGGAAAGCTTGCCCACGTTCGTCATGAAGTCGATGAAGGCCTGCCGCCCGTGATACCAGCCGGAGAGCGGGTTGTGGCCGGGTACCAACCAGACCATGTCCTCCGCCCAGTACTTGGCGATTTCATTGGGGTCCATAGAGGCCAGCGCGGCATAGGCCTTGCCCACCAACTCTGGAGTTACTGCTGCCATAGGTGTTTTCTCCTAAAATATGTGCTTACTAGGCCAGACGATCTGGAATACCCTTCAGTGGGAAGCGATACCAGAAGTACTGGTCAACCACATGCTGGGCAAGGGTATGCACGCGCACGTCGAAAAGCTTTCCATCTTTGAAACCGTAAGTGGTGCAGGTCGGGAAATCAACCACGCGGCCATCGTCATATTTCGCGTGGCCCATGTGCTTTTCCACAATCGTCCCGTCGTCGAGTTCGCCGATGTGAATATCTTCAACCCACACGCCGGCTTTGCTCAGGGCTTCAAGGAAAGCCGCTGCTGCCTTGGCCCCTTCCATGCGTCCAGACATCGGGTGATGCCCCGGCATCGTCCAGGTCATGTCAGGATGAAAGCACTCCTTAATCATCGTATCGAAATCACCCTTTTCGAAGAGACCGTAGTACTGGAAGACAACGTCTTTGTTAGCCATTTTTCCCTCACTTTTCCTTCGTACATAAATGAAAACTTGCTAATCGGCGACGAGCACCGTCGAACAACTGCCTATGCTCAGGAAAGACTTGCTGACCCCACTCATTCTTTGGGCCGCACGGACTTTACCCCGGTGAAATGGCGAATCGCTTTGCCATCCTTAAAGGTAAAGACGTCGTAGACAACCGCGATGCCGATGTCGGTCTCGACCGTGGCCTCGAAGAAGATGCCATCTTCAATTTCTGCAAATTGGTCCGTTGAGAGGAGTTTGATCTTGCCCAGATGCCCCAGGTAGCCTTTGAAGTGTTCTCTCAGTGCATCATGACCGCGCACGGTGGTGTCGAAGCTGACCAGCACTGCATCCGGGTGGTACTGTGTTTCCATTAGCCCGTCAATGTCCTGTTCGGCAAGTAACGCAACCTGCCTGTCATAGAACTCTTTGCCGGGTGTTGCCATAATTTCCTCCTAGGAGTGCCGAAGACAAAATCAGTCCCGATGCTCATTCATACTGCTGAACCGCATGGAACAGGGTGGCCGTATTGAGATGTAAAGCCTGTGGCCTTGATCGCCATACTCAATGTTAAATCAAAATGTCATCAATGACGATTAAGCTTTGGTGAGGCTCATCCCGGTCCCGTACCTCGTGACCATCTTATCATCGAACCTGCGTTTGCGCTGATAGAAAAGCTGTAAAAAATACAGTGTCAGACTAAACATAAGTACTACGCCGCGTGACCCGCGAGCGCCGGGGCAGGCGTATACTCTTGGGAGAGGATCGCCTGTATGATCGTTTTTGTGCCGTCCGGCAGCGGACAATCCAGCTATATTTTGCATGAAACCGGCTACCGGGAATATTCCGGCGCGGGTACCGGCAGCCTGTCGATCAAATCCTTCTTTGGCGGGCAGGCTCATTATGTGGTGGGGCGCAATCGCTATCGGGTCGATGACCACCGCCACCTGATTTTGAATCACGGGCAGTCCTACGCTATCCACATTACGGCGGAGCGACCGGTTGAGTCCTTTTGTGTCTTCTTTGCCGAGGGCTTCGCTGAGGACGTGCGCCGGGCACTGACGCAGCCGCAGCGGCTGGACGATTTGACGCCATCTGGCGAGCCACTGAACTTCTTCGAGAAAACCTACCCTGATGATCCGCTGTTGACCCCTGCGATCTTGCGGCTTCGGGCCGGTGTCGCCAGCGGACGGGTCTCGCCGGGCTGGTTGGAAGAGCATCTGCATCTGCTTATGCAGCGTTTGCTGCACGTGCATTACAAGGTGTATCGAGAGGTCGAACTGCTGCCTGCCGCGCGCCGGGCGACCCGTGAGGAACTCTATCGCCGCCTGCACTATGCCAGAGATTACGCCCTGGCTCAACTGGACCGACCGCTCACACTGGCCGAACTGGCCGAGGTCGCCTGTCTGTCGCCCAATCATCTGCTGCGCAGCTTCAAGCAGACCTTCGGGCAGACGCCGCACCAGTTTATCGTCAGTAAACGCCTGGAAGAAGCCCAGCGCCTGCTGCGACACAGCGATACCTCCATCACAGCCATCTGTTACGCCGTCGGCTTCGAGAGTCCCGGCTCGTTTAGCTGGTTGTTTCGCCGCCGCTTCGGCCTGTCGCCCAGCGAGTTCCGCCAGCAAAGTCGGTGATTTTGAAGAAGTACCGCCGCCGGAGGCCAGTTACAATAGGCATTCTGACGATATGCAATAGAGGGGACACTGGCAATGACGGATACGTTTCAACTCAGGACCATCGGGCAGATCGCGCTGGTCGTCAGCGATGTGGATGCGGCGACCACGTTTTATAAGGATACGCTCGGCCTGCCATTTCTCTTTGCCGCGCCGCCCAAACTGGCCTTCTTCGATCTGGCCGGTATTCGCCTGATGCTGGCCGAGCCGGAAAACGCGGCGGAATCGGACAAAGTGGGCCGCAATTCGACGCTCTACTTCAGTGTTGAGGACATTCAGCAGGCCTTCGAGACGCTCAAGCAGCGCGGCGCCGTGATCGAGGGCCAGCCGCATGTTGTCGCGCGGATGGGGGAGGTCGATCTGTGGATGGCTTTCTTCCGCGATCCTGATCACAACCTGATTGGCCTGATGGCTGAGGTGCCAGTGCAGCCCTGACATTCAGCGACCGGGGCTGAGATCTACGTAGACCCAGCCATGCCAGGGGCAGTAGAGGATCCACCCTCGCGTACCCACTGCATCTCGCCTGGTCGGCTTGACTGCGTGGTGCCGCTGACGCGCCCCTGACAGACCGGGGCGAACTCGTGCGGGCAAGTCGAGCTGCCCGATTGATTTGCTGCAAGAGGACTTTGAAGGATCGTTGCTTTACAAAGAGATTGTGGGGCACGACAGTCCGCACCCCACCCCTACAGCGTTTATGCACCGCCTGTCGTGGGATCAATCATCGTTGGGCGCGATGTAGGTGCAGATAATGCGGTCGTCGGTGACGTAGCTTTGCAGCCACTGGATCTCGGCCCCATTTCGTCCAAGACGCTGCACGACTTCTGTGAGATGGCGACCAGATCTTCCTGGCTCAGCTTCCCCGCATCCGGGATCACACGTTCGATGACAAACTTAGGCATTGCCCGTCTCCTTTAGCTTGGATGATGCGTTCAGGATACGCTTTACGTCACCTATCGAAAGACAGGATTTGCGACAGGAATTGCGTCGGGGTGGAAAAATGAGCGATGGACCTGGAGCAGGTGATCACCTATGCTTTCCCGAAGCCGGGGCGACGAACGCAGGAGCGCGGCGAGGTCAACTGATTCAGTGAGATACCCCCGATTTGTGATAAACTCTAGTTATTAACGCGAAACATCGAACCCAATGGCGTTCATTATTGGTGGTTGAACATGAGCAATCAATCAGACATTGCGGTATATGACGATAATGGCAACCTTGCACTTGTCGTTGAGGTCAAGAACAAGCTTGGAACCGATAGCGAATGGGCAGCTAAAATGCGCCGCAATCTCAAGATACATGGGCTGCTGCCAGATGCTCCTTTCTTTCTGTTAGCGTTGCCAGACCGATTTTATCTTTGGGTCAACAGCCATTCCTCCAATATTGAACTACCGTCTTCTGAGTCCAGTTCAGCAGCGGTTCTAGTTCATATTCTGAGTACATAGGCACTGATTTGCAGAAGCTTAGCAGCGGTGCTTTCGAGTTGTTGCTGACCTCCTGGTTCCGTGAGTTGGCTCGTAGCACCGACCTATCAGATGCGTTGCTCGGCGATGATGCTAAGACCTGGTTAGTCGTAACCGGGCTATGGGAAGCAATCAAACAAGGGCATGTCGTCACACCTGAAATTGTGCGATGAACATCTACGTTGAGACCAATTTCGTTCTTGAATTGGCCTTGATGCAAGAAGAACATGACTCTTGCGAACAGCTCTTAGAGATTTGTGAAGCGGGTAAGGCGCGGCTTATTGTGCCAGCCTATTCACTTATTGAACCCTACGAAACCCTGATTCGGCGTGACATGAACCGGAGAGCAATTGCAAATACGCTCGAAACTGAACTCAATCAACTCAGCCGGTCAGCGCCTTACAAAGCGGAGATTGACCCGCTTCGCGCTATCATCAACCTGCTCGTTCAGAGCGGTTCAGAGGAGCGGCAAAGGCTCACAAGATTGCGTGAGAGGCTCCTCGACATTACAGAGATTGTTCCAATCGGCAAAGATATTCTGGCTTCAGCACAGGCTCATGAAATGCAACACGGATTGTCCCCTCAGGACGCCATCGTATTTGCATCGACATTGTGGCGCTTAAGCCAGTCCAATTCACACTCAAATTGCTTCATCAATCGAAACACGAAGGATTTCGGCGATCCTGATATTAAGGATGTTCTGGATCAGTATGACTGTCGAATCTTGTTCAAGTTCTCCGACGGATTGAACTACGTTCAAAGCCAGATTACTTACGATCTCGATTGTTACGACACCTGGGCCGCCGCCAGGGCTTCGCGTTCCATGCGCCGCTGCCGCGACCAGCGCCAGAGGAAGAGGCCGGGCAGGATCGACAGCCAGAACAGGCCGCCGCTGAGCCAGTAGGGGATGGTCGGGTCGATGGCAAAGAGCACGCCGGCCAGCGCGGTCGAGATGATGATCGCCAGATTGATGACTGACTGGTAGATGCCGAGAATGCCGCCGCGCATTTCGGGTTCGACGGTTTTGGTCGCCAGCGATTGCATCGCCGGCATTTGCAAGCCATGACCGACGGCGAAGACGGCGGAAGCCACGCGATCCCCAGCAGCGGTCCCAGCGCAATCGCGAACAGAAACATGCTCACCCCGCGCAGAAAGGCCCCAATCAGGACGAGGATCGGATCGCCGAAGCGTTTCACGACGCGCGGCAGGATCAGCATTTGCGTGCCGAATTGCCCCAATCCGACGACCGCCAGCAGCAGACCCACACCGAGGTTGATGCTCAATTCGTCGTAGCCGGCGAAGATGACCGCGCCGCTGTACAGCGCGAAGGTGGCGATCATCAGGCCGAAGCCGAACTGCGCCACAAAGGTCACGATCAGAACGATAACCAGCGGCACATTGTGCAGCAGTTCCAGAGGGCTGAGGCTGCTGCTCTTGTTCTCGCGGTTATGGATGCGGATCTTCCGGGGTCACCGTCTCTTCGAGGGTGAAATAGGTCAGGATGACGGTCACCAGGGCCGCGAGGGCGGCAAACAGAAAAGGCACGTGCGGGCCGAAGGCTGCCGCCAGTCCGCCGCCCAGCGCCGGGCCGATGACGAATCCCAGGCCGAAGGAGGCGAAAATGTAGCCCAGGGCCTGGGTGCGCTGCTTCCTCCGGCATGATGTCGGTCACGTAAGCCTGCGCGACAATGATATTGCCGCCGGTGATGCCATCCAGCGTGCGTGCGAGAAACAGCAGCAGGGGCGACCCTGCTACGGCGATCATGAGGAATGAGATGACGGTGCCGATCTGGCTGATAATTAGCACGGGCATCCGGCCTCGCCGGTCGGAGAGCCGCCCGATAAAGGGTCCGGCGATGAACTGCGCGGCGAAAAAGGCGGTCAGCAGCAGGGTGATGACCTGCGGCTCCATGTGTAGATCATTCTGAGCATAGAGCGGCAGGATCGGGATTCACCATCGAGGCCCCGACCATATTGACGAAGACGATTAACAAAATAGTCAGCAGGCGTCTGTCAATCCGCTGGAGTCGCTGTATCATATTCTGGAAGCCCTCGTCGTTGTGATACGAAGCATTGTACACCCGTGGCAGATAGCATTGAAATCCTGGGCGCAGGCGGTATAGTCTCTGTCCCGTTGAACTGCGCGTGACGAAGGATAGTGTATTGCTGCATCGTCGCCGAGTATTAGGAGAGAGATCATGCTGCAGGTTGCGAACGCCCCTTGTTCCTGGGGTGTAATCGAAGGGATCGAAGGCGAGCGCTACGATTACGTGCGCGTGCTGAATGAGATGGCGGCCTCCGGTTATGCCGGGACCGAATTGGGCGATTGGGGCTTCATGCCGACGGATCCGGCTCAGCTTGAGGCGGAACTGGCGGCGCGCAAGCTGGATTTGCTGGCCTCCTGGGTCAGTGTGCAGCTTCATGACGAAAGCAAGCACCAGCAAAGCATTGACGACTGTGTACGCACGGCCAAGCTGCTGGCGGCGGTTGGCGGACCCGACTGCTTCATCGTGCTGGGCAACGACCCCTATGCGGACCCGATGCGCACCAAGAACGCCGGGCGCATCACCCCGGCGATGGGCATGAGCGAGGCGCAGTGGCAGGTCTTCGCCAGAGGTGCGAACAGGGTGGCGCAGCGTGTGCGCGACGAGACCGGGCTGCGGACGGTGTTTCATCATCACGTGGGCACCTGGGTCGAGACTCCGGCAGAGACTCAGCGCCTGATGGATATGACGGACCCGGCCCTGCTGGGGCTGGTCTTCGATACCGGGCACTGGTCCTTCGCCGGAGGGCGATCCGGTGACGGGACTCAAACAGCACGCCGAGCGCATCTGGCACGTACATTTTAAGGACCATGACCCGGAGGTGGCGCGCCAATCGCGCGAGCAGGAGTGGGATGGGCCGACTTCGGTGGGACACGGCGTCTTCCCGGAGTTGGGCCAGGGCGATGTCGATTTCCCGGCGGTGCTGGATCAACTGCGCGCGATGAATTACGAGGGCTGGATCGTGGTCGAGCAGGATGTGCTGCCCGGCATGGGACGGCCTGCCGAGAGCGCGCAGCGTAATCGCGATTATCTGGAAAGTATAGGCTTATGACCAAAACCTACGATAGTTTACATATGGGGCGCAGCTCGATTGATTTGTATTCCAACGATGTCGGCACGCCCTTCTCGCAGATTCAACAGCTTCGCGGCCTATGTCGGCGGCTCGCCGCTCAACATCAGCGTCGGAGCGCATCGCCTGGGCCTGAAGACGGCGCTGCTGACCGGCATCGGCCAGGACCCGGTGGGCGATTTCATCCTGGATTTCCTCAACAACGAGGGGGTGGTGACGCAGTTCATCGCGCGCAAGCCGCAGAATCGCAGCAGCGCGGTGGTGCTGGGCATCGAGCCGCCGGACAAATTCCCGCTGGTCTACTACCGCGACAACTGCGCCGACATCAACCTGACGATTGACGACGTGCTGGCCGCGCCGGTCGAGGACTGCCAGGTCTTCCAGTTCGCCGGGACCAACCTGAGCAAGGAACCCAGCCGCAGCGCGACCATGTTCGCAGCGGAGATGGCCCGGCAGGCCGGAGCTAAGGTGGTCTTCGACGTCGATTTCCGCCCGGACCAGTGGCATGACGTGCGCGCTTTTGGCGTGGTGGCGCGCTCGGTGCTGCCGCTGGTGGATCTGGTGATCGGCACGCGCGATGAGATCAACGCGGCCATGCTGGACGACCCGGCCAAGATGTCGCTGACGCATTCGCAGATTTCCGACACAAAGGTCGAAGGCGACAGCCGCCGCAATGTGGAGCGAATGCTGGAAAGCAAGCTGGACGCGGTGGTCGAGAAGGTCGGCTCGCAGGGCGCGAAAATCCACCTGTCGGATGGCACGGTCACGGAAGTGCCCGGTTTCCCGGTCGAGATTTACAATATCCTCGGCGCGGGCGATGCCTTCGGCGGCGGCTTCCTCTACGGTTATGTTCAGGGCTGGGAGCTGTACCGGGCGGCGCGGTTGGGGAATGCCTGCGGCGCGATTGTAGTGACCAAGCACGGCTGCGCCAATTTCATGCCGACCATGCCGGAAGTCGAGGACTTTGTGAAGGCTTACGGCGGGCTGGATTAGAATGAATCCCTCATTCCCCGATCCTTCCGCTGCGCGTCAGGGCGAAGGGGAGAACGCGGCGTCCCAAGGCTTAGCTCTAAGGGAATGGGGTTCAAGGCGAGGGCTAAAGAATAGGGAAATGGAATAGCTGTTATGGAATACACATCTGAAACCATGCTGGTGAAATCCCAGGACAGCGGCGGGAGCGGCGAGTTCGCGCGGGTGCGGGCTGAAGAAGCGGGCTGGGAGCATCTGAACATGTCGGCCATGCGCCTGAACAAGGGCGAACGCTACGGCCAGAACACGGGTGACTGCGAAAACGCCCTCGTGATCCTGGGCGGAGTCTGCAACATCGTGACCAGCGACGGCGACTTCAAGCATGTGGGCCGCCGCCCGAACGTCTTCAGCGGAATGCCTTACGCGCTGTATCTCTCGCGTCACAAAGACTTCGAGATCGAAGCGCTGACGGATGGCTTCGAGTTCGCCTCCTGCTGGGTGGCGACCGACGAGGATCATCCGACGCAGCTGGTGACGCCCGACATGAGCGCGATCGAGATTCGCGGCGGGGCCAATGCCACGCGCCAGATCAACGGGATTCTGCCGCCCGGCTTCGACTGTCATCGCATCGTGGCTGTAGAGGTCTATACGCCCTCCGGCAACTGGTCGAGCTATCCGCCGCACAAGCATGACGTGCATCGTGAGGATGCGCACGGCAATGTGCTGGAAGCGGATCTGGAAGAAATCTACTTCTACAAGATCGACAATCCCGGTGGCTATGCCTACCAGCGCGTCTACAACGATTCGGGCAGCATCGACGGCCTGATGATGGCGCGCAATCACGACGCGGTGCTGGTGCCGGAAGGCTATCATCCGGTGGTCAGCGCGCACGGCTACACGACCTACTACCTGAACTTCCTGGCTGGCTCGGCGCAGTCGCTGGCGAACAGCGATGATCCTGCCTATGCCTGGGTCAAGGCTACCTGGACCTACCAGGACCCGCGTTGCCGCTCGTGCATCATGGGATGGAGCCGAGATAGCAGATCAGCATTTCAGCGAGTCAGCAATTCAGCAGAGTGCGAGCATATGGACAGGTTATGCGTGATTTCAGGCAGTTGATGGTGTGGGAGAAATCGCATCAGTTAACGCTGGAAATTTATCAGGCAACAGGTGCGTTTCCACGAGAAGAACTCTACGGTTTGACCAGCCAGATACGGCGTGCTGCCGCCTCTATTCCTGCCAATATCGCAGAAGGCTGTGGCAAGGACACCGAGACAGAGCTGGCACGCTATATGCAGATTTCAATGGGGTCGGCCAGTGAGTTAGAATATCATCTGCTGCTGGCGCATGATCTCGGATTATCTTGAGGATCAAGCGTATCAGAATCTAAACATGAAAACCGTTGAGGTCAAGCGAATGCTTGGCACCTTTTATCAAGCGACTGCGCGGTCAGTAAGCTGAAATGCTGAACGCTGACGCGCTGAAATGCTAAAAAGAGGTTTTTGGAGAACGAAGAATGACTAACACGACACGATTGACAATGGCACAGGCGCTCATCCTGTATCTTTGCCAAGCAATATGTCGCACGCGATGGCCGCGAAAACCCCTTTTTCGCCGGAGTCTGGGGCATCTTCGGGCATGGCAACGTGGCCGGGATCGGGCAGGCGCTGCAGCAGTATGCGAGCGAGCTCCGCTACTACCAGAGCCGCAATGAGCAGGCCCAGGTTCATGCCGCCGTCGCCTATGCCAAGCACAAGAACCGCATGCAGACCTTCGCCTGCACCTCGTCCATCGGCCCCGGCGCGACCAACATGATTACCGGCGCGGCCCTGGCGACGGTCAACCGCATTCCGGTGCTGCTGCTGCCGGGCGACATCTTCGCCGAGCGGCGTCAGGCCCCGGTCTTGCAGCAGATCGAATTGGAACACTCGCAGGACATCAGCGCCAATGACTGCTTCAAGCCGGTCTCGCGCTACTGGGACCGCATCTACCGCCCGGAGCAGTTGATTACCGCGCTGCCGGAAGCCATGCGCGTGCTGACCTCCCCGGCGGATACCGGCGCGGTGGTGCTGGCGCTGCCGCAGGACACGCAGACGAGGCTTACGATTATCCGGCGGCGATGTTCGAAAAGCGCGTCTGGCAGATTCCGCGCAACCGGCCCGATGTCAGTCTGCTGCGCGCAGGCGGCGGACTGGATCCGTGCGGCACAGCGTCCGATGATTATCGCGGGCGGCGGCGTGCATTACAGCGAAGCCTGGGATGCGCTGCGGAGCTTTGTCGAGCAGACCGGCATCCCCAGTCGGCGAGACTCAGGCCGGGAAGGGCGCGCTGCCCTATGACCATCCGCTGAACCTGGGGGCCATCGGCGCGACCGGGACCGAAGGCGCGAACGTCGATGGCGCGTGAGGCCGACCTGATACTCGGCATCGGCACGCGCTACAGCGATTTCACCAGCGCCAGCCAGACCGCCTTTCAGAACCCCGGCGTGCGCTTCGTCAACATCAACGTGGCGGAGTTTGACGCCTACAAGCAGGGCGCGATCCCGCTGGTGGGCGATGCGCGGGCCACGCTCGAGGAACTGGCCGCCGCGCTGGGCGATTACCGCACCAGCAGCGACTATCAGGCTCGCGCGAAGCGCTTACAACAAGTCCTGGGATGCCGAAGTGCAGCGCATCTACAATCTGGAACACGAGCCGCTGCTCAGCCAGGGCGAGGTCATCGGCATGGTCAACACGCAGTCGCGCCCGCAGGACGTGGTGCTGTGCGCGGCGGGCAGTCTGCCGGGCGATCTGCACAAGCTGTGGCGCACGCGCGACCCGCGCGGCTATCATCTGGAATACGGTTACAGCTGCATGGGCTACGAGATCGCGGGCGGGCTGGGCGTCAAACTGGCCGACCCGGAGCGCGAGGTCTACGTCATGGTGGGCGACGGCTCCTTCCTGATGATGAACAGTGAAATCGTGACGATGGCGCAGGAAGGCATCAAGGTGACCATCATCGTGCTGGATAATCACGGCTTCGCCAGCATCGGCGGCCTGAGCAAGAGCCTGGGCAGCGATGGATTCGGCACCAAGTACCGCTACCGTGACGAGGACGGCCAATTGACCGGCGAGACCCTGCCGATTGACTTCGCCAAGAACTGCGAAAGCCTGGGCGCGCAGGTGATCGTGGCCAGCAACCAGCAGGAACTCAGCGAGGCGCTGCAAGCGGCGCAAAGCCATCGAAGGCAAGCCGGTCTGCATCATCACCGAGGTGGACCGCCGCCAGCGCGTGGGCGGTTACGAATCCTGGTGGGATGTGGCCGTCGCCGAGGTCAGCAGCAACCCGGATGTGCAGCAGGCGCGCCAGGACTATGACGACGCTAAAGCCAGAGAGCGCTACCATCTCTAGGCCGATTCGCTTCTCGATGCGCATTCTGAGCTTGTGGCTGCTGCTGGGCATCGTCCTGAGCGTGCAGGCGCAGGAGCAGACGGTCGGCGTGCTGTTCGGGCATCACACGGGCTACACGCTCTTCACGCCGGACACGATGAACACGGTCTACCTGATCGACGATCAGGGCCGGGTCGTTCACGACTGGACGGTCAGCGGCGTGGGCCGCGATGCCTTCCTGCGTCCGAACGGCGACCTGATCGTCACCATGACGCGCCAGCACGACGACCCCGGCAATTTCGCCGCTGAAATCGGCTTTACCCGCATTGATGGCCGCTTCGAGCAGTATACCTGGGAGGGCGATCTGGTCTGGAGCTACGAGTTCGACCGCCCGAATTACCGCGTGCATCACGGCATCAAGCCGATGCCCAACGGCGATTTTCTGTTCATCGCCTGGGAATATCACAACAGCGAGGAGGCCATCGCCGCCGGGCGCGATCCTGAACATCTGGGCGAGCGGACTGTGGTCTGAGGCAGTGCTGGAATACGATCCGGCGCAGCAGGCCATCGTCTGGGAATGGCACCTCTGGGATCACCTGATTCAGGGGATCGACCCCAGCAAGGCCAATTACGGCGTGGTGGCCGAGCATCCTGAGCGCGTGAACCTCAACTTCTATGAGACAGCGGACCGTATCGAGGATTGGATTCATGCCAACACGGTCGATTACAATCCGGCGCTGGACCAGATACCTCATCAGTGCGCCCAATCTGGACGAGTTCTGGATCGTCGATCATCACACGACGACTGAAGAAGCGCGCGGTCCTGCCGGGGATCTGCTCTACCGTTGGGGCAATCCGCGTGCCTATGGCCGGGGCGGGCCGGAGGACCGGCAGATTGGCTTTCAGCATGACGTGCAGTGGATTCCGCCAGGCTATCCTGGCGCGGGCAATATTCTGATGTACAGCAACCGCCAGCAGTTCACGCCAGCGGGCGCGGACGAGCCGGTCGATTACTCGCGCGTGGTCGAGATCACGCCGCCGCTGCAAGCCGATGGCCGCTATACGCTGGATGCCGGTGCAGGCTTATGGTCCCGCCGGGCCGCTCATGGAGCTATGACGGTCTGCCGGATCATCCCTTCTTCTCGCGCTACATCTCCGGTGTGCAGCGGCTCGCCAATGGCAATACCCTGGTGACGCAGGGCAGCAGCGCGCGGCTCTTCGAAGTGACTCCGGCGGGCGCGCTCGTATGGGAGTATCTGCCACCGGTCTATGGCGACAACTGGTGGTGCAGGGATCGGAGCGGGCGGTCGCGGTTTTCCGGGCGCGGCGCTATGAACCCGATGCACCCAGCTTTGCAGGGCCGCGATCTGACCCCTGGCCCGCACTTGAGCGAGATGGCGCAAAGCTGCGTGCGCGATGACGAATTCTTGACGTTGGACCCTGTCCTAAATGCGGCGCGCTCAGGAAGCGCTGACGATAACGCAGCAGCGCCAGCAGCAGGGTCAGCGCCAGCAGGGCTGAAGTCATCATGGCGAACTGGTTGAAGTAAAAGGCCAGCAAATTGATGACGGTCAACTGCAGAGCAGCGCGAAATGGCCGAATCCGGACCGCGGTTGCGTCCCAACGCACCAGTAGAATCCCGGCGATCAGAAACAGCATCCCGGTGATGCCGGCCAACACGGCGTGGACCAGCAGCCATTGCAAACTGGTCACGCTGCCGAGGCCCGTGTTGCTGATCAATCCGCTGAAGACCAGTTGGCGCATGGTGCCGTCCCCGGCGACGATAATGACCATGAACACAATCGCCAGGCCGAGCATCCCGCTCAGACAAACCAGGTGACGAGCAGATTGCGGTGGAAGCGCCGACTGATCCAGCGGGCTTCGAATAGCTGCCAGGCGATTCAGCCCCGCTTGAACAGGTTAGGCGGCGGTGGCGCAATCGACGGCAGCATCTGGACCAGTTCGCGCAGAGCATGAATGATCTGCCGCTGTTCGACGTTTTGGCTGTGTTCCAGCGCCCGCGTCAGCGCCTGCTCGATTTTCGCGCGTTCGTTGGTGTCGAAATCCTGATCGACCACGTCTTTCAACTGGTCCAGCATCCAGTACAGTTCGGCCCGCACGCTGGGGGGCCGCTGCCGCTTGACCTCCAGGTAGAAGATCACGTCAGCAGGAAAAAGCCGTAGATGATGGGCGCGGCAAAGCGGGAAGAAGTAATCGTTGCTCTGGGTGATGAACTTGCCGACCTCGTCGATGAACAGGCCCACGCCGCGCCGCCGAGTATCGCCCCGACGGAATACTTCCAGCGGTTGCCGTAGGTCAGGACGACGCAGACACCCAGGAACAGCAGCAAACCGCCCCAGAGTACATGGGCGATGTGCAGCACGCTGCCGCCGATCTGCGGGTAGCCAGTCGCTTCCAGGTAGACGCGCGTGCCGACGACGCTGATCGCAAAGCTCAGCACCAGCAGAGCCAGGCCCGGTCGGCATCGAGGCGCTGTGTGGGTCGCCATTTTGACATAAGTGATTCCTTTGGAACTTATAGTCTTTTAGTCGAAAGTCTTTAGTCGATAGTCAGTGTTGCTGAGCGCTCAAACTCTGAATAAGCCCTGTGAGCATTCGTAGGATGTCTGTAACGTGTGTATTGAGCTGTTGGTAGTCAGCAGCGCCGAGAAAACCAAGATCATGAGCTAGCAACAGGTGGTATTCGAGTTCACAAGCGGAGCCGCTGGCGATCCGTAGAAAGCGGATCAATTCGCCATCGCTGCCTCGACCTGAGCCTTCGGCAATATTCGCCGGAATCGAAGCCGCCGCGCGTTTCGTTTGGCTGGTCAGACCGTACATTTCCTCTTTCGGAAAAGTTGCTGTCGCCCGGTAAATTTGCAAGGTCAGTTCGTGAGCCTTTCTCCAAACCGCGAGTTTCTTATAATCACCCACAACTGCACCCCCTGGTGTCCCTGGTTTTGTTCTTGACTAAAGACAAAAGGCTTTCGACTATCGACCTGGATAGATGCTTGACTATACCATCTATTATACTAGTCTCGTGGTCGCTGCTGGGCGGCTGCGGATATGGTAAGATGGGTCCGTTAACTGGTATTAAAGAAGGGGAACTGAAGCATGACGTTGACCATCGACAGCAGCATTACCCTGAACAACGGCGTCGAGATGCCTCGTTTTGGCCTGGGCGTGTGGCGCGCCAATGCCGGGAGTGAGACCGAAAACGCCGTCACCTGGGCATTGGAAGCCGGTTATCGTCACATCGACACGGCGGTGCTTTATAAGAACGAGGTCGAGGTAGGTAAGAGCATACGCGCCAGTGGACTGCCCCGCGAAGAGATCTTTGTGACCAGCAAGATATGGACCGATGACCTGGGCTACGAGAAGACCAAAGCCGCGCTGGATGTCAGCATGGCGCGGCTGGACCTGGATTACATCGATCTCTATCTGATTCACTGGCCGGTCAACGACTGGCAGGGGGCCTGGAAGGCATTGGAAGAACGCTATCGTACCGGCAGCATCCGGGCGATTGGCGTGAGCAACTTCTTGCAGCATCATCTGGAAGAGCTCTTCACGTTGGCGGAAGTGCGCCCGGCAGTGAACCAGTTCGAGTTTCATCCTTACCTTCAGCAGCCGGATTTGCAGCGCTTCTGCCGCGATAACGACATTGTTATCACAGCCTGGGCACCCATCATGAAGGGCCGCGTTCTGGACGTGCCGGAACTGGTGGCTATTGGCGAGAAATACGGCAAATCCGCCGTGCAGGTGACACTGCGTTGGATGCTTCAGATTGACGTGATTACGATCCCGAAATCGGTCCATAAAGAGCGTATCGAATCGAACGCCGACCTCTACGATTTCGAACTGACGGACGAGGACATCCAGACGATTACCGCTCTGGATCGGGACGGGCGGCTCGGTTCGCATCCCGACAAATTCGGGCTTTAAACGTGTTAGGCCGTCGTAAACCGTCTGTTCCTATGCTGGTCAGATAGCAAGACTGATAGGAGAGCAGCGGTTGACGCAGCCAGATTCAGCCTATCATTCTGCCCGACGCGGCCTGTTATGGGGCGCGCTTCTGCTGGCGGCGCTGGCTTATCTCTTGTTTGCCTGGAACGTTATCAGGCCGGGGCGCGTCATCCTGAACGATAACGGGGTCAAATACCTCCAGGCCGAATACTGGCTCCGCAGCGGCGGCCAGTCCTTTGCTTTCCCAAACGAAAGCACCCGCATCGACCCGCAGCGGCAGTTTGCGCCGGATGAAAACGACGCAGTTCTTCTATGAGGCGCAGGGTGGAGTCTACTCAATCTATTCCGACCTGTTCGCGGCACTGGTCGGCATCTCGACCGGGTTGATGGGTCCCTACGGGATATACATCGTCTTTTTCCTGCTGGTGATCCTCTGCTGGCGCGATCACCTATGGATCTGGCGCGCCGCCTGTATCGCCGGACTATGCGCTGCTGGCCCCGGTCCTCTTGATCGTGGCGACTCCGCTGGTGTTTTATGCGGTGGACCTCTGCGAATTTCGTGCCGATGCTGTTCTGCACCACGCTGAGCATCTTCTGTTTGTGGGAGGCACGCTACGGCGAACGCTGGCAGCTGCTGAAGTGCTTGGCGTCCGGTGTCCTGCTGGGGCTGGCGATCTGGCTGCGCGGTGAAGCCTACTTTCTAGGTCCGGCGCTCCTGCTGGCCTTCATCTGGCAGATTCGGGCGATTCCGGCCCGCAGGCTGATCGTCATGATTCTGGTCTGGGGAGCGGGAATCGCGCTGCTGGTGCTGCCCTTGTGGTTGTTTCAATTCTGGCAGACCGGCAATTTTCTTGGTGCGCACTACATCGCCAACATTGACGATCCAGTCAGGATCACCAATCGACTGGATACACTCGTTTTCCTGCTCCCTTATACCAGCAAGCGCTGGATCACTACGCTGGTGATCGTGGTTGGCATCCGCCTGACGGCCTCCTTTGTTCGTCTGGAGCGGCCTCGCCTGGTCTATGCGCTGTTGGCGGTGGCGGTCATCGCCCTGGTTGGTCTCAACTTCTGGCGTGAGTATTTCGTCCAGGACCTGTGGCGACCTGCCAGCGTCCTGCGTGTTTTCCCGCTGGTTCTGTTTCTGGTCTTCTGGCCCATCAAGCCAGCGCCCGATTCTGGACGCCTCTTCAAAAAGACAGATGCTCAGCACGCTGGTCGTTATCCTCGGCGGCTTCGTCTTGTGCCTGATGGCGCTTGATCCCAGTAAGGGCGGGCCAGTAGAATGGGGTCCCCGGCTGCTGCTGACCATCTTTCCGCTGCTGGTCGTGCTGATCGTCTATGTCATCCAGCAGGTGATGCGCTATCGACCGGTGTCGAAATGGAGCGCCTTGAGCGCGTTCGCCGTCCTGCTGGTCGTGACGATTGCTATTCAGGTGGTCGGCCTGAACTGGGTGCTGGACCGCCATGTGAGCTGGCAGGATGTGGCGAATCACTTCATGAGCAATGACGAGGCCGTCGTGGTGACGGACATCACCTGGCTGCCGCATCTGGTGCCCGAACTGGTGCTGGACCGGACCCTATTCCTGGTCAAGCCGGAGGCAGATGTGAATGCCCTGCTGGATCGTCTGGAGGCTAATGGGGTCGATTCCTTTTTGCTGCTAACCGCCCTGAATCCCTTAGTTGTTTCGCAGGACGAATCGGTTTTCCAGGTCTGGGCACCTGGGCTGTGGCGGACGAATCGACCTTTGTCGATGGCCTCGACACGACCTACGTAATGGTGACATACCAAAACAGTCCTCATGGTCGCCCTTACGTCGGTTTATGGCTATCATAGGCGGGGTATATGACGAAACAATGGCAGAAAAACACGCTCCGCCTGAAGAAGAATCACAATTGGAAAGCACCAGACGGCTACAAGATCGTCGTGCTGGACCGGGGCGCTGTCAGTTTTAACGTGCCGACGGCCTGGATCGTGGCGAATACCGAACCTTTCGAAATGCATGACCAGGAGCCGCCGGACGACAATGTGCGGCTGACGGTCTCCTTCTGGCGGCTGCCGCCAGGTGTGGATTGGAGCGGGCTGCCGCTGGACGAGATGCTCGAAGGCGGAATGCAGGAGACCAAAGAAGGGCTTCTGGAACAGAGTCCCCTGGGCAAAGTAGCCCGCGAAGATATGGAGATGGTCTGGGCCGAGCAGCGTTTCGTAGACCCGCAGGAAAAGCGCGAAGCCTTTACCCGGATGATGCTGGCACGCGGTTGGGATATTCAGGCTTTCATGACGCTCGATTTCTGGGTGGAAGATGCCGATCGCTTGCGCCGGTGTGGGATGAGCTGCTGCGTTCGCTTCAGCTTGGGCCGCAGCATTGAAGACCCAACACGCGGTGCGGTGCTTACATTAAACAATGGACGATAACTAATGCAAAAAGCACTCTATATTCTCAGACCAAACGCCTACCGACTGGTCTACGCTCCGGTCCATGAACAGATCACGGCGCTGGTGGATGTCTATGCCGAACCGCTAACAGCGGACTCCATTCATCGGCACCCAGACCTGCTGAATGAGGCGGACATTGTCTTTCGCCGGTTGGGGCACGGTTACATTCGATGAGGACTCTGCTCCAGCATGCGCCCAATCTGAAAGCGGTGTTCTACGGCGCGGGGTCGATCAAGTACTGTGTAACCCCGGCCTTCTTTGAGCGCGGGGTTCGGATTTGCAGCGCTGTGCCGGTTTTCGCGCCGCCAGTGGCCGAGTTCACGCTGGCGCAGATCCTGCTGGCGCTGGAAGGTCACTGGTATTACAGCCGCGCTATGCACGGCCGCATCGCAAACCGGAATCACTCGACTTCGCCGGGACCTACGGCAGTACGGTTGGCCTGGTCTCGTTGGGGTCCATTGCGCGCTATCTGCTCAAGCTGTTGCAGCCCTTTGACCTGAAGGTGATCGCCTATGACCCTTATGCGAAGCAGGCGGATTTCCCGGATGTCGAACTCGTGTCGCTGGATGAGGTGTTCCGGCGGGCGGACGTGGTCTCGCTGCATACGCCCTGGCTGCCAGAGACGGAAGGTCTGATTACCGGCGCGCATTTCGCGGCGATGAAGCCCAACAGCAGCTTTATCAACACGGCGCGCGGTGCGATTGTGCGTGAAGACGAGATGATCGAGGTCTTGCAGCAGCGGCCTGATCTCACTGTCTTGCTGGACGTGACCTATCCCGAACCGCCGGAGCCGAACTCAGCGCTGTATACGCTGCCGAATGTGGTGCTGACGCCGCACATCGCCGGGCCGCTGGGCGGGGAATGCCGCCGCATTGGCGAGCTGATGCTGGATGAACTGCGCGGTTATCTGAAGGATGGCAGCCTGAGCACCGAAGTATATCAGGAGCAGCTTGCGACGATGGCCTGAGATCAGTGCTGAGTGCAAAGTGCTGAAGTGCTGAGGAGTCAATGAACCGGTGGGTTTGATTCAGCACTCATTGCTCAGCACTTTTGACTTGTGAAACAAAGCCAATTGGCGATTGTGTAGATTAATTGAAGGAGACCTATCATGCGTTGGGAAGAATTAACCGGCGATCTGTTTCCTGAGGCGGTCAAAGAGGCGGAGGGCGTTTGTTTACTGCCGCTGTCGGTCGTCGAACGGCACGCGCACCATCTCCCCATGGGGACGGACACGTATATTGGCCGCGAACTCTGCCGGCGTGTCGATGAGATTGAACCTGTCGTGATTTTCCCGGATTTCATCTTCACCCAGATTCTGGAAGCGCGGCATGTCGCCGGGACCATCAGCATTGACGGCGACCTGCTGCTGCCACTGCTGGATAACGTCTGCCGCGAGATCGCGCGCAACGGTCTGAAAAAGATCGTGATCGTCAACGCGCACGGCGGCAATAATGCGCTGATCCGCTATTTCATCCAGTTGCAGTTGGAATTGGAGCGCGATTACGCGGTCTACATCGCCAATGGCCGCCTGACGCCGGAGGAAGAAGAGTCTTTTCGGGGAATGTGGGCACCGGAGGCTTCCGGGCACGCCGGAGCGGGCGAGACCAGCATGATTATGGTTATCCGGCCTGATCTGGTGCGTTCGGACGCGCTGAAACCGGATAACGAAGGCATGGCACGTGGACGCCTGGATGCGGTGCGGGACCAGGGCGTTGAGACTGGCATCTGGTGGTACGCCGATTTCCCGACCCATTACAGTGGCGATGCGAATGTGGCGACGGCGGAGAAGGGCGAGCAGCTGCTCGCTGCGCGGGCGCAGGCGCTGGCGCGGGCGGTCCGGCAGATCAAGCAGGACGAGGTCACGATGCAACTGCAAGACGAATTCTTCGCCGCGCACGAGCATGATGCAAACGGTTGATTGACATACGATTTTCACTTGTGCTGAACCTGTCAGAGTAGGAGCACAGTACGCTGTGCTAAGGGAGCAATGAACATGACAAAGGTAGTGGTGACCGGCGGCAGTGGTAAAGCGGGCCGCGCAGTGGTTCGTGATTTAGTCGAGCATGGCTACGACGTGTTGAACATCGATCTGGTACCTTCGCCGGACCCGATCTCGCCGTTTCTATGCGCGGATTTGACCGCAGTATGGCGAGGCGGTTGAAGCGCTGGCTGGAGCCGATTCAGTCGTGCATCTGGCGGCGATCCCTGCGCCGGGGCGCTTCGGCGAGGAGAAGACCTTCCGTGTCAACATCACCAGCACCTACAACGTCTTTTCGGCGGCGGTGCTGCACGGGATGAAGCGCATCGTCTGGGCCAGCAGCGAAACAACGCTGGGCCTGCCTTTTGACGATCCCAAGCCGCATTATGCCCCGATTGACGAGGAGCATCCGCTGTACCCGCAGTCGAGCTATGCGCTGTGTAAAGTCCTCATGGAAGAGATGGCGCGGCACTTCAGCCGCTGGAGCGGCATCCCGATTGTCGGCCTGCGCTTCTCGAACGTGATGGAACCGCAGCAGTACGCCAGATTTGCCACCTGGCAGAACGACCCGATGGTGCGCAAGTGGAACCTGTGGGCCTATGTCGATGCGCGCGATTTGGCGCAAGCCTGCCGCCTGGGGCTGGAAGCGGACATCACGGGCGCGGAAAACTTCATCATCGCCTCGGCGGATTTGGTCATGGAGCGGCCCAACAGCGAACTAATGGCCGAGGTCTTCCCCGGCGTACCGTTGAAAGAGGGCACCGGCGAACATGACACGCTACTGAGCGTCGAGAAGGCGAAGCGGATGCTCGGCTACGAGCCGGGCAACTGGTGGCGGTCCTAAATTACAGACGTGCATAAATCGGGTCCGTAAAGCCCTTGATATACCCCTGGGGTATGCTAAGCTATATACCCATAGGGGTATATTGGAGGAGTTTTCGGATGGAACACAGCCATCGCAACACAATCGAACACCAGATCGACTGCGGGCGGGGATGCACGCCGGTCACGCGACGCTGATGCGCAACCGCTTCTTCGGCTCGCTGCTGCTGTCGATCCCGGTGCTTCTGTATTCCCCGATGCTGCAATATCTGCTGGGCTTCCATGCCCGGAGCTTCCGCTGCAAGCCTGGATCCCGGCCCTGTTCAGCACGATCATCTATTTCTATGGTGGGATCGTCTTCTTGCAGATGGCGCGCGGTGAGCTTCAGCAGCGTCAGCCGGGCATGATGACGCTGGTGGCGCTGGCGATCACGGTGGCCTATGCCTACAGCCTGGGCGCGCAGCTTCTGCTGCCTGAAGCGGACAGCTTCTACTGGGAACTGGCGACGCTGGTGGACGTGATGCTGCTGGGTCACTGGATCGAGATGCGCAGCGTGGGGCAGGCGCAGGGGGCGCTGCGCGAGCTGGCGAAGCTGCTGCCGGACGAGGCCGAACGCATTCTCGACGACGGCGGGACCGAGACGGTGCCGGTCGAGCGCGCTTAAGGTGGGCGAGCGGGTGCTGCTGCGGCCCGGCGCAAGTATCCCGGCGGACGGCGAGGTCTACGAAGGCACGAGCAAGGTCAACGAGTTGATGATTACCGGCGAGAGCCGCCCGGTTGATAAGGAGCCGGGCGATAAAGTCATCGGCGGGACGGTCAACCAGAGCAGCGCGCTGCGTATCGAGATCACTCAGGTGGGCGACGAGACGGCGCTTTCCGGCATCATGCGGCTGGTGGACGAGGCCCAGCAGAGCAAATCGCGCGCGCAGACCCTGGCGCAGCAGGCGGCCATGGTTCTGACCTACATCGCCATCGCCGCCGGGCTGCTCACGCTGGTCGATCTGGTTGCTGGTCAGTCATGATCTGCCGATGGCGCTGCGCTTCGCGGTGGGTGTGGTGGTCATCACCTGCCCGCATGCGCTGGGGCTGGCAGTGCCGCTGGTGATCGCCATCTCGACGGCGCTGGCGGCGCGCAATGGCCTGCTGATACGGGATCGTATGGCGCTGGAAAGTCCGCACGTGACCTGGACGTGATTGTCTTCGACAAGACCGGGACGCTGACACGCGGCGAGCAGGGCGTGGTCGCCATCACAGCGTCAGGCATGAGCGAGGCCGAAGTGTTAGCGCTGGCAGCTGGCCTGGAGGGCGACAGCGAGCATCCGATTGCGCAGGCGATCCGGGCGAAGGCATCGGAAAACGGGACTGCGGCGTCGTCGGTCAGCGGTTTTGAGAATCTGCCGGGTCGGGGCGTGAAAGCCGAGGTCGAGGGCGAGACTTACTCTCTGGGCGGACCGCGTCTGCTGGAACAGGAAGGCTGGAGTGTGCCGGATCCGCTGGCCTCGGCACGCGAGCAGGCCGAATCGCAGGGGCAGGCGGTGATCTATCTGGCGCGCAGTGAGGGGCCGGTGGCGCTCTTTGCTATCGCCGACGTGATCCGTGAGGAGAGCCGCGAGGCGGTGCGGCAGCTTCACGATCTGGGCTTGAAAGTAGCAATGCTGACCGGGGACAGCGAAGCGGTAGCGGCGGCGGTGGCGCGCGAACTGGCGATTGATAGCTACTTCGCCGAGGTCCTGCCGGAACACAAGGCCGATAAGATCAAGGCATTGCAGCAAGAGGGTCAGAAGGTGGCGATGGTCGGTGACGGAGTCAATGATGCTCCGGCGCTGGTGACGGCGGATGTCGGTATCGCCATCGGGGCCGGGACCGACGTGGCGATTGAGAGCGCGGGGATCATTCTGGTACGCTCGAATCCGCTGGACATCGTGAAAATTCTGCGCCTCAGCCGGGCGACTTACAATAAGATGCGCCAGAATCTGGCCTGGGCCACTGGCTACAACGTGATTGCGATCCCGCTGGCCGCGGGGGTGCTGGCTCCTGTAGGCATCACCTTCCCGCCTGCGGTGGGCGCGGCCCTGATGTCGTTGAGCACGGTCATCGTGGCGATCAACGCGCAGCTGCTGCGCCGCCTGCCGCTGGCGGATGCTGGTTAAGGAAGGTGTTTCTTCACGCAATGGGCACAACATGTTGTACCCCCTACAGTGACGATGGGATGCCACAGACACAAAAAAGGGACCTCGCGGGGTCCCTTTTCGCTGTACTGAAGGCCTGCAATCAGGCGGGCGGATACTCGATCTCGGTGAGGGCATCGACAATCTGATCCCAATTCGCCGGATCGTCCCATTCGACCGTGACCATTTTGCTGTCTAGCTCGGCGTGAGCGCTCTGCACCCCGCTGATCTGCTTCAGCTCGGCCTCAACCGTGCGCACGCAGCCATCGCAGCCGATATTCGGAACCTGAAATGTCTTGCTTGTCATATGACGCCTCCTTAACCATACATGTATCTATTATATACCCCTATGGGTATGGCGTCTAGCTGACATTTGTCATGGGTTTTACAGGTTAAGTGCGTGAATTTCGGCCAGGACGTCGGGGTCGGATTCACGGGCGGCGAGGTCGTTTGAGCGGCTGCGAAGGCTTCGAACTGGGCCAGCGCCCAGGCGGCATGTCCACGCACCAAGGGGTTCGGATCATCCAGCAGAGCCGTCAACGGGGGGAGGGCGACCTCAACCCGGCCATTGCCCGCCGCGATGCAGGCGTTACGGATCAAGCGGTCACGCCCGATGCGGTGGATGGGCGATCCACGATAGCGCGTCTTGAAGGCGGCCTCGTCCAGGGCCAGCACATCGACCAGCATAGGCGCGGCGGAGTTCGATCCCGGCGGGCAAAAAGTCCAGTTCGGTGGTGGGCAGGGCGAAGCGCTGGAAGGGGCAGACGTCCTGGCAGACATCGCAGCCGTAAATCCAGTTGCCCATCAGCGGGCGCAGGTCGCGCTCGATCCAGCCCTTATGCTCAATCGTCAGGTAGCTGATGCAGCGCCGCGAATCCAGCACGTAAGGCTGTGCGAAAGCATCGGTTGGGCAGGCATTGAGGCAGCGCGTGCAGGAGCCGCACATCGTCGGACGATGGGGCGGATCGTAGCTGATCGAATTCGAGCGTCGGTTAGGATCTCGCCCAGGAAAAAATAACTGCCCCGGCGCGGATGGATCAGCATGGTGTTCTTGCCGATGAAGCCCAGCCCGGCCTGCTGCGCATGGCTGCGTTCCAGGATGGCTCCGGTATCGACGTAGCAGCGCTGGGTGCCGCTCGATCTGCTGTCATCCAGGCCGCCAGAGATTCCAGGCGCGGCAGCATCAGGTCGTGATAGTCGAGATTCCAGGCATAGCTGGCGATGCGCCCGCGTGCCGGGTCTTGCAGCGCCGCTTCGGGATCAGCATCGCTGCGGTAATCCAGGCCGACGAGCAGCAGCGACTGCGCGCCGGGCAGGATCACGTTCAGGTCACGGCGACGGGCCTGACGATCCGGGCGGGCCATGTAGGCATCGTGCCGTGCATCCCCTGGTCGATCCAGCGCAGGTAAGCGTCCAGCGTGGGCGAGGGTTCCGCCGGGGTGATGCCGACCAGATTGAAGCCCAGGGCCAGGGCCTGAGCGCGCAGGGCATCGGCGGCCAGCCGCATATCAGCCTACGTGAAGGGTTTCGAGGTCGATGTGATCGCCGCTGTCACTGCCTGCGTTGACGGCGTCCAGACGTTGCCCGTTTTCCCAGGCATAGACGACCAGCGACAGACTGTAGTCTCCGGCGGGCAGGTCCTGCGTATCGAGCTTGACAGCCCGGCAGCCGTAATCGTGATCGGGCGGGAAGCCGAAATCGGCCTGGGCCGCCAGCGCGCCGCTGGAATCCAGGATGTGCAGGCTGTAGGAGTAGGTGTTCACTGGCACTTCATCGCCCATCTGCCAGCCCAGCGGGATCAGCAGACTGCCGTTGTAGAGCTGGGTGATGTCGCCGCGCAGGCGCCATCTGGATGCCCTCGGTATACTGGTCCGCGCCGAAATCGAAGTTGAAACCGTCCTGCGGCGGGCGGGTGTAGAGGTCCACGTTCATCAGCGGCTCACGGGCAACCGGGCCGCAGTTGGCGAAGCCTGCATCGCGCATGATCGGTTCGAAGACGGCTGCCGATGCGTGCCGGGGCGTGCTGCGGATCATAGCTGCTCCAGACGCGCGCCTTGCCTTCGATGGCCGAGCGGATACCGTTGACGTAGACTTCGTCGGAGGCGTGCGGCCAGGACCAGACCATCTGCGGGATCGCGCGGGAAATCGTAGAAGTAATACTCGATGCCGCGCTCGTGCGCGCCATCCCAATCGGTGGCTTGCAGGTGGAAGATGATGCTGTCGTCGCGGGTGGTCTGCCCGGCGAGTTGCCTGTGCAGCACATCCCAGGCGATGTATTTGACCGGGTCCTCCTGCGCGTTCACGACGACCCAGGTGCCCGACCAGCAGCCAGGGGACCAGAATGTAGGCCGGGTGCAGGCCGCGCCGGGCGACCCCCGCCAGACCGATACCGAAGAGCAGCGCCAGCGGCACCCAGAGGTAGAGATAAAACTTGCTGGAGACCAGCATCCCCAGCCAGAGGTTGACGATCAGGCCCAGGACCACCGGCGCGATCAGCATGAACCACAGCAGGCGGTTGGTCGGGCGGCGCAGTTGCAGGGCGAAGACGCCGATCAGCAGCAGCATCGCCAGACTGCCGTTGCCGAAGAAGGTCAGGACTTCGTTGGTCAGTTCCGGCGCGGTCATCGCCATCGCCTGCCGCCAGCCCTGATTGTTCGCACCCTGCACGGCGTCAAAATTGGGGATCACCCAGGGTAAAAATAGCGCTCCGGCAATGCCCATGATGACCACCACGCGCCACCATTCGCGGTCTTTGCGCACGAAGAACAGATGATAGGCACAGACGCTGAAGACCAGCAGCGAGGCAAAATAGTGCGAATAGAGCAGGCCCACTGCCGCCAGCAGCAGCCCGCCCTGCACCCACCAGGAGCGATGCCCCTTGAGCAGCCGCCAGTAGCACCAGATCAGCAGCGCGCCCAGCAGCACCAACAGGGCATAAGTGCGGCCTTCGTGCATGAACTTGATCATGTGCTCGCTGACGGCCAGCGCGGTCGCCGCGCCCAGTCCGGCTAGCGGCGAGTGCATCGCCCGGCCCATGCGGTAGACCAGCGCAATCGCCAGCAGGCCGACCATCATCGAAAACAGGCGTGTCGAAAATTCGCTGAAGCCGAGCTGGTTATCCCAGATGCTGACCAGCATATAATAGCCAGGCACCTGGTCATAGCTGGTGGTGGCGGTATGATTCCAGATCTGCGCGGGCGAGAAGGGGCCGCCGTTGATCGGAGACCCGGCCCGCTGCACCGTGATGACCTCATCGACCCAGAACGCGCCGTTGAGATGCGGTACGGTGAGCAGTGTCGAGAGCAGCAGCACCGGGATCACGAGCAGCCAGTTGCGGCGGCTGGTGATGAAGCCGTACAGCGCAGCCGTTTGCTGGCCGTTCATCGGTGTGTTCGTCTTCGTTTGTGCGCGAGTCAGCATTGCGCTCCCAGGGGCTGCGATTATCCTGGGTATTATAGCCTTGAGGAGGACGCATGTCAGCGCACAATTACGACAGCCTGATTCACAGTCTCGCGCCGGATTCAGCCGTGCTGCTGCTGGGCGAGCCGGACGCGGCCCTGACTCAGCGTTTCCCTCAGCTTGAGCGCGCGGAAGTTGGCTCGCTGCCCACTGGCGATTCACGTTTCGCGCTGATCGTCTGCCGGGACGTGACAGCTGGGCTGCCGGATGCCTTTGATCTGCTGCGCCACTGTGCTGGACTGCTTCTGCCGGGCGGCTGGCTGCTGGTCGAAGATCTGCTGGTGCCCGATGACGAACGGGCCGCGTTTTATGTGCAGGCCTTCTACTCCTTGCGCGCCGGGACTCCGCAGCGTTATTATGCCGCGTATGCCTGGGAGGGGATGCTGCTGGATGCGGGACTCAGCCTCGGTTGGCAAGAAACGGACGAGACGCGCCTGCTGCTGCGCGATTGGGGGGCGGGGTGCAGCGATGCCGTGATGACTCGCTTGCAGATTCTGCTGCATCAGGCTCCGGCAGCGGTTGGCGACTGGCTGAGTCCGGTGGCGCTGGGCAGTGACGCGGCCAGCTTCAGTCAGCTATCGTCTTCGTATCGCGGGACAGAAACCAGAAAGACCCTGAAAAATATGGGGCGCTGCCCCATGCCCCGGCAGGGGAATCATCCCCTGCACCCCATTACCGATTTGAATCATGAGAAAGAGGTCCAGGAGATCCCATCTCCCGGTGGGGGCTGGGGCAAAGCCACCAGAATTTGTGTCAATTCAGCGTCTCAATAATCAGTTCGGCGGCGCGGGCGGGACCGCCGAGCGCGGCCATCTCGGTGGCGAAGTCGCGGGCGTTGGCCTGCACCTGCGGGTCCTTGAGCAGGGCCTGTGCGCCGTCCAGCAGCGCCCCATTGCGGACATCGTGCGCGCTGAGGTTGAGGCCGATCTTGGCCTGGGCCACCCGACGGGCCTGACCGCGTTGATCGGCGGCGTGCGGCACCACCATCTGTGGGATGCCATGCACGGCAGCGGCGTGAGTTGTCCCCATGCCGCCGTGATGCACAATCAGGCGGGTGCGCGGCAGGACCTGATCGAAATCGACCCAGTTGAGCAGGCGCGACCCCCTGGGCAGCGCGGCGATCAGTTCGGACTTGGCCTCCGGGGTGATCGGGTTCCAGCCGATGACCACGATGGGCAGCAGACCAACGCGGGCCGCCGCCTGAGCCGCCCAACTAAAGAAGCCCAGGTCGCCCGTAAAGACCGAGCCGAGTGTAATCAGCGCCAGCGGAGTCTCGGCGGGAATGTCGGCCAGCCACGGCGGCGGATCGTCTCGCGGCGGCGTGGGACGACCACCGACGAAGGCGTTTTGATCCAGCATCGTGTTGATCTCGGATTGGTACCAGCTTTCGGTGAAGTAGCTGATATGCAGCAGGGGGCTGAGTATCGAGGGCGTGGGACCTTTGGCAAAATTGAGGCCCTGCAAATCGAAGCGCTCCAGCAGACGCTGAATACGGCCCTGACTGTCTGCGCTGAGGGCCTTCTGCACCGGGTAGAGCAGGTCTTCGTCCAGAGTTTCCTGGGCAGGCCAACCGCAGACCACCAGCGGCACGTCAAGCGATTCGGCGGCCAGTGCGGCAGCGCTCAGGAAGGGATCGCTGAGGATCAGGTCGGGTACGCCGAGATGCTCGGCCTGTTGCAGCAGCGCTTCGACCCCCTGGGCGACCAGATCCTCGCTCAGCCAGGTATCCAGCGCGCGGCGGTAGCGCAGCATAACCGCTTCCTGCGGCGGCATGTGCTCCAGGTCTGGCGTAGGCGGCAGCGGCCAGAGCCAGCCAGTCTGCTGGATAGGCACAAAGTGGATCCCGGCCCCTGTGACCGCCCGGCCCACCGGCGGCCCGCTCAGCCAGGTCACGTCATGGCCCTGCTGTCGCAAGACCTGCGCGGTTTTCAGAAAGCCGCCCCAATCGAGATGCCCCATCAGCGGGGCTGAAACACACCAGATGTTCGCCATAGGATCAGTGTAGCGCGCTGCGACGGCGCTTTCTGGAACTTGAGTAGGATTAGCCCGGTTGCGGGAGGGTCTAATTTTCCGGTTCGGCCTGGGCTTCGTCGAGCCAGTCCGGCTCTTGCCGCGCTTCGGGCATTTGCAGGATGCTGAAGAGCTTCTGCGCTTCGTCCCAGAGTTCCAGCGAGCGGCTGGACTGGTTGAGGGCGGCCTGCTGCTCGCTGTGAAGCTGCAAGGCTTCGGCCAGCAAGCGGCGCAGATCGCTCTGACGGGTGAGGTGGATGGCCTCTTGCAGCAGATCATCAACGGCCTGGGGCTGATCGCGCTTGAGGGCCACGCGGGCCTGACCCATCAGGGCGCGGGCGATGACCTCGACGTCGGATATCTCACGGCCCTGATTGAGGCACTGCGTAAACAGCGCCAGCGCTTCCTCATCTTCGCCGGTATGCAGCAGGGTGCTGGCAAGGTTGATCTGGATCATGTTTTGCCAGTGCGCGTTATCCAGCGTGTCGATCAGTTCCAGCGCCTGCTGGTGATACGTCAGCGCTCGCGCGGTATCGCCCATCACATCGTAGCCCAGGCCCAGATTATCGGTCTGGACCGCGACTTGCAGGTCAAGTCCCAGGCGCTGGCTGAGCTTGAGCGACTGCTCAAGCTGGCGAACAGCGACCGCCCCGCGCCCGATGGAGAGCAGGAACCAGCCGTAATTGCCCAGGCGGGTCGCCTCGGCGCTGTCGTCCTCAAGCTGCTGCGCGATGCGAATCGACTCCTTGAAGAAGGCTTCCGCCGATTCCACGTCGCCCAAATCAGCGTAAGCAATCGCCGCGTTGGAGACGACGACGCCGCGAGTCGCCAGATCATCGACCGAACTGAGCATCATCAGGGCCTGATCGTATTCCTTCAGCGCGCGTTTGCCCTGGCCGAGCCAGCGCCGCGCCCCGCCAATATCGCAGTAGAGCCGTGCGGCCTGAGCATAGTAGCGCTCGCCTTCGAAGAGGGTCAGCGCCGCTTTCCACTGCTCGATAGCCTGCTGCAAATCGCGCTGCTGTTCGTAGAGAATGCCCAGTTCCAGATGAGTCTGCGCCTGTTCCAGCGGTGTATCCGCAGTGATTTTCAGCACTGACTCGTAGGTCTTGATGGCGTGGCCGACCGCGCCGGTGCGGGCCTGTGCCCCGGCCAGACTGCGCATGATTTCGATTTGCAGGGGGGTATCAATCGGCACACTGCTCACCGCCTGTGCCAGGTAGGCCATGGCGTCGTCGCTGCGGCCCTGGGCGTGCAGCACCATACCGTAGGTGCCCCTGGCGATAGCCTGGAGCAATTCGGAGCCGTTCTGCTGGGCACTGTCCATCGCCCGCTGCGCATGATCCAGCGCCAGCTCATAATCCGTCTGATACAGGTAGATGCGGCTGGTTTCGCAGAGCGTCTCGATTTTGTTGACGTCGTCGTTGGCCGTGTCGAAGAGGGCCAGCGCCTGCTGGTAGAGCTTGAGCGCCTCATCATAGCGCAGGCCGCTGAGCGCGCGCCGGGCAAGGGTCAGCGCCCACAGGCGTTCATAGCGGCGGTAATGAAGCTGCTCCGCCAACCGCAGCGCACGGTAGAGCAGGCGCTCGCCTTCCGCCTCCTGGCCGCTGAGGATCAGGGCGCGGCCAAACTGACCGATGAAATAGGTGCTCAGTTCGATGTCGCCGCTCATGTTGAGCTTGGGCAGGGCTTCGCGCAGCAGATGGACCGCATAGCTGGCGTTGTCTTCCTGGAGATAAATCCCGGCCAGGTGGCCCAGCGCGCGGCCTTCACCGCCCAGGCTGCTGCTCTTCTGGGCAACACTGCGCGCCTGTTCGTAATAGGAGCGGGCTTCGTCGCGGTTGCCCCGGCCTTCTTCGAGCGTGCCCAATGTCACCAGCACGTAGGTCAGGTGATTATGTTCGCCGTCGGTCTGAGCCTGACGCCGCAGGTGCAGCAGCATGTGCTCGGCCTCATCCCAACGCTGCAAGGCGATCAGGGTTTCGGCATGGTGCAGCGAGATAACGACCAGGGCGGTATGGTCGCCGCGGTCTTCGGCAAGCTGCCGCGCTTCGGCGAACTTTGCCAGCGCGTCTTCGTACTGTTCAGCACGCTTACTCTGCTGGCCCTGTTCGAGCAGCAGATAGCGTCTATCCATTTCAAGATCACTGGGCGGGGATTTCTGACCCAGCCAGTCGATAATAGGTCCGATAAACTTCATTACTCCGCTTTCGGCAGATCAACGCCCGACGATAGCCCCTATTATACCGGGAAAACCGGACGTCTGAGCGAAAGGTCCATCACGGATAGAAACCGCGCGTTTTCATTGCGTCGGCGACGCGGAAAATCGCCGTAATCTGCGCCGCAACGCGCAGATCGACCTCATACTGTTCTGCCGTGTGAATCATTTCATCATACCCGCGCACCAGGATGCGCTGAAGCTGGCGGAAGACTTCTTCCTGATCCCAGGAAAAGGCCTGCAAGTCCTGCACCCATTCGAAATAGGACACGATCACGCCGCCAGAATTCGCCAGAATATCCGGGACGATGGTGATGCCTCTGTCATGCAGGATGTCGTCGGCCATCGGCGTGGTCGGGCCGTTGGCCCCCTCGACAATGGTATGCGCCTTGATGTCCGGGGCATTGTGCTGGGTGATCTGGCCTTCCATCGCGGCGGGGATCAGCACATCGCAGGGCAGCGTCAAGAGTTCATCGTTGCTGACGTTGTCGGCATCGGGGAAGTTGACCACCGAGCCGTTGCCCTTACTGTGGGCGATGACCGCCGGAATATCCAGGCCGTTGGGGTTATAGATGCCGCCGATCACGTCGCTGACGGCGATTACCTTGAAGCCGCGTTCGTAGGCATAGGCGGCGGCGTTCGACCCCACGTTGCCGAAGCCCTGAACAATGACACTGCCATCCAGACTGCTGCCCTGCTGCTTGAGGGCCTCAATCATGGCGATAATCACGCCGCGCCCGGTGGCCTGGGTCCGGCCCTGGCTGCCGCCGATGTTGATCGGCTTGCCGGTGACGATGGCCGGGACGGAGTAGCCGACTGTCATGCTGTAGGTATCCATCATCCAGGCCATGACCTGTTCGTTGGTGCCCATATCGGGGGCCGGGATGTCGGAATGTGGACTGATGAGGGGGATAAGTTCAGATGTATAACGCCGGGTGAGGTTTTCCAGTTCGCGCATACTGAGTTCTTTAGGGTTGACGATGACGCCGCCTTTCGCGCCGCCATAGGGGATGTTGACCAGCGCGCATTTCCAGGTCATCCACATTGCCAGCGCGCGTACCTCGTCCAGCGTGACCTCGCTGCTGAAGCGCACACCACCTTTGGAGGGTCCCATCACCGTGCTGTGATGCACGCGGTAGCCGGTGAACATTTCCGTGCTGCCGTTATCGCGCCGCACCGGGAAATTGACGGTGAACTCGCGCCGGGGGTAGCGCATGAATTCAATCAGGCCGTCGTCGATGTTGAGGTGTTCGATGGCCCGGTTGTACTGCGCGATGGCGGTGTGGTAAGCGTTGGGGATCTCGTACTGTCGCTCGTTAGGCGGGGCGTTGAAGGTTGTGCCAATCATATTTGGAGAGACTCCTTTGCCCATCCGATGGTTGTCTATTCATGAGACGAGTGTACACCTGATTCGGCTTGCATAAAACGTAAAATTATGCAAAAAATCTCAATACACGCCGTTCTGATTGTGCTAATTATCTAAATCGCCGGTTAAACAGCCTGCGCAAGCCGACTCACTATCCTAAGACTACATCGAAAGTCGGAAAAGGGTCGGGTCGTTTGACCTATCTTTTCCGGGCAAAATATCCTCTCTGTAGACAAGCGGCCTATATCGCAACGCGAGTCAGCATTCATCGCGCTCCTTGATCGGGGAGCGAAAATTCGATCCAGTGGAATGCTCAACCCGGGCAACCCGTCGAAGCGGAGGGTCTCGCGTTCGGTGCGATAGCGGCCATCCGGGGTGAAAATATCGACCAGCGCGTTGTCAGGATAAACCTCCCAAATCGTCGCACGCGCTTTGAGGGCTGTTCACCTTCGGCCACGTAGCCGCCTGTTTCGCCGGTCGTGAAACCAGGCTGATCGTTCTGGTGGATGTGCATGGTAATGGTGCGGTAGAGACGCTGGAATGCTTCTTCTGGCGTGCCGTCTTTTCTGCAATCCCCCCATTGATGAGTTCGAAATGGCGTTCGGCACTTTCAGGCAGTTGCAGCCAGTTCTCGAATTCTTCAGTTGTTATGGGCGATTGTAAAACCAGACCACAGCTCTCGATCTCGCCTTAGCCCATTATACTGCCATCTCCGGCAGCTTGAGGTAGGGCTTGAGGAAGTGGCCGGTGTAGCTGCGGTCGTTCAGGGCGACCTCCTCCGGCGTGCCGGTGGCGATGACCTCACCGCCCGCGTCGCCACCTTCCGGCCCCAGGTCGATGAGATGATCGGCGACCTTGATGATGTCCAGGTTGTGTTCGATGATGACAACCGTGTTGCCGTTATCGACCAACTGCTGCAAGACGGCGATCAGGCGCTTGACATCGGCGGCGTGCAGACCGGTCGAGGGTTCGTCCAGAATGTAGAGCGTCTGGCCGGTGGCGCGCTTGGAGAGTTCGCGGCTGAGCTTGATGCGCTGGGCCTCACCGCCGCTGAGCGTGGTCGCGGGCTGGCCGATACGGATGTAACCCAGGCCGACGGCATCCAGCGTCTCCAGTTTGCTGTAAATTGTGGGGATGTTCTCGAAGAACTCCAGGCTCTCGCTGACGGTCATATCCAGCACATCGGCGATGCTCTTGCCCTTGTAATGCACTTGCAGCGTCTCGCGGTTGTAGCGCGAGCCGTGACAGACATCGCAGGGCACGTAAATATCGGGCAGGAACTGCATCTCGATACGCAGTTGGCCCTGGCCCTGGCAGTTCTCGCAGCGCCCGCCTTTGACGTTGAAGCTGAAGCGGCCCGGCGCGTAACCCCGGATCTTGCTCTCCGGCAGTTCGGCGAAGAGGCTGCGAATTTGGTCGAACATCTTGGTATAGGTGCCGGGATTGCTGCGCGGGGTCCGTCCGATAGGACTCTGGTCGATATTGATGATCTTGTCGATGTGTTCCACGCCCTCAATGCCATCATGAGCGCCGGGGCGGTCCTTGCTACCGTTGATGATCTGCGCCAAGCGCTTGTAGAGGATCTCGTTCATCAGCGTGCTTTTGCCGCTGCCGCTGACGCCGGTGATGCAGATCAGCTTGCCGATAGGGACCTCGACGTCGATGTGTTTCAGGTTGTTTTCCTGCGCACCGCGAATGATGATCGAGTTGCCCGTGCCAGGACGCCGCGCGTCCGGTGTGTCGATGCGCAAACGGCCTGCCAGATAGGCCCCGGTCAGGCTGTCCTCAACCTCCATGACCTCTTCCGGGGTGCCTTCGGCGATCACGCGCCCGCCATATTCACCCGCACCCGGCCCCAGGTCCACCAGCCAGTCGGCCTCGCGCATGGTCTCTTCGTCATGTTCGACCACCAGCAGCGTGTTGCCCAGATCGCGCATTCCTTTGAGTGTCTCGATCAGCCGGGCGTTGTCGCGCTGGTGCAGGCCAATCGACGGCTCATCTAGCACGTAGAGCACGCCGGTCAGCCGGCTGCCGATCTGTGTCGCCAGGCGGATGCGCTGAGCCTCGCCACCGCTGAGCGAACCCGCAAAGCGCGAGAGCGTCAGGTAATCCAGACCCACGTTGTTCAGGAAGCCGACGCGCGCCTCGATCTCGTTGAGGATCTGGTAGGCGATCTGCTGTTCGCGTTCGGAAAGGGAGCGGTTGTCGCTCTGGTTGCGCAGCGCCTCCACCCAGGTCACGAGCTGCTTGACCGGCATGTCCGTCACCTGATTGATCGGTTGATCCGCCACCGTGACCGCCAGCGCTTCCGGGCGCAGTCGGTAGCCGCCGCAGGAGGGGCAGGGGATGCGCATCATGTAGGATTCGATCTTGTCGCGGATGTAATCGGAACTGGTCTGGCTGTAGCGCCGGTTGAGGTTGGGAATGATGCCCTCGAAGGTGCTGTTATAGCTGCGCCGGTGGCCCTGGCTGTTGTAATAATGCACCGTGATCTTGCGCTTGCCCGCCCCATAGAGCACCAGTTCCTGAGTCTCCGGCCCGAGATCCTGCCAGGGGGTATCCAGCGAGAAGTTGAAGGCCTCCGCCAGCGACTGCATCATGCCCCAGGTCCAGCCCTGCTGATCCTCGACGTTCCAGCCGTTGGCGTCAATCGCGCCATCGGCGATGCTGAGTTCCGGGTTCGGCACCAGCATACCGGGGTCGATCTCCAGCCGGAACCCCAGGCCCTGGCAGTCCGGGCAGGCTCCTTTGGGCGTGTTGAAGCTGAACAAACGCGGCTCCAGTTCCGGCAGGCTGCCGTGCCCATTGACACAGGCCAGATGCTCGCTGAAAAGGATGTCCTGCGGGTTCTCGGCATCGGTCACGTCGTTGATGATGACCACGCCATCGCCCAGTTCCAGCGCCGTCTCGATGGCATCGGTCAGGCGGCTCTCGAAGCCAATCGCTTCCTCGGACTCGCGGTCCTCATACTGGCGGATAATCAGGCGGTCCACCACGATCTCGATGTTGTGGATCTTATAACGGTCCAGGCTGATGTCTTCCTCCAGATCGCGCTGCTCGCCGTTGACGCGCACACGCTGGAACCCGGCCCGCCGGATCTCATCGAAGACCTTCTCGTGCTGGCCCTTCTTGTTCTGGATGACCGGCGCGAGAATCTGTGTGCGGGTGCCATCCGCCAGCGCCATGACCGCATCGACGATCTGCTGCGCGCTCTGTGCTTCGACTTTGTCGCCGCAGACCGGGCAGTGGGGGATGCCGATGCGGGCGTAGAGCAGACGCAGGTAGTCGTAAATCTCGGTGACGGTGCCGACGGTCGAACGCGGATTCTGGCTCACGCCCTTCTGGTCAATCGAGACCGCCGGGCTGAGACCTTCGATCTGGTCCACGTCGGGCTTATCCATCTGGCCCAGGAACTGGCGCGCGTAGGCGCTGAGGCTCTCGACATAGCGGCGCTGGCCCTCGGCAAAGATGGTATCGAAGGCCAGCGAAGATTTGCCAGAGCCAGACAGGCCGGTGATGACGACGAGTTGATTACGCGGAATCTCAAGATCGATATTCTTCAGGTTATGCTCACGCGCGCCGCGCACCACGATTTTGTCTTGAGTCATGTCCCCTGCCTGTGTTGACTTGTTGTTGAACGAGGTGGTACAGGTGTTCTATGAGATTATAGAACGCCTTGAGGCCGAATTCAAGGTCATTGCAGCCGATTATGACGAAGCTCTAACGTGGCAATGTGCCAAAGGAGGCGCGATTCACGGTATCGCCAGACGCGATGTTCGCTCCAGGGTCGGGGGGGCTTAGTTAGCGATTATCCGGCTCGGTCTGTGTGGCCGATTTTTCGGTCAGTTCAATCGCACGTGTGACCGCTTGCTTCAAAGGTTCGACATTGACCAGAGGCTGGAATTCATCCAGCGCGGCCTGATAATCATGCTGGGTGGCGTAGATCATCCCGCGGGCATAATGCGCTGCAGGCATGTCTGGCCGGTGGGCCAGCGCTCGGTTGAGATCCTTGAGCAGCATCTCAAGATCGGCGTCGAAGGCATACAGGCGGGTCAGTTGAAGCGGTGGGAGGGCGCGCTCGTAGTGCTGTGCGAACCAGTTCAGATGCTTCTGCCCCTCGTCCAGTTTGCCCGCTGCCAGCTCCATGCAGCCATAATGAAAGACCGCCATCGCAAAATCGCGGGTGTGATAGTAGCGAGACTCGCGCAGGATGTGTTTGAATTCCGCTGCCGCCTCCCGGAGATTGCCCGCATGGCGCTGGGCCAGCCCGCGATTGATATGGCCGGTCAGCTCCAGGTCGATGTCTTGTTCTGCCTGACCGGCGCGGATCAGCCGGGAACAGGCTGTAACAACCTGGGGCCAGCGCTTTGCCTCACGGAGCTTATTGGCTTCGATATTCAGTGTGAACGCATCGTTCATGGGATTGCCTCCAGGAAACCGGAATTACCTGGCATCACTGTCTTCATATAATCCATTATCGCGCCACTTTGTGCGAGATTCCTTAAGCTCACATGAATTAATTCTCTAGTCGGGACTATTCAAGCCTGTCCTGAGACCAGATTCGCTAGGTTTTGAGAGCTTGCGGATGGTATCATAGCCGCATAGCGATTGTGAAAAGTGGAACGGACTAAACTCAATATGCGTGATGTATGTGTCATTGGTATCGGTCAGACGGCGATTGGCGAACTCTGGGAAAGCAGCCTGCGCGATCTGGCTTTCCAGGCCTTGCAGCAGGCGGTTCAGGATGCTGGAATCGAGCGCCCGGACGCGCTCTTTGTCGCCAATATGCTCGCGCCACGTCTGAGCAATCAGGCCCACCTGGGCGCGCTGATCGCCGATCATGTCGGCTGGCGTGGGATCGAGGCGGCGACGGTTGAAGCAGCCTGCGCCTCCGGCGGCGCGGCGTTCCAGGCTGGAGTGCGAGCAGTTTCCAGTGGCATGGTCGATGTGGTCGCGGTCTGCGGCGTGGAGAAGATGACCGACGAGACTTCAGCCGACATTACCGCCGCCCTCGCCACCGCTGCCGACGCCGATTACGAAGGCGCACATGGAGCCTCGTTTGTGGCACTCAACGCCCTGATGATGCAGCGCTACATGTACGAGTATGGCATCCCGCATGAATACTTTGCACCCTTCAGCATCAATGCACACGCCAACGCGGTCCATAACCCCAACGCCATGTTTCACCGCGAAATCTCGCTGGAGAGCTACAAGCGTGCGCCGACTATCGCCGACCCGATCAACCTCTTCGATAGTTCGCCGATCTCTGACGGTGCGGCAGCCATGATCCTGTGCCCGCTGGAGATGGCCGCTGATTTCACGCATCATGAGCCGGTGCGCGTGCTCGCCAGCGCGACGGCCACCGACTCGGTCGATCTGGCCGGGCGGGCTAATTTGCTGGATCTCAGCGCGGCCCGCTTGAGCGCGCAAAAAGCCTACGACATGGCCGGATTGGCCCCGGCGGACATCGACGTCTTTGAAGTGCATGACGCCTTCAGCGTGATGGCGGCGCTCAGCCTGGAAGCAGCAGGATTTGCCGATGCGGGCAAGGGCGTGGACCTGGCGCAGGATGGCTCGATCACGATCAAGGGCAGCATTCCGATTGGCACGATGGGCGGCTTGAAAGGGCGCGGGCATCCGGTCGGCGCGACGGGTGTCTACGAACTGGTCGATCTGATGACGCAGTTGCGCGGCGAAGCGGGCGAGAATCAGGTGCCCGGTGCGGCCATCGGCATGACGCAGAACATCGGCGGGACCGGCGCGACCGTCGTGACGCATATCCTGGCACGCTGAGTCATGACTCTGCCGCGTCTCTTCGTCCTGGGCGACAGCATTTCGATCCAGTACGGCCCCTACCTGGAGCAGTACATCGCGGGCCGCTACCGTTATGCGCGCAAAACAGGTAAGGAAACCGCCGTCCAGAATCTGGACCCGCCGCACGATGCCAATGGCCGTGATTCGACGCATGTGATCGCCTATCTGCGGGCGATGCAGAAGGCGAGCGTCCTGGATGCCGACCTGCTGCTGCTCAACTGCGGGCTGCATGACATCAAGACCGATCCAGTGAGCGGCGAGAAGCAGGTCTCACCCGACCTCTACGAGGCCAATCTGGCGACGATTGTGCAGGTGGCGCGGGAGATGCTGCCGCAGTTGGTGTGGGTACGGACCACGCCGGTCGATGACGCGGTGCATAATCGCCCGGAGTTGGGCTTCTACCGCTTCGCCGAGGACTGCGAGACCTACAACGCCATCGCCGACGACGTGATGCGCAGCTTCAAAGTGCCTAGCATCGACCTCTACAGCTTCACGCGCCGGTTGGGCGAGGATATTTACCTCGATCATGTTCACTTTCATGAGCACATCCGCGAAAAACAGGCCGCCTACATCGCAGGTTGGCTGGAGGCTCATCTACAGCGCGATAGGGCGAATTGATCAACAACGCCTGACTTCATCTCCCCAAGAATGTCTGCATGTATAATAGTATCGCTGTTCCAGAACCTTCTTGAGTATGCCTCCCCACTTTATTTTCAGGAGATGACGGTGAACAATATTATCTTTATCACGGGTATGGCGGGTTCAGGCAAAACTACCATCAGCCTTGGAGTTGCAGAGCATTTTCCAAAGGCTTTGCATATTGGGGTCGATACCCTGCGACAAATGATGGTTACGGGCCGTGTGTTACCTAACCTTGAGGCGACGACCGAAGAAATGGCCCGGCAGTTCCAGATGGCACGTACTACAGCGATCAATATGGCGAACTTATATGCCAGCCAGGGCGTGGATGTCGTGATCGACGATGTGTGTTTTCCGCCATATTGGGCTGAACAATATGCAGCACTCTTTGAAGACCCGAAAGTGCATCGTATTTTGTTGTTGCCGAGCAGGGCCGCCTTGACACAACGGATCATGAACCGGGGAGGCCCCTATGCGGCAGTCTATGTTGCCAGTCTCGCCAGTGTCTATGACTACCTTGAGCCGATGCCAAAAGACAGTTGGATTGTCCTGGACAACAGCGCGTGGACTGTTGAACAAACGGTTCAAGAGGCGTTATCGCAAATCGGCGCAATTTGAGCGCTACGCATAACTTTTTCTCATGGTTCTGCAACTATGAAGTAGATGCAGAGGGTCAGCGTGTAGGCTGATGCACACAGGAGACGAGGAATCACTGGTTCAGGCGGCACGGCGCGGCGACAAAGCGGCCTTCGGTGTGCTGGCGGAGCGCTATACGCCGATGCTGCGCGGCGTCGTCCGCCGCATGATCGCGGATGAACTGGTTCATCACGATCTGCTTCAGGATGCGCTGGTCACGGCCTACCTGTCGCTGGACAGCCTGCGGGATGAAGGCCGGTTCCGAAGCTGGCTGTATGGCATCACCCGGCACACCTGCCTGATGCACCTGCGCGTGCAGCGTATTCAGAGCATTTCGCTGGAGTTTCTGACGGCGACGGGCGGCGAACTGCCCTCCGAAAAACCGGACCCGGAAGCCATTGCCGAACGTCTGGAACTGCGCCGGGTGATTCAGGCGGCAGTCGAGCGGCTTTCGCCGGCCAACCGGGAGACGGTGCTGCTGTTCTACTACGAGGATTTCGATCTGCGCGAAACGGCGGCGGCGTTAGGTGTCTCCGTCAACACGGTCAAAGGCCGTCTGTACCGGGCCAGACAGCATCTGCATCAACTGCTCAGCGTGTCCGTGCTTGAGGAAAAAGGAGAGACAGCCATGATTCCGGTCAAACTCGTTGATGTGGTCCTGCGCGAAACCCAGGTATCTGAGACCGAGAGCCGCAAGCATTATCAGCTTGTGCTGCTGGATGAGGGCCAGCACCGTGCGCTGGTCATCTGGATCGGCGAATTTGAAGCGCTGGCAATCGCTATGAAGCTCAGCGGTCAGGCGATCACGAAGCGCCCGATGACCCAGGTCTTTATAGCGCGCCTGATCGAAGCCAGCGGGGCGTCGCTGGAGCGCGTGGAGATCAGCGCCTTGAAAGACACAGTGTTTTACGCGACCGCGCATCTGCGGGTCAACGACGAACTCCGCCAGGTCGATGCCCGGCCCAGCGATGCGATTGCGCTGGCGCTGCATGTGGGTGCGCCGCTCTTTATCAGTGAAGATGTGCTGGCTGAGGAGGGCATTGCCATCCCAGAGAATCATCATCCGACCGGCCAGGGTCTCACCGAGATTCAGCAGGTTCTGGAGGGTCTCAAGAGCGCGGAAGCAGCGGTTCGCTCCCGGCGCGAAGCGGACCCCACTGCCGCGCCCTGGCAAGGGGCTGAAGATGAAGACCAGATTTTGCTGGCGAAAGCCTTCGCAGCGCCGGAAGGTTGAAGCGTATGGCTCGCTCGTTACTTCTATCTAAGGGACTGCTAACTGCAACTTGGCTGCGACTGCTTGATTGTCGGGCCAATAAACGCGCTCTTGTGGTGTTTTGAGCTGGGCATCGGGCCGTTGTTTAGCCTGAATAGAAACAGCGCCACATCCTCGTGACGCTGTCTGTTGAGTGCCGAAATGCTTCTAGCTGTTCGGGTCGGGCGTGGGGCTTGGCCCTGGCGTCCAGGTGGGTGAGGGCGTCACGCTGAGCGCAATCGACGTGCCGGTCGCGGCCATGTCCGCCTTGTCCTCGCTGATAATCACGTCGCCAAAGCCGCGCACCATCGAGACCCAGGTGCGGCCCGGTTTCATCATAATGGGCACGTTATTGCCGTAGATAATCTGCAAGGCGTCGCCAGGATCGCGGCTGCGCCGACGCCAGTAACCCTGATACCAGACGCCATCGCGCACCAGCATGGCCCGGCCCTGATCCCAGAGCTGGATCTCCAGCGATTCGTAGTTGGAACCCGGCGGGAAGAGGTCGGGACGGCGCTCGTGCGGCACCTCGATGATAACCAGATTATCAGCCCAGAGCTGCGTTTCGGTCAGGGCGTCGAAATGTGGCACGCCGTCCGTCCAGCGCAGGTAGCGGCCCGTGCTGGGATCATACTGCCAGCGCGCATCGGTCTGGCCGTACCAGTCGATGAAGACATCGTTAGCGGGCAGTCCGCTGGGGTCGGGCGTTTCGTTGAAAGCGAAGCCGCGCGCCTGATAACCCGTGTTGACTCCGCGCTTGGTTGCCAGATCGTAGAGCTTGGTCGTATCCAGGAAGAGCGTATGCTCGAAGTTGAGGCCTTCGCGTGGGAAGCGGCAGAATCCAGCCTGCTCGCAGTTATCGCCTTTGAGCGGCGAGAAGGTCTGGTAGACGTAGGGCGAACCCAGGATCAGGCGCTGGATCGGTTCGCTGGTGCCGGAGTAGGCCAGCAGAGCGTTATACATCGGGATCAGTTCGAGTTCCACCAGACGCGCGCTGCGCACCGAGCCGACGTGCGTGGGCGCATTGCTGCGAAAGATGGCTGCGAAGCGGGTCACGCCGCCCTCCGCCTCTTCCTCGTAGACCACATCGGCCAGATTCACGCCGCTCTGAGGGCGGACGATGGGTGGATAGTTCGAAATTTTTACGATCAGGTTACGGCGCGCCATCGCCTCGGCATTCGGATAGGGCAGCCCGGTGAGCGGGTTGACGCCTTCCGGGTAGCTGAAAGGCCCGATGGGCGTGGGCGTCGGCGAGGGCGTATCGGTGGGCGTAAAGCTGGCCGTTGGCGTGTTGGTAGGCGTATAAGTTGCGGTCAGCGTGGCGGTATCGGTCGGTGTCAGGCTGGGCGTTGGACTCAGGGTCGGCGTATCGGTTGGCCCAGATGGCGTATTGGTGGCAAAGCCGGTCGGTTTCGGTGTATTGGTGCCCGGCAGCGTGACTTGCAAGAGCGGTACGGTCGCTTTGCCGGGAAGAGCTACGGCCAGCATCACGAAGGCTGCCGAGAGTACCAAAATAGCACGGCGCATAGACACCCCAATCTTTCCTCTGACGCACGACCGGCAAGTATACGCGGTCCATTAGCGATTGGACAGGGGGACATTCGGGTCAGGCGGGTTATAATTGGGGAACCGTAGGGTGTACAGATGGAAGGACAGTGGATGGCGGGGCAGCGGCTCTTATACACGCTTGCACACCCGGACGACGAGAGCTTCGGCCAGGGGGGTGTGGTAGCGCGTTACGTGGCAGAAGGTGCGGAAGTTTCCCTGATCGTTTCGACCAACGGCGAAGCGGGCACGGTCTCGCAGGAGATGCTCAACGGCTATGATTCCATCGCCGCGCTGCGGCTGGCCGAACTGGACTGCGCCGCCGAGGTGTTGGGCTTCAAGGAAGTGATCCGCCTGGGTTACAAGGACAGCGGCATGATGGGGTCGGAGAGCAGCAAGGACCCGGCCTGTTCCTGGCAGGCCCCGCGTGAGGAACTGGCGCGCAAAGTGGTCGAGGTGATCCGGCGCATCCGGCCTCAGGTGGTGGTGACCTTCAACAAGTACGGCGGCTATGGGCATCCCGATCATATCGCCATCCAGCGTGCGACGACCGACGCCTTCACATTGGCCGGGGACCCCAGCTACGAGACGCCCGGTCTATCACCCTACCAGCCGCAGAAGCTGTATTATTCCTCCGGCACGCGCAGACGGCTGCGCTGGCGCATCTGGCGTATCCGGCTGCAAGGCAAGGACCCGCGCAGGATGGGCCGTAACCATGACATTGACATGGTGGCGATCCTGGACAATGTGGAGCCGCGCAACACCCTCATTGATGTGCGCGATTATTTTGAGGTCTGGGATCGCGCGCGCAACTGCCATGCCAGCCAGTTGGGCGAGGGACCGAAACCGGTGCGCCCTGCAAGCTGGTACCGGCGCAATTTCGAGAGCAAGGTTGGCTTCCACCGTATCGTCCCGGATCCAGGTCACAGCCACGTCGATGAGCATGACCTCTTCGCCGGGGTTCGCCTGGATGAAGCGGCGGCGGTCCCATGAGCGCGGCTTCCCGGCTGGACCGGCTGCTGGATGCGATTGAGCTGGTGAAAGCCGACCGGCGTGATGAGGCGCGCCTGCTGCTGCGGGAACTGATTCAGGAAGACAGCAATCACGAAGAGGCCTGGCTGTGGCTGAGTGTGGCGGTCGATTTGCTGGACCAGAGTTCGGTCTGTCTGGATAACGTGCTGCGGGTCAACCCGAAGAACATCGAGGCGGCGGGGGCGCTGCACCGCATTCAACTGCCGGAAATGGTGCAGCAGCGGCGGCGTGCTCGCTTGCGTATGATGGGCGATTTCGCCCGGACGGGCATGTGGATCGTCGTAATGTTCTTCCTCTACTACATGCTGTATCTCTATATAGGCTAAGGCAGAGCATTGTGACGGGATTACAGGGTAAGACGGTGCTAGTGACGGGCGCAAGCAGTGGTTTTGGCGCGGCGATTGCGCTGGCCTGCGCGGCGGAAGGGGCGAAGGTGGCCCTGGTAGCGCGTCGCCGGGAGGCGCTGGAAGCGGTGGCAGCGCAGGGCACAGGCGGCCAGATGCTGGTTTGCCCGACCGATGTGGCCGACGAAGCGCAAATCCATGCGGCTATTGCGCAAACGCGCGAGGCTTTCGGGCAGATTGACATCCTGGTCAACAATGCCGGGACCAACGTGCCCGAACGCTCGATTGCTGAGACCTCCAGCGCGCAGTGGCGCGAGATGATGGAGGTCAACCTGACCAGCGCCTTCGTCTTCACCAAAGCCATCCTGCCGGAGATGCAGGCGCGGCGGGACGGCCTGATAATCAACCTGTCATCGCGCGCGGCGCTCGCACCCAATATCGGTGCAGGCGTGGCCTACAGTGCTTCCAAGATCGGCATGGAAGCGCTGAACCGGATCACCAACGAGGAAGGCAATCCCTACGGTGTGCGGGCCTGCCTCTTCTGCCCCGGTTCCGGCAACACACCGCTGATCGACCGCCGCCCGAATCCGACGCCTGTCGAGCGGCGGGGCAACATGCTGCAATCGGAGGACATCGCAGCCACAGTAGTCTTCCTGGCCTTGCTGCCGCCACGTGTCAACGTGGACCTGATCTCGATGATGCCGACACAGGATTGAGCGGGGGTTACTTCACCCCCAGTCTCGCGTCATCGTCAAACAGTGCTTGACGGCTGACTGAAGTCAGACTTCCTTTATTAACTCCAATAGATCACGTGGTTGATAATATGGCGGCGAGGGTCTGGACTGTGCTTTTATCCAGTTTGGATGGCTGCGGAAAATTTCGTTCAATGCCACTAGCTCTTCTTGGTTCAGCGAATCCCTAAGCGTTCTGATTAATGATCTCATTCGATAATATCTGACCCAGCCCCATAGAATATCACTTGTATAAACCGGGGTTTCATTTTTCCTCTCATCTTTCCATATGGTACCCGCAAAGCTGTAAAGTGCTTTTCCCCAGTGATCTTCATGTGCTGCGTTGTCTATTGCATCGATCAAATTCCCCAGTTCTTTTCTTGCAGCTCTGTCGTTCCGAATCAGAGATTGGAGCAATGCCACTGTCGGTGTTGACAATGATAGCACTTTCGTTTCCCAGGCTTGCCAATCCCTGACCAAGATTTGAAATAGTATTTCTGAAGCAAACCACAACGCAGATTCTAATCTCCGGTCAAGATTAAGCTGGTTCCCCCACCTATATAGGGTATTTGCTTTCACGTCGCCCAACTTGCTTATAAGTGCTGCATTAGTTTGATCGAACAACTGTTGTGCTTTGTCGATCAAATGTCCAGCTTCATACGCATAAGTTGGCATAGTGGCGAAACCAGTAACGAATTCACGTGCGGTTGGTCTGAGCAATGATATATCAGCGGAAAGAGGGAATTCGATCTCATCCAGGAATTGATCAAATCTTTCCCATGATAAAACGGCGAAAATATCAAACCACAGATAAGCCAAAGGATCCGTTAGATTAAGCAAGATCGTTTACTTGCCTTCCATGACAATCTTCAGGGTGTGAGAAGCGGACTGTAGTGCTCCCCAACGACGGCCTGGCCCGCTGGACTCTGCGCCCAGGCGATGAACTGGCGCAGCGGGCCTTCCGGCTCCCCTGGCCCGGCGATGAAGAGCGTCGTGCGCAGGGGGTAGGTGTTGGCCTGCACGTTGGCCTGGGTCGGGGCGACCTCGTCCAGGCGCAAGGGCTGGACCGAGGAGTCCAGATAGCTCACCGAGACGTAGCCGATGCTGCCCATCTGCCGCGCCACGCTGGTGATGACCGCCGCGCTGTTGGGTGCGATGTGCGCTGACTGCGTGGTCCGGCGTTCGCCCATCACCTGACGGTTGAACTCGGCGCGTGTGCCGGAGCCTTCCTCGCGGCTGATGACGGTGATCGTCATGGCCGGGCCGCCCAGCGCCGCCCAGTTGTTGATCTGCCCCTGGTAGATGGCGCGAAGCTGGTCGATGCTCAGGCTGCCGACCGGGTTGCCCAGGTGGGTGATGATGGCGATGCCATCCTGGCCGAGCGGCGCGCCCCAGATCTGGTCGTCCTCCGGCGGCAGGTGATTGGTCAGGAAATAGACCGGGTCACTGCTGCCTGCGCGGCGGACGGCCCCTTCGTAGTTGGTGCTGCTGATCTCGAAGCTGACGCCAGAGGTTACCTGAGCATAGCTGCGCGTGAGGTCGTTGATCAGTGGCAGAGTCGCGCTGGTGGCGTTGAGGCGAATCAGCACCGCGTCGCTGGTTGGCGTGGTGGCAGGCCGAAGCGGGCTGCTGCAACCTGCCAGCGCCAGGGCCAAAATTACGATTGTCCGCTGCCTGTGCCCCATACAACTCCCCGCCTCAGCGCCCGCCTGTTCAGGCCGTGCGCCGATAGCGCTGTAGAAAGCTTCGCTGGTAGTCCTCAAATCTGCCGTCGAGAATGGCTTCACGCATGTCGTGCATATGCTGTGTCAGAAAGTGAATGTTGTGCAGGCTCAGGAGCATGTGCCCCAGAATCTCTTTGGCTTTCACGAGGTGGCGCAGGTAGGCGCGTGTGAACTGCTGGCAGGTGTAGCAGGTACAGGTGGGGTCCAGCGGTCCATCGTCGTCGGCGTACTGCAAATTGCGCAGGTTGAGGCGGCCTATCGTGGTCATGGCGGTGCCGTGCCGGGCCATGCGCGTGGGGATGACGCAGTCGGCCATATCGACGCCGCGCCAGACCGATTCGAGCAGGTCGTCCGGTTCGCCCACGCCCATCAGGTAGCGAGGTTTGTCTTCGGGCAGCAGTGGAATAGTCGTATCCAGGGTGTGGTACATCTCGGTCTTGGATTCGCCCACCGCCAGCCCGCCAATGGCGTAGCCAGGGAAGCCGATGTCGCGCAGGACACGGGCCGATTCAGCGCGTAGATCCTCGAAGATGCCGCCCTGGTTGATGCCGAACAGGGCCTGCTGGCTGTCATCCGGGTGGGTTTCGCGGCAGCGCTGTGCCCAGCGATTGGTGCGCTCTACTGCGGCGGTGACTTCGTCGCGGTCGGTGGGCGATGGACACTGGTCAAAGCACATAATGATGTCCGCGCCCAGGTTCTGCTGAATCTGGGTGGCACGTTCAGGCGTCAGACGGTGCTGGCTGCCGTCCAGATGGCTGCGGAAGGTGACACCGTCCTCGTCGATGCGGTTGATGTCGGTCAGGCTGAAGACCTGAAAGCCGCCGGAATCGGTCAGGATCGGGCCGGGCCAGTTCATGAACCTGTGCAGGCCGCCCAGGTCGCGGATCAACTCGTCGCCGGGCCGCAGGTGCAGGTGATAGGTGTTCGCCAGCAAGATCGACACGCCCAGATCGGGCAGGTCACGCGGCAGCACCGCCTTGACCGTCGCCTGGGTGCCGACGGGCATGAAGACCGGGGTTGGAATCGGGCCATGCGGGGTATGGAGTATCCCGGCGCGCGCGCGGCCCTGTGTCGCTAAACATTCAAAGTGCATACGTTACAAATCCTTAAGAACGCTGTCGGATTATAGCAAATATTCAAGAACCTGTCGTGTCGTGAGCGGCTCAAACAGGCAATTCTACCAGCTAGCACCGGGCGTGTAGCCGTGCATCTACAGCGATGCTATACTGCTGCTATGATTAGCTTATACGACCTGCTCGAAGCGGCGAACGGTCAGCTCTTTGGGGAAGCGCACGCGCAACTTTTCACCGGCTTTTGCCTGGACTCGCGGATAGCTGAAGATAATCAGATCTTTGTCGCCCGCAAGACGGATCATGGCGACACGCATCATTATATTCAGGAGGCTGTCGAGCGAGGCGCGCGTGGGATCCTTTGCACCCGGCCACCGCAAATTGACGTGGATAATCTCTCGGTCATCATCGTCAAAGATACCGAAGTTGCCCTCATGCAGTGGGCCAGGTATGTGATCGAGAAGCTGGACCCGCAGGTGATCGCCGTCAGCGGCACTTCCGGCAAATCGGTGACGGTTGAGGCGATCCAGCGTGTGCTGGGGACGCGCTACCGCATCCATAAAAGCGCCGGGGAGTACCTGGGGCGGCTGCGGCTGCCGCTGGCATTGGCCGGGCTGCGGGCTGAACATGACATGGTCGTGATGGAACTGGGCGCATCGCAGCCGGGCGAGATGGCGGAGATGATCCGCACGCTGGAGCCGGATGTGGGCATCATGACACATATCGACTACGCCCACACGGATGCTTTCGCCAGTCTGGATAATATTATCGTCGAGGAACGCCGTCTGATCGAGAGCCTGGGGCCGTCCGGTCTGGCGGTGCTGAATTACGACGACGACGCGATTCGCTCGATGGTGGGCCACACAGAAGCGCAGGTTCGGACGGTAAGCTGCCATACCTACGGCGCGGATATGCTGGCCTACAATATCGTGGTCGGGCTGACGACAACCGGCTTCGACCTGCGTTTCGGGTCGGAGCGCTATGTAGGCCGCTGGACTCCGCTGGTGAGCCAACAGCAGCTTTACTGTGTGCTGTTCGCGCTAGCGGTGGGGGCGCATTACGACGTGCCGGTAGACAGCGGATTGCAGGCGCTGACCGAGATGCAGCCGCTGCCGGGGCGCATGAATCCGCTGAACGGGATCAATAACTGTCTGCTGATTGACGACAGCTACGACGCCACGCCGGATACGACTCAGGCGGCGCTGGACTGGCTGCGAACGGTGCGCGACGCGACCCACAGCCGGGCCATTTTCGTCATCGGCGACATGGACAGCCTGGGCACTTATTCGCAGCGTGGGCACCGGCTGGCGGGTCAGACTGCCGCTGAAGTCGCCGACATTATCATCACCGAGGGACCGAATGCCGCGCTGGTGGGCCGGGCGGCCATCGACCAGGGCCGGGATCGCAAGACGGTGCAGATGACTTACAGCCCGCAGGATGCGACGGCGCTGCTGCGCGATCAGATCGCCCTGCGCGAGGAGGACATCGTGCTGGTAACGGGCGGCGCATCGGCGCGTATGGAACTGGTGGTGCGCGGTCTGCTGGCGGATGAGCGCGACGGCGACAAACTGGTCCGGCAGGAAGATACCTGGGCGCTGGAATCGCTGTTTCAGCCCTCGGCGACCACCTGGGTCGAGATCGACCAGAGCGCAATCGGCCACAACGTGCGCCTGCTCAAGGACATGGTCGGCGAGGACGTGCAGCTCATGGCGGTGGTCAAGGCGGATGCCTACGGGCATGGCGCGGCGGCTACCGGAGTCACGGCGTTGGCGAACGGGGCGGATGCGCTGGGTGTGGCGACGCTGACCGAGGCGCTGGAACTGCGCGACGCCGGGATTGAAGCGCCGATCCTGGTGCTGAGCTATACGCCGGTTCATGCGGTGCGCCAGGCGATCCGCCACAACATTACGCTGACGCTCTACGACCTCGACATGGCCTACGCCTACAACCGGGCCGCCCGCGAACTGGGCGATCCGCTGCGCGTTCATGTCAAGATCGATACGGGTATGGGCCGCCTGGGCCTGATGCCCGATGACACGATTCCCTTCTTCCGCCACCTCGCCAACATGCAGGATATTCAGGTCGAGGGGGTCTATACTCACTTTGCCGACGCCGACGAAGACGCCGAGTTCACGCAGGGTCAGCTTCAGACCTTTAAGGCCATTGTAAACCCGCTGCGGGCCAGCGGCTTTGCCTTCAAGTACATTCACGCGGCCAATTCGGCGGCGACCCTCTCCCTACCGGAGTCGCATCTCAGTATGGTGCGGGTGGGCCTGGCGGTCTATGGTCTGTCGCCTTCGCCGCAGGTGCCCGTGCCGGAAGGCTTCAAACCGGCGATGGCCTGGAAGACGGTGGTCGCGCAGGTCAAGACGCTGCCGCCGGGCCATTCAGTGGGCTATGGTCGTACCTACGTCACCGCTGCCGAAACGCGCGTCGCCGTGCTGCCGGTGGGCTATTCACATGGGCTGCGCCGCAGCCCGCGCCACTGGGGGCAGGTACTGGTGCAGGGTCAGTTTGCGCCGCTGATCGGGCGGGTGAGTATGGAGAAAACGGTCATCGACGTGACCGAGATCCCCGACGTGAGCATTGGCGATGAGGTTGTGCTGCTGGGGCGGCAGGGGGATGCTGAAATCACGGCGGACGACATCGCCGAGCACCTGGGCACGATCAATTACGAGGTGGTGACGTCGCTGCTGGCGCGCGTGCCTCGGCAGTAACACCCCGGCAGGACCCCAAATCCTTCCAGGATTCAGAAAAACGACAGTAGGGGAGCGCCGATGTGCGCGGAGCACGCAGACGGCTTCTGCGAAATGTATGGCAGCGCGCTAGAGCAGGTCTTGCAGCCGCGTCACAATCACCCCCGGATCGGTCCCGTAGGAAAACAGGGTTCGCAGGTTGCTGTCCTGATCCAGCAGGAAGACGGCGGCGGTATGATCGACGCTGTAATCCGCGCCTTCCTCGGTATTGGCGTGGAAGTAGAGGTTGAAATCCTCCGCTACCGGGCGCACTTCGGCCTCGCTGCCGGTCATACCGATAAAGCTGGAATCGAAGGCGCTCATGAAGCTCTTCATCTGCTGTGGGGTATCACGTGCGCCGTCAATGCTCACCATCAGAAAGTTGACCTGATCGGCCTGGTCGCCAAGCTGGGTCTTGATGCGCTCGAAGTTTGCCAGGGTCGTCGGGCAGATGTCCGGGCAGTGCGTGTAGCCGAAGTAGACCAGCAGCGGTTTGCCGCGCAGATCGCTCAGGGACAGCGACTGGCCGTCGTTGCCGGTCAGAGTGAAGTCGTTGATCGGTTTGGGTGGGTCGTAGGTAGTCGCCCCGTCATAATAGTTGACACTGTCTACAATGGCGGCACCGGTGTTAGTGGTCGCCCGGTTGTTCAGCACGGTAAGCGCGAAGAGCAGCGATCCGGCAGTGATAGACATGCTCACCACGAGGGCGGCGATCAGCCAGCGGCGGGACGAGGTTGGTCTGGCCTGATGTTCAGTAGACACGATAGGCTCCGTGATCGTCATCAATCCGTGAATATTATCACTATCCACCAGGGAATCGAAGGGGCGGGCTGGGCACAACAACCTCAAATAGGTGGTAAAATAGCGGGCATTGCGTGAAAGGGCGGAAACAATGGCGATGCGATACTTCGAAATGCTGGACCAGATCGACGTGGACGCTGAAAGCGGCGTCGTGACATTGAGTAAACACAGTGCGCATGAGGAACATCCGCAGTTGTCGCTGCGGCGTGAGGGCGCTTACATTGCCATTGCTGCGCGCTACGGGCCGCTGGAGGTGGCGCTGCGCCCGCGCTATGAGGAACTGGTGCGCGTGCTGGCGCGTTTGCAGCCGGTCGAAGGCTTGCAGACGACCCGGCAGGTCGGCACCTCGCAGGCGTATCTGGCTGCCGGGCTGCGCAGTGATGGCAGTCTGCTGCTGCGGGCGACGATTGTGGCCGATGCCGCCGGGCATTTTTCCTTTAACCTGGGCCTGACGCCGGAGGTCTGCCGCGCCTTGTTTGAATGGATCCCGGTGGACGACGTTGCCAATTCGTCTTGAGCTGTATACAATTCGGATGAACCTGTAGAGAGAGTTCTCGTGCAGCGAGACGCCGAAGGGGCAAGTTATCAGGTGGCTGGCCTGGTGACGAAACTCTCAGGCACCGGGATTTGCAGGTTTTGGACCTCTGGAAGCGATTTCGACTGACAGAGCGCACAGCGTTTAGAGGTGCGCTCTTTTTGTTTTAGAGTACTAGGGAGTATGGCACATGGGTGATTGGAATATACCGTCCGACTTGAAGTACATGAAAACAGACGAGTGGCTGCGGCTGGATGGTGATTCGGGCGAGGTCGGCATCAGTGACTATGCCCAGGATCAGTTGAACGACATCGTCTTCCTGGAACTACCGGCAGTCGGCGCAAGCTTTGCAAAGGGTGCGGTTTTTGGCGTGGTGGAATCGGTCAAGGCCGCCTCGGATATGGTGATGCCGGTTGGCGGGACGGTGACGGAGGTCAACAGCGCGCTTGAAGACGACCCGGAACAGATCAACGCCAAGCCTTATGAAAGCTGGCTGATTAAGATCACGTTGAGCGATCCCGCCGAAGCAGCGGATCTAATGGACGCAGTGGCTTACGAAAGCTTCTGCGAGACGCGCTGAGGCCCTATGACCTACATTCCGCATACTGAGACCGAACGCCAGCAGATGCTGGCCGCTGTTGGCGTGACGACGATTGAGGACCTCTTCGAGGCGGTACCGTCGCGCTATCGTTTCCCTGCGCTCGATCTCCCGGCTCCGTTGAGCGAAATGGAGGTCATGGCCGAACTAATGGCGCTGGCTGAGGCCAACGAGCACGCGCAGGATTACGCTATTTTCCGGGGCGCGGGGGCCTATCATCATTTCATCCCCTCGGCAGTGAATCATATCCTGCTGCGCGGCGAGTTCTTCACCGCTTATACGCCTTACCAGCCGGAGGTCAGCCAGGGCACGCTCCAGGCCACCTTCGAATACCAGAGCATGATCTGTGCCCTGACCGGCATGGACGCGGCCAACGCCAGCCATTACGACGGTGCGACCAGCTTTGCCGAATCGGTGACGATGGCGGTCGAGGTTGGGCGTCACAAGCGCATGAAAGTCATCGCCAGCCCGGACATCAACCCGCAGTACCGGGCCGTTGCGCGGACCTATCACCAGGGAAGCGGCGTCGAAATCGTCGGCGATGAAGGCCGTAATACGACTGCCGATCTGGTCAAGCTGCTGGACGAGAACACGGCCATGCTGGCGGTGCAGTATCCGAACTTCTTCGGCCAGATTGACGACTTCAAGGACTTGGCGGCGCAGGTGCATCAGGCCGGGGCGCTGCTGGTCTTCGTGGTTAACCCGATGGCGCTGGCGCTGTTCAAATCACCGGGCGAACTGGGGGCTGACATCGTCGTCGGCGAGGGGCAGCCGCTGGGGATTCCGCTGGGTTTCGGCGGGCCGTACCTGGGCTTTTTCGCCACGCGGACCGACTACGTGCGCAAGATCGCAGGCCGCATCGTCGGCGAGACGGTCGATCAGGATGGCAAGCGCGCCTATGTCATGACGCTGCGTCCACGTGAGCAGGACATTCGCCGTGAGAAAGCCACCAGCAATATCTGCACCAATCAGGGCCTGATGGCGCTGGCAGCAGCGGTGTATCTGTCGCTGATGGGCAGGCAGGGCCTCAAGCAGGTAGCGGAACTGTGCTATCACAAGGCGCATTACGCGGCGGCGCAGATCGACACGCTGGACGGTTACAAGGTCGAAATGGCTAAGCCTTTCTTCAACGAATTCGTGGTCAAATGCCTGCGTCCAGTGGCCGAGATCAACGCCGAACTGCTGAAACGCGGCATCCTGGGCGGCTATGACCTGGGCCAGGATTACCCGGAGTACAAGGACAATATGCTGCTGGCCGTCACCGAGATGAACAGCAAGGCGGAGATCGACGCTCTGGTCGAAGGCTTGCGGGAGGCACGCGCATCATGACGACTGAACCCACGATCTACGAAATGAGCGTCAGTGGCCGCAGTGCGGTACGGATGCCTGCGCTGGATGTGCCGGAGACTCCGCTGCCGGAGAACCTGCTGCGCGATGAGCTGGATTTGCCGCAGGTAAGCGAGCTTCAGGTGATTCGTCACTATACTCGGCTGAGCCGTAAGAATTACGGCATTGACCTGGGCTTCTACCCGCTCGGCTCCTGCACGATGAAGTACAACTCGCGCCTCAACGAAGACATGGCGCGGCTGCCCGGCTTCGCGCATCTGCATCCGCTGGCCGACGAGATCGGCGCGCAGGGTGCGCTGGCGCTGATGTACAAGCTTCAGGGCTGGCTGGCGGAGATCAGCGGCTTTGAGAAGACCAGTCTGGTCCCGGCGGCGGGCGCGCAGGGTGAGTTCGCCGGGATTTTGATGATCCGCAAGTATCACCTGGATCGCGGCGACACGGACCGCAAGAAAATCCTGGTCCCCAACAGCGCGCACGGAACCAATCCGGCGACGGTGTCGATGGCCGGATTCCAGGCGGTCGAACTGCCCTCGGACGACGACGGCAACGTGGACCTGGAAGCGCTCAGGGCGGCTTGCGACGAGACGGTGGCGGGCATGATGATTACCGTGCCCAATACGCTCGGCCTCTTCGAACGGCACATTCTGGATGTGATCGCGGCGGTGCATGACTGCGGCGGCCTGATGTACATGGATGGCGCGAACATGAACGCGCTGATGGGCGTCTGCAAGCCGGGTGAACTGGGCTTCGACGTGATGCACTACAATCTGCACAAGACTTTCTCCACGCCACACGGCGGCGGCGGTCCTGGCTGTGGGGCAGTGGCGGTCGGCGAGAAGCTGATCCCCTTCCTGCCCGGCCCGGTGGTCGAGATTGTCGAGGAGGCCGGGGAAGATAACGACGCGCCGCTGTATGGCCTGCGGATGCCGGAGAAATCCATCGGCAAGCTGAAAGCCTTCTATGGCAACTTCGGGATGCACAGCCGCGCCTACACCTACATCCGCTTTCACGGCGCGCAGGGGATCAAAGAGGTCTCGCGCCATGCCGTGCTGAACGCCAACTATCTGCGGGCGAAACTGCAAAAAACCTATACCACGCCCTACCCGCGCATCTGCGGCCACGAGTTCGTGATCGAAGGCCATTTCGAGGATGTTGAGAACGTCCACGCGCTGGATATTTCCAAGCGCCTGATGGATTACGGTTTCCACCCGCCGACGAATTACTTCCCGCTGATCGTGCCCGAAGCGCTCTTGATCGAGCCGACCGAGACCGAGGACAAGGCCACGCTGGACGCCTTCATTGACGCGATGGAGAAGATCGCGGCGGAGGCCAAAAACTCGCCGGAGCTGCTGACGAATGCGCCCAGCACGCTGGAAGTCTCGCGGCTGGACGAGGTGCGCGCGGCCAAGCAGTTGGTGCTGTGCTGCGTCCCGATCCCGGATTGGGCGGAAGAAGCGGAGTCGGACGGAGCTGCCGACAAGGACGAGGCGTAGCAGCGCTCTCAACATAGTGAATAGAATGGGACGTGGTAGGGGAGCGCCGGTGTGCGCTCCCGTCGGGCGAACACGCCGGTTCGCCCCTACGACATCCCAGGCGTTTTTGTCAACGCGAAATGTTGAGTTGCCTTAACCCGCTTGCTGCTCTCCGGCCAGGACGGGTTCCGGTTGGCGATTCTGCCAGGGGATGCTGAGGCCCCACAGGACCAGCGGCACGGCGCTGACGAGGCCGAAAAGGATCACCACCTGACGGATGTTCTCCGGGCCAATCGCGTCGATCAACACGCCGGTGATGGCGATGCTGATGGCGCTGGCGAGGCGGAATCCGGCCAGGTCCAGTGAGAACATACGGCCCATATAGCGGTCCGGCACGCTTTTCTGGATGATGACCGAACTGTAGGTCCAGCCAGCGGAGCCGCCCATCGCGCGCACCACCAGCGCCAGCGAGACCAGCAGCAAACTCGTGGCCCCACTGAAGAAGAACCAGCCCAGCACCAGCCAGACATAACTGACCAGGATCAGCCAGTGCATCCGCCGCAGCGTGCCGTCGTTGAAGAAGTTGAGGAGAATCGGGCCGAGCATCGCCCCCAGGCCGAAGGCGGCGTACATGATGCTCAGCGGCGTGGTGCTGTCCTCGCCCATGATGAAAATCTCGGTCGCATAGATCACCATCAGCGCATCGACGTTGCCCAGGCTCTGCGTCATCTTAATCAGCAGTGTGGCGATGCGTGGTGGGTTGCGCCGCAGATAGCGCAGGCCGTCGATAAAGCCGGTATCCAGTGTTTCCTGGCTGTCGTCCTCGGCGGCGGGATGTTTGATCTGACCAGGCCGGATTTGCGAGATGAGCGCGGCTGAAATGACAAAGGTGCAGGCGTCCGTCACCAGGGTGAGCGTCGTGCCCGCCGTTGCCGCGACTACGCCCCCGGCAATCGCGCCAATCGCCAGCATGGCGGACCAGGTTGCGCTGCTCAGGGTATTGGCCGTGACCAGGTCGGCGGACCGGACCAGATTGGGCAGGATGGCGCTGCGGCCCGGTTCGAAGATGGCAGTCATGGAAAACTGGAGCACCGTCAGCAGGTAGATCAACCAGAGCCACTGCGGGTCACTGACGGCGAAGACCAGCAGCAGCACCACGCCGGCCCGCGCCAGATCGCTGATGATGAGCAGACGCTTGCGGTTGAAGCGGTCGGCCAGCACGCCAGCCATCGGGCTGACGAAGAGAGGCGGGACCAACCGCGCCAGCAGAAACAGGCTGACGGCCATCCCCTCGTCAATCCCCGCGCTGCGGGCGAAGCGAGCGACGATGACCGACAGGACAATGGTGTCGAACCAGTCGCCCAACAGGCTGATGACCTCTGCCGACCAGAGCAGCGCGAAATTGCGGTTGTAACGGATTAGACGAATGTACTCAGCCACGCAGTGTCCTTGTATTTGTCAGACGTCCCGTCATTCTAGCACAGCTTCTTGACACCATTCCAAGCCGCCGCTATGATGTGACAGGCCACAAACAGAAACACCCTGGATGCACTGCTGGCCCAAGCTCTGAGGAGTAACCCCACTTGATCGAATGGTTGAAGGTTGTCATCCTGGGTATCGTCGAAGGCGTTACCGAATTTCTCCCCATCTCTTCAACCGGCCACCTCATCATCGCGTCCGAACTGCTCCATTTCGATCCCAGTCTGAAGGACTCGTTCGACATTTTCATCCAACTGGGCGCGGTGGTCGCAGTGCTGTTCTATTACCGCAAGGACCTCTGGCAGCAGGCGCGCAAACTGCCGACTGACCGGACGATCCAGCGCTTCTGGCTGGCTGTGGTCGTGGCTACCATTCCGGCAGGCGCTGTCGGCTTCCTCTTTCGCCATCGGATCAAAGAGGTCTTGTTCCAGCCGCTCGTGGTCGCGTTAGCACTCATCATCGGCGGCGTGGTGTTTATTCTGGTTGAACGCAATCCCCCTGCGGAACGCTCTACGACACAAATCGAGTCGATTGGTCTGTGGCAGGCGCTGCGCATTGGCATCGCACAGCTATTCGCGCTGGTGCCAGGGGTCTCGCGGTCGGGCGCGTCGATCATCGGCGGCCTCTTCGTTGGGCTGGACCGCCGCACCGCAACGCAGTTCTCTTTCTTCCTTGCCATGCCCATCCTGGGGGCGGCGACTGTTCTGGAATTTGTCGATGCGCTAAGCACGATCAACAGTGATCAGATTCTCATGCTGCTGCTGGGGGCGCTGATTAGCGGCATTGTCGCCTGGTTCTCCATCGGCTGGCTGCTGCGCTACGTCTCCAACAACAGCTTCGTTGTTTTTGGCTATTACCGTATCCTGATCGGTATCCTTATCATCATCGCTGTCGCGGCCCGATTGCTCTGATGCCCCTTTTTTATGTAAACTGATCCCAATTCGCATTACAATAAAATCTGTAGCAGTTCGGCCCAGGAATCAAACCCATGCTACAATGAACGGTGAAGCGGTCCGGGAGCAAACGGTAAGATGGTTACGACACAGGCGATGAAAAAAATCCTGGTGGTGGAGGACGAGGCCTCGCTGCGCAAGGATATTATCGAGATGCTGACCTACGAAGGCTTCGACGTGATCGGCGCGGAGAACGGCAAGGTTGGTATTGCGCAGGCTCAGCAGCACCTGCCGGACCTGATTATCTGCGACATCATGATGCCGGAACTCAATGGCTATGATGTGCTGGCCGAACTGCGCCGGGAGACCAAGACAGCCACGATTCCCTTTATCTTCCTGACTGCCCGCACCGATAAGATGGACCGCCGCCAGGGCATGGAGCAGGGCGCAGACGATTACCTCACCAAGCCCTTTGCCATCCAGGAACTGCTGCGGACTATCGAGACGCGCATTGAAAAGCACGAAAAGGTGCTGGCAGAGGCCGAGCGGCGCAATGTGGAGCTGCGCAACAACATTATTCTCTCCATGCCGCACGAACTGCGCACGCCGCTCACCGTGATTCTGGGCTTTTCCGACATTCTGATTACCGATTACGCCGAGATGGAGCGCCCGCGCATCGCCGAGATGTCAGAGCATATCAACAAGGCTGCCGTACGTCTCTACCATCTGGTTGAGAATTATCTGGTCTATGCGCAGATTGAGATCGCGGCCAACGAGCCGGATTTCGATAAGATGCTGCGTGCCAACACTACGCCAGAGCCGATGATTGTGATCGAAAATCAGGCGATCCAGAAGGCGCAGGAGCACGACCGCGAGTCCGATCTGGTACTGGAAATCGCGGCGCTGGAATACCTGCCGATGCTGGAAGATTACCTGAAGAAGATGGTCGAGGAACTGGTCGATAACGCCTTCAAATTCTCACCAGAAGGCACGCCGGTCGAGGTTCGCCTGATAGAAGCGCCCGACCGTTTCCTGCTGACGATCACCGATCAAGGGCGCGGCATGTCGCCGGAACAGGTCAGTGATGTGGGCGCGTATATGCAGTTCAACCGCAAATTTTATGAGCAGCAGGGGTCCGGTTTGGGCCTGACCATTTCCCGGCGCGTGGCCGAACTTCACGGGGGCCGTCTCTCGATTGAAAGCGTGCCGGACGAGTATACGACGGTGACGGTGATGCTGCCCCGGCGGCGGGATACGGCCTGAGACTGCTGCTTGCCCGCTAAATCGCATGATGGTAGACTGACATTAATGATTTAAGTGATTTACCGCCTGCTGCCGAGGAGGCACAATGCACGGGATGCGACTGCGTGGGCTACTATTAGGCGGCTGTCTGCTGGCGATTACGCTGGTTTCTGGCTGCTTCCAGGCAGCGGGCAATACCTTACCCGCCACCAGCGTCGCTCAGGGTATTGCGACCTTCACCCGGACGCCGACCCTGCCGCCACCACCCAGTGAAACACCCACCCCGGGTTCAGCAGAGGCCACTGAAGAAGTCTTAGATTCCTTCGACGCCGGAAACCGCCGGGTCGGTGCTTCAGCAGCAGCCAGTGGCGACCGAACCCGCCGCCGACAGCTTCGCGCTTCAGCTTGAATCCGGCGATATGACGGCGACGGCTCTGATCGAACGGGCGACGTATCAGGCAGCAACGGCGACCGCGCTGGCCTTCCCAACCGAAGTGATCGTCACCCTGCCGCCTCCGGAAACAGCGACTCCGGTACTGCAATCGCCGGTGAACCAGCAGCCAATCGTTTCGGGCGCGGATTGTATCCATGTCGTGCGCGCATCCGACCGGAATCTCTGGCGCATTTCGCTGCTTTACGGCGTGACGGTGTATCAGATCGCCAACGCGAGCGGTATCGCCAATATTCAGGTCATTCATGTTGGCGACCAGTTGGTGATCCCCGGCTGCGGGACCTTAGGCGTCAGCCAGTCCCCGCCCGGCAGCGGTGACCAGGGTGGCGGCGGACTTCCTAATAGCGGTGGCGGCGGACAGATTCATGTCGTTCAGCAAGGCGAGACCCTGTTCCAGATTTCGCTGCAATATGGCGTATCGGTCTCTGCGATTGCTGCCGCGAATGGCATCTCCAACATCAACCTCATTTATATTGACCAGCAGCTGGTCATTCCCTAGCACCGGGCGATGATCATTACCCGAACGCGGAAAATCTTTGAGGGCAAAGTCGTCAGGCTTGTCATCCGCGAAGTGCGCCTGCCCAATGGCAATCTGGCGCTGCGCGAAGTGGTCGAACATGCCGAAGCCGTCGCTATCGTCGCGCTTGACGATGCCCAGCAGGTGATCCTGGTACGCCAGTATCGCATCGGTGCGGATCAGGAACTCTACGAAATACCGGCGGGACTGGTGAAGCAGGCGAAACGCCCGAAGAAAATGCGGTGCGCGAACTGCGCGAGGAGATCGGCTACGAACCCGGCGACCTCAATCGTTAGGAGCCTTCTACACCGCGCCCGGGTATACTACCGAGTTCATCCACGTGTTTCTGGGGCGCGATCTCAACGCGGCCCCGCTGGAACAGGACGAAGACGAGTTTATCGAGACGCTGCGGCTGCCCTTTGCCGATGCGCTGCGCATGATCGAAGACCGTCGAGATCGTGGATGGCAAGTCGATCATCGGCCTGCTGCGGGCCGCGCGCCTGCTGGATAGCCTGGCCTGAGGGTTGCCGCTCAAATGGCTCCTGGCACATATCTGAGGGCGAATCTACGTCAACTTTGCGATTGCTCAGGTATTCAATCTTCTTTCGCGCCTTAAAACGCTATACTGGTCTGTTGTTTATCCGTGCCCAGGGGAAAACTGGATGTCGCCGCCCGGTCTGCTCGTTTTGTCCTGAACGATGGTCTATATGTTTCTGCCTGGATCGCAGGGTTATGCCGCTGATCTGCTGTCCGTCTTACAGGAATGCAGCAGCAGCTTATCTCGACAATACGGTTGACGAGCGATCCTGAGATAAAGCGCTTGAAGCATGACTGATACCGCGCTGGCAGGGTATCTGATTCAGGTAGGGGTCGTCGCCCAGGCACAGATCGACCAGGCCTACAACCAGTTGATTGCGACCCTCATTGACGATTTGCTGTATACCAATGTCGGGACGTCATGGTCGCTGCTGCGAAACCCTTATCCCTGCTGTCCGATCTGTACCGGGCCAGTGTCCGTTTCGAGGATGTCCAGCAGCGCATATTCCCCTGGGTGGGCCACTGATGCTGCGTTTGTCGAGGCGAAGCGGGCGCACCATGCTGCAGGTCGTCCAGACACAGCGGCAAGACAGGCTGCGCCGTATGCTCGATACGCTGGCAAATCTGGACGAGAAAAACGACCGCTGCATGCAGTGGCCCGCTCATCTAAACCCTTGTCGCTGCGCAGTGGCACAGGTATAATGCCCCCTATAACTGTCCGGTGCGCCTACGGGCGTATTTTTTTGAGCTTAAGGGGATTTCTCATGAGCAACTTAGTCGATACCCTTATCGAGCAAACGCCCGACCGGGGCCATCCTGATCTGGCCTCTGGCGATACCGTCAAAGTCCATGTGCGCATTGTCGAAGGCGACCGGGAGCGTATTCAGGTCTTCCAGGGTGTCGTGATCCGGCTGCGGCGTGGGGGTAACGAGGCCAACTTCACCGTCCGCCGTATCGCCAGTCACGGCGTTGGCGTTGAGCGGACCTTCCTGCTCAAAAGCCCGCGAGTGGAAAAAATCGAGATTGTCCGCCGGGCCAAAGTGCGCCGCGCGCAGCTTTACTTCCTGCGCGACCGTCGCGGTAAAGCGGCTCGCCTCAAAGAGCGCCGCTAAGCACCCGGTCAGGCCGGGCACATATTTCTACAGCAATGAAAACTCACGGCGCGAGTGTTGTTCACAGCACTCGCGTTTTGTTTTAGCTGCTCGGCTGGCGCAGCGTTTCGCTGGTCGAATCCTCAATCAAGACACGCCGGGCTTCATCCGGGGGCGTGAGCGGCAGCATCACGTAGAACACGGTACCGGGGAAGGTCTCCATATTGTGGCCGCTGCTTTCGGCCCAGACCTTGCCGCCATGACTCTCGATGACCCCTTTGGCGATGGTCAGGCCCAGGCCAGGCCCCGCGCCCATGAATTTATAGGCCCCGGTGGAATGCAGTGAAGGGTCGGAGGCGCGGTAGAATTTCTCGAAGATCAGTTCCAGATTCTCTTTGTCAATGCCCACGCCGGTATCGGCAATTGTAATCAGAATATGCTCTTTGGTGCCGTTGGTAGCGCTTTGCAGCTTGGCGGTGATGTCGATGCGGCCCCCATCAGGCGTGAACTTGATGGCGTTCGTCAGCAGGTTGCGAAAAGCCTGCACCAACCGCTGCATATCGCAGTGAATGGCCGGCAGCCCGCGCAGCCCACGTGCGGAGAGGGTCAGCTTGCGCTGCTTGACGTGTTCCGTCAGCGGCTCAATCGCCATACGCAGAATGCTCTCTGGCGCTGCCTGAGCGAAGCGCAGGTCCATCGCGTTCACGTCCAACTGGCTCATGTCGAGCATGGCCGCGATGAGTTCCTCGGTGCGCTCGGTGGCTTTACGCACGTTGCCGACCATCACGCCGATCTGCTCCTGGTCGAGCATTCCCTGCTCGTTGAGGGCGTCCAGAATGTCGGTGTAACCGCGAATTTGAGCCAGGGGCGTGCGCAGTTCGTGGCTGGCGATGGTAATGAAATCCGTCTTGACTGAATCCAGCTTCTCGAACTGGCTGTTGGCCTCTTCGAGGTCCTCATTGAGCGCCATCATGGTCTGATTAAGATGCTTCAGATCGGCCATCGCCCGCGAATTGCGCAGTGCCACACCGGTCTGGTCGGCCATGGTCGCCAGCAGTTCCAGGTCGAGCGCGGTGAAGGGCGCGTCGTTCAGCTTGGAACCGGCGGTCAGAATGCCGATGAGGATGTCTTCGACCAGGATGGGCGCATAGGCGCTCATCCGTGATGTCTCAAAGAATTCGCGTTCGCTGGGGTCCATGCCGCTGAAGCGCGGGTCATAGTCGATATCGAACTGGAGGAGCGGTGTTTTGCGCACGGCCAGGCGCTCGTAGATCGGGCCATCCTTGTTGATGAAGCCTTTGATCTCATCGACGTGATCCTCATCGACCTCCTGCATGGCGATGATCTCGACGCGCTGCGGGTCGCGTTCGGTGTCGTTGACCAGGATCATCCCACCACGCCGCACCTTCATCACCTGGCTGAGTGTGGTAGTCGAAATGTCGATCAATTCGCTGAGGCTGACGGCTCTGGAGACCTGGAGGCTGTAGAGCCGGGCGGCCCGCGCCGGGCTGGTGACGTTGGCGAAAAAGGGCAGGATCAAGACGACGATCAACTGGCGGACGATGACGTACAGCAGGGCGATCATGACGGCCAGCACCGAGAGCGTCACGGCACGCTGGCCCTCCGGCGGCAGACTGTCCGCCACCAGCAAGCCGAGGAAGAAGACGACCGCCGTCAGTGCCAGCAGCAGCCCCAGGCGCAGCGTCGTAATCAGTCCGCTGCGAATATCGAGCACGCGGTGCGAGATGTGCGCGTAGGTCAGGCCGATCATCGCGCCGGTCACGAGCAGGACCCCGGCGACTACGAAGACGTCCGTATCGCTGATGAACAGCAGGATGCCGATGCTCAGCAGGCTGGTGTTGACCACCCAGAACAGGGCGCGGTTGGCCGCTTCCGGCAGGGGCTGCTTGTAGAAATAATAGAAGGCCATGCCGATAATCACGGCGGCGTTCAGCCCCAGCCCCAGCAGTGTAATGGCACCGGGGAGGTCGGGCGTCTGGATGAAGCGCAGCAGCCAGTCGGTCTGGCCGACCTGAAGGTCCGTCACCAGGAAGTAGCTGGCGACCAGAGCCAGCAGCCAGGCGCTGCTCAGCACCAGGCCGGGGCGATTGCCGCCGCCGACATCACGCTGGACGTAACGGCCATAACCGGTGATGACGACCGCCATCGCCAGAATGGCGATGAAGCCGGGCTGCACCGGGATCTGCAGCAGCAGATTCTCCGGCAGAAAGCGCAGGGCGAGGGCCAGCAGTGACCACAGGAGCGTGAACAGCACCCATCCGGGCCGGTTGCGGCTGGGGACAGGTCTGAATTGGATAACTGCCAGCAGAAAAAGATGCGTAATCACGCTCAGCAGGGTAATTACGTCCAGTATTGCGTCCATGCCACCCCGGTCCCTACTTCAAAATATAGTATGTTCCCTTTTTTGAGCCAACCTTGAGGAGAATGCCCTGTTCCACCAGGTCCACCAGGTCCAGGCGCAGTGTCTCTGCCGATACGCCCTGACACAGCGACCGGTACTCGCGGTTGGTGATGGAGCCGTTATCTCGAATGTATTGCAGTGCGCGGGCCTGCCGGTGGTTGGTATTGCGGGTCCAGGTCGGCGCGGCCTGTTTCTCGCGGGCATTGTAGAGCGTCACCGCGAAGCTGTAGGGGCGAGCATCGAAGGAGGGCGGCTTGTGACCGGCCTGCTGCATCACCTCCATCATGCGGTCGATGCCCAGGCCCAGTTCCTCGATATAACCCCACTGGAACAGGCCGTTGACGATGCGCGGATTGCGGCTGAAATGCTCGTCCACGATGTTCTCGACCGTGATGAAGCCGGGCAGTCCGCCGGGGGAGATGACCTCCAGCCGGTCGGAATACATGCGCACCTCAATGCGGCGGCCTTTGAGGCGGTAATCGCGGTGACAGGCGGCATTGACGATGGCCTCGCGCACGGCAAACTGCGGGTATTCGAAGGTTTCTTCGCGTTCCAGCCCTTTGACAACCGCGCTAACGGCCATCTCGCTCCAGATCAGGTTCCAGGTGGCTTCGATCAGCTTGGACAGCGGACCGGTCAATTCTTCACGGCGGGAATAGCCTGCCAGGCCGCTCTCGCCGCGCGGTGTCTTGCCGACAAACTTGGCAAAGACGATGCCGGTCTGCGGCAGCCAGTGCTGCGGATACTCAGCAAAGAGCATAATCCCGGTGACGGTCGGCTTGCCTTCGGCATCCACCGCGCCGATCTCTTTGAGCAGGTCATCGACCTTGCCGTTGTAGGGCCGCTTGGTGCGTTCGGCGCGCTTGGCGAGGTATTCGTCGATCATTTTGCGGTTGAGGTCGTCTTTGGTCGCGCCCGGCACGGCTTCCGATTCGAAATCGCCGGTGCTTTTGGCGCTCGCCAGCTTGACGATCTCCTGGCCCCCCAGCGGACGGTTGCTGACCCCGCTGCGGATCAGGACCCGGCCATCGGTCAGGGCGTGCAGCTCGATGCTGCGCGGGACAGGTACGGCATAGGCCGTCTTGTCGTCGCTGAGGTCCACTGATTCCCAGTTGCCGACCACGACCGGCGGGTTACAGAAGGAGTCCGCCTCTTTGAGCGCCCCTTCCAACGTGTCAGTAGCGATCTTTTTGGGTACCGGCTTGCCTTCTTCGTTGACCCCAATGACCATCGTGCCGCCTTCGGTGTTCGCAAAGGCGACCATCGTCTCAGCAAAAGACTGGGCGTCCGCTTTTTCCAGAAAGGCGGTTCGTGGTCCTGGACCACCTTTGATGAGGTCGTCGTTAATCATGCAGCCTTCTTGCATCGCACGCCGCTCTGGCGTGAAACTGTAGTAAGCTATTCTAACATAGTTTGCGCACCAGATGATACAGGAACGTGTTCCCAGCCTTGATCGCGCGCAGCCAGCGAAGTCTTTAGTGCAATTCTGACAGAAACTTGATAAGCTGGTAGGAGTGCTTTCGTGGAGCCTGTTTTATGTATATTGCTCTTTTTATGTTAATCGTCAGCATTGCTTTCCTGTTTCGGATTGGGCTGATCTTGATCGGCGCGCTCAAGGGGCCGATCCTGCGCTCCTTCGAGAAGTACGGCGAACAGGAGATCGTTTACTACCCGCTGCCCTCGATTCTGTTCTGGAGCGGCGTGTTCCTGGTCAGTGCCTCGGTGATTTTGCGCGATGCAGTGGGAGTCAGCCTGCAATTTGTGCTGGTGGCGATGCTGATCTTCACAGCGGCTTACGCAGCCTACGTCAATTCCAGCATCGCCCAGCATTACCCTCGCATTTTCATGATCTTTCCGCGCTGGTATTACGACCTGCGCGACCGGACCTCGCGTTACGAACGGCGGCGGTTGGCCTATATGTGGCTGTGGCTGCCGCGCCGTCTGCGTCTGATCTACAACGGCAGCGACCGCGCCTTCAACCAGTGGGCGGATCTGGTCATTATGTCGTCGATGCGCTATGACGAGCACGCCGATGTCTGGCACGACGACCAGTATTACCCGGAGTTCAGGCTTCTAGTTGCGCCGATTTCTGGACCGCTGGCGTGTGCGTCTCTTCGCGCCCGTGCTCAGCAGTCGTGAGGCCTACGCTCGCTGGGCCGCCAGTTATCCCCCTCATGCTCATAACGCGCTGATGCGCAGCGAAGAAGCCCTGATGCGCCAGTATTTCCCGGATTTTCGCGGGCGCGTCGTGCTGGATCTGGCCTGCGGCAGCGGGCGCTACGGCCTTATCGCTCAGGACCTGGGTGCGGCGCGGGTCATCGGCTGCGACAACAGCCCGGAGATGCTGGCCGTCAATCCGCTGCCTTACCGGGCGCTGGCGAGCGCAGAGGCGATCCCTCTGCCGCGCGGCTGCATCGACCTGCTGCTGTGCGGGCTTGCGCTGGGACATCTGCCGGACCCATCGCCTTCGCTTCAGGAGATCAGCCGGGTGCTGAGGCCGGGCGGCGTGGCGCTCATCAGCGATTTTCACCCGACCCTCTACCACAGCGGCGGACGGCGCAGCTTTCGAGATGACGCGGGTCATCTGTATACCGTCAAACACTATCCGCATTCGGTCGAGACTATGCGCGCGGCGGCGAGTTCAGGCCGGTTTGCACATGACCGCCATCGACGAAGCGCGAGTCCCTGGCGCGCCCACGCCGCAGCCCGCCGTCATCGTGTACCGGCTTGAAGCGTGAGGCATATCTATATCTGAAGGAAAGAGGTCCAGGAGATAGTTCGCCTGGTCGAGGTTTGGGGATGAAATCCCCAACTACATTAACCCGTCGCGCGGGCGGCCAGTTCGGCTTTGAGGTAATCCAGCAGCGGCTGAACGCTGTGATCTTCGCTGGCCGGGCTGATGCGGAAGACGACTTTATCGACCGGAGCCGGGCGCAGCGGCAGACGCACTGCCGGTCCACCGCGGACCTGACGGACTGTGCGGGGCCGCCGAATGGTCACGGTGATGGGTTTAGGGGTCGCCAGCAGACCAATCGCCAGGCTGTAGTCATTGGATTGGCTGCGGTGGGTGATCGACTGCGGCACATGTCGCCCGCGCTGCACACGCAGCAGCGACAGCAAAGCAATGAGTTCCCACCAGAATCAGGAGGGCGAGGCCGAGCGCTGCGATTATCAGGGCGATCAAAGGGAGCATTCAATATCCCGGTTGGGTGATGCTGCTGTATCAGAAACCATTGGACCATTGTAATACCCCGAATCAGAGAACTCAATTGATGGGGCGTCATAAGCTGGTTAGCATTCTGTTGTATTAAACGAAAAACCGCAGCCGGACGCTGCGGTCATGTGCTGGGGGACCTGGATTCGAACCAGGATCCTCGGCTCCAAAGGCCGGTGTTCTGCCGTTGAACTATCCCCCAAAGATGCTGCCACATCATAACATGAGCGGCCCGGATGGAAAAGGGGGCATCATAAAAAAGACCCACACTGAGGTGGGCCTTGTGCTGCTGGGAGACCTGGATTCGAACCAAGATTAACGGGGCCAGAACCCGTCGTTCTGCCGTTGAACTATCTCCCAATATAATGCAGGCACATCCTATCATACTCGCAGCGGCATTTCAAGTCCGTGCGCGCAGACTTTCGGCGGCCATTTGAATCCGCTCCAGGCAGTCCTCACGCCCGATGATTGCCATCGTCTCGAACAGCGGCGGTGAGACGCGCTGTCCGGTCACAGCTTCGCGCAGGCTGCCGAACAACTGCCCGGCCTTGAGGCCCAACTCTTCCGCCAGCGCGCGCATGGCCGCTTCCAGATTTTCATCCGACCAGACTTGCAGTGTGGAGAGGTGATCGTAAGCGTGTTCCAGTGCGCTGAGCGTGCCTTCGATGTCCATCTTCTTCTGAATCAGGTTCTCTGGCGAGTCAGTGGGGATGAAGTTCTCGCGGAAGAAAAAGCCCGCGATCTCGACCACATCGGTCAGAGTTTTGATGCGCGTCTGAATCAGCGGCGTGACCTTCAGCAGCACGTCCGTGTTGACCTCGAAGCCCGCCTTTTCGAGAAAGGGCCGCAGCCGCTGTGCCAGATCCTCGACGGCAAGCTCACGAATCCAGATGCCGTTGAGCCATTCCAGTTTCTCGTAGGGGAAGGCCGTTTCCGAAGGGTTAATGCGCGTTATATCGAAAGCTGCGCTGGCGGCCTCCGCCGAGAAGACCTCTTGATCGTCCGGCATACTCCAGCCGACGTTGGTCAGGAAGTTGACCATCGCCTCCGGCACGAATCCGGCGTCGATGAACTCCTGGGCCAGCACCAGAATCTGCTTGCCGTCCTCAGTGAAGCCGGCATGGCGCTTGCTCAGCTTGCCCTTGCCGTTGGGGTTGAGCAGGACCGGCAGATGCACGTATTCGGGGCGTTCCCAGCCCAGCGCGTCCCACAGCAGCCAGTGCATGGGCATGGAGGGAATCCATTCGCTGGAGCGCATGATGTGCGAAATCTGCATCAGGTGATCGTCCACCACGTGCGCCAGTGCATAGGTCGGGAATCCGTCGGATTTGAGCAGCACGCCGTCCTGCTGGGTGCTGTTTTCGAAGACGATCTGGCCGCGAATGCCATCCTGTACGGCTGTTTCGCCTTCCAGCGGCATCTTGAAACGGATCACCGGGCTGATGCCTTCGGCCTCGCGGGCGGCACGTTCCTCGGCGCTGAGGTTGCGGCAGTGTCGGTCATAACCGGAAGGTTCGCCGCGCGCGCGTTTTTCTTCGTTGACCTGCTTGAGCCGTTCCGGGCTGCAATAGCAGGGGTAGGCGTCGTCGTGTTCGACCAGCCACTGCGCCCAATGCTGATAATGTTCGAGCCGTTCCGACTGGACGTAAGGGCCATAGGGGCCGCCAATATCCGGGCCTTCGTCATAATTCAGGCCGTACCAGCGCAGGGCTTCCATGATGTGTTCAGCCGAACCGGGCACACTGCGTTTCTGGTCGGTATCTTCCAGCCGCAGGATAAACTGACCCTGGTGATGATGGGCAAAGAGCCAGTTGAACAGCGCCGTCCGCACCCCGCCGATGTGCAGCGGGCCGGTAGGGCTGGGCGCGAATCGCACGCGAACGGGTCGAGAGTCAGTCACAATGATCTCCTCTAAATGGGTCAAACACGGCGGCGGCGGGCGATCACACTCTCGGCCAGACCGATTCCGGCCATGGTGGACAGCAGCGAGGTTCCGCCGGAACTGATAAAAGGCAGAGTCAGGCCCGTGACCGGCACCAACTGAAGGTTCATGCCAATGGACGTGACCGTCTGGAAGAAGATGAAAGCGGCGACACCGTAGCAGATCAGGCTGCCGAAGGCATCCGCAGCCATGCGTGCGCCGCGTAGAATCCTTAGCAGGACGAATCCGATAAGGCCGAGCGTCACCACACTGCCGACGAAGCCGAACTCCTCGGCGATCACGCTGAAGATGAAATCGGTATGACGCACGCGCAGAAAGCGGCCCTTGTTCTGGCTGCCCACGCTGTAGCCTTTGCCCAGCATCCCGCCGGAACCAACGCTGATGAGGGCCTGCCGGATGTTAAAGAAGGCGTCCGGGTCGCTTTCCTGGTCGATGAAGGTGGTGATACGCGAGAGCTGATAATCTTCCAGCGGGCCTTTGACGATGTGCAGCGCCTGCGCCAGGACGAAGACCATGCCGATCAGCAGCACCACGCCCATCAGGGCCAGATGCCGGAGGCGCAGCCCGGCAGCCCAGACCATCGTGAACCAGATAGCGGCGAAGACCGTCACCATGCCCAGGTCCGGCTGGATGAAGATCAGCAGAGCGGGGACGCCGATGTGGATCAGCGACAGCATTACCGTGCTCAGTTTGTCCATTCTCTGCGCATTACGCGCCAGGAACTGGCCCAGCGTGATGATAATCAACACCTTTGCCACTTCGGAGGGCTGGATGCGGATGCCGATATTGATCCAGCTTTGCGACCCCGCGTCACCTTCCACGCCGAAGACGCGCACCAGCAGCAGCAGGGCGATCATCAGCAGGTAGAGCCAGACATTCAGACCGCCCAACAGACGGTAATCGAGCGCGGCCAGGCCCAACATAATCAGCAGGCCGAGGCCCGCAAAACGAATTTGATCCGGCACACGGCTGATGAGGGCCGGATCAATCGCGCCCTGGGTTGCGCTGCCGATCATCAACACGCCGAAGATGATGAGCAGGATCGTCAGGCCGAACAGGAGGTAATCAAAACGTTGCCAGATGTTTTCTGAATGAATCATGCCAGATTAATCCACAAGGACGGAAAGAGTATGATAGCGAAGCCGGAGGATTATTCAATGGCCGGTCGGTCAGCCGATTCAACCTGTTCCGGGTCGTCTTCGTCGAGGGCGTCCAGGCTTGACTCGCTGCTGGGCGAGAAGGGGATCTCGGCCACGATCAGGCTGTCACGCTGTCGCTGCTGCAAGGCAATATCGACGCGGTCCTGTTCTACCGAGACGTATTTGGAGATCACTTCGAGAATTTCACGTTTCATATTTTCAAGCTGTTCGGGAGAGAGGTCAATGCGATCATGGAACAGGATGAACTGCAAGCGATCTTTCGCATCCTGTGCGCTGCGCTTCGGACGACGTCCCCGCAATATATCAATGAGTCGGCTCATCTTGGCTTCTCCCTATTGTCCACTGCCCCCTATCAGGCGAGCCAGACGCTGCAAGATGTTGCTGCTTTCGTCCAGATCCATGAAGGGCACTTTTTCGCCGTTGAGGCGTCGAGCGATATTGCGAAAGGCAGTACCAGCGCGCGAGTTGTGGTTCATGGTGACGGGTATGCCGCTGTTAGAGGCTGGGACGACGGCTTCGTCTTCGGGGACGATGCCGATGAGCTTGATGGCGAGAATATCGGTCACGTCTTCGGCGGAGAGCATTTCGCCCTTGCGCACCGCGCCCGGTTTCACCCGGTTGAGAATCAGGTGGCCGGGGCCTTTTCCGGCGGATTCGAGCAGGCCGATGATGCGATCCGCATCCCGCACAGCGGAGACTTCCGGGTTGGTGACGATCAGGACGTCGTCGGCAGGCGCGACCGCGTTGCGGAAGCCGCGCTCGATCCCGGCGGGTGAATCAATCAGGATGAAATCGACTTCCGGGCGCAGTTTCTCGGTCAGTTGAATCATATCCACCGGGCTGACGGCGGTTTTATCGCGGCTCTGCGCGGCGGGAATCAGGTAAAGTTCTGGGAACTGTTTGTGCTTAATCATAGCCTGACGCAGTTTGCAGCGCCCTTCAATCACGTCCACCAGATCGTAGACGATGCGGTTTTCCAGCCCCATGACCACATCGAGGTTGCGCAAGCCGATGTCGGCGTCAATGACGACGACACGCTTGTTCATGCGTGCCAGTGCGACGCCCAGGTTGGCCGTGGTGGTCGTCTTACCCACCCCGCCTTTGCCGGATGTCACCGTAACAACTTTACCCCCCATCAGGAAAATCCTCCGGTATTTACCAGGTCTCGACGATAATCTGACCGTCTCGTACCGAGGCTACTTCAGGCTGTGGCTGCCGCCGTTTCTCGGCGGGTGACGTCACAATGTAGCCCGCGATGCGTAACTGGGTAGGTGTCATATCGAGCGCGCAGACAATCGCGCTCTCGTCCCCTTCGACACCCGCATGAACATTCCCCCGCAGCCGCCCCCACACGATCACATCGCCGGCGGCGATGATCTCTGCGCCCGGATTTACGTCGCCGATGACGACGACATGGCCGGGGCTGTGGACGAGCCGCCCGGACCGCAAAGTCCGGTGAATCAGCACGCCGGGCGAGCCAGACTCTTCGGGATCGGTTTCTGTTTCGTTCTCCTGTTCAACGCGCCCTGGCACAGCGTTGGCGATGCCGGTTGTTGTGCGTAAATCCAGCGCCAGGGTGGATTCGACGGTCGTTTCACTTTCACTCAAGACAACCCACAGCGTCATGCCGCGCCGTTCTAACAGGGCCTTGAGCGAGGTCAGTTCGTATTTCGGGACCGGGCGTTCGCCCACGTCCACAATAATCTGTGCCCCTGCGTAGAAACTGCTTTGCTCATCCAGGTGTGCCGCCAATTCCGTCGTCATTGTTTCCCATTCTGCAACGGGACTGAGAGAAATCAATAGGCCATCCCGCACACCCTTGATGGCAAACAGTGCTTGATCTTGCATGATTCCTCCACGTAAGGGGATAACACACACTCAAGTCTATATTGTTTTTGGCATTAACGCTATACGCTGCTTAGGATTCGGGAGAGCATCAGCAGGGGCAGCAGCAGGTAGGCCGCTGCCGTGCCCCAGCGCAGCATCTGCCGCCGGGGATTCAGGCTGCGCTGAAGCCAATCGCCCAGGGCATCGACGGCGTAGGTCATCCAGAATATCTGGATCATCAGCAGGGGCAGCAGCAGCACAGCGGCGTCATTGCCGAAGTAGACCAGGCCGAAGAGGGCGAAGGCGGCGTAGGCGATCATCGTCACGCTGCCGACCGGCGGATACCAGCGCGCCAGCCGGGATAAGCCCAGGATTCCCAGCCCGACCCCCAGGATGGCAAACTGGCTGACCACCAGGTTGACCAGATAGACCCAGCGTGAGGCTTCGCGCCAGCCATCGGCAAAGATGGCATGAACGCGGATGCCCAGCGTCTCGGCCTGGGCTGCCGGGTAGGTCCACCAGGTCGAACTGACGTATTCACCGGCGGTGTTAACCAGCCCGAAGACCAGAATAATCGCTAACAGGCCCCAGAACCACCAGGGCAGGCGCTTGCGATAGAGCAGCAGGCCGATGATAACCGCCGGGGTAATCATAATGAAGGAGGGCGCGTTGATGACGCCGATTGCCAGCAGAATCAGGACGCCATAGCTGTGCCGGGCCTGCACAGCGGCTGCGGGCGGGTCGTCGGGGTGCGGGTTACTGCGGAACAGGGCGTCGATCAGCAGATAGAGCAGCCACGCGGCGCAGAGAGTTGTGATTCGCAGGCTGCCGAGACCGGCCAACTCGCTCCAGAACAACACGGCGAAGAGGGCGAACCCGGCGATCATCGCCAGCAGCCAGCGCTCGCGGAAACGCCAGATCAACCCCAGGGCGACCACAGCGCCCGCGACCAGAAAGACCAGGGTCAGGCCCAGGTTGAGGTCCGGCGTGCTGTCGGTTTGCGACCAGAAGGCCGGGCTGAAGGCCAGCGCCAGCGCCCCGGCGACCGCCAGCAGCGACCCGGAGCGGCGCAGCATCATCGCCATGCCGACGATCACCAGGGCCAGGCCGGTCGCGCGCAGGACGGGGGTTGCGCCCAGGCTGATGAAGGCTAACCAGGCCAGCACGCCTGCGATCAGGCCGGGCAGCCAGTAGCGCAGCGGATCGGTCAGCCGTTCTCTGTGTGCTCTCATCGCTAGCTGCCAGTGAGCGAGGCGACCGGGTTCTGGCGCTCGGTCTTCAGGCGCATGTAGGCCTCCATCGTCTCGACGACCACCGGCAGGGCCACCAGCGAGCCTTCACCGCCGTTGTAGACAAAGCCGAGAATCACGACATCCGGCTTTTCGTAGGGCGCATAGGCCACAAACCAGGCATGGGAGGGCCAGCTCCCTGGTACGCAGAGGCCGAGCGGGCGGGCGATGTCGTCGCAGTATTCCGCCGTGCCGGTCTTCCCGGCCACCGTGACATAGGGCAGGTTAGCCGCCGTTGCCGTACCATAGGTTACCGCCCCGCGCATCCCGTCGCGGATCGTCTGGTAGTTCTCGCTGCTGACGAAGGCCGGTTGGTAATCTGGCTCGAAGCGCAGTGGGTCGCAGACGCGCCCGTTGAAGGTGTAGTTGAGCGGGATATGGACACGGTACTGGCGCAGGTCTTCGATGTAGGGGTCCGTGTTGACATCGACCGTGTTGCGGTAGGTATCTGGGTTGCAGCGCGCGGCATTGTAATACTGGTTGTCCGGGTCCGCTTCGCAGGTACAGGCCAGGCTGCTGGGGCCTTTCATAATCATGTCTTCAAGCTGGTTGAGCACCAGCGTCTGGCTGGGGTCTATGTTGTCGATGTTGATGTTGCGCAGCACTTGCGGCTGGAAGGGGGTGGTGATGTTGCGTTCGGCGTCGAGTAAATCTTTGATGACGGTTGGCTGGTAGAGCGTGCCGCCGTTGACGATAGCCGAGACGGCGGTAATCAACTGAAGTGGCGTAACCGTCAGGTAGCCCTGACCGAAGGCCGCGTTGTAGGTGTCGCCGGTGGACCAGTTCTCACCGTAGACGCGGCGCTTCCAGTCCGGGTCTGGCACGCGGCCCGACTGTTCGCCGGGCAATTCGACACCCAGTTCAGTGCCGATGCCGGAGGCCGTTGCATAGCGAAAGAGATCGGTGATGCCCAGGCCGCCAGTGCGCAGCGTGTTGGGGTTGATGTCCGGGTTGCCGCCGCCCACCTGATAGAAGAACACGTCCGAACTGTTGGCGATGGCCCCGGTGATGTTCAGCAGGCCGAATCCGCCCGGTTTCCAGTCAAAGAAGGTCTGCGAGGCTGCCGGGTCATTCGGCGCGTAGCGGTTGGGCAGGGTCAACTGGCCGGGGTTGAAGATCATCGTCTCCGGCTCAATGACGTGCTCTTGCAGCACCCCCTGCGAAGTAATCACTTTCCAGACCGATCCGGGTGGATAGAGTGAACTGATGGCATGATTGACCAGCGGTGTGCGCGGATTGTTGAGGACTTCCAGGTAATACTGGTAGTCGATATTGCGGGCGAAACGGCTGTTATCGTAGGTGGGCCAGCTTACCATCGCCAGCACCTGCCCGTTGTTGGGGTCCATCGCAATCACGACGCCCGATTCGGTACGGATGCGGCCTTCAGTCGTGTTCAGCAGGTTGATACGATTGGTGAGCGCGGTCTGCGCCGCCTGTTGGAGTTCGGTGTCGATGGTCAGACGGACGTTCTGGCCCGGCACCGGGTCCTTGAAGCTGATCTGCTGCACGACTTCCCCAGCGACATCCACCTCGCGCAGCACTGAGCCGCGCTGTCCGGCCAGGATGTTTTCCAGGAAGGTCTCGACTCCGGCATAGCCGATGCGGTCGTAGGCCGGGTTGTAACCCTGCTCCTGAAGCTGTTTGGCTTCTTCCGCCGGGATCGGCCCCATGTAGCCGATGATTTGCGAAGTCAGCGGGCCGGTCGGGATATTCGCGCACGCCCACCGCCTCGACATCGACGCCGGGCAGGGTGATGCGCTCTTCGAGGATCTGCATCGCCACTTCGAGCGGCACGTCCTGCGCGATAATCACCGGGCGGAAAGGCGCGATACCCTCGCCTACCTGCACCAGTTGTTCGATGCTGGTGACATCACCGCCAGCCGCCAGCGCCGCCGTCGGTGGGACGTTGACCAGAGCCGAGAGGCGGTTGTAAATCTCGAAATCGGCCTCACCGCCGGGCAGAGCCGCCGGAACAATCGTCACGTTGAAGGCCGGGACGTTGACTGCCAGGGTTTTATCGTAGCGGTCGAAGATCACACCGCGCGGCGCGGCCACCGGCAGTTCATTGAGCCGGTTTTCATCAGCCGCTAACTGCGCCTGTTCATGGCCCACGATCTGAAGCTGGTATAGGCGCAGCACGAAAAGCATGAACACGGCGAAGATGATGCCTTGAAAGAAGGTCAAACGCCAGCCCTGGAAGGGTTCTAAGCCGCGCATTGACGACCTCCGAACTAATCTAACGTAATCGAGCGGCGTACATTCTGAACCCGCCGCTGAATTTTGCGCAGCAGCCAGTAGGTCGGCCAGATCAGCACAAAATTATAGATAATCGTCGGCGTAATAACGTAGGTGAAATCATCGAGAAAGTCAACCGTAAACCCGAAGGCGGCGAACAGCAGCCAGAGCGTGATCTGCTGCACGAGCGAGCCGCTGAGCACCAGCAGCGTGATGAAAACAGGCCCGACTCGTTGAAGCTGCTGCGCCACGTGATAGGTCACGTAGACCACCAGAATCATGCCGACGGAGGACATGCCCAGCGGCGCGACCGAAAGCAAATCCTGGAGGATGCCACCGACAATGGCCCAGACGATGCCCTCGTCCAGCGGGGCGTGGATGGCCCAGCCCAGCACCAGCAGAAAGACCAGGTCCGGCGCGCCATCCCAGAAGCGAATCTGGGGCAGGACGCTGGCCTGAAGCGCGGCGGCCAGGGCCAGAATTGGGAGGCTGAGATAGCTGCCCACTAACCGCCGTCCTGCGAATTCGAAGACGCCGATGTCAATGGGTTCGAAGCTGGTCATCACCAGGACGAATTCTAAGGTGTCGAAGTTGTTCAGGCTGGTGACTTCGGCCTCCTGGAACAATTCGAACTCGAACTGGCGCGTGCTGGTGACGACGCCGATCACGATGTCGGGCGGGAAGTTGCCGCCCAGGCCGGAGGTAATCACCAGATCGCCCACATCGACCACGTCGCCCAGGGGAATCATAGTCATGCGCAGATTGCCGGAAAGCTGACCCTGCACGCTGCCCTGCACCCGGCTGCGCTGCAAACGTGAACTGACGGCGCTGTCGCGGTCGGTGATGAGCAGCACGCGCGAGGCGTTGGCGCTGACATCCATGATGCGGCCCGACCAGACCCTGCGCTGTGACCACCGGCATCCCGACTTCGATGCCATCGCGCACACCCCGGTTAATGATAATGGTGCGGCGCAGACCGCTGAGATCGACGTTAATCACGTCCGCTGTGATGAACTCCTGGTTAGTGGCGGTGGTGGTGTAATCGAGCAGTTCGGTCAGGCGCTTGTAGTCGCTGGCGATCTCGCGCAGTTCGACCAGTTCGGATTGAAACTCGGCCAGGGCTTTCTCCAGGTCGGCGTTGCGCTGCTGCAAGTTCTGTAATTCGGCCAGATCGCTGACGCCGCCGACCGCTGTCAGGGCGACCCGGTGAAACAGGCCAGAGACGGCGTTGAGCGGAATCGCCACAATATTTTCTACCGGGGCCAGCAGCCCGACCTGGCTGAGCGTCGCCAATCCCAGGCAGAAGAAAATGCTGACCACCAGGAAGAAGGAGCGGATTGGCACGCAAGCTACGGAACATATAGGGGAATCACGAAAACTAACTCAACGTCCGTTCGAGTATGAATTTCACCGGCGAGAAATACAATTGTGAATGCGGAACTCACGGGATGTTAATGATGGGTGCTGCCGCGTTCCAGGCCGACCAGCAGGCGGCGGAGGTTGTTGTAATCTTCCAGCACGCGCCCGGCCCCACGCGCCACACAGGTCATGGGATCATCCGCCATCCAGACGCGAATGTTCACTTCCTCGGCCATGCGCTCCGGCAGGCCGTGAAGCTGGCTGCCACCGCCCGCCATACAGATGCCGCTTTCCATCAGGTCGGCGATCGAGTTCCGGCGGGGTATCGTCCAGCGCATCCTTGACCGTATCGACCAGGATGTCCACCGAGCCGCTGATGGCCTCGCGCAGTTCAATCGAACTGACCTCGACCGAAGAGGGCAGGCCGGTGACGAGATCGCGGCCCTTGACTGCCGTCAGGCGTTCCTGCGGCCAGTGGCGCAGCAGAGCCGATCTCGATTTTGACCTTTTCGGCGGTCGGTTCGCCGATGAGGAGGTTATGCTTGGTGCGCATGTACTGGACGATGTCCTCGTCCATTTCATCCCCGGCCACGCGGATCGACCGGCTGATGACGATGCCGCCCAGCGAGAACAGCGCGACCTCGGTCGTGCCGCCGCCGATGTCGATAATCATGCTGCCGCGCGTTTCCTGCACCGGCAGCCCGGCCCCGATGGCCGCCGCGACCGGCTCCTCGATCAGATAGGCTTCGCGCGCCCCGGCGCTGATGGCCGCATCGAAGACGGCCCGTTTCTCCACTTCGGTCACGCCGCTGGGGATGCCGACGACTACGCGCGGCCTGGGGATCGGCACCCAGGTTTGCTCGTGGGCCTTGCTGATGAGATGGTGCAGCATGGCCTCGGTGACTTCAAACTCGCTGATGACGCCATCGCGCAGCGGGCGCACCACCAGAATGTCGCGCGGGTTCTTGCTCCACATCTCTTTAGCGCGCGCCCCAACCTCGATAGGACGGCGGGTTTTGCGCTCTACAGCGACGAAGGAGGGTTCATTAATGACAATTCCTTTGCCCCTCACACTCACGAGGGTATTCGCAGTGCCCAGGTCGATGCCGATGTCGAGTGAGAATAGGCCTAAGAAATAATCCAGCGGGCTTAGCAAAGTGTGCTCCTTACGGCACTGAGCAGGGCGGCATTATAACATGGGGCCAGAAGATTAGAAAACACCAGAAGCCGCCTCGGACTATAATAACGGATGAGAGGCGCATGATGACTTTATACGATAAAACTCGACAAGTCATAGCTGAGCATAGCCTGATTCCGCCGGGATGCAAAGTGCTGATTGGCGTGTCTGGCGGGGTGGATTCATTGGTGCTGCTGCACCTTTTGCTGCGCCTTCAGGCCGCGTTCGACTTTAATCTGCACGTCGCCACGCTGGATCATGGGCTGCGGGGGGCTGCCGGGGCGGCGGATGCCGACTACGTGGTCGAGTGCTGCACGGCCTGGGGAGTCCCGGTTACACGCAGGACGCTGGCGCTGGATGGCGCTTCGGAGGACAGGGCGCGGCAGGCGCGCTATGCCTTTCTGGCCGAAGTGGCCCGTGTGCAGGGAGCGGGCTTTGTCGCTGTGGCGCATCATGCCGACGATCAGGCCGAAACCGTGCTCATGCGCCTGATTCGCGGCACTGGGCTGCGCGGCTTATCCGGCATGGGCCTGCGCGCGCCGCTGCCGGGCGATCCTGGTCTGACTCTGCTGCGTCCGCTGCTGTTTGCGCGCCGGGCCGAGATCGAGGCCTACTGCCGCGAACAGGGTCTGCAACCGCGCCAGGACGCCACGAACGCAGGACCCTGGCCTGCTGCGCAACCGCCTGCGCCTGGAGACTCTGCCTGCGCTGCGCCAGCTTAACCCGCAGATCGACCGCGCGCTGGTCCAGTTAGCCGATCAGGCCGCGCAGGATGCCGCCTATATAGAGGAACAGCTTGCCGCCGCCCTGGGGGACAGGTTCAGGTCAGCGACCATGCCGTCGGCCTGCCGCGTGAGGTCTTTAGCGGCCTGCATCCGGCGCTGCGGAATCATTTTGTGCTGTGGGCATTGGAGCAAATCGGCGGCAGCGACTACAGCAGCCTGCACGTGAACGCGGCGGTGGATCTGGCCCTGCGCGGGCGGGTTGGGCAGCGCGCACTCTTCCCCGGTGGACGGCGGCTGCGGCTTGAGTACCGGCAAATTGTGATCGAGGGTCCGGCGGAGTCGGCCCCGGACGACTCGCTGCCGCTGCTGACGCCCGGCACCGTGCTGTTCGTTCCGGTGCCCGCAAAACTGGCGCTGCCCGCCTCAGGTTGGGTGCTGGAGACCGGCTGCCAGCCGCTGGGGGAAGCCCAGGTGCGACTCGCCATTCCAGCCGGTGCCGCGCTGCATCTGCGCACGCGCCAGCCCGGTGACCGTTTCGCGCCGCAAGGATTGGGCGGCCATGAGCAGAAGCTCAAGAAATGGTTGATTGATCATAAAGTGCCGCAGGCGCTGCGCGATTACCTGCCGCTGCTGGTCGTCAATGGCGAAATCGCCGCCTTTTATACCGGTTCGCGCTGGACCCTCAGCGCACATTTTGCCGGGGGCGATGCGGTTCAGGCAGGATTGTATTTCCGTTTCATGAAGGCAGAATCCATCTCAAGCCAAAACATAGATACTGGCTGAAGATAGGATTTGCATAATTGTGACGGTTTATGTATGCTGAAGGGAAATATAAGGAAAGATTAAACAGGCAGGCCGATAGATGGACTCTACAAGTGAAACTGCTCACGTCCTCGTGGTGGATGATGAAGGCGCGATTCGGTATTCCGTGAGCAAAACTCTGCAACGTGTCGGCTATAATGTCAATGAAGCCGCCAGCGGGGAAGAGGCGCTCGACACCATGCAGAAACAGCATTACGACGTGGTCCTTACGGACATTCGGATGCCGGGTCTGTCGGGTGTTGAACTGCTCAAACGCATTAAGGAACAGGCCCCGGATGCCATCGTGATTCTGATGACCGGCTATGCCAGCCTGGGCACGGCGGTCGAAGCGCTGCGCCTGGGGGCGCACGATTATTTGATTAAACCCAGTTCCAGCCAGGACATCCGCCAGAGTGTGGCGCGCGGCATCGAGCGGGCGCGCAACCTCAAGCGGCGGCGGGCACTGCTGGATGCCATTCGCAGCAACGTCAGCGAACTGACGCGGGCCGATATGGACGCGGTCAAGGCGGCGCTGGAAGGCTCCGAGGTGGGCACTGAGCCGATCCCGGTCGAACAGCAGCCGATGACGGAAACGCTCAACAACAACATGACGCTGGGGCCGCTGACGATCTATCCGGGCCGCTACCAGATCTCTGTGGGCGACCGGCCCATCGACCTGACGCCGACCGAGTTCGATCTGCTGCTTTACCTGGCGGCGCACCGGGGACGGGTGGTCTCCTGTCATGAACTGGTGCGTGAGGTGCGCGGTTACGCGGTCGATGAGGCCGAAGCGCGCGAGGTGATTCGCCCGCACGTCAGCAATCTGCGCCGCAAGCTCAAACAGGCCGGGCAGGACGCCGATCTGATTGTGAATGTGCGCGGTATCGGCTACCGCTTGAGCGAACAGACGCAGTAATCTGCCTTTTCCATCTGTGACTTAACTACAAACCCGGCGATAATCGAGCCATGCGAAGAATTCTGGCCGCCTTGCTGCTGCTGAGCCTGTGGTTCCATGGGGTCCAGGCCCAGGTCGATTCGATGACTCTGGAACAGCAGGTCGCGCAGATGTTTATGGTCTCGGTTTACGGCGCGCAACTGCCGGAGGTGGGCCGCGACTTTTTGCAGCGCTGGCAGCCCGGCGCAATGGTGTTGTTTAGCTCTAATGCCGGGTCCCCGGAAGCCGTCACCCAACTCATCAACAGCTACCAGCAGAGCGTCACCGAAGCTGGTGGTCCGCCGCTCCTGATCGCGGTCGATCAAGAGGGCGGGGTTACACAGCGGCTGCGCGATGGCATGACGGCCTTGCCGATGCCCCTGGTGGTGACGGCGACTCACGACCCTGAACTGGCTTACGGCATGGGCAGCGCTGGTGGCCCAGGAGCTAAGCGCGGTCGGTGTCAATGTGAATCTGGCCCCGGTGGCCGATCTGCTGACCAACCCCGATAACCCGATTGTGGCACAGCGTTCCTACGGCAGCGATCCGCAGTTGACCGGCAAGACCATCAGCCAGGTGGTTCAGGGCCTCCAGGCGGGCGGTGTGCTGGCGACGCTCAAACATTTCCCCGGTCATGGCGATACGACGAGCGATTCGCACGTCGATTTGCCGGTATTGAACCTGAGCCGCGAGCGTCTGGAATCGACCGAACTGGTGCCCTTTCGCATGGGCATCGCCGCCGGAGCCGAGGCCGTGATGGTGGCACACATCTGGTATTCGACGCTGGAACCGGACGAGGTGCGGCCTGCCAGTCTCTCGGCCAGTGTCGTGACCGGCCTGCTGCGTGATGAACTGGGCTTCGACGGCATTATCATGACCGATGCGCTGGATATGGATGCTATCGACGTGCGCTATACGTATCCGCAGGCGGCGGTGATGGCGGTGCAGGCGGGAGTCGATATGCTGGCGATGGGGCCGGGGATTGGTCTGGACACGCAGGCGGAGATGATGCAGGCGGTGATCGACGCGGTGCGCAGCGGTGAGATTCCGGAGTCGCGCATCCACGAATCGGCGCAGCGCATCCTGGATGCTAAAGCACGCTACAAGCTCATGAACTGGCAGCCGCTGGACCCGGCGACTGCCTCAGAGCGCATCAACCAGGAAGCCCATGAGGCCCAGATCGACGCGCTGTATCCGGCGGCGGTAACGCTGGCCTATGACCGCAGCGCTCTGGTGCCGGTACCATCAGAGCGCGCGACTCTGGTGATCTATCTGGCCTCGCGGCCCTCGATTCAGACTGCCTGCCAGTCTTACCGCAGTGATCTGCACTGGTTGGGGGTCTCGCAGTACCCCACTGAGCAGGATATTGCCTGGGCCAGGCAGGCCGCCTCCACTGCCGAGACGGTGGTCGTGGTGACAGAAGACGCCGCCGACATCACCGCGCAGCAGCAGTTGGTTCAGGCGCTGCCACCGGAAAAGACGGTCGTGCTGGCGCTGGGTTCGCCTTTTGACTGGCAGGCCTTCCCGGATGTGGCGGCCTATGTGCTGACCTACAGTCCCCGGCACGCGGGTCTCTTCGCCGGATGCGGGGTTATTTTGGGCGGACTGCCTGCACCGGGCGTGCTGCCGGTGACGCTTTCGCCTGAGCTTCCGGCTGGCAGTGGGGCCGAAGACTCCCTTGTGTCCAATCTTCTTTCGGGTTAACTTTAGAGATGACACCAAGAGGACCACACTATGGGAACGCTGAACCCGGATTTGCTGTCAAAAGACGTTGACGCGGTACTCAACGATGCGGCTGCGCTGAAGGACGAATACCGCAAGCCAACGATCATGCCGGAGATTATTCTGCTGGCGCTGCTGCGTCACAAGGATACCGCTGCCCAGCGCATCCTGAACGTCTTCGCCACCAGCCGGGGCGCAGACTTGCAGCGGCTCGACCGGCAGGTGCATCTGGCCTGTGAGAACCGGCGTGACCAGAATGGCAGCCTGGATTTCGTCGCCGCCGGGAACCGCAGCATCCCGCTTTCGCGCCAGAGCATCATTCTGATCGACGACGCCTTGAGCGAGGCCAACGCCCGCGATGAGGTCCGGGTCGATACCGATCATATGCTGCTGGTGCTCAGCGAAGCCTCCGTCAGCACCAGCGGTCTGCTGCGCCAGTATGGCATCACGCCCAAAGCCATTACGGATATTATGGGCGACCGGCAGCAGTACGGCGGTAAGCCTTCCGGCACGACCACCGAAGATTTCGTCGCCAAAGCCAAAGCGGGCGAACTGCGCGCGGTCTATTTCCGCGAAGACTCTGCTGCGCGACATGATTAATATCCTGACGCAGGCCATCAACCGGCACATTATCCTGGTGGGGCCGGACGGCGTCGGCAAGCGCACGCTGGCCTACAGCCTGGGCCTGTTGATCTCTGAAGGCAAGGGGCCGAACGGCATCAAGAGTCTGGTGCAGATTGACGAGACAGCGCTGCTGGATAACGATCACAAGGCCATGCGCGCCGGGCTGAGCCAGGCCCGCGACGGCATCCTCTTTATTCCGCATCTGCACCGCTTCTTCGGCGGGCCGGTCAAGGCGGATTTCACCAAGTCCACACCGCTGATTCAGAAAGCCTTCCTGGACGATAACCCGGTCATCATCGCTACAACGACCGATGTCGAATACAACACGCGCATCGCTGGCGTGACCTCGATCACCGAAAACAGCCAGACCCTGCGCGTGCCGGAGCCATCGGTCGAAGAGACGATTGAGATGTTGAAAATCCTCAAGCCGCACCTGGAATCGGATTACCAGATCCAGATCGATGAGGACGCCCTCGGCCTGGCGGCACGGCTGGCGAAGCGCTACCTGGGCGGGACCCCGCTGCCGCGCAGTGCCGAACGGCTGCTGCATCGCACCGCCGCGATGGTCAACATGAGCAAGCAGGCGCATCTGGCCTTCAAGCCGGAACTGCGCGATCACTCCCTGCTGGATGCTGAGGACATCACCCTGACAGCCAGCCAGATGACCGGTATTCCGGTGAGCAAGCTGGGCGAGGATGAACGGGTCCGCTATGCCAGCATGGTCGAACATCTGAAAGAACGGCTCATCGGCCAGGACGAGGCGGTGCTGGCGGTCAGCCGGGCGATCAAGACGGCGCGAGTCGGCCTGAAGGAGCCGAAACGTCCGATTGGCGCGTTCATGTTCCTGGGGCCGACCGGTGTGGGCAAGACCGAACTGGCGCGGGCGCTGGCGGAGTTCATGTTCGGCAACGAAGACGCCATGCTGCCGCTGGACATGAGTGAATTCATGGACGAGAGCAGCCTGAACCGGCTGATCGGCTCGCCCACCGGCTATATCGGCAGTGAGGAAGGCGGCCAGCTTACCGAAAAGGTGCGCCAGCAGCCCTATATTATCGTGCTCTTCGATGAGGTCGAGAAGGCCCATCCGCGCATCCTGGACATTCTGCTGCAAGTGATCGAGGAAGGCCGCCTGACGGATGGGCGTGGCAACACGACCCGCTTCAGCGAGACGGTGATTATCCTGACCAGCAACCTCGGCTCGCAGGAACTGGCCGTGCCGGTCGTGACCGACGAGGTGCGCGAACAGGCGATGGAAGAGGTGCGCGATTTCTTCCGGCCAGAGTTCCTCAACCGCCTGGACGAAGTGATTATGTTCAGCGCCCTGAGCGAGGACGACCTGTACCAGATTCTCAAGCTGATGCTGAAGAAAGAGAACAAAATGGCGCAGGATCGCGGTCTGTCGCTGGAATTTACCGAAGAAGCGTTGCAGTGGATGATGGCGCAGAACGATCAGCCGGAATACGGTGCGCGGCCCTTGCAGCGCATTATCCGGCGCTTTGTGCGCGAACCGCTGGCGGATTTCCTGCTGCGGGTCAATCCGCCTGCCGGGACTCAGGTCAAGATCGATGCGGATGCAGACGGCCTGACCTTCGCCGCTGTGGCTGAAGACGGCAAGGTCTACACGGTGGAGGGCTGAGGCAATGGCCGATGTCCCGCTTGAGCGGACACTAATGAGCCTAGACGATCTGCTGGCGCTAGGTGAGGACTCACGCATTGAGATCATGTACGGGGAGCCTGTCGAAATGGCCGCAGCAGGAGTCCTGCACCAGATCATCAGCGCCAATATGTTTCGGATTCTCGATCCTTACGTCATAGCACATGACATTGGCGCAGTTTTTACCGATGGCCTGACTTACCTCATGTATTCTGATGCGAAGGGCCTGAAAGAATCGTTTATCCCGGACGTATCCTTTATTCGCAAGACGAACTTGCCGCCAGAATTTGATCTCAGTAAGCCGCATCCAGGTGCGCCTGATCTGGCAGTTGAAATCATGTCGCCGGATGACAAAGCAATTGCTGTTGAAGCGAAAGTTCGACTCTATTTCGACAAAGGTACAGAAGAAGTCTGGGTTGCCTACCCGACGCTGGGCAGCCAGTCGCTGCACCAGTACCGGCGCGGTAGCACAACGGCGCGCATTTATCGTGAACCTGATGAGGTGGTAGATACCAGCGTTATGTTCCCTGGACTGGAAGGGTTGACGGTGGCGGCGATCTTCAGGCTGCCCGCCTGGGCGCTGGATACGTAATGGATACGACAACTGCGCATGTTCCCCGCCCGACCCCTCGGCGTCCCGATACCGGGCTTCAAGCCTGGCAGGCGACGATGGGCTACATGAGCCAGGAACACAGCCCGGATGCGATCCTCAGCCTGCGTGCCTATGGCCCGGAAGCCGGGAAGATCGCCTGGACTGCAAGCGTGGCCTGGGCGGCAGAGGTTGAGACCATGCGGGATCAGGAGCTCGCTGGCGCGGGCGCTGCGCGGTTTGTGGACGGCACTGGATTCTCGTCATACGATTTTTAAGACGCCCGAAGCAGCCTGGCGCAGCCCGGTCGATTACGATGACGAAACCTATTTCGACGCGGCGACCGACGAGATCGTACAGCGTCTGGTTAAGGTGACGGCGGCGGCCTTCGGTGAAGGTTGGCGCATCGCCATGCTCTACCAGCCTGCCGGGCTGGCGCTGACGCGAGTGCAGGCGAATCTATTCGCCCGCGAGGATAAGGTCCATGTATATGCGCGCGGCTCTTCGCTGCGCGAAACCTGCCAGAATTTATACCGGAACGCGGCGAGCCATTTCGCCGACCATGATTAACGGCAAGGGAGGATGACATGCCGGAAGTGATCCGATCCATTTTTCGCAAATACGATATTCGCGGCACGGTAGACGGCCCGGAGGCGCAGCTGACGCCAGACCTCGCGCGGCTGGTCGGGCAGGCGCTGGCAGCTTATCTGCCGCAGCAGTTCCAGACCGACCGCGTCTTCGTGGGCCGCGATAACCGGCCTTCGTCGGAGGGCTTGCAGCAGGCGCTGATCGGCGGGCTGGCCTCCGGTGGCATGAATGTGACCGACATCGGCGCGGTCATCACCCCGACGACCTATTTCGCTTCGGCCAGCTATGGCGAGCGCGGCGCGGGCGTGATGATTACCGGCAGCCACCTGGATTCGCGCTATAACGGCATCAAGATGGCCTATGGTCGTCTGGCGCTGGCAGGGCAGCAGATCGATGACCTGCTCGACATTATCCTCAACGACCGCTTCGCCAGCGGCGCGGGCGAGGTGGTGCAGGATTTCGACATGATTAACCGTCATATGGCGACGATTAAGTCGAAGGTGAAGATGCAGAAGCCACTAAAGGTGGTGGTTGACGCCGGGAACGGCTTGAGCGGGACTTATGTGCCGCCTATGCTGGAAGCGCTGGGCCTGATCGTCGAGTGCCTTTACTGCGACTCCGACGGCACCTATCCGAACCATCTGCCCAACCCGGAAGACCCGGAGATGATGGTCGATCTGGAGAAGAAAGTAGTCGAAGTCGGTGCGGACATCGGCCTGGGCTTCGATGGCGACGCCGACCGCTGCGGCTTTATCGACAATCACGGGCATCACATTGCGGCAGACCGGCTGCTGGCGCTGCTGGCGCGCGATTTGCTGAAGCGGATGCCCGGTGCGACCATCGTCTTTGACGTGAAATCGTCTCAGGCGCTGGCCGACGAGATCGTCAAGAATGGCGGTAAGCCGGTGATGTGGAAGACCGGTCACAGCCTGATGAAACAGAAAATGGCGGAAATCGGCGCGCCGCTGGGCGGTGAGGTCAGCGGGCATCTCTTCGTCGGCGAGGAATACTACGGCTTTGACGACGCGCCGCTGGTGGCGCTCAAAGCGCTGCAAATCTTCTCAGCTTCAGACAAAACGGTCGCGGAGATCTTCGACGAGATTCCGACCCTGCCCGCCACGCCGGAGATCATTCTCTCTGCGCCGGATAACGTCAAGTTCCAGATCATTGAAGACGTTAAGAACGAGCTTTCCAAGCACTATGAGGTCATCGCCCTCGATGGCGTGCGTGCTAAATTCGAGCACGGCTGGGGTATCGTCCGGGCCAGCAATACGCAGCCCGCGATCACCCTGCGCTTCGAGGCCTACACGCGGCCCCAGGTGGCGGAGTACATCCAGCGCTTCAAGACCCTGCTCGACCAGCACCCGGAGGTCGATCAGACCAAGCTGGTGCAGCAGCTTGAGGCGTTCAGCGAGTAGCGAGAAATACATTGCAAACAAGGAGGCCTTGCCTCCATACTCCTACCAGGAGATAGCTGTCTCCTGGACCTCTTCTCTATTGGTGACGCCATATGATGGGGTGCAGGGAATTATTCCCCTGCCGGGGTGTGGGGCAGCGCCCCGCCATGAATCTACTGATGTTTTAGGGATGCGCCAGAGCAGCAGCAGGGCGGCAGATTCGGAGATCAGCAGGGCCAGGGCGACTCCGACCGCACCGAAGCGGGGGAGTCCCCACAGGATGAGCACAGCTTGCAGCAGGAGCGCCAGCGCCAGCACACGGTTGACGTAGGCTTCCTGACCCCGCGCATAACAGTAGAGGATGCGGCAGCCTTTCAGAATGGCGGGCAGCAGCGCCCAGGCCAGCAGCCGCAAGATGAGTCCGGCAGAATCGAAGCGTGGGCCATAGGTGAGGCCAATGAGCGAGGGAGCCAGCGCCAGCATCAGCAGGCCGAAGAGCAGACCGTAGCCGAACAGGCCGGTCATGATGCGGCGGAACAAGCGGTCCATCGCGGCTGGATCGCTGCGCAGGGCGGCCAGCGCCGGAAAGAGTGCGACGAAGAGCGCCTGCGGAGCCATCCGCCCGGCCTCGATAAATCGGCTGGCCGCAGCATATTGCCCGGTGACTGCCGCGCCTGCCATCGGTTCCAGCAGAATGAGGCCCAGGCGAAGCTGCACTGTCGCCAGCACCCCGGCGATGGCAAAGGGTGCCGATTGTTTCAGCAACCCCACGACTCGTAGGGACGCGGCACGCCGTGTCCTATCCACAAACCACATTCGATAAATCGCCCAGGCCGCGATCAACTGGCCCGCTGAGGTCAGCAGATTGATGGCTAAGACGCTCAGCACGCTGCCTCCGGCAGCCAGTGCGATGAAAGTCAGGCCGAGTTGAACGCTCAGCATCCCCAGGTTGAGCGCGGCGATGGGCCACATGATCTGACGGGCGCGGAAGATAGCTGAAAAGCTGCTGACGAAGGGACCGATGACGATCAGCGGGGCCGAAAGCTGCAAGCCACGTACCAGCAGTGGATCGTCGCTGAGCAGAGGAGCCGCCAGGATCAGCAGCAGGCTCAGGCCGCCGCCGAGTCCTAACCGGGCCAGCGCCGCCGCTCGCAGATAAGCCGCTGCCGAAGCCGTATCCTGGGCCACCGCGCGCGTCATCAGGGTTTCCAGGCCGAATTCAGCCAGGATCCACAGCGGGAAGACCCAGGCCAGCGCCGCCGCATAGACTCCGAGTCCCGCTTCGCCCAGCGCCCGGCCAATGCTCACCGAGAGGGCGAAGGAGAGCAGCGCGCCGCCACCGCTGCTGATGAGCAGGGTGAGCGTATTACGGCTCAGCCGGACAGCGCTCAAATTCGATCCAATAGTGATCGGCCAAACCGGCCAGAGCGCTGAAGGGTGCGCTGTGCATTTCCAACCGGGTCAGCCATCGCAGCAGGCGTGGTCGTTTTTCCACAACGCTAAACATTTCACTGGGCGGCAGCCAGAGGCCCAGCGGCTCCAGATGGACAGGCCGGAACCAGGGCACAAAGTCCTGGCTCAGGCGGGCGGGTGACGGATAGTAGATTGCCGTGCCCTGAAAGTCTGCGCGACCCTTCAAACGGCGGAAGGCGCTGCGAAAGTCACCATGCAAAGTGTGCCAGCCGATCTCCCAGAGACACAGCGGCCCCATGACGCCCAGTCCGAGTATCCCGCCGGGACGGATGCGTTCTGCCAGCCAGGCAGCCAGCGGACGGCGGTCATCCAGCAGGTTCAACGGGCCGAAATTGGCGAAAGCCCCGTCGTAAGTCATGTCGGGTAGGGAACTGGTGTGCGTTGTCCGTATGTCAAATTGGGCGATTGTCACCAGCGGATTCGCGTCCGTCTTCGCACGGGCGACCGCCAACATCGCCTCGCTAGAATCGGTTGCCGTGACCTTGATGCCGCGCTCGGCCAGGTGGAGTGCGTCTTCGCCGGTGCCGCAGCCCAGTTCGAGCACCTGATCGCCCGACGCAAAGTGCCGGCCCAGTCGGGCATGGACCCGCCCGCGCAGAATCTGGCCGATGGCCGTGTCGGTGAACTGGGAGTCGTAGCCTGGGGCGAGGGAATCGAAGACCATCGCGTTTAGAGGATGTGCAGCATAAACGCTAGACACAGCAGCCCGGCAGCGATTGACATCACCCCGCGCAGGCGGGCACGGTTCTTCCAGTAGGTCGTGCGCTCGACGGCGTTCTGACCCAGCACTTTGCGGCGGCTGTTATCCCATTTGGCGGCCAAATCGTGATTGAAGAGGTAGACGTAACCCACGAAGAAGCACAGCAGGGCAAAGGGGGTGAAGATCAAGACCTCCATCGTTAGCCTGCCCCCTGGTGGATGGGCCGCCGCTGGTCTATCCTCTCGCGCTGACCCTGTGTGAGGCGCATCCCCAGCCGTCCCAGGCGGGCGTTGGCCCTCAGCTTGAGACGCTGTGGCAGGCGGTGGCCGCCCCGGTGCAGTGCCACCTCGTTGACCATCCAGCGCGTAGCGAAATTGTAGAAACGCCGCGAATAGCGCCCGGCCACGCTCAGATCCCGGTCGCTGGATTCCGCCCAGGACTTCGTCGCCACGATGCGTGATTCGACCTGCTTGTAGTAGGGTGTGTCCTTGATGGGGTAGGCGACCGTCGTCAGGAAGACGTCGGGATTGGCGATCTTCAGATGATTGACCGTCGCTTCCAGGTCTTCGACTGTTTCGCCTTCGTAGCCGAGCATGATGAACATGCCGGTCTCGATCCCGGCCTGCCGCAGCAGATGCGTCTTGTGCTGCACGTCTTCGACCTTCACCTTACGATCCATCGCGTCGAGCACCCGCTGGCTGCCGCTTTCCGAGCCGTTCCATAGGCGGAAGCAGCCCATCGCCGCCAGCCGCTCGATGACGTCAGCATCCAGGCGGTCGGCGCGCGAAATGCACTCGAAGGGGATGCGCAGGCCGCGCTGGTCGAGTTCGTCGGCGTAGTCGTAAAACCAGCGGCGGTTGATGGCAAAAACGTCGTCGGCGTACCAGATCAGGTCCGGGTCATAGGTCTCTTTGATCCACCGCAGCTCATCGGCGGCATCCTGCGGGCTGCGGCGGCGGTGCGTCGTGCCATAGACCGAATGGCTGCACCAGCGGCAGGTATAAGGGCAACCGCGCGCGTGAATGACCGAGACGGAACTCTGACCGTGATGCTCTTTCCAGATACGCATGTATTGGCGCAGATCAATCGCCTCACGGTCGGGCCAGGGCAGGGCGCTGAGGTCCGGGATCATCGGGCGCGGCGGCGTCTGGACGAGGCTGCCGTCGTCGTTCAGGAAGGCGATGCCCTCGATCTGCTCCAGGTTGCGCAGGCCGTGCTGAGCCAGATGCGGCAGCAGCGCTTCCAGCGTGAGTTCGCCCTCGCCCCGAACGATAATGTCCGCACCGGCAGCCAGATAATCCGCCGCGTAAGAGGCCGGGTCGGGTCCGCCGAGGATAACCGTAATGCCCTGCGTTTTACAGAAAGCGCTCATCTGGATCACGTTCTGGCGCGTCATCATGTTGGAATAGAAGCCGACCACGCCGGGCCGCTCGCGCGTGACGAAGCGCTCAAAATCTACCATCGTCTGGAAGGTCGAATCGAAGAATCTGCACGTCGAAGCCGCGCGACTTCAGATAGGCTGAGAGGCTCAGCAGGCCCAGCGGTGGATAGGGTCGCATGATGGCCCGTTCGTGCGGGTCCTCGTAGAGGAAATAGCCGTGCGCTAACAGTAAATCCATCGCCTGTTCTCGTCTAAACAATCATGTGCATTAGCCACTTCGCGCCCCAGATATTGATGAGCGCGCAGACGGCCATCAGGCCCCACAGCAGCCACCAGGGACCCCGGCGCGCCCCGGCGGCGACCAGCAGCATGGCGAAAGGCAGCGCATCCAGGGCGAAACGGTAGCCGAACTGCGCCTCCCCGGTGTTGTGATAGAGCAGTCCCGGCGCGAGGGCCAGCAGCGCAGCGGCAGCATACAGCAAATAACGATAGGTCTCAGTCCGTGTGCGCGCGCGGGCGATCACGGCATAAAGCAGCACTGCCGGACTGGTCCACAACATTCCCGCGCCGCGCAGATCGGTGGCGATGATGCCGCAGTAGGTATCCTGAAAACAGCGCGGCTCGAATTTGAGCGGCTTCAGGAAGGCGATGTAGAAATTCTCCGGCAGAAAGGCCAGATTGAACACGCCCAGGCTGCGGCGGCGCTGCAAGGCGAAGGCCGATTCGACGATGTAATCATACCCTGAATCCAGGGCGCTGCCGAAGCGAGCCAGATTATAAGCTCCCAGCAGCAGCACGCTCGGCAGGATTCCGGCGATCAGGCGCAAGGCCGAATTGCGCAGCATGGTCCAGTCCGGCCTCGTCCTCTTCATCCAGCAGCCAGTAGCCAAGCGCGAAGACGACACAGGCGATGATGACCGTCGGACGTGACAATACGATCAGCCCGGCGAAGAGACCGGCCAGCAGAGGCCGCTGTGCCTGTACGCTGAGGATCATGGCCCATAGACAGAGGGCCGCCGTCACCTGACCCAGATACCAGACCGTGCCCATGACGCTGAGCGAGACCTGGACCGTGCCGAAGGCGTAGAGCAGCACCACCGCCAGCCAGCGACTCAGGCTGAGGTCCGGGCTGCTGCGCCGCAGGGCGAGACCGCAGAGCGTTACGCTCAATGCGCCGCAGAGAACGCCGATCAGGACATCGGGCGTCGCATCGCGGCCCATCACGGCAACGAAGGGCAGCGCGACCACGGCGGGCAGGGGCGGCTGCGCCACGTACCAGTGATCGCCGTAGTTAATCATGTCGTAGCCTGCGTTGCTGGGATGCTCGATGTACAGCTTGCCATCCAGCAGCGCGTCGGCCAGATCGACAAAATAGGGGGCGATGGAGCCGTTTTGCAGCAGACTCCCGGCGATGACACCGTAAGTCAGCGCGGTCAGCACGAAGAGGGCAGCCAGCAGCAGCCTTGCGTCTACTGGCCCTCGCAAGCGTAAAGCGTGCATTCTTTGTCCTTACAGTGGCTTAGAACATGCGCTCGAAGTCGATAAACTGGCTGATCTCATCGGGGTCCAGGTCGCGGCCTGGCATCATGACGAGGTAGCTGTCGGCCCAGAGGCTGTCGGGGTCTTCGACGGCTTCCTGACCGCGCGCGATGTCGGCAGCGCGGCGCTTCAGATCCGCGATGATCTCGTGCGCCGGGCGCTCACCGGGCACATCCGCCCGCAGATAGACGTATTCGGCCTCGGTCAGCAAGCTGTTGACATGCCAGCCCAGTTCGCCTAACTGCATGGTCAGACCGGCGGTGATGGCCTTCTGGGTGTGATCCTCAAAGCTGTAATCCGGGTCGCGCAGCAGCCAGAGATAGGTGAAGGGTTGAAACGTCTCGTCGTCCACCTGGGCCGGTGTGAGTGTTGTGCTGGGAACCGGTTCCGGGATAGTCGCCAGTTCGGGGACTTCCGATTCGTCCAGCAGATCCGGCACGGCTTCCAGCGCGTCCAACAGCCGCTTGCCCTGACGCCGGATGTCGCGCAGGGGCGTCATCCCGCCAAAGATCATGCTCAGCGTGAAATCGCCCACCGTCCGGCGCGAATAGAGCATGTACTCTTTGCCGTTGCTCTCCAGGGTAATGAAGCGGATGCGGGCTTCGTCGGCGTTGGCGTCCCAATCGTCGGCGATGGTATCGCGGATTTCCTCGACCTCATTGGGTTCGAGTTCCCCGGCGATGGCAACGATCTCGTCTTCGTTGGTCAGGATCGTGGCTTCGGCGGTGAGTTCGAGCGACATTTGCGTCAGGCTGAGGGCGATCTGCGCGATGTAGGGGTCGTCTTGATCGTGGACCTCAATGTCCGCATACGCTGGTTCCAGGGTCTCGGCTTCCGCTGCGATCACCTGGGTCGCGTCGTCCGCCGAGTCATCGACTGCCAGCGCCCAATCGTCGGCAAAGTCGGGTTCGACCTCCGGCTCGGCGGCGGCTTCCTGCTCGAACAGCGTATCCTCGTTCCATTCTGGCTGTTCGTCTATTTGCGACTGTTCAGCTTCGGCTTCCTGCCCGAACAGCATAGCCGGATCCCAATCGACCTCCTCGCCAGCGACGGTCTCCTCTGCCTCCAGATACTCGTCCAGGTCGTCCGTCTCCAGGGCGGCCTGACCCAACACCGTTTCCAGCGTGTGCGGGTCCTGTTCCGGCAGTTCGGGCAGTGGACTGGTATCTTTCAGACTGTCAACCAGGTCTTCAGGTTCTTCAAAGTCGAGGGCTGCCGGTGTCTCGGATACCGACTCGCCCAATTCCTCAAAGAGGGCCAGCGGTTCCTGATCCGCTTCCGGTTCAGGGGCTTCCTCGGCCTCTAACGGGGCGGCATAGGCTTCGTCGGCATAATCCTGGTAGGCATCAGCCAGGGCTTCGTCATAACCTTCCTCGGATTCAACGGCGTAGTCGGTCATGTTGAAGTCCTGGAAGGCATCGACGACTGTTTCGTCGGGCACCGACGCGGCGGCTTCGTCCTGGGTGTCGCCATAGACGGCGCTGGTGAAGTCTTGGTAGCTTTCCTCTTCGGCTTCCTCGAAGTGCGCGGCAGGTGCTTCGACCGCGCCCTCCGGCGGGAACTCCTCCGGCAGGAAATCCGGCTCTTCGACATAGCGATTGGCGGCAGAGCCTGATTTGCGACGGCGCACGCGGCGGCTGGGTTCGATGTTGCTGAGATTCCAGGAGGGCAGCGGGCGAATTTCCGGTTTATGTTCGGTCAACTGCTGTTCAATCGAGCCAAGCAGCGTATTAATCGAAAAGGCTTCCGGCGGTGTGGATTCGTCCATCGTGGTTTCGAGAATCAACTGGGCCGGGATGGATGCCGAATCTTCTTCCTCGTCCGGCTCAGGGACCGGTTCCGGTCGTGGCCGCCGGGTCGGGGGTGGGGCCGGTGGATCGGGGCTTTCCTTCGCCTGCGCCGCAATCTGCGTGTCAAAGAAGGCCGCATAATCGTCCACGTCCTGCTGCGAGGCGACGTCTTCGTCCACGTCTTCGATCTCTTCCTCGCCGCGCATCATCGACAGCACGTTGCGGAAGCTGGTATCGCTGACGCCGATCATCAGGTCGCCGACCGTGCCGCTTTCTTCCAGAGTCGGCAGCGGCGGTTCTTCGGCGGCCAGCTTGTCGAAGGTGTCCGTCCCGGCGGATTCTTCCGGCAAGTTCGGCGGCACTTTGGACGGATCGAGCGGATCGGTCTGTTTTTTCTCGATCTCAGACAGCAGGCCATCCATGCCGCCGGTGAGGATGAATTCGACAAACTGCTGGTGACGGTCCGGCAGGGGGGTGTGCTGCTGCTCGCCGCGCATGGAATTGACCAGTTCGTCAAAACCGGTGTTGGTCGGAAGCTGCGGCGCGTCCGCTTCCTCCTCTTGAGCCGAGATTTCGCCCAGCATCTGGTCGAACACACCGTCCCCTGAATGCACACCGGTCGCCAGATACTGGCGCACAGCATCCGAATCGATCTCAGGGACCGAAGGCGTGTCCTCGTCACTGAGGGGCGGCTCGTAGAGGTTTGAGGGCGCTTCGCTGCTCATCACGTCGTCCAGAGTTGAGAATTCCGGCAGCCCCGGCGGGGTCGGCTGGTCCTCTTCCTCGAAGATTTCCGTAATCATAGAGCGCGACTGCGGCGAGAAGATGTCCGGGTCTGGCTCGCCCGGCTCAAGCTGAGGCGCTTCCTCTTCGCCCTGGTCTAACATGCGTGTGCCCGGCAGATTCTCTTCTTCCACCGGAAAATCAGGGCTGCTGGTGAGTGCGGGCGGGTTATCCTCTTCGTCCAGCATCCGCGTGGTCATCGCGTTTGCTTCCGCCATCTCCTCGTCGTCAAACATACGAGTTCCTGCCTGCCCTGGAGAGGCCCGTTTCCTCGTCCTCGTCTTCCTCGCTGCCCCCCAGGATATAGGTCTGGGCGGGCTGTTCCTCACTCAGCGGGGTGAAGGTCGTTTCGGAGTCGTCCGGGTTGTCCTCGGCCAGGATTTCGGTGGGATAGGCCTCGCCATCATCGGAATCGACAAAGCTGCGAGTGATGGCCGAAAGCGGCTGGTTCAACTGCTGGACGGCGTGTTCGATAAGCGGGATGATGCTGCGGGCGGTAAAGGGCGGGTCAATCGTCTGCTGAAGCTCTAATTCGCGGACGACGCTGCTGGGCTGTGACGGACTGACGATAATGGCGATTTCGGGCTGAATCTCGCGCAGCTTGCGCACGATCTCCGGCCCTGGCATCACGGTGATGCTGAAGTCAATCAGCGCCACGTCATGCGGATTATTCCGCAGATATTCCATCGCGGCATTGGGGTCGGTAAAAGGATGCACCTCAAACGCGCCGGTTTGTTCCAGCGCCTGTTTGATGGTCACGGCAAAGACAAGCTGCCGGTTGATGATAAGGACACGAATAATCATAGGTTTATTGTATGCTGGCCTGGATGCTTGCGCAATATATTTCGCGTCAAGCGCGACATATCCGCGCCTAACTTTCCGGTAGCACCGTCACATCCAGCGTGCCCAGATTGTTGAACTCGCTCAACTCGCTCACCACATTGTCGCTATCGACTTCAACGCGCAGGGTGAAATCGCCCGTCGTCGTGAAGGTCAGGTCAATAGACAGTGAGATGCTCTGGCCGCCGTCCAGATTGGCCGTGCCGAGATCCAGCACCTCGCCGCCGGGCGTGATCTGAATCGTGTTGGCGAAGGAACCGGTATTGGCCGCGCCGTTGTTGGTGATGCTCACCGCGTAGCTCTTGGTGACTGAAGTCTCGCCGGTCGGGATCACGACTGTGGTCGGCCCGGTGATGGACGTGACCAGCAGGTCAGCGGGCTGCGGCGTGACCGTTATCGGCAGCGGTGTCGGCGTGAAGGTCGGGATCAGAGTCGGCGTATAGGTTGGCGAGGGCGGTGTCGTCGTCGGTGAGGGCGGCGGGATCACAATCGGAATAGCGCCGCAAATGCCCAGAATAGTGATGTAATCATAGTTCGCATTATTCGGATCACGCTGGATGACCCAGCCCGCCTGGAAATTGGACAGCCGGACCTGCCACCAGGAATTATCGCCGATGCGCCCGGTAATCGGAAGCTGCGTGCCGCTCTGAACGGTGGTGATGCGCGGATAATTGGTGCCTGGGCCGGTGCGGACGTTGAGACCGACGTTGGTCAGGGCGCGGCAGGTTGGATCGTTGGGATCAATCACCGGGACGTCTGTCTGGGGCACAATCGTCGCCGTGACCTGGGCCTGGCTGGCGCGCACGGTGACATCGACCACTGCCGGGTCACTGGAAACCGCGCCGCGATACGCGATGACTTCCAGACGCACGTCACCGGTTGTCGAGGGACGATAATCCAGCAGGACGTTCATGCTGGGATCGCCGCTGGCGTTTTCCGATGAAACCGTCTTGACGATCTGGTTATTGGCGACCAACTGCACGCGGGTGATACCCACGCTGTCGGTGGCGTTGGCGCTCACCAGCAGGTCTGTCCCAACCACAATTTCGTCGCCGTCTTCGGGCGAACTGACGGTCACGACCGGTTTACCACTGCTGTTTGAAGGGGCGGTTGGAGGCGCTTCGCTGGTGGGAGGCGTGCGGCTTAAGTTGCAGGCGCTCAGAAGAAAGGCTAGCGCTATACAGGCGGTGGCTTTCCACATGGACCGCATCTCCATCCCATGACCTTGTCCCGGCAACATGCGTGTGATTTTAACACTGGCGGAAACCTGGGGCAATGTGGCAGCGCCGCGCAGCAACCGCCGGAAACGCTGCCAGGGAGCGGTTCTATCCAATGGGTTCCTTGTAAATCACGTAGCGGCCCATGTCATCGCCTTTGGCGATGCAGGTCGTCATATCCACCTTGAATTCATGGCCGCCAGAGACCCAGCGCAGGCCCTCTTGCAGCAGGCCCTGACCCACATAGCAAACGGGCCGGTCTGCCGTGCGCCCCCAGCACATGGGGCAGCGTTCGAGCGTGTAGATGATCCGGTCGTTGCCTTCTTCGTGAACGTTGGAAATCTGGTCGGAGAACTGCGAGAAGATGTTCGCCATCGCCGGGACACCGACCTTAAGTTTGGCGCTCAACGGCAGCACTTTGAAGGCCAGATCGCCCACCCCGGCCAGGGCACCGAAGGCGCGCAGGCCCTGTGCGAAGGTGGCTCGCCCGGCACGCAGCGCCAGACCACGCCCACCGCGCGGGCCGTACATTTCCTCTAAAGCGACGTTTAAGGCCGTAAAATCCGCGAAATCAAAGCCCTTTTCCAGATTGTCGGGGGGATAGTTGTCAATTAATTTTTCCAGGCCCGCCAGGTTCAGAATAGCATTCAGGCCATTCTTCCCCATAATTTCTTCCATCGCCTCGACCGTGATTCGGGCAAACTTGTTGGGATAATAAGTATCCACTTTTCTCGCGTGGCATTGTCCCTGGTCCTCCAATCGGTGAGTAAAGCCAACACTGGGAACAGGTCCCAACAGGCTGCTGTTACCAGTATACGACACAAACCTTCGAGACCGCAATTTACAGGCTCAAGTCTAGCACAAGCCTTGTTCCCCGCGCTAGAACCTGGCTACCTTATTGGATCACCAGGATTTCAGCCTGGGGATCGCGCTGGACCAGCGGGATACGACCCTGCATACTCCAGGGGCCGGTCCAGGTGATTTCGACATCGACAAGCTGGCCGTGACGCGCGCCCGCATCCTCGAAAAATACAAGTTTGTTCTGCGGTGTACGCCCGCGCCATTTGCCTTTATGCTGATCTTCAACCAGCACCGGGACGACCTGTCCCAGGTAATGCTGGTTGATCTCTGCCACCACTTCGGCTTGCAGTGCTTCCAGGGCCTGATGGCGGCGTTTCTTTTCGTCATCGGGCACATCATCCGGCATGGTTCGGTCACTGAGCGTGTGCGGACGCGGACTGTAGCGCGCCAGATGCGCCTTATCCAGTTTCAGTTCGGCCAGCAGATCGTAGGTCTGCTGGAACTGCGCGTCGGTCTCGCCGGGAAAGCCGACGATGATGTCCGTATTGATGGCGACGTTGGGAATGCGCGCCCGGATATTGGCGATCAGACGGCGGTAATCATCGGACGTGTAGCCGCGTTTCATCCGCCGCAGCACCTCGTCGTCCCCAGCCTGAACCGGCACTTCGATGTGCGGCATCACGCGCGGCAGTTCGGCCACCGTGTCGAGCAGCTTATCGGTCATCCAGTTGGGGTGACTGGTCAGGAAGCGGATACGCTCCAGGCCGGTTTCTTCGGCCACGTCATGAACAATGTGCAGCAGATCCGCCAGGTCCGGGCCGTCGTCAATGTCCTTGCCGTAGCGATCCACGATCTGGCCCAGCAGGGTGATCTCTTTGACGCCCTGAAGCGCCAGGCTGCGCACGTGCGCCACGATCTCGCCCACGCTGCGGCTGCGTTCGATGCCGCGCCGGAAGGGGATAATGCAGAAGCTGCACGCATGAGAACAGCCGTAGACCACCGGCACGTGAGCGCTAATCAACTGGCCCTGTTCCTGCGTCGGCAGGATGAGATCACCGTCTTGCAGGGCGTCCCGCTGCTGGCGCGCGTCGGCCTCTCGCAGCAGCGCTTCGGCTTCCAGTTCGCTGTCGGCCAGGAAGCGCAGCATGGGGCCGGGTTCCGAGGGCGGCATGAAGACATCGACGAAGGGCAGGCGCTGGCGCAGGCGCAGCGGATCGCGCACGCCGACCATGCAGCCCATCACGCCGATGACTTTTTCGGGATGGTTTTCCTTGAGGTTGCGCAGGGTCATCAGGCGGTTCAGACCCTTGTCCTCAGCGCTCTGGCGCACCACGCAGGTATTGACCACCATAATGTCCGCCTGGTCGGGGTCTTCCGCCGCATGGTGCCCCAGGCGTTCGAGTTCGGATGCCAGACGCTGCGAATCGGCCACGTTCATCTGGCAGCCGAGCGTCCAAATATGGTATTTCATGTGGAACCAGTTCAGCTATGTCTTAACCCTGGTTATTGTATCGGAATGGTTTGTTGGCGTCAATGCGTGGGGCTAGTCGCAGGGCAGCGGCTCCAGGCATAGGCCGAGGATGGAACCGGACGCGCCGGGCGGGAGCTGAATCACGATTTCGTTGTCGTCCAGCGCGACGTTCATAGTGACATCCACGCAGTAGGGCGGGCTGCCGTCGAGTGGAACCGGCTCGCCGTTGATGCTCAACTGGATGCCTGCCGGAGCCGCCTCGATGTGGAGCAGGTAGCTGACGCAGTAGTCAGTCACATCAAGGTCAAAACTGCGGCGCAGATAGATGGGCCGGGCGCTGCCGGGCAGATTCACCAGCGTGGGCACCGGCAGGATGTCGCTAAAGGTCTCGCTGCTGGCGCACTGCCAACCGTTATCGAGTGAAATGCTCATGCGGTCACTATAACCCCAAGCAGCCGACAAAAAAAGAGCGCGCTTCCGTTGGAAACACGCTCGGTGATGGCCCGTTCATGGCTCAGCCTCCGCTGGTGCGCTGGGGACGAAGCCGTTGGACGAGCAGCCGGGCCGGATGTTCGCGCCGTGGGGCGTGATCGACCGGCTGGTCCTGCTTACTCTGGGCGCGCTCCTGGTGCAGACTCTGAAGCGCATGGAGTAAGAGCAGGCCATTCATTTGCTGCAACGGATTGTTGTGCATAATCCTTTACCTTTCTGCTTTTTACTGACTTAAAGGATTATAGCAGATCTTTAAGGATCATAAGAGTTCAAAATGGACTCCCCCGCGATATTGGGGGGTAAAAAAAGAGGGCACATCGTCAAGATGTACCCTGATCGTCAGTGCCCCTGACCCACCCTCACCAAAGGTGCTTCAGATCGACACACGGTGATGACAATGTACCCTGTGCGCTTGTGCCCCGTCCCTATGCTGAGCATGATTGTGTGCATTGTGCCACAACGCTCCGGGCATGTCTTGACCGTGGTATACGCCTGGTCGTTTTTGCCCGGTTGGCTTCGGGTTTGTGTCGCCTCTATGCGTTTTGGCTACCGACTGACGCTGCTACTCGATCAGACGTCGACCTGCCAGTTAAGCCTGGATTTGCCGCATCGAGTTCGCGGTGCTGGCGGGAGAGATCGTCCATTTGCCGCTGAATATCGGCGACGTTCACCGCGCTGCAGTATCTTGATGTCACCTCCGAGCGAACACGCCGTAGCGCCCGTACTGATTCGTGCCGGTCGCCGGCTTGATCACCCCGGCCAGGACGCTGCGCTCGATCACAGGCCATCCCGGTCGGCCAGCGCCTCGGTCAGCGTGCGTCTTCAGCATCAAAAGTCGTCTGCCGCATTGGTCCTGTTGATGCGCTTCACCAGTCCCGCTGAACTCCGATCACCACGCGCTCCAGTTCTGCCAGGAGTTCCTGCGGATCTTCGGGCGGCAGTTCGCCTTCCTGGGTCTTCGCGCTGCGGTTGAGGCGTTCCCGAAGCTGCTGGATTCGCTTCTGCGCATCGGCACGTAAAATTAAGGCTTCGGCCAGTTTCATGGTGACACCTCCACTCATTTGTTGGTTGCGCTGTTTCCAGAGCGAAAACAGCGTACAGCAAATCGTGAAGGGTCACAAGGGGTCAGGAGCTAATCCCCGCAGGTTTAGGGGTTATTCGACTTTCCAGACCCCACGCCAGCGCGAGAGGATGTACAGCACCAGCGCACCATCTATCGCGCCGAAAACCGCCAGGGCACCGGGGGTGCTGGTTTCCTGCGCCAACAGACCCACCGCCAGCGCGCCAAAGGGGGTCAGACCCATGAAGGTAAGTGTAAACAGGCTCATCACGCGCCCGCGATAATGATCGGGCACGATCATCTGAATCATCGTATTGCAGTTGACGAAAAAGAGCACCAGGCTGAAACCGAACAGGCCCATGAATATAGCGGCAAGGCCCGTGTTGGCCGTCAGTGAAAGCAGCAGCATTGAAACGGGCATCATCAACACCATCACTCCGGCGACCATGCCCCGTCCCAGGCGGTTGACCAGCATTGCCAGCAGCAGCCCGGCGATCACTGCGCCGACTCCCTGCGCCGTGCTCATGATCGACAGGGCATCGACCGGCTGGTGCAGAATGACATCGGCGAAGGCGGGCAGCAGCGTAATCGTGTTGATGCTGAACGTAGCAGACACCGCCGCCAGCAGCAGCAGCGGCAGAATAGTGGCGTGAGCGCGTGAGTAACTCAGGCCCTCGCGCATCTGCTTCAGCGCGGAACCGCGCCCGACGCCGGGCACCCGGTTGGGCACGGTCATAATGACCAGCGAGATCAACACGGCCAGGAAAGTCGCGCCGTTGAGAAAGAAGCACCAGCCCGCGCCCACGGTAGCCAATGCCAGACCGGCCAGCGTCGGGCCAATCACGCGCGAGCCGTTAGCCGTCAGCGAGTTGAGGGTGATGCCGCTGGACATATCCTCAGGGCCGACCATATCTTTGATGAAGGCCTGACGTGCCGGAGCATCCAGCGCGTTGGTGAGACCCGACAGGAAGGAGACCAGCATAATGTGCCAGACCTGCACCGTGCCCGCAAACACAAGGTAGGCCAGGGCGAAAGCCAGGATCATCAGGGAAAACTGAGTGAAAAAGATGAGCACCCGCCGCGGCGTGCGGTCTACGATGACCCCGGCAAAGGGCGACAGCAGCAGGGACGGAATGCCTGCCGCGCAAGCCACCAGACCCAGGGCCAGTTCGGAGTGCGTGAGCTGAAAGACCAGCCAACCTTGCGCCACCTGCTGCATCCACAGGCCGGAGATCGATACGAGCTGACCGAAGAAGTACAGGCGGAAATTTGGATGACGTAACGCAGTGAAAGTCCCGGCACGCGGGGCAAGAGTAGCCATTGTTTGGGGGCAAATCCTGGTGATTGTGAACCTTCGTTAGTCTCCATTGTGCGCCAGAATCAGCCCTCAACGCATTAGGTCCAACACGGACCAAGTAGCATTAGTTTTGATGGGGCGTGGGAGTGCCTGGGCCGGCACTCCCACTGCGGCGCTTCGGGGGATCAGGCGGCGGCCTGGTGGAAACCGATCTGGTTGCCTTCGCTGTCGATGGCGATGGCGATGAAACCCTGCGGTCCGATGGCGGTTTTGGGCAGCTTCAGCGTGCCCCCGGCGGCCTGCAGACGTGCCAGCACGCCGTCCAGATCCTTCCCGGCATTCAGGTAGATGACCGTGCCTGTACTGCTGGTCCGGTAATCGGGGTTGAGGACGACTGCGCCCGCGATTCCACCGTCTTGCGCCGGGAAGATGCCGTGCGGCACGCCCATGAAGTTCTCGCGGCGCAGGGGGGTGCCCAGGACGGTGTCATAGAAATTGATCGCGCGCTCAAAATCGACTGCCGGGATCTCGAACCAGGTAATGGCGCTGCTCATGGTGATACTCTCCTTTTGTGTTAGCGATAGCATCACCATAGCAGGCCCATGTGACAGCATTATGGCAACAGTGAATCAGCAGTTTTGTGATTTTGCAAAATTGCTTCAGCTTCTTCGCACATCAGGCGGCGCAGGCTTTCTGGCTCCAGCACCTGAACCTGACTGCCCCAGCTCATCAGCCACTGGAGTAATTCCCGCTCATCGCGGACCATAAAGGTCAACAGCAGACCGTCCTCCCGCTCCTCGGCCTCCACCTGGAAGAAGGACGGTTCCTCGCGCACCCAGCGCATGATCTGCGGGCTGAAGTGCGCGCGCACTTTCACCGTCCGGCTGTTATCCCAGGCCTGTCCCAGTCTGAAATCGGGCGGGCGTAAAAAGGTCACGTCGAGCACCTTGAGCTGGTCGATGCGGTCCAGTCGGAAGTTGCGCAGGCCCTGGCGCAGGTGACAGTAGGCGCTGATGTACCAGGCCCGGCTGTAATGCACCAGACCGTAAGGGTCGGCGTCGCGCTCGGTGACTTCGCCTGCCGGGTCGCCTGAAGAACGGCTGTGATAGACGAAGCGAATGCGGCGGTTGTGGATGATGGCGCTGCGAATTTCCTGAAGAAGCTGCGGGCGGTCAAAGCCGCTCAACTGATCGACGGCGACCATGCGCATCCGGTGTTGAAGCGCGCGCACTTCCACCTGCAAGCGCTCCGGCAGCACGGCCTGGATCTTGCTGGTGGCGCTGCTGGCCGTCTTGCGATACTGCTCGTCGAAGGTCTGGCCGACGAAATCGCTGCCCAGGATGAGCACCAGGGCCTCGTCGGCGCTGAAGCTGAGCGGCGGCAGGAAATAATCCTCGACTAGCGAGTAACCCTGACCCGGCACGGACACGATGGGCACCCCGGCTTCGGACAGCGCCTGCAAATCGCGGTACATGGTCCGCTTGCTGATCTCGAAAGTACGGGCCAGGTCCTCGGCACGCTGCCAGCCTTTGGCCTGGAGTTCCAGCACAATTGCCAAGAGTTGGTCGGTTCGGTTCATCGTGGCCTCTTTGTCTCCAGGAGCCTGTTGCAGTCCAGGTCAAAATAGGCGGTCATGGTGCGCTGCAAATGCGGCCACCACAGCCACTGCATCCGCTCGCACTCGTCGTCTGTCGCGCAGCGCTGTGCCGAGACGTAGACGTTCTGGATTACGCTCAGGCGGTAATCGTCCAGCAGTTGATCCCAATCATAATTTGTCACCCCGGCCTGCTGAAGACCGGCGAGATATTCGCGCAGGACAGGCATCTCGGCGCGGCGGCGGAAATCTGTCTCCCAGGGACGTACCATCAAGTAAGCCACGTCGCTGACGCCCAGCCAGACGGTCAGCGACCAGTCGAAGGGCTGGCGGTCAATCAGATACATCTTGCCGCTGCCCTTGACCGGCGAGAGCACGTTGCCTGGGTTGACATCCCCATGAATCAGGGTGAATCCGACCGGGTTCCGCGTGCGTTCCAGCATGGCCGCCGGATGCCGCTCGAAAATAGCGTGCAGAGTCCGTACCCATTGAGGATCAATCTCGCCGCCGACGCGCGCCAGCATCGTCTCCAGACCGGATGCGGCCAGGGTCATTGAGCGCCTGATCTGTGTTTCGCCGGGGAGTTGAGCGTCGATCTGACTGAGCCGTTCGAGGCCCCAATAGTGTGCGTGAAGCTTTGCCAGCGCCCGCGCGACCGCCAGACCATAGCCCAGCGTCGGCGGCGTATCATAGTTGTTGCGGTGAGTTGCCGAGAGGTCGTCCAGCAGCAGATGATAACGCGACGGCGAGGCCGCATAGCGCGCGTGATAACAGGGCACGAGCGGCGCATCGTCCAGGCTGACGTAATCGCGCGTGTAGTACTGAACCTCCGAGTCGCCAAAGGCCTCGTCCCGGCACAGCTTGAGCAGCAGCGCAGCAGGCCGGGTACCTTGCGCATCTGCGGTGTAGCGCAGCCGCAGGTGGATCATCTGCGCATTGATGCTGTCTGATTCGGCCAATTCAAAGTGGCAGACCCGGCCTGAAGTCAGGGCCGCTGTGCCGCTGAGCGCAGCGTTGAGCCAGTCCAATGTGACCTGCTGTACGTGGGTGATGACATCCGTCATCTGCGGAACTCCTGATTGCACAATCCATCTCCGGCACTGCTCGCGTAGCCATTGGTGTACAATGAGCCGCAAGCCGTTCTGTGAGTGTACTATGCGCCACACCGTCCTGTTTTACAACCCGCTCAGCACCTCGCCCGGCAAACAGCGTCTGCCGCTGTCGCTGCTGGCCGTCTCGGCAGTCATCGCCGAAGATTACGACATCGCCTTCATCGACGGCAATCTGGTGGCGGACCCCGCCGCCGAGATCATCGCGCGCGCTCAGGCGACCGGGGCGAAGCTGCTGGCCGTCACGGTCATGCCAGGACCGCAGCTGCGTCAGGCGGTGCCGGTCTGCCAGCAGGTGAAGGCCGCGCTGCCGGACCTGACGATCCTGTGGGGCGGCTACTTTCCGACTCAGCATTACGAGGCGGTCCTCAACAGCGCCTATGTCGATTACGTCATTCAGGGACAGGGGGAAGCGCCTTTCCGCCAGTTGGTCGATGCGCTGCACAGCGGCGGCTCGCTGGCCGAGATTCCCTCGCTGGTGCATACGCTGAACGGCAGCGTTCAGGTGAACCCGCGCGCGGCATACGTCCCGATGGACAATCTGCCCTGGTATCCCTACGATCAGATCGACGTGGCGCGCTATGTCGGGCGCAGCTATCTGGGCCGGCGGGTGCTCTCGCACAACAGCAGCTTCGGCTGTCCCTTCGCCTGCAACTTCTGCGCGGTCGTGGCGCTGGCGAACCGCCGCTGGCTGCCAGAGAGCGCCGAACGAGTCGCCGACATTGTGACTCATCTGCACCAGCGCTGGCAGATCGACGGTCTGGAGTTCCACGACATGGACTTTTTTGTCAACGAGGCGCGCACCGCAGAGTTTGCCGAGCGCATCACGGGCAAAGGAATTCGCGTGGTGGGGCCTGGGGCGAGTCGATACGCTGATGAGCTACAGCGATGCCACCTGGGAGGCGATGCGCCGCAGCGGCTCGAAGATGATCTTCATGGGCGCGGAGAGCGGCAGCGACGACATGCTCAGGCGCATGAACAAGGGCGGCAAGGCCAGCACGGACATGACGCTGGCGCTGGTCGAGCGCATGAAGCATTACGGCATCGTGCCGGAACTATCCTTTGTGCTGGGCAATCCGCCCGATCCGGCAGCCGACATCGAGGCGACCATTCAGTTCATCCGCAAGCTCAAGCGGGTCAACCCGGCGACCGAACTGGTACTCTACATCTATACCCCCGTGCCGCAGGAAGGCAGCATTCTGCTGGACGAGGCGACGCAAGCTGGGCTTCCGCTTCCCGGAGACGCTTGAAGAGTGGGCCAGCCCGGCCTGGGCGAAGTTCTCGATGCGCCGCGACCCCTGCACGCCCTGGTTCAAGGACACCACGCGCCGCCGGGTGCGCAATTTCGAAGCGGTCATCAACGCCTACTATCCCACCGTGACCGACCTGCGGCTGCAAGGGCAGTGGCGCAGTTTGCTGCGGGCGCTCAGCGGCTGGCGCTATCGCTTCGAGGTCTATGCCTGGCCCTACGAACTCAAGGCACTCCAGCGTGTGATCCACTATCGCAGGCCGGAGACGACCGGGTTTTAGAATAAAGTGTAAATACCCACTATCCCGCCAATGTCGATGGGTAAATTGGGTTCCATCTTATTCCAAGCAAGCCCATAATAACTTTTACCTTTTTAGACCAGCAAGAACCACTCAAGCCGACAGTTTCGCCAGGAAACGGTATCATCACGTCCTACCGCAGCGTAGGGAACAGGAGCGAGGCGTCATGGGCGATCAACGCAGCCGCAGCGAAGTATTCTTTAATGAGGACGGAGTCGCCGGGCTGACTCATCGCGCCTTCACCCAATCGATGGGCTTCGATGACGAAGACCTGCGCCGCCCAGTGATCGGCATTTGCAACACCTACAGCGAGATGAATAACTGCAACCATAATCTGCGCGAGCTGGCCGAAGCCGTCAAGCGCGGCGTGTGGCAGGCGGGCGGCCTGCCGCTGGAGTTCCCGACCATTTCGCTGGGCGAGATCTATCTCAACCCCACATCGATGCTCTACCGCAATCTGGCGGCGATGGACACCGAAGAGATGATCCGGGGCAACCCGATGGACGGCGTGGTGCTGTTGACCAACTGCGACAAGACTACCCCGGCGGCGCTGATGGGCGCGGCCAGTGCGGACGTTCCGGCCATCATGGTCAGCGGCGGACCGATGCTCAACGGTCATTATCAGGGCCAGATTCTGGGGGCTTGCACCGACTGCCGCCGTTTCACCACCGAGTATCGAGCCGGGACGATTGACGAAGCCACCTACAAAGACATCGAAACCAATCTGGTGCGCAGCGCCGGGCACTGCATGGTGATGGGCACGGCCTCGACCATGAATTCGCTGATGGAAGCGCTAGGCATGGCCCTGCCGGGCAATGGCGCGATTCCCGCAGCCGATTCACGCCGTATTCAACTGGCCGAACAAGCCGGGCGGCAGATCGTCCGGTTGGCCGCAGAAGGAATCCGGCCTTCGGATATTCTCACGGCGGAGGCCTTCGACAATGCGATTATGCTGCTGCACGCGCTGGGCGGCAGTACCAATGCTGTCGTCCATCTGCCTGCTATCGCCGGGCGGGTTGAAGTCGATCTGCCGTTGTCTCGCTTCGACGAGCTTAGCCGCCGCACGCCGATCATCGCCAACATGCGCCCCACCGGCCAGTACCAGATGGAAGACCTGTTTTATGCCGGTGGCATCCCGGCGGTGCTCAAAGAACTGCTGCCACTATTGCACGGCGACACGCTCACCGTCACCGGGCGGACGCTGGCGGAAAATGTGCGCGACGCGGAAATTCATAACCCCGACATCATTCATGAGCTGGACGATCCCTTCCAGCCGGAAGGTGGCCTGGCGATTTTGACCGGCAATCTGGCCCCGGAGGGCGCGGTCATCAAGCACGCTGCCGCCACAGCCGAACTGCTGCATCACCGCGGGCGGGCGGTGGTGTTCAAAGGCATCGATGACCTGAAGGCCCGAATCAACGCCCCTGATCTCGATGTCAGCGCCGACGATGTGCTGGTGCTTCAGAACGCCGGGCCGCTGGGTGGGCCGGGGATGCCGGAGGTCGGGAATCTGCCGATTCCGGTCAAGCTGCTCAAGCAGGGCGTGCGCGATATGCTGCGCATCTCCGATGCCCGCATGAGCGGTACATCTTACGGCACCATTGTCCTGCATGTTGCGCCGGAAAGCGCAATCGGGGGTCCGCTGGCGCTGGTACGCGACGGTGACGAGATCGAACTGGATTTGAATAATCGTCGCTTGCATCTGCATGTCAGCGATGAAGAACTGGCTCGGCGTCGCAGTGAGTGGCAGCCCCCTGCGCCAGCTTTTGGGCGTGGTTACGGCCAGCTATTCCTGCGGCATGTCAATCAGGCTCCCCAGGGCTGCGACTTCGACTTCCTGTTGGGCAGCGACCCGGCGCAGATCACCGAGCAGCCCAAATTTTAGCGGTGGCGGCTATAGCCAGGCTGACCGTGCTGTTGGTACAATCGCGCGCGTAAACAGGAGAAATACCTTATGAGTGCAATACAACAGTCTTTTGCATGGTGGAGTTTTGCCAACCGGGGGCTTTCTGCTGAAGACCTGGCGCGGACGGCAGCGGAGATCGGCTATACCGGTGTGGATCTGGTCGGGCAGGAATACTGGCCGATGGTCAAAGATCATGGTCTGAGCATCGCGGCTATTGGCGGCCATGCCTCGATTGAGGATGGTTTGAACCGGCGCGAAAACCGGGACCGTATCACGCGCGAAATCGAGGTCAATCTCAAGCTGGCGCAGGAATGGGACATCCCCAACCTGATCGTCTTTGCGGGCAGCCGCGAGGCCGTAGACGACGAGACTGGTGCGGAGATCGCGGCGGAAAATCTGCGTGTGCTGGCCCCACTGGCCGAATCTGCCGGGGTCAATCTGGCGCTGGAGACGCTCAACAGCAAGGTGGATCATCCCGGCTATCAGGGCGATACAACGGCCTGGTGTGTCCGCGTCTGCAACCTGGTTGATTCGCCGCGCGTCAACATACTTTACGACGTCTACCACATGCAGATCATGGAAGGCGATGTGATCCGTACCATTCAGTCGCAGCACAACCACTTCCCACATTATCACACTGCCGGGAATCCGGGCCGCCATGATCTTGACGACGCCCAGGAGATCAATTACCCGCCGATCTTCCGGGCGATTGCGGCGACCGGCTACACGGGTTTCATTGCGCACGAGTTCATCCCGAAGGGCGATACGACGGCTGCGTTGAAGGCCGCTTTTGAGCTGACCCGCGACAGCCTTTCGAGCTAAATCACGTCTGGCATATGGCGGATCGATACGCTATACTCGGCCCTTGTTCACAGCTTCACAATCTGGCATCACGCGAAGCGAGGTCGCTATGAAACGCACAGGATTTTTGTTCCTCACCCTGAGCCTGATACTGGCAGCCTGCGGCACCGTCGCCGCACCGGTTTTCCAGGCAGACCTGGAAAATACGCAGGTCGCCCAGGCGGCGACTTCGGTGGCGGAGACCGCTAACGCGCCGACCGCGACCGCGACTTTTACGATTACGCCATCGCCCACGGTGACTCAGCCGCCCACAGCCACGCCGACCGAGACAGCGACCGTGCCACCGACTGACACGCCGGAGCCGTCACCGACTGAAGCACCGACCGAGGCTCCAGCCGCGTCCTCCGGCTCGTCCAATGTGAGTGAAGTGACGGGAGATCCGGCTGCGGGGCAGGTCCTGTTCAACACCTTCGTGCCGGAGGCCAGCTTCGCCTGCGCAACCTGTCATCTGGCTGACTCTGAAAACACGTTGATCTGCCCCGGCTTGCAGAATGTAGGCACCCGTGCGGAAACGCGCGTTCCGGGCATGACGGCAGTGGAGTATCTCCACCAGTCCATCGTAGACCCCAGTGCTTATGTCGTCGAAGGTTTCCCGGATAACCTGATGCCGCATGTCTTCGGCCAGGTGTTCACTGAAGAACAAATTAACGATCTGATCGCCTACCTGATGACCCTCTAGGCTTTATCGAATCCGGAAAACAAAGGAGCAGCCCCCGGCGGACTGCTCCTTTTTGTTACCTGTGAGCTGGATTTCAGTCGGCTTCGCTGACGATAAAGGGTGTCACCATACCGAACAGACCGGTACGGTTTTCCACATGGCTCAGAATATGGCAGTGGAAGGCCCAGATGCCAGCGGCACGGGCTTCGACGATAACGTCATAACGCTCGCCAGGAGCCACCAGCAGCGTGTCGCAGAAGTAGGGCGCAGGAAGATTGTAGCCGTCTTTGGCGATGACCTTTTGCGGCTGCCCGTGCAAGTGCATGGGGTGGATCATTAAGCCCTCGTTATAGTAACGGATACGGATGCGCTCACCCACTTTGGCCGTCAGCGGCTGGGTATAGGGGAAGGATTTGCCGTTTACCGTGAAGCCGAGCAGTGTGTCGTTGAGGATCATGGTGTATTCGTGATCCACAATCGGTTCGCTCGCTTTATCAAGCGGTTCAATAATAAATGCGCCCAGGAGACCGCCCACGACCTGTTCCAGTGAATTGTGATGCGAGTGATACATGTGGGAGCCGGGATTGGGAGCAGTAAATTCGTAAGTATATGTTTCGCCGGGTTTCACCGGTTGCTGTGTCACGAAAGGCACCCCGTCCTGATCGTTGGGGACATCCATGCCATGCCAGTGAATGGTGGTGCTCTGATTCATTTCGTTGTGCAGCACGACCCGGACGCGGTCACCCTCAGTCACACGGAATTCAGGTCCGGGCACCATGCCGTTGTAGGCGTAGGCGTTGAAGGACTGATCCGGCTGAGTTTCCCACTGGACGTTGGTAGCCGTCAGTTCGAAGACTTTGACATCGCCATCCATCGTATATTCCAGCGGTTTGCGCCAGAAGACATCGTCCTTACCCACATTGTCGAGAAAAGTCTTGATCTTCGCTTCGTGATCGCGGTCAATCTGTTCCCAGTCAATTTCCTGCTGCTGGGGCAGATCGGCTGCATTCACATTGAGCGCTGCAGCCCCCCAGAAGCTGCTGACCCCAAGCGCTCCCGTGCCGAGGCCGAGATGCTTGAGGAATTCACGGCGTTGAATATCCGTCATCAGATGTCTCCTTATGCAGTTTTGCTCATAGGCAGGTGACAAACAGCGTACGGGATTGAGCGATAGCATAGAAGTGACGATTATCACGGCTCGCGCGTTACACTCATACCGAAGCTGGCGGATATTCGGCCTAAAACCTCACACGAAAGTTATAACGTGAAGAAATCGGCGGGTAGATCAAGCCGATCAGCGAAGCTCGGCACGACGCCGGTCAGGCGCAGTTCACCCAGGATATGGCCGTCCTGTTCGCCGATTTGCTCGTAACGAAAAATGTCTTGCAGCTCGATAACGTTGTTATTCAGGCCAACGACTTCGGTCAGCGCGACCAGCTTGCGGCTGCCGTCGTGCAGGTGCAGGCTCTGGCTGATGAGCTGGACTCCCTGCGCGATTTTGGCGCGAATCTGGAGCAAGGGCAGATGCGTTGCGGCAGTGGACAGGGTCTCCAGACGTTCCAGGACATCGCGCGCATTGTTGGCATGGATGGTGAACATGCTGCCGTCAAAACCTTCCGTCATGACCTGAAGCATGTCCCAGGCTTCACCGCTGCGCACTTCACCAGAAATGATGCGATCCGCACGCATCCGCTGGGCGTTGACCACGAGATCGGTCATCGTGATTTCGCCTTTGCCTTCATGGTCAGGGGGGCGGGCTTCCAGGACAATGACGTGGTTGTGGCGCAAAGCGAGTTCTGCGGTGACCTCAGCCGTAATAATGCGTTCATTTGCCGGGATGAACTCGGACAGCGCATTCAGAATAGTCGTCTTGCCAGAATTAGTGCCCCCCGCGACGACCATGTTCGTTCTGGCAGCTACGCTGGCACGCAGAAACTCGACTGCTTTTTCGTTGACCGAGCCGTAGCCAATCAACTGATCCCAACTGAGGTCCATCGATTTGAACTTACGCAGTGTCAGAGTCGGGCCAGTGACCGCGATGGGCCTGACGACGGCGTTGATGCGCGAACCATCCGGCAGGCGCGCATCCACGATAGGGTGGCTTTCATCGATTGCGCGTCCCATCGGCCTGACAATACGCTGAATGAGGTCTTCAATCTGCCGCTCATTCGCAAAGTGGATGTCGGTCAATATCATCTGTCCCCGTTTTTCGACATAGACCCCATGCAGCCCGTTGACCATGATTTCGGTGACTTCGGGATCGGCTAACAAGGCTTCAATAGGGTCGAGATTGATGCCTTCGAGCGCATTCGTATCGGTCATCACAAGACTGCCTTTCTCGTTATCTGATGCCTACAGTGTGTATCCTGCTCGTTCTTGCTGGAACGCTTCTTCGGGCAGTGCGTGCCTGTTCCTTCAGGCAGGAGGCTGACGCTGGACCCAGCCCTGGCGCAGTGCATGGATTGCCGCGGCTGTCCGACTGTTGACTTCCAGCTTGCTGTAAATGTTGTCGAGATGAAATTTCACAGTGCGCGGACGAATCGCCAACTGGGCCGCGATTTCGGCGTTCGTGAGGCCCTCAGCGACCAGGCGGATGACCGCCATTTCACGCTCGGTGAGTTCTACTGGGGCTCCGGTCGCAAATAGGATGCGAATCGTCATCTGCCTGGGTTGATCGTTCACCAATCTTACCTGACCGCCCAACCATTCGATACGCTGCCGCGTAGATTGGAGCAGGCTGCTTTTCAGACTTGTATCATTCGTTGTGAGGCTGTATTGCACGCCAGAGTCTTCGTGTTCGAGGCGAATATCGACGCGCGTGGCGCTCCCCTGGGTGGTGACAAGATGGATGATCGCCTGGGTGCTGCGAAACAGGGCCAGTTCAATGTGGGCGGGCAGGCGCTGGCGGTGGTAGGGCAGTGCCAGCGTGATGCTGATGCCCGTGCTGCGGCGCTGTTGGTTCGCCAGGGTTTCCAGGGCCGGTTCCAGACCGAGCGTTTCCAACGTGCTCGGTTTGAGTTCGGCCTGGAGATCATAAGCCTGCTGCAGCAGTTGGCGGACCAGCGACGAAAGCACCGGCAGGGCCATGCGCGATTGACCCGCAGATGTCTGCTCATAGCTTTGAATCTGCGCCAGCACGAGATTAATCTGGCTGATAAGCACGTCTTCCAACTGTTGAGCCAATCGTTGGCGCTCAGCTTCCAGCGCAGCATGAACCGCCGCTTCTACGGCGTAATCTTGCCAGCGAGTCTCATCCTGGGAGCACATGATGTCCCTGCGACTTTCTCAATGTATATGATTGTGAGGGAGAACACTGAATCTGCCAAACGGCGTTCGGGCAGCGGCTCCCTGTCCAGATGGGCAGGGGCTAGCTGTCAGATTTCTTGTCGTCTACATCAAGCGGTAGGGTTTCGCCTTCGAACTGGGTGCTGAAGTGGGGCAGTTCGTAGACCTGTTCGGCGGTCAGCGGCAGACTGAAATAGACGGCGGTGCCGACGGCCAGCTTGCTTCTGACCTCCATGCTGCCGCCGTGCGCCTCGATAATTTGGTTGGCGGTAAACAGGCCCTGACCACTGCCGGGCACCCGGATCGCCTGTCCATCCGGGGTCACCGGGCGGCCCCGGAAGAAGCGCGTCGTCACGTGTGGCAGTTCCTCGCGGGTGATGCCCACGCCGTTATCGCGCACACGCAGGTGGGCGTAATCTTCGCTGTCGTCGTCCTGGATTTCTAAGGTGAGATCGCCGCCGGGCAGGGTGTACTTGATGGCATTGTCGATGATGTTGCCAATCGCCCAGCGCAAGCGTCGTTCCTGGCCCAGGACGTAGAGGCCCGGTTTCTCGATCATCACGTGGAAGGTCAGGTTTTGCGCCTGCGCCACCTGCCGCCATTCGTTGGCTATCGCCCAGACGAGGCTGTCCAGCAGAATTGGGCGCTGCTGGTCGGTCTGCTTGCCGGGTTTGGCGTCGCTGAGATCGCGTAGTTCGAGGATCATGCGCTGAAGCGTGCTGCTGTGCTGCTGAATCTCCCTGGAGAAATCCTGCGCCGGACGCTGCTTGGCGGCCTGAATGAGCGAGGTCAGCGGCTCCTGTACCTCGCTAGACAGGTCCTCGATGACACGCTTGCGGGCCGTTTCGCGCTCGACCTCCTCGCTAATATCGCGCACGACGATGACCGTGCCCAGATGCTGGCGTGTGACGGTCATGACGGCGGCGGCCTGAACGCTGAGCATCCGCTGGTCGATCTGGATACGCTGGGCATCGCCCAGGGCAAAGAGACCCGGCGCGAGGGCGGGGCCGATGCGGTGGCTCACACGCGCCATCAGCTCGTTCAGGTCGGTATTGCTGCGCAGCACGCGCGTCGAGCCGAGCAGTTCACGCGCTTTTTCATTGAGCAGCAGCACCCGGCCTTCGAGGTCCTGCACGATGACGCCATCCGGCAGCGATTCCAGCACGGCGGTCAGGCGCTCGTTTTCGCGGCGCTGGCGGCGCAGGCTGCTGTGGAGCGCGTCCTGATGCTGCTGGACCGAGTTCGGCATACTGGTCCAGGGCCTGTCCGGCACGCCCGATTTCATCGACGGGTCGCAGATGGGTGCGCGACCGGCGCTCGCCGCGTGCCAGGGACTCGGCGGTGCGCTGGATGCGTTCCGTGCGCCCCAGAGACCAGTGACTGCTCACGAAGAGGGCAATCACGACCACAGCAGCCAGCAGAGTCAGCAGCAGACTGCCCAACTGCCGGGCAACAATGGCGCTCTGGCGGCTGTTATCCGGCACGAGCAGGCGGAAGGTGCCCAGCGTGCTGTCTCCATAGCTAAACGGGAAATCCAGCGCCTGATAATACTGCCCCTCAATTTGCAGTGGGGAGGCGGCGGTGCTCAGGCTGCTTAGCCCGGCGAGACCCAGATTGAGCGTGGTCGCGGTCGGACTGCCTTCCTGTGTGTAGACGACCGCATCGGTCATGGCGCTGGGCTTGAAGGTCTCGATAACGGTGGATAGGCGCTGGCCCGCGAAAACGTGGCCGATCTGAACACCGGCCTGGCTGATTGGCGCGGCAGTAGTGACAAAGCTGACATTGGCGATATGGACCAGACCGGTCCAATCAGTTGCCTCGCCGGCAGGTTCCAGCAGCGATGGGGTATCCAGCACAGAGATGCGGGCGAAAGTACCGCTGTCCTGCCCGCGCAGCAGCCCCAGCACCAGGCGACCCCGGTCATCTGTCAGTGCCAGCAGGTCGAGTCCGGCGTTGTTAGCCCGCGTTTCCAGGGCGCTGCGAACCGTGTCGGCGCTGCCGCTCTGGACAGCTTCGGGCACACCGCTGAGCAGGGCCAGCGTTCGCACGATGCGGCGCTGTTCCTCGTGCAGATCGGCGCTGCGTTGGAGGACCTCGTGCTGGCTCTGCTGGAGAATGTTGGCTGTGGAATCAGAGAAGACGATCCCCGTGCTCGATACCAGCACGTAGATACCGACCATGACGACGATTAGAGTCAGGGCGAAGAGCGGGACGGTGATCCGCCAGCGCAGCGATATAAACTTAGCTTGCTTTTCCACCATCGAGAAAGTCCTGCCCTCGATTACTAAGGTGATTATATAGTATGCGCGAATTCGCTGATGCGGCGAATTCGCGTAAGAAATGTAAGGTGATCCTATCAAAATGCAAGTATGCATGAAGGAACCCGTGATGCTTAATCAAGGTTGCGACTGCTCTTAAGATATGCGGTGTATCTTTGGGTCTGAAACTCGTATAATAATTACGATTCGGAGGCAGTCAATGGAAGCTCAAGGCAGCGGGCGGGCTGACCTGCACATGCATACGGTCGCCAGCGATGGTTTTCCAACCATTCAGGAACTGCTCAATTACGTGGCGGTTCAGGGGCGGCTGGATGTGATCGCCGTGACCGACCACGATACGCTGGAGGCCAGCCTGTGGGCGTATGCCCACCGTGACGACTACCCCTTCGACATTGTGCCGGGGGTGGAAATCAGCAGCCGGGAGGGGCACGTGCTGGGCCTGTGGGTGACTCAGCCGGTGCCGCGTGATCTCTCGCTGGCCGAGACCGCTGCCGCGATTCACGAACAGAATGGCCTGGCGGTACTGGCGCATCCTTTCGAGTTCTTCATCAACTACCGGCAGTGCTGGCGTTACTTGACCCGGCCTGAAGTGTTATTAGAATCAGGTATCGACGCGATTGAGGCGCATAACAGCGGTGCTCCCTCGCCCGGCGGCAACCTGCTCTCGCATCGGCTGGCCCGGAAGTTGCAGCTTCCCGTTACGGGCAGCAGCGATGCTCACACACTGACAGCAATTGGCTGTGGCGTGACACGTTTTGAAGGTCGCACAGCCCTCGATCTACGACGTGCGATACTGGCTGGAAGGACAGGCGCAGAGGGACAGCTATGGCCGATCACCGACTACTTGAGGCTCTTACCCACTTCGACCCGGCGGACGCCGAACGGATCTTTGGAGACGACAGCACCTTAGCGCCGCCGGACCCGAATGTTCCGCTGGCCCCGGTCAAGCGGGTGGCGATTATTGCTGAAGCCTTTCTGCCCAAAGTGGATGGGGTATCCAAAACCGCGTTTCTCACCCTGCGTTATCTGCAACAAACGGGCCGCGAAGTGCTGGTCTTCGCCCCTGATACCGCGCCCTCCGCTATCGGCGAGAGTGAAGTTGTGCCGCTGCCTTCACTCGGAATGCCCAGCGCGCCAGAGACCCGCATGGCCCTGCCGAATCTGGCGGTCGCCAGCCGCCTGGAAGCCTTCCGGCCTGATCTGATCCACATGTTCAGCCCGGCGGTCCTCTCCGTCAGCGGCATGATTATCGGGCGGATGCGCCATATCCCGGTGATCGCCAATTACCAGACGGATTTGCCCGGTTATGCTGAGCGCTATGGCCTGCCGGTCTTCACCCAGCCGATGCGCGATTGGCTGCGTTTCATCCATAACGGCTGTCACCTGACGCTGGTCCCTTCGGAGACGACTCGTCGCCAACTGCAAGATTGGGGCTATCACCGGCTGCGCGATTGGGGCCGGGGTGTGAACGCTCAGCGCTTTGACCCGGCCAAGCGATCCGCAGACATGGCGCGAGCGGCTGCTCAACGGGCGTGATCCGGATTCGCTGCTGTGCATCTACGTCGGGCGGCTGGCGAACGAGAAGCGCGTTGATCTGCTGCTGGAGGTGGCGCGCACGCCCGGTGTGGCTTTGACGATTATCGGCGATGGCGCGCTGCGCGAAGCGCTTGAAAGCCTCTTTGCCGGGACCGGGACCTATTTCACCGGCTATCTGATGGGCGATGATCTGCCGCAGGCCTTTGCCAGCGCGGATGTCTTCGCCTTTACCGGGCCGCACGAGACTTTCGGCCAGGTGGTGCAGGAAGCGATGGCATCCGGTCTGCCTTCGGTGGTGATCGACCAGGGTGGGGTGGCGGACCTGGTGCTGCCGGGCGAGACCGGCTTTATCTGCCCGGATGATTCGCTGGCTTTTGCCGCAGGCGGTCCAGACCCTGCGCGACCAACCCGCGCTGCGCGAGCAGATGGCGTTCAAAGCGCGGCAGATCGCCGTGCAGCGGCCCTGGGAGCATATCCTGGCGCAACTCGAAGATCATTACCGCGAGGCGGTGACGCTGAACGACCGTCTGCTGCGGCTGTATCCTCCGGCTGAGGGTCTTTCGCTCCCGGCCTTATTTGGACGAGGCTAGAAACGCTGATGTCGGAGAACTCGAAGACCCTGGCACTTATCGCCCACGACGGCAAAAAGGCCGATATGGTCGCCTTCGCGCTGGCCTACGAACATGTGCTCAAGCGCTACCAACTGGTGGCGACCACCACCACCGGCAAGCTGCTGATCGACAAGACTTCACTGCCGATCCGCTGTATGCTCTCCGGGCCAATCGGCGGTGATGTGCAGATCGCCACAATGGTGGCCGAAGGCAAGATCGAGGCGGTCTTCTTCTTTGTCGATCCTCTGGGCAAGCACCCGCATGACCCCGATATTCAGACGCTGATGCGCATCTGCAACGTGCATGACGTGCCGCTGGCGAGCAATGCCGCGACAGCGGTCTATCATCATCTCCGAGCACGCGCTCTAGCCGCGACTCTGGGCCTGCCGGATAGCCTGATTGATGATCCAGTCGATCAACCCGGCCTGGAGCAGGGTGAAGAGCAGCAGCGCCGGACCCAGCAGAATGCCGTAAGGAATCGTGACCCATAGATCGCTGTAGAGGCCCAGGTTGAGGAAGGACAGGCCCCAATCGCCCAGCGCTGCAAATCCTCCCATCATCAGCCACGAACCAGGGCCAGCACCGCTGTTGACCACCTGCGCTGCGCCGAATGCCAGGCCCGCTGTCACGGCCACGCGCAGAATTATCAGCAGAACCTGCACCAGCACCGCGTAAATCCGCTGGTGAAAGAGGGTCGCCACCCACAAGCCGAGCGCGGCATCGAAGCCGATAGCCGTCAGCGGCAGCAGCAGACAGGCGGTCATGGTGAAGGACATCAGCACGGCTGCCACCGGGAAGCCGACGGCAGGTGTCGTCTCGTCGATCAGTAAGTCGAGGTAACGGCCATTAAAGGTATTGAGGTCCGCCAGGATGCCGAGGATCAAGCCGACACGGATCAGCAGCAGCACAATGATAATCCCACGCAGGCGGTAAAAAACGGCGATCCAGCGGGTGCGGACGATCAGTTCGGCCCCGGTCTCGGTCGCACGCAGGTTATCCCAGGTCTCGTTGCGCAGCTCATCGCTGACGATGCTGCCGGTGAATCCGAGCGCGACGGCGCTCAGGGCGATCTGTACGGCCAGAACCGGCCAGAACAGGATGTTCAGCGCCTGCTCCCAGGGGCGACCGCCGGGCGATTCCCTGAACAGGCCGGTGGCGATGACATAGCCAGCGCCCAGCAATACGAGGCCCAGCAGGATGATCCACAAGGCGCGGAAGTAGCGTGCACGGCGCGTCGGCGGGCGAGATCGGGAGAGGGCATAGCGCAGCATCGGATGCTGGCTGTGCGCCCAGTCTGGAACCGGTCCTGTCAGTCGCTCAAGGTTCATCATGTGTCCCCAGCTATGCGGCCAATCGTAGATTCCATTGAGGCCAGCGCCTCGCGCCATGCCTCCGGCGGCACTGCTGCTGTCAGACCGTGCCGCAGATAGTGTATATAGACTTCAGGTTCGACGCCCAGTTGTTCACGGGCGGCTTCGGCATAACAACCCACCTGCATATAATACCGCTGTGCGTGCATTTCAGCCGCAGATTGGCTGGTCTGCCGGATCGGGCTGGTTTTGTAATCCACAATCACCCAGCCGTCGCGCCGCTTCAGCAGGACGTCGATCACGCCATGAATGACGTGTGCGCCGTTGCTGTAGATGAAGGGCAGCTCGCGGTAGACCTCCTCTGCTTCCGCTGATCCACAGGGCGATCTGGCTGACTTGAAATTTGTCGAGCAGGCTCATGGCGTCTACGCACCGCCTGCCTCGTGCTGTTCCGCATCGACCATGCCGCGCTCCCAGGCTGCGCTTTCGACCAGTTCAAGCAGTGCAGCCGTATCCTCGCCCGGCTGCCACCAGCGCAGCGCCTCGTGGACCATATCGCCGATCAAGCGCGCCTGACCGGGCCGGGCCTCAACCGAACCGATCTGTCCCGGCGCATCGTGCAGCACCTGCCGCCGGAAGCGTTCGCCGTAGAAGCGCTCAATGCGGCTTGCGCCCAGGTCGGCGATTTGCGTGGCCGAAAGATGCCGTGCCGCTGCCGTGCGGTCCACCTGCACAGGTTCCAGCAAAGGCGGTGCTTGCTCGCCCAGGCCCGGCGATGCTTCCCAGGAGGGCCAGACCTCATGCAGCATAGTCGCTTCCGGCGGCGGGATCTCGACCGCCATCTGCACGCGCAGTGTGCCCCAGGCGCGCTCAATATCGCTTACGCCTGATTCGGGCAGGTCGGATTGCAGGTCCAGTGCCTCGACGATGAGGCCCAGCCAGCCGTTCGCGCTCCAGGTGCCGTCCCGCTTCTGATTGATCTGGCCGCTGATGAGCAGATAATCTTTCGCGCGTGTCGCCGCCACGTAGAGCAAGCGCCGCCGTTCGGCATCGTCACGCAACTGCGCCAGATGCTCCGCCTGGGCATAGCTGAAGCCGGGTTTATACGCGGCCTCATCCGCGTCGTAGACCTTGCAGCACAGACCATACTGTGCGTCCTGCATGACCATGCCGCCGCCGCGAAAATTGCGCCGCCAGGAGGTATCGACCAGCACCACCAGCGGATATTCCAGGCCCTTGCTGGCATGGACCGACATGAGCGTCATGGCCCCGCTGACATCCATTGGCGCTTCGCCTTCGCGGACCTCGCGTGCGCTCAGGTCGCTGAGGTATTCCTCGAAAGCACCCAGCGTGATCTTGCCGCTGCTTTCGGCCAGGGCGATGAGCTTCTCGACATTGCCGCGCCGCCGCGCGCCGTTGGGCAGGCCACTGAGCGTCGCCAGATAGCCGGTCTGGTAGATGGCCTCGCGCAGCAGTTCGGCAATGCCCACACGCCCGGCCAGCGCCGCCAGTTCGTGCAGGCAGCCGTGAGCGAAGGCGACCAGGGCCTGTTCGTCCGGTGGAACCACATCGGCATAGCGCAGCGCCTCCCACAAGGGCAGCCGGTGGCCCTCATCATCGCGCAGCAAACGCAGCGCCAGCAGGGCGTCATCGCTGAGGCTGAAGAGCGGCGAACGCAGCGTGCTTGCCAGCGAGAGATTATCCGCCGGGTTATATAGTGCCTTGAGCAGGTTGAGCAGGTCCCAGACCTCTTCGCGCCGGTAATAACCGCGCCCGGCGATGGTCACGTAGGGCAGGCCGAGCGCCTTGAAGACCGACTCGTAAAGCACGATATTGCTGGTCGATTGGAACAGCAGCGCCACGTCCTCATAGCGCAGTGGTCGCGTGCCGCCCGTGCCGTCGTAGACCGGGGTGCCGGAGTCGATCATGGCCTGGATGCGCCGGGCGATCTCGTAGGCTTCCCAGCGGCGGTAATCCTCGCTATTGTGCTCCGGCTGAACCGATTCCGCACCTTTGTTGACCAGCAGTAGTTCGACTGCCGGTGAGTCGCCCGGCGGGTCGATGCGTTCGGCGTCCAGCAGCGTGTCGAGATCGGTCTGGTAGGCCGCCACCGGGCTGTTGGGATCGCGCGCCAGTACACGGGCGAAGAGCGCGTTGAAGCAGTCGATCAGCGGTTGATGGCTGCGGAAAGAACGGCTGAGGGCGATTTCGCCGCCGCCGATGCCGGTCAGTTCCGCGCGCACTGTCGCCGAAGACACTGACGTCCGCTCCGCGAAAGGCGTAGATGCTCTGCTTCTGGTCGCCGACGATGAACAGGCTGCCGGGCTGCTGCGGGTCGGCCAGCGCGCGAATGATAGCCCACTGCTGCGCGTTGGTGTCCTGAAACTCATCGACCAGCAGATGCCGGAACTCCGCCGCCTGATAGCGTGCGCGCACCTGGGGATGCTGCTCCAGCAGATCGCGCGTCAGATGCTCCAGGTCATCGAAGTCGAGCAGGCTGTCGCGGGCTTTGGCTTGTGTATAGGAAGCTTGAGCGTGCCGGATCAGGCTCAGCCAGTGCGGCAGAAGCTGAGCCGCTGCCTCATCGAGTGGGCCGGGTGGGGCACCGATTCGATCCTGGGCCTCCTTACAGGTTGTGCGAATCGCGCGCAGCATGTCTTTAGCCAGGGCCAACCCCTCTTCACCCCAGGCTTTCTTGCTGCCGCTGCGCAAATTGATGCTGCTGGCGATGTAGTCCAGCGCTGACAGCCGCGTTTCGAGCGCTGCCGCCGAATCGAAGAGATCCCCGCTGCCCTCATGCACTGAGTTCCACAGGTCCATCAGCTTATCGTCGGCAGGCCAGCCGCCAGCGGGCTGCCAGTTGAGCGCGTCGAGCAGCGTGGTATCCATGCAGAGCCGCGCCAGATGATCCGCTGCCGCCGCGGCCCAGGCTTGCTGCCACTGCGCCATCAGATCCTCAGGCAGATCGGGCAGGGGCGTGTGCGCGAGATCATGCAGGACCTGCCGGATGCTGCCATCGTCATATTGGCTGAAGAGGATCAGGGCCGGGTCGCTGCTGGCGGCCAGTGATTGCAGCGCGCTTTCGATAGCGCTGTCCAGCAGAATAGCCGCTTCGATTTCGTCCAGCACGGCGAAATCGGGGTCGAGACCGGTCTCGGCGGCGTTGGCGCGCAGGATGCTGGCACAGAGGCCGTGAATCGTGTCGATGCGGGCGCTGTCCATCCCGGCCAGACGCTCGGCCCACAGGCGCTGCTGGTCAGGGCTGTCGGCATTGGCGAGCCGATCTTCGAGGGCCTGCCGCACGCGATCACGCATTTCCTGGGCGGCTTTGCGCGTGAAGGTGATGGCGACCAGCGCGTTCAGCGGCCAGTCGGCGTGCGCATCCAGCAGGGCCAGATAGCGCTGCACCAGCACGCGCGTCTTGCCCGATCCCGCCCCGGCCACCGACGACGAGGTTCTGCTCGTGAGTATATACGGCATCATGCTGCGCCTGGGTCAGGTTCATGAGTCCGGCTCCGGTTTGCGCGGGTTGGTGCTGGCGACCCGGCAGAGTGCGGCGAATTCGCAGTAATGCACGCAGCGGCCCTGGTCCAGCTTGCGCGGATGGACGCTGAAATCCCCGCGCCGCCCGGCAGCGAGATAGCGCCCGATATGCGCCCGTGCCTCCTCGACCGCGTCCTGGCCGGTCTCGTCCGCTGCGGATCTGGCCGCTGGCCGCCTGGCTGTGCAGATGCCAGAACAATCCCCCGCCTACCTGATGCGGCCCGTTTTGCGCGCGCAGAATCTGCTCGGCAGCGGCGAGATAGACCATCATCTGAAAGTTGCGGCCCGCGCGCATATCGTCTACCTTGATGGGCGTCGATCCGGTCTTGTAGTCAATCACCAGCGCCTGATCGCCGATCTGGTCAATGCGGTCGATGTAGCCGCGCACGCGCAGCGCTTCCTCCTGGCCTTCGACCTGAATCGGAATGCTCACGTCAATGCCACCGTCGATGTTGAAGGGTGCTTCCAGCAGCAGGGGGCGGCGCGCACCGCCGATCAGCTTCGTGACCGGCCCCTCGCCGGAGAAGTCAAGGCGAATCAGCGCATCCAGATGCCGCTTGAGGACCGCGATTTCCTGCTCCCACAGGCCATCGACGGCGAATCCCTGCTCCTGCGGTGCGGCCTCCAGGATCGGCCCGGCAGTGGCTTCGAATATTGCCAGCGCTTCGTCCAGATTTTCCGGCGCGATGTCCAATTGGCGGCGCTGGACCTCGCGGTAGGTGGCTTCCAGAATGGCGTGATTAATCGTGCCCAGGCGCGCGGCATCCAGGCCGGTTTCGGGCGTTTCCAATGTTTCCAGACCCAGCAGACGCTTGGCGAAGAAACGGAAGCCGCACATGCCGTAATCGTTCAACTGCGAGGCGCTCCACAGATGCCCCGGCCCCAGCGCTTCGGCGGCATAAGCGATCAGCGTGAGGTCGTGCAGCCGCCCGGCGAAACGGTCGTGGGCGAAAGCGTTGGTCATGCGCCGCAGTTCGATCTGCCGCGCGCGCTGGATGCGCTGCCAGTGATCGCCGCGTGTGCGCAGCAGCCAGTTCAGCGCCGGGTAGACTGCGTCATCCGGTTTGGCCTGACTCAAACCGTCCGCCAGAGAAAGCAGAAACTCCTGCATCGAGGCCGCTTCGTCCAGGACCGGAATAGCGCCGATGCGGATTTCGCTGCGGCGGATGATGGCCTCCGCATCGCTCAGCACGGCGGTCACGGCCCGCCAGAGGTGGCTGGCAATCCAGGGCGCACCATCCATGACCGTTGGGCGCGAGAGCGTCAGCGTCTGCTTTGCTAAACCGATCAATTCGTAGAACAGGCCCTCATCGCCCGCGCGTTCGGCCTGTGTTTCCAGCAGCACTCCGGCCTCGCGCAGCGCCTGCCGTTCGCTGTCCAGGTAGAGCGGGTCCTCTGCTTGCGGCGCTGGAAAGATGCCCTCGGACAGGCCCAGGATGAAGACGTGATCGTGCGGCAGACCGCGCGCGTCGGTCACGGTCGTCACCAGCACACGGCCTGTGCGCGTTGGGCTGCGGTTAACTCGGGCCTGATCGATGGCGCTGCGCAGTTCTCGCAGGAAGCGCGCTGAATCGCTGGCCGGGTTGGCGTCCAGGGCCGTAAGCAGCGAATCCGCCACCAGCAGACTCCGCAGCAGGCGCAGCAGTTCCGCCAGGGCGGTACGGTCGCGGTCGGCAATTTCAGTCGAAGCTTGAGCAAGCTGCGCCGGGATGTTCAGGCTGTAGGGGGCGCTGTATTGGGCCGGGTCCTCTGGGTCTGGTTCGGCATCCGGGCCGATTAGGTCGCCCAACCAGCGCACGTAATCGCGCATGGTACCGCGTTCTGGTGGGCTGATAGCGGCGAAAAAGTCGTTGAGTGCGTTGTAAAGTTGCTGCTGCGAGTCACGGTCCAGCAGGGCTTCGTCGCTATCATCGTCTTCATCCGCTGAGGGTGAGGGATCGGCGGCGCGCTTTATGGCATTGAGCCAGTGAGCCGCCCCGCCTGTGACCAGGAAGCGCTCGCTGATGGCCTGAAGCTGGGCCACCTGTTCCGGTCCGATGCCGGGCACGTCGAAATAAGGCGAGCGCAGCACGTCCAGCAGGTCACGGCGGCGGAACTGCGCGGCGGGCAGATTCAGCAGGTTGAGCAGCATGACCACCGCCGGGTTCTGGTTGAGTGCGTCGCCCTCGTGCAGAGCCAGCGGCAGGCCGTATTCATGGCCCAGGCTTGCCAGCGGACCCGCGTAGCGCGGCCAATCGCGCAGGGCGATCAAAATCTGGTCGGGCGGCGTCCCCTGGAGCAGCAGCGCTTTGATGCGGCGCAGCACCGCAGCGGATTCGCGCTCCGGGTCCGGCGCTTCGATGAGTGTCACGGCCTCAGCGCCGGGCAGTGGCTGAGGCTCCCGCCGGAATAACTGGTCGATCATGGCTTGCAGCAGCGGATGCCGGGCCGGTTGGGGTACGGCTTCGTTGATGACCACCGGGCCAGGGCTGTACTTCAGGAGCTGCGAGAGCGCCTCGGCTGAAGCGCCGCCCGACCGTTTCCTCGCGGCCCGGCACGGTCGAGAGAGTAATCAGCGCTTCCTGGGCACGGTTCGCCACCAGCATCAGCAGGCTGGCTTGCAGCGGCGTGAACTGGTCGTAGCCGTCCACGATCAACAGCCGGACGTCGCCGCCAATATCGTCGAATTTCGCCTGCCGCAGTACGTCCAGTGCCAGCCAGCCCTCGCCCTCACGGTCCACCAGATCGGACTGCCGCAGGCGTTCCTGATAACGCCGGTAGATCAGGGCCAGTTCGCGGTCTTTGTCGCTGCGAATGGCGGCGTCGAAATGGTCTTCATAGACCAGATTCTGCTTGAGTTCGTAGATGAAATCAGCCAGGATACGCAGGAAACCGGGCGTATGCGCAATCCCGCCGAAGACCTGGAGCTGCCCGGCATCCGCGAGTTCTGCGACGATGGCGCGCAGCAGCCCATAGCGCGCCGTATCCTCCAGCATACGCGGCGGCTGACCGGCCATGCTCAGTAAGCGGTGATAGAGTTCGTAGGCGGTGAAGAATTCGACGTTGAAATAGACGCGGCGCTGCGGGTCCAGGTCAATCAGACGCTGGCGGAAGGCGTCCTGCTGGCGTCTGCCGGAAACCAGCAGCCAGACCCGCGCGAAGGAGTTCCGCCTGGAGGGTATGCGCCAGACGTTGAAGGGCCTGTTCTGTCTTGCCGGATCCCACCGGCGCCAGCAGAATCTCGGCAGGCATGTTCAGTTTTCGTAAATCAGATCCACGATGCGCCGGATAGTCGCCTGGTCGATCCGGTCGCCAGAAAGGTAGTTGCCCTGAAGCTGCTCGATGAGGTTGCTCAGATGCGCGACCGGCAGCACCGGGTCATGGGTGGTGATCTGCGCGACCGGCTCTTCATGGGTAAAGACGACGACGCCGAAGACCGGCATATTCGGCAGGTTGTTCTGGCCGAGGTAGCTGCGCAGCGCTTTGACATCGACAATGGCTTCTTCGGTTGGGTTGAGCGAGGCGGGGACCCACTGGCCGCTTTTGTTGCGGACAACCCAATCACCGCGCTCATTGGTGAAGGCTCCAGTTTTATCGACCACGCGAAAGACCAGTGCGCCCGGTGGGCCAACCAGCACGGCATCAATATAGCCCAGGCCGCGTTTGCTGATGTTGCGCACAAAGGTGAAACGCTGGTCAAGCTGGAGGCTCAGGCGCTGGCCGGTGACGAGCGCCTGATCGTTATCAATCCGCGTGAGATAAGCGCGCACAGCCAATCCCAGCCCGCCCAGGGCCATTAGCGCCCCACCGAGAAACAGCACCGTACGAACGAAGCTGTAGACGGAGAAGACGGGGTTCGACTCTTCGGCAAAAGGGATGACGATCAGCGCCAGACCGATGACGGCGATGAACGCGCCGCCCGTGCCGATCAGAAAGGCAAGCTGAAGCCATTGTTGGGACCGTCGAGCGAGTGCTCCTGATGGGGCCAGATTTTGCATAAGATGCTCTGCTCAGGCTTTGCCGCTGCGTTTTTTCTGACTGCTGATGGATGATTTCTTAGTGGATGCCCGGGTCTTCTTCTTGCCGCTGCTGCTCGTACTTTTGCTGCTGGCAGCTTGAGTGGGCGCCGCTTCGCTGACGACGGCCTTCTCCGCCGCTTTCTTATGGCGCTGGGCGATGACGGTTTCCAGCCGCTGCTGGAGTTCATTGAACTTGGGCAGGGGCTTGTACATCAATTCGTCGGCATCGGCTTCTGCCATGACCTTCGCTGCCTCGTCCACGTTGAGCTTGTAGGCCGTGTTCAGGACAATCGCCACCTCGCCCAGGATCGGACTGCTGCGGAGCCGCTTGGCGACCATCGGGCCGCTGATGTTGCCCGGCAAGCGGATGTCGAGCAGTGCCAGTTCTGGCAGTTCGCCCCGGAAACGTCCACTGTCTACGTCTTCGATCCAGGCCACCGCTTCTTCGCCATCGACAAAGGCGACGCCATCAATGCCCCACATTTCGAACATGGCGAGCAGTACCTCGTAAATATCCGGCTCGTCCTCAACGACCATCCAAGTAGACAACAGCTGACTCCTCAAAGTTTACGGCGCAGCGCTTGTATCAAATTACAAATAAAATCAGCCTCTTCGTTTACCGATTCTAATTTTAGCTGAATTGTAGGTCCACCGCCAGAAAGTACCACAAAAAAAGCGTGTACAGGGGCGGGCCTGCACACGCGAGGATAGTGGAGTAGGTTGGAGGTTAAGCGAATCCGGGGAAGAAATCCTTCCTGATCTGGTAGGGTTCTACGCTCATCTGGCGCAGGGTCTTTTCGAAGGAATTCACCATCGTGTTCGGCCCGGAAAGGTAGAAGATGCAGTGCCGGAAGGCCGGAGCCTCGGCTTTAATCATGCGCTCGTCAATGTGACCGACGCGACCCGTCCAGCCTTTCGGGATGCGATGCTCATCGGTGAGCGTGTAGACCGTCTTCAGACCGATAGTCGCCCTGGCGTGCTCAAAGACGTCCTGGTAGACGAATTCGTCGGCAGTCCGGCAAGCATAGAAGAGCACAATGCGCCGGGGCAGATGCTTATCGACCAGATACTGGACCATGCTGCGGAAGGGGGTGATGCCGATGCCTCCGGCGATGAAGATAAGCCGCTGTGATGGATCGTTCGGCAGCGTGAAATCGCCTGCAAGCTGCGAGGCGACGATCTCCGAATTCCGGTTCATCGCCAGCATCGACTGCTTGTAGCTGCTGGATTCAGGATAGAATTTTACGCCCAGCCGCAGCGTCGATTCGGTCGGCGAGGAGGCCAGTGTAAAGTAGCGCCGGTTGCCCCGGCTGTCAGGATGCTCGTGGCCGAGCGTCCACTCCATGTACTGGCCGGGTGCAAAGGCGAGCTTCTGCTGTGGCTCAAAGATGAAGTCGTAAATATCCGGGGCGATCTTGATTCGATCTTTGAGCCGGAGCACCAGCCGCGCTTTGGGGCTGACCAGATAGGAGAAGAGGTTGCCGATCAGGAGGGCTTGCTCCGGCGTCAGATAAATGGAGCCGAAATGGACCTGCGGCGAGGCCAGGATGCCGACCAGCAAGCCGTACAGAATACGCAAATTCTGCGTAGGCGGCATGGTCAGCGGTTCGGTAATGAAGACGAAGCCGAAGAAGAACAGCGGCGAATAGAGGACCGTCTGTTGGAGCGCGAACAACACGTTGCTGCCTGCGAAATAGCTCAGGACCAGGGAGGCGGTCAGCCAGGTGATCAGGAAAGTCGTGACCAGCCCGAAGCGCCGCGTTTTGCGGACGATCAGCAGGCCCCCGACCAGCACAAAGGGCAGCATCGGCCCGCTGCCGACCCACCAGCTTGCGCTCTGATTTATAGTCAGGGCGGTCAGCGTGACGGCGAAGGCGACCGGGTTGAAGATGTGCTTGTGTTTGATCGCCAGCATGTACTTGGAGGCCATTGCCCAGACAGCGGCCCAGGTCAGAAACCACAGGTCATGTGTGCTCTGAGCCGGGCTGATGATGAGGGCCAGAATCAGCGCCGAGATCAGGAAGGATTCGACGTTGGCAGGCACATGGAAAGTCTTGGCGAAGAGTGTGTTGACCAGCCAGCAAACGGCGACCAGAAAGGCGACCGAGGTCACGAGCATCACCGGGTTATATGGGAGAAGCCCGGCAAAACTCATCACCACCGCCGCGCCCAGCAGCAGCAGCAGATAGTACACGATCAACCGGTACATCGTGATCCGGTTGAGGAAGTAATCAATGGGTGTCATCATGGATCACATACCTTTCAAAACCGCTCGTGAAGGTGGCTTCACCGGTCTCGTCGATCATATAGCCTTCAAAACCGGCCAGCCCTTCAATAAATGAGATACCCGCGCGGCCCATCGCAAAGGCGGCAGTGGCGAAGCGGTCGGCCTCGAAGATATTCGGGCCGATCACCGTCAGGCTGACGATGTCCGTCACCAGTTCGCCCTGCGATTTCGGGTCGTAAATGTGCAGGCCGCGAATGTAAGTCCCGGAGGTCGCCACGCCTTCATTGCACACGGCGATCACCTTGACGATTTGCGCCATGTTGAAGGGGTTGCGAATCCCGATCCGCCAGGCCTCATGCTCGGCGTTCGTGCCGTAGACCTGAATATCGCCCCCGGCATCGACGTAGAGGTTCTCGAAACCCTGCTGGCGCAGCACCTGCGCGGCGTTGTAGATGGACCAACCTTTGACAACGCCGGAGGGATCAATGGTGCCATTGCGGGTGATGTCGAAGTAACCGTCGGTCTCCTGCCGGGTGAGTTCAGCCAGCTCAAAGACCAGCCGCATGTCATCGCTGGCTTCTTCCAGCTTGAGCCGCTGGTCGTTGATACGGGTGATCTCGCTGTCCGGCTTATAGGTGCTGAACTTCTGGTCTACATACTCGAAGTAGTCGAAGACTCGGTCGAGCGCGGCCTGGGTCGCGTTTGGATCGATCACTTCGACCGTGATCGGCATCCCCATGAGCAGCCGCGTGTCTTTCATGTTCAGATTGCCGCCTGGTCCAGCGCTGAACGCAGCGAGGTAATGAAGCCTTCGCTGGTCAATGTTGCGCCGGAGATGACGTTGACGTTCGCGCTCTGAATGCGGATTGCTTCCGTCCGCAGCCAGGGCACGGCCTGCGCGTTGATGCGGCGGGAGGTGCGCCGCTCCTGTGGGTAGTTCAGAAACTGGACATCTACGAGGCTGCCGTCCAGGATAAGCGCCTGGACCTGGACCGACCCATAGTACGAATTCGATCCGGCTGCCGGTGTATGCGCCATCGTTGTATTGGTTCTGCGTCTGAGATGTCAGGTCGAGCCATTCCGGCAGGGCTGTGGGAGGCACCTGCGCGGCGGTCATCGCGGAAGGAAACGTCAGCGGTGCCAGCGGTCCGTCGTCCGGCGTGTTCAGACGGTCGTGCAGCCCATAGGCGGCGAAAGTCGAAGCGACGAAGGCGGAGAGCGCGACTTTGCGCAGCGTGTCCGCAGGTTTGGCGGTGCGAGCGGCTTTACGTTTTGTTCTGACCGGTTTCCGTGTTGTCATGGCGACCCATTCTCCCCTCACAAGCGTGAACATCGGCATCCAGGTGAGAGAAATCTCAAACCTAAATTAATCCTTTCGCAATTATATACGAATTTCACAACTCTGCTACAACCGGAAAGTACTGGTCGCTCAGGCCTGGTTTCCCGCCTGATCCAACGCGGAGCGCAGCGACATGATGAAGCCTTCGCTGGTCAGCGTCGCGCCGGAGATGATGTTGACGTTGGCACTCTGCATCTGGAGCGCTTCACTGCGCAGCCAGGGGACCGCCTGCGAATTGATGAAGCGGGAGGTGCGCCGGTCCTGTGGGTATTTCAGGAACTGGACATCCGTGATGCTGCCGCTCTGAACAACAGCTTCGACCTGGACGTAACCGTAATAGGCATCGACGGTGCTGCCGACGTAACTCCCATCACGATAGCGGCCCTGCTGCTGGGGGGTGGCGCTAGGCATTGGGGGCACGGCGGTCGGTGCAGGCGGCTGAGCCTGGACTGGCTGAGCTTGAGCGACTGGACGCGACTGCTGTGGTGCAGCGGCTTGCTGAGAAGTTTGGGATGCGGCGGACCGCTGAGGTGCCGCAGTCGGGACCAGTTCTTGCGCGTTTGCAGATGAGTTGCTGGCAGGCGGATCAAGCGTCGCCAGGCTGGGATCTTCTTGCGTTGAGCGATCATGCAGCCCATAGGCGACAAATGTCGAAGCGACGAAGGCCGAGAGCGCGAACTTGCGCAGGATGTCAGCAGACCAGAATGAATGAGAAGTGCGATGTTTTGCCATATCCAGTTTCCATTTATGCCATCAAATCAAATCGACCTCATTATAGGAGTAAGCCCTCCTGCTCGAGTGAAAACGACCCTAAAACTACCTTAAAATTAACTTAAACCGGGGAGACACCATGCCATTGCAGGCTCAGTGCGATGGGTGTGCGTGCCGGATTTGAGCTTATGCTGCGAAGTCAAGTTGCATTTGTGCCTCAACAAAATGATAATAAGGTGGAGCGCAGGGCCGACCGAATTGATGGGACCATGACCGACCAGACACAGAAATCTGACGCCGAAGAACTCCAGGGTGCATTGACGCGAGTTGACCGGCTGGGCACGGCCACTGAGAGCCTGTTCAGCCGCCTGTATTCTTCGATCAATCGCAAGTCCAAGCTGCAAAATCAGATCCAAAAGACGCAGGCTGTTCAGCGCCGGAACCAGCAGTTAGTCCAGATCGCCCGGCGGCGCGAGGACGAAATCCAGCGGCTTAACGGCATCCTCGCCAGCATCGGCGAAGGCATCATCATGCAGGATACGGAAGGCCGCATCGTGCTGATTAATGCCGCCGCCCGCTCGCTGATGGGCAGCCAGCGCAATTTCTGGGAAAGCGAACTCGCTACCCTCTTCGACAGTTACCAGGACGTGACCACCCTCGACAGCGAACTCGCGCCTTTGGGTGAGCCGACGCGGGTGCAGATCAACAACAAGATCATCGGCGCGCAGTTGGCAGCGGTCGGCGGGCCGGAAGGTAAGCGGCTCGGCACGATGATTGTGCTGCGCGACATCACGCGCGATACGCTCTCTGACCGGCTGAAAGACCAGTTCATCACGGCGATTTCGCATGAACTGCGCACGCCGATGGCGGTCATTAAGGGGATGAGCGAGGTTGTGCTGGGCCAACCGGAAGGCACGCCGGTCAACCGCCGCTTTCTGGAAGCAATAGGGCGCAACGTCGATATTCTCGACCGTATGATCGTCGAACTGCTCGATATTTCCGAGATGAGCGCCGACGTCTTCTCCATCCGGCAGGACCGGCTGGATATACGCGACATTATCTGGCATGTGGTCAAGGGGCTGACGCCGGAACTGAACCGGGCGGGCCTCGACGTGGCCGTGATGGTGCGCGATTCCGAAAATCTGGATGTGACCGGCGACGACCAGCGGCTGCGCTGGGCACTGGGGCATTTGCTCCAGAACAGCATTCGTTACACCGAACCCGGCGGCCACATCGTGGTGACGGCGCGGCTGGAAGATGGCGCGACCATCGCCCTTCAGGTAGTCGATACCGGCGTGGGCATTTCGGAAAAGGACCTGCCGCACATCTTCGAACGTTTTTATCGTGGTGAGGCTCGCACCAGCGCCGGGAAGCTGCTGGATCCGCGCGGCCTGGGGCAGGGCCTGTTTATCGCGCGCCGGGTGGTCGAGGCGCACAATGGCTACTTGAGTGTGCAGAGCGCACCCGGTTCCGGCAGCGTGTTTACGATGGTCTTTCCCGCCGCGACACCGGCCTGATGATGCCAAATCGGGCCTAGGCCCTTGCACCTGTCCACTACCAGACGTTACAATCCCAGGCGCAGACTTTAATCCAGAGAGGGGCTATTCGTGAGCGCATCGGGAGCATTCACCTTTGTTCTACACGGTCATCTGCCCTACCAGCCTGATCCCCGCCGCTGGTCGCATGGCGATACCGCGTTGTATGAGGTGATCGCGGAAAGCTACCTGCCGCTGCTCCGAACCCTCTACGATCTGAAGCAGGCGGCGGTCCCGGCCCGGCTGAGCATCTGTCTCTCGCCGACCCTGGTTGAGCAGATGGGCGACGACGCCGTCATTAAGCGCCTGAACCATTACCTGGATGAGCAGATAGACGCTGCCCGGCACGATGTGGCCTATTTCGGGCCGGAATCGGGCGACACGGCGGAACCGCATCTCGATTACCTGGCAGGTTGGCATCTCGACTGGTACACGAAGATCAAGACCGCCCTGAACGAGCGTTTTCAGGACGATCTGGTCGGTGCTTTCCGCGGCTTGCAGGACGAGGGGATAATTGAGATCGTGGCGACAGCGGCCACGCACGCTTATCTGCCGCTGCTGGGGCACGACAGCGCCATCACGGCGCAGATCAAGACCGGTCTGGCGAGCTACCAGCGGGTCTTTGGACGCACGCCGGAGGTCTTCTGGCTGCCGGAATGCGGCTACCGGCCTGGCCTGGAAGATTTTCTCGTGCGTGAAGGGCTGCGTGTGATCTATGTCGAACCGCACATGATGACTCATACGCCGGCGATTGGCGTGGCTGCCGGGGATGTGCGCGGGCCGCTGAACACGATTAAGCTGCGCTACATGATTCCCTGGTCTCAGACCAACCCGAACGACGGTGTGACGACGGTTCAGGCTTACCAACTGGAAAGCGCGCCGGAGCTGGCGATTATTGGGCGGGATGATCGTGCGACCATGCAGGTCTGGGGCGCGATCAACGGCTACCCGCGTGACGTGGATTACCGCGAGTCGCAGCGCCGCTTTGGCCTGAGCGACCTGCCATACTGGCGCATCACCGGGGATCTGGTGGACCCGCACGACAAGGATTATTACCATCCTGATTGGGCCAGGTATAAGGTGGAACAGCACGCCGAACATTTCGCGCACATGATCGGCGATATGATCCGCGATTATCACGACAGCACCGGCAATTACGGCCTGATCTCGACCCACATTGACGCGCGCCTCTTCGGACACTGGTGGTTCGAAGGCTCCCGCTGGCTGGGGCTGGTGCTGCGGCACCTTGCCAGTACCGAGACGATAGACCTCATGACCACGACCGCCTATCTCGACGCCCACCCGGCCCAGCAGTCGATTGAACTGGCTGAAGGCTCCTGGGGGACGGGCGGCGGTCACTTCATCTGGAATAATCCGGCCAATGACTGGCTCTGGCCCTTGATCCACGAAGCCGAGGCGCGTATGGAGACGCTGGTCAAGGCGGCGGACGCGCCCTCCGACGATGAAGCCGCGCTGCTGACCCAGGCGGCGCGCGAACTGCTGCTGCTGCAAAGTGCGGATTGGCCGCTGATGATGACCCTGCATGAGGATGGGGCCTACGCGCTTGAGCGTTTCAACGATCATCTGGAACGTTTTAACAGGCTGGCGGACAGCCTGGAATCGGGTACGCCCGACCGGTCGCTGGCCGATGCCTATTGGGAAATAGACCACCTTTTTCCAGATGTAGATTACCGTGTATTCGACGTATCGTAGACCTGGCGTGTCAGGCTTCCTGGGGCGCGGGCTGTGGAAGGACGAAGGCAGATGAACGTGTTATTCGTCGCTGCTGAGGCTGTGCCTTTTGCCAAAACGGGCGGCCTGGGTGACGTGGTTGGCTCGCTGCCGAAGGCGCTGCGCCGCCAGGGCATTGATGCGCGCGTGGTAATCCCCTTGTATGGCTTCATTGATTACCAGCATTTCGAGCTTGAGCATCTGTTCAGCTTTCAGTTCCCGCGCCGCGATGGCCTGGCTGATGTGCATATCCACAGCTGTCTTTACGACGACGTGCCTTACTACTTCGTGCAGTCCTGGCCGCAGTTCGGCAGCGAGGCGTCGGTCTACGGCGGCTATGATTGGGATATGCCGCGCTTCATCTTCCTCAGCCAGTTATCGATGGCGGTCGCCTGGGAATTGAAGCAGCATGAAGGCTGGTTCCCCGATATTTTCCACGTTCACGACTGGCACACCGGCCTGCTGCCCTTCCTGATCGACTACAGCCGGGGCGACCCAACCTGGGCCAATGTGGCGACGGTCATGACCATCCACAATATGATGTTTCAGGGCGAGTACGCCGGGGGCTGGCTGTGGCAGTTGGGCATCCCTGGGCGGCATCACCCTGATCTGGTCTACCAGGACCTGACCGATAACCTGCTGGCGATGGGCATCGCTTATGCGGATTCGGTCACAACCGTCAGCCCGCGCTATGCCATTGAGATCCAGTTCCCTTATCAGGGCTATGGGCTGCAAGGTTTGATCCGCACCCGCCTGAACGATCTGCACGGCATTTTGAACGGCATCGACGTGGAGCGCTATAATCCGGCAAGCGACCCACGCATCGCGGTCCATTACAACGCCGGGAACTTCGCGCAGCTTCGCCCGCACAATAAACGCGAACTTCAGTTGAATGTGCATCTGCCGATCCGCCCTGATGTGCCGCTGCTCGGCCTGGTCAGCCGCCTGGAGGAGCAGAAGGGCATCGACATGCTGATCCCGGCGCTGCGCCGTCTGCTGAGCGAACAGGATGTGCAGTTCGTTGGACTGGGTACAGGCGATCCAAAGTTGAGTTATAATCTGGGTCTCCTGGGTGAGGACTTCGATTGGAAAGCGCGCACCTACATCGAATTCAACGCTGAACTGGCGCAGCGAATTTACGCGGGTTGTGATTTGTTCCTGATGCCAAGTATTTTTGAACCCTGTGGAATTGGTCAGATGATGGCAATGCACTACGGGGCGCTGCCGCTGGTGCGCGAAACCGGCGGCCTGGCGGATACGGTCATCAACTATGACAACGGCCCGGCGGACAGCGGCACGGGTTTTGTCTTCAACTGGACCGAAGCCGACGCGCTGTACAACACGATCCTATGGGCGCTGGATACCTATCGCAACCGGCCCGAAGCCTGGCAGCGGATGCAGGCACGGGCATGAGCACTGATTTTAGCTGGAACAAAAGCGCACAGGCTTACATCCAACTCTATCGTGAAGTGAAAGAGAAGAGGAGCGAACAGCCTTGAAAATAAAAGCTGTCATTCTGGCAGGAGGTGAGGGGACGCGCCTGGCGATTCTCACCGCGAAACGGGCGAAACCGGCAGTACCCTTTGCCGGAAAGTATCGCATCATTGATTTTACCCTCAGCAACTGTGTCAATTCCAATATCTTCGACGTGCTGGTGCTGACTCAGTACCGCCCCCACAGCCTCAACGATCACATTGCACGGGGCCGCCCCTGGGATCTGGACCGCTCCTTTACCGGCGGCGTACAGATTCTCCAGCCCTTCAAGGGCCGCTACGATACCGATTGGTACGCGGGCACGGCGGATGCGGTCACGCAGAACATCAATTTTGTGCGGCGCGGACGGCCTGATTACGTCATCATCCTTTCGGGCGATCACATCTACGAGATGGATTACGATGTGATGCTGCAATTCCACCGCGAGAAAAAAGCGGACGCCACCGTCGCCACCATTCGCGTGCCGATGGACGAGGCCAGCCGCTACGGCATCGTGGACGTGGACGACGATTACAGCGTGCGCGAATTTGTCGAGAAGCCGCCGAACCCGCCTGGCAATCTCGCCAGTATGGGGGTCTATATCTTCAATTATCCAGCCCTGGAACACATGCTGGAACAGGACGCGCAGCTCAAAGGCTCCAATCACGATTTCGGTAAGGATATTCTGCCGCGCATGATTATCGAAAATATGCGCGTGTTCGCCTATCCCTACGGCGGCTACTGGATCGACGTCGGCACGATTGACGCCTACTGGGAAGCCCATATGGACCTGCTGCACACGCCGCCCTCGCTCAACCTGAACGACCGCACCTGGGTCATCCATACGCGCAGTGAGGAACGCCCACCGGTGCAGATTCACGATGGCGCGACCGTGCGCGACAGCCTGATTACCGATGGCTCGGTGATCGCCAACGGCGCCGTTGTGGAACGTTCGGTGCTGTCGCCCGGGGTATATGTCGGGCCGAAGGCGGTCGTGCGCGAATCCATCATTCTGACGGATACCTATATCGAGGCTGGAGCAGTGGTTGAGCGGACCATCATCGACAAGATCGCCGTTATCGGTCACAACGCGCATGTCGGCAAGTTTCAGGATGTGGGCGATCTGGGCATTACCTGTGTGGGCAAGAACACGCATGTCCCCGCCGGGTTCACGGTGGGGCGCTCGGTGATGCTGGGGACGGATCTACGCATTGAAGATTTCGCCGAATTTGAGGATCGCAGCGTACCCAATAACACGCAGTTAGGCTATTCACCCCGGAAATCTTAGGCTCGCGGAGAGGAGAGAAGATTGGCAAAGATTGGAGAACAGGGCCAGATCTGCGTATATGGGCATTTCAGCCAACCGCTGCGGGGCAATCCCATTACCGGCGAGCTGGGGCAGGAAATGGATGCCGCACCCTTTGACAACTGGAATGAGCGCGTCGCCGCACGCTGTTACGTGCCGAACGCGGATGCCGGAAATTTCGGCTATATCAGCTTCAGCTTCGCTGAGAACCTGCTGTGCTGGCTTCAGAGCCACGAGCAGGCGAGCTATCAGACGATTATCGAGGCCGATGCCGAGGCCAACAATGCACTGGCAACCGCCTATCATCACAGCATCCTGCCGCTGGCCCGCCGCCGTGACAAACGGACTCAGATTTTGTGGGGCATTACCGCCTTCGAGCAGCGCTTCGGACGCCCGCCGCAGGGCTTCTGGCTGCCGGAGATGGCGGTCGATCAGGATACGCTGCGACTGCTGGTGGAATCCGGCATCAAGTACACCATTCTATCCGGCCAACAGGTCCAGAATCTGCCGCTGCCCGGTGGTGGCGGACCCTTCAAAGTTGAGTTATCCGGTGGTGGCAGCCTGGGCGTCTTTGTCCGTAACGATGCGCTGTCGAGCGAGATCTCGTTCAATATCCACAATTTAGGTGGCGCAGGCCACTGGACCCGCAATACGCTGGGTCAACTGCGCAATGCGGGTGGGCCGCTGACTCTGCTGGCGACCGAGGGCGAGACCTTCGGCCATCATTACGCCGGGGAAGATCAGTTTTTGCACTGGCTGGTGGCCCACGAGGCCCCGGCGATTGGCTTCAGTGTGACAACGCTGGATCAATACTTCGAGGAAAATCCGCCGCAGCGGGCGGTGGAACTGAATCTGCCCAGCAGTTGGAGCGATCAGCACGGGCTGGCAAGCTGGGCGACCGGCGTGGCGACGGCACAGGTCAATACGACCTGGAAAGGGGCGCTGCGGCGTGCCCTGGATAACGCAGCCAATGAGATCGACCGCGCCTACGAGGAGCTTTGCACCCGGCTCAAGGTGGATCCCTGGCCCCTGCGTGACCAGTATGCCCTGGTGCTGATGGATGCGGAGAATGCGGATGCTTTTGTCGAAGCGCGGGTGAAGAAAATCAAGGCTGAGGATTCGGCGCAGCTTAAAGCGCTGCTGACGGCGCAGGAACTGGCCCAGCGTATGTACACCAGCTATACCTTCACCAATAACGTGCTGGACAGCCGCCAGCCCCGCTATGCGATTGCCTGTGCAGCGGCAGCGCTGTCTATTGCCCAGCAGGCTACCGGACGCGATCTTTCCGACCGGCTCGCTTCCGACCTGATGGTGGTCATCGCCGCCGAAGGGGGCATCAGCGGCAAAGACATTCTGGATAAAGTGGTCAAGGAATATGAGATCAGCCTGAAAGTCTAAACACGCCCCGGTAGTCTCTCGCAGGCCGGGGCGTGCCGCATAGGCTTTAGACTTTGATGACGCTGTTTTCCCCCGCGAAGGGGTTGGGGGCATATGAATCTGCCTCGGTTTCGTTGACCCACTGACCTTCATCGAGCAGATAGCGAAATTCGTAGGCTTTTTCCGTGTCGAGTTCGACGACGACCTTGAAGCGGCCATCTTTGAGTGCTTGCATGGGGGTCGCGCCTTTATCCCAGGCGTTGAAATCACCGACGAGGGCCGCACTGTTCGCGCCCGTCCCTTTATCTAGCGAGAACGTGACCTTGCAGCGAGGACGATTTTTAAGGTACTGCTTCTTTATCATGGCTTATGCTCTCCCTTGCTCTTGCAGCGATCTTGATGTGCTCTAACGAGCCTACAAGAAAACTAGCCTCAAGTGATAATTACAGAATTATCGCCGCTGAAGGGGTTGGGGACGTATTTATCCGCCTCCCAATCGTTGTGCCATTCCGTGTGATCTACCAGGTAGCGGAACTGGTATTCTCTGCCGGTGTCTAATTGCAGTTCGACCGAAAAACGTCCGTCCTTCAGGGCGTTCATCGGCGTGGCAGCCTCATCCCAATCGTTGAAATCGCCAACCAGATGCACGGTCTCTGCCTGAATGGCTTCGGGCAGATAGAACGTCACTTTGCACACCGGTCGGCTCTTCAGATAACGTTTCTTAAACATAGCGTTAACCCTTTGACTGGATTATGCGGTCATTTTAGCATATCGTCAGGATCCGCAAAACCCTGCGAGTGACTGAAATACGGGATAGTTTTCGTTGTCAAATCATGATGACATAAGCTATGATGGCGTGGTAAGTTAGGAGTTGGGCATTTGAACTCAGGAGTATTGCATGATTAAACCAGTGACAACAATCAGTGTTGTCCCGAATCTCCCTGATTCGCTTAAGCGTCTCAACGAGCTGGCCTACAATTTGCGCTGGGCCTGGGATTTGGAGACGCAGACTCTGTTTCGACGTCTGGACCCAGAACTCTGGCGAGCGACAGAACATAACCCGATCTGGCTGCTAGGCCTGATCGGTCAGGAGCGGCTGCAAAGTGCCGCACAGGACCCGGCCTTCATGGCCCATCTACACCGCGTTTGCGAATCCTTCGACAGCTACATGGCGTCGGATACGACCTGGTATAAGAGCCAGTATCCTGACCTGAAACCGCAGCCGGTCTTCGCCTATTTTTCGATGGAGTTCGGGCTGGCGGAATCGCTGCGCAATTATTCCGGCGGCCTGGGCGTGCTCAGCGGCGATCATCTCAAGAGCGCGAGCGACCTGGGCCTACCGATGGTGGCGGTGGGGCTGCTGTATCAGGAAGGCTACTTTCACCAGTACCTGAACGCCGACGGCTACCAGCAGGAATCCTATCCGATCAACGATTACTCTAACCTGCCGGTCACGCTTCAGTTGGACGAGAAGGGCGAACCGCTCAAGATCAGCGTGCCGATGCCGGGGCGTGAACTCTATGCGGTGATCCGCAAGGTGCAGGTGGGTCGTGTGCCGCTGTACCTGCTGGATTCGAATATTGAGGACAACAAGCTGCCGGAAGATCGCAACCTGACCGACCGGCTGTATGGCGGGGACCGGCGCACCCGTATCCGCCAGGAAATTCTTATGGGCATGGGCGGTATCCGCGCGCTGGAGGCACTGGGACTGCGGCCTACGGTGTGCCACATGAACGAGGGACACTCGGCCTTTCTGGCGCTGGAACGCATCCGGCAGGTGATGACGCGAGCACGACATGACCTTCGAGCAGGCCAAAGACGTGACGCGGGCCTCGACGCTGTTTACCACGCACACGCCGGTGCCTGCCGGTTTGGAGCGCTTCGGCTTCGACCTGATCGACGAGCATTTCACCGAATACTACCAGAGCATGGGCCTGACACGGGACGAGTTTATCAACCTGGGCCGCGAAAACATGGGCGATTACGAGTTGTTTTCGATGGCCGTGCTGGCGCTCAATCTGTCGGCGGCGACCAACGGCGTTGCGCAGCTTCATGGCGTCGTGACACGGCGATGTGGCACTGGATTTTCCCGGATGTGCCCGAAGACGAAGTGCCAATTGGCTCGGTGACCAATGGCATCCACGTTCCGACCTGGATCAGCGCTGAGATGAGCACGCTCTTCGACCGCTATCTGGACCCGGCCTGGCGCGATGATGAAGTGCGCCGGGAAATCTGGGAGGCCGTGAACGAAATCCCGGATGCTGAACTGTGGCGCACGCACGAACGCCGCCGCGAACGGCTGGTCGCTTTCGCCCGCAGCCGCTTGCGGATGCAGCTTGAAAATCGGGGCGTATCGCGCAGTGAGATCGCCGCGGCCAACGAAGTCCTCAACCCGGATGCGCTGACGATTGGCTTTGCCCGGCGTTTTGCCACCTATAAACGCGCGACCCTGATCTTCCGCGATATTGAGCGGCTCAAACGCCTGCTGAACAATCCGGCCGCCCGGTGCAGCTCATCTTCGCCGGGAAGGCGCACCCGCATGATGTGGGCGGTAAGGAACTGATCCGGCAGATCATCCATATAGCGCGTAAGGAAGACCTGCGCGACAAAGTCGTCTTTCTGGAAAACTACGACATGAACGTGGCTCGCTATCTGGTGCAGGGTGTGGATGTGTGGCTGAACAATCCGCGCCGCCCCAAAGAGGCCAGTGGGACCAGCGGCATGAAGGTCATCTACAACGGCGGCCTGAATTGCAGCATCCTTGACGGCTGGTGGGCAGAAGGCTACGATCCGATCCTGGGCTGGGCGATTGGGAACGGTGAGGAATACCCGGAGCACGAGGCCGATCACCAGGATTTCATCGAAAGTGAGGCGCTCTACAACGTGCTGGAACAGGACATTGTGCCGCTGTTTTACCAGCGCTCGCGCGATGGTCTGCCGCGTGAATGGATCGCCAGGGTAAAGAATTCGATTCGCACGCTCGCGCCCTTCTTCAACACGCATCGCATGGTAGAAGAATACACCAACGATTACTACATCCCCGCCTACAAGCGCGCGATGGAGCTAACTGCCAACAATATGAAGAAGGCGCTGGCCTATAGTAAATGGGCTAGGCGCGTCAAAGACGAATGGAACTCGGTTCGCATTAAATCGGTGACACCTTCGACGCATCAGGTTGAGGTGGGGGTTGAGTTCCTGGTCGAGGCGGTCATCCAGTTGGGGCAGCTCACACCGGATGATGTACGGGTCCAGTTGTATTCCGGCCCGCTGACGACGCTGCGCGAGATCGGTGGCGAGGGCGGCGAGGCGACCGACATGAGCCGGGTAGAAGCGAAGGGCGACGGACGCTACAAATTCAGCGCGCGCTATATCTATCACAGCAGCGGCGAGCGCGGCCTGTCGGTACGGGTGCTGCCCCGGCATGAATTGCTGAGTAATCAGTTCCAACTCCGGTTGATTACCTGGGCACGCTTGTAACCGCCGGATTGAGGTTTTTGCAAGGCCAATCCCATAGAATAGGTCCCTGGGGCTAATTTGCTTTTCGTCAAGCTGCACCAGGGACCCGGATATATTGAAAATCAATTCTTTTGGTTGCATCACTTGAACAACTGATGGTAAACTTGACTTGTGACAAGAATACAATCTAATCTTAAGCTTTGTGCGCGCATCCAATCTCACGACAGTGAAGTCGGGTGGTATTCTTTAGTGTCACGTCAGCGCCCCTTTTGGAGGTCTTCATGAAAAAGCAAATCCTGGTCGTCGATGACGAGATCGGGGCACTCACTCTCATTGGCATCATGCTGGAACGCGGTGGCTTCAGCGTGCTGAAGGCTAAGGATGCCAAGACTGCGCTGACGGTGCTGGATCAAAACAAACCCGACCTCATCATCCTCGATGTCATGATGCCGGGTATGAACGGCATTGATTTGTGCAAGGTGATCCGTGAACGTAATGACACCGGGCAGATCCCGGTCTTAATTCTGTCAGCGCGCGGCGATGCGGAAAGCATTATGCACGGCATCGAGGCCGGGGCGAATGACTACCTGCCCAAGCCCATTCTGCATCACGACCTGGTGGCAAAGGTTCGCCTGATGCTGGGCGATACAAACGGGACCGAAGTCTAGCTTGCCCCTGATTAGCCTACGACGCTGAATCCTCTCCGTATAATGCCCGATAAATCGTATAGAAGCCGTAGAGAAGCTGCACGTACTGCCGGGTGCTGTCGATGGTGATGGTGGACATGAACAGGTCCGGGTCCCCGCCGGAAAGCGCCAGCCAGTCCATCGCCCGGCCCGGCCCAGCATTGTAACCGGCCAGGGCTGCCGGGACGTTGCCGTCGAAGCGCTCAAGCTGTTCATTCAGGTAGTATGCGCCAAAGGTGATTCCGGCATAGGGCCGGAAGAGGTCGCTGTGCTGGTAATCCGGCCAGTGAAGCTGGTTGGCGATGTATTCCGCTGTGCTGGGGACGACCTGCATCAGCCCTTTTTCACCCGCCGCCGCCGTCGCGTTGGGATCGAAGAGACTTTCCAGACGAATCATAGAGAAGAGCAGCAGTGGGTCGATGTTCCACTGCTGGCCGATGGTCAGCACGGGGTCGAGATAATAGATCGGGTAGCGCAGCCGCGCGATATAGGCCGGGGCCTCCAGCGTACCGATCCCGGCAGTCTTGATGATGTTGGCGGCGGCGAAGATCGAGGCACGGAAGGCGGCGATGCTGCGCAGGTGAATCGCCAGTTGGTAGGAGGCGAGGCCGTCGCTGGCGTAATGATCGGTCAGGTCGCTGAACTCCTCCTCCGCCTCGTCATAAGCACCCACCGCCCAGAGTTCTTCACCGCGTATCAGGCGCGGGTCCGCCTTCAGGGCATCGCTCAGAGGCCACAGCGAGCCTTCCTGCTGGACAGCAAAAGTCTGCCGCAGCCAGTCTTCCGCTACAGCCAGATCCCCCGCTTCGTCGAACTGAAAACGGTCGCGCTGGGGCGGGTCGAAGGGAGGCCGGTTGTCCACCAGATCCTGCGCGCGGGCGCTGAAGTAGCTGTCAGGCGAGACCTGAGTCGCCAGCCGCAGCGTTTCCTGCGCGGTGGTCGTGTCGCCATCTTTCAATGCCAGACGTCCTACCCAGAGATAGGCTTCGGCCTGAGTGTCGCCGGTTGATGTGGCGGCCAGCCGGGCGTAGAACTGCTCGGCGCGGGCCTCTTCGCCCAGGTTATAGGCAGCAGAGGCGGCCAGCAGCAGCCCACTGCGCGCCTGTTCGGTATCCGGGTAGTTATCGGCCAGCCGCTGGAATATCTCGCGTGCTTCGAGCGGGCTGCCATTGGTGCCGTAGAGATAACCCGCCCGCCACAGAGCTTCGGCTGCCGTATCAGTCAGGTAGCCGTAGCGGTCGGCAATGTCGAGGTAAGTTGAGATCGCGCCTGGAATATCGTCCAGTAGAAAGCGCGTGCGCCCCTGTTCCAGCAGTGCCTCGCCGAAGCTGGGGTCCTGCGGATACTGCTCGATGATGGTCTTGAAGGCGGTCACAGCGGCGTCAGCGTTGCCCAGTTCTCGGTAAGAGCGGCCCAGCATCAGGTGCAGTTCCGCCGGGATCTCGCTCAGGGCGTGATTGATCGAATAACTGGTCAGTGCGTCCAGCGCCCGGTTGTAATCGCCATAGGCAAAGCTGACCTGCCCGACGGCGTAATCATCCAGCTCGACGCCTTCATCGAGCAGCATCGTCATGGCCTCATAGGCTTGCGGCGTCTGCGGGTAGCTGTCGAAGACAATCTGCAAACGCTGGATGCCCATGTCCTCCTCGCCGCCGTCGAGCAAGGCCTTTGCCGCTGCCAGGTCGATGCCGGCCCGGTAGGCGGTGTTCTGTGCCACGTTCAGGATGGCGTCGTACTGTTCGACGGCTTCAGCGGTGCGGCCCAGATTGACATCGACCTGCGCCACCTTTTCGCGCAGGGCCAGCAGCGGCGCGAGCGTCCGGTTAGCCGTCAGGGCCTGGTCATAGCTGGCGAGAGCAGGCTCGGCCTGGCCCAGGGCTAGCTGTGCATCGGCGATTCGTTCGTAGACATAGCTGTCGATCAGGCCGGGGCGCATGGTCAGATACTGCTGGAAATCGGCAATGGCCTCGGTCCACTGGGACAGGCCCATATAGGCATCGCCGCGCAGGAAATAGGCCTGAGCAAGGCGGCTGTCCTGGGTATACTGCGTGATGAAGGTCGTCAGCGAATCGACCGCGTTGCTGAACAAGCCCTCGCGCAGTGCGGCTCGCCCTAAGCCGAAGGCGGCAGCGGCAGCATAGGCGGGCGGGGCGTTCTGGTTCAGCAGGATGCCATAGGCGTTGACGGCGTTCTCGAAATAGCCGTTGAGCAGGTAATTATCGGCCACTTGCAGCACCAGAGCCGGTTCGGTCGTCGGTGTGGGCAGCGGAGTCTCGGTGGCCGTCGGCGAGGCGGTGGCGCTGGGCGGCAGCGTCGCGCTGGGTGTCGGAGTCGGCCCGGCTTGCTGGTTCAGGTTGCAGGCACACAGGCCCAACACGGCCCAGGCCAGAAAGAGTAGTCTGGTTTTCATAGCGGGCATTGTATCATGCCGCCGCAGCCGGGGGAACGATGTTCAGCCGACGTTAAGCCGACGGTGGCTCGAGATCGCCAGCCAGCCAGGGGATGCCGTAGCCGACGGCCAGATGTCCGGCTTCGGCCAGCGCCTTGCCCAGTTCGTCTGTATTGCGGAAGCTCCACCAGTGGTCCGCCGAGGGCAGAATCCCAACGCCGAAATCCTCGACCACCAGGGCGCTCAGCTTGCGAATCGCGTAGTCCTCGCCGGGCGGGTAGGGGGATGACTGATCGCTGCGCACCAGCGTCACCTGGAAGCGTGAGGGCATCCCTGACGACCATTCACTGTCGGTGTAGCTGAGCAGTTGAAACTCAATGAAGCCATACAGTCCGCCTTCTAGTGCTTTGGTAAAGCGGAAGCGTCCCCCGGCCCACTGTGTTGGATGCTCCTGGAGCGTGTAGCCCGCCGCTTCAAATGCCTGACCGACGACGGTCAGCAGCAGCAGTCGGAAGTAGTCCTGCGCGGATTGAGGCATCGTGCTCAGCGCTTAACCATAGACCGGCAGTTGCCAGCAGGCGCGATATTTCCCCTCTTTACCTCACCCCTAAATCCCCTCTCCATCCGATGGAGAGGGGACTTCAAAGCCAGTCGTGAGCCGGTTTTCTCCTCCTCGCAATGTATGGAGAGGGGGCCGGAGGGTGAAGTAAGCCAGGAAGAAGTCATACGGCAACTCTGCTACACAGATGCCTAGCTGACCGCGTAGATGCGCGACGGGATCTTCGGGAAGATCGCGTCGAAGATCACCGCAGCTTTGCCGTTGGCCCAGCATTCGGGCATGATGGCGCGCAGCTCTTCCCAGGTGTGGTAGCCGAAGAGCAGGTGCAGGAAATTCTCTTCCGAGAAGCCGGCGTCGTAATGAATGAACATCTCGCGCGTCGACACCAGTTCCGCCGTTTCGATGCAGCCTTCGGCGAAAGTCGATTTGCAGATAGCTCTGGTTGTACAGGCTGATCTTCAACGAGCCGGTATAGCGGTGCGCGCCGCTGTTCAGCAGACGTTTTTCCAGCACCGGCTTGACCGTCATGATGAAGTCCGCCAGGTCCGGCACGCGCAGATACCAGGCATAAGGCTGCGTATTGACCCGGCTGTCGCGGTTGCAAGCGCAGCAGTGTCGCCAGCGCTTTGGGCTGGCCCGCGCTGAAGCCGATCACCTGCGGCTGCTTGTCAGCGGCAAAGGTCGCTTCGGCATAGGCTTTGAGTCCGCGCAGGACATCGTCATAGGTGGCGACATAGGATGATTTCGGGCCGACGACATAGCATTCACAGAATATCCAGGCGGGCTTGTCGCTGTCCAGTGGGGCGTGGTAGATCACCAGATAGCCGACGTCCCTCGCCCTGCGCATCCACGATGACCATCAGGTGCGGCCCGTGCTGGTTGATGCGCCAGTTCCACAGCGCTGGCATCGCGCACGACGCTCAGGCTGAGCTGATCGGCCATGTACGCCGTCCAGGCGCTCAACTGCGGGTAATCGGCTTCCGTCGCCGGACGCAGCGTGTACTGCGTGCTTTCGCCCTCTTTCAGCTCAGGGATAGATCGCAGCGGGACATAGCCGCTGTCGCCCAGGTCCACCGCCATCGTGTAGCCGAAGCGCCGGTAATAGTAGGGAATCCCGGTGATCCCCAGCAGTTTGTGACCCAGCGCGGCGCTGCGTTCGTGGCAGACCTCGAACAGCGCGCGAATCAGGCCGCGATTGCGGTAATCGGGATGCGTGGCGACCAGTTCCGGGCGGCCTACCGGGATATCGATACCCGCATAGCGCCAGACCTGCGGGATCAGCAGCGTGGTCGAGACGATCTTGTCGTCTTTGGCCGGGTCCACCACGACCCACACGTCATCGTAGCTCACGGTCGGGTGCTTGCCGGACAGCAGCCGTCTGGCCCAGATGTCATCCTGCTCATTCCAGCCGTCGTCTTCGTAGACGCTGAAGATTTCCTTGTAGAAGGGTACCAGATCGTCTTGATCGCTTGAATGCCCTTCGCTGAACGAGCGCAAGATCAAACCATCGCGCAAGGATTTTTGCATCAGACTGAACTCCTTACTCCAAATCAGCGATAGTGTACCATGACCCCTTGTGAACCGTCTACGCCTGTTTTGCCAGCAAATCGCGCATGGCCTCCGGCGTCGTGACCGGCATGGCACAGACGAAGTTGCGGCAGACGTAGACCGTTGGCAGGCTGTCCCGCTGGACACGGTAATCCAGCAGGGGGATCGGTGTTGTGCCTTCGACATCGGTTTCTGACAGGGCGCTGATAGCGTTAGGCCGGTAGGTCCCGTGCAGGACCTCGCGCAGCGCAGCAGTCTGTGGATCGTCCAGCGGGCCGACGATAGCGACCTCGTCCAGCCCGGCGACAAGCGCATCGAGTGCGTTGAGCGATTCCCCAAAGGCCGAGGGATACTGGCGCATGGCCTCACTCAGCAGGCGCAGATGGCTCAGCGCGGCGTCGTAATAGGCCGACTCGCCGGTGTAGGCGCTCAGGCGCAGCAGTTGGCGGGCCATCATGGCGCTGCCGGAGGGCGTAGCGTTGTCCTGCAAATTGCGCGGGCGGACGATCAACGCTTCGTGATCGCTGCCGGTGTCGAAGAAACCACCGTCGGACGCAGCGAAGTGGTCCAATACATAGTCGGCCAGTCGGCGCGCCTCGACAAAATACTGCGCGTCATAGGTCGTCTGGTAGAGTTCCAGCAGGCCGTCAATCAGATTGGCGTAATCTTCCAGATAAGCGTGCAGCTTGCTCTGGCCGTCCTTATAGGTGCGCAGCAGCGAGCCATCCTCTGCCCGCAGATCACGCAGCAAAAAGGCCGCGCAGCGCTCGGCAGCCGCGCGGTAATCGTCCCGGTCCAGTACACGCGCCGCCTCGGCCAGGCTGGCGAGCATCATGCCGTTCCAGGCCGTCAGCACTTTGTCGTCCAGGCCGGGATGTACACGCTGAGTCCGCGCCGCATAGAGGGTATGCTTGATCGATTCAATGCGCTCGCGCAGTTCGTCTACGGTCAGGCCCAGCCGCCCGGCAGCCGTTGCATCACTGTTGGGCAGGTAGAGGATATTACGCATCTCGAAGTTGCCCTGCGGCGTCACCCCCCAGTATTCGACGGCGATCTCCGCGTCGGCATCGCCGAGCAGGTCCTCCAGTTCGCCCTGCTCCCAGATGAAGAACTTGCCTTCCTCACCCTCGCTGTCGGCATCGGTCGTGCTGTAGAAACCGCCCTCGGCATTGGTCATCTCGCGCAGGATGTAATCGTAAATCTCTTCGGCGATGCGGCGGTAGAACGACTCGCCCGTGACCTGCCAGGCGTGCAGATAGACCCGGCTGAGCTGCGCGTTGTCGTAGAGCATCTTCTCGAAATGCGGCACCAGCCAGATGGCATCGACGCTGTAACGGTGGAATCCGCCGCCGATCTGGTCGTAGATGCCGCCGCGCGCCATCTGGTCCAGTGTGACTTGGACGGCATGGAGCGTGTCAGGGCTGCCGGTGCGGACGTGGCTGCGCAGCAGGAATTCCAGCGTCATCGGCTGCGGGAACTTGGGCGCGCTGCCGAAACCGCCGCGTTCGGAATCGAGGTTTTGCAGCATACGCTGAGCTGCCTCGTCCAGCAGATCGGCTTTCAGGTCCTCATCCGCGCCGCCAATACCCAGTAGATTGCGATCCAGCGCTTCGGTCATCTGCGCGGCCACGCGCTCGACTTCGTCGCGCCGTTGATGATAAGCCTCCGCCACGCCTGCCAGCACCTGGCGGAAAGCGGGCATCCCCATGCGCGGCTCGCGCGGGAAATAGGTGCCGCCGTAGAAGGGACGGCCATCCGGCAGCAGAAAGACCGTCATCGGCCAGCCGCCGTGCCCGCTCATGGCCTGGACCGCCTGCATGTAGATGTCGTCCACGTCAGGCCGCTCTTCCCGGTCCACTTTGATGCTGATGAACAGTTCGTTCATCATGGTCGCCGTCGGCCCGTGTTCGAAGCTCTCGTGCGCCATCACATGGCACCAGTGGCAGGCGCTGTAGCCGATGCTCAGCAGGATGGGCCTGTCCTCTTGGCGCGCTTTCTCGAAAGCGGCCTCGCCCCAGGGATACCAATCGACCGGGTTGTCCTTATGCTGGAGCAGGTAGGGGCTGGTCTCGTATTGCAATCGATTCATAAAGATAGGATCCTGACCTTAGCCATTGCGAGGTGAGCGGGTCTGATTCGTAGGGGCACAGCCTGCTGTGCCTGTGTTTGCCGCAGCTCGATTATCCCAGCAAATCGCAGAAACGAATACGGTGGTCTACCAGGTGGTCAGCCGGGGCAGAGTGTCATCGCGCGAATTATCGGTCTGCCACAGGGTTTCCAGCCAGTCGAGCAGGTCTTTCGTGATCTCGGTGGTGAGGCGCGCGGCGGCCTCGGTATTGAGCGTCGAGAAGGCGTAGATGTTGGTGTAATACGGGTGCCCGACCGTGATGATGTAATCGCTGTTCCAGCGGTCCGGCCCCCAGCAGAAGATCGGGCGGCTGCGTTCACGGCGCACCTGCTGGATCCAGGCGGCGTGCTGGCTGTCGCCCAACTGGTCGATCACGAAGCTCAGGCCCAGCATCGACTGGTAGGTGAAGGCGTACTGAATCACGTTCTCGGCCAGGTCCACGTCCACGCGCACAGTCGCCGAGCCATCCTGCGCCGCCATCGTCGCCACCGCGTGATCCGGGCTGTGCTGGCGTGCTTTGAAGGTCGAGAGAATCGGCATCTGGGAGAAGCGGCTGTTCAGCTCCTTATCCAGGTTGATTTCGCCGTCCTGGTGCAGTTGTAGAATCCAGGGCACCTGGCCGGACCGGGTGTTATGTCTGGGCATCCTTCGCTCCGGGGGCGAGGGTTGGCTCGCGCTTGTTTGGCGTAATCGCTCATGGACGATAGGTGTATCGCCCGGCGGATAGCTCTGATTATGCGTAGTTTTGAGCCTTCTGACAAGTCAATCCTTTGTGACGGAGCGCACAGGCATGTTAGAATGCTTCTAAGGGAAGAACCTGCACAATCATGGAGAGACAATGGCCTATCTACTGGGGCTGGACATCAGCACAACGGGCGCGAAAGCGCTGATTATTAATTCGGTTGGCCGTGTGATGGCGTCGCAAACCGTGCCACAAACGCTCAGCAGCCCGCAGCCGCTGTGGTCCGAACAGAACCCGCAGGACTGGTGGACGGGGATGGCGGCGGCGATCCGAAGTGCTTTATCCGAGGCGAACCTGAGCGGCGACGCGATTGCAGCGATTGGCCTGACCGGGCAGATGCACGGTCTGGTGCTGCTGGACGCAGCAGGCGAGGTCCTGCGCCCGGCGATCTTATGGAATGACCAGCGCACGCAGGCACAGTGCGACGAAATGACGCAGAAGATCGGCTTTGAGCGCCTGATCGAGCTGACCGGTAATCAGGCCCTGACCGGCTTTACCGCGCCGAAGATCCTCTGGGTGCGCGAGCACGAACCGGAGGTCTATGCGCGAGTAGCGCATATCCTGCTGCCCAAAGATTACATTCGCTTTATGCTGACCGGGGACTACGCTACCGACCTGGCCGGGGCCTCCGGGACCTCGCTGCTGAACGTGGCGCAGCGCGCCTGGTCGCAGGAAGTGATCGAGGCGCTGGAGATCCCGGCGGCGTGGTTGCCCAAGACTCACGAAGGCACTGAGGTCACAGGCGTGGTCAGTGCAGCGGCGGCTGAGGCCACCGGACTTAAGGCCGGGACGCCAGTGGTGGGCGGCGGCGGCGATCAGGCGGCAGGCGCGGTCGGGGTCGGTGCTGTCCGGCCTGGCGTGATTTCGCTGGTGGTGGGGACCTCCGGCGTTGTCTTTGCGCCCCTGGACCGTTATGCCTACGAGCCGCAGGGACGCCTGCACGCCTTCTGCCATGCCGTGCCGGGTATGTGGCATTTTATGGGCGTGATGTTGAGCGCGGCGGGCAGCCTGCAATGGTTCCGCGATGCCCTCGCACCGGGCGAATCCTTTGACGACCTGTTAGCCCCGGCTGCCGACGTACCCCCTGGCTGCGATGGGCTGCTCTTTCTCCCCTACCTGACTGGCGAGCGCACCCCGCACCCCGATCCGCTGGCGCGCGGGGCCTTTGTGGGCCTGACTTTGCGACATACACGGGCCTATATGGCACGGTCGGTTCTGGAGGGGGTTGCATTTGGCCTGAAAGACGGTTTTAATTTAATTGCAAATGCAGGTCTGCCAGCCGAGATTGAAGTCCGGGTCAGCGGTGGCGGTGCGCGCAGTTTGCTGTGGAAACAGATTCTGGCCGATGTCCTGGGTGCAACTCTAGTCAGCACCAATTCAACCGAGGGCGCGGCCTATGGCGCGGCGCTGCTGGCCGCAGTGGCAGCGGGTGAGTACCCGGATGTTGTGAGCGCCTGTGCGGCGGCCATTAAGACTGGTGACCCGGTATCCCCTGGACCGAATCGGGCAGCTTACGAGAAGTCCTATTCCTTATACACCGGCCTGTATCCGGCCCTTAAGGAAACATTTGTACGAATCTAATGTCCGGCGTGTATGATAGTTGTTTAGCAAGGACATAGGGTAGCTGTATGCAATTTGGACCGAAAAATTCGGGTAATCAAGACCCGGATCGCAAACCGCCGTTTAATCTCCCGAACTGGATCTGGCCGGCAGCCTGGCTGCTGATTCTCTTGTGGTTGTTTTTCTGGGTGCCCAACCAGTTGAGCGGTTTCGGCAGCGATCAACCTATCGAGATTCCGTATTCGGAATTCTACAATCAGGTGACGTCGGATAACGTCCAGCAGATCACCATCGAGGATCAGACGGTGAGCGGCACGGTCAAACAGGCCATTGTCTGGCCGCGCGATGCCAGTGTCGCCGCGCGTACCTCCACCAGCTTCACGACGACTCTGCCGCCGGTGAACGATCCTGACCTGCTGCAAACCCTGCGCGATCATAACGTGACCGTAACCTCGCAGGTCACTCAAACCTCGCCGATTCTGGTCCTGTTGTTCAACTGGGGACCGCTTTTGCTGCTGCTGGGCTTTTTCATCTGGTCTGCGCGGCGCACCCAGGGGCAAATCGGCGGTGTGTTTGGCTTTGGCCGCTCGCAGGCGCGGGAATACAACGCCGAGAAGCCGCAGGTCACCTTTGAAGATGTCGCGGGCCAGGATAACGCCAAACAGGAGCTTGAGGAAATTGTCGATTTCCTCAAGGAGCCGGATAAATACGTTGCCCTGGGCGCACGCATCCCGCGTGGTGTGCTGCTGATCGGCCCGCCAGGGACCGGCAAGACGCTCATGGCACGGGCGGTGGCCGGTGAAGCCAACGTGGCCTTCTTCAACCTGGCCGCCTCGGAATTTGTCGAAATGTTCGTCGGCGTTGGAGCCTCGCGCGTGCGGGACCTGTTCAAGCGCGCCAAAGAGAACGCGCCCAGCATTGTCTTCATCGACGAAATCGATGCAGTTGGGCGGCGGCGTGGCGCGGGTCTCGGCGGTGGACATGATGAACGTGAGCAGACGCTGAACCAGATGCTGGCCGAAATGGACGGCTTCGATCAGAACGAGAGCGTCATCGTGATGGCGGCGACCAACCGGGCCGATGTCCTGGACCCGGCGCTGCTGCGGCCTGGCCGTTTCGACCGGCAGGTGACGGTCGCCTCGCCGGATCGACAGGGACGCCTGGACATTCTGAAGATTCACACACGTGGCAAACCGCTGTCCCCTGACGTCAAGCTGGACGACGTAGCCGGGGCGACGATTGGCTTTTCCGGCGCGGACCTGGCGAACCTCGCCAACGAAGCGGCCCTTCATGCTGCGCGTGCCTCGCGCAAGCGCATCGCCATGATTGACTTCACCGATGCCTTCGAACGCATTGTGCTGGGCCTCAAAAGCCCGCCGCTCTCGAATGAGCATGAGCGCAAACTCACCGCCTATCATGAAGCCGGTCACGCGCTGGTCTCAGCCCTGACGCCGGAAGCTGACCCGGTCTTCAAGGTCACGATTGTGCCGCGTGGTCAGGCGTTGGGTGTCACGGCTTATACGCCGGACCAGGAGCGCCGCACTTATTCACGCCGCTGGCTCATGGCGCGAATTTATGGCGGGTTAGGCGGGCGCGCGGCTGAGGAAGTCGCTATGGGCGACATCAGCTCCGGGGCGCTGGGCGACATTCGCTACGTGACGCAGATCGCCCGCGCGATGGTCACGCAGTACGGCATGAGCGACGAGATCGGGCTGGTTGATGTCAGCCACGAGGAAGAGCAGCCGTTCCTGGGCTACTCGATCCAGCGCAACGTGCCCTACAGTGACCAGACGCTGGCGAAGATCGACACCGAGGTCAAGCGGATCATCTCCGAAGCTTACATCCATGTCGTGCAGCTGCTGCGCGACAACCGGGGCAAGCTGGATATGCTGGCGAACGAACTGCTGGAACATGAGGCGGTCGAGCGGGACCGGGTATTTGAAATCGCCGGTGTCGAGCCGCGCGATCAGACGGAAGACATCCCCGAAATTCAACCTACCGAAGAAGCGGAATAAAAGAGAACCCCGGCGCGGAAATGGCCGGGGTTTTTTTGTACCTAAACCGGACGGTTATTGGACCGCAGGGACGCCGGATCATAAGGGCCAATCATGCCCTGCCGGTAATCCCAGTAGACGCCGTTGCCCAAATGCAGCACGCGCTCGAATTCCTGGTCTGTCAGGCGGCGCCTCAAACGAATCTCAATCGCGCTGCGCAGATACCGCCGGTTGATGCCTGTTGTCTGGTCCACCTGTACTTTCCTTTCTCCCTTTCCTAAAACCCTAGCCTAAATAAAGGATTGTGTCACTAGGAAAGCAGGCCTATGAATTCTTAAGGGAACCTCAATGAAAGTACAGGCACACACACTCAGTTGCCTTCTTCCTCCGCGGCCTTGCGGGCCTGAGCGATCACGTTCTCGGCCAGATGCGCCGGGACCTGTTCGTAATGCGAGAACTCCATCGTATAGATGCCGCGCCCGCCGGTCATGGAGCGCAGATCATTGCCGTAGCGCAGCATTTCGGCCAGCGGCACCTGCGCGCTGACGATGCTTTTGCCAATTTCAGTATCCATACCCTGGACGCGCCCGCGCCGTGAGTTGAGATCGCCCATCACGTCACCCATCATGCTTTCCGGCACGGTGATGCGCACGTTCATGATCGGCTCCTGAAGGATCGGACCGGCTTCGGTGAAGGCCTCTTTGAAGCCCTCGCGTCCGGCGATCTGGAAGGCGATGTCCTTCGAATCGACCGGGTGTTCCTTGCCGTCAAAGACGACCGCTTTCACATCCACCACCGGGAACCCGGCGATCACGCCGTCCGGCAGCACTGACTGTATGCCTTTGTCTATCGAGGGCAGGAAGGAGTTCGAGATCGCGCCGCCGAAGATCTTGGTCTCGTATTCGTAGCCGTTGCCGGTATTCGGTTCCAGCCGCAGGCTGATTTCGGCGAACTGGCCCGCGCCACCGGACTGCTTTTTATGGCGGTAGGTCGTCTCCGCCGTCCGGGTGATCGTCTCTTTGTAGGGCACTTTGGGCATCCCGGTATCGAGGTTGACGCCCAGGGCCGCCGCCCGGCTGACCGCCAGGTTCACGTGGGCTTCGCCCATGCCTTCGAGGATTGTCTCACGAGTATCGGGATCCTGCCGCCAGCGCAGCGTCGGGTCGGCTTCGGCCAGGCTGGACAGAACCGGCCCCATTTTCGTGCCGTCGGATTGAGTCCGGGGCCGCACAGAAACCATGTAGAGCGGCGTGGGGAATTCGGGCCGGGTCACTTCCAGCGGTTCTTTCTTATTGGTGAGCGTGTCGCCGGTTTTGGTCTCGGAAAGCTTGGAGACGACGCCGATGTCCCCGGCGTGCAGCACATCAACGTTATCCTGCTCCTTGCCGCGCATGACCATCAGCGAGCCAAAGCGCTCTTCCTCTTCGCGTGTGACGTTGTAATAGCGGGTATCCGGCACAACTTGGCCGGAGAAGACGCGGAAGTAGGTCAGCGTGCCGACGAAGCGGTCATTAATGGTTTTGAACACGTATATCGCCAGCGGGCCGTCATCCGACTGCGGCGGCATCAGGTACTTGAGTTCGCCGCTGGCCTCTTTGACCTGTACGCGGCGCACGGTGGGCGGTGCGACATAGGCGATCAGCGCCTCCAGCAGTGGGACCGTGCCGACGTTCTTGGTGCCGGAGGTGACAAAAACAGGCACCGTCTTGAGGTCTGAATCGCGGGCCGCTTTGCGCATCCCGTTGCGGATTTCTTCGTTGCTCAGGTCGCCTTCGTCGAAATACTTCTCGATCAGCGCGTCGTCTGATTCGGCAGCGGCTTCGACCAGTTCCAGCCGGGCGGCTTCGGCCACTTCAGCCATCTCGGCAGGCATGTCGGAGCGGTCGGCCCCGGCGTCGTAGTAGGCTTTCATCGTCAGCAGGTTGACGACCCCCTTGAATTCGTGTTCGCTGCCGATGGGCAGCATCACCGGGATAAACTTGTAATCCGGGAAGCTTTCCTTGAGGTTGTTCAGGGTGGCGTTGAAATCGGCGTTCTCACGATCCATCTTGTTGATCGCCACGATGATCGGTTGATTGTAGACCCCGGCATACTCCCAGGCCAGTTCCGTGCCAACTTCAACTCCGGCTACGGCGTCTACCACCATGACGACCGAATTGGCGACACGAATCGCGTTTTTCACTTCGCCCTGAAAATCGGTGTAACCGGGCGTATCCAGAATGTTGATTTTCGTGTCGTTGAATTCGACCGGGACCAGTGAGGTGGAGAGGGAAATGCTGCGTGCCTTTTCGTCCTCATCCCAATCAGAGACAGTGCTGCCTTCTTCTACCCTGCCCAATCGAGTTGTCGCGCCGGAAATGTAGAGCAGGGCTTCTACCAGAGAAGTCTTTCCAGCGCCTTGATGTCCCGCCAGGACAATATTCCTGACATTATCACTTGTGTATTCCTTCATCCGTCTTTGTAGCGCTTCTTGGGTAAGCGCTTTTCCCCTTTCTTTAAGTTTAATATACAACTCAATAGTCAGAGGGAAAGCCCTCTGACTGTAGTCAGATTTTAAGACGAGGATAAGGGATTGTCAAAACTGTTTCAAGAATCCGTGCTCCAGGGAAGCGGGCCGACGACACCGAACTGGGAGCCGACAATCGCCATATCGCTGATGTCGATCCAGTCGTCGTTGTTGACATCGGCTTCGGCGACCAGTGCCGGGCCATCGTAGTTGGCCGCGATCAACACCAGATCGTCGAGGTCAATCTTGTTGTTGTTGTCCAGATCGCCCCCAGAAAGCTGCGTTTGCGGCAGTTCCAGCGCTTCGCCATCGGCCAGCGTAAAGCTCATTTGCTTGGAGATGTAGCCTTCTGCGCCCGCTTCCAGCACATAATCGCCAGGGGCCAGGTCTTCGAAGCTGAAGGCCCCGGTTTCATCGGTCGTCGTGGCGAGGAGATCGTCCGTCTCGACCTGGAGCAGCCGCAGTTCAATCGGCATCGGGCTGCCCAGCGCATTGAAGACCGCGCCGCTGACTGCGCCGGTGGCCTCAAGCGTCTCGGTGGGCGTCACGTCCTCGGCAGGTGTGAGGGTCAGCTCGGCTGCTGCGGTCGCCTCGGCTTCGGTCAGAGTCGGGCTAACTTCCACAGTGGGGGTGATTTCAGCAGACTCTGCCGTTGCGGTCGGCTCGGTGCCGTCAGCAAGAGGCGTCTCCGTGGGCAAGACCTCAATGGTAGGCAGGAGGTCAGTAGGCTGCGTGTCGATGGCCTCAGTCGGCTCGATGACCTCGGCGAGAGGTGTCTCAGTGGGCAAGACCTCAATGGTAGGCAGGAGGTCAGTAGGCTGCGTGTCGATGGCCTCAGTCGGCTCAATGACCTCGGCGAGAGGCGTCTCAGTGGGCAAGACCTCAATGGTAGGCAGGAGGTCAGTAGGCTGCGTGTCGATGGCCTCAGTCGGCTCGATGACCTCGGCGAGAGGTGTCTCAGTGGGCAGGACCTCATGGTGGGCATGACGGTCGGTAGGCTGCGGACGTCGATGGCCTCAGTCGGCTCGACGACCTCAGCGAGACGATGTCGGTCGGCAGCACCTGCGGCACGTCAGTCGGGACGATGTCGGTGGGTAGCATCTGTGGCACGTCGGTTGGGACGATGTCAGTCGGCAGGACCTGTGGCACCTCGGTCGGGACGATGTCGGTGGGTAGCACCTGCGGCACCTCGGTCGGGACGATGTCAGTGGGTAGCACCTGTGGCACGTCGGTCGGGACGATGTCGGTGGGTAGCGACCTGTGGCACCTCGGTCGGGACGATGTCAGTGGGTAGCACCTGGGGCACGTCGGTTGGGACGATGTCGGTCGGCAGGACCTGTGGCACGTCCGTCGGAATGATCTCCGTCGGTGGAATCTCGGTTGGAACGGCAGTTGGCGGCACTTCAGTCGGGACAGCGGTCGGCGGGATCTGTGTCGGGACCATCTCGGTCGCTATGACTTCCACAAGGGTCGGCGAGGGCGTGAAGGTGGGCAGCAGCGTTTCGGTCTGCGCTGCCGCCGGGTCGTCCTGACCGAGGGCGATGTAGGTGGAGACGAGTCCCATGACCATCAAGGTCCAGCTAATCAGGGTGAGTGCGATGAAGTTTCGCTTCGACATGATTGCTGCTCCTAGGAGGCCAGTGAGAAATCCTGGCGCAGCCGGATGAAGGCCGCCAGGCTGAAGGTGAACATGAGCAGGCCGAGGACGAAGAAGAGGATCCCGGCCAGGATGGCAGGTGAGGGGCCGTTTTGTGCCGGACTCACCGTGCGAGGCGCGGGCCGCTCAAACAGGCTCGACGGCGCTTGAACCGGAGCGCTTGGGACTGGCGTAGCTGCCACGACCGGCGCTGCGTTCTCTTCGACGACCGGGGCGACAGGCTCACCGCTCACGCTCAGGCTGAGGGCCTGGACGTTGACCGGGATGTCATCGACACCGGTTGCGATGCGCTGACCGTTGACGTCTTCAAAAACGGGAGATGAGAGGGTTGCTTCGACCAGTTCGAAACTGGCGGTGCCGCTGGCAAGGGCACGGAAGCTGATGGTGCCGATCAGACCGCTGCCGGAGATCGGTTCAGCAGGCCGCCGCAGCGTCAGGGCATAGTCCACGATGCCTGCTGCGCTATCGACTGCGTTGCGCAGGGTCATCCCTGGCTGACCGGTGAAGAAATCGCCAGCCGTCACCGCGCTGTTTTCATTGAGCACGACCTCAAACAGGTTGGGGTCATAAGACACTTTGACGCGGCCCCCGTAGACATTCTCGACGTTCTCGATCTGAATGCTGACGGTGACGGTGTCGCCGGTCGCTACCTGCTCTGTAGGGGCGGTCAGCAGCAGATTGGTGCTGGTGTTCCTGTGCCCGCGCCCAGGCACCGATCAAGCTTGCAAAGATCAGGCCCACTATGAAGATAGCCTTGATGTTTAGCCTAACATGCATCATCTCTCATCGCTCCTGTGTCATACCTGGAAGGGTGGGCCTGCACCGGTGGTCGATGCAGGCCCCCATGATCGTTAGCTGCCGGTGTTCAGCGGTGACACGAGGTCCAGATTACCTGCGGTCAGTGTGAGGTCGCTGATGTTGATGACGCCGTCAGCGTTGAGGTCCACGTTGCTGATCTCTGGCACCGTGTTCAGGCCGAAGTTGGCCGCCACGAGCAGGATGTCATCCATAGTGATGGCCCCGCTGTCGTCCACGTCACCCGCCTGAAGCTGGAAGTCCAGCGACTGGCCGCTTGTATCGCTCAGGGTGATGGTTTGCAGCACTGGGATGTGCTGAGGCGCGGTGATCTCAATCACGTAGTCGCCATAAGCCAGGTCAGCAAAGTTGAAGCTGCCGTCCGCGCCGGTCTGGATATCGCCGACGGGCGTGTCCATGAGGTCCAGCAGCTCGACGGTGATGCCCTCGTTGCTGGGCCGGTTCTGGAAGTGTGCTATTCCTGCGACCAGACCAGTCAGGACGTCGGAGTTGTCATCGGGCAGGGTCGAGGGTTCATCGGGAACGACGGGCGGCGTGTTGATGAGCGTGCCGTTGACGACGTTCAGGTTCAGGGATCGACCGTTAGAATCTACCGCCAGACCAGAGCAGTTCAACTGCGCATCGCCAGAGGCCAGGACGTTATAGGGTAGGGTCAGGGCCAGTGCGCTGCCGTTGATCGCTGGATTCGGTGCCAGACGGCTGGCAGCGACGCGCCATGTCCCATCTGCCTGGAAGCCTTCGTCAACGATGAAGCTGTTGTTCGTCGTTGAACTCACCTGGGATCAGCGTCCCACCTTGCAGGATTGACGGATCGACTGCGCATTCAATCTGCACACCATAGACATCGCTCACGTCTATCAGCTGGAGGTTGACGTTCGCCGTGGTGTCGCTGCTGTGATCGACCTCGAAGTACATTGCCGGGCCTTCTGGCGTGGGGTCGTCCGGTACGGTATCTGGATCAGGGGCCACGTAGCCAGCAAATTTCTTGTAGAACCAGGTGATCCACTGTTCATTCGGCGGCGAGATGTCGTAATCGACGCGCTCGCAGCTTTTGCAGGGCGTGTGTAAGAAGGCGGCCAGCCCACCAACCGGTATGGATCGCACGATATGGCTGTATTCAATCGGGATACAATCCAGCCCGGCTGCCGTGCATGTGCTGTTGATACTGCCGAAGCGGTTGATGTAGCGGACGCCAAGCGGCAGATTGGTTAGCGTGTCCGTACTAACGTCATTTACAAAGGCATCGTTGACAGGCACGATGTATTGCAGCCGCATACTGATGATGGATTGGTTCCAGTCACACTGCGGATCCTCGACGCTGCAGAACAACTGATTTTGCAGTTGGCCGCTGCCGGGCGAGGTCTCGTAAACGTTGCCCAGCGGGTTATTGACCTGAAGCTGGAAACGGAAGTCGCTGGCTCCATGTGCCCACCATTCGGCTTTGGGACCACTACCGGGATCCGTGAGGCTGGGGCCTGCCGCGATCATCTCCGGGGTCAGCTGTGGGTGACAGCGTTCTTCATCCAGCGGGTTGCTGACGGTTTGAAGCGGCCAATACTGGGTATCGACTGGCAAGGGGATGTGGATGAGATTGTCCCCGGCGGCAAAAGCGCAATTAGCCGCGTGACCCGGATCCGCCGCAACATCGTAGACGTACAATCTGCCGTGATCCATCCAGCCGCCCGTGCGGATAATACCGCAGGTGGAGAGATCGTTGACATCGCGGCAAACGCGCACTTCAGCAGACATCGAGTGATAGCGGGTTGCGGCTCCGGCACCGACCATCATGCCGTGAAATTGAACGCGGAAGTCTTTGACACAGAATTCGCCGCTGTCCGAGTTGCAGGGCTGATCGCGGCGCACGACCCAGTAATAGCCTTCGTGCTTCGCATCATTTTCCAAATGGCCGATAGCTCCGGCTTCTTCCGCCGTGCTGTAGCGCGACATACCATCTGGAATTGAGAAGGTCTGCCAGGGATAGGAGATAGACTGTCCAGGATTGCCGAACCAGGCACCGGGTTCGCCGAAGATGTCGTCAACATAGTTCGGGTCATCGCCGTGCTGGTGATCGTAATGGCATTTCGCCTCGACGTTGACCAGCGTATGCCATTTCGTCGGGTCATGTTCGGCTTCGGTACAGGGCCGGTCATAAACCCCGGCTGCGACGTCCGCCTTGATCTGGTTGAATGCAGCCAGGTTGATCCCGACTTCCAGGCCATCCCCTCTGACCGACGCCCAGGCCGCACTGCTCTGGGCGCTGGTGGGTGCCAGTGTGGTCAGGCTGAACAGCACGCAGGATGGCAGCACCGCTGCCCGACTGGCTTGATTGGACCTTATTTGTAATCTACTTCATCGTGATCTTTCCTTCTCTTCCCTGCTTCATTGTCACACAATTGACGAAAAATTGTGTCGCCTCTGAAACTAACTAGACAGAACAATACAGTCTTATATACTGTATGTGCAATAGCCCCGGCATAGTCCCTAAGTCCTGATTTGAAGAATTAATACAGAATGAATTATAACGTAAATTATTAACAATTATTGGAGAAACGGAAACTTTACGCTAACTTTAGGCGAAATCGGGCCGATCTCTAGTAGTTGGCGAGCGCGCATGATAGAATACTCGCGTTTTCACCAGACTGACACAACAACGAGGGGACACTGAAGATGCCGGATTTTCTCTTTCGCGGTGAACTCGCTGAACTCGATCCTGACGTCGCAGAACTGATCCGGCATGAGACGGCCCGGCAGGCTCGTTACCTGATCCTGATTCCCTCCGAAAGCAGTGTGCCGCAGGCGGTTCGCGAGGCCCTGGCGTCGTCCTTCCACAATATCTACGCCGAAGGCTATCCGCTGGATGCCACACGCACGCAATCCGAAAGCGAGATCCTGGATTACAAGGCGCAGTTGAACGAATTCCGCCGCCAGTCGGACAACCGCTACTATAAAGGGACCGAATACGCCGACATCGTCGAGGCCCTGGCGCGGCGCCGCGTCGCTGAGATGTTCGCGCAGGCACCTTACAGCGCGGACGATCTTTTTGTCAACGTGCAGCCGTCTCTCCGGCGCGCCCGCCAACAATGCGGTCTACAGTGCCCTGCTGAACCTGGGCGACACCGTCATGGGCATGGACCTGATCCAGGGCGGGCACCTCACGCACGGCAGCCCGGTCAACCGCAGCGGCATCTACTATAACATTGTCAGCTATGGCATCGACCCGGACACGGAGCAAGATCGACTATGACGCGGTGATGGCCCTGGCGCAGGAACACCGGCCCAAGATGATTATTGCCGGGCTACAGCAGCTATCCCTTTGCGCCTGATTTCCAGAAATTCCGCGACATTGCCGATGAAGTGGGCGCGTATCTGATGGCCGACGTTGCCCACGTAGCCGGGCTGGTGATCGCCGGTGCTTATCCGAACCCGGTGGGCATCGCCGATGTCGTCACCTTCACGACCCATAAGACGCTGGGCGGACCGCGCGGTGCGGTGATCGTTACCCACAACGCCGACCCTCTCGCGCAAAATTGATCGGGCCGTTTTCCCTGGCGAACAGGGCGGGCCGCACATGAACACCATTGCCGCGATGGCCGTCGCGCTGCGACTGGCCCGCACCGAGCAGTTCCACGATTTGCAGAAGCAGACGGTGCGCAATGCGCTCGCGTCTGGCGCAGAAGCTGGCCGAACATGGGCTGCGGCTGCCGCATGGGGGCACTGATACCCACCTGATGCTGGTCGATTGCAAAACCATCGTCGGGCCGGATGGCACGCGCCTTAAGCGGCGATATGGCGGCGCGCATTCTCGACCTGACCGGAATCGTGCTCAACCGCCAGACGATCCCCGGCGATACCAGCGCCCTGCGGCCTTCGGGCATTCGCATCGGCACGCCCTGGATCACTCAGCGCGGCTTTCGGCGATGCCGAGATCGACACGCTGGCCGACATTATCGGCAACAGTGCTCAAAGCCTGCGTGCCCTTCAGCTACAGCGGGCGAATCCGGCCCCAGGCACGGGCCAAAATCGACTTCGACGTGCTGCAAGCGGCGCGGCTGCGGGTGCGTGACCTGGCCGCCAGTGTCGGCATTGATACCGACGCGAGCGACGACGAATACCCGCATGTGCAGTACCTGGACGCGGACCTGCCCGAAACGGGCTGGCATACATTCGCCGTCCAGGGCGAACTGGCAGCTGGATTTCTTGCAGGTGGCCCTGACCAGCAATGTTGCAGGCGCTTGAAGCCGGGCGAGCAGCAGGCCGCGTATATCTGGGATACCAGCGGCAGCGGGCCGTTGAGCCGGGTGATTGTCGAGGCGGCAGCGGATGGCTACCGGCTGCATGTTGAGCGGCAGGCCGGGCGCATCGCCTCCTGGCTGCGCTCGCTCTCCGATGGTTTCATCATTTTCGACCCGGCGGATGTCTATGCCAAAGTGCCGGGGCCGGTGCGTGTGGTCGATCTCGGCCCGGCTGACACCAGCCAGTTCAAGCTGGACCTCAAGACGGCCTGGGATGGCGACGCGGCCTACGGTGACAAAGCCTACTTCATCGGCCTCAATCACCCGGCTTATGACGGTCCACAGCCCGATGCGCTGCCTGAATTCATCTGGGAGGAACCGGCCCAGACCGAACTGCTGACGACACCGCTTCACAGCCTGCATCAGGAACTGGGCGCGAAGATGGTGGAGTTCGCTGGCTACGATATGCCGGTCTGGTACTCCTCGGTCAAAGAGGAGCATCAAGCGGTACGCACTCAGGCCGGGATCTTTGATGTGACCCACATGGGGGCCTTCGAGGCCAGCGGGCGCGGCGCAGCGGCCTTCCTGAATGCGCTGACGACCAATGATCTCGACTCCATTGCCGTCGGCGAATTGCAATACACCTACCTGCTGGATACGCAGGGTCTGCCTTTTGACGACCTGATGATCTACCGGCTGGATGTGGATGACTATCTGCTGGTGGTGAATGCCTCGAACAACGATAAAAACTGGGCCTGGCTGAACGCCGTGCTGCAAGGCAGCGTGTGCATTGATCCCGCACATCCCGGTCTGCGGCTGGAAAACCGCGATCAGGTCACGCTGCGCGATCTGCGCGCACCTGAATCCGGGGCGGATCGCCGGGTGGACATCGCTTTGCAGGGGCCGCAAAGCAAGCAGATTTCTGAACCTCTTGAGCGGCAGCGACGCCGACAAGGCTAAGGTGAGCAAACTGCCCTGGGCCGGGATTGCCCGCGTCGAATCTCGGTGGCTACGACCTGATCGTCTCGCGCACCGGCTATACCGGCGAACGGACAGCCTTCGAATTGTTCGTCCATCCCGATCAGGCGGCGGCCCTGTTCAAAGCGCTGGTGGACCTGGGCGCGGTGCCCTGTGGTCTGGCGGCGCGTGACAGCCTGCGTATCGAAGCCGGACTGCCGCTGTATGGGCACGAACTGGCTGGGCCGCTGAATCTGAACCCGGCGGACGCAGGTTTCAGCAATTACGTGCGGCTGTTCAAGCCCTTCTTTGTCGGCAAGGCGGCCTACATTGCGCATGAGATGGAGCGCGACGCGGAAGTCACGCGCTTCCGGCTGGATAATCAGCGGGCGCGTCCGCCGCACCAGGGCGACCCGATCATCGACGCGCGCGGACGGGTTGTCGGCGTGGTGACCAGTTGCAGCGTGGACGCCGAGGGCTACCAGTTGGGACAGGCTTACCTCAAGCAGGAATTTTGCTCTGCGGGGACGACATTGAGTGTCTTTGCAGGCTCAGCCCAGACTCGCCCTGGCAAGGCGCTGGCCGAGCTTGCGATGGGCGACCGCCTGCCGGTACCGGAACCCGCCACCGTCTTGAGCCGTTTTCCCAAGCGCTAAATACCGGGCGATGCTTGCGTCGTCCGGCCTACTGCTACGCGGGCTTCTGCTGTAATGCACTTGGTACCTGACCGAGCAGGTAAGCCAGCGCTGCGCCGGTAAACAGCGCCGGGACGAGGCCAATCGCGGTCATCTCTGCCAGATTATTGATGGTCGGGCCGATCACCAGGATCAGTGCGGGCCATCCCAGCACACTGGCGAGAATGTACCAGCCTGCCCTGGCTGCGTGCCGCCGCAGGACGAGCCACTGCGCGGCGCCGAGCATCAGCCCCAGCAGAGCAAAGGCCACTGGCAGGAAACCTGGCCCCATAATCATCGCCATGAATTCGCTGCGGATTTGCGCGGTCACTATGCTGATGGCGAAGACGCTGGCCCAACCGGCGATGCTAGCCGGGATCCAGGCCGCTGCCGGGCGGAACAGGCGGCGCAGGACGAGCCACTGCAACAGGGCAGGCAGCAGTACCGCCAACGGCAGCACGATGTAGCCCATGATGTGATCTTCGTTGAGCGGGCCGAACAGGGTTTTTGCCAGTGCCAGCAGGGCATAGCTCAGCAGCCAGACGGCGGCGAGGGCCAGGGTATTTGCGCCGACCCATAAGGACCAGACTGCCCAGGCCGGAAGTGCAGACTTGTGTTCTGTCATCAGAATCCTCCTGAACTATTCGGACGACAGCACTTCCAGGCTAACAGGCCTGCTTTGCGGGAGCCTATCTAGCGGCGCTGGTTGCGCTCGATGATGGTCAAAATGCGCTCGTGTTGGGCGAAGATGACCAGAACGTCGCCCGCCTGGACGATCAGTTCACGGTCGGGTTGGACCTCGGATTGATCGCCCCGGCCATAAAGCACAATGTCCATGTCGTTGTCAGTTTGAAGCTGGCCGACCGTGTGACTTTCCAGGAAGGAGCCGGACTCGACCACCAGCCGGACCATGCTGTATTCAATACCGTTGACCAGCAGCGTCTGCGTGATGTCGATGCCGACGGCGGCCCCGGCGAAGGCGGGTGCGGCGAGATCCGACGAACTGAGGACCGACTGCACGTTCATAAAGCGTTCGATCTGATTGGCGAATTCGGTATCAAAGGCGCGCAGGACGATGCGCATCTGCGGGTTGAGGTCCCGCGCTCGCATGACCACCTCCAGGTTGATGTGGTCGTTGCCGGTGCAGGCGACCAGGGCCTGTGCATCGCGCAAGCGGGCCTTTTCCAGCGTGCTGGTCTGGCGGCCATCGGCGATGATGAGCGGCACGTCGAGGTGTTCAAGCTCGTCTTGCAGACCGGGGTCCGGCGAATTGTCGATCACGACCACCTCGAAGGCCATCGCCACCAGTTCGCGGATAACGCGCAGGCCGACGTGCCCCGCGCCGAAGACGATCACATGATTGCGATAAGTATACGCCACAGCTTCTCCCCAAACGTCACGTCGTTCATGGCGGTTCAAAAACAGGCGCAGGAAATCCGCCGCGCCCAGACCCAGGATAAAGATGCCCATCGGCGGCGTCAGATACCAGAACAGCACCAGATACCACTCCGCCGGGACAGCGCTGGGCGGTTCCATAATCATCAATTGCAGCATAATGAAGGGGCGCGTATCCAGCGGGTAATAGACGCCGTACTGCTGGAAATACAATTCGCCGTAGACAAAGCCGCCCAACACGGTCACAGCCAGGAAGAGCAGGACCGACCGGCGAAATTGATGCCAGAGGGCCATCGTATCGCGCCAACTGGCCCGCAGCTTGCGCAGCGCGACGACGAATCGCCGCCGCCGGGTTGGCGGCCTGACCAGACGTGACCGGGTGGAGGTGGTGCGCTCGAAGACCGTCATAGCTTCTGCATTATAGCAAACAATGCTAGAATGCGGTTTGCTGTCGTGTTAAAGGAATATGCCTGTGTTGAAGTTATGCCTGACCTTGTTTTGTCTGCTCATATTTGCGGTGTTCGGTGTCGCTGCGCAGGATGACGCCCCGCAGTTCCAGGCCATTGAGTGCCCGATTGGGATACCGGCGGGTTTTACGCTGCGCTGCGGCACGGTTGAGGTGCCCGAATCACGCGATGCGCCGGAGTCAACGAATCGAATCGCGCTGACGGTTGTGGTAATGGAAAGCCAGGACCCCGATCCGCTGCCGGACCCGGTGATCTATCTGCACGGCGGGCCAGGGGGCCACTCGTTGGAAAGTCTCGACTTTCTGGCATCGGGATTTGCGCCCTTTGCTGAACATCGTGACGTGATCTTTTACGACCAGCGCGGCGTTGGTTTCTCTGGCGCGTTGGACTGCCCGGAATACGGGACCCTGGGTTACGATGTTCTGGCGCAGAAACTCGATATCGAGACCCTGATGCAGGAGACGAACGATGTGCTGCTGACCTGCGCTAAACGCCTGAGCAACTCCGGGGTGGATCTGACGGCCTATACGACCCGCAACAGCGCCGCCGACCTGCGCGATATTGTCCAGGCCCTGGGCTATGAGCAGGTGAATCTGGTCGGGATTTCCTACGGCACCAAGCTGGCCCTGGAGACGATGCGCGACTACCCTGAGATGCTGCGCAGCGTGATTCTGGATGCGGTGCTGCCGCTCCAGGCGAGTCCTGATGCGGACCTGGGGCACAACACGAACCGTGTATTCCGGCATCTCTTCGATGCCTGTGCGGCGGATGCGGCCTGCAATGCGACCTATCCTGATCTGGAACAGGTCTTTTACGATACGGTTGCGCGTCTGAAGGCCAAACCGGAAGTCGTCTCGGCCTTCGATCCCTACACCGGCCAGAAGCGTGACGTGCTGGTCGATGACACGGTGCTGATCTACGGCCTGTTCGATTACTTCTATCAGACGCCTCAAATCAAGACCATTCCTGACTTCATTTATCGCGCCCAAAGCGGCGATTATACGGCCTTCATTCAGGATGATTTCTACACCCTCTACGAGGCCGACCATGTGGACGAAACGCTGTTCATGGCCGTTCATTGCAATGAGGAAATCCCCTTCGACAAAACGGTCACGGGGATCAATGACGGTCTGCCTCCGGCCCTGGCCGATATTTATGGCCCCGAATTCGACAGTGTGGTGGACTATTGTGCCCAGGTGCCCGCGCCGCCGCTGAATCCGGCTGAAAACGAGGCCGTCCACAGCGATGTGCCGACGCTGGTTACGGTGGGCGATTACGACCCGGTGACGCCGCCCGCCTGGGCACAGGAAGCGGCAAGCACGCTCAGCCACAGTTATTTCTACGAGTTTCGCGGGGTCGGCCATGCGGCCTTTGCCAGTTCGGATTGTGCGCAGACGCTCATGACCAGCTTCATTGATGATCCGGCACAGACCCCGGATGGCGATTGTGTCCAGTATCTGCCGCCGCCGCTGTTTGCCGTTACCGACGTGACAGCCGTGAACAATCAGCCTTTTGACAGCCAGACCCTGGGCTTTAGCGGGTTGGTGCCCGAAGGCTGGTTCGAATTCTCGCCAGGGCTGTTCTCGCCGTATCCTGGCCTGCGGGACCCCTCGCCGCTGCTGGCCTACCGCTTCCCGGACAGCGTCGAGCAGTACGTGAACGATGTCATCGTCAACGGCTACTATGGTTATGATTCACTGCCGGAGCCGCTGGACAACCTGGAGGTCAACGGGATGTCCTGGCGCATTTACCAGCTTCAACGCGGTGACGTCTACACCAGCTTTGCCATGCACGATGATCCGCCGGTGGTGATCGCCGTGGTTGCGCCCGACGAGGCCACGCGCGACTTGCTCAATGATGCGCTGTTCATCCAGGCGCTGGACGCTTTTCAACTGAAGAGTTGAGGCGCGGGCGCGGAAACCGAGTACAATATCTGAAGATACAAATATCGCTCAGGCGATTATTGCTGCGCCTTTGATTGGAGGACTCGATGACTCCCGCGCTTCAGACTCAGGACCTGAGTAAACGCTATCCGATGGGCGATCTCAGCGTGGATGCCCTGCGCGGAGTTCGCTGAGCGTTGAAGCAGGCGAGTTCGTCGCGGTGATGGGGCCGTCAGGGTCGGGCAAATCCTCGCTGATGCACCTGATCGGCGGGTTGGATGTCATCAGTGGGGGCCGGGTGCTGCTGGAAGGGCAGGATCTGGCGCAGCTCAGCGATGACGCACTGGCGATCCTGCGCCGCCGCCAGATCGGCTTCATTTTCCAGTTCTTCAACCTCATTCCTACACTCTCCGCCGCGGAAAACGTGGCACTGCCGCTGCTGTTGGATGGCAAGCGCGTAAAGGATTATGAAGCCGAGATCAACCAGCTTCTGGCGCGGGTTGGCCTGGCCGACCGCCAGCATCACAAACCGCACCAGCTTTCCGGTGGGCAGCAGCAGCGGGTGGCGATTGCCCGCGCGCTCGTCAGCAAGCCCAGCCTGATCCTGGCCGACGAGCCGACCGGCAACCTGGACAGCCGGTCCGGCGCGGAGATTTTGGCGCTGCTGCGGGCGACCTGCGACGACGATGGGCACACGATTATCATGGTCACGCATGATCGTCATGCTGCCGCTATCGCCGACCGGGTCGTCTTCCTCAAAGACGGGCAGATCAGCCGTGACCTGGATCCTGAACGCGGTTGGGGAAAAGACGCGCACGCAGGAAATCGCGGCGATTGGTGATTTACTGAACGAATGAGCAGTGCCATGATTGCTTCTCTCAATGGCCTCGCCTGGCGGATGCTCAGCCACAACCGCCTGCGCCTGACCCTGACGATTATTGCGGTGGCTTTTGGTGTGTCCTCTATCCTCGGCGGCAACATCATCGCCCAGTCGGCACACAAAGCCGTGCTGCGCTCCGAGGATCTGCAAACCATCATGGGCGGGCTGATCGGGCAGATGGATACGATTATGGCCTTCGTCAGCCTGGTCATCATGCTGGCGGCGGGTTTCCTGGTCTATAACGCCTTCGCCATGTCGATTGCGCAGCGGCGGCAGCAGATCGGTAGCCTGCGGGCTATCGGCATGACGCGCGCGCAGGTCCTGCGCATGATCGTGTTGGAAGCGCTGTTTACCAGCCTGCTGGGGACCGTGCTGGGCCTGCTCGGCGGGCCAGTGCTGGGGATGATCGGCATTCGTGCGATTGATGCACTTGGTCAGGGCCTGTTCGCCTTTGAGATGAGTCCCCCGGCGCTATGGACCCTGCCGCTGGCACTGGTGCTGGGCCCGGGCGTGCCGCTGCTGGCGGTGCTGAACCCGGCGCGGTCCGCGGCCCGGCTCAGTCCGCTGGAGGCGCTGCGCCCGCCGGAAGCCGAAGGCGTTGAAGTACCCGCCCGTTGGCGCAGCATCGTGGGGATTGGCCTGGCTCTCGTTCTGGCGCTGCATCTGCTGCTGGCTCCGCCGGGCCAATGGGTGCAATTTCCGGCGGACGCGAATTTATCGGTCCTGTTCGTGGGCCTGTGGGTGCTGGCGACCTGGCTGCTGCTGCCCGGCCTGATCGGCATCGTGGGGGCAGAGGGGCGGCGTATTGCCCACAGCGCGACCGGGCGGTTGGTCAGCGAGAACCTGCTGCGGGCGCGGCGGCGCGTCACGGTTACCGTGTTCAGCCTGGCCTTCGGGCTGATCGTCGTCACGGCAATGACCGGCTTTATGGATCATTTCCTGGGCATGTTCGTCATGGTGATGGAACCCAGCGCCGAGCGTGACCTGCTCTTCGCCTCGCACATTGACCCGACCGCCGGTTGGAGCGCGCTGACCCGGCTGGACCTCAGCAATGTGCTGCTTAAAGACGAGGAATACGAGCAGATCATGCAGGCGGTCAGCGACCAGGCGGAAGTTATCCCGCAGTATTTTCTGACCGTGCCAGAAATCTCCTTCCTGGGCGATGCCTATTTTTCGTTTGCCTTCGACGCTCGTCTGGCACAGCGTCTGAGCGATGCGCTGTTCACCTTTCAGCAGGGCGATTGGCCGAGCACGTTGGACATCCTGTCCAGAGGCTGTGGTGTGCTGGTCGCGCCGCTGGTGGCGGCGAGGAATCACGCGGCCTACGACGATACAATCACGGTCACGACCCCTGCCGGGCAGGTTGACTGTACTGTCGCCGGGATCGGCACCTCCGTCGGTAACGCCTCAATTATCAGCGCGCCGGATCTCGACACGCTGGGCGTCACCCGGCCCGTCATGGCCTTGATGATCCCGCATCTCGATAGCGATGTGGCAGCGGTCCGCGACAGTCTGGCTCCAGTGATGGCCGACTATCCCGCACTGGTTTTCACCCCTGTTCGGGCGATGGTGACGGCCATTGACGACGCCACCGGGATCATTACCCTGTCGCTCAGTGGCCTGGTGGTCCTGGCGGTGCTGTCTTCGGCGCTGGGCGTGGTCAACACTACCGTCATGAGCGTGGACGAACGGCGCAGCGAGATCGCTCTGCTGCGGGCCGTCGGCGCGACCCGCCAGCAGCTTCGCCGGGTTATCGTCGGTGAGGCGGCCCTGCTCGGTTTTGTGGGCGGTCTGCTGGGGCTGGTGGTCGGGTTGGGGATCGTGATAATTGTCGTGCTGGTCTACGGCAGTAACAGCTTCGGCTTCCAGCTTGACCTGTGGTCACGCGCCCTGACCACCGCAGAGCACGCGCTGTTCATCGGCCTCATGGGGGTGGTGGTCGCGCCGCTGGTAGCTGCGCTGGCCGCGTGGCTGCCTGCCCGCCGCATTTTGAAGGAAACACCGGTCGTCTCGCTGTAACGTTGAGCCGGGGCTGCCCCGACGATGGTCACGGAAACTGGCAGATCATGTCGATAATGTACTGCTGTTCGCCATCGCTCAGGTTATAGAAGAAGGGCAGGCGAATCAGCCGGTCGCTGATGTCTTCCGTCACCGGGCAGTCCCCGGCCTGCCCGCCGAAAGACTCACCCATTGGCGAGATGTGCAGCGGCAGGTAATGAAACACGCTCAGAATACCCTTGCTTTTCAGGTAATTGATGAGGCCCTGACGCTGCTCCAGGCTCGGCATGAGCATGTAGAACATGTGATAGCTTTGCTCGCAGTAGTCCGGGATGACCGGCAGTCGCACGCCGCGCGCCTCGGCCCAATGTTCCAGGTTATGCTGGTACGTTTCCCAGTATCTGCTGGCGGCGGCTTTGAATTTTCTCGCGGGCCTCGAACTGCGCGTAGAGGAAGGCCGCCAGAATATCCGAGGGCAGAAAGCTGGACCCGATGTCCACCCAGGTGTATTTATTCACCATGCCCCGGAAGAACTGGCTGCGGTTGGTGCCTTTTTCGCGGATGATCTCGGCCCGCTCGGCCAGTTCAGAATCGTTGATGAGCAGCGCGCCGCCCTCGCCGCAGCTAAAATTCTTGGTCTCGTGGAAGCTCTGCGTCGCCATCAGGCCGAAGGTCCCCAGGTACTGGCCGCGATATTTGGCGAAGAGACCGTGCGCATTGTCCTCGATGACCGGCACACCATGCTTCTCGGCGATCTTCAGTATGCTGTCCATCTCGCAGCCAACCCCGGCGTAATGCACCACGACAATCGCGCGAGTGTGCGCTGTGATGAGCCGCTCTAACTGTGCCTCGTCAATGTTGAGTGTATCCGGGCGAATATCGGCGAAGACGGGCCGCGCGCCGCGCAGCACAAAGGCGTTGATGCTCGACACAAAGGTAAATGAAGGGACGATTACCTCGTCGCCGGGCTGTAAATCGAGCAGCAGGCCGCACATCTCCAGGGCATGGGTGCAGGAGGTGGTTAGCAGCGCCTTCGGTACGCCGAGCGAGTCCTGGAGAAAGCTGTGGCAGCGCTTTGAGAACTGGCCGTCGCCGGAAATGTGCCCGGCCTGGATAGCCTGCTCCATGTAGGCGAATTCGCTGCCAACCAGTGGGGTTTTGTTAAACGGAATCTGATAGTCAGTCATGCACCGTGTTCCTGATCCATAAACCATCTATGATACCAGAGTTGGACCTGGCGTGTGCGAAATCCGCACTTCTGGTACAGTCGCTGAGCCGGGATGTTGCTGCCATCCGCCACGATGCTGACCCTGCGCACACCCTGCTGCGCAAACCAGTGCAGCACGTGAGCCACCAGCCCCTGGCCGATGCCCCTGCCGCGCAGGCTTTCCGCGACCCCGACCAGTGGGAGCGTACCGGTCCCGGCGGCGCGGTCCAGTTCGCAGGTGACAAAGGCCACCGGCTGGTCCCCCTGGACGGCCACAAAGACCGCATCAGCGTAATTTTCCAGGCAGCTTTTGCGGAGCCATGTCTCGTACAGCCGGTCACAATCCGCCGTCGAGAAGTGAGGATCGCCGTAAAAGCGTGAGGTGATAAAGGCGTGCTGCGCAATCGCCGCCAGCGCAGGCACATCGGCAGGCTGAACAGGGCGACAGTCCAGCTCGGCGGATGTCTCTGGCAGCGAGTTGAGCATGTGGTCCAGGGTGACGCGAATGCCGTAGAGGCCAAAACCAAACTGTGGGGTGAGGTGATTGGTATGCGCATCGCCAGAATCGGCCAGGAAGTAGAGTCCGTCGATCTGACGGGCGGCGCTCCAGGCGCGAATCTTCATCCAGCGCTCGGCGTCCAGGTGATGGCCGTTGATGAACCCCAGGCGACAGCCGAAAAAGTCACTATCCCATTCCAGAAATCGACAGGTATCCAGGGGGAGGTCTCCTTGTCATCCGCCGCCATTATAACAGGGCCAATTGAGACGCGCCGCTGCGGTGCTGAAATGGTCATTGTGGTTCAAGAAGACAATCTGTTAAGATTGGGGGCAATCTAACTCTGGCTTCACCCGTACCCATAAATTAAGTTAAGGGGTTTACGTATGTCATCAATTATGGACGACTATCAGGAATACGTTTTTCCGGCGGTTACACCTTATTTTGGAGATCACCCGCTGATTATCGAGCGGGCGAAAGATCAATATGTCTGGGATAACGAAGGCAATCGCTATCTCGATTTCTTTGGCGGCGTGCTGACGATCTCCGTCGGCCATTGCAACGACGAGATCACGGCGCGGACGATCCAGCAGTTGCAGACGGTGCAGCATACGCTCGACCTCTTCGTCAACCCGGTGATGGTCGATGTGGCGCGCAAAGTCGCGGAACTGACGCCAGGCCGCTTGCAGAAAAGCTACTTCACCAACAGCGGCAGCGAGGCCAACGAGACGGCGATCCTGGCCGCGCGCATGTACACCGGCAACCGGACGTGATTACGCTGCGCCATGCCTACTCAGGCCGGACCATGCTGGCGATGAGCCTGACGGCGCATGGCAACTGGCGGCTGGGTGGGGTGGTGGACCCGTACATTCGCCACGTGCGCAACCCTTATGTCTACCGCGCCCCGCTCGGATCTTGACACCGGAGCAGGTGGTGGATCTCTGCGTGCAGGACCTGGAAGAGACGTTGGCAACCTGCACCAGTGGCAAAATCGCGGCCTTTATCGCTGAGCCGATCCAGGGCGTGGGCGGTTTTATCGTGCCGCCGGAAGATTATTTCGCGCGCATTTACCCCATCGTGAAAGCAGCAGGCGGCGTCTTCATCAGCGACGAGGTCCAGACCGGCTGGGGCCGCACCGGCGATAACTGGTTCGGGATCGAACACTGGGGCGTTGAGCCGGACATTATGACCTTCGCCAAAGGCATGGCGAACGGCTCGCCGATTGGCTGCACGGTGGCGACGCCGGAAGTGGCCGATGCGCTGAAAGGCACGACGTTTTCGACCTTTGGCGGCAATCCGGTCACGATGGCGACGGCCCTGGCGACGATTGAATATATGGAAGCGCACCAACTGCCGCAGAACGCCAGCAAGCAGGGCACGGTGCTGCGCGAATCAACTGGAAGAACTGCTAGGCCGAATTCGAGTTTGTCGGCGATGTGCGCGGTATGGGCCTGATGCAGGCGGCGGAAATCGTCAAGCCGGGCACGGACCGCGAGCCGGATCCGGCGCGCACCAACAAGATTATGGCAGCGGCGCGGGAACGCGGCCTGCTGATCGGCAAGGGCGGTCTGTATGGCAACGTGCTGCGCATCTCTCCGATTCTGTCAGCCAGCGACGACGATATGGCAGCGGGCTGCGAACTGCTGGCGAAAGCCTTCGCAGACGCCGCCGGTTAGGGGTATCATGCCAAAAGTATTTGTGACTCGTCAAATCCCGGCGAAGGGCCTGGAAATCGCAGGTGCCGACGCCGAGCTTGAAATCTGGCCGGAGCGGATGCCGCCGCCTTACGAGACGCTGCTGGAAAAAGTGCGCGGTGTCGATGGCCTGCTGTGCTTGCTCACCGACAAAATTGACGCGAAGTCTGATGGATGCCGCCGGGTCCTCGCTCAAGGTCGTCAGCCAGATGGCCGTCGGCTTCGATAATATCGACGTGAAGAGCCGCCACCGCGCGCGGTATCCCGGTCGGCAATACGCCGGGCGTGCTGACCGATGCGACAGCGGATATGACCTGGACGCTGCTCATGGCGGCGGCGCGCCGCATCATTGAGGGCGACCGCTTCATGCGCGCTGGCGAGTGGAAGACCTGGGAGCCGATGGCGCTGCTGGGCGCGGACGTGGCCGGGGCAACCCTGGGCATTGTCGGCTTCGGACGCATTGGGCGGGCGATGGCGCGGCGGGCGCAGGGTTTCGATATGCGCGTGCTCTACTATGACAGTCAGGGCCGGGCCGAAGATATGGAAGCCTCGTTGGGTGTTGAGTATGTCGAACTGGATCAACTGCTGGCGCAATCTGATTTCGTCACGCTGCATACGCCGCTGTCTAGATGACACCTATCATCTGATTGGCCGGGCCGAATTGCAGACGCATGAAACCCAGCGCGATCCTCATCAATACTTCGCGCGGGGCGGTGGTTGACCCGGAGGCGCTGTATTTCGCGCTCAATACCGGCGAAATCGCTTACGCTGCCCTGGACGTGACCGAGCCGGAGCCGATCCCGATGGACAGCCCGCTGCTGGAACTGGAAAACATCATCATCATGCCGCATATCGCCAGCGCCAGCACCACTGCGCGTACCAAAATGGCGACGATGGCAGCGGATAATCTCGTCGCGGGCCTGAAGGGCGAGCGTTTGCCCAACTGCGCCAATCCGCAGGTCTATGGCTAAACTCGATAAGCCGCCGATGGGCCATCATCCTGATGGCAGCCCGGTCGAACTGGATATCGATCAACTGGCATGGCGGCCTTCGGTCTATGCGCTGATCTTTGATTCACAGGGCCGTATCCTGCTGCGTGGATAACTATCTGAACGGCAAGAAGCATTTTCCTGGCGGCGGTCTGGAGATTCACGAGACCCTGCTCGATGGGCTGCGCCGCGAGGTCTGGGAAGAGGTCGGCCTGGAGATCGAAGGCGAGACGCTGGTCTACGCGGACGACGATTTCTTCCTGACGCCGCACGGGAGCCACTGGCACGTGTTGCGCTTTTACTACCGCGTGCATGTGACCGGCGGCAGCCTGCGCGACTCAATTCTGCCGCACGAGGTCAGCGGCAATCCGCAGTGGATTGACCCGCACACGCTGATAGCCGACGATTTCGTACGGCGGCTGGGAGCCGCGCCGTCCAACGCTCCCGCACACTGAATTCGTGCTCACGGCGCGAAGCTACGCCCTGGTCTCGTCGTTGCCTGAACACGTGTTACCTCCCCAGCGCACAGCAATCGCCTATACCTGGTCTCAAGAACACCGTCGCCGAACGACCATGTCGAGCCCTTGCCGGCGAACCCACCAACCGGCGGCGGCAAACAGCGCATGTTTAGGAAGCACGGTTGTCAGGGACAACGGCATCGCCGTGTCCGCAATCCATCAAATAATCTTGGGAGGTAGGTATGCGCTGCGCTGTGTCCGTTGGCGATGTCAGCTTACGACAGCAGTTGCAGCATTCCGGGCTGCACGGAGAAACGCAGCGATTCGCCGCTGGCGCTCTCGCCGTCCAGGTCCAGGCCGAGCGGCCCCTGTAGCCCCGTGATCTCGACGGTCTTGCCGCGCTTGAAATGCACGCCGGGATGCACCAGATGCGTCGCGTTGTAGACCTTGCGCAGCGCCAGCAGAATCTCCATGCGCGGCATCCCTTCCACCAGCACCACGTCGAAGAGGCCATCGTTGATCTGTGCGGTAGGGGCGATGCGCATCCCGTGGCCGAAAGTGGTGCCGTTGGCGACCGCCACCAGATAGGCTTTGCCTTCGTACCAGTCCTCACCATCGACACGCACGCGCATCTGTCTGGGGCCGGTGCTGGATCAAGGTGCCGATTGTGGCTGCCAGAAAGGTCCAGGGACGGCGGACAGGGGCAAGGTTCACCCGGCGGTCCACTTCGCCACCTAACCCGGCGCTGGCAATGTTGAGAAAATACTCCTGATGCTCGTCAAACAGCAGTTTGCCGATGTCGGTCGGGCGGGGCTGCGCGAAGGCGATCCACTGCGCGGCCACTTCGGGCTGGAAGGTCATGCCCATGCCGCGTGCCCAATCGCGCCCGGTCCCGACCGGCACGTTGCCGTAGATCATGGGCGGACGCTCAGGATGCTGGGCGTTGAGGTCGATGATGGCGTTAATCAGCGCGTGATTGGTGCCGTCGCCGCCGATGGCGATCACGCGGGTCAGGCCTGCGCTGTAGGCTTTGTCGAGATGTTGGGCGACTTCCTGCGGCTGCTGCGTGACGGCGATGACCAGTTTGCCCAGGCTTTGCCACAGCAGCGGTTCGAGCTTGCGCCACAGGTGGCCTGCTTTGCCACCTGCCGCGTTGGGATTTAAGACGATGAGTGTTTCAGCCGCCATCCGGGGTAAGCCAGCGGTACAAAATCTGCTGGAATTCCTCCAGCTGGAAAGGTTTAATCAGGTAGGCGTTGGCGTCCAATGCGTCGAGATCGTCCAGCGCATCCTGGGCGCTCATCATCACGAAGGGAAGATGCGCCCATTCCGGTGTGCTGCGCACATGCCGCAGCAGGGCCGCACCGTCCATGATCGGCATACTCAGATCGCTCACAATCACAGCCGGCAGGTCATCGGCGCGATGGAGGCAGTCGATGCCTTCTTTGCCGTTGCGCCCGGTCATGATCTCATAACCGCCCCATTCCAGTACCTGGGCCAGCACTTTTAACATATCAGGATTATCGTCCAGCAGCAAGACGGTCGTCATCGCTCTCTCGGAGTGTTTATCTATCCTATCACTCCATTGTACACGTGCTTAGTAGGTCGCTAAGCATGAATTAAAAATGAATTCTAGGGCCGGATATGCCCTTCGCCGACAATGATCCACTTATAAGTAGTCAGTTCAGTCAGCGCCATCGGGCCGCGTGCGTGCAGTTTCTGGGTGCTGATGGCGACCTCTGCGCCCAGGCCCAGCGCGCTGCCATCGTTGAAGCAGGTGCTGGCATTGACGAAGACCGCCGCCGAATTGACCTCGTTGAGAAAGTGCGCCGGCGTCGTCCATGTTCTGCGTCAGGATGCCGTCGGAATGCTGGGTGCTGTGCGCGCGGATATGGTCAATGGCCTCGTCCAGTGAATCGACCACTTTCAGGCCCAGGATCAGGGCGTACCACTCGGTATCGAAATCCTCCGGCCCGGCAGGCTCAACGCGCTCGTCGTCCTGGAGATAGGCGTAGGCGCGCGGCTCGGCTTTGAAGACCACGCCGTCCTTGCCCAGATGCTCGACCACGCGGGGCAGGACCTCCGCCGCGACGGCCTGGTTGAACCAGCAGCGTATCCAGCGCATTGCAGACCGCAGGGCGGCGCGTCTTCGCATTGTGAATGACCGGCAGCGCCTGGTCGAGATCGGCGGTCGGATCGACGTAGAGATGGCAGATGCCGATGCCGCCGGTGATGACCGGGATGGTGCTGTTTTCGCGGCAGAAGGTATGCAGGCCGTTGCCGCCGCGCGGGATAATCATGTCGATGTACTGGTGCAGCTTGAGCATCTCGCCGACGTAGCGGCGGTCGGTGCTGCGGATGTACTGGAAGGCGTCGGCGGGCAGGCCCAGGCTGTCCAGCGCTTCGCTGAGGACGCGCACCAGTTCCATGTTGCTGCGCAGGACCTCACGCCCGCCGCGCAGGATGACGGCGTTGCCCGTTTTCAGGGCCAGCGTGGCGACATCCACCGTCACCTGGGGCCGCGCCTCGTAGATCACGCCCAGCACGCCCAGCGGAGTCCGCGCGTTTGTGGACCCTCAGGCCGTTGTCGAGGACCGCTTCGTCAAAGACCTGGCCGACCGGGTCCGGCAGGTGAGCGACCTTGCGCACATCGGCGATCATGCCGTCCATGCGCCGCTCCAGATCCAGCCGGTCGCGGATGTAGATCGGGTCGGTGCCGTCGGCGCGGGCGTCGTCGGTGTCCAGCTTGTTCACGGCGATGATCGCGTCGCGGTTGGCTTCCAGCGCATCGGCAATCGCCAGCAGCGCGGCGTTCTTTTCAGCCGTGGTCAGGCGCGCCAGTTCGATGCTGGCGGCTCTGGCCCGCTGGCCCATGTCGATCAGGTTGATGGTTTCAGTCGCTTCGATCATAGTAATCAACCTTTCATCTTTGAGAAGGTTCTAAAAGAATATCAAAATAGTTCAGGGTACAACATTGTCTCTTTTGAAACAACGCCAGTGCCTACAGATGTATTCCAGAACGCTGCATGTGTTGCCCTGTTATCAGCAGCGTTACGACTTGCCGTCTTGAAAAACTGGATACAACGGCAAATTCTGAGCTTCAGGGGGCCAAAGAGAACGCAGATTTACGGATAGGTTAGCGAATGTTTCCCCCAATACAAGCAAGCTGTTGAACTCCCGCGTGGCTTCCACAAAGGCGTCTATCCGAGTTAGCATACATTGACGCAGCCGGTTGAGCCTAAACAGAGGAAGATCGCTAACGACTGTTGTTTCGAGCCACCTCTCACAGAAATCGAGTGTCCATAAGGCACAAGCAGACGTTATGGCTGGACCACGCAAGCTTGTATCTGCGGCTTCCGGGCAGCCCGCAGCTAACGCATTCAGATAAGCTGCCTCTGTCTGTCGCCATATTGTTTCTGGGACACGGTTCACAAATGCCATCCCATAGGTAGGGAATCCCATGCGCGGATTTACGCCTTCTACTAGTGCGTGATCAAAATGGGTGCTTTCAAAGTCGAACAGATAAAAACCACCTGTATTGTCAATAAAGCAATTATTGGGTGCTGGATCGCCATGATGCAAAGCCGAGTAAACGGTAAGGCGTGACAGATGAGTGTCAACCTGCTGCACTTCACTGTAAGCAGATGGCCGGACTTCAAAGTTCAACGCCTCCAGTGTCTTCAAGGCTGCTTGCAATAAGTTTACAGATTTATAGGATTCCCATTGCTCTGCATGACCCAATGTATTTCGTAGAGCGAAAAAAGTCTCTCCCTGACCGAGAGTCTGAGCATGGAGTTTACCCAGACTTTCGCCGTACCGTCGCATCGCTTGTTCAGCCTGGGCAAGGTTATTACCTCGCAAAACTTCGTCTAATGTCTTCCCCTCTGGTAAATCCTCAATGACCAAAAACCCTTTCTCTATGTCCCCGATATACAATTGGGGCGTAAGAGCACTTTTCCCAAAAATGTGAGCCGTAAATTCCAAACCAGCCCAATCGGTGAATAAAGCACTGTCAAAAGAATTCGGATCAAATCCTTCATCTCCTTCACTTCGCCAGCGCTTCAAAATGACTGTTTTTGGCATGTCCGGCGGGGATACCAAGACAGCCAGACGGGCGACATGCTGGCGGTTATCCAGTGCCTCCCGAAGAGCCAGCTTCACAGTTCCGCCCCAGGCGTCTGATAGGGCTGTCTCTACAGCAGGCAGGAACTCATTCATCTTAGCGGCAGGGTCTATCACAAGTACTATATGAGGCTGAAATCAGTTCATCTCATCATAACCTGGTTCGGCGACGAAATGTATATTGGTGTACAGGTCATTTTCAACCCCTTTTGTGTCTTAACAATCTCATGGACAAACGACCTGATTAATCAAATCTATTCTGGTACCTATGCTAGCAGCACCATATTATTCCGATGAATGACGGCGTCACCATAACTATACCCTAGAATCTCGCTGATGCGGGCCGAATGCACGCCGCAGAGTTCGCTGACCGCCTTGCTGCTGTAGCTGCTCAGGCCCTGGGCGATCTCCTCGCCCTCCGGCCCGATGATCAGCACGGTCGCGCCGCGCTCGAATTTGCCCTCGACGGCGGTGATGCCCACCGGCAGCAGACTGGCCCCGCCGTGTTTCAGCTTGCGCACCGCCCCGGCATCAATGCGGATCTTGCCGCGCGTCTTCTCCGTCACCAGCCAGCGCTTGCGGCTTTCCAGGCTGCCCGCGATAGCTTCGATGCGCGTGCCGATGGCCTCGCCCTCCAGGATGCGCATCAGAATATTGGCTTCGCGGCCCTCGGCGATCACGGTGGTGATTCCGCTGCGGCTGGCGAGGCGCGCGGCCTGAAGCTTGGTGACCATGCCGCCGGTGCCCATCGCCGTGCCGACCCCACCGGCCAGCGCGAAGACCTCGTCATCGATCCGGTCAAGCTGCGAGATCAGGCTGGCCTCGCCGTTCTTGCGCGGGTCGTCGGTAAACAGGCCGGGCTGATCGGTGAGAATCACCAGCAGGTCAGCTTCCAGCAGATTCGCCACCAGCGCGCTGAGGTTGTCGTTATCGCCTACGCGAATTTCGTTGGTGGCGGTCGTGTCGTTTTCGTTGATAATCGGGATGATGCGCCGCTCCATCAGCGTGTGCAGTGTGTCGCGCGCATTGAGGTAGCGCAGGCGGTGATCCAGGTCGTCGCGCGTCAGCAGAATCTGGCCGACGACGATCTCGAAGATGTCGAACAGTTCGCTGTAGATATGCATCAGGCGGCCCTGGCCGATGGCGGCGAGCATCTGCTTGGCCGGGACCGATTTTTCCAGGTCAGGGAAATCCAGGCGTTCGCGGCCTGCCGCCTGCGCGCCGGAGGAGACCAGCACGCATTCATGCCCGCTCTGGTGCAGGAAGGCGATCTGCTGCACGATTTCCAGCATTCGCTGACGGTTGAGGTGGCGTGTGTTGTTGGTCAACACACTGGTGCCCAGTTTGACGACGATCGCGCTGCGGCTTGTTCATCTTGATTTCCCAAATGGCGAGACAATTGTAAACTGTAGCGAAAATGAAGGGTAGGAGCAATATGGCAGACGAAGCACTGGAACGCGCGCTGCTGGCGCTGGATGGCCTGTCGCTGGGGGATGCCTTCGGCAGCTTCTTCGAGTTCGACGCCAGTATGCAGCCGCTGATCGAAGAGCGTAAACTGCCGCCGGTGCCCTGGCATTATACCGACGATACCAACATGGCGCTGTCGATTTACGACTGCCTGCGCCAGCACGGCCAGATCGACCAGGACTGGCTGGCGGCCAGTTTTGTCGAGCATTTCGACCCGGAGCGCGAGTACGAGATGGGGATGCGCACGATGGTAACGCGGATGCGCGAGGGCGAAGCCTGGCGGGCGGTGGCGCAGGACATGTTCTGGCAGCAAGGCTCCTTCGGCAGCGGTGGGGCCATGCGAGTCGCGCCGGTCGGGGCCTATTTCGCCGATGACCTTGAGCGGCTGGTCCAGGAGGCCGAACGGGCGACCGCCGTCACGCACAGCCACCCGGAAGGCATCGCCGGCGCGCTGGCGGTAGCTGTCGCAGCGGCTTACGCCTGGCGTTCGCGCGGCAGTACGCTCGACCGGCAGGGCTTGATCGATCAGGTGCTGCCCCATGTGCCGAACGGTGAGGTGAAGCAGGGGATCGAGCGGGCGCGCGATCTGCCGCCAGATTGCACCATAGCCGAGGCAGTCAAAGCGCTGGGCAACGGCAGCCGCGTCTCGGCCCAGGACACGGTACCTTTTACTCTGTGGTGTGCCGGGGGCAATGTCGATCATTTCGAAGAGGCGATCTGGCAGGCGGCGCAGGCCCTGGGCGATGTCGATACGATCTGCGCGATGGTGGGGGCGATTGTCATCATGCGCTGCGACCTGGATCAGGTGCCCGCGGCCTGGCTTCAGCACCGAGAGAACCTGCCTGCCTGGCCTTTCGCGTAGTGTGCTATACTTTAATTGTTTCTTAGAATACTTGTTACCTTTACCGAAGGACTGCGATGGGACACTATATCGCATGGGATAATGAAGAAAAAACGGTCGTGCTTCAGCAGTACACGGAGGACCCCGGCAAAAACGACCTTTACGACCTGGCGCGCAAATCTGCCGAGATGCTCAATTCAGTAGACCACACAGTTCATCTCATCATAGACGAATCCAACGTCGATCTCACCCTCAATTCGGCTGATCTCAAATTTCTGGAACAGCATGTCCCGGCCAATCAGGGCGCGGTGGCGGTGATCGTCCCGCCCGGTCACATGGCTTATAAAACCGTCATGCAGAATGTGGGCAAGGCGGTGGCGCCGAAGGCCTTCGACAAGCCAGTCTTTGTATCGTCGGTGGAGGAAGCGCGCGAGGTCTTGCAGCAGAATTTCGGGGTGACATACCCCTGATTCAGACCACGATTCTGGGTGCGACTCCGCTGCGACCCGCCTCGACTGCCGCCAGCAGTTGGCGCGCACGGTCGCGGATGCGCTCCAGCGGCCAATCGCCTTTGCCGGTCAGCCAGCTAGAGGCTCCACAGCAAGTGGCCCCGGCAGCGATGAACTCGCGGGTGGTCTCAGCGTTGATGCCACCGTTCGCCATGAATTTCATGTGATCCAGCGGGCCGCGCAGGGACTTGAAGTAGTCCAGGCCCATCGGTCCAATCGGGAAGATCTTGAGCATCTTCACGCCCATCGCCCAGGCATCGACGCATTCACTGGGTGTCAGGACGCCCGGCGCGATAAACAGATCGTGTCCCAGGGCAAGCTGGACGACTTCGGCGCTGAAGGCGGGCGAGACGATGAAATCCGCCCCGGCCTCAATGACCTCCTGCGCTGCGTGGGTATCCAGCACGGTGCCCATCCCGGCGCAGGCGGCCTCGCCAAATTCGCGTTTGGCAGCCTGCATCGCTTCCAGCGCGCGCGTCGAATTCATCGTAAACTCAAAGACTGTGATGCCTTCATCCAGCAGCGCTTCCACCAGGGGCAAGGCCTTTTCCGGGGGAAAGTCGCCGCGCATTCCGGCCATCAAACCGCTTGTTTCCAGTCGATCGTAGACAGTTTGGGATGGAGTCATGGCGTCACCACCGGGTCTCATTGGACGTTCCTTTGTATAATACATAGCTGGCGGTGGTTTTGAAAGGTTGATCCATGTGGCGATACGCGCTGTTGATCTTGCTGGCGCTGGCGGCTTGCCAGCCGACGAATAGCGAATTGGTTGTGCTGCCGACTCTGGCGGAACTGGACACGGCGGTACCGGTGACTGCCGTGCCCCCGACACGCCGTCCGCTGCCGCCGACCTATACCCCTGCGCCGACCCATACCATGATGCCGACCGAGTCGGCTCTCGGTACGCCCGCCCCAGAGGGCATCCGCGCCGAAGGTACCATCTATTACATTTTCGACGGCGATGCCATTGTCGAACTGGTCGCCGATGGCTCCTTCGAGGATCTGCTGCCGAACCCGCATATCGGCCAGCAGATTTCCGATCTCAGCCTCTCGCCGGATGGGCAGTGGCTGGCTTATATCGCGCCAGGGGCGGGCAGCGCGCGTGAGATTTACATCACCGACCGCAGGGGCACGACCGACCGGCCTATCACCAGCCTGGGCTTTGCCGCCCTGGGACACCCGGTCTGGCGGCCTGACAGCCAGTCGCTGGCCTTTGTCGCCGCGCAGGCACCGGGCGCGCCGGAGGGTCTCTACCACGCCTCGATTGACAATGCCGGGCAGACCGTCCTGCTGCAACTGCCCAGCACCGATCTTGGCGATCTGGCCTGGAATGAGGACGGCAGCGTGCTGTTCTTCAGCAACAAGACGATTTTCGGCTTCGACATGGCGAGCCAGCAGGTGAGCAATCCGCTGACGGCCTTTGGGGGCTATGGACCGGATTTCAGCCTGATCCACAGCCCGACTGAGCCGCTGCTGAATTATCTCAAGCCAGGCGTCGATGACCGCACCGGCCAGCACGGCGGAATTGTGTACTTTATCGACACGAACGATCTCGAAAATGTGGTCGAGCGGCCCGGCGCTGCGCTCTATGTGAATTATCTGGCCTCCAGCCCCAGCGGGGATTATCTGCTGATCGCCGGGGACGAAGGCGTCTGGGTGCAGGCGCAGGCCATGCAAACCGCTACGAAAATCTTGCAGGATCTGCCGATCCCGCCCCGGCCCGTCTTCAGCCCGACTGAGGAGGAGATCGCCTATAACAGCCTCGATGCCCAGGGAATCCAGCAGATTTTCGTTATCGACCGGCTTGGCAGTGAGTTCACTCAGATTACGCATCACCAGGAGGGCACGGTGAGCGATCTGGTCTGGGCGGCGGATTAGAGTCGGATCATCTCGCGCAGACGCGCGGCGGCCAGTTCAAGCTGGTTCAGCGAGACCAGCGCGGAGATATACCAGCGCGGCCCGGCTCCGCAGGTTTTCAGCAAACGCAGGGGGGCGATCTTTGCGCGGGCCAGGCGGCTCTCGACCAGCGGCGCAAGGTCGAGGTCCATGCCGATCAGTGTAATCAGCGCGCCGGAATCCTCGCTCAGGCCGTACTGCGCATCCGGCAGCAGATCGCGCAGCAGGCTGCGGGCGCTGGTCAGGTGCTGCGCAGGGACCAGGTAGCCTCGTTCGGTGAGCAGGATTGTGACCTGCTTGCCCCGCAGCAGACGCAGCACGTCTTCACGTTCGATTCCTGCCCCACCAACTGCCAAATGATGCACTTTATTGTGAGTCACCAGCAGCGTGGGCATCTCGTCCGTGCTGCCGGGGTGGATGTAGGTGCCGGGATGGTCGGGATTATTGAGGTTGCGCAGGTACATGGGAATCTGCGCCGCTACCGCTGCCGTCAGTGCCTGACCGGGCGGCAGCCGCAGCCCATAAGCCGCCAGATCGTCCAGACTCGCCTGCGGCAGCACCGGGATCGAGGGCGCGTTGGGCAGCAGGTCCGGGTCGGCAATCAGCAGGCCGTCGCGTTGACCCATGAACCACAGACCGTCACAATCGGCACTGGCCGCCAGTAGACAGGCCGCGCGGTAGCGATTATCCGGTGCGAGGCGGGTCGGTTGGCTGTCAGCGGTGCCGCCGCTGCTCATGCCCAGGATAAGGACGGTCTGGCCCTTGAACTCCGCATTGAGCCGGGCCGCGCTCTGGCTCTGGGTACGGGCAGCGTAGAGGGTAGCCGCGTCGAAATCGTCGTTGGTCACGATCAGATCATGGCCGTTGAGCAAGGTGGCGTGCAGGCCCTGGAACTGCAAATAGGCGGTGAGCAGGCGCGCGCTGAGCCTTTCGCCGAGGCCCAGGATCTGTGCGCTTTCAGCAGGGGTCGGCTGGCGGCTGCTCATGGCGTTGCCCATCCAGCGGAATGAATCGAGCATGTCGTCCAGGTCCTGGATCAGCAGGCTGCGGTCCTGTGGTTCGCGCACCAGACGCCGTGCCGCATTGCTGTGGATGGAATGCAGCTTGTTGTAGACGCTGTCGTAGCTCCCCAGGCTGATGCTCTGGCGCAGCAAATCCTCCACGCCATCGAGCGCAGCCGTCAAGGCGATCACCTGATCCCCGGCCCGGTAATGTTGGCGCAGCACATCGCCGATGAGTGCCAGCATATCGGCATCGCTCACCCGGTCGAAAAGCATTGTGATTCGCGCCATTCTTGCCTGTCCTGTTGCCTTCGCGTCGCTGCTTAATGATAAGTGCTCGTGCAGGCAAAGGCGAATTCGTTGGAATCATGGCCGTCTGGCGTCATAATGACCGGGGTAGGGATGGTGGAGACATTGAACGATGAGTGTTCGAATCATTGTGGCCCCCGGCGCGTTTAAGCACAGCCTCAGCGCAGCGCAGGCAGCACGGGCCATCGAAACGGGTATCGCCCGCTCCGGCTTGGACGCGCAGGTGCTGGTAGTCCCGGTGGCGGATGGCGGCAACGGGACGCTGGACGCCTTTCTGGCCGTTGGCGGCAAGCGCGTCAGCATGATGGTCGATGATCCGCTGGCGCGCCCGGTCGAGGCGGCCTATGGGCTGCTGCCGGATGGCGAGACAGCGGTCATCGAGATGGCGCTGGCATCGGGCCTGGAACTGCTGCGCAACTGGCAGTTGAACCCGCTGATGACCAGTACCTACGGAACCGGCCAACTGATGCAGGCGGCGTTGGAGGCCGGGGCGAAGCGTATCATCGTCGGCATGGGCGGCAGCGCGACAGTGGACGGTGGCGCAGGCTGCTTGCAGGCGCTGGGCATCCGTCTGCTGGATTCGCATGGCGCGGAGGTCGCGCGCGGCGGCGGTCAGTTGGGCCAGATAGCGGCTATCGACGCCGCACACCTGGACCCGCGCTGGCAGTCCGTCGAGGTGCTGATCGCCTCGGATGTCGATAATCCCACGCTGGGCGAGCAGGGCGCGGCGGCGATCTTTGGCCCGCAGAAAGGCGCGACCCCGGAGCAGGTCGATCTGCTGGAGGCCAATCTGGAACACTTTTTCACGCTGATCTACGAGCAGTTTGGCAAAGATTTGCGCTACGTCGAAGGCGGCGGGGCTGCCGGGGCCTTCAGCGCCGGGCTGATGGCCTTCCTCAATGCGCGCATCGAATCCGGCATCGACCTGATCCTGGAACACAGCGGCTTCACAGCGGCCCTACCGGAGGCGGACCTGGTGATTACCGGCGAGGGCCAGATGGACGCGCAGACGATTCACGGCAAGGGGCCGGTCGGTGTGGCGCGTATGGCGCAGGGGCAGGGCATTCCGACCGTTGCCATCGTCGGGGCGCTGGATGTGCGTGACGAGATTCTGCACGATGCCGGGATCAACGCCGTGCTGCCCATCGCTGCCGGACCGATGACGCTGGACGAATCGATTATGCACGCCGAAGAGCTGGTCGAACGGACCGCGCTGCGCCTGGGCTACCTGCTGCAAATCAGCCAGTAAAGCGCTCCGGTCGTGTATAATAAGTTTAATGAAGTATGTGAAGAGGCTGTCAGATGGTCATGCAAGTCACCGTAAACTATTCGTCAAGAGACCTATCGTCAGGCTGAGCGTATTGCGCGTAGCACGGGCTCAGCGTGTAGCAGATGTCATTGCAGACCTTCTCCAGGCTAACATGCCATGCACTCGATCGTCGTTAGCGAACTCGACAATCTGTTCGTAGACTCTCGACGATGAAGCTCTGCTTGCTTTGGCTGATAGCCACAATGGAGCTCAAGAGCGATCGACAGCTCAGTGCGCTTACTTCAAACGCAACAGCAGCGTGATTTGACAGACTGCCGAACGATGCAGAACTTGAAGCAATTGATGGAACGTTATCAACTTGGTTTGCATTCGAAAAGCCCAGGTACTATCCGTTGAAGCGGTGCGTCCTGGATCTGCGCTGATCCTCTGTGGCGATTTCGTGACGATTTCAGCGCCCTGCGCGAGCGAGTTTGTCAGCAAGCGCAGCATGCGTTGCTGGCTACTGCCTCATGCCCAGCAGCATCTTGTTCTATGCCTCACTGGAAATCGATCACATCATCCCACAATGCAGCCGGAGGAACTGACCAAGAGGACAATCTCTGGCTCGCTTGTCCGCCGCTGTAATAGTTTCATAAAGCAGCCAAAACTCATGCCGTAGACCCGCTAACAGGTGATGTGGTTCACTCTCTTTAATCCACGCGCACCAGCGATGGTCCGATCATTTTTCTGGGATGCCAAGTATAGTGCAGGAACATTATCGGTATGCCACTGCTGATGGGGCGCGCAACCGTTAGATGCGCTTACATTTGAATATCGCCATTGCATTGACGGTTCGCAACATGGGTGCTGGCTGGCTGGTGTTTATCCGCCATCTGAATGAGCGTTAGCCCCTTGCAATTTTCCTGTGCTATTCTCGATTGAACGGGCGAGGATAGATCTGGCTGTGGAACGACTATGAATAACGAACTCACCATTGACCACCTCATGGCGGCCCTGCTCAGAGGAGATTGGTCGGCATTGATCGAATTCGGCGGCCCATGACAAGACGGTGGCGCTGCTGCGCGTGACCGTGCTGAGCGCTGGCGACGAGATCGTCCGGCAGGCGGCCACCGGGGCGCTCGGCGCGCTGGCGGAAATTGGCGTGCCCGGCGCGGTGGATGCGCTGATCGCCGTGCTGGAAGGCCTGCACCAGTCCTATGCACTGGACATTGCCGCCTTCTATCTGGTCGGCTCCGGCGATGACCGGGCGGCCAAAGCGCTGAGCCGCTACATGCGCAACCCGCATCACAACGCCCACTTTTCTGCCGTGCGTGCCCTGGCCGAGGTTGGCGATCCCCGCGCGATTGAGCCACTGATTGCCATCATCAACAATTCGCGGCAGGCCACCCGGCATGAACTGGTGCGTGTGCTTGGCTCATATGATGACGTGCGGGTGGTGTTTCCGCTGCTGCGGCTGCTGCATCACGAGGACGAGCGGGTGCGCGCGGCGGCCCGGCAGGGCCTGGAATCGATGACCGATAAGCACGCTTATGGCACGCTGATTGAGTATCTGACACACCCTGATGCGCAGGCCCGGCGGCAGGCGGCCATCGCCCTGGGCGAGATCGGCAGTCAGCGCGCAGTACGGGCACTGATCCGGCTGGCGAAAGCCGACCCGGACCCGCGTGTTGCGCAGGCCTTTCAGGATGCCCTGGTCAAGCTGGGCTATCACTACAGCCCAAAGGCGGCTTCTTAGTCCATCACGCTCAGATACGCTGCCCAGTAGCCTGAGTCGCGCGGCGTTTGAAGCCGAGTGGCGGGTGCAGGCTCCAGGCTGAGCGGTTCCCGCCACTGGCAGGCCAGAATATCCAGCCAGCGCAGCATGATCTGCCCCTGCTGCACAGCGGATAGATCCAGTTCAACATCCCCACCATCCGGGAAGAAGACAGCATAGGCGCTGCCAGGTTTGGCAGTGCAGTAGGCTTCGTCGTCGCTCCGACTGCTCAGCAGATCGTTATGCGGTGTGCAGGTGAAAATATCCAGATCGCTCATCAGCATCCGCATGGCGCGAATATGCGTCTGGGCAATCTCGCTCAGGCCCAGGCCGGAGGGCGGACGGTGAAAACGGGTCCCCGCCAGACCACCGAAGACGTTGCGCCAGAAACGCTCCTGGGCGTCGCGGTGTGTGCCGAAGTGTCCCGTATTGGCCCCGTAAATCTTCACCGTGTTCATGGGCCGAATCTGACCGGACTCCTGGATGCGCTCCCGCACGGACTGCAAGCGGTCCCAGTGAGTCTGGCCGCTGTTGTGATTGTTCTGTGATACATCGACAAAGCTGTAGCGCTCAGGATGGTCAAAAGTGGCGTCATGCTGCGGGTCGTTCAGGTCCCAGGCGTCCCACATCTCGGTCGTCTGGACGCTGACACCCTGCTGCGCCGCCTGCTGCTGGATGCGCTCGCACCAGAAACGCGGCCATTCCGGCGATTCGTTGGTTTCGTTATCCATGCAGTAAAGCGTGTGTGGATAGGGCAGCGCAATGGACAGCATCTGATCGACGTGCCGCTGCTGATAGGGCAGCACAACTGTGTTGTTTTCCAGTGCGGGGACCGAGCGAAAGAAGGGGTTCTCGCGCAGGCCCGGATGTGTCTCGATCACTTCGGGCAGGCCGGACTCGGCAGCCGTGTAGTTGACGTTGTTGCGCGGGTTGAAGGGATTATCCTGCCAGGGCGCGCGGGCGTAATCGAAACGGTCCCAGACCTCGAACTGGACGATAATGTCGCGTTCAAGCGTGAGGTCCAGGAAAGTTTGCAGGCGCGACCAGTATTCTCGACCCGGTTGTTCCAGGTCATACAGACCGGTCTGCGAGTCGCGCTCGAAGGGCCAGATGTCGCCCTCATCACGGCTCGACAGCGTACAGCGCAAGTAGTTGCCGCCCACCGACGCCAGCAGGTCCAGGTGCTCACGCAGATCGCGGATCTGAAACAGATTATCTTCGACACTGCCGCCCAGCAGTAGAACGGGGTGGCCCTTATAGGCCCAGTAAAATGGATTTTCAGAGTAAGCTTCGATTCGCACGGCGGTCCTCCCTTGACGACACGACTATACTGAGATCAGGGCTGAAGATGCCAGACCAGGAGCGTGGGTATGGATATAATTGATCGGGTGATCGAGCTGTTGACGGGTGATGGTGCGCAGCATCCGCTGGTGGTGGGCGCGGCTGAGCCGAACGTGCAGTATGGGGACCCGGCGCAGCAGCCTGAACCGGTCCACCGCAAAGTCCTGGCGATCACGCATGATCCGGTGCTGCCCTCCAGAGGGAAGCAGAGTGTGCGTGAGGTCTTTGGCTGGAATCGCAGCGAAGACTTGGCGGCGGCCTACGCTAAAGACGTGCATTATGCCAGCTATGGCTACGCGCACTACGAGATTGTCGAGCACCTGACGGTCGATGCTTTCCCGGTCAAGAACGACGGCTTCCGCTACGACGAGGCCAGCTACCTGAAAGCCTGGCGAGAACGCCGCTTTCACGACCCCGACGGCGTCGATTACCTGGAACTGGTACGCGAGTTCAGGATGATTGAGCGGGTCAGCGACGGTGAGATCGACGAGGTCTGGCTATTCGGCCATCCTTACGGCGGTTACTACGAATTGATCATGTGCGGGCCGAAATCAATCTGGTGCAATGCGCCGCCGCTGAAGGGCACCGAACATGCCGCCCGGCGTTTCGTCATCATGGGCTTTAATTTCGAGCGCGGCGTGGGCGAGATGCTAGAGGACCTGGGCCACCGTGCTGAATCCATGCTGCACCACCTCTACGGCAACGTGCCGGAACGCGACAACCTCTGGAACCGCTTCCTGCGCTACGACAAGACGCATCCGGGGCAAGCCGAATGCGGCAACGTGCATTTCGCGCCCAACAGCGTCCGCGATTATGACTGGGGCAACCGGCGTATGGTGCGCAGCAACTGCGACGACTGGTACGACTTCCCCCGGCTGACCGGCGACCGCTGGCGCGAGGTGAACTGCAACGAATGGGGCAACGGCGACATCCGTTTACACCATCTGTGGTGGTTCCGCCACATGCCGCACGTGACCGGCCAGAGCAGCGGCATTTCACACAACTGGTGGGAGTACATCATCGACCCTAACCGGGTGACTTGAAGCTGGGGATCAGAAGAAGAGGTGTCATGCAAATCAAGGTGAAGCGTATCTACAATGTGCCTGCCGAAGACGATGGCTTTCGCATCCTGGTGGATCGTCTGTGGCCGCGTGGGATGCGCAAAGAGGCCGCCGCGATTGATCTGTGGCTCAAAGACGCCGCGCCCTCCACTGAACTGCGCAAGTGGTTTCATCATGACACGCCGGATTGGGATTTGTTCAGACAGCGTTATCTGGCCGAACTGGAAGCCAACACGCAGGTGCTGCAACCCATCCTCGACGCCAGCCAGCAGGGAACGGTCACGCTGCTGTATGCCAGCCGGGATGAAGCCCATAATCATGCGGTGCTGTTGAAAGCGTATCTCGAATCACTGTCGGCGAATGATGATTGAGCGTGTGGCGCTTCCGCCATATGCCGCAGGTCACTGCCTTCAGCGCAGCGAAAAATCCATCGGTTGACCCCTTCCAGACCCCTCAGTTGGCTCATTCCAGGCGCAGACTCAACAACTAGAATGAGACAAAGTAAAACTGATGGAAGGAACACATGATGGAAGCAGTCAATATCCTGACGCAGATTGAAGAAGGCATGGAAGTCTTCGATGATGCGGGAGAGCAGGTTGGTAAAGTGAGACAGGTGCGCATGACAGATGAACAGCCTGGTCAACCCGGTGCGGAAACTGAAAGCACGACAACTTCCGAATCGGTGCGCGATCCGTCATTCATTGAGGACATCGCGCGAGCCTTTGTCGATGAACCCCAGCTGCCGGAGGACATCCGCCATCGCTTGCTCCACGAAGGCTTCATTCGCATTGACGTCGGACTGCTGCATTCGGATCGTTTCGTCATGCCGGAACAAATTCGCAGCGTCTCTGCCAACGAAGTGCATTTGAACGTGGGCGCGGATGAACTGACCAAGAACCGTTAGCGCGGCTTATCGAGCCAGTATTCCAGTTGGATATTGTCCGGGTCGCGGAAGACAACGTAGCGCTTGCCGTTGGGTGCGTAGACCTGCACGCCGCTGTTCTCCACTCTGGCTTTGTCGAGCCTGTCCACCAGGGCATGAAGCGCGGCTTCGTCCGGGGCTTTGAAGGATAGGTGATCGAGTCCGATGCGCGTCTCGTCGAAGCGATCATTGGCGGCGGTTGAGTCATGGTGGACGAGAGCGATTTCCACGTCACCGACCATGAAGGAATAGGTCCCGGCGGCGAAGGCGCTGGGATAATCCAACGGAGTTTGCGTTAGCTCGAAGCCGAGCAGATCGCCGTAGAACTGGCGGGCCGCTTCCAGGTTGGAGACGCTCAGATTAATGTGGTCCAGGCCAGCGGTTTGCACGATTAACTCGCCAGTTCCGCTTTAATCGTCTCGGCCAGATCCGCCGTGATGCCTTTGACCGTGACCAACTGCTCGACCGGAGCATCGCGGATCGCGTCAATCGAGTTATCGAAGGCTTTGAGCAGCGCTTTGCGTTTGGCTGGGCCGATGCCGGGGATGGTCTCCAGGCGGCTCGCCATGCCGAGCTTGCGCCGCCGGTTGCGGTGGCTGGTGATGGCGAAGCGGTGGGCTTCGTCACGCACGCGCTGGACCAGGAACAGCGCCTGGCTCTGGCGGGGCAGAATCACCGGTTTCGGGTTGTAAGGGCGGTAGAGTTCTTCGAAGCGCTTCGCCAGCCCGACGACCGGCACTTTGCCGAAGAGATCGAACTCTTTCAGCACTTCAATCGCCACCCCAAGCTGGCCTTTGCCGCCGTCGATAATCATCAGGTCGGGCAGCAAGCGCCAGGTCTCGCTGCGATCCTCGCCGCCGGGACTCAATTCGGGGCCATCTTCCAGCGCGTGGACATAGCGGTTGAAGCGCCGCGTCAGTGCCTCACGCATCGACTGGTAATCGTCGGAGCCGTCGTGGCTCACGGTACGAATATTAAAGCGGCGGTACTCGCTCTTGCGCGGTGTGCCGCGCGTAAAGACGACCCGGCTGGCGACGATGGCCGTACCCTGGGTTGTGCTGATGTCGTAGCATTCGATGCGATTGGGTGTGCGCGGCAGTTCCAGCGCCTGCTGCAATTCGGCCAGCGCCTCCTCCTGCTTGGTGCTGTCGGCTTCCCACTGGGCGCGCATCATGCGCAGGGCCTCACCGGCGTTGTCTTTCGCCAGCTTGACCAGTTCGCGCTTGTGGCCGCGCTTGGGCACGGTGATCGTCACCTTGCTGCCGCCGCGCTGATCCTTCAGCCATTGTTCGATAATCCGCGCCTCTTCGACGTTCTGCGGCAGAATCAGATCGCGCGGGACCTCCGGCGCTTCGGCATAGAACTGCTTGATGAAGGACTGGATGACCTCTTCGTCGGTCTCGTCTTCGGTGCCATCCAGCACATGCGAGGCGCTGCCGATCAGGATACCGTTGCGGATAAACAGAATCTGCACCACCGCCTCGTTGTTGTCGCGGGCCAGGGCCAACACGTCATGATCGGTGTAGTTGGTGCCGACCGCCCGGTTGCGCCTGGGTAATCATCTCGATGGCGCGAATCTGATCGCGCAGCGAGGCGGCCAGCTCGAAGTTGAGCGCTTCGGCAGCGGCTTCCATCTCAGTATTCAGACGCTTCATGACCCCTTCAGAGCGTCCGCTGAGCACCGACATCAACTCGCCGATCATCGCACGGTATTGCTCACGGCTCACTGCGCCTATGCAGGGCGCGTTGCAGAGCTTGATGTCATAGAACAGGCAGGCGCGTTCGTCATTACCGTCGATGTCGCGGTTGCAGGTGAGGTAGGGGAAGGCTTTGCGCAGGGTTTGCAACGTATCCTGCACCGCCCACATGGCGACGTAGGGGCCGAAATACTTGCTGCCATCCTTGACTACACGCCGAGTCGCCTCGACCTTCGGGAAATCGTCCTGCCAGTTGATCTTGATATACGGATAGCGCTTGTCATCTTTGAGCGCGATGTTGTATTGAGGCCGGTAGCGCTTGATGAGGGTCTCTTCCAGGATCAGCGCCTTGACCTCGTTGCGCTCGACGATGTAGTCAATATCGACGATGCGCTCGCGCATCCGCAGTGTCTTCTCGCTGTGCTGGGCGCTGTTGATGAAGTAGCTGCGCACGCGGTTGCGCAGACGTTTGGCCTTGCCGACGTAGATGATCTCGTCGCGCTTGTCCTTCATCAGGTAGACGCCGGGCTTCTGCGGCAGGTTGGCGAGAATGGTCTGGATATGTTCAGAGGGTGAGAAACTCATTGTTCGTTGATTAAGTTTTGGTTTCGGACGTGTGTTCTATTGTACACCTTTGATGTTTGAGTTTCCACTTGTTTGTCAATTGACAATTATAGGTTAATATTGCTGTTGGTATTGCATCCTACAATCATGGACTTAACAATGCCTCGAATATTTATTTCCTACCGCCGGGCTGACACAGGCGATTATGTGGGGCGTTGCCGACCGCTTAAAGGCTGTGTTTGGCGCCGACAACGTGTTCCGGGACGTGGGTAGTATCAATCCGGGTACGGATTTTCGCGGCGCCATCCTCGAAGCTATCTATCAGTCCGATTTTGTGCTCGTTTTGATCGGCCCCCAGTGGCTCGACCTGATGAAGACGCGGCAAGAAAAGGGTTCACGAGATTGGGTGCAGCAGGAGATTGAGGCAGGATTACAGAGCAATCACGCAAAGGTGGTTCCTCTGTTGCTCGATGGGGCGTCGATGCCGTCAGCGCGTGATCTACCATCTGGCATCCTTGAACTTGCTCACAGACAGGCATTACAATTCCAGACCGATGAATCTCATTTTGAGGGAGATAGTCAGCGGCTCATTGCGACCCTGCGATCTCTTGACTCTGATAAGCCGCCCCTGCCTCGCCGGTTAAGGTGGTTGATCTTGAGCGTAGTGATCGTCCTTATTGCCATTTTGGGGCTGACTGAAATCACGTCCTTAATTGCCAATACGCCTGCCAGCCCGGATGCGACTGAGATCATTCGTATGCCAATGGCTTCATTCACAACGGGCGTTAATGTGCGCCTGGGGCCGGGACCTGACTATCCGCCGATAGGTGCATTGGGGTCCAATGACACAGCAGAACTATTGGCCGTGAACACTGAAGGCACATGGTACAAGCTGCGTTATAAAGGGAGCGAGGGCTGGGTGCAGGGTGATCTTGTACTGGTCACAGGGGACAAAAATAGTCTGCCGGTTAAGTCGGGGCCGCCACTGCCAACGATTGGCTCTACCGATACGTCAATACCAACTGTAACCCCGACTGAAATGGTACAGGGCTATCCATGTGAGGGGACGGTTATTTTCCGCAGTGGTGGTTTACTTCAAGTCAAGATTAGTCCATTACGCAATGCGCCAAATCAAACGACGATTCAGCAAGGCACTACGGTGCAGCTGTTGGAAAGACGCAGCAGCGATGGTGAGGACTGGTACAAAATCTCTTTCGAGAACGTGAGTGGTTGGATCACCACAGATCTTATCGACCCTTCGAGTCAATGTTCAGCATAAGAGGATAGATTTCATGCGCTTCGTTCACGTTTTCATAGCAAGTGCCTTTGTTTTGCTTGGGGTTCGCAGTGTACAGGCTCAAGCACCCACTCGCGTAGAATGTGGCACCGTCATTGATGGTCAGTTTACCGATAACATGCAATTTCAAGATTATTCAATCGACATGAATCCTGGGGATAAGCTGCAAGTCTCTGGCAGCCCATTGGGTGACAACCTCTCATTTTCGATTGCTTTGTTTGATCCCACAGGGGTACGCATCAACATAAGCGATAACGGAGGATTGTCCAAATCGCCGTCATTTGAAAGTGGTATTTTATCTGCGCCGGGAACCTACGTAATTTCACCGGCCAACGCACAATATACTGTTGTCAATACGCTTGATTATAGGACCTTTTACAATAGTACAGGCAGATGGGGCGGTATTGGTGTTTACACCTTATATATTGGCTGTACGCTCAGCGATGGCACGGTGATTACGCCAGGGGAGAAGACACCCGAGCAGGCGCAGATTTCTCTGACAGCGGCTCCAACGATGGATCCCAATTTCGTTGGCTTCCCCGGCCTAGACCCGGTAAGCTTCGCCAACGCTTTCAAATTACCGCTAACGCTTGGCACATCGACCCCCGGTCAGATTCCGCCAACGGGCGATGCTCTGCTGGGGCTGACTTTTGACGGTAACGCAGGTGACACTTTTGCGCTCGATTTTGCCAAACAGTCGGGTAATCTGAACCTGGGCATTGTGATTCTTTCGGCGAACAATGAGGTCGTCTTCCAGGCCAGTCTGGTGACCTCAGACTCGCTTTCGACGCGGATGATGCTGCCGACGACCGGGCAGTACACCATCGGCGTATTTCGTATCGACCTGCTGCCACCAGCTAATCCCGAAGCGACCGCCTTCCAGATCACGGGGACGCTCAACCCATGATCTGAGGCCCAGGGGTAAACAAGTACCAGATGTGGGATATTCAAAATTAGATGCGGGTTAATGTGGTATAATCGTCCCCAACAGCCGGAGTTGCAGCTTGGGGAGCGGCGCATGTATTGGGGCGAATACTGTCATCACCTCGACGATAAAGGACGCCTGATTATCCCGGCCCGCTTCCGCCCCAACCTCGACGACGGCGCGATTCTCACGCGCGGTCTGGACCGCAATCTGGTGATCTACCCGCAGGCCGCCTGGCAGTCCGTGACCAAACGCCTCAATCAGATGCCCATTACTCATCCAACCGCTCGCGCGCTGCGGCGGCTGCTCTTTTCCGGCGCGGTGGAACTCTCGCTGGATCGCCAGGGCCGCATGTTGATCCCCGGCTATCTGCGCGCCTACGCCGGGCTGAACGATGAGGTGCTGATCGCAGGCATGGAAACCTTCCTCGAACTCTGGGAACCCTCCGGTTGGCGAACGACGTTGGAAGATGTGCCGCACACGCTGGCCGAAGCCCAGCATCTGGTCGAACTTGGGATATGAGCCACATCCCCGTTTTGCTTGAACAGATTAAAGACGCGCTGTTACCCGCCGACCGGATCATTGACGGCACGGTCGGGGCAGGCGGACATTCTGCTGCCCTGTTGGAAGCGGGCGCGGGCGCGATCCTGGGCCTGGACCGGGACCCCGCCGCGCTGGCGATTGCGCGCGAGACGTCTGAAGCCCTGGGCGGAGCGCGTGACGTTGATGCACAGCAGTTATGTCGAGATGCAGGCCGCCGCCGAGTCCATCGGCTGGACTCAGGTGGACGGTATTCTGCTCGATTTGGGCCTGTCGTCGATGCAGGTGGACCAGCCTGAACGCGGTTTCGCCTTCCGCCACGAAGGGCCGCTCGATATGCGTTTCGATCCCGGTGGCGACGAGCCAACGGCAGCCGAACTGCTCAACGGCCTGGACGCCGAGGAACTGGCCGACATCTTCTACCGCTATGGCGAAGAGCGCCAGAGCCGCCAGATCGCCCGCATGATCGTGAAGCAGCGCCCCTTTGAATCGACCGGACAGCTTGCCGGGGCGATTGAAGCGCTTGCGCCGCGCCACAGATCCGATAAGATACATCCAGCGACCCGTGTCTTTCAGGCCCTGCGAATCGCGGTCAACGACGAGCTGAGCACGCTGGAACGCACGCTGCCGCTGGCCTTGGATTTGCTGCGGCCCGGCGGACGGCTGGCGGTGATTAGCTTCCACAGCCTGGAAGATCGCATCGTGAAGCAGCATTTCAAGCTTGCCAACACGGACTGCATCTGCCCGCCGGAAGTGCCCGTTTGCATGTGCGGACATCACGCGACGGTCCGGCTGGTCAATCGCAAACCGCTGGAGGCGAATGCGGCGGAAGTCGCAGCCAACCCCCGCAGCCGCAGTGCCAAACTGCGAGTCGTGGAGAAGCTGGATGATCTCGAATAACTGGATCGACCATGCCTTACGGCGCAGTCCCTGGCGTAACCAGCGCCAGACGCTGATCCTGGCCGCGCTGGGCTTCGTCGTCACGCTGATTATTGGCGCGTTGTATCTCTCGCAGGCGGCAGCGGTGGTGACGACCGGTCGCCAGCTTGAAGCGCTTATCACCGAACGCAACCGGCTCGAACAGCAGAACGAGCAGCTTCGGGCGGAAATCGCCAGTCTGCGCAGCGTGCCGCATCTCCAGGAGCGGGCGCGCGAACTCGGCTTTGACCTGGCCGACAATCAGGACATTGAGTATCTCGTTGTCGAAGGCTATGACCCCGATTACCAGGATCAACCGATCACGCTGGCTGTCCAACCGGACGCCGCTCCGCTGTATGATGAAACCTTTGGCGGCTGGCTCCAACAGCAGTTGGATACCTTCAGCCGCCAGTTCAACAGCCCGGCAGATGGGGGCAGCTAGTGGCAACGCATTCACATCCGCAGGAAGATACGCTGCGCCAGCGTCTGCCGGTGGTGATCGCCGTGCTGGCGGTCGTCAGTCTGGGGCTGCTGGGCCGTCTGATGTCCTTCCAGTTCCAGTTGGACCCGCGCGTCGCCAGCTATCTCGACAGTGTCAGCAATTCAGCCTACAACCGCACGCTGCGCCTGGCCGGGGCGCGTGGCAATATTTATGATCGTGACATGCAGGCTCTGGCGGTCAATACCCTGGAATACAAAATCGGTATCAGCCCCAACCTGGTTACGGATGACGTGGCCGTCTCGACTCAACTGGCGGGCTTGCTCGGCCTGCCGGAACTGGACGTACTGGAGAAGGTGCGCCAGAATGTGCCCTGGGTGCTGCTAGCGCCGCGTGTGAGCGCCGAAGTGGGGCAGCAGGTGGCCGCGCTGGACCTGCTGGAGGTGACGATTGAGCCGCTGGCGCGCCGCAGTTATCCGCAGGGAACGCTGGCGGCGCAGGTGGTGGGCTTTGTTGGCGGCGACCTGCAAGGCTATTATGGCGTCGAAGGCTTCTATCAGGATCAACTGGCCGGGCGCGAGCGCGAGGAGACCATCAGCCAGATTCCCTTTGACGTGCCGCAGGACCAGCGTGAGGATCGCGGCGCGGATTTGATCCTGACGATTGACCGCGATTTACAGTTCCTGGCCGAAAGCGAGCTTCAGCGCGCCATCACGCAGACCGGTTCGAGTAACGGCACAATCATTGTTATGAACCCGCGCAACGGCGACGTGCTGGCGATGGCGAGCTATCCCAGCTTCGACCCGAACGCCTATTTCGACGTGGAGGATCCCTCACTGCTGATCAACCCGGCCATCAGCGTGCAGTACGAACCCGGGTCGGTAATGAAACTGCTGACGATGGCCTCGGCGATTGACCTGGGCGTGGTGACGCCGACCGATACCTACCTGGATGAGGGCAGATCACAGTGGGAGGCGTCACGATCCAGAACTGGGACCGGCAGGCGCATGGTGTGGTCGATATGACCCAGGTGCTGGTGCAGTCGCTCAACGTGGGTGCGGCGACGGTCAGCCTGGAAATGGGGCCAATGGCCTTCTACGGCAAGCTGCGCGATTTCGGCATTGGTCGCCCGACCGGCATTGATTTGGAGGGCGAAGCGCCCGGCCAGATGACCGTACCCGGCGACGAAGATTACAGCGACAGCCAGTTGGGGACCAACAGCTTCGGCCAGGGAATCGCCGTGACGCCGATTCAACTGCTGACGGCGGTATCGGCGATTGCCAACGACGGCCTGATGATGCAGCCGCACGTTTACCGTGAGATGATCGACGGCCAGCGCACTGAGTTCTCCGAACCCTCGACACTTGGACGGCCCATCAGTGCCGAAACAGCCCATACGATGGCGGATATGATGGTTGCCGTCGTGCGCGATGGACTGGACGGCAATGCCTCTGTGCCCGGCTACACCATCGCGGGCAAGACCGGCACCGCGCAGATCCCGACGCCGATTGGCTATGAACCTGCCGCCTCGATTGTGAGCTTCGTCGGCTTCCTCCCGGCGGATGATCCCCAGGTCTCGATTCTGGTCAAGCTGGACCGCCCGACTGGCTACTGGGGGACTCAGGTGGCGGCGCCGGTCTTTCAGCATCTGGCGGAGCGGCTGGTCATTTTGATGAACATTCCGCCTGACGACGTGCGGCACGCGCTGACCGCCGAGGGCGGCGAAGTCAACCGTATTAATCACTAAGCGGGTCGCCAATGACTGGTGGCTATAGGGTGCTCCGGGTAAAATAAGCCCCACGCAGGACAGATCAGGACAGATATGGGATTACCATTTGCCTTAACAGTAGGCGCGCTTGCATTCTTGTTGGGCGTAATCTGGGGCAGCCCATTTATTGAGGTGCTGCGGCGTCTCAAAGTGGGCAAGCAAATTCGCGCCGAACTCCGCGAGCAGCATCAGGCTAAGATCGGCACGCCGACGATGGGCGGAATTATGATTATTCTGCCGGTTGTGCTGCTGGCGCTGGGTTTGAACCTCGCCAGTCTGGTGCGCCGCCTCTCTGGCCCCAGTATTCTGCTGCCGATGGCGGTGCTGCTGGGCTTTGGCCTGCTGGGCGCAATTGATGATTGGGAGGGTATCCAGCTTTCGCGCGGGCCAATTGGCGAAGGGCTTTCCGGGCGAGTCAAATTTGCCGGGCAGGTGGTGTTGGCGACGATTGCGGCTGTCATTATCTCGCAGTACGATGGCGGTTTTTCTTTTGCCAACCAGATGATTATTCCCTTTATCCAGTTCCCGATTAACCTCAGCCCGATTATCTTCATCCCCATCTGCGTCTTCTTTATCGTCGGCATGTCCAACGCGGTCAACTTTACCGATGGGCTGGACGGCCTGGCGGGGATCATCACGGCCAGCGCGTTCGCAGCTTATGGGGTGATCGCCTTCTTGCAGAACCAGATCTTCTTGACGCAGTTCTGCTTTATCCTGGTGGGGGCCTGCTTCGCCTTTTTGTGGTACAACGCTTATCCGGCGCAGTTGTTCATGGGCGATACTGGCTCGCTGGCGCTTGGGGCGGCGCTGGGGACGGTCGCTATTATGACCGGCCAGTGGCTGCTGCTGCCGGTGATCGCCATCGTGCCGGTGGCGGAGACCTTAAGCGTCATCCTCCAGGTGGTCTCGGCCAAGTACACCCGGCGCTACTGGGGCGTGGATAAACGTCTCTTCCGTCAGGCCCCGATTCACGGCCATTTCGAATTATCCGGGTGGAGCGAGATGCAGATCGTCCAGCGCTTCTGGCTGGTGGGCTTACTGAGCGCCATGCTGGGTGTCGGGCTGGCGCTGCTGTAGGCGGGGTATGGACGATCCTCTGCACCGTAAGAAGGTCCTTGTCCTGGGTTTTGGCCGCCAGGGTCGGGCGTTGGCCCGCTGGCTGCCGACGGTCGGCGCGTCCGTGATTGTCAGCGATCAGGCGGCGATGGACAGCTTTAACGGCAATCTGGCGGCTTACAGCGGCGTGGAGTTCGTTCTCGGCAGCCATCCCGAAAGCCTGCTGGACGATGTGGATCTGGTCTGCGTGTCGGGCGGGGTGCCGCTGGGCCTGCCGATTGTGCAGGAAGCCATACGGCGCGAGATTCCACTGTCGAACGATGCGCAGCTCTTCCTGGAACGCTGTCCGGTCCCGGTAATCGGCATTACCGGCAGCGCAGGCAAGACCACCACGACCACCCTGGTCGGCGAGATGCTGCGGAAGGCCGGTCGCAAGACCTGGGTTGGCGGCAACATCGGCTACGTACTGTTGGACGTGCTGGACCAGATCGAGCCGGGCGATCAGGTGGTGATGGAACTTTCCAGCTTTCAACTCGAATTGATGACCCGCAGCCCGCATATTGGCGCGGTCCTGAACATTACGCCCAACCATCTCGACCGGCATGGCACGATGGAGCAGTACACCGGGGCCAAAGCTCAACTGCTGCTGCATCAGAGCGACCAGGACATCGCTGTGCTGGGCCGTGATGATCCCGGCAGCCGCCAGCTTGAGGTGATCGTCGAGGGTGAACTGGCCTGGTTCAGTATGAACGAGATGGTCAGCGATGGGGCTTTTCTGGCCGGGCGGCGTTTGCTGGTGACGGGCTGTTCCAGTGCGGACGGCGTGCCGCACGTGGTCTGCGAGCGCGAGGACATTCACTTGCGCGGCGAGCACAACGTCCAGAATATTCTGGCGGCCTGCGCGATAGCCGGGGCGGCGGGCGTGAGCGATACGGTGATGCTCGAAGCGATCCGCGAGTTTCAAGGCGTGCCGCATCGCCTGGAAGTGGTGCGCGTGCTGAACGACATTACCTACGTCAATGACAGTATCGCCACCGCGCCGGAACGGGTGCTGGCGGCCCTGCGCAGTTACGACGAACCGCTGATCCTGCTGCTGGGCGGCAAAGACAAGAATCTACCCTGGGAAGAGATGCTGTTACTGGCGCTGGAAAAATCGCGGCATATCATAGCCTTCGGCGCGGTTGCTGCCCAGATTGTCGAGACGATCCAGCGCCTGGTCCACCGCGATCAGCCCGTGACTCAGGTGGAGACGCTGGCCGAGGCGGTTGACGTGGCTGCGGCGATGGCGCAGGCGGGTGACGTGGTGCTGCTCTCGCCGGGTGGCACCAGTTATGACGCCTATGTCGATTTCGTCCAGCGCGGCGAGCACTTTCGCCAACTGGTGATGCAACTATAATGGATAGCGTAGAGAGTCACTGAAGGACTGTATGGCAGACCGCTCAATCCCCACTTTTGTAGACGAGACCGCCCGCCCGGTCGAGCGCCAGCGGCGCATCGCAGTTTCCCTGGACCCCTATCTGGTGACGATAGTCGGCGCGCTGCTGGCTATCGGGATCATGATGGTCTACAGCGCGACCTTCGACTGGAGTTATCAGAGCTTCGGCAGCGAAACCTATATGATTATGCGTCACCTGCGCAATCTGGGGCTTGGTACCGTAGCGCTCCTGGTGATGACCTTCATTGATTACCGCATCTGGCGGCGCTTTGCGGTGCTGCTGCTGCTGGTGGCGATTGGCTTGCTGATCGCGGTGCTGCTCTTCGGTGACGATACCTTTGGCGCACGGCGCGCGCTTATCAACGGCTCGTTCCAACCGGGCGAAGCAGCGGAACTGGTCATGGTGATCTATATGGCAGCCTGGCTCAGTTCGCGGCGAACGCGAATCCGCAGCTTAGCCTACGGATTGCTGCCATTTTCGGTGCTGGTCGGCTTCGTCAGCGGCCTGGTGATGCTCCAGCCGGACCTGAGCACGGCGGCGGTGATCCTGGTCGTCTGCGGCACGATGTTCTTCCTGGCCGGGGCGGACTACCGGCAGGTGCTGACCGGGCTGGTCATTGCCTTTGTAGCGGGGGCCATTGTGACGCGCTTCGGCCTGCTGCCTATTTATGCGGAAAGCCGTGTCACAAGCTATGTGGCCGGGATCACCGACCTGACGCAGGCCAATTATCACGTGCAGCAGGCGATTATCGCCTTCCGCAATGGGGGCTGGACCGGGGTGGGCCTGGGCAATGGACGCCAGAAGTTCGGCTACCTGCCCGCGCCGCATACCGACAGCATCTTCGCGGTGATTGGAGAGGAGTTAGGCGTTATCGGCGCGTCGCTGGTCGTGCTATTATATGTAGCGCTGGTGATTCGCGGATTCCAGATTGCACGCCGGGCCGTGGATCCTTTTGGCGCGCTGCTGGCGGCAGGTCTGACGCTCTGGGTGGTGTCGAAGGCCCTGCTGAACATCGCCGTGATGACGGCAGTCGTGCCCTCGACCGGGGTGCCGCTGCCTTTTATCAGCTATGGCGGGTCCTCGCTGATTGTGCTTGATGGCGGGAACGGGCCTGCTGCTGAGCGTGGCGCGAATCAGCGCGCGTGAACAGGCTGTGCCTGATCGGAGAAAGCGTGTTACGAATCATGATCGCAGCGGGCGGCACGGGGGGGCACGTGTATCCCGCCCTGGCCGTAGCTGAGGCGCTGGTCAAAGACAATCCCCAGGTGAAACTTTACTTCGTGGGCAGCGGCGGCCTGGAGCGTGATCTCGTACAGGAATCGGCGCTCCCCTTTGCGGCCTATGACGACGTCAAAGCCGGGCCGATTGCCGGGGTGAGCCTGCCTCGGCGGCTGTTGAGCCTCCTCTATTATGTCATTGGCAGCGTACAGGCCCTGGGCTTGATGCTGCGCTATCGCCCGCAGGCGCTGCTGCTGACCGGCGGCTGGAGCGGGCTGCCGGTGGCGCTGGCTGCCGGGCTGCGGCGCGTGCCGGTGATGATCTTCCTGCCGGACATCGAACCTGGCTCCGCGATTCGTCTGCTGCGTCGGCTGGCGAGCCGTGTGGCGCTGACGCTCGACGATTCGGCGCAGTATTTCCCCAACACCCCTACCGAAGTGACCGGCTATCCGCTGCGCGAAGCCTTCGCCGAAGCGACCCGTGAGGCCGGGTTGGCCCATTTTGGCCTGGATGCGGCGCGTCCGGTCCTGCTGGTTTTTGGCGGCAGCCGGGGAGCGCGCAGCCTGAACCGGGCGCTGCTGGCGATTCTGCCGGAACTGCTGGCCGAGGGCCTTCAGGTGATCCACGTCAGCGGGACGCTGGATTGGCCGGAGGTCGAAGCGCGCCGCGATGCACTGAACCATGCCGATTATCACGCTTTCCCTTATTTGCATCACGAGATGGGGCTGGCGCAGGCCGCCGCCGATCTGGTGCCTCAGCCGGGCCGGGGCCAGCACGCTGGCGGAGTTCCCCTATTTCGGTCTGGCCTCCATTCTGGTGCCTTATCCTTATGCCTGGCGCTACCAGAAGGTCAACGCCGATTATCTGGTCTCGCATGGCGCGGCGCTGTGCCTGGAGGATGAGCGCCTGACACAGGACTTGCTGCCCACGCTAATGAGCTTGCTCAAGGAACCGGCACGGCTGGATGCGATGCGGCAGCAGGCGCGGGCGCTGGCCCGGCGCGATGGCGCGCAGCATCTGGCAAGCAGTCTGGTGCAGTTGACGGGAGAGTCGCTGTGATCGAACTCTCGGCGGTCCTGTTGATGATGTCGATCTTCTTCGCGGTGATCGGCTATCTGCGCGGCTGGAACAAGGAACTGATCGCCATGGCCGGGATCATCCTGGGCCTGTTCGCGCTCTTTCAATTCGATACCCTGCTGCGCGGCACCATTCTCAACGGCGTGTCGCTGGATCAGGTCTTTCTCATTCAATCGGGCATTTTCGTGGCGATTGTCTTCTTCGCTTACCAGACTCGCGCCCTGGGGCGGGGCGACCGGGGCGGACGCAGCACTTTGCAGGAAAGTGTCCTGGGGGCGGTGGTCGGCTTCATTAACGGCTACCTGATCTGGGGATCCATCTGGTATTTTATGGACATTAACAATTACCCGCTGGCTCCAGCGGTCATCGCACCCGCGCCCGGTTCATCCAGTGCCCAGGTGCTGCAAATGCTGCCGCTGGTGGTGTTGGGCGGCGGGGTCAACGGCTCCGGCGATCCGCTGGCGGTGGCCGTGATCGTCCTGTTCTTGTTCGTATTGATCGTCATCTGATCGAGGGGGCGCGTCCATGCCTCGCTTTATACCCGGCCAGCACATCCACATCGTTGGCATCGGCGGCTTTGGCATGTCGGCCCTGGCGCGGATTCTCCTGGCGCAGGGTTACGACGTCTCCGGTTCGGACCGGCGCGCCAACCCGCTGACTCAAGCCCTGGCAGCCGAGGGAGCAGAGGTCTTCATCGGCGAGGACCCGCAGCGCGTGATGGGGGCCGAAATGGTCCTGATCTCCTCGGCGGTTGCGCCGGATCACCCCGAAGTCACGATGGCACGGGCGCTCAAGATCCCGGTCTATAAACGCGCCGAAGTCATCGCCGACCTGATGAGCGGCCAGACGGCCATCGCCATCGCCGGGACTCACGGCAAGACGACCACGACCTCTATGGCGACTCACATTCTGATGGAGACCGGGCAGGACCCCAGCTACATTATTGGCGGCATCCTGCGCAGCAATGGGCGCAATGCCGGGCTGGGTACAGGACCAGCCTTCATGATCGAGGCCGACGAGTACGACAACATGTTTCACGGCCTGCGGCCCCAGGTGGCGGTCGTGACCAACGTGGAATACGATCACCCGGATTTCTTCAAGTCTCCGGCGGATCTGGTGCGCGCCTTCAACCAGTTTGCTGCGCTGCTGCCGCAGGATGGGCTGCTGATCGCCTGCGCTGATGATCCTACCGCTTCGATTATCGCCAACAACCAGTTGGTGGCCGGGTTCCCGGTGCTGACCTACGGCATCGCCAACCCGCAGGCCGCCTGGCGCGCGGTCAACATCGGCCTGGATGCCGATTACCACACGGTCTTCGAGGTGCTGCGCGAGGGCGACTCGCTGGGCAAGGTCAGCCTGCAAATTCCGGGCGATTTCAACGTGCTCAACGCGCTGGCGGCGCTGATGGTGGCGGATCATCAGGGCGTGCCCTTTGAACAGGCGGCGCAGGCGCTGGCGAGCTTCCAGGGGGCTGGGCGGCGTTTCCAGGCGCGGGCCGAGGTCGGCGGCGTGCTGGTGATCGACGATTATGCCCACCACCCGACGGCTATTCGCGTGAATCTTGAGGCGGCGCGGGCGCGTTTTCCGGGGCGGACGCTGTGGGCTGTCTGGCAGCCGCATACCTACAGCCGGATTCAAACGCTTGTGGGATGCTTACCTGGGGGCTTTCGAGGCGGCGGATCACGTCCTGCTGACAGATATTTACGCAGCCCGTGAGGACCCAGTGCCGGGTGTGAGCGCGGCGGATCTGGCAGCGGCCATCCGGCATGAGGATGTCCATCACACGCCCACGCTGGACGATGCCGTGCGCTATCTCGACCAGCATGTTGAAGCGCCTGCCGTGATCCTGATTATGAGCGCGGGTGATGCGCCTTTGATCGGCGTGAATTACCTGAAGCTGCGGCAGCCGTGAGCGCGACGCTGCAAGGCCGCCTGGGGAAGCGTCTGCTGCGCGGCGAATCGCTGGCGAAATATACGGCGGCGCGGCTGGGCGGCCCGGCAGAATATCTGTATGTCGCGCGCGACTCGGTGACCGATCTGGCCGAAGTGGTCCAGATGGCCTGGGCACAGACGATACCGCTGCGCATCCTGGGGGCCGGGGCCAACGTCCTGGTGGCCGATGAGGGCGTTGCGGGGCTGGTGGTTATCAATCACGTGGCCGGTCTCCATTTTGACGGGGCCGGAGCGGTCAGCGCCAGCAGCGGGACCAACCTGGGCTTTCTGGCACGCCGCTGTCAGGCACAGGGACTGGCCGGGCTGGAGTGGGTCATCAGTGTGCCGGGGACGGTTGGCGGCGCGGTCGTCAACAATGCCGGGGCGCATGGCGGCGATATGGCGAGTGTCGTACAGGAAGTGATTGTTCTGGAGCCTGAAGTTGGACGGCAGCGCTACAGTCTGGCCGATCTTGATTATGCCTACCGCCATTCCAGCTTGAAAGCGCGAACAGATAAGCGTTTTCTGGTGTTGGAAGCCATGCTACGATTGAAACCCGACGATCCGGCAGCGATTCAGACGCGCATGGACGAGTTCGCTGAGTATCGCAAATCGACCCAGCCGCCGGGGGCCAGCCTGGGCAGCATCTTCAAGAATCCGCCGGGTGATTATGCCGGGCGTTTGATCGAGGCCGCTGGGCTGAAGGCTTATCAAATCGGGGGCGCGCAGGTCTCGCCGGTCCATGCCAACTTCTTTATTAATCGCGGTCGGGCCAGCGCAAAGGATTACATCAGCCTGATTCGGCATGTGCAGGCGGTGGTGGCTGAGACTCAAGGGGTTACTCTGGAGCTAGAGATCGAGATAATCGGTGGACAGCTATGAGGGATTGACGTATAGTTGCTATGTGGGTTAATGTTGGAAAATGGGTAAATGGCATCGCGTGAAGGGCGGCGGCGGACGACCCGTGCGCCGGGAATCTGGCGGGGCACAGGGGCAAGAAAGAGCGAGCACGCGCCGCACGGGGTGCAGGGGCGCAGTTTACCCAGTGCGCGTTTAGTTAGCGCACTGATCGTTGTGAGCCTGGTGGGCCTGCTGGTCCTGTTCTTCAGTGCCAGCGCCTTCTATGTCCAGGACCGCCGGTCGATTGCTGTCGGGGGCTTGCAGTACCTGAGCGTGCAGGAAGTCTTCGACTTGTCGCAGATCGACCACATTCACGTGTTCTGGATTGACCCAGAGCAGGTGCGGCAGTCGATTCTGCGCTCGACGACGGTAGCGGATGCTCAGGTCGAAGTCGGTTGGCCGCCGCAGATGGTCCGCATTGTCATCGAAGAACGGCAGCCGGCGCTGGTCTGGGAGCAGGCAGGCGTGGCGACCTGGATTGACCTGCGCGGGCGGGTGATGCTGCTGCGTGAAGAACGCTCGGATTTGCTGCGCGTCGTGGCCGATGACTCAGTAGAGGGGCCGCTGGGGCCGAACGTGCAGGTGGACCCGGATATTGTCGGTGGCGCATTGCAGCTCCACAGCCTGTTCCCTGATATTGGGGTCATGCGTTATGATCCAGAATACGGCCTGGGCTTCAACGCCAGCCAGGGTTGGGAAGCCTGGTTTGGGACCGGCACCGACATGCCCAACAAGGCGGTTGTGTATGATGCGCTTGTCCAGAATTTACTTTCGCGTAACATTCAAGTAAGCAGTATCAACGTCGCCAACACCAACGCGCCGTTTTACGTGGGGGGTTCTTAACCTGCTTATGGCTGATCTGGTTGTCGGGATCGATGTAGGCACAAGCAAAATCTGTACGATTGTCGGCCAGGTCCGTGAGGACGATGTCTTCGTGGTGGGCGCGGGTGTTGAACCCAGCCGGGGCATGAAACAGGGCATCGTCAATGATCTGGAAGCGCTGACAGCGGCGATTTCTGCTTCGGTCCACAAGGCCGAGAAGAGCAGCGGCTACGACATTAGCCGGGCCTTCGTCAGCATTTCTGGCAATCATATCGCCTCGATCAGCAGCCGGGGGATGGTGGGCATCACCAGCCAGCGGGCAGTCAACCGCGAAGACCTGGACCGGGCGATGGATGCGGCGCGCGCGATTGCGATTCCACATAACCGCGAGGTGCTGCACGTCGTCCCGCGCAGCTATTCGCTGGATGACCAGGAACGGGTCCGCAGCCCGATTGGGATGCACGGCTTCCGTCTGGAAATGGAGGCCCACATTATTACCGCCTCCTCAAGCTGCGTGGCGAACCTGGAAGAATTGGTCGAGAACGCGAAGGTGGTGGTGGACCGCTTCATTTTGAATCCGCTGGCCTCCGGCTACACAGTGCTGTCGCCCGAAGAGAAAGACATGGGCGTGGTCGTCATCGACATCGGCGGCGGTACGACGGATCTCGCCATCTTTATCGAGGGCACAGTCTGGCACGTGGCGGTCATTCAGGTCGGAGGGGACTATTTGACCAATGACATCACCTACTGGATGCGTGTACCCTTTGACGAAGCTGAAATGGTCAAGATCCAGTACGGTCACGCGCAGCGCCGGGCGGTCAATATCGCCGAGACCTTCAGCGTACAGCCCTTCGGCGAGGGGATGCCGACCGCCTTTTCGCGGCACGAACTGGCGGAAGTGATCGAATACCGCACGGCAGAGATTTTCGAATTGGTACAGCGCGAAATAAAGCGCTCTGGCTATAATGGTCTGCTGCGCGCTGGGGCGGTGATTACCGGCGGCAGTTCGCAGCTTCCGGGCCTGCGTGAAGTGGCGCAAGAGGCCCTGGGACTGCCGGTGCGCATGGCAAAGCCGGAGCGTCTGACCGGCATGGCCGATGCGCTGCGCAACCCGGCCTTCAGCACAAGCGTCGGTCTGTTGGGCCTGGGGCTGGAGATGGATGTCGCCGAGGATGTGCATTATGGCAACGGGAATTACGCCTCGGCACTGGACTTAAAAGGAATTGTAGGGGGATTTTTCCGGCGGCTCTTGCCGGACGACCACCAATAAGCGGATTTGCCAAGAAATCCGTTGTGTGTACAATAAATCTTAATTCTGCTCACCTGGCAGCGAGCGCCGATGTGGTTCGGAGGAAGATATGAGTATGGAAATGACTGATTTTACGGGAGAGAGCTTCGCCCAGATCAAGGTCGTCGGTGTCGGGGGCGGGGGTGGAAACGCGGTCAATCGCATGATTAATGAAGGGCTGGGCGGTGTTGAGTTTATCGCGGTCAACACTGATAACCAGGCCTTGATGCTTTCCAAAGCCAAAACGCGCGTGCGCATCGGCGATAAGCTTACACGCGGCCTGGGGGCCGGGGGCAACCCGGAGATCGGTCGCAAAGCCGCCGAGGAGAGCCAGGACGACCTCTACGAAGTGCTGCGCGGGGCCGATATGGTCTTCATCGCCTGCGGTATGGGCGGCGGCACCGGGACCGGTGGGTCTCCGATTATCGCGCAGATCTCTAAAGAACTCGGTGCGCTGACCATCGGTGTCGTAACGCGGCCCTTTACCTTCGAAGGCTCGCGGCGGTCACAGGTGGCCGAGGCTGGGATCGAAGCGCTGAAGAGCCAGGTGGATACGCTGATTGTGATCCCCAATGACCGGCTGGCGCAGATCGCGGATAAACGCGCGACACTCCAGCAGGCTTTCTCACTGGCCGACGACGTGCTGCGCCAGGGTATTCAGGGTATTTCCGAATTGATTACGGTCCCGGCGCTGATTAACCTCGACTTCGCCGACGTGCGGACGATCATGTCCGAAGGCGGCGCTGCCCTCATGGCGGTGGGCCGTGCAACGGGTGACGACCGGGCGCGTCAATCCGCTGAAGCGGCCATCAGCAGCAGTCTGCTGGATGTGACCATTGACGGCGCACGCGGTATTTTATTCAACATCACCGGCGGCCCCGATATGACCCTCTTCGAGATCAACGAAGCGGCGGCCATCATTAAAGAGAGCGCGCACCCGGAGGTCAACCTCATCTTCGGCGCGCAGATCGACGAGAGCATGGGCGACGAGGTCCGCATTACTGTGATCGCTACTGGCTTCGAGCAGAGTCGGGTGGCAAAAAACCTGACGACGCGCCAGCCGATCCATACCTCACGGCCTGCCCCGCAGCAGCAGCGTTCGGCAGCCGCACCGCCGCCCGCCAACATTCAGCAGGAACAGGCTCGCGCCGCTCAGCAGCAGAATGCGCCCATGCCGCCGCAGCAGCCCGCTGCCCCGCAGCCGCAGGAGCCGGTCGTTTACGACGAAGACGACATCGAGATCCCGACCTTCCTGCGCAAACGCCGCTAGATTATCGCATCAATCAGAATGCAACCCATCAACCGGATACTAATGTGTCCGGTTTTTTTGTTCGGTGGCAGGGCGACGCAGGCGCGGCGGATGGATACCCAGCAGATAGAGCAGCAGCAGAATCAGCGTTAAGCCGCTGAGGATAGCCCCAAGGTTGAACCCCGGTGGGTAGAAACGCAGCGTGTACAGATGTGTACCGGGCTGCATGGGCACACCGATAAACTTCCCGGCGTCGCCCTGCGGAATCTGATAGCCGACCGGCACCGGCTGCACCGCCTGACCGTCCATCTCGGCCTGCCAGCCGGGGAAATCAGTCTCCTGGACGATGAGATAATCGCGCGGGTGCGTCGAGGTGGCCTGAATCGTGATGGTGTCGAGATCCAGGGACAGCACGTTGGCTGCGTCCACGTTGGCCCCTGTAATCGTGTCCGCCTGGCTTTGCAGCACCTGTGCCGAAGCGACAAAGGCATAAGGCAGCGCCTCTGGCAGGTGATACAGCGCGGAAGCCGCTTCGTTTGCCAGATCGCAGGGATCGTCGTTCTTCAGGTTGCGGCCCACGCAGCGCGCCACGACGTAGGGATTGGAGTCCACGAATTCCTGCGCCAGGGTATAGACCGCGCCGCGCCCGTATTCAGTGGAGACAATCGCCCAGCCGGGCAAACTGACCAGTTTCGGCGCACCCTTCGGGATCAAGTCGCCGTCCACTGCCAGCGGAATCCAGCCTTCGTGCAGGCCCCAGGTGCGAATGCGGCTGTAGTAGGCGTCGTAGGTGTTCGAGGTGAAGGGTTCCAGAATGATCGGCAGACGGCTCCCGTTAGCGGCTTCGACGCTGAGCGCTTCGGCATACAGCCCGCCGAAATTGCCCTCCGGCACTTTGAACTGGAACAGCGCCTGATTGACGTACATCACGTCGAAGATGGCGGCCAGCGCCAGCAGCAGCAGCCCGGCCCGCAGCAGTCGGACGCGCAGTACGCGCAGCAGCGCCTCCCTGGCACGCAGATGGCGCAGTACGCGCAGCAGTGTGTCGATCACCAGCGCCAGCACGATCCATTGGACCAGCACGTCCGCCGCCTGAGCGTAGCTGCTGAAGCGATGCGTATTGAGAAAATTGAAGAGGTTGAGATTGTAGAGGCTCATCGCCAGCCGGGTCGAGTTGTTGCCCAGGCTGTAGATCACGAACAGCCCCCAGAGTGCCACCGGGATTCCCAGCGCCAGCAGCAGACGCGGACGTTCGTGCCCGGCCAGCCAGCGCCACAGCGAATCCAGCGCCATCCCACCCAGCAGAATCCACCACAGCCCGGCGATGGCGTTAGCGCGCCCCAGGTAGCGGAATTCGGCCAGCAGGGGAATATTGCGGTAGAGCGTCTCGACGATGATGGTCTGACCCGCGCCCCAGATCATCATGCCCAGGGCCAGCACCAGAGCCAGCCCGGCGATCCGGCCATACCGGCGCAGCAGTCCGCCTCGCGGCACTGTGAAAGCCAGCCCGGCGATCCAGAGGAAGACCAGCGGGCCGATGTAGTTGTAATGCACCGGGACTTGCAGCGCCAGCGGCGGATTGGTCAGGTTGCGCCAGCCTTCCCAGGGCAGCAGAAAATTAGCCGCGTTCAGGCTCAGGCTGATCTGCTCCGTAAACTGGCCGGTATCAGGGTCGAAGCGTGCAGGCACATGGTTGACATAGCCGCGTGTGACCCAGACCGGCAAAAACTGGATCATCGTCAGGCCCAGGCCCAGCGCGCCACCAATGGCGACCCGGCGTACAGCATCCCGGTCCAAGTGCCAGCGGCCTTCCTCACGATGCAGGCTGTAGGCCAGCGTGATGAGCGCGCAGCACATAATCACGTGCAGGGTGTAATAAATGTTGCCAGAGAAGAACAGCAGCGCAAAAGCCAGTGCCATCAGGATCGGGGCGCGTCGATCTCTCGTTTTGAGCGTCCACAGCAGCCCGGCGAAAATCAGCGGCGGCCAGACGAGGCTGAGTCCCAGTTGGAAGTGTCCGCTGGACAGCTTGGCGATCATGCCGCCGTTCATCAGGTAGAGCGCGGCGGTCGTCACCCGTGCCAGCGCGCCCAGCCCGACGGCGCGCGCCAGCGCCCACATGCTGTACCCGGCCAGCAGGAAGCCGATCACAATGTCGATTTTGCCGCCTGTGACCGCGCCTTGCAGCAGCATCGGCAGGCTCATGAAGGGATTGAACAGGTAGAAGAAGCCGTTGTTAATCAGCGGTGTGCCGACGCCCAGGTAAGGGTTCCAGGTCGGAAGATGCCCGATGCCGCTGGCCCGGCTGCTGAGGCCAAGCCCTAATTCGACCGGAATCATGATGCCGGACAGCCGCTCATGCTCAATCGCATCGAGCCGGTAGCCGGAATCCAGGTAGCGCAGCTCAAGGCCCTCGCTGCCCGCCAGAATGAAGGCGCTGAAGAGCAGGGCCAGGGCAGTGATGGCCGCAAATTCGAAAAGAATCAGGGCGTTCCAGCGTAGGAATCGAGGGCGTGCAGGCATCATACCTTAAGCCTAATCGGCGTCTCAATTTTACGCCAATGAGGCCCCTGCGGGACAATGTGGGATTCTTGGTTTTTGTGGGAAATTTGTAATATCACAATACCGATTTCTAACCAAACTGTTCCCTAAAATTAGTAGACAAAGGGGGGCCGCCATGCTAAAGTGATACCTAGCTACAGGCACTACTCAACATCAATTCCCTAACCATATACCGTCAGCGAGTATCTATCATAGGGTAGTCGATAGAGCAGTATTTTTTCGGCCTGTTATAAGAACGTTTGTTTTATTTTTGGATAATGAATGCGCCATGAGGTGTCCATATTGTGGGGCGCAAGGCTCCAAAGTCATCAGCACGTCCAACGAAGCTGGCAGCGGAGTTCGCCGGCGCAGACAATGCAAATCCTGCAATGCGCGCTTTACCACTCACGAGCAGGCGGCGACCTGTTTGCCCATGTTGGTCAAGCATGACGGCGACCGCGAGGTTTTCGACCGTCAGAAGCTGATTCACGGGATCGAACTGGCCTGCGCCAAACGGCCTATCCCGGTGCTGACGATCCAGGGCCTGGCGGAGGATATTGAGCAGCGGCTGCTGCATACCGGTTGGGATGAAGTTTCCAGCCATGAGGTCGGCGGCATGGTGCTGCAAGGTTTGCGCGAGATCGACGAGATTGCCTATATTCGTTATGCCCTGATCTATCTTCAGGTGAGTAATGTCGATGGTGTATTGAACGAAGTGGACCGTCTGGTCACAATTGCGCAATAAAGGTGTTTACAAGAGGATTTCATCCAGAGAGGAAGCAGCAAATATGGTCCAGACCAGATCGGAAAAGAACGCTCTGCATGAACTAGGCTATAAGATTTTTCTGGATCGCTATGCCCAGAAAGATATGACCCGCGAGACCCTGACACTGGGCGACCGCGTGATTGTGGTGGTGAATCCACAGACCGGACAGCGGGAGATCGGGACGATTACGGCGTTGGATTTGCCGACGGTCACGATAGAACTGCTCGATGGCTCGGTGGTCGAGCGTGACGTGGATCATGTCGATAAGCCGATTGAGACCGATCCCGCACAGATGATGGCGCGTGTGGCCGCCGGGGTGGCTGCCGCCGAAGCGACGCCGCAGCTGCGCGAGCATTGGGCAGAGCGTTTCCGCTGGGCGCTGGACGACTGGAAGTTCGTGCCTGCCGGGCGTATCCTGACGGCAGCCGGGACCGATCAGGACCTGACCTACTACAACTGCTATGTGATTCCCAGCCCGAACGATTCGCGTAACGGCATTATGGAAACGCTCGGCCAGATGACCGAGATCATGTCACGCGGCGGCGGGGTGGGCATCAATATTTCTTCGCTGCGTCCGCGTCATGCCTACGTCAAAGGCGTGAATGGACGCTCCAGCGGGGCGGTCAGTTGGGGCGCGCTGTACAGCTTCGTTACCGGCCTGATCGAACAGGGCGGCAGCCGGCGCGGCGCGCTGATGTTGATTCTCAACGACTGGCACCCGGACGTCTTTGATTTCATCAACAGCAAGCGCACGATGGGCCAGATCACTAACGCCAATATCAGCGTGGGCGTCTCCGACCGCTTTATGGATGCGGTCAAGGCTGATGCGGACTGGGACCTGGTTTTCCCGGATACGTCTTACCCGGATTACGACACGGCCTGGACGGGCGACATCGAGAAGTGGGAAGCCAGCGGACGGCGTGTGCTGCATTACCGCACGGTCAAGGCCCGCGATCTGTGGCAGGCGATCATCCAGAGCGCCTGGGAAAGCGCCGAGCCGGGCGTCTGGTTCCGCGAACGTACCAACAAAATGTCCAACTCCTGGTATTTCGCCGGGCTGGACTGCACTAACCCCTGCGGCGAGCAGAGTCTGCCGGCCTGGGGCGTATGCAACCTGGGGGCGATCAATCTGTCGAAGTTCTACGACGGCGAGACCAACGACGTCGCCTGGGACGACCTGGAAGAGACGGCGCGCATCGCCACCCGCTTCCTGGATAACGTCATCGACACGACGCCTTACTTCTTCGAGGAAAACGAGAAGCAGCAGTTGGGCGAGCGGCGTGTCGGCCTTAACAACATGGGCCTGGCCGAGTTGATGATTAAGCTGGGTATCCGCTACGGCAGCGACGAATCGGTGGCCTTCATCGACAAACTCTACGGCTTCCTGGCGCGCGTGGTCTATGAGACTTCGATTGATCTGGCGCGCGAAAAAGGCGTCTTCCCGCAGTTCAAGGCGGAGAAATTTGTCCAGAGCGGATTCATGGAATCTATGCCGGATGACATCCGCGAGCAGGTGCGCCAGCATGGCATCCGTAATGTGACTCTGCTGACTCAGGCCCCGACCGGCACCACCGGCACGATGGTCAACACCTCGACCGGCATCGAACCCTTCTTCTCCTGGGTCTACTACCGCAAGAGCCGCCTGGGGCTGCATGAAGAGCAGGTGCCGCTGGTCAAAGAGTGGTTTGAGGAACACCCGGAGCAGAAAAATCTGCCCGATTACTTCGTGACGGCCATGGATCTCAGCCCGCAGGAGCACATCAAGGTGCAGGCGGCGATCCAGCGCTGGGTCGATTCGAGCATCAGCAAGACCTGTAATGTCCCCAAGGACTACACGGTCGAGCAGGTGAGCGAACTGTATCACTACATGTATGAACTCGGCTGCAAGGGCGGCACGATTTACCGCGATGGCAGCCGCGACGAACAGGTCCTGATGCTCAAGGACGACAAGCGCGCGACAGATGAGGCAGCCGGGAAGGCTCCCGCCGCCAACAGCGATCAGGTGACGCAGGTCTCCACGCCGCACAAGATCTATCCGCGTCCGACCAAGCTGACCGGCGTGACCGTGCGCCGCAAGACGCCCTTCGGCAATGCCTATATCACCATGAACACCGACGACTCGGGCAATCCCTTCGAGGTCTTTATCACGGTGGGCAAGGCCGGGAGCGACTTGCAGGCCGACGCCGATGGCCTGGCGCGCATGATCTCACTGGCGCTGCGTTCGACCGGGCCGCAGAACCGGCGCAAAATGGTCCAGTTGGTGATCGATCAGCTTGTCGAATCTGGGCGGATCGCGGGCCGTTGGTCTGGGGCCGCAGCGAGTCGCCTCGCTGCCGGATGCGGTGGCGCAGGCGCTGACCGAGCATTACTTCCCGGCGGAGGAGGCCAAGCAGTTAGGTCTGCCGATGGGCGAGGTGGAGGCGGCAGAGCCGGAGCACAACCATCTGGTCAGCGCGCTCAACGGCAGTTACAGCGGGGCGGACATGTGCCCATCCTGCGGCACCTACACCCTCATCCGCATCGAGGGCTGTAAAAAGTGTCTCACCTGCGGCTTCAGCGAGTGCTAAAGAATTGATGTAAATCCGGGGCGGTCAAATGATCGCCCCGGTTTGCAAATCTATAAAGAAAGGAGGTGAAAGCGATGAAAGGCAAAAATCAGCACGTTGTCAAACGTGACAATGGCTGGGCCGTTCGAGGCGAAGGCAACTCGCGCGATACAGTGCAAACCACTACGCAAAGTGAAGCCATCGAACGGGCGCGTGAAATTGCCATCAACCAGGAATTCTGAAGTGCTTAATTCATGGGCAAAACGGCAAGATCCGCGACAGAAACAGCTACGGCAACGATCCCTATCCCCTAAAGGGTAAGGAAGCGCTGCCGTAGTGAGCGTAAATGCTAGAGGAACAAAACTCGGGAGGGCAACTCCTGAGTCCTCTAGCAGATGTTGCAGAGTTTATAGACTAACACAAGAATTCGGTTTCGGGCAGTTTTCAGCGTTAAGATTGGGGTAGAACTCTTTAACATCGAGCCAAACTTGCGCGAGAAATGTCGGAAATGAATCTCTAGGTGGACGGAGGCGGTCAGCGATGGCCGCCTTTTCATTTCGTGCATGGCTGCTATGATGGTTCGGCATGGCGGGCATAGCAGGCTATGCCCCTACTGCGGACAGGTGCGATGGCGAAGCAATTCAAAACAGTATTCCGGCGGCTGCGGCGCATTCTGCTCTTCGCGCTGGGCCTGTGGCTGGTGGCGGTACTGATCCTCATGGCCGCCATCCTCATCTACAGCCGGACCGACCGGGCGCAGTCCGCTGACGTGATTATCGTGCTAGGGGCGGGTCTGGAACCGGATAACCGGCCCGGCCCGGCGCTCTACCGGCGGACGGCCAAAGGGGCCGCGTTGTGGCAGGCAGGGATCGCGCCGCAGATCATCTGCTCCGGCGGCTACGGCTACGAACGCACGCGCAGCGAAGCGGATGCCTGTGCCGAACTGCTGCGCGGGCAGGGCGTCCCGGATGAAGCCATCCTCATGGAAGACGCCAGCCGCAGCACCGAAGAAAACGCGCTAGACACGCGCGAGGTCGATGCAGACACGTGGCTGGCACACGGCGGTCATCGTCAGCGATGGCTATCACCTGCTGCGGGCCACGCTGCTCTTCGATCAGGTGGGTATCGAGAACTATCCCAGCCCGGCGGTCGATCCACCGCCGCTGCAACTGCTGGCCTCGACGCTGCGCGAGGTGATGGCTTTCCACTGGCTGCTGCTCAAGAATCTGCTGGGCCTCAACATCACCTACGTGCCCATCCTGTGACGAGCGTAGAGCAAGCGTCAGCTATTCGTCCCTGTTGGGCGACCTCAATTTCGTATACTGTATAGTAAATTGAACTATCACCTATGGGATGGGAGAGAACATGCGCCGTCTGGCTGTTTTATTGATGGGACTATTGATCATCACCAGTGTGTCAGGCCTGGCCGCTCAGCAGCAGGACCTCAGCGCCGCGCCTCTGCAAGTGATTGATACGAATCCCTACAGCGGCGAAGAACTGGGCTTACAGGAAGACATCAGCCTCTTCTTTGACCGGCCTCTGGACTGCACGACTGCGCAGAGTGCTGTGAGCATCAGCCCGGCGGTCGATGGCACGGTGAGCTGCGACGGCTCCAGCCTGCGCTTCAGCCCATCGGCGGCTTATGATAACGCCAGCAGCTACACCATCAGCGTCGGCAGCGCTTTGACGGCGGTCGATGGCGCGACTCTGGCAGACGCTTACCAGTTGACGCTGAACACCGTCGGCAACCTGGCCGTCAGCGATGTGCTGCCCGCTGCGGGTTCGACCGGCATCGAGACCCAGTCGGTCATTACGGTCATCTTCAACCGGCCCGTCGTGCCGCTGGTCTCCAATGAGGACCGGGGTACTCTGCCGAACCCACTGACGATTGATCCGGCGGTCGATGGCACGGGCGAATGGCTCAATACCTCGATTTATGTGTTCCATCCTGATCCGGCGCTGGCCGGAGGCACCGACTACACGGTCACGGTCAAGGCGGGCCTGACCGCCGTCGATGGGGCGACTCTGCCGCTGGCGGACAGCTGGTCTTTCCGCACGCTGGACCCGGCCATTGTCGAGGTCACGCCGAAAGATCAGGTCAGCGATGTCGGGCTGAATGACCCGATAAAGATCACGTTCAACCAGGCGATGGATCAGGCCAGTGTCGAATCCAGCTTCTATCTGCGCCCGGCTGGCGATACCGCTGGAGCGGGCACCGTCGCGGTCGTTTTTTATTGGTCGGACGACAGTACGGTATTCACCGTCACTCCGGCGCATAACCTGGCGCTGGATACGCTCTACGACGCCGGATTCGCGCCCGCACAGGCCCTGGCGATCAATGGGCAGGCCAGCCTGACCGGCTTCACGAACTGGAGCTTCAATACCGTGCCTGCTCCGGGCATCGTTGGGACGGACCCCTTCGATGGTCAGACGGACGTGCCGCTGTACAACAGCTTCTCGATCTATTTCGCGGGACCAATGGACCGCGCTACGCTGGATGGCAAGATCACCATTGACCCGGCCCCCTCGCGTGACCCGGATACCTACTACTACGACTACGACGACAGCTACAATCTGTCCTTCCCTGAAGAACCCAGCACGACCTATACGATCACGATTGCGCCGGGTATGGCGGATGTCTACGGCAATACCATCGAGCGGGGCCGGACCATCACCTACACGACCGCGCCGTATGACCCGGATGTGCAGCTACGCGCGCCCTATGGTGTGGGCCTGTACAACGCCTATAACGACCAGACTCAGGTCTACGTGACACATCGCAATGTCAGCAAGCTGGACCTTTCGCTCTACAGCGTGCCGCAGCAGGATTTCGTCAGCGCGCTATCGGACAACAGTTACGATCCCAGCCAGAACTTCCAACCCACATCGAGCGATTTTCTATCGCAGTGGGAGATCAACTCCAACACGCCGGAAAATCAACTGCGCTTCGAACTGCTCAACCTGGGTCAGGCGGCCAGTGACACGATAAGCTGCCCCGGTGCGCCGGCCTCACGGCTGCGTGTGGGCGATTCGGCCATCGTTATCACGGACCCGGACCCGGTACGCGCGCGTTCAGCGCCGGTGGATGGCGATGTTGTCGCCACACTCTACCGCGATTACCGCGTGTCGATCATCGGCGGGCCGGAATGCGCCGACAGCATCGTCTGGTGGCAGGTCAGCCTGCGCGACAATCAGACTGGCTGGGTGGCCGAAGGGGCAGACGGTGAATACTACTTCGACCTGCTGAGTCCCGGTGCCTCGACCCCGGTAGACCTGCCCGCGAGCGGTAGCGAAGCCCTGGCCCCCGGCATCTATATGCTGGAGATCACTGCGCCGGAGACGTCGAAACTGGGCTACGCGCCGGTCAAGCATTTCGTGATGGTTGCCACCGCGCAGTTGACGTTGAAGACCTCGAATGGCGAGATCGTCGCCTGGGCGACCGACCTGGAGAGCGGCGAGCCGATCCCGAACGCCAGCATTAGCTTCTACGACCGCGATCACGGGCAGATCGGCAGCGCTGTGACCGATGCCGACGGGCTGGCGCGCATCAGTCTGCCGGACGACCCCAACAGCGATCCCTATCAGGCCGAAGTCGCCATCCTGAACAACGGCACTCAGTTTGGTCTGGGCGCGTCGAGCTGGACGAGCGGCATTGACGCCTATACCTTTGGCTACTACAACGATTATGGCGGCCACTACCGCACCTATCTCTACACGGATCGTCCGGTCTACCGGCCCGATCAGCCGGTCTACTTCAAGGGCGTGGTGCGCCACCGCGATGACGTGACCTACACGCCGCCGACGGCCTTCGATACCGTGCCGGTGCAAATCATCGATGAGAACGGCGACGTGGTCTACGACAAATCGCTGCCGCTGAACGCCTACGGCACCTTTAACGGTGAGTTTGACATCGCTGCCGACGCGCCGCTGGGCAATTACCGGCTGCACGCTGAACTACCGGGCAGCAGCAACTACGTCTACGAAGGCGCTGACCTGAATTTCAGCGTGGCTGAATATCGCACGCCGGAATTCCAGGTCGATGTCACAGCCGACAAAGATCAGGTCGTGCAGAACGACACGATCCACGTGCTGGTGGACAGCCAGTTCTTCTTTGGCGGTGCGGTCTCGAATGCGAATGTGGACTACAGCGTCAGCACGCAGGCCTTCAACTTCAACTATCAGGGGCCGGGCTACTACGATTTCAACGATGTGAACTACGACAGTGGCCCTGGTGAGTCCCTCAACTTCTACGGCGAGGAGATCGCCAGCGGCAGCGGCACGACCAACGATCAGGGTCAGTACATGATCGACATTCCCGCTGACTTGAAAGACGCCACGCAAAGCCAGACCTGGACCATCGAGGCGACGGTGCGCGACGAGAGCGGCATGACTGTTTCCGGGCGCACGGAAGTCACGGTGCATAAAGGCAACGTCTACGTCGGCGCGCGTCCGACAGCTTACGTCGGCAACGCGGGTGAGGAAAACCAGGTCGAGATCATCACGGTCGATTGGGACAGCCAACCGGTGCCGAACCAGACGGTCGATGTCGAAGTGGTCGAGCGCCACTGGTCGAACGTCCAGGAACAGGACGAATCCGGGCGGACGACCTGGACCTGGCAGGTCGAGGAGGTCCCGGTCACGACCGGCACAGTCACGACCGACGCCCAGGGCAAGGCGAGCTACAACTTCACCCCGCCCAACGGCGGCATCTTCAAGGTGACGGTCAAGACCCGCGACAGCGCCGGGAACGAGGTGATCGCAGCCACGACCATGTGGGTCGCCAGCGGTGAGTACGTGAGCTGGCGGCAGCAGAACAGCAACCGCATCGACCTGATCGCCGACCAGAACAGCTACGAGATCGGCGATACCGCCGAGATCCTCATCACCTCGCCCTTCCAGGGCAAAGTCGAGGCGCTGATCTCGGTTGAGCGCGGTAAGGTGCTTCATACCGAGCGGGTGACAATGGACAGCAACTCGCTGCTCTATCACCTGCCCATCACCGACGACTTCGCGCCCAATGTCTTTGTGACGGCGATGATCGTCAAGGGCGTGGACGAGAACAACCCGGTGGCCGGATTCCGCATGGGCATGGTCGAACTGGGTGTTGACAACCAGCGCAAGCAGATCAACATCACGGCCACGCCGGACAAGGAACAGGCCGGGCCGCGCGAGACCGTCACCTACACCATCGAAACGACCGACTGGAAGGGCGATCCGGTGCAGGCGGAAGTCGGCGTGGGTCTGACCGATCTGGCCAGCCTGTCCGTCGGCCAGCCCAACAGCGGCCCGATCCTGGACTACTACTACGGCGAGCAGGGCCTGGGCGTCTTCACGGCGACCCCGCTGACCATCAACACTGACCAGTACACCCAGACCGTGCTGGACACCATCAAAGGCGGCGGCGGTGGCGGTGGCGAGGGCGGTATCTTCGACATCCGCGAGAATTTCGTGGATACGGCCTACTGGAACGCTACGCTGACGACCGACGCGAACGGTCAGGCGCAGATCGCCGTGACGCTGCCGGATAACCTCACGACATGGCGGCTGGATGTGCGCGCCGTGACCAGCGGCGACCGATGGCCTGACGCTGGTGGGTCAGAACACCTTCGACCTGCTCAGCACCAAGCCGCTGCTGATCCGCCCGGTGACGCCGCGCTTCGCGGTGGTCGATGATACGATGACACTGGCGGCCATTGTCAACAACAACACCGATCAGGATCTGCCGGTCGATGTCAGCATCCAGGGCAGCGGCTTCACCATGCAGGGCAATGTCGCACAGAGCTTCACCATCCCGGCAGGCGGACGCCAGCGCGTCGATTGGCCGGTGACGATCAGCGATGTGGATAACCTGGACCTGACCTTCTATGCTCAGGGCGGGAGCCTATACCGATGCCAGCAAGCCGCCGCTGGGGCAGGGCGACAATCGCCTGCTGCCGGTCTACCGCTATGAAGCGCCGGACATCGTCGGCACAGGCGGCATCCTGCGCGAAGCGGGATCGCAGACCGAAGCGATTGCGCTGCCGCAGCGTTTCGACGTGGCGCAGGGCGATCTGACGGTGACGCTGGATCCCTCGCTGGCGGCCACGACCATCGACGGCCTGGACTATCTGCGCAACTATCCTTACCAGTGCGTTGAGCAGACAGTCAGCCGCTTCCTGCCCAACATCATGACCTACCGCGCGCTGGACCAGTTGGGCGTTGCGAATGATACGCTAAAGACTCAGCTTGACTCAGGCGGTCAGCTTCGCCTTGCAGCGGCTGATGGCGCAGCAGAAGGCCAACGGCGGCTGGGGCTGGTTCGTGCAGGACAGCGCCAACCCGCTGACGACCGCTTACGCCCTGATTGGCCTCTCGGAGGCGCGTGACAGCGGCTTCACGGTCAGCGACAGCGTGATCACAAACGCGCAGAACTACCTGAAGGGCCAGTTTATCGTGCCAGGGCCGGATCGCGCGGCCTGGGAACTCAACCGGCAGGTCTTCATCCTCTATGCGCTGGCGCGTTCCGGTGCGCCGGATGTGGCCCGCACGGCGACGATCTACGAACACCGCGACCGGCTGGATTACTACGCCGAAGCCTTCCTGGCGATGACGCTGAACCTCATCAACCCGGATGACACGGGCCGGACCGATACGCTCATGTCGGACCTGATGAACGGGGCCGTGCTGAGCGCGACCGGTGCGCACTGGGAAGAAGCCGAGGCCGGACATCTGGAACTGGAACACCGACACGCGCACGACGGCGATTGTGCTGGATGCGCTCATCAAGCTGCGCCCGCAGAACGATCTGCTGCCCAACGTGGTCCGCTGGCTGATGGTGGCGCGCAAAGCCGATGCCTGGGAGACGACGCAGGAAACGGCCTGGGCGGTCATGAGCCTGACCGACTGGATGGTCACGACCGGCGAACTCAACCCGGCCTACAGCTACCGCGCCTCGCTCAACGGTCAGAGCCTGACCGAAGGCAATGCCAGCCCGGATACTGTGCGCGACTCGCAGAAACTGGTGGTGCAGGTGGGCGACCTGCTGCATGACCAGGCCAACGATCTGGTGATCTCGCGCGGCGAGGGGCCAGGCGTGCTGTACTACACAGCGCACCTGCGCAGCTTCCTGCCGGTACCGCAGATTCAGCCGGTCAACCGCGGCCTGAGCGTGCAGCGGCGTTACGTGAACCCGGACACGGGCGAAGACGTCACCGAAGCGCAGGTGGGCGACCTGATCCAGGTGCGGCTGACGGTCATCGCGCCCAACGACCTCTACTACGTCGTGGTGGATGATCCCATCCCGGCAGGCTCGGAGGGCGTCAACCCGAATCTGGAGACCAGCGCGCAGATCGGCACGCGGCCCGGACTCGATAGCAGCGATCCGCTCAGTCACGGCTGGGGCTGGTGGTGGTTCAGCAACATCGAGTTCCGCGACGAGAAAGTGGTCCTCTACAGTAGTTATCTGCCCGCCGGAACCTACGAGTACGTTTACTCGATCCGCGCCGGGTTGGAAGGCACCTACAACGTTATCCCGCCGGTCGGCTACGAGTTCTACATGCCGGAGGTCTACGGGCGCGGATCAGGCAGCACGTTTACTGTTTTGCCTGCGCAGGAGTGATACAATAGTAGGGTCGGCAATAATGCCACCCATCGCATGAATACAGGGGGCGGGCCGCACAGGGTTCGCCTCCTGTCAGTTAGAATGGCGGCTGCATGATTCCGCCCGATATGATCCCCATCATGAGCGCGATTCAGGCCGGGGATAAAGCCCGTGCCCGCCGCTTACTGCATGACCTGCTCAAGATTCAACCCAGCGCTGAAGCCTGGTATCAGGCCTCACGCCTGACCGAAACGCCAGATCACGAACTCAAGTGTCTCAAGAAGGCCCTGGCGCTGGACCCCTACCACGTCGAGTCGCGGCGGCGGATGCTGGCGCTGGAAAAGCCCAGCGGTCCGGCAGTTGTCACACACGCTGAAGGCCAGTTTGCGCCCGATGTCGCCCGGCCCAAAAAGCTTGAAAGCCAAACTCTGCCCAGGCTGATCGACGATACGCTGCCGCTGAAGAAGGCCCGTCCGCAGCGCAAGAAGCGCAGCCCCTGGGTCTACGTCGGCATTGCTGGGACCATTATGCTCGGCCTGGTGTCCAGCTGCTTCGTGCTGACCTTTCTGGGGTCTCCCGTGCCAGGGCAGATCCTGGGCGTGGTCACGGGCCAGCAGCCGGTCACGGAGATCGACGGCGTGCCGCTGGATCAGGTCGAAGATGCAGCCCTGAAAGTCGAGCCTTCCAGCATCAAGAATCTGCCGCGTTCGAGTCCCCTGTCGGATACGCTGACGGCGGGCATCGAACATGCCTATACCTTCCAGGCGGATGCCGGGGAAAACATCGCAGTTGGCGTGCAGTTTTTCTCGTTGGGCGCGGGTAACGTGCCGCGTAACGTGGTCATTCTGGACCCCAATGGACGCAACTCCAGCAGTCACTGCCGCCGTGAAACCATCCTGGATGCTCACACCGGCGCGGCCTACGTCTGCCAGATTCACCTGAGCGGCCAATGGGAGGTTCGCATTCTGGGCCGTGATGGCGAAAGCACCGGGACGTATGTGGTTACGATGCAGCGCCTGGATTAACCTGCGCTGAAGAAATCCGCCATCAACTGGCTGGTCCGCTGGGGTTCCTCGTGCAGCACCCAATGCGTCGCATTCTCGATCAGTTCCAGACGCCCATCGTCGCAGTAGTCGAGGCTCTCGCGTGCCATATCCTGGCCCAGAAAAGCATCCTGCGCACCCCAGATAATCAGCGTGGGGACATGTACCTTCAGGTCGGCGGGCTGTGACGGCGCAGCGCGGAAGAAGGCGCGATACCAGTTAATCGGGCCGCGCAGCCGGTCAGAGCGTCCCCAGGCCTCGCGGTAAAGGTCGAGGTCTTCGTCACTGAAGGTGCCAGGACGGCTGCTGTCCGTCAGCGATTTCGCAGCGGCGGCGAAGTTGTTGTTCGAGAGGCTGATCTCCGGCAGGCCGGGAAGCTGGAAGAAGAACATATACCAGCTCTTGCGAAGCTGGCTGAAGTTCGAGCGCAGATGGTGTGTCATGACCGAGCCGTGCGGCACGTTGACGATCACCAATTTGCGCAGCCGCTGCGGATACTTGATCGCCAGCCACCAGGCGACACCCGCGCCCCAATCATGACCGGCCAGATAGGCTTTCTCGGCCCCGGCGGCGTCGATCAGGCCCACGATGTCGGCGGCCAATTCGTCCAGGTTATAGGCTTTGATTTCCTGCGGCTGATCGCTGAGGTCGTAGCCGCGCTGGTCCGGCACCCAGACGCGAAAGCCCTGTGCCGCCAGATACTCCATCTGGGCGTGCCAGCCGTACCAGAACTCCGGGAAGCCGTGCAGTAGAATCACCAGCGGGCCAGTCTCCGGCCCAGCTTGCACGACGTGTAAGCGGATTCCGTTGGTCAGAATATCTCCATGTGTGTAATCGGTCATTCGCCGCACTCCAAGTCGGGAAACAGAGTATCATTTATACCGTATCCGGCTTACGCTCGCCGTTTCATCAGCGCGCGGACACGCGGCCAGAGACCCGTATAAGCGCGGTACAAGGCCGGGTAAGGTGCGTAATCCCAGGCCCCGACCGTGCGCACCACGGTCCCGCGAAAGCCGCGCTTGAACTCATAGACGCCCCACATCGAATCGGACTCGTCGAAGTGGTCCGGCGCGCCCCACATATCGTAGACGGTATAACCCCGCGCTTTGGCCCAGCGCATCGCCTCCCATTGCAGCGCGTAATTGGGCATCCGCTGGCGTTCTTCGTTGGCTGACGCACCGTAGAAATACCAGCAGGTCTGCCCGAAGTGAAACAAAATGACGTGGGCGAGGGCTTTGCCGTCGAACTCGGCGATCAGGGCGTGGGCCAGCCCGGCCTCCATGAAGGTCTGCCAGGCCAGACGATAGTAGCTCAGCGGGCGGATCAGGAAGTCATCGCGGCTGCCGGTGGTGCTGTAGAGATCGTAGAGCGTATCCAGGTCCGCCGGGCTGGCGACACGAATGCTGACATCCTTTTTCTCCGCTGTGCGCACTTTGCGGCGTGTGTTGCCGCTCATCGCCATGAGGATTGCGTCTTCGTCCGCGCTCAGGTCAATCTGGATGCTGTTGCGGAACTGCACCTGATCGTCGGAGAAGCGCCAGCCGCGTGACTCCAGGCTGTGGATCAGTGCCTGACCGCTGGGGTGGGGCCGGTCGTCGTCTTCACCAGGGACCCCGCTGGCCGCGATGACATCCGGGTCGATTTTCAGCCAGAGCGCGCGCTGCTGCCGGGCCAGCGTTTGCAAGCTGATCCAGCACCGCCTCGCGCAGGTCGGTGTCGTTATAGGCCAGTGCCGGACCTCTGGGCACATACATGACGCGCAGCGGCCCCGCACTGCGGATGCCGACTGAGGCCATCGCCACAATCTCGCTGCCGCGCTGGAAGGCCAATCGCTGCGGCTGCCAGCCGGTCGTCACGCGCTTGAACTCGCCCCATTCCCAGCTTTGCAGGATATGCGCCTGGGGCAGGGCGCTCAGCGCCTCATTCCAGCGGACGGGGTCGGTGATGGTGTGTAGGGTCAGCATGTAACCCTCACCCCCGGCCCCTCTCCCTCATGGCGAGGGGAGAAACATCGCAGGCGTGCAAGATAGCGATCAGGACATGCTCAAGATTGTCGAACACCTCGTCATTTTGAAACCGGATTACCCTGTACCCCGCGTCTTCAATCCCCTGCTGACGCTGAGAATCCTTGGCGGTTTGTCCTTGATGAATGCCGCCGTCCAGTTCAATCACAAGACGGTGTTCATAGCAGATGAAGTCGGCGACAAATGCTGTATTGGCAATGGAATGCTGGCGGCGAAACTTGAGATTTGCCAATCGGCGGTTGCGAAGCGTTTCCCAAAGCACGACCTCGGCTAAAGTTTCCCGCTGCCGTAGCTCACGAGCAATCTGCACCATGACCTTCGACGCCGCAACGCGATACCTGGCCTCTGTCCACTGTTCCGGCTCAGGCTGCTGTTCTCTCCCTCGCCCTGAGGGAGAGTGGGGTGGGGGGTGAGGGTTGTGAGGCGATAACTTCGTCATGATCAATCCGTTGGGAATTTTGAGCCTTCATCGCATCCAAAGCGAACACTCACCTGGCGTTCAGTGGCGAAGCTCCAGTCAATATGTTGAGGCGGATGAAGAAAATTACGATGGGCAAGCGACATCTGTCTTTCAGCTTCACGAAAAGGAACGTGCCCAGTGGCCGTTCCCAAGCCAGGGCAGGCGACAGTGCCTATGTTTTGTTCGTTTGTGTCATTGTGGTGTTGAACTGTCAGGAGCATTGCCCACATTGCCAGATAGACGTTATCTGTGTGAGCAATTGTCATTGGGACCCTCATGGTAGGCGTATGAGCTAAGAATGGATGTTGTGAATGAGAGGTCTCGACAATGATTGACGTGCCTACCGGCTGCTCACCTCGAAAATCGGTCAGAATGCGTTCCTGTACACAGCGCACGAGTTGTGTGCGAAAGAAGCGCGTGATAGCCGCATCCACGCCCCCATCCATCAGGCCAAAAGAATTGGCTGCGCTGACCATGCAATCAAATTCGGGGAGATTCTCAAAATAATCATTGACGATTTGGATATTCGGCAAATCCCCAAAGTATTTTTCCCATGCTTGGCAAACGCCTACGTTGGGATCAACTAAAATGAGTTTCAGCATCGATTTGCGCTAACTCAGTTGCCATTGAGTACTTCTGTTCCAGTACAGGCATCAACCGCAGCTCCTCAATCCAGGGTGTACCCGCCATGTAGAAGATGTACGCATTATACAGCCAATGGCGTCAGACCCTACTGCGGATACATCGTCTGCTGGCCCGGACAAGCGCTGGCTGGGCGAGAACTCCGCGTGTCCAGTTGTCGAAGCTGTGGCGAGCGTCAATCATTAAAGTGCTTGACCACGATCCGCATCGTCACACTGCCTTCATTGTCAGTGGTGTAATCGTCATTGATGCGGAGCTGCAATTCACCACTGACCTCAGCGACTCGGCTGGCACGATAGCCGACCGGCCAGAACTCGCCGTTCTCACCGATCCGTGCAATCAGGCCAGATTGAGAATAGCCGCGCAGAGGTTCTACGCAATCGTCCTGGTCGCAGATACCGAAAAATCCGCCATCTGGCCCGAAAGGCCCGGTGCCGGGCCAGGAGAACCAGTGGCCGTTGACGTAACTGATCTCAATAACCTCGCCTGTTTCCACCACGGTTTCCCCGCTTTGCCATCCGGCCTGGGCCACAATCGTCACTACACGCTCGCGCACCAGGGGTGTAGCGGTCGCCGTTGCGGTCGCGGTGACTGTCGATGTGAGGGTCGGCGTGTGCGAGGCAGTACTGCTCGGCATTGCGGTCCAGGTCGGTGGCAGCGTAGCACGCTCCTTGGGTTCGGACGTAATGAGGTTCTCAGCTACCACTGCGTTTGAGGTGGTCACAGTCCGCTCCGGTGCGACGGTCAAATAGACCGGAATCGCCAGTATCCCGCCTGCAATCAGGGCAAGCAAGACAAGGAAGGCGAGCATGTTTCCACGACGGGACCGCTCGCCGCGCTTCAGCTTCGTCGAATAAGGCGGGAGCAGCTCGCCGTCGTCCCCCACGATTTGACGGCGCTTTCTCTTCATCGTTGTTCCCTGAAAGTATCCTGCTACATATTCATATTATAAGAGTGAGCATAGCGCAGCAGACTAAAGATAGGGGGTATCAAGAAACGCGCGATGTGGTGGCTAATCCAGCGCGTAGTCCCGCATCCGCAGGGCGAGCTTATAGGCATTATACAGCCAGTTATGATAGACCTTGTCCCAGGCCCCGGCGCTGCGTGTGACCCTGCCGCCGAAGCCGCGCTTGAAGCCGTAGACGCCCCACAGGCCGTCGGAGCGCTCCTGAAACTGCGCTTCCAACGTCTCGGCGTCTTCGTCCGGCACACCCCAGAGGTCGTAATAGCGGCAGCCGTGCGCCTGTGCCCACTGGATCGCCTGCCACTGCAAGCCGTAGGTCGCCATCAGGTTGCGCTTGACGTTGGATGAGGCCCCTGCCGGATACCAGGCCATCCTGCCGCAGGCCAGCACCATGATCCCGCCCAGCGGATCGCCGTCGTGTTCGGCCAGCAGCAGCACGCCGTCGCCTCTCGGAACGAATTGATCGTACATATCGGCATAATATTCCGGTGCATGGACCCCGAAATCATTGCGCTCGCCGGTCGTCTGCATCATCTGATTGAAAATCGCTAGGTCCTCGCGGCTGCCCTCGTAATAGCGAATCTCGCTCTTCAGGCTTTTGCGGATTTTACGCCGGGTGCCCTGGTTCATGCGCGCCATGATCGCCTCGTCGTCACCCCGCAGGTCGATCACGATGCTGCGCGGTGGCTGGACGGTCTGCGTGCTGCGGACAAATCCCCAGGCGGCGAAATCCGGCGCAGGATCGTCCAGATAAAGGCCCGGCTCGCACTTCAGGAAGGCCGCTTTGTGCTGGATGGCCCGCTTGCGGATGGCGGACCACAGCAGAGTCCACTGATCCTCGCCGGTGACATAAGGTCCCATCGGAATATAGGCCATACTGGCAACCCGGCCCAGCGCGCGGTAGAGGATCTGCGCCCCGGCAGCAATCTGCCCGCTCTCCACCGTGACCAGCGCCACGCGCGACGCTTCCCAGCCGTAAGCGCACTTAAGCGCGGCCCAGGCCGACTGCTGCATACTGTGCCCACGCGGCTGAGCGGCGACAAAACGGTCCCAATCCTCCGGCGCAGGTTCGGTGATACGGTACATAGGATGCTCCAATGGGTCTATTGGTTGTAGAGTATAAAGCATGGCTGCGGCAAAATCAGCAGCAATCGGGGTTTTTATCTGCCACTCATGTGCTAGAATATTTTGCCAAGAGCCGGGCCTGATGCTATACTAGCCACGTTTGTCCCAAATGGCACAAATAAACGTTGTGTCCGCGCAGCAAATTGCATAAGCTACCGTCACTTACCGCGAAACGCAGGAGTCGTTACTCCGATGGATGTACTTAACGAATGGGCTTTTATTGGCGTGTTTTTCGCCATTGCCTGGGTGTTTCCGGCGCTGCCAATTCTTGGTGCGCGTCTGCTGCGGCCCTACAAACCCAACGCACTCAAGCGCCAGACTTACGAGAGCGGTGTCGAAACCGTTGGGGATACCTGGGTCCAGTTCAAGGTCCAGTATTACATCTACGGCCTGGTCTTCCTGGTCTTTGATGTGGAAATGGTCTTTCTGTTCCCCTGGGCTGTAGCTTATCAACACCTGGATTGGTTTGCCTTCGGCGCGGGCTTCCTCTTCATCTTCCTGTTGACCGATGCCCTTGTTTACGCCTGGCGCAAACACGCGCTGGAATGGGTCTAGCCGGGAGGACTGAATCTCAATGGAATGTATTGATTTTATCAACACCTTCGTGCCCTGCGCGGTTGCCAGCGGCTGGAACAGCGACCTGGCACATCTGGTCTCGCTGCTGCTGGGCGTCGTCATCATAGCGACGGTGCCGCTGATCACGGTCATCATGCTCATCTGGGTCGAGCGCAAATTCGCCGCTCGTATCCAGGATCGCATCGGTCCTAACCGCGTTGGCCCTTACGGCCTGCTGCAATCGGTCGCAGATGCCCTCAAGATGCTGACGAAGGAAGACATCACGCCCACCGGCGCGGACGTGGTCCTTTACAACCTCGCGCCGATCATCACGTTTGCAACGGTCGTCCTCATCTGGGCGATCATTCCTTTTACGCCCCAGCACATTGGCAGCGATCTGAGCATCGCCATCCTCTATTTTGTGGCAGTGGGGTCGATTGGCGCGGTCAACATCATGATCGCGGGCTGGTCCAGCAACAATAAATACGCGCTGCTGGGCGCTTTCCGCACCATCGCGCTCATCGTGAGTTATGAAGTGCCGATGATCCTGGCGCTGCTGGTTCCGGTGCTGATGGCCGGCTCGATGAGTATGCAGGACATCGTCATCGCGCAGAAGGGGAACCCCTTCATCTTATCCGCACCGCTGGCTGCCATTATTTTCTTCATCGCCAATCTGGCTGAAACCGGGCGCTCGCCTTTTGATCTGCTGGAAGCCGAATCCGAATTGATCGCCGGCTACAACATTGAGTATTCCGGTTTCAAATTCGGCATGTTCATGGCGGCGGAATTCATGCACGTCTTCACCGTGTCGGTGCTGACGGCGGCCCTCTTCCTGGGCGGTTGGTGGGGACCCTTTGTGGAACAGGTTCCCGCGTTGGGCTTCGTCTATCTTGGCCTGAAAGCGGGTGTGGTGTACTTGTTCATGCTGCTGATCCGCAATACCGTGCCGCGCTTCCGCATCGATCAGGTCATGAACATCAACTGGAAGTTCATGGTGCCGCTGTCGATTGCACTGATCCTGGTGCAGTCCTTCCTGCTCAAACTGGTCAACAGCCTGGGGTTGGTGCCGGCGCCGGATCAGGCGGGGAACTTCCTCGCCAATATTCCGCAGATTGTGATCCTGCTGCTGGGCAATCTGATCCTGGCAGGGGTGGTGATGAATATGCTGCGCAACCAGGGCCAGCGGCAGCGAATGGCCGACGAAGCTGTCCAGGCTGTTGGCGCGGGCGATTAATGGGGAGCCGGAAAGCGTGATAGAGATCAACGCACAAACTATCGTTTTTGCTGTATTCGCCGTGCTGATTCTGGCCGGTGGTATCGGCGTCGTGACGACTCGCAACCTGATTCACGGGGCGCTGTGGCTGGTGCTCAGCCTGTTTGGCGTGGCCGGGTTCTTTATCCTGCTCAGCGCGCCTTTTCTGGCGGCGGTACAGGTGCTGGTCTATATCGGGGCTATCGCCATCCTGATCGTATTCGCTGTGATGCTGACGCGCAGCATGACGCACCTGACCGGCGTTCTGAACCGGCAGTGGTGGCTGGGCGCAGTGGTTGCGGTGCTGCTGTTTGTGTTCCTGGCCGCCGGGGTGATCCTGCCGGTCTGGGGGCAGAACAGTGCCTTCGCTCAGCAGGCGGTTTCTGATGTAGTGGGCACGACGGCGGACCTGGGTGTGGCGCTGGTAGACGGCAATCAATTTGTCCTGCCTTTCGAAGTCGCGTCTATCCTGCTCACCGCGGCCATGATCGGCGCGATTGTGATTGCCCGCGAGGACGACGAGGAGTAATTTATGGTTCCGCTGTGGATGTATTTGATCGTCGCCGCGATGTTGTTCTGCATCGGCGTCTATGGCGTACTGTCGCGCCGCAACGCGGTTGCGGTCCTGATGGCGGTTGAGCTGATGCTGAACGCGGTGAATATTAATCTGGTGGCCTTCTGGCGTTACGTGACCCCGCTCAACATGAGCGGACAGGCTTTCGCAGCCTTTGTCTTCGTCGTGGCGGCTGCTGAAGCAGCGGTCGGCCTGGCGATTGTGATCTCTGTGTACCGCAGCCGTCGTTCGGTCATCGTCGAAGACGTTAACCTGCTCAAGTGGTAGGGGCACTTATGCAAATCAATTTGAACGATCCTAACCTGTTACCCTGGCTGGTCCCGGTGGGACCGCTGCTGGCCTTCGTCATCATCACGCTGTTCACCAATCGCAGCAAGATGATCCCGGCCACCAGCGAAGAATATGGCGGTCATCACCCGGATTACGACGGAATGCCGGTGCATGTGGTCAGCCGCTTTGGCCGCATTGCCAGCGTCATCGTCGGCATGATCGGCGTGGTCTTCGCGCTGCTGATCGCCTTGAGTGTGGTGGGGCACGTGGGGGCGACCGAACACTTCGGCGAGAATGTGTTCCACAACGCCACCGCCTGGATGGACACGGGCAGCTCGACCTTTAATATCGGGGTGCTGGTAGACCCGCTGACCACGATTATGCTGATTATGGTGCCCATCGCGGTCCTTGCCATCTTCATATACTCGATTGGCTACATGGCGCATGACCCCCGTCAGGCGCGTTTTTTTGCTATGATTTCGCTCTTTGGGGGCGCGATGCTGACGCTGGTGGTGGCGGATAACCTGCTGCTGCTCTTCGTCGGCTGGGAGATCATGGGTCTGTGTTCGTACCTGTTGATCGGCTTCTGGTTCGAGAAGGAAAGCGCCTACAAGGCGGCCATTAAAGCCTTTACGACCACGCGCGTCGCCGATGTGATTATGCTGCTGGGTATCGCCTACCTGTATTCGCTGACCGGGACGCTGAGCTTCCGTGATATTCTCTACAATCCGGCGGTGCTGGAAAAGCTGGCGACGACCCCGGCGCTCCTCTTTGGTGGCAGTGCGGCGGGGCTTATCGGTGTCTTCCTGGTGATCGGCACAATCGGCAAATCGGCCCAGTTCCCGCTGCACGTCTGGCTGCCGGACGCGATGGAAGGTCCGACGCCTGTCAGCGCCATGATCCATGCGGCGGCGATGGTCTCCGCCGGTATTTACGCGGTGATCCGCATGTACCCGCTGTTCGCGGCAGGCGGCGATCCGCATCACGGTTTGTTTACCGCGCCGCTGCTGTTGATGTCGATAGTGGGCGGTTTCACGGCGCTGTTCGCGGCCACGATTGCGGTGGCTCAAAACGACATTAAGCGCGTACTGGCCTACTCGACGATTTCGCAGTTGGGCTTTATGATCGCGGCGCTGGGCGTGGGCGCGTACATCGCGGCGGCCTTCCACCTGATTACGCACGGTTTCTTCAAAGCGCTGCTCTTTATGGCATCCGGTTCGGTCATTCATGGCATGGAACACGGCGAGCATCACGTTCACGAACATGCTCATCACGCACATGAAGATGAACATGCCGAACCTCAGGCGGCAGCCATCGGCGACGAAGCCGGTCAGCACGGCGCAGCCGAACTGACGGCTCATACCGAGAGTGAAGCCGAGCATCCACACGAAGCAGCACCGCATTTTGACCCGCAGGACATGATGAATATGGGCGGGCTGCGTAAGACGATGCCCGTGACCTTCTGGACTTTCCTGATCGGCGGTCTGTCGCTGTCGGGCTTCCCGCTGCTGACCGCTGGCTTCTGGTCCAAAGACGAGATCCTGGCCGACTCCTATCACGGCATGGTTGAGGGCTTCGGCCCGCACGCCTTCGTCTTCATTATGCTGTCGTTGGCGGCTTTCCTGACCGCCTTCTACACTATGCGCCAGCTTGGCCTCACCTTCTGGGGCGAGACTCGCACGGAAGAAGCGCATCATGCCAATCTGGGGCAGGGCATTGTCAGCGTGACCATGACCATCCCACTGATTATGCTGGCCTTCTTCGCGCTGACGGCAGGTTTTGTTGGCGTGCCGTCGGACTTCCCGCTCTTCGGGGCCATCTTCTCGCCGCAGCAGAGCGGTTTCCACCACTTTGTGATCGAAACGCTGCCGACGACCGAGATGGTCGCGGACTTCGGCGCGGTGCCGGATATGCAGCCGGAAGCGCCGCCCTTCAACGTGATCCCGGTGACGGTGTCCTTCCTCGTGGCGCTGGGCGGCCTGGGGCTGGGCTACCTGATGTACTGGCGTAAGCCGCTGGTGGCCGGTGAACCAGACCCATTGGTGGCGATCCTGGGCGAAAACGTTCATACGACGCTCAAGAACAAGTACTACATAGATGAAGTGTATAACGCAGTCTTTATCCTGCCGTCGCAGTGGTTTGCCCGCGTGGTCGTGAGCGATTTCATTGATCGCGGCATCATCGACGGCTTCCTGCACCTGATTGCGCGTGTGTTTACCTGGATTGGCGACCTGCTCAAAGTGCTCAATCACTGGCTCATCGACGGTGTGGGCGACGGTATCCCGCACGGGATCGCCAACTTTGGCAGCTGGTTCCGCCGCATCCAGACAGGCCGGGTGCAGCAGTATTTACTCTTCCTGGCGATTGCGGTGCTGTTGATCGGCCTCATCTTCGCCGTTTCGACCGGTATCCTCCAGGCAGCCGGGTAGGAGAGAGAAAGCATAATGACGAATCTCTTGGGACTTCAAATCGACCCGCTGACCGTGCTGGTAATAGCTCCAGCGCTGGCCGCCCTGGTCATGCTGCTGCTGCCCTCGCAGAACAAGCGCCTGGGGCGCTGGGTAGCGCTGGCTTTATCGCTGCTGATGGCCTACTGGGCGGTGTCAGTCTTCCTGAATTATCAGGCTAACCCCACGCCCGCCGAGGGCATGAACTACGTGTTCGAGGTCAAGACCAGCTGGTTTGACCTGCTGGGCGCGTCCTGGCACATCGGCATTGACGGCATCAGCGCGATGCTGGTGCTGCTGACGGGCATCCTGACCCCGCTGGCCGTGCTGGTCAGTTGGGAGATCGAAGACCGGTCCAACATGCACCTGGCCCTGATCCTCTTTTTCCAGACCGGGCTGATGGGCGTCTTCGTCTCGCTGGACCTGATGATCTTCTTCCTCTTCTGGGAACTCAGCCTGGTGCCGATGTACTTCCTGATCAACCAGTGGGGCGGCCCGAACCGGCAGTATGCCTCGACCAAGTTTATTATCTACTCGCTGGGCGGCTCGCTGGGCTTCCTGCTGGCGACGCAGTTGATTGGCTGGGCATCGTCTGTCGTACTGGGACACCCGACCTTCGACATCGCGCAGCTTACGCAGGTCTGGCCCGCGCTGGCGAGCACCGTCGGCGCGAGTTTCCTGGGCGTGCCGATTGAGACGGTCAAGGGGCTGGCCTTTGTCGCCTTCTTTATCGCCTTCGCCATCAAAGTGCCGGTCTGGCCTTTCCACACCTGGCTGCCGGATGCGCACGGCGAAGCGCCGACGGCAGGCTCGATGCTGCTGGCAGGTGTCATGCTGAAGCTGGGCGCTTACGGTTTCTTGCGGCTGGTGATCCCGCTCTTCCCGGATGTCTGGGTTTCGGAGATCAACATACTCGGCTTCAACACCAACCCGGCGACGCTCTTCGCCATCCTGGCGGTCCTGGGCGTGATCCTGGGGGCCTTTGCCGCCTTCGGCCAGAATGACATCAAGCGGCTGGTGGCTTACAGTTCGGTCAACCACATGGGCTTCGTCGTGCTGGGCCTGGCGGTGGCCGCGCTGGCTTATGGGCAGCAGTATATCCAGGGCGGGACGCAGCACCTTCAGGACGCCATCCTGGCGACTAACGGCGCGGTGCTGCAAATGTTCAATCATGGCCTCAGTTCGGCGGCCATGTTCTTGCTCGCCGGAGGTATTTATCACAAAACTCATACCCGCGATATGACCCAGTACGGCGGCTTCTGGGTCAAAGCGCCCATCTATGGTGGTATCTTTATCTTTACCAGTATGGCAAGTCTCGGTCTGCCGGGCCTGAACGGTTTCGTCAGCGAGTTCCTGGTTGTGCGCGGGAGCTGGCCGGTTTATTACCGTGCTGACCCTCCTGGCGATGATCGGCCTGCTGTTTACCGGAGCTTACATCTTAAAAGGTATCCGTGCGGTTTTGCACGGCCCCTTCAACATGCGCTGGCGCGATACCCATCTGGAGATCGAGCTGCGCGAGGTCATTGCGATGGCACCGCTGATGGTGCTGATGGTGCTGACAGGGGTTGTGCCGAACTGGATCTTGCCGATCATCAACAGCTCGGTGACGCGGATTCTTGGGGGATAATCTCGTATGGACGTATTTGCCTTTCCTGTTCTGAGCGTCATCCTCTTCGTGCCCATTGTGGCCGGGGTGCTTATCCTGTTTATGAACGGCGAGCAGCGCGACCTCATCCGAGGCGTCGCCATCGCGGCGGCGGCCATCGTGCTGTTCCTTTCGGCGGCGGTCTACGTGGGCTACAGTTCTGCCACGGCAAATGTCGCCGCGACACAGGACAGCATCGTCAACGGCGAAGGGCTGCTGCCGGATTCGCCGGGCACGGAAATGTTCAAGAGCGGGTTGGCCTTCGAAGAACGCTACGATTGGATCACCTCGCTGGGGATCAGCTATCATGTCGGGATCGACGGCCTCAACGCGCCGATGGTCCTGCTGACCGGGCTGGTGGCGGTCGCCGGGGTCTTGATCTCCTGGCGCATTGAAGATCGCACGCGCGAGTTTATGGCCTTCTTTATGCTGCTGGTGGCCGGGGTCTACGGCGTCTTCATCGCCCTGGACATGTTCACGCTGTTCTTCTTCTACGAACTGGCGATCTTCCCTATGTATCTGCTGATTGCCACCTGGGGGTGGGTGCAAACGCGCCAGTATGCCGCCATGAAGCTGACGCTGTATATTCTGATCGGCTCGGTGGTGGCGCTGGTCGGTGTGATTGCGATGGTCTTCGCGGCGCAGAGCTACTTCCAGTCGGCAGACGGTGCGCAGGTGCTGCAATCGGCGATCAATGCCGGGATAGTCGCGCCCAATTCGACGGCCTTCAACTTCGATATGGTCAATCTGACGCTGGCAGCGGAACATGGCGCGTTACGATATTGCTCGGTTATGCCGGGATCAACACGCTGACCTTCGCCAAGCTGTGGTTCCCCTTCATCTTTATCGGCTTCGCGGTGCTGGCAGGTGTCTTCCCCTTCCACAACTGGAGTCCTGATGGTCACGTAGCCGCGCCGACCGCCGTCTCGATGATCCACGCGGGCGTGCTGATGAAACTGGGCGCTTATGCGGCGCTGCGGGCCGGGGTGCAGTTGATGCCACACGGCGCGCAGGTGCATCTCCCCTGGATTGTCTTCCTCACGTTGGTGAACGTCGTCTACGGGGCCTTTATCGCCTTCCGACAACGTGACTTTAAGTACGTCATCGGCTTCTCATCGGTGAGCCACATGGGGCTGGTCAGCATGGGCTTTGCCACCATGAACATCATCGGCATGACCGGAGCCGGTTTGCAGATGTTCAGTCATGGCGTGATGACGGCGCTCTTCTTCGGCTGTGTCGGCATGGTCTATGATCGAGCACATACGCGCGATATTCCCAGCCTGGGCGGCTTTATCACCAAGATGCCCTGGGTCGGGCTGGCCTTTATCATCGGCGGTCTGACCAGTATGGGTATGCCGGGTCTCAGCGGATTCGTCGCCGAATACCCGATCTTTACCGGGATGTGGGCGGCTTCCAGCAAGATCACCTTACATGCCGGAGGCCTCACATTGAGTAATTATTACTCGGTCATTGTAATTGCGGCGGCGTTAGGCATCGTCATTACGGCAGCCTACGTGCTGCGCGTGACCGGACAGGTCTTCTTTGGCGAGTTCAATGCCAAGCTTTACCCTGAAGTGGGTGACATCGCCATCACGGACCGAATAATCTTGATCCTGCTGGGTGCGCCGCTGATTATCGTGGGCATCATGCCTGCGGTGATGGCCCCGCAGATCCATGCGGGTATCTGTCCCATTGTGACACTTCTAGGAGGGGCATGTTGACCGAGTTTAATTTCCTGGCGAGTTTGCCCTCCATCGCGCCCGAAATCGGGCTGACGGTGCTGGCGATCATTGTCCTGTTCCTGGATGTATATCTCCCGGAGCACCAGCGCCGCAATATCGCCTACGTCACGGCGGCGGGTCTGGCGCTGCTGGCGATCACGCCGCTGATCTGGGGACCACCGTCAGACGGCAATATGCTCTTCTGGGGCGGCATGATTCGCCATGACACCCTGACGCAGATCTTCCAGGTGATGGTGCTGCTGGGTGGGTCGCTTTCAGCCCTGATGGCAATCGACATGAAGGAACTGGGGCGGCGCGGCGAGTTCTACCTGATTATCGTCGTCTCCACGCTGGGGGCCTGCCTCATCAGTGGGGCAGCCGACCTGATTATGGTCTTCCTGGGCCTGGAAACGCTCTCGATCCCGCTCTACATTCTGGCGGCCTTCAAGCTGGATGACCCCAAATCGTCCGAAAGCGGCATGAAGTATTTCCTGTACGGCTCCTTTGCCTCCGGCCTGATGCTTTTCGGCCTCAGCATTCTTTACGGCCTGACCGGCCAGACCAATATTTACGCCATTGCGGACCTGCTCAGCCAGGGCATGGGCAACATGCCACTGCCGGTTCTGGTATCCATGCTGCTGATCATCGTGGGCTTCGGCTTTAAGATCGGTGCGGTGCCCTTCCATTTCTGGACACCGGATATGTACGAAGGCTCACCGACGCCGGTGACGGCCTTTGTGAGCGTCGCCAGTAAAGCGGCCAGCTTCGCCCTGCTCGTTCGCTTCCTGATCGCCGTCTTCCCGAACACGCTGGTCCTGGGCGACCTGACGATGGAGAATTTCTGGGTGCAGTTGGTGACGGTGATGGCGGTCGTTTCGATGACGCTGGGCAATGTGCTGGCGCTGGTCGCAGCGCAATATTAAGCGTCTGCTGGCCTACTCATCGATTGCGCAGGCCGGCTATACGCTGATCGGCGTGGCGGCTATCCAGTCGCAGACGGGTCAGGGCGTGGCGGCGGTCAGCTTCTACATGTTCATGTACACCTTTACCAACATCCTGGCCTTCGCTGTCGTGGTGCTGTTCAGCGAGGCGACCGGCAGCGAGACCATTGCTGATCTGGCAGGTCTGAACCGGCGCAGTCCCTGGCTGGCGCTGGCGATGACGGTGGCGCTGCTGTCCCTGGCGGGTATTCCGCCGGCGGCAGGCTTTTTTGGGAAGTTTTTCCTGTTTAACGCCGCTGTCCAGGCGAACCTGACCTGGCTGGCGATTGTCGGCGTGTTGAACGCCATCGTCGCGCTGTACTACTACCTGGTCGTGATTAAGGTCATGTACGTGGACCGCAGCGAAGACGAAGACAAGCCGATCCCGGTTTCGCGCGCATCTGGCTGGGTGCTGGCTGTGCCGACCGTCGTCGTCATCGTGCTGGGTACGGTGGGGGCGCAGGTAATCTTTAACTGGGCTGTCAACGGGGCGGCCTCGCTCTTTACCTAGAGCATTGGCAATTGCAAAACGTTTCTGATAGACTTTGTGGACTATCGCTAAAACGTTGACAGTTCGGCTTGTGCAAGGTAGCATTGTGATAGATTGCACGAATGAATAAGCTGGCATCTTGAGGGCAAGCTATGGATGACGACACTCCATCGGTGACGATGCTTGCCGTCAAGGTGATTGCCCAACTAGGTGCCTTGTTGGTGCTCATCGTTGGGGGGGCGGTGTTGTTCGGCTTGCTGCTTGACGCACTGCTAGGGACAAAGCCAGCGATCATGTTCATACTCCTGCTGGGCAGCATTCCGCTGACCCTATGGACAATCTATCGTTATACCCAGCAACAAACCAAGCAAATTCTGGCATCACAGAAGGAGGACAAACCACAGTGAATTGGAACGGTAAGCGTCGTTGGATCGCCTTAATCCTGGTGATTGCCAGCGTCTTTGTCATGCTGAACTGGCCGCCGGTTGTACCGGTGATTCAGTTACCAGGCGAGGTATACCCCGCAGGTTGGTCGATCTTCGGCCTGCAAATCACGAATACACTGGCTGGCTCGATTGCAGTGTGGCTTATCATTGGCCTGCTGGTGTATTACGTGGCGCGTAACCGTCCCGAACACGGCGGCGCAGTCCCGCGCGGGGGCTTCTATAATCTGTTCGAGTTGGCTTTTGAGGGGCTTTACGGCTTCATCGCTGGCATCGCACCCGCGAAGTATCTCGACCTGATCTTCAAGATATTCATGACGATCTTCATCATCGTGCTGCTGTCGAACTGGATGGAGCTGGTTCCCGGTGTCGATAGCATCGGCTTCCTGGAAGCCCACGTGCATGATGACAATGGTCAGCAGGTCGCGCTCGATGGCTTCGAGACCTCGACCGTGCTGGGAATCCACTATCTCAATGGGCGCTGTCCCTGGGTCGGGCCAGATGCCGCCGCTAACCTCAGCTTTGAGGAACAGACGGCGCGTGCGGAGGCCGGCTGTGTGACCGGGACCGGTCAGGCGGTGCCTGAGGTGACTCAAGGGGATTCTTCTGCCGTGACCGAGTCGCTGCAGGCGGAAGCCAACAACAGCGATGCAGGGACTGTCGCCGATCTGTCCGCTCAAAGCAGCGCCGCCACCGGGACGACGGAACAGCCAGCCGCCGAGACACAGAATCAGGAAACCGCAGCAGTCGAACACGAATACCCTGCTGGGGATCCGAGCGTGCCCTGGGTGGTGCTGCCCTTCTTCCGCGCGCCTTCAACCGACCTGAACATGACCTTAGCGCTGGCGTTGATCGCAGTGGTGATGACTCAGGTAATCGGTTTCCGTGCCCTGGGGATGAGTTATCTGACCAAGTTCTTCAATTTCGGCACCTTGTTCAACTCGCCTCTGGGCGGGATTGACGTGGCGGTGGGCTTGTTAGAGTTGATCGGCGACTTCGCCAAAATTCTCTCGTTTGCCTTCCGACTTCTCGGTAACATCTTTGCCGGTTCGATTCTGCTGTTCGTGATGAGCTTCCTCGTACCGGTTATCGTGCCCTGGCCCTTCTTCCTGCTTGAATTCTTCGTTGGCATCATTCAAGCGCTGGTGTTTGGCCTGCTGACCGCCATCTTCATGAGTTTGGCAACAGTGGGGCATCACGGCGACGAAGAGCATCACGCTGAAGAGGCCGAAGCGGTTCACGCTTAGGCACAGGGGTATTCTGGACAGATTAACTAAGCAAACATACAAGGAGCAATCAGTAATGGAACAAGCAGCAGCAATCATTCTGGCGGGTAAAGCCATCGGCGCGGGGCTGGCGATGATCGGCGCGCTCGGCGGCGGCATCGGCATCGGCCTGGCGGTCGGCGGCGCGGTGCAGGGTATGGCCCGCAACCCCGATCACACCGGTACGATCCAGACGAACATGATCCTGGGCGTGGCCTTTGCCGAAGCCGTCGCGATTTACGCGCTGGTGGTTTCGCTGATCATCCTGTTCGTGCTTGCCTAGCCTACGATAAATCAGGGAAGGAGTAGACTATGGAAGCATTAGGCATTAATCCCGGTTACTTACTGGTCCAGATCATTGCCTTCATCGTCATCTATGTGCTGCTGACCCGCTTCTTGTACGATCCGCTGATCTCGGTGCTGAAAGAGCGCCGGACGCGCATCCAGAAGGGGTCTGGAAGATGCGGAGAAGGCGGCCAATGCCCGTATGAACGCGGAAGCCGAGGCCGAGACGGTCTTGCAGAAGGCGCGCACAGAAGCGCAGGGCATCATCGAAGAAGCCCGCAGCCGGGGCGAGGAAGTCGCCCGGCAGGTGCAGCAGGAAGCGCACGCCGAAGCCGACAGTATCCGCGAAGATGCGCGTCAGGCGGCGGTTGAAGAACGCAACACGCAGTTGGCTGGTCTGCGCAGCCAGGTGGCGGGCATCGCACTGGCCGTTGCGCAGCAGTTGATCGGCGAGGCGTTGGACGAGAAGAAACAGCAGGCCCTCATCAACGATTTCTTCGCCAAAGTGCCTGCCGAAGCTAAATCGCTCTCCGGCAATGTCGAGGTTATCAGCGCCATGCCGCTCTCGGATGCGGAACAGAAGCAGGCGATCAAGGAGATCGGCGCGGACGACATCACCTTTACGGTGGACCCGGCCATTCTCGGCGGCCTGATCGTGCGCAGCGGCGACCGAGTGGTCGATGGCAGCGTGCGCAGCGGATTGAACGAGATCTCGCAGCGGATGCGGTAGTTCGACAACAGCTATAGACTCAGAAAACGTGCCGGTCTCAACCGGCATGTTTCTTTTCTGGCTTACGATGATCGACCAGTCCTGGCTTAATCCCGATGTAGCCCAGCAGCAGTTAGCGCTGTTGGCGGTGATCCTGCTGGCCTGCCTGATCCTCCTGCCGCTGATCTTCGGGGGACTGCTCTACTTCGTCCTGAGCCTGATTGCCCGTCTCCGCGATGCCCATCGTGTCCACCGAGTTGAAGAGGAAAAGGTCGATGAAGCTGTCTGACCTGCTCAGCGCCCTGCCGGAGGGGATGCTGGTTCGCGCCAGCCGGGGACGCCGAGATCAGCTGCGCCGGTGGTTGAATTGGATGCCGAACTCCAGCCCGGTGGCGTCTTTGTGGCGCGCAAGGGCCTGAGCGTAGACGGCCATGACTTCATCCCGCGTGCCATCGAGCGAGGCGCAGCGGCCATCGTCGGTGAGCGCGACATTGCCGACCTGCCTGTGCCCTATGCCCAGGTGACCAACGCCCAGGAAGCCACCGGCTATCTGGCGGCGGCCTACCACGATTTTCCCTCGCGCAAGCTGGTCGTCATCGGCGTGACCGGCACCAATGGCAAGACAACGACGGTGACGCTGATTCACAGCATGTTGCAGGTGGCGACGCACAATAAAACGGGCATGATCTCGACGGTGGCGGCGGACCTGGGCGGACAGGTGGCTGATACTGGCTTTCATGTGACGACACCCGGCGCGCCGCAAGGTGCAGGCGCTGCTGGCGCAGATGCTTGCCAACGGCCTGACGCACTGCGTGCTGGAAATGACCAGTCATGGGCTGGCGCAGGGCAGGCTCAACGGCGTTGAGATTGATGTCGCGCTTATGACCAATGTGACGCACGAGCATCTCAACTATCATGGCAGCTTTGAAAACTATCGCGCGGCCAAATGCCACATGTTCGAGATGCTGGGCAGCAGCATACGCAAAGGCGATCAGCCCAAGATCTCGATTATCAATGCGGACGATCCCAGCGCGGCTTATTTTGCTCAGTTTCCGGCAGACCGGCAGCTTTTCTACGGCCTGGGGCCAGGAGCAGAATGGCGCGCGGAGACCGTCGAGTATATGCCACAGGGGACCCGTTTCGGGCTGGGATCCGATACCTTTGTAACATCCCTCACGGGTGAATTCAACGTCCTGAACACGCTGGCGGCTGTCACCTGTGCCAGTGGGATGGGCCTGAGTGCCGAACAGATTCAGCGAGGACTGGATCGGTTCAGTGGCATCCCTGGCCGCATGGAGCGCATTGACGAGGGCCAGGACTTCACGGCGATTGTCGATTTCGCGCATACGCCGGATGCGCTGGAAAAGGTGCTGAATGCTGCGCGCGGGATGCTGCCCACAGGCAAGCGCCTGATCTGCGTTTTTGGCAGCGCCGGGCTGCGTGACCGTGAGAAGCGGCGCATGATGTCGGAGATCTCGGCGCGGCTGGCGGATATCACCGTGCTGACCGCCGAGGACCCGCGTACCGAATCACTGGACGAGATTCTGGCGGTCATGGCGAAAGCCTGCGAGTCGCAGGGCGGAATCGAAGGCGAGACCTTTTTCCGCGTGCCGGATCGCGGCGAGGCGATTTACCGCGCCTGCCAGATGGCCCAGCCGGGCGACATCGTCATGGCCTGTGGCAAGGGTCATGAGCAGAGTATGTGCTTCGGCACCATCGAATATCCCTGGGACGACCGCGACGCGATGCGGGCCGCATTGCGGGGCAATCCCCTCAAAACGCTGCCCACCAGCGCAGGTTAGACGTCAGGTGGGCGTGCTGGTCGCTATCTGGTGCCTGTGGTACAATCGCAAGCGGTAAAGGGTATCTATGCTTGACCTCGGTATAGTCATTCTCAACTGGAACACCTCGGCGCTGCTCAAACGTTGTCTGGAGACGGTGCTGGCAAGCGAGGGGGCCTTCAACTACCGGGTGATTGTGGTCGATAATGTCTCGACTGACGACAGTGTGGCGATGATGCGCCAGCATTTCCCGCAGGTCGAGTTGATCGTCAGCGAGGTCAACGGCGGCTACCCTTACGGCAACAATCTGGGCCTGAGAGCGCTGGGCTTTCACGGGCCAGGGCAGGTGGATGCGGATGCACCGCGCTATGCTGCTCCTGCTCAACCCGGATACCGAAGTGCCGCCGGATGCCTTCTACAGGATGACGCAGTACATGGAGTTCGCGCCCGGAGATCGGCATCGCCGGGCCGAAGCTGGTGCTGATGGATGGCAGCCTGGATCTGGCCTGCCGCCGCAGTTTCCCATCGCCTGCCGTCTCCCTCTACCGGTTCACGGGGCTGTCGCGCCTGTTCCCTAAGCACCGGCAGTTCGGGCGTTACAATATGACCTTTGCCGACCCCGACGAAGAACTGGAAGTTGATTTGGTCGTTGGGGCTTACATGCAGGTCCGGCGTGAAGCCATTAGCGACGTCGGTCTGCTGGACGAAACGTTCTTCATGTACGGAGAGGATCTGGATTGGGCGTACAGGATCAAGACCGCCGGATGGAAGGTGTATTACCAGCCGCAGATCGTGGTGAAGCACGTCAAGCGGGCGGCGAGTCGTCAGAGCCAGCGGGCACAGTTCGAGTTCCAGCGCGCGATGCTGCTCTTCTATCGGAAGCATTATCGCCAGACGACACCCCTGTGGCTGCACATGCTCATCATGAGCGGACTGCTGCTGAAGGGTGGGGCGAAGCTGCTGCCGGAGATTCGCCAGCCAGCGTGAGATCAGTGCCGCGCAGCAGCAATCGGGTGCGTCTGCTGTTGAACGCGCTCCTGATTGGCCTGGATATTATCGCGCTGGTGGCAGCCTTTGTGCTGGCCTTTCAAGCGCGCAACGTCCTCGAAATCTTTCCCATTCCACCCGCGCCGCCGTCTTTCGAGCGCTATGTCCCCACCCTGCTGCTGCATGTCATCACCACGCTGCTGATCCTCTATGCTTCGCGGCTCTATCACCTGCCGCGCGCCGTCAGCCGCATCGACCAGATGCGCAAGATCCTGGGTGCGGTGACGCTGGGCGCAGTCCTGGGCTATGCACTGCAAGCCCTGATCCTCGAATCGATCTTTTACGGCACACGGTTCGACGTCGATTACCCGCGCAGCCTCTTTGTCTACGTCTGGTTCTTCAGTATGCTGCTGGTCGAAATCGACCGCACCGTCTACCGCTTTCTGCGCTATACCCTGCGCAAGCATGGCCTGGACAGCGAGAATCTGCTGATTATCGGCGGGGGCAACGTGGCGCGCGATGTCACCAGCCGCATCATAGGCCGCCATGACCTGGGCTACAATCTGGTCGGCGTAGTGGCCTCCGAAAGCCAGCCCAACGAGAACGTCGCCGGTGTGCCGGTGATCGGCACCTACGAAGCCATTCCGCGCCTGATCGACGAATGTGACATCGAGCAGGTGATTATCGCCCTGCCGGAAGCGCATCGCAGCGAACTGGTCCATCTGATTACGCTGTGCCAGCGCGGTCAGGTGGACATCAAGGTCTATCCTGATGTCTTCGCCTACATGGCGGGCGATATGACCGTCGATGAGTTGGGCGGCACGCCGCTGATTACCGTGCGCGATATTGCCCTGCGCGGCTGGCGGCTGAGCCTGAAGCGTGGCCTCGACATTTTCGGCTCAACGGTCGGGCTGGTCTTCTTTTCGCCGCTGCTGCTGCTGACGGCGCTGCTGATTAAGCTGGAATCCGCAGGCCCGGTCTTCTATGTGCAGGAGCGCATGGGCCTGGATGGGCGGCCTTTCCCGATGATTAAGTTCCGCTCGATGCGGGTGGATGCTGAGGAGGACGGTCCCGGCTGGACTGTGCCGGATGATCCCCGGCGGACGCGCCTGGGCAGCTTTCTGCGCAATACCAACTGGGACGAAATGCCGCAGTTGGTCAACGTGGTGCTGGGCCACATGAGTCTGGTCGGGCCGCGCCCGGAACGCCCGGTCTATGTGCGCACCTTCCGCGAGCAGATTCCGCGCTATATGGAGCGGCACCGCGAAAAGGCCGGGATGACCGGTTGGGCACAGGTCAATGGGCTGCGCGGCGATACCTCCATTGCCGAGCGCACGACCTATGACCTGTGGTATATCGAACACTGGTCGCTGTGGCTGGACATCAAGATCATCCTGCGCCAGATCCTGAAGATTATCCTGCGCACTGATAACGCTTACTAGGCTGATGGATCTGGACGCACTGGAAGCGGCGATGCACCGCTTTGTCGAAAGTAAGGGCTGGTATCAGGCCGATTCGCCGCGCCCACAGACCTCCAAAAACCTCGCGATTTCGCTGGTGCTGGAAGCAAGCGAAGTGCTGGAACATTTTCAATGGTCCGAAATGCCCAGTGGGACGCAGGACGAATTAGCCGCAGAACTGGCGGATGTCATGCTATACTTGATGCAGCTCGCCAGTATCAACAACATCAACCTTGGTCAAGCCGTTCTGGACAAACTGGAGGAGAACCAGAAACGGACATGGGAGTGATTCTGAATGGTGGGTGCCGCCAAAGCCTGGACCTGGCCTTTTTCGCGCTCTGAATTGACGGCGGGGTTGCGCCGTTATCTGGCGTCCAGTTCGCTGCGTTTGCTTGAAATCAAAGAGATTCCCCTGCCTGCGATTATGCCTGGTGCGGGCTTGAACGAGGCCGGGACGAAGCTGAGCGCGCTGGCGGTTGGCGTGCGCATTGATGCCGTCGAACATAATCTGCCGCTGCTGCTCAAAGAGCCGCCGGTGAGCAGTAATGGCCGGGTGCTGCGGGCGGTCGGCCAGCGCGAATACGGCGTCTACCGGCGTCTGGCGCAGCATCTGCCTCTGCTGGTGCCGGGGCTTGTCCTGGGGGATGAACAGGAAGGCTGGCTGGTGCTGGAAGTGCTGACCGATCTGCGGCCCGCGACCGAGTGGCTGCGGGAAGATTACGAAGAGGCTGTCACCAACATGGTGCGGATGCACGACCGCTTCTACGGTCTGTCGCAGGATCTGGCGAATTATCCCTGGCTGGCGCGGCCCTTTGCCGAGGACTACGATGATACGGTCAACGCGGCGGTGGATGCTGCACAGCAGTTGGCTGCCGGGGCGCATCTGCCCTGGCTGCGCAACCCGCGTTACATTGATCTGTTGCAGCGCCTGTCGGCAGCGATGGGCTGCATTGCCGAGCCGCTGCGGGCGCAGACTTCGACCTTGATTCATGGCGATTACTGGCCCGGCAATATCGCCCGGCCTGTGGATGGCCGCCAGATTGTCTTCGACTGGCAGTTGGCGGGGATCGGCCCGGCGATTCTGGACCTGATCTGGTACGTCAAGACCACCGAACTGTACCTGCGTCCCGCGATGTCGATTGACGATATGACCCGGCATTACCGCTATTGTGCCGGGCAGTTCTACAAACCGGGCTGGAGCGACGAGGACTTCGCGCTGCTGTCGGATCACGCGCTGCTGTGGCTTGTTTATGGCGCGCTGGTTAGGGCAACTTGCCACGATGTCCCCGGAAAACTATGCACGCATGGGCGAACGCTTCCAGGCCGTCTGGCTGGACCCGGTTGAATCAGCGGCACAGCGCTGCCTCGGCTGAACTGCATCTGGAGACAGACCGCCGGTTGCCGGTATAATAGGTGGCTGCGCATTCCAACAAAGGGTAATGAGTATGGTTTCTCAGGCCGTGACGCCCCAGAGCGAAGATTTCTCGCGCTGGTACAACGAGATTGTCTATAAGGCGGATCTGGTGGCTCCGTCGCCAGTGCGCGGTGCGCCCATCATCAAGCCTTATGGCTACGAGTTGTGGGAAGCCATGAAGACCGGGCTGGACCGGCGTTTCAAGGAGACCGGCCATCAGAACGCCTACTTCCCGCTGTTTATCCCGGAAAGTTATCTGCGAGCGCGAAGCCGAACACGTCGAGGGTTTCAGCCCGGAACTGGCGGTTGTGACCCATGCCGGCGGCAAGGAACTGGAAGAACCGCTGGTTGTGCGGCCTACCTCAGAGACGATCATCGGCGAGGCTTTCAGCGAATGGATTCAGTCCTACCGCGATCTGCCGCTGCTGATTAACCAGTGGGCCAACGTCGTGCGCTGGGAACTGCGCACGCGGCCTTTCCTTCGCACGTCGGAGTTTCTGTGGCAGGAGGGTCACACGGCCCATGCCACTGACGCCGACGCCGAAGCCGAGACGCTGCAGATGCTGGATATTTACGCCGATTTCGCCGTCAATGATGCGGCGATCCCGGTCATTAAGGGTCGCAAGAGCAATATCGAACGCTTCGCCGGGGCGCTGCGACACCTACAGCATTGAAGCGCATGATGCGCGACGGCAAGGCCCTGCAATGCGCGCACCAGCCATAATCTGGGCCAGAATTTCGCGAAAGTCTTCGACATTCAGTATCTGGATGAAAACAACGAACTCAAATACTGCTGGACCTCGTCCTGGGGTTTCAGCACGCGCATGGTCGGCGCGGTGGTGATGGCGCATGGCGACGACAACGGCCTGCGCCTGCCGCCCAATCTGGCGCCGATTCAGGTGGTGATCGTGCCCATCTTCCGCACGCTGGATGAGGGCGGCCCGGTGCTGGAGACCAGTGAACGGCTGCGCCAGGCGCTGGCGGATGCCGGGCTGCGGGTTCACGTCGATAAGCGCGAAGGTCATCGTCCCGGCTTCAAGTTTAACGACTGGGAGATGCGCGGCGTGCCGCTGCGGATCGAGATCGGCCCGAAGGATGTCGAGAAGAACGCGGCGGTGCTGGCGCGGCGCGATATGCCCGGCAAAGAGGCCAAGCAGACGGTCTCGCAGGACGGCCTGGTGAGCCGCGGCGCAGGAACTGCTGGACGCCATCCAGGCTAATTGCTGCAACAGGCCACCGACTTCCGCGATGCCCATATCCATGATGTCACCAGTTATGATGAACTCGAGCAGGTGGTGGAGGCGGGCGGCTGGGCGCGTGGGCCTGGGCCGGGTCGGACGACGACGAACGCCGCGTGAAAGATGAGACCGGCGCAACGCTGCGCTGCTTCCCCTTTGAGGAGAACGAGGCCAGCGCACGCTGCTTCATGACCGGCCAAAGGGCGGCAAAACAGCTTTATTTGCCCGCGCATATTGAGCAAAATGGGGTTGAGGGCCCTATTTTGGGCAATTTGCACGAATTTTAGGCAAAGAAGTTTGTTTTCTGCTACGGGACGCCATCCTTACAAGTGCGCAGTCTGTAGTATAATGCAGTCTGGACTGTTGCTATGCAACCAGAGTTTGTTATATATATCACTATTGCACTGTTAGGTTACGTTTATTGAACAGATAGCCGGTGTGAAGCGAAACTATTGTGAATAAAGTGGTTTTGTAAAATATAATAGACTATCAATCTCTTTTTCATGATGTTGTAGCGTGCCAATCGCTGGACCCAGGGAATGGTTGGCCTTCTTAGGAAAGATAATGGCAGCTTATTTGATTGTCGATGTAGACGATTTGCTGCGCCAGTTCAAACAGCGTGGACTATCAGTTGACTTGCAGGAGATGGCAGTCGGTTTACGCGGGAGCGCCGCTCTGGCCGCGGGCTTGATCGGCCCGGACAAACTCAAGGCCGTAGCTGTCGCAGATTGGGATCGTTATACCAGCAAGAATTCGGGCTTACTCCGCTGAGACCCGTCGGATCTTTCAGGCCGCCGGGCTACGAACTCTTTGACATGCCTCACCGCGAGAGCCTGGCGGATTCGCTTCTCATGCATTACTTCTCCTTCGACCCGGAGCCGGTGGATGAGTTGATTCTCGCCACCACCAGCCCGGATCTGATTCCGCTGGTGGAGCGTGTCAAGACGACTCGTGACGCCCGCATTCGCGTCTGGGGGTCGGAGAACATGCTTGGAGGGCACCGAGTTGGCCGGGGGTGTCATCTACCAGCCGCTGGAATCGCTGCTGGGCATCCAGACCAAAAACGTAGCGGTGTATATTGACTTCGAGAACATCGCTATCAGCCTGACCGAGCAGGGCTACACGGTCAATCTCGATCATCTGATCGAGCGCTTCGTGATGCAGGCCAAAGCGCATGGTCAGGTCGTCAAGATGGCCGCCTATGCGCCCTGGGGACAGCGTGGCAGCCTGCCGCCGCTGGTCGATTCGACCGGGCGCGAGGTCGCCGACGAAGCCCCCAGCCGTCTGATGCTGGCAAATATCGACCCGGTCTTCAATCTGCCGGGCAAGAACAGCGCCGATATGCGCATCGCCCAGGACGTGATTACCAATGCCAGCTATGCCGACGCGGCGGATGTCTATATCCTGGCGAGCGGCGACCGCGATTTCAACCAGGTGCTTAATACGCTGGTGACGCGCAGCAAGACGGTGGTGGTCTGGGGCGTGCATGGCAGCACCAGCCGCCAGATCGAGAATAACCCCAGCATTCAGTTGGAGTACATCGAAGACTTCACCGACTTGCAGACGCACCAGTCCTGGAGCGCGTCGTCGTCCGCCGTGACCTACGAAGACATGACGGCCTTTACGCCCTCGCAGTGGTCCAGCGTCATCATCCAGATGGACCGGCTGGCGGTCGAGCGCGGGACCAATTCGATCCCCAGCCACGTGCTGGTAAGCAGTTGGAGACGGTGAACGCGGTCGTCTCGCAGGCGCGCGGCGAAGATCTGGTGCTTCAGGCCATGTCGCTGGGCATCCTCAAGGCGCTGCCCGGCGGTAAGGGCAACGTCCGGCTGGATGATTCGCACCCGGTGGTCGAAAAGACCCGCTTGATTGTGGCGCGTGATCGTCGCTGCGCGTCCAGCGCACGCTTGCAGGTGCGCGACTGGGAGTACGTCAACTACGGCTTCCTGCTCAAGGGGCTGGCGATGGACCGCGAACTGGACCAGCCCGGCTGCAACCTGAACGATCAGTGGCGCTCGGATTGGATCGATTGTCTGGTACGTGAACAGGTCCTGATCCGCGAGTTGATCCCGCACCGCCATAACCCTGACGATCTGGTGCCGGTGATCCGCACCAATCCGGTGTTCAGTCTGCCGGATATGAACGAACAGGAAAACGCCGAGGAAGAGGAGCGGGATTGGTCCGGGATTGGCATGGACCGGCTGGATGCGACCGAGCCGGAGACGGCCAACATGGTCCGGCGCATTGTGGTCAGTGTGGAGCAGTTTACCAGCTTCCGGGGCTTTACCTGGTGTCCTTTGGGGAGCCTCCACAAACGTCTGCTGCGCTTCGACAGCGGGACTGCGTTCCAGCGGGCGGTCGAGTACCTGATCGCCAACGAAGCGGCAGAAGTGGCCGAATATCCCAACCCGCAGAGCGAGTTCTTCACCAAAGGCATCTCGCTGAACCTGGCCTCGTCCATCACGCGGCAGATCCTCAGCACACGGGATTCCTTCGTGCGCCTGCTGCTGACCCTCTACGAGAGCAACAAGATGATCTCTGAGCATAATCTGCGCCAGTTGGAATGGGACCGCGAGTGGGACCTGGACCTGTGGTTCTCGATTATGGAATCGGAGAACGTCCTCAGCACTGTGCCGGGCCGCAGCGGCCAATACAGCCTCTTCCGCACGCATCACACTGTCAATCTGGTCGCGGATGCCCGCCGCGAGCGCTACAGTTAGCCCTTTTGAGCATTGGCACGTCCTGAGCCTTCTGCTATAATGCAGTTTGGCCGGTATGTCAGTGTCCGATGTACCTGGCGACATCAGATAATGAGAGGGACAAACCGCCATGGGGCTTAGCAAGACCGAGAAGCAAACGATCATCGAAGATTTTAGCCGGCATGAAGGCGATACTGGTTCGCCGGAAGTGCAAATCGCACTGCTGACTACCCGCATTAACCAGCTCACCGATCACCTCAGAACGCACAAGCACGATCAACACTCGCGCCGGGGCCTGTTGAAGCTGGTCGGGCAGCGGCGGCGGCATCTCAAGTATTTGAGCCGCACCAACCCGGAGAGCTACCGCGAAATGCTTCAGCGGCTTGGTCTACGCCGCTAGGTCATTCCTGGAGATGTGTATACTGGATGGTCGATTGCATGGATCATCCTACTTTTTATAGCACGCCTGGTTGATTGGAAATTGGAGAGTGGTGCTAAATAGGACGTTTAGCCTCAGCCTCCAGTTTCTACCTTCCAGGCGTTTTGGCGCTGTATAGGAGGCCAAATGTTAGAACAGACAACGACGCAAGTACATACTTTACACGACAGAACTCGGAGGCCGGACGCTGACCCTGGAAACGGGTAAGTTCGCGGAACAGGCCGGGGGCGCGGTGACGATCCGCATGGGGGATACCCTCGTGTTCGCCAGCGCGACGATGAGTTCCAGACCGCGTGAGGGAATCGATTTCTTCCCCCTCAGCGTGGATTACGAAGAGAAGCTCTACGCTGCCGGGCGTATTCCGGGCAGCTTCTTCCGCCGCGAGGGCAAGCCGCCGGAAAGCGCGATTCTGGTCTCGCGCGTTTGTGACCGCAGCTTCCGCCCGCTCTTTCCCAAAGACATGCGCAATGATGTGCAGGTGATTATCAGTGCCTTCAGCCACGATCAGGAGAACTACATCGACATGCTGGCGCTGACGGCGGCCAGCGCGGCCATTCTGATTTCGGACATTCCCTGGAATGGTCCGGTCGCGGGTGTGCGCATTGGGCTGATCGACGGCGAACTGGTGGTGAACCCCACCGTGCCGCAGATGGAAGACAGCATTCTGGACCTGCGTGTCGCCGGGACGGCGGAGGCGATCAACATGGTGGAATGCGGTGCAGACGAAGTGCCGGAAGACACCATGCTCAAGGCGCTGCGTCTGGCGCACGAGACGATCCAGCCGGTGATTGAGCTGCAAAGGCAAATGCAGGCCGAGGTCGGCAAGCAGAAGACCGAATATGTCTCGAAAGGCAACGACGAAGCGGTGGTGGCTGAGGTCGCGGAAAAGGTCCATGACCGGATGCGCCAGATTGTGGAGACACACACCGATCGTGGTGGCCTGAATGAAGCCCTGGACGAATTGTCGGCGGAGATCCTGGCGGAATACGAAGCCCGCAACGCTGAAATCACCGACGAATTGCAGTTGATTGCGATGAAAGACGTCTCCGAAGGGCTGGATAAGGCCCTGAAAACAGCGGTACGCCGCCGGATTGTGGTGGATGGGGTACGGCCTGACGGGCGCGATAAGACCACCATCCGTGACCTTTCTGCCGAGGTCGGTCTGATCCCGCGTGTGCATGGCTCCGGTCTGTTCAAGCGCGGCCAGACTCAGGTGCTGACGATCACAACGCTGGGCACACCGCGCGAATCGCAGGAACTGGACGATCTGGGCGCGGTGGACAGCAAGCGTTACCTGCACCATTACAACTTCCCGCCTTATTCGGTGGGTGAGACGCGCCCGCTGCGCAGCACCAGCCGCCGCGAGATCGGGCATGGCGCGCTGGCAGAAACCGCGCTGCGGCCGATGATCCCGCCGGAAGATGAGTTCCCTTACACGATCCGTCTTGTCAGCGAGGTCCTGAGTTCCAACGGCAGCACCTCGATGGGCAGTGTCTGCGGCAGCACGCTGTCGCTGATGGATGCCGGGGTGCCGATCAAGCGCCCGGTGGCCGGGATCGCTATGGGCCTCGTCACTGACGGCGATCAGATGACCGTCCTGACCGATATTCAGGGCATGGAAGATCATCTGGGCGATATGGACTTCAAAGTCGCCGGGACCGAAGTGGGCATCACGGCGCTGCAAATGGACATCAAGATCAGCGGTGTGACCGACGAGGTCATGACGCAGGCGCTGTCACAGGCGCGTGACGCCCGGATGCAGATCCTGGACCTTATCAAGGCGACCATTCCGGCCCCGCGTGCTGAACTGAGCGACTATGCGCCGCGCATGACGATCATCAAGATTGACCCGGAGAAAATCGGGGCGGTGATCGGGCCTGGCGGCAAGACGATCCGGGGTATTCAGGATGCGACTGGCGTCAAGATCGACGTTCAGGAAGATGGTACCGTCTTTATCGCCGGGGTCGATGGGCCTTCCGCAGCGCTGGCTGCTGAACGCATTCACGGCCTGGTCGAAGAACCTGAAATCGGGCGCATCTACACCGGCAAGGTCGTTCGTGTCGAGAACTACGGCGCGTTCGTGGAATTCCTGCCGGGCAAAGATGGCCTGGTGCATATCTCCCAGTTGGCTGACCGCCGGGTCGAATTGGTGGAAGAAGAGGTCAGCCTGGGCGATGAGATTATGGTGATGGTCATCTCGGTAGACGATGCAGGCAAGGTGCGGCTGAGCCGTCAGGCTGTCCTGGAAGGCTGGACCGCTGAAGAAGCGCGTGAGCACGACCGGGGTGGCAATCGCGGCGGCAGCCGGGGCGGAGATCGTCGCGGTGGAGATCGCCGGGGTGGTAACCGTGACCGGCGCGGCGGCGGTCGTGGAGATCGCCGTCCATCCAGAGACTGAACCTATGAGCGATAATATCCCCACTGATACCCTGGCGGAAACTGGCAGTTACGTCGCCTGGGTCTCTGAGGAACCTGATGGCGAGACGGTCTACCACCTGGAGTTGGGGGCCGTCACGCTGCATTTCTTCAAAGAGGAGTGGGACGAACTGCTGAAGCTCATCAACGAGGCCCGTAAAGCCGCAGGATGACGCCGGAGCAGCTTCAGATCATCCTCAAGCACTTGCCACCCAGCGGCGCGACCCTGCGTCTGCTGGATCTGGCAGGGATGCTGGATGATGATCTGCGCCCTGACCTGAAGATTGAGACGGTCGATGGTCCGTCTGCCGCAGATCGCTATGACGCGGTGGTGGCCTGTGACCAGTGGCCGGATGCGGCGCTGTTGGCGGATGGCCTGCGCAGTTTGCGACCGGGCGGGCGTTTGATCCTGCTGGAATCGCAGGGCCAGGCCGAACAGCGGCTGGTCGATCTGCTGGAATCAGCAGGTTATACCCGCATCCTGATTGAATCGCTGGCAGCGGGGGGCGTATTGCTGCGAGGCGAAAAGCCGCACACGCAGCAGCGGACGCTGGATCGAATTCAGCAGACGGCGGCTCAGCCTGAGATACGCGGCCCCTACGTTCACCTGCTGATCCAGCAGCGGCCTAACAAGCCGGTCTGGACGTTGAGGCCGGGTGAAGCAGTTGAATGGCGTGCTGTAGCAGTCGAGCAGGCAGGGGAAACCCATCTGCTCGGCTTTAGCAGTTTACCAAAAGCGGTCGCCTTTATGCAGCCTGCTGTGCTGGCCGGGCTGGTCCGCGATGTGAACAAAGTCGGCAAATTCAGCCGCGAGACCGCCAGCACCTGGCCCCTGCCGCTGAGGCTCAACCCGGCGGTAGAGGACCTGAGCGAAACGACGGTGCTGCTGTGGCCGGTAGACCCTCGGACGGCCCAGCAGCCAGACGAGGCTTGAGCCTGGATTGCCGGTATAATGGATATCAAGGTGGTAGGGGAAGCCAGTGAAGGGTTCCATGCGACACGAATTACTAAGCTGGGCGGACGTGGATCGTTTGATCGACATTCTCGTTCCGCAGTTGCGCAGCGTAGGGCCTTTTGATGCGATGCTGATTATCACGCGCGGCGGGGTGATTCCCGGCGGGCTGCTGGCCGAGGTGCTGGACATTCGCCACGTGCTCACCGCCGCTGTCGATTTTCCAACTACTGAGCAGGCAGGGTTGATGGCCTGGCCGACTTTTCTGCAATTTCCTGATTCCTCGCTGCTGCTGACCCGGCAAACCCTGGTCGTGGATGATGTCTGGGGTAGTGGTCGGACGAGCACGGCTGTGAAGGGGCGGGCGCAGAGCGCAGGAGCGCGGCCTTATACCTGTGTGCTGCATTACAATCCTTACCGGTCGCTGTTTAGCAACGCCGAACCAGACTTCTACGGCGCGGTTACTGATGCCTATGTAGTTTATCCCTGGGAGACGGACCGGGGCCTGCGCGGCATTGCGCTGGGTGATCCGCAGACTAATTGAAGCCAACCCACCGCTTGTGTTATATAATAGCAGTACCGAATTCCTGTCTGACCCACTCTTTATGAGCGGGCTGCTTCATGCTATTATTAAATATGGTGGTGCATCATATTGCAATTGACATTGGGTGCCGCTTGGTGATAGACGGCCTATACCGACCTGTAATCGGGGTTTGCATGGCTGCCCTGGCCGGGGAACAGGTTTTGATAACATGGAACTGGCGGCAAGAATCGCCAGCCAGGCCAATGTTATTCTATAATCTACTGTAAGTAATTGTCGTGCTGTGATGTAAAACGGCTTTGTGAGTAATTAGCGTATGTATTGATGGAGAGTAACAGGCTGAAACAAATCGAGCATCAGATCAGAGAGGTCTCGAAGAACTGCTTATTATGCTCCTTGCTTCCATAAGGTGGTACACATTCAATGAATTCCATACACACGGGTGATGATAACAACGATTTCGGCGCGGAATTCCGTGAGCTGTTAGAATCGTCTTTTACCTATTCACCACCCCGCCGTGGTGAAATCCGTAATGCCGTCATCCTCGAAATTGACGAGCGCGAGATTATTGTCGATCTGGGCGCGAAACGGGATGGCATTGTGCCTTACCAGGATATTGAACGCCTGGATCCGGCCTTCCACGCCAGCTTGGAAGTCGGCGCGGACGTGCCAGTGTACGTCATGAATCCCCGCGATCAGGATGATAACCTGGTTGTCTCAATTAACATGGGCCTGCAGCAGTATGACTGGGAAAAAGCGCGGTCGCTGCTGGAAAGCGAAGAGGTTGTCAAAGTGACCGTGACCGGCCACAATCGGGGCGGTATCCTGGTGCGCTGGAACCGGCTGGAAGGTTTTATTCCGAGTTCGCACCTCGTTTCGATGAACCTCTCCGGCGAGCGGCGCGAGGCCTGGGACGAACTGCGCGACGAAGAATTGGGTGTGAAAGTCATCGAGGTCGATCAGGACCGGCGGCGGTTGATCTTCAGTGAGCGCGAGGCCCAGCGCGAATGGCGTGCCCAGCAAAAAGCGCGCCTGCTGGCGGAACTCAAAGAAGGCGACCGCGTGAAAGGGACCGTTACCGGCCTGCGCGATTTTGGCGCCTTCGTCAACCTGGGCGGGGCGGATGGCCTCATCCACGTGAGCGAACTGGCCTGGCACCGCGTCGATCATCCGCGCGATGTGCTGGAAGTTGGGCAGGAGATCGAGGTCTATGTGCTGAACCTGGACCGCGAATCCAACCGCATCGCCCTCAGCCGCAAACGTCTGTTGAACGACCCCTGGGACGATGCTGCTGAGCGCTATCACGAAGGCCAGTTGGTCGAGGGGACCGTGACCAACGTCGTCGAGTTTGGTGCATTCGTGGCGCTGAACGATGGCCTGGAAGGTCTGCTGCACCTGAGTGAAATGGGCGATGGCTCCCTGAAAGAGCCGTACTCCTACGTCAAGAAAGGTGATGTGCTCAGCTTGCGAATCAGTCACCTGGAGCCGGAAAAGCGCCGCGTGGGCTTCACTCAGCGCTGGGGCACCGAGGTGTCCGATGCAGAAGGTGAGGATGAGGACGAAGTGGCCGAGGACTCCGGCGAGACGGAAGGCGAGCCTGTCGACGAAGCGTCCCCGGATCTTGAAGACGAAGTCGAACAGCCTGAAGATGCGCTTGATACCGGTGCGGCAGAGTCCGGCGATGAAGATGACACAGCCCAGCCCGCCGAGGAAACCGAAGAACCCGAAGCCTGACGGTAGAATCTGGCCGCTCAGGCTTTGGATGAAATGCCCATAAGCGCCCACTTACGTTTGACAAACCTATTCTCAACTTGTATAATTTTGCCTGGTCTCTTGGGGGGCACGACGATGTGCAATGAGGCGCGGTGCAAACATTGACCGCGTTTTCGTATGCCCCGCCGCTAGAACCAAAAATCTAACCCTTGGGGGAACAATTGAAATGCAAGTAGAGACGTCGTCGGAGACCTTAGCCGACAACATGGATTTTGTTGCGCTCTTGGAAGCATCTTTTGCGCGTGACGAACCGCAGCGCGGTGACATTGTTCGGGGTACCATACTGGCCGTCGATAATTATGGCCTGATTATTGATGTCGGTCTGGGACGTGACGGAATTGTTGAGCGCCGCGATCTGGATCGCATTCAGGATGAAGTCAGCTACGATGTGGCTGATGAAATTGATGTCATGGTCATTCGGCCTGAGGACGAGGATGGCAATTTGCTGCTTTCCGTCTCGCAGGCCCGCCAGAGCGAAGACTGGCAGCGTGCCGAAGATATTATGAATGCTGACGAAGTTTATATGGGCACGGTGATCGAGTCGAATCGCGGTGGTTTGATTGTGCCCTTTGGCAATTTGCGCGGTTTTGTGCCTGCCAGCCATGTGTCCGGCCTGGCACGCGGCCTGAGTGAAGAAGAGCGCCGTGACCAGATGCACGACATGGTCGGGTCGCAGATTGCTGTCAAGATTATTGAGGTAAATTGGAAGCGCCGTCGTCTGGTTTTTAGCCAGCGTGATGCGCAGCGCGAACGCCGCGAAGCGCGCAAGGAAGTGCTGCTGGAAAATTTGCAGGAAGGCGAAGTGCATCGCGGTGTGGTCAGCGGCCTGCGCGATTTCGGTGCCTTTGTCGATCTCGGCGGCGCGGACGGCCTGATCCATATTTCCGAACTGGCCTGGCATCGCGTCAAGCACCCGCGCGAGATTCTCAACGTGGGCGACGAGGTGGAAGTCTATATTCTCAAGCTGGACGAAGAGGGCAAGCGTATCGGCCTGAGCCTGAAGCGTTTGCAGCAGAACCCCTGGGAGCTGATCGACGAGATGTACCACATCGGCCAGCTTGTCGAAGGTGATGTCTCCCGCGTGACGCAGTTTGGTGCCTTTGTCAGCATGGAACCGGGCATCGAAGCGCTGCTGCACATTACTCAGATGGGCGAAACCCAGCCAGAGCATCCTTCGCTGGTGGTCCATGAAGGCCAGCGTTTGCTGATGCGTGTCATCAGTATCGAGCCGGATAAGCAGCGTCTGGGCCTCAGTTTGAAAGAGGTCACGGACGAAGAGATGAGCGCCTGGCAGGAAAAGCGGCACGCCGAGATGGAAGCCGCCGCCGCTGCTGCCGCCGCTGAGGCTGAGGCTGGTCATGAAGAAGTTGATTCGCTACAATTAGAAGACGAACTTGAACTGGAAGTCTAGAACCCGCACGAAAGGGGGTGAATAGAGCAGAATGGCAACTGTTAAACTGAAGCCGAATGAATCACAGGACTCGCTGCTGCGTCGTTTTCGCAAGAAAGTGACCAATAGTGGGGTGCTGAGTACAGTACGTCGTAAAAGGTGGCATATCTCGAAAAGCGAACTCCGCCGGATTGAGAAAAAGAAGGCGATTTGCCGTGCCCGCCGCCGCCAACGCAAAGCTCAAACTCGTTAAGCGCGGGGCCTTATGAAGTGTGGATATTAAGGCTACGAACCGCTGTCTGATGCAGGCAGCGGATTGCTGTTTTCCGATAATGAACTAAAGGATGTGTATGGCTAAGAAAGAACAGAAGAAACAGGAAGACAAAATCGAAGTCGAAGGCACCGTGGTTGAGGCGCTGCCCAATACGCAGTTCATGGTTGAACTGGAAAACGGGCATCGCATCCTGGCCTATCTATCAGGCAAAATGCGTAAGTACTATATCCGCATCTTTCTGGGAGACCGCGTGAAGGTCGAGATGAGCATGTATGACCCCTCACGTGGACGTATCACGTACCGCTATCGCCGGCAGTCCGAATCCAACTAAGCGCCGCCTCAACCGGACTTGTTTCCAGTACAAGCCCCTGGTGGGCTTTTTTGTTGCTCACGCCTCTTTTTCGCCCCAGTGGACGGCCATCGTGCCGAAGGTAAAGCTGCGATACTGCACGTTCTGAATCCCTGCGGCACGCATCATCGCGGCCAGTTCCTCCGGCGTTTTGAAGGCCTGAGTTGATTGGGGCAGGTACTGGTAGGCATCGGCGGCTGACGGCCCGGCGATCAAACGGCCCAGGGCCGGGATCACGTAGCGCAGGTGCATCTGGATAAAGGGACGCAGCAGCGAGGCAGGCGGCGGCGAACTATCGAGGACGACGATTCGGCCTCCGGGTTTCAACACGCGAAGCTGCTCGCTGAGACACTGCGGGATGTCGATCACGTTGCGCAGCAGGTAACCGGACGTTACCGCATCAAAAGTCGCATCGGGGAAGGGCAGGCGCAGCGCATCCGCCCCGGCCCAGCCGACGCGATCCCCCTCTGGCAGCTTTTGTCCAACGCACATCATCTTGAGCGAAAAATCTGCGCCGACGACTCGCGCGTCTGGCACCTGCCGCAGCGTCTCGAAGGCGATGTCGCCGGTCCCGGTTGCCAGATCCAGCAGCCTGCCCCTCGTGGGCAGCCGGGCCTGCTGGACGACGAAACGCCGCCAGCGCAGGTCCTGGCCGCCGGTCATCAGGCGGTTCATCAGATTATAACGGCCTGCGATGCGGTCAAACATATCCTGCACGTAGTCCGCGCGTTCCTTGCCTTGAAGATGTGCCATTGTGCGTCCAGCTCAGAGGTTACAAAGGTCATCATTGTATCATATGGGGTGTTTCTGTACACGGCGCTGCGCTGGTTCTAGAATTGGGTTGATGGTCAGGAGAAAGTGAAGCCTATGTCGCTCAGATTTCATGAAATTGCCGAAACAAATCATCAAATCCTGAACCCCTTTACCGAATCACAGTTGATGCTTCTGGGTGAGATATGTCAACTGAAGCCCGGCGTAGAGCAGTTAGACCTCTGCTGTGGCAAGGCCGAGATGCTCTGCCGCTGGGCCGCTCAATACGGTATATCGGGCATGGGCGTGGACATCAGCAAGGTGTTCCTCGAAGCGGGCCGGCAGCGCGCCGCAGAACTCAACGTAGCGCAGCGTATCACCCTGATTGAAGACGATGCTGCGACCTTTCCAGGGCCGCATCTGGCCTACAACATCGTAAGCTGCATCGGTGCTACCTGGATCGGTGGCGGATTGACCGGGACTCTCGCATTGATGCGGCAGGCGCTTGCGGGTGCGGATAGTTTGCTGCTGGTGGGTGAGCCGTTCTGGCTGGAAGAGGCACCGGACGCGGCCTACGACGCGCTTACCGAGGGCGATCACGACATGTTTGTATCGCTGCCAGGCACATTGGACCGCATTGAGAGCAGCGGTTTCGAGTTGATCGAGATGGTTCTGGCCGATCATCACGGCTGGGATCGATACGAGGCCATGCAGTGGAAAGCCATATCGGATTGGCTGCGTGCGCACCCGGACGACCCGGACGCAGAGGCCCTGCGCCAGTGGAACAGTGACAATCGCCGCAGTTACCTGACCTACGGACGACGCTATTTAAGTTGGGGAGTCTTTGTGCTGCGGCAGGCTTAACCGGCGGGCCGCTTCCGCTTCGATGACGACCCAATCGCCCTGTTGGCGCCGCTGGGAGGGGATCAGGCCGGTCTGGCGCAGGGCAGCTTCGACATCCGCCGCCTGATCTTCAATGATGCCGCTGAAGATCGCCTGTCCGCCCGGACGAACGATTTCGCCGAGCTTGTTTTCGCACATGCTGATGATGACGTGTGCCAGGATGTTGACGACCAGCAGATCGAAACGCCGCGCTGAACCGAGCACCGTCTCCAGGCTGCCCTGCTGCGTGCTAATGCGGTCCTCTACCTGATTACGTGCGCTGTTCTGCTGGGTGGCCGTCACGGCTATCGGGTCCGTATCCAGCGCCAGCACCTTCGCCGCGCCCAGTTTGGCGGCAGCGATCCCCAGAATACCGGAGCCGCAGCCCAGGTCCAGCACCTGGATACCCGGCTGCACCAGGTCTTCGAGCGCTTCCAGGCACAACTGCGTCGTGGGATGCGTGCCGGTGCCGAAAGCCATGCCGGGATCCAACACGATCTCCACGTCCACCGGATCCACCTGTAACTCAACCCATTCGGGACGGATCAGCAGGTGACGGCCCAGGCGAATCGGCTGGTAGTTGACCTTCCAGGCCTCGGCCCAATCGGCTTCGTCGATCAGACGGTAGCTGGGGGTCGGCATAGCGTACATCAGGCTCATGTGCCCCAGGGCGCTTTCCAGACGCAGCTTCTTGTTTTCGGCGTCTTCGTCGTTGGGGAAGTAGGCGCGCACCGTCAGATGTGCGGCGGGCTGCGCCGCGCCGTCATCCCAGGCTTCCGGCGGGATGTCCTCCTGCTCGACCGCGACACCTTGATGCCCGTAGTGCTGCAAGAGGTCGGCGACCGCTTCCGCCGCCTCACCGTCCACACTGAGCGCAACCTCAATCCACTGCACCTTAATTACTGCTCACCAGCGAAGAAATCCATCACCCGGTCGAAGAAACCGCGCCCGCTGTTCTGGGGATGAATCTCGCTGCCCAGCGACTGGCCCAGTTCTTCGAAGAGTTCGCGCTGATGCTCGTTCAACTGCGTCGGCACCGCCACCTGGATATAGACCAACTGGTCGCCTCGGCCCGAATTAGAGCCATCGCTGCGCAAGCGCGGGATGCCCTTGCCCCGCAACCGGAAGACTTTGCCGGTTTGCGTCCCTGCCGGGACGGTCAGCTCTACGTCGCCCTCGACGGTGGGGATGCGGATCACATCCCCCAGCGCGGCCTGGGCCACGTTGACGCTGATGTCCAGGATGATGTCGTTATTGCGGCGCTTGAAAAACTCGTGTTCCTTCACATCGATGACGACGTAGAGGTTGCCTTTCGGCGCACCGGCTTCGCCCGCGTCCCCTTCGCCACGCACCTGAATTTGCAGTCCTTCGCGCACACCCGGCGGAATCTGTACCGTCAGGACAGCGCGTTTGCGTTCGCGTCCGCTGCCGTTGCACTGTGGGCAGGGGGTTTCGATCAATTCGCCTCGGCCATTGCACTGCGGGCAGGGCATCTCGCGCACCATCGACCCCAGGAAGGTCTGCTGGACGTGGCGCACGACCCCGGTACCGCTGCAAGTGGGGCAGCGAGTTCGGGCTGGTGCCCGGCTTGGCCCCATTGCCGCCGCAGACTTCACAGGTCTCCTGGCGGTCAAGCTCGATCTCTTTCTCGACGCCAAAGACCGCTTCCTCAAAGCTGATTGTGACCGGGATCTTACGATCCTGGCCGGTGCGCGGCCCCCGGCGACCAGTCCCGCGTGTCGCGCCGCCGAAACCATTGAAGAACTCCTCGAAGATCTCTTCGAAGCCTGTAAAGCCCCCGGCTGCGCCATTGCCATTGACACCCGCGTGCCCAAAACGGTCATAGCGCATCCGCTTATCATCGTCGGAGAGGACTTCGTAGGCTTCGTTGATCTCTTTGAAGCGGGCCTCAGCCTCCGGGTGCGAACTCACGTCCGGGTGATATTCGCGCGCCAGTTTGCGAAAGGCCCGCTTGATTTCGGCTTTGTCGGCGCTGCGTGGAACGCCGAGCAGCTCATAGTAATCTTGTGGCATCCTGTTTGTTTAACCCTCTGCGTTGATCCCGCCGGTTCGGCAGGATCTAAGCCTCTTCGAACTCGGCGTCTACAATGTCCTCATCGTCAGAGCCGCCCGATTCTCCACCGGAACCTTCGTCACCGCCGGGCTGTTCAGCGTCCGTTTGCTGGTACATCTGCCCGCCCAGCATCTGAATTTGCTGCGCCAGGGCGTCGGTGGTCGATTTGATCGCTTCTGTGTTGTCCTGCTCCAGTGCCTTGCGCACCGCATCGATTTTCTCGCGGGTGGCCGTCTTGGCGTCTTCCGGCAGCTTGTCGTTGAAATCACGCAGCAGTTTTTCCGCCGAGAAAATGGTCGTTTCGGCCTGATTATGCGCTTCGGCGGCTTCACGCCGCTGCGCATCATCCGCGCGGAACTTCTCCGCTTCCTCGACCATGCGCTCGATTTCATCTTCTTTCAAGCCGCTGCTGGCCGTGATGGTGATCTTCTGCTCACGCCCGGTCGCTTTGTCCTGCGCGCTGACCTCCAGGATGCCATTGGCGTCAATGTTAAAGGTCACTTCGATCTGCGGGATGCCGCGCGCGGCTGGCGGAATGCCATCGAGGATGAACTTGCCCAGCGATTTATTATCCCCGGCCATCGGGCGCTCGCCCTGCACAACGTGAATTTCGACCTGTGTCTGGTTATCGGCAGCGGTTGAGTAAACCTGGCTCTTCTTGGTAGGGATGGTGGTATTACGCTCGATCATCGGTGTCGCCACCCCGCCCAGCGTCTCGACGCTCAGTGTCAGCGGCGTCACGTCCAGCAGCAGGATACCGCTCTGGTCGCCGCTGAGGACCCCGGCCTGAATCGCCGCGCCCATTGCTACGACCTCATCCGGGTTCACACCTCGGCTGGGTTCCTTGCCGAAGAAGCTCTTGACGGCTTCCTGCACGGCGGGCATACGGGTCATACCGCCCACCAGCACAATCGAGTCGATGTCGCTCTTGGCGAGGTCCGCGTCTTTCAGCGCCTGCTGGCAGGGGCCAATCGAACGCTGAATAAGGCTGTCTACCAGGCTTTCCAGCTTGGCCCGCGACAGGTTCATGTTCAGGTGCTTCGGTCCGCTGGCATCGGCGGTGATGAAGGGCAGGTTGATCTCGGTGTTCAGCGTGCTGGAAAGCTCGATCTTGGCCTTTTCCGCCGCCTCTTTCAGCCGCTGCAGGGCCTGGCGATCCTGGCGCAGGTCGATCCCAGCTTCCTTCTTGAACTCGCTGGCGATCCAGTCGATGATGACCTCGTCGAAGTCGTCGCCGCCCAGGTAGGTGTCGCCGCTGGTGCTCAGCACCTCGAAGACGCCTTCGGCCACTTCCAGAATGGAAATATCGAAGGTGCCGCCGCCCAGGTCATACACGGCGATCTTTTCGGCTTTATCCGAGTCGATGCCGTAAGCCAGGCTGGAGGCCGTCGGCTCGTTGATGATGCGCAGCACTTCCAGGCCCGCGATGCGACCGGCGTCTTTGGTGGCGTTGCGCTGGGCGTCATTGAAATAGGCCGGGACGGTAATCACCGCCTGATCGACCGTCTGGCCCAGGTAAGCCTCGGCGTCGGCTTTGATCTTTTGCAGCACCATCGCCGAGATTTCCGGCGGGCTGTATTCCTTGCTGCCCATGTGAACACGAATATCGCCGTTGGCGGCAGCGGTGACTTTGTAAGGCACACGCTTAACCGTTTCCTGGACTTCTTTATCCGAGAATTTGCGCCCCATAAAGCGCTTCACGGAAAAAACGGTGTTGTCCGGGTTAATGACGGCCTGATTACGCGCCACGCGGCCCACCAGACGTTCGTCGTTTTTCGGGTTAAGAGCGACCACCGAGGGGATCAAATTGCCGCCTTCGGAAGACGGGATCACGGTTGGCGTGCCACCTTCCATCACGGCCACCACCGAGTTTGTCGTCCCCAGGTCGATACCTATGATACGTCCCATAATTGCGATTATCTCCTTCGCTACGAAACTGCTGTCGATTATCTACTCGGCAACCCGCACCAGCGCTGGACGCAGAACGCGGTCCCCAACGACGTAGCCTTTCTGCAAGGTTACGGTGATGTGTCCGCTTTCAATGTCGCTGTCGCTGTCCTGGCCGATTGCCTCGTGGAGGTTGGGATCGAAGGCTTCACCGACCGGGTCGATAGGTACAATTCCTTCGTCTTCCAGTGCTCTTGCCAGTTTGCGTTGAATAGCCGCTATACCTTCCAGCCAGACGTTTGAGTCCAGATTTTCTGGCCGGTTCTCCATAGCCCGTTCGAAGTCGTCCAGGATGGGGATCAGGGCTTTGAGCGTGTCCACTTTCGCGTTAAAACGCATCGTCAGGAGATCACGCTCAGCGCGCTTCTTATAATTGGTGAAATCTGCCCGCTCGCGCTGCCAACTGGTCAGGTAAGCCTGCGCCTGACGCTGGGCCTCGGCGAGGAGTTCTCCACTCTCGACCTGCGAATTCTGTCGAGTTCAGCGGTGCTGGTCTCGTCTTCGGACGCGGCCTCTGCTTCCAGATTCTCGGCGTCTTCAATCGGCGTGGTGTCCTGATTATTCACGTTATCCTTTCCTCACAAGATGAATATCTGATCTCAGTGGAATCAAATCTCAATTCTACCCTGATTGTCATAGAATAGCGTTAACAAAAACGCCGGATTTCGTTCTATTCGCCCGATGGCAGGCTGTCGTAAGGTGGCTCGCCATCAAAAGCCCGCACCAGCATGTTCGTCATCAGCCTGGACATATAGCTCACGGTGCTGATGGCACGCCCGTAATCCAGATGCGTTGGCCCGACCACGCCCAGCGCCCCGCTGGCATAGCCAGGAATGCCGTAGCGGCTGAGGACCATCGTCAGGTGGTTGAGTTCTTCCCAGCGGCCATCCCCGGCAATGAAGACCTGGACATCATTGGCCTGCTGGCTCAGAATCTCGCTCAGGATGACATTCAGCACGGCCCGTTCTTCGAAGACGCGCACGGCCTGCGTCGCGCCCTCGGTGCCGTGAAAAGCGTTGATGATGGAACTCAGGCCATCGCGGTAGATAAAGCGCACCTGATTCGAATCCGCCTTATCCATGACATCGGCGGCCAGTTCGGTCACTTCGCGCTCGAAGAGCGTGAACTGGAGGCTTTTCATGCGGATGTCTTTAGCAGTCAGGCCCATGAACAGCTCGTTCATATACTCAGCGACCTCGCTCAGCTTCTGCTGGGGCAGGGGTTCAGCCAGGTTAAGCATCTGTTGGTGAACGTTGCCGCTGTGCAGTACCAGCACCATCAGCACCAGACGGCCCTGGATGGCGATCAGTTCCAGATGTTTGAAGCGGTTGGTCTCCGAGATGGGCGGAGTCACCAGGGCAGCAGATTGGACCGCGCGGGCCATAACGCTGGCTGCCAGGCGCATCCACTGCTCGGTCGCCAGCGGCGAATCGTGCATTTTTTCGGTGATCTGGCTCTGCATCACCGGGCTGAGTTCATTGGTCTTCAGCAACCGCCGCACAAAATAACGATAGCCCTGTTCGGTGGGAATACGCCCTGCCGAGGTATGCGGTGCGCCGATGTAGCCTTTATCTTCCAGGACCGCCATCTCGTTGCGGATCGTGGCCGAACTCACGCCCAGCGCGAAGGATTCGACCAGATATTTCGAACTGATGGGTTCGGGATTATCGGTATACGCCTCGACAATGAGCGAGAGTATCTCTTCCTGGCGGCGTGTAAGATCTGGTAGTTCTTTATCGTCTACAATCATAGGGGGTCCACCCCAAAGTATTGGTCTGGGGTACAATTGCGAATAGCGTTGATTCTATGATAACATGCCAGAGATTCGTCGTCAAAAGTGAATAGAAGGAGCTGAGCATCTAATGGCTGAAGCAAACATGATCCAAGCGACCACCTCAAACTTCGAATCGGAAATTCTGGGGTCCGATACCCCGGTGCTGGTCGATTTCTGGGCCGAATGGTGCAGCCCCTGTAAGATGATCGCGCCGATTGTGGCCGAACTTGCCCAGGAATACGGTGGCAAACTCAAAGTTGCCAAGCTGGATGCTGATGCGAACCAGGAAGTCATTATGGATTACGGCATTCTGGGTATCCCTACCTTGATCCTGTTCAAGGGCGGCGAGGCGGTGAGCCGCGTAACCGGCTTCAAGCCGAAAGAGCGCATCGTTGCAGAGCTGCATCTGGCTGAACACGTCAACTAGACAGCCCATATCAAGACGTCCGTTGGCATATCAGCGGGCGTTTTTGATTCCAGAATCCCATTGGCCCATGCTACAATAAGGGGATAATCGGGAAAAGAGTTGAGCGATGTCCGACTATTCACGTTTTCTCGAACTCAGGGCTATCCGGCAGCGGCTGGCGGCACGCTTCAGCCGGCCTGCATGGCTGATACTGCACAGCGGCATCTTTGTCGTTCTGATGACCGCAGTCTGGGTGTATATGAATATGGGGGTCTACCAGCTTTCACTATTCCGTGACCATTACGTGTTTCCTACCTGGATCGGCTTCGGCTGGTCGCTGCTGCTGGCCGGGCACGCGCTGTGGACCTACCGGCGTTCTGCCGCTAATGCTGCGCGGCGCGAACAAGCCGTTGAAGCCGAAGTACGGGTCTTTTCGGAAGCTTATGGCGATGGGCCAGATCTGATCGACCTGCATCAGGAGTTAGAGAGCGAACTGGAAAGCCAGGGGCACCAGATTACAGCGCTGGCGGTGTTCGCGCTCTTCAACGCGGTGAGCTGGTTCGGCACTGTGATCAACATGGGGACTTCCTTCGCCTTCCAGATGACGTTGCCCTTCGCGGTGATCGTGGCGGGTGGCCTGAGCGCCTATTTTAGCTGGCAGCAGCAGCGCCGCCTGGGTAGAACGCAGGGCTGGTTTACCCGTCTGCCGCTGCGTCACATGGCCGCCTATGTGATCGGCGTGGTGATTCTAGGGCTGCTGGGGATGTTCCGTATGGTGAACCCCTGGGACGTCAACACGATAGTGCAGGATTGGGGCCTGCTGCTGCTGGCGCACATCGCCTATGAACTGGTGATCCGGCGGCTGTGGGACTGGCTGAACGCTTTGATCGCTCAGCCTGCCAAGCATAAACGCAGCCACCGGTTGGCGCTGGGCGACGACGGCGAGATCGAAGTCTACAGCGACGAGGACCTGGACGACCTGGCGTCACGCTTAGCGGCAGGCCAGCGATAGCAGCGGCCTAGAGTTCGGCAGCCAGCACAAAAACGCCGTCCCAGGCATTCTTGTTCGCTGCGATAAACTGCTGGTGGGCTTCATGATGGAAGTACAGGTCCACATCGTCCATTGAGGCAAAAGTCAGATAGTGCAGCGTATCGTAATCCGGCGCGGCACCGACATCCCCGGCGAGCGCAAAGCCGCCGCTGTAGGTCAGAATCTGCGGGATCGCAGCCTTGAGCGCCGCAAAATCAGCCATGTGCTTGTCTTTATCCTGCTGCGAGGCTTCTGCTTTGAATTTGAAGCAGACAATCCGCTGAATCGCCATAATCCCATCACTCCTGTTGTGAGTCATTCAAGTTAAGAAATGCGTGACCGCTGTGCCTCTGGCAGTAGACGATCCCTAGTCCGAGGCGGAGGGCTGCGTTTCGGCGGTCAGCGGCAGCGTGAAATGGAAGGCCGTCCCCGTGCCGAGTTCGCTCTCGACCCAGATCTGCCCGCCGTGCCGCGCGATAATCCCATGCGTGATCGTCAGACCAAGACCAGTGCCGGGTTGTTCGCGGGCCGCCGGGTTGTCGCTACGGAAGTAGGGCGTGAACAGCTTGGCGAGGTCGTCTTCACTCAGTGCCGATACCCGTATCCTGCACGTAGACATGCAGCACCGGAACGCCTGCGTTTGCTTTGGGCGACCACTGGTCCGGGGCCACTTCGGCCACCAGCCGGATCTGCCCTTCGGCGGGCGTATATTTGTGCGCGTTGCTCACCAGATTAGTCAGTACCTGAATCAGGCGGTTCTGATCGCCCATGACCAGCGGCAGATTATCGTCCACCTCTAGCTGGAAGACCTGATCCTTTTCCTCAAGCTGACGCTGTAAGGGCCGCAGCGATTCCTCGATGACCGTGCGCATATCCATCGGCGCGATGTCCATGTGGAAATTGTTGGTCTGGAGCTTGGTCACATCGTTCAGGTCGCTGACCAGCGTGTTCATGCGGTCGATGTTGGCCTTGATGGTCGAGAGGAAGCCTTCCTGCTGCTCGTTCACGTCGCCGGTCGCGCCGCCCAGCAGCAAATCCGTGTACCCCTTGATCGAGGTCATCGGCGTCTTGAGTTCGTGGGCCACGAAGCTGACGAACTCGCTCTTCGAAGTCGTTGGCGCGCGCCAGGTCCACGTACAACTGGGCGTTAATCAGCGCGATGATGGCATGTTCGGCCAGCCGGTTGACAAAGGCCAGATCGACCAGATTCAGACGCGGCTCGGTGTTCTTCTCCATAATCAGCAGGGCGTTGATCTCCTGGCCCTGCATCATCGGGACGGTCAACTGGCTCAAGGTGTGGCGCTGGCCGGGCAGATAATCAGGGTCAATATCGACATCAGTGGCGATGTCTGGCTGGCGCGTGCGCATCACACGGCTGACGATGCCGCGATTGAGCGGCCAGAATTCGCCCCGGTAATCCTCCGGCAGATCCTCGTCGCGGTAGCCGTAGCGCGCCACGATTTGCAGCAGGGGCGGATCGCCAGTGACGATGCCGAGCGCACCGGCTGTCGCGCCGCTCTGTGAGATCGCCCAGCGCATGGTCATTTCGGCCACACGCTTGATGTCCAGCGAGCGGTTCAATTCGACGTCGATACGTTCCAGGGTCTCCAGTTCTTCGACGCGGTCTTCCAACTGCTGGTCGGTCATCTGGAACAGACGGGCGTTGTCGATGGCAATCGCGGCCTGGCTGGCGAAGGTCGTCAGCAGGTTCGCGTCGTCTTCGACGAAGATGCCGCGTCCGCGCTTGTTCAATACCTCCAGCACGCCCATAACCTCTTGATTGGCGATGAGCGGAACCGCCAGGATTGAGGCGGTCTGGAAGCCGTCTCCGGCTTTCTCACCGGCCCAGCGGGGATCGTTGGCGGCGTCGTTGACGATCACGAAGCGGCCTGTGCGGACCACGTCCCCAGCCAGACCGTCTTTGGCAGGGAAGCGCTTGCCCACCAGATCCTGACCGACTTCGCCGACAGCAATGGTAAATTCGAGTTCATTGGGATTATCGAAGGCCGTCATCAACAGGGACCCGGCCTGTGACTCAAGAATTTGCACGGCGCTGTTGGTAATCAGTTCCAGAAGCTGCTGCAGGTCCTGCTGGGAACTGGCAAGCTGGTTACTGACGTCGTTGAGGGCGGCAAGCTGGTTGGTGCGCCGGTTGGATTCGGCAAAGAGGCGCGCTTTTTCAATCGAGGTTGCGGCCAATGAACTGATGTCACCGAAGATACGGAACTGGTCCTCGCCGAAGGTCTTCTCGGCCTCGGTCATGCCGACTGCCATCGCGCCCAGGGTATTCGCGCCTGCCGTGAGCGGGACGCCCATCCAGGCTTTCAGGTCCTGGCTCTCGAAGACGATTTGCGCGCCGCGTTTTGCCATCGCCGCGCCATAATCACTCACCCGCAGCGGCTGACCACTGCGCACGACTTCCGCGAACAGACCGCTGCCCATCGGCCAGTACACGTTTTCGCGCTCGCGGTAGCGCTCGTCGTTTTCCTGGAAGAAGGCGAAATACATATCCGTGCTGTGCAGGTCGAAGAGCGCGATATAAAAATGGGTCGCGTCGATCAAGCGGTTGGTCTGCGCGCTGAGCAGTTCCATCAGGTCGTCGAGGTCCACCACGAAATTGACCGCCTGCCCGACCTGGCTCAGCACGTCCAGTTCGCGCACACGATAGCGCAGCGATTCGATGACCTGGGCGCGCTCAACCGCAATGGAGAACTGGCGTACCAGGTTCTGAAGGAAGATCAATTCTTCGTGGTTGTAGGTATCCCGGTTCGCCTGCGGCGGCCCCACCGCCACGAAGCCATTCAACTGCTCGCTGCCGGGCAGACCCAGGATCAACAGGACGTTCAGGATCTCCAGCCGGGGCCGTTCGGCGCGGACTTCGCGCGGCCAGGGCCGGGTGGGGTCCAGTTGAATAGTCGATTGGTTGGCGGCCAGGGCCTGGACCAGATCGCTGTCCGATTCGAAGGCGATGTCGGTGGCGGTGTCCAGGGTGACGAACTGCTTGCCCTGCCGGTCCGGCACGAAGATGAACAGACTGCTGCAACCGAGCGTGCGGCTCAGAATGTCGCGGAACTCGTCCGAGACCTGTTCCACGCTGCGCGACTGGCTGATGCTGTAGGTGAAATCCTCGACGTAGCGCTGGAAATCGTGGCGCTGGCGGAAATAAAGCCGGTCCACCTGCTCCTGCAAGAAATTGCGCACCGGCAGAAAGGCGATGGCGATGAAGAAAATGGTCGCCCCCACCAGCAGTGGGTTGTTGGCCGGGACGCTGTCGGTCAGGATCAGGCTGATGCCGTAGACCAGCAGCGTGTAGCCGAGAATCAGGCCGATGAGCATGATCGCGTAGGTGATGCCCTGGCTGATAATCCGGTCGGTGTTGACCAACCGGTACTGAAGCAGCGCATAGGCCATGCTGACCGGCGTGACCACCATCAGCGACATGGCGGCCAGCGCGTTCATCGGCACCAGCGCGTGATGCAGCAGCAGCTGCCCCAGCACGTTCACCAGCCAGATCAGGACTGGAATAACCGTCAACAGCAGGCCGATCAGAATGGTATTGCTCTGGTCGCGGATGCGGGCGGATGCGGCATAGATGCGCTGGCGCAGCATGAGCCAGGCCAGAAACGCCAGGCTGAGCACGACCAGCAGCGTCGGATAATGGATGACCTGGATGCTCTGTGAGGGCGGCTGGTACTGTAACCACAGGAAGACCGGTACCGCCAGGGCGCTCAGGGCGAGGGGCAGGTACAGCAGCCAGGGACGGCGGTAAATTGCCATCGCCCGCGTCGGAAAGACCAGGCCAAAGGTCGCCATTGCCCCGGCCATAATCGGATTGGCGACCAGCCAGACGGGCACGAAGTTGTGCGTGGTATCGAGATCAAACAGACCCGCCAGCAGCACGGCCAGCGCGAAGGCAATCACACTGGCAAGCCGCGCCTCCGGCTGGTTGGGCCGCAGCAGCAGCACCGCTAAGCCTGCCAGAAAACTGATGACCGCAGCGGCGAAGGGCAGTACGAAGAATCCGGCGAAATCAATCGGCGGGAAGTTCTGCACGATGTAGTTGACCCGGCAGTTCCCCATGTCACCTGACTGCGGGCAGGACTCCATTCCCGGACGGTTGAATTCGATGTCGATCACGCGCCCGAACTTGAGACCGCTGAGTATCTCGTTGTAATTCGCTACCATCGCCCCGTAGTCGATCCCTTCTGGTTCAGGGTTCAACTGCTGTCCGTTGATAGCGACCACCTGGTCCATCGCCTGCAAGCCTGCATCCAGCCCCGGCCACTCGACCGTCCCGATAGGATGCGAACTCATCGACCGCCATTAGCGGCGTAAACATGACGCCGATGTAGGGACGGCTGCGCCATTGCAGCGCCGTGATCAGGTACAAAACCAGCATAATGCCGCTGACAATACCCAGCAGGATTGTCAGACCGGTCCAGAGGCGCGTTGAGCTTGTAGAAGCGCTGGATTTCGGGACCATAGCCGCTGTCTCATCGTAATTTTTGCTTGATTACATAATTCTATCATAGTCTATTTTTTGACACTACGACACCAGCCACCTGTCTTTTGCTATAATGGGGCCAGCGGTCCTAAATCCAACAGGGGTTCCCGGCCATGAACACAACAGACGAACAGAAGATCCCTGGCACGAAGTACGTTCGCAAAACAGGCCCTCACATTCTGCTGTCGGAGCCGCAAGGACCCTTTGGCGGCATCTCCCTCTTTGCCGGGTCCGCCTCGCGCGCGATGGGCAAGGAGATCGCCGACCATCTCAAGATCAAGCTGGGCGATTACACCCGGCAGATTTTTTCCAACGAGAATATCTTCATCCAACTGAAAGAAAGCGTACGCGGCCAGGATGTCTACCTCGTCCAGACGATGGCCTCACCGGTGCATGACAACTTCATGGAAATGTTGATTATGATCGACACGCTGAAGCGCGATTCGGCAGCGCGGATCAACGTCATCATTCCGTACCTGTCCTACAGCCGGTCCGATAAGAAAGATCAACCGCGTGTGGGCATCGCCGCCCGGTTGGTGGCGAACATCATCGAAGTGGCCGGGGCCGACCGTTATATGACCATCGACCTGCACGCTGGGCAGATTCAGGGCTTCTTCAACATCCCCGGCGATGCGCTGACCGCCTTTCATCTGCTGAGCGATTATGTCGCGGAGAAGACCATCGACAATCTGGTGGTGGTCTCGGCGGACCTGGGCTTCGTCAAGAAGGGGCGCAACTGGGCCGAAAAGCTGGGAGCGCCGCACGCTATCGTGGAAAAACGGCGCGTCGATAACAAAGAACGGCCAGAGGTCCTGTCAGTGATCGGCGACGTGCAGGGCAAGAACGTGCTGCTGGTCGATGACGAGGTGCTGACGGCGGGCAGCGCGAGCAACGCGGTCATGGCCGTGCGCGATTATGGCGCGCGCGATGTCTACTTCGCCTTTACGCATCCCCTGATGACCGAAAAAGGCTACCAGCGCCTGGCTGAACTGGACCTCAAGGAGATCATCTGCACCAACACGCTTCCGCTGCCGGAGGAGAAGCGTCTGCCCAACATGACGGTGCTCTCGGTTGCGCCGCTGCTGGGCGAGGTCATCCTGCGCGCGCACGCCGGGCGCAGCGTGGGCGAATTGTTCAACGAGTAACCTCCTGCCTCCTGTGTTGCTTTCTGTAAGCAAACTGATCCACAGTCACTATGGACGACCCTGAAGCCAAACTGTCTCTGCGTGCCATCCTTATCGGTGCAGCGGCCTACATCCTCGTCACACTGCTGCTGATCTATCTGATCGACAAGATCGGCGTGGACGCGATCCGCAATTTCATCCAGCAGGCCGGGCCGCTGGCTCCGCTGGTCTATATCGCCATTAAAGTCTCGACCTATATCTTCGCGCCGCTCAGCAGCGGGCCGATTCAGCTTTCCTCCGGCGTGCTCTTCGGCCTGTGGGCCGGGACCTTCTACACCATTGTCGGCGAAGTGCTCGGCGGCACGGTCAACTTCCTGATCGCGCGTCATCTGGGCCGCCCGATGGTCCGCCGTTTCGTCGGGGCGGAAGGCATGAACCGCGTCGATGGCTTTGTCGATCAACTGGGCAACTGGCGCACCCTGATCTATGCGCGTCTGGTCCTCTTCGCCATTTATGACTTCATCAGCTACGCGGCAGGCTTCGCGCGCGGCCTGACGGTGATTCAGTACATCCTCGTGTCGAGCATTTTCGGCTTCATCCCGACCTTCTTGTTTGTGGCGGCGGGAGCCAGCCTGGCCGGGAATCGCAGCATGGTGATCCTGATCTACGCGGTGGTAGTGGTGCTTTCGGCGCTGCCGGTGGGAATTCACTGGTGGCGGCAGCGCCGCGCTGCCGAGAACAGCCACGCTGAAAAGTGATCGCGCCTTAGCCTTGCTGAGGGGCAGGGCGCAGTGTCAGGTCTTTGGGCCGGTTAAAGAAACCGGGCAGCACCACCAGGAACATATCGCCGATGAAGTGGGCGATCATCGCGGCTTCCAGGCCGTAGCGCCAGAACAGGACCGCCGCAGCCAGTCCGACAATCCCGTTGAGCAGCAGCGCGCGCAGCACAATGAGGCGTGTCAGCGGCGTGATGCGGACGGTCGCCGGGAGATGGCCCAGGCCGAAGAGCACTGCCGCCAGCAGCGCGGCCAACCAGAACATTGAGTCTGTGGGCCTGCCTGCATTGAAACGGCTCAGCAGCCAGACAATGCCAGAGAAGACGAAGAGCCGCAGCAGGATTTCCTCGCTGATGCCGCCATAGAACGCGGCCAGGAAGCGTTTGCCCAAACTGGCCCGACCACTGGCCTCACGCAGCGCCTGGGGAAGCCGGGGACTGAAGACGAACTGCTCCAGGGCCAATGTGATCAGCGCAGCGATGACTCCCACCAGGATCGCTGGACCCGCGAGGTCCAGCAGAATGGGCAGTGGAGGCTGGCCGTCCAACAGGCTTTGCAGCACCGGGATTTTCAAGCCGACCGCGCCAGCAGCCAGCAGACCCAGGCCGGTCGCAAGCGCAAACATGACCGCATTCTGAAGCAGGGTGAGCAGCACGAGACGGCTGCGCGGCATCTTGACCTGAGCAAGCTGTGCGCTGTTGAGCGTGAAGGCATAGGGCAGCACAGCTACTGCGCCGAACATGCTCATAGCAAACAGCAGGAAGAACAGAGACCAACTGAACATGAGAGCCTCCTAATGGCCGGGAAGATCCGGCATCATCACTGTCGAGAACAGACGGCGTTTGCGGCCCGGTCCAGGCGATTCATAGTGTTTCAACACCCCGTAGAGGGCCTTGCCGAAGTCCAACATCTCTTCATCGCTTATATACAACATCCGTTGGTGGTAGCCGACGCCATCCGCCGCTGCATCGGGCGTATCGGTGGAGTCGAGGTATCGCTGAAACTCACTCAGCAGCAGCGCAGTGAAGGCGGTGAAGGCCCGCAGATGATCGTCCTTGCTCATTGCGGCGGCCTCCTCCGCGCCGATCAGTGCCGCCTGGTTGTCCATTGTGTAGACCTTTTCGACTGTGCCGCGCACCGGCCTCTCTTCGACCACACTGAGAAGACCACCTTCGGCCAGGGCGTTGATATGCCGGTACAGGGTAGCCTGGGCGACATCCGGCAGGGCCGAAGCCAACTGCTGAGCGCTCATCTGCTGACCTGCCAGGGTGAGCAGGATGCGCATACGCAAGGGGTGTAAGATCAGGTCGAATTTGTCCATCATACCACTCTCAGTTATGATAATCATTTGCGATTATATTATCAATTCCGAGAACAGTCAAGTGGAATCGATCAGCTATATACGTAATTCTAAGGAGTCACAGCGCCGAGTATGCTATAATTATCCTCGCAGACGATCATAGAACCGAGGCGATATGTTTAGGAAAGTCGTGAAAACTGTCCTGGGCGACCCGATTGAGCGGGCACTCAGCAAATATCGAGCAGACGTTGAGAAGATCAATGCGCTGGAACCGGCCATGCAGGCCATGACGGATGCGCAGCTTCGTGAGAAATCGGAAGAACTGCGGGCACGACTCCAGCAGCCGGATGTGCGGACCAATGACATCTTGCATGAAGCCTTTGCGCTGGTGCGCGAAGCCTCGGTGCGCACCACCGGCTTGCGTCATTATGACGTGCAGTTGATCGGCGGGATGGTGCTGCACGAAGGGCGTATCGCCGAGATGAAAACGGGCGAAGGCAAGACGCTGGTCGCCAGTCTGCCGCTGTATCTTAATGGTCTGTTGGGCAAGGGCGCGCACCTCGTCACCCCCAACGATTACCTGAGTAAAGTCGGCTTGCAATTGATGGGGCCGATTTACAATTTGCTGGGTCTGTCCTCCGCCGTGATTCAGAACTCGGCGGGCAACCCGGATTCCGGGTCCTTCCTCTTTGACCCGGATTACGACTCCGATGATGAGCGCTTGCAGAATCTGCGGCCCATCACCCGCCGCGAAGCCTATCAGGCCGACATCGTCTACGGTACGAACAATGAATTCGGCTTTGATTACCTGCGCGATAACATGGTGATGGAGACCTCGCAGGCCGCGCAGCGCGAACTCTTCTATGCCATCGTTGATGAGGTCGATAATATCCTGATTGATGAAGCCCGGACGCCGCTGATTATCTCCGGCCCGGCGGACCCGCCCTCGGAATATTACAAGGTCTTTGCCGAAATTGTGCGCACGCTGAAGCCCAGCAGCCCGGACAGCGTCGAAGAAGAGGAACCGGACGGCGATTACGTGGTTGATATTAAGGACCGCGTCGCCTACCTGACCGAAGCAGGCGTCGAGAAGGTGGAACGCAGGCTGGGGGTTGACCAGTTGTTCCACGCTGACTACGCCGAGATGATCCCCTACCTGGATAATTCGCTGCGGGCGGCGACGCTCTACGAGCTTGATAAGGAATACATCGTTGACCAGGGCCAGATCATCATCGTGGACGAATTCACCGGGCGTTTGATGCACGGGCGGCGCTTCTCTGAAGGGCTGCACCAGGCGATTGAGGCCAAAGAAGGCGTCGAGATCAAGCGCGAAAATATGACGATGGCGACCATCACCTTCCAGAATTTCTTCCGCATGTACGAAAAGCTGGCCGGGATGACCGGTACTGCCCTGACCGAAGCGGAAGAATTCGAGAAGATTTACGATCTGGAAGTCGTGGCGATCCCGACCAATCTGCCGGTGATCCGCGATGATTTCGAGGACCTGATCTACGCCAGCGAGGGGGCCAAGTTCCGCGCGGTGGTGGAGGAGATCAAAGAGCATCAGGCCAAAGACCAGCCGATTCTGGTCGGCACGGTGGCGATTGAGACTTCAGAACGGCTGAGCAAGATGCTCAAAAAAGCTGGGGTCAATCATGAAGTGCTGAACGCCAAGAACCACGAACGCGAGGCCAGTATTATCGCGCAGGCCGGGCGACCGGGCGCAGTGACGATTGCGACCAACATGGCCGGGCGTGGTGTCGATATTCTGCTGGGCGGCAACCCGGAAGGTCTGGCGCGCGATCATATGCGCAAGCGGGGCATCGAGATCACCGAGGCGACTGACGAGCAGTGGGAAGCGGCGATTAAAGAGGCTGAAGCCGAATGCGCGGTAGACCGCAAGACGGGTGCTGGCGGCGGGCGGCCTCTACGTGCTGGGCACCGAGCGGCACGAGGCACGGCGAATCGACAACCAGCTTCGTGGGCGTTCCGGGCGTCAGGGCGACCCCGGCGAGTCGCGCTTTTTCCTTAGCCTGGAAGATGAACTGATGCGGCGTTTCCAGGCCGATCGCGTCAAGCAGTTCATGTCCTGGGCCAATATCCCGGAAGAAGAGCCTATCGAACACAACATCATCAGCAAATCCATCGCCCAGGCGCAGGTGCGCGTTGAGGGCTACAACTTCGACATCCGCAAGCGCGTGCTTGAGTATGACGATGTGGTCAATAAGCAGCGTGAATTCCTCTACCGCCAGCGCAAGGAAATCCTGGAGGCCGATGATCTGCGCGACCAGTATCTGCGCGTCCTCGAAGAAGGCGTGATGCAGGTGCTGGACGAATTTGTCGGTGACGAAGATGACCCGGATACCTGGGACGTGGAGAACATGTACCGCCAGTTGTTCACCATCTTCCCGGTCCCGGAGGACATCACCCTGGATACCTTGCAGACTCAGTCGCTGGAGGACCTGGAGGAAACCTTAATCCGGGCTTTTACCGAAGCCTACGATAATAAGACGACGGAACTTGGCGAAGAGTTGATGCACCGCGCTGAACGGCTGGTGATGCTCAACACGATGGACCAGTTCTGGCGGCGTCACCTGACCGACCTGGACATGCTGCGTGAGGGTATCGGCCTGGTGGCGATTGGGCAGAAGGACCCTCTGGTGGAATACCAGCGCGAAGCCTTCGAGATGTGGGACGCGATGCAGCAGCAGGTCCGTCAGCGAGCGGCCCACGATCTGCTGACGGTCAAGGTGCAGCAGGCGCAGCAGCAGCCGCGCCGCCGCCAGTACCAGGCGATTCGTCCCGGTGTGGATAGCAATGGTGCATCAGCCAAGCCGGAAACAGTGCGTAAAAGCGCCAAAGAGAAATTGGGCCGCAATGATCCTTGCTGGTGTGGCAGCGGTAAGAAGTATAAACAATGCCACATGAAACAGGATCAGCGTGAGCGCCGCGAAAGGATGGGTGCCTGACCCTCAAGCACCCGATTTGCCGCATCGCCCCGTTCACGTTTATAATCCGGCACAAGACACCGGAATCAAATTGTTCCGGGGGGAGATACGCAATGACACAAGTGGATTCACAGTTGATGGATGACATGGAACCACAGCTGCTTGATTTCTTGCAGACCAAAGTCAATTCGTTCATCAAGTGGGATTTGATCCGCTTTTTCAACGACAATCCCCATGCGGCGGATACTGCCGAGAATATCGCCCGCTACCTGGGCCGTGACAGCGGCGGGGTAGCGGATGAACTGGCCGGCCTGGTAGATGCCGGGCTGATCCAGCGCAATGAACTGCGCGGCGTGGAAATTTACGCTCTCTCCAATGACCCGGACATGCAGGCGAGGGTCAGCAGTTTTGTGGCCGCTTGCAGCGACCGGAAGTTCCGCGTTAAGGCGATTTACCACGTCATTCGTGCGATGCGGTGAACGGAGCCGTGATCCCGATCACGTCCAGCCAGATCTTGCTGCTGTACACCTGGTTTCCGCTGGCGACCGTGATCGCCATCCTCCTCTTGATTGGCCGCTTCTACCAGCAGTTTTCCGGTGAGCGCACCTATTATCGCGGCTATCTTATCCCGCTGGTGCTGTTCGGGTTGGCCCTGGTGCGCTATGCCAGTGTGGAAATGGTCGCCGGAGACCCGCTGGCAGATACGCTGGCAGCGGCTGCCGGCCTGGTGCTTCTTGGCCTGACGCTGCTGCTCTATCATGTGATGATGACCGGACGAGATAATTCTATAGACCATTGAGGTAATTTTGTGGCGAGTATTGGCCCATTGTCCATTGCTGTCGCGTTCATTATCCTGGGATTGTTGAGCCGCCGCCTGGGCCGCGTGACTCGCAGCCGTCCCTATTACCTGGGCTTTTTCCTGGCCTCGGCGTTGGTGGCGGTGGGCGAGTTCATCCGTCTGGCGCTTAATCTGGCGCAGACGGCGGGGGTGCTGGCGCTGCCGCAGCGGTCGATTATGGTGGCGCTGTTGATTGGCCTGCCTGCGGCGGGCATGACGGTAGGGGCCTACGTGAGCTGGTATTACTGGAGCTGGTTGCTGGCAGAGCGAGGATAGACAGTGTTTCAGATTGGCGACATTCAAATTTACCGGCTGCTGGAAAGCATCTACTGGGTCGATCCAGGCGGTCCTTTCGGGCTGGTGCCGCGTGCCTTGTGGGGACGGGACTTCCCGGTCTCGCCGGATAACCTCGTCAAGAACGCCAGCAACACCTTGCTGGTGCAGACCGGGGGTAAGAATATCCTGGTGGACGTGGGCTACGGCAATAAAATGCCGGATAAGCAGCGCGCGATCCTGCATCTCAGCCGTCCGCAAGGCAGCCTACACGATGGTTTGGCGCGGCACGGACTCAGCGCTGCCGACATTGATCTGGTGATTGATACGCATCTGCATGGCGATCATGTGGGCGGCAACACGGCTTACGATGAGGCCGGGCAGATCGTCCCGGTGTTTCCCAATGCCGAATATGTGGTGCAGCGCCGCGAATATGAGGACGCCAGCAAGCCCAACGAGCGCACCCGCGCGACCTACATTGCTGACAACTTCCAGCCCCTGGTCGAATCGGGTCAGATGCGCCTGTTGGAAGGCGATACCGACTTAGCGCCGGGCCTGCGCGGGGTGGTGACGCCGGGGCATACGCCGGGCCACATGAGCATCGTTTTCGAAAGTCAGGGTGAATACGCCGTGCAGTTGGCCGACATGGCGACCTACGCGGTGCATTTCGAGCGCCTGGGCTGGATGACCTCGTATGACGTGGAGCCGCTGATTACCCTGGAGACCAAGCGCGTCTGGCAGCGCTGGGCGCTGGAGCACAAGGCGCTGCTCTTCTTCCCCCATGATCCCTACCGCCCGGTGGGCCGCCTCAGCGAAGGCGAGCAAGGGGCGCTACACTGTTGAGCCGGTGGATACAGGACTGGGCGACTGATAATGAGCTGCCGGGCATTAAAATACCCGGCAAACACCCAAATCCCTACGGGATTGTACGCGCCTCAGCAGTCCCGTGAGGGACTTGGACCCTTGCCGTCGAATTCATTCGGCGGCGGAACGCTCTATTCGTCAATGATATAGCCTTCGCCTGTGTCGGGATCCACTCGGACACGGATGCTGTCGCCGCTGTAGAAGGTTTCGCGCTTTTCTATTTTTCCGGTCGATTCGAGTTCGTCTTCATCGAACATTACGGACTCGTCAAAGCCATACAGGCTGATGCCATAACGCCATCGCTGTTGGTCATTTCGTGCTCTGCCAAGCACTGCGCCAAGTTTGTCTACATACTCAGGCTGAGCAGATTTCGTCACCCTGACGATTTCATAGTACTGGAATTTTGGCTCCAATCCAGACTCCCCTAAATATTCCGCTCCTGCCATTCGGCGATGGTGGCGGTCATGAAGGCCTGGACGGCGCTGTCCTCAATATCCCCGACCGCATCGTAGAACTTGCCATCCACCTCAATCGACACAGTGCCATCCGGCGCGGGATGCACGTGAATGCTGCGTTCGGCAAAGTCGGGCGTATGTTCCAGCTTGTGCTGCAAATAGGCTTCGATGCGCCCGGCAATGTCCAGTTCCGGCACCGGCACGTACTCTTTCTTGCTTCGGCCCAGGAAGCGGCCCGGTTTCTTGACTACTTCCGGCGGATCTTCGAGGCGATATTTGGGCAGGTCGCCCGGCATCGAGCCATCGGGTTTGGGCGGTGGCGGGGCCGTCTGAACGGGCGGCGCAGCGGGTGGCTCCTCGCTGGCGAGCATCTCGCCAAGTGTAGGCGGTGCATCCGCAGGGGGCACCGGCGGCGTACTGGCTGTCTCGGTGGGCATTTCCTGAGCTTCACGCACCATTGGGCCGAGTTCACGCATGATCTTGAGGAAGCTGCTGCGGAACTGGGCATCGGCGCTGAGATCGCGGTAGGATTTGCCGCCCATCTGGATAATCAGGCCGCCATCGACCAGATCGCGCTGAATCGACACGACTTCGACCGCCTGGGCCGGTGGATCATCGTTCAGCGGGATACTCGTGGCATCGTGCTGCGCGGAGGGCCTGGGCGGCGGGGAAGCCTGGACCAGCAGGTCCAGATCCGGTAGATCGCCGGTGTCGATGCTGGCACTGCGTTTCGGTGAGGCGGCATAGCGCTCCTGGGCCTGTTCCACTACACGCTCGCCGCTGCGTTTCAGACGCGCCTGCACGATCACGACGGAGACTACGACCAGCAGAATGCCCGAAACGCAGAAGCAAAGGACGAAGCTTAGCGGAATCTGCGTTAGAAAATCGCCAAAACCTGAACTTACCTGTGCAATCATAGCTCAATCATCCATCAAGAACTCGCTGGACAGAAGAGGTTGGCAAACCGGGCAGTAATGCGTGCCGCGCTGTGCCACACGGATTTTTTCAATCGGATGGCCGCAGTTGAGGCAGGCTTCCCCCTCGCGGCCATAGACGTAAAAGTGCCGCTGCGATTCACCGGCTGTGCCGTCCGGCTTACGATACCAGCTTACGCTGGCCCCCTCATAGCGGATGCCATCGCTGAGCGTATCGCGGACCGACTGGTAGAGTCGGGCGCTTTCTTCGGCACTGAGTTCATTGCTGATACGCAGCGGGTGAATCCCGGCCCGGTGCAGTGCTTCGTCGGCGTAGATGTTGCCCACCCCGGCGATGAAGCCCTGGTCGAGCAGCAGCGGCTTGATCGCCCGTTTGCGCGCGGCCAGACGTGCCTGGAAATCTGCGAGAGTGAAGTCGTCGCTCAGCGGCTCCGGGCCAAGCGCGCCGGTAATTTCCTCGATGTTGGCGCTCAGGTAGACCCGGCCAAATTTGCGCGGGTCGGAAAAGCGAAGCTGCTGCCCGCCGTCCAACTGCAAGCAGAAATGCAGCCAGCGGTCGTTCTCGTGCTGGCTGGCATCGTCGGCGACGTAGAGTCGGCCCGTCATCTTCAGGTGAATCAGCAGTGTGTCGTCATCCAGCTCGCAGAGAATGTACTTGGCGCGGCGGTTCAGGGCGCGGAAACGCTGCCCGGCGATGCGCGCGGCAAATTCGGCAGGGGGCGGGCTGTGGATCATCCGCTCCCAGTCATACCACATGGATTGCACCTGCCGCCCGATCAGCAGCGGGCGCAGACCCCGCACGACGGTTTCAACTTCTGGTAGCTCTGGCATAATTCTAGTGTAGTGCAAATCTCGGTTTCATGTATGGTGCATCTGTCAGGATATGTTTATGCCGCGGGCGAGATGCTGATTCGCCACAGCCGGAACTCGTAACCGGGGTTCTGGAAGCGCGCGGGCGTGTGCAGCGGGATTTCCTCGCTTTCCAACCAGGGAATACCCAGGTGAAACGGCCCGTAATACCAGCTAATGAGCAGATAGGCCGTGTCGCCGGGATCAAGGCTCTGGCGCACAATGGTGCCGAAAGCCGTATCAGCGGTGGGGTCCTGCGGCAGGCAGCGCAGGTCAAAGCCCGCACTGTAGAAGTAGACCAGGTCGCAGGCTTCTTCGGTGGCGAAGACGATCCCCGGCGGGGCATCCGTCAGGTAGGCCGCCGCTTCGCGCAGGCGGTCGTCAGCGGTCAGAAAGCCAGCCTGATAATCGACGTAATTGATGGCGTTGAAGTTCAGCGCCAGCGGGTCGCTCGACCAGAAGGGCAGGCTCCACAGCAGCAGCCATCTGCTCAGCCCCGCGATGGCGACCAGCCGGTAAATCGCGGCCCAAAATCCAGATTTGGCGCAGTCCCAACGCCAGCAGCAGTGCCAGCACGATGCTCAGCGGCATGAAATAACGTGCCGTCACCAGCCGGGCGGCGGCGAGCATGGGTACGCTGAGCGCCAGCAGCATGAGTCCCAGGTAGACGAAGGCTTTGCGCCGCTTCAGCAGCAGTCCGCCAAGCAAACTGACCCCGCAGGCCAGCAGCAGCGGCCAGGCGGTGAAATCGGCCAGCGCCGGGATCAACTGCTGGAGATAGCCCAGGATGCTGAGGTCCGCACCGCGATCCACATTAAATTCATCGACCAGCACGAATGGCATGTCGGTCCCCTGGGCGAAGTAGGCTGGGATCAGGACGAAAGCCCACAGCAGGGCCACCACCCCGGCGGCGAGAATCAGGCCCGGCAGATAGCGCCGCAGCCAGCCCCTCAGTCCACCGTGCCAGTTGGTCCAGAGCAGGGCTGCACCGAGCGGCAGCAGCGGCAGCAGGACCATTGTCAGCTTTGCCATCGTCGCCAGCGCCAGCAGCAGGCCGATAATCGCGCCCTGCCGCAGAGTTGGGCGGTGGGAGAAGATCAGGCTGCGCCAGGCGAGCAGCGCGGCGAATCCGGCGGCGAAGGGGTCCGCCAGCGCCATACGCTCGAAGAAAAAGGCCAGCGGTAGAACAGCATACGCGGCCAGCGCCAGCAGGCCCGCCGAGGCATCGAAGAGGAAGCGGCCCAGGGCGTAAATTGCTGCGGCAGTAAGGGTCGAAAACAGGGCGATGGACAGGCGTCCGGCGGCGAGATTGGTCTCTGGGGGACCGTCGAATAAGCCGAGCCAGTAGTAGAGCAGCAGTTTCCCGTTTGAAAACTGTCCTGGATTGACCGTGAAACTCCAGACCTGGGCGGCGCGCATCATGTGGGTCCCCTCGTCCACGTAGGGGTCCATCCGTGTGATGTCCTGGCTGCGAATGAAGAAATGCAGCAGCAGGAGACCGAGCGCGATGAAAAGGTAGCGCCGCGATGCGTGCAAGGGCTGCGTCAGAGCGGGTTCTCCCGTCTTTTCCGCCATGATTGTAAGGGAGATGAACGTAAGTGAACAGATCCAGGTCGATAAGAGAATGTTAAGGGCCGCTATATGGTATAAGAATTCTATCGACGATCCGGTTCACGCGGGCCGCCGGAGTGGTATAATTGTTCTAGTGTCACAGAGGACTGCCCATGCCCGATAAAGATTTCGTTCATCTCCATGTGCATACCGAGTTTTCGCTGCTGGACGGCCTGAGCAAGATCGACCCGCTGGTGGATCGAGCGCAGGCGCTGGGGATGAACTCGCTGGCGATCACCGATCATGGCACCATGTTCGGCGTCATTGACTTCTACAAAGCCTGTAAGGCCAGGGGTATCAAGCCGATTATCGGCGTGGAGGCTTACCTCGCGCCGCGCACCATGCAGGATCGAGACGCGAACCTGGATCGCAAGGCCTTCCACATGCTGCTGCTGGCGAAAGACCAGGCCGGTTATCAAAATCTGCTGAAGATTTCCAGCGCGGCCCAGTTGGAAGGCTTCTACTACAACCCCCGTATCGACCGCGATTTCCTGGCGCAGCATTCCGAAGGCTTGATCGCCACCAGCGGCTGCCTGGGCGCGCAGATCCCCAGCACGGTCATGGCCGGGCAGGACGACAAGGCCCGCGAACTGATCGGCTGGTATCAGGACGTCTTCGGCAAGGATAATTTCTTCCTCGAATTGCAGCAGCATGACATCCCGGTGCTGCAAGACGTGAATCGCTGGCTTTACGATCACCGCGAGTATGCCGATACCCCCTTCGTCGCCACCAACGATGTGCATTACGTTCTGGAAGAAGATTACGACCCGCACGATACGCTGCTGTGTATCCAGACCAGTGCCTTGAAGAGCGATCCGAACCGGATGCGCATGACCGACCCCAGCTATCACCTGACCTCGACCGAGGACATGTGGCGGCACTTTGGCGAGATTCGCGGCGGCGAGCCGCTCTTGAACACGCGCCTGATTGCTGAGATGTGCAACGTCAGCCTCGATTCGCACGGCTATCACCTGCCGGTCTTCCCGGTGCCGCCGGGCTACACCAGCGATAGCTACCTGCGCTACCTCTGCGAGAAGGGCCTGCGCGCGCGTTTTGGCGACGATGCCTTGAGCGATCCGGTGCTGGGCAAGCGCTTGGATTATGAACTATCGATTATTCACCAGATGGGCTTCGATACCTATTTCCTGATCGTCTGGGACCTGTGCCAGTTCGCGCAGGCCTCCGACATCTGGTGGAACGTGCGCGGCTCTGGTGCGGGCAGTCTGGCGGCCTATAGTCTGGGCATCACCAACATCAACCCGATTGAGAACAGCCTGTTTTTCGAGCGCTTCCTGAACCCGGGCCGCGTCAGTATGCCGGATATTGACCTGGATTACCCGGATGACCAGCGTGGTCAGATGATCGACTACACGGTGCGCCGTTACGGCGTAGAAAAGGTCGCGGCGATCATTACCTTCGGGACCCTGGGGCCGAAAGCAGCAGTGCGCGATGTCGGGCGGGCGCTGGATGTGCCGCTGGAAGTGGTCAATCAGGCCGCCACGCTCATCCCGCAGGAACCCAAGCCCAAGCCGCTGATGACCTATGTCGATCAGATTCAGGAACTCAAAACGCTGTATAACGGCGACCCGGCGATTCGCAAGGTGATCGACAATGCGACCGCCTTGCAGGGAGTCAGCCGCCATGCCTCGACGCACGCTGCCGGGGTGATCGTCGGCGATAAGCCGCTGGTCGAATACGTACCGCTGCACCGGCTCACCAGCGGCAGCGAAGACAGTACCATTCAGGCCGTCACCCAGTTTCCGATGGAGACCTGCGAGAAGATCGGCCTGCTCAAGATCGACTTTCTGGGTCTCTCGACGCTGACCATTTTGCGCCGGGCCTGCGCGTTGATCGAGCAGCATCAGGGCATCAGCTATACGATGAGCAACATCCCCTACCGGCTCTCGATGGTGAAGGACGATCCTGAAGCCGAGCAGATGCTCAAAGACACCTTCGACATGCTGGGACGCGGTGATACGGTCGGCGTGTTCCAGGTGGAAAGCGGTGGGATGCAGCAGATGCTGCGCGGGATGCGTCCGCAGAGCTTCGAGAATATCATCGCAGCTATCTCGCTCTACCGTCCGGGGCCGATGGATTATATCCCGACCTACAATCAGCGGCTGCATGGCGAAGAGCAGGTCCATTACAAACACGAGAAGCTGGAGCCGATTCTGTCCGAGACCTACGGCATTATCGTCTACCAGGAACAGATTATGCAGATTGCGGGTGAACTCTTCGGCTACGAACTGGGCGAAGCCGACCTGATGCGCAAGGCGGTCTCCAAGAAGCGCGAGAAGGACCTGGCCGAACACCGGGGCATTTTCCAGGCGCGCGGGCCAGAACACGGGGTCGATGAAAAGACGGCACTGGCGATCTTTGACGACATTGAGTTCTTCGCCAACTATGGCTTCAACAAAGCACACGCCTCCGATTACGCCGTCATCACCATGCAAACGGCCTTCCTCAAGTGTCACTATCCCGAAGAGTACATGGCTACGCTGCTGACGGTGCATCGCAACGACACGACCAAGGTGACGACCTACATGGAAGAGTGCCGCCGCCTGAACATCCCGATTCTGCCGCCCGATGTCAATCACAGCCGTCTCGATTTCGACATTCAGCCGGTCGAGGATGGCGTGCGCGGCATTCGCTTTGGCCTGGCAGCGGTGAAGAACGCGGGCGTTGCCGCGCTGGAGCCGATCATCAACGAACGGCTGGAAGGCGGTCGATTCGCGGATCTGGACGACTTCTGCAAGCGAGTGGACCTGCGGCTGGTCGGGTAAGCGCACGCTGGAGAGCCTGATTAAAGTCGGGGCGATGCGCGATTTCGGTGTCCGGGCGCAGCTTCTGGCGGCGCTGGATCGCATTCTCAGCTACAGCGCGACCTATCACCGCGATCAGGCTATCGGCCAGATGAACATGTTCGGCGACGATGCGACCATGTCGGAGGATCTGCTGAGCAACCTGGCCTACCTGCCGGAAGAGAATCGAGCGCAAGCTGCTGGCCTGGGAGAAGGAACTGCTGGGTCTTTACGTGACCGGGCGTCCGGCGGACCGCTACCGGGAAGTTTTGCAAGCGACCAATACGCGCAGCATCCGCGAGTTGAAAGAAAACGCCTTCGGGATGCATGACAAGTCAGTTGGCGGTGGCGGGTGAAGTGGTCAGTATGCGCAAGATCCTGACGCGCAGCAATGACATGATGTGCGTACTGATGCTGGAAGACTGGCGCGAATCCGCCGGGACGATTGAGGTCGTGATTTTCCCGCGTACCTGGCGGCAGTGTCAGGACCTCATCCAGGAGGGCGAGATCGTCCGCATCGCGGGCAAGTTCGATACCTCGCGCGGCGATCCGCAGATCATCGCGGAGAACGTCTCGCAGAATTTCACCGTCCAGCAGGCCGACACCAATGGCCACGCGGTCCACGGATTACGAGGCTCCGCCCCCGGCCTGGGCGATAGAGGAAGACACGCCGCCGGCGTCGATCTGGCCGACTGATGCTGACGCGGATGACTTCGCACCGCCAAAGTTTTACGCCGACAGGATTTCTATCGCCGCCGTCGGTGGCCGAACCAGACCCGCCGCAGGATGCCCCTGAGCCAGTGGCTACGCCTGTTCCGGTGAAGACGCTGCCCAGCAAATGGTGACCCTGCTCACCGAGGATCGCTCTGTCTTCTTGCAGCGCTCTGGTGATGATGAGCGTGACCGCCGCCGTTTGCAGCGTGTGTACAATACACTGGTCGAGTTCCCCGGCGACGACCACTTCAGCATTATTACCGAATCCGCCGGGCACTCGGTGCAGTTGGATTTCCCAACTCACCACCGAGGTCTGTGACAGATCTGATCGACAATCTGGGACGTATCGTAGGTGAACAGAACATCCAGATTCACCCGTATTCGCCCGCAGACGGGTTGAGTGCATAGTGGTGATTCTGCGTTTGAACCGTTAAAATCAGGGCGTTTATTCGATAACCAGGCGACAGACATACGATGACAATGAAGCGTATCGCCGTGATGACGAGCGGTGGCGATGCTCCTGGGATGAATGCCGCAATTCGGGCGGTGGTCCGCACCGGGCTGGAATACGGCATGGAAGTCTATGGCATTCGGCAGGCCTTCGCGGGCTGCCTGAACGGTGATTTCGAGCTGCTGACCAGCCGCGAGGTCAGCGGTATTTTGCAGCGCGGCGGTACCATTTTGCAGACGGCGCGCAACGAAGAATTCAAGACCCTCCAGGGCCAGCGGCGGGCGCTGCGCCGCTTTAACGAACACGGCATCGAGGGGCATGGTCGTCATCGGCGGAGATGGCAGTCTGCGCGGGGCACTGGCGCTGCACGAGCAGGGCCTGCCGGTCGTGGGTGTGCCCGGCAGCATCGACAACGACATCTGGGGTACGGATATGAGCATCGGTGTCGATACGGCGCTCAATACCATTATCGAGGCGCTTGACCGCATCCGCGATACGGCGACCTCGCACCAGCGTGCCTTTTTGATCGAGGTGATGGGCCGCAACTGCGGCTATCTGGCGCTGATGGCCGGTATCCTGGGCGGCGCGGAGATCGTCGTCACGCCGGAACGTCAGGTGAGCAAGGAAGAGGTCGCGGAAGCGCTGATTGACGCCTACATTCGCGGCAAGACGCACGCCGTCGCCGTGATTGCCGAGGGCGCGACCTTCTCCACGACCGAGCTGTCGACCTTTCTTGAAGGGCGCAAAGATGTCGGCTTCGAGATTCGTCTGACGATTCTGGGGCATATCCAGCGCGGCGGGAGTCCTTCGGCCTTTGACCGGCGGCTGGCCTCGCTGCTGGGAATGCGGGCGACTCAGGCGCTGCGGGATGGCAAGACGGGCGTTATGGTCGGGATGCAGGGGCGCAACATCGAGCTGGTCCCGTTGGCAGATGTCACCACGCATTCGCGCGAAATGAGCGAATCCTATTATGAACTGGCGCGTATCCTCTCACGCTAAGATTTCGGGCGGCTGATCTCGGCGATGGTCGCCTGCGTCAGGCGCAGCAGGGCATGGGTTGGCACCCGGAGTTGAATGCCGCGCTGTCCGGCGCTGACCAGAATGTGCTCGAATTCCAGTGCGGGCTGATCGAGATAGGCCTGCCAGTGCTTGTGGCCCAAGGCCAGGGCGCTGATCCCGCCTACCTGCAAGCCGGTCCACTTTTCCGCGTCGCGCTGCGAGGCCATCGCTACCTTTTTCACACCTATTGCGGCCGCCAGCGCTTTCAAATCGAGTTCACGATCCGCCGCGATCATCGCCAGGACCGGTTTGGGGCCGCCTGCCTCCACCACCAGCGTCTTATAAACCATATCTACCGGTACGCCGGTCATTTCGGCGACCGTCTCCGCATCGTGGAATTCATTGCCCCTGCCGTATTCGACCGCCTCGTAGGGGACTCCCTGCTGTTCGAGCAGGCGCATACTGTTGAGTTTCTTTGCCATGTATCTTTACCTGTAGTGTCGTGCCGCAAATCGGCCCACCACGTCGGGCACGATCACGTTGGCCCAGACGGCCAGCCGATCCAGCAGGCGCGGGTAAACCGTGCGCCGGGGATGTTCGAGCGCGCGCAGTACCGCCTCCGCAACGCGATCCGGGGGCATGACCGGGATGGATTGGCTGCTCTGGAGCTTGCCGCCCAGGCGCTTCTCGTCGAATTCGGTTGCCGTGCGCCCTACGACGACATCGGTCACGTAGATATTCTCGCGGTCGAGTTCGAAGCGCAGGGAGTGGGCCATGCTGCTGACGAAGGCTTTGCTGGCGGCATAGCTGGCCGCGTAAGGCGAAACCATATTCCAGACGACGGATGAGATGACAAACACGTGGCCGCCGCCGTTAGCGCGCATGGCCGGGACCGCCGTACGAATGCTGTATATCACGCCATCGATATTGGTACGCAGCAGCGTCTCCAGGTCCGCCCAGGCGGTATCGACCATCGGCCCGCGTTGGCCGAGTCCCGCGTTGGCGACCAGGATGTCCAGCCGCCCGAAGCGCTCGACCGTCTCGTTGATTGCCGCTTGCAGCGAGTCCGGCTCGGTAACATCGCCCGCGATGCCCAGGAACTCACCGTGCGGTGCAGGCAGCGCGTTGACCTCGCTCACCAGCGCGTTGAGACGTTCCATACGCCGGGCCACGCCGGTCACGTGATAATTGGCGCGCGCCAGAGCCAACGCGGTCGCCTGACCGATGCCGCTGGATGCGCCGGTAACGAAAGCGACCTTCTGCGTCATGGCTGGCCGGGAGTCGAGGGATCGGCAGGCGGTGGGGTCTGCGGCGGCTGGGGAGCGGTCCTAGGCCGTTTGAAGACACAGAAATAACTGCTGCTCCAGCGGGGCGCACCGCCGAAGAGGATGTCGCCTTTACCGCCTACTTTAGGTACCGGCTCCATGTGGACCAGTTCCCAACCGGCTGCACCCAGGCTGTCCAGTTCCGGGATCATGGCTTCGGGAGCGTAACGCGGCAGCTTCTTGGTCTCGAAACGCTGCTGAAGCTGTTCGGCACTGTCTTTGTCGACCTGCGCCTCCAGAAAGCGAGTCAGATATTCCCACTGTGGCATAAAGGGTTCCCCTGCAAGAATCGGCCATTTGTTCACTATTATAAACCACTCTCCCGCCCTCGGCTTGCTATCGCCGAGAACGCAAGTTCTATCTTTAAGAATCGTTGACAAATCTTCAAGAAACCTTAATATATGAACACTATGGTCAAGAAAATCAAGCACGACGAAATTATCAATCGCATAGAAGCGCAGATGCAGCCGCCGGAGCCTACGGAGCGGATCAGTGAAGCGGCCCGGAAGGTCTTGCAGGGCGAATTTGTGCGGATACTCAAACATGAACAGGGTGCTCGGACCGGCGAGGACATTGAGGATGTGCATCAGATGCGGGTCGCTATCCGCCAGACGCGCAGCCTGTTTCACCTGCTGGATGGCTGTTACAAGCCGAAGGTGGTTCGCCCGCTGGACAGTGATCTGAAAAAGGTGATGCGCGTACTGGCCGCTGTGCGCGATCTCGACGTGATGATCGCGGACCTCAAGGCGGCGGATCTGGCGCTGGACGCCGCTCAGCAAGCCAGTATGGACGCCGTGATCGACGCGCTGGATCAACGCCGGGTCGTGGCGCGGCAGGAACTCGAATCAGTCCTGAGCAGTAAGGCCTACCGCCGCTTTGTCCGGCACTACGAGGAGTTTCTGCTGACGCCGAATGCGGGGGTGAAGAAGTCCAACGGTGCAGGCATTCAACCGGTCGAACTGCGACATGTGCTGCCGCCCATGATCTACGAGTATCTGGCTGCTGTGCGGGCTTACGACGCCGCGCTCGACCACGCCGACCACGCCACGCTGCACGCGCTGCGCATCGCCTTCAAGCGTCTGCGCTATGCCGTGAGCCTGTTTTCCGGCGTGCTGGGCAAGGACGTCGTCGCCTATATCGAGGAACTGAAGACCCTGCAAGACCAGTTAGGCCGCCTGAACGACATCGACGTGGCCTGCCGCTCGCTGCGGGCGCTGATGGAAGACCTGGAACCGGATCAGAATGCCGTACTGCGCATCTACATCGATACGCTGGAATGCGAGGAACCGGCCCTGATTGAAACTTTCCCGGCCTCCTGGAAGCATTTCAACAGCAAAACGGTCCAGCGCAAGCTGGCTAATGCGGTGTTGGCTTTGTAGCCTATAGTCGAAAGATATGCTTGTTCGTCTTCGTTAAAAACCGAAGCCCGGGCAAAATCTGGAAACCGCTGAAGTGCTTGTATTCTGGTTGCTGTTTTGACCTTGACTCATCCTGGCTCCTGCGCGATCACCTTCAGGTGCTCATTGAGCATGTAGCCATCGCCCGCAGGCTCGCCGCCAATCGTCACCGGCAGACGTTCGCCGGTGTCCAGGTTGTACATGCCAATCCACATGCGGTAGCTGTCGCCCACTGGGGGCAGCGTCTCCTCGTTGAACTTCAACAGCCGCTCGTCGCGGATGAATTCGCCGGGGTCCCAGACCAGCGTCGAGTAGTAGTTACCATCGCCACTGTTAGAGACCGGACCGTCCCAGGTGGCGACGACCTTCCCATTTTCGTCGCGCAAGTGGATGAAAATCGTGTAATCCTGATCGGTTTTGTTCAGTGCCTCCCAGTAAATCTGCAAGTAGACCGGGCGGCCCGGCCAGAAGGTATCCGCGCCGATTCCGTGCCCCCGGTAGCGGGCCACATTGCCGAAGACGACTGCTTCGTCCGGGTCGTGGATGTTGTCCGGGTTCTCGAAGCGCCGGTCCAGGTGCAGCTCGTAGACGGTATAGCTGAAGGTGCCGTCGTCACGCCACCAGGCCTTGCGCAGGATGTTCGGCACGGTTGAATCCGCCAGCGAGAGGCCGGACAGCACCTGATTCTCGCGCAGCGGAATGCCCTCATAGGCCCCCGGCCCTTCCGGCGAACTGTCGATAAAATAGGTTACGCCTTCAAGCTCTGACCAGCGAGTCGGCGCGTTGTCGATGCGAATGTCTTCGAGAGGGAAGAAGAAGGGCAGGCGCAGCACACTGGGCGCAGAAACTACCAACGGCTCGCCGGGATGTTCGTCAACGTACTTCTGCAAGCCATCTACCACCCACATCAGCGCGTCATTGCCGATGGCGTATTTGGCCGTGTCGTCTGCCAATTCCCCAGACCACAGCCAGTCCCAGCCTGCGTTGACATCGTAGAGTGCGCTGACGACGCCGGGCAGCGCGATCCCAGTCAGGATGAGCAGATAAGCCGCGCGCCGCAGGGGCTGCGATACCCGAACGGTTGGCAGCCACTCGCTCAGGATCACAGCCGAGGGCAGCAGCATCAGCGGCACGATGGCGAAGGACAGTCGGTAATGGTAGCTGTAGGAATAGAACCAGGTCAGGGCGTAAGGCAGGGCCATCAGCAGCGCCCAGCCGAGGCGTCCGGTCAGTGCGCGCAGCCGCTCATCCTGGCGGAGGATTCCAGCCAGCGTGCGGTAGAGCAGCACGGCTCCGGCGATCAGCAGCGCCCATTCGATCAGGCCCATGCGGCGCGGCTCCAGGATGGTCGGCAGTAGGCCCGCCAGCACCAGTGCCAGGCCGATCAGACTGTTTCGCAGTTTCGGACGCTGTGGGAATGGCCCGAAGTACAGGTAAGCCAGCAGCAGGAGCAGGGCCAGCAGCGGCCAGCCGAACTCACGCCCGCTGCGCAGGGCCTGGGTTAGCCAGAAGGCGGGGGGAAAGTCAATTGGCGCGTAGCCCAGCGCTATATTGCGCAGGTACCACGCCGCGCCCAGCGGGATGCTGGCGAGGCCCGTAATGACAGCCACCTCAAAACGCGGTCTCCAGGCCTGCCAGTCGAAGCGCACGCACCAGAGTTCGACCAACAGCAGCAGCAGCACGCCCCAGATGAAGGCTCCGGCGGTCGGCTTGGTCCACATCGCCGTGCCCAGCAGAAGCCCGGCGATGAGCGCATAGCGACGGCGAGATTCTGTGCGCGTCCAGGCCAGCAGGAAGAAGGCCGCCGCCGCTGTAAACAGGAAGGTGAGCGGGATCTCCAGGTCACCGAAGCGCGCCCATTCGCCTACATGTGGGTACAGCGCCCACAGTGCCGCTGCGATGATGCCTGTGCGCCGTGTGAACAGGCGCGATCCCAGCAGGTAAACGGCCAGGATGCTGCCCAGGTGCATGAAGATGATGACCGTCCGCGCTGCGTGATCGTCCACGCCGCCCGCCAGCAGTTGGGCGAATGTGTATTGCAGGGGCATAAACTGCGGATAGTAGGCAATGCGCGTCGGGATCTGGTGCAGCAGGGTATAGAGCCGCCCCTCATAGCCATAGACCCACAGCGCGTCGTAGGCCATGAAGGGCCAGAAGGCGGTCGCTGCGGCCCGGACCAACAGGGCTGCGCCCATCAGGATCAGCAGCAGGCGCTCATCCAGGGCCAGCGGCGGCTTTTCCAGCATGGCGGCGGCAGTCTGGCGTTTGCGCCAGGCGAAAATAATCCCTGTGCCCGCGATAACGACGGCTCCGGCCAGAATCAGATCCAGCCGCAGCAGGGTCCCCGCGCTGCCCAGGATGAACATCCAGGCAGTCAGCAGCATCGGGCCAAAGGCCAGCGCCAGACACAGCAGCATGGGGCGATCCGCCCAATCGCGGCGCGGCAGCAGCGCCAGCGCCCAGGGCAGCCCCAGCCCCAGGTAGACCAGCAGCAGCAGCGGCAGCACGCGCAGCGTGGATTGCAGCCAGGCATCCATTACGCGGAGAGTTCCTCATCGCTCAAACGATGGGACATGGTAGGCGCAGCGCCAGAGAGCGTCAAGTGCGGACTAAGGCTGTAGGTCAGGCGGTGGAATCACGTCGTTTTCGACCAGATAGGCGGCATAAAGCTGCGCTTGCGCTTTGGCCCCGGCAGCCGACTGGTGTTCACCGTCTGAGAGCCAGAAATCGGAGTTGTCGGGCAGGTTCGCCATGAGGTCATAATAAGGCGTGCCCATATCCGCCGCGACCTGCGTCGTGACGGTGTTCATCTCATCGAAAGTATGCGTCCACAACTCAGAGTTGACCAGCGGTGCGTAGTAGGCCCAGGTCGAGAGCATGACCTCGGTGTTGTTGTCCCGCGCCAGCCGCACCAGATTGCGCAGATTTCGGTCGAAATACACGGGGGGATTGGCGGCCAGCAGATCGGCATCGCTTATCTGTGGATCGCGCGCGCAGCCAGGGACCGTTGCTTCGATAGGCAGGATCCAGGAGTTCAACTCGTTGGGATTAGGATACCAGCCGCGCCCGATGCCGATAAAACGCAGGATTGTGCTGGGCGGCAGATCTGGCCCATTGATGCGCCAGGTGCCTTTGTAAAGCCCTCGCAGCGGCGATTTGCCCGTGTAGCACTGCGGCGGGATCAGGCGGGCTTTGGCGTCATTGGTGGCATGGTAGATCATCAGCAGGTCCGGCTGCAAATCGACCACGCGAAATTCGAAATTCGTCAGGCTGTTCCAGGTTGTATAGGCAGTGGATGCCGTGTTGACGACCTCTACCTGATCGTAGCCATAGTCCTCGTGCAAGATTTGTTCTAGCTGCGCGGGCCAGGTTTCATCGGCCTCGATCCCCGCGCCGTAGGTGGTCGAACCGCCAGTGACGGCGATGCGAAATACGCCCGGCGGTTTCTCGATGTCAATCTCGTGATTGCGGTAGCCCAGGCTGTTGTGGCCGGGGACCTGTGCGCTGCCGCCGTGCCCGATAAAAGGCAGGCCAATGAAGGCGGGCTGTGCTTCCAGTATCTGCTGCGGCGAATAGACATACATAATGCGGTCGATCTGCGTGCCGAAGAAGTTGAAATAGGCCCGCATACCAAACTCAACCAGCAGCAAAGCGCTGATGACCGCTACCAGGACGACAGCGATGCGCTTCAGCATGGCCCGCCAGCGCAATCAGGACTCCTGTGCGCTGATCACGACCAGAAGATCGTTTTTATCGACCGTTTGCCCGGCTTCACAGCGAATGCTCTCGACTGTGCCCTCGATAGGCGACTTGAGTTCGTTCTGCATCTTCATCGATTCGAGGATGACGACCGTGTCGCCCTGGGCCACGTCCTGGCCGACCTCGACTGAGACAGCAACGATCAAGCCGGGCATGGGCGCGTGCAGTTCGCCCGAACTGCTCATCAGGCCACCCCGGCGCTGCGCCATCAGCAGTGCGCGCTCGTCCAGCACCTGGGTCTCGTACAGATGGCCTTTCATGAGCACGTCTACCCGGTCGTTGACGTCTTCGACCACCACCTGGAGGGACAATCCGTCGCTGATTAGCGAGTAGAGCGAGGGTCCCAGGGCCAGGAAATCGACCTGCCGCTTTTCGCCGTTGACCGTCAGTTCGCCGTCCTTGTCGATCTCGATCTCGAACTGCTGGCCGTTCACTACCGTCACGTATTTCATCGCTGCATCCGCTCCCAGCGGCCTACCCATTTCCAGTTGCTGGTATCGCGCTTGGGCGGTGCGACGAACTGCGCAGCCAACTGGCGCTTACGATGAGAAAAGAGGGTCGCCGCAATGGCCGCCATCTCGACTTCGCCTTGAGTCGGGTCTTCCTCGTAGGTCTTCATGTTGAAGCGTTCCTCGACAAAGTTGGTGTCGATTTTCCCGGCGATGAAGCTGAAGCTGTTGAGCAAGTTAATGTGGAAGGGGATGTTATGCTTCAGGCCCATAATCGTATATTCTTCCAGCGCGCGGCGCATCCGCAGCATGGCTTCGGCCCGATCCTCACCCCAGCAGATCAGCTTGGCGATCAGGCTGTCATAGTAAGGCGTGATCTCGTAGCCAGCATAGACGCCTGTATCGACGCGGACGCCGGGGCCGGTGGGCGTGAGCAGGGTGGTAATCCGGCCTGTCGAGGGAATGAAGCCCATGTAAGGGTCTTCGGCGTTGATGCGGCACTCGATAGCATGGCCGTGCGGCTGCATGAAGCTCTCGGTACGGCTCATGGGCCGCCCGCGCGCGATGCGAATCTGCTCCTTCGCCAGGTCGATGCCGGTGACCAGTTCCGTCACTGGATGCTCAACCTGGAGTCGGGTATTCATCTCCAGGAAATAGTAATGCTTCTCGTTGTCCACCAGGCATTCGATGGTCCCGGCGTTGACATAGCCGACCGACTGCGCCGCCGCAATCGCCATCTTGCCCATTTTTTCGCGCAGCTCCGCATCCACGAAGACGCTCGGCGCTTCTTCGACCAGCTTCTGGTGACGCCGCTGGATCGAACATTCGCGTTCGCCCAGGTGGATCGTGTGGCCGTGCATGTCCGCCAGGATCTGGAACTCGATATGCCGCGCGCCGACCAGCAGCTTTTCGACGTAGACGTCGCCGTTGCCGAAGGAACTCTGCGCTTCGCGGCGAGCGGTCGCCAGGGCCTCGGCGAAATGGGCACGGTCATAGACTTTGCGCATCCCTTTGCCGCCGCCGCCCGCTACCGCTTTGATGAGGACCGGAAAACCGATCTTCTCCGCCGCATTGACCAGATCAGCGTCGCGCAGGCCCTCCATGCGTGCCAGGCACCAGCGGCACCCCGTACTTGGTCACGGTCGAGCGCGCTGCCTGTTTATCGCCCATCGTGGCAATCGCACTCGGCGGCGGGCCGATCCACACCAGTCCTTCGTCCTGAACCTGCTGAGCGAAGTCCGCGTTTTCGGCCAGGAAGCCGTAACCGGGATGGATGGCGTCCGCACCAGTCAGGTGAGCCGCTTCGATAATACGATCCATCGCCAGATAGCTCTCGCTGGGGGCTGGCGGGCCGATATTGACCGCTTCGTCGGCGTAACGCACATGCAGGGCCGTCCGGTCGGCATCTGAATAGACCGCCACCGTTGGAATGCCCAGGTCACGGCAGGCGCGGATTACGCGGACGGCGATCTCGCCCCGGTTGGCGATGAGCACTTTGTTGATACTCTGTGGTTCGATCATAGTGGGATGTTCCCGTGTTTCTTAGGTGGGTTATGGTCGCGCTTATTCTGGAAGACCTGAAGCGCGTTAATCAGGCGCGGGCGGGTCTCGTGCGGTTCGATGACGTCATCGACGAAGCCGCGCGCAGCAGCCACGTAAGGGTTGGCAAACTTCTCACGGTACTCGCTCGCCAACTTGTTCTTCAGATTTGCCGGGTCCTCCGCCCCTTGCAGTTCACGGCGATAGATGATCTCGACCGCGCCTTCCGGCCCCATCACGGCGATTTCCGCCGTCGGCCAGGCCAGGTTGAGGTCGCCGCGAATGTGCTTGCTGCTCATCACGCAGTAGGCCCCGCCGTAGGACTTGCGGGTCGTGACCGTCAGCTTGGGCACGGTCGCCTCGCAGTAGGCATACAGCAGCTTCGCGCCGGACATGATGATGCCGTTATGTTCCTGATCGGTGCCGGGCAGATAGCCGGGCACATCGACCAGCGTAACCATCGGGATATTGAAGGAATCGCAGGTACGGACAAAACGGGCCGCCTTGTTGCTGGCCTTGATGTCCAGCACCCCGGCCAGGACCATCGGCTGGTTGGCGACGATGCCCACGCTGTGACCACCCAACCGGGCATAGCCGCAGACGATATTAGGCGCGAAGTCCTCGTGAATCTCGAAGAAGATGCCGTCATCGACGATCTTCTCGATCACATCCTTGATGTCGTACGGTTTATTCGCATCCTGCGGCACGATACTGTCCAACGCGGCATCCGTGCGCAGCGGATCGTCCGTCGGTGTGATGTAAGGCGCGTCTTCCATGTTGTTCTGCGGCAGATAGCCCAGCAGTTCGCGGACCATCAGCAGCGCCTGGGTCTCGTCGTCGGCGACCATGTGACACACGCCGCTCTTGCTGGCATGGACCGATGCGCCGCCCAGTTCTTCGCTGGTGACGTCCTCGTTGAGTACCTGCTTGACCACATCCGGCCCGGTGATAAACATGTAGCTGGTGTCCTTGACCATCACGATGAAATCGGTCAGGGCCGGGCTGTAGACCGCACCCCCGGCGCAGGGTCCCATGATGACGCTGATCTGCGGGATCACCCCGCTTGCCATCGTGTTACGCAGGAATATATCGGCATAGCCGCCCAGGCTGTCCACGCCCTCTTGAATGCGTGCGCCGCCGCTGTCGTTGAGGCCGATGACCGGTGCGCCCACCTTCATCGCCATCTCCATGATCTTGATGATCTTCTGGGCATGAACCTCGCTGAGCGAGCCGCCGATCACAGTAAAATCCTGCGAATACACGTAGACCAGCCGCCCGCCAATCGCCCCCCAGCCGGTGACGACGCTGTCGCCAGGGTAGACGTTGTTCTCCATACCGAAATTATTGTTCCGATGCTCGACAAAGGCGTCCAGTTCGCGGAAGCTGCCTGGGTCCAGCAGGATGTCCAGGCGTTCGTAGGCAGTCTGCCGCCCGGTTTCTCGATGGCGTTCGACCCGGTCCGGTCCGCCGCCAGCCTGGCTCAGGGCGCGCTTCTGACGCAAGAGTTCGATTTTATCCAGATGATTCATACACTACTCCATCCGATTAGTGCTGTCTCCGCCAGACCACCAGCAGTGCCAGGGTCAACAGTGTGGCGATGAGAATGACGGGGCGACGGGCCTGATCGTAATCGGCCTGGGCAAACAGGACCAGGCGCAAACCACTGTACAGGACAAAGCCTGCATAAACCCATCGGGTCCGGCGAAAACCTGCCCCCCGCACCAGATTAACCGCCAGTCCCGCGAAAATCAATGCCCACAGCCCATTGACCGCCGCGTCGAGCGGCAGCGGCAGGCTGAGCTGTTCAGCCAGGTAGGGCGGCAGACTCAGGTCATGCAGCAGCACAGCAGCCAGGAGGACCGCTGTCGCAGCAGTGAGTAGGATCAGCCGCCAGGGGCGTTTTTGCAGGCTCATTGAAGATAGATTATAGCTGATTTCAGGGTCCTCTGCCGATGAATCCGGTACAATCAAGGCTGATGAGTACAGGAGGCTCCAGGCATGGTTGAACAGCGGCATATTCTGGTGACAGGTGCGACAGGCAAGGTCGGGCGAGCCTTCATCGCGCGGATTCTGCGCGAGCCAGCTTTCGCTCATGATCGCGTGGTGGCGCTGTGCCACAATCGCGTGCTGGATCCCCACGAGCGCCTGGACATCGTACGCGGTTCAATTGCCGAGCAGACCGTCGTCCAGCAGGCCATGCAGGGGGTCACACATGTGCTGCATCTGGCGACCAGCAAGGAGACGCCGGACAGCATCATGGATGTCGCCATCAAGGGCATGTTCTGGCTGCTCGAAGCCTGCCGCGCCAGCCCCACGTTCAAGCAGTTCCTGATGGTGGGCGGCGATGCCGGGATGGGGCACTTCTTCTATGAGTTCCCGGAGCCTGTGACCGAGATGCACCGCCACCGGGCCTATCCGGGCTGCTACGCCCTGTCGAAGGTGCTGGAAGAAGTGATGCTGGAACAGTACTACATCCAGTACGATTTCGCGGGCTGCTGTCTGCGCGCGCCCTGGATCATGGAAAAAGATGATTTCAAGTATACGCTGTCCTTCGGCAGCGACGTCTTCGGCGGGCCGGTCTGGCGTGATCTGCTTGGCCCGGATCTGGCGGACCGCTATATCGCCGAGAAGCGGGTGCCGGTGCTGCTGGATGCCAGCGGCGCGAGCCTGAAGCGCAATTTCGTGCATCTTGACGATCTGGTGGACGCGATCATCAAAGCGATTGACCATCCGGCGGCGCATCAGCAGTTGTTCAATATTGCGATGGACGAGCCGGTTGATTACCGGCAGGTTGCCGACTATCTGGCGGCCACACGCGGCTATCAGCCTGTTGAAATCGCGTCGAATTATCACTCGACCTGGCTGGATAATACGAAGGCCAAATTCCTGCTCGGCTGGCGTCCGGCCTATGATCTCAAGCGTCTGATTGACGCCGCCTTCGATTATGAACGCGCGCCGGATGACCCGCGCATGGTCTGGTATCCGGGATAGGGTCATAAGGGGGCAATTCGGCTATGCCCATCCTTGCGCGGCGTTCTGATTGTATGCTATAATCCTAGGGCAATGCGTATAATGACGCATAAAATATGCTGGTGTAATACTCCCATCACATCCAGTAGCGTAGCAAACAATTGACGGACCGGAAGACGCCATGCGACAGTAAGGCGAAATCATAACGTCCCGAAGGGAGATTGTGTTATTCAGAGAGAGGGTATTGGGTTATAAGCTCCTCAGATTTTCGTGTGAACGAACAAATACGGGTGCGTGAGATCCGGCTTATCACGGATGCCAATGAGAACATCGGTGTCCTGCCGACAAGCGAGGCGCTGCGTCTGGCGGAAGAACGCGGTATGGACCTGGTTGAGGTCTCGCCAAATGCTGATCCGCCCGTGTGCCGGATTATGGATTATGGTAAGTTCCAATATGAACGGCAGCGCCGTGAGCGTAAAGCCCGCAAGACGCAGAAGACGATTAAGGTCAAGGAAATTCAACTGCGCCCGAAGACTAACGAACATCACCTGTCGTTCCAGGTACGCGATGCGCGGCGCTGGATCGAAAAAGGCATGAAGGTGCGGGTGCGGGTCAAATTTCGCGGGCGCGAACGCGATTATCCCGAAATCGCCAGAGAACGGCTTGCAGAACATCGCCGATGAGCTGCAAGACGTGGCGACAGTGGAGCAAACACCCAACATGGAAGGGCGCGACATGATTATGATCCTCGCGCCGGGGACTGATAAACGTAAAGCTTAGTGGAGTCTGCTTGTGGCTAAGACCAAAACGAAAAAGTACAAACTGAAGACGCATAAATCGACGGCCAAGCGCTTCAAAGTGACCGGTACGGGCAAGGTCATGCGGACCAAAGGCGGCAAGAGCCACCTGCGCCGCCGTTCATCGAAGCGCAGCAAAGCCAAGCTCGATAAAATGCTCGTGGTGGCGAAATCCGAAACCAAGCGCGTGACTACGCTTGCGCCTTATCTGCGCCGCTACAAGGCTAATCCGCCGCGTTAGCGCGCCCTTTCCCGCAGTCATTTGCCCCCAGAGCCAGCCTGCTCTGGGTGTTTGTTGTCAGGAGAAGAACCGTGCCAAGAAGTAAAACCGGTGTCGTTCGCAGACGCCATCACAAAAAAGTCCTGAAGATGGTCAAAGGCCAGTGGGGCAGCCGGGGGCGTCTCTTCAAACGCTCCAACGAGGCCATGCTCAAGAGCCTGTGGTATGCCTACCGCGACCGGCGCACGCGCAAGCGCGATATGCGGCGGCTGTGGATCACCCGCATCAACGCGGCAGCACGGCTCAACGGCCTCAGCTACAGCCGCTTCGTTTACGGGTTGAAGCAGGCCGGGGTCGCTCTCGACCGCAAAGTCCTGGCTGACATCGCCGTGCGCGATGCGGCGACCTTCAAAAAGCTGGCCGCCCTCAGCCAGATGAATCAGTAAGCCAGATCACACGAAACGGGGCGCAGCAGCCCCGTTTTTGATTTATGATTACCAGCACGCAAAATCCTCGCGTCAAACAGGTCCGCCTGCTGCAAGCGCAAGCCAGAGCACGGCGCAAAGAAGGCCGGATCGTCCTCGAAGGCCAGCGTCTGGTCGGTGACGCCCTGGCTCAGGGGCAGCTGCCCGATTTCGTCTTCTATACTGAGCCGCATCTGCTGCCGGAGCCGCTGCCAGAAGCGGAACAGGTCTCCGAGCAAGTCATGCGCCACATGAGCGATACGCAGCAGCCCCAGGGCCTGATCGCCGTCTTTCCTATGCCGGAGCGTGATCTGCCAGAAGCGCCTACGCGGGTGCTAATCCTGGATGCGATCCGCGATCCGGGCAATCTGGGCACCATTTTGCGCGCGGCGGCAGCGGCAGGTGTCGAGGCTGTGCTGCTGAGTTCTGATTGTGTGGATGCCTACAATCCGAAGGTGCTGCGGGCGGCGATGGGGGCGCATTTTCGCCTGTCGCTGGGCAGCTTGCCCTGGGCTGAGATACGAGCCTACTGTGCCGATCTGGCGGTCTATCTGGCGGACAGCGGGGGCGAGAAGTCTTACGACCGGGTGGATTGGCGGGCGCCCTGGGCCTTGATAATCGGCAGCGAGGCGCACGGGGCCGGGGCGGAGGCGCAGGACCTGGCCGGGCAGCGGATCAGTATTCCGATGGCGGCGGGCAGTGAATTGCTCAATGCGGCGATGGCCGCAGCGGTCATTCTCTTTGAGGCACAGCGGCAGCGTCAGTAGACGGATAGGGCTGCGCTGTTTTTCCGGTTGAGCACTTAGCGATAAAGAGTTTGAAACTTACGCCCACGCAGCCCTTGAAACATCTATACGTGTTGGCCTGGGGTATTGGATTGGCTGCCTGGCTTGTGGTTCAGGTGTCTGAACGCAGCAGGGACAGCAGCGCCTCGGCGGCGGAAGCTGGTGCGGCGAGAGGGTGGTTAGTGCTAAGACTAGAAGATTCAGCGCTAGAGCGATATTGCGCTGTAACTGAGATCGTATTGGCTTAGATCATATCTCGAACTTTATTCAAGAAATCAGTTAGCTCTTGAGGTATATATCTAAGTGAATCCAGGGTCATTTTGGTAACAATTATTGAACATAACTCCTTCTTTGACTTGTGGATTGTGTTAACTGTTACGAAATTATCCGCCACTTCCATTCTTTCAACAACTTCATCTGGGCTACATCCAAATACGTCGCCAAGTAGATTATGAGGATAATAGTATTCAATACCATTTCTTGTCCATGACTGTATGTTATCGTTGGCTACACCGTTGTTTATCAATCTTTGCAACTTTACGCTGTAATTCTTGTCAAGTACAACAAAAACTCTATTTTTATACGGGCTTACTTGTAAATCACCAAGCATCTCATTTAGCATATTTATCTGCTTGGCTACCGAATCTCCATCGGATCGAGCAACAGTAATACGCTTTTCTGGAATGTATAATTGCAATACTTTCGACAAATAATCTCGGTCTGTGGGTCCTTCGACGATAATTATCGCTGAAGGTAAAAACAGGGTCTGCAATTCGTTGCCCAACATGCTGAACTGAAGATGGTGTAAATCCGCTACCGATTTTACTTGTTCGATTGAAATTAATCCACCCTCCTTGGACACAGTAAAATTGTCATCGTGAACTGACCGATTTAGAAAAATATGTGAATGGGTGGCGATATAGATTTGCTTCAGATGAGGGAAATACCCTTTCCGTAGGTCGGTGTCGTGAATATATTTCGCAAGGGCAGCTTCGATTCGAGGGCTTAATCCTAGTTCGGGCTCATCAATCAGCAATATTTCAATGTCTTTCATCAACATAACCCCAACAAGTGATAATAATAATCGTGTTCCGGTGCTACCGACACTGAGTTTCTCATTTCCCATTTTGATCTGCCAACCACTGAAGCGATAGCCTGGACGAACAGGCTCAAGAACAAAAGAGGTGTCTAGCAAGTCTCCACAGATATCCCATAATATGCTGAAATCGTTGTCACTAAGAGAATAGAGTATGTGCTCAAAATTTAGATAATTGTTTTCGGTATTAATATCGCGAGTATACAGTTGCTGAAGATGTCGCGGATAGAAACTTGAGGTGTTGGTTTCATTGCCAGAACTAATTCGATCAAGATTGTAAAATCGATTGACACCAACAAGGAGCGCTTTATTTCCATAGAGTCTATATAAATACTTCAAAGTAAGAGATTTGCCGCTATTATTTGCCCCAGAAAAAATCGTGGTTAACTTATTTTGCCGACTTCTAGCAATATCCTTAATAGATGGGGAAAAGCCTACATCGATTTTCTTGATTTGTTCAAAGTTGGTCCAATCATCTCTACCAATGATCCTTACTCGATTTTCGAAAACGATCCCAGCCTCTACAGCCTTGCTTAATTGGTCGTAGGATCCTTGTGTGAGTTCCTCATTGTCGTTCTCGAACCACTCAAACTCATTCGATTGGATCAACATGCTTTATTTGCTCTCACTGCTGTTAAGACCAGTTCTTAATTCTAGAATGGTTTTGGAAATACAAAAAGGGCACAGTATTGGCTGCGCCCTTTAATAGCTCGAAGATAAACTACACTACATGTTAATCATGTGGCCTTCGAGACCGTGCGCCGCCTCTTTGACCGCCTCGCTGAGCGAGGGATGCGGGTGAACGTTGCGTGCGATCTCGTTGGGCGTCAGTTCGGCAAAGCGCGCCAGGGTGAGTTCGGGCAGCAGTTCGGTGACGCCGTGCCCGATCATGTGCGCGCCCAGGATTTCGCCATATTTCTTGTCGCTGATGAGCTTGACGAAGCCTTCCGGCGCGTTCATGCCCAGGGCCTTGCCGTTCACGCGGTAGGGGAACTTGGCGACGTTGATGTCGAAGCCGGCTTCGCGGGCCTGAATCTCGGTGTAGCCGAAGCTGGCGATCTGCGGCTGGCAGTAGGTCGCCTGCGGCATGAAGCGATAATCCAGTTCAATCGTCTCGACCCCGGCGATGTTCTCGGCAGCGATGATGCCCATATTCTCGGCCACATGCGCCAGCGCCTTCTTCATGGTGACATCGCCGATGGCGTAGATATGCGGCACGCTGGTTTGCATCTTGCCGTTGATGTCCACTGCGCCGCGCTCGGTCAGGGCCACGCCGGTATTCTCCAGGCCGTAGCCTTCGGTACGCGGCTTGAAGCCAATCGCCTGCAAGACTTTATCCGCTTCCAGCACCTGCTGCTTGCCATCTGGCCCGGTGACGGTGACTTTGACGTTGCTGCCGGTGTCCTCAATCGAATCGACACGGGTGCTGATCATCAGCTTGATGCCCGCTTTTTCGTAGCTCTTGTGCAGCTCGGCGGAGACTTCCTCGTCTTCCAGCGGCACGATGCGGTCCAGAAACTCGACAATGGTCACGTCCACGCCGTAATTGTTCATCACGTAGGCGAACTCGACGCCGATGGCCCCTGCGCCCGCGATGATAATGCTGCCGGGCAGACTGTCGCTCATGATCTGTTCTTCGTAGGTGACGACGCGCTCGCTGAGCGAGGTGCCGGGGATCAGACGGGTGGTTGCGCCGACGGCCAGGATCGCGTTCTTGAAGCTGATCGTCTCGGTCTTGTCATCGTTCAGCGCGACGCTGAGTGTGTGGGCATCGGTGAACGTCGCCCAGCCATCGTAGGAGTCGATCTTGTTGCTCTTCATCAGGAACTGGACACCTTTGGTCAGGCGGTTGGAGACCTGGCGGCTGCGTTTGAAGGCCACGCCGTAATCGAAGCTGACGCTGCCGTCGATCTTGATGCCCAATGTGTCCAGTTCATGGTTAAGGATGTGCGCCACTTCGGCGTTGTACAGCAGCGCCTTCGACGGGATGCAGCCCACGTTCAGGCAGACGCCGCCCCAGTATTTCTTCTCCACAATGGCGGCCTTGAGACCCAACTGCGCGGCTCGAATCGCGGCGGTATAGCCCCCCGGCCCCGCGCCCACGACCACCACGTCATATTCCTGTGCCATATGGTTCTCCTTGATAGTGAACAGCCAGAGAGTACAGACTGCACCAGCATCTGGCACGGTCCGTACCCGAATATGCGTCCCATTATAACGGAAGCTGCCTGTAAAAGAAGACGGTGCGAGCAGATTGTGTCCTACTCGCACCGTTTCAGCGTGCGTAAACAGGTGGCGATTACTGGCTGGGAGCCAGGCTGAGCGGGATGCCTGTGCTGGCGAGGTCCCTGATGAGGTTGAGCGCAGCGGCGTCGTCTGCAATCACGGTGGCGTAGAGCAGGTCTGTGCTGCTGCCGGGCGGTGCAGACGGCGGAGTCAAGTCGCTCAGGGTCAGGTGCTGTGCCACCCGCGCCCAGACCTGCCCGTTTGCGCCGTAGTTGAACAGCCCCAGAATATCGACTGTATCGCCAATGTGAATGCTGGGATCAACCGGGGTCGTGACCGGCAGCACGAGTTCATAGCGGCCATCGGTGCGCGTGCGGACCGGCGAAGTCGCCGCCGAGTTCGTGGTAAATGCGGTCGGCACGACAGTCGGTGAAGTCAGCGGTACAGGTGTCGCATTGGCGAGCATGTCAGCAGCCTGCGCGGTGGCGGTCGCTCCAGCGATAATGGCCGTCGCAGTCAGCGCGAATCCATCCTGGGTAGGGCCGCCTCCCATTGGCGTCGGGGTGAAGGTCAGGCTGGCCGTTGCAACGGGCGTTGCCGTGAAGGTCGTTGAAGGCACCGGGGTTGGCGATGCAATCACCGCCGGTCCAAGGATGACGGTCGGCGGCGGCACGGTAGGCTGGAGGACGCTGAGGCTGAATGAGCCGCAGTTGCTGGCAGGTGTCAGGGTGTCTGGCAGGGTCCAGGCGGTATAGGCCGCTTCGCCCTCACCGACCGTAACGCGCAGCCAGAGGCCCACGCCGTCTGCCATTTGCAGCACACCGCCTACGTCCATTGTCGTTCCGGCAGGCAGAGTCTCGATGAGGGGGGATTCCAATGATGGGTCCTGATAAACCGCTGTGTCTGCGGTCGTGACGAAGAACTGGCACACCACGTACCCGGTTTGCTGCTGCACAAGCTCTGTGAGGACCTGGGCAGTAGCTTCCGCGTTCGCCAACTGGCTCTCAGCGGCCCCGGCGGTGGCGCGCAGGCTGTCCTCGGTAGCCACAGCAGCGGTTGCCGTCGCCTGAATTTGCGCGGCAGCAAATGTATCCGGGCCGTTGTCGGGCGGGGTCGTCTGGCGCATGGTGACGAAGATGAGCGTGGCAAGGGCCAGTGCGCCGAAGGCGGCGGCTAACGTGAGCGAAAAGCGCAGCGGGTAGGGCGAGCTTTGCCGGGTTTCCAGGCGGCGTTGCAGATAGCGAGCTTGCATAGGCTGTGTGCTCCTTTGTGCAGTCGGGTCCCGAAGCTGAGCCAGCAGTTCGGCTTCGAGTGTCTGTTGAAAGCCGGGCCGGGCCTGCGGGATAGTGGCGGCCAGGCGGTTCACCATGTCATCGCTGCTGGGGCGACCTGTTTCTAGCAGTGCGTCCACCTGCTCAATGAGTGCCCTGTCGTAGGCATGGTTGTCATTCATAAGGCTGGGCCTCGTATTTCTCGCGCAGGTCGTTCAGCGCGCGCGACAGATGTGAGGCGACGCTGCGTTCGTCCAGGTTGAGCACCGTGGCGATTTCCTGATTGCGCAGGCCGCCGAAGAAGCGCAGCGTAACGATGTCCCGGCGGCGCGGTGTCAGGCTGGCGATCATGCGGCTGAGCTGGGCGAAGGTCTCCTTGCGCAGCAGGGCCTGATCCGGCGTGAGATGATGCGCCTGAATCTCCGGCAAATCGTCCAGCAGCAGCGCCTCGCTCCCGCGACTGCGGTGGAACTGCTGAACCTCGTTGTAGGCGATGCGGAAAATCCAGGCCGCGAAGGATCCTTCGCCACGATATTCGAAGCGGTTCAGATGCCGCACGACCCGCATAAAAACCTCGGCGACGACGTCCTCAGCATCCTCCGCCCGCTGCACGCGATAGGCCACGTAGGCATAGATGCGCGGGAAGTAGGCGTCGTACAGCTCGTGGAAGCGCTCCGGTTCCTGCCTGATTTGCTGTAAAAGCTCGCGTTCGTCGGTCATCATGTGGTGCTTTGTCGATCTCTGTAGAGTAAAACGCAAAGCGGCCCGAAATACTGCATTTTCAACAAAAAAGAGCGTACCCGGTGGCACGCTCTGGCTTATCATGGGGTGGTGTCTGACGCTAGGATTCGGGTACCAGCAGATAAACCTCCATCGCGTTGTCGGTCAGGATCAGATTCTGAAGGTCGTTATTCGGGCCGACTCGTTCGGTGAGTAAATCATCCAGTATGCCGACGATCATGTTGAAGAAATCGACGTTGACCAGTTGAACAAAGGTCTCCGGCGGTTCGGCAGCGTTGACACTGATGTCGCCGATGGAGATCGTGGCGAATGTACCGTTTACCTGAATGAGAAATCTGGACCTCGCCGGTGACGTAAGCCTGGCCCGCCAGCGCCGTGAGTTCGACGTTCATGCCGCTGGGTGTGAAGTCGATTGCAGCGCTCTGGATAGCGGGATTGGCCTGCACCGCGTCATCGACCGCCGTCTGGAACTGGCGCTCGGTGATGATGATGTCGGCCATCACCTGAGGCTCGTTCTGGATGGGCGCATTGGCTCCCGGCGGCACCGGCGTGAGTGTGGCGATGCGTGGTGTCAGTTCGATGGCGGCGGCGCGGGTCGAAATCACAAAAGCGGTCGCGCTGTCCTGTGTCGGCGAGGGGGTCTGTGTGGGTGGCAGCGGCGTGGCGGTCTCAGTCGGCGAAGTCGTCGGGCTGGCCGTTTGCGTCGATGTCGGGCTGGTGGTCGGCGTGGCCGAGGGTGGCACGGCGGTCGGGATGGGAGTCTCGCTGGGCGGCTCGGTCGGCGGTACCGATGTCGGCGAGGCGAGTACGGCGACTGTCGGCAGTTCCTGGGCCGGTGCCTGCTGGCAGGCCGCCAGGATCAGGAGCATCATCAGCAAAATACGTCGCATAGGCTTCCTTGTCTCTATCTTCTACACCGCGCCTGCTGCCGAATCGTTACGGCCTGATTATTCGGATGCGGCCTGCGCTGGGTCCTCGATGTCATTCAGGTTCAGCACACGGAAGGCTTCGGCATAGGCCGTGCCGATTGTCTGGCCGGTCTGATGGTTCCACTGCCCGACCATCTTGACCGCCTCTTCATTGACCTGGGACTTGTGGCAGAGCAGGGCCGCCGCCTTTTTCTCCCAGGTTGTGGAAATATCGACGTAGAGCGTCGGGTGATCCCCAAAATTCATGTAGACCTTATTGACCTTGTGCGGCTCCAGCCCTTCGTCCAGCAGTTCAGGGAAGATGGGCCGTGTTTCCGCGCTGGGGAAGGTAGCGTAGAGCGCGGCTTCGGCAGCGGCCCGGTGATCCGGGTGGTTGATATAGCCGCCATCGGGGGTCATCACCATGGTCGGGTCGGAGATCACGACGACCTGTGGGCGCAACTTGCGGATCAGGCGGGTGATGTCGCGGCGCAGTTCCAGCGTGGGCTGGAGCGTTCCGTCTTTATAGCCCAGAAAATAGAGGTCGGTAACGCCGACAATTGCCGCCGCAGCGGTCTGTTCCTCACGCCGCGTTTTGACCAGGGCATCCAGGTCAGCGCCCGGCTCGTTGCTGCCAGAGGAGTTATCCGTCACGATGCAGTAGCTGACCGTCGCGCCCGCCTCAACCCAGCGGGCAACCGTCCCGGCCAGTCCGAACTCGATGTCATCGGCATGGGCGGCGACGACCAGCGCCCGCTGCGGCACGTAAAATCCGTTCTGTTCTGCCATGATGCTTTTGTGTGTCCTTCCAGTAGATACCCTCCTGCCATTATACAGGACGCGGTCGGGTCGCCATAACGGAGATGGCCTTATTTGCTTGACGCGGTGTCATCATCCAGGTATGATATATCCAGTATGGATATATTGTGCGGATGAGTGAGACCTGATGAAATGGCGCCTGTCTGCCCTGATTGTACGGCTCTATGATGCGCTGCTCATGCTCTACCCGGAGCCATTTCGCAGCGCTTACCGCGCCGAGATGCGCCAGGTCTTTCAGGACTGCTGCCGGGCGAGCGGCACCTGGGCTGATCTGCTGCGTCTGTGGCTGCACTGTAGCGGCGATCTTCTGGTCAATGTGATAGCAGAAAGACTGCGACAGATGACCCGCCTCCGATTCTGGGCCGATCTACTGGCGAAGCTGGCAGCGCTGCTCGCCTTCGGCTTGAGCAATCTCTTCCTCATGGGGGTTGTCTTCTGGATCAGTCTCGCTTACCTGATGCCCTGGGAACTGACGCTGCCGCCGCCGGGCACGCTGGCGGAGACGATCAACAACTTCTTCCTGAATCATGAGACGAGTTTTTTGCTGCCCATCCTGCTGGTTCTCGTCTGCGAATTCCTGGCTTTGCGCCACAATCTGCGCGCCAGACGCTTGCGCCTTATCTGGGTGTTCGCATTGATGAATGCGCTGATCGCCAGCCTGAGTCTGCTGCTCAGTTGGGTGGGCCGAATCGCCGCGCAGGCTCTGATTTATGATGCCCCGGATGCACTGAATGACCCGAACCTGAACACGGTTTGTCTCTACGGGGGGCTGATGATCCTGATCGGGGTGGGGCTGGTCTATTTGTATTTCTCTCGCACAGCGCTGCCAGGCCGCTCGGTGCTGCGTGCTGATCAGGCCTGACGTATAATAAGCCTGGATACAAAGGACACGGCAAATGGTAGCCCTTATTACCACACTTGGCCCCCAAAATGCAGACGAACTCGGCATGATTCTGCCGCATGAGCATCTGTACGTCAGCCTGCGCATTCTGGAAGACGATATTCCCGAAGCTGAGGCGGCGGACGTCGTCGCTTTGATGGGGCCGGAGGTCGAGAAGATCAAGGCGCAGGGCGTGACCGCGCTGGTGGAATGCACACCGCATGGGGTGGGGCGGCGTGTCGATATGGACCTGGCCGTCTCGCAGGCCACTCAATTCCCAGTTATCGTGCCTACGGGTATCTACCGCGAACCCTGGGTGCCGCCCTGGGCGCAGGAGGCCAGCGAGGACGCGATTTATGAGTGGATGCTGGGCGAACTGACCGGCACTATCGAGGACACGGGCGTGCAGGCGGCCTGGATCAAGTTGAGCGCGGGCGACGATGGCCTGACCGACTGCGAGCGCAAGATTCTACGGGCCGGGGCGCGGGCAGGACAGGCGACCGGCGCGATTATTGGCAGCCATACGATAAAGGGCCGGGTGGTCCGCGACCAACTTGACGAAATTGAAGCGTCAGGCTACACGGCGGAGCGATTCATCTGGATTCACACGCAGGCCGAGCCAGATTTCTCCCTGCATCTGGAGATGGCCCGCCGCGGAGCCTGGATCGAATATGATTGGATCGGCGGCTCGCCGGATGACGCGGTGTATATCGACCACATTCAGCGGCTGATCGAGGCCGGCTTCGGCGAGCATATCCTCCTGAGCCAGGACCGGGGCTGGTATGATCCAGGCACACCCGAACGCCAGCCCAAGCCCTTTACCTATCTGGTCGAGACTTTCCTGCCGAAGCTGCGGGCTGCCGGTTTTGATGAGGCCATGATCCGGCAGTTGACGCAGGACAATCCCTTCCATGCCTTTGCGCGCTAATCCTCGTAATCCGGCAGTGATTCCAGCAGGTGATTGCTGACGGCCAGACGCAGCTGATCCTCGCCGATAACGGTAAACCAGGATGTGGGCACCAGCTTGCGGCTCTTCAACAGCAGCCCCTGCGAGATAATGATGTGGGTTGCTATCCGGGTTTCATCGTTCACGACGACGCTGTCGATGTGACCCACCACATCGCCATCCATACTCAGGACTTCCGCGCCCTTTGCCAGTGCAACTGTGTTATCCGGGATGTTCTCTTCGGTCGTCTCAATATACTGGCCCTCCGGCGTCGAGAAGTAGCCCATTGGCGCAAAGCTGTACGGCGCAACACCGCCCAGACCGCCCATCGGTGGATAGGCGTAGAGCGGGACGACCGGCCTGTAATCGCCTCCGCCTTCTGGCTCGTAAACCTCGCTGGGGACGAAATGCTTCTCTTCAAAGCGCGGAAGCGATTCGAAATCTCTCGATATCCTCGTTCAGGATCGCTCGTTCCGGCTCTGCAATAGTGAACCAATTCAGCGGGATCACCTTATCTTCGGAGAAGAGCCAGCCGCGCCGAACCACGACGTGCGTGGCCTCTTTCGTAACCGGATTAAAGACGACGTGTGTGATCTTGCCGACAACTTTGTTATCGGGAGTAAAGACCTGTGCGCCCTCGGTAAATTGCATCGTCAAACTCCTTCGGTTTGTTTGACACTCAAATATACCTTAGCGCAGTTGCGCCAGAGCGAATGATCCAGATGAAGGGTCTTTGACTGGGTAGACTGGCTATAGGCTATGAATCCGCCTGCATTTGAGCTTCTGGCAGGTGTTCGGCGACCAGTTCGGCAATGTCTTTGACGACCGGGCCATCCGGGATGCTGGATTTCGCCGTCTCGAACATCTGCATACAGAAGGGGCAGCCCACCGCCAGCGTGTCCGCACCGGTTGCGCTGGCTTCCTCATAACGCGCGATGTTGACGGCCTGATCGCCCGGTTCCTCCTCTTTCCAGAACTGGGCACCACCCGCGCCGCAGCAGAAGGAATTGCGGCCATGCCGGGGCATCTCCGTGACCTGCGGCCCCAGGCGGCTGAGGACCTCGCGCGGCTCGTCCACCACGCCGTTGTGGCGGCCCAGATAGCAGGGGTCATGGAAGGTGACGTTCGACTGCTCGTTGAAATCCGCGTCGAGGATCACCCGGCCCTGCTGCATCAGTTCCTGGATGTATTCGCTGTGATGCACGACCTCGTAGTGGCCGCCGAACTGGTGATATTCCTTGCCCAGGTTATGCAGGCAGTGCGGGCAGGTGACCAGAATGCGCGGTGGGGCGACATCGTTCAGCGTCTCGACGTTGGCCGAGGCCATTTCAGCGTAAAGATATTCGTTCCCGGCGCGGCGGGCAGCATCGCCGGTGCAGGCTTCGCGCTCGCCCAGGACGGCGAACTTCACCCCGGCCCGGTGCAGCACCTTCACCAGCGCGCGAGCGGTCAACTGAGCACGCGGGTCATAGCTGGCGGCACAGCCGACCCAGTAGAGGATCTCGAAGTCCGGCAGTTCCTCGACGGTCGGCACCGGGAAATCCAGCCCCTTTGCCCAGACGAAGCGCTCGCCGGGGTCCTGCTGCCAGGGGTTGCCCTGACGCTCCATACCGTTGAACGCGCCCTGAAGCTCAGCCGGGAAGCTGCCCTGCATCAACACCTGATCGCGGCGGATCTCGATGATCGTGTGCATCGGCTCGTTGCCCACCGGGCAGATGTCCACGCAGGCCCCGCAGGAGGTGCAGGCCCACAGCGCCGACTCGTCGATGACGCTGCCCAGCAGCGGGTTGGGCGAGGCCTGCACCCTTTGCCAGCTCGACCATCTGCGACTTGATGGTGTAGCGCTGGTTGACCTCCAGAGCCGAGGGCGACAGGGTTTTGCCGGTAGTATAGGCCGGGCAGACATCCTGACAGCGGTTGCACTGAATGCAGGCGAAAGCGTCGAAAAGCTGCGTCTTCGGCAGATGCTCGATGTGCGCCGCGCCGAACTGCTCCTTTGACTTCGTCCTCGAAATCAATCGGGTCGAGTTCACCCAGCGAGGTCCGCCTGGGCCGGGTCAGGAAATTGAAGGGAGCCATAAACAGGTGCGCGTGTTTGCTGTTGGGGAAGTAGGGGAAGAACAGCAGAATACCGCCCAGCGCCATCCACCAGAATCCGTGCCGCAGCAGCGTCAGCGTCTCCACGTTCATCCCGCCGTAGAGCAGCGCGGTGACAGAGGCGAAAGGCTGGAAGGCATCCGGCGCGCTTTGCGCTACGTGGACCGATTGCCCCAGGAAGCGTGCCCCCACGTGAATCAGGATGAAGACGGCCACGATCAGCGAATCGCGGCCAATCGCGCCCCGTTTCACCGCCGGATGCAGCAGCACGTTCTCGTGAAAGGTCAACTGCTTGCGGTTCGGCAGCCACCAGCGCCGGATAATGAAATAGACGATGCCGACCAGCACGGCCACGCTCAACACATCGCCGATCAGGCGGTAGGCTTCGAAGAGCGCGCCGCTGTCTTCTAGAAAACGGTAATTCGGGAAGAAGCCTTCCAGGACATCGCCCAGGTTGACCAGAAAGTAAAAGGTGAAGCCCCAGGCCACGCCAACATGAAACAGGCTGGTCCAGCGGCGGGTCTTGAGTGTGGTGCGCTGGCTCAGGTAGATGACCAGCGCGTTCCATGCCCGCCCGATAATGCCATCCAGGTAAAGCTGGCCCTCGCCCCGGTTGATGACCCGCCACATATCACGGAAACCCATATAGGTCGCCCCCAGGGCCAGCGCTGCCAGCAGGAGAAAGAGCATCTGTTCAACCGGAGTCAGCATGAGATTTACGCCTTGCCTGCATCAAATTCGCAGCCTGGAGTGTACCATCGCGCAGTGAAAAAGGGCAAAGGCAGCCATTGGCGAATCTATACAGATTTCTGTAAGGAAACGCGCGCTCACTGCATCAAAGCAATACTGTTTATCACTTTTTACCGTAGGGAGCAGGGGTATGACGATTGATTTCAAGCCGCTGACCGATGGTCAGATGAAGCTTCGGGCTTATGCAGATCAGTTTACGATAGATGATCTGCGCCGTGCGACGAACGACAGCATTGATTTCTTGCTGAGCCTGATTGACGGTATGAACGATGCCGACATCGTCTTTACCCCGGTGGACCCGGACGCCAACGACGCCCACGCGGCAGCGGGCGAGGAAAACATCGCCTGGGGCATGGGCCATCTGATCGCGCATGTGACGGCCAGCAGCGAGGAATGGGCCACCTACAGCTCGATTCTGGCACGCGGCGTGGCTTACAGTGTGGATCCGCGGCTGCGTTACGAGACTCCCTGGCGCGAGATCGACACACAGGCAAAGGCCGTCCAGCGCCTGGAAGAAAGCCGCCGCATCCGCCTGGCCTATCTGGACACCTGGCCGGACGAGCCAGATCTGGTGCTGACGCGTGAACTCTCGCCCCGTTTCATCGAGCGCAACGGTGAGATGAACGCGACAGCCTGCTTCCTGTTTGGTTTTCGTCATGAGGTCGGCCACTATGACCAGCTGCGCGAGGTCAAGCGGCAGATCGACGTGCATAATGCCGAGACCGCCACAGCAGGCTAAGCCGGTTGCAATCCGCCCGCACATCTTATACAATTCGGTCGTTGCAGCACGAACAGGTGCATTCTAATGCGTGAGCATCACCATTTCTTAAACGCATATCCAGCTTAACCAACGAGCGATTCTCACGGAGATCAAGGCGCGGACGTTGGTTCGCGCTTTTTTATTTGCCGATCCATTTGATCCAGGAGTTCCAGCATGGCTGACGTAAAGATTACCCCCCGCCTGCCCAGAGGAATGCGCGATTTTCTGCCGCAGGACATGCTGAAGCGCGATTACGTCTTCGGCGTGGTGCGCGATGTCTTCCATACTTACGGTTTCGAGCCGCTGCAAACCCCGGTGCTGGAACTGGCCGAGATTTTAATGGGCAAATACGGCGAGGATGCCGAGAAGCTGATCTATTACGCGCAGCATCCTGGCGGCAAAGAGGACCTGGCGCTGCGTTATGATCTCACGGTACCGCTGGCGCGCGTCGTCGGGCAGTATCAGAACGAGATCACGCTGCCCTTCAAGCGCTACCAGCTTGCGCCGGTCTGGCGCGCGGAACGTCCGCAGCGGGGCCGCTACCGCGAGTTCTACCAGTGCGACGTGGACATCGTCGGGGTGGCCTCGATGGCGGCAGATGCGGAGGTCATCAGTGTGGCGGCGACCGTCCTAACCCGGCTGGGCTTCCCGCAGTTCACGATCAAGATCAACAACCGCAAGCTGCTGACGGCGATGGGTCAGTATTCCGGCGTGCCTGACGGGCAGTTGGGCGATCTGTATCGCAGTGTGGATAAGTTCGACAAAATTGGCGCGCCGGGGGTGGAGCAGGAACTCCGTGAGCGCGGTCTGGCAGCGGACGTCGTGGCACGCATGATGGGCCTCATTCAGGCGCACGAATCCGGCATGGCAGTGCTTGACCTGCTGGAAGGCGAAATGGGGCAGTTCCCGGCGGCGGTGGAGGGGCTGCGCGAACTGCGCGAACTGGCCGGGCACCTGGAAGCACTCGGTATCGCGTCGGAGCATTACGCGATTGATTTCACGATGGTGCGCGGCCTGAGCTATTACACAGGCCCGATTTTCGAGGCGGTGGTCGAGCAGGAAAGCATCGGCAGTATCAGTGCCGGAGGACGCTACGATAACCTGCTGGGGCTGTTCCGCAAGGAGAGTCTGCCGATGACGGGCATCGCCTTGGGGATCGAGCGCATCATCGACTTGATGGATGTCTTCAATCTGTACCCGGCTGACCTGGGTGGCACGGTCGTGCAGGTGCTGGTGACGGTCTTCGACGATGACACGCGCGCCGAATTGACCCGGCTGGCGGCGGACTTGCGCGCTGCGGGCATCCACACCGAACTCCACCTGGAAAATCGCCGCCTGGGCAAACAGTATCAGCACGCTGACCGCAAGGGCATCCCGCTGGTGGCGACGCTCGGTCCTGAAGAGATCTCCCAGGGCGTGGTCAAGCTCAAGCGGCTGCGTGATGGCGTAGGAGCTTAGCGCCCCGCGTGCCGAGGCTGTGCTGCTCAGGTACAGGCCATGCTGGCGGTCTGAAGTAATTCATGTAGTCGTGCTACAATGAACATAAACTTAATACGTAGAAGCATGGGGAATGACCATGAGCGATGTGGTAGAGCAAGGTGCTGGCATCGCAGAGGTGATCGGAGACAAACGTGACGAGGTGCTGCATCTAGCCGAGAAATACGGCGCGCACAATGTCCGTATTTTTGGCAGTGTAGCGCGCGGTGAAGCGTCTGCGGACAGTGATGTGGATTTTCTCGTCGATTTCCTCCCTGGGGCGACCATCTTTGATATGGTGGGCCTTTGGCAGGATTTGACCGAATTGCTGGGGCGGGAAGTCGATCTTTCGACGGAGAAGAGCCTGAAACGCTGGGTCAAGCCGCAGGCCCTCAAAGACGCTGTGCATCTATGAATCCGGTTCGTCAGTACGTTGAAGATTTGCTGACCAACATTGAGGCTATTGAGCGTTTTACGGCGGATGGCCGCGACGCCTTCCTTGCTGACGACAAAACCCAATACGCCGTGATCCGAGCCTATGAGCTGGTTGGTGAGGTGGTTAAGCGTCTACCTCCTGAACTGCTAGAACCCTATCCTGAGGTGGAGTGGAAACAAATCGCCGGCTTTCGGGATTTTCTTATCCATCGCTATGATGAAGTTGATCTGGACGTCGTGTGGGGCGCGGTGGAGAAGATGTCCCGTCTGCGCACTGCGGTTGAAGCGATACAGCAACAGATGGATCCAGAATAAGGTGCTTCGTCTGGTACAATGGTGTTAATCTTCGCTGACGATTTTTTACGGACAATTCAATGACCGACCCTGAGCTTCTTTTCCCCCGTGCGGCGGGCATCCTGCTGCATCCGACCTCGCTGCCCGGCGCTTATGGCATTGGCGACCTGGGCGAGACAGCCTATCGCTTTGTCGATTGGCTGGAAGACGCCGAGCAGCGCATCTGGCAGATTCTGCCGTTGGGTCCCACCAGCTACGGCGATTCGCCTTACCAGACACTCTCCGCTTTCGCCGGGAATCCCAATCTCATCAGCCTGGACTCGCTGGTCGAAGAAGGCTGGCTAACCCCGGCGGACCTGGCGAACCTGCCCTATTTCCCGCTGGATCGGGTCGATTATGGCCGGATTATCCCCTGGCACGATCAGAAGCTCACCCTGGCTTATGATCGCTTTACTACGCAGGGAACCGTCGCGCAGCATCAGGCCTACAAGACCTGGTCGGAGGAGAACAATCACTGGCTGGACGATTTCACGCTCTTCGCCGCGCTGAAAGATTTGCACGAGGGCAAGCCCTGGGTCGAGTGGCCGCAGGCCGAAGCACTGCGGGAACCAGAAGCGCTCAGCGCGGCCCGCATCAAACTCGCCCGGCGCATCGCCGATCACCGCTTCCGCCAGTGGATCTTCCATGCGCAGTGGAGCGCCCTGCGTGATTACGCCCACGAGAAAGGTATCCGTCTTATCGGCGACATTCCCATCTTCGTGGCGCATGATAGCAGCGATGTCTGGGCCAACCGTGAGCGTTTCTACCTGGATGAGACGGGTAATCCGACCGTGGTGGCAGGTGTGCCGCCGGATTATTTCAGCGAGACCGGGCAGCGCTGGGGCAACCCGCTCTATCGCTGGGACGTGATGCGCGCGAGTGGCTATTCCTGGTGGATCAGCCGTTTCCAGGCCGTATTGGAGACCGTAGACATCGCCCGGATCGACCATTTTCGCGGCTTCGAAGCCTACTGGGAGATTCCGGCGACTGAGAAAACGGCGGTCAAAGGCGAGTGGATGCCGGGGCCGGGCACGGACTTCTTCGACGTGGTGCGTGATGCGCTAGGTGTCCTGCCCTTAATCGCCGAGGATCTGGGTGTCATTACTGAAGAGGTCGAGGCGCTGCGCGATAACTACGATTTGCCGGGCATGAAGGTGCTGCAATTTGCCTGGAGTGAGCCGGATAACCCCTTCCTGCCGCACAATCACGTGCCGAACTGTGTAGTCTACAGTGGCACGCACGACAACAATACCTCATTGGGCTGGTGGGCTGCTGAGACCGACGACCATACCCGCTGGTTGATGCGCGAGTACCTGGATCACGAGGTTGCAGGAAGCCAACTGGACGCTCATTCAGCTCGGCATGGCTTCGGTGGGCCATACCTTTGTCGCGCCAATGCAGGATATTCTCGGCCTGGATGCCCGCGCACGCATGAACGTGCCCGGCGTCGAGGCCGGGAACTGGACCTGGCGCTTCCGCGAGGACGCGCTGACGGACCTAATCCGCGAGCGGCTGGCGCACCTGACCTGGCTCACCCGCCGCCGGGCCGATCAGCAGGAGAAAATCTATGGGGATGTGGCGGTCGCCAAGGAGACCTAGCGACGCTTATCCTCATCCTCGATAAGGTGAACGTCGTCCAGGTCGAGATTAGCCGGGACCTTGCGTTCCTCATCATCGGGGATCAGCGGGCGGTCTTCGCCATATACAGCATTCTCGGTCCAATCAGGTGAATCGGATGGTCCGACCGGGTCACTCTCGAAATCGTCTTCGTCTGTCTGGTTAAAGCCGTAGTCGTCCAGGTTCTGGGCGATGGTATCCGGGTCTTCATCCTCTGGTCCGACTTCAACGAACCAGTCCGGGTCTTCTTCAAATCCCGGCGGCGTAGCGGTTTCATCGGGGTTTACCGGGCGTTTCTTGTCAGTCATAGTCAACCTTTCGTGTGATCGACCCTATTGTCAACCATCACGCAGTCGAAGACCTCGCCAAAGTGGTTGATCACGCGCCCGGCCACCTCACCCATATCCAGCGGATGACCGAGCAGCGCAGCCATGCTGGTCACACCCTTATCGCGGATGCCGCAGGGGATGATGCCTTCAAAGTAGCTCAAATCGGTGTTGACGTTGAGCGCAAAGCCATGCTTGGTCACGGCCTTGACGTTGATCTTCACGCCGATAGCGCAGATTTTCTCTTCGCCGCGCGGCGTATCGACCCAGACGCCGGTCAGGCCGGGGATTGGGTAGCCCTCGATGCCATAATCGGCCAGCGTGCGGATAATGACCGTTTCGAGCTTGCGCAGATAACCCAGTACGTCGAGCCGGAGGCGTTCACTGCTGCGTTCCAGCTTGACGATGGGATAGCCGACCAGTTGCCCCGGCCCGTGATAGGTCACGTCACCGCCCCGGTCGATGTGAAACAGAGTGATTCCGCGCGCCTGCCGTTCAGCCTCGTTCAGCAGGACGTACTGCTCGTGCCCGGCGGAGCCTAAAGTATAGGTATGCGGGTGTTCGACCAGCAGCAGCCGGTCGGGCGCGCGCTCCTCGCTGCGTTCCTGCACCAGACGATCCTGCAATGCCCAGGCTTCGGCATAGGGCATCAGGCCGAGCTGCCAGACTTCACACTGCGGCATCAATACGGTTTTCCGCCCGGCGGATTATTGGGGCCTTGCAGATAATCGTCAATGAAATCGAGCGTGCGCGTCCAGGCATCGACGCTTAATTTCTCTTGCGCCGGGGTCAGGTCGTCGTCAAAGATCTCGTGCCGTGCGCCTTCCAGGACGATCACCTGATGATGATGCGTCTGGCTGTGGGCGGCCAGTTCCTCGCGCAGTTGCTCGATGACCGTACGCGGGACGAATTCGTCCTCAGAACCGTAGATCGCCAGAATCGGGATGTGCGCCTGCGCGAAATGCCCCAGGTAGCGCTGCGGGAAACCGCCAAAAGCGACCGCCGCCTCCAGGTCTTTGCGGACGAGGGCCGCCTCAAAGCTCAGGCTGCCGCCCATACCCAACCCGACCGCCGCGACGTCGCCGTTGCAGTTGTGGTGATGTTCCAGCACGCTCAGCGCGGTATCCGCTCGTTTGTAACCGCTCTCGCCTAACGCCTCAAACAGGGCCAGCGCCTCGCTATGAGTTTCGGCCAGCTTGCCATTATAGAGGTCTGGCACGATGACATAGTAGCCGGTCTGTGCCAACTGCATCGCCAACCGCCGGACGACGGGGGTCACACCCCACCAGTCGTGGATCAGGACGATGCCGGGGAATTTAGCGCCCATCGAGGGGTGCGCCCAGTAGGCCGGGAGCATCCCGCCATCTTCCATTGCAATCTGGATATTGCCGCTGGTCACTTCGTATTCGAGGTGGTCCGGGTTATACAGCGGCATGGTTACACCGTCCCGTAGACTGTCACCACATAACTGTCCGCTTCGGCCTCGCTGCCGAGGACTTTGGCGTTCACAGCGTTTACGGCCATCATCAGCGTGCGGTAGCCTTCGCGGTGCGACCAATCGCGGATCGCGGTCAATAACTGGCTGCTGAGCGGGCGCGGCGACCAGCAGTAGACATCGGCGTTGCGCGGGATATACATCTGCTGCTGGCAGCAGACGAAGGCTTCCTGGCCGGAAGCGTTGAAGTGCAGGCGGTGGGTTCGCTGCTGGCTGGTCTCCAGGACGGCGGCCCAGGTATCCGGCCACAGGCTTTCCCACTGCTGCCGCGCACTGCTCAGGCGTCCGACCGGCATGTACCAGCCCTGAATCTGGCGGGGCCGGTCATCAGGATGCTCGTTGGTGACGTAAAAGCCCTGGCCGGTCCGGGCTGAGAGCGAATAGCGCCGGATTTCGCTGAGCGGTTCCAGTCCCTGGTCACTGTAGAAGTCGCGGGCTTCCGGCAGCGTCACGCTGACTAGCAAGCGTTCACAGTCCTGTTGTTTGGCCTGCTCGCGGGCGGCATCCAGCAGCGCTGTTTGCAGCGCCGCCTCACCCTGCGCCGGGTCCACGCGCGGATGCGTCATGCTCAGATAGTTGCCGAAAGGGGCTGGTTCCTGGCCGGGGTAGAGTTCACTGTAGGCCAGAATCTGGCCCTTATCTTCGGCCACCAGCGCACTGACTCCCCGCCGCAGCAGATGGCTGAGATGAATCGCGCCGGTTTCCACACTCATCCAGGGGCCGCCATGCAGCCAGCGCTCGTAGATGCTCAGCGTTTCGTAGGGCAGGTCCTCAACCTGACCCTCGGCGTTGAGGCGCTGCCAGGTCTGGATCTGCTTGCGAAACAACTGGCTGATGCCCTGCGTATCGTCCAGCTTTGCCTGCCGAATATGCACCAGTTATACTACTCCACAGGTCTATAATATAAATTGATTGTACCAGACTGCGGGCAAGCCTGCTCTTGCTTCGTACCTGTTGAAACATGACTTTGCGCTGATTGTGAAGGAAGTTGAATATGCTGCTGGCGATTGACATCGGCAATACCAACATGCACATCGGGCTGTGGAATGGGGAGGCGTGGCAGTGTCATTGGCGGGCGCGCACGGTGGCGGACAAAATGCCGGACGAAATCGCCGTGACTCTGCGTAGTTTCCTGCACGACGCCGAGCTTGATTACGGCGCAATCGATGGAGTCTCTGTGGGCAGCGTGGTGCCGACGCTGACGCTGGCCTTCACCGAACTCTCGCAGCGCTACATGAACGTCCATCCGCTGGTGGTTGATCACCGGGTCAAGACCGGCATTCGCATCGCCATCGATCAGCCGCAGCAGGCCGGGGCGGATCGCATTGCGAATTCGGCGGCGGTTCATGCACTCTTTGGCGGACCGGCCATCGTGGTGGACTTTGGAACCGCGACCAACTTTGACGTGGTGTCTGCGGATGGCGCCTACTGTGGCGGCGCAATTGCCCCCGGCATCGGCATCGCGCATGACGCCCTGGTCAGCCTGACGGCTAAGCTGCACGCGGTCGATCTGTGTCCGCCGCCGCACGCCATCGGCACCAATACGATTCATGCCATGCAGTCGGGCATCTTCTGGGGCTACGTGGCGCTGGTCGAGGGCCTGGTCCAGCGGCTGGTGGCCGAAATGGACGCGGAGAAGGTCAAGATCATCGGCACCGGCGGCCTGGCCCCGCTCTTCCAGCAGCACACAGCGGTGATAGACCTGATCGCGCCGCAGCTCACGCTGGATGGCCTGCGTATCATTTATGAGTTGAACTATCCGCCGGAGCCGTGACGCAGCGCCTGCACGAGTTCCAACAAAAAACGCCTCGCTAAGCACGGGGCGTTTTTACTGCTCCACAGCCTGGATTCGAACCAGGAACCCATCGGTTAACAGCCGATTGCTCTGCCGTTGAGCTACTGTGGAAGGCGATCTGAAGCATAGCAAAGCTGGTGGTGAGTGTCAAGATTGGTTTTGCGCGAAGACCCAGGCTGAGGGTAAGATTAGCGGTATTGCTTCCTGTTGAAGGACAAAATCTAATGGCGGTCACGGTGCGGAAAGTGGATAACGCGCGGGACTTTAAGGCTTTCTTTGAATTTCCCTGGGTGCTGTACAAAGGATGATCCCAACTGGGTCCCGCCGCTGCTGTCGATGCGGCGTGAACTGCTGGATCAGAAGAAGAGCGCCTCATGGGAATATATGGAGGGCGATTACTTCGCAGCCTGGGAAGACGACCGCATCGTCGGGACCATCGCGGCGTTTATCAACCACCGCCACAACGAATTCCACAACGAGCATATTGGCTGGTTCGGCGCGTTTGATCTCTACGAAAACCAGGAGGTCGCCACTGCTCTGTTGAATACAGCCGCCGACTGGGTGCAGCAGCGCGGCTATGACGCGATTCGCGGGCCGCAGACCTTCACGACGCACGAAGACGTCGGCGTGCTGGTAGATGGCTTTGTGCGCCCGGTCCTGCTGATGCCCTACAATTATCCTTACTATGCAGGCCTGATAGAGGGCGCTGACTTCGAGAAGTCAATGGACCTCTACAGCTTCCACATGAGCCGCGAGCTTTCCGGCAATTCCGGCCTGACCGACCGCCTGAAGCGCATCACGAACTCGGTCAAGAAACGTAACAAGATCGTCATCCGGCCTATCGAGCGCAAACGGCTGCACGAAGAATTCGAACTCTTCAAGGAACTCTACAACACCGCCTGGGATAAGAACTGGGGCTTCGTGCCGATGACCCCCAGGGAACTGGACAACATGGTCGAAAGCCTGGGCCAGTTCTTCGATCCTGATTTCGCCTTTTTTGCCGAGGTCGAAGGCCAACCCGCCGGTTTCGTGATGGGCGTGCCGGATTTCAACCAGGTGCTGCAAAAAGCTGCGCCCCGGCCCGGCGTGCCGGAGATCATCAGTTTGGCTCGCGCAGGCTGGTACTGGAAGGTGAGGCCGGTGATTGATTGGGTGCGTATCCCGCTGCTCGGCGTGAAGGAGGAGTACCGCAACCGGGGGGTCGATGTCACGCTCTACTGGTCGATTCTGGATGCCTGTCTCAAAAGCTCGCACATCTATCATGCCGACGGTGGCTGGATTCTGGCAAGCAACGATAATATGGTCAAGGTGGCGAACAACATGGGCCTGGAAATCTATAAAACCCACCGTTTATACGAGCGGCGGCTCTGATTTATAATCACAGTGCGGAAAATCAGAAAGTGTAAACATGGCGAAAATCCTCATTGTTGACGACGAACCGCTTACCGTGCAGATGCTTTCCACCTTTTTGACGATGAGTGGTTACGAGTTAACCGGCGCACTGTCATGCAGCCAGACCTGGGATAAACTTGCTTACGAAGAACCGGATGCGATCCTGCTGGATATTATGCTGCCGGATGGCAACGGCATTGAAATTTGCCGTGAATTGCGCGCGCAGGAGAAGTGGAAAGACGTGCCCGTGATTATGATCTCGGCGCACTCACCGCCCATGACGGCAGAAGCCACCGAGGCCGGGGCGACGGGGTACCTCTCTAAACCGATCAATTTTACACAGTTGAAAGATACGCTGGCCGCCCTGAACCTGACTTAGCTGTCTTGCAGCCGGTCGATCAGGTCCAGCGTGGCCTCCTCCGCTGTGCTCTGGCCCGACAGCACCGCGACCAGGGCGTTTTGAATGGCGCGCGCCACCGTGCCACCTTCTTCATCCGTGATGGGCAGCAGCGAGCTATCCAGCAGTTCACGCACGAAGGCCGTGTAGCTGCTTTCGTCCCAGGTATGAAACGCCGTGCGCTGTGACGGAATCATCTGGATGCTGCGGCTGTAATCCCCCTGACGTGTGGCGTTGAGAATATAGTTGAGGAAGCGCGCAGCCAGCGCCTGACGATCCGCGCTCGAAGTCGTCATGACCCACATCCAGCCGTCAATCTCCCCCAGCGTGGAGCCAGTATAGGTAGGGACCGGGCCGAAATTCAGATTCTGGCCGGATTGCAGCAGTTGCAGGAAACCGGTCGAGCTAATGACCCCGGCGTCAATATCCCCGGCCAGGAGCGCGTCTTCGTAATCGCTGGGCGAGGTGTAGTTGAGGACGCCCGGATCAATGAGCTTCTGATCGACCGCGTCCTGGTAAAACTGGAGCGTGCGGCGCAGCGCATCCACGTCAATCCCGCCGGTAGCACCCGGCAGCTGGCCGCCGGCATCAATGTACTGGTTGAGCAACAGATTGTTGATCTGCTCGGTCTGTGCGGCAGGCAGCGCGAAGCGGATCTGGTTGGCGAGAATATCAGCAAAGCTGGAGGATGGCGGCAGGTTCTCCATCGGACGATAGGCCATGTGCTGCACTTCGACCAGATAGGGCAGGCCGTACAACTCGCCGTTGATCTGGCCCAGCGCCAGGGCAGTCGGGTAAAGATCGCCCAGAATCGCGGTGGAGATTTCCCCTTCTAGCGGGTGGATGAGGCCGGAGTCGGCGGCGGCCAGCAGGTCCTCGCGGCGCATCAGGGTGAGGTCCGGCAGCGCACCGGGCGCGACCGGGCTGGCAGCGCGCAGAGTCGAGAGGATCCCGCCCAGGCCCGTGACCTTTTTCAGCCGTAGTTCGACCTCAACGTTGCCCTGGGAGGCCTGAAAATCGCTGATTTGCCCGGCAAGGATTTCGGCTGCGTCACCGTTGGTGGCGGGCCACAGGGCATCCGGCCACCACAGCACCATATTAGTCAACAGCGGCGTGGGCGTAGGGCTGCTGGTGGGGGCTGCGACCGTGCTCTGAGCGGTTTCGGTGGCGCTGTCGCTCTGAGCAGTGCTGCTGCCGGATACAATGAACAGTCCGCCGATCAGCAGCAGGACAAAAACGAGAATCTGATGGCGCACAGGCACATATTCCTCGTCTTGCGGACAAACGCGGGTCATTATACAGCACAGTCCAATGCCTGATAACCGTCGATTGGAAGCGTTATAATGGGACCGTAGTGATCAACGAGGATGAAGAAATATGAAATATGGTGCCGTGTTTCCACAAAATGAGATTGGCCCGGATGCCGCCGATGTCCGCGCGTACATCCTGGCGGTCGAGGCGATGGGGTACGATTACCTGCTGGCCTACGATCATGTCCTGGGCGCGAACCCGAATCGTCCCGGTGGCTGGCGCGGCTACACCTATGAGGACCAGTTCCACGAGGTGATGACGCTTTTTGCCTATGCCGCCGCGCTGACTGAGAAAATCGAGCTGTTCACCGGCATCTTGATTCTGCCGCAGCGCACGACGGCGCTGGTTGCCAAGCAGGCCGCCGAGATTGACCTGCTTTCGGGCGGACGGATGCGCCTGGGGATCGGCGTGGGCTGGAATAAAGTAGAACTGGAGGGGAACGGCTTCCAGTTTAACAATCGGGGCCGCCGGACTGACGAGCAGGTCGATCTGCTGCGCCTGTTGTGGACGCAAGAACTGGTGCGCTTTGACGGCAAATATCATCATATCGACGATGCGGGCATCAATCCGCTGCCGATTCAGCGACCTGATTCCCATGTGGTTTGGCGGTGCTGCCGACCCGATGCTGCGGCGCATGGCGCGCGTGGGCGCGGGCTGGCTGGTCAACAGTATGCCGCTGGAACGCAGCGCCGAACTGCTCGAAACGGTCAAGGGCTATCTGGATGAGAACGGGCGCAGTATGGATGATTTCGGTCTGGACTTCCGCCTGAGTTTGCAGCAGGTCGGCCCGGCGGATTGGGACGCCCAGTTGCAATCCTGGACGGCCCTGGGCGCGACGCAAATCTGCGTCAACACCATGTACGCCGGGCTAGAGGGCCTGGATGGTCATCTCCAGGCGCTGCGCCAGTTCGCCGAGCGGTATATTAAGTAGACATCAGCCCAGTTTGCGCCGGAAGAAGCTGACCATCTCGTCCATCGCGCTCTGCGCCACCTCATCCGTTCGAAGCTGGCCGCCGCTGAGCATGAAGCCGTGCGGCTCGCCATAGTAAACCTTGAGTTCGAAGTATTTGCGGGCGGCGCGCAGTTGGCCCGCGTAGGCATAAATATCTTCGATGGGGCTGGCGCTGTCCTCCGTGCCGTGAATGATGAGCATCGGGGCGTCAAGCTGGTCAATGAAATCGACCGGGGCCTGCGGGTTGGCGTTGTTGGGGAAACCGTACCAGGCCACGCCCGCGCCGAAGGCGTCGATCTGCGGCAGGAAGAGCATGGTGTAGCGTCCACCGGCGCAGAAACCGGTCAGGCCGAGACGTTCGGCATCGACGTCGTCTCTGGCGCTCAGAAAGGCCACGCTGTCTTGCAGGAGCTGCGCCACTGTGTCGTCGGAGGGGCTGCGCTCGAAGGTCTGCCAACCGACGGCCAGCACGACGAAGCCCTGCGCTGCAAATTCGTCGGTCATCGTGCGGTAGCCGGGTTCCATGCCGTTGAAGGAGTGAACCAGTACGATACCGGGGTAGGGGCCTTCGCCGGTGGGCGCAGCCAGATAGGACTGGTAGGCCTGGCCGCCGCTGGTGATTTCGACGTCACCGCTTTCGATGGGCATCGGCTCGTCCTGGGCGCTGACCAGCGTGGCGAGGAGCAGCAGAGCGATCACGTATACAGTAAATCTCAGACTTCTCACGACAGACTCCTTAACACAAACGATACGACGCCCTCAGTGTATATGAAAACGCGGGAATCAAAAAACCCGCCTCTGGTATCAGAAGCGGGTCTTGTGTGTTGCGGAAAAACGATTAGCTGATGACGGTAACGGCGCTGGCCTGCTTACCTTTTTTGCCCTCGGTGATCTCGAACTCAACGCGATCACCATCGTTGAGGGAGCGGTAGCCGCCACCCTGAATCTCCGAGTAGTGAACGAAGAGATCGGGACCATTTTCCTGGGTGATAAAGCCGTAGCCCTTATCGCCGTTAAACCACTTCACCGTACCTTGTACACGTTCTGCCATTGCGATTTACTCCTGATCAAATGCTCGGGTTTTGCCATTGCCACTTGAGAATCGCGCCAACAAACCGCACAAGGTGGTGTTGATGTGTCGCAAATTTTTGTTTCTCACCTGGGCGTATGGGTGCTCAACCACTGCACCGATGTGGATGAGACGATATTGTCTCTGTTACTTTCCACATTGCGGAATTAAGTGTAACACAGACTGCGAATTTGCACTATAGGGATTTTGGCCCATTGCCATGCAATTATGCGACCCACATATCCCAGGTGAAGAGCGCCACTTCCATGCTCATTAGCAGCAGGCTGAGGATCGTCCAGGCGCGGTCGAAGACGAAGTGCTTGCCCAGGGTCGCCAGGAAGATGAACAGCGAGGGGACCACCAGCACGTAGCGAATCAAACTCTGCGGTGCGCCGCTCGTTACCGAGATGAACAGCACCGCCAGGCTGAACAGGGCCAGCCCGGTATAGCGCCGCAGCGTGAACATGCAGGCGACCAGGGCCAACATGAGGCTGGCAATCTCCAGCAAATAGTAAATAAACATCTGTGTGTAGTCAGACGGGGCGCGAAAGGCGGTCAGCATGTTGTTGACGCCCCACTCCACACCGGGCGGGTTGACGATCATGTTCAGGAAGCGGCGTCCGAAGTATTGATCCTGAATGAGGTCAAAGTTGTGGCCCATGATCTGGCGGAAGATCAGATAGGCCCCGACCGGCAGCAGAATCGCCACCAGCGGGATCAGCGCAGCCCGCCACGCCTCGCGCAGCCTGCGCCAATCGACCGTTTGCAGCCAGGCCAGCGCCAGCGGAACCACCAGTGCCGCGCCTACCGAGCGGGTCCAGGTTGCCAGGGCGGCCAGTGCGCCAGCAGCCAGCCAGCGCTTGTGATGGATCAGAGCCAGGCTGCCAAAGGCCAGACCGATGAACAGGCCTTCGGTATAGACCTGCGCCAGGAAGAAGCCGGTCGGGAAGATGAGCATATAAAAGACCGCGCGTAAGGCTCCGGCTTCGCCCAGATGCTCGCAGGTCAGGTCGTAAAGACCGATCATGCCGCCCAGGGTGCCCAGCAGCGACACCAGGACCCCGGCTAGCGTGGCGGTGGCAATCGGGGTCATGCCCAATATGCTCAGCGGCAGGCTGACATAGTGCATCACCTGGGGATAGAGCGGGAAGAAGGCGAAATTCTGCCGGACTCGGCTGCGCAGGTTGCCGTCGCGCACCTCAATCAGGCGCATGTCCGGGTCGTCATAACCGCCTACGGCAATGGAGAGATAATATTCCGAATCCCAGGAGACCTGGGCGTTCATGAAGGGGTCCAGCAGGTAAATCTTGCCATCCTGGCTGTCGGCCTGGGTTTCATCAGCGGTCCATCCGGTAGATTCGTCGGGCCGCGCCGGTTGGAGCCGCCAATCGACCAGGGCCTGGAAGCCGATCACGAGGATGGCCCAGGCCAGCCATAGAAGGATGAGCTTGCGAAAGGGAATGCTGGTGTCAGTCACGATCATTGATCCGGTTGAGTATGCTGGAATAAGCGAAATCGTCCTGCTCGACGCCGCTGCAATTGTTCATCACGCCACTGCTGCCGAGCGGACAGGCTTTATCGCGGTTGATGTTCCACATAGCAAGCTGACGGATGCGCTTCTCCTGGGCGAAATCGAGGATCAGCGCCGCGTCATCCAGGTTAAAGGTTTGCGGCGCGGTATCGTTCAGGCCAATCATCGGCGTGAGTCCGATCATGGCCCAGCGTTCAGCTTCGCTTGTGTCGGGGAAGAGGTCCGCTAACTGAGCGACCGTACTTTGCGCCGCCTGGATGCTCAGCGGTCCCATCTGGTCGGCGGGATAATCGCCGCCATAGTCCATCGTCATGATGTTGACGACGTCGAAATCGACCCCGGCATCGAGCGCCGATTGCAGCACGGTCAGGCCCGCCTCGGTGAGTCCAAACGGAGCCACCGGCAGGGTAAAGCTGATGTACAGCGGGTCGGGTGAAGCAGCTTGCAGCATGGCGAGCGCCTCTGAGCGGCGGGCGATGGAGTCGGCGTCGTCGATCTCGTCGCCCTCGATGTCAAAGTCCAGCCGCGTGACGCCGTAGGTGTCGATCACGGCCTGATACTGTGCTGTCAGGCTTTCGACATCCGGGCAGACCATCGCCAGTTCATCGCCGGACCAACCGCCGAAGGAGATGATGACGTCACCGCCCTGTGCGCGCAGCTTCTCCAGGTCGTTGAGCATCATCGGCTGCCGCTCGACAGATTGGCCGCCCTGCCAGGAGGCCAGACATTCGTCGGGACGTCCCAGGACGAAGGCCATCGTATAGAACTGGATGCCGGTCTGGTCCATCAGATAAGCCAGCGGATAGTTGCCCGCGAAGACATAAGGCGCATAGAACTGATCCGGCCACTCAGGCCCGGCTTCCTGAGCCTGAACACTGCTCGCCAGCAGCAAAACGAGTACGATGAGCAGGCGTTTCATGGCGTTCAGGCCGCCGGGATGATGTAGAGCGTCACGGATTGGCCCGGCACGGTGATGCCGCCGCTGACGTCTTCCGGTTCGATCTGCTCGCCCATGTGATCGGTCGAATAGCGCCAGACCTCCGCTTCGCCCGCCGGGCTGTAGCCGTTGAGGTCCAGCGTTTTGCTGGCCTCATCCGGCCCCAGGTTGACCACCATGAGCGTCAGCGTGCCGTCCTCGCGCAGCGCTGCGTATACTGAAACATCAGGGTCTGCTGAGTCGCTGTAGACCCGTTCCGTACCGAAGCGCTGGTACAACTGGTAGACGTAATAGGTTGGGCGCGGGCCTTCACGTGAGAGCAGACCGAAATAACCGGTGGTGGCGGTGGAGACGAAATCGAAATAGGAGACGATAGTGACGTCTTTCTCGATCAAGCGCCCCAGGACATCGGCCCACCAGACGCCGTTGTAGAAAGAATCGGGCGTAGCCTCGCCGCAGCAAGAATTGGACCAGTGCGAATTGGCTTCGGTGATGGCGACCGGGATGTCCCTGCCGGTGGCTTCACGGGCGGTCGCGCGCAGGTTATCGACCAGATCGCCCCATTCCGCCGTGTTGTGGCGCATCTGGTCAATCGTGGTGATGGAGGTGCGCGTGAGCGGGAAGGGGTAGCGGTGAATCGACACAATATCGACCAGATCGCCGTTGGCTTCCAGGAAGGAGCGCACCCAGTCACGCAGCCCAGCGTAGCGCGCATAGCTCGAGTTTTCAGTCGGCGGGAACTGGCTGATGTCCGGGCCGGTCAGCGTAATATCCGGGTTGACCTCCAGCAGCCCTTCGGCAATCGTCCGCCAATCCTTGTTGTACTGGTCCACGTGCCAACTACTGGGGTCTTCCGCGTCGTCACCGTAATAGGCGTCGATCCAATCCGGCTCGATGCCGATATTCCAGAAGGGGACGTCATACTCCTTGCTCATGACGTAGCGCATCAGATTCTGCGCTTCTTCGACCGTGCCGCCATTGCCCGGCAGACGCACCGCCATCCCAACCTTCATGCCCCACATTTTGGCCTGCGGCAGATGAAGGTCGAGCGTGGTGGGGCGGAGGATGTTGTCATTGGCCCATTGTCCGGCAGGGAAGTGGAAATACGTAATGCCGGAATTGGCCGCGTAGTCGTACATATCCACCGGGACGAGCGTTGGCGGACCGTAGCCTGCGCCGTAAACATAAGGGCTGATCGCGCCCAGATCCTGGCTGGCATCGATCACCAGCTTGCCTGTCTCGCTCTGGGCATTGGCTGGAAGACCGAGCGAAACCAGCAGTGCCAGCACCAGCAGGACGGCTGCACGTTTTGTCTTCAACATGGGGGTTCCTTCTGTCTTGTAAAAAAGCGGCCCGGCAGATTGCTCGACCAGGCCGCTCAGAAAACCTGTCTATTTCTCTACGCCGGTGATGACGACGCCGCGCATGAAGATGCGTTGGGCAAAGAAGAAGATCACCAGCGGAATAATCAATGCCATTAGCGAGGTGGCCTGGATCAGTTCGGGCCGCCCACCATAGCGTGAGTTAAAGGCTTGCAGACCCACTGAGATGGGCAGCAGATCCCGATGGCCCAGCAGGTAGATCAAGGGGTTGAAGTAATCGTTCCAGGCGAAGATGAAGTGGAACAACGCGACGGTGACGATCCCGGCCCAGGCCTGCGGGATGATGACCTTGATAAGAATCTGCCAGGGATTCGCGCCGTCGATCATGGCCGCTTCATCAAGCTCCCGCGGCAGCGTCATGAAGAACTGGCGCAGCAGGAAGACGTTGAAGGCATTGGCGAAAAAGTGCGGCACGATAAGCGGCAGCCAGGTCCCGGTCCAGCCGATGGCGGAAAAGAAAGCGTAGGTGGGGATCAGCGTCACCTGACTCGGCAGAATAATTGTCCCGATGAGGATGATGAACAGGATGTTCTTGCCAGGGAGCGGGAAGCGCGCAAAGGCGTAAGCGACCGCCGTGCTGGAGAGCACCGTGCCGATCATACCTGCGATGGCGATGACTAAGGTATTGCGCAGCAGCATTGGGAAGTTGATCATTTCCCAGGCGGTGGGGTAGTTCTCCCAATGCGGAACCAGATTGTAAGCTGGATCCAGACCACGCCAGTTGCCTTCCCAATCAATCGGGCCAGCATCCGGGTTCGCCGGGTCAATAAACTGGCTGACCTGACGGCCTTTCTTGACCAGCACCCACTGCTTGACCCCATCGTCCGTAGGCACATTGTAGATCGGATAGTCTTTGCCTTCGTAGTTGAAATAGTCCGGTTCGACAGGCAGCAGCGGGCCATTGGCGCTCGTGACCATCTGGTCCTGGGTCTTGAGCGAGATCAGCATCATATTGCCGAAGGGCATCAGATAGGCAATAGTGAAGATCAGGGCGATCAGCGTAATCATGGCGTACAGGCCAAAACGGCGCAGTTGAACGCTGTAATAAGGCGAGGTGTTTATCGCTCTGGATTCTTGTGTGAGGCTTGCCATTTTTTGTTAACCCCCTGCGTAATAGACCCAACGTCGGGCCGTGCCAAAAAGACCGAGCGTCAGCACAAGCGCGATCAGGAAGATCAGCCAGGCCTGAGTTGCACCGTAGCCCATGTCGAAGAAGGTAAAGGCGGTCTTATACAGGTGCATATTGAAGAAATAGGCAGAATTATTAGGTCGTCCAGTGCCCGCAGTGACGATATAGGGCACGACAAAATACTGCATCAGGCCGATAACTGTCAGGACCAGATTATAGAAAATCACCGGCGAGATCATCGGGATGGTGATTTTGTAGAACTTGGTCCAGGGGCCAGCGCCATCGACATCCGCCGCCTCGTAGAGTTCGGTGGGGACCCCCTGCATGGTCGCCAGCATCGTGAGCATAGCATTGCCCACACCCCACACCCCCAACAGCATAAACGCAGGCAAAATCCAGGTCTCGTTATCCAGCCAGTTGGGCGGGTTGGCGACCCCCAACGCCTCCAAGATGCGGTTGAGCCAACCGGTCTGGGCGTTGAAGAAGGCCTGCCAGATGAAAATGGCGGAGACCAGCGGCACCATGTATGGCATGTAGAACAGCGTGCGCCAGATGCGTTTGCCGACCAGCCATTTGGAGTTCAGCAGCATTGCCATGCCCAGGGGTATCACGAGAGAGAAGGGCACCGCCATGAGCGCAAATTTGAAGGTTACGCCCAGCGCATTGATGGCATAGGGATCCGAAAAGAGTGTCTGCCAGTTCTTCAACCCGACGAATTTCATCGAGTCCGGCTGCGAAAGATTGAACTCCGTAAAGGTGAAAATGAACGATACCACAATGGGGGCCGCAGTGAACAGCATGAAACCGATCAGCCAGGGGGACATGAAGATCCAGCCCCAGATGCGCTGCTGGCGCATCAAATCCCCTCGTCTGGGTTTTTCAATGGGCTGGTCCGCCGCGAGGGTGGCCGCGCCTCCGGGGTCCTGCATGGTCGCCATAAGACTTCTCCCACGACTCACGAATACGAGACGTTTTATACCGCAATAAATTCAATATCGCCCATAAATAAGAACAAGACGTTACATATTCCAGGTCCGATGATGAGGGGAGGGCCGGAACCCTCCCCAGATGTCAATCACATGCCCGGTGACGGGCGATGCAATTCCGATCTTACTCTTTGACGATGGCGTTCACGTCCGCCACGAACTTGTCCATCTCTGCGTCAATGTCGATGTCTGCGCCGGTTTCGCTCAGAATCAGCGATTGAAGCGCGTTCTGACGGTCGGTCACTTTGGTCGAATTGGGCGTATACGATTCGTGATGTTCCGAACCGGGGTTGTTATACGACAGACTGTCGATGACAAGCTGCCAGTCTATACCCATCGGGTACCTCGCATCCTGCGTATCAACCCACTGCTGCTGGAAATCCGGGTTGGCCGGGAAGGCACCATAGAGCGGGGTCAGCACGCCAGCACCGTCACCAAGCAGGTAGGAGAGGGCCTTGAAAGCCGCTTCCGGGTTCTTGCTCTGGTTGGTCAGGCGGAAGGTATCCGCGTCGGTGGCGACGTGATATTCACCATCCAGGCCCTGCGGCACGGTGGCGAAATCCCATTCGAAGCTGCCGACGGTGTCGTCGAGACAGCAGGTGTACCAGGAGGGCACAACCGCCATCGCCACGTTGCCCGACGGGAAGGTGTTCCCCGCGTTGAGCAGTTCACTGTTCTGATACGCATTGTTGGGATAGAAATGATCGGTCCAGACCCCGTTCCAGATCCACTCGGAAGCGGTGTACCATTCCGGCGGGACGGTGACTGAGTTATCGGCTGCGTTGTACCAGGCATAGGGGAACATCTGGGTCCACATCAGGCGCATACCGTTCCACTGGAAGTTGAAGCCGAACTGGACGATGTTGTCCGGGTCGAAGCCTTCCATCGTGGCGTCGTTGCCGTTGGAGTCCACGGTCAGGATCATGGCGATTTGGCGCACGGTGTCGTAATTCCAGGGCACCTCGGTGCCATCCGGCATCACATAGGGATCACCGAAATTCTGCGGTGGGTAATTCAGACCTGCTTCGTCGAAGAGGTCACGGCTGTAGAAGGTGAGGCTTGGGTAAACGGCGAAGGGGATGCCCAGCAGTCTGCCATCATCGGTGCGGTACAGGTCCACCAGCGCCGGGTCAAAACGGCTCAGGTCATAGCCGGTGCTGTCCACCAGCGGCTGCAGGTCGGCCCACAGGTCGATGTAGTCATTCGAACCACCCACACCGACCGGCCCGATAATGTCCGGGGCCGAACCAGCGGCGATCAGGGTGCTCAGGGTGTCACGGCCAGTGTCGTAGTCAGCGGAAACATTCAGCACCAGTTCGACCTCATCCTGGCTGGCGTTGAAGTCGTCAGTAACCTGCTGCTGAGCGTCGATCTGGCTGGCATCCGTGCCCTGGCCCAGACCCACAAACCAGGTGACTTGAACGCGGTCCTGAGCGGCTGCGGTGGAAAATGCCCCAACCAGCAGCAGCCCAACAACCGTCAAAACAGCGAAACGTAGAGTTCTTTTTGACATGGTTCCTTCCTCATTTCTTTACAAACTGAACGGAAATGTTTTAACCGCCTCGAGCGATAATGTGAGCCTAGATCAATAAACCACCTCCTTATTATTGTGTTTCAGAATACTGCATGTATAGCAGCTCATCAAACATGTTAGATAGAACGCACAAATCTTGCAGACTCTCGCGTTCTGTCATTTACTTTTGCCTCGCGTCGCTCAATAAACCTTCAGGACCGCGTCGTTCAAGGTCGCCGTAAATCCGTCGTTCAAATCGGCTCGAATCAGGTCGGCAGCCAGCAGCGCAGCGCCCACGACCGGCGGTACCTCCAACCGGTTGACGACTGCTCTGGGCGCGATGCGGCGCACGATGCTTTTGACCGTGTCCATCAGCAGGCTGCCTTTACCATAGCAGACGCCGCCGCCCAGCACGACGTCGCAGTCCTCGTCCGCCAGGTCCAGCTTCTGGAGGATTGCGTTGGCTGCCGTGCCGAGTTCTTCCCCCTGCTGCTGAATCAACTGGCGCGCGACGTGGTCTCCTTGCTCGCTCACTTCGAAGACGAGCGGTGCCAGTTCGTTGATCTGCTGTTCGTCGATGTCTTTGCGAATCAGGCGCTCCATCAGGCTCTCAAAGTCGGACACGCCCAGGGCATCCAGTATTGCGTCGGCCAGCAAGGTCGGTTCGCCGCGTCCATCCCAGCTTCGAAAGGCTGCGCCTACCGCGTCTTCGCTCAAGCGGCCACCACCGGCCCGGTCGCCTGAAATCAGGCCCAGGGCGGCCAGCCGGAATTCCTGACCGTTCTTGCCGATTCCGCCAGCGTTGAACCCTGTGCCGCTGACCACACCCACGCCGTAAGGGAAATCGACTGCCCGCGCGGAAGATGCCGATGACGTCATTCCGCACCGCCCAGGGACACTGGAAATTCATCCGGCCCAGTTCCTGCTCCAGGCGGCGGAAATCATAAGGCGAGTCCGCTGCGGCCAGACAGTAGCATATGGCATCCGGCACACGGTCTTTCAGGGCCATTTCGACCGCGTCCCGAACGCTCTGGAAACTGCGATCAATGCCGAGAATATGATAATTCGCGCCGCCGCCGCTGCCCTGTCCGACGACCTCTCCTGCTTCATTCACGAGGAGTGCCGCCGTCTTTGTGCCGCCACCATCTACGCCCAAGAACAACATAGTCAGGTCCCCTAAGCAAACTGCGGTAGATACTGCTGGTGCGCCGCCTTGATGTCCTGCCACAGGGCGGTTGCAATGTCCCAGGAGGGCACCAGCGGATGCGCCAGCAGAGCCATGCGAGCGGTGTCCTCATCGCCGGTCACGGCGGCTTCGACGGTGAGCTGCTCGTAGGCTTTGACCGCCGCCACCAGACCGCGAATTGAGGGCGGCAGGCTGCCCATCACCAGCGGCTGCGCACCTTTTTTGCCGATCACCGCCGGGACCTCGACCACCGACTCCGGCGGTAGATCGCAAATGCTCTGCTGGTTCTGCACGTTGACAATCTGGACTTCGCGCCGGTCCAGCGCAATTGCCCGGATCAAATGCACTGCGGCGGTGGAATAATGTGCGCCGCCGCGTGTATTCAGCAGCTCCGGTTTTTCCTTCAGCGCTGGATCACGATACATCTCCAGGAGTTCGGCTTCGACCTGCTGCAAATACTCCGCCCGCGTTTCCTCCGCGCGAAGCTGCTCGTTCAGCACAAGATCTGGATGCACGAAGTAGCGCAGGTAGTAATTGGGGACCATCCCCAGCGCTTTCAGGTAATCCGGCGCGACGTAGCCATCGCTTTCTGCGGCCATCGAGTTGAGAATCTGGTCGGTAACGTCATGCCCATCCATCAGCACCCGCGCCCAACTCAGGTGGTTCAGGCCCACGTAGTGCAGGTCGATCCGTTCCGGTTCGAACTCCCATTCGCTCTGCAACGCCCAACTGCATGTTGATGGGCACGTTGCACAGGCCGATAACTCGCGTTGACGTGTGGCGGACGATAGCTTCGACGATCAGCCCGGCGGGGTTGGTGAAGTTGATGAGCCAGGCCTCCGGCGCATAGCAGGCGATGTCGCGGGCCACGTCCAGCATGACCGGGATGGTGCGCAATGCTTTGGCGAAGCCGCCCGGTCCGGTCGTCTCCTGACCGAGGACCTGGTACTTCAGCGGAAGCTGCTCGTCCAGGGCGCGTGCGGCCAGCCCGCCAATGCGCATTTGCGAGACGACGAAGTCCGCGCCGGTAATCGCCTCCTGCCGATTAGTTGTGCAGACGACTTTGACCGGGAGCGGGTCCAGCATCCGCTCGACCAGCCCTCCAACGATCTCCAGACGTTCGGTCGAAATGTCCATCAGGCAAATCTCACGAACCGGCAGTTCGTCGTAATAGCGAATAAAACCTTCGATCAATTCCGGCGTGTAGGTGCTGCCGCCGCCGATGACGGTCACTTTGATTGCGTTTGTCATACCTGTTCCAACGTTTCAAACATAAATTGCGGTAAATAGTCGATGTTTTCCGCCAGCAGCGCGGCCAAGAGCGAGCGCGCGACGGCAAAAGAGGGGACCAGTGGATGCGCGGCCAGGGCACGCAGCGCGGACCGCTCGTCGCCGGTCAGGGCGGCGTCCACTGTGAGTTGTTCGGATGCCTTTACCGCTGCAACCAGCCCGGACACATAGCCCGGCATCGGCGCGGCAGGCAGCGGATGCGCCCCCTGCGAATCCACCCGGCAGGGCACTTCGATGATGGCGGTCGGTGGCAGATTGGTGAAGGTGCCCTGGTTGGGCACGTCGAGGATCTGCGTCTCGCCGCTGTTGTTGTAGATTGCGGCCATCAGCCGGATGGCAACGGTGGAGTAGTGTCGTCCGCCGCGTTCGGCCAGCAAAGCCGGTTTTTCGACGGTGGCCGGGTCGGCATACAGCTTGAGCAGTTCCTGCTCGATCTCCATCACCCGTTCGGCGCGCGATTTCATGCCCTGAAGCTGATCCGCCAGCATACGCGGGTGATTGTAGTAGAAGGACACGTAGTAGGTGGGGATCATCTCCAGCATTTCGAGCAGGCGGGCATCGAAGAGCGGATCAGGTTCTTCGTTGGAGAGGCTGATATAGGTGTTGAGCACCTCTTCCATGCACGACTTACCCTTGACGATGACGTCCCGGATCCAGCCCAGGTGATTGAGGCCAAAGTAATCCAGCTCTACGTCGTCAAAATCGACACCGCAGATCTGAGCAATGCCGATGCGCAATTCCGTGGGGATATTACACAGGCCAATCGTCTTGATTCGGCTGTATTTCAGCAGTGCTTCGGTCACGACCCCGGCGGGATTGGTGAAGTTCAGCAGCCAGGCATCCGGGCAGATGCGGGTGATGTCGTCGGCGATCTGCATCATGACTGGGACGGTCCGCAGCGCACAGGCGATTCCGCCCGGCCCAACGGTTTCCTGGCCGATGACCCCGTAGCGTGGGGGCACCGATTCATCCAGCAACCGGGCCGACATGCCGCCGACACGAATCTGCGAGATGACGAAGTCTGCCCCTTCCAGCGCTTCGCTGCGGTCGCTGGTGAGCACCAGTTCGAGCGGGTAATGCGCGTGGTCCAGCATACGCTGAGCCATCTCGCCTACGATGCGCAGGCGTTCGCTGTAAATATCGACCAGCGTCAGGTTGGTGATCGGCATCAGTTCGCTATTGCGAATCAGGCCGTCGATGAGTTCAGCCGAATAAAGGCTGCCCCCGCCGATCACTACAATTTTCACACCGTTACGTTTTCGTGCCATAGTCATTCAGAATGTCACATCTACCATCTTGATGGCTCTACAGACAGCGCCGAGCAGCGCAGCGTCATCGCCGAGCCGGGCAGCGCTGATTTGAGGCGCGGACTCGCCGGCTTCCTGCATATATTCGTGCAGCATCGGGAGTAACAGATCGGCTGAACGTACCCAGGGGCCAGCGATGACCACGTGGGGGATGTTCAGCGCGTTGGCAACGCAAAGTGTGGCCTCGGCCAGAGTCATCGGTGACGCTCGCCACACTCTGCCGGGCAATCGGATCATACTGCCGCGCGGCCTCGAAGATCAGACGTGCGCTGAGAGGCATGGCGTTGCTCAAGCCAGTGAGACCGCCGGATAGGGACCGGAATATCCGCACGAGACCTGCGTCGTTGAGTTGGTCGGCCAGCGGATACCCAGAAGCGGCCAGACCTAACTTGCCGAGATGCAGATGGCCGTTGGAAAACAGGCAGCTGTAGCTCTTTTCGCCGAGATAAAACAGCATGAAGGGGTCCTGCTCGATCATCCCACCCAGTTCAGCCTCGCCAGTAGCGGCCAGAGTCACCGTCTCGGCGACGAGGACCGGCATGTCATATTCCGGGCCTAAGCCCTCAACCAGCGCGCCAACCTGCTCGCCCACGCTGTCGCCTACGCAAATCGCTGCCAGACGACGGCGATAGCTGGGGTTATCCTCCAGCAGTTCCTCGATCAAGTTTTTCAGGTGAGCCAGTTCGAGCTTGCCGTAGGTGAGGGCGGTGCGCCGGTTCAGCACCTGGTTGGCGAGGTTGGCGATGATCCCGGTGATCTGCCTGTGGGTGGCGATGATGCCGATGACCAGCCTCGCGCTGGGGTTAAAGCGCAGCAGAACTGGTTTGCGGCCCGCGCCTTTGCTTTCGCGCTCGCCTTCTTCGCGGATCAGTCCTTCGTCGATTAAGTTACGGGCAATGCGTGTGATGGTGGCGGGGTTGAGTCCCAACATGTTTGCCAGTTCAACACGCGAAATGGGGCCTTGTTCCTGGATGGTTGCCAGGATAATCGCGCGGTTTTGCTGTCGAACCAGCTCAGAAGTCGGGGAAGCCATAATTCCATTTACATATAATTGATTGCAAGCAAGCAATTAATTGACGTATATGTACCACGTTCTACTGCTGGCGTCAAGTTTTTGGCTTCAACCGGCGGCAGAGAAGGCGGTGACAGTGCCCCAGGTGATGAAAATGGTCCAGAGCAGGGCACCGAATGCCATTGCCACGCACAGGCGGCGCGGCGGCACGCCCATCGTCAGACCGATGAGGGCGCCGATCTGCGAGCCAACGGTGATGGGGGCCATCAGGGCCAACCCTGGCAGCGCATAGCGATCCCAGATTTGCCAGATCATCGTATCCGGGTTGCGCTTTACTGAGATGTGAAAGCGCCGGATAATCCACTGGCGAATGGGGGTGCCCGCCAGAACGATCAGCAGCACGCCCGCGACGTAAGCGACCCAGGTCACGAGCGCGGCCATCCACGGAGGGAGCTGCAAAATAATGCCCAGGGGTATCGCGCCGATAAACCAGAAGAAACTGATGCCAAAGATACTGACTATTGTGGGAAGCAGTGCAATCATCGCGCTCGACTCAGACTGATAAAGACCGGGTACCATTGCCAAGTGTATGGCATCCACTATAATGAGGCTGCGCATTTACTTCAATACCGATTGCGCAGCAGGACGTCTGTGGACGCGGTCGTGTGGCATAGGTGATGACAGGGATGGGCACAGGCTTATCCCTGTTTTGATATGGGGAGATGGGATGCGATTGCGATGGTGGGTGACAGCCTGGATTCTGCTGTTTCTGGGCGTTCGCGTGGTTTCGGCCCACGCCAACCTGCTGCGTTCAGACCCGCCCGCCAATGCGTCGCTCGATCAGGCCCCAGCTGAAATCCGCCTTTGGCTGAGTGAGCCGGTTGAACCCGATTATAGTAAGATCACGCTGCGTGACTCCAATGGCGACACGGTCGATACCCCGGACAGTGTGGTCGATCCTGACGAGGCTGCACAGATGAGCTTGCAGCCCGGCCCCCTGGATGATGGCCTCTATACGGTGGTCTGGCGCGCGATTTCGGCAGCGGACGGACACCCGACCCAGGGCAGCTTTGCGTTCGGTATTGGCGTCGCCACCAGCGGCAGTTCAACTGCCATCACAATTGACGAGACCGTGCCCATCGAAGGCGTCGTGATCCGCTGGCTCAACCTGCTGAGTCTCTCGCTGGCGTTGGGCAGCATCGCCTTTGTGATCTTCGTCTGGCGGCCCGTCATCGGGGCGGAAACGCTGGTCGTCAGGCCGCTGATGCACTTGATTCACCTGAGTTGGATTGTGTTAGGTGTGACGACTCTGCTCATGCTGCTGATGCAGATGAGTATCGCAGCCAACACGTCCTTGCTGGGAGCCGTGACGAATCCAGGACTGGGCGACTACATCCTGAACAGCAGTTATGGCCGCCTGTGGCTGCTGCGGCTGGGCTTGTGGCTGGCGATGGGGCTGGTGCTGTGGCGATTGCAGCAGCGCGGTCTGCTTTTAACCCTGGGATTAGGCGCGGGCATACTGCTGACTCAGAGCCTGTTCAGCCACGCCAGCGGCACAACCGATGCGGTGGCGGGAATCGCAGCGGACTGGCTGCACCTGCTGGCCTCGAATTTGTGGTTGGGTGGCCTGATTACCTTCTTCATCGCGCTGCGGCGGCTGGCGGCGGAAGCGGTCTTTCTGGTGGGCCGCATGACGGCCTATTTCTCAAATTATGCGCGGGTCGGCGTGGTGCTGCTCATCATCACCGGGACCTATGCGGCCTGGCTCCAGGTCGGCTCCGTTGAGGCGCTGCTTAACACCGTGTTCGGTCAGGCGCTGCTGGTCAAGCTGGGCCTGATGCTGCCACTGCTGCTGACGGCGGGCATCAACCTGCTGGTCACACAGCGCAGGCTGGCGGCTGGTGGTGTCATCTGGACGCGCACGCTGCGGACGCTGCTGGCGGTCGAAATCACCCTGGTAATCGCCATTATGGCGGCGGTCGGCGTGATGACCTCCGGCGCGCCGGGACGCGGCATTCAAGCTGAGCGGGACGCACTGGTCGCGCTGCCCACGCCGGATGACTCCTCCAGCTACTTCGGCATGGAGATCGTCAACAACCAGATGACGCATCTGCAAATCATCCCCGGTTATGTGGGTGAGAATACCTTCTACGTCAGTCCGTATGACGTGAACGGCAGCCTGATCGACAATGCCAGCTTGATCCGGCTGCGCTTCGACAATCTGGACGAGGACCTGGGCGAGAGCGAACTGCGCCCGACCTACGACCCTGACGCGCAGGCTTACACGGCCTCCGGCAGCAATCTGAGCACGCCCGGTCACTGGCGAATGCGCGTGACGATTCAGCGGCCCGGCGAGTTCGATACGGTGGTCGATTTTGAGACCGAAATCCAGACCGCACCGCCGCCACCCGTGCCAGAGGTGCAAACCGGCATCGACCGGGTGAGCCGCGTGATCGTGGTCAGCGTGATTGGCGTGCTGCTGCTGGGGGCCAGTCAGTTCTTCCTGCTGCTGCGATCCGAGCGGCAGATTGGCGTGACTCTGCTGGCGGGCTGCGGCGTGCTGGTTGGCGTGATCTTCGCGCTCACGGCGGCGCTGAGCTTCTCATCCAGTGGTGCGCTGGTCGTGGAGGATGCCTGGGCGCGCCCGGCAGCCGGGGGCACGACTGGAGCCGTCTATTTCAGCCTGCATAATGGCACGGCGCAGGACCTGGTGCTGACGCAAGCGGAGACTCCGGTCTCCGATACGGTCGAACTGCACGAGACACAGATTGACGACAATAACGTCGCGCGCATGAGCGCGGTCAATGAACTGCGTATTCCAGCAGGGGAAACCGTGCAGGTCAAACCGGGGGGCTATCACCTGATGCTGATGAATCTGCACCGGGATCTGGCCGATGGCGACAGCTTCCCGATTACGCTGCGCTTCGCATCCGGCATGGAGGTCACTCGCGCTGTCACCGTGCGGACAGATCGCTGAGCGGCTTACTCCTCGTCTTTGCTGGGCGGGATCAATTCGTGAATGTTGTGCTTCACAGCGTAAGCGGCGGCTTCGGCCCGGTTGGAGACGCCGATCTTCGCCAGCACGCTGCTGACGTAGTTGCGCACCGTACCTTCACCCAGGAAAAGCTTCATAGCGATCTGGCGGTTGGTCATGCCTTCGGCCACCAGCGCCAGGACGGCCAGTTCCTGCGGCGTGAGTTCAGAGAAGGCGGCGGCGTGCTGCGCTTCGCTGGCCTTGCGCATCTCGCTGAAGACGGTCGCGGTCATGGCAGGGTCCAGGATGCCTTCGCCCCGGCTGACGCGCTCGACAGCATGGATCAGTTCGTTGTCACCGATGCGCTTGAGGACGTAGGCTGAGGCCCCGGCCTGGATGGCGGCGAAGAGGAGTTCGTCTTCGGCATACGAGGTGAGCATAATGACGCGGCAGTTTTCCACCGAGTCCACGATCTGACGGCAGACTTCGATGCCGGAGATGCCGGGCATCCGAATATCCAGCACGGCGATGTCGGGCTTGATCTCTCTGGCTTTCTCGACCGCCTCTTCGCCAGTGGATGCTTCGGCCACGACGCGGAAGCTGCCCTGACGTTCCAGAAGAGCACGCAGCCCGGCGCGTACCACAGCATGATCGTCGGCAATTAAAATGCGCACTCCTGAAGCCATCTTCTATCCTTCGTGTTCAAATGATATAATCGCTTCTAACCCTAGTTTCCTATTATATAGCTGGCTAGAAGCGAATGAACAGTGATGATTCTCCTGGAAAATCGGTATCGGATGTGTTGAGCACCCTTCAGACCATCGTCTCGGCGGTGATGTATGCGGCTGAGGCCGGTACGGAATCCGAGGTCCTCGAACGGATTGCGAAGGTTTCGCGCGAACTGGTCGGGGCACATTACGCGGCCCTGGGGGTGCCCGATGGCCGCGGCGGTTTGCAACATTTCAAAGTCTCCGGCATGACCGACGAAGAGATTCGCCGGGTGGCACATCTTCCGGTCGGACGCGGTCTGCTGGGCGTCATTATGCGCGAGCGGCAGAATCTGCGGCTGGCGCACATGGCCGATGATCCGCGTTCTGTCGGTTTCCCGGAAGGACATCCGCAGATGGAGTCCCTGCTGGGTGTGCCGATCCAGGTGGGCAGCCAGCTTTTTGGGATGCTCTACCTGACTGACCGCTATGATGGGCAGCCCTTTGACGAGGCTGACGAGTGGTTGGTCGAGACCATGGCCGGATACGCCGCGCTGGCAATCGCCGGGGCGCAGTTGAGCCGCGAGCAGAGCCGGGTGCGGATGCTGGAGGAGCGCGAGCGCATCGGCATGGAACTGCACGATGGAGTAATCCAGTCGCTCTATGCGATTGGTATGCATCTGGACCTGATGCGCGTCACTGGCAACGTGCGTGACGAGGATATGAGCAAGATTATCACCAACCTGAACCAGGTGATTGAAGACATCCGGCACTACATTCTGGATCTCAAATCGGTCCATGCCCGGACGATTCGGGAGAGTTTGCAGGATATGCTGCACCGCCTGTATATCCCCCGAAATATGCTGATCGAGATCGACGCGCCCGATGTCACACCGCCTTTCGCGCCGCCCACCTTTGACGGAATCTGCCAGATCACCTACGAGGCGCTCAGCAATGCGGTCCGTCATTCGGATGCAAACTGCGTTACGATCACAACTCAGCAGGACACGGAACGATTCCAGATCACCATAACGGACGACGGCAAGGGCTTCGACATGGACGAGGCCCGCAAAGCCGATGGCCTGGGCCTGCGCAATATGGCGCAGCGCGCCCACATGTACGGCGGGCACGTGAAGATCGATTCCGAGCTGGGCAAAGGCACGACTCTGACCGTCACGATCCCCGCTAAGGCCTTTCCTTGAAGGTCATAGGCGCTTGAACGATAACCATCACCGATAAACCCTGTCATAGCTCATTAGGGCCAGCCGCCAACTCATGGTACTCATTAAGTATCGCATGAGTTCTAAGGAGAAAGCGGCCATGCTGGAGAACGCACTGGTTAAGGATTGGATGTCGTCTCCGGTCGTGATGGCGAGACCGGACTTACCCCTCAGTAAAGCACATATGCTGATGAAAGATCACCAGATTAGACGCCTGCCGGTGGTAGATGAAGGCAAGCTGCTGGGGATTATTACCATTGGCGATGTGCGCGAGGCCAGTCCTTCGGACGCCACAACGCTGAGCATCTGGGAACTCAACTACCTTTGGGCGCAGTTGACCGTCGAGAAGGTCATGACGCGCCATGTGCGAACTGTACACCCGGACAATTCTATGATTGATGTGGCCGAAGTGATGCTGAAACACAAAATCAGCGGTCTGCCGGTGGTCGATGAAGCCGGGCTTGTCGTCGGGATGATTACTGAATCGGACATTTTCCGTATGCTGGTGACTTCGCGCGCGACTGCGTTGGCGACCGTCCAGAGCACTTGAGGTTCGATCTACTGGAGCAGGGTATGAACGTCCATGATATTATGACTCCCAAACCAGTCACCATTAACCAGGATCAGACCCTGCGCGAGGCAATAGCCTTGATGGAAGCGGTGGGTTGTCACCATTTGCCAGTGACCGGCTATGACGGGCACCTGGTAGGGATTCTAAGCGACCGTGACTGCCGCACCGCGCTGCATTCCCCCTATCTTTTGAGCGAGGGCTGGCAGGAAAATGAACTCACCCATCGGCTGCGGGTGCGCACCGTGATGACACCCGCGCCGATTATCGTTGAACCGGATTCCCCGGTCACCGAAGCTGCTCGCCTGATGTTGAGCAATCACATCAACTGCCTGCCGGTCATGCGCAGTGAAACCCTGATTGGTATCCTGACCACTTCGGATATCCTGATCGCCTTCATGCAGGTCATGACACGCGAACGCTCGATGGATATACCTACAGCCGCATCAAATGATCGTGAGCGCGACGACTGATGCAGCGGGCAGGTCGATATGCAGGTTGCCATTCGCGCCGAGGCTTGCACCGCTAAACGCAGCGGGTGCCACACGGTCCGGCAGGTCAAAGGTATTGTGGGCCGTCATCTCGTCATGGGTGAGCACACGCCCGGACAACGTTTGAAATGTCAAAATTCTGAATCTCGCAATCCAGGCTGGCTGCGCTGCTGGGGTTGAGATTGCACAAGTGTCAGCAAAATCTCGCCGGAGTCGCTGCGTGATGCCGATGCGCTCAGGCCGGGCAGGGTCTCGTTGCCCAGCGTATAGCTCTCACAGTTCATTTCCAGTGGCAGCAGGGTCGCGTCCTGATGTCCCTGGAACATGTCGAAAACGTGATAGGTCGGGGTCGTCAGCATTTGCTCGCCCTGCGTGAGAATCATGGCCTGGATTACGTTCACTGTCTGGGCAATGTTCGCCATCTGCACGCGCTCGCAGTGGGCATTGAAGTGGTGCAGGGTCACGGCGGCGACAACGGCATCGCGCAGTGAGTTCTGCTGGTAGAGAAAGCGCGGGTTCGTCCCTGGTTCGGCAGGATACCACGCACCCCATTCGTCCACAATCAGCCAGATATGGTTTTCCGGGTCATAGCGATCCAGCACCTCGATGTGGTTCTTGACCGCCTCGCCAATTTGATCCGCGCCCTGAAGCACCTCGAACCACTTCGCTTCGTCAAACTGTGTGGCGGAATGCTCGCTCTTATTGGGCAGATAGACGTAGTAGTGCAGGCTCACGCCATCGGTCCGGACCGGTCGCTGGCGGTTCATGATCTGATTTAAGAGGCGATCCAGGCCAGAGCCGTCGGTGTCGTTGCCGCCGTAGCCGCTGGCGATCTTCATCATCGGCTGATCGCCGTATTGCTGGACGTAATCCTGGTACTGGCAGTAGAGGTCGCCGTAGTATTCCGGCGTCATCTGCCCGCCGCAGCCCCAGTTTTCGTTGCCGATCCCCAGGTAAGGAATTTGCCAGGGTTCGGCGCGTCCGTTCTCGCGGCGGCGCTCAGCCAGCGTGCTGTCGCCGTAGTAGGTCATGTATTCCAGCCAGGCCTGCATCTCACGCACGCTGCCGCTGCCAACATTGACCGCGATATACGGCTCGCAGCCGAGCTGATCGCAGAGGTCCATGAATTCGTGGGTGCCGAAGTGGTTATTTTCGGCCACGTCACCCCACATGTTGACCCTGCGCGGTCGGCTCTCGCGTGGGCCGATGCCGTCTTCCCAGTGGTAGACATCGGCAAAGCAGCCGCCCGGCCAGCGCAGATTAGGCACCTTGATCTTGCGCAGCGCCTCTACAACGTCATTGCGGATACCGCGTGTATTGGGGATGGCCGAGTCCTCGCCGACCCAGATACCATCGTAAATGCAGCGTCCGAGATGTTCGGCAAAGTGTCCGTAGATGTGACGATTAATCTTATGCTGCCCGGCGGCGGCATCAATCTTGAGGGTGTTCATGAGGTCCTTTCCGTAACCAGTATGCGCAGGTCATGACCTGCCAGATAAAGATGACCTTCAAACGGGCTGACCGCGCCTGAGAAGGGATCGATGAGATCATAGCGACTGCCCGTGCTGAATTCGAGTTCCAGGTCCGCGCTGTCCTTCACTTCATTAAAGAGGATGATCCAGTCCAGACCGTCTTTGGACACATAGCGCAGCCGTAGACCGGGACAGCGGGGCGAAATCTTGACGACCGGCGGGATCAGCTGCCGCAGTTGCTGCACACAGGCCTCGCTGTCGTCGGTCCAGTAGATCACGCTGATTTGGTTTGCCGCTTCGTCCAGTTTGGGTTGAATGTCAGCGGTAAGCTTCGAGTTGATCACCAGCACCTTATAGCTTTGCGCGCCCACGCCAATGCCCGCATCGCTGATCGTAGATCGCGTGAGCAGATCATCCGTATCCAGGTAGTTGAAGTCGATCTGCTGTTCGAAGCAGGCTTTGGCAGCGCGCCAGGGCAGGCGATGATGCTCACCCAGGATGGCGACGTCGCAGTGATGGTCGCTGTCGGTATTGAGCCAGGACAACTGCGCGCAGACGGTGGCAAAGCGCGTGAAATCCTCCCCCCACCAGGGTGCAGAAAGGCCCAGGTCCGGCGGGCGTTCGTGTCGGCGCGGGCCGCGCACCGAATAGTAAAAGGCGTGAGGAATGAGCAGATTGCAGCCGCGCAGCAGCAGCCAGTTCGCCAGCCAGCGCATCTCGTCGAAGCTGAGTTCCGGCCCATAAGCCCCGCAGAACTCGTTGGCGTTGCGCCGTCGTCCCCCGTGAACCATCGCCGAAGCCGCCGCTTTAGCCTGGGTCGATTGGCGGCCCTCCAGCGCTGAGTCTTTGTCCGGCTCGATGTAACGCCAGACGATGTCCTGACCGGGAATGTGAAAGAAACGTTCCGAACGAGTCGCGTCTGGTTCGGCAGGGTGGCCGGTGAGCGCGATATGATGCGCCTCGCACCAGTCATGAAGCTGCGTGTAGTAGGTGACATGAAGGCGCTGCTCAACCGCCCGTTCGAAATTCGTCGTGAATGCTGGGTAGGGCATCTTCGTCCCATAGCGCCGGGAGATTGGGCTGGAAATCATAGCCGAGGATAGCGTTCACGTGCGCCATAAGACCGCGCGTGCTGGGCATTAAGTCGCGCTCACGGGGTCGTCCCAGCAGCATCGGTTCGTCGGTAAAGATGGCCTGAATCGTCTCCCCGAAGTGTTGGCCGAATTCCTGGTAGAAACGGTCATACACCAGGCGCACAAAGCAGGCGACCGCGTCGGGGTTAAGCAGGTCAGCAGCGGGCGGGCTGTCTTCGGGCGGCGAATCGGTGTCTTCATTAAGGAAATGCAGGCCCCGGATCACCGAATCGATAGGCCGGTCCACAATGGCGTAGCGCTGCCCCTTGTACATGACTTTGGCGATCAAGCTTTGCTCCGGCGTCAGGTCACATTCGCGTTTGGAGTTGATTCGGACACCCTGCTCGACGCTGTTGGGCTGGGCGCTATCCAGGTTGATCCGCACCATGCCCCGGCATTGATACGCTGAATTTTCCGCCACAACCTGACCCGACGAGGAGCCGCTGGGGTACATGCCTTCGTCATAGAGGATGACCCACATCCCCCGTTTTTTCGCCGCTTCGATGGCGAAGCCCATCTTGTCCAGCAGCGCCCGGCTCATCCAGCCCAGGTGACGCGGCAGACCGACACGCGGATGCAGCACAAAAGCGTGAACCGCGTGGGCCTGGAATTCGTCGAGCTGGCGCAGGATCTCCGCCTCTTGCAGATCGTCATTCCAGAACCAGAAGGGGGCCAGCGAAAACTCGTGCGGGGGATGCTGCCATGCTTGCGGGAGGGTGAGGTCGGTCATCGGGACCTGCCAGTCTGTAGGCTGATATAGAATTCATTCTAACATGGCTCGGCTCTCGGTTGCATTCTCAACTGCATCTGCCTACAATCTCCCTGATCGGTCTGGGCATTTGAGAGGAGACGGCTTGGCAGGTCAATTCATAGATGGAGGTGGCGGCCTGTTTGAGCGTTTCGAACGCCCAAGCACGTTTTTTCTCGCTAATCTTGCCTGGTTGGTGCTGGCGATACCGCTTGTGACCATCCCCCTGGGAACAGTCGGCTTGTTTCAGGTGATGTCGCTGTGGGTGCGGGGGAAACAGCCGGAATTCTTCACGGATTTCTTTAGCGCGATCCGCCGCTTATGGTGGAAAGCCAGCCTGGTCGGCCTGATAGACCTCGCCGTCGCCGCACTCGTTTATGCCAATATGCTGATTCTCAACCAGATGGAGCTGCTTAATCCGCTAGCGCTCCTCTCGCGCAGCGTGACCCTGTTTGTTGCCCTGCTGCTCCTGCTGGTGAATCTCTATGTCTGGTCGCTGCTGGTCATATCCGAGCTTTCGCTGCGGCGGATCATCGAACTGTCCTTCAAGCTGGCTTTCGCGCATCCGCTGCGTTCCATCGGCATCCTGATCGGTGCGCTGCTGCCGCCGGTGTTCGCGCTGGCGCTCCCCGTGTTTGTCTGGCTGTTGGGCCTGATCTCACTTTCAGTGCTCATCGTCAACTGGGGTACCTGGCAGGTAATTCGCCGCTACATCCCCGAAGCGGAACTGGCCGAGTACGAAAGTCAGGGCCAATGAGACCATATTCTGCAAAGGCTTGTAGAAATCCGGCCTGCCGGTAGTCACTGGACCTTGCATGACGGAATTCATACGAGTAGGCTTGACTTATTCGCTATTTGACAGGACGAAAAGATTCATTATGAAAATTACAGATGTGCAGGCTTGTGTGATCGGACGGCAAGAAGCCCACAGTGGGGGCAGTGTCTGGACTTTTGTCCGCATCTACACCGATGAGGGCATCGTCGGTACGGGGGAGTGCAACTCCGGCGGGCCGGGCTACTCCGGTTTTGCCACCAAGCAGGCGATCCTGGCGATGAAGTCCCGCCTGATCGGCGAGGACCCTTTTAATATCAATAAGCTTTATGAGAAATTGCGCCGGGGCGGGCGTTATGGCGGCTCCAGCCATGCGCCGCTGATCTTCGCGCTCACCGGGATCGACAACGCGCTCTACGACATCGTCGGCAAGGCGCTCGGCGTGCCGGTGTATAAGCTGCTCGGCGGCAAATTCCGCGATGAGATTCGCCTCTATGCCGACTTGCACGCAGGCGAAGAGGAAACCCCTCAGGCCTATGGTGAGAAGGCGTTGGAAGCCGTGAGTGAAGGTTTTGGCGCGGTCAAGTTTGATGTGGACCATACGGGTATCGGCAAGCTCGACCCCTACAACTGGACCGTCGGCGCGAAAGAGATGAGCCATGTCATCGACCTGATCGAGGGTGTGCGCGACGCGATTGGCTACGAAGTGGATCTGGCGATTGATTGTCACGGTCAGTTTGATCTGCCCTCGGCGATCACGCTGGCGCGGGCAGTTGAACCGCTGCGCCTGATGTGGCTGGAGGAACCGGTCCCGGCAGAAAATATCGACGCGCTGGCTCAGGTGAAGGCCTCCAGCAGCACGATCATTTGCAGCGGTGAGAACCAGTACACACGCTTCGAATTTATCAATATGTTCGCCAAGAACGCGGTGGATGTCATCATGCCCGACATGGCAAAGGCTGGCGGAATCGCCGAGGGTAAGCGTATCGCCGACATTGCCGACGCGCACTACATCCCCATCGCGCCGCACAACGTCTCATCGCCGCTGGGGATGATGGCCTCCTGCCACATCATGGCGGCGGTGCCGAATTTCCTGTTCCTGGAATTCCATGCGCGCGATATTCCCTGGTGGAACGACCTCTGCGATGGTGATAAGCCCTTCGTTCACGATGGCCTGATGACCGTCTCGGAGCGTCCGGGCATCGGCGTGGAACTCAACGACGCGGCGGCGAAGAAGCTGCTGTGGAACGGTGATACCTACTTCGATTAGTTCCTGCGTTGAAGCAAATGAAAAGCGGCAGTCACCTTGACCGCCGCTTTTTTGATTCATTTTGCTGGGATACTTAACCCTTCACACCGCCGAGCGTCAGACCCTCGACCAGGAAACGTTGAGCATAAGTGTAGAGAACAACGACTGGGATCGCCATCAACAATGAGGCTGCCATCAACTTGCCCCAGGGCAAAATGTCGCCCACGATCATGGATTGCAAGCCAATCGGCAAGGTTCGCAGTGACTCGCTGTTAATGAAGACAAAGGCGAAGAGGAACTCGTTCCAGGCAGTCGTGAAGGCAATCAGCGTGACCGAGAGCAGCCCAGGCATCGCCAATGGCAGGGTAATTCGCCAGAAGGCACGCAGGCGGCTGGCCCCGTCGATCATGGCGGCTTCCTCCAGATCCACCGGAATGCCCCGGAAATAACCGATCATCACCCAGGTAGCGAAGGGCAATAAGAAAGTGGGATAGGTGAGGATCAGAGCACCATAGGTGTTGAAGAGGCCGAGGTCAGACAATATCTGATACAGAGGGATAAACAACAGGGTGCCCGGCAGCAGATAGGTGATGAGCAGCAGGGTGGTGAGCAAACCTGCTCCCAGGAACTTCAGGCGTGTCAGCGCATAGGCCCCCAGGGCAGCCAGAGTGACAGAAATTGTCGTGCTGCTCACAGCTACCAGGATGGTGTTCTTGAACCAGATTAAGAAAGGGGTGTCCTGCAAGAGCGTCCGATATTGTTCAGTGGTCCAGGGGGTCGGCCAGAAAAGGGATATGCGTTCCGATATTTGCGGCGTGGTTTTGAAGGATGTGATAATCACCCAGTAGAAGGGGAACAGCACAAAGATCATGATTGGAATCAAGATGACAATTCGCAAGACAATGCTCGTTCGCTCTCGCTGGGCCATCGTAAACATGGGCCGTGCCCTGTCCTCAGGCTGTCGTCGGCTGCGCACCGCTTTGGACAATGCTTCGAATCCATGCAGGATCATTTCGGCGGGCCAAAAGATCAGGTCCAGAAGGATACCCAGGAGTGCCCCACCTGATTTAGCAAGCCGATCCCCAATACTGACCTTTCTTTCAGCAAAGCCGCGACCTTCATCCTGCCGCATGAAGCGTGCCAACAGCCAGATCATCACCATCATCAAGGGGGCGACACTGAAGGCAATGGCCGCGCCGGGACCCCGTTGGATGCCCGCGACGGCTTTCTCCCAGGCGAGGATCGAGTACACTTTGGTTGCGCCGCCCGGTCCACCCCCGGTCATCAGGAAGATCAAACCGAAATTGTTAAACGTAGAAATGAACGAGAGCAACAAAGTAACCACGATGACAAAACGCATCCCTGGCAGGGTGATGTGCCGGAAACGCTTGACCACGTTAGCTCCGTCCACCTCCGCTGCTTCCAGCAGTTCACGGTCAATGGCTTTGAGACCAGCCAGTAAGAGTATGGTGTAGAAAGGGATCCCCTTCCACACATTGACCGAGATGACACTGGGCATCGCTAAATTAGGGTCAGAAAGCCAACCCAGTGGCTGCTGGAGAACTCCCAGACTCAATAAGATGGGGTTCAGGGCACCAAACAAGGGGTCGTAAATGCTCTTCCAGGCCAGGGCGGTCACGATTTCAGGCACAATCCAGGGCAGCAGCATCACACCAGTCAGGATGTTTCGAAAAGGCAGCTTACTGTTCAAGATCAGCGCGATGGTCATGCCGATGATGAACTTTATGAGGATCGACCAGACAGTGAACTGGATAGTGTTCTGGATGGCCTGCTGGTAATCACTGCTGCTGAAGAGCTTTGTATAATTTCGCAGACCAACCTGCATCGTCTCGCCAGTCAGAAGGTTCATCGACGTGGTACTCATCTGGATGGCTTTGACGAAGGGGACGAAAATCAACACGCCCATGATGATCACCGTGGGCAAAATAAAAATCAGCGCTATCTTCCAGTCTCGCCCGAAGAACTTCTCCAGAGGCCTTCGATGACTGATGCTGGATGATGCAAGCGCCCCTGTGTTCATCCCGACTTGATTATCCATAAGTAATCTCTTTCAAACTCTCTAAAATTAACCTATTTTCCAGGCCAACCTGGTTACCTTGTTGTGCAACAGTGTACCTTAAATATGCGCCAATGCTGCCTGAGAAAATTGAGAGGGCAACCGAAGTCGCCCTCTCGTAGAAGCTCAGCCCGATTAAGGCTGCATAGCCCCACCTTCTTCGAAGATATCGACGATCTTTTTGTTGGCATCCGTGACTGCTTCCTGCGCGGTCATGCGGCCAGTAACCGCATTGGCGACCATTGCCTCGACCAGACCGGTCGGCCGAATGGCGCCAATGAGCGGGTTCGGCTGGGCCGGCCAGGAAGCACCAATGAAGGGGTCCTCGACGCTCATTATCTCCCGAATGACCGCGAAATTGCGATCCGCGGCCAGCAGGTCGTCGGTCCACAGCCCGTCGTAAGCAGGCATAAACAGACCCGCACCCACCGAGGCCATCGGGACGAAAACATCAGGTGAGAGCAAGTTCAGGGCCAGTTCCTTGGCCGCGTCTCCATTGGCCGCGCCCACGGGAATATTGATGTAACCGCCCATTCCCCCGGCATTGCGGTCGATGTTTGCCGGACCGAAGGCGTTGGTGAGCAAGATTGTGACGGGATAGACCGGGTTTTCGTCGGCTTTTGCCTGAGCGTAAACGCTGAAGGCGTTCTGGGTATAGCCGATGCTGCCCGCGAGGTAAGCTTCGTTATTGCTGATGTCGCCCCAGCTCTCAACACCAGGCGGCAGCATGTCGGCATATTTGCCGTTGCGGTCGTAGGTTTCCGCCAGCCATTCCACTGCGGCCACAGTTTCGGGCGAGTCGTAGGTGACGATGGTGCCGCTTTCGTCAGTGTAGTGGCCGCCAAATGACTGGACAAGCCCCTCGATGAAGCCAAAGCCATCACCACTCTGATTGATGGTCAGGCCCCAGCCCCAGAATTCGTTGTCCGGATCGGACATCGCCAGGCAGGCATCACGGCGGGCATCCCATGTGCCGAGATCTTCGGCTGCCATGCCGGTTCCTTCGAGTTTGTCACCGCGCATGAACAGACCTGGACCATTGCCGATGTATGGGATGGCATACCATACATCATTGTACGTAGAGTTCGTGTCGGCGTTGATTCCGGTCATCAGATTACCGTAACGGTTCTGCGCTTCCTCAACGATATCGCCGACGTCCTGCACGATACCCAATACCGCCATATTCTGGTTGTTGATATTACTTTGATACAAAAAGTCAGGGGGGTTGCCAGCGGCTACGCCCGCCTGCAATTTGCCCAGGACATCGCCGAAGGATTCGGCATTGGTGGAGGAAAGCTCCGCTGTCAGACCATTGTCCGCGGCGAAGGTGTTGACCGTGTCCTCCCACAGCGTCTGGATTTCTGCGAAGTATTCGTTACGGTGCCACACCTGTAGCGTGCCACCCTGGGCTGCCGGCACGCTCTGTGCCTCGTCTAGAGCCAGGGCCGCGATTCCGGTCCCGGCAGCAGCCAGCCCAGCCCCGGCGGCTGCGGTGGCGCGCAAAAAGTCACGGCAACTCATTTTCTTACTGGACATAATCTTAAACTCCTATATGCATATTTCTTCTAAGAACTTACGCGAAAGTCAGACCGGCACTGCCTTTCATGCGAGCATGTGCTTGCAATGTTCCGTAATAGACACCTCCTTCGATCCGCTCTTCAAACACTGGATTATGGTCAATTGCGGGTCTGCTGCCTGCTTACAACAGATCCTTGTGGATGCGTGACGATGCTGAATAAGTATTGGGGGGAACAATGCGCATCGTCCGCGACTTCTCTCTATCTACCGGTATCGGTTAGTATACACCGCCTTTTTATTACTGCAAACGTTTGCTGAACAAGCTTTAAGGTTTCACTAGATGGCGAACTTTGAGAAAAGTGCAAGTTGCCGGGGAACACGGTGTTGATCTGACGCGCTTGAAGTCACGATGGGGAGGAAGGTGAGCGCGTGCCTGCTGCCTGGTCGAATACCCGTGTTCTTGTCATGAGATCCGCTGTTTGCGCGGACCTGTTCGTTATTATAGTCATAAAAGGTCACAAAAGTCGAGCGATTGCCCGGCGGGACGATTGGTGCGGATTTTCCGTGATCGACCCGGCATAATCAGTTACAATAGAGAGGACACACCTTGAGAAAAGGATGGCTTCATGTTCACACGCATGTCGAACAGTTGGCAGTTGGTGAAAGCCAGTTTCGCAGTGCTGCGGTCCGATAAAGAGTTGATCCTGTTTCCAATTGTTTCCTTTGTCGGGATGATTATTGCTTCAGTCGTGTTTTTCATTCCCTTTGCAGCGGCAGGACTGGTCGATAGCCTGGGCGGCTCCGACGGACGCGGTGTCCTGGGTTACGTTGTGCTGGGCCTGTTCTATGTAGTGATCTACAGTATCACCATTTTCGCCAATTCGGCCCTGATCGGTGCGGCTTTGATCCGGCTCGACGGCGGCGATCCGACCCTGTCGGATGGCTTCCGCATCGCGTCGGAACGGGCCGGTAAGATCGTGGGCTACGCGCTGATTGCCGCGACCGTCGGCGTGCTGCTGCGGGCCATCTCGGAGCGCTCCGGCATTGTTGGCCGGATCGTCATCGGCATCGTCGGCTTTGCCTGGAACATGGCGACCTTCCTGGTCGTGCCGGTGCTGGTGACTGAGGATGTCGGCCCGATTGACGCGGTGCGCCGCAGCGGCGAACTGCTCAAGCGCACCTGGGGCGAGCAGATCGTCGGCAACTTCAGCATTGGCGGGATCTTTGGGCTGCTGGCCTTTGGCGTGATGCTGCTGATCGGTATTCCCCTGTTCGCGCTGATCGGATCTTCCGGGTCGCCCGCCATGATCTTGCTGGCAGTGCTCATCATCGTCATCTTGATGCTGGGGATCGGTCTGGTCAGTTCAACCCTGAGCGGCATCTATCAGGCTGCGCTTTACCGTTACGCGACTGGTGGCGAAGTGGGTGATTTTTTCGACCCTGAACTGATTCAAGGGGCCTTCAAGCCGAAGCGCAAACGCGGCTTTTAGAGAGTACGCCGCAGCGCCTTCTTTCTCGGGCTGATCTGTCTGCCAGGCAGTCCAGCAGGTATGACTGCGCGCTGGACCCGGCTCATGGCACGAATACTCAAAAAGTAGGAAGGTATCACACATGTTACCCGAATTTCGCAACGAGCCGAACATTGACTTCAGCCTGGAAGCGAACTGCGAAGGCTTTCGCCAGGCGCTGAATCAGGTACGAGCCGATTTTGGAAAGACTTACCCGATGGTCATCGGCGGGCAGGAAGTCCGGCTGGATGCGGTGTTCCCCTCGGTGAACCCGGCCCGGCCTGACGAAGTGCTCGGCTACTTTGCCGATGGGACCGCCGCCCACGCCGATCAGGCCACCGAGGCAGCGGCAGCGGCTTTCGAGACCTGGCAGTACACGCCTGCTGAGGATCGGGTGCGCTATGTGCTGCGCGCGGCTGCCGCCATGCGCCGCCGGAAGTTCGAGTTCTGCGCCATGCTGGTGCTGGAAGCGGGCAAAAGCTGGGCCGAGGCCGATGGCGACGTCTGCGAGGCGATTGACTTCATGGAGTATTACGCGCGCCAGATGCTGCGACTGGCCGATAGCAGCGCTATGCTGGGGCCTTCGCCGGGCGAGCAGCTTCAACTGACTTATGTGCCGCTGGGCGTCACGGCGGTGATTCCGCCCTGGAATTTCCCCGACGCGATCCTGACCGGCCTGATGGCGGCAGCGCTGGTGGCAGGCAATACGGTGGTGCTTAAACCTGCCGAGCAGACGCCCTACACCGGCTACAAGGTCGCCGAATTGTTCTGGCAGCTAGACCTGCCCGCCGGGGTACTCAACTTCGTGACCGGGCCGGGCGAGGTGGTTGGGGCGCGCATGGTCGAACACCCCAAGACGCGCATCATCGCCTTCACCGGCTCGCGCGCGGTCGGTGTGGGCATCTATGAAAAGGCGGCCAGGCTTCAGCCCGGCCAGAAATGGCTCAAGCGGGCGATCCTCGAACTGGGCGGCAAGAATCCGGTGGTCGTGGACGAAACGGCGGACCTGGATGCAGCGGCCAGCGGTATCGTCGCCGGAGCCTTCGGCTACCAGGGGCAAAAGTGCAGCGCTGGATCGCGCGCTATCATCGTCGATTCGGTCTATGACACGCTGCGCGATAAGATCGTGGCGCTGGCGAAGCAAATCCGCACGCGGTTCGACGGAAGAATCCGCCGAGATGTACATGGGGCCGGTGATCGACCCGGAAGCGGTGCAGAAGATCAACAGCTATCTCGAGATCGGCCCGCAGGAAGGCACGCTGCTGCTGGGCGGGACCACGCTGGACGACCTGAGCGAGGGCTACTTCTTCGAGCCGACGATTTATGGCGAGGTCAGCCCGAAGGCGCGCATCGCCCAGGAAGAAATCTTCGGCCCGGTGCTGGCGCTGATCCGCGCGAAAGACTACGACGAGGCGCTGGCAGATCGCCAACGATACCGAATACGGCCTGACCGGCGCGGTCTACAGCAACGACCGTGCCCGGCTGGAACGGGCACGGCAGGTGCTGGACATCGGCAATCTGTACTTTAATCGCAAATGCACTGGCTCGATTGTCTCGCAGAATCCCTTCGGCGGTTTTAATATGAGCGGGACGGACAGCAAAGCAGGCGGACCTGATTACCTGCTGCTGTTCACGCAGGCCAAGAGCATCACCGAAAAGTTGTAGACTATGACCATCAGTGGAATCTTTAACATTCTGGCGACGCCCTTTGACGAGGCGCGTCAGGTCGATTGGGCCAGCCTGGGGCGGCTGGTTGAGTTTCAGTTGGACAAAGGCGCGCACGGTCTGACCATCCTGGGCTGTGCTGGGCGAGGCCGCCAAGCTGAGTGTGGACGAGCGTCAGCAGGTGATGGAGACGGTGATGAAGACGGTCGCCGGGCGCGTGCCGGTGGTCGTCGGCGTCGAGCCACCCGGAGACCAAGACGGTCATCAGCCTCAGCCAGGCCGCCTTCGATGCCGGGGCTGCCGGGGTGATGATCGCGCCACCGCGCATGGACGAACCGACCGACAACAGCGGTGCATGGCCCTCTACAGCGAGATCGCCGAATCCGATCGAACAGCCGATTGTGGTGCAGGATTTCCCGCCCATCAACGGCGTCATGATGTCGCCGGACCTGCTGGCGGAGCTGGCGGAGCGCATCTCCCAACATCCGCCATCTCAAGCTGGAGGACCCGCCGCTGATGCAGAAGATCAGCGCGATCCGCGAACGCACGGACAAATTACGAAATCTTCGGCGGCCTGGGCGGCATGTTCCTGCTGGAAGAATTGAAGCGCGGCGCATCCGGCACGATGACCGGTTTTGCCTTCACCGAGATTCTGGTGGCGGTCTTCACGGCCTATCGGGCGGGGAAGCAAGCGCGAAGCTGAAGCCATTTTCGACCGCTATCTGCCGCTGATCCGCTTCGAGAACCAGCCGGTGATTAACCTGAGCATTCGCAAAGAACTGCTGCGCCGCCGGGGCGCGATGGCCCATGCCTTGCTGCGCGATCCCTTCGCGCCGATTGATGCAGGCACACAGGAAGAAATGAGCTGGGTATTGAAGCGTGTGGGCATTGAAGACCCTACGCAGAAAATCGCATTCTAGGAGTTGAATTCATGGATTTGGGATTGAACGGAAAGGTCGCACTGGTGGCTGCGGCCAGCAAGGGCCTGGGTTTTGGCGTGGCACGCGCCCTGGCAACGGATAGCGCGCGCGTCTCGATTTGCAGCCGCACTCAGGCTGATATAGACGCCGCCGCGCAGACGCTCCGCAACGAAACCGGCGCAGAAGTCATCGCCAGTGTCTGCGATGCCCGCAGCGCCGAGGACATTCAGGCCTGGGTCGATAAAACAGTGGCGCAATGGGGACAGATCGACGCGCTGCTGGTCAACGCCGGCGGCCCTCCGGCGAAGCGCTTCAAAGAATTGGACGATGAAGCGTGGCAGGCGGCTTTCGAACTGACGCTGCTGAGCAGTGTGCGCATGATCCGGGCTGCGCTCCCGCACATGGGGCCGGGCAGTGCGATTTTGACCGTGACGTCTTCGTCCGTGAAGGAGCCGGTCCCCAACCTCGGCCTCTCGACCGTCATGCGTTCCGGCGTGGCCGGATTGGTCAAGACGCTGGCCGACGAACTGGCGGGCGATGGCATCCGCGTCAACAATCTGATTCCGGGCCGCATCGACACGGATCGTGTGCGTCACCTGGACGAGGATACGGCGCGGCGGCAGGGGACCAGCTTTGAGATCGAACGGGAAAAGAGCCTGACGCGCATTCCGATGAAGCGTCTGGGCACGATTGACGAGTTCGGCGCAGCGGCGGCCTTCCTGCTCTCGCCCGCAGCGGCCTACATCACCGGCGCGACCTTGCGTGTCGATGGTGGGTCGATGCGCTCGATCTAATCGCCTTCGAACAAATTCTCGCCCCGGTGCAGACGGCTGGCGATCTCATAGGTCTGGCCCTGGGCGCGCACGGTCGGTGAGTGGGCTGCCAGATAGCGCACTGCCGCGACCAGCACATGCGTCCCGGCTTCGGTGCCGCGCAGCTTGCGGTACTGGTTGAAGGCCGCTTCGACCGTCTGGATGGTGTGAAAATCGCGGTCCTCGCGCAGCAGCAGCTTGCCGAACGTCGCCAGCAGACGATCCGGGTCGCCTTCGCTGTGCAGATAGCGCGCGACCACTTCCGCCGCCTGATTGACCTGCTGCTGCTTATCGAGCAAGGTGCTCAGGTCGTTCAGCAGGGGCGCGGGGTTATCCACCACGCCGTTCGGCACAGGGATGCGGGCCGCCGGGATGTTGAGGAAGCGATCCAGGTAGATGCTCATGGCCGCATCGAAGACGCCGCGCAGCAGTTCGACCGAAGGCGCGCGCCGCAGGCCCATCTCGACCGCATTGGCGAAGGTGAAGGTGTGCAGGGCCGTGTCCCAATCGCCGAATTCGTTGCTGGTGTGGAAGCGGGCGATGCGCAGCGCGGCGGCATAGGTCACAGCGGCGGCCAGTTCGACCATCGAGCAGCCGTCTCTGAGCGCATCCAGCAGGGCGTCGGCAATGGCCTGCGGATCGTCGCCATGCAGCACCGGGATCAGCGCGTCGCGTCCGGTCCAGGCCGCGTGACCGTTCTGCGCCGACCACATCGGGAAGCTGCGCGAAGGTATCGTCGAGGATGGCGATCAGGTCGATGGGATGCCGCCAGGCGTTCGATTCTTCCATGCGGGAGGCCCTGGCGTAATCGCGGACCAGACTGGTCAGCACCTGTTCCGCCTGATCCCAGCCGACGTGATCCAGCGCCTCAAAAGCCTTGTTGGTGAAGTCCGCCGGATGGCCGGTGTCGATATAGCGGTGATCGGTGACGGCGGCGAAGAGCATGTCGGCCATCTGCTGGTCGTTTGCGCCGGCGCGCACCGCCGAGACGATGCAGCGTTCGGCCCCTTCGGCATCGCGCACCTCGATGAACTGGCGGAACCAGCGCTTGAGCGTGGCGAAATCGGCGCTGCTGTTTTCCGGCAGCGGGCGGATCAGGAAGCGCGGCGGCTGACCGTCGGTATCGCGCGCGACAGCGGACAGACCGTGATAGAGGGCGCGCGGGCGATCTTCGGCGTCCAGGTAGGGCAGCAGATTCATGCATGACAGGTGAGCATGGTCAGGCCCTGAGCCCAGCCATCGCGGCGGTACTGCGTGCCGAATTCCAAACCGGTGCGGAAAGGTTCGACCGGGTCGTCGCCGAGCACCAGGCACGGCCTTGCCGATCACCAGGGAAATATCACGCTCCAGACCGACACTCAGCCGTTCGCGCTGGTGTTTGCGTGGGTCATGGTGCTGCGTCAGGTCCACCTAGACCTGGCCGTCGCGGACCTCGACCGGGAAGGCGCGCACGTCATCGGCGAACTGGTCAAAGGTGCCGCCGGTTTCGAGATCGAAGCGGGCGTAGTGCCAGTGGCAGGTCAGAATGCCGTCGTTGACCGTGCCTTTGTCCAGCGGGAAGCCCATGTGCGGGCAGCGGTTATCGACAGCGTAAATCTGGCCCTTATGGTCGAAGAAGGCGATGGTGTAGCCCTCGACCTGCGCCGTCTTTTGACCTGCGGCCTGAAGCTCGGCCAGCGTCATCACTGGAACAAAATGTGCAGTTGTCGTCACCATGTCACGCATCTCCCTACACTCAATCGTCTTGTCTATTATAAGTCAGCCCAGCGGCGGTATCTGATATTCATCGCCCGCCCAGTTCAGGTGGAACGCGCCGTCCACCTGCCATTCGCCGCGGATGTCTGCCGTCAGGTCGAGATTGTCGTCGAAAGGATCGCCATCATAAACCAGGCACATCAACTCTGTGCCATCCTCGACCGCAGGCACCATCAGGACCGGCGTGATCTGGAAGGGATAGACGCTGTTGATGTCTGACGCACCCTGCCAGATGGCCGCCTGCGCGTAGCCTTTCAGGTTGAAGATGCCGGTCACGCCAGATGATAAACCGGTCGCCTGCCAGTCGGGGCCGCCGCGAGATCTCCGGGAACTCGCCGGGCGCATAACCGAGCGGGGCGCTGCCTTCGCGCGCTGAGAGCGGGACGATCTCCCGCTAAATGAACGCGATGCGCGCGGATGTGCTGCGGACCACGCAGGACGATGACCGTCTCAATCTCATGCGTCTGGCCGTTGACGTCCTGCGTCCAGCGGAAGCGCAGCCAGCCCGGCTCGCCGACGGCAAAATTCAGCACATGACTGCGCTGGCCCCAGGCACCGCCATCGATAGAGGCTGAGCATGTTATCCGGCGCGGGACTGCCTTCGCTCAGGCCGACGTTGAAGGGGTGGCGCGTACCGTAGACGAACTTGCCGTACTTCGCGCCGTAATTCTTGACGCTCCCGGCATTGAACAACTGCACCTCGCCATCGTTGGCCGTCACGACCCAGCCCGGCTGCGGGTAGACCTTGACGTAGTCGCCCTGTTCAGCAGGCAGCGGCTCTTCGTCGGTGGTCCAGAAGGGATCGTCATCGGGCAGGCTCCACAGGCCGCCGAAAGCTTGCATGGCCCAGTAGGTCGCGCCGGTCGAGATGTACGGCTCGCAGATATCGATGCTGCCGCCCGCCGTCAGCGATTGGCGCAGCGTGCCATCGGCCCGGATTGCAGCCGTGATCGACATACCAGCGCAGATGTTTGCCCACCAAGCGCCGCAGCATCCCGGTCGAATGCGGCCAGACACCCAGCTTGTAGGCCCACAGCGGTGCGCCTAAGCGAGCGAATTTGTAGGCCAGACTGCGGCCAAACTCGGTGTATGCGCCATCGGCTGCGAAGAAATAGGGCAGGTGCTCCATCCGCTGGCGCACGCGCTCCAGCAGTTCGTCGCGGCGTTCCGGCTGCGTGTGCCCATCCACCTGTGCCCAGGCCAGCACATGCGAGCCGAAGACCCACAGGTTGTAATCGTCGATATAGCCCGCGCCGCGCTGTGGTGCATCGTCGTACCAGCCATCGCCCAGGTAAACGCCATCGAGATAGCCGCCCAGCACGTCGTCGATGATCGACTGCTCATAGGGCAGGTCGAGTGCCTTGCGCGAGGCGTGATTTAGCACCCAGAACAGCGACCAGTTGCTGCCCAGATGCACCGGCGGGCGGGCGAAGCGTTCCAGAAAGTCGAAGATGCGGCTGCGTTCGGCCTCATTCATGTGATTCCACAGACGTTCGCGCGACTGCCACAGCGCGAAGGCGACCTGACCCGTCTCGACCGTGCGCTGGTCGTGATGCCGGGGCGGCAGGTATTCCACACCCCAGTAGGACGGCGAGTCGGGATCACAGCCCTTGATAAGCGCGCGCCGGGTCAGGGCTTCGAGGTCAAAAGTCTCGCCGCGCCACTGCACGGTCGTCGGGCGATTCGGCTGTGAAAGCCAGCCGCCCAGACCCCACATCATGCGCGTGACCCCTTCGTAGGAGCCGCCGACATCGGCCCGATTGGGCGCACCATCCATCAGCGTGCGCGCGCCCTCAGCATCCAGGCTGTGTGCCCAGCCAGCGACCAGACGCGCCCAGAGATTGATGGCTTCTTGATGGCTAAAAGAGAGTGTGCTCTGCAAAGTGGTCTCTTTCCGAAAGATGGCAATTCAGCAGAAAGCGATTTCTTGACAATTGCTGGAAAAGTCGTTAATCTTGCTTATGTTAGCGTTCACGTTAGCGCTAACGTGTGCAGGTCTAATCCCACTGTACCTTGAGTGGTCATACCCGGCAAGAGTCCTTATGACCAAGGCGGTTCGCCGGGCAATAGAAATAAATTGGTTAGCGCTTTTTTATGGTCTCACATGACTAAATCCAAGACGCGCATTACGATAGCGGATGTGGCCCAAAAAGCGGACGTGTCGATGATGACCGTCTCGCGCGTCTTAAACAATAAAGACGGCATCGGCGATGATACCCGCCGCCATGTCCTGGCTGTGATGAGCGAACTGGGTTACAAACCGAACCGGATCGCCCGCAGTCTCGCCAGCGACAGAACCCTCAAGATCGGCGTCATTGTCCCCAGTATTTCCAGCGCCTATTTTAGTGCTATTCTTCAGAGTGCCGAGCATGTTTTCTGGCACAATAATTATCACATGCTGCTGTGCAACACCGGGAACAACGACCGGCATGAAAAGGATGTCCTTGAATTCTTTGAGGAAGACTGCGTGGATGGTGTGCTGATCTTCGGCTCGCATCTGGGATGCAAGCAGTTATCTGAACTCCTGGGAAACCAGCGCGCCGCGGTCGTCGTCAACACACAAGTGAACCCTAAAATCGCGGGCCAGATTATTTTCGATGAGCCGACCGGGATCGCTATGGCACTGGAGCACCTGCTCAAGCAAGGGCGGAAGCATCTGGCTTATGTGGGGCCGCCGAGACGAACCTATGCTATACGCCAGCGGCTTGATTCGTTTGTGCAGATTCTGAGCGCTGCCGATAAGTATGAGGCTGATTCTGTAGTCAACTGCGAAGAGGAAGTTGCAGATGTAGCTGTATCACGTCTGCTCCGGGAGCGCCCGCAGACCGACGGAATCGTATGTTTCAACGATACGATGGCCGTTCGTGTGCTGCGCGCCTGTGCGGATCTGGGCAGGCGTGTGCCTGAAGACATCGCCGTGATTGGCTATGATGATATTGATATTGCCCGTATGGTCACGCCACGGCTGACCACACTGCGCCTGACCCTGAATAAAGATGAGCAGGGGGCGCTGGCTGCCCAGATGCTGCTGGATCGCATCGAAGGGCAAGTCGATCAAGAACCGATAATGCTCAATCACGAACTGGTGATTCGTGAGAGCGCACCATAACCGGAAGGGAGGGAGTAATCGAGCGGATCTTGTTTACTGTGATCGCCTGTCAGGCTGAGTTGTTACAAGATATTTAGCTTAGGAGAGAAACACTCATGCGAAAGCTACGTCTAGCACTTTTCCTGGTCCTTGTGGTCGGGATGTTAGCGCCCATCAGCATTATTGCGGCGCAGGACATGACCTACCACCAGGCACCGATGCTTGATGATATGGATCTGCCGCCAGTTGCAGAACGGGTGTCCCAGGATCCGCAGGTTGTCGAACCCAACAGTGAGGTCGGCACTTACGGCGGTACCTGGCATCTGGGCCTGCGCGGAACCGGCGACGGCGCTAATTTTACACGTCACATTGCCTACGAAGGTCTTGTCCGCTGGGATCCGGCTTGGACCAAGGTTATCCCGGATGTGGCCTCAAGCTGGGATGTCAACGATGATGGTACAGAATTCACCTTCCATCTGCGTCCCGGCATGAAATGGTCGGATGGTGAACCCTTCACCTCTGACGACATCCTCTACTGGTATCAGTATCATATTGCGAACACTGACCTCAGCCCTTCACCGCCAAGCTGGATGGTGACCGGTGACGAGTTGGGTGTCGTAACTGCTCCTGATCCTGAAACTGTCGTCTTCACCTTCGCTGCGCCGAACGGTTTGTTCTTGCAGCGTCTGGCGACACCCGATGGCAACGCCGTCGTGGATGAGGCTAAACACTATGCCTGCACGTATCACCCGGACTGCAACCCCGGTGGTATGGATGCTGTTCAGGCTCTGATGGATGAGGCTGGTCTCGATAACTGGGTCGATCTGTATAACCTGAAAGTGGCCGGTGATGGCCGCTGGACGACCCCTTCGCCGAAGGTCTGGGCCTGGGTCCTGGATCCAAACTCCGGCTACACTGCCGATGCGACTCAGGTGACTGCGACCCGCAATCCCTACTACTTCAAAGTGGACCCTGACGGCAACCAGTATCCTTACATCGACAAGGTCGTCTGGAACGTTGGTGCGGATGTTGACACGCTGGTACTGCAAGCGCTCAACGGCGACATCGACTTCCAGGATCGTCATATCGCCACCCTGGCGAACAAATCGGTCTTCTTCGATAACCAGGAAGCCGGTGGTTATGGCTTTGTCGAGACGGTTCCCTCCAGCATGAATACGGCGGCAATCGCGCTGAACCTGACCGATCTGGATCCGGTGAAACGTGAAGTCTTCCAGAATCATGACTTCCGTGCCGCGCTCTCTATGGCAATTGATCGCCAGGCCATCATTGATCTCGTCTACGTCGGCCAGGGCCAGCCTTATCAGCTCGCGCCGCGCCCGACTTCACCGTACTACAATGAGCAGCTTGCCACGCAGTACACGAACTACGACCCGGATATGGCGAATCAGATGCTGGATGATGCTGGTTTCGCCGAGAAAGACGCAGATGGCTTCCGCCTGGGGCCGGATGGCAACCGTATCTCCTTTGATATTGATGTGATTGCCACACTCGATCCCGCATGGCCGGATGTCGTTGAGCAGGTGGTTGGCTACTGGCAGGCCGTGGGTATCGATGCACGTGAGAACGTCATCGAGCGCAGCCTGCTGTACGAGCGTAAAGCAGCTAACCAGCAAGATGCGAGCGTTTGGGGTGGTGACGGTGGTCTGGAAGTTGTTCTGGAACCGCGCTGGTACTTCCCTTACAGCAACGAGACCCACTTCGCTGAAGCCTGGCAGTACTGGTTCAACAACCCGGATGATCCGCGCGCTGAAGAACCGAGCGAACCGGCCAAGATGCAGATGGATCTCTACAATCAGTTGAAGTCAACGGCAGATCCTGACCAGCAGAAAGCGCTGATGGATCAGATTCTTCAGATTGCTGCGGACCAGTTCTGGGCGATGGGCATCAGCCTGCCTGCAAACGGCTATGCCATCAAGAAGAACGATTTCCACAACGTTCCGGAATCGTATCCGAACGCCTGGCTGTACCCGCATCCTGGGCCAACCAATCCCTTCCAGTACTACATCAGCGGCTGAGGATTTTAACATCGTTTCAAGGGCTGCGTCCGCGTGGCGCAGCCCTGATTCTTCTGGGAGACGTTCTCTATGGCACAATTTATTGTACGCCGTCTGCTCTACATGATCCCGACACTATTCGCGGTCTCACTGGTCGCGTTTATCATCATCCAGCTCCCGCCGGGCAGTTTTCTGGATTCGTATATGGCAAACCTCTCATCTCAGGGTGAGATCGTTGAGCAGGAGACAATCGACGCGCTGAATCAGCGTTTTGGGCTGGATCAGCCGATGTACGTGCAGTATTTCAAGTGGATTAGCAATATTGTCCTCAGGGGTGATTTTGGGACTTCGTTTGCCTGGAGCGCCCCGGTGGAATCGTTGATCTGGAGCCGCTTGAGCCTGACCGTCCTGCTTTCGTTGGCGACTCTGTTGTTTACCTGGGTGGTGGCTTTCCCTATAGGCATCTATTCCGCAGTGAAACAATATTCGTTGGGGGATTACATAGCGACCTTCTTCGGCTTTCTTGGTCTGGCGATTCCCAATTTCTTGCTGGCCCTGGTGTTAATGTATATTGCCTTTAAGTATTTCAATCAGAGTGTTGGCGGGCTGTTTTCCCCGGAGTATATCGATGCTCCCTGGAATATAAATAAAATTCTGGACCTGTTGAGTCATTTATGGATCCCGATGGTTATTCTGGGCATGGCAGGCACGGCCAGCCTGATTCGCATTATGCGGGCGAATCTGCTGGATGAACTACGTAAGCCTTACGTGCGTACAGCACGGGCGAAGGGCCTGCCAGAATGGAAGGTCATTCTCAAGTACCCGGTGCGTGTAGCCCTGAATCCGTTTGTCAGTACGGCGGGTTGGCTGCTGCCAACCCTGGTCTCCGGCTCGATTATTGTCGCTGTCGTGTTAAGTTTGCCGACAACCGGCCCCATGTTGTTATCAGCCTTGACCACACAAGATATGTATCTGGCCGGAGCTTTTATCTTGCTGCTGAGTGTCCTTACCATGTTCGGTACCCTGGTGTCCGATATTGCGCTGGCCTGGTTAGATCCTCGAATCCGTTACGAATAGAGGCGGTGAGTTATGGAAAGTGGCGTTTCAAGATCCAACGTTGAAGCCGGTGAAACCGCCGCCCCGGTCGTGCCGGCAGGCGCAGACATCGATGAGACCGAAACACGGTCATTCGTCGCGTCGCAGTGGCAGTTGATGTGGTGGCGTTTTCGTAAACATAAACTGGCGATTGCGGGCGGCATCGTGACGCTCGTGATCTATGGCATTGTGGTGATCGCTGAGTTTCTGGCTCCGTTCCCACCGGATCAGGTCAATACAAAGGCGACCTATGCGCCGCCGCAGACCCTGATCCTGATTGACGAGAATGGCTTTGATCCCCACGTCTACGGGTACACTGTTGAAGTGGACCCGGTGGCCTTGCGCCGGACCTTCGTGGTTGACCCGACCGTCACGGTCCCGGTACGGCTGTTCACACATGGCTACTCGTATAAATTGTTCGGCATTTTTGAGACGGACCTGCATCTGATTGGCCCGGCGAACCCTGACGACGTCATGTACCTGATGGGAGCCGACCGCCTGGGGCGCGATGTCCTCAGCCGGATGATCTACGGCACACGAGTTTCGATGACAATTGGTCTGGTCGGCGTGACCATCAGCCTGATCCTGGGGATCATCCTGGGGGGCATCTCCGGCTACTATGGCGGTGTCCTGGACAACATTATTCAGCGTGTCATTGAGTTCATCAGGTCGATGCCGACAATTCCACTGTGGTTGGGGCTGGCCGCAGCCCTGCCGACGGAGTGGGGACCGCTGCAGATTTATTTTGCCATTACGATACTCCTCTCCTTCATTGGTTGGACGGGATTGGCGCGCGTGGTGCGTGGGCGTTTCCTGGCGCTGCGCGAGGAGGATTTCGTGATGGCGGCGCGCCTGGATGGAGCCAGCCAGCGCAAGATCATGTTCCAACACATGCTGCCCGCCTTCTACAGTCACATCATCGCCTCGATTACCCTGGCAATTCCGGGCATGATCCTGGCCGAGACGGCCCTGAGCTTTCTCGGTCTGGGCCTGCGCCCGCCGGTGGTGAGTTGGGGTGTGCTGCTGCAAGAGGCACAGAATGTCCGCAGTGTAGCGACGGCTCCCTGGCTGCTGTCTCCGGCTGTGGCAGTGGTCATTGCGGTGCTGGCATTGAACTTCCTGGGTGATGGCCTGCGCGACGCGGCGGATCCCTACGCATGAACGAGGCTATCATGGAAGGCGACATTCTTCTCGAAGTTAAAGATCTACGGACCTATTTTCAGCTTGACGAAGGGACTGTCAAGGCGGTGGATGGGGTCGATTTCAAGCTCCGGCGTGGGACAACGCTGGGGATCGTGGGCGAGAGCGGCTGCGGCAAAAGCGTCACGGCGATGTCGATTCTCAAGATTGTCGATGATCCCGGCGAGATTGTGGGCGGCGAGATCCTGCTCAATCGCAAGGGAGAAACGATTGATCTGGCGGCGCTGCCGGAAGACAGCACGGACATGCGCGACATTCGTGGCAACTCTATCGCCATGATTTTTCAGGAGCCGATGAACTCGCTCAGCCCGGTGCATACAATTGGCAACCAGATTATGGAAGCTATCCTGTTGCACCGTGACATGAGCAAGGATCAGGCCCGCGATTACGCGATTGAACTGCTGGGGCTGGTGGGCATTCCCCGGCCCGAAACGCGAATCGGTAACTATACCTTTCAGTTAAGCGGCGGGATGCGCCAGCGGGCCATGATTGCGATGGCGCTGTCGTGTAATCCGCTGCTGCTGATCGCCGACGAGCCGACGACGGCGCTGGACGTGACGACTCAAGCTCAGATTCTGGAACTGATGAAGAGCCTGCAAGACGAGTTTGGCATGGCGATTATGCTCATTACCCATGATCTGGGGGTTGTAGCCGAGACCTGCGACGAAGTAGTGGTGATGTATCTGGGCGAAGTGGTCGAACAGGCGGATCTGGACTCGCTGTTTTATGATCCGAAGCACCCTTACACCCAGGCGCTGTTGCGGTCGATCCCCCGGCTGGGGGCAGGCCGCACGCAGGTCCTGAACCCGATTGAGGGGTCGGTCCCGGATCCCTTCAACCGGCCTACCGGATGCCCCTTTCATTCGCGCTGTGACCAGTTTATGCCCGGTAAGTGCGACGTGATTCACCCGGACCTGATTACGTTGGCGGATGGGCGGACTGTGCGCTGCCTGCTTTATGAAGAGACAGAAGGTCAATCTTGATGGCTGAAAATAATACGCTTTTGAAATTAAATGACCTGAAGATGCACTTTCCGATTAAGAAGGGCTTTTTTCGCCGGACGGTCGGGCATGTCAAGGCCGTTGACGGGGTCAATTTCGAGATCGAGCGCGGCGAGACTTTAGGATTGGTCGGCGAGAGCGGCTGCGGCAAGACGACAATTGGCCGCTGTATCGTGCGGGCCTACGAGCCGACCGATGGGGAAATCCTCTTCGGCGCGAATGGCGATGCCGTTGATCTGATGCTGCTGGACGAGGCAGAGCTTAAGAAATACCGCCGCGCCATTCGTATGATCTTCCAGGACCCTTACGCCTCGTTGAATCCGCGTATGACCGTCTTCGACATCGTGGCCGATCCGCTGCGGATTCATAATGTGGCTTCAGGCAAGGAGCTTGAAGACCGTGTGGTGGACCTGCTGAACAAGGTCGGGCTGCGCTCTGAACACATGCGGCGCTATCCGCACGCCTTCAGCGGTGGACAGCGGCAGCGGATCAGCATCGCGCGGGCACTGGCGCTTGATCCTGAGCTTGTCGTGGCCGATGAAGCGGTCTCGGCGCTGGATGTCTCTGTGCGGGCGCAGATCATCAATCTGATGATCGAGCTTCAGCGCGAACTTCACCTGACTTATCTGTTCATTTCACACGATCTGAGCGTGGTCGAATACGTGGCCGACCGGGTGGCGGTGATGTACGTGGGCAAGCTGGTCGAGATGGCCCCGACCGACGAACTGTTTCGCAAGCCGAAACATCCCTATACCGAGGCTTTGCTATCCGCGATCCCGGTTCCTGATCCGCGCCGCAGGGCCAACCGGATCGTGCTGGAAGGCGAGGTTGCCGACCCGGCGCATCCACCCAGCGGCTGCTATTTTCATCCGCGCTGCCGCTTCGCGCAGGATCGCTGCAAGACGGAAACCCCGGCACTGCGTAAAGTTGGGCCGAATCACGTGGCTGCCTGCCATTTTGCCGAGGAGCTTGATCTACGCGGCATTCCGCCGATCAGCGCCTGACCATCATTCGGGGTCAATCAACTGGCGCAGGTGCCCATCTACCTGCTGTAGAAGCTGGCGGGCCTGCTGCGCATCGACCTGCTGGACCTGCATCACGATGGCCGTCTTGACTTCGCCATCTGCTGCGTCCAGCAGTGTTTGAGCCTGGACTGCATCAACCCCGGCAATCTGCGCGACCAGCCGCCGCGCACGTCCGGCCAGCTTGCTGTTGCTCACCTGCACATCGACCATCAGATTGCCATAGACTTTGCCCAGCCGGATCATCGTCCCGGTGCTGAGCATGTTCAGCACCAGTTTCTGAGCGGTCCCGGCCTTCATGCGGGTGGATCCAGCGATCACTTCCGGTCCGACCGGCACCCCAATCGGGATGCGGACCTGCTCCAGCAGCGTCGAAGGTGCGTTGCAGGCGATGCCGATAGTGATGCAGCCGAGCTGTTTCGCGTAGTGAATCGCGCCCAACACATAGGGCGTTTCCCCGCTGGCAGCGATCCCGCAGACCACATCCTGTGCGGTGAGGGTGATGGCTTTCAGATCGATTTCGCCACCCTCCGGCGCATCTTCCGCGCCTTCCACGGAATGAACCAGCGCGGTGGGTCCCCCGGCGATTATCCCCTGCACCATCTCTGGCGGCGTGCCATAGGTCGGTACGCATTCCGCCGCATCCAGCACCCCCAGACGCCCGCTGGTGCCCGCGCCGATGTAGATCAGTCGTCCGCCCTGCTGAAGCTGCGCCGCGATAGCATCGACCGCTGTGGCGATGGCGGGCAGGGCCGTCGCAACTGCCTGAGCAACGTGAGCGTCTTCAGCGTTGATGACAGCCAGCATGTCCAACGTGGGCAGACGGTCAATATTGGCGCTGTTGGGGTTAGTATCTTCAGTTGTCATGAGCACCATGTCCTGCGTATCAAAGCATTGTAATTGCGGCCTGGCGTGATCTGGCCGAGCACGCTCGGATGCGCCGCGCCGGTCTGGGCGGGCAGCGAGCCGATGCGCCCATGCCAGGTTTCATGTGCCAGGATAGCGAAGACCAACGCTTCCTTAAAGTCGCTGTCCAGGCCGATGTCCTCGTGGCTGCGCACCGGGATTTGCAGCATAGTTTCCAGCAGCTTGACCAGGGTCTGGTTATGGCGTCCACCGCCACCCAGGATGACCTCCGCCACTGGCTGCGGGGCGAACTGCTCGTAGCCTCTGGCGATGCTGGTGGCCGTAAGCATGGTGATCGTCGCCAGGATGTCGGCAGGTGAGAGGCCACGCTGCTGCCCGTAAGCGACCATCTGCCGGGCCATCTCGGTGCCGAAGAGTTCGCGTCCGGTCGTTTTGGGCAGCGCCTCGTCGTAATAGGGATGCCGCAGCAGGGTGTCGAGCCAGTCTTCGTCGATCTGGCCGCCTGCCGCCATCTGCCCACCCGGATCGTAAGTCTGCGCGCCGTCAGACAGCAGGCCAACCGCGATGTCGATCAGGGCGTTGCCGGGGCCGGTATCAAAGGCGAGCGGCTGACTGCTCGTGTCGCTCAGCGGTGGCAGAAAGGTGACGTTGCCCATCCCGCCGATGTTCTGAATCGCGCGCCAATGCTGCGGATGGCGCAGCAGCAGCCAATCGGCATAACCTGTCAGGGGTGCGCCCTGACCTCCGGCGGCGACATCGCGCTCGCGGAAGTTGCTCAGCGTCGTGATTCCAGTGCGCTCGGCGATCACGCTGGCGGAGGTGATCTGCAAGGTCGCCGTGACCTGCCCATTCACCACATTGTGCCAGATCGTCTGGCCGTGCGAGCCGATCAGGTCTACGTCGTTGGCGGAAAGATTGCTGCGTTCCAGCAAAGTCAGGATGGCGCTTGCGAAGAACTCAGCTAGCTCGAAATTCAACTGGCAGATAGCGTCAACCCGGCTGGTCTCCGGCTGGCAGGCATCCAGAATGCGCTGGCGGAGTTCACGCGGGTACGGCTCGATGTGAGTCGCCAGAATCTGTGCCTCCAACTGCGGCGGCTGGCCGGACACGTCGCAGAGCGCCACGTCGATACCGTCGGCGGAGGTGCCGGACATCAGGCCGATGATCTTCACAGTGCGTCGGCTCCCTGGGCGATGAGATCGTGCAGTGCGCGCCGGAAGGGCAGTATCCCCGGCTTTTCGCGTCCGGGATAGACGCGGTTGGTGAGCGCAGCGGTTACCAGTTCGCGCTCCGGGTCGATCCACAGCGAGGTGCCGGTGAATCCAGTGTGGCCGAAGGAGGACTCGCTGTAGAGATCGCCTGCGGACGAGCTGTCTGCTGCCTTGAGCATCCAGCCCAGGCCGAAGCGGTACTGACCGTCGGCCTGCTGGCGCAGCGCTTCCTCTGTTAAGGAAGGGTTCAGCCCCAGACGTGGATCACGGCTCAGCCAGGCCTGCCCCAGCGCGGCTACATCACGCGCCTGAGCGAACAACCCGGCATGGCCGGTGATTCCCCCGGCCCCGCAGGAATTCTCATCGTGGACCTCGCCCCAGACCCGGCGTTCGCGCCAGGTTGCGTCGTATTCGGTGGGGATGATCTCCCGGCGCGACAGGCCGTTCTTCATCGGGTTGTATAGGACTGATTGAAGCTGCAAGGGCCGCAGCAGGCGGTTTTGTAGGGTGCTGTCCAGACGCGCGCCGTGCAGCCGAGCCGCCGCCTCGCCCAGCAGCATCAGGCCGAGATCGCTGTAGCGCACCCGTTCACCCACCGGACCGGCGAAGTTATAACCGCAGATGGCGCGCAGCGCACGGCTCCAGCGTTCGGTCTGGGACAGGGGATCGATCTCGGTTGGTGGCAGCGGCGGCGGACCCGCTGCGTTGAAGACATCGCGCCAGGGCGGCAGGCCGGAGCTGTGCGTCAGCAGATGCCGGAATGTGACCTGGGCCGGGTCCACCTCCAGGCCCTCGAATTCCTCCGGCAGCGGGAGATGTTCGCGCGTATGCGGATCCTGAATGCCCGCGACCGGTCGGGGACCGCTGGCCGCGAATTCGGGGATCACTGTCGCCAGCGGATCGTCAAGGCCGATCTTGCCTGCGCTGACCAGTGTCATAAAGGTCGTCTCGACGAAGACTTTGGTCACGCTGGCGAGGTCGAAATAATGGTCGCACGTGACCGGGACCTCCTGCGTCTCAGGGTCCACCCAGCCCCAGGCCCCCTCAAAGAGGCAGTCACCACGCAGCATCACGTGGAGGCTGAAGGCGGGGAAAATCTGTGGCATATAGTCATCGACCAGCCGGAAAAGTTGTTCAGAATCGGCCAGATGGTTGGACAGGATTTGTGACGGCATAGCAGTACTCACAGCGGGACCACCGCCTGGGCAGTCGGGACAAAATCGCCGCAGAGCGCGGCAGCGGCGGCTTGCAGCGAGGGGCTGCTGTCGCCATGTGTGCAATACACGGCATCGGCCTCGCTCAATATGCTGGCGTCGTAGGGGTTGCGCAAGCACACTAAGACGCTGTCGGCAGCCGCCTCGATCAACTGCCGGGCGGCCTGGGCCTGGGCTGGGTAGAGATGGGCGTTGCGTGTCGCCAGGATCAACTGAGCATCCTGAGCCATCTCCAATGCTTGTGCCAGTTCGGCCTCGCTGATCGTCGCGGGGTCCAGGACCTGCGTGACCAGATTGGGCAGGCGCGCATGAAGCAGCCGTGCGAACTGCGTCGGTGCGTCTGAATCAATCACACCGGAATCGAGCCGTGTGCCGAACTCGACGCAGACGAGCGGTCTATCGGCTGGCAGGGGGACCAGCGATCCGCCGGTCTTATAGGCCAGAACCCCGCTGGTCGCGGCCCGCTGCGCCAGGTCGAGATGCGCCTGGCAGCGGATAGTTTCATGCAGCGGCGGGCGATCCGGTGTGGCGTAGCGCTGCTTCATGGTGGTGATGCGCGCCAGCGAGTTGTCGAGGCGGCTTTCGGGGATGCGCCCGGATTTTGCCGCTGTCAATACAGCCTCATAGGCGGCTTCCTGCATCGCGCGCGTGTGCGAGAACAGCACCAGGTCGATCCCGGCCATGACAGCCAGCACCGCCGATTTGCCCGGCCCGTAATGATCGGCGACCGCTTTCATCTCCATGCAATCGGTGGCGGCCACGCCGGTGAAGCCGATTTCACCGCGCAGCAGACCGGTGATGATAGCTGGGGACAGCGTCGCGGGATAATCGGGGTCAAGTTGTTTGAACAGCACGTGGCTGACCATCATCGAGGCGACTCCGGCATCCACGCTGGCGCGGAAAGGTCGCAGATCCTGATCCCAGAGGAAAGCCAGATCGCTGTCGATCACCGCCAGCGCCTCGTGCGTATCGACCGGCGTATTGCCCAGGCCAGGGAAATGCTTGGCGCAGGCCGCGACGGATTCGCTCTGGAAGCCTTCGATCTCCGCCTGAGCGAAGCGGCTGACACGGTCTTTATCGCCGCCCAGCGAGCGTGTGCCGACCGAGGGGTTGCTGATGTCGTGGGTAATATCCACCACCGGCGCGAAGTTCCAGTTGAGGCCGAGCGCGCGCATCTCTCGCGCCAGCATGGCGGAGACTTCGCGGGTCAGGTCCAGGTCGCCGGAGGCGCTCAGGGCCATTGCGCCGGGGCTTTCGCTGAAGCCTGCCCGCAGCCGGGCGACGAAGTCCGCCCTCCTGGTCGATACCCACCAGGATCGGGCCAGGCGCGGCATCATGGCACTGCTGGACCAGCGCAGCGGTCTGCTCCGGCGTTTCGATATTGCGGCTGAACAGGTAGACGCCGCCGATGCGTCCTTGCGCCAGCCATTCGAGAATGTGCGGTGGGGCAGTCGTGCCGTGAAAACCCACCATCATCATCTGTCCGACTTTCTGCGCCAGGGTCATTATCGCTGCCTTATCTTGGGGTCCAGCAAATCGCGCAGACCCTCGCCAAAGAGGTTGAAGCCCAGGGTGAAGATCATAATGCCGATTCCGGGGAAGATCGACATGTAGGGATACTGCCGGATGAATTCCTGTGCTTCGGCCAGCATCCGGCCCCAGGTCGGAATCTTGGGTTCCAGGCCGATGCCAAGGAAGCTCAACCCGGCTTCGGTCAGGATCGCGCCTGCGGTCCCGATGGTCATCACGACCAGAATCGGGCCGATGGCGTTGGGCAGGATGTGCCAGAAGATAATGCGCGGCGTGCGCGCGCCAATGCTGCGCGCTGATTCGACATACTCCTGTTCCTTGAGGGTCATGTAGCTGCCGCGCACCAGCCGAGCATATAACGGCCAGGCCGAGATGCCAATTGCCATGACCATTTTGTCCAGGCCGGAGCCGAGAATCGACACCAGCGCGATGGTCAGCACCAGACCGGGAATCGCCAGGAAGGTGTCGATCAGGCGCGAAATAATGATGTCCGCCCAGCCGCCAAAGTAGCCCGCGATGGCCCCTAAGAGCGTCCCAATAATGGCCGAGAGCGTGACCGCTGCCAGACCAACCGAGAGCGAGACTCGCGCACCATAAATCATGCGGGTGAGGATGTCGCGGCCCAGTTGATCGGTGCCGAAGATATGCTCCGGGCCAGGCGCGATGTAACGGTCACGCGGCGAAAGGCGGGTCGGATCGTAGGAGGTGATGTAAGCAGCCCCGACGGCCATAAACAACATGGTGCAGACGATAATCAGGCCCAGGACAGCCTGCGGATTGTGGATAAAACGATAGAGGAAACTCGGCGCGCGTGGTTCCTCAAGCTGGACAACATCAGGTGAAGTCAGGGATTGATCCATCGTTTAATTTGTCCGCAAGCGAGGGTCGATGAACACGTACAGAATGTCCACCAGGAGATTCATAAACACAATCGAGAAGGCGATAATGAGAACCATCGCCTGTGTCACCGGGAAATCGCGCGTGCTGATCGAATCGACCAGCAGGTCGCCGATGCCCGGCAGGCCGAAGACCCGTTCGATGATGACCGAGCCGCTGACGAGGTAGCCCAACTGCACCCCGGCGATGGTCAGAATAGGGATAAAGGCGTTGCGCAGGCCGTGCTGGAAGATCACCGCTCGCTCGCGCAGACCCTTCGAACGGGCCGTGCGCAGGTAATCCTCATTGAGGACGTCCAGCATGGTCCCGCGTACGAAGCGCGACATGAAGGCCACGCGCGGGATGACAATCGTCAGCACGGGCAGCACCAGGTAGCGCGGGCTGCCGTCGCCAGTGCCCAATGCAGGCAGCCATTCCAACTGCACGGCAAACAACAAAATCAGCATGATCCCCAGCCAGAAGGAGGGAATTGAAACCCCGGCCATGCTGATCGCCTGCACGGCGTAATCCAGCGGGCTGTTTTTGAAGACTGCGATCAGTACGCCGATGGGCACCGCCAGCGTATAGGCGACCACAAAGGCCGACAGCGTCAGGCGCAGCGTGTGGGGCAGTTCTTCGCCGATCAGAGTCAGCACCGGACGCTTGAGGGAAATCGAGTTGCCGAAATTCAGCGTGGCGACATTGATCAGATAGTGAACGTATTGAATCGGCAGCGGCTGGTCCAGGCCGAGGTCGTGACGCAGCATGTCAGCTTCCTGGGCAGCTTCGGGGCGTGGGTCCCCGGCGTAGAGCATATCGACCGGGTCGCCGGTGACGCGCAGCAGGAAAAAGACGACCGTCACCACCGCCCACATCGTGACCACCAGTTGTAAGAAGCGGAACAGGATTTGCCTTAAGAGCATGAACGTGCCTTCACTTGAAAAACACGAAAAGGGGGATGGGATGCAGCCCCCTCTTCGCGTTGTGGTGCGGGTTAAAACTTAACCAATGATGTCAGCGCTCCGCAGCCAGTAGAACACGTCCGTCGGGCGGGCCATCGGCTCGATCCCCGACAGGCGGTCGGTGCGGTAGGCACGCAGATCTGCTGAACTGTAGAGGAAGACGGCCACCGTGTCCTGATCGACGATCAAGTCCTGGGCTTCCGTGTACATGGGCAGCCGGACTGCCGGATCGGCCAGGTGCTGCGCATCGGCCAGCAGTTGGTTGACTCGATCATCCTCATAGCTGAAGATCGGGCCGCCCAGGGTGCTGGTGCTGAAGACCCAGTACATGTGATCCGGGTCTACCACGTTGCTGAAGCCCTGGATCGCCATTTCGGATTCATTGCCGCGCACGGTGGTGCGGAAGGTGGCGGCATCGACTTCGTTGATGTCCACGTTGATGCCCACATCACCCAGATACTGCTGGATCAGGAGGGCCGTGTCGGCATCCGACGACGTGACCGTCAGCGCCAGGGTCTTGCTGCCATCCCAGCCTGCATCGGCCAGCAGCGACTTTGCCATATCGGGATTGTAGTCGAAGCAGTTCACGTTGGTATCGTAGTAGCTAGAGGCCGTACTGAGCGGGCCGCAGGTGCGGGTCGCCAGACCATTAAACAGAGACAGGATCTCGTCCTGGTCGATGGCGTAAGCGATGGCCTGCCGCACGCGCACGTCCTGAAGTTCCGGTACAGCCTGATTCATGGTCAGCATGGTGTAGCCGAGGCTGGGGCTGTTGAGAACTTCGATATTATCTTCTGCGCTGAGCCGCTCGACATCCGTAGGAGTCACGTCGAGGATCAGGTCGAAATCGCCGGATTCGAGACCGATGACACGCGAGGTGCTGTCTTCGACAAAGCTGTAGACCAGTTTGTCGATATTCGGACGTCCGCCCCAGTAATCGTCGTTGGCTTCCAGCACGATTTCCTTACCGCGATCCCAACTGACGAACTTGAAGGGGCCGGTGCCGATGAAGGTCGGCGGTTCCTGCCAGTCGTCACCACGATCAATCGAGAAGAGTTTCTGCGCTTTGACTTCTTCGGCGGATACTTCGTTGCCGTTGGCATCGGTGGTCGGCTCATAGGTGGCGTTGCGCGCCTCAGTGTAATAGGGTTCCAGGACATGTTCCGGCAGAATGTACATGTTCAGCGCCAGATTTTGCCGCAGGAAGGGGCCTTGCGGGCCGTCGGTGTTCACGATGATGGTGTAATCGTCGATGATCTCCACCGGATTTTCGGGGTCCAGACCATACTGCTGGACACGGTTCGGTGTGCGCGTATACGACCAGGCCACGTCAGCAGCGGTGAAGGGGACACCGTCATGCCATGTGACGTCGTGCCGCAGATTGAATTTATAGGATGTTTCGCTGAGCTGCTCCCAGGATTCGGCGAGCGCTGGCTTGAGCGAGTTGTCACGGGTATCGTGAGTGACCAGCGGCTCGTAAATCTGCCAGACCACCGCGAAGGTACTGGGGGTCAGGGCGTAGTTGCGATGATCGAGTGTCGCAGGTTCCTCTACCAGACCAATATGGGCAACCTTTTCGTCCTGCGCGAGCGACACTCCCGGCAGTGCGACAACGAGGATCGCCAACAGACTTAAAATAAGAATCGAACGAGAGAGTTTGTGCATGGTGGTTCTCCTACCTTACTAAACGAATGTCTTAACTCCAAAGCAGTATCGGCAGTGTCGATAATAACACGTATGGCGCGAAAGCAACATAATCCGGGCGGCTCTCTAATCTGCGTCGCTGCCCAGACGATCAGGCCGCGATCATCAGATGTGCGCTGAGATCAGCGGCGTAATGCCACTGCCCATCGGGAGGTGATTGGTGTGCGTATCTGCCGATGAAACCGAAAGGTGCTTAGCTCGTCTCCGCGCGAGTCGGGATGATCTGGTCGAAGGCCAGGCCGCTGCTGCCTTCGCCGCGTCCGGTGTGCTTGCTGACACCCAGCCAGGTGAAGACCCGGCCCCCGCTCCAACGGGTGCGCTTGTAGGTCTGCTGCACCACGACCCCGGCGCGCGGCACCTCTTCCTCGTGCAGGAAATAAGGCTGGCGCGGCGGATTGGGATCGCTGGGCGTGGGCAGTGGGTCCAGACCCTGACGCAGCAAGGCGGTCCGCGGACGCACCGGCAGCGGCGGGTTGGGATCGCCCTTCAGGAAGCGCGGCATGGCGGCCCGCTGTAGCTGAATCTCGCGGTTGCTGCCGTCGATATGGACCGGAATGAAGGGAATCCAGTTTTCCGGCACACTGTTCATCACCTGATAGCGGATCGCGGCGGCAGGCGCAGGCGGTTCGACCGGCGGCCCGGCTTCCAGGTCGGCCAGCAGACGGGCGTACATGAAGTTGTAGAACTCGTAGCCCGCTTCCGCGCCGGATTTGCGCCAGCCGGTGGGCAGGGCGATCCACTTCTCCACGCCCCAGACCATGTTGGCCGTCTCATCGCGCACGATGATGACCTGTTCCAACGGGGCGCTCTCCTGGATCTTGGGCACGGTCGGCAGCATCAGCAGGCTGTTATCGGAGAGTTCGTTGTTGTCGCCCTCAATGTTGATGGTGAACATGCTCCAGCGCTGCCAGTCGTCATCTTCGCCCCGACCCGCCGCCTCGATCCAGATGCGCTCGTTGAAGACGTTGGTCACGGCCATGCCGCGTATCTGGGCGACGGTCCCGGCGTCCACTTCTTCGGGCAGCAGATACCAGTCGTTGGCGTAGACAAGGCCGAACTCGATGAACAGCAGCTTGGCGAGGTCGGTCGTATCGGGTTTAACGAAGCTGAAGTTGGTACGGCTGTCTTCGAAGCGCCACCAGCGCGTGTTGGGCATTCCATCGAACATGACCTGAGTCGGCAGGAAGGTCTTGGTATCGGTCGCCTGCGGATCGGTGATCTCCGGCGGCAGTTCGGCGTTCAGGCCCTCGGAATTGGGGTCGAGGTCGAAGTTGTACCAATCCAGGTGCCCCTGATAATACTCGTCCGCCGTGAAGACCTTCTGGACATCGTTATAGGGGGCGGCGGTGTTAAACTGGTATTCCAGACGTTCTGGCAGCCAGGCATCGGCCTCGCCTTGCACAGGCTGGCTGATGAGGCGCTCGAACCAGGCGACGAAGCGCTCGGCCAGGGCGTCAATCGCCGGGAAGTCACCAGGGCCAACCGCTGCAATACCATCGTAGGCGTGATGCGTGGGGTCTGCCTTGAGATAGGCGTAGAGCTTGCCACCGTCCATGCGCCGCCCGGCCACCGCCGTGACCATCGCCCAGGCTTCCGGGTGGGCCGCGATTTCGGCATCGGCCCGGTCGGTCGGGTCGGGCATCTCAATCGGGTAGGCCGTAGTAAAGTCGTTGGCATAGGCACCCACGCTCGCCAGCAGCTTGAGCCACTGGCGGCCCATCAGCAGACGCATATCCAGCGCAATCGGCTTGTGATCCATCTCGAAGGGGATCGGACGGCGCTCGACGGTCATCTCCAGCGGTACGTCATAGCGCAGCGGTTCGGCGTCGTGGCTGTCGGGTTGGTACTGCTGCAAGCGCGTCGTGTGCATGTGCAGGCGCGCAAAGGCCGGGGACCCGGCATCGTCGCCGACGAACTCACCCATCTGCCACTGTTTGCACAGCATCCACAGGGCATCGCGGACCTCAGCGCGCATGGCCCGCTTGAAATCGACGGTGCGCGGGCGGCCTTCCAGCCGGTTCCAGGTTGTGACCGAGGGCAGCGAACGTGCAGTCAGGACCTGCTGTATATCCGAGATGACGTAATCCTGCTCGCTCATCGTCAGTCTCCTGTCAGAACATCAAAGACGTGGTTGTTGACCGCCAGATTGGCCGAGATCGTCAGGCCGCGCAATGTGACTGCCATGACCGTCGCCGGGAGGAAGCGGGCAAAGGCCGTCTTGTCGATCTGCTCCGGCTCGACGGCGCGTTTGCGGGCCATCACCAGCGTATCATCCAGCACACTGACCAGATCCTGCCAATTCCACTCCCCGGTCAGTGAGGGCGAGAGCGCCAGCAGCATGACCTGAGGCGGCTCGGCGTTGGGCCGGTCGTAATGGAAGGTCAGGCCGGAGGTCTCGCGCGTGCCCGGAATGACCTCGGTCCATTCATCGACCAGCAGGCCGCATTGAGCCGCCCCGGCATTGAAAGCCACCGGGTAATGCGCGGTATACAGCAGGCGGTCGCTGTCGATCTCGTAATCGTCGGGGAATTCCAGCCCCAGCCAGCTATCGTTCGGGGCAAAGGGGAACTGGACCGGCGTCAGAGTCAGCGGCGTGGTGCCGAAGGTCTCCGCCAGCATGACGACTCGCTCCCAGTGCGCCATCTTCTCGCGGACGCGGGCTGTGCCATACAGCCACTCATCGACCGGGAAGTCGAGCATCAGCGTGTTGGTGACGTAATCGAGCAGGCTCGTGCTGGCCCCGTAGGCGTTGGTCCATTCGCCCGCCTGATCGTTGTCGAGTGTGAATTCGGGGATCATCACGAAATCCGGGCTGAGCAGGGCCTTGCCAGCGGCCTGAACCGCCGCAACCTGATCCGCCGCGTTGGTGGCGTCATCGTGGGCCGTGATCTGGGCATCGCCCGCTGCTAAGCGCGCGTCCAACGTGGCGACCATCGCCGCCGCCATCGAGCGCATTCGTCCATGAACAGAATGGCATCGTCTTCAATTGGAGCCAGCGCGAAGGGTTCGGGATCGAAGAGATCGACCAGACCGATTCCGGCGACATCCGCCAGCAGGTTCGGCAGGGTGTCCATGTTGTCCAGCAGGTCTTCAAACTGCGTCCGCTTGGCGATGAAGGCCGACTGTTTGGTGGTCAGCAGGATGCGCATGGCGGCAGGTGTGGGCGGCAGCGGGTTCTCCGGTTGGGTGGTGATCCAGCTTTCGGCCCGCACCAGAATACTGTACTGTTCCTCATCGGGCGTACCCGGCGGCAGCGCATCGTAGGTGGCGACTTCGGCCAGGAACTGGTCCAGCCGCTGGTTCCAGCGCGAGATCAGGTCCTCAATCAGGTTGAAGGTCCGGTGCATGATGGCCGCGCGGCGCGCATAGATGAAGCCCCAGCCGGTCTGCGGGATGGCGAAGCTGCTGGCGCGCTGCAAGAGTTCGACCCACTGGTCGCTGGTCGTCTGCACGGCGGCGATGATGGCCGTCCGGTTGGCGACCGGGTCCGCGAAGAGGGTATCCAGCGGGGTCTGGAAGTTGGCGACATCGTTGCGCAGGATATTCGTGCCGCTGCGGATATTGACCACGCGGGCCACATCCAGCGAAATGGTGCTGTCCTGGGTATCGCGCGCTTCGTTTTGCAGGCGGACATCCGTCGGCAGCAGCGGGCGCGAGGTCAGGGCCAGACGACGCAGGCTGGCGACCAGCGGCATGAGTTCGAAGAAGGTCAGCTTACCCGGATCCGCGGGCATCGTGACGTATTCGATACGGACCTCGGCGTCGGCACGCGGGGCAAGCGTCGTCATAATATGACGCATCACCCGGTCGTCAATCTCGGCCATCGCGGGCTGAGTCTCCTGCGAGAGGATGTAGATCAGGTCCAGCGGCTGGAGTGCAAGGTCCTGCTGCGATACACTGACGGTTGTCTCCAGCGCTGAGATCGGGTCCGTGACCGTCACCGTGCAGACCACGTCGGCAGGCGAGGGCAGCACACTCGCCAGCCAGTCGTTGAGGGCCGGTTCGGCATGGCTGCGCGGCGTCACGGCGATGCCCGGCACCGGGCTGGTGTTCGGGTTGAGGCCAGAGCGCAGATGCAGGCCGATGCGCTGCGTCAGCGTGATCCCACTGCGCGGTGTCTGCACGACATCCGGGATGGGTGGGAAGTTGCCTTTGGTGTAGGTGTCCAATGTGCTGGCGGCGCGGTCGAAATTACCCTGCACGACCTGATGAACGCTTTCCGCTGTGGCGACATCGGCCACTGCGTCGTGGGTATCCAGCATCCGCTGCACTTCGAGATTGATCGCGGTCTGCTGGGCACTGGTGGCCGTGGGCAGAGTTGTCAGGCCGAAGGGATAGCTGTCGATGCCGGTCTGGCGGATGTGCTCGACCAGCTTCAGGCCATCCATGACGTTGCGGGCTTCTAGCGCCGTGATACTGGTGGTATCGTCCGCTGGCAGCGTGCTTTTGAGCCGTTTGGCCCGCAGCGGGAAGGCTTTGCGCAGTTCGTAGATAAAGCCATCGACTTCGGCCAGGTTATGCGCATCGTGCAGGCCGCGCTCGAACTGGTAGCCGAGCAGTGCGCCCAGCGGTTGGCCGCTGCGAATGCCTTCAATGGCGCTGATAGCCCGGCGCACGCGCTCCGACGACAGGTTGACCTTGAGCGTGTCCGGGTTGGCAGGCGTGGCGTTCTCTAAATAACCGTTGCGAAGCACCGCTGCTGTCACGGCATGATTGAGCGAGGGCGCGTGAATGTAGCCGCCGTTGGTTGAATCGCGCATCAGCGGCGGGGCATCCGGGTCGCTGTTGAAGACTTCGTTCAGTTCGTCGTTGAGTTCGACCGGCGTCAGAACCTTGTGTTCAGGCCGCAAATCCTCGATCCAACCATAAGCGCCCAGATACAGGCCGCGCCGGATGACATCCTCGCCGTCGTCGGTGACGTCGCCGCTGGCGTTGCGCAGCAGCAGCAGCGCGTAGTTGTAAAAGCCCATCTCCCAGGCGTCCAGGCGGTAGCTGCACAGGTCAATATGTTCGGCGAAGAGGCGTTCGAGCCGGGCGGTCGGCAGATCGGCCAGCCGTTCCAGCGCCTCGACCTGCTCGCGCAGCTCCGCCGTCGCCACCATCTGCGGTTGGGCCGGGTCGTTACTGTTGAGCAGCGAAGTAATGTGATCCGCCACCAGCACATTGTCGCTGCCGGTGATCTGCGGGGCCGTCTGGTAAAGCGGCAGCATCGGACTTTCGCTGACCTGGACGTTATCGGCCACGTGAATAAAGGTCGGCTCGTGACGCATCGCCTGCACCTGCTCAACCGGCAGATATTCGGTCAGCAGGAAAAGCTGTAAGGTCGATTCACGGTAGGACTGCATCAGCGCATAGCGCAACATAATGTACAGCAGCGCCGCTGGGGACTGGTTGTCGATGAAATCGGTGGGCTTACGCAGCGCTTCGAAGGAGTTGCGTGCCGCGTCGATCAGCCAGTGCAGATAATTGCGCCCGTCGGTAGTGTAGGCGCGAATGAGTTCCGATTCCGAGAGCGGACGGTCGTCAACCAGCGGACCTTTGAGCAGGTTCTGACTGCTGAGGAAGAGATGCTTCAAAATGTCCGGCTCATCCTCGCCAGAATAACCGAACTCCGCCAGCAGGTCCATACCGCTCTGGATGTATCCGGCGGCGATGATGGCCGCCAGCAGGGTGCCGCCCAGGCCGTACATATTCATGGTGTTAAACAGATGGTCGATGCTTTCTGAATAGCGCTGGTGATACTCGACCGAGGTGGCGTGCAGGCCCAGGATGTCGAGCAGGATCTGGTGCGCGTCGCCCGATTTGCCGACAAAAGACACGTCGTTGGACATCGACATCCAGTGTGTATCCATCTGCCGCAGGATGCCGTAGAGCCGGGTCAGGCGGCTGAAATCGCCGACTGTGGCGGCTGCACGCAGATTGCCTTCGACCGCGCCAATGCGCGGCGAGAGCCAGCGCAGCCCGTTAAACACGCTGGCGGGCAGGATGCCATAAGGCTGCAGGCCGATGCGCAAGGCGGGCAGGGGACCGCGCCCGGTCACAAAGTTAGTGAAGTAGGCCCGCGTGAAGCTCACGTCTCCGGCGTCGAAGAGCGGGGCCATCATGGTCTCCATCATATAGCCCATCGTGCCATGCCACAGCGCCGTGTTTATGGCCCGCGCTTCCAACTGATCGCCGCCGTCGCTGCCTTTGATCTTGCCGATGATCTCTGGCGAGAGGCCCAGGTAATCCGCTAGCCACTGCCCATCCTTGCGCAGCACCGGGTCGTCTTCCGGCGTGAACAGGGGCATGTCTGTGCCCGCTTTAATGGCCGGGAAGTAATCGTCAAAGGTCGAGTTCGGAATCTTCGACGCTGGTATGCCCGGAGGCTTCGTCGTCGGTATTGTTGGTCGGCGTGCCCTGCGGCAGCAGGCTCATGCCCTTGCGGCTGTAATGATGATGCTCGAACAGCGTCTCGACCATTTCTTTGCCGCGTGATTTGTTGGCGCTCAGGCGAACGCCCAGCACATACAGCTGGTCGAAGCCGCGCGCAGCCTGAGTTGGCGTCAGGTCCACCTTGAAAGCCATGCCGACGCTGACGGCGCGCTCGAAATCGAACATCCACTGGATGTCATCGGGTACGACCAGTTCGCCGTTCTCGAAGCGAAGCTGCTCGTCTTCCGGCAAAGAAGGGTCCGGGCCGACGATCAGCGGCGAAGGGATCGGACCGCCGATCTGCTCAATCGCCACTGTAGTGCCGGTATAGGCGATCAGGACTAACCGGTCGGGCATGGTCACGACACGCGGAGCCTGAGTCCAGGCGTTGAGCTTGGTATCGACCGTCGCCGGGGGCGGAAAGTCGATGAAGCCGACGTCTACGACCGTGTCCTCGCGCGTGTGCGGTGGGATGGGCTGTGCATCCAGATTAAAGGGCACCAGTCGCTCCATGATCTCGGCGGCTCGTTCCGCGCCAACCGCCGTGACCAGCGCGTTGTTGGCGTCGTCCACGGCGTCCACGTCATCCCCAGCCTGCCAGACAGCGATCCAGTAGCTGCGCATCGCCATTTTGTCGGCGTTCGATAGGGTCTCCTCGCTGGAGACGATCAGGAAGATGTCGCTGGCATCCGCCCGCACGGGGATCTCATCGGAGTTTTCGGGCCGGTACTGCGCCGCCACATAAGCCGCCCGGCCCGCGCCGAAGCCGGAGGTCAGGCCCGCCCATGCGCCGCGTTCCATGCCGCTGTCGCCCGCTGCTGCCCAGACCGCGCGCCAGAAGCTCTGGCTGGCCGCCATTTCGCTTTCAGAGAGCACCGGCTCGAAGGTATCGACCGAGCAGTCATCCGGGTAGACACGTACCCATAACTGCTGCATCTCTGGCGCGCCGGGCACGGAGACCGTCTTGAAGCGCGTCTCGATACGCAGCGGCATCAGCAAAATCGGCAGGCTGGCATCGAAATTGCCAATCATCTCGCGCGGGTCGGTGAAGGGTTCGAATTGGCTAAACAGCCCGCCCGTCGCCTTGACCGCACCCTGATAGGCAGTCGTCGTTTGCTCGACACTGGCCTGCGCGCCGGAAATCTGTTTCTCCAGGGCGGCCAGACGAGCCGCCGCGCCTTCGTCGTTGGGATCGAAGGATCGCAGCAGCAACTCGCGTTCGCGCTGAAGCTTGCCCACCAGTTCACGCGCGCTCAGCATGTTCTGATGCGCATCCTGCTGTTCCGTGCGCGCGGCTTCTAAGGCTTGTCGTAACTCGTTCGGGTCGGGCATCATCAGTAAAGGTCCTTTTTAGCGCGGGCGGAGCATTTCAGCCGCATGGACTGCAACCAGCACCGGCACCTGATACAGGATGTAAGCCAGTTCGCCTGCATTGGTGTTCGGCGTCCAATGCACGTGCTGGTCATCTTCCCACTGCGGATGCTTCTCGCTGTCGGCCCCGGTCGGTTCGATCAGATTGAAGGTCTTGTTGGTCGGGATGCTGGTCCCCGGCAGGCCGGGCTGCACGTCATCCCAGGACAGATCGTTCCAGACCTGAATGGTGGGCTGCTTGTCGATGTCCAGGCCGAAGCGCGGTTCGCCGGGCCGCTCTTTAATGACAAAAAACCAGCCCGGATCGTCCGGGGCAGCTTCAGTCTCGCCTTTGGCCTCTTCGGCGGTCAGGTCGAAGCCGAAGAAGTAGATGTCCGGTGCGACCTGGGCCTTGTACAGCGGTGTCTTGACGATGTCGCGCGGCGGATTTTCCTCCTGCGCCGGGCTGAGTTCGACCAGACGGCGTTCGACGGTGCGGTCGATCTCACCGTCTTTCATCTGCCAGCGGGCGCGATGGGCATAGATGACGGCGGTCGGGTACTTCTTCAGCAGTTCGCCGCGAATGACCAGCACGACCTCTTCTTCTTCCGCGCCGCCGACCTCGCGGTTATCGTGGTCGCCCAGGTCGGAGTTACGTGACCAGTGATCCAGCCGGGGAATATCGCGCAGCTTCTCGCGCAGTTCGTCCTCGGTCAGGCTGGTATCGGTGTTCATGTAGCTGCTGGCGTCCCAGAACTGGCGGAAGTAGCTGCCGCGCTGATCGGTTGGGTATTCGCGCCACAGCAGTTCGCGGGCGAACTCATGATTGAGGCCGACCATATAGGCTTCGATGAAGCGCTGATTCGTCTCGACCAGGGTGATGCTGTTCTGCTCGATCAACTGAATGTTGGGCAGGAAGAGATCCGCCGAAATATCCACCAGGGGCTTGTACATCGGCAGGTCGATTTCCGGGTAGGCCATCGCCTCGATAAAGCTCTCCGCCAGACCGGCGAGAATCCAGGCCGGGATATACAGCGAGTTCAAGGTGCGCTTGGGCACGGTGACATCCGGGTTGATGGCCGAGATCACGGTACCGGTCAGAGCCGGAATATTCAACTGCGTGCGCACCGGTTCCAGGCCGACCTGCGTGCTGGCGACCAGCAGGGCGTTGGTGTCCTTCAGCGCCAGCTTGAAGCGCACCGCATCCGGGCTGTCGCTGCCGCCGCCGGGCCGGGGCGCGGTGCCGCCTTCAGTGGCTGGTTGCAGCGTGAAATTCGGGTTGCGCGGCATCCGGTCCACGGCATCGGGCGTTTGTTCGTCACCGCGCAGCGAATCGACCGGGCGCAGCTCGTTTTCCCACTGAGCCAGACGGCGGTAGAGGATAATCAGGAAGGGAATCGCCACCAGACTGACCGGAATACAGACGACGGTCAGCATCAGCAGGACGAAGAGGCCGATGGCGATGAAGATGGCGATGCGCCACCAGGGGAAGCGCCGCAGGATCTCTACCACAATCGGCGGAATATCGGTCGGTTCCAGATCGTCGGCGATGTCTTCAACCGTCGGGATGCCGGGCGGGGTCACTTTGGGCGGGGCAGTGTGGACCTCGCCGCGATTGACCCGGTCGAGCAGGTTATCGGGCCGGATCGCGTCGGTGAAAGCCATCGAGCGCATCAAGCGCCCGCGGCTGCGCAGAGTCCGGCGCATGACCGTCGAGGTCAGGATCGGCGGCACGACGCTTTGAGTCATCTGGTAGTAGACGGTGGTCGGGCTGCCCATGACGCGGCTGTGCAGCGGCGCGGTAAAGGTCAGCGCGCGTTCGACGCTGGTCGCGTGCATTGGCAGCAGATGCCGGTGATACCAGATGGCCCCGGCCTCACGCGCGAACTGTGCCAGACGAATGCGCCGGTTGGCTTCCAGCACGTCGCCGATCTGGTCCCAGGCCGAATCCATATAGGTTTCCTGGTTGGTCTGTACCACCGAGGTGCCGAATCCAGCAGCCACGCGGAAGCGCGGGTCCAGGTTGAGTTCATGCACCCAGTTGTCGTCGGGCGTGATGGGCGTGCCGTCGCGCTCTTCCAGCAGACGCGAAGTCAGCGCGGGCCAGCGGCCATAGAGCGGCGGCGTGATGATCGGATCGGGTTCGTCGCTGTCCATGCCCGCGCCGGTGTTGGCGGTGTTGGCGTCGTGTTCCTGGTAGTCGTCGGCCAGGTTAATCAACTGCGCCAGCTTGACCTGGAAGGGATGGTGGAAGGGCACCGGGTCGTCCCAGTGTTCGTAGGCGTTGGCCTCGGCAAGTTCTGATCGGCGTCAGCAGAATTTCCGGCACCTTGAGCGCCCCGCCCAGCCGCAGCACACCTTCGAGTTCGGGCTTGTCGTCGATGGCAGGCAGGTTCGCGCCCGGTTCCAGCACGTCCATATCGCGGCGGCCCACACGCGGGTCCACCGGCTTCGGTTCCAGCAGGCGCACCAGATATTCGAAGTCGCCTTTGGTGCCGGTCTGGAAGAACCAGCGGAAATAGAAGGGATAATTGGCTCCTTCAGGCCGGGTGCCGCTGGGATAATCCGCCCAGGCGGAAAACGTGGCGTAGGGCGCATCGCTGGGGTCCAGCCCCAATCCGGCCAGCCGACCGCTCTCGAAGACAGGCATCAGGAAGGCGTGATAGGCCGCGTTCTCTTCCAGTTTGCGCGGGCAGACGATGCGCGAATAGGCCAGGTCCGGGTCCTGATTGAGCAGGTTTTGCAAGCGAGTCTGCACCGCCGCCAGAGTCGGTGCTGAGGATCTCGCTGTCGCTGGCGGTCAGGTTGCGGTTGGCGTGAACGTGCGCCCAGGCCCAGAGTTCGTCAGCATTCGGGAATTTGCTGGCATCGTTGACGCTGACGTAGCCCAGGGGCCGGTTCTGAACATTCTTGCCCTCCTCGAACTCGCCTTCTTTCAGCACAACCAGCATGATCCAGGGCCGCAGCCGGTGGGCCGAAGTATCAGGAGCCGCCGGAGTATAGCGCCAGGGGAAATCCTCGTCGTAGAACTCAATTGCGGCCAGGTAATTCGGCTCGAAATTGGTGATCCAGTTGCGCGGCTCAACCCGGACGATAGCGCGGCTCTCGATGCCCACGATGTCGCCGGGGCCGAAGAGGCTGACCGGGCGGGTAATTGTCTCGGTCGGGCTGCTGCCATCGGTACCGGTGCCCTCCAGGTCCGAGCGTTACCTGGACCGAGGCGCGCAGGATCACGCTGCTGTCGTTGTCGGCTTCGATGATATTGTTGGCGATGCCCTGCCGCATCCAGGGCAAAAACGTATAAGTCGGCAGCGGACTCATGAGTTCACCTCGAATTCCGGTATCACATGCAGTTCATTTGCCATGTTCGGGTCGTTCTTGATGATCTGCGCCATGTAGTCACGGGCCTGCGCTTCGCTGGCGAAGACGGCCCCCTCCTCCGCAACCTGATTGTTCATCTGCATGGCGACGGCATAGCCTTCCTGGCTGGTCACGATGGCGTCGTTGTAGTAGTTAAACTGCTTCTTGTAAGCCTTCGACATTGGGTTCAGGCTGATACTGGCCCCGCGCATGAAGTGGTGGAACAGGCCGATGGCGAAGAGCGAGAAGCGGCGCACGAAGCGCAGATAATTGTTGTCGATGATGATTTCTTCGTAGCGAATGGTGCGCTTGACCGCCAGACTGGTGCGAAGCTGCGCGCCCGTGACCGAGAGTTCGACACCGCTGTGCTGCTTCTGGAAGGGTGGGCGCGAGAGCTTGGTCGCGTCGTCCATGTCCTGGTACTGGGCGATAGCGAAGGGATCCTCTGCATCGGATTTCTTGCCCATGCCGGTGACCGAGACCGTCAGCGTCATGCGGCTGACGTCGCTGATCTTGTTGTTGCCCAGTTTGTTGATGTCCAGATCCAGCGGCGCGGTCTTCTGCCGCACGACCAGCGTGCCGACCGGATGCAGCACCAGGCTGTCGTCGGTCTCGTCCAGTTCGCGCAGGGCCACCAGCAGATTGTTGGAGGCGGGCAGCAGCGCGCGCCAGTTCTCCGGCTTCTCCAACTCGGCTTTGACCAGCGGCAGGACCGCCACCGGCGGCAGCGAGGTGTCTTTCGATTCGCCCCAGGTGAAGTTGAAATCGACGCTGATGTCAAAGAAGAGCAGGCTGATCGAGCCGGAGCCTTTGGCGTTCCAGGGGGATGGCCCTTTGAGCTGGAAGCTGAGGTGAATGCTGAACAGGCCGATGCCGAAGACCTTGACCGAGACCGAGGCCGAGATGTGGGCGATGAAGTAGAAGGGTGAGAACTGGATCAGCACGTCGAAGCCGATGTGCCCGGTGATGCCGAAGGAACTTAAGCCAAACTGAAGCTCCGCCGATGCGCCAAACTGGACCGTGTTGGAGGTCACAGCGAAGTAGCTGCTGACGCGGATCTTGGCGTAGCTCTCGTTGATGATGTTGACCTGAATGCGGATCGGGTTGGGGAAGGGCAGCGGCGGCGGATTGAAGCTGGGATGGAAGCCGCCGACCGAGAGCACGAAGTTTGAGTCGTCGCCAAAGGCGATCAGCAGGCCCATCTCGCCTTCGATGGTCATGAAGATAATGCGCGAATTGTAGAGGCTGGCGAAGAACCAGGCCCGTTTCTTATCCAATTCAATCGCCCCGATGAAGTTGACTTGCAGCAGGATCAGCGGCGCGTCTTCGGCGGGCAGGGCGACCTTCAGGATGCCGACGATGGCGAAGTTCAGCGAGCCGCCGACCTCGATAATGATGCCCATCGACAGGCTGATGAGCGTCGGCGTGCCCCAGCCGATCTTGACCATCGGGCCGATCAGGAACTTGCCCTCTTCCGGTGGGAAGAACTGGCGCAGGTCGCTGATGATCTTGGGCGCGTTGGCGATCACGTTCTGCGGGAACATGACGCTCTCTAGCGCGCCGGTGCGCACGCCTTCGGCCAGGGCATCCAGCCGCATCGTGCGATTGAGGCCCAGCAGGCCGCCCACCGCCAGCAGCGTGAAGCCGAAGCCAAGCTGAATGCCGGAGCCAAATTCGGCGGTGATGATAATCAACAGCGAGAAACCGGACGAGCCGTCCGGCAGTTTGGTGGTAATCAGGGCGATGGCTTTGACGCTGAGGAATTCGGCCAGGGTCAGTTCGAGTGCCCCGGCGTATTCGCCTTTGTCCGGGTCGAAGAAGATATAGCCCCCGCCGCGCACGACCCCAGCGTCAATCGACAGGCCCGCGCCTTTGGGCGGCTTGAAATCCCAGCGAGAAATCGACCACGCCCAGGTTGCCATCCTGTCCCGGTGGCAGGCTGAGCGTCGCCTCGATGCCGATCTGCTCCACGACGGCTTGCAGCGGCCCCAGCATGGCCTTAATATCGACCGCCAGCCCAATCGGGAAGCCCGCCGGACTCAGGCCGACAGATATGGTCAGCGCATTGAGTTCGACCGGGCCGAGCGCGACGTGCAGCGGCAGTTGAATGTCGAGCGTGCTGCTGCCGGTGAAGAAGACGCCATCGCTGGTCGAATAGCCCAGGCCGAGGTCAAATTCGGATTCGACTTTGATGCCGGAAAGAATAGTCCCTAAAAAGCCATCGGCCTCGTCCATGCCGATGAATATCTTGCCTTTTTTGACTTCGCCCAGGATAGTGAACTCACCCTCGGCATGATCGCCCGTCCAGGCGAAACCGGCCCCGGCGCGCGCGCTGAACTGTTTGGCCTCGATCCGGCTGCCATTGGCCTGACCCAGGATAATGTAGGGCGTGCCATCGGCTTTGCCTGCGGTCAGCTTGATGAAGGCGTCGCCTTTGAAATCGCCGCTGGGCGGGATCACGTTGATCTTGTCGCCGGGCTGGACGGTGATCTCCGTGCCGACGTCGAAGCTGGCGTCGAAGCCGGTCTCGATGGTCAGGTCGTCCAGGGTGAAGGTGCCGCTGTTGCCGATGCCGAATTGCTCGGCGATGGCGATACGCAGCCCTTTGGGGTTGAGATCGGTCGCCGGGCTGATCTCCACGAAGAATATGTCGAGCACCGGCGGGCTGACGCTGGTATCCACGATGGCGGGCATCCCGGCTTTGGTCAGGATGGACGCGATCTGGTTCAACAGGGCGTCGCCGGTAAAGCCAGGGCTGTCCCAGCCATAGAGCGTCTGAAGCTGTGCCTTCGGGTCTTGCAGAAAGTCGATTAAGGCGTCAATGTGCAGTTCATGGCGGGTGAAGGGCGGCTTGTTCGGGTCGACCGAGCCAGCGTTGCCCGTGCTGCGATCCACCACGCCGATGAAGTCCAGCGTTTCGGCCAGCCCCGGTACCCGTTCCATATTGGTGACGATCAGGTATTGAATCAGCTTTTCCGGCAGTTCGTTGGCAAATGTCGTGACTTCGCCTGCCGGGATGCCGGTCGAGCCGCCCGCGTTCTTGATAGCGGTCGCCAGCTTGTCGATGTTATCGACCGTCTTGCCGACAATATCGACCAGTTGGAAGCTCAGTGAGACGATCTGGCCGTAATCTTCGGCTTCTATGGCAGCCACCAGGGCGCTGATCTTAGGCGGAAGCTGCCGGATAGTGCCCGCGATGGTCTGGCCTGCGCTGTCGATGGTGTTGATACCGTCGAAAGCGTCGGGGAACTGCAAGCCTAACTCGGCCAGCAGGCCGCGCATGTTGCCTTCTTCGATGCGCTCACCCAGCGGCGCCAGCAGACCCGCCAGCGCCAGCGCCAGCGATTCGAGCGTGCCGGTCTGTGGCGGTGTCATACGCGCGCCGCCTGACTGTCATACAGCGCCTGGACAATCTCGTCCACCGTGTCGTAACGGCTGCACGCGAAGAGGACCTCCAGGCCATAGCGTTCGATGGCGGCTTTGAGCGCCTCGCTGCCATGTTCTTCGAAGACCGTGATCATCGTCGTCAGCGCGTGCTGGCGGGTGATGCCTTCGATCTCCTGCGGGATGCGGTAATTCGGCTCTTTGGCACTGCGCATGAAGGCCGCCAGGAAGGCCGGTCCCTGTTTTCGATGCCAGGCGACCGTGACCGGACGGCTGTGATTGACCAGATCCAGCATTTCGTCAAAATGGGTCTGAGCTGCCTGAATGAAGGGATGCGTCTCCACGTCGTCGCCCAGAACGCGCAGCAGCACGTCATCGAGACGGGTGCCGGTGAGGGCCGCCTGGGCCGGGGGCGCGATGCCGTAATCATCCGCACTACCGCCGCCGGGTGTGACGCTCAGCGTGATGGCTTGCCCCGCGCTGCTGAGGGCAGAGAGAACGCTGCTGATGTGACTGACCATGGTGAAAATCGTGGCGTTGCCGGGATTGCCGACGCCATAGAGCAGACCGATCACTTGATTAGCATCGTTGACCACGACAGAACCGGAATCGCCGTGATTGCTAAACGAGGCTTTACCGTTCTCGATTACATAGGTTTCGGCGTCGGCAGCACGGACAATGATTTCATTAGAACGGTGGATGGTGACGGTGTCGCCGCTGTCGGTGTTATAGGATGTGTTGCTGGGGCCGCTGACCTCGACGACCACACCCGTCGTAAAGGCTGAGCGCGCACCGATCTTGCGGACGGTTTCGCCCATGACGGCGCTGGCGGTCCCGCTGACGTGAATTTCGACCCCAGCCGTATCATTTTGAATCAGCAGCGACGGGACCTCATCGCTGTTCAGCTTGGCGAGGGCGCAGTCTACGTTAGTGTCGTTGATGCCGATGACACTCGTGCCAATGTCGTTGCAGCTACAGCAGCACACATTGCTGACGCTGGGCTGCCCAATCGTCTGGGCCTCTGTTGTCGAGTCCTGAGTGCCGTCATAGAGTACATGCTTGTTGGTCAGCAGCACGGGGGCGGAGTTCTGAGCTGCGTATGCCGAACCAACCCAATGTGCCATAGCTGCTGCGTCCTTCGGTCTCGATAGAGATCCCGCCTCGAATGGCCCGGTACTTTTGCCGGTCACGGCGTTCGGTGAAAGCGATAGCGGTGCTGGTAGGGACGATATGGACATCGGTCAGGAAGCCCATGATCTCTTCGGGGATGACCTCGTCCGGGGGAATCTCCGACGGGTCTTTTTTCTCTTCGACGTAGACGCGGAAGGCAAATTGAGGGGTCATTTCGCCGCCGGTTTCTTTCACCCCGATGCCGACGCCGACCACCCCCGGATACTGCATCAGTTGGGCTTTGACCTCCTCGTAGACTGCCTCGAACTCACGCTGACGGCGAATCAGTTCATCTCTATCGGGCATAGTGAAAGCTCCTTGAACACAAGTTTACTCACTGATGCGATGTGCTCGGCGGTGATGTCAAAAAGCGCGATCTTGCTCCAGCGTGAGTGTGGTGCGATTTTAAGAAGGGGAAATGTGAATCATGAAGACATCAATGTCCAACTACCTCTGTTCTCTCCCCACTGCATTGTCTTCAGTATAGGGCGAATGCCCACAGGCGCAAGTAGGTTGAAGGTAACATAATGTAAACAAGAGTAAACGGATTGCATGCTGCGTGCTTGGTATGAGTCCCTGAACACCAGTACACTGAAGACAGGATATATTGAACCGAACAGGAACATCATGCCGGAGCGCTCGCGTATTTTTACCGCCTACCAACGCTATGTAGAGACTCGCCATGCCCTGCTGGATGCCCTTCAACTGCCCTGGCGATCGAACCGCGATCCGCTGGTCGAGTTCAGCGAATGGCTGGTCGCTGAACTGGTGGATGGCACGCGCGCGGAAAGCCCTGTTCAAAAGGACTGGGACGTTCGGGGTCCTACGGGCGAGCGGATTCAGGTGAAGTACCTCGCCAATTCAGCCGAGCATTGGGTCAATGAACACGAGATCCGCGTCAACGAGGGCATGGACAGCTACGCCATTGTCATCTTCGAAGCCCTACTGCCGGAAGCGGTGCTCATCTTTCCAGCGCGCAACCTGGAGACCATAGGTGCAGCCCTGGGCAAGCGTCACGCGAATCTCAGCACGACGTTGCAGTTCACGCAGCGCAACTACTACACGATTCGCAGTGACATCGCCCGCTTCACGGGCCTCGACTTGCAGTTGTATCTCCCGCAGGACTGGTCTCCATAGTGAACTGGACCGTATTTGCAAAGTCCGCATTGTCCGACAAAAAGCCTGTTAAACAGGAGAGAAACAGGAAGAATTACGATAATTATTACATATTTTGAGCTAAGAACACAGCGCTCAATTCAGCTTCATCTAGTTTGCAAACACGCCCTAATCGATTTCGTCGTAGGCGGGGATCGTCAGAAAATCGACCATCGTCTCGCTGCGAATCATCTGGTCGAACAGCGCCGACGCCTTTTCGAAATGACCCGTGCTGAAACGCTCCGCGCCGATTTCCTCGCGGATCGCGTCCATTTCCTCATTGAGGAACTGCCCGTAGAGTTCGGGCGTCAGTGGACGACCATCGGCCAGCGTGGCTTGATGGTGCAGCCACTGCCAGACCTGCGCCCGGCTGATCTCCGCCGTCGCCGCGTCTTCCATCAGGTAGTACAGCGGCACGCAGCCGTTGCCACCCAGCCAGGCTTCCAGGTACTGAATGCCGACCTTGAGGTTCAGGCGCACGCCCGCTTCGGTGATTGTGCCTTCGCTGGGAGTCAGCAGGTCGGTGGCGCTCACGTTCACATCTGGCCGCTGGCGGCTGACCTGGTTTGGCTGCGGCATGAGTTCGTCAAAGACCTCGCTCGCCACCGGTACCAGGCCGGGATGCGCCACCCAGGTGCCGTCGTGACCATCCTGTGCCTCGCGCAGCTTATCCTGACGTACCTTTTCCAGCGCGCGTTCGTTGGCTTCGGGATCGCTGCGGATGGGAATCTGTGCTGCCATGCCGCCGATAGCCTGCGCGCCGTGCTTGTGGCAGACCTTGATGACGTTGAGCGTGTAGTTGCGCATGAAGGGCACGGTCATGGTCACCTGAGCGCGGTCAGGCAGGGTGAAATCGGGCCGGTTGCGGAAGGTCTTGATGTAGCTGAAGATGTAATCCCAGCGGCCACAGTTTAGCCCGGCGGAATGCTCGCGCAGTTCGTAGAGGATTTCCTCGGTCTCAAAGGTCGCCTTGATGGTTTCGATCAATACCGTCGCCCGGATCGAGCCGCGCGGAATGCCGAGTTCGTCCTGCGCCAGATTGAAGACGTCGTTCCACAGCCGCGCTTCCAGGTGACTTTCCAGTTTGGGCAGGTAGAAATAGGGACCGCTGCCCCGGTCCAGCAGTTCGCGGGCGTTGTGGAAGAAGTACAGGCCGAAATCAAAGAGGCCGCCCGGCACCGCTTTGCCATCGACGAGGAAATGCTTCTCGCTCAGGTGCCAGCCGCGCGGGCGCACCATCAGCGTCGCCGTCTGTTCGTTCAATTGATAGAAGCGGCCATCGGGATTGGTGAAGGTGATCGTGCGGCGGACGGCATCGCGCAGGTTGATCTGCCCATCGACCATGTTGAACCAGGTCGGCGAATTAGCGTCTTCCAGGTCGGCCATGAAGACCTTCGCGCCGCTGTTGAGCGCGTTAATCACCATCTTGCGGTCGGTCGGGCCGGTGATCTCGGTACGGCGGTCCTGCAAATCAGCAGGGATCGAGGCCACCTGCCAGTCGCCTTCGCGGATGGTTTGCGTTTCCGGCAGGAAATCGAGCATGGCCCCGGCGTCGATACGGGCCTGACGCTCGGCACGCCGGGCCAGCAGTTCATCACGCCGGTCGCTAAAGGCACGGGCCAGAGTCGCCACAAAGGCGATGGCCTCCGGCGTCAGTATCTGCTCAAATTCGGGCGTCATGGCCCCGGTAATGGTCACAGTTTCCATGTCAATCTCCACGTATTAAGTACCTGGGCTTCAATACTAAACGAATTGCAGGCGGGCCGAAAGCGCCCCTTGACCAATTAGCACAGCTCCTGCGGCGAAAGAAAATAAGTTAAACTGAAGACCCTGGCTAATAATCTTATGGATTAGCCGCAAGTATCCGTCGGCTAGATAGAATTCGCTTAAGATGAACAAGTGGTTGCAGGACAGTGGGTACGATGAACTCGACGTGGCGATTCTGGAGGAATTGCAGGTCAATGGGCGCATCAGCGTCGCCGATCTGGCGCGCAAGATCCACCTCTCGCAGCCTGCGATTCACAATCGCATCCGGCGGCTGGAACGTCAGGGCGTGATCCGCCAGTACGTCGCGCTGCTGGATCGGGAGATGGTCGGCTATGATCTGCTATGCTTCGTCCAGATCAGCTTTCAGGCGCATTCGCACGCGCAGATGAACGCGCTGCACGAGGCGATCAGCCAGATGCCGCAAGTGCTGGAATGCTTCCGGCTGATCGGCAGCTTCGATTTGATGCTCAAGATCGCCGTGCCGGATCGCAAAGCGCTAGATCAGTTTGTTGATGGGCATCTGGCGAAGGTCGCCGGGGTGGACCGGATCCAGACCAGTCTGGTGTTGAATGAGGTGAAATCGACCACCGCTTTGTCGCTCAAGTAATGAAGGCAGCAGGGATTTCTATGTATGTCGGGGACATTTTAGGACGCAGGGCCATATACACGCCGGATCAACTGGCCGTAGTGGATGCCGGGAAGAGTCCGCACCGCTCCTTCACCTACAGCGAACTCAACAACCGAGCCAACCGGCTGGCGAACTGGCTGCGCGATGGCGCGGGCATTGAGAAGGGCGACCGTGTCGCTATCCTGGCGCATAACGGTGTCGAGTTTCTGGATGTTTTCTGTGCCTGCGGCAAGCTGGGCGCGATTCTCGTCCCCTTTAACTGGCGCTTGCACTGGCGCGAACTGCTGAGTCTGGTCGAGCAGGTGACGCCCAAAGTCCTGATCTACTCCGACGATTTCAAAGACATGGTGGCCGAGGTCGTCCAGCACAGCGACGTGATCGCCCACGTGCTGCACATCGAGGGCAAGGGCATCCCCAACAGCCGCTACTTCGAGAAGACCCTGATGGATTCGGAACTGCGGCCTGTCACCACCGAAGCGGTCAGCGAGGACGACATCGCCTGCCTGATCTTCACCGGCGGCACGACCGGCCTGCCCAAAGCGGCGCGCATCAGCCACCGCATGATCGCCTGGAACACGCTGAATACGATCATCCACGATTTGCAGCACGAAGACGTGACGGTCAACACCTTCCCCATGTTTCATACCGGCGGTCTGCTGGTCTACACCACGCCGCTGCTGATCCTGGGCGGCACGGTGGTGCTGACACGCCGCTTCGATGCCGAAGAGGTGCTGTCGCTGATCGAGCAGTACGCTGCGACGGTCTACGCCGGCGTGCCGACGACCTACCAGATGCTAACCAAAGCGCCCAACTGGGCTGAAGCGGACCTGAGCACGCTGCGCTTCTGCACCAGCGGTGGCTCGCCGCTGCCGGTCAGTCTGATCGAGCAGTTCCGCGAGGAAAAGGGCGTTGTCTTCAAGCAGGGTTTCGGCATGAGCGAGTTCGGTCCCGGCGTCTTTGCGCTGGCCCCCGAAGATGCGCATCGTAAGGCGGGCAGCATCGGCAGGCCGAATTTCTTCGTAGACGCGCGCATTGTCGATGACGAGAACCAGACCCTCGCGCCGGGCGAGGTCGGCGAACTGGTGCTGCGCGGGCCGTCGATGTGTTCGGGTTACTTCAACAACCCGGAGGCCAATGCCCAGGCAGTGGACGAATACGGCTGGTTCCACACCGGCGATCTGGCTGTGATGGACGAGGAATGGTACTTCAGCATTGTAGACCGTAAGAAGGACATGTTCATCAGCGGCGGCGAGAACATCTATCCGGCTGAGATCGAACAGGTGCTGTACCAGCATCCGGCGGTCGAGTTATGCGCGGTCGTCGGCGTGCCCGATGACACCTGGGGCGAGGTCGGCAAGGCCTTCGTCGTCCTCAAGAGCGGCGTGAGCGTCAGCGAGGACGATTTGTTCGCGCACATGCGGCACCATCTGGCGGGGTATAAGGTGCCGCGCAGTATCGAACTGGTGGCGAGCCTGCCGCTTTCCGCCGCCGGGAAAATCCTCAAGTACGAACTCGTCAGGGAGTAGAGCGATGGAGATCGGGGCAACGGCCAGCCGGACCAAAGTGATCAGCGATGAGGATGTGCGCGGATTCGCAGCGGCCTCCGGCGATACCAACTCGGTGCATCTGGACGAGGCGGCGGCGGCCCGGTCGATCTTCGGCAGGCGGGTGGCGCATGGGATGCTGACGGCCAGCCTGATCTCGGCGGTGCTGGGCAACGATTTGCCGGGGCCGGGGACGATCTATCTGAAGCAGGAAGTTAATTTTAAGAAGCCGGTGTTCATCGGCGACGAGATCACGGCAACGGTGGAACTGGTCGCTTACCGGGAAAAGCGGCGGATTGCGACCTTCCGCACGATCTGCACCAACCAGAGCGGCGAACTGGTGATTGAGGGCGAAGCAGTCGTCCTCGCGCCAGCGGATGTTTAAGTTAATTGTCGATCATTATTAGAGAGGATTCCAAATATGTTGCGCAAAACAGGTGCTTTGTTCTTGCTCAGCCTGCTGCTGGTGCTGGCCTTGACGACCAGCGTGGTGGCCCAGGATGAACCGATCAAAATCGGTCTGCTGACCGATCAATCCGGCCCGCTGACGATCTACGGCGTCGAGCAGACCAATGGGTTTCTGCTGGGCCTGCTCTACGAAACCGGGATTGACCCGACCGAATACGACAGCATGGACGATGCGCTGGCGGCGGTCGAGATCGCCGGGCATCCGGTCGAGGTGCTGATCCGCGACAACGCCAGTGACCCGGACACAGGCGCGAGTCAGGCGCGCGAATTGATCGAGCGGGACGGCGTGGAAGTGCTGGTCGGCACGGTCAGTTCCGGCGTGACCGTTCAGCTTCAGAGCATCGCGCAGGACTTCGACGTAATCCTGATGGCGGGTCCGGCGGCCTCACCAGCCATCACCGGGGCTAACTTCAACGTCAATACCTTCCGCGTCTGCCGCAATTCTTATCAGGACTTCCTGGCCTACGCGAACTATGCCCTGGCGAACATCGACGGCGACTTCATCCAACTGGCCGCCGATTACGAATTTGGCCGGGCCTCGGCAGCGGCAGCAGAAGCCGTGCTGGGCAGCGCGGGCGTCCATTTCGTGCAGGATACGATCTATGCCCCGACCGATACGACCGATTTCACGCCTTACTTCCAGCAGGTGCTGGATTCCGGCGCGGCGGCGGTGGTCATCACCTGGGCCGGTGACAGCACGGTCACGCTCATGCAGCAGCTTGAGGAACTGGGTGTGCCGGACAAAATGAAGGTCATCGTGCCCTTCAACTCCAACGAAATTGTGCAGGCTGTGCCGCCCCCACCGGGGACCGAAGCCTGGATGATCTATCACTACAGCTTCCCGGATAACCCGATCAACGACTGGCTGGTCGAGAAGCACAAAGCCATGTATGACGACGTGCCGGATCTCTTCACCGAATGCAGCTTTGCGACGGCGCAGGCGCTGGTGCAGGCGCTGAAAGCGACCGACGGCGACACCCTGCCGGAATCCATGATCCCGGTGCTGGAAGGGATGCAGTTCGACGGTCCCAAAGGCAGCTACACCATCCGCGCGGAAGATCATCAGGCGCTGGTGCCGATGTACATCGCCAAGCTGGTCAACATTGACGACCCGGATCTGAAGTTCTATGACCTGATCGAGACGATCCCGGCGGAAGACATCATCCCACCCTGCGAGGCCGGCGAGGACCGCTGCGGCCCGGCGTCCAGTTAGGGCGGGTTCAGGGGAGAACGCAATAGGCTGTGTAGGGACACGGCACGCCGTGTCCCTACGCAGATGCGGGCACAGCATTGCTGTGCCCCTACGCATTCAATCCTGAATTTGCGTGGTATTCACGATGAACGAGACGATCCTGGAAGCGCGCGGGCTGCGCAAAGAGTTCGGCGGGCTGGTGGCCGTGGTCGATGTCAGCCTGACGGTGGCGCGCGGCAGCGTGCATTCCATCATCGGGCCGAACGGCGCGGGCAAGACGACGCTGTTTAATCTGCTGAGCGGGCGCTACAAGGTGACGCGCGGTCAGGTCTTCTTCAAAGGGGAGGACATCACGGCGCTGCCTTTCCATCGACGCGCGCTGATTGGCATCGGGCGCAGCTTCCAGATCACCAACATCTTCCCCAACCTGAGCGTGCTGGAAAATGTGCGGCTGGCGGCCCAGGCGCGCGGCGGCGTCAATTTCCGGCTGCTGCGGCACCGCAGCGTCTACCGCGAGTTCATTGAACGCGCCGAATCGATGCTGGACCTGGTGGGTCTGGCCGGTCAGGCGGAGGTTCCGGCCAGTGTGCTGCCGCATGGCGGCAAGCGTAAGCTGGAACTGGCGCTGCTGCTGGCGGCGGACCCGGAACTGCTGCTGCTGGATGAGCCGACGGCGGGCATGGCCTCTGAGCAGGTGCCGGAACTGATGGCGACTATCGACTCGATCCGGCGCGATCAGGATAAAACCATCGTGCTGGTCGAACACAACATGAACGTGGTCATGAAGGTCTCGGACCGAATCTCGGTCATGGCGCAGGGTCAGATGCTGGCCGAGGGCAGCCCGGCGCAGATCGCCGCCGACAAATCGGTGCAGCAGGTCTACCTGGGCGGGCTGTATGGTGATTTCGGAGCGCCGCATGGCTGAGATTCTGCTGGAACTGCGCGAGGTGCATACCTTCATCGGCCAGTTTCACATTCTGGAAGGCGTGTCGGTCGAGGTCCCAGCGGGCAGCATCACCGTCCTGCTGGGGCGCAACGGGGCGGGCAAGACCACGACGCTGCGCAGCATCATGGGCCTGACACCAGCCTGCGCGCGGGACGATCAACTTCGGTGGGGTATCGCTGCCGGGCCAGCGACCTTATCACGTCGCGCAGATGGGTATCGGCTACGTGCCGGAACACCGGGCTATCTTCAGCGAACTGACCGTGCGCGAAAATCTGCTGATCGCGCAGCGCAAGGCGAGCGACCTGGACCAGCGCGGTGACTTCATTTTTGACTTGTTCCCGGATCTCAAGCGCCTGTATCATCTGCCGGGCGGCAATCTCTCCGGCGGGCAGCAGCAGATGCTGGCGGTGGCGCGCGCGCTGGTGCCGGAAAATCGGCTGCTGCTGATCGACGAGCCGAGCGAGGGCCTGGCCCCGGTCATTATCGAGCAGTTGATGGAGGCCATCAAGCGCCTCTCGGCGCAGACGACCGTGCTGCTGGTCGAGCAGAATTTCATCGTCGCCAGCCAGATCGCCGACCGCTACACGATCATTGACGCCGGGCAGAGTGTGGCCTCTGGCGATATGCCGGACCTGATGCGCGATGAGGCCCTGGTGCAGCGTTACCTGGGCGTGGCCTGAAAGGAGGAGCCGTGCGCAAAAATCAACTCTTTGCCGTTGCGCTGATTACGGTCGCGCTGCTGGCCTTCAGCTTCGTCACCTCCGGTGACCTGGGCAGCTTCGGCATTACGCTGCTGTCCGGCCTGTTCCAGGGGATGCTGCTGTTTCTGGTCGCGTCGGGCCTGTCGATTGTCTTCGGTCTGATGGACGTGCTCAACTTCGCGCAGGGGGCCTTCTTCATGACCGGGGCCTACGTCGGTTACGCGCTGCATCACAATCCGGCGGTGATCGCAGCCGTGCCGAACAGTGATTTGCGCTTCGTGCTGGCGGTCATCGCGGCGACTCTGGTGGGGGCTATCTTGGGTCTGGTGCTGGAACGCGGCCTGCTGCGTCCGCTCTATGCCCGGCCTCTGTTCCAACTGGTGCTGACCTTCGGCGTGGCGCTGGTGATGAGTGAGATCATTGAGGCCATCTGGAGCACAACGCCCTACAGTTGGACCGAGACCTTCAGCCTGCGTGAGGGCAGTTTCACCGTCTTCGGTCAGTCCTTCAGCATCTATCGTCTCTTCGTGATCGTCATCGGCGCGCTGCTGATGATCCTGGTGGCGCTGCTGCTGCGCCGGACGCGCATCGGCATCATTATCCGTGCCGGGGTGGAGGACAGCGAAATGGTCGAGGCGCTGGGGATCAACGTGCGCGCGGTGTTCACGCTGGTCTTCATGCTCGGCTCGGCGCTGGCGGCCTTCGGCGGGATCATCGCCGCGCCCTTCCTGGGGGCCACGCCGGGCATGGGCAATGCCTTCCTGATCTCGGCGATTGCGGTGGTGGCGTTAGGCGGCCTGGGCAGCTACGAAGGCACGGCGGTGGGCAGTCTGCTGGTCGGTCTGGCGATTGCGGTGGTGGTCAAGTTCGTCAGCGGGCCGGGGATCAACCAGCCGGTCTGGGGCAGCATGACGCCGATGATCCTGATGATTCTGGTACTGCTGCTGAAACCCAGCGGCCTGTTTGGAAAGCAGGAATGAAACGCGATTGGCCCTACCTCACGCTGCTGGCGGCCCTGCTGCTCATGCCGCATCTGGTCGGCTGGATCACCGGTGACAGCCCCTTCGGCGTGCGTGGGCGGCCCATCGGCCAGTCGATCTACTGGCAGGGCGTGCTGATCGAGGTCTTCATCCTGGTCATCCTGGCGATGAGCTACAACCTGATCTTCGGCTTCACCGGCGTCATTTCCTTCGGCCATGCGCTGTTCTTTGGCATGGGCGGCTATGTGCTGGCGATCATGATGGAGAAAACCGGCCTGGGCGTCGAGATCGGTCTGCCGCTGGGCATTCTGCTGGCGCTGTTGGTCACGGGCTTGCTCGGTTTGCTGATCGGGCTGGTCTCGCTGCGGCTGCGCGGCGTCTACTTCGCCATGTTCACGCTGGCGATTGCCGAGATGTTCGCCATCTATTTCAGCCGCCTGCCTGCGACGCAAGCCGAGGATGGCTTCAGCATCGGCGCGCTGCCGACCTGGCTGGACCCCACCCGCAGCCGCCTGACCTTCTATTATCTGACGCTGATGCTGGCCGTGCTGACCTTCGCCTTCATCCGCCGCCTGATTAACTCACCCACCGGGGCGGTGCTGCTGGCGATCCGCGAGAACGAGGACCGCGCGCGGGCGATTGGCTACGATACGCTGCGCTTCAAGCTGCTGGCGATCATGCTGGCCGGGATGCTGGCGGCCCTGGCCGGGATGCTCCAGGTGATTCTCAACAAGAAGGTCGGGCCGGAGATGCTGGGCATCGGCTACACGGTAGACCCGCTGCTGATGACCATCATCGGCGGAATCGGCACCTTTGCCGGGCCTGTCATCGGAGCCAGCGGCCTGCACCTGAGCGACCGTCTGCTGCGCGACGCGGTGATCAATATCGGCGGCGTGCAGCTCGATATTGGCGGCAACTGGACGCTGATCCTGGGCATCGCCTTCGTCGTCGTGGTGATGATCTTCCCGCAGGGCGTGGTCGGCACCTGGCGTATGCGCCGCAGCGCTAGGCGCGATAGTGGTTGAGCGACCCCAGGTGGCGGTGAAAATGCTGGTTGAACTCCGCAGGCTTCTCGATGTAAGGGGAGTGACCTGCGCCCTCGATGACGACCTCTTCAAAATGGCCGCCTGCCGCCGCGTACTGCTGCAAGACCGCGCGAGTCTGGCCGATCATGGGCTGCGGCGGGAAAACGTCCATCCCCGGCCAACCGGGCGCGATGCCCAGGGACCCCAAGCGTGCCCATTTCAATGAACGAGCGATCCGAGACTAAGGGATCATCGCTGCCCCGCAGCCACAGCACTGGCGGTTTGGGGTCGATCCCATACAGGCGGCTGACATCGCCGACGTACTTGGGCGACAGGGCGTTGTTCGGTCCCCAGAGACCCGGCGCGAATCCGGGCCAGTTGTTTGAGGGGATCGCATCGCCGGGATAATCCTGCGCGCCGATGTGCGTGGCAAGCATTGACGACAGCAGCGCTTCTTCCCGCGGGGACTCAAACGGAGGTTTCCAGTAGCTCTTGTTCATCACCATGCGCGGCGAGACCGGAAGGTCGCTGCTGCGGTCCCCCGCGGCCAGACGCTCCACCATCTGTGGGTTGACGAGTTCCCGCGCCTGATCCGGCGTAGTCTGGGAAACAGGGCTGGCCGTCCAGACCTTTGCAGCCGCCGAAACCGAAGGGCGATCCCGGTGCGATCTGCGTCACTGTCAGGATGCGCTCCGGGTAATCCATCATCAGCCGCCAGACGACCAGTCCGCTCAACGAATGCGCTACCACGTGCGCGCGCTTGATCTGAAGCTGGTCGAGCAGGGCCACCAGATCGTCGGATAAATCGCCCATGCCGCGAGTCGCGTCGATCTTCTTGGCCGGGTCGGCTTCCGCCATAACCGCGCTGGTCCGGCGCGATGCCGCGGAAGCCTTCCGGCAGGGCCAGCATGGTCTCCTCCCAGAACGTGGCCGAGGACACGTTGCCATGCACAAACAGCACCGCGATGCCGTTGTCTGGTCCGCTGAACAGCACCCGGCTGCTAATGCGTGGGCTGCTGATCCTGCGTGCGGTAATACCATCCATCGTAGGAATATCCATTTGGTGAGCGCTCCTTTAGCGTTGTTCAGGCATATTGGGCGCGCAGTTCCCGCTTGAGGACCTTGCCTGCGGCGTTGCGGGGCAGTGCGCTGCAAAAAACGACCGATTTCGGCACCTTGAATTTCGCCAGATTCTCCTGGCAGTGGGCGATGATCTCGGCTTCACTCAGGCGGGCCTCAGCTTTGAGCACGACGACGGCCCTGCCGCTCTCGCCCCAGCGCTCATCGGCCACGCCGATGACGCCCACGTCAGCCACCTGCGGCAGTTGGAAGATGACCTGCTCGACTTCTGCCGGGTAGACGTTCTCGCCGCCGCTGATGTACATATCTTTGTAACGATCCACGATGAAGATACAGCCGTCTTCGTCCATCATGCCCGCGTCGCCGGAATGCAGCCAGCGGTTGCCGTGTTCATCCAGTGAAAAACTGGACTCGTTGGCGTCGGGGCGGTTCCAGTAACCCGGCGTGATGTTCGGCCCGCTGATGACCACCTCGCCTACTTCGCCGCTGGGCATGTCCTCCAGCGTATCGTTGACCACGCGCACACGGGTGTGCAGCAGCGGTCGGCCCACCGAGGCCGGTTTCGCCAGCGCCCGGTGCTTATCGGCCAGGAAGACCGTCGGGCTGGTCTCGGTCATGCCGAAGCCCAAGCTGCACGATGATGTCCCGTTTGGCATAGGTCTCCAGCAGCGTGACCGGCATGGGCGAGCCGCCGCAGCCCCAGGAATGAATGCGGCTGAGGTCCGTGTTGTCGAAATCGGGGTGCTGGCTGAGGAAGAGATAGATCGCCGGGACGCCGAAGAAGTGGGTCACGCCGGAGTCGGGGTCCGCGAGTGTCTTCAGCGTCAGACCGGGGTCGAACTCGCGCGCGACGATGACCGTGCCGCCCAGGTGAAAGATCGGGTTGGCATAGAGGTTCAGGCCGCCCGTGTGAAAGGTCGGCAGCACGGAATACTGCACGCTGTCGTGATTCAATCCGGTGGGCACAGTAATGTTGATCGCGTTCCAGAAGGTCATGCCCTGGGTGATGATGACGCCCTTCGGGTGCCCGGTGGTGCCCGCCGTGTACATAATCATCACCGGCGTGTCGTGGCTGGTCTGCGGGTCCATCACCACATCGTCAGCACGTGTGATTGACCGCGTCCTCGAAGGGCGCATGTGAAGTCAGCGTGGAATCAGGCCGGGTGATGTGCAGGCCGTGCTCGACCAGAGACTCGCGCAGCAGCGGCGGGACGCGCTCAGTGAATTCCGTATCGTAGACCAGGCCGCTAGCGCCCGGCGTCGTTGAGGATGAACAGCAGTTCCGGCTGCGCCAGCCGCCAGTTGAGCGGCAGCATCATCGCGCCCAGCTTGAAGCAGGCAAACTGGAACTCGAAGTATTCGCTGGAATTTTTTGCCAGGATCGCCAGCCGGTCGCCGGGCTGCACCTGCCAGACCTCACGCAGATAGGCAGCCAAGCGGCGTGCTGCGCGCGTTGAACTCCGCGTAGCTGAAGCTGCGCCCGGTCCCCTGATCGATCAGCGCCGTCTTTTCAGGCGTGCGGTCAGCGTGAAAGGCGACCCAATCGGAAGCCAAAACCATAATTGATGCTCCAACAAATCATAATTTAACCCCAGCGCAGTGCGATCGCGCTCCAGGTGTAGCCGGTGCCTGCACCTGCCAGAACGATCAGGTCGCCGGGCTTGATTTTGTTCTGTGCCAGCCCTAACTCAATTGCCAGCGCCTGATCGACGCTCTGGACGTGGCCGTAATTTTCGAGATAAACCGACTGCTCCGGCCCCAGGCCGACGCTGTCCAGAATTTGCAGGTAGAAGGAGCGCTTCATGTGGGTGATGCCCAGGAAGGCCAGTTCATCCAGGCTGGCGTCGCTGCGTTCGACCGCTTCGCTAATCACGCGGGTGAAATTCGCCAGCGAGGTCTCGCCGAGGCGTTCGGCCATGTAGTCCGGGTCGGTGACATCCAGCCTGCCGTGCAGTTCGCCGACCGCTTCTTCAGCGCCCGCCTGCTCGGTGAGAATGACCGTTTCCGACAGGCTGCCGTCAGTGATGGCCGATGCGCCGCCCAACAGGTTACGCTCCGCTCCGCGCTGGAGCAGCATGGCCCCGCCGCCGGAACCGAAGTTGAACATGAAGCGCGAACGGCTGTTGCTGTAATTGATCAGGTCGTTTTCGCGGCTGCCCGCCGCCAGCAGCACATAATTCAGGCGCTCGTCGGCCTGCATCATGCTGCGTGCCATGTTCAGCGCAATCGGTGCCCCGGCACAGAGGGCGTACATCTCGAAGGCATAGGCGTTGACCGCGCCGATATTGTGCTGGATTTTGGCCGCCGCATTCCAGACCAGATGATCCTTGTGTTCGCTGCCATGCGAGATCACCAGATTGATTGCTTCAGGTGCGATTCCCGCTTCGTCAATTGCCAGGCGAGCAGCTTCCGTCGCCATGAAGGTGACGCTGTCGGCATCTCCAGCGATGTGTCGCTGCCGGATGCCCATCTTAGTCTCCAGAATGTCGGTCGGAATGCCGCTGCGGGCGGCAAGCTGCGAGGCCGATTCGATCTGTCTGGGGAAATAGGTCCCGATTCCTGTGATGCCAACACTCATGCGATTTACCACGCTGTAGCGGGCGATGATTTCATCTTAGCGCAAAATCAGCCGTATCGCAGCCAATCATGAAAGAAACTTAACCGGCACGGGTCTTTTGCGGAGTATTCTTCTGATAAGGGGTTTTATTGACCCAGGTAGGCGGTTTTCAGATGTTCGTCCTGCAACAGCTCCGTCGCCTTGTTCGAAAGGACGATTCGGCCTGTTTGCAGTACGTAGCCCCGGTCAGCAACGGAGAGCGCCAGGTTGGCGTTTTGCTCGACCATGAAGGTCGTCGTCCCCTGCTCATTGATCTGGCGAATAATCTCCAGATTCTGTTCGACCAATGCTGGAGCCAACCCCATTGAGGGTTCGTCCATCAACAGCAGGGCAGGCCGCGACATCAGCGCGCGCGCCATCGCCAGCATTTGCTGTTCGCCCCCGCTGAGGGTGCCCCCATGCTGCTTGAGCCGTTCTTTGAGGCGCGGGAACAGGCTGAAGACTCGTTCGCGGTCTTCGTCAAGCGCGTCGATGTCTTTGCGCAGATAGGCGCCCATCGACAGGTTCTCCTCGACGGTCATGTCGCCGAAGATACGCCGGTTTTCCGGCACGACCGCCATGCCGCGCGCCACACGGTAGCTGGTATTGCGCTGGGTGACGTTCTCGCCCCGGAAGTAGATTTCGCCGCGCGCCGCACGCACGATCCCCAGAATGGTCTTGAGCGTGGTCGATTTGCCGCTGGCATTGCCACCCAGCAGGCAGACCATCTCGCCCGGATACACCGCCAGCGAGACCCCTTGCAGGATGTGAATCTGGTCGTAATAGGTGTCGATGTTTTCGAGCCGGAGCAGCGGCTCCTCTTGAGTCGGCGTCATGATACGTCAGTTCCGTTGAGCGCGCCGTATTTGCGGCCCATGTAGGCTTCGATCACCTGTGGATTGCTGGTCACAGTGCTGAAGTCGCCCTCGGCAATCTTCTCGCCGTGATCCAACACGATGACCCGGTCCGAGATGCCGCGCACCACGCTCATATCATGTTCGATGATGATGATGGACAGATTGGCCTCGTCGCGTAACTGCCGTACCAGGTCCACCACCTCCAACGATTCCTTCGGGTTCATGCCCGCTGCCGGTTCATCCAGCAGCAGCACTTTCGGCTCAGTCGCCATCGCCCGCGCGATCTCCAACCGCCGCCGGTTGGCATAGGACAGCGAGTAGGCCGGTTGATCCCAGCGGTAGCCCATCAGCCGCGAGCCAAAGAACTGAAGCCGTTCTTCAGCCATCTGGTGGATGCGCGCTTCTTCCTTGCGAAAACGCGGCGTGTGCAGGACGATGTCGAGCATCGAGGTCTCTTTGCGCAGATACATGGCGCTCATTACGTTTTCAAGCACGCTCATGTTGAGAAAGAGCCGCAGGTTCTGGAAGGTGCGAGCGATCCCCTTTTTGGTGATGTCGTGCGGTTTGAGGCCGACGATGCGCTCGCCGAAGAGCCGCACGTCCCCTGAATCCGGGCGATAGACACCGGTAATCATGTTCAGCAGGGTCGTCTTGCCCGCGCCGTTGGGGCCGATCAGGCTGACGATTTCCTGGGGTTGGACGGCGAAGGACAGGTTGCGAATGACCTGCAAGCCGCCAAAGGCTTTGGAGACATTACTGAGTTCGATAGCGGGTACGTCGGATGAAAGCGTCATATCAGACAATCTCAACTCGGCGTGTGCCCAGGATGCCATTGGGTCGGAAGATCATGAGGATCACCAGGACAAGTCCGATAAAAATCAGGCGTGTGATGCTCGGTTCCTGCGAGAGGCGCAGTTCCCAGGTCATGATCGCCAGATAGAGCGTTGGCAGCAGCAGCGCCAACCGCATCCAGCCTCGCTGGACGCGCGACAATGCCATGACCAGCAAAATCGTCGCTACGTAGGCATAGTTGCCGATAATGCGGAAGTCTTCAGGAATCACCAGCCAGTGCCGGATAAGATCGATAATCGCCCCAGCCCCTTGCAGATCAGGCGGCACCGTCCACCAGGCCAGCAGGCCGCTGGTCTCGGCATAGCCGGGTACCGTCACCAGCCCGGCCAGTACCTGAACGACGAGGCCGAACAGAATCAGCGCCAGCAGCAGGCCCCACAGCAGCCGCCGGGGCCGCAGGATCGTCCACAGCAGGACGAGTATCATGCCGTAGAAAATGACCCCCGCCGTCGCCGGAAGCCGCAGCAGTTCCGGCACGATCATCATAATCAGCGCGCCGATCACGACTCCGGGCAGGCTCCCCAGGCCGCCCAGGACCACAATGGCATAGAGGGTAATGAGCAGGTTGGTATCAAAGCTTTCGGGGAAGATCGACCCCTGACGTGCCGCGAAAATAGCCCCGGCAAAGGCGGCGATGCCCGCACCGAAGGCAAAGGCTTGCAGCTTCAGCCAGCGGACATCCATGCCCATGACCGAGGCCGCCAGTTCGTCTTCACGTAAACTGCGCCAGGCACGCCCAACCGGTGATTTTTGCAGATTGTGGCTGATCCACAGGACGATTACCACCGCCAGCAGCAGGATAAAGTAATAACCCACACGGGTCGAGATGGTGAGGCCCAGGATGTGGAGATCGTCAATGCCGGTAATGCCGTTCGGCCCCCCGGTCAGGTTCACCGTATCGGCCTGTCCCGGCAGGCTGACGCGAGTCAGGCCGTTCATCACATTGACGAAAGCCAGACCGAAGCCCAGCGTCACAATTGCCAGATAATCGCCGGAAAGCCGCATCGAGGCGCTGCCCAGCAGCAGGCCCACCAGTGCGCCGAGCAGGGTGGCAATCACAATAGTCACCAGCGCCGAGACATGGACACCGTTGATCCCAATGAAGTTCGAAGAGAGGTAGGCGTAGGTATAAGCCCCGACGCCGTAAAAGGCGATGAAGCCCAGGTCCAGCATCCCGGCGAAGCCAGCGACGATGTTCAGGCCCAGCGCCAGCACCGTCATCAACAGCACGTTGCCCGCGATCTGCATGACCTGATCGCCTGAATCAATGAAAGGCAGAGCGGCAGCCAGCGCCAGAATCAGCAGCAGCCAGACGCGCAGAGGCAGCGTCGCGTATATCCGCTCCGCGAGGCGGAGCAGGCCCGTGCGCGCTTGCAGACGCGCCTGATGCTGCGCAACCCATTCGTCCTGACCAATCGTTTCGCGCGACATGAGGACTAGACCTTTTGCAGGCGGCGCGCACCCAGCAGGCCGCTGGGCCGGATCAACAGCACGAGGATCAACACCAGGAAGACAATCGCGTCATCAAAGGTCGAGGAGATGAAGCCGGTCGCAAAGGCTTCGATCAAGCCCAGCAGGAAGCCACCCAACATGGCACCGGGAATGCTGCCGATCCCACCCAGGACCGCCGCGACGAATCCCTTCAAGCCAGCGGTGAAGCCCATATAGTGCCAGACTCGAAAGAAAACCAGACCGTTGAGGACCCCTGCCGCACCAGCCAGCGCGCTGCCGATGAAGAACGTCACGACGATAATACGGTCCACGTCCACGCCCAGCATGGCCGCGGCTTCGCTGTCGGTGGCGACCGCGCGCATCGCCGTGCCGAGCCGGGTGCGATGCACCAGAAACCAGAGGATAATCATGAGTACGACGGCCATGATGATGACGAAGGCCCGCACCACCGCCAGTCGCACCGAACCCATCTCGATAGCGGCGCTGATGGGGATCACGGCGTTGGTCTTGTAACGATGGAAATTGCCGCCTAGCAGCAGCAGCACCGAGTTTTGCAGGAAGAAAGACACGCCCAGTGCGCTAATCAGCGGTGCGATGCGTGGGGCATGGCGCAGAGGTCGGTAGGCGAAGCGCTCAATCGCCACGCCGACGATGCCGCAGAACAGCATGGCGACGATCATCATGGCAGCGATCACCAGGATCGAACTGCTCACGGCGAAATCGGCGGGCAGCAGCCCTTCCAGCACGAAGAAACCGGCGAAAGCCCCCAGCATGTAGACGTCGCCGTGTGCGAAGTTCAGCAGACGCAGCACGCCATATACCATTGAATAACCCAGGGCAATCAGGGCGTAGATGCCGCCGAGGGTCAGCCCATTGACAAGCTGCTGCGGTAACTGGTTGATGAATTGGGCCAGAAATACTTCCATCGGTATCTACTTGGATGCGTGCTATCAAGAGGGTCGGTGGGACACAGACCGCTGCCTGTGTCCCACCATTGCTTAACTCAAAGCAAGCAGGAACGAGCACTGCTTACATACTGCTGTCGTCGCCCATGGGTGGTTGGAAGACGAACTCACCGTTTTCAACCTTGAAGACGTAGAAGGTCGCGTTCTCGACGTCACCGTTCTCGTCAAAGACAATCGGATTGCCCAGCAGGCTCATCTCGATATTGGTCTTGGCAACTTCGGCCAGCACACCTGCACGGGTCAGTTCACCATTAGCCTCGAAATCGCGCAGCATGGCTTCCAGCACGACCTGGGTCGCCACGTAAGCGGGCGGGCCAAAGGAGCTGAACTCGTCGTCGTACTGCTCGACGTAACGCGCGACGATGTCGGCGGAGGTCGGGATCAAGCGAACGTCCGGCGCAAAGACGGAGACATAGGCCCCTTCGGTGGTCCCTGCCGCGTCGTCGATGAATTCCGGCTTGTTGTTGAAGCCATCAGCACCGAAGAAGATGATGTCCACACCCTGTTCCAGAAGCTGCGTCGCCATCAGCGCGCCCTGTGAGGCCAACTGGCCGGGGAAGAAGAGCGCTTCGGCCCCGCTGTCGCCAATGCGAGTCACCAGAGCGGAGAAATCGGTATCGTCCTGAGAGACGAATTCTTGCCCGACCACTGTGCCCCCCAGGTCCTCGAAGGCGGTTGCCGTCTGTTCGGCCAGGCCCACGCCATAGGTGGTCTGGTCATCCACGATGAAGAGCTGGGTCACACCGAGTTCGTTGTAGAGATAATCGGCGTCGGAAGGACCCTGGATCGCATCGGTTGGCACCACGCGGAAGAAGGTATCAGTTTTGTCCGGGTTGTCAGGATCCGTCAGGCTGGGGTCAGTCGATACGGGCGAGACATGCACCATACCGGCATCCTGGAACTGGCCCATCACTGCGGCCACGACCTGGCTGCCTGCCGGACCCATCGCGCCGTAGACTTCGGGGTCGCTCAGAATGGACTCAACCGCCGTCACTGCGACTGTGGGGTCAATCTGTGTGTCCACCTCGACAGCCTGCACATCCCAGCCGTTAGCCTCATTAAAGTCCGAAATCGCCAGGTTGGCGAAATTCAGCAGCTCCTGGCCGATGCCCGCCGCCGGGCCGGTAAATGGCCCGACCAGACCAATCTTCACAGTCCCTTCCGGGACCGCCATGTCCTGCGCACTGATACCCACGACGCCAAGCACCAACATGCTAACGATGAGCATCGACGCGCAAATCCGACGTCTTAGTGTAAACATAGATTTGTCTCCTCGAACAATCTCAATTGGCTAAACCTCCTGACGCAATCTGGCTGCGCGTCAGGCGTGCAGATTGTACTCAGAATTAACTGTTTTGCCACAAATCGCTGCAATAAGCTTTACGCTGACATGGCATTCAGCGCGGCAGCGGCGCTGTCGAGGTCGCCTGCCAGAATCGCTTCGAAGACCGAATCGAGCGCGGCCTGGGCCTCAGTATCGCCTTTGTGGGCCTTGCGCGCGTTGAACAGGCGCAATGGCAGCCGCAGAGCCTCCGCCGGGGTGTCGAAGCCGGAGGCGTCTAACTGACGGCGGGTCTGCTGGACGATTTCCAGATCACGGTAGCCGGTCTGCTCGGTCGGTTCGATCATGGTGCCTTCGCCGTAATCGTTCCAGGTGACCAACTGGACAATCGCCGGGTTGAGTTCCAGCGCGCGGTCCAGCGTCATTTGCAGTGTCGCGCCGTCCTGCGGGTCCAGGTAGCCATAGCTGGACCGGACATCGGCCTCAGCATAAATGTCATGGAAGCCAGGGAAGGCCGAGGTCACGATATAATCGCGGCGGCGGGCATTGCGATAGAAGAGGTCCAGGTAGGCGGTCAGGGCGGCGGTCAGCAGTTCGCGGCCTCCAGCCATGTGCATCGGCGGCCAGGGATAGGCCGACAGCGCGGCCCAATCCATGTGCCCATCCAGCGTGACCAGAGCAGGCGGCGCAGCCAGATCCGCGGCCATCGTGTCCCACTGTGCTGGATCGCGGAAATACTGCGGGCCGAAGACGAAGAGCAGCGGCTGACCGTCATGCCACACATAGGCATCCGTGTTGAACCAGTGCTCGTCCATATACTGCATGACGTCTTGGCCCTGCGCCAGCGCCTGATCGCCGCTCAGGTAGCCGCTGTCGACCATGTGGCCGACCGTCTGGTCTTCGTAGCAGATGACGAAGCGCAGCCCGGCCTTCTGCACCCAGTCGAAGAGCTTGAGTGTCGCATCGTTCAGTTGGGCGTAATCGCGGAAATGCGCGAAGCCGTACCAATCGACGATCACGCCGTCGATGCCGCTCAGCTTCATCAGCAGCACCTGATATTCCAGTAGCGTGTCGTCCTGCGAATCGTAGGGGCCGGTCAGCGGCAGATAATGCGAGGCGATGTCCGGCTGACCCTCGGCGTTTTGCTGCGAAGGATGAAAATGATCCATCGTCCAGTGCCAGCCCCAGGAGCCGCTGATCTCTGGCGTCTGGTACCAGGGCATGTAATGGGCCAGCAGCAGCGGACGCTCGCTATCCTGGGCTACCGTAATCTCGCTCGACATCAGCAGCAGCATAGCGCACAGGATCAGCATTCGCAAAACAAGGGCGCGCGGTCGAGTCATGGCGAGTCCTCGCGCTGCGAATCGGAAGCGCTGAAGATGTTGGCATAGTCGATCAGCGCCTGCCACTGCGTGCGGTGGACGATTTCGTTCTGCGCGCCATGACTCCAGCGCTGCGCCGGAGGGATGATGGGCGCGAAGCGCTTCACCACCCCGGCGTCATAATTCATCGACTGGATCGAGCCGAAGTAAAGGTAGGCGTCGTTATAACGGAAGTGGATGCGCGCGTCTTCCTGATTGTTCCACAGCAGCAGCAGAGTCGGTTCGACCGTGTCGTAGACGGCGTGCAGACCCGCGTCGAAGAGAATTTCGCAGAAGGCACGCGCCTGTGTGTCGGTCATGGTGATGATGTAGGGGGCCAATGCAGTCGGATCAGCGATGATGCGTTCCAGGTTGTCGGCGATACTGTTGCGGACGACGGTGTTTAGCCGGAAAAACTTGAGCATCCGCCGCAGCGTTTCGGTTTTGCGGTCACGAGCCGCCAGCAGACTGGCGCAGGGGCTGCGCAGCGTCAGGTGCAGCGATGCGCCTGTTTCCAGGGTGATCCCTTCGATATGCAGGGTTTCGGTGTCGGCATCGTAGCTTGAGGCCGAGGCCACCGGTTGGCCGTCAATGCGGACCTCCAGCGTGGCGTGTGCGTGAACACCGTGAATCGACAGGTTGTACTGGCGCTGTGCCGGGATCAGATTGGTGTCGCCAGTCAGCGGCTCGATGCTGAAGCTGAGTTTGTCGCCCTGCCAGGTCTGCGCGAAGGTTGTCCAGCAGGCCGCGCCCGATTCGTAGGCGGTCGTTTTGCCGTCGTCTTCATAGAGTGTAAAGCGGCCATCCGCCCCGGCGAAGATGTGCAGATGCAGCGCGTCGGGGTTGTCCATTGCAGTCCAGCGGGTCCGCCGCCAGCGGCACAATCGCCCCGGCTCTGGCGAAGAGGGGAATATCCGCCAGACGGCCATAAATCGGCTGCCAGCGCTCACCCGCGTAATGCTCGCCGCTGAAAAAGTGATACCAGTCGCCTTCGGGCAGCCAGACAAGCTGTTTGCTCAGGCCGGTGTCGGGTCCATCGGCTGGGTGAAAGGCGCGGCGATCAGTTCCGAGCCGAAGTTGTACTGCTGCGGGCAGTGATAAGCGGCCTCGGCTTCGGGGTAGTCGTAGTACATCGGCGTGACCAGCGGCAGACTCTCGTCGTGAGCGCGCCGCGCCATCGTATAAATGTAGGGGACGAAGGCATGGCGCAGTTGCAGTGCCTCTTTCATCACGCGCAGGATCTCGGCGTCTTCGAAAATCCAGGGGCGGCGGTCATAGTATGGCCCTTTGGTCGCGTGCAGGCGGTTGATGGGGCTGAAGATGCCAAACTGGACCCAGCGCGCCAGCAGGGCGGGGTCGCCATTGCCGCTGGTGTGGCCGCCGATGTCGTGGCTCCACCAGCCATAGGCGATGTTACTGGCGGTGGCGGTCATGTAGGGCTGGAAATTGAGCGAATCCCAGGTCGCGTAGGAATCGCCGGAGAAGCCAATCGGGTAGCGCTGCTGACCCTGACGGCCCCAGCGCGAGAAGACGAAGGGACGACGGCTGCCATCGCGGCCCAGATCGTAGTAGTGCAGGTGATTGATGAGCCACAGCGGGTCCAGGCCGGGCAGCTTGCTTTCCAGGCCCTGCTGCCAGTCCAGCCACCAGAAGTCAACGCCCATTGCTTCGTAGGGGTGGTGCAGCAGACGGAAGTAGGCATCGACGAAGGCCGGGTCGCAGATGTCAAAGGGCACTGGCTGGCCGGAACCGGGATCAACGCCCATCTGCCGGGCGATCTCAGCGTACTGCGCCTCATGGTTGTGGACACCTTCCGCCGGGTGCAGGTTCAGGCCGATGCTCAACCTGTGCTGATGCGCGAAATCGAGGAAGCGCTCCGGCTCCGGGAAAAGCTCGCGGTTCCAGGTGTAGCCGGTCCAGCCGGTGCAATCATTGCCGGTCTCGGTCAGGTGCCAATCCATATCGACGATGCAGACAGAGAAGGGCAGTTCGTAAGCGCGAAAATCTTCGATCAGGGCGCTGAGTTCCGCCTGTGAGTAAGCCCAGTAGCGGCTCCACCAGTTGCCCAGCGCCCAGCGCGGAATCAGCGGCATGGGACCGCTGATCCGACAGTAGTCCTGCAAACAGGCTTTGTAATCGTGGCCGTAGCCGAAGAAGTACAGTCCTTGCCGGAGGCCTCACGCGGTTCCAGCCAGTGTTCGTCATTGAACACCAGCGAAGTCGAATCGTCCAACAGCGCCCAGCCCTCGCGCGACATCAGACCCGGTTCGAGCGGGGTCGCACCGTTGACAAAGTCCAGCGTGCGTGTGGTGCCATGCAGATTGCCCTCGTTCGCCATGCCGGGCCGCCAGATGAGATCCAGCGCCTTGACCTGAATGCTCAGATTCTCGGCATCGAAGCCCTGGCCGCAGTCATAGTGCAGCAGCAGATGCGCCGTTTCGATCTCGATAGCCTGACCGCTGTCACGCACGCTGTATTCCGGCACAGGTTGATCGCGGAACCAGACCGTCTGGCTGGCGCGGTCCTCAAAGCGGCCCTCTGGCTGATATTCGAGGCGAATCAGACGCTCGGTCAATATGGTGAAACGGGCGCTGCCGGTCTGGACCACGGCCTCGGTGCCGCTTGTGGCACATAAGGCCAGCTTGAGGTGGTCAGCAATGCGGGTCATCCCTTGACTCCGCCTACCGTCAAGCCCACCTTCATATAGCGTTGGAACACGACAGCGATCAGCAGCGGCGGCAGCAGGCCGATAAACGAGGCCGCCATTTGCAGGTTGACGCCGTAGTCGCTGGCGACGTAGATCAGGCGCACCGTGATTGGCTGCCGGGCTGGATCCGGGAGGACGAGCATCGGCAGCAGGAAGTCTTTCCACAGGGTTACAAAGGACAGGATGCAGATCACGATGATGATCGAGCGCGATAGGGGCAGCACGATGCGTGTGAACAACTGCAAGGGCGAGGCCCCATCCACGCGGGCGCTGTCGAGAATATCGGAGGGGATGCGGTCGAAGAAGGTCTTAAGAATGAAGATGCCGACGGCGTTGACCGAGTAGGGCAGCCAGAGCCCCAGTAGGTGTTCAGCAGGTTCCACTGAAGCACCGGCAGCCGCCGAATTGTTGTGTATAGCGGCACGATATAGGCCATCCAGGGATCATCAGCGTCAGCAGGAAGCCCATCATGATCATGTTGCCGAAGACCGGTTTGAGCTGCGAGAGGCTGTAAGCCGCCGCCGCCGAGATGATGATTTGCAGCAGAACGCCCACGCCCACAATCAGGAAGGAGTTGCCCGAGCAGACGCGGCATCTCAAAACGTGTCCAGACGTCTGAGTAGTTATTCCAAAGCGGCGTCTGCGGCAGCAAGTTGAGGCCTGACGTGAAGATTTCGGTGCTGTTCTTCAGGCCCGACGTAAAGGCGAAGAAGAAGGGAAACAACGTCACGATGGCGATCACCAGCAGGATCACGACCGCCAGCCCGTAGTAGAATTCGCCCAGACCTGGTGCGCAGTTCGGATGCCGATAAAAAGCCGCGATCCTTCCATGAGAGCCTCCTTTTTACTCTGCCGTCAGCCGGGCGTTGATTACGCGGTAGATAATGGAGAAAATCAGCAGCACCAGGATCAGCACCACACTCCAGGCGGCAGCATAACCCAGGTCGATGCGGATAAAGGCCCGGTTGTAGATGTGCAGCGCCGGGGTGAGCGTCTCGCGGCCCGGCCCGCCGTTGGTCAGCAGGAAGGGTTCGGTGAAGACCTGCACGACGGCGATCACCTGAAGGACGAACAGGACCGACATCACCGGGTAGAGATGCGGCAGCGTCGACATGGCGGATGCGGTGCAGCGGGGTGGCCCCGTCGAGTTCTGCCGCTTCGTACAGCTCGGTCGGGATTTCTTGCAGCTGTCGAGAGATAGATCAGCGCGGTGGTGCCGAAGCCGCTCCAGGTCATCATGGCGACGATGGCCGGTTTGACCAGCGCCGCATCGCTTAACCAGAACTGCCTTGAGAAGCCCATCTGCGTCAGGATGGCATTGAGCACGCCCGCATCCGGGTCATACAGGAAGCGCCAGATGATAATGGCGATGGCTCCCGGCACGACCGTCGGCAAGAAGTAGACGACGCGGAAGAAGCCCTGCGCGTGGCGCATCTCGCGCACCAGAATGGCGATCACGATCGGCAGCAGGTAGCCCAGCAGCAGACTCCACAGCGCGAACTGCAAGCTGTTGCGCCAGGCGATAGCGAAGGCCGGGTCTTTGAGCATCAGCGCGTAGTTATCCAGGCCGACCCAGGTCGAGTCGCCTGACAGGCTGACGTTCTGGAAGCTCATCTCGATGCCCTTGATGATTGGGTACCAGGCGAAGAGACTGAAGACGATCAGGGCGGGCAGGAGGAAGGCATAGGCCAGAAGCTGCTTTCTCAGCTCGCATTCCCCAGGCGGGCGCAACAGTGCTTGTGCGGAAGCAAAACTTTTCGCTCTCAATGGCAAACTCATTGTCGATCCCTAAGAAAGACGCCGGATGGTTCACCACCCGGCGCTACTTTTGAACATACATTAGCGGTCCAGCACGAAGGCCTGGAACTCGTCTGCTCGATTCAGACAGGCGGGTGGCCGGGTCTACGCTCTCGTCGCTGAGGACTTCGCTGACCACCACGCCGACCTCAGTGTAGTAATCCTGAACGGCGGTGATCGGTTCCGGTTGGATCGTCACCTCGCCGCTGATGACGGCATCGTTGAAAGCAGCGTAATTCTCGACTGGCAGCACGTTGTAGGGGGCACGGAAGGCCGCCCACTGGGTCTGATATTCGCCCACGTAGAGCGGCAGAATGGGCATTCCAATCGCTTCGTTGGTGGCTTCAATCGCGGCCTGTGCTTCTTCGGGGTCAAACTGACGCCAGAGTTGGAAGTATGTGGCGGCTTCTTTTTCGTCATCGCTGGCGCTGTTGGCGACCATATACAGGTTGCCGCCGGAGAGCGTGATACGGCCATCCGGGCCAGCGGGAGCGGCGGCGTAGCCAAACTGGCTCAGGTCCGCATCCGGGAAGTTGAAGTAGTCATAGTTGAACTGGTCGCCCGCGTAGATTGCCATCGCCACGCGCCCGGACATCAGCGCCTCGGAGATGCTGCCCCAATCCAGGGTTGCGCCCGGCAGGACGTCGGATTCCCAGCGCAGGTGATGAATGTAATTGAGCGCATCGACGGTGGGGCCTTCGCCATAGGTGGCGACAAAAGAGCCGTCGTCATTGGTGCCAATGATGTCATCACGGGTCGCGCCGAAACCGTACGCGATGTTGGTGAAGTGCCAACCGGTTGCGCCGGAACCATCGTTGATAAAAGCAAAGCCGGAAACACCTTCGTCACGGTTGGTCAGGGCCTGAGCCATTGTGTCGAGTTCATCCCAGGTGGCTGGCGGCGCGTCGAAACCAGCGGCGGACAGCATGTCGATGTTGTAGGCCAGGCCGAGGGCGTAGGCATTGAGCGGAACACCGTAGATGGCCCCATCACGGCTGGTGACATCCAGAATGGCGGGGTTAAAAACACCGCTGATCCCGGCAGTCTCGAAGTAGGAGGTCAGGTCGGCGACCACACCCTGGTCGATGAATTTAGACGGTTCGGTGAAGTAGGTCAGGAAGAGAGTCGGCAGTTGGTCGGCAGCAGCCAGGGCCACGTAAGCCGCCGGGTCGTATTCCAGTTCCAGGCCTTCAATGGTGACGTTGGGGTACTTGTCCATGAAGCGCTGAGCCTGGGCTTCCCAGGTCGCGCGATTTTCTGCCTGATCGGCGGCGGGCATATTCGAAACCGTAATGTGGACATCACGCCCGCCTGCGATCTGGTCCGGCAAAGTGAGGACTTCGGGCAGCATGGGCGCGTCCTGCGAGAGGGCCGGGCCAATTTGCATCAGCGCCAGCGCTGCCAGCAGGAGCAGCAATAAGAAGCTTCGTTTCATGACATTCTCCTTAGAAAAGTTGTCTAAAACTCCGTGACGAAAGGCTATTGAGACGTCTCAATAACATTGTATAATACAGTTCAACGCTTTGTCAAATACCTTCTGGTTAAATTGGCAGCATCGGCTATGCTTAAGGCCACAGTAGAAAAAAAGGGGCAGTCATGGCGAGGCTCAAAGATGTCGCAGAGCTGGCAAATGTCACAATGTTGGACGCCTTCAAGGTCTTGAAAAACGGCGAATCGCAGGATGCCGCCTTGCGCGATCACATTCTGGCGAGCGCCGAGAAGCTGGGCTATCAACTGCGCATCACACAGATTGACGTCGCTGATCTGGCGGGGGTCGCCAAGGGCACAGTGTCGTATGCGCTCAACAACAGCGAACTCATTTCAGAAGCGACCCGCCAGCGTGTATGGGACGCCGCAAAGGTGCTGGATTACCGCCCGAATACCATCGCGCGCAACCTGCGCAAGAATCAGGCCGGGGTGGTGGGCTATTCCTGGCACGTGGCGGACGATCCCAGCTTGATGAACAATCTGCTGGACCGCTTTATCTACCGTGTGACGATGGCAGCGGAGCAGCAGGGCTTCCACCTGCTGACCTTTATCCAACCGCAGGAACATGCCGATTTCGTCTACGATGAACTGATTTCGACCAACCGCGTCGATGGCTTCATCCTGTCGGACGTGCGCTACAACGACCCGCGTATCGCCCGCCTGACGGCTATCGGTGCGCCCTTCGTCGCCTTTGGCGGTATGTACATTGAAGACGCCGAGTTTGCCTACGTGGATGTGGATGGCAAGCGCGGCATTGAACTGGTCGTGCGGCACCTGATTGAGATCGGCCACGAGCGCATCGGCCTGCTGAACTGGGCACCCGGTTGGCCGGTGGGGGATGCGCGCGAGAGCGGCTACCGGGCGGCCATGCACAGTGCAGGAATCGAGATCCAACCCGGCTGGATCGCGCATACGCCCAACATTCTGCACCCGGCTGCCGCCGCTGCTGAGCGTCTGATGCAGGTTCAGCCGCCACCGACGGCCATCATCTGCACCAACGACGTCATGGCCTTTGGGGCCAAGACCTATTTCGACAAGGTGGGTTTGCGCCTGGGCCAGGACATCGCCCTGACCGGCTACGACGACGACCCGACCTCGGAGTTCCTCGGCATTACCTCGGTGCGCCAGCCTATCGAAATCGTCGCCTCAACCGTCTTCGACATCCTCTACGGCGAGATCAACGGGCACCCGCTGGATGAACGGCACGTCACCTTTGATCCATCGTTGGTGGTCCGGCAAAGCACGCTGGGCTGATGGACCCATGCCAGGTTGCGTCATGTGGTAGATGCCATGTCCTCAGGCAGCCTGTATGCTTTTAGAAGGCATACCAAGGAGGTTCCGATTTAGAGTGAACTGGCATTCTGAAGTATGAAGCACGAGCATAATGCGGTCGCTGATCTCACGATTGCTTTCTGGTTAAATTTCATTTTCACCATTCTCGAAATCTTCGGCGGCCTGTGGATTAACAGTGTCGCCGTTCTCTCGGACGCGCTGCACGACCTGGGCGACAGCCTCTCATTGGGGATCGCCTGGGGCCTGGAGCGCTATTCGCAGCGGGGCAGCGACCAGCGCTTTTCTTACGGCTACCGGCGCTTTTCGCTGCTCGGCGCGCTCATCAACACGCTGGTGCTGGTGGGTGGTTCCCTGTTCGTCCTCTCCGCTACGATTCCGCGCCTGTTCGACCCGGAAAGCTTCGATGCCCCCGGCATGATTGTGTTCGCCATCATCGGCGTCGTGGTGAACGGCCTGGCAGTCCTGCGTCTGCGCAGCGCGCGTTCGGCCAATATTCAGACCATCGGCTGGCATCTGCTGGAAGACGTGCTGGGTTGGGCAGCAGTGTTGGTGGTGGGAATCGTGTCGCTTTTTGCCGATTTGCCCATCCTGGACCCGCTGCTGTCGCTGCTGATTACGCTGTATGTGCTGAGCAATGTGGTCGGCAATCTCAAACAGGCGGCCCTGCTGTTTCTGCAAGCGGTACCCGCCGAGATCGACCTGGAAGCGCTGGAGAATCAGATGCGGTACGATAGACGGCGTGCGCTCGATACACCATATGCATCTCTGGTCGTTGGATGGAGTGCATAATGTCTTCTCGACCCACCTGGTGGTGGATGCGAATCTCGCCAGAGCGGATATTCGGCGGATCAAGCAGGCCGTGCGCGCCGCCGTGCAGGACCCAGACCTTGAACATGTGACCATTGAAATCGAATATGAGGGCGAGGCCAGCCACGAAGGACTGCCGGATCAGGCCGTTCGCTGATCCGGCAATAGCCCTGTCGCTGCCTGATGCTCAAATAGGAGCCTGTGCAGATTGACTCTCAGGGCCGGTTGATTCGGTAGGTGATCTCGACTTGCAGGTTGATGGTCAACTGGCCGGTTTCCACGACCGCGCCGCCTGTGCCACCGCTGCCCATCGCCGTACTCTGAAAGGCCAGCGGCTGAGGACTATTGCCGGGATTCTCCTGCACGCTGACGACGTCACCCAGTTCGACCCCGATCAGCCCGGCCAGTTCTTCAGCACGATTCCGCGCATCGGCTACTGCTTCAGAGCGTGCCTGGCTCTCCAGCGCGGACTGGTCGGCAATGCCCAGGCTGAAGCCGAAGATGTTGTTGGCCCCCGCGTTGACGGCTGCGTTAATGACGTCCTCTACCTTGCTTATATCGCGCACGATGATATGCACCTGGTTCGAGACCTGATACTGGGTAGACCCTTGAGAATCGGGCGAAGGCGGCTGCTGGACATAAATGTTCAGACCCGATGTGCGAATGTCTTCACGCGCCACACCTGCGCCGGTCATGGCCTCGATTACGGCGTTAATGCCCTGATTCGTCTGCGCAAAAGCCTGGGTGACGTCAGCGTTTACTGTCTGGACACCAATATCGAGATTGGCAATGTCCGGCGTCCCGGATGCGCTGCCGGTGCCCGTGACCGTGATGGTATCCGACGGTGTAGTTGTGTCCTGAGCGCTCACCATGCCAAAGGGGACCAGCAAACACAGGACTCCGATGAAAACTGCACTGCGCCATTTCATGCTGTTCATACTCCTTGTTATCCTGAATACAGATTTTGGGAAGGCCGCTGCGCTTTGCTATCTCCAGTTGCAGCGTTTGGCGGCTGGTCATCTGGACTATTTGGCGGTAGGTCGAGTGGCCGTGTGAACGTCCCGCGCTGAGTCTCTGAAGTGCGGCGTGATCCACAAGGACGCTCAATAGGCCGGGGGATCGCTAGCCGGGAAGGATTCTTCCGATGCTTCCTGAACCTCGTCCTTCTGGCCGCTAATCAGGTCCCAGCGGGCGAAGAGATCGTCAATGCGGGTCGCCATGATGAAGTCGTTTGGGTGTAGTCCTCGCACGGTATGGGTCCACCAGTCCAGTGTTACCCGTCCCCATTCCACCACCATACGCGGGTGATGATTCTCGATCTCGGCCTGTTCGCCGACTTTGTTAGCGAAAGCCAGCGCCCCGGCAAAATTCTGGAAGCCAAAGGCGCGCCGCAGGTGTTTCTCTGCGCCGTCTGCGACGATCTCCCAATCGGGGACCTGCGCGTGCAGAACTCTGATCTCGTTGGCTTCAAGCGCCCTGGCATTCTCCTCGACCGGGACACAGTATTGTGTGAGCAGCGTTTCCATGATGACATCCTCCAGACCGCATTTTCTCATGCTACCTTAGCATCGTAATACGCCTTTGAACTCGGATACCTGGACCGTCCCCCTCTAGGCCAGATGACCCTTCTGCGGATTCACATGCCTGTGTTACTTGACAGCGTCAAAACGCATGGGTGTATCATTAAGATACGCTCAATGAAGCGTAAAGTCATAGTAGACAGCGCCCATTACAGATTGCAGTGTTCTCCATCCTGAATCCATCAGTGCTGCGGGCGCAAGGATTTGCCCGTGAAACACAAAATTGCAGCGATCACGGCTGCAATTCTGATCCTGATTGTTCACCCCAGCTTCTTGACAGGTGATATGCATGGCAAGGCTGCCGTGTCACGCGGTGTCGCCGATGTCGAATTTGTCGCCTGGGTCACAGGACCCTTCTCTCCGAATGGGATCAGCAGCGGTTATGACATTGACGGCACTGACCTGGGTATCATGTTCGAGTTCAACAATTTACTGCCTTCCATCGCGCCTCGAATGTAGGACAGGTATCCGGCACAGGCCTGGGGCTGGCAATCGTGAAGCAGGCGGTCGATTTGCACAGCGGCACGATTGAGGTCGAAAGTCAGGTTGGGGAAGGGACGTCGTTTACCATCCGGCTCCCGGTCCAGGAAAACTGATCCATACAACTGCTGCAAATCAATCTATGCGTTTTATAAGAAATCTGTGAATTTCGCTTCTCAAATGTTGACTCTGCCAAATTACTCAACTAGACTGACTATCAGTGCGATTGACTATCAAGAAGGTTGAATAAACGTAATGGCAGACACCTGGACACCCGACATGACTGCGCGGGCACTGGTCAAATTCCTGCCGATGATGGGCAGAGTAATGGCTGCGCACATGCAGGATGCCAACGAGGACGAGGGCACGCTGGTGCAGGTCCTGGCCCTGACGCAGCTTCGCGGCCAGCCTTTCACCGTCAGCGAACTGGCGAAACGGCGCAAGGTGAGTATGCAATCGGCCAGCGCGCTCGTGCAGCGGTTGGTCGAGCGCGGCTGGGTCGAGCGTAATCCCGACCCCGATGACCGCCGCCAGACCCTGCTTGAACTGACGCCTGAAGGCAAGGCTCGTGCGCAGGCTACGTTTGAGCAGGTCGTTGGACATCTCGCGCAGTTTCTGGAAGCGCTCACTCCCGACGAACTGGAAGCAGCTCAAATCTTTCTCCCCGCGCTTCAGCGGGTCATGCAGTTCTCCACCGAAGAAACACCAGCGAGGTAACACAGAACACATCTCATGGTCCGATTGGCGAAGTATCTCAAGCCCTTTCTACTGACCGTCCTGCTGGCGGTCGTCCTGCTGTTTGTGCAGGCGATGGCCGACCTGACTCTGCCCGATTACATGGGCCGGATCGTCAACGTCGGTATTCAGCAGGGCGGTGTCGAAAACGCCGTGCCTGTTGCGCTGCGCCAGAGCACAATGGACAAACTGACGATCTTCCTGAGCGCCGACCAGCAGACCGAAGTCATGGCGGCTTACACCCTGATCGATCAGAACTCGCCGGATTACGCGCAGGATGTGCAGCAGTATCCGGCGCTGGCTGACGAAGCCGTGTACGTGCTCAACGATACCGGTGCCGCCGAGATAGACACGCTCAATCCGATCATGGGCCGGGCCTTCCTGGCGGTGTCGGGCATCGAGCAGGCGATGGCGGACCCGGAAAAAGCAGCAGCGATGGGGGCGGCATCAGGCTTTGATCTGTCCAAACTGCCGGAGGGCACCGACGTCTTTGCCATGCTGTCCGGCTTGCCGCAGATTGTGCGCGCGCCGATCCTCAACTCGATGAACGAACGCTTCGACGTGATGGGTGACAGTATGATCGTCCAGTCCGCAGTTGGCGCAATCAAAGCAGAATACGACGCGCTCGGCATGGATACCAGCAGCCTCCAGAACAACTACATCTTCAGCACCGGTTTCGTCATGCTGATGCTCTCGCTGCTCTCAGTCGCCAGCGCTGTTGCGGTCGGCTTCCTGTCGGCCAGAGTCGCGGCGGGCAGCGCGCGGGATTTGCGCCGGGACCTGTTCAAAAAGGTCGAGAATTTCTCCAACACCGAATTTGACAAGTTTTCGGTGGCCTCGCTGATTACACGCACGACCAACGACATCACCCAGCTTCAAACGCTGATTGTCCTCATCATGCGTCTGGTGATCTACGCGCCGATTCTGGGCGTTGGCGGCATCATCAAGGCACTCCAGACAGATGCCTCGATGTGGTGGGTGATCGCGCTGGCGGTCGCGGTCCTGTTGGGCCTGATTGTCAGCATCTTTACGGTCTCCCTGCCCAAATTCAGAATTATCCAGGACCTGGTGGACCGGCTGAACCTCGTGACCCGTGAGAACCTCTCCGGCATGATGGTGGTCCGGGCCTTCAATACGCAGGCCTTCGAGGAAAATCGCTTCGACAAAGCCAATCAGGATCTGACGGACACCAACCTCTTCGTCAACCGGGTCATGGCCTTCATGATGCCGGCGATGATGTTCATCATGAATGGCGTCACGCTGCTGGTCATCTGGGTAGGCGCGCATCAGGTGGCGCAGGCTTCGATGCAGGTGGGCGATATGATCGCTTTCATGCAGTATGCCATCCAGGTCGTTATGGGCTTCCTGATGATGTCGATTATGTTCATCATGCTGCCGAGAGCTTCCGTGTCGGCAGATCGTATCGCCGACGTGCTGGCGACCGAAGCGACTGTCCGGGACCCGCAGCAGCCGAGGCACTTCGAGCAGTCCTTTACCGGCACGGTCGAGTTCCGGCACGTAACCTTCCGCTATCCTGGTGCCGAAGCGGATGTGCTGCACGACATCAACTTCACCGCACTGCCCGGCCAGACCACCGCGTTTATCGGCTCGACCGGTTCGGGTAAATCGACGGTCGTCAACCTGATCCCGCGTTTCTACGATGTCACCGAGGGCGCAATCCTGGTAGACGGGGTGGACATCCGCGAGGTGACGCAGCACGATCTGCGTGACAAGATCGGCTACATTCCGCAGAAGGCGATGCTCTTCACCGGGACGATTGAAAGCAATCTACGTTACGCCGATGAGAACGCCAGCGAGGACCTCCTCCGGGAGGCGACTGACATCGCTCAGGCGAGCCAGTTCATCAGCGAGAAGTCCGAAGGGCTGGAAACGGAAGTGTCGCAAGGCGGGACCAACGTCTCCGGCGGTCAGCGACAGCGCCTGTCGATTGCCCGCGCCCTGGTCAAGCGCGCGCCGATCTATATCTTTGACGACAGCTTCTCGGCGCTCGATTTCAAGACGGATGTCGCCCTGCGCAAGGCGCTGAAGGAGAAGACCGGTTCCAGCACCGTGCTGATCGTGACACAGCGCGTATCGACGATCAGGAACGCGGAGCAGATCATCGTCCTGGATGAAGGCAAAATCGTCGGCAAAGGGACACATAACGAACTGATAAGAGACTGTGAAATCTACCGCGAAATTGCCCTGTCGCAAATGGGCATGGAGGAACTGGCATCATGATGGCGAGATCGAATCGAGGCGGGCAGCGTCATGGCGGCTTCATGGGCGGCGTCCCGATGGCGGGCGAGAAACCGCGCGACTTCAAAGGCACGATGCGCAAGCTCATCAGCTATCTGGGTGTGTACAAAGTCTCGCTCATCATCGTCCTGATCTTCGCCGTTGCGTCCACGATTTTCACCATCGTCGGCCCGAAAATTCTGGGCCTGGCGACCACCAAGCTCTTTGAAGGTGTCATCGCGCAGATCGCGGGGTCAGGCACGGGGATCGACTTCGAATACATCGGCAATATTGTGCTGATGCTGGCCGGTCTGTACATCCTCTCGGCGATCTTCCGCTACATCCAGGGTTGGATCATGGCGGGCGTCTCGATGCAAGTGACCTACGAACTGCGCAAGGACATCTCGGAGAAGATCAACCGGATGCCGCTGCGCTACTTCGATGGCACGAGTCACGGCGAAGTGCTTTCGCGCATCACCAATGACGTGGATACCATCAACCAGACGCTCAACCAGAGCCTGACGCAGATCGTGACCTCGGTGACGACGATGGTCGGCGTCATTCTCATGATGCTATCGATTAGCTGGATCATGACGATTGCGACCGCGCTCATCATCCCGGTGTCGCTGGTCATCATCGCCCAGATCGTGCGCCGGTCGCAGAAGTACTTCCGCGAGCAGCAGGATTACCTGGGCCACGTTAACGGCCACGTCGAGGAAATGTACGGCGGCCACAACGTCATGAAGGCCTTTAACGGCGAGGAAAAGAGTATCGAGCAGTTCGACACCTACAACGAGACGCTCTACGACTCGGCCTGGAAATCACAGTTCCTCTCCGGAATGATGATGCCGATCATGTCCTTCGTCGGCAATCTGGGCTACGTAGCGGTCTCGATCCTCGGCGGCTACCTGGCGATCAACAACGCTATCACCGTCGGCGACATCCAGGCCTTCATCCAGTATTCGCGTTCCTTCATGCAGCCGATCTCGCAGATCGCCAACATCTCGAACGTGCTTCAGCAGACGGCTGCCGCTGCCGAGCGTGTCTTCGACTTCCTCAACGAAGAAGAGGAAATCGTCGAGACGGCCAATCCGATTGATCTGAAACAGGTCGAGGGACGGGTCGAATTCGAGCACGTTCAGTTCGGCTACAGCTCGGACAAAGTCATTATTCGGGATTTCTCCGCCAGTGCCGCGCCCGGCCAGAAGATCGCTATCGTCGGCCCTACCGGTGCAGGCAAGACCACGATGGTCAAGCTGCTGATGCGTTTCTACGACGTCAACAGCGGCACGATCCTCATCGACGGCCACGACATCCGCGAATTCAGCCGCCATGACTTGCGCAGGCTCTTCGGCATGGTGCTGCAAGATGCCTGGCTCTACAACGGCAGCATCCTGGAGAACATTCGCTATGGCCGGCTGGATGCGACCGACGAGGAAGTCATCGCCGCGGCCCAAGCAGCGCATGTCGATCACTTCGTCCGCACGCTGCCCGATGGCTACGATACGGTACTCAACGAAGAGACCAGCAACGTCTCGCAAGGGCAGAAACAGCTTCTAACCATCGCGCGCGCCATCCTGGCTGACCCGCAGATGCTCATCCTGGACGAGGCGACCAGTTCGGTCGATACCCGTACTGAGGTGTTGATCCAGCAGGCGATGGATCACCTGATGCAGAACCGCACCAGCTTTATCATCGCGCACCGCCTGTCCACCATCCGCAACGCCGACCTGATCCTGGTCATGCGCGATGGTGACATCGTGGAGCAGGGACAGCACGAAGAACTATTGGCGCGCGGCGGCTTCTACGCCGATCTCTACAACAGCCAGTTCGAAAATACCGATGTGATTCAGGCCGCATAAGGCACGCTTTACAGTCACAGAAGGGCGCAGCCGAGCAGTTAATCACTGCCGCTGCGCTCTTTTCGGTACTCCTCGCCTTGATCGAAACGCGCGGCATGTTTACAATGCTGGCTGCACAATCCACCACGAAATCACTACGCCAGTTGGTAGTCTGGGACATCGCGCCTGCGATGAAGTATCCGCCTCGCTAACGAGGTTGTCCTGTGGTGTCTGTTTAGTGTTCTCAGGAGACAGACGCCATGACGCCTCACCACACGATTCTGACCGTTTTGTTCGATGCGCCGTACTGGATCGCGCTGCTTGAGCAGTTCGACGACTCTACGCTGCGAGTTGCCCGCCACGTATTCGGCGCAGAGCCATCGGATGCCCAAGTCTACGCCTTTATCCAGCACGACTATGCTGCGCTGTTGGACCGGCTCTCACCAGCGCTTCCCCTGGCACAGCCGCCGTCGCAGCATATAAATCCGAAGCGCCAGCAGCGGCTTGTCCGGGCACAGATGGCAGCGCGGGGCATAGCGACGAAATCGCAGGACGCGCTGCGGCTGCAATTGGAGGCACACAAGCAGGACAAAGCCATCCGGACGAAGCAGCAAAGAGACCGGCTTAAGGCTTATAAACGGGGTGTAAGGTCGAGAAACGTAAGCGCAAACGCCGGGGACATTAGCCGCATAATCTTCATTCTTCTGCCCCAAGCGACAGCCTATAATGAACATGTGCGTTCTTCACAATGTCCGCTGAAGAATTAAGGCTATTCCATGAACGTAAAGAGGCCCTGGTGCAGGGCAATTGCTTGCAGCCTGTTCTTCTTGCTTGCCTTTCCATTAGCGCAAATTCAGGCTCAGGATGCGACCGATGCCGAGCCAGTGCTTCAATTTGAACCCGCGCTGCGCTTCGCTCATCTGACTTCAGATGACGGGCTGGTGCAAAACAATGTCTCGGCTATCTTGCAAGATCGCAACGGGTTCATGTGGTTCGGCACCGAGGCGGGCTTGAGCCGTTACGATGGTTACACCTTCACCAATTACCTCAGCGATCCGGCAGATCCGACTACCCTCAGCAACAATCACGTGTTGTCCCTCTTTGAAGATCATGATGGAAACATCTGGGTCGGGACCGATGGCGGCAGCATTAACCGGTTGGACCCGGATACAGGGCTTTTCACTCGTTTTCAGGCGAGCAAAGACGGAACCGGTCCAATCAATGGGGATCGCCACCGCAGTATCTTTCAGGATGATCGGGGCCACCTGTGGTTTGGCGGCACAGGTGTGTTTGGGTTGACGGACTTTGATCCGGTGACCGAAAGCGGGACCATCTACAATCAAACCGACATGATTCCTGGTAGATACTTTGGCCGAGGCGTTCAGGACATGGTTGAAACGGTGGATCACATGCTCTGGATATGTGACGGGGATGTGATTTTGCGCTACGATTTCGAATCCAGCACCTTCGCTCCCTACCCACAGACTCAGTACGACGATCATTTGTTATCGTCCGTTCTCTATGATTCTCAGGGGAGAATCTGGGTCGGGGGCAGTGCGGGACTCTACAGATATGATGCTGCTCAGGATGAATTCGATATCAACCCCACTGTGACCGCCATTCGTGATATTCTCGAAACGGACGATCACCTTTTCTGGCTAGCAACGGCTCACGGACTGTATCGCTTTGACCCGCGGACACAGCAGCTGCTTGGTGTCGAAGCCTCTTATCCGGGTGTGCCGGATAGCTTGAGCAGCGACAACCTCAACACGCTTTATCAAAGCCAGTCTGGCTTGATCTGGATCGGCAGTGAGAATGGTATCGACGTTTATAATCCGCAGATGGCCCGTTTTGCCTACTATCGCCAGTTTGTTCCAGGGACGCCCTCCAGCCTGGATGCAGGACAGATTCAGGCCATTGACATCCCGGACGACAGCACGGCCTGGATTGCGGTCGATAACGTGCTGCACAAAGTGGATCTTGATACCGGGGCTGTCAAAGTGTACTCGCTGGCAGATTTCGATCCCAGCCTGGCAGTCATCAGTGCTATTGCCCAGGATCACACCGGCATGGTGTGGTTAGGCGGGAATGCGGGCGTGGTCTGGCAGTTTAACCCGCAAACGGAAGATTTTAGAGCATTCCGGCCATCGGCTCCGCCTCAGCGACCGGGGGATGCTGATTCAGCATCGGCCAAGGGAGGGCTGCCGCCAGCCTCGGACCTGCCAAGACCCGATCTTGGTCCGAGTCACGGCGAAGATCTCATTGTCAGGCTGTATGAAGATGCCCAGCACAGTCTCTGGATTGTCCACAACATGAGAGGGGTGTTCCGCCTGGACGAGTCGCGTGACAATATGGTCCGCTACGACCTGCCCAATGCTGAGCGTCCGCCGGATGTAGATCTCGCACCGGACATACAGATTTATCCGCCGGTCATTAATATGCAGCCGGACCGCGCGGGCAATCTGTGGTTCGCAACAACCAACGGATTCAGCCGTTTCGACCCGCTTAGCGAGACCTACCGGCGTTATCGCCTGGTGTCGCTCGAAGCAAACCCTTCCGATACCGAAACTGAAGCCAGCCTGGAAGATGAACACGGCATGATCTGGATCGCATCGCATGACGGTCTCGTGCGTCTGGATCCAGACACTGGCGCAGTGAAACAGTACTCGACTCATGATGGGCTTCCGGCGAATTATGTTGTGGGTATTTTGGAAGCTCAGAATGGTGATCTGTGGTTAAGCACTAAGAAAGGGATATCACGCTTCACGCCCTCCACTGAAACATTTTACAACTACGATAAGTTCGACGGCTTACAGGGCAATGAGTTCTTCACCAGAGTATTTGCACAGGCTCCTGACGGGCGCATGTTCTTTGGGGGTGCGAACGGTCTGACCGCGTTTTATCCGCAGGACATCATCGACAGCAGCTACCAGCCCCCCGTTATCCTGGATGACTTTGAACTCTTTAACCAGTCCGTTGAGCCAGGGTCAGACTCACCGCTCAAGCGGCCCATCTGGCAAACGGATGGTCTGACACTGGATTACAGCCAGAATGTCCTGTCCTTCGAGTTCGCCGTGCTGAATTACTCCCTTGGCGATAAAGACACTTATCGCTACCGGCTGGAGGGCTTTGAAGACCAGTGGAACGAGACGGATAGTTCTCGCCGTTATGCTACCTACACCAATCTTCCCGCCGGGCACTATACATTTGAAGTTCAGGCTGCCAACCGCGATGGTGTTTGGAGCAATAAGGAGGTCACGCTGCCGTTGACGATGCTGCCGCCCTGGTGGGGAACCGCCGGATTCAGGCTGCTGGCCGTGTTGGCGATGATCGGACTGGTGCTGGCGGGCTATCAGTGGCGTGTCCGGGCCATCGCACGGCACAATCGTGAACTGCGACGCGAGGTGGAGCGGCAAACACAGGCCCTGATTGCCCGCACCAACGAGCTTCAGGCCAGTGAAATCCGGCTCCGCGAAGCGAAGGAGGCTGCCGAGGCTGCCAACAAGGCCAAGAGCGCCTTCGTGGCGAACATGAGTCATGAACTCCGCTCACCGCTCAACGTCATTCTCGGCTTTGCCCAGGTGATAGGGCGCAACTTCGATCTGCCGTCAGAGGCTCACAAGAATCTCGATGTCATTCTGCAAAGCGGTGAGCATTTGCTCTCGCTGATTAACCACGTGCTCGATTTCTCAAAAATCGAAGCCGGGCATGTGGTGTTGGATGAAGTGGATTTCGATTTCTTCCGTCTGCTGGATGCGCTTGAAGACATGTTTCTCCTCAAAGCGGAAGAAAAATACGTCCAACTACAATTTGATCGCGCGCCCGACCTGCCGCAGTATCTCACTGGCGATCCGGTCAAGCTTCGCCAGGTCGTGATTAACTTGATTGGCAACGCGCTGAAGTTCACCAGCCAGGGCAGCGTACAGGTTCGCATCCGAAGCGTGATCGACGAGTTGGTTGCGGATGACAATATGGTACAACTCTGGTTCGAAGTGGAGGATACCGGACCGGGCATTGCCCCTGAGGAAATATCGAGTCTCTTCAACGCCTTTAGCCAGACGAGCAGCGGACGCCAGGCCCAGGAAGGCACTGGCCTGGGGTTGGCGATTAGCTACAAATTTGTCCAGTTAATGGGCGGCGACATTACGGTTAAAAGCCAGCTTGACTATGGCACGACCTTTACCTTTTACGTGCAGTGTAAGGTTGCCCTGGCACCTGAGAACCTCGATTTAGGCAGGCGCTTGCGTAAGCGCGTCGTTGCGTCCGACCAGTCTGCCTATCAACTCCTGGTGGTGGACGACAACTGGATCAACCGGGAACTGCTCATCAAACTGCTCAGCCCGCTGCATTTTGAACTGCATGAGGCCGAGAACGGCGAAGAAGCTGTGACGATCGCGCGGTCTTTTCAACCGCATCTGATCTGGATGGACCTGCGGATGCCGGTCATGGATGGGGTGGAAGCCACCCGGCAGATCAAGGCCGCGCATCAGGAGACGGTCATCATCGCCATCACCGCCAGTGTGCTCAATGAAGACGGGCCCGATATCCAATCTATTGGATTCGACGATTACCTCAGTAAGCCCTTCCGCGCTGAGGATATTTACGATCTGCTCAGCAAACATCTAGGGCTTCGCTTCGCCTACGGTCCCTCAGAAATGCGGCGGATAGACAGCCCGCGCTCCAATCCTCACCAGTCTGAGACGCTGAAGCGGTCTGTGAATGGGCTATCCGCTGAACTGCGCGCGCACCTCGTTGAAGCCGCAGAGTTAGGCGATCTGCAAAAGCTGAACGCTGCGATCAGCGAAACGCGCCAAGTTGATCCTTCCCTGGCCAATTCGATGGCCCGGATGGCAAATCGCTTTGATTTTGAGTCATTGTTAAGTTTGATGCGGGAGGCAGTAGAGTGAACGAAACTCGTACCGAAACCATTTTGATTGTGGATGACAAAGCGGAGAATTTGCATTTACTGACTCAAATGCTGAGCGACCAGGTCTTCCGCGTGCGCTTTGCCACCAGCGGCGAGCGTGCGCTGGCGACTATCCATAAAGAACAGCCTGACCTTATTCTGCTCGACATCATGATGCCTGATATCGACGGGTATGAAGTCTGTCGTCTTTTGAAAGCCGACGAACAGACGCGAGACATCCCCGTAATTTTCATCAGCGCGCTGAACGAAACTTTCGATAAAGTGAAGGCCTTCTCGGCTGGCGGGGTGGATTATGTGACCAAGCCTTTTCAGGTCGAGGAGGTGCTGGCCCGTGTGCGGACGCACCTGAGCTTGACCGCGATGCGCAAGACGCTGCATCGCCAGAATCAGCAGTTGCAGGAACAGAACGAGGACCTGGAGGCTTTTGCCCATACGGTCGCTCACGATCTCAAAAGCCCCCTGGCGACGCTTATTGGTTTTATGGATCTGATACAGATGGACGCGCAGGGCCTGGACGAATCGCTGAACGATCTACTCAGCCGGAGCATGACCTCGGCGCAGCGGATGAACAGTATTGTCAACGAACTGCTGCTGCTGGCGACTATTCGCGGCGAGCAGATCGAAATGGTGCCGGTCGAGATGCGGGACGTGGTCTTCCAGGTCCTGGACCGTATGGCTTATATGATGGATCAGTACGAAGCCGACGTGATCGTGCCGGAATCCTGGCCGCAGGTCCTTGGTTATGCGCCCTGGCTTGAGGAAGTCTGGGTGAATTATTTCAGCAACGGCCTCAAGTATGGCGGGGAACCGCCGCATCTGGAATTAGGGGCGACGGACCAGGGCGACGGCATGATGCGCTTCTGGGTGCAGGACAATGGTGCGGGCTTAGCCCCCGAAGATCAGGCGCGTCTGTTTACCGAGTTTATCCGCCTGGATACCGTGCGGGCGCAGGGGCATGGCCTGGGGTTGTCGATTGTGCGCCGCATCGTGACCAAGCTAGGCGGGCAGGTGGGGGTCGAAAGCCAGCCGGGCGCGGGGAGCCGCTTCTATTTTACGCTCCCGATTATCCAGGAGCCTGCACTGAACGCGCTGTGCGAACCGGCGTCCTGACCTGTCAATTCCCCAGCAGGGGGTCCCGTTCGGCCAGGGGCGAGAAGAAGGTCCCTGCGATATAGAGGTTGCGTTCCGCGCTGTCCAGCCAGTCCAGCGCCTGCTGCACCTGTTCGGGCTGCACAAAGCGGCCTTCACCGGTCTGGGCACAGATCGCATCCAGCGCATCAATCGCCGCATTAGTATTGGAGAAAGCTGTTTCGAAAGCCTGCACCGCCGGTCGGAACTGTGGCTCGGTCTGAAGGTCGGATTCCAGGAACACGGCTCCACGTGCCCGGCGCGGCAGATCATCGCAGGTGATGGTCCCGCCGCTGGCGAGCGTGTTCCAGAGGCTGGAGATGCTGCTCAGCGGATCGCGCAGATTCTGCACGCCGGTGCGTATGTTGCCGAGCAGCCGCCCGTAGGGTGCGTTGGCGGCCAGATCCGGCAGTTTGAGCGTTGTACCGTAGACTTCGACATCGAGATTCAACACCCAGTAATAGCGACCCCCAAAATTGAACTGGAGCCGCCGGATGGCCGCTGAGCCGAGCCGCCCGGTGAGTTCGACCCGTGTCGGCGTGCCGACCAGCCCCACAACGTCCGGTTGGAGCAAATCCGGCTGGGAGAAGACGGGCGTGTCCGGGCCAATCACGGCTTCGGCCAGCGTGCGGCGGACGAAGGGGGCGGGGTTCACGCCGTCGAGGTTCAGTTCGATCACATCGCCGGACCAGATCAGCAGGGTATAGTAAATCCAACCATACTCCCCGTTGTAAACGACCTGGATCCAGTTGCCATCGGCGGTGCGGCCAATAGCAGGCATAGTCGTGCCCGGCGGCAGCACCCGCGTGCGCTCGAAGGCCAATCCCGGCCCAGGCCGGAACGAGGCGTTATCCTGAGTGGTCACGTAGGCGTTGAAGGGCACCGTTTCGCCATCGGTCCGGTAAGGATTGGGAATGCCATCGGGGTTGTCCTGCCAGGACACATAATCCGCCGTGACCCAGCCCAGTTGACCTTCTGCATAGACTTCCAGCCAGTTCCCGCTGCGCCCGATGACGAGCACCGTTGTCCCGCTGTGGAGGGTCGTCAGCAGGTAGGCATCGGCACTCGGCGAGGCACGCAGATGCAGGTCCGCCGTGAGGACTGCGGGCGCGGTCTCCGGCAGTTCCTCCTCGTCTTGCGCCAGGACGCCACCCAGCGAAAAAACCATCCAGAATGCCAGCAGCCAGCTCAGTCCCTTGAGTCGTCTCATGCTGCGCCTCATTGTTGTTCTACCGGGTCCGGTGCCCACATGAACAGCGGGCCGAAGCCGGTCGTCACGTCGGTCATGGTGCCATTCAGCACGTCCAGGACGATCACGTGCTGGCCTACGCCTTCCTGCGCCTCATCTTTGGGCAGCGGCGCGCGCAGGGCCACGTACTGGCTGTCCGGCGACCAGAAGAAGCCGCCGTCGTAGAGCCGCGTCCCGGTCTCTGGCAGGCAGTACTGGCGGGTCAGGCCGGTCTGGCTGTCCCAGATGCTGATCGGATACAGGCGGCTGTCGGTGCTGGTAATCCGGTAGCGGCCATCCGGCGACCACAGGCCATCGGGCAGCAGCCCCAGCAAGGCATGTTCCCCGGTGGACACGGTGTATTGAAACCACAGCGACCTGAACAGGGAATCCGTGAAGCCAGGATAGGTGTAATAGAGCCGGTCGCCCAGTGCGTGCCAGCTAAAGCTCATCTGGCCGCGTGTTTCGCGTGCCAGCACGGACCATTCGCCGGTATCAATGTTGTAGAGAAAATATTCGTGGCCGACCCCGGTGCCGGTTGTATAGTCGATTTCGACAATCGCTAACGAGCCGCCCGGCTGGCGTGTGACCAGTTGCGCCTGTACGCCGTCGATGTAGACTTCCGGCAGCCAGGGGTCCGGGTCCGGCGAGACACCCAGGATGTCGCGTTTGAGATAGCGGCGCGTGCGGCCATCGGCCCCCTGGAGAGAGACCTCATATTCGAGCGTATCCACGCCCGACCAGTGAATGTCGCGCGGGATGTCGCGGTCCTTTTCGAAGTCGAACAGCAGGCGAAACTCCAATTCGTCCGGGCGGCGTACCGAGATACCTTGCACGCCATAGGCCAGTATCCAGGCGTTATCCGGCGAGAGGCTGCACTGTAAGGCATAGCCGCAGGCGGGGATGTCCGGGTCAGGGTAACGCTGGCCGTTTTCTGGCTCGGCCACCCACAGCACCTCGCCCTGCACCGGGCCGATGATCCGGCCTGTCGGTGCGTAATCCGGCGGCGGATCGGCGATGTTATACAGGGTCCGGGCCGGGCAGACTTGCAGGACCTGACCTTCGTTGGGTAAATCCAGCGCAGCCTCCGGGCTGGGCAGCGGAGTCAGCGTGACCGTTGGCGTGAGGGTCGGGCGGGCCGTACCGATGGCCGCGAAGGTGGGGGTATAAGTGGGCAGCGCGTGGATGATCCCCTCAGTCGCGGCGAAGGCGGCGGCGGTCGCCGTGTCGAAGCCCAGCAGATTGCGATAGCCTACGCCTACGCGGTAAACGAGCAGCTCGCCGGGCAGGCTGGAGGCGGCGATATATTCTTCGTTCGGGCTGAGGATGATCGTGCCGGGATTGCGATCCTCTGTGCGTTCGAATTCACGCAGCAGCGGCGAGATGGGGCGCTGGTTGACCGGCGGCGTGGTGTTGCCGCTGGATCGCAGACCCGTTTGCGCGTCGATGACCATCGTCCATGCCCCATAGGTCTGTACCTGACGACGCTGCGGCGCGTCCTCGTCGAAGGCTTCGCAGAATATGCTGCTGGCTTCCTGCTGCTGCTCCGGGCTGAGATTTTGCGTGATCGACTGCCATTCCTGAGCATACTGTGCGGCCTGCTCTGGGAAGCGCTGAGTCAGGCAGTCGGGTACCCCGGCGATGACGACCGGTGTCTGAGTTGGGTTCAACTGCGCGTTTGCCAGACGCCGCAAGCTGTCCGGTGAGAACTGCCCCGGATTGGTACAGACGAACTGTGCCAGCCGCGCCCCTTCGTCACTGTCCAGGTTCAACATGACCGACCACCAGCGCCGCCGCCAGGTCTCTTCCTGACCGGCAGGCGGAGTCAGGCAGGCGGGCAGGCCGTTCGGCGCAAAATCCACATCGTAGATCCGGCCCGGCTGATCGCCGACGTAGCCGGAACCATAGACGTAAGCCTGATCGTTATCGACCCAGCCATAGCGCCGCTCCTGTGCAAAGGGCAGGTCATCCCCGGCGATGGTCCAGCGCCAGCCATCGGCCAGGCTGTATCCAGCGATCTGATTACCGGGTGCATACGGCCCGTAACTGTTGACCGTGTAGATCACCAGGAAATTTTGCCAGTCAGGACTCTGGTAGACATCGCCGATGGAGTGCCCCGGCAGGCTGTCGATGCGCACCGTCTGGCGCGAGCCATCGGCCACGTTGTAGATTTCCATCTGGGTATACGGCGCGTTCGTCACCGGGGCGCGTTGGTCCGAGCGGGTCAGGTAGCGGTAGCCATCCTGTGAGGTGGCGATGATGTTTCCTCGCAGGCTAATGACTTTGCGCTCTAATACCTCGCCCGTAGTGATGTCCCACAGCCGCCATTCGGTCCCGCTCAGGGTGACGACATGCTGATTGTCGTTGGTAAAGAAAAAGTTGCTAAAGCTGCGCGAGTAGCGCAGGTCGCTCGCCAGCGACTCACCGCTTTCGGCGTCAATGCGCTCGAAATCGCTGATGATCTGGCTTTCGTCGCTGGTATAGGCCAGCACCCGGTTGCGCGTGCGTGGTGAATAACGGTTGGCACTGCGCAGGGCCGGGATCATGCTGGTCAGGCGCTGTCCGCTGTCGAGATCATAGGTTTCGATGACTTCATTGTTACTGCGCTGGGTGCGCAGGAGGACGCGGTCGCCGCTGGCGTTAATCGTCATCTGTTGGACGCCAAAACGCGGCAGGGCGAAATATCCCTGCTGGTTGGTTTCGTCAAAGAGAAACAGCAGCGCGGACTGCTGTGCTTCGCTGCCAAAGGGCTGGTCCAGGATGTCGATCAAGGTGGTCGTCAGGCGCACCGTCTCGCGGCGGAGAAACTGGCCGGTCTCGCTATAGATTTCCCGCTCGTTATAACGGTCGCCTAGCAGCAGGTTGAGCAGCGGAATACCCCCTCTGGAAGCAGCAGGGCCGATCAAGCGGGCAGTCTCGCTCAGTTCCAGCGCATCCAGGCTGCCGAGATCGTTGCTGGTCAGCCAGTGATTGAGCGGAATCTCGACCAGCAGGCCGCGTTCGGTATCCAACTGCATCAGGGTTCTGCCGTCGGTGGTCCGCACGTAAATCTGATCGTCCTCCGCCGAGAACCACACTTGCAGCGCGTCACGTTCGAAGCGGTCGGTCGGGATGTCAAACAGCAGTGCGCCGGTCGTGGCATCCAGCACGTGCAGACGGCCCGGCAGCGCGGTCACGACCTTGTTGTTCGGCCCCAGCGTGAAGCCGTTGCGATAATCGTAGAAGGGCAGGGCTTCTACCCGGCGCGGGAAGGTACTGTCGCCTTCGTTGCGCGCCGCCGTCAGGTTCCACAGCCAGGGGACAATGGTCGTATCGTTCTCGAAGCGGCGAGTCGCCTGAGGGGCAGGGTAGGTCGCGCTGAAAACCAACAGATTATCGTCGCGGGCAAAAGCCAGCGGGCCATGCACCCGCAGCGCCTGCGACAGATCATCCAGACGGCTGACCAGTTCGCCCGTGTTGGCGTTCCATAATTCGATGCGCGTGCCGATTGCCAGCGCCAGCCAGTTGCCATCGTGGCTGAACAGCAGATCGTTGTATTCGCCCTCTTCATAGAGGACGTGTTCGCGCTCATAGCTCAGCGCATCGACCAGCGAAAGCTGCCCATAGGCGTCGATCACGGCATAGCGTTCGTGATTAGCATCGTAGAGTAATCGCTGCGGCAGCGCCCGCCCGATTTCGCCGACCACCTGAAACGAGCTGCCTTTGAGCGATTCGGCATCCTGAGCCAGTGCCAGCCCGGCCAGCAGCCCCACGACAAGCAGCGCCAGAAGGATCAGCCGAAAACGTATATTAAGCTTCATAAAATTCCCCTGTTACATACTGTGACCGGGGCGAGAAAAGCACTATCTATACCAGAGTATCATGAATAGGCGTTACAAAAAGTGACGATTATCTGCTTTTACAGTATGAAAACCTGACGTTTACCATACGCCGCGCCATGTCAACGGTATGATAATGAAAAGTGTACGCTGTGGAGCGTTACCGATGTACAAATGGACGATTCTGCTGTTCGCCTGTCTGCTCTGTGCCACCGCGACCGAATCGCAGGCGGACTGCACTCCCGCTACAGGCGATCCTCTGGTCATCGCTACCGTGTTTGGCGACCCTGGCTTATTGCAGATTGTATCGGCGGAGGCCGCTGCCGGTGTGGATTCGATGGCGTATGCGGTTAACCAGTGCGGCGGGGTTAAGGGCAGGCCGGTCGAACTGCGCCGTCTGGCGGCCAACAATCGCCCGCAGGCGGAACGCGCTGTCGCCGAAATCCTTGACCAGGGCATCCAGATCGTCGTGGGCAGCAGCAGCCCGGCGGTCAGTGAGGTCCTCAGCGAAGCCGCCGCCCGTGAGGAGTTCGTCTACTGGGAGGTCAACCTGCCGCTGGCAGTGAGTGGCGACTGGAGCTTTTCGCCGCGTCCGACTCGCCGCCAGTTAGGGACCAGCGCGGCTACTTATCTGACCGCTGAACTCCCGACGCTGGGCGAAACCGAACTGCGCGCCGCTTTGATCTGGGAGAGGCTGCCGCGTACGAGCGCGCTTGCAAGTGGCGTGCGCGATACTCTGCCGGAGCTGGTGATCGACCACGAGTACAGCGAATCGCTCACCGGTATCGAGCAGCTCAGCCGGTCGATTCGGGAGAATCAGGTCAACACGGTCTTTGTGGCCGCGTATGATCGTGACGCCCTGCGTCTCTGGTATGGTTTGCAGGATGCGGACGCCAATATTAAAGCCTGGGTGCAGTTGGACAGCGACGGCTACCGGCGCACGCTCTGCGACAGCATGACGGTCGAGGGCTTCATCAGCGTGACGGCTGAGGGTACGATTCGATCCGATTACCGGCGCAACCAGATCGGCCCGCTGTACCAACAGTACGAGCGGACCTATCTCAACACGCACGGGCGCGAGTCATCGCCCAGCGCGGACCTGAGCGCCAGCGGTCTGTACATGCTGCTGCATTATGTGCTGCCGGAGGTGGAGGGCGGCCTGACGGCGGACACGATCCGCGAGACTCTGCTGGCGGCGGATGTGCCTGGGGGCAGCGGCCTGATGGGCGAGGGCCTGCAATTTGCGATGGATCAGGGCGTCCGGGTCAATGCGCGGGCGAATGCGGTAATCCAGCAGCAGCAGGGCACCCTGTTTTGCAGCGTATCGCCTGCGGCGGGCGCGACCTGCGGCGGCGGCTTGATCCCTTTCCCGGATTGGTACGACCGTGAACGCACGCTTGAAGGCGGTCTGTATTGCGGCGAGAGCATTTGAGAGGAGATTTCTGATGCATAGAATTATGCGGATTGCAGCGGTTCTGCTGCTGGCCTGTATCGTGCTTCCGGCTGCGGCGCAGGACGAGACGGTTTTCGGCATCGTCGATGTCGATCAGGCGGCAGTGCGGATCGGGCCGGATTTCGCCTACGATGCTATCGACCAGTTCCCGCGCGATACCTCGGTGGTGATTGTGGGGCGCGCCGGGACCTTCTCCAGCTACTGGAACGGTCGCCAGTGGCTCATGATTCAATACGGCAGCAGCACGGCCTGGGTGTATGCCCGGCTGCTGCGCATCAGCCAGCCCTTCAACTCGCTGCCGGTGCGGGGCCGCCTGCTCCCGCGTGATCGCAATGGCCGCGTGCCGGAAGGCTTGAACCTGTCCAGCGAGGTGTGTTCGCAGTGGGTCGGCGACTTGACTCGCAGCGGTGACTTCATGGCCGGGGATGCCAGCATCACCTTCTATTTTCCGCCGCTCGAAGGTGCAACTATGTACCGTCTGACCATTACCGACAACGGCGGCTTCCATACTCGCTTCGACAGCGAAGACACCTCGGTTACGATTGACCTGATTGATCTCAAGCTGGGCGCTTCCAGCTATACCTGGGAGGTCGCGCCTTACTGGAAGACCAGCAACAGCTATTATGCGCAGGCGATCTGTGAGCCGCGCATGGGCGGCACTTTTGACAAGCCGGAACGCCAGCCCTCGACCGGTGCTTAACGGCGGGCGCTGACCACGTCCTCGGCACTGTCGATCTGGAACAGGGTGTTATCGAGGATAAGCCGGGCGTTGATCGCGTTTGCCCGCGCATCCGATACGTCGTCGAGCGCGCGCACGCCGCAGACGATGTCCGCCCGTGAATTATTCAGCATGGTCACGGCGCTGTTCATGCGCGGTGCGATGCGCCCCAGCTCCGGCAGTTCGCGGATGTCGTTATCGGTATAGGGGAAAAGACCAATCGTCTCGTACTGCACACAGGGCACGACTTCGCCCGCGATGACCAGTTCCCAGTAGTTGCTCATGTCCGTCGCCGCCTGATACTGTTCGGTGGCATAGCTGCGCAGGCGCTCGATCTGGGCTATCTGCACTTCGTAGGGAATCTGTACCCGGGCGACCGGCGGTGCGCTCAGGCCCTCCGCCTGCGGCAGGTCCATCGGGTCCACATTGATGCGCACGAGATAAGACGCCACCCAGCCGACCGTACCGTTGTAGTTCACCTGGAGCGCGGAGCCGTCCTGATTGCGCGCCAGTACCGGGATAGTCACGCTGTTGGGGATCAAGGCCAGCCGCTGGGCACGGATGCCGGGTTGAGAGCGCAGCGAGGTGTTCCCCAGCACAAAGGCGGCATAGCCGGTGTCGTAGACGGGCACGTCGCCGGTCACGCCGACGGTGCTGGTAATCGGCAGGGCGAAAATATCGGAATTGGGCCGCCCGACGACTGCGTTCGAAATCCAGCCGAGTTTAGTGGTCGAATAGGGGCGGGCCACTTCATACCAGGTGCCGTCGGCGTTCCGGCCAATCGCTTCCAACAGATCGCCTTCAAAGGCGCTGGCGGTGGCTTCGGCGGAGAGCAGCGGGTCGCTGTGGATAAAAGCGCTGTCCACCACCACGCGCAGCAGCAGACGTTCTGGCCGGGCCGTCTCCTGGGCCGCTGCTGCCAGGACACCGGACCACAGGCAGATCAGCAGGAGGACGATCTGAAACCTCAACCTTTTCATGGCCTGAATCCCTTCCCTTATGCTCTCAGTATAGCGCCGTTTAGGCCATGTCTTTGCGTCGCTTTCCCAATTGTTTCCCTGCGATGACGGGCTTCACTTCTTGCAAAATTGCTGGACCACATCCCCGATTAAGCTGTTGTCATAATTGCTGCGCGCGAGCACCGATGTTCCGCCGCGCGATCCGCATTGTGGCTCGGCCTGGGTCAGATCTATTGCAATAAGCGTGCTGACGACCGGCGCTGCGAAGGAGGTGCCCGCGCGATACTCACCGTCGTCAAACAGGAACCATGCGCCGGGTACGCTGACAGCCCCGTTGTTCGATTGCAGCCAGAAGCGCAGATCGTTCCCTTCGTTGGCGCTGACACTGATGACTTCGGGCCAGCGTGCCGGGAAGAAGGGCTGGCGCTGTTTGAAATTGCCCGAAGAGGCGACCGGTATCACGATGCGGTCACGGGTCGTCTGGCGCAAGAAATCTCGCAGAGGATCCGACTGGAGACGCGCATTGTTGAAAAGCCGGAGGACGCGCAGATCCTGTGACTGCACAGCAGGGCCAGCCTGCGCGGGCGTCGGTGGAATCTGGCGCACGGCGTTGGCCCGGTCCAGTCCGCGCAGATTGTTCACGTCCGTCATTTCCAGGTTGCTTTCATCAATGATGCTGACCCGCGAATCTTGCAGCAGGGAGCGAACGTAATTGGCATCCCCGCCGAGCTGCTCGACAATCGACCGGCTGGGATTGTTCTGGCGAGCAGAGCGGAAATCGCTGAAATTGAAACCCAGGATCCGTATCGACACAGGGCACGAAGACGAAGCTCATGTTGAGGACAAAACGAGTGATGCCGGTCGCAGCCAGTTTATCCATAGCGCGTTCAACCGCTGGCTGGATCAGGTCGGATTGATAACCGTTTTCGTCGGCGATGTTCACGGGCGTCAACGTAATGTTGCCCGCCAGATCGTCTGGCAGTTGGGCTTGCAACTGCTCCAACACCTGCATGACCAGCCAGCCGTGAGAGATCGGCGCATCGCCCGTCCCATCAGCGGAGAAGTCATCAATGACCAGAATCGCCACCGGCTCACTGCCGCCAGCCGCATACGGCAGATTAGCAGCGATCCATTCCGCCTGAGCATCCAGGCCGTTCGCCACAATATCTTCGCCCTGCGGAGTCTGGCCGTTCGCGCTGGTTTCGCCGGAGGCACCGGCGGTCCCTGAAAAGGCCTGCCCCAGAATCTGATCCGGGGTCAGGGCGCAGTTGCTGTCAGTCAGATCCTGCCCACCGCGCTGGGCAAGCAGGGTCGAAGGTAGGACAATCAATAGGACGACGATCAAGATGGCAGTCTTTTGCTTTAACATAACCTCACCTCTAATCCGGTTTTACCGAATACGCTTTCGCTTCCATAAACTTGATAAGTGTATCAGCCTGCACCTTCCCACCGGAGGTGCGCCACAGTTGCAGGGCCTCATCCAGTGACGATTGCGCCTTATCCCGCGCTTGCAGACGGTCATAATCTTCGCCCATTGACTGCAAGGCCGATGCCATCCAGGGCTGATTGCTCTGGGCCTGGGCAAGTGCGTAGGCAGTCTGATGTGTGGACAGGGCATCCGCCGCCTGACCCATCTCGAACTCGGCGGCCCCCTGGTTAATCAACGAATAAAAGTAGATTTCGTGCAAGTCATGCTGCGAGGCAATGTCGGCAGCCTCACGTGACAGCGCGAAACAACGCTGGTAATCAGGATCGGGCCGGTTGAGCCAGTAGAAGCCGCGATGATGCAGCACAAAACTGAGCGCAAAAGGATCGTCCAGGCTGCGGGCGATGGCCTCTGCCTCTTCGTAATACTCGTCGCTGTCGGCCTGATTCTGCAAGAAGCGCACTTTGGCGATCACCGTGAGTAAGATGGCTTCACGCTGGCGATCTTCCAATTCCCGCGCCAGTGCCAGGGCTTCCTGATAGCTCTCCAGGGCGCGCTGATGGTCGCCGAGGAAATCGACATAGGTGTTGCCCAGGCGGCTGAGGAGATAATGCGCCGTTTCGGTCTGCTGCATGGCCCTGGCAGTGGTGATGGCCTGCTCCATCAGTTGCAATGAGAGCGCCGTATGCCCACGTGCGGCGAAGTAGGGGCCATCAACCGTCAACGTCCGCATGATCTCGACCAGAATCTCGCGCTGATCCATCTGATTCGCAGCCTCGGCGGCCTCTAAGAGGTTGCTCTGTTCGACATCCAGCGCATCCAGGTCGTCTTTGTGATGGGCGGCATAATCACGGCAGGCGCGAATAGCGGGGTCGTAGTGCAGCCCTTTGTTCAGGAACATGGTCCGGGCGTAGCTGTAGGCCAGGTCGTGGAGGCGGTAATAACGCAGGCCCTTGAACGCGCGTGGGTCCACCAGACCGCGCATCGTGAGCCGTTCCAGTCGATCTGCAACTGAGGTTTCATCCAGTGCCATCGTTCGCGCCAGCAGTTCCGAGCTTGACGTGGGTTCGAACATCCCGCCCAGCGTGACAAAGGTGTCGTACAGGTCCTTATCGAGGGCGTTGACGCTGGTGTCCAGAAGCGATTTGATCCCGGTGCGGCCCAGTTCGCCGAAATTGGCGGGCATGGCGAGGTCATGCGGTAAGTCTTCAATGCGCTGCAAGAGCGCTGCGGGCGAGAGATCGTAGACTTTGAGCGTCTTGCTGGCGATTTCCAGGGCGAAAGCGTGATAGCCCAGCAGTTCGCATAAACGGGCCGCGTCCGGGTCTTGAGCGAAATCGCGCCTGCGGACGTGGTAGCCCAGCAGCTTGAGCGCTTCTTCAGGGCGCAGTTCGCCGACTTCGATAATCTCGTCCAGCGGGTAGCGCTGGCGCGATGTCACCAGCACAGGCATCCGGCGCGGGACCGCACGTATCAATTCGGCCAGGGCACTGCCGCTCCAGGCATCATCCAGTACCAGCAGCGCCTTTGTTTCAGCCAGCCGGTGGCGCAGCACGTGAGTCAGTTCATCGCCGCTCTTGCCGGCAATCTCGCTCTGAGCATCGAACATCCGCGCCAACGCCTCGAAGATCGCGGTCGCCTCGGCATCGCCCGCCTTGATCCAGATGACAGGCCCATGTCCATCCTCGATATACTGGGCCGCGATGGTGGCTGCCAGCGCCGACTTACCGCTTCCGCCCAGCCCTTGCAGCAGCACGCGCGCACCGTCTTCTAGCAGCATCTCGATCTCGTCGATCAAGTCATCGCGTCCGATGAGCCGCCGGGGGAGATCAGGTACGTCATCGGCGATGTGAGCAAAGACCGCACTGGTGGCGCTATGATGGGCGATCTGGCGGTCCAGCAGCCACTTTTCGACCGATTTCGACACCTGATCGCGCAGGTCGTCGAGATCGGTAAACCAGCGGGCGGTAATGCCAAAGCGCACGTCCCCCTGTTTCTCCAGAAAATCCTGCAAGCGAGGATCACGCTTTTCCGGTTCGATGTTCTTGACGTAGATGTGACGCTCGATGCCCCATTCGCTGGCGCGCTCAAATTCGTCAATCGTCCACTCGCCGTAATCATGCCAGAACAGGCCGATATACAGGACGGAACCCTGGAGCGCTTCCAGGTAGACCTCGCGGATCGATTTATCGCTGGCGGGGGCATCGCCTTCGAAGACCCAGGCGCGCAGTTTCAAGATGTCCTGGCCCAGAGTCGGCAAAAGGTCTTGAAGCACGCGGCGTTCCGCGGCAAGTTCTTGCATTTTGGAACTTATGAATACATGTAGGTATGCTGCCATTGCTGTCGCAGTGCTGATTGCCGGCCAATTTAATATTACGCGAAAGACCTTTGGGGGTGCAAGACGGGGCTTAATCGCTGCATGGCAATTGTTGTCAAATGCTCAATTTGTATCTACACTCTGAAAGACTGGTCTCTTTCGAAGAGGATTATACAATGAGAAAAGTCTGTTTTGCTTTGAGTATTTTACTGATCGTCGTGCTGGCGCTGCCGGTGCTGGCTCAGGATATGGAAAGCCCGCAAATGGGGCTGTGGGATGAATGTCCTACTCCTGAAAATTTGCCAGATACGGTCAACGTCGGCGTCATCTTCGGGCTGTCCGGGCCGATCTCGGTCTACGGCGGTCCTCAACAGCAGGCCGTTCAACTGGCTGTGGACGAGGTCAACAAGTCGGGATACCTGGGTGAGGGTACGACCCTGGTGGCTATGTTTGAAGACTCAACCGGGGATGCCGAGCAGGCCATCGCGGCCATGACCAAGCTGGTCGAAGAAGATGGAGTTGTCGCGGTGATCGGCCCGACGCTCTCGACCGAAGCCTTCTCCGCGGACCCGGTGGCTCAGGAGAACAGCACGCCGGTGATGGGCGTCAGCAATACCGCCAATGGCATCACCGATATGGGCGATTACGTCTTCCGCGACAGCCTGCCGGAAAGCTCGGTGATTCCGGGCACGATTGCCCAATCGACCGAAATCCTGGGCCTGAAGAAAGTGGGCGTCCTGTATGGGAACGACGACGACTTCACCCTCAGCGGCTATGATGTCTTCGTGCAGGCACTGGAAGACAACGGCGTCGAGATCACCGGCGAAGAGACCTTCGCGCGTGGCGATGTCGATTTCAACCCGCAGTTGACCTCACTGCTGGCGGATGAACCTGACGCGCTGGTCGTGTCCGCGCTCGCGGCTGAAGCCGTGCAGATCATCACCCAGGCGCGCGACCTCGGTTACGACGGCCCGATCATCGGCGGCAACGGCCTCAACTCGCCGGCAGTGCTGGAGCAGAGCGGCGACGCCTCCAACGGTGTGATCGTCGGCGCGGCCTGGAACATCGCCAGCCCGGATCCGCTGAGCGAAGTCTGGGCCAGCAGCTATCAGGACGCCTACGATGCCAGCCCGGATCAGTTTGCGACCCAGGCCTACACCGGCGCGTGGTTGATGGCAACCGCGATTCGCTGTGCTGACTCGGCAGATCGCACCGACGTGCGCGACGCACTGGCGGCCATTCGGGATTTCCCCAGCCCGCTGGGGTCCTTCAGCTTTGACGAAGATCGCAACCCGGTCCACGCGCCTGTGGTGCAGATTGCGCAAGATGGAGCCTTTGCTGTTCTCGGCGCTGATGACAACAGTATGTAATTCATAATACTCTGGAGAGGGGCCGCCGCGCCCTTCTCCTTTTACTCAATCGACCGGCTCCGCAGCCATGGATACACTCATCCAACAGCTTATCAATGCCATATCGCTCGGCGCGATCTACAGTCTGTTCGCGCTGGGCTATGCGATGGTGTTCAGCATCCTGGGGGTCTTGAATCTGGCTCACAGTGCCATCTTTATGATGGGCGCTTTTTTCGGCCTGATCGCTATCGACCAGTGGGGCCTTCCCCTGTGGTTAGCTTTCCTGATTGCTATGCTGGGCGCAGGCTGCGTGAGCGTGGTGCTGGAACTGGTCGCCTTCCGTCCGCTGCGGCGGCGCAATGCGGCGCGCATCTCGCAGCTCATCAGCAGCATCGGGGCCGCCATTCTACTCGTCAACATCACGCAGCTCATCTTCAGGCAGATTTACAACAGCACTGAAGCCTACCTGCCGCGCGACCTGATCCCCTCCGATCCCATTGTGATCGAGAGTCTGGGGCTGCGTATCCAGCCGGTGCGCATGTTGATTGTGGTCATCGCCCTGGTGCTCATGGTGCTGCTGCAATACCTTGTGACGAACACCACAGTCGGCCAGCACATGCGTGCGGTGGCCTTCAACCAGCGCACGGCAGCCCTGTTTGGCATCAACGTCAGCCGCATTTTCATCTTCACCTTTTTTCTGGCCGGGGTACTGGGCGGCGCGGCGGGCATGTTCTACGGCGTGGTGTTCCTCAACGTCACCCCCTTTATTGGCGAAGATGTCGCGCTCATCGGCCTGACGGCGATTGTGCTGGGCGGCATGGGCAGCATTCAGGGCGCGGTGCTGGGGGGATTTCTGGTGGCTGGATTGCAGGTGTTCAGCATCGTGATCGGCGGCAGCAGCTTCCGTAATGCGGTGGTCTTCCTGCTGCTGTTCGTCATCCTGCTGATTCGCCCGCAGGGCTTGCTGGGCCAGCCCGAAAGCACGAGAGCCTGACGCATGGACCTCCTGGATGCACTGCTGCAAATTCTGCGGCCCATTGGCATTACCGAGCCGGTCCTGCAATTCATGCTGGTGAACGCCATCCTGGGGGTCAGCATCTACCTGACTCTCGACGCCGGGATGTTTTCGCTGGCGAACGCCGGATTCATGGCGATTGGGGCTTATGTCGGCGTGATCCTGACTCAGCAAGCAGGCTGGCCGCTGTGGGCCGCGCTGCTGGGCGGGATGATCGCCGCCGGCTTGATCGCCGTGCCCATCGGCCTGCCGACTCTGCGCTTGCGCGACATTTATCTCGCCATTGCGACCATCGGATTCGGCGAAGTCGTGCGCGTGTTGATTCTCAACTTCGATGACATCGTCAGTTCGATCATGACCACACTTCAAGGCGAGCGTGTGCGTTTCCGTTTGATCGAAGGCGCGCGCGGGATCAAAGGAATCCCGACTCTCACCCAGACCTGGCATCTGATTTTCTTCCTCGTCGTGTTGGGCTTCCTGCTGGTGCGTCTGCGCCGCTCACGCTTTGGCCGGGCGATGGAAGCCATCCGGCAGGATGAAACCGTTGCCGCCAATATGGGCATCAACGTGGTCTACACCAAGAACATGGTCTTCGTCATGAGCGCTGTGCTGGCAGGGGCCGCCGGGGTCTTCAGCGGACATTTGACGCGCATCGTCACACCTGCGGCTTTTGGTTTCGACAAGGCCGTCGATATTCTGGCCTTCGCGGTGCTGGGTGGCACTGGAACCTGGGTCGGGCCAATTGTCGGCGCAATGGTGCTAACCGCGATGCCCGAAGTGCTGCGCTTTCTCAAGGAATTTCGCGGCGTGTTCAACGGCCTGGTGCTGCTGGTTGTCATTGTTTATCTGCCGGGCGGCCTGATTAATCCGGCGGGCTGGGCGCGCGCATGGCGCAGGCTGAGCGGAGCGCGCTCAGCATCCACCGGGGCAGATGGATAATGTTATTGGACCTGCACGGTGTTTCGCAGAATTTCGGCGGCCTGAAAGCCCTGTCCAATGTGACGCTGGGCGTGCCAGCACAGCGCATCGTCGGCCTGATCGGTCCAAATGGCGCAGGTAAAACGACGCTGATTAACGTCATTAGCGGCCTCAGTCATCCGACAGGCGGCAGCATCACGCTTGACGGAGCGCCGCTCCAGCACGCCGCACCACATCAGATCACGCGCCTGGGAATCGCCCGCACCTACCAGAATATCCGTCTCTTCGGCGAGATGACCGCGCTGCAAAACCTGATGATCGCCCAACATGCACGGGGCCGCGCCAGCGTGCTGGATGCGGTGATTTTCAGTCCGCGTTACCGTCGGGAAGAGCGCGATCACTACCAGCACGCGCAGAGGCTGCTGGAGCGCTTCGGCCTCGATAGAGCTGGCCCACACCACCGCCGGGAATCTGCCCTATGGCGATCAGCGCCGCCTGGAAATTGCGCGCGCATTGGCGACCAGGCCCAAACTGCTGCTGCTGGATGAACCGACGGCGGGCATGAATCCGGCGGAGACCCGTGCCCTGGGCGAGCAAATCCTCAAGCTGCGCGACGATGGCATTGCGATTCTGGTCATCGAGCATGATATGTCGCTCATCCATCAGGTCTGCGACGAGATTTATGTGCTCAATTTCGGTCAGATTATCGCGCATGGCACACCGAACGAAATCAAGGCCAATCTAGACGTCATTGAGGCTTACCTGGGAAGTGACGATGACACGCCAGCTTGACGTTCAGGATCTGCATGTAAGCTACGGCGCGATTCAGGCGCTGCGCGGAATCAGCTTCCACCTTGATGAAGGTCAGGTAATCAGCCTGATCGGCGCGAACGGAGCCGGGAAAAGCACCACGCTCAATGCCATCAGCGGTCTGCTCAAACCAACAAGCGGGCGGATTCGCTTCCGGGAGCAGGATGTTACCGGCTGGCGGGCGGATCGCGTCGCTGCGCTGGGATTGGTACAGGTTCCTGAGGGACGCCAGATCATCGCCACCATGACCGTGCATGAGAACCTCACCATTGGGGCGCATCTGCATCGCGGCCCTGATACCGAACAGCGGCTCGACGCGATTTACCAGCGCTTCCCGCGCTTGCAGGAGCGCCACCATCAGCGGGCCGGGCTGCTCAGTGGGGGCGAGCAGCAGATGCTGGCGGTGGGCCGGGCGCTGATGATGCATCCTGACCTGCTGATGCTTGATGAACCGAGCATGGGCCTGTCGCCGCTGCTGGTCAACGAAGTGTTCAGCCTGCTGCGGGACATCAAGGCGCAGGGAATCTCTATTTTGCTGGTTGAACAAAACGCCCGTAAAGCGCTTCAGATTGCGGATTATGCTTATGTCCTGGAACGCGGCGTGATTGCGCGAGAAGGCTCTGCCGATCAACTTCGTCAGGATCCACATATCCTGGCGGCTTATCTCGGCTGAGCAGGCAACAGGTAAGAACGTATGCAGCTTGATCTTCTGACTGTGGGCGAGGCGCTGGTGGAAGTGATGCGGACGGATGTCGGTCAGCCCTTGTACCGGCCCGGCCCATTCATCGGACCCTATCCAAGCGGGGCACCCTTCATTTTCGCGGCGCAGGCAGCGCGCCTGGGGCTGCGAGTGGCTGCGGTGGGTGCAGTGGGAGATGATGCCTTTGGTCAGTGTCTGCGCGAACAAATGCAGGCGGATGGCATCGTTACGACGGGCTTGCGGGTGCTGACAACGCACACTACCGGGGTGGCCTTCGTCGCCTATAATGCGGATGGCACGCGAAATTTCGTCTTCAGCCTGGGCGCGGGCGGCGAACTCTCAGCAGATATGCTCGACCCCACCCTGTTCGATGGTCTGCGCTGCTTGCATCTTATGGGGTCCACGCTCTCCATAAGCAAGCGCGCTCTGGAAACGGGTCTGAGGGCGCTGCAAATGGCGCAGCAAAATGGGGCGAAATTCAGCTTTGATCCCAATCTGCGCCCCGAACTGATGCCTGTCGAGCAGGCGCGCGAGGCTTTTGCGCCTTTCATCGCCGCCGCCGATGTGTTGATCCCGACTGAGGACGAGCTTCTGCTGCTCTCAGGCCATGAGACAGCGCAGCGCGCCGTTGAGTCGCTCCTGGCACAGAAAGCGGAGCGCATCATTGTCGTCACCCAGGGTGCAGCGGGATGTCAGGTCTATAGCAAAGATGGCGTGCAGCAAATCCCCGGCTTTTCTGTGGCAGAAATTGACCCCACGGGCGCGGGTGACTGCTTTGATGCCGGATTTCTGGCTGGCTGGTTGGCGCATCTGCCTTTGAGTGAAGCGGCGCGGCTGGCGAATGCCTGTGGCGCATTGGCGGTCACGAAACAGGGACCGATGACCGGTGCGGAGAAACTCGACAGTGTGCAGACTTTTATGACGCAGCAGGCATAGTGCCGGATTTCGCCGTAGAGCACTGCCGTCAGCGTATCAATCCCCTCATCATTGACATACGTGAATGCTTAAAGCGAATTAACCACAAATTGGTTGAAACTTAACGTAATTGGTGTTATCTTCAACCTGTTCGGACAGGTTAAGACATGATCGGCTTCCAGATTTCTAAAGAGAGTTCGCTGCCATTACACGTTCAGCTTTTGGACGAACTGCGGCATAAGATTTTGTCTGGTTTGCTGAAACCGCACGATCAACTGCCGGGCGAGTGGGAACTGGTCAACAGTCTGAACATCAGCCGGGCGACCATTCAACGGGCCTGGCAGGCGGCTCAGGATGAGGGGCTGATCTACCGCGTAACAGGCAAAGGGACTTTCGTTGCTGAACCGATTGCAAGTGATAACACACGCAACGCGATTGGGTTCATCATTCCAGAGTATCGCGGCACCTTTGCCATGTCGCTGCTCAGCGGGGCAGAACGTGTGCTGCGCAAAGCAGGCTATGCAGTTCAGTTCGCCAGCACCGACCGCGAAATCAGCGAAGAAAATCGCATTCTCCAGGAACTTGTAGACGATGACGTGCGCGGCATTATCCTCGTTCCGGTGCGCGGCAGCCTGCAAGGGCGCAAGCTGGCTTCGACCCATCTTGGCGTTCCCGTTGTTCAGATGGACCGGCCCTTGAACGGTATCGTCCTGCCCTGTGTCGCCAGTAATAACTACATGGGCGGCTTGCAGGCAATGGAGCATCTTGTTGACCTGGGCCACCGCCGGATTCTCTTCGTCGCACGCCCGCACCTGGATCTCTGGTCGGTTTCAGAGCGCTTCCGAGCGTATCAGGACAGCCTGCGCCGGATTGGGGTAGAGCCTTTGGATCCCCTGCTGATCGGCGGCGAGACGGAATTAAGCAGCTACGAAGCCTATTTGCAGCAAGACGATGAGGAAATTGAGCCGTTAATTGCGCAGTTGCAGCAGGAGGACCGCCCGACGGCCATCTTCGCCGTCAACGATTGGATGGCCTTGAAGGTCTACTGGGCCGCCGAACTGCTCGGTCTGCGCATTCCTGAAGATTTATCGCTGGTCGGTTTTGATGACCTGGATATTGCCCAGTATCAAAAACCGCCCCTGACCACAGTGGCGCAAAATGCAAACCTGATGGGGGCAGAAGCCGCACGGCGTTTGCTTGCTCTGATTGAGGGAGAGGAGGTGATGGAGATCTTAACACTTATTCCGACGAAGTTCGTTCTGAGAGGATCTACCCTATCATTCACATGATCTACAGCCGAACAAGAGTAAAAGGATTTTCAATGTTACACAAAAATCTTACGAATCACTGCCCTGTGCTTACTGCTGGTGGCGCTGATCTCCGGCGCATTGGTATCGGCGCAGGATGTGCCTGAAATCACGATTACTGGCACGGGGGCCGGTGCTGGCCTGGACTGGCTGAACACCGTCGTCAAACCCATGTGCGAAGCGCAGTTGGCCGACGCCGGGACGCCGGTCACGATCACCCCGATTGAATGGGTCGGGAGCGGCGAAGACTTCCGCCAGCAGGTCGTGCTTGACCTGGGTGTGGGCCAGGGTGGCGACATCCTCAACCTCGATGGCTTCTGGATTCCCGAATTTGTTGAAGCGGGTCTCGTCAAGCCGCTGACGCGAAATCGCAGGTGATAAGGTACTGGATTGGGACGGCTGGAAAGAATTCCCCAGGGTTTGCAGGACATTCTCGGTTTCCAGGGCCAAATCTACGGGATCGCCTCCGGGACGGATGCCCGCGTGATCTGGTATCGCACCGATCTGTTTGAGCAGGCCGGGATTGACGTCCCCTGGAAACCGACCAGTTGGAATGATGTGCTGGACGCCGCACGCAAACTCAAAGACGCCGGTGTAGAGTGGCCGCTTCAGCTCAACGCCGGGACCTCAATGGGCGAAGCCACGACCATGCAGGGCTACCTGATGGCACTGCTGGGTGCCGGACAGCACATCTATGACTTCGAGACCGGCAAATGGATCGTCAAGAGCCAGGCCATCCTCGACACGCTGAACCTCTACAACACGATCTACAACGTCGAGGAACTGGGCAGCCAGCGCTTCCAGTTAGCGCAAAATGGCCGTGATCTCTCCTTCGAATCCTTCCAGCAGGGTAACACCGCCATGCTGGTCGAGGGCGATTACTTCTGGCGTTCGGTGATCGTGCCGGGCGGCAACTTCGGCATGGACAACCGTGACGAGGTCGTCAGCTTCGCGCCGATGCCCGCTGAAGAACCCGGTATGGGCTACAACGGTCAGGACTATGTGACCATCTCCGGCGGCACCGGCTACGCTCTGAACCCGAACACCGCCCACCCCGATGAGGCCTGGGGCGTGCTGTCCTGCATGTTCAGCAAGGACTCGCTGGAAGGCTACAATGAACTCCAGCCGCGTATCCGTGCTCGCGTGGATGTGCCGGTCACTGGCGATGACACCATGAGCGCAATCGCTACGGACATTCTGCCGCTGACCACCATCCGCCCGCCGCTGCCGGACTACAACCGTGTCTCCGCAGAGGCGCAGTTGATGACTGAGCGGGTCGTCTCTGGCGAGATGACACCGGAACAGGCGATGGATGCCTATGCAACCGCCGTCACCGAGATCGTTGGCGAGGAGAACACCGTCGATCTGATGGATATGTAATCTCGAAGATCGCATCTTTTTCTGGGTGGGCGATCATCGGGTCGCCCACCCGATGTCTTGATCTGAAGTCAATGGCGGCCCTTATGCAACGCTCAATTCTTTCCAGACGTATCAGCCTCCTGTTTGCCAGCCCGGCGCTGGTGTTCATCGCACTTTTTTTGATCTACCCCTTCATTTCCATCATCTTTATCAGCCTGACCAACCGTACCCTGGTCGGCGCGACGGCCCAGAACCCCGATTTTATCGGCTTGGGCAATTACACCCGGCTTTTCGAACCCAGTCGCTGGATGAACCGGGGCGAGTTGGGCTTCAGCCTGTGGGTGACGGTACAATTCGTAATCGGCTCGGCGCTGGTGGGGCAGGCCGGGCTGGGCCTCTTGATCGCCACGCTGTTCCAACGGCGTAAAGGCATCATCCGTGAACTTGTCTTTGGTCTGGCGGTCGCCGTCTGGATCGCGCCGGACGTGGTGGTCGCCTTCGCCTGGTTCGCCTTCCTGGACCCCTTCGACGGCACCTTGAACGCGATCCTGGGCGGCTTGGGTCTGGCACAGCCGGACTGGCTGCTGAAGTTTCCGCTGTTGAGCATCATCTTTTTCAACACCTGGCGTGGCACGGCTTTTTCGATGCTGTTGTTTTCCTCGGCGCTGTCGTCGATCCCGCCCTCGTACATGGAGACCGCCGATGTCGTGGGGGCGAGTACCCTGCAAAAGCTGCGCGATATTCTGCTGCCGCTGCTCCGACCGTATATTGCGACCGATCTGATTCTGATTACCCTGTGGACCTTCAACACCTTCACGCCTTTCCTGCTGACCGGGGGAGGGCCAGCTTACCAGACGGATTTGCTATCGATCTACACGTATCGCACCGGTCTGCAATTCTTCGAACTGGGTAAGGGCAGTGCCATCGCGGTGATCGTCATGCTGATTAACCTGGTGCTTGCCAGCATCTATCTCATCAGCCTGCGGTCGCGTCCGCTGGACGCGGAATCGGAGAAGGCCACATGAGAAAGCAGAATAAACTCACCCTGGCGCAAATTCTGATTGGCATATTGGGCATCGTGATTGCGCTGTTTTTTACGCTGCCGATGCTCTGGTTTATCTTCGCGCCCTTTAACTCGACCGTGAGCCTTTCGGTCGCGATTCCGCAGCAGTTCACACTCGACAATTTCCAGGTGGCCTTCAGCAACGAGATCGCCATGCGCGCGCTCTTCGTCAACAGCGTGATTATCGGCGGCGGCGCGATGGTTGGCACGGCCATCATAGCGGCCATGGCGGCTTACGGCATCTCGCGCGGCAACCTGCCCGGACGGCAGATTTTCACGACCGTGCTGATCCTGTTTTCGTCGGTCGTGACCGGCACGGCCAGCATGATCCCCATTTTTCTGCTGATCTTCTCCATGGGCCTGATCGACACGCATCTCGGCGTGATTCTGGTCATGATCGGTGGTCTGCTGCCCGCAGGCATCTTCATCGTGATTGACTTCGTCGATGGCGTGCCGCGTTCCTATGAAGAAGCGGCCATGATTAGCGGAGCCAGCCCCTTTGACCTGTTCCGCGACATCACCTTCCCGCTGATCCGTCCCGGCCTGATGGTGGTCGGCATCTGGGCGCTGGTGAACGCCTGGGGGTCCTTCCTGACACCCTTCATTCTGCTGCGCGATCCGCTCAAGGTTCCGGCGGCGGTGGCTTTCTACGTCTTCTACGACCCCGAAGGCACGCCCAACATCAAACTGGTAGCGGCCTACGCGGTACTCTATACGATTCCGGTGGTGCTGCTGTATTTGCTTGTGAACTGGCGCTACGGCTTCAGTTTCTTTGGGGGTATCAAACGATGAGGAACGCACGGTGACACTGATTCTTGATAACATACACAAGTCCTTTGGCACGGTCAAAGCGGTCAACGGCTTTAACCTGAACGTTGCCGATGGCGAATTCATCGCGCTCCTGGGGCCATCTGGCTGCGGCAAAACGACCACCTTGCGCATCATCGCCGGGCTGGAAACGCTGGACGAAGGCTCGATCCACATTGGTGACCGCGAAGTCACCGAACTGCCGCCGCGCGACCGCGACATTGCGATGGTGTTCCAGGATTACGCACTCTACCCGCACATGACCATCACCGACAATATCGGCTATCCGCTCAAAGTGCGGGGAGTCTCGAAGACGGACCGTGACAGCCGCGTGGCCGACGTGGCCGGGAATCTGCAAATTGGCAACTTGCTCGAACGCCGCCCTGGTCAGCTTTCCGGCGGGCAGCAGCAGCGCGTCGCGGTCGCGCGGGCTGTCGTGCATCGGGCGCAGGTCTTTCTCTTTGACGAACCCTTGAGCAATCTCGACGCCAAGTTGAGGCTGGAAGCGCGTGCGTTCCTCAAGCATCTCCAGCGTGAGGTCGGGGTGACGTCGATCTACGTGACGCACGATCAGGCTGAGGCGATGGCTCTGGCGGATCGCATCGTCGTCATGCAGTCCGGTGAGATTATGCAGGTCGGCACGCCGATAGAAATCTACCGCCGCCCGGCCAATACCTTTGTGGCATCGTTCATCGGCAATCCTCCCATGAACCTGCTGCAATGCACGGTGAATTTGGATCAGAAAGCGGTGCAGTTTAGCGAAGAATCGACCACCATTCGCCTGCCAGAGACGAGCAGCCATGCCGAGCTGAGCATCAGGCCGCAGGATCAGATCACGCTGGGGATTCGCCCGGAATACATCCGTGTCCTTACAGAACCCTCGGATACGGCCATTCCCGGCAAGCTCTACGTCATTCAGAACCTGGGTGGTGAGATTCTGGTGGTGGTGCGTTTTGGCGAGCAGCTTCTGTCGATTCGCATCTTTCAGGAAGAGACTCCCGAACTGCCGGAGCAGCTCTGGCTCGACCTGGATTTCGATCACGTCTTCTTTTACGGCCCTGACGGGCAGCTCCTGCAATGACTGAGATCGTCCTCAACGGTCACGCTGGCCCGGATCAAACCCGCAGCTATCTGCTCCTGCCTTTCGAAATCCCACCACAGACCGGACGCATTGACGTGCGTTATGAATACAGTGCCGTCATCGGCTCCGATCCACAGTTGACCGGCGGTAACACTGTAGACATCGGCATTTTTGACGCGCGTGGGACGGCGTTTCACAGTCCGGGCTTTCGCGGTTGGAGCGGCAGCGCCCGGCAGGCCTTCTATATTGCCCACGATTTGGCGACTCCCGGTTATCTGCAAGGCCCGATTCAACCCGGCACCTGGTCGATCTGCCTGGGGTTGTACAAAGTCGCGCCGGAGGGCTGCGACTACACCGTTACGATTCAATTGACCCCCGCTGAAGTACCCGCCAGTACAATCGAGTTCCCGCCCATGTTGAAGCTGAGCAGCGATGCAGTTCCTGCTGCGCGCAGTGCCAGCGGCTGGTACAAGGGCGAACTGCACTGCCACACCTATCACAGCGATGGCGATTCCTCGGCGCTGGACGTGGTGCGCAAAGCCGAGACGCTGGGCCTGGATTTCCTGGCGATCATGGATCACAACACGATCAGCCATCAGGCGGAACTGGCACAGATTGAGACGCCGCTGATTCTCATCCCTGGTTACGAGGTGACGACCTTTAATGGTCACTGGAACATCTGGGGTGATCAAAACTGGATTGACTTCCGCATCCTGAGTGCTGAGCAAATGTCGAGCGCGATTCAGGAAGCAGTGCGGCGCGGCTTTCTGGTCTCCTGCAACCACCCACGCCAGTACGGTCCGCCCTGGACCTTCGAAGACGTGGAGGGTTTCGACTGCATCGAGGTCTGGAACGGCCCCTGGCCGCTGCTCAACGAGGAATGCCTGGCCTTCTGGGAGACGAAACTGCGCGAGGGCAAGCGCTTCGCGGCGGTCGGCGGCAGCGATAACCACTTTCTCAAGCGCGCAGCATCACGCCAGCCTGGGCGTGCCGACCACCTACATCTACTGTGAGGGCGATCCTTCAGCGGCGGCCCTGCTGGACGGCTTGCGCGCCGGGCACGCTTTCGTGACGGAATCGCCAGACGGCCCGGAGATCCGCCTCCATGCCGGTGAGGCGATGATGGGTGACCGCCTGCAATCGCCAGGACCAGCGGTTGGCTTCAGTGTCAGCACCCGCCGCGCTGCCGGGATGACGCTCGAAGTCTGCGGCGCACAGGGTCCACTGTATCGTCAGGATCTATCCGAAGCGGAGACCGAGCATTCTATCATGGTGCCTGTTCGTGATACACTTTACGTCCGCGCGCAGCTTATCAGCGAAGATGATGGCCTGCGCCAGGTTCACGCACTGACGAACCCCATTTATCTCATACACTAGCACGAAGTCTTGCAGCCATGACGTTGAGCGATGTCACCGAAGTGCATGTCATTTTCAAAACCCACCTGGACGTGGGCTTCACCGATTACGCGCACAAGGTCGTGGATCGCTACATGACCCAATTCATCCCCGATGCCATCGCCCTGGCTCGGAAAATGCAAGCGGACTATCCCGATGAGCCGTTTTGCTGGACGGTGGGATCCTGGCTGGTGCATGAATTCCTGCGCCGTGCCTCGCCCGAACAAACTCAGGTGATGAAATCCGCCATCGGCGAAGGTCTGGTGAACTGGCACGCGCTGCCCTTCACAACGCACACCGAATTCATGGATGCCGATTTGCTGCGTTATGGTCTAAGCCTATCAAGGGACCTGGATCGGCGCTTTGGCAGGCAGACGATTGCGGGTAAGATGACCGATGTGCCGGGCCACACCCGCGCGATGATCCCCATCTTGCGCGAGGCTGGGGTGCGTTTTTTCCATGTGGGCGTGAACCCCGCTGCAACCGTGCCCGATGTACCACCCCTGTTCATCTGGCGCGACGTAGCAACGGCCAGCGATCTCATTGTTGCCTACCAGAAAGTCTATGGCGATGTCATGCTGTTGCCGGGTACTTCGGCGGCGGTGGCGCTGGTTTTCACCGGGGATAACCTGGGACCGCCTTCCATCGAGAGTATCCACGAGACCTATGCCAGCTTGCGCCAGCAGTTCCCGACTGCTCGTTTCATCGGCTCGTCGCTGGATGCTATCGCGCGTGTCTTAATTGAGGCTGACCCTGACCTGCCGGTTGTGACCTCCGAGATCGGCGATACCTGGATTCAGGGCGTGGGCACCGACCCGACCAAAGTCAGCCAGTACCGCGAACTGCTGCGGCTGCGTCAGGCGTGGATGCGCGACGAACGCATCGCCGGTTCGGCCCTGGATGATCTGCACCGCGCCCTTATCATGATCCCGGAACACACCTGGGGCATGGACCTGAAGACGCATTTGCAGGATTACGAGCATTATGCCACCGAGGCACTGCCGCAGGCCCGGACGCTGCCCAACTTTCAGACCTTCGAACGGTCCTGGGTGGAGCAGCGAGAGTACATTGGTGATGCGCTCGCAGCACTCGATCACACACCGCTGAAAGCTGAGGCACAGCAGCGGCTGCACGACATCACACCGCATAGACCCGATCTGGCTGCCTTTACGCCAAGCACTCAGCGGCGCTTCGAGACGACCCGCTGGACCATCGAGCTTGATCCTTCCAATGGCGCGCTGGTGCATCTGGAAGACAAACGCTCTGGCCTGCTGCTGGCTGATGCTGAGCATCCGCTGGGCTTACTGACTTACGAGAGCTTTTCAGCAGGCGATTACGACCGCTACTGGCATCAGTACATCCGCGACCGCGAACACGGTGGTGTGCGAGTTTGGGCGCATCCTGATAACACCAAGCCCGGTCTCAAGGTCGATGTCCATCGGACCTGGCAGCCCATATTGCAGGCGATCCACCAGCGAGAGGATGCCCAGGGTCAGCACATTTTGATTGAGGCCCGCCTGCCCGCTGAAAGCCAGCAGATCGGCGCACCAGCCGTCCTCTATTTTGACTACACTTTGAACGCTGACGAACTGGCGTTATCCCTGCGTTGGTTCGAGAAGCCAGCTTGCCGTCTGCCGGAAGCCTACTGGCTGAGTTTCAATCCGCTGCTGCCGAAGGCCGGGCAGTGGTTCATTCACAAGCTGGGCCAGAAGATCAATCCTGGCGATGTGGTTAGCCGAGGGGCACGGACTCTGCACAGCTTTGACCGGGGCGTTTCGTGGCGCGGCACAGCGTTTCAGATCGAGATTCAGTCGCTGGATGCGGCGCTGGTTGCACCCGGTCGGCCCTCACTGCTGGATTTCCATAACGAAGTCCCCGACCTTGCCGGGGGGATGCACTTCAACCTCTATAACAATGTCTGGGGGACCAACTTCCCGATGTGGTTTGAGGACGATGCCCAGTTTCGCATGGTACTCAGAACAGGAAGCTGATAGCCATTTCGCCCCTGTGGAGATGGCGGGCCATCATAGCTATGGTTGCGAGGGTCAATCACGCGCATCGGACGCTCGCGCGAGCGCTCCTCCTGAATATGTGCGACCAGCCCCGGCAGCCAGGCAATCATGAAGGTCTTGTCGGTGCGCAGGCTGCTGGCAATGGCATTGCGCTCATACCTTAGCTGATTGATCGCCTCTTCGACTCGCTGACGATGTCATACTGCCCGGCAACGACACGGCCAACAGTGGCTTTGGAGACTCCCGCAAGTTTCGCACCATCGATGATGGTTGGACGTTTAGCCACAAAGTTCTCTCAAGGAAATCTAAGTCTACAGTAAATCAGAACGTTCTCATCAAGAGCGTATCCTAAAGTGATGACCTTGTCATGTCGTCTAGGCCGGGCATTGGGCTGCGCTCGGCCTGACAGCGCGATGGCAATTCTTTCTATCCGGCCTCTTTGTGTCCCAATTGGCGGTCAGGCCGCTTCTCGTGCGCACGGTGCCGGGTCTCTCGGAGATGTGCAGCGGTATACATCAGGCTCGCTCGGTGAGGGCGGTCAATTTGTCGATGAATGGCTGGATGGCCGGGAAAAGATGTACATATACCTCGTTGAATAATTCGTCGTAGATCGCGTGGGCAGCGGGGTCTGGCTCGAAGCCTCGCCCGGTGGTGGTCATGGCATTGGCAGCGCTGCGCACATCGGGATACCAGCCTGCCGCTGCTGCCGCCAGGATGGCCGCGCCGAGATTGCTGGCTTCGGCAGTATGGGCGCGGGTTGCCGGTTTATTACTCACATCGCTGATGATCTGACACCAGAGGTCACTGCGCGAACCGCCGCCCATCAACACATACTCGTCGATGGCTGTGCCGGTGGCAGCTTCGATTCGCGTCATGCCAAGCCGGTGCTCGTAAGCAATGCCTTCCAGAACCGCGCGGTAGAAGTGTTCGCGGCGGTGTGCGCCCCTCCAGCCGATTGTGATTCCACTGGCTGCGGGATCCCAATAAGGCGGCATCACCCCGCTCCAGTATGGAACCAGCATTAGCCCCAGCGCGCCGGGCGGCAGCTTGCGGGCAGCGACTTCCAGCACCTCTTCCGGCGACAGCGGCAGCCCCAGATGGCGGACATCCGGGCCAAACTGCTGGACGAACCAGTTCACGACAAAGGTGCCGCTGTTGAGTACTCCCTCCGGCACAAATGCGCCCGCCACCGGCGAACACATCGTCCGAAAGGCCCTGTCGTAGACGTAGCTTTCGGAAAACGCGCCGGAGACCACCGCTGTACCGAGGTTGAGGTAAGCGCGATTTGCCTGGGTGACGTTCGCGCCCAGCCCGGCGCACTGGCCGTCACCACTTCCCGCGACGACCGGCGTGCCTGCCTGCAAACCGGTCACGGCAGCGGCTGCTGTAGTGATTTCTCCGGCGATGTCGCCTGCGTCGATGATCTCGACAAACCAGTCGGGGTCGATGTCCAGACGATTGAGCAAGTCGCTTGCCCATGTCCCCTGATGCATATCGACCAGGCCTGTCGGATCGGCACAGGGCAGGGCCGTGACCCAGCGCCCGGTCAGGTGATAGACCAGGAAGGCGTGAGCTTCGACAAATTTGTAGGCGCGGTCGAAGATGTCCGGTTCATGGGCCTTCAGCCACAGCAATTCGGGCAGTACCTGTGTGGTCGATGGCCCTTTGCCGGTGAGGGCGTGGATGGCTTCATTGCCGATCAACCGATCGAGTTCGGCCACCTGTGCCCGGCAGCGTTCATCATTCCAGAGAATAGCGCTGCGCAAGGGCTTGCCTGCGCTGTTCACCGGGACGAACGTTTCGCGCTGGTTGGTGATGCACAGGGCGGCGATTCGTTCACTGCCCACCCGCGCCGCGACGTCATGCAATACGTGGCACAGCGCTGTCCACCAGTCCTCGGCGTTTTGCTCATACCAGTTCGGCTGGGGCGATTCGGTGGGGTAGGCAGCGCGACTTTCGGCGATGACCTGTCCGCTGCTGTCCCAGGCGATGGCTTTGCAGGCGGTTGTGCTGCTGTCGATCCCGATCACCAGGTCTTGTGTACTCATGAGCCTGTCCTTTGTGTGCCACACTGGCAGACAGTATATCCAGTGTGCGTTCTCGCATATACCATAAAGCTTAACAAATATGGCATCCATTCGCGTCATCGGAGCCGGAGTCACGGGCCTGGCGCTGACTTACCGGTTCCACCATAATTGTCGCCATGCAGGTATAATGAAGCCAGGGTGGAGCATATGGATTGCGAGTATACGGAATGAATGTAGAACTGCTGACTAAGATACTGGCAGTTAGCTGTCGCATGACGGAGACTCGTGATCTGGAGCAGTTGCTGCAACTGGCGCTGAGCGAGATGCTCAATGTCATTGGCGGGGAGACCGGCTATATCGTACTCGTTCAGGAAGAGGGACAGCTCGACTTTCGCGTTCGTGCGGGGACCGGGGCCGATACCGGTGACGAACTGAGTCGCAGCATCTTTGACGACGTGATTCTCATGGGCAAGCCGCTGGTGATTACCGATGCCCTGGCCGACGAGCGTTATGCTGCCAAAAGCAGCATCATCAACCTCAAGCTTCGATCTGTCATGTGCGTGCCCCTGACGAGCAATGCAATCACCATCGGCGCGATTTATGTCGAAAGCCGCACGGTAGCCGGGGCTTTCCGACAGGAGGACCTCGAACCTTTCATTCTATTCGCCAATCAGGCCGCCGTCTCGATTGAAAACGCCATGATAATCGCGCATCTGGAAGAGCGGGTAACGGCGCGAACAGCCGAGCTTGAACGCAGCTGGCAGGATGCCGTCGAGGCCAACCGGATGCGCACGACGGTCCTGGGCCAGGTGGCGCACGACATGCGCACACCGCTCTCATCCATCGCCATCGGGCTGCGCATGATGAACCACCCGAAAGTCGGCACCCTCAACGCCGATCAGCTTGACTGGGCCGGGCGCGTCACGCTGGCAGTCCAGCAAATGGAGCGCATGACACAGGACCTGTTCAACCTGACCAAGATCGAATTAGGGGTGTTGGAGATCAGCCCTGAGCAGGTGGACCTCAAGCAGCTTCTGGAGCAGGTTTATCAGGTGGGCACTGCCTTGCCCTGGCCGGATACCGTGCGCTTCGAAAGCGATTTGCCGGGCACGCTGCCGCAGGTATGGGTGGATCCGGGCCGAATGCAGCAGGTCCTGATGAACCTGATTACGAACGCTCAGAAATATACAGAACAAGGGTCGGTCACGCTGTATGCCAGGGATCGAGAGCCAGGCGAGATCCTTATTGGCGTGCAGGATACCGGCGAAGGGATCCCGGATGAGGCTCAGAGCGCTATTTTTGAGCGATTCCGCCAGTTTGACCGCAATGCCGCGCGCCGTGTGGCGGGGGCCGGGCTGGGCCTGGCGATCTGTAAAGAACTGGTGGAAAAACAAGGCGGGCGCATCTGGGTGTCCAGCGCGCCCGGCCAGGGATCAAATTTCGTGGTTGCTCTGCCGCTATAAATCTATTTACGCAGCGGCCAGTGCCCCAACAAGCTCATGGGCACACCGGGGCTGTAAGGCTGAATTCGAGATTGCAGTAGTATCGCAGCGGCGGCGTCGCCTGACCTGCATAGGCATGGGCATTATGATCGTTCTGATCCCACAGATTTATCGACATGCGCGAAGCTACTCTGAGACTGATGTAGGGTGACGAAAACGACGTCCCAGCATACCCAACGCGAACACTGCGAGGGCCTGGTGCCATTGGGTCGTTTGTGTCGAGTGTGTAAATGTCGAGCGAGTTGGCCAGCCAGAACCAGGAACCCGGCCCCACGATTTCGCCCAGGTTGGTGAAGCCGGATAGATCGCTGCTGTTGACGTTGTTCGAACTGATGCTGATGACATCGGCCAGACGTGCCGGATAGAGCGGGCAGGGACGGCTGAAATTACCGGATGAGGCTACAAATTCAACGGCGATGTCCTCGTTGGCCCGCATGTCTGAGACGAGCGTCTCTATCGCATTGCTCCCTGGTACGGGGGTCGTCAGGAAACAGTACAATTCGCTGTTGACATAGCCGTTAAGCAGGGTTTCTGTGTCGTTGTCAGCGCATGAATTAGCGGTGCGCTCGTCCACCGGATTTTCACATAGAATACTCTGGATAGTTTCCCGCTCCGGTTCCTGATAAAGATCACTCAGACCATTCACCTGGCGCTCGGCGTCCACGTAAGCCTCAAATAAGCGTGCTTCTCCAAAGGACGATTGATCGAAGTCCACCGCGACGCTGCAAGGGATCGCGCCAAAACTCATGTTGATCACGAATCGTTCGTAGCCTTCCGACATCAAGTTATCAATGGCGGCTGCGGTCGCGGACTGGACCAGGTCAGGATCGTATCCGGGCACATTCACAGCCTGCACCAGTAAATACGATTGGCTTCCATCCAGCTGCCACAGCACATTGTCGCTGCTCACCATAGGCTCCATGAACTTGCCGGTCGATTGAATCAACTGGTTGAGGTGGTTCATCACGAGCGGCCCGTGAAGGCCGGGCTGATCGTCAAGGGCCAGGAGCTGATTATTGGCGTCCTGTTTGTCCAGTACACCAGAGTCAAAGTCTTTGCCGATTGTGAAGGCCTGCTGCAAGCTGTTTGTGCCCTCTTCGCCGCCAAAATCATCGACGATCAGAATCGCCACTGAACTCGTTGAACTGGTCGGCCAGGAGCGCTGCATCAGGGCTGCTCCAGTCGAGGGGACCGCTTGCTGGTAGTCCGGGCGTGGAGGTTTCCTCACCTTCTGGGACAACGAACAGGCCGTTGGTATCGCCAGAAATGCGGAAGCCTGAGCCTGCGAATCGCCCGATATTAACGCCGCAGGTCTCCGTCGTGCTGAGCGATCCCACTGCCTGCCCTTGCAGACTTTCCAGGGCGAGCGGGGCGCCATTTTCAGCCAGATACTGTGCGGCAAGGGTGAGCTGCCCGCCATCGGCCAGGTCAATCGCCTGAAGAGTCTCAACGGAGATGACCGGGATGAGGGGTTCCACTGGCGGTTGTTCGTCCTGCGCGAACACCGATAAAGGTACTGTGAGTAGTATGAACACCAGGATAAGGATCCAGGTCCGGCAGTGTTTCATGTCTTCCTCCTGTCCTATAAATTGTTACGCTTCGGCAGTCGATTCATCGTAGCCATTTGTTGCCAGGAATTCTTCAACCTGTTGTGCCAGCGCTATCGCTCCATAGCTCCGGTAAGTCTGGAGGCCCTTCAACAGATGGGTCCTCGCATCCTCGCTGTTGCCCATGGCGTGATAGTTCTCGCCTTTCAGGACGAGCACATCGGCCATCCACAGGTAATTGCCGTGATCTTCAGCGACCCTTTGCGCGCGATCCGCAAGCAGCAGGGCCTCATCAAAGTTTCCCAGCATCTGTTCCGCCGCTGCCAGATTGTTCAGTGCGTAAAACAGCCGTTTGCCGAGGTCTTTCCAATCGCCTTGCTGCTGCGCGATAAGCCGCTCGATGACCCGCAGCGCCTGGCTGAACAGCTCACGTGATTCGGCGTAATTTTCTTGGGTTGCGTTGTAGTAGCCCCGTTGTTCGAGGATCGTCGATAAGGTGTAGTCGTCCCTGCTCTCGCAGGCCAGTTTGTAGGCCTGATCGAAAAAATCGACCGTTTCGGAGAGGTCAAGTTTGGCTGCGGTAATGCCCATAAGACTCAAGATGATCGCCCGGCGTTTGTCGTTGGGCGCGAATGCCAGCGCCTGTCGATAACTTGCCAGCGCCGCGCGGCTGTCACCCAGGATGGCGACCTGATGCACGCCGAGTTTGCTGAGCAGATAATGGGCCAGTACCGTATCGACCTGCTCTGCGCTGTGGATTGCTTCCTCCAGGAGACTCACCGAGAGCGGTGTGTGGCCGCGCGCAGAAAAGTACTCGCCGTCTACCACCAGCAGCCGCATGATCTCTAGCAGGACCTCATGCGAGGCAGGCTGAATGCCGTTGTGAACCACACCCAGGATGTTCATCAGGTCGAAGTCGAGTGCGTTATAGTCTTCAAGGTGCTGGCGCACAAAGCTCAAGACCCCATCCACGATTTGACGGACAGGCCGCCGTTCACGTTGGAACAGCGAATTGACGTAACTGTAAGTCAGGTCGTGCAGCCGGTAATGAGCAGGCCCGCTTTCTGGTGTCACCAAGCGCAGCAAGCCGCGCCGTTCAAGTTCGCTCAACTGCTGCTCGGCCTCATCCGGCGGACAGCCCGCGACGAGGGTGAAGAGTTCGACAGACGCTCGGTTGGTTGCCAGCCCGCCCATCAGTGCCAGTTGCTGCCGCAGCGCCGGGACAAGTTCGTTCACGCTTTCGTCCAACAAATCCTTCACGCTGCGCTGCCGTTCAATGCCCAGCGCACCTGTCAGCACAACGCTGTGCGGGGCGGTCTGAATATCGGCCAGCAGCCGCTCCGGCGTGAGAGTCCGGTAGACCTGCAGACGTTTGGCGGCCATTTCAAGCGCGAAGGGGTGATTGCCCAGTAGGGCGCACAGATCCCTGGCTGCGTCACCGTCAAAGTTGCGGTGCGAAACCTGGCGCAGCAGTTCGACTGCGGCCTCGTCGGGCAGCGTATCGACATCCAGCATGATGCCGTCCACCGAGAGCGCGTAGCGTGACGTCATTAAGAGCGGCATGGTGTGCGGCACCGCGCGCAGTGCCGGCAGGACCGCCTGCTCATTCCAGATATTGTCGATCACCAGCAAGGTCAATTCGCCCTGGTCCAGCAGCAGGGCGCGGACAGCGGCAATGCGTTCGTCGCCTCGCGTCGCCGCAATGGCCCCTTGCTTTTCGAAGGCGCGCGCCAGGGCTTCGAACAGAGTATCCGCGTTCTGCCGCCCCAATTCCACCCAGATCACTTTGCCGCCGCTGGCAACATAATTGGCGGCGATGCTTCCGGCCAGCGCGGTCTTCCCGATTCCCGCCATGCCATGCAGCAGGACGCGCTCGCCTGTGGTCAACCAGTCCTGAACCGTATAGACCAGATCGTCACGGCCCAGCAGCCGCCTCGGTTCTTCGATCACCGCGCCGACACGGGTATAGAGCCGCGCGTGCAGATCGCCAGCCGCCCGGACGGCCTGATCGCCGAGCAGCAGCGTATCGGCTGGGTTGGACGCGCCATCCGCACTGAGCGCCGACTTCAGCGCTTCGGCAAAGCTGATGGCGTCGTCGTAACGATCTTCCGGCTTTTTGGCGCTTGCCTTGTGAATCACCCATTCCAGCGCTTCGGGCAAATCCGGGTTGTTCTGACGCAGGCTGGGCAGGGGATCGCGCAGTTGGTGAAGCATCATCTCGACCAGCGGCGCGCGGCCAAAGGGATGCTGCCCGGTCAGGAGTTCGTAGGCGATGATCCCCAGGCTGTAAATGTCGGCTCGATAGGTAACAGGCTGATCGGGTTGGTAGCTGGCCTGCTCCGGCGACATGTAGGCCGGTGTGCCGACCGTTTCATAGTCAGGCGTCGAAAAGGCGCTGATGTCCGAATGTTGAGCGATCCCGAAATCGCCGATGTGGGCGATGTCGTTCTGGTCGAGAAGAATGTTGGCGGGCTTCAAGTCCCGATGCACGATCCCTTTGCGATGCACCAGAGCCAGGGCGGGTGCGATCTGCGCCATCAATCGAGTGACCGCGCCGGGACTCAGGCGTCCCCTGGCCCGCAAGTGCTGCTCCAGGCTGCCGTTTGCCATCCACTGCATCACAAGGTACGCGCCGTGCTCGTCAATCCAGAATTCATACAGGGTGACGATGTGCGGGTGATCGAGCCGGGCCACGACCTGAGCTTCGGTTTGGAAGCGGCGCAGGTTCTCGTCGTCGATAAAGTGATCTGGATGGATGATTTTGATAGCGACGGTTCGTTTGACCAGACGGTGACGCGCCCGGTAAACACTGGCGAAGCCTCCCCGGCCCACCAGTTCAATCAGTTCATAATCCCGGATCACTTCACCAGATCGGTTTGCCATAGAAATCTGTACTTTTTTTCAGACGACATGATGAAACTGTACGAACAACCTGTCATGAGGTCATCGTCGGCAGAGGTTGTTCGTCGTAGGTTGAGTTTGCGTGACAATCCCCTGGGATTGATTTTAGCAAATAATTGTTAATTATGTTAGCAGGCACTAATGTTTGGTTACAGAGCACTTACGGAAGGGAGTCGATCCACAGGCGGCGATCTTCAACGAAAATCGCCACTCCGGTCATACGTCAAGACGATACAGGACGAGGTGCGCCAGGTCGATTTGCGCAGTCGTTTTGAAGCCAACACTTTCGGCGCTGGCAATCACAACTTCAGGCTTCAAGCGGTGGTTGAGCGGTGGACCAAAGTCCTCTTCGCGGTAAATCCATTCCAGAATTGCTGCGCGCTTCGTCGCAACGCGATAGGCTTCGCCGAGCGCGACACGTACATTATCGGCCTCGTGGAGCACCAGCCCCATAAAAGTCAGGTCGAACGCTTGATCCAGATATGGAACTGCTTCCAGCTTACCCAATTTGAACTCTGCGGACGGCACAAATTGGCGGGCAGTTGCCAGCATGTCCTCTCGAATATCAATGCCCTTCACGGTTAAACCTTTGGCTGCGAATGCCTCAGCGAATATCCCGCTGCCGGTGCCAACATCCAGTACCGACTCGATGGATTTGCCATCCAGCGAATGTTGAATCACGGTAGGCACTTCAAGCCGGGCCAACCGCTGCTCTGACCTCAACCGCTCGATTTCTCCACTGTAACGGCGATCATTCTGGTTCATGGACCTCATTCCAATCTGCATCATACACTGCCTGCGTAGAAGCATCGAGCTTAGCACGTAGCAAGGATACGTTCAAATGGCCCAGGCAACCAGCGCTCACATGCAAGAAGTTCCTGTTGCGACGACATTACCTTGAGGGCAGGATATAACGTTCAGGCTTTACCCGACCCGGCGAATGAACGCAAGCTTATGGGATGGCCTCAGAAGAACGAGAAATACCGGCCAGATTCAGCGTTTCGGCGTAATGGCAGCTTGCGAAATGACCGGGTTCAATTTCGCGCAGCAGCGGGGCTTCCTTGATGCAGCGGTCCCGGTCATTGAAGGGGCAGCGAGTGTGGAAAGGGCAGCCCTTCGGGATAGAGTAAGGATCCGGAACGGAGCCTTTGATGGCCTTGAGACGGGTGATGTATTTCTTCTCGCCCAGCCGCGGGATGGAACCGATGAGCGCGTCTGTGTAGGGATGCATCGGCTGGTAGAAAATGCTGTCCACGGTGGCGGATTCGACGATGCTGCCCAGATACATCACGACGACGTGTTTGGTCATTTGCGCCACCACGCCCAGATCATGCGTGATAAACATGGTTGCCATGCCGATTTCGGCCTGTAACTGCCGCATCAGCGTCAGAATCTGGGCCTGGGTGGTCACGTCCAGCGCGGTCGTTGGCTCGTCCGCGATCAACAGATTTGGACGGCAGGAGAGGGCCATCGCAATCATGGCTCGCTGGCGCATCCCGCCGCTGATCTGATAGGGGTAGGATTTGAGGACGTTCTTCGGTTGGGGCATCCCCACTAAGTTGAGCATTTCCAGCGCCTGTGCGCGCGCATCCCGGGTCGATAAACCCTGATGCAGCTTGATCGTCTCCATGATCTGGTTGCCGATGCTATGCACAGGACTGAGCGAGGTCATCGGTTCCTGAAAAATCATGGCAATCTCGGCCCCGCGGAGATTGCGAATCGTCTTGCCTGTCGGATCAAGGGTGCTCAGGTCAATAGCTTCGGAGTCAGTCCCGCTGCGAGATGCGGGGTGATGATAAATGATCTGTCCCTCAGTGATCTCGCCGGGCGGAGGTACGATCCGCAAGATCGAGCGCGCCATCACGGATTTACCGCAGCCGCTTTCGCCGACAATGCCCAGTGATTCCCCCCGTCGAATGCTTAGAGTCGCGCCATCCACCGCCCGGATGACCCCTTCTTTCAAGGGGAACTGAACCTTCAGTCCCTTAATCTCCAGCAGCAGGGCATCAGATAGCGAGTTCATGAGGATTGATCCTGAACATGGGTGGACAAAGCCGTAACGCCTGCCAGTGTGAGAGATTCGGCGTAGTGACAGCGGACGTGATGACCGGGACTCAGCTCGCGCAGTTCGGGTGTTTCATGCACGCAGCGTTCACCGTCATTGTACGGGCAGCGCGGGTGAAAGTAGCAGCCGCTGGGCGGGTTGGCCGGGTTGGCGACCTCGCCGGGAAGCGCCTTCGGCACATTCGGAGCGCGTGGGTCGGGTCGGGGGACGGCGGCCAGCAGCGCTTCGGTATAGGGGTGCAGCGGTTTGCTGAAGAGAGCCTCAGTGCTTGCCATCTCCACGATCTTGCCCACATACATCACGGCGATGCGGTCGCAGGTGTATTCCACCACGCTCAGGTCGTGGGCAATGAACAGATAAGTCAGGCCGAATTGAGCCTGCAAGTCTTTGAGCAGGTTAATGATCTGCGCCTGAATCGATACGTCGAGGGCCGAAACGGGTTCGTCGCAGATTATCAACTGAGGGTTCAGGCCCAGGGCACGCGCGATGCCGACACGCTGCCGCTGACCGCCGCTAAAGGCATGTGGATAGCGGTTCATGTATTCCGGTCGCAAGCCCACCACCTGCAGCAGTTCGGCCACCTGGTCCCTGAGCGCCTCGCCGCGCGCGACCCTGTGAATATACATCGGCTCGCCGATCAATTGCAGCAGGTTCATGCGTGGGTTGAGTGAGGAATAAGGGTCCTGGAAAATCATCTGGATGTTGCGCCGGACGATCTTCAGTTCTCTATGGTCAAGCGTCGCCACATCGACCCGGCCCAGTGTGCTGTCCTCGAACCAGAATTCGCCGTCGGTTGGTTCGAGCGCGCGCAGCATGGTCCTGCCGGTGGAGGTCTTGCCGCAGCCGCTTTCGCCCACCAGCCCGACCGTTTCGCCTTGATAGATATAAAAGCTCACGTCATCGACAGCTTTGACATAGCCCTGCACCCTGGAGAAGAAACCAGCCTTGATGGGAAAGTGTTTCTTCAAGTGATTGACTTCGACCAGTAGGGTTTTCTCGTCGGCTGCGGTGCTTTCGTGTGCGTCCATAGGCTTAGAGTCCATGCACCAGATCGGCGATGTTGACCAGTGCGCCAGATGCCATCGACTGATTGGCTGCGATACCAGTCAGGATTGAATAGGCTCCGGCACGATGATCCGCCGCGCGGGCATAACGATCTTCGGGGCTTTGGGGCAGGAAGAGTGCATCCAGCAGCACCTTATCCCCGCCGCCATGTCCGCCGGTCCCGGTCCATACATCGAGCGCGTAAGCCGGTTGGAAATGCGGGTAGACGTGAATGGTTGTGCCTTCTTTCTTCAATGCGCCCGGCACCGAACCATCGCCGCTGATGTACACTGTCTCCTGACATTTATGCTCCAGGCGGCCCTGTGTGCCGTTGAAAGAGACGATGTAGCCTTCCCAGGGCATATAGGCGTTCAGCGAATAGCTCATGGTCGCGCCGCTGGCATAATTGACCAGGACGTTCATCGAGTCTTCGATGTCGATCTGGTCGCTGAAAACGCAGCGATCTCGATAGTAAGCGTCGTACTGTTCGGTTTCCAGATAGAGCGCGCGCAGGGTGTCGATACTGCGCAGATCGAGAAAGAAGGGGCAGTGAGTTTGTTCAGGGCAGTCGAGGCAGCGTTCGCCCCGGTTCGTCAGGCCGTAGGTGTCTGCCTGTTCCGGTTTATAGAAATAGCGCTGGCCGCTGGCAAAGACCGATTCTGGCACAGTATCCAGCCACCAGTTAATCAGGTCAAAGTGGTGCGTGGCTTTATGGACCATCAAACCGCCGGAGTTGGCTTTCTGCCGGTGCCAGCGCCGGAAGTAATCGGCCCCATGCCGTGTATCCAGCAGCCAGTGGAAATCAACCGAGACGATTTCACCGATCACGCCGGAAGTCAGCAGGTCCTTGACCTGGGTCCGGTGCGGCGAATAGCGGTAGTTGAAGGTCACGCGGCAGGTTTTGCCCGTGCGCTGTTGTGTATCGACGATTTGCTGACATTTATCCGCGTCAATGGTCATCGGTTTCTCGCTAATGACGTCGCAGCCGAGTTCCATCGCACGGCAGATATAGTCGTGATGAAAAGAGTCCTGCGTGGTCACGATGACCGTGTCCGGCTGGGTCTCCTGGATCATCTGCTCGAAATCCGCTGCCGTATAGCCGGGTACCGTGACATCTTGTTCGGCGGCATGTTTCACACGCAGCGCGACCCGGCCCTCATTCGTATCGCAAAAGGCCGCGATGTCACAGTATTCAGCATAGCGATCCAGCATGGCGCGGGTATACATTTCCGAACGGCTGCCCAGGCCCACCTGCGCGTATCGCTTTCTGGTCATAGTCACCCTCTCCAATCTAATCGCGGTTATCGTGCATAGGGGTCGGCGGCATCACGCAGGCCATCTCCCAGAAAATTAAAGGCCAGCACGGCAAAGACCACTGCCACACCCGGCAGGAAAAGCCAGGGGGCCAGCGCCAGCGACTGGACATTCTGGGCTTCTTTCAACAGCACGCCCCAGCTAATCGTCGGCGGGCGCAGTCCCAGGCCGAGAAAGCTGAGCGCGGTCTCGCTGAGAATCATGTTCGGGATCGCCAGCGTCAATGATGCGATGATGTGACTGAGAAACAGGGGGACCATGTGCCGGAAGATGACCCGGCGTTCGCTGGCCCCGTACAACTCGGCGGCCAGTACGAAATCCTCCTCGCGCAGCGACAGGAAACGTCCACGCACCACGCGCGCCAATCCAGTCCAGCCGACAAAGGACAGAATGATCGTAATGCCCAGGTAGATTTGCAGCCCGGTCCAATCGGAAGGCAGCGACGCGCTGAGAGTCAGCCAGAGCGGGATGCTGGGAATCGAGCGGAGAAACTCGATCAGACGCTGGATGACGTTATCAATGGTCCCGCCGTAATAACCGGAAATGCCGCCGAAGAAGATGCCCAACACCAGCGAGAGCATCACCCCCACCAGGCCAATAGACATCGAAATCTGCGTGCCATAAATGATGCGCGAGAACAAATCTCGTCCATTGCGATCACTTCCCAGCAGAAACATAGTGACATCGCCATCTGGGTTATCAATGCCGAAAAGGTGAATGTCGGTCTCGAACAGCCCCAGGAAATGATAAGGTGTGCCGTGTACCAGAAAATGAATAGGGTGGCGCTGCGAAGTATCGGTTTCATATTCCATCGCCAGCGTATCCATGTTGCGCTCGCCCTGCAAAGCGTAAATAAAGGGGCGCAGGTGGAAGCTGCCCTCGGCATCTACAAAGCGAATGGGCTGCGGCGGGGCGAAAATGTAGGCTGCATCGTGGGCATTCGGATCGAAGGGGGCAAGGAATTCCGGCATGAGGGCGACGATATATAGAAAGATGATGATGACGGCGCTAATCATCGCCATGCGATGTTTGCGGAACTTCCACCACATCAACTGAAGCTGCGAGGCAACGAAAATAGTTGCATCGCCGGTCTCTGGCAGCTCGTCGATTTCGTCTGGTAGGTCGTCTACATGGGTTGACATGACGCGATGCCCTGCTTAATCAAACCGGATACGTGGATCGAGCACGGCCAGCAGCACGTCTGACACGAAAGTGCCGATCACCGTAAATGCACTCAGGATCAATACGAAGCTGCCTGCCAGATACATATCCTGTGACAGCAGCGAACTCAGCAGCAGTGGGCCGGTGGTCGGCAGGCCGAGTACCACCGCCACGATGGTGTCACCGGAAATGAGGACCGGCAGCGACCAACCGACCGTGCTGATAAAGGGATTGAGGGCCAGCCGGACAGGATACTTCCATAGAAGATGAGCCTCCGACAGGCCCTTTGAGCGCGCCGTTTCGACATAAGGCTTATGCAATTCGTCCAGCAGATTGTTACGCATGATGCGGATCAGCCCGGCAGTATTGCTGGTCCCCAGGATGATGATGGGGACCCATAGATGGCTGATGAGATCCAGCACTTTAGCCCAACTCCAGGGCGCATTGCGGTATTGCAGCGAGAAAAGTCCACCGGCGCTTACGCCGAAGACGGTCAGGCCAATCCACATCAGAATCAGAGCCAGCATGAAATCCGGGATGCCGCGTCCGATAAATCCGATTAAGGTGGAGAAGTAATCGCCAAACGAGTACTGGTGGGTTGCCGAATAGACCCCAATCGGCAGCGCCACGATCCAGGTAAACATCAAGGTCGAGAAGGAAATGAGCAAGGTATAGCCCAGTCGGTCCCAGATGAGTTCATTGACCGGTTTATTGAATTGAAACGAGACCCCGAAGTCGCCCTGTAGGACATTGCCAAACCACTTGACGAACTGGACGTACACGGGGTCGTTGAGACCATAACGCTGTTCCAGCGACGCGATTTCAGATGCGTCCAACTCCGTGCCGGTGCTTTGTAACTGCGAGATATAGGAGGTCAGAAAGTCACCGGGCGGCAGTTGAATCAGGACAAAGCTCGTCACGGCAACGGCAAACAGCGTGATGAGGGTATAGATCAGCCGTTTGGCGATAAATTGAGGCACATGTACCTGCCTTTCTCACGTGCCGAACGAACGAGAGCTTATTCCGACCATCCGGGCAGGGAGACAGAGGCTTGATAATTCGAATAATTGTACAGCGGGTTGCGCAGCGGTTTGTACAACCTGCCGCCTTTGGGATTATCATCCTGTGTATAGACCCAGATTTCGTTCTGGTCCCAGACAACCACCTCATCCCGGCAGTCGCCTGTGATATTGAGTACCGCGTTGCACATGTCCGGGTGGCCGTCATCGGGGAACATCACGACCGGTCTGCCCCAGGCATCGAACATGCCGCCCCAGGTGATGTTGGCCGAATGGACGAAATACTCGCCCGGCTGGCCGGTCCAGTTGATGGGCAGGCACATACTGCCGAAGGGATTCGGCGCTGTATCGTGATAGATATTCCCCTGCGCATCATAGAAATGCAGAATGCCCTGATTCCCCCAGAAATTGATGGAAACAATCTCCAGGCCGGGCAGCTCTGGCCGGAAATCGGCGATGGCCGGGTTCTGCGCATGGCCGATAAAGTGCTGCTTGATGATGTGGCCTTGTAAGTCCGCCAGGACGACACCCGAATCGCTGGCGGTGTAGAAGACCAGCGGCGGCTTTGTGTTATCCTGCGTCAGGTTGACGATGGCGACCCCGTCGGCATGATCCTGAATCTGATCTTCCAGAGTCCAGAGCATACGGCCATCATGGTCGAACATGCTGAAGCCAATCGCCAGCTCATCATGGCCGTCTCCGTCAATATCGGCGGCATAGGGATAATGCCCGGTGCGGCAGGAGCCTTCCCACATCAGGTCCAGGCGGTCATTCAAGGCCCAGAAGTGCCAGTAACGGTCCTTGATGATGATGTCGCGGTCAACCCCCTGTCCGCGCAGATCACAGAAGAACAGGCAGTCCCCCAGGATGCGCTCATAGCGATTGGCCGGGGGCTTGCTGAAGGGCGTCGGAGCCTTATATTTCACCTGGCCGGTCGCGCCATCCACCACGACGATTTCGAAGTCTTTACAGTAGATGACCTCGTTACGTCCATCGCCGTCAATGTCGTGGACCTGGAAGCCGACATCGTTGGTCAGTTTGTAATTTTCCGGGTCCGGTTCGCCGATTTGCCAGAGGATGTCACCGTCGAAATTCATGGCCGTCAAGCAGCCTATTTCGCTGTACTGGTCTCGCGGGCCATGATTGAGCATCTGGCCGATGACCACGTCGATCTCGCCATTCCCGGTCAGGTCGCCAAAGCGCAGGTTGCGCCCGACTCCAAAGCCCCTGGTGCTGATCTTTTTCCACAGCACTGGCTTGGGGTTGGCGGCGCGCAGTTCTTCCAGTTCGCGCTCCTGCTTCGATTTCATCAGGTTCACATGCGCGATCTCTTCAGCATCCGCGCTGACACGAATATCGTGGAAGAGTGTCGGCGCATCCGCCAGCAGCGCCAGTTTGCCCTGCGGATAGCGCTGATCGTCGGCTTCGAGCGTGCCCAGCCCCTCGATCTCACCTGATAGGTGACTGCCTGATGCCGTCACGCGCAGTACATAAGGCTGTCCTGGTGCCCAGTCGCAGGGCTGCTCCGCCAGGATCTCTTCGTAGGGCTGGTGAAAGCCTGTTTCGTGCCGCAGCATTTTGAGAGTCAGGCCGGTCTCGGTGAGGCCAAAGAAGTAGTAGCAGCGGCTGTTCTGATAGCGGAAGGCCAGGCCGACGACTCCATGTTTGGCTTCAGGCGTAAAGCGCAGGGTCGCGCTGTAATTGCGCCACAGGTCGTCGCCAGTTGCCAGCATCGGGTGAGTGAAGTTGAGCGGATTTTCATAGGTCTGTGCCATGGCATGGGAGCCATTATGCTGCTTCACCTGCCAGGCCTGACCCGCTTCAACACCGGATCTGAAAGCCGAAATCATCCAGTTGCCTTTCGGCGCGGCTTCCTCCAGGTAGTGATATTCGGTATGTGCTCCCACATTGGTGGAAAACTGACCCACCTCAAGCGCGCCAAAATCGTCTTCGAGCAGAATTTCTGTCATGTTAGCACTTGTTTTCTCAATATGTAGAATGCGACACCACGAAGGACCTGTAAGGCCCCTCGTGGCGGCAAGACTTCATCGTAGATTCGAATTAAGCTTCGGTCTTGTAGTACTGGCAGGGATTGGTCGTCCCGATATTGCCGGCTTCCCAGGCGATGTTCCAACCGGTAAACGGCACGTTGTGCATCTTGTTGCTCACCGGGACTGGAACCGAGGCGCGATCACAGATGCCCATGTGATACAGGTTTTCGGCCTGGACATCCATGATCTGGTTCCATAGGGCAACCTGATCTTCCCGTGCTGGAGTGACCAGCAGTTCATCGTACAGGGCGAGCTGCTGCTTGACTACTTCCGGGGGTTCCTCGCCCGATGCTCCGCCAGTCGCGTACCAGGTCCCCCAGGTCGGTGCCCAGGAGCAGTTGGTCGTTGTCGGGATGTAATCGGATGGATTGAGTACAGGCATGAACCCGGCCCCGGCGAAATCGCAGCTTGCGTCGAATTCCGCCCCCGAAAGCCGGGTCGCATACAGGGTGTCGTCCTCAGGCTTCACTGAGGCGTTGATGCCGACTGCCTGCCACCAACCCGCAATGAGTTCGAGTGCATCTACGAAGTCGTCACGGCGCGCGCGCACTTCAATAGCGATGTTGATTGTCTCGCCATCAGACCGCAGGCGCATCCCGTTGCCATCACGGTCGGTCAGGCCCATGTCATCCAGCAGGCGGTTCGCTTCATCGACATTGTATTCCGTGAAGTTCTTAGCCGCTCCTTCGTGATAGAAGGGCGATTCCGGCAGCGGCGCCACCTGACGCAGCTCCTTCGGCAGCCCAAGATAGACCAACTGACGGATTTCATCGCGGTCAATGGCCTGCGACATGGCGGCACGGAAGCGCTGATCCAGGAAAATGTCCCGTAGCACCGGGTCTTTATGGTTGAGATTGAGGCCCAGAATAAAGACGTTCGGCTCGCTGATCGGCGCATCAATGACTTTGTAATTGCCCTGCGCTTCGCCTTGTTTGAGGGCCAGGGTATCGCGCGGGAACTGTCCCACCGAGAAGGTTTGCAGGTCGGCTTCACCGGAGAAGACTTTCAATTGAGCTACCGATAGGTCGCGCACGACCTCGCTGTAGACCGTGTCAATGTAGGGCAGTTGGTTGCCTTCGGTATCCACCTTCCAGTAGAAAGCGTTCCGTTCGTAGACATTGCCTTCTTCACCATAGCTGGTCATGTTCCAGGCAAACAGCACGGGCATCCCAACGCCGGTATTGAAGCTTTCTTCATTGAGGAACAATTGTGTCCAGTCTTCCAGGCCGGATTCGTCTACTTTCTGCGCCAGCGCTGCTTCGTCCGCGTAATCGGCATGGAACTGCTCAAGATAATGGCGCGGCTTGAAGATCTCATGATTGGGGTAGGCCATCTGAGTCAGGAAAAACGGCGCTGTTTGCGTAAAGGTGAAGGTAAACGTGTAATCATCGACTTTTTCCAACGCAGGATGCTCACCACCGGCGGTCATCCAGTTGGGGAAGGCCGGATACAGATCGGTATTGCTGACAATATCCTCAAACCAGAACACCACATCGTCGGCGGTCATCGGCTCACCATCTGACCACTTGATGCCTTCGCGGATATGGAAGGTAAAACTGGTCGAATTGTCGTTGACCTCCCAGGTGTCGGCCACATTCGGCAGTATTTCTGAGCCACCCATTGAGTAGCGCAGCAGCGGCTCGTATTGCAGCAGTTCATAGACGTGGTTGTAGGGGAGGTCACGCACGACCATGTTCCAGGTCCCACCGTATTGGCCGACCGCTTCCCAGGGTTCGACGACCACCGGGTTGGCCGGGAGACGATCTGCAACGGCAGGCAGACTGCCACTGTTGACCATTTCCGTCAGGGTGGGGGCCTCTGCGTAGGTGGATTGGGCAGCGATATGGAGTGGAAGCTGGGCCGCGAGCGTCCCGGCGGAAGCGATTGCTGTCAGACGAAGAAAATCTCGGCGAGAGATATGAGGAAGTTTACGCATCGTTCTATTCTCCCAAAAACTTGTCGTAACTAAACAGAAAATCTATCGACCACGAACCGCCTGTATTTTGTTCTAGTCCCCCATGCTTCAGGTTGAGTTCGAGCGATATACAATGGTTGTTATTTAGACTAGAGGTATCCGGGCGGCGTGTCTCGCAGTTTTAGGACATATCCTGCTCAAATCTGGACAGGGTGAGCTTTCAGCCGCCTTTGCGATAGGTGCTGGGGCTGGTCCCCATCTCGCGCTTGAAGACACGGCTGAACTGGCTGCTGCTGGAGAAGCCAACATTCAGCGCGATTTCGGTCAGGGTGTCGTCTGTCTGAGACAATAAGGCCTTGGCCTGCCTGACACGGTAGCGATTGAGGTAGTTGACCGGGGTGATGCCCATGTTTTGCTGGAAACAGCGGTCGAGGTGGCGTTCACTGACCCCGGCATAGGAGGCCAGATCGCTGCGTGAAAGCGCCTCATGATAGTGCTGATGGATGTAGGCCATGACCTTGCGGACGGTGCGCTGAGCCTCGCTGCCCAGTTGGCGATCACGGGTCAGGATTTTCTCAATATGCGCCAGGGTTTCTTCGGCGCTGAACAGGCCTTTACTCAGGACAGCCGCCGCGCCCTGGCTCATGCGGGCCATATCCTCCTCGGTCAGCGACATGGCGGTCAGAACGATGGTGGGGATATGGCGGATTGACTCGTCCATCTGCATTGCCATCAGTACGTCGAAGCCATCCATATCCGGCATCATGAGATCAAGCAGCACCAGATCCGGTTGGTATTGACGCATTAATTCGAGTGCCCGGCGGCCCCCAGTCGCCTCCAGCACACGACAGCCTGGCATCTGCGCCTGAATCGTGCGCACGTTCATATCCAGTGTGTCGCCGTCATCATCCACGATCAAGATAGTGGTTTGCTGCTGTTCTTCGAGGCCATAACGCGCCAGCGCCCGCGACAGAGTCCCGGTATCCATGGGCTTGGCAATGTGGTCGAGCATGAACATGGAGCCGCTGCTTTGCTCTTGAAGCAGAGAGTAAAACAGAATCGGCACACTCTCCATGTTGGGGTGTCCCTTCACCAGGCGGATCAAGTCCTGGCTCTGGGTCGAGGTCATATCAATGTCCAGGATCACAAGGGCAGGGGCAATTTCAGGCCGTATGGGCAAGATACCGGGCACCTGTGGGTTAACCTTCATGGATTCGATCTGAAAGCCCTCGCGCATCAGGTACTCTTCAAGCTGCTGTTGATCGTGATCCTTTGCGCTGAGCAGCAAGACCGTTTGTTTGCGGACGGCCTCATTGAGCAGCTTGCGATCAGGATAGTGGCTCATAATCGGCAGCGTGAAATAGAAGCTGGACCCGCTGCCCTCGCCGCCGGGGGATGTGACGCCGATCCGTCCGTTGTGCATCTCCACCAGTTTGCGGCAGATCGCCAGCCCCAGGCCCATCCCGCCATAGCCGCGTGCCGCTGCCCGCTGGCTGGTATGAAATTCGTCGAAAATGAGTTCCTGCTCTTCAATCGGGATTTCAAGCCCGGTATCGCGGATGATTATCGTTACCTCGCTATTGCTGAGCGTAACCATCAGTGCTATCTCTCCCGCCGCCGTGAACTTGGTGGCGTTATGGATCAGATTGAGCAGCACCTGCTTGATCCGCGCGGCATCTCCCCAGACCGGAATTAAGGTGTCCGGTATGTCAACGCGCCAGTCCAGGCCTTTTTGTTGAACAATTGGCTCGACAAGGGCGCTGACCGTTTCCAGTACAGTACGCAAATCCAGGGGTTCACGCACCAGCTTCAGGCGGCCTACCTGACTGTGCGCCAGATCCAGCACGTCGCGCAGCAGATCATCCAGGTGATGCGCGCTGGTATTGATGCGTTCCAGATCATGACGGTATTGGGCCGGCAGCGGTGGGTGTCTCTCGCTGTGCTCCTCCAGGAGCATTTCGCTCAGGCCGATCAACATGTTCAGAGGGGTACGCAGTTCATGGCTGACAGAGGCAAGAAAGCGGCTTTTCAGACGGTTGGCCTCTTCGGCGGTCTTCTGAGCATCTTTGGCATCCTGGTAGAGCTGCGTATTCTGGATAAACAATTGTGCGCCTTTGAGCGCGCTGCTGATCTGGCCGCGCAGTGTATCGTACACGCCGCCGTCACGCGGGCCGACCTCGAAAACCGCCAGGCCAATGGATTCGTCATGAAAATACAGCGGCTCAGCAACCAGATGGTAAGGACCGGCAGCCAACAGCCGCTCCTCCGGCACAAGTTGCCAGGCGGGGAAGGACTGCTGTATGGGGCCGTCATCCAGGTGCCCGTCTGCGTTGTAGGCCATCTGCAATTGCAGCCGATCAATCGAATGGGCGGGATTTTCGTACAGGCTGATATACGCGCCAGGAATATCCAGACGCGGCAGTTCGCGCGCCAGAACCTCCATGAGTTCCTTAGTATCGAAGGTCGCAACCAGCGCCTGGCTGATCTCATACAGGAGATTGCTGCGCTGCTGGGCCTCCTTGCGCCGTTTTGCCTGTTCCCACAGCATCGCCTGACTGACCAGCACACGCGCCTGCTGAAACAAATCTTCGACCGTAATCGCATCCTGCGTACCGCCCAGATAAGCGAGGCTTTGTTCGCGCAGCGACGATATACGATTGTGCCAGGCGTCCAGTTGATCGCCGTTAACCGCGCTGCGCAGCATACCCTCCAGCACCCGTAGGAAATGATCCGGCTTTGCCCCCTCCAACTGGTCGATCAATGCCTGAAGCAGGTCAGTGTACCAGTCTTCGTGGGCTTCATGTACCAGATTTTCAAGCTGGGTGCGCGGCGACGAGACCGCAGCGTAGGCGGGTTCGAGGATGGGGGTCTTGTGAGCCGCCGCCCTGACCACTTCCAGGTCAAAACAGCCGCAGGATTGACGAATGTGCAGGCGGGTGGGCATCAAGAAACGCTCTGGCAGTGGCTGCCCATCCAGCAGAGCAAACAACATTTCGGTTCCGCGCTTACCTTGCTCGTAAAACCCGGCGTCCACCGATGTCAGGCGCGGGCTGGTCACGCGGCCAGTATTGTCGAAGCCAACCACTGCGACATCCTCCGGGACGCGAATGCCGCGCGCGCTTAACTGTGACATGAACATCTGGGCCAGATTGTCGCTGGCTGTCACAACCGCGTCGAAATTGCCGAGCTGCTGGCTCAAGAGGGTGTCGATATTGGCGCTGATGGTCTGGTGAGAATCCCAGGTTTCAGGTGACGGTGTGACCAGGTCCGGGCAGAAGGGGATGTCGTAGTCTCGCAGTACATCGAGGTAAGCTCGGTAACGCTCCTGCGCATCATAAAGCTCTGGCCCGCGACAAAAGGCGATCCGGTGGCAGCCGTGCGCTTCAATCAAGTGGGTGACTGCATCGCGCATACCGTTATAGCCATCCATAATCAGGTGCGGGATGCCTTCTACCTGTCTGCCGATCACCACGCGGGGCAGCGGATGAAAGCGCCGGTAGAACATCATTTCCTGTTCATAATCTACTTCGGTACATAAGTGCCCGCGAATAATCACACCGTCTACCAGGCGCTCAGTGACCAGATCATAGATCGTGTTGGCCTGAGCAAGCCGCTTGTGGGGATCGTGAAGCTGGCCGCCTACAAGGCACACTGTATTTACGTCATGCTCGTTGGCAGCGTGAAGGATTCCCTTCCACATGTTCTGAGGATTATGGGTGACCAGCTCGTTTGTTAAAAAGGCGATACGCATAAAACAATGTTACTGCATATTTCGACAGTAGAGTATTTTGCCGTCTCATTTAGCATGAGATATTTTCCCAATGTAACTCGACAAGATGGCTGCTGCAAATTGTAAGGCACATGAGACACGGACGGGCAGATGCCTGGACTGATTACAGGTGACTCGGCAGCAGGTCCGATTGGCTGTTAGGGCGCATCCGAAGCCAAATAACGGGTCCCTAACGCGATCTCCTGGATCTCACCGTCTACGCTTTTTTCGACACGATACCCTTGTGCTGTCGGCCTGGAGCTTACCACTGCATTGAGCTGCCCATCGACAAAATGCCCTGCAGCGCCATCGTCAAAGGCATATCCGGGCAAAATATCATCTGAAGCAAGCAATCGATGTAATGTCGGACGCCGTTGGAGTTCGCCATCATAATGTGGCGTGCAGCTGCCTTTGAGATAACCCAGACAATCTAATACACTCAACTGACCAGGGATTGAATTGGTTGTGCCCTGTTCAAACCAGCAGATTGCGCCCGCGCTGACACCGGCTAATATCACACCACTATTCGCTGCCTTAAGCAGAATGCTGTCTAAGTTCCACTCGCGCCACAATGCCAGGAGCGACTTTGTATTGCCGCCGCCTACATAGATGACATCTTGCGACATCAAGAAGTCTTCTATGTCTGCCGTATGGGGTTGAAACAATGAAAGAAAACCTGGCTGAGCGGACAATGCGGTGAAAGCCCGGTAAAAGCGAACGATATAGTCCAGGCTTTCCCCGCCAGCTTGAGGTAGAAAACATATCCTGGGCGAGGTGGCTTCCGATTGCTCAAGGATGTATCTGTCGAGCGCCAGGTTATCGGGTTCCATTGAAAAGCCACCACCACCAAGTGTGATAATCTGCTGCATTGCGGCTTCCCTCAAAATATGTCGAAACTGCTCCCATCATACAGCAGAGCAGCCGGAGTGCGCTCATGGGCCGACCAGCATCAGCAGCATAATCAGCGGTGTTTTGGCGTAGACGCTGTGCTTCAGGCGCGGCGGCATGTGCAGCCAGCAGCCTGCTGAAAGTTCATGCCGGTCTTCGCCCAGCGTGATGGCCGCCTCGCCCTGCACAATCTGGATGATGGCCGCCTGACTTGCCGTATGCTCAGAAAGCTCCTGCCCGGCATCGAAGGCAAAGAGGATGGCTTTGAGATCGTCTCCTTTGTAAAAGGTCCGGCTGACAATGCTCTCCGCCTGGATGGTCTCGACAAGACTCGCCAGGTCCGCCACCAGGGTATAGCTGTTGTCTTCCATATTGAAGCCTCCGTTCAGGTGCGGGTGATCCGCACACGCCATGTCTCCGGTCCCTCTTCCAGATACTCCCAGGTGTACTGGTCGGGGCGCTCATGAAAGAACTGATAGTATAAGGGAGTTGGTGCGTGATCGTTAATGAGTTCAAAGACTCGCCCGGCTGGAGCTTATCGAAGGTATCGAAGATCATCGGGTGACGATCACGGGGTTGAATTGTGCGTACATCAAGCTCGACCATGAGATTTCTCCTGATATTGATTGATTGTGTGAGGCCACGTAACCGCCCAGCGGTTTGATACGCGGATAAATTAACACGCTGAACAGCAGCACAGCGCTGAGCGTCAACAGCCGCCCGATGAGTGACAGCAAATCCAGCGCGAACCATGCGCCGGTCGCCGTCAGCACGATACCCGTATTGAGCAAGCCCAAACTGCACCAGCCGAGCTTCTCATTGCCATAGCGCTGCTCGCCGCTGAAGCGCGGCAGAATCCAGAAGGCGATGCCCATTACGAACTGCATCGTCCAGCCGAAGATCATCAGTTCGACGTGGGGGTTCAGTAGTTGCCATAGTTGCGCATTGAATGGGATACCCTTTTGGAGCAGCATGAGTGCCCCAAACAGGAATCCGATCCCCATGTGGATCAGCGAGGCGCGTACCAGCCAGACACTCAGCTTCGGCATCCTCAGCGCTCCTTGATCCGGCCCCAGGTGTTGGCGATGAAGCCCCAGCCCGCCAGCAGCAGACACAGTGACGCTGCCGCGAGGGTCCAGCCCAGGCCGGCCTGTGGGGCCAGCACGACCGCTGGCTCGCCAATGGCGCGCAGCAGCAGCCCGACATTGAGCAAAATCAGGACGATCCAACCCAGGCGCTCACTGCCGCGCGGCTTGTCTTTGGACTGTTTGGGGAACATCCAGTAGCCCACGCCCATGATAAGCTGCGTCACCCAGCCAATGAACAAAAAGTGCAGGTAGACGGGGCGCAGCACCTGCAAGCTCGATGACCAGCCCATGACCGGCTGGGCCAGCAGCAGCGAGGCTATCATCAGCCCGGCGGCGAAGTACAGCATCCCGATCTTGATATACCAGCGTGATAGGGTGGGCACGACAGATCCTTATTGAACAAATGCTTACGACAAAGAGCGATACCGGTGGAGGGATGAGACTCCACCGGTACTGGACGACAGAGCTTAATTGCTGCCACCCTGGCGGAAGATGTCCGGCTGCTCATCGCCCTCGGCGTAAAGATAACCTGCCAGCCCGCGTTCGAGCCGCGATAGCGCATGATCGACCAGGATGTAGCGCCCCGGCACGTCGAGCTTGAACTCGACCATCGTAGCACCACCCGGTGGCACCAGCACCGTCTGGACCGTAGTCATGGGCGGGGTGGTCAGCGAACCATAGTTGTAGACCCGGTCGAACATCTCGCCGATGACGTGGAAGGCCGAGGTGAAGTTCGGGCCGCCGACGCCGAAGTAGATGCGCACTGTCTCGCCGACCTTCGCATGTAAGGCGTATTCATCGGTCGTGAGCGCGTTGGCCGCACCGTTGAAGACGAAATACTGCGGCTGCTCATTGAGCATCGCCTGATAGTCGAAGCTCAGATTGCCCTTGGTACCGTAGGGTTCGGCGGTGTAGACCTCGTTCTGCATGACGTAGAATTCGCGGTCCACTGGAGGCAGGCCGCCGGGTGGTTCGACCACAATCAGCCCGAACATGCCGTTGGCGATGTGCTCGGCGACACTTGGGGTCGCACAGTGATAGACGAATACGCCTGGAGCCAGTGTCTTGAAGGTGAAAGCGGTTTCCTCGCCGGGGTTGGTCTGGGTATAGACCGCGCCGCCGCCGGGGCCATTGACCGCATGGAGGTCAATCGAGTGCTGCATCTGGCTGGTCGTGTCGTTGTGAATGTGCAGTTCGACGGTGTCGCCCACACGGACGCGGATCATCGGGCTGGGCACCATGCCATCGAAGGTAAAGTAGCGATAGGTGCTGCCATCCGCCAGGAAACCGTTGACCTCGACTGCGTGCAGATCGACGCGTACGTCGGTCGGACCGCGATCTCCTACCGGAGCGGGCAGGTCAGTCGGGTTACGGACAATGGATACCGCGTCGGCTATGGCCGGAGCCACAGTAGGCACAGCGGCCACTTCGGCAGCGGGCGCTGTGTCCTCGGCTCCAGCCAGCGCCTCGCCTGTGACGGTCAGCGTTCCCCACATGCCGATTTCACGATGGCCGGGCTGCGAGCAGTAGTAGACGAAATCGCCGGGGCGATCCGGGCTGAACTCAACCGTCGCGCTTTGATCCTGAAGCTGTAAATCTCCGGTGGATACGTTGAACTCGTCAATCGTCAGGTTGTGCAGTATCGGGTCCCCGTTGACCAGTGTAATGCGCACCGTATCGCCGACATTGGCGGTAAGCTGCGGGTTGATCTGGCCGTCAATGTCGCCGCCCACGCCGATAAAGGCCATCGGGGGAGTTTGGCCGACTACCGTTCTCAACGTGTATTCGACGACCTGAGACTCTGTCTGTGCCACCAGGACCGAGTTCGAATTTGCCGGAGTTTCCTGCGCTTCGACGCCGTTGGGAACCACCTGAATGCGCACGGGGAAAATCGCCAGAAACAGGATGGCAAAGCCGACCAAAACGGCTGCCACAAGATTGGAGTTTAGCGGTCTATCAGTCATTACTTTTTCCTTCTTTCTGCTGGCCTCTCACGATTAAGTAAGGCAGTTCGATAGCGCCGACAGGACAGATGTCTTCGCAGGTGGCGCAGTAGGCACAAAGTTGAGGCTGAACCAGTGCGGCTTTACCCGCCTGCCAGCCCAGCGCGCCGGTAGGGCAGCGGGCGATACAATCGCCACAGCCGGTACACAGCGTTGAGGCAATGCGAGGCAGCCATTGGCTGTCGTTCGGAGTCATGCTGCGGTCTCCAGGATTTGTACCGTTCATTGGCCTGAGGATAAGACAGCCCGGCGCGTTTGTATTTAAGCTGGCTTAAGTTGTGGGGATCAGTGAAGACTGGCTACAGCATGGCGATGGAACGCAAGAGCGGTTCGTCCACGATGACGATGCGATGGCGATCAAATTCTACTGCGCCTGCTTCTTCGAGCGAACGCAGCACGTTGCTGATGGTTTGTGGGGTAGTGTTGATGTGCGCGGCGATTGCGGTGCGGGTGATGCCGGGACCACTCAGCGTGGGATCTTCGGACTGTTTGAGCAAGAAACGTGCCAGCCGCACCGTCACGGAGTACAGCGCCAGGTCTTCAATCTGATCCACCAGTGAGCGCACCCGGACCGCCAGCAGCCGGATGACGTTCAAAGCGACCTGGGTATTCTGGGTCAATACGTAGATGAGTACCTCGGAGGGGATCAACCAGACCTGCGCTACGGGGCTGAGAACGGTCGCGTTGGCCGGGTTACTGCCGCCGTCGAGCGCTGCAATATCGTTGAAGGACTTGCCAGGGCCGCGCAAATGCAGGATGTGTTCCCCGCCTTCCGCACTGAGCTTGAAGATTTTCACCTGACCTGTTTCCACGATCCACAATCCCTCGGCAGCTTCTCCTTCCAGGAAGATCATCTCGCCCGCCGTGAACTGCCGTAGCAGACTGTGCTCAGCGACATAGGCGAGTTCGGCGTCGGTAATGCCCTCGAAGTAGATGATCGAGCGAATATGGTTCTGGACTGCGGCTTTCCCGGAAATAGTGGACCTCAGATCATACACACAGGCGAACTCTAGCATTCTAGCCCGATTTCGCAGTTCAGGCAGCATCGGGAGCCTGACTTAATGCTGACCGGGCAAGGCGTGCGCAATCTGCGGCATTTGTCGAAGTCGCTGAAGAAAGTGGTCAATCGGCAAGGCCTTGCAGCATGGGGTCGGCTGAATCGAGGTAAAAAGAGTGGACTCTGGTGAGGAAGGCGCGCCCGGCGATGTCCGGCGTGATATAACACTGGCCGTCCTGCTCCCAGGTGGTCACGATGCGCCCCTCGAAGAGACCGCCAGCCAGCCCTTGCGCGACGTTGACCGTGCCTTCGTCGATCTCGCCCTTCGCCAGGAAATAGGCTAGCATGGCTGAGGTCCCGGTTCCACTTGGCGAGCGATCCACCTGTCCATCAGCGAAGACGTGGACGTTGGGGTAGGCGGCGTCGGGGTGCGGTGCCGGACCATAGAAGGTGACAATGTCGATCCCGCTCACGTCAGGATTCGGCGGGTGCTGAACCGTCAACTGGGCGTTGGCCGCTTCCTTGATGCGCTGGCTCATCTCCCTGATCTGCTGGCGAAGCTGGTCGGCAAGCTGCACATACAGCAGGTCGAGACCCTCTTTGATACTCTGCGGCCCATACAGGCAGATTTGCAGGCCGATCTCGCCATTGGCTTTGGCGGCTTGCATATCGGCCACGCTGCTGACAAAGTCCCAGAGTTCCGTCTGGCCGTAATTGCTGGCCGCCAGCAGACCGGCATCCGCATTGAAGGCCACGGGGATCAAGCTGTGTGTCAAGCTCAGCTTACAGCACCTGCCGCGCCTTGAAGGTCATATCCCGCAGGCGAATCTGATTGCCCCTAGAGGCCAGCCAATGGCCGTCCGGGCTGAAGGCCATGCTCATCACGACCGATGCCTCGGCGAAGGTCTCCTGAGCGGTGGTGGGGCGGTCCAGAGGAGAAAGATGAGCAGGAGGCTCAGAAAGCGGGCCGTAGGAGGACAAGATATGGAGCGCTTAGCGCCTTTCGGGGAGAAAGGCGCATCCTGAACTCACATTAAGAATAATGAGCGAGAATCGCGTGGGCGGCTTGCTGCACATCATCGCGCAGTTCGACAGGTTCGATCACCACCGCCTGATCCTCCAGGCTGAGGACGACCAGCCGCGCCACATCCCGCGATTCGACCCAGAAGCGTACAGTCAGCCAGCCATCCTCCCCAGGCGGTTCGAGGATTTCGGTCCGGCCCGGCGTGTACCATTTAGAGGAGGCCATGCGGCGGCTGTCGAGGCGCAGAGTAAAGGCATACTCGGAAAGCGCTGCCAGAAATTCCTGAGTGTGACTCTGCCAGTAGGTGGGCAGGTCAAAGTCTGCCGCACGCACAAAAGGCGTATCAAGGACAGTGACCTGCTGGAAACGCGACACGCGGTAAGTGCGCAGCGCGCCGTCGCGCCGGGCGATGAGATACCACAGGCTGGCTTTGGCGACCAGACTGTACGGCTCCAGCTCGCGTTCCACCAGGTCGCCGTCATAATGCTCGTAGACGACCCGGATGCAGCGGTCTTCGTAAACCGCCTGCTGAAGTTCGGACCAGAACGGGAGCGGCTGAAAATCGTGCCACCACCACACCGGGTCGATGAGGATGCGCTGGCGGATATGATCGACCGACGGCTGGTGCGGTGCGGGCAGCGCGGCGAACAACTTGAGCAGGGTGCTTTCTGCCGCTTCCCCCAGGCCGATGTCTTGCAGCAGGCGGGCATTGCTGGCAAGGAATAAGGAGCGCGCTTCCGCTTCTTTCAGGCCGGTCAGAGTCAGCCGGTAATGTTCATCGAGCTGGATACCGCCGCCGTGCCCGCCCTCGGTATAGAGGGGAACGCCCGCGATGGATAGCGCCTCGACGTCGCGCAGAATCGTGCGCCGCGACACCCCCAGCTCATCCGCCAGGGCCTGCGCGGTGATCTTCCCCCGGATTTGCAGCAGCATGATCATCGCCAGCAGCCGGTCTGCCCGCATGGCTCACTCCTCGGATTTTGCTCAGTGTCTTGAGTGACAACAGGTGTCACCCGAACGAGTGTACCATGAGTGCGGTGTTCCGATAAACAGTAGAAGGACAGATCATGAGCGATGCACCTGAACACGGAATTGTGCAGCATCTCAACCCCGAAGCACTGAACCAGAATCCGGCTTTTACCAATGTTATCGCCGTCACTGGCCCCGTCAGGATGGTGTATATCGGCGGACAGAATGCGATTGATGCCTCTGGCGTAATCGTGGGCAAGGGCGACATCCGGGCGCAGACCGAGCAGGTGTTCCACAACCTGCAAGTGGCACTGGCAGCAGGCGGCGCAGCAGTTGGAGCATGTCATCAAGTGGAATATCTACGTGGTGCATGGTCAGCCGCTTCAACCCGGACTTGAAGTGTTCCAGCAGGTATGGGGAAGGCGGCCCAATCCGCCCGCCATTACCGGGGTGATGGTCGCTGCACTGGCAAATCCTGATTACCTGATCGAAATCGACGCGGTCGCCGTGGTCCCGCTGTAGAAAGCGTCAACCGTTCAAGCGCCTGCGATAGAGCATGAATAAGCCCGGCGATATGCCGGGTATACAGCTTCGATCTTCGGACTCTCAACTTCGTCAATCAGTCGGTAGGTTGATCTTTACAGCGGGGCGCACGCCGTAGCCCGTGAGATTCGACTCGAGCGTAGTGGCGGATGCTGGCGCGTGTGCCGATAAACATCGCACGTGATGCGTCGTTACCCTGGTCTTTCAGCCTGCCTTGATTTCTTAGCCACCACCATGAGCAGCCGTACTTTTTGCCGCCCTCGCTGATGTAATCAGTTTCGACATTTTTGTCCATCACATACAAATGGCAGCCATCGACTTTATTTATTTTGGCGAATTCTGTGCCTCGCGCACGACGAAAATCCTTGCCGAGTGTGTTGGTCAGACTATTCACTTCGGCAGCGCCAAGCAAAAACACCCTGTCATCTGTGTCAGGACTGCCCTCGCCGTTGTCTGTGTTGTGGGTCGTTTTGACAACTTCCTTTTCAGCGTCAGTGAAAGCGGAATTAAAGAACTCGTCGTTCAGCCACTGCCGCAAGTCACAGTCACGCCAGGTAACATCCGCATACTCACTGTGATACCGCTTGCAGTCCAGAATGTACTCGCTCAACATGAACAGCTCATTACCGGAGTTATGCAGGACCTGCCATCCGATCGGTGTTTTATCCGTGCCGCCCGTCATCTGCGGATAAGTACCGAAAGTTATGATTTCGCCGGGCTTTGCGCTTCGGTGCGGCGCGGAAGCACGCTTATCATCCATTGACGTGTCCTCAGTCAGCAATCGAATACAAACCAGCATAGCTCATTGCGCAACCTCTGGTCGTCGAGCACGAGTTCTCGGATTTCGCCGGGAAGCTGTGCGCGCTGCCACTGGCACTCCAGGCGACCAGTCGCCATGCGTTCATCTTCAGGAACCGCTGCGCGTGCGGCCCTGATCGCATAGGCCGCTGCGCCCAGTTCGTGAGCGGCCACATGAGCCACCGCCGCAGCCTGTCCGGCGGCGTAAGCTGCTTCCCTCGCGGCCCCGCTCAACGCTCTGGCAGCCCCCATGGCGTGTCCGGCGGCGGTCCGGGCCTGAGTCATCGATACTTCACCTCGCACCCAGGCGTGTACCTGCTCAATCGCCCGGCGCGGACGGTCGTCACCGGGTTGGACTTGTTCGAAGAAATGCAGCACGTGCTGCGCACAATCAGCCGCCCATATCGCAAGCAGGTGGTGATGCGTGTCCAGTAGCGTGCCGCCGCGACGAATCGTCACGAACCTCGGATCTCGTTTCTTGGGTAGAATCATTCGGCTGCCTATCCTTTCTCCTTCAGCAAACATTTCATCTTCCAGTGTATAACCCTGGTGTTTCGTATGGAGACTTTGCGGTATTGTTACCCGTAATACAGTGACAAATCGAGGGTGGTTGGATGCCGAAATACTTAAAAACGTCCGATATTGCACACGCCATCGGGGTGCATGTCAATACGGTACGGCTGTACGAGGCACAGGGGTATCTATCGGTTGTACCACGAAGTGCCACAGGCTATCGTCAATTTACGCCACTTCATCTGGAACAAATGCGCCTGGCACAACTGGCGTTGCAGTGGCCGTATTCTGGTGACAAGCAGCTGGTGCAGAACCTGGCCCGATGCGCTGCCGACGGTGACCTGGGCATGGCGATGGAACTGGCATTCGAGCATCTGATCAATGTTCGCATAGAGCTTACCCATGCTGAGGCAGCCGTTGAGTTTTTAGAGCGTTGGGCACAAGGTCAGATCATTGATACGACAAAACGTCATTTAACCATCGGAAAAACCGCTCAGCACCTTCGTGTAACGACCGATCAACTGCGGAATTGGGATCGGAACGGCTTATTGGATGTTCCGCGTGACCCCGAAACTGGGTACCGGATGTATAGCGCGCGCGAGATGGGACGACTGCGTGTCATTCGTATGCTGCGCCAATCTGGCTACAGCACCATGGCAATTCTGCGAGTATTACGCAAATTTGACGCAGGCGAACGGAAAAGTCTGCGAGAAGCCTTAGATACGCCCGATGCAAACGAGGATATTGAAACGCTGGCGGACCGCTGGTTAAGCACACTCCAACAGCAAGAAGAGCGTGCTCTGGCAATGATTCAACAAATCACGGTAATTTCTAAACTGCTCGTTTACTGACACGCCCGGAACCCTCCATAAGCTCACCAACCCTCTATGATGGAAATTGGATGTCGCACAATGGGGTGACATTTGTTTCGCTTATCGCAATGAGGGAAACCCATGGACCAGTTAGAAGAATTTGTAATGGGGCTGGATAATGTTCAGCAAGAGGAGAACTTCGGCTACACATTTTTCTTTGTTGGAGATGACCATCGTCTGCCATTTGTAACAATTGGGCACTCAGATAATGAATTTGACGATGTTTCGAAGCTCAATCGGGAAGGTGTGTTTCGGATCAATATCGGTGTTGGCAAAAAAACGTTTGAATCATTGATACCTGACCGCGATGCCGAGGTCATGGACTATTCTGTTCTTGATGTTTTCCTCCCGCATCCTCACTACGCAAAACAAAATTTCGTCTGCATTCTCAACCCGACTGGTGAAAATATGGACCTCACCAAACAGCTCATTCTTGAAGCGCATTCGATTGCGCAATCTCGCTTCCAGAGAAGATCGAAAACGTAGACCCTATCTGTTCGCACATTTCCGAAAAACTGTCCAATGGTGCCGCCGGAGATTTAGCCCCAGATCAGCGGTACAGGCGAATGACTGAACTCGTCCGCCTGCGTCTTTACGCCCTCAGCGACTCACCTGACAGGCAGTACCCGCTGCACGATCATCGTGCCTGCAGGCGTGACAGCAGTGGATGGCTTGGTCGTTTATCCAAGAGTGTCTTTTCATGCCTCATCAGTTACTCGATTCAATTTGCCTGTCTCTTCGCCTTTCTCCCACTTTTTCGGGTTCAGTTCAAGTATGCAGCCTGATGTGACGAAATGTCTCTAAATGCATGTCATATATCAGAGCGTGCTCGATGCAGCGCGGGGGGTAAACTAGTTTTACGAGTTGTTTCCATGAATTATTGAGGGTGGTGTAGTGTGGCTGCCATACGGTCGAGGGAATCGAGGGAAGACGTAGGCATCCTGCTGTGACGATTATCTATTTTTTCTACGGGCTTTCCTTTGGCGGCCTGGGGTTGGCAGCCTATCTCCAACTCCGGCGCGGGGGGGATTTCCCCCTCCGAAAGCTGCTTCCCTGGCTCGCCGCGTTCGGCTTCGTCAGTGGAGCGACCGGCTGGGTCGAGATGTTCCTTGCCAGCGAAGGCAGCCGTGTTCTGGAAATCCTTCGGATGCTCCTTTACCCGACCTCTGGGCTGCTGCTGCTGATCTTCGGGTGGGGCATGTTTGCCCGGCTCATCCCTCTGCCCGCGTGGATGATCTTTGTGCCTGGCATCCTGATTGTGCCAATCGCCTACGTCATCACCTACGCGCTGTCCACCTTTGTGACGCCCTCGCCGCTGGGCATCCCTATAGAAATCTGGTCGCGCTACCTGCTCTATTTGCCCGGCAGTATTTTGGCGGGCCTGGGATTCCTGCGTCAATGGCACGTGCAGCGCCAGCTTGGCTACAAAGACGTTGCCAGCCTGATGCTCGGTGCTGGAGCCGCCTTCCTGTTTGAAGCTTTCGTCGTCGGCCTGGTCGTCCCCGCAGCGCCTTACGGTCCCGCTTCCTACTACAACTACGACCGCGTGACCCAGAACGCTTTTATTGGCGAGAGCGCGGACATCGCCCAGCCCTACGGACTCACCGCGTGGCTGGACTATCAGCATGTGTTGGAAGCGACCGGACTCCCCATCCAGTTCTGGCGGATGCTTTCGGCTTTTGCCGTTACTTTTTTCGTCGTGCGCGGCCTGGACGTGTTTGAAGCCATCCAGCGACGCCATCTTAGAACGCTGCAAGACGAGCGCGACCATGCCCTACAAGCCGCTGTCGAAACCCAGTCGCTTGCCCGGCAAACCGCCGAGAACTGGTCGGATACGCTGGTGCAGATCGGCAGTCAGATCGCCGAACTCGAAGACGTGGACAACATCCTGCTCTACATCGTGGATCGCGCTCGAAAGCTCTTGAGTTCAGATTTCATGGGGCTGGCCTTAGTCGAGAACGATTTCTCCCACTTTACCCTGAAGTGTTACGCCACAAAAGACCATACCGAGCTGGCCGGTGAGCCGATTCAGATTGAAAATGTGCTGATTCGACAGGTTATCGAAACCCAGCTGCCACATTACTCGCCCCTTGACGCGAAACCAGAGAATCTGGCAGGCGCGTGCTTCTATACCGAACAGCCCGCCGCGGCGCTCGCCAGCGTCTGCCTGAAGCTGGATTCCCGCTCTATCGGTGCGCTGTGGCTTGCCCGCTGCGAAAATCGGGCGTTCTCGGAAACCGATCTCATCTGGCTGGAGTGCCTGGCCGATCAGGTGGTCATTGCCATCAAGCACGGCTTGATGACCTCGCAGTTGCAGATGCTCTCCGTCACCGAAGAACGCGCCCGTATCGCCCGCGAAATGCACGATGGGCTGGCACAGGTGTTGGGCTATCTGAACCTTCAGGTGCAGACGCTCGAAGCCTTCTTGCAGCAGGGCAGGCTGGACAAGTTGCAAGAGCGGCTGGAACAGATGCGCAGTGCCGTGCAGGTCGCTCATGCCGATGTCCGCGAGAATATCTTGAGCTTGCGCACCACGCTGAATCACGAAAAAGGCGTGATTTCCGGCATTCAGGAGTATCTGGAAGAATTCGAGTTCCAGACCCACATCGCAACCCATTTCGTCAATGGCACAGATGGAGAATTTGGTCTGGCGTCGCTGGCGGAAGTCCAGCTTGTTTGTATTTTGCGGGAAGCGCTGACCAATGTTCGTAAGCACGCTCATGCGCAGCATGTTTGGGTGGAAATCAACAAAGAGGACTGGGCGAAAGACACCCGCATCGTGATGCTGATCTGCGATGACGGTGTCGGCTTCAGTCACGAAGGACAGTCGCGCCACTTTGGATTACAGACCATGCAGGAGCGGTCTCAGAGTGTGGGCGGCAGTCTGCTCGTTGTGTCCACGCCCGGTCAGGGGACGCGGCTTGAGTGTTCGATCCCGTGCTTGCGGCAGGAACAGATCAAGAAGACCAGTGTAATTTTGCACACGTGAAACTATGAACGTTCGTGAATGGGCGCTGCCTGTATATACCGTTTTGATCCAGCTCGCTGTTGGGGCTTTGTTTACCCTGTGGGTGATTCGCTCGCGCAGCCTGAAGGATCAGACCAGCGACGACATTGATCGCATCTTCAGAAAGCCGATACTGGTGGTCTTTTTGACTATCGGCCTCGCCACGATTGGCTCACACTTCCATCTCAGCCGTCCCTATCTTTCATTTCTCGCGGTGCTGAACTTCCGTTCATCGTGGCTGAGCCGCGAGATCGTCTTCACCATCTTGCTCTTTCTGTCGTGCGGCTTGCTGGCCTATCTGCTCTGGTTTCGGCGAGGGCACACCGCCCTGAAAAGCGCGGTGGGTTGGTTTGCGATTCTGTCAGGTTGTGCGGGTATCTTCTGCATGTCCAGTCTCTATCTAATCCCCACGCAGCCCTCCTGGAACACGCCAATCACGATCCTGTCGTTCTATGCTACGGCGCTCATGCTGGGCGCGACTTCGGCTTACACGTTCATGGTCATGGACACGGCGCTATCTGACACGCAGGAGTCGCCCCTCAGTGATATTCGTCACGACATCTTGAATCATTCCTTCGCCTGGCTTGCGGGATTGGTTGGGTTTGGGATGGCGGTCATCGTCTTGCTGAACGTTGGCGACATTGTGCAGATGCAGAACGGCGGCGAACTGGCGCAAACGAGCCTGTCTCTCCTGTTTAGCGTTTACGGGCCTCTGCTCGGTATGCGCTTCCTTAGTATGGCGGTCGGCGTGATGTTCCTCGAATTCAGCGTGGTGCTGATTCTCCGAAAACATAAGCCGCTGATGGCGATCATCGGGCCGATTTACGCCGCCTGTCTGCTGATCCTGATCGGTGAAATTCTGGGACGGTTCTTGTTCTACGCAGCCCACATTCGAGTTGGCGTCTAATACAGCCGGATTGAGGAGGCTCATCATGACAATCAAGGTCTTAATCGCCGACGACCACACGCTCTTTCGTCAGGGCTTGATCGGCTTAATGGAGACGCGCGAAGATCTGGTCGAAGTGGTCGGCGAAGCCGCCACTGGACGCGAAGCCGTCCATCTTGTGGAATCCCTGCGTCCTGACGTGGTGCTGATGGACATCTACATGCCCGATGGCAACGGGCTGCAAGCAACCCGCGAGATCCGCGCGCACTTTCCTGAGACCAAAGTCGTGATGCTGACCTCATCCGAGAACGACGAGCATTTGTATCAGGCGGTGCAGTATGGCGCTGCCGGATACCTGCTCAAAAACCTCGATGCTGCGGAGCTGTTCGATCTCATCGGCGGAGTGGTGCATGGCGAAGCAGCGATGACGCGCGAGATGGCATCAGGACTGCTCAAGAGCGTTGCCAAGCACTCGGCCTCAGCCGACCGGGGCGAAGAAGCCCTGACTGAACGCGAATTGGTTGTGCTGCGTTCGATGGCGACCGGCGCCAGCAATCAGGAGATCGCCGACTGCCTGAACATCTCGATCCACACCGTCAAGACTCACATTCGCAACATTCTGGACAAACTTCAGCTTGATAATCGCACTCAAGCCGCCAACTATGCCATGAGCTGCGGATTGGTTTCGCCGCTGGACAACGAGCAGATGTGGAGCCAATGATTGAATAAGGCCCTGAATCCTTTGGCTCGGTATTCGCACCAGGTGCCGTTCTTCTCGGAAGAACGGTACGAACGAAATTTACAGTTCTGGACGCCAGGGCTTAATGTAAGCAGAGAGAAGAAAGAGGCGAGTCAATGATCGTCCGCATCGATTCGAATGTTCTGAAAGACATCCATAACCCTGTGCTGGCGTCCTACAGCGAGCGCTATTTGCAGATTGCGCAGAATTATCAGGAGCAGGTCTCCCAGACCGGTATCGGTTTTGCGCCCGCCAATTCCGACGGCGAGATCAAGACCAGACGAGCGCAGTTGTGCGCAATGGGCGCAACCTTCCGCAACCAGGGCAAAAGCGTTGTCGTTAACCGCATATCGCCCGCCTGCGAAGCCTGCCAGATCGGCGTGGGCAGTGTCACCTTTTTCATCTCTTTGCGCTGTCACCGAAGCTGTTTTTTCTGCTTCAACCCGAATCAGGAAGATTATGACCACTTCCGCGAGCGCCCGCGCGACCCCGCTGCCGAGCTGGAGGCGATGTACTCGGCACGGCAGAAGCTGCACACGCTAGCGCTGACCGGCGGCGAACCTCTGCTCTACAAGGACCTGGTTTACCGCTTTTTTGACACCGCCGCGAGGCTCTACCCCGACGCGCACACCCGCTTGTACACCTGTGGCGATCACGCCGACGAAGCCACGCTTCAGCGCTTGCAAGCGGCTGGACTCGACGAGATTCGCTATAGCATCCGCCTTCACGACCTGGAGAAGGGCCATTACGAAGTCTTCGATCACATCGCGCTGGCAAAGCAGTACATCCCGCAGGTGATGGTCGAGATGCCCGTGATGCCCGGCTCGCTGGAGATCATGAAGGACATCCTGTTCCGACTGGATGCGCTGGAGATTCACAGCATCAACCTGTTGGAACTGTGCTACCCGCTCTGGAATGCCGAAGCTTTCAGCCGTCGCGGTTTTGTCGTGAGAAATCCGCCGCACCGCGTGACCTACGACTACTGGTACGCGGGCGGACTCCCCATTCAGGGCAGCGAGGAAGTCTGTCTCGATCTGATCGCGTTTTCTATTGAGCAGGGACTGAAAATCGGTGTGCATTACTGCTCGCTGGAAAACAAACATACCGGGCAGCTTTACCAGCAGAATGCCAAGCAGCCCCTGCCCAAAACCACCAGCTTTTCGCAGAGGGACTATTTCCTGAAGACGGCGAAGGTCTTCGGCACCGATATGCAGCCGGTGATCGCCGCGTTTCGCGCGCAGGGCTTCGAGGACTACGAGGTCAATCGGGACTACCAGTTCGTCGAATTTCCCCTCAGCCAGATTCCCGCCCTGAACGAGCTTCCCGTCGAGATCGGCATCTCATCCGCCGTGATCGAATACCGGCAGGGCGAGCGTTACATCCGCGAATTGAAGGTTGATCTGACTACGCCGCAGATGTTCGACCCCGCAAACGATCTCTAACCGGGCAGAACCATCGTTTGTACACTCAAGATTAATAATCCTTTCGGATTAGATAAGACCGCTCCGAATTGGGATGAAGCCGGACGATCACCGCTTTATCATAGAGGGTAAGGGCGAAAAACTCATTTTTTCTGTGTGAAAGGAAGCAGAAACCGACGAACGAGATCAACCCAGTCACCTGTCAGAGACCGGTGGCTCCAGGACATGATCAGTCAGGGGAAAAACATGAGGAACTATCATGAGCAACGATAACTTACTTTCGAAAACGATAACGGAAACCATCCTCAGCCGGCGCAGTTTCCTGAAATGGAGTTCGGCGCTGGGAGGAGCGGCAGTCGTGGCAGGCGGCTTGGGCGTGGGCATGGAAGCCCTCCAGGCTGTCGAAGCGACTGAACAACTAGACGTCAGCTCCGGCACCTGGGTTCCCTCGGCGTGCTGGGGGAACTGCGGTGGGCGCTGCTTGAACAAGGCCTACGTCGTGGATGGCGTGGTCACTCGTCAAAAGACCGACGACACCCACGCCGACAGCCCCGATTTTCCACAGCAACGCGGCTGCGCACGTGGGCGCTCACAGCGTCAGCGTATCTTCGGCCCCGACCGGCTCAAGTACCCGATGAAGCGGGCACACTGGGAACCGGGCGGCGGCGACAAGTCGCTGCGCGGCAAGGATGAATGGGTGCGCATCTCCTGGGACGAGGCCCTCGACATCGTCGCCTCCGAGTACAAGCGGATTACCGAGCAGTATGGCGGGAATTCGGTGCTCTGGGGCACTAACGCACTCGCACTCGCCAACGGTTACACCAGTAGCTGGGGTTCGACCTCATCCGGTACGTGGAAGTTCACCGGGCCGCGCGTGATCGGCGATTACGCCAACGCCGGTAACGACCGTTTCGAGCTGCGCAAGTCGAAGCTGATCGTCATGTGGAGCACCGACCCGATCAACTCCAGCGGCGGCAACCCGGCCTATAACTATCTGCAAGCGAAGAAAGCCGGGGCGAAATTCATCTTCATCGATCCCTACTTTAATCACTCGGCGCAGGTGCTTGCCGACGAGTGGATTCCGATCCGCCCTGGGACCGACACGCCCATGCTCCTCGCCATTGGCTACGTGCTGATCACCGAGGACGACCCGGCGACCAACCCGCTTGATCGATTGGGATTTCATTAACCGCTGCACCATTGGCTTCGATCAGTCCAGTCTGCCTGAAGGCGCGAATCCCGAAGATAACTATCGGGATTATGTGCTGGGCCTGGCTGCTGACGGCACTCCCGCACCAGAAGGACACCCGAACTATCCCGCCAAGACGCCCGAATGGGCATCCGAAATCAGCGGTGTACCACCGGAGAAGATTCGCTCGTTCGCGCTCGAAATCGCACAGACCAAGCCGGTCGCATTCATGGAAAGCGATGCGTCAGCTCGTATCAACAGCGCGCAGTCGATGGGGCAGGCTTTCGTCGCGGTTGGCGCGATGATCGGCTCGATTGGCGTCAGCGGCGGCGGCATTGGCCGTACCCGTCACTCGACCGCCGGCAATGTCGGACCCAATCTGATTAAGTTCGGAAGCTCTGGCACAGTTAATGCGCGCCCGAGTAACCCGGTGAAGGACAGCATCAACAACAACGAGTTGTGGGATGCTGTGCTCAACGGTCAGTATACGGCGGGCGTTGGTCCCAAGACCGACATCAACATCCAGATGATCTATCACACCAAAGGGTCATTCTTGCAGACCAAAGTGGGACAGGCGACCGGCATCCGCGCAATGCGCTCAGTCGAGTTTGCTCTCTGTCAGGACTTCTTCCTGACCACCGGCGCGCGCTACTCCGACCTGGTGCTGCCGGTGACGACTCGCTGGGAGCGGGCCGGTTATACCGCTATCCCCAACCGCGAGGCGGCTTTCTGGGCAAGTCAGGTCATCGACCCGCTGTTTGAAGCCAAAGACGACGACTGGATCGACTGGCAAATTGGCCTGCGTCTGGGCGTCTACGACGAAGCGAAGCCCGAAATCTCGCTCGCGCAGCAGATCTTTAATCAGGTCGCAGGTGCGACGGTGGTCACGGAAAATGGCGTGAGTACCGAACCCCTGGTGACCATCACCCAGGAGGACATCGATGCGCTGGGCGTTGAAGGTACGCCGCAAACCGGACGCATTCCGATCATGGAGTTCAAGACTGCCGGCTCTTATCAGGTGCCGCGTCATGAAGACGACAACTACGGCTACATAGCGCTCAAGTCGTTCCGCGAGGACCCGGAAGCTAACCCGCTGCCTACTGAGAGCGGTCTGGTCGAGCTGCACAGCCGTAAGCTGGCTGAAGATATAAGCGCGCTCGGCTGGACGACGATCCGCCCGATCCCGGTATACATTCCGCCGGAGCGCGGCTACGAGGCGACCTTCAGCGACTGGGAGAACAAGGTCAAAGGACCCTACCCACTGCAAATGTACAACAAGCACTACTGGCGGCGCAGCCATACCGAGTTTGACAACATTCCACAGCTTCGTGAAGCCTTCCCACACCCGTTCGTCATGAATCCCATCGACGCCGAAGCGCGGGGTATTCAGTCGGGCGACATCGTGAAGGTCACCAGCTCGGAAGGCAGCTCCATCCGACCCGCGCTCGTGACTGAGCGCATCATGCCCGGTGTCACGTTCATGCCACACGGCGCATGGGTCGAGTACGACGAAAGCCTGGATGTCGATAAGGCAGGCTCCGCTAACTATCTGGAAGCAGGCGTCCCCACCGTCGAGGGTCACAGCGGCTTCAACTCTCAAATCGTTCAGGTCGAAAAGTGGAACGGGCCCGACCTCGCTCCGGATGCGCGTTGGCCTCAGCGCATTGTCTCCGTGTAAGGAAGGACAAAATGACAAAACAAATGGGCTTCTACTTCAATGCGAGTGCCTGCACAGGCTGCAAAGCTTGCCAGGTCGCCTGCAAAGATAAAAACGATCTACCTGTAGGCGTCATGTGGCGTCGCATCTACGACTATGGCGGCGGCGGTTGGGTTCCCGATGCAACTCACAAAGACCTGCTGGTGCCCAACGACGTCTTTGCATACTCGATTTCTATCTCCTGTATGCACTGCCAGGACCCGGCCTGTACCGAGGTCTGCCCGACGACTGCCATGAGCAAAAACGAAGACGGCATCGTCTCGGTAAATCCTGATGAGTGCATCGGCTGCCGCTATTGCGAATGGGCTTGCCCCTACGACGCGCCGCAGTTCGACGAGTCGGCTGGCGTAATGACCAAGTGCAACTTCTGTCAGGACCTGCTCGCCCAGGGCGAGAATCCCGCCTGTGTCGATGCCTGCCCAATGCGTGCGCTTGACTTTGGCGAGCTGCAAGACCTGCAAGCCAAGTACGGACCACTGGATGCCATCGAACCGCTGCCATCCGGTGAATACACCAGCCCTTCGTTCGTCGTCACCCCGCATCGCAGCGCGGAGACGGTCGGCGCGGGGACCGGTCGTATACTGAATCTGGAGGAGGAAATCTAACGATGAATACGCATGAATGGGTACTGATCGTTTTCACCATCGTTATGCAGATGGCGGTCGGCTCCTTCGTTATTCTTGGGGGCGTGCATTTCTTCGCCGCCCGCCGCAATGGGATCGAGGAAGCGGACAAGATGAGCGACCGGGCGCTCTTGGCAATTGGCCCCTTGGTCGTCATCGGCTTGCTCGTCACCTTCCTGCACCTCGGCAACCCGGCCAACGCGCCGCGCGCAATCAGCAACCTCGGTTCGTCGTGGCTGAGCCGCGAAATCTTGTTCTCACTGCTGTTCGGCATTGGCGGTGCGATCTTCGCCTTCCTACAGTGGCGTAAGATTTCGACCGCACAGATTCGCAATGCCGTCGCGCTGATTGTCGCCGCTATCGGCATCGTGCTTGTGTTCTCGATGTCGATGGTCTACCGGCTGTTCAGCGTCCCGGCATGGGATACAGTGACAACGCAGTTGACCTTCTTCCTCACTGCTGCTTTGCTCGGCAGCCTGGCGATTGGCGCTGCCCTTGTCGTCAATTTCTGGTATGTGCGTCGTCAGAACATGGATCCGCAGAACGTGCAGTACAGTATGCTCGCAACCACGCTGCGCTGGGTCTCTCTGATCGCCATTGTGCTGCTCGGCGTGCAGTTCCTCATCGTGCCGCTCTATCTGGGCGCGCTGGGCATCGAGGGAAGCGCGGCTGCCGTTGCTAGCATCGGGTTGATCGGTCAGCAGCAATGGCTGGTGTTCGCCGCGCGCTTGGTGCTCTTGTTTGTCGGGGCCGGCCTGCTGGCGGTGTTCGTCTATGCAATGGCGTTGAGCGAGAACAAGCTGCGCATCGTCGGCAATCTGGCCTATATGGCGTTTGCGCTGGTGTTCATCTCGGAGGTTATCAGCCGCTATCTGTTCTACGCCAGCATGGTACGTATCGGCGTCTAAATATGGGACAAAAGACACCCGTGGTACGCCGGTAGATCGTACTAGACTCAGACTAAAGACTACGGGAGGATGCACTGTCCTCCCGTAACATTGATTTGATGACGAGGGTATTCCGATGGATGACCAGATCCAGATGCTGATTGCACACCATCTTGCTTACAACTTCTTGAGCAAGGCGTTTTACGAGCTTCCGAATCAGGAATTGATCGACACACTGGCTGCCGACGACCTGTTCGATGCTTTTCCCCTCGAAAACAGCCAGGCCGAAGCTGAAACCGGGCTGGCATTACTTCGCGGTTTCTGTGCATCCTGGTCCGCTGACGATCTCGAAGCGCTTCAGCACGATTACCGCCGCCTGTTCATTGGCCCGGGGCATCTGCTGGCTGCGCCCTGGGAGTCGGTCTATCGCAGCCCGGATCATTTGCTGTTCGACGAACAGACCCTCCTGGTACGTCACGAATATCAGCGTTTTGGGATGCCTATCCCCCATCTTCACAACGAGCCGGAGGATCATCTCGGCCTGGAATTTCGTTTCATCGCCCACCTGTGCGATCTCGGCCTGGGTGCCATTGACCAGGATCAGCCGCAGATGCTGGATGCCGCAGTCGTTGAAATCCGCCGCTTCCTGACGCAGCATCTGCTTCAGTGGGCACCAGAGTGCTTGAACCTTGTGATCGAGAACGCTAGAACCGACTACTATCAGGGCTGTGCGCATCTTGCACTCGGCTGTCTTGCGTATACGAACGAGGTCATGCAGTTGGTTACCGCCTGATGAACGTCGTTAAGCTGGCGCTTGCCGCCGAACGCTTCGCGCAAACCCAGCCGCCAGTGACATTGACGGCGATACAGTGCGTGCGGACGCGCGACAAGTCCGTAGACTGTGATCGCTGTGTGCGAGCTTGTCCGACCGGAGCCATCCGGCTGGAAGACGGTATTCATATTGATACTGATGAGTGTATCCGCTGCGGTTTGTGCCTGCATGTCTGCCCGACCGGAGCCATTTCTGTTCCCGATCAGACTCGTCGGCTGCTGTACTGCGCGTCGCAGTTGGTCGATCACGGTACCGTCGAGATCGCCTGTGTGCAGCACCCCGATCCGGCACGTGGCGATCCTAAGACCGACGCGGTAATCACGACCACCGGCTGTCTGGCGGCGCTTGGCGCGTCAGCTTACCTGGGACTTGCTGCGCAGAAGATTGAGCAGGTTCGAGTCCGCCTTGACGCTTGCGCCCAGTGTCCACTCGCGCAGCTTCAGCCGGAAATCGAAGCCGCGATTCGGCAAGCCAGCGATCTACTCGATGCAGTAGGCAGCGAGCAAACGGTCGCCGCCGCTGATCCTGTTGCTCGCCCCAAACGCCGTCCGGTCTATTCGGTCAAGAATCCACCAGTTTCCCGGCGCGGTTTCTTGCACACGCTGGGACCGGGTGCGCGTGACTTCCTACCCTCGCTCGAAGGCAAAACTGAGCGAACGCGGCTGATCGGTGCGTTGCAGCAGCTCGCGCCTGCCGACCTTGATCAACCGGTGCCAGGCGGCGATTTCACCGCGCTGACCGTTTCCGATGACTGCAACGCCTGCACGACCTGTGCGCGCATCTGTCCGACCGGAGCGCTGGAATTCGCGTGGAGCGAGGAAGAATTTCAGATCGCGTTTTCGGCTGCTGCCTGCGTGAACTGCGGGCTGTGTCTCCACTACTGCGAGCCGCAAGCGATTCAGCGCAATGGCGCGCCAAGCATTGCCGAAGTTGCCGATGCGCACGTCCAGATTCTACACAGCGGTAAGCTCACCCGCTGCCGTAAGTGTAACGCGCGCTTTGCCGGGAAATCAGATGACGGGCTGTGCCCGGTCTGCTCTTTCCGCGTCAAGCATCCCTTCGGCGCTCGCATGAACTTGCGACCGGCAGCGCATCCCTATCCAGAAGGATAAGTACGCGATGACTCAATTAAAGGATTTGCTCGAACAAACGGCGGCGTTACATCATCATCTTTGCCCCCGGCAGGTGCTCGGTGTTCGGATGGGGATGCTGGCGGGCGATCTGCTGGCGCTTGATCTGCCTCAGGTGGACAAACGACTGTTTACATTCGTCGAAACCGATGGCTGCTTCGCCGATGGCGTCGCAGTAGCGACCGGTTGCACCCTGGGACATCGAACCATGCGCCTGATGGATTTCGGCAAGACAGGTGCGATCTTTGTCGATACCACCACCGAAAACGCGGTGCGGATTACCCCGCACCCGGAGTCGCGCACGGCTGCCGCCAACTGGCTGCCACAGGTCGCCAGCCCTTGGCAGGCGATGCTCGAAGCCTATCAAGAGCTTCCCATCGAGAATTTATTCTGCTGGCGGCCCGTTCACTTGACGCTCGACCTCGCAGCGCTCATCAGCAAGCACGGGATGCGCGTCAACTGTGCTATTTGCGGCGAGGAGATCATCAACCAGCGCGAAATCATCGTTGATGGTCAGCCGCTCTGTCGTGCTTGCGCTGGCGATGCGTACTATCGCTACCTATCCGAAACGGTCGTATCAGCATATGGGCACTCCTGATCAGACCACGCGGATTCCTTGCCGCCAGTGCAAGCCTACGTCGAACCAGGTCTCGGTTTTTCGCCGAGCTGTGCGGGAAAGAGATACCAATGACTCTTTTCGACCACTTTGACCGTCCGCTTGAGAATGTCCGAATCTCTGTCACCGACCGCTGTAACTTTCGCTGCGCCTACTGTATGCCCGCTGATCGTTTTCCGCAGGGCTATCAGTTTCTCCCGCGTGCTGAACTTCTCACGTTTGACGAGATCGTCCGCCTCGCTACCATTTTCAGCCGCCTGGGCGTCCACAAAATCCGGCTGACCGGCGGCGAGCCGCTGGTGCGTCCGCATCTCGATCAACTGGTGCATCGACTTGCCGCGCTAGACGGCATTCATGACATCGCTATGACCACCAACGGCTATCTCCTGCCGCAGAGGGCAGCCGCCTTGTGGGCAGCCGGTTTGAAGCGCTTGAATGTCAGCCTCGACAGCCTTGACGAGGGAGTTTTTCGAAGCTTGAACGGCGGGCGAGCCGGTGTCGCCGACGTGCTCAAAGGCATTGACGCCGCCGAACGCGCCGGGTTCTCACCGATCAAAATCAACGCCGTCGTTCAGCGCGGCGTCAACGATCACACCCTGATCGATCTCGCGCTCTACTTCCGTGGGCGCGGACACATCGTCCGCTTCATTGAGTACATGGATGCTGGAACGCTCAACGGTTGGAATTACCGATATGTCGTATCGACCGACGAACTCATCCGGCGCATCGCGGAGATCATCTCACTCGAACCGATTACGCCTCGTGATGCTGGCGAAGTGGCACGGCGCTATCGCTATGCTGATGGCAGCGGCGAAATCGGATTCATCACTGCGGTCTCTAGTCCATTTTGCGCGAATTGCAACCGCTTGAGACTCTCGGCAGATGGGAAAATCTTCAACTGCCTCTTTGCGCAGCGGGGTGTCGATCTTCGTGCGCTGCTGCGTGCGGGCGCTTCCGATGAACTGCTCGCGCAGCGAATTAGCGAGACGTGGCAGGCACGAACTGATCGCTACTCGGAAGCGCGCACTACAAGTAGGCGAACCGAAAAGGTCGAGATGTATCACATTGGCGGTTGAAGTGCTGCGCCAATCACGAAAACTTGCTCTTCGGTGAAATTCATAAGATGAAAGCAAGTCTGACCGTGACGGGACTCGAACTCTAGAGTTGATCTCACGCTTTGTACGTAATTCCACAACAACTCTAATAAACAAAATACACGGCCAGTTGAACCGTGTTTGCTTTACTTTGGTAGCCTGTAGCCCCAAGGGGCTTCGCGCTGCATCCTAGATATTTCTCACTGCATTTCAGCGTTCGGCGGGAGAATAAACTTGTTGTTCGCCCGAAAGACCCTGACAAGGCTCGATTACGAGCTAAAGTGCGGCAACTGCGCGAGACGGGCATGAGCTATCCAGCAATTACTAGGACGTTAGGCATCAGCGTAGGAACTGTGTGGAATTATGCGCACCGCGGCGATTAATGTATTGCAAACCTGTTCAATCATAGGTTCTTCGATCCAGACCGGTTGCCTCGTCATTTCGCCTCTTCTTTATACAGTTCGACCACTTCATGGCTTTTGGCCGTTAGAAAGGGCTGGCTGCGGCGTATCCCCATGATTTCCACGGTCGTCCTTTCTTGTAAGCTTTTTCCCCGTATCGACAGGGCCGCTGACGGTGCTTCTCAGATTGGAGATATATATGTAAGTGATCCTGGTCTGCTCGTATTGATGCTCCAAAATGCGCAGCACGTGCTTGGGCAGATCAAACTTTAAAGCATCAAGGTAACAAAGCAGTGCTTGTGCTTCACCCCGCTCACACGCTGCAAGCGCAGCCCACTCATTTTCTGGTTTCAAGGGTGATTCAAGATCAAACAGGATAGACGCCTGGGTTGGCGACATAGCACTGCTCGTGTCTGGGTAGGCGCCCATAATCCGGGCAACATCGGCAAGATGGAGCGCGAATTGTTCTCGGCGCAAGAGCATAATGCTCTAGCAGAGCCGCTAAATGGCTTTCAGTACTCGCGGCGGCAGCTACTTCATATCTGCGCTGGTTGTGCTTGCAAACCTTGAATAACTCAAACAAGGTGTTGATTGCGTCATCCCTTTTCATAAGGTCATCCCGCATAGAGTCTCCCGCTGCCTGATTATGCAGGCCGTCTTAATCGGTCGACCTGCATGGATGCACTGAAGGCCATGAGCCTGGCTCTAGCTAACCTTCAGCTTATCGGCCCACTTGTCGATTTGTCGGTCAGCGTGTTCCTTGGCAATGCCATATTTCTCCTGGATTTTGCCTGAAAGGATTTCACGATCACCGTTGACCTCCAAGAGTTCATCATCTGTGAACTTGCCCCACTGTTTCTTAGCTTCGCCGCCGAATTGTTTCCATTTCCCAGCGATTTCGTTCCAGTTTGCAGCCATTGTCATTTCCTCTCCGTAAATTAGCCGTTGTTTGGTAGATACAGTCAATCCGCCGCTTTGAAGGCTGCCGACTGACTGGAGCCTAACGTCGTATAAAGTCCTCTTTCGCACCTGATCGTTGTTCCTGGTTCGCTCGAAGCCAATCGCTAGATGTGTTGGCCTTCGTTGTTGGCATGGTCCACCATCTCATGTTTCTAGATGACTAGAACTCGTAACCGGCTCTAACGCGGACGACTCATCACCAGCCAGATGAGCCGACCGACCAACCATGCCACAATGGCCCACACGAGCATGGCGATAATCGTGGTGATCTCCAGTACTGACGTCTCATTCAATGCCGGGTTTTGCAGCAGACTGGCGAAAAGGGCCACGAAGGGTGCTGAAAGCACATAGATGAAACTGGCGAATCCGTTAGCGGCATTCACGCCGACCAACTGAAAAATCACGCGAACGCCTAGCAGCAGTTCCAATGCGCCAAACAGAAAATAGACAATGTTGACGATGCGTGCGATGCCCGAATTCCGATTGGCGGTCGCGATACCCCGCTTCTTTTCGTCCAGATTCACATCCTGATGATGCTCAATGTTCCGGTCAACTATTTCCTCATGCCGGTTCAATTCTTGATTGCGCAGTTCGTTCCCTGTCATTTCAGTCTTATCTCCTCACTCATTCTGCATTGTCACCTGAACTGTTCTTGCATAGGCAGCCCGTCAGTTCTCTATAGCTTGAGCCTCAGCCTCGGCTTCCAGTCGATCCAACCGGGTGTAGTAATCGCGAATCTCTTTCAGATGCGCCCAGGCAATCTTTCCCGTCAACATAAGATCATCACCAGTTACGTCGGTCTCCGGGTCATGCTTGCCATGTTCGAGTTCGATCTCAAGCCCGCGCTGAAACTGCTGCAGATTGACCCTCGCCCACTTGATCCCGAGCTGCGTTCCGACTGAACGTGCTTCCTCGATGGAGATTTGTCGTTTGCTGCTCATATGAGTCTCTCGTTTCCTTAGCTGTCGGTTGTTGATTGGTTCCGCCACAATCGTAATCAGGTACCCTATTCTTGAAAGTGCATACGTACCTTCGCCGCTACCTGCGCATCCGTCATGCTATCAGTTGTTTCAAGTCCAACGATACGCTCACCGAATGCTTGGTCCTCCAGTTGTTGTTGAAGCTCGCCCTTTGCTTCGCCAGGGCCAAAAATCAGAACAGAGTCTGCGTCACGAAGGTATGCGATGACATCGCTATAGTATCGACTTAGATAATCGTCAAAGCGTCTGTCTTGTCTGTCTCGTCTGATTTCGCTTGTGTCGTCATGTGATCCATGGGAGGCACCTGAATAGCGAACATGTTTCTCGATACCTGATTCAATGTGTCTGATTTCTTCGATTTGGCCCACGCGAGTCACAATAACAGCCTGCTTGTGGTCAATCCATATGCCCACTTCCTTTTTCATGGGGTACTCCCTATATCTGTCAATTTCAGCCGACTAACAATCGAGCGCAGCATGTCGTCAAACCCAACCGCGCCGCAGAAAGAATGCTCGCATAATCACAATGGATACGATCATCAGCAGGATTGTCACTATAGAAATGACCAGCCCGTTGATCGGAAGAGCCACGCTGTCGTCGAGTTTGAAGAAGCCCGAGATCGAACAAGCCCAGAAAAAATGTGAAGGGCAGAAATACCATCGAAATAATGGTAAGGCGATTGACTGCTTCGCCCATCTTCCGGGACTGTTGATTAGCGATAATCTCCAGTACATTGCTGGTGAGATCGCGCTGCAAATCAATCACATCATAGATGCCCAGCAGGCGCTCATACAGATGCCGGAATAAATCCCGAATACTATCATCGTCAGCGACACGCTCTTCTCCAATAAGATTGGACAGCACTTCGCGCTGTGGGGCGATCATTTGACGTAGTCCTATGAGACGTTGTTTGATGCGATATACAGACCGTTGCGCGAGTTTGTCATCACTATCGTTGAGCAGTTTTTCTTCCAGTTCGTTTAACTGGTCGCTGATGCGGTCGAGCAGGGGGTAGTAGGTGTCCACGATGTGCTGTGCGGTGAGATAAAGAAAAAACGCCACGCCTCGATTCCATGAAGCCGGGTTCTGAGCGACCCGGTTGTAAGCCTCTTCCAGCGCCATGGCATCTGCTTGTCGCACGGTTACGTAGAAATGTTCGCCGATCAGGCAGTGAATTTCTTTACCCACAATGGTGCTGCTTTGTGCGTAAGGGTGGAACAACGAAAGGAAGAGATACTCCGGGTACACTAACAGGGTAGGGCGACGATCTTCGCGCAACAAATCGGCGACGACGGTGGGGGACAGGTTCAGCCAACGCTCAAGCCAGCGAATTTCGGCATCCTCTGGTGTAATGACATCAACCCACATCGTGCAACCTTCAGCCAGGCGCTGTTCCAGATTTTCCTGGCTAAGGTTACGACGCAGGACCCCCACATCTGCGGACGCGATTTCGGCGCTCGCACCGGCTGCTGATTCAAGCTTTGGGGTGATGACTAACGAGCGTATCATTGATTGCATTCCACCTTCAGGCACTGGCGACACTATGTGATTGACCTTGCGCTTGGCAGGGTTATTTCAGATGCTCTGCGACGTTCTTCTGTAAATCATCAAAGCCACGTTCCACCCGCTTCACCGTCGGCTCAACAGTTTCACGTCCAGTCTGCAATCCCTCTTCGACGCTCCTGGCAAGGTCGTGACGCGCAGTCTTGCCTGAGGAGGGCGCAAACAGTAAAGCTAAGGCGGCTCCGATTCCCAGGCCAAACGTCAGAAAAACTACCGCTAACAGGGTCCTGTCACGCATGGCGTGCATTTCGGCATCGTGGCTGTAGTAAATACGATCACTGTTCATTCGTTGTGCCTCATATCATTTCATCAAGTAGAATTGGTATTTCAATGAGAGTAGAGCGGTCTGTTCAGGGCAGGGATCGGCGATGGCGGTTATATGTTCCAAAGAGCAAGAGGATAATGACTGCGCCAATGAACGCGACGAGCATATCCGCCCAGGCCAGGGTAATCCCACCGTTAAAGGCAGGCGGCACCTGAATACGCAGCACCGTGAACAGAAAACCACCTAACAACGCGCCCAACAATCCCACCACCACGCTGGTAGTAAATCCGAGTCCTCGGCCACGAACCAGCAAACCTGCCAACAACCCGGCGATCAACCCGATAAACACCCAGGTGATCACTTGCTGCGGCACAAAGGTAAGGGTTACCGAGTCGTTCATTCCGTTTTCCTTTCCGCAGACACATTAACATAAGGGAAGATACGGACAGTAAACCATCCGTATCTCTCCAGTAGAATCAGGTTACTATCGGGAAAGCAATCGGCGTCCGGTGAGCAAGCGGACCAAAACCAGTAGCACGATCCCACCAATTAACGCGACAAAGATGCTTGAGAAGTTGATTCCAGTAACGGCACCACCGACACCTAGCACACTGAACAGGTAGCCGCCGACAACGCCGCCAAGAACGCCAACGACGATGTCTTGTATCAGCCCCTGCCTCCCGTTGGTTCCCATGACAATGCTTGCCAGCCAACCCGCAATTGCACCTACGATAATCCAGACGACCAATGTTTCGATGCTCATTTTGTTACTCCTTAGTAGAACCGAATGGCGAACATGTTTGGAGCCAGATAGAGTTGCGAAGGTTCTTGGCCCATGAGTTAAGGCCATGTCGCAGCTATCCATTGAGAAGGTAATTGTGTCCTGGGGCTTTGTTTGATGAGGAGGGGATACCTGAATCTTGTTTAAGACCTTAACAAAAACTCACCCGGCATCACGAAACCTGAGTTTGGCAGAGACTGAAGGCAATGACCACAATATTCTGGGTCCAGAACGTTTTATTAAGACCAAAGCGGTTACAGGTACACTTCGGAAATTTGTCTGATCATTGCCTACAGCAAATTCTATGTATAGCATAGAACATTACCTTGCTCGATACATCCTCCTGCGAGAGGGTTATCTTGTCATCCTTTGGAATGATTTATTGTCAATTCAACATCCTGAAGTGACTTGGCCCTGTCCTCGATGTCAACAAGCGGCTCTGCTTCGACTGCTAACATGACCGGCTCGGCAGTCAACAGATCAGCTGCCGGTGTGATCGGGACTGCTATTTCGTTGCTGGGGGCAATTTCCATCATTGGGGGCAATTCGGCAGTGTCCTCGTCCTCAATCGGCGCTTCCGCTTCTACTATTGGCTGGACCGGCGCAGCCGGGCTTGGATTCGCATTGTGCGTTATATGCGTGACCCGCGTCGTTGTAACATCCGAACTGATACCGGTAAGTGCTGCCGCAGCTTTGTCGCTGTCCTCACTGACGACGGAGTCGGTATCGAAACCTTTCCATCCAGCCTGACGCCATAGCGCGCTGCGCTCATGGATATTGATCGAACCATAGCGATTCATAATGTCTGAGGCGCGCAGTGTATCGGTAGTTTGAATACTGATGAGTGTCCCACCGCGTCTGATGCCTTCGGCGTAATAGGGTGCTACGTCTTCAGGTACACCGCTCTTGACGAGTGCGCCGACGATGCCGCCAGTGACGGCACCTGCCAAAGCTCCAGTCAGACCCGCCACGATGGGTCCGGCTACAATTGCCAGACCAATACCTGGAATAGTCAAAGCGGCCAGACCAACCAGTACACCAGTCAAGGCGCCAACTACTGTTCCAAAGCCGGCACCTTCAGCGGCAGTCACAGCATCTTCTCTGGGGGCATAATCTTTGTCCAGATAATGGCTGTATTGATTATGTGCATCATTCGTAATCAGGCTGATCTTGCTGCGCTCATAATCAGCGCTCACCAAATCTTCGACAACCTGTCGTGCCACAACAATGTCATCAAATAGGGCGACAATAGCCTTGGTCATCGTGGATTCACTTTCTATAATGTCGGATCGGAACTAAGGGCATACTACCGAGATAACGGATGGTTGCGATGTGGGCGAAAGGTTCTTCCCAGTCAATTCACTTATGTAGTGAACTGTCAAGACATGATGAAGGGGGAATAACTTGTTTCAAATCTCTCGGATTTCAACCGACAACGATTTATTGTGGTTAGAGAGCTTACTATCAGTATAAAACGTAGACCCTCGCCCGGCATCCTTCTACGAGGGGGTTTTTGTGTCATCCTAAAGAAGGATGGTCTGTCAAGCAGCGTTGCGCTAGGGTGTGTTTGCAGACTACATGAAGCTGAATTGAGCGCTGCGTTGTTAGCTCAAAATCTGTAATAATTATCGTAATTCTACCTGTTTCTCTCCTGTTTAACAGGCCTTTTGTCGGACAATGCGGACTTTGCAAACACGGCCTGGTGGATCGAAGGATATTGGGCCGGGCGATGAGCGGCAGAAGACCCGACCTTTGACGTTCGCTTCTACATCGCGCCGCTATTTGATATAGAAGTCGCGCAAATTGAAACTGTCTTCAAGAACCAGCACAATGGCTTCGAGTCGACTGGTCACATCCAGTTTGGCAAGAATGCTGCTGACATGGTTTTTCGTGGTCGCAGTACTTATCACCAGTGCGTCGGCAATCTCATTGTTCCCCATCCCTTTGACTAGCAGCGCAAGCACTTCAGCTTCGCGTGGGGTCAGGTTCTCATAGATGGGTCGGGGTTTGCGGATAGATTGGGCGAGTATTTCGGTGACTTCCGGAGCAAAGGTAGAATTACCCTCGTGGGCAGCACGGATAGCCTTTGTGAGATCATCCGCCGAAATCTTCTTAAATAAGTAGCTGATTGCGCCTGCCGCAAGAACGTCCTTAATCAGGCGCTCCTCACCGAAGCTGGTGAGTGCGATCACCTGTGTGTCTGGGAAATCGCGGCGGATAGCGCGAGTCGACGCGATACCATCCATGATAGGCATCATCAGATCCATCAATACGATATCGGGCCGTTTATCGGCGACCAGGGCCAAAGCTTCCTTACCGTTCGCTGCCTCACCCACGAGTTCAAGGTCGTCGTAACTCATCAGGAAAACAGCTAAACCTTTGCGCAGCATAGCGTGGTCGTCAACGATCACAATTCTAATTGGCTTTTGGGGATCCATCTCGGTCTCCTGACGCGAATATTCTCTCTCAATTTCTGTCTATCATGCGCTTAATCGCTTGGTGCCGTCCAGCTGATCTTGAGGAGGGTTCCCTGCCCGGCATGACTGATTGTTTCCAGGGTGCCGCCGATATTCTGTATGCGATCACTCATAATACTGAGGCCCAGGTGACCAGGACCCACAGCAGCCGGGTTAAAGCCAACGCCATTGTCATGAATACTAAGCTCAAGATGATCCGAACGGCCACTATAATAAATCTCGACCTGGCTGGCTAAAGCGTGCAGAACCACATTATTGAGCGCTTCCTGGACCACACGATAGAGCGCAAAATGTACGTCAGGCGGGACCGTGGCTTGCTCTTCTATCTGGACTGAAATGTTCAATCCGGTACGGTTGGTGATGATCGTGGCGACCTGGCGGATCAAGTCACCCAATTTTTCATTGGTGAGGGATGAAGGATGCAGTTCTAATAACAGAGAGCGCATTTCTTCGAGCGCGTTATTTGCCAGTTGGTGCAGGGTAATCAGGCTGGCGCGCCCGTCTGCCTGGTCAATTTCCCATATCACGGGAAGTCGCTCGGCAATCAAGCTGATCGACCAGAGCGTTTGAGAAATGGTGTCATGTAATTCATTTGCCAGGCGGTTCCGCTCCGCCAATACCGCAGCGCGTTTGGCGCGATCCAGCAGGCGGGCATTTTGGATCGCAATGGCGGCCTGATCGGCGAAAGTTTGCAGCCGGTCCGCATGGGTTTGGGTGAAGAAGCCAGGGGTTGCACTATCCAGGGACAGAAAGCCCAGAATGTTGCCGTTTGAACGGATGGGCGCAATGACATTGGAGTTCACCCAATCCAAATCGGGAAAACCGATCCACATCGGCGACGTGGACGTATTCGCAATGGCGACCGGTTTTCCAATGTCCATCAACTGCTGTAAGGTCGCCAGTTTCGCGATGGGAATCCGTTGGTTTACCCGATCTCTGTCCAATCCTTTTTCGACATAACCCCGCTGACGCACTACCCGCACGAGGTCGGACTCCACAAACAGGACATTAGCCCCATCATAAGGTGTGATCCGTCCGACGGTATCGAGAATGTGATCCAGGATCTTATCCAGATCGACGGTGCTGCTCATAGTCGCCAGCGTATCGCGCAAGGCTTCGGTTAAAGCCCGTTCTTCCTGTTCAAGCACCTGCGTTCGCTTTTGCTCGTCGATTTGTTCTTGCAAGCGTTAATTCAGCTTTGATTGATACGCAAGGTGCTCCTGAAGGTGTGTCTCCAAATCGTTATACGCCTGGCGCAGCTTTCGGGCAGCCGTTTCCCGCTCGGTGATCTGGCTTTTTAAAGCACTCGTCGCCCGGTTCAGCGCGGCGGTTTGTTCCTGAATCTGTAGTTCCAAATCAGCATAGGTTTCCGACAGACCTTGTTCTGACGAAGGGTGCGGCCCGCCATCGTGAATGATCTCCACTATCTCGTTAAGGACGGCGCTTGTGGCGTTCAGCGCTGCCGGATCTGTCGCCTGCTTTTGCCGGAGTTCATTGATCCACCTTTGGACCACTTCGACCTTGTCGTGAGGGTCAGTCATATCACTTGTCGCCTTCACACACGCCTATTTAAGAGAGCTTTCACCTTATCCTAACCCATAGTGACGGGAAATATTCTAATTCGCAAAAAGATCATTCCAAATGACTATAGAAATATCCCACTCTAGAAGGAGGGCAAGATTGACGCTGGGGGTCACACTATGAGTAGAAGCCCCTTAACTCTCCCGTATTGTAGTAGATAGCGGGGAAAATGTCCTATGAAAACAATTCTCATTATCGATGATAACAAAGATGACCGCGAAAATCTCTTAGAAATTCTGGCGCTCGAGATGTATGCAAGCATGGAGGCTGAAAACGGCCAGATTGGCCTGGGCCTGATGCGCCAACATTCACCCGATCTCATCATTTGTGATGTGGATATGCCAGGCATGAGTGGCTTGGACGTTCTAAGAACGGCAAAGGCGGACCCAATTAATGCGGGGATTCCATTCGTTGTGCGCACGGGCCACACCGACGAACTCACGCGGAAAACTGCGTACAATTTAGGCGCGGAAGCCTTCCTGACCAAGCCGACTGATATTGCCGAGTTTCTGTCCACTATTGGTCGCTTCCTGGGAGACACAAACCCTACTTTATCAATATGAGCGCGCCAAGTCTGGCGGAAACAAGTGGTACCGGCATCTTGTACGTTTTCAGATAAGGAGACTGATCAATGGGTGATAAACGCGGTAATAAGAAGAAAAAGAAAGATCGCGCCGCAGTGATGAAGGAGCCATCCACGCCAATCGTGGAGGCCCCGGTCACTGTACCGAAAAAGACCAATACGCCACGCAAGAAATGAAGCTGGCAATGCCAGGCACAGGCACTGCCCACCTGTTTTTCGAATGAGAAATCCAGTGATTGCACCTTTCTTGATCCTCTCTTCAACGTTCGAATGTGGTGGTAAATCCGCTGATTGTCCATGTGGCTCGCTCAAGCATCTTCGCAGCTATTGTTGTGGTGCTGGAATCGCTACGCTTTGCCTTCAAGGCCAGCAGCAGCAATCCACGTAATGTAGCAAAGGAAAAGCAATGAGAACTATACGAGGGCCAATTTACACTCTACGACCTTACGAGCGGGGCATCCAGGAGACCCTGGGCAAATACAGCGGATTTGTAATGCCCGGACTGGGCTTTCAAGTGCCGTTTGTCCACCTCATTCGTGTCCGCGATGTGCGCGAACATACGATGGATATTGAACCGCAGCCCGTGATTACTAAAGACAATGTCGAAATCACGGTCGATGGGGTGATGTGGGTGCGGCCCACGGTTGACGAAGAAGGGATCAAGCGCACCTTCTACAACATCGACAATTGGCAGCGGGCGATTATCCAGCTCGCGATGACGAACCTGCGCCAGGAGTTTGGCGAACTTTCATTGGATGAGAGTCTCGTGGCGCGCGAGAAAATCGCCAACAATTTGCAGCGGATCCTGAATGCTTTCGCCGTCGAATGGGGGCTGACTGTGAGTAAGGTCGAAATCCGCCTGATTGATCCGCCCGATGACATCAAAAGAGCCATGCATAAACAGAAGACAGCCGAACAAGAGCGGCGTTCCATGAAACTGCTGGCAACGGGTGAGTTCGAGGCTGCTCAACAGCAAAAACTGGCGATCATCCAGCGTGCTGAAGGCGAACGCGAGGCCGTGATTCAAGTGGCTCAGGGCAAGGCTGAGGCCATCCGCCTGGTCAATGAGGCTGCTGAGCGCTACTTTATCGGTAACGCCCAGGAACTCAAACGCATAGAGATGATCGAAACTTCGCTGCGAGATAACACAAAGGTTGTAATCACTGAGCACGGTATCAGCCCAACCCTGTTGCTCGGCAGTTTGCCTTTCACCATGACGAGTGAAACCAATGGGCATAAGGTAACAGACGGGAAGTAAAAAGTGATTGACGAAGTGAGCTTGCTCGAGTTTTGTGGTAGGTGGAATAGGTCATGATCGTTCGGTGCCTGGGGAGCGGCTAACTGTCACAAGTTTCGAAAATCCGAACGGTCACATTTTGTCCGATGCGGTGAAGTGAAAAAAGGAGCGAATTATGACCGCAAATGTAAAAACCACTGGTCAGGAAGCTGAAAAAACAGCTTCTCCGAGAAGTTTCCTGAATCGTCTGAGTCTTCGTAACAAGGTGATCGGTGTCGCCGTGCTGGTGTTTCTGGCATTGCTGATTTTCTCAATCCCTGGGGATCGCAATGAACTGCTCGTCCGTCAGGAGCGGGTTGATGCCGCGCAGATAGCCTATGATTTGGCCTTTCCGGCTGTCCTTCCCATAATGGAGCGCGTCCAGGCTAGCCTCGACGACTCTGGGGCAGATTTGTCTGATAATCGTTTATTTACCGGGCTTTCGAGCACATTGACCACGTTTAGCCGCGAAAGCACCACAGTTGCAAACCGCTTTCAGGCGGTCGTAACGTTTCATAATAATGTTCATAGGCTCCTGGATGACGTGCCTGAACTGAATACGGACGTGCTCCAGCCAATAGTTGTCGAGATGGATACAACGCTGAGCGTGGCCTTCCTCGCGTTGATGGAGATGAACGACTCTATCGACGCATACAACGGTTACTACAGCTGGATAAGCGCAAAGGTGGCCGGGGGGCTATTTGGCCTGCCTCAAGGCTACGCTGATCCGGTTCCGGCCAGGAGCCGACTGAATAGTAATTCGTTCGAATAGCCGAGCAGCAAGGAACCAACTACTAGAGTAACACAGACAAGCGGGTTGTGATCGTTCGGAAAGCAGGAAAGGTCGACTTGGATACAGCGATGTGACACACGCATTCATATCCGACTGTCCATAATCAGATAGGTTCGAATTGCCTGTACAGTGCCGATATGCTGGCTGTACAGGTGATGTCTTCAAACCACATGATGCTATGGATGCTACCAATGTAGCTTCTGCAGTAGGACCTTCTGCCTTTATCCCGCTGGTGTGAGCTAAGGTTCGGCAAAGTGATCGGCTCAAGGCCCTGAGCGTGCGGCTTTATGTCTTGGGAATCAGCTATGGTGGCGTGGCTGATTTCCTTTGCAGAATAGATTGAATAAGGGACGTCGCAATGCGATTTAAAGACGGAGCCAGTATTTACTCATTCGATGGTCAGGTTGTTGGAACAGTTGGCCGAGCGATCTTGAGTCCAAAAACCAAAGACGTCACACATATTGTCGTTCGGAAGGGTTTCTTGATCAGCGAAGATAAAATCATCCCGCTTCACCTGGTTGTATCAACTTCAGCAAATCGCGTCTCGCTGGGTCAGGATGCGGGACCATTGGATGAGCTGCCACCGTTCGAGCAGACACGCTACATTTGGTATCCATCTTTGAGTGCCTGGATGGGCTATCCTGAGGATGTTGGCCTCGCGGAGTCACATTGTAAACGAACAGAGACTGAACAGGACATTCCAGAAGGCGCTTTCGCTCTAAATAAGGTAGACGCAAGTCACTAGTGCTGGCGGTAATCGGACACTCATCCGTACCAGGTCACGGTATGACCAGGTAGCCCCAACGGGACGTTACTCGAACATTTTCAGCCTCAAAAACAGCCTTCAACAGCGTTTTTCCAGCAGATTTCCTTCCCGCAACGCAGTAATTTGCTCAATCTGACGACAACTTAGCATTGGCTACTCGGTGAGCCGAGAGAGGATTCGCTCCCTCGACCCACCTTGAAGCACCGTCGCGGAGGCTAACGGCACTCCCGCCCAAAGCATAACACGGGTTGGCAGGTCGTTGGTTTCGCAGACGGTTTCGTCAATTGATGCGTTAGCGGAGGGATTTCAAAATGACACGCTGTTTTTGTTCTGACCAATCACAAGGGTGGGGTAGGGAAGTCCACGTCAGCCACCAATATCGCGCTAGGTATCGCGGGCGTCCTACGCCGTGCCGGTGCATCCAACTCACCGCGTGCTGCTGATCGACACCGACAGCCAGGGACACGCCACGCTCGTCACTACCGGGCGTAACGACTTCGGGCCAGACGACAGCCTGTATACCGTGCTGTCCGCAGATCGCGCGAATGCCGCCGAGACACTGGCAAACTGCATCGTGCCATCGACCTGGGATGAGGATTTGCATGTCCTGCCCGCCTCCCCGATGCTCGAAGGCGCAGAACGTGAACTGATGCGCGTCTCAGGCGCACCCTACCGCCTAGCCGATCCGCTGTCACGCATTGCGGGACACTATGCCGCGGTGGTCATCGACACGCGCCCTTCGTTCTCGCTGTTGACTGAGATGGGCCTGATTGCCGCGACGGATGCCATCGTGCCGGTCGAGCCGCGCTATCTGGAAACCGTTGGCTTGATGAACGTGATTGCCAAGATCAACGATATCCGCGAGGGCTGGCGGCATCCCGAACTCTGCGATCAGCGGCATCCTGGTGACCAAAATGGACACGCGCATCCGCGGGCATAATCATCTGCTGGAAGAACTGAAGGCCCACGCTGTTCTGGGCAAGCTGCTGATCGGCGTGATCCCGGCCAACGAAGCAGTGTCCTATGCCCACCACAATCACCTGAGTATATTCAACTACGATCCCAAGGCCGCTGCCAGCAAAGCCTATGCGAAGCTGGTCGGCAAGCTGGTGCGACGCATGGCGAAGGAGGGTGCCTGATGCCACGCAAAGACAACTCTCATCGCATTGATGAGCTGCTGGCGTCAGTAACAGAAGATATGTTGGATGGCGATCCGCAGCGCTTTCAGGACAACAGCATCCGTGTCGAGCGCATCCTATTGGAGATGGTGCGGCCTGACCCGGTGCAGCCGCGCCGGGTGCTGCCGGAGCAGCTGCATCTCGCCTTTCACGACAACCGGCTGACGCCTACTCAGGCACTCCGAGAACTGGTCCAGCTTGTGCAAGTTGCGGCTCGCCAGCGCGGACGGCCCTTCAATAATGTGCTGGAGCTGCTGCCCAATCCTGATGATGAACGAGAAGACGACCAGGATGCGAAACTATCTCCAGAAGAGCAGTTCCTACGCGATCTGGTCAATCTGGCAGTCACTATCCGCGATGATGGACAGGTCAACCCGCTGACCGTGGTGGATGTCTCGCAGGGCGTGACGCGGCAGTTTCGGATCGAGACCGGCGAACGGCGCTACTGGGCGACCTGGCTGCTGCGTGACTTCATCGCCGGTTACACCGTCGACGGCATGATCCCCTGCATCGTCGTCCCTGCTGAGCAGTCATCAATCTTCCGCCAGGCCAAAGAGAACACGGCACGAAGCGGGTTATCCGCGATTGCGATGGCACGTCAGGCGGCGTTCCTCCTTCTGACTGTTCACGGCTATCAAATCCCAGACGCCGCTGTTCCCAACGACTTCTATCGTCAGGCGCTTGATCTGGATCTGAGAGGTAAACGTGAATACACCGAAGCGGTTCTCGGCGCGATGGGTGGGATCAAGAAGGCACACTTTAGCACGATAAAGTCACTTCTAAGCCTTTCGGATGAGGCAATCGAGATTGCAGATCGACACAGCATTGAAGAAGGCAAACTTCGCTATGTAACTGCCTTCCGAGTGAATATCACGCGGAAATACTGCGCCAGATAGTTGACTTCAACCTGACCAGCCGACAGGTAAAGGACCTTTGCCAGGGTGCCGACTTGGAAACCGACACAAATGAACCAGAAGAGAAACTTCCTGCAGCTGCCATGAAAATCGCGAAGGTAAGCAAATCCAGTAGAGCGTGTTTTGAAAGTAAAGATGTAATGTTTGGGAGAGATAATAGGGCTGCATATTTTGAGTATGAGGTCAAGCAAAATGTGCAAGCGACAGACAGTCAATCGAGCAGCTTATGACAGCGATCTATCCAGTCTAGAGTGGGCCATCATCGCCCCTTCTATTCCAGCAGCGAAATCGGGTGGACATCCGCGAACAACCAACATGCGTGAAGTGGTCAATGCCATCTTCTATATGCTACGCGCCGGTTGTGCCTGGCGGCTGTTGCCGCACGATTTCCCGCCCTGGCAGACGGTCTATGGCTACTTTCGGGACTGGGTACGAAGCGGTATCTGGGAACAACTGCATACCCAATTACGCGAAACCTGTCGTGAACTGGTGGGCCGTCAAATGACACCCAGCGCGGGCATTATCGACAGTCAATCCGTGAAAATCACCACGCAAGGGGGTTTTAGAGGCTTTGATGGGGCCAAGAAGGTCAATGGTCGCAAGCGTCACGTCTTGGTAGATACCCAGGGCCTGGTGATGAAGGCTGTTGTTTCACCCGCTGATGTGCAGGATAGCGACGGCGCGGAGATACTCTTTGAACGTATTCAGGGTCAGTTTTCTCGATTGAGACACATTTGGGTGGATGCCGGCTATCGAGGGCAACTCGTTGCGAAAATGAAGCTCCTGCACGACCTGACTTTAGAGGTAGTCAAACATCCTTGGAGTGATCTGACACGGGGTGTCTGGTTGCCCAAAGATGCTGAACCGCCCGTTATTCCGACCGGGTTTCATGTCTTGCCACGCCGTTGGGTCGTGGAGCGAACCTTTGCCTGGTTGGGTCTATCCAGGCGATTGAGCAAGGATTATGAGAACTCGCCTGGATATCAGCGAGGGTATGATTTATGGTGTCATGATCCGTATTATGATCCGGCGTATTGCCCGACATGAACCCTCATGACCTTAAAAATTTACTTTCAAAACACGCTCTAGCTGGATCACTGCAAGAGGCTTCCGCCAGATTGTACGCCGCGTGGTTTGCATCAAAAGACCCGCAGCATAAGGGGACGATCATCAGCCGGGAGACCCTCTGTAGTCTGTGGCAGGTTTCAGTGCCCACACTTTTGACCTGGGAGCGTATCGCCGAGATCGACAGCCAGGTCAGCTATGCCCAGCAGAACGATACCGCCATTGACCAAGTGCCGTATTACGCCTATCTCACTCTTAATCGGGATGGTAGCCATGCAGCGGCGTGGCGACTGCCCAATACTTACACTGTCAGCGACCGGACGATCCAGCAGCATTCTCACACGGGCAAGGCAAAGCAGATCAGGCAGGCAGTCGAGAATGAGCTAGCGCAAGCAGAACAGCGTGGTTCGATAGGGGATGCCGCGTCGCTCCGTTCTGGCAAGCGCTATTTCGCGTCGGATGCTCGCAGCAAAGTTACGCCCTTTCGAGCCTGCGACAACCACCTACGGATACTTGGTCGGCACGATGGCGATCTGTCGCAAAGACGTTACTTCTATATTGGACAACGATATGGTTTACGTATCTTTGAAGTCTACAAGCTCCGTATCGGCGGATGCAATACCAATCTTCACCAGCGTCTGATCTGGCAGGAGAGCCAAGACGCATTCGTAGCAACTAAAGAACGCTACCATTGTCTCGTCGCGAATTGCCTATCTTGACGTTCGACAAGTGAACAGAAACTTGATGGTCTAGAGGGGATCAGAAATGTATTCGAATGGGAAATTAATCGAAATTCTCTGTGGATAGTCTGCGACAAAGTTGCTCTCCACCAAATGGAGTTTAGTTCATTCAGAGGTATTCGGGCGACATTGTGCCTCGATTGTACATTGTCGAGGCTTAGCCTTCGCAGCACGGCACTCTAAATCAGGGCGGTTCGATAAAGAGGTGCGCGCCCTTGCTCTATCGGGCGTGAAAAAGCTCTTGTCGACGTAGATATTGATTCTGTCATGGCTCCCACGACCGTCAGAATCGTAGCAGCGGCTAAACTCATTGAGCGCGAAGGTTGCTTTAGCGAGGTGCTCGCCAAGTCTCTGCATTAGCCGCAGAGACACTTCTTAGCCGCAGGATGCTAAACGAGAACGCGGGAGCATCATAAGTGAAGTGTCGACCCACTGCGATCTGACCTGCCTTTGGCTCAACCGCTGGCGATTGTCCGAAGACATTTTCCGCCAGCAATTCTCCATTGATAACCGTGCAGGCAGCCGTTGATTCAATTTCACTGGCTAGCGATAGCTCAATTCTTGTACGTATTGTCAGGTCTGCACGATTGACAAGCTTCACGATGCAGTCGCCCGTCTTTAACTCCTGAACGCAGGAAACAGCCAATACATCGGCGGCAAACTCTGACATCAGATTGGTCGGCAGATAGGTATCGCCGGCATTGAGGCTAAAAAGCTGTTGTACATAATAGTTGATGCTCGGATAGACCACCACGTTATCAAAGTAAACAAGGTCCGGCAGCCACTGTGTTCGATGCTGTTTGGCAAGCAGTGGTGCATATGACGCCAGGCGTACGACATCACCATTGCGCTCTAACGAGGTCATATAGGCAGCCTCCGCCAGCGCAGAACGTAGTGTGTTCCGGCGGCCCGTATCGTGAGCAGCGAATTCGCCCAGATAGACGCATGAGGATTGTCGATCATAAGGGTCGAAACGCCGCAGATGCTCCCAGTACCATTCCGGTGACTTGTAGCCGTGCTCGTCCACCATCTCCACATTCAGTTCACGAGCGAAGCGCCAGCCATCGTCATAGTCGATACCGTCGGGGCGAGGTCCTACAGTGCCGATGACAGTAATCTCCGGGTACTTTGCCTTCACCGCCTCATAGATCAGTTTGAAGCGTTCTTTGAACACATCCGTGATGCGGTCCTCGTTGCCGACCCCCAGATATTCGAGACCAAATGGCTCGGGGTGCCCTGCTTCAGCGCGTCTTGCACCCCAGGTCGATGTGATCGGGCCATTCGCCCACTCAATCAGATCGAGGACTTCCTGCACATAGTCAGGCATTTCCTCCAAAGCCAGACCCTGCTGTCCCTGTTCCCACAAGCCAGTATATTTCGCCCCTGTGTTTGGGCAGCACACTCCAGCAGGCACAACCGGCACAGGCTTCGCGCCAATATCTTCGCAGAACTGGAAATACTCGAAATAACCCAGGCCGACACTCTGATGATAGTTCCAAATGTTCGACTGCTCACGGCGTGTCTCGATTGGCCCAATGGTGTCTTTCCAGCGATACATGTTGCCAAGACCCTCGCCATGTACCAGGCAGCCACCCGGAAAACGCATGAATTTTGGTCTGAGATCAGCAATGACCTGGGCCAGATCATCGCGTAGTCCGTTGGGACGATTGCGAAAGGTCTTCTGTGGAAAAAGTGAAATCATGTCCAACGCGAGCGAACCAGCACCTTCAATCAACAAAATAAATCGGGCGTGGCGATCACCACCCCTAGCCTGAATGGTCGTGGTGAGTTTGATCCACTTGTCCCTCGGTTGATCCAGTACTGCCTCGCCAAGAACCGCCCCCGTCCGACTCTCCAGCTTCACCTTGAGTCTGCCAATTTCGCCGCCGAGCACGCACGCGAAGAGCAACACATCATATGATTCGCCCGCCCTGATGACGATACCGTCAAAGCCCCAGTTGCGCAGTTGCACTGGATGGTCACTTACGTCGATATTCAGCACAAGATAATGTGGGTTGTTGGGGTGAATCGGCGCTTCGCTTCCATGCGCAATTGAGCATTTGCCAGTTTCCTGGATTAGCTCCCAGCCAGTGAAGAAGTTCCAGTCTGGATGGTCGGCAGAGGAGTACTCAAACGAGCGATTCTGGATAAGCTCCGCATAGAGACCGCCGTCAGCAGCGTAATTGATGTCCTCGAAAAAGATACCGAATAAGTCCGGGCTGATTGCTTTCGGCTGATCGGCCCGAATTTTGATCTCAGCGTTCATATAGGCTGTCATCGGGCAGCGTCTAGCCTTTTAAGGAACCGGTCGTTAAGCCAGCTACGATGTGCCGCTGCATGAACAGATAGAAGACCACCATGGGCAGTATGGCAAGCACCAGGATGGGCATCATGATCGACCAATCCGTGTAGTACTGACCCACACCGTTATATACCTGCATTGTCAAGGTTGCCTTATCGGTTGAGGGCAAGAAGAGGTAGCTCAGCAGGAAATCGTTCCAAATCCAGATGGTATTGAAGATGATGAGCGTGGCAGTCACGGGCCGTAAAAGGGGAAATACAATCTGCCAGAAGGTGCGCAAAATACCCGCGCCGTCCACAAAGGCGGCTTCTTCTAGATCGCGGGGCATCGCGCGAATAAAGCCGGTGTATAGAAACAGTGCGAAAACTGCGCCATTGCTGTGCAGAAAGATCAGGCCCTGGTAGGTATTGATCATGTGAAGATTCTTCATCACCAGGAACAAGGGCAGCATGGTCGTTTGCAGCGGCACCATGAAGCCGATCAGAAAGTAGGACCGCAGAAACCTGGTGAGCCGGTTGGGCCGTCGGGCAATGGTGTAGGATGCCATTGAACCCAGCACGACGATCAGAACCACCGATACCGAGGTGATGAGCAAGGAGTTAAAGAAATGTTTGAAGAAATCCATTGTCTCCAGTGCACGCGCGTAGTTCGCGAGATTGAGGCTGGTGGGCAGCGCTAAAGGAGCCGCAACAATTTCCGCCTGGGTCTTAAAGGTGCTCACTACGAGGTAGTAGATCGGGATCATGAACACCACGCAAACGACCAGCATGATAATCTCAGTGCCCAGCGTCGCCAGTGAATACTTCTTTTTCATGAAAGCTTCTCTTCTCGCTTGCTCATCACGCTCACCTGAAACAGCGTTACCACTGCAATGAGGCCCAGGAACAGCATGGACATGGCTGAAGCGAAGCCGATGCGGTTGGAGTTGACCCCTTCCGTGATGATTGACTGTGTAATCATGGTTGTCGCATAACCTGGTCCACCATTGGTGAGCGCAAAGGGGAGGTCAAAGGCCTTCAGGCTGCCAAGGAGCAGAAACAGGACGCTGATCGTCATCGCAGGCGCGAGATTCGGAAATGTAATAAAGCGAAACTTTTGAAAACTGTCCGCACCATCGATATCTGCGGCTTCGTAAAAGGCTTTGTCGATCACTTGCAGGTTTGCCAGATAGATACAGGCGTGCCACCCGGTACTGGCCCAGACCGTCACAATAATCAATAGGACCATTGCTGAACTCGGATTCGCCAGCAGGAGCAGCTTCTTCTGACCGAAAGAAAGCAGCAGGCTGTTGATCAGGCCCTGGCTTGAAGGCGAGAGAATGAAATTCCAGATGAAGCCGAGGAACAAGGCACTGATAACAGAAGGGAAGAAGAAAACAGCACGCTGAAAATCTCTGGTCTTCATCTGGCTATCCAACAGCAAGGCGAGTGGAATTGCCAGCAGCGTGATGATGATCGGCACCACGATGGCATACACAATACTGTTGTTAAACGACGTCGAGATATTGCGAGTCGAAAACACGCGCAGATAATTATCCAATCCAATGAAACGTGGATTGGGCGTCAGGCCATCGTAATTGGTAAAGGAGTAGGCCAGTGTGTTAAATAAGGGGATAATGGTCAGGATGGTGTAGATGATGAAGGCGGGGAGTACGAAAAGCAGATAAGGCAGCTCGGCTTTCAGGGATTGGCTCCACGACTTCTGGCCTGCCTCCTGCGTCATCGGCTCGGTGAGCGAACGACCAGCATCTTTTATGTTCATCGGCTTCTCCTGAGACACATGACTGGCAGATACGATGCAGTGCCTGCATTACACAGGCACTGCCGTCCGCATTCATTCTAGTTCTGCTCGCATCAGCTTTAGCTGCCCGAAAGCTCAGCCTGTTTGGCGTCGAGTTCTGCGACCAGTTCTTCGGGAGTCGTTACACCGAGCACAATTTCCTGTGTGCCTTTCACCAGCATATCCGCCAACGTACCCGTGTTCGTCCAGAAAACTGGCGGGAATGCAAATTTGCCGTTTGCAGCAAAAGTTCTCATCGGTTCCATCACGGGGTTGATCGTGTAGTCCACGTTCTCGGTCCCTAGGAAGTTGCCGGTGATGGACTGGTAAATCTTCAAGCCGTCGTCTGAACCGAGGAAGTTGATGAAGGCTTCTGCAGCGGCCTGATTCTGCGCCTGTGCGGAAATGGCAACCCCGACATTGACTGCACCAACAGTGTAGGCATTATCAGGCTCGGTCCCGACAAAGGGGAAGATGCCCAGGTCAAGATCTGGATTTTTATCCATGAGACCTGAAACCGCCCAGGGACCGGAGATCGTCATCGCCGCTTCGCCAGTGGCAAACTCGGTCATCCGCTGGTCGTCGGTGAGGCCCACCATATCCAGCGAGATGTAGCCCGTATCCACCATTTCCGTTTTCCAGGTGTTGAAGGCATCCAGATAACCTTCGGTAAAGGTGGTTTCGCCCGTGTTGATCTTGGTATCGAAGCTTGGGTCCTGCGACAGAACTTTGGTGTTGTGCAGCCAGTAAATCAGATCAGGCAGTTCATCGGCCCCCATACTGATCGGTTTGATACCCATGTCGTAGAAGGTCTTCGCAGCAGCCAGGAAATCATCCCAGGTCTCCGGGACAGCCACGTTGTTGTCCGCGAAAAGCGTCTTATTGTAGAAGACACCGCCCACCCAGGCATCCGGCGCATATGCATAAACTTTACCGTCGTAGGTATAGTATTCCGTGTAACCTGCCGGCAGGGCCTTCACGACGTCCAGGTCACTGATGTCGGCCAGATAGCCATTCTGAGCTAACAGGGTCGAGGGGGGCTGGACGTAGAAGAGGTCCGGCAGTTCGCCAGAGCTAGCCAGCAGTTGGAGGCGCTGGTTGTACTGGTTATTCGCCGGGGGCACGTTCTGAAAATCGAACTGGACGTCGGGGTACTGGGCCTGGAAGGCGTCCAGCAGCGGCTGATAGCTATCCTGCGTGTACCAGCTCAGGAAGCTAAGCGTCCCTGACACTTGTTGTGCGGGTGCGGCGTGCGCGCTGAGCACCAGAGACAGCGTCAGCCCAACCGCGAGAATCCTGAGAGCAGACCATTTCATATGAAGCTCCTTTTCCTAAAATCCCTTTGCATTCGGTAGTCGCAAACTACTTCTAATGGGAGTATATAAGGAGCCTTCACGTCACTAAATGTCTAAAAATATCAAGATTTATCCAAAAATACGGACTAGGACCGCAAGCACATTTTGCAACTCCATAAGGCCTGGCAGCACCTAGATCAGTCTCGACGACCTAGCTGCCTCCTGTTCCCAGCGTGAAATCGAAAATCTCATTCCGATCGCATACCAGGATGTCGTCCTGAAGCTCCAGTTCAGCGACCTGCAAGGCTGTGCGCTTTACATGCATAGGATGCAGCTCGTTCATGCCATAATGCTGCTTGCGATCCCAGTCGGGGTGCGTGAAGTAGAAGATGAACGCGCGGTCCCCCCGGACCTCAACATCGGCGTGACCGCCAATTGCCGCGTCGTCAGCGCGCTGACCTGGCGTGTCCAGGATATCGGCCTGCCGTTCCCAGTGCTCGGCATCCTGGGACCGATACACCGCCAGCCCATGCCAAAAATCGGTAACCATCCAGTAGCGGCCTCGCCAGTGAAATACGTTGGGACCTTCGTGGGCGCAGTCGGTGATAATCGGGCCGCGTATGGTCCAGTGGTAGAGATCCTCGCTGTCGGCGGCATAAGTATGCGATTGGTTGACCTCGTCTTTGTACCACAAGCGCCAGAGACCATTCGGCAGTCGCGCCACTGCCGCATCGATAGCGCGATCCGATGACAGGGTCAGGCGGCTCTGGTACTGCCAATCCCAGAGATTAGAACTCGTCATGTGTACAATCGCGCGCGATCCCGACCAATCCTGGGGCACGCCTGGAACATAGCTGACATACATATGGTAAAGGCCATCGTGCCAGATGACTTCTGGCGCCCAGAAGGTGTTCCTGCCACGCTCGAATTCGAGTCCCTGAAGGGTACCGCGATACAGCCAGGTGTGACCCCGGTCCGATGAACTCGCGATTCCGATGTCCGTGCCATGCACCCAGGCAACTCCGAGACATTCGACATTGGCACGGCGATTGGTGTACAGTAACCACCAGCTCCGTTCCTGGCGATTCCAGATCACTGTAGGATCGGCTGCGCCGTCATAGATCGGGTCCCGAAACAGAGGTGCTGGTGCCGTATTCATGATTCACATCCTTGTTCTGTGGCGAAGCCCTGCTGGATCAAAGTCTTCTGAACTCCTGGGCTGTCACGCCAACCACGCGCTTGAAAATCTTGCTAAAGTAGAACTCGCTTTCATAACCAATCGCGCTACAAATCTCGTAATTGCTGCGGTTGCTTTGCTTCAACAGCTCTTTCGCCCGATCAATTCGCAGCTGCGTGACATAGTCCCAGAATTTCACACCGGTCGTCTGGTGGAAAACTCTCGAAAAGTGATTCTTGCTGAGACCGACGCAGTCCGCCACGTCTTGCAAGGAGAATTCGACGGAGGCGTAATGAGCTCTTGCATAATCTTTTGCCTGCTTAACGACAAAGTAACCCGGCTCCTCGGCCATCAGCTCGCGCACCGCTGCACTGATTTGCTGTAGACGGGAGTCTAGATAGGCGATCAGATTTTCCGAGCTGCCACAGGCGCGCAGTCGGTTCCGGTCCACTGAACAGATTTCGATCACTCTCTCGGCTGTGTACTCTTTGGCAATGGCGATCTTGATCCAGTTGAGCACGTCGTAAACTATCGTGTGGATGAGCGCTGGATCCACGCGCTGCCTGAACATACCGGAGAGATGAATGTGCAAGCAGCCCACGAGTTCGTCGCAGTTGCCCTGTTCGATAATGGCAGCAATCGGCTGCTCAAATTCTGAAAGCGCAATTGGCACAGCTTCCGAAAAGTAATGGTTGGCAGTATAGAAGCACAAGGCTTCACCAGAATAGAAGCATTCCGACAATGCAAATTCGGCCCGCCGATACGCTTCGATCAGGTCGATGGTCGGGACAAGGCAAGCGATGCCCACGACGGTTGGCTGCTCCCGTAAAGACAGCACATTCTGTAGGTCCTGGAGCTGCACTTTTAGGTTGGGTCCGCCCGTCAATGCGATGATATCCACCGGACTTTGTGCGATGACTGCCGTCTGTGGGCCGAAGCGATCTTTGAGAAAAAGCCTCAAGCCTTCCGTATCCGTACGCATCTGTTCTTCGTCAGGGTCCAGGAGCCGCAAGAAATGAATCAGGGCATCTGCCTGTCCGAAGACGGCCTGGACTTCGTCCAGAACGGTAAAACCCGTGTTGGCGTCATTGCCTTCCAGGTAGCTGAGGAACAAGTGCCTGAGTTGCTTTTCTGCCTGTTCCAGTCGATAAGTCTCTATCGTGCTATGGACAGCATTATCCCGGTCGAGTTCCGCAATGATACGAGCAATGGATGTCTCAAGTTTGTCTTCATCGAGCGGTTTCAGCAAGTAATCGCTGATTTGATATGTGATTGCGCTTTGCGCATACTCGAATTCAGCATGGGCAGACAGGATCAGGATCTTGACGCGTTTCTTGGTCTGGCGGATCGCCTCAGCAAACTCAATGCCGTTCATCCTGGGCATTCGGATGTCCACAATGACGATGTCGGGTTCGACCTGCCGGAAAAGCGCGATGCCTTCTTCGCCGTCGCTCGCCGTGCCACAGACGTTTACGCTATACTGCTCCCAGTCGATTGCACGCTCTAGCATGCGGACTGTGATAGGTTCGTCGTCAATAAAGACTATCTTGTACATAATGATCTCCTAAGTTCTCAAGACAACGCGCGTGCATTCTCCTTCTCTGCTGTCTATCGCAATGATCCCGTAATCAGGACCGCGCTCCAATACGATGCGTTGATGAACATTGAAAAGCCCGATGCCATCCACCATGCTCTGCCCTGATTCCTCGTTGATCTGTCGTCGCAACCGCGTCGTCTCCGTGGCAGACATGCCCTTGCCATTATCCACCACCTCGAAGATGCAGCCCGTGTCGTCTTGGCGGCCTTTGATTTCTATACAGCCACCAGATTTCATGCTTTCAAAACCATGCTTGATACAGTTCTCTACCACCGGCTGCAGAATCATCTTCTGCACCCTGTAATTCCTGATGTCGTCGCTGATGTCGATCTGGTAGTCAAATTTGTCCAGATAACGTCGTTTGTAGATATCCAGGTAAGCCCGAATGTAGTCAAGCTCATCGGCGACAGTGACCTGGGCGTTATGATTGTCCATAGCGTAGCGTAGCAGATCGGCAATGGCGGTGACAGTCTGGCTGATCTGCTTGTTTTTGGCAAAGATCGCCTCAGCTTTGACAACCTGGAGGGAATTGTAGACGAAGTGCGGTGTAATCTGTTCACGTAGCGCAATCAACTCAGCGTTCTTTTTCTTGATTTCGGCTACGTAAACCTGCTCGATTAACTGATTGTTCTGCGCAAGCATACTCTCAAATTTCTCTCCCAATTCGGCAATCTCGCCAACGCCATAGTCGATCTGTGCCGGTTGGTAATTGGCTACCGTTACAGTCTCGACGCGGTGGACAAGTTTGCTCCAGGGCTGTCGTATCTGCCTGGCGATGAGCAAGAATATGGCGATGGCGATGAGCAGGCTCAGGGGTAGAATGACAAATAGTATGGTCCTGGAGACTGTATAGGCAGGGCCCAGCAGTGCAGAGTAAGGGATTGAAGCGATCAGGTACCAGCCGGTCACGTCTGATTGCAGATAGACAATCATGTTGTTGTCGTCCTGACCACTTGTTACAAAAGTCCCTGCATTGCCGTCAAGCTGACTGAAAATCTCATGATCGAGCTGCAAGTTAACATTGTTGATGTCACGGTCAAAGACGATGGCACCATCCGAGGTGACTATGGTGATTTCAATCTCATTCTGTTTGTAGACGGTGTCGAGCAGGGTGCGGAGTTTTTCGTAATCGATATCCCCCTGTAGAAAGCCCAGGGTTCGTCCCTCGACGGTCAGGGGCAGAATGGCTGAGACCACCCACTTTACCGGGACAGTACCTTCATAGTAATCGGCCTGGTGCGGCGGTGTAAAACGAAAATTCGAATTCTCACCGGGCTGGTAATTTCTCAGCCACTCGCTGTCACTGAGGTCAATGTACTGGTTGAGGGAATAATAGTTGGGGAGGTTGCGTTGGTAGCCATTGTTCCCGATGATGATGATGTCATTGATAAAGCTCTTAAAGATGTTCACACTGCCGATGGAGTCCGAAATGCGATTGTTCAGGAAATACTGCTCCTGAAAGCTTAATTTCTCGTATTGGGTCAGCGCGTGCTGGATATCCACATTGATGCTGAGGTACGCCATCATGGTTTTGATGTCGTGGAAATAGTAGTCGAAATTGTCGCGGATCTGCGAGACCAAGGTCAGCGTGCTGGTCTCTTTTTCTTGCTTGAGGGTATTGAAGAAACTGATAAACGACAGCAGGGTCGTCGCTATGAGGAGCACGACGATAAACGGAATAAAAAAGAAGAGTAATCTTCGGCTCAAAGATCTGTTGATGCAGTTGCGCAGCCTTATCACGTCACGTTCAGCCCCCGCCTCATCCATGCCTTGATTATACCGTAGCCAAGCGCGTACAGGTGATGGACGCATCAGCGAATGACGCCAAACAGGAGACCTTGTGGCGAAATCTGGGCATCGCTCAAAGCCCACGTCATGCACGTCGTCTGATTGGAGAAGGCGGCAACGAAGGTTATTGGACACAGGATAGAACTCGCAAGCGCATCTATCTCACAGGCCAGGTCAAGGTCGCTGCACAGCTTGTCCGGAAGGCGATGGAGACCGGAGAAGACTTCGTTGGCACAAATCTTCCGGGCCGAAGGCGTGTCAGGGTCAATCTGGCCGGATCGTTGCAGCAGGCGTCCGCCAGATTGTACGCTGCATGGCTTGTATCGAAAGACCCCCGGCGCAAAGGGACGATCTCAGTCGCGAAACGGTATGCGGTTTGTGGGGAGTTTCTGTGCCAACACTACTGACCTGGGAATGCATCGCTAGCATCGACAGCCAGGCCAACTTCGCGCAGCAGAACGATACCGCTATCAATCACGTACCCGACTTCACGCCAATGACGAAGCCACATCCAAATCGTGTTGGCGGTGATAGCGACCAAGTCGGCAACCTGTTCCGGTTTGTATCCCTTGTGCAGCACGCGGATGGCAATGGCTCGCTGCCGCACCTCGGGCTGCGGAGAGGAGTTGATGGCTTCGTCAATCTCCGCAAGTTGTTCGTCACTTAGGGTAAAATCCGCTCGTCGGCTCATACTTCAACTCTACCCTGTTCGTGGATTTCTTTCGAAAACCTACTTTAGAGGGAATCCGGGGTTCATAATCAAGCTTCAAGCCCTTGCAGCATGGGATCGGCTAAATCGAGGTAAAAAGAGTGGACTCCGGTGAGAAAGGCGCGCCCGGAAATGTCCGGCGTGATGTAACACTGGCCGTCCTGCTCCCAGCTGCGAACGATGCGCCCCTCAAACAGCCCGCCCGCCAGTCCTTGGGCGACATTGACCGTGCCCTCGTCGATCTGACCTTTTGCCAGGAAATAAGCCAGCATCGCTGAGGTCCCGGTCCCACCCGGCGAACGATCCACCTGCCCGTCGGCGAAGACGTGGACGTTGCGGTAAGCGGCGTCGGGATGTTGTGCTGGGCCGTAGAAGGTGACGATGTCGATCCCGCTCACGTCGGGATTCAGTGGGTGCTGAACCGTCAACTGGGCGTTGGCCGCTCGCTTGATGCGCTGGCCGAGGTCTCTAATAGGCTGCTGCTGGGCGATCTCCAGGGTCAGACCGACCGATTCTGCTGGGAGAATGGCGAAGAAATTGCCGCCATAGGCGATTCCAATACTCGATTCACCCAGCCCCTCGACCGTAATGCGTTCTGCTGTGCTGAGGCAGAAGGCCGGGACATTCTGAAACCCGGCTCGGACGACCGCGCCTTGCTCGCTGATCGCGTAACCGCGTACGAAACCTGCCGGGGTATCAATGCCGATTTCGGTGCGTGTGCCGTTGAGTGGCACTAGGCCAAGCTCGACCACCGTCGTACACAGGCCAATCGTGCCGTGCCCGCACATATCCAGATACCCCTGATTATCCATAAACACCACGCCCAAATCTCCTTCGCTGGAGACCGGCGGTGTGATGAAGCCCCCAAACATATCATGATGCCCACGAGGTTCGCCCATCAAGCTGCGGCGTACCGGGTCCAGCGTCTGGGCGACGTAAGTCTGCTTGTCGCGCATGGTCGCGCCGGGGTACTGAATGACTCCTCCGATGACCAGACGGGTCGGCTCGCCTTGGGTATGGGAGTCAGCGGTGACAATCAAGCGTTTCGGCATTGAAAATAGTCTCCTGGTTATGAGTTTTCGCCCAGATCGGCGTGAACCTCTTCGAGCGAAATACCGCGATGCGTGCGCCGCAGCATGACGACCAGCGCATAACGATCTGAGGGAAAGTAGAATTCAGTGTAGTCAACCGGCACTCCGGTCTCGCTGGTCGAGGTGCTTTCGACATACAGCACCGGCTCGCCCGCTTCAACGTTGAGCGCGGCAGCGACCTCGTCACTGGCAGCGGTGGCCCGGATAATCTGCTGGCCCTGATCGACCAGGACATCAGCCTGTTCTTCCAGCCAGGCGTAAATCGACTGCTTGGTCAGGTCCTCCACCGAAAAGCGCCATTCGAACCTGCCAGAGAGATAAATCACCGCGTAAGCAATCGGCTGCTGTTCGACCAGATGGACCCGTTTGACACGTACAACTCGATCATCCGGGCTAAGCTGAAGCTGCTTAACCACGTGCGGGGCAACCTGTGTCTGGGATTCGACGGCCAGTACCTGAACGTCCGGCACCAAGCCGGCGCGGGTCACGATCTCGGTGATCGTTTGCAGTGACATCAGGTCCTGCTGAATAGCCGGTTGGCGCACATAAGTCCCCTTGCCCTGTACCTTGATGATCACGTTTTCATCGGCCAGCAAATTCAGCGCCTGCCGCACCGTTGTCCGGCTCAGGTTATAACGGCGAACCAGATCTGGTTCGCTCGGCAGCGCGCTGCCTGGTTCCAGGTCGCCGGCCTCGATCTGCTGGCGAAGCTGGTCGGCAAGCTGCACATACAGCGGTGTCGGCCCTTCCTGAAGTGGTTCCAATACAGTCTCTCCACACTCACTTACGATTGAATGTTGTTCAACACCCGCAAATAATTGCCACCGAGAATGCCGCGAATCTCCTCGTCGCTGTATCCCCGGTCAATCAGCCCGCGTGTGACGTTCTTCCATTTTGTTGTGTCTTCGATGCCATCCGGGAATTTATAGCGTCGTTCGGGCATGTTGGAGCGTGCCCAGGACAGCGCCGTCCATTCCCAGCCATAGTGGCAGAAATCCGCCCCCAGGCCAATATGCTCCGGCCCAACCAGTTCGGCGATATGGTCGATATGGTCCAGCAGATGCTCAAGGGTTGGGTGTTCCTTGTTCAGGTAGCTGGGGAAGAAGATGACCCCCAGGTAACCGCCATGCGCCACCACCGCTTTGAGCTGTTCATCGGTGAAGTTGCGCGGCGAATCACAGACGGCTTTGGCCGCTGTGTGCGTCGTCAGGATCGGTGCGGTGGAATATTCCAGCACGTCTTTCAGGCCCTGTTCCGAGATGTGCGAGACATCGACGGCGATCTTGTGACGGTTCAGTTCGGCCACGACACGCCGCCCGTAGAGGCTCAGTCCGGCGTTATCCGGCTCGCGGCAGCCGTCCACGATCTCGTTGCGATAGGAGGAGCAGAGCGTAAAGACCGATGCGCCCAGCGCTTTATGCACATATAGCAAGTCGAGGCCCTCTTTGATACTGTGCGGCCCGTGCAGGCAGATTTGCAGACCGATCTCGCCAGCGGTTTTGGCAGCTTGCATATCGGCCACGCTGCTGACAAAGCGGCCCACGCCTGCGCTCTCTTCCATATCGCGCATCCACAGGCCGTGATCGGACAGGTTAGCATAGCCGCCCAGGACAATATCTACCCCGCCAATTTTCATCTCCGGCGCCAGCACATTGCCAACGAAGGGCGGATTGCCTTCCTCGAACTCGCCTAATTCCTCACGGAAGCGCCCGATGCGAAACTTACGCAGTACGTTGGCGCTGGTATACGGCCCACCGTAACTGTTGACCACCACCACGCTTTCATGCAGCGCTTCGACACGAGCCTCGCGTTCGTCAGTCATCACCAAAATGTCGTCTCCTTTAATCCGCAACGCCGCAAATTCGCGCCATAATCATGGCATAGGCACGCGCCATGCCCATCAGATTATCGACGGTGATCGCTTCGTTTTCGGTGTGCAAACACAGCTTACCATCCGGCCCGTTCCAACCCGCGCCATAGCTGACGAAGGGAATCTCAAGCGCTTCGGCGATCCAGCGCGCGTCAAAGCCACCGGAACTGCCGCCGATCTCCGGCTCCAGGCCGATGTCGCGCACGGCTTCGCTCACATAGCCCACCAGCGGGTCATCCGGCGCGGTGTTGATGCCCTGTACCGCCGCGTGATAGCGGATCCTGGCCTTGAAATCCGGGTCCTCTGCCGCCAGTCGGGCCAGCAGCACCTCGATCTGCGCTTTGGCCTCGGCCACGGTTTCGCCGGGGACCATACGGCGCGTCGCACGAATCAGGCAGCGGTCCGGCACGACGTTGGCTTCGCCGCCACCTTCGATCTTCGTGACCGTGATCGAGCCAGTGCGCTTGGGCCGCAGCCGGTCCTCATCGTCGCCCGGTTTCCAGTGCGGGTTCACCTTGTCGAAAGTCATCGTTTCCAGCGCTGTGACCAGTGTGCTGGCTTTGGCGATGGCGTTGATACCGCGATGCGCCCAGCCACCGTGCGCCGTGCGACCCTCGATTTCGACTTCGAAACGCACCGTGCCGCTGCACGAGATGAGGATTTGCTCCAGGAAGCCTGCCGAGGCGTAAATGCCCATGTCGCCGTAGAGCGCGTTTTGCTCCAGCAGGTATTTCGTGCCCGCAGTAGCTGCCGCGTTCTTCATCCACCGGAACCAGGAAGATCAGGTCGCCTTGTAACCGGACCCCCGCTGCTACCAGTGCGCGCAGCGCTGCCAGCGAAGCCGCTATCGGCGCTTTGTGATCCACCGCACCCCGGCCATAGAGCCAGCCCTCATGTACCTCACCGCCAAAGGGCGGATAGCGCCATTTGCTTTCATCGCCCGCGTCCACCACGTCGGCATGACCGGCATAGTGCAGCAGGTTGCGCCCACCACCGCTGCCCTTCCACACGCCGATGACGTTGGGGCGGCCATCTTCAGCTTCAATGAGAGCCACATCAATGCCCAATGCTTCCAGTTCGCCCGCGATATAGCGCTGGTGATCGCCCTCATTGCCGGGCGGATTGACTGTCGGATACTGCACCAGCCGCTGCAAGATGCCCGCGATTTCGGCTTCATGTGCATCGAGGTAGGCGAAAACTGTGTCTTTCAAATCGTTCATTTCCACACCTGGTCAAAGACTCGCATCAGATTACCGCCCAGAAAGGCACGAATATCGTCGTCAGAAAAACCACGCTGCACCAGAGCCTCGGTCAAGTAGGGGATTTTCGAAATGTCCTCACAGCCCTCCGGCGCGGTATCGAAACCGTAGAGATCGGTCCCCAGGCTGACATGCTCAATACCCACATTCTCAACCACATAGCTGATGTCATCTACCAGACCCTGGATATTGCCCTGCCGGTAGAAAATGATGCAGATCACGCCGCCTGACGCGGCAATGTCGCGCATCATCTTGAGCCGGTCCACGCCTTTATCAGCCGTATACGGGTGATGTGGCGCATCATCGGGGTCATGCGGGAAAGCCTGCCGAGCGTTGATGTGCGACATGATGACCGGCTGGGTGGAAATCTCTAAGGCCTGGAAGCAGGCGCGCGCGTCCATGTGGCGCAGGTCCACGACGATACCCAGCTCGTTGAAGCGGCGGATCGCCTCCATGCCCAGTGTGCTCAGACCAGCTTTTTCGTCCATGCCCTTTTCCACTCCACCGGAGTAGAAATTGCGCCGCGCATGGGTCAGGCTCGCCATACGCACGCCCATCGCATAGTACAGCGGCAGGTACTTGAGCGTGCCGCCCAGCGGGTCCGCGCCTTCGAAGCTGAGCACCAGCGCCACCTTGCCCTCGCGCTTGGCCTGACGAATCTGTTCGGTAGTCGGTCGCCAGCACAAGCTGCTCGTTGGCGGCGACCTCTTCGTAGGCGCAGGCCGCCATATCCAGCCCGCGGATGATCGGCTGGTGCAGGCGTTCGCGGTCGATAAACAGCGCGCAGACCTGGGCCGTGATGCCGCCTTCCAGCCAGCGCGGCAGATCGTAGTGGCCCTTCACACCGCGTCCGGTCAGCGCCTTCGGTCGGTGTGCGCTCGGCAAGTTTCACCGTGCCGTCGGCCACCGCCATCAGAATGTCGCTGTGCGCGTCGATCACGATGGCGGATTGGTGCAGCTGTGCCGCGTGTTCGGAGATAGAGTCCATCAGCGTCCTTTCGTGGGATTCATCGCGGCGGCCAGGCCATCCCCGGCAAAGTTGAAAGCCAGCACCGTGATACATAGAAACAGGCCGGGATAGAATGCCATCCAGAAGCCGGTCGAGAGAAAGCGCCGCGATTCATTGAGCATCGACCCCCAGGAGGCGGTCGGCGGCTGCACGCCAAAGCCCAGGTAGCTCAGGGCCGCCTCGACCAGGATCGCCGCCCCGACCTGCAAGGAGGCTGCCACGATCACCTGACTGAAGACATTGGGCAGCAGGTGCATGAACATGATGCGCCTGCGCGAGGCCCCGATGCTGCGGGCGGCGGTGATGTACTCTTTCTCGCGCTCCGAGAGAATCTGCCCGCGCACGACTCGTGAGGTCGTCATCCAACTGGTAATGCCGATGAAGAAAATCACATTGCCGATGCCCGGTTGATCGACTATGGACTGGAGAATGACGACCACGAAGAAGGTCGGCATCGAATACAGCACATCGACCAACCGCATCAGCACGCCATCCAGCACACCCCCGTAATAACCAGCCAGGGCACCGACGACCACGCCGATGCTGATCGATAATCCTGTGGACAGAAAAGCCACCGCTAGCGAGACGCGCGTGCCGTAAAGCGTGCGGGTCCACAGATCCCGGCCCAGGTAATCCGTGCCGAAGATATGTTCCTGCGACGGCGGCTGCAAGCGCAGGCTGTCGTCCAGTTCGATGCGATCTGGATCATAGGGCGAGAGCAGCGGCGCGGCCAGCCCCATCAGAATCAGGGCCACAATGACCACCAGACCGGAGACGCCCAGCACATGCTGCCGATAGCGCCACCACATCAACCCCCAGACGGAGCGCGCGCGCGTTTCCTGGGACGGCGGGTTGGCCTGTATGTGCAGCGACGAGGAAGTCAACGGACACGCCCCCTCGCATAGCTGACACGCGGGTCCAACAAGGCGTAGAGCAGGTCCGCCACCAGATTACCGACCAGGATCATGATTGAGGAAATCAGCAGGATCCCCATCGAGACCGGGTAGTCACGGCTGTTGATCGAATCGATGCCCAGGCGGCCCATCCCCGGCCAGCCGAAGATCGATTCGATGATGAAGGAGCCGCCCACCAGCCCGGCGATGCTCAGGCCCAGCAGCGTCGAGACCGGGATCAACGAATTGCGCCAGGCGTGCCACAGAATTGAGCCTTCGCGCAGGCCCTTCGAGCGCGCGGTTCGCAGGTAATCCTTGCCCAGTTCTTCGATCAGGCTGTTGCGCTGGTAGCGTACCCAGGTGACCATGTTGCGCAATGTGAAGGCCAGCACCGGCAGCGCGAAATGGCGCAGCGTATCGACAAAGGGGCTGAACTGCGTAGAACGCAGCGAGCGCATCCCACTCGATGGAAGCCACTTGAGTTCAAAGCTGAAGACATACAGCAGCAGCAGCGCCAGAAAGAAGGAAGGAATTGCGTAGCCGATAAAGGCGACGACGGTGATGACGTGATCCAGCGGCGAATCGTGCTTCCAGGCGGACAGTACGCCGATGCCTACCCCCAGCAGCGCCGATAAGAACAGCGAGGTGCCCATCAGTGAGACGGATGCGGGCAGCGTCTGGAGGATGCGCTGAGTCACTGGCAGGCGATTCTGATATGAGAAGCCCAGGTCGCCCTGCAAGGCACGGCCCAGCCAGCGGATGTACTGAACGATCAGGCTATCGTTGAGACCCAACTGCTCGCGCAGGCGCGCCACCGTTTCCGGGTCCGCCGTATCTTGCTCGGAACTCAGGTACATCGCCACCGGGTCGCCTGGGGCCATACGCATCAGCACAAACGAAAGCATGGTTGCGATGAGCAGCACCGGTATTGCGATGAGGATGCGCCGGATGATGACACGCTGCATGGGGGTCTCCAGCCAGGAAAAACGTTCAAGGATGTTTCCATTGTAGCGGGCAGCCAGTATTTTGCCGGTCAGGGGCAGGACATTCGGCCCTACCCCTTGAACCCAAGCTAAACAGCCGCTACTTTTCGATATACAGGTCTTCGAGGTGGTAGAAGACACCGGTCGCCTGGAAGTCCGCACCGGTTGGCGGGAGCTGGAGACCTTTCACATAGTTCTTGACGGCGATCTTGCTCTGATAGTAGGAGTAAGGGATCGCCAGTGCTTCATCCTGAATGATCGACACGATGTCGTGCGCTGCGTCAGTACGCTCCTGCTGGTCGAGCGAAGCTGACATCACGGCCAGGTCAGCGTCGACCTGGGCATTGTTGGCGCTGTGCCAACCATTCTCACCCCAGGCGTTCAGCGCCGTTTCGGCCAGGGTGGCACCATCCCATCCGAGGAAAGCGTCCCAATCGCCCGCCCCGCGTTGTTCCTGCCAGACGGCGCGCTCAAGCTGCTGAACGTTCACATCGATGCCGATGCGGCTCATGTAATCCTGGAAGGCCTGCGCATCCGCCGCGCGGGGTGGCTCAACAATCAGTGTGAAGGACAGCGGCTGACCATCTTTGTCCAGAATGCCGTCGCCATCGCTGTCGGCCCAGCCTGCATCGGCCAGGTTAGACGCGGCCTTATCCGGGTCGTATTCAATCACACGCGCGTCGGGGGTATAGCCCCAGTGGGTCGTGTTGAACATCTGGTAAGCCACCGCACCTTCGACACCGTAGAGCGCATTGACGACGGCGGGCCGGTCAAAACCGTATTGCATCGCCTCGCGCACCGCCTGATCCTGGAATGGTGCGAAGTGCTGCGGATTAAAGAAGATGGTGCGGGTATAGGCCCCCAGAAGCTGATAAATGCTCGTGTCGCCGAGGTCCATAATGCGCTGTTCCATGTCCGGCCCGTAGACGTTCTTAATCACGTCGATTTCACCGTTCGCCAGTGCGATGACCTGCGCGTCCTGATCCGGGATCACCGCCCAGACGAATTCGTCGAGATGCGGCGTGCCGCGCCAGTAATTCTTGTTCATTTTGAAGCGAGCATACTGACCGGACTGCGCTTCTTCGAAGACCAGCACGCCGGTCCCGATGGGATGCTGGTTGAATTCAGTGGCGTCGGTCATAGTCTTGCCTGCCAGCAGGTGCTCCGGCACGATCAGTGCGTAACCGGCCAGCTTATTGAGGAACTGCGAGTCGGGCCGCGGCAGGGTAAAGCGCACGGTGTAATCGTCCACTTTTTCGATCTGGACGAGCTGCTCACTGCCGTCGTCGTTGGTGCCCAGCACGAAGTCTTCGCGCCAGATCGAGGCATCGTCAGCCATCCAGGTATTGAAGGTAAAGACGACGTCATCGGCGGTAAATGCTTCGCCGTCATGCCAGGTCACGTCCTGGCGCAGCTTGAAGGTGAAGACCGTCCCGTCGTCATTCGTCTCCCAGGATTCGGCCAGATCCGGGGCAGGGGTCATATCCGGGGCCAGTTCGACCAGTGAATCGAATATCCACAGGCAGGAGCGGCACTCCTCGGTCGTGATGACCGGGTTGAAGACGTCCACGCTAAATCCAGAGGCAAAGATCACCGAGCCGCCCTCAGGAATATCCTGGGCATAGAGCGATGCGGGCAGAAGCAGCAACAACACACAAAAGAGCATTAGCACAGATTTCCGGGACACTTGCATGACTTCCTCCTTATGAACGGAAAATTCGGCGCTTCGCCTGATCATCACTGGGTTGGAACACACAACTTGTACTTAGTTGTATTGATATGTCTTGGATTGTATTGTTTAATTCGGCATTCGTCAAGGAATCGGCTGCGGTCCTGCACAGCTCATGACCTCAAGATGAGGGAGATGTAGCTTCTATATGAGCGCGGCTGCGTAAAATACACTGCAAGCGTGCGCTACATGACACCAAATTGCTTAAAAGCGGTGGCAGCAGCCATACCTTCTTCAAGGGCTTTGCGCACCAGATTCTCCTGGCGCACTTTTTCGAGCGCCTGGCGAATGACCTCTTCTTCGGCCTCTTTTGGAATCACCAGGACACCGTCGAGATCGCCAAAGATGATACTGCCCGGCGCAACCCGTATTGTGTCAATTTCAACAGTCACCCGGTAATCAATAACTTTGCCCCGTGCCCCTTGATCCTGAGCGAAGCGCCCCCGTGAAATGGTCGGAAAGCCGAGTTTCAAGATGCCACGTGTGTCGCGCGAGTAACCATCCAGGACCGCGCCCGCTGCCCCCAGTTTCATCGCCCGCACCGACATGAGTTCACCCCAGAGCGCGAAACGCGACGAAGCGCCAGTCGCTACATATACTTCATTGGGCTTCAGATCATCCAGTGCATCGAACATCAGGCCAAAGGGCTGGTTGCTCAATTTGTAATTCTCCTCCCCCTGGGTCGCAAAGAAGTCCGCTTCCAGGACCGGCATCGCGCGTCCGGCGATGAGCATGTCATCCTGGAGCGGACTCAGGTAAGGCGGCAGGAACTGGTGCAGAAAGCCCAGTTTGTCCAGAATATCGCCCACTACGGCGGTAAAGAGTTCCCGCTTCATCAAATCGAACAATTCGTTGTCGTCATGCCACTGCACCATATCGGTTTCTCCCCATATGCTATACACTTGGAAACTCTGGCTGCGAATGCCGGGCACAAGACCCTGTTGGCAACCTCGCTGGCATTGCGCCACAATGCGCTCAAAAATACCTTTGAAAGGTCCAGTTCTTTTGACAAAGAAAATCGTATACATTGACATTGATTCACTTCGTCCCGATCACTTAGGCTGTTATGGCTATACGCGCCAGACAAGCCCTAACATTGATTCAATCGCTGCCGAAGGTGTCCTTTTTACTAACTGCTACACCTCGGACGCGCCTTGTTTGCCCAGCCGAACTGCGCTCTGCACGGGCCGCTTTGGCATCCACACAGGCGTCGTTAATCACGGAGGCCTGAGTTCTGAGCTATTCCGGGAGGGCCATCAGCGCCTTTTCCGATCCGAGCTTGACCAAAGCAGTTTCATGAGCTGCTTGCGAGATTCTGGGATTCACAACGGCTACAATCAGTTCCTTTGCCGAACGGCACGCCGCCTGGCACTGGTATGCTAACTTTTCGGAAGTAATCAACCCTGGCAAACGCGGGTATGATACTGCTGATGAAGTCAGCAAACTGGCTGTTGAGTGGATAAAGCATCATGAGAATCTCGATCAGTGGTTCCTGCACGTGAACTTGTGGGATCCGCATCAGCCCTATCGAACACCACTGGAATATACCCCGCATCTGGAGGGCGATCCGCTGCCTGCATGGTACACGGATGACGTGCGCGCACGTCATTGGAACTCGGCTGGCCCGCAGTCAGCCCAGGAAGTATGCGACTACGCCATCAATCAAGAAGTGTACAAAAATGAGTATCCACGCCAACCTCACCTCATGGACTCCATGGAAGCGGCCCGACAAATGTTTGATGGCTACGATACCGGCGTCCAATTTGTTGACCAGGCGGTAGGCAATATCCTCGAATGCCTTGAGCAGCAGGGCCTGCTCGATGAGACGACAATTATTATCTCTGCCGATCATGGAGAAGCGCTGGGCGAACTCAATGTCTATGGCGGGCACCGGCTGGCCGATCAATGGACCTGCAATATCCCCATGATTATTCGTATGCCGAATATGAATTCAGATCAGCAGGGCCGTGTTATTACCTCGCTTCATTATCAGTTCGACATCACGGCTACATTAGTCGAATTGCTCGGTGGAGAAGTCCCGTCCAACTGGGATGCGATCAGTTCGGCGGCGGAATGGGATCTCGATCCCATCAAGGGAAGAGAATTTCTTGTCGTATCCCAGGGCGCTGCAAGCGTCCAGCGTAGTGTGCGATTTGACAACTACATTTGCATAAGATCCTATCATGATGGGCATCACAATCTGCCCGACACCATGCTGTTTGACCTCGTCAACGACCCACACGAGCAACATGATCTGTCAACACAGGAACCCGGTCTCGTTAACCAGGCAATGAACTACCTTGAGCAGTGGCATACCCATATGATGCGAACCGCTGCGCATCCTGCCGACCCATTCTGGATGGTGCTGTTTGAAGGCGGGTCCTTGCATACACGCGGCAAGCTGCCCGCATATCTGGAGCGCCTCCGCCAGACTGGTAGGGCCGATGCGGCTGAACAACTGGCACAGAAGTTTCCCCGAGAACTCCGGGACTGAAACATTGTCTTAGCCGGTGATCGCAAAACATGATTGCGCAGGCTGCATTTGCCAAAGACCATACCACTTTCCCAATGGATCGTCTAAACTTGTAGGCTCAGGCCGCGCATGCTGGACAGTGACAAACTGTACATGTAGAAGCAGCGATGAGAGAGCAGGTAGCGCACACCAGATACGCTACCTGCCATGCAAGGTGAGCCTTAGCTCGCAGGATACATCGTGCCCTCGATCTGACTACAGAAAGAGTCGGCAGCTTCCTGTGCGGTCATATCGCCCAGTATGGCGGCCTGAGTCACGTTACGCAGTACTTCTGCCTGTTCGGGCAGACCCGGATTCAGGGGAATCGGGTGAGCCGTGTTGGGGGAGTTCAGCAGCTCTTTGAAAGGATCGTAGAACTTGCCTTCCAGAGAGATGTCAGTGGCCGCGCGTGTGGCCGGCATGAGACCCGAAAAGCGCACCAGATTCTCCGGGTTGCTGATGACAAAGTTGATGAAGTCCATCGCAGCCTCAGGATTCTGAGCATCGCGGCTGATGGCGAAAATCCAGCCACCGGTTGTACTGGCGAATCCGGCGCTTCCTTCCAGCGGGATGATGCCGTAGTCATCGGGCCAGGTCATGCCATAGTCATTTTCCAGACTACCAGCAGTCCAGAATCCGCCGAGAAACATCGCAGCCCGTTTGTTGCCGAAAGCCAGCAGTCGTTCAGGCCCACCGCCGACCAGGAGGTCTTCCTGTGACATTGCGCCGCTATTGTACAAATCAACCCAATACTGGATGATCTTCACGTTATCGCCCTGATTCAGCACACATTCGGTCGCATCGTCGTTGAGTATCTGTAGATTATTAGCCAGCGCGTACATGCCGGCATAACCATAGAGCCAGACCCAGCGTTCGCCTGAAGTTGCCACCAGACCATAGACACCGTTGTCGGCATCGGTCATCTGAACAGCAACATCAGGCAATTCATCCCAGGTCGTCGGCGGTTCCAGGCCTGCGTCCTGAAATAAGGCTTTGTTCCAGAACAGCAGGCGTGTGCCGGTATCGAAAGGCAGGCCAAAGACGAGATCATTGAAAACCGCCGCCTTCATCGTGCCTTCGTAAATTTGACTGGTGTCGAAACCGCTGGAGTCAATCAGGTCATTGAGCGGCATCAGATAGCCCCGGTCAATGAAAGAACCAATAGTCACCGAGTTAACAACCAGGAGATCAGGTCCTTTGCCCGCTTCTAGCGCAGCCAGTTGGGTGCTGTCAATTTCGGCAAAAGGCACACTATGGGCATCAAAACTGACGTTGGGGTGTTGCGCCATGTATTCCATGACAACCTGGTAACTATCAGATGGTTCTTCCCCATTTGCGGGTGGATCGAAGTAATCCCCGCCAATGAAGGTAAGGGTCACCTGGTCTTGTGCCATGAGAGTTGGCACAAGCCCCAGCACGAGCAGCAGCAAAAGCGATAAGATCAATATCCGTTTCATTTTTGTCTCCATATAGCTATCTATAGTTGCATGTAATGCAGGCGAATTGATATGTTGGGCCTCCTTTCTATTTCAGTGCCCCAGATGCCAGACCATCCTTGATATAGCGCTGCACGAAACCAAACAAAAGAATGGTTGGCACGGACACCGCGACTGAAGCCGCTATCAGCAGATTCCAGGCAACGCTATGCTCAGTAATGAAGCTGTAAAGGCCAACCATCACTGTGCGCAGTGCCGGGTCGCTAATCAAAGTGACGGCGAGCAGGAGTTCCTGCCAGACACCTTTGAAGACAAACGCGCCGCTGGCAATCAGACCAGGTAGTGAAAGTGGGAGAATGATGCGACTTAACAACCCCAGGCGTCCGCAGCCGTCAATGACCGCTGCGTCCAGGACTTCGGGCGGGATAGCCCGGTAGAAACCAACCAGGAGCCAGGTACACAAGGCAAGTGACGTTGCTGTGTAGGTTGCGACCAGCGAGAAGTAGGTATCAAAGAGACCAACCTGCGCCCACATGCGAAACAGCGGCAGCAGCAGAATCCCGGTAGGGAAAAATTGCGTACCGACGATGATTCCCAACCAGATGCGGCGACCATTAAACTTCAAGAAAGTCAACGCATAAGCTGCCAGCGCGCTGAAAGCCACGCAGGCCAGTGTAGACAGACTGGTGACCAAGACGCTGTTCATTAAGTAACGCGGGAAATCCCCGCTGCTCAGGGCCTCCACGTAGTTATCCATCGTAAATGGATTAGGAATGATCTGCGGGGGAATCAGGAACAAATTCTGCCGGGTCTTGAAGGACGATATCACCAGCCAGATTGCCGGGATAATCAGAATCAGCACCGACACAAAAGCCACGATCGCATGGAAGATGTCGCGGTACTTGAACAAGGCTTCCTGAACAGAATTGCTGCGAATTGCGCGAGCAGTCGCCATACTATGCCGCCTCCCGCCGGGTCTGCCTGACCAAATTCCTCCAGTTGAAAATCAGGAAGTAGATCACCAGCATCCCCAGGACAATCAGCATCAGGATATTGGACCCGGCCATCGCTTCTTCGGTGCGATACAGGCTGAAAGCCGTGTTATACACGTACATCGGCAGTGTTTCGGTGGACCGCGCCGGGCCGCCACCAGTCAGGATGAAAATGGCGTCGAAGTAATTACTGGTCCAGATCAGTCCCAGCACGGTAGATGTCACCGCAACAGGGCGCAGCAGGGGCAGTGTGATTTTGAGCAACTGCTGGCGTCCGCTTGCGCCATCAATGCGTGCGGCTTCATAAAGCTCTGGCGGAATGGTCTGCAACCCGGCCAGGAACATCAGCACGTAGAAACCGAAGCCTTTCCAGATTCCGACCAGGATGACGGCAGGCATGGCTGTTTGCACGTTGCCTAACCAGGATTGCGCCAGATGGCCCAGGCCAATGGCTCGCAGCACATTGTTAATCAGCCCTAATTCCTGGTGGTACATGAAGCGCCAGGTCACCGCGCCGACGATACCCGGCAAAACCCAGGGGACAATAACGAGGACACGCACCAACCAGCGTCCCGGAAAGCGCCGATGAGTCAGCAGTGCAAAATAGATGCCTAGAATGACCTGCCCAGCGGAGACGCCAATAGTCCAGACGAAGGTGTTTTTGACTGCGGTGGGGAAGATTGGATCGTTCAGGACCTTTGTATAGTTCTGCAGGCCGATAAACACGGATGGACGGGTATAGGTTGGCCGACTGAACAGACTGGACACAACCATGTTTCCGATAGGATAAAAAAGCACCAGCACAATACTCAGGATGGCAGGAGCCAGAAACAGATAAGCCACCAGATTATCGCGCAAGGCCTGGCTGCCAAAGCGTTTACGGATTGCTAACCTTGTTCTGAATGCAGCATTTCTCTCAACCATAATACGTACTTTCACTCAAGCTTCGTTTGCTCTCGCTTGCTCAAGATTCATGATGAAGGTCTCTATCGCGTGATGGCCGACTTTCACCTGCCAATCGTGTTTACTGGAGTCCAGTATCTGCGAGTCTTCCTCTATGAGATTGCTTTGTTGGACACCCGCAATGGGAAAATGAAAGTGAAATTCGGGCTGTGAATCCTGACCTTCGATTTCGTAGCAGCGCAGCACGACCCTGTCGTCGTCCTCAGCCTTCTTCAGCGCGCTGATAAGCACGTTGCTCTCGGAGACTGAAACGAAGCTCAATTCGGTCGGCAGGTCAGCATCCGGCATCGCGGTCACGCCGCTGACCGCGCTGAGTTCATGATTGGCTTGAATGCCGTAGCGCATCCCATTGGGCCAGCCGGTTTCATGCGCCAGCAAGGAAAAACGGAAGTGATGATCGCCTGGCTGCACGTACCAGTTCCCCTTGCCGTGACAGCTCTTGCGTGAGGCCAGTAGAATCGGCTGCAAGATGGGGTAGGGTACTGGTGAGCGGGTCGGGTCGATGTAGTCGAAGACCGCCACCGACGAACTCATGGTGAAGCCGAAGTCGCTGCCTGAAGCATTGATGAAATTCAGCACCTCGCGCGGGTGGATGTCCTTACATATATCAAGATAGGCCGGACCTTCGCGATAAATGCCGACCTGAGCGCCGCCATGATATTCGCTCAATTCGTCGATGTAGCCGGCATAGACCGGGCCGTCTGTGACTCTTCCCTCGACTTCACTCTGGCCGACTTCGACCACGCCCATCGGGACTTCGTAGGCGATCTGTGCGTCGCACTGGTTGATGGGCAGCGCCAGGCGGAACTCGCGGCTGCGCGTGCCATCCCAGTTGTACAAGGAGACGTCGCAATCTATGCGCTTGATGGTGTGGTAGAAGATCAGGTTCTGCACCAGCAGACAGTGCCGGAATTCCTGCTGCAAGGTATAGGTGGTGTAGACCGGGCCAGAGTTCTGTGATGCGCCACTGTGCAGGGTACTGGCTGGCACGCTCGAAATCCGCTGCGGCTGAGGGCTGCTGGATGGAGCCAAATTCGCCTGCGCCATTGCCGACGGATTCCAGCATGAACACCTCAGCACCCAGAAACTTATTGGTGTGGAAGATTTCCTGATCCAGAGTCTTGTCGTACAGACTGCCGATACCTCCCGGCGCGAGTGCGACCCGGTAGAATTCGTTCTCATAGCTGTCCTCGCTGATCTGGACCGAAGCAGGTGCCCGTCGGTCCTGTGCTTGCGCATCGGTCACCACGGTATAGGTCTTGTAGCCAATTGGAGGGACATCCTGGGCCACGAAGCAAACATCCAGGTCCACGCCGTTCCCGGCGGCGCGCAGTTGATACGGCACGGTGTTGCCCATGCTGTCGCTGATGTGGAAGGCACCGAAAGGCGCGCGGATGCTGCACTGGACCGGGTCAGTGCGGGACCAGGACAAAGCGTTATACACGACGATGCTGTCATCTGTGACCGTCTTGATGCGCTGCGTAATCGCCGTGAGGGCATCATCCAGCAAGTCGCGGCTCTGGTTGCGCGCGGCTTCAAGCTTTTCGCGGAAGACCTGGTCGGTGATGTGACCGTTGTTGCCGCCCCAACCGTGATCGTCGTAGAGCGAATCGGCCCAGGCCTGCGTGAATCGCGCAGAAGGATACGCTGCGAATCCGCCACGCAGTAGCGCATTGATGGTATGGAAGGTCTCGGCGGCTGGGAGCAGCACTCCGGCTTCACGTTTGGCGGTAATGGCGTGATGATGGCCCGGCCCGTGAATGTAGAGCCAGATGTTGGGTCGTTCGCCACAATGCTCAATCAGATTCGGTTCTGCGGCTGCGACGGCATCGAAAAACTGCTCTGGTGTTGAATAACACAGGTCCGGCATGTCAGGATCGGTCTGGCGCTGCTGCTGCCAGGCTTCGATCAATGCGTCGAAGTCTTTTGGGGGAATGTAATCCATGCTGTAGAGGAAAGCGAATTCCTTCGGCATGGCGCGCCGGGCATAGTCCTCATGCCAGTGATCCAGCTCGGCCTGAACCTTCTCGATGACCTCCGGCAGCGGGCCATCCAACTCGCGCCGAAACAACTGCGTCATGCCATACTGCCCCATTGACCAGCCCATCACGCGGCTGCCATCCGGGCTGTACCAGTGGTGCAGGCTGGGGCGGTGGCGGCTAATCAGCATGTAGGGGACGCCCGATTTGGCGAGGATCTGCGGCATCTGCATCGCCCGGCCCGGCACATCCGGGCTGTAGTAGACACGCGCATCCGCACCGGGCAGCAGTTTTTCGATGAGCTTGCGGCCCAGGTAGGTCTGGCGGACGAGCTGCTCCCCGCTCAACAGCGATTCGTAGGGCTGGTTGTAGGTCGCACCCCAATCGAGGCGGCGCTCTTGAACAAGCCGGTGAATTTCGTCCTTACGTTCTGGGTGACGCTCCAGGTATTCGAGCAGATAGAGGACGTTTTCCATCGAAAAGCGCACATCGGGCTTCCTGGTCATGCGCTCCAGCGCCGGGCTAATCGACTTTTCGTCGCGCCACGCGATGGTTGCAGCGGGAGTATCAAACCAGGCAATATCGTTGTGGCTGGAGCAGATAATGTGAATTCTGCCGCCAGCAAAATGGCCCCACCTGGATGGCGATGTGCTCATCTATTGATCTCCAATTCTATTTCTTAACAAGACCCGCGCGGTAAACAGTATTCAGTTCATTCAGCGTCCGGGCTGCATCACCGGCGTCGCGTAGAAAGCGATGCAGTATCGCGCAGGCCGCATCCTGAAAATCGACATAGCCATTGAAGCGTGGGCGCAGGTAGGCATGATCCAGTGTGGCGAGGGTCGCCTGGAAGAAATCGCTGCACTGCGCATTCACCTGTGGATCGACCCAGGCGCTGCGATGCCCAGGCTGGCCGCTGTGTAAGAAATACTCGCCGCGCTGCACCGTTGGCGAGGCAACATAGGCCGCATAGCGGCAGGCCGCTTCGGGTTCACGGCATTGATGCGACACGGCCAGACCCGCGCCGCCCAGGATCGCCCCGCTGGGTTGCTGATCGATCCCTAACGGAATGTCCGTAAAATGAACGATATGGTTCCGGTAGCCAAGACGGGCGTAATTGGAATAACCGAACAGCAGCGGACAATAGAGAATCTCATCCGTGTTGCTCATATGGTCCAGTACCTGCGGCGGATTCCAATCCAGTGAGGCGGGGTGAGCGTAGTTCACCATGTCACGCATGATGTGAAGCGCCTGCCGTCCCACTGCCGGACTGACGAAATAACCCGCCTGCTGTCCGGGGCCTTCCCCCGCGTTGGCACAGAGCGACACAAAAGTCGGCAGACAGTCTACGGGCATCAGGGCCATGCCCACCTGACCGGGCTTGTCTTTCAGCAACCGCATGACCGCGTCCCAGCGACGTGGCACCTCGTCCAGCAAGTCCGGGCGGTAGGCACTCACCTGTGCGGCAGCATCCACCGGCAGTGCCCACAGATGCCCCTCATACAGATAACTCTTATAGCTGGGGCCAACGCTGTTGGCGGCCTGATCCTGCAAGAACTCAGTGTCAAGATACGTGTCCAGCGGCAGCAGCGCCTCACGGGCGACGGCAGTGCCGATCCAGGGGTGATCCAGCACGATCAGATCATAGTCTTCGGCCAGGTCAATCACGGAGCGCTCAGCGAATTCCCGCAGGCTGCGCCGCGTCCAGCTCACGCGCACATCTGGTTGCAGCCGCATGTAGCTCTGCGCCGTCGCCTGAACGGGATCAAAGCCGCGCGCATGATCCCAGGTCATACCCCTTAGTTCGATCACTGCACAACTCCTTCGTCTGCGAGCCGTTGAATTTCGTCTTCCGGCAGCCCAAGTTCCTTGAGAATGTCGCGGCTGTGCTGGCCTTTCAGCGGTGCCGGGTGACGCACTGCGCCGGGCGTCTGGCTGAACTTGACCGGGATGCCCATGCCGCGCACAGTGCCCGCCAGCGGATGATCGTAACTGAGGATCATCTCGTTAGCCGCCACCTGCGGATCCCGCTCTACGTCCGCCAGGCTCATGACCGGGCCGCACCAGATGTCCTCGGCCAGAAGAAGCTCCAGCCATTCTGTGGTCGTCTTGTTGAGAAAGGCCCTGCTGAGTTGGATTTTGATGGCGTCACGGTCTTCCATCACATTGTTGGACTCTAGCGTTTCATAGCCTTCGACCCCTAGCAGCGCCGCCAGCTTGTTCAGCGGGTTCATGCCGATGGCGATGTGACCATCCGCTGTTTCATAGATACCGTAGGGCGCGCCCGTATAGGCATTGGGAATTCCGGCGTTACTGCGCTGGGGGAGGCTGCCGCCGTTCAGGAAGAGGGCCATCTCCTGCGTCACATAAGTCAGCAGCGAACTGTAGAGATTCACATCGACTCGCTGACCCTGTCCGGTCTGTTCGCGGGTGTAGAGCGCGGCCAACACCCCATAGACGATATGCAGCCCGGCAGTGAGATCCGCCAGACTGACCCCCGGCACGACCGGCGCGTCGTCGCCCTTGCCAGTCAAAGTAGCGATGCCTGTCATGGCCTGGATGAGAATGTCCTGCCCAGGTCGCTTAACGTAAGGGCCGCTGGGGCCGAAGCCGCTGCTCTCACAGTAGATCAGCCTCGGATTAATGGCGGATAGCGTTTCGTAGCCCACGCCGAGGCGTTCCATCACACCGGGACGGAAGTTCTCGACCAGGATGTCGGCCTTCTCAGCCAGCAGCTTCACCAGGGCGACGCCGTCCTCGTGTTTCAGGTCGATCACGATGCTGCGTTTGTTGCGGTTGAAGGCCAGAAACGAGACGCTTTCGCCCTCGATATACAGGTTGTCGATAGCAAAGTGGCGCATCCAATCGCCTTTGGGTGGCTCCACTTTGATGATCTCTGCCCCCAGATCACCCAGGATCTGGGTGGCAAAGGGTCCCTGGACCAGTTGAGTCAGGTCGAGAACAATGAGGCCCTGCAATGGTCCGCTCATGACGCTGTGTCCGTCTCCTGTTTAGCGCCCACGAAATTCGGGGGCACGTTTTTCCACAAAGGCTTGAATACCTTCTGTTTTGTCCTCGGTGACGAAGAGCAGCGCCGTTGAAGTCCATTTCCATATCCAGTGCCACCGGCAGCGAGGCTTCCTTGCCTTCCCGCACCAACCGCTTCGCCATGCTGACGGCCAGCGGTGCGCAGTCCGTTATCATCTTGCGGGCCAGGGTCAGCGCGGACTCGACAACTTCGCCTTTGGGAACAATTTCAGTCACGATGTTGAGTTCGTAAGCGCGTTGGGCGTCAATCGTCTCGGCAGCACAGATCATGCGCCGGGCAACATAAGGACCGACGCACCCGCGTCAGGCGCTGTGTGCCGCCGCCACCCGGCAGCAAACCCAGCTTGGCTTCCGGTAAGGCGAATTTGGCGTTCTCCGCGGCGATGATGATGTCCGATGCCAGCGCGATTTCGAAGCCGCCGCCGAAGGCATAGCCGTTCGACCGCCGCGATCACCGGGCAGGCCAGTCGCTCCATCTTCTCCATGACGCGCCGCCCCAGGCGCTGAAAGGCGCGGAACTCGGCCAGCGTCATGGTCTGGTAGGGGCCAATATCCGCCCCGGCGATGAAAGCACGGCCCTCGCCGGTCAGGACCAGGACCTGCGCGCTGCCTTCGCCACTGGCAAGCGAGTTGAAGAATGAGTCCATCTCACGGTACATCTGCTCGTTGATGGCGTTGAGCTTGTCGGGCCGGTTGAAGACCAGCAGGACCACGCCGTCATGATCTTCGATGCGGATTGTTTCGTACATAGGCTCAGCCCCTGTAATCCGGCAGGTCATGGTGGGCGGTGAAGGTATCAATCGCTGCTTCGCCAGCCAGGACGCCGAACTCCAACGTGTAAGATACGCGCTCCCAGGGTTCCAGGAAGCGCAAACGCCCGGCAGCCCGTTCGGCAGCTCGGCCTTCAACCCAGGCGTTGGCCGGTTCCAGACCGGTGACGTAATCGCCGGATTGCAGACACTTCCAGTTAATGAACCAGGGGAGGGTTTCGTGCGAATAGGAGATATAGACCGCGATTGGCTCACCGGCCTGGATACTCACCAGGGCAATATGCGCCAGACCCTCGCTGTCCGGGTGCAGGCGATGATAGAAAAGCTGGTGATCACGCCCTACGGCGGGCGGCTCAAAGCGATCCCAGTGCTTCAATCCCTGCTTTGATACTTCGTCGCGCGCGATGACCTCCTCCGAGTTCAGCAGCAGGCGGGATTGCTCACTTAAGATCGGAAAGCCGACATTGAAGTGGTAGAGCATCATGTGCGGTACAGTATTGTAGCTTCGATTCTCGACCGTATCGCGTAGGGTCAGCGAGGACGCGCCCAGTTCGGTCGATACTTCGCGGCTCATCACCAGATGAGTGCCCAGGGCTGCCGTCTCCGTGACCTTGCCTCTGGCCCACAGACGATAGTGGTCGCCATCCCAATCGGCATCGGTCCAGACATTGCTGGCAGGCGCATAGCTGATTCGCCCGTGAATGCCCAGGGTCTCGCCGTCGTCCTGAGACGGCGACCCCATGTAACTCAGGCCCCCGGTCGTCATCAATCCCCCGGCATAGCCGCGCATCCAACCCATGTCTTCGGGTTCAAAGTAGGCGGCGTGAACCTGTCCTGGGGAAGCGCGCCAGAATAAGGGGATGCCCTTATAGTAGGCGGCACCGAGATCCAACGCACGGCCCGGCAAGACACTGAATTCGAAGCCGCTGCCCGTCCTGAAGTCGATCACATCGACTCCCTCGGCAAATCCTTCGCGCAGGGTAGCCCGGCGCACACTGGCAAACTGGGCGATGTCCGAGCTGTATTCCTGAAGACTGCTTTTCGATAACTCTCTTCCGAACAAACCAGGCATTGTCAGTTCCTTAGCCTTCAGCGCGAATGTAATGTTTGAGATTGTCGATCATTTGAGCATGTGCGCGTCCGCGGCGGCAGTGACGCAGAAGATGGGCCTGCACTGAGGCGTACATATGGAAACCAATCACATAATTGGGCAGCCTGGCGGCAATGAACTCGACCACCGCTGCCAACGAGGCCGGTTCGTCGCTCAAGGCGGCCAGAACTCAACCGGTCCAACTGCTCGACCATGCCGACAGACTCTTCAACCAGGGCCGCCATGTGCGCATAGCTAAGCGCCCCGTGATGGCCGGTGCAGTAGCAGGCTGCGTTCAAGGCCAGCGCCCGCTGCATACTGTCTACATAGAGGGACGGATCATAATAGTAGGGCGGCACTTTGCTGCCATCAGGTAGACTGACCCCTGTGCCCAGCGCCACATCGCCACAGATCACGAGCTGCCTTGCCGGATCATGCAGCAAAATGTGTCCCGGCGCGTGCCCCGGTACATGCAATACATCAAAACGAAAGTCCGCTACCGGCAAACTCTGTCCGGCCTCAAGGTGCATATCAATCGCAGAATTCGGGCCGCACTGCTCCAGGTGTTCTTTGCCGCCGTCTTCAAACTGCCATGTCTGCGGCATACACAGATACATCTCGTGCAGGTGACGTTCGTGGTCTTCGGCCCAGATGACATCCAGATGATGAATGGCCGTCTTAATGCCGGGGTAGCGCTGCTGAACCGCGGCGTTGCCGCCGAAATGATCGACATGGCCGTGCGTGTTGATCAGGATTTTGGGCGTCAGACCAGCCGAATCCAGTGCCGGGAAAATCTGCTCCTCCGGCGTCGTGTTGATGCCGGAATTGATCAGAGCAGGGGCATCGCTGCCCACAACATACAGAAAGAGGTCCACGCCAAAGAATGGTGCTGGCAGCATATACACATCGTCTGTTACGCGCTGCATCGTCATCAACCGTCCTTAACCATTGCCTGCAAGCTGGCCGCCATCGACCACGAGGCAGGTTCCCGTGACCCATTCAGAATCGTCCGAAGCCAGGTACAGAGCCGCGCGGGCGATGTCCTCCCCGGTGCCGATGCGTCCTAGCGGGTTGTCTTTATCCCACTTGGCGCGTTCAGCAGCCGGGTCCTCGGCCTGGGCAAAGACCCATTCGTTCATCGGAGTGTCGATAGCACCTGGCGCAATCGAGTTGCAGCGGATTTTCTGTTTGCTGTATTCCATCGCCACCTGCCGCGAGAGCGCGATGATGGCCCCTTTGGTCGCCGCGTAACCTGACCAACCGGGAAAGCCGCGCCAGCCTTGCGTCGAAGCGATATTGATAACCGAGCCGCCGCCGCGCTTCAGCAGGTGCGGGATGCCGTATTTGTTGACACGAAACACTCCCTTGAAGTTAATTTCCAGCACGCGATCCAGTTCCTCTTCCGCCATATCCACCACCGAGCCAGGGACCGCGACCCCGGCATTGGCAACCAGGATGTCCAGTCCGCCGAAGCGCTCCGCCGTCCGGTCAATCGCACTGCGGACCTCTGCTGATGAACGCACATCCGCATGATGAGTGTGACATTGGCCGCCCGCTGCTTCGATCTCCGCGCGGGTATGCTCCAGGGCCTCACGGTCTATATCCAGCAGGCCGACCGCGGCCCCCTCGCTAGCGAAGCGCATCGCCACCGCCTGACCAATGCCCTTGCCAGCGCCAGTAATAAACGCTGTTTTTCCTTTCAATCGCATGACTCTACCTTTGTTGTGCTGAGGTCAATTGCCTGGGTAAGTGCTCAGTTATGGTCTTCGACTTCACCTGCGACCAGGATCTCGATCCCCATCTGACTGAGTGCCAGTCGTTGTGAGGCCCAGATTCCAGAGTCTGTGACCAGGATGTCGATGCTGTCGAGATTGGCGACATGGTAGTTCGATTCGCTGTCCAGAACCGTGTGATCGGCCAGGACGATAATCTCGCGTGCGGCACGGATCATAGACCGGCGCAGTTCGGCTTCAGCCATGGTCACGGACGAGATTCCAAATTCAGTGGATACCCCACCTGCGACCAGGAATGCTTTATCCACACGCACCTCGTTCAGGAGCAGATGCGCGGCACGCCCGACGAATGAGCCGCTCTCTGGCTCGTATTCACCGCCGGTCAGGATCAGTTTCAGATTGCTTGCGCGGTGGAGCCGCTGGAATATGTCAATCGAATTGGTAATCACCGTCAGATTTTTGCGGTCCCGGATAAACGGCGTGATGCTGCTGGTTGGCGTGCCGGTATCGAGCAGTATGGTATCGCCGTCTTTAATCAGCGAAGCGGCTACTTTGCCAATCAAGCGCCGCAGTTCGCGGATCTCATCGTTGAGGTCATCAGCCAGGTCTTTGACGGTGAATTTGATATTGAGATCACTGGCATAGCGCGCCATCGCACGCGCCAGATTTTGATACCACTCGTGCGTCCGGTACAAAATCACAAACGAGACTTCACGTTCCTCAGGCAGTGGACGCACGTCGGTAGCCCAGACGGGCATATTCATGTTCAGGTTTGTATCGGGGCGAAAAACCCAGCCGTCACGAGTCTCGCGGTAATACTGGCTCAGGTTGTCTGCGGTGAGCAGGGCATGGGGGGTAATCACCTCGTTGCCGATGTCCACGCCGTTCCACAAATGGACGATGGCGCCAATAGCGAGGCGCGCCACCACATCTGGAAACAAGCCGACGCAGGCTTTGAGTGGGGTTTCGCTGGTCAGCGCCCGCAGCACTGTGTTGCCTTCCACACCCACATTGACTGCAATCAGCTGATTCGGATCCCGGTTGAGTCCAGATAGGCCTGAATCCCGGCCAGGATCGAATCATCGTTGATGCCAAACAACATGTTTGTTTCTGGAAAGAGCTGCAGTGCATCGGTCGTTACCTGGTAGATATTGCTGTAGAGGCCGCCGCCGTCAATCGATTCAACCTGAATCTGTGCGCCCATGACTGAAGCAATGCCCTCTTTGAAGCCTCGGCTTCGCTCGCGAGTATTGGGGAATTTGTCCTGCGTAATATCCAGCAGATGCCCCTGGGCATCTTGCCCCCAGCGACTCAGGAAATGTTCGCCTGTCCACTGACCCAGTAGAAAAGCCGCTTCGTAGTTATCCGGTCCCAGGTAAATCGCACCGTCTTGAGGACAGGATTCCGCCAGAAAAGGGATGTTTTTGCGCAGTGTGCGCTCGCGCAGTGTGTGAGAAGCGTTGTTCTGCACCGGAGCCAATATCAGTGCATCGGTCGCGCTCATACCGCTATCTTCGAGCTGCTGTTGGAGCATCCCCAAGCTCGTGCCCGTGGGGATCGCTCCGCCGTGCGTGCGCTCCAGGAGTTGAAGGTCTTCGAGTTTGCGCAAGTCGCGCCGAATCGTCGCCTCGGTGACATCGAAGCGTTCGGCCAGATATTTCACTGCCGAACCGCCGCCACTGTTGATGATCTGGACGATCTCTTTTTCTCGATCAGAAAGTGTCGCGATTGTTCGATTCATATTTGTTCTGTTTTCGCATCATGTCCGTAACGGCTGTTATAGTATGCTTTTTGCGTTCACATGTCAAGTTTATGTCAGATATTGGTCGATTCGAACACGTTCCAGGCCGGAAGTCCCTGTTTCAGACAGTAAATAAGCATTCAGCCAGGAGTTCAGAGCAGCAATTTGCTGGATAAAGCCGCAAACTGAGCAGTGGGCGAATGTCCTTGTTGGCAGTTTGCTTGACAAAAGAACAAAAAACGAATAATATCGCCGCGAAACAAAAGCAAAACAAACATATATCGAAAACAAATCGGTTGTTAAGCGCTCCTTTGCTGTGCGTTGCTGCGAACGATTGACTCTGGACAGGCTTCGATCTGTCAATATCAGCAGTCACTTCCCTACAAGTGTGTTGCTGCGAGTGTCGTATTTGTGACACTGATCTGGTTAAGCCATCAGAATCTTTCGAGGGGCTACGAACCTGGTGTGAGGAGGAAGGGCCATGTAGCTATTGCTTAGAACCGCGTTTTTTCTATGACGGGCAATTGAGGAGAGAATAATTATGAATACGATTGTGCGATCTCGCACCAGATTACTGCGCACAATAATCTGTGCTTTCGCTTTGTTCGCAGTGATCGGCAGTGTCAGTCCACAAGATGCGCCGATGACTTAGAAGCTATTTGAGAAGGTCATTTTGCAGCCTTTAGCCGGGCGAGGCGGCGGACCATCAGATGACTTATTGCTGCATAGATAGCGGCGTCGGATGTTTGCATCCACTGCTCGAAATCTTTACTCAAGCGGCGATAATTGCTCAGCCAGGCAAAGGTTCGTTCGACGACCCAACGGCGGGGTTGCACCTGAAAGCTTTTTTGCGCTGGATCGGGCACGACAATTTCAATGTCGATGCCATGCGCCTCGGCCTCATCCACAAAGCGTCCGCGATACGCTCGGTCTGCCCAGATTTTCGCCAAACGTGGGAAATGCTGCGCCAGCCATTCGACTAGCCAACTGGCAACAGTTCCATCCTGGTAATTAGCCTCCGTCACGAATGCTTTCAGAACAAATCCCTCCGTATCAACCACCAAATGACGCTTACGACCCGTTACGGACTTACCTGCGTCGTAGCCGCGTCGCCCCCTTTTGCGCTGGTTTTTACTGACTGGCTATCGGCAATCCCAGCGCTGGGCGTCTCATCACGACCCAATTCCTGACGCAATTCGCCACGCAGAGCAGCGTTCAGGCGTTGCCATGTCCCATCTTTACGCCAGGTGTTGTAGTAGTGGTAGACGGTGCCTTTGGGCGGAAAATCATGCGGCAGCATGTCCCACTGAATACCTGATTTGAGCACGTAGAAAATTGCGTTCAAGACCTCGTGCATATCGGCGTCTCGTGGGCGTCCACCCGGTTCGGGTTCGGGAATATGGAGAGCCATTAGTTCCCATTCGGCATCTGTCAAGTCACTGGGGTACGCTTTTCTATCCATCCCCCCACCTTACCCGCTTTTCCGTTACTTCTCAAACGGCTTCTTATGGCGAAGCCCCCATGCTGGCCGACATGGTTGCCAACGGTAGCCTGCCGCCAGTTGAAGAACGTCTACCGGACAAGCCCATGGTGATCGACCTTCCCTGGTCAACCGTCGGCACCTATGGCGGCACACTGCACAAAGCGACCACCGTCAGCGACTTTAACGACCAGACCCAGTTCATGTACGGGGCCTCGCCGATGCAATGGATTGATGGCGGTCAGAATCCTGGCCCTGGCCTGGTCTACAAATGGGAATCCAATGAGGATACGACTGAATGGACGCTTTACTTTCGTAAAGGCTTAAAGTGGTCGGACGGTGTGCCCTTCACGGTCGATGACGTGATCTTCTGGTGGGAAGATGTCGTTCTCAACCCGGATCATCCCGATGTGCCACCTTCCTGGACACTGAGCGGTGGGGCGCCGATGCAAATGGAAAAGATAGACGATTACACCTTGAAGCTCATTTTTGCGGCGCCAATGCCAATTGCGGATATTGAGATCTCGGCCTGGGCTGGTGGCGGAATGGGCACCGGTCTGGACAGCCGCCCCAAACACTATCTGGAACAGTTCCACCCGGACTATTCTGACCAGCCGAATTTTGAGGAATTCCTGGCCCACGAGGACTGGTGGACTAACCCTGATGTACCCGTGCTGACCGCCTGGATGCCGGTGGAACTTGATCCGGGCCGCCGTCTCGTCCTGGAACGCAATCCGTACTACTACATGGTCGACAAAGAGGGTAATCAACTCCCCTATATTGATCGCGTGGAAGTCAACCTGGTGGAAGACTTGCAGGTGCTTAACCTCAAGATCGTTAATGGCGAAGTCGATTTCCTGGCGCATCCCAATCTACAATTGAGCGATATTCCCCTGTACGCGGACAATCAGGATCGCGGTGATTACCGGCTGGAACTGTGGGACAATGGTGCCGGCGGTGCCCCGGCCTGGGGCATCAATTGGAATTATCCTGATCCCGAAAAACGCGATTTGTACCACAACGTGAAATTCCGCCGGGCGCTGTCCCACGCCATGGACCGTGAACGGATGCGGAACGTGAGTTCTCTTGGGCTCGGTGGCCCGGCAAGCACGGCAGTCGATTCCATCAATTCACGTCAGTATCACAGTTCGGATCGGGGTGAGCAGTTTCTGGATCAACTGCTGAATTTGGCTGTCGAGTACGATCCAGAGCAAGCCTCCAGCCTCCTGGATGAGATCAACGTGGTGGATCAGGACGGCGACGGCTGGCGCGATTTGCCCAGTGGTGCGCCGTTAGAAATCCGCCTACAGTTAGACACAGGTAATGCGTTCACTGAATTTGCCGAACTCATGGCGGAGGACTGGCAGAATATCGGGCTGAACGCCCAGGTCGAACTCGATGCCCGGCGAGCAGCTTGGGGTCATCTTCCGCAACGCCACCTTTGATATACGCATCTTCTACGGTGGCGCGCCCGGTTCAGCCGATCTGCTGAGTTTCCCGGTCTTCCTCATCTCCTACAGCAGCGGGGGCCGTTTTGCACCGCTCTACGGGTCCTGGATGGAGCTGCAAGGCACGTCGAAGGAAGGCGTTGACGCCGACCTCCCACCGCGTGAGCGCTCGCCCATGTGGGAAGAACCGCCGGAAGGCGACCCGGTGCGTCGGATGTGGATCTCTACCAGCAGGCGCGCACGGAACCAGACACAGCAAAGCGCGATGAGCTGGTTTACCAGATTCTCCATACATCTCGATGAAGGTCCCTTCTGGTTAGGTGTAATCGCGGATCTACCGCGCCCGGTCATTGTCGGCAATCGAGTCCATAATGTACCAACCCATGATGATCTGCCGCTGGGAGGTTGGTCAGGACCGTATGTGGTCAGTATGCTTGGTGCCATCACTTATCCTGAGCAATACTACCTCAGCGACTGAAACACCGATCTTCAAACATAGGGATATCAGGAGGCGCACCCTCCTGTATCCCTCATGCTAAGCGACAACGAGGTTCCTGATATGTTGGCATTCATAGTGCGTCGATTTCTCTATATGATCGTCACACTTTTCTTTGTGTCTATCGCTGGTTTTTACATTATCAATCTGCCGCCCGGCAGTTTTCTGGATGTGTATCGCGCTCAGCTCGAAGCCCAGGGCACGAGCACTGCCGAAGACCAAATTCAAAGCTTGGTGCAGCGCTATGGCCTGGATCAGCCGCTCCACATTCAATACTTGAAATGGATCAGTGGTTTTGTGCGCGGCGATTTTGGGCGTTCGTTCCAGTACAACCAGGAAGTCAGTGACTTAATCTGGGAGCGGCTTGCGCTGACCGCAGTGCTGTCCATTGCGACGCTGCTCTTCACCTGGGTCGTCGCCATACCGATTGGCATATACTCTGCTACGCACCAGTATTCCAGAGGCGATCACTTTTTCACCTTCATCGGACTTCTGGGACTTTCGATACCTAACTTTGTACTCGCATTGGTTCTGATGGTCATCGCCTCCTATGTCTTTGGGCAATCGGTTGGCGGTCTCTTTTCGCCGGAGTTTGTTGACGCGCCCTGGACTCTGGCAAGGGTCCTTGACTTGATAAAGCATTTGTGGGTTCCGGTCGTGGTCGTTGGCATGGCTGGCACGGCCAGCCTGATCCGAATCATGCGTGGTAATCTGCTGGATGTGCTCAACATGCAGTATGTGCAAGCGGCGCGTGGCCGGGGATTGTCGGAAAGAAAGGTCATTCTCAAACATGCCGTTCGCAACGCCATCCATCCCCTGATTATGCTTCTGGGCATGAGTTTGCCGCAGATCATTTCAGGCTCAACGGTCGTTGCCATTGTCTTGAGTTTGCCGACCACGGGGCCGCTGTACTTTAACGCGCTGCGTCAGCAGGATATGTATCTGGCCGGGACCTTTCTCATCTTTCTGTCGGCGATGTTGGTAATCGGAAACTTTCTGGCAGATTTATTACTCGCCTGGGTTGATCCCCGTATACGCCTGGAGTAAGCCTGGCATGATTCTTTGCCTTTCGTTGAGCGCAGGAGTAAACGCATGAGCAAACCGATGGCTGAGGACGAGCTGCCCAGGCTGTGTTGACAAGTTCCGATGAGACCGCTGGAACACAGCAAGCGGCTGCAGACATTGGGACGATCTCACTCTCAAGATTGATATGGCGTCGCTTTTTGAGCAATCGCCTTGCCCGGGTTGGGGGTATTATCCTTATCTTCCTTCATGGTACAGCCATCTTCGCGGAGTTTCTATCTCCCTATGCCCATACGGAAGTGCATGAGGACTACCTGTATCTTCCGCCGCAAATCCCGCGCTTTATCGATCAAGAAGGGCAGTTCCATCTGCGCCCCTTCGTATACAACACGGTGAGCACCTTCGACGTAGCCAGCCTGAAATGGACTTATACCCCGGATTACAGCCAGCGATACCCGCTTGTCTTCTTCAAAGAAGGCAGCCCCTATAAGCTGCTCGGCTTGTTTCCAACGAATATTCATCTGTTTGGCGTTGTAGAACCGGGCACTTTATTCATCTTTGGCACCGATAATCTGGGCCGCGATTTATTCTCCCGCATCTTGTTTGGCGGACGCATTTCCCTGACAATCGGACTGGTTGGCGTTACCCTCACGATCCTGTTCGGCTCGGTACTGGGCACCATGTCCGGTTATTTCGGCGGCGTGATTGATGTGCTCATGCAGCGCCTGATTGAGTTTTTGATGTCCTTCCCGGCTATTCCTTTATGGGCTGCGTTGGCTACTGCGATGCCCGCCAGCTGGTCATCGGTGCAGCGCTTCTTTGCCATCTCGATTATCTTGTCCTTTATTCAGTGGACCGGTCTGGCGCGACAGGTGAGAGCAAAGGTGCTGGCCTACCGCGAGATGGACTATACATCGGCGGCACGGGTATCAGGAGCCTCGCACCTGCGGATTATCCTGGTCCATATGCTGCCCAATGCGCTCAGCCATATCATCGTCACTGCGACCCTTGCCATCCCCGGCATGATATTGGCAGAAACGGCGCTCAGTTTCCTGGGGCTGGGCATCCAACCGCCACTGACAAGCTGGGGCGTGCTGCTTCAGCAAGCGCAGCAGGTATCCGTCATTTTGAACAATCCCTGGCTCATCATCCCTGGATTCTTCGTGCTGGTTGCCGTGCTTAGTTTTAACTTTGTTGGCGACGGTCTGCGGGATGCCGTTGATCCTTATTCAATCTGATCTAGCGAAAGCGTAGTAATGACGGAACAAGACATTATCCTTGAAGTCGATCAGCTCGAAATCACCTTCTTCACCCACAGCGGCCTCATTCACGCGGTCCAGGGCGCAAGCTTTAGCGTTGAGCGGGGCAAGGTATTAGGCGTCGTCGGCGAAAGCGGCTGCGGCAAGAGCGTCACGGCTCAGGCGATTATGAACATGATCCCCAAACCAGGGCAGATTGTCGGTGGACATATTCGTTATCATCCGCGCCCTATCGACGAGCAGGGGTCGAATGCCATCGATATCGTCACCCTGCGCCCTCACGGACAACCAATGCGGAATATTCGTGGCAACGAGATCGCCATGATTTTTCAGGAGCCGATGACCTCGCTGGATCCGCTGTACACGGTGGGCAATCAGCTTATGGAAGCCATCATTGAGCATCATCAGGTGACAAGCAAAGAAGCACGCCAACGTGCTGTCGATGCGCTGAGCCGGGTTAAGCTGCCAGAGCCGCACCGTTTGATCGACAGCTATCCCCATGAACTGAGCGGGGGAATGCGTCAACGAGTCATGATCGCCATTGGCCTGAGCTGCAACCCGCGTTTGCTGATCGCGGATGAACCGACGATGGCCCTGGATGTCACCACGCAGGCCGAGATTCTTGAGCTGATGCGTGAGCTTCAGGAAGATAGCGGCATGAGCATTATCTTCATTACCCACGACCTGGGCGTCATTGCAGAGATGTGCGACGAGGTGGCCGTCATGTATCTCGGCAAAGTGGTCGAGAAGACAGATGTCGATTTCGGCCTTTTACGATCCGAAGCATCCATATACAAAGGCGCTGTTGAAGTCGATCCCCAAGATTGAGCGCACGGTGCAGCCGCGATTGGAAGCAATTCGTGGCAGCGTGCCCAGTCCATCGAATGTGTCGTCGGGCTGCGCTTTTCATCCGCGTTGTCCTGAGTTCATGCCGGGCTTATGCGATGTCATTGTGCCACCGCCGATCACCGTGTCGGACCATCAGGAAGTGCGCTGCCTCATCTATGGCGGACACGACGATGCGGTAGCAGGCTTGTCCGAACAGACGCAGGCAAAGGACAGTGAAGCATGAGCCTTATGGAAGACAAGCAACAAAAAGAACTGCTGCGGGTCGAAAATCTGAAAATGCACTTTCCGATCCGGCGTGGCTTATTGAGAAAGACTATCGGCCACGTAAAGGCTGTGGATGGTGTCTCGTTCACAGTCAGGCGTGGCGAGATTGTCGGGCTGGTTGGGGAGAGCGGCTGCGGGAAAAGCACGACTGGGCGCTGCCTGGTTCGCCTGCTGGACCCAACATCCGGTGAGATTCTCTTCCAGGATCAAGACGGCGAAACTATTCATGTGGAACAACTCAGATCGGGGGAAATGCGGCGCATCAGGCCGAAGATGCAGATGATGTTTCAGGATCCCTATTCATCGCTGAAATCCCCGTCTGACTTCTCAAGCAGATTGTCGGCGAACCGCTGATAGTGAACCGGGTTGCGAAAGGCAAGGCACTTGAAGCACGGGTCGAAGAACTGCTACTGGCGGTGGGCCTCAGCCCGGAATATGCGAACCGTTATCCCCATGCGTTCAGCGGCGGGCAAAGACAGCGGATCGGTCTGGCGCGTGCCCTGGCCCTGAACCCGGACTTTCTTGTCGCGGATGAACCCGTCTCTGCGTTGGATGTATCTGTTCAGGCTCAGGTGCTCAACCTGATCCAGGACTTGCAGACAGAGTTTGATCTGGCTTTCCTGCTCATCGCCCATGACATGAGCGTGATCCGCCACATCTGTGATCGGGTGGCCGTGATGTATGTGGGCAAAATCGTCGAACTGGCTGAGACCAACGAGATATTCACCAATCCGCTGCACCCTTATATTGAAGCGCTGTTGTCGGCCATCCCCAAACCAGACCCGCGCAACAAAGGACGCCGGATCATTATTGGGGGGATGTGCCGAACCCGGCCAATCCGCCAACCGGTTGTTACTTTCACCCGCGCTGCCCCTATAGCGATGGCAAACGCTGTGTGACTGAAGCGCCAGTACTGCGTGAAGCAAAGCCCGGCCACTTCGTAAGTTGTCATTATGCCGGGAACTCAACTTAGATGGTGCAATTGCTTAGCGGCATATTTACTCTACACAGGTGTACATCATAATGAAAAGCTTCAAGAACATACTCTTCATCGCCGTTGATGATCTGAGACCAGAGATCAACTGTTTCGGCAAGACGAAATTGCACACGCCCAATCTGGATCGCCTTGCGTCACGCAGCGTGCAGTTCAATCGGGCCTACTGCCAGGTTCCAGTTTGCGGCCCTTCACGCAGGAGCCTCTTGTCAGGAAAATACCCCAACGATGAGAATTCAGGCACAATGGACGCTTGGTTCTCCTGCAGTGGACGAGCCAAGCCTGCCGGGGTATTTCAAGGCACAGGGTTATGAAACAATCTCAATTGGCAAGATTTATCACAATAATGAAGACGATGAAACAGGCTGGAGCAGGCGCTACACCGACACCTTTGGCGAACAAAGTTATACGGTACACGGCTACTGCGCTGGCTATCAACTGGAAGAAAATCAGCAGAAATTACGAAACTTCGGACGGCAATTTAGTGAGGGTAAGGAGGGCATTGAGCTTCCGCCCATCTGTGAAGCGGCTGACGCGCCTGACGAAGTCCATCCCGACGGTAAGATTGCCAGGCGCGCTATTGAAGTGCTCAACGAGTTTCAAAACCGGGATGAACCCCTGTTCCTGGCACTGGGTTTCTACCGGCCACACTTGCCCTGGGCAGTGCCGAGAAGGTATTGGGATTTATACCAACGGGATGAGGTCGATCTGGCCGATAACCCATTTTTCCCTGAAGATGCTATCGGCATTTCTACCCTGGGTGATCTCATCCACTACGGCGATGAGGAAATCAACAGCACCTATTCCGACCTGGGCCACTACAGCGACGAGGATTTTCCGGTCTTGAGCGAAGCCAAGCAGCGCGAGTGCGTTTACGGTTATTGGGCGAGTGTCAGCTTTACCGATGCCCAGATTGGTAAGGTGCTGGGCGAGCTTGAGCGAACTCGGACAAGTGGATGACACGGCTATCGTATTGTGGGGTGATAACGGCTGGCATCTGGGTGAACACAAACTCTGGTCTAAAACGACCAATTTCGAAAAATCAACCCGGATTCCACTCCTTGTTTCAGCGCCGGGAATCACCCAAGGGGACAAGAGCCAAGCCCTGGTGGAATTGGTGGATATCTATCCTACGCTCTGTGATCTGACCGGGCTGGCCCAACCCGCGCATCTGGAGGGGTTGAGCATGGTACCCCCGCTGCACAATCCACAGCGCAGTTGAAAGAAGGGGGTTCACACCAGAATCTTCATGATGCCCGAACCCTGCGGACGGAGCGTTATCGGCTGACACGCTACGCCCAGGCTCCGCTGGACGGCAACTCGCGGCACCTGCCGAATACAGGGCGCTACGAACTCTACGACCATCTCACCGATCCACAAGAGAATGTCAATATCGCCAAACGACCGGAAAACAAGACTTTGTTGCAGAAATTAGATCAGATGCTGGATGATGGCTGGCAGGCAGTCCAGGATCAAATATCAACGTAACGGTTTTGCGTTCGACAATTCTGTGGCCCGGTTCAAGTAATAACTGTCCTTCCTATCGAGGCTCGATTCGACAAATGATCCTTAGCCGTTGGCCCAGAACCCTATGATTTTGCTTGATCAATGCGCAGTACAGTGGTTAACAAAACATCTGTGAAGCCGATTTCGCGGTAAGCTTCAAGGCGACCAAACCCAACCGAAAGTCATCCCGGGATGAGTGTACTCGAATTGTTCTGTGACATCGATGATTTCTGCCAGGAGTTTCTTCCCCAATTGGAGCGTGAATTGCTGGCAAGTGGCGCGCGACAGCGACGCCGAGGCGGGCAGTTGTATCCGAGTGAGATCATGACCATCCTGGTGCATATCCATGAAGCGCGGTTCCGTGACTTCAAGAGTACTACACGGGCTATGTCGAGCGCTATTTGCGCGGCGAGTTCCCGCAGTTGGTCAGCTACAGTCGTTTTCTACAACTGCTACCCTCGGCGCTGATCCCGCTTTGTGCCTACCCGAAGTCGTGCTACGGCACCCGTACCGGGATTGCCTTCATCAATTCCACACCGATCACCGTCTGTCACAACCGGCGCATCAGCCAACACAGAGTCTTTGATGGGCTGGCGGCTCGCGGTCGCAATTCGGTGGACTGGTTCTTCGGCTTCAAGCTGCATCTGGTGATCAATGATCGCGGTGAACTGCTGGCCTGTCGCCTCACGGCGGGCAATGTCGTTGACCGCAAACCGGTCCCCAGGTTGGTCAAAGACCTGTTCGGCAAGCTGTTTGGCGACAAAGGCTATCTGTCACAAGCCTTGTTTGAGCAACTTCTCAACGACTACGAACTCCAACTCATCACCCGATTGAAATCCAATATGAAGAACCGCTTGATGCCCTTGTCCGACAAATTCTTGCTGCGCAAACGCGCCATCCTCGAGGTCATCAACGATCAATTGAAGAATATCTCGCAGATCGAGCATACCCGACACCGTAGTCTGGTGGGTTTCATGGTCAACCTGGTGTGCGGCCTGATCGCCTACTGCCGTCAACCCAAGAAACCCTCTCTGCATCTCGACCAGCACCCCCTGTTGGAGTCGCTTATCCAAACCTGACGTTTTATAGGATTCGAACCTAAGAGTTGATTTCGCCCTCATCTAAAATCCAATATCAATTAAAGACGCAAAAAAACGGCATATTTTGCCGTTTTCCGTTGACTAGTTAATTCTTTTGCGTTTTATGGACCTGCCGGGACTCGAATACTTAAATTGATTCTGGGTCCCGATCGATCCGCTAAGACAACTCTAACAACCAAAAACACGGCCAATTGAGCCGTGTTTCCTTAATTTCTTTATTCTTCGATTGCCTGTAGCCCCAAGGGGATACGCGCCGTATCCTAGATATTTTTCTCTACATTTCACGGTTCGGCGCAAGCGGAACAAACGCGCCCTTCCAGTCCAGAAGACCCTGATAAAGTTGCCTTAAGGGCTAAAGTGCGACAACTTCGTCGAAGAAGGTTTGAGCTATCCGGCAATTGCGAATGCATTGGGTACCAGTCTGGGAACTGTCTAAAATGTTCAACAAGCGATCATACAGTCTGCAGTGTAGGTGTCAGGACAATTGAAAAGACCTCTTTGAGCTGTGAGTTGTGGTAACTTCACTTTTCCCACTGGAGGTCATTCCTGATGTTATCAATGTCCGAGATGATTCGTGATCCCTGTGGCAAGGACAGCGGTCGATATCTCAACGGGAACCAAGCAAGCGAAGTCATGACCATCGTGATCCTCTTGCATAGGAGCCTCAATCGGCTGGATATGGACCTGCATCGGTCTCTCCTTTGTGGTCAGTAGCCTCCAGCGGTCTGCCACAATCGCCACATCAGACGGCAGCGGGTCTTCGAAAGGCTGGGCCGCACAGGATAAAGCCAGGTTGGGCTGGTTATACAGCTTCAAACTGCATCCGATTGTTAATCATGAAGATGAACTCCTGGCTTTCACGCGCACAACTGGCAATGTCAATGATCGGGTCCCAATCTCGCAACTGATCTAATATGTATTCGGTCACGTAGACATTGTCCGCGTTCTGCGTCAGGCGGCAGTCTTGGGACGCGGCGTATTCGCTCTGGGTGCAGCCATAGATCGATTTGCCGTTGACCCGCATCCAGTCGCCATAGATCTTCAGCGCATCGACCGCCCGGTAATCGAACTCGCCCATCGCCGTCGGCCCGACGTTCATCAGCAGATTGCCGCCGCAGGAGCCGCTGAAGGTCTGGCAGGTCTCCCAGATGACCGGCTCGCCGTCCGCCTTGAACCACTCGCGCGGCTGTACCTGTTCCAGCGTGTAGAAATCGCCCTGGCCGACCGGGAGATCCAGGCAGTTGTTGACGATGATCTCCGGTTGAAGTTCGCGGGTGAGCGCCAGCAGATTGGCACTGTCCCAGGTGATTGCGCAGCGCGTGCCGCCGGTCGATGATGTAATCCGGGTGGTGCCAGTCCAGCAGCGAATAGTAGAAGCCCACTTTCAGGCCCCGGCTGCGGAAAGCCTCGACATAAGGCGCGATCAGGTCCTTGCCATAGGGCGTATTGGTGACTTTGTAATCGGTGTGGGCGCTGTCCCACAGGCAGAAGCCTTCGTGATGCTTGGAGGTCAGCACGACGTATTTCATCCCGGCATCCAGCGCGCGCTGTGCCCACAGGTCCGGGTCGTAGCGGCTGGGATTGAAATGATTGAAATAAACGCCATATTGTTCAATCGGGATCTCTTCGCGGTTGCGCACCCACTTGTGGCGGGCGGGCAGCGCATACAGCCCCCAGTGAATAAACATCCCGAAGCGATCATGGATAAACCACTCCGTATTACCGGGGGTGGGTCAGGGTTGCCGCGTGGGGGACATCTCCTTGTCTCCTCTATGTAGTCACGGGTATTGATGCGCACAACTGCCACTTAGCAGGTGACCCGAAGTGTGTTGGACGGCGCGCTGACCTGCCCGGAGGCATTGATCGCCTGCACCTTGTAGGCATAGGTCTCACCTGGAGAGACATCCATATCGGTATAGACTGCCGTATGCTGCCCGACGTGGTCTACAATCGACTCGAACTCACCATCGCCGAGCTGGCGTAACAGCCGGTAATGCAGGAAGTCACGCTCAGCATTCGGCTGCCATTTGAGAAAAACCTGCGGATTGCCGTTGAAACCCTGTTCGGCGGCAGCTTCCAGACCCTGCGGCGGGGTGGGCTGCTCACTCGACTGCGGCACGAGCAGCAGCAGCGAGACGGCGTGCATCGGCAAATCCAGGGTGATCGAGAAGCTTCCGTCCAGCGTGACATCGCGGACTGGTTCAAACAGGGCCAGGCCTTCCTGCGCCCGCAGCGTCTTGATCTGGTCCAGCGTCGGTTCGGCGGGCTTACCCATCGACTTCCAGGCGGCATAGGCGCTGCTGTGCTGGGCATCAATGCGATAGTGCAGCAGCCGGTAAGCGCCGCTGAAGGGAATGCTGCCGATGGTCAGATCAAGACAGCGCAGGTTGACATCGCCCTCCATGCCGTCTTCGAAGTTCCAGACCATCACGGCCAGCGAATCGGTGTCGCGGGTGGGCAGGACGCCGAATTTATCACCGAACCCTTCTACCGCGCAGTGGGCGCTCAGACGTTCATCACGCGAACTTCGCGATCGAGCCAATCCGATACGGCGGCTGCGAAGGCATCTTCACCTTGCTGCCCGTGATCGGGATTGGCGGTGCTGGCGCGATGATGACCGCCCGAGGAAGGCGCATGGGGATGTAGCGCCGGCGCTTCGATCGGCTCCAGCTCGAGATGCCCCTCACGGCCGCGATTGCGAAACAGGGTGAGCTTGGCACCGTCGGCGACGGCGACCAGGGCGTTGTGAGGAACAAGCACGATCGGGCTCCTTGATGTTGGCGACACATGTCCGGCGGCGGACAGGGGCGCGCCTGTGCCGATCGGCCGTCGGCGCCGCAGAGGCCAATCACGCCGACCGCGCGGGTGTCAATCCACATCTATCAGGAGAGGCCGGCGCGACGAGGCAACGCCGAAACGGAAGGGACCCGCCGAAGCGGGTCCCCATATTCGCTAGTCGCCGATGAAGCACTCGCAGTTGCAGTCGCCGGGTTCACCCTGCGGTCCCTGCGGACCGAGGAGACCCTGAATGCCCTGCGGGCCTTGCGGACCAGCCGGACCTTGCGGGCCTTGTGGCCCCTGCGGACCATCAAGGCCGTCAATGCCATCGTCGCCCGGATCGCCCTTGGGACCCTGCGGGCCGACTGGGCCGCACATGGCGATGACGACATCGCGGGCTTCGACGCCCGGCGCGCGAATGCGCACGATACAGTCCGACGGCAGATAGACGAGCTGGAAGGAGAACGCCCCGCTCGCCGACGACGTCGTGTGGAAGCTGAAATCCATCGACACGCCGACATTGCCGACACCGACATTGCCGGTGACGATGAGATAGCCGTTGTCGATGATGGCTTGATCGATGGTGACGGATTGAGCGCTTGCTGGGCCGGATATGGCCGCAGAAACCCCCAGCGATATTGCAAGCGCCGCAACAAAGCGGCCAAGACGCAAACGCATACTAACTTACTCCTACCCAGACAAGAACGCCTAACGAAGTGTTAAACCGCTCTGTGAACATGTCAAAGCAAGTTGAATTGATTAGTAAACGTGCTGGTTATTTTAACTATGTTTGGTAAGCTTAATACCGCGCCGGTATAAGGTCATGCCCGCGGTTCCCGCCGGCGGTTATCCGGCCCCCGGCCTGGGCCACCCTAGGAGCCATCGGCGCCCCGGCTTCGTCATTGCGCAGCGGCCGGCCGTTGGACTATCCTTTCACCAAGTGGAGGGAGTTGTTCCAATGAACGTCAATGCTTTGGACACGAAAGAGGATGCCGCCGCCGACGCACAGCGCAATGACATCGTCGAGGACATGCATCTGAGCTTCGTGCGCGAATACTTCGTAAAAGACATCAGCGTCTGCGACAGGCTTATTGCGTTGTTTGAAACGGCGCGACGGCTCGGTTTCACCGGCCCGGGACGAACCGGTAATTACGAGATCATCAAGAAGGTGAAGGACAGCGAGGATCTCGCCGTCGAGTCCCTGCCGGCCTCGCATCCGGAAATCCCGTCGCCGGCCGATTTCGGCTACAACGAGGTGATGCAGCAATTCGTCGAGTTCATTCCCCGCTACTACACGGACGTTCATGCTTCATGGCGGCAGGAGATCGAGTTCCGCATGCTGCCGCATTTCCAGTACTACAAGCCGGGCGGCGGCTATCACGCCTGGCATTGCGACGCGACCGGCGAGACGGTCAATCGCCACCTCGTCTTCCTGCTCTATCTCAATGACGTTCCCGGTGGCGGCACCGAGTTCAAAGGTCACGACTATGTCTGCGAGGCCAAGAAGGGCAAGGTGCTGATGTTCCCGGCGAATTTCTGTTACCCGCATCGTAGCCAGATCAGCCAAACGCACGAGAAGTACATCCTCACCGGCTGGGCGACGCCGGTGATGCAGCGCCGCTAGCGTTCGACGAAAATCCGCCGCCTGCCGGTCCACCGGCCGGCAAGCGGCGAAATAGCTTAAGTCTGCAACTTCAACGTTCATCGGTGGTTCAGCCCGGCCGTGGGAAACGGTAACCGGGGCTAATCGCGAGGTCAGCGACCTCTTGGAGTTTAGGCAATGGATCAAGCTCTATTGGCGGCTGGTTCTGCCACCCGCTCAAACAGATCCCGTCGTGCCAGCAAGCCATGGCTGATACTGGGCGGGCTGATTGCCATGTTCTTCGTCACCTTGGCCGGCACCGGCAGTGCCTCGGCGCAGGTGCGCATCGTAACGATTCAGCAGGTCTCGTCGGGACGCTTCGTCGACACTCGCGTGGGAACCGTCAACACGGCCATGGTGATCGGTGACGGTCAGGGCGGCGATGCCCAGCACTGGCGGCTGACGCCGCTCGGCAACAATGTCTACACCATCCAACAGGTCGTCACCGGTCTTTATGTCGACGCCTACGATTATGACGTCGATCCAAACACGATCGGCGGCGGGCGTTGGATGGTGTTGCGGCCGGCGCAGAACAACGACACGCAGAGATGGCTGCTCACCGAAATCGCTCCCGATGTCTTCACGATCCAGCAGGTGGCGACCGGACGTTATGCCGTCGGCCTGCCGGACCCCGATTACGGCTACCCGATGTACACCAGCCCGGACGGCAGCCAGGCGAACGCGCAGTGGCGGGTGACGACGCTCAACCTAGTGGCCAATCCGAATCTTGCGCCGCAGATCGGGCCGGCTGGGATTTCAAGTCGCGCCACCGGCCGCGCCCGAACCGGTCGTGCATAGGCAGGGCAGCACGAGCATTCTCGCTGCCTCGACCTTTGACCTCGACAACGGTACGCCAAACAGCCCCGGTGCGGATATCCGCTACCAGTTGCTCAATCATCTGATCGTACCGGTCAACGGCGCGATGCTCAGGGTCAATGACATCGCCGGCGGGCCCAATGTCGGGCACTGCATCAACCTCACATACAGCAGCGACCCGGTAGCGATCGACAATCTGCAGCCGGGCTGGTCGGTCTGCTATCGGACCAGCGAGGGCCGCATCGGCGAGTTGCAGATCAACAATGTCGGCGTGTCGTTAGGCATCAGCTACACGACCTGGGAACCGTAAGCCCCCGTCGCAAAATCGCAGTGAACAAAAGAAAACGGCCGGCCTGAAGCGCCGGCCGTTTGGCTTCTGAAGTCGAACAGCACGAAACGACAGAATTGCTGTGCCGCGCCGTTCGTCGTCGCAGATGTTCATTGCGGGTTCAGCCATAGGGGCAGAAGTTGCGCTTGGTCTCGGCAAGAAGATCAGCAACGGACACACGGAGTCCAAGGCAATGGCAACATTACGCAATCCGGGCGGAGCTTCCCAGGCAATCACGCGGCGGCTCAAACTCGCACTGGGCGGGTTCGCTTTGGCCGTCACCGCTCTCGCCGTATCGCCGATGAGTGCTTCGGCGCAGCTGACAATAACGCGGCCGATCAACACGCCCCCGCCGCCGGTGCATCAGCAAGGCAGCCAGCGCCTGCTCGCGGCCTCGATGATGGACCTCGACAGCGGCGCGCTGAACGGGCCCGGTGCGGATATCCGCTACCAGCTCGTCGGCAACACGCTGGTGCCAATCAACGGCACGGTCATGGCGGTGCGCCAGAATGCCGGCGGCACCATCTTCGACTGCATCAACCTCAACTATGCCAGCACGCCGATCCCGGTCGGTAACCTGCCGGCCAGCGCGGCGATCTGCTATTCGACCAGCGAAGGCCGCGTCGGCGAACTCAGGATCGGCAATGTCGGCATAACCTTGGAAATCAACTACATCACTTGGGAACGCTAGGTTCCACGAGGGGATCAAGCCCCGGTCGGTCGGCGCAACAGTGTCGGCCGGCCGACCCGCTTCAGCCCCAGATCGCTTTCACCAGATCCATGCGCGTCGAGTGCCATGCCGGTACCAGGGCGCCGATCATCGCGACGACGATGAGGATGGCGGCATCCTGCAGCATGAGTTGGCCGCTGACGCTCAGTGTCACCGGACCGATGGGAAAATCGAAGGGGTGGGCGGCGACGAAGGGAACGGCGGCGAAGAGGAAAAGGCCGACGCCGACGATGGCCCCCAGCACGGCAAACACAGCGGCCTTGATGACATAGGCCAGCCGGATCGCCGGGCCGGAAATGCCGATCGCGCGCTCAATGCCGATGGTGCGGCGTTTGCTGGCGAGATCGATATAGGTGACGATCAGGACGACGATGACGGCAACGACGAGCGAGACGGCGCTGAGGATGGCGCCGACGATGTCGAAGGACCCGGTCAGTTCGGTGATCGCGGCGTCGAGCGTCTGCCACGGCTCATAGGTGACGTCCGCCCGCTTCGCGCTGAGGCGGTCGATCACCGCCTGCTCGGTGCCGAGTTCATGCGTGCGGATGAAGATTGCCGACACCTGGCCCGCCAATGGCGGCAGGATCTGCGCCGCCGCGTCCCTGGTGACGAAGGCGCGGAGGCTCGCCTGGCTCATGCCGGTGTTGTAGATGCCGACGACGGTGAAGCTGTGGCTGATGCCGCCGAGCATGGCGACCGTCACCTCGTCGCCGACATGAACCGATTTGAGCGAGCTGAGATAGGTCGCCTGCTCGGTCTGATCGGCGCCGGCAATGCCGATACCGAGGACGATGCCGTCATCGTCGCCCGGCTCGAGGAATCGCCCCTCGATCATCGCATCGGGCGTGGTGAAGACGGCGCCATAGCTTGCGGGGTCGACGGCCAGGACGGACCAGGAACCGGTCTGGCCACCCCGGCTTATCTGCGTGCCGGCGAGCACGGTCGGCGTCACCGCCGCCACTTCCGGCAGCGCCAAGGCATCGGCCATCAGCTGATCGGGATCGGCGATCACCAGCGACGAACTGCCCGGCGCGATGGTGATATTGGCGGTGATGTTGTCGCGCAGCTGCCGCTCCACCTGGCCTTTCGCCCCGTCGATCAGGCACGGTACGAAGACGAGCTGCATGAACACGGCGCTCATCATGGCGATGGTCATGACGAGGACGCCGATATTGCCACGCAGGATCGTACGCCAGGCCATGAAAGTGCCGACCCGCACTGTCGAGGCAACGCGCATCAGACGTATGGCTCCGTCAGTTCGCCATCGCGGAGGTAGATCGAGCGGCCGGCATATTGGCGATGATCCGGATCGTGAGAGACGAAGAGGATGGTGACGCCGAGCGAGCGGTTCATGTCGACCAGCGCCTCCATGACGGACGCGGTCGAGTGCGTGTCGAGATTGCCGGTCGGCTCGTCGGCGAGAAGCAGCGAGGGCTGATTGACGAGCGCGCGGGCGATGGCGACGCGCTGTTGCTGGCCTCCGGATAGTTGCGAAGGGCGATGCGTGGCGCGATCGGACAGGTCGAGCAGCGACAGGAGTTCGCGGGCGCGCTCGCGGCAGGCGGCTTTGTGCTCGCCGAGCATCAGCCGCGGCAGATAAACGTTCTCCTCCGCCGTTAGCTCGGGCAGCAGCGCATACTCCTGAAAGACATAGCCGAAGCGGCTGAGGCGCATGCGCTCGCGCTCTGTCTCGCGCAGACCCGTGGCGTCGATGGCGGCAACGTTGATGCTGCCGCTAGTCGGCCGGTCGATCAGGCCGAGGAGACGCAGCAGGGTGGATTTGCCCGAGCCGCTCTTGCCCATGATGCACACGATTTCGGACGGCTCGACGCGGAACGAAACATCGCGAAGCGCGCGAACAGCGGTTTCGCCCGAACCGTAGATGCGGGTCAGATTGGCGATCGCGAGAGCCGGTGCCCGATCAGGTGCCATAGCCTCGGACCGACTTTAGGCGATCGATGTCGATGCGGTCGGTGAATTTGCAGGCGTGGCGTCCGGTCGGCGGAGCGCGGGGAAGTCGTCGACGGTGATCGTCTCCTTGTCGAGCAGCAGCTTTGCCCCGGCATCCAGCTCGCGAACGCCGCTCGGTCAGGATCTCGACGGCGCGGCCGAACGCTTCGTCAACGATCTTGCGGACCGCGACGTCGATCTCTCTGTCCGTCTCCTCGGCATGTCGCGCGTCGGCGCGCAGATGGCGTAGGCCGCGAGGAGCTTCTCGTTCCTCGGCGCATAGACGCGATTGCCGAGCGTCGCCGTCCATGCCGAAGCGGGTCACCATCTCCGGGCGATCTCGGTCGCCTTGGCAGATCGTCGGCAGCCCCGGTCGATATCTCGTCGAAGACGAGCTTCTCGGCGGCGCGGCCGCCCATCAGCACGGCCATGCGGTTCTTGAGTTCCTCGTCGCCTGCAGGAAGCGATCCTCGGTCGGCCGTTGGATGGTATAGCCGAGCGCGCCGACGCCGCGCGGGATGATCGACACCTTGTGCACCGGATCGACGCCGGGCAGCGTCGCGGCGACCAGAGCGTGGCCCATCTCGTGATGGGCGACGACGTTGCCGTTCGTGCGCGGTTGAGCACGCGGCTCTTCTTCTCGAGCCCGGCGACGATGCGCTCGATGGCGGCGGTGAAGTCGTCCATCGTCACCGCGTCGGCGCCGCGCCGCGTGGCGAGCAGGGCCGCCTCGTTGACGAGATTGGCGAGGTCGGCGCCGGTGAAGCCGGGCGTCAGCCCGGCGACTGTGTCGAGGATCGACGTCGGCGGCCAGCCTGATCTTGCTCGATATGGACCTTGAGGATCGCCAGCCGCCCTTGCGGTCGGGCCGGTCGACGAGCACCTGCCGATCGAAGCGGCCGGCGCGCAGCAGCGCCGGGTCGAGGACTTCCGGCCGGTTGGTGGCCGCCAGCAGCACGATGCCCGCGGATGGGTCGAAGCCGTCGAGTTCGGCCAGCAGCTGGTTCAGCGTCTGCTCCTTCTCGTCGTGGCCGCCATACATGCGGCAGCGCTCGCGCGCGCGCCCGAGCGCGTCGAGTTCGTCGATGAAGATGATGCAGGGCGCGGCCTTGCGGGCCTGCTCGAAGAGGTCGCGCACGCGGGCCGCGCCGACGCCGACGAACATCTCGACGAACTCCGAGCCGGAGATCGAGAAGAACGGCACGCCCGCCTCGCCTGCGACGGCGCGGGCGAGCAGCGTCTTGCCGGTGCCCGGCGGTCCGACGAGCAGGATGCCTTTCGGCATGCGCGCGCCGAGCCGGCCGTAACTGTCCGGTCCTTGAGGAAGGCGACGACTCTCCTTCAGTTCGTCCTTGGCCTCGTCGACGCCGGCGACGTCCTTGAAGGTCACCTTGGTGTCGCGTCTCGACATAGACCTTGGCCTTCGACTTGCCGATCGCGCTCAGCCCGCCGACGCCCTGACCGATTCGCCGGATGGCAAAATACCAGACCAACCAGAACAGGCCGATCGGCAGGACCCATGACAGGACGACCGAGAGCCAATCGCTGGCGACGACGCCGGTATATTCGACCCCGTGGGCGCTGAGCTCCGCCTCCAACGCGGGGTCGACGCGCGTGGTCGTGAACTGGGTGTGGCCGCTCGGCAGTGCAGTCTTGAGCGTGCCGGTGACGGTGGTGTCGCTGACCTCGACGCTCACCACCCGGTCGGCGGCGAGCAATTGCTGAAACTGACTGTAGGGGATGGTCTCGACGCTACTCGAACCCCACCACCACTGAAACGCGATGAACAGAGCAATTGCGCCGATGACATAAAAGATGACGGCCTGGCGGTGCCGGCGCCGCCGGCCGTCATCTTCGCCGGTCGCAGCAGGCCTGGGGCTCGGTGATGGCATTGCTCGCTCCCGTTCCGGCGCTCATGCATCAGCCGATGATCGCAGCGGATGGCAAGAGAACTGCTGCAACCCGGCGAAGATCGGACCGCCGTGTCAGCCCGACATCAGGCGGTTGATCGACTTGTGCTCCTGGAGAAGTTCCTGGGTGACGCCGCCGAAGGCCCATTCCATGAAGCGGCTGTGTCCATAGGCGCCCGTCACCAGGAGATCGGCTCCCTGCTCCTGGACGAGCTCCACAAGACGCTCGCCAGCGATGAGTTCGCGGGAATCGGCGGCCATTGCGTCGGCCTTGATGCCGTGACGCCCGAGCCAGCCGGCAACGTCGGTCGCCGAAGCGGAATCGCTCGAGGCTTCGTCGGTGATGGTGACAACGCTCACCGATTTGGCGGCCTGAAGAAACGGCAAGGCGTCCCTGACCGCGCGGCGCGATTCCTTGGTATCCTTCCAGCCGATCATCACCTTTTCCGCGTCGACCCGCGTGGCACCGGGCGATGCCATCAGCACCGGCCGGCCGGCGGACAGGACGACGCCGCTCGGATCCTCCGACGAACCGGCCGAATTGGGCATGACATCGGCGAGGATCAGATCGGCTGCGCGCGCTTCCATGGCCAACGCCCGCACTGGGGAATCGACAAAGGACCGCCAATCGACAACCCGGTCGGCGTCTACCGCAGACATGAATGCGTCGCGTAATTCGCGCAAACGTTCGTCGATGCCGTCGACTGCCTGCTGAACCAGCAACCCGCTGCCGTCGGCCTGGACGGCGAGCGGCAATGGGTGGGCGGCGACACCGATAAGTTTGGCATCGAATTTCTCTGCAAGCGCGTTGGCGAGCGTCAGTTGGGCTTGTGGTGATCCGGCGTAGCTGAGCTGAACGAGTATGGTCTTGTATGTCATGGTTCAAAATGGGCCTGTGTTTGGGAGTACCCGGCCGTCGTAGCGCCAGCAGGCGCGCCGGCCTTGATATCGGTCAATCGGCGACTTTTGGCAGTCGGCCGCGCCAGCGATTAGGCGACGGCGGGAGGCGATGATGGCACATCAGCCCCTCCGAGGGGGGATAGATACGCGTTGATTGCGCGCATTCAGCTCAGTCGAATTAGAGGCGAAATCTCGCGATGCCGGCTCGTCATGGAAATGTGATGCAGACGGTGGGTTATGCACCCAAACGACTTGATGCTTTGACCAAGCAAACGTAGCCTGTCGACGAGGCAAGGCGTTGTGATGCGGCAAGCACAACTGCGGACTCTTGCAGTTGCTGCAATACCTTGACCCGAAAGATGGTTGCTGGTTGAGGTCTGCATGCTCGGGATGACGCAGGCGGCGGTTGGGCGTGGACGCCTGTCGCAAACGGCAGACAAGGGTCGCCTTGTCGTCTTGGGGATGCACCGATCCGGGACGTCGGTGTGCACGGCCGCGCTGCAGGCAATGGGCGCTTATGTTGGCCGCGAGGAACAACTCACCGGACGATCGGCAGAAAACCCTCTCGGCTTCTTCGAACGCCGCGATGTCAGGAAAGTCTGCGATGCGCTTCTGATGGGGGCGTCAGCCGATTGGTGGAAGGTCGCGGCGTTCGACCCCTCCTCGATCCCCGACGCGGTGTTGTCCGAGCAGTTGGGTATTCTGCGATCTATTCTTGCCGAGTTGGACCGCAACGGTATCTGGGCGATCAAGGAGCCGAGACTGAGCCTGCTCGTGCCGGCCCTCCGCGACGTCCTCGGCGACGCGGTCTTCGTCCATATCTTTCGGGATCCGGTCGAGGTCGCCAAGTCGCTGCGACATCGCAATGGCTTCCCGATGCGGGCCGGCCTGGCGCTGTGGGAGGCCTATAATGTTGCCATACTGCGCAATACCAGGGGGCATCCTCGGCTTGCCGTGAACTATGAGCAACTCGTCGGCTCCCCCGAAACGGCGCTGCGCCAATTATGGTCAGAGGTGACCGGTCTGGGGATCTCACTCGACGATGCCGACACCGGGGTCGTAGCGCCCGAGTTGCACCGCGAACACTCATCGGCCGCCGAACGGCAGCAGCTTCTGACTGACGCCCAGCGTCGGCTTTGGAACCATTTGAGCGGAGGAGGAGGCGATGGCGACTTCGCCGTGTCGGAAGACGCCCTTCGTGTCCTGCGCGAATTCGAGGAAGATCAGACCGAACTGCTCCGGTTGAAGAAGCGCATCGGCGAGCTGGATGCCATCGCAAAACGGTCGAAGAGTCCCGGCGGTGAAACGAAGGACATCGCGACCGCGGCGACCGGATTGTTGCGCTTCGAAGGCGCGGTGAAGGCGCTGGTGGAGGAAGGCATCGCCAGGCGCGATGCGAAGATCGCGGAACTCCAGACCTCGCTTGCCGAAAGCGCGGAGCAGAACGAGAGCCTCGCCGAAGCGAACGAGGCGCTTGAGCAGAAGATCGTGGCAACAAGCGCGGTGGTCGATCCGTCACGCCAGGCGGCCATAGCCGCCAAGGTTGAGCTCGCCGCGCGCATCGTTTCGCGGCGGGACGCCCGTTGGCGTCGCCTGCTGGACAAACGCGACGATCTGATCACGCGCCTCGTCGAGCGCCTCAACAAGGCGAACACCGATTTCGATCGGCTTGCCCGGGCGGCCAAAAAGGCGACCGATGTCGGTTCGCTCGCTCGTCTCCGGGCGCGTCTCGGCGCCGTTCGGCGATCCAGCGAATCCAATGCGCCAAACGTCCACGAGGTCGTCGCCAAGGCCGAAGCGCGAAGAGCGACTTCTCGGGAGAAGGAGCAGAAGACGATCATCCCGGACGCTGCGCATGATGTTGACCGTTTGCCGGCGACCGTCGGCATTTCGACGCGGCAGCTTGGGCGCGTTGTGTTCGTCACGGCTATCGCGGGCAGCTACGACCCTGTCCTCGATCCCGGTGTGGTCGATCTGGCGGCCGACTATGTCTTGTTCACCGACGATCCTTCGGCCAAGAGCGAAGTCTGGAAGACGCGATCATTCGACTATGTCGATGGGGAGCCGGCGCGAACGGCCCGCTTCGTGAAGACCCATCCGCATCTGTACTTCTCCGACTACGATCGTGTGATCTGGGTGGATGCCAATCTCCGCATCGATTGCTTGGCGGAGGACCTCATATCCGCACATGAGGAGGACGCCGACATCATCACTTGGCGCCATCCGCTTCGAGACTGCGTCTATGTCGAGGCGGAGGAGTGCATCCTGCGAGAGAAGGATGACGAATTCACCATCCGGGAACACGTCAAGCAGCTCAAGAGCATGGGGTATCCGGAGCACAACGGTCTGATCGAGAGCAGCGTGATGGCTATCAGCATGCGTCGGCAGGACATGAGCGGCCTCTTCTCAGACTGGTGGCGACTGATCGACAATGGCAGTCGGCGAGATCAGATGAGCTTCAATCCCGCGCTTTCTCTCCATCCTGGCGTTCGTGTCGGATTCTTCGGTGAGAAGGGCGTGGAGATGCGCACTGATCCCCGGTTCACCTATCGTCATCATCCTTCTTATCGCCCGCTGGCTCCGGGGTTGAAGAGCGCCGAAGCGGGCTGATGGCGGAGCCCAGTGTCTGCGTCATCGTTTGCGTGCACAACGCGCTTCCGGATGTCCGGCAGTGTTTGGCTTCGCTCAAGGCGACGGACTATGCCGCGGATCGCTTTCGCTTGGTCATCGTCGACGATGGGTCGGACCACGAAACCAAGTGCCTTCTCCAGGACTTCGCGGAATCCGACAACACGACTCTGATTCGGCACAGTGTGGCTCGCGGCTACACGATGGCAGCGAACGCAGGCATCCAGGCACGAGGTGATGCGGCGTACGTCGTCTTGCTGAACAGCGACGCGATCGTTCCGCCGCAATGGCTGCGCCGAATGCTCACGATATTCGACAGCCTTCCCGACGTCGGAATTGTCGGGCCATTGTCGAACGCCGCGACGTGGCAATCGGTGCCGGACGTCCGCAACGACGCCGGCGGTTGGGCGGCGAACGATCTGCCGCCAAACTGGTCGATCCAGCGAATGGATGAGCTTGTCCATTCGCTGTTCGCGGCCGCACCGCGAACCCCGCGCGTCCCCGTCCTGAACGGCTTCTGCCTGATGATACGAAGCGACGTGTTTGATCGCATCGGGCTTTTCGACGAGCGGCGTTTCCCGAAGGGATATGGCGAGGAAAACGACTTCTGCTTCCGCACCACGGATGCCGGTTTCGGTCTGGCGGTGGCGATGAACTGCTATGTGTTTCACGCCAAATCCAAGAGCTTCGGCACAGCGACGCGCGACGAGCTGGCGCGATCCGGCCGCGAACAGCTGAAGAAAAAATATGGCGCCGGGCGATTGAGCCGGGCAAGCGAAACAATGAAGCGGCAGCCGGTCCTCGCCGATATGCGGGCCAAGATCACGAGGGCGCTTCAGCGCGACCAACTGCTTGCCGGCGCGATTAGCCATACATCAGGCGATGATCCAGGTCCGCTTGGCGCGCCCGCTCTTGCCGGCAACCTGTCGAAAGCCCGTGAGGTGAATGCTGCCGTGCAGCGCGCCTTCGAGGACGGCGCGACGGGGCTGCACGAGATCGACGGCAACTTTGCTTTGGATGTCTTGGAGCCGGCGTCTTTCAAGGATCACCAGCACATTCGCGGGTCCTACCCTGAGGGACAGCCAATTGAGGAAGGCTTCGCCACCGGGCCGGTCTTCGCCCTTCGCGCACTCGACGCGGAAATCGATGCGAGCGCCGGCCTGACGCTGGTCGATGGCGGCGTGATCCGCTGCACCGCGGTCACCGGCAAGCTGGTCAAGCGCTACGGGGCGCCGTCGCCTTCGTATCGGGCGATGAGGCACGAAGGAGCGAGCATGATCGCCCCCGTCGGATCGCTTCGCATGGGCAATTACTGTCGCTGGTGGCTTGAGAGCGTGGCGAAGTCGTTCGTCGTGTCGCGATCGATGCTGGCAAGCGACAAGGACGGTTCGCCGATCTCCTTGCAGGCGCTGACGCCGGAACTCCCGGCGCGGTTCCAACGCGACACGGTCGACCTTCTCGACGGCACATTCGACTTCGTTCCTGCCGAGAGCGGGCTGACGCGCGGGCTGTGCATCAACTCGTCCGGGCTCTGCTACGGGGGCGCGCAGCAAGTTGGAGCGATGGCGCAAGACTTAAGTGCGTTTCTCGGCGACATCGTGCTGCCTGAAGCCGAGGGCATGGGCGCCGGCCCGCTCGTCTATGTGAGCCGCAACCGATCGAACACACGCCGCGTCCGTAACGAGGATGAATTCTTGCCGGCCCTCAGAGCGCTCGGTTTCACCATCCTGGAGCTCGAGGACCTGCCGCTCGCAAGCCAGATCGAAATGTTCCGCAATGCGCGTGTTGTCGTCTCGCCCCACGGAGCGGCCCTTGCCAACATCTTGTTCTGCCGGCCGGAAGCGAAGGTCGTTGAGATCTTCCCCGAGGGCGGCGTGCATGGGTCGGCCTATTTGCGGATCGCGAGCCATCTGAGCCTCGATTACTACTTCGTCGTGGCGTCAACCACGGAGCATGCGTCGGAGGCTAAGAGCCCAGTCGACGCCGATATGACGGTGGATGGCGACGCCCTGGTTGGGTTTCTCAGCGAGGTTGTCAACGCGCGATCATGATAGGCAACTCCACCAAACTCCGTCAGCAAGGGGCGGAGGAAGTGCTCGTCCACGTAATTGGCCTGCAGCGATCGGGCACCAACTTCTTGGTCGAGCTAATTCGCCTCAACGTAACTGACAAAATCCTGCCAACCGGCGATCGCACTCTGTCGTGGAAACACGCGATGCCGGACGAGCGACGAGGTGCAGCGCTGCCTGCGCGAGAGGCCATTCTCAAATCCAGCGCCTTGGTGTGCCTGATCTCGAAAAACCCCGTTCAGTGGGTTTCATCAGTTTTGAGGTCCAACAGACACGACCTCTTCCTTAAGCGAACAGATCTCCTTGGTGCAGATGGCCTGCCCGACATCTCAAAGACTGCTGCATTGTATTGCCGATTTCATTCGCTCTGGATCGACGTGCTGGAACACCGCTTTAGGACCACAGGGGTGCCATACGTCCTTGCTCGCTACGAGGATGTACTGAACCAGCCCGCCAACGCTCTGAGCGGTATCGCTGCGCTTCTCGGTGCTGGTGTCGCAGCCGACATAACAGTTCCAGCCAAGGTGCCCTATTCGGGCAAGATGACGACTGAAGATCTCGACCGCTTCCGGCGCGGCGAACACAAATTGTCCGATGCTGAGGTTCTGGAGGTCAGATCGGCCCTGCGTATCTGCGATGCTATCAGCCGGCTAGGGTACCAACTGTGACTAAATACCGGACCCTCTTCTTCAGCGTCGCATCAGGAGACTACGAAGCTTTCGCGGCGCCGTTTGCCGCAAGCGCGTTGGCCCACAACGATGACATTGCGGTCGAGTTGGTTATCGACGACATGGCGGACTATGAGCGCTGCTACCGCGACGCCATCGGGATTTTGACTGACTTCTTTCCGCAGCGAGTCTTCTTTCGGGACGATCGCCCATCCGGGCTTACGGGCCCGAAGGCCCGGTTCCTCATGGAACCTTCCCACAGGGCTGACTATGTATACATCAGCGATGTGGATATCCTTATTTTAGAAAAGAATATCACCGTAACACACATTAAAAAAATGAACGAAAGTGGTCTGCCATACTCAAATATCCAGCGCCCGAACAAACGACGTCTTTCTGGACTACACTTCACCAAATGGGAACGCTACTATCCGATCGAGGAGATTGACCCCGAGTTTGTGCGTGACCGCTCTGATGAAGCGATCCTATATGAACTCATGCGGCTGCGCGGTCTGCTGCCGGCTCCAAATCTGGGAAGGCCGGTCCACGGCATTCACATGTCTCCCAATCGCGACACCGTTGTTCGAACGGAAGGCGTGATGAGTTGGGGCGTCACGCCAGACCTTTGGCAAAAGTACCAACGTTTTGCCGCGACAGACCTGTGGACGTTGCTGAGGCCACACTTTGGTCGATCTTACAACGCGCTGCTCGAGCGGCTTGAGGTCGATTGCGGCCGCGCCTTTGGGCTTTCACGCACATCTTTTGGTCGATGACCGAAGAAATGCTCTTCATGCACATTGGGCGACCCAAGGTAGGGTCCACCACTTTGCAGCACACCCTTCGTGCCAACCGAGAAGTCCTGAAAGATGCCGGCTTCGTTTGGCCTGAGCTGGTCGAACGAACAAGCTGGAACTTCGTGCAGTTGGCGCAGGCATTGCGATCCGTCCCGGGTAATGACGAGGGCATACCGGCGCTTCGCGGCATTGTTCGTAACTTAGCGCAAAGTTGCGCGATCATATCCAGTGAATTTCTTTTCAGTCTACCTCAGAATGGCATTCGGCAGTTGCGATCCATAGTTGGCGACAGGGTCACGATACTTCTATACATACGTGATTACGCTGATTGGCTGGTGTCGCGCTACACTCAGAAGATCATGAAGGGGCGCAACACTCCTGATTTCGACCTCTTTTACAGTGAATCAGCTGAGCTCGTGTCAATTAGAGAACAGCTTGGCCGCTGGCTGAGGGCCTTTGCTGGCGAACAGATTTTTGCAAGACATACATCCCTTCTCGAGACATCGTTGATCGGTGATGTTTCAATAGCTTTAGGAGTGAGTTCTCAAGGAAATAGGACGCCGCAATGTCGCTCCACATTGGGTGGAAGTTGAATTCCTACGAGCTGTGCTGAATACCGATCCAAGTTTGGGTCTTACGCGAACTACGTGGAGAGAGGTATTGGCATTCGCCAAGACGCTCCGACCATTCCTTGGCAACGTGCCGAGCGCTCAATACACCACTCACGAGCAAGCGGAGGCATTGTCGACTTCATATCTCGCGGAGGCGGAATGGCTTGCGCGGACCGTTAGCTCAAACGGCATTCCTGATATTGAGCGCAAAGGGGAGCGAGAGTTCCTGCCAGGAATACGGTGGGCCCCGGCAGACATCCGGAACGTCATTCGGGAGGCGCCGTCGCGTGCTGGTGGGCTCTCGATGCCAGTCCGGAATGCTCTTCAGACGGTCGCGGATCGCCTTTAAGGCGTTCCGACCCAGCACACCGTCTGTATTTCCATCGCCGCGCGGAGTCGCCGTCGGCCTCGAAGGCCGGGCATTGTCCCGCCGCGATCGGCTAAGTCATTGGGAAGATTGGCGCGCCCGAAGAGATTCGAACTCCTGACCCCCAAATTCGTAGTCTGGTGCTCTATCCAGCTGAGCTACGGGCGCCCGCGCCGCGGTGCAGAGGCAACCGCTTGGCTGCGGCATAGCTACTGACTGCATCGCCGCAATGCAAGACGGCGCGTGGGTGCTGCAGTTTTCGCGCCCCGATGCCGCGGCGAGGCTTTCGCGCCCGACCTACATTTTCGCGCGTCATTGCGGCAGAATGCCCGGGACTGATGAGGTGCGGCCGGTCTCCGCTCGGCTGCCGACGATCGTGGAGGCCGGCGAACCATGACCCGCGACAGCGACCCCTCTGCCGCCGAAAATGAAGCCGGCCGCGGCGTTCCCGATGCCGGGCTCGTGGACCGCGTCTATGTCAGCCTGCTGATCATCCTGCAGGCGGCGATGGCGATCGAGCTCGTCGCCCTTCTGGTGTCGCAGGAGTGGCTCAACGCCTTCCTCGTCCTCGGCATCATGGCGCTGACGATGGCGCCGCTCGTTCTGGCGCCGCGCCTCCATGTCCGCATTCCCGCCGAGTTCCAACTGATGGCGGTCGTCTTTGTCTTCGCCACGCTCTTCCTCGGCGAAATGCTGAACTATTACGACCGCTTCGACTGGTGGGACACGGTGCTCCATGCCTTCTCTGGCCTGCTGCTCGGCGTCTTCGGCTTCCTGCTCGTCTATGTGCTCAACGAGAACCGATCGGTCGATATGACGCTCAGGCCCGGCTTCCTGGCGTTCTTCGCGTTTCTCTTCGCGGTGTCGTTCGGGACGCTGTGGGAGATCTTCGAGTTCGCGATGGATCAACTGTTCGACAAGACGATGCAGAACAACAGCCTCGTCGACACGATGTGGGACCTGATCGCCGACACCATATCAGCGGCGGCGATCAGCCTGTTCGCCTGGTGGTATCTGCGCCGGCATCAGCAGTTCTTCATCGAACGCTGGGTGCACAAATTCATCGTGCGCAACCCGCGCTTCTTCCGCTAGCCGGGCGTGCCGCGCGGGCGCTACTTCTCCTGATGGCTGGCCCAGGCAAGCAGGATCGAGAAGAAGGTGAAGATCGCAACGACAATGACGCTGACAACGACGGATTCGGTTGGCATCCAATCTCTCCCGATGTGACAGGGTGCGAGCACCCTGCCAATCGGGCCGGCAGACGTCCTTGATCGAGGTCAAGCGGGCGGCAAATTTCACGGTTCGACGCGGCGCAGCCTGAGCGCGTTGCCGATGACGCTGACGGAGGAAAGCGCCATTGCCGCCGCGCGCGATCACCGGCGACAGCAGAATGCCGAAGGCCGGGTAGAGCACGCCGGCCGCGACCGGAACGCCTGATGGCGTTGTAAATGAAGGCGAAAAAGAGGTTCTGGCGGATGTTGTGCATCGTCGCGGCGGAGAGCCGGCGCGCCCTGACGATGCCGCGGAGGTCGCCCTTGAGGAGCGCCATGCCGGCGCTCTCGATGGCGACGTCCGTCCCGGTGCCCATGGCGATGCCGATGTCGGCGGCGGCGAGCGCCGGGGCGTCGTTGATGCCGTCGCCGGCCATGGCGACGATGCGGCCGTCGTCGCTGAGGCGCTTCACCACCTCGCCCTTGCGATCTGGCAGCACTTCGGCCTCGACCTCGTCGATGCCGAGCTTGCGCGCCACGGCCTCGGCGGTGGTGCGGTTGTCGCCGGTGAGCATGATGATGCGGATGCCCTCGGCATGAAGGTCGGCGATCGCCTCCGGCGTCGTCTCCTTGACCGGATCGGCGATGGCGATGACGCCGGCCGGCTGGCCATCGATCGGCGACCAGCACGGCGGTGGCGCCGTCCTCGCGCATCTCGTCCGCGCTCGGCGAGCGGCGTCGACGGCGACGCCCTCGCCGGCGAGGAAGCCGGCATTGCCGATGACGCAGGCGATGCCGTCGACGCTGCCCTTGGCGCCCTTGCCGGCCGGGCTGTCGAAATCGGCCGGCTCGGCGAGGTCCAGACCGCGTTCGCTCGGCTGCCGCGACGATGGCCGCGCCGAGCGGATGCTCGCTCGCGCGCTCGAGGCTGGCGGCGAGGCGCAGCAGCTCGGTCTCGTCGAACCCGCGCCGCAGCTCGATTGCGGTCACCGCGGCTTGCCCTCGGTCAGCGTGCCGGTCTTGTCGACGACGAGCGTATCGACGCGCTCCATGCGCTCCAGCGCCGCGGCATCCTTGATCAGGACGCCGAGCTCGGCGCCGCGGCCGACGCCGACCATGATCGACATCGGCGTCGCGAGGCCGAGCGCGCAGGGGCAGGCGATGATGAGAACGCTGACCGCGGCGACCAGCGCGAAGGTGAAGCGCGGCTCCGGTCCCCAGATCGACCAGGCGGCGAAGGCGAGCAGCGGCACACAGGATGACGAGCGGCACGAACCAGCTCGACACCTGGTCGGCGAGGCGCTGGATCGGCGCGCGGCTTCGCTGCGCCTCGGCGACCATCTCGACGATCCGCGCCAGCAGCGTGTCGCCGCCGACCTTCCTGCGCCTCGATGATCGAGCGCGCCGGACTGGTTGATCGTGCCACCGATGACCTCGTCGCCGGCTGCCTTCGTCGACCGGGAGCGATTCGCCGGTCACCATCGATTCATCGAGCGCGGAGCGGCCGTCGAGCGACGACGCCGTCGACCGGCACCTTTTCGCCCGGCCGCACACGCAGCCGGTCGCCGACGGCGACGAGCTCGAGCGGGACCTCATGCTCGGTGCCGTCGGCTCGATGCGCCGCGCGGTCTTTGGGGCAAGCCGGAGAAGGCCCTTGATGGCGCCCGAGGTCCGGTCACGGGCGCGAAGCTCCAGCACCTGGCCGAGCAGGACGAGCACGACAATAACGGCCGCGGCCTCGAAATAGACCGCGACCGAACCGTCTCCATGTCGCGGAAGGCATCGGGGAAGAGCCGAGGGGAACGGTCGCGACGACGCTGTAGGTCCACGCGACGCCTGTGCCGAGGGCGATCAGCGTGAACATGTTGAGGTTGCGCGTGACGCAGCGAGCGCCAGCCGCGCTCGAAGAACGGCCAGCCGGCCCAGAGGACAACGGGCGTCGCCAGCGCAAGCCGCATCCAGTTGGATGTCTGCCGGCTGATTAACTCTCAAGCTCGAAGATATGCGCCGCCCATTTCGAGGACGACGACCGGGATCGCGAGGGCGAGGCCGATCCAGAACCGCCGCGTCATGTCGATCGAGTTCCGGATTGGGGCCTTCCTCGGCCGTCGCGACCAACGGCTCCAGCGCCATGCCGCAGATCGGGCAAGAGCCCGGGCCGACCTGCCGGATCTCCGGGTGCATCGGGCAGGTGTAGATCGTGCCCTCGGGCACCTCGGGCGCCGCGCCTCCGCTTCGGCGACAGGTATTTCTCCGGCTCGGCCTCGAAGTGGTGCGGCAGCCGTCGCAGCAGAAATAGTAGGTCTCGCCCTGATATTCGGTCCGATATGGCGTCTTCGCGCGGGTCGACCATCATGCCGCAGACGGGATCGCGATCCAGCCCTCGCGGTCGTCCCGTCGGGGTCGTGGTCATGATCGCCGTGGTCGTGGCCGGCATCGTCGTGCTGGTGATGGGCGTGATCGTTCTGGCTCATCGGCCGGGATCCCTGTCCAAACTTACTGGATTGCTTGACACATATACCCCCATAGGGTATACAGTCAATATGCAACAGAAAGTGAAAGAACAGCGTCGGCAAGCGCCTCCGGCGGATCGAGGGCCAGGTGCGCGGCGTCGCCGGGATGGTCGAGGATGACCGCTATTGCGTCGACGTGCTGACGCAGATCGCCGCGATCCGCGCCGCCTTGCAGAAGGTCGAGGAAGAGGTGCTACGCGATCACGTCTCGCATTGCGTCGCCGGCGCCTTCACCGACGGCAATGTCGGAGGAGCAGCGGCAGAAGATCGAGGAACTGGTCGACACCGTGGGCCGGATGTCGCGATGAGAGGTGCGCGAGGCATTGTCTGGTTCGTCGTCACATTCATCATCGTGGCGGCGATCGCCGGCGTGCTGATGCTCTTCCGCTGAGCGGGACGTCGACTCAGCCCGAGGTTCGGGTCGGCTTCGCTCGCCCGAGACGAATGTCTGCGTCCTTCCGGGGCCTAGGCCGTCGAATTGGGCGCGTGAAGCCTCGACCTTGAGCAGCTTCGCCATGGTGTTGCCGATGTCGGACGGCGTCGGCGAGATCGCGACGCCGGCCGCCTTCAGCGCGTCGGCCTTGTCCTTCGCGGTTTCGCCGGCGGCCGAGATCGCGCCGGCATGGCCCATGCGGCGGCCTTTGGGCGCGCTGAGGCCGGCGATATAGGCGACGACCGGCTTGGTCATGGTCGACTTGATGTAGTCGGCCGCTTCCGCTCTCCTGCGGCCCGCCGACCTCGCCGATCAGCACGACGGCGTCGGTCTCGGGATCGGCCTGGAACAGTTCGAGGATGTCCTTGAACGAGGAGCCGTTCACCGGGTCGCCGCCGATGCCAACGCTGGTCGAGACACCGAGGCCATGCTGCTTAAGCTGCGCGGCTGCCTCGTAGGACAGCGTGCCCGAACGGGCGACGATGCCGATGCGGCCCTGAAGATAGATGTGGGCCGGCATGATGCCCATCATGCCGACGCCGGGCGAAATGATGCCGGCGCAGTTCGGCCCGACGAAGCGCATGCGGTTCTCCTTCGGGAATTCGCTGCAGGTAGCGCTTCACGCTGACCATGTCCTAGGTCGGGATGCCGTCGGCGATCGAGACGGAGAATTTCAGCCCGGCGTCGGCCGCTTCCATCATCGAATCGGCGGCGAAGGCCGGCGGAACGAACATCAGCGAAGCATCGGCGCCGGTCGCGGCGACGGCCTCCTCGACGGTGTCGAAGACCGGGCGGCCGAGATGCGTCTGCCGCCCTTCCCCGGCGTCACGCCGCCGACGATGTTGGTGCCGTTCTTGATCGCGTCCTGCGCATGGAACGAACCGATGCGGCCGGTGATGCCCTGGACGATGATCGCGGCTGTCGCGGTTGAGAAGAACGGTCATGGCTGGTTCCTAGGCTTTCGCGGTTTCGCGCGCATGCGGCGACGGACTTCTCGGCGCCGTCGCCAAGCGTCTCGGCGATGATGATCGGGTGCGTCGCGGCACGGAGGATCTCCATGCCCTGCTCGACATTGGTGCCTTCGAGACGGACGATCAGCGGGACCGGGATCTCGACCTCGTCCGATCGCCTTGATGATGCCCTCGGCAACCCAGTCGCAGCGATTGATGCCGGCGAAGATGTTGACGAAGATGGCGCCGACATTCTCGTCGCGCAGCACGGCGCGGAAAGACTTGGCGACGCGCTCCGGCGAGGCGGCGCCGCCGATGTCGAGGAAGTTGGCCGGCTCACCGCCGGCGAGCTTGATCATGTCGAGCGTCGCCATGGCGAGGCCGGCGCCGTTGATGATGCAGCCGATGGTGCCGTCGAGGCCGACATAGGAGAGGCCGGCGTCGTTGGCGTAGGTCTCGCGCGGATCTTCCTGCGTCTTGTCGCGGAGCTCCTCCAGATCGTTATGGCGGAACAGCGCGTTCTCGTCGAGCGACATCTTGGCGTCGAGGGCGAGCACGCCAGCCGTCCTTCGCCGAGCACCAGCGGATTGATCTCGACCATCGAGGCGTCGATTGCCGACGAAGGTCTCGTAGCAGCCGAGGATCGCCGCCGACGCCTTGCCGAGCAGTGTCGCCGCCGAGGCCGATGGCGGCGGCAACGAGACGCGCCTGGAACGGCTTGCATGCCGACCATGCCGGATCGATCGTCATGCGGATGATCGCGTCCGGGTCCGAGGCGGCGACCTCCTCGATGTCCATGCCGCCGGAAGAGGAGGCGACGACCATGATCCGCTCGGTGGCGCGGTCGATGACGAAGGAGAGATAGTACTCGTGGTCGATTGGCGTCGCCGCCTCGACATAGAGGCTCGAAATCGGCTTGCCGCGTGGGCCGGTCTGGATCGTCACCAGCGTCTCGCCGATCATCGCCTCGGCGGTGTCGGCCACCTCCTGCTCGCTCCGGCACAGCTTGATGCCGCCGGCCTTGCCGCGCGCGCCGGAATGGACCTGGGCCTTGACCGCCCACATCTCGCCGCCGATCTCGCGGGCCTTCTCCATCGCCTCGGCGCCGTTGTGCGCCAGACCGCCCTTGGCGATCGGTACACCGTGGCGAGCGAGCAGTTCCTTCGCCTGATACTCGTGAATGTCCATGATTGTTCCGTCTAGGCGCCAGCGCGGGCCTTGGCCGCCTCCTCGATGGCGTCGTGGATGAGAAGTACGTTGCGGGCCATCCGTTCGGATGCCGCATCGATCATCTTGCCGTCAAGCGCCGCAGCGCCGCGGCCCTCGGCCTCGGCCTGCTTCAGCGCCGCGATGATCCGCCGGGCGCGGTCGACCTCGCTCTCGCTCGGCGAGAAGACCTCGTTGGCGAGCTCGATCTGGCTCGGATGGATCGCCCATTTGCCTTCGATGCCGAGCGCGGCGGCGCGGCGGGCGGCCAGGCTGTAGCCGTCCGGATCGGCGAAATCGCCGAACGGGCCGTCAATGGCGCGGAGGCCATAGGCGCGGCAGGCGACGGTCATGCGCGTCAGCGCCGAATGCCACATATCGTACGGGATAGTCCGGGCTCTGGCCGCCGATATTGACGGTGCGCTTGCGGACGCTGGCGGCATAGTCGGCAACGCCGAAATGCAGCGCCTCGAGCCGGCCCGGGAAGGCGGCGATCTGCTCGACATTGGCCATGCCGAGCGCCGTCTCGATCAGGGCTTCGAGGCCGACCTTGGTGGTGAAGCCCTTGGCTTCCTCGATCTGCGAGACGATCGTCTCGACGGTGTAAAGGTCTGCCGGAACACCGACTTTCGGCACCAGGATGGTGTCGAGCTTGTCGCCGGCCTGCTCCATGACGTCGACGACGTCGCGATACATGTAGTGGGTGTCGAGGCCGTTGATGCGGACGGAGACGGTCTTGCCGGCCCCGCGCCAGTCGATCTCGTTGAGGGCCTGGATGATGTTGCGGCGCGCGGCATCCTTGTCCGGCGGCGCCACGGCGTCCTCGATATCGAGGAAGACATAGTCGGCGCCCGAAGCCGCAGCCTTCTGGATCATCGACGGATTCGAGCCCGGAACGGCAAGTTCGCTCCGCTGAACCCGAGGTTTGCGCAAATGATGAACGGTATAACTCACTGAAACACTCCTAGCCCCATCAGGCGGCGCATTTGATCTTGTTGGCTTTTCGGGCCGCCAGCCCGGGCACGTCTTAGCAGCGCTTCGCCGGGGGGCCAATACGGCCGAGGGCCACCGCGGCGACATGCTGCCATGCGCTGGGCGCAGCCGGATCATCGCCGTGCCACACTGCCGTGACAGCTTCCGGCACCATCGCTACGATCCCGGATCGATTGGAAGGAGGCCTTCGATGAAGCTCGGTATCAAAACGGCAGCCCTCGCCTTTGCTCTGGCGCTGGCGCCTTTCGCCGCCTCGGCGCAAACGATCGGCGCCCAGCCCGTCGCCAACGGATTTCAGGCGCCCGTCTTCGTCACCGCGCCGGCGAACGACGATCGCCTGTTCATCGTCGATCAGCCCGGCCGCATCTGGATCCTGCAGGACGGCCAGATCGTGCAGCAGCCCTTCCTCGACGTCACCGACATCATCTCCTATGGCGGCGAGCGCGGCCTTCTCGGCCTCGCCTTCCATCCCGACTTTGCCGACAATGGCCGCTTCTTCGTCGACTACACCAATCGCGACGGCGATACGCGGGTCGTCGAATATCAGGTCTCGGCGGACGACCCGAACCAGGCCGATCCGAATTCGGCCAAGGTCATTCTCGGCATCGACCAGCCGGCCTCGAACCATAATGGCGGCTGGCTCGGCTTCGGGCCCGGACGGCTATCTCTACATCTCGACCGGCGATGGCGGCGGCGCCGAACAATCAGTATGGCAACGGCCAGAACGCCGACAGCCTGCTCGCCAAGATCCTCAGGATCGACATCGACAATGGCGATCCCTACGCCATCCCGCCGAGCAATCCCTGGGCGAATGGCGGCGGCGTGCCGGAAGCCTTCGTCTGGGGCTTGCGCAACCCGTGGCGCGTCTCGTTCGACGGCAACGACATCTATATCGGCGATGTCGGCCAGGCGCTGTGGGAGGAGATCGACGTCATCACCACCGCCGATGCCGGCACGAATTTCGGCTGGAGCATCATGGAAGGAACGCATTGCTTCCGAGCCGACACCTGCGACGAAACCGGGCTGACGCTGCCGGTCTACGACTATTCGCACAGTGAAGGCTGCTCGGTGACCGGCGGCTATGTCTATCGCGGCGCGGCGATCCCGGCGCTCGACGGCGCCTATCTCTTCGCCGACTATTGTTCCGGTGTCGTCAGTTCGTTCCGCTACGCCGACGGCGCCGCTACGCGACGTCACGTCGCTGGCGGATCAGATCGGCGATATCGGCCGGATCCTGTCCTTCGGCGAAGACGCGGCGGGTGAACTCTACATCACCTCGGCGGACGGCACCGTCTACAAGATCGTGCCGCGCTAGAAACGCGAACCGCGGCCGGAGGATCGCCCCGGCCGCGGCCTTTGCTCAGCTGAGCTCGCGCTCGGCATAGATGCGCATCGCTTCGGCGCAGAAATCGGCGAGGCCGGGTTCGACCGCGTCGAACTGCTTGCGGAAGTCGGGATGGTCGGCATAGAGCCGGCCGAGTCCGATATAGGATTCCCGCACCGGGCTTCCAATATTGCTCCAACCAAGCGCGATGCTCGGGGATGAGCGCCTGGACCTCGGCCGAGTCGGCCGCCTTGCCGTCCCTGGCAAGAGCGCCGAGGCTTTCCAGAAACGCGTTCCAGCGCTTCGTCGACGCCTCGAAATCGGCCTTGGTCCAGCCCTTCATCCGCTGCTTGCTCTCGTCGATCCTGGTCTGGACGCCGGGCCCGAACCGATCGACGAGGTCTTTCTCATATTGCTTCTGCTTCTCGGGCGAGAACCCGGAGAAGATCTCTTCGCTTGCCATTGTCTTGGCTCCTTCGAGTTCGGCGATCGTGCCGTCGATGGTGCGAAGGAGCTGGCGGTGCCGCTTGACCTCGTTCTCCAGTCTCGCCCGGTGCGCCTTCAGCGCCTTGAGCCGGTCGAAGCCCGGAGTGCCGAGGATCGCCTTGATCTGTTCCAGCGGAACGTTGAGTTCGCGGTAGAACAGGATCTGCTGCAGCGTCAGCAACTGGTCCTTCTCGTAATATCGATAGCCGTTGTCGCCATAATAGGCGGGCTTGAGGAGACCGATCTCGTCGTAGAAGTGGAGGGTGCGGACGGTGACGCCCGACAGCCGCCCCACCTGTTTGACCGTGTATCGCTTCATGACCTCAGGCCCTTGTGACTTGGTCTCAATGGGGTCTGACGTTAGGTGAGGGTCAAGAGGCGTCTGGCCAAACCGTTGCGTTCGGTCGTCGAGCGCCTATGTCAGGGTGGCTCTTTCCTCCCACCTTCAAGCACGAAGGTCCTTCCATGTACGATCAAGCAGACACGCCCGACGCCGCGCGCTCGGGACAATTCACCATTGGCGGCGACATGACCGTCAATCGCCTCGGCTTCGGCGCCATGCGCGTCACCGGCAAGGGTATCTGGGGCGAGCCGGAGGACCCGGCCGAAGCGATGCGCACGCTGCGCCGCGTCCCCGAACTCGGCATCAATTTCATCGACACCGCCGAATTCCTACGGCCCGGAAGTAAGCGAGCGGCTGCTCAACGAAGCGCTCCATCCCTATGAGGGGCTCGTCATCGCCACCAAGGCCGGTTTCGTGCGCACGGGGCCCGGTCAATGGAGGATGGACGGCCGGCCCGATCATTGCGCCAGGGCGTCCTCGGCAGCCTGAAGCGGCTTGGCGTCGAGCGCATCGACCTGTGGCAATTGCACCGGATCGACCCGAAGGTGCCGCGCAACGAGCAGTTCGAAGCGATCAAGGCGATGCGCGAGGAAGGGCTCATCCGCCATGTCGGGCTGAGCGAGGTCTCGGTCGAAGAGATCAAGGCGGCGCAGGAGTATTTCCCGGTCGTCACGGTGCAGAACCGCTACAACCTCACCGACCGCGGCAGCGAGGCCGTGCTCGATTTCTGCGAAGCGGAAGGGATCGGCTTCATGCCGTGGTATCCGCTGGCGGCCGGCAATCTCGCCGAGGCGGGAAGCGCGCTTGCCGATCTCGTGACACGGGCAACACCGGGGCAGATCGCCCTCGCCTGGCTGCTGAAGCGGAGCCCGGTCATGCTGCCGATCCCGGGCACCGGCAAGGTCAAGCATCTGGAAGAGAACACCGGGGCGGCAATGATCGAACTCAGCGACGAGGAATTCGCGGCGCTCGAAGCGTTCGGCCGCAGTCAGGCCGGCTGAACGGTGCGGCGCTACGCTGGAGTAGCAGCGGCTGTAAGTCTTTCGCTGATGCTCGGCGCGGCGCCGGCCCTTGCGCAAGCCGGTGCGTGGCAGGCCGAGCCGCTCGACCCGGGCCGGACGGTGACGGCGTTGCGGCAGGTCGGCGGCGAAGTCTTCGTCGACGCCGGGCGCTGGTATCGCGCCACTGCCTGCGACACCACGATCTGCTTCGCGCCAGGCCGACCGCCCGCGCCGCGGTCCGCGCGTGACGGCATTCCGGGCGGCACGGTTGCGACGGCGGCAGGCCAAGGCATTGTCGAGGCTTGGTATTCCGAGCCGACCGAGCCGCTACGATCACGGCATCCTCGGCGACCGCATCGAAGGCGGCGCGCTGAACCTCGTGGACGATGTCGGGCGGCGTTTTACCGTCACCCTCGACGACACCCAGGTGTTCGAGGACCTGACGCCGCGCATCGCCGATATCGACGGCGACGGCCGGAACGACGTCGTCGTCATCCGCACCACGATCGCCGCCGGCGCCGCGATCGCGGTCTATGGCTTTGGCGCTGACGGCGCGCTGGACGAGATGGCCTCGATCGCGCCGATCGGCCTGACGCATCGCTGGTTGAATATTGCCGGCATTGCCGATTTCAACGGCGACGGCCGGCGCGACATCGCCCTGGTGAAGACGCCGCATATTGGCGGTCGCCTCGAGATCTGGACGCTGCAGGGCGGCCGGCTCGTTCTCCTCGCCGCCGCCGAGGGGTTCTCCAACCATGCGATCGGCACCACCGAGCTTGGCATGTCGGCAATCGCCGACGTCACCGGCGACGGCATCGCCGACCTCGCTTTGCCCGACGCCGGCCGCACCGCCTTGCGCATCGTCAGCCTGACCGGCGGCGTGGCCGATGTCGCCAATGTGCCGCTGGGCGGTCAGGTCACCACGGCGATCGGAACGATTGTCGTCGCCGGCCAGCCCGCCTTCCTTGCCGGCCTCTCCGACGGGCGGCTCGTGCTGGTGCGGCAAGCGCCCTAGCCGCCTTGCCCGCGTGAAGCGGGCGGCTATAAGACCCCTTCACAAGGCGCGGGGGCGGCATGACGGATCAGACGCAATTTGACGTCGTCGGCATCGGCAATGCGATTGTCGATGTGATGACGCGCACGGATGACGACTTCCTCGTCGCCGAGGAATTGGTGCGCGGAGCGATGCGCCTGATCGAAGCCGACGAGGCCGAACGCCTCTACCAGCGCATCGGACCGGCAACCGAATCCTCCGGCGGCTCGGCCGGAAACACCGTCGCCGGGGTCGCCTCGCTCGGCGGCCGCGCGGCCTTCATCGGCAAGGTCGCCGACGATCAGCTCGGCCGTATCTACCGGCACGACATGCAGGCGATCGGCGTCGCCTTCGACACGCCGCCGCTGGCCGAGGGCAACCCGACCGGGCGGTCGATCATCCTGGTCACGCCGGACGGCGAGCGGACGATGAACACGCTGCTCGGCGCGGCGCATGCGCTCGGGCCGGACGACATCGATCCGGCGACGATCGCGGCGGCGAAGATCGTCTTCCTCGAAGGCTATCTGTGGGACCCGCAGGATGCGAAGGCGGCCTTCCGCCGGGCCGCGATGCTGGCCCATGAGGCCGACAGGAAAGTGGCGCTGACGCTGTCCGACACCTTCTGCGTCGATCGCTATCGCGCCGAGTTCCTCGAGCTCATCCGCGACCGTGCGGTCGATATCGTCCTCGCCAATATGCATGAGCTGCGCGCGCTCTATGAAACCGGCGATCTCGACAGCGCCCTTGCCGCCATCCAGCGCGACGCCGCCCTCGCCGTCGTGACGGCGAGCGAGATCGGCTCCTATGTCGTCACGCCCGAGACGATCGATCATGTGCCGCCGCATGCGGTCGATGCGGTGATCGACGCCACCGGCGCCGGCGACCTTTACGCCTCCGGCTTCCTCTATGGCGTCGCGCGCGGCCTGCCGCTCATCAACGCCGCCGCGCTCGGCTCCTTCGCCGCGGCCGAGGTCATCTCGCATATGGGCGCGCGGCCCGAGGTCTCGCTCGAAGAGGCGGCGAAGGCGGCCGGGCTGCTGTTCTAGCCGATCAGCCGGCTGACGAGCTTGGCGGTGTAGTCGACCATCGGCACGACGCGAGCATAGTTGAGCCGGGTCGGGCCGATGACGCCGAGAGCGCCGACGATGCGCTGGTCGCTGTCGCGATAAGGCGAGACCACCAGCGACGATCCCGACAGCGAGAAGAGGTTCGATTCCGAACCGACGAAGATCCTGACGCCGTCGCCGGTCTCGGCGCGCGACAGGAGCGAGATCAATTCGCGCTGGGTTTCGAGATCGTCGAAGAGAAGACGGATGCGCTCCAGATCCTCGGCCGCCTTGACGTCTTCGAGAAGGTTGGATTGGCCGCGGACGATCAGCGTCTCCGGCCGGTCGGCGGCCGCGCTCGCCCAGCTGGCGATACCGGCATCGACCAGCTTGGAGGTGAGCTGGTCGAGTTCGGCCTGGACGGCGGCGCGACTGTTCTCAAGCTCGGCCGTCGCCTCCGACAATGTGCGCCCGCGCAGGGCCTGATTGATATAGTTGCCGGCCTCGACCAGCGCCGATTGCGTCGTGCCGGGGTCGATGGTGATCAGCCGGTTCTCCACCGTGCCGTCATCGCCGACGAGGACGACGAGGGCGCGCGACGGTTCGAGCCGCACGAACTCCACCTGCCGCAGCCGGATATCGGTCTTGCCGGCGAGGACGATGCCGGCACCGCGCGACAGGCCGGAGAGGCTCCGGCTCGCTTCGGCGAGGACATCCTCGAAGCTGCGGCCCGGCTCCTTCGCCTTGATCTGCGATTTCAATACGCCGCCGCTCCTCTGCAGAAAGGTCACCGACCTCCAGTAAGGCGTCGATGAAGAAGCGAAGGCCGGTCTCGGTCGGGATGCGGCCAGCGGAAGTGTGCGGCGAAAAGATGAGGCCGAGATGCTCGAGATCGGCCATGACGTTGCGCACCGAGGCGGGCGACAGGCTCATCGGCAGCAGACGGCTGACATTGCGCGATCCGACCGGCTCGCCGGTCTCGAGATAGCTCTCGACAATGCGCCGGAAGATCTCGCGGGCGCGCTGGTCGATCCCGGTAAGGCCGGCGGCCTCGGCGGCGCCGGCAAAGGGCGAAGGCTCGTTCATGGGACAATATTAGCGCCGAGTAGACCGTCCGCTTCAAGCGGGCTTTACCGCGGCGTCTTGAGGTGGCACCAAGCGGCCTTGTTCCAGTTGGAGAATTTGCCTTATGCGGCCGTCGAAACGCGCCCCTGAAGAACTTCGTGCCGTGAGCCTGGAGCGCGGCGTTTCCCGGCATGCCGAAGGTTCGTGCTTCGTCCGCTTCGGCGATACGCATGTCCATTGCACCGCCAGCGTCGACGAGCGCGTGCCGTTCTGGCTGCGCGGCGGCGGCAAGGGCTGGGTCACGGCCGAATATGGCATGCTGCCGCGCGCCACGCATGAGCGCATGCAGCGGGAAGCGGCAAAGGGCAAGCAGTCCGGCCGAACGCAGGAGATCCAGCGCCTGATCGGGCGGTCGCTGCGCGCCGTGGTCGACCTCAAGGCGCTCGGCGAACGGCAGATCGTGGTCGATTGCGACGTCATCCAGGCCGATGGCGGAACCCGGACGGCCTCAATCACTGGCGCCTGGGTCGCGCTCCATGACGCGCTGGAGTGGATGAAGGCGCGCGACATGCTGACCGAAACGGCGCTGATCGACCAGGTCGCGGCCGATCTCGGTCGGCATCTATGGCGGCGAGAAGGTTCTCGACCTTGACTATGACGAGGACTCCGAGGCCGAGACCGACGCCAATTTCGTCATGACCGGATCGGGCGGGATCGTCGAAGTGCAGGGCACGGCGGAGAAGACGCCGTTCAGCGCCGAAGAGCTGCAGGAGATGATGGCGCTCGCCAAGGCCGGCATCGATCGGCTCGTCGAATTGCAGAAGCTCGCCGTTTCTTGAGCGGACCTGCACCACCTCAAACGCGGCGACCGGCTCGTCATCGCCAGCCACAATCCCGGCAAGGTGCGCGAGATCGCGACCCTGATCGGCCCGTTCGGTATCGAGGCCGTCTCGGCGGGCGAGCTCGGCCTCGACGAGCCGGAGGAGACCGGCACGACCTTCGAGGCGAACGCCGAGATCAAGGCGATTGCCGCCGCCGCGGCAAGCGGACTGCCGGCGCTGGCCGACGATTCCGGCCTCGTCGTCGATGCGCTTGGCGGCGATCCCGGCATCTATTCCGCGCGCTGGGCCGGGCCGGACAAGGATTTCGCCAAGGCGATGCGGGAGGTCGAGGAGCTGCTGCAGCAGGCTGGCGCAACGAGCCCGCCGACACGGACCGCCCGCTTCGTGGCCGTGCTCTGCCTCGCCTGGCCCGACGGTGACAACGACCTGCTTGGCGCGGCGAGATCGAGGGCGACCTCGTCTGGCCGCCGCGCGGCGACAAAGGCTTCGGCTACGATCCGATCTTCGTGCCCGAAGGCCACGACCGCACCTTCGGCGAGATGGACGCGGACGAGAAGCACGGTTGGCGCGAGGGCCGCGATCCGCTATCGCACCGGGCGAGGGCCTTTGCGCGATTCGCGCGTGATCTCGAGATCAGCGGCTAGGTCGATGGCGAACCCCTCCGATGCCGGCTTCGGCGTCTATGTCCATTGGCCGTTCTGCGCGGCCAAATGCCCCTATTGCGACTTCAACTCCCATGTCCGCCATCAGGCGATCGACCAGGAGCGCTATGCCGCAGCCTTCGCGCGCGAGATCGCGTCGACCGCCGGGCGGACGCCCGGGCGCACGGTGTCGAGCATCTTCCTCGGCGGCGGCACGCCGTCGCTGATGGAGCCGAAGACGGTCGGCGCGATCCTCGATGCGATCGGCGGGGCCTGGGCGATCGATCCCGATGTCGAGGTCACGCTCGAAGCCAACCCCTCCAGCGTCGAGGCTGAGCGCTTCCGCGGCTATCGCGCCGCCGGCGTCAATCGCGTCTCGCTCGGCGTGCAGGCGCTCAACGATCGCCGACCTTCGCTTCCTCGGCCGGCTGCACAATGTCGAGGAGGCGATGACGGCGATCGAGATCGCGCGCGCGACGTTCCCGCGCGTCTCCTTCGACCTCATCTATGCGCGGCCGGGCCAGACGCCCGCAGGCGTGGGCGGCCGAACTCGACAAGGCGATCGACCGCGCCGCCGACCATCTGTCGCTCTATCAGCTGACCATCGAGGAAGGGACGCCCTTCTTCGCGCTGCATAAGGCCGGCAAGCTGCCGGTACCGAACGACGAGGAAGACGCCGCGCTCTACGCCGTGACGCAGGAAGTGTGCGACCGCCGCGGCCTGCCGGCCTACGAGATCTCAAACCACGCCGCGCCGGGCGCGGAGTGCCGGCACAATCTCCTCTACTGGCGCTATGGCGAATATGCCGGCATCGGGCCGGGCGCGCATGGCCGGCTCATTCTCGCCGACGGCCGTCACGCGACGGCGGCGATCAGGAGCCCGGAAACCTGGCTCGAACGGGTTGAATCCTGGGGCGACGGGCTGGAGCTCGACGAACGGCTCGGCCGCGAGGAAGAGGCCGACGAGATGCTGCTGATGGGGCTGCGCCTGACCGAGGGCATCGACCTTGCCCGCTATCAGAAGCTCGCCGGCCGGGAGCTCGATCCGAGCCGGCTCGCCGATTTGACGACGCACGGCATGGTCGAGACGCTGCCTTCGGACAATGTGCGCGTGACGCGCGCCGGCGCGTTCGTGCTCGACGCCGTGGTCGCCGATCTCGCCGCCTAGCTACTGATTTCCGAACAGGCCGCCAATAATGCCGCCGCCACCGCCGCCACCGACCACCGGGGCGAAGCTGTTGGGCGCCGGGTCGATGATCTGCACCCCGTTCGGGTTGATCTGATAGATGGCGAGGCTGCGCTGATTGGTGCCGTTCGAGAGGAAGCGGAACGCGCCGTCGATGCCGCGGAAGCCGTTCGGATCCGTGATCGTCGACGCTCGCGATAGCGCTGCGCCCGTAATTGGCGGCAAGGCCGGCGGCGAGGATGGTGGCGTCGTAGCCGAGGCTCGCGGTCGGGAACGGATCGACGCCATAGGCGGTGCGATAGCGCGCGGCGAAGGCATTGAAACCGCTCTCGTCGGGCGCAGGGATACCACGCGCCGATAGAGCGTCGATTTGGTCTTGATGCGGTTGTCGTTCCACTGGCCGCAGCCGAGCAGTTTCACCTGATCGAAATTGACGCCCTTGGCGGCGATGATCTGGGCGAGGAAGGGCGACGGCGTCGCCGCCATCGGGCATGTAGATCGCATTGGCCTGGCCGGCGAGGACGATGATCGGCCACCGCCTCGGCGGCCGTCTGCATGGCGCCACGATCGAGGGCGTAGCGCTGAACGCGACGAGCTGCGCGCCGCTGCTGTCGATGATTTCGCGCAGCGCCGCCTCGACGACGGTGCCATAGGCGTTGTCGGGTAGGAGCGCGGCGATGGAGGTGTGGCCGTTCGCTGCGGCGTAGGGAATGATGCGCTGCACGTCGGTCCGCGGCAGGAAGGACAGGAGATAGACGCCGGGTGAGGCGACGCTGGCATCGGTGGAGAAGGCGACCATCGGGATGCCGGCCTGCGCGGTGACTTGCGCCACGGCCGGAACCTCCTGGGAGAACAGCGGGCCGAGTATGAGTTCGGCGCCCTGGCTCATCGCCTCCTGGGCGGCGGCGCGCGCCCCTTCGGCGGTGCCGCCGGTGTCCTTGACCATGACCTGGATGTTGGCGCCCTGGAACTCACGCACCGCCATCTCCGACTGCGTTGCGAAGATTGGTGGCGATCTGGGCGGCGTTGCCGTTGGCTGACAGCGGCACGAGCAGGGCGACGCGGACCGGAGCCGGTGCCGAGCACCTCGCCGGTGACCGGCTGGTTTCCCACGCTGCGGCGTCGGTCGCGCCGGGCCATTGAAGCTGAAGCTCGTCGCGCGTGCAGCCGGCGAGAAATACGAGCAACAGCTGAAACAAGGGCGAGCTGAACAGACCTTGACGCCGTACGAATATCGGTACTGACGCAACGCCCCACTCCTCCGCTCTCGGCAGGCCACCTGCCGGTTGAGCGCGAAAGCCTAAGGAGGCTGCCAATGTCCTGTCAAAGTGACGGGAATGTGTCGCCAGCGGCAAACCGCTGCGGCCAGCGAGGTCCGGCCTGGTGACGACGCACGAAGCAAAATCGGAACGGACCTACCGTCCTCGCCGGCCATGATAGCGCAGGCCAAGGTGCTGCGCCGGGCGGGCTTTACGTCGTCTCGACGCCGATCGGCAATCTCGGCGACGTCACGCTGCGCGCGCTGGAGACGCTGGCGGCCGCCGACATCATCGCCTGCGAGGACACGCGGATCACCTCGCGGCTGACGCGGCACTACGGGATACGCACCCCGCTCCTCGCCTATCACGAGCACAACGCCGCCCGGCAGCGGCCGCAGCTACTTGCGGCGCTCGCCGCAGGGAAGGTTGTGGCGCTGGTCAGCGACGCCGGCACGCCGCTCGTCTCCGACCCCGGCTATCGTCTCGTCGACGGAGGCGATCGCCGCAGGGCACAGCGGTCGTGCCGATCCCCGGCGCCTCGGCGATGCTGCCGGCGATCGCCGCGCCGGCCTGCCGAGCGACACCTTCCTCTTCGCCGGCTTCCTGCCGCCGAAGAAGGCGGCGCGGCGGAAGCGCCTTGCGGAACTCGCCGCAGTGCCGGCGACGCTCATCTTCTACGAGGCGCCGCAGCGGATCGGCCGACGGCCCTCGCCGACATGGCAGCAGTGTTCGGCGCCGACCGCGCGGCGTCGTCGGCCGCGAGCTGACCAAGGCTTTCGAGACCTTCCGCCGCGACACGCTCGGCGCGCTGGCGGAGCCATTCGCCGCCGAGCCGCGCGCCCAAGGGCGAGGTGACGATCCTCGTCGGACCGCCGGAGCGAAGCGCGCCGCGCGACGACGCGATCGACGAAGCGCTGCGCGAACGGCTCGCCGAGCATGAGCCCTGCCGAGGCGGTCGGCCGAAGTCGACCGGCCGCACCGGACTATCGCCGAAGCAGCGAAATCTATCAGCCGTGCCGCTTGCGATCAAGAACGCAGCCGATGGCGACAAGGCCAAGGCCGCCACCGGAACGGCAGCTTGCCGAACGGCGCGGCCGGCGGGCCGAGGCGGATCGCCGCCTGGTTCCTGCGCCTCAAGGGCTACGGCATCCTCGCCCGCCGCTTCCGCGGGCCGTCGGCGAGATCGACCTCGTCGCCGAAGCGCCGCGGTACGCTGGTCTTCGTCGAGGTCAAGGCGCGGGCCGACGACGAAGCCGGCCTCGACGCCGTCGGGCCGAATCACGGGCACGGATCGCCCAGGCCGCCGAGGCCTGGATCATGCGCTATCCGGGCGCCGCCGGCCTCCAGCATCCGCTTCGACGTCATCGTCGTCGCGCCCGGCCTCGCGCTTCCGCTCCACGATCAGCGAACGCTTTCGGTGCGGGCGGGGCCACTCTGACGGGCCAGCTTGCCATTCCGCCCGTCGAGCCGCTGCATACCGTTGGCCGCCCCCCGTGAGGGCGAGATGACCCTCAAAGTCGCGGTCCAGATGGACCACATCGCCGGCATCAACATCGCCGGCGACACCACCTTCGCGCTGATGCTGGAAGCCCAGCGGCGCGGCCACGCCTCTTCCATTACACGCCCGACCGGCTGTCGCTGCACGACGGTCGCGTCGAGGCGTGCGGTCGAACCGGTCAGCGTGCGCGACGAGGACGGCGACCACTTCACGCTCGGCGAGCCGGCGCGACACGGACCTCGCGACGATGGACGTCGTCCTGCTGCGCCAGGACCCGCCCTTCGACATGGACTACATCACGACGACGCATCTTCTCGAGCGCATCCATCCCGAAACGCTGGTCGTCAACGATCCGGCCTCGGTGCGCAACGCGCCGGAGAAAATCCTCGTCACCGAATTCCCCGACCTGATGCCGCCGACGCTGATCACCCGCGACCGCGAGGCGATCCGCGCCTTCCGCGCCGAGCACGGCAACATCATCATCAAGCCGCTCTACGGCAATGGCGGCGCCGGCGTCTTCCGCCTCACCGGAGGGCGACCAGAACCTCGACCGCGCTGATCGAGCTGTTCGAGCAGAGCTTCCGCGAGCCCTTTATCGTGCAGCGCTACCTGCCCGAGGTGCGCAAGGGCGACAAGCGCATCATCCTCGTCGATGGCGAGGCGGTCGGCGCCATCAACCGCGTGCCGGCCGAAGACGAGACGCGCTCCAACATGCATGTCGGCGGCCGCGCCGAACCGGCGGAGCTGACCGACGCGCGAGCGCGAGATCTGCGCGCGCATCGGCCCGGCGCTCCAGCGAGCGCGGCCTCGTCCTCGTCGGCATCGACGTCATCGGCGACTATCTCACCGAGATCAACGTCACCTCGCCCACCGGCATCCGCGAGGTCAAGCGCTTCGGCGGCGCCGATATCGCGGCGCTGATCTGGGACGCGATCGAGGCACGGCGACAGGGCGCGACGGTCGCGTGAGCGACAAGCGCCCGGTCGTTGTCACCGGCGTTTCGACCGGGATCGGCCGGGCCATCGCCAAGGTGCTCGTCGATGCGGGCGTGCCGGTGTTCGGCAGCGTGCGCAGCGAGGCCGACGCGACGCGCCTTCGAGGCCGAGTTCGGACCCTGGCTACTGCCCTCGTTTCGACGTTCGCGACGGGGACGCGATGGCCGCGGCTGCCGAACGGTTCGGGCTGCGCTTGGCGACCGACGGCTCGCCGGGCCTCGTCAACAATGCCGGCTTTGCCGTGCCGGGGCCGCTGGAATACCTGCCCGTCGAGCAGTTCCGCGATCAGCTCGAGGTCAACGTCACTGGCATATTCGCCGTGACGCAGGCGTTCCTGCCACTGCTGAAACCGGCCGCGAACGCGCCGGCCGGACGAATCGTCAACATCTCCTCGGTCAGCGGCATCACCGCCTTTCCGTTCCTGGGTGCCTATGCGGCGGCGAATTCGCCGTCGAGGCGATGTCCGACACGATGCGGCGCGAGTTTGGCGTCTATGGCATCGCCGTCAGCGTCGTGCGAGCCCGGCGGCATCGCGACGCCGATCTGGGACAAGTCGAACGAGGTCACCATCCCGATGCCGCGCAGCGATCCGTCTCTCCGCGAGCCGAAGGTGTTCCGCGATCTCGGCCAATCGGCGAGACGCGCAAGGCATGCCGCCGGAGCGGGTCGGCGAAAGATTCTCGTCCGATCATCGCATCGCCGCGGCCCAGAAGCCGCGCTACCTCATCACGCGAGCGCGTTCACCGAACGGATCATGCGCATTATGCCGACCCGGCTTCTCGACCGGCTCATCGCGCGGCGGCTCGGGCTGACCAGCCGGCATTGATGCCGTGGCGCCGGCCGCGGCTCGGCACTATGTTCGGCGAAGTGCAATGCGGCAGGAGAGGCATCCATGAAGATTGGGGTTCTGGGAACGGGCGATGTCGGCAAGGCGCTCGGCGACGGGTTTCTCGCCGCCGGCCATTAGGTGATGATCGGCTCGCGCAGCGCCAGCAATGAATCGGCGCTGGCATGGGCGAGCCAATGGCGGCGCCGAGGCCTCGGCCGGCACCTTTGCCGACGCGGCCGCGTATGGCGAGCTCGTCGTCTTCGCCACCAAGGGCGTCGCCGATGGCGATGTCGTCGCCGAGGCGGGCGCGGACAAATTCGCCGGCAAAGTGGTGATCGACGCCACCAACCCGCTCGACCTTTCCGCCGGCCATCCCGACCTTGCCATCAAGGGCGACGATTTGGGCGGCGAAGCGCTGCAGCGCGCCCTCCCCGGCGCCAGGGTCGTGAAGGCCTTCAACATCGTCAATTACAGCCTGATGTTCCGCCCCGAGCTGCCCGGCGGCCCGCCCGACATGTTCATCGCCGGCGACGACATGGCGGCGAAGGAAACCGTGCGCGAAGATCCTCACCGATTTCGGCTGGCCGGCGATCGACCTTGGCGGCATCCGCTCGGCGCGCTGGCTCGAGGCGATGTGCATGGCCTGGGTGATGGCCGGCATGGCAACGCAGAACTGGCGGCAGGCTTTCAAGATGTTGCGGGAGTAATTGCGCTTTCCGTTCCGTCGAACGATCGCCTTAACCGGCCGGCTTGCGTTTGTTCACTTCCTGTTCTATTCGTGACCTTCCAGCCTGAACGGCTTGGCGGGGGTTAGCCTATGGTCAGCCACGTCACCACCGTCGCCTTTCGCGGCATCGAGGCGGTGCCGGTCGACGTGCAGGTGCAGATCGCGCCGGGCCTGCCGCATTTCACCATCGTCGGCCTGCCGGACAAGGCGGTCGGCGAAAGCCGCGAGCGGGTGCGCGCGGCGCTCCACGCCTCGGGCCTGTCGCTGCCGCCGAAGCGGATCATCGTCAATCTCGCGCCGGCCGACCTGCCCAAGGAAGGCAGCCATTACGACCTGCCGATCGCGCTCGGCCTGATGGCCGCGATCGGCGCGCTGCCGGCCGACCAGCTGGCGGACTATGTCGTCCTCGGCGAACTTGCGCTCGACGGCACGATCGCGCCGGTCGCCGGCGTGCTGCCGGCGGCGATCGCCGCCAATGGCATGGGCCGCGGGCTCATCTGCCCGCTCGCCTGCGGCGCCGAAGCGGCCTGGGCCAGCCGCGACATGGACATCCTCGCGCCGCGCAGCCTCATCGCCGTCGCCAATCATTTCAAAGGCACGCAGATGATGGCGCGGCCCGAGCCCGCCATCGCCGAACCGGCGGCGAGCTGCCGGACCTCGCCGAGATCAAGGGCCAGGAAACCGCCAAGCGCGCGCTCGAAGTCGCCGCGGCCGGCGGCCACAACCTCCTGATGGTCGGCCCGCCCGGCGCCGGCAAGTCGATGCTGGCCGCGCGCCTGCCCTCGATCCTGCCGCCGCTCGACCCGCGCGAACTGCTCGAAGTCTCGATGATCGCCGTCGATCGCCGGCGAACTCTCCGACGCGCAAGCTTTCCAACCGCGCGGCCGTTCCGCGCGCCGCATCATTCGGCCTCGATGGCGGCGATGGTCGGCGGCGGCCTCCGCATCCGCCCGGGCGAAGCCTCGCTCGCCCATAACGGCGTCCTGTTCCTCGACGAGCTGCCGGAATTCGCGCCGGCGGTGCTCGATTCGCTGCGCCAGCCGCTCGAAGCCGGCGAGGTCGCCATCGCCCGCGCCAACGACCACGTCACCTATCCGGCGCGGTTCCAGCTGGTGGCGGCGATGAACCCCTGCCGCTGCGGCCTTGCCGGCGAGCCGGGCCATAGCTGCGCCGCGCGGCCGAAGCTGCGCCGCCGACTATCAGGCGCGGCTCTCCGGCCCGTTCCTCGACCGCATCGACATCCGCCTCGAAGTGCCGGCCGTCAGCGCGTCGGATCTCATTGCGCCGGCCGCCGCGGAAGCCAGCGCCATCGTCGCCGAGCGCGTCGCCGCGGCGCGGGCGATCCAGCGCGAGCGCTATCTCGCCCTCGGCCGCCCGAGATCAGCACCAATGCGCGCTGCTCGACGAGCCAGATCGAGGCGGCGGCGCATGCCGACGGGCCGGCGCTCGCCCTCCTCCGCGACGCCGCGGAATCGATGCGCCTCTCCGCCCGCGGCTATCACCGCGTGCTCAAGGTCGCGCGCACCCTCGCCGATCTCGACGGCGAGGGCGCCATCGGCCGGATCCACCTCGCCGAGGCGCTGTCCTTCCGCATCGCCGGCGCGCAGACGGCGCTGGCGGCTTAGGCTTTTCCCCAGCCGCTGCTCCGTCCTGCGGCGACCTTCGCCAATCCCATCAAGCAAATCGAAAGCATGTTCTGACAGTCTCCGGGTGCTCCCTCGAGGGACGGGCGGCCGGAGGCCCATGGAAAGCAATCCACGACAGGATGACGCTGCCGAAGAGGCGGCGCGCGAGGATGACGACGACGCGCTGCCCGTGCGGCCGCGCGGCTTCTGGCTGGCGGGCGGCATTGCGGGCGCCGTCGCCGGGGCGTTCTTCGTCGTCGCCGTCATCATTCCGGCGACCGCGCCCTATCTCGCCGTCGCCGCCGTGTTTGCCGGCGTCCTCATCGGCGCGCTGCTGATGCGCCGGGCGCGCGACCGCGAACTTGTGGCGGCGCTCGGGCCGGACGAGGAAAGCTCGGCCGACCGCGCCTGGGAGATGAGCGACATTGCCGAGCATTACCGCCATGTCGCCGAGAGCCGGCGCCGCGCCGAGGCGGCGAGCGACGCCAAATCGCACTTCCTCACCACCGTCAGCCATGAGCTGAAGACGCCGCTCGTCGGGCATTCTCGGCCTCGCCGACGTCCTCCTCGACACCAAGCTGTCGCCGGAGCAGGAGACCTTTGCCCGCGCCATCGGCAATTCCGGCGAGCTGATGCTCGGCCTCGTCAACGACATGCTCGATTTCGCCCGCATCGAGGCCGGCCGCTTCGATCTCGCGCCACGGTCGACGGCGCTGGAGCCGACGCTGGAGGGCATCGCCGAGTTGCTGTTCAGCCGCGCCGACGCCAAGGGGCTGGACCTTGCCACCGAGGTCGATCCGTCCTTGCCGGCCTCCGTCATGGTCGACCCGGCGCGGCTTCGCCAGGTGCTGATCAATCTTGCCGGCAACGCGATCAAATTCACCGAAAGCGGCGGCGTCGTTATTGTCGCCGGGCCCGATCCCGACGACGCGAACCGGATCCGCTTCGCGGTCGAGGACAGTGGCCGCGGCGTGCCCGCCGGAACTCGCCGAGCGCATCTTCGACGAATTCGAGCAGGCCGAGGCCGACGGCGACAGCCGCCTCGCCGGCAGTGGCCTTGGACTGGCCATCGCCCGGCGTATCGTCCGCCAGATGGATTCCGATATCGTCCTCAGCGACCGGTCCGGCGGCGGCTCGGTGTTTTCCTTCTCGCTCGCCCTGGCCGAGGCGCCGGCGACGCCGAACCGGTGCCCGATCTCAGTTCGAAACGCGCTCTCATCGTTGCGCCGTCCGGCCTCGCACCGGCGGTGTTGTCGCGACAGCTCGAAGCGGCCGGCATCAAGGCCCGCACCACCGACAGCCCGCCACAAGCGGCGGCGCTGGCCGGGGCGGCGCAGGCGGCCGGCGAGGGCTATGACCTTCTTCTCCTCGATGCGCGCGGTGCCGGCGATCCGGCGGCCGCGTTGGCCGTCATCCGCGAAGCCGCCGGCGCGTCGCTCCCCGCTGCCATCCTGATCGCGCCGGGACGACGCAAGAGTGTGGCAGGAACTCCAGGCCGACGGCTTCGACGCCTATCTGGTACGGCCGGTGCGACGACAGTCGCTCCTGCGCATCGCCGAACAGCTGATCGCCGGTGAGGCAGGCTTTGGCATCGACCCGAGCGATCGCCGACCGCTGCCGAAGGCGAAACCGCCCCGGGGCGGCGTGCGGCGGGCTCTCGTCGCGGAAGACGACGCGGTCAACGGGCTGCTGCTGCGCTCGATGCTGCTGCGTCAGGGCTATGAGGTGGTGGAAGTCCAGCGACGGCGCCGCAGCGCTGGAAGCGGCCCGCGCCGGCCGGTTCGACATCATCCTGCTCGATCTCCGGCTGCCGCGCGTCGACGGCCTCGCCGTCGCCGCAGCGATCCGCAAGCATGAGCGCGATGACCGGCCATGCGCCGGCGAGTACTGATGGCGGTGACGGCCGATACGCCAGGCCGGAGAACCGCGATGCGGCCCTTGCCGCCGGTTTCGACCGCTTCGTGCCGAAGCCGCTGACGCCGGCGATGCTGCGCGACATCCTCGACACGGCGCGGCGACCAAGCGCCGCCGCCTGAAGCTAACCGCCCGAAGCGCCGAAAGCGGCGAGGTTGATGAGCGGTCGCACGCCGGGGACGCCAGTACGTGGGCCCACAGCAACGCGCGCTTGCGCGCGTCGGGGGCGCGGTAGATCAGCAGCTTCTCAGCGAGCAGCGTTACTTCGAATTCGCCGTCCGCCGGGCACGCGATCACTCTGCCGACCCGACTCCCTTTCAGGCGTTTGATCGGTCCGCCGCAGATCGGACATGCCTTTGCCACGCCGCTCGTTCCTCACCAATAGGGCGGAACAGCTCGACACGATTAGTTGCTCTATGTCAAGCTAACAACCGACGCGTGTAGCGACGCTTCTAGCCGGAGAAGAGGCAATTGCCCTAGGAAACGCTAGCCATCATTGGCGGCCTGATCGGTGGCCGCCTCGGCATCCTTAGGTTGATCCGATTCGGGCTGCTTTTCGACCGGTTCGGTCTTCTTCGCGGCGGCCTTGGCCACCCCCACCAGCGCGGGGCGCAAAATGCGCTCGCCGATCGAATAGCCGGGCTGGATCACCTGCACGACAGTGCCATGCGGCGCTTCGTCATGCTCAACCTCGAACATCGCCTGATGGAAGTTCGGATCGAACTTCTCGCCATGCGGCTCGATGCGCTTGACGTTGTGCTTGTCGAGGACGCGAACCAGTTCGCGCTCGGTCATCTCGACGCCGTCGAGAAGGCCCTTGAGCGCGCCATCCTCCTTGCGCGCCTCGTCGGGCACCGCGGCCAGGGCGCGGCTGAGATTGTCGCCGATGGAGAGGACCTCGCGGGCAAAGCCGGTGACGGCATATTGGCGGGTGTCGGCCATCTCGCGCTCGAAACGGCGGCGCATGTTCTCCATCTCCGCGGCGGCACGCAGCAGGCGATCCTTGAGGTCGGCGACCTGCGCCTGCAGCTCGGCGACGGTACCGGATGCGGCGGCATCGTCCGCCTCGGGCTCGGCGGCGGCTTCGGCCTCCGGCGCCGGATCGGCGTCAGGCGGATCGCCGGGCGTTTCAGCGGAGGCCTCCGAAGCAGGCGCCTCGGCTTCGGCCGTACCGGTGTTCTCGGCCGATGCCGGATCGTTGGCGGCGGTCTCGGCCGTCTCTTCAGCGGCGTCCTCGGGCTTGGCCTTGGGCTCGTCGTTCATACGCTCCTCGTGGAACTCATCGCGCGGTTAGGGATGCGCCCGATATCTGTTTCCGCGGCCGAGAAATCAAGCCGTCAATCGCGTCGTCACAAGCGACGCAGCGCCACTTCCTCGATCTGATGGCTCGGCCCCTTGCGCAGAATGAGATCGGCGCGAGGCCGGGTGGGCAGGATGTTCTGGCGCAAATTCGGCAAGATTGATGCTGCGCCAAATCTCCCGCGCCATCGTCTCGGCCGTCGCGTCGTCGAGATCGGCATAGCGCCGGAAATAGGACTGCGGATCGCGGAAGGCGGTCTGGCGCAGCTCCTTGAAGCGCTCGACATACCAGCGCTCGATCACCGCCTCGTCGGCATCGACGTAGATCGAGAAGTCGAAGAAATCGGAGACGACCGGGCTTACCAGCCCCTTCTCGTCCGGTCGCGACGTCTGCAGCACGTTGAGGCCTTCGAGGATGAGGATATCCGGCCGCGTGACGGTCGTCGGTCTCGCCGGGAACGATGTCATATTTCAGATGCGAATAGACCGGCGCCGCTGACCGAAGCGGCTGCCCGGATTTCACCGCCGAGAGGAAGGCGAGCATCGCCGGCGTGTCGTAGCTCTCGGGAAAGCCCTTCCTCTCCATCAGGCCTTCGCGCTGGAGGACTTCGTTGGGCAGGAGGAAGCCGTCGGTCGCCACCAGGGCGACGCGCGGCGTGTTCGGCCAGCGGCGGAGCAACGCCCGAAGGAGGCGGGCCGTCGTCGATTTGCCCACCGCGACCGAACCGGCGAGGCCGATGATGAACGGCGTCGACGCCGCCCTCGTCGCCGAGGAAGGTCCGGGTCGCCTGGAAGAGCTCCTGCGTCGCGCGCGACGTAGAGGCTGAGCAGGCGCGACAGCGGCAGGTAGATCGTCTCGACCTCTTCGAGCGAGACCGGGTCGTTGAGGCTTCGCAGCCGCTCGACTTCGTCCGCGGTCAAGGTCAGCGGCGTGTCGGCGCGGAGGCGCGCCCATTCGCTGCGATTGAAGGCCCGGATACGGGCCGACCGCCGGCGTTGCTGCGTCCATCCGCGCCCTTGGTCACGCTCCGCGCGAGGCCTTCTCTGCGAGACCGCTGCGGCCGTGCCGGCGGCCGAGTTCGGCCATCACCGGCTCGAAGCCGACGCCGCGCGACCTGAAGCAGTGACCAGGAAATGATAGAGGACGTCCGCCGCCTCGGACGTCGAGCGCTGTGCCGTCGCCTTCGACCGCGGCGACGATCGGCCTCGACCGCCTCCTCGCCGAACTTCCGGGCGCAATAGGCCAACGCCGCTGCCGAGCAGGCTGGCGGTATAGGACGGTTTCCGGCAGCGACTTGCGCGCGCTCGGCGATGGTCGCGGCGAGATCGGCAAGAGTGAATTCGCTCATCTGGCGGCTCCTAGCCGTCGAGGCGTACCGCGACGCCGCGCTCGGCCATATAGCGCCTTCGCGTCGTGAATTGAGAAATCGCCGAAATGGAAGATCGAGGCGGCCAGCACGGCGGAGGCATCGCCGATCGACGACGCCCTCGACGAGATGCTGCAGCGTGCCGACGCCGCCGGAGGCCACCACCGGCACCGGCACCGCGTCGGCGATCGGCCGGGTGAGGCCGAGGTCGAAGCCCTCGCGGGTGCCGTCGCGATCCATCGAGGTGAGGAGGATTTCGCCGGCGCCGAGCTCGGCGACCTCGGCGGCGTATTCGACGGCGTCGAGCCCGGTCGGCTTGCGGCCGCCATGGGTGAATATCTCCCAGCGCCCCGGCTCGCCTTCGGCGCTCGACGCGCTTGGCGTCGACCGCGACGACGATCGCCTGCGCGCCGAACTTCTCCGAGGCGCGGCCGACGATCGAGCGGTCGCGCCACGGCGGCGGTGTTGATCGACACCTTGTCGGCGCCGGCGAGCATGAGCGCGCGGACGTCTTCGACGGTGCGGACGCCGCCGCCGACGGTCACCGGCATGAAGCAGGCCTCGGCGGTGCGGGCGACGACGTCGAGGAGGATGCCGCGCTCCTCGTGGCTCGCGGTGATGTCGAGGAAGCAGAGCTCGTCGGCGCCGGCGGCGTCATAGGCCTTCGCCGCCTCGACCGGATCGCCGGCATCGCGGAGATCGACGAAGTTGACGCCCTTGACGACGCGGCCGTCCTTGACGTCGAGGCAGGGAATGACGCGGGTCTTCAACATGCCGATACGTTCCTGATGTGCGAAGGCCTGGCCGCCCTTCTTCCTTTTGTCCGTCCTCGCTTCGCTGCGGGCGGACGGGCAATCCTTCACGTCGAGGCAGGGGATGACGCGCGTCTTCAGGGTCATGCAGCCTCCGACAGGACGCGCAGCGCTGCGGCGGGATCGAGCCGACCGTCG
>CAVYXZ010000013.1:0-542685 GCA_963772595.1 uncultured Chloroflexia bacterium | reverse complement strand
ATCATGGAGGCGTACATGAACCGTCAATGGCAAGTTCACCGCCAATTCAGCCCACAACCAGATGGCGAGCGGCGCTGGGATCGAGCCTATCAACTGCTCATCCAGTGGGGCAACCAGAGCGCCAATCCAAACCAGCAGCAGCAAGCGACAGGGAAGGAAAATCATGAGCTTGCGAGTAGCCCTATATGCCCGTGTATCGACACCCAATCAGACACGAGCACAGACCATTGAACAGCAACTTGAGCGACTGCAAGTGTATGTGAAAGAAGCCGGTTGGCATTTACAAGACCAGCATATTTTGAGGGATGACGGTCAGAGCGGCGCGTCGCTAAACCGTCCCGGCCTCGACCAACTGCGCGACATACTGCGAGCAGGCGAAGTGGATCGCGTTTTGGTCACAGAACCGGATCGACTGGCCCGCAATTACGTACATCAAATGATCTTGCTCGATGAGCTGGCGCGCTATGGCTGTCAGATTGAGTTTTTGGATCGTCCATTGAGTGAAGACCCACAGGACAAATTACTGCTCCAGATTCGCAGTGCAGTGGCTGAATATGAACGCGAATTGATCACGGATCGGATGCGGCGCGGGCGGCAGGCGAAATATAAAGCGGATGTCCTCCTGCCATGGACCCGACCGCCCTATGGCTATCGCTTAGGGCTTGAGAACCCCAGAGACCCAAGCCAGGTGCGCATTGAGGAAGCAGAAGCTGCCGTCATCAAGGAGATTTTTGCCCTCTATGTGTGGGAAGGGTTCAGTTTGTGTCGTCTGGCGAAACACCTCCAGCAACAAGGTGTCCCAACGCCGAGCGGTAAGCGGATCTGGAGCTTGTCGACATTGCGTGCATTTCTCAGGCAACCAGCCTATACTGGGAAAGTCTACGCTAATCGAACGCAGTATCGCGCAGCACGGATCCGGCGCTCAGCCACTCACGCCATTGGCACGCCGCATGGCACTGCTGAGGAATTGCCGCCCGAAGCATGGATTTTTGTGGCGAGCATTCCAGCCATCCTTACTCAAGAGGAATTTGAGTTGGCGCAGAAACGGCTAGCAACGAATAAGAACTTTGCCAGCAGAAACAACAAATCCCATCAATATTTACTGCGTGCTTTAGTGAGTTGTGGTGTCTGTCAAGCTGCTTGTACAGCTCACTCGCGCGAGGGGGGCAAGTATCTGTACTATATTTGTTCAGGCAAGGCAAAGGCAATCCATAGTCGCCGCGAGGAAAAATGTCCATCACGGTTTGCCCCCGTGCGGCAGTTAGATGAACTCGTCTGGCAGGATCTATGCGAGTTACTCCGACATCCCGCCCATATCACCGCCGCGCTTGAACGTGCTCACGGTGGGGCCTGGCTGCCCCAAGAACTCCAGGCGCGTCGCCAGAATCTACAACAAGCCCAAACCCATTTACAACAGCAACTTGATCGTTTAACCGAGGCCTATCTCGCATCTGTCATTCCACTGGCAGAGTACCAGCGTCGTCGACAGACTCTTGAAGAGAAAATGGCAGCCTTTGCCCTTCAAGAAAAGCAACTTAAAGGACAAGTTGATCGTCGCCAGGAAGTGGTCGGATTAGTCTCATGCGTCGAGGATTTTTGTCAGCGCATTGAACAGGGATTGGATAACGCAACTTTTGAACAGAAGCGTCAGCTTGTTGAGTTATTGGTGGATCGGGTAATTGTGATGGATGGGGATGTCGAAATTCGGTATGTCATTCCGACTAGTTCGGCGAGTGAACATATCCGTTTTTGTCATTTGCGTTCAGACTATAGACATCACCTACATCGATACGGCTGAAGGCTGGTTGTACCTGGCGCTGGTGTTGGATATCTTCTCGCGCAAGATCGTCGGCTGGGCGATGGAACCCCATCTGGAGACGTCATTGGTCGAGCAAGCGCTGCGCATGGCCCTGGCGCAACGGCAGCCCGCCCTGGGCGAACTGCTGCATCACTCTGACCGCGGTGGGCAGTATGCCAGTGGAACCTACCAGCAACTGCTGGCCGCCTACGGCATCACCGTCTCGATGAGCCGCAGCGCTGACCCTTACGACAATGCCTTGATGGAAAGCTGCATCGGCACCCTCAAAATCGACTGTGCCGATCATCAATTTCCCTCGCGGCAGATCGCGCGATCTGAACTCTTTGCTTATCTGGAAGGCTGGTACAATCGGCGGCGCTTGCATTCCGCCCTCGGTTATCTCAGCCCTGAGCAGTTTGAACACCAATTCTACGAGGACAAACTTTCTCTCCACTCCAAGGGGTAAAGCTCAATACACCGCTCCTTGACCTGGTGCGCTGGGCGCGGTTCCGCTGGCATATCCATCCGGAGATCGGTGTCGGCGATGCCAAGTATGGTACCGGTGCCAATATCGCGGGACTGGAGCAAGACGGCATTCGTGCTTTCATCCCTATCCCAAACCTTCAACAGTCCAGCCCATACATCCCGGCAGAGTATTTTCGGTACGACGCCAAACAAGGCCACTACATCTGTCCTGAAAATCAACCGCTTTACCTGGAGCGCCGCAAGTACACGGAAAACTCGGTGGTTTACCAGGCGGATGCAGTGATCTGCAACTCATGTCCAATCAAGATGCATTGCACACCCAGCGACGCAGGCCGCCAAATTCAGCGTTCCATCTTCCAGGAATACATTGATCGTGCCAAGCGTTATCGGCGAACTGAGGCTTATAAAAAAGCCATGCGCAAACGCCAAGTCTGGGTTGAACCTCGATTTGGCGAAATGAAGCAGTGGCATCAGGGGCGACGGTTCCGATTGAGGCGTCTTCAGAAGGTCAATATCGAGGGATTGATCAAGGCAGCGGGACAGAATATCAAGGAATTACTGAAAGCAAGGCCGTGGTCGAGGCGACCAGACCCGACCAGCACCGTGACATCGCCTGTGCTACCCAATATTGGCCTCTTTTCAGTTTGGACAGATTGTAACTTGAGCTTGCATTGAGGACTTTTTCAACAGCCCCCGGTACTACGCGACCAACCCGATCTTTGTTTCAGTTCCCCGTAGGGATTCGCCTCTCCTGAGACCCTCGTTTGCCCCAGACCTCTAGACTACCCGATTTCGCCGCTAGACGCAAGATTTTCGCCTTCAGGCAAAAGCACGCGGGCAAGGGCTGAATGCTTTGATTTTCGGTGGTGATGGGCGTGCTTGCGTTGTGGAATCCTTGCCCCAAAAAGTGCCGGAACTCTTCGGAGCGCCGCCGCTTAGGGCATTTTGACGATTTGCGGCCTTCAGGCAAAATCACTGAGCATGGGGCTTACAAAAACGGCCCTATAATGGGCCTCAAGGAGAACAATATGACCCTTGAGCTGCTGGCGCGACGCACCTGGCGTGATTTGCGCGCCACCGCACGTATGTATCGCATCAATTTTGACAATCTATGGACTCGCGAGCAGGCGCTGGCAGGTCTGCGTCGGGCGCTTCTGGACGAACGTCATCTGGAAAAAGCGCTGAAATGTCTGTCGGCAGAGGAACGTGAGGCGCTCATGGCGCTCAAGGCCCATCATGGCGCGATGATGCGCTACGAGTTCAGCCGCGCCTTTGGCAAAATCCGGCCTTATCGCCCCTGGCGGGACGATGCGCCGCCACATCCCTGGCGTCGGCCCATTTCCATCGCCGAAAAGCTGTGGTATCTGGGCATGATCGAGGTGCAGGATCATCAGGCGATCCTGCTTCCCGATTCCGTTGCCACGTGCCTGCCTGAGGTTCCGCATCCACAAACCGTGATGTGGGAAGGCGATACCCCAGACCTTGATCCCGCATCCGTCGTGCGCGATGTGGCAGCCTTGCTGGGCGCTCTGCTCAACATGCCGGTGCGTCCGCTGCATGGCCGCTGGCTGGCGCCATCAGCGATCAAAGCGATCAACTTGCGTCTGGCGCAACCGGAATCTCTCTCTCAGGTTCGCAGCGAATTCCAGACGGAGCGTATCCGCTTTCTACACTATGTCGCGCAGGCTGCCGGGCTGCTGAGCCTCCAACAAGGGCGTCGGTTGCCCTCGGCGCTGGCCTGGACCTGGCTCGCCCTGCCTTATAAGGAAGCGCACGCGCAGTGCTCAGGGCAATCAGCCAGGATCTGTGTTCACGCCAGCCGCTGTGGGAGCGCTTCAAACTGCCTCCGGTCGGTGCATCGGTGTGGGATGCCCTGCTTGGCTTAGCACCGGATCGCTATGTGGCCAACTCAGTCCTGACATCGATCCGCCTCGCCACGCTCGATCCGCAGTGCGAAAGCCGCGCTCGATCTGCGCTGCAAGGACCACTGCGCTGGTTGGGAATCGGCACAATCACACAGGGACAATTGGCAGTCCTTAGCCCCGATTTCGCTGAACCCGGAGATGCCAAGCTTATCGTTAATGTTGACTTCTCTGGGCATTACGCTTCCGGGCACACCGCATCTCCGTCCTTTTGTCGAAGTCCTGGCCTGGGCGACGGTCGATGAGGCGGGCTTACGGCTTGACGCAGACTGTGTTGCCCGCGCCATCGAAACCGGCGCAAGTATCGAGCAGATCATGCACAGTCTGTCCGACCTGACCGGCAACGACCTGCCAGAACCCGCACGGACGAAGTTCGAATCCTGGGGCAGTGCGGCGCAGCAGATCAGCATTCGCCGTATTGTGGTGTTGGAGATCGCCAACCCCGATGCCATGCAGGCGATCCGGGCCGATTGGCGACTGCGCCCTTTCCTGGGCGACCAGCTTTCAGCGCACCATCTTGTCGTTCGTGACGAATACAAGCTGCGCCAGCGTCTGATCCGCCGTGGTTATCGCGTTCCGCCGCTGCACGATCCTGCAAGCGATCCCATCCCCCGCTCGAACAACGATGACCCGGCCTACCTGTGGCTTGCGCTGCGGATATGTCAGAAACTGGCCGGACTGATTCCCGCACCGGTACTCTTCCCTGCGGCAGATGCACGAAGCCTGGAACTCCGCCTGGACAGTCAACTGGATGCACTCCAGGCGATGGTGGATGCTTATGTAGATCGCATCGAGCAGGCGCTGCGCCGCCCCGGCGAGCTTTCAGAGGAGCTGCCGCAGGCGGAATCCACAACATATCCTGGACGCAGTGACCGCCGCTCAGGTCTCAGGGGGCGCTCTCGGTATTCGCTACTACAGTCCCTCCGCTGCGGAAGAGACGGAGCGCGTTATCGAACCGCAGACGATTTACTCGCGCAACGGCGCTACCTACGTTGAGGCCTGGTGCCGCCGGGATGCCGCCGCGCGCACTTTCCGTCTGGATCGAATTCTGGCCGTGCTGGACATGCAAATGGCCGTATGAAGCGTATTCTTGCTTATCCTATCAAGCGCTGAAGCGCGCTCTGGTCTCGCTCACCACATCCCTGACATCGCGGCCATAGGCCTGACGTGACATCTGGCGAATCGCCTCGGCCTGCTGATGGTCAAATGGACGCATGTCGGGCACAGTCCCCATGCTGAAGGGATGGCCGGCGATCCCATCCACCATCAGCTTGACACAGGCGGTGTAGCGCGGCAGATTGATCAGATCATCTTCGCCGAATACCGGATACATTTCGCGTGCAAGCTCAGCAGCATCCTGCGTCCCAACCCGAAAACTCACCATCGAACCAACGTTGCCAAAGACGGCCTCACGAATCTCAAAGGGCAATTGGGTCAGGTACTGGTTTGCGACCACCGCCGCGACACCATACTTTCGCCCCTCGCTCAAGACTGTGGCGAACATGTCGGTGGCGAAGTTCTGGAATTCATCCACATAGAGAAAGAAATCCGGGCGCGCATCGGCTCGCAGATCAGCCCGACTGAGCGCTGAGAGCAGCAATCGTTGGACCAACAGCAGGCCGAGGAATTGAGCGTTCTCCGGGCCAATCTTGCCTTTCGACAGATTGACCAGCAGGATCTGACGGTTGTCCATGATCTGGCGGAAATCGAGCGATGTATGCGCTTGGCCGACGATATGGCGAATGCGCTGATCGCCGACAAAGCGGCTGAACTTGCTCACGATATAGTCAAGGATTTCGCTCCTGTGGTAGTCGCTGGTGTTGGCAATCTGCTTCTCCCAATAGTTACGTACCAACGGGTCTTCAACCGAGGGCAGAATGCTTCTCACATAGGCAGTATCGGTCAGCGCACGGACCACTTCAATCAGCGTGCTGCCTTCCACGGACATGACCGTGAGCATGGCGTTGCGTACGTTGTGCTGGAAACGAGGGCCGACGATGCCTTGCTGTTTCGGATCGTACATTTTCACCAGTAGGCCGATAAACTCATTCACAATCTGGTATTTTTCCGCTTCGCTGCGTGCTTCCAGCAGGTTCAATCCAACAGGCCGCTCGTCATCTGCGGGATCAAACAGAATCACATCTTCGGCGCGGTGGGCCGGGATACGACCCAACACGGACTCAATCAGATCACCGTGTGGATCCACAATACACACCCCTTGTCCACTTTCAATATCCTGCAGCGCCATGCTCTGGAGCAGCGTGGACTTACCCACACCAGTCTTGCCCACGACATAGGTATGGCGGCGGCGATCTTCGATGGACTGCCTGATTTGCAGCGGCTTTCCCGCCACCATGACCACCGTTTCGCCAAGCACAATGCCACGTGCGGGTAAGGAAACATTGGGCGTCACAGGCTTGACTTCAAGTTGAGGCACCCCGGGGACCCCATCGCGTGTTGGCACGGGCAGGCGGAAGGCCAGCACCGCCTCGCCCTCGCTCATCAGGTGCCGCAGGCGCGTGATATGTTCAGGAGCGACGGAATAAAGCCAGTTCTCCATGTCAATCAGCGCGATATTGCGTCGGGCGATTTCAAACTCCTCAGCGCTGCTCGCCCTTATAATCTCGTAGCCCCCTGCATGACTGCCGCCGGGCGAATTGGCAGGGCCGAACAGACTGGACGCAACGCTTTCAGGCAGCAGTGAGCTGGTGCTCGCACTGCCAGCGACGTTGACTGTCACCATGTACGCCTGTGACTGTATCGAGTCAATCATGCGACGATTGCCTTGTGCCTGCATCCACCGGGGTACATCCTGCCACCACTGAAAAACAGGATCCTCCTGATAACTCGACGACACTGCATGAAGTTGATCGCTTTCACCGACAGGCACCTCAAGCATCACCTGCTCCAACGCGGCCATCTCCCAGGCCATCAATTCGGTTGGCAGCAGTTGTACACTCAGCATGGCTGGTCCCGACTGATGGAGCAGCGCATCACAAAGATTGCGCAGGTCAAGCGATCCAGGTACAAAAGGCGACACAGTATATCGGTCACCACTCGAAGCAGGCAGTTTTTCGTTGCGGGCAATTATGGCGACAGACGCAATTTCAAACGGCGTCAGGATGTAATCAAGCTCAGCCATGTCCACGACAGGCTGAAAATCGTAGACATAACGCTGCTGAGCAGGGAGAAACGCTTTCAGCGACTGCCAGAGATCGCACGCCCGACTTTCGCAGACTCGCGCGTCTTCAGCGGAAATCCGCACTACAAGAGCCATCATTAACTTTCCCTGTCCAGGTAAACTGGGGTTCGGCGAGCTAATCAGCCGCAGCGCAAAGGCTGGATTGCCGATAATGTTGCGCAGGCCACCCAATACCTGCACGAATTCATACATTGACCGAAGGGCGTAGTCACTCCAGTTTGCAGTCGTTTCATTACCTGGTCGCCCAACCGACCGCACGGCAACCGCGAAATACCCATGGAAGTAGGGTTTTGTTTCGGATCGAGTCAAAGTGTCGTACATCACTTCGGAAGCGGTCTCGGTGATACAGACTACAGGCACACCCATCTGCCTACGCCGCAGACGCTGCCGAACGACTTCGGCTCGCCCATCGTCAGCTTCGTTCAGAACCGCCAGCGCATGATTGATATCGTTGCGCCGTTCGAGGACTTGCACAGTGGACATCCGAGCCAGATCAGCTAAGATCTTTGACTCCGACTTAGCCATGACGGTCTGAAAATCGGAGAGCGCTGCTAAGTCACGGCCCATTTGCAGCCTGGCTTGGCCGCGGATGAACATCGTCTCATGATCGTCAGGGCAAAGCTTGAGAATTTGTTCCGCCAACAGATCAGCTGTGTCAAAATCGCTGCGCTGAAGTGCCTGTTCCGCTGAACACAGCGATTTCCTGCACCATAGCTCTTGCGCAGATCCTCAGGTCCCGCTGTAGTTTCATTACAGTCTTGCGACCCGGGTTGTCGGCAAAGGCCGCATCAATGAATTCACCCGCAGCGTCGAAGTATTCCATGTCGACGAGCTCCCGCGCGACAGCAAACCGATCCCAAAATGACAAGTCAAGCCAACTGAGCGGTTTTGTGGTGCAAGTCCGCTGAACCTGCTTTGCTACGGTTATTGTTAGCCCATGACATTTGATTGCAGAAGCCAGGGATTGTGCCTTCGTGACGGCGTCACCCGCTGCATGAGCCAGGAGTTCCTGTTTCTCGCGAAGAATCTTCATGGTTTGATCAAAATCCGGATTGTCGCGCGCAAACTGAAGTGCGATATCAATATGCTCACTTGCTTCTTCCTGCCTAAACTCGCCCATCAACAGGTCGGCCAGGGCCGCATGAGCAATTATCGGTTCGGGAGTGGTGCGCAAGTCAAATTGATCGAGGAACAATATGCTGCGTTTCAGGTCAGCCGTGCAGAATTCGCAGCGAGTTTCCGTTGATTGACTGCGTCTTCCACATTCTGGGCATATTATCCGAATGTCCTCTACTGCACTCCACACACGTTGTAGCGATGTGAACTCAATCTCAACAGGATTGGCGTCACCCAGCGTCAACACCTTGCGCAAAGCGACTATGGCTTTCTTCGACTGCTGCGAGTGCTTCCATAATTCGGCCCACAACAAGTGAAGCAGCGCGACATCCGGGTTTAACTGCTGACAGATTGCAAGAATTGTTTGAGCTTCTTCCTGTTGATCATTTCGCAGAAGCGCCATACAGGCATAAAGTGCAGTGGCGAATGCGCTTTGTGCTACGGTTGCCATGAGTTCAGTCTCAAGGGCACTGGATTTGTTGTCTTTCAGCCAGTTGAGCACCTTTCTGACCGCTCCTTGAGAAAGCCAAAGGCATATAAGCAGATTAGCAGCCTTGTTGAAGAGGGCCAGATTGACGCCACTGCGCTCAAGAGTCAATTGCAGGTATTGCCCGGCCACCTCCAATCGACGATCATGAGAAGTCGATTCGCTGTTCCGACTGAACTTCTTGTAGACTCTCTCGCGGATGGATTGCGTTTGGTAAGGTAACTGTTCGTCACCGATAAGAGCCAACGCTGCAGAGAGCGTTACTGTGGGATCATTTGGAAGAAGGCTGCTCGCTGTCTTGAAATACTCGATGGCGTCACCCACATAGTCGCGCTCAAGCTTGCGGCGCCCTTGGGCAAGATTCTCAATCACTCGTTTTTCTACACGCTGGCGCAGTCTGCATATCGCTTCCGATACGCTGATATCCGCGTCCCACCTAGCCAATGTTTCCCCGATATAATCAACGCCGCGCTCTAGTTCGAGGCATATCTCAACCTTGAGCAACTCCGCATCCAAATCATCGGTGTAGTCGAGCAGATACAGGTCGATAAGCTCCAGTGCGTTCTCCCTATCACCTTTCTGGAACATCCAGCGGATTTCATCGAGAAGTGGTTCTGAACGATTGTCATCATGGTTATTCGACACGCATGATTTCCTTCCATCCACTATCTGTCCACGATTTGTGCTACTGCTCTACATTTTGAAGCGCACGACTTCACAGCTAGATATTACGGTATATGACGGATCATCAGGAGAGAATTTAGTCCTATCTTCCCACGAAGTGGTGATGTCAGTAAACTTCTGTAAAAAGGGAAGGCGTGCGCTATCATTCTGAGAGCCTAATCACAGAAGGAGAACGACACGCCATGAGCCAGAGAATAGCACCGAGCGAGCGGATCGAGCAAGAGATGAACGTCTTTTTACGGGAGGGGATCAACAACAGCGAGCAGCCCTTGAGCCAGTTTCTGCGGCTGGCGGTGCAGGGGATGGTGCAGCAGGCATTGGAGCAGGAAGTGACGGATTACCTGGGGCGGGAGCGCTATGAGCGTCAGTCCGAGGGCAGTGGCTACCGCAATGGCTACAAACCAGGACGCATCCGCAGCGCCGAGGGGGAGATTGCCTTTGCAGTGCCGCAGGTGCGCGCCAGCGAGCAAGTGTACCGCTCAAAGCTGCTGGCGTTTCTACGCGGCAACAGCGATGTGCTGGAGTATCTGGTGACGCAGATGTACAGCCGGGGCCTGTCCACGCGTGACGTGGAGGACGCCTTCCGTGATCCGTACAGTGGGGAGATGCTGCTGAGCCGTAGTGCGGTGAGTGAGATCACCGACAGCCTGTGGGAGGATTACCAGCACTTCTGTCAGCGCGATCTGAGCGCATTTGAAGTGGAATACCTGTTTGTGGATGCGGTCTACGAGAGCCTGCGGCGCATCGGCAACGTGAAGGAAGCCCTGCTGTGTGCCTGGGGCATCTGCCGCGATGGGCGCAAGGTGCTGCTGCATCTGGCCCTGGGCAACAAAGAAAGCAGGGCGGCCTGGCGTGACTTCATCCGGGATATGCAGCGGCGCGGCCTGCCGGTGCCGACCATGATTACCAGCGACGGCGCACCGGCGCTCATCGCCGTGATTGAAGAGCTGTATCCCCACAGCCTGCGCCAGCGCTGCATGATGCACAAAACGACCAACATCCTGGCCAAAGTCCCCCAGGCCCAGCAGCAGGCCATCAAGCGCTCGCTGCAAGCCATCTTTAATGCGCCTAACCGCGCTACTGCGGACCTGCTGGTTCAGGATTTCATCGCCCACTACGGTAAGGAACTGCCCAGCGCGACCGCCTGTTTGCAGGACGACCTGGAGGCCTGTCTCAGCTTTCTGCGCTGCCCACCGCTGCACCACAAGCGCATCCGCACTACTAACCTCATTGAACGTGCTTTCGAGGAGCAGCGCCGCCGCACCAAGACTATTCCGCGTTTCTGGGATGAAAAGAGCTGCCTGAAGCTGGTCTTTGCTACGCTGATGCAGACCAGTGAGCGCTGGCAGAATGTGCGCATGAGCGATGTTGAGGTCGCCATGTTGAAGCAGCTACGTCGCCAGTTAGGGCTGGAGTCGCCAGCCACCGAGGGACAGTCTGAGGCCCAGCCTCAGGCTGTTTAAGCTGTGTCACGCCAACCTGTTTTTACAGAAACTTTCGGACTTGACCCCACGAAGTGATTATTGTTTCTCTCCAAACACTGATCCAATCTAAGACGTAAGTACCGTTACTTTGCGTGAAATAGCGGCACTGGGTCCATATGTGTGATGGAACTCGCCACAAAATACACCCGGAATACTCTTTTTGCCTTTATTTCAATATTTCGTTTCCCCTTTAGACTATTAAGTTTCTGTCCGCTCACCGCAAGCTTCCAGCATCTGGCCATAGACGGATTGCATGGCCTTGAAGTCATCTTGGCTTTCCTGCCAGATCAACCGTTGGTGAATACTGGTCGCTTGCAGCTCGCTTTGGATGTTGTACGGTTCGAAGATGTGCATACCAAAGCGTTGTCCAATATGGAAGTAGCGCCTTTGGATCAGATCACCATCGCGTCGACCCAGTTTCCGCAGGTAGTGGTCACAGGCAGCAAAAGGCGTAGATTTACGATGAGGGTCCTCGGTGAAATAACGCCTGCCAGAACGGAGCGACGCGGTATCCCCTAGCGAACCACGCTGTTCTGTCTGCGCAATTTCATCACGAATGACTTTCCTTATCTTCTTTGCGTTGCCTGTGTGAGAATGCTGCTTTATCCTCCGGTCCGCGACGATATAAGTATTGGGCAGTCGCCAAGCCGTCGCATAGCTGCCGTCCCGGTTGAGCGTTAGGTAGGCATGTGCTGGCACACGGTCGATAGCGGTATCGTTCTGCTGCGCGAAGTTGGCCTGGCTGTCGATTTTTGCGATGCGTTCCCAGGTCAGTAGTGTTGGCACAGAGACTCCCCACAAACTGCATAGCGTTTCGCGACTGATAATCATCTCTTTGCGCCGGGATCTTTCGATACAAGCCATCCAGCGTACAATCCGGCGGATGCTTCCTGAAGTGATCCAGCCAAGCTGACCTCGACACGCCTTCGCCCCGGCAGGTTCGTGCCGACAATGTCGTCGCCAGTTTCTATCGCCCTGCGGGTTAGCTGTGCTGCCAGCTTCACTTGACCGGTCAGATAGATTCGCTTCCGGGTCTTGTCCTGTGACCAATAGCCCTGCGACATGCCGCGCTGAATGAGACGGCGTGCGTGACGCGAACTGCTGACGATGCCCACGTTACGCCACACGGTCTCCAACTCCTTCCGGTCAACCCAGCCGTCGCCATCATCTGTAACCAAGCCATAAGCCCAAGCTCGAAACACTGCGAACTCACCGAGAACATGGGCAATACGACCGGCTTCGGTATCAATTTTGACGGTATCAGGCACAACAGCAAGCATCGAAAGAAATGCTTCTGCTTTCGATGATGTGGCTGGCAGAGTGTCAATCTGAGGCTGCGTGTGAAAGTACTTAAATTGCTTGTCCAACCAGGGCTTCTGCTCAGGCGTATAGCGCTGAATGAACCTCGCGGCGGCTTCCACCTTGCCTGCACGCAGACAGTCCAGCGCAAATCGTCGAACGGCATAGATGTCCGGCGCATCATGATCCTGGACTGAGAAGTTTTGTTGGCTGTCACACGAACTCGGCGGCGTCCGCAGGATAGCGGCAAGATCGGCAGAAAAACGTCGACTGATTTCGCGCTGAGATTTCCTCGAATAACTCAGGCGCAGCAACATCCCTCAGGCTGCTATCCTGGGCAGCGGATGGACTATGCGGTTCGCCAAGTAGGCGTGCTGAAGACAGCTCGGTCTGCACTGAGGTCATGGCTTGTCACCTGCGAAACTGAAGCACGAGTCCGACGCGAAAACGAGACGAAAGTGGCACTATTCGGTTGCAGAGGACTGGAGACTGTGATAAAGTTTGAATATCCGGTTCAAACGAATGTCACAGTTTCCCAGCCCACCAATCTAATTTCGGTGGGTTTTTGGTTGTCAAGGTGGCGAGTGCGCACGTGTTTTCATATTGCCTTCCAACGGTAAAAAAGGTTGTCCTGGAACAACCTTTTCATGCATCGTTCAAAAAACGTTCGGCTTCTACAAGGAGTTGCCGCAGAGACTGGAGCCGTGCCTTGGCGATATTCGCGTCGCCCTCCTGACGCAGCAGTGCCCGGGCGAACTGCTGTGGGGATGTATTGCTAACGCCGTGAGCAGCTCGTGCCATCTTCAGGGCCGCAGCAGGAAGCCTTTCATCTGTGGCATCCTCATCCACTTGCACGTCATCCCCTTCACAGAGTGCCCGGATCTGTTTACTCGTTAAGCCAAAATCTATTATCTGGCGGACAATTTCAGCGTGATACTCGATAGGGAGACTTAAAACATAGCGAAGTTTCTTCTCATCAATATCGTGGCGGTCTGCAAGTTCAATTGCCTCGTCAGACAGATTTAGTAGGGCTTTCAAACGGCTGAAGCGGGCTTTGTCTATGCCTCCCATCGCACTCAAGATTGCCTCTGTATGCTCACGCTTTCCCCTCAGATCGAGTTCCAGGGCTTGACGATAGATGTCATTCGGCACAACCGCATCTGGGATTTCGTAACCGTGAACCGGCAGCAGGAGCAGTGCAGCCTGCCTGGCCATCGCGATTGCGGACAAGCCAGATCGAGCTGTGTTTTCCTTTGCCTGTCGAAAGATCGAGGAACGCTCAGCAGGAATGATGATGCACGGGATCATGCCATCCCCCGAATAGCCGGGGATAAAGTCGCGCAGCAGCCAGGTCGCCCAGTAACGCCGCTCACCAGTCTCGATGCGAAACTGTCGCGTGACGCCCTGCGAGACATCTACGACGGTCAGCGGATTGACCTGTCCATCGTCGCGGATCGTGATGGCAAGATTGACCAGATCGCGAAGGAACTGCTCTTCGGGACGATAGTTTCGGATCCTGATCGTCTTCCCGTTCATCATCAGGATTTGGCAGCAGCTCCAGCACGCTATTAAAGGGGCGTCCCTCTTGGCGAGCCGCAACTTGCGCGAGTTGGACGAGTTCTCGGAGTGCCTGAGTAGGCGTCTGTCGGTTGTCGTGAAACGCGAGATGCAATTGCTCTGACAATACCCGGCGCGGCTGCACCGGATCAGGCCGCAGCATCTCCAGCAGGATGCGCTCTACACGGATGCTCTTATCCTGAAAACGCTGCGGATCGCCATCCAACATATCTTCTGTTACCGACGCCAGCAGCTCGTCAATGCGGTGAGCGTTGTCTTTGCGTGGCATCAGGCACCGTCCTTAGCCATGCGTCCCACCAGCTTGCCGACCAGCTTCGCATAGGCTTTGCTGGCAGCGGCCTGGGGATCGTAGTTGAATATACTCAGGTGATTGTGGTGGGCATAGGACACCGCTTCGTTGGCGGGGATCACGCCGATCAGCAGCTTGCCCAGGACAGCGTGGGCCTTCAGTTCTTCCAGCAGGTGATTATGCCCGCGGATGCGCGAGTCCATTTTGGTCACCAAGATGCCGCTGATGCAGAGTTCGGGATGCCGCCAGCCTTCTCGAATGTCATTGATCTTGGTAATCACGTTCATTAAGCCGACGGTTTCAAGATAGCGCGGCTCGACCGGCACGATAGCATCGGTCGCCGCGATCAGCCCCATCTCAGTTAGCAGCGAGAACGAAGGCCGAGTGTCGATGACCACCGCGGCATAGTGTCCCGCAACGCGTGATAGTGGATCGGCTAAACGGTAGGGTGCGCCAGAGACGCGCATCAACTCCCGTTCTGCACCTTCCAGCATCGGCGAGGCCGGCAGCACATGCAAATCTGGGTCCCAGGTGGATGGCACGACACATTTTGCCAGCGTCTCCGCTGCGTTGGCGCGATCGGCTGAAAGAACGGCATACAGGCTGCCATCAGGTCCGAAGTCGTTGCGCCCGGTGGTGACGAGTGTGGCGTGTCCCTGGCTGTCGGTGTCGATTAGCAGGACGCGGTTGTTGGGCGCACCGGCGCAGCGCAAGACACCTGCAATGCCCAGCGCGATATTGGTTGCCGAAGTAGACTTCCCTACCCCACCTTTATGATTGGTCAGAACCAAAACACGAGTCATATGCGAATTCCCTCCGCAAAACCTCAATTGACGAAAACGTCTGCGAAACCAACGATCTGCCGACCCATGTTATGCTTTGGGCGGAAGTGCCGTTAGCCTCCGCGACGGTGCTTCAAGGTGCGGTGGGGGAGGTGTCGCTCTCCCTCATCGGCACCGCAAAGCCAAAAACTAGCCAATCGAGAGCCGTTTGAGCTTGTCGCCCTGAGGAAATGCGATACTTTGTGTGAATTCAAGGGTTTTTACGGAGAGATTATATTCGAGTTGTGTCCTGTCGGGGGTACTCAGACCAGCCGTTGGGCTGGTATTCTTTGCCTCAAGAATTCTGGAAGCTGGCGGCGCGAGGTCTGGACCCACAAGAAGGCGAAGCCCGCCGCGATCACCCCCAGCAGCAGGATCAGCGAAATCAGCTTGAACGAGCGGCTTTCCATCAGAAGCGTGAGCGTCCCGAAGAACGAACAGAAGAGATAATAGCCCAGCACAATCTGCCGCTGGCCGAAGCCCAGGTCGAACAGACGGTGATGCACGTGGCCCCGATCCCCCTTGAAGGGACTCCGGCCCGAAAGCAGCCTCGTCACGATCTGCCAGGCCATGTCCATGATCGGCAGCACCATCACCATCAGCACGGTTGCCATCTTGGCCCCGCCGATGATGCTCAGGCAGGCGATCAGATAACCCAGCAGATAGGCCCCTCCCCCGGCAAAGATACGGGCCGGGTAGAAATTGAACAGCAAGAAGCCCAGGGTACAGCCCATCAACGCCAGCGGCAGCAGGCTCACACTTTTCTGCGCTGGAACCAGGATGAAGGCGCTGTTGATGAACAGCACGGCAGCCGCGATGAACACGACCCCATGCGACAGCCCATCCAGGCCGTCCAGCCAGTTGACCGTGTTGGTCATGCCACCGATCCACAGCAGCGTCAGAATCACCGTCACGGCAAAGGGCCAGGGAGATGTCAGACTGCCGGTCAGCGGATTATTGAAGCCCTCGATGAAAATCTCAAAATGGATGGCAATCGCCGCCGCCAGAGCCTGACCCGCGAACAGCGGCAGCGGCGGCAGCTCGAACTTGTCGTCCAGAACCCCGATCACGAAAATCACCGCCGCGCCCAGCAGCAGCCCGATCAGACGCTGGGGTTCATCCGGATCAAAGTGCGGCACATCCAGCAGTTGAGCCAGCAGCACCGTCACCGTGAAACTGACGAAGAGGACCAGCCCACCCAGTTTGGACAGATGGCGCGCGTCGCCTTCATGCGTGCGGCGTCCACCAGGCGCGGTGACGATGCCGAAGCGTTGGCCCAGGCGCATCGCCACCGGAGACATCACGACCGCGAGGCCCAGGGCCAACAGAAAGGTGATCGCAAACGCGCTGTATTCGATCATCTATTGCCAGGGGGCTGCCTATGCCTTATACGATCCAGCAGTCGCTGCACCACCATGCCCGGTCCAGTCCGTATGGAAGTACTCGCCGCGTGCCTCATCCACCCGTTCGTAGGTGTGTGCGCCGAAGTAATCGCGCTGCGCCTGGATCATGTTGGCCGGGAGCTGCTCGTGGCGGTAACCGTCATAAAAGGCCAATGCGCTCGACATCGCCGGGACCGGGATGCCGTGCGTGGCCGCTTCGGCCACCACCTGGCGCCAGCCCGCCTGCGATTGATCCACCTGCTGATGGAAATAGTCGTTCAGCAGCAGGTTGGTCAGGGCTGCGTTCTCACGGTAAGCCTCGGTAATCTTACCCAGGAAGGCCGAGCGAATGATGCATCCCTCGCGCCACATGTTCGCCACACCGCCGTAATTCAGATCCCAATCGTAGGATTGATCCGCCATGCGCATCAGCATGTAGCCCTGGGTGTAGGATATAATCTTCGAAGCGTACAGGGCATCCTCGATAGCGTTCAGAAAGCTGTCTGACTTCGCAATATGCTCATCCGGCCCGCCCAGAACCTTCGAGGCCGCGACCCGCTCATCCTTCAGCGCCGAGAGAAAACGCGCGAAGACGGCTTCGGCAATCATCGTCAAGGGCGTACCATATTCCAGTGAGGTCGCTGCCGTCCACTTGCCGGTGCCCTTCTGGCCCGCTAAGTCCAGGATATGCTCAACCAGCGGCTCACCATCATGGTCGCGGTAGGCCAGGATATTCCCAGTGATTTCGATCAGGTAGGAATCCAGGCGGCCCCTGTTCCAGCGCTTGAACTGTGCGCTCATCTCATCGTGGCTCATGCCCAGGCCGACCTTCATCAGGTTGTAGGCTTCGCTAATGAGCTGCATATCGCCGTACTCAATGCCGTTATGCACCATCTTGACGAAATGACCCGCACCGTCCGGCCCCACCCAATCGCAGCAGGGGGTTCCATCAGCCACTTTTGCTGCAATCGACTGGAAGATGTCCTTCACGTGCGGCCAGACCTCCGGCGAACCGCCCGGCATGATCGACGGCCCGTGACGCGCGCCTTCTTCGCCGCCGGAAATCCCGACCCCAGCATACAGCAGCCCTTTGGATTCCAGGTACTTCATCCGCCGCTGGGTATCCTGATAATTAGAATTGCCGCCATCGATGATAATGTCGCCTGCTTCAAGATGCGGGATGATCTGTTCCATCACTGCGTCCACCGCCGGACCCGCCTGGATCATCAGCATCACGCGGCGCGGGCGCTTCAGGGCTGCGACCAGCTCTTCAATAGAATGGGTGCCGATTACCCGCGTTCCCTGCGCCTCATTCGCCAGGAAAGCATCGACTTTAGACGTGGTGCGGTTGAAGACCGCCACCGTGAAACCATGATCGTTCATATTCAGAACGAGATTCTGTCCCATCACTGCCAGACCAATCAGGCCAATATCTGCTTGTGCCGACACGCGCTGTTCTCCTATTTCCTAAGCCGCATAGGCCGCCATTGTAACCCTTGCACACAAATACATCAATTGGCCGCGTCGTGTCTTGCAGCGCCCCCTGAGACACCCTGGAAGAGTGTCATTTGCAGACCCGCGAGCAATATAACGGAAAACTAACCCAATATAAGCTATTTTGTATTGTTAGCAGTATCATTATCCTTGAGAATGGTCAACCCATTCTCGTCCAGAATCTGTATACTATTAGAGTGTAACGTTCCTTTATTATCGCTGCGGTGATTGGTGGGGCTCCATGTTCGTGCTTGGCAACAAGTCAAACCCACAACCCCAGGGGCTGGTCGAGCGGCCACGCCTGCTCCAAAAGCTGCATCTTGTCACCGGCTATAAACTCACCCTGATTAGCGCGCCACCCGGTTATGGCAAGACGACCCTTGCCAGCCAGTTTATGCAGGGCTGCGATCTGCCGGTCGCCTGGCACACGGTTGACGCCAGCCAGCGCGACGTGCCGCTGCTGCATTACAATGCGCTCTCGGTGCTCGAAACGCTCACACCCGGAATCAGCGAGCTTCAAGCGGTCTACGGCTACCCCCCTATCGAGTTAGCCACCCAGATCACTGATTACACCCGGCACTACCTCGCCGAAGACGCGATTTACGTCCTGGATGATGTTCACCATCTGACCGGTTCGCTGCCTGCCGAAACCTGGCTGCGTGCGCTGGTCGAACGCTTACCGGCACGGATGCACGTCATCATGATTAGCCGCATCCTGCCAGATCTCCCGCTGACCGAAATGATCGCCCGCCGCGAGATCCTTGCCATCGGCCAGGAAGAACTCAAATTCCGGCGTGACGAAATCTACGCGCTCGCGGCTCATATGTTGGATGAACCGCCCACGCCGGAACAGGTCGAGAACTGGGCCGTCCGCCTGGAAGGCTGGCCTGCCGGAACTGTGCTGGCGATCCACCCGCTGCCGAAGGATCTGGAACGGGCCATGCTGCGCGGCGGTGCCGGGCCAGAGGCGCTCTTTCAGAACCTCGCCAATTCGATGCTCCTGGCACAACCGCCCAACGTGCGCGATTTCCTGCTGGCCTCCTCGACCCTCACCCGGCTCACACCGCAGTTGTGCAGTCAGGCGCTGGGGCTGCCGGACAGCGAGATTCTGCTGGCGGAAGTCTTGAACAAGAACATGTTCCTGGCGCGTGTGACCGGCGGTCTGGCCTATCACACACTCTTCCGCGAGCTGCTGCAAGAGCAGTTGTGGACGAATGATTCTGAACAGTTTTTCAAGCTCCACCGGCAGGCAGCCGAGTGGTTTGCAGATAATGATCACGTGGTCGAGGCGGTGGATCATTTCATCACTGCCGGGGAACTCAAGTATGCCTCTGAATTGGCGGACCGTGTAGCTTATACCTTCTATATCCAAGGTAATGTCGAAACCTTATTCTATTGGGCTGCCAGCCTGGAAAGCGTCAAGTTCGACAGCCCGCGCCTGCTGCTCTACTGCGCCAAACTGCACATCAACCGCTATGAGTACGACATGGGTGCCCACCGGCTTCATGAAGCGAAGCAGGGCTTCGAATTACAGAATGACCAGCCCGGCTGCCTGGAAGTCCGGTCTATGCAAGCCTGGATCAGCTTCTTCCGCAATAATTACGACGAGGCCATCAATCAGGCCAACACGATTCTTGAAGACGCACCTCACGACAGCGCTGTCTATGGCGACGCACTTTCCTTGCTGGGCGTGATCCACATGGACATGGGCGATATTGAGGCAGCGGTGCGCCACCTCGAAGCCGCGCAGCCGATTCTGCGCGCCGATGGCGATGCTTACAATCTGTCGCTGGTGCTTCAGCGCCTGCAAGTAGCTTATGCGAAACTGGGGCGTCTCGACAATTCCGGGGCCTGCCTCCAGGAGATCGTCGCCCTGCGACGTGATCTCGGTAACGCGACCTTCCTGGCCCTGGCCCTCAACAATCTGGCCGTTCATTATCATGGGCACAGCAATTACAAAGACGCGATGGCGACTATTCAAGAAGGCTTGAGTGTCGCTGCCAAAGTGCCGAACAACCGCGCGGAAAGCGTACTGCTGTGGAGCAAAGCCGATATTCAGCGAGACCGGGGCGCATACAACGAAGCGCAGGATCTCTACAATAAGGCCCTTGAACTGCTGGGCGAGCACGATCTCGTCCTGCGGGCGGAGATATTCATCAGCGCGGCTAAACTGGCCCGCTGGCAGAAGCGCTATCACGAAGCGATCAGCCTTGCCACCGAGGCAGCCATCATCGCCGAACAGAACAATCTCGGTCTGACCAAACTATCAGCGCAGCTAGCCAGCCTGGCCGCGCGCGGCGAACAGGGTGAAGCCGCCCAGGTACTGCCCAAGATTGATGCCATTATCGACAATATACAATCGATTGGCGCAGAACTCGAACTACTGCAAGCCCTCGGCGTTGGCACACACACTGCCCTGCTGGCAGCCGATCATACGCGAGCCGCGCGCTATTTCGAACAGGCGCTCCGTGCCGCACGAAATCTCAAGACCGCCCAACCGCTGGCGGTCGAGGCCTGCCATGCGCCAGGGCTGCGCAACATGATTGATACGAAACAGACCAGCCACGACATTCTCGTGCAGGATCTCAAACTGCTGGAACGCGCCCGCTACAAGCTGTCTGAGACCCGGCTCAAGACCGGCGAAGACGGCTACATCCCAGACACCTACCTGCTTAACGTCCTGACTCTGGGCCGCGACACGGTCGAACGTGACGGCGTCGTCCTGACAACCAGCGACTGGCGCGCTAACGCCGCCCGCGAGATGTTCTACTACCTGCTCTTCAACGGTCCGATCAGCCGCGAGCAGATCAATCTGGCCTTCTGGCCCGATATTTCGCCGGAAAAAGCGCGCGCACGCTTCCACACCACGCTCTATCGTGCCCGCCAGGCTCTCGGCGAGAATTTCATCGTCTTCCAGGACGATATGTACCAGCTCAACCCGATCACCGAAGTCTGGTGCGATGCGCAAGAACTGGAAAAGTTGACCACGCAGGCCCGCCTGCTGTCTCCGCGCGATGCCCGCACCGAAGACCTCTGGCGCAAAGCCACCCGCCTCTACAAGGGCGAGTTCCTCAGTTCGCTCGAAGCTGACTGGGTTTACCTGCGGCGCGAGATTCTCCACGAAGCTTATATTGAAGCGATGATCGGCCTGGGACAGTGCGCGCGCACACGCGGCGATTTCCGCGCCGCCCTCAACGCCTACCGCGAGGCACTTATTGAGGAACCTTACCGCGAAGACATTAACCGGGCCATCATGATTTGCTACGCCGATCTCGGCGAAAATCACCAGATCCTGACACATCTGAACGAGCTTCGGGAACGTCTGCTGCGCGATCTGGCGGTCGAACCTTCCTCCGAAACTATCGAGCTTGCCAACCGGCTCCTGGCCTGACCCCTCTTCAAATCTTCCAATTTCATAGTACCTGATTAAGCGCGTTTGCGAGCCATTCTCGACTGTATTCCAGGGCGTTTTCGCTCGCATTCGATTCAACCCAATTTTACGATATAACGAAACTCTAACCGCCGCAGCGCTTTTCCTTTACTTTTTTTACCTTTTTGGTAAGCGGTTTGTTCAGCATACCGTGTTATTGTCAATTTACAGAACAATTGATGCACCCAAAGGGAGAGGGATATCATGTTCAGCAAATTCGCAAAAGCCAAAAAAATCATCGTCGTTAGCATCATCGGCACCACCACTGTCATCGCCTTACTTGCACCTCAGTTTGCGGCCCTGGCGGGCAACACCATCGGTGGCGTCTAATCGGCGACTTGCTCAACGAAGCAGCCTGAAATGTCGTTTTGCAAAGGAGACTGTTAATGAGGAACTCAAAGCGGCCACTGGTCATTGATGTGAATCCCTGGCCGACTGGCTACGGCTTCAAGGGAGGCAGCAACTGGTGGACCTACGTATTGAGCCAGGAAGAGAGCAAGCGGCTGGATAATCTGATGGGGCTGGCTTTGCTGGACGAAGACCTGCGCCACAGACTGGTGATCGAGCGGGACAGCGCCCTGTTCAAGGCCTTCGATCTGGCCCCGCAGACACAGGCATGGCTGCAATCTGTCAAGGCGGACACGCTGACCGAGTTCGCTCAGGCCATCGTCGCCGGCCCACAGGAGCAGTATCTGAAAGAAGTGTCCTGAACGGTATACCGTTCAGTGACTGAGCAGGTGGGCCTCCACCGCCCACCTGCTCAGTTGCAATTGTAATGACAGGTGTAATTACTTAATGGAAATTCTGGTCATTGACGATGAAATGGTGATGCGTTCGCTCATTACCATTGCCCTGCAGCGCAAAGGCTACACGGTCTTCAACGTCGATAACCCCCTTGAAGCGATCAAACTTCTTACCAGCTCCATACCCGACCTCATTATTCTTGACATTATGATGCCCGGCATGAATGGAATTGACCTGTGCCGTCACATTCGGACACAGGCCGCTGATGTTCCTATTGTGGTTTTTTCCGCGCTCGATGATGCGCAATCTATCGAAAATGCCTACAATGCCGGTGCCAACAACTATCTGCACAAGCTCCAACTGCCTGGCGAACTTGTCAGCGTCGTTACTGGCATCCTGAAACCACAATCTCCGGTTCCCAACTAATTTTCTGCCGCCTGCAGCGCCTCCAGCACCGTCGGCGCCGTCATCGGAATATTCGTCAGGCGTACCCCGGTCGCATGAGCAATTGCGTTGGCAACTGCCGCAGCCGTCGGCGTGACCGGCGGTTCACCCACACCGCGCGCACCAAAAGGCCCGTGTTCTGAGGGGACCTCAACAATAATCGTCTCGATCTCCTGAGCCGTTTGCGCGGCCTTCGGCATGGTATAGTCCATCCAGGAGCCGGTCAGCAGTTGACCATCCTCGTCGTAGAGGATCTGCTCGTACAATGCCCAGCCGAGGCCCTGAGTCGCGCCGCCCATGATTTGACCCTGGATTGCCAGCGGATTGATGGCCCGGCCCACATCCTGTGACGAAATCAGCTTCAATACCTTGACCTCGCCCGTCTCCTGGTCCACGTCTACTTCAACCAACTGCGCATTGAAGGCGGGCGACTGGTCGGTAACAACCGTCCGGCCATTGCCTTGAATCGGCGCATATTTGCCCCAGCCCATCGTCTTTTTCGCCAGTTCCTTCAGGGTAATCGCCTGCGAGGGCAGACCTTTGATGCGCACCGAGCCGTCCACGATTTCCATATCCTCCGGCGCGGCTTCGAACAGTTCCGCCGCCACCGCCATCACCTGCTGCCGGGCATCCTGCGCCGCCGCGACCACCGCTTTGCCGGTCGCATAGAGCATCTTGCTGCCGCCCGTGCCGGTTGAATAAGGCGCGTTGTCGGTATCGCCCTGAACCAGCTTGACCATGTCCGGCGAGACGCCAAAGGCTTCCGCCGCCATCAGGATCAGCGAGGTGTTGGTGCCGCTGATGTCCATCGAGCCAGTGTGGATGTGAATCATCCCATCACGGTTCAGACCGCAGGCCGCCATGCCAGGCGACGTACCGCCCATCCAGCCGCCGATAGCGATGCCTACGCCATGACCCTGCGCACGGAGTTGCTCGCGGTTCTGCCAGACAGGATGCTGTTTAAGGGCTTCCAGCGTTTCTTTCGCGCCGATGCCCGGCCAGGTTTTGTCGTTCGCCAGCAGAGCGCCCTGCGCCGCCACATTTTTCAGCAGCACGTCTATCGAATCCATGTCGAGCGCTGCGGCGATTTCATCAATCAGCGTGCCCATCACGAAAAAGGCAGTCGGCGCGCAAGGAGCACGGTAGGCACCTGTACCCGGCTTGAAGGTCAGCACCTCGGTCGTATGAATGTCCATGTTAGGCACCGGGAAGAAGCTGCCCAACTGGAAACCCGCAAAGCTCGCCAGATTAGCCGGGTAGCTGCCCGCATCCAGGTCGATCTTCGCCTGAAGAGCGGTCAGCGTGCCGTCCTTTTTAGCGCCCAGGCGCGCCTGAACCCGAATAGCCGGGGCGGGATTGGTCGCCATAAGTTCCTCGCTGCGAGTCAGAATCAGCTTGACTGGCTGCCCGGCGATCACGGCCATGGCCGCAACCAGGGGTTCATAGACCGGGAACTTGCCGCCAAAGCCGCCGCCGATGACCTCACCGTGCGCGCGGATTAGCGTCTCTGGCATTTCCAGGACATCCGCGACTTCATTGCGAACATCAAAGGGGGCCTGGGTGCTGCACCAGATATTGATCCCGCCGCTAGCCAGGTCCGGCTGCGCGACGATGCCATGCGTCTCAATCGAACTCTGATGCACCATCGGCGTCGTGAAGCTGTGTTCAACAATAATATCTGCTTCGGCAAAACCGGCCTCGATATTGCCGCGCGTGTAGTCGTCTTCGCTGTCGATGTTGGTCGCTTCCGCGCCGGTATCCACGCTCTGGCCCACGTCCGCGCCATGCTCGCTGGCGTCTTCCGACCCCTTCGGGATTCCCTCCGGCCACACCAGTGGGGCGTCCTTCGCCAGCGCGGCATCAATCGTCATCGCGGCAGGCAGCACTTCGTAATCGACCAACACTCGTTCGGCCCCGTCGGCGGCGGCGGCTTCTGAGGTCGCCAACACTACCGCGACCGGCTGGCCGACAAAGATCACACGGCCACGCGCCAGCAGCAGCTTACGCCGCGAACTCGGCGCAAGCTTTGGCAGATCTTCATGCGTCAGCACACGGACCACGCCCGGCACGGCCAGCGCTTCACTCGTGTCGATTCCCTTAATGTGCGCGTGGGCGTACATGCTGGGCACAAAGCGCGCATGGAGCATACCCGGCAGATGCAAGTCTGCAATGTAGCGTGCCTTGCCCATCACCTTTGCCTGACCGTCGATGATGGGTTTTGGTTGACCAATTGCTGCAAATTCGCTCATACCACATCCCCTGCGTGTCTACACTCTGTCACTGGTCGCATTATACCGCGTGTCGCATGGCCTGTCAGACAACTGCCATAAGACCAATACTTGTTGCATCGGCGCTAATTCAAGCTATACTCAGGCCAGCCATCCCAGCGAGTTCACTACACTCACGAGAGGAAGGATGAACCTTTCAGGAGAGTATATATTTGATGCTCCCCGACAAGCGATCTGGGACATGCTCATGAATGCGGATGCGATTGCTAAAGCGATCCCTGGTGTGGATGAATTCGTCCCTATCGAAGGCGAAGATTATGCCTGGCACGCCCATTTGAAAGTCGCTCTGGCGGCAGTCCAAGATGATTATGGCGGTACAATCCGTATAGAAAACATCGACGCACCCTCGCAGTTCCGGCTTATCATCATCGGTGAAAGCCAGCAGAGCATGATCGACAGCAGTGTGAGCATCACCCTGCAAGAAGAGGAAGATCAGACCTTTCTCATCTGGGATGCAGAGGCCGCTGTATCCGGCAAACTGGCGAGTGTCGGCCAACGAGTTATCAAAGCTGCCGCAACCGTGATGAGCAGCCGCTTTTTCCAGAGCATTGAAGATCAGTTATCCGAAGCAGCACCTTCAGGCTAAATGGAGGGGGATATGAAAGTAAGCATCACTGTCAACGGCACGGTCTACGAGCGTGAGATCGAGCCGCGCACGCTGCTGGTCCATTTCCTGCGTGACGAGCTGGAACTGACCGGCACCAAGATTGGCTGTGATACCAGCCAGTGCGGAGCCTGTACGGTCCTGGTCAATGGTCGGGCCACGAAGTCCTGCACACTGCTCGCAGCCCAGGCTGACGGACAGGAGGTCACGACGATTGAGGCGCTGGCCCAGGGCAGTGAGTTGAACCCGATGCAGGCCAGTTTCTGGGAAAATCACGGCTTGCAGTGCGGTTTCTGCACCCCCGGCATGATTTTGATGACCTCCGCGCTGCTTGCTGAGAATCCGCACCCCAGCGATGAAGAAATCCGCCATGCGATTGAGGGTAATCTGTGCCGCTGCACTGGTTATCAGAACATCGTCAAAGCTGTCCAGGCTGTGGCAGAAGGAGCATAAACATGTGGACCGGAAACTTTCAGTACGAACGGCCCGGCTCGCTGGATGAAGCGCTCAAGATGCTGGAAAGTCAGGACGACGCCAAGCTGCTCGCCGGGGGGCACAGCCTGCTCCCGGCCATGAAGCTGCGCCTGTCGGAATACGGGACGCTGATCGACATTGGCCGCCTGCCTGAACTCAAAGGCATCAGCCGCAGCGCTGCAGATCTGCATGTGGGCGCGCTGGCGACCCATGCGGAGATCGCCGCATCGGCAGATGTGCAGGCCGCCTGCCCCGCGCTGGCAATGGCCGCGAATATTATCGGCGATGCGCAGGTACGCAACTGGGGCACCATCGGCGGCAACCTTGCTCATGCGGACCCGGCCTCCGATCCCAGCGTCGTCGTGCTGGCCTGCAACGGAACAATCCAGGTACAGAGCAGTGCGGGCAGTCGTGCTGTCCCCGCCGCCGATTTCTTTATCGACCTGTTCACCGTCGATCTGGCTGAGAACGAGATTATCACAGGGATCGATTTCTCAGATCTCAGCGGCGCAAAATCAGCTTATGTGAAAATGCGGCATCCGGCATCCGGCTATGCGATTGTCGGCGTCTGCGCCCTGTTGGAGATGAACGGCAGCACCTGCCAGTCAGCGAGCATCGCCATCGGCGGGGCGACCGCTAAGCCCATCCGCTCACTGGGTGCGGAGAGCGCTCTGACGGGTACTGCGTTGGATGACGCAGCCCTGAATGCCGCTGCCGACGCCCTGCGACAGGATATGGCCGATGACCTCATCGGTGACGTCAGTTACCCCGAAGCCTATCGCCAGCAGATCGCCGGTGTCTATCTCAAACGTGCCATCCGAGCCGCACTAGGGTAACTATGTTCGAAACGGTAGATTCAGTCCAACAGGCCCTCAACGCACAGGATTACATCGCCGAACGTGGTCTGGCAACCGCGATTTTCCTGGCACTCAAACTTGGCAAACCGCTCTTTCTCGAAGGCGAGGCCGGGGTCGGCAAAACCGAGATCGCCAAAGTCCTGGCACGCTTATACGATACCGACCTGATCCGGCTGCAATGCTACGAGGGTCTCAACGTCAGCAGCGCGCTCTACGAGTGGAATTACGCCGGGCAGATGCTCTATCTGCGGCTGCTGGAAGCCAGCGGCGCGGACCGCGACGAGATGAACGCCGAGATTTTCTCGCATCGTTTTCTACAAGCCCGACCGCTGCTCCAGGCTATCGAAGCCAGCGCCAGCGGCAAGCCGCCCGTCCTGCTGATCGACGAGATCGACCGCGCCGACGAAGAGTTCGAAGCCTTCCTGCTCGAACTGCTCTCCGATTTTCAGGTCACGGTCCCCGAACTGGGCACGATCACGACCGAGGTGCCGCCAATAGTCGTCGTCACGTCTAACCGAACGCGCGAGGTCCACGACGCCCTCAAGCGCCGCTGCCTCTATTATTGGATCGACTATCCCTCACTGGAAAAGGAACTGCGCATCCTGCGCGCCCGCACGCCAGAAATCGAGCGGACTCTGGCGACTCACATCACCGCCTTCATGCAGGAACTGCGCCAGCAGGACCTGTTCAAAGCGCCTGGCGTTGCCGAGACGCTGGATTGGGCCGCAGCCCTGGTCGCGCTTGACCAGCGCACGTTATCGCTCGAAAGCATCGCCCAGACGCTCGGCGTCATTCTCAAATATCAGGATGACATTGACCTGATTAGCGCGGGCGATAATCTGCAATCGCTGCACCAGCGCGCGCTCCTCCAGGCTCAGCTCGTTCGGGAGTAAGCCTTCGTGTCCGCCAACGGCTCGTCCGGCCATCTGATTCATAACCTGCTGCGTTTTGGCCGCGTCTGCAAGCTGTTGGGCATGAATGTCACCCCAAATCGTATGACCGAGGTCGCGCACGCACTGTCCTACGTGGAGATGCGCAACCGTGATGATGTCTATCACACCATGCGCGCGCTGATCGTCTCGCACCGCCGCGATCTGCCACTCTTTGACGAAGCCTTCGAACTCTTCTGGACACGTCCGACAGACGACTGGACCGAACTGGATCTGCCGGACCTGCCACCGCAGCCGCCGAAAGGGGCGCGCTTACAGATCCCGCCCGGAGCCGAGTTATCGGACCCCGACCCGGCCCCGCAAACGGGGTCAGACATCCAGACGGCGTTCCTCCCCACCTACAGCGACCAGGAACTGCTGCGTCACAAAGACTTTGCCGAAATGACCGACGAGGAGATGGCCTCGGCCAGACTGGTCATGAACCAGCTTCCGCCTTCGCTCGGTCTCCGCCGCACCCGCCGCTATCGCAGTGGCAAAGGTACTCAGCTCGACCTGCGCAGCAGCTTGCGCGCCAATTTGCGTTATCAGGGAGAGATCATCAGTCTGCCTACCGTGACGCCCAAATATAAGCCGCGTCCGCTGGTCCTCATCTGCGACATCAGCGGCAGCATGGAGCGCTACACGCGCATTTTTCTGCACTTCATGCACAGTTTCGCCAGCAGCATGACGCAGGTCGAATCCTTTGTCTTCAGTGTCCACCTGACGCGCATCACCCGCCAGATCCGCCACAAATCCGTTGACCAGGCGCTGAAGCAGGTCGGCGTAAAGGTTCAGGATTGGGGCAGCGGCACGCGGACTGGCGAGGCCCTGCACGAGTTCAACTGGCGCTGGTCACGGCGTGTGCTGGGGCGCGGTGCCGTTGTCCTGATGATTACTGACGGTTGGGATCGCGGGGACCCGGAGTTACTGGCCCGCGAGACCGCTCGCTTGCAGCACAGTTGCCACCGCCTGGTGTGGCTCAACCCGCTGCTGGATCTGCCCGAATATGAGCCGCTCACACGCGGCGCACAGGCGCTTCTGCCCAACGTGGACGATTTCCTGCCCCTGCGCAATCTCGCCAACCTGGAAGACCTCGTGACGGCACTGCAAAGCCTGCATGATTTATCGGAAAAACACCATGCGTGACATACTCGATACTGTAAACAACTGGCTCGCTCAGGATCAGCCTATCGCGCTGGCAACAGTCGTTGCCACCTGGGGGTCGGCCCCGCGCGGTGTCGGCTCGAAAATGGCCGTCACGCCGGATATGGCGATGGTCGGCTCGGTCAGCGGCGGCTGCGTCGAAACGGCAGTTGTCGAAGAATCGCTCGACGTGCTGGAGAAGCACTCGCCGCGTCTGCTGCACTTTGGCGTCAGCGATGACATCGCCTGGAATGTGGGTCTCACCTGCGGCGGCAGGATCAGCGTCTTTGTCGAACCGCTCGACCGCCAGTGGTGGCAGGCCGTCACCGAGCGCATGAGCCAGAATCAGTCTGTCACGACCGTCACTATCCTTGAAGGCGAACTGGCCGGGCAAAAGACGCTGGTGACCGCGGACGGCGCGATCCTTTACCAGAACACCGCTGAAGCAGACGCCCTGGCCCAGGTAGCACAGACAACTCAGCGCAGCGGTCAGGTCAGCGTGGACGATCAATCCGTCATGGTCGATCATCATGAATCGCGGCCTCATCTGGTGCTGATCGGCGGGGTGCATGTCGCCATGCCGTTGAAGAACTTCGCGCACGAACTCGGCTTCCGGGTCTCGCTGATCGACCCGCGTCAGGTCTTCGCCACACCAGAACGTTTCCCGGATGTTGAATCGATCCAGCACAGCTACCCGGATAAAGCGCTGCCTGTCTTAGGGTTAGATTCGCAAACCTACGTGGCTGTGCTGACGCATGACCCCAAGATTGACGATCCGGCGCTCATCACTGCCCTGCCCAGCGCAGCGCCTTATGTCGGCGTCCTCAGCAGCAGCCGCACGCACGAGAAGCGGCTTCAGCGTCTGAAAGAGGCGGGCCTCAGCGACGAGCAGTTGGCGCGCATCCACACGCCGATTGGCATCGACATTAACGCGCAAACGCCCGAAGAGATCGCGCTCTGTATCATGGCGGAAATCATCGCTGTGCGCAACGGAGCCAGACAGTGAAGTTCGGCCCGGTCCCCATCCGCGAGGCCATCGGCCATGTGCTGGCGCATAATTTGCTGGATCAAGGCGGTCACAAGGTGCTCGCCAAAGGCCGTCTGCTGCAAGAATTTGACTACGCGAAGCTAGAAGCTCTAGGTCTCGAAACGGTCATTGTGGCCGCGCTCGACAGCACTGACTTGAGCGAGAACGAAGGCGCGCGGCGGGTGGCTGATGCGGTGGCCGGGCCGGGCATCGAGATCAAAGCGCCAGGGGTAGGCCGCGCCAATCTACTCGCAGCCCATTACGGTCCCCTCTACATCAATGTGCCAGCCCTGGAACGCCTCAACAACATTGACGCCGGGATCACGCTGGCAACGCTGCGCAATCACAGCCTCGTCCAGCCCGGCGAACTGGTCACGCTGGTGAAGATTATTCCCTTTGGTATTGCCGAAGCCCGCGTGGTGGATGTCGAAAGCACGGCGCGCGAACACAGTCCGGTAATCTCCGTTCGTCCGCTGCAAAGCTGTTCCGGCGCGCTGATTTTGACCGGACCGGAAAGCGCGCGCCAGCGCCTGATCCGCGATTTCGAACCGCCCACCCGCGACCGTCTGACACGCCTCAACAGCCATCTGGACGACCTGAGCTGCGTCGATCACCAGCCGGAAGCGATTGCCCGTGCTATCCGCGAGCAGATCGACGCGGGCCGCGAACTCATCCTGGTAGCGGGCATCTCGGCCATCATCGACCAGGAAGACGTCGTCCCAACCGCGCTGCGCCTGGCAGGCGGCGATGTCGCTCATTTCGGTGTGCCGGTCGATCCGGGCAGCCTGCTCATGCTCGGCTACGTCGGCAGCGTGCCCGTGCTTGGCGCGCCGAGCTGCATCAAATCGCCCAAGACCAATGTGGTCGATTGGCTGCTGCCGCGTCTGCTGGCCGGGGAACGCCTGACCCGCGCCGATCTGGTCGAGATGGGACACGGCGGCCTGCTCGAAGACATCAGCGAACGCCCCATGCCCCGTTCAGAAGCTTAGCCCTGCCGCCGCTGCGACCAGACCTCCGGGTTGACCAGCCCGACAGGAACCTCACCCCGCAGGACCTGTAAGGTCTGCTGCGCCGCGCTCATGCGGCTGCGGTATTGGCTGGAATGGGTCTTGGACGCGATGTGCGGCGTGGCAATGACGTTGTCCATATGCAGCAGCGGATTATTCTGCGCGGGCGGCTCCGGGTTCCAGACGTCGATAGCCGCCGCCGAGAGCTTCTGTGATTGCAATGCCTCGATCAGCGCCGACTTCAACCACAACCGGCCCGCGCGAACAGTTGACCAGCACCGCGCCCTGCTTCATTTGCGCCAACGCCGCCGCGTCGATCATGCCGCGTGTCTCGGCGGTCAGTGGCACGTGCAGCGTCACCATATCGGATTCGCGCAGCAGGGCCTCCAGGGTGGGCACCAGCGTCGTCCGCGCCGCGATAGCCCGCCCTACGTCAATATAGGGGTCATAGGCAATCGTGCGCATTCCCAGTACCAGCGCGATCTCGGCCACCCGCGCCCCGATGCGTCCCAGGCCCACAATGCCCAGCGTCGCGCCGTTGAGGTCCATCGCGTTCAGTTCGGGCAGCGGCAGCCAGCGCCCTTCACTGACATATTCGTTACCGCGCTTGATGTAGCGCACGGCGTTGAGCAGCATGGCGATACTGAAGACAGCGGTTGTATCCGTATGTGAATCCGGCGTCCGCAGCACACAGACCCCCTGCGCGGTTGCCGCATCGACCTCGACGTTGTCGTAACCGGCTCCTGGCCGCGCCACTACTCGAAGTCCCGGATATTGCGCAAACAGGGCACCCGTCGCCGGGAACAACGCACCGATGATCGCTGCATTGGCCTCTTCGATACCTTCAGTGCTGTTCGCTGGAGTCGGGATCCTGCATCGGCCCGATTAGTTCAAGCTCTTTCGCCAGCAGGTCGAGCGCGTCCTCTGGTAATTTGCAGCCTACCCATACCTTAAGCATTGTTCGTCCCCAGTTCTGGTACCGCAACTCCATACTCCGCCGCCATCGTCGTCAAGTCCTCCCATACGGCATCCGGCAGAGGGATACCCTTTGCGCTGCGTTCGACCACCGAGCGCGCTTCTTTGTCGCCCGGCAGCAGCACCTCCTCAAATCCCACCGCTGGTGGCACTGTTTTTACCCGCGCCATGAACTCCCGCGTCCGCATCTGGAAATTCTCAAGGTCCGTAAAGGCCTCGATCTTCAGCGCCATAATCAGAGTCGGATTGCCGGAACGAAAGGCCGGTGAAGAGATCGGCGAGAAGCCCGCCAGCAGCGTCGGGATCAGTTCCATCATCATTGCCAGACCAGAGCCTTTGTAGGTGCCGAAGGGCAGCAGCATCCCGCCTTCATAGAAGCTCGCCGGGTCTACCGTCGCGCGTCCATCCTTGTCCAGCAGCATTCCGGCAGGAAAAGGCTCGCCCTTGCTCAAGGCCACCAGGATTTTGCCATTGGCGACCGCCGCCGTCGCCATATCCAGCAGCAGCGGATCACCGCCGGTCGGTACGGCCCAGGCCATCGGGTTCGTCCCCATAATCGCCTCGCGCCCCGCGTAAGGCGTGACCGAGCGCTTGCCCATCGTCCCGCCGGTGAATAACAGGCCGATCATCCCGCTGCGGGCGATCAATTCAGCATATTCGCCCAGGCGTCCGATATGGTTGACATCTTGAAGCGCCACGCAGGCGATGCCCATCTCGGCGGCGATCTCCTGGGCCAGCCCTGCGCCGAAGCGCGCGCCGATCTGCCCGAAGCCGAAGTGGCAGTCCACCAGCGCAATCGCCCCGGTCCTGCGGGCGATCTCAGGCCGGGCCGCCGGATGCATCTGGCCGTCCTGAATCTGCTTGACGTAGACCTTCGCCCGGATCACCCCATGCGAGTCGTGGCCGGTGAGATTGGTGTTAACCAATGATCCCGCACTGGCTGCCGCAATGTCCTCCGGCGCGCCTGCCGCATGAAAAATGGCCGCAACCAACCGTGTTAAGTCCTCTGCCTGAACGTCCGGCATATACCCTCCCAAAATTCAATCTTTATGCGCGACTTTGAGTATAGGGACTCCGGCAGCAAATGACTATGACCGCCCAACCTAATAGCCCAGCCAGGCCAGACGGAAGCCAATCGAACTCGTGGCAATTGTGCGGCCCCAGCACGTAATAGCGCTGGCACTGTGCCTGCGCGCGCGAGCGGATAAAGGAACCGCCCTTGATGATCTGCTGCCGCTGGCTGCTGGCCGCCAGATCATCCAGCGCATGGCCGCCGTTGACACACCATTCCCAGACGTTGCCAACCATATCCATCACACCGTAAGGACTCGCCCCTGCCGGAAACTGCGTTACCGGCACCGTCTGATGCAGGCCACATTCTTTGGTATTGCAGTACTGAGCATCAAACTGGTTGCCCCAGGGAAAACGCCGTCCATCATCGCCCTGAGCCGCCCGCTGCCATTGCCGCTCAGTCGGCAGCATGATTTGCAGTTCCGTCCGGTAGCTCAGCCAGCGGCAGTAGGCTACCGCCTCAAACCAGTTGACGTTGACGCAGGGGTGATCGGCCAGGCCTTCGGCGGCGACAAAAGGCGTCCGGTGTCCACGCCGCCACTCGCGGGCCGGCTGGGAATAGTCCCACCAGAAGGTGTTGGCATAGCCATCCGGTGCATCCACAAAGGCCAACCATTGGGCGTTCGTGACCGGGTAGCGGCTCATGGCAAAGTATTCCACCTGATGCACGGTGACACGCTCGTCACGCCGCAGTGTGACCGCCCCGCCGGGAATCTCGCACCAGTCGATATCCAGCGGATCCGCCGCGCCGCAGAACGACGCCAGATTGGCCGGATCGTAATCAGGGTAATCGCTGCGAAACACGTTGAAGACCTGGCAGCCATAACTGCGCGTCGTCTCTTCCAGCACCAGCGCGGCAATCTCCTGGTATTCGATCTCGGCATCGCGCAGCATCACCTGGCGCACCAGCGCTGCCTCGGCCTCTTGCAGCATCGCGTCTACATCGACGTAGCTCGACTCCTGCCCACGCGCCTTGATCTGCTTGAGCAGGAAGACTGCCCGGTCAAAATCGTCCTCATGATAGGCTTCCGCTGCCTCTGTCGCCAGAAGTTCCACATCCTCATTGACCACCGGCGGCTGCCAGGATGTCCAGGCTCATGTCGAGTTCCAGTTCCTCGCCCAGCAGGTCCGATGCGCTGCCGCCCTGTTTCAGCAGTTCCTCGACGTAAAACAGCGAGTTCAGCAGTTCCTTGACCGCCTCAACCGTGATACCCTGGCTAAAATCGACGTATTGGATCAGGCGCAGCGTCTCTGGCAGGACGGTGTCGCGGTCGATCAGCACCGGGAAGATGAACTTGCCTGTCTTGCGGGCGATCTCGTATTCGTGCCAGCAATAAGCGGATTGGACCGACGCAGGCGAAAGCAAATAGACGAATCCATCGCAGCGGGCCAGTTGCCTCGTGATCTCCGACCACCATTCCTGGCCTACGCTGATACGGCTGTCGTACCACACGTCGAAGCTGTTCATCAGCGCAGCGACACGTTCGCAGTATATTTTGTCTACCCTGGCATAGCTGAGAAAGACACGCATGAGTTAGGTTGATATTAGGCGCTGGTTAATTTTTGGTTTCTATTATAGCACGTAACCCGATCATAGCGCACGGCCCTCCCCGCCGCGCAAAATAATGCTAAACTTGACTGCCATGTTTGCTCCCGACCACTGGATCTCCCGCTCGCTGCACCTCTACTGGCGCTGGTACGTCCGCATCGGCCTGCTCTGGCTGCTGCTGGCGCAGTTCGGGGCGATTGGTCCGCGTGCGCCGCTCGGCCCGCAGCAGACTGTCAGCACCACCGATCCGCGTGTCTGTGTCCATACCCGCCTGATCGATGAGGTCTGGGAATGGAAGATTCAGCGCACTTTGCAGCTCGTCCGCGAGATGGGGGCCAGCACCATCGTCGAGTTCTTCCCCTGGGCCTACATCGAAAAGACCGAGAACTTCTATGACTGGGAACCCGCCGACCGCATCATGCGCCATGCGCAGAACCAGGGCCTGAAGGTCATCGCCCGCATGGGATTGGTCCCGGCCTGGGCACGCCCGCGCGAGTCCACTCTCAACGAACTGCCCGAAGAAGCCTACGACGATTTCGCCCAGTTCGTGGCCGATTTCGCCGCCCGTTATGCCGGGGTGGTCGATCAGATCATCATCTGGAACGAACCCAACATCGCCTTTGAGTGGGGCTATAACACGGTCGATCCCGCTGCTTATGCCCGCCTCCTGAAAGCCGTCTATGGCCCGGTCCACGCCGCCAATCCTGATGTCATGGTCCTCGCTGCCGGGCTTGCGCCGACTCTCGAACCGGAATCCAGCACGGCAGGCCTCAACGATCTGCTCTATCTGGAGCAGTTGTACGAAGCCGGGGCCGCGCCTTACTTCGACGCCATCAGCGTACATACCTACGGCTTCACCGATCCGCCTGAAGCCGCGCCCGCCTTCGACCGCCTGAACTTCCGCCGCGTGGAACTGCACCGCGAAATCATGGAACGCTTTGGCGACGCCAACAAAGCTATCTATATTACCGAAACCGGCTGGAACGACAACCCGCGTTGGACTAAAGCGGTCCTGCCCGCCTATCGCATCGCCTATACCCTCGATGCCTACCAGTACAGCGCCGACAACTGGCCCTGGCTGAAAACGCTGTGCCTGTGGGCCTTTCGCTACCCGGCCCCAACCTATAATTACCCGGATAACTTCACCCTTGTCACGCCTGATTTTCAGATCAAGCCCATCTATTACGCCCTGCAAGCCTATACGCAGGGTCAACAGCAAGGCACGGACCTATGGCTGCCCGCTCCCGTCGAGTCGCCCTGATCGCGCTGGTACTGCTGGTGCTGACTGTGCTGCTGCTCAGCCGCCTGACCGCGCCGGTGCCCACGCTGGAGGATATGTTCCCCTACGGCGAGATCCGCATCGGCGTCGATGCCAGTAACCCGCCCTTCGCCACTGTGGTCGGGGACGAGCTTATTGGCCTGGAGATCGACCTGGGCAAAGCGCTGGGCAAAGCCATCGGCCTGCCGGTGCGTTTTGTCAACCTGGGCTACGACGGCCTCTACGACGCCCTTAAGACCGACCAGGTGGATATGCTCATCGCCACCCTGACGATTGAGCCGCAGCGCGCCTCCGACGTGCTCTACACCCGGCACTACTTCAACGCCGGGCTGGTCCTGGTGAGTCTGCCGGAGCAGCCCATTACGGCGATGGATCAGCTTGCGGGGAAACGATTGGCCTACGAATTTGGCTCGGAAGCCGACGCGCTGGCCCGCCGCTGGCTGCGCAGAATCGCCCCGTTTACCACCCAGCCCTATGAACTACCCGGCTATGCAATGGATGCTGTGCGGCTCGGCCAGGCCGACGCCGCCCTGGTGGATGCCACCAGCGCCCTGCTCAACCTGCGCGATCATGATTGGAATGCCACTATGAGCTACGTCACGGATAACTGGTACCCCATCGCCGTACCCGCCGACGAGGTAACGCGCTGGCAGTTGGTCGATCAGACCCTGCGGGATCTGGCCGAACTCCGGCCAACTCGACCAGATTATCCAGCGCTGGCTTTAATCGGCCTGCGGATTAGCCAACTCGCTTGAGGATCCTGCGTCGGCATTGTCCGCTGGGGCGGGCGAAAGGGACGGGATCGGGGTATCTTCCAGATTCTCAATGGGCGGCTCCACCGGCTCATCGGCCAGCAGTTCCTCGGCCAGGGCACTGTAGGCCCGTGCTGCCGGGCTTTGCGGCGAATCCTCCACGACCGGTTTGCCCCGGTGCGGCGCATCCATGACCGTCACGTCGTAGGGAATGACCGTGTTCAGCACCTCACGGCCCAGCACCGCCCGCATTTCGTGCAGCACGGTCTGCGAGCGTGTCGAATGCGTGTCCAGCATGGTCGGCAGCACGCCGCGCAGCTTCAGTATCCGGGTTGCGCATGGCCGAACGAATCCGCTGCATCGAGTCTTTGATCGCCCGGATGCCCACCATCGCAAAATAATGGCACTGCGCCGGGATCAGCACCTCGTCCGATGCCACCAGACTGATTGCCGTCATCACGTCCAGCGTCGGCGGGGTATCGATCAGTACGTATTCAAAGGGAATCTTGCTCGACCGCAGCACCTTGCGCAGCCGGTTGAGCGACTGCTGCTCCTGGATAATCTTGACTCCCGCCACCGCCAGGTCGATGCTGCCAGGCAGCAGAGCCAGTTCATTGTTGACCGTATGCAGCGCGCGCGACAGCCGCATATCGTCAAACATCAGCATCGAGTAGCTGCTGCGATCCACATTATACGGGTCCACACCCATCAGCATCGTCAGCCCGGCCTGTGGATCCAGGTCAACCACCAGCACGCGCCGTTTGCGCCGCGCCAGTTCATAGGCAAGGTTAATGGCAGTCGTCGTCTTGCCAACGCCACCTTTCTGATTGGCAATCGAAAGAATACGTGTCATGACCGCTTCCAGTCTGGCTTGTTCAACTTACACCCGTTATACTTCCCCTATGCAGCACATCGGCTTCGACGCAAGATTAATCTCGTATCACGGCGCTGGCACGAACAACTATATTCGCCAACTACTACCGATGCTGGAACAACTCGACCATCTCAACCGCTATACCGTGTTCCAGAGTTACAAGGCGCGGGAATCACTCGTCCAGCGCTTCCAGCACGCCCGGTTGTGGACCCCCTGTCACCATCGCCTCGAAGCCTACAGCTTATCGCTGGAACTGGCGCGCTTCCGCCTGGACCTGCTGCATAGTCCTGACTTTATTCCCCCATTGTACGCTGCGCGCCGTTACATCATTACCGTTCACGACCTCAATTTCCTATACTACCCGCAGTTTCTCACAAGGGAAAGTCGGCGCTATTACAACGATCAGATCAAACGCGCTGTCCAACAGTCTGACCACATTCTAGCAGATAGCGTCGCAACACGAAACGACCTCGTGAATTTGCTCGACGTCCCGCCCGAAAAAATCACGGTGCATATGCTGGGCGTTGATGCCGCTTTTCAGCCGCTGTCGCCCGAATCGCTGGTCCCTGTTCGCCAGCAGCTAGACCTGCCGGAATGCTATTTTCTCTTCGTCGGCAGCTTCGAACCGCGCAAGAATATTCTCGGCCTGCTCGAAGCCTACCAGCTCCTGCTCGCGGAGCAAGCCGGACGCACCGCCGATTGTCCTGGCCGGGCGCAAGGGCTGGCTCTTCGACGAAACCATGCAGCGTATTGCCCAGATGGGCCTGGACGAACACATCCTCTGGCGTCAAGATGTGCCGCAGGAAGCCATGCCCGCCCTCTACAATATGGCCGTCGCGCTGGTGACGCCCTCATTTTACGAAGGTTTCGGCTTCCCGGCACTAGAAGCGATGGCCTGCGGCACGGTGCCGATTGTGAGTGATCGCGGCTCGCTGCCTGAAGTGGTGGGGGATGTCGGCCTGATGGTCAACCCGGATGACCCCGCGGCCATTGCGGCGGCGCTTCAACACGCGCTCAATGATTCTGCCTGGCGCGACGAGATGCGCGCAGCCGGGCTGGAACGCGCGGCCAGTTTCACCTGGGAGCGTACTGCCCAGGTCGTCTTATCCGCCTACAACAGCCTCAACTGACGCCTATGCACTTGCTGATGCTCACTCCAGCCTTACCTTATCCACCGCACCAGGGCGGCGCGCTGCGCAATTATGGCATCCTCTGCGGCTTGCACGAAGCGGGCCACAAGATCACGCTCCTGAGCTTTGGTGCGGCGGCCCCGGCGGATTATGCGCCCCTGGCCGAAATCTGCGATGCCGTTCACGTCGTTCCACCACCCACCCGCAGTATGAGCCAGCGGCTGCGCGACCTGCTCACCACGTCGCAGCCCGACCTGACCCGGCGGCTGATGAGTGCCGACTTCGCCGGGAAGCTCAGCCAGCTCTTGCATCAGGAACAGTTCGACCTGGTGCAGTTCGAAGGTCTCGAAATGACCGGCTACCTCCCGGTCGTCTGCCAGCAGCAGCCCGACGCCCGCCTGTGTTACGATGCCCATAACGCCGAATACCAGCTTCAGCAGGTGATCTTCGAAGTGGACCGTCATGACCCCAACCGTTGGCCCGCCGCCCTCTATTCCTATTTCCAGGCACGCCGCATCGCCCGCGCCGAACGTCACGTTTGCCAGACGGTAGACTGCGTCCTGGCCGTATCGGAAGAAGACGCTACCGCACTGCGTTCTTTTCGCCCGGATGGCAAAATCGACGTGATCTCCAACGGCATTTTCACCAGTCATTACAACGGCAACCCTAAACAGTTCGATCTCGGCTCCAACGTCCTGACCTTCACTGGCAAAATGGACTACCGGCCCAACGTGGACGCTGTGCTCTGGTTTGCCGCCGACATCCTGCCGCAGGTCCAGGCTGTCATTGAAGACGCGCAGCTCTACATCGTCGGCCAGCAGCCGCACCGCAGCCTGCAAACCCTGCGCAGCCAGAGCAGCATCGTCCTGACCGGCTGGGTCCCGGAGATTCACCCCTTTCTTCAAGCCACCGATGTCTACGTCGCCCCCCTGCGCATGGGCAGCGGCACCCGCCTGAAGATTCTCGAAGCGATGGCTGCCGGATGCGCCGTCGTCGCTACGACCCGCGCTGCCGCCGGGCTGCCCGATGAAGTCCGGCAGGCGCTGGTGCTGGCGGACGAGGCTCAGGATCAGGCTCAGGCCATCATCAAGCTGCTCAAAGATGCGAAACGCCGCCAGGAATTGGGCGAGAGCGCACACGCAGCCGTGCAGGCTCATTACGACTGGAGCGTCGTGATTCCGCGTCTGCTGGCAGCTTACCGGGACATCGGCCTTGGATAGGGAAGCGCTCGTCCTCCGCAACCAGCACATGACCGCTGCTTTTCACAGCGTGCCGCTCAAGCATTATTTGCGCCGCAGCATCCTCGCCAGCCTGGCCCTTTTTCCACCCCTGCCCGCTCGCCGCAGCAGTCAGCAGCGTATTCTACTCATCCGACCGGATCACATTGGCGATGTCCTGCTGACCACACCGGCGATTCATGCGCTGCGAGCTGCCCTGCCCGACGCTGAGATTCACGCTCTGGTCGGCCCCTGGTCGGCCCGCGTCCTCGCCAATTACTCGCAGTTGGATGCCGTGCTGACTCTGCCTTTCCCCGGCTTCGAACGCCAGCCGAACGAGAACTTACGCGCGCCTTATCAACTGGCCGTCAGCGCAGCCCGTCATTTGCGCCGCATTTCCTACAGCAGCGCCATTATTCTTCGGCCCGACCACTGGTGGGGCGCAATGGTGACGTTTCTCGCCAGCATCCCGCAGCGCGTCGGCTTCCAGATGCCGGATACAGCCCCCTTCCTGACTCACGCCATCGCCCACCAGCGCGAACATGCCGTTCTGCAAGGGCTGCGCCTGATGGAACCCTGGATCGGTCCGACCGCCGCCGAAAGCGCCGTCTTTACCTTCCCGGTCGATGCGCTGGACCGCAGCTACATCGACAGCTATCTCGAAGAATGGCGCATCCGCCCCGACGAGCCGATCTTCTGCATTCATCCGGGTTCGGGCACCTGGGCCAAGCAGTGGCCGGAGGAGAACTGGTCCACTGTGGCCGACACCCTGGCTGAGCAGTTGGACGCGCGTGTCGTCTTTACCGGCGTCGAAAGCGAATTCGCAATGGTCAAGCGCATCACGCAGCGTATGAAACAGCCTTACTGCATCATCGCCGGCGAGACGCACATCGGCCAGCTTGCCGCGCTCTATACCCGTGCCCGCGTCGCTATTGGACCAGACAGCGGCCCGCTGCATCTGGCCGCCGCTGTCGGCACGCCTACCGTCACGCTCTACGGCCCGGCAGACCCGGCAGAATTCGGTCCCTGGGGACCCGCTGACAGGCATATCGTCCTGGCATCCGACATCGCCTGCCGCCCCTGCCGGATTCTCGATTGGGCCGACGACAACCCCGACTTTCACCCTTGTATGCGCGACATCAGCGTTGGTCAGGTTCTCGAAGCCGCCCGCCGTGCCGTTTCCTAAATCCGCTGCCTGCGTTAAGATTGTCGTAATGCTTAGCATGGAAAAGACTTGGACATGAAGAAATCAGTGGGAATCCTTACTGCCGGGGGCGACAGCCCTGGTCTCAACGCCGCCATACGTGCGGTCGGCAAAGCCGGGATGCACCGTTACGATATGCGCATCGTCGGCTTTCGCCAGGGCTTTCGTGGCCTCATGCAGAACAACGTGATTGATCTCGACGCCAATGCCCTGTCCGGCCTCCTGACGGTAGGTGGCACGATCCTGGGCACCAGCCGCGATAAACCACACAAAATGCCGGTTGGCGATCAGGTACTCGACATGACCGATGCGATGGTCGAGACCTATCACCACCATAACCTGGACGCCCTCGTTTGTCTGGGCGGCGGGGGCACCATCAAGAATGCCTACCGTCTGATCGGCAAAGGGCTGAACATCATCACTCTGCCCAAGACGATTGATAACGACGTCTACGGGACCGACATCAGCTTCGGCTTTGATACGGCCCTCAACATCGCCACCGAAGCCATTGATCGCCTGCACAGCACAGCCCACAGCCATCACCGCATCATCGTCGTCGAATTGATGGGTCACAATGCCGGTTGGCTGGCCCTCGGCGCAGGACTGGCCGGAGGCGCAGACGTCATTCTCATCCCGGAGATTCCCTATGCGGTGGAAAAGGTCGCCGAAGCGGTCATTGCCCGGCGGCGGAGTGGCCGACAGTTCAGCATTGTCGCCATAGCAGAAGGCGCTATCTCGACCGAATCCGCTACGATGCTGGCCGAGATTGAGGACAAGATCAAGCAGGCAAAGGACAAAAAAGAGAAGAAGGCTTACAAGCAAGCCAAAGCCGCCTTCGAAGAAGCGCAAATCGCCAGCACCAGTGAGCTTACCGTCCAGCTTGAACAGTTGACAGGTCTGGAATCCAGGGTCACGATCCTCGGCCACGTCCAGCGCGGTGGTACGCCCACACCGGCAGATCGTCTGCTGGCAACCCGGCTCGGTGCGGCCAGTGTTGAACTCGTCCAGCAGGAGATCTTTGGCGTGATGGTCGCTGCCTGCGGTGAGGGGACCCGCCCTGTACCGCTGAAAGACATCGTCGGCAAGCGCAAGACCGTCCCGAAAGATCATCCCTGGCTGGATCTGGCCCGCTCACTGGGAATCAGCCTGGGCGAGGCTTAATCCGGGATCACGATCTGGTCCAGGCCGGGTTCGGCGGGCGGGTACTGCGGGTTCATCTGGTCCAGCGTCTCAACAATCGTCCGGGTAATAACCAGATTCCGGTACCACTTATGATTGGCCGGGATGACGTACCAGGGTGCGTAATCCGTGTTGCAGCGCGTCAGAACCGCTTCATAGGCCTTCATGTAGTCGTCCCACTGTTCGCGCACCGGTAGATCGCCGCTGGAGAATTTCCAGTGCTTATCTGGCCGGTCCAGCCGGTCCTGGAAGCGTTCCTTCTGCTCATCCTTGCTGATATGCAGGAAGAACTTCAGAATCCGGGTGCCGCTGGCCGCGAGCAAGCGCTCGAAGGCATTGATGTGATCGTAACGCTTTTCCCAGACCGCTTCGGGCACCAGATGATTGACCCGCACGATCAGCACGTCTTCGTAATGGCTGCGATTGAAGATGCCGATGTGCCCCTTCGGCGGCGTATGCGCGTGGACTCGCCACAGAAAATCGTGCGATAGCTCCTCGACGCTGGGCTGCTTAAAGCTGACCACATGCACCCCCTGCGGATTCACATGGTCGAAGACCTGCCGGATCGTGCTGTCTTTGCCGCCCGCATCCATCGCTTGCAGCACCACCAACAGCGACTGTTTGCCCTCGGCGTAGAGCCGTTCTTGCAGCCCTTCCAGGCGTTTCTCCAAGTCTTTTCTCTCGTGTCGCGCTTCTTTCTTCTCGTAATCACCCGTATAACCGGGATCATAGTCCTTCAGTTGGACCTTGCTGCCCATTTTGGGCAAGAGTTCCTGCGTTTTACCCATGCTTCACCACCGTTTCGCTTGACATTCACCTGCCAGAGGTTAGCATTATCGCTATGCGACCCCTGGTCATTATCCTGCTGATTCTCCTGTTCGGCAACGCGGCGCTGGCCCAGGACCCCAATGCCCACGTCACGACCGGCAGCGATACGCTGCGGCTGCGCGCCGGGCCGGGCCTGAATTTCGCCACGCTGGCGCTGTTGGCTGATCACACGCCGCTGCTGATTACGGGCCGGAATGCCGACAGCGATTGGCTCGAAGTCGTCACCACCAACCTGCACCTGACCGGCTGGGTGAGCGCGGCCTACGTCGATGCTTCTATCGATCTTGACGGCATCCCGATTCATGGCGACACGCTCAACTTTAGCAACCTGATCTCCGGTATTGGCAGCGAATCGCGGCGCATCTTCGCCCTCGGCCAGACGATGGGCAACCGGCCTGACGTCTTCGCCAAAGTCGGCGACAGCATCACCGTCTCGACCCATTTCCTCTACGCCATTGGCGAAGGCAACTACCGGCTTGGCGACTACAGCACGCTTCAACCCGCCATCGACTATTTCATGGCCGGGCCAATGAATTCCTTTACCCGTGATTCGGAGGCTGCCGGGGTCGGCTGGACGGCAGCCCAGGTCTTGAAGCCGCTGAGCAGCCGTTCAGGTCGCTGTGCCGCCGGAGAAATGCCGCTGCGCTGTGAATATCGCCTGACTCAGCCCGCCTTCGCCCTCATCATGTTTGGCACCAACGACAGCGGCTGGATTTCGCCCGACGTGTTTCGTCACAATATGCAGCGGATTATCGAGATCACCAGCGAGCTTGGCATTGTCCCGGTCCTCAGCACCATCCCGCCCCGGCCCGGCTATGACGATCAGGTAGCCGCCTACAATCAGGTGATTCGCAGCTTGAGCAATGAGTATCAGATCCCGCTCTTGGATTACGGCCAGGCCATGAGCATCTACATGCCCTACAGTCTGGCTGCTGACGGTGTCCATCCTTCGCTGCCACCGCGTGGCACGGTCAATTCCGCCAGCTTTCTGCCACAGAACATGTTTGCCGGTTACGTCCTGCGCAACCTCAGCGCCCTGCACCTGCTGGATCAACTCTGGCGCGAGGTCGTCCTCTACGACGACAGATCTGCCTGAGCTACAGGCCTTTCGGCTTAACCGTGCGTGTGGTCTCGTTGCGATACGTGACCATGCCCGGCCCAGCCCCTTTGATTTTCTTGACGTATTTACACTGGGTGACATCTACCAGCACGCGGCTTTCGTCGCGTCGGGGGCTGAAGAAGGCGGCGATCTCGGCGGCACGTTCGATAACAGGCTCCGGGATGGGCCGACCGTCAAACTTGATGACCACGTGCGCTCCCGGCACGTCGCGGGCGTGCAACCATAAATCGGCACCGCCGCCTTTGTCAAAGGTGACGCTCTCGTTCTGGCGGCTGTTGTGGCCGATCCACAGGACGAATCCGTCCCCGGTTGTATAGCGTTCTGGCCCGCGCTGGCCGCCGCCGATGCGCCCGGCACGTTTGCCACGCCAGTAACCCTGTGCTTGCAGCGCCTGCTGCACCTCGTCAATATCGGGCCAACTGGCCGCGTTGTCCACGTCATGGGCCAGCGCCGCCAGGTAATTGAGTTCCGTTTGCGTCTGCTCGATCAACTCCGGCACGTCATCCAGCGCGCGCTTGGCCTTGTCGTAACGGCTGAAATAGCGCTGGGCGTTCTCCACCGGCTTGAGTGTGGGGTCCAGCGGAATCACCAGTTCCGGCCCTTCCGGGTCATACTGCGCCCGTAGTTCGGTCTGACCCGATGTGATCGTGTACTGGTAAGCCAGGATCAGCTCGCCGCTTTGGCGCAGCGTATCGCGCTCGGATTCATCGGTCAGCGAACGTTGCAGTGAGGCCAGCTTGGCCGACAGTTTAGCCTGCGCCTCGACAATCGCCGCGCGCACCGGTCCTTTGGCCGCCTCGTAAGCGCCTTCGCCCAGAATCGCACCATAATAGGACGCCATCGCCTCGCTGACCGTTTCGACCGGACGCCAGCCCGCGATGCTCTCCAGCGGATAGACGCTGAAAGCTTCAATTCCGTTCTCGTTTTCGGCGATCCCCGGCTGCCACTGGCGCGCCAGCAGCGGCTCAATCACCTGATGCAGCGCATCCAGCAGGGTCTCGGCATCCGAATCTACCGCTTTCTGGCTGATGCTCCCGCTGGCACGGAAGACGATCTCGCGCGCCAGCAGCGAACTCATCCCTAGCAAACGCCGCGAGAGCAGCCGCTGCATCTGGAGTTTCGAGTCGGTATTCTGATCGAGGATGCCATAGAGGTCGTCGAGCGTCAGGTCGCTGGGGTCCAGCTTGCCGGTCTGCGGCGGAGGCGGCACGTATTCGTGCGCAGGCAGGCTCACACGCACGCGATTGTCCTGCGGCCCGACCCGCCGGATGCTGTCCAGAATGGTGCCGTCTTTCACCAGCAGGACGTTGCTGCGCCGCTCCATTGGCTCGACGATGATCGTCACGTCGCCTTCCGGCCCCTGCACCATCAGATGCAAAATGCGCTCCCAATCCGGCTGCTGCACGTCAGCCAGAATTCCACCTTCGACGTAGCGCCGGAACAGCAGGCCAATCGGCTTGGGCTGAGGCAGGCCGCGCCGCAGTTTCTCCGCTATCAGATGCACACGCGGCGTCATCGGGTCCGCACTCATGTAGAGGTAACGCCGCTGATGCTGAGCGTAGATTTCCAGACCCAGGCCGGTTTCGTCTACGTCAATCGAATCCTGAATCCGTCCGCCCACCAGCAGCGCGCGAAATTCGTCGGTCAGCGCTGATAGGGTGAAAACGTCCAGGTTCATGTGCTATCCGGCTTGCCCAGAAAGCAAATAGGCCATGATGTCGCCGATCTGCGCGTCACTCAGGCGTGTGCGAAAATCTAGCGGCATGGATTCGGCGTAATCCGGCACGACAAAGGCCCTGGGTGATACAATCGACTGGTAGATGTATTCTGCCGCCGTCAGCGAAGGGATGCGGTTGGCTGCACGTTCGGCCAGCCCGGCATAGGGCGGTGCGATACCCACGCCTGCCGCCGCCATGTGGCAGCCCGTACAGCCGTACTCGACCACCAACTGTGCCCCGCGTGCCGGGTCCCCGGCGGCCAGCAGTGCAGCAGCCTGAGTCGGGTCAATCGCGGCTTCGGTTGAGGCGTTCTCGGCATCAGGCGCTTCGAACGAGGTGATCGCAAAGAGGGTCAGGAAAGCAACGCTGAAGAAAACGAGCAGTCCCAGCGCAAGGTAAACGGGCCAACGTGTAGACATGGTTACAGTCGCACTAGAATGGTATCGAGGATCATCACCAGAAACAGCATCGCCAGATAAGTCGTGGAATACTTGTAGGTGCTGCGTGCCAGCGCTTTGGTCGAGCCGCGAATCAACTTCAATGCCATGCGGATCAAGCCCAGACTCAGCAGCAGCGCTCCAATCAGGTAGACCGGCCCCAGCATCCCCGTGACCAGCCCCGGCAACAGCGCCATAATCAGCAGCAGCACCGAGAACAGCAGGATCTGGCGGTGCGTGCTCGCCTCGCCATAAGCCACCGGCATCATCGGCACCCCTGCTTTGGCGTAATCGTTATTCACCAACAGGGCCAGCGCCCAACTGTGCGGCGGAGTCCAGTAGAAGACAATGCCGAACAGCAGCCAGGCTTCCAGGCTCAAACTGCCTGTGACCGCCGCCCAACCCACCAGCACCGGGACCGCACCCGCCGCCCCGCCAATCACAATGTTCAGCGAGGAGTTGCGCTTGAGCACCAGCGTATAGATCACCAGGTAATACAGCGCGCCGACCAGTGCCAGGCCCGCCGCCAACCAGTTGACCCAGATACCGAGAATCGCTACGCTGATGGCAATGAGGCAGAGACCGAAAAGCAGCGCGTTATGAGGTGGAACCCGCCCGGAGGGAATAGGCCGCCGCGCAGTGCGCGACATTTTTGCGTCCAGATCGCGGTCGATGTACTGGTTGACCACGCCGGACCCCGCAGGCGCGAGAATCCCGCCGATCAATGTCGGCAGCAGGATACGGATCGGGGGCACCCCACCCGCCGCCAGAACCATCGCGGTCACCGTCGTAAACAGTAAAAGGAGTACAATTCGGGGTTTTGTCAGTTCGAGATAAGCCCTTACGGACACCATACATTATCCACCATCCGCCGGTACAACGGCACGACCATCCAGGTATTCCATCAAACTCAGTACTACCAGTAAAGCCCAGGTGGCCGCCGCGAAGCCGACGTGTGCTGCCCCCCAGATCGGCTGCGCCCTGCTCATCACGAATGCGGCTCCAATCAGTGCCTGCGTGCCGTATAACACCAGTGCCAGCAGCGCCACACGCCGGGAAATACCCTGCACCCGGTTCCGCCGCACCTGCCACAGCAGCAGCACCAGCGCAATTCCTAAACCAAGCACCGCATAGCGATGCAGCATGTGGACCAACTGCGCTTCACCCTGTCCCAGCGGGACCAGTGCGCCATTGCATAAAGGCCAATCCACGCAGGCCAGCGTCGCGCCATAGCTGTGAACCAGCGCGCCGGTTAACACAATCACAAAGGCCAGCGCTGTCGTAATATAGGCCAGCGGCGTGACCACGTCGCGCCCGGCTCGCCGCTCTGGCCGGTACACTTTGGCGACAAACGCTACCAGCAGCGTCGCCAGCAGCAGCATCGCCGTGCCCAGGTGCAGCGCCACGAACGTTTTCGGCAGCTCAAGCCAGACCACGACCGCGCCCAGCATCGCCTGCACCATGTACAGCAGCGCCGCCACGACCACCGCGCCGAAGACCAGCCGCCGCTGCCGTTGCGAAACCCAACCCGTTGCTAAAGTCGCCAGACCCAACACACCGATCAACGCTGCGACCAGCCGGTGCGTCCATTCAATCCAGGCGTTCAAATCGTCAAGTGGAGGGAAAATAGTGCCGTTGCACAGCGGCCAATGATCGCCACAGCCCAGGCCGGATCCAGAGACACGCACCACTGCGCCGATCACAATCAGCACCCAGGTAAGCAAAGCGGTAGCCAGCGCCAGCCGTGTGAACCACACGGACACGCCAGCCTCATGTTGATGCTGCATTGAGCTTATTCCTCAGCCTGGACCTCTTTGACACCGCGATGCAGTACCCACATCACCAGCGCAATCGTCGCGCCTATCCCGACCAGGTTGAACAGGATGAAGCCAATGAACAGCACCAACTGTTCCGCCTGCCAGGATGCGACCGCCAGCACGGATGCATCAGGGTCTAACGATTGGGTCAGGAACAGTGAACGGCTGCCACCGATCAGGATCTGTGCTGTCAGACCACCACCGGCCAGGAGAATCACGACCGCAGCGGCCACCATTGCCAGTCTCTTCACTGTAACCTCCCTGTACACGCAAAGGGCATCAAAAGATTGTACCTTTCATCACAACCCGCATCAAGTCCGGCTTCAAAGTTCGTCGCTGCTAGAATCCGTATCTGAGAGCGGGGTGGCTTCCTGCGTATTGTCGTCTACATCGTCATGATCTTCAATAGACATCTCCGGCGGCAGCGGCTGACGCAGATCCCGGCCCTCGCCGTTCTCGGCCCCTTCATTGACGACCCGGTCCGCCCCTTCGCTCAATTGGCGTGTGCGCGGCAGCGTAAAGCTGAAGCGGCTGCCTTCATTTTCCACACTCTCGAACCACAGGTAGCCGCTGTGCCGCTCGATAATGCTCTTCACAATCGTCAGGCCCAGGCCGCTGCCGCTGGTCTGGCGCGTTGCCGGGTTGCTCGCCCGGTAGAAGCGCTCGAAAATGTGCGGCTGATCTTCTTCCGGGATGCCGAAGCCGGTGTCCTGCACATCCACCCGCACCAGATCCGGTTGAACCTGAAGCTTCACCAGCACCCGGCCCTGATCGCGGTTGTACTTGATGGCGTTCGTCAACAGGTTACTGATGACCTGCCCCAGGAGGCGTTTGTCACCGAAGACGACCGCCTCCTGCGCTTCGATCTCGGCTTCCATACGAACCCCCTGCTGTTCCGCGCTCGACTTCAACCAAATCCAGCGCACTGCGTGTCAGCGCGGCCAGATCGCAGTTGCCCAGTTCCAGCGTGAGTTCGTCGTCTTCCAGCCGGGCCATCTCCAGCATGGTGAAAATGATATGCTCTACCCGGTCCAGCCCGACCAGCGCGCGCTTGCAGTAGCGCGCCTGTTTCTCGTTCAATTCACCGGCCTGCTCTACCAACTCGATATAACCCCGCACCGCACTCAGCGGTGATTTCAGGTCATGAGCCACCAGGGCCAGAATATCGTCGGCAGAAAAGGATTCGGTGGACATATCACACCCCTAAAATCGTTGGGAGTTTATCCAACGCATAGGCCAGCCGTGTACCGGGCCAGCTAAGCAAGGTCCCATCGACCAGAAACACGCGGTCTTCACGGGCAGCGGGGACATCGAGCTGGGCAAACAGTGGAATATGCGCCTCGGTCTCCTGGAACACATTATCCGGCAGCAAAATCACATCGGGCTGGGCCGCCTCCACGGCCTCCAATGCCACCAGCGGATAGCGGTCCGCGCCGGATTCGAAGACGTTCAGCCCACCACAGACCCGCAGCAGATCGTGTGTATAGGTATCCTCGCTGCATGTCCGCAGGGGGTCCACGCCCAAGGGCACGAACACACGCGGCGCTTGATTCTCATTCGCGCGGCTCACGCCCAAAATCCAGTCCAACGTCTGCTCGATTAGACGCACACGCGGGACCATCGAAGTTTCGTCAAAGACCTGCATCATATTCCACAACAAATTAATCGCCGCGCTGACCGTCTTAGGAAACGTCACCCACAGCGGAATCCCGGCGTCTTCAATCGCTGACAGATCTTCCGCCCGGTTGAACTCGGCGTTCGCAATCACCAGATCAGGCGCAAGTTCACGAATCGCCTCGATGTGGGGCGATTGCGGATCCCCCAGGCGCGGCAGACTGATGCCTTTCGGATAAATGCAGGCATCTGTCACCCCGACCAGCCGGTCATGCAGGCGCAGATCATACAACGATTCGGTCACGCTCGGCACCAAAGAGACCACCCGGCGCGGCGGTTCCGTCACCGGGGCGTCCATCTGGTAGCTGTAGGTGCCGTCGTCGCTCATGCCTCAGCCCAGAAACACGATCTGATCGCGCGCAGGCCCGACGCTGACGCTCCGCACCGGCACATTGCACAGCGCCGCCACCTGCTGGATATAGTCCCGCGCGGCCTTGGGCAAATCGTCCGCTTCGCGTACAGCGCGAATGTCCTCCTGCCAACCCGGCAGAGTCACGTAAATGGGCTGCGCGCCCGCCAATTCGCTGGGAACGCTGGACGGATGATCCACCCGACTGCCGTTGACCTCATATCCTACCGCAATCTTCAGTTCCTCGAAACCACTTAGGATGTCGAGTTTGGTCAGGAAAAGCTCGGTAAAGCCGTTAACCCGCGCCGCATAGCGCAAAATCACGCCATCCAGCCAGCCACAGCGCCGCTTGCGCCCGGTTGTCGTCCCGAATTCGTCCCAGAACTGCTCGCCCGTGCCGCGCAGCTTATCGCCCAGCGCGCCCTCCAGTTCGGTCGGCATCGGCCCTGACCCGACCCGCGTGGCGAAGCTTTTGGTCACGCCGACGATGCGGTCTACGTACAAGGGTCCGAATCCCAGGCCGGTCAGCGCGCCGCCGGAGCTGGGCGATGAACTGGTCACAAAGGGGTAATCGCCGTGATCCACATCGAGCATGGTACCCTGCGCCCCTTCGCAGACCAGGCGCGCGCCTTCTTCCAGCCGGTCGTTGATATACATACTCGTCTCACACAGATGCGGCTGCAAGCGTTTGGCCGCGTCAATGTAGCGCAGCGCCGTCTCCTGGGCGTCAATTGGCTCCAAGCCCTGACCCTCTAAAGTGACATTGGCCTGTTCGACAGCCTCATGAACGGCATCGGCAAAAGCCTCATCGTCCATCATCAAGCCAGCCCGAATGCCGCGCCGTCCAGTCTTGTCCAGATACGCCGGGCCAATCCCGCGCAGGGTGGTCCCCAGTGCGCCTGCACCACGGGCCTTCTCAGTCGCTTTATCCAGCGCAATGTGAGCCGGGGTGATGATGTGCGCGCGCCTGCTGATAAGCAGCCGTTTGGGCGATACATCTACACCACGCGCCGCCAGCGCATCCATTTCTTCCAGCATATTCACCGGGTTGATGACAGTCCCATTGCCCAGCACACACACGACACCATCGTTCAAAATGCCCGACGGCACCAGATGCAGCTTGAATACTTCATCGCCAATCGCCACCGTATGTCCGGCATTATCCCCCCCGCCGAAACGTCCGACAACGTCAGCATCCGCCGCCAGCCAATCGGCCACGCGGCCCTTCCCTTCGTCGCCCCATTGAGCGCCAATTACGATTGTTGCAGGCATGAAATGGCCTCTCTATCTTCAGCACAATGTCACCCCAACGCGGAGTGACACGCCAGAATGCAATTCAACAAACGGCCCGTATTATGCGCTGAACTCCGGCCCCAGCGCAACGCTAATTTCGCCCAATCCCCAGGGTTCGACCTCGCCATCCGGCCCCAGAACCAATGCTGATCCCGCACCGATGCCGACCGCAATGGCCGCCGGATGGGCCGCCATCACCTGGCGAGAGAGGACATGTCCACCGGCCTGCGCCGTCCCCGGCAGCAGCAGCGCGTCCTCCAGCCAGCCCAGGCCATCCAGCAGCACGCCATCGTCCGCTATGACCCAGGTCCCGAAGACCATCGCCGCTGGACCCTCCATCAGCACGACCGCCCCGTTCATAAAGGCCGTTTGAATCCCCTCCACAGCCGCCCCCAGCAAAGCTGAGCGCAGATGGCGCACATCCGACTCCAAACCGACGACGATCAGCCCTGCTTCCGCCAGCTTGTCGCGGATCATGGCGTCGTCTTCCGTCACCGCGTCCACCAGATAACCCGATGGCGCACCCAGGCTTTCCAGTTCATTGAGCAGATTCTCGGCCTGCGTGTCACTGCCCTGAGTCAGCACAACCGCGACCGCGCCGTCCGCTGCCGCGATGCCCAGCGCATTGGCCCGAATCTCGTCGCTGCCCGCCAGATCACCGGCCAGCACCAGCCAGCCGCGTCCGTCCAACCAGCGCAAAACCGCGTTACTCGCCATCGTCAATCAAGTAATCTGCCACCAGCGCGGTCATCAGCGCGACACCCAGCGGCAGTGCCTCCTCATCAAAATCAAAACGCGGGTGATGATGCCCATAATCCAGGCCGCGTTCTGCATTGGCGGACCCCACCAGAACGAACACGCCCGGCACCTGCTCCATATATAACGAAACGTCTTCCGACGCCATCCAGCGCAGGTCAGTCAGCGCTTGCCCCACGGCCAGCATTCCGTCGAAGACCCGCCGCGCACGCTGGGCCACATCCGGGTCGTTCACGACCGGAATCGTGACGAAATCAATCTCTACTTCGACATGGCAGCCCGTCGCCGTGCTAACCGACCCGCAGGTTTCGCGGATAAACCCGGCCAGGCGCTCGCTGGCCGCCTGGTCAAAGCTGCGAAAGGTCCCCAGCAGACGCACCTGCTCCGGGATGATATTATGGGCCTTGCTGCTGGTCTCGACACTGCCAATCGACAGCACCACCGGTCCGTCCAGGACATCCATTCGGCGGCTGACCAGCATGTGCAGCGCAGTAATCAACTGCCCGGCACAGACCACAGGGTCCGCCGTCAGATGCGGTCGGGCCGCGTGTCCTCCTCGGCCATGCACGACAATCGTGAAATTCGAGCATCCCGACATCACCGCGCCATCGCGCAGCGCAATCTGCCCCAGCGGCTGTTCGTTCCACAAGTGCAACCCCAACGTGACGTCCGGCGTGGGATCCGCCATCACGCCGTCACTCATCATGGCACGCGCGCCAGCGGCGATCTCCTCCGACGGCTGGAACACGAACTTCACACGCCCATGCAGCCGCTCACGCTGCTGCGCCAGCAGCTTCGCCACACCCAGCGCAATCGACACGTGCCCATCATGGCCGCAAGCGTGCATGACCCCCGGCGTCTGCGAGACGTATTCGACCGCGTTCTCTTCCGTGATCGGCAGTGCGTCCATATCAGCTCGGTAGAGAATGGTGGGGCCGTCCTCCGGCCCTTCCAGCAGGCCAACCACGCCGGTCTGGCCCACGCCAGGCTGCACTTCCAGGCCCAGTCGATTCAGTTCATCGGCCACGATCCCCGCCGTGCGCCGCTCCTGAAACCCCAGTTCGGGGTGCCGGTGCAGATCACGGCGGCGCGCCACCAGTTCGTCGCGCAGGGCCTCCGCTTCTGCCTTAAAGTCCATCATCGCTGGAACGTCACGACATGAAAGGACTCGATGTGACGCGGCGCATCATCCGGCGATTCAGGATCGCGTTTCGAAGTGCGCAGCCGCTCCGCCAGTCCATCCATGTCGCTGATCTGGCTTTTGTGTTCGCGCAGCGCGTTGATCTGCGTCTCGATGTAATCGGTCACATCGACCTTCGTGTTCGGGCTGTGGGGACCCGCAATGTACAACCACCCGGTCTTGTGAACTTCTAGCCCTTCGTCGCGCTCCAGTTCGATAAAGTTCAGGCGGTCGCGGGCCGTCGGATAAACTGCCGCCAGGGTCGCTTCGCCAATTGCGCGGTGATCCGGGTGATTGACCGAGTGGTCGCTGTACCAGTTCATCGGATCAGTCGTCACGACGATGTCGGGTTTCTTCTGGCGAATGGCCCGCGTAATATCGCGTCGCAGCGCCAGAGTCGGGGCCAGTTCGCCATCCGGGTAGCGCAGAAAGATGACTTCTTTCACGCCCAGGGCCGCTGCCGCCCGCCGTTCTTCTTCCTCACGGATCTCGATCAGCTTCTCGTGAGTCATGGCTTCGTCGGCGCTGCCCTTGTCGCCGCTGGTCGCCATCAGAAAGCTGATCTCCGCGCCCGCCGCCGCCCAACGGGCAAAGGTGGCACCCGCGAAAAATTCCGGGTCGTCCGGGTGGGCAAAGACACCCAGCACCCGCCGGGTCCCGTTGATCTGTTCGTTATCGCTCATACTTACTCCTGCTGGTCTTGTTCCTGATCGCTGCGTCGTTCACCCGGTTTCAGGCCACACTCACAGGGGCCGTCGCCGTGTTTGTCACAGGGTTCCTTCGCCTTCTTCTCCAATGCACGCAGTTCTTCCAGCGGGACGATTTCCTCGCGCTGGACCATACGGCGGCCTTCATCAGTCATCACTGTCACCGCGTCTTGCAGGGGATGCACATCCACCACCTTCGCCTCGCCAAAGGGCGTGCCGATGCGCTTGTTGCGCGAGGGGAGGTTTTTGCGCGCCTCGACATACTGCTCGTATTCATACACCAGACAGCAGCGCAAACGGCCACACATGCCGGTAATCTCCGACGGATTCAGCGAGATGCCCTGCGCCTTCGCCATCTTGATCGAGATCGGGCTGAAATCGGTCAGGAAGGTGCTGCAACAGCGCAGCTCACCGCAAGCCCCGTAGCCGCCCAGCAGCTTCGCCACATCGCGCGGCCCCACCTGACGCATCTCGATTTTCGCTTCGAAACTACGCTTGAGCCTGCCCCACAGCTTGCCCGGATTCACCCGGTCTTCCGCCGTAAACATAAAGGTGAGCAGACTGCCGTCGTAGTTATACTGCGCCGCGACAAACTTGACCTCGTCGAATCCGCCCACTTCTGCTGCCTGATCCTTACAGATTTGCAGCGCCTCATCCTGCTGCTGCTCCCAGTACTGGCGTGAAGCCAGGTCACGCGGCGTCGCAGGCCGCAAAATAGGCGCGTAACGCCGGCCCGACTCGGCTTCGACAAAGCCCATCACCTGACCTAACTGCCGTCCGCGCGCCGTTTCAGCGATCACATGATCGCCTGCTTGCAGCTCCGGGAATTGATTACAGTCAAAATGGTACAGTTTCCCTACCCGGCTAAAACGCAGCCCAGCGACCTTATTCGCAATCTGCGTTTCCATTGTTGCATCACTCATAGTTTCACCAGAAATCTAAGACGTCCGAATTTTGAAGATATGGATGCGCATAACCCACGCTATTTTATAACATAGACTCCAATTGACAAATAAATGGCAAGGTGCTAAGTTTCACCCACCACCAGCAGTACGTGCATTGTAACCTTTGAGGTCCACATGGCTGTCCTTGTCATGAAATTTGGTGGCGCTTCTGTCGGCACGACAACAGCGCTCACACAGGTCTTAAGCATCGTGCTTCAAGAACACGAACGCTGGGACCATCTGCTGCTGGTCGTCTCGGCCCTCGATGGCGTGACCGACGCCCTGATCGAATCGGCGCGGCTGGCCCAACTCGGCAACCGGCGCGGCTATCGTCGTATCGTCGCCACCCTGCGCACCCGTCACATCGCCCTGGTGGAGCAGCTTCCGCTGGGCCTCAACGAGCGGCAGGCGCTTCAGGCTGATATTGACCGCCTGCTGTTCGACATGCTCGACATCTGCCAGAACATCAGCAACACGCCGCCCGAAAAAGCTATCACCGCTGAGTATGACCAGATCATCGGCGTGGGTGAACGGCTCGCGGCACGCATCGTCGCCACCCTGCTGCGGCAGAACAACCTGCGCGGGGTCGCCATCGACGCGACCGATCTGGTTGTGACCGATGCCGATTACGGTCATGCCCGCCCGGACATCGTCCGCACCCGCCAGCGCATCCAGCAGCATCTCCTGCCCACCCTGGCCCGTGACATCATCCCGGTGGTCACCGGATTCATCGGCGCGACTGAAAGCGGCCAGCCGACCACGCTCGGACGCGGCGGCAGCGATTACACCGCCTCTATTTTAGCGGTATGTGCCGAAGCAAAAGAAGTGTGGATGTGGACGGATGTGGACGGAATCATGAGCACCGATCCGCAGGAAGACAGCCGCGCTGCTATTATCCCGTACCTCTCCTACGAAGAGGTGGCCGAACTGGCCTATTTCGGCGCGCGCATTCTCCACGCCCGCATGATCGGCCCGCTGCGCGAGTACGGTATCCCGCTGCGCGTCAAGAACATCTTCAAACCGCGTGCCGTCGGGACTCTCATCGGCGAAGCAGACCCCCAGCAAGCCAGCCGCATCAAGGCCGTGACCTCAATTCAAGGCATCAGCCTCAGCGCCAAGTACAGCGGCCCGCTGACCGGCATCACCGCCGAAATTGACGATACGCTCCACGCGACCACCGGCAATCACGCCGAAGTGATGATCTCGTCGCAGTCCTCGACGCATACCTTCATCTGCTTCCTGATTCCCACCACCATTAATCCTGAAGCGCTGGATACCACCCAGCACCATCTCAAGCAGCGGCTTCAGGAGCGGGATGGCAAACCGGTCTGGGACGTAAAGACGGTGTCCGTACTGACGGTCGTCGGCTCGCAGTTGGACCAGCTTCACCAACACGCCATCGGCATCATGCAGGCGCTGGATAACATCCCGACGCGCGCATTGGCCCAGGGGCCATCCGGGAACAGCCTCTCAATGATTGTCGATCTGGCAGATGCAGAGCAGGCGCTGCAACAGATTCACGCCTTCATCATCAATAGCGATTGAAGTACTGCGCCAGCTCCCAGGCGGTCACTTGATCGTTGTATTCGTCGAATTCCTGGCGTTTGGCGCTTAAATAGCTGTCGCTGATGTGCGGCCCCAGTGCCGAAAGAATCACGTCGTCCTCTTTCATCGCCAGCAAAGCCTCACCGAGTGACGCGGGCAGTACCTCAGTGTGCCGCAGCCGCATCCGGTCCTGACCCAGCAGCGTTTCCTCCAGTGGGTCCGGCAGCGGATAGCCCTGATCGATGCCATCCAACCCGGCTTGCAGCATCACCGCCGTCGCCAGATAGGGGTTGCTGCTCGGATCCGGGCAGCGCAGTTCCAGGCGCGTATGCTCTTCATCGCCCGCGCGGATGCTCGGCACGCGAATCAGGGCCGCCCGGTTGATGTTGGCCCAGGTGACGTAGACCGGCGCTTCGACGCTGGTCCCCAGCCGCTTGTAGGAGTTTACCAGCGGAGCCAGCACGGCGCTCATCGCCCGCGCATGGACCAACTGCCCCGCCAGAAAATGCTGCCCGACCTCCGACAGCCCATATTCATTATCCACGTCAGTAAAAGCATTCTTACCGGTTTCAAGATCGTGCAGGCTCTGATGCGTGTGCATCCCTGACCCCGGCAGATCTCGGCGCGGACGCGGCATGAAGGTGCAGCGCAGCCCGTTATGCTGGGCGACCGATTTCAGCGCGACTCGTGCCGTCAGGATCTGGTCCGCCGACGCCAGCGCGTCGTCATAGCTGAAGTCGATCTCATGCTGGCCGGAGCCGATCTCATGATGGCCCGAATCGACACACATGCCCAGTGCTTCCAGGGTACCCATCATCTTGCGCCGGATTGACTGCGTAAAATTGGTCGAGAGATCAAAATAGCTGACCTCGTCGTGCGGCCATTGGGTTTCCGGCTCGCTGCTGGCGCTGTGCTGGAACAGGAAAAACTCCAGTTCCATCCCCGTCTTGAAGCTGAAGCCCTTCGCCGCCGCCCGTGCCAGAGCCTCCTTCAGCACGGTACGTGGATCTCCCATAAACGGCTCGCCTTGCGGCGTATGCACCGTGCAGATAAAGCGGGCCGCCCGTTCCTCCGGGCCATCCCAGGGCAGCACGGCAAAGGTGTTCAGATCCGGCAGCAGCAGCATATCGCTCTCGACTGCCCGCGAACTGCCTTCAATCGACGAGCCGTCGAAGAGCATCCCACGCTCCAGGATCTCCTCGACCCGGCTGCTGGGCGCGACAATGCTTTTGACACCGCCCATAATATCAACAAACCACAGGTTGAGAAATCGTATCGCCTGCTCATCCAACGCGGCGATAATCTCGTCTTTTGTCGTCATAAACGCATCCAGACTATAAATCGCCCTTCAAGTATAAGCTGCTCGTGGCAGCCTGTGATTGGCGAAGCCACCTAAAAGCCTCCCCACCTTCCTTAGTCAACCCACACAACTAGAGTGCAGGCTCCGTCTTGACCCCCAGGTGCCCCAACAGCGCGTCAATTCCCAGAATATAGCCGCGCCAGCCGAAGCCAGCAATCTGCCCGACACAAACCGGAGCCAACAGCGAATGATGCCGGAATTCCTCGCGCGCATGGATGTTTGAGAGGTGTACCTCGACCACCGGCAGCGCAGTCGCCGTAATTGCATCGCGCAGCGCGACCGAGGTATGCGTATACGCGCCAGGGTTGAAGACCACACCATCGGCCCAGTTGCGCGCCACATGCAGTATATCGACCAGCGCACCTTCGTGGTTCGACTGCTCCGAACGCAGATCAACGTCGTAGGTCCGGGCATAACGCTGCGCCAGCGCATTGATCTGGTCCAGCGTGACTGAACCGTAAATTTCCGGCTGTCGGGTGCCCAGCAGGTTCAAATTTGGGCCATGAAGTAACAGGATACTGGTCGCCATCTGTCCGCTCGCGCTCTCAGTCAACATCTCACATTGTCCCTAAAACCGCCGTTCTGTGCCACTAGGCCAGGCGCGCCAGCACCTCCAGCACCATATCGCGCGGTACATCCTGCGACGATTTCCGGCGTGCAGACCCCGCGCAGCAGAATAAAACGCGAATGTCCACCCTGCCACTTTTTGTCGGTCTGCATGGCCGCGTAGAGCGCTTCTGGCTCCAGGCCCTCCAGCCGCCGGGGCAGTCCCGCCGCCGCGACCACGTCCTCAATCGTCTCCGGCAGGCTCGAATCGCAGAGGCCCAGCGCATACGACAGATAGCCCGCCGCGACCAGTCCGATACCGACGGCATCGCCATGCGCCCAGCGGTACTGCGTCACCTGCTCGATGGCATGGGCGAAAGTGTGACCGAGATTGAGATGTGCCCGCACGCCCTGCTCATAGGGGTCTGCCTCGACCACATCCACCTTGACCTGCACCGCCCGCCGGACCAGTTCTTCGGCCCGCGCCGGGTCATGTAAATCGCGGTCCAGCAGCGCCGGGTCCGCCAGCAGACCATGCTTGAGGATCTCGGCCATCCCGTGCCGCCATTCCAACTCCGGCAGCGTCTTCAGCACCTCCGGGTCGATCAACACCGCGTCCGGCTGCTTGAAGGCCCCCACCAGATTTTTGCCTTCCGGCAGATCGACGCCGACCTTGCCGCCTACGCTCGAATCGACCATCGCCAGCAGGCTCGTCGGCACCTGCACCAGCCGCAGGCCGCGCATATAGCTCGCCGCCGCGAAGCCGACCGTATCGCCCACCACCCCGCCGCCCAGCGCCACCACCGTGCTTTTACGGTCCAGGCCTGCGCGCACAAAATCGCCGTAAAGCTGCTGCACGGTCGCCAATGTCTTGTGCTGCTCACCTTCCGGGATGCTCACCACAACCGCATCCGGCAGCGTTTCGGCAAGGGACTCACCATGCAGCGGCGCGAGGTCCACGTTGGTCCCGATTGCCACACGCCCGCCCAGGCCATAGGACTCAATCAGCCGGTCCGTCTGCTTCAGAATCCCGGACTCGATCACAATCGGATACGCGCCACCGGGCGCATTTACACGGATGTCGTTTCCCACAGCCGGATCACTTCCTGTACCACTGCATCAGTCGTCAGTTCGCTGGTATCGACCTGATAGGGGATCATGTCATAGGCCGCCGCACGCGCATCGTACAGCGCTTCCCAGTCGTTCGAAAACAATGGACGCCCGGTCGCTTCCCCCAGGCGCGCTTGAATCGCCGCCTTCGAAGCCCGCAGGCAGACCACAAAGCCGGAGGCGATCATCACCTGCCGGTTGGATTCATCCACCAGCATCCCGCCGCCGGTAGCGATGACCAACCCGTGCTGCGCGGCGTAAAAGCGGCAGATAAGGCGTTCATAATGGCGGAAGGTGGCTTCGCCGCTGCGTCTCAAAAATCTCCGGGATCGTCTTGCCGGTCCGCTCGACAATTGCCGCATCGGTATCGACAAAAGGCCGCCCCAGATATGCGGCAACTGTCCGCCCCACCGTCGTCTTGCCAGTGCCCATAAAGCCGGTGACGACGAGGTTGCGATCAGGCATTGTAGCCAAAACGCCACTCCAGGTTGTCCATCGGCAGATCATCCAGGCTGGCGCGCCGCAGTGTCTCGAAGCGCGGCTTCATCTCGGCGATGCTGTCGCCGCCCAGCTTTTCCGCCAGCGCATTCGCCAGCACAATCGCCATCATGGCCTCACCCACCGGCACCGCGCGCGGCAGCGCACAGTAATCACTGCGTTCGTAGGTCGTCGGCGCGCTTTCGCCGCTCGCCAGGTCCACCGACTCCAGGCCGCCGACAATCGTCGAGATAGGCTTCATCGCCACCCGCGCGATAATCGGCTCGCCGGTCGAGATACCGCCTTCGATGCCCCCCGCCCGGTTGGTCCGCCGCGTCAGGCTGCGGCCATCCTCGGCCAGGATGATCTCGTCCTGCACCTGAGTCCCGCGCTTGCCCGCATTCTCGAAGGCCGGGCCGATCTCCGCGCCTTTCATGGCCTGAATGCTGACCATCGCGGCGATGATCTGCATGTCCAGCCGCGTATCATGCTGCACATAGGACCCTAAGCCGGGCGGAACACCCAGCGCGATGATCTCCATCACGCCGCCCAGCGTATCCTTGTCGATGATCGCCTGGCGGATTTCCTGGTGCATCGCTTCCGCCGTGGCCGCATCCGGGCAGCGCACATCATTGTCTTCGGAGTACAGAAAACGCGCCGTGTAAGCCATCGACTCCGGTAAATCAGCCTTCACCGAGCCGATCTGCACCACGTAGCCGCCGACCACAATGCCGAATTCGGCCAGAAAGCGCTTACAGATGCCGCCCACCGCCACCCGCATCGTCGTTTCACGGGCACTGGCCCGTTCCAGCGAGAGCCGCAGATCGCCATAGCCATATTTGACCGCCCCGGTCAGGTCGGCATGACCCGGACGCGGCGTGGTCAGCGGCGTGATGTCTTTCTCTTTCCAGTTGGCCCAATCGCGGTTATAGACCGTCAGCGCAATCGGCCCGCCGGTGGTCTTGCCGTTCATCACCCCGGCAGAGATCTCGACGTGATCCTTCTCGATGCTCATGCGCCCACCAGAGCCGTAACCCTTCTGCCGCCGCGCCAGGTCGCCATCCATATCTTCAGGCGACAGCGGCAGCCCCGCCGGGATGCCATCCAGCATGGCGGTCAGCTTCGGCCCGTGACTTTCACCCGCCGTCAGGAAACGTATCATCGACTTGTCACTTTCATATCAGCTCTTCCCCCTGGGTCGTGGACCTCATCATTCTGCCCAACTCTGCAATTAGCTTTCGAGCGCCTTCTCAACCGCTTCGAACATCACGTCTAAAGGCGCATCGACCCCGGTCCAGATGCGGAACGAGGCCGCCCCCTGCCGCACCAGCATCCCCAGGCCGTTGATCGCCCGTCCGCCTGCCGCTTCGGCAAGCGCCATCAACTGCGTCCGTCGTGGTCGGTATATCATATCGTATATTGTGATTCCCGCAGGCAGCGGCACGTCTTCCGGCCAGGGACAGGCATCCTCATGCGGCCACATCCCGACCGGCGTGCAGTTGACCAACAGCGATGCACCTGTTTCCGCCGCTTCCTCGGCTGAAAGCACGTCCACACCCTGAATGCCCGCCGCCAGCGTGAGATCCGCCAGCATGGTCTGCGCCCGCTGCCGCGTCCGGTTGACCACGCGCACCGTCGCGCCCGCCTGCACCAGCCCGTAGACCGCCGCCCGCGCCGCGCCGCCCGCCCCCAGCACAATCACCGTCTCGCCTGCCAGAGGCACCTCATGCGCCCGCAAATCCTCGATCAGGCCCTCGACATCGGTATTGGTCGCGCTGTTATCGCGGAAGTCGATGGTGTTGGCCGCGCCCAGCGCCCGCGCCCGGTCATCCGGGATGACGTAGCGCATCACCGCCTGCTTGTGCGGAACAGTCACGTTCAGGCCCAGGTAGCCGCCTTCCCCGCGCAGCGTCCGCAAGCTGTGGCCGACAATATCCGGTGGGATGGCGATCCGGTCATAATACCAGTCGCTGAGTCCCAGCGCCATAAAGGCGGCGTTGTGCATCGCCGGGCTGACACTGTGTTCAATCGGCCAGCCGATGACCCCAACCTTATACTGCGCGATCCTCTGCTCAAACCGGAGCCGCTTCCTCAAGGAGCTGCCCCGCCAAGCTGGGCCAGCAGCGCCGCAAAGCCAGGGAAAGAGTCGCCGATGCACTTCGCGTCATGCACGACAGTCTGCTCACTGGCGTTCAGGCCCGCCACCGCCAGACTCATCGCCACGCGGTGATCGTCATGGCCTTCCACAGCCGCGCCGTCAAGCTGCTGCGGCCCGTCGATGATGAAGCCGTCTGCGGTCTCCTCAATCACGGCCCCCAGCTTGCGCAGTTCCGCTGTCATCACGGCGATGCGGTCGGTCTCCTTGACCCGCAGCTCCTGCGCATCGCGCACGACCGTCCGGCCTTCAGCGTAGAGCGCCGCGACCATCAGTGCCGGGAACTCGTCGATCATGCGCACCACCAGATCCCCGCCGCCGATCTCCGTGCCTTTCAGTTGGCTGTAGCGGACGCAGAATCTCGCCCACCGGCTCACCCGCTTCCTGCCCGTTTCCGTCACCGTAATGTCCGCGCCCATCGCCAGCAGCGCATCCAGCAAACCGGTGCGCGTCCAGTTGAGGTCCACGCCCTCCAGTGTCAGATCGCTCTCCGGCACGATGCAGCCTGCCACGATCAGGAAAGCCGCCGAAGAGAAATCGCCCGGCACATCGAAATCCATCGCTTGCAGGCGGTTCCCGGGCCGCAGCGTGACCTCATCTGCCTTCGGTCTGTACCGCCACACCCATCGCACTCAGCATCCGTTCGGTATGGTCGCGCGCCGGTCCCGGCTGGACCACGACCGTCTCGCCTTCGGCAAACAAACCCGCCAGCAGCACCGCGCTCTTGACCTGGGCGCTCGCCACCGGCAGTACGTATCGGATGCCGTGCAGTGCCGCCGGGCTGATCGACAATGGCGCGCGGTCGTCCTGACCCTCGATCATGGCCCCCATCTCGCGCAGCGGCGCGATGATCCGGCGCATGGGGCGGCGTCGCAGCTGTTCGCTGCCATCCAGCACGCTGGCAAAGGGCTGACCGGCCATGATCCCGGCCATCAGGCGAATTCCGGTGCCCGCGTTGACGAAATCCAGTGGACGCGCCGGAGCCTCCAGCTGCCCCTTGCCGTGAATGACCAGATCGTTCGCGCTCAGCCGCTCGACCTCTGCGCCCAGCGCCTGCACGCAGCGCAGCGAGGCTTCCGTATCGCCTGCCGCCAGCCAGCCGCGCACTCGCGTCACGCCCTCGGCCAGCGCGCCGAACATCACCGCCCGGTGCGAGATCGACTTGTCGCCTGGCACCCGTGCCCGACCGCGCAGGCCGGATGTGGGCCGTATGATTAAGCTGCTATTCGTCTTGTTCATGAACCACCCCGTTTTCATAACGTTCAAACCAGCGTAAGCGGGCCTCGCGCGTTGGCAGCAGCGACTGCGACAGATTTTCCTCATCGCGCGAGATCAGCATCGCCTCAAGCTGCGCCAACTGCACCCGGAACATCGCCAGCAGCGTCGCTACCGCCTGGGTATTGGTCGTCAGAATGTCGCGCATCATCTTAATATCGCTCCCGGCCAGGCGCGACATATCTCGAAAACCGCCCGCCGCCAACTGCCACACGGCATCATCCTGACTGCCTTCGCGCGCGACCGTCGCCACCAGTGCCATGCTGAGCAGGTAGGGCAGATGGCTGATCGCCGCGACCACATGGTCATGGCGTTCCGGCTGCATCTCAATCGGCACCGCGCCCAGCACCTCGATCATCGCCAACGCGCGACCTCGTGCTGCCGGGGTGGTGCGCCGGTTGGCACACAGGACGAAAGGACGGCCCCGGTAGAGAGTCGGCATCGCTCGCCGTGATTCCACTGGATTCTTTGCCCGTCATCGGATGACCGCCGACGGCATGGACACCGATCGGCAGACCGGCCATCGCCTGGCAAATATCGTACTTCGTGCTGCCCAGGTCGATCAAGAAGGTGTTCGACCGCAAATAAGACCCCAGCCGCTGCTGGAGCATCTCTCGAATCACGCGCACCGGGGCCGCCAGAATGACCGTATCGGCCTCGGCAACGCCGTCGTGCAGGTCCGCCGTCGCCACATCCACAATGCCATGTTCGACGGCATAGGCCCGTGTGGCCTCATCCACATCCACCCCGACAATCGTCTCCGCCATCCCACGCAGCGCCAGCGCCAGTGAGCCGCCCATCAGCCCCAGGCCCACTATCGTGAGTTGGCGGCTCTCAAATCCCCCAGCAGTCATTATTCCCTCACCACGTTCATTCGCGTCCACTCATATCCGCAAGGTCCGGGCGCAGCCGCACCGCCTCGCGCATAAATACATGCTGCAATTCGTCAATGTCCCGGCCCGTGTTCCAGTGGATCAGGACGCGAATGCAGCGCTGCAAGCCGTCCACCACCGCCATCTCCTGCATTCCCATCAAAGCCGTCTGCCGCCAGCCCATCTCGCGCGCCGCCCGCGCCGGATACGCCGCCGTCAGATCCGGCGTCACCGAAAAAAACACGCTGGCGACATCCCCCTCGTCAATTCCATTGGCTTCGATCATCGTTTCCAGAAGTTCCCGCGTGGCCGACCAGATGGCCTCCGCCGTATCTTCGTCCACGGTGATCGCCCCGCGCACGCCTCGAATCCCCATGCCCTGCGTCCTCCTTCATCACAACAAAAAAGGCGCGAGCGTTCTGCTCTGCGCCTCGGTTTTCCCTAAATTCTTGAACTACATTCACCCGGCAAGCAACGCTCGACCTACATTATGTCGCTCTCAAAATAGTAGTAGGCAAAGCTGTTTGCGTTGCTGCTCACCAGATTTGAACCCCGATAGTCCCTGAGTATACGGCAGAGCATAGCAGGCATTCAGGATACTGTCAAATATTTAATTGAGTGCCATCCGCAGGCTGCTGGCAAGCTGAATTACCGCTTCGACGCTCTCGCCACCGGCCCGCACCAATGCGCTGCCCACGATGAAGCCATCAACCAGGTCATGCATCATGCGCGCATGGGCTGGCGTACTGATGCCGAAGCCTAACACCAGTGGCTGATTGGTCTCGGCACGTATCCGCGCGATAAATTCGGGCACACCAGGAGCCAGTTCGTTGCGAACGCCCGTGATCCCGGTCAGCGACACGCAGTAGATGAAGCCGCGCGCGGCCTGCCCGACCAGCTTGATCCGCGCTGTGCTGCTCGTCGGGGCCAGGAAGAAGACCAACGCCATCCCCTCCCGGTCGCATAACTGGATCAACTCCCCCGCTTCTTCCGGCGGCAAATCCGGCACGATGAAGCCATCCGCCCCCGCTGACTTTGAATCGACGACGAACTGTTCCAGCCCATAGGCCAGCAGCGGATTGATGTAGCTCATCAGCAGCATCGGCTGCTCAACACCTCGTCCGCGCAGCTCACGCACCGCCTCAATGCAGTGCCGCACCCGGATGCCGTTCTCCAGCGCCACCTGAGTCGCGACTTGAACGGTCGGCCCATCCGCCAGCGGATCGCTGAAAGGCACGCCGACCTCAAAAGCATCCACGCCCACCGCTGCCATGCCTTCAATCGCGGCCAAAGAGTCTTCATAATTTGGATAGCCCACCGCAAAATACGGCAGGAAGGCCGCCCGCCCCTCCGCTTTTGCCCGGGTAAATATCGCTTCAACCGCCTGCCGTCCGTGCTGTATGTTGCTCTGTTCAGTCATTCCCTGTTCGCCTTCAACTACACTGCATAATGCAGATGGTCTTATCAAATGCGCGCGCTTCGAGATCCGCCGCGCGAATGCAATAATACAGCCGCCCCACGTCGCCCCACATCATCTCGGCATCCGATTCCGAATCCAGTTGAAACAACAGCCGCCATGCCGTGATTCCGCTGTCCGGGTCGTCATAAGGATCACGCTCGGCCTTGCCAAACACCGCTTCCTGAGCCTCATAAAACACGTCGCCCTGGACCAGTTCAGGATAGCCCAGCAGACGGCTGATTGTCTCGTTGTAGTCTTCCGTCATGAAGGCATAGACGTTCGTGTAAAACCCATCCAAAGCCGGGTCCAGAGCTTCACTGTAGGAGTAGCCCAGCTGCTTGAAGCCTTCGTATGAAAAGATCGGCGGGAGCGTCACCTCGGCATGGAAGTTGATCGGGCAGGGTATATACAGGCCGTTATACGTGCCGAAATTGGACGGCGCGGGCAGCCGCCGCAGCACTGCCATGTCAGGGCTGTAAATGACCCGCCACATGCCCGGCTCGAAAGGTTCGCCTTCGACCCACTGGCAGCCGTTGTAGAAAAAACTCAGCAGGCCATGTTGGGGCAGCACGCCTTCGACATCGTATTTTGCGACATCGTCGAGGTTGATCTGCGCCACAAAGCTCAGCGCGGTATCGTGCCATTCAGGCCAGTTGTGCCCCACAGGCAAATCCGGCAAACCGCCGATCTTCGAAATCGCCGCAGGAAGCTGAGAGTCATCCACGACCGGCTCCAGCAGCGTCACCCGAATGGAAGGCCGGATCAAGGCCATCAAAAGGTCTCGACGATCTTTTAGACGCGCTTCGTCAATCAAGCGCAAGAGCGTTTCGCGGTCGAGCAGCATATGCCAGCCTTATGATGATCCTACCCGCAAAATTTCAACGTCAATAAACTTGTCATCCTCAAAACTCAGGCGCACGCCCTCACAGTAATCGACAAAATCGCCCCAGGCTGCATGATCGCCTTCCGGCAAGCAGGCGACCGCCCCAGCTTCGACGATTCCGCCGTGCGTCACCAGCAGCGCCGAGCCACCCTCGCTGATCGAACTGGCGATCATGTGCCACAGTTCGGCCAGGGACTCACCGTATTCCGTCACCGCGCCGCCGCGCTGCATGGCTGCGCCGTAAGCGGCAAAGCCTACATCCCAGGCCCCCAGATCCACCATGACCTGATCGCTCATCATGTTCAGCGCATCAAGCTGGTCATGCACGGCGAAACCCATCGCAATCGCCGTTTCGTAAGCCCGGTGAAGCTGGCTGGTAATCACGATCTCGAAGGGGCCAATCTCGCTGCCGATGCGCCGTGCCAGATCAACACCCTCTTGCGAGAGATGCTGCCCCGGTTTAATTCGCATGGTATGCCGCCGTACCTCTAAGTACTGCATTAAGATACTGTCCTCAATAATGTCTCGGCGCATGGCGTCCAAGCCTGCCGCGACTACCTCCGCCGCGACCGCGACGCGCATCGCCCAATGCTGCGCATCTTCATCGTAAGCGGCAGCCGCGCGCTGCTGGCTGGCTGTATCCGCCGCAGTGTCTTGATACCGGTCTGCCGTCTCCCAATCCAGCCCATCGACCCACAGCATCTCAATCTTGAACCCGGCTCGCTGCGCGATCACGATCCATTCCGAATCAGCCCCCATCGCCCGCGTGGGCTGCGTATTTTCCAGCAGCACCTCGACCACTGCCCGGCTGAAGCCCTTCGACCCGGCGCTCAGGTCCAGATCCAGGCCCAACAGGTCAGAAAACACGCGGTTGGAGATCGCTTCAGTCTCGTAAAGCGCACGCGGATGGGTTGCCCAGGCCGCTTCAGTGCGCCCAATCACCAGACACTCTGACTGTCGAACCCGCTCCACCGTCTGCCGCCATTCTTCAGGCCGTGTCTCGACCCAGCGCAGCAGCCGGTCGAAATCGACGTAATGCACGTGCGCCGCGCCGGTCTCCAGTGCCATCTTCAGCGCTAGATAGCGCCCCGCGGGCCATTCCGGCGTCAGCACCGCTTGAATACCCGACATCGCGTTCAACGCCCCGACGATCTCTGCATCCGTCTCCGGCGGCAGCGTCACCGCCATCGCCACATACTCTGTGCAGAGCGTCTCATACAGCCCCTGGAAACGCGACAGTTCGCCGCGCGGGTTCCAGGGTGAGGCCAGCGCGACCGTCACAAGACCTCCTCAAAGAAGGCGCGGAAGAAGCGCTCAAAGCCGAAGGCAATCGTCAAGTCCTCCAGGTCATCCCGCCCGTAAAATCGGACCGCCTGTCCCTCGTGCAGCGTGATCTCCTCAGCCTCGCAGTCGATCTGTCCGCTGTAAAAATACTGCTCGATTTGAACCTGTCCGCCGGGCAGCGTGACCTCGTTGTCCACCACCTGCCACAACCGCATAGCCGGGGCCATCTCGATCTCTTCCAGCAGTTCGCGGCTCACGGCCTCATCGGGCGACTCCCCCGGCTCGATCTGGCCGCCCAGCGTGGTCCAGTGATTCGGACAGGCGATTTCAGGCTTGTCATCCCGCAGTTGCAGCAGGATCTCGCCACGCGCGTTGTAGAGAATCGCTCCGACACAACGCATGTCAGCCATCGAGCGCCTTGATGACCGTGTCCAGGTCCTTATCGCCGCGCCCGGACAGATTCACCAGAATGATCGAGTCCTTGGGCATGGTCGGCGCACGCTTGATCGCCTCCGCCACCGCGTGTGAACTCTCCAGCGCCGGGATAATTCCCTCCAGCTGGCTCAGCGTCTGGAAGGCGTCCAGCGCCTCGTCGTCAGTCGCCAGGGTGTAGAAGGCGCGTTCTAAGGCGCGCAAATAGGCATGTTCCGGCCCCACCGAGGCATAGTCCAACCCTGCTGAGACGCTGTGCGTGTTCATGATCTGGCCGTCGGCGTCTTGCAGCACGTAGGAGCGTGTGCCATGCAGCACACCCGGACGCCCCATCGCCGGATCCGCGAAACGGGCTGCGTGTTCACCGCTGGCGACTCCATGCCCGCCCGCCTCAACGCCGATCAGATCAACTTGCTCGTCGTCACGGAAGGCGTGAAACAGGCCGATAGCGTTGCTGCCGCCGCCGACGCAGGCGATGCATACATCCGGCAGTCGTCCGGCCATGTCCACAATCTGCTCGTGCGCTTCGGTGCCGATCACGCTCTGAAAATCGCGCACCATCATCGGGTAAGGATGCGGTCCCAGCGCCGACCCCAGCAGATAGAAGGTGTCGCGCACGTTCGTCACCCAGTCACGGATCGCCTCATTAATCGCATCCTTGAGCGTCTTGCTGCCACTCTCGACCGGGATCACTTCGGCCCCCAGCAGCTTCATACGGAAGACATTCGGCTCCTGACGGGCAATATCGACTGTACCCATGTAGACATGGCAGTCCAGGCCCAGGAGAGCCGAGGCGGTCGCGCTCGCCACACCATGCTGACCCGCGCCGGTCTCCGCGATGATCCGCTGCTTGCCCATGCGCTTCGCCAGCAGCGCTTGCCCCAGCGCGTTGTTGATCTTGTGCGCCCCGGAATGCGCCAGATCCTCGCGCTTGAGGTAAATCTGCGCCCCGCCGAGCTTCTCGGTCAGCCGGGCCGCATAGCTAATCGGCGTGGGCCGCCCGGTATAGGTCGCCTGGAGATGCGCCAGTTCCTGCTGGAAAGCCGGGTCCGCCATCGCCTCAGCATAGGCCGCAGTCAGTTCGTCCAGCGCCGGGATCAGTGTTTCCGGCACGAAGCGCCCGCCGAACTCGCCGTAATAGCCGCGCTCATCGGGGACATTTGTCGTTTGCGTCTCAATATAAGTCATCAGCTTGTGTACCTGAACTCTATCTTCAAAATCCTACGACCTTACTCCGCCGCTCCATGAAGACCACATCGCGCCACACACCGTCCATCTGGCCGATCTTCTCGCGCAGGCCCAGCACCCGGAAACCGCACACTTCATGCAGGTGGATGCTCACTTTGTTCTCCGGGAAGATGCCCGTTTGCAGCGTCCACAGCCCGGCCTGTTCGGAAGCCTCCACCAATGCTGCCAGCAGCAGCTTACCGATCCCCTGGCCTCGCGCAGACTCCGCTATGTAAATACTCTCCTCGGCCACGCCACGATACACACAGCGGCTCGACACCGGACTCAAGGCCGCCCAGCCTAACACCTCGCCGTTCGCGCGGGCCACCAAGCGGCAGCTTTCGAGATGTTTGGCATCCCAGGTCTCCCAGTCCGGCACGTCAGTTTCAAAAGTTGCATTTTTCGTGGCGATGCCTTCCAGATAAATTTCCCTTACACGGGGCCAATCCGCAGCGACCAGGGCATCAATGTTCATCGCTTCACCTCAAATGGCTAAATGCTTCTCGCCGTTCAGGAAACGTTTTGCCAGGATGCAAATCCGGTACATGTAATTGTCCACCGAGGGGATGAAATCGTCGCGCGTCAGCGTGACCGCGCCCGATTCCTCGCCGACGGCCTGCGCCGGGATGCTCTCCACTGCACCGGAAAACAACGCCAGCCCATCGTCAATCGTAAAGCGCAGCAGGCTGCTGATCTCATGCCGGTCAAACTGGTAAGACTCCAGCGGTGCGTCATGATCCAGCAGGAAGACCTCGTTAAAACCGTGATCGACCAGCCCATCGTCAGCATAGACACCGACCCGTGTTCCCAGATAGCGCAGGTCTTCGAATGCTACGTCGATGCCCAGTTCTTCATGCAGTTCACGCAGGCCGTCGGCCAGTCGTTCGCCAGCGGTGTAATGGCCCGCCGCCGTAATGTCCAGCATATTCGGGTAAGAGTCCACATTCGGGCTGCGCCGCTGCACCACCATGGTGTCTTGCTCGCCCTGATACACAATCCAGCAGTGGAAGGTACAGTGCCAGTCGCCGTCACGATGGACCGCAGCTCGATCTTTCACGCCGATATGGTTGCGATTCTCGTCGTAAATATCGAGCCATTCAGTCATGGCGCACCGCCTGGATAAAGTCTTGCATCATCGCCTCATCCTTAATCCCCGGCGCGGATTCGACCCCACTGGCAACGTCCACCCCCCAGGGATCAACCGCCGCGACTCGCTCCCCTACATTTTCTGGCGTCAGCCCGCCTGCCAGCATCAGACGCGGCACCTCCGCCTTGACTGCCAGCGCCACCTCAACGCTGGCCGCTTCGCCCGTGCCGCCGTACAGCTTGGAATGGTAAGCGTCCAGCATCAGCGAGGGCGCGCGTTCGTTGTTCGGGAAAGCCTTGCGGAAATACTCGACATCCTCCAGCGCCATCGTCTTGTTCATCGGGCGAATCGATTTGAAGCCGATGCCGTGCAGTTCCAGCAGCATCGCGTCCGATTCGTCGCCGCTCAACTGCGCGAAGTTCAGGCCCACCTGCATCGAAATGGCTGAGATGCGGCTGACCAGTTCGTTGGCAAAGACGCCCACCAGAATCGGACAGTCAGCTCCTAACTCCGCCCGCAGTGAATCGGCAATGACGGTCGCGTCATCCGGCGCAATGTAGCGCGGACTCTGCTTGTAGAAATTCAGGCCCAGCATATCCGCTCCAGCATCTGCCGCAGCCAGCGCATCGGCATAACGAGTGATCCCGCAGATCTTGACAATGGTCATCGCGCACCCCCAATCGCCGGATTGCCCTCGCTCAAAATCACAGTTTCGAATTCGCCCCCGACGTATTCGCGCAGCAGGGCGATCATATCCGCAACCGCCTGTTTGACCACTGGCCGCCCGCTCTCGTGCTGCGCTTCCAGCGTGATGATAGCCTCGGTCGTGTCGGCCTGGGCAGCGCTGTCCTCGCTCTGCCGCCAGCACCAGCGCCGGGCGAACACCGTGCCGGTCTCATCGCTGAAAACCACCTCGCCAACAGGCGGATAAATCACCTCGTCCGACCCCAACTCGCGGTAGTGCTGCGTCCCATCGGCAAAATGGACGGTCAGCGTCCCCTGAATCGTCTGACGATCCAGGACCGCCACCGGCAGCACGTGGCGAATGCTGACCAGATTGCCCAGGTCCACCAGCGCGTTGATGCTGGGAATATCCCCCTTCTTGGTCAGCCGCCGCAGCAGCGATTCGGTCGCGCTGCGATACTTGGTCGGCGCGACACCGAACTGAGAAAAGGCCCGCCGCCAGGCCTGAATTGACGGCAGGTCGCTCAGAGGCGTGTCGCCAATCCGCTCGATTGTCGCCCGCTGTTCGGCCAGAAAAGCCTTGGTCAGCGCCGCCGACGCCGGGCCATTCTGCATCCCGCGCGCCAAGATCACCCCGCCGACAACGTTGGGGAACTGCGCCAGAATGTCCGGGTGATATTGAAACACGGTCATGGACTAATGCTTTCGCTGCTGGTGGCTGTACTCGCGCACCGATTCGGCCATATCGCCCGATTTTACCAGCGATTCGCCCACCAGCACCGCGTGTGCGCCTAACTGGCCCATCCGATACACATCCATCGCGCTCTTGATACCGCTTTCGGCCACCAACGTTACCTCCGGCGGAACCGAGGCCGCAAGCTGTGCCGTCGTGTCCAGGTCCACTGCGAAGGTTTTCAGATCCCGGTTGTTGATTCCCAGCAGTCGCAGGCCGTCCAGCGCCAGTGCCCGCTCCATTTCCGCCGCCTGATGCACTTCCACCAGCGGTGTCATCCCCAGGTCGAGAATCAACCCGTGCAGTTCGTGAAGTTGACTATACGAAAGCGCCGCCACGATCAGCAGCACCGCATCCGCACCGGCCGCCCGCGCCTCGTAGACCTGATAGGGATCGATCGACGAACTCTTTGCGCAGCAGCGGAACATTTACCGCGGCCCGAATCTGCCGCAGATAATCCAGGCTGCCCTGGAAAAAGCGCTCGTCCGTCAGCACCGAGATCGCCGACGCGCCGTTGTTCGGCATAAGTCCGCGCAATCGCCACCGGGTCGAAATCCTCGATCAGCACGCCTTTGCTCGGCGAGGCCTTCTTGACCTCCGCGATCAAGGCGACCGTCTCACGCCGCAGCGCCCCCGCAAAATCCAGCGCTGGAATCGCCTCTGCCGCCTGCGACCTGAAGCTCCGCCAGTGGCAGCGGCCGCCTTGCTGGCCGCGACTTCGTCAAGCTTTGTGCGCCAGAATCTTATCCAGCACCGTGTCCGTTCTTACAAAGCGCCATACGGCTTATCGCGCCTACTGCACGAACTGCTGGCCGAACTCGACCAGTTGCGTCCAGCTTCTTCAGCGCCGCGCCGCTGGCAATTGAATCACGTGCCAGCCCGATCCCAGCCTGCAGATCGCCTGCCTTGCCCGCCGCCATCAACGCCGCGCCTGCGTTGAGCAGCACGACGTCGCGCTTCGGTCCATCGACTGACCCGTCCAAGATACCGCGCAGAATCGCCGCGTTCGTCGGCGCATCGTCGCCCAGCAAATCGGAGATATTCGCCCCTTCGAAACCCAGTGTCCTCCGGGTCCAGCTCGTAGCTCTCGACCTTGCCATCGGCGTAGTGGCTGACGTGATTCGGCCCGGTCGTGGTCAGTTCATCCAGGCCGCCATAGCCGCTCACCACCATCGCCGATTCCGCGCCCAGTTCGCCCAGCACATGCGCCAGCATATCGGTCAGGTCAGACGTAAAGACGCCCATCAACTGCCGCCGCGCGCCTGCCGGATTGGTCAGCGGACCCAGAATATTGAAGATCGTGCGCACCTGCATCTGGCGGCGCGGGCCGATGGCATATTTCATCGCCGGGTGCAGCTTGATCGCAAACAGGAAGCCGATCCCCACTTCATTGACCGCCTGGCCCACCTGCTCCGGCGTCATGTCCAGATTGACGCCCAGTTCGCCCAGCACGTCGGCACTGCCGCATTTGCTGCTGGCGGCCCGGTTGCCGTGCTTGGCGACCTTCGCGCCTGCGCCCGCGGCCACGAAGGCCACCGTCGTGCTGATGTTGAACGTGCCGGATCGATCGCCGCCGGTGCCGCAGGTATCCAGCAGTTCCGCGCCGTCGATACCGGTCGGCACGTTGAGTCGCATTGGCCCGCATGGCGCGCGCGCTGCCCGACGATCTCGTCCTGCGGTCTCGCCCTTCATCCGCAGCGCCATCAGATACGCGCCGATCTGCGCATCGGTCGCCTCGCCGCGCATGATCTGGTTCATCACGGCCTCGGCCTCGTCCGCCTGAAGATGCCCAAACCGGCTTAGCAATATCAATCGCTCTTTGAATATCCATCAAGCCTCTAACTCCTTGTGTGATCTCGCTCGTAGCCGCGCCACCGGTTCGGCATCTTCAGGAAATTCTGCAAGATGCGCGGCCCATAGCCGGTCAGAATACTCTCCGGGTGGAACTGCACGCCGTAAGACCGGGTACTCCCGGTGCCGCAGGCCCATGATCTCGCCCTCTTCGGTGAGTGCGATGACCATCAGCGAGTCCGGCAGCGACTCCGGTTCCACGATCAGGCTGTGATAGCGGGTCGCCTCAAAGGGGCTCGGCACGCCGTCAAACAGCGGGTCGCCCTCGTGATAGATCATGCTGGTCTTGCCGTGCATCAAGCGCCCGGCCCGCGTGACGATCCCGCCATAAGCCTGCCCGATGCACTGATGCCCCAGGCACACGCCCATCACCGGCATCATCAGCGCCCAGCTCGCGGATCACGTCCAGCGAGACGCCACCATCATCCGGCGTGCCCGGCCCCGGCGAAATCAGAATCTGATCCGGTCGCATCGTCCGAATCTGATCCAGCGTGATCTGGTCGTTGCGATAGACTTCAATGTCGGCCCCAAATTCGCCCAACTGCTGGACGATGTTGTAGGTAAAGCTGTCGTAATTATCAATCACCAGAATCATTGTCCTGCTCCAGTTCTCCAAAGGTCGCGGCTATTCAGCCCTTCAAGGTGCGATAGATCGTTCGCGGCGACGATCTCCCAGGCATCTCCCTGCCCCCGGCGGATCGTCGTCACCGCAGTATTGCCCAGCAGCGTACCATAGATGTCGTAATCAGGGACCAGGCTGTCCAGCAGAGTATGGGTGCTGGTGGTATGCGTGAGGATACCCACTGTACCGCCCCGATCCTCTTTCAAAACGTCGGCAAAGGCGGCCAGGACACGCTTGCGCACATCCGCCCGCGATTCACCCTGCGGCACGCGGAAATTCTCGTTATCCGCCTGCAACTGCTGGTAATCCTCTACATTCCAGGAGCGGATCTCGTCAATCGTCATGCCCTGCCAGGCCCCGACGTTGCGCTCGCGCCAGCGCTTGTCCAGCACCGGCTCGAAGTCAAGCTGTGCCGCCAGAATCTGCGCCGTCTCCACCGCCCGCCGCGAGTCGCTGGAATACAGCGCGCTCAGGCCGATGTTACGGATATAGCGCGCCAATGCAAGCGCCTGCGCCCGGCCATAATCGTTCAACGGACTGGCGACCCAGCCCTGCCAGCGGCCCTGCCGATTCCAATCGGTCTCGCCTGGGCGGATCAATATCACCCGGTTTACCGTCATGCAGTTCTGTGTCCTTGTTTTCCTGTATTGACCGCGCCTACATCAAGCCATCTTCGGCGCGTTGAATCGCCAGCGAAACGGCGCGTGCCTTGTTGATGCACTCATGATACTCCATCGTCGGGTCACTGTCCGCTACGATCCCCGCCCCGGCCTGCAAATAGACCGTATCGCCCTGCATCAGCATCGAGCGAATGGTGATGCAGGTGTCCATCGAGCCGTCGAAGCTGAAATAGCCGACCGCGCCGCCATAGGGTCCGCGCCGCGTGCCCTTCCAGCTCTTCGATAATCTCCATCGCCCGCACTTTCGGCGCGCCGCTCAGCGTCCCTGCTGGGAAGGTCGCCGCCAGCAGGTCGAAGGCATCCATGCCCGGCTTGAGATTCCCCTCGACCTGTGCTGACAATGTGCATCACGTGCGAATAGCGCTCGATATACATCATGTCGGGCACTTTCACCGTGCCGTAATTGCACACCCGGCCCAGGTCATTGCGGCCCAGGTCCACCAGCATGACGTGCTCGGCGCGTTCCTTCTGGTCCTTCAGCAGTTCGTCAGCCAGACGGACATCCTCCTCCTGGGTGCTGCCGCGCGGGCGAGTCCCGGCGATAGGCCGCACCATCGCCACGCCATCCTCCAGCCGCACCATCACCTCCGGCGATGCGCCCATCAACACGAAATCCTCGCTGAAGCGCAGGAAGAACATATACGGTGAGGGGTTCAGCGCGCGCAGCGCCCGGTAGATCGAGAAGGGGTCCGCCGTCGTCTTTCGCTCGAAGCGCTGCGAGACCACGATCTGAAAGGCATCGCCCGCCGCGATATATTCCTTCGCCGCGCGCACATTGGCTTCGTAACGTTCCTGCGTGACGTTCGACCGGAACTCCCGGTCCACAGGCCCCACCGGTTGAGGCAGCTCCGGCAGCGGCTGACGCAGCGCCGCCATCAACTCGTCGAGTCTGCGCAGCGCATCGTCATAGGCCTCGTCAGGATCGCCTTCGTTGTGCGCATTCGCCAGCAGGATCAACACGTGCTTGGCATGATCGAAGATCACCAGCGTATCCGGCAGCATGAAGGCCGCATCCGGCACGTCGAGTACCTTTTCCGCCGTCTCCGGCAGGCGCTCGAAGTAACGCACTACGTCATAGCCGACGAAGCCCACCGCCCCGCCGATAAAACGCGGCAGCCCCGGCAGCTTGACCGGCCTGACCCGGCTGAACTCCTGCTTGACCGCCAGCATGGGATTCTCGCCCGGACGCAGCGTCCGCTCGGTCGTTTTGCCGTGCAGCGTGCGCGTGACCACGTCGCCCTTGATAGTAATCAAGCCCTTCGGATTCACGCCCAGGAAGGAATAGCGCCCGACCTGCTCGCCACCCTCCACACTTTCCAGCAGGAACGAGATCTTGCCCGCCTGCGCCAGCTTGAGATAGACCGACACCGGCGTTTCCAGGTCCGCCAGCAAGGTCCGGTAGACCGGGACCAGATCGCCCCGCCCGAATAACTCGTACACGGTTTCCCGGCTCGGCTCCACCACCGTCCGGCTGTTCGTCGTCGTAAAGACCATCCTTCAGACCTCTCGCCAACTCACGCAATAAAAAAATCCCTTCATCCTGTCAAGGACGAGAAGGGATTCCCGTGGTGCCACCTTGGTTCCTGCTGTACAGCAGAGCACTCATTTCAGGTACAGGCTCAAAGGCCGATACCCTGCGCTCTGATAACGCTGCGCTTTGCGGCTCAAGCTACTGAGGGATCATCCCCGTTGGCTCTCGCAACTCCCTGGCCCATTCGACATCTGCGCCTGTACCGCCTTCACAGCTCCTGGCGGCTCTCTGAACATCGCTTTGATGTCGTACTCTTCCAGATCATCGTTTTTGTTGAAGATATGCAATTGTGACACATGCTACCGCTCTAGAGGAGCCTTGTCAAGCAACTCGGCAAATCTCGTCAACTGGCGCGCTGAACTTCGTACCCCGGCCCGGCCTCCTGCGTCAGATCAACTACTATCTCGGCCCCGCCGTAGCCGTCCACCAGATCATGTGCGCGCACGGTCACGGTCGTAACATCTGCCGGAATCACAATCCCGCTCTGGCTGCGCGTGAAGGGCTGCTCGGTCTCGTGCGGATGCAGCAGCAGGCGCGTAAAAGGCGACGACGGATCCGGCAGAATCACCGTGCCATCCGGCAGCACCACGTCCCAGCCATCGGCATAATCCTCCCAGCCGGTATCCGGGTGCGCCACCGTCACATCAAAGGTCCAGCTTCCATCGGTCTGTTCGACCGCCTGCACATACGTCACATCGGCATTCGCTGCTGGCATGGCGACCTCATTCTCAACTCCGGCGAACATCGGCCAGAGGCCACAGGCGCTGATACTTAACACCAGTAAACAGGCACTCATGAACTCGCAGCATCATCTGCCTCCTTGACCATCGCATACCATTTCCCCTGTCAAACCCGCACCTAGAGTACACTCAAGTCGCTAACATGGGAAGCATTTCACAAATCAGTTCGAAAGGAGTACTCCCGTGAAAACACAACAACTGGGCAGCACTGGCATCCAGGTGAGTTCCCTCTGCCTCGGTGCCATGTACTTTGGTTCACGCGAGGACAAAGACATCTCATACCGTCTTCTGGATCAGTATGTCGATGCAGGTGGAAGCTTTCATCGATACCGCCAATATCTACGCCCATTGGGTCGAAGGGGGTCAAGGCGGTGACAGCGAGACCCTGCTCGGCCAGTGGATGCGCGAGCGCGGCAACCGCGACAAGCTGTTCATCGCCTCGAAGGTCGGTTTCCAGTATGGCGACATCCCCAAGCGGCTGCGCGCCAGCGATATTGTCAGCGAATGCGACAAGAGCCTGCGGCGGCTCGGCATCGACACCATTGACCTCTATTACGCTCATGTCGATGACCGCCAGACCCCGCTTGAAGAAAGCCTCGAAGCCTTTGACCGTCTCGTTCAGGCCGGGAAGGTACGGTGCATTGGGGCCAGCAACTATCTCGCATGGCGTCTGGAAGAGGCCCGCTGGATCAGTGAAACCAATGGGTGGGCACAATTCTGCGCGGTCCAACAGCACTACACCTATCTGCGTCTGCGTCCTGGCACCAATGTTGCGCCTCAGGAGATGGTCAACGATGACCTGCTGGATTACTGTGCTAACCGCAGCATCACGCTGCTGGCCTACAGTGTGCTCCAGGCCGGGAGCTACAGCCGCGATGACCGACCTTTCCGTTGGGAATTCCAGATGCCGGACAACGACCGTCGTCTGGAAACCTTACGCAGCGTCGCCAGCGAAACCAACACCAGCGTCAATCAGGTCATCATCCGTTGGATGCTTCAGCGCGACGTGATCCCGCTCATCGCCGCCAGCCGCGAATCCCAGTTAGCCGAGAATCTGGCCGCGCTGGATTTCGAACTGTCCGCCGAGCAGATGGAGCGCCTCAACCGGGCCGGGGCCGAAAAACGCTGAGCGGCTGCCACAGGATCGTCATCACCATTCTTATGGTAGAATTTTAAGCAAACCTGCGGCTAAAGCACACGAAACCGAGTCGCCATGACACTCGATCTGGTCATCAAAAACGGCACCATCGTCACTGCCGAAACCACTTACCAGGCGGACGTGGGCATTCGCGGTGAACGCATCGCTCTGATCGGCGAGGACCTCACTGGCGAGCGCGAGATCGACGCCAGCGGCAAGCTGGTCATCCCCGGCGGAGTCGATGTCCATGTGCATTTTTCGCTGGACCTGGGCAACGGCGTTGATCTCTTCGGACGATTTCTTCACCGGCACGCGCGCGGCAGCCCTGGGCGGCACGACGACCGTCATCGACTTCGTGCATCCTGAATCCGGCGAGACGATGATGGACGCGCTGGTCCAGCGCCTGGACGAAGCCAACGCCGCAGGCGGCCATCGACTACGCACTCCATATGACCATCGGCCCTGAATCGCTCCATGAGTTGGACACGCTGCCCGCCCTGATCTCCGCCGGAATCACCAGCTTCAAGCTCTACATGGCTTATGGCTACCATCTCGAAGACAGTCAACTGCTCCAGGCGCTGGATGCGGTGCGCGCGGTCGGCGGCTTTCCCGTCATCCATGCCGAAAACTGGGAGGTCATCTGCGCGCTGATTGAGCGCAATCTGGCAGGCGGCCACACGACACCCTACTGGCATTCCCGCAGCCGACCTGCCCTGCTGGAAGCCGAAGCGGCGGGCCGGGTGATCGACTTCGCCACCTGGGTCGGCACGCCGATCCATATCTTCCACGTCGGCGCACAGCCGGTCGTGGAGCGCATCGCGGCGGCTCGTGCGCGTGGCCTGCCGGTCTATGCCGAGACCTGCCCGCAGTATCTGCTGCTGACCGAGGACCTTTACAGCGAGCCGGGGCTGGCGGGGACTCTGCCGGTCTGTGCCCCGCCGCTGCGCACCCAGGCAGACCAGGAGCATCTCTGGCGCGCGCTGGCACAGAACGACTTGCAGTTGATCTCGACCGATCACTGCCCCTTTATGTCAGCGGACAAAGCACGCGGCCTGGATGACTTCAGCCAGATCCCCGGTGGCGTGCCCTCCATCGAGGCCCGCCTCGCGCTGATCTACACCTTCGGCGTCCGCACGGCGCAGATTTCCGCCAATCGCTGGATCGACCTCTGCTGCACCACCCCGGCCCGGCTGCATCACCTGCGCCGCAAGGGCAGCATCGCCATCGGCTACGACGCCGACATCGTGGTTTTCGACCCGGACAAGACGGTTACACTCTCAACGGAAACGCTCCACGAGAACGTCGATTGGACGCCTTATGACGGTCTGGAAGCGCACGGCTGGCCCGCTATCACCATCAGCCGGGGCCAGATCATCGCCGAAGACGGCGAGTTCAGCGGCCAGCCCGGACGCGGCAGCTTCATTGCGCGTGAACTCGTTCGCTAAGCGTCTCCTCAGCCTGCTGAGCGTCCTGGCGCTCCTGTTTCTGTTCCTGCCGGTGCTGGTCCTGTTCATTCGCGGGATCGGCACGCGCGGCTGGCAGGGCCTGCCGACCACTGGCGTGACCCAGGCGATCCTCATTAGCCTGCTGACCACAACCGTCAGCGCGGGCCTGACCGTCCTGTTCGGCACGCCGCTGGCTTACGTTTTCGCCCGTAATGAGTTCCGCTTCAAACGCCTGCTCAACGTCCTGGTCGAACTGCCCATTGTGCTGCCGCCCGCTGTCGCCGGTCTGGCGCTGCTGATTACCTTCGGACGGCGCGGTCTGCTCGGCCCCCTGCTGGACACGCGTCGGCATCAGCCTGGCTTTTACCACCGGCGCGGTCGTCCTGGCACAGACTTTCGTTTCGGCCCCGTTTTACGTCCGCGCGGCTCAGGTCGGCTTTCAAGCCGTCGCTACTGAGATTGAAAGCGCGGCGCGGGTCGATGGCGCATCCGGCTGGGCGCTGTTTCGCTTCATCACCCTGCCGCTGGCCCTGCGCGCGCTGCTGGCTGGGCTGACCCTCAGTTGGGCGCGGGCATTGGGCGAATTCGGCGCGACCATCCTCTTCGCGGGCAGTCTTCAGGGCCGTACTCAGACCATGCCGCTGTTCATCTACAACGTCCTGGAGCGTGACATCGACGCCGCCATCTGGACCGGCCTGATTCTGGTCGTCCTGGCCCTGGCCGCGCTTTTCCTCGCCCAGTGGCTCCAGCCGCACCAGCATCAGACCAGATCGTAGGGACACGGCGCGCTGTGTCGGCAGGCCGCACTGGTACACATGTTCCAGCGATGTTATACTGCGCTTAATTGTTTTCATGCACCGGCGCAGGTCGCCTAAGATCGGAATTTCTATGCGTGGCGAACTGGTCGCCATTGACCTCGAAACAACTGGCCTCGACATCAGCAGCGACTCCATCATCGAAATTGGAGCTGTCCGCATCCGCGAAGGTCAGATCATCGACGAATTTTCGCAGCTCATCGACCCCGGCTTCCCTATTCCCGGCTTTGTCAGCCACCTGACCGGCATCACCACCGAGCAGGTCGCAGGTATGCCGCCGATTGAGCGTGTCATCCCGGCCATTAAAGCCTTTGTCGGCGATGCGCCCTTGATCGGTCATAACATCGACTTCGATGCCGGATTTCTCGGTAAATACGACGCGGTACGGGCCAACACGCGCCTGGATACCTACGACCTCGCCGCCGTGCTGCTGCCGCGTGCGCCGCGTTACAACCTCAACAGCCTGACGGCGGAGGTGGGCGTTGACCTGGAAAATGCTCACCGTGCGCTGGATGACGCCCGCGCCACCGCCCTGCTCTACTGGCACCTGTGGCAGCGCGCGCTCAAGCTGCCTTACGGCACGCTGAACGAGATCGTCAACGCCGCGCAAGGGCTGGGCTGGCAGGCCGAGCCGGTCTTCCGTGCCGCCCTGGCCGAGACCGCCGCGCCCGCGCTCGATTCACCGCCCGACCGCAGCAGCATGACTCTCTTCACGCCCTCGTCGCATGAAGAGAAACCGCTGCGCCCGCTGGACGAAATCCAGGTCCTGGACGAAGACGCCGTCATCGCCCTGATTGACGATGATGGTGCCCTGGCTGCCGCCATCCCGGCCTTCGAGCAGCGCCCGCAGCAGATCGAGATGGCTCGCGCGGTCGTCCGCGCATTCAATACCGGTCATCACGCTCTGATTGAAGCCGGGACCGGCACTGGCAAATCTATTGCCTACCTGGTGCCCGCGCTCGAATGGGCCATGACCAACAATCAGCGTGTGGTCATCTCGACCAATACCATCAATTTGCAGGAACAGCTCATCAACAAAGACCTGCCGGTGCTGCACGAGGCGCTCGGTCAGGATTTCCGCGCGGTCGTCCTCAAGGGCCGGGGCAATTACCTCTGCCCGCGCCGTCTGGCGGCGATTCGGCGGCGGCGGCCCACCAGCGTCGAGGAACTGCGCACCCTGGCGAAGATCCTGGTCTGGCTGCTGGAAAGTCCGACCGGGGATCGGGGCGAGATCAGCCTGCGCGGACCCGCCGAGAACATCACCTGGCAGCGTCTGAGCGCCGAAGACGAGGGCTGCCTGCTGGAACGCTGTCGCGCCGTTATGGACGGCTCGTGCCCCTTCTACAAAGCGCGTAAAGCCGCCGAATCGGCCCATCTGGTGATCGTCAATCATGCGCTGCTGCTCTCCGATGCGGCCAGCGACAACCGCGTGCTGCCCGAATACCATCATCTGGTGATAGACGAGGGGCATCACCTGGAGCAAGCCGTCACCAACGGCTTCAGCTTCGCGCTGGACGAGGCCGCCCTGCGCCGACGCCTGAGCGATCTCGGCGGTATGAAGAGCGGCATCCTGGGCGATGTCCTGCGCAGCGCTGCCGACGGTGCGCCGGATAAAGAAGTCAAGAAGCTCAAACGCTACGTCAGCGCCATCAGCGATGCGACAAAGCTCATGGAGCATCACATCAGCTCCTTCTTCAGCAGCATCCGCGCCTTTGTCGATGATCTCGACGGCAGCCAATCCAGCGAGTACGTTACCCATCTGCGCGTCGTCCCGCCCATGCGTGACCGCACCAGCTTCGCCCAGATTCAGGATCGCTGGCGTGCCCTGGCCGAGTTCTTTGACGCCATCAGCGAGGCAATGCGCCACCTCACTGAAGCGCTGGCTCGCCTGGAACCTTACGAACTGCCCGACCATAACGATCTGGTCAACAGCAGCAACTCGGCGGCGGCTTATCTCGACGAGACGCACAATCAGCTCGAAGGATTCCTCAACGAGCCTGACGAGAACATGATTTACTGGATCAGCCTTGCCCGCGACCGGCCCAACGGCGTGACGATTCATGCGGCACCGCTGCACGTCGGTCCGAAGGTCGAGGAATATCTCTGGAACAGCAAAGATACCATCATCATGACCAGCGCCACGCTGCAAACACGCGGCAGCTTCGATTACATCCGCGACCGTCTCAACGCTCATAATGTTGAGACCGTCGAGGTCGGTTCGCCCTTCAATTACCGCGAATCGACCCTGCTCTACATCCCGACCGATATTCCCGAACCGGGCCAGAAGCAGCCCTACCAGAACGCTGTCGAACGCGGCATCATCGAACTGGCCGCCGCGCTCGATGGTCGGGTGCTGGCGCTGTTCACCAGCTATGCCCAGCTTCGCCAGACGGCCCAGGCCATCACGCCGCGCCTCGCCCTGGGCGACATCATGGTCTATGACCAGAGCGATGGCTCCAGTCGTCAGGCCCTGCTCGACGGATTCGTCACAGCAGACAAGGCCGTGCTGCTGGGCACGCGCAGCTTCTGGGAAGGCATCGACATCCCCGGCGAGAATCTGAGCGCCCTGGTCATCGTGCGTCTGCCCTTCGCTGTGCCCTCAGACCCCATCTTCGCCGCCCGTTCTGAGACCTATACCAATTCCTTCAACGATTACGCCATCCCCGATGCCATCCTGCGCTTTCGTCAGGGCTTTGGCCGCCTGATTCGCAGCAGCACTGACCGGGGCATCGTGACCATCTTCGACCGGCGCATCATCAGCAAGGGCTACGGACCGCTCTTCCTGGAGGCCCTGCCGGACTGCCACATCGAACGCGGCCCGCTGGAGAATCTGGCCGAATCGGCTCAAGATTGGCTGCACAAAGACGGCGCGTGAGGCCAGGCACAGATTCAGCGCGTCCGCCAGATATGCACGGCCCTGCCCAGAAGTCGGCGAACGACGGCGAACCGACCTTCTTCGCCGCCAACACATCAGCGACGATCTCGCCTCCCACATTCACGATGCCTGGGGATTCATCGCCCCGAAGAAGCTGCGCACACGCTTGAAATCCTCCTCCAGTTTCAAAAGCAATGGCTCAACCGAATAGCGCTGTATTTATCTCGGACTCATGTTATCGCAGACTGATTTGTGTTACAGTAGGTGCAGGCCAAACTGAGGACTATGCGCAATGCGAACACCCGCGGGCAAAGAATGCCGCCATTACCACGAGGATTTCCACCGGGGCCGCGAAATTCAGGAGTGCCGCCTTGCTCAGGAGAACCCTCAGTCCATGCACTGGCGTCCACGTGACTGCTCGCACTGCCCCATCCCTGATATTCTGAACGCCAACGCCAACCCCCAGCTTCGGCTTGAACTTACCATCAAGCCGCGCATCGCGGGCCTGGGCCGCCAGCTTGATGTTCAGGCATGGTGTCGCGGCGAGCATATCCCGCTCGACGAGGCCTACACGGGCTGCCTGGACCAGGAAAAAACCAGAGGGCTTGAGATCTTCCGCCAGGCCCTGGAACAGAGCGAAGATGATTAAAGCCATCCTGCTCGACCTGGATAACACTCTCCTCAACAACGTTGACGAGGTGTTCGTCCCCCAGTACCTCAGCCTGGCCGATCAGTATTTCGCAAGTCAGTGGCAGCATAGCGATATGGCCGCCACACTGCGCCGGGTGATTGGCGCACTGTCCACCCCACGTGACGTCCGCCAGACCAACACCGCCGTCGCTGAGGCCATTGTGGCCGGGGCTGCGCAGCGGTCAGCCGAGGACGTGCAGGCCGCCTTTGGCGATTTCTACCGCACAGTTTATCCAAGCCTGCGCCGCTGCGTTGAGCCGATCCCCCTGGCCGCTGAACTGGTGCGCTATCTGCGCAAGCTGGACTGCGCCCTGGTCATCGCCACCAATCCGCTCTACCCTGCCGAGGCCATCTACCAGCGCCTCGAATGGGCGGGCCTGTCCAGCGATCCGGCAGACTATGCCTTTGTCACCACCAGCGACAACACCCACTTTATCAAGCCGGACCCCGCCTATTTCGCGGAGATCATCGCCCGTGTGGGCGTTGAGCCGGACGAAACCCTGATGCTGGGCGATAGTCTCAGCAGTGACATCGAACCGGCGGCCTGCCTGGGGATCAATACCTATCACCTGACTCCCAGCGCCCAGGGCGATCACGCCGGTACGCTGGCTGATTTCTACCACCTGATTACCGCTACCGATTGGCTCCAGCGCACCCGGCCCACGCAATTGAAGCCGGAAGCGATTCACCCGCAGTTGCGCGGCAACCTTGGCGCGCTCTTCGGCCTGCTGTCCGAGGTCAAAGACCAGCAGTGGGACCAGTACCCGGACCCGGAGGAATGGTCGATCCTGGAAGTCGTCTGCCACCTGCTTCTACAGCGAGGTGAACGTGCAGCGGCCCCGTCTCGAACGCATCCTGGCCGAAGACAATCCCTTCCTGATCCCACCGCCGACTCCGCCGCGCCCGCGTGAGGTGCCCCGCTGCGCTGTGGATGGGATGCAGGCTGCCGAAGCCTTCTGCACCGAACGTCTCAAGACGATTGCCTGGCTGGATCAACTGCCGCCCGATGCCTGGAAGCGCCCAGCCCGCCACAGTATTTTTGGCCTGACGACCCTTCTGGAGATGGCCCACTTCACCGCTCAGCACGACCGGCTGCACATCAATCAGATTTGTGCGACGCTGGGCCGCTGCCAGGAGTAGAAATTCGACTGATTTGTGTTAGGATTTAAGAATACATCCACATGGGAACACGATATGTCGTCAGACTTGGCATCAATACTCTTTCTTGCCTCGCACCAGCAGCCGGTGGCTCAGCGACCTTTCTGACGCGCTCGATCATGCCGTGAATCCTATGACCTCAGGTGAGATAATCAAGAAACTCGACTACCATATGCCGGATGCTATTCTCGCCGTCGAGTGCAGCGACGACAGCTTCACGCTCTTTGAGACGCTGCACCAGCGCTATGCGGAGGAACTGCGCCCGACCCTGATCTACTGTGTGGAAGAACCGCCGGATGAACGCTTCGACACCACTGGCGGATGCCATCCTGCCGCAGTTTCACCACCGTTTCTTCGAGCGCCTGATTAGCCGCGCTATCGACGACAAACTTGCCCGCGACTGCGCTCCAGCAGCAGGTCGAGGCACTCAGCCAGGAACAGGCCCGGCTGCAAAAGGCCAACTACGAGATCGAACTGCTCAAGAACGCCATCGTGCGTAATGTGAATCATGAACTTCGCACCCCGCTGCTCCAGGTTAAATCAGCCGTCGCGCTGATCGCTGAGGAAAAAGAAGGCAGTGTCCTGGCCGATTATGCCATGAGCGCCACCGCCCGTCTGGAGGCTGTCGTGAAAGGCATCTCCCAACTGACGGCCAGCCTGGACGACATGAAAATGGCCCCCCTGCTCCTGCGGGAGTGCATTGGCTCGGCGCTGCGCGAGCGCAAACGCAGTTGGGATCAGCAGGGCCAGAATGACCGCGTCCGTGTTGACATTGAGGACAATCTGCCTCCGGCGTTGGGCGACCGCCAGGGCATCGCCATTGTCATGGTTCAGTTGATCGACAACGCGCTGAAGTTCAGCCATGATATGGTAGATGTCACTGCGCAGCGGCAGGGTAACTTGATCTGCATTGCCGTGCAGGATTACGGCATCGGCATCCCACCGGACAAACTGGAGGAAATCTTCAAGGAGTTTGTACAGGGGGATTCCTCCGAGGCCCGCCCCTACGGCGGTATTGGCGTCGGTCTCGCCATTGTGCGATTGATCCTGGAGCGCCACAATACAGCAATTGAAGTCGATTCTACTGTCGGCAAAGGCTCCACTTTCTCCTTTTTGCTGCCGGTTGTTGATCTTAAGAATGTTTGAGCATTGGAAAATTGACTACCAGACTTTTATTTACGGTACGATAGATTTAGTTTGTTCTAAAAGGTACAAATGATGTCTCAGCGAGGACCCCAGGTATGGACATAACCAGGGCGATGGAGGCCGTCGAAGACGCAATCACGCAAACGGTGGACAGTGATGTCACGGTCTTGCGTGATGCTAGCTGGCATATCGTGGCTGCGGGAGGCAAGCGCATTCGCCCGCGGCTGCTCTTGCTAACCCACGCCGCAACCGGCGGACAGAACTATGAGGATGCGGTTCCTATTGCTGCCGCAGTCGAACTGGTTCATACCGCAAGTGTCGTCCACGACGACATTAACGATCATGGCTTTTTGCGCAGGGGACGTCCCTCGGTGAATGCTATCTGGGGCCGTACTTTCGCCCTGCTCACCGGAGACTATCTCTTCACCAAAGTCTACGAACTCATGGCGCCTTATCAAGGATCTGAACATTCTGCTGGCCGAAGCCACCAGTGCCCTGGTCGAAGGCGAAACCATGCAGGCCGCTGCCGCCAAAGACGGCACGCTCACCCGCGAAGTCTATTATCAGATCATCGCCCGCAAGACTGCCGCGCTCTTCAAAGCCGCTGCCCGGCTCGGTGGGGAACTGTCCCATGCGCCGGCGGAACACTGTGAAGCGCTGGCGCGATTCGGCTATGATCTCGGTCTGGCCTTCCAGATTGTCGATGACATTCTGGACCTGCTGGCTGATTCCGAACAGTTGGGTAAAACGTCCGGACTCGACCTGGCGCAGGGCAAAGGCATCGGCAGCACTTACGTCCAGCATAATGGCAGTGAACAGGTCGCGGTCGCCGTCGAGAATGCCGACCCGATGACTAAAATCAAGCAGAAGATCCTGGAGGGCAGCGCCATTGACGAGGCCCGCGCCTATGCGGAGCTATTAGTCCAGCAAGCTATCAACGAACTGGATGTTTTGCCCGATACCCCCGCCCGTCAGGAACTGGTCGATCTCGCCCATCTGATTGTGGACCGCGAGTCTTAATGCCCAGAGTTGTATCCGTCGCACAGACCCGCCGGATCGAAGCCGCCGCTGATACTGCGGGAATATCCTACGCTCAGATGATGCAAAACGCAGGCCGCGCGCTGGCACGGCGTGCGCTGCGCCACCTGCCCGAAAAATTACCTCACGTGCTTGTCCTGGTGGGCAAAGGAAATAATGGCGGCGACGGTCTCGTCGCGGCGCGCATTCTCGCGGAGGAAAGCCGTTCAGCCGTCACCTGCTACCTGCTGGAAGATCGCAGCGAGGACCCCCTGCTTCAGGCGGCTCACAAGGCCGGTGCGCACAGTCTGACCCTGGCTGACGACCCGGATTACCAGCGCCTGCGCGAAACCGCCAACGGCTGCCATCTCATCCTCGACGCCCTCTTCGGCATCGGCATCAAACTACCCCTGCGCGATCCCGCCGCCGAGCTGCTCCAACGGGTTAAAGAGATCATAGAACCAGACAGGCCCTATATTATCGCCGTCGATTGTCCCAGCGGATTCGACTGTGACAGCGGCGCGATTGACGACAACGCGCTCTCTGCCGATGAAACGGTCACGTTTATTGCCGCCAAACCCGGCCTGCTGACCTTTCCCGGCGCGGCCCATGTCGGCCAGATCCACGTCGCCCCGATTGACATACCAGCCAACCTGCCCGAACTGCTCGAATCGTCCACCTTTCTCGCCAGCACAGGCGAAGCAAACGCCCTCCTGCCCTCGCGCAGGCTTGACGCTAATAAGGGCACTTTCGGTAAAGTGCTCATCGTCGGCGGCTCGGTCAACTATCGCGGCGCGGTCGGTCTCAGTGGACGCGCGGCCTACCGCGTCGGCGCGGGACTCGTGACCGTCTGCACAGCATCGCCGGTGGTCGATTCGCTGGCCGGGAACCTGCTTGAACTCACCTGGATGCCTCAGCCCGAAAATACAGCGCTCGACCCGGCAGACTTGAATCTCGGCGGCTACGACGCCCTGCTCATCGGCCCCGGTTGGAGCCGCGCAGCGAACAACAGCGACTCGCTTCGGGCCATCCTGAGCGCTCAATCACTGCCGCCGCTGGTGGTGGATGCTGACGGCCTGAATCTGCTGTCTGAAATTGACCACTGGTGGGAGCTTCTGCCGCCGAACACGATCATCACACCGCATCCGGGCGAGATGGCGCGGCTCTCCGGCCTGTCGATCCCGGATATTCAGGCAAACCGTCTGCCGACCGCCATCGAAAAAGCTGCGGCCTGGAACGTGGTGCTGATTCTCAAGGGTGCGCATACGGTCATCGCTGCGCCCGATGGGGCCACGACGATTCTGCCCTTTAAGACCGATGCACTGGCAAAAGCGGGCACGGGTGACGTCCTCGCAGGGACGACCGCTGGCTTGCTCGCGCAGGATCTGGCCGCCTACGATGCGGCTGTTCTGGCAGGTTTTACGCATGGACTGGCGGGCACACTGGCCGCGCAGGCAATGGGGACTACGCGCAGCCTGATCGCCGGGGATGTAGGGGATTACCTGCCTGCCGCGCTCAGGCAGATCGAGCAAGCTTAGTTATCGAAACCGAGTTCAGCGCGCCGCCGCCGTGCCGCTGCCTTGCCTTCGGCGATGCTCTCGGCCACCGGGTCGCTGATCGTAATTGCTTCTTCCAGTTGGCCGCGCAGGCCTTCGCCAAGCTGCTGCCGCGTTTCCGCGCCGCTGCGGCGGACGCGAAACAGCGCCACAACCGCCCCCAGCACCAGGCCCATGAGCAACCCGGCAATCACACTGCCCTGGTCCAGGCCCTCAGTCTTCATCGCCATCTTCAGGCATCTCGACCGCTTCGTGCCGGATTGCCCGGCGAATTCCAAACAGTTCGCGGAAAATCACCAGCAGAGCGGTGACGAAACCGTTCATACGAATGACCGGCTCGGCCAGGTTGCTGCCGACAAACTCGACGGTGCCGCGCGCCGTTTGGACGGTATCCTGCGTGTTCTTGAGGATCGGCATGACTTCGTTCTGAAGCAGGTTAATCAGCCGCGCCACCTGCAAGATCAGCACCGCCAGTGCCGCCACGATCAAAATACCCTGAAAGGCCAGCACGATAATGAAAATATCCCGGATCACCTGAATGCGCGCTGCTGTCACCTCAGCGTCCGTAAACAGCGCCAGTACAATCCCGATCACGAAGGTCAGCACAATGAGAATGCCGAGAACCCCGGCGACGACCGCCGTGATCCTGCCCAGCGACCAGCCGGACTGCTCAGAACTCGCTTCAGCTACTTCGGAAACCGCCTCGTTCGCGTCAGTCATCGAATACGCCGTTTTTGGTCGGAAGTCAGCACGTGAGCGACCGCCAGCGCCACCACCGCGCCAATAGTGGCGGCAAAGACGCGCAGCGTGCCGATATTCAGGATGTTGATACCGAAGGTGATTCCCAGCATGTGCCCCAGGCCGAAACCTACCCAGGCGGAGAGTAAAAACAGAGCCAGACGCCGGATGTCACCGCCCACAATCAGATGGAATCCCGCGCCATAGAGCGTGGCGAGGATGAAACCAAATGTCGTGCCCGGTGCTGGCACAGCCGCTCCTTCGATGGCGTGTCAAGTCGATTTAGTGTATCACAAACTTAGATTTTGAACAGCTCAGCAAAAGCGACTATAATTAAGCGCATGACAATACTAACTCAACGGATTTTGATCCCAACCGGACCTGCACACGTCTGGGCCATTGTCAGTGACATTAACAAGAATCCGGCCTGGCAGGTCGATTGCCAGTCGGTCTCGTTTCTGACCTCCATGCGCGCCGGTCCCAGGGCACGCTGGCGTTATACCAACCCTCAGGGCCACGACTTTGTCGTCGAAACCACCGCCTGGTACGATGGCCTGGGTTATGAATACACCTATATCGACGGCGCACCCTTCCGCGAATCCAAAGGCACGATGCGGCTTCAGGAAACACCGGAAGGTACGGTGGTCATCTGGACGCTGAATTATGAACTGGGCGGGACCCTCTCAGCGCTGCGCGACGCCCTGGGCACACGGCGGCATTACGAGCAGGTGCTGATTGACAGCCTGAAATCACTCTATACCCAGGTGAAAACTGCGGGCAGCATTTCCGATTACGAATCCAGATCCCTGATGCGTGACGCGCCAGATTATGAGGCCCGCGCGCGCTATGTCCCGCGCCATGCGTCCGACACGGAACAGCCGATTACCGAGCGCCTCATCGTCGAGCCGCCGCTTGAGGACGAAGACACACGCCCCACGCAGAGCGTCAAACCTGTCGCTGAGGCGGACGCTCCCGCGCCTGAATCGGCCCCCCCGGAACCGGTCGAGGAAGAACCGCCGGAACCGTCCGCCGACGCTGCGCCCTCCATTGCTGAGCCACTGAGCACCAGCGAGGATTCGTACGCACGCTTCCGTCCGCCGGAAGACGCAGAGCCTCGTCCGCCAGCCGACGCACCGCCGCCCCCCGCTCCGCCTGCCGAAGCACCGCCTGCGGCGACGACACCAGCAGCCGAAACGCCGCCTGCGGCATCAACCGAACCTGTCGTATCTGAACCACCGCGGGAGAGCAGCGATACCGAACCGAGCGCCCGGCCCACCGACACCGAGCCGCTCATCATCGGCCTGGATCGTTTCGGCCCCAAGATTGATACCACTGAACTCGACACCAGGGACATCAGCATCTGGGAAGTCTTCGACATCCCCCGCCCCAGCGAGAGCGAGCGTCTCGTCCCGGTGGAATTGCCGGAAGCAGAAGCCCCCGCAGCGGAGCAGGAGGCGGAGGAGGAAGACGCCAGCCCGCCCGACATCTTGATCGAGCCGGCTGCCGCGCCGACCAGCAGCCCTTCCACGCCGATTGCCGCAGTTGCTGCTCCCGCGATTGTTGGCTACCGGCTGCAAGCGCGCCAGAGCATGGTCAAGCTGCGCCACCGGAAATAAAAAAGCCCTCGCGGGCTAAGGTCTTTGGGTGGGTGATGGGGCTCGAACCCACAACACTCGGAACCACAATCCGATGCTCTGCCATTGAGCTACACCCACCATATGTGTGCGGGCATTATATCATGCAAAAGCCGAATTTCCAGAACGACTTTTGCGCCCGACGATTACAGTTGCCGCGCTGCGCGGGCAGCGTTCGACCCGCAGCTCGACCTCGAAGCCGTAATCCGCGAAGAACCCGCTCAGGTCCTGCGGACCGCCCTCACGCTGGCCGGTGATCCGGTACAGCCACTCCAGGCTGGCTTCGGCCAATCCCTCCCCGCAGAGGACGCCATTGGGCACAATCAGAAGCTGGCCGTCTGGCTGAAGCACGCGATAAATCTCGCGCAGCGTCTCCGGTGCAACGATAAAGTTGGTCGGAAAAGTGCTGATGACCGCCGCGAAGCTCTCGCTCGCATAGGGCAGCGATTCTGCTCGGCCCCGCGCCAGCCGGACCGGTAGACCCGCTCGCCGCAGTTTTCCGCCTGTGATGCGTCCCATCTGGGCCGAGAGATCGTAACCCATCGTGCGGTAGCCCAGGCCGTTCAAATCAAGCTGGAGATTGCCGGTGCCATGCGCCACTTCGAGGATCGTCGCCTCAGTAGGCACACGCAGATGCTTGAGCGCGGTGCGCTGCCAGCAGCGCCAGGCCCCCAGTGAAACGACGATGCTGACCCAATCGTAGGTGAAGGCGAATTCGTTGTAGAGCAGGCGGAAGCCGAACTTGACCAGCCGCCACCACAGGGCCGTCACTCAGCCGCCCCGCAGCGCCTGAAGCATCACGTCGGGGTGGTCCGTAAAGATGCCGTCCACGTCCAGATCGCGCAGCCGAAGCGCCAGTGCCACGTCGTTCACCGTCCAGACATGGACCCTGTGCCCAGCCTCGTGCCATGCGGCGACGCTGTCCGCCGTCACCTGCGAATAGTGCGGGTGACGCGCTTCGTAAACCAGCCCAAGCTGCTGCACTAGAGCTTCGGTATCGACCGGCATGTTAGGCGAATGGAGAAAGGCGATGGGTACTTCCGGCAGTGCTTCCCGAAAACGGCTGAGCGCCAGCGGATTAAACGAGGAAATCAACACGCGATCCTGCATCTCATGCCGGGCAATTACATCCGCGACAAGCTGCTCGACTCCGTCGGTTTCTGCTGATTCCGACTTGATCTCGACGTTGATGTAGAGCTTTTGCCCCACCGCTTCGAAGACCTCGTCCAGTGTGGGAATCCGCAGGCCGCGAAATGCCTCGCCATACCAGCCGCCCGCATCCAGCGTCTTCAGTTCGGCCAGCGTCTTTTCGGTCACCAGCCCGCTGCCGTCAGTCGTGTGATCGACCGTGAAGTCGTGCATGATGACGGCATGACCGTCTTTCGAACGCTGCACATCCAGTTCGATGCCGTCAGCGCCCTGCTGCACGGCCAGTTCATAAGCTGGGATTGTGTTCATCGGCGCGTAGGCACTTGCGCCCCGATGGGCAAACACCAGCGGACCTTGTTTGTACCAGGAATCCAGCATGGGGAAGCGTCCTAATCCAGATCGACCTCGACCTGTACGTTATCCCCCAGGACACGCACCGGATAGGTCGGCACAGGCAGTATCGCCGGGGGCTGTGTCACCGAGCCATCGCGCAGGTCAAAGCGCGCGCCATGCCGGGGGCATTCGATCTCGCAGCCGATCACCTCACCATCGGCCAGCGGACCGTCGTCATGGGTGCACACGTCGGCGATGGCGTAGTAGGTGCCGTCCACGTTAAACAGGGCGATGACGAGATGGCCGATCTCAAAGACCAGCCGTTCGCCGGGGGGCAGTTCATCCGTCTTGAGGACAGTGTAATACTGAGCCGTCATCTAGTCCTCGTCTTCGACGTGTTCCCAGTGTTCCACACCGTACACGCCTTTATGCAGCACCTTGAGCGAGAGCAGCGCACACTTGACGCGGTTCATCGTCAGCGGAATGCCCACCAGCTCGAAAATGTCCTCTTTGGAAAGCTGCTTGACCTCGTCCAGCGTCTTGCCGATGATCTCCTCGCCCAGCATGGACGCGGTCGCCTGGCTGATGGCGCAGCCTTCGCCTTCCCAGGCCAGGTCGGCGATGCGATTGTTCTCATCCACCCGCAGCGTCAGGTGCAGCCGGTCGCCGCACAGCGGGTTGACGTCCTCGTAATCCACGTCGGCAGGATCCAGCACACCCTTATGTCGGGGGTGTTTGGCATGATCCAGGATTATCTCACGATACATATCGTCCATAATATTTACTCCTCACAGCCCTACACGGCAAAGGTCTTCTTCGCCTTGTAGACGCCCTCGATCAGCGCGTCCACCTCATAGCGCGTATTGTACAGGTAAAAACTGGCCCGTGCCGAGGCCGTAATGCCGCAAATCTCGTGCAGCGGCATGGCGCAGTGATGCCCCGCGCGCACGGCAATCCCGTTCGAATCGAGGATCTGCGCCACGTCATGCGCATGGATTCCATCCACTGTGAAGGCCGCCACACCGCCTTTCTTGGAGGCATCGTCCGGCCCCATCAGCGTCACACCCGGCACCTCAGCCAGGCGTTCCAGCGCATACTCGGTCAGGTCATGTTCATGCGCGATAATCTTGTCCATGCCCAGCGCACTCAGGTAATCGACCGCGTAGCCCAGGCCAATCGCCCCGGCGATGATCGGCGTCCCGGCCTCGAATTTGTACGGGAGATCGTTCCAGGTGCTGCCTTCCAGCCGCACGGTAGCGATCATATCGCCGCCGCCGCGCCAGGGAGGCATGGCTTCCAGCAGGTAGCGCTTGCCATACAGAATACCAATCCCGGTCGGCCCGACCATCTTGTGGCCGCTGAAGGCGAAAAAGTCGGCATCCAGGTCCTGCACATCGACTGGCATGTGCGGCACGCTCTGCGCCGCGTCCACGATAATCAGCGCCCCGGCCTCGTGCGCCATGCGCGCCATCTCCTTGACCGGGTTAAAAGTCCCCAGCACGTTCGATGCATGGACCACCGCTACCAGCTTGACTGGTTCATCGCGCAGCAGCGCAGCATAGGCCGCCATGTCCAACGTACCATCGTCGAGCAGAGGCACAAACTTGAGCGTGAAGCCCTTTTCCTCGGCCAGAAGCTGCCAGGGCACGATGTTCGAATGATGCTCCATCACGGTCGAGACCACCACGTCGCCCGGACCCAGATTACGCCGCCCCCAGGACTGCGCCACCAGATTAATCGAATCGGTCGTCCCACTGGTGTAGATGATCTCGCGTTTGCTGCCCGCATTGATGAACTTCTGGATCTTGATCCGCGCCATCTCGTAGGCTTCGGTGGCTTCTTCGCTCAGCTTATGCACGCCGCGATGCACGTTGGCATTATAGCGGCGGTAATAATCGTCCAGCGCGTCGATCACCTGCGCTGGCTTCTGGCTGGACGCCGCGTTGTCCAGGTAAACCAGCGGCACGTCGTCGTGGTGCATCTGCTGCAATATCGGAAACTCCGCCCGCACCGCCTCAACGTCATAGGCTAAGGTTTGATCGGTCATGCTGACCCTTTCTGCTGCTAATCTTGCTCATGGCCGTCCAACGGATACACCGCCAGCGACACCAGAGTCACATCGCCATCAACTGCAAATACGTCCAGGCCCGCGCTGCCCGGCAGCGGAAACACCAGGGCCGATAGGGAGACTTCGCCCGCGCTGCCAAAGACTTCCACCGAATTATAGTCCAGCAGAATCCGCATCGAAATACGATTCCCGACCGGAGCCAGCGCCACCTTGTAACAGCCCCCGAAAGCCTCGTGGAAATCCACTAGGCCGGATCGCTCACGATTCAGAACAAGCTGCTGGCTCAGCACATTGTAGACAATGGCCGTTTCATAGTCTCCGCCTGGCAGCATCTTGACCCCGAACTCAACGGCGGTTCCTAACTCAAACTCAGCCAGGATGTCCAGCGCCTGTCCGCGCACGCCGTCCAGCGCTCTGCATTCTGACGCAATGCGTAGATTGGACCACTGCTGCACAACACCGCGCAGCGAGTCTAACTCTGCGACGGGCCGCTGCACCAACCGGTCCCCCTGCGCTGTCCGCCGCAGGCTGAATTCTCGCGGCGTCGTCATCATCCCGCGCCATTCGGTCGCCGGAGTTTGTATCGCATACTGCCAGTTATTCATCCAGCCGATGTACACCCGGCGGCCATCCGGCGCGTCATTCCAGGTCGTCCCGGCATAATTATCCGGCCCATAGTCCAGCAGCAGAACGGTCTCCGGCGGATTCTCGTTCACAAAGGTCGTGCCGTCAAAGCGGCCCACGAAATATTGTGCCGCGCTCCCCTCCGGGCGATTCGGAGCAATGCTGATGAGCAGCACCCATTTTGTTTCGCCGTCAATTGTGAGCGGGAACAAATCAGGCATTTCCCACACCGCACCGTGCGCGCCCTGCCCCTCGCCGAACGTGCTCGCCAGCCTCCAGTGAATCAGGTCCGCCGACTGGTAAATCTGCGCCACTTCGCCTTTGACGATCACCATGATCCACTGACGGGTTTCCTCGTGCCAGAAGACTTTCGGATCGCGGAAATCCGTGCCAGGAGTCGGAATCACCGGATTGCCCGCATACATCGTCCAACTGCGGCCCTGATCCCGGCTGTAGGCGATACCCTGGCTCTGATCGTTGTACGAAAAGACCGCGACCAGGCCCCCACCGGGCACCAAACCACTGCTGTTGGTGCGGTCTACCACCACACTGCCCGACCAGATGTCGCCAATGGCATCAGGAGACAATGCGATAGGTAGATGCTCCCAGTGGATCAGGTCCCTGCTGACTGCATGGCCCCAGTACATCGGCCCGTGCAGCAGACTGTATGGGTCATACTGGTAGAACAGATGATACTCGCCCTCAAAGTATACCAGCCCGTTCGGATCATTCATCCACTGTCCAGGCGGCGTAAAGTGATAGACAGGTCGCAGCAGATCAAGCTTCACAGGGTTCATCGTCATCTCATACGAAATGAGGCGCGCCAGTACGGACACGCCCCGGATTGTCACTCAACATTCCATTGGTCTTGTAGAGACACGGCGTGCCGCGTCCAAACCTAACCCACTATCTTAGCTTCCACCGCCGCCCGCAAACGCTCGCGCACGCCTTCGAAGGGCACGCGGTCCAGCAGTTCGTCGAAGAAACCTTCGATGACCATCAACTCCGCCTGCGGACGCGGGATACCCCGGCTCATCAGGTAGAAAATCGGCGCATCGTCCAGGTAGCCAAAGGTCGCCGCGTGGGAGCAGGCCACGTCGTCCGCCTCGATTTCCAGACCGGGAATCGCATCCATACGGGCATCGTCGCTCAGCACCAGATTGCGGCAGGCCTGGAAGCCATCGATCTTCTGCATTTGCGGCTGCGATTTAATCATGCCCTGCCACAGCGTCCGCGAACGATCCTTCGCCGCGCCTTTATACAGCAGGTCCGAGGTCGAGATCGGCGCATTGTGATTTTGCTGTGTATCCAGGTCAAACATCTGGTTCTTGTCGGCGAAGAAGAAGCCCGACATGCGCCCGTTACCGCCCATCCCATCAATATCGAGTTCCAGATAGGCTTTCGTCAGGCGGCTGCCCATCACGCCGACGATCCAGTCCAGGTTCGCCTGTGCGCCGATGCGCGCGCGCTGGTGGCTGAACTCGTAGGTTTCACGGTTCCAGTCTTGCAGCGCCACATAGGTCAGATTAGCTGAATCGCCCACCAGCAGTTCAGTCGCGCCGATGTAAGCTGAATGGGTCTCGGCCTGCGCCGAAGCATACTCAACCTGCACCGTCGCCTGGCTGGCTTCATCCAGCACGACCAGCACATGCCCCAGGCTCGCACCCGGCTGCGAATTGTACATCACCACATGAAAAGGCAGGTCTACTGCCACACCGCGCGGCACGTACAGAAAAACGCCATGTGTCCACAGCGCACCATGCAGCGCCGCGAACTTGCCGTCGTTCAGTTTGACCGCTTTGGTCATCAGATTGGCGCGCACCAGGTCCTCGTGATCGCTCGCCGCGCTCACCATATCCTGGAAAATTACGCCCTGGGCAGCCAGCTCGTCGTTGACCTCGTACTTCACCAGCTTGCCATCGACAAAGACCATGCGCCCGCCATCACCCACGCCAACCAGCGGTTCCAGATTCTCCGCCGGGACTGCGTCGAGGCGTGACCCGTTCGGACGGATGATCTGGTCTGCCTCGTCCCAGCGGATACTGCGATAATCCGTCCGCCGCCATTCTTCGTCTTGCAGCGTCGGCATCGGCAGGTCTTGATAAACATCCCAGGCCACCAGCCGCGCTTCCCGCAGCCACTCAGCCTCATGGTTAGCCGCGCTCAAGGCCTCGACATCTGCCTGTGTATATCCCGGCGCGACCGGCGCACTAGAGCGCCGTCTCACTACGACCACGTGTACTCTCCTTGTCAAAACCATGCCTGAGCAACGCCCGGTCGGCGCTGAGACACAGTTGATGCTTCAGTCTGTATTGTGACATAGGGGCGGACCTATGCGTCCGCCCGGGAGCACACTCGGTGCTCCCCTACCACAGCTAGCATTACCCAATCGAGCCTTCAAGCTGGATCTGCACCAGCCGGTTCAATTCCAGGGCATACTCCATCGGCAGCTCTTTCACCAGCGGCTCGATAAAGCCGTTGACGATCATCGCGTTAGCCTCGTCCTCGCTCAGGCCTCGGCTCATCGCGTAGAAAAGCTGATCCTCACCCACCTTCGAGACCGAGGCTTCGTGCCCCATTGTGACGTGCTTGGCGTCAATCTCCATGTATGGGTAAGTATCCGACCGGCTCTGATCGTCCAGCAGCAGTGCATCGCAGACCACGTTGCTCTTGATGTAGTCCGCGCCCTCGACCACTTTCAGCAGGCCGCGATAACTGGCGCGCCCGCCGTCCTTGCTGATCGACTTGCTGATGATCCGGCTGGTCGTGTGGGGCGCGAGATGCGTAATTTTCGCCCCAGCATCCAACTGCTGGCCCTTACCCGCGAAGGCAATCGAAAGCACCTCGCCGTGCGCGCCGGGTTCCATCAGCAGCACTGCCGGGTATTTCATCGTCAGCTTGCTGCCCAGGTTAGCATCCACCCATTCCATCGTCGCGTTCTTGAAAGCCTGAGCGCGCTTCGTCACCAGATTGTAGACGTTGTTCGACCAGTTCTGAATGGTCGTGTAGCGGCAGCGCCCGCCTTCCTTGATGATGATCTCGACCACCGCGCTGTGCAGGCTGTCCGAGCTGTAAGTCGGCGCAGTACAACCCTCGACGTAATGGACGTAGGCACCTTCATCGACGATAATCAGCGTCCGCTCGAACTGCCCCATATTCTTGGTATTGATACGGAAATAGGCCTGAAGCGGCATGTCCACATGCACACCCGGCGGCACGTAAATGAAGGACCCGCCCGACCAGACCGCCGTGTTCAGCGCGGCGAACTTGTTATCGTTCAGCGGGATCACCGTGCCGAAGTATTCCTTGACCAGATCAGGATGCTCACGCAGGGCGGTATCCATATCCAGGAAGATGACCCCCTTGCTTTCCAGGTCTTTCTGGATATTGTGATACACCGACTCCGAGTCGTACTGCGCGCTGACGCCCTGCAAAAACTTCTGCTCCGCCTCCGGGATTCCCAGCTTGTCGAAGGTATCCTTAATCTCCGGCGGCACATCGTCCCAATCGCGCTCGGCCTGGTCGGTCGCGCGCACATAATAGTAGATGTTGTCGAAGTCAATCTGGTTCAGCAGTTCGGTACCGCCCCAATTGGGCATCGGGCGCTGCATGAAATGCTCGTAAGCTTTCAGCCGGATTTCGGTCATCCAGTCCGGCTCGTGTTTCATCAGGCTGATCCCGCGCACCGTCTCAGCGTCGATACCCCGCTCGCTGACGTAGCTGTACTTCACGTCGTCATCGAAGAAGCCGTAGGTACTGTCGTAGTCACCACGCACATCCCGCAGCGCCGCCTCGTGTTTGGTGAGTTCCTTTTCGCTCTTGACTACGTCTATGTCACTCATACCCGTTCTCCTCAATTACTCGACTGCGCTGTACCGCTCACGAATCCACTCGTAACCGTTGGCTTCCAGCTTCAAAGCCAGATCCGGCCCGCCCGATTCCACCACGCGGCCTTCAAACATTACATGCACGAAATCCGGTTTGACGTAGTTCAGGATCCGCTGGTAATGGGTAATCACCAGCACGCCCAGGTCCGGCCCCTTGAGGCTGTTCACTCCCTCAGAGACGACCCGCAGCGCGTCGATATCCAGGCCAGAATCGGTTTCGTCTAGAATAGCGATCTTAGGTTCCAGAGTCGCCATCTGCAAAATCTCGGCACGCTTCTTCTCACCGCCGCTGAAACCTTCGTTCAGGTAGCGCCCGGCGAAGCTGTGATCCATGTCCAGCGCATCCATCTTGGCTCGCAGCATCTTGACGAAGGCCGGTACTGCAATGCCTTTGCTATCCGGGTCTTCCGCCTTCAAACGCGAATTCAGCGCCTGGCGCAGGAAGTTCGCTACGGTCACGCCCGGTATCGACACCGGGTACTGGAAGGCCAGAAACAGCCCGGCCCGGCTGCGCGCGTCCGGTTCCATTTCCAACAGATCTTCGCCGTTGAAAATGACCTGCCCAGCAGTAACTGCATACGCCGGATTCCCCAACAGCACATTCGCCAGCGTACTCTTGCCGGAGCCATTCGGTCCCATCAGGGCGTGAATCTCACCCTGCTTAACTGTCAAATCCACACCCCGCAGGATGGGTTCTTCCGTCTCTGCCACACTCACGTGCAGATTACGGATTTCCAGTGCAGCAACCATGCAGTGCGTCCTCCTCAATATCGACCAGTTTTAACACTGGTTAAATTATCTCTGTACCTAGAGGTCAAAATCATAGTTCTAGTATAACAGTGGGCCACAGGCCTGTCAATATTAAAGATAAACATGATAATAATTGACTCCGCGATTCGGATATGTTACCATGCCAAAATTGGGTATACTATTCGCCGTATACAAATTGCGGGAGAAACAGAACATGGCAGACGTCGATATTCAAAGTAAAGAAGAAGGGCTGATGGCGGCACTTCGTCAGGTCGTGGACCCCGAAATCGGCATGAACGTAGTCGAGCTTGGACTCATCCGCAATGTCGAAATCGCCGAAGATCGCGGCCACATTCTGATGATTATGACCACGCCCTTCTGCCCGTATGCACCCCAACTATTAGAACAGACGCGGCGTACCGCCCAGGCCTTTCTTGGCGTCCCCACAACCATTGAAATGGGCCTCGAAATGTGGGACCCCAGCATGATGGAAGAGGGCATCGCCGACGATTGGGGCCTGTTCTAAGCAGATAAATCCATCTAGCCGCCGTTCTCCGGCATTTTTCTGAACGCTACGCTCAGCAGGATTTCCAAACCTGGCAGCCCTTCGAAGCGCAGCAGGTCACGCTCGATACTGGCTCGTCCTCACCTGGCGAATAGACGCGCACGATGCGTTCAAACGCCCAGGCTTCCCATACCGTCGCTCCCATCCGCAGATATTTCTCACGTTTGTTTTCCAGGCGCGCCAGCTCGCGCTGGTTGCGCGGGTCAGAAACGACTTCAATGACCAGGGCGGGTGGATACTCCGGTGGAATACAGGGCGTATCGGGAGCGTAATCCAGTACAGGACAGTAGGCGACATCCGGTTCAGGGCAATCGTCCTCCGCTGCCTGATACCCGGTCGTCTCACCGGTCACGATGCCCGGTAAATCATGAGCCAGCAGATGCGATTCGATCAAGGTATGGAAGGTTCCGGCAATGCTCGAATGCCATGCTTTGGTAGACACGCGCCTGATTAACCGTCCCTCCTCCAGTTCAACCGGCACACCCGCGTTTTCCAATAAATCGGAAATGCGCTGGTAATCCTCCACCGTGATGTGATCTTCTCGTATTCTGGCGACCATCGCAATCCTCATACCGACCAGACTCATTATAACCCGGTTCCATCGAAATTTGGACATGCGTTCATCACGATATAGAACATGTATTCTACGGTCATAACCCGAGTCACTACAAGGAAAAGTTCTCGCTATGGCCCAAACGTACAGCGCGACCTGCTCAGCATCAACCGCAACAATATCGCCCTGAGCAGCGCACAGACGCAGATCCCCGAACGCGCCTTACGCGATACGCCGCATTGAGAATCGTTTGCCGCCGAACCCCTCCCCGGCGGTGGCAGACCGTTTCGACAGTGTATCTGAGGCCCTGACTCAGCTTCCGGATCGGATTGACAAACTGCACAGCCTCATTCCCAGGACAGCAAATGAACAGAAAGTACGCATTGTCTTCGCAGATCCGAACGATGACAGCGAAAGCCCAGAACTTTACTGGTTGCGTGAACCGACAATGAATGAAACCCGCTGCTCAGCATCGCCCTTAACGCGGTCGATTCTTCTCGATGAACTCGCGCGGGTCCACGTAATTCGCCAGCAGGTTGTTCAGGTCCATTGCGGGCCAGTGTTCCGGCTTGGTTTCCAGAATCGTGGTCGGGCTGAGATCGAAATGCAGGTGATAGGCCCACTGCCCGAAGGCATTGCCCACGCTGGCAATCTGCTGGCCGCGCTGCACCCGCTGACCGACCTCGACCACCATTGACTCGACGTGCGCCGAGCGGCTGTACATCACCTTGCCGCTCGCCAACGGGTCATGCTTGATAATAATCACGTTGCCCCAGGTCGGCAGTCGCGCCGCAAACGTCACCACCCCGCTGGCCGAAGCATAGACGGGTGTGTGTGCGTCAGCATCTGAGGGCAGATTCAGATCCGCCCCGGTATGATACGCTTCGCTGGGCGTCCCCACAAAATACAGATGGGCGAAGGGGCTGGCATCCAGCCACTGGCCCGGCCAGACCTTGCTCGACGCGCGGTCCGCCTGAGTCCCCACTGGCGAATCGTAGCCATCGGCAACATACGTGCTGCCCGGCAGGATCTCGCGCCAGCGCATGGCGTCAAAGGCGATCTCACCGCTGATCTCATAGGTCAGGTCATTGATGAAGACGCTGCCCGCGTTCACCGCCGCGCTGTCAAAGTCGAATATCCCCAACACGACCCATTGATTGCGGTAGCGCGATTGGTCCACTTCGACCGTCACTTCCGTTCCGCCCCCGCGCACGCCATGAATCTTGTAGCGCGCCTTGACCGTCGTTGCGTGGCGGTTGGGCACAAAGGCCGAGACTTCATACTGGCCCGATTTCGGCAAATGCGGCGACCACTGCACCCAGACGGTGCTTCTCTGCGCCACCACCGACTTGTAATAAACGCTCCAGCCCCAGGTCCCGGTGAAGACACTGAACTCGTCCTTGCCGGAATACGAACCTTTAGCGAAGCCGGTATCGGTCGGGCGCACAATGGTCGTCTCGCCATACTGGTCTGGCTTCACATCGTCACCGGTGTCCGGCGGCGGGGTACCTGGCACGACTGGCTGATTGACCGCAACCCATTGGCTCGGCCCGATCACCCCCAGACGCCACCAGCTCAGGCCGGTTGCCAGATAGCGCTGGACCGCCAGCGTCTGCGCCGTTACCATGTCGATAGCTTGCGCATCGCCTTGCAGCACGGGCACGATGGGGCGTCCATAACCACCCCACACCGCGAAAGCCTCGCCCAGAGCCTCGTCCGGCGTCTCCCGGAAGGTCTCCCAATAGACCTGCGGATGCACGCTGTCGATAAACGGCAGCCATTCCTCCGGCGCAATCGAGGCATAGTGAGCTGTGCGTGGATCCACTGCCATTGCAATATGGAAGGCCCCCGGAAGCTGGCGGCGTATCCGCAGCATGTACGGGCGCACCCCTTCCCGGCCTGCCGACCAGAAGCCGTCGAACGGCTCCACATCCAGAATCATCGACTGCACACCGGGCCGCGAACAAGCCTGGACGATCAAGTCCGTTTCGCCTGCCACATCCAAGCCACGCACCACCGACCAGGCATGGAAATTCAAGCCGTAGCGACCCAGCACCTCAACCCAGCGATCAATGCTGGAGGGTCCGTCAATCGCCAGCTCGCGCTTGGTATCCCAGAAGCCCTGCCACTGCGCACCGCTGCGGTCGGTATAATCGCTCGTTTTGACAAAGACCTCGGTCACGTAGGGGGCGTAACGCTTGATCGTCTGCGCGACTTCGTCAATAGTATTCTCGCTCAGGCTGTCGCCGCGCCAGTGCCAGATACCGACCTTACCGTCAAAAGGTGTCGGTTTACTCTTGGAATCCGGCGGAGGCGCAGCAATATCCTGGAACTTCACAACACTGGTTGAAATCCAACCCTGTAAGCCGCGCTGTTCCGCCCATACCCAGCCGTCACTGGTGCGCGTCGCAGGGTAATAAACGACCACACTGTTATCATAAATATCGCCGATGTCTCGGTAGTAGGTGGCGGGGCCGTTACGAACGTTTACATAGGCCAGCTTCGTATCTGCAATCGCGGTCTTACTCTGACCGGCGTCAGCGGGTTTCGGTACTGCCGGGGGGAAGGGACTCATAAGCAGCCAAACTCCTTCGCCATAATATGCCTGTTAAGTATAGTGAAGTTTATCACGGAAGCAAAACGAGGCAGTCAAGCACCCTGCCTCGCGCATCGTTCTCTGAGGTTATGGCAGTCAGTTTTTTTTGACATTCCGGCCCTGCCAGCCCACCGGGAACAGCGCAACGTCAAGGGCCTTCCACAGCACGCGCGCCTCCATCCCATTGACTCGGGCCGACCAGCTCTGTTCGCCCACCCAACCCATAATGTCGTAGACACCACCGTCGTGACCATCTACCGTAACATGGGTAGTCACAGTCGGCAGCGATTCACTGCGCAGCGGCGTGGTCGAGACCAGCCCGGTGACGACGTCCGATTTTTCGGGGAACAAAAGCTGCGTAAGCTGGTACCAGAGCATCTGGGCCGCACGATGCGACAGCACCCGTGTCCAGCGTGAGGAGTTCTCGCTGACACCACCCACGACCAGCGACTCGCCGCTTCGCTTGCGATTCACGAAGAGCGACGTCGATAATCCGTATGCTTGGTTTGGCCCGTCAGCCATGCCGACCCTTCCCGCTTTTTAATTTCAACACTATATATCTTTCGTATAAAGATTGCGAATCCCGGCACCTACTAAACAGTATAAACATACCTTGATGATGTCGTGCGCTGCCCCGCGCTCAATACAAACGCAGCGTAACCCCAGTCCATCGACTGTCACATGACTCTGGTGCTGAAGCCACCCTACTGCGTCCCACTGCTCAGCCTGACCACCGTTTTTTTGTCACACCGGCATCACTGACGTGCACACGCACCACTGTGCTATCGACCACGCCGTTTTCCATATCGGCATATCGGCCAAGTGTTCCAACATCCGTTCCCATACGCCGCTGTCACACACGGCAAAAGCCAGTGCCACCTGAGGCAACCCCTTGATGGCCGACCGCAGCCCACTCATTTGCCTCGAGCAGTTGCACCATCGCAACAAATGACCTTGCCAGCGGAAGTAGCATCGGCTATACTACGCAGCATCAATGCACAACGGGGCGTGGCGCAGCCCGGTAGCGCGCTTGCATGGGGTGCAAGAGGTCATGGGTTCGAATCCCGTCGCCCCGACACCATCGAATAACTGTTGTGCTAAGAAGGGCCGGGAGTTACCCACCTGGCCCTTTTTTATGCCATTTTCGAACCCCTAAATATGGCTAGCGGTAATTGAAGTGATGTATAAGCAACATCCGTCCTATTTTTTTACCACATGAAGCATTGAAGGAGTGAAGCATGAAGCGTCTTTTAAATGTTGTTCTCATCGGATGCTGTGTGCTAATGCTTGGGGCACTTATCGTGCCCGTGGCAGCACAGACTGGTGAAGGTGGCACCATTATCTATGGCTCATTTGGGTCCAGCAACGCGGATACGCTCGATCCGATCTTCTGCCTGGATACCACCTGCTCCAGGCTCGTCGGTTTGCTGTACCCTAACCTCGTTGGCGTTGAACCCTACAGTGCCAGCATCCAGCCAGCCCAGCCGGGCGGCCTGGCCGAAAGCTGGGACATCTCCGATGATGGACTGACCTACACCTTCCACCTGCGTGATGACATGACCTGGTCAGATGGCACTCCTGTCACAGCCCAGGATGTGCAGTATACATTCGACGCGATCATGAACCCCGCCAATGAATCGGACCTGTCCTTTATCGGTTCGGCCAACGGCGGCACCATCGACAGCATGACTGCTATTGATGACAACACCCTGCAAGTCGTTTTCACAGCAGCAGACTGCACCGCGCTTGGCAGCGTCGCGCTCAATCCGGTGCCCTCGCACCTGCTGCCTGCTGATACCAGCGAGATGCTCAACTCAGACTACAACTTGAACCCCTCTGTAACCGGCGGCGTGTTCAATTTCGGCTCCTATACGCCTGAGCAGATCAGCCTGATCGCCAGCTCGACTTACCCGGCCAGCGATACGCAGCTTGGCTTTGTTAGCCCTGGCGTCTTCATCCAGAAACTGGTCACGGACCAGACGGTCCAGATGCAGCAGTTCCTGGGCGGCCAGATCAGCTACGTGGACGGTGTCCCCTCCTCTAGCGTGGACGATGTGCGCGCTGCGGCAGACGCTGGCGACGTGCAGATTTATGAATATGCTGGTGACGCCTGGGATTATCTTGCGATGAACTTCGCCGATCCCACGAACCCGCAGGACGCTTATGATGCCGATGGCAACCCGATTGACCAGGGCCACCACCCGATCTTCGGTGACCTGCGTGTGCGTCAGGCGATTGCCATGACCCTCGACATTGACGCCATCATCCAGGGCGCGGTCTTTGGTAACGGCACCCGGATGCCTGGTGCCCAGATCGTCTCCTCCTGGGCCCATAACCCTGACCTGCAGCCCATCCCGCGCGATGTCGAAGGGGCCACCAAGCTGCTCGACGAAGCCGGTTGGGTAGATGACGACGGCGATCCTTCAACCCCGCGCATCTGCCAGGGTTGTATGTATGCCGAAGAAGGTTCACCGCTGGAATTCAGCCTTGTGACCAACGAAGGCAACACACGCCGTACCGCCATCGGCCAGCTCGTGCAGGATCAACTGGCTGAGATCGGCTTCCAGGTCGATTTCTCAACCATCGACTTCAACGTTCTGATCGACGACTACATGCTCTCGCAAACCTTCGATGCTCTCATTCTTGGTTGGCGCGAAGGCTTCCCGGATGATCCCGATCAGGAACAGCTTTTTGCCTCGACTTCAGACACAGTGGACGCCGGTTCGAACTTCACCTCATACAACGACCCAGAAGTGGACACGCTGCTCCGCCAGGCGCTAACTGTACCTGGTTGCGCGGTTGAGGATCGCCAGCCGCTCTACTGGCAGATCGAGGAAAAGATCCAGCAGGATCTGCCTTACGTCTGGCTCTTCTCGCAGAACGGCATGTACGCTGCTCAGTCCAACGTCGACAACTGGACTCCGCTGCCTGCGCAGCCAATCTGGAACGTTGATGCCTGGACGGTCATGTCCGAATAGTACTCCAGACTCACATCACTAAACGGTCTGCCCTGGATAACATTCCGGGGCAGATCGCCCTTTTGGACCTTTTGGTACAGGCAGAAACGCTTCCCAAATCATGATTAAGTACATCGTTCGGCGTGTCATCCAGGCTATACCCACGTTCTTCGGAATCACCCTGCTCTCCTACTTCTTGATGACGGCTGCACCGGGAGGGCCGCAAACTATTCTCATCAATGATCCGCGCCTCAATACCACCCAGCGCCAGACCATTGCTCTGAGGCTCGGCGTGAATGACCCCTGGCCGATCCAGTATATACGCTGGCTGATCGGCAACGACTGGCAGCGCTTTGATCTCGATGGCGATGGTATTGCCAACGAACCCGGCCAGCGGCATGGTATCTTACGCGGCGATTTCGGTTACTCGCTGTTTTCAAAACGCCCGGTGATGGACTTGATTATTGAGCGCATTCCGGCCACCCTGGAATTAGGACTCACGGCGCTCATTCTCAGTATTACACTGGGGGTCACCGTCGGTGTAATTGCGGCGGTCCGGCGAGGTGGCCTCTTTGATAGTGCGACACGGATTCTGGCGGTAGTGTTCAACGCCGTGCCTGGATTCTGGCTTGGGTTAATACTGCTATTAATTTTCAGTCCATTCTTAAATGCGCAGTTTGGCGATTCTATTGGCCGATGTCCGACGCCTCGTACCGCCGAAGACATTATTAACGGCTGCCCGAACCTGGTAAACCGCCTGTACCTGCTGATTCTGCCGACTTTCGTCCTGGCAACAGGCGGCATCGCCGTCTTTTCGCGCTTCATGCGGGCCTCGATGCTGGATGTCATCAATCAGGACTTCATTCGCACCGCTCGTTCCAAAGGGCTTGGCTCACGAGCGATCTGGTTCCGTCACGGCGCGCGCAACGCTTTCATCCCGATTGCCACCTTCATCGGCCCGGCGATTGCCGGTGTGCTGGGCGGCGCGCCGATCACCGAACGTATTTTTTCGTGGCCCGGCCTCGGGCAGCTCAGCATTAACGCCGTCTTCCAGCAAGACTATCCGGTGGTGATGGCTGTCGTCATCATTGCATCGATCGGCACCATTCTGGGTTTCATCCTGTCCGATATTCTTTATGCGGTTATTGATCCACGAATCCGCTTCGATTAGGAGTTAGAAACAATGGCAACCCACAGCCAGACACAGGATTCCAGCCGGGTCGAACAACAGCAAATTGCCAGCCTCTCATCGTCTGAAGACGGTGACGTCGGTCTATCGCTTATGCAGATGGCCTGGCGTCGGATCCGCCGGGACAGGCTGACCCTTATCGCCATTGGTATTCTAATTGTTTTGGCCGTGCTGGCGCTTTCGGCTCCCTTGATTGAACGCGCGTTGGGGGTCAGCTTCCGCACCACCGACGTCACGATTGCCTTCGCGCCAATGGGCACGCCCGGCCACATTCTCGGTACAGATGACCTGGGCCGGGATCATCTGGCCCGCCTGCTCTATGCCGGGCAGGTCTCGCTCGGAATTGCCTTCACAGCGGCGCTCTTATCCCTGGTCATTGGCGTATCCCTGGGCATCATTACCGGCTATTATGGCGGTGTAGTGGACGATGTTGTCAACTGGATCATCACGACGCTCAATTCAATCCCATCGCTGTTTTTGCTGCTCATCGTGTCGGCCATTCTCTCACCAGGCCCCACGACGCTGGTGCTGGTCTTAGGCCTGCTCGGCTGGACCGGGACCACACGCCTGGTGCGCGGTGAAACCTTCTCCCTGCGCGAACGCGAATTCGTCCTCGGCGCAAAGGCAGTCGGCGCATCGCCATGGCGCATCATGTACACTCACATCATGCGCAATCTGATTTCAGTCGTCGTGATTACGCTCGCCATCGACATCGGCACCTTGATCCTGGTCGAATCGGCTTTGAGCTTCCTGGGGCTGGGAGTCAAACCTCCGACACCATCCTGGGGCAATATGCTGACCAACGCACAGAGCTTCTTCAACAAAGGCGTCCATCTGGTAATTCTGCCCGGCCTGCTGATTACCATCACTGTGTTGTGTCTCTACGTGATTGGGGACGGCCTGCGCGACGCCTTCGACCCGACCACTGTCGATTGAGGTCAGCCGCCGCTGGTGGTTTCTTCCTGAAGCTGCGATTCTAAGCGGGTATTCAGCTCGTCGTAGATCAACGCGACCTGATCGAACTGCGCCAGCACTTCGGCCACCAGCGCGGTCAGATCCACATTGTCGCCGTTCACGTGGGACTGGAAGCCGTCAATCGCGCGAGTCATGGTCTCCACCACCATCCGCTGCGCCGGTTCACCACAGTCGGGCACAGCTCGCTCGGCCACCATCTGGCGGATACGGCCCATGAGCTGCACGCTGTCGTACATTTCCCCCACGCCCTGGGTAGCCGCAGTAGACACCAGATTCGTAAACTCGCCAATGTGATACTGGGTAAACTGAAGCCAATTCGCCAGATCACGATTAACGTTGCAGTCGCCCTCCAGGGTCAGCGTGGGCGCTGCGGGGACGGTGAGCGGCGGCAGCGCGGTTGGGGCCGGTCCTTCGTTCAGAGCACAGGCAGCGGATAAAGCAATCAACGCAGTCAACAAGAAGAATCGCCAGGTCATAGTGCCAGAGTATCTCCCGCAGCATCAAAGCAAATTCAGCCTAGCACGTCTCAGGTTTGCGGTCAATTCGGGAACACGGTAAAGTGACTGCATTATGCCTGTGCAAATGCCGGAGGATGGTGGGACATGCCCCAATTACTCAGTCGTCGTGATAATTATGGGTGGCTCACACCCTCGATGGCCGATATTCTGACGCAGGGCACTGCGCCCCTCTCCGGCGAAGAGAACCTGCGCGACCAAATCAACCAGATACAGCAGCGTATGGACGCCCTGGATTCGCCCGTCCGTATCGTTGATGTGCGGCACTCGCCTTCGCGCAATCTCTTCATTGCCCGGCCAGAATCGCGGCGCGGACGCAAAACCAGCCTGGCCGAAATCCGGCGCGGCCTGGGCAAGCTGGACGACGAACAGGACGATTGGACGCTGGGCTTTATCTCGCAGCTTCCTGATGACCCTGACAGCGTTGGTATCCTCATGCGCACCAGCCAGCACGAGCCGGTCAGGCTGCGCCAGCTTCTCCTGAGCAACACCTTTCAACACCAGAGTTCGACCTACACCCTGGCCCTGGGTGTGACCGTCGAGCAGCAGATCGTCGTTCGCAACCTGGAGCAAATCGCCCCGATCCTGGCTGTTGGGCCGCAGAATTCGCGGCGGCATCTCCTGCGCGCCTGCCTGACGACCCTGATGATGTTAAACACGCCGACGGAACTGCGACTCGCGCTGTTGGGCGAAAGCGCCGGGATCTATGGCGACCTGATGAGCAGCCCGCACGCTCTGGGCCGCCTGATTAGCACGGTGGATAAGGGCCAGCGCCTGCTGGAAGGCATGTCGAAGGAAGTACAGCGCCGTCACCAGTGGATGATCGAGGCCGAAGTCGATAGTCTGGACGCACTGAACCTGCGCCTGCGCGAGCGTGACGAAACCCCGCTGCCGCGCATCTTGCTGCTGCTGTCGTCGCTCTCGGATGTCGAGTGGCAGGCTGCCGTAGAAGTCCCTGCAAGAGCCGCTGTACAACATTCTGGTCAACGGCCCGCGCGTGGGCATTTTCCCCATGCTTGCTGCTGATGACAGGAGCCATGTCCCCGAACTCACTGCTGGAAGTCATCGACACACAAATTATCATGCGTTCGGCGGGTCTGGAACTGGCCGAAAGCATCACGCATCTGCACGGGACGGCTATGCGCTTCATCGACGCCTTCATCCTCAGCCAGCGCGACACGGACGCCATTACGCCCATTGAACTCTCGGTCGTCAGCGATCAGGACATCATGCAGCTTGTGAATTACTGGCGACAGCTTGCCACGCAGCGCGCGCAGGAAGCCCGTCCACGTGAGCGCACCGGCCTGACCGATCTTCTGCCTGATCTGGAAGGAAGTGAGCTCGGCGGAATGGAAACACCGCGTCCGTCTGGCGGGGCGTTGCCCACCCGTACCCGCGCCGGTGCCCTGGCCCGTGCAACGCAGGCCCTCGCGCCGGAAACCGATGACCGCCTGCTAGTGCAAGCCATGACCCTCGCGGCCTATCTGGGCTGGATCGGGATCGGTCCGCTGCGCGACATCTTCGGCGTCTCCGCAGCCGAGGCTCGCAGCACGATCAGCGCCTTGCAGACTCAGGGCGTAATCGAAGACGGTGACGGCCCTATTTACCGCTTCCTGCGCCTCTCCGATAACCCGCTGGAGTCGGCCTAGCCATCCACCGGCAGAACACCGAATGTGCAGGAGTTGTAGTTGCTGCCCAGGATAACGTCGAAATCGACCTCCCGGTCGCTCTGCGGGGTAATGATCTCATTTTCCGGGCGCACGTTGAGGATATGCGCAATTTGATCGCGGCTGCTGCCTTTGGTCTGCCCGGTGTAGTCAATCAACATAGTGTCCGTGTAGTCGGTCCGGTCCGCCTGCCCCCCGGCGAAAGCGTTCAGGCTGTCCCAGTTGAGCCGTGAGGCGGCCACGCGATCCCAGTTCGGGTTATTCGTGCCATTGAGCACTCGAATCCGTGCCCCTTCGAGCAGAATCTGGCTCTCGGTCGGCGGCTGGTAGAAATCTTCCAGCAGTGGTCGCAGTGTGTCATAAACCGGAAGCTGCACGTACTCGCCAGACGGCGTCTGCCAGGGAGTCGTATGGTAGGTGCGGATCAGAGCGAAGTTTTCGATCATACTGGGCTGAAGATTGAGTGCATAAGGCACCAGGCCAACAATATCCTCGAAGCGCAAATTGGTCTCTATGATCTGGTTGGCTGTGTTCCACAATTCCGGCATATTCGCCAGATTACTGCCGAGCTGGTTGGTATCGAGCGCTTTGCGCCATACGGCCCGCAGTAACTGCTGCTGACGTCTGCCCCGGTCGAAGTCATCGGAATTGTTGCGCGAGCGAGCATACCAGAGCGCCTCAGCGCCGTTGAGATGGTATTCGCCCACATCCAGCACGTAATAACCTTCATCACCGACTTTACGAGCCGCAGCGGGCACTTCCGCGCCAATCAGCGGCAAATCTTCCAGCGCGCAGTCTACATCGACCGTCACGCCGCCCACCGTGTCGATGGCGTCCTTAAAACCAGTCAGATTCACCAACGCATAATAATGCACATTGATGCCGAAGTTATACAGAATCGTCTGCCGAATCAATTCGAAGGGGCCATCGTTCCAGCCGCCGTTTTCGCCGCGTGCCCAGGCCAGATTCAAGCGCTGCATTCCCCAGGCCGGGATGTAGACGAACATGTCGCGCGGCAGGCTCAGCATCGCCACCGTGCCGGTCGTCCGGTTGATCGACAGGATAATCATGGTATCAGTCCGCCGGTAGCCATCACCGGTCAGTTCCGCGTCGGAACCCATCAGCAGAATGTTCACCAGGTCATAGCCCTGACGCGGGACCGGATCAACACGTGTCGGAATCGCCGTCACATCCTGCTGGTTCGGGTCAGGATCGCCCAGGAACAGCACGGTCGGCAGCGGCGGCGGAGTCGCTGCTTCCGGCACCATCGTCGCAGTGGGCAGCGGCAGCGGGGTGATCGTGGGCGCGAGCGTGGGTACCAGCGTAGGCGTCGGTGTCACAACTGTCGCCGTCGGTTCGAGAGTGGCCGTTTCACCTCCCGGCGGCGTGTTCGTGGCAAAAACCAGATTCTGATCCGGTCCACTTCTGGGCGTATTGGTCGCAAACAGGATCGGCGTGTCAGATGCAGCCTGCGCGACAGCGGGCGCTGCCGAAACATCACTAACCAGGCCAACATGTGTATTCGTCGGCGTTGAAGCCACCGTAGGCGGAACCGGCGAAAACGTCGCCGTGAAAGTCGAGGTGAGTGTTGCCGTCACCGTTGCGGTATGGGTCAGGGTCGCCGTCGGGCTGGAGGTCACACTCGGCGTAATCGTCGGCGTCTGGCTGGCTGTGGCGGTCAGGGTCAGCGTCGGGCTTGGCGTGCTCGTGTTGAGCGTCGGCGCAATCGCCGTAACCGTCTGTACGAACAGGCTCAGGCTCTGCTCATGCGTCTGCTGTTCGCCAATGCGCCGCGAAACGGCTTCGACGATCTGCCATCCGTTCCACAAAATGCCGAGAATCAGCACTAAGGGGACGAAACGAAACAGCGCAAACCTGATAATGCGACTAATCCGCGATCCGCGTTTTACAGCCATACCTACTCCGGGTCAGTTCAAAACGGAGTAAGTGTAACCCAACACCCTGTTCACTTCTATACTCATTCGAAAAGCATAGGGATAACGCAGGTTGCTGCGTTGTCCTCGCCCTGGTCATCGACCACCGTCAGTTTGACCCAGTGCAGCCCGGACCCAAAGGGGCGCGTGTTGATTGGCCCCAACGAACCATCGATTACCGGGCGTGTCGAGCGAGAATAGATGCGGTAGGTCTCGCTGTCATTCGCCCGAATTTCGAGCTGATAGTATTGGAAGTTGGCGATGTTGGCCGTGCCTACAACGGTGAAGGTCTCGGCAACCATTGCGCCCGGCAGCGGGCTGGTGATGACCGCACCCGGATTCGGGCAGCCTTCCGGTTGGTGATCCTGCTGGTTGGAACTCACGACTGTGGCACGCGGCCCAGGCACCAGAATGCTGTCGCCCACCCGTATTTGATCGGTCTCGGACATGCAGTTGACCGACCGAAGCTGTGCTGCTGTCGTGCGGGTGGCGCGCGCAATCGTAGACAGCGTGTCCCCGTCCCGCACCACGTAGCTGACCCAGCCAAACGGCGTAATGCAGTAATCGGTCCCCTCAACATTGGTGAAGCGCGGCGTCTCCGTCGCGGTCGCCGTGTTGGTCGCGGTTGGTGTGTGCGAGGCGGTCGCGGTAAAGGTCGTCGTTGGCGTGAACGTGCGCGTGGCCGTCGGCGTCCGGGTCGCCGTCGCGCTGGGCGTGGCGGTCGCTGAAGGCGTCCGCGTCGCCGTTGGCGAGGGCGTCTGGCTGGGCCGGCGCGTATTGGTCGCGCTGGGTTCAGGCGTATCTGTTGCCGCCGTCGTCGCTGTGGGGCGTGGCCGCCGCGTTGAGGTCTCAGTCACCGCAGCCGCCGTCGTGGGCACTGTCGTATCGGTTGCCTTCTCGGTCGCGGTTTCCGTTTCGGTCGCGGTCGCGGTCGGTGTATCGGTCGGCACAGCTGTAACGGTAGCCGTTGCCGTATCGGTCGGGACATCGGTTGCGGTCGGCGTAGGCGTATCGGTGAGCGTCGCCGTCAGGGTGGCAGTGTTGGTGCTGGTCGGCGTAAAGCTGGCCGTCATCGTAGCGACCGCCGCCGCTTGCTCGGCATCGCCAGTAGACAGAGTCAGGATGATGCCGAAAGTCAGCGCAAAAGCCAGCACTGCAACGACGATGATAGCGACAATGACTTCGTTGCCAATATCACGCGGCATAGATTAACCTTCAACCTCAAAATCTGTTTCTAAGGGGAGGACAAACTTGAAGACGCTGCCGACTCCATCTTCCGATTCCAGCCATAAGCGGCCTCCGTGCGCCTCGACCAGCGCTTTGGCAATCGACAGACCTACGCCCGTGTCGCCGAGACCCTGAATCAGGGGATTATCCGCCTTGTATTTGCGGCTGAAGACACGCGCCTGATCTTCCAGCGCAATACCGCCGCCGCGATCCTCAATGGAAACAAACAGCGCTTCGTCATAACCCGACGAACTATCGGGCAGTTCGCTGGAGTCGGTGCGCCGGGCCGCAATCGAAATCGTGGCATGGGGCGGCGAAACCAGATAGGCATTGGTCAAAAGCTGGCCGATAATCTGGCTCATCGCATCCTGATCGGCCTGCACCAGCGGCAGATCGTCGCTCAGGTTGAGTGTGACCGACAGGCCCTTTTCACGGAACTGGCTGGCCGACTGCGTAATGGCGTCTTCGATCATTTCCACCACATCAACCGGCTGCGCCACCAGCATGAAAGAGCCGGTATCCAGCGCCGTGATGCGCGTCAGGTCGTCCAGCATGGAAGCCAACCGCGACACGTTGGTCGAAACGCGCTGGAGAAATTTGCGCTGCATCTCGCCCAGAATGCCCGCTGATTCGGACAGCAGAAGATCCACATAGCCGACAATCGAGGTCATCGGCGTGCGCAGTTCCTGCACCATACCCAGCACCAGCGCCGGGTCCTCTAGCTGGGCCGCAGCCTGGACGCCGCCCTGCGCGTTTGCCTGGACTTTCAGCACTTCGATCTGGTTCTCAGCCCGTGCCAGCGCCGTGCGTACCTGATTGACTTCGCGCTCAAGCTGGTTGCGCTGCTCGGTCAGGCTCTCGATCATCTCGGTCAGCGAACCAACGCTGTCGGTGCCGATTTGCTGCAAACGGTCGCGGTCGCCTTCGACCCGCGCCATCAGTTGGTCACGCTCGCTTGCCAGCCGCTGGCGTTCGGCTTCCAGACGGTCCAGCCGCTTCATCAGGTCGCTGCGTTCGTCCGACAGCGCCTGAAGCTGGTCGCGCAGCTGCGCCTGTTCCTCATGAGTCTCTTCCAGTTCCAGGCGATAGCCTTCCGCCTCAGCCATCAGGCGCGCGCGATGCTCTTTGATGGCGTCCTGCTTCGCCAGCAGTTCGTCACGCTCAGCACGCAGCCGCTCCCGGTTCTTGACCGCTGCTTCGCGGTCTGAAGCCAGATGCGCCAGTTCCTGCCGCAAATCCTCGAACTGCTTATCGCGCTCCTGTTCGCGTTCGATAGAATCCTCGTAGCGGCTGCGCTCCCGCAGCAGAGTATCGCGCTCCGTTTTCATCGTATCCAGCCGGGACTGCAAACTGGACCGCTCCTCGTGAAGCTGGCCGATCAACTGCGCCAAACCAGAGGCGTCCGTCTCGATTCCCAGCAGTTGCAGCTGGCCTTCGATGTCCTCCAGCTTGCTTTGCAGCCGGTCCCGCTCGACTTCCAGGTTGGCTCGGTCGTCGGTCATGCGGTTGAGCATCTGCTGCACCGTCTCCGAAGGCATCTGGCCGCTGCCACGCGCACGCACCTGATCTAACTGCCGCTGCAAAGCGTCCTTCTGGTTCGCCAGTTCGTCACGCTCGCGCTGCAAGGCACTAATCATCGTGTTGAAGACTTCGGCGCTGTCGCCGCCCGTTGCGCCAGCCAGAGCCGCTTCGGCGTCCTGTAGGCGGTTCAGCAGATTGTCCCGCTCATCTTTGAGCCGCAGTTGATCGTCGTGCAGCGCTTCGATCCGCTGCGAAACAGACAGACCTTCTTCTGTGTCACCCAGCAGTTCCGTCAGACGGCCCCGCTCATAGTCAAGCTCAATCTTGAGCTGCGTCACCTGATCGGTCAGGCCGACGATCTGCTCGCGCGCATCGGCCAGCCGCGACTGCATCTCCTGTCGTGCCGCGATCACGTCCGCGTCTTCCATATCCTCCAGGCTGATGCCCTGGATCATGGCCTCAATCGCCCGTTCCTCGGCTTTCAGACGGGCCTCATTGGCTTCCATGCTCAAGGCCAGCAGGCCGCTGCACACCAGCGCCAGGCCGCGCAGCCGGTCCCGTTCGGCCTCATCCAGTTCGCGCCCGGCATATGGCAGCGCCACGCCCAGCACGGCGATGATCTCCTCACCCTGCATCAGCGGCTGGAAATAGGCCGGACCCACCCGATCAATGTCGAGCCGGGTGTACAGGTCTTCGAGTTCGTCGTGATTACGATCCATATACAGCGGGCGCTGCGCCTTGCGCTCGATGGCGTTCACCAGCGTTGGTTGTTCGTCCAGGTTCAGCGACATCGCTGCGATAGGCCGCTGCATCACCCCGTCATAGGCATAGGTGATGTCGGCGTAATTCGCATCGTGCAGCGTCAACAGCATACTGACGTCACAGTGCAGCACCTCAACCGCCGCGCTCACAATCCGCTGAGGAATCTGCTCCGGCGAGGGTTCCTCCAGGATCAGGCCCAGCGCGCGCAGCAGTTGGGCTGATTCGCGTTCCGGTGCAGTTGGTTCCGGGACAGGCGGTGTCTCAATCTCTTCGGTGGGCCGTGTATCGCCTGTGTCGTAGCTTTCCCGCTCGACGATCTCGATCAGCGGTTGGCTGGCCGCCAGGCGTTCTGCCGTCAGATGCTGTATGACCATCCGGTAGATCACCGCCGGGACGATGGGCAGCGCCGCCAGAAAGGCCAGACGAGAGGCTCCTGCCGCGTTACCGATGATGCTGCCCTGGGCGATCTGAACCAGCGTGCCACCGTAACCCACCAGCAGCACAGCGAAAAAGACCAGCTTGAGTGGTGCGTCAGGGATCAAACGGAAATACAGCACCATCAGCAGGATTCCCAGCGCCGCAATCACCGCCGGAATTAAGGCCCAGGCGATGCCGTAGGTGCTGAGGTTGAAATCCGTTTCTCCGGCCACCAGCGGCCAATCGACCCCGGTCACGACGTAGCCGACGATCAGAATAGCCAGCCCACTCAGCAAGATGATGTTCGGCGCGCGTCCCCAGTGGTCATGATCCGCAGTGAGGAAAGCCCAGCCGAACAAGACAATCGTCACCACCTGGGCGATACGTTCCAGCGGCGGCAGGATAATCTGCGAATCCTGCCCGGCCAGCAGCGCAAAGACCGCGCCGACCATCAGCAAGGCCCAGACAATCGTGGTCCCAATCCCGGCCAGCAGATAACGACCCGCGCCGCGATCAAAAGGCACACGCAGCCGTCGTTCCAGCGCCATGAACACACCGGCCTCGACGACCAGCACCACGCCCAGATAGAACAACAAATCGCCGGGTGGCCGAACGAAAATATCCAGAAAATCTATCGATGCCTGGTTCAAAGCAGACTGTCCTAGCCCAACCAACGAAACAGCATACAGGAAGTATATAACATAATCAAAACACTCGCATACTTCATCTGTACACAATTTTGGCTTTATGAGCGTTCGATTTATTCCCGTTGACGTTCACCCCTGTCTCTATTACACTGACTCCGGTCAAAAACGGGGAGCCTGTATGGGCGCACAGCCGTTTCAACGTCAACTCGCTAGCTTCCTTCAGCGCCAACCCTGGCTGTTAGAGATTGCGCGCCGCACCTGGCGCTTACGACAGACTCATTTCACGGTCGGCGCGGTCGGGGTCGTCTTCAATCCACAGCATGAAATCCTGCTGGTTGAGCATGTATTTCATCCCTATTTCCCCTGGGGACTGCCCGGCGGCTGGGTTGAGGGCCGAGAAGATCCCAGCCTGACGGTCAAGCGCGAGCTGCATGAAGAACTGGAACTCGACGTGACGGTGGGGCCGCTGCTGCATCTTTCGACCGAGTATCCGAATCACCTGGACCTGGCCTATCTTTGTACGGCCAGCGGCGCGGTCGGCAAGCTCAGCCTGGAACTGATGGATTACCGCTGGGTGCCACAGAATGACCTGCCCCCGCTGCACCGTTTCCAGGTGACTGCGATTGAACAGGCGCTGGAGCTTCAGGCACAGGCACGATGAGTCTTTCCGGCTTAGGTACACGGCGGCGGCGCAGTCGTTCCCGCCTCCCAATTCTGGCGGCGCTGTCCAGCGCGATGCTGCTGGGCGCGGTTGGCCTCTTCATTTTCGAACTGCTCAGCTTCAGCCAGCGCCAGGACCGGCTGCCTGCCGGGGCGACTGTCGCCAATGTGGCAGTCGGCAATCTGCTGCCCGGCGAAGCAGTCGCCACCTGGGAGCGTGCTTTGTCCCAGCCGGTCACACTCTGGTATGGCGATAACCCTATCAACCTGGACCCCTCAGCTATCGGCTTCCGCAGCAACAACGAGGCCATGGTCGCACAGGCACAGGCTATCAGCGCCACCGGCTCGGAAAACTGGATCCGTTTCTTCAACTATCTGCTCGGCCAGGAAGATCGCAGCACGGTCAATGTCCCACTGGACGCGACCTATCAGAGCAACCTGCTCGAACAGTTCCTGACCGACATCAGCCAGCGCTATGATCGTCGCGGCGGTAATGCCAGCTACGATGTCCAGACATTGACTGTGCGCAGCGGTGGCGGCGGCCAGCAGCTTGACATCCAGCGGGCGCTGCCTATGGTCGATAAGGCGCTCTTTGACCCGGTCAATCGCAGCGTCACCCTACCGCTCAGCGATACCGGCCCCAGCGCAACGGACCTCTCGGTTCTGAAGGATCTGATCGTCGCCTATCTCGATTCGCAAGGCTTCATCTACGACGGTCAGTCCACCATCGCTTCAGTCTACATTCAGGACCTCGAATCCGGGGAGGAGATCAACCTCCTCAGCGATGTGGCCTTTTCTGCCGCCAGCACCATGAAAGTCGCCATCCTGATTGACTACTACCGCACGCTCGGCCTCGCCCCCACTGACGACGAAGCCTACCTGATGGCAAACTCGCTCCTGTGCAGCAACAACTCATCGTCAAACCTCATCATGCGCATCATTGGCGGCGGCGATAACATCTTCAACGGCATCGCCGACGTGACCAATACAGCGCAGTACATCGGCGCGCGCAACACCTTTATTGCGGCTCCCTTCGTCCTGGGCACTGAGGGTCAGGAATTAGGGTCCATTGCGCCCCCGGCAACCACACCCAACCCGGATTTTAATACCGACCCGGACCCTTATAACCAGATCACGACGGAAGATCTGGGGACGATGTTCAACATGATTTACGACTGCGCCTACTTCGGTTCCGGCCTCATCGCCGCCTACCCTGACGGCGAGTACACGCAGAATGAATGCCGCCAGATGCTGGAACTCATGAGCGGCAATCATCTCAAGCACCTGCTCGAAGGCGGACTGCCACCCGGCACGCGGGTCTCGCACAAAAATGGCTGGTTGGAAAATGTGCATGGGGATGCCGGAATCGTCTTCCCGTCCAATGGACACAACTATGTGATTGCGGTCTTTGTCTGGGAAGATGCCGATTTCTTCAGCTATACCGAGGCCTGGCCGCTGATCGAAGGCATTTCACGCGCTGCCTGGAACTACTTCAGCCCCGAAACACCGCTGCTCGCCCCGCGCAGTGATCTGCCACCAGGAGGCGCAGCCACCTGTGATGGGCCGGACGGTTTCCTACCGCCCTTCGGCCAGGTGAACCTCAACGATATTGATGGCTGGCGGCAGCAACCGGGAAGTTCAGGCTGACATCGAGTTAACCGCGTCATCGACCGAATCGTAAATGGAAAACACCAGGTCGAAGCCGATCAGATCTCATGACCTCTTGCAGATGCGGGCGCAGCGATGCGATTATGATGTCGCCGCGCTGGTCATGGGCGCGTTTCCATACCGACACCAGCATCCGCAGCCCCCGACTGGAGATGTGATCCACACCGGACATATCAATAATCAGGCAGGCGTGACCGTCCTGAAGCTGGCCCATGATCGCCTGTTCCAGATCTGCACTACCCAGGTTGTCGATTTGCCCTTGATAGATCACGATCCGCGCGGATTTCGCGGTATCTGTTACGGTGACTTGATTTTCATTCACGTGCATCAGTCTTTGTAAGCAGCGATTTAATCATAATCAAGTGGTTGCGGCCATCGTGGAACTCATACGCCACGCCATCCATCAGCCGCTTGATAAAAAAGACACCCCAGCCGCCGGTGCCACGTTCTTCAAGCAGGGCCATCGGGTCGGGCATCATCAGGTTCAAGGGGTTAAAGGCGGGGCCATCGTCGATAATTTCGATTCGCAGGGCGCTGCGTTCGGCAATACAGCGCACGTCGATCACCTTGCCTGGATCATCGCCGCCGTACCCATGCTCGATGATATTCGTGCAGGCTTCGTCAACAGCCAACCGGCAGTGATGACTGGCTCGCTCGCTCATCCCAATGCGTTCCGCAATGTCAACCACAAATTGACAGGCCCCGGCAACCTGTTCAGATAACGCGCTGATTCGGATCTGGTTCTGATGAATGGACATGACAGCTGGTCATAATCCCCTAGAAACTGTTTGCGGCCTCGGTCGGATCCTTAAAGATCTCGAAAATCGTACTCAAACCAGAAAGCTCCAGAACCTCGTAGACTCGTTCCGAGACCTGAGCAATCCGCATGTCACCGTCTTTGGCCCGCAGTTTCTTCAATGCTGTCACCAGTTCGCGTAAGCCGGCGCTACTCATGTAGTCAACGCCACCGATATCCAGGACAAGTTGAGTATGACCGTCTTCGATGACCTGTGACAGAACCTCGCCCAATTGACCGGCGGTCGAGCTGTCGATCCGACCTTGCGCCCCAACAACAGCGACTTGTTGTTGATACGACACATTGAATTCAAGCACCTTACTTCTCCCCTGAGGCCACATCACTTGATTTGGATACCTTTCAGTGCTCAAGTATACCCTAGTTTTGCGATTCTCATAACCAGCGAGCACGGCACTTCCGCCTGTCACAGCGCCGCCCTGTCCGCTACAATGCAAGCAGCATGGCATAAGGAGATATGACGTGAATTGGGGTGCCTTTATACTTTTGGCCGTGCTGCTGACCGTATTGCTGCTGGCCGTCCAGCGCACCGAAGCCAAACGGCGGCGGCTAACGCGGATCATGGCCGCCGTCCTGGGCTTCTTAACCTGGTACTGGGCCAGTGTGCGCGGTCTGACGAGCGAATTTGTCCTGGCAATCCTCTTGGCAGTCGTGGTCAATCTGCTGTTCTGGCTGTCCATCGGGCGTTACAACCCGGTGCCGGATAGCGACGACACAATCAAAGTCTACGGTCTGGATGATGACCCAGATTAGCCGATCACATTCAAGGGGATGACGTCCCCGGTTTGCAGCATCAACACGCTGACGCGCGCGGCCACCGTTTGCGCCAGCGTGGCAAGGGCCTGCCCCGCCTCACTCTCAGGATCGCTCACCACAATCGGACGGCCATAATCGCCCCCCTCGCGCACTGCCGCCGCCATCGGGATGCGGCCCAGGAAAGGTATTGATCGCTGTTCGGCCAGCTTTTCACCGCCGCCGGAGCCGAAGAATTCCCCGGCCATATTCTCGACAATGCCGACGATAGGTACATTCAACTGCTCGAACATCGCCATGCTGCGCAGCGCATCCGAAACGGCAACGTCCTGCGGCTGAGTCACGACAATTACGCCGGTCAGCGGGAAAGACTGCGCCAGCGAGAGCGGTGCATCGCCCGTGCCCGGCGGCAGATCGACGACCATATAGTCAAGCTGGCCCCAAGCAACATCGGTGAAGAACTGGCGAATCGCGCCGTGCAGCATCGGCCCACGCATAATCATGGGCTTGTCTGGCGGGGTGAGGAAGCCGGTGCTGATGAGCTTCACGCCGTAGGCTTCCAGCGGCACGATTTTTTCATCGACCACCTTCGGATTGCCGTAGCCTAATCCCGCCATGGTTGGGATGTTCGGGTTCAGAATATCCGCATCCATCAAGCCCACGCGCGCGCCAGCTTCCGCTAGCGATACTGCCAGATTCATCGAGACCGTACTCTTGCCAACACCACCTTTGCCGCTGGCAACCGCGATGATGCTGTTCATCGGCACGTTCAGGCGGCCCTGAATCCGCCGGTCAGCGGGTACCTGCGCGTCCCACTTGATCGCCAGACGCGAAATGCCCGGCACCTTGCCGACTACTGCTGCGGTACAGCTAGTTTCAAACACGTCTTTCAGGGGGCAGGCCGGAGTCGTCAGGACCAGCGTAAAGGTCGCTGTATCGCCTTGAATCTCCAGATCGCGCACCATATTCAGGCTGATAATGTCCTGGTGAAGTTCGGGTTCAATGACGGTGCCGAGCGCCGCCATCACCTGTGATTTCAGATCGCTCATAGGTATCCTCGATTTGTCCAACTGGGAATTATTATAGCCGAGATCACAAAAATCCCGTAGGTCCGTATGTAATAAAAGACCCGTACCATAAGGCCGGGTCTTTCAGCTTTCAGATGCAGCCGCGGCTACTTAGAATCGCCACCCTCTTGAGCGGCACGCTTGCGGGCCAGTGCCGCTTCGCGCTTGGCAAGACGTTCGGCTTTGGCCTTCGCAGCGGCATCATCTTCAGCGCCGTTGCTTGCAGCCCCTCCTGCCGGGGCGGCTGCGGCCTTTTCTTTCGCTGCTGCTGCCGCTTTGGCCGCTTTAGCTTTCTCTTTCTGCACGTCTTTATGATCCCAGCCACCGCGCGCTTCCATATCTTCCACCGCGCGAGTTGGGGCGATAGTCTTCCAGTACCTCAGTTCCTTCGACAGCTTGTCTTTATCGTAGATGTGATGGCTGGTACGGTCGTAGCTTGCCAGTTCGTAATCATGATCCATCTTGATCGCGTCGAAGGGGCAGAACTCGGCGCAGTAGCCGCAGTTCATGCAGATGTCGATGTCGATAAAGAAAGCTTCCGGTTCCGGCACAGGACGCCCGGTATTCGGGTCCTGAGCCACGCACGATCCAGATACACTGCGGCGGGCAGACTTTGGCGCAAATGCCGCAGCTAGTACACCAGTCATGGCCGGGACGGTCAGGATTGTCCGCATCCTCGATCACCAGGAAAGGCACAAAGCGAAAGCGCTCCGGCACGGCGATTTTTTCGTCAGGATACTGGACCGTATAGGAGCCGGTCGCCTTCATGCCCTGCCGGGTCTGAAAATTTTCCTGGCCGATATATTTGCGCCCGGCATAACGAATATCATCCGCGTAGGAGCTGAGAAAGTGCTTGAAGGTAATCCATCAAGCCTCTGGCGATTCCCTGTCCGTAATACATAAGACTTGTCCCTCCTACCGGTCCGTTTCGCCCAAAACAATATCGATGCTGCCGAGGATCGTCACCACGTCAGCCACTTTATGCCCCACGCACATCGGCCCCAGGGCGGTCAGGTTGATGAAGCTGGGCGCGCGCACGTGATAGCGCCAGGGATTCTGCGGCCCCTTCTCGTCACCTTCAGAGACCACATAGTAGCCCAGCTCACCTTTCGGGTTTTCGACGCGCCCGTAAGACTTCACCCACCGGCACACGCGGCGTGTGACCGACTTTGGTCACGACTTCTTCGCCTTTAGTCTGCTCCAGGCGCGGCAGAATCTGCTTGAGAATGCGCACGCTTTCGCGCATCTCCTGGAAGCGCACCAGGTAGCGGTCGTAAATGTCGCCGCGCACACCTACCGGAATGTCGAAATCCAGTTCAGGGTAGATGCTGTATGGGTCCGCCCGGCGCACGTCATACTTGACCCCGCTGCCACGCAGCAGCGGCCCGCAGGTGCTCAGCGCAATAGCATCTTCATAAGGCAGAATGCCAACGCCAATCGTCCGATCACGCACGATCTCATTGCCGGTCAGCAGGCGGTCATACTCATCCATGAAGCGCGGCAGGCGCTCGTTGATGAGTTCGGTCAGGTAATCCATCGTGTCGAAGTCGCGCACCTTGTCGTTCACCAGGTTGACGACACTGCGGATGCGTTCCGGCAGATCAGCAAACACGCCGCCAAAACGCATGTAATTGCACATCAAGCGGCTGCCCGCCGTTGCCTCGAAGAAGTCGAGAATCTTCTCACGCTCGTTGTTAGCATAGAGCATCGGCGTGAAGAACGCGCCCAGGTCATTGAGCAGGAAGCCCAGCGACCACAGGTGATTGACAATGCGTGTCAGTTCGGTCATCAACACGCGCAGGCATTCTGCACGATACGAAGGCGGCGAATAGCGCGTACCCAGGCTGAGCAACTGCTCGACCGCCAGCGCATAGCCCAGGTTGTTACCCATGCTAGAGATGTAATCCAGGCGGTCGGTGAAGGGCATGTTGTGCAAGAACGAATTGCGTTCGCCGATTTTCTCGTGATTGCGGTGCAGGTAGCCCATAACAGGTTCCAGCGTTTCAATCGTCTCGCCGTTGAGCGTTACGATCATGCGGAACACACCATGCGTGCTGGGATGATGCGGCCCCAGATTGACGACCAACCGGTCCATTTCCAGACCAGTCGGTTCATCCAGACGGTGGACATCCACACCCAGGCCGAGATTGCCGTACAGCGACGATTTCAGAAGTGTCGCCCAGGCGCGCCAGATCAATGTCGTCTGGATACTCGACGTTCTTGCCGTAGATATTCTTTTCCTCAGCACGATGCACATAGCCACCCGGCCAGCGGCTCTCGAAGGGCTTGTGGTCCTCCTCGTAGTAGGCTTCGCGCCAGTCCTTACGCATCGGGTGGCCGTTGAAGCCGTCCCACATCAGAATACGTTTCAGATTCGGGTGGCCGCTGAACTTGATCCCAAACAGATCGTAGGCCTCCCGCTCCTGGAAATCGGCTCCTCGCCAGATGCCGACCAGTGAGGGCATCACCGACTGCTCGCGGTCGGTTCTGGCCTTGAAAACCAGCGCCGGGCCGCCGGTCGTCCGGTAAGCGTGATAGACCATCTCCAGATTATCGGAGATACCCAGGTAATCCACCGCCGTTGCGCTCGACAAATAGTCGTAGCCCAGTTCGTCGCGGATCATCTGCGCCACATCGACCAGCCGGTCTTTATCGACCACAATGCCGCTGAAGCCGTCGCGCGTGTCATCGGCCACTGCATCCGGGAAACGGGCTTTGAGCGTCTCAATCGTGGATGCCGGATCGCTGGTTTTGAGTTCGGTTGTTTCCAGTGCTGTTGTTGCCATCGTCAGCCTCCCTACCCTTTGGCTGCTTTGCGTGCCGCCAGACGCGCCATCGCTTCTTCACGTTTACGCATCCGGGCTGCTTTCGCCGGGTCCACGTCATCGCCGCCGTCGCCCGTTTCGGCCTTAGCGGCGACTTTCTTCTTCTTATCCTCTTTGACTGGCAGCGCCGGCAGTTCACGCATGGCAAACTGCTTACCCTCGGCTGCCGCTTCCGCCTGCCGGCGGATCAGGTCCATCTGGCGCGGGTCGATAATATCCGGCCCCAGGATCGGCACCGGGGTCGGCTCAGACGGCCCCACACCATACCAGGGCACATCGTCCATGTTCGCCAGCGACTGGCCGTCGATCTTCTTTTGCAGCGCGATCAGGCCGAACAACAGCGCCTGCGGTGTGGGCGGGCAGCCCGGCACGTATACGTCCACCGGCAGATACTTATCGATCCCGGAGACGACGTTATAGCCTTCCTTGAAGGGGCCACCGCCGCTGGCGCAAGCGCCCATCGCCAGGACATATTTCGGCTCTGGCATCTGGTTATACAGCCGCACAATCGGCACGACCATCTTCTTCGTGACCGTCCCGGAGATAATCATCAGGTCCGACTGCCGTGGACTGCCGCGCATGACCTCCATCCCGAAGCGGGAGAGGTCAAAACGCGAAGCTGCCGTGCCGATCATTTCAATCGCACAGCAGGCAAGCCCGAACAGCAGCGGCCACATAGATGAACGCCGGCTCCAGTTGTAGAGCTTGCTTAAACTGGTAATGGCGAGATTGCTCTGCAGTTCATCAGGAACCGGAAATTCCGTGTCGTGCAGCTCGCGCAGGTTTAAGTCACTCAAGGATTGACCTCCTCGTACCATTCCCGCAAAATATCGGTCAGTATACCATCGTTGACCAGTTCAGGGTCGTCAGCAAAATCAGGCAGTGCGATGATCCACCGGTACAACTGGTCCAGCCCCAGGTCATCCACCACCGCTTCCGGGTGTGCCTCCATAAGGTTCAAGACAATTGCATAGGAGGCATCCCAGTAAAGGCTCTCCATAGGGTACCGCATTTCCCCTGGTTTATCGACCGGAAATACCCCACGATCTGCTCAAGATTCGCCCAGCACAGCCTCAGTGTCGATCTGCGCCCGCTGCAAACGCCCGCTGTAATCAATGTAGACGGACTTCCATTCGGTGAAGCTGTCCAGCCCGGCCTGCCCCGCCTCACGCATCCCGTTGCCCGTGCCGCGTGTGCCGCCAAATGGGAACTGAATTTCCGCCCCGGTTGTGCCATGATTGACGTAGACAATCCCGGTCGTCAGGTCGCGGATCGCGCGAAACGCCGCGTTCACATTTTCGGTAAAGATGCTGCTGGAAAGGCCATAGGCCGTGCTGGTTGTTGACCTCGACTGCCTCATCCAGGCTTGCTACCTCAATCACCGACAGCACCGGCCCGAAAATCTCCTCCTGCTCGACACGCATCCCCTGTTGGACACCGTCAAACAGCGTCGGCTCGAAGAAAAAACCCCTTCCATAATCAGCAGGCTTGCCGCCGACTGCTATGGAAACGCCTTCGTCCGCAGCAACTTTCATGTAGCCACTGACCTTGTCGAGCGCCTTCTGATTGACCAGCGGCCCGACATCGACCGATTCGTCCAGGCCATCGCCCAGCTTCAGGCTGCGCGCCTTCTCGACCAGGGCCTCAAGCAATCGCGGCTTGATGCCTTTCTGCACAATCAGACGGCTGGTCGCGGTGCAGCGCTGCCCGGTCGTGCCATAAGCGCTCCAGGTAATCGCCTCGACGGCCAGGTCCAGATTGGCGTCGTCCATCACCAGGATGGCGTTCTTGCCGCCCATCTCCAGCGTGACCTTCTTGCCCAGCCCGGCAGCTTTCTGATACACGTTCAGGCCGGTCGTGGTCGATCCGGTAAACGAGATGACCCGCACATCCGGGTGTGTCACCAATGCGGAACCAGTTGCCCCAGCCCCGGTCACGAGATTCAACACGCCCGGCGGCAGACCCGCATCTTCGAAGACTTTGACAAAGGCTGCTGAAGTTGCGGGAACGTCCTCACCCGGCTTGAAGACCACCGTGTTTCCGGCCACCAGCGCGGGCAGCATCTTCCAGCTTGGCACCGCGACCGGGAAATTCCAGGGCGTAATCAGACCCACGACCCCGACCGAATCGCGCAGCGCCATGCCGAACTTGTTAGGCATCTCGACCGGAGCGGTATAGCCGCTCAAGCGCCGCCCCTCGCCGCCCATATAATAGGCCATGTCGATGGCTTCCTGGACGTCACCGCGCGTCTCGGCGATGATCTTGCCCATTTCTTGCGTCATCAACCGGGCCAGGGATTCTTTGCGCTCAGTCAGAATCTGAGCCACTTTGAAGAGAATCTCACCCCGGCGCGGCGCAGGGGTCAAACGCCAGCTTTTATAGGCTGATTTGGCCGCCTGAACTGCGGCAGCAACGTCTTCAGCATCGCTGGCAGGAGCCTCTGCCAGTACCTCTTCTGTCGCCGGATTGATCAACTCAAACTCGGCACCGGCGCTGGAACGTATCCACTCACCACCGATGAAATTCTTAACTTGTTCAACCATAGTTTACGCTTTCACCCACCCTAAAAGTATAGATTGCGGGACGTTCATTGTCAAATATTTCACAATCGTCTTAAGTGCCGCTGTGCAGCAGCCGCGCCCCTTCGAAATCGACCCGTGTCCAGCGGCTCACACTCTCAATTTTGTGCCCATCATAGACTGATTTCATCGCTTTTGCGACCGATTCGGCCTCCGTCTGTCCATCGCAGACTGCGCATAAAGTCGGCCCCGCGCCGCTGATCACCAACCCATAGGCTCCAGCGGATTTCGCCGCCGTCCGCACCTCAGCCAGATAAGGCATGAGATGCACCCGCGCCGGTTCGACCACGCTATCCTGCTCCATCACTGCGCCCATCGCCGCCACGTTGCCGCGATACAAGCTATCAATAAGACGAGCCACCGCCCCGGTTTGTGACACCATCTGGTGTAAGCTGATCTGCTTGGGCAGCACGGCCCGCGCCGCTGCCGTCGGCACGTCTACAGCGGGCGTTACCAGCGCAAGATAGAGCGTCTCCGGCACCGGCAGGTGATAGATCTCCGAGACGTCGGTTCCGGTGATCAGCGTGATGCCGCCCAGCAGACTCGGCCCGGCGTTATCCGCATGATAGCCGCTGACCGCCGCTTCCCCTTCCAGACAGGCTGGTAAGAGGGCTTCTCTGGACAGTGGCGAGCCGTAGAGCGCATTCACCGCCACTGCCGCCGCGACTCCGCTGGCCGCGCTGCTGCCCAGGCCGCTGTTCAGGGGCAGGCCCTTCTTTAGATGCAGCCCCACCCCACCACGCTCGCCGAGCATTCTGAGCACAGCACTGGCAGCAATCGCAGCGGTATTCTTCTCCGCTTCCAGCGGCAGCCGCCCGCCATCACCCTCAATCGACAATATCACCGCGCCCGCCGACTTCGCGCCGCTCGGCGATTCACCCTATCTCCCAGACCCTCGATAGCCAATCCAAGAATGTCGAAGCCAACGCCGACATTGGCGACTGTTGCCGGAGCAAAACTCTCAACGATGGCAAAAGTCATAAAGAATGTTATCCTTAATGGCGCGTATCAATGGGGTGGAACAGCGCAATGCCGAGTATCTTACAATGTATGGATTGCGGACGGCAATACCCGGTTGACAGAGTTCTGTACAACTGTACTGACTGCGGTGGTCTCCTGGACGTCCTGCATGACCTGGACCATCTGAAGCGCAGCGTCACGCGAACCACCTTCGACGCCCGGCTTGGCACGCTCGATAGACCTTACAACAGCGGCGTCTGGCGCTATAAAGAACTGGTCTACCCGGACATTGCGGACGACACCATCGTCAGCCGAACCGAGGGCAACACCAATCTCTACGCTGCGCCCATTCTGGCGGAATGGGCCGGGATTCGCAATCTGTACCTTAAGCACGAAGGCGAGAACCCGACCGGCTCCTTCAAAGATCGCGGTATGACCAGCGGCGTCACCCAGGCTCGCCTGTTGGGGATGCAGCGCGTGGCCTGTGCCTCGACGGGCAATACCTCGGCAGCACTGGCAGCCTATGCGGCTCATGCCGGGCTGGAAGGCGTCGTCTTTTTTGAGAACAAAGAAATCGCCCTGGGCAAGCTGTCACAGGCAATTGCCTATGGCGCAACCTGCATTCAGGTCTCGGCAGATTTCGACCGCAATCTGGAACTGGTGCGCGAGATCAGCGAAGAACTTGGCATCTACGTGCTCAACTCGGTCAACCCCTTCCGGCTGGAAGGTCAGAAAGCCATCATCTTCGAGATGCTTCAGCAGCGGCGCTGGCAGGTGCCGGACTGGATCGTCTGCCCCGGCGGCAACCTGGGCAACAGCTCGGCCTTCGGCAAGGCGCTGCACGAACTCTACGAGCTGGGTCTGATCGACCGAATGCCCCGGCTGGCGATCATCCAGGCACAGGGAGCCAACCCGCTCTACCGCGCTTATAAGACTGGATTCGAGCATTTCGAGCCGGTCCATGCTCACACGATTGCATCGGCGATCAAGATCGGCAACCCGGTCAACTATAAAAAAGCGGTCCGCAGCATCCGCTGGACCGACGGTGTTGTCGAAGAAGTCAGCGATCAGGAAATCATGGACGCCAAAGCGCAGATCGACGCACGCGGCATTGGCTGCGAACCGGCCTCGGCCTGCTCATTGGCGGGCACGCGCAAGCTGGTCGGCATGGGCGTCATCCAGCCCCAGGAGACTGTCGTCGGCATCCTGACCGGCCACCTGCTCAAGGACCCGGACGCGACCATTAACTATCACCGCAATACCCTGGGTGACATCCGCGCAACCTATCCCAATCATCTGCATCAGGCCGAACCGTCGATTGAGGAAATCTCGCGCATTCTTCAGGCCGAGGCGGTCCCCAGCGTCTGAGCCGAATTGTCAGTGCAAATTGACAAAAACCAAGAATTTATGAAATATACGATTCCTTAAGCCTCGCGCTATTGACAACGGTCTGTGTCATGATAGTTTAGTTATAGTACTGCAATCATTCATTCTTTCTAGTTTGTCAAGGGGAATCATCATGCTCTACATGCCACGCGAAGAAGGTCAAGGTCTCGTTGAGTACGCTCTCATTCTGGTGCTGGTCGCCGTCGTCGTGATCGTCATTCTGGCGCTGCTTGGCCCGGCCATCGGTAACATCTTCTCGAACCTGGTCGGCAATCTCTAAAGCCGAATCACCATCAAAACAGAAGGGCGGTCCGCAATGGATCGCCCTTTTCGATTTCCCCAAACAGGTTTCGTGTCCTGGTCTACCAGGCCAGCGCCTGCTCCAGTATCCTGAATAAGATCCTCCGGGTCCTCGATCCCAACGGCGAAACGGACCAGACTTTCTCGGATGCCCAGAGCCAAACGCTGCTCTGAATCCAGTTCGAAGTAACTCATAATCGGAGGCTGTTCAACCAGGCTTTCGATGCCACCCATACTGGCTGCAATATAAGGGATCTTTAGCCTATCGACAAAACGACTGGCAGTCTCCAGGTCACCGTCAATCTCGAAGCTGATGACGCCGCCAAATCCGGTCATCTGCGCCTGCGCGATAGCATAATCGGGATGTGACGGCAGGCCAGGATACCATACCCGCGAGATGCGCGGATGAGCTTCCAGGTATTCGGCGACCGCCTGGGTCGTCCGGTTCTGCTGCCGCACCCGCACCCCCAGAGTCTTCAGGCCGCGTTCCAACAGGAAGGCATTCTGTGGATCGATCGATGCCGCCGAGAATGCCGCGCGCATCGCGCAGTGCCTTGATCCGATCCCCTCGCCCAACCACCACACCAGCCAGGAGATCATTGTGCCCGGCCAGATACTTCGTCGCGCTGTGAAGCACGTAATCAATGCCCCATTCCAACGGGCGCTGGTTGATCGGGGTGGCTAAGGTGCTGTCAATGACGGTGCGAACTTTGTACTTCTGGCCCAGGGTCGCGATTCGCTCCATATCCATGACCCGCAGGTAAGGATTGGTGGGGCTTTCAGAGATAATGAAGCGCGTTTTCCTGGGGATAATTGCCTGCTCTATCGCGTCGTAATCGCCCATTGGGACGACGGAGGTCTCAATGTTCAGACGTTTTAAGAAGGTCATACAGAACTGCCGGCTGCGGCGATAACAATCGTCCGTGATTACCAGATGCGAACCACTCGGCATGGTAGACAGCAGCAGAGAGGTCAGCGCGTTCATACCCGAAGCATACACAACGGCGTCATCCCCTGAATCCAGAGCCGCCAACCGCTGCTCGACCGCCTGAATGGTCGGGTTGCCATAGCGCCCGTATTCATCGCGTTCAGCGCCATCGCCCCAGGTCTTGGCCTCCATGAAATCGACCAGTTCCTGTGTGTTGGCGAAGGTATAAGTCGCCGTTTGGAAAATCGGCGTCGTCAGGGCGTGCGACGGCCTGTGCCGCACCGTGCCATTGTGGACAGACCGCGTGCTGCCACCGGCTGTCCTGTCGCGCGTATCAATTTCCTGCTCCAGTTTGCGCACTGCCATTTGTCCTCTCCATCTCTCAAATAAAAAAGCCCGGGCTGGCCCAGGCTTTTGTCTGCGATACACTGATTCTGCATCGTCATCACATTACTTCATCTCCCAGAAAATTGCTTCTGTCGGAGTTGGCACCTTCCCGATGTTCGGGGGTTGCCGTGGTTTCGTTGGGCCGATCCCTCCACCACTCTGGATGAATTATTGATTTATTCAACTGCATCGTCGGCTAAACTCTATCACAGGCCAGGTCGAAATGCAAGCAGCGAACAGCCTGAGAAAGCGCAGCGTTAACATCTCCGCCAAATCTGAGTATACTTAAAATAGGATGCGTATTAAGCGAGGGATTTTCACGCTTGGAAATCAGCATCATGATTATGAGTGGTGTGGATGATGGCACGTTGTTGAAGTTCAACTCGGCGCAGGGTGATGGAATCATCGAGGAGGGACACTGGGTCATTACGGCAGGCCGTCATGATAACAACGACATCTGCCTGAGCAACGATACTTTCGTATCGCGTCACCACGCGCGAGTCTACGTTCAGGATGAAGGCTTCTGGCTGGAAGACCGCAACAGCACCAACGGCACCTACATCGAGACCGAGTCCTTCGACGACGAGCAGGTTACGCAGACGATTCCGCTCGCCGCCGGACAATTATTCCGCATTGGCCGGACCTGGCTGCGGATCGAATCATTCTGAAATCGACCATCATGGCGGCGATTGAACTCAAAGAAATTCTCATTAACGCGCGGCAAGAATCGCACCGGATGCGCCATTACTACATTGGAGTCGAGCATCTCTTCATCGCGCTGCTGGAAATTCAGGGCGGCCTGACGCGCAGCATCCTTGACGAGCAGGGCCTCACGCCGGATTACGTCGCCGATGCGATCCGCCGTAAGATCGGCAAAGGCAGCCAGCGTCGCCTCTGGGCCGGGACCCCTTCGACACCGCGTGCCAACGTCATCATCGACATCGCCACCGATCTCGCCATCGAGGATGGCCGCACCGAAGCCAACGAGCGCGATCTGCTCACAGCGATGATCGAAGAAAACGATAACATGCCCATGCGCATCGTCCAGTCGCTGGGTGTCAATATCACACATATGTACCGCATGGCGCGCACGCGCGCCATCAGCCGCAGCGGCCAGCAGCCCTACGTCAGCATTGATTTCGGCCCGGAATTCGCGGAGACATCGTCGCTATCGGACCAGCAGCTTCTGATTCTGCGGCGCATGTTCAACAATCACACCCGGATCCGCGTCGAACGGGAATTGAGCGGCGGCTTCAATAATGCCTTGATGTTGATCGTCACGCCTATCCGGGCTGACAACCGCGAAGACGCGCCGGTTGCCGTCAAGATTGCCTCTACCGACAGCATTCTCGACGAAACGCAACGCTACGAGACGCAGGTCAAAAACATCCTGCCGCCCTATACCGCCTGGCTTCAGGACCGCCCGGTCGCCCCGGAAACCGGCAGCCTGGCCGGGCTGGTCTATACGCTTGCCAGTAAACCCGGCCAACTCCCTCAGGATTTGTGCTCGGCCATCCGAGATACGGACCCGGAGCGCATGGGATCCTGGCTGCACCAATATTTGTATGCCCAGTTCGGGCGTACCTGGTGGCTCCAGCGGCGTCCCTTCCGCTTCCAGATCTGGACCGAATACGATTGGCTGCTGCCGCCCGTGCTCACGCTTAATCTGCTCTCCGAAGGCAGCGTCGCCGAGAGCGCCACTGTCCTGCGTGTACCGGTCAACCGCAGCCACCTCAACCAGATCAAGCGGGGTGATCTCGTCACCCTGGAGAACTTCACGGTCCGCCGGGTGGACTCGGAGAACAATCGCGTCACCCTGGTCAGCGGACGCGGCAACGAAGCCACCAAGCGCGCTCACCGGATCGAAATTAGCAACATGGACCTCAAGACCGCGCTGCATTATCGCGGTGAAGTGGTCGAACGCATGACCGGGCGTGTCTGGCGTACCCGTGACGAAATCCTGCGGGACATGGTGAGCGGCCTCGAACCCCCCTTCGACCTGCGCACAATTGATATTCAGCTTGGCGATGCCTTTGCCCTGCCTAATCCGCTCGTCACCTATGAGGAACTGCTCCATTTGCAGATCACCGGCTCGGCCAGCAAGATTCATGGCGATTTGCACCTGGGCAATATCCTCATCGGCCCCAATGACGGCGCTGTGCTGATCGACTTCGAACACATCCGCGAGGGTCATACACTCTTCGATTGGGCTACGTTGGAGGTCAGCCTCTGGTGCCAGATCGTGGTGCCGCTGGTCGGCGGCGCGTGGGAAGAACTCTATGCGCTGCTGGATTACGCCAGCGCCCTCAACACACAGACGGCTCTGCCGGGCATCGACCCGAACATTGACCTTGTCTGCGCGCCGCTGATCGCCCTGCGGGATGTCGTGCGCAGTTCTCTCGCCAGCGAATTGCAGGAATCGGAATATTTCATTGCGCTGGCGCTCTGCGCCCTCAGGGCTGTCTGCTGCGACTGCCTGTCGATCCCCGCGCGCCGTATGATGTTCCTGCTCTCTGCCCTGGCAGTTGCCCAGCTTGACCAGGTGCCGTCAAGCGGCGATTAAGCCAGCACCCGGTCTTCGAGCATCTCCAGACCCGTTTCAGCCAGGTCTGTGCATAAACCGGGTGTTGTCGGCAGTTCGATGTAGCCATCGACCGGCTCAAGTGGATATTTCCGAAAGACGTTGTTACGCCTGCCCGCCTGGAACAACCATTCCTGCATCGGGCAGGTCGTGAGCGTCTGCGAGGCGATCAAGTGCGTCGAAGCCCAGCCGCCGTGATGTGGGATAACCGGAATGCCCGCTGCTGACGCCAGGGCACAGATCTTCGTCATCTCACTCAGGCCGCCGGCCCAGGTCGCGTCCGGCTGGAGGATATGCACGGCTTCGGCGTCCAACAGCGCCTTGATGCCCCAGCGCGTGTACTCATGCTCGCCGCCGGAAATCAGCGTGCCCCGTATCGAGCGGCGCAGTTCGGCATACTGCGGGATCATATCGGCCATAACCGGCTCTTCGAACCAGGTGGGCCGATACTCCGCCGCCATCTCGGCCATGCGAAGGGTATATGGCACGGTCCAACTGTTCCAGGCGTCAAACATCAGGTCCACGTCAGAGCCAACCGCTTCACGGGCCGCGCGGATCACCGCCAGATTCTGCCGGATTCCCGCCTCGCCATCTTTGGGGTCGCAGGGCAAAAACCACTTGATCGCCGTGTACCCCTCTGCCACCACCTGCTTGCAGCGTTCCGCCACCCGCTCCGGCTCTGCCGAATAGCCTAACATGGAGGCATAGGCGCGGATTTTGGGCCGTGAGGGTCCGCCTAGCAGCAGGTAGACCGGCGCATCCAGCAGACGCGCTTTCAGGTCCCACAGCGCCAAATCCACTTTGCTGAGCGCCATCATGGGCGTGCCTTTGCGCCCGTGAATCGCGTGGCGGTACATCTTGTCCCAGATGCGTTCGACTGCGTGAGGATTCTCGCCGACCAACAGCGGCGCGAAATAGCGCTCGATATGAAATATATCCTCGCTGCCAATCGGGCCGAACATGCCGCTTGCACCTTCGTCCGTGTCGATGACCAGGAAGTATCCATCGACCGGATAGGGCGGTCCGGCGGACATATCCGCCTCCGCAATCGGCCAGCGTGGCTCACGGCGCAGCAGTTCGGGATAGATATGGACGGGGCGAGTCATGCTCGCCTCGCCCAGCGGCTCGTGATAATCCCACTGAGCGCTGATGTGTAAAGAACGCACGCGATCTATTTTCATAAGTCTCTACTTTCGCACAGAACCGGCAGCGCTGGTCTAGATCCGGTCCACAATCGCCTGGGCGAATTCATCCGTGCTGACATAGTCACCGCCGCGTGGCGCAATATCCGCCGTGCGCGCACCCGCTGCCAATACGCCCTCGACCGCCGCTTCGACCGCCTGGGCTTCCTCTTCCAGGTCCAGGCTGTAACGCAGCAGCATGGCCGCGCTCAAAATTGTGCCGGTTGGGTTGGCCTTGCCCTGCCCGGCAATATCCGGCGCAGAGCCATGAATTGGTTCGTACAACCCGAAACGCTCGGCCCCCAGCGAGGCCGAGGGCAGCATCCCCAATGACCCGGCCAGCACCGAGGCTTCGTCGCTCAGGATGTCGCCGAACATGTTCCCGGCCAGAATCACGTCGAAGCTGCCAGGGCGCGTCAGCAGGTGCATCGCCGCCGCATCCACCAGCAGATGCTCTAACTCGACATCGGCGTAATCGTCATGCACCTCAACGACCGTGCGCCGCCACAAACGCATCGCCGCCAGCACATTCGCCTTATCAATTGAGGTCAGCTTATTGCGCCGTCCCTGGGCCGCCCGGAAGGCCACATCCGCTACCCGCCGGACCTCATCGCCGGAATAGATCATCGTATCGTAAGCCATCTCGCCATCGCCCTGCTCCTGACGCTCGCCGAAGTAGATGCCGCCGGTCAGTTCGCGGACGAATAGCATGTCCACGTCGGCCAGCAGATCACGGCGCAGCGGTGCATGTTCCGCCAGTACGGGATAGGCCTTCACCGGACGCAGATTGGCGAACAGGCCGAAGTGCTGGCGGATCTTGAGCAGGCCCTGTTCCGGGCGCACGCTGGCCGCCGGATCCGACCACTTGGGGCCACCGACTGCACCGAGCAGAATGGCGTCCGCCTGCTCGCCCTGCCGCAGGGTTTCATCCGGCAGTGGATTGCCGGTCTCGTCGATGGCGATACCGCCCATGAGCGCTTCATCGAAGCTGAACTGGTGGCCGAAAACCGAGGCTACACGTTCCAGCACCGCTACCGCTTTTGAGGTCACTTCCGGCCCGATGCCATCGCCGGGTAAAACCAGTATGTTTGCTTTCATCAAGTTTCCCTTCTTCAGCAAAAGGGCCGGGACCACCCAGCCCACAGAGGCATACTTCCTGAAAAACAGGAGATAACAGGAAGTATTACATTAAATATTACGACGCACCTCAGCCCGGCAGCGCGGTTTCCTGTGACTGCTCGTGCGCCACACACAGGCCGTACTCCACACTGTCCACCAGGGCTTCCCAACTTGCATGGATGATATTGGTGCCCGCCCCAACCGTGCTCCAGCGCTGCGAGCCGTTCTGCGTGTCGATCAAGACGCGCGTGGTAGCCGCTGTGCCGTTGGCACCGTCCAGAATACGCACCTTGTAATCCGCCAACTGAAAATCGGCCAACTGCGGGTAGAGCGGCACCAGCGCCTTACGCAGCGCCAGGTCCAGCGCGTTCACCGGGCCGTTGCCTTCCGCCGCCGTATGGATCACATCGCCGTCCAGGTGAATCTTGACCATCGCTTCGGCCACTGTGCCGCGTCCCTGCCGCTCCTCGACAATCGTCGTAAAGTCGATTAGCGTGAACAGCGGTTGGTAGCCGGGCCGCGCACGGTACAGCCGCACAGCAATCGAAGCTTCCGCGCCTTCGAAGACGTAACCCGCATTTTCCAGGCGCTTGACCTCTTCCAGCACGGCCAGCGCCTCAGCTTTCGAGACATCCAGACCCAGTTCCTCAGCCTTGCTGAGCAGATTGCCCCGCCCAGATAGATCCGAGACCAGCACGCGCATCTCATTGCCCACCAGGCCGGGGTCGATATGCTGGTAGCTGTCGATGTTGCGACGCATGGCGGCCACGTGAATGCCGCCTTTGTGGGCAAAGGCGCTCTTGCCGATATAAGCCAGATGATTATCCGGCGCGAGATTGGCGATCTCAGCCACGACACGCGCCAGCTTGGTCAGCGACTTGAGGCTCTCCGGCGGCACACAGTCGTAGCCCATCTTCAACTGCAAATCCGGGATGATGCTGCACAGATTGGCGTTGCCACAGCGTTCGCCGTAACCATTGATGGTCCCCTGCACCTGTACCGCCCCGACCCGCACCGCTGCCAGCGTATTTGCCACCGCCAGTTCACCGTCGTTGTGCGTGTGAATACCGACCGCCACATCAGGAAAGGCCGTCTGGACCATTTCGAAATACTGGCTGACCTCCCAGGGCATCGAGCCGCCGTTGGTATCACAAAGTACCACGCAGTCCGCGCCGCCCGTCACCGCCGCCAGCACCGTATCCATGCCGTATTCCAGGTCGAGCTTCAGGCCGTCGAAGAAATGCTCGGCGTCGTAGATGACTTCCTTGCCCATCGCCTTGAAGTAAGCCACCGTCTCGCGGATCATGCGCAGATTTTCTTCCGGTGTCGTCTGCAAGACATCGGTCACGTGCAGCATGGAGGTCTTGCCGACAATTGTGACCACATCCGTCTGCGCGTCCACCAGCATCTGAATGTTGGCGTCATCCTGCGGCATGGTGTCCTTGCGGCAGGTGTAGCTAAATGCAGCGACCTTCGCGTGTTTCAGGTCGAGATCGCGCACCTGTTCGAAATAGGCCGCGTCTTTGGGGTTCGATCCCGGCCAGCCGCCCTCAATATAGGCCACGCCCAGGTCGTCCAACAGCATCGTAATTCGAATCTTATCCGCCACCGACAGTGAGATTCCTTCGCGCTGTGTTCCGTCCCGAAGAGTGGTGTCGTAGATTGCGACCGTCGCCATGTGCCTTCCCTTTCAGCAAACAATAAAAAGGGCACACGTGGCCGTGCGCCCTTTCTAGTCTAGGCCAGTGTGTTTACACGTGCCGGATGTACGTTTTCGTAGGTCAGAACCTGATCGTCCAGGCTCTGAAGATAACCAAGTTGATCGACTCCGTTGAGCAGACAGTGCTTAGAGAAGCCATCAATCGGGAATTTCACCTGCCGCCCATCCGGCAGCGTGAGTGTCTGCGCTTCCAGGTCGATCTGCACCTGCGTCGAAGGATCCTCTTCGGCCAGGCTGATGAGCTGCAATCGCGTCTCTTCATCGACGACGACCGGCAGCAACCCGTTCTTGAGCGCGTTATTGCGGAAAATATCGGCGAAGTCCGTGCTGACAACCGCCTGGAAGCCCGCGCCGACCAGCGCCCAGGGCGCATGTTCACGCGAACTGCCGCAGCCGAAGTTGTGCCCGCCGACCAGCACCGACGCGCCCTGATGTTCCGGCTGATTGAGGACGAAATCCGCTTTGGGCGATCCATCGGCGTTGTAGCGCCAGTCGGCAAAGAGACTCTTGCCCAGGCCGTCTTTGTCGGTCGTCTTCAGAAATCGCGCCGGGATGATCTGGTCGGTGTCGATGTCGTTGATCGGCAGGCCAACGATTTTGCCCGTGAAAGTTTTGATTGGTTCCATCTTAAGCAGGCTCCAGTTCCATCGTGCGGACATCGGTAATCACGCCGTTGATCGCAGTCGCGGCAGCGGTCAGCGGACTCGCCAGGAAGGTGCGTCCGCCCTTGCCCTGCCGCCCTTCGAAATTGCGGTTGCTGGTGCTGACGGCATACTGCCCCGGTGTAAGCTGGTCGCCGTTCATGGCGATGCACATCGAGCAGCCCGCCTCGCGCCATTCCGCGCCCGCCGCCTTGAAGACCTCATCCAGACCCTCGGCCTCAGCCTGGGCCTTCACCTGCTGCGAACCGGGCACCACCATCGTGCGCACACCTTCAGCGACTTTGCGGCCTTTGAATATCTTCGCCGCCTCGCGCAGGTCCGAGATACGGGAATTGGTACAGCTTCCGATGAAGACCACGTCCACTTTCTTGCCCAGCAGCGACTGCCCCGGCTGCAAATCCATATAGTGCAGCGCTTTGTCGAGCGCCAGCTTGAGCGTCGGATCCCCCATGCGGTCCGGGTCCGGCACGCGGTCTACGATCTTCATGCCCATACCCGGATTAGTGCCGTAGGTAATCATCGGCGTCAGATCATCGGCATCCAGCACGACCTCGTTGTCGAAAGCCGCGCCCTCGTCGCTGGGAAGCTGCCGCCAGGTGGCGACCGCCGCATCCCAATCCGCACCTTTCGGGGCATGTTTGCGCCCGTAGATGTACTCAAAGGTCGTGTCATCCGGCGCGACCATCCCGGCCCGCGCGCCGCCTTCAATCGACATGTTGCAGATGGTCATGCGACCTTCCATACTGAGGCTGCGAATCGCCTCGCCCATGTACTCGAAGACGTGCCCGGTGCCGCCGCCGATGCCGATCTTGGCGATCACGGCCAGAATGATGTCCTTCGCAGTCACGCCCGGCTGCAAGCGCCCGTTGACCCGCACGGCCATCGTTTTCGGTCGGTTTTGCAGCAGACGTCTGAGTCGCCAGCACGTGCCCCACTTCGCTGGTGCCGATGCCGAAGGCAAGCGCGCCAAAGGCCCCGTGCGTGCTGGTATGGCTGTCGCCGCAGACAATCGTCATGCCCGGCTGCGTCAGACCCTGTTCCGGCCCGATCACATGGACGATACCCTGGTTTTCCGTGCCCAGGTCGAAGAGCGGGATGCCGAAATCAGCACAGTTCTGGCGCATGAAATCCAGCTGCTTCCCGGCCTGCGCGTCGAGAATCGGGATGATCCCCTGAGCGTTGCGCGGGGTCGTCGGCGTGCTGTGATCCATCGTGGCAATCGTCTGGTCCGGGTGGCGGACCTTCAGGCCGCGCTCGCGCAGCATCGTAAATGCCTGCGGCGACGTGACTTCATGCACCAGATGAAGGTCAATGTACAGCACCGCCGGGGCATCCTCGGTCTGCGGACGCACGACGTGGTTATCCCACACCTTCTCAAACAGGGTCTTTGGCCTTGCGTTATTCATCATGTGTTCCTCAATTTATCCCAAATATCCCAAATTATCGTTGGGATAACGCAAATTACAGGTTGACAGTGGCGACCTGGCCTTCGGGCGTGCGGCCCCCGGCCCCGGTGACGGCAATCATGCGATTGAAGGCGGCCAGATAGGCGCGCACACTGGCAACGATCATGTCGTCATCGGCCCCGTAACCGCCAAAGGAGCGCTTATCATCCGCCGGGCTGATGCGCACGGTCACTTCACCCAGCGCGTCGATGCCTTCCGTGACGCTGTGAACACTGTACTCTACCAGTGTATTGGGCACCTGTACAATGGCGTCAATACTGCCGGAAGGAGGCATCCACCGGCCCCGTGCCAACCGCTGCCTGGATCGATCTGCTCGCCATCGCCATTTTCCAGTTTGACCGTCGCGGTGGGCATCCCCATCGTGCCGCTCGTCACCTGAATGTCGATCAGCTTGAAGAACTCGTTCATCGCCTGCACTTCATCGGCGACCAGCGCTTCCAGGTCGGCATCGGTGATGATCTTCTTGGCGTCGGCCAGGTCTTTGAAGCGCCGGAAGACTTCCTTTAACTCGTCGTCACTGACCTCATAGCCCAGTTCGCGCAGCCGCGAGCGCAGTGCATGACGCCCGCTGTGCTTGCCCAGCACCAGATCGCTCGATGTCAGGCCGACGTCTTCAGGCCGCATGATCTCGTAGGTGCTGTGATGCTTCAAGACGCCGTCCTGATGAATCCCGGCCTCATGCGCGAAGGCATTCTTGCCCACAATCGCCTTGTTGGCCTGCACCCCCAACCCGGTGTAGTTGCTCACCAACTGGCTGGTCTTCATGATCTCGCGCGTGTTGATGCGGGTATCGACGTGATAAAACTGCGGACGAGTCCGCATCGCCATCACCACTTCTTCCAGGCTGGTGTTGCCCGCTCGTTCGCCGATGCCGTTGATCGTCACCTCGACCTGACGCGCGCCCGCCAGCACCCCGGCCAGCGTATTCGCCGTCGCCATGCCCAGGTCGTTGTGGCAGTGAACCGACCAGGTCACGCCGCTGCCTGGCTGACCGCCCGGAGTCTCAGCGATCAGGTTCGACATCGTTTCGTACCATTCTTCGGGCGTCACATAGCCGACTGTATCGGGAATATTGATCGTCGTCGCACCGCACTCAATCGCCAGCCGTGCAGACTTTGACGAGATAATCCATCTCAGTGCGTCCGGCGTCCATCGGGCTGAATTCGACGTCCTCGCACAGGCTGCGCGCCAATGTGACCGATTCGCGGATACGTTCCAGCCCCTCTTCACGAGTGAGGCCGGTCTGGTACTGCAAATGAATATCGGAGGTGCCGAGGAAGGTGTGGATACGCGGATGTGCCGCTTCTTTCACGCCCTCCCAGGCCGTGCGAATGTCGGATTCCACTGCGCGTGCCAGCCCGCAGATCACCGGGCCATCTTCCGTCCCGACTTCGCGCGCGATGCGCTGCACCGCCGCCAGATCATCCGGGGAGGCCGCCGGGAAACCCGCCTCGATAATATCCACGCCGAGCCGGGCCAACTGCCGGGCAATTTCCAGTTTTTCAGCACTGCTTAAGGTTGCGCCAGGGCTTTGTTCGCCGTCACGCAGGGTCGTATCGAAAATGCGTACCATGTTGCTTTCCATTGGGAGTGATCCTCTCTTTGTCTCATAGATATGCGATGCGTATAAAGGTCAGCAAGGCCATCTTCGGACATATCAATCACCCCCTTTCGATACTACGCCATCAGAGTCGTCATCCATGTCGCGTCTATCCTTCTATGATGTACCGATCAATATCTATCACCGGACGGTAGCCGATCTTCTGATAAATCGAATTGGATGTTGGATTGCCCAGGTCCGTAAACAGGAAGCAGTAGCGGTAGCCTGCGTCCAACATCATCTGGCTCAAAGTCGCCGTGCAGGCGCTGGCATAGCCATGTCCCCGCTGTTCGGGCGGCGTGTACACCGGGCCAATGCGGATCCCATTGGGCGTCGGCCCCTTGCTCACAGCCAGCGACACTGCCTGCCCCTCATCCCACCACAACAGCACGGTCGCAGTGGTGGAGGCCAGAAAGTGATTTACGCTCTTCTCGGCCTGACCTGGTGTGATGCTGCCAAAGGCATCTTGCTCAAAGGCTTCGAACCAGCGCACCAGCAGATCACGATCCGCGTGGCTGGCCTTGCGCGCTTCGCCAGGCACGCCGCCATCAAAGCTGACCTGCTCCAGGCGGTAGATACGCTGAGCGACCTCCAGATGGGCGCACTGCCCGGTCTGTGCCTGCCAACGCTCTATAAAGGCAGACACGACCGGCTTCGATCCCTGTACATTCGGCAGCGTCCCGTAGACTTCGTGCAGATCAGGCACCAGGGAATCCAGCGCGCCCAGGTCGCTCATCTCGGACAGGATCACCCCGAAAGGCGGCGTCCGCATCGCCACCGCGACGACTTCCTGCCCGTCATCCACGCAGGCCAGATAGGCAGGTTCCGTATAACGGTCCGAGTCACGCAGCGACGACATGATCCCGAACATCAAATTGTGTTCGGCCTCACGGGCACTCAAGAACGGCCCAACCCGTCGCTCAAATGCCTCGACATCCTCATATCGGGCAAGCTGCATCGTCACCACGTCCAGAACTCCTGCGTAAACCTATACTGAGAACTTGTGCCCGTTGGACACCATCGCCTTCATGTGGCCGGTTGGCTCCAGGTCGGTGTCCTGAATACGCACACCGCGTCCCATCGCCACCACACCGGTCCGCACCATCTCGACAATGCCCACAGGGCGCAGTTCTTCGATCATCTCCTCGACCATGTGCTCCTGCGCGGTGATCTCCACAATCGCCACTTTCGGCCCCATGTCCACGATTCGAGCCGGATAGCGCTCGCAGATGCTGGTCACAGCATTCGACGAATCCGGGTCGTCCGTGCGCACCTTGATCAGCGCCAGGTCGCGGCTGACGTGCGGCATCTGAGAAACCAGCCGCACTTCGATGACATTGACCAGCTTGCGCAGATTGGCCGCGATCAGGTCTACATTGGCCTGCTGCGCATCCACGACAATCGTCATGCGCGAGATATGCGGCTTGTGCGTGCGCCCGACGGTCAGGCTGTCGATATTGTAATTGCGGCGGCGGAACAGGCTGGCGATCCGGTTCAGGACGCCCGGCTTATTCTCCACTAGCGCCACCAGTGTGTGCTTCTGACTCGTTGACTCGACCATGACTATTTCTCTCCCGGCTTAGGACGCCGTATCATCGCGTGCAGGTCTGCACCTGCGGGAACCATTGGATAGACGATGTCTTCTTTTTCAATCTGGAACTCGATCAAGGTTGGCCCCTGGACGCTGCGGGCAAAGTTGACAGCTTCTTCGATCTGGCTGCGCTGCGTCACCCGCATACTCGCCATCCCGAAGGCCTCAGCCAGCTTGCAGAAATCCGGGTTGAACATAGGTGTCGCCTGATAGCGCTGCTCGTAGAAAAACTCCTGCCACTGCCGCACCATCCCCAGGAAGCCGTTGTTCAGAATGGCGATGTTCACGTTGATGTTTTCCTGCACCGCCGTCGCCATCTCACACATCGTCATCTGGAAACCGCCGTCACCCACAATCGCCCAGACCTCTTCATCCGGTTGACCAAACTTGGCCCCAATCGAGGCCGGGAAGCCGAAGCCCATCGTCCCCAGGCCGCCGCTGGTCAGCAGCGTAGAAGGCCGCTGGTGCGGGTAATACTGCGCTTCCAGCATCTGATGCTGGCCCACGTCCGAAACCGTGATGGCTTCGCCGCCGGTAAACTTCCACAGGTCGTTAATCACCTGCGCGCCCAACAGCCGGTCGCCGGTATCCTGACGCAAAATGTCGCGCTCGTCACCGTCTTCCTGCCAATCCCGGATGCGCCCTAACCACTCCGCATGGCTGGTATGCGTCACCCGCGGCAGCCACTGCGCGATGACCGTGCGCAGGTCGCCCGCGACCCCGACATCGACGGTCACGTTCTTGTTGAGTTCTGAAGGGTCAATATCGACGTGAATCTTGCGCGCATTGGGCGCGTAGGTCTGGATGTTGCCGGTCACACGGTCGTCAAAGCGCATCCCCAGCGCGATCAGCAGGTCAGCCTCCTGAATGGCGTTGTTCGACGCCGCCTCGCCATGCATCCCCATCATGCCCAGCACCAGCGGATGATCTTCGGGGATCGCGCCCTTGCCCAGCAGCGTCAGTGTCACCGGGATACCGGCCTTCTCAGCCAGTTCGCGCAGTTCCTGAGTCGCGCGTGACATCATGATGCCGTGCCCGGCCAGGATCACCGGACGCTGCGACTCGTTGATGAGCCGCACCGCTTCGGCGACCTCAGCCTCGCTGGCACTGGCCGGAGGCTGGTAGCCCGGCAGGATGATCTCACCTTCGGGATACACAAATTCAGTCTTCTCGTTTTGCACGTCTTTGGGCACGTCAATCAGGACCGGACCGGGCCGCCCGGAACGCGCGATGTGGAAGGCCTCGCGGATGGTATAAGCCAGGTCATCGACATCAGTCACGAGATAATTGTGCTTGGTGACGGGCAGAGTCACGCCGGTCACGTCCGTCTCCTGGAAAGCGTCCGATCCAATCGCCGCCCGTGTGACCTGACCGGTGATTGCCACAACCGGCGAGGAATCCATCATCGCCGTCGCCAAGCCCGTCACCAGATTCGTCGCGCCGGGACCGCTGGTCGCAATCGCCACACCGACTTTGCCTGTGGCCCGCGCATAGCCATCGGCCATGTGTGCCGCCCCTTGCTCGTGCCGCACCAGGACATGATGAATTTGCGGGTATTTCGTCATCGCGTCGTAGGTCGGCAGAATTGCGCCGCCGGGGTAGCCAAACATCACGTCCACCCCTTCGCGGAGCAGACATTCCATAATAATTTCAGCGCCTGTCAGTTCCATTGTCCTCAGTCTCCACTACTTGGTTCAGGCCGCGACACTGGGGTCAGCCAGCCATAAGCGTCTGCTTTCTTGCCTGATGTGATTGCAAAGAATTCATCCTGGACCGCTTTCGTGATCGGTCCACGTGTCCCGCTGCCAACCGGCATCCGATCTACCGAACGTACCGGCGTGACCTCCGCCGCCGTGCCGGTGAAGAAAATCTCGTCCGCAATGTAAAGCATATCCCGCGCGATTGGCTCAAAGCGGACTTCATAACCGAGGTCGCGCAGGATCGTCAGGGCGGTATCGCGGGTGATCCCCAGCAAAATGCTCGACCAGGCCCCCGGCGTGTAGACCACGTCGTTGATGATGACAAAGACGTTCTCGCCCGCGCCTTCACTGATGTAGCCGTAGGTATCCAGCGCCAGCCCTTCGTTGAAGCCGTTGTCGTGCGCCTCCATGCTGATAAACTGGCTGTTGACGTACTGGCCGCCGATCTTCGCCAGCGACGCACGCCGTATCCGGCGCAAGCCGCCGCCAGGAGCTGATCTGGACATCAACACCCTGCTCAAGGGCTTCCTGGCCCAGGTACGCCCCCCACTCCATCGTGAAAATCACAACGCCGACCGGGTTCTTGCGCCCCTCCAGACCCAGCGGCCCAGCCGCACGATAAACCAGCGGACGGATGTAGCAGGCGTCGTGCCCATTGCGCGCAATCGTGTCCACAATCGCCTGGTTGATCTCGTCTTCGCTGTAGTCCACTTCCAGGCGCGCGATCTTGGCCGAATTCACCAGCCGCCGGGTGTGCTCTGGCAGCCGGAAAACCGCCGGACCCTGGGGCGTATTGTAGGCCCGGATACCCTCGAATACGCTGGACCCGTAATGTAATGCGTGCGTACTTACATGGACGGTCGCATCGTCCCAGGCAACAAACTCGCCATTCATCCAAATCCATTCCGCTGGCATAATCTGTCCTTTTCTTATTAGGTATCAGCGCACACAAAACAAACGCGCTTCCCCGATTGAGAAAGCGCGCAGGTCATTCCGGCAGCGAGACGCGGCAGTAAAGGCCATCGTCTGATGGTCAGGGTGGTTATCCCAATTAAACTGCCGTCCAGTCGTCATCTTGTGCTCCAGTAACACAAATAAAAAACCCCCTGACTTGGGGGCTTCACATCACCTTATGATCGTCTACGCCACCCAAGCCATTAAAGCCCGCCAATAATAAGGACGAGTACGATTACAAGGAGAATCAGGTTCTTGGGTGTGGCGAAAGACTTCATGTTTATCACGCAAACATTCTGCCAGCGAACACAAAACTTTGTACAGTGTACCGCCATTGGCTGAAGAGTCAAGCGATTCGCCTGCAATATCTCAATTTCATGTACTTTGGCATGTCTTGACTGTGTCATCTGCACAAATCAGGTACTCAGCAGTGCCCTGGCCTGGCGGATTTGTTCACGCACGGCATCCGGTGCGGGACCGCCCGGTGTCGCCCGGCGCGCAACTGACGCATCGAAATCAAAGACCTGAGTCACGTCCGCCTCAAACAGGTCCGATAGGCTGCGAAGCTGTTCCAGACTCAGTGCAGAGAAACTCAGCGACTCGGCGGCGGCCAAGCGCACGGCCTCCCCGACCACCCCATGAGCCTGCCGGAAAGGCATCCCCTTCCTGACGAGATAGTCCGCCAGATCCGTCGCCAGCATCTCAGTGTCCAGCGCGGCGCGCATCCGATCTGGCTGGATATGCAGCGTCTGCATCACCGCCGCGACCACCGGCAGTAGAAGCTTCATAGTATCGACGGCGTCGAACAGCGCTTCTTTGTCCTCTTGCAGATCCTTGTTGTAGGCACTGGGTAGACCCTTCAGCGTTGCCAGCAAGCCGCTGAGATGGCCGATCAGACGGCCTGATTTCCCGCGTGCCAGCTCCATCGGGTCCGCATTGCGCTTCTGTGGCATCAGGCTGGAGCCGGTGCTGTAGCGGTCATCCAGGCTGAAATAGCCGAAGAGCGGATTGCTGTAGATAATCACATCCTCGGCCAGCCGGCTGAGGTGCGTCCCCATCAGCGCAAGGGCGAAGAGCATCTCCGCCACAAAATCACGATCACTGACCCCATCCAGACTGTTTTGACTATACGAAGCGAAACCCAGTGCATCCGCCAGCGCCGCCCGGTTGATCGCCACCGGAGTTCCGGCCAGTGCGCCGGACCCCAGCGGCATCACAGCAGTGCGTTCACGGGCTGCGGCCAGCCGCTCCCGGTCCCGCGACAGCATCCAGAAGAAGCTCATCAGCCAGTGCGCCAGCGTGATCGGCTGGGCCGGTTGCAAATGAGTATAACCAGGGAGGACGGTTTCCAGATTGGTTTCGGCTCGCTCGATCAGGACCACTTGCAGCCCGACGACCAGCGCGTCGATTTCATCCACTGCCGCCATGACCCACAGGCGAAAATCGGTCGCCACCTGGTCATTGCGGCTGCGTCCAGTGTGCAGCTTGCCGCCCACCGGCCCGACGATCTCGGTCAAACGCCGTTCGACTGCCGTGTGAATGTCCTCATCACCTGCTTGCAGCACAAAGCTGCCGTCGTCGAATTCTGCCAGCACACGCTCCAGACCTTCGACAATCGTCTCAGCTTCTGCTGCTGTGATGACATCAGCCGCCGCTATCGCCCGCGCATAGGCCATACTCCCAGCAATGTCCTCGCGGTACATCCGCCGGTCAAAGCCAATGCTGTCTTGCAGGGCACGCAGGTCCTCGTCGGTTGGTTCTGAAAAACGTCCTCCCCACAGTGTCATATAGCTCAGTCCCGCTTGAATTTGCTGTAATCTGGCTTGCGGTAGCGGCTCTCGCCCGAACCGTCGATGTTCAGCAGCGCCTCGACCTTCATCGGCAGGCCGAAGAGCGTGATGAAACCTACGGCATCCTGCTGATTGTAGACGTCTTCCTCGCCAAACGAGGCATAGTCTTCACGGTAGAGGCTGTAGGGGCTTTTGCGCCCGGCGATGATGATGTTGCCCTTGTAGAGTTTCATCCGCACCGTGCCGGTCACGTTTTCCTGCGTGACCTGAACAAAGGCGTCCAGGGCTTCGCGCAGCCGCGTGTACCACAGGCCGTTGTAGACCAGCTCCGCATATTTGACGGCCACGAAATCCTTGTAGTGCATGGTGTGTTTGTCCAGCGTAATGCTCTCCAGGGCCTGATGCGCCTTCAGCAGCAGCGTCCCGGCGGGAGTTCTCATAGACGCCGTGACTCTTCATGCCCACCAGCCGGTTCTCCACGATGTCGGCACGGCCAATACCATGTTCGCCAGCAAGCGTGTTCAACTGCATAAACAACTCGACCACCGGCAGTTTCTCGCCATTGATGCTCACCGGTACGCCCTGCTCGAAGCCGACTTCGACGTAGACCGGCGTATCCGGCGCGCTCTCCGGGCTGCTGGTCAGCTTGTACATCGATTCTTCCGGCTCGTTCCAGGGGTTCTCCAGCAGACCGCCCTCGTGGCTAAGGTGGAAGAGATTGCGGTCACGGCTGTAGATGTCCTTCTCGGTATGCGAAACCGGCACGTGGAACTCCGCTGCATAGGCCAGCGCGTCCTCACGGCTGCGAATCTCCCATTCCCGCCAGGGCGCGATCACCGTCAGCTTGGGATTGAGGGCCATCGCCGTCAATTCGAAGCGTACCTGATCGTTGCCTTTGCCTGTCGCACCATGCGCGATAGCATCCGCGCCTTCGATCTCGGCAATATCGACCAGATGCTTGGAGATGAGAGGCCGCGCAAACGAGGTCCCCAGCAGATATTCCCGCTCGTAGACCGCCCCGGCCTGCATGGTCGGGAAGACGAAATCGGTCAGGAATTCTTCCCGCAGATCGCGGATGTAAAGCTTGCTTGCGCCGGACTTAATGGCCTTCTCCTCCAGGCCGTCCAGTTCTTCGCCCTGCCCCAGATCCGCGCAAAAACAGATCACCTCGCAGTTATCGTAGTTATTGCGCAGCCAGGGTACAATCACCGATGTATCCAGGCCGCCGCTGTAGGCCAGCACGACCTTATTTACCGACTGTCTATCTGCCACTTCCGTTTCTCCTTAACATAAAAAAACCCCGATCCAGTTCGGGGTTCGTCAATCGTGTACGAGACTGTTGCACGTCTAAACCACCGAACTGGCTCTCGGGCTGCGGCGGCGACGGAAAATTGTGAACAGTTTCTCAATCATAGGCCAGAGTGTAGCGCCAAAACACAGTTTGTCAAGACACTTATCAACGTTTCACGCCCTCCATCAGGAAGAAGCCGTTGCCTGTTTCGCGCCGCAGGATTTTATCCACCCGAAAGTCATCGAAATAGCTGCCATAGCGCTCGCGGACCTCGTCCACTGTGCTGAAATAACGCACGTGACCCTCCGCCGGGAAGTTCGGCACGCTGCCATAGAAGCGGATACCGGGCGGCATATTTTCGATCACGTAGAGATCACGTTCAACGTGTTCCAGAAACTCAGTGCTGAGGATGGTGTCGAACTGACGGTCGCGCCAGTTCTCCAACACCAGGATGTCCGCCTGGACAAATTCATAATCCGGGCAGAGCTGCTGCGCATAGGCGATCTGTTCGCCGCTAAAATCCAGCCCGACGTAATGCGGAATGCCCCGGTCGTGCATCATCAAGGCGAACTGGCCCGGCCCGCAGCCCAGGTCCAACAACGTGTTGACCTCGGCCCGCAGCATCCGGTCTACGATAACGGTCCACAGGGGATAATAGGGTGATTCGGTGTAATGCACTCGGTAGTGGCCGTAGTCGAGGAAGGTCTGGTCATACCAGGATGCATCGCGCTCCTGGCCGACAATTGGCTTACGGCTGGCTCGCCGGATCTGGCGCAGCGCCCGGTATAACACCGGCGGCAGCAGGTCGCGGATCAAAAGCTGGACGCCTAAATTATTGCTCAAAATGATTCTCCAACATGGCCGACAACGCGCTGCGTGTCATTCTTCTAACATTCATTAGAGGGGCTGTCAAGAGCGCAGCCGCTTCTTGAGGAAAATCTTCTGATGTCCTGGTGGAAAATCCTCTAGCACAGCGAAGACTTCATAGCCCAGCTTTTCATAAAAGCTCGGTGCCTGGTGACTGAGCGTATCCAGGTACGCCGAATGGCAGCCGCGTTTGAGCGCCTCCTTTTCAGCCATGTCTACCAGATCGCTGCCCAGGTCCTCCCCGCGCAGTTCCTCAGGCAGCCAGAGAATCTCGATCAGCAACCAGCCCCAGTAGGTCAGGCCGAGCAGACCGCCCAGGACCTCGCCATCATGATCGCGCACAAAAAGGCACAGCGGCTTGAAACTCTCGAATATTGCCGGATCAATGTGCGCCCGATTGAACTCGGCCAGACCGCCGCGCACGAAGTCCTTATCTTCCGGCCTCGGATCGTCTTCCAGCGTTACAACATGTCGCGGTGTGCCCATAGTTTCCCTCCCCAAACAAAAAGACACCCGCTGTGAACGGGTGTCTGATTGTACAGCTTACTGCGTTTAGAAGGAACCGCCACCGGACATCATGCTGCCCAGCGGGATCAGGGTCGCGTTGTCCGGCACATCGACTGTGACCTCATTGTTGAAGTCAGAGAAGTTGGTCGTCACGTCCAACGTAACCATCGCGCCCGATGCATCGGTGCCTGGTTCGATGGTGTTGATGAGATCGCTCATGTCCCAGGCCATGTGCAGCGTGGACGCATGTGTGTAGTGGTCATCGACACCAATCGAGACTGTTTGCTCGATGACCAGCCCCTGCACGGCATCCGTCATAGTAGACATCATCTCGTCAATCTGGGCCTGATCCTGCGGCGACACATCCTGACCAGCCGTAGCTGCGTCCATTTGTGCCTTTAAGAAGTTCTGATAGGTATCGCTTTGCATGAAAGCCGACAGATCAAAGCTGGTACGGAAGACCGCCATCGTCTGCCCCATCATCTCGGCGTCATCAACGCGCTCGATGGTCATGAACTGGCTCAGCGTTTCCGGGTCCATCAGGCTTTGCATGTAGGCCGACATCGCGTCTTCGTCGATTGCGGCGCTGCTGCCCATGCTGCTGGACATGGCACCTAACTGCGATACCAGCGAAGAGAGGTCAACCCCCATCCAGCCTGGCGGAATGTCAGCATCCGGGATCGCTGCCGCGATTTTGTCCAGATTGAAGTAAACCACGCCGTCAACCATGCGCATTTCTAAGGTAAGCGTCGCCGGGATATTCGCGTCCGGCCCTGCCATCGCCACCAGATCGGGAGGCAGATCAAGCGACAGGGTAAAATCTCCACTCACGCCGCTGACCAGACTGCTCAACATAGTCATGGCGGCTTGTGGGTCTGCGAATTGCATCGGGTTTTCCTGCGCCTGCTGCAAGGTCGTCATCACCTCAGGAGCAACAGCCGCCGCACCTTTCGCATTGAGCTGGAAGATCAGCTTGTCGAAAGGCATATCAGGAATGCCGCGAATGTCCAGGCCCATATTGAAATCCAGAGATGTGGACTGAAGTCCCGTCATGGCCTCTTTCGAAGCCATCAACAGGTCACAATCTTCAGTGGCGAGGTCCCCACAGAAGGTGACTCCCATCACGTCCTGGGCAGCCAGCGGACCGCCCGCCACCAACAGGGCGAGCAAGAACAGAAGCAACCCCATAGATAGTTTCCTCATTACAAGACACTCCTTCCGTCAGATATAAAGATTGTTATGTAGATAACGCACCTAACCATCATCTCGCACAGACCTGCCCTCGAACAGCCCAGATATTGGGGTTCAGGTCTGTGTTAGACAATCTCCTGATCGTCCTCAGACAGCGCCGCATTGATCTTGTCTTGAAGATCACTGTCGTAACTCGGCCCATGCCCGTTGACCCACTTTGACTTGCGCGGGCCGTAGGTCGTAACCCGGCGTCCCCGTGTGAGGATATAGATGCCTGCCGCGATCAGCGCCAGCGGCACAATCGTCGAAATGAGCGGGCTGTTACCCCCGAAGATCAGCAGTTCAAAAAAGGCCCACAGGACCACAAAGCCGAACAGGCCCCACTTCACAAAGTTATCACCGAGCATGATCTGGTGCCGGTCACCGGTGCGCCGTCCCATAAACACAAAGGCGAAACCGAGAAATACTGGATACAATGCCCAGATATACGCCCAGCTTGTCCAATGCCCGGTCAGATTCTGGTAGAACAGAATCGCGCCTGTCCCGGTAATCATCGCGCCCGGTATGGCTAAACCCGCGTGGCGCTGATCGCCCGTATAGGCAAAATACAGAAAGGCCAGGCCCGGCAGCATCACAAACAGAGGCCACAGCGTGCCCAGGAAACTGAAACCTATATACTGCGCCAGCAGGAACAGGACACCCAGGCCAATCAGCCCGATGGCGGCTGCGCTGCGGCCCGTCGATTCCATCTTCATTGCCAACTCCTCCATGACCACATGATTGTCTGCCTATGTTTACGCAAACCAGAGCATGAAGGTTGCAGCCTGTGTTCTAATGATACTATAGCATGTATTTGCTTGAGGATCGGACCCTGCTATGACAATTGTAGCCCTTGATTTCGGCGGTACGCAGCTTCGCGCTGCACGCTTTGCATCCGACATGTCTCTGCTGGCCCGCGACAGCACCCCCAGCCTGACCCACGAAGCGCAGGCGGCGGTGATTGACCGGATGCTGAACCTGATTCGTCAGGTCTGGCCGCAGGATGGTGTCGTAGAGGCGATTGGCATTTCGGCCCCCTGCCCGATGGCCTACACTGGCCTGATTCGCCACGCTGCTGTCGTGCCTGACTGGGACGATGTGCCGCTGGCGCAGATCGTCAGCCAGGCCTTTGACGACCTGCCGGTCTTCATGGAGAACGACGCCAACCTGGGCGCGCTAGCAGAATATCACTATCAACCAGCCAATCCGATGGTTTACATGACCATCAGCACCGGCATCGGCGGCGGGCTGGTCATCGACGGCGAGTTGTTCACCGGCAAGAGCGGCCTGGCTATCGAGCCGGGCCACATGAAATACCGGGATGCCGAGGGCACCATTCGCAGTCTCCAGGATTTCGCCTCCGGCCCAGGCATCGCCCGCCTGGCTCGAATTTACGCGGAATTCAGCAACGAATCCTCGATTCTCCGTGATAATGAGCATCTGACCGGGCAAATGGTCGGTGAAGCGGCGCTGGCAGGTGACGTATTGGCCCTGCGCGTCATCGAAGAAGCCGCTTACTGGCTGGGTATCGGTCTGACCAATGTGATGCACATGTGCAACCCGGAGCAAATCGTGCTGGGTGGCAGCGTCCTGCAACTGGGCGACCTGCTGCTGGACCCGGCACGTCGGCTGATGCAATCACTGGCAGTGGACCCAACCTTCTATCACGACGCGCTGCTGCGGATCGCCCACTACGGCGACGATGTCTGTCTGATTGGCGCGGCAGTGTATGCCTGGTCACGTCTGCAAACCCGTAAATTTAAACCGGATGTATCCTGATGAAGGTCTTTATCCATCGTTCGATCATGCCAACTACGCTGGACGCCATGACCGCCTTCCATGCCGACCCGCAGGCCCTGGCACGTCTGACACCGCCGCTGCCGCTGATGTTTTTCCAGGTGCTGCGCGATGATCGCCGTGCGCTGACAGAAGGCGAGCTCGAGTTCCGGCTCTGGTTTGGGCCTGTGCCGGTCCACTGGTTGGCGCGGCACGAGCCTGGCCCAACCGAACACAGCTTCCAGGATGTCATGGTCGAGGGGCCGATGGCGGCCTGGGAACACCAGCACATCTTCGAAGCGGTGGACGGCGGCGTGCGCCTGACCGATCACATTACGCTGGCGCACAAACCCGGCCTGCCCGGTTTGCTGACGCGGCTGGTCTTCGACGGCCTGCCGCTGCGTCTGTTGTTTATCTACCGCCATTTTCGTACACGGCGCGCCTTGCGTGCCTGAGTTTGTATGAGGATTTCACATGAATTGTGATCTAATTCGCCAGATCATCACCGTCCTGAGCTTCCTGCTGACACTCACGGCCAACGGCCTGGCAAACGCTCTGCCGCTCAATGGCCTGACCACCGCCGAAATCTCCAACAGCTTTCCAGTCCTCTTCACCCCGGCCAACTACGTCTTCGCCATCTGGGGCGTCATCTACCTGGGCCTGACCGTCTTCGTCGTCTATCAGGCCCTGCCGTCACAGCGCGAGAACCCGCGTCTGCGCCGTCTGGGCTACTGGTTCAGCCTGGGCAATGTCGCCAACGCCATCTGGATTTTCGCCTGGCATTACCTGAACTTCCCGGCGACCGAAGTCTTCATGCTTCTGCTGCTCACCGCGCTCATCATCGCTTACAGGCGTCTGGACATCGGGCGCAGCACCGTGAGCCGGGCCGGACGCTGGCTGGTGAACCTGCCCTTCAGCATCTATCTGGGCTGGATCAGCGTTGCTACGATTGCCAACACCGCGATTCTGCTCTACGACCTGGGCTGGGATGGCTTTGGCATCGCTGCACCGGTCTGGACCGCCATCATGCTGCTGGTCGCCAGCCCTCCTGGCCGGGCTGATGCTGTTCCGCCGGAACGATGTAGCCTATGCGCTGGTACTGGTCTGGGCCTTCGTCGGCATCGTGCAGAAGCAGTCCGATACGCAACTGGTCGCCTACACGGCGGGCGCGATGGCCGGGGTTATCGTGATGCTGCTGCTCGTCCAGTTACTCAGACAGCGGGGCAGCGGCCCCACACATCGGCACGCGGCGGCCTGATACGGTGCTTGCATCGCTGGCGGTTCCTGCGTAAAACTGATCTATCGCTCAGCACGAGGAGCCACATATGACCTGGGAAAGCCGTTTCGCCGCACGCACGGCGCACATGCGACGCTCGACAATCCGCGAAATTCTGAAGCTCACCGGGCAGCCAGACGTAATTTCCTTCGCTGGGGGGCTGCCTGCGCCAGAATTTTTCCCGGTTGAGCGCGTGCGCGGAGCGGTCGATGTCATTCTGGCGGAACGCGGCCAGTCCGCCCTCCAATACAGTACCTCGGAGGGCCTGCCCGAACTGCGAGCTTTCATCGCTGACCGCATGTCGGACGAGACACTGAGCATCCAGCCGGAGAACATTCTCATCACCACCGGCTCCCAGCAGGCGCTGGATTTGCTGGGGCGCGTCCTGATCGACGATGGCGACACTATAATCGTCGAGAATCCAACCTATCTGGGCGCGCTGATGGCCTGGCGACCTTACGCGGTCAACTACCTGCCGCTGGATGTCGATTTCGTCGGGTCTGCGCCTGGAGCAGCTTCCCGGCCTGTTAAAACAGCGGCCCAAGCTGGTGTACATCGTGCCCAATTTCCAGAATCCCGGCGGCACAACTCTCCCTGCTGACCGCCGCCGCCAGTTGATTGACGCGCTGGCTGCCCAGCAGGTCCCGCTCATCGAGGACAATCCCTACGGCGAACTGCGCTTCGATGGCGTGATGCAGCCCTCGCTCATCAGCCTGGATGCCGCGCGGCGCGGCACCAATGATCTCGAAGGGATGGTCGTGTCGGCGGGCAGCTTCTCCAAGATCCTCGCGCCTGGCCTGCGTTTGGGCTGGATCGCGGCCTCGCCTGTCCTGATCGACAAACTGGTCCAGGCCAAACAGTTGGCCGACCTGCATACCAGCACGCTTGACCAGTTGATCGTCTATGAAGTCGCCCGTGACGGCTTCCTCGACCGTCACATCGCGCAGCTGCGCACGGTCTACCGCGAGCGACGCGACGTGATGCTGGCCGCCATGCAGCGTTATTTTCCGCCCGAAGTCAGCTGGACCGCGCCCGAAGGCGGCCTGTTCCTCTTTGTGACCGCCCCGCCCGATATAGACTTCGACCGCCCTGCTCCAGGAGGCGATCCAGCGCAAAGTGGCTTTTGTGCCGGGCAGCGCCTTCTACGTGGATGGCAGCGGCCAGAACACCTTCCGGCTCAATTTTTCCAACGCCCGGCCCGCCATGATCGAAACCGGCATCCAGCGCCTGGGCGACCTGCTCAAGGAGACCATTGCGCAGCCGGTCGTCTAAGAAGGCCGTCAGAACGGTCTGCTGTGCATTGACAGCATAGTCCAGCGGATATACCATCGTTAAAAGAGCGCAAGTTGCGCTCTAATTTTATCGGTCGAGATAGTGTAGAAAGTACACTAAGGGGTAAATATTGACCCTCGAAGCAAATATCGACACCCTTGTCACTCTCGCGCTGGCAGAAGACCTGGGCGAAGCCGGTGACGTCACCACACAGGCGACCATTGATCCCACAGTGAGAGCTTACGCCCGCATCACGGCCAAAGCCAGCGGAGTCATCGCCGGGCTGCCCGCCCTGGAAGCGGTCTATCAGCAGCTTGATCCGTCGGTGCAAATCAGTATAGACACTCACGATGGCTGCCCAGTGACGCCGGGTACGCGCGTCGTCACGCTGGCAGGTTCGGCGCAGTCGCTGCTCAGCGGCGAACGCACCGCGCTCAACTTTTTGCAGCGGCTCAGTGGAATCGCCACACTGACCTGCCAGTTTGTGGACGCGGCTGCTGGAAGCAAAGCGGTCATCCTCGATACGCGCAAGACAACACCGGGCTGGCGGCTGCTGGAGAAATACGCCGTGCGGATGGGCGGCGGCAGCAATCACCGCATCGGCCTCTACGACATGGTCCTGGTGAAAGACAACCATATCAGCGCCGCCGGGGGAATCGGCCCTGCGATCCGCAAAGTCCGCCAGCACCCGACCGCCAAAACGCTGTATCTCACCGTCGAAGTCGAAACACTCGACCAACTGCGGGAAGCGCTCGATCTCAAGGTGGATCGCGTCCTGCTGGACAACATGGACACCGAGACCATGCGTCAGGCGGTTGAGATCACAGCGGGACGTGCTGCGCTGGAGGCCTCCGGCAATATGAGCCTGGAGCGCGTGGCAGCGGTGGCGGCAGCGGGGGTGGATTTCATCAGCGTCGGCGCGCTCACACATTCAGCCCCGGCGCTCGACCTCTCTATGGCAGTGGAACTCAGTGAAGGGAACACATAATATGGCAGCAGCAAATCTCGTGATGCCGGACGTGGCGGATGAAACCCTGATCGACCAGGAGGCTGCGGCCATCGCCCGCATCGAACGCGCGCGGGCCATCCTGGGCGATGATGTGGTCATCCTGGGGCATCATTACCAGCGGGATGAGGTGGTTCGCTTCGCCGATTTTCGCGGCGACAGCTACCAGCTCAGCAAGGAAGGTGCGAAGGTGAAGGCGAAATACATCGTCTTCGCTGGCGTTCACTTCATGGCCGAAAGCGCCGACATCCTGGGCCGCGACGATCAGGTCGTCATCCTGCCCAACATGAACGCCGGGTGCAGCATGGCCGATATGGCGAACCTGGAACAGGTGCTGACCGCCTGGGCTGAGCTTGAAGATGTGCTGATGGAAGACCCGGCCAAGCAGATCATGCCCGTGACCTACGTCAACAGCGCAGCCAATCTGAAAGCCTTCGTCGGTGAACGCGGCGGCACGGTCTGCACCTCGTCCAACGCGAACGGCGCGCTGGAATGGGCTTTTGCGCAGCGCGAGAAGGTCTTCTTCTTCCCGGACCAGCACCTGGGCCGCAACACGGGCAAAGCGATGGGCATCCCGCTCGATCAAATCGTGCTCTGGAACCCCTTCGAAGCCTACGGCGGCCTGACCGACGAGCAGATTCGCAATGCGCGCATTATCCTGTGGCAGGGGCATTGCAGCGTACATCAGCAGTTCCGGCCCGAACATATCGACCTATGGCGCAGCCGCTACCCGGACATCAACATCATCGTGCATCCCGAATGCATGATGGAGGTCGTCGAGAAGGCCGATTTCGTCGGCTCAACCGCCTACATCATCCAGAAGATTACGGCGGCGGAACCCGGCAGCCAGTGGGCCGTCGGCACGGAAATCCACATGGTCAACCGGCTCGCAGCCGAGCAGCCCGACAAAATGATCCGCCTGTTGTCGCCCTTTTCCTGCCTGTGCAGTACCATGTACCGCATCAGCCCGCTCGACCTCGCCAACAGCCTGGAAAACCTGGTCGAAGGCCGTATCGTGAATCAGATCAGCGTGCCGGATGACGTGAAACGCAGCGCTAAACTGGCCCTCGACCGTATGCTTTCGATCCCCAAATGAGCGCTCAACCCATGAATGACATTCAAACCCATACCCTGATTATCGGCTGTGGCATCGCCGGGGCAGCGGCAGCGCTGCGCCTGAGCGATGACCCTGCTCACAACGTCACCGTTATCACTCGCGCCGCCGAAGCCAACGACAGCAACAGCGGCTGGGCGCAGGGCGGCATCGTCACCCGCGGCCTGGACGATTTGCCCGATTTACTGGTCGAGGACATCCTGCGCGCCGGGGCCGGGCTGAGTTCGCCGCAGGCAGCCCGCATCCTGGCTGAGGAAGGCCCCCGGCTGGTGCGCGAGGTGTTGATCGAACGCTGCGGCGTCAACTTCGACCGCGACGATCATGGCGACTATTATTTCGGCCTGGAAGCCGCCCACTCCACCCGCCGTATCGTCCACGTCGGCGACATGACCGGCAGCGCCATTACTGACGCGATGCTGGAAACCCTGGCACAGCGGCCCAACGTCCGCCTGCTGACCAATCACACCGCGGTCGATCTGCTCACTTTCCCGCATCACGCGCTCGATCCGCTGGCGATCTACGAACCACAGGTCTGTCACGGCGCTTATGTGCTGGACCGCGACAACGGTGAGGTGATCCGCATCCTGGCCGGGCTGACCATCCTGGCGACCGGCGGCCTGGGGCAGATTTTCCGCAACACCAGCAATCCACGCGGCGCGCGTGGCGATGGGCTGGCGATGGCGGCGCGGGCTGGCGTCCGAATCGTCAACATGGAGTACGTGCAGTTCCACCCAACGACTCTGAGCGTGCGTGGCGCGCCCAATACGCTCATCAGCGAGGCGGTGCGCGGCGAAGGCGGTATCCTGATCGGCCCGGACGGCCAGCCCTTCATGCAGCGCTACGATCCTGAATGGCGCGATCTGGCCCCGCGTGATGTGGTCGCGCGCGCCATCCACATGGAGATGCTCGAAAAAGGCTACGACCACGTCTATCTGGACATCGCCAGCAAACGCCCGGCGGAGTACATCCGTGAGCGCTTCCCTTACATCGTCGAAACCTGCGCGCAGGTCGGCATCGACATCACGCGCCAGCCGATCCCGGTGGTTCCGGCAGCGCATTATTCCTGTGGCGGCATCCTGGTCGATGAATGGGGGCAATCCAGCATGGACGGTCTCTATGCCATCGGCGAAGTCAGCTGCACCGGCCTGCATGGCGCGAACCGGCTTGCCAGTACCAGCCTGCTCGAAGGTCTGGTCTGGGGCGACCGCGCGGCCCGGCACATCATCGACCATCGCCGCGAGCCGATTGACGATGCCCGCGTGCCTGGCTGGGCCTATCGCGGGGATTTCGAACCGGACCCGGCACTGATCGAAGGCGATATGACCACCATCCGCAACGTGATGTGGCATTACGTCGGGCTGGTGCGGACGGCTGATCGTTTGCAGCGCGCTCAGCGCGAACTGCGCCATCTCTGGCACGAGGTCGAAGAGTTCTACCGCAGCACCCAACTCAACGATCAGTTGATCGGCCTGCGCAATGCCGTGCAGGTGGCTCGGCTCGTCACCTATGCCGCCCTGCGTAACAAGACCAGCCGGGGCGCACATTACCGCGCCGATGCGCTGGAACAAGAGGCTCCGGCATTGGCCGAGCCAGCAGGAGATTGACCCATGTCTGACCTGATCTATCTCGATCACAGCGCCACCACGCCGACCGATCCGCGTGTTGTCGCGGCGATGGCTCCTTACTGGAGCGAAGTCTTCGGCAATGCCTCCAGTCTGCATCAGGCGGGCAAAGCGGCAGCACGCGCGATGCAGCAGGCGCAGGAGCAGATCGCGGCGGTGCTGAACTGCCAGGCCAGCGGACCCGCCGAAATCGTCTTCACCAGCGGCGGCACCGAGGCGGACAATCTGGCGCTCAAAGGCGTGGCGCAGGCCATGCGCGCGCGCGGACGCGGCAGCCACATTATCACGACCAGCGTCGAGCATCATGCTGTACTGGATGTGGCAAAAGAGTTAGAGACCGAAGGCTTTGACGTCACCTACCTGCCAGTCGATGACTATGGCAGGGCGACGCCGCAGCAGGTCGTGGAAGCTATGCGCGACGACACGCGTGCTGGTCAGCATTCTCTATGCCAACAACGAGGTCGGCACGGTCAATCCGATTGCGGAGATTGGCGCAGCCATCAAGGCCACCAACCGCCGGGCGATCTTCCACACCGACGCGGTTCAGGCTCCCGGTCTGCTGCCGCTCGATGTGAAAGCGCTCAACGTGGACCTGCTGAGCCTCTCCGGGCACAAATTCTACGGCCCCAAAGGCATTGGCCTGCTCTATGTCCGGCGCGGCGTCCCACTCAAGCCGCAGATCATCGGCGGCGGCCAGCAGGCGCACCGGCGCAGCGGCACCGAAGCGATCCCGCTCATCATGGGCCTGGCCGAGGCCCTGGCCCTGGCTGAAGCTGAGCGCGAATCCACCGTCCAGCGTCTGACCGGGCTGCGCGACGATCTGACTCAGCGCGTGCTCAGCACCGTGCCTGAAGCGCGTCTGACCGGTCACCCGACCGAGCGCTTAGCCGGACACAGCAGTTTCACGATGGAACGCTTAAACGGGGATTCGATTCTGCTCGACCTGAGCGAAATGGGCATCGCGGCCAGCGGAGGCAGCGCCTGTACCTCCGGCCAGCAGGAGCCAAGCCATGTGCTGCTGGCGATGGGCGTGGACCCAGATCACCTCATGGGTCAGATGCGCTTTGTGCTGGGCAAACACAGCACGCAGGCCGAAGTCGATCAACTCATCTATCAGTTGACCGCCCTGGTCGAGCGCCACCGCGCCATGATTCCCGACCTGAGCTAAGCGCCCCACTCTGCCGCGTCATCGGCCTGCGCCACCGCGCGTCCTGCGGCCACATCTACCTGGGTCAGCAGGAAGCCGCCAAGGATAAAAAAGGCAACAATCGCCAGGACTGCCGGGCGACTGCTGTTGAACAGGACCACCGCCAGCGCGAAGATCAGCGGGCCGATGAAGGTCGAGAACTTCTCCATCACGCCGAAGAGGCCGAAGAACTCGCCGCTCTTGGAGGCCGGGGACATGGCGGCAAACAGACTGCGACTGAGCGCCTGACTACCGCCCTGCACCATCGCCACCATCCACGCCAGCAGCCAGAATTCAATCGTCGAGCGCAGGATAAAGCCCCAGATGGCAATTACGGCGTAGACCAGCAGCGAGAGCATAATGCTGCGCTTGGTATCCAGCGTTTCCGCCAGCCCGGTAAAGAGGGTCCGTCCCAGCACGAAGGCAAAGACCACGCCCAGCGCCTGCACCGCCAGAATGACGCCCATAATCACGACCAGACTGCTCTCGCTGACCGGCGATTGGACCTCGATCCCGGCCACGCTCAGCACTTTGCCATCGCTGCTCGCCAGCGCCAGCGTGTGAAATCCCGCTTCGCCCACATCGATGCTGGTCTGCACGTTGTAACGCCGGGCGTCGCTGTGCGCGTCAATCGTCATTGGCACAGAGTCGCCGTTATCGTCCTCAACCATCAGTGGTTCGCCATCGACCAATACGCTCCAGATGCCCTCATCGGGTCCGGTGCTGTAGGTCAGCAGCAGTGAATCACCGTTGAACGTGAAGCGCAGTTCCGCCGCCGGGTCGCTGGTCTGGGCGTAATCGACATCGGAGTCAGCGCCCAACTGCGCCGCCGGAACCGTCACTGTCGTCCAGTTCCCGGCCAGGTTCAGCGCGTCACTGCCCACCGGATAATTGCCTGAGCCATAAGCGTCGGCAGTCGATTCGTAAGGCGGCAGCAGCACACCGGTCACGTTGTCCGGCAGGGTCTGTGCGCCGATCAACCCCGCAACAGGCAGGGCAATCAGGTTAAAGAGAATGAAAGCCAGGTAGAGTGGGCGGCGCGGCGCATCTTTGCTGGGCAGGCGGCCAAAGATCAGGCTGAAAGGAATCCCGGCGAACTGCACCAGCAGCAGCGCCAGAATCAAATCGGTCGCGCCAAAGCCCAGTTCGGTCCCGTAGATGGCCGCCACGCCGATGATCGTGCCGATGCCGTCGTTATAGATCAGAAAGGCGACCAGGAACTTGAACAGGTTGCTGTAGCGCCGGATTTGCTTGAGCGTCTCCCACAGGCGCTGAAAACTGGCCGCAATGGCTTTCAAGCCCCGATGTGTGCTGTCGGTCGCCGCCGGAGGCTCCGGCACCTGCCGCAGCAGCGGGATCGTGAACAACGCCCACCAGATCGCTACACTCAGGAAGGACCAGCGCGCGCCTTCGGCAAAACCCAACTGGAAGATCATCACTACGTTGACCGCCAGCAGCAGCCCGCCGCCCAGGTAGCCCAGCGCATAGCCCTGAGTCGAGACGGCGTCCTGATCTTCAGCACGGGCCACGTGCGGCAGCAGCGAGTCGTAAAACGAGATCGAGCCGGTGAAGCCGATGCGCGCCACGATCATGATGATCGAGGCCAGCATCCAGTCCCCGCTGCCGACAAAGAAGAGCGCCCCGGTGCCCAGGATGCCGACTCCGGCGAAAATCGACAGCAGGCGCTTCTTGCCGCGCACAATGTCCGAGACCGTTCCCAGCACCGGCGCGATGACCGCTGTAATTAGCAGGGCTGCGCTCAGCGTCAGGCTCCAATAGGAGGTAGCCACCGCTTCGCTGGGCAGCGTGCTCCCGGCCACCTGACTGTAATAGATCGGCAGCACCGCCGCCAGAATGGTCGTCGCAAAGGCCGAATTGGCCCAATCGTAAAGGGTCCAGGCCCGGATGCGCCGCCGGTACTCGCGCTCATCCTCAGGATAATAGGCTGTCGCTGTCATCGCTTCACCCCTTGCCGGCAATCGAGACCAGACGCGGAGTATACCCCCAGGCGGCCAATCAGCCGAAAGCTTAACCTTCCGGTAACATACCCACGTAGCGCGCTCGTGGGCGAATCAGCCGGTCCTCGGCGTACTGCTCCAGCGCGTGGCCGATCCAGCCCACCGTGCGACCCATTGCAAACAGTGCCAGCGGCGCGCCCTCCGGCAGGTCGAGCGTTTCCGCCAGTATCACCAGCGCGAAGTCAATGTTCGGCTCCAGATCCGTCAGGTCTTTCACCGCAGCGCAAACCATCTGACTCATAGCGACTGCTTCCGCCTTTGGGTACGCTTCCACCAGCGAGTCCAGCAGCAGGCGTCCGCGTGGATCCCCCGCCGGGTAGAGCCGGTGTCCAAAGCCTAACAGGGCTTCCCCGCGCCGCAAGCGGTTTGCCAGTACCTGCCGCACATCCCCCTGCCCGATCTCGCGCAGCATCGCCATCACGCGCTCAGTGCTGCCGCCGTGCCGTGTGCCTTGCAGCGCCGCCAGGCCGCCGATAACCGCCGCGTAAGGGTTGGACCCTGCCGAGGCCACGCAGCGCGCCGTAAACGAGGAGACGTTCAATTCGTGATCGACGCACAGCACCAGCGCCATGTTAAGCAGCCGCTCCGCGTCCACCGCCCAGGCATCGGCCAACGTCTGTGCCATGCTGTCCCGGATCACGGTCTGTCGCGCCGCGATGCCTACCAGCAGCCGCAGGATGCTCGCCCCGGTTTGGATCACCGTAGCAGGGCGCAAGTCATAAGCGCGCAGGTCCTCGACAGCGGCCAACGGCAGCAGCGCCTGGAACTGCTCGTCAAAACGCGCGCCCGACAGTTTCTCCAGCGCATCCTGACAGCTTCGGCTCATGGCCGCTCCACTGAATGTGATGTCCGTCTCTATATCTCCAGTCCACAGCAGGGCCGCGACCGCTTCCAGGCGCTGCTCCTGCGCCAGTCGGATCGCATCCTGACCGCGATAATACAACTGGCCGCCAGCGATCAGCGTCAGGCTGGAATCCAGCAGCGGCGCACCCCAATCCAACGCGGTCTCGGCAATGTGGTCCGGGTTCTTGCGCTGCTCCTGACGCGCTTTCAGCCGTTCGACATCTTCGCGGTGATAGCGCCGGGTCCGTTTGCTGCCGCCCAGCGCTTCGGAGCGAATCAGCCCCCGGCTGACGTAGGCGTAGACCGTCGCCACTTCGACTCCCAACACCACTGCCGCTTCCTGCGCACTCATGTACCGCGATTTGTCTGCCATCCGCGCTCCAATATATTGATTTACCAATCAATATTGATTATATTAACACGTTCGTCTACAATCACGCCAGATTGAATGTTTGTAGGAGTGCATCATGACAGATTCGCCCGCATTTGTCCCCGGCTTGCAGGGTGTAGTCGCCGCCGAGACGCGCCTGAGCAGCGTCAACGGCCTGATCGGCGAACTCATCATCGCCGGTTTTCCACTGGAAACCATCGCCAGCAGCGCCAGCTTCGAAGAAATGATCTATCTGCTGTGGCACGACCGCCTGCCCAACCAGGCTGAGTTGAGCGCCTTCCAGCAGGAACTCGCCGCCTTTCGCAGCCTGCCAGAGAGCATTCACATGGTGCTGCGCGAAGCCGCTGCACAGCAGGTCGCGCCGATGGATGCGCTGCGCATCGCCGCCAGCATGATTAGCCTGCGCACAGACGACGAAATCGAGTCCGACGACCGGGATGCGCTGGCGCTGGTCGCCCGCTTCCCGACCATCATCGCCAGCTACTGGCGGCTGTTGAACGGTGGCGAGCCGCTTGCGCCTCGTGCCGATCTCAACCACGCGGCCAATTATCTCTACATGCTCACCGGCGAGGTCCCCAGCCCGGAACGCAGCCGTGCTCTCGAAACCTACCTGAACACGGTGGTCGATCACGGCCTGAACGCCTCGACCTTTACGGCCCGCGTGATTATCTCCACCGGCTCAGACCTCGTGTCGGCGGTCGTGGGGGCGGTGGGCGCGCTCAAAGGGCCGCTGCACGGCGGCGCTCCCGGCCCGGCGCTGGATATGGTCTTCGAGATTGGCGAGGCATCGCGTGCGGAAGCTTACCTGCGCGACCAAGCTGGACGCGGGCGAACGGCTGATGGGCTTCGGCCACCGGGTCTACAAAGTACGGGACCCGCGCGCCGATGTGCTGTCTCAGGCGGCGGAAAAGCTCTACCATGCCGACGGCGATATGGCACTCTATCAACTGGCAACGGAAGTCGAATCGACGGCAGTCAGGCTGCTGGAGGAATACAAGCCGGGGCGTAATCTGCAAACCAATGTGGAGTTTTACACCGCCCTGCTGCTGCACGGCCTCGACATGCCCACTGATCTGTTCACACCGACCTTCGCCGCCAGCCGGGTCGTGGGCTGGATCGCCCATGCCTACGAGCAGCAAGAAGCCGGGCGCATCATCCGGCCCGCGTCGGTCTACGTAGGGCCAACTCAGCGCCGCTGGGTTCCATTGGCACAACGCCCATAAACACAACAACGCCGAGGATTCGGCGCTGTTGTGCAGGAGGAAAGATGATCATGGAGAATTGATGTAAGCGACTTTGTTCGTGTCATCGCTCTATGATTAGACTAAGCCCGTTTCTCCATTTGAAACCTTAAGATTGAAATGAATTGCCTCAAATTCACGTTTTCTTCACAAAAAGGCGGCTGATGTGCCTGACACCAGCCGCCATGATCCTCATGCAGGCGTCGCAGGGACGGTTTCGCCCGCGGCCCACAGCAGCCCGCGCGTAACCAGCGCTAGCACGTCAGGCGGCTCGATCACATCGACCTGATGCCCCAGCGAGCAGAAGTAGACGCGGCCCTTGCCGTAATACTTGGTCCAGGCCACCGGCATCACCGTGCCATCGGGGAAGGTGGTCGTCGCCAACACGCGAATGGCCGGGTCAACGTGCATGTAATACTGCTCCGACTTGATATGCAGCGTCGGCAGCCCGGCGGTAATCGGGTCCGGTTCGTCCGGGTTCATCTCGACCGTGTACTCGACCCCGTCGTTGCCAGGATGCGCGACCCATTGGCCGCCGCACATCATCTGCCATTCGGTCGCGTTGCGGAAGGCATCGCACATGCCGCCATGTACGCCGCCAATCCCGACGCCATGCTCGCGCACCGCAGTCAGCACCGGCTCAAGCTGATCCTTCTCAATCGTGCCCATCGTCCAGATCGGCACGATCAGGTCAAATTGGGTCAGGTCCATCTCCTTGAAAGCATCCAGCGTGTCCGAAACGGTCACGTCGCAGCCCTGCGATTCAAGCGACTGCTTCAGCAGGGCCGTCACCCTTTCGGGATCATGACCCGGCCAGCCGCCCCAAACAATTAACACCTTTGACATTGCATTTACTCCGTCGATTAAATGTGCTTCTTCAGCATAGGTCTTGATTAAACTGTGTCCGGTCATTTCTTCTGGCTGCTCCAGCCCAATCAGGTCCAGCACAGTCGGAGCCACATCCGCCAGTTGACCGTAAGTAAAAAGTTCGTAATAGCCGGCAGCAAGCACAAACAGCGATACCGGCCCGACCGTATGATAGGTATGGGGCTGCCCGGTCGCCAGGTCGATCATGCGCTCGCAGTTACCATGATCGGCAGCCACAATAGCCGCGCCGCCCTTTGCCAGCACCTGCTCGACCAGTTGATTGGCACAGTCGTCCACACATTCTACCGCCTTGATTGCCGCTTCCAGAGACCCTGTATGTCCAACCATGTCAGGATTGGCGAAGTTAATCAGGATGAAATCGTCGTCGTGCTGCGCCAGGCGTTCCAACGTAGCTGCCGTCAGTTCACGCGCGCTCATCTCCGGCTGCAGATCATAGGTCGCCACTTTGGGCGAGGGGATAATCTTGCGATCCTCACCCGGCCAGGGTTCTTCCACACGCCCATTAAAGAAGAAGGTCACGTGCGGGTACTTCTCGGTCTCCGCCGAATGATATTGTTTCAGGTCGTGCTTGCTCAGCCACTCGGCCAGCGTATTCTCAGGCAGTTCGACCGGGAACAATACCTTCACCGGCAGGTCAGACTCGTATCTCGGTAAAGGTCAGCACGTCGAGATCCGGCACGTGTTCGAAATAATCCGCGCCTTCGAACTCCTTCACGGCCATCGCCTTGACGATCTGGCGCATCCGGTCGGCCCGGAAGTTATAGCAGATCACCGCGTCGCCCGCTTCGAGCGCGACATCGTCCGCGCCGTTTACCACCGTCGGCACAATGAACTCATCGGTCACGTCCTGGTCATAGGACTGCTGAATGGCCTGCTCGGCGCTGTCCGCCTGATTCCCCGTGCGCTTGACCATCGCGTCATAGGCCAACTGCGTGCGCTGCCAGCGCTTGTCGCGGTCCATCGCGTAATACCGCCCGCTGACCGTCGCAATCCGCCCGATTCCCAACGAATCCAGTTTGGCGCGCAGGTCCGCCAGAAAGCCAATCCCGCTGTGTGTGGGCGTATCGCGGCCATCGGTAATCACGTGAATCACCGGGTCCACCCCGGCCTGCTTCGTAATATCCAGCAGGGCGTGGAGGTGGCGCTGGTGGCTGTGGACACCGCCTGGACCCAGCAGACCGATCAGATGCAGCTTTGCCCCCCGCTGCTTCACCCCGTTGATGACCTCGGCCAGAATCGGATCCGACGCCAGCGAGCCGTCCTTGATCGCCAGGTCGATGCGGGTAATATCCTGGTAGACCACACGCCCGGCCCCCAGATTCAAGTGGCCGACCTCTGAATTCCCCATCTGGCCGGAGACGAGGCCCACGTACTCGCCAGAAGTATGTACCACTGCGCGTTCGCGCGTTCGCAGCCAGCGGTCGAAATTAGGTGTCTTCGCCTGCTTGACCGCGTTGCCAACCTCCATCTCCCGGATACCCCAGCCATCAAGAATGATTAACATCACCGGTTTAGTCATCTTCGCTCCTCAGCCGCTATACCATATGCTTCAGTTGTAACACGACCCATCCAGGCGTCAAGGCTTGATGATCGTCTATCAGAATGCTATACTGCCTTGCGCTGATGGATATAGGATGAACTTCATGAATATTCAGGTAGCCCTGCAAATTGCCGCAATCATCGTTTCGGTGCTGCTGGTGGTACTGGTTCTGCTCCAGGTCAAAGGCGGCGGTCTCGGCAGTCTGCTCGGCGGTGATGCAGGCGGCGGAATCGCACGCACGCGGCGTGGTCTCGAAAAGACGCTGTTTCAACTGACCATCGCTGTCTCGATTCTCTTCCTCAGCATCTCGATCCTGGCAGTGCTGGTCTTCAGCTAAACGCTTTTCCGGCTGCGGACCCGCTTTCATGCTGCGTGGATTTCGCTGGCAGTTCGTCGCCCTCGTTGTGGCGGCGATTTTGTTTCCCGCTGCCCTGCTCAGCCGCCAGGACAGCACGCCTGCTGAAGTCACCGCGACCCCGCCGCCGCTGCCCAGCGCGACAGCAGCCCTTCCGCCCACGATTACGCCCAATCCGGGCGTTATTATTCCGCCGGAAACCAGCGACATCAGCGAGTTCCACGAGGGGCTGGTAGGTCAGGTCCAGCGCCTGAACCCCCTGCTGGCTGATCTCAACGCGGCAGAGCGGGAATCTGACTTCGCTCATCTTTGAGGGACTTACCCGCATCGACATCTACGGCGAGCCGGTGCCAGACCTGGCGAAAAACTGGGTCGTCTCCTCCGATTATCTCGAATATGTCGTCACGCTGCGCGATGACGTGCTGTGGCAGGACGGCCTACCCTTTACCGCCGACGACGTCCTGTTCACCATGCAAAGCCTCAGCGCACCGGACTTTCCCGGTTCACCTGCCCTCGGTGCCTTCTGGCAGACGGTCGAAACGGAGAAACTCGGCCCGCATCTGGTCCGCTTCCGTCTGACACAGCCATTGAGCAGCTTTCCGGCCAAGCTTCGGATCGGCATCCTGCCCGCGCACGCGCTCCAAGGCACGCCCGCGGCCCAGCTTGCCAGCCATCCCTTCAACCTGTCGCCTATCGGCACCGGTCCCTACCAACTTGAGGCCCTGCGCAGCGGTGGCGGCGGAATCCAGCAGATCGACCTGCGCGTGGCCCCGGTCTATCGCCAGCGCCCTGAAGGTCAGGCTGGCTACGCCATCGACCGCCTGAGCTTTATGGTCTACCCGACCTTCGGCGATGCCGTCAGCGCCTTGAGCGCGGGCGAACTCGACGGCCTTGCCACGACAAATCAGCGTCAGGCCCTGTTGAACACCATCAACCCGGCTCAGTTTGAGATCCACAGCGCGTTGGATGCCAGCGTCGGGATGCTTATCTTCAACTGGCAGCGCGATGAAACACCTTATTTCCGCGAGCAGCGCGTCCGCGTCGCCCTGGCGTCGGGCCTGGACCGGGCCTCGGTGGTCGAGCGCTGGTTGCGCAGCCGGGCGGTCCCAGCCAACAGTCCGCTCTGGCCCGGCAACTGGGCCTACGAGAGCGATCTGACCTGGCCCAGCAGCGATCTTACGACGGCCCGCTTCCTGCTCGATACGGCCAATCTGGGCAATGCCAGCAGTGACGAAGACGCCACCGAATCGCCCTATCTGCTCAGCTTCAGCATCCTCATGCCAGACGATCCAGCCCTGGTCAGCCTGGGACAGGATATCGCCGCCCAATGGTCACAGCTGAATCTGGATGTCACGGTCGAAAGTGTCGATCAGGAAACCTATCAATCGCGGCTCGATTCAGGCGATTTCGACGCGGCCCTGGTCGAACTCTCGCTGGGCGGCAGCGCCGACCCGGATCTTTACGGCTTCTGGCATCAAGGTCAGTACCCCGATGGCGAGAACTACGGCGGCGTGGACGACAGCGACATCAGCGAACTGCTGGAACGTGCCCGGCGCGACCCCAGCGGGATCAATCGCAAAGAATTGTATGAACAGTTTCAAAAGGATTTCGTCGAGCGCGCTATCGCCATCCCGCTTTACTATCCACTCTTCACTTACGTCACCACCGCCCAGGTCAAAGGCGTGCAGTTGGGCTTCATCGCCGCCCCGGCGGATCGCTTCCTCACCCTTCAGGACTGGTCTATTACCCCCTGACGCATCTTGAACCGGCGACAAGGCAAGAGGTCCAGGAGATGCTATCTCCTGGTGGGGGTTCGGGGGCAAAGCCCTCGACTAATTTGTTCGTAGAACCCAATCACAGCGCATTTTCTTGTGCCAAGATTGCCCTCAAAAGGTCCTTGCGGGCACTGCCGCCCAGCATCTCCAGCTTGCGCACGCCTAGCGGATCAATGTCTTCGCGCAGCAGGCGAATCTCCTCAGCAGTCGGCGGCGGTGTCTCATGCAGGTCAGGCGCAATCGCTAACTCAAAGCCCGTCTTCCGCTGGATGCGTTCCAGAGCCACGCCAGGATGAATGCTGGTCAGGCGCATCCGGCCATTGGCCCAATCGAACTGCCCGAAGTCACTGACCAGATACTGCACGCCCTGCCCGCGTGTCCGCTGCGGCACGTGACCCATCCCACTGACGTAATCGACCGTCTCGACAAAGGTAATGCGCGAGTGGCGCGGGACATAAAGGTAAATGTGATCTGAAGTGGGCGTGACATCAGGGATTCCTCCGCTGCCCGGCAGGCGCAGACGGGGATGTTCATAATCTTTGCCGATGGCGATGTTGTTGAAATTCCCCAGCGGGTCCACCTGCGCCGGACGGAAGAACTCTTTCGGATTGTAGGCGGGCAGAAGTTCAGCGGCGGCAGCAGCGAATCCCACGTGAATCAGCGACTTACCCAGCCACAGGTCTTCCACCCGGCCCACGCCCAGCGGTGCCCAATCCTGGCAGATCGACTGCCCGATGGCCGAAGCAAAACGCACATTCGGCGCGTGAGTACACTGCGCCAGGATGAAGCCTGCCATCACCAGCGGCGTGTTGATGCCCTGCGCCAGCACCTCGCCATCCACCACCTGCCGCGAGATGCAAACCGAAATTAATTCATCAATCGTAAAGTCGTTCATGCGTCGAATACCCTGTGGTCAGGTGCAAAGCGCTGGTACCTATGATAGAATGCATCAAACACATGCGCACGAGGAGGCGGGTGATGTCCATCATTACCATTCTCAAGCAGGCTGACATTTTCTACGAACTCTCGAACACCCATCTCGAACTGGTCGCCTCAATCTGCGAGGAGAACCATTACGGCGAGGGGGACATGATTTTCGCAGAAAACAGCCCCGGTGACGAATTGTACGTCATCGCCGATGGAGAAGTCGAGATCATCATCGACCCCTCACTGCTCGGCAAAACCGAAAAGAAGGAAGAGATCATCAGCACCCTGCGGCGCGGTCAATCCTTCGGCGAGGTCGCCCTGGTCGATGAAGGCAATCGCTCCGCCGGTGCCCGTTCCTCGGATGCCGAGACCCATCTGATCGTCATCCCGCGCGAGAAGCTCATGCTGCTCTGCGACACCTACCCCCAGCTAGGCTACCGCCTGATGCGCAATCTCGCCGCCGATCTCGCCATGAAAATGCGCAGCTCTGGCCTGCTGATCCGCGAGCAGTTGACCTGGGGCCGCCCCGAATAACGCGATGCAAGCACAGCGGCTGCATAAAACGGCCCCCATCGCCAGCGCTCCGCTGGTCCTGGAAGACATTCCCCGCCCGAAACCCGCGCCCGGTGAAATCCTGCTGCACGTCCGCTGCTGCGGAATTTGCCATACCGACCTGCACGTCATCGAAGGCGAACTGCCGGAGCCGACACTGCCGCTGATCCCCGGCCACGAGATTGTTGGCGAAGTGGTCGAGCGTGGCGAAGGCGCGACTCGCTTTGAAATCGGTGCGCGTGTTGGTGTGCCCTGGCTGCACAGTGCCGACGGCACCTGCCAGTACTGCCAGAGCGACCATGAAAACCTCTGTCCCAACGCGACCTTCACCGGCTACACGGCCCAGGGCGGCTATGCCGAATACACCACCGTCCCGGAAGATTTCGCCGTTTCGCTGCCCGACCAGTTTTCCGACGCCGAAGTCGCGCCGCTGCTCTGTGCCGGGATCGTCGGCTACCGCTCGGTACGCCTCTCTGATCTGAAGCCGGGCGAACGCCTGGGCATCTACGGCTTCGGGGCCAGCGGCCACATTATCGTGCAAGTCGCGCGGCACTGGGGCTGTGAGGTCTACGTCTTCACGCGCAGCGAGGAACACAAGCAGCTATGCCCGCGAACTGGGCGCGGCCTGGACCGGCGATGCCCACGACGAACCACCGCACAAACTCGACCGCTCGATCATCTTCGCCCCGGCAGGCTGGATCGTGCCGCTGGCGCTGGGTCATCTGCGCAAAGCCGGGACCCTGTGCATCAACGCCATCCACATGAGCAATATCCCCGAAATGCCCTACAGTCTGCTGTGGGACGAACGCACCATTCGCAGCGTCGCCAACGTCACCCGCCAGGACGCCGAAGAATTTCTCCCGCTCGCGGCGGAGATCCCGATTCACAGCAATGTCGAGATATACGATCTGGATGCGGCCAACGAGGCCTTGCAGCGTGTCAAGGCCAGCGAGATCAACGGCGCAGCGGTCCTGAAAATCAGCGGGCTGACCAGCCGCACAAATTTGCGCTTGCCCACCTGAAGCACTGCCGGCAGCATATCCAGTGTGACCTCGGCCTGCGGATCGGTAACCTGTTCCTCGTTGAGCCGGATTCCGCCGCCCTTCATCAGCCGTTTGGCTTCGCCGCCGCTGCTGACCATCTCCAGCCGGCGCAAAATATCGAGCACCCGCTCCGGGGCAGCCAGCACTTCTTCGGGGATGTCGTCCGGGATGCCACTGCCGCCGCGGAACACCTCGTCCCAGCGCTTGCGAGCGGCTTCGGCCTCGTCCGGGCTGTGGAAAATGCTGACGATCTCGTGTGCCAGCTTCAATCTTGACTTCGTTGGGGTGCAGCGCGCCGTTGGCGAGTCCGGCTTCGAGTTCGCTGATCTGCGTCGGCGTCCAGCCCAGAATCAGCTTGTGATAGACCGGCATGGCCTTGTCCGGCACGCTCATCACCTTGCCGAACATGTCCCAGGCCTCACCCATCAGCGGGATGTGATTGCCCAGGCTCTTGCTCATCTTGATCTCGCCATCCGTCCCCGGCAGGCTCTCACCCATGATGATGGCAACCTGCGGCTTCTGGCCCATGCCCTGCTGCAAGTTTGCGCCCGGCGACGAGGATGTTGAACAACTGATCCTGGCCGCCCACCTGCACATCAGCTTCCTGCGCGACGGCATCGTAGCCCTGCATCAGGCCGTAGAACAACTCGTGCAGGTAGATCGGCTCGTCCGCGTCCAGCCGGTTGCGGAAGTTATCGCGCGTCAGAAACTGCTGCACGGTGAAGTTGCTTGCCAGCCGGATAATGTCGGCGAAATCCAGCGAGGACAGCCACTCGTCGTTATAGCGCACCCGCGTCAGTTCCGGGTCCAGAATCTTGAAGGCCTGCTCGGCATAAGTCCGGGCGTTGTCCTCAACCTCCTCACGGGTGAGTTGTTCGCGCGCCTTGTCCTCGTGCGAGGGATCGCCGATCAGGCTGGTGAAGGTGCCCGACCAGAAAAGTAACATCGTGGCCGAACTCCTGGAACTGGCGCAGCTTGCGCATCGGAATCGTGTGCCCCAGGTGCAAATCCGGCTTGCGCGGGTCGAAACCGGAATAGACCCGCAGCGGCTGGCCCCGGCGTTTCAGCGTCGATCAGGCGCTCGCGCAGTTCCGCCGCCATCGCTGTCCTTCGTCTGCGGATCACCATATTCCGTGCCGGACATCAGCACTTCCATCTGCTCGTCGATACTTGCTTTTTTGATCTCAACCGAAACCATGAAACCTATCCTTCATTCTGCTGCTGCGCCTGCCCCAGAGTATAACACAGCGGTCCTCTTCGCGGTCAGGCTCTGCTCACTTTGAACACCACGATTCCCAGCGGCGGCAGCGTGATTTGCAGGCTTTGCGCATAGCCGTGACTGCTATAAGGTTCACTTTCGACGCCGCCCATGTTGCCCACATTGCTGCCATTATAGGCCGCTGCATCGCTGTTGAGGATTTCCGCATAAAAGCCCGGCTCAGGCACGCCGATGCGATAATTCGTGCGCGTGATGGGCGTGAAGTTACAGGCCACCACTACGAAATCCGAAGGGTCTTTGGCAAAGCGCATATAGGTCAGCACGCTGTTTTCGGCATCGTTAGCGTCAATCCAGCGGAAGCCTTCCCATTCAAAATCACGCTCATACAACGCGGGCTGCTCCTGGTACACCCGGTTCAGATCGCGCAGCCAGGCCAACACTCCGGCGTGCGGTGCATAATCGAGATGATCCCAATCGAGCGAGCGTTCCTCGCTCCATTCGCGCCACTGGCCGAACTCCTGCCCCATGAACAGCAGCTTCTTGCCCGGATGCGTCCACTGATAGCCATAGAGCAGGCGCAGCGAATCGAACTTCTGCATGCCATAGCCGCCCATCTTGGTCAGCATCGAGCCTTTGAGATGCACGACCTCGTCATGCGACAGCGACAGCACGAAATTCTCGGTAAAGGCGTACATGAGCGAAAACGTGATCTTGTTGTGCTCAAAGCGCCGGAAGATCGGATCCAGCTTGCATGTAATCCAGGGTGTCGTGCATCCAGCCCATGTTCCACTTGAAGGTGAAACCCAGGCCACCGACGTAAGCGGGCCGCGACACCATCGGCCAGGCCGACAGATTCCTCAGCCATCGTCACCGCACCGGGAGCTTCGCGCGTGCGCAATCTCGTTGAACTCGCGCAGAAAGTCTATCGCTTCCAGATTTTCAGCACCGCCGTACGTCATTCGGCAGCCACTCGCCCTCTTCGCGCCCGAAGCTGAGATACAGCATCGACGAGACCGCATCGACGCGCAGCCCATCGATGTGATACTCCTTCAGCCAGAACAGGCCGTTGGAGATGATGAAGTTGCGCACCTCATTGCGCCCATAATTGAAAATGTAGGTGCCCCAATCCGGGTGCTCACCGCGCCGCGGATCCTCGTGGTTATACAGATGCGTGCCGTCAAAATAGCTGAGCGAGAAGCCGTCCTTCGGGAAGTGCGCCGGGACCCAGTCGACAATCACGCCGATGCCATTCTGGTGCAGCGTATCGACAAAGTACTTGAAATCGTCCGGCGATCCATAGCGGCTGGTCGGCGCATAGAAACCGGTCACCTGATAGCCCCAGGAAGCATCCAGCGGATGTTCAGCCACCGGCAGCAGTTCGACGTGCGTGTAACCCAGGTCTTTGATATACGGGACCAACTGAGCCGCGATCTCAACGTAACTCAGGAAGTCTGCCGTCTTCGCTGCGCCGCCAGGACCCCAGGTGCATCTCGTAAATCGACCAGCGGCTTCTCCAGCAGCGATCCTTCTGCCCGCGCCGCCATCCAGCCCTCATCACGCCAATCATAGCGGTACTGGTCGTACACAATCGACGCTGTCTCCGGGCGCACTTCCATCGAGAAGCCGTAAGGGTCGGCTTTGATGCCATGATAATCCTGGTTATGCGAGCGTATATCATACTTGTAGTGCATTCCCGGTTCCGCGCCAGGGATGAATATCTCCCAGATCCCACTTTGCGCGTTCGGCTGCATCTGATGCACGCGCACATCCCAATCATTGAAATCGCCGATGACACTGACGCGGTAGGCGTTCGGTGCCCAGACAGCGAAGTTCACGCCATGCACCCCCTCGACCTCACGCATCTGCGCGCCCAGCTTCTCATAGCTGTAATGCAGGTGTCCCTCGCCGTACAGGTGGAGGTCATAATCGCTCAGCAGCGGCGCAAAGGCGTAGGGATCGGCAAAGGTGAGCGCCTCGCCATCTGCGCGCAGCGCCTCAAAATGATAGTCCAGCCCCGGCCACGCGCCCGGCAGACTGACCTCGTACAGACCCTCGTCGTGCAGGCGCTTCATGGGGTACTGTTTGCCCCCGCTGACCACTGCAATACGCTCAAGGCCGGGATGGAAGGCGCGAATAGTCACGCGGCCATCGCCCCCGGCGTGGGGTCCCAGGACATCACGGGGCGACCCGCTGTATGCCCCGACTATTGCATCCAGGGCTTCGGCTGGAACCTCTACCGGCATAATACCCTCCACTTCGTTTGGTCTTCCCCAGTCATTATGCGTTAGCGATGATCCCTTGTGAAGTCAAAATATCACGAATATAATTCCAGCAAAACTCAAAGCAAGTATTAAGGAAACTGCACCTCATGAAGTACATGACCGCCGCCGAAGCGCGCGAGGCTTTTCTCGACTTCTTTGAAGAAATGCACCACAAGCGAGTCCCCTCCTCGTCGCTCGTCCCAGCCAACGATCCTACCCTGCTGTTCACCAACGCGGGCATGGTGCAGTTTAAGGACGTTTTCCTGGGCCTGGACAAACGCGATTACAAGCGCGCCACCACCGCGCAGAAATGTATGCGTGTCAGCGGCAAGCACAACGACCTGGAGAATGTCGGCCCTTCCCCACGCCACCACACCTTTTTCGAGATGCTGGGCAATTTCAGCTTCGGCGATTATTTCAAGCGCGATGCGATCCGCTTCGCCTATAATCTGCTCACGCAAGCCTACGGGCTGCCTGCCGAGCAGTCTGGCCTTCACCGTCTACGAAAACGACGACGAAGCCTATGACATCTGGGTCAATGACATCGGTGTGGACCCGCAGCGGGTCGCGCGCATGGGGCCGAAGACTAATTTCTGGCAGATGGCCGATACCGGACCCTGCGGCCCGACCAGCGAGATTCACTGGGACAAGACCCCCGAACTGGGCGTGGTCGACATCATCCCGATGCTGCAAGCCGAAGATGACCGCTTCCTGGAACTCTGGAACCTGGTCTTCATGCAGTTCAACCGCACCCAGCCGGACCCGGAACATACCGGCCAGTTCGACGATCCGCTGCCGGCTCCCGGCGTCGATACCGGCCTGGGCCTGGAGCGAGTCCTCAGCGTCATTCAGGGCGTCGAGGCCAATTACGAAACTGATCTTTTCATGCCGATTATCGAGGCGGTGCAGAAGCTGACCGGCCATACCGACGCCGAACGCGACGCCAACATCGTCCCGTATCGCGTCATCGCCGATCATATGCGGGCGGCGGTCTTCCTGATCGCAGACGGCGTGCTGCCCGGCGCGAAAGGCCGCGACTCGGTCTGCCGTCTGGTGATCCGGCGCGCGGCACGCTTCGGGCGCAAGCTGGGCTTCAACGACCCCTTCCTGGCACAGATCGCCGACGTGGTCATCGACATCATGGGCGGTCATTACACGGAGCTGGTCGAACGCGCTGAGGCGATCAAGAAGGTCATCACGCAGGAGGAACAGCGCTTCCGCCGCACGCTGGATCGCGGCCTGGACGAACTGGACGGTATGTTGAACGCGCTGAGCAGACTCCGGCGAGACGGAACTGCCCGGCGATCAGGCTTTCTACCTGAAAGCCACGCTCGGCCTGCCCTTCGAGGTCATCCGCGACATTGCTGAAGAACGCGGTTTCGGTGTCGATGTCGAGGCGTTCCGGCGCGAAGAGACGCATGCACTCCGAGGTCAGCGGCGGCGGCCAGGCAATGGGCGTGATCGCCTCTCAGGATGCTTACCTGACCGTATTGGACGAGTTGAAGTCCAGCGGCGCAGTCGGACCCAACGGCGTCGCCTACGATCCCTACGGTTCAACCGAGGTGGCGACGCAGGTCCTGGCCCTGCTCAGCGATGGGCGGCCTGTCGAGAGCGCCATAGCAGGCGATCACGTGGAGGTCATCCTCGCCAGCACCCCCTTCTACGTCGAATCGGGTGGTCAGGTCAGCGATACCGGCCAGATCAAGGCGGACCAGTGGCTGATGGAAGTCGAGGACACCCGGCGGCCTGTGGGCGGTCTTGTCGTTCACATTGGCGAGGTCATCGAGGGCACGCCACACAAAGGCGATCAGGTGCTGGCCTCAGTCGATGCCGAACGCCGGGCCGACATCACCCGCAATCATACGGCTACGCATCTGCTGCACGCAGCGCTGCGCAACACTCTGGGCACGCATGTCCAGCAGCGCGGCTCGCTGGTCGCGCCGGATCGACTGCGCTTCGACTTCGCCCATGATGGCAAAATCTCGCCGGAGGAATTGCGGCACATCGAGGGCGAGGTCAACGACGTTATCCTGGACAGCTACCCGGTGAGCGCTGAGGAAAAGCCGCTGGAACAGGCACGCGGCGAAGGCGCGATGGCCCTCTTCGGCGAGAAATACGGTGACCGCGTCCGCACGATTACGGTCGCGGACAATGGCACGCGCTACAGCTACGAACTCTGCGGCGGCGTTCACGTTCACGAGACCGGCGAAATCGGCCAGATGCTGATCGTGAGCGAAGGCAGCGTCAGCGCGGGCATCCGCCGTATCGAAGCCTTGACCGGACGCGGCGCGCGCGAATATGTGCATGAAAACCTGGACCGCCTCAACCACATCGCGCATCAGTTAGGCACAACACCTGAACACAGCGACGAGCGGGTCAGCGCGCTCCAGGATGAGCTTGCCAGCAGCAAGAAGGAAATCGACAAGCTGCGCCGCGACATCGCGCGCCAGCGCTTCGCCGAGTTGATCGACGCAATGGAACCAGTCAATGGGGTCCCCACGCTCATTGCTCAACTGGATGAAATGCCGATGGATACGCTGCGCGAGATGTCCGACTGGTTCCGCAACAAAGTGGACAGCGGCGTGCTGGTGCTGGGCACGGTCGTCAACGATCAGCCGCAGCTTCTGGTTGCCGTCACCGATGACCTGACGAAACAGGGCTTCCACGCCGGGAATCTGATTAAGGCCATCGCACGGGATGTCGGTGGCGGCGGCGGTGGACGTCCCAATCTGGCGCAGGCTGGGGGCAAAGACGCCAGCAAACTGTCCGCCGCGCTGGATCACGCCCACCAGTTGATCGCGGAGTCGGTGCAGGCCTGAGATGTCAGAGCGGCCAGAGTTCATCCAGCTTGAGGAAGGGGACGACGTCTCGTCGGTTAAAGACCGCCTGTCCTTCCACCACCGCAAGCAGGTCCTGCTCATCTGGCCGGAAAGCGGCAGGGTCCTCAGCCGCAAACTGGACCTCGTCCTCATCCAGCGCGACGCCATTCGCCGGGGGATCCGTCTCGCCCTGGTGACGCACGATCCGAAAGTGGTCCAGCACGCCGGCGAACTGAACATCAGCACCTTCGAGACCATCGGCGCGAGCGAACGCCACCGCTGGAAACGCGGGCGCAGCGGAGTTTTCTCCAAGCGCTTCTGGCGGCCCCGCAAAGACACGCCCGACCCCGAAGAACTGATGCCGGTTGCCAGCCGTGTACGAGGTGAGGAATCTGAGACCTCCGCCCTGCGCCGCTGGGGTCTGCGTTTCGTCGTCACCCTGATCGTGATCGTGCTGCTGGCCGCGGTCGCGCTGATCTTCCTGCCGGGCGCAACCGTCACGCTGCAACCGGCTCAGGAAGAGACCAGCGTCAGCGTCGATATTACCGCGAAGCTGGATGCGCCCGCCGTAGACATCGAGAACGGCATCATCCCGGCCACGCTGCTGAGCGTCACCATCGAGGAGACCGGCACGATCCCGACCTCCGGCGTCCAGCAGTTAGCCGATATTCCCGCGCAAGGCTCGGTCATCTTCGTGAATCAGACCGCCAGCAGCATCAACATCCCTGCCGGGACCACCGTCAGTACCAGCGCCGGTACACCGATCCAGTTTCGCACGCTGGAAAACGCCAGCTTACCCGGCGGGGTCGGCCAGCAGCTTGAGGTGCCGGTCGAAGCCCTGCCTGGCTCGGCGGGCAGCATCGGCAATGTCGAGAGCGGCCTGATTAACACCGTCGCGGACAATCTGTCCGACCGGCTGACCGTGCGCAACGTCAACCCGACCTACGGCGGCAGCAGCCGAACTTTGGGCGCAGTCACGCAAGATGACTACGACCGCCTGCAAGCCACCGTCCGCCAGCAGTTGCAAGCCCGCGCCTTCCTGGAAATGCAGCCCCGGCTCGATCCCTCCCAGTTTCTCATTCTAGAGACGGTTCGTATCGCCGAAGAACGCAGCGACTGGACGAAATTCAGCGCTCAGGTCGGTGACGCCGCCGATACGCTCACCCTGACCATGCAGGCTGTCGTCGAAGCCACCGCCGTCAACGAGCAGTTCGGCCAGCAGATCGCCTTCACACGCCTGGCGCACCAGATTCCCGAAGGCCGCGTCATCTTGCCGGACAGCATTGAATATCAACGCGGGCCAGTGACCAACGTTTTTCAAAACGGACAGGTGAACTTCACGTTGGGCGCTCAGGGGCTGGTCGTGGCCCAGATCGACCCGGCGGCCCTGCAAGACCGGCTGGCCGGGCATTCGCTGGACGAAGCGCTGACGGTGCTGCTGCGCGAACTGGACCTGGAAGAAGGCTCCACACCACAGATTCAAATCTCGCCGGAGTGGTTCGGGCGGATGCCGCTGCTGCCCTTCCGCATCCGCGTCGTGCTGGAAAATCCTGGCGCGTGATTGAAGGCAGGCTGCTGGGAATCGATCACGGTACCCGGCGCATCGGCCTGGCCGTCAGCGACCCCTCCGGGCTGGTCGCCCACGAACTGCTCATCCTTCATCGCAAATCGCGTCAGGAAGATTTCGAACGGCTCGCGCAGATCGCTGCGCAGGAGCGGGTGGTCGCGCTGGTCATCGGCGTGCCAATCAACCTGGAAGCGCACGAAGGTCAGCACTCTCAGGAGAAGGTCGTCCGGCGCTGGGCCGGGCGGCTGGCGCGCGTCATCGACCTGCCGGTCATCTTCTGGGATGAACAGATGTCCAGTATAGATGCCCACGAACTGGCCCGCAGCAGGGGGCGCAAGCCGCGCGACCCGGTCGATGACCTGGCTGCCCGTGTCATCCTGCAAAGCTATCTCGACGCCCTGCGCGACGGCCTGGCCGAACCGCCAGAATTCTAAAGTTTCTGGCTCAAAATCTTGATGATCTGCTCGATGTGCAGCGTATCATGCCAGACGGTCAGGAACAGCGAGTTGTGCAGTGTAAAGTGCCCGCGCCTGGGGTGCGTCCCGGCCCGTTCCCAATCATCGGGCGCGAGCTTCTCCAGGTAAGATGATGTGATCGGCACGATTCTTGGCCCAGGCATCGAAGGCCGTCTGCACATTCTGCTCCATGTACTTGCGCGCTGCCGCCTCCTGGTCAGGATCCCAGTTGACCAGCGCGGGCATGTCCTCGCGCATGATGAGTTTGGCACGATCCAGAAACATCGTCTCCCAGTCGCGTAGATGACAGACCACCTGAAGCACGGTCCAGCCATCGCCGCCATCCCGATAGGTCTTGAGATCCGCATCCGGCGTCTTGTTCAGGATATACCCGACCATCTTGACCGTCCGGTGCAGTTCGTCAAAAGCCCAACCCCGTACAGTGTCTTCACCGTGCATAGTTCACTCTCCCCTGTTCATGACCGCAAACAAGTCCTTGCACCATGCCAGCACCTGCTCATCGCTGCCGAATGCGCCCACGCATTGCAGCCCAAACGGTAGATTGTTCTGTCCCCAGCCTGCTGGAACCGTCACCGTCGGCAGTCCGGCATGGGTCCAGGGCAGATTCATCGCCGGATCGCCTGTCGAATCCAGCCCCTCCGGTGCAGTCCCCGGTGCAGATGGGCTGATCCACAGGTCCGCACCCGCTTCCGCCAGCCGCTGCGTGAGCCGCTCGCGCAGTTTGGCCTGCAATTCCCGTGCCGCTGCCGCCTCAATCGCCGAGACGTCCTTCCCGCGCCGGATCTTCGCCACGGTGCGAGGCCGATAGCGATCAGCGTACTGCGCAAACCACTGCGCGTGTTCCTGCGCCATTTCGTAGGCCATCAACAGCATGTGATTGTGGTCGATCTCGGCGATGTCGTCCAGCACCTCGACCTGACGCACGGTGTAGCCCGCCGATTCCAGCCCCTTCACCTGGTCTTCAAACGCTGCCAGCCCCTCCGGCGACGCCTGCTGCAAGTAGGGACCCTCCGGCACCGCCAGCACAGGCCGCGACTCGATGACACTGTCTATCGACCAGTCCCGGCACAAAATCGAGGCGGCTAACTGCATCCCCTCGACATCCTGTGTGAAGATGCCGACATGATCCAGCGAGCGGGCCACAAACAGCACCCCGGTCGGGTCAATGCGTCCGTAGCTCGGTTTGAAACCGACCACGCCGCAGTAAGCCGCCGGACGAATCACCGAGCCGACGGTTTGGGTGCCCAGGGCCAGCGGCACCAATCCCGCCGCCACCGCCGCCGCCGAGCCGCTGCTTGACCCACCGGGTGTATGCGCAGAATTATGCGGGTTATGCGTCGGGCCGGGTTCGACAAAGGCGAACTCTGTCGTGACTGTCTTTCCCAGCACAATCGCGCCTGCTGCGCGCAGCCGTGCCACACAGTCGGCCTCTGGCATTTCAAACAATTCAGAAGGGAGGGTTGATCCCGCCTTGCGTCGGCAGTCCATCGACTTTGAAAATATCCTTGATGCCCACCGGCACGCCAAACAGCGGCGGACGCGAGTCTGGCTCCGGGTACTGTGCATACAGCGCCTCAGCCTCGGCAAAAATCCGCTCCCGGCGGCCCGCTTCCGGCAAAAAGGCCTGCAAATGCGAATCGACGTAGTTCAGGTGGTACAGCGCTTCGGCCAGAGTCGCCGTGACGTCCTGCGCGCCAGAACGCAGGGCCTGGGCAATCGCCGCCAGTGGAGCCGCTTGCTGGGTCATAAAGCCTTCCTCATGCTACGGTTTACACGTCGCCAGACCTGAGTATACTTGATCGGCGGCAAGATGGCATGGAGGCGATGGCTTGTCCCGGCTGGTTAAAACCCTCATTCTGCTGGCCTTTGGCCTGGGCATTCTGGCGCTGCTGGCCGGAGGACTGCTCTACATCATCTCCGAAGGCAGGCCGGTCACCTACGTCCAGCGCGAGTTCACCCGCTTGATGCTCAGTGGCCGTCAGGACGCGCTCAACCGTCCCGCCGGAAGCGACGAGAGTCCCGTGCGCTTCACCGTCAACCCCGGTGACACACCGCCGCTGGTGGCGCAAAATCTGCTCAACGCCGGTCTCATCAGCAACGCTGATCTCTACGTCGATTATGCCTTCGTCGAGGGCCTCGATACCCAGATGGAAGCCGGGGTCTATTTCCCGCGTCAGAGCATGACCATCCCCGAAATCGCTCTGATGCTGACCGATTCGAGCAAGAGTCACATTCCTTTCCGCATCCTCGAAGGCTGGCGCATGGAAGAGATCGCAAACACCATTGACGCCAGCGGTCTCTTCGGCTTCACTGGCCTGGATTTTCTGGCCGTGACCGGCCCCGGCGCGACGGTTGATCCCGCTTTTGCGGCTGAGGTCGGCCTGCCCGCAGGGGCCTCGCTGGAAGGCTTCCTTTTCCCGGATACCTACCAGCTTCCGCCTGACATCAACGCCGAAGGGCTGCGCGACGAACTGCTGCAAACCTTTCTCGATAAGACCGGTCCGCAGCTGCGCCAGGACGCTCAGGTGCAGGATTTCAGCCTTTTCCAGATCGTCACGCTGGCCTCCATTATCGAGCGCGAATCAGTGGTTGCGGACGAAAACCCACGCATTGCCGCCGTCTACCGCAACCGTCTCGCTATCGGCATGAAGCTCGACGCTGACCCGACCGTGCAGTATGGCATCGGCTACAAAGACGGGACCTGGTGGCCGCAGATCACGCAAGATGATTACGTCAACGTTCTGTCGGATTACAATACCTATCTCGGCCCCGGCCTGCCGCCCGGTCCTATCGCCAATCCGGGCCTCTCAGCTATTCGAGCCGCCGTCTATCCCGAAGACAACGACTTCCTGTACTTCCGTGCCGCCTGTGATGGCAGCGGGCTGCACAATTTCGCCCACAGCTTCGAAGAGCATCTCGCCAATGCCTGTTAAGTGGCTGCTAGCCGTCCTGCTCTTTGCGGGCTGTATGCGGATTCAGACCCCGACCCGCATCGCACTGCTGGCTCCCTTCGAAGGCCGCTACCGAGAAGTCGGCTATGAGGCGCTCTACGCCGCCCGCCTTGCCTTTCAGGATGCTCAGACCGATGCGATAGAGCTGCTGGCGGTGGACGATGGGGGAACCATCGACAGTGCATCAGACCGCGCGCGCGCCCTGGTGCTGGACCCGCAGGTGCGCGTCGTGTTGGTGCTGGGCTATGCCGCCACCAACTCGCAGAGCCTCGCCAGTTTTGCGGATTTGCCTGTCCTTGTGGTAGGCGAATGGGAAGCGCAGCCGCTGGGGGATCGCGTCTTCATCCTGACCAACCCGGCTGCCAGCGACCATTACACCTTGCCCCCCAGGGCAGACGTACTGGAAGCGGCTAAGGCTGCCGGACCGATCACCGGCGGCGACATCCTGAGCCTGGATCAGTTCCGTGATCTACATCCGCAGTTGAGCGATGTGCAGATCGTCACCACCTCGCCTCTGGCCGATACCAGTTTCACCGAGCGCTACCGCAGCAGCGATCAATTCGCCCCAGAACCGCGCTTGATTGCGCCTGCCACCTACGCCGCCATGTCACGCGCGATTGAAACACTGCAAGCCGCACCAGAACGCAGCGCTCTTGCCGAAGCATTGGGCAATACAGGCGATTATGCCGCAGGCTATCTGGCTGACGCCCCAATTTTTACATATGGTTATGATGAAAACGGCGACTTAGTGGCCGTAGATCCGGTCGTAGAACAGCGGTAAGGGTTCGACGGCGGATTCGCTGAATAGGATCGCCTCGTCCGCCAGCACTCGGCAGGCATCAAGCTTGCGCTCGTCATTGGCGTGGATTGTGATCAGGGGGGCACCAGCGTCAATCCGGTCGCCCACTTTAACATGGACCTGTACGCCCACTGCCAGATCAATCGGGTCGCCTTTGCGCTCGCGGCCTGCGCCCAGGTCAAAGGCCAACTGCGCGATCTTCAGCGCCGAAACCTGCGCCACAGAGCCTGCCTGCGCGGCGCGAATCGTCTCCACGAGGCGCGCCTGCGGCATCCGCTGGGGATCATCCACCATGCGCACGTCACCGCCCTGGCTCTCCACCAGCAGCTTGAACTTGTCCAGCGCCTGCCCGCCTTCAAGATGCTGTACGAGCTGCTCGCGCGTAGCGGCCACATCCGTCCAGCGTCCGCCCTGACCCGCCAGCCGAAGCATCTGCGCCGCGACTTCCAGGCAATGATCGCGGAAGTCCTGCGGGCCACCGCCCTGCATCGCCTCAATCGCCTCGCGCACTTCCAGCGCATTGCCGACGGCTTCACCCAGCGGCTGATTCATGTCGGACACCAGCGCTACCATGTCGCGCCCGGCATCAACGCCAATATCGACCATCGTTTGTGCCAGCGTTTGCGCCTCGTCCAGGCTGTGCATGAAGGCACCCTCGCCCATTTTGACATCGAGCACAATGCCATTGGCCCCGGCGGCCAGTTTCTTGCTCATAATGCTGCTGGCGATCAGCGGCAGGCTCGGCACCGTCGCCGTCACGTCGCGCAGCGCGTAGAGCTTGCCGTCAGCAGGAGCCAGGTCATGGCTCTGGCCGGAAAGGACGATTCCGTTCTGCTGCGCCAACCGCTCAAAGCGCTCGGTCGTCAGGTTGACGTTATAGCCCGCGATTGATTCGATCTTATCAAGCGTCCCGCCGGAATAGCCCAGGCCGCGCCCGCTCATCTTCGCCACCGGCACGCCGCAGCTTGCCACCAGCGGCAGCACGACCAGGCTGGTCTTATCGCCCACCCCGCCCGACGAATGTTTATCGACCGCGTAACCGCCGACAATCCCGGAAAGATCCAGCACCGCGCCGGAATGCGCCATCGCCAGCGTAAGCTGCACGATTTCCTCACGGTTCATGCCGCGAATGCAAATCGCCATCAGCAGTGCTGCCGCCTGATAGTCGGGCAGTTCACCGGCACTGTACTCCGTCACAAACCATTCGATCTCCGCCTGGCTCAACGGCAAACCATCGCGTTTCCGGCCAATAATATCTACTGCACGCATAACATCGCTCTCAGTAATTTCGCGGATACCGGACCATTCATCCAACTCTAAGTTGAGAACTCGTCCGCTTTCTGATACATTGTGCCCAAATATTGCCAGGAAAACGAGACCAGAATGATAAACAAGCTGCGCAACAACCGGAATATGACCCTGACCCTCGCGGTAGCCGTCGTCGCACTGGTCGGTGCAATCGGCGTGATCTTGCTCTCGGTGCCGCAAGCCTCAGGCTCGCCCTATGCCCGGTATGCCGACATTCCACAGTCACGCCTGCCAGACGGCGGCTTTGTGCTGGGTAATCCCGACGCACCCGTCACCGTCGTCGAATTCGGCGATTTCGCCTGCCCACACTGCCAGGAATATTTCGACGTGACCGAAAACTTCATCGACAACTTTGTCAGAACCGGCCTGTCGAAATTTGAATTTCGCATGTTCATCAGCGGGGCCGACCCGACCTTTGGCCCCTATACCGCTCAGCTTGCCGAATGCGCAGCCGATCAGCGCGAGGATGCCTTCTGGCCCGCCTATGATGTCTTGTTCCAGATGGGACGCGCCCAGGGACGCTTTAACGACCAGGTAGCGCGAGACCTGGCACAGCGCCTCGATCTCAGTGCGGTGGATCTGATTAATTGCAGCGGCGATGCCACCCAGGTTCGCACCGATATGGCCCTCGGCCAGCAGCACAACGTCCAGAGTACCCCCACCATCATGATTCGCTATAACGACGGCAACCTCAAGTACATCAGCGATGGTCTCCACAGCTATGATCGTGGCGGTGTACCTTACGAGGTTCTACAGGCTTTCGTAATGTCAACAGTGCATCCTGATCCCGCAACCTGAACGACCTGAACTACGTATTGAGTATCACCATGAGTTTTCGCAGGTGCTACTCAATATAGACAAATCAACTTTTTCTAAGTAGCCTATAATTTATTCGCCGCGCAACTACGCTGGGAGAATTCATGGAATTACTGCTGCTGGCAAGCGGAGGAGTCTTTGCGCTGCTTTTTGTGCTCAACAATCTCCTTCAGACACTGCGCAAAAAGACACGCCTGGGCTTCTGGGGAACGCTGCTGGCCTTCCTGGCGACCATCGTGCCGCTGCTGGCCCTGGTGGAAAATTACGCCCGCGACCTGCCCAGGCCCGCGCTACGCTCGTCTGCCTTTGCGCTGGCGGCTTTCCTGATTCTGACCGGCGTCCTCTTCCTGATCGTCGAGGCCCGGCGCGAAGAACGCAACCTTGTCCAATCACGCGGCATTCTGGGGATCGGAGCAGGCGTCCTGATCGTGCTAGCCGCCCTGGTCATGCCCTATGCAGCCGCTTATTTCGTTGTGCCAGTCGAGACAACCGTCTTCGAAAGCACCACAGCCCCCGGCCCAGCAGATTTTCAAATCGCGCAGGACACACGCGCTTATATCCAGCTTTTGCAGAGTGCCAGCGACGAAACCGGCATGACGCCGGAGGATCTGCTGCTTGAACTCACGGACGACAGCAGCCTGGCAGCAGTCATCGAAGCTCAGGGTGGCGATCCCGAAGCTGCGTTGGATGAGGCCATTGTCGCATCGCGCGCCGAACTGGAATCCTTAATTCGCAGTGGCGAAATACCCCGGCTCGAAGGCACGATGATTCTGGCGAACCTCAGCGCGGATCTGCGCAGCAAATTGAACGCGCCTATCAGCAGCGATCAGATCAGCAGCGTCGCCGCGGTCATGCTGGCATCACCCACGCCCACTGCTACTCAGACGGTCACGTTCACCCCCAGTTTCACGCCGACCGATACACCAACCCGTACGCCAACGCCATCCCGCACGCCGCGCCCAACCGACACGCCCACGCCTACACGCCTGAGCTTTGTCACCAGTACGCCGACGCCATCACCTACCCTGCCCGAACCCTGTCTGGCAACCGTGCTCTACAACCTGAATATGCGCGCCGAGCCAAGCCTGGATGCCGATCTCGTCACTACCGTTCCTTTTGACACAATTCTGTCGCTGTATGGCAAGAGCGAGGAAGGGGACTGGTGGTACACGATGTACGAAGATCAGAGCGGCTGGGTCAGCGGTGAGTATATGACTCTGTCGCCGGCCTGTGATCATCTGCCCCTGCGCCAGTAACAAAAAAGGACCGGCACTCCAGCCCGGTCCCTCATAATCAAGAAATTTCGGATTGCGTTCGCCTGCCGCGTGCTTCTGGCGGGCGCTGACTGACATCTGGGCGAAACCCTGCGCGTACCAGCGCCAGTGCCTCAAAAAATCCCAACAGAGAACGCAGCCATCCGGCCTGCGAACGCTGACCGGCAGCACGCTTTGCTTCCCGATAACGTGCCGCATCACGCAGCAGTTGACGCTGGCGCTCCTGTATAAACAGATCATTCCCGTACCACATCGCTTGCCCCTTTAGCTCATCCGTTCTATAATAGAATAACACATCATAGCTGACATCTGCTGTCAGTGTTTCATGGTGTGTGTACCGGAAGGGGCAGGCAATGCGGGCCGACCGGCTCATCACCATTTTACTGCTGCTGCAAACGCGGGGGCGCATGACAGCAGCCGACCTGGCGGGTGAACTCGAAGTCTCTGAACGCACCGTCTACCGCGATCTCGAAGCCCTCAGCATCACCGGAATTCCCATCTACAGCGAACACGGCCCTGGCGGCGGCTACGCCCTGCTCGATAGCTACCGCCTCAGTCTCACCGGCCTGACGGAAGCCGAAGTCCATACACTCTTTTCCTCTGGGGTCTATGCGCCGCTGCAAGACCTGGGCATGGGCGATGCTCTGGAGGTCGCGCTGCTCAAACTGGCCGCTGCCCTGCCAGAAGCGCAGCAAAAGCGCGCCGAAGAAATCCGCCGCCGCATCCACTTCGATGCCCGAAGCTGGTTTCAGCCGCCTGAAGCGGTCCCGCACCTCCACGCGATTCACGAAGCCGTCACGCAAGACCGGCGCGTACAGATCGTCTACCAGCGTTCCGACGGCCAAATCCGCGAGCGCACGGTGTCACCTTACGGCCTGGTAGCAAAAACCGGCATCTGGTATCTGGTCGCTGCGGTCGAAGATGAGATGCGCAGCTATCGTGTCTCGCGCATTCAGTCGCTGGAAATTCTCGATGAATCCTTTGAGCGGCCCGCCGATTTTGACCTGGCCGCCCATTGGACCGAATCGCGCAAAGCCTTCGAGAGCAACCGCTTGCAATATCCGGTGACTCTGCGTATCGCACCGGACCTGCTGCCGGAACTCTATGAAATCTGGGGCGATTGGCTGCGTGAACGGGTCGAGTCCGCCGAACGTGACGAGCACGACTGGCCCGAAGTCATCGTCTACTTCGAGCGGTTGGAATGGGCTTTCAAGGAGATATTTCCCTTCGGCGCGCGGCTGCAAGTGCTTGAGCCGCCTGAACTGCGGCAGCGCATTCTGGAGACGGCGTCGGAGATCATGACATTCTACGCTAAAGGCAGGTAAAACTGCACAATTTGTCTGGACATGTGGCCTGAAGCCGCTAGAATTAACCGGCCTTCATAGCGCTAAAGAGTCCCCTATGTCCCAATACTTAAAGCAGCTTCGTGTCCTCGACAATCAGATCGACATCGACTTCTGGCGGCAGCCGGAAGGGGTTACGATCCCCTGGGACGATCTCAAGTTTCTCTACATCCCGGACCAGGTCGAAGCGCTGATGATCGCCGACCTCGCCCGGCAGGTCTACGAGTTTCAACTGCGTCACATCGAGCACGGCCAGCAGATCACCAAAGCGGTCATGATAACGATGGGCGCGCTGCTGCCCGGCGTCCTGCTGCATGACCATCTCGCCTATCATCCTGACCAGCGCCTGACACCTGTCGAATTCGGCACGCTGGGCGTGAGGTATTACGCCGGTCCCGGCGAGCCACTCGACAAACCGATTGTTGTCCAGGATGTGACCATCGACGTGCGCGGGCATATCGTCGGCGTGGTCGAGGATCTGGTCGATCTCGGCGGCACGGCCAAATTCGTCGCCGATTACCTTTCGCATCACGGCGCACGGCGCAGCGTTCTGATTGCCCCCTATCTCAAATCGCGCGACCTCATGGATCACATGCCAGTCATTTACTTTGGCTACGTGCCCAAAGACACCTGGATCATCACCCCGCGCGAACGGGTCGAGACGCTGATTAAGCGTGTGCCACACTGGCGGGATCAGGGTGCGACAATGGCCGATTGTGAATCTAATCTCGTCGCTGTTGGCTATCCACATTACTTGATCGACCTCTATCTGGCGGCTGCCTTCGCCCGAAGCGACACCAAGACTTAGGTCATAGGGGCTGTGCCTCATCCGATTAAGCCGCCAATGCCGCAAAGGCTATTGCTTCAAGCAACGCGGTTGCCATCAGCAGCACAATAGTGAAAAATGCCAATCCGTTCCACCGGCGCGGATTCTGCCAGTCCCCGCGCGAAACGCGCCACACCAGCCACAGCGCCAGCGGTGACAAAGACGCAAACGCTGCTGCGCCTGTCCCTGGTAGACCCACACGCAGCAGAAGCGGGAGCATCGCGTAAGCTAGCATGATGACCAGCACATAGAGCCGCGCTGCGTTTCGCCGGCCTAACCGCACGACCAGCGTCCGCTTTCCGGCCAGCGCATCCCCCTCAACGTCCGGGAATTCCACCGACAACAGCATGGCAAACTGCAAGCAGCACAAGGGCAGCACCGTCACAATAGGCAGCGCGGTGAGGGTCCCGGCTTGAAGATAAAAGCCGGTCAGCGGCACAAGAAATGCGACCGTGAGACTCGCACTTATCTCACCTATACCGCGCGAATGCAGGCAAATCGGCGGCGCACTGTAGCACCAGGCCAGTGCCTGAGCAGTCAATAGCAATCCCAACGTAAGCAATCCAGGGCGAACCCACAAACTCAACGCCAGATCTGCCACCAGGGCGATCCCGGTCAACACGAGCGCCGTATTCAAGGCCGTTCGGGGAAATAGACGTCCCTCCACCAGCACCCGGCTGCCCCCAGCCCATAGGCTTGGCGTCGGATTGGCGCGATCAGCTTCGTAATCAAAGTAGTCGTTGGCGTAATGTGTCATCCACTGCGTGGCCGTGATGGCGATCTGGCCCCAGATAAGGGCATCCAGGTGCAGCTTCGCCCCGTCATACAGCGCCATCGTCACGCCCAGAGCGTGCAGCAGCACACCGCCGAACAGGAAATGCGGTCGACCTAACTGGACAAACGCGAAGAAAGATCGTAGTGGCTTCATGCCTGCGATTGTACTGCAATTGTTCGGATTCAATTGGCGCAGAAAGATTTGGGGTGCTGCCCCATTAGAATAGATGCCTATTCGGAAACATCCCTTGCCGCCGACGAGCAGGAGTCCGGCGGCAAGGGGATAGCATTGGCAAGTCTATTTGTGGTAGTAGGTATCCCAACCGAGATACTTGGTGAAGGCCTCGTTGACGGCCCGCGACACGCGCGTTTGATTGATCGAGACGTGATGCTCGTAGCCGTTCTCGCAGATATAGGCCAGCAGTTCCTGCAAACGTGGCACCTCGACCACACCGTAGCCGCCGAAGGTATCAATCGGATCGTTGGTGAAGACGCCTTCGCCCGTATAGGCGATGATCTTGCCGCTGAAGTCGTCGGTGGAGATGCGCAGGTAGGTGAAGGGGCTTTCCTTCACGCGCCCGTAGATCGTGCCGAAGGTGTTCTCTTTGCCTACCGTCCCGGCGATGATCTCCTGGTAGTCCATGACTGGAATGTCGTCGATGAACACATCTTTCGGCAGGTTCGAGCAGTGGAAGACCACGCCCTTATTGGGATCGTCGCCGTAATTATTGTTCCAATCCACCAGCGCGCTCGGTCGGCCAGAGGCCAACTGCATCGCCAGCATCGCCAACGCTCCCATGATGTCGGTCTCGCAAGCTGCCGGGTTGAGCTTGTTGCTGCTCATGCTCATCAGCGTGCAGGGCACCACGCCGAAGTATTCTTCCATCGAGGTCCAGCACTGGATCGCCGTTGCATCCAGCAGATTATCGGACATCCAGCCATCCAGCACCACGCCGAACTTCGCCATGCGCATCAGCGAGAGATCCGGCACGTTGCCCGTGCGCGCGTAGCCCTTGATCGCTTCCAGTTTTTCCTGCACCACCGCGTCGTCGTCTTTCAGCCGTTCGATCCGCCCGTAGACCTCGGAGAGATCCAGCGTGTCCACACTGATCCCAGCCTGTTCCAGCAGCTTCTCGCTGAAGCGCACCGTCTTGAAGGCTTCGGGCCGCGCGCCCATCATGCCCAGCCGGGCAGTCCGCATCCCGCGCACCACGCGGCAGACCGCTGAGAAATATTCCAGGTCCGCCATAAAAGCATCGCTTTCCGGGTCCATCGTGTGCTGGCTGGTCAGCGTGTACTTGATGCCGAACTGGTGCAGATTGTTGCAGGCGCTCATCTTGCCGCAGAAGCTGTCGCGGCGGTCGGCAATCGTCATGTGAGTGGCGTCATCCGGGAAGGCGTGAATCAGCACCGGCACATCCAGTCCCGCAAAGCGCAGCACATCGCCGATAGCACGTTCCTCGCCGAAGTTCGGCAGAGTCACCAGAATACCGTCGATTTCATCGCGGTGTTCTTTGAACAGATCGGCACACAGGCGCGCTTCTTCGAGCGAAACAATCGCGCCGACGTTGGTCGCGTCTTCCGGTGGCAGAATCGCCTGGATACCGGCTTTTTCGAGCACGCTGAGGATCGTCTTGCGGCCACTCTCCGCCAGATGGGCCGGGAAAAAGCCGCGATTACCCACGATCACACCCAGCGTCACCGGGCGTGCAGTGAGAGTCGAAGCCGCGTTCGGTTGAGGATAAGCAAGTGCCATTGTTCAAGCTCCTTAAGAATTCAAACTGTCAAGTCGATAATTCCAGATCCGGGCGATAGATCGTCCACAGGGTCAACCAGGGCGGGATCATTGCCGTAAAATGATCCCAGGTACCCGGTTCAGCGTCAATGCTGGCTGCGTCGGCCCGCACCTCTTCGAGACGGCACAGGACGAATCCCTGTCCGGTCAAGCCATTGACGAGATCGCTGAGTGTGTGCAGAAACTCCTGCGGTCCCTGAATCTCGCCACCGTCGGATCGTTCGTAAACCCAGTCCGAATCGCCATAGATCGTGCGGCGGCCCGCGACATAAGGTTGGTCGATCAGGTAGCCGGTCCCGTTCCAACTGGCCTCGGTCAGGCCGCTGGCGAAGGGATTGGCACACATAAACGTGTACATGCCACCCGGACGAATCACCCGCGCCACCTGTGCAAACACTGCGCCCGCATCCGGCACAAAATTAAGCGAATACGCCTGGTAGACCAGGTCGTATCGCGCCGCGTCCAGTGCCGACAAATCGCGGATGTCGCCCTGCTGGGTGCGGATATCGAGGCCATAATGCGCCGCAGCCGCCCGGTCGCGTTCAAGCTGACCTTCGCTGATGTCCAGCACCGTCACCTGCGCGCCCAGCAGCCCGAAGCCCGCCGACTGCTGACCACCACCGCCCGCCAGCAGCAGCACCTCATGGTCCCGCAGTTCCCCCAGCAGTCCATGCGGATCCAGCCACTGCTGAGCGCTGGCCGCATCCAGGTCGAGTTTGGGCCGCGTGAAGAGCGCGTTGGCCTTGACCAGCGCCTCCCAGCGCGCGATATTATAGCGGCTGACCTCATCCACGATTACTGACCGTACACATTCTGGTAGCGATAATTGAGTTTGGCGATGTCTTCCTCGGCAATCGTCAGCGGCGTGCCGATTTGCAGCGCCGTCCAGACAATGGCCGCGTTGTCTTCGGTCATGACCGCAGCCTGAACCGCTTTTTCCGCTGTCGGCCCGGTCGCAAAGACACCGTGACTCTGTAAGATGCACGACGGACTGCGCGAGCCTTCCAGGGCCTCGATCACCCGCTGGCCGATTTCCTCGCCCCCAATCAGGGCGAACCCGCCGCAGGGGATCGGCCCGCCGAACTCATCCCCCATCGCCGTCGTCACACAGGGGATCTCGCGGCCCAGCACAGCGAAAGCCGTCGCGTAGCGCGAGTGTGTATGCACCACCCCATTCACGTCCGGGCGATGCCGGTAGATGTAACAGTGCGAGGCCGTATCGGACGAGGCTTTATAGTCGCCCTCGACCATCTGGCCGTCAACATCAACGACCACCATATTCTCAGGCGTCAGGTCGTCGAACTTGATACCGCTCGGCTTGATGACCACCAGCCCGCTTTCAGGGTCGCGCGCGCTGACGTTGCCGCTCGTCCAGGCCACCAGGTTATTCCGGGGCAGTTCGGCGTGCAGCGCACAGACCGTTTCACGTAACTCCATCAAACGCATTGTTCATCCTTCTTTCACCATCGTTCGCCCACGCTGGATGTCCTGAAAAGTCAGCACCAGCAGCGGAAGCTGCGCCAGCGCGTAGACGAGATGAGCAAGATAATGTTGCAGAGATTGTTCGGGACTGTAAGGCCAGAAGCTGAACGGAATAACCGACAGAATTCCACCGCCCAGCAGGTGCAGTAGTCCCCAGCCAAAGAGCAGAATCGTACTGATGGTGTGGGCAGGAGCGCGCCACCACAACAGAAACAGCAGCACCCCGACCAGCAGGACCAGACTGTTTTCCGGGCTGAAAAGCGTCAACTGCGGCAGTTCGAAATAATTATGCACAAACTCGCCCAGCCACGAGACCAGCACGGCCCCGGCCACCCACAGCACCCGCCTCTGCATCATCAGACCGCCCCTCTGGCCTCCAATTTGATCTGTTTCAGGCGTTTCATCGCGTCGTTCTCGCCACGCCCGAAGTAATCATACAATGTCTTGTATTCAGTGTAGAGCCGGTCATAGACGGCTTTGTGTTTGGCAATCGGCTGGACCACATCGTCTTTGATCTTGCCCATTTTGGCCGCAGCCGCTTCGATGTCCGGGTAAATCCCAGCGGCAACGGCGGCGTGCATGGCCGAGCCAAGCGCCGGAGCCTGATCTGAGCCAGCTAACTTGACTGGCTTACCGGTAACATCGGCATAGATTTGCACCAGCAGCCGGTTCTTCTCCGGCAGTCCGCCCGCCGCGACGATTTCGTGAACAGGCACACCCAACTCTTCGAAGCGCTCGACAATCTCGCGCGTGCCGTAGGCTGTCGAATTCGATCAGCGCGCGGTAAATATCCGGCGCACGGGTGCCCAAGGTCGCCCCCAACAGCAGACCGGTCAGATCGGCGTCCGCCAGAGTCGAACGATTGCCGTTCCACCAGTCCAGCGCGACCAGTCCATGTTCGCCCGGTCTTTGCCTGGCGGCCTCATGTTCCAGATACTGGTGCAGGTCCATCCCGGCCTTCTGGGCAGCCTCATGATAAGCAGGTGGCACCGCATTGTTGACGAACCAGGCGAAAATATCGCCAACGCCGCTCTGCCCCGCTTCGAAGCCGTAGTAATCTGGCAGAATCCCACCGTTGACCACACCGCACATGCCCTCGACAGTTTCGTCCTGCTCGCCAACCAGCATGTGACAATTGGACGTGCCCATGATAATCACCATACTGCCGGGCCGTGTTACCTTGACGGCAGGCACCGTCACGTGTGCATCCACGTTGCCGACCGCGATGGCGATCCCTTCTGGCAGACCCAGTGCTTCAGCCATCGCCTTAGTCAGGCCACCTGCCCGGCTCCCCAGCGCTGCGAAATCCTGGCTCATCTTCTCATCAACCACGTCAGCAAAGCGTGGATTAAGCGCCGCGAAGTAATCGCGCGAAGGGAACTGATCGCCCTGCACCATCGCTTTATACCCGGCAGCGCAGGCATTGCGCATCTCGACGCCGCTCAACTGCCAGATGATCCAGTCGGCTGCTTCGATAAAGCGGTCTGCCGCTGCGTAAACCTCCGGCGCTTCTTCCAGAATTTGCAATGCTTTGCTGAAGAACCACTCCGAAGAAATCTTGCCGCCGTACTTGGGCAGCCAGGTTTCACAGCGCTCCCGCGCAACGGCGTTGATCCGGTCGGCCTGGGGTTGTGCAGCATGATGCTTCCACAACTTGACCCAGGCATGGGGCTTGTCATGCCATTCATCCAGCGCACACAGCGGCGTGCCATCGGCCAGGGAGGGCAGCATGGTGCAGGCGGTGAAATCCGTGCCGATGCCGGCAACCTCTGCCGGGTCGATACCGCTGGCTTTCAGCACTGCCGGGATCGTTTCCTTGACGACCGCGACGTAATCCAGCGGGTCCTGCAAGGCCCAGTCTGGCGGCAGCGGCCAATCCAGTCCCGGCAGATGCTGATCAATCACCCCATGACTGTAGGCATGAACGGCTGATGCAAGCTCGCGTCCATCGCACGTATCCACCAGGATCGCGCGCCCAGATTCGGTGCCAAAGTCAATCCCTATGGTATACACAGTCAACAAAGGACCTCTGTCTAAGGCTGGTCAAAACCCACCATAGTTTAGCATTCGCCACAATTTGCGCAAACGAATGCACTAGGCCCAGAGCGCCTGCAAATAGCGCATTTTTTCCAGCATTTGCAGATTCCCGCCACCTTCATGATCGTTGAACTGATAGACCCGAATCTCCTTCTCACCGGGCAAGTGATTGTACGCCGCAAACACGGTCGAGGGCGGGCAGGTCTGGTCCATCAGGCCGGTCGAGAACAGCGCTTGCGCTTTGATTCGCTTGCAGAAGTTGACGCCATCAAAGTAGCTGAGCGTATGGTAAACCGTGTCAACGCGGTCACGGTAGGTTGCCAGATAGCGCACGATTTCAGAATAGGGTGCGCGATCCGTCAGGGTCGTCGCTCGGCGGTAATGGCACAGGAAGGGCACATCCGGCAGCGCCGCCTGGACATCGCCATACAGGGCTGCTGCCGCAATCGTGATGCCCCCGCCCTGACTGCCGCCGGTGACGGCGATCCGGCTCGAATCGACGGCCTCATGCTGCGCCACCGTCTCGATGGCCCGCACGGCGTCCGTGAACAGACGGCGGTAGTAGTACATTTTCGGGTCCAGAATACCCTGCGTCATGACGCCCGGCACATGAGGATCCGCACCATCAAGAGGCACGTCACCGGTATCGCCCTGGCGTGACCAGCCCTGCCCGCGCGTGTCCATGATGAAATAGGCGAAGCCCAGGTTCGACCACAACAAATGCTCAAAAGCCAGGCCGCGCGCTCCGCTGTAGCCGATGTACTCCACCACACAGGGCAGCGGACCCTGCCGGTCTTTCGGCAGCACGAACCAGCCTTTGACTGGTTGACCGCCATAGCCCGCAAAGGTCACATCGTAGGCATCGACCATACGCAGACCGTAATCTACCGGCTCGAAGCGCGGGTTGAGCGGGTGCTCACGAGTTGCACTGAGTGTCGCCTGCCAGAAGCTGTCGAAATCGGGCGCTTCTTCGACATCCGGCTTGTAAGCCCGGAGTTCGTCCAGCGACAAATCAAAAAAGGCCATCGTGAAATCCTCCAGTGTTAAATCTCGATAACTATTTTCTGAACACCCGGCTCATAGGCAAAGTTCTTGGCAAAGGCCGCCGGAGATTCTGATAAGGGATAGCGATGCGACACCATATCGTCAAGATCCACTGACCCGCTTTCAGCCATATGGATCGCGCGAGCATAGGTGTGTTTCATCCGGCGGGCCATCATGATCGTCAGCCCTTTGCGCCGTGCAGCCGAATGCGGCATCGTCAGCCGGTCATCCGAGGCGATTCCGACCAGCACCAGCCGACCGCCCAGGTCCGCCATCTGCGCCGCCTGAGTTACTGATTCGTCCGCCCAGGCTGCCTCGAAGACGACATCCACACCCTTGCCGTTGGTCACGGTCTCAATGCGTTTCACCGGGTCCATCTCGTCCAGGGTCCAGGCGTCGCTTGCGCCCCAGGCTACCGCTTTCTCTGCCCGCCAGGAGTGGCAGTCAAAGGCGTAAACCGGGTCCGCACCGGACATGCGCGCCAGATGCGTAATCAGAAGGCCAATCGGGCCGCTGCCCAGCACCGCCACACTGCGTGCCACCTTCAGCTTGCCCAGATCGACCGCATGGATCGCCACACCCAGCGGCTCCAGCATTGCCCCTGCCACATCGCTGAGCGAATCCGGAATCGGGAAGCAGCCGTGCGCCTGGACAATCATCCGCTCTTGCAGCGCGCCGTCATCCGGCCACAGGCCGCAGAAATGCAGCCTCCGGCACAGATTCGGGTGCCCCGCCTCGCACATATCACAGCGGTGACAGGGCTGAGCCGGGTCCACCGCCACACGTTGGCCGACGTACATTTCCTCGTCGTTGCCATCGCGCGCATCCGGCCCGACAGCCAGTACCTCCGCACTGAACTCGTGCCCAAGAATAATAGGCGATTCAATTAAGGTGTCGCCAATGCGACCATCCTGATAATTATGCAAATCCGAACCGCAGATTCCGACTGATTTGACCGCTACCAGAACTTCGCCTGCGCCAGGCTCGCCGGGCGGATCAATCTCATCCACGCGCATATCTTGCGGGCCATATAAACGTGCTGCCAGCATCGTATTTCCTCGCTGTTGAATTCTTACCAGATACAAGTGTAACGCGCCGTTCAGCAGATTAGAAGGAATTCATGAGAATGGTGACATAAATCACCGTCTGCGGTTACAATGGCCGTCTATGCTCAACCCAATAAGGAGACCTGCATGAGCACACGCTTTTCACTGCTCATTTGCGCACTACTGCTGGCGTCCTGCGCCACAGCACAAGCGCCTACGCCCGCCCCAGTGGCTCAGAATGCCCCGGTCGAAGCGGGCACCCCGACTGAGATTTGCGATGCCCATACCCCGGCTGCCGACCCGGCCAACCGCAGCTTCGACCAGCCGGATCAGGTGCTGGAAGAAGGCGTAGATTATCGGGCGATTCTGTGTACCGACGTCGGCCCGGTCTATGTGGACCTCTTCGAAGCCTACACACCCATTACTGTGAACAGTTTCATCTTTCTGGCCCAGCAGGGTTTTTACAACAACACGACCTTCCATCGCGTCATTGCCGACTTCATGGCCCAGGGTGGCGACCCCACAGGGACTGGCACTGGCGGTCCTGGTTACAACTTCGGCGAAGAACTCGTCGGCTTCCTGAATTTCGACAAGCCCGGTTGGCTGGCGATGGCGAACCGGGGAGCCAACACCAACAGCGATGGCTCACAGTTTTTCATCACGACGGCCCCGGCCACGCACCTGGACTACAACTACACGATTTTCGGCGAGGTTCTCGAGGGTCAGGAGAACGTCGATGCCATCAAGCTGCGCGATCCTGAGACGGCGACCGAGCCGGGCACCGGACTCAAAACGGTCGTGATCGTGGAAGACCCTACGCTGGTCAGGACGACCTACGTGCCCCCAGAACGTCCTGATGAGGACGCTGTCGCTCAGGCCCTGGCGGGGGTATCCACGATTCTACCGCCCGATTCGGGCCTCTCGGTTGACGAATCCACCAGCGGTGTCTTGAGCACAGACGAGGTAGTCGCGCTCCAGCCCGAAGAGGTCCAGGGCGATTACAGCGCGCTTCTGGAAGCGAATCACCACGAGTACCGCGCCAGCAGCACGGTTGTCAACAACAACTGCGACCTGGATAACTACAAATTTGTGTCGATTGCCTATCGTCTCGACAGCTTTGCCAGCGCCGAGGACGCGGCTGCTGCGCTCAAAGATGACGCCTGGGCCAATGCAACGACCAGCGCAGGCTTCACCGCCGGCGATCCTGGTACCTCCGGCCTGACCGTGTATTCCAAATCAGAGCAGTCTGTGCGATACCGATGTCATCACCGCTCGCACCTTCTGGCAGCGCGGCCACTTCATCGCGACTGCCCAGGCCAGCATCCCTGCCGCCGATGCCCAGCGGATGCCCCGCCGCTTGACTCGATCCTGATCAACTATGGCGGCAGCATCTACGAACGCCTGCTCAGCCCCATCCTGCGGGCCGAACTGCGCTGAACGAGGCACACGCATGATCCGCAGCATCAGCCAGCAAATGATCGAGGACCTGATGCGCGAGGCCGCCGAGTCGCCGCGTAAACGCAGCATTTATCGACTGCACGAGCATGAAGAACCCGTGCAGCGCATGGTTAACGCACTCATGCCGGGGACCTATACGCCGCCGCATAAGCATGAAAACCCGGATAAGGTCGAATTGTTCTCGATTCTGCTGGGGAGCATTGCGGTACTGGAGTTTGACGACGGGGGCACGATTCAGCAGATCATCACGCTGGATGCCGATGGCCCGCTGCGCATTGTCGATATTGCGCCGCGCACCTATCACGCCCTCGTCGCCCTGAAACCTTCAGCCGCGCTGGAGATTATCCAGGGGCCTTACCACGCGCAAACTCACAAGCAGTTCGCGCACTGGGCACCCCTGGAAAACACGCCGGAGGTCCCGGCTTATCTGGCCTGGATGGAGCAGCAGGTCAGTCTTCAGTCGGCTCAAAACCCAACGACAGGGAGTTGATGCAGTAGCGCAGACCGGTCTTGTCGCGCGGGCCATCGTCGAAGACGTGCCCCAGATGCGAGCCGCAGCGGCTGCACACCACCTCTTCGCGGATCATACCATGACTGGAATCCCGGCGGACCTCGACCTTGCCCGCGTCAATCACATCCCAGAAGCTCGGCCAGCCGCTGCCGGATTCAAACTTGGTGCCGGAGTTGAAGAGTTCCTGGCCGCAGGCCGCACAGGTATAGACTCCGTTACCCTTATGATGGACGAATTTGCCGACGAAGGGCGGTTCGGTCGCCTGCTGCCGCAGCACGGCGTACTGATTCGGTGTCAACTGCTCGCGCCATTCCTGCTCGGTCTTTTCAACTTTCTCATTCATGCAAGACGCTCCTCTTCAATAGATACCGCTATTGTATAACGAGCGATTCTAACGAAAGTCTGAAGGCCATCTTTGAAACGCATCAGATTCGACGCTAAACGACCATCACCGTGTTGATGCAGGCGGCCCAGGCCCTCGATCTCGATGTCGATCACATCGTCTTCCAGCAGTGTAAAATCCGACGGCGGGACCATGCCGGTGCCGGTCAGCAGCACCACACCATCGGGGAAGCGGTAGCAGCGGCCCAGGTAATCGGCAAACTCGGCGATGGAGCGCCGGATCTTCGAGCTGTTGACTTCGCCCGCGAACATGGACTCTTCGCCGCGCGTGATGCTGATGCGAATACTCGTCTGCGGCAGCGCGTTGGCAGCGTTCAGCGTGATCCCCGGCCCGATGGCGCAGGCCGCCGTGTAGACCTTCGCCTGCGGCAGATACAGCGGATTCGCGCCTTCGATGTCGCGGCTGCTCATGTCATTGCCGACGGTGAAGCCAACCACTTCCAGCGCTGGATTGAAGACGACGCCCAACTCGGCCTCCGGCACGGACCAGGTCGCGTCTTTACGGATACCGACCTCAGCCAGCGGCCCGACCACGCGCCAGCCCGGTGACTTGAAGAAGAGTTCCGGGCGTTCGGCCACGTAGACCCGCGCGTAGACATCGCCGCCGTCGGCAGCCTCTTCCTGACGCGCTTCGCGGCTGCGTTCGTAGGTCACGCCCGCCGCCCAGACTTCCTGCGAATCGACCGGGGCGAGCAGATGCGGGCTGAGTGCCGAGGGTGGGTTATCAAAATCGGCCAGCGGGTAACTCGCAGCGGAGCCGGTCAGGTCGCGCAGCGAGTCAATGGCCGCCTGAACACGACCCACACTCCCCTGAAGCCAGCCGCTAACCGAAGGCAGCGACTCGGTCACGTCGTAGATCTTATCCTCAAGGCACAAACCCACGCGCGCCTCGGTCCCGGCAGCACTGTGAAAAAAACGGACGAGCATTAAATCATTCATGTTCATTCAACCTGTTCATTTTCGACAAAATCAAGTGAAGGGGTCGGGCTGTAGACGGACCAGCCGCCATCGACCACCAGCGTCTGCCCGGTGATGTGCTTCGCCTGGGGCGACAGCAGGAACAACGCCGCATTGGCGATGTCCTCGACGCGTGATGATCTCGCGCATGCGGGATCAACTGGCTCCAATTCTCCACAAAATCGGCATCGTCGTCCACATTACGCGGTGTGAGGGTCGCCCCCGGCGCAATGGCGTTGATGCGAATCTTGTGCGGCGAAAGCTCGACCACCAGATTACGGGCCAGCATCCGCAGTGCCGCTTTGGTCATGCCATAGGCCGAAAGGTAGCGAATGGCCTGAATGCCTGTCACCGAAGCCATCAGCAGAATCCGTCCGCCTGTGCCCTGTGCGCGCATTTGTTTGGCCGAGGCCTGCGTCAGGAAGTAGGAGCCGCGCAGATTCACGCCCAGCAAACGGTCCACGTCTTCAGGCTGCGTCTCGAAGAAATCGCCGTAATGTGTCAGCCCGGCATTCGCCACCGTCATATCCAGCCGCCCGAAGGCATCCACCGTGGCCTGGACCATGTGCCGCAGGAAGGCGACATCGGCGACATCGCCCGCGAAAGGCTGGCAGCGTCCGCCCTCGGCCACGATCTGCGCCGCCGCCTGAGCCGCCGCATCCGGGTCAATATCGTTCAGCATCACTGACGCGCCCTGCATCGCCAACTGCCGCGCGATTTCATAAGCCAATGCCGACGCCCGCGCCGGTCACAATTGCTGCTTCATTCTCAAACATGGTCATCACCATACCACTGTTTTTAGCCCCTTGCCTGCGTTATTATACAACCTGTTGAAAAAACCGAAGGATACCGCATGAGTCTCAGAAGATATCCTGGGCGATGACGCGCTCGCCAGCAGTACCCGGACCCACAATCACGGCCCGTCCGGCCAGATTCCGATCACGCCGGATATGCTGCTCAACGAACCGAGCGGCAACATTTTCGGCATGACCCAGAATGCTGGGATGGGCTGGAACCCGGACGAAGTCGGTCGCACGCAGTATCTGATTCTCAGCACGCACGGCGGCTTGCGCGAACCGGATGGCACCCCGCTGGCGCTGGGCTATCATACCGGGCACTGGGAGGTTAATCTGCTGGTACGCGCGGCAGCTGAGACCATCCGCGACCGTGAGGGCCTGCCTTTCGCCGCCTACTGCACAGACCCTTGCGATGGCCGCAGCCAGGGCACGCCCGGCATGATGGACAGCCTGCCCTACCGCAACGACGCCGCCATTGTGCTGCGCCGCCTGATTCGCTCGCTGCCGCTGCGCGCCGGTGTGCTGGGAGTCGCCACCTGCGACAAAGGCCTCCCGGCCATGATGCTGGCGCTGGCTGGTTCGAAAGAACTGCCCGCGCTGATCGTCCCCGGTGGTGTGACTCTGCCCGCCGTCGAAGCTGAAGACGCCGGAACCGTGCAGAGCATCGGCGCGCGCTTCGCCCATGACATGATTTCGCTCGATTACGCGGCCACCATGGGCTGCCGGGCCTGCGGCTCACCGGGCGGTGGCTGCCAGTTTCTCGGCACCGCCGCGACGGCACAGGTCGTGGCCGAAGCCGCCGGGATGTCCCTGCCGCACAGCGCCCTCTCGCCCTCCGGCGAACCGATCTGGCTGGATATGGCGCGCCGCTCGGCCATGCGCTGCTGAACCTGGCGGAGCAGCATATCCCGCTGGCCGATATTCTCACCGACGCGGCCATCGAAAACGCCATGCTGGTCCATGCGGCCTTTGGCGGATCGACCAATCTGCTGCTGCACATTCCGGCGATGGCTCATGCTGCCGGGCTGCGGCGGCCCACGGTAGACGATTGGAGCCGCATCAACCGCAGCACACCGCGTCTGGTCGATGCCCTGCCTAACGGCCCGCGCAATCATCCGACCGTACAGGTCTTCATGGCGGGCGGCGTGCCGGAAGTCATGCTGCACCTGCGCCAGATGGGCCTGCTGGATACCAGGGTGCTGACCGTCACTGGCGAAAAGCTGGATATGCTGCTCGATTGGTGGCAGGATAGCGCTCGCCGCCGCGCCGTGCGCCAGCGCTTGCAGCAGGATGGCATCGACCCCGATCACGTGATTATGGATGCCGACAGCGCGCGCCAGCACGGCCTCAGCAGCACCGTTGTCTTCCCCACCGGCAACATCGCCCCGGAAGGCTCGGTCATCAAGGCCACCGCCATTGACCCCTCCGTCGTCGGCGAAGATCAGATTTACCACCATCGCGGCCCCGCCCGCGTCTTCACCTCCGAGCACGATGCCATCGCCGCCATCAAAGGCCGCACGGATCACCCGGTCCAGGCCAATGACATCGTGGTGATGATCGGCATCGGCCCGATGGGCACCGGCATGGAAGAGACCTATCAGGTGACATCCGCGCTGAAGTTCATCCCCTGGGGCAAGACTGTGCCAGTTCTGACCGATGCCCGCTTCTCCGGCGTCTCGACCGGGGCCTGCGTCGGCCATATCGGCCCGGAAGCGTCTGGCAGGCGGCCCGATAGGTAAGCTGCGCGATGGCGACATCATCGATATCATTGTGGACCGCGTCAATCTGCACTGGCACGATCAATCTGGTCGGTACAGCCGAGGGCGATCTGCTGCCCGATCAGGCACAGAACCTCCTAAACAGCCGTCCGCCGCACCCAGACCTTGCGCCGCATCCCCTGCTGCCGGACGATACGCGCCTGTGGGCGGCCCTGCAAGCGGCCAGCGGCGGGACCTGGGCGGGCTGCATTTATGACAGTGACCGGATTATTGAAGTTTTAGAAGCTGGCATGGCGGCTTTGCAGGCACAAAAGGAGACAGCATGACGGACATCAGCGAAAAGAACAGCATCACCCGTCCCACATTGCGACTGTACACCGGGTTAAGAGCATGACACAGTTCAAAGTGCGCCGAGTATGTGAGGCAAATTTGGGCTGATGGTAAAATGTGCTACGTAGATTAAGACGAACAGGAGATTTCTATGACAATGGAACCCGTGCTGATTGCCGGAGAATGGCGACAGTCCAAGAACCCCGCCGGGTCATTTACGGCGACCAACCCCTCGACAAAAACAGCTCTGCCGGAACAATACCCTGTCTCCAGCCTGGAAGAGGTGGAAGAGGCGCTGCAGGCAGGTCACGAGGCGGTTGCTGCCCTGCGCGAATGCTCGCCCGACGATATTGCCCGCTTCCTGGAACTGTTTGCAGACAACATCGAAGCTCGAACCGACGCGCTGGTTGACCTGGCGCATATCGAAACCGCCCTGCCTAAGGAACCGCGCCTGCGCTCCGGCGAACTACCCCGAACCACCAACCAGCTCCGGCAGGCAGCAGCAGCAGCCCGTGAACGAAGCTGGTGTACCGCTACCATCGATACAGCAAGCAATATCCGCGCGAAGTTCGGGCCACTGGGTGGGCCGGTGGTCGTCTTTGGGCCGAACAACTTCCCCTTTGCCTTCAACTCAGCGGCGGGTGGCGACTTCGCAGCGGCGATTGCAGCAGGCAACCCGGTCATCGCCAAAGCCAACACCAGCCATCCAGGAGCGACGAAAATCTTTGCCGAAGCGGCCTTTGAGGCTGTTCAGGCCAGCGGCCTGCCCCCGGCCATGGTGCAGTTGATTTATCGCACGCCACGAGATGTCGGTCTCATCCTGGTTTCTCACCCCCTGGTAGGGGCGACCGGCTTCACCGGCAGCCGCTTTGCCGGGCTAAACCTGAAAGCCGCAGCGGACAAAGCCGGCAAGCCCATTTATCTAGAGATGTCGAGCGTCAACCCGGTCTTCGTGCTGCCGGGCGCACTGCGCGAACGCCTGACCGATGTCGCCAACGAGCTGTACAATTCCTGCTCGCTGGGTGCGGGACAGTTTTGCACCAACCCTGGGCTGAGTATCGTACCGCAAAGCGATGACGGCGAAGCATTTCTGGAACAGGTCAAGGGGCTGTTCGCGGGCAACGCCGCCCAGACGCTGCTGGGTGAAAGCGGTATCAAGAGCATCAGCGAGGGAATCGAGGTTTTGCAGAAGTACGGCGCTGAAGTTGTGACTGGCGGCCAGGAAGAGGATGCCCCGGGCTTTACTTTTGCCAACACACTCCTGCGCGTACCCGGCAAGGCCTTTCTGGAGCATCCTGACGAACTGCAAACCGAAGCCTTCGGCACGGTGAATCTCATGGTGTTTGCCGAAGACACGGCGCAGATGAAGCAGATCGCGGCCAGCCTGGAAGGCAACCTGACCGGCAGTATCTACAGTCATACAGGCGGCGAAGACGACGACATCTATGACGAAGTCGAACCGGTCCTGCGTGAAAAAGTGGGGCGTTTGCTCAATGACAAGATGCCGACCGGTGTCGCCGTTGTGCCCTCGATGAATCACGGCGGCCCCTATCCGTCGACCGGTCATCCGGGCTTCACCGCGGTAGGCATCCCGGCGGCCATCCACCGCTTTGCCGCGCTGTACAGCTACGACAACGTTCGTCCCCACCGCCTGCCCCCCGAACTCCAGGACAAGCGGCCTTCGGATGGCATGTGGCGCTATATTGATGGCGTGTGGACTCAGAAAGACCTCTAAAACTTCGGGCTTCATGGGGCACTTCCTGACAGGAGTGCCCCACCCAGGTTCGTGAGGCATTCACTGGCTTGTGTACTGACCAGAGCGAGTACGGGCAATTTTATGCGCCGGTGGCCTACCAGAACATCCCCATGCCACTGCTCCCCGATGCGCTCAAAGATGAAAAACCGCTGGGACCGCTAGGGCATGGTGAAGCGGGCCACGCTCGGTTCATGATCGCTGACCTGCTGGGCAAACTCCGAGTTGACGTGAACCACATCATATTTGGGCATCAGGACATCAAACAGGTGGCTGCTGACGACCATCTGGTCCAGCACCTGTGAATTACCCTCGTAGACATAGCTGTACTGCTCGTTCTCCGGTAGCAGGTCCATCAGATTATGCAGACTGGCCCCTGTCAGGGCGGCTACCGGCGCGGAGAAAGCGAAGTCGTTGACATCACCCAGGACGATCACGTTGGCGTCCGGGTCACAGTCAAGCAGGCTCTCGACAAAGGTATGAACTGCCTGTGCCTGGCCGGTCCGTTTGACTTCCGTATTCAGCACCGGCGGCTGTTCAAAGCCGAAAAGCGGGTCATCTCCACCCTTCGAGCCAAAATGAACGCCGACGACGAAAATCGGCTGTCCATTGAACATAAACTCGGCAGCTAAGGGTTTGCGGCTGTCCTGGAAAGCGGGGTTAGCCGGGTCAATACGGCCAGGATTGAATTGCAGCCGCGGACCGCCCAAATCGCAGACGACGCTGTTCGGCGTTAGGGCGTCCCCGCCGGGCCGTGACTCAAAGGACACGCGCTCCGTGTTATATAACATGCCCACGCGAATATTGCCGCCGGGCTGGCCGCCATCCTGCCCGTCTACCGGATCGATCTCGACGAAAGCGTAATGCGAGACATCCGGTGCAAGCGCCGTGTCAATCGCGTCAATCAGCTTGCCAAAGGTCTTATCGGCAGCAGTCGTGCTGCTGCCTGTGCCGTCGTTATCCTGAATCTCTTCCAGCACCACAATATCCGGCACGCGCAGATGATTGACGATCTGGTCGGCACGGGCGGCGAATTGAGGCCCAATGGCATTGCCCGGCAAATTTTCCACGTTATAGGTTGCCACCGTGAGTTGATCTGCCCCAGCGATGAGGTTCGTCGTTTCCGGCGTCACAGCGGTCGAAGTATCGGTTGTGAAGGCGTCCGTCACGTCGATCTCATAGTTTTCGAAGCTGTAATTCACGACCCCGATGACCGGACTCGTGATCCGCGCACCAACATCCAGAGCAGGCCAGTCTGCCGGATACAGCGGGTCGTCAAGCTGGATGCGCTCCGGATTGTAGTTGGTCGGGCTAATCAGCACCCCGCCCCGTGCAGTGAGCCGTGCTGGATCGACCGCCTGCCCATCGTCACCCACGACCCAGATTTCGCCATATTGATTGGTCGGCCCAACCACCCGCGCATCGTTCACCTGAACCCGCATCCCTTCCAGGCTTTCATAGAAGTCGATACCGTCGTCGGCAGCATCGAAGCTGCCAGAGGTCTCCACCGAGCCGTTGGCGTCATCGTCAATCACGCTGGACGGTGGCATACGACCCCCTTCGCCAATAAGCACCGGCACTGGCAGCGCGACCGTCTCATCTGCCGGATCGAGCGTGTAGACCAGATCTTTGCTGTCGAATTCGGTAATCGTCAGCCCGCCATATTCCAGCCCGCCGGGCCGATATTCGACAATCGTACCGGTCACGTCAACCAGCTTGCCAGGCTCTAGTCCCCCTCGGTTCGCCCCATTGGTGAAGACGAACACGCCGTCCGAGGTCGCAATGTCACCATCACTGCGCTCGTCCGGGGTCTGAATCCAGAAACCGTTGCTGCTTACAGCGGTGACGATATTGTCCTCGGTGCTGACCGTGCAGCCTTCCTGTGGCGAAATATGCGCTGCTCCCTGAATCTCCCAGATTTCCAGCACCGGCGTACCTGGCTGGCAGTCACTGACGGCATCGACCGGCGTCAGGGTCAGGCTCAAAAGGATGAAGACCATAAGCGGCATGGACCGGGCAATAGAATGTCGCATGGTTTATCTCCTGTGGCTAATCAGATTGGACGGCGCAATCTTTACGAATTCATTATAAAGTATTTTAATATTAAATATCAACATTGCTGTCCTGTCATCAGATTTAACAAACAAAAACCCCGGCCATACTTGACCGGGGGAGTTTACACCACAGCGGTTCCGACTGCCTAAATTGCGCTCAACTCAATTTTAGCGGCCTTGTGACCGTTGCTGCTGGCCGGGACGTCTTCCTCGCGGAACTGGCTCATATACAGTGTGTAGTACGCGCCCTGACGCTCCAGCAGTTCGTTGTGCGTGCCCCGCTCGATGATCTGACCATCGTCTACCATCAGCACCATATCCGCATTGCGAATCGTGCTCAGCCGGTGCGCGATCACGAAGCTGGTACGGCCTTTCAGCAGCTCCTCGAAGGCCCGCTGGATCAGCCGTTCCGTGCGCGTATCCACGCTGGAGGTCGCCTCGTCCAGGATCAGGATGCGCGGGTCCATCAGCGCCACGCGCGAGATGGCGATCAACTGGCGCTGACCCTGGCTCAGGCCACTGCCGCGCTCGCCCAGGATCGTCTTGTAGCCATCCGGCAGACGTTCGATGAAGGTATTGGCCGAGACCATCGTGGCCGCCGCGATCACTTCCTCGTCGGTCGCGTTGGGCCGCCCGTAGCGGATGTTTTCCAGCACCGTCGTCGAGAACAGGAAGGTGTCTTGCAGCACCAGACCGATCTGCTGCCGCAGGCTCTCCATTGTTACATCGCGCACGTCCAGGCCATCGATTCTGACCGCGCCGCCGCTGACATCGTAGAAACGCGGGATCAGGCTGATAATCGTCGTCTTGCCCGCGCCTGTCGGGCCGACAATGGCAATCGTCTGGCCCGTTTCGGCGGCAAAACTGACGCCTTTCAGCACCGGCTCGCCTCTGATGTATTCGGCGCTGACGTTATCGAACTTCACCTCGCCTTTGATCTGCGGCATGGTCCTGCGCGCCGGGTTTGTCGGTGATCTCGACCGGTTCGTCCATCAAGCCGAAGATGCGTTCGCCACCGGCGACTGCGCTCTGGATATTGGTCCAAAGCAGCGCAATCTGCTGGATCGGCTGCGTGAAGCGCTGCACGTAGGCGACGAAGGCGAAAACCACACCCAGCGTGATCGCCGAACCACCCAGCAGCGGCTCATTGTGCAGCACTGCCAGACCGCCCACCAGCACCACAATCGCCAGCGCGATGAAACCCAGGGCTTCCAGCACCGGGCTGAGCGCACTGGTGAAGGCTGCCGCGCGCACGTTGGCGTCACGGTTGGCTTCGTTCGAGCGCTCGAACTGGGCGATAGTCTCGTCCTCGCGGTTGAAAGCCTGCGCCTCGCGCGCCCCGGCGATACTCTCTTGCAGGTCGGCATTGACCGACCCCATCTCGACACGCGCTTTACGGAAGGCCTTGCGCGCCTGGTTCGAAAAATACAGCGTCGCCAGCATCATCACCGGCGTGATCGCCAGACTGATGAGCGCGTAACCGACATTGCGTTTGCAGCATCCGCAGCACAATCCAGATCATCAGCAGCAGACCGCTGATCACCTGCATCAGGGCGAAGCTGAAAGCCTGCTCGATGGTGTCCATGTCGTTCGTCACGCGGCTCATGACATCTCCAGCTTCATTGCGGGCGTAGTAGCCCACCGAAAGCCGCTGGATGTGCCGGAACAATTCCTGCCGAAGTTGGCGCAGCACGCTCTGGCCGGTCCAGGTCATCGCGTAGAAGGCCCGCCCGATCAGAAACGCGCCCAGCAGATAGAGACCCACCAGCACCAGCGCCAGTTGGCCCAGGCCCGCCAGCCGGTCTGCCGCGCTCATGTTCAGCGTGATCTGTGGCATACCAGCAGGCATCGACGTTCGTGGGGAACAGGTAGCAATCGACTGCCTGCCCGATCAGTTCCGGCGCAGTCACCTGCGTCCAGGTATTGGCGACCACCAGAATAATCGCCAGGGTCGCACCCAGCCAGTAGCGCCGGAAATAGCTCCCGAAACGCTGCATGGTCTGACCGAGATCTTTCGGCTTCAGCGTCTCTCGTTCGAGAAGCCGACGCCCACCATCCATTCCAAACATGCTTATGCCTCCGCCTCGATGACATCGTCACTGACCAACTGCGAGTTGTAGATTTCAGCGTAAATCGGGCTGTTCTCCATCAGTTCGTCATGCGTACCCATCGCTGCGATCTTGCCCTTTTCCAGGACGATGATCTGGTCCGCGCTCAACACCGTCGAGATACGCTGGGCGATCACAAAGCTTGTGCGGCCTTCCATCAGCAAATCCAACGCCCGCTGAATGCTGCGCTCGGTCGTAAAGTCAACAGCGCTGGTCGAGTCGTCCATGATGAGCAGCTTGGGGTTCAGCAGCAGCGCCCGCGCAATCGCGATGCGCTGTTTCTGACCACCAGACAGGGTTGAGCCGCGTTCGCCGACCGGCGTGTCGTAGCCATCCGGGAACTCCATGATGAAGTCGTGCGCCGCTGCCGCGCTGGGCCGCCGCTTCGACCTCTTCAAAAGGCGCATCAGGCCGCCCGAAGGCGATGTTGTCGCGGATACTGCCGGAGAACAGATTCGTCTCTTGCAAGCACGATCCCGATCTGCGAGCGCAGGCTGTCCAGCGTCACATCGCGCACATCATGGCCGTCGATCAAGACCTGGCCCTCCGTCACATCGTAGAAACGCGGAATCAGGTTGATGATCGTTGTCTTGCCGCTGCCGGTCGCGCCCAGCAGCGCAATCGTCTGCCCCGGTTCAGCTCGTGAAGCTGACGTCCGTCAGCACATTCTCGCCGGAGTTGAAGTAGCGGAAGCTCACCTCACGAAACTCGACCGCACCCTGGATCGCCGGCAGTTCGCACCGCATCCGGTTTGTTGGTGACGTCGCTTTTGGCATCCAGAATCTCGAAGATACGGCCTGCCGATGCGGAAGCCTGTGCCATCAGCGAGATGATGAAGCCCAACTGCCCCAGCGGCAGGAAGACGAACATCAGGTAGAGCGTGAAGGACTGGTATTCGCCCAGGCCGATGTCACCGGGGATAATCTGCTTCCCGGCAAAGTACAGGATGACCACCTGACCGATATTCGCCAGCACGAAGATCACCGGGAACAGAATCGAGAAGATCAGGCTGATCCGCATCCGCTGGTCGAAGAAATCGTCGGTCGATTTGTCGAAGCGCACGCGCTCTTCCGGCTCGCGCACGAAAGCCTTGACCACGCGTGATCCCGGCCACGTTTTCCTGCAAGATCGTATTCAGCGTTGAAAGCCGCCGCTGAAGTTCCATGAAGAGCGGCTGGGCCACCGCGCCGAAGATCATGAACAGCACCAGCGCCACCGGCAGAACTGGCAGAATCGCCAGAGTCAGCCGCCAATTGGTCGCGAACAGAATCAGCAGCGTGATGCTCAGCAGCAGGAAGGCCTGCACCGTCAAAATGAGGCCCTGAGCGATAAACAGCCGCACTTTCTCGACATCGTCCGTCGCCCGGATCATCAACTGACCGGTCTGAGTCCGATCATAGTAGCTGAAGGACAGGCGCTGAATCTTCGAGAAGATGTCGTTGCGCATGTGATAGGCCACGCCCTGTGAGGTCGTCTCGGCCATATAGGTCTGGATGAAGGCGAACAGCCCGCGAATCACGGCGAAAATCACAATCGTGATGACCGCATTCACCAGCAGGGTTTCGGCGGAGTCGTAAGCCGTTTGCATCGCATCGACGGAGGTCCCCTGCACCGCAGCAGCAGCCGATTGCAGCAGCGGCGGCAGATTCAGAACCTGCTGGGCGCGGAAACCGTTTGCGATAGCGTTGATCATATTCTCGACCAGATGCGGCACAGTGAGCTGCGCCAGGGTTGCAATGAGCAATGCACTGTAGGCGATGATTGCTGTCCGGCGCTGACGCCCCAGATAGCCAATCGCGCGCTTCAGTACACCAGGATTAGCACGTCCTGCACGAGAACGACGACGATTTGCTACAGCTTGCACAGTTCTATCCTCTCTTCTGCCCTTCACGGCATTTGCACTCGGCTTCGCTAAAAGCTTCGAAGCCGTCCTTTAAGATGAACAGCGCTTCCGAAACAATATGGCGCTGCTGAGGATCCAGAGTCTGAGTGACCTTCTCAACTCGGATTTCCATTTGCTCACGAACCTGCGCCAGAACTTCCTGACCCACCGGAGTCAGGTGGATCATCACCCTGCGCCGGTCGTCATTAGATCGTCTACGCTCCACCCAGCCGCGCTCCTCCAGGCTCGTCACCGAGTTCGACATGGTCGGCAAACTCACCGACTGCGTTTCGGCCAGTTCGCTCAGGCTGCGTGGATAGTGCTCGAGTATCCACAGCAGTCGGAAATGCGCGGCAATCGTTTGATGCCTGGTATGCCTCATCTCAGCGGACACCGTCCGCATCACTAACGGGACGATTTCAAGGATCTCGCGGGCCAACACCCGCGCGTCATCATTCACATTTAATTAGCCTAGCTAATGGTTAGCAGAGCTAATTCTACATCTGAATTAGAGAGTGAGTCAACGGTCCAAAACAGGATTGGCGCTGGATACTGCCGCAGTGATCGCATCTGCGGCCCGCTGGTAGCCACCCGCCTCGCGCAGCGTCTGTCCAATCTTCTGAGCGCGCTGCCGGTAGCTCGCATCAACCATTATACGCTCGACTGCCGATTTTAGTTCTAAAGCGGTCACATCAGGTGAAAACGGGCCGCCGCGCAGCAAAGCTGCTCCGTGCTGAGCCACAATGCGTGCGTTCAGAAGCTGTTCGACCTGCTGCGGGATGACCAGCAGCGGAACACCATAATACAGGCCCTCATGGATGCTGTTCATGCCCCCGTGTGTGACGAAAACATTCGCTCGCTTAAGAATCTCCAGCTGCGGCACGCTGCTGCGCAGCAAGAAATTCGCCGGGACCGCCCCCAGGTCAGCCGCCGCCACTGAGGAACCCATCGACAGAACAACCTGTCCGGGGAAATCGCCGAAGGCCTCGAAGCATGTCCGATAAAATGCTGTATTCGCGTGATGAATCGTCCCCAGCGAAATGTAAATGAGCGGCGCGCCGGTCAGCCACTCGAAGGGAAAATCACCCGCCGGACGCGCCGCCGGATTGATCGACGGCCCCACGAAGTGGAAGCTCTCGTCGATCCAGGTCGAGGCTGGCTGCAATGCCGCCGACGTATATAAGATGCTCCTGTCACCGCGAACCGGCAGCATAGAACCGGGCTGGAAGACCTGATTACCGTAGCGCCTGCGCAGACGCCGACGCCTGCTGATGATGCGCGGCATAAAGGGCAGCGCCATAGAGATCATGGGCAGGGTTTCACGCGGCGAAGGCCGCAGCGCCGTCCCTTCAAAGATGAAGTGCGTGATGGACGCCACTGACGGAATGCCGAGAAGCTGCGCGGCCAGCGAACCCCACAGCGCCAGCGAATCATAGATCAGCAGATCCGGCGCTTCCCGGCGCAGGTCATCCAGGATAGCGGGCAGCAAGCGCTCGGTCACCTCTAGCAGCATTGCCGTTACCGCAGCCAGATTGCCCGATTGCTGTAGCTGGCTCACATTTGCGATAGAGACCTCAATTGGATAAGGCCGGAACGCAGCACCGGTTGCTTCAATCACCGACCGGAAAGCCTCAGTGTTGTAATAGACGATCTCATGGCCCCGCTCGCAAACTTCCTGCACGACGGCCAGGCTCGGATTGACATGTCCATAAGCGGGAACACCCAGAAACACCATTTTCGCCATTGTCGAGTTAATCCATTTTATACGAATTAAAAATAATTATTAGAGCAATCTAAATTATTGTCAAGTCCTGAGCGTTTCCATACTCTGGACGATAGAGTCCAATTTGACAGTCAAGCCCACTTTGCGCTAGATTGCAGCCACGTGATTCATAACCAGAAAAGATTGAAAAATGTCTGATACGATGCCTCTTATGCAAGTAGGCAAGACTGACTTGAAAGTCCCACGAATCGGTCTCGGCACCGCCCACATTGGTAAATTCGGCACGGAGACCGCCGTTGCCATCGTCGAAAAGGCCCTGGACCTGGGCATTAATTTCATCGACACCGCCCCGCTCTACCAGACTGAAACCTACGTCGGCATAGCGCTGCAAGGCGTCCCGCGTGACAGCTACGTACTGGCGACCAAAGTCGGCCAGCTGCCCGGCGAAGGTGATGCCCGTATCAACGAGTATTCAAGGGAAGCTATCCTGCGTCACATCGACGCCAGCCTGACCCGCCTCAAACTGGACCGGGTCGATATTCTGCATATTCACGATGCCGATAATCACTACGAGCAGGCGCTCAACGAAGCCTATCCCACGCTGGCCGAACTGCGCAGCCAGGGCGTGATTAGGGCCGTCGGCGCGGGCATGAACCAGTGGGAGATGGAGCTTGAGTTCGCCAAACATGCTGATTTCGACTGCTTCCTGCTGGCCGGACGCTACACCCTGCTCGAACAAACCTCACTTGATGCACTGAACTACTTCCACGAGCATCAAGTCAGCATCTTTGCCGGTGGTGTCTACAACAGCGGCATCCTCGCAACCGGCGCGACCAGCAACGCCCAATACAATTACGCCGTCGCCCCGCCAGAGATCATGGCCCGTGCCCACAAACTGGAAAGCGTCTGCCAACGCTACAACGTGCCGCTCAACGCCGCCGCCGTGCAGTTTGTCTGGGCACAGCCTGCCTGCACCTCGCTGGTCATCGGGGCCGATCAGGTCGATCAGGTGAAGGTGAATCTGGATACGCTCGACGTGCCCATCCCCGCCGAGTTCTGGGCTGAGCTTCAGGCTGAAGGGCTGATCGCGGCAGGCGCGCCGCTTCCACAGTCCAACTAAGCACAATCCGGTGGCGTGACTCTACCAGTAGTGAGTACAATGACGCTGCTTTATCTTATTTTGCACATAAGGATTACAGCGTGGATACAGTCAAAGTAGGACTTATTGGCTGCGGCAACATCAGTAATCAATATTTCAAAGGTTGCGCCGCATTCAATATTCTTGAAGTCACTGCCTGCGCCGATATCGACATGGACCGCGCCCGCGCCAAAGCGGCTGAACAGGGCGTCAAAGCACTCACCGTAGATGAGATGCTCCAGGACAAAGACATCGACATTGTCGTCAATCTGACGGTGCCCTCGGCTCATGCCAGCGTCTCACTGGCGGCCATCGCCGCAGGCAAACATGTCCACAGCGAAAAACCGCTGGCCCTGACCCGCGAAGACGGTCAGAAACTGCTGGATGCGGCCCAAAAACAGGGTGTCCTGCTGGGCTGTGCGCCGGATACCTTCCTCGGCGGCGGTCACCAGACTGCACGCAAGCTGCTCGATGATGGCTGGATCGGCAAACCGGTTGCGGCGACAGCCTTCTTCCTGGGGCATGGCCCGGAAGCCTGGCACCCGAACCCGGACTTTTTCTACAAATTCGGCGGCGGCCCGATGTTCGATCTCGGCCCCTACTACCTCACCGCCCTGGTGCATCTGCTGGGGCCGGTCAAGCGCGTCACGGGTTCGACTCAGATTTCCTTCCCGCAGCGCTTCGCCACCAGTTCGCAGCTTCCGCCGGAAAGCTACGGCCATGCGATTGATGTGGAAATCCCGACGCATCTCAGCGGTGTCATCGACTTTGTTAACGGCGGCATGGCGACGGTCATCACCTCGTTTGACGTCTGGTCGAACAGTCTGCCCCGCATTGAGATTTACGGCAGTGAGGGCACGATGATCGTCCCGGACCCCAACCGTTTTGACGGCCCGGTACAGGTGCGGCGGGCTGGCGCGGACTGCCTGGAGCGCGATCCCTCTGACTCACAGTGATCAGGTTGGGCGCGGCATTGCGGTGGCCGACCTGGCCTATGCGATCCGCTCAGGCCGTCCGCCTCGCGCCAGCGGCGCACTCGCCTATCACGTACTGGACCTGATGCAGGCCTTCGTTAACTCTTCCGCAAGCGGCAAACACATTGACATTCAGAGCACAGTCAAACAGCCTGCCCCACTCCCCCTCGGATTGATAACCGGAACACTGGATGAATAAACAATGGATAAAGTAAAAGTTGGCATCATTGGCTGCGGCAACATCAGCGACCAGTACTTCAAAGGCTGCGCCCAATTCGAAATTCTGGAGCTGGCTGCTTGCGCAGACATTAAGCCAGAAGTCGCTCAGCAAAAGGGCGCGCAGTACGGCGTCCCGGCGGTCTCGGTCGATCAACTGCTAGCCGATCCCGATATTCAGATCGTCCTCAACCTGACTATCCCGCAGGTGCATGTCGAGGTCGATCTGGCGGCGATTGCGGCAGGCAAGCATCCCTATGCCGAAAAGCCCTTTGCGCTGGTGCGTGAAAATGGACAGAAGGTGCTGCAAGCGGCGCAGGACAAAGGGCTGCATGTCGGCTCCGCGCCAGATACCTTTCTGGGTGGTGGCCTGCAAACGGCGCGCAAAGTGCTGGATGACGGCCTGATTGGCGATCCGGTGGCGGCGACAGCCTTCATGGTCGGGCACGGGCACGAGCATTGGCACCCCAACCCGGAGTTTTACTACAAAGCGGGCGGCGGCCCGATGCTCGACATGGGACCCTATTATCTGACCGCCCTGGTGCATCTGCTGGGGCCAGCCAAACGGGTCACAGGGCTGACCAAGAAGAGCTTCAAGCAGCGCCGTGTTACCAGCCAGCCGAACTTCGGCCAGATCATTGACGTAGATGTCAGCACACATCTCACCGGCGTGATCGAATATGCCAGTGGGGCGCTGGCAACCATCATCATGAGCTTTGACGTCTGGTCACACAATCTGCCGCGCATCGAGGTGTATGGCACCGAAGGCTCGATGGTCGTGCCAGACCCCAATCGCTTTGATGGGCAGGTCTACGTGCGCCGAGCCGACGAAAAAGAATGGTCCGAAGTCCCATTGACGCACAGCGCTACGGTCGGGCGCGGCATCGGCACCGCCGATATGGCCTATGCGATCACGACGGGTCGGCCACAGCGTGCCAGCGGCCAGCTCGCCTATCACGTGTTGGATACCATGCTGGCCTTCGACGAAGCCTCACTGAGCGGGAAGCACATTCCCCTCACCAGCACCGTAGAACGTCCGGCGGCGCTGCCGATTGGATTTACCAGCAGGACATCTGGATTAGGAAATAAGACAATGAGTCAGGAACGATTTTTCGTAACCGGCGCGCTGGGCTGTTTAGGAGCCTGGGTCACGCGCAATCTGATACAGCAAGGGGCCGAGGTCGTCGTTTATGACCTGGGCAGCAGCGATCATCGTCTGCGCCTGATTATGAGCGACGATGAAATCGACCGGGTGAATTTTGTCGCCGGCGACATCACGGATCTGGACGCTGTGCAGACCGCGATGGAGGGCGCGACGCATGTCATTCATCTGGCCGCGCTGCAAGTGCCCTTCTGCAAAGCCAACCCGCCGCTGGGCGCACGAGTCAATGTCGTGGGCACGGTCAACATCTTTGAATCGGTCAAGAAGCTGGGCGGCATTCCCCTGGTCTATGCCAGCAGCGTCGCCGTCTTCGGCGGCCCTGAGGACTATGAAGAGCGCCTGGTCGGCTCCGATGTCAAGCTCAACCCGCGCAATCTCTACGGGGTCTACAAACGCGCCAACGAAGGTACCGCCGACATTTACTATCAGGATGACAGCATCAGCAGCATCGGCCTGCGCCCTTATACCATCTATGGGCCGGGACGCGACCAGGGCATGACCTCTACGCCGACCAAAGCCATGCTGTCCGCGGCGGCAGGTCAGGCTTACCACATCAGCTATGGCGGCTATAACGGCTTCCAGTATGTGGACGACGTGGCGAAGATATTCATTCAGGCCGCGCGCGCCGGGTTCGACGGGGCAGCAGTTTACAATCTGGGCGGCAGCGTCGCCCACATGAAGGAGATCGTGGCCGCGATTGAAGCCGCAGCGCCCGACATGAAGGGTCAGATCACCTTCGAGGATCAGGCGCTGGCTCTGCCGGATGGCACGGTGGATACGGCACTGGTCGAGGCGATTGGCACCCTGCCCTTTACGCCGCTCGACGAGGGTGTCGCCAGCACGATTGCACATTTCAAGCAGGCGCTGGCCGAGGGTAAAGTCAGCCTGGATTGATCGCGGCGGCGCAGACGTTCTTCCAGCACGGAATCAGACTGCAGATTGTCCAGTTGGAGGTACCATCTGCGCTGCCTCGAACAAAGCGTCCTGCGGGATCAAACCGACCAGTTCTGAGGAATGAATCGCGGTGCCATAACGGGCCGCCTCACGCCGGACAAATTCGACCACTTGCGCCAGCGGGGTCTGCCGGTAATCGGTCAGATTCATCGAGACCTGCGCCCGGCCCTGCACCAGCAAGCCCAGCGCCTTGACGTAAGCCAGTCCCCCACTGGAATAACGGACGGTTTCCGCAATCTTGCGGGCGATTTCGACGTCGTCGGTCGTCAGGTAGATATTGTAGGCGATGAGCGGTGGACGCGCACCGATGGCGGTAGCTCCAGCCTTACCCAGCTTTGCCGGGCCAAAATCCGGCTGCCAGTCCGGGTCTGTGACAATTGCTGTCTTTAAGCCTTCGTAGCCGTCACGCCGTAGATTCGCCAGATTGACACGTTCGGGACGGCTGGCTGCCGCTTCGTAGAGGTAGACCGGAATTTGAAGCTCTGTCCCCACGCGCTGACCCAGTTTGCGTGCCAAAGCAGCGCAGTCTTCCAGCGTGACTCCCTCCAACGGCACAAAGGGCACTACGTCAGCAGCCCCGATACGCGGATGCTGACCCTGATGCCTGTCCAGGTCGATGCGCTCGATAGCACAGGCGACCCCGGCAAAGGCTCCCTCGACGACCGCCTCCGGCTCCCCGGCAAAGGTCACGACACAGCGGTTGTGATCGGCATCACGGTGTAAATCCAGCAGGGTCACGCCGGGCACCGCCTCAATCGCCGCGACAATCGCCGCGATGACGTCGTCCCGCCGTCCTTCAGAGAAATTCGGCACACATTCCACCAGGGCCACGAGCTAAGCGTCCTTCTCGAACTGCTCCATAATGCGCTTGTACGCCTCGTTGATCTGCTGCATCCGCAGCGTTGAATCGGGCGAATCGTTGATGTCCGGATGATAGCGCCGGGCCAGTTGGTAATAGGCGCGCCGCACCGCGCCCCGATCTGAGGTGGACGGAATCTCCAGCACGGCAAAATAGGCCGCCAGCGAATTGCGATGGAAGTTCAACGGCGGTCCCTGCCGCTCACCCTGCGTCCGTCGTTTGCTGGACCCCGCTGCTTGAGCACTGAAATCGGCGATGCGATAGAAACCCTTGAGATAGCGAGTATCCATGTGAACCGTGTCGCAGCGTAGATGTACCGCATCTATGGCGTTGCCATAGGTCACGTAATACTCAAGCCCGCTGCCCTTATTGCGAAAATAGACTGGGAAGACCGAGGCGTAAGGGCCATAGGAATCATAGCCGTAGATTTTGCCCTGATACAGCGTCATCAGGACTTCCATCCAGTCTTCCGGCACGTGATCGCGGTTCTCCTGGGGCAGCAGCATGTCGCTCCAAAGGATGAACAGACTGTGCCGTTTGGCGACCGTGTTCTCACTCAGTGTGTCGCGGATCTCGCCTATCGACATTACACGATCCACCAGATGCACGATGACTGCCTCGCCCGAATACAGTTCCAGGAGAATGATGTCTGTGCCGTCATGGTCGATGCGAGCGACCGTATCGGTAGCCTCGTTGAATTCGTTGATGAGATAGGTTCGCACTTTATGAATGTCGAAACGCATCGCACTGCCTCAGTTCCGGTCTGTAATCCCCATATTTTACCACTCGAAATAAAAACATCCCGCAAAGCGCACGGGATGTCAATGAACAGGATTGACCCGGATTTTACGAGACTGCTTCCGAAGCCGGGATGAAGTCCAGGCGCTCGCCGACTACCTTGAAAGCCTGGAGCGCTTTGTCCAGGTGCGTCTGCTGGTGCGTCGCGGTGTAGCTGGTGCGCAGCAGCCCGGCGTTCGGCGGTGTCGCAGGCGGCACGACCGGGTTGGTGTAGACGCCTTCTTCGATCAGCGCGTGCCATGCCAGCCCGACCTGGAAATCCTGGCCCAGAATGACCGGGATAATGGGCGTGTTGCTGGGGCCGGTGTTGTAACCCATCGCCTGAAGCCCCTCGCGCATGTAGTTCGCGTTGCGCCACAGGTTCTCGACGTGTTCTGGTTCACTCTCGATGATGTCCAGCGCCTTCAACACCGTCGCAGCATTAGGGGCAGGCAGCGAGGCCGAGAATATCAGCGAGCGCGCTTTGTGCTGAATAAAGTGGATCACGTCCGCGTCTCCGGCGATAAAGCCACCAATCGAGGCGAAGCTCTTGCTGAAGGTCCCCATAATCAGGTCCACTTCATCGGTCAGGCCATAATGCGCCGCCGTGCCGCGTCCGCCGCCGGTCACACCTATGCCATGCGCATCATCCACCATAATGCGCGCGCCGTGCCGCTTGCAGATCTCCACCAGTTCGGGCAGCGGCGCGAGATCGCCCATCATGCTGTAGACGCCATCCACCACCACCAGCTTGCCTGATTCTGGCGGCAGACTGCTCAGCATCTGGTCCAGGCTGTCGGCATTGTTATGCCGGAAGCGCTTCATCTCACCGCGCGCCATAATCGCGCCATCGACGATGCTAGCGTGATCGTCCTTATCGACGATGACGAAATCGTCCTTGCCGACGATCAATTCGATGGTGCCGACGTTGGTCTGGTAGCCGGTCGGGAAGACGACCGCCGCTTCTTTGCCGACGAATTTCGCCAGCCGGTGGTCCAGTTCCAGGTGCAGTTCCAGCGTACCGTTCAGAAAGCGCGACCCGGTGACACTCGTGCCATAGCGTTCGACTGCCTCAATCATCGCCTGGCGCACACGCGGGTCGGTGGTCAGCCCCAGGTAATTATTGGACCCCAGCATGACGACCTCTTTGCCATCAATAACCGCTGTAGTCCCTTCGGAATCGCTCAGCGCGCGAAAATACGGATAAATCCCAATCGATTGGGCTTCTTTCACCCGTTTGATTTGCTTGTCAGATTCAATCTTGTCAAATAAATCGGCCATGTATCCTGATCCTTCCCTTAGCCTGCGAAAGTCTTAGACACAGTGTACATTATTGAATACCTTATCCATAAAAGCAACGGCCAAAGTGTAACAGCTTTGTCCGATTTTGGCTACGAGCTTAGCCGCCCTTGTGAAAATCATTACTTGCTAAGCATCCCCCAATCGGGTTACAATGCTGCCGGGTAAACTCGCAGCAGGAGATAATTCATGTCCTCTTTGACCGTCAAGCGAATCATCGTTTGGGTGGCGTCGATCATCCTGGGATTTTTGACCGCCTACGGCATTATCACCGTCGGCTTCACGCTTCTCCCAAGCATATCACTGCCGCCGATCATTACGCCGGTGCTGGCCCACGCGACCTCGATCCAGTATTATGGGATCATCTATTTCGCAACGACGATGCTGCCGCTGACCCTGCTGTATATGGTCTGGCTCGACTTATTTCCTCGGCAGCAAAATCCTGCCTGATTAACTACTGCGCAGTAGATAGGCCAATCCAGAGACGCCGGTATCGTGGCTGACTCGCAGCCGCGAAAGTTCAAGGCGTCGTGATGAATCCTGAGTCGCGCCCGGTTGAGTCGTGACGGCCAGATGGAAGCCCAGTTCGTCGGCGACCTCCAGCGTGAGCGCGTCGTAGCGCCCGGCAGGGTACGCGAGCATCAGCGCATCCACCCCCGTGTGAGCTTTCAGGCTTTCACGGCTCCCCAGCAGCTCATAGATGAGAAAATCGCGGTCACGGCCCTCCAGGCTGACGTGAGACTTGGTATGCACTTCCATGTGCATCCCGGCCCGCGCCATCTCGTCAATCTGTTCCCAGGACAGATGCGCCGGGTCAGCATTATCCGCCCGCCCGGTGATAACAAAAAACGTGGCTGTGAAGCCGTGCTGCTGGAGGATCGGAAACACATAGTCGTAATGGTCGCGGTAGCCATCATCAAAGGTCAGCACCAGCGGTTTTGCAGGCAGCGGCGTACCGTACATCAAAGCGTCATAGACAGCGTCCAGGGAAATAATCGCATAGCCTTGATCGGCCAGATACTGCATGTGCGCGGCAAAGACCGGCGGCTCAACAGTCAGATCATAGCGAAGCGCGTCGGCATCAGCGGGCAGCGGGCTGACGTAGTGGTACATTAGAATCGGCACCCGAATCTGCCGTATCGTGCCATCGCCCGACGGCCCGTCCTGCGCCAGGCTGGGACCATAGATGAGCAGCGTGCAGCAGAATACGAGGATGATAAGAGATCGCATGAGCAACAGCATAAGATCAAGCACAGAGCCTGTCAACGACGGTTTGCGGCCCGGTCAGCGCCGGATTTGTACCATTTTTCACCAATCTGATAGCAATTGACAGCTTCAGGCTGATAAAGTGAGAGCCATGACAGAACAACAGACATCACGACTTTCAGGATTTTACAAACACACCGCCGCCGAGCGGGCCGCTATCGTCGCCCGTTGGGCCAATCTCAGCCCGCAGGAGCACGCTGTCCTGACCGGCGAGGCCGGATTGGATACTGCCCAGGCCGATCACATGATTGAAAATGTCATCGGCACGTTTGGCCTGCCAATCGGGATTGCAACCAATTTTCTCGTCAACCAGCGTGACTACCTGGTGCCAATGGTGATTGAAGAGCCATCGGTCGTGGCAGCCGCCAGCAACGCCGCACGCTTGTTTCGAGCAGGTGGCGGCTTCAGCGCGTCCAGCGACGAATCGATCATGATCGGCCAGATTCAAATTGTCGATCTCGATGATGTGGAGACCGCGGCACAGGCGCTTCTCGACCAGCGCGATCAACTCATCGACGAGGCCAACACCATCGACCCGGTGATGATTCGGGTGGGTGGCGGCGCACGCGATATTCAACTGCGCCCCTTCCCCGACACCGCCATCGGCCCCATGCTGGTAATGCACCTGCACTACGACTGCCAGGACGCTATGGGCGCGAATGCGATCAATACGACGCTCGAAAAACTGGCCCCACGCATCGAGCAGATTACCGGCGGGCGCGTCAACCTGCGCATCCTCAGCAATCTTGCCGATCAGCGCAAGGCCCGCGCCGAGGGCATGATCCCAGCAGCGGAACTGGCGACCGAATCTCTGTCCGGCCCTGAGGTCGTCAAAGCGATTGTTGAGGCAGGCGTCTTCGCCGAAGTCGATCCATATCGTGCGGCCACCCACAACAAAGGCATCTTGAACGGAATCGATCCGGTGGTGATCGCCACAGGCAACGACTGGCGCGCTATCGAGGCCGGGGCGCATTCCTTTGCCGCGCGCAGTGGTCAATATACCAGCCTGACCCACTGGTGGCAGGACGACGACGGCAATCTGCACGGGCGCATCGAACTGCCGATGGCAGTCGGCATTGTCGGCGGTGCCACGCGCACCCATCCGACGGCGCAAGTCGCGCTCAAAATCATGGGAATCGAAAGAGCACGGCAGTTGGCTGAGGTCATTGCGGCGGTCGGTCTGGCGCAGAATCTGGGCGCGATCCGGGCGCTGGCGACTGAAGGCATCCAGCGCGGCCACATGAGCCTGCACGCCAAGCAGTTGGCCATCGCGGCAGGCGCATCCGGCGATCTCGTACCACGCATCGTCCAGACCATGATCGACGAAGGCAACATTCGCCTGGAACGGGCTAAAGAACTGGTCGAATCACTGCGCGACACACCGTGAACAGACACGCTTGATCCTGCGCAGATAAGCAAAGTCAACGAGGTGTAAATCTATGTCATTGAATGGAAATGCCACAAATCCGCTCTATCCAGAATCTCATGCGCCCGATCAACCAGGTCGGCATCGTCGGTTACGGCGCGTATGTGCCGCGCTACCGCCTGCCGGGACGCGAAATCGCCCGCGTCTGGACCAACGACCTGGGCGGCTATCCGGTCAAAGAGAAGGCCGTCGCCGGGCTGGACGAAGACGTGACGACCATGTCTATCGAAGCAGCCCGCAACGCCCTCGCCCGCGCCCAGATCGACCCGCAAGCTGATCCGTGCCGTCTGGGTAGGCAGCGAGAGCCATCCCTACGCCGTCAAGCCGACCAGCACCATCGTCGCCGAGAGCATCGGCACATCGCCCAACATTCAGGCGGCGGACTGGGAATTCGCCTGCAAAGCCGGGACCGAAGCGGTACAGGCTTCTATCGGCTTTATTGGCAGCGGCATGGCGCGCTACACGCTCAGTATCGGCATGGATACGGCCCAGGGACGCCCCGGCGACGCGCTCGAATACACGGCGGCCTCCGGTGGCGCGGCCTTCCTGCTGGGACCCGCCGACGAAGCCTGCGCGGTCTACCTGGGCAGCTACAGCTACGTCACCGATACACCCGATTTCTGGCGGCGGCCCGGTCAATCCTACCCGGTGCATGGCGACCGCTTCACCGGCGAACCGGCCTACTTCAACCACACGCTCAACGCCGCGCAGAAACTCATGGACATGATGGGCACGACCGCTGCCGATTACACTTACGCCGTCTTCCACCAGCCCAACGTCAAATTCCCAACGCGCGCCGCGAAGACCCTCGGTTTCATGCGAAGAACAATATCAGACCGGGCTGCTCTCCGGCGAGATCGGCAACACCTACTCCGGCTCCTGCATGATCGGCCTGACCGCCATCCTGGACATCGCCGAACCGGATGCGCGCATTCTGATGGTCAGCTACGGCAGCGGCGCAGGCTCGGATGCCTTCGACATTCGTGTAACAGAACGTGTCACAGAACGCCAGAAACGCGCGCCCACGACCCGCGATTACATCAACCGCCGCACCGAAATCGACTACGCCACCTATACCCGCTATCGCGGCAAGTTGAAGGAATAGTCTTAAGATTTCGTCATTTACGGACCGGAATATTAAGGCTTCCGAGAGGCTTTGATAGCTTTTCAGACCCTCTGATAGGTATTGATAGCTACCAAAGGCGTAAAATAACGCTATTAGTGATGAAAAGCACAATTCGTCAAGCAACGGAGTATTTCAACAATGCAGATTTCACGTCACTGGCGTCTCAACGCCCAGCGCTACCGTCTTGAAGGCTACCGCAGCACCAACGGCTCGCTCAGCCTGCGTCCTCGCCCCATCATCCAGGAACCGAAACAGACGGAAGCGGAAATCGAAATCCGCAGCCAGGAAAAAGTGCTGATTCTCAGCTACTAGCCATGACCCTCACCGATCAGCAATCCAGCGCACACGGCGAACGAGTCACCCTCTCGCGCACAGGTGTCGTCTACAGCTACACCACCCTGACCGAGCCACCGGAAGGCTTCGAAGCTCAGGCCCCATACAGCCTCGCATTGATCCAACTGGACGATGGTCCGCTGGTGACGGCGCAGCTTACTGACCTGGACGGCCCTATCACCATTGGCGACCGGGTCGAGATGGTCACGCGCAAGCTGAACAGCGGCGGCGACAAAGGCATGATTGTCTACGGCTACAAGTTCCGCAAGATTCTCGAACGCGCCGACTAAAGCTCCGCATCTCGACATAGACATAACAAAAAAGGCGACTCTTCGCACAGAGTCGCCTTTTCGCATTCCAGAACCTGAAGCTTACATCGGCGTCGTCGCCAACAGCGGCGCAAGCACCAGCGACACAATCGCCAGTAGCTTGAGCAGAATATTAAGTGACGGCCCGGAGGTGTCCTTGAAGGGATCGCCTACCGTATCACCCACCACCGCCGCCTTGTGCGCGTCTGAGCCTTTGCCACCGTGATTCCCGGCTTCGATGAACTTCTTGGCGTTGTCCCAGGCCCCACCAGCATTCGCCATCATCACCGCCAGCATGAAGGCCGAGATCAAAGAGCCGACCAGCATTCCGATCAGAGTCTCGCGCCCGACAAACTGGCCGATGACATTGTCGTGCCCAACAATCGCCAGGAGAGTGACGACTACCGGCACCGCGACGGCGATCAGGCCGGGCAGGATCATCTGCCTGATCGCGCTGTCCGTGCTGATGCCCACACAGCGCTCGTAGTCCGGGTCAGCGGTGCCTTCCATAATGCCGGGGATTTCCCGCAGTTGGCGGCGCACCTCGCCGACGATCTCCTGCGCAGCGTTACCGACCGCCAGCATGGTCAGAGCACTGAACAGATAGGGCAGCATCGCGCCCAGGAAGAGGCCTGTAATCAGACGCGGATCGAGAATATCCACCGTAAAGACGGCGTTGGTCGTTCCCTGCATCGCGGTGACGAAAGCAGCGTTCAGAGCCAGGGCCGTCATCGCCGCACTGCCGATGGCAAAGCCCTTGCCGGTCGCTGCCGTCGTGTTACCGAGGCTGTCGAGCGCATCTGTGCGGTCACGGACATATTCGTCCATGTTAGCCATCTCGGCGATACCGCCAGCGTTATCGGCCACCGGTCCATAGGCATCTGTTGCCAGGGTGATCCCCAGCGTCGCCAGCATTCCGACGGCAGCCACTGCCACACCATAGAGACCGGTCGCTGCGGTCGCCACCAGGGTAACAATCACGACAATCGCTACCGGCGCAATCGTGCTGAACATGCCCAGCGCCAGCCCGCGAATAATCACGATCCCTGCCCCACCGAGCGCGCTTTCCGAAAGCTGCTTGGTTGGGCTATAGGTATCCGAGGTGAAATACTCGGTGAAGTAACCAATCGCCACACCGCCGACCAGGCCGCTGATGGTGGCGATAATCACGCCCCAGCCCAGGTTCAGCAGCAGGCCCAGCACCACGACCGCCAGGGCAACCGCGCCGCTGGCCGCGTAGACGCCGGTACGCAGACTGCCCAGCAGCATTTCCTGGGTCGCGTCTTCCTTCGTCTTGACCAGATAGGTACTCGCCATGCCGATCAACAACCCGGAAGCCGCCACCAGCAGCGGGAAGACCTGCCCGGCGGTCTGTTGTTCTGCGCCCAGCCCGGCCCCCAGCGTCGCCAGCGAGATCGCGGCGATGATCGAACTGGCGTAGCTCTCGAAGAGGTCCGACCCCATCCCGGCCACGTCGCCCACGTTGTCGCCCACGTTGTCCGCGATGGTCGCCGGATTGCGTGGATCGTCTTCCGGGATACCGGCCTCAGTCTTGCCGACCAGGTCCGCGCCCACATCCGCTGCTTTCGTGTAAATCCCACCGCCAACGCGAGCGAAAATCGCAATAGAGGTCCCGCCGAAGCCAAACCCGGCCAGGGCACTGGCGGCTTGATGGGGATCCAGTCTGATTGGTGAAGAGAATGAACAGAATACTGATTCCCAGCAGGGCCAGCGAAACGACCATAGTGCTCATCACCGTGCCGCTGGCGAAGGCTACCCGCAGCCCCTGATTGAGGCTATGCGAGGCCGCCTGAGTCGTGCGCACGTTGGCACGGACGGCGATGTACATCCCGATATAACCGGCCAGGCCGGATGCGACCGCGCCGCAGACAAACGCCACTGCTGTCCAGATGCTCATACCGGAGCCTTGTACAAAGCTGAGCAGCGCCAACAGCAGGGCGACAACGATAACCAGCACGGCAATTGCACGATACTCGCGCGTCAGAAAGGCCTGCGCACCGCGCTGGATCGCCGCCGCGATCCGCTGCATGGTCTCGTTACCAGAGTTCTGCGAAAGCACGAAGTTTCGCTGATAGAAGGCGAAGGCCAGCCCTATAATGCTGGCAATTGCAGCGATAAGTCCTGCGCTCTGTATTGAAACGTCCATTAGTTGGCTCCGTTGAAGGGACACAAGTAAACCCTGCGAATAATATCGGAAATATGACATTTTTTCAAGCAAATCGGTTGTAATCTTGCTCTGCCGGGGCAGCAGCGCTACCATGAGGGCGGAAAGGACAGGCTGTGACGAAGAGGCATCAAGACACCGGCAGTTGGGGCGAATCGCTGGCCGCCGCCCATTTGCGCCAGCAGGGCTACAGCATACTCGAAACCAACTGGCACTGCCCGCGCGGCGAACTGGATATTATCGCCCAGGACGGCGAGACCCTCGTCTTTGTCGAGGTCAAAACGCGCCGGGCAGGCGGAATCGAAGCCGCCTTCATGAGCGTGACGCCGCGCAAGCGCGAACGTCTTATCGCCAGCATCTACAGCTACATCGACGAGCAGCAGCTTGAGGACCCTTTGTGGCGCATCGACCTGATCGCCATCGCCCTGACACGCGGCGAGAAAGCCGTTATCGACCACCGGGAGAACGCGCTTGACTGGTAATCTGCTGGTGATTCTGGGGCCAACGGCAGTGGGCAAGACTCGTCTAGCACTGGCCGCTGCGCAGGCACTCGACGGCGAGATCATCGGCGCAGACAGCCGCCAGATATTTCGCTACATGGACATTGGCACCGCCAAACCGACCGTCGAACAGCGCCGTATCGTGCCGCACCATCTCATCGATGTGGTGGACCCGGATATGACCCTGGGCTTAGCGCAGTATCAAGCGCGCGTCTACGCCGCGATTGATGAAATTCACGAGCGTGGCAATCTGCCGCTGCTGGTCGGCGGCACCGGCCAGTATCTCAGCGCCGTGATTGAAGGCTGGTCGATCCCGGAAGTGCCACCGAACGCGGCACTGCGCCGCGAACTGGAAGCCTTTGCCGCTGAGCACAGCCCCGAAGCCCTGCATGAGCGCCTGGTCCAGGTTGATCCCGTCGCGGCCAGCGTCGTCGATTATCGCAACGTGCGCCGGGTGGTTCGCGCACTGGAGGTCTATCTCGAAACAGGCACGCCCATCAGCGAATTGCAGAAAAAGCATCCCCCACCCTACAATGTACTTCAATACGGATTGACGATGGAGCGCGAGCGCCTGTACACACGGGCCGACCAGCGCCTGGAGCAGATGATGACGGCGGGATTTCTGGATGAAGTGCAGCGCCTGCTCGATATGGGCTATGATCGCCATTTGCCCGCCATGAGCGGCCTGGGCTATATGCAGTTGGCCGGTCATCTGCTGGATGGCACACCGCTGGAGGACGCGCTGGCGGAGACGCGCCGCATGAACCGCGATTTTATCCGGCGGCAGTACACCTGGTTTCGCGGCCACGATACCGGCATTCAGTGGCTCGAAACAGACGATGTGGAGCCGGAGACTTTTATCGCCATGACCGCTGAATGGCTGGAACAGACCTGATCCGATGCGCATTTTCAACCGCGTCAACGAAGACAACCCGAACCTCCTGGTAGGCATCTTCCTGCTGATTCTGCTCTCGGTCTTCATGGGGCCGAACATCATGCCGCGCATTCTCGCCTCGATCTCGCCGCTGATCGACGAGGCCATTCCCTGCGTCTGGCTGCGCGAGGGCCTGGACCGGGCCAATCACCAATCGCTGATCGGTCGCCAGGCGGTCAACGCTATCGCCCTGGAGGTACGCGCGGGCGGTGTCCCGGTGGATCCGAACGGCAGCTTGCGCATCGACATCGTGGTCATTAACCGTTCGCTCGGCACAGTGCCCATCTACTTTGACGTGACGCAGGTCACGGGCGGCGACAATGGCAGCAGCGGTATCGGTCTGGTCTTCGGTTCGGCGACCATTCCCGCCAACCAGGGCGCTCAGGCCAGTTTCCCGGAGCAAAATATCCGCCTGCTGGGGCCGCGCCAGCGCTGCATTTACCGTGCCGACCTGCAAGGTGCGCAGTTAGACACGGTGCGTCAGGGTAATAATAGCGTACGGGCCTTTTATCGCATCGCCTCGGCGGGCAGTGTCACCCAGGCTGCCGCCGGGCCAACGCCCATTTACCCGGACCAGGGCCTGAACGTGGTAAGCGGGGGCCTGGTACAGTCTGCGCCGGTCGAATTGGTCGTACAGCTCAACCCCTAAACATGACATCTGCATGAAAATATAATAAAATCTATACCGAGTTGTCGGGGAACACATTCTTGAGGAAAGCAGCGTATTTATGACCAAGCAGCATTCGGACTATCCGGTTCTGATCTTGCAGGAAAGCGACAGTCCCCAACAGCAGCACTGGATTATGGAGCGAGAAGAGATCACCATCGGGCGCGGCGAAGAATGTGACCTGGTGCTTGATGAGCGCGAGGTTTCGCGTCAGCATATCCGCATTTACAAACAAGACAGCCAGTTCTACGTCGAAGATCTGAACAGCAAAAACGGCACCTGGCTGAACGGCAACCAGATCACCGGCACGCGCCAGCTTTCTGACGGCGATGAGATTTATCTGGCACTGGCGATTCGCATCCAGTTTATCGGTTCGGATGCCACGACGCCGATGTCCTACAACGCGCCTTCATCCATTGGTGGACGCCTGCGGCTGGATCGGGAAGCCCGCCGTGTCTTCATCGGCGAGGACGAACTGGACCCGCCGCTCAGCCTGCCGCAGTATCGTCTGCTGGAGCTGCTCTACAACAGTGCCGGACGCATCTGCACCCGTGACAGCGTGGTGGAGACGGTCTGGCCGGATGCGATGGGCGAAGGCGTCAGCGAACAGGCCATTGACGCTCTGGTACGCCGTCTGCGGGACCGTCTGGCCGAACTCGACCCGGAGCAGCAGTACATCGTCACGGTGCGCGGCCACGGCTTCCGCATGGATAACCCAACGGACGAGTAGGAATGGCATTCAATTTAGAACGTTTCAGCAGTGATCGATAATTGCATCGGGTTGAAGTCACGAGAATTGTCACCGTTCAACGTATCACTGAGCCAAACGGTTAAGAGGCAAGGGATAGCACATGATTATTGAAGCCAAAGCACATATTGGCGACGACGGCAAAATTGTGCTGCAAACGCCGACTGATCTTCCGCCGGGCGATGTGGAGATCATCATCACTTACCTAACCGATGAAGTAAAAGACGACGAAGCGTTGTGGGATCAGCAGTTCGCTGAGACACCAACAGACATATTTGACCAGCTCGTCGAACAAGGGTTACAGGATTACCGGGATGGAGAAACGGACGATTTTGATCCTACCCAAGAAGACGATTAGTCATCCGTTCGCGTCGAAGTAAGCGTTTTCGCGCACTTTTTCGGACGCTGCCGCCCGATGTGAAAGTTCAAGCCTACGCCGCGTATCGCCTTTTTGCAGTCAATCCTAACCATCCCGGTTTACACTTCAAGAGACTACATGACAGACTTTACTCGGTTCGCGTGGGTCTCAAATATCGAGCACTTGGCGTTATGGAAAGCCCAGATCTAATTATCTGGATTTGGATCGGTTCCCACGCAGATTACGGTAAACTCATCAAGTAGATGTAATCAATCACTTCAATCCACTGTATGGCTGCGTTCCGCAAAGCCACAACGGTTTAACTAATCCAAACGACTGATTGGCCGGATATTGGGAAGTGCTTGATGCAAATTTGGACATCCCTCTAACCGCCCGCAGTGTCCATTTCCAGGTAATTCGTCAGGATGATGTCGTCCGGTTGAACACCGAGGATTGCCAGCATCTCCTGGATGCGCGCGGCTTTGATCTCTGCGTCAATGGCCGACCAGGTGCGGCTCTTGATCTCGATGAAAGTATCCGCCAGATCCGGGTTAGATCACGCGATCCACGTTGACGTAAAACAGCACGCCCTGATAATGAATGTGCCAGCGCTGCCGGTCCTTCTGCAATTCAAGCTCGGAGGCGGGCTGGAAGTACTCGCGGTAGAAGCGCAGCGGGCGGTCCGCGGGGGCGATAAAGCGTGAATGCGACAGCACCACCGAATCGTCGTAATCACGCTCGCGCGTCGGCATGGTCAGTGTCAGACGGCTGCGTACCGATTCGACCTCCGCCGCCGCATCTAAGAGGTCATCTTCGCGGTAGCGCAGCAGGCCCACCGAGGGATCGTCAAAGACGAAGTAGGTATCGTACTGGCGGTAATGCTTAAAGAGCAGCACATCCACGTCCTCATGCTGCATGAGCTGTTCGACCTTCGCCGGATCGCGCAGCACCGCCTTGCTCTGCACCTCGAAGCTCTCGCCGCGCTCCATCCCCTGTGTGACCGCCAGCAGCTTCTTCAGAATATCGCCCTCGTGCGCGGTCAGGAAGGCATCGACGCGCACCGCATAGTCTCTGGCCTGTTCCAACAGTGCGGCTTCGTCCACCGTCAGCAGGTCCCGGTCGCGCATCAGCCAGCGGCCATTGCAGATCACATGTGCCACGTCGCTGCTCTTGCTGGCGTAGACGATCTCGGAATAGACTGCGTTCGGGTCCCGGCGAAAATGCGGCGAATTATGCGATTTTTCGCCATCCATCACAATGACATCGGCCAACTTCCCGGCTTCCAGGCTGCCGGCACGGTCACCGATGAACAGCGCCTCGGCCCCCTGTCGGGTCGCCATCAGCAGCGCATCCCTGGCGGGCAGCGCGGTCGGATCATTGGCCGCCGTCTTCGCCAGAATCGCTGCCAGCCGGATCTCCTCGACCATGTCCAGGTCGTTATTGCTGGCCGGGCCATCGGTGCCAATGCCGACCGTCAGCCCATGCTCCAGCATCTGCGTCACCGGCGCGATACCGCTGGCAAGCTTGAGGTTGCTGGTCGGGCAGTGCGCCACCGTGCAGGCGTGATCGTGCAGGCTGTGCATCTCCTGGACGTCAATGTGAACGCAGTGCGCCGCCAGGACTTTCGCATCCAGCAGCCCCAGCGTATCAACCGTTTCAACCACGCGCTGGTCGCGCAGCTTGAGGTTATCGTCCAGTTCCTGCCGCGTCTCGGCGATGTGAATCAGCACCGGCACGTCATATTCAATCGCCAGCGCCGCGCAGGCCCGGACCATCTCGTCTGTGCTGGAATACAGCGCGTGAGGCGCGATGGCGGGCGTAATCAACTCATGACCGTGCCAGGCTTCGATGAACTTGCGGGTATAAGCCAGGCTGTCCTCGTAGGTTTCGGCATCCGGCGCAGGGAACTTCAGGATCGTCTGCCCCAACACGCCGCGCATCCCGGCTTCAGCCACCACCGCCGCGATGTCAGCTTCGTAGTAGTACATGTCGGCAAAACTGGTGATCCCGCTGCGAATCTGCTCGGCGCAAGCCAGTTTGGCCCCCAGGCGGCAGAATTCCGGGCTGACAAATTCGCGCTCGGTCGGCATGATGTAACCCATCAGCCAGACATCCAGGCGCAGGTCATCCGCCAGACCGCGCAGCAGGGTCATCGGCACGTGTGTATGGGCGTTTACTAGGCCCGGCAGCACGTACTGACCGCTGCAATCGATGGTCTCCGCCGCCTCAAAACGCCCGGCGATGTCCTCACGCGATCCCAACGCCACGATCTTCGCGCCATGAATTGCCAGCGCGCCGTCATAGATGACGGTAAAGGATTGATCCATTGTCACGACGGTTCCGCCGTTAAGAATCAGGTCAATTTGCTCCACCGGACTACCTCCTAAAGATTTGCACAATTATACCGCCGATGTACACTTTGTCTAAACCGCGTCCCTGCAGGAGCAGCTATGCGCAGACTCCTCCAAAATCATCTGCATATCTTTGAAGCCGGTCTCATCGGTGTGTTTTTTGTGCAGACTCTCCGCCTGCTTATCGGCCAGCTATACAGCCAGACGGCCAGCAGTGCCCTCGTCAGTGTGCTGGACCCCAGCACGGTCGATTTCAGCCGCCCCGGTGTGGTCCCGCCCGGCCAACTGAGCAGCGATCTCGGCTTTCTGACCTTGATGCTGGCACTGCCGCTACTGCTTTTGTTTCTTGGACGAGTGCGCTGGCTCTTCGTCCTGGCAGCGGCAATGGTGGCGGGTGGACGGCTGCTGTTAGCGATGAACACAGCAGTTTCGACGACCGCAGCGGCCAGCCTGGTGATTGGCGGCGGCCTGCTCTATATCGGACTGCTGGTACGCCAACGGGCGCAAACCCTGCCCTATTTCTTCGTCCTCGGCTTCGGCCTGGATCAGCTTTTGCGCGCCTTCGGCAATACACTCGATCCCTCGTGGACGCCTGCCTACGCGCCGCTGTTCATCATCCTGTCGTTGGCGGCCTTCTTGCTGGTATTGATGCGCGTGCTGCGCTACCAGGCAGAGTCGCCCGAAAGCGGGGTCTCTGCCGATTACGGCCTGATGCCCCTCTGGGGCGGCGTGAGCCTGGGGGCGCTGCTTTTCTTAGAGATCACATTGCTGGCCCTACCTAACGCTATCGCCGGACGCAGCGATCAAGATTATACGACTCTCGTGCCGCTGGTCGCTGCCGCGACACTGCTGCCGCTCATCCCGGCGGTGCGTACTCAGGCGCGCAGTTTTATTAGCGTGCTGGATGGCAGCCTGCGCGGCTGGTTCTGGATGCTGCTGATTATGCTGCTGGTGATCGTCGGCACGCGCGTACGCGGGATCGTCTTCCTCAGCGCCGCCTCGCTGATTATCGCCCAGTTCACCGTCAGCTTGCTGTGGTGGTGGCTCACCCGGCCCCAGGCGGCACGCGAACGCAATCTCAGCGGCTTGTGGCTGATCGTCGGGATGTTGGTGCTGAGCCTGCTCGTGGTGGGCGACATCTTCACCTACGAATATGCCTTTGTGCGCGGATTAGCGACGCCCTACGACTGGCTCAATACACTGATCCCGGCCCTGCTGCGCGGCTTCCGTGGCATGGGGCTGGCGCTGCTGCTGCTGGCTGTCTTCCTCGCTACCCTGCCGATGACGCAGATTCAGCGCCGGATTCCCTGGCCGGATGGCCCCGGCTGGCAGAATATCGCCGGTCTCCTGACACTGGTCGTCATCAGTGGCTGGGCAGCACTGGCGGCCCGTCCCCCGTTGATCCTCGGCGTACGCGACCAGCCGGTGATTCGCGTCGGCACCTACAACATTCATGATGGCTACAGCGAGTATTATTATCCGAGCCTGGAAGACATCGCCAACACGATTGAACTGAGCGGCGCGAACGTGGTGCTGCTGCAAGAGGTGGATGTAGGCCGCGCCACCAGCTACGGCGTCGATGAGGCCCTGTGGCTGGCCCGGCGGTTGGGTATGGACCGGCGCTTCTTCGCCACCAACGAAGGGCTGGAGGGTCTGGCCGTCCTGTCTAATATCGAGATCGTCTTCGACGAAGGGACCCTGCTCACCAGCACTGGCAAGCAGACCGGCGTGCAGCGCATCCAGATCCGCCCTGACGCGGGCATCCTGACGGTGTACAACACCTGGCTGGGTCTGCTGCTGGAATCACCTAACGGCCCAACTATTGAGGAGCAGGAACAGGACCAGCAGCGCCAGCTCAACGAAATCTTCACCATCATCAATAACGATCATCCCAACGGCAATTTCAACCGTCTGATCGTCGGCGGCACCTTCAACAACACGCCGACCTCGCCGCTGGCCCAGCAGATGCGCGCCGCCAGCTTCCGCGATCCTTTCGCCGGGCAGCCCGCCATCCAATCCTATACACTGTCGCGCAGCAACCTGCAAGCCAGGGTCGATTATCTATGGTTGTACGAACCACGATTACAGGAATCACGCGCCGGGGTCATGGATTCGCTGGCTTCGGATCATCGCATGGCGGTTATCGAACTGCCCATCGCCAGCCCGGTCTCCGGTTGATGCCTGCATCGCCCGGATAATCAATACCTACGATTCGTCCGCCTCCAGCATCCGTAGGGCGTTGCGCGCTGCTGATTGAGCCGCCAACTGCTTGCTGCGTCCCTGACCGGTGGCGATCACCTGCTCGCCGATCAGGACTTCCATCGTAAACTCTTTTTCGTGGTCCGGCCCGGATTCATCCGTGACCACATAGATCGGCGTTTCACCCTGGGCCGATTGGCTCCACTCCTGGAGTTTGCTGCGCGCATCAATGTGCAGCCCTTCCGCCAGGATGTGATCGACCAGCGGCATCAGCAGCGGCGTGACGAAATCGGCGACAGCCTCAACTCCCTGGTCGAGATAGAGCGCACCCAGCAGCGCCTCGAAGGCATCGCAGAGCAGGCTGCGGCGGTCGCGGCCCCCGCTCAAGTCCTCGCCCCGGCTCATGCGCAGATACGCACCCAGGTCAATGCTCCGGGCCGCCTCGGCCAGGGTCTGCGTCCGTACCAGTGCCGAGCGCAGCCGGGTCAGGTCGCCTTCCGGCATTTCGGGAAAACGCGCGAAGAGGATGCGGGTAATGATGAAATCCAGCACTGCGTCGCCCAGGAACTCCAGCCGTTCGTTATCGCGCAAATCCTCATCGTCCTGCTCATTCAGATAGGATCGGTGGGTCAGTGCCTGTTGCAGCAGGGCCTGATTCTCAAAGTGGATGTCGTGTCGTGCTTGAAAATCTTGAATGTCCATCTATCCAGTGTATTTTGCAAAGATCAACGAGACATTGTGACCGCCAAAGCCAAAGGCGTTGCTCATCACGTAGCGCAGTGAGAGTTCGCGGGCCACATTCGGCACGTAATCCAGATCGCATTCCGGGTCTGGATCGTGCAGGTTAATCGTCGGCGGCACCACCTGATCGCGCAGCATCATCGTGCAGTAGACGGCCTCTAATGCCGCCGTCGCGCCCATGCCGTGCCCGGTCATGCTCTTGGTCGAACTCATCGGAATCTTGTAGGCTTGCTCACCCAGGGCACGCTTGACCGCTTTGGTCTCACTCACGTCGTTGAGCGCGGTCCCTGTGCCATGCGCATTGATATAATCAATGTCCTCCGGGTTCAACTGTGCATCCCCCAGCGCCTGTGAGATCGCCTCCGCCGCACCACGTCCATCCGGTTCCGGGGCCGTCGTGTGGAAGGCATCGGAGGTTGTGCCGTAGCCGACGATTTCGGCCAGGATCTCCGCGCCGCGCGCCTGTGCTGTCTCCAGGGCTTCCAGGATCACCACACCCGCCCCTTCGCTGAAGACCAGCCCGGTTCGATTGCGATCAAAAGGCCGGGACGCACCTTCCGGGTTGTCATTTTCACGCGAACAGGCCCCCACGCGGTCAAAGGCCGCCACCGCAATCGGGATAATCGGCGCATCACCACAGCCCGCCAGCGCACGATCAATACGACCCAGACGGATCAGGTCATAGGCATGGCCGATACAATCGGCCCCGGTCGCGCAGGCCGAGATCGGCGTATACGACGGACCCGTGGCACCCACTTCGATACTCAAAATATCGCTGCCACCATTGACCATCAGCATGGGGATGCCGAAGGGCGTGATCTTGCGCGAATCGCCGGTATCAATAATCAGCTTGGCCTGGTCAAAATAGCTATCTACCCCACCTACCGAGGAGCCAACAATCACGCTAGAGCGACTTCGTTCCTCATCGCTAATCACCAGCTCCGCATGGGCAACCGCCTGTTTGCCTGCCGCAACTACAAACTGCTGGTAACGGTCCCGCCGCCGGGCCTCTTTCGCCAGCATGTACACGGTCGGGTCCCAGTTCTTGACTTCCGCCGCGATTTTGACCAGATGATTCACGGGGTCAAAGCGCGTAATCGGACCAACACCGCTCGTTCCCGCTTTGAGCGCTTCCCAGCTTTCTTCTGCACTGTGGCCCAGGGGCGACACAGCACCCAACCCGGTTATCACAACCCGTCTCATAGTCTTACACCCCTATTCGTGTGATTTGGCTCTTCTGACGGGATGCCGAATCCTGCATCCGCCCATTAGAACACGCGGCGCGCCAAATTGTTGCCCGACACGGCGGCACGCTGGCTTCATGTGCGCCGGTCCGCTGCACCCGGCATATAGTGACCTTCGACCCAGGACGAGCCGTCCGGCCCAATTTCCTTCTTCCACACCGGCACGATTTCTTTGAGCCGGTCAATGCCATAACGCGCGGCCTCAAAGCAGCCCTGGTCCCGGTGACCGGACGAACAGGCGATCAAGATCGTGTTCTGCCCGACTTGCAGCCGCCCAATTCGCTGGACAATGGCGATACCCTGCACCAGCGGCCACTGTTCACGGATTTCCGCTGCGACCTGCGCCATCTTGGCGACCGCCATCGGCTCATAGGCCTCGTATTCGAGATACTCGGTCTCGGTGGGCGCGTTTTCCTTGTTGGTCTTGCCGCGCACCATGCCACTGAAGACGCAGACAGCCCCGGTCTCCGGCACGGTGATGGCCGCGATCAATTCATCGTGGTCAATCGGCCCATCCGCCAGCCGGAAAATCTCCGGGAACGGCGAAACACCCCCGCTGACCGGCGGGAAGAAGGCCACAGAATCGCCATCGTTGAGCGCGTCCTGGTCGAAGGCATATTCCTCGTTGACGGCAGCGATGGCGATACCGATATGATCGCGCAGAGCGGGCACCCGGTCGATCATGACCTTGCGTAAATCGGCCACCGTCGCCTGATCGCCTGGCAGCAAGATGTCCAGCTTATTCTGCCCGGCAGCGTCTTTGAGCGTCGCAAAAAGCAGTACTTTGATCTGCATCACTCCGCCTCCGCCACATAATCACCATGCTGACCGCCGTGTTTTTCCAGCAACCGGATGTCACTCAGCCGCATCCCGCGATCCACCGCCTTCGCCATGTCGTAGATTGTCAGCGCCGCAACGCTCACCGCCGTCAGCGCCTCCATCTCAACACCCGTCTTGCCGGTCGTCCGCGCCGTCGCCCGCACACGCACAGCACTCGCCGCTTCGTCCAGCCACAGTTCCAGGTCAATCTTATTCAGCGAGATCGGATGGCACAGCGGGATCAACTCCGAGGTGCGTTTGGCCGCCATAATCCCGGCGATGCGTGCCACCGTCAACACGTCGCCTTTCTTGAGCGCACCCTCTCGAATCAGGCGCAGAGTCTCTGGCTGCATATAGACCGCGCCCCCTGCGACCGCCGTGCGTACACTGTCCGGCTTATCGCCGACATCGACCATCCGTGCCGCACCCTGTTCGTCCAGATGCGTCAAGCTGTCGTTCATCGCGCCACCTCCTGGAACCTGCATTATAGCAAAGCTCGCGCACCCCGACGCAGGGTTGTTTTGGATTTTGCGCCCGTGTATACTGATTCCCGCACCCTTTTAGCTAAATCGGAGTCCACCTTCTTGAGCGTTTTCAACAAAGGTCTGTCCAAAACCCGGCGCTCCTTCTTCGGTCGCATTGCCGATATGATCGGCAGCAGCGAGATCGACGAGGACACCTGGGACGACATCGAAACCATCCTGATTCAGGCCGATCTGGGCGTGGAAACCACTGGAAAAGTATTGGAACGACTGCGCAAAGAGGGCTACCGTCGCAGCGAGGACTTGCAGCAGGGCCTGCGTCAGGCGCTGTTCGACCTGCTGGAAATACCGCCGCCGATGAACATCAGCGGGCGTCCGCTGTCGATTGTTCTGGTCGTCGGCGTCAATGGCTCCGGCAAGACCACCACCATCGCCAAGCTCGCCAACCGGCTCAACACGTCAGGCCGCAACGTGCTGCTGGCCGCCGGAGACACCTTCCGCGCCGCCGCCATCGAGCAGTTGCAGACCTGGGGCGAACGGGTCAACGTGCCGGTCATCGCCGGTCAGCCCGGCTCGGACCCCGCAGCCATCGTCTACGATGCTACCGCAGCCGCCCACGCACGCGGCAAAGACATCCTGATTATCGACACGGCGGGCCGCCTGCACACCAATTACAATCTGATGGGCGAACTGGCGAAGATCAAATCGGTCTCGTCCAAGGTTGTGCCGGACGCGCCCCATGAGGTGCTGCTGGTGCTGGATGGCACCACCGGCCAGAACGCTTTGCAGCAGGCGCGCAAATTCCAGGAAATGGTCGATGTCACCGGGATCATCGTCACCAAGCTGGACGGCACCGCCAAGGGCGGCATGGTCTTCGCCGTCTTCCAGGAACTCGGCCTGCCGGTGCATTATCTCGGCCTCGGCGAGGGCGTCTACGATCTGGTCCAGTTCAACCCGGAAATCTTTGTGAAGAGTCTGTTCGATGAAAACTAATGGATAACCTGGTCGAAGCGCTTCAAGAAATGAAAAAAACTATCGACGGTCTGATGGCGCGCCTTGGCATTGCCGACAAAGAGGCGCAGATTCATGCTATCGAGGAACAGGCCAGCGCCACCGATTTCTGGGATGACCCGGAAGCCGCGCAGAAGCTTATGCAGACCATGTCTGGCCTCAAAGCCCAGGTTGATCGCTGGCAGGCTGTCGCGCAGCGCATCAACGACGCGCTGGAACTGGCCGAAATGAACGACGAATCCCTGCTGGACGATCTCAGCGACGAGGTGGAAGCCCTGCGGCCTGTCGTGGAGCGTATGTCCTTCCAGGCGATGCTCTCCGGCCCGCACGATGAGGAAAACGCCATCCTGGCGATTCATGCAGGCGCAGGCGGCACCGAAGCTCAGGATTGGGCACAGATGCTGGAGCGCATGTACACACGCTGGGCGGAACAGCACGGCTACAAGATCGAAGAACTCGACCGCAGCGAGGGCGAGGAAGCCGGGGTCAAGAGCGTCACGCTGGATGTTCAGGGCGACTATGCCTATGGCTATCTGCAAAGCGAATTGGGCGTTCACCGGCTGGTCCGCCTCAGCCCCTTCGATGCTGCCAGCCGCCGCCATACCTCCTTTGCCAAAGTCGAGTTGTGGCCGGATATTCAAGACGACATCGACATCGAGATCAACGAGGCGGACTTGCGCATTGATTCCTACCGGGCCGGGGGCGCGGGCGGCCAGCACGTGCAGAAGAACGATACGGCTATCCGCATCACTCACCTGCCGACCGGGATCGTCGTCCAGTGCCAGAACGAGCGCAGCCAGAAACAGAACCGCGAACGTGCCATGCAAATCCTCAAGGTGCGTCTCTACGAACTGGAACAGGAAAAGCAGGAAGCCGAACTGGCCGAACTCAAAGGTGAGAACGTCGATGCTGGTTGGGGACGCCAGATCCGCTCCTACGTCCTGCACCCCTACCAGATGGTCAAAGATCACCGCACCGATTACGAAACCGGCAACACGGCGGCTGTTCTCGATGGCGGCCTGAATGAATTCATGGAAGCCTACTTGCGCTATCGCATCAACGGCAAGAAATCTTAATTCTTCTGGAGGCCAAAACCATGAACAATGAGACTACCGACGGCAAGGCGGCAGGCCAGAGCATGGGGGGCAAGAGCGCGATGGATAAGAGCGGCAAAGCGGCAGCGGACGGATCACCAAAGGCTGGCGGAGCCAAAGGCGGCCTGAGCCAGGGTGTGGCGGGCAAAGCCGCGGGTGAGGCCAGTGCTGCGTCCCCCTCTGGGATTGGCAAAGCGCCCCTGAACAGTACTCCGGCAAGTCCGGGAGACAGCAGCAAGGGCGGCATGGCGCAGCCCAGCATTGCTGGCAGTCCCTTCGCCGAGCAAATCGGCGCGCTGCAAAGCCAGTTCAACGATTTCCAGCAGCAGATCAACATGGCCGATGTCACGCGCGCAGTGGCCGACCTGGAGACGCGCATTCACGACCTGCCGAACGAAATCGAGCAGATCCGCAGCCGGGGCTATGCCTACCGCTCCTACCTGGAAAACAAGGCCGAAGTCCTCCAGCAGCACTGGGATGAGACCAACCAGCGCGTACACCAGGCTATCGACGACGAAGTAGCCGCACTCCGCGCGGACATCAGCAGCGTCGAAAAGCGGATCAACAGCCTGGGCGGGAACACCAGTGAGGACACGCTCAGCCAGGCTGAAAGCGCACTCAGCAGTCTGAAAGCCAAAGCCGACGCCGCCGAAGAACGCATCCAGGCCCTCTACGAGAGCCTCAGCGCCGACGTGCAGTCCGCCGTGCAGCAAATTACTGAGATCAACTGGTTCCTTGACCAGAAGGACGAGGCCAGCTTCGATTTCCTGGCGGGCGAATCGCTGTTTCTGGCCGCTAAAGCCGAATGGGTCGCCACCGGCAAAGGCAAACAGGACCCCGATGGCATCCTCTACCTGACCGACCAGCGCCTGATCTTCGAGCAAAAAGAAAAAACCGGCAAGAAGCTGGGCATGTTTGGCGGCAAGCAGGAACAGGAACTGGAATGGGAGCTGCCGCTCAGTACCATCGACTCGGTCGAGGCGGAAAACAAAGGCATGTTCGGCGGTAAAGATATGCTGAACTTCCAGACCTCCTCCAGCCAGCACCGGCAAATTACCGTCGAGGTCAAGGGCGGGGTTGATTGTAAACTCTGGCAGAAGCAGATTCAGCGCATGGTCAGCGGTGACGCGGCCAATGAACGGGCAATTGAGCCGGACCCGGAGGTCGTTCAGCGGCTGCGTGAAGCCCCGACTGCCTGTCATGTCTGCGGTGGTACCCTACCGCGCATCGTCGCAGGCCAGACCGAAGTAACGTGCAGCTACTGCGGGGCGGTGATTCGCATCTAACTTGACAGCGGTTCAACTCGGCGTTATGATGAGCTACGATGCATAACGTTGTTGTCCCCCTACATAACCCCAAATATTACTACGCGAAACCTTGACAAAGTGGGTCTGTTAAGGTATGATTTGTCATCTATGAAAATTCGAAATCGCTCCAACCGTTGATGTGGCATCGGAGAATCTATCCGAGAGCCATTGTTTTGTTTTACGAGACACACCTTGTCGAATCCGCATATTCAGTAGTCAGCTATACACACAGTTCCTATACACTTATGACGCAGAGGAGGGTACGCCTTGGAAGCGAAGGATTTCAGCGCACTTCGCATTAGCCTGGCTTCACCGGAGCAGATTCGGTCGTGGTCGTACGGCGAAGTCACCAAGCCGGAAACGATCAACTATCGACGCTTGCGCCCGGAAAAAGACGGTCTGTTCTGCGAAGCGATTTTCGGCCCTACCAAGGACTGGCAGTGCTACTGCGGCAAGTACAAAAACGTGCGCTATCGTGGGATCGTCTGCGATAAGTGCGGTGTAGAAGTCACCCGCTCGGCGGTCCGGCGTGAGCGCATGGGCCATATCGAACTCGCGGCCCCGGTGGCACATGTCTGGTACACACGGCGCGTGCCCAGCTATCTGGGTTTGCTGCTGGATGTCAGCCGCCGCAACCTGGACCGCGTGCTGTATTTTGCCCAGTACGTCATCACCAATGTCGATGAAGACGCTCGCCACAAAGCCCTGGGGCGGGTCGAAAAAGAACTCGCTCAGAAAGAGACCATGCTCGGCGGTGATCTCCAGGAACAAATGGAGACGATCCGCACAGAACGCGATGCGGTCCTCGCAAGCTTTAACGACCGTGTCGCCCAGATTCACACCCATTTTGACGAAGAACTGGCCCGGCTCACCGATGAGCTGATGCAGGAAGCGCAGAACCTCCAGAGTCGCATTGACTCGCTGACCGGTGATGCCGCGCCGTCAGACCTGGCCTTTGAGAGCGCCGGGATGGTCATCGTCGCCAAAGGCGAGACCGTCACAGGCGACCATACTGCGCGCGTGCAGACGACGGTCAACGCCTACCTGGGCGAAATTCAGGAAGAAGTGGACCAGGCGCGGGCCGCTGAACTCGAAAAACTCAATATGGAAGCCGAGCAGATTTCGGCAGATGCCAACACGCGGCTCGAAGAACTGCAAAACGAACTCGACAACCGCGTCGGCACCGTGCGCCAGAGCGCCGAACGTGCCCGCAGCGAACTGCAAGACCTCAAGGTCCTGCAATTCCTGCCGGAAACCCGCTACCGCGAACTCAAGAGCCGCTACGGCAACGTCTTCCAGGCCGATATGGGCGCGGAAGCGTTCTACGAGGTTCTGAAGACGATGGACCTCGAAAAGCTGGGCGTCGAACTCTGGAACGAGGTCCGCACGACCCGCTCCAAGCAGCGCAAGAAAAAAGCGACGCGGCGTCTGCGCGTGGTGGAAAGCCTGCGTAAGAGCAACAACCGGCCCGAATGGATGATCCTGACGGTGCTGCCGGTGCATCCCGCCTGAACTGCGCCCGATGGTGCAGTTGGATGGTGGGCGTTTTGCCACCAGCGATCTGAACGATCTGTATCGCCGCGTCATCAACCGTAACAACCGCCTGAAGCGCCTGCTGGAACTCGGCGCGCCGGATGTCATCGTGCGCAACGAGAAGCGTATGCTTCAGGAAGCGGTGGACAGCCTGATCGACAACAGCCAGCGGGGCAAGGCGCTCAGCCGCCGGGGCCGCCGCGAACTGAAATCCCTCAGCGACATGCTGAAGGGGAAGAAAGGCCGCTTCCGTCGCAACCTGCTCGGCAAGCGCGTGGATTACTCTGGCCGTTCGGTCATCGTTATTGGGCCGAAGCTCAAATTGCACCAGTGCGGCCTGCCGAAGACGATGGCGCTGGAACTCTACCGGCCCTTTGTCATCAGCCGTCTGGTCAACCAGAACTACGCCAGCAACGTCAAGGGGGCCAAGCGCATCATCGAGCGCGAGAAGCCTGAAGTCTGGGAAGCGCTGGAAGAGGTCATCACCGAGCGGCCCGTGCTGCTCAACCGTGCCCCTACCCTGCATCGTCTCGGCATCCAGGCTTTTGAGCCGCAGTTGGTCGAAGGTAAAGCCATCCAGATTCACCCGCTCGTCTGCTCGGCCTTCAACGCCGACTTCGACGGCGATCAGATGGCGGTGCATGTCCCGCTCAGCGAAAAGGCCGTTAAAGAAGCACGCAGCCTGATGCTCAGCACGCGCAACCTGCTGAAACCAGCGGACGGCGCGCCGATTGTCGGCCCGTCGAAGGACATGGTCCTCGGCTGCTACTACCTGACGATGGACCCGACGGTCGAAATCGTCACTGTGACCAAGAACGCGGATAAATTCCGCTCGATTGACACGATCTACGACAAGAAGAATAAAGTCGGCGTGGCGCTGCGCTCCAACGGCTACTACTATGCGCAGCATCGCAATATCCCGACCGTCCAGTTGTACGCCGACATCACCGACGAAGACGACACCGGGCGGGTGCGTGTGGTCGAATCGGCCATTGACCGCACCGTGCGTGCCGTACTCGAAGGCGAAGTCGATTGTATGCTGGCGAACGCCTTCGAGATGAAGAAGTATCTGCACAAGCACGACCTCGAAGGTAAGCTGGAGATCTCCAACCTGCACGAGCGTCAGTTGGTCGTCGATATGGACGAGGTGGAATACCTTTACCGCCTGGGCATGGTCGGCCTGCACACGCCGATCCTGCTGGGCAATATCTACGACTTCCGCGCCCCACGTGACGAACCGGAAATCACGACGGTCGGGCGTGCGATCTTCAACCAGATCCTGCCGGATGAAATGCGCTTCGTGCAGGAAACCCTGGGCAAGAAGGGCCTTCAGGAACTGGTGGCACGCTGCTACCAGCGCATCGGTTCCGAAGCGACGACCGAAGTGGTCGATCAGATCAAGAACTACGGCTTCCACTACGCCACGATTTCTGGCACGACGATTGCCGTCGCCGACCTGACCATCCCGGACGAACGTGCGGGTATTCTGGAGCGGGCCGAAGTCAGTGGTCGAGCGGGCGGACCGGGATTTCCGGCGCGGCCTGCTGACCGAAGAAGAACGCTACCAGATCACGATTGACGAATGGACCAACGCCAAGAACCGGCTTCAGGACGTGATCCGCGATACACTGGACCCCTATGGCCCGGTGGCGATCATGGCGATCTCCGGCTCGACCAAAGGCGGTTTCGGCCCGATCACACAGTTGGCCGGGATGCGCGGCCTGATGGCTGATCCATCCGGGCGCATCATCGAAATGCCGATCATGAGCCACTTCCGTCAGGGCCTGACCGCGCTGGAATACTTCATCTCGACGCATGGCGCGCGTAAAGGTCTGGCAGATACGGCCCTCCGTACCGCCGACGCAGGTTATCTGACCCGTCGTCTGGTCGATGTGGCTCAGGACATGATCGTCAACCGTACCGACTGCGGCACGGAGAAGGGTCTTTGGATCCACCGCGCCGACGACGTGGCGGGCCAGTCGATGTACGACCGTGTCATTGGCCGCGTGGCTTCGCTGCCGGTCTATCATCCCGATACCGGCGAACTGATCGTAGATCGCAATCAGATGATCGACGAAGAAGTGGCCGAAGCGATCCAGACCCTCGACGTTCCAGAGGTTCAGGTGCGCAGCCCGATGACCTGCTCGCTCATTCATGGCATCTGCGCCCTCTGCTACGGGCGTGATCTCGGACGTGGCGAGATGGTTGAAATCGGCTCGGCAGTCGGCATCGTGGCCGCCCAGTCCATCGGTGAGCCGGGCACGCAGCTAACTCTGCGAACCTTCCACACCGGCGGTACAGCTCAGGCCAGTGGTGACATCACCAGCGGTCTGCCGCGTGTTGAAGAATTGTTCGAAGCCCGCAAGAAGCCGAAGGGCGAAGCGGTCATCACCGACATCGGCGGTGTCGTGCGGCTCAGCAAGCGCGACGGCATTCGCATTGCGACGGTCATCGACAGCGAGGTCCTCAACGAGGAACACGAGATTCCGAAGAAGTGGGACGTGGTGGTCGAAGATGAGCAGGACGTCAAGCAGGGAGATGTGTTGATCCAGTCCCCTGAAGGCGAGGAACCTGCGACCACTGTCGTTGCCAAGATGGACGGCACGGTCCACATCGAAAAGGACGCCCTGTTCGTGCGCTACGAACGCCGCCAGGAACAGGAATACGATATTCCATCCAGCGCGCGGTTGGTGCCGGATGTCTACGACGGCGCAGTTGTCGCCCCCGGCCAGCAGTTGACCGAAGGCGCGAAGAACCCGCATCGTATCCTGCGCATCCTGGGCGAAGGCGCAACGCAGCTTTACCTGCTGACGGAAGTGCAGAAGGTATATCGTAACCAGGGCGTGAACATCGCCGACAAGCACTTTGAGGTCATCATCCGCAAGATGCTCTCGAAGGTCCAGATCACGCGCAGCGGCTCCAGCCAACTGCTGCCCGGCGAACTGATCGACCGGCTGCAACTGCTGGACATCAACGAGCACTTGCTGGCCGAAGGCGGCGAATCCGCTGCCGGAACGCCGATCCTGCTCGGCATCAGTAAAGCCGCACTCAGCACCGACAGCTTCCTCTCCGCTTCCAGCTTCCAGCACACCATCAAAGTGCTGGCCGGAGCGGCGATTGAAGGCAAGGTGGACAATCTCTACGGCCTGAAGGAGAACGTCATCATCGGCAAGCTGATCCCTGCCGGGACCGGTTTCCACACCTATCAGGACCGCGAACTGGTCGCGCCCAATATCTCGCTAGAATCGCAGGGTGCGCTTGAGTTTGAAGACGGCTCTGATGGTGACAGCGTCGATGAGGATGACCTCGACAATATCGAGGACAGCCTGAACGTCAACGCCTGAACGGGCTGACAGTCTAAAACAAAAGCGCGGGGTAATCGCTACCTCGCGCTTTTTTATTCCACTGATTGAGGAGACAGACTATCCCGCGTCGTAGCGGTCGAGCTGCACATCGGGCTGGGTCGCGTCATAGATCATCCAGTACAGCGGGCGCTCCTGCTGCGGTTTGAGGTGCGTGAGCAGGCTGTAGGCGGCGCGTTCGTCACGGTTCTCCACCAGGGTCGGCAGCCAGCCGAAGTTCATATTCCACAGAATCATCGGCCCAATGTAGTCTGTTGACTGTCCGATCTGGAAAGCACGCAGTGTATCATTCGCCTGCGACCACTGGTCATTGTAGCTCATCCAGGGCTGCGGTGGGTCGCCCGGCAGCTTATCCCAGGTCGCCCAGCCGAATTCCGTCACCCAGAGCTGGCTGTTGGCATGACCGTTGGCGACCATGATATTGCGATAATCTTCAAGCGTGTGGCTGAAGAAGAAGTGCGGGTCATCATCCCAGCCCTGTCCATCCACTGCGTTACAGCAGCGGGCATCCGGCGGGTTGCCCCAGCTAAAGGGATGCACGCCGACGACCACATCCGGGTAATTGCCCAGACCGTTGTCGTACATCTGCTGCAAATACGTGCGGTCATCCAGCGAGGTATCCGAGGTGCCGGTCGGCGCGAGTCCCGCTGTGACCACCTGCACTGGCCCCGGTCGCGGGAAACGCGGGTCCGCCATCGCGCGCCTGCGAATAAGCCTGAACCGCCTGATACGCCGGCGCGAAGTAGCGCATGTACGAGGCCCCGCTGAGCGGCTGACCTTGCCACTCGCGTATCAGATTCGGCTCGTTCCAGATCTCGACCGCATCGACCACGTTGCCGAATTCGTTCAGCATCAGCGTGATGAAATTCGCCAGCACCTGCGGATCATCCGGCGGCCCCGATTCGTTCTGGTTGCTGCGTGCCCAGGCAGGCGCTTTCGCCACGCTCACCAGCACCTTCATACCAGCGGAATCGAGATTGTCCAGATAAATCTCCTGCCGTTTCATATCCACCGAAATCTCGTCCGGTCCGTTCGGCTGGAGCAGGCTCCAGTCGATCTGCACTTTTGCCCAGCCTACGTGCAGTTGACCGGTCAGCCGCACCACTTCGCGCCAGGTATCCTCATCCAACAGCGAATGAAGCTGTACCCCCATCTGGCTGCCGTCGAGATTCGGCAAAACGGTCGGTTGTGGGCCAACAGGAGCCGTCGTGGCACTGGCGGGCAGCGGTGTCGGCGAGGGTCCCGTCGTGGCCGTCTCGGTCGTCGTTGCGGTCGGCTGCGGACGCGGTGTAGACGTTGGCGGCGGTGTGTAATTCGGCCCAACGACCGGCCCCAGGAAGGTCGGTGAAGGTCGGCACATTAGCAGGCAGCTCAGTCGGCGATTCGGTCGGAATCTCCGTATTGGTCGGCAGAGCAGCCAGTGTAGGCACCTCGGTAGCGTCCGGCTGCGTAGGCGTCACATACACGTAAATGGGCGTCTGCGGGATACAGGCAGGCAGCAGCAAAAGAGCAAGGACAAAGATCAAGTGTGCGGGGACATGTATGCGTCTGATCATAGCGGGGATGCTACCACAGGCGCAGGCAGATTTCTATGCTATAATTAGAGAACAAATGTTCAATTTGACAGCACATCAGCGCACTTCTAGAATGAGTGCAGCACCCCGCAGAAACACACCTTGAGGACATGACCATGAATGGTGGTTCTATTCAGACCGTAAATATCGATCAGGAGATGCGCAGCGCCTATCTGGATTACGCCATGAGCGTCATCGTGGCGCGCGCGCTGCCGGATGCGCGTGACGGACTCAAGCCGGTTCACCGCCGCATCCTCTACGCCATGCACGACATGGGTATCCGCTCCGATTCGCCCTATCGCAAGAGCGCCCGTATCGTCGGCGAGGTACTGGGCAAGTACCACCCGCACAGCGATGCCGCTGTCTACGATACGATGGTCCGGCTGGCGCAGGACTTCGCCATGCGCTACGTGGTCGTGGACGGTCAGGGCAACTTCGGCAGTGTGGATGGGGACAGTGCCGCCGCCATGCGCTACACCGAGGCCCGCATGGCCGATATCGGCGACGAGCTTCTGGTCGATATTGAGAAGAATACGGTCGATTTCCAGGAGAACTTCGATGGCAGCCTGTCCGAACCCGTCGTGCTGCCCTCCAGCATCCCCAATCTGCTTATCAACGGCTCCTCCGGGATCGCCGTCGGCATGTCCACCAACATCCCGCCTCACAATCTCGGCGAGGTCTGCGACGCCCTGATTTACATGCTCAACAACTGGAAAAAGCTGGATGACATCACCAACCTGGACCTGATGCAGTTTGTCAAAGGGCCAGACTTCCCCACCGGCGGCCTCGTCTACCGCCACCGCGACGGCATCGAATCCGACGAGGACACGCTGGCCTCAGCCTACGCTACCGGACGCGGCAAGATCACCGTGCGCGCCAAAGTCCATGTCGAAGATATGGGGCGCGGCAAGTCGCGCATCATCGTCAGCGAACTGCCCTACCAGGTCAACAAATCGGCTCTCTCCGAGCGCATCGCCAGTCAGGTGCGTTCCGGTAAGCTGGAAGGATTAGCTGACCTGCGCGACGAATTGGATCGCCAGGGAATCCGGCTGGTGATCGAGCTTCAGCGTGGCGCGGACCCCACAGAAGTGCTGTCCGACCTCTTCAAGCAGACTCCGCTGCAAGACACCTTCAGCATCATCATGCTGGCCCTGGTCAACGGTGAACCGCGTGTGCTCAACCTCAAGCAGGCGCTGCGAGTCTACCTGGATCACCGCATCGAGATCGTCCGGCGGCGCAGTGAGTACGAATTGACCCGCGCCCGTGACCGTGCGCACATCCTCGAAGGACTGCTCAAGGCGCTCGACAACCTGGACGAGACTATCGCCATCATTCGCAAATCACGAACGGTTGAAACCGCGCGCGTAAATCTTCGCAAGACCTTGAAGATCACCGAGATTCAGGCCCAGGCGATCCTCGATATGCAGCTTCGACGGCTGGCGGCACTGGAAAGCAAGAAGATATCTGACGAATATGCCGAGAAAATCAAACTTATCAAGTATCTCGAAGGCCTGCTGAAAAGTCCGCAGAAAATGCGCGCCGTCGTGGCTGATGAACTCATCAGCATCAAGGACGCCTACAACGACCCGCGCCGCACGGTGATTATGGACAGCATAGCGGCCAGCACCGAGACCCTTTTGCTGCCCGAAGAAAACACCTGGGTAACGCTCACTGTAGACGGCCTGCTGGGCCGCAGCTACGAAGACGCGCCGCCCAAGATCACCACCGACATCAAGAACCCACCGGCCCACATCGTCCACAGCAGCACGACGCACACACTTTATCTCTTTACGCGCGGCGGCCAGTGCGCCACCATCCCGGTGCAGCAGCTTTCCCAGGTGAACGATCCCGGCGAGGGCACGCTCTATACCAGCCTCTGCCCGCTCAACCAGGGCGACGAGATCGCGGCAGTCCTGAGCCTGCCCTCGGATGCAGAAAGCGGCTATCTGTTCCTCGCCACCCTGGGCGCGCAGGTCAAGCGTATCCGCATGGAGGACCTGCCGGGCATGTCCTCGAATGCCTTCAAGGTGATGAACGTCACCGGCGACGACCAGTTAGGCTGGGTCTTCTTCACGACCGGGGAAAATCAGGTGCTGCTGCTGACCACTCAGGGTCAGGCGATCCGCTTCGAGGAAAGCGATGTGCGGCCTACCGGGCTGCCTGCCGGGGGGATGCGCGGCGTCAAGCTCATGGGCCAGCGCGACCAGGTGATCGGGGCCATGACCGCCGTCGAAAATCAGTGGGTCTGGACCATTACCAACGATGGCGTGGCGAAGATATCAGCCATCGACGAGTTCCCGACCCAGGGCCGCGCCGGAGCTGGTGTCATCGCCATGCGTCTGCCGAAGGACAGTCTCGGCCTGGCCGCAGCCGCCATCGGTCGGCAGGACGATACCATTGTCGTCCTCACCAGCAAGAATAAGCCGAAATATATGCGCATCGGCCTGGCACCGAAGGTTGCGCGCGGGCGCAGCGGCGGTGACTACGTGATTTCACTGCGCGAAAAAGAAGCGGTAACGGGGGTGGTTAACTTCCAGAGCCAGCTTGATGTGCCCGAACTAAGCGACTGAAGGCCTCGTCATACTGCGGGGCCATCTCCTGCCAGTCGTACTGGGCGACATGATCGCGCAGCACGGCACGGTCCACCTGAATCTGCCCCTGTAAGTGCCGCTTGAGCAGGCTATAGAGGTCGTTGGCGCTGTAGAGACAGGCTTCGTGATAAGCAGTCGGGATCAGGCTCGGATAGTTGAGCCGGTAAGGCAGCAGTGGCACGCAGCCACAGTGAATGGCCTCAACCACCGCCGCGCCGAAGAAATCCTGTTCGGCTGTGCTGATGACGTAGTCCGCCTGCCACAGCAGCGCGGCATAGTCCTCGAAATCGGGCACAAAGCCATAGTAGATCACGCGCTCGCCCAGCCGGTCATAGGCCTGCTCAAATTCGACCGGGTCCTGCCGGACATTCTCGCCCAGCAGCGCGACGCGAAATTCAATGCCTTCGTCAAGCAGGCGGTACAGCGCCTCGAAGAACAATTCCGGGTTCTTGTCAGCGTCCCAGCGGTGATTCCAAAGGATAATCGGCGGGCCGGGATCCTCCTGTTCAACCTTACAATCGTCGAACGCGCGCAGGTCCAGGCCCAGCGGCATAACGGAGGCCTTCGCCTGAATGACAGCAATTGTTTCTATTTCGTTGAAGTCGCCGAAGTGCTTGAGCATATTCGGCAGCGCATCCATGAAGGCAATCAGGTGGTAAGCGCTGTTGAAGAAGACCTCGTCCGCCGCCAGCGCGCTGACATAATTGATAAAGGCATACTGCCAGGCATGGCCCTGGCGCTCATTCTGCGGGTAAGTCAGTTGATTCTCGTGGAAATACAGCGCAGTCGGGATCGTCTGCGTTTCGCTCAGCGCGCGGAAGGTGGCGAGGTCCATCATGTCGCTCGCCAGAATGAGATCGGGCCACAGGCCCAACTGCTGGAACAGGCGCGCCAGACTCACCGCCCCACCCTGCATACGCCACTTCCAGAACTGCGCGGGCAGCGTCAGCAAATAGACCTCGTGGCCGGAATAGCGCCGGTAGGCATCGGCCCAGGCCGCGTGGCTGCCACCGTAATAGGGTTCGAGCAAGCAAATGTTCAGCCCAGCCGAATCAGGCACGACCAGTCCGCTGCCTTTCCAATTCACCCGCCAGTTCACGAAGCTGCGGATTCGGTGCAACGCCGAGGGTCTGATAGACTTCGTCTCTCAGCCGGTCGTAGACCACGCAGCGCGTCTTCCGGCATCCCCATTTCCTGGTACAGCAGCATCGCCTCGCGCGCTACGTCTTCACGCTGCGGGTTGGTCACTGCCGCGCGCAAAAACAGGCCAAGCGCTTCCGGCAATTTCCCCTGCTGCTGCATCGCCTTTGCCAGACCGATCAACACGTCGGCCAGCGCCTGACGAAGTTCGTCACGCCGTGTCAGCACCCACTCCGAGTCAAATGACGTCAGGTAATCGTCGCGGTAAATCAACAGGGCGCGTTGCAGCATATCTGCCGCCACATCCACCGAAGCAATGGCGCTGTCTTGCAGCAGTTCGGAGAAGCGCACTACATCGTAGCTCAATTCGATTTTGGACGAAATGTGATAGAAGCCGGACCAGTAATCGGTCAGATCTACACCCAGCACTTCGCTGATCTTGCGCTTGGTCACATGAAAGACATTCGTGGCTTCCCGCACCGAGAGCGTGGGCCAGAAGGTCTCGAAAATATCGTTGCGAGTCGTCATTCCCTTATCGACCAGATAAAAGAATAGCGAACGCGGCAGCAGGCCGTCCCAGTGATCGACGATCTTGCCGTCGCGCATCACCCGCCCCGTGCCCAGCGCACGCACCTCCAGCAGCACCCGGTCTTCCTGATCCCAGCGGGCGTAATCCCACAGCATCAACGAGCGCTCCTGCGGTATAAAGACGGTCTGCGCCCGCAGCGACTCCTGTTCCAGGAGGCCATGCGGAGGCAGACGGGTCACAATGAACACGATGCCGTCGGTCATCTGATCCAGCACAGGCGCTAGAAAGGCTACCAGGGCCTCCGGTTCGGCTCGGTCGCACTCATCCAGAATCAGGTGTTTCACCCCGGCCAGATGCGCCTCGCCCTGCTGCGCCAGCAGGCTTTGCTCCAACTGTGCGTCAAGTTCAGCCTGACTCAGCGTCTTGCCTTCCAAACGACAGTACACCAGTCTGTCACGGTTCAGCAGTTCCGCAACCGCCAGATGTTGGGGTATAAAGTTAGGATGAATAACCACCAGCGCGCGTGCCGGAGTCCAGATTGCGTACCTGTTCTATAGCCAGATCTCGCAACAAATTAGCCATAAAAAAATACCCCCTACTGCATGTTGAGCATCGTGCTGCTTATTTTAAGGTTCAAACCCCTGATGGAGGTCGCACTGAGACCGTCCATAGTTTATATAGAACCAGTATAATGTGACGGTAATCCCCACGCAAATGAAAACCAGAGCAAAATGAAACAATTATGTTTGTAAGCTGTTCGAAATTCTGTAGGTGACTACATCATATTCCGGCGGCGCGCCTCAACCACGTTCTCCACGCTTTCCAACTGAGTCAGGATGCGCGTGAGTTGATCGACACTGCGAATCTCGATCACCAACTGGAAGGTGGCGATATTCTGGCGCGTGTTGACGTTGACCGAGGTCATATTCACACCCGCGTCACTAATCAAAATGCTGATGTCGCGCATCAGGCCTTCCCGATCATAGGCGATGATCTCGACCGGCACCGAATAGCGCTGTTCGTTAAGCTCCTGCTCCCAGGTCACATCGACCAACCGCTCGGCCTCTGCGCCGGAAACAATGTTGCTACAATCGCGCCGGTGAACCGTCACGCCGCGCCCGCGTGTCACATAGCCGACAATGTCGTCGCCCGGCATCGGACTGCAACAGCGTGCCAGACTGGTCAGCAGGCCGCTGGCCCCCTGGATGCTGATAGCTCCATTGGTATGCGGCTCCCGGATGGCAGGCCGCTGCGTGGGCTGGAGCATAGTCTCGATCAGGTCTTCCTTCTGGTGCTTACGCTCCATTTCCAGGATGCGCGTGGCGATCTGCGAGCTGTTGATGTCGCCGCCGCCAATTGCTACCATGAAGTCATCGACTTTGTCGTAATCGAAAAGCGCCGCAACCGCATCAAAGGCCATGCTGTCAAGCAGACCCAGGCGCTTCAACTCGCGTTCCAGCAGTTCTCGCCCGTTCGCCAGGTGTTTCTCCCGGTTCAGCTTGCGGAACCACAGCCGGATTTTGGAGCGCGCGCGCGTGGTCTTCACATAACCCAGGCTGGGGTTGAGCCAATCCAGGCTGGGGCCGCCGCGATTCGCCGTCAGAATTTCGACCTGATCGCCGGTTTGCAGTTGATAATCCAGGCCGACCAGCCGACCATGCACCTTCGCGCCCCGGCAGCGGTGGCCGATTTCTGTATGGATGTGATAGGCAAAGTCAATCGGCGTCGCCCCGACAGGCAGATCATAAATATCGCCCTTCGGCGTGAAGGCGTAGATCCGGTCCTCGAAGACCTCTGACTTCATCGTGTTGACAAAGGACTCGGCGTTGTCCACTTCCGGGCCAAATTCCATCAGACGGCGCAGGAAGCTCAGCCGCCGCTCGAAATCGTCGTCGTGCTGCTTGCGTCCCTCTTTGTAGCGCCAGTGGGCGGCGATGCCGTACTCGGCGTTCTCGTGCATCTCCCAGGTGCGGATTTGCACCTCAACCGTTTTGCCCTTTGAATCCAGCACCGCCGTGTGCAGGCTCTGGTAGAAATTGTCCTTCGGCGCAGCAATATAATCGTCGAACTCGCCGGGGATAGGCCGCCAGAGGTTATGGACGATCCCCAGCGCCAGGTAGCAGTCCGGCGTTGTCGGCAGAATCACACGCACCGCACGCACGTCGTAGATCTGCTCGAAGGGCAATTTCTTGCGCTGCATCTTCTTGTAGATGCTGTACATGTGCTTGGGGCGGCCCGTGATTGTCGCCGTGCTCAGGCCGTAACGATCCAGTTCCTTGCGCAGCACGCTCGTGACCCGATCCATATATTCTTCGCGGTCGGTCCGGCGTTCGGCAATGCGCGACGCAATACGCTTGTAATCGTCCGGGTTCAGATAGCGGAAGCTGAGGTCTTCCAGTTCCCACTTGATTTGCCAGATGCCCAGGCGGTTCGCCAGCGGCGCGAAAATGTCCAGCGTTTCCTGAGCAATCGCACGCTGTTTGGCCGGTGGCATATAACCCAGCGTCCGCATGTTGTGCAGGCGGTCCGCCAGCTTGACCAGCACCACGCGCACATCATCGCCCATCGCCAGCAGCATTTTACGGATATATTCCAGTTCGCGGCTGTTTTGACGGCTGTGTTCCACATTGAAAGGCAGATTGGTCAGCTTGGTCACACCATCCACCAGCGCGGCCACATTTTCGCCAAACTCACCATAGAGTTCCTGCCGGGTCAGGTTGGTATCTTCGAGGGTATCGTGCAGCAGAGCCGCCGCAATCGCCTCAGCGTCCAGATGCATTTCCGCCAGGATATGCGCCACCGCGACGCAGTGGGTAAAGAACGGCTCACCGCTTTTACGAAGCTGGCCTTCGTGGGCCTGTTCAGCCCTGCAATAGGCCCGTTCGATCAGAAGCTGGTCGTTTGGGGTCAACCCAGGGAGTGCTTGAAGGAGAGTTTCGAGATTCATCACATTCCACTTGTGCGCATCAGCGCCACATAAGTAGAATACCAGATTATCGTCCATTTTATGTAAGATTGCCAGAATCAAGGCTCACGAGCCTGCTATAATGGGACCGTTGCCGACAGAGGAGGATACCATTGGCCGACTTAATGAAGGTTGAGGACGCGCTCGACCATATTCTCCAATCCTTTGCACCCTTACCTGCCGAATTGCTGGCGATTCAAAATGCGCTGGGCCGCAGCCTGGCCGAAGATATGATCGCCGGAGAGAACCTGCCGCCCTTTGCCAACTCCAGCATGGATGGCTATGCGCTGCGCGCTGCCGATTCGACAGGCGCATCGCGCGATACGCCGCAGCCGCTTCGGGTGACGATGGACATCCCGGCAGGTACCGCACCGACGCAGCGTCTGAACGCTGGGGAGGCCGCCCGCATCATGACCGGCGCGCCCATGCCCGAAGGCGCGGACGCCGTGATCCCGGTAGAAGATACCGACAGTAACTGGCGAGCTGGTGACGCTCCCGCGCTGGACAGTCAGGTACAGATTTATCGCAGCGTGGGTCCAGGCGACTACGTGCGGTCTGCGGGCGAAAGCGTCCACACGGGCCAGACTGTGCTACACGCCGGAACCCTGCTGCGCCCCCAGGACATCGGCATTCTGGCTTCGCTCGGCTTCGCAGAGGTGCCGGTCCATCGCCAGCCGCGCGTCGTGATCGTCTCAACTGGCGACGAGCTGGTCGACGTCAGCGAAACACCCGGCCCCGGCCAGATCCGCGACAGCAACAGCTACACCCTGGCGGCCCTGGTCAGCACTTACGGTGGTATCCCTATCCGCCTGCCCGTCGCGGGCGATACGCTCGACGCTGTGCGTGGTCTGTTCGCCGATGCGCTCGCCCAGCAGCCGGACATCATTATGAGTTCGGCGGGCGTCTCCGTCGGCACCTTCGACATCATCCGGCGCGTCCTGGCCGAACTCGGCGAGGTCGGTTTCTGGCGCGTCAACATCCGGCCCGGCAAGCCGCTGGCCTTTGGACAGGTGCAGTCGGTGCCCTTTTTCGGCCTGCCCGGCAATCCAGTTTCGGCAATGGTGACGTTTGATGTCTTTGTACGCCCTGCGCTGCTCCGGCTTCAGAGCCGCAGCGATGACTCGCAGACTATCATGGCAGTCACTGGCGAAGACATGAAGTCCGATGGACGCCGCAGCTATCTGCGCGTTCGCCTGGAAGATAAAGACGGCCAGACGACCGCCTTCACCACCGGGACACAGAGTTCCGGTGCGCTGATGTCGATGGTCCTGGCCGATGGTCTGCTTATTATTCCCGAAGGGGTGACTGCTGTTGCCGCAGGCACCCACTTACCTGTACGGCTCCTACGGAGGTAAATTGTGACCGACATTGCCGAAAAAATCCCCTCGCGGCGCGATACGCTGCATATTATCAGCCTGGTACTCGTCGTTCTGGGGATCCTCATCTCCGGCTACATCAGCTACACCAAGATCACCAATACCAGCGTCGTCTGCATCGCCAACGATCCGCACAGCTGCGACGTCGTCCAGAGCAGTATCTACTCGAAGCTGGCGGGCATCGACATTGCCTATCTGGGCTTATTGACTTATCTGGTGCTTGGGGCGCTGCTGCTGCTGGAGAACCGACTCCAAATACTTCAGGAGTACGGTCGACTCCTGGTGTTTGGCATCACCCTGTTTGCCTTCGCTTATTCTGTATGGCTGGTCTACGTCCAGGCGGCGATTCTGAACGCATTCTGTACCTGGTGCCTGAGTCACGAAGTCACAATGACAGTGCTGTTCATCGTCTCCGCTGTGCGACTGTGGCAGCATCTGCGCGAGTGAGCGCAGGTCCTAATTTGACTGCTGCTTGCCCAAGGCGCGCGCGATGATGTCTTCCTGAGCCTTCGAGGCGCGCTGGCTGTTCTTGGACCGCCGCTGTCGGGCCGATTCGCTGGCATCGGCATCACCCTCTTCGGCCTGGGCCATCGCCCGCCGCAGGGCCAGTTCCATCGCCGTCGGCACGTCTTCTTCTTCCTCGTCGTCCATCATGACGTCGCTCATCGTCGGCTCGGCATCTTTCATCGTCAAGTCGATCTGGCGCTTACGGCGGTTCACCTTGAGGATGCGCGCCTGGACCTCCTGGCCCATGCTAACGACATCTTCCGGTGATTTGACGTAACCGTTCGCCAGTTCCGAGACATGAACCATGCCCGGACGTTCGGTGCCAATATCGACGAATACGCCAAAACTCTCGATGCGGACCACCTTACCGCTGACGCTGTCGCCTTCTTTCAGGTTGTCCCAACTGACGGCTGGCGGCTTGCTCATCGAGAGGGCCACACGCCCGGCCTCTTTATCGACCTTGAGAACATAGACGGTGATCTCTTGGCCTACACTCAGCACATCTTCGACGTTACGCACGTTCGGTTTATTGAGCTGAGAGATATGCAGCAAGGCATCACGTCCCAGGCCAATATCGACAAACGCACCGATCAATTCCAGGCGTTTGACGATGCCCGACAGTTCCATCTGGGGCGCGAGGTCGTCAATCGAATTGGGCTGTCGGGGGCTTATGTCTGCGCTCATGGTGCAGCTACTCCTTCAATTCACTTAGCTCTCCGGCGTCGGGGTCAGGGTGACGCTCGGGGTAACAACCAGTTCACTTTCATTGTAGGTCTTGTAGGATTGGTAGCCCTGCCAGGCGTGCAGTTCAGCCGTATCCATCAGCGTGTTCATCTGGTCCTGCGTCATGTACAGCGCGCCGATGATCTGGCTGTCCGCTTTGAACTCGCCGGTTGTAGCGCCTTCAACAAAGACGTAAACCACCATTAACTGATCCGGATAAACCAGGCTGCCTACGGCCTGATCGTCGGTAAACTCCTGCCCGGTCAAATAGGGCGGCTCACCGCGCGCATCAATCAACTGGCTCAGGGTCATACCGGGGGCTGTACGCAGGAAGGTCACGGTGACAACCTCGCCATCGTCCGTAGCGATCTGGCAGCACGACTGGGAGTTATCCCCCTCCTGCCAGGTGGCTGCGATGCCGGGGTCATTTTCATCTTCAGAAGGCTGGACCTGAACGTTTGAGAAATCCGGGTCATCTTCCAGAATTGTAATGGCGTCGTTCCAATTGGTCTCCCCCGGTGTGATTTCCCGGAAACAGGGGGGTCCGCAGGGTTCGCCATCAATCAGGCTTGTATCATGAAGCAGTGTGTCATCCAGTAATTGCGGGGCAGGCACACAGGCGGCAATCAGAGCGACTGCCACCACTAAAATCAAAGCTAAATATCGCGTCATAAACAAGGACACTCACCCGCAGCAAGCACGCGGGCTTCTCCTTTCTTGTATGGAAATTCGACAAGGGGCGTCTTTTGACCAGGGACGCCCAAGCCTGTAGGTGATTTTCTGAGGTGCGCTCCCATTGTAGCGCGTTTTATGCCTAGTTCAACCGTGAGAATGTCAGTTCATATGCACCGGTGGTGCCGCCATATTGCATCCCGTAATGGGTTGCGATGATCGTATAGAGACCGTCTTCCGGCAGCGTGAATTCGCTAATCAGCGAATCCGTGCTTTCGCCGACCACCGCGTCGTCATTATCGGCGATCTGGAAACCGTTAGGATCCAGCAGGAACAGCGCCGCATCTAGCTGTCCGGCAGTGCGCACCAGGCTGATCGTCACCACGTCTCCGGCAGAGCCTTCGAACTGGTAGAGATCGAACTTGTGATCCGCTGTGATGCTGCCCCGGACCGGCTGGTCGCTGACCACCGGCTGCGCATTGCTCAGATTGGCCTCGAAATCGAGCGACGACACGTCAAGCCGGTTTTCACCGCCCTGCTGGCGTGTCCCGATAAAACCGCCCTCGCCTGTCCGCACGGTACCGTCTACCCCCACGATAAAGCTCGTCAGGTAGACTTCATTGGTGAGCGGCTGTGCGCTCTGCGAAAAGACGGTGACTCCGGCGACACGGACGTTCAACGAGAAATTCACCGGCGTCGTATCACCGCAGTCGTTTTGATACCAGACTTCGACCTCATACAGGCCCGCCACCAGCGAGCCTTCCGGCCAGTAGACGTAGGATACCGGGCTGGTCTGCGCGGGCGTACAGTTCACATTGCCTGACGCCGCCAGACGTCCACCGCTGGCAACCGTTGGGATGTCGTCAAAGACTGAATCGCCGCGCGGGTCGCGCACCAGAAGCTGCAAATCCGCATTGGTGTTCCAGCTCAGCGCGATTTCCACATCGCCGTTCGGCAGGCCCAGGTTGAGCACTTCAGGCGGCAGTTCGCCCGTTGGCCCGGTCAGATTAAGCTCGTAGCTGCCTTCCGTCCCGCCGATGTCCTTGCCGTAGCGCGTGGCGACAATAACGTAGGTATCATCAGCCAACAGGCGGTAGTTGACGATGCTGGAATTGGTCTCGCCTTCGGCCCGGTCGTCGTTGGCAGTGATGAAGTTGCCGCTTGAATCCAGCAGAATCAACAGCGTATCCAGGCTGCCAGAGGTAGCATCTTCGGTGATCGTGACCAGTTGATCCGCCGTGCCCTTGAAAGCATAGCTGGCGAAGAAGTCGTCGTTCGTCAGCTCGCCCGTGACCGGTGTATCGAACTCCAGTGGTTGGGCGTTGGCGACCAGATCGGCAGCCGGAGCAGGCAGGACGCTCGGCTCGGTCTGAAGACCGCTGGTGCGCCCAGTCAGCGTGCCGTCCGGGTTGACGATAAAGCTGCTGATAAAGACCTCGTTAGGCAGCGTGCTACCGCTGATGGAATCAAGCACTTGATCGTCCAACTTCACCGTTACCGTGAAGTTTGCCGCGTCCGTCGTAGGGCAGTCATCCAGCGGCTGGTAATAGACCAGCACCTCATAGCTGCCCGTTGGCAGCGCGCCCGCAGGCCAGACGACCTGTTCAGTCGGCGAATCTGCCGTGCGGTTGTCGCAGACGCTGTTCACATTCACGCCAAACTGACCGCCGCTCGCTGTCTGCGGTGTGGAGAAAAATGCGCTGCCACCGACCGGATCCCGCACTTCGAGATCCATGTTCGCCAGCGAGTCCCAGGTCAGGTTGACCTGCAAGCCTATCGTCGTCAGAATCTCTTCGGGCGCAGGCGTTTCCGGCACTGCAATCACAGTCGGCGCTGGCGTAGCCACGACAGTGGTTTCAGCTGGCACGCTGTCAAAGGTCAGGTCAAAACTGCTGCCCGCCGGAAGGGTGACCCCCATCGCCGACAGGACCGTCACGTAATAGGTATCGTTTGCTGGCAGTTCAACGTCTGTCAGCGAGGTCGGACTGCTCGTCCCAAAATCCTGCGCAATGGCCGTGCCTTGCGAATCGCTCAACAGCAGCGCCAGCCCCAGGCCGGTCGAACTGCTCGCCGTCAGACTCACCACATCGCCCGCGTTCCCCGCAAAAGCGTAGACCTGGGCCACATTGTCAGTATCAAGAACCCCTGTCACCGTCGCACCGGCCTCAAGGAAGCGATCCCCCTGGGCCAGCACGCTCACAAAAGGCAGCAAGAGCATCACTAGCAGGGCCAATCGCACAAGATCTAAGCGTCGAATCGTCATGGATCCTCCTAGACTGAAAATCCTGTGATCTTAGTGTAGCTGAATGACAGGGGAGATGCCATTGTGTTTCCCGATGACTACCCTTCGCTTGTAGGTACCGCCTGGGCAGTCGCGGCCTCGTTGGGTGACAATTCGGCGAAGGCGGTTGTACCTTCGACCACGTCAATAATCTTGGAGACCCGCTGGCCGTTGATCGTCGCCAGCACCTCATAGCGGCCCACTGGCACATCGCCCACTGCGAAATTTTCGTGCCAGATCGGGTCGCCGTTTACGTCAAGCGAGTTGTGCAGATACACATAAGTCGTCGTCGTGTCCTGAACCAGGCCGGTTGCCCAGTTCTTGATCGTCACGTCCACATCGGTCAGTTCGTCCCCATTTGAATCGGTCACGCGCCCCGCGATGACCCCATGCCCCACGTATGGCACCATCCACAGCACCGGGTTGACCGTGCTGCGATAATGATCTACGCCCAGCCGGACCTCGAAATGCACGTGCGGCCCACTAACCTGCCCGGATTCCCCGACCAGGCCGATCACCTCACCCATATTGACGTGCTGGCCCTGGCGCACCAGAGTCGCAGAAAGATGCGCATACAGCGTCCACAGCGGCTCGTTGTGATAGCCGAAATCGTGCTCAATCAGGACCACGTTGCCATAGCTGGGCGAATTCTCGAAGGCCCCGCCCGCCAGCACGCGCAGCCCATCCGCCGCCCAGATCACCGTGCCTGGACCCGCCGCGCGCACCGTCTCGCCGACCGGGTTGGGCATATCGATGCCGTGATGAATGCGCCAGGTATCGTCGCCGCCCGGCCCATCCGAGCCGTAGGGATAGTAAAACAGGCCGTAATTGGTCGCGTTCGAATCGACCGGGCGCTGGAACCAGTAATGATCGCGGCCCAGCGGATCGCGCGAGATAGGCGGAATTAAGGCAGGCGGCTGCCATTCCGACGGCGGACGTGTCACGACCTGGACCGTGACCGGCGCTTCCGAGGCGACAAAAGCGACCGTAGGCGGCGGCAGCGTCGGAGTCACCGCGGCGCTGAAGGGCGTAAAGGTCGGCGGCACATCACCGACAAATTCGCCTGCGGACAGCGGCAACAGGTTCGAATCCTCACTGCGCGCCAGGGTCGGCGGGGCATAGGCCTCAGTCGGGATGGCGATGGTCGGCAGCGGTGTGCTGTTATCGCCAAAACCAGCGGCCAAGATCGCTTCCCAGGCATTGGGATCGTCCGTCGGCGCATCCAACGTGGGAATCACGGCGATCAATTCCTGATCCGGGCCGCTGTTCATCCACAAAATGAGCATGAAACCGGCAAAGGCCGAAACGATTAACAGTAAAGCGGGAATGCCGCCGCGCCGCATTACGACGCCTCCTCTAACTCCTCTGCCGCGGTGGGGGGTGGTGCGGGCAGGTCCTGGCTCGGTGCGCTGACCGTCGGTGAGGGCGGCGGCTCGGTCTGAGGTTCGTCCGCCAGCGGCTCGACCACCGACGTCGGCGTGGGCGCAAAACCGCCCAGTTCGCCCAGCGTGTAAATCTCGCGCATGGCGTCAAACCAGCTCAGTCCGTCGCTGCGGACAAACATCCAGTAATTCACAGCATTGAAATTGGCCCGCCAGTCGGTTCCGGCAGGCACCCGGTCCCAGCCGTAATCCTTCGCAAGCTGGGTCAGGTCCACATAATAGCCAGTGGGCACCTGCGCCCGCAGCTTCCCGCCCTGGTCATAGGCTTCGACATCGCCCTGACTGCGGCTCAGGAAGTCCCAGGGCATCTGGCGCAGCGGTTCGCCAAGCTGACCGTTCTGCGCCGATTCCGCCACGCGCACGTAGACGCGCCAGTAGGTGTTCACGTCCAGGTCCTCGCGCACGATCTCAATCGGCGGCGGGAAACCAGCAATCGCATTACGATTAATCGAAAAAGCGCGGCCTGTCATGTGCCAGTTGCGACGCGGCTCACCCGGCTGTGGCAAACGGTCAATCGGCCAGAAGGCATCTTCAAGTTGGCCCAGGAAATCGACCCCAGTGGCAGCGTTTGTCGCTTCGCGCAGCGCATTGAAAGAATCGTTCACCCGGTCGCTAAGCGCGGCCACCGGCGCATCGACATCGACCAGAATGTTGAGGTCATAAGGCGGATCATCACCGGAATCCTGCACCTGTTCAACGTACAACGGACCAGCAACCGCCGGAGCCAGCCCGCCGCTGTTCACCAGATTAGCAGGCAGCGGCACGGCGCTCCAATCCGGCGCGGTTGATCCCAGCGGCACCGGGATCACGGTGGTAGCAAAGCCGGTTTCGGTAAAGGGAATGGCGATCAACTGCGTGCTGTCCACCGAATCGACCGCCACAATCAGGCTCTGCCCATCCGGCGACCAGGTCGGCGTGCGGCCCCGCCCCATCACCTGCGCGACGGCATCTGGCTCGTTGGTCGGGATGACAAAGACCTTTTCCACGCCTTCGTCAAGCGCGCTGTAGGCCAGCAGATCGCCATTCGGCGACCAGACCGGATGATCCTCCCAGCGAGTTGGCGTGTTGGTCACATTGACCGAGGCTGCATCGCGCGGGTCATCCAACGAAAAGACGTAGATGTCCTGGTTGCCATCGCGCCATGACACAAAGGCGATCCGCCGCCCATCCGGCGACCAGGCAGGCGCGTAATCCGGGGCCGGGTTGTCGGTCAGGCGTTCAACCTGCGAGCCATCGACACGCATAATGTATATGTCCAGGTTGTTGCCCTGATAGCTCTCATAGACCAGCCACTGCCCATCAGGACTCCATTTCGGCGCGCCCTGGTAGGACAGGTCGAAAGTCATGCGCGAGGTCGTGTCGCTCTGTAAATCGTAGACGTAGATTTCCCAGTTGCCATCCTGCCGCGAGGCATAGGCCAGCTTGCGCTCCACCGGCGACCAGACGGCATCGCGCTCGTCTTCAGGGCTGTTGGTCAGGCGAATTGGCGTGCGGTCGCCAATGTTAACCGCCCAGATGTCCGTCTGTCCTTTTTCGCGCACCGTGTAGGCCAGGCTGCCGCGCGCTTCCAGAATTGAAGGCAGGGGTGTAGCCGTCGGCACCTGCGTCGGAAGCTGGATCGCCGCAGCGGTCGCGGGCTGCTGGGTAACACCCGCTTCCAGCTCACCCGGATTAGCCGATGTCAGAGGCCGGATCGTGTCCTGGCCCGAATTCGTTGCCAGCAGCACGACTGCGATCAGCGCTACCAGCAGCGTGAGCGCCATAATGCTCAGGACGCGGTTGCGCCGGATCAGTGGGTCCTCGGTGAGGTTGGCCTCAAGCTCGACACGGGCCGCACGCCGCGCCATCACCGAAGTCGCCGCGCCGCCCGCCATCCGCTGGCCCACGGATGCCGCACCGAACAACGTGGTCCCGACAAAGGCTACTACGCGGAACAACTGGCTGAAGATCGCACGGATGATGGCCCAGATGCCCAGCAGCAGGCTCACGATCAGGCCCAGCACCGCCCTGACCACCGCCCAGGACCGGGCCGCCACCATTGACACACTCGTCAAGGCACGCTGGCTGAGCGCGAAGCTCAACTTCAGCAGGACCAGACCAATCTTGTCGCTTACTCGATAGGCGCGTAGCAGCATCGAATCGGTATCCGCTATAGCATCATCCAGTGCATTGTACTGGCAAATCTCCGGTCCAGCAACGCGCGACCATGCACTTATTTGCCCTTTTTGCCAAGCTGGTGTAACTTATTTCAAACGGGTTGCAATTGATTTTCTAATTGAGGGGATTGTGAGTCATGCCGCCAGCGCGTGCCAAACTTATCGTTGGGATTTTGTCCTGCCTCGTTTTACTTGTACCGGGCATCGTTTCGGCTCAGGACACGGAACACGTCGTCCAACGCGGAGAAACCCTGTATCGTATCAGCCAGTACTATGGCGTCAGCATTGACGTCATCGCGCAGGCGAACAACATCAGCAATGTCGCCCGTATTGATCCCGGCCAGCAGCTGATCATCCCCGATCTGACTGACGCAGTGGACACACCGCTCTTTGCCGGTGAACCGGAGCATTATGTCGTCCGGCGGGGTGAGACTCTTGCCAGCATTGCGGCCCGTTACGGCCTGACCGTCAATCAACTCGCTCGCCTCAATAACATTACCGATCCGAACCGGATTAACTCCGGTCAAACTCTGACCATATTCACCGTACCGGACAGCGAGGCGGCCAGCGATGAGGCCGCAGCCGCCCCTGCCCCCACACCCGCGCCGACGACCTATGTCGTCCAGCCGGGCGAAACCCTGGCAGACATCGCGCAGCGCCTGGACATCAGTTGGACCAGTCTGGTCCAGGCCAACAACATCACCAATCCCAATCACATTGAGGTCGGGCAGATTCTGACCATCCCGGACGAGGCCGACCTGAGTAACCTGGGCTTCGTCACCCCATCCTATCCGGTACCAGAACCGACCATCACCGTCGGCAAAGAGATTATCGTGGACCTCAGCGAATCGCGTGTCTACGCTTATGAAAACGGTCATCTGGTTCACAGCACACTCGGTTCGACTGGCCTGCCCGGTTCGCCGACCGTTAAGGGCGACTTCACTGTCCAGCGTAAATATGAATCGCAGACGATGTCCGGCCCTGGCTACTACCTGCCCGGCGTGCAGTGGATCATGTACTTTTACGCAGGCTATGCTCTGCACGGAACCTACTGGCACAGCAACTGGGGCCACCCCATGAGTCATGGCTGTGTCAACCTGCCAAACGACGAAGCACTCTGGTATTACAACTGGGCACCCATCGGCACTCCGGTGCATGTCCAGGCATGATCCGGCGCTGCGTTCACAACAAAGGACCTATCCGCCGCGATAGGTCTTTTTGTTTACGAAGATTAATTGTACAATCGCGCACGGGTTAGCGTGTACTAACAACAGGAGCAAGGCATGAAGGAACTATCCAAACTACTGAGCAGTGTGCCGGGATCCGTTACGCTGGCCGTTAACGATAAGGCCAACGCGCTGAAAGCCGCCGGACAGGATGTGATTGCCCTGGCCGGGGGTGATCCCGACTTCGATACACCGCATCACATTATCCAGGCTGCTTTTGCCGCAATCGAAGACGGGGCGACTCACTACCCCGCACCTGCAAAAGGCATTACCCCCGCGCTGGAAGCCATCGCCGCCAAGATGGAGCGCGACAACGGCATCACTGTGAATCCGAAGACCGATGTCATTATTACGCCTGGCGCGAAATGGGCGCTGAATCTGGCGCTGGGCGCGGTGACGAACCCTGGCGACGAGGTTATCTATCTCGAACCGGTCTGGGTTTCGTATCCGCCGATGATTATGCTGGCCGGTGGCACGCCCGTTCCCGTCAGCCTGCGGTCGGAAGATAACTTCACCGTGACCGCCGATCTGCTGCGGCAGAAAATCACCAGCAAGACCAAAGCAATCATGGTCAATTCGCCCTGTAACCCGACCGGGCGCGTCCTGACTGAAGCCGAAGTGGCTGCGATTGTCGAGGTCGCCGTCGAAAATGACCTCTATGTCATCGCCGACGAGATTTATGAACACCTGATTTACGATGGTCGCAAGAATATCTCGCTGGCGGCGCAGCCCGGCATGGCCGAGCGCACCCTGACGATTAACGGTCTGTCCAAAGCCTACGCCATGACCGGCTGGCGGCTGGGGTGGATCGTGGGACCAGCGAATATTCTGAAGCTGGCAGGCAAGATGAACAGCCAGACCGTGTCGTCTGCGGCGAATTTTACCATGCACGCTACCATCGCCGCGCTCAATGGCCCGCAGGACGTGGTCAAAGAGATGCGCGATTCTTACTGCGAGCGGCGTAATTTTATGGTGAAAGCGCTTAACGAGATTGATGGGGTTTCCTGCCGCAACATCGAGGGGGCCTTCTACCTCTTCCCCAGCTTCCCTGGCAGCAGCAAGAGCAGTGTCGAACTGGCGGACGCACTGTTGGAAAAGGCCGGGATTGCGGGCACACCGGGTATCGGATTTGGCAGCAGCGGCGAGGGGCACATTCGCTTCTCTATCGCCACCGCCATGTCGGAACTGGAGCGGGCCGTTGATCGCTTAGAAAAAGTAGCGCACGAACTGTAAGTCACACATCATGCGTGGGGACATGGCCGCAGGGCTATGTCTCTACGCCAATGAGCCGTCCAGTTCCAGTTCAGCCGCGTGATCTTGCATGGCTTTCAACACCAGCGGCACATGAACTTCCCAGACATCGACGCCCAGATCCGCACAGCCATGCTCGATGTCTTCACGGTTGACCCCGGCAGCGAAGGCTTTATCTTTCCACTTTTTGCGGATCGACTTGATCTTCACGTCGCGCACGTCTTTGCTGGGCCGCACCAGCGCCACCGCCGTTATCAGGCCAGTGAGTTCATCGACGGCGTACAGCGCCTTATCGCGCAGGGTCTCGCGCTGAGCCAGCGGGCCATGGCTGAGAATCGTGCGGACATCCTCTTCATCGACTCCGCGCTCCCGTAGAATGGGCGCGCCGTCCATCGGGTGCTGCTCCAGCGTCGGGTGAATTTCCCAGTCGAAGTCATGCAGCAAGCCGACCAGCCCCCAGGAGTCCTCATCTTCCCCATAATGTTTGGCATAAGCCCGCATAGCACATTCAACAGCCAGCATGTGCTTGCGGAGGCTGTCAGACTCCACGAATTCGGTCACAATCTCCCAGGCTTCTGCACGATCCATCGGTTCAATTCCCTTGCTCAAATACGGCAATGCTAATTTGCAGCGGCTCGCCGATCACGATTTGTCCCGGCGTCCGCAGTTCCCAGGTGCCGGTTCGGGTGCCGCCGGTCGCAGGCGTCACGCCCTGAAACAGGAGTACCACTTCGTCACCCGGATTCACCCGCTCGCGGACAAAGACCCGCTCGGCGTTGAAATCCTCACCCTCAACAAAGACCAGCGAGGTATTGCGTTCCCAGGCGCAGGTCCCTGTGTTCAGCAGGCGAATCTCGCGCTGGTAAGCCGTATCCGCCTGGTAAAAATCGCCATCCGCGGGCGTTTGCTCGACGATGGCATAATCGAATTTGCAGGCCGCGACCGTCGCCGTCTGAAATTGCAGCACCTGCGTGGCCCAGCGCAGCGTCTGTGTGATGTCCGGCGTGGGCGGCATCGGCGTGTTGGTGATCGTCGGACTCGACGTTGGGCTGGGTGTCCGTGTAATCGTCGGGGTGCGGCTTGGTGTACTGGTCGGTGTGCGCGTCGGCGTCAGGCTAGGGCGTTCGGTCGCGGTTGGCGAGGCGGTACGGCTTGGGGTACGACTCGGCGTGCTCGTTGCCGTCGAGCCTGGCGTGCGGCTCGGTGTATCCGTCAGCGTCTCAGTCGGCGTCGCGGACGCAGCATTCTCGACCGGCATCGGCGTATCAGTCGGCGCTGGTGTGCTCGATTCGGTCACGGTGGGAGTCGGGCTGGTGAGCGCGGCAATCAGCGGCGGAAACGCACCGTTGTTCACCCCGATGACGTAGCCCCCAACCACAATGACAATGAGCACAGCCGCCAGCAAAGCAAACAACCAGCCCCGTCGCCGCACCGGGGCTTCAGGCGGCAGCCGGTCGCGGATTACTTCGCTTGAAGAACCGGGCAGTGGCGGCGTGACGATGATGGGCGGCTCTGCCCCACCCGTTCCGCCACCGGCAAGGCCGTTCACAGGGGCCTCATCCTGCTGGATGCGGTCCAGATCTTCGATCAGATCGGTCGCGTTCTGATAACGGTCCGCCGGGGCCTTCGCCATCAACTTCATGACGAACTGCGCCACCGGTTCCGGCACATCCGGGTTGATCTCCCGGATCAACGGAATCGGTGAGTTTAGATGCTTGAGAATGGTCGCCAGCGGCGCTTCGGCCTCATACGGCAGTTCGTTGGTCAACAACTGGTACATGATGATGCCCAACGAATAGAGGTCGGAGCGCTCGTCTCCGGCTTCGCCGAGGCCCTGTTCGGGGGCCATGTAAGCCGGGGTCCCGACCATGCCCCCACTGGCCGTGAACTGCGCACCAGTCACGATTTTGGCGATACCGAAATCCGTCAGCACCACCCGTTCGTCGTGATCCAGCATCAGGTTCGCCGGTTTGACATCGCGGTGAATCATATTTTGCTTGTGGGCATAGGCCAGTGCGCTGGCCGCTTCGCGCACAATGCGCATGATCTCCGTCAGTGGCAGACCCGGCCCCGTCTGATCCAGCCCCAGCAGGCGGTCCTTCAGAGTTGGCCCATCGACCAGTTCCATGACCATGTAATAGCTTTCGCCATCCGGGTCAAAGTCGAAATCATAGACCTGTACAATGTTGGGATGTTTCAGACGCGCGACATTTTGCGCTTCGCGGCGAAAGCGGTCTTTGAACTCAGGATCGTCTGCCAGAAAGGCATGAAGAACCTTGATCGCCACGTAACGATCCAGATTCTTGTCGTAGCCGCGGTAGACCTCCGCCATACCGCCGCGCCCCAGGCGCTCGACAATCTGATATTTGCCTAATTTTCGCTCTGTCACGGGTAGCGAAATGCCTTAAATGAGCTGCCGGTCCTCCGGCACGAAAACTGCCCTACATACCAGAGTATACCCGAACTTACCATACAGGAACAATGGCGCGCCGTGCAGCTAACTGCTGGCGATTCCACCTTCGGTCATCTTCCGTGCGTCCAGCGCACGCGCCGCTTCTTCCTCGCTCAGGTAGCCCAATTCGACCACGATTTCCCGAATGCTCCGGTTTTCCGCCAGCGCTTTCTTTGCGACCTCTGCGCCCTTGATGTAGCCGATGAGCGGATTCAAAGCCGTCACCAGGATCGGATTGCGTGCCAGCCAGGCTTCGGCCCGGTCCTGATTGATAATCAAACCCAGCACGCACTTATCTGTAAAGGCTTTGACCGCCCCGATGGTCACCTGCATCATCTCGTTAAGATTATGCGAGATAATCGGCATCATCACGTTCAGTTCCAACTGCCCTGCTTGAGCGGCCATCATGACCGTCAGGTCGTTGCCCATCACGTGGAACATCGACATATTCAGCATCTCGGCCATCACCGGGTTGACCTTGCCCGGCATAATCGAAGACCCTGGCTGGACCGTCGGACAGGTGATCTCCGCCAGACCGGTCGTCGGACCGCTCGATAGCAGGCGAACGTCATTGGCAATGCGTATCAGATCCTGCGCTGTCGTGCGCATCGCGCTGGAGAAGAAGGTCGCATCCTGCATCGACTGCATCGATTCAAACAGATTATCCGATTCGTAGAGCGTCAACCCAGAGTGTTCTGACAGCTTCTTAATCATCCGGTGATGATATTCCGGGTGGGCGTTCAGGCCCGTGCCAGTCGCCGTACCGCCGATTCCCAGACGACGCAGCCCTTCCGCCGCCAGTTTCAGCTTTTCGATGTCGCGCTCGATGGCCTTGCCATAAGCGCCCAATTCCTGCCCCAAGCGCACCGGCACCGCATCCTGCAAGTGCGTCCGCCCGCTCTTCACGACGCCATCCGCCTCCGCCGCTTTAGCCTTAAAAGCATCGGCGCAGCCCTGCAAAGTCGCCAGCAGTTCGTCCAGCCGCCACAACACGCCCAGACGAATCGCGGTCGGGATCGTGTCGTTGGTGCTCTGCGCCATATTGACATGATCGTTCGGATGCACCGGCTTACCGCTAGCATCCAGCGCATAACCCAGGATCTCGTTGGCCCTATTGGCGATGACCTCGTTAACGTTCATATTGTGGCTGGTACCTGCGCCTGCCTGGAAGGGATCCACCACAAACTGGTCGTTCAACTTGCCCGCGATGACCTCTTCGCCGGCCTGAATAATGGCATCGGCCAGGGACGCATCCAGCAAGCCCAGATCCTTATGTACCTCGGCAGCACAGCGCTTAATCATCGCCATGCTCCAGATAAACGCCGGATATGGCTTCATACCCGTAATAGGGAAATTTTCGACCGCGCGCTGAGTTTGCGCGGCGTAGTAAGCCTCGGCAGGGACTTTCACCTCGCCGAGCGAGTCTTTTTCAATACGGTATTCACTCATTAAACACACTCCTGAACCGACGCCAAGCATAAAAAAAGGCGCTACGATTGTAACGCCTTTCGTGCTGTATGTGAAATATCAAACGTTCAAGATCAGCCGGTCGCGGCGGCGAAGCGCTTGGAGACCTCAGTCCAGTTGACCACGTTCCAGAAGGCCTTGATGTAGTCCGCGCGGCGATTCTGGTAATTGAGGTAGTAGGCGTGTTCCCAAACATCAATGCCCAGGATCGGCGTCTTGCCTTCCATCAGCGGTGTGTCCTGGTTCGGCGTGGAGGTAATGCTGAGGCTGCCGTCGTCCTCAACGACCAGCCAGGCCCAACCGGAGCCGAAACGAGTGGCTGCGGCTTTGGTGAACTGCTCTTTCATGGAGTCCAATGAGCCGAAGGCGGAGTTGATGGCGCTGGTCAGTTCGCTGCTGGCAGCACCACCACCCGGCGCGATCACCGTCCAGAACAGGCTGTGATTCGCATAGCCACCGCCGTTATTGCGCACGGTCGTGCGAATGTCCGCCGGAATGCTCTCCAGCGACCCCAACAACTGTTCAATCGACTTGGATTGAAGGTCCGAATGACCCTCCAGCGCACCATTCAGGTTATTCGTGTAACCGTTGTGGTGTTTGTCGTGATGAATTTCCATTGTTCTCGCGTCAATATGGGGTTCGAGCGCGTCGAAAGCGTAACCCAGTGGGGGTAACTCAAAGGCCATAACAGCGTCCTCCTGATTAAATAAAAACGACCAATATTTAGTTTAACACAAACCCGGTCACTGGTCGATGACCCATAAGACCAGCTCATTGACCCGCCATCTGGCCGATGTTATGATGGCGCGATTGTGGTAGGAGCAATAATGACCGCAGAAACAAAGCACTGGCAGACCTATGGCGTTCTTTTGACCGGCATTCTTGCCGTGTCCACCGCCGCTATCCTGATCCGGCTGGCTCAGGCGGCAGCGGTGCCATCGGTGCTGATCGCGGCAGCGCGCCTCACCATCGCCACCATCGTGCTCAGTCCGGTCGTGCTGCGCCGCTATCGCTCGAATCTGCGCGCCCTGACCCGCCGCGACTGGCTGCTGCTGAGCGTCTCCGGCATCTTTCTGGCCGTGCATTTCATGCTGTGGATCTCGTCACTGGAATACACTAGCGTCCTCGCCAGCGTCGTCCTGGTCAACACCTCACCGCTGTGGAGCGCGCTGCTGGAATTCTTCTTTCTGAAATCGCGTCTGGCGCGTCTGGTGATACTTGGCCTGGTGCTGACGATCCTGGGCAGCGTGGTTATCAATATCCCGGAGGGCGCGTTGAACCTGGGCCGTCAACCTGTCACCGGCAGCCTGATGGCGCTCGGCGGAGCGATGGCAGTGGCCGTCTACCTGGTCATCGGGCGCAAGCTCCGGCCTACCCTGCCGCTGGCCCCTTATGTCTGGGTTGTCTACGGCATCGCCGCCCTGCTCACCTCACTGATCGTCCTGATGACGCGCGTTCAGGTCAGTGGCTATGCACCTGAAGCCTACCTCTGGCTGCTGGCGATTGCGCTCATTCCACAGTTGATCGGTCACTCGTCATTTAACTACGCCCTTAAGCAGTTGACCGCCACCTACGTCGGCATCTCAACGCAGATGGAGCCGGTCTTCAGCGCGGTCCTGGCGTATCTCTTATTTGCTGAGGTCCCGACAAACTGGCAGATGCGCGGCAGCGTGGTGGTACTCTTCGGGGTTGTGGTGGCGACTCTGGGACAGGCACGCCAGCATATGCGCGCAGTGAAGCCGGAACCGGAGCTAACGTAGGGTGTAGCCCAGGTACTGCGGCAGCCCCGGCCAGAGATCGACCTTGATGAACTCATCCGGCATCATAACTGGCTGTAAGAGCGTGTTCAGCGTGCCGTCCTGCGCCATTTCCTGAATCGTGTACTCGACCAGCAGGCGGAAGTCGATGTCATTGCGCGGCACGGCCATCGCCACATACTCGCGCGTGTACCAGGGATCACAGCCCGCGCAGCGCGCAGCCAACCGGAAATCATCGGGGCGGTTCTGGACCTGTGGGATCAGCTTGAGGCTGTCGCCGAAGGCCACGTCGGCATTGTTGTCTTCCAGAATGTAGAAGGGCACGTCCTGCTCGCGGATCATGGTATAGATATTGACCGCTGTGTTGATGCTGTCCGCCAGGTCGTTGACCTGATCGGCGCTGCCGGGTTCGCTGGCAAAAACGCCGACCCAGCGCCCGCCGCGCAGTTCGTTGAAGCTCTCAATATCGCTGTTCTTCTTGACCAACATCCGGTCGCCATGCAGCAGATAAGACGCGGTGAAATCGACCCGGTCAGTCCAGGCCCACTGCGGACTCACGCCGACGGCCAGGTCTGCCTCGCCGTTCGCCAGCAGATCCAGTGCATTTTCGGCACTGTTGGGGATATAGGTCACCTGAACACCCCAGCGGCCCGTCATCTGCTCGATCATCGCGCGGTTGAGATCATTCAGACGCCGCTCGCTCTCCGGTGCATCAGCCGGTACATCACGCAGCCCGGCCACCCGCAGTGCCTGCCCACCTTGCAGCCGGGGCACGACGTTGAAGGTCGGATACGCGATCTCGGTGCCGTATTGATCGGGCTTAGGCGCGTCGTCACCCAGGTCATCCCAGATCTGAATCAGACCGGGAGGATAGGCCAGCCCTGGCAAGTTGGAATCGTAAATCTCGCTCAGGCGGCCATTGCTCGCCAGATATTGCAACGTGCGATCCACCAGATCACGGAAGTTCACATCCTGACGGCGCAGCGCGATGGCATATGGCTGGGCTGCGAGTCCTTCGTCAAGCAGGCGCAGCGTGCCCGGCTGGAGCAGGCGGTTCAACTCGAAACGACTGCCCACCAGTCCATCAACTTCGCCGCCAGCCAGCGCGGTCAACCCTTGATCCAGCGTCAAATAGGGCTGTGTCGTCACGTGAATCCCGCTGCGCGCCTGCCAGTTGGCAATCGCGGCCTCGGATGCCGTCCCCATGACGAAGCCCAGCCTGCGTTCGGCCAATCCTGCCGGAGCCGTCGCCGGATCGTCATTGCGCAGCATGACCGCCTGACTGCCCTGATAGTACGTGTGGCTGAACTCAACCAGACTGTCCGAATCACGCCGGTGAACCAGGGCCGCCGCCAGCATATCGACCTGCCCCTCGCGCAGGGCTGCAAAGGCCGTCTGCCGTGTGACCTGAGTGAACTGGATGTCTACGCCCCAGGCATCGGCCATACTGCGCGCCAGATCCGCATCGAAGCCCGCCACCAATCCGCGCACGTTCAACAGGCCAAAGGGCGGTGCGTTGTACAGAATCCCGACCCGCAGCTTGCCGTCACGCTGAATACGGGCGACTGCCAATTCGGTGATACGCACATCGTTGATCCCCTGATCGGGCGTCGGGACCAGCGTGGGCGGCACTAAAGTCGGGACGGGTACAGGCTGATTCTGCACCGCCATCAGCAGCAGGGCTGCGACAATTAACAGGCGTTTCATGGATTCCCTCGGTACAACTGCGCTTCCTGAATGTAGGCCAGGACCGCATCCGGCACGACATAGCGCACACTGCGTCCACCGGCCAACCGTTCCACAATGTCCGTGGACGACACATCAATTACCGGCGCATCCAACATCACGACCCGTTCCGCCAATCCCGGCAGTTTGTCACCGTGTAGGGTGGGGGGCGCATCCAGCCCGGCACGCGGATACACTGCCAGACGGCACTGCGCGATTAATCGTTCCGGTTGGTGCCAGCGCGGCAGATCGCGCAGCGAGTCGCCGCCCATGATAAAGTAGAAATCGCCATCCGGGTACTCTTTTTGCAGCAGGGCGACGGTATCCGCCGAATAATGCGGGCCGGGCCGGTCAATATCGACGCGTGACATGGCGAAGCGAGCGTTTCCTGCCAGCGCCCGCGTGAGCATCGCCAACCGGTCCTCGACCGAATTACGCACCATGCCCTGCTTGTGCGGCGGGTCCGCCGCCAGAACATACAATACGCGGTCGAGGTCCAATGTCTCGAAGGCCCGTTCGCCCATAATCAGATGCCCGATATGGGGCGGGTCGAAGGTGCCGCCGAGCAGCCCGATTCGCACCGGATTACTCCGTCCACTCCAGCTCAAAATCGCCAATAAAAACTGTATCGCCGACGGCAACGCCCGCCGATTCCAGTGCTTCGGTCACGCCCAGTGTTTGCAGAATCGTCTGGAAACGGGCGACTGCCTCGTCGTAATCCCAGTAGGTCATAGCCGCCGCGCGCTCAATTCGCTTGCCGGTGACATGGAAGCTGCCATCGTCTGCCCGGTGAATCTCGAAGCCAATCTGTTCTTCCGGCAGTTCGTAGACCGGTGTCTCCTCAACCAGCGGGCTGACCGGCTCCGGCAGGCTGTCGAGCAGGCTGAAGAGCATCTGCACCAGCGTCTGCACGTTTTCGCGCCTGGCCGCCGAAATCGCAATCGGCGAGACACCACGCTGCTGGAGTTCCGCCTGCACCTCCGGCCAGTGCGCCTGTGCCTCCGGCAGATCCATCTTGGTAAAGACAACGATCTGCGGCTTCTCGGCCAGATTCTCGTCGTAGAGCGCCAGTTCCTGATTGATCTGGTTGAAATCCGCCAGCGGAGCCGTGCTCGCACCGTCGATCAAATGCACCAGAATGCGCGTGCGCTGCACATGCCGCAGGAACATGTGCCCCAGGCCGACGCCCATGTGCGCCCCTTCGATCAGGCCCGGAATATCGGCGACGACCAGATCCCGGTCATCGTAGCGCACCACGCCCAGGTTCGGCTCCAGTGTCGTAAAGGGATAATCCGCGATTTTGGGCCGGGCATTGCTGACGACCGAGAGCAGCGTCGATTTGCCCGCGTTGGGCACGCCGACGAAGCCCACATCCGCCACCAGCTTGAGTTCGAGCGTAATCCAGCGTTCCTCACCGGGTTCGCCCTTCTCAGCCACGCGTGGAGCCTGATGCCGCGCACTCTTGAAATGCACGTTGCCACGCCCGCCACGCCCGTGTCTCGCCACCACCAGCCGGTCGCCAGGCCGCAGCAGATCGCCCAACAGCGCCCCGGTATCCGCATCACGGACCACCGTACCCGGCGGCACCTCAAGCTCCAGGTCAGAAGCGGTTGCGCCGGTCATCTTGTTCGGTCCACCGCGCGTACCGGAGTCCGCCTTGAAGTGTGCATGATGCTGGAAATGAATCAGCGTGCTGAGCCTCGGATTGACCACCAGCACGACGTCCCCGCCGTCCCCGCCATCCCCCCCAGCAGGCCCGCCGTGCGGCACGTACTTCTCGCGCCGGAAATGGATCAGTCCATCGCCACCAGCACCGCTGGCTACAAATATCTTCGCTTCGTCAATCACAGCGCAGCCTCGCCCAACCCGGCGGACAGCCCGCCCGATACCATTTGATCGTGTGACGCGCGCCGACACGGAAATCGGTCGGCGTAAAGCCCAGCTCGCTGGCCGCCTTCTCGTGTGACACGCGCCAGTTATTATGCACATAGGAACGCAGCATGTTCAACGGCCAGAAAGGTTCAAAGCCGAAGGTGTTCGAAACGTCCTCCAGTACCTGTGCAATCGGCAGATCCAGCCAGCCCGGCATGGGCACACGCGGCCAGGGAATACCCGCCTCCTTGCAGATGATGTTGAAGGCGCGCCGGTGCGAAATCCAGTCGCCGCAGATATTATAAATCTCCCCAATTCGTGCCCGTTCCAGCGCCAGAATTACGCTGTGGGCTACGTCTTCAATGTAGGCCGGAAAAATGATGTGCCTGCCGCCGTCCACCTGCATAATCAGGCCGCGCATCGGATCCTTGAAGAACACACGGTTGAAGGCGTACTGCCCCAGTGGGCCGTAATAGGCCCCTGGCCGCAGCACAATCACCGGCAGGCCATCGTCGTGGTGACAGCGCAGGATCATCGTCTCGGCAATCAGTTTACTGCGCTGGTAAGGGTCCATCGGGTGCGGCGGATAGGATTCATCAACCACGTGTTCCGGGTCCGGTTTGCCCAGGACCGCAATCGTCGAAATGTAGACAAAGCGCTCCACTGGCACATCGCGCAGCGCGCTCAGCAGCAGCGCCGTCCCCAGCACATTGTTATCCAGGAAGCTGCGTTCATCGCCCCACATGCGAAACTTGCCCCCCGCATGAACAACGTAGCGGCAGCCGCGCAGCGCTTCGAGATAGGAGGTCACATCGGTCAGGTCGCCCTGGACGATCTCCACACCCGGATAAGTATACAGCCAGGGCTGCGGATTGCGCGTCAGCACCCGTAGTTGGTATCCGGCCCGGTGCAGCGCCGGCACCAGATGGTGGCCCAGGAAACCTGTCCCGCCGGTGACGAACACTGTAGCATGATTCTGGTTTGTTGGATTCAATTATCGCGTCCCATACGGCGAGGCGTATCGGGCATCCATTCGAGCAGACTGCTCAGGGCCGGATTATCCCAGCCTGCGGGCATCTGCTGGATAAAGGTCGCAATCTTCCAGCGCTGATCGGCCAGGTCATAGCGCATCTGGTACACCAGGGTGCAGGCTCCCAGGTCCTGCGTGTGCAGGCGGGTCTGGCTGTGATAATCATAAGTTGCCATGCGGCGGTGACTCTGCTGGTCAATTACCAGACAGCGCCCACCGTCCTCCGAAAAATGGCGTATCCCCACCTGATGATCGGCGCGCAGCACGTCCACACAGCAGGGCGCGTTCGCAAGCTGCTCGCTGCGCAGCACCATATAGCAGTGTTTTAACTGCTGGTGACTCAGGTATTTCGGGGCCGCTTTGGCCTGATGCAGCCAGTGAGTCAGGCGATTTTCCTGCATCCAGGTCAGGGCACGGATGTAATCGCGCCGGGCCTGCTTGACTACAGCGGGCGGTGCCATCAATTCTGGCAGGTCGCTGCGCCTGCGCCGCAGTTGATTCGACCAGGGAATCTGGTCTTTATCGTTCCAGGACATAGGGAGTTAACTATTCCACAGCGTTCTTGAGCGTGAGCCAGATGTTCCGGCGGAGCTGCGCCTCGCTGATCGGGCGGGCAAGGTAAAGATCAACCCTCCCGACCGTCAGGGCAAAAGCCTGATCGTCCGATTTCGAGCGATGATCGGCCAGCACGATTTTAAGTAAATCTTGAAATGACCCGATCTCTTTGAGCTTCGCCAGGACTTCCCAGGCGTGCATATCGGGAAGCTGCACATCCATCAACAGTAGATCCGGCTTGTGGTCTTCCAGCAGGTGCAGCCCTTCCACACCATCCTGCGCCAGCGTGACGTCCATGTCCAGTTCGCAGAGCAGATCATGCAGGGCCTGAGCTTCTGCCGCGTCACTCATCATCACCAGCACGCGCTTGCCTCGTGTCACACTGGCATCCACATCCAGATCGTGGACATGCACCTTCTCAATCGGATCGTCGTAGACAACCTCTCGATCCGAGGTTTCGACAAAGGCAATCGCCGTATGACGGAACAGTACCGGCAGCTTCACCTTGAGGTACTTCTGCGTGAGTTCAGCATCCTTCAACTGGCGAAAGGCGGTGCCATTTCTGCCCAGCACAGCCACCATATCGCCGCGCACACGCACCATGAAGTCATTACCAGGGTCCAGCAGCTTCAGGCGCGCCACGACGTCTTCCAGCCGTGTCCTGGGCAGCGTGGTATTGAGGTAGAACGCGCGGTGCCGCATCGAGCCGCCGTAGCTGCCGGGCATCTGGCGGGGCAAACTTCCCAGCCAGACCTGACGCCCGGTATAGCGTTCGACACGCCCTGCCGCTTGTAGTTGATTCAATTCGTAATCGCTGATGGCTTCACCATAATCCGCTGTCCTGTAATTCCGATATTGACCGCTGAGCAGTTCCTGAACCTGATCTTCGGCACGCTGCACGACAAAAATCCCGTCATTCAAAACGAATACGGTTTCACGAGCTACCGAAGAACCTGTCGTCATCTGCCTGGCACCGCCGGAATTACAATTCCACAAAGTAGGATTGGCAGGCCCTGTCGATCAAGTCCTTTGTCAGCGCCGGCGGCCTGTTGAGATAGGTCGCAATATCAATCAACTGAGACAGAATGTCGCGCGGATGCACAAAGCGCAGATCCCGGTCCTGTTTGAGATACCACTCCCTCAACAGATACTTCAGCCCCTCTTCTTCATACGGAACCTTCAGCAGGCGGCACATCAACTCGAACAACTCGCGGAACTGCTCGTGATCCGGGTTGCCAACCTCGATCTTATAGCGGATACGGCGCAAGAAAGCTTCGTCCACCAGATCTTTCGGATCCAGATTCGTCGAGAATACGATCAACACGAAGAACGGCACCTCGATCTTGCGCCCGTTGTTCAGAGTCAGGAAATCGACCCCCTTCTCCAGGGGCACGATCCAGCGGTTGAGGAGATCCTTCGGCTGCACCTGTTGACGGCCAAAGTCATCAATCAGGAACATACCGCCATTGGCTTTGACCTGGAAGGGCGCTTCATAGAACTTATTGATGTCGTTGTACACCAGGTCCAGCCCGGCCATAGTCAGCTCGCCACCGACCATAATCATCGGGCGCTTGATCTTGATCCAGCGCGGATCCGAGACGATGCCGGTCAGGGCCTTATGATGCAGCGAGGGATCGTCAGAAAACTCGTGGTTGACCGGGTCGAAAATCTGCATGATCTGGCCGTCAACATCGACCGCATAGGGAATCCAGATGTCATCACCCAGAATCATGCGGCCAATCTTCTCCGACATCGTGGTCTTTCCGTTACCGGGCGGGCCGTAGAGGAAGATCGAGCGGCCAGAATTGACCGCCGGGCCAATGCGGCTGAGCATCTCATCGCTGACGACCAGATTGGTCATGATGGCCCGCAGGTCTGCCTGATGTACGATCAGCTTCTTACGGTTTTGCAAGCGAATCGAGTCGATGTAGCGATTGAGCGGCACTGGGGCAGGACCCGCATATTGCGTGCGTTCCATTGCCTCGCGGGCTTTATCCGAGCCTTTCTCGGTGATGATGTAACGGAACCCTGAACTCGCTGAACCCGGTTGAGCCGCGCACTTCGACATATTTCTCGCGCTTCAAAAACTCGACAACCGGATCAAGCACCCCCTGAAACGGCAGCTTCACTGTAGCTCCAATTTCCAGGCCGGTCATCACACCACCGTAATACAGCACCTTGAGCACGAGGTCCGCAATCGAAAGCAGATTGAGGCCGGTGTCATCGACGCTGCTCAGTGGTGGCGGGTCCCAAACGTTCTCGTTCTCCGAGCCAGCCTGGATGGTCTGACGCTGGCTGCTGAGGCTCTTAATCTGCGGGCGCTGCGCTGGTTGATCGCTCATAGCTGCCTTCCTACCCCATATCGCTTCTTTAGTTATTATACAGTAGGCGCTAAACAGGAGACAAGCACAAGATCAACCTTGAGCAATCGACCGCCTTGCGGTAGAGTCATTCGGCATCTGGTCACGCAGTTCACTTGGGGCCTATGATCGACCAAATCCAATGGTTAGGTCACGGCAGTTTTATTATCCAGACCTCACCCCTCATTTACATCAACCCCTGGCGGGTCGCCCGCAACACTTTTCACGCCGATGTCATACTTATCGGCCACGATCATTATGATCACTGCTCGCTGGCCGACGTTGAGAAACTGCGCGGCCCGCACACGCTGGTCATTGGTAACGAAAAGGTCGCTGCTGAAATCGGTGACTGCACAGTGATCCGGCCCTGGCAGACGATGGCGATAGACCGAGTCGCCGTCAAAGCAGTACCGGCCTACTCACCCAACCACTGGCGGCATCCGGCAGAGGATGGCGGGCTGGGCTTCGTCATCTCGGCTAATCTCTACGACATCTATTATGCGGGCGATACGCAGTTGATCCCTGAGATGGCGGATATGCACCCGGACATCGCTATTCTGCCTATCGACGGCAACGGCACGATGGACGTCCAGGAAGCGGTCTCGCTGGTGCAGCAGATGCGCCCGCGCTGGGTCATCCCCAGCAACTGGGGATCGTCGTCCGAAGGCGCATCGCGGCTGGATGCCCTCGCCTTCAAAGAACAGGCCGAATTCCGCCAGCGAGGTCTGTCTGCTGCCGCAAATGGTCTAGCGCCCAAAACAAAAACGCCCCGGTCTGATGGCCGGAGCGTTCGGAATAGATGAACTGTAGATTATGCGGCTGGCGTCAATTTACCATCCGACTGCCATTCGAAACGTTTATCGCCATCGCCATAGATCAAGGGCTTTGCTTCGCCGCGCATGACCTCGCCGGTGACGACGACCTTGCGAATCTCGGTGCTGCCCGGAGTCTCGAACATCACATCCAGCAGGGCCTTTTCGATAATCGAGCGCAAACCACGCGCGCCCGTGCCCCGCGCCATCGCCATCTCGGCGGCGACTTCCAGCGAGGACTCGCCGAAAACCAGCTCGACGTTGTCCAGCGCCAGCAGATGAATGTACTGCTTGGTCAGCGCGTTCTTCGGCTCGACCAGGATCTTCATCAAGGCTTCAATATCCAGCGGGTCCACACCCACCACAACCGGCAGCCGTCCGACAAATTCGGGGATCAGGCCAAAAGACATCAGGTCTTCCGGGCTGACAAAACGCAGTAAATTCGCGTCTGACTGTGCCACTTCCGGGTGATCGTTCAGAGTCTGGAAACCGATCTTACCACGTCGCCCCAGCCGTGACCCAACCACATCTTCGAGGCCGTCAAACATTCCACCGCAGATGAACAGGATGTTCGTCGTGTCGATTTGCAGGAATTCCTGGTGCGGATGTTTGCGCCCACCCTGCGGCGGCACGTTGGCAATCGTCCCTTCGACAATCTTCAGCAGCGCCTGCTGCACACCCTCGCCCGATACATCACGGGTAATCGAGGGGTTATCGTTCGACTTACGCGCGATCTTGTCGATTTCGTCGATGTAGATGATGCCGCGCTCGGCCCGCGTGATGTCACCATCCGCCGCCTGGATCAGCCGCAGCAGGATATTCTCGACATCCTCGCCGACATAGCCCGCTTCGGTCAGCGCCGTCGCATCGGCGATGCAAAACGGCACATCCAGAATGCGCGCCAGGGTCTGCGCCAGCAGCGTCTTGCCGCTGCCAGTCGGCCCGACCATGAGAATATTGCTCTTCTCAAGCTCCACTTCGCCGTTCTTCGCGTCGGCCTGGATGCGCTTATAATGGTTGTACACCGCCACACTCAGCACACGCTTGGCGTGCATCTGGCCTACGACATATTCATCCAGACGGGCCGTAATCTCACGTGGTGAAATAAGCTCCTCAAGATGGAACTCGGAGGTCAGCGTCTCGCTGGCTGCACCGTCTTCAATCAAAATGTGCTGGCACAGGTCCACACAATAGTTACAGATAAACACGCCATCCGGGCCAGCGATCAGACGATCCACTTCCTCATGGCTGCGACGGCAGAACGAGCAGCGCTGTTCACCAGGGTATTCGTGAGTCACCGGTTATTTACCCCCGCTTTCTGTGCCTCCAGTACTGTATCTATTAAACCATATTCTGCCGCCTGTGTCGCGCTAAAGAATATGTCTCGGTCCTGATCGCGCTCAATCACATCCCGTTCCTGACCCGTATGGTGAACGAAAATCTCGATCAGACGCTCTTTCAAGCGCATGATCTCGTTCGCCTGGATCACGATGTCCGAGGCCTGCCCCTGCGACCCGCCTAACGGCTGGTGCATGTGAATCGTAGCATTGGGCAGCGCATAACGCAGACCATTTTGTCCCGCCGTCAGCAGCACCGTCCCGAAGCTGGCGGTCAAGCCCAGCGCCACCGTGCTGACCGGCGCAGAAATTTGCTGCATGGCGTCGTACATCGCCATCCCGGCATACACGACCCCGCCTGGCGAATTGATGTACATGTTGATCTGTCGCTCCGGGTCCTGGCCGTTGAGGTACAGAAGCTGGGCCACAATCAGGTTCGCCACCTGATCGTTAATGGGCGTCCCCAGCAGGACGATCCGCTCTTTCAACAGCAGCGAATAAATGTCGTAGGCCCGTTCGCCCCGGCTGCCCTGCTCAACCACCATCGGGATCACGTTCTGGATATCCATAATTATTCAGAATCTCCTTCGTCTGATTCGTCGTCCGCTGCTTCCACTTCTTCAGCTTCAGGTGCTTCTTCTACCGGTGCTTCCGCCACAGCCACTGCCGGATTCTCGCCTTTCGCAATCTGCGCCACACGCTCCCGCAGTTTTCGGTTCAACAGTTCCTGACGCAGATTCGCGCGCATGTTGTCGTTGTTGTAAATCGACCGGAAGGCGGCGGCTTGTTCGCCAAACTGCGCGACCACGCGGTCGATCTCAGCGTCCAGATCAGCTTCGGTCACTTCGACCTTTTCGGCCTCGGTCAATTCCTGGACCGCCAGCGACCGCTTAATGATGCGGACGGCATCGTCATGATAATCGTCGTGCAAGTCTTCGTGGGACTTCCCCGTCACCTTCTGGTAGACCTCCAGATTCATGCCGCGCTGCCGCAAATCATCGTCGAGCATGTGCAGCATGTGATGAATCTGATCGGATACCAGTGCTTCCGGGTAGGCAAAGCTGGCCTGCTCGACAATCTCATCCAGCACCGCATCGACGTACTGGTCGTTGGCCTGGTCTTCTGCTGATTTTTGCAGGTCTTCACGGATGCTCATCCGCAGTTCCAGCAGGGTCTTGGCTTCTTCTTCGCTGTCCTCATCCGGCTTCGAAATACGGGCCGCGAACTCGTCGTTCAATTCCGGCAGGGTCACATTTTCGATCTTATTGATGACCACGTCAAAGCGCACGTGCCGCCGGGCCAGGTGCTGAAATTCTTCTTCGTCGTCCGGGTACGTGATCTCAAAGATACGTTCCTCACCGACAGTGGCCCCGGCCAGCGCTTCGGTGAAACCTGGTGCGGGTTCACGGTCTTCCGTCAGGCTGAAGGTGAGATCATCCTGGTCGATGAACACTGGATTGACGTCTTCGGCTTCGACCTCGGCGGTTGCTTCCTCATCTTCGCTGTCTTCGCTTTCTGTTTCGGAATCTTCTTCTGTTTCAGAGGCTTCCGCTTCCGAGGCTTCAGGCTGTTCGTCTTGATCCAGGTACTCGCCGCGAATTTTGACCGTCACCCGATTGCCAGCCGCCACCGGCTTGCTGCTTTCCTCGACGACCGCCTCGCGCTCTTGCAGTTCGCGCAGGGTCTTGTCTACGTCCTCGTCTTCAATCGTGGGCGCTTCGTAATCCTTGCGGATGGCGCGGTAGTCGCCCAGGTCAACGGTCGGCTGAAGCGGCACAATGAACTTAAAGGTTGGCTGCGGCTCCAGGTCGAAGTCTTCCAGCGCCCCAGGCCCATAGGGGTCTACGTTGGATTCATCGAGCGCATCCTTATAGACTTCGTTGCCCAGGACCTCCAGCGCGTCTTCGAGAATTGCGCCTTCGCCCACGTAATTCAGCACCACTTTGTAGGGCGCTTTGCCCTTGCGGAATCCAGGCACCGACACCCGGCCCGCCAGTTTCTTAGCTGCCGCGTGCTTCGCCTCTTCCAGGCGCTCGGCTTCTACCTCGACCGTGAAACGCGCGGTATGATCTTCAAGTCGTTCTGTTTGAATGTTCAACGCTGTGTTCCTTGCTTAATTGTCGAATTATAACATTCGTTCTGCGCCGCTTGCTATATGATCTTTGTTAGAAGATCAAAAGACAGAAGGCGCAGCGCAGCGCCTTCAATCTGTTGTGTTTTGGGGAAAGAGGGACTCGAACCCGCTGGTCCATCTCCATCTTGGCCGCCTCCCAGACTCCTCGCCTGCGCCGACTTGTTTCTGAGTCATTACCTCAAGCTGCCTGCGCGGGATTGTACGCGAAAGGGGACATAAGGTCAACGTTGGACTCAAAGCTGACGATACGCTTTCAGTGAGAAGATTCCTGAATATTGCACCAAATCTGCATATCGTCACCGAGATTTCCATAATCTTTTCAGACAATGTGATCGGTTTCGTGGAACAGGAATCCGCAGTGCATTTGACATTGAAAACCTCTCTTTCAGTGTAAGCGACTTTTGCCTGAGGAGGCAAGCAATGTTCAAGAAGATCGGTGCAATGATTGTGTTCGGGCTGCTGACGGTGTGCACAAGACACTGAGAAACATACCCCGGCGTCCGTCATGGATGATGGTCGGGTCAACGCCTGTCGCTATCTACTACGATACGGATACGGTGCTTCTGCCGACGACAACGGCTGGTTCTGGGTTGAATCACCTGCAAGCAATGGCAGCTACAGCTTTAGCCGGGACGATCAAGGAAACCTTCTGAACAAGCCATTATCACGGCTGAATAAGCTGCTGCAATCCTGACTTGTGTGGGGTATTGTGCCCCACATCAGCCATTAGAATTACTCGAAAAAGCTGGGGATTAGACAGGCAAATTGTGGTAGTTGAAATGAGAGAATTCAATGTGGGGAAGGAGGGACTCGAACCCTCACCTCGTAAGAGACATGATCCTAAGTCATGCGCGTCTGCCAGTTCCGCCACTCCCCCGGACAGCCTGTATTATAGAGAGCCGCCCTCACCGCTTCAAGTGCCGGGTTCAGGCTCCGAATCGACGTGGATCTCGATATTCGCCAGGTCCTCGAAATCCATCTCGCCGACCTGGGCCAGAATGGTTGAGATCATCAACTGAGCGAAGCGGAACAGCGCCTGCATCTGCCCAATGCGTTCCAGATAAAGCTCCGCCAGCCGTTTGTCGTGCTCGTTCAAATCATCCATCGCCCGCGACAGGCGGTCAACATCTTCCGTCATGACCGCCAGGGCACGCTCGACATCGCGCAGTTCACGCGAACTGAGAATGTTGGTGATAATCTCCCAGAAGTCCGTTTCAGCCTCATAATACTTGCGCCGGTCGCCACGCCCGCGTACCCAGGCCTGACGCACCATCCCCATGTGTTCCAGGACTCGAATGTTCATGCTGACGCTGGCCTTTGAGATGCTCAGCATATCCATCATATCGTCCAGACTCATCGGCTCAGGACTCATCAGCAGGGCCGCATAAAGCTGCCCCATGACCTTGCTGAAGCCAAAATAATCGGACAGTTGGCCCAGGCCATCCAACATACTATCGCGCACCGCAATTAAGTTGGTATCGTCTGTCTGTCCTGCGTCTAAGCTATCATCTGCCATGTGAACATCCTCGCGTCTCCACAGCCATCTCGGCAACCAGACCGACCGTCAGGACAGCTTGAAGATTTAGAACACTCTGAATTTCGCTAAGCGTAGCATTTTTACGACATACTGACAACACTGTCTATTCATAGCGCAGTGCATCAATGGGGTTCAGCGCCGCCGCACGATTAGCCGGATACAGGCCAAAGAACACGCCAATCGCCGCCGAAATGAAGGTTGCCAGGATCACACTTGAGGCCTGAACCGAAATGTGCAGGTCTTCAAGACCGGGGGCTGCCGCCGCACCCTGCGTTGCCAGCCAGGCCAGCAGCACACCGATTCCGCCCCCCGACAGCGCCAGAATGACCGACTCAACCAGAAACTGAAGCACGATGTCGCGCCGCTGCGCGCCGACCGCTTTGCGCAGACCAATCTCGCGGGTGCGCTCGGTGACGGTGACCAGCATAATGTTCATGATGCCGATACCGCCCACCAGCAGCGAGATTCCGGCAATCACGCCCAGAAACAGCGTCAGCAGTGCCGTCACTACGCTGAAGCTGTCCAGCAGTTCACCCTGTGTCACCACTGAGAAGTCGTCTTCATCGCGGAAAGTGATACCGCGCTCCTCACGCAGAGTCTGACGAATTTGCTGCGCAGCCAGATCCACGGAAGAACTATCGCGCGCGGCCACCACAATCATCGAGATAGGCCGGTTGCCCGAAATCACACGCTCGCCGCTCAAGCGTGTCAATGCGGTGGTGATAGGGACAACGATGATGTCGTCCAGATCGTTGTTCGGGCCGCCGAAATTGCTGCCTTCCTCGTTCAGCACGCCGATAACTGTAAAGCGCACGTTGGCGATGCGCATGGTTTGCCCCAGCGGATTGCTATCCGGGAAGAGGCTGTCAATCACCTTCTTGGTAATCACCGCGACACGTGCCGCGCCTTCCTGCTCGGATTCATCAAAGAAGCGCCCGGCCACAACTTCACGCCCCATCAGAGTCGGGTAATCGGGCGTGATCCCCACCACCTGGATACTTTCTTCCGTACCCTCTACGATGACCGAGCGAGCCGGCAGCAGCAGCTCAGGCATGATGAGCACCGCCTCCGGCACGCGGTAAGGATCAGAAATCGCATCCACATCGGACTGAGTCATCGGTGCAGGCCGGTTGAACCCATCCTGCTCGCCGAAGGCATAAACCAGGTTCGAGCCGATCCCCTCGAATTCACCGCGAATGAAGCCGTCAATCGCCTGCCCCACCGAGACGAGCACGATCACTGCTGCCACGCCAATCGTAATGCCCAGCATGGTCAGGGCCGCGCGCAACTTATTCGACGCCAGGCCGACAAGGGCGATGCGCACATTCTCGAACATGGTCTATTCAAACCTCAGCGCATCAATCGGACGCATCCGCGCGGCGCGGCTGGCGGGATAAGCCCCAAAGAACACGCCGATAAAGCCGCTGACTGCCGTCGCCAGGATCACCGCATCGGGCGTCACCGTCAGAGTGAGATCCTGCACCGCTGCTGTGCCGATGATGGTCGCTATCCAGGCCAGCGTAATACCTAACGCGCCCCCCAGAATTGCCAGCACAATGCTCTCGATCAAAAACTGCGTCATGATGTCCCGGCCCCGCGCCCCAACCGCCTTACGCAGGCCGATCTCGCGCGTCCGCTCCGTTACCGAGACCAGCATGATGTTCATAATGCCGATGCCGCCAACCAGCAGTGAAATCCCGGCAATCATGCCCAGGAAGACCGTCAGCAGGCCGGTGATCTGTCCAATCGTATCCAGCACCCCGGCCTGTGTAATCACCTGGAAATCCTGTTCGCCGTCAAAATTGATGTTGTGGGCTTTGCTCAGATAGCTGTTAATATCCTCAACCGCCGAGTCGATGGAGTTTTCATCGCGCGCCTGAATATACAGCACCGAGACTTTATAGCCGCCATCACGGGCGCGAGCATCTTCCAAGCGGGTTTGCGCCGTCGTCATGGGGATAAAGATCGAGTCGTTATCGCCGCTGAGATCGCTGCCTTCGGTCATCACGCCGACGACGGTGAAGGCCAGCTTATTGATACGGATATTCGCGCCCACTGCGTCATAATCACGGTCGCCAAACAAATCCTCGACGACACTCTTGCCCAGCACGGCCACGCGCGCCCGATCCTGGAGATGCTGCTCGGTGATAAAGGTCCCGCTCGGCTCAGGATACCAATCACGCACATCCTGGAAGGAAGGTGTCACGCCGCTGATACGAGTGTTAATCGTCTCGCCCTGCGCCACCACCTGGGCACCGACACTGTACTGCGGCGCGACTCGCAGAATGTTGGGCGCGTTGATCGGTTCCGCCAGCGCTTCGGCGTCACGGGTAGTAATCGGGTCGATTCGGGTGCGCGTCGGGCTGGCGGGCTTGGAGGAAAAGACGAAAATGACGTTCGATCCCAGGCTCTCGAATTCGGCGGAAATAAACGTTTCGACGCCGCGCCCCAGGCTGACCAGGCTGATGACCGCGCCCACGCCAATAATAATGCCCAGAGTCGTCAGAATAGACCGCAGCCGGTTCGTGACCAGGCTGTTCAGGGCCACCCGCAGCGCTTCTGATAGGTTCATCTCAGTTGTATTCTTCTTCCGAACCGCTGTAGTAGACGTCCGTGAAAACGCCTTCCAGTTCCTGCGTATCCGTCGGGCGCTTGGCTTCACCGGCTATCAGCGGCTTGGCGACTTCGCGGTCCGCCACAACCTGACCATCGCGCAGCATAATCACACGGTTGGTGTGGCGAGCGATCCAGGGATCGTGCGTGACGAAGATGGTGGTAATCCCGCGCTCACGGTTCAGCGATTGGAAAATCTCCATCACCTCGGAGCCGCTGCGCGAATCCAGGTTGCCGGTCGGCTCGTCGGCCAGGATCATCGCCGGTTCGGTAACCAGCGCTCGCGCGATGGCGACACGCTGCTGCTGCCCGCCGGAAAGCTCGCTGGGCATGTGATCGAGACGCCGCCCCAGGCCAACCGAGTCCAGCGCAGCTTTGGCGCGTTCGGTGCGCCGTGAGCCGCCCCCATACAAGAGCGGCAGTTCGACCTGCCGCAGGGCAGAAGTCCGTTTGAGCAGGTTAAAGCTCTGGAAGACGAAACCGATCTTCTTATTGCGGATTTGCGCCAATGCTTGCTCGCTCAGCTTGCCCACATCTACGCCGTCGAGATAGTAACTGCCTGATGTGGGTTGGTCCAGCGCGCCGAGGATGTTCATCAACGTGCTCTTGCCCGAACCTGACGGCCCCATGATCGACACGAATTCGCCTTCATACAGCCGCAAGCTCACACCGCGCAGCGCATGAACCTCGATATCACCCATTTTGTAGACCTTGGTGATGTCCTGAATATCAATGACGACGCGCCGCCCATTTTCGTCAACCTGCGCGGTCTGATGGCCGTTTTTGCCAAAGAGTCGCCCGATCATCGTGGGCCTGCCTCGAAGAGATTCGCCTCGCCACGCGGCAGCAGCACGACACGCTGCCCGGCCTGCAAGCCGCTGACAATCTGGCTCTGCGTTTCGTTGCGCAAGCCCAACTGAACCTCCACTTCTTCGAAGCGGCCATCATCGCGCTGAATGGTCACATAAGCTTTCTGCGTCGCCCGGTCGATACGAATAAAACGGTTGCGCAGCACCAGCACATCCTGCAACTGCTGGACCTTGACGGTTGCGGTCGTGTTCATGCCAATACGAATTGGCTCCAGAGACGGGTCGATCTCCACCCGCGCCATATAAGCCACCACCTGGCCGAAGCGCGTCGGAGTCTGCGCCACGCGCGTCACGCGGCCTGTAATCGTGGCTTCCGGCAGGGCATCAATCGCCAGACTCACCGGCTGTCCTTCCTGAACCGATGCGATCTCAGTCTCATCTATCGCCAGCATCACGTAATACTGCGTATTGTCTACCAGTTGGATGGCGCTGCCGTTAGGCGGGAGTTCGCCAGGAGTCAGATTGACCTGCCCGACAACACCGGCAAAGGGAGCCACCAGAGTCGCGCGGGCCAGGTTGACCTGTGCCAGTTTCTGGGATAGTTCGGCCTGCCGCAGATTGATCTGCGCACGCTCCAGGTCGTAGTCTGACGGGCCGTTGAGCAGGCGATCAAGCTGCACCTGCGCGCTGACCAGCGAGGCGTTGGCCGAACCCAGGCTGCCGCTATCCGGCCCCCGGTCCAGGACGCCCTGATAACTTTCGTCGGCCATCTGGACCTGATAATCCGACTGCGCCAGCCCGGCCTCAAGCTGCCTGAGCTGCTCGTCTGAGGGCTTCGGCACCAGCCGCGAGGGCACGCCTTCCGGCACAAAGGGGTCCGCCACCTCGTCCCGCTGGAGCTGCTGCTGCCATAGTTGGTTGCGCGCCAGTTCAGCCTGCAAGCGGGCGATCTCCTGATCCTGCGCCGATGGCCCGGTATCAAAAGCCGAATTCACCGATGCCTGCGCCGCATCGACGGCGGCCTGTGCCGCTTCGACATCGACCTCGCGCGCGGGCGCGGTCAACTGCTCGTAAGAGACCTGCTGCATTCGCAAGGAGATCTCTGCATTGCGCAGCGCCGTTTCCAGATCGTCCGTATCCAGTCGGGCCAGTACGTCCCCGGCCTCGACCCACTGTCCTTCGCTCACCAGCACCTCAGCCACCGCCCGACCGGCCAGTTCAAATGCCAGCGCCGACCTGGCGCGACGGTTCAATACTGCCGGTCGCGTTGACCGTAACGTCGAGGTCATCAACGCTGACGACGGTTTCATCTTCGACAATCGTGCCCTGCTGTGCATCCTGAGCCGCCGCCCCTGCGTTCGCGCTCATCCCACGCAGGGCCAACAGCGCGCCCAGGGCCAATACAGCGATAATCGCCAGATTTCGTATCAAACGCATCTTAACCTCCAAAGAAGGAGAAACGATCTGCAGACAGGTCAATGGCGATCACATCGCCCGGATTCAGACCAGAGACCACCTCGCTGCTGTCCTGCCCCTGCAAGCCCAGCGTGATCTCAATCTCCTTCAACTGCCCTTCGGCATCGACCAGATTGACATAAGCGCGGTTCTGATCCCGGTCCAGCCGGATAAACTGGTTGGGCACGACCAGCACATTCTGGCGCTGGTCCACGATCACAGCGGCTTCCGCCGTCATGCCATCCCGGATACGCGGGTCTACGTCATCCAGGCTCACCTGCACATCATAGCTCACGATCCCGCCATCGTCTGTGCCCAGCACAGCAATCGAGTCGATCTCGCCTGGCAGGCGCAGCCCTTGCAGCGCGTCCAACTGGACGCGCGCTGGGCATGTGCTCGCTGATGCGGCGAATATCCACTTCATCGACCTCCGCCACCACATGCAGTGACGAGACATCCGTCAGCGACAGCACCGGCAGACCCGGTGTCACCAGCGACCCGACCTCGACGTTGATTGAGCCGACGATGGCATCATACGGGGCCACCAGTTCGGCCTGACTCAGCGCAAGCGCTGCGCTGTCCAACTGCGTCTGCGCCTGATCCACGGCAATCTGTGCCAACTCGATCTGGTAGCTGCTCGGCCCGGCCTTCACCTGATCTAGCTGACGCTCGGCCTGCAAGGCACGCGCATAAGCCACGCCAAGCTGCCCCTGGTTGCCTGCCTGCAAGCCCTGGTACTGCTGCCGGGCGATCTCCAGATTGAAGGAGGCCTGCCCGACCTGCGCATCCAGCAGCGCATAGGCTTCGTCCGATTGTCCACCCTGTGCGGTGGAACGCTGCCGCACCGCCTCGTCATAAGCCGCCTGAGCCTGATCGATGCGCAGTTGAGCTGAAGCCAGGTCCTCGTCAGAGACCGCATTGGCGACGCTGTTGTAGGCCGCCCAGGCGCTCTGCACATTGGCCTCGGCTACACGAATGTCCTCTTCATCTACCGGCTTCTGTAGGTCTTCAAGTTCAAGCTGGGCAAGCTGCAAATTCAACTGCACCTGCTCGTAATTAATCTGCTGGGTATCGGTCGCCTGTCGCACCAGCACGTCCCCAGCCATTACATAATCGCCCTCTTGGACGAAGACGTCCTGGATGCGACCAGGGTTACGCATACTGAGCTGCACCTGCTCACTCGCCTCAACCGAACCGATAGCATTCACCTCAACTGCCACATCGCCAAACGTCACGGTGTGCAGTTGAATATTTGCGCTTTCCGCTTCCTGAGCAGTCTCAGCCTGGTTCGCCTGCCGCGAATACACGGCAACCGGCAGGAGAAAGGTAATGAGCGTCAGGAGCAGCAGTGATCGTCGAACCGACATAAGACTTCAACCTGGATTGTTCCAATTGACACAATGCGCATTCTACTATCCTATATTATAACTTTAGCCCATAGTTCTTTACGTATATTTTCTCCAGGAAGTTTCATAGATTCTAAGCGTTTGTGGCTACAAAGTTGCGTGCGTGGTAAGATTGAATGCATCATATTTCACAAAGTCGCCAGCAAAAAAGCCAGCCACAGGAGATTTAGCTGTCATGTCGCCGACTATGATGTCGTCTCACATCCCCGATATTGTAATCGGGCGTCTGCCGATCTATCTTCGGGCGCTCACACGACTGGAGCAAGAAGGCCGTGATGTGACCTCGTCGCATGAGTTGGGACAGCGCCTCGGTATCAGTTCTGCCCAGATTCGCAAAGACCTGTCGCACTTCGGCGGCTTTGGCAAACAGGGGACCGGTTATCAGATTGCCTATCTGATCGAACAATTGAAGCAGGTCCTCAAAGTAGATCGTGAATGGTCGGTGGCCCTGGTAGGCGCAGGCGACCTGGGCCGCGCGGTCGCGCATTATAAAGGCTTCGCTGACCGAGGCTTTCGGATCGTAGCCGTCTTCGACAGCGACCCGGAGAAAATTGGGCAGGAGATCGCTCACCTGACCGTGCAGCCCATCGACCAGCTTGCCACATCGGTCTCCAGAGATAACATCAAAATCGCTATGATCGCGGTCCCGGCGGCTCATGCACAGAACGTCGCCGACCAGTTGATCCAGGTTGGTGTGCGTTCCATCCTCAATTACGCACCCATCAGCCTCAACGTGCCGGAGAACGTGCATGTCCAGTACATCGACCCGGTCGCCCACATGCAGCGCATGACATATTATCTGGATTAAGCCTGGCCTAAGCAGTCTGCGTAATGCGCCGCAGAATGGCGGGGTCCTCAAGCGCGCGGCCTGCGCCGACCGCCACCGCCGTCAGGGCGTTCTCGCTGCGGTAGACCGGCACCCCCGTCTCGCGCGTGAGGAACTGGTCGATCCCGCGCAGCAGCGCCCCACCACCCGTTAGCACGATACCCCGGTCAATGATGTCAGACGCAAGTTCTGGCGGGGTGTTGCCCAGCACCGAGCGGACCACCCCGGCGATTACCGCCAGCGGCTCCGCCAGTGCTTCGACCACTTCGCCCGTGCTAATTGTCACCGTGCGTGGCAGACCGCTTACGTTATCCCGGCCCTGAATCTCCATCGACATCTCTTCCGCCGGAGCCACCGCCGCCCCGACCTGAATCTTGACCGATTCGGCAGTCGGCTGGCCGATGCTCAGATTATATTTGCGCCGCACATAGCTGATGATCGCGTCGTCCTGACGCAGCCCACCCACGCGGCCACTTTCCGCCCGGACGATGTTGTTCATCGTCAGCACCGCCGCTTCGGTGATGCCGCCGCCGATGTTAATCACCATATCCCCGGCAGGAGTCCCCACCGGCAGACCGGCCCCGATGGCCGCCGCCAGCGGTTCCCAGATCAGGAAGGCTTCACGCGCACCCGCCGCCACCGTCGCTTCATGCACCGCGCGCTTTTCCACGCTGGTCACGCCAAAGGGGACGGAGACCATCACCGTCGGCTTTACCAGGCGGATGCGCCCGGCGACCTTGTTGAAAAAGTGCCGTAGCATGGCCTCGGTCACTTCGTAGTCCGCGATCACGCCGTCACGCAGCGGGCGCACGACTTGAATGTCTTCTTCATCCACTCGGCCCAGCATCTCGCGTGCGGGCTGGCCGATCTCAACAATGCGCTCGTCCTCAACTGTCAGCGCAACCAGAGCAGGCTCCTGAAGCACGATCTGTTCATTTTCGTAGATCAGGACGTTGACAGTCCCCAGGTCCAGGCCCAGTTTTTTGTCAAACAAGCCCATAGTCGGCCACCCTATCTCGCAGCAATGACAGGATTATCCTTGATGCAGCGCCGAAAAGCAACGCCCGGCCTGCCATCAAACCGGGCGCTGAAACTATCATCGTCCAGGATGCCTGAAACGCTAGTCTTCGTCCTCGTCCTCGATAATACGCATGACCGGGCCGCGTCCTTGAAGCTTACGCTGGATGCGCAGACCCAGTTCAGCCCGCCGCAGCGCCAACGCCGCCTCGCGGTTTTGCTCTGGCGGCACGCCCTGCTCCAGCATTTGCTGCGCCATGTCACGGGCTGCTTCAATACGGTCCAGGTCCAGCGCAAAGGCCGATTCAGCCAGGTCCGCCAGCACGACGACTTTATCAGGCCGAATATCGACCACGCCGCCATAGATAGCGAAGCGTTCCTCGCGGTTCCCCTTGCGCACGACCAGTTCGCCAAAACCCATCGTCGTCAGGACCGGCGCGTGATGCGGCAGCACGCCCATCTCACCCTCGGAACCGGGGATCACGACGATGTCCGCCTCCGGCTCTTCGAAGACTTTGCGCTCCTGCGTGACCAGTTCAACATGGATAGGCATAGATTACCTCGCTAATTCTGCGATGCTTCGTAGCGCTCAATGACCTCGTCCATCGGACCGGCCATGTAAAACATCTGCTCCGGGATATGATCGACTTCGCCATCCAGCAGCATACGGAAGCCGCGCACCGTATCGCCCACATGCACGTAGCGGCCCGGACGCCCGGTAAACTGCTCCGCCACCACCATCGGCTGCGTCAGGAACTGTTCGATCTTACGGGCACGCGCCACCAGCAGCTTGTCGTCGTCGGAAAGCTCGTCCACGCCCAGAATGGCGATGATGTCCTGAAGGTCTTTATAACGCTGGAGCACCTGCTGAACTTCACGGGCGGTCCGGTAGTGTTCCTCACCCACGATGAGCGGGTCGAGGATCTTGCTGGTGCTGCCCAGCGGGTCCACCGCCGGGAACAGACCACGCGCCGCAATCGAGCGTTCCAGCGCAATCGTCCCGTCAAGATGCGTGAACACCGCCACCGGAGCCGGGTCCGAGTAGTCGTCAGCAGGCACATAGACCGCCTGCATCGACGTGATCGAACCGGTCTTGGTCGAGGTGATGCGCTCCTGAAGCTGGCCCATCTCCTCTGCCAGCGTCGGCTGATAACCTACCGCCGAGGGCATACGACCCAGCAGCGCCGAGACTTCCGCGCCCGCCAGCGAGTAACGGAAGATGTTGTCGATGAACATCAGCACGTCGCGGCCTTCATCGCGGAACTGCTCCGCCATTGCCAGACCCGACAGCGCCACACGCAGACGCACACCGGGCGGCTCGTTCATCTGGCCGAAGACCATCGCCAGTTTTTCCAGCACACCCGCTTCTTCCATCTCGCCGTAAAGCTGCGTCCCTTCGCGCGTACGCTCGCCCACCCCGGCGAACACGGACAGGCCGGAATGCTGCGTCGCAATCGAGTTAATCAGTTCCTGGATCGTGACCGTCTTGCCCACGCCTGCCCCGCCAAAGATACCGGTCTTACCGCCTTTGGTCATCGGCGCGACCAGATCAATGACCTTCATCCCGCTTTCGAACACCTCAATCTGCGTGGACTGCTGCTCGAAACTGGGAGCACGGGCGTGAATGGGCCGATGCGGCGCATCATCCGGCACGGGCGGTTTGTTATCGACCGGGCGGCCCAGCACGTTAAAGACCCGCCCCAGCGACTGCTGCCCCCACCGGCACCTGGATCGGTCCAGCCGGTCGCATAGGCAGGCACACCGCGCGGGAAGCCATCGGTGGTATCCATCGCCACCGTCTTGCACCATGCGGTCGCCCATGTGAAGCTGGACTTCCAGAATCAGGTCCTCGTCGCCTTCGCGCGGGACACGAATCGCATCGAAAATATCGGGCAGATCGCCCTCTGGAAATTCCACATCCACCACGTTACCCAGAATCTGGGCAATACGACCCCTGAACTTCAGCCATACCGTTTTATCTCCTGCTTATGCCTGCTGTGCTGCTACAAGTAACTCATGCGCCGCGTCGTCCATCTCGGATTGCAGCGCCTCGGTGCCGCCCACGATGTCCAGAATTTCCGCCGTGATGGCCGACTGACGGGCCTTGTTGTATTCAAGCGTCAGGCCCTCAACCAACTGCGCCGCGTTGTCCGATGCATTGCGCATCGCCACCATTTGCGCCGCATACTCGCTGGCCTGGCTTTCTAGCAAAGCCTGATACAACTGCAATTCAGTAAAGCGCGGCACGATTTCCTGCCAGAATCGCCTCCGGCCCCGGTTCGTATTCGTAGGATCGCGCTGCCGCTGCTGACCGCAGGCACATCTTTGATAAACTCCGCTGCCACCTGATCTTCAATCGTGTGCGGAATCAGAGGCAGCCAGCCCAGCACCGACCGGACGCTGCGTTAAGGTATTGATGTAGTCGGTGTAGGCGATGAAGACATCGTCCACTTCGCCGCTCAGAAAGGCATCAATCGCCAGCCGTGAGGCCGGGGCGATGTCGGCAACCGAGGGTTCAGAGGGCATGTCGGTGAAGGCTGCCACCACATTGCGCCCGCTGCGAATCATTGAATCGCGGCCTTTGCGCCCGATGGTCACAAACTGAACCGGCTTGTCCAGCCGCTCTGCAAAACGGTTCGCCACGCGGATGATGTTGGTGTTGAATGCGCCCTTCAGCCCTCGATCTGAGGTAATCAGGACGATCATGATGTTCTTGATTTCGTCGCGTTCTTCGAGCAGCGGGTGCGCGACCGTTCCGGTGCTGCCTGCCTGGACATTCAGCAGAATTTCCCAGGCCTTTTCGGCATAAGCACGGCTCGCCAGCACACGGGCCTGCGCACGGCGCACACGAGAAGCCGAGACCGCCTCCAACGCACGTGTGATCTGTGAAATATTCTTCACACTGCGTATTCGTTTCTGAATTTCTCTTGCGCTAGCCACTGAAGCGCCTCCTTATCCCTTAGTCCAGCGCATCAGGCGGTCCAGCTTGCGTTAAAGGTCTCGATAGCCTCGCGCAGCTTCCCGGCCACTTCGTCGCCCCACTGGTTCGGATTGTTCTGGATCTGGTTGGCGGTCTCGCTGAACTGCGTATGATAGGCGCGCAGGAAATCTTCTTTCCATTCGCCCACACGCTCCACCGCGACCTCATCCAGCAGACCGCTCGTCCCGGCATAAATCAACGCGACCTGATCCGTCAGCGACATCGGGTTGTACTGCGGCTGCTTGAGCAGTTCGGTCAGACGCAGACCGCGATCAAGCTGCTGCTGTGTCGCTTTGTCCAGGTCGGAGCCAAACTGCGCGAAGGCTGCCAGCGAGCGGAACTGCGCCAGGTCCAGCTTCATACGCCCGGCCACACGTTTCATCGCTGTCGTCTGGGCGTCACCACCCACGCGGCTAACGCTGATGCCCACGTCCAGCGCGGGCCGCTGACCGGCATAGAACAGATCAGCAATCAGGTAAATCTGGCCGTCGGTGATCGAAATCACGTTCGTCGGCACGAAGGCCGACACATCGCCCAGCAGAGTTTCAATAAACGGCAGCGCCGTCAGGCTGCCACCACCGCGATCATCGCTCAACTGCGCCGCGCGTTCCAGCAGACGGCTGTGCAGGTAAAAAACGTCACCCGGATACGCCTCACGTCCTGGCGGACGGCGCATCAGCAGGGATACCTGACGGTAGGCCCAGGCATGTTTGGAGAGATCATCATAAACAACCAGCGCGTCCTGGCCGTTTTCCATGAACCACTCGCCAATAGCGCAGCCGGAATAGGGGGCAATGTACTGCATGGCTGCCGGATCGGAAGCCGAGGCGACGACGATGGTGGTGTAATCCATCGCGCCGTAGTCTTCCAGCGTGGCGACCAGATCGCGCGATCTCACCGCGTCGCTTGCCAATCGCCACGTAAATGCACTTCATGTTCTGGCCTTTTTGATTGATGATCGTATCAATCGCAATGGCCGTCTTGCCGATCTGGCGGTCGCCGATAATCAACTCGCGCTGGCCACGGCCAATCGGGATCATCGAATCGATGGCGATAATACCGGTCTGCACCGGCGTATCCACGTTCTTGCGCTCCATCACGCCCGGCGCAATGCGCTCGACAGCATAATACTCGCTGAACTGGATCGGCCCCTTGCCATCCACCGGGTTACCCAGCGCATCCACCACGCGCCCGACCAGGCCCTCGCCCACCGGCACAGAAGCGATACGACCCAGGCTGCGGACCTCGTCGCCCTCATTGATGTCATCGTACTCACCCATGATGATGACACCGACGTTGTCTTTTTCCAGGTTAAACGCCACCCCTGCCGAGCCGTTGCTGAATTCCACCAGTTCGCTAAAGCGCACGTTGTCCAGGCCGCTCACGCGGGCAATACCATCGCCCACTTCCTCGACATAGCCGACTTCGACCGCCTCGAGGGTCTGCGAATACCCACGAACCTGATCGAGCAGCGAGTCAAAAATATCCTTAGAGATGTCCGCCATCTACGGGCCTCCTTGATTAGGTGCCAGATTGTTAAATGTTGCTATCCATATCTGAGCGTGTGGTTGAACGGGATATAGCAGCATTGTAACTTAAAGCCTGGCACATGTCCACTTTTTCACAAATGAAATCCCCCTTCGCCTGTTCATTTCTTCCAGGCCCTCATTCGTCCTTCTGAGACCCTCCACCGAGGGCCACCGAGCGCTGAAACGCCGCCCATACGCCTTCGGCGACGACCGTGCGGAAGCCGCCCTTCTCCATCTCATAGAGCGCTGCCGCCGTCGTGCCGCCCGGACTCGTCACCTGATTGCGCAGTTCCGCCGGGTGCAGGCCGGACGCTGCCGCATATTCGACCGAACCGCGTATCGTTTGCAGGACAAGATGCTGGGCATCGTGCCGCGAAAAGCCCATGTGAACGCCCACGTCAATCAACGCTTCCATAAAGAGGAAGATGTAGGCCGGTCCGGTCCCGCTGAGCGCCGTCGCCATGTCGAGATAATGCTCGCCTTCCATGTAGATTTCCTGGCCGAACGCGCCCAGCAGCGCCCGCGCCTGTGCCAGCCCCAGCTCGCCGACATCCTTCGTCGCCGTCCAGACGGTAATCCCCTGGCCGATCTGCGCCGGTGTGTTGGGCATGGCCCGCACCACACTGGCATTCGCCAGACCGTTGGCGATGCGTTCGACCCGCACCCCCGCCATAATGCTCAGCACCAGGTCACAGTGATGCGCGGTGCGGCGCATCTCCGGCAGGACGACCTCCAGCGCCTGCGGCTTGATCGAGAGCACCAGCACGTCAGCTTTTTCGGCGGCCTCGACGTTATTACCGGTGTAGCGGATACCGTACTGCTCGGTCAATTGCTGGCCGCGATCTTTGCGCGGGTCCGCCGCGATAATCTGCTCCGGGGCAATTACCTTCTGCTGGATCAGGCCGCTGAATCATGGCCTCGCCCATATTGCCGCTGCCGATGAAGGCCAGCGTTTTGTTCTCAAAGACCATGAGTGGCCCCTTCCCTAAGTCATTAAGTGTGCCGCTTAATTCCCGGAGTCCACCAGTTCGCGCATCCACTCGATCTCGTGGACGATGCCATCGGCGAAGCTCGTCTTCGGTTCAAAGCCCAGCAGACCGCGCGCCTTGTCAATGATGGCGTGTGTGCGCAGTTGATCGCCGCCCCGTCGCGGGCGCATCTCGAACTGTGCCTTTTTGCCCATGATTCTCTCGACCGTCTCGACCGCTTCTTTGGTCGTCATCATCTGATCGGAGCCAATGTTGATGATCTCGCCCAGGCAGGCCTCCTGCCGGTCCAATACAGCCACGAAGGCATCCACGATGTCGCCTACGTAGGTAAAGGAGCGCGAATGGCTGAAAGCGTCTTCGAACAGCGGGAAGGTCGTGCCTTCCAGAATGCTGCGAATCAGGCGCGGATAGAGCTTGTCAGGCCGCTCGCGCGCACCATAGACCGAGTACAGGCGCAGCGAACAGGCCGGAAAACCGCGATCCCGGTGATACGACAGCATCAACTGCTCGGCGGTCAGCTTGGTCACACCATAATATGAGGCAGGCTGCGGTGCGGTCGTCTCTGGCTCGGTCGCATCGAGGCCGTAGATCGACGAGGTGGCGATATTCACGCAAAGTCGCAGCGATGACACCGTTTCGAGTGCTTCAAGCAGCCGGAAGGTCGCCTCGACATTGTTGCGCAGGTAGGTTGAAAACGGCACCTTGTCGGAGATGCCCGGCTGTGCCGCCGCGTGATAGACCACTTCCACACCTTCGACCAGCGCCTGCAAATCGTCCGCCGCCAGATCTGCATCGACGATCTGGCCGCCCGCCTGTTCGACCGCCGCCGCATTGCGCCGCTTCAAGCGCGGATCGTAATAATCGGTGAAGCAGTCCAGGCCAGTGACATCATGCCCGGCGTGCAGCAGGCGCTCCGCCAGATGGGATCCGATAAACCCGGCAGCTCCGGTTATCAGTATTTTCATCAAGACCCTCGCAAAGCTTGGATAAGTGCTGCCTCAATCTACCACAGGTGGCGGATAGGTGTAAGGATACTCTTCGCGCCAGAGCTTTTCCGCCGCCTTGACCCGGTCGGTCTGCACTTCGACGCCGATGCCAGGCCGGGTAGGCGCCGTAATGGTGCTGTTCAGCCCCAGCTCGAAGGGCGGCTCCGTCAGGTCCGGGTCATAATAGCGTGAGGTCGCCGAAATATCGCAGGGCAGCGAGACGCCCGGCAGCGACGCAAAGGCCAGGTTCGCGGCCCGTCCGACACCGGTCTCCAGCATCCCGCCGACCCACAGCGGCACGTTATGCCGCACGCAGAGCTTATAGATTTCCAGGCTTTCAGTAAAGCCCCCCACACGCGGCGGCTTCAGGTTGATAATCCGGCAGGCCGCCAGTTCCAGCGCCAACCGCAGATCATTGGCCGTGTGGATGCTCTCATCCAGGCAGATTGGCGTGCGCAGCTGCGGCTGAAGCTTGCTGTGTTCGTAAATGTCATTGTAGCCCAGCGGCTGTTCGATCATCAGCAGCTTGTAGCTATCCAGTTCCTGCAAATGCGCAGCGTCGGACAAACGATAGGCGCTGTTGGCATCCAGCATCAGCGTGATGTCAGGATAACGTGCGCGCACCGCCTCGGCCAATCCCAGATCCCAGCCCGGCTTGATTTTGAGCTTGATCCGCCCATAGCCTTCGCCCAGGCGCTTGGCGATGATCTCCAGCGTGGCTTCATAGCTCGGCTGAATGCCGATGCTGACGCCGACCGGCGCAAAGCCGCGCGGCTCATGACCTTCCGGCAGGTAGGCGGCCAGCAGATTCGCCAGCGACAGATCGTTGCGCTGCGCCATCGCATCCCAGACCGCTGCTTCCAGGCCATGTTTAGCGAAGGCATGACCGCGCACGATTCGCAGCAGTCCGGGCACCGCCGTCGGCGTCTCAATCGTCTGGTCCAACAGGCGCGGCACCAGGAACTCTTGCAGAATATGCTGGGCTGTGCCCATCGTCTCGGCATTATAGCCGGGCCTGATTTTGGACGAGACTTCGCCCCAGCCGATCACACCGGACGCGGTCTCCAGTTCAACCAGAATCGCCGACTTAAACGGCTCCTGCCCGTAGCTCGTGCCCAGGCGCTCTACCAGCGGCAGCGCCACCGGATGCAAGCGGATGGCCCGCACGGTAATAGACGTCAGCCCTGCCCCCAAATCGGTCATGTCATCCCTCCGAACCGCGCCGGGTCAGGATATAGAATCCGCGATCCCGCCCCTCGTACTCGGCGCGCAGAAAATCAGTCACGATGTAGCTCGCTGTGCATGAGTGCCTGCAAGGACTCGCGGTTATGCGCGCGCCAGGCCTGCGCCAGCGATTCGTCATCGTTGAGAATCGCCTGGAAATTGAGCGGAATCTCGACCAGCAGCCGTTTCCGCCCACGCTATCGAGCGTCACCGGTCCCGGTGTCCCGTCCGCAGCGGTCGGGTTCACCAGCACCGCGCCCGCGTCGAAACAATCCGTCAGGCTCAGAGTCGTGCGCTTCCCCGCCGCAACAGCCTCGACCTGCCGGTCCGTCAACCGCCACTCCACGAACAACCGGTCCGACGTGTTCCAGGACGACCAGCCCGCCATACGGCTCAGTCCCGTAATAATTCTGGCGAAAGCGCGTGCAGATCGCCCCTAACTTGCGCAGATTCAAGTGAGCGTTGGGGGCCATCAGGGGATCGAAGGTCCAGATCACTAGCCCGAATTCCCTGTTGAATCGCCAGCGTCCGCTGCGACAACTTCAGGCGCATCGCCAGCCCGTGATTGCGATAATCCGGCAGCACCAGCATCCGCTTGGAGATGACGCACAAGGCATCGCGCACCGGCCCGCTCTGCTCAATGTCCGTACCCAGGAAACCGACCAGCACCCCGGCCAGACGCTCGCCATCCAACGCCGCCAGCACGTGCCCACCATGCCGCGCTATCGAGAACAACATGTGCGCCGGGATGACCGCTTCTGCATCGTCGCCCCAATGCGTTTTCTGCAAAGCGACGGCCTTATCGAATTCGTGGAGCGCCAGCAGTGGGCGAATGTCTACCATGCTAAATCCCTCGTGGGCGGCGGCGAAGCGAACTGCGCAGCAGCGGCAGCCAGTAATTCCGATCTCGCATATAAGTCAGCAGCGTGTCCTCCAGACGGCGAGGACGAACCCCGAAATATTGAAATGTATTGCCCAACTGAGTCGCCCGATTGACCGCGAGAATATCCAACCATTGCGGTGTTATCAAGGAACGCGGCAAGAATCCGGCTGTAAATGGCCGATGTCCAGCGCAGAATATACGGCGGCACCGGGATAATCAAGCGGGACATCCGTGTCACTCGCATAATCGTGCGGATCAGATCTTGCAGCGTAATGTATTCTGGCCCGCCGATCTCGACCAGGGTATCCACCACTTCCAGCCGCTCCAGACTGCGCAGCAGCACTTCAATCAAATCGTCGATATAGATCGGCTGGAGCACAACCTCACCCCGGCCCGGCATCAGGAAAAACACCGGGTTGGCCCGCAGAGTCATGGCGATGTGATTGAGGAAGGAATCGTCCTCACCGAAGACCAGCGCGCTGCGGATGATCGTATACGCCAGGCCGCTGTCGCGGATGGTCTCCTCGACCAGCCCCTTGATTTGCAGCAATGGATAGGCGGAGGACGGCGCAGCACCCAGGTGGCTGAGGCTGATAATACGGCCCACACGGGCAGCGCGCGCTGCCACGATCAGATTCCGCGTGCCGACCAGTTCGATCCGTTCGAGTTCGCGCGGCCTGCCCCACCATTGCGCGTTCGCCAGATGGAAGATCACGTGAACGCCGGTCACAGCCTTAAAGAGCACGTCTTCGTCCAGCAGAGTGCCCTCGACCAGTTCCGGCCCATCTTCCCAGGGCAGCGCGTCCGTCTCGCCCGGTGTGATCAAACAGCGCACACGATAATGCTCGTCCAGCAATCGCTGGACAAGATGTCTACCGATGAATCCTGTCGCTCCGGTGACTAAGAATCATGCAAGCTCCTGCGAATGACCTGCGATTATAACATAGTCTCAGTCTGGCTTAATCGCGTACCACTGATTAAGATTATGCAACCATGTCCATGCTGCGGTGTTTTACCAATCAAAGTCACCAGTGGATTATGTTAGCGCTAATTACAGGGTTTACCTCGGAGGAAAAACAAGGTGGAACGACGACGAGTAGTCGTAACCGGCATGGGCATCATCTGCCCGACAGGCAATTCTGTTGATGAAGCCTGGGCCAATGCGGCGGCGGGCAAGACCGGCATCGGTCCGATCACACTCTTTGACACCTCGCACCTGGAAAACCACTTTGGCGGCGAGGTCAAGAATTTCGACCCGGAGGGATTTCTGGGCCGCCGTGAATACCGCCGCACGGACCGGGTCACGCAGCTTGGCTTGTTTGCCGCCCACCAGTGTCTGAAAGATTCCGGCCTGGAAGTCACCGATGAAAATCGCTACGACGTCGGCGTCATCATGGGGTCTGGCATCGGCGGGATCGATTCGCTGTTCAAAAGCGTACAGGCTTTTCTGGAGCGAGGGGCCGGGCGCGGTAAGTCCGCTGATGGTCCCGATGATGCTGCCCGACAGCCCCTGCGGCAAAGTCTCGATGACCTATGGGCTGCGTGGGCCGAATTTCGCCATCTCGACCGCCTGCGCCACCGGCAACAACAGCATCGGCGAAGCGACCGAGATCATTCGCCGGGGTCAGGCCAAGGCCATCCTGGCAGGCAGCACCGAGGCTGGTCTGCGCGACATCACTATCGCCAGCTTCAACAATATGAAAGCGATCTCGCGCCGCAATGACGAGCCAGAGCGCGCCTCGCGGCCATTCGACATCGACCGTGACGGTTTCGTCGTGGCAGAAGGGGCCGGGCTGCTCATGCTGGAAGACCTCGATCATGCCAAAGCGCGCGGCGCCAAGATCTACGCCGAGATTCTCGGCTACGGCCATACTTCGGATGCCTACCACATCACCGCCCCGCTGGAAACCGGCGAAGGCGCGGCACGCGCCATTCTGCAAGCCATGCAGGACGCTGGGATCACCGCCGAGGATATCGACTACATCAACGCGCATGGCACCAGCACGCCGCTCAACGATGTCAGTGAAACGGTTGCGATCAAGAATGCGCTGGGCGAACAGGCTTACGAGATCCCCATCAGTTCGACCAAATCCGTCACCGGCCATCTGATGGGCGGCGCCGGAGCGGTCGAAGCCGTCTTCTCGGTCAAGGCAATCCAGGAAAACTTCATCCCGCCCACCGTCAATCTTGACAACCAGGACCCGGACTGCGATCTCAACTACACGCCCAATGTCGGCGTTGAGCAAGAGATCGACATCGTCATGAGCAATTCCTTCGGTTTTGGCGGGCATAATGCGGTCTTAGTGTTCGGCAGTTACCACGATAATGGTCACGCAGAGTAACAACGGCAAAGCCAGAACGCCCACACCCAGCCCAACCGGCATCTACGCGCACATTGTCGGCTGGGGCATGGCAGTACCCGATACCATCCTGACCAATCACGATCTGGAAGCTATTGTCGAGACCAACGACGAATGGATCCAGGCCCGCACCGGCATCCGTGAACGACGCATTGCCGATGAGAACGAATCGACCGGCACGCTGGGGCTGAAGGCGGCTCAGAAGGCGCTCGAAGTCGCCAATATTCTGCCGCTGGAACTCGATCTGGTGGTGGTAGCGACCTCTACGCCGGAGAATATTTTCCCCAGCACGGCCAGCCTGATCCAGGATTGGCTGGGCGCGACCAAAGCCGGGGCCTTCGACCTGAGCGCCGCCTGTGCCGGATTTGTCTATGCGCTCAACATGGCCGCCCAGGCGATTCGCTCCGGCAGCATCCAGACCGCGCTGGTCATCGGCGCGGAAACGATGAGCCGCGTGATGGACTGGCAGGACCGCGGCACCTGCATCATCTTTGGCGATGGCGCGGGCGCGCTGGTGCTGAAGGCCAGCAATGTCGAAGGCGGCATCCGTTCCGCCGTGCTGCGTTCGGATGGCTCCGGCTGGGATCTGCTCGGCATTCCCACCGTCGGCAGCCGCGACAACCGCCTGCCAGAAGGCAACCCCGGCGAGCATAAAATGCACAAGATGCACATGAACGGGCGCGAGGTCTATCGTTTCGCCACCCGCGTCGTGGGCGACAGCATCATGCAGGCCACCCATCAGGCGGGCCTTGATCTTGAAGACCTGGATCTCATCGTGCCGCATCAGGCCAACGCCCGCATCACCCAGGCGGCAGCGCGCAGCCTCGGTCTTGACCCTGCCAAATTCATCAGCAACATCGACCGCTACGGCAATACCTCTGCCGCATCGATTCCCATTGCCCTGTGTGAAGCGGTTGATTCGGGCCGGGTCAAAGCGGGCGATAACATCGCCTTCTGTGGCTTCGGCGGCGGATTGGCCTGGGCCTCGATGGTCCTGACCTGGACCGGAGTCGAGACCGGCGAACCGCGCACCCTCGCCAAACAGCGGCGGCAGTTGACCTACGCCGGGGCACGCTGGCGGCGGCGCACCCTGCGCTGGAGCCGTCGCGTCGATGAAGTCGTCAGCCGCATCCGCCCTGAACGTGGCCGGATGCGTCGTTTACGTCGCAAATTCGACCAGCAGAGCCTGGATTAACTCAGAAGACCTGTCCAATAAAATTGACAGATCAGCGATTTTTGGGTCTCTTTACTACTACCAATCGCAGCAGGAAAGGAGGCTCTTGTGTATCAAACCGATATGTACGAAGGCATGATCGCGGAAACCGTCACCATGCAGGGTGCCAATCACGACACGATTAATGCTTACTTCGCGCGCCCCCTCGGTCCGGGTCCATTTCCGGGGATGGTGATTATTCACCACATGCCCGGCTGGGATGAATGGTACCGCGAAGCCACGCGCAAATTCGCCCATCACGGCTATGCGTCGCTCTCACCCAATCTCTACTTTCGTTCCGGTCACGGCACGCCGGAAGACATGGCCGCCAAAGTGCGGGCTGAGGGCGGGGTCGCCGACGATCAGGTGATGGGTGATCTGGAAGGCGCGCTGAATTATCTGCGCTCGCTGCCCTACGTGAGCGGTAAAGTGGGCGTCTTCGGCACCTGCTCCGGTGGGCGACAGGCGTATCTGGCAGGCTGCCGCATCCAGGGCTTTGACGCTGTCGTGGACTGCTGGGGCGGGGGTGTCGTTATGGCCCCGGAGGACCTCAACCCGAAACGGCCAGTCAGCCCGCTCGACTACACAGCGGATCTATCCGCGCCGCTGCTGGGCATCTTTGGCAATGACGATCACGGCCCCACCGCCGAGCAGGTCAACCAGCACGAAGCCGAACTCAAGAAACAGGGCAAGACTTACGAATTCTATCGCTACGATGATGCCGGTCACGGCTTCTTTTATTATCATCGCCCCAGCTACCGGCAGGAGCAGGCTGTCGATGGTTGGCAGAAAATCTTCGCCTTTCTCGAAAAGTATCTCGCCTGAGTCATTTATCACAGGGAGTTCCGAAAATGTGTACGATGATCGTCCAACAAACCCAAATTGAAGGCAGCGGCAAAGGAACCAGCGGCTGGTTCACGCTGAAAGAAGCCAACGTTTCCTACGATCACCCCTTTAACGCTCCCTTCGAGCACGCGCTCAACATCGACTTCGTGAACGAAGCGCAGGGGCCGGGCGCGCGGGTGGCTGTCGAACTCAGCGCAGAGGCCGCGCGGGCGCTTATGGAGACGATCCAGGCCGTTTTGGCCGAGGCCGAGCAGGCCGGGCAACTCGTCTAGGGCAAATCGAGGCAGAGCGCTTGTTTTGTGGGGCGCTGCCCCATATCACGGCAGGGGACTAAGTCCCCTGCACCCCATATTTTAACCTTTTGCCACTGGGAAAGAGGTCCAGGAGATGCTATCTCCTGGTGGGGGTCTGGGGGTGAACCCCCAGTGATCCCCCGTAATGTGCTGATCTTTACACATACTACCCAGGCAGCTGCGTTTACTTCTGGATTAAGCCGGGCAGCAGGGCATACCATTCGGTGGCGCGCACCACGTCGTCCAGCGGCACCTGGTCGATGACCGTGTGCGCATGAACCTCGTCGCCGGGGCCGAAGCCGATACTGGGAATGCCCGCCTGGCCCATCCAGTAGATGCCGTTGGTCGAGAAGTTCCACTTGTAGGAGGGCGGCATCTCACCCCACAGCGTCTCACCGGTTTGCTGACCCGCCTGCACCAGCGGATGATCCTCCGGCAGCGCCCAGGCCGGGTATATCTTGTCCAGCGGATAGACAAAACCGGTATAGCTAGGTTCCTCATAGATCATGATTGAGGCTTCGATGTCGTCGCGCTCGCCGATAATGCGCTGGATGCGTTCCAATTCTTCCTGTGGATCCTCGCCGAAAGTCAGCCGCCGGTCAATGAACATGGTCGCGCCGTTGGGTACGGCGTTGATGCTGGGCGTCTCGACATGCAGATCGGTCACGGTGATGCGGCCATCGCCCAAAAACGGATCGTCTTTGAACTCCGGTTCCAGCTTGCTGACCGCGTCGATGATCGGCAGCAGCTTGTAGATGGCGTTATCGCCGAGGTGATTGGCTGCCGCGTGGGCGCTCTTACCCTTTGCCACCACCTGGATCTCGACCCGCCCCTTCTGCCCGCGATAGACCTGCATCCGGGTCGGCTCGCCGATCACCACCAGATCAGGCCGCAGCCCCTCGACCTCAACCAGGGCGTGCGGCGCGATACCATCGTTCCATTCCTCCATGTTGCCGAAGTAGTAGCCGGTCACGCCCTCCAGCAGGCCCAGTTCCTTCGCCAGCGCCAGCCCGTAGACCATGCCCGGCGTGCTGCCCTTCTCGTCGCAGGCCCCACGTGCATACAGGATGCCGTTCTCGACCTTGCCTTCGAAGGGATCCCAGCCCCATTCATCCGGGTTGCCGATGCCCACTGTATCAATGTGGCTGTCGTAGAGCAGCTTGACCGGCCCGTCGCCGATACGTCCGACAACGTTGCCCATGCGGTCCCACCATACTTCGTCGAAGCCCAGCGCCTTCATCTCCGCCTCGATCCGTTCGCCAACGGCGCGAATCTGGCTTTCCATGCTGGGAATCGCGCAAATCTCGCGCATGAAGCGGATAATATCCTCGCGCTGTTCAGCGACGCGCGACTTGAGCGTATTGAGTGTTGTCTGTTCGATCATGAGAAACCTTTACCACCGTAGAATATGCGGTGCTCATTGTACCGCACCCGCAATGACCATGTCATCGTCATTTAGATCATCGTCCGGCCACAGCGTCCAGACTGGATCCTGGGCGAAGCTGGGCCGGACCTGCTCGACATAGCGCAGATCGCGGTCGCCAAAGGGCGCGTTCATCACCACCGACCACTCCGCCGAACCCACCGGAGTCCGTTCTGGGATCGCCGCTGCGAAGACGAATTCGATCACGTTGCGCGAGACATCCTGCCACAGGCCAACCCACTGGAAGCCCACCACGATACCGCAGTGCTGCCGGACCCGACTGCTGAGTTCATTCCAGGGCGCGTCCGCCCCGCCGCAGCGCACACGCGGCAAAGTCCGCCCGTGCCGGCTTTGCAGGGTCAGCACCCGTTGGAAGCCTTCCTCCCAAATAACGGCGACCGCGCGCACGTCGAAACGCGGGTAGCGCGGTTCCGGCTGGCCGCGCAGCAGATTCCCGACCCAGCGCAGCCGCAGCCGACGCTGCAAACGCTGTAACTCCGCTTCGGTCATAGAAATCGTTTCGGGCCGCGGGCGGGTTTCTGCCAGGGCCGCCTCGACGTACTGGCCGTGCAGCATTTTGGGCAGCGATTCGGGGACCATATACTGGTTTTCGCGGGTCTCCGCCGTCCGTCCCACCAACTCACCGCCCAGCGGCCAACCGGCAAACAGCACGTTCAGACGCTGGAAACCGGCCCAGTAGTAGAGGTTCACCGGGCGCTCAATCTGGGCGATGATGCCCGTCTCCTCACGAACCTCACGCTGCGCCGCCTCCGCTAAGGCTTCGCCCGAATCGACCCGCCCGCCCGGCAGATTCCACACGCGCAGATCACCGCGCTGCGAGAGCAGCACCCGGCCCTGATCGTCTACCACTGCGCAGGCCGTCCCCAGCCGCAGGCTCATCGCTCACTCGCCCCGAATCAAGCGCGCGGAGATGGCGTTATGCTGTTCGATGAGCACGGGAAGATCGACCGTTAGCAGCGCGCCCTCACTGACTACCACTTTGCCATTGATGATCGAGTAATTGACACGCGGCGGCATACACAGCAGCAGCGCCGCCACAGGGTCATGCAGCGCCCCGGCAAAAGCCACCTGCTTGAGGTCATAGGCGATGAAATCCGCCGCCATACCCGGTGTCAGTGTGCCCAGGTCTTCGCGGCCCAGCACCGCCGCCCCGCCCCGTGTCGCCATCTCCAGGCCTTCGTAAACGCTCAGGCCCGCTGGGTCGCCCTGGACACGCTGCAACAGCACGGCATTGCGCGCTTCGTTCAGCAGATGGCCGGAATCGTTCGAGGCTGTGCCATCCACGCCCAGGCCGACTTTCACCTTTGCGTCCAGCATCTGGCGCACGGGCGCAATCCCAGAGGCCAACCGCATGTTCGAGCTGGGACAGTGGCAGACGCCGGTCCCCGTCTGCGCGAAGAGACTGATTTCCGACTTATTCAGTTTGACGCAGTGCGCGTGCCAGACGTCATCGCCCACCCAGCCCAGCGTTTCGGCATATTCACCGGGCCGCTGGCCGAAATGCTCCTGGCTGAAAGCCACATCTCCTGCCGTCTCCGCCAGATGTGTATGCAGCCGCACGCGATAGCTGCGTGCCAGCGCTGCCGATTCGCGCATCAGGTCCGGCGACACGGTAAAAGGAGAACAGGGCGCGACGCCCACGCGAATCATGGCATAGCGATCCGGGTTGTGAAATTCCTCGATCAGCCGCCGCGTCTCGACCAGGATATCGTCCTCGTCCTCGACCACACTGTCCGGCGGCAAGCCGCCCTTGCTCTCGCCCAGGCTCATTGAGCCGCGTGTGGCATGAAAGCGCAGCCCGATCTGCTCCGCCGCGCGAATCGAGTAGTCCAGTTTGACATCATTGGGATAAATGTAGAGATGATCGCTGGAGGTCGTACAGCCGGATAGGATCAGTTCAGCCATCGCCAGTTTGGACGACGTAAACACAGCTTCGGCAGTCAGGCGGCTCCAGATTGGGTACAGAGTTTTCAGCCAGTCGAACAGTTCGTGGTCCTGGGCGATCACGCGCGTCAGACTCTGGACCATATGATGATGCGTGTTCACCAGTCCCGGCAGCACCACGTGGTCGCGCAGGTTCAGCACAATGTCCGCCCTCTGCTGCGGCATCTCGTCCAACGTGCCGACCGCCTGGATCACGTTATCGCGCACGAAAATCGCCGCATCATGCAGTTCACGGCGCTCGTCGTCCAGCGTCGCCAGCGTATGAATGTTTTTTGCCAGGAGTGTGCCCACGCTGCCTCACTTTCCAGTATCTGACACTTCAGTGTAGCCATTTCGCCAGCGCTGAACAAATGATGACACGCGCCTGCGCGGCTGGTATATTCATACAGCACATTGCTAGAGGAGCGACAAGCTATGCAAACCAACTTACGCGGTCGAGATATGATTACCACCCAGGAATGGACCCGCGACGAGATCGACACGATCCTCGACGTGGCCTGGGACCTGAAACGCAAACGCGCCCTGGGCGAACCCCACGCTCTGCTGCGCGACAAAGTCCTGGGGATGCTGTTCTTCTTCACCAGCACGCGCACCCGCGTCAGCTTTGAGGCCGGGATGGCCCAGCTCGGCGGTCATGCGGAGTTCATCGACAGCACCACCACGCAGATCAGTCACGGCGATACGGCCAAAGAGATCGGCCAGATCATCGGGCGCTACTGCGATGGCATCGCCATCCGCCAGTGCGACTGGGATTTCGGCAACAAGTACATCCGCGAGGTGGCCGAAGCCAGCCGCGCCCCGGTGCTGAACATGCAGTGCGATGTCTACCATCCCTTCCAGATCCTGGCCGACCTGATGACCATCATGGAGAGCTTCGGGCGCGATCTGCATGGCAAGACGATGAACGTCAGTTGGGCCTATGCCGCCAGCTACCAGAAACCGATCTCTGTGCCGCAGAGCCTGATTCTGCTGATGACCCGCTTCGGCATGAACGTCCGTCTGACCCGCCCGCCGGAGTACAAGCTGATGCCCGACATCGTCGCGCAGGCGAAGGATAACGCGCGCGTCAGCGGCGGCTCGCTGGAAATCCTGGATGATTTCGACGCCGGGTTCAAAGCTGCGGACATCGTCTACCCCAAGTCCTGGGGCGCGCTGCTGACCACCACCGACAACGACAAATCGGCTCGCATCGGCAAACAGTACACCGACTGGATTACCGATGAACGCCGCATGGGCATGGCGCAGGATCACGCCGTCTACATGCACTGTCTGCCCGCTGACCGCAACATCGAAGTGACCGATGGCGTGATCGACGGTCCGCAGAGCATCGTCTACGACGAGGCGGAAAACCGGCTGCACGCACAGAAGGCCGTGATGGCGCTGACCATGCACTAAGCGCCTTCATATACATTTCTAACGGATCGCATAAGCGCTTCATACATTCGTTTGCTAATCTGAAAGTCGAACGAAAGCTGGGCATTTGGGAGGCTCAAAGATGGCAAACATTACACGCTATAACCCATTCCGTGAGATGGTCGGTATGCAGAGCGCCCTCGACAAGTTCTTCGATGACGCCTGGCAGAACTGGCCGGAGAAGCGCCTTGGCGATTTCGGCCTGGCCCTGGATGTGGACGAATCCGGCGATAACTTCGTCGTGACGACCGACCTGCCGGGCGTAGATGCCGAGAACATCAATGTCACCGTGCATGATGATCTTCTGACGATCACCGGCGAAATCCCGGAACGCACGATTGAAGACGGTGACGAACACAAAGCGCTGGTGCGCGAACGCCGTTATGGTCGTTATTCGCGCAGCATCCGGCTGCCGCAGAGCATCGACAGCGAGCATGTCGAGGCCGAATTCAACAATGGGACGCTGCATCTGACTCTGCCGAAGACGGAAAACGCCAAAGCGCGCGTCATCCCGGTCAAAGCGGGCAACGGCCATAAGTAAGCCGTAAGCATAGATCAATCTCACAAGGCAGCGGGCAATCGTCCGCTGCTTTTTTATTTTCCGCTATAATAGACTTCCACAAATTGAACAGGACCTTATTTCCATGGTAGGCAAACTCGCCGTCGTCGCCATCGGCGGCAATTCTTTGATCGAAGACCCAAATAAGCCGGATATTCCCCACCAGTGGGATGCCGTGCGCGAGACCTGCAACCATATTGCGGAGATCATCGCCAGCGGCTGGAACGTCGTCGTGACACACGGCAACGGCCCGCAGGTGGGTTTTATCATGCGGCGCAGCTGAGATCGCCGCCAAGCATGGTCTGCATCCGGTACCGATGGACCTGGTCGTCGCCGATACACAGGGGGCCATCGGCTACATGCTCCAGCAGGCGCTGGATAATGCCCTGCGGCGGCGCGGCATCAACCGCACGATTGTCACCGCCATCACCCAGGTCCTGGTCGATCCACAGGACCCTGCCTTCGAAAACCCGACCAAACCGGTCGGCGGTTTTTGAGCGCTGATGAAGTTGAAGCGGCGCGTCAGGAAGGTTGGGCGGTGATGGAGGATGCCGGACGCGGCTGGCGGCGCTGCGTACCCTCCCCCATGCCTAGAGTCATCCATGAAATCAACGCCATCAAAACGCTCATTACCAACGATTATCTGGTCATCACCTGTGGCGGAGGCGGAATCCCGGTCGTGCGCAGCCCCAGGGGCAGCCTGCGTGGAATCGCGGCGGTCATCGACAAGGACCGCGCCAGCAGCCTGCTCGCCCGTGAACTGCGCGCCGATCTCTTTCTGGTATCGACCGGCGTGGAAAAGGTCGCGCTCAACTATGGTCAGCCCGATCAGCACGACCTGGATACAATCACCCTGGCAGAAGCGCAGGATTATCTCCAGCAGGGCCAATTCCCACCCGGCAGTATGCGCCCGAAGATCGAAGCGGCGGTCGATTTCGTACAGTTGGGCGGACCGCGTGCCGTTATCACCGATCCGGCTAACCTCCTGCTCGCGCTGGAAGGACTGGCCGGGACTCAAATCGTACCAGGGTAATTTTATGGCCGACATTCTCGAACTCCGTTGTACGCTGTGCAACACAAGCTACCAGCCCGATGAAGTCCAGTATTTTTGTCCCCACTGTGGTCAGGTGGGCACGCTCGACGTGTTATATGACTATGAGAAGCTCAAGGCCGCTGTGGATCGGGATGCGCTGGCGCACTCGCGCGATCTGAGCATGTGGCGCTACCGCGATTTGCTGCCAATTCAGCCCGATACAGCACCTCCCCCGCTGCCGGTCGGCTTCACACCGCTGATGAACGCCGACGCCCTCGCCGCAGAAAGCGGTCTGCGCATTCAGGTGCAGATCAAAGACGAGGGCCGCAACCCGACCGCCTCGCTCAAAGATCGCGCCAGCGCAATGGTCCTGATGCGCGCGGTCGAACAGGGCATCCAGCAGGTCAGCACGGCCAGTACGGGCAATGCCGCCGCCGCTCTGGCCGGAGTTGGGGCTTCGCTGCCGGGCATGGAAACGATCATCTTCGTCCCGGCCACCGCGCCCGAAGCCAAAATTGCGCAGCTTCTCGTCTATGGCGCGACCGTGCTGCTGGTCGAGGCCAGTTACGATGTCGCTTTCGATCTCTGCTTCGAACTCTCGCAAAGCGAAGGCTGGTACTGCCGCAATACCGGCATCAATCCCTTCACCACAGAGGGCAAGAAGACCGCCGCTTACGAAATCGCCGAGCAGCGCAACTGGCAGGTGCCGGATGTCGTCATGGTCAGCGTAGGCGATGGCAGCATTATCGGTGGCTTGCACAAGGGCTTCTGGGATTTGCAGAAGCTGGGCTGGATTGAGCGGATTCCGCGCCTGATTGGTGTACAAGCAGCAGGCAGTTCGGCGCTGGTTCATGCCTGGGAAAACGACCTGAGCGCGCAGGCGATGGAGCCACAGCCTGCCGATACCATCGCGGACAGCATTTCCGCCGGGCTGCCGCGTGATCGAGCGAAGGCACTACGCGCCGTGCGGCAGACCGATGGCGCATTAATCGCCGTATCCGACGAGGACATTCTGGCGGCTATCCCACGTCTGGCGCAGCGGACCGGCGTTTTCGCAGAACCAGCGGCAGCGGCGGTTTACGCAGGGATGCAAGCTGCTGTACAATCAAAGCTGATCCACGATGGCGACCAGGTGGTTCTGATGGTCACAGGAAACGGCCTGAAAGACATTAAACATGCACAGGAAGCGGTCGGTCATGGGCTGCGCGTCCCGCCCGATGCCGACGCGATTCGCCAGGTCTTGCACAATCAACGAGGACAGGAATGACTGAGAAGCCCCGCTATTCGATTGTCGCGCCGATCTACAACGAAGAAGGCAATATTCAGGCACTCTACGAGCGCGTCAGCGAGGTCATGAACTCGACCGGCGAACTCCTGGGAGTTGGTGACGGTCAACGATGGCAGCCGCGATACTTCGCTGGAGCTGCTTCAGGCGCTTTCGCAGAAGGACCCCTGCGTACGAGTGGTCAATTTTGCCCGCAATTTTGGGCATGGAATCGCTGTCACTGCCGGGCTGGATTACGCGACCGGCGACGCCGTCGTCATCATCGACGCCGATCTGCAAGACCCGCCCGAACTGATCCTGGAAATGATCGAGCGCTGGAAGGCCGGCTACCAGGTTGTGTATGCAGTGCGCGAAGAACGGCACGGCGAAAGCTGGTTCAAGCTGCTGACGGCCAAGATTTTCTACCGCCTGATTTACCGCATCACCGATGTCGATATTCCTCTGGACACCGGCGATTTCCGGCTGATGGATCGTCAGGTCGTCGATGCGCTGCAATCCATGCGCGAACACAACCGCTTCATCCGCGGCCTGACCAGTTGGATCGGCTTCAAGCAGACCGGCGTGAACTACGTGCGGCAGGCCCGCCACGCAGGCGAGACCAAGTACCCGCTCAGCAAGATGGTGCGCTTTGCGATGGATGCCATCACTGGTTTCTCGTATTTTCCGCTCCAGATCATGGTCTATGTCAGCTTCATCCTGGGCGTGCTGGCGATCCTCTCCATACCGATCATCTCGGTGCTGCGGCTGGTGCTGGGCACCGGCTTCCTGGGCGGCCAGGTGACGACCATCGTCTTGCTGCTGCTGCTGAGTTCCTTCCAGTTGTTCTTCCTGTTTATCATGGGGCAGTACGTGGCCCGCATCTACGATGAAGCGCGCGCCCGGCCCCTTTATGTCGTCGCATCGACCATCGGCTTCGACCCTGCGAAGCCGGACGCACAGGGGACTCCTGATGGATGACGAGAAAGACAGTACGCTGGACAAGGTACAGCGATACCGCGAGATTGTCCTTCAGTACGAAGAACTGGACTCGGAAATTGACCGCCTGATTATGGCTTCCGATGGCAAGCCAGAGAACATGCCGCGCGAAGACCTGCTGCGCTACCGCAACCTGGCCCACAAGCGCGACGAATTGCAAAACGAGATGCGATGGCTGGAAAGCCAACTGCTTGACGATGACACACCGAGGTAAAACGTAAATGATTACTGGCCCCACTTTTGAAGAGATGCTGCACCCGACTCGCATCGCGCCGGACATCCGCCAGAAAGCGCTGGCTGCGCGCAGTGAAGACCCGCTGGACCCGATTAACCTGTTCAACATCACCTGGCGCGATGGCAATGGCGACGTGGTTTATATCGTTCTGCCGCCTGCCCTGACCGGCGTCGATACGCCTATCGTCGTGATCTCTGGCCGTGACTTTCCCTCTGGCAGTCATAAGGTCGGCGCGGCTTATTCGGTGCTGCTGGAATTAGAACTCTTTGGCGAGGTGGACCCACAGGTGCATACGCTCGTCTGGCCCTCGACCGGCAATTACGGCATCGGCGGGGCCTGGGTCGGCGGACGCATGGGCTGCAAGAGCATTGTCGTCCTGCCGAAAGGAATGAGCCGCGAACGCTTCGAACTTATCGAGTCCTATGGCGCGGACATCATCAAGACGGTTGGCTCCGAGAGCAACGTCAAAGAAATTTACGACGAGACCAAACGCCTGGCTGTCCAGCCGAATACGCGCATCCTCAACCAGTTTGAGGTCATGGGCAACTATCGCTTTCACTATCACGTGACCGGCAATACCGTTGCCGAACTGGCCGACGAACTGGCCCGGCAGCACATCGGCACGGGGAAAGTCTCGGCCTTCGTCTCCGCAATGGGCAGCGCGGGAACCATCGCCGCCGGGGACCGCCTCAAGCAGATCTGGCCGGATCACAAAATTGTCGGTCTGGAGCCGATTCAGTGCCCCACGCTCTACAGTAATGGCTATGGGTCACACGATATTGAGGGCATCGGCGATAAGCACGTCACCTGGATCCACAATGTCAACAACATGGATGCCCTGATGTGCATTGACGATCTGGAATGCAAGAAAGGGCTGCAATTGCTCAGTGAGCCTGGGGCGCGGCAGGTCCTGGTGGATCGCTACGGCGCAGACCCGCAGGTCGTCGAGAAGATGAGTGATTTTTTCGGCATCAGCAGCATCTGCAACATCCTGGGCGCGATCAAGACGGTGAAGTATTATGGCTTCGGCAGCGACGATCTGGTCGTCACGGTGGCGACCGATTCGCTGGATCGCTATTATTCGGTGATGGACAACATGGCCCAACACTACGGTGTGCTGGACGAAGCGGCTGCGGTGGGCCGCGTTGAAGGCATCTTCCACGCCATGAAGACCGACTGGATCATGCCCGGCACCGCCGATGCACACGCCCGCTGGCACAATCTCAAGTATTACACCTGGGTTGAGCAGCAGGGTAAGAGCGTCGAGGAACTGGATGCCCAGCGGGACCCGGCCTGGTGGCAGGCGCATCAAGGCCGTGTTCAGGAAATCGACGCGCAGTTGGCGGCTGTTCGACAAAGCGTGAGCAGCACATGACCCATGTATCCTCATGACCAGGTTCTGGTAGGCGCAATCACCCGTAAGAAGGACCTGCGCCTGGCGCAAGACCAACACTGGTATCGCATTCCTCAGGCCCGCATGAAACGCGGGGTCGTGGCCGACTACCTGGCCTTCTTCCTTAACCGCCGTGTGGCCCCTGGCGACAGCAGCGGTATTTATTATTTCGCGCAGCGCGACGGACTCGAACTGGCCTACCGGCGTGACCTGCTGCCCGACGAAGCGGACCACGCTCATGCTGCCGATACTTACTACAAGGTCCTGCTCAAAGACGTCCAAACCCGCGAACCGCCTATCCTTAACCCGGATAACCGCCGCTTTGCCTTCATCTACACGACCTGGGATCGTTTTCTGCACGCCCACGAGATCAAGGACCTCTACAGCGAGGCCGATTACTTCGTGGACCGCATCTACCACGCGCTGCGCCACCGGGGCGTCGCCGGGGTCGAGCGCTACTGGGATGCCGAGCGGCCTCAGACCGGGCAGAATGCGCATCTGCGGATTCTATGCGAAGATGGCCTTATCATGGCGACGACCGAAGCGGGTGCAGGCGGCATTCACCTATCCACAGCCGAAGACGACGACAGCATCCTGAAGAAGATCCGGGCGGAGATCGCCAAATACGGCGGGCCGCTGATGGTCAATATTCCCTTAGATTGAGTGGAGGCAGGCATGACAAAGATCGAGCGCAGTATCGTCATCAACACGCCCTGGCAGAAGGTGGATGCTATCGCCCTGGATGGCAGCCGCAACGGGGAATGGTACTCCGGGGTCCAAACATCCGAAGCCGATGCGACATACCCGGAAGTCGGCGGCATCTGCACCATGCACTACAAGGCCGGGCCGACCTCTTTCGACATTCGCATGACCGTCATGGAATACGCGCCGGGCAATTACATCCTGTATCATATCGACGGCGGTGTACTGCATGGCACCAGCCGCTGGAGCCACAGCGACACCAGCGGCGGCACGCGCGTGACCTGTGTGCTGGAATACGACGCGACCGGCGGCGGCCTGGGCGCGATTGCCGATAAACTGGTTCTGGAGCGTATGAACACTCACCAGCTTGAGGAAAGCCTGGAAAATCTCAAGCAGGTCGTTGAAAATAGCTGAGTCCACCGGGAAGCTTCATGTAGTGTCCCAGTGTCCGCACTGGATTTTTTTGCATTGACAAGCTGGAAACATTGATGTCCACCAACGAAATTCTGCTCGTCGCCATCATAGTGGCAACCTTCGTCCTCATCATCTGGAATCGTTTCCCGAAAGAACTCGTGGCCCTCGGCGTCCTGATATCGCTGGCGATCACCCATCTGGTTACGGTTGAACAGGCCCTGTCTGGTTTCAGCAGTTCGGTTGTGATTACCCTGCTCGGCCTCTTCGGCATCACCGGCGCGCTGGAAGAAACCGGCGTGATTCACTGGATTGCCGAACGCCTGAACCGCCTGGGCGGCGGCTCAGAAGCCAAGCTGATTACGCTCTTCATGGCGACCGGCGCGACTCTCTCGCTCATCATGAATAACATTGCGGCGGGGGCGGTGCTGCTGCCTGCCGCAATTCGTGTAGCGCGCATCTCTAACGTGCGCGTCTCCAAGCTGCTTATCCCGCTGGCCTTCGGCACGCTGGTCGGCGGCATGAGTACCTATCTCACGACGGCTAACATCGTCATGAGCCAACTGCTGCAAAATCGGGACCTGCCGCACCTGGGGATGCTGGATTTCCTGCCGACCGGCGGTGTGATTGCGCTCTGCGGCCTGGTCTACATGCTGCTAATCGGCAGACGTCTGCTGCCGGATCTCGAACCGATTACCCGCAGCATCATGCCCACCGATCTGCACCAGACCTATCATCTCGAAGAACGCATGTGGGAACTGCGCGTCCTGCCCGAATCGCTGCTGGTGAACAAGAAGGTCTGCGACAGCGGCATTGGCGCGAATTTTGGCCTCACGCTGCTGGCAATCCAGCATGGACAGCACAGCATTTTGCCACCGGAGCCGGACCACGCGATCCAGGCCGGGGACATGCTGCTCCTGATTGGCCGCAAAGAACGAGTCGATGCCCTGCGCGAATGGGGCCAGGCCCTCCGTGACGAGACCACCGACAACAATCACCACCCACACATTGATCTGTTCGAAGTCATCGTCGCGCCGCGTTCTGATGCCGTCGGTCAAACCCTGACGCAGCTCAAATTTCGCAGCGAATATGGGCCAACCGTCGTGGCGATCTGGCGCGGTGGGCGCAGCTACCGGACCGATGTAGGCACCATGCCGCTTGAAGTAGGCGATGCGCTGCTGGTGGTGGGCAATGCCGACGGCATTCAGAAGGTGGCCGAGGACCGCAGCTATATTGTCCCCGGCAGCGATTACACCGCCCTGCCCAGCCGACCGCAGAAGGCCCGGTTGGCGCTGCTCATCACGGCTATCGTCTTGATCGTGGCGATCACCGAAATTTTGCCACTGCCGCTGGTGATGCTGGGCGGGGCCGCCACATTGATCCTGACCGGTTGCATGAAAATGAAGGAATATTACGGCTTCATCGAATGGGAGGTGGTTTTCCTGATCGCCGGGATACTCCCTCTCAGCATCGCCACTGCCGAGACCGGTCTGGCGACGCGCATCGGCTCCGCGTTTATCAACGGCCTTTCCGGTCAAAACCCGCTGCTGCTGATCGCGTCTATGTATCTGCTGACCGTTGCCATCACCCAGGTCATTGGCGGCCAGGTGACGTCGCTGTTGATCGGTCCTATCGCCATCACGGCAGCACTGCAAATGAACGTCTACCCGCAGGCGATGGCGGTCGCGGTGGCGATTGGCTGCTCCACGGCCTTCCTGACGCCCATTGCGCACCCGGTCAACATCCTGATGACGGCAGCAGGCGGCTATCGTTTCGGCGACTTCTTCCGCGTAGGCATCGGCATGTTGTTCGTGGCGCTGCTGGCGCTGCTGGCGGGCATGGTTATTTTCTGGGGTATCGGCTAAATGCGGTAAACTCAGGGGCATTATGGACAAACCACTGTTAATCTACAATGCGACCCTCACCACCTGGGGCGATGATGCGCGGATCCTGAGCGATCACGCCGTCTACATCGAAGATGGCACGATTCAGGCACTGGGGCCGTCTGCCGATCTGCGCGCGGCCTATCCTGAAGCCGAAAGTCTGGACGCTGCCGGGCAGTATCTCATGCCGGGCAATATCTGCGCACATACGCATTTCTACGGCGCTTACTCACGGGGGATGCCGATCCCTGGGCCGGAACCGGAGAACTTTCCGCAGATTCTGGAGCGTCTATGGTGGCCGTTGGACCGGGCGCTGGATGCCGATGCCGTCCGGCTGAGCGCGCTGGTCTCGTTGCTGGACGCCGTCAAGCACGGCACCACCACCCTGATCGATCATCACGCCAGCCCCAACTGCATCGACGGCAGCCTGGATCTCATCGCGGACGCGGTCGAACAGGCCGGGCTGCGGGCGGTCCTGTGCTACGAAGTCACCGACCGCGACGGTCAGGCCAAAATGGAGGCCGGGATCGCCGAGAATCTGCGCTTTATGCAGCATCAGCGCCCGCTGGTGGCAGGGACCTTCGGCTTACACGCCGGGCTAACGCTGAGCGATGCCACGCTGCAACGCTGTGCGGACGCGCTTCCAGCAGGCGAAGGCTTTCACATTCACGTTGCCGAAGATGAGGTCGACGAGCGCGACAGTCTGCGGCGCAGCGGTAAACGCGTGGTCGAACGGCTGCACGATCACGGCATTCTCGGCCCAAAAACCATTGCCGCGCACTGCGTTCACATCAACGAGCACGAACGCGACCTGCTGCGCGAGAGCGATACCTGGATCACGCACCAGCCGCGCTCCAACATGAACAACGGCGTCGGCGCGGCGGCAGTGGATCTCATGCTGGGCCTCGATATGCGTCTGGCCCTGGGGAATGATGGCTTCAGCAACAATATGTGGGCCGAATGGAAAGCGGCTTATCTGCTGCACAAGATCGTGAACCTGGACCCGCGCCGGGCCAACGGTGCAGGCATCGCGCGGATGGCGGTGCGCAATAACGCGCGGCTCGCGGAAGAATTCTTCCCCGGCACACGCCTGGGCGACATCAGTGCCGGAGCCGCCGCCGACCTGATCCTGGTGGACTATCACCCCTATACCCCGCTCACGGCGGATAACCTGCCCTGGCACATCATCTTCGGCTTCGAATCCTCAATGGTCACCGGCACTATCGTCAATGGCCGTATTTTGATGCATAATCGCCAGCTCCATACACTCGACGAGCAGGCCATCGTCCAGGAGGCGCTGGCCCTGGCTCCGCAGGTGTGGGAGCGCTACCGGCACAACAGAATGGACACAGAATGACAGAAGATCGCGGCACGCTGATTAAGCTCGCCGTCCTCGGCGGCACGGGTCAAGAAGGCTCTGGTCTGGCGCTACGCTGGGCGCAAAGCGGTTATCAGGTCATCATTGGCTCGCGCAGTGCAGAACGTGCCGCCCAACACGCCGCCGAACTCAACGCCTCGCTGGGCGGGGAATATCTATCCGGCTTGCAGAACAGCGAAGCCGCTGCCGCTGCCGACATTGTAGTGCTCAGCGTCCCCTATGGTGCCCATCAGGCCACGTTGGAAGGTGTGAAAGATAACGTGCAGGGCAAGATTCTGATCGACCTCAGCGTCGCGCTCAAGCCACCGAAGGTCCGGCGTGTACAGCTTCCACCCGGTCAGTCCTCCGCGCTTGAAGCGCAGGCTTTGCTCGGCGAAAGCGTCAGGGTCGTGGCGGCTTTCCAGAACGTCAGCGCCGAAGCGCTCGGCGACGCCGATCACAGCGTCAAATGCGATGTGCTGGTCTGTGGTAATGACCCGGCAGCGCGCGAGACGGTCGTCCAATTGGCCGAGGCCGCCGGAATGCGCGGGCTGCACGCCGGGCCGCTGGATAACAGCATCGCGGTCGAAGCGCTCACGCCAGTGCTGTTGTTCATGAACAAGCGCTACGGCGTCAAAGCCAGCGGAATCACGATCACAGGCCTGGATTAGCGTGAGCAGCCTCACCGTTAGCACCCTGCCCGATATTCCTTTGATTGAACCTGGCGACGATCTGGTCGCCATTATGCTCGCTAGCCTGGCTCGTGCGGGGCTGAGCCTGCAAGACCATGACGTGCTGGTGATTACCTCGAAGATCGTGTCGAAAGCAGAAGGACGCTTTGTCCGCCTCAATTCGGTCGAACCTGGCCCGCAGGCATTGGCTCTGGCCGAGGAGATCGGCAAAGAAGCGCCGCTGGTCGAATTGATTCTGCGCGAGAGCAAGTCTATCTCACGCAAGGCCCCCGGTGTGCTCGTGACCGAACACCGCCTGGGCTTCGTCAGTGCCAACAGCGGAATCGACCACTCGAATGTGGCCGACGAGCAGGTCCTCCTCCTGCCCCAGGACCCGGATGCGACCGCGCACGCAATTCGCCAGCGTCTGCTCGACCGCACAGGCGCAGCAGTTGGCATCGTCATCAGCGATTCGCATGGCCGCCCCTTCCGTCTGGGTACGGTTGGCATTGCCATCGGCGCGGCAGGACTGCCTGCCCTGCTGGATCTGCGCGGTCAGTCAGATCTTTATGGCCGGGAGTTGAAGATCACCATGCAGGGCTACGCCGATATGATCGCCTCAACGGCCCAGTTGGTCAGCAGCGAAGGGGCGGAAGGGCGACCTGTCGCCTTGATTCGCGGCCTGGACTTCCCGGATCATGATGGTCGCGCCAGCGATCTGCTGCGCCCGCGCGATCAGGACCTGTACCGGTGAGCGGAAGGTCGAGATGACTACACGAAGCGCTGTGCTGAAACTCATGCAGACTCGCCGCTCGCTGCGCCGCTATCTGCCGCAGCCGGTGCCGCGTGAAGTAATCGAAGACCTGCTGACAGCGGCCATCTGGTCGCCTTCGGCCCATAATCGCCAGCCCTGGCGTTTTGCCGTGCTGGAAGACAGCGCCCGCAAAGAGTCGCTGGCCCTGGCAATGGGGGCACGTCTACGTCAGGACTTGGAAGCGGATCACATGCCGCCGGAGGTTATTGAGGCGGATTTGTCCCGCTCCTACCAGCGGCTGACCGGCGCGCCGCTGGCCGTCATCGTCTGCCTGAGCATGAACGATATGGACCACTACCCTGATGAGAAACGCGCGCAGGCCGAATACATTATGGCCGTGCAGAGCGTGGCGATGGCCGGGCAGAACCTGCTGCTCTGCGCCCACGCCGCCGGATTAGGGGCCTGCTGGGTTTGCGCGCCGCTCTTTTGCCCGGACGTGGTCCGCCAGATGCTTGATCTGCCGGAAGACTGGCAGCCGCAGGGCTTAATTACCCTGGGCTATCCGGCGCAGACCCGCGAGAAAACGCGCCGTCCATTGGAGGCAAGTGTCTTATGGCGTTGAACGTCGTCTGTATCGTAGGTGGGGTCGGTGGGGCCAAGCTGGCGCACGGTCTGGCACAGATTCTTGAACCGGGACAGCTTACGGTGATCGTCAATACGGGCGACGATTTCTGGCATTACGGCTTGCGAATCTGCCCGGATATTGATACCGTGATGTATACGCTGGCCGGATTAGCGGACCCGGTCAACGGTTGGGGGCTGGCAGGCGATACAACTCAGGTCATTGACGCCATGCAGCGCTTCGGTGAGACGCCCTGGTTCCATCTCGGTGACCAGGACCTGGCAACGCATCTGCTCCGTACTGAGGGGCTGCGCGCCGGAGAACGTCTGACCGAGGTCACGCTGCGCTTAAGTGCCCGGCTCGGCATCCCGCATCGCATCCTCCCGATGACCAACTCGCCCGTCGCCACACGCATCGACACGCTAGAGCACGGTGAACTCGACTTTCAGGTCTACTTTGTCAAGATGCGCTGGCAGCCGACGGTCAAAGCACTCCGCCTCGACGGGATCGACTCCGCCGCCATGAGTCCTGAAGTCAGCCAGGCTCTTGCGGATGCGGATGTGATCCTGTTCGGCCCGTCGAACCCCTGGCTGTCGATCATGCCCATTCTGTCGGTGCCGGGGATGCGCGAGGCCCTGATGGCGCGCGATATACCGCGTGTGGCGCTCACGCCGATCATCCAGGGCAAAGCCGTTAAGGGTCCTGCCAGTAAACTTATGGCAGAATTAGGGTACAAACAGTCAGCGGAATCTGTCGTCTATTCCTACCAGAGCATTTTAAATGCTTTCGTTTATGATGAAAGAGATGAAGATCTTAATATCTCCGGTGTGCGCACGCTGGCAATCGACACCTTAATGCTTAACAACGAGGATCGTATGCGAGTTGCACGGGCCATGCTGGACTGGATCGCTGGCTGGGGCACGCCGGATTTTAGCTAAATGCAGGGTTGGTCTGCTAGTATTCGAGGCCGACAAGGAGTTATTGAATGAGTACTTGGGTTATTATTCCTGTTAAACCGTTAAACCGCGCCAAGAGCCGCCTGGCAGGGGTTCTCAGCCCTGAACAGCGCGAACAATTGGCCGAAAGCATGTTTCGTCATGTCCTGGAAGCGGTGCGCAGCCTGCCGCAGATTATCGGCACGCTGGTCATCAGCCGCGACAGCCGCGCGCTGGCGATTGCACGCGACTATGGGGCCAAAACGGTCCAGGAAACCGGCACACCGGAGTTAAACGCCGCGCTTGAGCGGGCCACGCAGGTTGTCGCCAGTTGGGGCGGCAAATCCGTGCTGGTCCTGCCTGCCGATCTGCCGCTGGTGACGGCAGAAGATATTGAAAACATCCTTGCATTGGGAAACGGTGTCCGTACGGTTGTGATCGCCACCGACCAGAATCAGGACGGCACCAACGCGCTCTACATGAGGCCACCGGGCGTGATCGCTTACGCCTATGGGCCAGGCAGCTACCAGCGCCACAGCCAGCTTGCCCGCGAAGCCGCCGCCGAGATCAAGGTCTATGCGTCCGAGCGTCTCGCGCTCGATGTGGACGTGCAGGACGATCTCACGCAGTATTACAAGCATTCGCAAAATGGAACCCATACAGACCGGTCCACCACACGATTCGGACTGAACCATGACTGATCGAGTCGCCCTGTATCTACAGGATGCCCATTCCCTACAAGATGCCATTCATTACGTCCAGTATGCCGAATCGCGCGGTTTCGAAGCGGTCTGGCAAGCTGAAAGCCGTCTGGTGCGCGATGCGATTGTGCCGATGGCCGCCTTCGCCGCCACGACCAAGCGCATCAAGATTGGCTCTGGCGTCATCAACAACTGGACGCGCAACGCCGCTGTCATCGCCGCCACCTATCTGACGTTGGACGATCTCGCGCCAGATCGGATTATATGCGGTATCGGCGCATGGTGGGACCCACTGGCGCAGAAGGTCGGCATCACCCGGCGCAAGAATCTGCTGGCGATGCGCGAAGTCGTGACCGTCGTGCGCAGTCTGCTGGCCCGCGAGCGCGTGACGTTTCACGGCGAGTTCGTGAACCTGACCGATGTGGAACTGGACGTGGTGCATGGCCGCAAAGAAGCCCGCAATGTGCCCATCTACATCGGCGCGACCGGCCCGAAGATGATGGCCCTCACCGGCGAGATCGCCGACGGCGCGGTGCTGAATTATCTGGTCAGTCCGACCTATAACAAGGCTGCGATGGCCCAGCTTGAGCAGGGCGCGAAGCTCTCAGGCCGCTCGGTCCACGACATCGACCGCCCGCAGTTGGTGGTCTGCTCGGTGGATCACGACCGCAAACGCGCACTGGATGCTTCGCGCAAGCTGGTGACGCAGTATCTCGGCCAGCAGCCGCACATCATGAAGGCCAGCGGCGTAAGCCAGGAACTGCTCGACGAAATCGCCCAGGTGCTCACCTGGCCCGCCACCGAGGAGCAGATCGAAGACGCGATGCGGCTGGTGCCGGACGATGTGGTGCAAATGATTACCGCCTCCGGCACACCGGAAGAAGTGCGCCGCAAAGTACGCGAATACGTCGCCAACGGTGCGACCTGCCCCATCCTCTACCCACTGGGGCACGATGTCGAGTTCATGATCGACACCTTCGCGGATGGCTATTCCAATTAGGCCAGATCGCAGTATCATATGGACATCAGGGGCGCGCTGACCGCGCCTCTTCTTGTTTGGTTTTTGAGATGTCCTCACGCCGTTCTTGGTTTATTCTGGCCCTGTTTGGCCTGCTGGCCGGGGTCGTCTTTGTCATCTATCTAAGCGCCAGCCTCAGCGCCGGGCATGGCGATCTCGTCCTGCCATTGGACGACACCTACATCCATTTCCAGTACGCCAAACAACTCGCCCTGGGTCAGCCTTATGTCTATAACCCCGGTCAAGCGCCTACCTCCGGCGCGACCAGTTTTCTGTATCCCTACCTGCTCGCCATCGGCTACCTGATCGGCTTCCAGGGCCTCAATCTGGGCCTGTGGGCCATGCTCATCGGGGCCTTCGCCCTGCTCGCATCGCTCTGGCTGGTTTACGCATTGGTGAGGCACTTCGGCGGCGCGGACTGGCTGGCCGTCGGCAGCGCCCTGATTTTCGGCCTCACCGGTGCGGTCGAGTGGCATTTCTTCAGTGGCATGGAAACCGGGCTGGTGATCTGCTTCACGCTGGCGACGCTGTATGCCTTTGCTGCACAGCGCTTCCACGGCTTCATCCTCAGCGCGAGCCTGCTGGCACTGATCCGTCCCGAAGCCAGTCTGCTGAGCCTGATTGCCATCGTCTTATGGGTTGCGGATCGCATTGTAGGGGCACGACATGTCGTGCCCACGCCCAATAAAGAGAGGCCCGCTCGCAGTGTTCAGTGGCTTCTGTTGATTCCGGTGCTGGCGGCCTTTGTGCAGCCAGCGGTCAACCTGCTCGTTACGGGTACCCCGGTCGCCACCGGCAACTCGGTCAAGTCGATCTTCGGCCTCGTGCCCTTCTACTGGGATGTGGTCCTGGGCCGCATTCTGGATAACTTCGCGCAGATGTGGCTCCAGTTCCTCACCGGAGTCAGCTCGCGCGAGGGCCTCTACATCCCTTACCTGATCGGTCCTCTGGCCCTGATTGCTCTGCTCTGGGCACTGTGGAAAGGGCCGCAGCGCCGCGTGAGTCTGCTGGTGATCCTGTGGCTGCTGGCCGGGACCGCCGCCATCAGCACGCTGGATACCGCCTTCTGGCATTTCAAGCGCTACCAGATGCCGCTGATCGCGCTGCTGTTCCCGATGGCAGGCTGGGCGATTGTAATGATTTAACGCAAAGGCGCAAAGACGCAAAGGCAATTTGAAGAAGCTGTCCGATACGTGATGTATGGCGCTTTGGCGCTGGGTTTGCTTGTGGCGCTCAGCACAGGGACGGCCTTTCTCGATCATTTCCGGCTCAACGTGGGCTATGTCTATGCCGAGCCGCTGCAAATGGCGCGCTGGCTGCAAGCCAACACCCCTGAAGACGCCCTGATCGCCGTGCATGACGTGGGCATGATGCGCTACATTGGCGGACGCAGCACGCTCGACATGGTCGGCCTGACGACCGCAGGCGCAGCGGCCTACTGGCGCAACGGTCCCGGCAGCGTGGCCGAACTGCTGATGCAGAAACAGCCGGATTACATCGCGGCCTATGGCGAAGGGCATGGCCTCGGCCTGGGCGAGATTGCCAAAACCAGCATTTACGGCAGCCCACTGGCGACCTTCAATGTCGATCTGGACCCCAATTACAATGTCGCCCTGGCAGCTGATATACAGGGGGTCTATCAGACCGATTGGACCACGATTGACGCGGTACCGTCGATAGGTGACTTCAATGTTGCCTTTCAGATCGCTCATGAGAATTCTACGATGAAGGCCATTTTATTCATGAAGTAAATGTGGCAAATCCTGAGTCTGAACAAGACCATCATTATCGATTGGCAGATTTCACGTATCGATCCATCGGGTTCCTCGACCCGGACGTTCAATTGATCCCTGTATCATAGAGCAAAAATGATCTCGATGAGGGATCAGTTGATTGACGGCGGGCGACGGATTTAAGGTTCATATCTTTTGATCTCCGATGTTGATCCTGACGAGATTTAGTTCTGGTTTCCCGCGTCCGCACAGCAAACCGTGGCATAATTGATATTTACGTGGATGGGGAGCTATGGCAGACCGGGTGTTGCCGGATCCTGACAGGCTAGCTGGTTAAACCTCGCCACGTATGATTCCTTCCGATCGTATCAACAGTTCCGATATACGGATTACTATTGCATCGAAAGCCAGGCAGTGGCTTCTACATGCCTCATGCATGCATTTGGCATTTCAGGGCCTTTATTTCGCACCGTGGATCCGTCACTGGCAAGAACGAAAACCAGCTTTTCGAAGATGGCTCATTAATCGTTCTCACATAACTATTCGCATGACTGCGTCGAGTTGACAGACTCTCAATTGGATTTTCGCTAAATTGGTATAGCACTGACGGCACTGCCCAGGGCGACTACCGGTTCTTTGCCCATCTTTACGACAACATTAACCAACCACCCATCGCACAATTTGATGACTATCCTGGCGACGGGATTACGCCACCCGGCAACTGGCTGCCCGGCTAACTCGAGGATCATGTTATCATAGACATAAGCGATGTTGCGCCGGGGACCTACACGCTGGCAATCGGCTTCTATGACCCCTACACGGGCGAGCGGCTGATGCCGACCAGCGATGTCTACGAGGTCAGCCCCGATGGACGGCTCTTCCTGGGTCAGGTGGCGATTCCCGGCGATGAATAAGTGGGCAAGTCGAGCGGAGATTGGGTACTCTTAATCAAACTGGACGAAACTAGCGGACCTGTTTTGTAGTGAAAATCCTTTGTGTCAGTGATACGGTGATGCCACAATTGGAGAGCGCGATCAATCTGAAGCGTCAGTACGGAGATGTACAGTTGCTTATCAGTTGTGGTGATTTGCCGCCCGCCTATCTCGAATTCATCACAACGACGCTTTGCGTGCCCTTGTTCTATGTGCGCGGCAATCACGACGAACGCTACACCGAATCACCACCCGGCGGTGACGACCTGCACCACCGCATCATCGAACATCAGGGCCTGACCTTTGCCGGATTAGAAGGCTCGATGCGTTATAATCGCGGCAGCATCCAGTACAGCGAGTTCGATATGGCTCTGATGGTGCTGCAAATGGGCCCATCCCTGGAATTCAACCGCTGGCGGCGCGGCCATGGCATTGACATCCTGGTGACGCATTCGCCAGCCCGTGGGATTCATGATAAAGAGGACCTGGCCCACCGCGGTTTTAGCAGCCTCAAACGTTTTATGGCATGGTATCGCCCGCGCTATATGCTGCACGGGCATGTTCACACCTGGGACCGCCGCGATGTCGTCAAGACACGCTATAAAGACACCTGTGTGATGAATATCAACCCGTTCACCGTACTCAACATTGACCCGGTATAGATAGAGGAACGCAGCGTCATGTGGGAGCATTACTACAGCGTCAGTTCAATCGGCGAAGCCCTGGACCTACTCGCCCAGCACGGCTCCAGCGCCCGTATCATCGCCGGAGGCACTGACCTGATCCTGGAACTGGAACGCGGCCAGCGCAAAGGCATCACGGCGCTGATCGACCTGACCCGCGTACCTGGCCTGGACCAGATCACCCGGCACGGCGATCAAATCCGCCTGGGGCCGCTGGTGACACATAACCACGTCGTCGGCAGCCCGCTGCTGGTCGAACGCGCGCTGCCGCTGGCACAGGCCTGCTGGGAGGTCGGCGCGCCGCAGATCCGCAACCGGGCGACGGTGGCTGGGAACCTCATCACCGGCTCGCCGGCCAACGATACGATTACACCGCTGATGGCGCTGGATGCCTCTGTGACGCTGACCTCACAGTCCGGCGAGCGCAGCGTTCCCCTGGCCGATTTCTACACCGGTGTCCGCCAGACGGTCATGCGGCCCGACGAAATGCTCACCGCTATCAGCTTCCCGGCGCTGGCGCGCCATGAGCGAGGCACCTTCCTCAAGCTCAGTCTGCGGCGGGCACAGGCCATTGCGGTGATTAACGTCGCCGTCATTCTCGGCTTCGAGGGCGACACGGTGACTCATGCCGTGATTACGCTGGGCAGTGTCGCGCCGACGATTATCCGCGCCAGAGTGGCCGAGAAGGCCCTGACCGGCCAGACACTAACCCCGGAGGTCATTGCCGAGGCTGCCCGACTCACCGCCGCCACAGCGGAACCCATCGACGATATTCGCGGTCCGGCAGCCTACCGGACGGAGATGCTGCGCGTCCTGACAGGTCGAGCGCTGCGCGCGCTGGCTGCCAATACCCAGGCAGAAAGCTGGCCGGAGACTCCGCCCATGCTCTGGGGACCGCATCAGGCTCAGGTCGGCGCGGGACTGAGCAGCGCATTTGAACACGACAGCAGCCAGCCCATCGAAACAACGGTCAACGGCGAGATCATGCGGGCAGAGACCGGCCAGAACCAGACTCTGCTGGACTTCCTGCGCGATACGCTGGGGCTGCCCGGCACCAAAGAAGGCTGCGCCGAGGGCGAATGCGGCGCATGTACCGTCTTCCTGGATGGCGCGGCGGTGATGGCCTGTCTTGTGCCTGCCCCCCGTGCGCACGGGGCCGAGATCGTGACTATCGAGGGACTCAGCCAGAACGGGCACCTGCACCCGATTCAATCGGCCTTTATCGAGCAGGGAGCGGTCCAGTGCGGCTACTGCACACCGGGCTTTCTCATGGCCGGAGCCAAGCTGCTTGAAGAACATCCGCAGCCCAGCCGCGCGCAGGTCGAGCAGAGCATTACCGGCAATTTGTGCCGCTGTACCGGCTATTATAAGATCATTCAAGCTATTGAAGCGGCCAGTCGAGTCGAGAGGGAACAAAGCGTATGATTGGAGAAGACTACAATATCGAAGAACACAAAAAGCGGCGTGGCTTATGGCCTCTCTGGGGCGCGCTCACGCTGCTTGCCTGCGGCCTGATTGGTTGGGTCCTCGCGCCGATTCTGTATAACTATCTCCAACGCACGCAGCCCAAATTCAGCATCGGCACCCTGAGCGTAAATGAAGTGCTGATCTTCTTCACCTTTATGATCGCGCTGGTGCTGGTCGCCATCATTGCGCTGGCGATTGCTCTGGCCGCACCCAAGAAACGTCTCAACATCAGCGAGGCCAAACTGGCGAAGGAACGCAAACAGGCCGAAGCTGTACGCCGCGCCAAGAAAAAGCGCCTGCGCGAGGTCAACCGTAAAATGCGCGAAGAAAACCGGACTTCTGGCAGCTAACTATGGATCGAACCGTACCCCGTACCGGCAGCGAAGAGATCGAACTCTATATGCGAACTTACTACTCGCTGCTTCGTTCGACTCATACTATCCAGATCGAAACGCTGGTTGAAAGCCACCTGGCGATGCACTCCTCACTGCATGTCCGAGCGCGCGAGGCCGCGCCCGACATCGCCGCTTTCATTTATGCCGCGCTGCGACTGCCCGCCTGCATCGTCAAGGTCGATGTCGTCATCGTCGGTCAGATCGAGGCCGCCTTTGCCAAGAGCGGTTACGCTGACGTGGTCGACTGGCCGCGTGTCTATACCAGGGGCCGCCGCCGCCGCACGCACTACGACGGCGATCACCGCCTGGCCGTTTTCATCGCCAGCCGCTCCGACATTGACGATCTCATCCCCATGCTCACGGCCTATCAGATCGAATGGAACAAGATGCATCTGCTGCTGCAAAACGAGGTTGCACGCCTCTTTCTGCGCCAGAATCAGGGTAAAGTCGGGCCTTTCAGCCCGGAAGAACTGGAACTGCTGGCCTCAGTGCTGGAAATCACACCCGACGAAGTGCAGCGGTTGGTCGCAACCTGGGGTGATGACTTTGTGCCGGTGCTAAGCACCATCGCTGCGCAGCGCAAAAGCATTGGCGTCCAGCTTCTGGCCGGATCCCTGGCGGATTATCGTAAGGCTACCGCTCTGTGGTGGTCGGCTCTGCATCACCGGCATCTGCTGCCCGCTGGGGTCGATGCCAGCCAGCGCCCGGTGTATTTTGTTTCCAGCAATACCCATTCCCTCATCAACCTGCTCAGCGGCTTCGCACGGCGGCACGAACGCGACCTGATCGACTTTATCGAGGATGGCCGTCACGCGGAGTTTGCCACAGAATATCGGGCGATTAAGTCCGATAGCGGCAGGCGCAACCTCAACAACTTCCTCTACTATCTCCTGCGCGATTATCTCCAGCACAGCGACGCCAGTGTGGAGCAGCAGATGCACGACGACATACGCTCTGTCGGCATCCACCGCGTGCCCAGCGAAAGCGGTTTCGAGATCGAAGCGCAGATTATCGAGATCAACCGGCTCAATCTGGATTGGATTGACCCGCGCCTCTGTGATGAGAGCAGCCGCGACCTGCTCTCCCAGAGCGATGCGCTGATCCTCAACATTGATTATCCGCTGGGGCTGGCTGCTTACGAACTGCTCAACCGGGTGATCGAACGCATCGGCAGCATCGAAGGCGTCTACGTCATGGGCAAGGCCGCAACTCTTAATGGGCGTGTAGGCGACGTCATGATCCCCAACGTAGTCCATGACGAACACTCGCAGAACACCTATCTTTTCGCCAACTGCTTCGCGGCGGTCGATGTCGCACCGTATATGTCCTTCGGCAATGTGCTGGATAACCAGAAGGCCATCAGCGCGCCGGGTACCTTCCTGCAAAACCCGCTGTACATGAGCGTCTTCTACCATGAAGGCTACACTGACATCGAGATGGAGGCTGGGCCGTATCTCTCGGCTATTTACGAAGCCTACCGCCCGCAGCGGCATCCTAGCAACGAAATCGTCAACTTACACGGTGTTCCCTTCGACATCGGTTTTCTCCACTACGCTTCCGACCGGCCCATGACCGCTGGCGACAATCTCGGCGCGGGCAGCCTGAATTACATCGGCATCGACCCGACTTATGCGACGGCTATCGCCATCATGCGCCGCATTTTCCAGCAGGAGATCAAGCGCGTGCAGCAGCAGGAGCCGGTGATCCGACCCGTTCTCACCTGATCGAGGCACAAATGGCAGACATCAAAGCACTCGGACAATCCATGACCCGCATTGACGCGGAAGACAAGGTGACTGGCGCAGCCGCCTACCCCGCCGACATCAATCTGGACGGTCAATTATGGATGCGCATCCGCTTCAGCGACCGTGCTCATGCGCGCGTCCTGGTGGTCGATACCACTGCGGCAGCGGCGATCCCCGGTGTACAGGGCATTTTCACCGCCGACGACGTGCCGGTCAACGAATACGGCCTCGTCTACAAGGACCAGCCGGTGATCTGTGGACCGGGCAGCAGCAAGCCGGGCACGGACATCGTGCGCTGCTACGCCGATATGATCGCCGTCGTCGTAGCCGATACCGAAGCCATCGCCAATCAAGCCGTCGCCGCAATAGAGGTTGAGTACGAAGACCTGCCGGTCATCACCGACCCCGAAATCGCCATGCAGGAGGGTCAGCCGCAGCTTCACGCCGACCGGCCCAACAATATCCTGTGCCACTACCGCATTCGCAAAGGCGATATGGATGCCGGATGGGCCGAAGCTGATGTGATTGTCGAAGGCGAATATCACACTGGCTACCAGGAACATGCTTTCCTTCAGCCGGAAGCGGGCCTCAGCTTCATTGACGACGAAGGCCGCGTGACCGTCATCGTCGCGGGCCAATGGGTCCACGAGGATCAGGAGCAAATCTACCATGCGCTCGACCTGCCACCGGAGCAGGTGCGCGTCATCTATCCGGCCATTGGCGGCGCGTTCGGTGGGCGCGAAGACATGTCCGTCCAGATCGTCCTGGCTCTGGCAGCACAGCGGCTACAGCGCCCGGTCAAGACCATCTGGAGCCGCGAAGAATCGATCCTTTTCCACCACAAGCGTCACCCCATCCACATGAAGATGCGCTGGGGCGCGCGCAAAGACGGCACGCTGGTCGCTGCCGAAGCCACGCTGATCGGCGACGCGGGCGGCTACAATTACACGACGACGAAGGTCATGGGCAACGCGCATCTCATGTCTACCGGCCCGTATGTCGTGCCCAACGTTCACGTCGATACCTACGGCGTCCATACCAACAACATTCTGACCGGGGCGTTTCGGGGTTTCGGCGCACCGCAGGCCCTGTTTGCTGCCGAAAGCCAGATGAACAAACTGGCCGCAGCGCTGGAAATGGACCCGATGCTGATCCGCATGAAGAACAGCATCCATGAGGGCAGCATCTTCATCACGGATACCCCCCTGCCCGCGGGCGTAACCATGCCGCAGGTCCTTGATGCCTGTGCCCGCGAGAGCTTCTGGCAGCAGGACAGCGATGGGCAGTGGACCCGGCACTACGAGCCACCCAGCAACGGCAAGCCCTGGCTCAAGCGCGGCATCGGCGTGGCAGGCGGCTTGAAGAACGTCGGCTTCAGCTTCGGCTTCCCCGAACAAAGCTGGGCCACGGTCGAGCTGCATGGCAAGGCTGAAATCGACGAGGTGATTGTCCATCAGGCCGGGGCTGAGGTCGGCCAGGGTTCGCACACGGCCTTCCTGCAAATGACCGCTGAAGCCGTCGGCGTCAGCATCGATAAGGTACGGCTGATCGGCCACGACACGGCAGAAACTCAGACCTCTGGCAGCGCGTCCGCCTCGCGCCTGACCTTCATGTCCGGCAACGCGATTCGCGGCGCGGCTCTGGCGGCGCTGAAGAAATGGGAGGACGAAGAACGTCCTGCCATCGCCACCTTCCAGTATGTGCCGCCCAAAACCGAGGTCCTGGACCCGCAAACCGGCAAAGGCAATCCTAATTTCACTTATGGCTACGTGGCCCAGGCGGTCGAGGTCGAGGTCGATATTGAAACCGGGCACATCCGCCTGCTGCGCGTGATTTCGGTCAACGATGTCGGCAAGGCCGTTAATCCCCGGCTGATCGAAGGCCAGGTCGAGGGCGCGGTGGTCCAGGCGCAGGGCTACGCGCTAATGGAGCACCTGCAATCGCGCGACGCGCGTATCATCAACCCCTTCCTGTCCACTTATCTCATCCCGACCGTGCTGGATGTGCCCGAAGAAGTCAAATCGGTCATCCTGGAACTGCCGGACCCCAACGGCCCCTGGGGGATTCGGGGTATGGCGGAAATGCCGCTGCTGCCCCTGGCTCCGGCCATCGCCGCCGCCGTCTACGATGCGACCGGCGTATGGATCAACGAACTGCCCATGACACCGGATCGTGTGACGGCTGCTTTTCGGGCGCAGGGAGTTGGCATCCTCTGAATCGAGGATCAGTCCGCTTTCGCGCAGAAGTCGCGGGTTAATGCTATTATTAAGGCAGGCACGGCGTTCGTGACAGGGGCGTGATGAAACTCCATGAGGCACTGGACATAGCGCGCGGTGACGTGGTCGCTTTCATCGGCGCAGGCGGCAAAACCTCCACCCTGCTTAACCTGGGCCACGAACTGGCCGAGATGGGCTGGCGCGTCACTGCGACCGCCACCCACCCCATCGCTATCGAACAACTTGACCTGATGCCTTATGCCCTGACCACGCGCGAAAGCATGAGTTCCCTCTCGATGGCCCTGGGCGAATTCGGCTTCGTTTTCATTTACGACTACATCAAATCTAACCTGGTCTATGGCCCTTCCAGCGATTTCATCTCGCAGATGCTCGATACCGTCGATTCGGACATTCTGCTGGTCGAAGCCGACAGCGCGCGCGGCCTGCCGCTCAAGGCTCCCCTGGCGCATGAACCGGCTATCCCGGCGGAGACCTCGCTGATCGTGTCCGTCGCCTCGCTGGCCGTGCTGGGGCAAGAACTGGACGAGGAACACGTCTACAACGCCCAGGCGATCATCGAGCGCTACGGTTTCAACGAGGGTCAGCGCATCAAATCGCCCTGGGTGGCGCAGGTCCTGCGCGACGAGGAACTGGGTCTGGCGCGTGTGCCGGAAAGCACGCGAATCACGACGCTGCTCAATTCGGTGCCGCAGCAGGGCTACCTGCGCGGACGCGCCCGCCTGATCGCCCAGTTGATCCTGCGGGCGGGGCGCATCAATCGGGTCGCTATCGGCACGGTGCGCGGAGCCGACCCAATCCACGAGGTGCAGCGTCCGGTGGCCGCGCTGGTGCTGGCGGCAGGCATGTCCAGCCGTATGGGCCAGCCCAAAGTGCTGCTGCCCTGGACACGCAAATCCACCATTCTCGAACACATCCTGACACAGCTCATTCTGGCGCGCATGAGCCAGATCACCGTCGTGACCGGCAACCGGGCCGGTGAGGTTCGCCGCCAGGCTATCGGGCGCGGCGTTGATGTGGTCCACAACCCGGATTACGAAACCGGCGAGATATTGTCTTCGCTCAAAGCCGGTCTGGAATCACTGCCGGATCAGATCGCTGCGGCGCTGATCGTCCTGGGCGACCAGCCGCGCATCCAACCGCGTGTCGTCAATCAGCTTCTGATGGCCTATGCCGAAGGCTGCGCGCCGATTATCGCGCCGCGTTTCCAGGGTCAGCGTGGACACCCGATCCTGGTGGACCGCCGCTACTGGCCGGAGTTCTTCGCCCTGCCGCCGGACGCCGCCCCGCGTGATGTGATTAAACGTCACGAAGGTGAGATCACCTTTGTCGATGTCAATACGGATAGTGTGCTGGGGGATGTCGATACGCCGGAGGATTATCAGAAGGAACGCTGGCGGGCGGGTCTGGATTAAGCGCTATTTGGTGAACCAGCGAATCAGGCGCTGCACCACGCTGCGCCGTTCTTCCCGCTGAAGATGCTGCTGGTGTTCAAATTCTAACTGCTGGGCCAGGTACTCCAGCTCAACCACGCGCATCCGCGCACCATTGACGCAAACCCAACCGTCGCCGATAATCCGCAGTTCGCGCGGCAGCGCCTTGTAGACCTGCTGGTACGCCCTGGCATACTGGTGCAGCGTTTGCTGCGGTTGAACACTTTCCATCAACATAGTCTCAAGCTCACGATCTACCGAGCTATAGTTAAACGCATTTTGTTCTAAATTGCACTAGCCACTTTGCGCTATAATAGCCCACAAAAAGTTGCAGGAGCCTATATGAGCCTGAGTTACACCGATGCAATAGCCCATATTACCCAGCAGACGGACCTTCAGCCGAAGATTGGCCTGGTACTGGGGTCCGGGCTGGGAGAGTTGGCGGAGCGCGTCGAATCAGCGACCGTGATCCCCTACCGCGAGATTCCGGGCTGGCCGCAGTCTACGGTACATGGTCACAGCGGCAATCTACTGCTGGGTACACTGGAAGGTCAGCCGGTGGCCGTGCAGCAGGGTCGCGCCCATTTCTACGAGGGCTATACGCTCCAGCAAGTCACCTTCCCTATTCGTGTAATGAAGCGTCTAGGGGTCGAAACCGTCATCCTGACCAACGCGGCGGGCGGCCTGAACCCGGCCTACAACGTAGGCGATCTCATGCTGCTCAACGATCATATCAATCTGGTGGGCATGACCGGCCAGAATCCGCTGATGGGGCCGAACGACGACTCCTTTGGCCCGCGTTTTCCCGGCATGGCGCAAAGCTATGACCGCAGCCTGCGCCAGCGCGCGCGCCAACTGGCCGATGAACTGGATATTCCGCTGCACGAGGGCGTTTACATCTGCCTTTCTGGCCCCAATTTCGAAACGCCCGCCGAGGTGCGGATGCTGCGCGGCATGGGCGGCGATGCCGTCGGCATGTCTACTGCCCATGAGGTCCTGGTGGCTCGTCACGCTGACATGCGCGTGATGGCCTTTTCCGGCATCACCAACGCGGCGATTGACCAGGTAGATACCGATCTCGAAGCCAGCCATGAAGAGGTGCTGGACGCAGGCAAGATCATCGTGCCGCGCCTGAGCGCCCTGCTGCGCGGCTTACTCCGCTCCCTGTCCGCTTGATCCGAGACTCATGACCACCCTGGTTTTTCTCATCGAGCAACTGGCGCTGGGCCTCTACATTCTGCTCGGCGTCGCCATCTTCCTCACCTGGCGGCGCTGGCGGCGTGCCCGGCGCGAACTGCGCGCCACTAATTTCGAACTCGAAAAGGATCTCGCGCGCGGCAGCTATCAGGATTCCATCACGACACTGGTTCTGCTGATCGAAATCGCGCTGGTCATCATCGGCATTCAGCGGGTTGTCGCGCCCACTATTCGTTTAAACATGACCGGCAGCACCGAGATTCAGGCGGTCAACGACGGGCAGTTCGATACCCCGGTGCCTGCCTTCGATCCCAACGCGCAGATTGACCCCAGCGGCATCAACCTGACGCCGGATGCCCTGCAACTGCGCGTGCTGGCGACTCCGACGCTGACACCGACGCCGGTCGGCACCATCGTGCCCAACGCGCCCGGTGCAATCGGCTGCACCGACCCCGGCGCGATGCTCCAGATCCCGGCCAATGGGATGCGCGTATTCGAACCGATTCGCGTCATCGGCACGGCCTTTATGGATAACTTCGCCTTCTACAAGTTCGAGATCTCCGGCCCTGTCACCGGAGGCAACTTCGCCTCGCTGGAGGACCATACGCAGATGGCGCAGCAGATGAGCGACCTGGGCCAGTTCGTGCCTTCGTTCTACGAGCCGGGCCTCTACCAGTTCCGCCTTTCCGTCTTCGACATCACCAGCACGATGGGACCCTCCTGCACGGTCAACATCTACATCAGCGCACCCATCCCCTCGGCCACGCCGCTCGGCCAATGACACAGCCACCGCTTCTGGGAGTAATCGGCGCGGGTAAAGTCGGCCAGACGCTGGCCCGGATGCTGGCGCAGGCAGGCTACACCGTCGGCGCGGTCCACAGCCGCACACCGGCTCATGCCGAATCGCTAGCGCAGCAGGTCGGTGCCCGCGTGACGGATAGCCCCGCTGCGGTGTTAGAGTCTGTAGATTTGACGCTGCTCACCGTTCCAGATGATGCTGTTCGCAGCCTGGCCGAGACGCTGGCAGCAGGTGATTTGAGCGGCAAAATGGTCGTGCATACCTCCGGTGCGCTGGATGCGCGGAGTCTGTCTCTGCTGGCAGCACGCGGGGCAAAAGTCGGCAGTCTGCACCCGGCGTATCCTTTCGCCAGTGTAGACACGGCCATGACCGGCCTACCCGGCGCGACCTTTGCCATCGAGGCGGAAGACGAAGCCCTGATGGCCTGCTTAGGTGATATGGTTCACGCGCTGAATGGCACTATACTGAAATTGGAAACCGGCGATAAAGCGATCTATCATGCGGCCTTAGTGATTGCCAGCAACTATACTGTGATTCTGTACGATGTCGCGCGGCGTCTGCTCCTGAGCCTGAACGCCAGCGAAGATGCCAGCGACTCTGCGCTCAACAGCCTGCTGGCCGAAACCGTCCGCAATATTGAGACACGCGGCGTGCCCGATGCCCTCACCGGCCCACTTGTGCGCGGTGATACCGGGACACTACGCGCTCATCTGGACGCACTGGCCCGCTATGACCCGCAGATCGCCGCTCTATACCGTGATTTAGCCCGCCAGGCACTGCCAATGCTGGCTGTATCAAGCGCAGCAGTCCAGAACCTGCTGGAAGAGGAAAGTACATCATGCGACTGACCATCCGTGATATTGAGAAGATGAAAGAACGGGGTGAAAACATCCCCATGCTGACCGCCTACGACGCCACCAGCGCGCGCGTCAGCGAGGACGCGGGTGTCCCTATGCTGCTAGTGGGCGACACGCTCGGCATGGTCGTTCAGGGCCACAGCACGACCATCCCTGTGACGCTGGATCACATCATCTACCACGCCGAGATCGTCACGCGCGTCACCGAGCGGCCCCTGGTCGTTGGCGACATGCCTTTCATGTCTTATAACGTCAGCCCGGAGCAGGCCATCACCAATGCCGCCCGCCTGATGCAGGAATCCGGAGTCCAGGCGATCAAACTGGAAGGCGGCACGCACATCGCCCCGACCATCGCCCGCATCGTCCGCGCCGGGATCCCGGTCATGGGGCACATCGGCCTGACCCCACAGAGCGTCAACGGCTTCGGCGGCTTCCGCGTGCAGGGCAAAGAGATCAAGACGGCGCAGCAGTTGATTCACGATGCCGAAGCGGTTCAGGAGGCAGGCGCTTTCGCGGTCGTCCTCGAACTGGTGACCGCACCACTCTCGAAGCTTATCACTGAGCGCCTGACTATTCCCACCATCGGCATCGGCGCAGGACCGCACTGCGACGGCCAGGTCCAGGTCTTTCATGACATTCTGGCGCTATTTGACGCCTTCGTGCCCAAGCACACCAAACGCTACGCTACTATTGGCGACATGATGCGCGCCGCCATTCAGGACTACATCCACGAGGTGCAGGATGGCAGCTTCCCGACCGAAGCCAACAGCTTCAGCATGAAAGACGACGTCCTGGAAGCGGTGCTTCGTGCGGAGGTGAACGGTAGTCATGCAAGTGATTGACTCGCTGGCTGAGCTGCCTGCTGCGCGTGCGCACCTGCCAGGGACGCTCGGCCTTGTGCTGACGATGGGCGCGCTGCACCAGGGTCACATTTCGTTGATCGAGCGGGCCAGGGCCGAAAACGACTCCGTCGCCGCGACCATCTTCGTCAACCCGACTCAGTTCAACGATCCAAAGGACCTCGCCAGCTACCCGCGCGACCTGGATCACGATATGGCCTTGCTGCGCGATGCAGGCGTCGATCTCCTGTTCCTGCCCAGCCCGGAGATCATGTACCCGACAGGCTTTCAGACCTACGTCAACGTCGAAACCCTGACGCAGGGCCTGGAAGGTGAACACCGTCCCGGTCATTTCCAGGGTGTAGCGACGGTGGTCGCCAAGTTCTTCAACCTGTTCCAACCCACGCGCGCCTATTTCGGCCAGAAGGATGCCCAGCAGGTCGCTGTCATCCGGCAGATGGTCCGCGACCTCAACTTTCCGCTGGAGATCGTCACCTGCCCCATCCTGCGTGAAGCCGATGGCCTGGCGATGAGTTCGCGCAATCAGCGTCTTTCGCCGCAAGAACGGCAGGCCGCCCCGGTGCTCTATCACACGCTGCAAACCATTCAGCAGGCCTATGAACGCGGCGAACGCGAACCGCAAACACTGCGCGATCTGGGCTATCAGGCCCTGGCTGCCGAAGCGCTCGCCAGAGTCGATTATCTGTCAGTGGCTGACGCGGAGACGCTGCAAGAATTGGACGCGCCGATCCACCAGAACGTCCTCGTCTCGCTGGCTGTCTTCATCGGCAGCATACGACTGATCGACAACATCTGTCTGCCAGGCTGAATTGACCGCTTACTTACGATTCGCATATATACTTCTGACATGATTATGCTGAAATAAGACTGTCTAATCAACGAAGGGAATCACAGCGGTGTTCATGTTCTTTGATCCTACCTACCTGCTGTTGGTGTTTATCCCGGCGACAATCATCTCGCTGGCGGCACAGTGGTATGTGCGCTCCAACTTCGATAAGTGGAGCAAGGTCCGCAACAGCACGGGCCTGACCGGCAACGAGGTCGCTCGCCGGATCATCTCGCGCGCGGGCCTGGGCAGCGTTGAAATGCACCAGCCGCAGGTTCAGCAGGGGCGGATGGCCCCGGCAGCAGCGGGAATCAGCCTTGAGCGCACGGCGGGCGCGTTTAGCGACCATTTTGATCCGCGCACGAATACCGTCCGCCTGTCGGATGCAACGGCCAATCAACCCTCCGTCGCGGCAATGGCGGTGGTGGCGCACGAATTGGGCCATGCGCAGCAGCATCAGGAGAACTCGATCTTCATGCAGATGCGCAACTTCCTGGTGCCTGCCATCCAGTTCAGCCCGCAGTTAGCCATGATCCTGATTTTCGTCGGCCTGTTCCTGCGGATCACGGGCGCACTGTGGCTGGGGATCGGCCTGTTCGGTCTGATGGTCCTTTTCGCCCTCCTGACGCTGCCGGTCGAATTTGACGCCAGCCGTCGTGGGTTGATCTTGCTGAACGAAACCGGCCTGATGCAGGATGAAGACGACCGCACGGGTTCGCGTGCCGTCCTGACCGCCGCTGGCCTGACCTATGTGGCAGCAGCCATCACAGCGGTGTTGCAACTGCTCTACTTCGTTAGTCTGGCGCAGCGCAGACGCTAAGCTAAACATAAGGGCACGACAATCGTGCCCCTGGAATATTCATGGATATGGAGATGAGACACGTCACACGGCGCGTCTCATTTTTTGTCGTCGCTGCCGTTCTGCGCGGGCCGACCCTCCAGCACCGCGTCGATCAGGCCATATTCCACCGCCTGCATCGGGTTAAAGAACATGTCGCGGTCGTAATCACGCTCAATCGTCTCGCGGGTCTGGCCGGTGTGGCGCACGAAGATCGCGGTCACCTCGTCCTTCAGGCGCGTATATTCCTTGACCACAATCTGCATATCGCTAACCTGACCCTGTGTGCCGCCCAGCGGCTGGTGCATGTGGATAGTCGCGCGTGGCAGCGCGTAACGCATCCCGGCCTCGCCGCCCACCAGCAGCACCGTGCCGAAGCTGGCCGCCCGTCCCACCGCCACCGTGCTGACCGGCGCGTTGACCTGCTGCATGGCGTCGTACATCGCCATGCCTGCGTAGACCTCACCGCCCGGTGAGTTGATATACATCTGGATCGGGCGCTTCGAATCTTCGCTGTCCAGGAACAAAAGCTGCGCCACGATAAGATTGGCCGTCTGCTCGTTGACCTCAGTACCCAGCATGACGATTCGCTCGTTCAACAGCAGCGAATAAATGTCGTAAGCGCGTTCGCCGCGCCCGTTCTGCCGGACCACCATCGGAATCACACTGCCCATGACCATTGCCGTACTCCTCTGCGTTAAGCGACCGCGAACAGAGGCCAGAGTGTGTTGACCTCGGCCAGATTGACCGAGAGCTGCATCAGCGGCCCCTGTTCGTCTTCGGAACCCGCATTGAGTACGAGGCGGCTGACCGCATCCACCAGCGGCGCGTCAGGATCCGCCCGCAGCAGCACCCGTTCCTGATGCTGCCAGACAGCATCCACATACACGCTCTCGACCGCCGTGCGCAGCCCCGGATAATCACGGCTGATGACCGCTTCGACCGTCTCCAGGCCGCGCTCGTTCAGCCGCCGCAGCAGATGAATCCAGCCCCGGTCATCGGCAGTGCTGACAATCTCATGGGCCAGCAGCTCGGCTTGCCCCGACTCGCGGATTCCCAGTGCCAGCAGAATCTGCCGCCAGGGCCTGCCCGGTACGTCCAGCACATCGACCAGCAGGAATGGATACGGGATGTTCAGCGGCTGAGTTTGCGCGTTATAGACGGCGTCATCCAGGCGTTCCAGCACATCGGCCAGATTCTGCGCCGAGAGTGACCGCAGCGGCAGCAAATCGAGCGCCGCGCGCAGGGCCTCAATGTCCAGGCCAGAGACGTAGGCCTCTTGAATCAGGCATTGCAGGGCTGTTTCTGCGGCCAGAAAACCGGGATAATAGCTACCTTTGCGCAGTTTGGGGATTTGCAGCGCGATCTCACCCAGAGCTGTCTGCCACAAACTGGCCCGGTAGCCATTGCGATAGGCGCGGCGGGTGTCGTTGCGCTCATACAGCGCCGCATCCAACATCTGGCTGACCTCGGATTCCATCAGCGCCTGCACCAGGACTCGCAGCGCTTCACGCTGGTACAGCGGGTCCAGCGCTAACTGCCGCTCATCCAGATAGCTCAGAAGTGTTTCTCGCGCGTCCATATTGCCTCCATGCTCAATGCTGCTTTTATCAAAGCGCAAGACAGGCTGCCCGCGCAAGTTTTTACACCACTAACCGGCCTCTTCCAGCGATTCCGCCATCGCCCAGGCCGCTTTGACCGTATTGCGCAGCAGCATGGTAATGGTCATCGGGCCAACCCCGCCCGGCACTTTGCTGATCGCCCTGGCGACCTCAACCGCGCTGTCGAACTCGACATCACCTACCCAGCGGTAACCGCGCTTGTCGTTCGGGTCGTCGATTCGGTTGGTACCCACGTCGATCACCACCGCCCCCGGCTTCAGCCAGTCGCCCTTGACGTAATTGGCCTTGCCAATCGCCGCGATGACGATGTCCGCCTGCCGCACAACGGCGGGCATATCGCGCGTGCGGCTGTGGCAAATCGTGACCGTCGCGTTAGCCTTTTGCAGCATCATCGCCACCGGCAGGCCGACGATATTACTGCGCCCAATGACCACCGCATTCGCGCCTTCGATCTTCGTGCCCACCTCGTCCAGCAGGAGCATACAGCCGGTCGGCGTGGCCGGGGTGAAGCTCGGTTCGCGCCCTTTCATCGCCAGCTTGCCGATATTGACCGGATGCAGCCCGTCCACGTCCTTCGCCAGGCTCACCTGTGTCAGCGCGCGTTCTTCGTCAATCTGCGCCGGCAGTGGAAGCTGAACCAGAATGCCGTGAATGTGAGGGTCGGTATTGAAGTCACTGATGGCTGCTTCAACCGCTTCCTGGCTGCTGCTGGCGTCCATTTCGCGCGTTTCGGAGCGAATGCCGACCCGGTCGCAGGCCCGGCGTTTCATGCGCACGTACTGCGCTGAGGCCGGATCATCACCCGCCAGCACCGCGCCCAGCCCCGGCGGATGGCCGTATTGCTCGGTAAAACGCTCTACATCTGCCCGAATCTCATCCTGCATCCGCCCGGCCACTACCTGACCGTCAATAATTGTCGCTGTCATGGGCCGCACCTCCTATTTGCTTATCAAACAAACCAGAGCTAGCATAATATAATTGAAGAGGTGGCAACAGTGCGAAAAATTGTCAACGCATTCGAACAACTCGCCGACAAACTTAAACCCGCATCACCCGATTGTCAGGTAGACTGAAAATAAATCCCTGTGAATAACCTGCCAATCACTGTGGCTGGATGAAGGGGCAGAACATGCGTCTCAAAAAATACCGTCCAATAACACGCGCTGAAAAAGGCCAGGCGCTTGTTGAATATGCCTTAATCCTGGTTATGGTGGCGATTCTCTTTGCTGTCACCCTCGCCGCCACTGGACCAGCAATCGGCAACGTCTTCAGCAATATGATTCTCAACATCATTGGCGACAATCCGACAGATCCTATCGCTCAGGGTCCCGGCCAGAGCGATAACTTCTGGGCGACCGTCGAGTGGTTGCAGGATCACCAGCCTGAAGAGCACGCGAACGTGCTCAACAACCCGCTGCCACCGCCAGCCTCCCCCACCTTAGGCCCGACGCCGACTTCGACGCCGATCACGCCCTCGCCGGTGCCGCCGAATACCGCAACCAACGCCCAGCCGCCCACCCCGCAGGACGTTGCTAAAGTTGCCCCCTGGCTGGATACGATGGATCATCCGGAGTGGTGGCGTGTTGATTCCAGTGTCTGGATCGGCAGCGATCAGTTCTACGGCGAGTATTACGCCAATTCGACCTTAGACGGCAGCCCAGCCAAGAAACTCTGGCATGTCGAGCTGGGCCTCCAGGATCCGCACACCTCCGAGATCAACTTCAACTGGCCCGACGGCTCCGGGCCGATTACGGATGGATTCACAACCGACAACTGGTCGGTCCGCTGGACCCGCCAGGTCTGGTTTGCCGGAACGGACCCCAAAGAGGTCCGCTTCACTCTCACCACCGCCGGTGGGCAGGATGGCGCGCGCATGTGGCTCTACGAAAAAGGCAGTTCCTACACGCCGCAGGATGAATGTTCCAGCGTACCCAGCGGAGGCGGTGTTACCGGCGCGCATAACGTTTATGGGGATGGCGCATCGCCCAGCGGCAGTGCCACAGACTGTCTGGTCATCGACGACTGGGGTGATAACAGCAGCGGCCTGAGCGTCACCCGTACACTGCAACCGGAGACCTTCTACATCATTCAGGTCGATTACTACAAACGCCTCGGCGATTCCGGCGTCAAACTGGACATCGAAGGCACAACAACCGGCAACCGCGACGACGCCAATCTGGCGGGCGGTGAGGCGAAATGTGCCTGGTACCATTCCAACACCACCAAATCCAATTCCAGCGCTTATATCTGGGAAGAATCACGCGAGTCGAACTTCCCGGATAATCATGTCTGCTATCTCGAATTTCGCGGTTACATTGAATATTCGGCCCTGGCGAATCCCAAGCTGATCTTCTGGGACGTCTGGGATCTGGGGGACGCTAACACCGAAGTCTGGTTGGAAGTCGCGGAGTACAACCCACCTCCAGCCGTGCTCACCTGGACCAAGATTCCGCTGCGAACAAACAGCACCAACTACGCCTGGACACGCAATGTGGTCGATCTCAGCGGCTATGTATCCGGCTACAGCAAGAAGCAGCTTGCCATGCGCTTCGGCATCCGGGCGAACAACGGTGCAGCGCCCCGCCGCTGGTATGTCGATGATCTCGAAGTCCGCGATTTCGCCGAGAAGAGCTTCGGCATCTGCGCGGGCACCAGCCAGGATACCTGCGGTGACTACTGGAACATGGAAGACCCCACCTACACGCAGGGCAACGCAGCTCAGCGTATCGATCCGCAGTTCATCAGCACTGGGCGCTGGGCGCTCACGGGCAATCACGCCATTGGCAACCTGGCCTGGGACAGCGGCCCCAGTGTCCGCAATCCTGACGGCGGGCCGCGCATCCATTACGTAGCGTTCAACGGTACGATTGATCTCTCCGGCAACATACCCGATTTCCAGGGCGATGACGGTGTCCCTGTCCTCACCTTCCAGCAAGCCTATGAAGTCAAATCTGGCACCCAACTGGAGATCCAATGGACACGCGATGTCCCGGATACCACGCCGGACGTATGGAATACGCTGGAGGTGTTGGTCGCAGACCCATCTGGAACAGGAGGGGCAACGGTGACGCAGCCCACGTCAACGCGCATTGACGTGCTGCTTGACGACGTCCCGCAGTTCGATTCGTCGCCTTTCCGATTACGATTTGCAATGGTCGTGCAATCGACAGCGGATGAGACCAGCAACTGGCAGATTGATGAGATTCTCATCCATCGCTTTGATGCACCGCGCTTCAGCGACTATCCGTTCTTCGACAATGCCGAGAACGGCATGAAAAACTGGCTGCCCGAAGGTCAGTGGAGTACCACCAATACCGACAACCACGCGACCGAAGACTGCCAGACCTGCGGCAACTCCTTTACGGACAGCCCCAACGGCAACTACATTGCCGAGACCAATTCGTCGCTGATCCTGCGCTACCCGCTGGACTTGAATAACGACACCCCGGAGAACCTGGACCCGGAGGATACCAGCAACGTCCAGAGCGCTGCTGCCAACCATCCGATCCTGTCCTTCTGGCATAAGCGTTACATGGTGGCCTCGCACGAGTTCTATCTGGAATGGTCGAATAATAAAGGCCAGACCTGGAACGTCATCTGGCGCGTGGTACCGCAGGCGTTGAACACCGCTGGCGACAACACCAATTGGGAAGCTCAGCACGCCTGGGAATACTCTGAAGTCGATCTGTCTGACATTCAAGCCAATGTGGCTACGGATGCCGCAGATATGACCGACGACGACATCATCCTGCGCTTCCGGCTGGATGCACGTGGCGGTGGAGGTACCGAGGCCGGCGTCTTCGTGGATGACATCCGTATTCAAGACTATACGGAGACATCGCACAAGCTCTGGTTGCAACAGGTGACAGACCCGACTTACGGCGCGGGCAATGGTACCCGCCTGACCGACGACATCGACACACCCGCCAACTACTGGACGCGCTGGACACTTGGAGGCTGGACTGATAACGATCTGATCCAGCACAGCGGTCTGCTGGCGATGACCGACAGCCCGCCCGCGGCGGACCTCAGCGTCGTGCGGACAACCGCGCACACCTACAACGTCATGCAGATGAATCGCATCATTGATCTGCGCGCAGTGACAACGGCTCAAAACCCGACTCTCTACTTCTGGACTCGTTTCTGGATCGGGTCTGGCGACAAGCTCACAGCGCAGGTCTCAGTGGAAGATACAAGCTACTCGCCAACCGACGGTTTGGGTGTCACCCAGACCTTCGACTACGAAAGGGTCGCCGGCTGGGGTCCCTGGGAACAGGTCTGGTGCCGCGCACAGTCCACGTCGCTGTGTCCCAGCTCGACCAGCACACACATCAACACCTGGCACCGCGCGATAGTAGACCTCAGAGACTATGCCGGGCAGCGGATCAAACTGCGCTTTGTCTACAACACGCTGAGCAACGCCACCAAAGAAGATGGCTGGTATATCGACGATGTCAGCGTCGAACAACGCAGCAACGTCCCCTATACGCTGCCCTTCTCGGATAACGCCCGCGATACCGGTAACTGGGTCACGGAAGGCAGTTGGGGCCTCGCGCCGGATCAATGGCGCGGTTCCGGCGGCGGCCCGGCGGACCTGGGCAATGATTTCTGGCACGGCATCTACTACGACTGTGAGCGCCACCGCCAGAAAGAGCGGACTCTCGACGGATGCCTGCCCAGGCTACGACGCGGGTAACTATCAGGACCTGCTGTACACCAGCTATCCTGACACGGCGCGACCCTATGACCCATCCATTGACATCGAAGAGTATGGTCTTGAAGTCAATCATGACTTCGGCAGCGTACTCCGGCCCAATGGCGGTTTGCTCGATCCTACCTGGGACGACTACTATGCCGCACACTGGACCCGTCCAATCACCATCACGACGCAGTCCGTCATCACCTTCATCACCGTTTCCGACGATGGCGTCCGTCTCAAATACACAGGGCCTGGAGCACCATCAGGCTGGAATATCGTCAACAAATGGTACGATCATGGCCGTCGTGTGGATATTGGGCGAGTCACCTTCGACCCCGGCTCATACATGCTCGTCCTTGACTGGTACGAGCGCGGCGGGCAGGCGGTCATCATCGTGACAGCAGGCGTCAACAACTTCTCGTTCACCGATACGCCAAAGGGTGGCAACACGTCCAGCTTCCCGGTCATCAATTCGACCCAATACGGCGACTCGTCGCTCATCCTCAGCCGGCCCATCGACCTGAGTGGGACTACCCTGCCTGTCTTGCAGTTCTATACGCGCTACAAAATGGGCGGCGCAATAGGTACAGTTGAAGTCTCGACCGATGGCGGTTTCACCTGGACGACGGACAATCTGTCATCGAATACCGGCGGCTTCTCCTGCCCCAGCGGCGCGACATGCAGCCCAGTTGTCCAGTGGCAAGAGTGGAACGATGACCCCAGCATCTGGCAACTGCGGCAGTTGAACCTGAGCAGTTATGTCCCCTACGGCTTGATTAATCTCAGGTTCCATCTCGTCACTTCCACCTCAGTCAATGACGGATGGTACATCACTGACATTGCCATCGGTGGCAGCCTGGCGACACCTTGAGTTTCATAGTTTGACCTACGCAGCGGAGATAACCCGGTTGTCTCCGCTGTTTTTATTTTTTATAATAGCAGCACTGAGGAAGATAGGGACACCTTCGTCTTGAGCAAAACAGGCTTGTTGTTTACCATCGTAGGACCGACCGCTGTGGGCAAGAATGCCCTCATGAACGCCGCACTTGAACACATCCCCCAGTTACGCCAGATGCCTACCATGACGACCCGTGAGCGCAGAGACAACGAAACGCCGGGCCGCGAACGCTTTTTCGTCTCGCCGGAGCAATTTCAACAGTTAATCGCCGACAATGCGCTCTTCGAATGGCAGGAGGTCTACGAGGGCCGCTTCTATGGTGTGCCGCGCCAACCACTTGAGGAGGCGCTGGAAAAGGGTGAGAATCTGATCGCCGATATTGATGTGCTCGGCGCGACCTACATCCGCTCGGTCTACCCGGATAACACCTACATTATCTTTGTGCGTCCACCGTCCGTTCAGGCCCTGCCGGACCGGATGCAAACACGGCGGTGACACGGCGATTGATATTCAGGGGCGGCTGCCACGTGTCGAGATGGAAATGGCCTACGTGCCGGTCGCGGATTATGTCGTCGTCAACGACGATTTTGACAGCACCGCAGCCAACTTTCGAGGCTTTATCGCTGACGCCATCGAAGCGAAAGGCCAGACTGCGCGCCAGTTCACCCACGGCGTCAGTACCATCCCGATCTATCAGAACGAGGTCGTCTACCGGCCTGATCCGCCACATTATCCCTCAGCAGCACTGGACGCAGGCGAAATCCCGCACGAGGCCGCCCTGCGCTGCCTGAGCGAGACGCTGGACTGCCGCCCGACAGTCAATCATCTGCTGCGCATCAAAGACACACGAGGCTCGTTTATCTCCCCTGCGCAAATCGACGCCCATGATGAAGGGCCGGTCAAACACATTCACCTGATCTACGTCTATTTGCTGCAAGAGCGGATCGCAGTGCCGGAAGGTTGGACCTGGCGTCCCAGCAGTACACTGGACCTGCCGGATGCCGCCCGCGACGTACTGCGCGAATTGAGTTGATTTCCATGGATCTGAAAACCTTACAGCAAAACCAGGGCGCACAGCTCGCCCCGGATCATATTCCGCTGGATTTTGGCGATCAAGCCGCCGAATACAACGCTGCATTGAAGCACAGTATCCTGCTGGACCGCTCGCACGAGGCCCGACTGGCACTCTACGGTCAATCCGCGCTCGATGTCATCCAGCGCATTTCAACCAACGATCTCGGCGACCTTGAACCTGGCGAGGGCAGACCCACGATTTTCGTCAACGCCCACGCGCGCATTCTGGACCGCATTTGTGTCTACAAGCGCGGCGACCACGTGCTGATCCTGGGCGAACCCGGACGCGGCCCTGCTCTGGCCGCCTATTTGCAGCGCAACATCTTCTTCGGCGATGACGTGCGCATCGTCAATCTCGGCCCAGAGACGCAGGCATTCGATCTACATGGCCCGCAGGCCCACATGGCGCTGCATGCGCTCGATGCCGGTGCATCAGCCGCCGATCTGTGGCAGTCCGCCGAGGTCGCGTTCGAAGGTGCGTCACTCTTCGTCGCCCGGCGCAAAGCGGTAGTCGATCAGCGCTGGACCCTGATGATCGCCAACGATACAGCCGTCGCGCTATGGTCCCGTCTGAGCGATGCAGGCGCAGTCCCGGCAGGCTCGCTGATCTATGACGTCCTGCGAGTGCGGGCTGGGCTGCCCAGCGTCGGACGCGAACTCAGCGACCGTTTCATTCCGCTGGAACTCGGTTTATGGGATGAGGTGAGCTTTAGCAAGGGCTGCTACACCGGCCAGGAAATCATCGCCCGTATGGAAAGCCGTCATAAGCTGGCAAAGACAATGGTCAGCTTAAAACTGGACCGTGCCGTCGATGCGCCCACCGAGATCTATGATGCCGAGCAGACCATTGGTCAACTGACAAGCTGTGTCACCGCGCCGGATGGCGAGATTTTCGCGCTGGGGGTGGTCAAACCCATCTATGCCCAGGCCGGGCAGAATCTGGCGGTTGGAACGGGCCGAATCACAGCCCAGGTGATCGCACCTGCCGGGGTCCAGCCCACGCTCAATTGAACGTGGGCGGCGGGCTGTCGAAGAACAGCGCCCACCACACAGTCCAGGGGGCGGGCGAGGGCGGCGTCGTCTCCACCGGGGTTGACGGTGTGCCTGCTTCTGGATTCTGCGGTAGGCCCGCCGTAGTATGCGACGGCACCGGGATCACCAGTACCTCGCCCGGACGCACCATCTTGCCATCATCACGCGCCCACTGTTCGACAAAAGCATCGCTGCGAACGTAATCGCGCTCTTCCAGCAGCGCAGCCTGTTCCTGCTTGAGCTGATCGATCTCCGTTTGTGCGTGCCGGTAGGCTTCCTGCAAAGGCTGGCTGGCGGTGATTCGACCGCTGAAGTTGATCACCAGGAATAAGCCGACCGCCAGGCCGAGTGCAAACAAAATCCGATTCGCCATGCGGCCATTATACAGCAAATAAAAAACCCGGTCGAACGACCGGGCTTGATGCCGAAGGTGGGAGTCGAACCCACACTCCCGTAAAGGGAACTACGCCCTGAACGTAGCGCGTCTGCCTATTCCGCCACTTCGGCTTATATGGCGACATTGTAGCAAAGATTAAAATGGCCTGTCAATACACAACATCGTGCTATAATGCCCCCGTTGTCAAGCTGACGGAGCAAGCATGAAACGTCTGTTTATTGTATTTGTCCTTATTGTGATCGCCTCCACGCTTTACGCCCAATCAAACATCAGCGCTGAAGCAGTCGGCCAGGCCAATCTGCGTGCCTCAGCCGACATCAATGCCGACCTTGTCGGCGAGATCGTCAGCGGGACTCGCTACCCGGTCATCGGGCGCAGCGAATTCTACCCCTGGCTCCTGCTGGGAGACCCCGACACACAGCAGCCGCTGGGCTGGGTCTATGCCGATCTGGTGACGGTCTATGGGGACCCCAACAGCGTACCTTTCACGACCGTCATCGTGGACCAATCCAGCCCAACGCCCACCCTTCCTGCCCAAACACCCAGCGCTACCCAGGAGCTTGTCGGCGTCTTCCTGCCACAGACTCCGACAGCGACCGCCACTGCTGACCTTTCCAATCTTGTGACCGGCACCATCAGCGGCGAGGTGAACATTCGCTTCGGGCCGGGCATTGACTACCCCCGCCTGGGCCTGGCGGAGGCCGGAGAACGCTTCGTCATCACCGCCTGGCACACGCAGTTACCCTGGGTGCAGATTCGCTACGATGACTCGCCGAACGGCCTGGGCTGGATCGCCCTCGACCTGCTGGACATCCAGGGCGACCTCTACAGCCTGCCCGCCATCAGCCAGATTAACTTCAACCTGCCCACGCTGACACCCACGCCGCCGATTCTGCAATCCAGTGCCATCCTGGGCGGCACGCCGGTCCCGCTCAGCCCGGAATTCGCTTCGCTTGGCAGCCGCCTGTGGGACATTCTGCTCAACGCTGGGTTCGACCCTGCCACCAGCACCTTCGGCGCGCTCTTCGTCATGGACCTGCAAACGCATGAGGCGATGAGCTTCGGCAGCGAATACGCTTTCAGCGGCACCAGCATCCAGAAGATCAATATCCTCAACCGGCTCTACGGCGTGCTCAATCAGCCACCCGATACCGCTACTGCGATTGACATCGCCAATACCATGATTTGCAGCGAAAACACCGCCACCAATCACCTGCTGGAGATCATCGGCGGCGGTGATCCCTGGCTCGGCGCGGAGGCCGTCACCGACTTTGGCCGCCAGTTGGGCTTCGAGAACACCTTCATCACGGCACCTTACAGCATACCCGGTGCCACCCTGGTCCCACCCAGCGAGCCTATCGAACTCCCGCAAACCAATGTGGATCAGGTCAAGGCCAACCCGGACAGCACCAACCAGCTTACGGTAGACGAAATGGGTCAGGCGCTGGCCGCCATTTACCAGTGCGCCTACGAGGACAGCGGGCCGCTGCTGGAACGCTTCGGCGACCAGTACGAGGGCCGCGAATGCCGTCAGATGCTGGATGTCATGAGCCACAACACGGTCGATGCTCTGCTGAAATCAGGCGTTCCGGCGGATACGCGCGTCGCGCACAAACACGGTTGGATCGACGACACCCATGGCAACGCCGCCATCATCTTCACACCCGGCGGCAACTATGTGATTGTCATCATGCTGTACAATCCGGTCTGGTTGGATTTTCAGGAGTCGCTGCCGGTTATCGCGGAGGTCTCGCGGCAGGTCTATAACTACTACAATCCTGACGCACCCATGCTCGAGATCCGCCAGCCTTACATTCCAGCGGCAAATTCCTGCAACTTTACGTCGTCACCTTTGATTAACGATTTGATTGCCAGCCGTTTCGATCAGTGAATGCCGTTGGTATAGAGGTCGTCGCGGCCCTCAGCCCAGAAGCGCCGGCCCACTGTGGCGCTCAGCCCGGCGATCCAGTCGCTGATGTAGACGTAGAGGCGTTCGGTCATGGCGATGTCCGCCCGGAGCTGCATGGCCGTTTCCAGCGAGGTATCGAGCATCTTGCGCAGCACGGCTTCCTCTTCGTCCGTCAAACCGTCATTGCTCGCCCGGATTTTCTCCAGCAGCGGCTCGATCTCAAAACGGTCGAAGGGGGCGCTGAGCGTGCGCAGGTCGAATTGCAGGCCGAAATCGCGCTTGAGCGTCATCAGCGTGCGTTCCCAGATGTCGAGATAATACTCGTGCAGGCCGATCAAGCGCTCGTGCAAGTCTTCCGAGACCTCGCGCAGCAAGACCAGACGCGGTGGCTCCTGCGAAATTTGCTGCTCAATGAAATTCTTCAGGCTATCCGGCTTGCCCTCGGTCAGGCAGCGTTCGAAGAGGTCCATCGCTTGCAACCGCATATAATTCAACTCGGCCAGCGAAGACAGCCCCATCATGCCATAGTCATCCATCGCACTCATGCTCCTTCTTCCGGGCACAGCTTTCGCAAATACACCCAGGTGTAGATGCCCGTTGAGTGTCCATCATCCCAGGTCGGCTGGATCGCGTAATTGCCCACCTGGGCCAGCGCCGTCATCGTATACGAGCGGGCCGGTTTCAATTCCAGCAGATTATGCGGGTCATAAGCGGACCCCATAAATTCGTGTCCACCGCGACATTCCGCGCAGGGACAGGCTTCGCGCAGTTCTGACAGCGGATACTGGCAGAGCTGGCCGTCGTTCCAGTGGATCTCAAGGTAACCTTCGCGCTTATTCAGCGTCATGGCAGTCGGCTGAACAGGCATTAGCGGCCTGACCGTGCGCGTGCTTGTTCGATCCAGCCATCACGGCGGATTCGGTCAGCACTTATACGCGCTGACAGGCGCTGCGCCAGATCATCCGGGTCCTGCCGTGCCAGCGCCGCGAAGCTCCGAATCCCCAGCGCATTCAACGCACGCTCAAAGGTCGGGCCAATCCCATCGATCTCCGTCAGCGGGTCGGGTGGCGGCTCCGGTTTCCGGGCCGGAACTGGCACAAACACTGGCTCTTCACGCTGTCCCGCCAGCATACGCCGAAGCACCACAGCAACGAATAAGCCCAGCAGCAAGAAAGCGAATTTACGCATCATCGTCTATCCTGAATCATTGGATTCTATTTTAGCACAGCTTTTGACGCCCGCGTTCACAACCTTGCATCTAAAGGTGCCTCTGCTACAATCGTGACGTGCCATGTTTGCGTCGCACCGTGAACATGCTAAATTGATCGCAACGGAGTCCGGTATGCATCGCAAGTTGATGTTCGGTTTGGCTCTGCTGTTCCTGGCGCTAGCTGCCTGCCAGGGGCCGCCGCCCACACAGATTGTTCTCGTCGTTACCGCCACCCCACTGCCCGAAGAAACCCAAGCCAGCAGTCCAACTCCGGTTAGCACAACGGTCGAGACGGCAACAGTCGAAAGCCAGAGTGTCGCTTCGGCCACGCCCATCCCTGCTGCGGGCACAGTCACGGCCCAGCCACTGCCCTCGGTTGCGCCTTCACCTACGCCGCTCATCAGCCAGATTCAGGTGGCCGAGCAGCTTTTCGAACACGGGCGTATGTTCTGGCTCCAGCCCACTGACCAGATCTGGGTTATGATAACCACAGATACCGGTCACGGTGACTGGCTCATTTTCGAAAACACCTTCGTTGAGGGCGAACCGGAAGACGATCCGTCTATCATTCCGCCCGATGGTTTCGAACAGCCCAGGCGCGGTTTCGGCAAGCTGTGGCGCGATAACCCTGACCTGCGTGATAAGCTCGGTTGGGCCATCACGCCAGAGTTCGGCTACGTCACCCGTTACGAATACCATGCCGATGCCGGGTATCATGTTCTCGCCAGCCTCTATGACGAAGAGTTTCGGTTCTACGAAGCGGATCGGACCTGGTCACTCAACTAATAGGTTCCAGGGAGGAACATGGAGACGCTGCGTCGCTGGTCACTGCGGCCCACACAGCCCTACACACTGCCGCTGGCAGCGGACGCCCGTTTACGCAGCACGGACTATTTCGACGATCAGGTCTGGGAACTCTCTCCTGGCCTGCCGGACGCGCCAGCCCTGGCCCTGCAAACGCAGTACGGTGGGCGAGTCGGCCTGGCGACCCTCATTCCTTTGTGGACCATCGACCAGCGTCTGATCTACGAAACCCAGGCTTATGCCAGCGCGCCGGTCATCGCCGGATTCGCGCCCGGTTATCTGCGCATCGAAGCCACCCTCGTGCCGCAGCTTCTGTTCCGCGGTGAATACTGGGCCATTGATTCCCATACGGTGGGCGGGCGGCTCATGCTCCGCAACAAGCGCAGCAGCACGCTGCAACTCCGCCTCGATCTCTTTGCGCATGTCGGTGCAGAAGGCAAGGAACAGCCGGTGCATCTGCTGCCGCTCGGCAAGGGCGAGTATGGCCTGACGATGGGACCCATCGGCAGCATCAGGCCCGTCGTCCTGCTGGAAAACGCCGGTACTGAGGACAGTGACAGCCCGATTCAAAGTCCGAAAATTGGCTGTGACATTGAGATCGCTGCCAACGGCGTCGCCGAACTGCGCTGGGTTCACTGCGGCCTGGGCAGCCAGCGCGAGTCACTGGCGGTCGCGCAGCAATGGCTGGACACCGACTGGCACGTGCCGCTGCGCAAGCTCTATGACGCCGCCGGGGCCATCCCGCAGATCGAAACCGGCAGACGCCGACCTCGACCTGACGATTGCCAATGCCTACCAGCAGTTGGTCTCGGCCTTCATCCAGCCGACCAGCAGCCTGCCCTACGCTTCGCTGGTCGCGCGGCGCAGCCCGGCCACCGGATACGCCAGAGCAGGCAAGCACGCCGACCGGACCTGGCAGGGTCAGCCGCCGACGTTAAGCTATCTGGCGGCGCTGGGCATGGCCTCCATTGACCCGCAGCTTGCGCAGGGTCTGCTGAAGAATTATCTGGCAATTCAGCAGGAGGACGGCTGGATCGATGGGCAGCCCGGCCTGGGTGGTCAGCATCAGGGGACGCTGTGTATGCCCATTCTAGCGCGGTTGGCTTGGGCACTTTACCAGAATACCGAAGACGAGGCTTTCCTGGGCGAGGTCCTGCCCGGCCTGACGCGCTTCTTCGAGCGCTGGATCAGCAGCGACGCCGACCGCGATGGTCTGCCGGAATGGCAAGATGAGGGTCAGACCGGCTATCGCTTCTGGCCGAGTTTCCTCAATTTGCAGCCCTGGGGCATCAACACGCCGCTGCGCATGGTCGAAACGCCCGATTTACTGGCCTATTTGCTTTCGGAAGCTGCCAGCCTGCGCGCGATGGCCGCTGCTCTCAAGGATGAAGCCCGCCAGCAGCAGATGGACGCGCATATCGAGCGCCTGCAAGAGGCCCTGGCAAGTCTCTGGGATCCGGAGCGAGGCCGCTATAGCTACCGCGACCGCGATACGCATCTCACCCAGACGGGCAGCGTGATCCTGGACGGCGTACCCGGCGATTCAGAGCAAATTCTCGCCCTCCCGCTCGATCCGCCCAGCCGTCTGAACGTCCGTATTGACGGTGGAGTGAGCCATACACCGCGCATGACCATGCACCTGAAGGGCCTGGATGCTCAGGGGGCTTCGCTCGACCTCAAAGTCGATTCGAAGACCTTCATCTGGCAGAACAACCGGGGCTTTTTCACCACCGAACAGGTCTTCTCGCAGGTAGACCTCGTGCAGTGTGAAGGCTTGAGCCGGGTCTACAAGCTCAGCATAAGCACACCTGACCACAGCCGTCTGGACCTCAATGCCCTGCTGCCACTTATCTCCGGCGATCTGCCCACCGAAAGACGCGACGCCTTGATCGCCCTGCTGACTGATTCCAGCCAGTTCTGGCAGCCCAACGGCCTCAGTCTGATCCCGGCACAGGACCCGAATTACGATCTCTCCAACGCTAACGGCGCGAGCGGCGTTTATTCCTTCTGGCTCACCCTGATGGGCGAAGCGCTGATCGAGGCAGGCCGTCAGGATCTGGCAGTAGACCTGCTTCAGCGCCTGCTCCAGGTCCAGGAAACCGTCCTGAGCAAGCAGCGCCAGTTCTACGAGTTCTATCACTGCACCGAACCGCTCGGCTCCGGCACACCGGGGCATCTCGGCGGCATCGTCCCGCTGCACCTGCTGATGCGCGTGCTGGGGCTGCGCATTGTCTCCGCGCACAAGGTCTGGACCGGCGGCCCCTACCCCTGGCCCCAGGCCGTCACCGTGCGCCAGCATGGAATCAGTGTCACCCGCGACAGCAGCGGCACGACGATCACATTCCCATCGGGTCAGGAAACCCGGCTGCCCGCCACTGCGGAATGGCAGGCCGTCAGCGATGACTGATTCGACGCCCACCTTTTACGAATATATCTTTCGCAGCACCGCTGATGGCATCCTCATCAGCGACAGCCACGACGAGATCGTCGCCGTCAACCCAGCGGCTGCCGCCATGCTGCGCGAGACCGTCGAAGAATTGATCGGCAGGAATCCCGCCAGCGCGTTCAAGAAATACCCTGCCCTGGTCAACCTCTTTACCCGCAGCGGCGACCAGATTCTGGACGTGCGCCTGCCTGCGCGCCGTCTGGCCGCCGGCATCGCCACCACTGCGGCTGACGGATCGCGCCTCGTCATGCTGCAAGACGTGACCGAGCAGCGCGACCTCGATTCACGGCGTCAGGCCCTGGTCAACACGGTCGCCCACGATCTACGCAATCCTATTGCTGCGCTCAGCGGTTACGCCGAACTGGTCGAGAAATTCGGCGATCTTAACGAGAATCAGCGCCGCTTCAACCAGCGCATCCAGCAGACCGCCGGAAAGATTTATGAGGTCGCCGCCGCCCTGGTCGATCTGGCCTGGGTCGAGGCGGGACTGCCACAGGCCCACGTCCCAATTCAACTCAGCGACACCATCCGCAGCGTGATCGACTCGCTCAGCGGCCTGGCACGCAGCCATCAGGTCGGCATCGCCTTTTCCGTTCAGGCTCCGATGCCGCCGATTTAAGGCGACCCGGAGCGCATTGAACTCTCGCTGTATCACATCCTGCACAACGCCATTGTCTACTCGTATCCCCAACAGAGCGTGGCGATTCATGCCTGGGCCGATACGCACGAAGCCTATTGCAGCGTAGCTGACCAGGGCATCGGCATCGCTGACGACGAGCTTGAACTCATCTTCGACCGGCTCTACCGCTCGCGCAGCGAACACGTCCTCGCCATCCCCGGCGGCGGCCTGGGCCTGACTATCGCCCGGACCATCATTCGCCGTCATGGCGGTGATCTGTGGGCGACGAGCAACCTGGGCGAAGGCAGCACCTTCACCTTTGTCCTGCCGACCACGAGCGAGATCTGACCATGCGCAAAGTGACGGTTCGCCTGCCCGCCAGCATCACCCACATTGGCCCCGGAACGAGCAATCTGGGCCTGGCGCTGGGACTATATGCTCAGGTCGAGATCAGCGAGCAAGGCGGCAACGCCCTCATCGTCGATACAGCGGGTGAAGGCGCGGGCAGCTACAGCATCGGTCTGCGGCATCCGGTCGCGCTGGCGATGATGCGCGTCTTTCAGCGCCTGGAACGCGCGCCGCTGGGCGTCCATATCCGCGTCAACAACGCGATTCCGCTTGCCAGCGGCCTGGGGGCCGAAGCGACCTTCTGGGTGGCCGGGATCATCGGTGCGCACAATCTGCTCGGCCAGAACATCAATCGAGCCGCCATTTTGCAGCTCAGCGCCGACATCAGCCCGCAGCCGGGCAACGCCATCGCCTCCCTGCTTGGCGGCCTCAGCGGCAGCTTCGATGCTGAATCAGAGCGCGTTTATCGCAACCTGCCGGTCGATGCGTTTCGGATGGTAATCGTCGTGCCGGAGATTGAACATTATCACGAGGCACAGCTTGCCGAGGACGAAATCCTGCTGGCAGACGCGCTCTACAACCTGGACCGTTTGCCGCTGCTGCTGCACGGCTTCCAGACCGGCGATCTCGACCTCATCAGCCGCTCGCTGGATGACCGCATCACCGCGCCGTCCTTGCGCGCGCGAATCCCCGGTTACAATCACATCCGCGAATCAGCCCGCCTGGCCGGTGCCTTGGGCATCACCATAGCCGGACGTGGACCGGCGCTGATCGCCATCACCGCCAGCGAACACGACGCCGTGGCGGACGCGATGATCAGCGCCTTTGAGAATACGGGCATTCAGTCGCGCAGTTGGATCGTCCCCATCGACACGCAGGGCGTCGTCATCAGCGCCATGCAGTCCGGTTAAGCGCGCACCGCCAGACTGTAGATCGGATAGGTCGTGTAGATATAGCCGGTGTAGACCCAACCGGTTGTCCCATTAAACCGTTGCACCAGCAGCCACGCGCCGCTGGTGTCGCGCCCGATCAGGCTGACGCTCTCGCCATAGCCCAGCCGGGTGAAATAACGGTAGCCGAAACCCGGCCCCAGCCGCATGTTCAGACTGTTGGCCGTCACCTGCCCCGTCTGCCCGCCTGCGCTCACTGGCTGCGGCAGGGAGGGCGTGATGCCGGTGTAGCTGGCGACCGGTAATAAGGCCACCTGCACGTTGGCGATAAGGTAGCGCGTGCTGACCCAGCCGCTCACACCGCCCGGCACCTGAATCTGCACCCAGGTGCTGTCCAGATTGCGTCCGAGCAGGCTCACGCCAGCGCCCCAGCCCAACTGGCCCACAATCTCAAAGTTCGCGCCGGGGCCATTGCGGATATTGAGGTGATTGGCCCGCACGACCCCGTTCGAAACGCCGGTCGGCTGCGTCACCGGGACTGATGCGCCCGTCCACACGTAGCGGGCGTTGACCCAACCGCTGACTCCGTTCCACAACTGCACCTGAAGCCAGCTTCGATCCGCATTCTGGCCGATCACCGTCACCTGCTGGCCGGTCCCCAGTACCGTGACCACCGGATAGCCCACCCCTGGCCCGGTCCGCAAGTTGACTCGTGAAGCATTGACAATATAGCTGCCCTGCGCCGCTGCTGGCAGCGCCAGACTCAGCAGCACAAGACCGAGCAGCGCTGCAATTCCAATCCGCCGTAGCATCATAACCCCCTGATGTTCAAGATCATAATCTTATTATCGGATATTTTGCGGACTCCTGCTCAACGCCCGCTGAGCGCCATCGTTAGAAGAACTTAACCCATCAGACTCTCACGCCAATCTAACGAAGCCTGCGGCATAATAGAGCGGCTGACTCACATCGAAAGAAGGTCCCATGTTTGGCCGAAATCGTCGGCGTCGTTCGTCTGTGGACGATGTCGAAACCCCTGAAGGCCCGGTGCAGTGGCGGCGGCTTATCAGCTACCTCAAGCCCTACCGGGGCCGCCTTATTCTGGCACTCATCGCCATGGCCTTTAGCGCCGGGCTGAGCCTCGTCTTCCCGGCTGTCATCGGCATCATCATCGACGCCGTGCTGGGGTCCGGCAGCGTCGTACTACTCGACCGCATCGTCCTGGCGCTGCTGCTGGTTTTCCTGCTGCGCAGCGTCACTTCGCTGATCGAATACTACAATCTCAACATGATCGGCGAGCGCATGGTCGTCGATCTGCGTTTGCAGCTCTACCAGCACTTGCAGACGCTCTCGCTGGATTTCTTCATCAAGCGCCGCATTGGCGAACTGCTCTCGCGCATGTCCAGCGATGTGACCATCATGCGCAGCGTCCTGACCAACAATATCGGCACGCTGTTCCAGCAGGGTCTCATCACCCTCGGCTCGATCATCATCATGATCGCCATCAACTGGCACATGAGCCTCTTCATTCTGGTCATCATCCCCTTCATCATCCTGATCGGCATGGGGTCGGGCATTTTTATGCGCCGCTATAGCACCCAGGTCCAGGACGAACTGGCCTCGGCCAACACGGTCGCCGATGAAGGTTTCCAGAACGTGCGCGAAGTCAAGAGCTTCGTGCGCGAAGACTATGAAATTCAGCGTTACGGGACCGCCATAGGCCGCTCGTTGCAGGCGGCGCTGCGGCTGGTGCGCGTCCGGGCGGCGGTCAACCCGCTGTTGGGCTTCATCGGCTTCGCCGCCATCGCCGGATTCCTGTGGGTCGGCGGGCGCGAGGTCCTGGCCGGACGTCTGAGCGGCGGCGAACTGACCTCCTTCCTGGTCTACGGCATGACCGTCGCCATCAGCTTCGCCTCCCTGGCAAATCTCTACACGCAGTTTCAGGAGGCGCTGGGCGCGACCAAGCGCGTCTTCCAGATGCTGGACTTGCAGCCAAGCATCCAGGATGCACCCGATGCCATCACGCTGAGCAACGTCGAGGGCCGCATCCACTTCGATCAGGTCGATTTCAGCTACGACGAGCGCCAGGACCGTCCTGTGCAACCTGAACCTGGAGATTGTCCCTGGCGAGACGATTGCCCTGGTCGGCCCCAGCGGCGCGGGCAAAAGCACCATGTTCAACCTCATCCCGCGCTTCTATGACCCGACCGGCGGCGTGATTCGCGTCGATGGACAGGATCTGCGCCAGGTCACTCGCGCCAGCCTGCGCCAGCATATCGGTATCGTGCCCCAGGAAGCACTGCTCTTCGGCGGCACCATCCGCGAGAACATCAGCTACGGCAAACTGGATGCCAGTGAGGCCGAAATCGTCGAGGCGGCCAGAGCGGCCAACGCCCATGATTTCATTCTCCAACTGCCCGACCAGTACGACACTCTCGTCGGCGAACGCGGCGTGCGCCTCAGCGGCGGCCAGCGCCAGCGCATCACTATCGCCCGTGCCATCCTGAAAAATCCGCGCATCCTGTTGCTGGACGAGGCCACGTCGAGCCTGGACAGCGAAAGCGAGTATCTGGTCCAGGAAGCGCTGGGCCGCCTGATGCAGGGCCGCACGACGTTGATTATCGCCCACCGCCTCAGCACCATTCAGATTGCCGACCGCATCGCCGTGTTGGACCAGGGTGAACTGCTGGAACTGGGCACCCACGATGAATTGATGGCGCAGGACGGCCTCTATGCCCGCCTCTACGCGCTCCAGTTTCGCCAGGATTTGCTGCTGACCGCAGACGCATTAGAATAGACGGCTTATGGAACTTGAGACGACACGTCTGTATCTACGCGAATTCCGCGAGTCGGACATCCCTGTACTGTACCGCATCAACCGGCGGCCAGAAGTGCAGCGTTTTGACGACGATGGACCGCTCGTGAGCGAGAATCAGTTCTACCAGATCATCCAGGGCCTGATCCAGGAACAGGCGATCATACCGCGTCACAGTTACTATTTTGCCGTTCTGCGGCGCGAGGACGGGGGCTTAATCGGCTCCAGCTATATTGCCATCCGCGAAGCGCAGCACCGCCAGGCCGAGATCGGCTACGTCTTCGACCCGGATCATTGGGGCCAGGGATACGCGACCGAGGCGGCCCAGGCCCTGCTGGCAATGGGTTTCGAGACCCTGCACATGCATCGCGTCTACGCGGGCGTGCTCCAGGCCAATAAAGCGTCAGTCCGCGTCCTGGAGAAGTTGAAAATGCGCTGCGAAGCCACGCTGCGCCACGACAGGTGGTTTCAGGAACGCTGGTGGGACAGCCACATCTACGCCCTGCTTGAAGACGAATGGCGGGAGGCACAACCGTGAGCCGAATCGCAATCATCACCGGGGCCAGCCGCCGCCAGGGAATCGGGGCCGCCGTCTGCCGGGCGCTGGCCGCACAGGGCTGTGACATCTTCTTCACCTACTGGCAGCCTTACGATCAGGCGATGGCCTGGGGCGAGGATGCCGACGGACCTGCCGCCCTACAGGCCGAAATCGAAGCGCTGGGCTTGCGCTGCGCCAGCATGAGCGCGGATCTGAGCCTGCCGGAGACCGCCGAACACATCCTGGATCAGGCCGAATCGCAGCTTGGCCCGGTCTCGATTCTCGTCAACAACGCGACCTACTCGGTCGATGGCGATTATCAAGCACTGACGGCAGACATGCTCGACCGCCATTACGCCGTCAACATGCGCGGCACCTTTTTACTGACGACCGCCTTTGTCCAGCGTTTCAAGGCAGATATCCGGCGGGCGCATCATCAGCCTCAGCTCCGGCCAATCCTACGGCCCCATGCCCGGCGAACTGGCCTATGCCGCCACCAAAGGGGGACTGGAAGCCTTTACGGTGTCGCTGGCTGCGGGCATCGCCCACCTGGGCATTACGGTCAACGCCGTCGATCCGGGCGCGACCGACACCGGCTGGATTCCCGATGATCTCTATGCCAGTCTCAAAGCCGACTCGCCGCATGGGTCGAGTAGGCCAACCGGAAGACGCCGCCCGCCTGATCGCCTTCCTCGCCAGCGAAGACGCGGGTTGGATCACCGGCCAGGTCATCCACTCGCGTGGGGGCTTATGAGCGATTCGCTCAGCGGTCAGACAGTCCTGGTAACAGGCGCAACCGGCTTCCTGGGCGGTGCGTTGGTGCATCGCCTCGCCGCCGAGGGCGTCCAGATGCGGGCGCTGGCGCGCAACCCGCAGCGTGCAGGATATATTCAGCATCTCGAAGGCGTTGAAATCGTCCAGGGCGATCTTCAGGATGCGTCCCGCATGGCCGAACTCGTCCAGGGCTGCACGGTCGTCTTTCATGTCGCCGCCGCGACCGGTGGCCCCATCAACCACCAGCGGACCATCAACGTCGAGGCCACCCGCAAGCTGGCGCTGGCCGCCGCGCAAGCTGGAGTTGCGCGCATCGTCTACGTCAGCACGATTGCGGTTTACGGCTTCCGTTATCAAGGCACAATCACCGAGGAAATGCCCCCGCAGCCGCGCCATGACCCCTATAACGTCACTAAAGCGGAGGCGGAGAGTGCTCTGCGTGAGGTCACCGCATCGCACGGTCTGGCTTATTCGATTATCCGCCCCGGCATGATCTACGGCCCGCGCTCTGGCGTGTGGACCGGCCAATTGTTCAGGCTGGCGCGTCTCAAGCCGACGCCCTTTTTGGGCCCCGGCAGCGGTTCTATCCAGACCATTCATGTCGATGACGTGGTTGAGCAACTATATATCCAGGCGACACATCCCAACGCCGTCGGCGAGACCTTCAACGCCGCACCTGACCCTCCGCCCACCTGGCGCGAATTGCTGGGGACCTATGCGAGTCTGGCCGGTCACGACTCCTGGCTCAGCCTGCCACCCCAACTGGGGACTCTCGTCGCGCCGCCCCTTGACGGCCTGCTGAGCCTGCGCGGTGAGCCGCACGATCTGCCGGACCTGGCCGCCTATATCCAGCGCCGCACGGTCTACAGCATGGACAAAGCGCGCCGTCTGCTCGATTGGCAGCCACGTGTTGATCTCGCCAGCGGCATCGCCTCCTGCGTGCCCTGGCTGCGGGAACAGGGGCTGTTGAAGTGAGCTACGAACTGAGCCTGTTTCTGCTGGGGCTGGTCGCCTTCCTGCTGATTCTGCTGGGCTGGTGGCTGCTGATCGCCACCGAAGGCGTCTATCTGGGCCGCCGCGTCGTGATCTGGCTGTATGACCTCTTCGCGCCGCAGTACGACCGCGTCAAAGGCTTCAATCCGATCTACGAACATGCCCTGCTGGCTCAGCCCATCATGGAGCGTATCGCGCCGCATCAGGCCCCGCTCATGCTCGACATCGCCACCGGCTCCGGGCGGATGCCGCTCGCCATGTTGAACCATACACATTTCCAGGGCCGGATCGTCGGCCTGGACCTCAGCCGCCGGATGCTGCGCTATGCCAGCCTGAACCTGCGCGCCGACACCGACCGGGTGAGCCTGCTGTGGACTCCGGCGGAGAAGCTGCCCTTTGCTGATGGCACCTTCGACGTCGTGACCTGTATGGAAGCGCTGGAATTCATGAGCCGCCCCGACCATAACCTGCACGAGATGCTGCGCGTACTGCGGCCCGGCGGTCTGCTGTTCATCAGCAACCGTATCAACACGCACCTGATGCCCGGCAAAACCTGGGACCGCGACAGGCTGACTTCATGTTCTGTTAGACGCCGGAGCCGGAGAGGTCAGCATTGATGCCTGGCAGGTGGATTATGACCGCGTCTGGGCAGTCAAAGCAGGCGACTCGGCTCCGAGTGGCGCGCGTCCGCTGGCTGAAATTCTGCGCTGCCCCTGCTGTCTCGATCACCTGATGATCGAGGACGACCGACGCTGGGTCTGTGAAGGCTGCCAGGGCGCGGCGCGCATCGGCAGAGACGGCGTCATTGAGCTTCATAACATGCGCTGTTGAGGCACCATCGCTTGCGAACGCGATTGAATCTGATAGAATGACAGCCTGCTTAGGCCAGTCATGAAGGATTTACCCGTGCTCCGTCTCCCCCAGGCACACGCCGCACTCGTCGAACAGGCGATTCAGGCCGCGCAATCCGCTGGCGATCTGCCCGCGTTCGACTGCCCGCCCATTGAGATCAAGCCGCCTAAACGCCCGGAACAGGGCGATTACGCCGCTGCCGTTGCGCTGCAACTGGCAAAAGTAGCGCGCATGAAGCCGCTCGACATCGCCACGCAAATTGCTCAGCATCTGCCGGATGCGCCGTACCTCAGCAGCGTCGAGGTCGCTCCGCCCGGCTTTATCAACTTCCGTCTGGATGAGGACTGGCTGCGGCAGCAGATCGAGACGATCATCGCGGCAGGCAACTCGGCTTTTCAACTCGACATCGGTAAAGGCCAGCGCGTGCAGGTCGAATTCGTCAGCGCCAACCCGACCGGGCCGCTGCACATCGGGCGCAGCCGGGGGGCCATCGTCGGTGACAGCATCGCCCGTATTCTTGAAGCGGCAGGCTACAGTGTCGAGCGCGAGTATTATTTCAACAACGCCGGGATGCAGATGCAGAACCTGGGCAAGAGTCTCCAGGTGCGTTATCTGCAAGCCCTGGGCCGTGAGGTCAAGCTTCCCAGCGAAAACTTCTATGCGGGGGATTACCTGATCGACTTCGCCAAACAGTTGGTTGACGAGCAAGGCAACTCGCTGGCGGATGCCGATTGGCAGCCCTTCAAGGAATACGCCGAACAGAAGATGTTCGACATGATCCGTACCACCCTCAAGCGCATCGACATCGTCCATGATGTTTTCTTCAACGAAAACAGCCTGATCGAAAGCGGCGCGACGGCGAAGGTGCTGGAAGACCTCACAGCGGGCGGCTACACCTACGAGGCGGCGGAGTGGGAAGGCGCGTCAGAGGAAGAACGGGCGAAAGCCGAAGGCAAAGAGACGGCCCTCTGGTTCCGCAGTTCGCAGTTCGGCGATGAGAAGGATCGTGTGCTGGTCAAGAGCGATGGCGTCGCGACCTATACCCTACCGGACATCGCCTACCATATCAACAAGCTGGAACGCGGCTTCGATCAACTGGTGAACATCCTCGGCGCGGATCATCTGGTACAGGCGCAGGTGGTGCGCAACGGCTTGCAGGCCCTGGGCTACGATCCCAGCAGGCTGCACGTCATCATCCTGCAATTCGTCCGCCTGATGCGCGAAGGTCAGGAAGTCAAGATGAGTACGCGCGCCGGGAATTTCGAGACGCTGGATGATCTCATCGACGCCACCAGCGCCGATGCCGTGCGCTACCTGCTACTGGCCCGCAGCCCGGATTCGCGCCTCGATTTCGACCTGGATCTGGCCGTCGCGCAGAACAACGAGAACCCGGTCTACTATATTCAGAACGCGCACGTGCGCTGTGCCGGGATATTCCGTCAGACAGCAGAGGCGAACCTTGACGACACAGGCGCGGACCTCAGCCTGCTGGGCGAGGACGAGCTGCGCTTTGTCCGCAAGGCGCTTGAACTGGGCGAGATCATTGAGTATGCTGCCCAGAACTATGAGCCGCACCGTGTCGCCTTTTACGCGCACGAACTGGCGAACACCTTTCATCCGATCTACGACAACGTGCGCGTCCTCAGCGAGGACGTCTCGCCGGAACTGGCGCGTGCGCGACTGCGCTTTTACCGTGCGGCGCGGCTGGTCTTCGCCCGCGTCCTCAACCTGATGGGCATGAGCGCCCCCGACTATATGTAGGAGCATCGCATGGGCTTGAAACCTGACCACTGGATCCGCAAAATGGCGCTGGAACAGGGCATGATCGAACCCTTTGTGGACGGTCAGAAACGTGATGGCGTCATCAGCTACGGCGTCTCGTCCTATGGCTACGATATGCGTGTGGCCGATGAGTACAAAATCTTCACCAACGTCTTCTCAGCGGTGGTGGACCCCAAAGATTTCACGCCCAGTTCCTTTGTCGATTTTAAGGGCGAGGTCTGCATCATCCCGCCGAACTCTTTCGTCCTGGCGCGCTCGATGGAGTATTTTCGCATCCCGCGCAGCGTCCTGACCATTTGCGTCGGCAAAAGCACCTATGCGCGCTGCGGCTTGATCGTCAACGTGACGCCCTTCGAGCCGCATTGGGAGGGTTATGTCACGCTGGAAATCAGCAACACCACTCCGCTGCCAGCCAAAGTTTACTCGAATGAGGGTATCGCCCAGGTATTGTTCTTCGAAGGCGACGAACCCTGCGATATTTCTTATGCCGATAAACAGGGGAAATATCAGAAACAGACCGGCCTGACCCTGCCCAAGCTCTAGCCCATTCCGGCATTGATAAACCTGCGCGCCTGGGCTAAACTTTAAGGGGTCAGAACTACCAGGGCCGTTAGCTCAATTGGCAGAGCGTTTGACTTACATTCAAAAGGTTATAGGTTCGAGTCCTATACGGCCCACAATCTAAAGACCCAACCGGAACAGGTGGCCCCGCAGCCGCCTGTTTTGATTCCGGCGTAGGCCTTTCATTGGTTAAACAGTGACCAAACGTTATCGTTTTCTTATCAGCAAGGGAATATGCTCATGTTATCGAATTAATAATAAACGAGGATAAGCTCATGTTTCGACGACGCCTCCCCTTATTGTTATGTATGCTGGCGCTGCTCAGTCTCGCATCACTGAGCACTGTTGCCGCCCAGGCAGCACCCCCGTTTCGTGTGTATCTGGCCTTTGAGGATGGGCCGACTGACGCCTATACCCCTGGTATCCTGGAAACACTGGCGCAGCATAATGCCCACGCCGCCTTTGTCATCGCAGGTGGTCATATTGCCGGGCACGAATATCTCTTGCAGCGCGAACTCCGCGAAGGCCACACGCTCATCAATCATCTGTGGTCCGAACCCGGCGTGTATGCGGGCGCACCGGCTGCGGCGGTGATTGACTCTGTACCAGCGCACTGAATCCGCGATACGCGATGCCCTGGGCGATACGCTGCCCATTTACGACGCACAGCCCAAAATGTTCTGGCAGCCGGGCGGTGCGGCCCAGCCCTTCCCGGCGGCTGAAGGCATCCATGTGATTACGTACAACTGGAACGTGAACAGCGATGACTGCGGCTGGGCCATGCCCGACAGCGTGGATCTCGATACACTGGACTTCGATCAAGCGGTCCTTCAGAACGTCCTGGGCCAACCGGTATCGACCGGATCGTTCCATAACCCCTATAACGCCTACGATTACGGCGACGGCGTGATTATCACCTTCCACGACCTCAACCGCGTGACCGGGCGTGTCCTGCCAAGGATTCTGAATGAATTAGAGGCCGCGGGCGCAAGCTTTGAAGCCCTGCCTCGCCCCTGGGATGCACCAGGGACCATGACGGTTCGGCTGGCTGAAGCTCCGGCGACTGGGAACGGTTACGAGGGATACGCGCTGCCCGCCAGCGTGCGCACCGCCGCCCGCATCCGCACCGCACCTGACCTGAGCAGCAGCATCCTCGCCACCGCCGATCCCGGTACTGCCCTGACCGCCATTGGCCGCAGTTCCGGCTGGATTCAGGTCACGTATGGCGATCAGGCTGCGTGGATGGCGCGGGATTTGCTGGACCTGCGCGGTCCGATCCCCAATCTGCCCCTGCGGTTGGCTGATACGTAGCGCATCAACGCCGCTGATCCATTCACGCCCGGCGGATCAGCGGCCCATTTTTCTCCAGCAGGCTGCGTCAGTCCTCCAGGCCCACCAGCACGAAGCCCGCCCACAAGTAGGTATCGCCGTAATTCTGGTAAATCGTGCGCTTGGCCTCGGCCAGCGCCTGGGCATTGGTCATCCCCGACGCCCGGTTCTCGTAGAAAGCCTGCATCAGTTCCGAGGTGATGAAATCGTCCACCGGCCACATGCTGGCGATCACGCCGCGCGCACCGGTCAGCAGGAAGGCCCGCGTCATACCTTCCAGTTCGTCGCCAGGGTTCACCTGATTGACCGCCAGTTCGCAGGCTGAGAGGGTAATCAGCGGATTGCGATCTTGCAGCGACAACTGGTAGACCTCGCGCACTTCCAGCAGGCCGTCATCGTCTCCACCCGGCGACAGCGCGATATACGAGGCCAGCGGATTGAGGCTGTCGAAGCGGCCATGCGCCGCCATGTGGATCACGTCCACGTCCGTGATGTTTTTCAACTGCGATTCGGTGGCCTGATCGTCCAGGAAAAGCTCGACATTGGGCACATTATCCTGAATGCCGTAGAGTTCGTCAGCGTAGAAGGACAGCGGCGGCAGATTCTCCGCCTCGCCCGAGTAACCGATTCCCATCACCAGCCCATCATGAGTTCGAGGGCTTGACCGTGTCGCGCAGCAAGGTGTAGACCGTCGCGCTGGGCACGTAGCTGATATTGAAATTCGTCACCATCGGCTCGTTGTGCCGGTCGGTTAGCGCCTCGAAGGGAACATAGTTCAGGATACCGTGTGGCACGATGATGAGGTTCTGAGAATCGCCAATCTGGCTCGCCAGCGGGGCGAACAGCAGCGTGTAGAGCTTGCTCGCGGCCACCGGAGAGTGATTGCGCAGCAGAATATCGACCTGATTGAGCAGGTCCTGCTGGTAATCGCCGATCAACTGCGACACCTTCTCAATAGAGGTCCTGGTGACAAGCAGCGAGAGGATGCGCCCGCCTTCTTTCGTCTGGGCCGTTTGTGCAGGGGGCAGCACGTAGTAGATCACCATCATGGCGTCTTCCGGCAGCGCCGCCTGGAGCGAAGGCAAATCCGTCACCTGAATGCTGGTGAACTGCTGCAAGTTGGTCAACTGCATATCCGCTTCCAGCGCCTGCATCTGGCTCAGCCGGTCAGCCACCTCCGCTTCGATGTTTTCGGTCTCGGCATCGTCACCCGACCGCGCCGTAATCTGGCGCAGCAGATCATTCAAGCTGACGACTTCTTCGCGCAGACCCTGCCACTGCGTCAGCGTGCTGTCGCCCGCCTCGCTGCCAAAGCTGATGTCCTCACCCTGCAACTGCGTCAGGTAAGAGCGTGCCCGGCTCTGTTCGGAGAAAAAGAGCGCCTGCTCAGCGTCCTTCTCATGTGTATCCAGCGTATAGATGGAGTAGATGCGCAGCAACCGGGCATAGGGCGCGAGGGTCTCGTCTTGCGTCCCAAAGCGGCGTTGAGTATCTTTGTCCTCGATTTCGGCGTAGGTGAAAGCCAGTAACTGCGTCGCCTGAGTGTAGAGGTCAATGGCCTGATAGATGTCGTTCGAGGCCACGCCAAAGCCCAGACCGCGCGCCTGATGGGCAAACTCGTAGGACTGCCCCAGCGAGGTCAGGATACGCGCCCGCAGCAGCGGGTCGTTGTTGCCCACCTCCGACAGCGCCTGATACAGAAAATCCTGCGCGCCGTGATAATCGTAGCTCAGCAGCGAGAAGCGCCCCAGGTTATAGAGCGAATTCGCCGCACCCAGCGAATTACCGATAATGCGGTAATTTTCCAGGCCGTGATGGATCGCCTCGTTCGAGCCTTCGTAACGTTCCGGCTCGGTCAGGCTGGCGTTGATTTTGAGCAGTTCCAGTTCGCCCAGCTTGTTGTAGACATTGGCCTTCCCGGCCACATTGTTGACGACCGTGTAGTTCTCCAGCGCGGTGTTGTAGTAATCCTGCGCCTCGCGGATGGAAGGCGCGATGCTGCTGTGATTCGGGCTGTTTTTCCAGATCAAGACGTCGTTATCGCCCAACACCGTGTCGATCTGTGCCAGATAGTAGTTGTTCTCCTGCTCGGCAATCACAGAGCGCAGGTCTGCCACCAGCGACGCGACCTCATCGTACTGGCCGCGCTGCTGCATGATCCCGGCGCGCTGTAACTGCACATCCACGATGCTGAGAATCTCCTGTGCCCGCGTAAACCCGGCCAGCGCCTGATCGTAGTAGGTCAGCGCCAGTTCCGTCTGACCAATCTGCTCGTAGTAGCGGCCCTGGTAGAAAGCCACTCGGCTGTCAAAGGAGACTGAAATCGAGCTGTAGTTCTCGCGCGCGTAGTTAATCAGGCTGATGGCCTCGTCGTAGCGCGCCTGATCCAGATAGATGCGCAGGCGCTGTTCCAGCGTGGCGGAAAGGCCCGGCGCGAATTCCAGCCGGTTGTAAAGGTCCGAAGCCGATTCCAGGTTGCTCAGTGCGTCGCTGTAACGCCCGCGATCAATGCTGATCTCGACGCGCACCATCGCCACATCCGACTGCGCTTTCAGATCGTTGGTCTCCTGGGCCTTATGTTCCGCCGTGGAAAGCCAGCGTTCCGCATCATCGTAGTTGCGCAGGAAAAAGCTGTAATTCGCCATCTGGATGCGCGCCGATTTATAGCCGCGCGGGTAGTTGAGGTTATCGTATTCGCGGATAGCCGCGTTGATCGCATCCAGCACCAGCGGGTCACTGCGGCGGCGCTGAAGCTGGACATCGGCGACACCTGCCTGAGCGTCCGCCACTGTCAGCGCGGCACGTTGGTCACAGGTCTCCGGCTCCAGAAGAGGCCGGAACTGTTCCAGCGCGTTGGATGTCTGCCCAACGGCGATGTAATAATAGCCGCTATAGAGGCGAATCTGGTCGCCGGTCACGCAGTCAAGCTGGTTGGCGTTAATCTGAAGGATGTCACGCGCCGCGTCATAATCTTCCATCAGCCGGGCGACGTCGGCCTTTTCTGCCCGCGCCAGCGCGATACTGGCGTCATCGCTGGCCGCCTCAAACGCGGCATTCGCATTGTCCAGCGCCTCGGCATAATGGCCGAAATACTTCAGATCGCGCGCCAGGCCGATCCGCGCTCGCACCACCCCCGCACTGTCCCCGGCGGTGTCAGCCAGATCAGCCACCCGGTTGTAGAAATCCACTGCCTGATCGAAATCCGAGCGTTCGTCGTGAATTTGCGCCAACCGCAGCATGGTCGAGATCATGTCGCGTGAGTCTTCCAGCGATTCCAACTGCTGCAAGGCGTAGTCGTAGCGGTCCAGCGCCTCGTCCATATCGCGCGAGTTATAAGCCTGGTCGCCATACAGCAGCGACACCAGCGCCACCGTGCGTGCATCCCCACTGTTGATCCCCACGCGCTGCGCCTGCGAGAGGAAGCTGTTGGCATCCCCGGCGCGCTTGTCCCTCAGGTAGCTGCGCCCGGCGTAGTACAGCGAGCGCCCTTCCCCGACCGCATCGCCCAGCGTGCGGTAGCGAGTCAGCGCCCGGTTATGCTCGATCACGGCGTTGCCATAATCACCCATGTAGTAATCGACGATCCCCAGGAAATTCTGCCAGTGCGCGATGTCTGCTTCCGTCGTCGCCTGCTGGCGCTGCGACTGCACCTGGAACAGCAGATCTTCCCACTGTGCCGAACAGGGCGCGAGACGGCGCTCGGCCTCGATTAGATCCTCGACCAATGTGATGCTGTAGGCGTCACAGGCCGCTGTAACCGGCTCGGCTGACGCAGTGTCAGCCTGCCCCGTGTCGCTGGCGCTTGTCGTGTCAGAACCATTCGCGCGGCGGTCATAGAGCGCGTCCAACTGCTCCTGATATTCCAGCACGCGCTGTTCCTGCTGGATGTACTTGCGGTGGATGAAGATCAACTTGCCCAGCGCAGCAGCCTGCTCGTCCAGCGAATAGACCGTCGTCGCTTGCAGATTCGCCAGTGCCCGCTCCAGATAGCTGATCGCCAGTATCCCAGTTCTCATTCTTCGATTCCCACAGACCCAACTGCAAATAGACCCGGCCCAGGTTGAAGTTGTCCCCGGCTTGCTCCCAACTGCGCCGTGCCAGGTCGTAGTAATCGGTCGCCTGTTGCCACTGGCCCGCATCGTACTCATTCTTCGCCAGATAGTAATAGGCGAAGCCCAGCAGACGCGGGTCGCCCACCTGCCGCAGGATGGTCACGGCCTTATCCAGTTCGAGATAGGCCGTCAGCACGCCACCGCGCAGATAATGCCCCATGCCGACATAGCTTTGCGCGATCCCACGCACATAGGGGTCGTCAGCGTTGGCAACCATCGTCTCGGCAGTGAATACCAGCCCCGCCAGATTATTCCGGCACCGCGAAAGCTGCCGTTCGACATAAACTACGTCGAACTGGTTCACCAGATTCGTCAGCTCGCAGTCTGTCACGTCCACCAGACTGCTGCCTGCGGTCTCCTGCTGCGTTTGACCGCGCAAGCCCTGGCCCTGACGCAGATATTGACCGGCCCGCTCCAGATCACCCAGCACGGAATAGGTGCGGTTCATCAACTGGAGCATTTCGATCTGCTCAGGCCGGGCAATGTCTCCCGCCGCCTGAAGATGCTGCAAGCCTTCTTCTTCCAGCAGCGCCGCCTGACTGTAATCCCCGTTGGCCGCAATCTCATACTCCGCCTGCATCAGGCGGACCCGGCCCAGTTGAAAGCTGTCGTTCAGGCTGCTTGCGATCTGCTGCGCCTGGCCCAGGTAGGTCGGCACATTTTCGGACTGGTTGCGCGCGTCATAGGCCTGCGCCATGTAATATAGCGTCCAGCTTTCCATGTCGCGGTCCCCGGCCTCACGGTAGCCAACCAGCGCGCGTTCATGGCTGAGGGAGGCGTTGTAGTCGTCGCCTTTGGCCGAATAGATCAGCCCGGCGATGCTTTGCAGGCGCGCCCGATCCGCCGCCTCGCTGCTTTCGTCCAGCGCAAACTGGACATCGTCCAGAAACGCGGGATCTCGACCAGGCAGTTCGGCAGCCCGCGCTGGACCGCCAGAATATCCGTCTGCTGGCTGAGATCGGCAAGGGCGCAGGCGCTGCTTTCGGCTGCCCCGACCGCTTCCCGATACCAGTCCGGGTTGTCGCGCAAAAAGTTCGCCTGCTCGCGCCTGAAGCGGCTGATGCCCGGTTTTTCGAAGATAGCGTAAATCTGCCCCAGGCGGGTCAGATTCTTCGATCTGTTCCGGCACGGCGATCAGCGGATTTTGCAGCAGCAGCGGCAGCGCGGCTTCAAACTGCGCCAGCGCGTTTTCATTGTGCTCCTGCGCCAGTTCATGCTTGCCATAAGCCAGCGTGATGCGCCCCTGCGTGAAGGTGTCGCCATTGCGCCGGGCCACGTTCATGCCCTGCGAATAGAAGGCGTTGCCCTGGTCATACTGCTTGATGTCGTAGAACAGGCCGCCCAGGTAGTACAGCACCCGGCCTTCCATCACGCTGTCGGCGGCATCGCGCCAGTCCAGCAGCGCGTCCTGCATGGTGATGCGCGCGTCGAAGTTGTCGTCCTGCCTGGTATAGACCAGAGCCAGGATCGTGCGATAGCGCGCGATGTCTTCAGGAAATTGCGCAGCGTCCAGAGCGGTTTGTGCGCCATTCAGAATCGAATCGAGCGTGCTGCCCCGGCAGCCCGATAGCCCGCGTTCGACAGTCAGCAAATCCGGCTCTGCCAGAATCCCCGCCGTTGAACATTCCGATTGACCAGAGACATTGAATTGCGTCAGGCCGAAGAAGAGCAGGCACAGCAAGAGCAGTCGAAACCGTATGTTCATAGCACTTTGCCCTAGAATTGTAACAAGGTTTGCTTGATGGATATTCCCAAAGATTGTATAATATCGCCGGTAATAAACCAAATAAATGAAATTAAACATGTTATAAGGTATTTCACAGCAGCAGGAGTAATTGCACGAGGGGGGAATCATGGCTATCCGACGGCATAGCATTCTGGTAATTGTGTGCATGGCGCTGTTGAGCGTTATGTGGACGGCACAGGCTCAGGACAGCGGCGGTGAGGCGCTTCACATCGTCATGAGTGTCGAGGGCAATGCCTTCATCTCGCGCTACTCTGCACCGGGCAATTTATCCGACGAGACCGTGCTGACCGCCGGATCTTTCGTCAGTTCGCAGGACATTATCGAAGCGGGGCCGGGAAGCCGGACGGTGATCCTCTGCGCCAACCGTGTCACCGACGAGATCAGCAATGACTTGCGCGCCCCGAACTGCGCCGCCAACGTCAGCGATGCGCTGGTCACCTTCGATAATGTCGAAATTTACGGCCAGCAGCGGGCCGCCCTGGACGACATTGTCTACGTGCTCTCACCGCGCCACTCCATGATTATGACCGAGACGCCACGCCTTGAATGGACCCCCAGCGAAAACGCCGACTCTTATGAGGTGATCCTCTACAACATGCTCGACAACAGCATCGTCTGGCAGCGCGCTGGCGTCCAGCAGAGCTACCTGAATTATCCCGAAGACGAAGAGCCGCTGCCCGCCGTTGATGTGGCCGAAAAGCCGATCCGCTACCAGTTCGTCGTCACGCCTGTGCTGGACGGTCAGGAACTGCGCAACTTTGACCCGCTGCGGCCCGAAGGCTTCTGCATCGTCAGCGCCCGCCATCGCCCGGAGACCGAGCGCGCCATCGCTGAGTTCACCACCATGGAACTGGACCCCGGCGTCCCAGAAGAAGCCCGCAGCTTCAACCTCGCTGTCTATTATCACGGCCACCGGCTCTACAGCGACGCGCTGGACGAACTGATGAGCATTCTACCGGTGCCACTGGACAAACCTTTTCCCGCCAGTGAGATCTCCGCCGAGAGCATTGTCGGCTCGCCCTCATATTATATTCTGCTCGGCAACGTGCTCTATGCCCAGCGTTTGCCGCTCAACGAGGTCCAGCAGGCTTACGACCGGGCCGAGGACATCGCCCTGGCCCTGGACGACACCGCCGCTCTGGCGACGATCAACGAGCAGTTAGCCGATATTCTGCGCGGACGCAGACCGACGATTACACGCGAACGTGATGCCCAGATCTTTGACTACTACGAGACAGCCCAACACTACTACGAAGAACTGGACAATCAGATCGGCGTGGAGCGCATCAACACCAAGCTGACCTCCCCGCCAGAGCTTCAGACCAGTGACCTTTGCGGATCGTAAAGTACATCGCATCAATCCTGAATCCCCTTGCTACACGGTAAGGGGATTTTTTGTTTTTGCCTTTCACGGATCACCTGGGCCTGGGGCGCTTGCCAGATCGGAACAAATATTCTATAGTGAGCGTGGTTTCGGGTCTGTCACTGAGGCGTCACAATCATGCTTCAAATCGACATGGATACGGCGCGCCGTTTCATCCTCGGCAACCAGGGCCTGTGGCCCGGTCGGCGCTGGCGCGGCAGCGAAGGCACCGCGCAGGCGATGCGCAGCATCGAGTATGTGCAGCTTGACCCGCTGCAAGTCGTCAGCCGCAGCCATGACATCCTATTGCACAGCCGCGTGCTCGATTACACGCCGGGTCTATGGGAAGATGTGACTTATCAGCAGCGCCAGTTCTTTGATTGGGGTGGTTGGCTGGCGACGCGACCGATGTACGAGCTGCCGTACTGGCGAGTTGTCATGCGCCGTGAGCGCGATGGGGATCCCGATTGCGATGGGCGCTTTCGCAAAATGGCGAGTGAGCATGTGGATGCCATCGAAGAAATGCGCACGCTGCTGCACGAGCGCGGCGTCTTGAGCAATCGTGACTTCGAAGCCGCCAGCCGAACACGGACGAAAAGCTACCGCGGACGTAAAGACAGCTCCCTGGCGCTGTATTATCTATGGCGCACGGGCGAGGTGATGATCCACCACCGCGAGAACTTCGAACGGGTGTACGCCCTCACCGAAGCCGTCGCCCCGGCGGACCTCATCCGCGAAAGTGATGAGGCGGAGGCGGATCGTTTCCTGTTCAAAAAAGACATCAGCTTCTCTGGCCTATCACGGCTGCCCCGGACCAGTGACGCTTTTCATCGCGGCGTACCCTTCAGCCGTAAAAAGCCAATCACTGAGGCCCTGCTGGCCGCTGGTGACATTGTCGAGGTCAGCGTCGAAGGTTGGAAGCAGATTCACTATGCGCTCGCCAGCGATGTCGAACTGCTGACTGACCTGATGGCGGGGCGGATACCTGAGGCATGGTCTCCACTGGACACCACGACAGTGGACGAGGTCGTCTTTATCGCGCCGCTCGATCAGGTCAGCGCGCGCGGGCGAGCCAAGATCGTCTTCGGCTTCGACTACGTGTGGGAGGTCTACAAACCGGAGCATAAGCGCCAGTATGGCTATTACACCATGCCGGTCCTGTGGGATGACCAACTGGTCGCACGCTTTGATAGCAAACTCGACCGGATGACCAACACCTTCGTCATCCTCGGTTTATGGTTAGAAGATGAGACACTCGGCAAAGACGAAGCTTTTGCCCAGGCATTGGCACGCGGCTTCGCACGATTTGTTACGTTTCTTGGAGCCAGCAACCTGGATGCAGCAACCGTCAGTGAACCCCTGCTCCGGCGACATATCGAAGCTTAAGCGCCTGCGTCCTCCGGGCAGGCGGGTTCCAGGGCGAACTGCTGCCGCTCGGCGCAGTCGAAAGGCCGCAGATAGACGTTCTGCGCGATCCAGTCCATCACCACCTGCTGGGTCAGCGGATACACGCGGATCAGGCCGCTGTCGAAGCTTGCCAGCAGCCACTGGCCGTCCGGGCTGAACTCGACGCTGCGCACGATCTCGCCGGTCTCGTCGAACTCGCGCAGCGGTTCGCCGGTCTCGGTACTGCGTAGGATGATGCGGCCATCCGACGCGCCGGAGACAATGGTCTGGCCGTCCGGGCTGAAGTTGACCGCATTAACCGCGCCTTCGTCGTCGAAAAACTGCTTGATAATCTCGCCGGTATCCGCGTCCCACAGGATCATAGTCCAGTCGCTGGAGCCGGAGACGATCTTGCTGGGGTCGGTCGGGCTGATGGCGACGTCATGCACCGGGCCTTCGTGCCCCTCCATCTGATGCAGAATCTCGCCGCTCTCCGTGTTCCAGACGATCACCAGGCCGTCATCCGAACTGGAGACGATCTCCTTGCCGTCCGGGCTGAAAACCCCGGCGTTGACCCAATCGTAATGGCCGCTGAAAGTGCGCAGCATCGCCCCGGTCTCGATGTCCCACAGGATCAGCGTCGAGTCGCGCGAGGCCGAAATCGCCGTCTTGCCGTCCGGGCTGACCGCTACGCTCCACACCCAGTCGTAATGGCCCTGGAAGCTGCGGATTTCCTCGCCCGTTTCGGTATCCCAGAGAATCAGCGTCGAATCGCGCGAGGCGGAGATCGCCCGCCGACCATCCGGCAGCCAGGCGGTACTGGTCACGCTGTCACTGTGGCCGGAAAAGCTGCGGATAATCTGCCCGGTTGTCCAGTCCCAGAGAATCAGGCGCGTGTCCTGACCGACCGGATTGAACAAGGGTCCTGCCCCACTCAGCACTCTGGTCTCGTCCGGGCTGAAGCTGGCCTTCTTAACGTCATCGTGATGCCCGGCCAGCACCAGCGCGCGCTCCATCGGGATCGTCTCCGTCAGCCACAGGCGCAGCGTGTTATCCGCCGACCCTGAGGCGATCAGGCCGCCGCGTGGGCTGAAAGCGACCGCGCGCACCCGGCTGCGGTGCCCGGTATACGTGCGCAGCGTGCGCCCCGTCGCCGTGTCCCACAGGCGCAGCGTGTTATCCGCCGAGGCCGAGACGATTTGATCGCCATCCGGGCTGAAGGCCACTGCTGCCACGCTGCTACGATGCCCGTTGTACTGGCGTATCATCTCGCCGCTCCTGCTGTCCCACAGCTTCAGCGCATTGTCGTTGCCGCCAGAGACGAAGCTGCCGCCCTGCGGGTTAAACGCAATGCTGTTGATGCTGCTTTCGTCGCTGATGCTCAAGACCTGCGCACCCGTTGTGCTATCCCACACGATCATGCTGCCATCCACCGCGCCGGCGACGATCTGCTGCCCGTCCGGGCTGAAATCGACAGCCAGCACCGCGTCATGCCCCTCCATGCGCAGAATAGGCTCGGCTTGCTCGACATCCCACAGCAGCACCGATCTATCGCTGGAAGCCGAGACGATGTGCTGGCTGTCCGGGCTAAAGGCCAGCGCCTGCACCTTATCGCTGTGGCCGACCAATTGACGCACAAGCTCACCGCTCGCCGCATCCCACAGCAGGATCACGCCGCTGGCATCGCCGGAGACGATATAACGGCCATCCGGGCTGGTATCGACCGCCAGCACCAGATCCTCATGTCCCTGCAACTGGTCGATCATCTGGCCTGTTTTCATATCCCAGCGGATCAGGCTGCGGTCAAAGGAGCCAGACACAAGCTGCTGGCCGTCCGGGCTAAAGGCCAGCGCCACCACGTCGCGGTTGTGCCCCTCCAGACGTTTCCAGGTCCCCGCGCTGGTCCCGACTCGCGCCAGCGCGTCACGCACCTGCTGCGGTGGGTCCGCGACCTGGTTGGCTGCGTAAGCCAGCGCAATTGCCGAATCGACATCGCCCTCTTGCAGCGCCTGCAAACCCTCGTCCGCCATGTTGCGGCTGCGGATCTGATCCAGCGCCGTCCGCAATTCAGCGGCATTCGCCTCAGTCGTCGCACGCGCCGATTCTGCTGCCTGGGCCTGCTGTTCGGCCACAGATTGTGCCGTCGCGTTGAGGTTCGCCTCGCTGCGGGCCACGCTGCCCTGCTGGAAAGCCACGACCGCGAAGCCGCCCGAAATCAGCAGGCCAACCGCCAGCACGGCCACCAGCCAGCGCCGCAGTCGGGCCATCCGCCGCTGGCTCAGGCGCGCCTGTTCTTGCTGCATCACTTCCCGAAAGACACTGGCAGTCAACATCGCCTGCTCATCCGGCGACAGGTTCAGGCTAGTCTTCTCCGCCCATTCGTTAAACTGTGCCAGCCGCGTGCCGTAGAGCAGATAGCTCTCGTCGCGTTCGGCATGAATCCACTGCTGCACCAGCGAAGCCAACTGGCGCTGCGTCTGAAGGTCCTCACGGCTGGTATCCAGCCACTCGCGCAGCCGCGCCCAGCCGCGAATCAGCGCCTCATGTGCGATCTCGACCGTCGGCTCGCGCGTGATCGAATCGCGGTCGAAGGCCAGCAGGCGGTAATCGCCAAACTTACCGAGCACCGCCTCGACCTCGTCGCGCCCGGCCCCGCTGGTGGCGAACAACTCGGATTGAGTTGCACGGCGGCGAGTATCAGCGGCATGTTCACCCAGCGTCACCAGCCGCAGGAAAATCTGCTGCGCTGTGCCTTTTTGCGCACGATTCAGGCTGTGGTAGACATCCTCGGCCCGTCGCGCCAGCGCCCCTTCAACCCCGCCGCTCTCCCGGTAAGCTTCCAGCAGCAGGATATTACCCTCACAGCGCTCGTAAACTTCGGTCAGTGCATATTGCAGCAGCGGCAGCGCCCCCGGTTCCTCGCGCATGTCATCCACAATCGCCGCCACCAACCCCGGACTCACCTCCATGCCCACCGCTTCGGCAGGCCCGGTAATCGCCCGTTCGATCTCGGCAGCGTTGAGCGGCAGGACTACCTGCGTGCGCTGCTGCATGATCTCGCCGAAACCTTCATAGAGCAGTGGGCGATCATAAAAATCGGCACGCAGGGTGATAATCACACGGAAGCGTGATTCCTCCACCGAGACCGCCTCGCGCAGCAGCGCCAGGAAATGGGCGCGTTCGGCCTCGTCCTCCACCATTGTGAACAATTCTTCAAACTGGTCAACCACCAGCAGCAGATCACCTTCGACGCTCGCCATCAAATTGCCGACCGCCCACAGCAAGCCCTGCGGATCCGCCATCAACTGGTCGGCCAGACGTGGTGAGGCCCCCGGCGCGACGCTCAGCAGCGCCTGCGTCAGTGCCGCCAGCGGGCTGTCACCGGGCACCATCTGGCTGATAAACCAGTGATCCGAACCCGGCACTTTACCTGAGCGAAGTTGGGGCAGCAGGCCCGCCTGAATCAGGCTCGACTTGCCGCTGCCGCTGGCCCCGACGACCGCCAGGAAGCTGCGGTAGGCGCTGTCCTCCTCGATCCGCTCCAGAAGCTGTGCGATGAGGCTTTCGCGCCCGAAGAAATCACCTGCCTCCGCCTCTTCAAAGGGCCGCAGTCCTTTGTAGGGGTTGCGCCGCTCGACCGGCTCCGTCTCCAGCAGCAGAATGTCGCCGCTCGAAATCACCCGATGGAAGCCGCGCCACAGGTCGCGCACGGTCTCGAAGCGCTGGTCCGGCTTCTTGGCGGTTGCGCGCTGCACCACATCGTTGAGCGCAAAAGGCAGTTCGCGGTCGAAATCTTGCAGGTCCGGCAGATTGTTGTTGATGTGCGTTTGTATGAGTTCCGCCGCCGAAAGCCCCGCGAAGGGATACGTGCCGGTCATCAATTCAAACAGAATGATACCCAGGCTGTAGATGTCCATGGACGGGTTGGCCGGGCGCGACATGAGCTGCTCCGGAGCCATATATGCCAGCGTCCCGGAGATGCCGTCTTCGGTCGGGCTATGACCCGCGATCTGCGCGATGCCGAAATCGCTCAGGTAAGCATTGCCGTCTTCGTCCAGCAGGACGTTATCCGGCTTGAGGTCGCGGTGAACGACCGAATTGCGATGCGCCGCCATTAGCGCGCCGCTGAGCTGGTCCAGCAAGCGGTCGATCTCATCCAGGCTCAGCCGCCCCTGCTCCAGACGCTTCTTCAGGCTCCCGGCTCGCAGGAAGCGCATGACGATATAGGCGCCTTCAGGATCGCGCCAGAAGTCATAAAGCGGCACGATGTGCGGGTGTTCCAGGCGGGCGACAGTCTGGGCTTCCAGCTCAAAGCTGCGGATGAATTCGGGCCGGTTGGCGAAGCTGGGCAGGATCACCTTCACGGCGACTTCGCGGTCCAGGATGGCCTGATGCGCGCGATAGACCGCGCCCGATCCCCCCTGCCCCAGGATCTCACGAAGCTCTAAATTCTTGTGGCTCAGAATTGTCGATTCCAGCATGACTTCATCCAGTGGTGGCTGCATCTCAGGCTAGATCGTAACTTTATTCGCCCGCCTCAGCAACTATTGCTCGCCAACCTACGCGCTGATGACAGCGTTGCAGGCTGTTTTATACGTCATGGCTATAACATGATCTCCTGCACGTTTGAACAGGACCTTTATTACCTTTCCTGTTGCCTGGCCTTCGTTAGGATACGAAATAGAAGGAGGACTCTCATGTGGAACACGATTTTGGGGATTTTCTTCGTCTTACACGGGCTGGTGCATCTGTTATACTTTGCCCTCAGTCGGAAGTATTTCGAGCTTGAGCCGCCGCTGGTCGGCTGGCCGGAACGGTCCTGGCTGTTCTCGTCGATCCTGGCTGATGCCAGCACACGACTGGTGGCGAGCGTACTTTATGGCCTGGCGACCCTATTCTTTGTGGTTGGCGGTGTGAGCCTGCTGGCACGCACGACCTGGGCCAATACGCCTGCTGCTGAGCGCCGCGATCTTCTCGTCAGTGGTGATCTTCTTCTTTTGGGATGGACAGTGGCAGCGGCTGCCGGACAAAGGTTTTGTTGGCATTGCCATCAATCTGGCGGCTCTGGTGCTGGTCGTCTTGCTGCAAAGGTCGGTCATCACGGTCTAGGCGTCCGCTTAGACCGGACGAAAGACGTCTTCATCCGAGCGTGAATGTGTGCCTCGGCAGGTTTTCTTTGTTTCAGCCCAGGAAAACGGCGATATTGGACTTCAAAGCTAAATATTTCGAAATTTCCTGGGTAAATTTCGACCAAAAAGTGGCTAGCATGAGAAAACTACATTATAATGCCGTATGACATTTATTTGATAAGCGTTTACTTTCTGTAACCGAGAGCCAATTATGGTGTCCACTCAGAACATCACTTATCAAATACTCGTTGTCGAAGATGACGAGGATACTGCCGACATGGTGCTGTCGCTCCTGTCTCAGTCCGGTTATCATACCGATCTGGTGACGGATGGCAGCGCAGCGCAGACAATGATAGGTGCCAGTCCACCCGATCTGATTCTGCTTGACATCAAACTGCCCGATATGAGCGGTCTGGAAGTGCTGCAATGGGTGCGGGATCGCTCCTTCCTGCCGGTCATCGTCGTCAGCGGTTTCAAACAGGAACGTGACAAAGTGAAGGCGTTGGACGCCGGGGCGGACGACTACCTGGAGAAACCCTTCTCACCGGAGGAATTGATCGCGCGCATCCAGGCGCTGCTGCGGCGCGTCGAATGGACCCCTCAGCCGGAAACCAAGCTGATTATCAACGAACTGGAACTCGACATTCCTCACCGTCAGGCCCACATTCGCGGCGAGCGCTTGCACCTGACCCCGGTCGAGTACGGCCTGCTCATCACACTGATGCGCAGCGCCGGGCACACCGTCAGCCACGACGAACTGCTGACCTCCGTCTGGGGCGAGCAGTACGAAGGCGATTACTCAGTCCTCCGGGTCAATATCTCACGTCTGCGGCAGAAGCTGGAAGAGAACCCGCGCCGTCCACTCTACATCATCACCGTGCCCGGCGAAGGCTACCGGATGCCTGGCGGCCACGTTTGATTATTGCCTCCAACCCCTGGCTGTGATACGCTTGCCCATCGACGAGGTTCGTTATGCGTTTCAGGCTATTTCTGATTCTGGTGGGGGCAGTCGCCGTTATCGCCACCTACACATTTCCCCTCTGGAGACCGCTGCTGGTCAACGAGGTCGTTGACGAGCCATTCCCCGGCCTGCCGGAAGACATGCAAGACAGCTTTGCCGCCCTGCCTGCTGCGGAACGTGCGGCGCTGCTGGAGATGTCCCAGGCTGACCCTAACATGGCAGTCCAGATGGCTGCTGCCGCGCTGCGCCCGCCCACAATGGCCGACCAGACAGAACCCACGCCCGATATGCAGATCGCCAGCTCTGTTACCAGCGGCCAGTTCACCCGCCTCGATACCCTGCATTGGGCCGAAGGCACAGCGACCATCTACCAACTGCCCGACCAGAGCAAGATACTGCGGTTCGAAGACTTCAGCGCAGCCAATGGACCGGAATTACATGTTGTGCTATCCGCCGGAGAAGACCCACGCAGCCAGGAAGAGGTCGAGCGCGGCAATCTCAACCTGGACCTGGGCCTGCTTAAGGGCAATATCGGCAACCAGAATTATGAAATTCCACCAGAAACTGATCTGAGCCTGTATAATAGTGTCGTGATCTATTGTCAACCATTCCACGTCGTCTTCAGTACAGCGGCGATCTAAATTGTGAGGTCGACAAAGTGCCAGGTGATTATGCTCTATTAGCGCCGATATACGCGGCCCTCGGCATGGACAGCTTTGCCGAGACCATGACCCCGCGCCTGGTCGATTTGGCGCATCACAACGATTGGATGGGTCGCCGCATCCTCGAACTGGGGTCCGGCACTGGCATCACGCTCGAATGGCTCACACGCCACAATTATATTGTACTGGGCCTGGATCAGTCGCCTGAGATGCTTGAGATCGCGCGCAGCCGCCTGGACAGCGCCGAACTGCATCACGACATCCAGCAGTATGACATCCGCGAATCCGGCCTCGCGCCGGGCACGATGGATATGGTGCTGGCGCTGGATGTCATCAACGAACTCAACAGCCTGCGCGACCTGGAAAGTGTGTTCAGCAATGTCTACACTTGGCTGGCGAATGGGCGTGCTGTTCGTGTTCGATATGCACACTATCCAGGGGCTGACCGAAAGCGGCACGACCGGCGATGAGATCGTCCACAACAGCGCTAATCTGGTCGTCGTGACCCGCAATACCTACGATTTCGACCGCCAGATTTATGAGCGCCACTACATGGTCTTTCACAGCGACGGCAGCGCCTGGACCCGCAGCGAAGGCAGCCGCACTCTGCGCGGCTATCCGACTCAGGCCGTCACCTCGCTTTTGCAGCGCTCCGGCTTCGAAATCAGGCGCGTCACCGATATCGACTTCGAGGACTTTGAGCCAGGGGTCTCGCAAGCGCAGCGCATTATCATCATGGCCGAAAAAACCGCGAGCCAGTCTGAATAAACGATACAGCGAAGCTTATGGATTACTCCCCTATACCTGACACCATCCGCTATCCAGTCGATCCCGAACATTCGGGGATACGTCTGACCGTAGTGCTGCTCTTCATCATCATCTGGGTCATCGCCTATCTTGTGATTCACAGTCTCACCTCTTCGACCGGCATTGATCTGATTGCCGCTGTCGTCGGCTTCATCGTGACTATGCTGGCGACTCAGCAGATCGAGCGGCGGCTGAAGCAGCGGTGGCCGAGTGGCCGCGAGGTTCACATTACACCCCAGCGCATCCAACTGCGCAAAAAGGCCAATGTAGAGGACGAAATCGACCCCCGGCAGACGGTCAACGTGCTGCTGTGGCACTTCAAAATCAGCAAACGCTCGCGCGTGCAGAAAGGCTGGCTGGTCGTCGCCTGTGCGCTGGAGCAGGAAGACACCTACATCCCGGTTTATACGTTCATGGCTCCCTGCGGCTTTCGAGGACCTGTTCGACAGCCACCAGTTCACCGCTCTGCAAAAGCTCCCGAAAGACCAGGACAAGAATCGCCCGATGCAGCTTGCCGGAATCCAGCGGCGTTTGCATGATGCCGAGCGAATGCGCTGGCTCAGCGGCGCGGAGATGACACAGGACGGCTTCAAAGCCTATCTGGCGACCCTTGAGGAACACTTCCCGCAATGGATGCCCTCCGTCGTCTGATCCTGCCGCTCATCCTCCTGCTGATAGTGTCGGCGGTCCAGGCGCAGGATGAACTGACGCTGCTCAGCCCCATCAGCGGCAGCCTTGCCAGCGGCGAGGAACAGCAGTGGCGCTTTTCGGCGTCGGATGGCGCGATGCTCTCCTTCCGTCTGCAAGCCACTGGCGGCGATCTCGACCCTGTGCTGACGATCAGCACCAGCAGCGGTGAGGTCCTCTACCGCAACGACGATAACGACTACCCACAGAACGACGACGCCCTGCTGGAAGGCGTCACGATGACCCATACTGGCAGCTACATTGCCACCGTCTCCGGCTTTGGCACCAGCAGCGGCGACTACGAACTCCTGATGCTGCCGGGATTTGCCGATCTGAGCCAGCAGATCGACTTTGAAAGTGCCAACAACTGGCGCAGCAGCACGGACAACCTGACCATGTTGACCGGCAATAACCGCATGGCACTGATGCTCTCCGGCACGGAAGCAAGCGCCATCGCTGCGTACAGCGGCGCGAACGATGACCCGGACCAGTATATTCGCGTTGAAGTCCCCGAACTGGAAGGCGCGAACGGCTGGCGTGTGGGTCTGGCGGCTCGCTATCAGGACGCAGACAATTACTATCTGTACTCGGTGGACAACAAGGGCATGTGGCGCTTCCTGGTCCACACGACGGATGGCGAGCGCATCCTCCACGAATGGAGTACACATCCAGCCATTGTCCCCGGCCAGTTCCCCTTCAGCCTGGGCCTGCTGACCAACGGCAGCGGCTTCGAATTCTTCTACAATGACCAGTTGATCGGCTCGGCGACCAATGACAGCCTGCCCGGACCCGGCGAGGTCGGACTCATGGCTGGCACCGCACCGGTCGTCGGCAGCGAGCTAACCGCCCAGTTCGAGAACCTGAGCATCACTATCCCGGACCCGGACGCAGGCTTGCCCCAGCAGATTCAAAGCGGCGCATCCAGCGTGGTCATCCCGGCCATACAGCGGCGGCGATTGGTCCCCAGCGGCGGCCAGATCGGCCTGCTGGTGCCGGAAAGCTTCGTCACCTTCAACCGTCCCGGCGTGAACACCCTGCTGCTAGGCGGCGCAGACCAGACCTTCCGTAACTTCGCCCTGGGTACCACCCTGAGTTGGGAAACCAGCGCGCCGAATCTGCCTGCTGGATGCGGCCTGCTGCTGCGCGCTGCGGACGAGAACGATTACCTGCTGGCCTACGTGGACCAGACCGGCGCTTCCGGCCTCTCCGCGCGACAGGCGGACCAGTTCGCGCCCGGTATCTTCAGCGAGGACGCGGCGGTTGACGGCGCATCGCACCGGTTGCTCATTATCGCCAACGACGACCGCTTGCTATACTACGTCGATGGGCAGCTTGCGGGCACGCTCGATGACCCGGCGGCAGTGGGGCGCGTGGGCAACGCCGTCGTCAACTTTGAAACCGTGACCACCTCCTGCCAGTTCACCGAAACCTGGGTCTGGGCCTGGAATTAAAACCGATCCGCCTGTATCCGGCGTAAGTTTGAACGTCACCAAAGCCAGGGCTGCTATCTGTGACCTCATCGCTTGAAATCGCTATTCTCCGCACCGTGCTTTATGCCGACGTCTTCGACTTCCCCACAACACTTGACGAGATCCACCACTTTTTGATTAGCGATCAGCCGGTGTCATGCCAGCAGATCGAGGACAGCCTGCGCCAATCCGATCTGCTGCGCCAGCATCTCCACTTCGAATTCCGGCTACATCGTGCGCAAAGACCGCCCGGAGCTTATCGCTCAGCGTCAGCAGCGCGAACAGGCTGCCGAACGCCTCTGGCCGCTGGCGCTGCGCTATGGCGCGTGGCTGAGCCACCTGCCCTATGTCCGCATGGTGGCCCTGACCGGCGCACTCGCCGTCCGCAACAGCCCCCATGACAGCGATGATCTCGATTACCTGATCGTGACCCGTGCCGGGCGTGTCTGGCTGGCGCGCGCCTTCGCCGTGCTGCTGGTGCGCGTGGTGCGGCTGGGCGGCATGACCATCTGCCCCAATTACGTCCTGGCAGAAGATGCGATGGACCAGGACCGCAAGGACCTCTTTATCGCACACCAGATCGCCCAGATGGTCCCGCTTTCCGGTCACACGCTGTATGAGCGCTTCCGCCAGGTCAACGCCTGGGCCGATGATCTCCTGCCCAACGCCAGCGGCCCGCTGCATCCAGCGCAGGACGACACGCCCGGCGGTTTCTGGCTGGCACTTCAGCGGCTGCTGGAAACGATGCTCAACGGTAAATTGGGGGATGTCTTAGAAAACTGGGAGTATCGGCGCAAGCTGGCCCGCTTCGCCCCGGACCTGCGCCAGCCCAACTCTTCGGCCCGCCTCGACGAAAGTCAGGTGAAGGGGCACTTCAACGATTACGGCCACATCGCGCTGCAAAAATACAACGAGCGGCTGCGAGATTATCAGGTCGAAGACCTCGCGCCGCCCGTCATGGTCGATTTGTAGGGACACAGCGTGCTGCGCCCTTTTCTTAACCGCCCGCGCCCATCACCGCGCCCAGCGTATCGCAGGCCGGGCAGGTCTCGTCAGGCCGAAACATAGCATAGCCGCCCACTGGATCGCCCTCGGTGTAGAAGGGATAATCGACGTTCCAGACGATCATCAGCCGCACCTTGCCGCTCTGCGACGCCCGTGTGGCTGCTTCCGCCAGCCAGGCGGCCTGTTCGGCCACGCTGGTATTGCCCGCCCAGCCGAAGTTCGCCGGGATAGGGATATCGAAGCCCTCACCACTCAGGTAGCCAAGTTCCGTGAAGCACACTGGCTTGCCACCAAAGGGATTGTAGCCGCGTGAGAGCATTGAGTCGAAGTAGTAGGTCGGGTACTCACCGCGCGGATCGCCACCGGTCTGAGTTGGCGGCACGATGCCTTCGTTGTAGTGCAGCCCGACGCAGTCCAGATACTGAGCCGCACCCGCCTGCGCCATCTGCTGCATGAAGGTATCGTCATTGCATCCGGTCGCACCACAGCCCGCCGTGCCAAAGAAGCCGGTCGGCGCTGGCGCTCCACTGATGACAATCGTGTTCGAGTTCGCTGTCTTGATGGCATTGTAAGACGCCGCCAGAAGCTGCGTATAGGTCCCGCCGTTGATGGACGCCGCCGGCCATTCACGGTCAATGTTAGCTTCGTTCCAGACTTCGATAGCGTCAGCACCCTGACCGGCCACACCGCCCACAAAGCTGGCAAACTGATTGACATAGCTGTTGAAGTCGCCCATGTCGGCGGGCTGGCCCACGATGCTGACCAAAACCTTGAAGCCGCTCGAATGGCCGGCAGTGATGATCCCTGCCGCCGCCCCAGGCTGATCGCCAGGGTGATAGCGAAGCTGCTGCTTAACCCAGGTCATCCCGGCGCGCTGCATCAGGCTAACGGTGTTGCCGTTCAACTGGAGCGCATGACCGCCCAGTTCAAAGCTGCCCGAAATCGCGCTGCCTGCTACCGGCGCGGGCAGGTCGGCGTTGGTCGTGTCTTCAGTCGTCTGCTCCGGCGCAGCACCGACCACCTGATCGCAGACGGCCACGTCGTTCAGGTCGAAGCTTACCCGCGCCTGATAGACCGTGCCGTTCAGCGCCGTAATGGTATACAGCCAGCCGAACCACACCCGGCGGCTGAAAACACCTTCTTCCAGTGTGCGGCAGCCGGTGTCAATCCCATTGACAAACTCCTGCTGCTCGAAAGTCCAGGACTTAACCAGCGCGAGATTTACACCGCGATCTTCCTGAATCGCGTCACGCGCTGTTGAGAAGCCCAGCCAGGTCGGATCACTCGGCGTCGCGGTTGCATCCTGCGCCAGCGCAGTGCTCGGCAGGCTGAAAACCAGAGCCATCAGAAAGGTCAATCCGATCAGGACGGAGCCAGGCACTAGAACCAGCATTCGTTTCCGCATTATTTGCACCTCATTGCTGTTGACACAGCACTCTCCAAACAGCCGTCAAGCCTACATGAAAAACAGCCACTTTCCAAGATCAGAAACGGCAATCGCAGGGTAATCGTATTGAAGCCGGGCTTAGGAGGGTGTCGAATCCAACTGCCGCTGGGCCGCTTCACGCAGGAACGAGAGCTTCTCGACCATCTCGTGTTGGCCCTGCTGGCCTAACAAACGCCCGATAGAATCCATGTATTGCAGCAGCGCTTCGCCAAAGGATTCGACCCCTTTGGACAGCAGATTCAGCGCGTCCTCGTCCGAATCCGTCGCCAGCAAATCGTTAATGAAGCGCAGTTCCGGCTGCATGTTGGATTGCAGCAGCGCCACCACCTTGTTGTAGATCTCGCGCAGGCGTGCGCCATTTTGAATGTCAGCCCGGCGTTCCGCTTCCTGAATGTTGCCCGCCAGCACCGCCATAAAAGTGTCGTCAATCATGGCCGCGTTTTCCATGAGCGCTGTCTCCACGTCGTCAGTGTTGAGCAGCATTTCGAGGAAACGCGCCGCGTTTTGCATTGCGAGCTGCGCCTGCTGGTCAATCACCTGGGTAAACTCGATCAGGCGCTGCCGCAGGGTTTCCATCTCCGCTCGTTCCGAGGCCGGAGCCTGGCCGATGCGCAGCGTCAGGCCCTGGAAGAACTCGTAATCAAAGGCCGGTCGGATGAGGCCCACCAGCGCCTGCAAACGCTCGTCATCGTTAATATAGCTCAGCGTCAGGTCCAGCACATCGGCACGGCCCGGCTGCTCGCCCAGGGCTTCAATATCCGCCGCCACTTCGCGCGCGATTTCTTCCTGCCGCTCGATCACCAGCGCCATGTCCTGACCATAACTGGAAAGCTCCGCCGCTGCTTCCTGAACCCGCAGCAGAGCATGAACCAGCCCTTCCTGGTTCTCCTCAGCAGCGTGCTGAAGCAGCGCCATCGTCGCCTGGAAGAACTGTTCGTCAATCTCCGCGTCGTGCTCCCGAATCAGACCTTCCAGTTGATCCGGCCCGGCTTGAATCAAGTTTTCAATCAGACTGATGGTCTGCCGCTGCGCCTCCATGACCTCCGGCGTGATGCCATCGGCCTGCAATATCTGATCGACCAGGCCCTGCATCGTCAGCGCCTGCCGGGGCTGGAACATGTAGCCTTTGAAAGCCTGTTGTGGAATGCTGCTGGTCAGCGATTTGAGCAGGTCGCCAATCACTTTGTCCTGTTGTGCTTTGGGCAGCGCCAGTTCGACCGGCACAAAAGAAATCAGCAGTTCCTTATCGGCGTCATGATACAGCAGCGGGGCCGCCACCGTGCTCACTACGCTGCAATTAGAACAGCGCACCGTGTTCAAACGTCCAGACAACAGTGCCGACTTCAAGTTCGGATTCTGGCCTGCGTCAATAATGTTCTCAATGGTTGCTTCGTTTGGCTGCCCGCAGTTGGGGCATTGAATGGTCATCCGGGTGGTCATGGGGCTACTCCAGCAGAGCCTTACTCGGTCAGGTTAAGCGGCAGGGTAAAGTAGAAGCGTGAGCCTTCGCCAGGGTGGCTCTCAACAGCAATGGTCCCATTATGCGCTTCGATGATGGCTTTGGACAGGTACAATCCCAGGCCCGCGCCCTGCGTCTTGCGGCTCAGCGCGCCATCGACGCGGTAAAAACGGTCGAAAACGTGCGCCTGCTCCGAAGGACGAATGCCGACCCCATGATCCTGTACGTAGACCATCACGCTGTAGTCGTTGGCGCGGCCGCCGACGGTGATCTCGCCCCCATCCGGCGAATATTTGACCGCGTTGCTGAGCAGATTATCCAGCACACGCCGCAGCCGGGCCTCATCAGCCTGGATCACCGGGAAATCCGGCGGGAAATCGAGCTTGAACTCATGCGTGGTCGTCTGGGTCTGGAAACGTTCGACCACACGCGCGGCCAGCACGTCCAGGCGCACATCGCTCAAATCCAGGCGCATCGACTCGACCTGAAGCTTGCTGGCAGTCAGCAAGTCTTCAATCAGCGTGGTCAGCCGGTCGGCCTCGTCCTCAATCACCACCAGGCCGTCATGCATTACCTGCGGGTCCCAGGTCGCATCCTCGCGCCGCAGCGTCCCGGCATAGCCCTTAATGAGTGCAACCGGCGTCTTCAATTCGTGCGAAATACCGGAGATAAAGACGTTCTGCATCTCCTGCGCACGGCGGAAATTGGTGATGTCGCGCACGTTGGCGATCACGTTCACCAGCCGCCCATCGGAAGCAAAGAGCGGCGAATAGGTGATGGCGATGCTCAAAGTCAGGCCATCCAGCCGCAAAATATCGCCCTCAACATAGAGCGTTTCCGCCGGTTTGTCGTCATCAGCCTGCCGGGACTGCGGCCAACCTGCGACCATCGCCTCCTGGAGGCTGTGCGGCTGCACCGCGTTCCACACGATGACCTCTTCTTCCCGATGGCCGATAGCGTCTTCCGCCGTCCAGCCGGTCATGCGTTCCAGCGCCGGGTTGTACATGCTGATCTCACGCTTCGCATCCAGGATCATCACGCCGTCCGCGCTGTGGCGCACGAAAGCGTCCAGCCGCTGGCGTTCGCGGTTGACCCCTTCGTAAAGCTGCGCGTTATGCACGGCAATCGCTGCCTGATCGGCGAAGCTCTTGAGAATCTGGCGGTCGTTGAGCGTCGGCTCACCCACCGAATCGCGGAAGACGATCAGCAGGCCCACCGGCTCGCCCAGCATAATCAGCGGCATGTGGAAGGACTGGCGCAGATTCGGGTCAATCAGCGCCGCCATCTGCTTGAAGGTATCCTCCAGGTCGCTGAGGTCTGAACCGGCGTTCGCGCCGACGACCAGGTCTTCCAGCAGTGTTTCAAGCTGCGGGACCAGTTCGCTGTCGATGTTCAGAATCGCGCGGATGTGGTAAGCCCCGGTCATCGACTGGCGCAGCGCGATAAAACCCACGCCCCGCCCCGCCATCATCGCCACCGACGCCTTCAGCACCAGCTTGAGCACTTCGCCCAGGTCGAGCTGTGCGGTCATGGCGCGAATGATTTCGAGCAGTAAATCGCGCTGCCGGACTCGGTAATCAGGTAGTAGGAGCATAATAGGCGTATTGTAACATGCGGCCCCCGCTCTCGAAAGACACCTGCGCGCTTTCTGCTACAATTCTGATAACCGCAGCAGCCCGCCGTCGGTCTGCACCAGCGCTGCCGCCCCGATCAGGCTGACATCCTCGCCGAGCTGCGGCGCTTCGATGCGCAGATCACTGTAGTAGCTTTCGTAGATGACCGACTCGCGCATGGTCTGGTGCATTGGCCCCATTAGCAGATCGCCGATCTGGGTGACGCCGCCGCCGATAATCAGAATCTCCGGGTTAAACAGATGCAGCAGCGTGGTCATGCCCAGCCCCAGCAGGAACCCGGCCCGCTGGATGATCTCCAGCGCCAGCGCATCGCCTTGCTGGGCCGCCTCGCCGATCATACTGGCGGTAATCTTGCTCAGGTCGCCGTCTACACGGGCCACGAGGCTCGATTCAGCGCCCGCTTCGATCCGCTTGCGGATTTGCTTCGCCAGCCCCAGCCCGGCGACCAGGTATTCCAGATATTCGTAGCCATCGTCCACCGGCATCATGATGCTGCCGACCTCCGCCGCCAATCCGGCATCGCCCAGCAGCAGACGGCCATCCACCAGAATCCCGGACCCCAGCCCGGTGCTGACGGTGATGAAGATCGCGTGCTGGCAGCCGCGCGCCGCCCCCAGCGCTGCCTCCGCCAGAACGGCCACGTTGGCGTCATTGCCCACGTAAGTCTGAACGCCAAATGTCTCCTGGACCTGCTGGCCCAGGGGCACATTGCGCCAGCCGGGCAGATTGGTCGGCGCGACGACAACACCCGTGACCGGGTCCAGCGGTCCCGGCGACGAGATACCGATTCCCTGCACTGCCCCGCCATCCTGCGGCCACACCTCACGAATCAGAGCGATGATGCGCTCGATTATCGCGTCCGGCCCTTCATCTGCCAGAGTCAGCGTTTCTTCACGTTGCAGCATGGAGAGATCAGACCCGAAACGCGCCGCGCGAATGCGAGTGCCGCCCAGGTCCACACCGATAATATACATAGAACACACCTTGCAGATCTGTTAGAATGCTAGAACAAATCGACCGGAAAATTCGATCTCCTGGATTGTAACTTAGGAACCGCCTCATGGCGAAAGTCACGCCCCTGTACCAGCAGTATCTGGACATCAAGGCCGAGTATCCAGATTGCATTCTTTTCTTCCGGCTCGGCGATTTTTACGAGACCTTCCAGCAAGACGCGGAGATCGCCGCCCGCGAACTCGATATTACCCTCACCAGCCGTCCGATGGGCAAAGACTACCGGGTGCCGCTGGCCGGGGTGCCCCATCACGCACTGGAGAACTATATCGGGCGCTTGATCGAGCGCGGCTATCACGTGGCCGTCTGCGACCAGATCGGCGAGGTCGGCGGCAGAGGCCCGGTCGAGCGGGCCGTCACGCGGGTGATTACGCCGGGCACGGTCATCGAGCCGGAACTACTGCCCGAAAAACGCGCCAGCTATCTGCTCGCGCTGCTGCCGGTGGGCGATGTCGAGCGCGGCACCTGGCACAGCGCCGGGCTGGCTTACGTGGATATCACCAGCGGGGAGTTCGCCGCCACCCAGCTTGAGGGCGAGAACTGCGCCGTCCTGGTCCTCGAAGAACTGGCCCGCCTTGCCCCGCGTGAGGTGCTTATGCCGGACTCATGGATCGAGCGCGGCGTCTCGCTGCCGGAGGGCATCCACCTCAGCCCGGTGGCCGACTGGCGCTTCGAGCGTGCCACCGCTCAGCAGGCTCTGGAAGATCACTTCCGCGTGCGCAGCCTGGATGGCTTCGGCCTGGGCGATTCACCTTATGGCGTCTGTGCCGCTGGCGCGATCCTGCTGTACCTGCGCGAAACGCAGCGCAACAGTCTGGCGCAGTTGACCAGCATCCGCGCCTATTCGACGTCCAACTTTATGGTGCTGGATCAGTTTACCCGGCACAACCTCGAACTGACCGAGACCATTCGCGGCCAGAGTTCACACGGCAGCCTGCTCGACGTGCTGGACCGCTGCGTCACGCCGATGGGGGCGCGTCTGCTGCGCACCTGGGTCAACCAGCCGCTGCTGGAGATCGACCGGCTCAACGCCCGGCTGGATGCCGTCGAAGCCCTGACCGTTGATGCCGCCCTGCGCGAGGAACTGCGCGAGGCACTGCACGGTATTTCGGATATGGAACGTCTCACCAACCGTCTGTTGGTCGGCAAAGCCGGGCCGCGCGATCTGCTGGCCCTGCGCGAGAGTCTGGGTATGGTCCCACAGATTCGTGCGCTGGTCGAAGCCTTGCCCGCGCTCAAGGCCCTCACGGAACGAATGGACGACTGCCCGGAGGTCTATGAGCACATCGGGCGCGCCCTCAGCGATGAGCCGCCTGCCACCCTCAACACCATTGGCGTGATTCGCCCCGGTTACGCTGAGGAACTCGACCAGATCCTGAACGCCACGCGCGACGCCCGCGATTGGATCGCCAACCTGGAAGAAGTGGAACGCAAGCGCAGCGGCCTGCCCAAGCTCAAGGTCGGCTACAACAAGGTCTTCGGCTACTACATCGAGGTCAGCCGGGGCCAGTCCGACAACGTCCCTGAGGATTACATCCGCAAGCAGACGCTGGTCAACGCCGAGCGCTTCATCACGCCGGAACTCAAAGAATACGAGACGCTGGTCCTCAACGCTGAAGAGGAAATTCTGGCGGTCGAGCGGCGGCTCTTCGAAGAACTGTGTCAGGACCTGTGCCAGCATTCCAAGCGTATCCTCAACAGCGCTCGCGCCCTGGCCCACCTGGACGCTTTTCTGTCGCTGGCGCTGGTCGCCGTGCGCGAAGGCTACATCCGGCCCGCACTCAGCACCGATGACACGCTCAGCATCCGCGATGGTCGCCATCCGGTGGTCGAGAAGTTGCTGGACGGCGGCGTACGCTACGTCCCCAACGACACCGAATTCGATGCCAGTGCGCGCATTCACATCATCACCGGGCCGAATATGTCCGGTAAATCGACCTACATCCGTCAGGTGGCGCTCATCACGCTCATGGCGCAAATCGGCAGCTTTGTCCCGGCGGACGAGGCCACGATTGGGCTGGTGGACCGCATCTTCGCTCGCATCGGCGCGCAGGACGCGATTCACGCCGGGCAGAGCACCTTTATGGTCGAAATGGTCGAGACCGCGCGGATTCTCTCCGGCAGCAGCGAGCGCAGCCTGATTATCCTCGACGAAGTCGGGCGCGGCACCTCAACCTATGATGGGCTGGCGATTGCGCGCGCTGTAATCGAATACATCCACAATAACCCGCGCCTCAACTGCCGCACGCTCTTTGCAACGCATTATCACGAACTGACCGAACTGCCCTCGATTCTGCCGCGCAGCCACAATTTCAATGTGGCGGTGGCTGAAGAAGGCGAGGACATCGTCTTCCTGCATCGCGTCGTGCCCGGCGGCGCGGACCGCAGCTATGGCGTCCACGTCGCGCGCCTGGCCGGGATGCCGCGTCCTGTGGTGGACCGCGCCCGTGACCTGCTGGCGCAGCTCGAAACCGACGGCAGCGATTTCAAACCAGCCCGGCCCACCCAGCCGCAGCAGTTGAGCTTTCTGGATGCACCGCAAGATCCGGCCCTGGAAGCGTTACGGCAGATCAATATCGATGAACTCAGCCCGATTGAAGCGCTGAACAAGCTCTACGAACTCAAGCGACTCGCCAAAGAATAGGACGACCATGGACACTGCCCCACTGCACTACTGCGCCACACTCTCTTCCGAGGCCAACGAACCCCTCTACGGCTCCGCCAACCATAAAACGCGCTGGCTGCTCCTGGAATTCAGCCGGGCCTGGGGCGCACACGCCCTGGATGACAGCGACCTCTCCGCAGCGGTCAAAGCGCATCTGAAAGGCTACCTGGACCGCAGCCCGGAGGCCAATCTGCTCTTCATCCGCCAGCATGGCCGCCATGCCGAGCATCTGGCTTTCTACATCGCGGAGGTCGATCTCGCCGCGCCGAAACTCTATGCCTACTCACTGGATCGCTATGAGGATTTGCTGGTGATGGATTTCGACCAGCCGGACCTTGCCCGCCTCAGCGACGAATTGCTGTATCTCGTCTGCACCAACTCACGGCGCGATGCCTGCTGCGCCACCTACGGGCTGCCGGTCTACCGTGCCTTACGCGAAGCGGTCGGCGAACAGGCCTGGATGTCCACGCACCAGGGAGGGCACCGCTTTGCTTCGACGGCCTTAGTGATGCCTCAAGGTCTGCATTACGGACGGCTGCGTGACAGCGATGTGCCGCAGCTTGTCGAGTACAGCGAATCCGGCCAAATCCTGTTGGAGCATCTGCGCGGGCGAGTTTGTTATGAGGCACCTGTGCAAGCCGGGGACTATCTGCTGCGCGAGCAGCTTGGGCTGACCGCCATCGACGCGCTGCGCCTCGACTCCGTTGAGCAAACTGCGCCGGACGCCTGGGCGATGCGCTTCGTCAACGGCACACAGACACACGACATCCGCCTGGAGCGAATCGAGACAGATGCGGAGATATTCACCAGTTGTTCGAACGATAAAACGGCCTTTGTCGAGCGCTACCAACTGCTTGAGGAAGTCTAGCGTACCTGAACGGCACGATATTCATAGCGTAGACTGCCTGAATCAGCACCTATTTGAGCAGGGATTCTATCAGGGTCTGCGCGATCCAGGTTTCGTAATCGGAAGGCGACCAACCGCGATCAACCACCGCCAACCGGTAGACATGGGCTGATCCTAATACCCACAGTATATCGGCGGCGCGCTTGACGTCCATGTCCGGCTTGAGCGCCTTTTTTTCCGCCAGCGCCTGGGCAATCGTGTGCATATCGCCCAGGCGTCCTTTACCCAGCGAATCCATCTTCTCAGCCAACTGCTTGTCCGCTGTCGCAGCGCCGCGCACAATCTCGAAAATATCGGTGGTCCGCTCATGAATGCTGCGAAAAATCTTCCCGCACTCCACAAGTTGTTGTGCCGGGTCGCTCTCCTCCAGCATCGCGTGCCACCAGGCTCGCGCGACGAGTGGGTCCGGCGCATCGTCTCCACGGACCGTCGTGCTGATGAGCGCATCCAGCAAGCCGTACTTCGTGCCAAAGCTCGCGGTCACGGTGGGCAGCGAGACCTGAGCCGCCTCGGCGATCATGGGCAGTGTTGTCGCAGCATAGCCATGAACTGAAAAAAGCTGCCGGGCAGAACCCAGGATTTTCCGGCGTGTTGCTTCGGCCTGTTCTCGACGCCGCGGTGAGTGATAGCTGCGCTTCTTCTTAATGTCCCCCTCCAAATCAACATCGTTGACATATATTGAATATAGGTCTATTATACCGAATATGCGGCACATGATAAAGGATCAGATCAACATGGATCAGCCAATTACCCACCAGCAGCAAACGGCCAGCCCTACCGAATGTATGCAGCATGTTCAGGAGGCCATCAACGCGCACGATCTGGATGCGTTGGCAGACTGTTTTGAGGAAGATTATACAAGCGATTTCCCGGCACACCCTGATCGAGCCTTTGTCGGAAGAACGCAGATGCGCAGGAACTGGACACAGATTTTCGGCGCTGTCCCCGATATTCAGGCCCGCTTGATCCGATCCGCCACAGAGGGCGACACGATCTGGACGGAATGGGAGTGGCGCGGCACACGCCCGGATGGGATGCCCTTTCTGCAACGAGGCGTCACGATTCAGGGCGTGCCCCAGGGCCGGATCGCCTGGGCACGGCTCTACCTTGAACTCGTCGAAGAAGCTGGCCCCGGTTCAGACGCCGCTGCGCGACGCAATACGACCGGAAGGAGCGACTGATGGACGCCAGCACGACACAATCTGATTCGCCTATCCTTATCACGGGTGGGACAGGACGAACTCGGCACGCAGCTTGTACAACGGTTGTCTGCGCGAGGGCTTGCGCTTCGAGTTCCTGACAAGGGACGCCGCTCATGCAGAACATCTACGCGCTGAGAATATCGAAATTGTGCAGGGCGATGTGCGCGATCAACAGGCGGTCGCCCGCGCCACGGATGGCGTCAAGCTTGTGATCTCGGCGATGCACGGCTTTGCCGGAACAGATGGCGCCACACCCAAATCGGTCGATCATCTGGGCAACAGCCATCTCATTGAGGCTGCTAAGGCCAATCGCGTCGAGCACTTCATCCTGTTATCCATCGTCGGCGCTGCTGCGGATCATCCTGTGGCGCTATTTCGTATGAAGTATCTGGCGGAGCAGGAATTGCAGGCGAGCGGCCTGTCCTGGACCATTGTCCGCTCCACAGCCTACATGGAGACCTGGGCCTTTCTCATTGGCGAACCGCTGCTCAAGACGGGCAAGACGCGGCTCTTCGGCCAGGGGAACAACCCGATCAACTTTGTTTCCGTCCACGATGTAGCCCAATTTGTCGAACTCGCGGTCGTGGACCCCTCATTACGGGGTCGTATTCTTGAGGTCGGCGGGCCACAGAACCTGAGCATGAAGCAGTTTGTCAGCATTTTCGAATTGGCGACTGGCAAAACAGGCACGGTGAATACGGTGCCGCTGCCGATGATGCGCTTGATGGCCGCCGTCATGCGCGTCGCTAACGCCAGTCTCGCAGGCCAGATTCAGGCAGGCATTGCCATGGATACGCGCGACATGACCTTTGATACAAACGAGCTTCGGAACCGCTATCCCGCCATCACCTTGACCGACTTTACGGAGGTTGTAAAGCGCGATTACAGGCCCATCGTGTCCTGATTCGCCTGCTCTGCGCGTTTAGTTGGTCTGGATTTTAGTCGCCGCTGGGCGCTAAGGTTGGCGAGACTGCTTCCGGTCGCGGCGCGGGGATGACCGCCTCTTCCTCGTTGAGCATCCCTTCCGAGACCAGCACGCGCTCGAAGGCCACAATCGCCACCTCGATCATATGCAGGTCGGGCTGGCGCGTGGTCAGGTGCTGAAGCGCCAGATTCGGCTTAATCATGAAGCGTACCCAGGGCCGGTGCAGATTTCTGGCGGAATACTGGAGCACTTCGTAGGCGATCCCGGCGATCACCGGGATGAAGATGATTCGTGTCAGCACCAGCAGCGGCAGCGGCGGACGCCCCAGCAGCGAGAAGACCAGCACCGCCACCAGCGCCACTGTCAGTAGGAAGGCCGTCCCGCAGCGTGGGTGTTCAATCGCGTACTGCGATACGATCTCCGGCGTCAGGTCCGCGCCTGCTTCATAGGCGTTGATGGTTTTGTGTTCCGCGCCATGATAACCGAACAGACGCTTGACATCCGGGATACGGCCAATCGCCCAGATGTAAACCACCAGCAGGCTGATCTGGATCGCGCCTTCGATCAGGTTCACCAAAAAGGCGTTAAACCCCACCGGGGCCGCGCCGCCCGGCGTCAAACCGAGCAGATTGCCGATGCCCGCCGCGCCCAATGTCGGCAGCAGGAAGAACAGCCCCATGCCCAGAATCAGCGAGAAGCCCAGCGTCAGCCAGCCAATCGGACCGTTGAAATCGACCTCGTCTTCTTCGCCAACAGCAACGTCCGCCGCCCACATCAGCGCCCGTGTGCCCAATCCCAGGGCATCCCACAGGCCGATCACGCCGCGCACAAAGGGCGTTTTAATGATCCGCCCCTGGTACAGCGTGCGGCTCAGTACAGTTTCGTGAATGACGATCTCGCCTTTGGGGTTGCGCACGGCCACCGCCGCGTTATGCGCCCCGCGCATCATCACACCTTCAATGACCGCCTGGCCGCCGTAGTTAAACTTGATTTCGCGTTTCGGCTGTTCCGTTGGATACGTCTCTTCCATGCCTGTCTCCTAGTCAAAGACCAACCGGGCCCCGCCGTGTTCCGGCTGCACCTCACCTGCCGGTTGGATCAGCATCAACACTGGTCCCCCTACTGCGCAGCCATCTACATCATTGCAGCGCGCGCCCGTTAGCGACACGCTGTACTTTCCATTGACCGCGTAGATGAGACTGATATTACCATATTGATCGACCAATTGCGCCTTTTCTGACGTGGCATTAATCTCAACCGTCGCTGCCGTTTCACTGCGCGCCCACAGGACCAGCGTCTGATGGCCGTCACCATGCATGAGCCGCACCAGGTCCACCTGATCGTCATGCGCCCGCTGCGCCTCGCTCACGCCGTTGAGAAAGCGGCTGACCGTTTGCCAGGTGGCGAAAGCCGGGCGCGGCTGCTGGTTGGCCGGGCTGAGAATGCCGAAGGATTCGCCCCCCGGTGGAAGCTGCTGGTCATACAGCTTATACACCGCGATGCGCTCAGCCCCCGCAGCCAGCCCCAGTGCAGCCGCCTGCATCAGAAAAGACGCCTGCTGCTCCAGGTTCAACTGGTACACAGGACGCTCCACCGGCCACAGCGGGTCATCCGTCGGCGCGGCGTTGGTCTCGTTAATCCAGATGCGCTTGTCCTGCAAACCGTAAGAATCCAGAAGCTGACGCGCCTGCTGCACAATATCGTACACCGTATCCGTGCGGAAATAGATATGCAGGCTGAACACATCGAAATAATCATCGTGGGCGGCGGCATCCGGGTCGGCGACGATGCGTTCCAGCAAGCGGTCCATATACAGCCGCTGGCCGCTGTTGACATCATGCCAGTAGGTGGTCCCGGCCAGATGAATCACCGCTGCCGGGTTGCCTTCTTTGGCCGCCAGATAGGCCACTTTCAGCAGGCGGAAATAATCCTCGACATCGCCCTCGAACTCATAGCCATAGACATCCGGCGCGATGTCCGGCTCGTTCCAGATGATGAACTGATGGACTCCCCGGCTGGCATAGTAGGCCGCGCTGCGCCGCACGAAATTGGCCCAGACGTTGCCAGGATCGTCGATGGGCAGGTCCAGGCCGCGCGGGACACCTGCGCCTGCCGCCCCATCGGTCGCCCAGGCAGGTGTATCCTTGAGCAGCGCGACCACTTCGCGCCCGCATTGATTGGCCGCCTTCAGCCAGCGGTCATCCACGTTGAGCGTGTACCAGTCGTCGGGACCTTCCGGCTGATGCTGCGCCCAATCGAAGATAATGCGCTCCCAGCCTACGCCAAGATCACAGGTCAGGTCCGGGAACCAGAAACCCTCGACCACGCCGAATACACTGTCATCCTGCGCACGAACCGGCGCTGCCAGCAGCAAACTGATGGCGATCAGGAAGAGGATTCGCTTAACCCGCGCCATTGCTGTCCGCTGCCAGCCGGATGTCCTGCACGTTCAACTGAAGCGTACGCCGCCCGTTCCACTCATTGATTTCAAGCTGATAGGCCAGATCGAAGTACCCGGAAAGGTCCTTCGCCCACTCACCCATGCCGAAAGCAATCGCATCTAAGGGCGGTCGGCCCGCGCGCTGAACGCTAAACTTCAGGTGGCGATCATCTCGACCCACAGTTCGCCGTTCAACAATAAAGGCGTTTGACATCATCAGCACCGGTGCGCTGTTGTGATAACCGGTCGGTTCCAGCAGTTGCAGCGTTTCCCACAGGTCTTCGGACAGCCGGTTGACATCCAGTTCGGCGTCCAGTTCCAGCGTCGGGCGCAGTTGCTCACCGGCCAGGCGCTCCGATGCCAGATGCGTCAGCCGTTCAACCAGCACGGGAACATTCTGATTCGCTACCGTGAAACCTGCCGCCTGCGCATGACCGCCGTGCCGCAGCAGTAAATCGGCACACTCGTCCAGGGCCGCCGTAATATCAAACTGTGGAATACTCCGGCAGGAGGCGCGGCTCTCCGTCGCCCCCTCCTCCATCACCACTGCCGGACGGTAGAACTCCTCGGTCAGCCGGCCCGCCACCAGCCCGACGATGCCCGGCTGAAAACTGGGGTCCGAAGCGAAAATCAGCGGCAGACCCTCGGTGTCCTCCTGCTCCAGCCGCTCGCGGATCATGTCCTGTGCTTCACGAGTCAGGTTCTGGCGCTCAGTGTTCAGTTCCTGAAGCTCCAGCGCCAGCTTGGCCGCCTGCCGGATGTCACTCGCTGCCAGCAGGTGATAAGCCGTCATGGCGCTGCCCAGGCGTCCGGCGGCGTTGATGCGCGGCCCCAGCCCGTAGCCGATGCTCATGGCCGTCACCTTGCCTGGTTCGACACCTGCCACGTCCAGCAGCGCCCGAACCCCCGGCCTGCGTGCCTGATTCAACACTTCCAGCCCGCGCCGCACCAGCGCCCGGTTTTGCAGGCTGTTGAGCGGCACCAGATCCGCCACCGTGCCAATCGCCACCAGATCCAGCAGCACCTCTTCGCTGATCGTCGGCGGGTTGTGCCTGTCGTGCGCCGCCGCCCGCAGCAGGGCCTGCGCCAGCTTGAAGGCCACCCCAACTCCGGCCAGCATGGGTTCGATCTCGTGATAGGGACAGTCTTCCTGCTTCGGGTTAATCACCGCCAGAGCGGGCGGAATCTGTGCGCCGACTGAATGGTGATCGGTGATAATCAGGTCCAGGCCCTCGGCTTTGGCGTCCTCGACCTCCTGCACCGAGCGAATGCCGCAGTCCACCGTCACCACCAGCCCGGCCCCGGCCCGCTTGAGCTTAAGCAGCGCCTTGCTGTTGAGGCCATAGCCTTCGTCAGCGCGATGCGGGATATAGGGCTTGGCTTCCGCCCCCAGTGCCCGCAGCGTCTGCATCAGCAGCGTGGTCGAGGTCACGCCATCGGCGTCAAAATCGCCGTAGACGACAATTGGCTCTTTCTGCCGGATCGCCCGCCGGATGCGGTCCACTGCCCGGTTCATGCCCTTCATCTGGAAGGGATTGCTGTCGATGTCGCGGAAATACAGGAAATCAGCCGCGTCTGCGGGCGTGGTCAGCCCGCGATTGTATAATATCTGGGCCAGCACCGGGTCCATGCCGCTGTACTGGCGCAGAATCTGCTCCGGTACAGGGGGGGCAGTGATCCATTTCTTCGAGGGGGGAGTCATCAGACCGTTGACAATCGTTGAATATGCATTCGATACTACAGACTCATTTAGACAGGAGCGAAAGATATGACCGACATTGTATTCATGGGGACCCCGGAATTCGCCCTGCCTGTCCTGAGCGCCCTCATCGCGCAGCATCACGTCGTCGGCGTCGTGACCCAGCCAGATCGACCGGCGGGCCGCAGCAAAGAACCGCAGTTCTCACCCGTCAAGCAGTTGGCCCTGGCGCACGAGATCCCGGTCTTTCAGCCGGTGAAAATTCGCCAGCCCGACGCCATTGCCGAACTCAAGCGCTGGCAGGCTGATGTCTACGTGGTCGCAGCCTTTGGGCAAATTCTACCACAGACCCTCCTGGACATTCCAGCACACGGCTCAATCAACGTCCATGCCTCGCTGCTGCCTCGCTGGCGTGGGGCCGCGCCGATTCAGGCAGTCATCCGGGCCGGAGACAGCCAAAGCGGCATTACCATCATGAAAATGGACGCGGGTCTGGATACCGGGCCGATCCTCAGCCAGCGCGCGATCCCCCTGGCTGCCGATGAAACCGCCGCAACCCTGCATGACAAACTGGCGACGCTGGGGGCCGATCTGCTCATCGAGACCCTGCCCGGCTATCTCGAAGGCCGCATCCAGCCGCAGCCGCAGGACGATTCGAAATCCACCTACGCGCCCATGCTCAAGAAAGAAGAGGGCCTCATCGACTGGACTCAACCCGCCGAACAGATCGAACGCCAGATTCGCGCCTTCACCCCCTGGCCCGGCAGCTTCACCACCTGGAACGGCCAGCAGTTGAAGATCCTTCAGGCACAGGTCGCTGCCGGAACCGCTGCTCCCGGTCAGGTCATCCCATTCGGAGAGTCCGCCGCTGTCGGGACAGCAAAAGACCTGCTCGTGCTTCAGCAGGTCCAGATGGCAGGTCGCAAAGCGATGCCCGCCGCCGATTTTCTACGCGGTTACGGCGAGTTCAGCCGCTCGCAGCTTGGGTCATGATCGGTGCATAACCGGCCTTGATCGTCTGCTCATCAAAGACCGGCTGGATACTGGTGTAGAGATCGCGGGCGGTCTGCATCTCCGCGCCGCAGTCAAGCAGTAGATAACGCCCTGACGATTTCGGATGCGCGTGGGTAAAGCTCGCCAGCCGGAGCTGCTGCGGGCCAACCAGCCCATAACCATCCTTGACACCAATGTGCCCGGCGACCAGCACACGCTGTTCATGCGGGCTGACTTTGGAGATGTAGCTGAGGAAGTTCTTCACCGTCATGGTGTAGTTATGGCTGGTATCCAGCTCGTTCTGCGAAAAGAGCGTGTTCCACAGCAGGTCGAAATCAGTGTTCTGGCCGCTGAGGAACAGCACGCGCAGCAGATCGTTATAGCGCGGGTCTTCCGGGCCGGAAACAGCCAGGAATCGCCGCGCCTGTTCGTCATAGGAAATGCCTGTGAAATGCGCATAACCGCGCCGCAGGCTCTCGATATCGTAGTTGTTCAGTTCTTTATCCGCTGCCGCGATGATGTCGAAATGATCGACCCGCATCAGCCGCTCGAACAGCGCCACCGAGCCGATAGACGTCGAGGCCCCGGCATGAGTCAGCATGACCCCCGCCTTGGTCCGCACGAAAAACGGCAGTGAGGCCAGGAAATCCACCACATTCTTGCGCCGGTAGAGCGAACTGTAATACTGGTCCAACCGGGTCAGCGAGGCTTCGAAACGGGGCGTATACTGAATGGCCCCTTTAGCCAGCGACAGGCCGTAGATGTGCGGCAGTTCGTGATTGCCCAGCAGCATGATGATCGTGTCCGAGCCTAGCTCGGCCTGCAAGGACATCACGTCGAGCAGCATCTCCAGGCTGGAGTCGCGGTCTTCCGAACCCTCGCCGTGAATCAGATCGCCGCAGAGGATGAGGCGCTGCATCTCGCCCCGGCGGTAATTTTCCAGAAACAAATCGCGTAGTTGATGATACACCTCCCATGCGCCATGCAGGTCAGTGACCACCATTGCAATTCCATCGTCAATGTCGATTACACGCCGCGACATTCTCGCCTCCTGAACACGCAGAGGTCTAGTATCCGAGCACGTCCACTACGGATTTGACCGCATCTGCGCTATGAGCCAGCATCTGTCGTTCCTCGTCGCTGAGGGTCATTTCAATCACGCGCTCTGCGCCACCTGCCCCCAACACCGCAGGAACACCCATATACAGACCATCATAGCCATACTCGCCGCCCAGAAGGACCGCCGAGGGAATCACCCGCTTCTGGTCTTTCACGATGGCTTCGACCATCTCGACCGCACCGGCAGCCGGGGCATAATACCCACTGTAGCCGAGCAGGCCGACGATCTCGCCGCCACCTTTGCGGGTCCGCGCGATGATAGCCTGTAACTTATCTTCACTCATCAGCTCACGCACCGGAATACCGGCAACGGAGGTATGGCGGGGTAGTGGTACCATCGAATCCCCATGCCCTCCAAGCACGATTCCATGCACATCGCGTACACTGACGCCCAGTTCCATCGCAATAAATGTTTTATAACGCGCGGTATCAAGAGCGCCAGCCTGCCCAACGACCCGCTGGCTGGGAAATCCACTTTCTTGCAGGACCACGTGGCACATCGCATCCAGAGGGTTCGAGACGACGATGAGCACTGCATCCGGCGACTGCTGAGCGACCTGCCGCGTTACCTCGCCAACAATTTTCTGGTTCGTCCGCACCAGGTCATCCCGGCTGGGCATCTCGCCCGTCACCGGGTCTTTCCGGCGCGGCACCCCGGCGGTAATCACTACCACATTCGAACCCGCAGTCGCATCATAGCTGGTAGCACCGGTCAGGTTCAGGTCAAAATTCATCACCGGCCCGGATTCAGCCAGGTCAAGCGCCTTCCCCGCTGCCAGCCCCTCTACGATGTCAACCAGCACGACATCTGCTAACTCTTTCGCAGCAATCCAGTGCGCACAGGTCGCACCTACATTGCCCGCGCCGATAATTGACACTTTTTGTCGAGCCATATCATCCTCTATCTTAAACCCGTTGAATAAAACGCACAATTACCTGAACATAAAAACAGAATGAAAAACTATGAGGTCATCCGTTCAAAAACTGCGATTTCCCCATAATTTTTACCGTAATAGGAGGGCGATTATAGCACAACTTGCCAGCCCTCTCTATATTGCCATTCGGCTGCGCTTCCTGCCAGCAGACACCACCTGCCCCAGATCAGCACAACCGGACTTGACGACTCTGGTCAGCGGCGGCAAAATTGAGTCATTACCCGCACGTGAAAGGGAGGGCCGCCACGTGGCCGATGAAAACAAACCTGTCTCGAAATCATTGCAGCTTGGCCTGTCCTTTATGGCTGGCGGCGGTATTATCTGCATGGTGATTGCGCTAGGTGTCGGGGTCGTCAGCGGCGATTCCGTTGATGCCACTGCACTCAACCTCCTCTTTGCGCTGGGTGCTGCCGCGTTGATTGCGGGCATCCTCGCCTGGTTTCTCGTGGTCCGGCCTGATACTCACTTTGACGACATCAACCAGCCGATGTTTACCGGCCACCATGACGAACACTAAATCCTGCCGATGACGGAACTCGACAGCGTTTTCAGCGACGATTGGCCTGACGATCATCGCTCTGGTTTTGTGGCGCTGCTGGGGCGCACCAACGTCGGCAAGTCATCGCTCATCAACCGCATCCTGGGCCAGAAAATCGCCATCGTCACGCCCCGGCCCCAGACGACGCAGCGACGCCAGCCTGCGATTTTCACGACTGAACACGCTCAGATCATCTTTGTCGATACTCCCGGCCTGCATGACCCGCAGCACAAGCTGGGCCAGTTCATGATTTCGGTGGCCGAAAACGCTCTGACCGATGCCGACGCCGTGCTCTGGGTGGTGGATGTCTCTGCGCCGCCCCATGCGCTTGATCTGCAAATCGCCGACACACTCAAGGCGCTGAGGCACAGGCCGCCGGTGGTGCTGGCCCTGAACAAGACCGATCTCATCAGCGAGACTCACCCGCACATTGCGCAGTATGAAGCACTGATTGACTATGAGAAAGCCATGCGGGTCAGCGCCCTGAACGGGCAGGGAGTCGAGGCGCTGGTGGAGGCAATTACCGGTCTGCTGCCGGAGGGGCCGCGCTATTACCCGGTGGACCAGTTGAGCGAGGTCAACATGCGCTTCATTGCTGCCGAGGTCATCCGCGAGAAGCTGATGCTGGCGACCGAGCAGGAAATTCCGCACAGCGTCGCCGTCGAGATCACCGACTACAAAGAGCGCTCGGCGGAGATGACCTACATCAACGCGACCGTCTACGTCGAGCGTGAGTCGCAAAAAGGCATCGTCATAGGCAAGCAGGGCCGTCTGATTAAAGAGATCGGTCAGGCAGCGCGGGGCGAACTGGAAACCATGCTCGGCACGCAGGTCTATCTGGATTTGCGGGTTCGGGTATTGAAGAACTGGCGCAGCGACGAGGCCCTTATGCGCCGTCTGGGTTATGCGTTTCCGAAGCGCTGAGATAGGCTCGACTGGCGACCACATCGGCCTTGATTTGCTCCACCAGCGCGTCAATGCTGTCGAAGCGTTCTTCATCGCGTAAGCGCGTCTCAAAACTCACCGTAATTTCCTGGCCGTAAATATCGCGCGCAAAGTCCAGAATATGCGGCTCAACCGTGACATCCTGGCCGTCGAAGGTCGGACGCAGGCCCACGTTGGTCGCCGCCATAAAACGCTCATCCCCCAGGTATACCCAACTGGCGTAGATGCCGTTGGCCGGGATCACCTGCTGGTCCCATACGCCGATATTGGCGGTCGGGAAGCCAATGGTCTGCCCGCGCTGCGCGCCCTGGATCACCGGCCCGCTGAGCGTATAACTGCGTCCCAACCACTCGCGCGCCTGGTCTACATCTCCGGCCTCCAGCGCCTTTCGGATGGCCGTACTGCTGATCTTCTCGCCGTCGCTCCCCAGCAAATCGACCACCTGGACCTCAAAGCCTTTGGCCGCGCCCTGCGCCCGCAGGAAATCCACGTTGCCTTCGCGCTGGTAGCCCATGGCGAAATCGGCCCCGACCGCCAGCACCTCCATCTTGAGATGCTCACGCAGACGGTCTACGTAATCGGCAGCGCGCACGTGCCGCAGCGCCTCGTCAAAAGGCTGGGTGATGACCATATCCACGCCCAGATCGCCCAGCAGCGCGGCTTTTTGCTCCGGGCTGGTCAGATAGGTCCGCCCGCTGAGATGCCGCAGCACCACGTCAGGATGTGGATAAAAGGTCAGCACCACCGCCAGCCGGTGCAGCTCGTGTGCGGCTTCGACGGTCTGCCTGATGACTTCTTGATGGCCGCGATGCACGCCATCGAAAACCCCAATGGTCACCAGGGAGGGCTGCGCAAGATGCGCTTCTGATAATCCGACCAGATGCTCCGTCACCGCTGCTACCCTTTCAAGCAAAGACTTTATGTGGCCGCCAGCAGCGACCATCGCCTCGTACAAGCGCCAGAAAACTGCCATCCGGCCCGTAGACCTGCACCAGCCGGTCCTCCGCTGCCGCTTCGTCTTCGACAGCCCGTCCGTGCCGCAGATCATCGGCGGCTGTTGAGTTCTACCGTGATTTCGGGCATGGGAGCCAGCGCGATTCTAGGCGGGATCAGCCACTGCTGCCAGTCATCCGCCGCCAGCAGAGTCTCCAGGCCAATCGAGTCGTCCAGCACGAAACCGCCACTGCGCAACCGGACCAGCCCGGACAGATGCCCCCCGGTACCCAGCGCGTCGCCCAGATCATGCGCCAGGCTGCGAATATAGGTCCCGGCGCTGCACGCGACTTCAACCGTAACTTCCGGCGGCGTCCAGGCCAGCACCCGCAGCGAGTCAATCGTCACCCTGCGTGGCGCGCGTTCGACCACTTCGCCGGCCCGTGCCAGGTCATAGAGCTTGCGCCCGCCCTGCTTAATCGCACTGTACATCGGCGGCACCTGCTCGATCTCGCCCCGGAAGGAATCCAGCGCGGTCTCTATCGCGTCGAGTGTCAGGGTTGAGGAGTCCTGTTCGGCGACCACCTCGCCTTCCGCGTCGTAGGTCGTCGTGCTGATGCCCAGGTGAATCCGTGCCCGGTAGACTTTCGTGGCGTGCATCACATAATCGCTCAAGCGGGTCGCGCCGCCTATGCAGATCACCAGCACACCGGTCGCCAGCGGGTCCAGCGTCCCGGCGTGACCCACCTTTTTGACCGCCAGCCCGCGCCGGATGCGGGCCACCACATCGTGGCTGGTCAACCCGGCAGGTTTATCGAGATTCAAGAAGCCAAACGCCGCTGTCATGTTAACTGTTTTGGGCCGTCACCGCTTGCAGCAGGGGCAGCACGCGCCCCGCGCACCGACTCCAACGTGCCATCCACTGTCGCGCCGGAGGCCTGCGGATGACCACCGCCGCCCAAGCCGAGCGCCACCTGAGCCACGTCATAGCCCGGCCTGCTGCGCAAGCTGATCTCGACGCGCAATTCGTCCATTTCCTTGAAAACGACCGCGATGCGCGCTTCGCTAATCGTGTTGAGAAGCTGCACCAGCCCACCATCGGTCATGTCATCCAGGCCCACCGCGTGCAAATCCGCCTGACGGACCGAGGCTTCGATCACCTGATCGTGAAGCTGCACCGTCGTCAGGCTGTGCTTCCACAGATCCAGCACCCGGTAGGGCATGCTGCTCAGCGTCCGCTGCGGTGATCTCCGCCAGCGGCGCACCCGCCTCCATCAATTCGACCGCTACGCGCAGCGTGTTCGCCGTCACATTGCTGGTGCGAAAACCAATCGTGTCCGTCACCAGCCCGGTCAGGAGTGGAACCGCAATGTCCAGTGCCAGCGGCTGCTGCCATTCGCGCAGCCAGTGATACACGACCTCTGTTGCCGAGACCGCGCTGGGCATGACCAGGAAAATGTCGCCAAAGAAGGTGTTGGTGATGTGATGATCCAGGTTGATCACGCGGGCGCTGTGCGCGCGGCCATAGACCCCAGACTCCCCCGTGCGCTCTTCGTCGCTGCTGTCCACCGAGATCATCAGGTCCCACTGGCCGGTCGTGGGCGTATCGCGCACGTCCGACGCACCGGGGAGAAAGCGAAACGTGCCCGGCAGACCGCCATCCACCACACAGGTGACGTTGCTGCCGCGCAGCCGCAGCGCATTCCCCAGGCCCAGCAGCGAGCCAATCGCATCGCCATCCGGGCTAATATGCGTCGCTACCAGAATTGACTGCGCCGCCTCAACCGCCTGGCTGGCCGCCGCCCAATCAGTCCGATCCGTCATCCTCGTCCTTTTCTTCCGGCGGAATGTCGAGGCTGGCAATCAACTGGTGCAGGTGTTCGCCACGCTCAAGCGTCACATCCCAATGAAAATGCAGTTCCGGCACCGTGCGCAGCCGCACACGCTTGCCCACCTCGCGGCGCAGCCAGCCTTTCGCGCGCTCCAGGCCGGCCATGACTTCGTCCTGGCGGCTTTCATCGCCCAGGGCATTGACGTAAACATCGGCAAAGGCCAATTCTGGGTCGAGCTTGACCTCAGTCACGGTTACGTTATGCAGACGGGGATCCGCCACCTCGCGCAGCAGCAGCCCGCTCAATATCGTGCGAATACGGTCAGCGACCCGATCTTGCTTAATGGTCATCGCGCACCCGTCAGGAAACCTGCTCAGTGACGTAGAACTCGATCACGTCACCTTCCTCAAAGTCGTTGAAGCCATCCAGGCCGATACCGCATTCAAAGCCCGCGCGAACCTCACGCGCATCGTCGTTGATCCGCTTGAGCGAACTCACCGGCGCTTTTTCGATCAACACATCGCCTCGACGCAGCACCCGCGCTTTGGCGTTACGCCGCACCACGCCGTCCTGCACATAGCTCCCGGCGATTGTGCCCACGCGCGAGATATGGAAGACCTGCCGCACCTCTGCGGTGCCGATCAGCTTGTCCTCGTAGGTCGGCTCCAGCATACCCTTCAGAGCCAGTTCAATGTCTTCCAGCAGCTTGTAGATCACGCTGTAGATGCGAATATCCACACCCTGCGAATCCGCCGAGCGGCGCGCGGCATTATCTATCGAAACATTGAAGCCCAGAATGATAGCTTCGGATGCCGACGCCAGCATCACGTCGTTCTCGCCAATATTGCCGATGTCAGCCGACAGCACATTGATGTTGATTCCGGCTTCGTTATGCTCCGACATGTTCTCCAGCGAGTCGAGGATCGGCTGCAAAGTTCCCTGATAATCCGATTTCACGATCAGGTTCAGCTCTTTGGTCTCGACCGCTGCTGTACTGGGCGAAGATGTCCTCCAGCGTCACAATCGCCGGGCGATGCGGCCCCACTGCCTGGTCCTCTTCGCGCTCGCCGATCACCGACCGTGCCGTCTTCTCGTTCTTCACCCACTCAAAGGGATCGCCCGGTTCCGGCAGTTCGTTCAGTCCCATGACCTCGACCGGCATCGACGGACCCGCCGCCTTAACCGGCTTGCCGCGTTCATCGAACATGGCCTTGATCCGGCCATAGGTAGCTCCGGCGATGATGGTATGACCGCCGTGCAGTTCCCCGTTGAAGACCAGCAGCGTCGCCATAACGCCCCGGCTGGGGTCTACTTCGGCTTCCAGCACCACGCCCGCCGGTTTCGAGGCCGGATTAGCGATGATCTCGCTGTCATCGGCCACCAGCAGGATCGCCTCCAGAAGATCGTCAATGCCCTCGCCCTGGATCGCCGAGATCGGCACCACCAGCGTATTGCCGTCCCATTCATCCGGGACCAGGTCGGCCTCGGCAAGCTGCTGCTTGACCCGCTCGACGTTGGCGTTGCGCTTGTCCATTTTGGTCAGGGCAACGATGATCGGCACGTTCGCCGCCCGCGCATGGTCAATGGCCTCGCGTGTTTGCGGCATCACACCATCGTCCGCCGCCACGACCAGCACGACAATATCGGCACCCTGAGCACCACGCGCACGCATGGCCGTGAAAGCTTCGTGACCCGGCGTATCAAGAAAGGTGATCTGGCGTCCCTCGTGAAACACGCGGTACGCGCCGATATGCTGGGTGATGCCGCCGGCCTCGCCTTCGGCTACTTTGGTTTTGCGGATAGTATCGAGCAGGGTGGTTTTGCCGTGATCGACGTGGCCCAGAATCGTGACAATGGGCGGGCGCACTTTCAGATCTTCCGGCTTTTCAGCGATGTAAAGCTGCCGCCAGGTCTGCGCCTGAGCGGCTTCTTCTTTGGCGGCCTCGGCGGCCAATTGGCTGGCGGATTGTGCCTCGAAGCCCATTTCTTCGATCACAATCGCCGCCGTATCAAAATCGATTTGCTGGTTAATCGAGGCCATGATGCCGTTGGCGATCAACTGCTTCATCACGTCAATCGGGCTGGCATCAATCAGATCGGCCAATTCGCGGACTGTAAGGTAATCCGCGACGAGAATGACTTGCTTTTCCTTTGCCATCGTGTGTCCTCCACATGACTTCAGGCGATGGGTCGGGAAAAGCAGCTCGTCTCCCTAATCCATCGCGTTAGTAATCTTCACTTGGTGGATCGCCGTATAATCCATCATTGTTTTACCGGCTGACGGTTTGGCCTGTAACAGGCGTGTACGATCTTCATCAGTCAACTCAGTGCGCAGGGCCTTGCTCAGCGCCGATCCCTGAATAGCACGTTCCCAGCAGCTTACCCGTTCGCACAGGTAGGCCCCGCGTCCATGCATCTTACCGCTCGGATCAACCTGTACGCCCTCTGGCGTCTGCACGATCCGCACCAATTCACGCTTGGGCCGCCGCTCATGGCAGACGACACAACTGCGCTCTGGGAAGGGCTTCCGGGCACTCATAGGCTAATCGAGATAATCGTCCCAATCATCGCGGCTGCGACGCCCTTTACGCCGGCGACGGGCGACCACCTCGCCCAATTCCTCATCGTACACCAACTGACGGCGACGCTGGCGATCTTTCTTCTTCTTCTGCTGGCTCTCGGAAAGCAGGGCGTCGAGATCCTCGTCGTCTTCGTAATCTTCCGCCTCTTCCTCGAAGCCCGCCTCGCGGTCTTTGGGCTTGGCCTTCGGCGTATCCGATACCGGCTCCGGCGCTACTTCTTCAGCGGCTGGCTCGTCGCCAAAGGCCGCCGGGACTTCTTCGGCCACTTCTGTCTCGACCAGGGCTTCCGGCGCTTCGGCCACAGCTTCGGCCTCTTCCGCCAGAGCGGCTTCGGTCACTTCCGCCTCTTCGACCACTTCGGCTTCAACAAATTCTTCTGGCTCTTCAACAGCCTCTACTTCCTCAACGTCGGGGATAACGACTTTGTCGAGCGCTTCATGAAGCTGCGCGAAACTCCCGTCCGGCAGACCAGACATCATCTGTCGCAGCGAGGATTCGTCGATCAGGAAACGCCACATGATCTCGCCGACGTTATCCAGTTCTTGCAGTGCGTCGATGGCCTCTTCGGGGAGATCCAGCGTGCTGATCGGCAGCTCAAAGGCTCCCTGCGGCAGCGTGGATTTGACCGAATTGATCTCTTCCATCCGTGCGCGGCGGCGGCCTTCGCGGTGCTCCTGCCAGCGCAATTCGACCAGCCCAGCGAACTTGCTGAGGGAATTGTATTCCTCCGGCATGACGGCCCGGTTAGCCTCTTTCTTCTCCATGATGCGCACCGTTTCGGAAAGCAGTTCCGCATGGGTGTCCATCAGGTCGCTCAACGGCTCGGAATCCAGCTTATCCAGCGCATCCTGGACCGCCTCGGTCACGCTCTTGATGTCGATCCGCCAGCCGGTCAGCTTGGCCGCCAGACGGGCATTCTGCCCCTCACGGCCAATCGCCAGCGAAAGCTGATCGTCCGGCACCAGCACCACCGCCGTGCGCCCATTGTCGAAATCGTCATCCAGGTAGACCCCGTTGACGCGCGCCGGACTCAAGGCTTTGGCGATAAAGGTCTCCTGCTCGGAAACCCATTCAATCACGTCGATTTTTTCTTCGTGCAGTTCCTTGACGATGTTCTGGATACGCATCCCGCGCATCCCGACGCAGGCCCCCACCGGGTCGATACCTTCTTGCAGCGCTGCGACGGCGACCTTCGAGCGGTAGCCTGCCTCGCGCGCAATATTCTTGATTTCAACCTGGCCGTTATAGATTTCGGGGACTTCGTATTCCAGCAAGCGGCGCAGCATATTGCGATGGCTGCGGCTGACAATGATCTGCGGGCCACCGTTGCTGCGTTTCACTTCCAGCACATAGGTCCGCAGCTTATCATGGGGCCGGTAGCGTTCGCCGGGGATCTGCTGGGCGCGCGGCATAATCGCCTCCGCCCGGCCCAGGCTCAACGTCACCAGATGCGAGTTCACACTCTGCACCGTGCCGGTAATCAAATCGCCTTCGCGCTCCATAAATTCTTCGTAAAGGGCGTTGCGCTCGGCTTCCCGAATTTTCTGTAAAATAACCTGTTTAGCAGTCTGCGCAGCGATGCGACCGAATTTCTTCGTCGTGCGCTGCACCTGCACCATGACCATATCGCCAAGCTGCGCTTCCGGGTCATAAAAGCGAGCATCCTCAAGCAGCACTTCCGTCCGGTCGTTGACAATGTCTTCGACCACCTCTTTTTCAACAAAGATACGTGGACGCATCGTATTGGGGTCAATGTCGGCGTCCACACGTTGAGCGCTGCTGGCCCCTGTGTCGCGCCGATAAGCCGAAATCAGAGCGGCCTGCAAGGCGTCCAGCACGATCTCGCGCGGCAAGGCACTCCGTTCGGTAATCTCGTTGAAGGCGAGTTCAAATTCGCTTCTCATGTTCCCCTGCTCTTAAGCCCTACTTGCGTGGATACGAACAAAAGTGGGGTTGAAACCCCACTTTCGCCATCAATATCATATCATAATCCCGCCTTACCCGCAAGATAAATCGTGGCTTTTAGCTCTAGCCCACGACTTCCTCCGTCGCCTCGCTGTCTGATTGCTCTGGTGACTGCGGATTCACGCCCGTGCCCGGTTCAAAAGGCAGGAATTTGAGCACGCGCCCGGTGCCTGAATCCGCCACGTAGACATTGCCCGCGTCATCGACCGCGATGCCCGCCGTCGTGCGGAAACGGGTCGAATCCACACTCTCACTGCTGGCCTGGCCGAAGGACCCCAGGCACTCGCCGCTGGTCGTCAGCACCAGCACCCGCCCGGCGTCCGGGTCGGTCACGTAGAGGTAATCGCGGGCCGCATCCACCGCCAGATAAGGCCGGTTGCCCTGCTCGGTCGTCCAGGCTTGCAGCGGGATGTTGTACAGATAGCTGCCGTCGGTGCTGAAGACGCTGATCCGGCGGTTCCAGTAATCGGCGACAAACAGGCGTCCATCAGGACTCAGCGCCAGCCCGGACGGTTCGTCCAACTGCCCTGGTGCGCTGCCGCCCGCGCCAATATCGCGGATGTATTCGCCATCGCTGGTATAGACACGGATGCGCTTGTTACCGGTATCGGCCACGTAGACATGCCCGTCGGAATCGACCACGATGTCGCGCGGCCCCCAGAAGCCATCGACCGGCTCCGCCTGCGCCCCAGCACCAAACTCACCGGCCTGGCCCCAGGTCCTGAGAACCTCGCCATCCGGTGACAGGACCTTGATCTGGTAGTCCCAGGTATCAGCCACGTAGATATTGCCGTCCGGCCCCACCGCCACACCGTTCGGGCGGGTGAAGAAGACCGCATCCGGCCCGAACAACTGCACAAAGTTGCCTGCGCTGTCGAACTCCGACACCCGATTGTTCGATTCCTCAGCGATGTAGACATGCCCGGCACTATCCAGGGCCAGGCCCAGCGGACGGTTCAACTGCCCCGGCGCGCTGCCTGTCACCCCGAAGATCGTTTGCGCTGGGGTCAGCTTCCAGTTGGAGTTGCAGACGTTGACCACCTGATTATCCAGCGGGTTTTCGACCGTACCTTCGCCGATTCCCAGGTCCCAGATCTGCGCCGCCACGTCCTTACGCACGTAGAAGTGCATCCGGTCCGAAACCGGCCAGCTAGTCACGTCGTAATTGCGGCCCACCGCCTGACCGTAGATCGTGTAATCACGCGACCACCAGATTTGGAACAGGCCCTGGCGCAGTTGAGCCGCCTGCGGGTCATCCGGCGAGAAGTCGAACAGCCCGGCCAGGCGATCCGGCGTCAGGTTAAAGTAATCCTGCATCGGCCACCACAGCCGGATATAGCTAAAGTGATAGTAACGGTCCTCCAGCAGCGGCTCGACGGCGGCACGATTCTTCTCACCCACCACCACCGCCACCGACTGGTCGATGATCGGGCGGCTGGGACTGCTGCCGACGAAGTGCGCGTTGGGGAAATGCCGGAAGTACCAACTGTACGGCCAGGAGACCTCGTTGTCATAGGCAAAGCTCAGGTCCATGCCGTCGGTCGTCTTCAGAGCTCAGTTCCGTCAGTTCGTTGAGGACCGTCTTGATGGCCGGTGCGCCATGCGCATAGACCAGGTATTCGGTCGCCAGATCGTAATTGATAAACGAAGCCATCACCGCCGAGCGTACCGTCACCACCGCCAGCACCGCAAAGATTGAGAGCGTGAACATGCGCCTCAGATGCCGCCAGCCGACGTGTGCCGCCAACTGGTAGATGCCGACCAGGATCAGCCCGCTGCCCGCCAGCGCGCCCAACCACTGTCCCGACGCTGCTAACTGTCCCTGGGTCAGGCCGGTAAAGGGGGCCTGTCCGAAGACAAAGGGCGAAATCACCGAGAACAGCGCCAGCAGCAGCACCGGCAGTAAGATCAGGCTCAGCCAACCACCTTTGAGGAAACGGGACAGGTCCAGCTGCCGGATCTGCCGGTTGAGGAACCAGGCGGTCAGGAAGATCAACGGCACGGTCAGATGCGTCCCTAACCAGGGCATCTTCTCCCCGGCCAACGTGTAACTCACCAGATTCAGAATGGCCCACCAGGCCACGAAGACCAGGAACGGCAGCCTCTTCAGCCATTCGGTGCGATCCTTCACTTTACCCAAGGGACGCTCGATGACCGGCTCATCGTCCATGAGTTCGGAGACCGTCGGCAGGTCCTCTTCCATCACTTCACCGGAAGGCTCGCCCGCCAGATTCGCATAGGCGACAGCACTGGCCGCAGCCTCGTCATAACGGGCTTCCAGGCGTTTGCGGCGGTAGTTCCAGAACAGCGTCAGGCCGCTGAACATAGCGAGAATGCTGCCGACCAGCGGCAGGAACTCGTAAAAGGGCACGATAAGCCCCAGGTAGTAATACTGCGGTTGGCTGCCGCGCCGGACGCCCTGCTGTTCCAGCCAGTAGCCCAGGCTGCTGATGATCCCCGTGCCGATGCCGTTCATGTTGCGCAGCATGGTCGTGAAGAAGAAGAGGAAAATCGAGTAGAAGATCGTCACGCAGATAAGCCAGCGCTGCCAGTTCCATAACAGGCCCGCCGTAATTGCCACCGCCACCAGCGGCACGGCAGCAATCACCGCCCGCAGGATTCCCTCCTGCGATTGGTCGGTTGGCGACACCCCCATCGCTTTGAGTATGAAGGGCGTCAGCCAGGGCAAGATGAGCGTGCCCATGACGATCAGGACCTCAAACTCCGGCATTTGCGTGAGTTCGCCCCACCAGCCCAAGCGCCACATGCCCAGCAGCAGCAGCACGATCACTCCGCCACCGACCCAGGCCCCAGCCAGCGGCACGACATTGACCCCACTTACCAGCGCCAGTTCATTCTCACCGGGTACAGGCGGCGGCGCGGTCTCATCGGCGTTCTGCGTGGTGACGTGCGAGAGATGCTCGATCTCCACCAATCCACCACAGACCACAACAGCCACCATGATGATGACCAGCACATCCAGCCAACGGATCGCTACCCGGCTGCGGCGGAAGGCCCACAACAGCGGCCCAATCAGAAAAACAAGAGCCGCGATGACGATAGATGCCGTCCAGATCAGGAAGCTGCTGGACCCCAGGTTGTTGAACCAGCCGCCGCTGACCTGAGCCGCCTCGACAGCCTGTTCCATCGGCTCAATCGACCAGAAGACGTAAAATCCCAGCGCCGCCACCCCGCCCAGCAGAATCGCTGCCATCAAGCCATAGAAGACGGTCTTGCCCGGCACCTGCCAGCGCCGCTGTGCCAAGCGCACCAGCCAGTAAAGCGTCAGGAAGCTGCCCATAATGGCAATATAGATGAAAGACGTCTCTTTGGACCCCAGGTTGCCGATCATCGCCCCGACCAGCAAATACAGCCATTTGGCCTCGCGCTTTGTGCCATGCGGCCCGTTGACGTACATCATGATGGCGTAAATCATCAAGAGCGCGAAGAAGATCGAGGGCGTATCGTGCCGGATATAGCGATTGTAATACATCATAATCGGCGAGATCAGCAGCATGATCGAGGCCATTATTGCCCCGATTCGCCCTAACCATCGTCTGAACAACAGCGGCATCAGAACGACGGCGACCCCCAGCGCCGCAGGATAGATGCGCGAGGTAAAGTCGTTATCGCCAAAAAGAAAATACATGAAGGCCGTGACGTGAAACAGAATCGGGCCGTGCATCAAGGGCGTATGCTGAAAATCGCCATCATGGAACAGATTATAGGAGTAGCGGGTATGCAGGCTCTCGTCGTGGCTCATGGCGCGCGCATCGAGCATATAAAAGCGCGTAAAGATCGCCAGCAGGAAGATCACCACGTAGAGCGCGATCTCCCAGTTGACCATACGACGGCGCGCCATAAACTGCGTCACAGGATCCTGATGTACGGTCGTTGCAGTCATGCCCTCTTTATTCCCCTTCGTGCTTCGGTTCCGGCATCGTCGGCGGTGAATCCGACAGCCATCCGGCACGTGTAGACGCCGCCACAGCCGTCGCTTGCAGCGCGGGCAAGGTCACGTCCTCACCCGTCTCGGTCGCCAACTGCGCCTCCGGCACCGGCTGATCCGGCAGGACCTGCGTCACTCTGCCGTTACCCATCGTAAACGGCGTCACCAGCGCCATCGCCAACAGCAGCATCACCAGGCCATAACGAAATTTGCGCGGCGGTGATTTGCGCGGAATCTCGGCCCGAATATCAACCCACAGAGCCGCGAAATCCGGCGTGACATGCGTGCCAACGAGCGGCAGCGTCTGCTGGAGTTCGCGCCGCAGTTCACGCCGCTGGCGGTAGGCGCGGTCGCAGTGCGGGCAGCGGTCCAGATGCTGCGCCACACGCCGCCGGACACGCGGCGACAGTTCAGCGTCGATAAAGGCATCCAGCCGGACCCTGGTGTAGTGGCAAATCAGAAAGCCGAACATCATCTCAATCCACCAGCGCTTCTAACAACTCTCGGCCCTCAGCGGTCAGCAAGCCGCGCAGCGCATCGTGCGCCAGCCGCACCCGGCTTTCCGCCGTCTTCTGCGGACAGTCCATCACTTCGGCAATCTCGCGGTAGCGCAGGCCGTGTCCATAGCGCAGCACCACCGCCTCGCGCAGATGCGGCGAGAGCGAAGCCAGCGCGCGCTCAATCCGCTCCTGCACATCCTGCGAAAGCAAACGCGACTCCGGCGAAACCGCTTGCGGATCAATCAGTTTGAGACCCAGGATCTGGCTCATGTCCATCGCCATCGGGCGCTGACGCCGGTAGAGATTACGGCAGCGGCTGATCGCAATCGTATACAGCCAGGTCTTGAAAGCCGCGCGCCGCGCATCGTAGCGGCTCAGGTTCTTAAAGGCGTAGACAAAGGTCTCTTGCAGCACGTCCTCAGCATCCTGAATATTCAGCAGCAGGCCATAACACAACCGGTGGATACAGGGCGCGAACTGCTGGTACAGCGCCTCGTAGCTCTGCTGATTGCCGCGCAGGCAGCCGTCTATCAACGCTTGAACATCTTGCATGAGGTTTCCCACTCAATGCCCCGACACTCACCAGACTTATACACCACCGCCGCTGCCATTCCTCACCAGCCTACGGGTTAAATACGAAATCCACCCCATCATACACATCCTGGCGCAGCCACAACACCATCGATTGACGGTGCGCTGGCTCCGCGCGTACCCGCCGCTGCATCCACCAGCTCAGGAAGTCAAAGCCCTGCATGGATTCCATGCGCCAGGTGCGCTGGATGACGAAATCCTCGCCGACGTAGCTGCCCAGCAGCGCGGGCGGTTCATTGGAAGCGGGCAGCAGCGCGATCTGCTGGGTGCGCGCCTCGGAGGGGTATTGAATATACTGCACGTTGACAAAATCGCGCAGCAGCCAGGCGACTATACCGCCGTCATCGGCCTGTACGTAAGCCGTCAGATACGGGAAGCCGCCGCTCTCTCGCCGGTCAAGCTCCAGAAAGGTATCGCGCAGCAGTGCCGTCTCGCGGCCTGTGGCATTCGTCTGCCAGAACTCGACCGGGTTTTCCGCCTGAGTCACTGTCGCATTCCAGCCGCTGCCCATTGACGTGAGCAGCGCAAAGCCGAACAACCCCAGCGCCCCGACTCGCAGCGCTACCGCCGTCCCCCACATGCTGGAGATCAGCAGATAGCCTGCGCCGATCAGCAGCAGGCCCATAACGACCACCAGCGGCCCGATCAGGTTGCCCGTGACACCGGTGAGCGACCCGTCCGGCGTCTGCAAAGTCATGCGTGCTATTGCCTGCAAGCTGACCGCCATCAGCGTCAGGATGACTATCGTACAGGCAGCGCCTAGCGGCTTCAACCAGCCAGGCACCAGTAAATAGGGGTGCCTTTCCGTCTGGATCAACTCCACCAGCAGCGCCGAAGTCAATCCCGCCAGCGGCAGCGTAATCCACAGGCCATGCGCCGGGCTGGTCCCCTGGTAGAGCAGCGGCACGACCGCCGCCAGCAGGCCCCAGGCCGCCAGGAAACGCTCCAGCAAGTTCAGGCCGCCGCGCAGCCGCAGCAGCCACAGGCCCAGCAGGGCGAAGAGCCAGAGCCAGGGTTCGTAGAACAGCGTCGTCAGCAGGGCAAAGAAGGACGGCGACTTAAAATCTTGTGTCGTGATCCCCGACAGTCCCTGCCCCAGCAGCTTACCCACCGATGACAGTCCCGGCAGGTAGCTCATGCCCAGCGTCGCCACCACGAACAGCGTCACCGCCCCTGCCAGCAGCAGCCGCGTCCAGGGCAGGTCGCTCAGCCGGTCCCGAACGACCGGCAGCATGTCGGCGTCAGGTGCTTCCAGGCGCTGCCAGCCCAGTGCCAGCAGGCCCGCGATGAGCAGCACCAGCGCGTAGACCCAGCCCAGCGGGTCCGTCAAGAAGAGCAGCCCGGCAAAGGCCGCGCCCGCCAGCAGAGCATAGCCCAGCCGGTCTGACTGCCACCAGCGCCACAGTGCCCACAATCCCAACAGCGCCGCCCAGATCGCCCAGATAACTGGCGAATCGAAGCGTGAGGCGATCAACATAATGGGCGACAGCGCCAGAATCAGACTCAGTAAAAAGGCTCGTCCCACGCCCAGCAGCGGGCGAAACAACAGCGGCGACAGGGCTAATCCCGCGCCAGCCAGTGCCGTAAATACGCGCACGCCGAATTCCGTGCCCCCAAAGACCAGAAAGGCAGTGCTGTGCAGCAGAAACAGCAGCGGACTCTGCGACACGATTAACGACCCGGCAGTGTGGGGATACAACGCGCGCCAGGCGGCCAGTGCCTCATGTGCCTCAGCCTGAGTGATGGCGACGCTGCCCAGGTCGAGCAGGCGCAGCACCAGCGCCACGCCCAACAAGGCGGCATAGGCAACAACTTCGTAGGAGATCGTCACGGCGCGTACTGGCTCGCGCTCTTGCAAGACTGCGGTCTGTGTACTCACCCCTGCCCCTCCATACTCGTCACCCGGTAGAAGCGGCTGCCGCCACGCTCACAGACGACCGGCAGATTATCCGCGAACTTGGTTTCGCTTTGCGCACCATATTTATTGCGCTCCGTCTCGCCGAAAAAGACGTAGTCAATGCCATATTGGGTCAGCAGCCCTTTCACCACGTCCCAGCGCAGATCGTTGTACATCTGGTCAACATCCTGGGGCCGCGTGCCCACCACTTCGCTGTAGGTTGGGCCGCGCCACTGCCCTTCGTGATTTTGCCAGCCCAGCACAATCGGCACGCCGGTCAGCATCGCCACCCGGCCCCATTTGCCGGTCACGTTGTAAGCCGACCCCGGATCCGCCGCTTCCAGCACCACCAGATCGCTGCTGTTCACCAGCGTATTGAAGCACATGATCGAGGCGTAATCATCCGCACTGAGTGTCGTCGGCCCGCCATCGAGCGTGAGCGGGCGTTCCACACTGGAATATATCCGCCCGGACTCGACAAACATGCGATTCTGGAAGGCCAGAATGGGATACAGCAGCCCCAGGATCACGATCACGGCGACCATCCCACTGAACGCCCTGCGCAAGACACGCATCCGCTGCGCGAAGCGGTCGTCGGCGGCAACGACATAGACCCCGTAGGCACTGGCAACGGCGAACATCAGCCAGGCCTGATAATAGAACTTGAAGACCGAATTGATGCGCACGCCGAAATTGTCGCGCAGGTAGAGAAACTCCGGCACCAGCGTCAGCATCACCGCCGCGCCCACCAGCAGCAGCGCAAATCCACTGGCTGCGGGATAGGTCACGATCTGGCGCTCGTCCAGGCTGGCATCGTCGAGGGCATCGACCGGCGGGATACGCGGGAACAAGCGGGCCACCACCAGCCCCACCGCCAGCAGCAGCAGAAGCGTCGTCGGCAGCCGTTCCAGACGCCGCTGGAGCAAATCCGGCAGGATCGCGCTCAGGCCCCCGGCCTGCTGAATGGCCCCCGTCACCTGCCCCTGGGTAGCGGGCGAGAGCGCGCCCACGACGGCAAAGAGCAGCGTCAGCAAGATCAATCCCAGCAGCAGCGCACCCGATACTGCCAGGCCCAGTCCCCAGTTGATCTTTTCCGGTTCAAGCCGCACTTCCAGCAGCAGGAAAGCCGCCACGATCAACACAAACGGCCCGAACATCACGAAATACTGCTGGATCAGCGTCGGATACAGCAGGTTCGGCAGCACGCCAGAGGCCTGCGAACTGAAGCTCAGGAAAAAGGGTAAATAGAACAGCAGCGCCAGCCCGATCAGTCTCAGGCCAAAGAAGAACAGGCTCCACCAGTCCTCGCCGCGCAGCCGTCCCAGCCCATTGCGACTCAGGCGGCGCAGCGCCTCCGCCCCCACCATCACAATCAGATAGGAGGCATCCCAGAGGTTGAGGAAGACCAGCCCGCCCCCGACCAGCGCATAGAATACGGTCTCTGCCGCAGAGGGCGCTGCCGCTCGCAGCACAATGTTCAGCGCCAGCCCCAACGCCAGCATAGCAAAGGGCAGCGCCAACACATGGGGATGCACGTCCGCCAATACGAAGCTGAAGGCCGGAAATTCGTCAATGGGCTGCACGCCGATAGGGCTGCCATCCAGATTGGTATCGGTCAGCACGCGGCTGGCCCGGAACCACCACCAGTGATCCCAGTTTTGCGGCCCACTCTGGTCGGACGCCAACGCTTTCGGCGATAGACGCTCCGTCTGTGCCCAGAAATCCAGGTAGCCCTGGGATGCTATGCCGGTCTGGTACGGCAGTTCGACCAGCGGCAGTTGGAAATTACCCAGCAGCACCACGAACACCGCACCCAGCAGGCCGGTCATCAGGGCCGCCCGCTGCTTCACCAGGCCGGTCCGCGAGCGCACCAGATTGTAGACCACGCCGAAGCTGGTCAGGCCGGTCAGCGCGAACAGCAAGCTAATCATCATGTTGAAGCCGACCGTGCTGCTGACGCCGCTCAGCATTGCCATCATGGCTTCCTGCACATAGCCGAAATAATAGTAGCTGATAGCATAACCTGAGAGCCAGGGATCGTTCGGCGGAAAAGTCCCGCTGCGCTGTACGGCGCTCATGAAGGCCAGTTCCATCGGCTTTTCCGTGCCGGTCAGGTCTGGCAAATGCGCCCGGTTGATGGCAAAGCCCAGCAGCATAACTGCAAACAGCACTTCCCCGGTGATAATCGCCGCGCGATTCTGCTGCCACCAGGTCCGCCAGTCAAAGGGCTGCCGCAGCCAGACCGCCAGTCCCAGCGCCAGCACCAGCAGCCAGGCCAGCACGATCCCGCCCGGCTCGTTGCGCAGAAAGCCCAGCGTCGCCAGCAGCCAGTAGACAAAGCCGACCAGCAGCAGACCCGCCGCGCGCGCCAGCGTGTAACCCCGGTCTGGCAGGCCCCGCAGCAGCCGAGTCAGCAGCGGAAAGACCGCCAGGCCGGCCAGCGTGACCAGCAGCCACCAGTTGAAGACAATCCAGCCCTCGCGGGCCAACCAGTCGAAGATCACTTAACCTGCCACCTGTTGTGCAACCTGTACCGCGTCCGTTACTTGATACACGGCAGCCTCACCATGCTGAGAAAACTTTCGTCAGCAGCCCCTGCTGCGCCATGCGCTCGAACTTATCCAGGCCATCCGGCGGATAATAGGCTTTTTCCAGGCTGCCGACGATGATGTACTGAATTTGATAGAAGCGGATCATGTCCAGTGCTGTTGGAATATCGGTCGTTGCGTAGAAAGCGTTGATATTCGAACGCCGCTGGTTAATCAGCGTGCCCATGTCATCCAGCGTGCGCTGCTGAGTCTGGTGGAAGCGCCAGCCCAGGACCGTCGGCATCCCGGTGTAGATTGCAACGCGCCCGCTCCAGAAATATTCGCGCGAACTCTGCGCCTCAATCTCGACCGGATCCCCCTGCACATTATCTTGCAGCCAGCGAATCATGGCGTAATCGTCGTCCAGCGCGAATGGGCTGCTGTTTTCGTTATAATGCGCATACTGCATGTAATCCATGCCGTCCAGCGTCAGGCCCATCCCCGGCGCGATACGATCCATCGAACGGCCCCGCGTCGCCATGACCGGATACATGAACGCAACAGCAAACAGCAGCGCCGCAGCGGTGTACCAGGGATAACGCCAGCGTCCCCGCCAGGAGTCGGCGCGCTCCCAGAGGATGGCGAAAGCCGCTCCACCAACCACGCTGAACAGCAGCCAGGCCTGAATGTAAAACTTGAAGACCGTGTTCTGGCGGCCAATATCCCCGGCCACCACGATAAACTCGACACCCAATGTCAGCCCGACGGCCAGCCCAGCCAGAATCAGCAGAAGCTGCATGGCGCGCGACTGCCCCGGACGTAAAAACAGCGCCAGCATCCAGATCAGCAGCGGAATCGCCACCAGCGCCACCTGATAATCGACTATCGCCAGGAACACAACACCCACCATCAGCGCCAGGAAAGCCACGCCCAGCGACAGCAGCAGCGGCCAGGTACCGCGCAGATCGCGTACGTAAACACTCCGCAGCCAGCGCGCCGTATCCCAAATCAGCAGCGTGACCAGCAGGAAGAGGAAGACGCCGTGAATATCGAAATAGGCCCACAGCGGTGTCTTGCCGCCTTCCCAGGGGTTGATGCTGCCGTAGACCGCCGCGTACCAACTGCTGTAGGGCAGCGTGAAGGCCATGCCCAGAACGATGAACCCGCCCACCGTCAGCGCCAGATTCTGTCACCGAGCGCCGCGTGAACTTCCGCCAGTTCAGCCACCAGGCGAAAGTCAAGCCGACCACGACCAGCAGCGTGAACGTAGGCCAGTCCCAGGTATTGATCGCCCGCAGCAGACCGGTCAACAGCGCCGCCAGCGCCAGCGCGCCGAAACGTGCCAGACCGCGCCGCCGGTCCTCCCCGGCCAGCATGATCTCGTGTGCCACGAAACCCATAATGAACAGCAGGATCGGCATAGCGATCATGTGCGCGTGCAGATCGCCATACAGGAAGGTGAAGTAGGGCATTTCGTTGATCGCGTTGCCCTCAACGCCCGGCGTCTCGCCCAGGATGCGCGTCGGTGCCCAGTACCAGCGGTGCGAAGCAATCGGCAGCACCTCACCGCTCAGCAGCTTGCCGAAGCCAGCCGCCATATCCGACCACATGTTTACCGCCCCCTGCACTTCGTAGCGGATGCGATCCGGCAGCAAATCGTTGGCCGCGCGCGTCCGCAGTTCGTTCTCGGTCGTCAGGTCCGGCCCGATGTTGTCGTGGGTCGAGCGATAGTCCTCGATCAGGTACTCAGCCAGACCCTGAGGCGGTGTGTAGCCGCCCAGCGAGGCCAGCCCATTGCCGAAGACACGCGGCGTATCCAGGTTGCCCAGCACCACCGCCAGCATCAGCGCCGCCAGACCAGCCAACCAGGGGTTCGCCAGCCGCCGCCCATTGCGCACCATGCCCGACCACAGTTGAAAGCCACCGCAAAAGCCGCCATGCCGGTCAGCGCGAACAGCGTGGGCACGATCAGGTTATAGGCAATCGAGGGCACGATGCCCAGCAGCAGCACCGGCGTGCCGACGATCACATAGCCGAAGTAGTAGTAATTGAGGTAGCCGCCCGCGTACCAGGGATCAATCGGCCGGGAAGATCGTGCTGCGCAGCACGCCGTTGAAATAGGCGAAGTCCATCGGCTTTTCGCCGCCGAAGATCGGGTGCCACAGGTCCGGGTTGGTCAGGCGCACACCCAGGAAGATCACGAAAGCCAGCAGCGTCAGCACTTCGATCCAGGCCAGCCGCGACCAGTGCTCGCGCAGAAACGGCAGCAGGGCCGCCCGCTTGCGATAGGCGACCGTCAGGCTCACCAGCGCCACGAGCAATCAGCACCAGCAGAATCCCGCTTTGCGACCAGAGATGCAACCCGGCACTGGTCCCCACCCAGGCCAGCCAGGCCACCAGCACCAGCCCGATCAGCTTGGCGACCGCATAACCCCGGTCAATCATGCCGGGAAAGACGGCGAACAGCAGCGGCCAGACGATCCAGCCGAAGAGCATCATCACCAGCCACCAGATCGCCACCGCCAGCACCGGCTGCTGGTTGATGAGGCTGGCATAGTCAAAGCGGCTGGTCCAACTGCCGCCCGCTTCCTGAATCGCGGCACGGTCTTTAGTCAGCATCAACTCGGTCGGGGCCTTGGCAGCTTCCAGCGCGGAGATCGTCACCGTGTCGATCAGGGTCGCGTCACAGCCACCCGCGCCCAGCCGGACCAGATCCTCCGGGCAGTCGAGGACCACATCAGTGCCGATGGCGTCAGGCCGGTTCAGCGGTATCGCATTGAAGAAGGCCGCTACCGCATCCTGATCGTAATCCGCCGTCTTGTGGAAGACGAAGACCGCCGGATGATCGTAAACGTGGAAGGCTTCCTCCGCCTCGAATTCGTTCAGCCAGGCCGGACTGTTGTAGATGGGCAAATACTGATCGGAAACATGCAGCGGTCCTAGTTCGAAAGCTCTCGGTGAAGACCTTCTCCAGTTCGAAGCCCAGCTTGCCGTGAAACAGTGCATCGATAGTAGGCATTCGTCATCGGCCAGCGTATGGGGATGCGGCTTTCCGAATCGTAGAAGCGGTTGCTGCTGATGGTCAGGTAATCGCTGTCGCGCAGCGCTTGCAGCATGATATCGCGCTTCAGATCCACATCTTCATACGCGAGCTTCATGTCGTAGCCCACCACCAGACCCGACCAGGCATTGTGCCCGTTGCAGGTGTTGGCGTTGAACAGCCCCGGCGGCGGATCATCGGCCAGAGTCACGCCGTAAGGCAGCGTAGCAGACGGAGTAGGGAATCGGATCGTCCCATGCGCCTTCGTGCGAGACCACCGAGCCACCAGTCAGCACCGGGCCGCCTTCAACGACCTCGAACTGGAAGGTGTAAGTCTCGCCCCCGATGACCGTGCACCGGCGATCGAGCGGGATGGTGTAGGCATCGCCCAGGACGTGATTGGCGCGCGTCAGGTTGGCCGATAAATTGCCCTGCGATCAGCGCCCGCCGCTGTTGGACATCGAAACCTGAATCGTCTCCGGCTCCGGGTCGTCCTGCGGGTCGCCCAGGTGCGGCGCATAGACCGAGGTAATCGTTCCATCGGCGGGCGCGACAAAGCTCGTGATGACGGTCGCGCCGTCGGCAGTCAGCGAGGACATTTCGACAACGTCGGTGCCTTCGTTATAACCGTTGCCGATGGCGATGTTAATCAGCGGCACATCCGGCCCGGCATCGTCCAGACGCATGGCGAAATCGCCCGGCACCTGCTCCCAGAACCAGGTACTGGCCTGCACGCGCGTCAGTTGGTGATGGTAGATATTGGTGAACATCGCCGCCCACAGCAGCGTGAAACCCATCACCAGCGCCAACAGCCCGTAAGCCAGTGCCCGCCGCAGCGTCCGCGCGCGTGTTCGCCGGACCAGCTCCGACCAGCAGCCAGGCTGCCATCAGCGCGAAGACCGGGTAGACCGGCGGATAGTAGCGCATGGTCGCCACCCAGTTGCGGCCCAGCCAGCCAAAATAGACCAGGAACCAGACGACCGGCAGCAGATTGCGCAGCGCCCCGGCCCGCCCGCGAATCAAGCGCCAGGTGGACCAGAGAATGCCGGCCAGCCCGGCCAGCCCCAGCGCCACGCCCATGCCCCACAGCACCATATTTTGCAGTGCGAAGAGGTAGGGTGTGCGCCCGACCCACTGATAATTCGGGGGAATCTCCGCAGCCCCGCTCACCTGCACCTGCGCCTCGTGAATGTTGGCAAACCATCGTGGATTCGGCGTCAGGCCGAAGAAGCCCGGCCCCATGAACGTATACGGATTGAAGATGCGGAAGGTCAGGAAGGTCAGCAGCCCGGCCAGGACCAGACCCGCCCGCAATCTGCCCCAGGATGCGCCAGCGCTCCGTCCCAGCCAGTCGCATATCCAGCACCGGCAGAAAGCGCAGCATCGCTGCCAGCACCAGCAGGCCCACGACCGGAGCCAGATTGACACGGCAGGCCAACGCGGCCCCTGCCGCCAGGCCAAACAGCGCGTAATCGGCCAGTTGATTACGCAGTTGTACGCTCAGCGCAAATAACAGGCTCAGCGCGGCGAAGAAGTTCGCCATCGCGTCTACCGTGCCGAAATGCGAGAGCTGAATCATCAGCACTGAGCTGGCATACAGCGCTGCCGCCAGAATCCCGACCCAGCGCCCGTGCAGATGCAGTCCGATGAAGAAGATAACCAGAATCGTCGCCATGTCGGAGAGGGCCGAGAGCGCCCGCCACACCAGATGTACACCGTTATAGGTATTCAGCGAGGTGTCGCCGGTCAAGCTCACCATCAAATCGCCCGCCGCGCGCGCCGCAAACAGCGGCAGCGTCCCATAGACGTACAACCCCTTGCCCACATTATGCGGGTTGAGCGTCGAGCATTCCGCGTCGAAATAGCCGCCCACCCCACCGGTATCCGGGTAGCGTGCCAGACAGCGGTCGATCTGCGCCTGCTGTTCCACCTGCCCCGACAGGGACGACCGAATCCCACCCCCCAACGAGGACGCAACATCGGTCAGAAAGCGCTCGTCCGGGTGCAGGTGTGTAAAATCGTCCCAGTTCAGGCCCACAAAACGGAAATAGCCGCCCGTCAGCATCACCACCAGCAGCAGCACGCCGATGATGATGTCGCTGCGGGTGAGACCGCGCTCTTGTGCGCCCGCCCGGTTCAGGATTGCAACATCAGCCATAAGTGTTTATTCCCGAATGCTGATACACCCACGCCCCTAACTTTCCTCAAGATTCTGTTCAGCAGCCAGTCGCGGAAGGCGGCGTCGCCCAGGGCCGGGACCTCATACAACATGTATTGATCGTCCCACTGGTAGCTCTGCCGCTGCATGGCGTGCCCTTGCGGGAACCAGCGCTGCAAGGCCTCTGCCGTCTCGGCATCATCGACCGAATAGAAGAACAGCAAGTCATGGTCCGGCAGATAGCGGAACTGGTCGTCGCGCTCGTAGGCTGACCGCATCATGTCGCGCAAGCGGTCAATCGAGATCACTCCGTTCGGCCAATCAGGATGCCCGGCTTCAATGCCGAGCGCCCGGTGATCCCACCAGTAAGGATAGGCGATCATGTACACATTGCCATAACTGCCGATGCTCTGCGCGAATCCGCGCAGAATACGGCCTGCCTCACTGTAAGGCAGCGAGGAATCGATATAGGCGTCCACATGATCGACAAAATAGGTATGGGTGTTCAAAGTATAGGATCCCATCACAGCCAGCGATGCCAGCCCCACGGCGATCATCTGACCGCGCCGGTTCTGCGACAGCCGCACAATCGATTCGCCGATTAACGCCAGTGGCAGCGCCGCGATCAGATAGGCTTCCGGCAGTGCCCCACTGGTCCGGGTATGGCTGGGATTCTCGACCGGGTAAGCAATCGACAGCGCCGAGGGCAGCAGCATAATTACCAATGCCACCGGCAGCAGCCAATCGAAGACATCCCGCCGCCGGAACATACGCGCCAGCCAGGCCCCCATGCCGAGAATCATCAGCGCCCCACTGATCGTATCCATGGTGGGTTCATTAGGCGCGCCGTTGATCCAGGCCACGTCCCCTTTCCACTGGAACATCAGCAGCGCATTGCGCATGTTGTTGAAGATAATCGGCACGTTCTCTTTGAAGGCGTCGATTCGCTCCTGAATCGTCGCGTTGCGGCTGGTGATTGTGCCGTCCGGCTGTGTGACCGTGATGATGTCATCGCCCAACAAGCGCCCGGAGGTCCGCCGCCAGAAATCCTCCGGGTATTGAATCGAATAGCCCAGCATCGGTACAAAGACGACGACCGCGATCAGCACCAGCGCCAGAAAGTTGAGCGCATAACGCTCGCGTTCCCGCCCCGTGCGGGCCTTGAACAGCAGCGCGATTCCCACGCCGATCATAATCACCACCGGCAGCATCCGCACCGCCTGATAAGTGTACAGGCCGAAGCCCAACACCAGCCCGGCCTTGATGATAATCCTCGCGCCGGTTGAAGCGCATCGCCCGCGCCAGGAACACCAGCAGCAGCGGCACGATAATCGTCGTCAGCACAATGCGCAGCCCCAGACGACTGAGGACCGTATGCCAGTAGCTGGCCGCCACCAGCGCCGCCAGACACAGCCCGACCCAGGTGCCTAATCGACGGTTGTCGCTGCCAATTAACTCGCGGCCCATCCAGTACATCAGCACAATCGCAATCATGCCCTCGATGACCGTCAGAAGCTTCAGGGTATAGTAATTCATCCCCAGGCCGGGAAGCTCCGAAAACAGCGCCATCGTGTACATCTGCAAGGATTCGCGCCCGCCGTTGTTGGCAAAAAAGACGTTGTAACGCCCGTTCTGCACGCCGAAAGAATCCAGGATGAGTTCGACGTGATCGCTGGTCATCTCCGGTGGCACAAACTCCAGGTTTGAGAAGCGGAAGGCCGCCCCCAGCAGCAGCACGGCCAGCAGCGCGATGGTTGGTGCACTGCGCCAGCGGATACCGCGCAGGCTGCTCACCAGTTCCCGCAGCCACACACGCGGCCCGTGATCTACCGGCGACAGCATCCAGGTCCACAGGCCAATGCTCAAGGCCCAGGCCAGGAACCCGATGAGGGTAAACTTGTTGTTCGTCGTGAAGTACCAGGCTGTCACGCACAACAACAGCCCGAGCGCCAGCCAGGTAGTCACCACACGCTGCTGCGAGACTGATCTCTCCTGTGGCTCGGCTACTTCAGCCTCTGCCGCCTCGACAACCGGCGCTTCCTCAGTCTCGTCGGGCTTGCGTTGGCGCAATTTCGGCCAGTCGATGTAGAGTTCGGACCCCAGCCACAGCAGCACCCCGCCGATCAGGAACGGCAGCCCGGCCACCAGCGCCGTCTCTTCGGTGCGATGCGGCGTGTTCGCCAGAATCGCCGTGCCCCACCAGGCCATCACGAAGGCCGCCAGCCGCAGCCCAAGCTGAACCGCAGCCCGCTGGTCGATCTGGACCGCCGGACGCACCGGCTCAACCGCGTACGGGCCGGATCACCCGGTCCACGCTGGTTTCGACCGGAGGCCCGCCGCTGCGCCGCGCGGAGGTCAAGACCTCGCGCAGCGCCTGAAACGTCTGACGCGGGGTATGCACAAGCGCAGCCAGCGCCTCGGCCAGGGTCAGGTCTTCGAAACGCTGTTCTGGCTGCGGGTCCAGATCTGGGTTCGGGGGTGAATAGCTCATGACAGGTCCGGCTTCCGTCCTTTAATTGCCAGGTTCACTGTGGCGCGCCCTGACGGCTCGTCAATGACGTTGTTCCGGTCAAAAAAGTTCAACACGGTCAGCCCCAGGTTGATCGGGTTCCACAGGCTGCCGCTGTTTTCGTCAAAGGTCGTCCGGTCCGCCGCTTTCGCCATCGAGTCCGGTAGTGCGCCCGCTTCCAGCAGCGGTTTGCCGATCCCATACACAAGGTTATGAATGAAGGGAAAGGCATCATGCGTGAACCTGCGCTCGACCTCTATCTGGAAATCCGCCGCCAGAACCGCCGCTCGCAGTTCGTCCATTGTATAGAGCCGCACGTGATTTGCCCAGATACCCGCCAGCGGGCCGCTGCCGATATGCTGCCCGAACAGTGTTTCCAGCGTCTTGTTAATCGGGTCCCAGGCCAGGGGATAATTAGCGTTCGGCACCGTGATCGCCACCACCCCGCCCGGCTTCAGCACACGATAGACCTCGCGCAGCGCAGCCACGTCGTCGTCGAGATGCTCCAGCACTTCGGAGAGAATCACCCCGTCGAAGCGGTTGGCCGGGTAGGGCAGCGCGTAAATGTTGGCATGATTCAGCATCATCCCCGGCAGATGCCCGACGTTATGCCGCGCCTTGAGCATCACCTCCCAGTCCAGATCCGCGCCGATCAGGCGGCACTGGCTCACGTAGCGAAACATGTTCAGATAGAAACCGCGCCCGCAGGGAATGTCGAGAATCAGGCTGCCGTCATCCGGCGCGATCCATTCGAAGATCGTCTGCACGCGCTTCTTGAAGGCCATATCGGCCTCGTTGCGCGTCATGTGCGCCAGGGTATCAGCGTCGGGCATAGTCACGGAACAGCCTCTCGTAGTCGTCCACCGTCTTTTCGAAGGAAAAGACCGACTCAATGAAGGCACGCGGCTTACAGTATTGCGAGGGATCGCGCAGCACCTCGACAATCGCCTCGCCAATCGAGCGCCAGTCGCCCTGCGCGGCCAGCTTGCCCATGCCCGTCTTCGTCACCGGCACGCGCCCGCCGGGAATATCGGTCATCACCACCGGCGTCCCGCAGAGCATCGCCTCTACCTGCACCAGGGCGAAGCATTCGGTGTCACTGGTCAGCACCAGTACGTCACAGGCCGCGTAAAAATCTGCCATGGCCTGCGCGTCGTTCATCAAGCCGGGGAAGACCAGTTGATCGCGGTAGGTCTCCACCAGATTCTGGTGCCGCTCCCAGAAATCGCGCTCGTAAGGCACCGGATATTCGCCAGCCAGCACCAGCCGGGCGTTCGGATAACGCTGGTTGATGATCTCCAGCGCCCGCAGCAGCAAATCCGGGCGTTTCTCCTCCACGAAGCGGCTGGCAAAGCCGATGACCGGCCCACCGTCCTTCGACCATTCGGCCCGCCAGGCTTCGACCTGCTCCGGCTCCGGCAGCGGCATGTGGACCGGCGGCGACACCACCGTCACCTTGTCCAGAAAAGGCTTCAGATAATAGGAATGCTCCGCATAATCCTGACTGTAGGCCACCAGACGCGCCGCCCGCCGTGCCATGAATTTGTAGAAGCGGAACATCGTGTCCACGATCAACTTGTTCGGGCCGCCTGCGGGCAGGATCAGATCGCCGTGATGCGTCGCCACAATCTCGCGCCCGGTCAATTGTGAAGACAGGCTGAGCAGCGCCGTCTCCAGCATCGGCACGTTGACCCACACGACATCGTGCTGCAACATCAGGCCCAGTGCCGCCCAGGGATACGCGGGCATCAACATGCCCCGGCTGATAGCGAAAGGCAGAGTCCACAGCCGCACGATGCGCACGCCGTTATGCACCGTCTCATCGCGCGGCAGCGAGGGATGATAGCGCGCCGTCAGCACCGTCACATCATGGCCGCGCCGGGCCAGTTCTTCCGCCACGCGCTGCACGTGAATGGTCAGGCCGGTTCGATGTGGAAAATAATACAGAAGCGCAATCAAGATTTTTAGTTTTTCAGACCTGGGGCTGTTCATAACGCTCCCGTTTTGTTGTACCCTGGCCCTCCAGGCCCTCAACCTCTGCCGCCAACTGCCCCAACGTGATTCCTTCCCGTACAAAGCCCAGGCTGCCCATCACGGCGTAGACCAGCAGGTTGATCAAATGGACCACCACGCCAAACGAGACGTTAACCGCCTCGGTCGCCGGGCCATAACCGCTGGCGCTCACTGCCAGCATCACCGCCCACTCATAGGTGCCGATATTGCCCGGCACCGCTGGCACGGCAATCACAAAGGCCGCCGCCGCGATATAGAGCGCTGTCGCCGACCAGCTGGCCGTATCGTAAAAGGCAAACATGAGTATATACCCGGCTGCGACGGAAATTCCCCAACTCAGAGCGGTCCACCACAGCGCCGAGGCCAGCAGTCGGGGCTGAGTCAGAAGGCCGCAGCCCATCCAGAAAGTGATCCAGCCAGCGCGCCACGTCCAGCTTTTGCAGCAGCGGCAGCCTGACGCTGAGCCGCGCCAGAATCAGATGGACTCGCGCACGCATCTGCACCAGGGCGATCAACAGGCCAAAGCCCAGCGCCAGCAGCGGCAGCATAAAGGCAGCGGTCCCACGATACTCGGATGGCAGCGCCGGATTGCTTGCGATAGCCAGCACCAGCAGCATGACCACTGCCAGCAAATCCAGCCAGCGTTCGACCACAATCGAACTCGCCGAGCGCATCACCGGCACCGGCGGCGAGGCCCGGTTCGCCAGTGCCACGCGCGCCACCTCACCCATACGCAGCGGCAGCAGCCCGTTGACCAGATAGGCGATACTGCTGATCCAGAAGGCCCGGCCCAGCGGCAGCGCCCCTTCCAGCAGCACCCGCCAGCGCTGCGCCCGTGTCCACATCCCCAGCAGCAGCAGCAGCACGGTCGGCAGCAGATAAATATAGCGCGCCGTCGCCAGCGCCTCGCCCACTCGTGCGGCATCGACCTGCCGGACAATAAAATAGATTGCCAGGAGACTGACCCCCACCCCCAGCAATCCAATTCGCCAGTGTTTCAAATGCGCAAACCACTGCTAGCCGTTTACCGTATCGGGCCATTATAGCATGAAGGATTCACTTATGGACCCGCACAGTCAAAAGCCAGAATCTCATGGGGCTAAGGGCCTTGCAGAGTCTTGACACGCCTATCGCCGCCCCCTATAATCGAGCCATCATGCGGGTGTAGCTCAGGGGTAGAGCACTTGCTTCCCAAGCAAGGTGTCAAGGGTTCGAATCCCTTTACCCGCTTTTAGGCGATGCGCCTCCCTATCGCAGGCGCGTTTTTCATGCATACGACCTGCAAGGAGTGTACCTGTGGCCGATTTTGTTCTGGAAGCACAACCGCGCACGCTGACGGGCAAGAAAGTCAAGCAGCTGCGCAACGAGGGCCTGGTGCCCGCCGTCATCTACGGCCCCAGCACCGAACCCATCAATGTTCAAATTCCCTACCGTCCCCTCGAAATCATACTGATGAAGGCAGGCGGCACCAACCTGGTGGACATACAGCTCGATGGCAGCACCGTTACGGTCCTGACCCGCGAAGTCCAGCGGCATGTGCTGCGCAGCGACATTCTGCACGTCGACTTCTTCGCGGTTGACGAAAACCAGACGCTGCGGGCCGACGTCTTCCTCCAGTACCTTGGCGAAAGCCCGGCAGTGAAGAATGGTATCGGGATTCTGATTACCGGCCCCAACAGCCTTGAAATCGAGGCGCTGCCGCGCGATCTTCCCAACTTGATTGAGGTCGATGTTTCTGGTCTGATTGAATTGGGCGACAGCATTCACGTCCGCGACCTCAAGCTAGAAGGTGATGTGGTCATCCACAACGACTTGGATGAGATGCTCGTGCGTGTGGTCCAGCCGTCGGCGGCGCGTGCCGAAGATGAACTGGAAGCCGGGGAAGAAGGCGCGCTCGAAGGCATGGAAGGTGCCGAAGAGGACGAAGACCAGGACGAAGACGAAGATTAGGCATCGCTCGTCCATTCTTCCGGCACAATAGCATATGATGCAGGGCCTTCCTATTTCATCCATACCCCGGCCCTGCCGCTTTACCATAACCCGGCCTGCAAGGTCGAGGCGTCATTTGCACAACTTGTTGTCAAATGAAACAAACCTGAAACCAGCTTAGGAGTAAGGATTATGGGACGCAATGCAAGCATCGGCCTGGGGATTCTAGGGGTGCTGCTGCTCGCGGCCCTCATCGCGTTCTTTACTCAATCCCAGACATTAAACAACACACAGGCCACCGCTACTGCCCAGGCACAGGCGATGGTCGATCTGGCGACGGCGGATGCTGACGCGATGTCGGCTGCCGCCACCCAGGCTGTGGACGATCAGGCCGCTGCTGTTGCCCAGGCTGAAGATACCGCCGCCACCGCCCAGGCCGAATCCCTGGCAGTCGCAGCGTCTCAGGCTGCGGACGATCAAGCCACTGCCCTTAGCGAAGCCCAAGACATGGCCGCAACGGCCCAGGCCGAATCGCTGGCTCAGGCTGCGACCGAGGCCGCTGATGCACAGGCAACGGCTGTCGCGCAGGCGGAAGACATCGCGGCGACGACCCAGGCACAGTCCCTCAGCACGCAGACCGCGCTGGATGATGCCCTGGCAACCAGTCAGGCCAATATCGATGGGCTTGACGAGCAGTTGAACAATATGATCGCTACCGCCATCGCCCAGTCTCAGGACCTCGGCGCAGCGGAGGCCACCAATCAGGCCCTGATTGCCACCATAGAAGCACAAGCCGGAGCGCTCACGGCGGTTCCGACAGCCACCGCGCTGGCACCGACCACGACAGCTAATCTATCCACCGGCGACTGGACCGTCATCACCACGAACCGGACCACCTTCAAAGTGCCGCCGCGATGGGTTGACGTGACTCATGATGCCGATTTAACGGCATTGAGCCAACAGGGCCTCGATGCGCTCGATCTGGACCCACTGACCAGAGACATGTTCGAACAGGCCCAGCAGGACATCGCGTCTGGCCTGTACGATGCGTTCGTGATTGACCCAATCACTGGCAGCAACATGGTGGTCATGGTCCAGGACGTCAACGTCAGCCCGTCGCTGGATTTGCTGGCCTCCACTATGGAGAGCACCATTCGCTCTGCGGGTGCGGAAGACTTCATCCGTAATCAGGTCGATATTCCAATCGGCCCTGCCGTCAAGCTCCAATACAGCATTACCCTGGACCCATCACTGAACACACAGATCCACCAGACCATGTACGTGACCCTGGTGGATCACACGATCTATGCTATCGCGCTGACGGTCTTGCCCAACGTGGACAGCGACGTGGATTCGCTTTTTAGCGAGGTCGTCAACAGCTTCCAGGTGGTCGAGGCTCCGGCAGTCCCCATGCTGCCAGGGGGCACGGCTGAGCTTGGCGAGAATGCGGGGGAACTCCAGGTCGGTGCCCAGCAGGCATGGACTTACAATGGAGAGGCCGGGGAGGTATTGACCCTCTCCACACTGACCGAAAGTGACAGTGCGCTGGATACCGTGATTTCCATTTATGACCCGGATGGTACGCTGCTGGCGCAAAACGATGATGTGGCCCCCTTAAACACAGACTCACAGATCGCGGCGCTTCAACTGCCCACCAGCGGCGAGTACACAATCGTTGTCGGAAGCTATCAAGATGCCGGCGACGGGAGCTACCGGCTGATTATCGAGAACGCGAGCGAGGCCCAGGCCGAGAGTTAATCCGGCCCGCTGCCGTTGTGGATGGCGGCGGCTTCCGCTTCAACGTCGATCACGGCCAGACCAATCACCCGGTCATCGTCGGCCAGGTTCATTACGGTAACGCCCTGCGTGCTGCGGCCCGTCTCGCGGATTTCGTCGAGCTGCGTGCGGATGACCACACCGTTTTGCGTCATCAGCATGATGTCATCCGAGCTTTTGATGCAGCGCATGGCGATAATCGACCCGGTCTTCTGGTTGCGCGATAGCGTCCGAACGCCCAGTCCATAGCGTCCCTGCTGTGAATATTCTTCCAGCGCAGTCCGTTTGCCATGCCCGTGAGCCGTCACTACCAGCAGATGTGTATCGTCGGAGTCAATCACGTCCATTCCGGCTACGGCGTCCCCTTTGGCGAGACGAATGGCGTTGACCCCGCCCGCCGGACGGCCCATCACGCGCACCTGATCCTCGTGGAAGCGGATCGACTGCCCACCTTCCGTGACCAGCATCACGTCCTGGTTGCCGTTAGAGTAGCGCACCCAGTTGAGCGTGTCGCCCTCGTCCAGGCTGATTGCGATCAGCCCGCTGGGCCTCACACCTTCAAATTCTTCCAGGTTCACGCGCTTGATGCGGCCATTGCGTGTCGCCAGCAAGAAATACCAGCCCTGCACCGCGTCAAAATCCGAGACCGGCACAATAGCCGTGATCTGTTCATCGGCGGCCAGCGGCAGAATACTGTGAATCAGCGTGCCTTTGCTGGTCCGAGAGGTCTCCTGCACGCTGTAGGCGCGCTCGCAGTAGACCTTGCCGTGATTGCTGAAAAACAGCAGATGGTCCAGGCTGCCTGCCTCGACCAGATCCGTCAGCGCGTCCTCGTCGCGTGTCGCCATGCCGATCAGGCCCTTGCCACCCCGCCGCTGCGAGCGGTAGGTCGAAGATGGCACTCGCTTGATATAGCCGCGCGTCGTCAGCGAGATCAACACCCGCTCGTCACGCACCAGGTCGGCCTCGTTGAACTCGGTGCTCAGGCCGTATTCAATTGCGGTACGCCGCTCATCGCCAAAGGTCTCCGCCAGTTCATTGACGTCATCGCGGATCAAAGCGAGGATCTTATCCGGCGAGGCCAGCAGGTCTTCCAGATAAGCAATCCGTGCCATCACTTCGTTGTATTCATTGCGCAGTTTCTGATGCTCCAGTGCCGCCAACCGGCGAAGCTGCATGTCCAGAATCGCGTTCGCCTGAATCTCGGACAGGTCAAAGCGGCCCATCAAGTTCGGCCCGTGCGGTATCGGTATCCTCGGAGGCACGAATTGTGCGGATAATCTGGTCCACGCTGTCCAGCGCCTTAAGCAGCCCTTCCAGGATGTGTGCCCGCGCCCGCAGCTTTTCGAGTTCAAACTCAGAACGGCGCACGATCACGTTGTAGCGATGCTCGATGTAGATTTCCAGCGCCCGTTTCAGGCCCAGGGTACGCGGTTCGCCGTTGACCAGCGCCAGCATCTGGATACTGAAGGTATTTTGCAGCGGGGTGAACTTGTACAACTGGTTCAAGACCCGCAGCGGCTGCGCGCCGCGCTTGAGTTCAATCGTTAACCGCATCCCATTGCGGTCGGATTCATCGCGCAGGTCGGCAATCGCGTCGATACGGCCCTCGCGCACCAGCGAAACGATTCGCTCGACGATCAGTGTCTTGCTCACCTGGTACGGAATGTCGGTGAAGACAATGCGGAAACGGTCGTTCTTGGTCTCTTCCAGCGTATGCCGTGCCCGCACCACCACCCGGCCTCGACCTGTCGCGTAGGCTTCAGTCAGCCCCTCATCGGCGATAATCATCGCGCCGGTGGGGAAATCCGGCCCTTTGACAAACTGCATCAGTTCATCGACCGTCACTTCGTCACTGCGGTAGTGATTGTCGATCAGGTAGGTGATCGCCGCTACAAGTTCGCGCAGATTGTGCGGCGGAATATTGGTCGCCATGCCGACCGCGATACCGCTGGCGCCGTTCAGCAGCAGATTGGGCAGCCGCGCCGGCAGCACCTCCGGTTCCTGCTGTGTGCCGTCGTAATTCTCGCCGAAATCGACGGTGTTCATCTCGATATCGACCAGCAGTTCTTCGGCGATCCGTGCCAGCCGCGCCTCGGTATACCGCATGGCTGCCGGGCTGTCCCCGTCCACACTGCCAAAGTTTCCCTGGCCGTCAATCAGCGGATAGCGCAGCGAGAACTCCTGCACCATACGCGCCATCGCGTCGTAGACCGCGCTGTCACCATGCGGATGATACTTCCCCAGTACATCACCCACCACGCGGGCGCTTTTCTTATACTGAGAGTTGTAGCGCAGACCCATCTCGTGCATGGCGAACAGAATCCGGCGATGCACAGGCTTGAGACCGTCGCGTGCATCCGGCAGCGCACGCGCCACAATCACGCTCATGGCGTAATCGAGATAGCTGCCGCGCATCTCCTCATTGATGTTGACCGGACGTACTACTCCGATGTCATCCATAGGCAATACTCACGCTGCCTGCTGCGCGTTCCAGCAGCGCAGATTCTCCTTTCAAGCTCAGGTTTCGCTCAGTTCTGACGCTGGATCCGGTGCCTGATTCCAGCCAGGTGAAGGTGCAAATGATAGGGGCTAAAGCAGTACAATTTCGGCACTATGCACCTGTAAACATGATCGTTTAACATGGCTATATTATACTCGAAATCGACCTAAAAGGCGATAGCGAGCTTATTGTATCCCAAATACTAATAGCGTTATCCCAAATAATTTGGGATAACCCACATCGGCTCTATAATTGAGTCTGTATGAAAGGAGCGACAATGCGCCAGGTGATTCTCATTCCCGATGAAACCGGTGGCTACGTGGTCGAAGTGCCCAGCCTGCCGGGTTGTTACAGCCAGGGCCAAACCGAAGAAGAAGCGCTGGAAAACATCAAAGAGGCCATTGCACTGCATATTGAGGATATGATTGCGGCAGGCGAAGATGTACCAGATGACGTCCTGCCTGTAGTCTTAAAGGCGGTCTAGTGCCAAAGCTGCCAGTTGTATCGGCGCGAGAGTGCATCGACGCATTGGCAAGGGTTGGCTTTTCAGTTTCCCGACAGAAGGGTAGCCATATTACCTTGCGTCGGGATAATCCACCTGCCCGCGTCACGATCCCAAATCACCACGAGCTTAAGCCAGGAATGCTAAAGCGCATTATTAGGGACGCGGGGTTAACCACACAAGAATTCATCGACCTCATGAAAAAGTAGATCGCAACCATGCGACTGATGACGATTGCCCTGTTGTTTTCTCTTCTCTTCGTGTCTGACGATACATATGCCAAAGCACAGGATACAGTTGTGCAAATACCCATAGAAATTCGGACGGACGCCGGGCTAGAGAACCTGCGATCTCTCTTTATACCTGTGTTACGGGATAAGTTAATCGAAAAGAATTTATCGTTCTTTGAACGAGCACATGATGTCAGTGTTCTCATTCATCTGAATGACTCCGATACCAACGTGTCGATAGAAATATTCCCCGTGCGCTCTCCCATAATTGAAGTATCCTCGCTTCTGAGCCTGGGAAGCCCTGTCGTGGTGGATATTCCGCAAGATGAACCTGAAAGCTATATAGAAATTGCCGCTGATTTGACAGCAGCATACGGTCTATATTCTGTGGGACAATGCCACGAAGCTAATGTACTACTGGAACAAGTAGCCAATATCCAGATCGCCTATCAAACTTATTGGACTCAAACGATGCTGGCAATAGACTTCATACGCGGCAACTGTGCGATAATCGAGGAAGACTATCGTAAGGCTCTCAGCCTATTTGAAGAGGGGAATGACAGAAGAACAGAGCCTTCAATCGGCTTGACTACAAACGTTGCCTGGACACAACTTCAAATCGGGCAAGAAGGTAGGGCACTCGCCACAATGGATAAGTTGATTTCAGACGTAGAATTTCTCAAATTGGGGGGTGGATTGCCACTCTATATTTCAGCTGTTGAAGCACATGCTGAAATTTATGCACTGGCTTCAAAATATGACACTTCACTGGCTGACATGGATGAGGTCATAGGACTTGCGCCTCAAACTCCAGGCCCATACATTCAACGGGGAAGATATTATCTCAACATGTATGAATGGGATAAGTCGTTAGAGGACTTTAACACGGCCATCGACCTCGCGCCAGACGATGCCGAAGCCTATTTTCAGCGCGGGCTGCTCTACTATTCGGTGCTGCAAACCGGACAGACCCTTCACGATGAGGCGCTGGCCGATTTCCGGCATTACCTCGACCTCGCGCCGGAGGGGCCTTACGCAGATCAGGCCCGCGAGTACATTGACACCCTGGAAGCTGGAGCGCGCCGCCCTCAACGCGCCTTGATGAACAACTGCTAGAAGACGATACGCCCCGTTGCGACCAGGGCCACCAGCCCCAGCACCAGCACGTTCAAAAAGAAGAAGATCGCCAGAAACATGCGCTCAACGGCGGTCATGCCCAGGAAGCCTCGCTCGCTGCGGCCTTCATTCACCTCTTCCAGCGCAAAGGCCTCCTCATCCTCCTCGAAATCGTCAAAATCGTGTTGCAGCGCATCTTTCCGCAGATCATCTAACATGGTCGCCGCCCCTGCATTACGAAACCGTTATAGCTATAGCATAATTCAGGCCATCGCCGCTGTCAATTCGCCCGCAGCCAGCCCTGATTCACCAACCGGAACAGCACCATCTCCTGCGTCCCCGTGTCGCCCTGCTCCACCTGCGCCTGCATCTGAAGCGTACCATCCGGCAGAGCTCTCGGCTTGCAGCCCGACCACCACCCGATTTTCGGCCACAAGGCCGGTCGTGAAGCGCTGGTAGGCTTGCAACCGCGTTGTTTCGTCGCGTGTGTCATAGAGTGCCAGGTAATGCGTCTCGTCCTGGCCGCTGGATGAGTTCATTTTCCAGCGCCAGCCGCCAGGTGAAGAAATCACGCCAGTCGATCTGTGTCGCATCGAGGGCCGGGGCAGCAGCGTACAGCAGGCTAATGCCGGACTCCGGCTGCATCTGGCTCAGAAGCTGGCCGACCGCCGCGTCACCATACAGATTGGCAAAACTGCTCATCATGAAAGTGTGCGTATCGATGTTCGCCAGCCGCCCAACCAGCCAGGACACACTGGTCGAACGCAGGTAGAAGGCGTCGGCAGGATACACCGGCTCCAGCCCCTGCGACGCCACCGATACCAGCCGTTCGGCCAGCACGTTCGCCAGTTCGAAGCGCATCCCAAAATCAAAGGGTACATCCACCCGCGCCCGGTCCACATAAGGCGAGCGCAGTTGCAGCAGCCAGGGGTCACTGTCCGACCAGCCGGTTTGCAGACCCGGATCCGGCAGGATCTCGATCTGTATGGGCGCTAAGCCGGTGCAGTCCAGGCTGCCGCAGGCCAGCGTCAACCAATCGTCCAGCGTCTCGAACAGCGATTGCGCCAGCGGCGCATCCACACCCTGGTAGCGAATGTCCAGGCGCTCGTTCTGAAGCTGAGCCGCCGCCCCCCAGAAGGTGTAATCGGGCGGGACATGCCGCCAGCCGAGGTCCTGATAATCCCAGTAGAACCAGGTCCTGACGTAAGGCACGGCGTCGATCAGCTCGCGCACCTGGACCCGCGCGCGTGTTCCCTCAATGGTCACGTTCATAATCTGACCATCGAGCGTCACATTGCTGTTGAACTTCAACTGCTGGTAGGCGCTAAAGCTGTCCGCCTGCTGGTTCAGCCAGTCGTTGGTCGCGCTGCGCTGCATATCCAGGAAGGCGCGTTGATCGCCCAGCCGCAGACTGGTCACTTCGGCATTGACCGTATCGCGCAAGTTCTGCTCGATCTGCCGGTCCATATCGCGCAGCCGCAGCAGCACGAAACCGGCCAGTGCCGCTACGATCAGCACCAGCGCCAGCGGGATCAGCAGCAGTCGCAGCCGTCTGCGCCGCCGCTGCCGTCTCGACTGCGGGTCTTCGCCGCTCTCCTGGCGAATATGCTGCCGTTCGGATTCAATGTCCCAATCGAGGCGTATGCTCATCAATACCCTGCTTCCAGATCGCCTGCCACAATGCGCCGCAGCGCGCCGCCGTCATCGCGCAGCAGCAGTGCCCCCTGCGCATCCACTGATTCCGCCATGCCCGCGACTTCACCGACCCGCACCGCCTGCCCCAGCGTGAGCAGCCCGGCCTGCCAGGTCTCAAATAACTGCGGTGAGTTCAGGCGTGCGTACCAGAAATCCACCCGCGCCAGCAGCGTCTTCAGCAGATCAGCCCGTTTGAGCGACCGCCTTGCCGCCTCTTCCAGGTTGATCGCCGCGAAAGGCGCGCCCTGGAAATCCACGCGCACGTTCACACCGATCCCCAACACTGCACCGACCAGACGCTGGCCGTCCCATTCGGCTTCGGGCAGCACGCCTGCCACTTTACGGCCCTGCACCAGCACATCGTTGGGCCACTTGATGCCCACGTCGTCCACGCCTACCTGCCGCACCAGATCGAGCACAGCCAGCGCGCCCAGCATACTCAGGCGCATCAGGCTCTCGGCCTGCGGCTTCAGAATCACCGAGACGGCCAGCGCAGTCCCAGCAGGGGTTAGCCAGCCGTGACCCTGCCGCCCGCGCCCCTGAGTCTGGGTGTTGGCGATCACTGTCGCCCCGACCGCGGCCCCATTGCGCAGCCAGGCTCGCGCCAGATCATTGGTGCTGCCGACTTCTTCATAGTAGCGCAGCGGACGTGGAGCCAGAATCGATGCTAAATGCGCTGCATTAAAGACTCATCGCATCTCCAAATATTACGGGCTACATTGTAGCACAGCCTATGCACTGGATCCTTGCCGCACAGCCAACACTCATCTTATGCCTGAACGTCTGTTTTCAGGTGATATAATCGGCCCGCATCAACAGGAGGCAGCTATGGACGACATCCGCGTGACGACCGAAGACCCCACGCATCCGGCGGCAGCAGCCTTAATCACCGAACTCTCAGCAGAACTAAAAGCGCTGTATCCCAATTCGCACGGCGGCGACGGCAGCGGAGCCTTCAAGCCGCAAGATGTTCAAATTCCACGCGCGGCCTTTGTCATCGCCTGGGCTGGCGAAGACCCCATCGGCTGCGGCGCGCTGCGGCCCATGCCGGACAACTCGATGGCGGAGGTCAAGCGCATGTTCGTGCGCAAAGCCTACCGGGGCCAGGGTATCTCACGCCAGATTCTGGCCGCCCTGGAACAGACCGCGCGTGACTTCGGCTACACGACACTCATCCTGGAGACAGGCGTCCACCAGCATGAGGCCATCAGGCTCTACGAAACATCCGGCTTTCAGCCCATCGATTGCTACGGCATCTACGTTGATGAACCCCTGAGCCGCTGCTACGAGAAACCGCTCTAGCGCTCACTCGCCGCACCGCGCTGTGCGATCTCCTGGCGCACCACCGGGGCTACCTGTGTCCCCAGCAGTTCAATAGCGTGCATGACTTTGTCGTGCGGCATGGTGCCTACGCTCAATTGCAGCAGCAGCCGCTGGTGGTGAAAAATCTCGTACTGGTAGAGGATCTTCTCGATGATCTCCGCCGGGCTGCCGATGAAATTGGCCCCCTGCAAGCTGGCTGAGGCGTCGAACTGGCCGCGTGTCATCGGCGACCAACCGCGCTCGCGTCCGATCTTGTTCATCACCTGCTGGAAGGACGGGAAGGACTCGTCCAGCGCCTGCTGCGCACTGTCGGCGATGAAGCCGTGCGAATTGACGCTGATGCTCAAGGTTGCCGGATCATGCCCGGCGTGAGCCACCGCGCGATAATACAGGTCCACCAGCGGAGCAAACTGCTCCGGCCTTCCACCAATGATCGCCAGCGCCAGTGGCAGGCCCAGCATCCCGGCCCGCACGACCGACTCTGGCGTTCCGCCGACCGCCACCCAGACCGGCAGCGGATCCTGAATCGGGCGCGGATACACGCCCTGGTCATCAAGGGGCGCGCGATGCACACCGCTCCAGGTGATGCGCTCCGATTCGCGCAGTTGCAGCAGCAGTTCCAGCTTTTCGCTGAACAGGCTGTCATAATCGTGCAGGTCATAGCCAAAGAGCGGGAAGGATTCGATGAAGGAGCCGCGCCCAGCCATGATCTCCGCTCGCCCGTCGGAAATCAGGTCCAGCGTGGTGAAGTCCTGAAACACGCGCACCGGATCATCCGAACTCAGTACAGACACGGCGCTGCTCAGACGGATGCGCTTCGTGCGTGTGGCGGCAGCGGCTAGAATCACCGCAGGCGCGGATGAGATGAAATCTGGCCGGTGATGCTCGCCCAGGCCGTAGACGTCCAGGCCCACCTGATCGGCCAGCTCAATCGTTTCCAGCAGGTTACGCATCCGCTCCGCCGGGCTAATCATGTGGCCGGTCAGCGGGTCCGGCGTCAGTTCGGCGAAAGAATACAGGCCAATCTCGAAGGGTCGCTGCGTCGTATCATCCATGAAAGTCGAACCCCTGTAAGGCTCTGATGCGGTTGTCCGATGGTAATGGGCAGCGAAAGCAGAGTCAATAGGTCCAGCCGGGCGAAACACAGGGTATAATGGGCCTGACATCGACCTAACCGGATTGCATCGTGGATCATCTCTGGACACCCTGGCGCATGGCTTATATTCGCGGCGATAAACACCCTGTCGAAGGCTGCATCTTTTGCACCAAGCCGCAGGGCGACGACGACAGCGAGCAGATCATTGCACGCTCCACCCATGTCTACCTGACTCTGAACCGCTACCCCTACAACAACGGCCACCTGATGGTCGTGCCTTATGCTCACGTCGCCAGCCAGGAAGAACTCGACGCCGAGGCCCTCACCGACCTGATGCTGACCATCAACCGCGCCCTGGCCGTGCTGCGCCGTGCCTACGCCCCACAGGCCTTCAATATCGGCGCGAACATCGGCACGGCAGCCGGGGCAGGCATCGCCGAGCATTATCATTTTCATATCGTCCCGCGCTGGATTGGCGACGCCAACTTCATGAGCACGGTCGGCGACACCCGCGTCATTCCCGATACGCTCGACAACAGCTACCGCGAGACTCAAAGCGCTGTGGGACGAACTCTATTCCTGAAGGCTTAGCCCTCCGGGATGACCACATCGGCCACCGGACAGGCATTATCCGGGCAATCGGCGCTGAGCCGCGCGAAATCGACCGGGTTGTACCAGCCCAGCAGCAGCGGATAACCTCCCGGTCCCGGCGCATCCTCGAAGTAAATCTGGTGCTGGGTGATAAAGCGCTCGCCCGCGTGCCAGTAGCCGGTCGGGAAATCGGGTGGCGCGTCGCCCTGGCCGATTATCGAGCCATCGGGCGCATCCAGCACATGCACCAGCACCGTATAATCCTGATCCATGTCGGCCAGCGCCTCCCACTGCACCCGCAGCGACGTGCCGTCGAGCGTATAGCCCAGCAGCCGGATCTGGCCGCCAAAGTCAAGCGGTTCGACCGGGGTCGCCAGTGTGTCTGCCGAATCATCGCCAGAGGCGAAGGCCCCCGCCGCCAATGTGACCGCGCTCAGGGTTCGCCCGGTCTCGTCCTGTGGTTCCAGGTCCAGACCATCGGGGTAATGCCACCAGCCCACCAGGAAGCGTATCGCCCAGTGCCCGCTCAGGTCCTGCGGGAGAGGAATCACGTAGGAATCCGGGTAAATCTGGCCGGGAGTCCAGCTTGTCGTGCGCAGACTGCCGGAGCCGGGAAAGCTGGGCAGCTTGGCGACCGGCTCGTCCTGCGGCGTCAGCAGGTCGATATGCACGCTGAAGTCCTGCGCCGACTGCGCCACGGGCCGCCAGTAAAACGTCACCGGCACCAAATCGCCCGGTCCATAGCGCTGCATGGGCGTCTCGTAGCCGAGCAGCTCAATATCGCCGAAGCGAGCATAGACTGCCTGCGCCTCAGTGGGCACTGACTGTACTGGGGCCGGAGGGGTATATTCGGGCATGATCGTCACAAAGGGCACCGCCAGCGCGAACAGACCCAGCGGCAGCAGCACCACTAAGTGCGGAATCCGCAGCGCGGCCAGTCCCAGCGCCAGCAGCGCACTGATCGCCAGCACGTAGGGGAAGAGCAGCCGCCCCTGCGAGGCCGCCGTCTGCGAGGTCCAGGCCAGCAGGCTCATGCCCCCCGCCCAGGATAACCGTCAGGCCCAGCAGCGCCACACGCAGCAGTGTCTCCCACCGCGTCCGGTTCAGCCACAGATAACGCAGCAAGACCGATCCCGGCAACAAGTGTCAGCAGGTCCATGATCGTGTAGTAGGCGTGACCGGTGAAGACGTTGAACCAGCCGAACAGCCCCCAGAAGCTGATGCGCAGGCCCGCAAATTCATCGACGGATAAGCTCCAGCAGCGGCGGCGCAGGACGCCTGCCGAAGATGTCCAGCATTCGCTGCGTGCCGGTCAGGTCGCCGTAGAGCGACAGATTGCGCGCGTACCACCAGCCTGCCAGCAGCAGCCAGCCCCCGGCGATCAGCGTGCCCAGCCGGAACAGACCGTTGCCAGTCCCGCCGCCGGAACCCGACCCACAGCGCCGCCAGTGCCACCACTGGCAGCAGCACCAGCCCGCTCAGCTTGCTGATTCCCGCCAGCGCCAGCAGCACCGCCATCAGGACGCTGCGCCGGGTCGAGAAACCGTCGCGCAGCATCACCAGAACCTGCCACAGCACCAGGCAGTTCAGCGCCGTGACCAGATTATCGTTGTTGACCGAGGCCGAAATAAAGAGAAACTGCGGGTTGAAAGCCGTCAGCCCTGCGGCCAGCAGCGCCACACCCGGATGCTGCGGCGCGAGCAGCCGTCCACTGTGAAAGATCGCCGTCACGCTGACCGCGCCCAACACAATGCTGAACAGGCGCAGCGCATACACGGCCAGCACAGTGCCGTGCAGCGCGGGCGGATAGAGTTGGTCATGCAGGGTGATGTTCTTATTGCCGACCGCGCCCGGAATGCCGACAATCGCGTGCGGGTTTTTCGCCAGGGCCTGCGCGAAATCGCTGCGGTCAAAGAGCCGCATAATCTGCGCCGCGATCAGGTAGTACAGCGGCGGCTGGCTGCCTTCCTGAGCGTAGATCGTCTCCTCGCCCACCTGTTGGACCGGTAGTTGGCCGGTCGTGGCGATAGTCTGCACCATGCCGACGTGAGTGGTTTCGTCCGGCGATTCGAAGACCGGCACGGCATAAGCGTACAGCAGCGCCAGCCCCACAAAAGCGACCAGCAGCCGGACTAGCGCAGGCGGAAACAGCGCGCGCAGCATCTTACTCGGCGAACATAGATTTCGCGTTCTCGATGTAGCTCAGGGACTGGTGGCGGAAGTAGGTGTTGTAGAGTTCGGCGTAATGCCCACCCTGCTCCATCAAGGATTCGTGACTGCCCTCTTCGATGATCTCGCCATCGCGCAGCACGATGATCCGGTCCGTACTGCGAACCGTGCTCAGCCGGTGCGCAATCAGAATCGAACTGGAACGCGCCAGAATGAGGTCGAGCGCTTCCTGAATTTGCGTCTCGGTGAAGGGGTCGATGCTGGCCGTCGCCTCATCGAGGATGAAAATCGCCGGTTTTTGCAGCAGCACTCGCAGCAGGCTGACCAACTGGCGCTGGCCCATGCTCAGCCGCGCGCCACGCTCGCCCACGTCGCTTTGCAAGCCCTCCGGCAGCGTCTCCAACCATTCGCCTTCGCCGATGCTGTAGGCGATCTCTTCGATTTCCGCGTCGGTCGCCTCCGGGCGGCTGTAGCGAATGTTCTCCATAATCGTCCCGCTGAACAGAAACGGCGCTTGCGGCACGATGCCCAGATGGCTGCGATAGCTTTGCAGATCGAAAGAACGGATGTCTCTGCCCATCGACCAGGATCTGACCGCCCTGAAATTCGTAGAAGCGCGTAATCAGCTTGGCGATGCTGCTCTTGCCCGCGCCGGTATGGCCGACAAAAGCCACGCTCTCGCCGGGCTGAATCTCCAGATCGAAATCCTTCAGCACCGGCTCGCCAGGAACGTACTCGAAGGTCACATTCCTGAACTCGATATGCCCGTCCAAATCATCTACCGGCTGATTATCATACTGCTTGATTGTGTTCTCGGCGTCGATCAGGGCGAAGGTGCGCTCGGTCGCGCTCAGCCCCTGCTGGAACTGGCTCCAGAAGGCCGCCAGATTGGTGAAGGGGAACCAGAAGCGGTCCACGCCCTGCACGAACAGGAACCAGGTCGCCGCGCTGATGGTCGTCGCCAGCGCGAGCTGCGCACCGATATAGACGACCACCCCGGTCGCAATGCCGTTGAGGCTGGTGAGCGTCGGGAAGATGAGTGCAATGACGAAGCCGCGCCGCAGATTGATGGCGTAGGAGCGGTTGTTGACATCAACGAACTCGTCGTAGATCATCGCCTCTTTGCGGAAGTTCTTCGCCACGCCGATGCCGGAGACGCTCTCCTGAATAATGCTGTTGACGACGGCAAGCTGACGCGATGCGTGCCGGGTCACGCGCCGGGCCATATTGCGGAAGGCCATCGCCGCTGCGACAACAATCGGCGTCGTCAACAGGAGAATCGCGGTCAGCAGCGCGGACTGGTTCAGCATGATAATAATCAGGATGATGACCTGGAACAGGCGGCTGAAAATATCGCTGCTGAGCAGAATCACGTCGCCGAAATCCTGCGTATCGTTGGTGATGCGGCTGACGATCTTGCCGGTGCTGTTTTCGTCGTAGAAGGCCAGATCGCGCTCGACCGCTGCGCTGAAGGCATCCTTACGCATCTGCGCGATGACGTTGCCGACCACCCGTGTCAGCAGCAGGCGGCGCAGCCAGTTCGTGAAATATTGCAGAAAGGCCGCCACAAAGATCGCAGCCAGCACCAGCTTGAGCCGCTGGTCATCTGCTTGTTCCAGGGCATCCACTGTCGCAGCGATGAACACCGGCTGCACAGCCCCCAGAATCGAGAGGACGAAAAAGGCTGCACCCACTGCTGTCAACTGGCGCGGGTATGCCGCGAAATAGCTGATAATCCGTTTGAACAGATAGATGTCGGTATACTCGCGGTCGTAGGAGTCTGCTTCCAGACCTCGCATTAATGCCGCCATGAATGCTGCCTCTGTCTACTGTCGAACTTTACGTGTGGGTTCATCGTAACGAGCGAAGATGCGCTGGTAAACTGGCGAGCTTTCCAGCAGTTCTTCATGCGTGCCCTGCGCCACTACCTCGCCCTGCCGCAGCACGACAATGTGATCTGCCCAGCGGATCTGTGACAGGCGATGTGTGATAAGAATCGTCGTCCGCCCTTGCGATGCCGACCAGATCGCGCGCTGAATCAGGTCTTCAGTGGCACTGTCAATAGCGCTGGTGCTGTCATCAAGGATCAGGATTGGCGGCTCCATAACAAAAGCTCGCGCCAGGGCGATCCGCTGCCGCTGCCCACCGCTCAGGGTCACGCCGCGCTGGCCGATCTTGGTCTTATAGGAATCGCTGAAAGTGCGGATAAAGTCATCTGCCTGGGCTTTCATCGCCGCTTCTTCAACCAGTGCCGGGTCCACGTCATTCCTGCCGAAACTGATATTCTCCGCCAGGGTCCGGCTGAACAGGAAAATATCCTGTTCAATGATGCTGATCTGCGACCGCAGCCGCGCCATCGACCAATCGCGTACATCCACCCCATCCACCAACACCCGCCCTGATTTCACGTCATAGGTGCGGTTCATCAGCTTGGTAATCGTCGTTTTTCCGGCCCCGGTCTGGCCCACCAACGCCACCGTCTGGCCGGGCTTGGCCGTAAAGGAAATATTGTGCAGCACCGGCTTGTCCTCTGTGTAGCCAAAGCTCACATTTTCGAAGCGAATCTCACCTTTAATTGGCTGGTCGTAACCGTCCTCGTTCTGATCCAGTTCCGTCTCGGTATTGATAATATTCAGGATGCGCTCAGCGCTGGCGTAACCCAATGCCAGCCGGGGCAGCGTAAACAGCGATGCGAATACCGGGAACTGAAACAACGCCAGAGTGCCCATATAAGCCACAATTTGCCCGGTATCAATCAGGCCCTGCTGCGCCAGGATGAGTGCATGGACCAGCCCGGCGAAGAGTGTCAGCGGCATCAGCAGGTTCGACCAGTATCGCGCTTCAATCTCCCCCTGACTGACGAAACGATCTCGAAATTCATTGACCAGATGCCCAACATACGCGATTTCGTTGTCTTCCTGTGCCGCCCCCTTGACCACCTGCAAACCGTCGAGCGATTCGGCCAACCGCGCATTCATACGGCCAAAGCTGGCGCGCACTTCCTCTGCAATTGGGTGCAGCGTGCGGATAAAACGGACCTGAATAAAGATCTGGCAGACGAAAAAGATGCCAGGCACCAGCACTAACTGCGGCTCAATCAGCGGTGCAGCGAACAGTGGCATAATCATAAACGCCGAAGAGCCAACCAGCATGTTGAAACCCTGCGCCATCATGTAATTGAGTTCAATCACGTCATTGGTGACGCGCGCCATAATCTCGCCCACTGGTTGCATGTCGTGGAAAGACATGCTCTTACCCAGTAGGCTGGCGTACAATTCGTCGCGCACGTCGCGCTCAACGCGCTGCCCATAGACCTGCGCACTGAAGTTACGCACAAACTGGATAACGGAGCGGCCTACCGCAGCGCCTACGACAGCCAGACACATGACCAGGACGTACTGCATATCCTGGTCGTTAATGATCGCGTCAAAAGCCTTGCCGATAAAGGTGGGGATCATTGCCGCCAATACCGCGTTGCCAACAGCTCCCAGCACCATCGCGATTCCGACGTACCAGTGCCGCAGTACGTGCGACATGATAAAGCGAAAGGGGTTTTTGTGGTTGCTATGAAAAGCATTGGCAGCGGCGAATTCTACGGCCATGCAAAGTATCTCGCTAATTAGGCAATAACGAACTTAATGGTAAACGATCTCGACCAGCCCAACTAAAGCCAATTCAACCGGCCAGTGAAATCGAGTCCAGTATAAGTGAATCGCGGTGATCAGGAAGGGGGAGACGGTGATTATCCCAGGATTGGTACACAACCAGGCTTAACTGGTAGATGCCGGTCGGCAGCCCAGGCGGCAGGGTAATATCCCGCTTATCAATGTACAGCTTGCCCGGCATCAACTGTGAGGTCTGGATTAAACCGCCGGAATAGAAGTCCACAATGCCGCTGTCCTGCTGGGCCACAAGCTGTCCATCGGCGTTGAGCAGCTGCAAGCCAATCGAGTAATCCAGGCCGGGCGGCTTCTGAGCACTCCACCACAGCCGGGTCGTGATTCCGCTCGCATCCACCCGGTCCAGATCCACACCCCAGAAGGCCAGCGCATCGCCAAACTGGAGTGGTTCGGGGTTCGGGGCCGCTTCCAACAGTTGAATGACATAGCACCAGCTCGTATCACAGCGACCAATCACCTGCTGAAGCGGATGAGTCCGCTCGATCTGGTCAAATCGTGCCCGCACGGAATCGCTGAACCAGGCTTCGCCGCTGACATACCAGACACGCCGGGCCGCCTCTGCCTCGTCCAGGGTCGTGACCCAGTTCAGGTCTGCGTGAAGATAACGACTGATCTGTGCCCGCACCAGATGATCGTCCTCGCCACCATGATCGAAGAAGATGCTGTCGCCGGGCTGCGCCGCCGCCGAAAGCGCCTGATACAGGTCGCGCAGCGGCACCCGCACCGGAAGCTGCGACGATAGAGTCAGCAGGCTGATCCCCAGCGTCACCACCAGCGCCGGGACACGCCAGCGCCCCGGCAGCACGGCCAAGCCTGCCCCGGCAGCCAGGGCCAGGCCCTCGACCATGTAAACGACGTAGCGCGGTAGGAAAATCGCCACCACCACATTCAGCAGCAGCGACACCGCCGGGACCGCGAAGGTCCAGGCCAGCACCAACCGGTAATTGCCCTTGCGCCACAGGAACACCGTCCCAAGCAGCAGCAGCACACCGATCAGCAGCAGATTGCCGTTAGTCGCCAGTTGAGCCAGATGCAGCACAGTGGCCGCCGAGGTCGGCTGCGTCGTCGCGCCAGAGCCGACCAGCCCGCGCGCATTCCCGCCAGCCAGGTCCGACTGCCGCAGGTGCATCATCTGATAGAAGGCAAACGGGCAGCCAGGGCAGCCAGATGAGCACGGCCAGCGCGGCAATGCCCAGCCCCTGCCGGATCAAACGCAGACCCGGACGCCGCAGCACGAAGATCAGGGCCTGCACAATCATCAGCACGAACATGAAGTAGTGAACGTAGAGCATCACGCCCAGCGTGAGCGCATAGAACAGCGCGGATCGCCAGGTCTGGCGTGTCAGCCAGCGTTGAAAGCTCCACATCGAGGCCGTCCCGATCAACATAATCAGGGCGTAAGGACGGATTTCCAGCGCGTAGATGAAAAAGTAGCTGTTGACCCCCAGCAGCGCAACCGCAAAGAGACCGTAACGCGGCGCACCCAGCCAGCGCCTGCCGACCTGATAGACCAGCGACAGCGTAATCAGGCTGAAGAATACCGAGAGTAAGCGGCCTGCAAACTCGCTGTCACCAACGAACTGCCGCCACAGCCAGAAAGACGAAAACCACAGCGGCGGGTGAACGTCCTGCTGAGCCAGATACGTCACCACGTAGCCCAGATCCTTGCGGGTCCAGTCAAAGACCAACTGCTCATCGGCATGAATATGCATGGCAGCCATGCCGACAACCAGTACCAGCATACTGAGATAGATCAGCGCGAGACCGAGCAGCCAGGGCCGCACCGCCGGCTGTGACACCGACGCGGCCTCATGATGCCAACTCAGTCCCGTAGGGATCAGGCGAAGATTGGCTCTAAGGTACCCCATTTCTCGATTAGCGCTTCCTGCTCCGTGGCGCTCAATGGCCGGAATTTGGCCGCCGCTGCCAGAATCTTCGGCTGCAAGCTCATATCGCCCGCAATCGGAATCCCACAGACACCCGGCTGCGAAAGCGCGAAATTGACGCCTTCCTGGATACGGTCCTCAACGGTGAAGGGTTCGTACCAGGTGTTGAAGGTCGCCTGTGCGCGATCCGCCCAGGGGCCTTTCGCCACCGACTTGATCGCCATCACTGCCACCTTGCGCTCACGGCAAATCGCCAGCAGCTTCTCCGCGCGCTCCCGGTATTCCGCATTAGCATACATGCGCGGGTTGATCGGGAAGAGCACGCTGTCGAAATCGAAGCGATTCAGCGCCTCAATATGGATCGCGGGGACTTCCCAGCCGTGCCCGGTGATGCCGATATGTTTAATCATACCGCGTTTGCGCCCTTCTTTCAGCGCATCCAGTGCCCCTCCATTGGCTGTGGCCTTGTCGAGTTCGTCAAAGGTCGTCACCCCATGGATCTGTTCCAGATCCAGTTGGCTCGTGCGCAGCAGTGCCAGTGAGCGATTCATCTCCACCCAGGCCCCATCGTAATCGCGTTCGCCGGTCTTGCTGCCGATGAAAAACTGATCGCGCCGCGATTCCAGCCAGGGACCCATGCGGATCTCCGCCATACCCCGGCCATAACTCGCCGCCACATCCAGGTGATTCACCCCGAATTCGACGGCGACATCCAGCGCGTGATCCGATTCTTCCTGCTCGGCCCGCGCATGAAAAGCCGCGCCGCCGTAAATCGCCACACTGCTCATGTGGCCGGTCCGTCCAAAAGCTCGTTGTTCCATTGTAAGCCTCCTTTTCTCAATAATATATCAGCCGCTCAGCACATGCTATAATGCCAGCGCCGTTTCATGCAGAAGATTTCCCGATGCGCGACCTCCTGGCCTGCTTCTTGATCCTCATCGTCATCACCGCGCCCTATCCCTGGGCTTGCGCGCTGCTGGCACGCCGCGATGCCGACGAGTTCGGAGTTCTGGCTGCCCTTGCTGCTGACCCTGGCGCTCAGCACCGGCGCGCTGACGCTCATCATGTTCTGGGAGGCGCTGCTGGGCATCCGACTGTCCCTGCTGGGAATCACTGTGCCTTATCTGGCGCTGATGCTGCCCGGCTGGTGGTTCCGGCGTCCGCGCTGGCCTGCGTTTCATCCACCCCAATCCCGGTTTGAACGTCTGGCTGGCCTGCTGCTGGCGATTATCTGTGCGGGCATCCTGTTCAACAGCCTCTACTGGCCCTTCAGCCGCGCCGATGCCGTCGGCATCTACGCCCACTTTGCCGAATACATGGCCGAGCAGCGCACAATTGCACCGCTGGCCGGCGATCTCACTGTCTACGAAGCTTACCCGCCCTTCATGTCACTCAACTACAGCTATGCCTATCTGGCCTCCGGCTGGTTCAACGAATATCTGGCCCGGCTCTTCCCGGCCCTGCTGAGCCTGGGCTGTCTGGGCGCGATCTACGTCCTGGGCAAACAGATGTACAGCCGTCTGGCTGGCTGGCTGGCCGTGCTGCTGCTCCTGCTGACACCGGCCTTCGTGAGCTGGGCCTCGTCGGGCTACGTCGATCTGCCGATGGCCTTCTTCTATGCGCTGGCGGCAGTCTTCGCCGCACGTCTGCGGACAAGTCGTCACTGGCGTGATGCCCTGCTGGCCGGGGCTATGATGGGCCTGGCAGCCTGGACCAAGAACGCCGCCCTGCTGGGGGTGCTCTTTCTGGCACTCTGGTTGTTGTGGATTCGTCTGAACTGGAAGCTGATCTTCCTGGCCTTGGGCACCTGTGCCTTGATCGCCGCGCCCTGGTATCTACGCAATCTGATCGAAGCCGGACTGATTCTCCCGCCGACCGCCTGGACCGATCAGTCGCAGCACACGCTGAGCAGCCTGCTGGTTCTGCTCAATCACCCGCAGGATTACGCTCTCAGCGGATTCTGTGATCTTCCTCAGTGTGATTGCGGCAACCGTCACCCTGATTCGCCGCCGCTTCAATGCGCCAGACCGGGTCCTGCTGCTGCTGTGGACGCTGCCCTTCTTCGCCGCCTGGTGGCTCTTTGCCAGCTACGACCCGCGCTTCCTGCTGCTGTTTCTGCCGCTGTGCTGCGTCCTGGCCGGGATCGAAGTGGCGCAGGTCTGGGCACGGATTCCGGCAAAGCGACAGCAGCGCCTGATGATCCCAGCGGCAGGCCTGGTGCTGATATTAGGCCTGTGGATGGCCTGGGAAAGCGTGGAGTATAAGGCTGCTATCCTGCACGATCCGCTGATGAGCGCCGACGAACGCCGTGCTGTCGTCTACGCCGACCGTCAGCCGAGGCGCTATCGCCAGCTTTATGGCGACGACTGAGGCACCGGCCCCAACCCAAGCTGCGTATCCTGGGTACCGTCTGCCAGTGTCACCGGCAGGTGCGCTTCAGGCCGTGACTCGTCGGCAAAGGCGCTCAGGCTCAGCCACCAGTCGCCCGTCTGGGCATGGTCGGGCAGCGGCAGCCGGATCGTATCGCCCACCGTCTGACCGGGTCGCCAGCAGGTGGTCGGATAGCGTGTCTCCAGCGGCTGCCAGACGACTGCATCTTCCGGTGTACTGCCATCCGGGGCCACCAGCAGCGCGGCGAACCAGTAGGACTTCGTCATCTGCACTTCGGCGTCCCAGTTGAGCCGCAGCACAATCGCATCGCTCTCGGTCTCCGCATCCCAACCAGTCAACCGGAACAATCCTGCGAAATCGGCATCCGCGCTCTGGCCCGCCATGACCGCGCCCGGTGGTTCCGGCGGGGGCTGCATATCGCCCGCCTCGATGAAATTCCAGGTCGCCAGCAGCACCAGCAGCAGCGCCGCCTGCCCCAGCGTCACCAATCGCCAGCCCGCCGCAGACCGGCCCAGACTGTCCAGCCCAGCTGCCGCGCTGATGAGCACGAAGGGGGCGAAAAATAACCACACGCGCCCGGTCTCGCCGCGCGCCGTCCCGCTCAGGATCAGAATCAGCATCGTGAGCGCCAGCGCCAGCCCCAGGGTCGAGGCCGGGGTCGCCAGCCTGCGCCGGATGCTCAGCCACAGCCACAGCACGATCAGCGGGATGCCGGTCAGCAGTGCCCATTCCCAGAAGTGCAGCCACAACCAGGGCAGATAGGCCCGTGCCAGGTCGAGATGGCCTGCCAGCGCGAAGCTGAGCAGATCTACCGGACTCAGCCCGCTCGCCATCCAGTAGATTCCCCAGGGCAGCACTAGCCCCAGCCCGAACCAGACTCCGGCGATGACTGCCCGGCGTGGCGCGGCCCGAAAATGCAGCAGTGTGTAGGAGCCTAGCAGGCCCAGCAGGGGAACCGGCGCGTAATTGGCAAACAGCAGCAGCCCGCACAGCAGGCCGGAGGTCAGCAGCCATGCCGGACTCCCGTCCAGGCCGCGCAGCAGCAGCCAGAAGATCAGCAGCGCCAGCAGCGGAAACACTGTGTTCCAGGTCGGCGTAAAGACCAGCAGCGCCGGAACCAGCGGCCACCAGCCCACAGCATAGCGGGCTGTCGAATCGCCGCTCAAGCGCCGAGTAATGGAGTATAAGGGGAACACCGCCAGCCCGGCCCACAACGGCATTAGCATCCCAAACCAGGCTGAGGCCCACTCACCGGGACTGTAGGCCAGCAGCGCGTAATTCTGGCACTGGTAAGGCAGCAGCGCCCGTTGCAGTGGATCGCTCAGCGCCGGAAGCCCGTCCAGCAGGTGGTCGAGACCGGCATACCACAGCGGCAGCCCCGGCCCCGACTGCACCACATGCACGCTGCGACCCTCAAAAGCCGCCATCGTCTGCGGCCAGTTGAGCCAGTTGGACCAGTCGATCTCCGCCCCGGCCAGATGCGGTCCCGTCACCAATCCAGAGGCGGTGCGGACAAAGAGTTCGTAGATCACGTTATCGCTGCGCACCGCCAGCGCCGCCAATGTCAGCAGCACCACGCCGCCCAGGCTCCAGGCCAGCAGCGGCCAGGCTCGCTCCCAGCGCAGCAGCCAGACCAGGCCCAGGCAGTAGACCAGAATAGCGAGCGCAGCAGGCAGCACGCGCAGCAGCGGCGCAGCCTCATAGCCCCACTGCCAGCCGAATCCGCCGCGCAGAAAAGGAATGAGATCAAAAAAGAGGACCAGCGCCAGCAGCAGGCAGCCGCCCAGCAGCAGCCACAGACTTCGCGGCAGCGCACGCATCAAGTCGGCCCCACGTGAATGACCGTCGGCAGCACACCAATAGTGTCTTCGACGGTCTCCTGCCCGCTGACCGGCAGGTCGTGCAGGTTGCCATCCAGGTCGATCTGGTAGACCACCACCCACAAGCGATAATCACCCGGCTCCAGGTCCGCAGGCAGCCGCAGCGCACGGTTATCCCAGACTGGCACGTTGACCTGCCAGCCGCTGGTCCGCGCGAATCCTCCCTGCGGTGCAGTATCCCAACCCTGCACCACCGGTGCCCCATCCGCCGTGCGCAGGAACCACGCGACCGTGTAATCTGCCTCCAGCGGCGCGTCGGTCAGCCAGTACAGTGACAGCGCCAGCACATCACCCGGCGCGTAATCCGGCCCACCCGGCAGGTCATAGCCCGGCAGTCGCAGCGACGGTCCGAAGCCGAGATCACTGCTGTACTGCGGCCCGCGAAAGGCGAACAGATCCGGCGCTTGCGTGGTGCTGTATTCGATCAAGCGCACGTGCGGATCCGTCTGAATCTCGCGGATCGGGTAGAAATGCGCCGCCATAAACCGCTCGACCGGGCGCACTGTCCAGGGTGTGAACGGCCCGCTGCTCGAAAGCAGCCACAACCGCTCCCGCTGCTCAGCCAGGGCGAAAATGAGCGGCCCGGTAGAGGGATGTACCAGCACGTCAGGATTATCCGATACCACCTGCGGCGGCTGTTCCGGGCTGGGCTGCTCGCCGGGTTGGAAGGGTTGGCTCACCACGCGCGGGGCGTTGAACTTGGCGTAATTGGCGAAGAATCGTTCGTAGCTCAGGTCGCTCAGCAGCAGGACATCGCCGGGCTGGGCTTCGCTTTCGATCACCGGCAGCATCTGGTTCAGCGCCTCGTTATCGCCCATGAAGGCCGGGTCCCGGTAGATAGCCCGCAGCCCCAGGCCCACACTCAGCAGCAGGCCCAGCACCAGCGCTGCGATCCAACCCACCCGCAGGTCACGCGCCGGGTTCAGCAGCCGCCGCAGCAGATACGCTGACGCCGCCGCCAGCAGACCGAACAGCGCCAGGAAACCCGGCACGCCGATCCGGGTCCAGGCCGTATCGAGCGGTGTCGTCGCCCACAGGCCAGGGATCACCACCCAGCGCAGATAGGCCACCAGGTTCAGGCCGCCGCCCCAATCGCCGAAGCCCCCCGCTTCCGGCGGCAGCGCCTTGCCGTAGGCCGTCCAATCCAGGCTGACCGCGCTCAACTGAATCCAGACGCCGTAGACGAACAAGCCCACCACCAGCAGCAGCCAACCAGCCGGGACCGGACGCCGGGTCACACGCGCCAGCACCGGGAACGCCGCCAGAATGCCGAAAGGCACCACCGGAATCAGGAAGCGCGGCGGCCAGGACAGCCCGCCAAACCAGTTGGATCCGCGTCCAAAGGCGAAGACCAGCGCGAAGCTCAGCACCATGACCAGGAACACCAGCAGATAGCGCCAATGGCCGCGCCGCGCCAGCAGCCAGCCGCCCGGCAGCGCCAGCAGGATCACCGGTGAGGTGCCCCACACACTGCCGCCAATGCTCAGCAGATAGCCCTGCAATGCAATCGGGATGAAGCGGTTGGTATGGGTAAACGCGCGCGGCAGCAGTTCGAGGTAACTGCGGAATCCCAGCGGCTCGCTGACCACGATCACCAGCGCAGTGGCGATGGCGATCACCAGCAGCGCCAGGCCCAAGCGCAGCGCCAGGCCCCGGCGGCCCAGGCGAGCGTTCAATGCGGGCGCAGCGACCAGCAGCAGACCCGGCAGCGCGACAATCGCCGTCGTCTTGCTCATCACCGCGCCAACCCCGGCCACCAGCGCCAGCAGCAGCCACCACCCCGCACGATAGCCCCGCCGCCGCCATTTTTCCAGGCAGAGCGCCGCCAGCAGCAGCCAGAGCAGCACCAACGGCTCCTGAAAGAAGGTCTTGCTGTAGGGCCAGATAATCGTGCCCAGGCCGAACAGCAGCGCTCCCAGCACCCCCACCCGCATATCGTAATCCAGCGCCAGCGCATAGAGGAAAATCAGTCCCCCTGCGGCAGCGCTCACCAGAACATTGAACAGGTAAACGCTGTGGGCCAGGCCGAAACCGGGCAGCAGGTTCGCCAGCTCGTAGAGCGGCACCGCCAGAATGCTCTGCATCAGTTCGGCTTCAACATCGGGCAGGGGGTAAAGGTCGCTGCCAGAAGGCGAACCAATAGGAGCCGGGCGGACTCCGGCGCTCACATCCAGGCGTGTATCGCCAAAACGCAGCAGACTACCGGTAGCGTCAAATAGAAAGAGGGTGTCGGTGCTTTCGATTCGGGCGCTGAAGCTGAGCATGTACACACTGCACAGGCCCACAAAAAGAACCACCAGCAGGCCCGCCCGCCGGTGGCTTAATTTCCGTAGCAGTATCCCCATGTGTCGGGCGGATCACCTCGACTACGTGAACCAGACGCCCAACTATACCATTAATTCTACTGGCCGCCACCCACCAGCTTGTTGCGGAAGCCGAGCAGCCCTTTAATCACTTTCTGGCTGGTGGAAAGCTCGTCCAGGTTTTCCAGACCGACCTCGTAGGTCGCCGCGCCGCGCAGCACGTTGCCGTCGCGCACCTGCAAATCGCCCATGGCGATTAAAGTCTCGCCATAAAGCTGTTTCTCGCCAATGTCCTCGAAGATGTCCGCCGCCTGCCGGTAGCAGTTGTAAGCCTGCTCTTTATCGCCCAGCACGACGTAGACCCCGCCCATGTTGCCCAGCACCATTGCGCTCCGGCGCTGATCGTCTTTCGACTGGAAGTTGTGCAGCGCTTCCTGCATGATGTCCAGCGCCTGTTGATTTTCGCCCAGCGCGCGATGGACCAGGCCCAGGTTCACCTGCATTTCGGCCACCATATCCGCATCGTTCTCGGCCTCATAGGCTTCCAGCGCCTGCCGGAAAATCCGGGCCGCGTCATCGTACTCCCGTTCCTGGAAAAGCCGTACCCCTTCTGCCTGGTATTCTTCTGCTTGACTCACGCGCTTCGACCTTTCTCCGACTCTACATCGTTATCTCAAGCATACTTTCACCCACCAGCCGCAGCTTGTCGGTGGGCATCTGGCTCAACATCATGGCGATTTCGATGAAACCGCGATTTAGCGGGCGAGAAACAAACTGGCGCACGTCTTCGGGCAAATCAGTGAACTCCGCCCAATCCTGCCGCGCCGCCAGCAGTCTGCCAATATAACTGCTGCTTTCCAGGAAATAGCTCATGTTACGCTGCACCTGGCTCGCCAGCACCGTCAGTTCGTGCATCGGCATTGAGTCTTCGCCCAATTCGTAGCGTTCAAGCTGCTCGACCGGGATATTGCTGGCCTGGCTGAGGTCTTCCAGGCTCATGTCCTGGTCTGCCCGTGCCTGCCGCAGCAGTGCGCCGACCATGCGATCCCGCAGCGCCAGATACTCCTGCTGTACATCAGTCTGATGCTCACCGTCACCACTCAGAATCTCTGTACCCCAGAAGTGTGAGATCGACACACCGAGATACGTCGCCAGCAGTTCAACCTGGGGCAGGCTGGGCGTCTCATCGCCAAACTCCCAGGCTTCCACCTGCTCGACCGGCACCCGCAGATGCCGGGCACAATCATCCATGCTGCGATTCGCGCTGAGCCGTGCGTCGCGGACCAGAACACCCAGCATTTTGGCACGCAGGCGATACGATTCCGCCATATCCAGTGCCTTCGCTGGCGCGTGCGTTGAATCCTGCGCTTCTCTGGCTTTCTTCAACTTGGATGAAACATCACCGAAATCCATACGCTCGACTCCAGGTCGCCCATTTCTTAGTATAAGGCATTATAGTGAGCCTGGGCCTTAAGAGCAAACGATATTCTCGCCGAAGGTTTTGCCGTTTTTTGCGGGCTTAATCCCGGTTTTTTACCAAATCAAGTCCCTTCCGGCGTTTTTAACCAGCCGTTAGGTGGGTATAATAAAGTAAGTATGGGTAAATAGTCTGGTTTTTTCATCATGAATGATTTCGAACACTGAACACCAAGCCGACGCGAACCAGGCAGTCATTTTTCAAGACATCATCCTGTCGCTGGGCACCGTCTTGCATTCGAAGACCATGTTGAGCCGTCTGGTCGAGCATATCGTGACGGCCCTGCCCTGTGACCGGGCCATTGTCCTGGTTGCGGATGACGAAAATGTACATCTGAACTTTGGCGCGATCAGCCCGGCGCTGGAAAACGCGGACATTCAGAAACAACTTGAGGGCCTGAGCGTTACGCTGTACAACGCCAGCGCTACCTCAGTCGTGGGCAGTTGGCTGGCGGGCAGCCCGCAGACGCTGACGGCAGATTCTGATCCGGGCGACATGTCGCTGGCCTGGCTGATGGCGGAAGTGCCGGTCGTCCAACGTTATGGTCAGCCGATCCTGCACGGCAACCGGCTGGTCGGCGTCATCATCGTGGATAGCCAGGAACTGGCCTTTACGGACGCGGCCTTGACCCACCTGCATACCATTGCCAGGGCAGCGGCAGTGCTCATCGAAAACGGACGGCTCTACAGCCGCACGATCTTCCAGGCCGAAACGCACATGCGCGAACTGACTATCCTGCGCCAGATCGACCGTGAACTCAACGATACGATTGAGCCGCAGCACGTCTTTCAAATGACGCTCGATTGGGCGCTGCGCTTCACCAATGCTCACGCTGCCTCGATTGGTCTCTACGAACAGGACACCGACGAATTCCGCATTATGGCGACTTACGGCTACGACATCCCGCCGGAGCAGATCGCCCTGATTCGAGCGCAGCGCGGCGGAATTGCCCAGCGGGTCGCCCGCTCGGCCTATACCGAGATCGTGCCAGATGTCTCGCTCGACAAGGACTTCATTCGCGGGGCCAGCCTGACCCACTCGCAGCTATCCGTGCCGGTCACACGCGAGGACCGCGTGATCGCCGTTATCAGCGTCGAAAGCAAGAAGATCAACGGCTTTACCGACGAACATCAGGACTTTGTCGAAAAACTGGCCGCGCGGGCCGGGGTCGCCATTGATAATGCCCGCCTCTTCGATGCCACCGCGCGCGAACGCGAAAAACTCTCCGCCATTCTCAACAACACGGCGGACATCGTGATCGTCGTCGGCCCGGATGACCGGATCATCCTGATTAACCCGGCGGCCTACAACGCGCTGCGGCTCTATCCCACTGAATCCTACGTTGGGCACAAGGTGCAAGAGGCCTTCGCAGAAACGAACTTTCTGGATTCCTTCCGTCGGGCGCAGGCCAGCAATGACCCGGTCATTGAAGAGGTGGAAATGCCCAATGGGCGCGTCTTTCACATGAACCTGACCCGCCACGAGAACGTCGGTAGGATCGTCGTCATGCACGACATCACCCCCTTCAAAGAGATGGACCAGCTCAAGAGCGAACTGATCGCCACCGTCTCGCACGACCTCAAGCAGCCGCTGGCGGTCATGAACGGCTACACCGAACTGCTGCTGATGCACAAAAAGATGGACGAAAGCGGGATCAGCTTCATCGAGATGGTCCGCAAGTCTATTCAGAATATGCGGCAGTTGATCGACGATCTGCTGGACCTGGCGAAGATCGAAACCGGCATTCAACTAAACCTCAATCCGGTCGAGGTCGAAGAACTGGTCGGCGAGTGCATTGATTCGCTTCAGCCAATGATTATGAGCAAAGACTTGACCGTCAAAACCCGCATTCCAGACGATCTCCCCCTGCTGCGGGCGGATCGCTCGCGTTTACAGCAGATTCTGCTCAACCTTATCAGCAATGCCGTCAAATACACGCCGCCCGAAGGCAAGGTGCAGATCGTAGCCGAAAATCGCGACAGCGCCGTGCGCATTCTCATTGTGGATAACGGCATGGGCATCAGCCCGGAAGATCAGGCGCACATCTTCGAGCGTTTCTATCGCGTGCGCCGCCCTGAAACGGACAGCATCGAAGGCACCGGCCTGGGGCTGGCAATCGTCAAGAGCCTGGTCGAAGCGCATCACGGGCAGATCGGCCTTGAGAGCCGCCTGGGTGAGGGCACCACCTTCTTCCTGACGCTGCCGACCATCCCGAACGAAACCGAAGAACCCGTCGTTACCGCTGGCGCTTAAGCTTATTCCTCGTCATCGACGGTCTTCGTTGACTGTAGTTCCTCAATCACCTGCTGCTCAAAATGCCGGAACTGCCGGTCCAGACGTTCCGGCAGCGGACGCGGCGTGAGTATCCGCTCAATCACCTGCGGATCCGCATCCTTCAACAGGCCGAGATCTTCCAGTGTCCACAGCGTCGTGATGCGCCCGCTGATGTTCGGCCATTGTTCCTTCGCCCAGACATAGCGCTGACGGGCAAACTGCCAGATGTCCTCCGGCTGCTTCGACCAGTCAAAGCTCTCGAATTCTTCCCAGACCTCGTCGAGCGGGGTGAGCGGGAATAGAGCGCGAATCATCTCTCGCTGCACATCGCGCTCGTTCCGCCCCAGCCCAACCCAGTTGTGACTGTACTTGTCGATGAAGGTGAAAATGCCGTAGTGAGAATAATGCTCAATGGTGTCCATCACCTCTTCCCGCCGCTGATAAGCCGCCCAGTAGGCCGCTTCCAGTTTTTCGCTGGGTTCCTCGAAATGCTCACCGTGATGATGCGCTTCCTCCGTCTCCAGCCAGGTCACAGGCAGGATGTCATAGGTATAGCTGATCAGGCGGCGGATGCGATCCGGCTCGACGTTAAACTTCACCAACGCACCGGAATCAATCAGGTGTTCCACGACCTCGGCCAGCCCGTGCTGGCGTGCCTCATCGTGCGAGCGATCCTGGCCGCTGCGGTAGATACGCTGTCTGCCGGGCCGCTTGGACAGTTCGATATCCTCATCCGAAACTGGAATCAGCGTGCGGAACCCACCCCAGTAGATGAAAACCTGGAACAGGGTAATCAGTCCGGCGGCGATGGCAATCGGGATCAGAGCATCCGTCTTTTGCGTAACCAGAATAATCGCCATCAGATAGCTGGCGATCATGCCGCGCAGCCCGGCAAATCGCAGCGACTTCGCCTCAGCCGACCCCGGCTCAATGCCGCGATTACGCAGCGCTTCCTTACGCACGAAAAACACGGTCGTGCTGGTAATCACAAAGGCGCTGACGAAGCCAAAGGCATAATAGGCTTCGACCGCCGTCACTGTGCGAATCACCGGGATCAGCACTGCCGCAATCAGCCAGATGACCATGATACCAATGCGGTCGTCCTCGAAAGGCCGGGGCAAACGGCCCAGCCGCGCCGCATTCGCCGCAACTGCCGCACCACCGACATAGCCGCCTCCCTGCGCCAGCAGCAGAATAATCGCCAGGAGCACACCGGCAATGGTCAGCATGGCCGTGCCGGTGCCGAAGACCAGTTCATACTGGATCAGCAGGGTGCTGTAGCCCTCCGTCGCCGGGATGCGCCAGGTCGTGGCGGCGAACAACTGCATAATACCGGTGCCAATCAGGAAAACGGCGGCCAGCACCAGCGCCGTATTGATGACTTTCCATTTGGGCCGCGCCGCGTGCTTGCCACTGGCCGGGATCACTTCATAACCGGAAAAACCAAGCATGGCGCTGCTCATCGAGCGCAGGAACAACTGGAAGAACACGGCGGAGGACAGCGCCGAGACGTCTTCAGTCACCCGCACCACATGCGTCACCACCCCGCTGTCTTCCAACTGGCCGACAATATCGGGCACGAAAGATGACAGTTCCGGCATTGTTGCCGCTTCCAGGCCCACGTAGGACAGCGCGAAGACGGTGAAGATGGTGAAGGCCCCGCCACCCACGAGAAACAGCGGCACGGCTTTCTTCGGACCAACGGCGACCAGCACCGCCATGATGAAGAAGGCATAAAACTCTGCCAGGAAAATACGCCAGGGGGCCAGTTCAGGCAGAATCAGCAGGGTGACATCGGAGGCGGAAATCGAACTGATGATGATGGTCAGCACGGCGTCGATGAAAAAGAGGCTCGTCCCGGCCCAGGACAGAAAGCGGATTCGCGGCGGCCCAATCGCTTCCACCATCGGCCCACTGCCTCCGGCGTTGGGGCGCAGATAAGCACCGGCCTTATATGCGGGGACAATGCCGAACAGGAGCATTACCGACAGCACCAGAAAGGCCAGCATAGCGATCTCGTGATGCCCCTGCGCACCTTCAATTGCCAGCAGAGTCTGATACGCGGCAACGCTGAAGGCGTCAGCAGCAATCTCGAAGATCAGCGCCAGTACCCCCAGCCCTGTTCCCCCTAGCAGCAGCCCTTCGACCAACAACCGGGGCAGCTTGCGATCTGCCTCGCGGCGCTCTTCAGCCCCGATGTATCCCCTTAAAAACATATGCTTTCTTCTCCAGTGGCGGTGCGCCAGGCGAATGACATCTGGCTAATATAGCATGATTCACTATTTGTGATGAACAAAAACACCCAATGCTTGGGGGGGTCTGTTTCGAAAATTGCGCACATTTGGTCTACAAAGGACGTTCATTCAATTGTAAGATGTAGACGCGATACTCAGTCCAGGTAGTGCTTCCGCATGATGCTGCGGCCAGATCATGTAGACGTACGTATCGCTTTTACCCATACATTTTCAGGAGGAACAATGTACGGCAGACTACGGCGTTTCGCAGTTTTTATCGTAATGCTCTCCTTGCTGATCGTTGGCATGGCGGCACCTGCCAGCGCCCAGGATAACAGCCTTCGCGTTGGCATCAATGCCCCCGATGACCTCGATCCCCATACGGCCAGCACAGATTCAGCCGTGCTGCTCAATCGCTCGATTTACGACTACCTCATCGAAACCCTGCCGGATGGCAGCCTCGCGCCAAACCTCGCCAGCTCCTGGGAGATCAGCGACGACGGCCTGACCTATACATTTCATCTGGTCGATGGCGTGACCTTCCACGATGGCTCGCCGCTGACCGCCGCCGACGTTGTCTACAGCTTCAACCGCATCAAAGAGCTTCAATCGCCGCCGACCGCTCTGATGGGCACCGATTTTGAAGTGACCGCCGCCGATGACCAGACCGTCGTCTTCACCCTGCCGGAGATTCGCGCCGATTTCCTCTACGGCATCAGCGATAACCTGGGCTTCATCATCAAAGACGGCACCGAGAACCCCAACCAGTTGGGCGAGGGCGACAGCATGTTCGCCAATTTCAACGGGACCGGTCCTTTTGTCATCACCGATTTCAAGCCCGGTCAATCGGTCACACTGACGAAGAATGAAAACTACTGGATCGACGGCGAGCCGAAGCTGGACACACTCGAATTCGATTATTTTGACGACACGACCGCGCAGATCAACGCCGTGCTGAACGGTGAGATCGACGTGATCTTCCGCATTCCGCTGGACCAGTTGTTCCAGTTCGATTCGTCGGATACCGTCAGCCTCGTCCATACGCCCTCCAATATTCACCCGGTCGTGCGGCTGCGCGCTGACGCGGGCCACCTGGGCGAAGATGTGCGCATCCGTCAGGCCTTCAAGCTGGCGACTGACCGTGAGCAGATCAACCAGGACCTGTTGGATGGCCTGGGTGCCGTCGGCCAGGATAACCCGATTGGCCCCTTCTACGCCGATTACTACGCTGCCGATATGCCCGCCCCGGCCCACGATCCTGCGCAGGCCTGCACACTCATCAAAGAAGCAACCGGCCAGGATCGGCTCAGCGCGACACTCTATGCCGTCGATTCCTTCAACTACGCGCAGTTAGCCCAAATCTTGCAGCAGCAGTGGCAAGAAGGCTGCATCGACGTGGACATCATGGTCCGCCCGGAAGCCATCTACTACAGCGGCGAGACCAATGAATGGCTGGAAGTGGACCTCGGCATCACCGGCTGGGGGCACCGTGCGATCCCGCAGTCGCTGCTTCAGCAGGCCTACGTGACGGACGGCGTCTACAACGAATCGCACTGGTCGAACGCGGACATCGACGCGCTGGTGGCCGAAGCCAGTCAAACGGTAGATGTGAACCAGCGCAAGGAAATCTATCACCAGATCGCCGAGATCTTCGCCGATCAAGGCCCGATCATCATTCCCTTCTTCCTGCCGCTGTTCAGCGCAGCGAACAATCGGGTCCAGGATCTGACGGTGAATCCCTTCCCTGGACGGACTGATTTCCGCAGCGTCAGCGTCAGCTAGGCGTCAATGGAGCAGCTATCGCAACCGGAGGTGAGTTCCGCGCTGCGGGATTCACCTTCTCGCTGGCGCAGCAGCATCGTCGGCCAAGTTCTGCGCAGGCCGCTGACCCTCATTGCCAGCCTGATCGTCCTGATGTTTGTGCTCGTCGCTTTTCTCGGTCCTGCCCTCGCGCCCTACCCCTTCGACGAGATTCAACGCAGCGAAAGCGGTGCATCTGAGAAGTTCATGCCGCCTTCCGGCCAGTATTTCTTCGGCACCGACGAACTGGGCCGTGATGTCTACAGCCGCATCCTCTGGGGTGCGCAAGATATTCTCATCATTCCCGGCATTGCCAGCGCTCTCGCCGTCCTGTTTGGCACCGCGCTTGGCCTCACGCTGGGCTACGCAGGTGGCTGGCTGGACGAGATCGTCTCACGCGCGCTCGACAGCCTGCTGGCGATCCCGGCGCTGGTGCTGGCGCTGGTCATGCTGGGCACGCTCGGCACTTCGCCCGGCGGCATCGTCCTGGTGATCGTCCTGCTCTATCTGCCCATCGTGACCCGTGTGATCCGCAGCGCCACACTTGGCCTGCGCGATCTGTCATACGTTGAAGCGGCCAAACTGCGCGGTGAATCGACGCTCTACATCCTCAGCCGCGAGATTCTGCCCGGTGTGCTGCCCGCCCTGACGGTTGAGGCGGCCCTGCGCTTCTCTTACGCCATCTTCCTGACCGCCTCGCTCGGCTTTCTGGGCTTCGGCGTTCAGCCCCCCTCGCCGGATTGGGGTCGTATGGTCAAAGACGCCCAACCGATTTTCCAGCGCGCCCCCTGGACGCTGTGGTTCCCTGCTGGGAGCATCGCCCTGCTGGTCGTCAGCGTCAATCTCGCTGCCGATGGTCTGCGCCGGATTCTGCGCTACGAGGGCCAGGTCTGATGCCCGCCGTCATCGAAGCCCAGCAGATCAATATCGACTACCGCCTCAATAAGCGCTGGCTGACGGCCATCGACGACGTGAGCCTGAGCATCCAGCCGCGTGAGATTCACGGTCTCGTAGGCGAAAGTGGCAGCGGCAAAAGCACGCTGGCCCTGGCCCTGATGAATTATCTGGCCGCCAATGCACGGATCAGCGCCGGTCATGTGCTGCTGGATGGCGAGGACCTGCTCGGCAAACCATTGGAGCAGATGCGCCAGATCTGGGGCCGCGATCTCAACCTCGTACCCCAGGACTCACTGGCCGCGCTCAACCCGGCCTACAAGGTGGGCGATCAGATCGCCGAGATCGCCGTGCTGCATCAGGGCCTCTCGCACCGGGACGCCTGGACACGTGCCGTCGAGATGCTGCGGCAGGTCAGGATTGCTGATCCTGAAGCCGTCGCCCGCAATTACCCGCACCAGCTCAGCGGCGGAATGCAGCAGCGTGTGACAATTGCAATGGCACTCTGCACGCAGCCGCGTCTATTGGTCCTGGACGAGCCGACGACCGCGCTGGACGTGACTACCCAGGCCGTCATTCTCGACCTCTTCCGCGATCTCATCCGCGATAATCAGGCCGCCGCCCTCTACGTCTCACATGATCTCGGTACGGTCGCTCAGTTATGCGAACGGGCGACGGTTCTTTATTCAGGCGAAATTATGGAAAGCGCCCCGGTGACTGATCTCTTCGCCCAACCGCTGCACCCTTACACCGCCGGGCTGCTTGCCAGCCTGCCCAGCCGCGCTGCCGGTCAGGAAAGTCGCCTCTTCACCATTGAAGGCGTCGCCCCGGTCCTGGGGCAACGTCCCCCGGCCTGTGTCTTCGCGCCGCGCTGCCCGGTCGCGCTGGAGATTTGCCGCCAGCAGAAGCCGCCCCTGGAATCTGCCGGAGACGCGCGCAAGGTCCGCTGCCATCGCTGGCACGAGATCGCCAGCGGAGAACTCAGCCTGCACATTGCGCCTCAAGGTGAGTCCGCCCCGGCCCCGGCACTGAAAGCCGAGGTCCTGAACGCGCAGAACCTCAACAAAAGCTTCAGCGAGCGCAGCCTGTTCGACCGTCTGATGCGCCGTGACGCGCAGCCGGTGCGCGCCGTTGATGACCTGTCCATCACCATTCAGGAGCGCTCGACCTTTGGTCTTGTCGGCGAAAGTGGCAGTGGCAAGACGACCCTGGCCCGCTGTATTGTCGCCCTGGTCGAAGCCGACAGCGGCACGCTGGAACTCTGCGAAGTTCCGCTAAGCGCCAGTCTGCGCGAGCGGGACATGGACGCACTGCGCAATCTGCAAATGGTCTTCCAGAACGCCGGCGAAGCGCTCAACCCGTACCAGAGCGTCGGGCAGGCCCTGAGCCGTCCGCTGCGTCTGCTGGTTGAGCCGAAACTCGCCGAGGCTGAGATCCAGCAGCGTGTGGTCGATCTGCTGGCTGCCCTGCGCCTGACACCTGACTACGCGAACCGTTATCCCGAAGAACTCAGCGGCGGCGAGAAGCAGCGTGTCGCCATCGCGCGTGCCTTCGCCAGCAATCCAGCCCTGGTGGTAGCCGACGAGCCAACCTCCTCGCTGGATGTCTCGGTGCAGGCCGTGATTCTCAATCTACTCAAGGACCTGCGCGCTGAGAAAGGCGCATCCTACCTGTTCATTTCGCACGATCTCGACGTAATCGCCTACCTGGCCGATTGGATCGCCGTCATGTACCTGGGTCAGATCGTCGAAGAGGGCGTGAACGAGGCCGTCTACCAAGCGCCCTGGCATCCCTATACCGAAGCGCTGCTGGCGGCAGTCCCCGCGCCCGGATCCATCCCAGGCCCAGCGCCCGATCCGCCTGACCGGCGAGATTCCCAGCGCGCGTGACATCCCCAGCGGCTGCCGCTTCCATACCCGCTGCCCGCGTTTCCTGGGCGACCTGTGCGTCAACGAAGAACCGCCCTGGCGCGACGCCGGGAACGGCCACTTCATCCGCTGTCACATCCCCGTTGACGAGCTGCGGGTACTTCAGGAGGCCGACTGATGCTGCAATTCCTGGTCCGGCGCAGTCTGCTGCTGGTGGTCACGCTGCTGATTACCTCGATAATTATCTTCGCCCTCACCCAGCTTCTGCCCGGCGACATCGCCAAGTTGATCCTGGGCCGCGAGGCCAGCGAAATCGCGCTGGAGCAGCTTCGTGAAGAATTCGGTCTCAACGATCCCGTGCCGCAACAGTACGCGCGCTGGCTGGGCGGCTTTGTGACCGGCGATTGGGGCCGCTCTTTCAGCAGTGGCAACCCTGCCGTGCGCCCGCTGGTGATGGAGCGCCTGGGCAATTCGCTGCGCCTGATGCTCATGACTCTGGTGATCGCCATTCCGCTGTCGATCTTCCTGGGCGTGGTCGCCGCACTGCGCGAAAACACGATCATCGATGGGGCCATCTCGGTCCTGTCATTGTCGGTCGTCGGTCTCCCTGAATTCGTGACCGGCGTGGTCCTGATTAACATCTTCGCGCGCGGCCTGGGCTGGTTCCCCACCACGGCGCGGGTGGCGGACGATTACGTATTGGGCGATTGGATTCGCATCCTCTTTCTGCCTGCTGTCACCGCCACGCTGGTCCTGTTGGGCTACGTCGCACGTCTGACTCGGGCCGGAGTGTTGGAAGAACTGCGCAAGCCCTACGTCCGCACCGCTACGCTCAAGGGCCTGTCGCAGTGGGACATCGTCGTCAAACATGTGCTGCGCAACGCCCTGCTGCCGACCATCACTGTCATCGCCATCAGCATCGGCTGGCTGATCGGCGGGCTGGTGGTCATCGAAACGGTCTTCAATTATCCCGGCCTGGGCGCGCTGCTGGTGGATGCCGTCGAGAAAAAGAATATCCCCCTGCTGCAAGCCTGCGTGATGGTGATCCTCTTCTTCTTCGCGCTGGCGAACCTGCTGGCAGACCTCTTCTACGCCATCCTCAACCCGCGCATCCGGCTGGGATGATCGCCTCCGTTCACTTGTCGGATGCGCCCTTGCCGACTAGAATCGGCGCGACAAATGATCTTGCCGAATAGGAAAGTCCTTATGCCGAGCGAAATGGAAATTTATCTGTTTGACCTGCGTGGCTACCTGCTGCTTGAAAATGCGCTCAGCGCCGAGGAGGTCGCGGCCCTCAACGCGGGCATTGACGCCATCCTGCCGCTCCAGCACAACGAGTGGTTCGGTTACATCCAGGGTCACAGTTTTACCGGTGCTGAAGGGACCAATCTCCAGCAAATCTACGAAGGTGGCCCGGCTTTCGAAACGCTGATCGACCATCCCTCCTGGATCGACAAAGTCAAATATTTCGTCGGCGGCGAAGGCACCTTTGATTACAAACACGGCCCCCTGTTTATCGACGAAAACTTCGCCAATATTCGCGGCCCCGGCCAGGCCATCGGGATGCATTCCGGCGGCCACACCGGCACCAAGCGCACCCAGTTTCGCTATCACAACGGCCATTTTCAATGCGGGCAGATCAACATCCTGATGGCCCTGACCGACATCGGCCCTGGTGACGGCGCGACGATGGTCATTCCCGGCAGTCACAAGTCGAACTTTCCGCATCCCGATTTTGACAAACATAAAATGAGCGGTTCACAGGCCTCGGTGGATGGCGCTGAAGGCGCAGTTGAAGTGCATATGAAGGCGGGGGATGCCTTGTTGTTCGTCGATGCAATTTGTCACGGCTCAGCGCGGCGCAGCAACGAGGGCAACCGCCGCATCATCGTTTATCGCTACGGGCCGTCCTGGGGCACCTTCCGGCATGGTTATGCGCCATCGCCTGAACTGCTCGAACGCCTGACGCCTGAACGCCGCCAGATCGTGAACCCGCACCCGCTGCTCAAACGGGAACCGCAGAAACCGGTCTAACGCGCTGTTAGACAGCTGTCGTATAATCAGAGTCACAGAGTAGACAAAATAGCGATGAGTCATGCCACTCTACGACTATAAATGCCCGAACTGCGGCGAGCGCTTCGAGGCCCGGCACGGTTTTGACGACCCGGCCCCGGCTTGCCCTAACTGTGACTATGCCGATGTGCAGCGCGTGCTGCTGCAAGCGCCGCGTGTGGCCCAGGGCATGAACGCCCGCGTCAGCGATACCGGCACCGCGACCAAAGAGCAGCTTCAGGACAAATGGGCCGAGGAAACGCCCAAGCTGCGCAAGAAGCTGGTCGATAAGCTCGGCGAGGATGTCGTCAACCGCAACGCGCCCTCGCTCAATACCCGCTACGATGATTAAGGCTTTACCGTTGCGCGCATTTCGTAGGGGAGGGTTTGAAACCCTCTCCTGCTTTGCACTGTAATGATCCCGCTTCACATTAAGAACGCCCGCATCTGGGACGGCCAGCAGACGACCCAACGCGACCTTTACGTCAGCCGGGGCCGCATTGTCGAGTCGCCGCCCAACGACGCGCAGGTGATCGACTTAGAGGGCTACACGATCTTCCCCGGTCTGGTCAATGCCCACGATCACCTGGAGATGAACCACTACCCGCGCAGCAAGTTCCGCGAGGTCTACGACAACGCTCACCAGTGGGGTGAGGACATGGACTCCCGCCTGGACAGCGAACCCTACAAGTCGCTGCGTGCCTATCCGCTGGCCGACCGCGTCTTCATCGGCGGGCTGAAAAACCTGCTCTGCGGCGCGACGACGGTGGCGCATCACGGGCCGCCGCACAAGCCCATGTATCACAAAGACTTCCCGGTGCGCGTGCTGAGGAAATACGGCTGGGCGCACTCGCTCCACTTCGATACCGACGAGGAAGTCGTCGCCTCCTACCGCCGGACGCCCAAAGACTGGCCCTGGTTCATCCATCTGGCTGAAGGCACCGACGAAGTCGCCGCAGCAGAATACGGACGGCTCAAGGCCCTCGGCTGTGTCGGGCCGAACACGGTCATCGTACATGGCGTGGGAATGACTGAAGAAGACATTATCGACGCTGCGCCGAAGATACGCGGTCTGGTATGGTGTCCCTCAACTAATTTGTATTTACTTCGTGCTGTTGGGGTTGGTCAAAAATGGTTAAAGGTGGGTGGTAAAGTCGCTCTCGGAAGCGATTCGCGACTAACGGCAATTATTGACCTATTGGAAGAAGTAAACACCGTTGCACTTCATGTATTTTCAGAGGAAACTCTTGATGATCCGCGTAACTGGACTTCAAACTTAATTGGACCATCTCAGGCAAGCGACCTCAAAATAAGTGATTATGCGGATTGGTATCTGAAATCAAATGACGCTGGCATCGTGGACCGACACGACATAAGTCTCGTCGTCAAAGATGGCATTCCGCGCATCGGCGACCCGGAAATCATGGCGAAGTTCCCGCAGGTGCAGACCGTCGCTGCCACGCTGGACGGTGTGCCCAAAGCCATCCATAGCGATCTCGCGCGCCGTATCCATCACTGTATGCTTAAGGAACCGGGCCTGGAGGTCGATGCGCTGCCGACGAAACGCTTCTGGTTGATCTAGGACCGCGTCGGGTACAGCCTGCTGTGCCCCAACAAATTGATGCACCCTGTTCTGGCTTCACCCTTTGCGTCTTTGCGCCTTCGCGTTGTATCTTTTGACCTTTCTTGCCTTTGCGTTAGGCTCTTGATCTATGGATATTCTCTTCGGCCAATCCTACTTCTTGCGCTTCGACCCCAAGCTCTGGGCCGCCATGCAGCCCTACCCGCCGCTGGGCACGCTCTACGCCGCCGCCGTCATGCGCGAACGTGGCTATGAAGTGGCGCTGTTCGATGCCATGCTCAGCGACGGCCCGCAGGACTGGGCCGCCATGCTGGCGCAGACTCAGCCCGCGCTACGCCGTCCTCTTTGAGGACAACTTCAACTACCTGAGCAAAATGTCCCTGCTGCGGATGCGCGAGGCCGCCTTTACCATGATCGACGCGGCAAAAGCGCAGGGCTGCACGGTGATCGCCTGCGGCGCGGATGCCAGCGACCACGCCGCGTCCTATCTGGCGCAGGGGGCCGATTATGTCCTGCTGGGCGAAGGCGAGGCGACCCTGGCCGCATTGATCGCCCATTTAGACGCGTAGGGACACGGCACGCCGAATCTGCCTCCAAAAACGTCGAGGGTCTGGACGACGATCCGGTCCCTGGCCTACCTGCGCGAGGATGAGGTCGTCCAGACGCCTGCCCGCCCGGTGATCCGCGACCTGGATGCGCTGCCCTTCCCCGCCTGGGACCTGGTGGACATCGAGCACTACCGGCATCTCTGGCGGACGCATCACGGCTACTTCAGCCTGAACATGGTCACGACGCGCGGCTGCCCCTTTCACTGCAACTGGTGCGCCAAGCCCATCTGGGGCCAGAAGTACAACGTGCGCAGCCCGGAAAACGTGGTCGGCGGAGATGCGCTGGCTGCATGAGCACTACGCGCCGGATCAACTCTGGTTCATGGACGACATCATGGGCATTCAGGACCGCTGGATCGAGGAATTCGCCGACCGCCTGGACGAGGCCGGGCTGCACATCCCCTTTAAGAGCCTCAACCGGGCCGATCTGCTGCTGCGCGGCCAGACCATCCCGGCATTGGCGCGCGCGGGCGCGCAGATCGTCTGGATCGGGGCCGAAAGCGGCAGCCAGAAGATCCTCGACGCGATGGACAAAGGCACGACGGTCGAGCAGATTTACGAAGCGACTCGCCAGTTGAAGGCGCACGGCATTCAAGTGGCCTTCTTCTTGCAGTTCGGCTACCCCGGCGAGACCCGTGCCGACATCGACCTGACGCTCAAGATGCTGCGCGACCTCATGCCCGACGACATCGGCATCAGCGTCAGCTATCCGCTGCCCGGCACGCCCTTTTATGAGCGGGTGCGCCACGAACTGGGCGAGCGTGCCAACTGGATCGACAGCGACGATATGGCGATGCTCTATCGAGGCCCCTTCCCCACCGCCTTCTACCGCCAGCTTCATACGCTACGTCCACAAAGATTACCGCTCGCGCAAGACCTGGCGCGAACTCGGCTATCTCGCCCAGCACCCCGGCGACCTGCGGCCCGCGCACCTGCGCCAGAGCGCCGCCATGCTCTATCACCGCCTGACCCTGCCGCTGGCCGCGCATCGAACATCGCCTGCAATCAGGGCAGGCTGTCGCAAACCGGCGCAACTCCGTAGGGGCGATACTTGTATCGCCCGCCCTGTCCGGCATAGGCGCAATCGCCCATTCTGCGTTATAATCGCTCACATGTTCGTACACCTCAGCGTATAGTGAGGAACTATGGTTGAACGACCCCAATTCTTCGTGATCGACGGTCACGCCCTGGCCTACCGCCAGTATTTCGCCCTGCCGGTTGCGACCTTTCGCACCCGTGCCGGGGAGCCGACCAACGCGACCTTCGGCTTCACGCGCAATCTGCTGGATATTCTGCAAAAGGACCAACCGCTCTACCTGGCGGTCAGCTTTGATCGCGGCCTGAGCGGGCGCGAGGACCTCTTTAGTGATTACAAAGGCACGCGCGAGAAAATGGAAGATGATCTCATCATCCAGATGGAGCGCATCCAGCAGGTGGTGGAGACTTTCAACATCCCCGTGCTGGCACTGGATGGCTACGAAGCCGACGATGTCATTGGTACGGTCGTCGTCACGGCGGAAGAAGCCGGGGTCGATACGCGCATCATCACCGGCGACCGTGACATCCTCCAACTGCTGACGCCGCACATCACCGTGCAGCTTCCCAAGCGCGGCCAGCAGGACATCATCTGGGATGAAACCATGTTCCGCGAGGAGTACGAACTCGAACCCTGGCAGTTGGTCGAACTCAAGGGCCTGATGGGCGACAATTCCGATAACATCCCCGGCGTCAAAGGGATCGGCCCGAAAACTGCTACCAAACTGCTCAAGCAGTATGAAACCATCGACGGTATCTATGCCCACATCGACGAGATCAAAGGGGCCAACCAGCAGAAGCTGATCGACGGTAAAGACCTGGCTTACCTCAGCCGCACGCTGGCGACGATCCGCCGCGATGTGCCGATCAGCCTCGACCTCACCCAATGCGTAGCCCACGATTACGACGTCAGTAAGGCGCTCGATCTCTTCCGCGAACTGGAATTCCGTCAGTTCACCGAGCGGCTGGACACGCATGAGCAGCTTCCGCTCTTCGACATGGGCGGCGAAAGTGTGCGCAAGGGTGAAGCAGCGGAAAGCACTGTAAAAACCGTCATCGTCCAGGACGAAGCCGCGCTGGAGGCTATGCTCAAGGTGCTCAACAGTGCCGAGGCGATTGTCTGGGATGTGGAAACCACCGGCGTGGACCAGATGGCCTGCGATCTGGTCGGCATCGCGCTGGCCGTCAACGGCGAGACCGGCTATTACGTCCCGGTGGGCCACCAGCATGGCTCGCAGCTTCCCATGCAGCAGGTGTTGGATGCGCTGCGCGGCCCGCTGACCAACCCGAAGATACAGAAGATGGCCCACAACGCCGCCTACGATCTGGTGGTCATGCAGCGCTACGGCGTGGATGTCCAGCCGGTCAGCTTTGACACCATGATCGCGGAATGGCTGCGCGATCCCATCAGCAAGTTTCTCGGCCTCAAGAACTTCGCCAACTTCGTGCTGGATCCGCCGGTCAAGATGACCGAGATCACCGAACTGCTGGGCAAAGGCAAGAAACAGATCACGATGGACCGAGTCGATATTGACCAGGCCGCGCCTTATGCCGGGGCCGACGCCGCCATCACTTACCGCTGCGCCGAATTCCTGCGCCCGAACATCGAAGGCGATGCCGATTTCGCCCGGCTCTTTAAAACGCTAGAAATGCCACTGGTGCCGGTCATTGCCGCGATGGAACAGGCGGGGGTGGTCATCGACACACAGCAGCTTGCCCGCTTCAGCGAAACGCTGGGCCAGCAGTTGGGCGCGCTGGAAGAGGAAATCTACGAGCTAGGCGGCGGTCCCTTCAACATCAACAGCCCGGCGCAGTTGAATGAAGTCCTCTTCGAGAAACTGGAACTGCCGGTCGAGGGCCTGCGCAAGACCTCACACGGCTATTCCACCAACGTGACCACCCTGGAAACGCTCAAACCTGAACATCCCATCATCGAGCACATCCTCGAATACCGCGAACTGACCAAACTTAAGGGCACTTATGTGGATGCCCTGCCCGAACTGATTAACCCGCGCACCGGGCGCGTCCATACCAGCTATAACCAGACCGGGACCTCGACAGGCCGCCTGAGCAGCAGCAACCCGAACCTGCAAAATATTCCCATCCGCACCGAATTAGGCCGGGAGGTGCGCCGCGCCTTCGTGACGCCGCCCGGCACCCTGCTGCTGGGGGTCGATTACAGCCAGATCGAACTGCGCGTGCTGGCGCATTACAGCGAAGACGTCACCCTGCTCGAAGCCTTCGCCCAGGGCCAGGACATTCACGCGGCCACGGCGGCAGCGGTCAACAGCATCCCCCTGGACGAAGTGACCTACGAGCAGCGCAGCTTCGCCAAGCGGGTCAACTTCGGCCTGATCTACGGCATGGGCGCTTATCGGCTGGCCCGCGACAGCGATCTTTCGCTGGCCGAGGCGCGCAAGTTCATTGACGACTACTTTGCCCGCCTGCCGCGCGTCAAAGCCTACCTGGATAACACCAAAGCCCAGGCGCGCAAGGGACCGATCACAACATTGATGGGCCACCGCCGCGAGTTCCCGACCCTGATTCAAGGCACCGCGGATCAGGTCGCCATCCAGAGCGCCGAACGAGTTGCCATCAACATGCCGATTCAGGGCACCGCAGCCGACATTATGAAGAAGGCCATGATCGACCTCTACACCGCGCTGCAAGACATGCACTCTGAAGCCAAAATGATTCTCCAGGTGCATGACGAACTGGTGCTGGAAGTGCCCGAAGCCGAGATCGACACCATCACCCGCCTCGTTGTCGATACGATGGAGCACGCTTTCGAACTCAAAGCGCCGCTGCGCGCGAATGCCGAGGTCGGCCCGAACTGGCTGGATATGGAGTCAATCGACTGAGGATGACGTTTCACCCACCTGCCAACTGTGCTATACTCAAAACAGCGCATTCTTCAAGCATAACAGTCGAACGATGAGACATTTTCTAGATATTGCAGAGTGGTCCTCAAAGGACCTGCGGCACATGATCCAACTGGCCGCACACCTCAAACTTGAGTGGCAAAGCGGCGGCAACCAACCGGTTCTCAAAGGCCAAACTCTGGGGATGATTTTCCAGAAACCCTCGCTGCGAACACGGGTATCCTTTGATGTCGGGATGCAGCACCTGGGCGGTCACGCCATCATCATGGGACCAGATGAAATCGGCCTGGGCAAACGCGAAAGCATCGCCGATGTGGCGCGCGTCCTCTCCGGCATGGTCCAGGGGATTATGGCGCGCGTCTTCGAACACCAGCACGTTTGCGAACTGGCGCAGTGGGCCACCGTCCCGGTGATTAACGGCCTCAGCGATGACCGGCACCCCTGCCAGGCCATGGCCGACATTCTGACCATCCGCGAGCATTTCGGCCAGACCGATGGCCTGCGGCTGACCTATATTGGCGATGGCAACAACGTGGCGGCCTCGCTGCTGTTGATCTGCGCCCACTTCGGCGTACATTACACGATTGCTTCGCCGCAGGGCTACGTGCTGCCCGACTCAATTGTCAAGATCGCCGCACAGATCAACCCGGACATTGAGATCAACCGGCTGCACGACCCGGCGGACGCTGTCCAGGCGGCTGACGTTGTCTATACCGATACCTGGGTCAGTATGGGCCAGGAATGCTCAAGCCGGGGACCGCATCGCTGTCTTCCAGCCTTATCAGGTCAACCAGCAGCTCATGGCTCTCGCGCCCAAACACGCCATCGTCATGCACGATCTGCCCGCCTACCGGGGCAAAGAGATCACCGACGACGTGGCCGATGGCCCGCAGTCCGTCATTTTCGAGCAGGCGGCGAACCGGCTGCACGCGCAAAAAGCCATTCTCGTCAGTCTCATGAGTTAGAGGAACTCTTATGGCCCAGAACCGTGAAGCCTTTGAACAGGCCATGAATGCAGGTCATAATGCCGCCTGGGAGCAAAGCTGGGGCGAAGCGATTGCTGCCTACGGACGTGCCATTCAGGAGTTCCCGGAGGACCCCGACGCGCACATTCATCTTGGCCTCTCTCTGCTCAAGGCAGGCCGCCTGGACGATGCGCTGAAGGTCTACACGCGGGCGCACCAACTCGCCTCGGACGATCCGATCCCGCTGGAAAAAAGCGCCGAGGTCCTGGAGACGATGGGCCGCCTGCGCGAAGCCGCCCAGCAGTATGTCAACGTGGCCGAAATCTACCTGAGCCAGCGCGACCTGGATAAAGCCGTTGCCAACTGGAAGCAGGCCACCCGGCTCTCGCCTGGCTTTATCGGTGTCCATGCCAAGCTGGCGCAGGCCTACGAGCGCCTGGGCGATAAAGAGCGGGCGATTATCGAATATCTCTACCTGGCTTTTAACTTCCAGCGGGCAGGCGACACCGCCAAAGGCATCAAAGCGGTGCAGCGTGCGCTGCGGCTGGACCGGCGCAACGCGCAGGCCCTCAACACCCTGCGCGCGTTGGAATCCGGCGGCGAGGTCATGCCGCCAAGCGCCTGGACGAAGAGGCCGCGCCAGAAGCGATCTGACGTCTCGACATGACTGGGCGACTATGACGAGCGTCTGAACGTGGGCGAGGCCGACCCACTGGGACCTATTGGCGAAGCCATGACCGATGCCCTGGGGATGCTGGCGGCCTTCGTGATGGAAAGCGGCGATCTGGATGCCGCCGGGGCCAATGCGCTGCAAGGCATGGAATTACAGCGCCAGGGCCTGAACATAGAGGCTATCAAAGCTTATCGTGGCGCGGAGGACAGCCTGCGTCATCCGGCGCTCGAACTCAACCTCGGCGCGCTGCTGGTCCTCAACGACCAGCCAGAGGAAGCTGTTAAACGCCTGGGCGAAGCCGCCACGATGACCGAACTCAGCGCCGGGGCCTTTCACGGCCTGGGCCTGGCTTATTTCAAGCAGAAAAAACCCAAGCAGGCCGCTCGCTACCTGATTCAGAGCCTGCAAGCGGTGGATACCGGCCTGGCGATGAATGTCGATGAGGTCCACGAACTGAGCAACGTCTACGGTTCGCTGCTGGTGACGCTCGAAGGCCGTACCGACGAAAGTCTTCAGGCGATCAGCGAGCGCTTCACCAACCTGCTCCAGGGCAAGGACTGGAAGCAGCGCATCGCCGAAACACGCCGCCAGCTTCAGGAAGCCATCCGGCTCGACGACGAACAGGGCGTGGTCGAGATCCTCGTCACCAGCCACAGCGACAAGCTGACCAAGGCAGTCTCGGCCATTGATCGCTATCATGCGGCAGGGCCTCTTCACCCTGGCAATCGATGAAGCGCATTACGCGATGGAGTACGCGCCGCAACTATCTGCCCATCCACGTCCGCATGGCCGAGATCATGATGCGTGAAGGCCGCGTGCGGCAGGCGATCAACAAGTACAACATCGTCGCCAAGACCTACATGGTGCGCGGCGAGAATGACCGGGCCGCCTCCATCCTGGGCGAAGTGCTGGAGATGGCCCCGCTAGACATCTCGGTCCGCACCAGCCTGATCGAACTGCTGGAAAACGAGGAGCGCTGGGACGAAGCGCTGGAGCAGTACATTGATCTGGCCGATACCTACCATCAGCTTGGGCGATTTCGACTCCTCGCGCGATACCTACAGCCTGGCCGAACGAGTCGCCAACCGCGTCGGCGCATCGCCGGAGAAGCTGGTCCATATCAAGCACCGCATCGCCGACATCGACCAGATGCGGCTGGACGTGCGCAAGGCCCAGCGCACCTACGAGGAGATCATCGAACTCGCGCCGGAGGACGAACGCGCCCGCCGGATGCTCATCGACCTCAATTACCGCCAGGGCAATCAGGTCGAGGCCATCAAGCGCCTGGACCAACTGCTGAGCATTTTCGCCAAGAAGCGGCAGACCAACCAGATCGTCCAGCTTCTCGAAGAACTGGTCACGCTCTACCCCAACGACACCGGCCTGCGCTCGCGCCTGGCCGCCATCTACCGGCAGTTGGGCCGCAGCAAAGAAGTCGGTCGTTCAACTCGACGCCCTCGGTGAACTCCAACTGGAAGCCGGACTGCACGAAGAAGCTGCCAATACCATCCGCCAGATTATCGCCTTGAACCCGGATGGCGTGGACGACTACAAACGTCTGCTGTCTCAGCTTGGTGGTTAGCACGTGGAAGAACTGCTCTGGGCACTTGAAAACCTGAATGCGAGCGCCCTGCTCGACATCTTTCTGGTCGGGCTGTTGTTCTTTATGATTAGCTTCGTCATCCGGGGCACGCAAGCGGTCGCGCTGCTGCGCGGGGTGGTGCTGGTCGTCATCATTATGGTGATCGTCTCGCGCATCTTCGAACTGACCGCCCTCACCTGGTTGTTCAACAACGCCCTGCCGGTGCTGGCCTTCGCTATCCCGGTCATCTTTCAACCTGAACTGAGACGCGGCCTGGAACGATTAGGCCGAGCAGGGATTCTAATCAACTCGCGCCTGCCCGCCGACAGCCTGCGCGCTGAGATCATCGACGAAATCTGCCAGGCCGCGGAACGCCTCTCCGAGCGGCGGCACGGCTGCCTGATCGTCTTGCAGCGCAACAGCAGCCTGAGCGAGTACGTCCGCACCGGCATCCCGCTCGACAGTCAGGTCAGCTCACAGCTTCTGCTGACGGTCTTCTGGCCTAAGACCGACTTGCACGATGGCGCGGCGATTATCGACCTCAGCGGGCGCATAGCGGCGGCGGCCTGCGTGCTGCCCCTGTCATCCAGCCGCAACCTGCCCAACCGCAACCTGGGCACCCGGCATCGCGCCGCCCTGGGGATCAGCGAGGTCAGCGACGCCATCACCATTGTGGTCTCGGAGGAAACTGGGCGGATCTCGATTACCGATGGCGGGCAAACTCGTACCGCGTCTGGATGCCAAGCGCCTGAACACCATCCTCAGCGCAATTTACGGCACCAACCGCAAACGACCCACCTCCGTCTGGGGCTGGCTGCACGACATGAGCGCCCAGTTCTACGATAACCTGCGTGATTGGCGCAAACAGACCTGATGCAGCGACAGACTGAAGGCAGACGCTTTACCCTGTTCAACACCTTTATGTGGTTCCTGGGGTCAATAGGCCTGGCCTTCGTGGTCTGGTTCATTGCCACGCTCGAATCCGACCCGATTGACACGCTCATCTTCCGCAATATTCCCATTCAGGTGAAGGCGGACGAAGGCTTGATTATCACCGAACAGAGCCGCCGCACCGTGACCGTCAACGTCCGCGCACCGCATTCCGTGCTGGAACAGCTTGGCTCTGACGACATTCAGGTGATCGCCGACCTGAGCCATCTCGGCGCGGGCGAACACCGGATCGATTTGCAGACGGAAGTCTCGCGCCGGGCTGTGCCGGACCCCAGTCCGCGCTGGGTACTCATCACCCTGGAAGAAGAGCGCGAACAGCTTGTACCGGTCGAGACGGTCATCAGCAACCCCCTGCCCGCCGGTTACGAATTGCAAGGTGGCGATGTGCTGCTGGACCCCCAGCAGGTGCTGGTCAGCGGCCCGCTTAGCCTCGTAACTCAGGTGAATGCCGTCCAGGTGACGCTCGATCTCCAGCAGCGCCGCAATCCCTTCAGCGTGGACGCGCGCGCCCTCCCGGTCGATGTCGATGGCAAGGAAATCGACGGCGTGACCGTCGAACCGGCTTCGGTCGAAGTCACCATCCCCATTCAGGCCCGCTCCGACATCCGGCAGGTCAGCGTGATCCCCAATATCCTGCTGGAAACCCTGCCCGAAGGCTATACAGTCGGCTCAATCAGCTATGAGCCGCAGATACTGCTCATCGGCGGGCCGCTGAACAGCCTGCCCAACGCGCCTAGCACCGTGTTTACCGAGCCAATCGACCTCACCGACCGCACCAGCACCTTCGAACAGGCGGTTAACGTCATCCTGCCTAACCCGAACTTCTTTATCGTCGGCCAGCAAACCATCAATATTCAGGTGCCGATCACCCCCCTGCTCTCCAGCCGCCAGTTCGACCCGGTCCCGGTTGAGATCATTGGCCTGAACGCCAACCTGACGGCGACCGTGTCCCCGCCGACAGTGACCGTGCTCATCACCGGCCCGCAGCTTCTGCTGGACAAGCTAAAGCTCGATGACATTCGCGCCGTGATCGACCTGAACGGCCTGGAGGCTGGCAATTATCAGCTCCCAGCGGATGTATCGGTCAACATTGACCCCGGCGCGATCAGCACCATGTCGGTCCTGCCCGCTGAACTCGACATTGAGATTCAATCAGCTACCAGCGGCGGTTGAAATCTTCGCACAGCGGCATCGCTCTGCTAGAATCCAGCCAGGAGTACACACACAATGGCTTATAAACCCCTGGTCGCCCTGGTAGGCAGACCGAATGTTGGCAAAAGCACTCTGTTCAACCGGCTGGTTGGGCAGCGCGTAGCGGTCATAGACGAAATTCCGGGCACCACCCGCGACCGTATTCAGGGCGAAACCGACTGGAACGGTCTGGTATTTCAAGTCGTGGATACTGGCGGCATCGAGGTCTATCAGCCCAAAGGCAGCCGGGATGTCCGTCCGCTGGCTGAAGGCAGTCTGGATTTCGTGGCGCAGATCGAAGGTCAGGCGCTCATGGCCGCCCGCGACGCGGACCTGATTATCCTGCTGGTAGACAGTACGCAGGGCATCACCGCTGCCGACGAACACATCGCTCAGGTGCTGCGTCGCAACAGCGGCTCCAGGCCGATTCTCATCGCCGCGAACAAGGCCGATAATCCGCAGCGGCACGCCGATGCCGTCGAGTTTTACGGCCTGGGCTTCGAGCAGGTCTTCCCGATCAGCGCCTATCATAATATGGGCGTCGGCGATCTGCTGGATGCGGTCGTGCTGGCGCTTCAGGACCGCGATACCAGCACTATTGACGACGAAGCCGATGACGATCATCTCAAAATCGCTATTGTCGGGCGGCCTAACGTCGGCAAGAGCAGCATCCTCAACCGCCTGCTGGGCGAAGATCGCACCATCGTCAGCCCGGTCGCCGGGACGACCCGTGACGCCATCGACACCCAAATCCGCTGGCACAACATGCCCGTGACGCTCATCGACACGGCAGGCATCCGGCGGCGGGGCCGCATCGAACCGGGGGTGGAGAAGTTCAGCGTCCTGCGCTCGATGAAAGCCATCGAACGCTGCGACGTCGCCCTGCTGGTCATCGACGCCGTCGAAGGACTCACCGAGCAGGACCAGCACATCGCAGGCTACATTCTGGAAGCACGCAAAAGCCTGGTCGTCGTGGTCAATAAATGGGACGCGGTCGAAAAAGACGCGCACACCATGAACGGCTACCTGGAGACTCTGCGCGATAAATTCAACTTTCTGCCCAACGCTCCGGTGCTGTTTATCAGCGCCCTCAGCGGCCAGCGCATTCACGAAGTTCTGGAGACCGCCAACCGTGTCTGGGAAGCACGCAGCTTCCGCATCCCCACCTCAGAGATGAACCGCATCCTGCGCGATGCCGTGCAGAAGCATCCGCCGCCGGCCAAAGGCACCCGCCAGTTGAAGATCTTCTTCGCCACGCAGGTCGCCGTCGATCCGCCGGTCTTTCTCTTTCACGTCAACGACACGCGCCTGCTGCATTTCACCTACAAGCGCTTCCTGGAGAATCAGATCCGCGAGGCCTACAGCTTCGAGGGCACGCCGATTGTCCTCAGCTTCCGCCCGCGCGATGGGATGCTGGATAAATAGTCTGCTTCAAATGATGGGGTTCAGGCCCAGCAGTTCATAGACGAAGGCGGGCTGCTTGCGGCCCTTCACGGTGAGCTTGCCCAGGGGCCGTGTGTTCGCCAGATTGCCCAGGCGCTTGATGACCGATTCTTCGACCAGCACCTGCCCCGGCGAGCCATATTCTTGCAGGCGCTTCGCCAGGTTGACCGTGTCGCCAATCGCGGTGTAATTCATGGCGCGGTCGGTGCCGATATAACCGACCACCGCCTCGCCCACGTTCACGCCCACGCTGTAACCCAGGCCATCGCCGCGCCGGTCGCGCATCTCGCCCGCCGCCCGGATCAAAGCCAGTGCCGCATCCGCCGCGCGATGCACGTGATCGTCCTGTTCTTCCGGCGCGTTAAAAATCGCCATCAGGCCGTCGCCGAAGAACTTGTCCAGCGTCCCATTCCAGGCCAGGATAATCTCAGCGGCCAGGCTGAGGTAATCGTTGAGCATTTCCATGACATGCTCCGGCGGCGCGTTCTCGCTCCAGGCCGTGAAGCCGCGAATATCGGCAAACAGGATGCTCACCTCCTGCCGCTTCCCGCCCAGTTCGAGGTTATCAGGATCAGTCAGGATCTTGTCGACCACCGAGGGCGGCACCAGCTTCTCGAAGGAGCCGCGAATGTGCGCCTTTTCCAGTTCCTTGACGCGCCGGAGCTGCTCGAAGTTGCGCGAGTTCTCGATAGCAATCGAGGCGTAATCGGTCAGCGTGCTTAGCAGCGCCAGGTCATGCTTGGTGAAAACGTGAGCATCATGACTCATATTGCTCACGCCCAGCACACCGCGCACTTCGTTGTTAAACACCAGCGGCGCGTAAGCCAGCGACTGCGGGTTGCTCGCGTGCCCGTTGAGCTGTTCCGGCCCCATCAACACCGGTCTGCCGCTGTCCAGCACCTGATTGGCAATCGGGTCCTTACCTTCCAGCATAACCGCGCGCGCCTGCGATTCCGAATGGCGCTTCATGGCCCGGCAGATCAGATCCTGATTCTGACGCAGATAAATGTAGCCTGATTCAGCCTGCGTCACCCGGATCGACGCATCGACAATGCGCGGCAGAATCTCATCCATATTCAGCGATGAGGTCACGCTTTTGCCCACCGAGTACAACACGTTCAGTTCCTGCACGCGCAGTTGGAGTTCGCGGTTAGCTGCCAGAATACGCTCGGTCAGCGCCTCTTTTTCCCGGCGCAGGCGCGTCTCCGTCAGGCTGCGCTCAATCGCCATCAACATCTCTTCTACCGTGAAGGGCTTCATGACGTAGTCACGCACACCCAGCCGGTAGACTTCGACAGCAATCTCTTCCGAACCGTGAAAGGTCATCAGGATGACCGGCATATCCATGTTGTGCCGCTGCAATTGCTCCAGCACCTCGAAGCCGTTCATGCGCGGCATCTGCAAATCGAGCAGCATCAGGTCGGGCTGGTATTGCAGGGCCATCTCCAGCCCCTCCTGCCCATCCCGTGCCATCAACGCATGATAGCCATTCGGCTCAAGGATGTACTCCTGGATAAAATCGCGGTTTTCGCGTCCATCATCGACAATGAGGATCTGCTCTTCTGCCAACGTCGCCTCGCAGTCAGCGTTTACGTCCTATCCTTATAGTATACATAAAGACGGGCTTACGGGCCTTGATAAACCTCGATCTTGGTCAGCTTTCTAGTACTAAAGATTGATATGCAGCGAATCGCTGTCTATAATTCGAATGTTCAGTGACTTGGAGCGTCATTTGAAAGCACGAGCAAACCGAGCCAGACCGCGTTTACACCGCTCGACCTGGCTGCAAGAAATTGTAGAGACGGCTGTCCTGGTCGTGGCTGTGTACGCCCTGGTCAACCTCGCCAGTGCGCGCTACATCGTCGAAGGCAAGAGCATGTACCCTAACTTCGACGATAACCAGGTGCTCTACATCAGCCGTCTGAACTATATGCTGGGCGATCCCGAACGGCTCGACATCGTCGTCTTTCACTATCCCAACGACCCGCGTGAGGATTACATCAAGCGAGTGATTGGCCTGCCCGGCGAAACCGTGTCTTTCCAGGATAACCGCGTCTACATCAACGGCACCCCCCTGGACGAGACCTATACCAACGAAGAAGACTCTACCACAGCGGGCCGCAGCAACCCCATCGTTCTGGGGCCGGATGAATATTTTGTCATGGGCGACAACCGCTATCACAGCAGCGACTCGCGCGCCTTTGGGCCGGTCAAGCGCAGCCTGATCGTCGGCGAGGTCCTGGTACGCTACTGGCCGCCCCAGGATTGGGGGGTCGTGACCCAAATCGGTGCCCACGACAACACACCATAGGAGACTCAATGACTGCACAAGCGCCTGTACTTGCAATGCCTCGCCCCCGGCTGCGGCGGCAGGGCATCGTCTACGAAATTGTTGAAACCCTCGTCTTGCTGGTCGCCATCTACGCCCTGGCGGATCTCGCCAGCGTGCGCTTCTATGTCGATGGCCCCAGCATGGAGCCGAGTTTCTACACCAGCCAGCGCGTGATCGTCAGCCGGGTCAACTTTATGCTGGCCGACCCGGAGCGCGGTGATATTCTGGTCTTTCAATCGCCGGATAATCCCGGTATCAGCCCGCCTCTGATCAAGCGCGTCATCGGCCTGCCCGGTGAGACGGTGGATATTCACGACAATCACGTCTACATCAACGGCAATGAACTCGACGAGCCTTACATTAACGAGGAGAATTCAACCAGTCAGGGCCGCAACAACCCCGTGACCCTGGGGCCGGATGAATACTTCGTCATGGGCGATAATCGCAATCACAGTCGTGATTCGCGCATATTCGGCCCGGTCAACCGCAGCACCATCATCGGCGAAGCGGTCGTGCGCTATTGGCCGCCGGAGGATTGGGCTTTGCTCCACGAGTGGCGCTTCCCTGTCGATCCCTTCCAGTAGCGTCCCGAACGTGAATATCCCGTTAATTTGCGTATCTCTAGCGTATGCGGCAGCCTTTGATGCTATATTGACGTATAGGTAGGTGCTGTTAATACTTGCTCGGACTAAATACGGTAGAATGATAACTAGATAGGAGCGTAGGGAGAGTCACACTGCATGAGTGAGGGTCGTATCCTGGTCGTGGAAGACAACGCCGACAACATGATTCTCATTTGCGATATTCTCTCGTCGCTTAACTATACGGTCTTGCAGGCTGTCGATGGCGAGCAGGGTGTCGAACTGGCTCAGAGCGAACGCCCGGACTTGATCTTGATGGACCTGTCCCTGCCGCGCCTGGACGGTTGGACCGCAACCCAGCAGATCAAAGCTAATCCCGACATCAAGCACATCCCGATCATCGCGCTGACCGCCCACGCCCTGATCGGGGATCGTGAACGTGCGCTGGCGGTCGGCTGTGATGATTATCTATCGAAGCCGATCAACTTTCGGGCGCTTGCTCACAAACTTGATACGCATCTCAGTTAGAAAGACCGGTCATGTCTAAAGTCTTGATTGCCGAAGATAACCCTGAAATGCGTCAATTGGCCTACGACATTCTACAGATGGTAGGTCTGGAAGTCGTGACCGCCTTCGATGGTCCCAGCACCTTGCGCGCTGTCGATGCGCACCAGCCCGATCTCGTCGTGCTGGACATCGACATGCCGGGCATGAACGGTTTTGACGTATGCTCAACGCTCAAGGCCAACCCCGAAACAGCTCAGATTCCGGTGTTGATGGTGACAGCCCAAAACGACATCGAGAATCGAGTGCGCGGCCTCGAAAGCGGCGCGGAAGATTACCTGAGCAAACCCTATAACCCGCGCGAACTGGTCGCCCGTGTGGAAACGCGGCTGCGAGCCAAATCCGAAAACGACGAAATTCGCCGTACCCAGCAGATTGTGCGCGAAACCTTCGAACGCTTTGTTCATGCCTCCGTTGTCGAAGAGCTGCTGGATGACCCGCGCCAGGTCAAGTTGGGCGGCAAATTGCAGGAAGTCACGGTCATGTTTGCCGACATGGAGGGCTTCACTGCTCTCTCAGAACGCATGAACCCGGAAGAACTGCTCTCGGTACTCAACCGCTATCACGATCTGGTGGTCAACCTTATACTGGAACAAAATGGCACGATCGATAAGTTTCTCGGTGACGGCGTGATGGCGCTGTTTAACACACCGCTGCCGCAGGAGTATCATGCCTTCTTCGCCGTCAGGACCGCCCTGTTAATTCGTAACGCCCTCGTCGATTTTCACCAGTCGCTGGAACCAGACATGCGTATGGGCATCAACTTCGGTATTCACACCGGCACAGCGGTCGTGGGCAACGTGGGAACCAATCGCATTATGGACTACACGGCAGTCGGGGACACCGTCAACCTGGCGTCCCGCCTCCAGGATCTGAGCCAACACTGCCAGATACTCATCAGCAAAGCGACCTATGAGCAGGTCGAACATGCGGTCATTGCCAAACCATTAGGAGAAGTTCATGTCAAGAATCGAGCCGAGCCGGTGATGACCTACGAAGTCCTGGAGCTAAAGCCGTGACCCCGGCGATGATCTTTGTCGGCCAACCGGAGGCTGAGACCTTCGAAACGCTCAGCCTGCTTTCCATGAACCAGGGTTACAGCCTTCATCTGGCAGCCAGCGCAAGTGAGGCGTTGGAGCTGCTGCCGAGCCTGAACCCCAGCGCTGTGCTCATCGACATTGGCACCCCGGAACTTAACGGGGTCGAGACCTGCCGGACTATCGCCGACCAGATGCAAACTCATGTGCCCATTATCGCCCTCAACCAGGGTAACCATCAACAGCGCCGGGCTGCGCTCAGCAGTGGTGCTGATCTGGTTCTTGACGAGCCGGTCTCCTGGCCCGAACTGCATAACTGGCTGCAAGCCCCCCGCACCCAGCACGGGGACCCATCAGCGGCAGGTGCCTTGCTCGGCCAGACAATTGAGGATGTAGATGGCACTGCGTCACTGCTCTCGCACGATCTCAAAAGTCCGATTAGCGTCATCATCAGCAGCCTCGAAGTGCTGCTCAGCTTCAAGGAAGAAGACAGTCTCTCCGATCCCACACAGCGCCTGCTGCAAGGTGCGCTCCATGCCGCCTACCGGCAGTTAAACCTGGTCAATACGCTGGTTGATTTGCCGCGCCTGGAACTGGGCAGCTACGATCTACAGCGCTCCGAAATTGACCTCGCGCATCTGCTCCACCGTGTACTGGAAAAAGAGCGCTATACCCTTGAGGTCAAAGGTCTGGATCTGCAGTTGAACATCGCCGAGCAGCCGATCCACGTCAGCGCCGACCAGGATCTGCTGCAAGCGGTCATCAGCACGCTCATAGATTGTGTGATGAAGTTCACCGTCCGCGACGACACGCTCTGGATCACCCTGGACCAGATCGACGGCCAGGCGGTACTCCAGTTCACCGATACCGGTCGCCCGATTACCCCCGGCTTTGAGCAAGACATCATGACCCGCGCGCCCCAATGGACGCATCGCCAGGCCGGCGCGCGCACCAGCGTGGCCCTGGGCCTGCCCTTTGTCTACCAGGTCGCCGAAGCACATGGCGGAAGCTTCACGGCGCGCAGTGCCGAGAACGGCAAATGCACCACATTTACCTTCTCGCTCCCGGCGCTGGCCTGATCGCCCAAGTCATTAGCTTGCCCGCGCAGGCTCTCTCTTGACACCACCGCGCTCCTGCTGGTAGACTGTAGCCCCATTGGCCCCATCGTCTAGCGGTCTAGGACGTTGCCCTTTCAAGGCAAAAACACGGGTTCGAGTCCCGTTGGGGCTACCATATGAGACGTTACTCGAACAAGAACCGGACAATGTGCCGGTTTTTGTTTTGCCCTCACAAGCCTCGCCGTCATTCCGCATACGATCTGCAACATCTCGTAGGTATGCGAATGGTGGCAAGAGTTCTACCCGCAGTATCTTCCCCTCGTTATTTACCACAATCCGATCGACTATTTCTCGCAGCAATTTTCTCTTATCGCTGCCTTCCAACTTACCGTACAGTATACCCAGTTTTGAAATAATGGTGAGCGCTGCATCAAGATTAGCGAGGTGAACCTCGCTGTCGGCTTGCAATGATGCCAGTGCCTGCGTGATACTTCGGCGACGATCCTGCCATTCCAACCAAAGATTGTCCCAAACCTTCTCAGTGATTTTGCCAGAGGCAAACAGCCGGAGAACACGTGCTTCTTCGTTATCCAAATCCGCAAGCTGTTTCTCTAGATCAGCACTCTGATTTGGGCGCATACGAGTGAGCTTAGCTTCAATGTCAGATGTGTAGCTCTCGCGAATTGCAGGAAGCAAGTCCGGATCGACTTGAATATCATCTAGCTGACCATCAATTTGGTGATCGACACGACTGCAAGGAATGTTGATGTTACTACTCTGTATGCAATAGTAGGCTGTGCCACCACCTGGCCGCTTTGTGTTCGGAGTAGAACCGATTAATCGGTCAAGTTTGCCATCCTCAATCTGCACATAAAGAATACCCGTCAGCAAGTAGTTATGCACTCTCCCACCACCGCCACGATGCGTCTGACGCTTCATCAGTATTCCCTGACCGCGTTCAAATTCCTCTGTGGACACCATTGGCTTCCACTGCCCCCGTACCGTCTTAGGAGCAATTCCGGCCTTTTCGCTGACAACCCATCCCGCATAAAACCAGTTGTTGAATGCGCGCGATAGTGCGTTTGCAGCTGCTCTCCGCCTGCCTGTAGCCGTGATCGTCACAAACGGACGTCCGGTGCGAAAGCGATAGCCACGTGAGTGTAATTCCTCGCAGATATCGGCAAGGCTATATTGATCTGAAAGCAACAAATCCCACGCCAGGCGCCAGACTTTGAAACGCTCTGGATGAGGTTCTATCCAACGTCTATAGCGACCTCCCTGAGCTTTGTCAACCTGGTCGGACCTTTCTTCACAGTTTATGTAGCCTTCCGGTGCTTTGCCTACAAAGCCACCGCTGCGCATCTTAGCGTAAAGGCCGCCGCGCACACGTTGTCCAAGCTTAATTGATTCTCGCCTGCCAATGTAAACGATAGACTGACAAGTATTCGATCATCGGGGTCAATCGGGTCCAAATCTGGGTAGTCAGCAAAGCGGATGGCGACACCTAACTCGTGCAACTCGTCAATGGCAATTAGTGCATCTGTGTCGTTTCTACCGAATCGTTCGGCATTCTCGACTGCGACATGGGAGAAACTTCCTTGCCGCGCATCTTTCAGCATCTGCTGATAGGCTGGGCGATTATCTGCATATCTGCCGCTCAGGTTGTCGATGTACTCATTGAACACAGGCATAGAAGAACGTTCAAACAACGACCGCTCAATAGCATGGCGCTGGCGGCGCTGAGAATTCTCTGGATTCTGCGCTTCTTCGCTGCTGGTTCGTAGATACACGGCCCAGCCTGGCTTTGGAGGTAGCTGTTTCCTGCTGTTGCGACTCATAACAACCTAATTCTCAACCTTGCCTGAGTTTACCTCAGGACAAGTAATCTGTGTTTTTGAAGCACAAACCAGCAATGAATCGCCATCGTTGCTCGTAGGTTCCACAGTAGGGACAGATGAAGACTCAGAATATTCTTCCGCTGCTGCCAGCAGTTCTGCTACACGAATGACCCGCATGAGCATATCCTCTGGTCTTGGCTCCTTTCTGGAACGGGGCATTTTGTTGAGTCTCCAGCGCATATTGTAGGTTAGCGAAGATAGCTTCTATAACTTCAATGCTTGGAGCGTAGCACAAAGTAGGACAACCCAGAGTCCTATTTAGGACATCGAATAGGACATTTGGTCAGCAATTCTGTAATATGAAAAGTGTAAAATGTGACGCGAGAGTCCGATTTAGGACGTTAGCGACAGTAATGCAGCTGATTACAGGGGAGAACTAATACTGATGGTGTTGGAGAATAAACTAAAGGATGTGGTGGAAAGTCTGGACTATGACTTTAACATGGTTTAAGATATTGGCCCAGTTACGAACGGGCATGGTCCACTTCCTGGCGATGTCCTGATGGGCCAGCCAGAGCAGCTTGCGAATGGCCTCGCCCGATGGCAGCGCGCCGCGATTTTTGGTCACTTTGCGTAACTGCCGATTGTAGGCTTCGATGATGTTGGTGGTGTAAATGAGCCGCCGGATTTCGGGCGTGTAGTCGAACATCGTCGCCAATTCCTCCCAGTGGGTCTCCCAGGAGCGGACGGCGATGGCGTACTTATCGCCCCATTTCTCAGCCAGTTGCAGCAGCTGGGTTTCGGCCAATTCGCGGGTCGGTGCGCGGTAGATGGCTTTCAAGTCAGCGGCAAAGGCTTTGCGATCCTTCCACACCACGTACTTGAGGCTGTTGCGGATCTGGTGGATGATGCAGCGCTGGATTTCCACCTGGGGAAAGACCGAGCGGATGGCTTCTTTGAAGCCGGTGAGACCATCCACACAGGCGATGAAAACGTCCTCCACGCCCCGGTTCTTCAAGTCCGTCACCACGCTCAACCAGAAACTGGCGCCTTCCTCGCCGTCGCTGACCCAATGGCCCAAAACATCCTTGTAACCCTCCAAATCCACCGCTAAAACGATGTAAATGGCGCGATTCTCGATCTTGTGATCCTTGCGCAGCTTGTAGTGGATGGCATCCAGGTAGAGGATGGGATAGACCGCCGCCAGAGGACGGCTCTGCCAGGCTTCCACCAGCGGCAGCACTTTGTCGGTGATGGTGCTGATCGTCTGGGCGGAGACTTCGATGCCGTACATCTCGGCTAACTGCATTTCGATGTCGCGCTGGGTCATGCCGCGCGCGTACATGGCGATGATCTTGTCTTCCAACTCGTTGGTGTTGGCCTGGTACTTCTTCAAAATCTGCGGCTCATAGTCGCCACTGCGATCCCGCGGCACGGTCACTTCGGTCTCGCCGTTGCTGCTGCGGACTTTCTTGCGGTAGTGACCGTTGCGGCTGTTGCCCGAATTGCGCCCTTTGGCCTCATACGGTTCGTAGCCCAACTGCGCCGTCAGTTCTGCATCCAGCATCTGCTCCAGCGTCTCGGCAAACAAGCGGGCAAAGATGCCCTCCTTGCCAAAGAAATCGTCCATGGACTTTGCCTTGCCCAATTCCTGCTGGATCGTCTCCACCGAGGGCATGGCTGGCTTCGGTTTTGCTGTCTTCATGGTGTGCCTTTCTGCCGCCTTCCAAGCGGCTGATTGTAACTCCTATACCGGCACTCCATTTACACACAATATCTTACACAACGTGTTCGAACTTTCTCACTTTATCCGGCATATCGAGCAGCTCAAGCGCCGCGAGATCATCCTCGTCCCACTGCCATTGGAGCTTGGCTTATATGCTGTGTGGATTCCTGCTGAGACGGCCCACTACGTCTTTTACAATGAAATAGCCCACCCCGTTCACCAGACCCACAGCATTCTTCATGAGCTTGCACACATTATCCTGAATCACAGCCGCAAATCCATCAACAAACTGCTTCCCCAGGCGCTACTCACCCAGATACAGCCAGCCCCGCTGTACGGGCGTCTCAGAGAGGCTGATCCGCGCTTGCTCAAGGACAGAGAAGAACAGGAGGCCGAAGCCTTTGTATTCATCATTCAGAAGCACCTGGTTACGGCCAGACGCCTGAACGAACTCATGGGTCAGAGTTCGTCTATTGAGGGCCTGCGCCGCTGGGTCGATAGTATGGCATTCACCGATTGAGGGAGTCTCGTGGACTTGAAACACATCGTTATTCTGATTACCTGGGCGATTTTCTTCGTGACCTTTGTTCGCGCTGTGCGCAAAGGCAAAGTGTTTCATTCGTCTGAGTGGCGCATCTGGCTGCAATTCTTTCTTAGCATCCTTGCCTTTAGCTTTTGGGGTGAGGCTGCTGAAGCATCACTCGACCACCATTTTGGCAATCTACCAGTTGCGCTGTACCTGAAGTACGTATGCTTGATCATGGGTCTGCCACCTATACCTTCAGATGCTGCGGGAGACCGGGAGCTATCCCGAAAGGCGCACTGTATTAGATTTGCTGGCACCCGTTGCCATAAGCTTGGGTTTACTGAGCTTCATTGTCTATGCGCTGTATGAGCCAGTACCGCTTGAAGATTTGCGGTTCGTGGTCATTGGGGCACGGGATGCCGTCGTGTTGACGTTTATCCTGATCCGTTTCCTATCCAGCACATGGGCCATGTTGCGGCGAGAAACGGTGCCGACGATGCGCCTGAAGCAAGCGTTCATCATTTTGTTCTTCATTTTCTTCTCCATCACCACAATTGGCCCGATTTCTGCGGCAATCATGACCCTGTTTGACTTTGGGGATGCTGATCTTGCGTCCAGAGTCTTGCAGCCCTTCATTTATCCCGCAGTTTTCTTCTTCATCCTGATGCTGGTTCCCTATGCCTGGTACATGAAGCTGCTGCTCCTCCACCGTTTTTACATCTACCGCCGGCTGCGGCAACTGGAGCGCGTAGTCACCGAGGCTACCGGAGACAATCCTGACGGCCATGCAAGTCAAGGCGATACTGCCTCGCTCTGGCGACCTGGAACTGGCAATCTATCGTACGGTGATCTCAATCCTGGATTGCTATCCAGCGATTCAGGACATGAATGACGACGGTGGCTTGTTTGCGAGGATTCATCAGTGCGTTACGGACAACCCCGACTATGGTAATCTTGTTGGGGCATTGGCGGCAGTTCGCTTATGACAGACGCAATCCCCGACAACTCCAATCGTTTTGCCTATCTGATTGGCCGCATTTTCCACCCGGCGGTCGTTTGCATCCCAACGCTGGTGTTAGTGCTCAGTGATCTGCCCCTGCTCCAAATCCTGCTGTGGACCGTGCTTGTGGCTGCTGTTGTGACCATCCCCGGGCTTATCACGATCGCTCTCCTGGAACGGCAGAGTCGCTACGTCTATCAGCGAAGAACCCGACTGCCGGTATACATCGTAGTCTGGCTTAGCGTGATCGCCTGTCTCATCATCCTCATCTTGTTGGATAGTCCTGAAGCGCTGCGAGTCTGTGTTGCAGCCCTGATTGTCTGGCTGCCGCTTCAGCTAGCCATTAACACCTACTTGACCAAGATATCCACGCATGTGGCAGTGGTCGCCGGATGCGCCACCGGCCTCTGGATGCTCGGCAAGCTAGATAGTGTGCCACTGCAAGTCGTGGCGCTAAGTATCATCGTGCTTACCATCTGGGCGCGCGTTACGACGCTGAACCACACGCTGACTCAGGTCGTTCTGGGGTTGTTGGTGGGAGCAGGATCAGTGCTGGTGGTGTTTCCAATTCTGATGGGCTAAGCCTCCGCCTGCTTCGCCGCTTCCATCCAGTCCAGCATGGCGAGGATGTTACGCTGTCCCTTTGGCGACAATCGGGCTGTGGCTTGCGATATTTCGCTAAGCAACGGTGCCGCATTCTTTAGTCGATAGGTATTCAGGTATGCCAGGCAAGCGGCTTGAGATTCAGCGGCGAAGTAGTCCAGTGAGATGCGGTAGTACCGGCACAATGCAAGCAGTGTTTTGAGACGAGGATTAGTGGCTTTACCCTGAACAAGGTTTACGAGTGTCTGATCGCTGATCCCGCAATCTTCCGCAACCTCACGCAAACCGGGAGTGTTACCATTGGCGTTAAGGCCATAATCCAGCAGGATCGCAATCTGTTCACTGATTCCGATAGGCGTTTCATCTCGAGGCATCAGGTTTCGTCGTAGCTTTCCAGACGCGGGAGTGGCGGCAAATCGTGTCCGTTTTTGCGCTGCGCTTCAGCCGCCTGCACCCATCCAATCATCATGAGGATGTCCTGCTGAGATTTCTCAGAGAGCCGACTGGCCCGTAACGCAATTTCGCTGATAGGTTCGGCAGCCTCAACAGTTTCTCCGGCCAGGATAGCGTAGCATTCTTGAATGGACTTTGTTTCGAAGAACCGCAAGGGGACTCCAAAGAAACGGCATATCTCGCGTACGGTGTGCAGCTGCGGGTTCTTTATGCGTCCTGTGCGAAGCTGGCTTAATGTAGCGACGCTGACGTCAATGGCATCGCTGACCTCTTGCAGGCTGGATGGGCGGCCATCACGATTCGTGACCTCTTCAAAGAGGACCCGGAGTTGCTCTGAGACTGGCAGATAATCGTCCATCATTGCACCTCTGTCCTTTAGTATACCAAATATTTTGACATATTGTCCAATTTCTCTATAATTAAGCTGGATTGATGTCCGACTGATTATCTCTCAAATCAGATTGCATTATAACGCAGTCCGTGCATGTATGGGACGCAGCAGCGTCGTCGAGGGAAGAGGGTGAAGGGATTTGCTCATGCAGTTTATCAAGCTGGTTATCGTGTCCACCAACGATCTCATCCGCAATGGTATCCAGATGCTCATTCATGACACCGGATCCATTGAAGTCGTTCATGTCTGCACGACACTCTTTGAAGGCGAAGAGTACTTAAAGAAGAATCGCGTCAAAGTCTTGCTGCTTGACGACATGCTGCCAGGATATTTATCCCCCATCCAGGCAATTACGGAGCTGAACAATATCCAGCCCACGCTGCAAATCATCATCCTGAGTGACCTGCTCAGCGAACATTACGTCCAGCGCCTGATTCATGCGGGCGTGTCGGGTTTCATCTACAAGGAAGATCAACTCGAAGATACCCTGGTCGCGGGAATCAAATCAGCTGCTGCCGGATATCTTTACCTTTCACCTCAAGCCTCCGCGCTGCCCTACGGTCGCTCGCGCAACAAGGACCTCAATCGCAGCGACCTTGAGGTTCTTCATTTGATCGCCAAAGGCTATACCAATCAGGAGATCGCAGCCCGAATGGACCTCACAGACCGGTCTGTCTACCGTATCCGCCAAAAACTGCGAGAGTACCTGGATGTGCGTACGAACGAACAGATGGTAGAGGCGGCGATACGGCGCGGGTTGTTAAAGAGGGCCGATACGCACCTGCCTGACCGACATTGACCATGAGAATGTCTCGTTTTGCCTTCCTGATTATCCTGAATAGGACATTTGCCTCCTCCAGTTAGTGATAGGCTGACTTCGAATCAGGAGTCGGTCTATGCGATCTGTTGCCACGCTTCCTATACGAGTTCATTCTGGCGGACTGCACCGATCTGCTGCTCATCGGTGCCCGGCTCGTTCTGGAGCAGAACCCGGATGTCCGTGTTGATGCGGTCGCGCCGGATGCTCCGTCGTTACTGCAATTGACACAACAGCATCAGCCCGATGTGGTCATCTTCGACGAACGTCTCAGCCTCGATCATGATCTCTGGCATCTCATGGAACAACTCCGTGCAGCCGCTCCCTGCGCCAGGCTCGTGTTGATGTGTGCGACACCCAGCGGGGCACTGACCCATGACCTCCTGACACGTGGGATTGACAGCGTACTCTGCAAGTACGACGAACTCCAGACCTGCCTGGAAGCGGCCATTCTTGCCGTCATGGACAATCGCCCATATCTCTCGCCGACAGCCATGACAGAGTATCTGGTCGCCATCCGCGACGCCTCGACGAACCGGAACGTGGATGAGGAAGCCCGCACCGTCCTCCGGCTGTTGGCGCAGGGGCATCCCATCGGGCAGATTGCCTATCAATTACAGGTCCCGCTGCGCCGAGTCTACTGGGTGCGCGAACGACTGCGCCAGGACTTCGGGGCCGTCACCAATGAACATCTCATCAGCCGGGCGGCGGCTGAGGGTTTTATCCTGCCGTAAATCCACGCGATTTCAGCGGAAAGGTCCCGGATGCGGAAACGAACGCTATTCATCATGATATTTGCAGTGATTGCAGGGCTAGTTCCTGGCGCGCTGCTTGTGATTCATCGAGAAATACAGGCGTTCCAGGCACTCCCGACCGTTGCCATGTTGCCCTCGCTCACGTCCACGTCCACGCCTACAGAAACATCGACGCCATCCGATACGCCGACGCTGACCATAACCGCAACGCCGTCACACACCCCAACGGCAACGGTAACGCTTACAGCGACGACCACGCCCACGTTGGCAACTCGGGTGGTGGAGATCAGCGCGATCATGCCCGACGTTTATCGTGCCGCCATCGTTGACTCCTTTTCCGCCGGGAACCAATCTGCTGCCTGCGCCGCCGCAGCCGGAGGAACCGCTGCCGGATGCAACGAACCAACCGCCGCCTTATGAAGGTTGGTACAGCTTTGAATCGGATCATCCCGCTGGTGCAGTACGCGCCGACCTACTGGGAACTGCGGTCTGGCTCATGGCGCGAGCAAAGGACAGTATCACCGGGCGACCAATCCTCAAGAGACCATGCGAGTTTGTCTTCGAGGGTGAGGGCCTGCGTATCCGCTACGTCGCCGCCCGCAACATGGGCATGTTCGATGTGATTGTCGATGGCGTGGTCATCGACACCGTGGATGCCTACGCGCCGGACCTCAGCTTTCCCGGCACACAGGTCTACTTCGTCGGTTCGGGGATGCACACGCTCATACTCCGCAATGCCCAGCACAAGAACAACGCCAGCGACGGCTACGTGATCGGCCTGGACGCGATTCAGGTCTACCGGGGCAGCGCGAACACGCTCATCCTGCCGCCGCCTGCCATCACCAACACGCCGACACCTGAAGCCACAGCCTGCTGCTGCCATTGAACTGGTCGCCGGGCCGCCCACCGTGCTGCCAACGATCACGCCCAACGCCCCAGCAGAGCTAACCGTCTCTGTCGTCATCGCCTATGACGAGAACGGCAACCGGGCCGTCGATCCCGCCGAAGGCGTGCGCGGCATCTCGGTGCGGCTGGTCGAAGTCGGTACAAACCGGGTGATCTCGCAGGCATTCACCGACGTGCAGGGCTTTGCCGAACTGGAGATCACCACCTCAGTTCAGGCCCGTGTCGTCGTGCCCTATTTCGGCAAGGTCTGGGAGGTATCGCAGGGGCGTAGCGGCGGTCAGGCGAGCTTCACACTGCTGCTGGAACCGGGCAACCAACCGGGATTGATTCCTTAGTAGAGGAGACAAACAGTGAACCAGGAACTGAGCTTTGAACAGGTGAAACGAGCCATGCTGCTGCGCTCCATCTACGTCCTGGCGCTGCCAGTGTTCATGATCTTCGCGGTGCTGGCCTGTGTGGGAACGGCCCTGACCGGTCTTCCGTCCTACACCTGTCCGACAGACATACCGCCAGTGGTGACACCTGGCACGCCGCTGCCACCACCCGCGACGCCCTACGTCATCACACCGCCGCAGGATTTCTACCGGGGCGATGCCGTGTTCGTCGGCAGTCCCGGCGCTGCTCAGCGCGTGCGCTTCAGGTTACAGAACGTGAGCAGCTATCCCGCTTCACCGGACGCGAACGGTATGCCACGTCGCATCTACGCCTGGCAGTTGCAGGTCAGAAATGTAGGCAGCCAGGACTATGAAGTATTTCCTGCTCTTCAGCTTTACCTGAGCGAGGTCAACACCACCGCAGGAGTCGTCTCCGGCACATGGGGATCGACGCAGGCTGCGGCGGACGAAGCCGGGCTGACGATTGACAACGAGGTCTACACACTCGCATCCGGCCAGACCCGGACCTTCCGCTTTGCGGCCTACGCGCCAGCTGGGACTGCCCGACGTTTCACCTTCACGCTCGACCCAACCGTGACCGAAGGCAGCAGTGTCATCACCTGGACCAACCAGGACAATCCCTACTGCTCCGGCGACGTCGCGGATTAGCAACAGGAGGCACATACATGGATATTCTCGGCGGCCTGCGGGTCCAGATCGACACCTTTTACTACAACCTCTTGCTCAGCATCGCCGGGCTGCACTGGAGCCTGCTGCGCGGCTTCATCATGATGGGCTACACCATCGAACTCATCAACGGCTGGCTGGCCGCCAACGTCTTCACGCCGCTCATCGCCCAGACCAACAACAGCCTGAACGTCGCCGTCACCCTGGCCTTCGTCGTCGCCATGCTGGTGCTGGGCATGACCTACCTGCTGGCCGCCTTCGTCCGGCTGGACGTGGTGCAGCCGCGCAGCGCCATCACCTGGTACGTCGCCGGGGCGCTCTTCTTCACGCTGGGGCCGTCGCTGTATGCGGGCATGAACGATTTCCGCGTCACCATCGGCGAAGCCTTCTATCTCAGCGCTTTTCAAGGGATGCAGGCCAATGTCGGCGGCACGTTCAATTCGCTCAATCAGGTGGAAAGTCCCGATCTGGACATCGGGCCGCTCTGCGACAACCTCGGCGTCTACCTGCCCGGCGCGACCGGCGGCAGTGGGATTGACGGCATGGATGTGGCGCTGGCCTACCTGCGCGCCGATGGCCCCGACGTGATGGGCTATCCGCAGCCGGTCTATTCGCCGGGCTGCCCGACGCATCTGCTCAACCCGCTCACGGGCGAATACGTCAGTCAGGTCCCGCAGGAATGGTTCATGGACGGCTCCTATTTTGATGCGGCCACCTCGCCGCTGCTGAACTTCGACACGATGGACGATATGGAACGCGCCGCCTCGATCAATATGGCTTCGTCCTCGCAGGGGCGGATGCTGACCGCCTGGCCGCTGGTGCTGTTTGGCATCGTCGAGCAGCTCGTCTACCTGCTCATCACGATTGCCCAGGGCCTGACCTTCATCTCCTTCGCCATCGCCATCCTCTTCGCCTTCTTCAAGCGCACCGAGGTCATCGCCCAGGCGGTCATCAACCAGTGGATCGAACTGCTGGTGCAGACGGTGATTATCGCCCTGATCCAGGCGCTGGTGGTCGCGCTCTTCCTGGCAGGCGCGGCCAGCGGCAACGGCATGGTCGTGCTGGGCATCGGCCTGGTCTGCCTGGTCTTCATGCTGATCGCCCTCTGGTCGGGCGTGAAAGCGGTCTGGAACAGCTTCAACCGGCTCTTCAATGCGATGGGCCAGGTCACCGGTGGCACGCTGATCTCTCCCGGTCAGGCCACTATCGCTGCCGGAGCAGGTGCGGCGGTGGCCGCGACCGCAGGCGCAGCGCTTAGGCGCTTCTGCCTTAAGCATGGGATCGAACGCGCTGGCCGGAATGACGGCGCTCAACCAGGGCGCGACTCCGGCGCAGGCGGCAGGCATCTCTTTCGGCGGATCACGCACCCTCAGCGGCGCGGCCCGCACACTGGCCTATCTCCCTGGCGTGCGCAACACCTCACTGGGCGAAGCGGCGGAGCAGTTCAGCGAGGGCAGCATCACCCGGCAGGTGGCACGGCATGTCCCTGGTGTGGGCCGAGTCGCTGGTCCCATGCTCGGCACAGCGCTGCTGACCGACCGGGACCCGGACAATGCCGCTTATGACGCTGAAGGTCGGGTTCTCAACCGCCCGATGCTGGTCCCGGCAGTCGGCGAAGGATTGGAACGCTGGGCCACGCCGCGCGGCGCAGGCCCGCGACGCCGATCTGTGGGCGATCCTGACTTCATCGAAGGCGAAGACGGCGAGATGCTGCCCTTTACCGCAGGCCGTCGCCGGCGCATGGGCATGTTTACGCCAGTAGCTCAGGTCCAGCCAGTGGATGATGACGATGATCTCCAGGCCGAACGCCGCCAGCAGCGCAGCGATTACGCCGCTGAGATGCAGGGCGAGGAGATGGAGCAGCATCTCTCGGAGACGATGCGCGCCAATACCGGCCTGCAATCGCCGCTGGGATCCATGCTGTCTGAGGACAAAGAGCAGGACAGCAGCCGCATGGGACAGGTCGCCGCGCGGCTCGAAGCCACCGCCGACATGCTCATGCGCGCCGCGCAGATGCAGCTGCTGGTCGGCCAGCTTCGCGTCTCCGGCAGCGCCGATGTCGCCAGCGTCATGGGTGACGTGGTCGCGCGCGAGCGTCAGGAGCGAGAGCAAGATGGCAAATCGCAAGCTGAAGGCGTCGATCATCTGACAGTAGCGAACCGTATGGCCGAGGTCATGGGCGTCACGCCGCAGCCTGACCATCCGCCTGTGCAGCGCGATCTGGCCCGTTTCGGCCTCTTCGCTGACCAGGCACTGCGCCTGGGTCTGACCCCGCAGCAGACCGAGCGGGTCATCCGTGAAGTGCAGGCGTCGCCGGAAGGCCGCATGAACCAGGAAACCCGCGAAACACTCGACAAGCAGGTCCAGACCACGCAGGGCCTGTCCTGGGTCCGGGCACGCGACGAGGTGGATCGGCTGGAACACTCAGCGCAGATGCTGCCGCAGGAGATCACCGCCTTTGGCGCGATGCAGGTGTCGGTGGAACCGGACGTGACCGTCGAGCCAGAGGTCACGGTCAACGTCGATACCGGCACGGATGACAGCTACGAAACGGCGCTGAAGGAGCAGTCGGCCCTGAGCGGCAGCGGCAGTGTGATCGGAGGCGGCGAATGAGCGAGCAGCCCGGCTACCACAGCGTCGATGAACTCAAAGCGCTGTCGCTGGAGGAACTTCAGGCGCTCTGGGAGTTGGTCCCCACCGAGCGCCAGAAAGCCTACCGCACGGCCTATGACCGCGAGGTGCGCAATGCGGGCGCGCTCGGCTCCGATGCGCTGGAACAGCAGGTCGCCGCCGAACTGCTGCGGCGCTACGAAGACACGGCCCTGGTCCCGGTGGGCACACGCTGGGCACGGACCCCCGCGCGGGTGCAGGAAGCTGCCAGGGAAGACGACTCGCTCGATGAGGCGGACACAGCTACCGCGACAGCCTCGAAATCCCCGCCCAAAACCGTGCTGGTCTTTGGCGTGCTGGCGGTCATGCTGGCCGGTTTCATGCTGCTGCGGATGCTCAGCGGGAGCGGATCAGCCGGAAGCGCGGTCGATGTCACGCCGCAAGCCTCCCACACCCCGACCCCGGAGGTCAGCCCGACGCCGACGCCGCTGGCGCTGGAAGCCCAGGACGACGTGATCGAAGGCGGCGACCCGGAGCGCGCCGTCGCCTATCCGGTCAATTTGCAGGTGATCCTGCCGGATGGCGGTCCGCCGCGTGTCTGGGTGGTGCAGCGCCGGGAGGTGCGCGCCGCGCAGTGGCATTACGACCCCAACCCCGACATCGCCTCCTTCATCAACGGCATGTCGGTGCGCCCGGTGATCGGCATCCCCTGGTCGGTGGACAACGCCGCCTGGTTCGCGTCGATGGCCGAGGGCGCGCGCTTCAGCCTGACGATGAACACCGGCGCGATCCTGCGCTACGAATTCGCCGCCCGGACGCAGGTGCGGCGCAGCGACAGCGACATCTTCCGCCAGGTCGGGCCGGGACTGGTGCTGCTGTTGATCGGCGAGACCGATGCCGATGGCTTGCCCAGCGCCACGCGCACGCTGGTCACGGCGACCTATCCGCCAGAGCAGGAGTTGGGCCGCATCGACGAACTGATCTCCTTCGCCAGCAGCCAGACCACGCCGGAGCCGCTGCCGACACCCACCGCCACCGCGACGCCTGTTCCCTTCGCTGATGTGGACGTGCAGGTGATCTCCATAGCGACCACACCGGGCCGCCTGACCGCCCGGCTGCGCATCTACAACGGCGGCACAGTGAGCCAGCGCTTCACGCCCGACGACATCTGGCTGGCGCTGGGCTACGCGCCCAATCCACCCGGCCCGCGCATCCCGGCAGAAGGAATGCAGCCCTTCGACCTGCTGCCAGAGCAGGCGGCGGACCTGACGCTGGTCTGGTACTGGACGGCGAACCTTACGCCAGCATGGGCGCGGGTAAGTATCGCTTTGCTATTCAAATCACACGAAGTTCTCCGAGATAATTCCAAATGAGAAGGGGCCGGGTTTTGGACTAGCCCCCCCTTCATGAGTGTTGAGGGAATAATGATTGCACGGTCTCATGGGTCCCGGGTCAGCCGACATCGCGGCGTTGAAAGCCTACCAGCCCGATGGCTATGAGTACTGTCGTCACACCGACGAGTACCAGCAACGGGCTAACCGTGAGTTGGGCAGCAGGAAACCCCGGCAAAACCGCGAACGGCGAGATGTGCAATACCGACGGGTCGAGCAGGTGGAGTTCGACGATCAGTTCGAGCGCGAGCAGCAGCCCCAGTATCACCCGGAAATTGTCGCACTCCTCTCCAACGGATCAACCCTCACCTTTATTGCGAAGAGATATAAGACCAGCAAAAGCAATTTACAACGTTAGATGAAGCGGCGAGGCTTGAGGCTCGGAACACCCTAATCTGATTTTCAATAGGCTGACGCCTTTACAAGACCACTGTAACTGACCATAACGGCGCTTTTAATCAGCCATTTAGGGAGCGCTCTTGTAGTGGGCTTCAAGCGGCTTAGCACTGGCTATGGCTGGAGACATCGCGGCACATTTTATGTATAATCTGTTTAAAGGCGGGGCAATCCTATTCCTCATGGTGGCTGCTCAATAATCACGAGGTTGAGTAGTTACCACCATTCTGTGACAAGGCGCATCGACTATGATTTGATCAAAATGCACGTTTATGATTATTTGTATACTGCTGCTGGGCCTTACTTTGCCATTATGTTACAGAAAACAAGGGCCGCGACCGGTCAGCAACTCGTCTTTACCGCCTATGTAGATGACAACGCCCTAATGGAGGAATCTATCTTCTAGATGTAGACTCCGGGAACGTTCAGAACCTAACGAACAACGCATCTGGTACGCAAACCAATCCAGCTTGGTCGCCCGATGGCAAGTCTATTGCCTATATATCTGCATTGCCGTCTAGCCAAGATGAGTACAACATTGTCGTATTGGATGTGACAACTAGAGAAACTCGCATCATTGCTGCAAATGGACGCTTTGAGAGTGAGCCTGCATGGTCACCGGATGGGAAACAAATCGCCTACTGGTCTTACGATAAGGACAAAGTCGGCGCGATTTACATCGTCAATAGCAATGGCGGGGAGGCGCAGCGTTTAGGTGATACTGGACGAGGCGGAGGATTGGGATTGTCTTGGTCGCCGGATGGAACTCATCTCCTGTATTCCGCTAGTGACGGAATTTACACAGCCATGGTCGATGACGGTACTGCCATTAATTTGACTATAGATAAGGACAGAGCGACTGCTACATTCCTTGCTGCTGGAGCGGGTGTTTGGTCACCGAATGGGACGCAGATTGCTTTTGTAGCTAACTGGGATGGTAAGAGTTTACAAATTTATATTATGAACGCTGACGGTAGCAATCCTCATCCTGTGATCGCACAGACGGGCTGGCAATCAGCCCAACGTGGTTTCCTGACGGTAAACGTCTCACATTCTTCTATAGGGGCGGCCCTACTCATAAATTGGGAAACCTATATTCTGTGCAGATTGACGGTAGCAAGCTCACACAGTTAACCAACCAGATGGAAATATATCTCCCTCAGATTTCGCCAGACGGTAGCCAGATTGCTTATATGGTGTCAAAAGAAATTGACAGCCAAAACCGGAACCAGACGGACCTTTATCTGGTTACGCTTGGTCAGTCACAACCGACACCGCTTACTCACGGCGAGTATCATAATATTTCGCGCTTGGCTTGGAAGCCTATACTCAAACCTTGACCATTACTCATTCCTGCACATCCAAGACACTAACTAACCACTGGTGCTAGTTGAAAAAGGTCACGTACAACGTATTCTTGGTAGTTACCATACAACCAAGAGGAAACAAAGTCGTGACCAGCGAAGACTTTATCATCGCATTGAGTTCTGCATGTTGAAAAAGTTGGATAGTCCACTCCGAGCACGTCAAATTACACTCAATTATGTCATGCCAAGATTTCATATGAATAATCTCGGAGCTATAAGCGACTCGAAAACTCCCGAACGGTAGTTTTTCAACAGGCTGCTATTGATTAGCTGATCACCAGTTCGTGAAGACCATTTCGGTTGCTAGGCGATGAATACACACTCGTTCAATTCTCATCTGAAAAATTCCATTCTCCCACCGTAAAACTGCAATCTGAAACCGGAATCCTCGCCCGGTTCTGACCCCTCCTCCTGCTACCCTGAAATCCATCAGAGCGGGGTGCGCTGCCGTGCCAGATGACACCTACAAGCGACCCTGGTGTCATGGCACACGCGCCGCCTCCGCTCAGTATCCGGTGTCTACCAGCATGAGGAGCTTTCCGTGGATCTCGCACAGGCAATCCAAGACCTTTTCAACGACATTCTCACCACCGCCCAGACCATCGCGCCGGTCGTGGCCGTCATCGGCTTCATCGGGCTGGGCATCATGTACCTGGGGTCGTCCTGGCCCATCATCGGCGACTGGAAGCGCGACAATCCGAAGGCGTCCAACTACGTCATCGTCGGCCTGCTGTTCGTCATCTTCGCGTCCAGCGTCACGGCGCTCATCACCTTCGCCTGACCCATTGTACAGAGTGCGGCGCGGGCCGGGTCGCTCCGCGTCGCATTCGCAGGAGGCTGTATGGCAGCGGACTTCAAATCCCACATTCTGCGGCGCGACGAGAAAGGTCTCTTCGGCGTGCCCTTCAAACGCCTGCTGCATGGCCGGGATCATCGGCGGGCTTCACCTACACGCTCAGCAACCTGGCCCTGCCGCTGTGGTCGATCCCGCTGGCGGCAGTGGTGGCGGATCGTCGCCCTGGTCCTGACCGGGCTGCGCGGCGGCATCCCGCTGTGGGAACGGCTGATGTACCGGCTGCGCGGCGCGGCTGCTGCTGCTGGCCGTGCGCAATCCCGCCGGGATCGTGGCGCAGATCGCGCAGCTGCATGGAAATGCCGCTGGACCTGGTGCGGCTGGATGGGGCGCAGGTCTTCGCGCCGCCGACTCCGAATCTGGAGATCGACCTGCGCGAGTGGATCACCTTCGCCCACGCAGCAGGAGGACAGATGGCCTGGTCTTTGTCGATTCGCCGCTGAAGGAGGCGCTGCATGACTGAGGCGCGCACCTTCCTGATCGAACCCTTCGACATCATGCTGCACGCCACCGAAGACGGCGTGCAGTCGCTCCAGGCGCGTTTCTCGACCTGGCTGCGGACGCTGAACAGCCCGGCGCGTTTCGTCTGCTGGCAGATGCCCGCCACGCTGGACGAGAAGATCAACTGGCTCAGCCGCGCTGGCGCAGGAGACCGACGACGCGCAGCGGGCGCAGCTCCTGATGGAGTACCGCCGTCACTACGAGCAGCTCGACGACAGCGCCGAGTACCAGCGCGCGCTGTGCGGCATGGCGGTCTGGAGCGACCAGAATCCGCGCGCCCTGGCCGGGGGCATGGCTTCGGCCTTCGATACGCCGGTGGTCGAAGGCGCTGGCCCGCGCTCTTCGAGGGTCAATACGAAATCCGCGACACCCCCTTCTGGCATCTGGCGCCGGTGGGCCGTCCCGGTGGCCGTCCGCTGTGGGCGCTGCTCAACAGCTACGAGTTCGCGCCTTCGACCTGGAACTTCTTCCGTCCGCTGCCGCCGCTGCTGCGGCTCAACTTCCCGCTGGCGCTGGCGGTGGACATCCCGAAGACCTACGAGCGCAACGCCGCCATCGACGCGCTGGAAGGCATCATTCAAGCCTACGAGGTGCATCTCTCCGGCGTGCGCGGCGAGGACAGCCGCTCGGTGCAGCGCATCGCCGACTGCCGCAAAGCCTTGCAGGAGATCAACGCCGGGGATGCGCTGCACCTGGTGCAGATCAGCCTCGCCATCGCCGCCGATGACCTGGACACGCTGCAAGAACGGGTGCAGGCGGTGGTCAACGAAACCCGGCCTGGTTCCTGCTGCGCCAGGAAGTCGGCGAACTGCTGGCGCGCAGCCTGGGCTTCTTCGCCGCACGACGCACCAAAGAAATCGGCCTGCCGGACACCACCTGGCCGGTGGTCTCGCGCGAACTGGCGCTGATGCTGTCGCCGCTGGGCTACCGCAAGCTGTCGGCGACGGATGGCGTGCTGCGCGGCGAAGCGGTGGGCGCGGCCTACCCGGTCTTCCACAACTCCTGGCGCGACAAACGCGCCACCCATGAAATCTGGGTGGGCACGTCGGGCTTCGGCAAGACCTTCGCCAACAACTGCTACCTGACGCGCGAGTACGCCGAGAACGGCATCCCCTTCGACCTGCTGGAACCGATGGGACACGGGCGGCACATCGCCGAAGCCTTCGGCCTGCCCTGGTACGTGATGAGCGCCAAAGCCACCCGGCTCAACCCGCAGGATGTCATGTTCCCGACGCTGATCGAGCAGGTCTCGCACACCACGCGCATCTACGAAACGGTGCTGGGCCGTCCGCTGTCCGGCGGGCAGCGCCAGAACCTGGAACGCGGGCTGCTGGGCGAGGCGCTGGAAGCGCTCTATCAGCGGCTTTCCCGACCTGGAGCAGGTCACACCGGAGGTCACGCCGACCTGCGATGTGGTCTGTGATGTCCTCTCCGGCCTGGGCGACAAAGAGGCCACCAAACAGATCGCCCGTGACCTGGCCGACGAGATCGCCGGGCTGTGTACCGGCTCCGGTCCCTGGTCGAGTTTTCTCAACGGCGCGACCAACGTCGATCTGACGCGCGGCGGCAGGGACTGGATCAGCCCGCGTGTCTTCAGCTTTCACGAGCTGGAGAGCGATCCGATCTTGCAGGCGCTGGCCTACACGCAGGTGCTGTCTGCCATCCGCCGCGACAGCCTGATCGACGAGCAGCCGCGCATCATCGCGGTGGATGAGGTCTACCGCCTGATGCGCCATCCGTCGCTGCTGGACTTCCTGATCGAAGCGGCCAAGACCTTCCGCACCCGGCGCAAGAAGCTCATCTGTATCGATCAACAGATGAGCATCTTCCTGGAAGGCAAAGCGCGGCTGGTGTTCGAGAACAGCCCGATCCGGGTCGTCTTCACCCAGCGGCAGGGCATGAACGTCTTCCGCGAGGATGCCGCCTTCCAGCACCTGAACCAGCAGCACCGCGACATCATCGCCGCGCTGCCGCGCTTCCATTTTGTCCTGGATATGCAGGACGAGGGCCTGTGGTATCTCTACAACCGCCCGACGCCCGGCGAACTGGCACGCTTTTCGACGACCTGAGATGAGGAAGAGACCCAGATGGCAAAGAAGAACACCCCGCATCCCTGGCAGCAGATCGAGCAGCAGGCCTTCCACGCTTTCCGTGAATGGCCGCTGTGGCTGGTGCTGCGCGAGCGCGAACTGGCTCAACAAGTCCGTGCCACGCCGCGAACTGCGGCTGCTGCTGCGCAATCTCGTCCGTCAACTACAACAGTCAGGCCGGCCATTGAGGGCTGCCTGGCACAGATCAAGGAGTAAAACGTATGAAACTTGTCATTGTTGAATTGCCTGCCAAGGCCAAAAAGATCGCCGGATACCTGGGCGACGGCTGGAAGGTGGAAGCCTGCCGCGGCCACGTGCGCGACCTGCCCGAGACCGAACTCGGCGTGAACGTCGAGCAGGACTTCCGCCCGCAGTACCAGGTGCTGCCGCGCAAGGGCAACCTGGTCAGGAAGCTGGTGAAAGCCATGCGCGAGGCGGATGAAGTCTATCTCGCCACCGACCCGGATCGGGAGGGCGAAGCCATCGCCTGGCACTTGCTGCAACTGGCGCAGCTACCTGCACGCAAAGCCGTCTACCGGGCGGCCTTCAATGCCATCACCGAAACCGCGGTGAAGGATGCGCTCCGCAGTCCTCGTCCGCTGGACGAGAGCCTGGTGGAAGCGCAGCAGGCGCGGCGGGTGGTGGATCGGCTGGTGGGCTATCTGGTCTCGCCGCTGGCCTGCAAAGCGCTGGATGGCAGGTTGAGCGCCGGGCGGGTGCAGAGTGTCGCCCTGCGGCTGGTGGTCGAGCGCGAACGCGAGATCGAGAGCTTCAGCCCTGAAACCTACTGGACCCTAAACGCGCGACTGGACGCAGATGGCACTGCCTTCACTGCGAAGCTGCACCGGCTCAAAGATGCTGACGTTCACTTCACCTCCCGCGAACAAGCCGAGAAGCTGGCCGGGCTGCTGGCGGATGCCGCCTTCTGGGTCGGCAAAGCCGGGCAGCGGCTCAAACTGCGCAATCCCCTGCCGCCTTTCACCACCTCATCGCTGCAACAGGCGGCGTCGAAGGGCCTGGGATTGTCGCCGGAGAAGACGATGGCGCTGGCCCAGACCCTCTACGAGCAGGGTCTGATTACCTATCACCGCACCGATGCCGTCGCCGTTGCGCCCGAAGCGCAGGCCGCGGCGCAGAGATCTGATCCTGCGCGACTACGGGGAGACCTATCTGCCCCCCACAGCCCCGACCTATACCACCAAGACGCAGAACGCGCAGGAAGCCCATGAGGGCATCCGTCCGACGGATGTCGCACGGCTGCCGGAGGACAAAGATGGTGACGGGGCAGCGCTCTATGCCCTGATCTGGAAGCGCTTCGTTGCTTCGCAGATGAGTCCGGCGCGCTACACCGTCACCGGCGCGCTGATCCATGCCGGGAAATCGACGGGCGCGTCCTTTCCCGCTGGCCTTCAAAGCGCAGGGCCGCGAACTGAGCTTCGACGGCTTCCTGCGCGTCTACGAGGAACCGGACGACCTGGACGAGATCGAAGATGAGGACGAGAATACTGAGGTTCCGGTGCTGAAAGAAGGGCAGAGTCTCAACTCGCTGGAGCTGCCCATCGACGACCACCAGACCCGCCCGCCGTCGCGCTTCACCGAAGCTGCGCTGGTGCAGCCGCTGGAGGCGCTGGGCGTCGGCCGTCCCTCGACTTTTGCTTCGATGGTCGCCATCATCCAGAGCAGAAAGTATGCGACGCTCAAGCAGAAACGCCTTGCGCCGACTGAAAGCGGTATCCAGCTTTGCGACTTCCTGGTCGAACGCTTCCCTCAGGTCTTCAATACCGGTTACACGGCCCAGCTCGAAGACCGGCTCGACCAGGTGGCTTCCGGCCAATCCACGCCGCTCTGGAGGTCCTCTCGGCTTTCTGGCGAGGTTTTCAGCCGCAGTTAAAAAGCGCCACTGAGTACGCGCTGGCACAGGTCAAGAATCGGAACTCAGCCCAAACCGCTCGTGATCCACCCGGCGGAGGGCTAAGCCATGAGCGACCTAAACGATCCCATGCTCTCGTCGGACCTGCCGCCGCTGGAGGACCTGGCCTACGACGAGGCGGACCTGGCGGACCTCTTTCCGCCGGAGGTCGACCGCTTCCCCCTGCCGGGCTTCGAGGATGTCGAGACACTGGACGACGGGCGCTGGGCCTGGCAGGATGCCCGGCTCATCGCCCTGGATCGTGGTGAGACCGCCGGGGACCGGCGCTACGAGATCGGCGTGATCGACCTCTATGCCAATGCCGACACAGGCGACCTGGGCGGCAGCTACCTGCCGATCACCGCCTTCACCGACGAAGTCCCGGCGACAGCCTTCTACCATGACCTGGAACGCCAGATGCACGACCTGGGGCTGGCCGATGACGAGGTCGCAGCCTTTGGCGAGACGCAGGCCATGGCGATGAACGCAGAGCCGGAGAACTGGCGCGGTGCGGAACCCTGCCGAATACGCGGCCTACGACCGTCTCCGCGAACTGGAGAACTTCGATCCCGCATCTGGCCGACGATCCGCCCGACGAAGCCTTCGACCCGCTGATCCAGGCGGCCATCGAGCTGGGTGGTGTCGATCGTCGAACCTGAGATCAGACGAGAGTGGCCTCGCAAGCCCTGAGCGCGATTGGCGTGCAGGCCGAGGGCTTCAACCCTGCCGCCGAGCCGCCGCTTCTACGATGCCGAGACCGGCACGTCCTACTGGATTGGCGTCTTCCAGCCGAGCCAGGAGGACCGCGAGAACTGCGTCGCCAGCATCCTCTCGCTGGGACCCAACCCGGAGACCGGTGCGATGGAGGCTCAGCTTGCGCCCTTTCTGCCGGGCGACTGGGACACAGCCTACAGCGCTGCCGAACAGCTCCTCCAGGTGGCTGAGCACGGCGGGATTGAACAGGTCTTCGACACTGCCGAGGGCATGGCCCTGGCAAGCGGCCAGCGTGAATTGTGGGAAACCGAACGTGGTCTGGCGATTGAGGTAGATGAGGAGCGAGACATCAGCCCGGAGTTGGACCTGTGAGTGCTCCGATAGTCCGTGACTACAACTTCTCGGTTCGTCTGTCACAGCAGGAAAGCGCGGAACTGGAGCAGTTGGCCGCACAACTGGACACTGACAAGTCTGATGCGGTGCGTCAGGCCGTCCGCCTCGCTCTTGCCGGACTCCGGCCACTGCCCTCGCATGGCTGCTTCGTGGCCGTTGGCAACAGCGGATTTTCCCTGCCCATACGCTTGAGTCGAAAGGTTGCCGATGAGCGCTGAACCTGTCCGTTACGAAGATGCCGATGGCTCCATCTTCGCTGCCGAGATTGTGCCGCCGGATGCCGCCAGGGAACCGTACCACGTCGATCTGCTGCGGGCCTCGGTGGATGACTATGGCCTGGCGCGTGAGCAGCGTCTGACGGTCGGCGAGTACAGCTCCTGGGGTGAGGCTGAGGAACATCTCTACGAGATCGAAGATGGCCTGGCTGAAGACGGATTGGCCGCCCTGGGTGATGACGCCCAGCGCCTGCGCGAACAGCCCTATGAGGACGACATCTTCTATATGGCCGCGACCTATCCACCCGATGCGCCTGTAGGCGAAGGGAACGCCGCCGCGCATCTGCTGGCAGTCGGCCAGAACGGGATCGACAGCGCAGCGCTGGCGGTGGGCGAGCGCGAGACCGTTGAATGGGTGGTGGATCGCATGGACCGCATCCTTCGCTATAGATGGCGTGCAATGACAGCGCTGGCAGCCACCACACCCCGCTTCGACTCGGATGATGCCGCCGTGCGCCACGTCGATAGCGGCGGGACGGCCCACTGGTTCCAGATTGTCGAACGCGATGAACCCCAGGACAGCCCCTACGAACTGCGCTACTTCCGTGCGCTGGACTACAAGGCGATGACTCAGCGCGCAGATTCTATCCTGTCATGCCGCTGCTGGACGATGATGCGTCATCCGCCTGGCCGCTGCCCGGATTGGAAATGTATTTGCAGAAAGGCGATGTCTACATGGCCCAGCAGTTCGCCCATGATGTGGCCGAGGTCTACGGTCAGGATTTCCCCGATCCCCTCGCTCTGCCCGCCCTCAACCCGGCGCCGGAATACTATTTCGGTTTTGGCCTGGGGCCGAACAACGAGCCGTCTCTGGAAGCGGTGAAAACCTGGATGGATGGCGCGGAACGCCGTTTCGATACCCTGACGGTGGGTGAGTATGGCACTTACGACGAAGCCGGTGTCGATGAGGATGAACTTGAAACCGTTATGGACACGAAAGGCGTGGAAGCCGCCATGAACCTCGCTGAACGCATGGCCGCAGCGGATGGCTATCTCGACCCGACCCGTGACGATCCGCGCATCTTCTTCGAGGACGACGCGCCCCCGGATATGTTCATGACCAATCGCCAGCGTGAATTGAACATCCCATCCTACGGACTGGGCGCGGTGGCGGCCAACGGTGAGGCCTTTCTGGATGTGGTGAAGACCTGGGGTGAGGACAGCTACGAGCGTCTGGTCATCCCGCAGCCGGATTGGGAGACCGCCCAAGCCAATGCTGATGTCGCGGGGGAAATGCTCGAAGCCGGACGCTTGCAAGATGCCATGCGCCTGGTTGAACTGGCAGGCGTGGAAGCGGGTGTCATCGACCCGAAACGCGACGACCCGCGTCTGTTCACGCAGGGACCGCCCGACCCCTTTACCACCGCCCGCGAGGACGACATCGACGACTCGCTGGCCCGTTTTGGCCTGACCTGGCGCGAAACGCTGGACTGGCAAACGGAATCCAGCCAGCCGAGCGAGAACTCCGAGATCGAAAATCCCTACTGGCGCTTAGAAACACTGCCCGTGAACGATCCCGACGGCGAGCTGCTGGGACATGCCCTGCACATGCTGGTCTATCCCGGCCTGGAGCATGACTCGGAGCAGGACAGTCCTTGAAGATGAGCCGTTCCGCATGTTGGAGATAGCCCACTTTGAGACAGCCGAGGCAGCAGACAGGTTTATCGAAGAGTTCAATGGCTACCTGATGCCGGGCGTTCTGGAAGGACCGGAACTGGCAGTGGAAGTCGCACGACTGGAAGGACTGCCTCAGAGTGGAAAACCCTCGATGGTGATGACCTGACGGCATACCAGAACGCCGAATTGACTCTGACCCGCCCTCGCGAGACTGGCATCTTACAATCCGAATGCCGAACACGATGCGCGTATTGAGGCCGAAGGGCCACTATCTCAAACCGCCAGATCCTGACCCTCCATGAGGATGAGTGGCTTCGCTGGATATGGACCTTTGAGTACTAGCCGGTTATCTGGATACTGCAATAAGCCATTAGCTACCGATTTGCTGCACCCGCCCGACTTGTCCATCCGTAAGGCGAACCTTGATGCCATGGGGATGATTGGCGGATTTGGTCAAAATATCCTTAACAATACCTCTGGTGAGCTTGCCTGTGCGTTGGTCTTGCTTGAGGACAATAGCAACTTCCATGCCAGGTCGGATATCTTTACAAATCTGTCCATCGCTCATTCAGGTTCTGCTCGCCTCCTAGATTGAAAATGGCTCACTATCTTACCAGACCTGCTTTGAGATGGTTACTCAGAGCTACAGCAGCGCCCGCACCGCATCGAGCAGACTATTCTCACTAGAACAGGTTTTCTAACAGTAATCTATCCAGCTTCGAACCGCAGCGTAATTCACGCCGTAGGAGTATTTGTAATAGAATATATGTTCGTATCTTGCTGTTACAAAAACTAAACTCATGCCAACACAGCCGCTTCGCCACCTGGATGACCTTGTTTCAGAACTCAATCAACGCTACGGTGCGAAGTCACTGCAACCGCTTAAGTCTTTTTCCCAACAAAGCGTCCCCAGCTATTCCCAGCGGCTACCCGGCCCTGGATCAGGCCCTGGCCGCGGGCGGCATCCCTCGGCAGCGTCTGAGTACCTTCATGGGGCACGGCACATCAGGTGTCACCACGCTGGCTTACGCACTCATGGCCCAGGCCCAGACTGCGCAGCTGGTCGTCGTCCACCTGGACACGTCGGCCACCTTCGACCCGCACATGGCGGAAAGCGGCGGCGTGGATCTGGACCTGCTGCTGCTGGTCCAGCCGGAGACCTGGGCAGACACGCTGGAGATCCTGCGCGATCTGCTCAACGTGCCGGTCGCCGGACTGGTCGTGCTGGATGCGGTAGACGAGCGTTTTTGCGGGCCGCCGCAGATGCAAGCCTTACAAAGAACGTTGGCACGGGTGGCGCCACTGCTGCCGCGCTCGACCTGGACCCTGCTGCTTCTGCTCAACGACGGCATCGCTTCCATACCGGATGGCCCGGCCTCGCTGCGGCTCAAAGTCGAGCGCCAGACCTGGTTCGAGACTCCCGCCTATCCGCCGGGCTACCGGGTCCAGGTACAGGTTCTCAAAGACAAAGGCGGCCCCGGTGGGCAGCAGCTCAGCCTCGACCTCTCCTTCGAAAGGCGGCCCTCATGATCGTCTGTCTCCACATCCCCGAATTCGCCATTATGGTCGCCCGCACGCACTTACGCTGGGCTGACGGATGACATCCTGGTCCTGACGCAGCAGAAGAAAGCGCGCGACCGGGTCTATGCCGCCTCGCCGCTGGCCCGGCAGATGGGCGTCAAACCGGGTCTGGCCGTCTCGCGTGCCAGAGTCGCTCTGCCCGGATGCGCAGTACGTGCCGCTGGTGGCGAGTCGCCATCGCAAGGCGGCGGACGATCTGCTGGAGACGCTGGCGCTGTTCTCGAATCGGCTGGAGATCGAGGCAGATCACGGCGCGGCGCTCTGGCTCGACCTGGGCAAGATTTCAGACTTTGAGGCCCGTACGCGGGTGCGGCAGATCCGGCAGCACGTCATCGACCACTCGGTCTTTCTGCCCGGCGTGGGCTGCGCTGCCGACAAATTCACGGCCCGGATCGCGGCGGTGCAGGCCGGTGAAGGCGAGGTCAAGGCAGTCCCCAGCGGGCGGCGAGGCGGCTTTTCTGGCTCCCTTCCCGCTGGCACGCCTGGCCCTGGAACAGAAATTGCAGCGCAAGTTCGCCCTGCTGGGCCTGGAGACGCTGGGCCAATTGGCGGCGCTCTCGCGCACGGCGGCGCTGAGCCATTTCGGCAAGACTGGACGGCAGTTACGCGATCTGGCGCTGGGCCAGGATCTGCGCCCGGTGGCGCATTACCAGCCGCGCCAGACCGAGCAGATCACCCACGACTTCGAGCCGGGCGTGGAGGACCGGCAGATCCTCGAGCATGTGCTGCGCGATCTGGCCGGAACCCTGGCGGAACGCCTCAAGCAGCAGAACCTCGCCAGCCAGGAGATCACGCTCACGCTGCACCTGGAGGGCAAACAATTGCTGGAGACGCAGCAGATCCCGCGCGAGGCGCTGCTGTCGCACTTTGCGCTGTCGTCGGCCCTGCTGAGCCTGCTCAAGCCGCTGGAGATCATCAGCCCGAGTCAGCGCGGTGGAGGTCACGCTGGCCGATCTCAAAGCGCCGCTGCCGCGCCAGCTGGATTTCTTCGGCCAGTGGTTCGCCGATGCCAGCAGCCTGGATCAGGTGGTGGCGCAGCTTCAGCCGCGTCACGGCCCAGAGCCGTTCTTAAAGGTGCATCGCCGACCGAACGACAGCTACTTTCCCGAAGAAGGCTACGATCTCGACCAGGCGGGCACGGCATGAGCCGTCTCTATGATCCGCCCGAAGCCATCGCGGTCATGGCCGACTCGGTCGCCCGCCCGGCCTACTTCATCTGGCGCAAACGCTGCCATCCCGTGCAGTCGATCCCCAACCGCTGGCGGCTGGATTGGGGCTGGTGGTGGGCGCTGCACAAATCGCGCGATTACTTCCTGCTGCGCACCAGCACCGGCTTGCAGGTCGAGATTTATCACGATCTCCTGAGCGACACCTGGTATCTCCAGCGCACATAAATATGACTGATTATGTCGAACTCCATGCCCACTCCTACTACAGCCTGAAAGACGGCGCATCCTCGCCGGAAGCCCTGGTCGCCCAGGCGGCAGCGCTGGGGATGCCCGCCCTGGCCCTGACCGATCACGACGCGGTCTACGGCGCGGTCAGCTTTGTCGAAGCGGCCAAGACGCAGGGCATTCAGCCGATCCTGGGCACGGAACTCACGATTGGCGAGCATCACCTGACCCTGCTGGTGGCCGAGGAACGCGGCTGGCACAATCTCTGCTGGCTGATCTCGCAGGCGCGCCACGCCGTCGAGAAAGGCGAGGCGAAACTGCCGCCGAAACTGCTGGCCGGGCACACCGAGGGCCTGATCGCGTTGTCCGGCTGCCGTCACGGACGAGTTGCATCCGCGCTGCTGGCCGGGGATGAAGCCGCGGCGACCAAAGCGGCACAGGATTATCTCGATCTCTTCGGGCGCGAGCGCTTCTGGATCGAAGTTACAGCATCATCTGCTGCCGGAGGATAAGGACCTCGTCTGTCAGTCGGTCCGGCTGGCGGAACGGCTGGGCCTGGGCATTGTGGCGACCAACAACGTGCATTACGCCACGCCCAAGGAGCGCCGCTTGCAGGATGTGCTGGTCAGCTTGCAGCACCTGACCCCGCTGGCCGAATCCGAGCCGCTGCACCGCCCCAACGCCGAGTATTATCTGAAGTCGCCGCGCCAGATGGCTGAGCTGTTCCGTGACTATCCGCTGGCACTGCAAAATACGCTGGTCATCGCCGAGCAGTGCCAGTACGAGCTGCGCTACGGCTTGCAGGACCTGCCGCGCTTTCCGACACCGGACCCACTTTCGACGGCGGACTATCTGCGCCAGCGCTGCGAAGCAGGGACTGCGCTATCGCTACGGCACAGCCCTCCGAGCGCGTGCGCCAGCAGTTGACCTACGAACTCGATGTCATCGGCAAAGCCGGGCTGGACAACTACTTCCTGATCGTCTGGGACATCTGCCGCTTCGCCCGCCAGGAGGGCATCCGCTGCCAGGGACGCGGCTCGGCGGCCAACTCGCTGATCGCCTACCTGCTGCAAATCTCGCCGGTCGATCCGCTCAAGTACGATCTGGTCTTCGAGCGCTTCCTCTCGCCGGAGCGCCAGCTGGCCCCGGACATCGACATCGACTTCCAGGCCGACCGCCGCGAGGAAGTCATCCAGTACATCTACGAGCGCTATGGCCGCGACCATGCCGCCATGGCCTGCACCTACATCACCTTCCGCCGCCGCTCGGCCATCCGCGACGTGGGCAAGCTGCTGGATCTGCCGCCGGAACTGCTGGGCGAACTGGCCGACCGGGTCGATTTCTACGACGAGACCGTGCCGCAGCCGGATGGCAAGCTGCCGCTCAAGACGGCGACTTATCTGTATGAACTGGCGAACGAGATCAAGGGCCTGCCGCGCCATCTGGGCATCCACAACGGCGGCATGATCATCACCCGCCAGCCGCTGGCCGAGCGCCTGCCAACCGAACCGGCCCGCATGGACGAGCGGACCGTCGTCCAGTGGGACAAGGAGGCGCTGGAGACCGCAGGGCTGGTCAAGCTGGACATCCTGGGCCTGCGGATGCTCTCGGCGGTGGCCGAGGCGCTGCGCATTATTGAGGAAACCAGCGGCGAAATGCGTCGATCTGGACCGGCTCTCCTTCGCTGATCCGGCGGTCTTCGACATGATCACGGCGGGCGATACCGTCGGCGTCTTCCAGGTCGAGAGCCGCGCCCAGTCCCAGATGCTGCCGCGCTTCCGGCCCACGCGCTTCGAGGACCTGGTGATCGCCATCTCGCTGATCCGCCCCGGCCCGATCCAGGGCGACATGGTGCATCCCTTCCTGCGGCGGCGGCTGGGCCTGGAAGAAGTGACCTATTTTCACGACAGCCTCAAGGGCGTGCTGGCCGAGACCCTGGGCGTGATCCTCTTCCAGGAGCAGGTGCTGAAGGTGGCCCACGCGCTGGCCGGTTTCACGCCGGGCCAGGGCGAACTGCTGCGCCGCGCCCTCAGCAGCAAGCACGCGCCCGAACGCATCGCCAGCTTCCACGACCAGTTCATCGCCGGAGCGCTCGCCAAGGGCGTCGAACAGGCGACTGGCCGAGACGGTCTTCGAGAAGCTGCTGGCCTTCGGCGGCTACTCCTTCCCCAAGTCGCACGCGGCGGCCTTCGCCGTGCTGGTCTACCAATCCGCCTGGCTCAAGCGCTACCATCCGCGCGCCTTCTTCTGCGGCATCCTGAATAACCAGCCGATGGGCTTCTACACCCCGGCGGTGGTGGTCAACGACGTCAAGCGCCACCAGATCCCGGTGCTGCCGGTGGATGTCAACCGCAGCCAGGCCGTTTGTGCTGTCGAAGGCGAGGGCATCCGCATCGGTTTCAACTACGTCAAAGGCTTTGGCGAGGCGGCCTGCGAAAAGGTGGTGGAAGCGCGCGCGGAACGGCCCTTCGCCGATCTCCAGGACTTCTGCCAGCGGACCCGGCTCTCGCGGCGGCTGGTGGAGCATCTGATTCTGGTCGGCGGCTTCGATGCCTGGGGACGCGGACGGCGGCAGCTTTTATGGGACCTGGACCTGGTGGCGCAGCAGCCCGACATGCTTGATCTGGATTTCGACCGTGATCCGCTGCCCGCGCCGGAACTGACCCGGCTGGACGAGCGCAGCATTGAGTTTGAACTGCTGGGCATCTCCATCCATGAGCATCCCCTCCAGCGCTACCGTGATGGGCTGGCCGCGCAGCAGATCCTGGGCAGCGCGGCGCTGGAGTATGCCCGACCGGGCAGCGTGGTGGCTGTGGCGGGGATCAACGTCGTCCATCAGGCGCCGCCGACCGCCAAAGGCTTCCACTTCGTCACGCTGGAGGACGAGGCCGGCTTTATGAACGTCATCTTCCGCCCCTACGTCTATGGCCGTTTTCGCCGCATCGTCCACGCCACCCACCTGCTCTATGTTGAGGGCCAGGTTGAGCGCGAAGGCGATGTGATTAACGTCATGGCCCGGCGCGTCCAGCCCCTTGCGCCCATTCTGGTCAGACAGCGGGTGCGCACTTAGCAACATGCCAGGAGTTCTTTACCGGTGAGAACACGTGCGTAAGAAAAAACACCTCGACTTAAGGAGCAGCCACCACAGGGAGACTAGCACAATCCCCGATCTCATGCACCTGGTCATCCCGAATCAGAGATCCGTCTATCAGCTGCCACCAGTGATCCTGTACGACATTGATGTTGCCGTATTGACCATCCGCAGCGAGGAGTTGCCCCTCACCTGCGCGACTTGCAATCTGTTGATAGTTCGTGCCTGGGCCACTGCGAATATTTACATCGCGTAACGTGCTTAGCGTACAGGTGACTGCTGGTATTGCAGACTTTTCGGAAAACGGGACGAGAATCGGTTCACCATAGTAGGTCCCTTGAATCCAACCTTCGCTGCCACTCTCAGTGCTTATTTTCCACCAGACGAAGTTCTGCGGCACATTGCGATCTGACATTTCAAAGACCACTTCAGGCCCATCGATAATGGTCGCATGGTCACTGCGAGGGATGTTGCCAATCGTGCTCACGCGCATCGATGGTGCTGTTCGTAAGGGGAAATTGGGTTCAAGACTTGCGATTTGAACTTCAAGCCCTACCGACAACTGCACTCCTGTTGCTGTATTGATTGTTGACAGTAAAGTGGGAACAACTTCTTGAGCGTTCGCCGCATAGAATAGTCTGCCTGAACTCCCATCGGCCAGTACTTGGAAAGGAAACCGCACCGCATTTTCGCTTTCAATCAACAGCGGATATATGCTAGCTGGATCAACATCAAATACTGCCTGAAGAACAGATTGGCTAGTATAACCAGAGAATGGCTCGGGATCATGCGGGGGTGCATCACCCATAAGAACAATAACTTTGCGCGCGCCCGTTCGCCAAGGAAAAACAATAGCTTCCATCAATCCAGCGAAAACCGCTTCTGGCGCATCACCTGCGCCCACACGAATTGTTATCTGCTGAATGGCACTAGAAACTTCGTCTCGATTTGACGAGAACTCGATTTCGTGGCGCGCGACGTACTCGTCATTTTCAAGACCATATGGCGGCCCGTAATCTCGATAGACAACAATGCCAATGCGCCAATCGGCAGTGTTTGATGCGACTTCGTCAATAATTTCAAGAGCGTGTATTTTCACCTGATCAATATCGTCTTCCATGCTTCCGGTAGTATCGATAACAAAAACAAGATCCAAAGAATTGCCAATATCCGTTGGACGGCTGATTTCCAAATTCAGTAATTCTGGAATCCTGGATATCACGTCGATACCTAGATTAGAACACGCGCCAATTGCCTCATTTATGTGATCGGGATCAACCCACTTACTGAAGAGATTTTTACTGCCGTATCTCCATCAGCCCTTAGGGACACTAGATTGATCAGGCGACACCATTCATGGGTAGTCTGTCGAATTGCCAGCTCTTTCGCGGTTTCAAAACCAGGTCGCCCTTGGTAATCTTTATTTAGGCCTTTCCCGAAGTTAGGAGAAGTAGAAGCAAGGCTCCCATACATCAATCCGAGGGGGTTTGGATTGGGTCCGTCAGTAAAAGGATCATAGTGCCCGAGAGCTATTTGTTCCGGACAGTTCCCGAAGTCACCAACTGCACCACTGATCAAACCCAGAAATTCAGTACCTGTAGCATCTTCCGTAACCCAAACTAACTTACCTTCGCGCCTCAGTTGATAGCGGGACATAGTATCTTCATCGCTGATTTGGACTATTTTGACATTGGCGGTATAGGATGCCATTGGCATCATATTGGCCCACTTAAATACCCCTGTTTCGAAAATCCCTGGCGTGACCTGGAGCGCTTGTTGTATCTCTATCCAGTTACTGTGTGCATAAAAATCTTGAGCTGTATGTAAAAGGTGGCCAAAATCCTCGGCGGCATCATCTTGCGGAATCTCACTCAAAACCTTGTCGAATTGACTATTTATGTATTCCGAACCCCCTGTGAAGTTACAACTGTCAAAGTGAACTCTTGTGTCGTTCCGCTCCTTGAGATCAAACCAGGCATCGTTCCCATCAACAATCTTGATAAGGATACGCTCTTGCAGGAATGGGAGAGCGTTTCGGGTGATTTCTTGATGTATTCGCTCACCTATGAATGAGTTAAAAAGCGCGTGTTTGAAATGGTATACTGCATAATAAAAGGACTATCATGATCTTGATAGGTTGAAAGAATACAAACAGTTTCTTCTTCATTGAGCACTCCACGGAAACAGCTGTTACAATCGGATCCATTGTCATATATAATCTGTGATTTAGTTAACCATACTATCTTATTTTACGATGGCTCGCATTTATAGATAGTGAAAGAATTATGCTTTTATTAAACTTCGGAGTTTTCTGCTTGTTCTAAGGACTAACCGTCTAATCTGCGATGGTGCAGCAATATCTGAATTCAAAATACCGCAATTTATGCCTCTATCAATGTCTCTGTGTCTCCAGCACAAGGAAGTTCTCTAGCTCGATCCGCCCACCTGCGACCAAGCTCTTCCGTCCACACGTCGATGAGCGTTTCCAGCATCAACTGCACATCGCGGTTCTTCAGCCGTGTGCGCCGCCCGATCTCGCGCACCATCTTCTTCTTGTTCAGCGTCATGCGTCAATCTCCAATAGCTGTTCATGTTTCTGGCGCATCGCACCCATCCCGGTGAACTGCACACTGTCGCCCGCCTTTTCTTGCGCTTCCCTGGCAACGCGGTCCATTGCTGCGTGCGCTGCTTCCTCCAGTTTGTCGTTGCCCGGCTTCTGGCGACTCTGGTGGCACAATTTCCAGCGCGATGCCGCGCTCCAACAGCAGCGGCTCAATGCGCTTCAGCGGCTTTCAGTCGCCGCTTCCAGTCCTCGCGCTCGTAGAAGCGTGTCAGCCGGGCGTTGAGGACAACCTGCGTGGCAAATCCCACTTCGACGTAGCGGGCGAAGATGGTGCAGTTGCCGACCTGTGGCGTAATGACCTCATCCACCGTCAGCAGCGGACGTTGGCGCAGGTGGCTGTTGGGATCGTCCACATTGGCATCGGTGGTCGCTGTGCCGCTGGCTCGGCTGTAGAACTCGGCGGTATCCGCATCACAGCCGCCATAGACCACCTGTGTCGCCAGCCCGGTGAACAGTGCCTGCGTGCCTTCGCTGCCGTAGATCATGTGGAACTGCCCCTTCGTCTGCGCGCCAATCAGGATCGAGATGCGGCGCTTGCGGACGAGGTTCACATCAGCCACCAGGCTGTCCAGCTTGCCCAGCGTCGGGAACTCGTCGAGGATCACGCCGACGGGCATGGGCAGCGGACCTTTATTGCGCTCGCCGATGGTGTCCAGATCGAGCATCAGCTTGCGCAGTGTCGCGCCGAGATAGGAGGCGTAGACCGCGCGCATCCTGCCGGGACAGGTCAACACGACAACAGTCGGCTGATCGACGATCAATTCAGCGTCGAAGTCAGATGCAGCAGTGTTGTCGCGGACTTCAGTGGATGCCCAGCCGGTGAGCGCTGTCGCCAGCGTCGCCACGACATTCGAGGCTACCCTGCCATCCGAACCTACCGAGGCAATGAAGCTGTTTGCCAGCAGCGCCGCATCATCTTTCTGCGATGACAGCGCCTGCGCCAGTCCTTTGAGGTCGTTCATGGCATTGTAGATGTCGCCGAGATTATCGAAGCGGATCAGGCAGGCGGCCAGCAGTGCGGCGGCGCTGTCCGTCCAGAAGCGGTTGTCGCCGTGCGCCGTCGGTACGAGTACATCGGCGATGGCCCGTGCATCGGATACATTGTCGATGCCTTCCGCCAGGTTGTAGCGGGGGCCGATGGTGGAAGTCGGATCATGCACGACGACCAGATGGCGGGTGACGGCGGCGTACTTCAGCACGTGGCTGGTGATTTCGCCCTGCGGATCGGCGACGATAAGCGAGTGTCCGGCCAGCATCCGGTCAGCGATGGCAGGCAGGATGATACCCTGCGTCTTGCCAGAACCAGGACCGCCGAGTGTCAGGATACCGCGTGCGATGTCCTCCCCGCCCAGACAGAATCGTCCTGTGCCGAGGTCGAGCCGTCGCCGGTTCTCGCCCCAGAACGCTCCCAGCATCACCAGCCCTTCCGAATCGTGTCGCCTGAAGCGTCGATACTCGCGCAGCGTGCAGAAGTGAGACGACCCCAACGCCCCGCGTCTGATCTGGGGTGTCCGCAGCCGATCTACACGCTCTCGCAGCCAACCGCCATCCTTGATCGCGCTGTGCAGTCCAAGCGTGACGACAAATCCCAAGAAAACCAGCATCATCCCAAACAGGAATAAGCGCTGATGCTGAATGTTGTCCGGTCCACCGGCGATGGCACGAATGAAGGGCATTGGCAGTCGGCCTGCCTCGCAGCGGCTGGATTGCCTGCATCGCCTACCAGAGCGATATACAGTGCCGTCACGCCCAACAGCACAATGAGATGTGTCAGCAGCTTTGCGCCACGTTTCCAACCGGAGAAGCCGTGTGCTTGCCCGCTGCGCTGGATGCCTGCGCCGAGTATTGCACTGGTGAGCAGCGGCAACGACAGCGTCAGACATGACAGCGGCAGGATCAAACCGCTGAGAATGGCGCGCCCTTCAGTGAAAAGCCAGTAGAACACGGATCACGTCTCCTAGCGCGGGAACCAGCTATCCAGATCGTCGGGTGCTGGCAGTTCCGGTTCGACTTCCGGCGTTTCTTCACGCTGCAAGCGCCATTCCGGTCCGACGATCTCATCCAGCATCTCGGAGAAATGCCGCGTCGCAATCTCACGAAAAAGTGCATCGTGACCGCGTTCTTTGTTGTTGTAAACAGGCAGCCGTTCTGCGATGGACGGCGCTGGTTCCCGGCAGCACCACATGGGTATGAAGCTGCTGCATAGGCACTTCGTCCTCATTCGCTTCGGTCAGTCGATCATGCAGGACATAGCTGTATTCCGGCAAATCAAAACCGCGTTCGGTGTAGTAATCCTCGACGATACGCTTCAGTCAGGTCACAGACCAATTCGCGGACGTTGGTCTTCTGGTACGAGCGCCATCAGGTCCGGGGCAGGAGAAACCACCCAGGTCCAGGCCAGGACATGCTGGCTCTGGTAGTGATCACAGTTCTCGAAGATCTCACGATAATGACTGCCCATGCCGAAGTCGCGCCAGCGTTCATCATCCTGAGTCTTGCGTCACATGATCGGTGCGATTGTCGCGGTACTGGAGATACTTAAGCGTGCTGCTAAGCCCCTTGTGCCCTGTGCCACGGCCTTTACGTTTGGGACCCTTGTATGCGAAGTCCACGACGATAATGGCCTTGCTCATTGCCCAGAGTTCTTTCAGTTCACGCACTGCTTTCATCTTGGCGAGCAGGATATCACCGCCCCGCAGCGCATTCAGGATCGCTGTTTCGATTTGCTGGTCATCTTCGGCAAGCAGATAGATCAAGACATTCAATTGAAATCCAACGGCGTTTTCAAGTTGGTCAACTCGCTGACGCAGCGATTTCTGGAAGTGACGCCGGCTGCCGATCAGGTCTTCTTGTTCATCCAGATAACGGCGGATGGCCTCGCGTATGAGGTCCGCTTCGGTGACATCCTGAGACTGCTTACTGACCAACTGCGCCAGCCGATTATGCATCTCCTGCGTCATCGCAACACTGCGCCGAACACTTTTCTTTGCCAAAGTAAATTCCCGACCATACGAACCCTGTAACCAGTATCGCAGATCAGGGTCCGATATCGCCGGAAAATTTCATCCTCGGCTGTGTATTTTTTCGTTGCGCCCTGGCAATACCCGTAGGACAGCGCCCAAACTGGGGCGATTTGTCCTACGCGAACGCACGGGTGCGTTCGGTCGGCGTGGTTCACCGCGCCGACGTGCTGACCTGCACCCCAGGTGCGGGTCAGGGGTGCGCCACGTGAGCGTGGCGGACCGAGCCTCCACGGCGGCTGAGTGGCAAGCTTTTAGCTTGCGACCCCCTCGACGCTAACGATGGGCTGCTGCATGACGAAAACCGTCAGCGCTGCCCCACCGTAGGACGCACATCACAGATTGCGTCGATGGGGGTCGGTTGCCGCGTGGCGGCAACTGGGGTTCGCTGCGAGGCGAACCCGAAAAGCACTGAACGCACTGCAATACGACCAGGACCAATTTGGGCGAGACGCCAGGAAACCTTATAATAAGTCTGGTCACAACATTGCTGAAAGAGACTTTCATGACACAAACGAACAATGGGAACTGGTGTCCCTGCCGATCTGGAAGCCAAGCTGTGGACCGCAGCCGATAAGCTGCGCGGCCACCTGGACGCCGCCGAATACAAACATGTCGTCCTGGGCTTGATCTTCCTCAAGTACATCTCGGATGCCTTCCAGGAATTGTACGAGCGTCTGTCGCAGGATGAATACGCCGAGCCGGAAGACCGCGATGAATACCTGGCAGAGAATATCTTCTGGGTGCCGAAGGCGGCACGCTGGCTGAACCTCCAGCAAAACGCGAAATCGCCGGAAATCGGGATCCTGATCGACAAGGCAATGGCGGCGATTGAACGGGATAATCCCTCGCTCAAAGGGCGTGCTGCCGCAGGATTACGGACGTGAAGACCTGGACAAGCGCCGCCTGGGCGAACTCATCGACCTCATCAGCACGATGGCGATGGGCGACACAGCCAGCCGCTCGCAGGACATTCTGGGGCGCGTTTACGAGTATTTCCTGGGCCAGTTTGCCAGCGCCGAGGGCAAGAAAGGCGGCCAGTTCTACACGCCCAAGCCTGTCGTGCGGCTGCTGGTCGACATGCTCGAACCGTACCAGGGCCGCGTCTATGATCCCTGCTGTGGCTCCGGCGGGATGTTTGTGCAAGTCGGAGCAATTTATCAAGGAGCACGGCGGCAATGTCGGCGATATTTCCGTCTATGGGCAGGAAAGCAACCCGACGACCTGGCAGCTGTACAAGATGAATCTGGCCATCCGCGGCATTGACGCCAACATCGGCACACATGCCGCCGACACGTTCCATGAAGATTTGCACCCTGACCTGCGCGCCGATTTCATCCTCGCCAACCCGCCCTTCAACATGAGCGATTGGGGCGGCCAACTGCTGGAAGATGATCCACGCTGGATATTCGACACGCCGCCCGCAGGCAACGCCAACTTCGCCTGGGTGCAGCACATCATCTATCATCTGAGCGCGAGGGGACGTGCTGGCTTTGTCCTCTCCAACGGCTCGATGAGTACCAGCACGCGCGGCGAGAAAGAAATCCGCCAGAAGATGATCGAGGCCGATCTGGTGGACTGCATGGTGGCGCTGCCGCCGCAGTTGTTCTACAACACGCAGATTCCGGCCTGCCTGTGGTTCCTGAACAAGGCCAAACCCGCCCACCGCCAGGGCCAGACGCTGTTCATGGATGCGCGGCGCATGGGCTTCATGATCGACCGCACACTGCGCGACCTGAGCGACGAAGACATCGCGCAGATCGCCGGGACCTACCATGTCTGGCGCGTGGGCAACGGCGACTACGAGGACGTCCCCGGTTTCTGCAAGAGCGCTGCCGCTGGACGAGATCGCCGGGCATGACTACGTGCTGACCCCGGGCCGCTATGTGGGCGCGCCGGATGTGGAAGACGACGGCGAACCCTTCGAAGAGAAGATGGAACGCCTGACAGCAGCGCTCCAGGACCAGTTCGCTGAGAGCGTCGTCTGGAACAGGTTATCCGCGAAAATCTGGCAGAGGCTGGGTTATGGATTATGATCTCGAATGCGACCTTTTAAGGACATCTGTTATTCACCAGTGTACGGCCTGAATGGCCGTCAAAGAGTCCGTGGTGAAGGCCATAAAGATGGCAGTCATTCGGGAAGCTGATTTTGTTCTTGCGCGAGGGACAACTGTCGAATCGGCGATGTCGATAATCAGGAACTAGTTCTGATTATCAGATGAGGAAGTCAACCTAAGATATCGTTCTTGGAAGGCAGGTGATTTATTGTTCGTCCGACTAGGCGACTATTATTCTGGTCTGGCAAAGCTGCTATGTTTACGGAGCAGCAGAGCGAATTGCTCATTGATAAGGCTAGTTCTGGCTTCGATGCGCGAATAGACGCGGTCTATCTGCCTGTCCGAATACATCTTCTTCTATCTGTATTATCTCACAGTCGGACGTCGAATAGTGGTAAACTACCAAGTTCAACAGGTACAGCGTGTAGCTGGTATTCGATAGAGCAACTTTGGCGAGATCGCCGAGATTCCACTTCCCTCCCTCGACGAACAACAGTGCTATCGCGCATATCCTCGGCTCACTCGACGACAAAATCGAACTCAACCGCCGCATGAACGAGACGCTGGAAGCCACCGCCCGCGCGATCTTCAAATCCTGGTTCGTGGACTTCGACCCGGTGCATTCCAAAGCGCGCGGCGAGCAGCCGCCCGGCATGGACGCCGAGACCGCCGCCCTGTTCCCGGACTCCTTCGAAGAGAGCGAGCTAGGACCGATTCCGCAGTGGGTGGCGAGGTTGGGCGACTTGACAAGCTATTCAGGCTGAAGAGAGGGTTTGACCTACCGACAAAACGACGAATTCCTGGACCTTATCCGATCATTGCAGCAAGCGGCCCTTCCGACACTCACAACGAATTCAAAGTCAAAGGACCAGGAGTTACTACCGGGCGCAGTGGTTTGATTGGCAGCGTATTTTATGTTCCGAGGACTTTTGGCCGCTGAATACTTCACTCTGGATTGAGAAGTATGGCATCGCAACGCCACTATTTGCCTACCACTATCTGCAAACTCTTGATCTCACAACGTATAACTCAGGTTCGGCAGTTCCTAGTTTGAACAGAAATCATGTCCATAATCTGTCTACGCTGCTGCCGTGCAGAGACCTTGTCGATGCGTTTACTAATTTGATGACACCTCTCTTCGACCAGAAAAAGCTAAATGAGGACCAATCGCGTACGCTGGCGGAAACACGCGATGCGCTGCTGCCCAGGCTGGTCAGCGGGGAGATTTCAAGAGTAAATGCGGGGATGCAGAAGGTTATGCAAAGATGCCATGAAGTGATGTTACCACAGAGCCCCATCAAAATACCCGTACAACAATATCGTGACGATAACAATCGTAAGTTCAACCTTATCACAATTGATGACCCCAGCAAACTCGTAAACGAGCTTCGATTGTCCAACCGAAATGGAAATCATCAATTGACCCGAATGCTGATGATACCGAATGATACGGGGATGGTACTTTCGAGGACAAGGTGAGGCAGAATGGGATTTGATACCATCGGCATGGCGTAAGTCTAAGCCTGAAGATAAGCCCAGCGTGATAGAAGTAGGTCGTGAGAATTATTCATTTGTTAAGAACCACGTGGAAGACTGCGGTAGCTCGACTAGGGACGGACATGCGGTGTCAAACAATATCACCTGGGATGCAATTACTTATACCGCTTAAGCAAATAGCGTTAGAGCTTTCTCTAGTACGTGAGTTTATCGAATTTGCAGACAGCGTGGGACATCCTGTTCCAGATAGCATCATTCCTCCCGTAAAGATCAACTTTATTTATGAATTAGTGTCAGATCTTGCAAACGATACCCAGGAGGTACTCAAGCCAAATCTTTGGCACGATAAAGCTATATTATTAGCACAACATCAGCTTATACTATTCAATTTCTTGACCTCACGTCAGTCATGCATTGGTCATCCGACAAAGCGGATAGATTCCGCAATGTATGTACACAGTACTTTCTCGAATTTGTCAATTGGTTGAGTGATGCCGAAAGTTTAACGATGAACGATTTTCTTATTGATTGTACTTTACGAAGAGAACTTGTGAATCATCCAACTCACCCTTTTCGCGTACATTGAATTCTTATATCGAAGTTCCGATCTTGCACAATAGATTGATTCGGCAGTATTGGGTCGCATGAAAGAAATCGCACGTCCTAACTACCGTCCGCTAGAAATCTGAGGACATTCAGGGCGAAGGCCATATGGTGTCAGAATTTATCATCACACCTATTGTGGAATTCACGTGATGCATGGCAGACAGGAAAAGGATATGGCGATTGAAATCGAAACGAATGTGGGGAGAGGTTTTGGTATGAAAAATGGATTGACGAATACGACAGCATTGCAAGAGATTTATAAAGAGAGATATAATTGATACTCTAGAGTGAATATTAGCGATCATGCTAGATCATGGTGATTACCCGGCAAATCCTCCGCGACAAACTGCTGGACTACCTGAACCAGCGCATCACATTGGCGGAACTGGTCGATTGGGCCGAGAGTACCTTTATCGACGACGTGCTGGAACCCGAAGAAGACGTCGATATGCTCAACGACATCCTGGCCTATCTTGCGGCGGCGGATACGGCGCAGTTCCCGCTCACCTGGGATGTCTGCGCGGGCTTTCTGGATCGTCTTGGCGTCAAGGTCCAGGTCGTCGCCACCCAGGACGCGACCTGAATATGGCAGAAAAGGAGCACATCTTGACACTGGAATTGTACCAGCGGGTCTCGCTCACACGCGATGTACCGGAGGCGCGGCTCCAGGCGGGCGATACGGCCATGTATATCGACTACCTGCCGGTAAAAGAAGGTGAGGCAGGCGCGATCCTCGAAGTCTTTAACGCGCTGGGCGAATCCGTCGATGTCGTCACCGTGCCGATCTCGGCCATTGCGCCCCTGGCTGCGGATCAAATCCTGGCCGTGCGCACGCGCTCAGCGTTAGTGGGCAGATGATGACTGATTCAGTACCGGGCGAATATGCCCAGCCCGTCAGCAGCCTGCTGCCGCTCGGCGAACCCGAAGAACTGACTTTCGCGGAGTGGCCGGATTATGTCGTCGTCTATGATCTGACGGCTGAACACATCCCGGACCTCAAACGTCTGGTCATGGACGAAACCTACATGCAGCCGGAGTATCTCAACCGGCCCGAATCCTTTGCCTTCATCCATGCTATCCGCGCCCTGGGCCAACTGCGCGACGAATTCGGCCTAGCTTTTCTGCTCGAATTGGCCGAGACCGAGCAGGACAGCGACTGGATCTGGGAACAGCTTCCCTACGCCATCAGCCTCTTTGGGCCATCCGCCCTCCCCCATCTGGAAGCCAGCCTGGAAAAGACGAAGCAGTCGATTACGAGCCTCACCCTGGTAGACTGCGTCGAAAAGATGGCGGAAGTCCACCCGGAAACGCGAGACGCCTGTATCGCCCTGCTGAAAGCCCGGCTGGAACAAGCCGCAGACAATGATGAAGCGCTCAACGGCACCATCATCTCAACGCTGGTCGATTGGAAGGCCATGGAGACTGCTGCCCGTCATCGAGCGCGCCTTTGCCACCGAGAATGTCGATCTCATGGTCATGGGCGATTGGGACGATGTGCAGGTCGAACTCGGCCTCAAAGAACCTGACCCGAACAAGCCCCGCTATATCCATCCGGCCATGCAGCAGGCGCTGGAAGCATTCGAACGCAGCAGTGCTGTTGAGCACAGCAGAAAGCGCAAAGCCGATGCCAAGAAGAAGGCCAAACGCAAGCAGGCAAAGAAGGACCGGCGGCGCAATCGCAAGCGGAAATAACGCGGTTGCGCAATAAACATCGTAATATTACCTGTTTCTCTCTTGTTTTACAGGGGACCTCATGAGCCGCTTTAACGAAGACACCGTCGAACTGGCTGCCATCGACTGGCTGCGTCAGGTCGGCTATGACTACGTGCATGGCGGCGACATTGCGCCCGGCGAACCCGCCGCTGAGCGCGCCTCCTACAATGAAGTGCTGCTCCTGGGTCGGCTGCGGGCTGCGCTGGAACGCATCAACGGGCATATCCCGCGCGCGGTGCGCGCCTCGGTGGTCGATGAAGTCATCCGCCGCATCCAGCGCACGCCCAGCCAGAATCCGGTGGTCAACAATCACGCTTTCCATCGCCTGCTGACTGAAGGCGTCGATGTCTCCTACCGCGACGGCGGTCAAATGATCGCACAACAAAGTCTGGCTGCTGGATTTCGACAATCCCGGCGCGAACGAGTTCCTGGCGGTCAACCAGTTCACGGTGACGGACATCAACCACACGTCACGTGCCAAAACCAACCGCCGCCCGGATGTGGTCTTGTTCGTCAACGGCCTGCCGCTGGTCATCATCGAACTCAAGAATGCCGCCGATGCCAAAGCCGACCTCCTGACGGCCTTCAATCAGCTTCAGACCTACAAGAACGACATCGGCTCGATCTTCACCTACAACGGCCTGCTGGCGGTCAGCGATGGCACACTGGCCCAGCTTGGCACGCTCACTGCCGGCGGGAGTGGTTCAAGCCCTGGCGCACGGTGGATGGCTCACCGCCTCGATCCTCACCCCACGCAGTTGGAGACGCTCATCAAAGGTGTCTTTGCACCGGATCGCCTGCTGGACATCCTGCGGCTATTTCGTCGTCTTCGAGCAGGACGATTCGCGGCTGGTGAAGAAGGTCGCGGCCTATCATCAGTATCACGCGGTCAACAAGGCCGTCGCATCATACGGTTGAGGCTTCCAGCGCAGCGGGCGATCAGCGCGTCGGCGTCGTCTGGCATACGCAGGGCAGCGGCAAGAGCCTGTCGATGCTGTTCTATGCCGGAAAGATCATCCAGGCACCCGGCGATGGCAAACCCGACCCTGGTCGATCCTGACGGATCGCAACGACCTTGACGATCAGCTTTACGGGGTCTTCGCCAGCGGCCAGGAACTGCTGCGCCAGGAGCCAGTCCAGGCAGAGAGCCGCGATCATCTCAAGTCACTGCTCCAGGTGGCCTCCGGTGGGGTCGTCTTCACGACGATTCAGAAGTTCCAGCCGGAGGATCGCGGCGCGGAATATCCCCTGCTCTCCGAACGGCGCAATATCGTGTTTATCGCGGATGAAGCCCACCGCAGCCAGTATGGATTTCGGCGCGCACGTTACCAACGGGCAGATTGGCTATGGCTTCGCCAAGTATGTCCGCGACGCCCTGCCGAATGCCTCGTTCATCGGCTTCACGGGGACACCGGTCGAGAAGACCGACGCCAACACGCGCCAGGTCTTCGGCGATTACATCGACGTCTACGATATTCAGCGGGCCGTCAATGATGGCGCAACCGTGCCGATCTACTATGAAGCCCGGCTGGCCCGCCTGCAATTGCGTGAAGAACAGCGCGATCTCATCGACCCTTCGTTCGAGGAAGTCACCGAAGGCGAGGAAGAGACAGTCAAGGAAAAGCTGAAGACGAAGTGGTCGCAGCTCGAAGCGATGGTCGGCACGGAGAGCCGTCTGGCGCAGGTGGCCGAGGACATTGTTCAGCATTTCGAGCAGCGTCTGGAAGTCCTCGATGGTAAAGCCATGATTGTCTGCATGAGCCGCCGTATCGCGGTGGATCTGTACGACCAGATCGTCCGCCTGCGTCCCGAATGGCACGACGACCGGGACGATGCCGGCGCCATCAAGATCGTGATGACCGGCAGCGCGGGCGATCCGGCACGGTATCAACCGCACGTACGCAATAAGCCCCGCCGCAAAGCACTGGCCGAGCGCTTCAAAGACCCCAATGATCCGCTCAAGCTGGTCATTGTGCGCGACATGTGGCTCACTGGCTTTGATGCCCCGGTCCTGCACACCATGTATGTCGATAAGCCGATGCGCGGTCATAGTCTGATGCAGGCCATCGCCCGCGTCAACCGCGTCTTCAAAGATAAACCAGGTGGCCTGATCGTCGATTACCTGGGCATCGCCACCGATCTGCAAGAAGCGGTGGAGGTCTATACTCAGGAAGGCGGCCTGGGATGCCTGCCCAGAAGCTGGAACAGGTCATCGGTGTCATGCTCGATTACTATCATGTGGTCAGCGCCATGTTCCGCGATTTTGATTACAGCATCTTCTTCGACGGTGAGCCGTCGCAGCGCATCTCCATAATCCCGAATGCCATGGAACACATCCTGAATCAGCCGGATGGCAAGCGTCGTTTTCTGGATGCGGTCAGCAAGTTATCCCAAGCTTTCGCTTTGGCCGTGCCCGCCGATGAAACAGTAGACATCCGCGAAGAAGTCGCCTTCTTCCAGGCTGTCCGCGCCGCTTTCTCAAAAGCTACGCCTGTTGAGGGGCAGGCACGCGAAGACATCGACTCGGCTGTCAAACAGTTGGTGTCTCAGGCTATTGTCGTCGGACGATGTGATTGATATTTTCGGCGCTGCGGGCTTGATGCGTCCCGATGTGTCCATTCTCTCTGATGAATTTCTCGAAGAAGTTCGGCTCATGCCGCAGAAGAATCTGGCGCTAGAGCTGCTGCGTAAATTGCTCAATGACGAGATACTCAGCAGGTCAAGTCAGAATGTCGTCCAGGCGCGCTCGTTTGCCGGTTTGCTGGAGGAGACGATCCACCGCTATCAGAATCGGACGATTGATGCGGCGGAAGTCATCACTGAACTGATTGATCTGGCAAGAGATGTCCGTGACGCGAGTAAGCGCGGTGAGGAATTGGGACTCAGCAATGACGAGCTTGCCTTTTACGATGCCCTGGCACAAAACGAAAGTGCTGTCGATGTGATGGGCGATACCGAACTGGCGGTTATCGCGCTGGAGCTGGTCAAGTCGGTTCGAGCCAATGTCACTATTGACTGGACAGTGAAGGAGAGCGCACGGGCGAAAATCAGGGTGCTGGTAAAGCGCATTTTGAGGCGGTATGGCTATCCTCCTGACCTGCAGGAAGCAGCCACTGATTTGGTCCTGGAGCAGGCGGAGCTACTTGCCTCGCAATGGTCGATGACGGCGCGTGCATCTTCATGAATGATTGCTTGCAAAGTCGAACCTTAAAGGCAGATCATAAAGGTTCGCATGATGGCTTGCGGGATTTCTACGAACGATGCATTCAACCTATCAGCCCTGATCTTGCACTAAGTACAAGCAAAAAAGTTCGTTGGAGTGTAGAGTGGTGGCAGGAGGAGACCAATTGAAACCAATTCAATTGCCACCACTGAGTACTGAACAATGGCACGAATTGAATGAATTGTATCGCAAGACGCGGGATCCACGCTTGCGGACACGCGCACAGATCATCCTGTTGGCAGCAGAGAAACAGCTTGTGGCCCAGGAAATTGGCGAAGTAGTGCGACTGAGCGACCAGGCCGTGCGCAAATGGTTGAAGCGATACAGGGCTGAAGGGATCGAGGGTTTGAATGATATGCCGCGTGCAGGCACACCGCGGAAGGTGACAGAGAGCTATCGTGAGCAATTGGAAGCAGCCGTACGGCGGCGTCCGCGCAGCCTCGATTTACCTTTTTCGATGTGGACCCTTCAGCGTCTGGCCGATTACCTGGCGGAAGAAACGGGCATTCGGGTAGAAGCGGAAACGGTGCGTCTGCATCTGAAGAAACTGGGGCTTGTCCTGAGCCGCCCGCAGCATAAGGTCAGCAGCCCTGACCCGGACTATCTGGTCAAAAAAAGACGATTGAAGCGCAGCGAGATAAGCTGAAACCCGGGGAAGTATTCTACTATGCCGATGAATTCAATGTCAGTTGGCTGCCGACGCTGCGCGCGATGTGGTCACCAGTGGGACAGCAGGTGATGATCCCGACGCCCAAGCAGCCTTACAAACGCTACGGATTGGGAGCCGTAAATTATCATACCGGAGAAACCGTCATCATTTTCCGCCGACGGAAGCGGCGCAAGGAAGTGGCCGAGTTGCTCGAGGCCCTGCTGGAGCAGCATCCTGATGAGACGGTTTATGTCGCCTGGGACAATGCCAGTACCCATGCGGATGACGAAGTGGAAGCAGTGCTGCGAGCGGCCTGTGGGCGTTTGGTCTTGCTCTACCTCCCCACCTATGCCCCCTGGCTCAACCCGATTGAAATGCTCTGGCGACACTTTCGGCGTGAAGTGACCCATTGCGAATTGTATGTGTCAGTCAAAGCACTGTTGCAAGCGGCCAAAGATTTCTTTGATCGCTACAATAGAATACCCCACTGTGTCTTATCCATCATCGGGGCTATTCCAATGAATTAATTCGCTTGCACTTAAGAAGCTATCGCCCATAAATTACACGACAAGTAACGTAGTGAGGCTGAGATGACTGTATCTCTTTGGAATACTGTACCTTATACCCGCATTAAGGTCATAGTCTGCACTTTCAGATGCTGGCTGAAAAAGGAGCAACATTATGGCTCAGTTTACTTGTGTGTGGTGTGGCACACAGTTATCACAGAAAAATAGATTGCTATGTTCTGCTGACGAAAAAAGATATGTCGACACCCCAGGTTTGAGGCGGCGGATAGAAGAGAAAATCGAAATAGCTATTTTTGGAAGATTATGGAGAATCAGATTAAGAAATGATTTGA
>CAVYXZ010000012.1:0-266190 GCA_963772595.1 uncultured Chloroflexia bacterium | reverse complement strand
TTCGTGATACAATGAGCGTATCCGAAATCGAAGGACGGCAGCCCAATGATCCCCGACCCGCTGACCATGATTATTCCGCTGCGCATGGACGAACACGGCGCGCTTCGCGTGAGCGGTACGCGCGTCACCTTCGATTCGATCATCCGCTACTTATCTTCAGAGGCGAGTCGCCGGAAGACCTGCATGCAGGAATTCTTCCCTACGGTTGCCGCTCACCGACATTTACGCGGTCATTGCCTACTATCTGGCACACCGCGAGGAAATGGACGCCTATCTGCAACGCCGCCGTGGAGGAAGCCGAGCGCATCCGGCAGGACGATGGAAGCCCGCTACCCCCCCAAAGTGACCCGCGAGGAACTGCTCAAGCGACTGGAAGCCCGCAAGCACGACGCAGACGCCTGATGCGCTTCGCAGCCGACGAAAATTTCAAAGGCATTATCATCAAAGCGCTGCTTAGACGCTTCCCCGATTTAGACATTGTGCGGGTACAGGATCCGGCCCTCTATCAAGCGCCGGTATCCAGTAGTCCTCGAATGGGCCGCTCTTGAAGCGCGTATCATTCTGACGCACGATGTCCAGACTCTGGTCGGTGATGCTTATGCTCGCGTCGAGCAGGGGTTGCCTATGACGGGTGTTATCCTGGTTCCGGAGTCACTGTCTATCAGGCAAGCTGTGAACGATCTTGAAATCGCCATCGGCGCAAGCAACGCTGAAGACTTTGCCAGTGACTTTATCCCGCTGCGATGGCACGCGCTGCCGGGCAATAAAATCCCCGGCAAAGGCCCAAACCCCTGGGGGGTTGTGCCATGCCGGAACGTTAACCTACTGCCAGTTGTTAGAACTCACGGATTCCACGCCTGATGAGCAACCCGGAGCCACAAGTCTTGAAAGGACTTGGAAGCTTGCCGCCGAATGAATTCGACGGCAAAATCTCACCCCGTCAGTCGCGCATCGCCGGGTGGGACCTCGATGAGCGCGCCCCAGGGCAGGTAATTGGCGCGGAAATCGGTGCTGTCGAGTTCCTTGCCGTTGGAATCCAGAATGGTCCGGTTGACCACGACATAGGCCCCCTCGACCGGGCGCTCCAGCCAGTGCTCCTGCCCGGCGTAGAGATCCGCATTGGCGATGTAGCGCGGCGGCGGCGGCTCTGTAATGTTGCTGATCTCCGGCCCGCTTTTGACTACCTGTCGTCCCGGATTGGTGCTGTAGAAGCGGAACTGGACCGCATCATCACCAGGGAAAATCGAGGTCTCGATCAGGAGATGGTAGGGCGTGTCGTTGACGAAGCGGAAATCCAGGCTGCGCTCGCCAGGATCGCCCTGGTAAACCGAGGCATCCATGCCCGGCCCCTCGCCCTGCTCGTAATAGCCGACGCGATAGCCATGCGCCCAGCGTTCAGTGATGGGGAAACCCGCATAGAAAGCTGCCTGGAAAACCGTCGTGCTCACCTGACAGACTCCGCCGCCGACGCCCTTGACCGTGCGGTCGCCGACGATGACGAAACCTTCAGTGAAACCTTCCTCCGGGCTGATGTCGCCCAGGATGTCATTGAAGGAAAATTCTTCGCCGGGGCCGATGATGACACCGTCGAAGCGCTGGGCCGATTCGATGATATTCTGGATACGCGGGGCCGATGAGCCGGTGTAATAGGTGGTGCCCTGCGAGATCATCTCGGTGATGCCGAGCGCCCCGGCGGTGATGTCGTTGTGATATTCGGGCAGAACGTAATTGTAGGCCACGTAGACCTGCCGCTGCGCCGGGTCGGGGTTGAAGATGGCCGCTTCCAGACGCTTCAGGGTCTCGTCCACGTTCATCTGCCGACCATTGATCGCCAGTTGGAAAACCTCAAGCTGGCGCGTGTCCTCGTTGAAGTGAAAACGCCCGTTCTCCGCCGGGGTCTCCAGTGTAGGGGCCATGCGGTTCATGAAATCGCGGAAGGCCTCGATATTCACGCCGATCTCGTAGCGCACCGTACCGTCGTCGTTGTAGACGGGCGTCTTCGTCAGCAGCGAAGCGATCTGCTCCGGCATGGCGCTCCAGGGGCCGCGCGGCTGGCCGTCCGGGCTGTCGGCCAGGATCGTGACCGGGCCGGAGAGCGCTGCCCGCGCCTTGTTGGCCGCCGCTTCTGTATCGACCACCAGCGGCAGGTCCTCGTGAATCACCAGCGGAATCTCCGCGCCGGTATCCAGCGGCTCGATCTGTGTCCTGAGTGCGTTTAAGGTAGCCGCGACATCGACCGTCTGGCCGACGGTGGCGGGTGTGGTCGTGACCGTCAGGTCCTTGATCGTCAGCGTCGCGTCCTGCGCCGGATGGTCGATCTGGCTGGCAATCGCTTCCAGATGCGCCTGCGCTGCGGTCTCATCATAAGTGACCAGCAGCCCGATCTCCTTGCCCGTTAGCCAGATGCTGGCCTGCTCTGCCAGGTTCGCCAGCGGACTGCCGCTGCTTCGTCCAGCCTGCATGGCCGCGTCTACGGTCGCGTCCAGATCGTAATGCACGCCCAACTCGCCCGCCGTGAACTGCCATTCCGGCCTGATCTCATCGCCATAACGGAAGGTGAAGACCGCGTCCTGATCATAGTTGAGGTTGTTATCCAGCACACCGATGGCCTGCGACCGGGTCAGCCCGCCCAGGTTGACGCCGCTCACCCAGACGCCCGGCATGACCGTCTGCGCGTAGACCTGCTGCACGCCGACGACGAAGCCCGCCAGCAGCAGGATAACGAGGGCCACCGCCAGAATGAACAGGATCGGCAAACGGATCAGCCAGGGATTCATGCGTTGGGTGTCTTGATAAACGGCCATGTCTACACTCTCTCAATGAACCGACCCTATTTTAGCAGAGTCACACGGCGAGCCACATGAGGGAATGTATAAAGCATCAGACCCCTGCACGACACTTGACAAAGCGTCGGACAGAGGTCTGCGCGGAAGTGCTGCGACTAAAACCGCTCAGACAGCGGCCTAGTTGACGTAGGTGTGGATAAAGCTCTGGTCATCCGGCGTATCGACACGATAGCCGCCGCCGGTCCCGCCGCAGTTCGCGTTCAGGCCGTAGGAAGTTACGGCTGCAATCACGTTGCTGTTCCCGTAGAAGATCGGGCCGCCGGAATCGCCGAAGCAGGTGCCGCCCCGACCGTTGCCCTGGCCGGGATTGTTGGTGAAGCTGGCCGAGGTGCCTGCCGGAATTCCGGCGGTACCGTTCACGTCGATCAGTTTCACTGTGCCCTGATAACGGACGCGATCCGCCTGAAGCGTGGGTTTGACGCTCTGCAAGCCGTAGCCGACGACCGTGAAGGACTGGTCCTGCTGACCACGTTTGGTGGAGAGTTCGTCCAGCAGCCCGATGTTCGCCAGCGTACCATAGGTGGACATGTAAACCGGCTGGCTGAGGATCACGATCCCAGCGTCGTAGAGATAGAAGGCGTTATCCTGAAACTGCGGGTGGGTGTGGATTTCGCTAAATTCGATGCTGGTGCCGCCGCCAAAGGGATAGCCATTGGCGGGAATGCCAGATTCGACATCGGACTCAAACCAGACGCGGCCCCCGGAAGTCCCGGCGGTGCAGTGCCCGGCAGTGAGCATGACCGTCGGCGACAGCAGAGTCCCGCTGCAACGCCAGGCCGGTGCGCCATCTACGTCGAAGACCAGCAGGCCCACGTAGGGATGCGCGTCACCATCCAGCGTGCCAAAGTTGACGGCTCCCGCCGGGATCACGGTCGCCAGAAGTGCCAGGACAACGGCAGCAAGGGCGAGAACGCGAAGACGACGAGGCAAAAGAGTAGGGTTCATTACTTTCCTCCTGAAAAAGACAATGAGCTTCCTACAACAACCGTCGAGATCGTACGAATGTGACAGGCAGTCTCTTCAGGTTAGGGAAATGGAACCTGCGTCTGTTCAGGAGGCCGCGATTCGTTGGGCTGCCCGGCTCTTCTCGATAAGGTTCACCGCAATGCCGATACCGTCTTCCTGGCGGATTTGCTCGCCCAGCACCTCGGCCTTGCGATGGATCGTCGGATCGCTCGTCACCTCGCGGATCGCCGCTGCAAGATTCTCCGCTGTGAGCTGCTTCTGCGGGATCGGCGCAGCGCCCGCGCCGAGTTCATGCACGCGCCTGCCCCAGAAGGGCTGGTCCACGATGAAGGGGCAGATGACCGTCGGACGCCCGGCGCGCAGTCCCGCTGCCGTTGTCCCCGCCCCGCCGTGATGCACCACCGCCGCCACACGCGGGAAGAGCCAGTCATGCGGCACGCTGTCGATCTTGAAGATCGTCTCCGGCAGGTCCGCCGCTGTCAGACCGCCCCAGCCGGTGGCGATCAGGCCGCGCACGCCCGCCTGCTGCAAGGCGTCGATGACGAGCTTCGTCAGATGCTGTGGATCGCGCCCGGACATGCTGCCGAAGCCGACGTAGACCGGCGGATCGCCCGCATCCAGGAAGCGCTGCAAATCATCGGGCGGCTGCCAGTCGTCTTCCTGATCCAGGAACCAGTAGCCGGTGATGTAGGCGCTCCCCGGCCAATCCTGCGGACGCGGGATGACATGCTGGCTGATGGCATGCAGCACCGGAATCGCCGTCGCCGCTGCTGGTGTGCAGCATGTTGCGGCCTCTATCCATCGCCGGCAGGCCATGTTCGCTGCGCCATTCTTTAACGTAGCGGCCTATGCCCATATCCGTGAGCTTGAGGAGCAGCCTATAGCTCAGTTTGTTATACCAACCGCCCAGCGCAAGCTGCGGCATACTCATGTTGGGGAACTCCGCCGTCGGCACGTAAATCGGCAGCGGAATGGCGAAGATGATCGGAATGCCCAGCTTCTCGGCAAAATGCGGCCCGCCATAGGCCTTCGGATGGAAGATAATCAGGTCCGGCTCGGCCTGCTGAGCCGCCGCCCAACTGTCCTTGAGCATCTCGCGCTGTAAGGGACCAGCCACTCTCATCAGATTCCGGTAATTCTTCAATTTTCCCAGCAGCGAGGTATCGTTCTCGATGGCCTCGCGGCCCGCGTCCGAGTTGATGAGCTTCATGAAGTCATCGGTCATGTAGCCGTAGTTCAGGCCATGCCCGGTGATGAAGGGTTCGAAACTGGCGCTGGTACAGACGGTGACCTCATGCCCCGCCGCCTTCAGCCCCTTGCCCAGCGCCACATAGGGCTGGACGTCGCCCTGTGTGCCCAGGGTGTTGATAAAGACCTTCATTGCTGACCCGGCTTTCTCTAATCCCCGATGTATTCGAACCAATCAAAATCGGCGTGGTTATCGCTGCTCTGACCGTTGCTGCTGGCATACATGCCGATGTAGGCTCCGACGAAACCACCCGCGACCGGGGTGCTCAGGATGCGCCCGTCTTCGTTTTCGGCGAGCGGCAGCCATTGTTCGGCCTGCTCCGCAATGTAAAAGCTGTAATCCTGTCCGCTGGCCGTCACCTTGAGATACAGGCGGTCAGCGCTGACCGGAAGCTGCCCGCGCAGGCTTTCCTCGCCCGCCTCACGGCGAATGAGCTGCACCACGCGCTGGCCGTCCACCTGTTTGACCTCGCAGCGGAACTGAAAATCGCTGTTCTGAAGCAGCACCACCCCGGCGGATTCATGCTCGTTCTGCGGCATGAAATCCATAACCGTGCGAGCGGCGAAGGCCTTGTGCTGCTGGCGGCGTCCGATAAAGCTGGGATTAACCCAGTCGCTGATACGTTCCGGGCGCAGCTTGAGCCGCAAATAACCAGGGCGCTCGTCCAGGCTCCAGAAGGTTTCGCGGGGCGTGCGCAGCATGTTCCAGATGAAGTCCAGTGTGGCGGCCTCGAAGTGGTCGCAGGCGGGCGGCTGCGGCCAGGGATGCGCTGGCAAATCCGGCACGGGGTACGCATCTTCGATCTTGCCGGTTTCAGGCGAGATCAGCGGCCAACCGTCTTCCCATATCACCGGGGCCATGAAGGTTTCACGACCGAGATTGTAGAAGTAGCCGCCGTAGGGCCGCATCGCCAGCATGACGATCCACCAGTCGCCGTTTTGCGTCTCGAAGAGGTCGGCGTGGCCGGTGCCTGTGATGGACGCGCTTTTCCCTCTATGGCGATGCGTCATCAGCGGATTGTGCATACAGGCCTGATATGGCCCCGTGACCTGTTCACTGCGGGCGATGGTGACCGAATGACGCCACTCAGTGCCCCCTTCAGCGATCATCAGATAATAGGAGCCGTCAATCTTGTAGAGATGTGGCGCTTCCGCATGGGTGGCCTCTTTGAGCGCGCCATCCCACAAAGCATAGACATCGCCGGTAAGCTGCATCGTCGCCAGATCGAGTTCTTGCAGCCAGATTTCGCGGTGTGTGCTGTAGGCAGCGCCCCCTGGCGGCGTGCGATTGCCGGTGTACCAGGCACGGCCATCATCGTCGAAGAGCAGCGAGGGATCGATACCGGGCGCATTGTCGAGCCAGTAGGGTTCGGACCAGTCGCCCGCCGGATCGCTGGCGGTCACGATGAAATTGCGGTTGGTTCGCTCCTGGTATGTACTGCCCGTCCCACCGACCAGTGTGTTGATTACGTAGAATGTGCCCTCGTGATAGCGAATCGTCGGCGCAAACAGGCCGTGTGAGGGGCGGACGCCGTCCAGGTTGAGCTGCGAGGGGCGATCCAGCACATGCCCGATCTGCCGCCAGTGTACGAGGTCGCGGCTGTGAAAGATAGGCAGCCCAGGAAAATACTCAAAGGTCGAAGTGACCAGATAATAATCGTCACCGACACGGCATACGGATGGGTCCGGGTAGAAACCAGGGATGATCGGATTTTGATAAGTGTTCATCAGTCGTAATTGCCCTTACAGGTATCGTTTAGTAGTGAAGATACCATACTTCGTCGCAGCCTAATCGCCTCATGACAATCAGCCAGTCGCTGCACGAATATCATCCAGTCTCTGGCGCAACACGATGTTAGCGGTAGGCGACTGTCTTGAAACGCTGCACCAGCCAGTAGATCGCGCCGATCTAGTCACCGCGCCGATCAGCAGCGCCAGCCACCAGAGCGCATTGCCTTCCAGCGCCATCCAGTAGGCCTTGCTGACCCAGAAGGGCGGAAAGAGACCAAAGAGGAACTGGAACGGCTCCGGCACAAACCAGGCCGCCACGATCAGGAAGGCCGCCAGCGAGACGAACTTGGCGTAAGCGAAGCCCTCCACCTTGTTGGCGGCGAAGGTCGCGTAGAACAGCGCGACAATCGGCGCGGCCAGCGACCCGACCAACGCGACCAGAATCAACTGCCCCAACGGCAGCAGCGCCTGGTTGATGACCAGCAAAATAAAGATGATGGCGAAGGCGGCGATGATGGCGGGGATGCCAACCCGGTAGAGCGTATACTGGCTCAACGGGACCGGCGTGACCAGCATGGCCTTGAGGGTGTTGTCGTCGCGTTCATCCAGCAGCAGGAAGCCAAAGACCGTCCCGACCAGCACGCAGCCCGCCGTGAAGATACCCATGTAAGCGATCAACATGGGGTAGAGTTCGTCCAGGCTGGTGATAAAGGTCTCGCTGTTGAGGATATTGTTTTCGATCAGGTAGTTGCTCAGCCAGGGCAGCAGGAAGCGCACGACGACGGCGATGATGACGACATAGGCCAGCATGAAGATCAGGAAGCTGTCGCGCCGGATCAGGCGGGCGTCGTTCGGCCCCAGTTTGCGTACAAGCGTGGTCATTTGCATCGTGCTACCCTACTTTCATAATGATGTGCGTCTGAAACGCGCGGTAAGCCCATATCGCCAGCACGATCAACTGCGCTGCCGTGTAGCCGATGGCATACAGCCATTCCGCAGTGCTCAGCGGGATATAAGCGCCGCGAATCAGCATGGTCGAGGCGCTGGACGGAATAATGAGCCACAGCACACTGGGCACCAGATCCATGAAGTGCAGCAGGGGCAGTTGCAGCACCACCGCGACCGCCGCCATCGGCACCAGAAAGTCGGTGATCTTGTCGTAACGCACGACCAGGATGATCCCCATCAAGGTATAGATCACGCCCAGGCTGACGACACCCACCAGCAGAATCGGAATGTTCGGGATGGCGACTGGCGCGTCCCGGCTCAGGATGAGCATGGCCCCGGCGATCATGATGGCACATTCCAGGGTCGCCAGCGCCGTCAGCGTGATGATCTTCGACCACAGGTATTCTGAGGTGCGCAGCGGCGAGACGATTACCGCGCTCAGCGTGCCTTCATCGCGCTCGAAGGTAATCAGGCCCGCCACGTACAGCAGCGTCGATCCACCCACGACCAGCAGCATCAGAGTCGGAACGCCCAAATACAGCGTATCCGCGCTGAACAGCAGCGCTAAGGCGACGGCCACCAGCACGGCGGCGGCGATGCCGATGACGTAAAGCTTGTTGCGAAGCTGGATGGTGACGTCCATTTTCATGGCAGAGAGCAGGCGGCTCATGCGCTTAACTCCTGTCCCGTGACCTCAATGAAGATGTTTTCCAGCGTGGTTTCTTGTGTGTGAATCGTCTCCAGGCGGCTGGCCGATTGCAGCAGTTTGATGAACGCGCTGTTATCGCCCAGGCCGTCCAGCGGGAATTCCTCCTGGGCCAGGGTCTCGCTGCCGTTGATGTACTCGACCTGCACGTTGCGCTTGCCATACTGTTTCTTGAGCACCATCGGCGCGTCAATCACGCTGATGCGTCCCGCGCTGAGGAAGGCCACCCGGTCGCAGAGTTCGTCGGCCACCATCATGTCATGCGTCGTCACGAAGACGGTTGTCCCCTGGTCGCGCAGCGACAAAATCAGGTCCTTAATGCTGCGTGCGTTGACCGGGTCCAGGCCGCTGGTGGGTTCGTCCAGGAAGAGGATCTTCGGCTTGTGGATCAGGCTGCGGGCCACGTTGAGGCGGATTTTCATGCCCTTGCTATAGTCCGAGACCTTCTTATCGGCGTCCTCGGCCAGGCCAACCCACTCCAGCAGTTGCAGTGGGTCATAGGTTGCGCCGCTGTAGAGCGACTGGAAGTACTTCAGGTTCTCCAGCGCCGTCAGCTTCAGGTAGTGATTGGGCAGTTCGAAAGATACGCCGATGTGCTCGTAGTAATCCGGCCCCCAGGTGCGCAACTCGCGGTCCATGATCGTGATCTGGCCCTGGTACTCTTTGAGCAGGCCGATGAGAATTTTCTGCGTCGTGCTTTTGCCCGCGCCGCTAGGCCCCAGGAAGCCGAAGACCTCCTGCTCGGCAATGTCAAAGCTGATTCCCTTCACGGCTGGTGATGCGCCGCCCGGATATGTGTAGCTGAGATTGTCCACCTTAATCATGTTGCATCTCCCCTGCGTCCTGCACCGCTTCAACCGATTTCATCACCAGGCCACGAGCCGCCTCACGGTTGCCACCACCCTCCGGTGACAGCCCCCGATCCAGGATCTTGCCCAGCGCCTCGCCCACCACATCGAAGGGCAGCATGTCCTCCGGGGCGACGATTTCATTGATTTTAAGAATGCCGTAGCTCATGATGTTCAAAACATAGGCGATTACTTCAGGTTCGATGTCGTCGCGTGCCGCCCCGACCTGCTGCAACTGCTGGAAAAGCCCGCTGTTGGTCGTGCTTTTCTGCTGCAAGAAGGCAGGGTTGCGCTGGAGCAAGCTGCCCAGGATGCGCTGGTCGCGGGTGTGCAGCGCCAGCATGAAGGGATGCTGCTCCATCGTCTGCCACATCAACTCGAACATCTTGACAAAGCTCCAATCGCCCGCCTGCGCCTCGAAGGCTGTGACCCAATCTTGGGTGAAGAGGCGGCCTTCGTGGGCATACAGCGCTTCGAAGAGTTCCTCTTTGCTGCTCCAGTGCAGATAGATGGCCCCTTTGGAGACCCCCGCCTCGCGGGCGATGTCGCTGACGGTGGTTTTGTCGTAACCGTAATGCATCATCAACTCCGCCGCCGCATCCAGAATACGCTCTGCACGGGCAGCGTTGCTCGAACGTGCCTGATCGTCACTCATGGAACCTCTTTTGACCATTTGACCGTTTTTGCATTTCTGGTCAAATAGTACTGGATTGTGCGGGCGGCGTCAATCACACCCCCCATTTTTTGGGGGTCGGCGAGGAGGGATTTCGATGAAAGAGGCGGCTCGTTATGGGCCGGGAGTCAGATTGGTTCCAGGGTGTAGGGGAGGGCCTGAGACCCTCCCATTGTTGATAAGGGGATTGAGGTTGCCCTGTTAATCGGACGACGAATCCAACGGCTTGGGCGGCTCAATCGTGGGCGGGATAGACGGCGGGGTGATGTCCTGATTCGGCGCGTTGGCCGCCTTGCTCAAGCTCTCCAGGATGCTCTTGCGAATCACCGCCACCTGCTCATCGACCTCGCCGTCCTCATGGTCGATACTGAGATTGACGCCCAGCTTCTCCGAGAGCAGGAGCGCCATCAGACCCTCAAAAGCGCTGCCACTGCCGCCGCCATCGCCATTCGAGCCGTTATTGATGACCATCTTCGGCACCACGTCCACGCCAGCGTTTTCAATCGCGGCGCTGAAGCGGTCCATCGTCTGCTGTAAGACCTGATACTGCGGCCCGCCATAGGCGCGCACCTGTTCTTCAATCGCCAGCGCGCGGGCGATACCGATGCGCGCATCGCGTTCGGCCTCGGCCTCGGCCAGGGCTTTGATCTTGGACGCATCTTGCAGCGAGCGCTGGAAGGCAGCTTTACCTTCGTTGCTCTGGATAGTGATGCCGATCTCCGACTCGGTCAGCGCCGTCTGCTGCTTGGCAATCGACTCGGCCTGCCGCAGTTCGCGTTCTTTGGCCGCTGCCGCTTCCTTGCGCGTATAGGTTTCGATCTGCTCGACCGCGATCTGACGGTCCCGAAGCTGCGCCAGGATCTCCTCGATCTTGCGGTCATTGGCAGAAGGGGCGGGCGTGCCGATCAGCACCTCTTCCAGTTCCAGGTTGTAATGCGCGAAGCGCTCCTGCATATCGCTGGACGATTGATCCTGGATCTGGCTGCGCTCCTGAATCAACTGGATCAGCGTGCGCGTTTGCCCGATATTCTTGAAATAGGCGGCCACCATCGGATCCAGCGTTTGCTCGACCAGCCGCTTGACATCGCCAAAGCGCTGAATGACCAGCGGCGCTTTGCGATAGTCGATGTGAATCACGACCGAAAGCGGCAGCAGCGGTTCAAAGGCGTCTTTGGTGATGAGTTCAACCGCCGACAGGTTTTCGTCGAGGCGATGCTGCCCGATCTCATCCTTCTTCCATTTCAGGATGATATTGGTCGTGGGGACGACGATGACTTTACCAGCATAGGTATTGAAGGCGTACTTACCGGGCATCAGGGGTTCGTTCCAAACCCCCTTGGAGCCGACTTCGACCATCTCGCCGTGCTTGTAATCTTCGCCGGAGAGGTCCGTGCTGCGTTCGCCGACATAGGAGACGACCACGCCCACTGACCCGACCTCGATCACGGTCTTGGGGATCAGTTCAACGGTGGCAAACAGGCGGTTGATGTAGTAGGTACCTTCGGACAGTGCCTGAAGCTGGCGTCCACGCCGACCGCCCGCCGCGAGGAACTGCTCAATACCCTGGAAGTTGTTGTGATAGAATTCCGGGTCATCGAAATCATCGCCCACCGCCGGGGCAATAATCTCGCCCTGAGGCAGCGAGGGGCCATCATGCACGGTGACGATGCCGACCATATCGTCCGCGCCTTTAATCACAATCGGCCAGAAGCCATCGCGCTCCTGAATCAGTTGGGCCATGCGCTCGAAGATCGGCTTTTCAGTAGCGCTAATCGGCAGATAGTAGCTGCCATCCGCCGTAAAGACGACGAATTGGGCCAGATTCAGGGCGTAAACCCCTTCACGCAGGATCTGGCGCTGCGGACCCCGCTGCCCGGAATGTTTCAGGAAGGCTTCGACACTCTGGAAATTATCGCTTTGTGGGATCACCGTCCCCAGGGTCTGCATAGCGGACAGCGGCAGCCCATCGCGGGCAAAGATGTAGCCGATCTGCCCCTGCGAGATCGTCACCAGAGGGGTGATATGCACGACATATTGAAAGGGCATGTACCAGTACACCCCACCGCGCAGCACACTCGGCTGATAACCCGCTTCTTTATTGAGCGCAATAAAGCCGTCTTTAAGCGATCCTTTGCTGGAAAATCGCTTTTCGAGGACGCCTACGCGATTATTAGGGATAATCTTCAGGCCCGACAACACAAAAAGGATGACGGCCAGAACAATTACGCCGACGACTACCAACCCGAAGTCCATGACGACGCTCCTTAAAGCATTCCGTATGCGCGGTTTGCTTGGCTAAATGATTCGCACTTTTTCAGTATACTCCTGTTTAATGTCTGAATTACGTAAAAACGCAGACGGCATACCGCTTGAAAAACGCAAACGCCCAGTCTCTAGGGGGATGGGCAGTGAATGTGATAAACTGAAATACGGATCAGGAGATGAAAGAGAATGACAGCCCTGAAACGTAAAACACACCCCCCACTTCGAAGCAGATTGCTGGCCCTTCTGGCGGTGATTATTTCCGTCGGCCTGGCGCTGGCCGCCTGGTCAAGCGGCCTGCGAATCGCGCTGGACATTGCGGTTCGCTACTCCTTTGCGAACCCGGACATCAACAGCGGGCAGCAAATCGGCATCGTGCGCACGGTGCGCATTGCGATGATGATTTGCGGCGGCGTCATCTGGTTAATTGTCGCCCTCGCCAGCATCGGCTATCACAGCGAAAACCTGGGCAGACCACGATCCTGGAAGATTCTGGCCTGGACGATTGGGATTGAACTGGCGATTATCGGCGTGGATGTCCTGATGCAGCTTTAGTGGACCAGTGAGTGCGTGTCACTGGTGACGTTCAGCGGGCTGAAGACCAGGACGTGGATGTGCTTGACGAGCATATCGACGTAGGGTTCAAGCAAGGTCTGGGCCTGATAAGGCGCGAGGGCGCTCAAAAAGCTCCGCGCCAGTTGGACCTCGGCTTCGCGCAGTTCGCGGCCCAGTTCGCGCGCGGCCACTTCTTCGGTCGAACTGGCCGGGCCGATATTGTTCATCAGGACACTGGTTTGCTTGCGCAGGCTCTGCTTCATGCGCAGAAAAAGACTGATGCGCTCGGTGTTTGCATCACGCCAGGTTTTGATTTCCGTTTTCACCAGTTTGAGCGCATCGCGCGTGCCGCTGATCTGCACCGTGAACTGTGCCTCAGCATCGACGGTAATCGCGCCGATCTCTATCGCCGTTTCGCGCTCCAGGATTTCGTCGCTGATCTCCTGCACCCCGGCCAACGCCAGCAGATAGGGGCTGACTCGATGGGCCAGGTAATCCGGCGTAAGCTGCGCCATCGGGCTGCGGAAGCTGATGCGCTCCTCAGTAGCACGCAGGGCCTCAGCCGTATCAAAGTAGAGACGCATGACCAACTGGCCGAGCTGGATGATGTCGCCGTCTTGCAGGCTTTCTGTCGCCCCGCTGGCGAGCCGATGCCGGTTGACCCAGGTGCCGTTGGTGCTGTTGAGGTCTTCGATGAGGTAGATGCCGCCTTTGCGCAGGATGCGGGCGTGCTGCCGCGAAACGCCCATCGACCCGCCGCCATAAGGCATCAGGTCCACGCCCTGCTGTGGGCTGGCGGGATCATAGCGGCCCAGGATAAACTCCGCTTCAGTGATGACGACCGGCCTGTCATAACCGCGTACCACCAGGGCGATGCCATCAGGCGAGGGCGTTTTGTCCGCCTTGGGTTGGGTACCGGTGCTGCGCTTCGGCACGGGCTGCGACGCTGACAGCGTCACTTCCGCCTGTGCCGGGTTGGTCGGCAGGGCTTGTGCTTTGATGGGCGAGGATGGCTTCAGCGGCTGACCGCAGCGCTGGCATGTTATCGCATCACCCGGATTTTCCGCCTGGCACGATTCACAGATTATTGTGTCACCCATTGTGCTACTTTGATATACTCCGGGTATGTACACTGTATATTCTAGCCGAAGTCGCGCAAAATATCCAAAAGCGCGTATTAATAGCGTAAAAACCAGGCTCCAGACACTTAACGGGAGATGAGCAGATTTTGGGAGCCTGGAGAAACATGGGATAATAGATTGAAGCGCTTGGAAAAGGTTGAATGCAAAAGCTGACACTGCTGTTCCTTGCTCTGCTTCTCGTGGGATTTAGCCCGCCAGAGCAGCAGAGTGCTGTGCCGGTGGTGACACTGGCCGTAGAGGCGGGTTTTGATGGCTATTTTCGGGCGGATTCCTGGTTCCCCCTCCTGATTCAAGTCAGCAACGATGGCGATTCGAGCAGCGGGCGGCTGGTGGTGCGCCCGGAGCGATCCGGCAGCGCCTTCACCAACACGTTCAGCGCCCCGGTAGACCTGCCCACCGGCGCGCGCAAGACGGTCACGCTGTATGTCACAGCGCGCAGCTATGCCACCGACGTGCTGGTCGAGTATATTGACGACGGCGGATTTGTCGCCGCCAGTCAATCCGCTCAACTGCGCCACGTCGCCCCGGAAGATCAACTTCACGTCGTCATAACACAGGCCTCGGTCGGCTCGGTCGATCTGACCGGAGTCGCCGCCGGAGGCTACCGCGCCTTCCAGGCCAACTGGGCGGTCGAAAACCTGCCGGAGCGCGCAGACGCTCTGAATGCGGTAGACAGTCTCCTGTTCAGCGACGTGGATACCAGTACCATGACCGCCGCACAGCGTCAGGCCGTGACCGATTGGGTGACTGCCGGAGGCCATCTGATGGTGACAGGGGGCAGCAACTGGCAGGCTACCGCCGCCGGGCTGGAACCGCTGCTGCCGCTGGACCTTAGCGGCAGTGAGACCACCGACGATCTCGCCTCGCTTTTCGCCCTGGGCAGTGGATCGCCCCGGACCAGTTCTACACTGGCGGCAGATGGCAGCCTGCGTGACGATGCGAGAGCGCTGGCCCAGACTGAATCCGGCCTGGTGCTGCTGGCCCGCCGCGACGAGGGCCTGGGCACGGTCGATTATCTGGCGCTAGACCCGCTGACTCAGCCGCTGCGCAGTTGGTCCGGCCAGGCCGACATGTGGCGCAGTCTGGCCTTCTCGCTGGAGCCGCGTCCGGGCTGGTCACAGCGGCAGATCATCTACGACCGCGCCCGCGTCGCCACCGAGATTCTACCGGGCGTGAATCTGCTGCCGGATGTGCTGCCGCTCTGCGGTTTCCTGCTGGTCTACATCCTGCTGATCGGCCCGGTCAATTACGCCATCCTGCGGCGCTTCAACCGGCGCGAATACGCCTGGCTGACGATCCCGGTCCTGATCCTGCTGTTCAGCGGGCTGGCCTGGTTCGCGGGCTTCAACCTGCGTGGCAACGAGGTCACGCTCAGCCGTCTGGCGATTGTGCAGTCCTGGCCCGACAGCGACACCGCCCAGGTCGAAGGTCTGGTCGGGATTCTCTCACCGCGCCGGGCCAGCTATACGCTGACCATGCCGCCGGATACCATGCTGCGCCCGCTGACCTCCACCGACCCGCCGAACCCCTTCGTCGCCAACGTCCAGGCCCAGACCGATATTCAGCAAAGCGACCACTTCAGCGCCGAGAACTTCAGCGTGGATGCCAGCTACATGGCGACTTTCCTGACCTCCAGCGAGATCGAGAAGCCCGCCATCAGCGGCCAGGCGACCCTGTTCTACGAGCATTTCGCCGATGCCGAGGACCGCTGGTCGCTGCGCGGCTCGATCCGCAATGACAGCGACTTCACGCTGAACGAGCCGGTCATCCTGGTGCGTGGGACCAGTCTGGCGCTGAATGACGCGCTGGAACCGGGAGATGTGCGCGCCTTCGAACTGGCGCTGGACAGCGGCAGTCAACCGCCCGCGCCCGCGCCTATCGAGCAGGGCAGCCAGGACCCCGGAGTCAACTTTTCGTTATATCGCTCCCGCAATCAGACGGATAACGAACAAACGACGGCGGCCATCCTGGGCGAAGATCATTACAATGCACGCACCTACTTCCGTACAGCCGCCGATACCTCAACAGAAGCGCAGGAATACCGCCGCCGCCAGTGGTTGGTTTCCGCCTTTATGCAGGATCATTTTCAGGCCACCGGACGCGGCAGCCGGGTCTTCCTGGCCGGATGGTCGGACGTAACACCGCTGCAAACCGAGCTGAACACTACCGCCTGGCAGCCGGTCGATAGCACATTGCACCTGATCGAACTGGCCGTCGAGAGGGTCAAACCGGCGGGCACCGTGCGCATCACGCCGGATCAATTTAGCTGGGCAGCCGTCGAGCGGCCTCCGCTGGCAACCGATATTCAGCCGGTGGACGGCATCCTGACGGGCGATGACATCGGCGTCTTCCGCTATACACCGCTGCCGGATGCGGTTCTCCAGACGGTCGATACACTCTACATCACCCTGGATATGCGCAACGTGACCGATGAGCAGTTCCCGCTGGAACTGTGGAACTGGCAGACACAGGCCTGGGATACGATGCCCACGACGCGCGTGCAGGAGAATCTCACCCACCTGTACACCGAGACGATTCGTGATCCGGCAGCCTATCTGGGGCCGCTGAATGCCGTTCAGGTACGGATCAACGCAGCCGTTACCCCCAACTATCGTTACCCTGACCCAGCTCAGCATTGAACAGGAAGGGGAGTTTTAACGGTATAATAAGGAGATAGCGGTGAGGTGAGTGGATTACAATGAGCCTGATTATTGAGACGAAAGACCTGGTGAAGCGCTACGGCGATTTCACGGCGGTCAACAATCTGTCCTTAGAAGTTCCGGCCGGGTCGATCTACGGCTTTGTGGGGCCGAACGGCGCGGGCAAGACGACGACCATGCGCGTTCTGACCACCCTGACCCGTCCGACAGCCGGCAAAGCCTGGGTTGCGGGCTATTCGGTGACGGAGGAACCACGCCTGGTGCGGCGCTCGATTGGCTACATGCCGGATGAGTTCGGCGTGTACGACGATATGCGCGTCTGGGAATACCTGGATTTCTTCGCCGCCTGCTACGACATTCCCGAAATCGAACGACGGCGCTTGATCGACGATCTGCTCGAACTGGTGGAACTGACACACCGGCGCGAGGACATGGTCGATAAACTCAGCCGGGGCATGAAGCAGCGCCTCTCGCTGGCGCGCACGCTGGCGCATGATCCGCTGGTGCTGATCCTGGACGAACCGGCCTCCGGGCTGGACCCGCGTGCCCGCGTCGAGATCCGCGAACTGCTGGTCGAACTGGCGCGCATGGGCAAGTCGATCTTCTTCTCCTCGCACATCCTGGCCGACGTCAGCGAAATCTGCACCCACATCGGCATTGTCGAGGCGGGCGAGATGGTTATCCAGGGCAGCATGGAAGAGATGCGCGCCCAACTGACCCCGCACCGCGAGATCATCGTCACTATCCGCGATGCGGAAGCGGCAGAGAGCGTCAAATCGCTGATGACCGGCGTGGCCGACGTGATCGACGTGACCATTCTAGAACCCAAGAACGGGCGCTCGCGGGTACAGATCGACTACTCCGGCGATGACGACGGCGTGGCGGCCATCAACCAGAAGCTGAACACCGCCGGGATTCTGGTGCTGGGCTTCCATGAAGAAACCCGCGACCTCGAATCCATGTTCATGAACGTGACGAAAGGCATTGTCACCTAAGGTATTGGAACGAATGGGAGACGGGCTGCGTCTTCAATACAGAAGGCAGCGACGGATGCTGAATGTTTCCTAAACTCCGCTTGAGTCTTGTGCTTGTCCTGCTCGTGTTGAGCAGCGTATTTGTCCTGCCGCTCGTCCTGCAATCATCGCCGCTGTGCCCACTGAGCGTCTCCGCCCAGGACAGCAGCCCCTGCCTCGCCCAGCAAGCGACCATTTCCGCGCAGGAAGTCGCGCTTCTCAAAGTGCAGTTGACGAGTAATGCGTTCGAACAGCGTTCCCTGGAACTTCAAGCGACGAACAGCGCTCAGGCCGCAACTATTAGTGCATTCGGTCTACAGGCTCGTATTGTGCCGGTCACCGTGGAGATCTTAATCACCGCAACGCCAGGACCGGCGGGACCTACCTCACAACCTCTCGACACAGCTTACGATACCAATGCTCAAGCGACAATGACTGCGCTGCTGGACGGCTGCACTTTTCATGTGCTGACTGAAGGCGAATATCCTGGTTTAATTGCCCAGGAATATGGCGTGAGCGTCTTCGACCTGGTGAAAATCAACGGCCTCGACGAAGAATTCAGCGCGTGCCCTCGATGTTGGTGACATATTGATTATTCCCGGTCCTGATTGTCCTTTAGGCGGCTCTCAATCAGATAACACTAGCTCCAATCAGTCGATGGAACTGCCCCCGACAGCGGTCAATGCCCAGGTAGAAATTGCAAGGGTTATCAGTCCTGGGGATATTAACGCTGAAGGTGTCGAGATTCGCAATACTGGCGGTGTGGTCGATCTTACGGGCTGGACACTCGCCGACTCCGAAGACAATATCTTCACCTTTCCCGAACTCCAATTGTTCACCAATGGCCTGGTTACAGTCTATACTCGGCGTGGCACGAACACACCAATTGCCCTTTACTGGGGCCGGAGCGAAGCGGTATGGTCATCAGGTGACATGGTATTATTGAGGGATATGGATGGTAACCTTCAATCAGTGGTTCGAATTGGATAAGCCTAATACGGATGCTGAATGTTTCCTAAACCCCGCTTGAGTTTTGTGCTTGTCCTGCTCGTGTTGAGCAGCGTATTTGTCCTGCCGCTCGTCCTGCAATCATCGCCGCTGTGCCCACTGAGCGTGTCCGCCCAGGACAGCAGCCCCTGCCTCGCCCAGCAAGCGACCATTTCCGCGCAGCAAGTGGAACTCCTGCAACTACAATTGACGAATAATGCTCTTCAGCAGCGTTCCCTCGATCTTGAGGCGACGAACCGCGCCCAGGCCGCCACCATCAGCGCCTCCCGCCCGCAGATGATTGTTACCGTTCCGATCTTGATAACTGCAACGCCCGTCTCAGGGACTGCGACACCGATCCCGACCTCCAATGCTCAAGCGAATTCGCCCGCGACACCGGTCGATGCGCATGTGGAGATTGCCGGCCTGATTAGCCCGGGCAACCTGCGTCTCGAAAGCGTATCCATCCGTAACAACGGCGCTACGGTTGACCTGAGCGGCTGGACTCTCTCGAATTCGGCAGGCGACGTCTTCACCTTCCCAGAACTGCGCTTGTTCAGCAATGGTCAGATTACGGTGTATACCCAGCGCGGCAGCAACACCCCGGTTGCCCTTTACTGGGGCCGGAGCGAAGCGGTATGGTCATCGGGTGACGTGGTATCATTGAAGGACCCAGGTGGCTTCATTCAATCGAGCCTACAAGTCAGTTAAGCATAAGTGAGCATAAGTGGTGGATAACGTCCAGACAAGCAGCGCAGGATTGAGTATCGCACCCCCGTAGAAATCCGGCTGGACCGGGCAGCGAAGCTGCTGCGCGGCGGCGCGATTGCCCATGCTGTGCTGGTACTGCTGTGTCTGCTGCTGGCGCTGGCGGGCGGCCTGGGCCTCATCCCGAATCTCTTTGACAGCTTGCAGGGTCTGCTGCTGGGCCGCGTGACCGTCGCAGGCGATACCGCCCTGGCAATTGTGATCCTGCTGCTGCTGCTGAACCTCAGCCTGCTGCTGGTGTTGATGGTCGGGGTACTGGCGCGCGAAATCTGGGCGCTGCCGGGCATCTGGATCGTCGCGGCGGTCAATCTGCTGATGATCCCGGCGCTGGGCTACACTCCGGCCATCGTTACCATCATCGTCACCGCTTGGGCCGGGCTGGCCGTGATGCACGATGTCTCCGCCTTCCGCATCAACCCGGTGATGCTCAAGGAACTGCGAGGCCGGATGCGCGGGATGCGCGCCTTCATCGTGCTGACGGTCTACCTGGCGTTGATGGGCACCTTCACCGCCCTGCTCTACGTCATTTACATCAGCGGACGCATCCAGACGACCGGCTCCTCGGTGGTCGGCGAAATTGGCCGGGTGCTGTTTATCGGCCTGGTCGGCGTGGAACTGCTGCTGATCGTCTTTATCGCACCGGCCTTCACCGCCGGGGCCATTACCGGCGAACGCGAGCGCCGCACCTATGATCTGCTGCGGACGACCCTGCTGGCGAGTCCCTCCTTCGTCATCGGCAAGCTGGAGACAGCGCTGGCCTATATTCTGCTGCTGCTGTTTTCGGCCATCCCCCTGCAGAGCATGGCCTTTCTCTTCGGCGGTGTGACCGAGATGGAACTGGTCCTGGCCTTCATCATCCTGACGGTGACGACGATCACGCTGGGGACGCTGGGCATCTTCTTTTCGGCCATCACGCCGCGCACGCTCTCGGCCAGCATTCGCTCCTACGTGGTGGCGCTGGCGGTCATCTTCGGCATCCCGATTCTGCTGTCGCTGCCCCTGCTGACACGCCTTTGGCAGCGCGGTGAGCGGCTTTAGCTCCGGCATCAGCAGTTCCTCGCTGGTCGAAACCCTGTTCATCTACCTGGGCCTGATCCTCGTCAGCCTGAACCCTGTGGCAACGGCGCAGGTCAGTCTGCAGCTTCTGAGCGACCAGCAGGTGGTCGGCTTCTCGACTCTGACACTTGCCAGTGATGGCAGCACAATTCCAATCGTCTCGCCCTGGATCAGTTTCACCGTCTTCTACCTGGTCATCTCCGCCGTCCTGGTGGTCGTGGCCGTGCGGCAGATGCGAACTCATGAAGTGGAGGAATGACGATGGCAGCGACGACCCCCGCAGTCGATGGTCTGCACGGCCTGATTTCGCGACTGGAACCGGCGGCTGCGGCTGCGGCAGAGCCTGTGGTGGCTGCCTTACAGCTTGCTGCCCGGCCTGGGCGCGGGCATCCTGCTGCTGATCGCTGGCCCGGCTGCGTCCGCTGCCCTTCACGACTCTGCAAATGCTGGTCGCCTCGGCGGCGTTGGTTCTGCTTGGCCTGCTGGTGATGCTGGCGCTTGGTCTGGTTGTGGCCGCGCCCAACCCTGCAAAGCGCGCGGCGCTTTGACATTCAGTTCAACCTGGGCGAACGGGTCTCGACGGCGCTGGAACTCCTTGAGGGGCGCATTCACACTCCGAAGCCTTTATCAGCCGCCAGATCGACGACGCCTGGATGCACGGGCAGTGCGGTCAATGCCCGACGAAGCGCTGCCGCTGAATTGGGACCGGCGCGCCTGGATCGGCGTGGGCATCGTATTGCTGGTCCTGCTGGTGCTGGCAGTGCTGCCCAACCCGCAGGCCGCCGTCGATAACAGCGTGCCAGATCGCCCGGCAGTCTTTGACGATGCGGCGGATACGGTCGGAGACATTACGGAAGACATCGCCCAGGATACCACCCTGACCGACGAGGAGCGCGAGAACCTGCTCCAGCAGCTTGACGAGACCAGCGAGGTCCTCGATCAGGCTAACGTCAGCCCGCAGGAGGCCTTACGCCAGCCTGACGGATACGCCAGGCAGACTTACAGCAGCAGGCGGACAATCTCAACCGGCAGGTACAGCAGCAGCAGCAGGCGCTGAATTCGGCGGCGGGCAAGCTGAGCAATGATCCCACGCAGCAGCAGCAGGATCAGAACCAGCAGCAGGACCAGAGCAGCGGCGATACGATGTCGCAGTTCTTCGACCAGATGCAGTCGCAGCGATTCGAGTAACCCCGCCAACAGCAACGATACCCAGTCCCTGGCGGACCAATTGGACGCGGCAGCCGACCAGCTTGAACAAACGAACCCTGAACTGGCCCAGCAGATGCGCGATGCCGCCGAGGCCATGCGCAACAACGATCAGAACGCCTTGCAGGACGCGATGCAGCAGGCGCAGCAGTCTCTCCAGCAGCAGCAGCAGCAAATGCAGCAGCAGCAAAGCGCGGCGCAGCAGATGCAAAGCAACGCGAACGCCTTGCAGCAGGCCAGTGACCAGATGGCCCAGCAGAGCAGTCAAGCGCAGCAGTCAAGCCAGGACAGCGGGCAAATGCCGCAGCAGGGCCAGCAGCAGCCTGGCGATCAACCCGGCCAGCAGCAGAGCAATCAGAGCATGAGACTCACAGGGGCAGCAGCAGGCGGACCCCGGACAGACTTCGCAGGGCAGCCCCAGCCAGGGGCAGAGCGACATGCCCCCAGATTCGGCGTCCAGCAGTAACCAGGAATCGGAAACCAGTGGTCCTGGCGCAGGCGACCAATCCGGCGGCAATGGGCAGGACGAGCCGAGCAACCAGCCCAGCAGCATCAGCCAGGATAACCACCCGGACGGGCAGGGCGAACGTAATTATTCGTCGGTGTATGATCCCCGGCGGGTCGGTGGCAACGGCGGCCCGCAGATCGTCCTGGAGCCGGATGCCGGGAACAGCGCTCGCCTCGGAAGGTAATTATGTCGATAACCCGGATGGCGACGCACTGGTGCCCTACAATCAGGTCTACAGCGATTACAGGAACGCCGCCAACCGCGCCCTGGACAGCGATTACATTCCCCTCGGCCTGCGCGATGTCGTGCATGACTATTTCTCGTCGCTCGAACCAGGACAGGACAGTCAGGGTAATAGTAATAATCCGTAGAGATGCATTACAGCGTATCCTGACTGTGGCTAGGGGCATGGCACAACATGTCAACCTTTTATCGGAACATAACGGATCAGACACATGACTGACGAACAGAGTCTCGAAGAATTTAGCCGCATCGCCCAGGCGATTGAAGCCGAGGTCGCGCGGGTGATCGTGGGCCAGCACGAGGTGGTCCGCAGCGTGGTGATCTGCATTCTGGCCGGGCGTCATGCCCTGCTGGAAGGCGTCCCCGGCCTGGGCAAGACCATGCTGATCCGCAGCCTGGCCGACGCGCTGGATCTCAAATTCGCGCGTATCCAGTTCACGCCGGACCTGATGCCCTCGGACATCACCGGCACCGACATCATGGAGGAATCGGAGGAAGGGCGGCGCATCTTCCGCTTCCACGAAGGCCCGGTCTTCGCCAATCTGATCCTGGCCGATGAGATCAACCGCGCCACGCCCAAGACGCAGTCGGCGCTGCTGGAAGCCATGCAGGAAAAGACGGTCACGGTCGCCAACCGCAGCTACACGCTGGAACCGCCCTTCTTCGTCCTGGCAACGCAGAATCCGCTGGAGATGGAGGGCACCTACCCCCTGCCGGAAGCGCAGTTGGACCGCTTCATGTTCAAGATCAACGTCAACTATCCCGATGTGGCCGAACTGGTGGACATTCTGGAACGCACCACCGGGGCGGAACAGCCGCGCCCTGAGAAAGTGGCCGATGGCAAGCAGGTAATCAGCATGGGCCAGCTTGCCCTTAACGCGCCGGTCGCCAGCCACGTCAACGAGTACGTCGCCCGGCTGGTGATCGCCACGCATCCCGACCAGCCCACCGCCTCCGAGATGATTCAGCAGTACGTGCGCTACGGCTCCAGCCCGCGTGGTGCCCAGGCGCTCATCATCGGCGCGAAGATCCACGCCGTGCTGGAAGGCCGCTTCAACGTCTCCTTTGACGATGTGGCCGCCGTCGCCCCGTCAGCGCTGCGTCACCGTCTGCTGCTCAACTTCGAGGGCCTGGCCGAAGGCGTCAGCAGCGACGACATCATTAAGGACCTGCTCAAGCTGGTCGATAAACAACCGGTGGGCGTATGACCCCATCCCCGGCCCTTCCCCCGAATTCGAAGGGAAGGGAGAACGCTCCGCTGCGGGGTTTTCAAAGTCCCTCCCTGAATTCGGGGAGGGATATAGGGAGGGGTGTAAGCACGTAAGGGCACAGCCCACTCTGTCCTGATACTAGGAAACACGAAATGTGGGCACAACATGTTGTGCCCCTACGACCTTCACCGGACTCTGAACCAGAGACTATCGACTTTTGACCATCGACTAGAGACTACCCACCCATGCCCGATCACAAGATTTTCGACGAGAAAACACGGCGCAAACTGGAACAGGTGATGCTCTGGTCGCAGCGCGCGCGGGCCGGGGCCACCAAAGGTGAACGCCGCTCGACCAAACGCGGCACCAGCATCGAGTTCGCCGATTACCGCAATTACACCCAGGGTGATGATCTGCGGCGGCTGGACTGGAACATCTACGCCCGCCTGGAACGGCCTTACATCAAGCTGCTGGAAGACGAGGAAGACCTGGCCGTCCACATTATCGTCGATACCTCAGCCAGCATGGATTGGCCGCGCGATGCCGAGGACATCAACACCAACAAGTTCGTCTTCGCCCGGCGGCTGGCAGCGGGACTGGCCTACACCTCGCTCAACAGCAACGACCGGATGCTCCTGACAGCGGCCAATGACCGGGGGAACGAGACCTTCGGCCCCTCACGCGGACGTGCGCGCGCGGTCGCCATGCTCGATTTTGTCGAGCGGCTGCGGACCGGCGGCATGACCAACCTGAACGCCCTGCTGGACGATTATGCGCTGCGGGTGACGCGGCCCGGCCTGATGTTTATCATCAGCGATATGTTCTCGCCCGACGGCTATATCGAGGGCATGGCGGCGCTGATGGGCAAAGGCTTCGAGGTGGCGCTGCTGCACGTGCTGGCCCCGGAAGAAGTCCACCCGCCGATGGTCGGCGATCTGCGCCTGATCGACGTGGAGACCGGCGGCAGCCAGGAGGTCACGGTCGATGCCAACATGCGCGAGATTTACCTGCGGCGGCTGGATGCCTGGCGCGAGTCGATCCGCCAGGAAGTGCTGAAACGGGGCGGCCACTACCTCTTTGTCGAGACCAGCGCCCCCTGGGAGCGCATCATCCTGCAAAACCTGCGCAGCATTGGCCTGCTCAAGTAAACAGGTCCCGAAAAACCCTCAGTTACAGTGTGCGTTACAACTGGCCCCAGCAATTATTGGCAAAACTATACGAAAGTATGGTAGTATTTTGCCACCTTTTACCACGTGAAAATATCGGCGCAGGCGATTAAATAATACTTAAGCTTTTGAGATACCTGTTTTATGTGGAGAACGTATGGAAAGCGATGGCGAACTCATTCAGCGTCTTCAGGCCGATGACCTGAGCGCGCTTGGCACACTTTTCGACCGCTACTATGCCCAGATTTATCGTACTGCGCTGGCAATCACTCATGACGAAGCAATTGCCGAGGACATCACCCAGGACTGTTTTTTGCGGCTGCACCGCTATGCCAACCGTATTGATTGCAGCCTGCCGCTCATGCCCTGGTTGTATCGTGTCACGGTGAACCTCAGCTACACCTGGCTGACCCGGCATAAGAAGCGGCGCGTCTCCTTGGAGACCGTCGTTGATTACCTGATGAGTCCGGCCCGCAGCACGCCGGATCATGCCCTGGAGGTGGCCGGTTTGCAGGAAGAAGTGCGCAAAGCGATTGCCACCTTGAACTTCAACCAGCGAGTCGTCGTGGTCCTGCATTATCTCAATGGTTTGAGCCTTGACGACATCGCCCAGATTCTCGATTGCCCGGTAGGGACGGTCAAAAGCCGTCTGTACTACGCCCGCGAGAATCTCCGCCACCAGCTTCGAGGCCGAGAGGTGCAGGTTGCACATGGCTATGCCGGATAACCAGTTAGACTTCGTGATCGCGCTGGCGCTCGAAGGCCAGACCGTCGTCACCCGAAAGCAGCGGAGGTCCGCCTGGATCCGGCTGCGGCAGCGTGTCCGAATCACGCCTCGTCTGACCGTCTTCGACCGGCGGCGGCGCATCTCCTTCTCCTGGCAGGGGCTGGTCATCTGCTGCTGGCCGAAGATATTTACCAGCGGGCCGCGCGCAACCGCCACTTCGGCAGCACCCTGCCGCTGCACTGCGACATCATGATCTGCTATCATCCATTTCTACCCGCGACATCGTCCGGCCCAATTACACCACCGCCTGAGCCTGATGTCATCGTTTTACCCCTGTAGTTCCGCTTTCCTATTCGAATTCTTAAGACCCTCACCTGTCCCATCGGGATTTTGCAGTATAATAAGAATATTCATACTGAGAACGAGACACGGATTGGAGTTATGGCTGCTTCTTCGCCTCGCATAATCACGGTGGACTCGACGGGATCGCTGGCGCGAATCATGCGCGCCATCTGTGATTTGCTGGATCGCCCGGTCATACTGGTCGATATGACCAACGGCCAGGATGCGCTGGCAGCAGCGGAGCAGGGCGATTGCGCGCTGCTCGTGACGACCATTGAACTGGACGATGATATTCGCGGCTACCAACTGGCGATCAAGGTCAGCCTGGCCTCGCCGGATACCCGCATTATCGTCCTGGCAGAAAGTACCGACCCTGAACTGGACATGGAGGAATTAGGCGACGAATCGCCGTTCATCTACTTCCACCGTCCGGTAGACCTCAACCAGTTTGCCAACGTCATCCAGGTCGCGCTGGATGGCGGCGACATGCTCGCGGCCATGAACAAAGCGCCCGCAGCGGCAGCCCCTGCCGAAACACGTGACCTGGGGCCGGTGCCGCTGGTCGATACCGAAGCCGCGCGTCCGATCATCGACGCCCTGCTGACCGATGTCGGGGCGATGGCGATTGTGCTCACCAACCGGTCGGGCGAGGTCCTGCTCGAACGCGGCGCGGTGGGCTATCTGGACCGCGAAAAGCTGACTGAGGTCCTCCAGCCGATGTTCAACACCATGATAAACATGGAGGAACTGGTGGGCGGGCAAACGCGCGCCATGCACCTCTACGATGGCGACGATTACGACGTCTACGTGCTGTCGATTGGCCTGCATCATTTCCTGTGCCTGGCCTTCAACGGCGAGACAGGCAACCGCGCCCTGGGGTCGGTCAACCGTTATGGCCGCCGGGCCTGCGAAGACCTGGTCGCGCTGATCGGTGCCCAGGCTTTCATCGTCGAAGCACCCAAGAAAGCGCAGGCCGAAGCGCCGCGCCGCCAGCGCAAAGCCCAGGCTGCCGACGAACCGGAGCCGGTTTTCGAGCCTTTGGAACGCGCTGAGATCAGCTACGATGAACCGGAGCCGGTGCAGTTAGAGCCGATCCAGAATCTGGATATGAGCATTTTCGACGGCCTTGAGGATCTCAACCTTGAGGACGTGGACGATCTCTTCGACCCCGATAAGCTGGCTGATCTCGCCAGTGACATCGGGCAAAAGGGTGGAGTCATAGATCGGGAACAGGCTGAGGAACTTGGGATCCTCCCCAAACTCGACTGAAGCCGGAGGGCAGGTGTCTGAGAAGCAGCAGCGCAGCGCCCGGTCGAATGATCCCTTGATCGGCAAACAACTTGGCGACTACCGGATCACGAGCCGTCTGGCCTCCGGTGGGATGGCCCGCATCTACAAGGCGATGGATTATAAGCTCCAGCGCCCTGCGGCGGTGAAGGTCCTCAACCTGGAACGCTTCGAGATCGACAACAGCATCTACGACCGTTTCAAACGCGAAGCGCGTGCGGCGGCGGCCCTGGACCACGAACACATCATCGACATCTACCAGTACGGTGAGGACGAGACCGAAGGCGTCTACTTCCTGGCGATGAAGCTCATCACCGGCCAGGACCTGGCGCATATCCTGCGCGATATTCGCAAGGCAGGCAATCTGATGCCGGCGGAACGCGGCCTGAACATCATGACGCAGATCGCCTCGGCGGTCGATTACGCCCACTCGCAGGGCATTATTCACCGCGACTTGAAGCCCTCGAACATTCTGATCGATTCGGAAGACAAAGCCACCCTGACCGACCTGGGGCTGGTGCTGCGGCCCGCCTCGGAGACGACGCTCGGCACGGCCTTCGGCACACCGCGTTACATCGCGCCGGAACAGGCGACCTCGTCGGATCAGGCGGTGAACCAGAGCGATGTTTACGCGCTGGGCATCATCCTCTACGAAATCCTCACCGGCCAGACGCCTTTCGACGGCAGCACGCCGATGGAGATCGCGCTGGCCCACATTAGCGAACCGCCGCCCCCGCCGCGTGAACTCAATCCTTCGATCCCGGTAGAGGTCGAGCGCGCACTGCTCAAGGCACTCAGCAAAGACCCCCGGCAGCGCCATGAGACGGCCACCGAACTGGTCAACGCTGTGCGCGGCGGCTACGGTCTGCCACTGAAGGAAGCCAGCTCGGATGATCCTACTGCGCCCAATGAATCGATCCGTTCACAGATCAACAAACCAGCCCCGCGCCGTTATCCCATTCAATTGATTGCGCTGGTAGCCGTGATCCTGCTGATCGCCGCCGCCTTTATCATCAACGGCCTGAGCGAACTCGGCGGCAGCGGCCCGGTAGACGGCGCGCCTGTCCTGCTGATCTACGACGATTCGACCTTCACCATCGTCAACCAGGGCGATTACCCTCTGCATACCCAGGACCTCAAATTCGTACGGGGCGTCGATGACAATACCGACGATTTCTCCGGGGATCGCATCCCGCGCGATATGCTGCCGACCGACCTCAACTGCTTTCAGATTATCCTGACCAGCGGGACCCCGACCGTGCCGCCCCAGTGTCTCCCAATCGCCAATCACCGCCAGGGGCAGGAGACGCTCACCGACCCGCTGCGTGTGCCCTGGCGCAGCGAGACCCCCAACGGCAGCAAGGTCAGCAGCTTCGAGGTGCGCTACGAGGGTCGTCTGGTGACACGCTGCGACACGGTGGCGCGCGGCGAGAACGCCGAATGCCGCTTTACCTGGCCGGTATCGCCGGATACCACAGCCAAATCGCCCTGAACTCCGCTATAATCGTAATTCCTTAACGCTAGATATTGCGAGGCTAATGCTCATGTCCACCGAAGGTCATGCACTTGTCGTCGGCAGCAGTGTGAGCGGGATGCTGGCCGCCTGGGTCCTCAGCCAGCACTTTGACCGGGTCACGATCATCGAGCGCGATCAACTGCCGGATGACGCCGAGTACCGCAGCGGAGTCCCCCAGGCACGGCATCTGCACGTGCTGCTGGCGAAGGGGCACGAGATCTTCGCCCAGCTTTTCCCGACCTTCGAAGCGGATTTGGGTGAACTCGGCGTGGCGAGCATCGACATTGGGCTGGATGCGGCTTTCAGAACGGCAGGCGGCTGGTCCAAACGGGTCAAAAGCGGAGTCATCACCAACCCGGTCAGCCGCGTCACAGTGGATTATTATCTGCGCCAACAGTTGAAGAAGCGCGACAACATCGACTACCTGCCGCAGACGGAGGTGGAAGGCTATGTCATGGAGGGCCAGCGCATCAGCAGCGTCGAGGTCAGTTCGCGCAGCGACCACAGCACGCAGACGATCCCGGCGGATCTGGTGGTGGATGCCAGCGGACGCGGCAGCAAAACGCCAGAACTCCTGAAAGGACTCGGCTATGAGACTCCGCAGCAGACGGTCGTCAATTCCTACCTGGGCTATGCGACACGCTGGTACAAGCTCCCACCGGGCCAGCATTTCGACTGGCACATTATTCTGATTACCGCGGTGGCGGGTTCGCCGAAGCTCTCCGGCGGGGCAGTGCAGATCGTGGAAGACGGGCGGTTGGTCCTGACTGTCGGCGGCGCGAACAAGAATTATCCCCCCACGGATGAGGCGGACTTCATGGACTTCGTGCGCAACCTGCCCTCGCCAATTCTTTACGAAATCGTCAAAGACCTGGAGCCGGATTCGCCCATCTATGGCTACCGGCGCACCGAAAACGTCTGGAACCACTACGAAAAGCTGCCGCGCTTCCCTGAGGGTCTGCTCGTCATTGGCGATGCCTACTGCGGCTTCAACCCGATCTACGGCCAGGGCATGACGGTGGCGGCGATGGAAGCACAAAAGCTGGACGAGATGCTGCGCCAGCACGCCGGGTCCACTAACGGGCTGGCCGCGATGTGGTTCAAAACGCTGGCTCAGGTGATTCAGAACCCCTGGCTGCTGGCAACCGGCGAGGACCTGCGCTATCCCGGCACGGACGGCGACCGGCCCGGTGCGGCGGCGCGTCTGGTACAGAGGTATATCGACCAGTTGGTCAAGGTTTGCCCGCTGGACAGCGACCTGGCGATTGCGCTCTCGAAAGTTACCCAACTGATCGAGCCGCCCAGCAGTCTGCTCCATCCGCGTCTGGTCCTGCGGGTATTCAGCTATATGCTGCGCGGGGCAAAGGCCGATGAACGCCTCAACATGCCGCAGACGCAGTTGCAGTCCGCCGCTGGGGATTGAGCGTTACCCGCAGCGACTCGCCTGGATTACCCCGACCTACTCCACCGCCTTCATGTGGCGGAAGGTGGCGGGTTCTTCAATAGGCAGCAGCGGAATGGCGATGTCGGTCTGTAGATCTTTAGGCGCGACATCGTCCGGGCCGTTGAAGTACCACTCGTAATACGGCAGCCGCTCGTTAAAGCGATAGCCCTGCTCGGTGGCAAACTTCATCAGCATCTCGTAGACCGGCGGCATGGCATCATAGGGGCCGGTGTAGTGGCAGATGGCAAAGGGGCCTCCGGCGACCTCGCTGGCCTGCACCTCTTCTTTGCCGGAAAGCGGCTTGCCCAGGGCGCATCCGGCCTCGACATCCAGGGCCTGCATGTCAAGATTATAGTAGGCGGCGTAGACCGGGCCGTCGTGGACCACGCCCATTTCCGCCAGATACTGGCCGACCATCCGGTAGGCGCGTTTGAAGTGACGCGGCAGTTCCTCCACCGGGGCACGGAAGCGCACGGAAACGGCAGGCTGGTGGGTCAACGTCCTGATCTCGCAAGGAAAGTTCATCACTCGATCCCCCATGAAATTAGCACAGATGATCTAATCTGGATTCTACCGGAGATCAGGCCGGGGCGGCAGTGTCGAATGTCACATTTGGCGGGCAGCACAACCGTTTTCTAACCGCAGCGTGTAGTTGGCGTCATGTGAGCGCCGAGCGCTAAACCGCCAATCAGTTGCGTCCTCTCGTATAATAGAGTTAATCAGTCAACACAATGTACGACGCCCTCCAGCGTTGTTCGGGGAGTAACATCATGAAACGCCTTATCTTCTGGCTTGCCTTCGGTCTGCTGGCCGTGTTCATTGTCCCATCTACCCTGGCTCAGGGCGGCAATCTGTGGACGGCGGAGTATTACAACAACGCCTCGCTCAGCGGCTCGCCCATCGTCGTGCGCAGCGAAAGCTCGCCCACCAATGAGTGGGGCTACAATGCGCCGGTGCCGGGCCTGCCCGCCGATTATTTCTCGGTACGTTGGAGCAAAACGGATTACGTCAACGCCGGGACTTACGAGTTCAGCCTCAAGGCGGACGATGGGGTCCGGCTCTACGTCGATGGCGTCCTGTATATCAACGAATGGCATCCCGCCGCCGGGAGATTTTACCAGACGACGGTGACGCTGGGCGCGGGCAATCACAGCTTTGTGGTCGAATATTTCGAAGCGACGGAGATCGCCTACCTGCTGTACAATTTCAACCCGGTGAACAATGTGCCGCCGGGAAGCCCGCAGGCGACCGTGACGGTCAATTTTCTCAACCTGCGCGCCCAGCCCTATGCCACTGCCGCCAAGCTGGGCGTCATCAGCCAGGGGCAGACCTACCCGCTGGTGGGCCGCAATGCCTATAACACCTGGCTGCAATTGAACGTCAACGGCAGCTACGGTTGGGTCAACGCCAATTACGTCAACGCGACCAACATCTATGCCGTGCCTGTCACCGATGGCAGCGGCGGCACCTATGTGACCCCGACTCCGATCCCGCCACCGCCACCCGTCGGCGCGACGGCGACCGTCACCGCCTACCTGCTGAACGTCCGCAACATACCGAATCCCTACACCGGCGCGGTCATCGCTCAGATCCATCGCAATGAGGTCTACACGGTGATCGGGCGCAACCTGGATACCTCCTGGGTGCAGATCAACGCCAACGGCTACGCGGGCTGGGTGCGCTCGACCTGGGTGGCATTGAGCAACATCGGCGGCGTACCGGTCACCAGCAACACGACCAATCCCTCGGCACCCGCGCCCAGCGGCAGCTACGCGACCGTGCGCGCCTACTACCTGAACCTGCGCAGCGCGCCCTATTATCCCGCGCCGGTCCTGACCCTCATCGGCAGAGGCCAGAGCTACCCGGCCATCGGGCGCAACAGCGACAGTTCCTGGGTGCAGATCACGGTCGGCGGCCTGACCGGCTGGGTCCGAAGCACCTGGGTGACGGTCACGCCGAACATCTACAATCTGCCGGTGACGGGATAAGGTATTTGACCTCATCCCCTGACGTTGGAGAAGCGAAGAACCCGTGCAAGACAGCCCTTGAAAGTCCCCCCGCCATTTTGGCGAGGGGATTTAGGGATGAGGTTAACAAGTCGGCGGCGCAGCTCCGGGTCACACAGCGCATCATCTGAGGGGCACCCCATGTTGTGTCCTCTTTGTTGTGATGACGTATACTGGCAACCATCGGAACACAAAGGGGCAATACCATGCGGGCAGTGATGAAGGTGGCACGCGGGGTCGGCAATGTCGAACTCTGCGACATCCCCGAACCGGAGGCCGGGCCGGGCCAGGTCAAGATTGCCGTGCAGGCGGCGGGCATCTGCGGGACCGATCTGCACATCTACAACGACGAGTTCCCGGTCAGGCCGCCGGTCGTGCTGGGCCATGAAGTCGCCGGTGAGATCGTGGCGCTGGGTGAAGGCGTGGAGAGCATCGCGCCGGGCACGCGCGTCACCACCGAGACCTATTTCTCGACCTGCGGGCACTGCCGCTACTGCCGCACCGGGCACCCGAACCTCTGCCTGGAACGCCGCAGTATCGGCTCCGGGGTCAACGGCGGCTTCACCAGCTACGTGATCGTGCCTGCGGGCAATATCCATCCGCTGCCGGACACGGTCGATTTCGAGGCCGGTGCCCTGACCGAGCCGCTGGCCTGCGTCGTTCATGCTGTGCTGACGCCCCGGACCATCGCACCGGGCGATAGGGCCGTCATCGCCGGACCGGGCGCGATTGGCCTGCTGACGCTGCAAGTGGTCAAAGCCGCCGGGGCCGACTGCCGTCGTCTTGGGCACCAGCACCGATGCGCACCGTCTGGCTCTGGCGCGTGAGTTAGGCGCGGATTACACGCTGAATGTCCAGACCGACAACCCTACCGACCTCATCGCGGACATTACGCCGGAAGGCAAAGGGGCTGACGTCGTCTATGAATGTTCTGGCGCTGGACCCGCTGCCATGCAACTTTTGCAACTCGTGCGGCGCGGTGGACGCTATGTGCAGGTGGGTCTCTTCGGCAAGCCGGTCGCCTGGGACCTCGATCAGGTCTGCTACCGCGAACTGATCGTCACCGGCAGCAACGCCAGCGTGCCTGCCTCCTGGACTCGCGCGCTGCAACTTATGGCAAGCGGTCAGGTGCAGACCGCCCCGCTCATCAGCGGCAGCTATCCGGTGACCGAATGGCAGGCCGCCTTCGACCTTTTTGAGACGAAACAGGGCGTCAAAACGCTTTTAAAACCGGTGAATTAGACCTGTTCATCTCGGACATGGCGGTGCCGCGTCCCTACAGAGATTGGCCCTTCAACGCCGCAAAGGCTCGCATCTCCTGTTCGGTATACTCCTGCTCCCAGTCCTCGCCGCGTTCGGCAGCGGCCAATTGCAGCACGGATTCGCGTCGCAGCCGCCGCCGGATGAACTGCACGGCGTGCTCGACCTCATGGCGTGGGCAGGGCGGGTCCTCGGCGAAATAAGCCTCCAGATACAGCGCCGCCCGGTCATAAAACAGGTCGTCGCCGGTCCAATTCTGCGCGAACTCCCAGGCTGACCAGCCGACCTCGGCCATCAGGTGATCCATGTAGGCTTCGTCCCAGTCGATGACGCCGGTGATCGTCGTGTCGGTCGCCAGCACGTTGCGGCTGTAGTAATCGGCATGAATCGGCCCGAAGACCAGCGTGTCGGTCTGGTCCAGCCATGCCTCCCAGGCATCGAGTTCTGGGTCCTGGAAGACCTCCGGGTAACGTTCCGGCGGCAGCGGCTGAGGGCGCGTCGTCTTGGAAGCCGGACGCGGACGCTGCTCCGGCCATCGAACAGCCGCCTTGTGAATACGGGCCAGCAGACGCGCAGCGGCCTGCACCAGCGCCATGTTTTCGGTGTCGATGTCCTTGCCGGACACAAAGGGGTAGAGCGTAACCGGGCAGTCTTCGAAAACGAAGAGGGTCGAGCCATCGCGGGCACGCAGCGGTGCGACGACTTCGGGGATGGACTGGCCGCAGTGCAGCGTCAGGTCGTGGGTCCATTGCAGTTCGGCGGGTGTGCGCCAGGCCGGGCTGATTCGCACAATCAGCGGCAACTCGCCCTGCTCGACGCGCCAGACGAGGCATTCATCGCCGTTGAAGATCGGCGACCATACGCCAGGACCATCAAATCCGTAACGCTGGACGACGGCGTTTTGTAGTGCGTCGAGATCCAGCGTCTGCATAGGCTAAAGCGTGATCGTCCGCACTTTACGCTGCGCCTCAATCACCCGGTCCTCCCAGGTGACGTTGTCCGAGTTCTCGATGCGTCCGTCGGCGTCCATCGCCGGGAGGATGTCCTCCATCGCCTCTTTGAGCGTCATGCGCGGGTGAAATTCGGGTACGTCGCGCATGATTTTCTCACTGCTAAAGAAGTTATTATACGAATAGGCGTCCTTGCAGGTCCCCAGCGCGGGCACACCCAGCGCGATCAGATCCTCCAGCGGCACGCCAACCAGATCGACCTCGTTGCCGATGACCTCCATTGCCGTGCGGTGGAAGACGTCCCAGTAGGTGAAGGTCGAATCTACCAGATTGTAGACCTGGCCGATGCAGCGTGACTTGCCGATCACGCCAACAAAGCCTGGCGCGGCGTCTTTGACGTGCAGAAACTGGATCATCTGGCGGCCATCGCCGCAAACTGTTAGCGGCTTGCCCTTGCGCACACGGTCCACCCACTGCGTATCGCGGCTCACCTGGCGGTAGAGGCCCCGGATCGGCCCGTGCGTGGTTGAGGGTCGGATGACCGTCACCGGGAACTTGTCGGTATGGAAGGCAGTCATATAGGCGTGATCGGCCTCGGCCTTGCCTGCGCCGTAGGGACCATCCGGCTGAATCGGGTGATCTTCGGTCACAGGCATCCAGACGTCCGGCTTGCCATAGGCCATGACGCTGGAGCAGTGGATCAACTGCTGCACCTTGGCGAAGGCACGCATATCGCTCTCGGCGTCCTCTTTGTTGAAGCAGATCATATCAATCGCCACGTCGAAGTTCTCGCGCTGCATGGCGGCTTCGAACTCGGCACGGTTCTTGCGGTCGCCCAGGATAACCTTCGCACCCTGCGGCACCTGCCCCTTCTGCCCCCGGTTGAAACAGGTGACCTCGTGCCCCTGTTGCAGCAGCAGTTCGACAATGCTGACGCTGATATTCCCGGTTCCACCGACGACGACTATTTTCATGAAGTTATTTTCCTCCGTACCAGTTGCCACGCAGCCAGGCGTGTTCACGTAATTTGAGCAGTGCCGCTTCAGAGAGCGGCGGTAAATCCGAAACGGCAGTGTTAGCCTCTGCCTGATAGACATTGCGGATGCCGGGGATGACCGTACTCACCGCCGGGTGCATCAACGGGAACTTGAGCGCGAGCTGCGGCATGGTCAGCCCGGTATCGGCCATATCGGCCTTGATCTTCTCGACCCGCGCGACTGTGCGCGCCAGCCGGTCACCCGCGAAGTAGCGGTTGCGGAAATCATCGGCATCAAAGCTGCTTTCGGCGCTGTATTTTCCGGTCAGTGCGCCTTCGTCGAAGGCTACCCGCACGATCACGCCGACATTATGCTCCTGCGCGACCGGCAGCAGCTCGGCGACCGGTTCCTGCTGGAAAATGTTGTAGATGATCTGCACCACATCCAGATAACCGCGCCGCATGAGATCAACCAGACTGTTTTGATCGTGTTCGGGCGTCGAGATACCAATCGCGCGGATCTTGCCCTCAGCCTGCAAGTCCTTCAAGGTATCCAGCGCGCGCGGATTCCGGTTCCAGGCCCGCGTCCAGCTGTGCAGTTGCAGCACGTCGATGCAGTCCGTGTTTAGATTGCGCAGCCGTTCCTCGATGTTCTCGCGCAGGTAAGTCGCCGGATAGCGGTCTTCGAGGTTATCATAGGGGCTGGGCGGCCACTTACCGGGCAGCGGTGGCGTCTTCGTGGCAACGTAGATCGTTTCGCTGCGGTCTTTGAGGACCTGGCTGATAATGCGCTCGCTCCGGCCCCCGCCGTAACCTGCCGCCGTGTCGATAAAGTTCACGCCCAGGTCGAGCGCCCGGTGCAGGGCCTCAATTGAGTCGCTCTCGTTCTGCGGTCCCCAACTGCCGCCGATAGCCCAGGCCCCGAAGCCAATCTCTGAGACCTTCAGATTGCTCCGGCCCAGTGTGCGGTACTGCATGATCTCTCCCGAATAGGTAAGTGGACAAAGTTCAGCCGAGTGTAACGCAGCTCAGCCGACCACGCACAGCCATATAAGGCCGGTAGTCCGCTCAGCCCTCGGTCGTGCTGCGCATATGCTCGACAGAACGCCGCACGAGTTCCTTCAGCATATCCTGATCCACATCCGAGAGCCGCTTGATATACAGGCAGGCCTTGCCGGTCTTGTGCTTGCCGAGGTCACCTAGCAGGGATTCGTACTCATCGAAGCCCGCCATAATATACAGCGCCAGGTTCTGCTTGCGCGGTGCGAAGCCGACCAGCATCCAGTCGCCCTCACGCCCGCTCTCGTATTTGTAGTGATAGCTTGCCGAAGCCGACGATGCTGGTCCCCCACATTCTGGCCGGTTCGCCGGTGACCTCCTGCATCAGCTCCAGCAGGGCGAAGCTGTCGGCGCGTTTGGTCTCGTCTTCGACTGTGTTCAAGAAGTCCGTAACACTGGCATCGGTCTGTCTGGTCTTGTTCTCGGCCATCGGGCTGATCCTCGTCTCGGAACGGATAGCCCCACTATGCCACAAATGTTCTATTTCTGGCAAGTCGCTGATGTTCGTGTCCTACGGCTTGACCAACGCCGCGACCTCATCGGGCAAGTCAATCTCGGCCACCGTGCCGTGATCCCAAATACGCTGTTCACCCTTCATGAGGATCTCGATCTCATACAGCCCTGCTGGCACGCCATCGCCCTGATAGGGCCAGCGATAATGTCCGTCCAATACCGTCTGGTACAGGAAGCCATCCTCCGCGCCAATCCAGAAGGTATAGCCCAGGCTGGACTCGCCCTGTTCCAGAGCATCCGCCTGTTCTTCGAAAAACTGCTGCCCTTCTTTGGACGTGTACTGCAATTTCAGCATCGCCAGGGCATCCATCTGAACCTCGAAGACGCGCATATCCACCCCCTCAAGCGTCTCCGGTGCTTGCTCCACGACCGATGAGATCATATCGGTATACGGGATGTCCTTGAAGCGTCTGAATGTCGTAGCGTATTCCACGGCGGCCTTTTGCGTGGGATCGCTGAGGGCGCTCAGCAGATCCGCGCGATTATGCCAACCTGGGGCCACATCAGGAAAAGTCGTTTCATAGCGGGTTCCTGCCGTCTGCATCGTGAGGTACTCGACCCCGCTGTAGGACAGCAGTTCTGACACAAGCGGCGGCGTATCCTGGATTGACTCCGCAGTTGTGCCGGACGTCACAGCGATCTGGACATCGTAATCCCTGTTGGCAGCGATCTGTCCTTCGACACGGTAGCTGGAATAGGCTTCGTTGGTAATCGCTTCGTTTTGCAGGGCGCGCTGGTCAGTGGTCTGCTGCCAGGTGAATCGGTAGCCATCTTCCAGGCGGTCAATGGCCTGCTGGACGATGGCACGCGCCGCGCTGTCGTCCGTATCCTGGCCGAACACAAGCGCCGGTCGATGTCAGCAGCAGCATTATCAAGAGGGGGAATAGCAGGCGATTTTTCATAGGGGTCATCCTCATGTCGGCAGCGATATACCTATTGTGATCGCAAGCTGTCCGATAAAGCAAAAAGGGCGCAGCATCTCGCCACGCCCTCGTGCTTCAATTACTACCTGAAATAGCCGCTATTGCTTGACTAACGCCGCGACCTCATCCGGTACGTCGATTTTACCCACCTTGCCGTGATCCCAAATACGCTGCCGGGTCGTTTGTATGAGATGTCCGCTTCATAAAGCACTCCTGAGCGTCCTTCAACGGAAAGGACCAGTGATAGCGCCCATTCCATTCGAGACCTGTAGAGGAAGCCATCTGCCGTTGGCCAATCCAGAATGTATAGCTCAGACGTAGTGGAGCTCACCTTTCTGCTACAGACGTTCACGCTGTTTCTTCCATAAATTGCTGCACGTCGGTTCAATCTCGATGACATCGGACTGAAAGTCAAGCACTGCCAGAGGATCTATCGTGAACACGAAAACGCGCAAATCCACGGCGTCAATCGTCTCTGGTTCCTGTTCTAAGACGGATAAGACCTTATCGACATCGGGGATGTCTTTTAATCGCTCGAAGGTCGTAGAATAATCCACCACTTTCTTTTCCAGAGAATCGCCCAGGGCACTTAGCAGGTCATCCCGGTTGTGCCAGCCGGATTCGACATCAGGGAGACTTGCTTCATAGGCAGTTCCCGCAGTCAGCACATTGATGTATTCGGCCCCATCATACGACAGCACATCCGAGATAAACTGCGGAATATCTATCGTTGATTCCGCAGTCGCACCTAGCTTTTGGGCGATATGGGCATCGTAATCCCCATTCGCCGCAATCTGCCCCTCGATGTGCTGCTCGCTGTAGTATCCATTCATGACTGGATTCTCGCCCAGGTAACGCAGGACAGTGATATGCTCCGTGCTGAATCGGTAGCCATCTTCCAGGCGGTCAATGGCCTGCTGGACGATGGCACGCGCCGCGCTGTCGTCAGTATCCTGGCCGAACACAATGCCGGTCGATGTCAGCAGCAGCATTATCAAGAGGGCGCATAGCAGGCGATTCTTCATAGAGGGTCATCCTCATGTCGGCAGCACTATACCTATTGTGATGGCAAGCTGTCCGATAAAGCAAAAAGGGCGCAGCATCCCGCCACGCCCTTGACTATCGACTTGCGACATCCGACTATAGCACGATATTCACCTTCGGGTCCTGACCGCCGCGTCCGGCGATGAAGATGACCTTCTTCGGCGTCTTGCCATCCAGGTAGCGCTGAGCGGCATCACTCGCCAGCGCCAGCTCCGTCGCCTCGGCCTCGGCGATGTCCGGGGCAACCTGCATGTCGCCGCGCGGCTTGCCGTTCACCATGACCACCAGCGCGACGGTATCCTCTTTAGCCTTCTCGGCGTCATACTCCGGCCAGGCCTGCTGGTGGATGCTGTAGGGTTGGCCCAGCACATTCACCCACAACTCCTCGGCGATGTGCGGCGTGATCGGGGCCATCAGGCGCAGCATGACGTTCATGGCCTCGTCCCAGGCCGCTTTGCCCAGCGTGCCCGCCTTGATGAAGGTCTGCATCTGGTTGCGCAGCGTCATCAGCGACGAGACCGCCGTGTTAAAGCTGAAGCGCTCGAAACTGTCGCTGACGCCCGCGATGGCCTGATGCAGCTTGCGCTCGACATCGCGGTTGACCGCCGGATCGCCTGCGCCGTCGTTGGGCGCGCCCGCCGTGACCATGTCCCAGACATCGTGAATCCAACGCTGCGGTCCTTTGATGCCATCCGGGTCCCAGGGACCGCCCTTGATCCAGTCGAAGCCGAACATCAGGTAGGCGCGCACCGTATCCGCGCCGAACTGATCGACCAGTTCGTCCGGGTTGACCACGTTGCCCTTGCTCTTGGACATGCGCTGCATTTCCAGGTGCTGCTTCAACTGGTTGACGTTGTTCGTGCCCGGAATGTCAGGAACCTCGACGGTCGCGTCTGGCAGGACCTCGACCACGCGGTTGACCCCGGCCATCATGACCTGCAGGATGTTCTCGGTGCGCCGCATGATCTCCCCGACCACACCATCGAAACCCGCCGGGACCGCCGCCGGATTGGCGATGACCTCGACATGATCGGCGAACAGCTTGTCGCCTTCGAAGCGCCCGGTCGCCATGATGATGTCGCCCATGCGTTCCGCGCCCAGCACCTGGCCCTGATTGCGCAGTTGCAGCATCGGCTCGTCAAACATGGTCTCGACATCGCGCCCGTGCGCCGCCGCGATTTTGGCCGTCTCGTCAAAGACGCCGCTATCGCGCATGGCCTTGTTGAACCAGCGCGAATACAGCAGGTGCATGACGGCGTGTTCCGCGCCGCCTGTATAGGTGTCCACCGGCAGCCAGTAAGCCGCATCTTCGGGATCGAAAGGGCCTTTGTCGTAGCCGGGACTCAGATAGCGATACCAGTACCAGGACGAACACATGAAGGTGTCCATCGTATCGGTCTCGCGCCGGGCCGGGTTGCCGTCGGAATCGACCGTCTTCAGGAAAGGTTCGTAGGTGAACAGCGGGCTGCGCCCGGTCGGCGGAAACTCGACATCCTCCGGCAGCAGCACCGGCAGGTCCTCATCCGGCACCGTTTCCATCGTGCCATCCTGGCGGTAGATGATCGGGATCGGGCAGCCCCAGTAGCGCTGGCGGCTGATCAACCAGTCGCGCAGGCGGTAGTTGACAGCCTCTTTGCCGATGCCTTCCATTCCAGCCAATCGATCACAGCGTTGATGGCCGCGTTCTTGCGGCCTTTCTGGTCGTCGGAGATAGGTCCCGTTGAACATATCGCTGTTGACCATCTTGCCGGGGCCAACGTAGGCTTCGGCCATCGTCGCCGCCGTCCAGCGTCTCGCCCTCGTCCGGCTGAATCACGGCGCGATATTCCCAGGCCGAACTTGCGGGCGAAGGCGAAGTCACGCTCGTCGTGCGCGGGCACGGCCATGATCGCGCCGCTGCCGTAGCTCAGCATGACGTAATCGGCAATCCAGATGGGGACGCGCTCGTCGTTAACCGGGTTGATGGCATAGGCCCCGGTGAAGACGCCGGTTTTCTCGCGCTCCTCTGATGTGCGCTCGATCTCGGTGGCGGCAGCGGTTTGCTCGACATAGGCCTGCACCGCCGCGCGCTGCGCGTCGGTCGTGATCTGCTGCACCAGCGGATGTTCCGGGGCCAGCACCATGAAGGTCGCGCCCCACAGCGTATCGGGCCGGGTGGTGTAGATCAGGATCGGGTGATCGCCTACTTCTGTCTTGAAGGTGACGTGCGCGCCTTCGCTGCGGCCAATCCAGTTGGTCTGCATGATCTTGATCGGCTCCGGCCAGTCGATGGCGCTGAAATCCAGCATTTCGTCGGCATAGGCCTTGTAGCGGAAGAACCATTGGGTCATCAGCTTCTGCACGACGGGCTGACCGGTGCGTTCGTCCTTGCCGTCGATGACCTGCTCGTTCGCCAGCACGGTTTGCAGCGTCGGCGACCAGTTCACCAGGGCCTCGCCGCGATAGGCCAGGTCGTTCTCGTAGAACAGCTTGAAGAACCACTCGGTCCATTTGTAGTATTTCGGGTCGCAGCTGACGGTCTCGCGCTGCCAATCGAACATCGCGCCCATGCTGCGCATCTGCTTGCGCATCCGCTCGATGTTGGCGTAAGTCCACTTGGCCGGGTGAATGTTGCGCTGGACGGCGGCGTTCTCGGCGGGCAGGCCGAAGGCGTCGAAGCCCATCGGGAACAACACGTTAAAGCCCTGCATCCGCTTGAAGCGCGCGCGGGCATCGCTGGGCGTCATGGCAAACCAGTGGCCGATGTGCAGGTCGCCGCTGGGGTAGGGCAGCATCGTCACGGCGTAGTGCTTGGGTTTATCCCAGTCCACTTCGGCATGGTACAGTTGGTCTTTATCCCACTGGTCCTGCCAGCGGGATTCAATGGCTTTAGGATTATATTGGTCGGTCATCAGGCGTGCATTCTCCACACAGCATCCACAGGGCTGAAGGCAAAGGTTGGCATTGTATCATGTTTGCAAGGGGATAATGCGCAGACAGGCGGCCCACGACGGCCATGGGGGGCTACATAAGAGAAGAGCGGGCCACCTCGATGCCCGGTGTATTGGTGTTGGTCATGTGATGTACTCCTGTCTCGGATAGGCGGCATTATAGCATAGAAGGCGATTCTCGATCAACCACCAGTCAGTGGGGGTCCAAAGCGAGAGCTATAGAACTCGCCGTCACGAATGTGATATAGTCCTCCATGTTCTTATTTCGCCGAATATAGGTTTGCACAGGAAGAATATCAATGACTACCCTGACCTTGCCCTCTATCCCCAGCGATCTGCAATGGAAAAACGATCCTGTAGACTGGAACGTTGAGCCAGACAACAGTCTGAGTATTACAGCGGGCGTGAAAAGCGACTGGTTTATCAGACCATCCGGCGATGAGGTATCGAGCAATGCCCCGGCTGCGCTGTTTACGCCGCCCGATGCGAATTTTCTGCTGAGCGCCCGTGTGACCGTCAATTTCGTTGCGACCTTTGACGCGGGCGTGCTCATGGTCTACGAGCGTGACGATCTGTGGGCCAAACTGTGCTTCGAATATTCCCCCCAGCAGCAGCCGATGATCGTGTCGGTGGTGACACGCGGGCGCTCAGACGACTGCAATTCGACGAGCATCGCTGGAAACACAGTCTACCTGCGCGTGGCGCGGATGGGCGAGGCGTTTGGCTTCCATTACTCGCTGGACGGCAAGTACTGGCATATGGTGCGTTTCTTTTCACTGGGCCAGGTGGACAAGCTGCGCATCGGTTTTGAGACACAGTCGCCTACGGGAGAAGGCTGCAAGGCCATCTTTTCAGAGATCGTGTATCGGCCTGATTTGCTGAAGGATATGCGCAGTGGCGAGTAGGGAACAAAATGGTTTTCAGGTCGCACGCTCCGCTTAAGGACACGGCTGTGAGAATGTGGGCCATTCCGCCCCAGAGATACGGGCGGAGCAAGTTTATTTAACCCTGCATTGATCGACATCATTGCTGACCAGCTATCATGGTCGATTCCTGTAGGGGCACAGGCTTGAACGCCCGACGCCGGAGCGTATAATACCTTCACCGGAACCCTGGAGGTCAGATAAGCTATGAACAATCGGCAAGCCGAAACCCAGGAGCCGCTTCTGACCGTCCGCGACGTGAGTGTGCGCTATGATGGCATTGTTGGCGTGGAAAACGTCAGCTTCGAGGTCCGTAGCGGGGAGATGCTGGCGGTGATCGGCCCCAACGGCGCAGGCAAGTCCTCGCTGATGAAGGCGCTGATGGGCCTGCTGCCGCACACGGGCGAGGTTGTCGCCTGCTGCCCGCTGGGCTATGTGCCGCAGCAGGACACGCTCAACTGGGATTTTCCGGTCACCCTGCGCGATGCGGTGATGATGGGCCGCACCCAGTTGATCGGTTGGCTGCGCTGGCCGGGGGCGGCGCAGTGGCGGGTGGTGGATGAGGCCATTGCTCGCGTCGGCCTGAGTGACCTGGCCGAGCGCCCGGTCGGCAGCCTGAGCGGCGGGCAAAAGCGGCGGCTGTTCATCGCCCGCGCCCTGGCCCAGGAGGCTCAACTGCTGATCCTCGACGAACCCTTCAGTGGCGTGGATGCCAGCGCACAAGATGGCATCATGGCCGTGTCTGGACTCATTGCACCAGGACGGACTCAGCATTCTGCTCAGCACGCACGACCTCAACCTGGCCTTCCAGCGCTTCGACCGTGTGCTGGCCGTGCATCAGCGGCTGGTCGCCGATGGCCCACCGAATGAAGTTTATACTCGCCAGATCCTCGAATCGCTCTACGGCGGCCACCTGACCGTATTGGATGGCGGCCTGACCGTCGTCGTAGACGATCACGGCTGCTGAGGCTGCTGCCGAACAAAGCAAGGCTGTAGGGGCGAAGCGATGTCTTCGCCCGGCGGGAGGACACGTGGGTCCCCCCTACAACCCCGCGCGATCACTGACCTGAATTTGACTCAGCACTCGTTGCTCAGCACTTCTCTTAGCGATACTGCTCGCTGATGCGCGGGATCAGATACTCGTCAAAGGCCCGGTCGAGGTCGTAATCCGGCTGCCAGCCCCATTCCGCGCGCGCTGCCGAATCGTCCACGTCCACCGGCCAGGTATCGACAATCCCCTGCCGCGCCGGATCCGGCACGAAGCTGATCTCGGCCTGCGGGAAGTGCGCGCGGGTGCGTGCGGCCACATCCCCGGCAGAGAGGCTGAAGCTGCTGACGTTGTAGACGTAATGGCGCAGCGCCTCACGCGGGGCATCGGTCAGCGTCATCAGCGCCTTGATTGCATCCGGCATGACCATAAAGGGAATGCGCACGTCCTCGCGCACGAAGCAGTCGTAGCTCTTGCCCTTCGCCGCCGCGTGCAGCATCTCCGGCGCGAAATCGCTGGTGCCGCCGGTCGGCAGAGTCTGCGCGCTGATGAGGCCGGGGAAGCGCACACAGCGGAAATCCACGCCAATCGAGCGCGCTGCCGATAACTGCTGATAGTATTCAGCGTAGTAGCGTCCCAGATGCTCGCAGTAGAGCTTGTTGCAGCCGTACATGGTGGTCGGGTAGAGATACTGATGCTCATCCACCGCGCCCGCCGCGTTCTTCATCTCGACATCCGGCAGACCGTAGACGGCAATCGAACTGGGATAGATGAACTTCACCGGCTGCCCACGCGAGCGCCCCTGTTCAATCGCCAGCTTGAGCAGGTTGATCGTCCCCTGTACGTTGACCCGGTGCGCCGCCTCCGGGTTGAACTCCGAATGCGTCGAGAGCAGCGCCGCCAGATGCACAATGATGTCGATCTCGTACTCATTGAGCAGCAGGCTGATGAGTTCGGTATCGAGAATGTCACCGGTAATGGCGCGATTGACCATGTGCAGCATCGACTTGTCCAGGCCGCGCAGATCGAGCGTGACGATCTCGGCCTTGTCCTGCATGTCGTTCAACTGGCGGATGAGGCCGTGCCCGACCTCGCCGTTGGCCCCGGTAATTAAGATGATCTTTTCGCGCAGCGGATTGCGTGTGCGTGCAAACATAGAGCGTATCGTTCCTTATATTCTCTAAGAGTGCTGAGCAATGAGTGCCGAGTGACCGAGTAAGCGCAGGAGCGCACGTGTGTTCGCCCGCGGGAGGCACTCAGCACTTCCCTACCATCAGTACGACATCTTGAGGCACTATACGATCCCCAGATCCTGGCCGACGGCCCGGAAAGCGACCAGCGCGTCTTCCAGATCGCTCTGGCTGTGGGCGGCGCTGTTCATGACGCGGATGCGCGCCGTGCCCTGCGGGACCGTCGGGTAGCCAATCGCCATCGCAAAGACGCCCTCTTGCAACAGGGAGCGGCTGAACTCCTGCGCGACTTTAGCCTCGCCCAGCATCACCGGCACAATCGGCGTGGCGCTGTGGCCCACGTCGAAGCCCATCTTCGCCATCTCCGTTTTGAAGAACTCGGCGTTCTGCCATAGACGCTGCACCAGTTCGTCGCTCGCTTCCAGCATGTTGACCGCTTCCAGACAGGCTGCCACATCCGGCACGGTCATAGCGCTGCTGAAGAGGAAGGGCCGTCCACGCTGCTTGATCCAATCTACGATGACGCGCTTCCCGGCCACGATGCCGCCGACCACGCCGAAAGCCTTGCTCATGGTGCCGATCTCAATATCGACCTGGCCGTGCAGATCGAAATGATCGACGATGCCGCGTCCGCCGCGTCCTAAGACACCTTCGCCGTGCGCGTCATCGACCATCAGCAGAATGTCATGCTCCTGCGCCACGTCGCACAGTGCTGGCAGCGGGGCGATGTCGCCATCCATACTGAAGACACCGTCGCTGACGATCAAGCGCCTGCCATATTCGGTCGTCTCGGCGATCTTGCGCCGCAGGTCATCCACATCACCATGCGCATAGGCCACGATCTGCGCCCGGCTGAGACGGCAGCCGTCGATGATGCTGGCATGGTTCAACTGGTCGGAGAAGATCACGTCGCCGCGCCCGACCAGCGCCGGGATGGTGGCGAGATTGGCTGTGAAGCCGCTTTGCAGCGTGACTGTCGCCTCCGCGCCTTTGAACTGTGCCAGCCGTTCTTCAAGCTGGTCATGCAGCGTCATCGTCCCGGCAATCGTGCGCACCGCCCCCGGCCCGATGCCATACTGGTCAATCGCGGCTTTGGCGGCGGCTTTCAGACGTGGATGATTCGCCAGCCCCAGGTAATTATTGGCGCAGAGGTTCAGCACCCGCTTGCCGTCAATGACGATGTGCCCATCCATCGGGCTTTCAATCGTGCGGATGGTGTTGAACAGGCCCTGCGCTTTCAGGTCTTCAAGCTGCTCAGCCAGATATTCAGTTTTTGTGTCGCTGTTGTAAGTCATGGACCGCTCTGCCAATCGCCTTATTTCGAATCGACCTTAATTGTAGGCGATCTCAGGCGATTGACCAGAGGATTTCAGGCTGTGCGAGCCAGGCCCAGCCGGGCAGAGTTCAGGATGCGGCTGGCGACATCGCTCATCAGCGTGTGAATGAAGCCTTCTGCCGGGCAGCAGATGTCATGATCGTGGACGTAGTAGGTTTCGGTATCGGTCCACACGATCAGGCCGAAATTGCCGTAGGCTGTGCGCACAATCTGCACCGCCCAGACCGCGCCCCGGTGGATATAGCTGTGGGCCGGGCCGGTCACGCGGGTGGAAGCGCTCAGCCAGCCTTCATAGATACTCTGGAAGCGCGGCAGGGGACGTCCGGCGGCCTGTGCTTGAATGGTAGCGTAGATCAGCTTCTGGCAGACATCTTCGAAGTTGCTCACCGCGTTTTCGATGTCGCTGGCGCGAAGGTTGACTTCCGGGCTGATCTCATGCAGTTTGTTCTCGAATAAGGCGGTCAGGTGCGGCAGATAATCCAGCCAGTCTTGCAGCGGCATCTCGCCGGGGATGGCATCCAGCAGCGCCTGCCGGACCACATCCAGTTCAGGACCGACCTGGTCGATACGCCCCAGACCGGAGCATTCACGCTTGTCGAACATGTTGACTCCGAAAGCGCGCGGTATGGTCAGCGCATCCCGGAAATGCTTGATGGGGATAAAATTCTTCACTTCACCATCAATTCTCAACTGCATGAAGTCCACCTCTTGAGCCTATTTCGCTCATTATAGCATCGGAGAAGCTTAGCCCGTTTGTTTTTGGTTAATTTTTCACATACTTTACATTTACTTTCGGAAATGCACGTTTTACGGCCAGGGTGGCTGCACCAGCGATCTGTCGTCGAAAGTAAACGACCTGTTAAGCGCGAGGCTGGCGTTTGATCCAGGCGGCCCTGGTCACTATGTCACCTGAGGTGACTAATGCCCATCGAGATTGAGCAGTCCGCTGCTTGCCTGTTGTGATTCCGCTCGCGCTTCAGTATAATTTTGGGATATATATTCATCATTTGGGATAAGCAGCCATGCGACTGAGCGTCAGACAAGAGAACCTGGCTAAAGGCCTGAACATTGTAGGTCGTGCCGTTGAAAGCCGCCCGACTCTGCCGGTGCTGAGTCACGTGCTGTTGAAAACGGAGGATGCCCGTCTCAAGCTGGCCGCGATGGATATGAGCCTGGGCATGAGCATTACCTGCTGGATTGGCGCAAAGGTCGAGCAGCCGGGCGAAATCACGCTGCCTAAAAACACGCTGGCCGATCTGGTCAACAATCTCTCACCGGAGCGGGTCGATATGTCCCTCGATCCGGCGACCCAGACGGTGAATATTCGCTGCGGCGCGACCGTCTCCAACATCAAAGGCATCGACGCGGGCGAGTTCCCGCTGCTGCCGGAAGACGGCCAGGGCGACATCCTGGTGCAGGGCCGTGTGCTCAAAGACATGATTAACCAGACGGTCTTTGCCACCGCCAAAGAGGACAATCGGCCTATCCTGACCGGCGTTTTCACCGAGTTCAACGACAATATCCTGACGATGGCTGCTGCCGATGGCTACCGGCTGGCCGTGCGTACCGGCGAGATGGAGCGGCATTTCGACCAGCCCTACTCGATGGTCATTCCGGGCCGGGCGCTGGCCGAAGTGGCGCGCGTCATCACCGAGGACGATACCGAAGTGGGCATCACCCTGCCCGGCGAACGCGACATCGTCCTGTTTCACCTCAGCAATGTGCTGATCTCCTCCCAACTGCTGGAGGGCAAATTCCCCGATTTCGGCGCGATCATCCCGCAGCAGTACAGCACGCAGACCGTCGTCTACACCAGCGATTTGCTGCGTGCCTGCAAACGGGCCGCCATCTTCGCCCGCGATTCAGCCGGTAACGCGCAGGTGATGGTCAAGCCGCCCAGCAGCCCCGGCGAGGTCGGCGAAGTGGTCATCCTGGGCCGCAGCAACGAACGCGGCGACAACACCGGCATGGTCGATGCTTCGGTCGAGGGCGAGGCGCTGGATATTTCCTTCAACATCGACTATCTCATCGACGTGTTGAACGTCATCCCGGACGAGCGGGTCGTCCTGCAAAGCAACGGCGCGAACAATCCCGGCGTGCTGCGCCCGGAGAATCGCAGCGATTTCGTCCACGTCATCATGCCCATGACGCGCCCGAACTAATCAGCATACAATTCGTAGAGGCCGACCGGCGTGTCGGCCCAAGACGCACACACCGCTGTGCCCCTGTATATTAAATTCATCGACTGATCGAACAATCCCCACTCTTGAACCCGCCCTCAGCCTATGCTATAGTATGCCGCACGCCGAGGTAGCTCAGTTGGTAGAGCATCGCACTGAAAATGCGGGTGTCCCCAGTTCAAGTCTGGGCCTCGGCACAGCCCAACCTGGTTGGGCTTTTTTTATGCCAGTCGAGAGAACCATCGGCTGGCCTTACGTATTGCTCGGTTATATACTTTCTCAGTTATATAACTTGACGGTTATACATAAATATGGTACATTTGTTCTATGACGACGACTTTCGAAGCACTGGCTGATCCGACCCGCAGACACATTCTCGACCTGCTGCGCGAGCGCCCGCGCCTGGTCGGCGAACTGGTCGATCTGTTGGGGATGAGTCAGCCGGGTGTTTCCAAACACCTGCGGGTGCTGCGAGAAGTCGGCCTGGTCAAGGTGCGTCAGGAGGCACAGCGGCGGCGCTACGAAGTGCAGCCTGAACCGCTCGAAGAAATCCATGAGTGGCTGGAAAGCTACCGCCATCTATGGGAGGAGCGTTATGAGCGCCTGGACCAGCTCTTGGACGAATTACAGGATGAGGAGCACAAAGAATGAGCAAGCTTGAGGTAGTGGCTGAACCCGGATACTCACGAAATCCGCATCGCGCGTGATTTCAATGCGCCGCGTGATCTGGTCTTCCGGGCCATAACGGAGCCGGACCTGCTGGCCCGTTGGTGGGGCCTGAAGCGTACGAAGACGCAGATCGATACCCTGGAGGCGCGTCCCGGCGGCCAGTGGCGCTTCGTGGAACATGACCCGGACGGCAGCGAATATGCCTTTCATGGGGTCTTTCACGAAATCGACGCGCCGCAGCGGGTCGTCCAGACTTTCGAGTTCGAAGGGATGCCCGGCCACGTGATGCTGGAGACCATGACGCTCGAAGCGGTGGATGGCAAGACCCGCATGACGACCTCCTCGATTTTCCAATCGGTAGCAGACCGCGATGGGATGCTGCAATCCGGCGCGACGGACGGTTCGAGCCAGAGCTACGAGAGCCTGGACGACCTGCTGGCGACTCTCTGATCGGAAGGCACGGCTGCGTTGGGCGACCGGCGCAGCCCTACAGGAGCGCAAACATGAGCAAAGTCGTATTCAACATGTCGATGTCGCTGGATGGCTTCGTCGCCGGACCCAATGATGGCCCCGACAATGGGCTGGGCGATGGCGGCGAGGGCCTCTTCACCTGGTACAGCAGCGGCGATACGGATTACAGAATGCCGGGCGGTGACTGGCAGTTTAAGGTCTCGGCGGCCAGCGCGGCCCTGCTTGACGAGGTGATTCGGACATCAGGTGCCCTGGTGACCGGGCGGCGGACCTTCGACATTGCAGGGGCCTGGGGCGGCCAGCATCCCGTCGATGTGCCGGTCGTGGTGCTGACTCATCGCGTGCCGCAGGAATGGGGATCGCCCTTCATCTTCGTCACGGATGGCATCGAAAGCGCCATCCGGCAAGCCAGGGACATTGCCGGAGACAAGAACGTGGCCGTCGGCAGCGCGAGCACCTTGCAGCAGTGCATTCAGGCCGGTCTGCTTGATGAAATTCATATCGACCTGGCCCCGCTGCTGCTCGGCAGCGGCCTGCGCCTGTTTGAGCATCTCGGCACCATGCCGATAGACCTCGAACAGATCGCTGTCGTCAAAGGCACAGGCGTTACCCATTTGCACTACCGCATTGTGAAATAGCGCGAGGTTTCGATATGCACAAGATTACGCCCTCTCTGTGATTCGATATAATGAGTGATGTGATTGAGGGTGTGTAAACATGAATTCCAAAAACCAGAGTCAGCCGGAGAACGATCTGCCTGAACTCGCCGCCCCGGCCCGGCTTCCTATGCACTTCTGACGCCCAAGACCATCCAACAGATCGAACGGGCCAAGCAGGCGGCGGCCATGCTGGCACAGGGTCTGCCGAATTCTCGATGCGGTCTATGAACTCAGCTATGCCGATCAGCCGCACATGACCCGCTCGCTCCGGCGTTTCTACAGCCAAACTCCAGCCCAGATCGCGCAGGCAGCGCAACCTGCCTGAGTGTCCGTTTTTTTCAAGACTTTAGCTGCGTACTGCTCTATGCTGAGTGTATTGACAGCAAGCAAAGAGCGATCAAGATGCGCAAAGTGATTTTCCTCATTCACATCTCGCTAGATATCTACGTCACCATACCCAACAGCGAGATATACTATATCATCTATACCAACGAACTAAAACGCTACATCTACAACCTGCACAAATCAACCAACACCTATATCTATAATCGCGTGACCTACCAGATGATAGAGAGCTACTAACCGACTGTGCTAACCGACTCAACCAACAATCTCAACAACCTCGACGGCGGCCTACAACTGGGAGATGGTCATCACCACTTACCAGGGCCGGACCAATATCACCGTGCGCCGGCCGGAGACCAAGGCGACCGAGGCCGACTACCCTTCCGGCGTGGAGTTCTTCGGCATCATCTTTAAGCCGGGGACGTACATGCCGCATCTGCCGATTAAGAAGCTGCGCGACCGGCAAGATATGACCCTGCCAGAAGCGACCCATCAGTCCTTCTGGCTGCTGGGGGCCGCCTGGCAGATTCCCACCTACGAGAATGCCGATACCTTCGTCAACCGGCTGATCCGCGAGGATCTGCTGGCGGCGGACCCGGTCGTAGAGGCCGTGCTGCGCAATCAGGCCCCGCCCATGTCGCTGCGCACGCTTCAGCGGCGTTTCCCCCACGTCACCGGCCTAGACTCCCAAGACTTTCCAGCAGATCGAGCGCGCCCAGCAGGCGCTGGCCCTCTTGCAGCAGGGGACGCCGATCCTCGATACGACCTACACGCTCGGCTATTTGACCAGTCGCACCTGACCAACACGCTCAAGCGTTTTATGGGTCAGACCCCCACGCAAATCCTACAGCCGCACCCGGTCGAGTGAGATGCTTCCGACCTCGGATTGCGTAATAAATGTCGTAATTTTTCCTGTTTCTCTCTTGTTTTACAGGACATTGCAGCGCTGTCGTTTTTTTCCAAGACCCTGGCTTGATATTGAGCTATGATGCAAGCATCGCATTCACCAAACAAATGAGGAAGGATCATGAGCAAGCTTATCGTCACCGAGTTTCTGTCGCTGGATGGCGTCATGGAGGATCCCTCGTGGACCTTCCCCTACTGGAACGACGAGACCGCCGCCTTCAAAGCCGCCGAAACCTCAGCCAATGAATCCCTGCTGATAGGCCGCGTGACCTACGAAGGCTTTGCTGCCGCCTGGCCGCAGCGCACCGACGAGGCCTCTGGCGGAGTCTACTTCAACAGCACGCGCAAGTATGTGGTCTCCACCACACTAAAGCAGGCAGACTGGAACAACTCGGTCATCATCAGCGACAACATCATGGACGAAATCGCCCGCCTCAAGCAGCAGGACGGCCCTGATCTGGTGGTTCACGGCAGTGCTACGCTGGCGCGATCGCTGATACAGCACAAGCTGGTGGATCGCATCCGCTTGCTGGTCTATCCGGTACTGTTGGGCCAGGGCAAGCGGCTCTTTGACGACGACACTGCGGCGACGCTCAAGCTCGTGGAACTCGCAGACCTTCAGTTCCGGCGTGTTGGCGCTCGTCTACGAACCGGCTGACACATAGTATCTGTGGGGATTGTCCAATCACGCATCACACACGGGGCAGCGGGTCACGCCGCGGTCCCGTTTTCAATTTCTGGGCTTCCCGGTACAATAACCCCAATCGCATATCGCGTGTGTTTCAATCAAGTCGCTAGGGTTCCGCTGCGTTGCAGGCCCGTGACCAAGCGCGACAGTGCCGTGACGGCATCACCTTTGAGGGATAAAAGCCTGGGGGGGTAGGTTGAGGCTTATTTGTCTATGCCTACCGAAAGGTGATCCAATGGCCGATCTGCATCTGCGGGCCGTTTTGCAGGCCCTCTTCGTAACCTTCCTCTGGTCTACTTCCTGGGTGCTCATCAAACTGGGCCTGGGCGAGATCCCCGCCCTGGTCTTTGCCGGGCTGCGCTATGGCATTGCGGCGCTGTGTCTGCTGGTGCTGCTGATCGGGCGCGGACAGGCGCGGACTCTGCGCAGGCTCAGCCGCCGGGACTGGGGGCTGCTGGCCGGGCTGGGAGTCGTCTTCTACGCGCTGACGCAGGGTGCGCAGTTCCTGGGCCTCAGCTATCTGCCCGCAATCACAACCAACCTGCTGCTGAGCCTGTCCACCATCGCCGTGACCTTCCTGGGTATGGCGCTGCTGGCCGAGCGTCCGGGCCGGGCGCAGTGGTGGGGCCTGGGGATCTATGTGCTGGGCGTGCTGATCTTCTTCTATCCGGCGGCCATCCCGCTTAATGAGGTATTGGGGTTGGTCATCGTCCTGATCGGCGTGCTGGCGAACGCGGGCGCTTCCGTGCTGGGCCGTGCGATCAACCGGGCAGCGACCTTATCACCGCTGCTGGTAACGACGGTCAGCATGGGAATCGGCGCTGCGCTGCTGCTCGGCAGTGGAATCGCCCTGCAAGGCTGGCCGGAACTCAGTCTGCAAAGCTGGCTAATCGTCCTCTGGCTGGCGCTGGTGAATACCGCCTTCGCCTTCACACTGTGGAATCATACGCTGCGGATTCTCTCCGCGATGGAGAGCAGCATTATCAACAACGCGATGATGATCCAGATCCCGCTGCTGGCGCTGATCTTCCTGGGGGAAACGCTCAGCCTTCAGCAGGTCGCCGGGATGCTGCTGGCCGGGGGCGGAATCCTGGCGGTGCAGTTTCTGCGGCGCGATTAAGCGCACTCACGGGGCCGCCTGCCCCAGGATACAATGGGTCAGAATCTCCTGGGCGCGGCTGTCCTCACGGCGCGTGATCGCCCCCAGCAGGCGGACGTAGGAGTCAAGTTGGGTCTCTTGCATTCGACTTGTGGCAGGGATGCTGCCGGCTTCCAACAGACGCGCCTGATTGTGCAGGCCGCGCAGCAGTTCACAGGTGAGGGGACGCTGCGCACTCTCCATAAGCTGCTGGTGAATGGCAAAACGCAGGTCAAGCGCCTGCCAGTTCTGGCCTTGAGTCACACAGCTGCGGAAATCGTCCAGCAGGGTCTGTAAACTGGCGATCCCGCGATCATCAATGTTGACCAGCACCCAGCGCAGCGCCAAACTCTCGACCGCCGTCCACAGCGCGTAAATCTCTGCCGCTTCGTCCGGGCTGTAGCTGCGCACATAGGTCCCGTAACGCGCCTGTTTGCGCACCAGCCCGTCCTGTTCCAGCAGCCGCAGCGCATCACGGACGGTATTCTGGCTGACGTGCATCTCCTGGGCGATGTTTAGCTCGATAAGCCGCTCGCCCTGCGCGTAGGTCCGGTGAAAAATAGCATGACGCAGCGCTGCCGCGACGCTTTCCGCCAGCGTGCCGGAGCCAGCCACGCGCGTTTACTGGCGAAAAGGCCGGATGACCGAGACGACTTTCCCCTGCACGTGACAGTGGTCGGCTTTGACGTAGATCGGCTCCATCGTCGGGTTTTCCGGCTGCAAGCGGATCATGTCTTTTTCCTGGTAGAAGCGTTTGAGCGTCGTCTCTTCGCGTTCGTCCAGCCACACGGCCACCATATCGCCATTGCTGGCCGTGCTGGTGTGGCGCAGCAGCACGATATCGCCGTCGGCGATCATGGCGTCGATCATCGAATTGCCCTTGACCTCCAGCGCATAAACCTCATCGCTGGCCCCGCGTCCCAACATAGCCGGGGTGACTTCGATGTAGTCGCCGTTGTCCGTGTAAGCCGGAACCGGTTCGCTGGCGACGATACGGCCCGCCATCGGCACATTGACCAGCGCATCGCTCAGCTTGACCACTTTCTGCCGCGCCGCGCGCCCTGGCAGATCGCCCACCAGACGGATACCGCGCGCCACCTGGCCGGAGCGTTCGAGATACCCGGCCTGTACCAGCTTGTTGAGATTGTAATTGACGACCGAGGTCGAGTTGATCTTGGTCGCCGTGCCGATCTCGCGGATGGTGGGCGGATAGCCGTTCTGCTTCACATAGGTGTCCATGTAGAACAGGATGTTCTGCTGGCGCTTGGAAAGCTTATTAAATTCCTTCATGATTCAGACCCAATCTTAACAATCGAATGATTGTTCTATATTATATAGGGACACTTGTTCTATGTCAAATTATTTCGGCAGGCTAAATGACCATCTTAATGCAGGATATTTTCCACAATAAGGCTTTCGCTGGCATTTCATAGCGGTTTTTTTCAAATTGCCAATTATGCGTTAAGCTCTTTAAATTCGCCTATATAGAGGAATATTATTTTGAACAAGAAAATATTTGTCCTGGTTTTAATTACGGTGTTCGCTACGCTGACGCTATCTGCGAATGCTCAAGACGATGATGCCGCCGCTTTTGCACTTGCTGAACAAGGGGTGGCAAGCAACGATGAATGGGAACCTGTCATCCGTGAATTTGATGGGGTGGAGATGCTACTCGTACCTGCCGGAACATTTATGATGGGCAGCACCGAAGAAGAAATTAGTCTTATGTTAGACGTCTGTGTCCAATCGGGCTTTACCTGTCCGCGCAGGGGAATGGCAGATGAGGGTCCGTTGAGTGAGCATTCTATTTTGCCTTTCTGGATTGATCGTACTCAAGTCACTCGTGCCATGTATCAGAATTGCGTCGATAGTGGCGCATGTGAAAGAACGCCAGTTTCAGATTTTTCACCAGACTGTATCAATGGCCGGGGATGTGACGAAACGCTGGCTTCGGATTTTTCAGAAGATGATAGCCTGCCGATTAACCGTGTCACATGGTTTCAAGCACAAGCCTATTGTGAATGGCGTGGCGGACGCTTGCCCACCGAAGCCGAATGGGAGTATGCAGCTCGTGGTCCGGATGATGTGCTGTTTCCCTGGGGCAATGAAATCGATGGGAGCAAAGGCAATCACTGTGATGGCAATTGTGGTCAACAAGATTGGGCAGATGGTTGGGGTTTGGTCAATGAACAATACGACGACGGGTATGGAAATATCGCCCCTGTCGGTAGCTATCCCGAAGGCGTCTCGTGGGTCGGGGCATTGGATATGAGCGGCAATGTTGGGGATTGGGTGAGCAGCTTATATCAGACCTATCCGTATGATGCTGAGGACGGGCGGGAGAGTATAGAAGACGATCATCAGGATCGTGTGCGGCGCGGTGGCTCGTTCACTGATACGTTTATTGGGCTGCATGCCGCTAACCGCCATTCGAGCGATCCCAATAGTCAGGATAACGGCACCGGATTTCGTTGTGCCCTCTCGTTCGAGTAGGACTGCAATTTAGGCCTAACCATATCTGGTCAATGGATAATTAGATATTGAAGACAAATCACCGGGTGTCAGGCTTTACATAGCTTGACACTTTTTTATGTTGAGATCACTGCCGCTAGCAGCAAGATAGAACTCAGGTTAAACTGACAAAAACGACGGTAGACTGAAGACCGATATGAAAAACGTCTTACGCACCTTAAGCGACAGCGACCGCAGCCTGCTGCCGGTGCTGGCCCAGGTCTGGCAGGTCTCCATCGACAAGCTGCCCTCCGTGGAAGCGGTCGAGACTCTGGCGGCGGCCATGCTGGACCCGGCGCGGGCCGAAAAAATCTGGGAGGGCCTCAACGACGACCAGCGCGGCGCGCTCCAGGCGCTGCTGGGGTCCGGCGGCAAGATGCCCGCCACCATGTACAGCCGTCTCTTCGGCGAGATCCGGCAGATGGGCACGGCTCAGATCGAGCGCGAACAGCCGCAGAGCAAGCCGCAGAGCAGCGCCGAAGCCCTGTTCTACCGGGGCCTGATCGCCCAGGCTTTCGAGCAGGTCGGAGAGCGGTGCGCGCCCCATTATCTACGTGCCCGATGATCTTATCCCGGTGCTGCCCTCGCACAAAACGGCCTACGAACATCTCGAAGCCGAGACCGCTGAAGCCGCAGTCGAGATGGGCGCGCTGGAAGACGTGGACAATGTCCAGCAGGCCGATACCTCCAGTTGTCGATGACATGACGACGCTGCTGGCCTACTTGCAGTTGTTCGGGGCACAGCTCGAAGAGGAGATCCTCGCCGAAGCGGAGCGCGAGACTTTGCTGCGCTACATGCTCAACCCCAGTCCAACCCGGCTGGCCTTTCTGCTGGGGGTGGGCCTGGCAGCCAATCTGATCATCCTGGTCGAGGACGACCGGGCCACCACCCACCGCGCCGAAGCCCGCCGCTGGCTCTCGCAGCCGCGCTCGGCGCAGGTCAAAGCGCTGGTCGATGCCTGGCGCAGCAGCACCGGCTTCCGCGATCTGTGGCATGTGCCCGGCCTGAAGCCGGAGAGCCTGCCGAATTATGACCCGCTGATCGCGCGGGGCGCATGGTCAATTTCCTGCTGGAGATCGCTGCCCAACCATGAGTGGTGGTCGGTGGATGAGTTCATCGAGGTCATCAAGGTCACCGACGCCGATTTCCATGCGGCCCGGCGGCGATTACGATAGCTGGTACATTCGCGGCGAGGCGGGGGAATATCTCAAAGGCTTTGAAAGCTGGGATGCGGTCGAGGGTGCGCTGCTCGAATTCTACCTCACCGGGCCGATGCACTGGCTGGGCCTGACCGATCTGGCTGACGATGCCGCTCGCCTGACCGCCTATGGCCGCGCCTTCCTGGACATGATTCCCTGGCCCACTCCGCCGGAGACTGAAGAAAAGGTGATCGTGGAGGAGGATGGCCGCTTGCTGGTCTCGCGCCGGGTGCCGCGCATCGACCGTTTTCAGGTGGCGCGCTTCACCACCTGGGGCGCGCCGGACGATCCCTACACCTACATGCTCGATGGTCCCGGCATCGCGCAGGCGGAGAAGCAGGGCATCAACACCGGGCACATCAGCGCCTTCCTGAGCCGGATGCTGGACGACGCGCCGCTGCCGCGGAAGGTCGCCCAACTGCTGGATACCTGGAAGGGCGGCCCGACGGCGACCGTCAGCCTGGAGCAGCTGCTCGTCCTGCGCACGCAGTCGCCGGAAACGCTCAACTTCATCCTGGAGACGCCTGCCCTGCGTCGTTACCTGGGCGCGCAGTTGGGGTCGATGGCCGTCATCGTGCGCGCCGACCAGTGGGAAGCCCTGCGCACCGCCCTGGGCGAACACAGCATCCACGCTGAGATTAGTATAATTACGCGTCATGCTCTACCTTGTACACACAGCAGCGTGTCGGTGGCAGGTTCGCAGACGATCAACTTACTCGGCCACATCGACGCCTGCACCAGGACCCATACTGCGCCAGCACGCATAGACCCACAGACTATACAAGCGGTCTGGTATTCTCGGTTGGCGATTGAAAGCATTCGCGGACCCTTCTTGAGTCGACCACAGCAGTTGGCGAAGCCCTGCTGCGCTACGTCCTTGAGAATTTCACTACAGCGGGGTGATATTGCCGATTATGTCTACATCTCGTGAACAGCCGTTACGACTTCACAGTTGCCATTACAGCACCCGACTACTTCACCGATCAGGTCAAAGGCGGTCAAGGCTGCAGCATCAACATTTCCTAGCGTCCCCTCGGCCAAAGAGTTCGCTATCTGGTCACATCTAGACGTTGCGATTGTTAATCAACCCGTTCAAGGTGCACATTCAATTCTCAATCGCATCAGCAACGAGCTTGTTCGTCGGCGAAAACATGTCGATATGTTGCTCTTCAAGGACATCCTTTGCGGAACCAGCACCCGACCTTGTCCCAAGTATCCAGGTCGTAACAATCAAATCGGGATGTTGGCCGCCCCAGACATTTTCTTGTTTCCTCAACAAATTCCCACAATCGACAATCCATCGCCTACCGTTCATACACTTGATACGCTGCGACTCCCTGGTCTGGTCCTGAATTTGTTCAGTGTCATACCAGAAGACTATGATCGCCATATCTTGTATGTCGAGATACAGATTATCCAACTGGATAATGGTAAGCTCGTGCGCGAAGTGAGTGTTACACATCAGGGCACGACAGTCGATTAAAGCCGATCCAGGCCCTGGACTTCATAAGCACGGCCATTGAGGTATAACTCACTGTAGCACTTACCCCTGTTCGAATTCTATCTCAAGCTCGACGCTCAATGATGGCATGGTTCGTTCAATGGCAAAGAAAGCAAGTCACACCAACTGGACCTTATGTGGGGAAACTGAAGTCTGGCATGGTTAAAGTGCTGGTCCAGCTTTACTCGAAACCGGGTGACGTTGTTCTAGACCCCTTCTGAGGTTCCGGCGTTGTTCCCTTAGAAGCAGTCCTCAGTGATCGTGTGGGCTGGGCAAACGACCTCAGCCCTTATGCATACACACTCACTCGTGGCAAGCTGGAAGCTCCGCATACGGAACGAGCGGCGCTAGATAGAGCTTTAGAGACTCCTTTGACCTGGTTGAAAAAGAAGCCCCAGAAGTCGATCTAGAGCACATCCCTCAATGGGTTCGTGATTTCTTCCATCGCGTACTCTCTCCGAAAAGACCATATCGCCGCGTTTAAGCTAATGCGCGAGCATGACGATTATTTCTTGACAGCCTGTCTGCTGGGCATTTTGCATCATGTTCGCCCTGGTTTCCTGTCTTATCCGTCAAGCCATTTGCGTCCCTTATTTACGGACGAATAAGTATCCGCCAGATCCATTTCCCGACATGTATCAGTATCGCGATGTGCGTTCAAGCTGCTCGCCAAAATCAAGCTGACCTATCGTCGTCACCCGCCTGACGGATAACTGGGAGGAACGCGAGTATCGAACTCTTTCAAGCAATCGCAATGACTTCTCCAATCGAAGATGAAGTCCTAGATGGTGAGATTATCTAGCCCCCGTATTTTGGAGCCTTAGATTACGCTCGTGATAACCGTCTTAGATTGTGGTTTTTGGGCTGCGAAGACTGGAAAACGCTGGATGCTGAATTAACGGCTAGCAAAGTCTATCTAGACCAGATGGCGATTTGTCTGCAAAATGCAGCGAGTGCTGAAGCCCTGTTCCTCCTGTGTATTAGTGTTAGGTGATGTCAAGCGAATCACCACACGTCGTACAGCGGAAATCATGGCCGATCTTCAGTAGAAATCTCAGCCGCTTTTCGATCTCAAACAATCTACGATACTTTATCCCTGACGCACAGCGTTCAGACGCAAACAAAACCACCCATTTAACCATTCTTATATTCACAAATCTGCTTGTCTGGATACGGCTCCCTGGCGAACACGGCTCCTCATTGAAACGGACCATATCCGCAGCGCCACCACCACTTTCTGTTCCTGGTCAATGAGACGCCGACCTTTGCGCTGAACGTGATGCAGATCATGGCCGAACGCATCCACCACATGAACGAAATCATCGCTTGATTACGTAGGGTCCGGTGGGACCTCCGCGCTCTCCGAGTCGAGTTCGGCCTCGGTCTGGTAGATCGCCTGCGACGGGCCGATGACGATCAGCACGTCGCCGGACTGAATCACGTACTGCGTGTTCGGGTTGATGCTCAGTTCACCGTCGGCCTTTTGAATCGCCAGGATGTTGACGTTGCGCGTCTGGCGCAGGTTAGTCTGCGCGATGGTCCTGCCCGCCAGCGTGGAATGCGCCGTGATGCGCACCTGGCCGATGTCCATGCCGCTTTCGTCGCCCACGTGGAAAATCTGGTTCATGAAATCATGCACCGCCGGGCGCAGCAGCGCGACGGCCATGCGGTGCCCGCCGATGTGGTAGGGGCTGACCACCCGGTTCGCCCCGGCCCGCCGCAGCTTGCTCTCGGACTGCGCATCGGCTGCCCGCGCCACGATGAACAGATCCGGGTTGATCTCCCGCGCCGAAAGCACCGTCATGACGTTGTCCGCGTCGCTGTTGAGCGCGGCGACCAGCCCTTCGGCGTGCTCGATCTCGCGCCTGTTCCAGCACCTCGTCCAGCGTGGCATTGCCGATGAGGCAGGGAACATCGTCTTCCAGCATCTCGTCGCAGCACCTGCTCCGATTGCTCGATGACGACGAAGGGCTGCTTGCGGTTCTGCAGATCGCGGACGATCTGCTGGCCCATGCGGCCATAGCCGCAGACGATGTAATGCTTGTCCAGAGTGGCGATCAAATCGTTCATACGCTGTTCCCGTAACATCAGCCACAGTCGCGGCCCTAAAATGATGCTGGCAATGTTGGTGACGGCGGTCGTGACCACCGCGACGCCCAAGAAGATCGAGCGCCGAGGTAAACATGCGCCCGACGCTCGACAGAGGGCCGGACCTCGCCGAAGCCGACCGTCGTGATGGTAATCACCGTCATGTAGAGCGCATCCACCGGCTCATGTGCTCGATCAGCAATGTAGCCCAGGCTGCCCAGTGCATGACCAGCGCCAGCAGCAGCAGCAGCGAGATTTGCAGGCCGCGCACCGGATCGGCCAGCATGTTGCGCAGACTGCGGTTGAGGATGGTAAGCCGGGTCCCAAGCATGACGACGCACTCCCTGCCTTATTGTAGCAGTTCCGACCGGGGCTGCTCACACACGCTACGCCAACGCCGCCGAATGAATTCGACGGCAAGTCCCCAAGTCCCTTCAGGACTTATGGCCCAGAAGCACTCAAGTCGTTGGCATGACAATCTCGACATTGGAGCATCTGAGTAGGAGTGTGGCACTCCGACACAGTACAACCCCGCAGGGGTTTGGCCCCCTTGCCGGGTACTTCAGTGCCCGGCACCTCGCTTGATGCCGACGGCAAGCATCCAAGTCCTTTCAGAACTAATGATCCCGGAGCCATTTGACTTTTGGAATACGCGCTGGATACTTGACCATACGACGGTCCTAACCGGAGCGTTCATGCCCGGCCTCTGGAGAAGAAAGGTATCCTCATGCCCTTCTGGCGCTGCTTTTATCATGTCATATGGACGACCAAACGCCGCGCGCCGTTCTTAACTCCAACTAACGAATCGATTCTATTCGACATCGCACACGACAAAACAGCTGCGCTGGGCGGCGAAGTGCTGGCGATCAATACGGTGCCCGATCATGTCCACGTTGCTGTCACGATCCCACCCAAAGTCGCGGTGGCGCAGTGGGTCAAACGGGTGAAGGGTGTCTCAGCATATGAAATCAATCAACGCTTTCCCGATGCGCCGGACATGTTTCGCTGGCAGGATGGCTATGGCGTGCTCACCTTCGGCGCGAGAAATCTTGACACCATCATCGACGTATATTCAGCGCCAGAAAGAACATCACGCACAAAACGATTTGATTGCTTACCTGGAGCAGATGGAGTAGTCTGCCGGAATGTGGCGCTCTTGGGCCGCGACGGCAAGTCCTCAAGACCTTTCAGGGCTTATGGAAGCACTCAAGCTTTGGATTACACTGTCGGTAATGAAGCATCTGACGCATAGTCCATTACGCCGGCACCGCATAACCCCGCAGGGGTTTGGACCTTTGCCGAGTAATTTATTGCCCGGCATCCTCAGGCCGCCGGTTAAATACCGACGGCAAGGTCCCAAGTCCCTTCGGGACTACGGATTTCGCTTCACTTTCAGGTTCTGAGAATGCAAATTGGGTACCTGAACATCCAGCAGTCTCCGCAGGCCGGCACCGCATAACCCCGGAGGGGTTTGGGCCCTTGCCGGGTAATTCATTGCCCGGCAAACTCGCCTTACTCACTCCTGAGCGCCCGCGCCGTGACCAGCTTGCGTCAGCCGCCAGGCGGGATACAGCCCGGCCACCAGCGCCGCGAAGACCGCCACCGCGAAAGCCTGCACAAACGGCCCCGGCTGCAAATCCAGCGCCAGGGTCCAGCCGAAGGAGCGCAGGTTAATCACGTAGGTCAGCACCAGCGCCAGCAGCAGCCCGACCGGCAGCGCCAGCAGGCCCGCCGTCAGGCCCATCAGCCCGGTCTGGATGAGCGTGTACTGCCACAGTTGGCGCGGCGTCATGCCGGTGGCGCGCATCACGCCGTACTCGCGGGTGTGCTCCAGTTGCAGGGCCATCAGCGCGCTGAGGATGCCGATAAAGGCCACCACCGTCGCCAGCAGTTGCAGCGCCCCGGTGATCGAAAAGGCCCGTTCGAAGACCTCGAAGGCCCCGGCGCGCAGCTCGCGGTTGGCCTGCGCGCGCAGATCCGTCCCGGCCAGCACGCCGGTCTCCAACTGCTCGATCACCGACTCCACCGAAACGCCATCGGCCAGGAACAGCGCCGCCGAGGAGATAAAGGGGTCGTCATAATAGTGGCGGTAGACATCCATCGCCATGAAGACCGAGCCCTGATCGGTCGAGTAATCGTAATAGACGCCGGCGATGGTGAAGGTCTCGACGCCCCGGTCGGTCACGAGGCGGATCGTGTTGTGCTCCGGCGTGATGCCCCGGCGGAAGGCGAACGGTTCGCTGACCATCACCTGCCCGGCTTCCAGCAGCGGCCAGTAATCCGGGTCCGTCAGCCAGGCGAAGCGGCGCGGACCGGCGGCGATCTCTCCGCTGCCCGACGTTGAGGTTGACCGGCGGCATGTCCGGGTAATCCGGCGCGAGGACGTTCACCTGCCGCGCCCAGACGATGCGCTGCACGCCCTCGACCTGCGCCAGACTGGTCCAGGATGGCCGGGTCGACATCGACGGTGGAGCGCGTGGCGGTAATCAGCGGCGGCGAGACGTAAATATCGGCCCCCAGGGTCGTATCCAGCCAGTTGGCGACGGTGCCGCGAAAGCTGCCGATCATCACGCTGACGCCGACGATCACGCTCACGGCGACGGTCAGGGCGGCGACGGCGATGGCGGTGCGGCTCAGCGAACGGATCACGGCGCGCGGGGCCATGCGGCCTAAGATACCGAAGGCGGCGGTCGAGACCGGAGTCAGCAGGCGCATCAGCAGCAGCAGCACCAGCGGCGTGAACAGCGCCCCGCCCAACACGAAGGCGAACAGCGCCAGAAAGCCGAAGATCAATGGCGTCGCCGGGAATTTGCAGCAGCAGGAAGCCGACCCCATTCAGCGCCAGCGCAGCCAGGCTCACCCAGGGCAGCAGCTTGAGCGTCCGCTGCTCGACATCCGAGCGCCGCAGAGTCCCGGCGGGAGGCGTGCGCGTGGCATCGAACGAAGGGGGCAATGCCGCGCCCAGGCTGGCAAACAGGCCGATTAGCGCGCCTTTCAGCAGAGTCGCCGGCGACACGCTGACGCTCTGCACGTTGACCGTGAAGTAGAGGTCGCTGATGGTCCGCGCCACCACATTGACCGCCGCACGCCCGAAAATGAGGCCCAGACCCAGGCCGAAAACGGTCCCGGTCAGGCCCAGCAGAAAGGCCTCGCTGAGGATCAGGCCGAAGATCTGGCGGCGGGTCGCGCCCAGCGCGCGCATGGTGCCGATGACCGGACGGCGCTGGACAACGCTGAATGTGACCGTGTTGTAGATCAGGAAGACGCCCACCGTCAGCGCCAGCAGGCTCAGTGCCTGCAAGTTCAGTTCGAAGGCGGCGGTCATCTGCGCCAGCGTGCCGTTGGCCTCGCTCGTGCTTTGCAGCACGACCCCCGGCGGCAGCAGCGCCTCAATCTGAGATCGTGTCGTAATCGTCCGGCAGGATCAGGTCAATGTGGCTGACATAGCCCGGCAGGCCGACGATCTCCTGCGCGGTAGCGATGTCGGCCAGCATCAGGTCGTCGATGGCTTCGGCGCTGGCGCGATCCGAGGCGCGCAGCAGGCCCAGCACGCGCACACTCACCGGCTGGTCGCCCGGTCGCAGCGTGATCGAATCGCCCACCTGCACGCCAAATCGCCCGGCCAGCGACTCGCTGATGAGCACCGTATCCGGCTCGGCGATGAAGGTCGTCAGGGCCTCGAAAGCGGTCAGGCTCTGACCGGAGACCTCAATATCGTTGAGCGTATCGCGGAAAGGCGGCTCGGCGAAGGCGTCGACGCCCATCAGCCGCAGCGGTTGATCGCCCAGTTCGACGGCGCGCACGTAATCGCTGACCACTGGCGCGACCTCGCGCAAACCGAGATCAACGCGCAGTTGGGTGTAGACCTCGCTGGGCACGCCAGACGGGCCGCCCGTGATCTGGTGGGTCGCACGCCCGGTCAGGCTCTCGGTGCTCAGATTAAAAGCGCGGCTGGCCGAGCCGTTCGCCAGATCGATGGCGACGATCATGGCAACGCCCAGCGCCACCCCCAACACAAACAGGGCACTCTGAAGGAAGCGGCGGCCAATTGAACGCCGCGCAATGCGCAAAATGACGGTCATAGTCGGTCAATTTCTCAGCGGTAATCGCCATGCAGCGGACTATTTTACCAGAGTCCGCGTTAAGCTTCCGGGCTCAGCAGGACTTTGATCAAGGTGTCCACTACCCAGGCTTCACAGTCATCGAAGGACCATCCGTATGAGAGTAGCGTGTCATACACGCTGGGCAGCAGCATCAGTCCGATGATGTCGCCAGTCTGTTTCTGCGTCAGATGTGCTTGCAGGCTGCCACGTTTTGCCAGCTCCTGCGCTAGCTCCCCGGCTATCTCCCGGTTTTTTGCCAGCGCCTCTTGCAGAACTGCGGCGACTTCTTCATCGACCGCCGCAGTCGAAGTCACAAGCTTAATCACGTCGCAGCCCCGTTCGAGAATCTGCCGGTTGTATTTCATGGCGAGCTGGATAAAGCGCTGTGGGTCGGCTTCTTCCTTCGCTTCATGAATGAGCGCTTCGTCACCGAGGTCATCAACCACGTCCACCAACGCCAGCAGGATACCCCGTTTGCCGCCCACGCTGGCGTAGACGGTCGGCTCGGCAACACCGGCCTCCGCCGCAATCTGAGAAACCGAGGTCGTGCCATAACCCTGTTGTACAAATAAGCGCCGTCCAGCATCAATAATTGACCGGCGGGTGTTCTCAGCCTGCTGGCGGCGCTTCTCCGAGCGATAGACGCGCGGGCTGTCCTGCTCCTGGCCTTGACTGTAGTCGTCCATATTGATTATAATCACCTATATTTAATATTGTTAACTTCATTCAGTGTACTGTTCTGTTTGATGGATGTAAAGCCTAATCCACAGTCATTCGGCAGTCACTAGAAAGGGTCCCCAATGGCACGCTTCCTCATCATCACTATGCCTGTCTCCGGGCATGTCAGTCCACTGCTGCCGCTGACACAGGAGCTGGTGGCACGCGGTCACACCGTACGCTGGTACGGCAGCCGACGTTTCCAGGCGCGAATTGAACAGACCGGTGCGGTCTTCCTTCCCTTTCAAGCCGCGCCAGACCTCGAACAAGAAAAACTCAATGAACGCTTCCCGGAACGTGCCAAACTCAGTGGCATCGCGCAGGCTAAATGGGACATGAAATACATTATCGACCTGAATTTTGACCAATACGACGACCTTTGCGCGATTGTTGCCGATGACAGGCCGGATATAATGGTGGGCGACTTCCTCACCTGGGGCGCGCAGTCCCTGGCCCAGAGCCAGAACATTCCCTATGCGGTCGTCAACGTGCTGAAATCTCGGCTATCCGAGTCGCGATACCGCCCCGGATGGTCTGGGCATGGCCCCCAGCAGCACGCCATTCGGTCATCTGCGCAACCGATTGCTGAACTGGTTCCTGCCGCATGTGATATTGTGGGACATTCATACCCACTTCAACCAGCGGCGCGCCAGCAAAGGCCTGCCGCCCATTCGCGAGACGATCTCGAATTCCCTTTCCGGGTGCGCCTCTTTCTTCAGCCGACCATTCCGGCCTTCGAGTATCCGCGCAGCGATTTGCCCGGCCACATCCATTTCATCGGCGCGCTGATCCCAAAATCCTCAACTCAATTCACGCAACCAGACTGGTGGCAAGAACTGGACGATGGGCGTCCGGTCGTGCTGGTGACGCAGGGGACCGTGGCGACCAACCTCGATGACCTGCTCAATCCGGCGCTTGAAGCGCTGGCAGGCGAAGACGTCCTCGTCGTCGGCACCACTGCCGGACAGCCGCTGGAACAGGTGAAAGCCCACCCCTTGCCCGCCAATGTACACCTGGAACCCTTTGTGCCCTTTGACCGACTGATGCCGCATGTGGACGTCATGGTCACAAACGGTGGCTATGGCGGCACCCATTTTGCGCTAACTCATGGCGTGCCCCTGGTCGCTGGGGGCATGTCGGAGGACAAGGCTGAGATTTGCGCGCGCATCGGCTGGTCCGGCGTGGGCATCAATCTCAAAACAGCCACACCGACGCCGGTTCAAGTCCGGGACGCAGTGAAGACAGTACTCAGCAATGGACATTATCGGAGGCAGGCCCAGGCCATGCGAGACGCATTCGCCCAACATGATGCGCCGAAAGAGGCTGGGGAACTTCTTGAGAAACTGAATTCCGCTTAGCCTAAATGAGGCTTATCAAAGCTGCTTGATCGAGTTTCAGGGAGCGGTCTCCGGTTCGTCGGCACCGGTGTAACCCAGTCGCTCCAGGGCTTCCAGGGCCGCGTGGCGCAGCTTTTCATCGCGGGTACTGGAAAGCAGCAGCAGCGGTTCAATCGCGCGCGGGTCGCCCAGTTTGCCCAGGGCCTGCGCGGCGTGCAGCGGGGTCTGCAATCCCGGCGCGTCCAGGGCCTTAATCAGCGGCTGAACGGCGCGCGAATCGCCCAGTTTGCCCAGCATCAAGGCGGCGCGGCCCCGCACGATGAGGTCTTCATTCCGGTTCTGAACCGCGAGGATCAGTGCATTGATGGCAACGTCACCACCAACCATGCCCAACTTCATAACCGCAGTGCGGCGGCGCTCTTTGTTAAAGTCGCGCAGTTCGACCAGGAACTGTTGGACATCAGCAGGGGCAGGGTCAGACATTGTTAGCCTCTTTCCATTTCCGCCCTGCCGGTCGATGAACCCCAGCAGAGCGCCACTTCAATCGAAGGTCCTTCAAAGCCGCCAAGTTTCATTATACCACGCGCTCGCCCGCTTGTAGCAAAAGCTGGCCCTCATGAATGCGGCAGACGCGATCCGCCAGCGGGACAATTTCCGGGTTATGAGTCGCCATGACCAGCGTCTTATCAACGGCTCGTGTTAAGGCTAGCAACAAATCTAATACCCTGGCACCGGTCTCTTCGTCCAGGTTCCCGGTCGGTTCATCCGCCAGCACCAGCAACGGCTCCTGAGCCAGCGCCCGCGCAATCGCCACGCGCTGCTGTTCGCCCCCGCTGAGCTTATCCGGGAAGGTATCGGCACGGTCGGCCAGGCCGACCCGTTCTAATAAATTACGGCTGTGGGCTTCGATATCGGCCCGCGCCCCGCCGTTGAGATCACCCGGCAGGCTGATGTTTTCCAGTACCGTCAGCGTAGGGATGAGGTTGAAGAACTGGAAGACGATTCCGATATGGTCACGCCGGAAGAGGGTCTGCTGGCGTTCGTTCAGGGCGCTGAGTTCGGTGTCGTCAATCAGGATGCGGCCTGAATCGGGCCGGTCGATGCCGCTCATCATATTGAGCAGGGTACTCTTACCGCTGCCGCTCTTGCCCAGGATGACGAAAAACTCACCGGAGTTGATCTCCAGATCTACGTGATCCAGAACGCAGTGCTCACGCCCGCCTTCCAGATATGCCTTCGTCACGCCTTGCAGCCGGATACCCATCGCTCGCCGCTTTGTATACATTTTCACGCATTGTATCATGGCCCTCAGGCCGGTGACGTAAATAATTTCTTAAAAACTTGTCAATCACGCCGCAGCAGATGTTCCGAGAGGCGAAAAGCCCCGAAAATAACCAGCAGCGGCACCGCCAGCGGGAGAACACAATCAACCACAAAATGCATTTCCAGCGACAGCGGCAGCAGACGAGGCAGATTCATCAGCAGAATATAGAAGAAGCCCATCGCCAACAGCGACATCAGGGCCGGGGCGCGCCAGGGGACGCTGATGCCGACCAGCACCGCCACCGAAGCCACCATGATCGGCTCCAGCACCAGCCGCAGCACCGAGGTCAGCAGCGCCGCCGCCACCAGCAGACGCGAACCAAGCATATCGTATTCAAGCGTCCAGAAGGGCGCATAAACCAGGCTCAGTACCGGCAGCGAGAGCAGCGCGCCGCCGACGATGATTAGCCCGAAGTCCTCGACATAACGCCAGACACCGGCAGCAGCCTTGCTGTAGAGGATGTGCCGCAGCGAAATAGGTGTCACCCGCAGCAGTTCAAAGCTGCCGCTGGCATGTTCGGAGACGATCATCTCAGCGGTAAAACGGCCTATATTGGCCGCCATGCGCACATACATCATAAAGAGGAAGGGCAGCAGCACCAGCGAGACCGGCAGCACCATAAACATGAGGACGAAAAGGCCCGGTATCAGCAGGGAAGCCGCGATGAAAACCAGTTGGATCGACACAATCCGCAGCAGTAGATCGGTCTCCAGGGGCAGCGCGCGCCAGTGACCGCCCAGATGCCGCCGGATAACCGGGTTCGTGCGGCGCGCCCAGAGCGGCAGACGTCGATCCACTGTGAAACTGATGTCTTGCCATAAACGCGGGGTGGGTGTGCTGGTTTCCAAAAGTCCGCTTCGCTGTTGGCTCTCGTTACTACGATTATAACAAACAAGCGGCCAAAGTGATATAGAGGCCGTTCAGGCAGGAGCCTCTACAATCTGGTCGCTTCAATCCGCACCTCATATAATATCAGGTAATTTGACATGAATAAGGTTCCACACTATGGTTAGCCTGGCGAGATGCGCTGCCCCGGCGCACGCCTTTCCCAACCGCAGGTTTTGAGGAGAAGCGCTGATGATCCCGATTAGTGGAATTCACCATCTGACCCTGACCGTGACCGATCTTGCTCGTGCCTATCAATTCTATAACGAGGTGCTGGGCTTCGAGATGCTGATCGATCTTCAGACCGGGCGCTACATCCTGGGACGCGATGGGCTGCTGCTGGCAATCAGCCTGCCGCCGGACCCCAACCAGGCCCCTGACAACGATGTTTATAATGAGAACCGGGTCGGCTTGGATCATCTCAGCTTTGCCGTCCCCAGCCACGCCGACATGGAAGCCGCCGTCAAGCTTTTCGACGAGCGCGGCATCCCGCACGGTGAGATCAAAGACCTGGGCGGTATGGGCATCTACGTGCTGGCTTTCCGCGACCCGGACAACATCCAGCTTGAACTGACCGCGCCAAAAGACTGAACAGCAGATTGTTTCGCAGGGATGCAGTGCGCTGTGTCCCTACACATCCTGCCGCAGATCAGGAGCGCATCTGCCGCCACAGGCTGACGAGCCACAAAATCCCACACAGGCCGCTGAGCACGCCGCAGAGAATGCCCGCCAGCCCCAGCCAGGGGACCAGCGCCGAGCCAGAGTCCAGCAGCAGCGCCAGGCCGAATCCGCAGAGCATCATCAGTCCGGCGCACAGAATCAGCAGCTTGAGATAGACGTTGCGCCATTCGAGCATTTCAGCGTCTCAGCACTTTAGCACTTCAGCTAGTCCTTAGTCCAGCCAGACTTGCCTGCCGAATCTGGCTGATTAGCTGAAATGCTGACCAGCTAATTATTATTGCGCGGGTCGGGGAAGGCGTTGCCGAAGGACCCCGGCACCTGAGTCGGCGCGGGCGGCGGCGGCACGTCGTAATCAATCGGCAGCGCGTCGATGACCGCCTGCGTTTCCAGCGCGATCAGCGCCGCCCAGCCTACGACGCCCCCATTTTCTACCCGCACCCAGGGGCCGTAAGGGCTGCGCGCCTGGAGGTTGAGCACCGTCCCCGCGGGCAGCGTCACGATGGCGTGAAACTGCACGTCGGGCGCTTCGCGGATATTCACGCCCGCTGGCGCGACCACCCGGGCCGTTGTGCCCAGTTCGCCGTAGCGCTGCGGTGGCAGCGGTGTCGCTTCGTAAGCCAGTTCCACATCGCCCAGGTTCTGCACCAGCAGGGAGGCGTACATCCAACCGGTCAGGCCGCTGTCGAGGCGCACATTCAGCCAGTCACCCGCCGGGTTGCGCCCCAGCACGCTCATAATCTGTCCTGCCGGAACCTGATAGATCAACGGGGCTGCCGTGTTTGGCTCGGTGCGCATATTGACCGGCCCGGCAGTGCTGACGTAGCCGGGCTGCGGCAGCGCCATCGGGCGATCCAGCAGGCCCACCGGCAGATTCGCCGACAGACTGGTATCCAGCGGGCGCGCCAGAGCGGGTGGCCCTGCCGGGACCGTAAAGTCGCCGGGATTGTAGGGCACGCTCAACTGCTGGCCGCTGAGCAGAGGCTGTTCCTGACCACGCGCCAGCACCCGCGCCTGTCCCGCCAGATTGACAAAGAGGGTCTCGGTATCGTGCGTCTGGATCATCACCGTGCCGTAGAAGACCAGCGAACTCCCGTTGACGACCACGTTGCTGGTCACAGATAACCCGCTGTCCGGGTCCAGCGGAGTCTGGACGACAAAGAGGTTGCGCGGGGCCGCCCCACAGGCCAGGCTCTCCGCACCGGTCTCGACGATGAAGGACTGCCAGGCCGGGAAATCCGGCGGGCTGACGTTGCGCAGCGCCACGTCGCCGACCATCAGACCGTTGAAGGCCGGGTCCGCCACCCGCAGCCAGGCCAGGCCGCTGTCCGGCCCGTTGAGGTCCAGCGCCGGGGTGTGGATCGAATCGACCACGCCAACCTCGACCAGCGCGCCCTGGTTCGCCAGCGCATTGCTAACCGGTCCGGCAGGTTCGACCTGCGGCGCACCACCTCCATTGCAGATGTAGCCAACCGGTTGGCCGATGCAGACATCGCTGGCCGCCGTCCACACGCTGATCAACGCGGGACTGCACGTGGTATCGCTCACAGCCACGCTGTCGCCCTGCGCCCGGACCCAAAAGGCCCCAAGCAGCAGTAAACTGCCAAATCCGATTAGCGTTAAGTAGCGCAAGGGATTCCTCACCGTCATCTGGAAGCTGACGCGCCTGATTGTACCAGACAATTACAGCGGGCGTGAACTGTGGTACACTGCTTCATTGTCGTGAGCATAAGGACTGATCTGTGCAAATCACGGGCGATCCACCCGTCCGCCTGCTGCTGAGCTTTCAAGAAGCCTTCCCAGAAGACGATCCGGCGTGGATTCTACAAGCGCCGGGCCGGGATATGTGGGTTGCTGCCAGCCGCTGCGCCGATGACGAGTTTACGCTGGTCGTGCCGGATCTCGACGCCCACAGCACTTTCAACTACCGCAGTGCCAAAACCCGCAGCACCGTCCTCAACCGGCCCCTGCCCGCCTGGGCACGCTACCCGGCAGGCGTGCTGATTCACCTGCGCGATTCCGGCCTGGATCCGGGCGGCTTGCAGATCGTGCTGGCCGGGAAGGAACCGCCAGGGCCGCGCTATCACCACGCCCTGGGCATCGCCGTCGCCAGCCTCTGCCTCGAAGTCCACGAACGAGATTACCAGGCAGATCAGTTGATCGAACTGGTCGAGCAGGTGCGCCGCGACTACGTCGAGGCGTAATCCGCTCCCTGCACCCTGATTTCTGTCCCAACCCGCCAGGCCTGAGAGGTCCAGGAGGTAGAATCTCCTGATAGGGATTTGGGGATGAAATCCCCAATTTTCCCTATCGGTATGTTAAGCGTTCTCGACGGCGGCGACCGCTTTGCTGACGCTGTCTAACGGGCTGATCTTGATCTGCTCGTCGATGACCACGCCGTTTTCGTCGATCACCCAATGCGAGCGAATCACACCCATGAAGTTGTTGCCGTACATCTTCTTTTCGCCCCACGCGCCCCAGGCTTCCAGGACCACGTGATCGGGATCAGAAAGCAGATCATAAGGCAGGTTTTCCGCCTCTTTCCAGTCATGCAGCTTATCCGGCATATCCGGGCTGATGCCGAGGACGACCGCGTTCACGTTCGTCACCTGCGGGAAATGGTCGCGGAAACCGCAGGCCTGTTTGGTACAGCCGCCGGTAAAGGCAGCGGGATAGGCAAAGAGAATGACTTTCTTGCCGCGAAAGTCACTGAGTTTCACCATCTCGCCATCTTGATTCGGCAGTTCAAAATCGGGGGCTGTTTCACCTAGCATAGCTGTCCTCTCCTCACTGCTCACTGCGCCCCAAGGGCGGCCAGTGCGCGTCGAACGCTTTGTTCCGGGCGCACACCGATCTGCATATCACGTATTGTACCGTCTTCGTCGATGACCCAGTAGGATCTCTTTGCGCCCGGAAAAGTGATGACACCGAGCAGCGAATTATCGCCCGCCCCCCAGGGGTCGAGCATCGTCTTGTCAGGATCGGACAGCAGATCGTAGGGCAACTGCTTGTCCGCCTTCCAACTGCGCAGGTCATCCTGGCTGTCCACGCTGATGCCCAGCACCACCGCGTTTTCCGCTTCAATGCGCCGGAATTCATCCCGAAACGCGCAGGCCTGCATTGTACAACCCATCGTATTCGCCTTCGGAAAGGCGAAGATCACGACGCGCTGACCGCGAAAATCACTGAGCCGGACCGGCTGGCCGTCCTGATTCGGCAGTTCAAAATCGGGCGCTTGTTGTCCAATAGCGAGCATGATAACGATCCTTACTGGCTGCTGTAGCGGCTATTATGACCTACAAAGATGAGCCGCAGATGATAATAGCGAAGGAGTCGTGTCAAATAACACTGCACACTTCTGGCCGCTGACTCAGGAGCTGGCCGAAACCTCGCCCTCGCCGACCGGTTCTTTAGTGGTGGTGATGCTGGTCCATTCAGGACGATCCGCGCGCAGGTGGGCGTAAATGGGCTTCTCGTTGCGCAGAATATCCACCAGTACCGGTATATCGCTAAAGGGCATGAACATGAAGCCTTTCTGCTTGTCGATCTCTGCCACCGGATCCGGGAAGGGGCTGCCCTCTTCCAGGAAATAGACATCCAGCGTATAGACATCGCCAAGACAGCGGACAATCCCACGCAGCCGGATCTCCTGGCCGCCGAAATCCATCACCTCAAGCTGGCGCAGAATGACCATGTACTCTTTGACTTCAAAAATCGCGCTCTGTTCCATTGCGTCCTCTCGCCCCTATTCCGCTTCGCCGGTCGCGTCTTGGATGCTGCCCGACATTTCACGGTCCAGCAAAAAGATACCCGGCCCGAAATCACCCACCAGCTTGAGGCTCTAAATCACCTCGTCCACGATGGCTTCTTCCTCGACCTGTTCATCCACGTACCATTGCAAGAAGCTGTTGGTCGCGTGGTCGCTTTCCTTAATCGAGAGGTCCACCAGCTTGTCGATCAGGCTGGTGACGTGCTTCTCATGCGCCAGCGCGTCTTCAAAGACTGACACGGTCGTCTCCCAGTCGCTTTTCGGTTCGGCCACCGGCTGCAAAATGACCCGGCCCCGGCGGTCGTTGATGAAGTCGTAGAGCTTCATCGCGTGGACCATCTCCTCATCGGAATGATGGCGCATCCAGGCCGCGAAGCCCTTCAGATTCTGATCTTCGAAATAGGCGGACATCGACAGATAGGTGTAGTAAGCGTTCAACTCGGCGTTCACCTGATCGTTGAGCGCCTTCTGCATTTTCTTGCTGAGCATAGAAGCTTCCTTTCTCGTCTGACCACACGCTCTCTAGTATGCCACAACCTGCGCAGAAGCACAGTGGTCCTGCGCCATGCTGTGGTTCTGGTGCCGATAGCATATACTCAGGGTATCGCACAGCCAGGAGGAGCGGGATGACTTACAAGCACTTTGTCGTCAAAGGCAGGGGTGGACCGGAAATTCTCGAATGGACCGAATCGCCGCTGCCAGAACCGGGGTCGGGCGAAATCCGGGTCGAGATTCAAGCGGCGGGTGTGGCCTTCGGCGATCTGCTGTGGCAGTCTGGTGCAGCGCCGGGCGGACCACAGCGGCCCTACACGCCGGGCTATGACATGGTTGGCAAGGTCGAAAAGTTGGGTTCGGGCGTCAGCGGCCTTGAGACCGGGCAGCGGGTGGCGGCCCTGCTGTCGGTGGTCCATTTTGGCGGTTATGCCGAAAAGGTCGTGCTGCCCGCCGCGCGCGTGGTCCCGGTGCCAGAGGATCTGGATTCCGCTCAGGTCGTCTGCCTGACACTCAATTACGTCAGCGCCCTGCAAATTTACCGCCGCGTGGCCCAGCTCAAGACCGGGCAGCGCGTGCTGATTCACGGCGCAGGCGGCGGGGTCGGCTCAGCGCTGTTGGATGTCGGGCGCGAACTGGGCCTGGTCATGTACGGCACGGCCTCCAAAGGCAAACACCCCCTGCTGGAGAAATTCGGCGCGACCCCGATTGATTACACGACGGAAGACTTTGTCGCCCGCATCCAGGCGCTGACCGGTGACGGTGTGGACCTGGTGATCGATCCCTTCGGCGGCGACCATTTCGCGCGCTCCTTCCGCTGCCTGCGACCCGGCGGCCTGCTGCTGGCGACCAGTGCCTACCTGGCGGCCACCGGCAAGATCAACATCGTGCAGTCGATTCTGGGCTTCGTTCAACTACCGCTGTGGAACCTGCTGCCCAACGGCAAAAAGGCACGGCTGTGGGACATCAGCCAGCAAAACAAGGATGACCCGGCGGCCTACCGCGCCGACCTGACGACGCTGATGGACTGGCTCAAGGCCGAGAAGCTCCAACCGGAGATGGGCGCGCGCTTCCCGCTGGAACAGGCGGTGACGGCGCAGCGCCTGATGTTAGAGCGCCGGGTCGCGGGCAAGATCATCCTGGAACTGGACTGGACGCAGACTTAGAGTTGCAGCCCTGATCCGAACGTAATATTTCCTGTTTCTCACCTGTTTTGCAGAGCGAACGCGATCTGGGATTAAAGCCCGCTAATCTTCAGGTATAATTTTTACCGCGTTCTTATATTGATGTGTTAAAACCCCAGTATGACGATTCATCATCCAACCTGAGGAGATACCCGCAATGGCAGAAACCCATGCCTTTAAGGCTGAAATCAAACAACTACTCGACATTCTGGTGCATTCGCTTTACACCGAGCGCGAAATCTTCCTGCGCGAACTGATCTCGAACGCTTCCGATGCGCTCAGCCGCGTCCAGTTCGAGCAGTTGACCAACCAGAATGTGGTGGACCCGGAGGCGGAACTCGCCATCGAGATCGTGCCCGACGAAGAAGCCGGGACGCTGACCATCAGCGACAGCGGCATCGGCATGACCGCCGCCGACATGGAGGAAAACCTGGGCATGATCGCCCACAGTGGAGCCAAAACCTTCATTGAGGCGATGAAGCAGTCCAAGAACGGCGCATCAGCCCAGGACGTGATCGGCCAGTTCGGCGTCGGCTTCTATTCGGTCTTCATGGTGGCGGAAAAGGTGCGCGTCGTCTCACGCTCCTATGATCCTGAGCAGACCGCCTTCGCCTGGGAATCGAGCGGTGATGAGACCTATACCATCGAAGCCGCCGAACGTGAGGCACGCGGCACCGATGTGATTATCACCCTGCGCGAAGACGCCAAAGAATTCTTGCAGCCCTGGCAGTTGAAGGACATTATCCGCCAGCATTCGGATTACATCGCCTTCCCTATCTATGTGGGCGAAGACGAAGAGCCGACCAACAAGCAGACCGCCATCTGGCGGCAGCCTACCAAAGAAATCACGGACGAGCAGTACAACGATTTCTACAAGATGCTGACGCTGGACTTCAACGAGCCGGACCTGCGCATCCACATGCGCGCCGATGTGCCGCTGCAATTCTATGCCCTGCTCTACGTGCCCGGCAGCGCCGAGCAGAATATGTTCAGCCCGCGCAAAGAACCGGGCCTCAAGCTCTATGCGCGCAAGGTGCTGATTCAGGACTACTGCACCGATCTGCTGCCGGAGTATTTGCAGTTCGTCCAGGGCGTGGTCGATAGCGAGGACCTGCCGCTGAGTGTCAGCCGTGAGAGCGTCCAGGCCACGCGCGTGATGGCGACCCTCAAAAAGACGCTGACGACGCGCGTGCTGAACGAACTCAAGCGCCTCGCCAAAGACGACCGGGATCAATATCTCAAGGTCTTCCAGAACTTCGGGCGCTTCCTCAAGCAGGGTCTGGTCGCCAGCCCAGAGGATAAATCCGACCTGGAACGCCTGCTGGTCTTCAACAGCACGGCGGACGACGACGAGACCGTCTGGCATTCGCTGGCCGATTACGAATCGCGCATGGTCACCAACCAGAGCGATATTTACTACATCATCGGCGACGATTTCCACAGCGCCCGCCGCAGCCCGCATCTCGACGCCTTCCGCCAGCGCGCCATTGAGGTGCTCTACTTCACCGATCCGATTGACTCTTTCATGGTCATGGGCCTGGACGATTTCAACGGTCACAAGCTGCACAATGTGGACGAGGCCGACATCGACCTCAGCGACATCGGCGAGATTCAGCCAGACGAGCAAACGCCGGAAGCCGAAGCGCTGCCCGAAGGCGAATTCGAATCGCTGATCGACCGCTTCAAGCGCGTGCTGGGCGAGCGCGTGCAGGATGTGCGCGAGAGCAAGACCCTGGTCGGCAGCCCGGCCCGGCTGGTGAGCGCCGACTCCAGCACCCGGCGCAATATGTTCCGCATCAACCGCTTGCTGGACAAAGAATACGAACTGCCGGTCAAGACGCTGGAACTCAACCCGCGCCACCCGCTGATGCACAACCTGAGCACCATGCTGGACGCTGACAGCGGCAACGCCATGATCGACGTGGTGATCGAGCAGTTGTTTGAGACGGCGCTGCTGCAAGACGGCATCCACCCGGACCCGGCCTCGATGGCGGATCGAGTGCTGATGCTGATGCAGGCCGCGACCGGCACCGAACTCAGCCAGCTTGACCTGGAACGCTTCGCACCGCAACCGTCAGAACCTGCGCCGGAGACCACCGACGAACTGATCGAAGAGCTTGAAGAGGCCGAGGCAAATCTGGCAGACGACGAGATCGAAGACGTACTCGACGCCGAAGATGCGGACGAAGACTGAGATTCAAAGCGCCAACGGCCTGCGTGATGTTCACGAACGAAGGACCTGCTCCATGAAGACCATCGGACTCATCGGCGGCCTAAGCTGGGAATTGACCCAGCTCTACTACGAGATCATCAACGAGACCGTCCGCGAGCGCCTGGGCGGTCTGCATTCGGCGCAGTGCCTGCTGTGGTCCTTCGATTTCGCCGAGATCGAAGCGCAGCAGGCGGCGGGCGACTGGGCCAGCGCGACGGCGCGCATGATCGACGCGGCGAAGGCGCTGCAAAACGGCGGCGCGGACGGCCTCGTGATCTGTTCCAACACCATGCACCGCATGGCCGGGGACATCGAAGCGGCGGTGGATCTGCCATTGCTGCACATCGCCGACGCGACGGCGGAGCAGATCAAAGCCGCAGGTATCCAGCGCATCGCCCTGCTGGGCACCCGCTACACCATGACGCAGGATTTCTACAAAGGCCGCCTGATCGAGCGCTACGGACTCGACGTGCTGATTCCCGATGACGCGGGAATCCAGTGTGTGCATGACATCATCTACGAGGAACTGGTCGTGGGCGTGGTGAAGGACGACTCGCGCCGGGACTACCAGCAGGTCATCGGCGACCTGGCCGAGCGGGGCGCGCAAGGCGTCATCCTGGGCTGCACCGAGATCACGCTGCTGATTAAGCCGGAGCACAGCCCCATCCCGACCTTCGACACCACCGCCCTGCACGCCCTCGCCGCCGTCGATTGGGCGCTGGCTTAGTCGTAGTTCCGAGCGATGCGGAAGCCGATGTCGAAGCCCCGAACATCGGGCGACCGCTTGCTGCGGTCAATCACACGGTAGGAATCGCTGGCAATGCCGATCCATGAACCACCGCGCAGGACACGCGGCCCATCGCTCTGAAGATTCATCAAAACGTTGTAGTGATCGGAGGGGTTGAGACACCACTCCGCTGCGTTACCGGCCATATCCACCACGCCAAAGGGGCTATCGCCCATGCCTTCGTAGCGTTGGACTGGCGACGGTCCGCTGCTTTCGCAAGGCTCCACCGAGTTATTGCACTTGCCGCAGTCCCAGCGCTTCCCCCAGGGAAAGAGCCGCCCATCATCGCCCTGAGCCGCCCGCTGCCACTGCTCTTCGGTGGGCAGTTGGATCGGCTCCCCGCTGCTGTCAGCCAGCCACTTGCAGAACGCCAGCGCTTCATAGCACGAGACCCCGATCACCGGTTGCTCTGGCTGGTTGTACTTGATGGTGTGCCAGTCATCCGGCTCTGACCAGCTCGAAGTCGTCAGCGCCTGCCAGCCCGCGTCGGTCCACCACTGACGCTGCTGGTAGCCCCCTGCCTCAACGAATTTCGCGTACTGCGCGTGGGTGATCGGGTATCTGGCAATGGCGAAAGCCGGAAGCGACTCGGTCCGCTCTGCCTTGTCAGTGATGAGGGTCACCTCGCCCGCCGGAATCTCGACCCAGGCGAAGGGCGCAGGCAGGAGGCTCTGGCTGCCGCCGCGCGACTCGTAGCGTTTCAGGCTGTCAGCCACCTCCTGGACAATCGCAGGCTCTCGCCAGGCGCTGGGATCCGCGTAGACCTCCGGGTCCATCCAGTCTTCGAGTTCCGCTTCGCTGTCTGTTTGTGCCTCAACGGTGGGGGCAGGCTGAACAGGCGGTGTCTGCTCGGTCCTCTCGATACGGTCACGCAGCCCTGCCGGATCGAAGAAGTCGATGAAGGGCAGCGGGAACTGCTGCACATAGGTATCCCAGGCCGCGCGGGCACGGTGACGTGTGCTCGACCGTGATTCGAAGCGCTGGATTTTTTGGTACTCGCGCAGCAGGCCGATCCAGGCGAAGGCATCCTCGCCAAAATCGGGATCGTTCATGTTGACCAGCTTCTGGAACCAGCGCTCTGCTGCTCCATACTCGCCGCGCAGGGCATAATCGTAAGCCTGATCGTAGAGGTACGCCGTGTTATTGCTGGCCTCGGTGGCGAGACGTGGGTCCGGCGGACGGTCGGCGGGTAGGTCGCGCCAGCGCTGCGGCTCTCGCTGAAAGCCTTCAATCGCGGCGTTCAACTGTGCCAGAAAAGATGTGCCCTCATAGAACAGAAACTGCGCGCGCAGATCATTCAGTTCCTGTGGCATATCCGGCCAGTAGGTGATGTCGTTTTTTCCGGTCGTTGGATTGTAGACAAACTCGCCTTCCAGCACCAGCGGGACCACCGGGCGATTACGGCGGCGCGCATAGCTCAACTCGGCACGGCAGTTGATATTCGTCACCGACTCGTGCGAGACCATGAACACCAAGATTTCGCAATCAATGATGGCGTCCACAATCGCTTCCCACCAGTCGCGGCCAGCGGGGATACTGTCCTTATCCTGCCACACAGCATGAAGCGGTGTATCGTCATCCGATTTCAGGGAGCGCAGGCGAGCAGACCAGGGTATCGACTTTGGCAGAGTCCAGGCTGCGGTAGCTGATGAAGAGTTTCGTCATGTTTGATACTCGATAATACGCAGTGTCATTATGGCCCCGGCACTGGCCCATCGCAAATGTGCGGCGCTATAATAAGCTTATGGTGACTGAAACGAAAATAATCAACCCCTACGATCAGCGTGTCCTGGCCTCAGTGCCGGTCTTTGACGAGGCCGCCGTGCGCGAGTCGATTGGCAAGGCCGCTGAAGCCGAGCCGGTCATGGCCGCGATGCCCGCTCACGAACGCGGCGCGATTCTTAACCGGGCGGCGCAGTTGATCGCCGACGAAGCCGACTCGCTGGCGCGGTTGATGGTGCGCGAGAGCGGCAAACCGCTGAAATACGCGCGCGGCGAGGTGGCGCGGGCGGTCGAGACCTTCACCTTCGCGGCGGACGAGGCGCGCAGCCTGCACGGCGAAACGGTCCCGATGGACGCGGCGCGCGGTGGAGTCGGACGCTTCGGCTTCTATATGCGTGTGCCGGTCGGGATTGTGGCGGCGATCACACCCTTCAACTTCCCGCTCAATCTGGTAGCGCACAAAATCGCCCCGGCAGTGGCGGCAGGCTGCCCGCTGGTACTCAAGCCCTCGCCGCTGACCCCGCTGACCGCGCTGCGTCTGAGCGATCTGCTCGGCGAATCCGGCCTGCCCGAAGGCGCGTTTGAGATCGTGCTGGGCGATGCCGACGTGGGCCGCTGGCTGGTCGAGGATCCGCGCGTGGCGATGATTAGCTTTACCGGCTCTGCCCCGGTGGCACGCAAGATCGTGCAATCTGCTGGACTGCGCCGGGTGGCGCTGGAACTGGGCGGTAACGCAGCCACCATCATCGACGCGGATACCCCGCTCGATAAGGTCATCGCCCGCTTGATTACCGGCAGCTTCGCCTACAGCGGCCAGACCTGCATCAGCGTCCAGCGCATCTACGTCCAGCGCGGTATCTACGATGACTTCCGCCAGCGCTTCCTTGACGCGACGATCAGGCTGCGCCAGGGCGACCCGATGGACGAATCGACCGACATCGGCCCGCTCATTAGCGACGCCGCCGCTGATCGCATCATCGCCTGGGTCAACAGCGCCGTCGAGCAGGGGGCCTGGCTGCTGGCCGGGGGTGAACGTGAAGGCCGCATGGTCGCGCCGATTGTGCTGGAAAACGTGGACGATGTGATGGATGTGGTGTGCAGCGAGGTCTTCGGCCCGGTGGTCAGCTTGCTGCCCTTCGATCATCTAGATGAGGCGATTCAGGCGGTCAACAACTCAGCCTATGGCCTGCAAGCCGGGGTCTATACGCGCGATCTCAAGCGTGCCATGCAGGCGGCCCGCCAGTTGAAGGTCGGCGGTGTCATGATTAACGACATCCCCAGCTACCGCGTGGACCAGATGCCCTACGGCGGCGTCAAGGACTCCGGCCTGGGCCGCGAAGGCCCGCGCTATGCCGTCGAAGCTATGACCGAGCTGCGTCTGGTGGTCATCAACGACGAAGCATAAGTCACGACACTGGTTCAGGCGGTGTGCTGGACCTGACGCTGGAAGAAAATCTGCATTACGAGCTGGCCCAGGTGGATTTCATCGCCGTTGCAGATGACTACCGCCTGATAAGGCACCAGGCGTTCGCCGTTGACGTAGGTCCCGTTGGTGCTGCCGAGATCGCGCAGCAGAAGCTGTTCCTCGTTGCGCTGCAAGGCCGCGTGCCGTGCCGAAACGCCGCGTGTATGGGCCTGAAATGCACCCAGATCCAGATGCGGATTCAAGGAATGATCGGCGCTGGTCCGGCCCAGGACCGCGAGCGCCTGAACATTCACCACCAGCGGCACCTGAGATCCCTGTACGTACAAGACCGCATTGGCATTTTTCGGGAAACGAGCGGTGCGTTCGGTCGGCAGCTCCTCCGGAGATGGGAACACCATCGAGGTCGTATGCTTCAACAGGGTGGGGATGCCGGCATCCCGAAGTGAGAAGCGGCGGCCACAGTGGGCACAAATCACGCGGTCGTCGGGGTTGTTATGGTCACAGTACGGACAGACGTTCATTAGTGCACCCTGAAATCTTGGATTGCTATAAGCGATTAAATAATGGCGTTCAGTCTTCAATCCTTAAACCGAGTCTGTGTTGAGACGAAGGTCTGAAGGATAAAGGAAATTCGCCTGATGTCATCTTAACACGGCTTAAGATTGGATTCTCCCAAAAATTTCCGAATTCATCGCCTTCACAATGACAGAGTGCCAGTCGTACAGGTCATCTGATGTGAGTGCAGGACTGCCATGCCTCATTTCAGCCTAATGATGGCACAGCTAACCCTTCCCTGGCCCGAAGTTCAACTCGTAGACACTGCGCGCCGCCGCATAGCCCATCTCGATCAGCGCTTCGCTGTGCTCGTCATAATCGACGATGCGCGAAATGGGGAAGAAGGACTCCGGCGCGACGACCATCACCTTGACCAGCCGGTAGCGATACTCGCCGTAGGGGTTGAGTTCGCGCTCCATCTGCGCCAGTTGATTATAGGCTTCGGTCACACGCAGCCGGTCGCGGAAGGAGGCCAGCAGCGCCCAATCCAACGTCCAGGTGGCCGCTTCGAGGAAGTTGCGCGGCAGCCGTTCGTGACCCACTTCGCCCTGCCGCCAGGGAGTCATCAGCACGACGATGACCTCCATATCTTCTTCGACAGGCCGGTCGGTGGCGACATCCAGGGCCGCGCTGAGCGGCGTGTTGGCGACAATCGCGCCATCCCAGTAGGTATCGCCCTCGTCATGCGTCCAGGGGTAGACCATGGGAATACTGGCGCTGGCGAGGATGCGGTTAAAGGTGATGCCGGGGCGAACGTTCAGGCGCATGTCACCGCTCTTGCGGCTCATCACGTCCTTGTTGGTGAAGATGGTCAGCTCGCCGGTGCGGATATTGGTCGCGTTGATGAGCAGCGTCTTCTCGCTCTCGTTGATCTTGGCCTCGTCCAGGCCGAGCTTTTCGGTCAGGCTGTGACGCAGCGGGCCGGTATCCAGCAGATTCGCCCAGCGCCCCACCAGCCAACCGGGCAAGCCGTCCAGCACTTCTGGCGGCGAATGGGCCGCATTCTTGGAGACACGCGGCAGATTGTGGCCGATGACGCCGCGCAGCAGGATATTGGCGACGCGCCGGGTCAGCCAGTTCATGCCCGGCGGCAGCCCCTCGATGTCGGATTCGCGCGCCTGCTGCCAGAAGCTGACCAGATCCTGCGCCGAGACTCCCTGAGCGATAGCCGCGCCGTTGACCGCGCCAATCGAGGTGCCGACGACGATCTCCGGGTCCCAGACGCCCTGATGATCGACATCGACGCCGGTTTTTTCGGCCTCCATCAGATACTGGTAGACCCCGGCCTGGAACGCGCCGCGTCCGCCGCCGCCCGACAGGACCAGTGTACGAATGGTCATCTCATGCCGCCCTTTCCCGCTTGCTTCACGACTCGAATCATACTCTTATCGCTGCTGCTTGACAAAAGACGACGGCAGATGGTAAACATTCGGGATGAACCCATACTGGAAGCGTGTAAAGCTTCTGTTTTTCCACATCAACCGCTTTCTCTATAAATTCATGCTTTTAGCTGCGCTGCTATCAATAGCGCATCTTGTTGTGCTGCTGTTCTTTGGTTGGGGAAACAGCACTGTCATCTATTGGCTGGCGATGTCTCAGACCCTGGCCTGGAAGCTTGCTATACCTCTTTTCGTTGTTTGCGCAGCTTACTTCCTCCTGAATGTGGCGCTCTTTCCAAAATTAGAGGATAAGATCCTCGAATTCTACGCAGCGCTCATGGTCGTGCTTTCAATAATTACGGGGGCATTTCTGTGTGGAACCTTATATTTAGGCGTCTGGCAAACCGGCCTCTTGGGGTACCGGCAGCATGTGACAGCGGTTCGCCTCAATAACTACACCTATAATCTGCAATTCTATAGCTCCGATTTTGCGGAGACATATACGCACCGCTATGATCTTTACGCATGTCTATTCAATACATTCTGCAAAGAAATCTACTCGGTTCCCGAAAGCAACGGGATAACATCGGATATAGAAACCATAGCGCTAGAGACTGAGCCATTGACCAATACGCTCTACGTGCAGATTAATGGTTCCATCGCTTTCAACTACCAGCAAAACCCTGTAGATTGAGATGAAGTCATGCACCAAGAATCAGACGCTCAAATAGACCTGCCTTACACCATCGCCTTTTGCGTCCTGCGCGACAGCGTCCTGATGCTGCGCCGCCAATTCCCGCCCAATCAGGGACTGTGGAACGGCGTGGGCGGTGGGATCGACGCAGGCGAAACGCCTGATGAAGCTATCGCGCGCGAGGTGATGGAAGAGACGCAGCTCGATGTCAGGCAGGCCCAGGCCGTGCAGTTCGTCGGAATCGTTACCTGGACGGCGGTGCGCGATGCCAGCAACCACGACAAGGGTATGTACGCCTACGTCATCCGCTTCGCAGGGCCGATCGATTGGCAGCGCAAAATGACCGACGAGGGATTGCTGGAATGGAAACCGCTTGCCTGGGTCATCGACACAGCCAACCATCAGGTCGTGGACAATATCCCGCACTTTTTGCCGCCCATGCTGGCAGCCTCAGCACCGGCCCGCTACCACTGCCAATACGTAGAGGGCAGGCTTGAAGCCTTATCCGTCTCGCCTTATACCCCCTGACGCCGGATTGCTAACTGAGGTCTCGTGATTTGCTGGAGCCGAACGTGCGATAAGCGCCCTCGATAGCAAAGGCGATGGCGACCATGCCCACCAGCACCAGCAGATGAGCGGGCGCATTGTTCAGGGTGTACCAGACCAGCGCCGCCAGCGCCAGCACACAGGCCAGCACGCCCAGCCCGGCCAGCAGTCGATTGCTGTGCGCCTCGTCGGATTTTCTGAAGTTCGCCAGATTGACCACCGCGAAGATAATCAAAAAGCCCGCGCTGCCCATGGTCGAGATGCTGGACAGATCGCCCAGATTCGCCAGCAGCAGCGCTAAGCCTGCCGTAATCACCAGGCCGATGGGCTGCTGCCAGAGCTTCTTCTCCAGCACGGCGGGCAGCTCGCCTTCTGTAGCGATGGTATAGCTCAAGCGCGCCGAGCCATACAGGGTCGAATTGATGGCGGAGAGAGTCGCCAGCACGGCGGCGATGGCGACCAGGGTGAAGCCGAACTGTCCCAATGAGGGTTTGGCGGCTTCGGCCAATGCGAAATCCTGGGCAGCGGCGATCTGGCTGGCTTGCAGCGACCCCACCACCACGACGGCGATCAGCGCATACAGGGCCATCACGAAGATGACCGAGATATAGTAGGCGCGCGGCAGGGTCACTTGATAATTGCGCACCTCGCTGGCGGTGTTGGCGATGAGTTCAAAGCCTTCGTAGGCCACGAAAATAATCATGCCCGAACTGACGATTTGCAGCAGCGGCTGCCATGTGCTCGGTTCGAGCCGCGCGGTCTCGACACTGCCAAAGCCTACGATAATCACCAGAATCAGAATGGCTATTTTGAAGCCCACAACATAGGTTTCGGCCTTGCTGATGATCGCTGCGCCAAAGAAATTCAGCACGGTCGGCAGGATAATGGCGAGGCTGATGAGGAGATGCAGGAGGGTCGCGCTTTGCTGGTCCACCGGAATAAAAGTGGCGGCATAGTTGCCAAAGGCCACCGCATACAGGGCCAGAGTCACAATGTAGCCGAGCCAGAGCAGGTTATTCATGGTCCCGGTAAAGAGATCAATGCCGAAAGCTTTGTCAATGAAGACAATTGTTCCGCCCTGACTGGGAAAGGCCACCGAGAGCTTGGCGTAAGAATAGGCCGTGAGCAAAGCGACCAGCCCGGCCACAATAAAGGACAGCCAGGTGGCACCGCCTGCTAAGACGACGGCCAGGCCCAGGACCGCAAAGATGCCGCCGCCCACCATGCCGCCGATGCCGATGGCGACCGCCCCTAAGAGGCTGATCTGCCCTTCAGCGGCTGCACTTTCCTGTTGCGCTGACATGTTGCTCCAATCGCACACGATAAAATATACTGAATTATGCTTCGCAATTGTGCATAAACCGAATCGGATCGCTCAAGGATGAAACGCTCTGGGTCACGAAAACGCCTTTACACGATCCTGGGGCTGCTCAGCCTGCTCTATATGTTCGTTGGGTGGTTCCTGTCGAGTGGAACGGTCGATTATTATTGCCCATCGGCAGAATGCCCCTACAATATCGTCAATGACCCAACAGCAGTGACCGTTCGGTAATTGGGAATTCGTGACCGCTCAGTGTTTGGGAAAACTCAATTGTGCCAAATTAGCGAACAGACACTCGGCGATAAATAATCAGGATCACAGCGATCCCCACGACAACAGCGAAAAGCAACGCTGCAATCAACGTTGGCGGCACCGTTTCACCTTTCAATTGGCGGTCAAAACGGTTGAATTCCTCGGCAGCGATGGTGTTGTTATCCAGGCGAACCAACTTCAGGGATGGCATCTCCCAGAGTTCGTCAGGCACCTTGGCCAATAGATTCCTGCCCAGTATCCAACTGCTCCAGATTAACCAACTGTGTAAATTCGTCAGGCAGTTCGGTAAGGAGATTGCCGCGCAAATTGAGACTGCGCAGATTCTTCAGGTCGCCAATTTCCGGCGGCAGTTGTTCCAGGTTCGTATCCCACAAGATGAGTGACTGTAGGTTGTCAAGTTGGCCTATTTCAGGGGGAAGTTCGTCCAGGCTGACTCCGACGATTTCGAGGATTTTCAACCGCTGCAGGCGGTTGATATCCGCCGGAATTTGCCAAAAAGTGTTATCCGGCCCCTTCACATAATCATCCAGCCGGATCCATGATGAGCGATTGCCAATCGACAGCGCCTCGAGCCATGTTAGCGTGAATAGCTCTGGTGGCAGTGTATCCATGCCGCGCGCAATGAGGTTCAGAGTAACGGATTGGTCGTCTATGGCTTGCTGAATAACGACTAAGGCGTCGGGAGGTTCATCTTGTGCGAACACTGGAGTGCTTAGCGCGGCAAAGAAAACCAGGCATAGGAGAATATGGCGACCTTGCATCAGTTTCCTGCGGTCTAAATGGTCGGAATATCTACCATTATACTCAGCTTATGCGATGAATCTGTACACATAGTTTCTGTGACCGTTCGGTGATTGGTGGGTTGAAGAACGATACCGCACCATGCGCGGCTACAAACGCACGCTCTCAATTCGCAATGTGGTGGCGGTCACGTCGCTGCTGGGGGCGGCCTCTGAGCCATACGACATGGGGCTTCTGTACGCATAACTCTCGGCTTCACCTGAGAGTAATCTGTCTCGCTACTGCTTTTTCCCAATTACCGAACGCTCACAACAGCAAGGCTGATCTTTTTTCTTGGCACAGGCATCCCCCTATTTTTGCTTTTCCTGTTCCTCGAGAGGCGCGCGAATAAAGATCAGAAGTCTGATTGACGTTTGACGATAGCCTGCGCTGCGCATACACTGGACACGATCAACAAGCACGAAAGGACCCGCGATGATCGCCGAATTCAGCGATGTGATTAGCACTGAAACTCAATTACGCGAGCTTATCGGCCTGCCCGCCGAGCGCAATGTGCAGAAAGTGATTTCGACGCTCGATACCCACTGTCAGGCTTTCATCGCCAAGTCACCCTTCATGCTGCTGGCCTCGGCCAGTGCCGACGGCAGAATCGACGTCTCGCCTAAGGGCGACCCTGCCGGATTCGTCCAGGTGCTGGATGAACACACGCTGGCGATCCCGGACCGTCCGGGCAACCGCCGCGCCGACAGCCTGAGCAATATCATTCAGAACCCGCAGGTCGGGATGCTCTTCCTGATCCCCGGCAAGCGCGAGACGCTGCGCATCAATGGCCGCGCGCGCATCGTGCGCGATGCCTGGCTGCGGGAGCAAATGGCGGTGCGCGGCAAAGCACCCGCGCTGGCGATTGTGGTCCAGGTCGAAGAGGCCTTCATGCACTGCGCCAAGTGCCTGATCCGCTCGCAGCTATGGCAGCCCGAAAGCTGGCCGGATTTCTCCGAGCTGGCCTCGCTGGCACAGGTGCTCATCGACCATGCGCAGTTGACCTGCACGGTCGAAGAGTTCGACGAGGTCATCGACGACGCCTACCGCAATCAACTGTATTGAGTACTGCCCGGCAAGCGGCCAAATCCTTTCAGGATTCAGGGACCGCGAGTTCCTGCTAGGGCGTGTTTGCAAACTACATGAAGCTGAATTGAGCGCCGTGTTGTTAGCTCAAAATCTGTAATAATTATCGTAATTATACCTGTTTCTCTCCTGTTTAACAGGGTTTCATACGCAGCCTAACCCACGCCCAGGGCGATGACCCCCAGCACCATGGCTCCCGCTGCTGCCAACCGCCGCCGGGTATCGCCTTCACCCAGGAAGCGGCTGCCCATCGCCACACCCATCAGCGTGCTGATGACCCGCATCGGCGCGACATAGCTCACCGGGCTGAACTCATAGGCCACCAGGATCAGCAGGTAGGATAAGAAGCCGAGGATGCCGACCGTCAGCGCCTTCCATTTGTCGTCGCGCCAGGCCAGGCGGATGCTCTCGCGGTGGCGCAGAGTGTAGGGCGTCAGCAGAGTCAACCGCACGACACCCAGACCCCACTGGTAGACCATCGGCGCGATCAGCAAGCGGCTCATCGAATAGGAATCCCACAGCGTATAGCCCGCGATAGCCAGGCCGGTCAGGACAGCGTAGATCACTCCGGGCAGCGCATCGTTATCGCGCAGCTTGCGCGGATCGCCGGTCAGCCAGAAGACGCCGCCGCAGATCAGCAAACCGCCGCTGAAGGCCAGCGGAGTCGGGCGCTCGGCAAAGAGCAAAATGGCCGCGAAGGTGGAGATCAGCGGCCCGACTGCGCGCGCCAGCGGGTAGACCAGCGAAAGATCCCCCACCTGATAACCCCGGCTCAACAGCAGGAAGTAGATCAGGTGCAGGCAGCCGCTGCCCACAATGGCGACGAGGTCTACCGCCGCTAAGCTTGGTTGTTCGCTGGCGATGAACAGCAGCAAAAAGGGCAGATAGATAAACAGTTCGAAGACGCCGAAGAGCCAGACGAAGGCCGGGCCGCCGTGTGCGCGCTTGGCGATGAAGTTCCACAGGGCATGAGTGAAAGCGGAGGTCAGCACCAGAAGGATCGCCAGGGAGGTCATAGGGGCTCCAATCAGTTGACATGCGAAAACACGTCAACTCATCCCCCCTGATTTTTTAGTTCTTCAGGTGTCTGCCGGGGGTATAACAACGCGGCTTTTCGCAGCGCTCGGTCCTGGCCTGCTCCCGCAGCGGAACCCTAGCTGCACATGAGTTGAGGGCGCAGTATAACGCGAATGCAGGCCGGGATCAATTGTTAAGAAAAGCTCAGCCTCCTGTGTGGACCAGGGCCAGCACTAACGTCTCACCCCAGTAGATGGTGCCATTGTCGAGCAGCGGCAGCGCCTGACCTGCTTCATCCGTGACGCGCAGCCGCAGATGATCCGGCCCAGCAGGAGTCTCCGGCGGCAGGGGCAGACAAGGGGCCAGATGCAGCGTCTCACCGGTCTGGGCCGCCTCCAACGTCAGATTGGTCCGTGCGCGGATTGTATCGTAACCCTGAGTCAGCGCGAACTCTGCCCGATAGGCAGCGTCCAAATCCGCCAGCGCCTCCAGATCCAGCGTGAAGCAGAAATCCTCACCCGGCACCGCGTACAATACCTGCCCGATTCCGTCGGGATAGGCCAGCGCATCGCCAAACTGGAAGCGCAGCCCCTCGCCCGGCCCGCTGTCGAAGCGGTAGAAGAGCATGTCCATCACCGACTCACGGTAGCCGACGTGGCGCGTCGCCAGCAGATCGCGCGCGGCATCCCAGCTGCTCACCGTGCTGCTGGGCATCATCAGCCAGACCGACGGGACCGAGCCGAGCTTTTTGGCGTAGCTCGCCATCGCTTCCGGCTCCTGCCAGCGCCAGCCGAGATCGACGACCAGGCCCTGTTCCAGCGGAATCTGCCGGGCGTAGTAAGCCGCCGGGGAATGATTGGGGATGGCCGTCAGCGCCGGTTCGAGCGGCTGGCGTATCGCGGTCACCTGCCGCACCGCGCTATCCCAGTCCGGCTTGGCGGGCCAGAGGTAGGGGTAGAGCGTCAACTGTGTGTAGAGCAGCGCGGCGAGGAAAATCACTGAGATGATGCTGGCTATAACCTCACCCCTAAATCCCCTCTCCACCAATGGCGAGGGGACCTTGCAAAAGCTGTGGGGTGAGGTTTAATGCCAGCCCCATCAGCCCCCCCGCGAGCAGCAGCGCCGCTGCCGGAAGGATCGCCAGGGTATAGCGCACCTGGAACAGAGACGGAATGAGCGCGTTGCCCAGCCACAAGGCCAGCGGAGTCAGCAGCAGCCACAGGGCCAACAGCAGCGCGGCCCGTCCCTGCCGCCGCACCAGAAAGATCAGCCCCAGTGCCGGGAGGAGATACAGCAGCAGGTAGCCGCCGGTCAGGGCATAGCTCAATGCGGCCAGGGCCACACCTAAATCGCTGAAGGGGGGCGCGCCCGGCTGACCGTAGCTGCGCCACTGCGCCAGAATGACCGGAATCCAGGGGGCGAAGCACAGCAGCGCCAACCCGGCAGGCCACAGCCAGCGCAGGATGCGGCGTGGTCGGCTCAGCAGCAGATGCAATGCCTGAGTCAGCAGAATCAGCACCCCGGCATCATGCGTGTAAAGCAGCGCCGCCATCAGCCCGCCGTAGAGCAGCACGCGCGGCCAGGTCGGACGCTCCAGCCAGCGCCAGTAGGCCCACATCGACAGCGCCGACAGCGCGATCAGCAGCGTGTACATGCGCGTTTCGCGGTTGTAATAGACGAACGCGCTCGCCGTCGCCAGGATCAGCAGTGCCGCCAGCCCGGTCCACACACCGAAGAGGCGTTTGCCCAGGGCATAGGTCGCCGCCAGCGCGATCAGGCCGAAAAAGGCGGAAAGCAGGCGCAGTGCGAAGACCGACTCGCCCGCAACCCAGCCCCAGCTATCCAGCAGCAGGAAATACAGCGGCGGATGCACGTCGGCCCGGCTGCGATTGAGCGTATCGCGCAGGCTGTGAAACAGATAACCGGGCAGCCGCCGCAGGTTCTGTGGCGCGTCATGGACATCGCGCACCACCGCAGCCGAATAACCTTCATCCAGCCAGAGGCTGTCCTGCGCCAAATGACTGGTGACGATCCAGAAGGCCGCCAACAGCGCCAGGCAGGCCGCTAGGCGCGCGGATGACGGTAGAGCCACCAGTACTCAGACTGCGGGTAGACCGGCTGGAGCATTGAATCCCAGGCGAAGCTGCCCGGAATCGTGGCGATTCCGCCGAGGCGATTATCGACGTAGCGCAGTTTCTTATCGAGTTCCTCGCTGACAAGGCCGAGGTCGTTCATCACGCCCAGCAGTTCCTGAATTATCGTGCGCCGCAGTTGTTCCGGCGCGTAGGCATTGAGCTGATCCATGTGCTCGTCGCTGAAATACTGCTGGATCGAATTGAGGCGCGAATCGACCTCGCGCAGCACCTTTTTCTCGTAATGCGCGTGCCATTCCTTGCGGACGGTATCGTGCTGCTGGCGGACGGAGTCGAGCCGCTGCTGTTGGTCTGGCGTCATCTGATCGCGCAGCGCCTCCAGACGGCGCAGGCGCATCACCAGCGCACCGACCGTCAGGCTGGGCATGTTGCCGAAGTTGAAGAATCCACCGCTCGCGCTGCCATAGAGTTCGCTGCCGCGCAGATAGGCGGCGAAATTCTTGACCATCGATTCCGCTTCGTGCAGATCCTGGTCAATGCTGTAATTCATACGTAGCGCCTGTCCTTTATTGACTGACTTTCTACAATCGATTGTAGCGCATTTCGCCCAGCCCGGTCAGGCCCGCCCGGCCTATATCAGCCTTGCACAGCCGAGCAGTGCGGGTTATAGTGATGCGCAGGCATTTCAGCTACACAGAGGCAGTCGATTGGATACCAGCACATTCAGGTATGTGATCTGGTCACGTGAGGTCACTCAACGCACCACCGGGAACAATCGCTGGGTCCGCGTCGCTCACGACGCTGGCATTGAATCGCTCACGGGCTTATTTGAGGCCCGTGTTTTTTTTGTCCAGGGAACGCTGGCAGAGGCTGACGCGCGGCATCTGGCCGATGTCCTGCTGCACGATCCCGTCACCGAAGATTGCAGTCTGACGATGTCATCGGACGGCATCGACTCGCTGCCCGTACAGGCCGATCACGTCATCGACGTGACCCTGCTGCCGGGTGTGACCGATACCGTCGCCGATAATTTGCGACTGGCTGCCGAACATCTTGGCATCGCCGGAATTGAGCGGGCCGCCACCGGGCAGCGCTACCTGCTCCAGGGTGACTTGAGCGCTGAAGCCTTGCAGGCGATGGCGGGGCTGCTGGCGAATCCGGTTATCCAGCGGCAGCGCATCGACGCCGCCATTACGCCGCCTTTCGTCGAGTACGCCACCAGCAGTGATCGAGTCGAATGGATTCCCATCCGCGAATGTGACGACGAGGAGCTGCTGCACCTGAGCGCGGAACGGCGGCTGGCGCTGGACCTGAACGAGATGCAGGCCATCCGCAGCTATTTCCGGCAGGATGGACGCGACCCCAGCGATGCCGAACTCGAAATGCTGGCACAGACCTGGTCCGAGCACTGCATTCACAAGACCTTCCGCGCCGACGTTCGCTACACGGGGCCGCTGCCCGGCGCAGCGCCGGATTCCGACCCGGTCGAGCAGGAGATTCACGGCCTGCTCAAGACCTATTTGCGCGCCGCCACCGAGCAGGTCAATAAGCCCTGGATTCGCTCGGCCTTTGTCGATAACGCCGGGATCATCGCCTTTGACGAACGCTATGACCTGGCCTTCAAGGTCGAGACGCACAATCACCCTTCAGCAATCGAACCCTTCGGCGGGGCCAATACCGGCGTCGGCGGAGTTGTGCGCGATGTCCTGGGCGTCAGCGCCCGGCCCATCGCCAACACGGATGTGCTCTGCTTCGGCCCGCAGGATACGGCGCAGATCTCCCGAAGGCGCGCTGCATCCCCGGCGCATCGCCAGCGGCGTGGTGCATGGCGTCGAAGATTACGGCAACAAGATGGGCATCCCGACGGTCAACGGCGCGGTGCTGTATCACGAAGGCTACACCGCCAATCCGCTGGTCTTCTGCGGCTGCCTGGGCCTGCTGCCGCATGGATCGCATCCCACCGGCGCGCAGCCGGGCGACCTGATTATCGTCCTGGGCGGGCGCACCGGGCGCGATGGCCTGCGCGGGGCGACCTTTTCCAGCATGGAGATGGACGCCAGCACCGGGCAGGTCGCGGGCAGTGCCGTGCAGATCGGCAACCCGATCCAGGAGAAGCAGGTGCAGGAAGTCATCCTGCGCGCGCGCGATGCGGGCTGCTATCACGCCATTACCGACTGCGGCGCGGGCGGACTTTCGTCAGCAGTGGGCGAGATGGCCGCAGGCACCGGCGCCGCCGTGCAGTTGGAAACCGTGCCGCTGAAATATCCCGGCCTGCGCTCCCTGGGAAATCTGGCTGTGGGAGGCGCAGGAACGCATGGTGATGGCCGTGCCGCCCGACCAATGGGCCGCGCTGCAAGACATCGCCGCCTCACAGGATGTCGAAGCGGTCTGCATCGGCGAATTCAATGCCAGCGGACGCCTGACGCTGCATTACGGTGACACACTGGTCGGCGATCTGGCGCTGAACTTTTTGCACGAGGGCATCCCGACCCGGCAGCTAGATGCAATCTGGCAGCCGCCGGATGAGCAGCCTGCCGGACATCATCGCCAGGACATCGCCGCGACTCTGCTGGCCCTGCTGGCGCACCCGGACATCGCCAGCAAAGAGCCGATTATTCGCCGCTACGACCACGAGGTCCAGGGCGGCACGCTGGTCAAGCCGCTGGTGGGCGTGGACAATCACGGCCCCTCGGATGCCGCCGTCATCGTCCCGCAGGACGCGCAGCCGGACACACGCAAGGGCGTGGTGCTGTCCAACGGAATCTGCCCGCAGTATACCGACCTGGACCCCTACGCGATGGCCTGGGCCGCCATCGACGAGGCGCTGCGCAACGCGGTCGCCGTCGGCGCGGACCCGGAGCAGATCGCCATTCTCGATAACTTCTGCTGGGGCAACCCCAATCTGCCGGACCGGCATGGGCAGCCTGGTGCGCTGTGTGCAGGGCTGCTACGACGCCGCCCTGGCCTACGACGTGCCCTTTATCTCCGGCAAGGACAGCCTCAACAACGAATATGCCGACAGCAGCGGCCAGCGTCACGCCATCCCCGGCACCCTGTTGATCTCGGCGCTGGGCATCCTGCCGGACATCGAGCGGGCGCTGACGATGGACCTTAAGCAGCCCGGCAGCGCGCTGTACCTGGTCGGCGAGACCCGCGAGGAACTGGGCGGCAGCCATTTCAACCTGGTGCATGACCTCAGCGGCGGCACGGTGCCGCAGCCCAACCCCAACGCCCGGCAGACCATGTGGGCGCTGCATCAGGCCATGCAGGACGATCTGATCGCCGCCTGCCACGATCTCAGCGAAGGCGGGCTGGCCGTCGCCCTGGCGGAGATGTGCATCGCGGGACGGCTCGGCGCGGCGGTTGATCTGGCGCACCGGGTCGAGCGGCGCGATTTGCTGACCTTCCTCTTCTCCGAGACGGCTTCGCGCTTCCTGGTCGAAGTGGATCCGGAGAACGAGGTCGCTTTCAAGCTGGCGCTGGAGGACTGCGTATATCAGCGTCTGGGCACGGTGAGCGACTTTTCCGATCTGCGCCTGAACACGCAGGACGGCGAGATCCTCGTCACGCTGGAAGAGATGGAGACCGCCTGGCGCGGGACTGCGCCGGAGCCGCTGCCGGTCGAGCAGGCCGACAGGGAAACTGTGCGGGCTGCCATCCCCCTGACTCGCAAGCCGCGCACGCTGATTCTGCACGCCAACGGCACTAACCGCGATCACGAAGCCGCCCTGGCCTGCCAACTGGCCGGGGCCGAACCGGAGATCGTCCACGTCAACCAACTGCTGAGCGGCGAGCGTCATCTGCTGGATTACCAGATGCTGGTCGTGCCCGGCGGCTTTTCCTATGGCGACGACCTGGGCGCGGGCGTGCTGTGGGCCTTGGATCTGCAGCCGCGCCTGAGCGAGGCCATGAACGCCTTCGTAGCAGCGGGCCGGCCTGTGCTGGGCATCTGCAACGGCTTCCAGGCCCTGGTCAAAGCCGGATTCCTGCCCGACGGCGAGACGGCCCATCCGGTCACGCTGACCTACAACGCGCGCCGCCAGTTTGAGTGCCGCTGGGTCTATCTGAAGGCCAATGCTCAGAATGCCAGCCCCTTCCTGACGGGCCTGGACGAATTGATCTACTGCCCCGTCGCGCACGGCGAGGGCCGCATCGCCGTCCGGGATGAGCCTACCTTGCAGGCGATTCAGCCCCTGGTCGCGCTCACGTATGTCAATGCTGATGGCAGCGCGGCGGACTACCCGGCCAATCCCAACGGTTCGGCGGGCGGTATCGCGGCCCTGACCAACGTGGCAGGCAATGTGATGGGACTGATGCCGCACCCGGAAGACCACGTGTTCCCCTGGCAGCACCCGCGCTGGCGGCGCGGCGCACAGGGTTTCTCCGGCCTGCGGCTGTTCGAAAATGCAGTCAAGTTCGCTTAGACAAGGAGATGTGAAGTGCTGACGCAAGACCAACTGCTCGAAGCGGTGCCCCATGCAATCCAATCGGTAGACCTGGCCGGGTGGGGCGAGAAGCAAACCGGCAAGGTGCGAGACATTTATTCCCTGGAGGGCCAGCGCATCCTGATTACGACGGACCGCGTCTCGGCCTTTGACCGTGTGCTGGGGGCCATTCCCTTTAAGGGCCAGGTCCTCAACCAGCTCAGCGCCTGGTGGTTTGACCAGGTGGCCGATGTGGTCGATAACCACGTCATCAGCGTGCCGGACCCCAACGTCATGATCGCCCACGAGGCCGAAGTGCTGCCGGTCGAGGTCATCGTGCGCGGCTACATTACCGGCGTGACCTCCACCTCGCTGTGGACGCTCTACGACAAGGGCGACCGCAAGCCTTACGGCATCCCGCTGCCGGATGGCCTGCACAAGAACGACGCCCTGCCCGAACCGATCATCACGCCGACCACCAAAGCCACCGGCGGTGCGCACGACGAACGCCTGACGCGCGACGAGATCATCGAACGCCGGATTGTCGAGCCGTCGCTGTGGGAGCAGGTCGAAAAAGCGGCACTGGCCGTCTTCAAACGCGGCCAGGAAGTGGCGCGCAATGCCGGGCTGATCCTGGTCGATACCAAGTACGAGTTCGGCCTGATCGACGGACGACTGGCGCTGGTGGATGAGGTTCACACGCCGGATTCGAGCCGCTACTGGACCGCCGAGAGCTATGGCCCCGATAAGGAGCCGAAGAACTTCGATAAGGAGTTCCTGCGCCTGTGGTTCGCCGAGCGCGGCTACAAGGGCGAAGGGCCGATCCCGGCCATGCCCGCCGAGTTCGTCGCCAGCGCAGCGGAACGTTACATCGGGGCCTATGAACGCCTGACGGGCGAGACCTTCGCCCCTGGCGCACAGCCCGCCGCCGAGCGCATCGTCAAGGCGCTCGACGCCTACCGTCAGACTGCGTAAGGACACCTGCTCATGCCTGCATTTGTAGTGATCCTGATGGGGTCCAGTTCGGATATGGCCCATGCCCAGACGATTCAACAGTCCCTGAACGACTACGGCATCGAGGCGGTGCTGCGGGTTGGCTCCGCGCACAAGACCCCGGCGCACGTCATGCAGATTCTCGAAAGCTATGAGGCCGATCCCAACCCGAAGGTCTACATTACTATCGCTGGGCGCTCGAACGCGCTCAGCGGCTTTGTCGATGCCCAGGTGCGCGCGCCGGTAATCGCCTGCCCGCCGCTGTCCTCGACTTTTGCCGGGGCCGATATATACTCATCATTACGGATGCCCAGCGGTGTCGCGCCCGCTGTGGTGCTCGAACCTACCGGGGCCGCTTTGCTGGCTGCGAAAATCCTCGCGCTCAGCGACCCCGCCATTCAGCAAAAACTTGCTGCCAGCCAGCAGCAGGCCCGCGACAAAATCCTCCAGGACGATGAAGTCAGCCAGCAGCGGAGCCTGAGTCACATAATGGAAACAGCCAGCTACGATCAATTTCTTGACGACCGACCGCATGAGGAATGCGGTGTCTTTGGCGTCTATGCGCCGGGGCGTGATGTCGCCCGCCTGACCTTTTTTGGCCTCTATGCGCTCCAGCATCGCGGCCAGGAGAGCGCCGGGATCGCCACCAGTGACGGCCAGCGCGCCCTGATCCACCGCGGCCATGGGGCTGGTCTCCCAGGTCTTTAACGAAGCCAACCTCACCCCGCTGGAGGGTCATATGGCGATTGGTCACAACCGCTATTCGACCACCGGCGGGACGCATATCCGCAACGTACAGCCTTACCTGATCGAGACTCTGCACGGTCCGCTGGCCCTGGCGCACAACGGCAACCTGACCAATGCGCTGCAAGTGCGCGAGATGCTGCTGCGGCGCGGCGTGGGCCTGTCCTCGACCACCGATACCGAAATGATGGTCCAACTGCTGGCCGCGCCGGTCGAGAGTCTGGAAGCAGAACGGCCTGGCCGCCGACGACGATGACGACGAATGGCTGCCGCGCATCCGCGCCATGATGCAGGTGGTAGAAGGCGCCTATTCGCTGACCCTGCTGACGCGCGACGCGATCTACGCCGTGCGCGATCCGCTGGGTCTGCGTCCGCTCTCGCTGGGACGGCTGCCGGAAGGCTACGTCATCGCCTCCGAGACCTGCGCCTTTGGCACCATTGGCGCGACCTATGAACGCTATGTCGAACCGGGCGAGATCGTCCGCATCGACCAGCGGGGAATGCGCAGCTTTCGCGGCCTGCCCTCGAAGAAGCGCGCGCTGTGCGTCTTCGAATACGTCTATTTCGCCCGCCCGGATTCGCTGCTGGATGGGCAGGTGATCCACAAAGTCCGGCAGAATATTGGCCGCCGTCTGGCCGAAGAAGCCCCTGCCGAGGCCGACATCGTGGTCGGCGTGCCGGATTCCGCGACACCCGCCGCCATCGGCTACAGCCTGCAATCCGGCATCCCCTACAGCGAGGGCCTCACGAAAAATCGCTACATCGGGCGCACCTTTATCCAGCCGGATGACAGCCTGCGCAAACAGGGCGTCAACCTCAAATACAACGCGCTGACCTCCAATCTGGAAGGCAAGCGCGTCGTGCTGGTGGACGATTCGATTGTGCGCGGCAACACCGCCGGGCCGCTGGTTCAACTGCTGCGCGATGGCGGCGCGACCGAGGTGCATGTGCGCGTCTCTTCGCCGCCGGTGCGGCATCCCTGCTTTATGGGCGTGGACATGGCAACCTACCGCGAACTGATCGCCAACAATCTAAGCATCCCGGAAATTTGCGAGCGCGTCCGGGCCGACAGCCTGGATTATCTCTCGCTGCCGGGGATGCTCGACGCCATCAAGCAGACGGTGGGCTTTGAAAATTCCTACTGCACGGCCTGTTTCTCCGGCGACTACCCGCTGAATATCCCGGACTGGTTGAAGGAAGCCGACCGCAGCAAGGTCCTCTTCGGCCAGATGTGGGGCATATGAAGCGGGTCCTGGTCATCGGCAGCGGCGGACGCGAACACGCGCTGGCCTGGGCGCTGGAACGCTCGCCGCAGGTCAGGCAGGTTTACGTCGCGCCGGGCAACGCGGGCACAGCGGAAAACGTGCCCATCCCGGTGGACGATTTCGAGGCACTGATCGCTTTCGCGCGCGCGCAGTTCATCGACCTGACGGTGGTCGGCCCGGAGAATCCGCTGGCGGCGGGCATCGTCGATGCTTTTCAGGCTGCCGGACTGCCGATCTTCGGCCCGACTCAGGCGGCGGCACGGCTGGAAGCCTCCAAAGCCTTCGCTAAAGATTTCATGCGCGAGCATCAGATCCCGACCGCGGCCTACGGCGTCTTTGAGGACTACGCTCAGGCGAAAGCCGCCCTGGCGGATTTCGGCGATCAGCTGGTCGTCAAGGCCGATGGTCTGGCCGCCGGGAAGGGCGTGCTGATCTGCGATACCCGTGCCGAGGCGGAAGCCGCGCTCGACCAGATCATGCAGCAGGGGGCCTTCGGCAGTGCCGGGACGCGCGTGGTCCTGGAAGAAAGGCTCTCCGGCGACGAGATCTCCGTGCTGGCGCTCTGCGATGGCGCGAGATGTCTGCCGCTGCGCGTGGCGCGGGATCACAAGCGCGCGCTGGATGGCGACCGGGGCCTGAACACGGGCGGCATGGGCGCGTTTGCTCCGACGCCGGATGTCCCGCAGACACTGGTAGACGAGATTGTGCGGACGGTCATCCAGCCCACGGTAGACGGCATGGCCGCGCGCGGCACGCCTTATGTGGGCGTCCTTTTCGTGGGCCTGATGCTGACGGCGGACGGCCCGCAAGTGCTGGAGTTCAACTGCCGTTTCGGCGACCCGGAGACCCAGGCGGTGCTGCCGCTGCTGCAAAGCGATCTCTACACAGTGCTGATGGCCTGCATCGAGGGTAGGCTGGCGAACATCAGGCTGGATTGGCTGGACGCAAGCTGCGCGACGGTGGTGCTGGCCTCGCCGGGTTATCCGGGCCAGCTACCCAAAGGGCTTGCCGATCCGCGGATTGGACGCAGGTGGCGCAGATGCCGGACGTGACTGTTTTCCACGCCGGGACCGCCCTCAAAGACGGGCAGGTCGTCACGGCGGGTGGGCGCGTGCTGGGCATCACCGCCCTGGGCGACACGCTTGCCGCAGGCGCTGGACCGGGCCTACGCGGCGGTGGACTGCGTGCATTTCGAGGGGATGCACTACCGGCGCGACATCGGCAGAACGAAAGGGTCACAGGCATGACATCCAATCGCTACGCTCAGGCCGGGGTCGATATTGACCGGGGCAGCCGCGCGGTCGAATTGATGAAAGAGGGCCTGCGCGCCACCTATGGGCCGGAGGTGCTGTCGGATACCGGCAACTTCGGCGGCCTCTTCGACATCAGCGCAGTAAAGTCAATGGAAGGGCCGGTGCTGGTCGCCTCGACGGACAGCGTGGGCACCAAGACCAGCGTGGCCGCCCGTGTGCAGCGCTGGGACACGATTGGTCAGGACATCGTCAACCACTGCGTCAACGATATTCTGGTACAGGGGGCGCGTCCGCTGTTTTTCCTGGATTACGTCGCGGCGGGGCGCATCGAGCCGGAGCAGATCGCCACGATTGTCGGCGGGGCGGCGCAGGCCTGCGCGGCGGCGGGCTGTGCGCTGCTGGGCGGCGAAACGGCAGAGATGCCCGGCATCTATCAGGCGCAGGAACTGGATCTGGTGGGCACCGTGATCGGCGTGGTGGACCGCGCGCAGATTCTCGACGGTTCAGGCATCGAGGCTGGCGATGCCCTCGTAGCGCTGCCCTCCAGCGGTCTGCACACCAACGGTTTCACCCTGGCGCGCAGCGTGCTGGCCGATCTCGACTGGCAGATTGAGCATCCCAGCCTGGGCCAATCCATCGGCGAAGCGCTGCTGGCGGTCCACCGCTGCTACCTGCGTGAGGTTCAGGCCATGCAGCAGGCCGGGGTCGAGATGCGCGGGCTGGCGCACATTACCGGGGGCGGCCTGATCGAGAATCTGCCGCGCATTCTGCCGGAGGGCCTGGGCGCGGTCGTGCAAGCGGGCACCTGGCCGGTCCCGCCTATCTTCAAGCTGATCCAGCGCCTGGGCGCGGTCGAAGATCGGGAGATGTTCCGCGTCTTCAACATGGGCCTGGGGATGCTGGCCGTTCTGCCGAAAGCGCAGGTTCCGCTGGCGCAGTCCGCCGCTGATTGCTACCCCGTCGGGCGGATCGTGGCGGAAGCCTCCGGCGTGCGCGTGGAGGGTCTATGATGCGGCTGGCGGTGCTGATCTCCGGCTCCGGGACCAATCTCCAGGCGATCATTGACGCCATCGCCGCGCAGACTCTGGACGCCGAAATCGCTGTCGTCGTCTCCAACCGTCGGGCGGCTTACGGCCTGACGCGCGCCGAGGAAGCCGGGATCCCGACGCTCTACTTTCCGCTCAAGCCTTACACCGAGGCGGGCAAAAGCCGCGCGGACTACGACGCTGATCTGGCGCAAGAAGTCGCGCATTTTGCACCGGATCTGGTGGTGCTGGCGGGCTGGATGCACATCCTCAGCCCAGCCTTCCTCAACCGCTTCCCGCAGGCAGTCATCAATCTGCATCCGGCGCTGCCGGGGGCCTTCTCCGGCGCGAACGCCATCGAGCGCAGCTTCGACGCCTTCCAGCAGGACCCGACGGTGACAGGCGGCTGCATGGTCCACTACGCCGTGCCGGAGGTCGATGCCGGGCCAGTGCTGGTCCAGGAGACGGTGCCCATCCTGCCGGGGGACCGCCTGGAGGATTTCGAGGCGCGGCTGCATGAGACCGAACATCGCCTCATCGTCGAGGCCATCCGGCGGCACGCGGCCTCAGTCTAAATATCGATATTCACCTCACCCCCCGGCCCCCTCTCCATACATGGCGAGGAGGAGAAAACCGGCTCACGACAGGTTTTGAAGTCCCCTCTCTATCGAATGGAGAGGGGATTTAGGGGTGAGGTAAAGAAAAAACCTTCCGCCCGCTGGCAAAGCCGAATACCGTCAGGCGCTTAGCTAATCCAGCAGCGCATCATAATATGCCGTGCGCCCCCAGGCGTCCAGGTAGTCGATTTTGCGCTTCTCGTAGAAATCGCCCCTGGCAAAATACCAGATGCCATCGAACAGAATTTGCAGCTTATGCACGTCGAAGAGATGCCGCTGTTCCAGCACGCTTAGCGGACGGATGCGCGTGTAATCCTGCACGATCCGCCGTGCCGTCTCCGGCTCGAATGCGCCTTCATGCGGCCAGGCCCGGCCATCGATCAGGTTGACCAGATCGAAGCACAAATACGTATAGTTGGCGTCATCAAAGTCCAGCAGCGCGGCCAGTTTGCCCTCCTTAAACAGCAAATTCGACGGATCGTAATCGCAGTGGCAGATGCCTTTGGGCAGTGAGGCGGGCAGCTCCAGCGCGGCCAACTGATCCTCGAACCAGCGCGCCTTGGCCCGTGCGTCGCTCCCTAATTTGCGAGCCTCTGCCTGAACCAGCTCGCGGCACAGGGCCGGGCTGTAGTTCCAGCGGAAGCGGCGCAGGCGTGGGCGGTAGCGGCGCGTGAGGATCTGCAAGCGGGCCGCCGTCTGAACAATCTGCCGCTGCTGCTCCGGCGTAGGCTGCTGAATCGGCTCGCCTTCGACGTACTCAAACAGCACGCAGGGTCTACCGCGATAGAGGCTCACCGCCTGTCCCTCCCGGTTCCTGATCGGCTTCGCGGTGGGGAAATCCTGCTGTCCGATGTAGTCGAGCAGGTTGGTCTCGAAGCGCACCAAGTTCCGCTGCACGATTCTCGTAATACTTGAAGACAAAGCGTCCGCGTTGGGTCTCAAGCCGCAGCAGCGTCTGGACCGTGCCCGCGTGGATGGGCGCGAAGCCTACATAGTCGCCCAGCGCATAGGCGGCCAGAATCTCGGCCAGATCGCTGTCGGAAAAGTCTGTCTTAACGGCCATGCAAGCTCAGGACGCCTCAGCCTCCCGGCAGGCGCGGCACTGGCCGTAGATCGCCATGTGGTCGATGCGTGCCTCGAAGCCGTACTCGTGCAGAAGCTGCTCGCGCAGCGGGGCAAACAGGGCATCGTCTACCGTGATACTCTTGCCGCAGTTCAGGCAGATCAGGTGGTGATGGTAGGGGGCGCTGATCAGGGCGTAGACGACGCCAGCCTGGCCCATGTCGGTCTGCGAGACCAGTTCCAGGTCTTTGAGCCATTGCAGCACGCGGTAGATCGTCGTGTCGCTCAGGGGCTGATTGCTGGGCCTGAATCTGCTGCTGGATGGCGTGAATCGTCAGGTGTTCGTGCGATTGGCCCAGCGCTTCGATCACCAGACGGCGTTGGATGGTCATCCGCTCGCCTTTCGCCTGAATACACTCCATGACCGCGCTGCTTGCGTCCATCGCCTGACCTTCCGGCTCTTTCTTGCACTGCCTGATTTACCGAGTATAATCCTGTTTGATGGTTGTAGAAACCTACAGATGTAAAATCTTACAACAAGGATAAACCGTGATGCCCCACGTCCTGGCAATGCACATCCCTGACGGTTTCCTGAGCCTTCCGGCCTCGACCCTGGGCTGGCTGCTGCTGGTGCTGCTCCTGGCATACGCCCTGCGGCAGACGCGCCTACCAACTTGGCGAGCGCCAGATCCCGCTGATGGGCGTCCTGGCCGCCTTCGTCTTCGCGGCGCAGATGCTCAACTTCCCCATCGCGGGCGGGACCTCCGGGCACCTGCTGGGCGCGACGCTGGTGGCGATCTTCCTGGGTCCCTGGGCGATGGTGATCGTCATGACCTGCGTCGTCGGCGTGCAGGCTTTCCTCTTTCAGGATGGCGGGCTGCTGGCGCTGGGCTTCAACATCGTCAACATGGGCATCATCAGCGGCTTCGTCGGCTACACAGTCTACACCTGGGTCAAGAGCCTGCTGGGACGCACGCGCCAGCGCGCAGTTGATCGGCGCTGGCCTGGGCGCGTGGCTGGGGGTCGTGCTGGCCTCAGCGGCGGCCGCACTGGAACTGGCCGTCTCCGGCACCTCGCCCTTTGAGATCGTCCTCCCGGCGATGGTTGGCGTTCATCTGCTGATCGGCATCGGCGAGGCGCTGATTACGGTGGCCGCAGTCGCTTTCGTCCGCCAGACCCGCCCCGACCTGATCGACTCCGGCGCAGCGGCGGCGCAGGGATCGCGCTGGATTGCCGCCGGGCTGGTGATCGCGCTGGCGCTGGCCTTCGCCTCCCCACTGGCGAGCAGCAGTCCTGACGGCCTGGACCGCGTAGCCCAGGATCAGGGCTTCGTCGCTCAGGCGCAGGACCCGGGCTATACGCTCATGCCGGATTACACCGTGCCCTTTATCCAGAGCGACGCGCTGACGACGATTGCCGCCGGGGTCCTCGGCGTGCTGATCGTCAGCGGCCTGGGTTTCGGCATGGCCCGGCTCTCCAGCAGAAAGCGGCTAGACGACTCTGCCAGTCAAGAAGTATCGGCGTCCCGTTAAGAAACGCCCATGAACACCGTTTTGATTGAACGCTACCAAGCGGGCGGCAGTCTGCTGCATCGCCTGGATGCGCGCGTGAAGCTGCTCAGCACCTTGCTGCTGATCGTCGGCATCCTGCTGACGCCAGATCATGCCTGGCTGGCTTACCCACTGATCTGGACGCTGCTGGGCAGTCTGGCGGTGCTGGGCGAGGTCGGCGCGTGGCGGCTGTCGAGCTTGGCCGGATTCGCGCTGCCCTTCATGCTGGCCGCCGTGACCTTGCTGTTCACCACGCCGGGCCACCCGCTGCTGAGCATCGCCGGATTGAGCGTGACCGACGCCGGGCTGGCGCGTTTCCTGGCGATTGCGCTGAAAAGCTGGCTGTGCGTGCAGGTGGCGCTGCTGTTCTCCATCACCACCGCCTTCACCGAACTGCTGTGGGCACTGGAAAGCCTGCGCCTGCCGCAGACGCTGGTGGCGATCATCGGCTTCATGTACCGCTACCTCTTCACCCTGCGCGACGAGGCCCAGACCCTGCTGCGGGCACGCGCGGCGCGCAGCGGTACGGCAGACCCAACACGCTCCGGCGGATCACTGCGCTGGCGGGCGCAGATTGCCGGGGGCATGGCCGGAAATCTCTTCCTGCGCAGCTATGAACGCAGCGAGCGAGTCTATGCGGCCATGCGCGCACGCGGCTATACCGGCCAGACTCTGCGCCGCGATGTCGCCCCGCCAACGCGTCCGAGCCATCCTGATTGGCGCGCTCCCGCTGCTGATTCTCGCTGGCATTCAAGTCCTGGTGCGGTTGGTCTGATGCAAGACGCGCCTCACATCCAGGTCGAGAACCTGAGCTTCCACTATCCTGACGGGCTGGCGGCGCTCAAAGCCCTGTCCTTCACGGTCGCGCCTTACGAACGGGTCGCCCTGGTCGGGCCGAACGGCAGCGGCAAATCGACCCTGCTGCTGCATCTCAACGGCATACTGCGCGCCAGCAGCGGCAGGCTCAGCATCTGCGGCCTGCCCCTTGACCGGACGACAGCATCCCGCAGATCCGCGCCTGGGTCGGCCTGCTGTTCCAGAACCCGGATGACCAGCTTTTCTCGCCGCGCGTCTATGATGACGTGGCCTTCGCGCCGCGTTACATGGGCCTGCCGGAAGCCGAAGTCGAAGCGCGTGTGAGCCGGGCGCTGGCGGCGGTCGATATGACTGACTACAGCGCGCGTGTGAGCTATCACCTGAGCGTAGGCGAGAAGAAACGCATCGCCCTGGCGACCGTCTTGAGCGCCGATACCCGCATCCTGGCCCTGGACGAACCTTCGGCAGGGCTGGACCCGCGCGCGCGGCGCAGTCTGATTCAGCTATTGAAAAGCTTCAGCGAGCAAACTCTGTTCATCAGCACCCACGATATGCGCCTGGCCGCCGAACTCTGCACGCGGGTGATCGTGCTGGATGGCGGTCAGATCGCGGCGGCTGGCTCCAGCGACAGTATCCTGTATGATAGCAGCCTCATGGAGCAGCACGGGCTGGAAAGCCCCGAAAACTGAGCCTGTTTGCCCTTCCTATACGGACATCCGCCATACAGCCCATAGCAAAGTCGATCAGACCGCGCATGACCTGCACTCCGCTATCCCTTAGAGTAAGAGCGTAAGTTTGAACGAAAAGGGATAAGGAGCAAACACATGTTAAGCTGGGCACTGTTTTTCTTCGTCGTCGCCATCATCGCCGCCATTTTCGGCTTCGGCGGTATCGCCGGGACAGCGGCAGGGATCGCCCAATTTCTGTTCGTCGTGTTCCTGGTGCTGTTCGTGCTGTCACTGCTGTTTGGCCGCCGGATGATCCGCTAAAGATACAAAAGAGGAGGTCTGTGCCTCCTCTTTTTGAGTCCACTATGGCGTCGCCGCGCAATTCTTAATGGCGGCTGGCTTCAATGCGCTCCTCGACCTCATCGCGCAGGTGATCCGCGTTCTCGCGCAGATCGTGAGCTGCGTGATTGACCGTCTTACGGCTCTGGTTCAGTGCCTCTTCAAAATGCTTGCCGAGTTCATGACGGGTTTCACCCTCTCTGGGCGCGAAGATCAAGGCCAGCACAGCGGCAATACTCGCCCCGATGATGAGCGAAAAAGCAGCAATCGTCAGACGTTCCCGGTGCGCGCGCTGCTCAGCTTCCCGACTGTAATACATGCGTTCGTTCACTGTACCTGCTCCTATCCTTATATATATGCCAGATCCTAATCCGAGTTGCAGCCTCTCGAATGAGAAATGCAGCGGATTGTGCATTAGGCCGTACGAATGAATGCAGATTAGGTCATCTGGTGGATGGAATCAAAATGACCGCCGGGCAGCGGTCATTAGCGGGTGATTTGATTACTGCTTCTCGCGCAGGTCCTCGGCCCATTCGTCTACCTGGCGGTTGGCCTCTTCTTTGGCGACCCCATAACGTTCCTGGATCTTCCCGGCCAGCTTATCGCGCTGGCCCGCGATTTCTTCCACTTCGTCGTCGGTCAGCTTACCCCAGCGGGTGCGCACGTCGCCCTTCAATTGCTTCCACTTACCCGCGATCTGATCCCACATACCGTTATTCATGTTTTCACCTTTCTCTGTTCGATGTCCCCACTCTACCCTGTGAAGCGCCAGCGAACATGCGCAAGCCAGTGGGTGTGGCGATAGGCCAGGTGATGGGTTTCCGCTGGAATAGGTCAAGTGGGTAATAAATCATGACCTATCGACGCATGTGAAACAGACCCGTGCAACAGTACACTGAGCCTTAAGTTTATTCCACCATTGCATGGATCCTGTGTCTATGACGCCTCAACAGGTATTTAAGAGTACGCTCATCATCCTGCTGATGCTGGTGTGCGCTTACGTGCTGGTCATCAGTGCGCGCATCCTGATCGTACTGATCGTCGCCATTATTGTGGCGTCGGCGGTGCGGCCTCTCGTCACAGGCCTGAGCCACTGGCACATCCCGCATGGAGCTTCGATTGCGCTGGTCTATCTCGCGCTGGCAGGCTGTCTGGTGATCCTGACGGTAGCCATCATCCCCCCCATCGTCAACCAGGTCGCACAGTATATGGAAAACGATTCACGGCTGGCCTTCCAGATCATCCAGGCTCAGCGCTGGGTTGAGGAAAAGATCAGCAACGTCACCAAAGACGACGTCTCGCTGGTGGCCCCGGATGAGATTCGCAAAGCGGTCTCTGATTCGGTGTCGCGGCTGCGTCGGGTGATCCCCAGTATGCTTGATGACCTGGGCGGGACCCTGGGCGATGCGGTGCTCATCTTTGTGATGGGGGCCTACTGGCTCACCTCGCATGAAAAGGCGACTGATTTCCTGACACAGTTGGTCTCGCCGCGCCAGCAGACGAAGACGCAGCGCATGGTCAACGAGATCGAGTCGATGATGGGCGGCTATGTGCGCGGCATCATCGTCATTGCGAGTCTGGTGGGCATTCTCAATTTCGTGCCGATGCAGCTTCTGGGCGTTCCCAACGCGCTGTCGCTGAGTTTCATCATCGCCATCATGACCACTATTCCTATGATCGGCGGGCTGATCGGCGGGCTGGTCGCCACCTTTTTGACGATCATCTCCGCCCCGGTGCAATTCGTGCCGGCGGTCTTTCTGATTTTCATTATCGTGCAGCAAATCGAGAACTACTTTTTAACCCCGCGCATGATGGCGAACCGGGCAAGATTGGATTCGCTGCTGGTCATCGTCTACACCGCGATTGGCTTCGTCATGTTCGGTATCGTAGGCGCGTTGATCGCTGTACCGATTATGGGCGCGGTGCATATTTTGCTGGAACGTCTGGTCATTGAACCGCGTCTGGAGCATCTGAAATACGATCAGAACGGCGGCAGCCTGCTGGTCACGTCGCCTGAGGAAGGGCTGGAACCCGCATATCAGGAACCTTAGTCATTACAGCGCCGCAAGGAGCAAAGCGGTCGGAAAGGAGTACCGATGAATTATCCCAAACTGATTTTGACCTTCATTCTGGTTCTGCTGCTCAGCAGCATGGTGATCTCGGCAGTCCAGGCACAGCAGCCGACCCCGGTACCGGATAACCAAACCGCCGGTGAAATTGTCGATCTCACCGTTCAGGCAGCGGAAGGCACTGCCAGCACCATGCAGCGCTGGCTTGATCGTCTGCTCTCGACGCCGCAGTCCGATATGATGCGCATCCTGCTGGTCCTGGGCGGCCTGCTGCTGCTGGTAGCGGGCTGGCGCGTCTATGATTTCATCGTCATCATCGCCGGATTTCTGATCGGCGCGTCGATTGCGGCCTCGCTGGTCAGCCCGGAGAACGGCATCTTGATTATCGCCGCCATTGTCGTCGGCGGCTTGATCGGTGCGGCGCTGGGCGTCTTCGTCTATTATGCTGCCGTCTTCGTGATAGGGGCCTACATCGGCGTGATGCTCACCAATGCGCTGGCCTTGATGGTCGCGGCCACGCCCGTCTCGCCGCTGGTCTTGCTGATCGGCGGGGTGATCGGCGGCCTCGTCCTGATCGGGCTGTCCTTCGAGTTCCTGGTCGTGCTCTCGGCGGTGGTGGGCGCGCAGATGCTGGCGCGCGGTCTGGGCCTGGAAAGCCTGTGGATCCTGATCTTCGCGGTCCTGGGCGTCGTGCTTCAGTTCATGCTGGTACGCAGTTCTCAGTATGACTTCCGGCGGCGGCACCGCGTGCAAATCTTCCGGCGCATGACGAGTTAACCTGATGAACACACTCCTTTACGATCAGCAAGGCATCAACCTCTGCGAAGATCCGACGGGCAATGTCTTCGTAAAGGTAGGGCACGATTCAGTCCTCATCGTGGCCCTGCAAGATCACAAGGTCCTGTTTGTGCGCGAGAAATCCATCGCCTACCAGCTTGACATGCTGTCGCTGCCGATGGGCCAGGTGGAATTCGGCGAATTTCCGGTGGTGGCGGCTAACCGGGTCTTGCAGGAAGAGGCTGGGTACCAGGCCGATGCGCTTGAATATGTGGGGACGCTTCACCCCTCGGTCAAGTTCATCCACTGGGAATGTCACGTCTTTCTGGGCAGCGAGATAGTCCCGTCGCAGCCCCCGGCACAGCCCAACCAGTCGATCTGGCTCCAGGCGATCAACCGCTACATCGTGTCAGGCCAGTTGAGCAACTCGACGACTATCGCCGCGCTGCATCTTGTCTGGCGGCACCTGCGATCCGCATCACGTCTGAAACCGGTGGTCGTGGGTATACCCGACGAGATCATGGATTGGAGAATCTGATTCACCCACCAAGCGTCTCTCCCCACCATCCCGATAGCGTTCCGCAGCACAGCCGCCGTTTGGCCCTGTGCTGCTGCTGTGTGTACAATCGTTCAATAATTAATCGAAAGCTGTACTCAAAATTATGTTAAAGAGGTTGACCTCCCCCCCTTTGTTTTTACGCTATGTCTACGCCATCCTGGTAACGGTCGTCGTGCTGGGCCTGACCCTGGTCTTGCAGCCTTATGCCGGGGACAGCCCCTTTCTTTTCTTTGTCGCGGCAGTGGCCTTGAGCGCCTGGTATGGCGGCCTGGGGCCGGGGCTGGTAGCAACGACCCTGGCGGTGATGCTGGTCGAATACTTTCTCCTCGAACCCCGCTACACGACCTTCGCCCGCAACCGGGACGTATTTCAACTGGTGATTTTTGCCTTTGTGGCCTTTCTGATAAGTTGGACAGAGACGCACCGCCGCCGGTCGGAAGAGGCCCTGCGCCAGGCCCGCGACGAACTGCGCGTCATCCTGGACGGAGTCGCCGACGGCATCACCGCGCAGGACGCCAAGGGGAACTTCGTCTTTGCCAATCAGGCAGCGGCCTCCTTCAGCGGCTATGAGTTCGGTGGAGACCATGCTGAGCACGCCGGTCGAGCGGGTGCGCGAACGACTGCGCATGTTTGACCAAGCCGGCGAGCCGATCCCGCTGGATGTCTTTCCTCGCCGCCAGGTCTTCGAGAGCAAGCAAAGCACTACGCTGCGTTTTCAGATGCGCAATACTACGACCCAGCAGGAGCGCTGGGTGCTGTTAAGCTGCACGCCGATCTTCGACGAACGAGGAAACGTGGTGCTGGCGGTGAACATTTTCCGCGACGTGACCGAACAGGAAAAGATCGAGCGCGAGGGCGCAGAACTGGCGGCGATTGTCAACAATTCCGAGGATGCCATCATCGGCAAAACGCTGGATCGCAAGATTATGCGCTGGAACCCGGCGGCGGAGCGACTCTACGGCTACACCGCTGAGGAAGCCATCGGCCAGCCGATTTTCATGATGTTCCCTGATGACATTCGAGAACGCGAGATGGCCCTGCCCGACCGAATCACGCGGGGCGAGCAGATCCATCATTACGAGACCGAGCGCCTGCACAAGGATGGCAGCCGGGTCCAGATTTCGCTGACTTTATCGCCTATCCGAGACCGCAATGGCGAGTTGATTGGTTATTCGACTATCGAGCGGGACATCAGCGAGCGCCGCCGTCTGGAACAGATGCGCGAGGAAAACCGCCGCTTCCTGCACAACGTCCTGAATACCCTGCCGATCATGGTAGGCGTGATCGCCCCTGACGGCCTGCTGCTGGAAGCCAACCGCGCTGCGCTTGATGCCGCTAGCCTCAGCACCAGTGATGTCATCGGCAGAGCCTTCGATCAGGCTTACTGGTGGTCCTATTCCGAGAAGGCCCAGAGCCAACTGCGCGAGTTGATCCAGCGGGCCAGAACAGGTGAAACCATGCGTTACGATGCCCGGATGCGCATCGCGGAAGATCGTTATATGACCAGCGATTTGATGATCGCCCCCATGTTCGATTCGGAAGGGGACATCAGCTATTTGATCGCCGCCGCGACCGACATTACCGAGCGCAAGAAACGTGAAGAGGAGGTCCTGCGCCTGACAATGATCTCCGAAGCTCAGCGCCGCCGTCTCGATCTCGTCGTGACCAGCATACCGGGCATCGTCTTCGACGGCACGGTCGATGAGGCTGGCCTGCACACCGATTTCGTCAGCAATTATGCCGAAACATTATTGGGCTACCCGCAGGAATCCTGGTCCGGGGCGGCGAATTTCTGGCAGCAGATCATTCATCCTGACGACCAGGCGCGGGTCGCTAAAGAGGCCATCGCCATCTACGAAGGCGGTGAACCGGGCACCTTGCAGTTCCGCTGTGTCACCCAGAGCGGCAAGACCATCCACACCGAGGCCCACGTCGCCCTCACCCGCGACAAACAGCACGACCGGATCAGCGCCTGTGGGGTGCTGATGGACATCACCGGACGCCGTAAGATCGAACAGGCCCTGAGCCAGTACACCGAGGATCTGCGGCGGTCGAATGACGAGCTGGAACTCTTCGCCTACGTGGCCTCGCACGATTTGCAGGAGCCGCTGCGGATGGTCACGAGTTATTTGCAGCTTATCAAAGAGCGCTACAGCCAGTATCTGGACAAAGACGGCCTGGAGTTCATCGACTTCGCGGTCGATGGGGCGCAGTCGCATGAAACGCCTGATCCAGGACCTGCTGATGTATTCGCGCTTGCAGCGGGATCGCAGCGATTTCGCCAGAGTCTCCATGCAGGCCGTGCTCGAACAGGTGCAGCGCAGTCTGCATCTGGCAATCGAAGACAGCGGCGCGACCATCACCCAGGACCCCATGCCAGAGATCATGGCTATCGAAGGCCAGATGTTCCAACTGCTTCAGAATTTGATCGGCAATGCTATAAAATTTCGGGATAAAGCGCCGCCCAGGATTCACGTCGGGGCAGCGCAGCATGATGGCGAGTGGGAGTTTTCGGTACGTGATAACGGCATCGGTATCAAACCGGAATACCGGGACCGCATCTTTATCATCTTCCAGCGGCTGCACTCGTCTGACCAGTATCCGGGCACCGGCATCGGACTGGCGATTTGTCGCCGTATCGTCGAAGATCACAGCGGGCGTATCTGGGTCGAATCGCAGCCGGGCCAGGGAACAACGTTTTACTTCAGAATACCGCTGAGGCCCAGCAGAAAGAGATCAGCCGATGAAGACCGTTGAGATCTTGCTTGTCGAAGATAATCTTGGCGACATCCGCCTGACTCAGGAGGCGCTGCGCGACAGCCAGCTTCACAATCATCTGCACATTGCGCGCGATGGTCTGGAAGCCATGATGTTTCTGCGCCGGGAGGGTCAATACGATACCGCCCCGCACCCGGACCTGATCCTGCTGGACCTGAATCTACCGCGCAAAGATGGGCGCGAAGTGCTGCAAGACATCAAGGCGGACGAATATCTGCGGCGGATTCCGGTGGTTGTGCTGACCACTTCGGAAGCCGACGAGGACGTGTTGAAAAGCTATGAACTGCACGCCAACTGCTACATCACCAAGCCGGTTGATCTGCATCGCTTTATCACCATCGTCAAGTCGATTGAGCATTTCTGGTTCCAGATTGTCAAACTACCACCGGACCGATGAATGGCAAAAAACCCTATCTCCATTTTGTTAATCGAAGATAATCCGGGCGACGTGCGGTTGATCCAGGAAATGCTGTTTCAGGACCGGACGGGGCACATCATGCTCGACACGGCCAATACGCTCGAAGACGGCTTGCAGCAGGTCGATCAGAATCACTACGACCTGATCCTGCTGGATCTCTCGCTGCCGGATGCTTTCGGCATGGACACGCTGCTGAAGGTCGAGGCGAACGCTTCGGAAACGGCGGTTGTCGTGCTGACAGGCATCGAGGATCAGACTCTGGGGCTTCAGGCCGTGCAGCAGGGTGCCCAGGATTACCTGTCGAAAGCCAACGTCGATAGCAAGCTGCTCATGCGCTCGATTCGCTACGCCATTGAGCGCTACCGGGCTGAGATCGAACTACGCCGCAGCAAAGAAGAATACCAGTCGCTGATTGACGACGTCTTCGATACCTCGATGGTCGGCGTCATCATTCTGGACCGCAGCTTCAAGGTGGTCTGGTGCAATGAATCGACCGAGGTCTACTTCGGCATCGAGCGCGAGGACATCCTCGGCCATGACAAGCGCCACCTGATCGACGACAGGCTCAAGTGCATCTTTGCCGACCCGGAGGACTACGCGCGGCGGCTGCTGGATGCTTACACGCGCCAGGATTTTACCGATCATTTCGAGTGTCACGTGCTGCCCGGCCCCAGGCGCGATGACCGCTGGCTGGAACACTGGAGTCAGCCGATCCGATCCGGCATGTTCGAGGGTGGGCGCATCGAGCAGTATATGGACATCACGGACCGCAAGCAGCTTGAAGTGGCCGAGCAGGCGCAGCGTGAGTTCGCCGAAGCCCTGCGCGACATCGCGGCGCTGCTGACCAGCACGCTGGACCTCAACGAGGTGCTGGACCGCATCCTCGCCAGCCTGCACCGTGTCGTGCCGCACGATACCGCCGCCATCACCATGTTGGAAGAAGATCACGTCTGGGTGGCGCGTAAAAACGAAGACGACAGCGACGACATCATGGCCGAGCGGCAGCTTCAGGTTGAGTACGCCGCTCTGCTGCGCCAGATGCTGGAGACGCATCGCCCGCTGCTGGTGGCCGATCTGCAAGACGAAACGCCGGCCAGCGACACAGCCCGCCAGGCCAACGTGCGCGCCTATGTCGGCGCACCGATCCAGCTTCAGCGCCAGATTATCGGCTTCATCAACGTCTTCAGCACGCAGCGCCAGTTCTTCAATGAGATCCATGCCGAACGGCTTCAGGTCTTTGCCGGACAGGCAGCCATCGCCATCCAGAACGCTCGCCTCTTCCAGAATTCGCAGGAACTGGCAGCCCTGGAAGAGCGCCAGCGGCTGGCCCGCGAACTGCACGATTCGGTCAGCCAGACGCTGTTTACCTGCCGGACGATGGCCGAAAGCGCGCTGCGACGTTGGGATCGTGACCCGGCCCGCGCCCGCGAGCTGGTAGAAGAGGTGCATCAACTGACGGCGACGGCCCTGGGCGAAATGCGCGTGCTGCTGCTGGAACTGCGCCCGGCAGCGCTGACGCAACTGGGCCTCAAGGAACTGTTTGAGCAGTATCTGCGACCGATCCAGAAGCGGCGGCGTTTCCAGTTCAAGCTGGCCTTGGAGGACGTCGCCCCCCTGCCGCCCGATGTGCAGATCGCGCTGTATCGAATCGCGCAGGAAGCTTTGAACAATATCGACAAACATGCCCAGGCGCATAAGGTGGAAATCAGCGCCAGCGATCACCCCGATCATCTGGAACTGGTGATCCGCGACGACGGCCAGGGATTCAATCTGGACACCGTGGCCGCCAACCACCTGGGCCTCAACATCATGCGGGAGCGCGCGGCCACTATTGGCGCGACCCTTGAAATCGAAAGCGAAGTCAGTCAGGGAACCCGCATTTCCGTCATCTGGAATAAGAGTAAAGGTGAATAAACATGGTTGAACCGAATCCAAATCGTGATCGTGGACGATCACAATATGGTCCGCAAAGGCCTGTGTGTGCTGCTGGAAGACTTTGACGACATGCAGGTGATCGCCGAGGCTGGCGATGGCGAAGCCGGGGTGGATGTATGCCGCCGCGAATGCCCGGATGTCGTCCTGATGGATATGATTATGCCGCGTATGGACGGCGTCACCGCTACCGAACACATCCGCGAAGCCTGCCCGGAGACCGAGATCATCGCCCTGACCAGCTTCGACACCGAGGATAACGTGCGCAAAGCGCTCAAAGCCGGTGCGATTGGCTACCTGATGAAGAACGTTTCTGGCGACGAACTGGCGAACGCCATTCGCCGGGCGCATGAGGGCCAATCTACCCTGGCCCCGGCTGCCGCTCAGGTGCTGATCTCAGCCACCACCCGGCCCCCGGCCATCGGTCACGATCTGACCGCGCGCGAACGTGAGGTGCTGGCCTTGATGATCGAAGGCCTGAACAACCGCGAAATCGGCGAGCAGTTGGTCATCAGCAGTTCGACAGTGAAGAATCACGTCAGCAGCATCCTCGGCAAATTGAACACCACCAGCCGCACCCAGGCCGTCGCGCTGGCCGTTGAGCATAAAATTCTGGAAGACATGAGCCAGGAATGGTAACGTAGCGTCTGCGTTCTGTGGGAGCATCTGCGTGTGCTCCCCTTCCACATTACACATATTACACCGCTCATCCACTAGCTTGCTCACTGCGATGTGGGTGAGATGGCCCGCGTTCGAATGATCCCCACGCCGGATGTGAGCGGATCCATCTATCTGTATCCTGAAATTGAAGGCAGCACCTTTTGCTCTTGAGGATGAGGATAGATAGATGCGCAATATAACGCTGCTCATTTTCGCGCTTGCTCTGCTAATGGCTGTGCTGCAATTCGGCACTGCGCCAAGCGGGCTGAGCGACCTGGCTGCCATTCTATTTCAAGCTTTCGCAGCCCTGTGCGTGATCGCGCTCGTGTTCATGCTCGGCTCGACTTATGGGCGCGGGATGCGCGAATGAGCTGAGGAGAAGGCCATGACAAGCTGTCGAGACGTGATGACGAAAGATCCGCTGTGCTGTTTGCCCAGCGATACCGTCGATCAGGTCGCCCAGGCCATGCGCCGTGAAGACATCGGGGCTGTGCCGGTAGTGGCGAGCCACGAGACCAAGCGCCTGATCGGTATCGTGACGGATCGAGACCTGGCGCTGCGGGTGGTGGCCGAAGGCCGAGACAACCACCGCACCCGCGTGGAAGCGGTCCTGACGCCCAGCCCCTGGGTCTGCCATCTCAATGACAGCCTGGATCACGCCCTGGACATGCTGGTGGAAAAGCAAATCCGTCGCATTCTGGTGGTGGATGACGAGGACGCAGTCGTCGGGATCATTGCTCAGGCCGATGTCGACGTAAATTAAGAGTTCAGGTAAGGAACGATGCCCTACGACGAGACGATGGATCGTGTGAAGGCGGTTCAAGACAGATACACCGCGCAAATCTTGAACAAGGCGCATGTCGTCGGGGTGAGTATCGGTCGCATCGGCGCTTATGCAAAACGACGCGGCAGGCTGGCATTAATCGTGCTGGTGGACCGCAAGTTCAGTGCCGAGGAATCAGCACCTGAAGACAGAATCCCGGATGAACTGGACGGTGTACCTGTCGTCGTGCGTGAAGTTGGATCGCTGCAAACGATGCAGCCGGTCCCTAAATCACCAAGAGGAGGACAATAATGGCAACGCAGCATAGAGAAGACGTACAGATCGTTCGTGACCAGGGCCTGGAACAGCGGCGTCAGGTCATCGAGGACCGGCCATCGACTCAGCGTATCCTCGTCCACCGCATCAGCCGCCTGATCTGGTTCATCGTGTCCACTATCGTGATTCTGGTGGCCTTTCGTTTCGCCTTGATGCTGCTGGCCGCCAACCCGGCCAACGGCTTCACCCACATGGTCTATGAGGTGACGGGCATTTTCGTGGCCCCCTTCATCGGCCTGGTGCAAAGCCCAACCCTCGCAGGCAGCACGGTGATCGACATTCCGTCCCTGTTTGCGGCGGTCGTCTATCCACTGCTCGGCTGGGCGCTGGTCGAACTGCTGCACATTATCTTCGCCGATAACGGCAGTTTCCGCCGGGTGCGGACCGTGCGCCGCAGCCGAGACAGCTAATGCCGTACCTGGGCGGCCACTGTCCGGCTGTCTGACAGCGCGCGGAGTGGAATGGATTCGGCAGGGCTGGGTATACTCCGTTCAGACCCCGGCAGACGATCCGTCGGACACGGGCACGCCGCATCCCGACGTAACGTCTGCCCTGTGTGGTGCATTGTCATCCGCCATGCTCGCAGGCCGCTCGCTCCCAGGTGACGGATTGAAAAACGAATTTTAGGAGAAATATTAATGGATATTTTACCCACCGAAGATGGATATGAACTCTGGCTGCGCTATGCCCCGGTCAGCAATAAAGCTCTGTGCGAAAACTACCGCGCCCGCCTGACGCATGTGGTTCTGAATGCCGAATCGAATACTCTGCGCGCGGCCCGCGATGAACTCCGCCGGGGCCTCAGCGGCCTGCTGGGTGACGCACCCGAAATTATGGACCGCCCCACGCAGGATGGTGCGCTGCTGGTTGGCACGCCGCAGGACCTCAGCCTGCTCGCCAGCGTGGCGCTGGACGCAGTCGGCAGCGAGGGATTCGTCATCACGCACCTGAGCGTCGAGGGCCACGACTGCATCGCCATCGCCGCCAATACGCATGTGGGCGTGCTCTACGGCGTCTTCCATTTCCTGCGTCTGCTGCAAACCCAGCAGCGGCTGGACGATTTGCACGTGGTCAGCGTGCCGAAAACAAGACGACGGATGCTGAATCACTGGGATAACCTCGACCGCACCATTGAGCGCGGCTACGCGGGCTTCTCGCTGTGGGACTGGCACAAGCTGCCGGATTATCTTGACCCGCGCTATACCGATTACGCCCGCGCGATGGCCTCCATTGGTCTCAACGGCACCTGCCTGACCAACGTCAACGCCAACGCGCTAATTTTGACGCCGCAGTACCTGGCGAAGGTGGCCGCCCTGGCCGGGATCCTGCGGACCTACGGCGTCACCACCTATCTGACCGCCCGCTTCAGTGCCCCGATGGAGATCGGCGAACTCGATACGGCGGATCCGCTCGACCCGGCGGTCCAGGCATGGTGGCGTGCCAAAGCGGCTGAGGTCTACCGCACGATCCCCGATTTCGGCGGCTTCATTGTCAAGGCCAACTCCGAAGGCCAGCCCGGCCCGCACGATTATGGTCGCAGCCACGCCGACGGCGCGAATATGCTGGCCGAAGCGGTCGCGCCGCACGGGGGCGTCGTCATCTGGCGCGCCTTCGTCTATGACCCGGACGTGCCCGATGACCGTCACAAACAGGCCAACGATCAACTGGTGCCCCTCGACGGCACATTCCGCGAGAATGTCCTGCTTCAGGTCAAGAACGGCGCGATTGACTACCAACCGCGCGAGCCTTTCCACCCGCTCTTCGGGGCCATGCCCAAAACACCGCTTGATGCTCGAACTGCAAATTACACAGGAGTACCTGGGCCTCGCCACCAACCTGGCCTATCTGGGGACCATGTGGAAAGAAACGCTCGACTCGGATACCTACTGCCAGGGCGAAGGCTCTACAGTGGCGAAGGTGGTCGATGGCAGCCTGGACAGCCATGCGGAATCCGGCATGGCGGGCGTCTCGAACATTGGCAGCGAGCGCAACTGGTGCGGGCATCCTTTCGGCGCGGCCAACTGGTACTGCTTCGGACGCTTGGCCTGGGATCACCAGCTCAGCGCCGAGACTATCGCCAGGGAATGGCTGCGCATGACCTTCAGCAACGAGTCCGCCTTTGTCGATGCGGCAGCGCAGATCATGCTCGATTCGCGCGAGGCGGTGGTCAACTACATGACTCCGCTGGGGCTGCATCACATCATGGCACGCGGCCATCATTACGGGCCGGGTCCCTGGGTCGAAGGCGGACGCGCCGACTGGACCTCGCTCTACTATCACCGTGCCGATTCCCAGGGCGTGGGCTTCGACCGCAGCGCCTCCGGCAGCAACGCCGTCAGCCAGTACTGCTCACCTTACAGCGAAATGGTCGGCAGCATCGACACCTGCCCGGAGACTCTGCTGCTGTGGTTCCATCACGTGCGTTGGGATCATAAAATGAGAATCTGGGCGGACCCTTTGGGATGAACTCTGCTATCACTATAACCTGGGCGTGGCGCAGGTGCGGCAAATGCAGCAGACCTGGGAATCCATTGCCGAGTACGTGGATGCCGCCCGTGCGGAGCATGTCCGGGCGCTGCTGCGCATCCAGGAAAAAGAGGCGCGCTGGTGGCGTGATGCCTGCCTGCTCTACTTCCAGACCTTCTCGAAGATGCCCATCCCGCCTGAGTATGACCAGCCCGCCGAAACGCTGGAGTACTACGAAAACCTGAAGCACTACTTCGTGCCGGGCATCGTCGAACAGCGCAGCCACCATATCCCCTCATCGACGGCCTGAGCGCGCTTTCTAAGTCAGCAGCAGCCCCAACCGGGAACCTCATCGAGCGTTCCCGGTTTTTGATTCCCAACAATCAACCCCCTGGATACGCCTTTCGGCTACCCGCGATCAACCCCCTTCGCTTCTAAAGTGATTGTAACGAAACACACTCTGCCTTGACCAAAGGAGGATGAACTCATGACCAGTATCGCATCATCACAAGACCTGGCACACAAAAACGGCAGCCGTCTTGGCTGCCTGTTCACGATCCGGCGCGTGCTGAAGTGGTTCGGCATCGTCCTGCTGCTCCTGATCGTCGTCGGACTGGCCTACCAGACCATCGCCAGCGAATCAGATAAGGGCAAGTACCCGGCACCCGGCCAGCTCTATACCGTCAACGGGCATCAGATGCACCTGATCTGCATGGGGGAGGGCAGCCCGGCGGTGATCTTGCAATCCGGTGCTACGGCTGGATCCTTGTGGTGGTACTGGGTGCAGCAGCAGCTCGCGGAACACACCCAGGTCTGCGCCTATGACCGTGCCGGATTAGGCTGGAGTGAAGCGACAAGCGGACCGCGTGATCCCCTGACGGTCGTGGGCGAACTCCACACGCTGCTGAAGGAAGCCGGAGTCGCCGGACCTTATGTCCTGGCGGGACACTCATTTGGCGCAGTGTGGACCCGCATCTATGCGGCGCAGTACCCGCAGGAAGTCACCGGTCTGGTGCTGGTGGACAGCACGATGCTGCCCAGCCGGGAGGATTATCCCCAGGCCAAGACCTTCAACGATGCTATACAAGCCGTGCTCTGGGCCTTGACGCGAACGGGGGTGTTTCGCATTGGGGTTTCAGGCCAGTTTCAGTCCATGGGCTTTCCGCCTGATATTGCGACGGTGATGACCGCGCAGGCGGCGCGCAATCAGACCTTCGATACCACCTATGCGGAGACCGTAGGCGCACTGTCGGAGTTCATCGACGCAGCCGCGCCCGCTGAGAAGCTGGACAGCCTGCCCATGATCGTCCTGTGGGCCAGTCTATCGGATACATCGCAGAATCAACTCGCCGGGTTCCGTCAGGAGACCGCCACCTATTCGACCAACAGCGTGACACGTGTGATTGAGGGCGCGAATCACGGCTCGGTCCTGGGCAATGAACAGTACGCGCAGCAGGTGACAGACGCCATCCTCGACGTGATGCGGGCCGCCGAGACCGGCCAGCGGCTGGCGCAGTAGAACTCATCAGGAGAGGTGGACAACGCGCTGCCCCTCCAACAATCAACCCCCAGAATATGTCTTTCGGCTACCCACGATCAACCCTTTGTCGCCTACAGTGAGATTGTCGAAGGAATATCAAACATGGCATCACAGGAGGACCCTATGAATACAGTTAGATCCACCGGTGCGGTTCAGACACAGAACGACCAGCGCAAACGCGGCTGTCTGTTTTACGTCAAACGCGGCCTGCTGGCAGTGGTTATCGTGATCGTCGCGCTGCCGCTGTTTGGCTTCACCTATGAGAAGCTCATGGCTCCGGGTGATGCAGCGCGTTATCCACCCATCGGCCAGATGATCGATGTGGGCGGGCACCGACTCCATATTTACTGTCAGGGCGAAGGCAGTCCCACCGTAATCCTGGAAGGTGGCGCTGGTGTGGCGGCCCTGTCCTGGTATCTGACCCAACCGCTGATTGCTCAGCATACCCGTGTCTGTGCCTATGATCGCGCTGGCCTGGGCTGGAGCGAACCCGGCAATCCGCCGTATACCCCGGAGAGTACGGCCAGGGACTTGCATACGCTGCTGGGCAATGCGGGCATCGCGCCGCCTTATGTGCTGGTGGGGCATTCGGTGGGCGGTAAGCATATCCGCATGTTTACGGAACTCTATCCTGACGAGGTGGTCGGGCTGGTCTTCGACGATGCCCGACATGAATTGGCAGATCCGATCAGGACACCGGAAGAATATGCAGCCAACTCGGCAGCCTATGAATCCGGTCTCAACTTCTATCGGGTCCTGCGAGATCTGGGCGTGGTACGGATTCTGGCGGTGCCGCTGGCTCGTTCAATGTCTCCATCCATGAAGTACTTACCGGATGACGTGGTATACCGCCTGGCCTTGTTCGAGGTCGCCGAGAAAACCCTGCAATCCAAGATTGACACCGAAGACATCGCCAATAATGAGCAGCTTAGCGCGGCACATCCGCTAGGTGATCTGCCCATCATCGTCCTGACTTCCACGCAGGGGCTGGATATGCGGGAGGACTGGGACGCAGTGCAGCAGAAGCTCGTCGCCCTATCTACCAACAGTCAGCAGGTTATCGTCGATAGCAGCCATGACATTCACATCGACCAGCCGCAGCAGGTCGCCGACGCGGTCCTGCGCGTGATCGAAGCCGCCGATACCGGCCAACCGCTGGCGCAGTAACTGGACAACAGGGGAAAATGCAATGAAAATGAGTCATCCCGGAGATTGCCACTGAAGGGTGAGATCGGGGGGATGGCTCAACCAGAGGCGAGAAATTGCGGAACGAAGACGATAAAGCGGTATCGTGAAATCACGGTACCGCTTTCCTGTTCGGTGACACCAGTGGCTAAGCAGGGCGTGACGCAACGCCTCAAGGCATGAAATGGAGCAGGGAGAGTAAGAAAGCGTAAACCAAAGCGACCATCATCATGAGTTTGAGGCGATTTTGCCATGACCACAGGCGTGAGCTTTCCATCGCCAGTTCGGTTTTGGCGTAGCGGTAGGTGATTTCCACCTGCCAACGGCGGGCGTAAGCAAAGACAATACGCCAGGCATCCTCCACAGACTGGATAGCCTCGTTGGTCAATAAATACCAGGGTTTTCGCCCTTTGCCGGGGCGCGAAACGACCAGAAACAGCGGTTGCTTGGGATAGTCAGGATGGGTGACAGGGGCATAAATAATGCCCGTTTTGCGCCAACAATGATGGCCGTTGTCCCAGATCAGCCGGTGATCCAGACTGCGCTTACCGCGTGTAATCTTCCAGGCATTGCGCTTGCCTTGGGCATCCACCAGCTTTTGTTGGGTCTTCCAGCGGACGACAAAACGCACTTGAAAACGAAAAGCCTGCCCTAACCAGGGGCCATTGGCGAAACCGCGATCCCAGACATGGATCACTTGCTGTTTCCAGGCATAGGCACAACGATGCAGGAGTTGGACGGCTGTAGGTCGTTTTTGGCTGGCAAACTTGCCGCGCGTGGTCCACCATTGCATCGCGAATTTTGGATACTGATAAATCTGCGCCAGATCAGGCGGCGCGCTTCAGTTCGGCGTCCCGGTAGCTCCGGTTGCCCCAGCGCTCGGCGGCGAATTCCCGGCGATACTGGTCCCATAGGGTGGGCAGTTCCGCGTTGAGTGTTTGGAGCCGGGTCTGAAGCTGCGGCGTCATTTTCTGCTGCCCGGCAAGCCGATAAATATCCAGGCGTTCGTTTGCCAACTTATGAATACGTGCCATTGTCTCGTCCATGATTATCCTCGTGTTTCTCATCCATTCCAACTGGAACGATAGATGTTACAGTTCGAGCGAAAAAAACGACTTATGCCTCATCCGCCTGAGCGCCCACCGTCGCCAACATATCCGCGATGCTCACCTCGGCGAATGCGCGCTCCATCCGCGCCTGTGCGTCGTCCATCACCGTCTCCAGCGCGCCGATGATCCCGCGTCCCACCGTACAGTTCTGGTTCGGACGATTGGGATGCAGCGCGAAGAGATCCGCGTCCTCGACCGCCCGGTGAACGTCCAGCAGGCTGATCTGCTGCGCGTCACGGGCCAACGTCGAACCCCCGCTGCTGCCTTCCTGAACCCGAACCAACCCCGCCTTGCGCAGCCGTCCCAGAATGCGCCGGATAATCACGGCGTTGGTGTTGACACTGTGGGCGATGGATTCAGAGGAGACGAAGCTATCCCCTTCCCGCGCCAGCAGGGTCAAAATATGAACGGCGACTGCAAATCGAGAACTCTTACTCATATTTCCCTCATAACTGTAACCATTATAGTTTCAGTTAGGGGTCTTGTCAAGAGGGTTAAAAGAGCACTTCTTAGCGCCGCAGCCCAACCGAGAGCGTGTGCAGCACCAATACCAGCATTTCGGTCCGCTGCGCACCGTAGGTATCCAGGTCATCCGCGCAAAGCTGCAAGATCTGAAGGGCCGGGCTGTCCCCGTAGCCCTCTGGCGGTAAGGCACGAATGAGGGCGGCCAGTTGGCTGCTGCCCGCTGCCAGATCATCGTAGGAGAAGGCATCCGAAGACTCGTTCAGCAGGCTCAGCGCATCTGAAGGCAGTGAGCGAGCCAGGCGCTGCCGCAGTTGCAAGAGCACCTTCGCCGCCGCCGTGCCGGGGTCCGCGCGGACCTGCCGCAGCAGGCTGACGAACTGGTTCTCCTGCCCGATCATCCGCGCCAGCGAGAGCGCCACTTCCATGCGCGCGCCCTCGTTGCCGGTGTGCAGCAGCAGCAGATGCAGCGTGTCAATCGACTCCTTCGCCTGGAGCATCCCCAGGGCCGCCGCGTAGGCCATCTGCAAGCCTTTGTCCTCTTCACGCTGTAAGCGTTCGTACAGCAGTTCCGCGCTCCCGTGATCTTTCAGAGTGCCCAAGCGCGCGGGCACAGTGCGCCTGCACGGAACGGTAGTTTGAATCCAGGCCGGAGCGCAGCGCCGGGATCGCGCTGGAATCGCCGATGCGCCCCAGTGCCCAGGCCGTCACGTTGCTGAGCGAGAGTTCGGTGCCTTCCAGCACGTCGGTCAGAGCCTTTGTCAGGCGCGGCTGCGGCGGCATCCGGGCAATGGAGATGATCGCCTCATAGCGCACGTTAAAACGCGGATCCGTCAGGGCTTCCAGCAGTTCGTCCACCGTCAGCGGGCTGTGAGTCAGGCCCAGGCGTTCGGTCATCACGACCATCGAGCGTTCGTCGCGCGCCCGATAGAAACGCACCATGTTCTCCAGCGCATAGATCGGGTTGCCATGCGTGAACATCCCGGCGTACTCGCCGATGGACACGTCGCTGTCCGGGCGCACCCGCCGAAACACCAGCAGGCTGAGCAGCGGCAGCACAATACCGGCGATCATCAGCGGCGTGAAGGGGTCCAGCGAAATAAAGAGAAACTGGCCGGAGATGCCACTGAAGGCATCCAGCAGACCGCCGCCGATGAGCTGACTCACCCCGCCCATCAGGCCAATCGCGGCATAATAAACGGCCATGTATTCGCTTTTCCGGTCATCCGGCACGATGCTGACGAAAAGCAGCCGCCCGGAGCCGACCATCCAGGCCGTGGAGGCGATACCCTGCGCGAAGGCAATCGCCAGCGCGGCGATCAGGCTGGCACTGCTGGCACGCGGCATCAACAGCCAGCCCAGCGGCAGAATGCCCAGCATGACCACACCGGTCAGCATCACCGGTTTGCTGCCGTAGCGATCCGCCGACCAGCCCAGCAGATTCGAGAGCACCAGCCCGCCGATCAACGTGGCCGTCGAGAGCAGCACGATCTGGCTTTCGGTGAGGCCGATCTGCCCGTCCATGAACAGCGGCAGGAAAGAGTACAGCGGCCCGGTGCCGAAGGTAATCAGGGCGATGCCCGCCAGATAGTAGAGCAAGTTGCTATCCCTGGCCGTGCGCAGCAGGTCCCGGTAAGTTGTAGGCCGCGTGGTCGCCCGGTCCACCGGCGCGCCGCCCGGTACGTGGCTGTACAGCCAGACCATCAGCAGACCAAAGACGACCGCCACCGCGAACAGCAGTTGGTAGCGTTCCAGGCCGCCGGGCAAGCTCAGCACATAGCTGGCGATAGCCACCGCCACGACGGCTGCCAGGCTGGAGAAGACGTTGCTGGTCGCCGTGTATTTACCACGAATCGAACCGGGAATGAACTCCTGCACCCAGGGAAAGTAGCCGGTCTCGGCAATCGCTTTGCAGAGGCCGAAGCCAATCACGATCAGGGCCACAAAAGTCAGCGTGGCCTCCGGGCCGAACTGAAGCGTGACCCAGGGCACGACCAGCAGCAGGGCCGTAATAAATTTGCGGGCAGTATAAAAGATCAGGTAAGTACGCTTAAAGCCGAAGCGCGCCACTGTCGGGGCCACAAACAGTGCCACCAGTCCCATAAAAGGCAGCAGCGACAGCAAGAAACCGATCTGAACACTGCTGATCTTCAGTTCGTTCAGGAAGAGGACAAACACCGGCCCGAAGAAAGTGAACTGGGCAAACACCGTATTGGCAGCGCCCCCGGCCAGGCTCCAGGGCAGCGCGCGCATTTTTTGAGTCGTGCTCACAGCCATAGACGTCATTTCCTCCTGATCCGCCCCTTGTCCTCATCATATCACCCGGATAGCTGCGGGCCAGATGAAGAAATCTCGTCAGGCCGCTGGCTGCACGATCCGCGTGGCCGGATGAGCCAGCAGCACTGTCAGGCCCAGCAGCAGCACCGCCACCGCAAAGACGTAAGGATAGGTGGGGTTCAGCCCGTACAAGCCGGTGCCCAGCATCGGCCCCAGGATGAAGCCCATCCCGCCCACCGAACTCGACAGCCCTGCGGCGGCCCCCTGCTCATGGGCAGCCACCGCGAAGGTAATCGCGCTGCGGTAGCCGGTCATGCCCAGCCCACTGCCGAAGCCATACAGGATCAGCGCCAGGATGAGCACCGGCAGCGAAGTGCCGATGACCAGCAGGACCGCGCTGGCGATGAGCAGCGGCAGCGCCAGGATCAGCAGCGTGAAGGGCGTTTTGCCGAAGAGGCGGACCAGGCCCAGTTGGGCCACGAGCGCGGCGACCCCGCTCGCCACCAGGGCCAGCCCGACCGTCTGCGCAGTGGCGGCACTGTCAAGCTGCAAGCGGTCTTGGAACAGGAAGGCGACCGTAAACTGCACGACGGAAAGGATCGTCGTGACCGAAACGCCCACCACCAGGATCGGCCAGACACGGCTCTCAAAGGGGCTGATGCTGACCGGTTTATGACCTTTTTTGACGACCGGTTCAATTGAGGGCAGCAGCAGCCAGACCACGATCACTCCGACCAGCGGCATCAGAGCCGAGAGGAAAATCGGCGCGACCAGCCCCAGGCCGATCACCGCCGACCCCAGCGCAGGCCCGAAGATGGTGCCTAAACCGCTGGCCGCCGAGATGACTCCCAGGGCGTTGGTGCGCTCCTCGCCGACGGTCGTATCGGCCACGTAAGCCTGTGCCGAGGGCAGCGAGCCGGAGTACAGCGTGCCGACAATCATGCGCGAGGCGATCAGCAGCAGCCAGACCAGCAGCGAGGAGGCGATCAGGCCGTTCAGGCTAATCTGCATCACGCCCCCGAAGACGCCGACCCCCAGCGTGTACCCCAGCAGCGCCAGCATGAAGACCGGTTTGCGCCCCCAGACCTCACTGCGGCGGCCCCAGAAGGGGCTGAAAATGACCCACATCAGCGACGAAAAAGTCATGATGAGGCCGCCCTGGAGTTCGCTCAGGCCCAGCTCGCGCACCAGTGGTGGCAGCACCGGGGCCAGAATCGACTGGCCGATGTAGACGCTAAACAGCGCGGTGAACAGAATGTAGGCTGCTCTCATGGGAGGATTCTCAGCGTTTGCGACGCCCGTTCATCATAGCCGATTTTCACCGGACTAAGTGAGTCCAATTGACACAGGCCCGCAATCACGACGCAATCGTAAGGGAAGCACCTGTGTGCTTCCACCGGAGGGCGACCACAGCGGGCCGCCCCTCTCGAAGACGCTATTTGAAATACAGCTTAATCACCGGCACTTCGTAAGGCGGTTGGACCACCGGCAGTTCCAGAGTCAGCGTGTTCTTCGCCGCATCGGCAGGCATCGAGTGAATCCGCACCTCGCTGCCGTCGTGCAGGAAGCTGGCATAAGCCACCTTATCGCCCAGACCGTCGATGTGCAGGAAGCGGAAGGGATAGGCGAAGATATGCACGTAGACATTGTCCGCGTTCTGCGTCAGGCGGCAGTCCTGCGGCGCGGCGTATTCGCTCTGCGTGCAGCCATAGATCGACTCGCTGTTGGCCGCCATCCACTCGCCATACACGTCCAGCGCATCCACCGCGCGGTAGTCAAATTCGCCCATCGCCGTCGGCCCCACGTTCATCAGCAGATTGCCGCCGCAGGAGACGCTGTTGACCAGCATACGGATTAACTGGCCCGCATCTTTCCAGGTCTGCTCGTCGCGGTAGTAGCCCCAGGAGCCGCTGAAGGTCTGGCAGGTCTCCCAGATGACCGGCTCGCCGTCCACCTTGAACCACTCGCGCGGCTGGACCTGTTCCGGCGTGTAGAAATCGCCCTGGCCGACCGGCAAATCCAGGCGGTTGTTGACGATGATCTCCGGCTGAAGTTCGCGGGTGAGCGCCAGCAGATTCTCGCTGTCCCAGTCGTTGTGATCCTTGCCGTCCTCGCCAGGGAAGGAGAAATCGTACCAGATGACGTCGATCTTGCCGTAATTGCTCAGCAGTTCGCGCACCTGATCCTTCATGTACTGCTGGTAGTTTGCCATATTGCGGCCTGCGTTGAGCTTGTCCTTGTCCGGGTGATTGCGCAGCGCGTGCCGCCGGTCGATGATGTAATCCGGGTGGTGCCAGTCCAGCAGCGAATAGTAGAAGCCCACTTTCAGGCCCCGGCTGCGGAAAGCCTCGACATAAGGCGCGATCAGGTCCTTGCCGTAGGGCGTGTTGGTGACTTTGTAATCGGTGTAGGCGCTGTCCCACAGGCAGAAGCCTTCGTGATGCTTGGAGGTCAGCACGACGTATTTCATCCCGGCATCCAGCGCGCGCTGTGCCCACAGGTCCGGGTCGTAGCGGCTGGGGTTGAAGTGCTGGAAATAAACGTCATATTGCTTCAATCGGGATCTCTTCGCGGTTGCGCACCCACTCGTGGCGGGCGGGCAGCGCATACAGACCCCAGTGAATAAACATCCCGAAACGGTCATGAATAAACCACTCCGTGTTACCGGGGGTCGGTGCAGGGTGCCGCATGATAGGAATTCTCCTTTTTAGGAAGCAATATAAAGTAAGAGCTTGTACGGTGTTTCAGCGGCCCAGGCAGAGCGCCTCGACAGCGTCGATCTCCCTGGCAGGCCCGCTCAGCAGTTCGGCCCCGGTGTCGGTAATCAGTACACCGTCTTCGATGCGGATGCCTATGCCTTCATCCGGCATCATCAGGAAGGGTTCGATCACGACGACGACTCCCGGCTCGAAACGCTGTTCGCGGTCATCCGGGTAGCGTCCGTTGGCATCGTGAATATTGAGGCCGACCGGGTGCCCGCAGTTGCCGTAACTGTATCGCACCAGATTATGTTTGGCGAAGACCTCATAGACCGCCTGGTGCGCCTTGAGCATGGTCGAGCCGGGTTTCAGGGTGGCAATGGCGGCCTGCTCCGCTTCCAGCACAATGCTGTAGAGTTCGCGGTGACGGCGGTTGAAACGCCCATTGGCCGGGAAGGTACGGGTGATGTCTGCCGAGTAGCCGTTGACGGCCACCCCCGCGTCAATCAGGACCAGTTCGCCATCCTTGATGTCCTGGTTGTTGTCGTGATAATGCGGGATAGCGGCGTGCTTCCCGGCAGCGACGATGACCGTCTCGGTCCCGTGCGTGACGTGATCCGGCCTGATCTGGATTTCGTTATCGAAAATAGCCTGCCCCATGCGCTCGTTCGTGCCCGGCTTGAGGCTGCGCATCATCTTCTCGAAGATCGCGGTCTGGATGACAAAGGCCCCCCGCAGCGCAGCGATCTCGTAGTCGTCTTTGACGAAACGCATCTGGTGAATCAGCGGCGCGAGATTCTTCAACTGAATCCAGTAGAAGCGCTCGCGGATCGCCTTGATGCGGCTCAGATCCGGGGCCAGCAGATCGTCCAAACGGGGCGTGCGCGGCGTATTCAACCACAGGGTATCGGTCGTCATCAGGGCACGTTCCAGGTGCTGATTCATCTGCGACAGTGGATAGACCCGGTCCACACCCGTTGCGGCGCGAATCGCCTCCGGCACAACGCTTACGCCCTCCATGAACGCAGCCTGCGGATTGGGCGCTTCCAGAAAGAGAATCTCATGGACACGGCGTCCGCGCATCAATTCCGGCCCGCCATGAGTTTCGACGCGCTCCACCATACAGGCCCTGAGGAGCCAGCAGCAGGTAGGCGCTGCGATCCTTCAGACCGGTCAGGTAAAACAGGTTCATATCCTCAAGCGCGGGATCCGGGGCTGCGCCGGACGAATGAATCAGCGCGACACCACCGCCTAGCTGCTCGGCCAGCCGCTTACGGCGCGCACGATAACGCTCGGCCTGGGGCTGCTCATCGGGCATAAGTACTCCCTCCTGTTACGTTTTCAGGCAGATCGTTCGAACACACGGAGAAGAGGACCAGGAGAAGGCTCTCCTGGGTTCCTCATGTTTGATAGACCGCTGTTTTTCAGGATAACGCAAATTCCGGGGGACGCAAACCAGTGGTATTACTCTCTCGAAACCGACAGCATGGTGATGTCGTCGAACTGCACCGCGTCGCCGATGTGATTGTGCAGCGCCATGTCGATGCGATCCACCAGATCCTTCGCCGAAGCCGCCGGGGGCATGAGCAGGTTGACAACACCCGCCTCGCCGAAGAAAGCGCCGTCCGGGTCACGCGCATCGGTGATGCCATCGGTGAAGAGGAGCAGAATATCGCCATGCTCAAGCTGGGCGTGTCCGACCTCGAATTCCGACTCGGCAAACATGCCGACTGCCGCGCCTGTCGGTTCCAGACGCTCTTTCACCTGGCAGGTGGAGCTGATAATCATGGGCGGGCAGTGACCACCGTTGATGTAGACCATCTTGCCCGTCTCAGGATCCAACACCGCGAAGAACAGCGTGGCGAACATGTTCAGTTCGAGATGATGCCGCGTGATGTAGTCGTTGGTATTGCCGACGGCAGTCCTGAGCAGCCCCGCGCCGCTGCCCGATGTCTGCAACATCTGGTTCAGCATGATCGGCGTCAGCCTGCCGGTCTCCATGCGCTTGACCGTCTGCATCGAGAAGGCGCGCAGAAGGCTGCGAGCGAGCGCCATGAACAGCGCCGCGCCCACGCCTTTATCGCAGACATCGGCGATCAAGAAGGCCAGCTTCTTGCCGTCGTCCATCATGAACACGTCGTAGAAATCACCCGCTACTTCACGGGCCGGATGGAAACAAGCATAAACCTCCCAGCCCGGCACCGGCGGCATCGTGTTGGGCAGGAAATTGGTCTGGATCGTCCGCGCGATCTGGATGTCGTTCTCGATTTTGTTCAACATCTGCTGGCGCTGGATAAGCAGGTGATTGTTCAGCACCACCGCCGCCTGCGAAGCCAGCAACTCGACGATCAGGCGGTTGTATTCGTTGAAGGGGACGATGTTGCCGTACTCGTCCAGCGCGTTCAGAAGCTGCATCACGCCGATGACGCTCCCCTTATTATCCTTGAGCGGCACCGTCAGGCTGGAAACCGAACGGTAGTTGTTCTGCTTGTCGAAAGCTTTGGCCGCCGAGAAATCGAAGCCTTCGACGGTGTAGACATCCGGGATGTTGATCGAATGACCGCTCAGGGCGACGTGGCTGGCGACGTTATGCTGGTTGGGTTCGCCGTCGTCGTTATACAGCGGGATCGTCGGGAAGGCGATAGGGTTGCCGCTGGTGCCGCCCAGGGCGATGCCCAGCGACTGGGTGCGAACGATGGCGAAACGGAGATGGTCATCGTCCGTACGCAGATACAGCGTGCCCGCGTCGGCATTGCAGATATTTTTCGCTTCCAGCAGAATGCGCTCCGCCAGATGATCAAAATCCGTCTCCGTAGACAGCGCCACACCCATCGGCAGGATCACGCGCTCCATCAGGTCGGCGACCCGTTCGATCTCCTGCAAGTGTTCCGTTTGCTCTTCGCGCAGGCGGGCCTTTTCCAGACTGACCTCAATACGCGCCGCCAGAGCCGGGAAGCTCAGGGGTTCGCGCACGTAATCGTCCGCACCCAACCGGACCGCACGGACGATGCTGTCTGGCGAACTCTGGGCCGAAACGACGATGACCGGGATGTGGCTCAGGTGCGAATCGGTTTTGACACGCTCCAGCACCTGATGCCCATCCAACTTGGGGATGTTCAGGCTCAACAGCACCATATCGATATCCTCCGCGTGGAGGAGTTCCAGGGCGGTTTCTCCGTCGCCCGCGACCAGTACACTGCCGCCCTGCTGTTCGAGATAGGCCACCAGGGCATCTCGATTTTCGACGTGATCATCCACAACGAGAAACCGCGTGGGGTGAACTGCTTCCATAACGCTTGACCTCTGCCCCTCAATTCGGGGACGTTTCATGATGAACTGATTGATATTCCGCTTGTTGACCGTGCGATAGTTGAACTCGTCCACATTGTGAATGGCGAGATAAACCCCCAGCCCACCCATCTCGCGGGTTTCCAGCGGGCTTTCCAGGTCAGTCGGCACTTCACGCTGAGTCGGATCATACGGCGTGCCCGAATCTTCCAGCGTAATCGTCAGGCGCTCGTCGTCAATCACTGTCGTGACGTCGATCACCCCCGGTTCCGGCACATCGCCGTAGCCGTACATGACGATGTTGGCGGCGACTTCATCGACGGCCAGCTTCAAACGATTGACAAACTGCGTCTCCAACCCGGCCTGCACCGCTGCCTCGGCAACGTACTTCCGCAGGGTGCTGAGTGTATCGCCTAACTGCTCGATGTCCCCTGACAGCCGCAGGGGCGCTATTCTAGGATTGGGCATAATAGATCCTGATCTATATTCTCAAGCGATATATTCACAGTAATGAGTCCAGACCTGGCATAAGGCTTATGCAAGGTGTATCGGCTCAGATTTCACGTGCTTCAGACCGCTTATTGGCCCTCGATTTGCGCCGCGTCATAGCTGTCCATCAGGACGACGCTGTGATGGAAGCCCGACTGCCGCACCGGTTCCAGAATCTGCGGCTGTGCGCCGACCATATAGATGTTCACGTCTGCGCCCATCTTCTGCTTGGCAAAGACCAGCACGCGCAGCCCGGCGCTGGACATGTATTCCAGATCCTGGAGCATCAGCACGACGCTTTTGGCGTCCTGGGCCGCCGCTTCTTCAATTTTCTCGCGGAAAGCATTGGCGACGCTGGCATCCAGTTCGCCCACCAGCGTGATCTTGGCAATACCGTTTTCCACTGCGATTGTTGCATCGAGAGCCATGTGTTTTCTCCTCTATTCTCTGATATGGGCACGCGACCGTTGCGTGACACCTGTATGACAATACTTAACCGGACCTTGCCTGCGCCTATGACGCGCCCGGCTCATTTCCCGACCAGCACCACCGCCGAGCGCGATCCCAGCATGATTGCTGTCTGGTCCACCAGGAGGGGATTCGCTGCCCACCGGCCAGATGTCTTCGGGCGAAGCCATGCCGGTATTGACCGCCACGTGCCACTGTAGACCCTCCGGCAGCTGCGGCGGATGGAACCAGACGGCATCCCAGTGGGCGTTAAGGGCGACGTAAACGTGGTCATCCTGCATTGTGCCGCCTTTGGCGTGCTCACCGCCGTACATGTAGGCCATCGTCCGGCTGGACGCCGACCAATCTGGCTGCCAGGCTTCGGTGCCGTGCCAGCTAAAATCGGGGAAGCCGCTGCCGACATAATCCTGGTGACTCATGTGATAGGCGCTGCGCAGGACCGGGTGCGCATTGCGGAAAGCAATCATCTGCTGGAAGAAGTTCAGCAGCCCGGTGCGCTCTTCGACCAGGTTCCAATCGAGCCAGTTCAACTCGTTGTCGTGGCAGTAGGTGTTGTTGTTGCCGTACTGCGTGCGCCCGACCTCATCGCCCATCAAAATCATCGGCACGCCGACGCTGGTCATGAGGATGGTCAGGGCATTCTTCATCTGACGTTCGCGCAGGGCGTTAATGCCGGGATCGTCCGTCTCGCCCTCCCAGCCGGAGTTCCAACTGTTGTTATCGTTCGCGCCGTCGTTATTGAATTCGCCGTTGGCCTCGTTATGCTTGTCGTTGTAGGACACGAGATCCCACAGCGTGAAGCCATCGTGACAGGTGATAAAGTTGATGCTGGCCGTCGGCCCGCGCGTCGAATACATATCCGGCGATCCCTGGATGCACATGGACATCTCATCCACCAGCCCCGCGTCGCCCTTGATGAACTGGCGCACCGCATCGCGGTATTTCCCGTTCCATTCGGCCCAGCGACCATACGCCGGGAAGGAGCCGACCTGATACAGCCCACCCGCGTCCCAGGCTTCCGCCACCAGCTTGACCTTGCCCAGAATCGGATCATAGGCCAGTTGCTCCAGCAGCGGCGGGTTCGCCAGCGGCGCGCCGTTCTGATCGCGGCCCAGGATAGCGGCCAGATCGAAGCGGAAGCCGTCGATATGGTACTCCGCGCCCCAGTAGCGCAGGCAGTCCAGCACCATGTTGCGGACCACCGGGTTATTGCAGTTGAGCGTGTTGCCGGTCCCACTGAAGTTGTAATAATAGCCTTCAGGGCGTCAGCATATAGTAGGTCTTGTTGTCGATGCCCCGGAAGGAGATGTACGGGCCCGCGCTCGTTGCCTTCTGCCGTGTGGTTAAAGACCACGTCCAGCATGACCTCGATGCCGTTGGCGTGCAGTTCCTTGACCAGGTTCTTGAACTCGTCCACCTGCATCCCGTACTTGCCGGTCGCCGCATAGCCCGCCTTGGGCGCGTAGAAGCCGACCGTGCTGTAGCCCCAGTAGTTCATCAGCAGTTCGCCGGTTTCCGGGTTGACGCGGCTGTTCTCGAACTCGTCGAATTCGTAGATCGGCATCAGTTCGATACAGTTGATGCCCAGCGCCTTCAGATAGGGGATTTTCTCGCGCAGGCCGTCAAAGGTGCCCGGTGCCCGCACGCCCGACGAGGGATGCCGCGTGAAGCTGCGCACGTGGGCCTCATAGATAATGAGGTCCTCGGTCGGGATCTCCAGCGGGGTATCCGTCTCCCAATCGAAGTCATTGAGCACAGGCTGCGCCCGGTGCCAGTAGCAGTCATCCCAATCGGGCTGCTCGCCCCAGATGTCGCGTCCGCCAATCATCTTGGCGTAGGGATCCATCAGGATCTTGCTGGAGTCGAAGCGGTGGCCCTGGTCGGGCGCGAACGGTCCATCCATACGAAAACCATATTCCAGGTTTTCGGTATTCAACCCGAAGACGGTCATGGCATAGACATTGCCGATGCGGAACTCCTCGAAGAAGGGGATTTCCACCATCGGCTGCGGCGCGCCTTTTTCAAACAGCACCAGCGTGCAGGACGTGGCGTGCCGGGAAAAGATTGAAAAATTGATCCCCCCCGGCACGATGGTCGCACCAAACGGATAGACCTGTCCGGCGCGTAAATCGTAACCTTCGTAGCTGTGGGTGGGGTAAATATCAATACGATCCATGTTTTCAGTCCAATGCTAGCAGGCCGTCTTCCATCGTCTCGGCGGTGGTAAAGTACTTGAGAAAGCCAGTTGCCGTCATCGTGTCGCGGATGGGTTCCGACAGGCCGACCAGCACGACTTTGCCGATCCCGCCGGAAATCCGGCGGTACAGCAGCAGCATAATACGCAGCCCGGCGCTGGACATATAGTTGATCTGCTCCACATTCATCAGCAAGCGAACACCCGGTTGGGCCACCGCCAGCACATGTTCCTGCAAGGTCGGCGCGGTACTTCCATCCACGTCACCGATCACTTCCAGAATGGTCACATCACCCTGCGTATATGTATTGACTTCCATAGCGGTTCCTCATTTATAAGGCGGCGGCATCACGCTTCGACAGGCGCAACGCGAACCTTCACTTTGAGCTGCTTATCCGTATCCGGCAGCCGAACAGTCAGGTTATTGGCGACAAAGTTGCTGTAGGGCGCGCCATCAATCTCGACTGATTCGATCTTGATCGAGCCTTTCGGCAGGATGTCGGGCGCGACGCGCAGGATGCGATTCTTGAAGCCATCGGGATAAGGCTTGAAGTGCAGGTCCAGCGGCTGGCCGGTAATTAGCAGGTTGAGATAGGTCTGCGAGAGATAGCACAGCTCGGTGGAGTGATAGCCGCTCATCGAATGGCTGCCTTTGAAGCGCTCGGTCCCCATCAGGTAGGGGATGCCGTTGGCAAGCACGTTGAAATAGACCGCGCCGTCGTCGTGATCCAGGAAGAAGGCGTTGTAGAACGAAGCTCGACTCGCGCGCCAGACGCAGGTACTCTTCGTCTTTTAGCACACCATGCAGGATCAGATAAGCCAGGATGCCCTGCTCCTGCTGCCACCAGGCTTTGCGATCATGGAAGGCGAAGCGGTGCCATTTCTGGCCCGGCTGGGTCACGCGCTCCATCACGTCGTACCAGCCGCCGCGCTGCTGATCGCCACCAATCGCGGGCATGACCTCGGCGATCTTGCGCGCCAGGGCCTCATATTCCGCCTTGGGCGACAGGCCGTACATGCGCATCAGATTCCAGGCGATCTTGAGGTTGTGACCGATCACGCCGCGATTCTGCTGCCACATGTGCGTGCTGTCATGGGACCAATCCTCAAAGAATTTCTCCTGCACGAAGGGGCTGTTCTCGTAATCCGGGAAGTGCTCGGCAATCGTGTCGAAGGTGTATTCCAGCATCCGGGCATACCGCTCTTCACCGGTCGCCAGATACAGGTTAATCAGATAGGCCGGGGCGTGATCGCCCACCGAGTTCCAATTCTTCTTGCCCTGGTTCGCGCCCAGCGTCTCGCTGCGCGGATCCAGCGTGATCGGGTCCAGATGCGAGAAATAGCCGCCCTTCTCACGGTCCAGGTAGAAGCGGTCGAAGAGGTCCACCGTCAGTTCGGCATCGCTCAAGATGCGCGGGTCGCCCGTGATACGGTAGGTCTGGATCGGCCCGGCCAGGGCATAAATCTGCTCGTAAGCCGGGATGGCGTCGTAGTCGTCGCCGAATTCCGACGAGAAGACCTTATCCTCACGGTTGCCATGCACGTCGATGCCGTGATACCAGTAGACGATGTTCTCGTCCATGTCGTAGAAGCGCATGTGTTCGCGCAGGTATTCGGTCCCTTTTTCCGCGCCTTCGAGATAACGGTCGTCGCCGGTCAGCAAGTAAGCCGAGGCAAAGCCGTAGACCAGCCGCGAGATCGTGTCGGTCTCCTGGCGATAGTTATCGGCTTCCTTTTCACCGGTCAGTTGGATCGTCGTGCGGTAATTCTTGTAATCAATGGGCACGGTGCCGAACTGCGAGCGCAGATAAAAATCGGCAATCGACGAGATCTGCTTGACCCACCAGTCCTGGCGCTCCGGGAAGAATTCGCCGACTTTACGCCCGGCGAAAATCAGGAACTGGGCTTCAAATGGATGTCGTTGTTCTCCGGGTAGAAAATGCCATAGGTATAGACATAGCGTCCCGGCGCCAGCATCTGGCGCATCTGGCCGGTGCAGTCCTGCCAGGGTCTCCCAGGTTACGAGTAAGCTGGGCGTAGGTGTTGTCTTTAAGCTGGATCGTGAATTCCTCACCACCGCTGGTCTTCACCACATAGCTGTCCTGCTCGCTGTCGAAGCTGGTGACGTAGCCCGCGATGGTATCGGAAAAAGTGAAATCGGTCTTGTTCACAGCACCCTCACTTGATGAACTTGATTAAATGGCGCAAATGGTTCTCGGAAGAACAGGCCCGGCTTACCGGCCTTCCGCTTTCTCGTAGAGCAAGTCGATGATCTTACGGGCAAACAGGTGGCAGTGACCGCCCGTGCGCCCCGTCACCAGGTCGCCATCGACGACCACATCCTGATCGGTATAGATCGCACCCATGTTCTTCACGTCGCCGTAGAGATTGTTGTGGCAGACGACTTTGCGGCCCCGCACCAGTTCCGGCACTGGCGAAACAAGCCACATGCCATGGCAGATAATGCCCTTAATAATATCCGGTTCAGCGAAAGCGCGCTGGATAAACTCGACCGCCGGGGAGACTTTGCTCACGTCGTCGGTGTAGCGCAGCCGGTCCGAAACCATCGCCGAGGGCACGATGATGGCGTCGAAGCTGCGCAGGGTCTCGTCGCTCATGTCCTCGAAGCTCTCGTGGCATTCGATGGGGGTATGATACTCGTGACCCTTGAAAGTCAGATAAGGCTGACCCCAGAGCCGGGTGAGAAAATGCAGTTCGATCCCTTCTTCGGGAAAGCGATGTTTATAGTAGAAAATCTCTTCCTCATAGAAATCGCTCTCCAGGAGGATGCCGACTTTCTTACCCGCGAGTGACATGTACTTCTCTCCAATTCAATAGCGCTACAGGCATTGTAAACCAGAATAACCTTACGGGACCTTAAGCCAGCGGCGGCGGTGCGGCCTCGTCGGCGAAGCCCTGGCTGATTTCGACGATATTGCCATCCGGGTCCTTGACCCAGACGGTGCGCCAGCCGGGGATAAAATCGTCAAAGGACAACGGGCCGAGCGTAATCACCGCCGCGTCGCCCATCGCTGCCAGCTTGGCATCGACATCGTCCACCATGAAGGCCACGTGGCGAATGCCAGGGAAGGCCGGGCCATCGTTTTCGACGGTCCCCACCGGGGACTCGCCCTCGGCGGAGAACAGCTCGATATAGGTGCCGTCCGCCTTGAGAAAGGTGATCTGCTTGCCTTCGCCCAGCGGGATCACCCTGGCCCGCTTGAAGCCGAAGTGCTGGCTGTAGAACTTCTCCGTCACAATCGGATCTTTACAATTCAGCGCAAAATGGTGAAATGCCATGGCCTCGCGTTTCCTTTCTGAAATCGGGGCCGTCAAACCCCTCTGATTTTTGCAGGGGCAGGACGCACACCTGCCCCATCAATCACATTATTGCAGCTTTACTTCCCGCTGCTTGGATCAGGCAGTTGGCTGGAGACGACCATATCCACCAGGAAGGGGCCGTCCGTCTCCATCATCTGCTGCACTGCGTCGCCGACCTGGTCCGGGTGATCCACACAAAGTCCTGGCACGCCCATCAACTCAGCCAGTTGGGCGAAGTTGACCACCGGGTTTTCCAGATCGAAAGATTCTGGGAAAGCGCCGGAACTCAGACCCATCGAGCGCCAATACTGCATGATGTTGAGTTTGAGCAGCATGTAGCTCTGGTTATTGCAGATGACGAACTTCGCGCCGATGTTCTCGTGCGCTGCCGTCCACAAGGCTTGAATGGTGTACATACTGCCGCCGTCGCCGGTGAAGCCGATGACCGTTTTATCCGGCGCGGCCAGCTTCAGGCCCAGCGCCCCCGGAATACCCACACCCAACGACCCGCCGCGCGTCTGGAAAAAGCTGTTGGGCCGGTCGGGAGGCATGTAACGGGTGAGCGGCGGCGAGCTGGTCAGCGCCTCGTCAAAGATAATCACATCGTCCGGGACATATTTCGCCAGTTCCGACATGAAGCGCGAGGTTTGCAGCGGGACTTCGTCGCGCACATCCTCGTCTGCCTCCACCTGCTGCTGGCGGGCGGCGATTTTGGCATCGCGCATCTCCGCCAGATGCTGGCTGGCAGTCTGACGTGCCCCGGCGCTGAGCATACTCTCCAGGGCGTCGGCCAGATCGGCCAGCGAGAGCTTGGGATCAGCCACGATGCCGAGTTCAATCGGGAAGTTCTTGGCGATTTCGTAAGCATTGAGATCGATATGGATACGCTTAACGCCCGGCTGGAAGACCTCGCTCTCATCCAGATAGGGGAAGACTTCGGGGAACACGTAGGTGCCCACGATCAGAATGGCGTCGGCCTCGCGCGTCACGCGGCTGCTGTTAGCGCCGAACATGTGTCCCAGACTGCCGTTGTAGAGCGGGTGCGAGGCAGGCATGTTGACTTCGGAGTTATCGGCACCCCAGACAGGCGCGGCCAGCATCTCCGCCAGACGGACCAGTTCAGCCTGTGCCCCGGCGTAGGCGATGCCATCGCCCATGATGATGATCGGGTGCTGTGCCCCGGCCAGCATTCGCGCCGCTTCCGCGATGTCGTCCGGGTGCGGCCTGACGTAGGTGCTGGGGAAGGACGTCGGCACAATCGGTTCCTGCACCGGCGCATCGAGGATGTCGGCAGGCAGGTTCAGGAAGACCGGCCCCATCGGCGGGGTCGCCGCGATCTTAATCGCCCGCCGCAGCATTCGCAGCAGCGACGCCGGTTCGGTCACCCGTGCCGACCATTTAGTGACAGGCCGTGCCATCGCCACCAGGTCCGCCGCCATCTGCGAATCCATCGCGTCATAGCGGGTGCCTGCATCACCGGCGATGACCACCAGCGGCGCATGACCGCGATAGGCCTGATACAACATGCCGATACCGTTGCCCAGCCCGACGCCGGAATGCAACTGCACGACGGTCGGTTTCTTCGTCAGCCGCGCGTAGCCATCGGCCATGCCGACGGCGATACTCTCTTGCATGGCGAGAATATAACGGAGGCCCGAATATTCCCCGACGACATCGAGGAAACCCTGCTCAACTGTCCCTGGATTGCCGAACATAAACCGGATGTCATCCGCCAGGAGCTGTTCAATGATTGCGTGCCGGCCCTGTTTCTCTGTCATCTAGATCACCCTTCTCTGCTCGGACAAAAAATTACCAGCCCAAAGCGCGTGAGACCATTCTCCAGCATTTCCACCATCAGTTCACCGCAGAGCCGCGAATCCTGGGTCGAGCGCCCGGTCAGGAAGGGATAGTCGAGGATCGTCGAAATAGTGTGGCCCACGCCGCCATGATACTGTCCATCCGGCCCGGTGGCATCACGCAGGATGTATTCCAGCGGGTAGAAGGGAGTCTTATAGTTCAGGTTGGATTTAATGAAGCCGGTGCCGTCCTGCCAGTCGTACTCAACGGCGTGGCCGGTTACGTGTTTGCCCCAGATGATGCTCTTGCGCTCGGTGAAGTCGCGGGCGAAGGCCAGCGCCGTCACCGCATAGCAGATGCAGATAATCGGCTTGTTCTGCGCCAGGAAGCCCAGAATGATGTCATGTACGCGCAGATTGTTGACGACATCCACCATTGGGCCACTGCCGCCCGGCATCAGCAGCGCGTCGTACTGTTCCAGTTCTTTCCAGAGTTCATCGCGTTTGTTGTAATAAGCTTCCAGCGCGTGGCCGAAATCCGGCGAATTGAAGTAGGGGCGAATCGTAACCCATTCTTCGAGGCTGATCGGGTTCGCCAACCGGTCGGATTCGTCGAGTTCCTTGGTTGCCTTCGCATAATACTCGTCCGTCACCACCTTGTGCAGCGGCGGATCGTAAAAACCGACTTCCATGCTGGGGGGCAGCGCGCGCGGTTTTTCACCGGTCGGCGTTGCGAAGGTCACTTCGTATCCCTTCTCGTCTATCACGTCCAGGGGGCCAACAAGCTCTTCACCCCAATAGCCCCACTCGGAAATGATCGTTAAGATACGCTTGGTCATTCGCGGTCTCCTTATACGAAAATATCAATGTGTTAAGGTTGTGCCTGCTTGTACTATACAGGATAACGCAGGATAATTGAATCTCTGGCTTAAGGGTCCGGCATTTCCTTTACAAGTCTGTATGACTATAAATCCAAGTCTGTATTACCATAAGTTATGGTACAGGCATTTGACGCGATCCGAGAATAGAGTATGGTTAATAATGCTTCGTCCATCTCACTCAGTCCTGATTACAGTTGGAGAAATGCATATGACTACAGCCCTTGCTGAAAGCGAAGTCCGTGACATGGTACTCGAATGGTATAAAAAGCTCGACGTCCATGCCCCAATGGTTGAAATTCTGCCGATGGTGTCGGACGGCGAACTCCGCATGGTCTTTCCTGAAGCCACACTGACCAGCCAGGCCGATTTCGAAAGCTGGTACCAGCGTGTCATCCGTGTCTTCTTCGACGAAGTGCATACGATGCAAGAACTCAATATCGACATCAGTTCGGATGGCTCACAAGCCGACATCAAGCTGATCGTCTACTGGGAAGCCAGTGTCTGGAATCCGCCGGATCGCAACAGCAAGCGCCTGATGATGGATGCCTACCAGACCTGGATCGTCAAGCGCTCGCCCAGCAGCGGTCTGCCGGTCGTCGTCTCCTACGTGGTCGATAAGCTCGATCCAAAGCCGGGTTCTGCTGAGCTTTAACCGCCGGTTCCGATTCTTTTGCGCGATTAAGAAGCTAAAGGAAAGAGATCACGATGAGCAATAAGGAAATTGTCGATACCTATTATAAGCTCGCCAACCTCAACGACTGGGACGCCTGGTGCGATCTCTTCGCTGACGACATGGTGATGGACGAGCAGTTGGCCGGGCACATCGAAGGCCTGCCCGCGCTGCGCGAGATCATGGCCGGGATGAAGGCCGCCTTCCCCAAATTCACCAACACCCCCAAGCACATCGTCGTCTGCGGCGATCAGGCCGGGGTCGTCTCGCATCTGTCGAACACCAATGCCGACGGTATGGACATTGAATGCGAAGTGATGAACTACTTCGAGTTCAAAGGCGGCAAGATTAGCTACATGTCGAACTTCCACGACACCAAACCCTTCGACCCTAAATAAACACCACGTTTGAGCAAGCACAAAGGCTGTGACAGCCCGGCTTTCGCCCACTGTCACAGCTTTTTATTACCGTGAAATGCGGCTGATCGTCACTTATCCCCGCCGGATTCCTGTGCCTACAATCAAGCATAGTTGAATTACAGCCGCTCAGGAATGACACGATGATGCTGCAAACCATAGACCAACTCCTTGATCGCTCAGCCGCCCTGCACGACCATCTCTGCCCCCGGCAGGTGCTGGGTGTCCGCATGGGGATGCTGGCCGCAGACTTGCTGGCGCTCGATCTGCCGCAGACGAACAAACGTCTGTACACCTTCCTGGAGACGGACGGCTGCTTTGCCGATGGCGTGGCGACAGCGACCGGCTGCTGGCTGGGCCACCGCACCCTGCGCCTGATGGATTACGGCAAGGTTGCCGCGACCTTTATCGACACGAAAACCAGCCAGGCCTTCCGCGTCCACGTGCATACTGAGGCCCGGCAGCGCGCCCGCGAGGTCGAGCCGGAAGCCCGCAGCCGCTGGCACGCCCAGCTTTCGGCCTATCAATATCTGCCCAACGACGAGTTGCTGGTCTGGCAGCCGGTGCAGCTCAGCCTCTCGATGGAGGCCCTGCTCAGCCGTCCTGGTGTGCGCGTCAACTGCGCCCGCTGCGGCGAGGAAATCCTCAATGAACGCGAAGTGATGGTGAATGGCGAGCCGGTCTGCCACGCCTGCCTGAGCGAGGCTTACTATCAACCTGAAGGCCAACCCATCGCTCCGTCTAAAGTTTTGAGCTAATCAGACTCAAGAAGGTAATCTGGCAGCACCGCGCCATTGGCGAGCATATCGACCATGACCTAACTATGCCATCGAATGCTGCCGTCTGATTGTCATCTAGATACGATAAGCCTGGGAATTCATCTACACTCCTGATCCCGCTTCTCAAATAATCTGTTTGAAGTTCAGCATCCATGACTCTGGGCACAACAGATTGTGGGCCTAAAGCAGCGCTTCAAGGGCTGCCAGTTCTTCCGGGGTATTGGCGTTAGTGAAGGAATGCAGGTCGGGGTCGAAGCGGCGAATCTCCGCCTCCTCGACGTAGCGCACCCGCAGACCGGCGTACAGGCGCGAGATTTGCATGTCGCCCTGGGCGATTTGCGCCTCCATCGCAGGCAGACAGTCCCGATGATACAGCGCGTGCAGCGGTTCCGCTCGGTCCGCCAGCCGGGGCACGACCACATCCTGATCGGGCCGCAGGGCGATCAGATGGCGCAGCAGATCCACGTTCAGCAGCGGCATATCACAGGCCACACACAGGGTATAGATCGTCGGGCTGTGAACCAGCGCGCTGTGCAGGCCGATCAGCGAGCCGCGCTGCGACAGGACATCGGCATAGACCGGCAGGCCAAACTGTGCATACAGTTCCGGCTGGCGGCTGATAAGCATCACCGGCAGGCCCAGGCGCTGCACCCGGTCCAACGTATGCGCGATCATCGGCCTGCCCTTCAGCGACACCAGACCCTTCTCCTGGCCCATGCGCCTTGACTTGCCGCCGACCAGCACGGCCACACTCACATTCATTGACGTCTCCATCTCCTCATTATAGCCAGTCGCCCTCCGGGCATCACAATTCGTGACATATTTCACTAACTCGTGACAAATTTCACGGATTGACCATGACGCGACACACTGCCTGCCCTTTTTATCGAAGAATAAACTTAGATTGTTATATGCGCTTATGCGCATAAAGTTACAAAGCGCTGATCCCGTCGGGAAGGGTAAACAGATGATCTCGCAATCACTGGCTCAAGAAATATCGCGGATGGAAGCGGATCTCTGTTCCGCATTTGCCGACCCCACACGCATTTTGATGCTGTATACGCTGGACGAGCAACCGCTCAACGTCGGCGAACTCGCCAGCGAACTGAACATCTCGCAATCGGCCACGTCGCGCCACCTCAAGGTCCTGCGGGATCGCGGCCTGGTCATTGCCACCCGTCAGGGCACCAGTATTCAATATCGTCTGGCCGATCAGCGACTGATCCAGGCCCTCGACCTGCTGCGCTCGGTACTGCATGATCGCATCGCGCACCGCGCCAGTTTGATGGACCGGGCCGATAATGAGCCGTCTTAACTTCCTCCGAGGAGGCATGAATGCAGCTTAGAAAATTCTCTTTTCCCCTGTTTTTCAGTGCGCTGACCCTGCTGCTCGTCGCGCTGATCGGCCAACCGGTCGCAGCGCAGTGTGGCACGCAAGCGTCTTCCTGCAAAAACTGCCATGAAGTCCAGGGCCAGAACCCGGTCAATAACGACGGCACGAGCTGGCACGAATCCCACGCCTTTGGCGATTTTTGTTATATCTGCCATGCGGGCAACCAGCAGGCGACGGACGAGACCGAAGCGCACACCGGCATGGTGCCCCCGCTTTCGGACATACAAGCCTCCTGCCAGATGTGCCACGCAACGGACCTGAACGAACGCGCAGAAGTCTATGCGGTCGCGCTGGGCATTGACCTGAACAGTGCCGGGTCCGACGCGGCTACCCCCACCAGCGCGCCCTCCAGTGATGATTTCTGGGGGTCCGGCGGCGACAGCAGCGCTTCAGTGGAACCCACCGCTGTGCCGGTGTCCAACGACGAGTCCCAAACCACAAGCAGCACAAACACCAGCTTCAGCAGCCAGGAACTGGTCGTGGATGACGCCAGTATGGTCGATTACACCCAGCGCTACAACGAGATCGTGCTGGGGCAGCGTCCGGTCAACTGGGGCAACGTCGCGCTGGCCGGGCTGATCGGTCTGCTGGTGCTGGGCGGCGGTGGCTTTGTCATCGTCAACGAAATCCGGCTCAACACGACGCTGGGCGAGACCCGTCCGGTCGAGGGCGAGTATCCGGCAGACGTGGTCGAGATGCTGCCGGTGCTGGCGGCGCTGAAAATCAACACCCGCCGGGCACTGCGGCGAATTCTCGCCAACCCACAGAAGGCGGATCAGGTCCTGAACCTTATCGACACGGTGGTGTCTGATGAAGACACCGAGGAGCACGCACAATGAACGCCATTATTCGCTACATTCGCCGGGACGAATGGTCGCCGTACGTGGCCGGGATCCTGCTGGGCATCGTCGGCGTGCTGGCTGTCTGGATCAGCAATAACCTGCTGGGCGCGTCCGGTGGCTTCGAGAACCTGGCCGGAATTGTCGGCACGGCCATCGCCCCGACGCAGTTTAACAACATGTACTTCGACTTCATCATGCCCCCGGAGATCACCTGGAGCGTCGTCCTGCTGGTCGGTCTCTTCTTCGGCGGCATGGTCGGCGCGGCCACCAGCGGCACCCTCAAATGGGGCAAGAAAGACTCGGCCAACAGCGACGAACAGTGGAAGCGCATCTTCGGGCCGCAGGTCTGGAAGCGCTGGGTCCTGGCTTTTGTCGGGGCCATCATCCTGGAATTCGCTGCCGGGATCGCGGGCGGCTGCACCAGCGGCCTCGCCATCTCCGGCGGGATGCTCCTCGCCCCGTCGGCCTTTCTGTTCATCGCGTCGATGTTCGCCTCCGGCATTCTCACCGCCATGCTGATCTATCGCAGGAGATACTAACGATGTCAACGTATATCACGGCGCTGGTGCTGGGCATTTTCTTCGGCTTTGCTCTAAACAAGGCCGGGCTGACCAAGTACCACAAAATCGTCAACGTCTTCCGGCTGACCGACCTGGCCGTCCTCAAATTCATGATGACCGCCCTGGTGGTCTCGATGAGCGGCCTGTATCTGCTGCGCGGCCTGGGCCTGGTGACTTTCCCCAGCGTCCCGGCCACCTACATTGTGGGCAACGTGGTCGGCGGCCTGATCTTCGGCGTCGGCATGGCGCTCAGCGGCTACTGTCCGGGCACCTGCGCGGCGGGTGCGGGCGAGGGCAAGCTGGATTACCTGATTCCCGGCCTGCTGGGCTTTCTGGTGGGCGCGATGCTCTACGGCCTGGCTTACCCGGCCATCTTCCCGGCCATTTCGGCCATCGCCAATGAAGGCAGCGTCGTTATCCCCGATCTGTGGAACCTCAGCCCCTTCTTGACCGTCGCCTTCTTTGCACTCCTGTCGGTCTTCCTGTTCTACCTGATTGACCGGGCCGGCCTGCATCGTAAGCAGCGGGACTGAATATCATGACTCATAAGCTTTCCCGACGTAATTTTCTGAAAGTGAGCGCGGTCTCGGCAGGCGCGCTGGCCGTTGGGCAGATGCTGCCGCCAGCCGTCGCACGGGCAGCCTTCGATGCCGGGCTGGTCAACGCCAGCGGCAACGGCTATGTGCCCAGCATGTGCGAGATGTGCGTCTGGCGCTGCGGCCTGATCGCCAAAGTACGTGACGGGCGTGTCGTCAAGCTGGACGGCAACCCCGATCATCCGCATTCGAAGGGGCACCTGTGTGTGCGCGGCCAATCCGGCCTGATGAACACCTATGACCCTGACCGCGTGCTGAACCCGCTGATCCGTGTGGGCAATCGCGGCGAGGGCAAATTCCGCGAAGCCACCTGGGACGAGGCGCTGGACCTCACCGCCAGCAAGATGCAGTCCATCAAAGACACCTACGGGCCGGAGGCGATGGTCTTCTCCTCCACCCATAACCTGAGCCAGGTGCAGTTCGAAAACCTGCTCTACGGTTTCGGCTCACCCAACTACGGCACTCAGCGCAGCCTGTGCTTCAACGCCATGATCGTCGCCAACCTGATGACCTACGGCATGGAAGAACCGGAGCGCATCTACGACGAGAGCCTGCAATACGTCATCCTGACCGGGCGCAACCTGATGGAAGCCATCTCGACCTCGGAGACCGGCGCGCTCAGCCATGCGATTGCGCGCGGCACGCACGTGGTCTACCTGGACCCGCGCTTCACCAAGACCGCCGCCAAAGCGACTGAATGGCTGCCGATCAAACCCGGCACCGATCTCGCCTTCCATCTGGCGCTGCTGAACGTCATCGTCGGCGAGAAGCTCTACAACGCCGATTTCGTCAATCAGTACACCACCGGCCTCGACGATCTGGCGCAGGAAGTGGCGCAGTATACGCCCGAATGGGCCGCCCCCCTCACCGAGATTCGAGGCGGATACGATCCGTCGCATCGCGCGCGAATTCGCCGCTGCCGCACCGCACGCCCTGGCTCATAACGGCTGGCGCACCTCCAACTTCGTCAATTCCTTCCAGACGCAGCGGGCGATCAGCATCCTGAACGCGCTGGTCGGCAACTGGAACGTCACCATGAAGGCCGCCGCCGGGGAAGGCAGTGGCGCGCTGGGCAAACCGCCGCAGCCGCCCTACCCGCGTGTCTCGGCAGCCCGTCTGGATATGGTGCCCGTCGAAATACCCGGTGGTGCCGCTCAAGCTGGGCGTCTTCCAGGAGCTGCGTGACAACATCGTCAGCGGCCAACCCTATCAGGCGCACGGCTGGTTTATCTCCCGGCAGAACCCGATCATGTCGCTGCCGGATCGTGGAAAGACGCTGGAGGCCTTCGAGAAGATGGACTTCATCGCCACCGTCGATATTTTCCTGAACGACACGGCCTGGTTCTCCGACGTGGTCCTGCCGGAAGCCTCCTATCTGGAACGCTATGACCCGCTGCATGCCGGTGGGCGATAAGGCCTACCTGCGCCAGCCGGTGATTGAGCCGCAGGGCAACGCGAAATCAGCGCTGTGGATTTACAAACAGTTAGCCGAACGCCTGGGCCTGGGCGACTTCTTCCAGTACGAAGACGAGGAAGACTATGTCCGCCAGCAGTTGGCCCCACTGGGCGTGACGCTGGAAGAGGTTCGGGCGACCGGCTACGCCCTGCTTCCCGCTGCGGAAGAAGAGGAACCGGCCTACGCCTGGAACACCCCCAGCGGCAAGATCGAATTGTTCTCCGAAACGCTGGACCGGGTCGGCTTTGCCGGGGTCCCGGCCTGGGACGCCCCACCGGAGCCGCCGCAGGGCCAGTTCTACCTGCTCACTGGCAAGGTGGCGCAGGCGACTCAGTTCGCTTCGCAGAACAATCAACTGCTGCACAAATATGCCGACGAACCCCGCCTGTGGATCAACGCCGCCGTCGCCGCCGAGCGCGGCCTCGAAGATGGCGATTGGGTGGAGGTCAGCAGCCCCGTCGGGCAGGCACATATCCGCCTGCTGCCGACCCCTGGCATCCGGCCTGACTGCGTCTACCTGACGCCCGGCTACGGCCATCTCTCTAAAGGGTTGACCACCGCCTACGGCATCGGCGCAAGCGACTCGGCACTGCATGTGACCTATACCGATCCGGCCAGCGGCAGTCAGGCGCTCAGCCAGACCTTCGTAACGGTAAGAAAGGCTTAAACTCGTGGCAGAAGACACAATTATCCCCCGTTACGGCTTCTTGATTGACGCCTCGCTGTGCATCGACTGCCGCACCTGTATGGTCGCGTGCAGCGTCGAGAACGAGGTCCCGATGGACAGCACGCGCATCTGGATCAAAGAGACCGGCGTCACCGGGACCTTCCCGGACCTTCAGCGCTACACCGCACCATACCACTGTATGCACTGCATTGATCCCTCCTGCGTCTCGGCCTGCACGGTCGGCGCGCTCCAGCGCACTGAGGATGGCATCGTCACCTATGACCGCGACATCTGCATCGGCTGCCGCTACTGCATGTACGCCTGCCCCTTTGGTGTACCCAACTACGAATGGGACGAGCCGCTGCCGCTGGTGGTCAAGTGCGATATGTGTACGTCGCGTCTGGCTGAAGGCCAGCAGCCCGCCTGTGCGCAGACCTGCCCGACCGGGGCGATCCGCTTCGGTTCCTATGAAACGATGCTGGACGAAGCACACCGGCTCATCAACGAGAATCCCGGCAAATACGTCGATCACGTCTACGGCGAAACCGAAAACGGCGGCACCGCGACCCTGTATATCTCGCCGGTTCCCTTTGAGGAGCTTGGCTTCCCGATTGCGGGCACGACCTCCCCGGCCTTCTCCAACCGGCTGGTCACGGAGGGCACGCCGCTGGTAGCCGGGGCCATGCTGGTCGGTCTGTCGGGTGCTTACCTGACGATCAAGCATCAAAAAGAAGAAGCGAAGAGGAAGCCGAGAGCCGGAGCGGCTGAAAACGGCTCGCTGCCGGAGAGGAACGAATAATCATGCGCAAACTGTTTATCGAATTACGCACCCTGCCGCAATACATCTATGTACTGGCGGTCGATCATGCTCTTTGGCCTGAGCGTGGGCCTGTATCGTTTGTATCGTCGGCCTGGGACCCGACCACCAACCTGAGCAAAGCCTTCCCCTGGGGCATCTGGATCAGCTTCGATCTGGCGACAGTGGCGCTCTCCGGCGGGGCCTTCACCCTGGCCGCGCTGGTCTACGTCCTGCAGTTCGAGAACCTGCACGCCGCCGTCCGCCCGACGGTGTTGGCGGGCCTGCTGGGCTACAGTTCCGTGCTGGTCATCCTGCTGTTCGACCTGGGGCGCTGGGACCGTTTCTACAACGTCTTCCTGCACCCGAATCTCAGTTCAGCGCTGCTGGAAGTGAGCTGGTGTATCGCGGCCTACTCGACCATCCTGTTCTACGAACTCAGCCCGGTGCTGCTGGAAAAGTCGCGCTGGCGCAGGTTCCTGCCGATCATCAAGAAGTACACCATCCCGATTGTGATCGCCGGGGTGACGCTGTCGACCATGCACCAGTGTTCGCTGGGCACGATGTTCGTCATCATGTCGCCGCGCCTGCACCCGCTGTGGTACTCGATGCTGCTGCCGGTCTTCTTCCTCATCAGCTCCTTCGCCGCCGGGATCTCGCTGGTCATCGCCGGGGCAACGATCAGCTACTGGATGTTTGGCCGCAGCCTCAAGACGAAGGTCATCGCGCAGTTAGGCTGGTTCCTGCCCTGGATTCTGGGCTTCTATCTGGTGCTCAAGTTCGGCGAGCTGATTGATTACCAACGAACTGGACCTGCCCTTCGAGGGCGGCCTCTACAGCACCCTGTTCTGGCTCGAAATCATCGTCGGGGCGGTGATCCCGATCATCCTGTTCGCGCTCAAACAGGTGCGCTTCAGCCGGGCGGCCTCGCTCTTTGGCGCGCTGCTGATTATCGGCAGGCGTTATCCTCAACCGCTTCGACGTGACCTGGTTCGCCATGAAACCCGTCAACGGCGAGACCTACAGCCCGCACTGGATGGAGATTGCGATCCTGCTGGGTGTGGTGGCTGGCATCGTCATCGTCTACAGTCTGGTCGCCCGTTACTTCCCGGTCTACGAAGAGACGGTCGATTACAAGCTCCCGGCAGCCGAACCTCAGCGTCTGGAACAGATGCACAGCGGCGCAGATTGAGCCACAATTGAAGCACCCGTTTATCTGTGTGTAGGGGAGGGTTTGAATCCCTCGCCTTACGGCTCTCACGTCGCTCGATATGAAATCCGGTCATGACACGTCCAAACTTCTTCCATCATCTGCACCCGCCCACCATCCCGGCCCAGCAGGCGCGCTGGCGCTATACGCTGGGCGCAGGCGGGACCGCCATCTTCCTGCTGCTGGTACTGGTCATCACCGGACGCTGGAGATGTTCTACTACGTCCCGACGCCGGAACAGGCCGCGCTGTCGCATCCAGACGATCAGCTACCACGTCCCGCTGGGCGGGCTGGATCCGCAACCTGCATTTCTGGGCGGCACAACTGCTGATGCTGGTCATGGCGGTGCATCTGGTCCGCGTGGTCTTCACCGGCGCTTACCTCCCGCCGCGCCGCTTCAACTACCTGCTGGGGCTGGCGCTGCTGGTGGCGGCGGCCCTGCTCAACTTCACCGGCTACGTGCTGCGCTGGGATCAGGGGATTCAATGGGCGCTGGTGGTCGGCACCAACCTCGTCAAGACCATTCCGGGCGTGGGCGACGCGCTCTACCGCATCCTGACCGGCGGCGTACAAGCTGGCCCGGCCACCCTGACCCGCTTCTACGCCTGGCATATCTTTGGGCTGGCGCTGCCGCTGGTGGTCCTGACCGTCTGGCACATCTTCAAGGTACGCCGTGACGGTGGGATCGCCGTGCCGCCCCCGCTGATGCGGCCCGATTCTGAACGCATCACGCGCTATGAACTGGTGCGGCGCGAAGTGCTGGCGATGCTGCTGACCGGCGCAGCGCTGGTTCTGCTGGCCGGTTTCGCTGCCGCTCCGATTGCCGCGCCCATCACCGAAGTGAGCGCCAATGCCAGCGATTCGGCGGCTCCCTGGTTCTTCCTCTGGGTGCAGCAGATGCTCAAATGGGGCGATCCCTTCTTGTGGGGCGTGCTGATCCCGCTGGCCGTCCTGGCCCTGCTGGCGCTGATCCCTTACGTCTTCCCGCAGCCCGCCGCCGAGGACCTGGGCCGCTGGTTCCCACCCTCCAACCGCCTCGCCCGGCGCATCGTGGCCGCTGCCGCGATCCTGATCCTGCTGCTCACGCTGCTGGCGCTGCTACCCTGATGACGACTTCACGCCGCAGGATACTGCTGGCCGCCGGGCTGCTGCTGGCTGCCGGACTGCTGGTCTGGTGGAGCGAATCGCACCGTCAGCAGCCGGTCGGGCTGACCCCGTCGCTGACCGGCCAGACAGAGTACTGCGTCACCTGTCATGCCGACCTGCCGCAGATCAGCCCCTCGCACCCGGTCGAGACCTTCGGCTGTGTAGTCTGTCACGGCGGCGAAGCGCTGGCGCTGGATGCCGACCTGGCGCACAGCACGATGCGCGGCGGTGATAACCCTTCGGCCCTGACCGTCGTAGAACGAATCCTGCGGCGGGACCGACTGTCACAGTGGCAGTGCCGAAGACGAACGCAATCACATCCAGCGCGTCATGACCAGCGTGCAGGCCACCTACGCCGGGGCGATTGCCAATATCCGCTACAGCTTCGGCGCGCAACCCGATCTCAGCGCCCGGCAGGGCATTTTCGCCGTCCGCGACGACTACATCGCCACGACCACCGGCCTGGCCGCGCTGGACGCCTTCGACCCGACCGACACGACCAATCCCGCCGTGCATCAGTTCGCCGAAAACTGCCTCAACTGCCATCTCAGCGCGGACGCCCCACCCGGCGCGGCCTTCGACCGCCTGACCGGCTGCGCCGCCTGTCACACGCCGGATGTGGAGAGCTTCCCCGAAGGTCAGGTCCACCGCCTGACGACCGCCATCCCCTATACACAGTGCAACACCTGCCACAACCGGGGCAATTATGACCTGCGGACGATGAGCTTCGTCGAGCGCGATGACATGCCGCAGGATCGTCTGCACGATTATTACCAGCCGATTGCCCAGTTTACGCAGTGCGAGTACACGCTGGACTGCATCGACTGTCACACGCGCGAGGAGGCGATGGGCGACGGCGACATACACTCCAATCAGGCGGAGATTCAATACGTTCAGTGTAAGACCTGTCACGGCACGCTGACCGACCTGCCGCTGACGCATACCATCACCAGCGAGGACGATCTGGCGCTGCGCATGAGCTTCCTCAACCCGGTCACGGAACTCAAGGTGGGCGATACGATCCTCATGACCGAGCAGGGCGAGCCGCTGTGGAATACGCGCGTCGAGCCAGATGGGACCTACTCGATGGTCGGCAAGGCGACCGGCCAGGAATTCACGTTTAACCCGGTCATGGGGACGCAGTGCCAGCAGAAACCTGACGAACAGGCCTCGCGCTACTGTCATGAATGCCATTCGGTGCAGCGATGAACGACCTGCCGCGCCGCGACTTTCTCAGCCTGACAATCCGTGCCCTGCTGGCGGCCAGCGGCTTGCTGGGCCTGGGCGGTCTGCTGCGCTTTTTGAGCTATTCCGACGAACCACCGCCGCAGACCGAATTCGACCTGGGCGCTGCGGAGGATTATCCGCTTGGCTCGCGCACCCTGCTGCCGGATGTCCCGGCCCTGTTGATCCATGACGAGGCCGGATTCAGCGCGCTCAGCCTGACCTGTCCGCATCTCGGCTGCACGGTCGAGGAGGGTCCCGGCGGCTTTGTCTGCCCCTGTCACGGCTCGCGTTTCGCCCCGGATGGCGCGTTGCAGCGCGGCCCGGCCCGGCAGACGCTGCGCTCCCTGCGCGTCGAGATCAGTGAGGACGATCAGGTCCGGGTGTTTCTGAATTGAGGTCGGCAGAATTCCAGTGGAGATAGGAAGAAATGTTATGGCAGTCAAGGCAACTGTTTTATGTGAGAATGCCGTCTATGGGCTGTCCTGCGTGGCCGAACATGGCTGGTCAGTTTGGATTGAAACCCCGGCGGGCAAGTTCCTGTTCGATACCGGGCAGGGCAAAGGACTGCTGCGCAACGCCGCCACTTTAGGTGTCAACCTGGCCGAGGCTGAGGCGATCCTCATCAGTCATCATCACTACGACCATACCAGCGGACTGCTGGATGCCCTTCAACTCATCTGTGGGCCGGGGGGTCAGGAACAGATCAATGTATACGCGCATCCTGACCTTTTCAAAGACAGTTGGGCGCTGCATGAAGGCCAGAGGCCCAGACACATTGGGATGCCGTTTACCCAACCGGTCCTGGAGGCCGCCGGGGCACGCTTCGATCTCAGCCGCGAGTGGCGCGCTGTGGCCGACGGCCTGTATATGACGGGCGAGGTTCCTCGGCGCACCTCCTATGAGACGGGGGACACCGTGCTGTACCATCGTGATGCGGACGGCCAACTGGTCTTAGACCCGATCCTGGACGATCAAACGGTCGTCATCGATACTGATGCGGGTCTGTTTGTGATCCTCGGCTGCTCACATTCCGGTGTGATTAATATTCTCGATCACATTATCGACAAAACAAAGCAATCACACTTTCACACCATCATCGGCGGCACGCATCTCGGCCCAGTGAGCAACGAGCAGGTTGATCAGACCATCGAAGCGCTGCAAGGCTACGACATTGATCACATTGGGGTCTCGCATTGTACCGGCCAACAGGTCGCCGCTCGTCTGGCCCAGATACTGGGGGATCGCTTTTTCTTTTGCAATGTGGGAACCCGGGTGATTGTGGAATAGCAGTCAGAGCTGGGGCAACAAGGGGTCCACAAAAAAACACCCCTGCCAGTGGGTTCACCGGCAGGGGCGAGCGATGTGGGAAAAGTCTTACTGTGTGACCAGGGGTAGCTGGTTGCTGGTCCAGGCGGTGGTGCCACCGGCCAGGACGCGAACGTTGTCGTAACCCAGCAGCCGCATCAGCGTCATTGCCATGGTGCTGCGATGGGTCGGGTTATCGTAGATAACGATGGGGGTCGTTTTGTCGGTCGGCCACTGCGGCTCATCGACCATGAAATCGCTCAGGTTCATGTGCAGACTGCCATCGATGTAGCCCTGCTGCCATTCGCTGTCGGTACGCACGTCGATCACGACCGGCGCAGGCGTATCCTGTGTCAGTTCGACCTGAAGATCAATCGCCTTGACGGTGTAGTAGCCCGCCGGGATCGAGGTCACGAAGTTGTTGACCACGTCGAAGACTGCCGGTTCAATGCTGGGAGCACTGCCCATAACCATCTCAGGCACCTCGTTCGAGACCGGCTGCTCGGCAGTTTTCCATGCGCCAAAGCCGCCTATCAGACTGCGGACGTTCTTGTAGCCCAGCAGGTTGAGTGAGGTCATGGCGATAGCGGAACGATGGCCGCTGCCGCAGTAGACCACGATGTTGGCCTCCAGGTCAGGCAGCAGATCCAGGTGCTGGGTCAGTTCCTGTAAGGGGATATTGACCGCACCCGCAATGAAACCGTCAGCATATTCGCCAGTGGTCCGCACGTCCACCAGCATCGGGGGCGTATCGGACGCCAGCTCAGCAGCCAGATCATCGACGCGCACGGCGTTGAAGCTGCCCGGCAGCTCACTGACGTAGCTGGTCAGGTAAGCATTCAGATCGAAGGCGGATTCCTCAGCCTCTACAGCACCGACCAGCGGGAAACCAGCCGCCGTCCAGGCCCCTGCACCACCACTCAGGTTGCGGACATGGGTATAGCCCGCCAGATTCATCAGGACGGTGGCAATACTGCCGCGATAACCGCTGGCGCAGTAAATGACGATGTTGGCGTCCTTGTCGGCAGGCCATTGATCCTGGCTGCCCATGAACTCGTTGACCCAGATATGCTGGGCGCTCTCGATGTAACCGCCGTTCCATTCGTTCATGCTGCGCACATCAATCACGATGGGCGGCGCATCCGAAGCCAGTTCGACGGCCAGATTCTGCGCGGACACAAAGCCGAAGCCTTCCGGCAGCGTGCTCAGGTAGGTATCAACCGCTTCAAAAACATCTGCGTCGATTTCCGGTGCGCTGCTGGCCTCAGCAGTGAAAACATCGGTCGTGCTGGGCATTTCAGCCGCATCCCAGGCTCCGAAGCCGCCCTTGAGAATCTTGACGTGGTCATAGCCGAGCACACCTAGCGCGGTCGCGGCCAGCGTGGCCCGTCCGCCGCTCTGGCAGATGACGACAATATCGGCGTGCAAATCCGGCAGCAGGTCCAGATTCTGACCCAGCTCACGGATCGGCACGTTGAAGGAATTGGCGAGATGGCCCGCCGCATATTCTTCAGGCTGGCGCACGTCCAGCAGCAGGGTCGCCGGATTCTGGGCGATCTGCTCCGCCACGGCCTCAACACTGGTGACACCGTAGCCTTCCGGCAGCGTCAGATTGTAGACGTTCAGCCGGCTGAGGACTGCGTCGCTCTGCGCCACCGCCGGAAATACCGGGGCGATCATCAGAAGCAAACACAATAGCAAGATGAATTTCTTCTTCATGGGTGTTGAACTCTCTCTCTAACTATCAAGCGAACTCCTACGGGCAGCACGCAGCTTCCCGGTTTTCACAATGTCTGAACCCGCCTGGACTGGAAACAAATCAGGACAATGCGGGTAAGCAGGTGGGGCGCTGCCCCACACCCCGGCAGGGAACAAGGTCCCCTGCACCCCAATTCCGAATCTGTGTCGCCAACCTTTATGAGGTCCTGGTGGGGGTTTAGGGGCAAAGCCCCCAATAATTCGTCGATAGGCACTGGTTTTTCACTCAGACTCATCGGGCGGCAGCTCCTCATCCTGACGCTGCGCATCCAGGGCGCGAAAGGCGGCCAGATCCGCCTGCCGCCGGGTCGTATCACGCAGCACCTCCCGCAGCAAATCGACAGCCTGAACCACGCGCTCGTCGGCCAATGAATAGCAGATAGTAGTGCCTTCACGCTGCGTGTTCACAATCGAACGATCCCGCAAGACTTTGAGATGATGCGAGACCGTCGGTTGAGGCATATCAAGCTGGGACGCCAGTTCGTTCACCGAGTACGGACGCCCGCTGAGAATGTAGAGGATCATGAGGCGCTTCGGGTCGCCCAGAGCCGAGCAGACCCGGTTGTGCAGCATAATTAATTCCTCGTACAACTGTTTATTCATTACAAGTGCATTCGAATATTCATCTATGTGAATTATTGAACAAATTAACGTCATATGAGCATGTGAAAAATAACACAAGAAGGGTGAGGACTGTCATATCACAGTGACTGCGCAGCGGCCTGCTCAACCACGAACATACTCGCTTGTTTCGTCAGATACCTCGATGTAGGCTGATATGCGCATCCCGTGTCACCACCATCCTGATGACTTATGTGCGAAGATCCAGCAGGCGAAACGATGGCAAAACTGACACCGAACGGAGGAAGCGCTGATGAACGAGGTCTGATCGCGGTCAGGGCGCAGGGATCTTTTTCACACGCTGGGAAAAAGCGATTAGGAGACGCATTGCACACGAGGCAGGTACTACTATCCCGACAACATCGAGCTTGCGCTACTGGCTGATCCTAATCAAACACTTGGGGTGTAGAGAAGGGTTTGAAACCCACCCGTTTATTTCCCGACAGTCCGAATCGCTACGGCAGCGGATGCCACAGCAGCGACAGTGCAATGGCACAGGCGGCCAGCAGCGCACCCACAGCGGCAAAAAGCACGCTGACCTCGGTGACATCGTGCTTGACGATGATGTTGGTCGGCAGTTCGGCGAAGACGTTCTGAAGCTCGCTGCTGCTTTCGGCAGAGTAGTAGACGCCGCCGGTCATATCGGCGATTTGCTGGAGCGTAACCTCGTCAATACCCCGGCGGAATCCACCGCGACCGCCACCACCACCACCACCGAAACCGGGTCCGCCCCCGCCGAAGGGTTCGTTACCCCGGAAGCGCGGGCTGCAACCGACGAATTCCGCCCCCATCGCCGTGCCAAAGCCAATGGTATAGACCCGCACGCCCCGGTCCACCGCCTGCTGTGCGGCATCGAGCGGCAGCGGCCCGGCATTGCTCGCCCCATCGGTCAGCAGCACGATGATACTGGGCGCATAGGCTCCATCAGGTACCGGCGGTGGCTGAACGCCTGTGGCCCCCGGCAGAACGCTCGGCCAGACGTTCTCGTCAATCTCGGCAATGGCGTCAATGGACTTCAGAATCGCGCTGCCAATCGCCGTCCAGCGTCCGGTCAGCAGGCTGTCGATGGCCGATTCCAGCGCGCGCTGGTCAGTTGTCGGCGTCTGAACGATCTCGGCGAAGCCGGAGAAGGCGACCACGCCGATATGCGTGCTGGCTTTCTGGCTCTGAATAAAGGAGATGGCTGCCTGTTCCGCCGCGACAAGCCGGTTGGGTTCAATATCGCCGGAACACATGCTGCCGGAGACATCGACCGCCAGGATGATCGTCGTCTGGTTGGTGGGCACGGCCACCACCGCCACCGGACGGCCAAAGGCGATAATCAGGCTGATAATCGACGCCAGAAACAAGGCGAAGGGGAAGTGACGGCGCAGGCGCGAGAAACGCGGCAGGGCCGCCTTCACCAGCGACAGGCTGGAATAGCGCACGGCGACCTTCCGCCGCCGCAGCCCCCAGAGGTAGGCCGCGATCAGGGCGGGAACCAGCACTAAGAGAAGCAGTATTCCGGGCCAGAGTAAACTCATGGGATGCTGTTCTCCTTTCAGGGCACGCGGCCAAACCACAGCAGCGAGAGCGCCCCGCCGACCAGCAGCGTCAGGATGCTCAGGCCCGCGAACAGCGGCGTGACCTCCATCGGTTCAGGTCTGACGACCAACTGCCGGTCGAGATTGTCGTAAATGTCGAATAACTCTTCTGTGCTTTCGGCATTGTAGTAGCTGCCGCCGGTCATATCAGAAATTGTTTGCAGCATCGCTTCGTCAAGCTGGGTGAAGACGTTAAAACCGTCGATGTTCATCACGGTCCCCAGCGGACTGCCAATGCCAATCGTATAGATGCGCACGCCATGATCGGCGGCGGTCTGCGCCATTTCCATCGGGTCGGGCGCATCGGTGTTCTCGCCATCGGTCAGCAGCACGACCACGCCCGGCTGATAGTAGCCTTCCGGCACCGGAGTCGGCGTCAGGGTGGGTTCCGGCGTCAGGTTGCTGTAGTAATTGGTCTCGGCGGGCTTGGCCTCAATCTCACTGAGCGAGACGAAAATGCCGCTGCCCAGTGAAGTGCCCCGCGCCGGGTTCAGGCGGCGGATGGCAGCCAGAATGTCGTCCTGATTGTAGGAAGGCTGCTGCACGGCCAGGCCGCTGTCGCTGAAGGCCACCACACCGATGCGCACGCTGGGCGGCTGACGTTCCACGAAATCGCGCGCGGCTGCTTTAGCCGCTTCCAACCGGGTCGGTTCCAGGTCATCGGCAGCCATACTGCCCGAAATATCAAAGGCTAGAATGACCGTGCCCTCGATGCGCGGCACGCCGACGACTGCCTCCGGGCCGAGCCAGCGCGATAATCAGAATCGTGAGCGCGATCAGAAAGATCAGCGGGGGGATGTGACGCTGAATATTGAAGCCGCGCCGCCCGGCGGCCCGCGATCAACATACTGCTGCTGAAGTTGGCGATGATCTGCTGCCGCCGCTGCTGCAGCCAGAGGTACAAGAAGACCAGCGCCGGAACGAGTGCCAGCAGGAGCAGCATCGGGGGCCAGATAAAAGTCATGAGCAGCTCTAGGATGAGCGCCGCTGCCGCTCGCGCAGCGCAGCGAAGCGGACAATCGCGCGGACCAGATCTTCTTCGGTCGAAAGCGCAAGCTGAGCGACCCCGGCATGTTTGAAGATCTGCGCCAGTTCGGCTTCGCGCTCGCGCGCAGCGGCGGCAAAGCGACTGCGGAAACGCCGGTCGTGCGTATCGACGTACAACTGCTCGCCGGTCTCCGCGTCCTGCATAATCACCAGCCCGATGTCAGGAATCTCGACTTCGCGCGGGTCCCACAGGCGCACGGCCAGCACTTCATGGCGCTGATTGAGCAGGGACAGCGGGCGCTCCCAGCCCGATTTGCAGATGAAATCCGAGACGATAAAGACCAGGAGCGCGGCGCTTGATGGTGTGCAGACCGCCGCCGATCAGCGGGGCCAGATCCGTAAAAGGGGCCTGCGCCAGGCTGGGCTGATTGAGCAGATCGTTAATCAGCCGCAGCACCTGAACCCGTCCGCCGCGCGGCGGAATGGTCCGGTCGATCTGGCTGCCGTAGAAGATCGCGCCCACGCGGTTGCCATGCCGGGTCAGCAGCCGGGCCACGGTAGTCACGAAGTCGATCAGCACCGTGCGCTTGAGCGCCTGCGTCCCGCCGAAGTCAATCGAAGGGCTGAGGTCCAGCAGGAACCAGGCGGTAATCTCCCGGTCTTCCGTATATTTGCGCACGTAAGGTGTATCCATGCGCGCCGTGACGTTCCAGTCGATATAGCGGAATGTCGTCTTCCGGCTGATACTCGCGCAGGTCAGCAAAGTCAACGCCGTAGCCGTAGAACAGGCTGCGATAATCGCCCTGCAAGCAGACCATCCAGGCGGCGGATCACCTGCCAGTCGAGGCGCTGGAGGATGCGCTCAGGCGTTTGCTCGGCTGTCGGCATATTCATCCAGAGGCACCGAAGGAACAGGGATACGGGCGACGATCTTCCTGATCAGATCGGACAGCGCTGACGTTATCCGAAAGCGCTTCGTAAGACAGCACCAGACGGTGCTGGATCACATCGACGGCCATATCCAGCACGTCCTGCGGCAGGGCGTAATTGCGGCCCCGCACGAAAGCCAGCGCCCGCGCCGTCAGGATCAGGTTGATCGAAGCACGCGGGCTGGCCCCGAACATGATGTAGCGCGCTCAGTTCTTTCAGGCCGTGATCCTGCGGGCGGCGTGTCGCCGAGACCATCTGCACGGCATATTCCATCAGGGCCGGGTCGACGTAGACCTTGTCCGTCTGGCTCTGGAAGTTCGACCAACTGCGGGGCAGTCAGCACGCGCTGCACCGCCTGCAACGCGCCGGTCATGCGCTCGACGATGACGAATTCCTCGGTCGATGTAGGATAGCCGACCGACGACCTTGAGCATGAAGCGGTCTACCTGCGCTTCCGGCAGCGGGTAGGTGCCTTCCGCTCAATTGGGTTCTGAGTCGCCAGCACCAGGAAAGGATTGGGGACCTTGAAGGTCTCGTGCCCAATCGTGACCTGCCGCTCCTGCATCACTTCCAGCAGCGCGCTCTGAACCTTGGCGGGCGCGCGGTTGATCTCGTCGGCCAGCAGCAGATTGGTCATGACCGGCCCCAGCGAGGTCGTGAACTCGCCGGTCTTCTGGTTGTACATGCGCGTACCGATCAGATCGGCAGGGACCAGATCCGGCGTGAACTGGATGCGCTTGAACTCGCCGCCAATGGCCGATGCCAGCGTCTTGATCGCCATTGTCTTCGCCAGGCCGGGCACGCCTTCGACCAGGATATGGCCGCGCGCCAGCAGGGCGATAATCAGGCGCTCCAGCAGATGATCCTGGCCGACGATGACCTTCTTGACCTCGTAGAGCACCTGCTCCATCGGCGTGTTGGCTTCAATTGGATTCATCAACGCTCCCTTCCTTTAGCGGGGCACCATCCCGGCGGCCCCTCCTGCTATCGTGATCGGCACGGCAAAGCCGATGCCAATGAAGACATCATCGCCGGTCGGGTTCAGCAGCATGGTCACGATGCCGATCACCTGACCATAGCGGTTCAACAGCGGCCCGCCGGAGGCTCCCGGATTGGTGGCGGCGTCCACCTGAATCAGATTGTCCATTTTTTCGCTGCTGAAGGGCGGTTGGTAGCTGCGGTCAAAGCCGGAGATCACCCCGGCGCTCATCGAGTTGTAGAGTCCAAAGGGATTGCCGACGATATAGGCTTCGTCGCCGATGCGCATGGCGTTCGGGTTGCCCAGCACCGCCGGGACGATCTGCTCCGGCAGCAGGTCGGCCTGCAAGACGGCGATGTCGTTATCCGACAGCGTGCCGACGATCTGGGCTGTGCTGACCGTGCCATCGGCAAAGGTGACTTGAATCGTGCCTGCCGAGGCAACCGCGTGCAGGGTCGTGAGAATAGCCCCGCTGTCGTTGACGATCACGCCGGTGGCGACGTTGTCTTCAGTATCCTGGACCATGTGGAAGCGGCTGGACGATTCGGGCACATAGCGCACGCTGCTGCCCCCCGGTGGGATCACGTCCGTCTGGATCAACACCAGCGAAGGCTGGATGACCTGGTAGACCTGTGCCGAAAGGGCCGGGCGCGGCGTGGCCGAGGCCATCGCCTGGGCAATCGACTGCTCCACGTCGCGGCTGGTCAACTGGGGCGGTGGGGTCGTCATCAGGCTGTGGAGTGTGAGGATGATGAGCGCCCCGACGGCCCCGGACACGAAAGGAAATGCCCGCTGCCAGAGTGAGCGGATGCGCTTCAGGCGAAACTGCCACCTGTTCGAATGGTCTGCCGGGGTTTCCGTCATGGCCGCAGGTATGCTGTTACTGAACGATAGTGGTGCTGTCGAACAGATAAATCATAGAATCTCTTCCTGAGAGTCAGATGAGACGCGGATCAGAATGTCTGGCACGCCGCACTGTTTCAAGATACGTCATCTCCGCGCCGTTTGGACTTTGCTGGACTAACTAAATGAGAAAGTCGGCTGTAGAGTGACCCCTCCCCAGCCCTCCCCGAATTCCGGGAGTCGGCAGCGCAAGCAATATCCTCCCCTGAATTCGGGGGAGGTGGCGCTTTAGCGCCGGAGGGGGTCTGCATAGATATGAAGGATTGCTCATCAGGTCATACCTGTACCAGACAAGCCTCAAAGCCCTTTCCACAAATTCGTGAAAAAGGCCAGAGAAAGGGGGACTTTCGGCCTATGATCGCCATGTTTTGGGAAAGAAGTACTCCCACAAAACAGCGTATTTAAGTGCGATTTAAGCATAAGTTGAGGGCCTGTTTAAGCAAGGATCAGCCCTTTACCGTATCGTGAAATCCGTACGACTACGCAACGGAGTACCCATAATGGCGAACGCAGATCGCGCAAGAAAAATGCTTATTCGGACAGCACTCGTCACCAGCACCACGATTGCAACCCTCGTAGGCGCACAAAATCTGGCGATGCTGGATTCCCGGCAAATTGAGCAGTTGATTACCCCGACCGCCCAGCAGGTGATGACACAATCACCAGCTTCGACATCCGCAGCAGTGCCAACCTTGACCCAGGCACCGACGTTTGAGATCGACCATGTCGCACCCGGCATCACCATCCTGCGACGGCCCGGCCAGACAGGCGCGGTGCAGTCCGCTGACACACAGGTGACTGACATTCAACCCCCCAACCCGGTTCAGCTTGCCGCCCCGGAGCCAGTCGTCGTGCAGAGTCAGGCCCCGGCTCCGGTTATCATCCAGCGGGCGGCGAATTCTGTGCCGTCTCTCAGCCGGTCCAGCCGATGATCTCCCTGAACTCGCTTCCGCGCAATGGGCTGTGAGGTCGAGATCAAGCTGGAAACCGACGCCGACGCCACCGCGATCCTGACCGCTATGCCACAGCGCTTCGACCAGCTCGAAGATCAGCTCTCACGCTTCCGGCCTGACAGCGAACTGATGCGGCTGAACGCCAGAACAGGCGAATGGGTATCGGTCAGCAATGTGCTCTTCGACAATCTGGTGGAAGCCCGGCAGGCCGCCCGCCTGACGGAGGGTCTGTTTAACCCGCTGATCCTCCCGGCCCTGGTCGCCAGCGGCTACGACCGCAGCTTCGAGGCCCTGACTCCGGCCCAGGCCGCACCGCCCCAACCTGCCCTCGACTGGGAAGGTCTGGAGCTGCGCCGCAAGAAGCGTCAGGCCCGTCTGCCACGAGGCAGTGCGGTCGATCTGGGCGGCATCGCCAAAGGCTGGGCGGCCCAGCACATCGCCCGTGACCTGGCGCAGTACGGCCCGGTCCTGGTCAACATCGGCGGCGACATCGTCGCGCGCGGCGAACCGGAGGGAGACCCCGGCTGGCGCGTGGACATCGCCGACCCGGAAAGCGACGAGGTGCTCACCGAGCTGTGGCTGCGCGATGCGGCCCTCGTCACCAGCGGCATCGACTACCGGCGCTGGGTCATGGCCGACGGCCAGCGCTATCACCACATCATCGACCCGCTCAGCGGCCTGCCCGTGCGCAACGACGTGCTCGCCGTCAGCATCATCCATCCTCACGCGCCCACTGCCGAAGCCTGCGCCAAAGCGGTCCTGCTTCAAGGCAGCGAAGCGGGCCTGAACTGGTTGAACGACTGTGAAAACGCGGCGGGTCTGGTTGTGCGGCACGATGCTGCCGTACTGAGCACTTCGAATTTCATCGACCATATATATGAAAGGACAACCCCATGAAGCCCTTACTGCTCCTCTCGTTTGCGGCAGCGTTGGTCCTGGCCGGGCTGCCCGCACTGGCCCAGGACGATAACCTGATCGTCTTAAACGACGCGACCCCGGTTATCGACGTGGTCATCACACTCCCGCAAGACACGACCGGCACAGTCAAACTGGACCTGGTCTCGGCGGCGGTGACACTCACCGATGACAGCAGCACCACCGTCTTCAGCGCGGCAGACAGCCGTCTGCACGCCCTGGAACTCAATATCGCCCCCAACACTGGCGCGCATACCCTGACGGTCGAACGCCTGCCCGGTGTGTCCGAAGCCTACGTCAAGATTCTATCGGTGCCCGAACTCACCGTCAGCGGGATGCCGGAACTGGTCCAGTCGAATCAATTGAACCTCAACCAGGAGGTCTCGCTGTCCCTGGATGTCAACCAGCCCGGCGACCACGTGGCGGTCAATATCCCAGATTCAACCGGTCTGCTGCGCGCCACCTTCCCCGGCGCAAACGCGACGACCCAACTGGTCGATGCGCAGGGTAAGCTGCTGGCGGCCTCCTATAACGGGCATGTCGATGGTCTGAATATGCTCCTGGACAGCGGTCAGTATGACTTCACTGTGCTGGCGACAGATTTCAGTCAGCCGGTCATGGCCGGGATCAGCGATCTGCCTGCCGCCGAGAACGGCTTCACCCTGCTGCAAGCGCCCGTCAGCGATACGACGCAGACCGTCGCAGGCGGCGACTGCACCGCGACCATCAACGTAAGCTCGGTCAACCTGCGCAGCGGCCCCGGCACCGGCTACAGCGTGCTCGGCTACGGCTTCCGCAATGAAAGCTTCACCGTCGGTGGCATCAACCCGCTGAATAACTGGTTCGTGGTGGGGACTGACAGCGGCTCGGCCTGGGTCTCCAACAGTGTCGCCCAACTGGACGGCAGTTGTAACGGGCTGACGGTCTTCGACGTGCCCTTCAAGGAAGCGCAGCCTGCCCCGGTGATCGTCGTGACACCGCAGCCGCAAATCGTGATCCAACCTGCACCATCTTCCGCTTCGTCCAACAGGGTCCAACACTTCGAAGACGAGCACGAAGGCGGACACGAAGACGACTAGCCTCCCTACACCTACGCAATCGACGACCGGGGGAGCCTCATCCCCCGGTCCTTTCCTGAGAGGAATAAACGCCATGACGAAATCAATGAAATGGACCGACGGCCTGATATTGGCGTTCAGCGCGCTGCTGATTGGCCTGTCGGCCTGGATCATGCTCCGCAGCGGCACCTTCGACTTTGCGCTCTACGCCGATCAGAAGCTGTCCTGGCATCTGATTCGCTCGTCGGGCATCGTCGCCTACGTCCTGCTGCTGGCCTCCACCGTCTGGGGTCTCTTCCTCAGCAGCCAACTGGTCAAAAACTGGTCGCCAGGGCCGATCTCGATGACGCTGCACAGTACGATCTCCTGGATGGCGCTGCTGCTGGGCCTGGGGCACGGGCTGCTGCTGACGGCGGACAAGTTCTTCACCTTCAGCCTGAGCGACGTGCTGCTGCCTTTCACCGGACCCTACCGGCCTGAAGTCGTCGGTCTGGGCACGCTGGCCTTCTGGATTCTGCTGGTGGTGGCGATCAGTTTTCCGCTGCGGAAACACATCGGCCACAAATGGTGGAAGCGCCTGCACTACGCGAGCTACGCAGCCTTCGTGATGGTCTCAGCGCATGGACTCTTCGCCGGAACCGATGGCGTCTCCGCTGGCTTTCGCATCCTCATCGGCGGTGGGCTGGTCCTGACGGTGCTGCTGCTGGGCGTGCGCCTGGGCCGGACCAACGCCAAACCGGAGCCGCGTTCCGCTCGCGCAGCCAGCCGCTAAGCTTTGCTAATGTGGGTTTCCGAAAGTAACCTGACAAAAAATCAGCGAGAATTTCAAGCCTCCCTGTATCAATACATTCGAAAACCCACTTCAGCAGATGGCAAGCTCAATCAAAGTCCAAATTTAGATCCTTAGCGAGCCTCGGAACCCTCTACCACCATAAAAAGAGGGCGCACTGTTATGATACACAAAGATATGATCGTAGCGACGATCAGCAAAGATGGCACCACCAAGTTCTCTAATATCAGCAGGGGTTTGTATCCAACTCTGCGTTTTCGTGTCAAATTCGCCAAGTTTCTGCAACGCTCGATATTGGTCTTCATTCAAAAGCTCGATACCCATAGCGACTGCGAGATCAACAGCGTTACCTGCCGGATGCACGCCTTTCTTTTCTCTTTCTTGTTGCCCTTTTCCGTCGTAACAGATATTTCTGCGGTCTGGGCTTTGCTCTGAGCAATCATAAAAAATGTACTCATCCGTCTTTTTATCATAACCCACAACATCCGGTTCACCGCCAGTACTTTCCATGGCATTAAGGGACTTTAGCTTTTCAGTATTCGCTTCCAGCTTTGCTTGTACTTTAGCCCACTGAAGCCCTTTATGGCGGTTCATGTTATTCTCAAAACGGTCCTTCAATGTGTTTAGGAGTGCCTCACCATTGTCCGACGGCAACTCTTTTTTCACTTTGACCTTTGGAATAGGTTGACCACTTCCTTTTGGCATCGTTTTTATCCCTCCTTTGCCTTTGTATTTTCAGTCATCGTAAGCCGGGTTTCTCCCCCTCGCCGAAGCGGAGAGGGGCCGGGAAGTGAGGTCAGGTTAAGATACGCTGCTGTCCCTCAGACTGGCAATCAAAGTATATCGCAGAGTTCATGGGGGCTTAGGAGATGCCATCATGCCACAGGGACAGCCTCTGCGGTCACGGGCAGATAGACGGTAAAGGTCGCGCCCTGGTCGATGCCGCCGCTGTCGGCGTTGATCCAGCCACCGTAGCTTTCCAGCACCGCTTTCACAATGGAGAGGCCCAGGCCGTTGCCGGAAAAGGCAGCGCGGGCAGAACTGGCGCGGTAGAAGCGGACGAAGAGTTGATCGCGCTGGGTGCCGTTAAAGCCGATGCCGGTATCCTGAACCCGGATCATCAGCTGGCTGTCCTGCATCCGAACCGTCAGATGCACGGACCCCTCTGTGGTGTACTTGATAGCGTTGCCCAGCAGATTATCCAGCACCAGGCGCAGGTCGTTGAGGCTCAGCGGCAGCGGCGGCAGCCCCGGCGGAATGTCCGCCTCGAAGTCCAGGCCGCTCTTCCCGGCTTCGATGCGCCAGTGCCGCGCCAGATCGTGAAAGACCGAGACTGCATCGGTCACACTGCGACTGTTGTCGTAGCGGCCCTCGTCGATGCGCGCCAGCACCAGCAGCGAGGAGACCAGCGCGGCCATATGGTCGATCTCCTGCCGAATCTCCCGCAAATAGGCCGAGCGCTCGGCAGCGGGCAGCGACTCGTCCTGCAAGGCTTCGGCGCGCAGCTTCAGCGTCATCAGCGGGGTGCGCAGTTCGTGGGCGGCATTGCTGACGAAACTGCGCTGCGTCTTCATCAGGGCTTCGATCTGCTCGGCCATGAAGTTGAAGGTCCGCCCCAACTGGCCGACCTCGTCCTGCGAATCGACCTCCATGCGAGTATCCAGCGCGCCCTGCGCCATACGGATCGCCGAATCGCGCAATTGCTTGATCGGGCGCGAAATGGTCCCCGCGATCCACAAACTGGCGGCGATCACCAGGCCGATCACCGGCAGCGTCCCGGAGGCCAGTTCCAGCCAGCCCTGGTTGACCGCGTCGTAAGCGGGCTGCATCGGCTCCACCAGCACCAGAAAGCCCGATATGCTGCGCTCATACATGACCGGGGCAGCCACGTACAACTGCTGCACTCCCTGGGCATCGCTTCGAATATCCGCACCTAACTGACCCCGGCTGGCCTCCATCAGTTCCGGCGAGGGTGGCAGACGGTCGGTTGAGCCGTAGTTCATGCCGCTGCTGTAGCCTACAATGCGAAAAGACTGGTCGGTAATGACGTACTCGTGGCTGATCTGCTGCTGGAGCCGGGACAACACCTGCTGCATTTGCCCGGTGCCTTCGCCATCGTTGAAATACTCGATTGGCTCCGCCAGCGTGGAGGCGATCATGATGGCGTCGGTTTCGAGATGATGCTGGTAGAATTCCAGCGTCGCCGCCTGAAGCTGGCGTCCGGCAATCACAAGCTGAAGCAGGCTGCCGCTGAGGACGACCGCCAGAAAAGTCACCAGAATACGCTGCCGGATGGTCAGCCGCTGCAAGTTCATCTCAATCCTCTTCCGGGTTATGGAAACGGTAGCCAACCCCGCGCACGGTTTGCAGATAGACCGGGTTGGCCGGGTCGTCTTCCAGCTTGGCCCGCAGCCAGCTCATGTGAACATCCAGCGTGCGGGTATCGCCGATCCAGTCCGTGCCCCAGACCTCGTCAAACAGGCGTTCGCGTGTGACGACCTTGCCCATATTGGTCATCAGCAGCGTCAGGATCTCGAACTCTTTCTGCCGCATGACGAGTTCAGTGTCCCGCTTGACGACCGTATGCGCTTCGACATCCAGGCGGATGTCCCCGGCGGTGATGTAAGGCGGCGCGAAGCTGCCCCGGTCGAACTGGACCCGCCGCAGCATCGCCTTCACGTGCGCTTCGAGTTCCTTGAAGCTGAAAGGCTTAATCAGATAATCGTCGGCCCCCAGCTCCAGGCCCTTGATACGGTCCATCGTATCGTCCAGCGCGGTCAGCATGATGATCGGTGCGGTGCTGTACTGGCGGATCGTCTGGCAGACCTGCCAGCCATCCAGATCCGGCATCATGACATCCAGCACGATCACGTCCGGTTTTTCCACCAGCGCCATGCTCAGCCCCTGGTGGCCCTCGTTGGCGATTGAAACCTCGTAGCCCGCCCGCTTAAACGAGGACCCCAGGGGATCGGTCAATTTTCGCTCATCATCGATCAGTAAAACGTGTGCCATAGGCTTTCCCTTAGATCGGTTTCTATTCAGTGTAGCCGCCGCCGTCGAAATTTAAGCCAGATTTAAGTCATTTTCTGCTCAGACAATCATAACGAAGCAAAACTGCCTGTGACAGGTGAGCTTAACTACCCACTTCATTTGTTGATCGCTGGCGACAATGCTAGAATTTTCGGAGATGGGTACTTATCCCAGGGGGAGTGTTGCGCACAAATCACACTTTGTCCTTGCTGCGGCAGCAGCAGCCCGCCTATGGCCTGTGGCTGCAAAGCCACCATTTCCACATCGCCCGCATTCTGGCCGCTCAGGGAGACCTCGACTGGCTCCTGGTCGATCTGGAACACACGCCGGTCGATCTGGGATTGGCCTCAACGATTCTGGCGACCATTGCCGATGTCAGCGCGGGCCAATGTACCCCGCTGGCGCGTGTCGCTGCCGGAAGCATCGACCAGATCAAGCAGGCGCTGGATGCCGGTGCGCAGGGCCTGATCGTGCCGATGGTCAACACGGCTGCGCAAACGGCGGAGGTCATCCGCTATGCGCGCTACCCGCCGCTGGGCGAACGCGGAGCTGGCGGCCTGACGCCGCATCTCGGCTTCGGCCTGACCCGTCATACGGACTACGTGCCGCAGGCCAACCCAGAAATCATGGTCGCTATCCAGGTCGAGACGGCGGAAGCGGTCGAGAACATCGAGTTGATTGTGCAGGTGCCCGGCCTGGATATGGTCTTCATCGGCCCGATGGATCTGCACATCTCCCTGAACCTGCCGCCGACCTTCTGGAGCGATGCGCCCCGGTTCCAGAATGCTGTCGCGCGGGTCAAAGCGGCCTGTGCCAGCGCCGGGCTTCCCTTAGGCACCATTGCCCCCAACGCCGAGAACGCCCACGCCCGCGAAGTCGAGGGCTTCCAGTTCCTGGGCCTGGGGTCGGATATTGGACATTTGGTGAACACGGTTCACAGTCAGCTTATGTATATGAAAGAGAGCCATCATGACACCTGATGAAATCGCACAATCCCTGGGGATTGATTTCGAAGCCTATGCGCCCCCGGCCAACCTGGCCCCGGCGACCCGTGTCGGCAATACGATTTACGTCTCCGGCCACGTCTCGACCGGCTATCAGGGCAAACTGGGCCGCGAATACACGACCGAAGAGGGCAAGGCCGCCGCGCGCGTCTGCGGGATTCAGCTTCTGCAAGCCGCCTACACGATCACCGGCACGCTCAACAATCTGCGCTGCGTCAAGGTGATGGGCTGCGTCAATTCCATGCCCGATTTCACCGAGCCGCACCTGGTCGTCAACGGCGCGTCCGAAGTGATCTGGGAGGTGCTGGGCAAAGAGGGCAACGGCTTCCACGCCCGCAGCGCCCTGGGCTTCGCCACACTGCCGGTCGGCTTTGCGGTTGAAGTCGAAGCCATCTTCGAGGTCCTCGATTCATGAAAAGCGAGTCCCTGATTTATCTCGTCACCGATGGTCAGGAACTGAACAGCACGCTCTACCATCTCATCGAGCACCGCTACTCGGAGGGTCATCAGGTCCACACGCTGCATGTCAACGACGCGCTGGATGCGCTCGAAGACCAGAAGCAGCAGGGGCGGCACGTCTCGATCCTCATCTATGACCAGGCCGAGGAGGGGATGCGCAGTTTTGATTTCCTCAAGGCCAGCGCCCTGCTCTACCCGGAAACGCGGCGCATCCTGCTGGCGACCCTCGCCAACGCCGACGCAGGCATCAGCAGCCTGAACCAGAACAGTATCCAGCACATGCTGGTGAAGCCTTCGGAGCCGATTGAGACCAAGCTCTTCCCGATCATCGACGAGCTGCTGGCCGATTGGAACACGACGGTTCAGCAGCCTTTTGTGCTGGCTCGCGGCGTTATGACCGTCCGCGCCACGCGCATCCACGAGAACGCCACGCTGCACCGGGCCGCCGAGATCGTGGCCCTCTCCGGCATCGGCGACCTGATGGTGGTGGATGACGACCGGCGCTTCGTCGGTGTGCTGTCGGTGGGCGACATTCTGCGGGCGGCCATGCCGGATATGGACGAGATTCTCAAGGAAGGCGGCTCGCTCAGCCAGGCTTTCCAGCTTTTTCTGCGCAAGGCCAGCGAACTGACCTACAAGCCGATCAAGCCGCTCATCATCCGCGAGCCGATCACGGTGGACCCGGACGATCACGTTGCCAAGATCGCCACGATCCTGCTGGAGAAGAACATCGGACGCCTGCCGGTGGTCAAGGACGGGCGGCTGGTGGGCACCGTCTCGCGCGCGGACATTTGCGAAGCGGTCATCGGGGTGCTGTAGGCGGGTTATCGCGGACACGGCACAATGCGGTACGTGCATTAACCTCACCCCTAAATCCCCTCTCCACGTTGGAGAAGGGACTTCAAGAGCCGTTATGAACTGCTTTGCACCCCTCTCTGTGTCGGAGAGGGGCCGGGGGTGAGGTTAGCGCTTACAAAATCGCGTTACAGGAACTCTCTGAGCGAGAGAGGTTTAGAGCGAGGATTACCCGTAGGGGCACAGCCTGCTGTGCCCGATCCCGAAACGGGAATACAGGAAGGATAGCTATGCCGACAGACAGCGTTCCGACTCTCCAGGTGATCGAACACGCCATCGCCACCAACCGCGCGCTGGGGCATGAGAATCTCGGCTCGCTGTCCTACACGCATGGCTTCCTGCCGCCGCAATGAACCCCTGCGCGCCCTGCCGGAAAGTCACCGTGCCTGGGACGATGCGGCAGCGGCCTTTCCGAGCCTGCTGCGCAAGTTCCGCGTGCGCCGTGAACTGGAGGCCATGCCCCTGCTGAACGCCGACGAGCTGCCCGACGAGTATCTGGTGCGCGCCTCCTCGATCATCAGCATCATGGCGCATCTCTACTGGTACAGCGAACCGACCGAACCGGAAAGCGGCATCCCGCCGGTCATCCAGCAGCCCTGGGAGCAGATCACCCGGCGGCTGGACCGCATCGCGCCACATCTGTCCTTCATCGACCTCAACACGCATAACTGGCTGCTGCGCGATCCAACGCTGGAACAGCCTTACTGCGTCGAGAATTTCGACATGTGCATCGCCATGACCGGCAACGAAGACGAGCGCCGTTTCCAGATGACGCCGGTCGAGATGCTCTATCTCTGCGCGCCGCTGATGCAGGCCGCCATTGACGCGCAGCAGGCCGTCGTCGCCGATGAACCGGAGGCCCTGGCCGAGGCGCTGGTCTTCATGGGCCAGTTAATCAATCACATCAACTACAAGACTTTCATGAAGGCCAATCCCAACCCCTACAGCGCCCTCTACATCAACCCGGTCGTCTGGGGTAAGACCGCCGCGCCCTTCGCCGCACCCTTTAACGCCGTGCCCGGCCCCAGCGGGACCGCCGTCCCGGTCTTCACCATGCTCGACATCTTCTTCGGGCGTCAGGCTTACCGCACGACGGTCGGCCACGAGACGCAGCGCACCCGCGACTGGTTCCCCAAGCACTGGCGCGAATGGCTGGACGCCGTCGAGGCCATCTCCATCCCCGATTACGTGCATCAGCGCCAGCACAAGGAACTGATCGGCGTATTCAACGAAACGCGCGCCGCTTACGTGGGCGAGCACGGCCTGCTCAACCGCCACCGCCTGAAAGCTTACGGCTTCCTCGACCTGTCCTTCAAGGCTGGGCGCGTCAAGACCCTGGGCGGAGTCTCCGGCGAATACAGCCAGCGCGTCTGGGACCGCATGGCCGATGAACTGGACGAATCGCGGCTGGAACGCTATGGCCGCTACCCGGAGATCAGCCATATGGTGACGGTCAAGCGGGTCGAGACCCTGCGCGATGACGAGCAGTTCGGCGTCAAGCGCATCGTCTTCGACGTGGCCGGGACCGGGATTCGCTATCAGGCCGGGGACCGCTGCGCCATCCTGCCGGAAAACAGCGATGAACTGGTCGAGAAGACGCTGCTGGCCCTGGGCGCGACCGGCCACGAGACCATCGCCCTCAACAGCGCCTGGCGGCAGCACATGGGCCTGCGGCACGGCTTCGCCCATGCCGAGGCCATCTCGCTGCGCAATCTGCTGCGCTTCGGGCGCATCCGGCCTGTTGGGCGCAGGGAAGCGCTCAACCTCTACCGCCTGAGCCAGAACGAGCGCTTGCAGCATATCATCGACGCCTGGGCGCTGGACCAGTGGGAACTGTGGGACCTGCTGGAGATGCTTAAGGAGTGCGGCTTCAATCCCAAGCGCCTGTGGAAGGCCGTGCCCGGCGATTATGAGCATATCTGCCGCGTCATCCCGCCGGAACGCTGGCGCGTCTATTCGATCTCCTCGGTCATGGAGGAACCCGACGCGCAGAGCGCCAGCGAGATCCACCTGACCGTCAGCGGCCTGCACTACCAGACGGCAGACTCGGCCTATTCCAGGGAGGCCGAACGCTGGGGCACTGGTTCCGGCTTTCTGGCGCGCCTCGCCAATGGCGAACCGGCGGATGCGGGCCGCGTCTCGCTCAAGGTGATCCACCCGCCGCGCTTCAGCCTGCCGGATGACCCGCAGCGCCCGGTGGTCCTGTTCGCCGGAGGCACCGGACTCGCACCGATGCGCAGCCTGATCGCCGAACGGGTGCGGGCGGATGCCGGGGGCGCGAACTGGCTCTTCTTCGGCACGCGCACGCGCGAGGATTTCTACTACCAGGACGAGTTCGAATCCCTGGTCGCCGCCGGGCAGCTTGAACTGCGCACCGCCTTTTCCAGGGACGACGTGCAGGCGGTCTTCAAGGGCGATCACTTCGAGTATGTGCCCGCCCCGCGCCATCGTCTGGATGTCACCCTCATGGACAACGCGGCGCTGCTGTGGGACATGCTGCGCAGCGAGAAAGACGGCGGTCAGGGGGCCTATTTTTACGTCTGCGGGCGCAGCGAATTCGCCAACACCATCCTGGACAGCCTTAAGCAGATTATCGCGCAGCAGGCCACAGCGCCGGAAGAGACGCTCTACCGCATGGTCGGCGAGGAACGCCTGCTGCTGGAGATCTTCACCACCTATCCGGGTCGCCATTTCGACGCGGATAAGACTCAGTTCGCCATTTCGGAACTGGTCACACGCAACAACGACGAGGCGGGGTACTGGCTGGCGATCAATGGGCGCGTCTACGACATGAACGAGTTCAGCCACATGCACCCCGGCGGCCTCAAGATCATCCAGTCCTATTCCGGCATGGATGCCACCTTTGCCTACGAGCAAATCGAGCACCAGAACAACCCGGAAGTCGATTCGATGCTGAGCATGTACGAGATCGGCGTGCTGAAGGCACCGCAGTTCGGGCAGGTCTGGGGCATCGCCGTCTCCAACGAGGGCCTGCGCTATATCTCACTGCACGATGCCTACCGCGCCTGGGTGGATCTCAGCTACATGGTGGTCGAGATGGAAAACGCCATCCTCAGCGATTTCCGCACCCTGCACGAGCCGATGACCGACATCGAGGACGCGGCCCATCGTGATCCTCTCGCCCTTCAAGCTGGAACAGATCGGCCTGGCGCATCACCGCCTGATGAACAATTACCTGACGCAGGTCCTGGGCGACGCGCTGGAAACCCTGTGGGCCATCAGCATCGGCGTGCTGCGGCAGGAGCAGCTTCCGGTCCATTGGATGCGGCAGCAGATTGCGGCGGTGCAGTCCAGCGAGAAAGCGCAGCAGGTGCGCAATCTCAGCCCGCGCCTCAACGCCGCACTCAAAGACGGGCTGCCACCGGATACGGCCTTCTGCGAGGCGCTCATCCGCGAGGATCTGCGCGTCATGCGTGAGATCAAGCTGGCGCTGCGCGATGGCCTGCGCGTCTTCGAACACTGGGAGGCGCAGACGATTTCGCAGGGCTGCGGCGACCTGATGGAGGCTATCCAGCGCATCCCCGCCGTGTTGGACGCTTATTACCAGCGTTTCGAGACCAGCGTGTAAAGTCTCCTCCTCCAAAAGCGTTCTGCCTGTAGGGGAGCACCTGGGTGTGCTCCCGTCCTCAAGGCGCTTCTCCGCCACTGGGCAAAGGCTAAAAACCGCTGAAGCCGTTGATTGGTCCTGGCCTGGAATCTTGAACTCCAGGCGAAGCATAATATGACATTCGTCAGACGCAGTCCTGGAAATACTCACTTGTTGGGCCGCCCGGCGCAGCCGCCTGCGGCCACTGATATATACTTACTTAGTGTCGCTAAATAAATCCAGTGAGGACAGACACGCTCCCCGATGAGGGGATAAGCAGAAAGAGGAAAAGATGGCATTATCGCAAGCAAACATGTACCGGTTCCCCTGGTCGAAAAATGACAATCCGATTGGATGGCTGGAAGTCACCGACAAATGCAACACCTACTGCCGGGGCTGCTACCGCATCAACGGTATGGAAGGCCACAAATCCTTCGACCAGATCAAGCAAGAGATCGACCTGCTGCAAAAGCTGCGCAACTGCGACAACATTTCGATTGCAGGTGGCGAACCCCTCATTCATCCTGATATTCTTGACATTATCGCCTATATCCGGCAGCATGGGATGAAACCGCTCATCCTGACCAATGGCATCAAGCTGGAAGACAACCGGCCCTTCATCGAAGAACTCAAGCGCGCCGGGGTGATCGGCTTCACCTTTCACATCGACAGCGAACAGCAGCGTCCGCACTGGAAAGGCAAATCAGAGATCGAACTCTTCGAACTGCGGCAGTATTACGCCGATACCGTGCATGAGGTCGGCGGCCTGTGGGCCAGCTTTGGCATGACGGTCTATCCGGGCAATCTCTACATGGTGCCGGAGATGGTCAAATGGGCGCAGAGGAACATCGACCGCGTGCATGGGCTGGTCTTCATCGGCTTCCGTAACGCGGTGATGGAAGGCGACTTCGATTACTACGCCAACGGCATGAAGATCGACCTGCAAACCAGCTACGTTGCCGATTCGGACGAGGAATCCTACCTGACCTCGGAAGACATCTACAACGAGATCAAAAAGCACTTCCCGCACTACGAGACCTCGGCCTACATGGGCGGCTCGCACGTGCCGAACAAAATGACCTGGCTGGTGGCGGCACAGTTAGGCACCAAGAACCAGATGTACGGTTCGGTCGGCAAGCGGGTGATGGAAGTCTTCCAGTCCTGGCATCACTGGCGCCAGGGCACCTACCTGGTCTATTCGCCCAGCCATAAGATCCCCAAGATCGCCACGCTGCTGGGCCTGCTCGACGGTGGCATCCGCAAGACCTTCGGCAGCTACTGGCGCGATGTGCTGCGGAATCCGGCCCGGTTCTTTGACCCGATGTACGTGCAGAGCATTGGCATCATCCAGGGGCCGGACCTGCTGGAAGATGGCCGCGTCGATATGTGCGAAAGCTGCCCGGATATGACCATCTGGCGCGGCAAGCTGGTGCATTCCTGCCGCATGGACGAATGGCGGCTCTACGGCACTTACGTCACGCCGCAGCCGCGCGGGGCCGTCCACGATGCGGATCGCCCGGTCTGGAAAGGTCAGGCTGAAGCACAGGTCCCGGTAGCCGAGCAGGTTCCATCGGGTGATTAGCGCCAGCCGCGTTCACCCGGCTGAATCGACCTGGCGGATGCGCCTGGATGGCGACTGGCTGGTTTGTCCGGTCGCCCCAGGCGATCACCGCCTGCCGGAGGTGCTGTTCGCCGCACATGAGACCGACTGTCTCCGGGTGGCGGATGCCCGGCACCTCCAGCCGGTACTGTATCCCGACCGGCCTTACTGGGGCGAGCATCTGCGTGCCATCAACCAGCAGGACTGGCTTTACTGCCGCGTCTTCCATGTCCCGGATGCCGCTGGCGGGCGGGTCCGGCTGCGCTTCGAAGGCGTCGATTACTATGCCGAAGTCTGGCTCAACGGTGCCTTCGTCGGCAGGCACGAGGGCAATTTCGCGCCCTTCGAATTCGACATCAGCCCGCTGCTGGAACCATGTCAGGAAAACACCCTCTTCGTCCGCGTCCGTTCGCCCTGGGATATGCCGGAGCCGAAAGGCATCTACCCGCTGAATCACGTCCTGCGCGGCATGGTCAAAGGCCTGTACGAACACGGCGAAGGGGTCATTCCACCGGACGTCAACCCGATTGGCATCTGGCGGCCCGTCTGGTTGATCTACGACGCGGGCCTCAGCATTGACCACCTGCACATACACGGCGACAGCGACGGCCATGTCGATCTGCGCATGACGACGAGCAATGCCACCGGCACCGCCTGGGATGGCTTCTGCGAGCTGGAAATCTGCGCCGAAAATCACGAGGGTCCCGGCCTGCGCCACCTGCTGCCGGTCCATCTGCCGGTCGGCAGCCACACGCTGGACTTCAGCCTTCAGATCCCGGAGCCGCATCTCTGGTGGCCCTGGGATCACGGCGCGCCGGACCTCTACCGCCTGCGCGCCACGCTGAACACGCCCGTGCAGCCCGACCTCAGCACAGCAGAATTCGTCTTTGGCCTGCGCACGGTTGAACTGGAACGCAGCGCCGGGCGCTTCACCTGCCGCATCAATGGCCGCCCGGTTTTTCTGCGCGGTTCGTCGTATATCCCTGGCCTGTATCTTTCCGAGGTCAGCCGGGAGCAGCTTGAACAGGATCTGACGCTGGCCCGTGGGGCCAATCTCAACCTGCTGCGGGCGCATGTTCACGTCTGCGTGCCCGATTTTTATGAGTTATGCGACCGCCTGGGTCTGCTGATCTGGCAGGATTTCGAACTGAACTGGGTGCATGAGTCGTCGCTGGCCTTTGAACAGCGGGCGCGTAAGCTCCAGCGCGAGATGCTCGACCTGCTGGGCAACCATCCCTCGATCATCGCCTGGTCCAGCCACAACGAACCGACCATGCGCGTTACGCGCCGCAGCAACCTCGAACAACACCCGGACCCGGCGCTCTATGCTGACGCACTGGCGCAGGACCCGACTCGGATGGTCTTCATGTGTTCGGGCCACCTGGAGCAGGACTGGCGGCGCGGCGGTGACAGCCACACCTATTACGGGGCCATCTGGTCACGCCGTTACACCGATGTCTACGCGCATCATCTGAAGTTCAATACCGAGTTCGGCTTCGAGGCCCCGGCAGCCCGCTCGACTCTGCAAGCCTGCGATGAGGTCTGGCCCCGGCTGAAGCACCTCGACGGCCAGATTGAAGCCCTGTGGCAGTATCAGGCCGACCTCATCAAGTTTCACGTCGAGCACCTGCGGCGGCTGCGGACCACGTGCAGCGCGGGCTATGTCCACTTCTGGCTGATTGACCTGGTACCGCAGGTCGGCTGCGGCGTCATCGACTCTGACCGCCAGCTCAAGGGGGGCTACGATGCGCTGCGACTGGCCTCTCAGCCGCTGCATGTCGCCTTAGAACATGATGGCCGCCGCCCCATTGCGTTGTGGATCTTCAACGATACCTGTGAGGCTTATGCTGGGGCGCGAGTTGGCTGGCAGATTTTCGACGCGGCGAATCGCTGTCTGCTCGAAGGCCAGACTGGCTTTGACGTGGCCGCCAACCAGGCGCAGCAGGTGATGTCTGCGCAGTGGAAGCTCGCGCCGCAGGATTACGCGCGGGTCAGTCTCCGGCTGGAAAGCGCGGCGGGGGAGCTGCTCGCCACCAACGACTACACGCGGCCCTTTCAAGCAGTGGTACGACCGGCGGGCTATCCCTGGAAATTTGACCCCTATCTGGGCATCAAAGTCTTCGATTCGCCGGAGGCCCCCAGCCTGGCCGATGTCGGCAGCCCGGCAGCCTTCCGGCTGATCCCGCTGCGTTTCCGCGAAGGACTGACCGAATTCGTGCTGCGGCAGCAGACGCCAGACTGGCTGAGTTCAGGCCTGGCGCGCATCATCGACCGCTTCTAGGGCATGACTGCAATATCTTGAAATACACCCCTATCCCCGACCCTTCCCCCGAATTCGAGGGAAGGGAGAAACCTGCGACGTGGTTTTGAAGTCCCTCCCTGAATTCGGGGAGGGATTGAGGGAGGGGTTCGGCTTCAGCATAATCTCATGCTCCCAATCAGTTGCTCAGGCGATTTAAATGGTTTATAGTCTGTACACGTGTACATTTCGTACAGGTGAATTAGAACAAAACAAGTTTATTGACTCTTATTCGAGATCTTTTGATGATGCGCTCGCACCACAAGAAGTCGGGCAATCCTACCATTGTGGACATCGCCAGAGACGTGGGCGTCTCTCATGCCACCGTCTCCCGCGTGCTGAACAAGCGCCCCGGCGTGAAAGCCAGCACCCGCCAGGCGATTCTGGCCGCGGCCCAGCGGCTGGGCTACAGCGCCAACCAGCAGGCGCGGCGTCTGGCCGGGGGCCAGTCCTACGTCATCGGCCTGATTATCTCCAGCCTCACCAGTGCCTATGCCAACACCATCCTGGCTGGCATTGAGGACGCCCTCTGCCAGACGGAATATGATCTGGTGCTGTACAACAGCGCCTCCCGCAGCCGCCGCCAGCGTTATGAAGACGCCTATATCGACCGTCTGACGAACGGCCTCTCGGATGGCCTGCTGATCGTCTCGCCCTTCTTCACACTGGATTACCTGGATACCCTGGAACAAAAGGGCGTGCCCTATGTGCTGGTGGATTATGACGAGCCATCGCACCAGCGCCCGGTGATCCACAGCACTAACCGGCAGGGCGCGTATGAAGCCACCACCTACCTGATCGACCTGGGCCACCGGCGAATTGGCTTCATCACGGGCTGGGACCCGCACCCCTCCAGCGGCGAACGGCTGGCGGGCTATCAAGCTGCCCTGGAGGCGCGTCAGATTCCCTACCGGCCCGCCCTGGTAGAACCGGGTGATTTCCTGCTGCAAAAAGGCTATCAGGCGGCGCAAACACTGCTGAGTTTGCCGGAGCCACCGACGGCGATCTTTGCCAGCAGCGACGAAATGGCGATTGGCACGCTCGAAGCCGCGCGGGACCGGGGCCTGCGCGTGCCGGAGGAGCTGTCAATTGTCGGCTTCGACGACATTCCACAGGCCAGCCTGACTTATCCCAAGCTGACGACCGTGCGCCAGCCGCTGGCCGACATCGGCAGGTTGGCCGTGCGCATCGTGCTAAATTACATCGAAACCCCGGACTGCCCGCGCCAACAAATCGAGATCGAAACGCAGCTTATCCTCCGGGATAGCTGCCAGCCGCTGTTATGAGGGCGTGACATCATGGCGCATGGGCTAGAACACCAGGGGCTTTGCCCCCAGGCCCCCACCAGGAGACAAGGTCTCCTGGACCTCTTCACAGGGAGCAGGCAGGGCGGTGAGCGTGAAAAGTCAGCGCAGCGTATGAAGTCCCCTCGCCATTATGGAGAGGGGATTTAGGGGTGAGGTCAATAAGTAAGCGAAGGCAGAAATTAGGGAAAGATACTTAGAGACCGTCAAGGCTGCGGCCTGGACCGCTCTTAAGAGTATGATGGCCCCGCCGGGGCAGCGAGGGATTTATTTATGGCAGAAGAAAGTGTTCGCATAAGCGGCCCGCTCGGTACAGAAGATCAGCAGCAGGTGCAGACCAAAGTCACGCGCCGGGGCCGTATCGAAAAATGGGCCTTCCTGACACCGGCCATCCTGTTCCAGGTCAGTTGGGGCTGGTATCCGCTGGTGGTCGCCTTCCTGTTGAGCTTCACCGACGCCCGCCCGCGCGGCCCCATCAGTTGGACCGGCCTGACGAGTTACACCCGCATCTGGAATGATCCGCTAACCTGGCAGGCCTTCCAGGTCACGTTTAGCTACGCGATCCTGTCGATCATCCTGACCTTCATGATTCCCATTTTCGTCGCCATTCTGCTGATGGAGATGCCGCCGCGTCACATGCGCTGGATGATGCTGCTGTGGTTCCTGCCCCTCAGCGGCATCGCCTCGACCATTCTGTGGCGCTATCTCTACAACGCGCAGTACGGCCTGCTCCAGTACCTGGCGACCAACGTCCTCGGCCTACCGCCGCAGCCCTTCCTCAACAGCAGCAATCAGGTGATTTTCTGGTTGATCTTTCCCGGAATCCTGTTGTTCGGCCCAGGGCTGATTTACATGGCCGGTCTGCAAGGCATTCCGCAGTCCTATTACGAAGCGGCGGAGGTCGAGGGCGCGCGCTTCTGGCGCAAGATCTGGACGATCACGCTGCCGCGCCTGCGCCCGATCATCGCCATGACGCTGACCTTCGCCATCATCGGCACGCTGCAAACCTTCGATTGGCCGCAGATCATGACCGGTGGACAGCCCGGCGGGGCCAGCCGGACCGTCGTGATGTATCTGTACACGCTTTTGAACAACCTGCGTTATGCCGATGCGACGGCGCTGGCGATTTTGCTTTTCGTGGTGATCTTCGTCCTCACCATCATCTACCGCGTCGTCTTCAAAGAAGACCCGGATGCATAGCATGGCAAAAGTAGAGCTGCGCAACATCATTCGCAACTATGGCATGGCCGAGGAAGACGCCTCGCGCTTCGACCGCAACCGGCCCGCGTTGAACGACATCAACCTGACGATTGAGGACGGCGAGATCCTCAGCGTAGTCGGGCCGTCCGGCTGTGGCAAAAGCACCCTGCTCAAGGTGGTGGCCGGGCTGGAATTCCCCGATCAGGGCCAGGTGCTCTACAACGACTATGACGTCACCCAGGTCGAGCCGCAGCATCGCGGCGTCGGCATGGTCTTCCAGGATTACGCCCTCTACCCGACGATGAAAGGCAAGGGCAACCTGCATTACTATTTCGAGGTCCACCAGCGCACCGAGGAGGAAATGCAGGAGCGAGTCCAGGAGGTCGCGCGCATTATGGGCGTCGGCTTTGACCTGCTGATGGGCCAGAAGACCGATACGCTCAGCGGCGGCGAACAGCAGCGCGTCGCCATTGGCCGCTGCATCGTGCGCGATCCGCTCGTTTTCCTGATGGACGAGCCGATCAGCAATCTGGACGCCAAGCTGCGCGAAAGCACGCGCATGGAGATCAAGAAGCTGCTGCGCAAGTTCAAGGTCACGGTGCTGTATGTGACTCACGACCAGCAGGAAGCCATCTTCATGGGCGACCGCATCGCCGTCATGCGTCAGGGCAACCTGGAGCAGATCGGCACTTATGACGACCTCTACTACACGCCCAGCAATCTCTTCGTCGCCACCTTTATCGGCGCACCGCCGATGACCGTGCTGCCGGTGAATTGAGAAGAGACCACGCTGCGGCTGGCCGATGGGCAATCGCTGGACCTGCCCGCTTCCATCGCCGGAGACTTGCCCGCCGGGAGCCTGCGCATGGGCGTGCGCCCGGAAGGCTGGCTGCTGGACGGTGGCCTCACCCTGCCGGTGCGCCACATCGAGCGCATTCCAACCGAACAGGCGGCTTTCATTCACGGCTCGCTGGGCGAGTGCAGCATCACGGCATTGGCCCCGCTGGAGCACCCGCAGGCGGATCAGGTGCAGATCAGGCCAGATTGGGAGCAGGTGTATTTCTTCAGCGCGGAAGACGAAACACCGCTGTTTACGCCGGGCGTGCCGGAGTTGTTTTGATGCTTAGCAATACCTCACCCCTAAATCCCCTCTCCAAGATGGCGAGGGGACTTTCAAGAACCGGCGTGAGCCTGTTTTCTCCTCCTCTCCAAAGTGGAGAGGGGGCCGGGGGGTGAGGTCAAAAGAACATGACAACACCCGCGACCGCATGATGGATGTCCTGACACGCTGAAGGTATGAGCAAAAATGACTTTAATTCAGGTAGAGCACTTAACCAAACAGTTTGAAAACGAGAAAGTCGCGGTCAACAACGTGAGCTTTCAGGTCGAAGAGGGCGAGTTTCTGGTGCTGGTTGGCCCGTCCGGCTGCGGCAAGACGACCACGCTGCGCCTGCTGGTCGGCCTGGAAAGCGTGTCGTCGGGCAGCATCCACTTCGGCGAGCGGCTGGTCAACCAAATTCGCCCGCGCGACCGCAATGTCGCCCTGGTCTTCCAGGATTACGCCGTTTTCCCGCATATGTCGGTCTTCGAAAACATCGCCTACGGGCTGCGCGCACGCGGCGGCTACTCGCGCGAGGAGATCCGTTCGCGGGTGAACAACGCGGCGCAGATGTTCCGCATTGACCCGCTGCTCAAGCGCAAGCCTCGCCAGTTGAGCGGCGGCGAACGGCAGCGCGTGGCCCTGGCGCGGGCGATGGTACGCGATGCCGAGTTGTACCTCTTCGACGAGCCGCTGTCGAACCTGGACGCTCAACTGCGTCACGAAGCGCGTGAGGACATCATGCGGCTGCACCAGGAAAAGCAGAAGCCGACCGTCTACGTCACGCACGATCAATCCGAAGCGATGGCCCTGGGCGACCGCATCGCCGTCATGCGCGCGGGCAACCTGGAGCAGATCGGCACCGGCAGCGAACTCTACAGCCACCCGGCCAACCTCTTCGTGGCCTTCTTCATCGGCGCGCCCAGCATCAACCTGTTTGAAGTCATGCTGGAGGCCGAAGACGGCGACCTCTACGCCCACGGCACCGATTTTCGCGCCCTGATCCCAGCGCAGTTCAAGGAGCGTCTGAGCGGTCACGCCGGGCAGCCGGTGACGATGGGCATCCGGCCTGAGGACCTGCACGTGCCCAAGAAAGCGCCCTTCGAAGTCAGCGAAGACAACACAATTGAGGGTGTGCTGAACGAAATCGAACCGACCTCGACCGGCTGCGCGGCTTACCTGACGACCGAAGAAGGCGAGAAGGACTACATCGCCACCTTCAAGCTGCGCCTGCCGCCCAGCTATCTGGGGCAGACAATCCCGCTGGGCATCAACATGGATAAGGCCCAGTTTTTCGATGTGCAAAGCGAAAAATCATTATTATATGGATGAACTGACATGGATAATTATGAATCTTACCTGGCCCCTTCGACGCTGAAGCGCCACTTCCCCCGCATTCAGGGGAAGACATCGTCTGCGCTGCCGACATTTGCTCCCGCATTCGGAGCAAGCGGAGAAAGCCTTACGGCGCAGAACACCGAGGGTGAACCTGAAGGCGCTGCGCCATGCCCTTCTTCGATGACAGCGGCATCCGCACCGAGATCGACCGCGGGCCGCTGTGGTCGGCTTTCAGCACCTTCGCCAGCCAGCTTGAGCGCATGATCGTCCTGAACCTGGGCTGGTCGGTCCAACTGCTGCCCGCCATCATCGGCCTGGCCTTCTTTCAACTGCCGGATGCGCTGCGTCTGCTGCTGATCCTCTACACGCTGGCGGCCCTGCCCCCGGCGACGGCGGCCCTCTATGGCATCACGGCGGAGGTGGCGCAGGACGAACACGCCGGGATGGATCTGGCCCGCGATGCCCTGCGCAGGCTGGCACTGCCGGGCTGGAAGACGCTGACCCCGCTCTACGGCTCACTGGGTTTGCTGGCCTGGGCGGCACAGCAGGCAAGCGGCATCCTGCTGTTGAGCGCCCTGCTGCAACTGGCCCTGCTGATCGAACTGGTCAGCGCGCATTACTGGGGGCCGCTGCTGGTACAGGAGCCGCAGCGTTCGGCGCTGGCGCTGCTGCGCGAGTCGCTGCTGCTGCTCTGGCGCTTCCCGGTCCAAACGGCCTTGCTGAGCGGCGCGGTCGGGCTGGCGCTGCTGCTGGGTGCGATCTCGGTAGGTGGGCTGTTTCTGGCGGTACCGGTGATTATCGCCCTTTTGCAAAACTACATGTTTCAGACCATTACGCGGCAGGAGACTCATGGGACAGTTACAAGTTATTGACCTCGTCAAGCACCTGGGCGGCAGCCTGATCGTCGATCACGTGAGCTTTACCGTCGATGAAGGCGAGTTCTTCGTCCTCCTGGGGCCTTCGGGCAGCGGGAAAAGCACGCTGCTGCGGCTCATCTGCGGCCTGGAGGACGCTGAATCCGGCCAGGTCATCGTCGATGGCCGCGATATTACGCGCCTGCCCCCGCGCGAGCGCAACCTGGGCATGGTCTTCCAGGATTACGGCCTCTACCCCAACATGAACGTCTACCAGAACATCGCCTATGGCCTGGAAGCGCGCGGCGAAAAACGCAGCGTCATCGAGGAGCGCATCCCGGTAGCGGCGGAGCGCCTGGGCCTGACGGACCTGTTGCAAATGAACGTGGTCGATCTCTCCGGCGGGGAGCAGCAGCGTGTCGCCCTGGCCCGCGCAATGGTCAAGGACGCCGACGCCTATCTCTACGACGAGCCGCTGTCCAACCTGGACCCCAAGCTGCGCCACAAGGCCCGCCGCGACATCATGAGCGTTCACCGCACGAAGGGCAAACCCAGTGTCTATGTCACGCACGACCAGACCGAAGCCTTCGCCATGGGCAATCGTATCGCCGTGCTGGGCAGCGGGCGCTTGCAGCAGGTCGGCAGCACCGAAGACCTGATTCACAAGCCGGCCAGCACCTTTGTCGCCGGTTTCGTCGGCTCGCCGCCCATCAACCTGATCGAGGGCGATCTCGTGGCCGAAAACGACCGCCTGCACTTCAGCCGCGAGGAGATCAATTTGACCCTGCCCGACCAATGGAAAGCCGCGCTGGGGCAGTACAACCAGCAGCAGGTGGTGCTCGGTCTGCGGCCCGATGCCTTCGCCCGACCAAATAGCAGTGCCGATTTCGAAGTCAGCGCGGCCAACACCATCGACGGCACGGTGGACTTCCTGGAGCCGCTGATGGGCGTGACAGTCATCGGCCTGCGCGTCAGCGAGCGCATCAATATCTCGGCTATGCTGGACGACAGCGATACTGAAACCCTGAGCGAAGGCGATGCGATGGCGCTGGGCGTGAACCCGGAGCGCATCCTGCTGTTTGACGTCAACACCCAGCAAGCCCTGAAGCCACAATAAGGCCAACGACCCGATGCCTCAACAATCGCTGCTCTATCCCCCGACCTCGCTGCGCAAGCTGGCACGCGGCACTGACCAGATCGCCCGCTTGATGGCCGCCACGCTGGGGCCGAACTCAGGGCCTCATTCTCAACCGCACCGGCCCCGGTAAACCGGAACAGCTTAGCGATTCGGGTCTGATCGCCCGGCGCATCACCGCACTGCCTGTCCCAGCGGAAGACGTGGGCGCGATGCTCCTGCGCAGCATGGCCCAGCAGATGCACGAGCGCTATCAGGATGGCGCGGCGACGGCCTGTGTCCTGGCGGCGGCAATGCTGCGTGAAGCGGTCCGGCTGGTAGTGGCAGGCAGCAACCCCATGCTGCTGCGGCAGGGAATCAGCCGCGCGGTTGAGGCGGCCAACGAAGCGCTGGCGCAGCAGTGCCAGATGCCGCAGGGACAGCACATGCTCCAGCAGATCGCCCAGACGACCAATGGCGAAGCCGAGTTGAGCGCTGTACTGGGCGAGATATTCGACCTGCTGGGCAAATACGGCGCGTATATGGTCGAGGAATACGCCGCGCCGCACATCGACCGCGAATATATCGACGGCGGACGCTGGCGCGCACGGCCCGGCTCTCGCCAGTTGATGCCTGCCGGAACGAAATCCTATACGCTGAGCGAGGCGCTGGTGATGGTCAGCGACGAGGAGCTGTCCAGCTTCGACGCCCTGCGGCCCGCGCTGGAACTGGCGCTGAGCAATCCTGACAAGCCGCCGCTGCTGATTATCACGCGCGGTCTCAGTGGCGAGGCGCTGCAAGCTTTGAGCGCCAACGTCTTACAGGGTAAGCTCAAGGTCGCGGTGGCTGTCTCAACTGCCACCGGAACGCGCGTGCAGGAAGAACTGGAGGATATGGCCCTGCTGAGCGGCGCGACTTTGATGCGGCAGGCGGCAGGCCGTCCACCCCAGCGCATCCGCCCTGAGGATTTCGGGCGCGTGCGGCAGATGCACCTGGACAGCGACTCGCTGACACTGGTGGGCGGGGCGGGCGACAAAACGCTCATGCAGCGCCGGGCAGCCGAACTTCAGACGCAGTTGCGGCGGATGGACACACCCGACGCGGAATGGGAGCGGCTGCGGCTGCGTATCGCGCGGCTGACCGGCGGGCTGTGTATCCTCAAAGTGGGCGCGTTTACGTTTAAGGACCGCGAGCGTCTCAAAGACCTGGCGAAGAAGGCCGTGCGCGTGCTGGAACTGGCGCTGGAAGAGGGCATCGTGCCCGGCGGCGGCGCGGCTTACCTGGGCTGCATCCCGGCGGTGCTGGCCCGGCGTGATGATTGCGCCAGCGCGGACGAAGCCTCTGGTGTAGCTTTGGTGGCGCGGGCACTGGAAGCGCCACTGCGGCAGATCGTCGCCAATCACGGCGAGATTCCCCCGGCGCTGGCGGTCAGCGAGGTGCAGAGCAGAGGCATGGGGGTCGGTTTCGACGTGCTGAGCGGGACCTACCAGCCCATGATCGAGGCCGGGATTATCGACAGCCGGGCGGTGGTTCAGGCGGCTCTGGAAGCGGCGGCCAGCGCGGCGGTGATGGCAATGACAACGGATATTGTGGTGTTACATGGACGCTGAGACGATGACTTTTCATGATTACCCGCCGATTCGCCTGCCCGCGCCCCTGCTGGTGCTGCACGCGGATACTGAGGGTCTGTGGGCTGGGGGAACCGGCGGGGTCGCCTATTTCGCCAATGGACATTGGCTGCCGCGTATTGCGGGTCTGCCGCTGACGGTCATCGGCGGGCTGGCCTCGGCAGAGGGCTGGATCTTCGCCGGTGGCATGGAGGGCATCGCCCGCTCGGCGGATGATGGCCAGCACTGGGAGCTTGCGGCTCTGCACGGCAGCGCGTCGGGCATCGCCGCGATGGTTACGTCACCCGCGTTCGCGCAGGATACGGCGGCGCTGGCGGCCACGCTGGAAGGCGGCATTCTGCGTTCGGACGATGCCGGGCAGAACTGGACACCCTCCAATTTCGGCCTGAGCGATTTCGAAGTCGCGGCCCTGTTGTGGCCTGCGGCGGAGGTCGTGCTGGCCGGAACCAGCGGCGGCATTTACCGTTCGCCCAACGGCGGGCGCGCCTGGCGGGCGGTCGATGGCCCTTCCGAGCCGGTTGCGGCCCTGGTGCAGCGGCCCGACGGCAGCCTGATCGCCGCGCTGGAAGACGGCGGCCTGCTGCTCAGCGAAGACCTGGGCGCAAGCTGGACTCCGTTGGGCGAAGGTCTGCCCCAGGCGGCTCCGGTGATGGCGCTGTGCGCGACAGCGCAGGGGCGTCTGCTGCTGGGAACCGCCAGCGAAGGCATTTTCGCCTCGGACGACGGCGGCTTCAGTTGGACGCAGCAGCATCACGCCGACATTTTCGCCCTGGCGCGCGGGTGCGGCGGTCTATGCCAGCACCGGCACCGGTCTGCTCGTCAGTGAGGACGGCGGCCAGCACTTTGAGCGCGTTCAAGAATCGCCCCTGCACGATCTGCGGCAGCTGCTGGTCTACGACGGCGAGCCGCTGGTCTACGGGCGTTACAGTGGGGCGCTGTATTACGATCAGGGCTGGCGGCCCATCACCGATCTCGCACCGCCCCTCAGCCTGCTGCGCAGCGCGCCGGATGGCCAACTCTATGCCTCCGGCCTGGACGGTCTGTTCCGGCTGGGTGACGAGGGCTGGGAGACCCTGGTCGAGGGTCCCGCCGGGCATTTCGCGCAGATGAGCTTCCGCAGTGATGGCACGGTCTGGGCCTGTAGTTCCGATCACGCACAATCTGCTGCGCAGCCCGGATGGCGGCCAGACCTGGGAGACGCGCCCAACTCCTTTCGGCGTGCTGCCGGTGGTAGCGCTGGAGGCGACCGAGACGCTGATTTTCGCCCTGACCTTCGACCCGCACCAGCAGATTATCCGCCTGTGGCGCTCGGCGGATTCAGGCGAGACCTGGCAGCGCGGCGCGGAGGTGGGCAGCGTCTGGCCCATCGTGGCAACCTTTGCCGACCCGGCCATGATTGGCATCGGCACGCTGATTATCGTCGAGCAAGCCAGCGACCAGTGGGCACGCGCCGAGGTCGAGAGCCAGGGTCGGGTGCTGATGCGCAAGATCGTCCGCTGTGGCGACCGGCTGGTCGCGCTGACGACCGGCGGCCTGCTGTATTCGGAAGATCAGGGCGCGCACTGGACGCCGCTGGATGCCATCCAGATCGAGAGCGACCGCCTGATGGACATCGCCAGCGATGCCGAGCATCCCGGCGACCTTTTCCTGCTGCTGGTCGGCGGGCAGGTGCGGGTGTACCGGCTCTCAGAGCTGTGATGAGTTTTGAAGATGTGTCTGTCTGCAAAAATAGCCCGTTCTCAGGCATTGATCTCAAAAGACCACCCCTATCCCCGGCCCTTCCCCCGAATCCGAGGGAAACCGTGTCGTGCGGTTTTGCAAGTCCCTCCCTGAATTCGGGGAGGGATTTAGGGAGCGGTGACATTAATCCTCTCAGCTATTTGCAGGCACGTTATAAGCCTTCCAATCATACGCAGAACACGCTCAGGAGCGGATGATGACTCACTACGATCTGATTATCGCAGGTGGCGGTCCGGCGGGCTGCACCGTCGGCAGCCTCGTCAAGAAATACTCGCCGCATCTGCGCGTGCTGCTGCTGGAGAAAGCCCGGTTCCCGCGCCATCACGTAGGCGAATCGCTGCTGGCCGGGGCCAGCCCGGTGCTGCACGACATGGGCGCCTATGAACGCATCAACAAGTACGGCTTCATCGAGAAATCCGGCGCGACCTACGTCTGGGGCCACGACCGCCAGCCCTGGGGCTTCGATTTCGACCGCGTGGTCAGGCCGCTGCTGGACCGGGGCATTCCCCTGCCGGAGATGTACAGCAAAGGCTGGCAGGTGCGCCGCGCGGAATACGACGAACAGCTTTTGCTGCACGCGGCGGAGATGGGCGTCGAGGTGCGGCAGGGCGCGCGCGTGACTCAGGTGAATTACGACGGCAGCGGACCAGATGCGCGTGTGACCGGCGTCGAAGTCCGCGACGACAGCGGCACGGGCAGCCTGGACTGTACCTGGCTGATGGACTGCACCGGGCAGGAGGCGCTGCTGGGTCATGCGCTGAACAACCGGCACTACTCCGAGAAAATGAACAACTACGCCCTCTATGGCTACTGGAGCGGCTACCATTGGCTGGAAGATTACATGGGGCACCCGCGCTACACGCGCATCTTCCTGGCGACCAGCGCGCGCGGCTGGTTCTGGTGCATCCCGGCCAGCGACAGCGTGCTGAGCATCGGACTCGTCACCAGCCGCGAGACGCTCAAAGCCGCCGATCCACTGGATCTCTACCGCGAAGAGATCGCAAGCTGCCCGGAGATCGCCGCCGTGCTGGAGGGCGCGTCTCTGGGCCGCTTTATGCCGGGGCAGGACCGCGACCTCTACGCCGTGCAGGACTGGTCCTACGAGAGCGCGCAGAAGAGCGGCAATGGCTGGGCGATGGCCGGAGATTCCGCCGGTTTCGTGGACCCGATCCTCTCCTCCGGCGTGATGATCGCGCATGAACTGGGCCAGAAGGCGGCCTACGCCATCAACTCTTCATTCAGCGCCAGCAGCGACGCCGAGATCCAGCGCTACTGGGCTTTCTACGAGGATACCTACCGCACCTATTTGCAGGCCTATCGCCAGATGGCCGAGTTCTGGTACGGCAACAACTTCCTGATGGAAAACTGGTGGTGGGAAGCGCAGCGCACCGTCAACCGCACCGACTCGCTGGAACTCCACGCGGGCGAGAGCTTCATGCGTCTGGCCTCCGGCTATGCCTACCGCGCCGAGTCGCTGAGTCTCTTCGGCAGCTATCCGCTGGAAGAGGCGCAGCAGTTGGTCAACGGCCTCTTCGGCGTGACTCAGGAGGCGGTAGACCCACGCGCGGATTACGCCGGGCGACCGCTGGCGCTATCGCCCAACGCCCAGCTTGGCGAGGGCCTGTATTTCTTCCAGGGCATGATTCGCAAGACGCGCCGCGTCACCAACCGCCAGACGCAGGACTACCTGGACCTGCACCCGGCGGAGGAGATCGTGCTGCGCCTGCTGGATGGCGCGCATACCCTGAGCGATCTCGAAGCGTTCATCGGCCAGATTCAGGCCCAGCCACAGCGGATGCCCCTGCGCAACGGCCTTGACCTGCTGGTGCAGTTGGACACCCTGGGCGTGCTGGCCTGAGCTAATCGTAGCGGCACTCGTCCTGCACCACCTGCATCAGCCAGCGCATCCGGCCTACCCCCGTGCCCGCCGCCAGCGATCCGGCGGTGGCGATCACCAGCAGGCCATCTGCCCCGGCAATCTGAAAATCGGAGACGACCTTCGCCCGGATAGCCTCAGCGGAATCGTTGCGCAGCAGGAAAGGCGGCATGTGCCCTTTAATGACCGCGTCAGGCATCTTCTCGCGGATCAGCGCGACATCGACCCCCGGCCCGTAATTAACCACGTTGATGCCCAGTTCGCGCTGTGCGTCCAGGTGATGGCCCATCGAGCTGTCCGAATGCTGGTAGCGCCGGGCATCCCCTGGTGCGAAGGTATCCAGCACGGTCTGGAGGACCGGCACGCAGAATTCCTTATACAAGGGCGGATTAAACAGCGCGCTGTTGTCGTCGGTGATCCACCAGCCGGGCTGCGTGTTGCCGCTAAAATCGCGCAGCGTCTGGTTGAGTTCGACCATCTTCTGCGCCAGGATGTCCCGGAAGCGGCACATCAGGTCGGGATAATCGTACATCCAGAAGAAGACCGTTTCAGGGCGCAGCACCGAGGTCATGATCGTGGCCGGTCCCCGGCTGCCCTCACCCAGCATGGGCAGGCTGTCGCCCCTGGCTTTACGCAGCTCCCATTCCTGTAAGTAAGCGTCGGGGAAGGTCCACTGCGCCATGTCGGTCGCTTCGGCCTTGTCGAGGATGCGCGCAAATTCGTCCGGGTCGTCGGTAGCCGGGGTGAGCCAGGGCGTCGCGCCCTCGGTATAGGAGAAGACGCAGTCAAACAGGTTCTCGATGCGATGCGGCTGGAATTCCCAGGTATCCTCTTCGAAAAAGGTCTTCCCGACAAAACGCTCGGTGACCATATTGGCCGCCCGGTGCAGTTCATCCCGGTAAGCTTTGTCCCGGTAATAGCGCAGCGTCGATTCGACGTCTAAGAACTCGAACAGCCAGTGATCGTCCGGCGAAAACTCCAGCCCACAGCGCGGTTTATCAGTCCCACGCACCCAGCACTGCGCGTCCTCCGCCCAGAAGGCCTCGACATCCAGCGTCGGGGTCAGGTCCATAAATTCTTGTTCAATAATCGCCATCGCTTGCTCCTTCAATCATCACGGCCTCAATTAGCCCTTCGTCAGCAGACTGCCGGATCACATGGCCGGGCGGAACCACCAGGAATTCATCCGGGTCCCAGTCGCCGCTCACCAGCATCTCCAGCAGGCGGCGGCTGCCCGCCATGCGCTCATACTGCCAGTCGCGCTGCTCAGCCTGCTCGCGCGCCAGGGCTTCATAGCCTTCGGTATCGCCCTGGCCGGTGTCGATGAAGACCGCGCGGGTATAGTGTTTGTTCCATTTGCTCATGACGCTCATCAGGTAGTCAGCGTTATCCTGACCATAGCGCGCCACGTATTCATCGTATGAATCGTCGACCATGAACGCGCCCAACCCGCCGTTGGATTTGCTGCGCTCCAGGTAATCGGCGCTGTACCAGTAGGTGCCGGGCTGCGCGTCGAATTCTTCCTGATAGCGCTCGCGCGACCCCAGGTAGAGCGTGACGCAGTCATGAGCGCGCGGGATCACCAGCGGGATCTCGCCCGCACGCAAGCCCAGCGTCGAACTGCCGCAGATGCCATAGGCCAGCAGAATCGCGTCAGCCTCGCCCGCTTCGATAGCATCGACGCCGTGCTGAAGCTGTTGGCGCAGGTTGGCAGGCCGGTTATGCAGCCCCTGGTCGAAGAGGCGCACGGTAACGATGTGCGGCCCGGACGCCGCCAGGCTGTAGATGCTGCGCGCCAGCGCTGAGCAGGCCAGGGCCAGGTAGCGGCTCATGCGGTCTCAGTCCGCAGGGACACGGCAATCGCGCGGATATGCTCCGGTGTGCTGCCACAGCAGGCCCCGATGATGCGCGCGCCACAGGCCAGGACCCGCTGCGCATACTGGCCCATGTCGTCGGGGGTCGCATCATAGACGGTGGCGTCGCCTTCCATGTGCGGTAGACCGGCGTTCGACTTGGCGATCAGGACGGCATCGGGCTGCGTCTCCGACATCGCGCTGATGACCCCTTCGATCTCTGCCGGGCCGTTGCCACAATTGGCCCCCCAGGCGTTCAGGCCCAGGTCGGCCAGGGCAGTGACGGCCATCGCCGGGCTGACTCCCATCATGGTGCGACCGTGCGTATCAAAGGTCATGGTGCCCACCACCGGTATAGCCGGATTGGCATGATGGCAGGCTTCGACGGCGGCACGCACTTCTTCCAACGCCGACATGGTCTCGATCCAGAAGACATCCACTCCACCGGCAGCCAGCGCGCGCGCCTGCTCTTCGAAGATATGAACGGCCTCCGCGACGGTCAGATCGCCCAGCGGTTCGAGCATGACGCCGGTCGGGCCGATAGAGCCGCCTACCAGCACCGGTACCAGGGCCGCGTCCGCTTCGGCACGGGCCAGCCGTGCCGCCGCAGTGTTCAACTCGGTCACCTGATCCGTCAGGCCATGAAGACCCAGCCGTATGCGGCTGCCACCGAAGGTATTGCTGAGGATAATCTGCGCGCCCGCCGCGATATACCCGGCATGAATGCGCCGCACCTCGTCGGGATGCGTGATGTTCCACTGCTCCGGCGCGTCGCCACGCGGCAGACCGGCATTGAACAGCATGGTGCCCATGCCGCCATCGGCCACGATGACGCTGCCATCGGCCAGTAGTGCTTGCAGCGAAGTCTTCATGTTACGCTCCTGAACTTGTTTAGATGAGGAAATAGATCTATTGCATGAGGCAGATGCAGTGCATCCACGAAATAATCTTGAAAATCGGCTTCGGCAGCGGTTTCGACATATTCGATACCCGCTACCAGCCGCTGAATCGCATCGCGTTCATCGACGTTGAGCAGGGCCATGCGCGCGCCATCCCCGGCGGCGTTGCCCACCGCCACAACTTCATCCAGGTCGCAGTCTGGGATCAGGCCGATAGACATGGCGTAAAAGGGGTTAATCACGCTGCCAAAGGCCCCGGCCAGCCGGATATGATCGACATGATCGACGCCAAGATGATCCATCAGCAGACGCACGCCGGAATACAGCGCGGCCTTCGCCAGTTGGATCGCGCGCACGTCATGCTGCGTGAGCAGAATCTCCTCCCCGGTGGCGCTCTCTTTAGCCCCGGCCAGGACGATCTCGCCCAGTTTGCCCTTAAAGCGGACCTGCTCACCCGGCTGAAAGCGGCCATCGCGGCTGATGATCCCGGCGGCGAAGCACTCGGCCACCGCTTCGATAATGCCGGAGCCGCAAATTCCCGTCGGCGCGAGGCTTTCACCATCCGGCAGATCATCGCTCCAGCGTTCATCGCCGATGACTTTGTAGCGCAGCCTCCCGTCAGCGCCGACGCGCACGCGCTCAATCGCGCCCACCGCTGCCCGCTGGCCGTGCAGAATCTGGGCGCCTTCGAAGGCCGGGCCGGTCGGACTCGACGCGGAGAGGATGCGCTCACCCGCGCAAAGCAGGATCTCGGCGTTGGTGCCAATATCGACGATCAGCGTGATTCCATCATCCAGGCTGGCGTACTCCGCGAGCAGGACGCTGGCGTTATCCGCGCCCACATAGCCAGCGATACAGGGCAGAATGTGGACCCGCGCGCCTTTGTGCAGCGCCTTCAGGCCCAGGTCGCGCGCCTGGAGATCGAGCGCGTCCTCGACGGCCAGCGCGAAGGGCAGATGCCCCAGTTCGTCCGGGCTGACACCCAGCAGCAGATGCTGCATGACCGTGTTGCCCACCACCACCGCGTCGGTAATCTCCTGCGAGCCGATCCCGGCAGTCTGCGCGGCTTGAGCAGCCAGCCGGTTCAGTGCCTGAATCACCGCATGATGCAGCCGGGCCGTCCCCTGGGCTTCACGCGCAAAGCTGATGCGGCTGACGAGATCCTCGCCAAAACGCACCTGCGGATTCATCAGCGTTTTGGTCGCTAACACGTCCCCGCTGCGCAAATCGCAGAGATGCGCGGCCATCGTCGTCGAGCCGAGGTCTACGGCCAGCCCGTAGAGGCTTTCGACGTAACCGGCTTCAATGCGAATCACCGCCTGTTCACGCCAGATGCTGACCGTGACCGCCCCGTTGGCGGCACGCAGCGCTTCCGGCAGTGCTCGCAGCACCGGCAGGTCCAGCGTCAGGTCGTGCAGTTCCCACTGCTCGGCCAGTGCGCTGCGCAGACGGCGGGCATCTGAGGGTCCGCCCGCTGTGGCTGGGGCTACCTCGACGTATTTGATCTGCACGGCGGGCTTAATGTCCACGTGCAGCGCCGAGGCTCCTTTGAGGATGACCTGCTTGCGCGCCAGACTGGAGGCCGGGATCTGGAGCCGGACATCGCCGAGAATGTGAGTCGCGCAGGCTAAGCGTTCCTGGCTGAGATCGAGCGAGTGCCTGTCCGCGTAAGCCTGTTCGGAGGCGGTCGGGAGGGAGAGTTGTTCCGCATGGTTTTCGGGCCGGACCCGGCACTTACCGCAGGTCTGTCTGCCGCCGCAGATCGACTCCAGTTCGACGCCCAGTTGGGCCGCTGCATCCAGCAAGGTCAGCCCCTCGTCTATGGTTCCCTGTCGCCCGGAGGGCATTAAGACAAGCTGATGACGGACTTTGTCTGACATCGCACTCAGCCCTGGCTCACACGCTCAAGCGCGTCGAAAAAGGCCGCCACCTGCCCGGCGCTGATGCTTTCGCCCTGGTCGAGGATGTCGAACAGAAAGCCCTGGCCGCCCAGTTCCCGCGTAATGGTGAGCGCGCCTTCCAGCGTAACGAAAACCTGGCAGAGCTTGCCGCCATCCCGAATGCGGCGCAGCACATCCAGCCATTTATCGGCCAGCGGCTGCCCGTCACCCGGCTGCCACTGGATTCCGCGCAGCTTGTCAATCGACAGCAGCAAATCCAGATGCACCAGTTGGCCTTTGCCGTCCATGTGATAGAAGGGGTAATCCAGCGCCTCGCAGCAGGTGATGAGGTCCGGCATCACATAGCGTTCGAACATCTGCGGCGAGATCATATAGCTAAAATCGCTTTGCAGCATGTAACCGCGTGTCGGCGACCAGGGCGGTGCCCAGGCCGTGCGGCCCGCCTGTGACTCCGGCAGCAGCGCCTCAAATTCGTCGAAATAGCGCAGCCACAGCGTCGTGATGGCCCGCGTCAGGCGGTCTACTTCCTCAGGCGACTCGACGCAGTCCAGCAGGAGCTTTTCGGTGCTGCGCAGACTGGCGAGAATATCCAGGTTGCCACCCAGGTCGGTATAGCCGATGACGACCTTCCCGGCCCAGCGGGACGCTGCTGCACAGGTGATCTCCTGGACGCGCCGCCACCAGACGTTCTGTGGGTCATAGACCGGCTGGATCGCGGCCAGCGACTCGACCGGCAGGGGATGAAACCAGGTGGTCCCGGTGCGATACTCGACGCCCGACCCCAGAAAAGCCGCCATAATGCCCGCGCCGAAGTTGACCCACCACTTCGGAAAGGCATCGCCATAATAGTGGATGCTCTCGAACTGCTGCTCGAAGTAATCGATCACCTGTTCGGCGGGCTGCTCCAGGTCGAAACGGCTGAGAAAATCATCACCTGCCGGGGGAAAGGCACCTGGATCCCGCGTCACAATCGTGACCAGGGGGCGCTCCAACTCACCAGCCCACCAGGACCGCCAGGTCGCCTCTAGCTGCGACCAATCCGCAGAGTCGAATTCAGACCAGCGGGTCATGACTGTGCTGCTCAGGAAACCGCTATCAAGCGCCGGGCAAGCGTCACCGCCTGGCTGGCATCCGGTGCGTAGCCGTCCGCGCCGATCTCGTCGGCAAAGTGCTGGGTGATGGGCGCGCCGCCCACGATAATCTTAACCTGATCGCGCAGCCCTGCCGTTTGCAGTGCCTGCACCGTATCTTTCATGCGAATCATCGTCGTGGTGAGCAGCGCCGACATCGCCACAATATCGACCTGCTGCTGCTGCACCGCCTCGATGAACTTCTGCGGGTCGGCACCTGTCCCCAGGTCCACAATCTCGAAGCCTGCCCCTTCGAGCATCAGGCTCACCAGATTCTTGCCGATGTCATGCAGGTCGCCCTGAACCGTCGCAATCGCCACCCGGCCCAGCGGCTCGACATGGCCTGCGATCAGATGAGGCCTCAGCAGGGCCAGCCCGGCTTTCATGGCGCGGGCCGCGATGAGCATCTCCGGCACGAAATATTCGCCTTCTTCGTACAAGCGCCCGACCTCGGCCATCGCCGGGATCAAACTGTCGTTGAGAATCGATGCGGCGTCTGTGCCTGCGGCCAGGGCCGCCTCAACGCCCTGCTCGGCGTCTGCCGTATTGCCTTCAATAATCGCGCGGCGAACTGCGTCCAGTGTGTCCATAAGGTCTTTATCCTGAAAAGGTGATCGCTACCGTTGCCTCATTCTAAACAGGGGGCCGCAGCGGCAAATAGTGCCCCACGTCATAGAATCCCCGGACAAATAGTATGGCAAGCGATTAATCCCCCCCCAGATCCCTCCCCAATCCCCTCCCCGCAGGAGGGTGACGGCCCTCCCTACCTTGCCCGTACAGTGGAAGCATCGAACGGATATGCAAGAGGGCAGCACATGAAAACCGGACAGTACCACTACCAGCTAGACCAGACCCACCGCAGCGATGTGCAGCGCGCCGTGCAGCAGCATCAACTGGCCCAGCAGGCCCAGTCGAACCGCCCGCACAAGCTCCCCGCTGCCCTGCTGACCTTCATCCAGTCCTTGTTCCGCTAAATAGAGCATTTACGAGGGAAACCCATGAACCGCTATCCGAAATCAATCCGAATTGTTCTGATGATCGTCATCGCACTGACCGTCAACATCGGCCTGAGCCAGGCGCAGGATCGTATCGACGCGGGCACGGACGCACCCTCGCACCCGGCCCTGATCCACTATCGTCTGGGCAGCTACTACCAACTGCAAGGCGATCATGAACGCGCCATCGCCGAGTTCAGCCTGACGATTGAGGGAATGCCGGGCCTGGGCTACGCCTGGGCAGCGCGCGGCAACAACTACATGGCGTTAGGGGATTACGATCAGGCGATCAGCGATTACAGCCAGGCCATCGAGATATTCCCGGATTACGTGAGCGCGCTGTATACACGGGGCCGGGCTTACGCCGCAGTCGGCGAACCCACGCTGGCGATGGCCGATTACCGCAACGCGATTGCGCAGATGCCGGAATATCCTTATCCCTACTGGGGCATGGGCGACCTGTACTATGACCTGGGCCAGCCCGAACTGGCGATGGCGAGCTACCGGCTGTACCTGTCGGTCAACGAGACGCCGGATGCCTTCGTGGTGGCGCGCTACGATCAACTGCAAGCGGATGCTGCATGATGAGGCTAATGCGCCGTCCAATCCGCCAGGACAGCGGCGGCGGTTTCCTGAGACTGATGAACACAATCGGGGATACCCACCCCGCGATAAGGACTGCCAGTCAGGTACACACCGGCTGGCAGCGCCGATTCAATCGCTTCAACCCGCGCCAGATGTCCCACGTCGTACTGCGGGTTGGCCTTCCACCAGCGGTAAATGCGGTGGAACAGCGGGCGCGCCTCGACCCCCAGCAGATCGCGCAGTTCCTCACGGACCTTGTGCAGCAGGGTCTCGTCGTCTAGCTGCATCGATTCCGGGCTGCGTGAGCCGCCGAAGAAGACGCGCAGCAGCACGTGACCTTCCGGTGCGCGCCGGTCGAACTTGGTCGAAGACATCGTAATCGCGTTGATCGGGCGCTGCTCGCTGCCAGGGATCAACAGGCCGAAGCCATCCAGCAGCCGGGGCAGGTCCGCCTGCCGGAAGCCCAGCGACAGCGTGCCCGTGCTGGCGTAGCGAATCGCCTCTAGTTGTGCAGCGGCCTGCGGCGCAAGCTCACGTACCAGATCAGCAGACACATAGGCCGGGGTACACAGGATGACGGCATCGGCTTCCAGCGGCGCGCCATCGTCAAGCTGCACCTCATAATGCCCGTCCACCTGCCGAAGGGCGCTCACGCTCACGCCGCTGCGCAGACCCCCACGCAGACAGCGCCGCAGCGCCTCCACCAGTTCATAAGTCCCGTTATTGAAGGATACGAAAGCGGAGATTTTCTGCTGAGATGGCTGGGCGGATTGGGCCGCGCGCTGGCGCTTGAGAGCCAGCATCCCGCGAACCAGGCTGCCATGCTCTTTTTCGATAGTGCGGAAGCGCGGAAAGGTCGCCATAATGCTCTGCCGCTCTGAGTCGCTGTTATGAATCCCTGCCAGCAGCGGCTCGGCGATCTTGTCGAGCGCTTCGCTGCCCAGCCTGCGCCGGACGAAATCGGCCATCAATTCGTCGCCGTCATCGCGCCGGGCCGGGATAAACAGATCAAAGCCCATGCGCAGCTTGCCCAGCGGCGAGATCAGCGGCGAGCGCACAAAGGGCATGAATCGCGTCGGGACGATCAACTGCACACCATCCGGCAGCACCACCGGACGGCCTTTGTTCAACACGTAGACGCTGCGCCGGGTATCGTTGGTCCCCAGCAGACGCTCTTCCAGGCCCAACTCGCGGCTCAAGGCCAAGGCCCAGGGCTTCTGCGTCAGGAAAGAATCGGGACCACCCTCGACGATAAAAGGCGTATCCGCGTAGCCATCCACCGCCTCACTGAGGATCTTGCCGCCCCAGCGATCCGATTTTTCAAGCACAACGGTGTCCAGATTTAGCTGCTGCGCCGCTGCCTGCTGCTGAAGATACCAGGCCGCGCTCAAGCCGGAGATGCCGCCGCCGACAATCACCACGCGCAGCGATTTCTTGTGATTTGTCGATTCTGTCACCGCGCCTGACCCGTATACTCGTGGACGAAATCGACCAGCCGCCGGACGTTATCGACCGGGGTCTGCGGCAGAATACCGTGCCCCAGGTTGAAGATGTGGCCGGGTCTGCCGCCTGCCTGATCCAACACCTGCTGGATACGCGGCTTGAGCGCCTCCCAGGAGGCGAACAGGGCCACCGGGTCGAGATTGCCCTGCACGACAGTTTCCGGCCCCAGGCGATCCCAGGCGCTGTCGAGCCGAGTCCGCCAGTCCACGCCGATCACGTCTGCCCCGGTCTCGCGCATGAGGTCCAGCATCCCGCTGGTCTTGGTGCCAAAATAGATGACCGGCACACCGGATTCCTGCGCGATCTCGACCGTGCGGCGGCTGTAAGGCAGGACGTAGTCGCGGTAATCATCCGGGCTGAGATCGCCCACCCAGCTATCGAAGACTTGCAGCGCCTGTGCCCCGGCCTGCGCCTGCGCCAGCAGATAATGCCCGGCCACCTCGCTGAGCTTACGCATCAACTCGTGCCAGGTCTCCGGCTCGCCCATCAGCATGGCTTTGGTGCGCAGATAATGTTTGCTGCCGCTGCCTTCGATGGCATAGCTCGCCAGCGTGAAGGGCGCGCCGCTGAAGCCGATGAGCGGGATGGCCCGGCTTTCCAGTTCCTGCCGGACCAATTTGACCGCATCCAGCGTGAAGCACAGCGTTTCTTCCGGCGGCAGCACCCGCAGCGCCCTGACGTCGGCGGCACTGCGCAGCGGATTGTAGATAACCGGACCATCGCCCTGCACAAAGTCGAGTTCCAGACCCATCCCGGCCAGCGGTGGCAGAATATCAGCGAAGATGATGGCCGCGTCCAGGTCGAAGGCGTCGAGCGGCTGCAAGGTCACTTCGCAGGCCAGTTCCGGCGTTTTGATGATGCTCAGAATGCTGTGCTGCTCGCGCAGGGCACGGTATTCGGCCATGTAACGGCCCGCCTGGCGCATCAACCAGACCGGCGTGGCATCCACCGCTTCATGGCGGCAGGCCTGTAAGAAACGGCTTTCAGTCACCTGAGGTCCAATCCTTCATGCTCGATTGCAGATCAAACAACTCCGAGACCATGTGCGCATAGACATAGCCGTTGCCCTCCGCCGCCTGCCCGCGCAGTTGAACGGTCGGCTCGTGCAGCAGCTTGTTGACCAGCCGGTGCGCCAGCCGGTTGACGACCTGTTCGGTGTGGGCATCCACGTCCGGCAGCTTGTTCAGCGCCTGGTCGACCTCCAGACGAGCCACTTCGCTGGCCCACTGGCGCAGGTCTTTAATCACCGCGCTGACCTCGCGGCTGTAATACCACTCGCTGAAGCGGTTGAGTTCCTGCTCGATAATCGCCTCAACCTGAGGCACGGCGGCCTCACGCTGGGCCGTGTTGTTGTCCACAATCGAGTGCAGGTCGTCAATGTCATAGCGCTGCACGCCCTCAATCTGCCCGACGGCGACCTCTACGTCGCGCGGCACGGCAATATCGACGCAGACCAGCGGGCGTCCCTGGCGCTGCGGCATCACGCGCTCGACATCCCTGGCATACAGAATGGGGTGGGGCGCAGCAGTGGCCGAGATGAGCGCATCTGCCCAGGTCAGCGCGTCGGCGAACTCATGCCAGTGCCAGCTTAGCGTGTTCTCGCCGAGGTCTGATGCGGCGGCTTCAGCATGGCTGGCGCTGCGGTTGATAAAGGCCAGATTGCTGCCAGGGTGCTGCCGCAGTGCTTTTGCCGCCAGGACGGCCATGTCACCCGCGCCGACGATCAGTACGTTGGGCGTGGACACCGTCATGTGGTCCAGCAGCAGGAGGACCCCGGCATGGCTGACCGAGGTCGTAAAGCGGCTGATGTCCGTCTCGCTGCGGGCGCGTTTCCCGGCGTGAAGCGCCTGGGAAAACAGATGTGACAGCACTGGCCCAACCAGCTCGGCGCTCTGCGCATCGCTGAAAGCCTGCGCCACCTGGCCCAGGATCTGCGGCTCGCCCAGTATCATCGAATCCAGCCCGGCGGCCACGCGCATCAGGTGCCGCGCGGCGTACATGCCCTCATAGTGATACAGGTGCGGGCTGATGGCATCCAGGCTGGTGTCCAGCAGATCGGCCACCAGGCGGTCCAGGGACTGCCAGCCCGTATCACGCTGATCGACGACTGCGTAGACTTCGAAGCGGTTGCAGGTCGAAAGGACAGCCGCCTCCTGGCTGTGCCCGCCGCCGAGCTTTTCCCGCGCGCTTTCCAGCGAGTGCTCACTCTGCCCCAGCTTTTCCCGGAGTTCGACGGGCGCGCTGCGATGATTCAAGCCAACGAGAATGATGGTCACAAGGTCAATCCTAGATAGGTTTACAAGACGACTTCACGAGTCTCAGGTTGGTAAGCGCAGAAGGGTTCTTCTGCCAGATAATTCCCGGTCGTGCCATAGGCGCGGGCACGGCAGCCGCTGCACAGGCTCTTGAACTGGCAGATGCCGCATTTGCCCTCCAGCAGGTCCGGGTCGCGCATTTCGGCAAAGAGCGGGCTGTTTTGCCAGATCGCGCCGAAATCCTGCTGGCGCACGTTGCCCGCTTCCACCGGCAGATAACCACAGGGGAAGACTTCGCCCCGGTGCGATACAAAGCACACGCCGGTCCCGGCCAGGCAGCCTTTGGTCGCGGCGTGCATCTGCCCATGCCCGTTGACCTGACGATCATGGCTGGCGGGCAGTTCGCGCTGGATACCCCGGCGGTGTTCCTCAGCGCGGCGGGTGCGCATGACGCGGAAGTAATGCGGTGCGCAGGTGGCCTTCAACTGCAAGCCCGGCTCGGCCTGCTCAGTATCGTAGAGCCAGTTGAGCACCTGCTCGTACTCCTGGGCGTTAATCATCTGCGTCTCGGCGATCTCGACGCCGCAGCCGACCGGCACCAGCAGGAACAGATGCAGCCCGACCGCGTCCAGGTCGCGCGCCAGTTGCAGCATGGCCTCAAGCTGCGCCTTGTTGTGATTGGCGACGGTCGTGTTGATCTGCACCGGCAGCCCAACCCGCCGCAGCGCCTGGAAACCGCGTATGGCGGCCTCAAAGGACCCCGGCAGGCCGCGAAACATGTCGTGAGTGGCGGCATCGGCCCCATCGAAGGAGATGCTGACACGCCGCACACCGCTGGCTTTGATTCGCGCCGCCACCGCATCGTCAATCAGCGTGCCGTTGGTCGCCAGGGCCACCGGCAGCCCGGCCTCGGCAGCGTAATCGGCAATGGCGTAGATGTCCGGTCGAAAGAGCGGTTCGCCGCCCGACAGCACAAAGACCGGATGACCTGTGGCGCTAATCTGGTCGATGAGTTGAAAGGCTTCTTCAGTCGTCAGATCCTGCGGCGTCAGTTGATCGGCCACCGTAACCCGGCGGCAGTGGATGCAGCGCAGGTTGCATCCGGCGGTGCTTTCCCAGAACACGAGACGAGGGGGTGGATAGGCCATGATAATCCTCAGCGAAATCTATAGAAATCTGCCAAAATCTCAGCGCTTACGGTTTAATCCTAGTCATCGCAGCCCAGCCTCAACAGTGATGCTTGTTGCTCGCTCGCTTACATTTGTCACCTATCGGCCTCCCCTCAGCCCTTGAGGCAGCAGTCCAGCGGGCAGATGTCGTGGTTCGGCGGGAACTGGCCCAGCGCGCGGCGTTCCGGCTTCTCAGTCATGCGCTCCGCGATCAATTCGCGGATCATGGCGACGAAGGCCGGATGCGTGCCGACGGTCCCGGCGCGCACCAGCGTCATGCCCAGCTCAGCGGCGATCTGCATCGCCTCGGTATCCAGGTCGAACTTCACCTCCATGTGATCCGAGATGAAGCCGATGGGTACGATCAGCACATCCTCGACACCCTGCCCCTTGATCTCGCGCAGATAGTCGCCGATGTCCGGTTCCAGCCAGGGCATTCGCGGCGGCCCGCTGCGGCTCTGGTAAGCCAGCTTGTAGGCGCTGAAGCCGGCGCCTTCGGCCACCAGACGGCAGGCTTCGGCAAGCTGCGCCTCGTAATCGCTGTGCTGCGCCATCGCCAGCGGGATGCTGTGCGCGGTAAACACCAGCTGCACGCGCCGCTCGACCGGAAACTGTGCCAGGGCCGCCTGCGTGCGCTCGATCATCGGCGTGATGAAACCGGGATGATTGTAGAACTTGCGGATCAAGTCGAATTCCGGCGCGTCCTCGACCGCGTCACTGGCGCGCTGGATGTCTTCGCGGTACTGACGGCAGCCCGAATAGGAACTGAAGGCCGAGGTCACGAAGACCAGCGCCCGCCGCACGCCGTCGTCCCGCATCTGGCGCACGGTATCTTCGACGAAAGGGTGCCAGTTGCGGTTGCCGAAGTAGATGGGCAGCGCCATGTCGTGCGCTTTGAGATCGGCCTCCAATGCCGCGATCAGCGCCCGGTTCTGCGCGTTGATCGGGCTGACTCCGCCGAAACCCTGGTAATGAACGGCGACTTCTTCCAGGCGTTCTCGCGGGATCGCGCGGCCACCGGCCACCTGTTCCAGAAAAGGAATCACCTCGTCCATGCCTTCCGGTCCACCGAAGGACATCAGCAGCAGGGCATCGTAGTGCCGGGCCGCGTCATCATACAGCGCGTCATCCGCGCGGGTCGCTCCGTCAATCGTCATCGCGTGGCGCTCTCAATAGGTGATGGTCGTGCCGACGTAGATCACGCCGTCGCGGACTTCTATCGGATAGGTCGGGACGGCTTTGCGCACCACGCCGTCCAGCGCCTGACCGCTGCGCAGGTCGAAGCGGCCATAATGCCAGGGACAGACGACCGTGCAGGCTTCGGCATCGACCTCGCCTTCGCTCAGGGGGCCGCGCGCATGGCTGCACCGGTTGCTGAGGGCGAACAATTCGCCGCGCACGTTGAACAGGCCGACCATCTTGCCATCCAGATAGACCGTTTTGGTCTCGCCGGGGCCGAGTTCGTCCAGCGGGCAGACCTCCATCCACACCTCGCGCGCTTCGCCGGGCGTGATTTCCTCGGCGATGGGCGGGCCGCCGAGCGCGTCCAGGGCCTCTTCCAGGCGCATGTTGATGCAGGTGAACAGCGGCGTATCCTGCAAGGTGTACAGGCTCACCGTCGATTCGCGCAGTTCCTGCACCAGATCGAGGAAGTCCGAGGGTTCGTCCGTCTCGAAGGCGACGATGAACTCATAGTCGTCCAGGCCGAAGCTGTAGGTCGTGTTCAGGCGCACCGACGGATATTTGCGTCCGACGGCGATGTGCTCGTCCATCATGCCCTGACGCGCGTGCTGCGAAAGCTGGTACCAGGCCCGCGTCTTGACGAAGGGATAGACGAAGAGATACTGCGCCTCGGTCGGGTCGATGACCAGCCGCTCCTCTGAATCGTCCCCGTCCGCCCGAATCTCGTAAATCGAGCGCTTGGTCTGCGAGAAGTAGGAATAGGCCAGCGACAGATAGGCCCCCATCGGCGAGCCAGCAATGGCGCTGGCAAGCTCACGGAAGGGCAGCGGGCTTTCGGCGATCTGCCACAGCAGCAGTTCGGCATCGGCGCGCGTGCCCATCAGGCTGTAGGGCCGCAGCAGCATCCGGCGGTTGAAGGATTGGATCAGCGTCAGCAGCGCCTGCTTGTGTTCCGCCTGGGTTTCGGGCGGGAGCCGCCGCCACAGCGGATCGACTTTGTAGAAGGCGAAACGCACGTACTGGCGCTTCGTCAGGTTCTGGGCGCGTTCCTGCATTCGGGTTTCCGGCACAGGCGGCGCGCTGGGGATACGAGGCCGCATGAGGATTATCCTGCATAAATCTACAGAAAACTCAGCAAATATATAGCAAGTTTAAGATATTATCAAGTTTCTAGATGCGTTCAGGGGACAAAAAGGATAAATCGGGTTGCTGCGCCGCACGTGACCCGGTTGGCACCCGTCTTAACCGGGCGAGCGGGTGGGGAAGATCAGCCATACCGTAGGGACTGACGTAGGCAGATTTGCCGCCGAGCCAACCGGCGTTGCCACCGGTTGACTATCGTTTGGGCCGGGAGTCAGGGAGGGCAGCACAGCGATGGTCGGCAGGACGCCGCCTTGCTTGCCACCACAGGCGGCCAGGCCCATCACGAGCAGGGCCAGGCCGATAAACCAGTAGAACTCGCCGCCGCACGTCTCCCTCGTTAGCGTATCTGTACCTGGGATTGATCGACGATGACTTCAGTAGGCGTAATGGCCGCGACCTCATTGCTCGCCAGGTCCAGCGCATAGAGGGCATTGGCCTGCGATTCTTGCGACGCCAGCAGGGTAGCCGTATCCACATCCGCAGCCGACAGCGCGAAAATCAAGGTGCTGCCGTCCCCCGTCCAGAAGACGGTGCCGTACTGCAAATCGCCAGCAGTGCTGTAATGATCGGTCACGGCCTGGTCTTCAGGCGAAAACAGCAGGACGCCGTAACTGGAGTCTTCCACCGACTGGCCCAGGATGGCGAGGGTATCCTCCGTCGGGTGCCATTCGATCACCGTAGGCGCGAAATCAGTCAACCAGGGGTCCATTGTGAAAGCCGTCCCGGCGCTGGCATCGAAGATATTAAGATTGCGCTCGGAGTCGAACAGCAGGGCGAAGCGATCATCCGGCGACCAGCTCAAGACGCTGCTCTGGACGAAGGGCGCATCCTCATAGGTGCTCAGGGTGCCGCTGTCGAGATCGACAAAGCCCAGCCCCACCTGAATCGTGATCGGCGTGGTGCTTTCAGGCGCGCTGAACAGACGGTAATAGACATACTGGCCGGTCGGGCTCCATTCCACCCCGGTATGCCGGTTGTAGCTGTCGTCAGGCAGGTCGATCTGCTGGGTGCTCTGGTCGCTCATGTCCATCACGAACAGGCTCAGGTCCGTCTGGTTATCCAGCGGGGCCATCACCATCGCAAAGCGTGCGGAATCGAGCGCAGGTGACCAGATCGGGTTCGAGCGCGCATAGCCCGTGATCTGCACCGGGACATTCTCCAGCGAAGGCAGGCTGATGATGTTCAGGATACCCGAAGGCGAATGAAAAGCACTCATCCACTGGCCGCCGCGTTGAAACGCGAAGGTGATGTCAGGCCGGGTGAAAGTCCGGCTGGCAACCGTATCGCCACTGACCGGATCGAGCGCCATCACCGTCGCCAGACCATCCGTGTCGATAGTCTTGAGCCAGACGAGATCGGTAAATAACTCAATATTGGCGAAGACAACGTTGGCAGGCAGGTAATGATGAATGATCTCGCCGCTGAGTGGGGACAATACCTGGACAAAGAGCGCATCGCTGGTAGCGCCTACGAAAGCGACCTGCTCCCCGTTGGACGAGGCCAGGAATTCCAGCACATTCGCACCTTCAGGACTCAGGCGGGTGGCTTCCCCGTTCAGATTGGTCAGCCACAGCGAGCGGCTGGATTCAGAAGCGGTATGGCCTACAAAATAGACGAGTGGGTCGGTCTGGGCGTGGCTGATAGCAGCAGTGGGGAGTATGAGGAGGGTGAATAAGATAAAGAGAAGGGCACGTGTGAGTCGTGACATCGGGACCTTTTTAACCATCTATATAATAACGATGAAAACATGGCACCTGACAATACATCAGGTGCCCGTGCCAAACAACCCTCAGGTGAAGCTGAGGTATTACAGAGTCTCGTTCGTGTTGATCGGCTCGTTGCTGCCGTTGGATGGATTCACGGACGGATCATCGCTGAAGACATCTTCGCTGGTGGCGATGAAATAGTGCCCCGTGCCACCTGACGTAATAATCAAGGTGTCACCTTCGCAGCGAGTGTTGGGCCACAGCGACTTGGTGTTATCAGACCCTTCCTTGAATACCACCAGATTTTCGCAGCTTACGTCATAACCTGATACGTCAATTCGGTGTTCGTAAAAGCCGATCAGGATAAAGACATCCAGAATTTGTGCGGTCTCACCGCTGGTGAGATAGTCGGCAACGGAATTGAGATAAGCCTGCCGTTCAGCATCGCTAAGCTGCCATGTAATGGCGTTAGATCCTTCACCGCCCGGGCTACCACTACCAGGAACGGCGACTGAGGCGAGTGCAGTCCCTGTGACGAAACACAGGACTAACAGCAGAAAGGTGATTTTGTAACGCATCTCGTCTCCTCATGTTGGTTGAGTTCTGCTACAATTATAAGGTTGAATTACGCAAATGAGCAAGTAATCTAGACAACTCTTTTATACCATAAGTATCGGGCCTGTATACGGCAGATTATCAATGCAACCGTCGTGAACAGTTTACAATTGATAACAGGGGAAACTGAATATGTGCAGCGGCTCCTGTTACGCATAGGTCTCATCGCGGCGGGATGCTTGCTCTTGCAGAGCGCGCTTCAGATCGCTTACGAGTCCCAAATCTGGCGATTTGGCGGTAATGTCCTGCTCCTGGTCCTCCTGGTTCTGCTCAGCTTCGGCATCATTGCCGCCGGCGCACTCAACCGCCTGAGCCTGCGCTGGCAGTGGCTCATTTTGCTGGTGGTCTTCGTCCAGTATGGCGTCACGACCGCTATCTGGCTCCAGAACACGGATACCACCGTCAACGGCTATTCGTCACGCCGCTCCAGCGTCGAGAACATCGACACCGGCATCTACAATGAACTGGCCGCCGGGGTCGCGCTGGCGGGTCATGATCCTTACAGTTGGGATTTCAGCGGGGCCTTCTGGCTGATGCGCTCGACGGTGGTGTCCAGCACGCCCCAGATGTATGGCGGAATCAGCGGCCAGTACGCCTATCCACCGCTGACTTTTCTGCTGCCGATGCCCTTCCGGGCGCTGGGCCTGCCGGGCAATTTCATCGTCGCCAGCCTGGCCTACCTGCTGCTGGCGACCACCCTGTTTCTCATCGCGCCGGGCTGGCTGCGCTCGATTGTCCTGCTGCCCCTGATGGTCAGCGGGAACTACATCTGGCTGACTATCGCCGGGAATGTTGACGTGGTCTGGGCAGCCATGCTGGTGCTTATGGTGGCGCTGTGGCGCAAACCGCTGTGGCGCGCGCTGCTCTTCGGCCTCGTCATCAGCTACAAGCAGAACGTCTGGCTGCTCGCCCCTTTCCTGCTGATTAAGCTGTGGCAGGAGCGCCAGAACCCGCGCGAGGCCCTGCGCGAAATCCTGGTTTTCAGCGGAATCAGCGGCGCGACCTTTGTCCTCATCAACCTGCCGTACTTCCTGATGGACCCCGGAGCCTGGTTCCGGGGCATTCTGCAACCGGTGCTGGATAGTATGCTGTATATCAGCGACGGCGGCCTCTCCAGCCTCACGCTCAGCGGCCTGCTCAACCTGCCCAAGACTTACTATTCGCTGGCGTCCCTGCTGGTGTTGGGGCTGCTGCTGCTGCTCTACTGGCGGCACCCGCGCCGCCTCAGCCTGCTGATGTGGATCATGCCCGGCCTGGCGATGTGGTTCAGCTACCGCAATCTGCAATCCTACTGGATCTTCTGGCTTTTCCCGGCAGTGGCGGCCCTGATGACTGAGCCGGTCCCCCTGTCGATTCCGCCTGCCGGACGGCCTGCCCTGCGCCGCAGCGGCCTGCTGGTCGCGGGCACGGCGTTGGTCCTGGTGCTGGGGGCCTGGGTCAGCGTCCAGACTCCGCAGCTCGAACTCAAGGCGCAGTATCCTCTATATACCAGTGATGTCGGGACCATCGCCCACATGAACCTCGCACTGAGCAACCACAGCGACCAGGCGATGGAACCGCGCTTTTTCGTCCAGCGCAGTTGGGGCAATTCGATGCCCTGGTACATTGACTCCGGTCCGCGTGTGCTGCAACCGCAGGAAACGGCCAGCTACCAGATCAGCGCGCAGTCCACGGACCGCACGCCCAACATCTTCGAACCTTACGTCATCACCGTTCATGATGCCGGGGGCGATTACGCGCTGACAGCCAGCCTGAACCTCGCGCCGGACCGTGCCGTGCTGTGGCCGGACCTTATCAACAATGCCAGCTATCTCTACTGGACCCAGAACCAGCAGGCTCCGGTCTACTGGTCCTTCCTCAATAATTCGAACGGGGCCAGCTATGTCACTATGACCGAGATCAACGAGCGCCCGGCCCTGACTCTGATGCTGAATACCAGCCGCGCGCGCAGCAACCGCGTCGAAGTGGTCAACCAGATGATCTTTCCTGATAAACCCTTCGGCATCTGGGTCTATGTCGATACGCTCAACAACCCCGATCAGGGCTGGCTCGAAGGCATCGAGTTCAACGATGCGCAGCAGCGCCTGTTGATGGTCTTCGATCCCAACAACCCGGACTCTACTCAACTAACGGCCAGCGGTTACATCCTGACCCGCCATGTCCCGGCCAATGCCTGGACCTATGTCGAGATTAACCTGCCGCAGATTTACGCCGACCTCGACCTGCCCCTGCCGGAACTGCGGCGCACCGTCTTCTTTAACCAGGTGGATACCAACCTGCGCGTGCTCAACCTGCGCCTGTTTGCCGTCACCCAGTTGGAAAACGCCAGTCTGCACGCCTATTTCGGCGAGATCGTCCAGCCTGACGATACCAACCGGCCCATCGCCCTGATGGCCGATGCCATCAACGACCCGGCCACCTACTACCGGGACCTGGGCAATTTCCACATCAGCTACCGCAATTACGAAAACGCGGCAGAGGCTTTCCTCAGGGTGCTCGATTACGCGCCGGGTGATGCTGAAGCGCTGTCACGCCTGCGCCAGATTTGTCCCTTTGTGAGCACATTGGATCGTAGCTTCTGTGATTAAGTTTGAGGATCTTGCGCTGCGCGAAATCGTGCTGCGGATCGGTCTGATTACGACCGCCAGTCTGCTGTATAAGGCCGCCACCGCGATTGTCCACAATGGCGTCGCGCTGACTCACCCGATCTCGCTGCTGTTGAGCATAGCGTTTTTCGCCGCCGCCGTCCTGATTCTGGTCATGGGGCTGCTGCGTCCGATCCGCTTCCGGGCAAGCTGGCTCATCCTCCCGGCCATGATCGGCTACCTGCTCTGTAGTGCCTACGTCAAGGACATCAATTACGCCCCGGCCTTCAGCTCCGGCCCGGATAACGAGCGTATCGGCGATTATTCGGCAGAGGTCCTGCGCGCCGGGGTCAATCCCTACACCTGGGATTACACCGACATGCTGCGGGTCAACCGCGATTCGCTGTCGTTCACGCCCTTCACCAACGGCGCGCCGCAGCATAAAGTGACCTACCCGGCCCTGCCCACGCTGGCCGTTACCCTGCTGCATAATCTGGGGATCATGCAGGGGCGAGCCGTCGGGCTGGTATTCCATGTCGTGCTGCTGGTGACGCTGTTCGTCGCCGCCCCGCGCGATCTGCGGCCCTTGATTCTGCTGCCGCTGGCGGTGCTCCAGGCGATGGTCGATTCGACTCTCTTCGGTGTGGGGGATGTCGTATGGAGCGCGCTGCTGGTGCTGATGCTGGTGCTGTGGCGCTACCGCATCGCGCGCGCCCTGCTGTACGGCCTGGCCGCGACCTACCGGCAGCAGCCCTGGTTCATCGGCCCCTTCCTGCTGATCCAGATCTGGAACGAGACCCAGGACCAGCCGAGACGCCAGCGATTCCGCGCCCTGGCGCAGTTCCTCGGCATCAGCATCGGCGTCTTCGCGCTGCTGAACCTGCCCTTCTTCCTGAACAATCCGCAGGCCTGGCTGGCTAGCGCCCTGGAACCGTCTTACGCCCAGTTTACCGTCGATGGTGTGGGACTCAACGCGATCTGGCGCTTTGGCTACTTGCCGTTAACGCGCAGTTTCTTCACCGGCTTGCAGTTGACGACTTATCTGGCGGCCCTGTTCCTCTACTGGCGGCATGGCAAACGCCTGGGCACCAGCTTCTGGATCATCCCGGCGCTGTTTTTCTGGCTCTACTACCGCAGCCTGACCAATTACTGGTACTACTGGGTTCCGCCACTGCTCTACGCCACCGTCACCGCACTGCGCGCGCATTACCAGCAGGGGCGGCCTGTCCCGAAGCTGCGCGGGGGGCGGCTGTTCGGTGATCTACGCTGGCTGCTGTTGGGGCTGCTGCTGTTCAACGGCCTGCACGGCATCGTCATCCTGGCCCAGGCCCCGGCGATGGAAATGACCCTGAAAACCCCGATTGAGACTTTTCAATGGGGCGAACCGCTGATCGAGAACGTCGAACTGACGCTGACGAACGACAGCAGCGCCGTCATCACGCCGCGCTTTTTCGGGATGCGCTATTCAGGTTCCGCCGCCTATCCCTGGAAGATCGAACGCGGACCGCTGACCCTGGAGCCGGGCGAATCCGGCGCTTACGCTATCACAGCGGACCGGCTGCCGCAGCGGATGCTGGTCGCCAGCACAGGCGGACAGATCATCCTGGAAGACGCGGCGGGCAATTACGCGCTGCGTCAGGTGCTGACGATCCCACCCGTGCCGGACCTGGCCGATACCGATCTGATCGCCAACGCGGCCTTCACCTACTGGAATTCGCAGAACACCCAGCCGATTCGCTGGAGCATCCAGAGCGATTTCCAGTCCACGCTTTCGATGGCGCAGCCCGATGACCGGCCCGCACTGGCGGTCGTAGTCACCAATACGGCCCGCGTCGAGGGTCTGGCACTGCATCGCATCAGCCAGACGGTGGTGTTCCCCGAAGCCTTTGATCTCTGGCTCTACCCGCCCGCAGCGCCCATCGACCCGCAGCAGACGGTCTACGGCGTCGGTTTTGATGACGGCACGCACCGCTTGTGGCTGCTCTATGGCGATACCGCCCCCGGCGAAGGCGATCTTTCGACCAACGAACACTATATGCTGCTGCCTGCGTCCCCCGGCGAATGGTCACGCCAGCACATTGATCTGTCCGCGCTGTACAAAACGCTGGGCTGGCCGGAGCCATTGCCCAGCCTGCGTGAGGTCAATCACCTGGAATTCTATGCACCTCAGGTCACGATCAGCCTGCTGGCCGGGCAGACAGACGTCACGCCGGGGCAGGTCTGGTTTTTCGGCGCGCTTGAGCAGGATTTCCAGGCGCTGCGCACCGACAAGCTGCTGGATGCAGCGCTCGACCAGCCCTTCGATTACTACTACGGTCTGGCGCAGGAGTACATGCGCCAGCGCAATTACACACGGGCCGAGGCCGCGCTGCGGCAGGCCATGAGCTATGATCCCTCGCGGCAGGCAGTCATCTACTTCGAGTTGGGCGAACTGCTGGGGGCCGCGACGCGCGTCTCGCAGGGGCCGCCGCGCTTTGACGAGATGCTGGACTCCTACCGGCAGGCCATTGACTCCGGCTACCAACCGGCAGGCATGGCCTACAAGGGCATGGGCTGGGGCTATCTGAGCTTTGTCGATACCGATTCGGCGCTGGATGCTTTCCAGCACGCGCTGGACGCCGGGCTGCCGACCCACTCCGATGAAGCAAACGTCTACGCCGGGCTGTCGATCACGCTGCGCTTGATGTCGCAGTGCGACCAGTCAGCCAGCTACCGCGCCCAGGCCCTCGCCATCGGCGTCGATGCCGAGACTCAGGCCAGCCTCGCCATCCCCTGTGATCCGAACGGCGGTTAGGGCCATCCAATCAATACATTCAAGGATTTGGCACGATGTAACGCTGGCGGAAGACGCGGTCGTTGACGTGGTAGGGTTCGCCTTCAGTGCCAATCACCAGCCAGCGGCCCGGCGGGACCTCGACCGGCTTCGGGCTTTCCAGCGACTGGATCAAACGCGGTTCTTCCAGGCGGATCGCCCAGACGCCGGTCGCTTTGTAATACGGCAGGCAGCCGAACTCGGTCATCAATTGCAATTCAGCGGGGTTGGGTTTCCACTCGCGGTGGTTGACCCAGGGCTTATAGGTTTTGCGGAACAGGTCGGAGCGCACCGGCCAGTGTTCATAGTCGTCGAGCGCCGCCTTCGCCTGGCCGTCACCGGGATCATAAATCATGAGGTCGCCTTTGCTGGCCGTGAGGATTTCCAGCGTCTTCTTGACGCCCATCGTCGTTTCGACCACGCGCACCATCACGACCTGCTTGCGGGGGGCATAGTAAAGCAGTTTAGAAGCGTGCAGTTCCGCTTCTGTCCACTGCCGCTGACGCAGAACCTGCTTGCTTTTCATCGGCATACCCTCCCTCTTTGCATTATAGACTGGCACCCCGCCGCGCGCTATACTTGGGCAATGCTTATCCTGTCACTGGCTTGACCTTATCCTGGAGCCATTATGAACCTGATTTAACCCACGCGCCCCAACCTGCAAGCCTTGCAGCCCAGCCTCATCCGCCATCTGGCCGACGCGGCGGCGGGACGTCCGGGAGTGATTCCGCTGTGGTTCGGCGAATCCGACCAGTCAACGCCAACCTTTATCCGTGAGAGCGCCAGCGCGGCCCTGGATCGGGGCCAGACCTTCTATACCCCCAACGCCGGGATGCCCGTGCTGCGTCAGGCCCTGGCCGACTATATGAACGGCTTATACAGCACACAGTACCGCATTGCGAACATGACCGTCAGCGCTTCTGGGATGCTGGGGGTCGCCCTGGCAGGGCAGTGTGTGGTCGCACCGGGTGATACGGTGGTGGTGCCTGCCCCCGTCTGGCCCAACCTGCCCGCTGTGCAGCAGCTTCTGGGGGCGAAGGTCAACCGCGTGCCGCTGCGCCTGGAAGACGAGCGCTTTACGCTGGACCTGGACCAGCTCTTCGACGCCTGCGACGACAAAACGCGCGCGATGGTCATCAACTCGCCCGCCAACCCGACCGGCTGGGTCATGAGCGATGCCGACCAGCAGGCCGTGTTGGACTTTTGCCGCCAGCGCGGCATCTGGCTGATCGCCGACGAGGTCTACAACCGCATCGTCTACGACCGGCCCTATGCACCCACCTTTGCCGATAAGATCGACCCTGACGAAGACCGCGTACTGATCGTCAACAGCTTCTCCAAAACCTGGGCCATGACCGGCTGGCGGCTGGGCTGGATCGCTGCCCCGGCTCGCTTTCAGCCCACGCTGGAGATGCTGACCGAGTACACCAATTCCTGCTCCTTCGCACCGGTCCAACTGGCGGGCGTGACCGCTTTGCAGGAGGGTGAAGGCTTCATCAAGGAATTGGTGGCGCGTTACAAGGCGGCCCTGGATTTGCTGCTGGACCGCTTCGCCACCCTGCCGCGCGTCACACTGCCCCGGCCAGCAGCAGCTTTCTACGCTTTCTTCAGCGTCGCAGGCGAGCCGGACAGCGTGGCTTTCGGGCAGCGCGTGCTGGACGAGGCCAACGTCGGCCTGGCCCCCGGCCTGGCTTTCGGCCCGGAAGGCGAGGGCTATATGCGCCTGTGCTTTGCCGTCGAACCCGCCCTGCTCAGCGAGGCGCTGGACCGCATGGAGCCGCTGCTGCGTTAGCTGGGGCATGTCTGCAAACTAATAGAAACGCGGCGCAGTCCACGCTCTGCCTTGCCTACCCCTCCTCGAATTCGGGGGAAGGGCCGGGGGATGGGGGTGTATTTCAGGACTTTGCAGACACACCTAGACTGCGGCGGTCACGCCAAATTCAAAGTGGACCTGCGTCAGATCCTCAGAGACCTGCCACAAGCGCCGCGCGACCGCTTCGTCGCGCGAGCGGGCGTTCGACCCGACCTTTTTCGGATAGCCGCGCATTTCCATCAAGCCACTCGGTCCAAAATACTCGCCGCCCTGGACTGCCGGTGCAGTGGCCGCGTAGAGGGTTGGCAGCGCGCCCATCGCGGTCGATTGTGCGAAGATGGGGTTCAGCATCTGAAATGAGCCGGCGTGCTGCTGCAAATTGGTCGCCGTCCAACCCGGATGCGCCGCGACCGCCAGCGTACCCAGCCCGGCGGCCTCAAGCTTGCGTTGGAGTTCATAGGTGAACAGCAGATTCGCCAGCTTGCTCTGCCCGTAGGCCCGCTGTGGCCGATAGCCCCGCTCCCAGTTCAGATCCTCGAAGTGAATGCTGCCGAAGAGATGCGCCCCGCTGGAGACGGTCACGATCCGCGCACCAGGCGTCGCGTTCAGCAGGTCCAGCAGCAGGCCGGTCAGCGCGAAATGGCCCAGGTGATTGACGCCGAACTGCTGTTCGAAGCCTTGAGCGGTCTTGCTATATGGCGGCATCATGACCCCGGCGTTGTTGATGAGCAGGTCCAGACGCTCATACTGCGCCCGGAAGGCAGCGGCGAAGGCCCGCACCGAGTTGAGATCCGCCAGGTCCAGGGGCATCACCGCCACGCTGCCCGATGGCGCAAGGTCCTTGATTTTGCCGGCGGCATGTTGCGCTTTTGCCATGCTGCGGCAGGCCATAACCACCGCCGCGCCTCTTTGCGCCAAAGCTCGTGCCGTATCCCAACCGATGCCGCTGTTGGCCCCAGTCACAATGGCGACTCGTCCACTCTGATTGGGAATCTCGTGTTCAGTCCAGTGTTGTGTCATCAAGTCTACCTCTCATACTTTGGAATGAGCGTTCGCTCCAACAATAGCCCTGAAAAAATAGCTAGCGTTTGATCGCGTCCCAGCAGGCGGATACGATTTGATCGATGAGGGCATCATCCAGCCGGAGCTGCCGGGTTGCATGAGCCTCGACGAGGGCATTCAACGCGCCGGAGATTAGCAGCACGATCACATCAGGCGGCAGGTCTTTCAGCAAGCGCTGAGTCTGCGCCTCGATAAACACCTGCTCCAGGACAGCGGCCAGGGCATAGTCCTTAGACACGGCCTGTTCCTGAACAAAGGGCAGCTGGGCAAGCTGTTCCACCAGGCGGAATTCGCGCGGATGCTGCACCCCATAATAGGCAATGCTGCTGAGCAGGTGCAGGAAGCGTGTCACGACCGGTTGGCTGGCGTCATAACCGTCCAGCACGTAATCACTCATCGCCTGCTTGATGTCACGGTAGAGACAAAAGACCAGCGCTTCCTTGCTGGGGAAGTAGTTGTAGATCGTCCCCATGCCGACTTCCGCGCGCCGGGCGATCTGCGACATGGAGACCGCCAGCAGGCCCTGCTCGAAAATCAGATCGCGGGTCGCGGTGATAATCTGGCTGCGTTTACCGCTCATGATGGGCCTGATTGCCTCGTTGGAATGAATGTTCATTCCATTTTTGCATCAGTCCCCTGGCCTGTCAATAGACGATTATTTGCTTCCACCTGGGATTTGATCTAGCATACAGGGACGCGCAACCAGGAGGATGATTTATGAGCGCTGAACCATCGTCGCGTTTTCGCCGTCGAGCACCGGCGGATAAACAGGACACCCCCGCGCCGAGCACGCAGGGCAAGAAGGATTTCCGCAAGCGCCTGCCGGTTTGGGTGCAGGAGATGCCGCAGTTTGGCTCTTTCAAGCCCTCCGAACCTGACCCAAATTATCATCTGCTCAACAAGGCGGATCTGGAAGAAGCCCTGAAGGATTGCCCGCAAGCAGCCAGACAAGAGATTTTTGACGATATGGATTTCATGGAATACGAACTCTTGCGGCTCTTCCGTGAGCGCGATTACTACGCCAAGTACAATCAGAATCGCTACCGCCGCCTCCAGATTAACTTTTTGATCCTGGCCGTCCTCGCCACGCTGATCGGCTCCTTGCAGGTGATCGCGCTCAACAACTCGCCGGAATGGATGCCGGTCTTCGCCTTTGGCGAGACGCTCATCGCCCTCTTCACCGCCTTCCTGGCTGCGTTGGGGGGCCGCGAGCCGCCGCAGGAACTCTGGTTATCGAACCGCCGCCGCGCCGAGCAGCTGCGCCGCGAGTATTTCCGCTTCCTGACTCACATGCCGCCTTATGATGAGGTGACGGGCTACCGCCGCCGGATGCTGCTCTCCAAACGGTCCGCCGACATCAATCGCGGGATGCACCCTGACGATTCGGTTGTGCCTGCGCCGGAAGGAGCCGGACAATGACCCCGTCAAACCCCGAACGCGACCACATGCGGGCGGTCTACAGTATTTTCCAGCGCTTCGCTCTGGAAGATCAGCGCGGCTACTGGGAACATGCCTCGGCGCGCTATCGTAAAGCCGCCGGACAGGTCAACTTTATCGTTGCGCTCTTTTCCTTTCTGACCGGCTTTTCGGCGGCGCTGGCCGGGCTGCTGGTCTCGGCCTACCTGGTCGAAGGCTCCTTTGCCAATCAGGGAGCCTGCGCCACCCTGCACGAGAGTCAGGCCCTGGTCAGCTCGCTGCGCGACCTGGGCGTGATCGGCGCGGAAGATGACATCGCCGCTCTGCAAGACCTGACCGTCAGCAGCGAGAACAGTGTCATCGACAACGCCGCCGTGCAGGAAGCGGTCAATGTGCTGGTCACGACAGAAGGGAGCAACTGCCAGACGATCCAGTCGTTAGTCAACATTCTCATGATCCTGGCCGTAGTGACTCCGGCGATAGGCGGAGCCTTTACCACCCTGGCGAGTCTGTATCAATGGGACCGGACGGTGAGCATTTATCACGGCGCGCTGGAAAACCTTGAAGTGGCTGACGCGCAGTCGCCCTTGGATGACATGGACGACCTGACCTACAAGGCCGCGCTGAGAGCCTATATCGAGAATACCTTGCAGGTGATGTCTGAGGAGACTGCGCAGTGGGGCCAATCGGTACGCACACCACCGCAGTTGGAGCAGTTTATCCAGGAAGAACGGACCAAAGCCGCCCGTGCCAGCCAGGTGGGGCCGCAGGGACCGCTCACATCCAACCCGGATAGCACAACGACTCCGCCCTCAACGCCGACCACTCCCCCGGAGGACGACGGCGCGCTGGGCTAGGCTAAAACCTAACTCGCAGGGGCACAGCACCGCTGTGCCTCTGTCTATTTGAGCGTCATGCGGCGCTGCTTTAGCGATATTCCCCCCGCACCGGGCGATTTTTGATACGCAGGAAGCGCTCGACTTCCTGTTCGATATACTGCGCCTGCTCGGCTCTTGGCAGGCCGCCGAGCAGCTTCTTCTCGCGGCCCTCCTGCATGATCGCGCGCAGTTCGTAAGTAATGGTGCTGCTGCGGCTTCCGCTGCTGCTGCTGCTGGTCGAGACACGCTGCCGGGTATACAACTGCTGAATATCCTCTGCCGCGAGCCGCTGGCCGGGGTAGGGAATCGGCCTGTGCTGGATGAGGATTTCGCCGTCATCGACAGTGATCGTCGTGCGATTCACCAATGAGGCCAGGCCGTGAACCGCCATCCCCAGGCCGATCAGGATAAAGGGCAGCATGAACAAAGAACCGAAGCTGCCGTTCGAGCCGAAGCGGATCCGGCCAAAGTTGGGCACGAACACAGCCCAGATAATCCCGTTCCAGAAGACGGCGAAAACCAGGATCCCCAGCGCTGATAAACTGAACCAGCGCCGTTCGATACGCAGCCGCATCCCATCGTCCTCAACGCTGATATGATCCGGCATCCCCATCGGCAGCGGCTTGCGCTGGAGTTCCTCGCGCGGAATATCCGCTCTGAACACCGCCTCACAGAAGCGGCAGGTCACCATACCGGTGTCGGGGTCCACATCCTCAACGGGGGCGGACGCACCGCACTGCGGACATTTGATTTCGAGCATAGCGCTACCCTTAACTTTCCTGGAGGAGGTACTCACCCTCCACACGTTCATCTTCAATGCCGAGGTAGGACTCAATCCGCGTTTCCAGGGCGCGCGCCTGCTGCGCGTTGTGCAGGTTGCTCATCAGCGTCTTGTTCTTGCCTTCGGGCGTCATGGCGACAAGCTGGTACATGGTGTGTCTGGCGCTGCCATACTGGGTGGTCGTGCTTGACGAAATGCGCCGGACGAACAGTTGGGCGATGTCGTTAGCATCCATTCGCCGCGTGCGCCAGGGGATCGGCTTGTGCTGGATGAGGATCTCGGCCCGGTCAGCGCTCAGGACCACCTGGTTCATGATCTGCGTGAGGGCGGCGTAGAGGGCAAGCAAGCCCAGAATCGCGTAAATGATGATGAACACCAGCGGAATGGGATCTTCCGGCGTGGTGATCGTTTGCAGAATCGCGCCGAAGGGCAGGGCCATCACAAAGGCGGCCAGGATCACAATCCAGATCGACATGGCATTCCGCCAGCGCCAGCGCACCTCCAGACGCGAGGGGTTCTGGTCGATGCTCATACCGCGCGGTAAATCCTGTAAGGGCGTACTCTCCACAAACACATCTCCTTGATGAAGCGGCGATCTCATCTTTCATGATACTCGCTCTGCTTCAGATCACCATTGTGCTAGAATGAGACCCATGCGGATTTTACTAGTTTTGACACTGCTGACGCTTAGCCTGACCGTCTCGGCCCAGAGTCCCCTGACCGGGCCGCTGCTGGCGGTCGATACGGCCCAGCAGGACCGCATCCTCATCTACGACCTGAACAATATGCAGCGCCGCGACCTCAGCTTCGGCGCAGGACTATGGCACCGCGTCTGGGGATTCTCCGCCGATGGCTGCCGCGTCCTGCTGACCCTCAGCGAAGGGGATGCGCTGGGGCGGCTCTACAGCGCCCGCCTGGATGGCAGCGACCTGCGCGAACTGGTCCAGTACGACGAGCTGCCGCCCGATCAATGGGGCGTCTGGGACCCCGCTTGGTCGCCAGATGGCTCGCGCATCGCCTTCACCCTGATTACGGACGAGGGCGGTCCGGGTGGCACGCTCAACCGTGAATATCACATCGCCTGGGTCGATCCGCAGGGCGGCGCACCCGCTTTCTACAGCGTCAGCGGTGATGAGCACGAAGCGCGCTGGTCGCCGGATGGCCGCTGGCTGGCCTACATCGCTTATGACGACCGCGTCGCCGGGGCCGATCCGCAGTCCACCGCCGCGCCGACTCCTGAAGGCAGCCCCGATCTGCCGACCCTGCACGAGGCTGATCTGTGGGTCACCAGCAGCGATGGCGAGTACAAATTCCGCCTGACCAATTTCCCGACCGGCAGTGTGCGCGGGCCGCGCTGGTCGCCGGATAACCAGTTGATCGGTTTCACCTATTCGCCCAGCCCCTCGAACGACCAGTTCTGGATGATCGCCAACCGCCCCGAAGCCATCCCCACTCAGTTGAGCAGCCAGTGGAGCCTGATCCTCGACACGACCTGGCTGCCAGACAGCAGCGCCATGCTCAGCGCCGTGCGTGATTTTCAATCGACGCAGGATAACCGCCTGTGGCGCATCCCGCTGGTCGGCCTGGCCGATACCGACGCCACGCCCTATCTGCTCAACCCGGAACTCAACTTCGCCGATTACCCGCGCTTCAGCCCGGATGGCCGCTGGCTGGCCTTCCGCAGCGCCTATGCCCTGGCCCTGGTCGATACCAGCAATCAAGCCTGGAACCTGCTGGATGAAATCGCTGCCCGGCAACACCCCGCCGGTCTGGGGGCCTGCCGATTTCCCCGGCGAACTCGGCTGCTACCCGACGGATTGAGCGTAACATTACATCAAGGAGTCAGAAATGTTGCGGCTGGTAGCACAGACTTTCCTGGTCTGCCTGACTTCAAGTATTGTGTTTATGGTAATCGGCGCATGTTCGCTAAGGTACTATGTTAGGATGTATCGGCCTTCATCACATCGTATCCATGAATTTTTGTCTGATTTGCGTTTCCCGACGGATCGCGTCATTGGTTTTTTGCCTACAGGCCGAATAGACACTGCCACCGATGCACTAGAGCAAGATCCGCTGGATTACGTGGTGTTTTTAAGAGCAGTCAGTGCTGTAATCCTGGCTGTTCAACTTGTCTTCTGGGTACGGCTTCTGTTCCGTCAGGGCGACACCGGAAGCATTCTGAGCATTTTGATTATCGTGGTCTACATTGCTGTATTTTCATATCGCACATGGTTTCTCGGACATCAGCTAAAGGAAGCCGCAGAAAACGTGGCCGATTGAAACATAAAGTCACAGACCATCAGACTCAGCCTGCCCTTCCACGTCCGCCGACTCTGGGCCATCCTGCACGATGCTGCGGAAGAAGTCATAGGCGGAGAGGCCGGATTCCTGGCGGCGGGTGTAGAGATCGCGCCGGGACTGCACGCCTTCCGGCCAGGGGACATCCTGAGTCCAGACCGCGCTGCCGCCGATCCCGTTCAGCGCGTCGGCAATGCGCTGCCGGTGCCAGCTCATCAGGCGGTCCGGCAGGGCGTCGGCTGCGAAGAAGCCCACGTCAATCGTCTCGGCAGCATCTGCGTGCAGGCTCCCGCCCAGCACTTCAGCCGCAAAGACCGCCGTCGTCGTGTTCATCACCGTCCACTGCGGCATGGAATACAGGCCGACCAGCCGGGTCAGACGCACTGTCAGGCCGGTTTCCTCCGCCACCTCGCGCACAGCCGCCTGGGCCGGAGTCTCACCGGGGTCGATCTCGCCGCCGGGCAAACCCCACACCTCGAAGTCCTGGCGCTGAATCGAGAGAATCGCATCCGTCTGGATGACGGCGACCTGAACGCCTAATCCGGTCATAGGGCTGCCTTTCAGATAGTGTCGGATATGGGTGGTGTGGACAATCTCTACTCGCTGAGGCGGTTTTCCTCACGCTGGCTCAGCAGGGCTTCGAGTGTGGTGCTGAGATCCTCGCCATCGTCACGCGGCGCATCGCCCAGGCGCTGCTCCAGATAACGGCGCTCGTCCGGCGTCAGTTCGTCCACCAGCCGGTCGATCAGGCTGTACATGTCGGTCGCGCCGCGCTTGGCTTTTTCGGCGCGGGCCATCACCTGCTGCTGTTGAGGATGCGGCAAGAAACGCTGCAACACAAGGCCAGCGCCCGCCCACAGCAGCGTCATGAAGGCCATCGCCGCCATGCCAAAGAAATACATTGGCCCGCCAAAGGCATAGACGAAGACCCCGGCCATGAAACCCAGCCCGCTCAGGCCTGCCAGGAAGAAGAGAATCATAATGAGGACCTGTAACATAGCGCCTCCTTTGTGTTATTCCCTATACGCAGCCCCCTTCAACCGGGTTGTAGGGACACGGCACGCCATGTCCGCCCGGCGGGAGGTGCTGCTCTACGTACAGACCGCTGTCTGCGGCACCAGGTCATCGCTCAGGCGCGGTGGCTGTGGACGAAAGCTGACCTGCACCGGCAGAGTGTAGCGATTCCAGAGCGGGCAGGGACCTTCAGCACTGATAAGCAGGCCCTCGTCAGCGTACCAGCCGGTATAAGCGAAATCGGAACCATTGGGAACATAGCGGCTTTCGTCCGGCTCGCCGAAGGCCAGCAGGACCTCACCCAGCGCCAGATGCGTGTCGATAGCGATGTTCAGCACGTCATAATCTTCCAGCGTTACGGTGCCCGGCTCCGCAGTGTCGATCCAGTCCGGCAGGCCCTCGTTCCAGCGCCAGCGGACGACGGTGCGCGGGATGCCTGCGCCGAAGAGGCTGGCTTCGCGCACCAGCGAGGGGAACTGCTCAGCCGTGTTGGCGACCCAGGCATGGCCCGCCAGTGAATAATAGGCTTGGCTCATGCTGGTCCAACCGGGACGGATGCTCATGAAACAGGGGGCGACACAGTCCTCCTGCTGCAAGTCGTCGGCGCGGTCGGTATAGGGTTGTGCCCGCATAATGAAGATCGGCAGGGCCAGCAGCAGCATCAGCAGGAGAACCGGGCGCAGCCAGTATCGCATTGAAGCACGCGCCGGAATCAGCCCGATCCATCGCTGCCGCAGGACTGGCGGATCACCAGGGCAGTCGGCGTCTGGATATACAGCGGGATCTCGTCGTCGTTTTCGATACGCTTCACGGCGCGTTCGGCGGCCAGTGCCCCCATCAACTCCTTGTGAACGTGAACCGTCGTCAGGGCAGGTACGGTGAAGGCCGAAATCGGCGATGTTGTCAAAACCGGTGACAGCCACATCCCCTGGCACATTGTAGTTGTTCTGGTGCAGCCACTGGATCACCCCGATTGCCAGCCGGTCCGAAGCGCAGACAATCGCGTCGGGCGGCTCCGGCAGGGACATCAGCCGCGCTGCCCCGGTATGTCCCAGGTCCGGCGTCCAGCCATCCAAGCCATAGGGCACCAGCACCAGATGCTCCTGGTCAATAGGCAGGTGATTGGCCCGCACCCCGTCGATGAAGGCTTTCTGGCGCAGGTCGGTCCCCCCGGAAATGAAGCTCAGACGGCGGTAGCCACGCCTCACCAGATGATCGACCATCAGGCGCACCCCGTAGTAGCCATCGAAGGTAATGGTATCCATATCCTGGCTGATCGGATCGCTCGTCTGGACAAGCGCACGCACATTGGTCTTCAGATACTCAATGCTGTCGATGCCCAGGAAGCCCACCAGAATGATCCCATCCACCGGATTGGATTGCAGTAGGTCGCGGGCCTGCGCCGCCGTGACAATGGGCGACTGCATGTTGATGTAGGACATGCGATAGCCCAGTTCCTGCAAGCGGCGGTCCGCGCCTTCCAGAATGGCGTTGAAGAAGGGATCGCTGTACTTACCGGTCTTCGAGACCAGCACAATACCGACTTCTTTGCGCATTTCAGCCTGCGAACGGCGCAGCGGCGTGGCTCCGCCGTGCTGGCGTTGCAGCAAACCGTCCTGCGAAAGTTCGTGCAAATCGCGCCGTACGGTCATCTCCGAAACACCGAAACGCTGCGCAAGCTCGCGCGTGCCGACGAACTGCTGCTCATCGGATTGCCCGATAAGCTGGATGATGTGTTGTTGGCGTTCTGTTTTATTCATAAGCTGCTTTGTTCGAATGAACATCCTGGCGTGTTCGTTTCAAAGGTATTTCACTTGACAACCGCACGCATTGATGTTTAAATATGCCTGAGTAGCTCTTGAATTATTGTACAATTGTTTTCTTCAGGCCATACAGACTTTAACATGATTGCCAGAATATGTCATTGCAAAATCTGGTCAGTGCAAATTCTGACTATTCCGCTTTCTGCTGCTCACTCTGAAATCCTGTATCTTACACGCATGTTTGCCGGATATGCGTTTCGTTCTACACAGTTCGACAGTTTCATAACGGGGTGTCTGGCCCAACGCCCGCTGTTCTGCAATTAAGTCATTGGGTCTCCTGATTGGCGATCTCAGAGGGAATTTGAGCATGTCCGAAGCAAGTGCAGAACCTGTCCTGGAGATCAAGAACCTCAAGACCTATTTCTACCTCGAAAACAGCACCGTGCGCGCGCTGGACGGTGTCAACCTGACTCTGCCGCGCAAACGCACGCTGGGCCTGGTCGGCGAAAGCGGCTGCGGCAAGAGCGTCACGGCCATGTCGGTCATGCGCCTGATCCAAACACCGCCGGGTAAAATCGTCGAAGGTGAGATCAACCTGCACAGCCGCCGCAGCGGCAAAGTCATCGACCTCGCCAAGCTCGATCCGCTCGGCCCGGAGATGCGCGAGATCCGGGGCGGCGAAATCGCCATCGTGTTCCAGGAACCGATGATGTCGCTGAACCCCCTCTACACGGTCGGTGATCAAATTGCCGAGGCGGTGCAGCTTCACCAGAAGCTGAGCCACAAAGACGCGCTGGACCGCGCCCTGGAGATGTTGACCAAAGTCCAGATCAGCGCACCGAAACAGCGGCTGCACGAATACCCGCACCAGCTCAGCGGCGGGATGCGCCAGCGCGTCATGATCGCCCTGGCCCTGTCCTGCAATCCCTCAATATTGATCGCTGATGAACCCACCACTGCGCTGGACGTGACGGTCCAGGCACAGATTCTGGATCTGATGAACGAACTCCAGGCCGATTTCGACGCCTCCATCATCATCATTACCCACAACCTGGGGGTGGTCTCGCAGATGGCGTCTGAAGTGGCCGTCATGTACCTGGGCAAGATCGTCGAATACACCGACAAGCGCGAACTCTTCCATAACCCGCTTCACCCCTACACTGTTGGCCTGTTGAACTCAGTCCCGGTATTGGGCCGCAAAGGCGAAAAGATCTGGTGCCGATTAAAGGGATGGTGCCATTGCCAACCGATATTATTCCGGGCTGCGCTTTTGCGCCGCGCTGCCCCCATGCCATGAAAATCTGTCACGAGCAGGAACCCCTGCTGCGCGAGGTACAGCCGGGGCACGAAACCGCGTGCTGGCTGTATGAAGATGTACATTGAGTACACAGGTCGAGGGGGAACTCGATCATTGCCAAGGAGGTGAGGCTTATAGATCGAACGCAGCGTTAATCGTAAAAGTGAACATAGCAATAGTCCGTTCTCTTTACACTCTTTAGGAGGAGTACCATATGAAACTCCGTCAAGCACGATGGCCCGTACTCGCTGCCCTCGTTTTACTCATGATGTTCATGGGGGCAGCAGCGGTCATGCCGGCTCTGGCGCAGGCTTCGGTTGCAGCCCCGATTCCGTATCCAGAACCGAATGATCTCGGTCTGGGCGGCGGCGAAGTCAACCGGATGCCCATTGACCAGATTGTGACCTATGAAGCCCTGCCTGAATATCATCAGGCCCCCTCGCTGGATTCCTTCGTGGCTTCTGGCGACCTACCGCCCGTCGAAGACCGTCTGCCCGCTGAACCGCAGGTCTACCTGACCGGCGCGATGCAGGACGGCATCGGTGTCTATGGCGATGTGTTCCGCGGCTTTTCGGCTTGCCCGACCGCCGGGTACAACGACATGGCCGGGACGACGATGGGCTGGTTCGGCATTGAATCCTACACGAGCCGCTACCAGGCCTTGGTCAAGACCGGCCCCCTGTACCGTGCCGATCAGGATATCGAACCCTTCCCCGAGCTGGCGAAAAGCTGGGAGTGGTCCGATGACGGGATGCAGTTGACCATGCACCTGATTGAAGGTGCGAAATGGTCCGACGGCGTGCCCTTCACCGCCGATGACGTGATGTTCACCTGGGAAGGCTATGTCCTGGATGAAAACGTCAACGCGCCACGGCACATTGACGCCTGGACCTGGGACGACAAACCGGCCACACTGGAAAAAGTGGACGACTACACCATCCGCTTCACCTTCCCGGTCTCCAAGCCGCTGGATATGTGGTACAACCTGGCGGAAGACGTTTTCCACGTCATGCCGAAGCACCAGCTTGCTTCGCATCATCCCAAGTTCAGCGAAGCGGATCCGGCACCGAGCTATCAGGATTTCGCTGACTTCCCCGCACCGGAGGATCTGCCCCTGGTGACGATGGGACCCTGGGTCATCACCGAATACAAGACCGACGAACTGATGATTATGCGCCGCAACCCCTACTACTGGAAGGTCGATGAGGACGGCAATCAGCTGCCTTACTTCGATGAAATCCAGTACCGTAAAGGCCCCAGCGGCATCGGGCGTGATCTCTGCACCATCGCGGGCGACTGCGATGAGATGAACCTGGAGAACCCCAGCACCTTCGTCGAGGCCATGACCAATGCGCAGAAAGACGACGCCACCTTTACGCATCTCCTGGGGGCCGGAACTGCTCGGCTACATGGTGTCGTTTAACTACGCCTTGAACTATGGTATAGAAGATCAAGACCGAGATACGGCAGTGCGAACTTTGCTCAGAGACCTGCGTTTCCGTCAGGCACTGAGCTATGCTACCGACCGTGACGGTATTGCTCAATCCATCATGCGTGGCCCCTTCCTGCGCGGCTGGGCGGGTGGACTCTATCCTGGGTCGCCCGAATTCAACCGTGAATCGGTGGTTTACTATCCCTTTGATGTCGATTCGGCCAATGCCCTGCTGGATGAGATGGGCCTGATGGATACCGATGGCGATGGCATTCGTGAATTCGCCGACGGTCCGATGGCGGGCCAGCCGATCATCCTCCAGATGCGGGCCTCGCAGGACGCCGCCGAGACACAGAGTGTTGCCGAAGCCCTGGTCAACCAGTGGGGCGCGGTGGGTATCCAGATCAATGAACGTATCATGGACAGCGCCACCGGCACCGCCACCGACCAGGCCGGTACCTGGGATGTGAAGGTTGATCGCGGCGGGCAGGAATTCGCCCTGCCGTACAAGAACGTCACCGCGCTGGCACCGCTCACCGACAGCTACAACGACCATCGTGGCGGTGCAGATCGCGAACTGCTGCCCTTCGAGCAGGACCTGGTCGACATCGTGCAGCAGTATCGCGGTGTCTATGACAACGATGGCCGCAATGCTCTGATGAGCCAGTACAACCAGATCTATACCGAGAACGTCTATAAGCTGGGCGTTTTCGTCGGGCGCTATGGCCTCGGCATTGGCAAGCGCTTCAAGAACATTCCGGCGGGCACGCCTGTGTTCCTCTATCAGTGGGTGGAAGATGCCATCCTGCTTGATCAGTTGTGGACACCGGTGGATCAGCAGCTGCCTGAGAACCGTCCGGACACCATTCCGATGTACGACAGCAGTATGTAATCGTTTAGTCGGGTTGGGGGCGCAAGCCTCCAACATCCTGAGAACCATTTCTGTAAGGGCACAGCATGACTGTGCCCTTACAGACCAACGCCCGGCGGATTGATGCCAGGGCTGAAATAAACGGATCATTTTGAAAAAGGTTTAGACTGCCACATAATTAGGCGCAGCAGTTTGTTTCGGAGGTGGCATGTTAAATTACATTCTTCGCCGAGTCGTGATCGCAATCTTCGTCTTGATCGGTATCGCGGTGGTGTCCTTTGTGGTTATCAAGCTGCCACCGGGCGATTTCGCCAGCCGCTACCAGCAGTACCTGATTAACCAGGGGATGCCGCAGGAAGACGCGGAAAAAGCGGCTGACATTGTGCGCAAGCAGTACGACCTGGATAAACCGGTAGCGACCCAGTTCGTCATCTGGATCAAGGGGATCGTCACCGAAGGCAAGTTCGGCTACTCTTTTGCCTATCGTAAAGATGTCGGCGAACTGGTCGCGGACCGCCTGCCCAAAACCCTGCTGATCGCGGTACTGGCCCACCTGATTTCGACGGTTGTCGGCGTTGGCATGGGCATTTTTGTCGCGCCACGCAAATATGGCGTCTGGGATACGCTGGGGGCGATCTTTGCCTTCCTCTTTACGTCAATCCCTCGATTTTCGATAGCGATCATATTTTTATATATTCTCGTTATAGATTTACACCAACCCAGCATATCGAATTTCTATTCGCCGCAGTTTGTCTTCGCCCCCTGGAGCATCGACAAAGTGCTTGACATGTTCCGGCATATCTGGCCGGTGCTGGTCATCGCCGGGCTGGGCGGTGTGGCCTATAACATGCGCGTGATGCGCGGCAACTTGCTCGATGTGCTGGGCGCACAATACGTCCAGACGGCCCGCTCCAAAGGGCTGCGCGAACGCACGGTCATCGTGCGCCACGCCGTCCCCAACGCGCTGCACACCATCGTCGCCTATCAGGGCACGGTGCTGCCCTACATGATCCAGGGCGAGTTAGAGGTCGCCATCGTGCTCGGCTTGCCGACCATGGGGCCGCTGTTCTACGAGTCGCTGGTCAACCAGGACATCTACGTCTCTGGCTCGCTGCTGCTGCTCTATGGCTTCATGATCCTGGCCGGGGCGCTGCTGGCTGATATTTTCTTATCTGTTCTCGATCCACGTATTCGCTACACCTAGTGCTGGGAGTTGATTAGACGATGACTGACGAGACACCAGGCGGCCATTTCGTGGCCGAACCAAGCGAAGGCTACCTCTCCAATGGCGAGGGATCGCAGATCGCCTCTCTGGGCGAAACGGTGATTGGGGAACACGAGAGCGAGGGTTATTTCCATCTGGTCTGGCGGCGCTTCCGGCGCAACAAGATCTCGATTGTCGGCGGCTTTATGGTCGCCATGCTGGTGCTGCTGGCGGTGCTGGCGGATTTCTTCTGCCCGACCTCATTGTACAAAATCGACCTGCCTAACGCCTTCACCCCGCCGCAGCAGATCCACTTTTTTACTGACGCTAACGGCGTCTTCCACCCTGGCCCCTTTGTCTACAACTATACCTATGAACTGGACCCAGCCACTTTTCAGGTGAAATGGGTGGAAGATACCAGCACCGCCTATGACATCCACTTCTTTGTGCAGGGGGCAGAGTACAAGATCCTGGGGATCAGCTCGAACCTGCACCTTTACGGCGTGGAAGACGGCGGCACGGTCTATCTGCTGGGCACGGACAAACTGGGCCGCGACCTGTGGGGCAAAGCCTGCGAAGCCGGACGCATCTCCCTGAGCATGGGCCTCTTTGGCACGCTCATCAGCATCGTCTTCGGCTCGATTCTGGGCGTCGCGTCAGGGTATTACGGCGGCTGGGTGGATAACGCGCTCCAGCGTTTTACCGAGTTTGTGGCGGCCTTCCCCAGCCTGCCGCTGTGGATGGCGCTGGCGGCCCTGGTGCCCAAGACGGCGGATTCCTTCACCGTTTTCGTCATCATGGCCTGTATCTTCGCGCTGCTGTCCTGGACGGTGCTGGCCCGCGAGGTGCGCGCTAAAGTGCTCTCACTGCGCGAGACAGATTTCATCCTGGCGGCGAAGGAAATGGGCGCGTCAGACCGGCGTATCATCCTGCGCCACCTGTACCCCAACGTCCTCAGCCACGTCATCGTCATCCTGACCCTGTCGATCCCTGGCGTGATCCTGGCCGAATCCTTCCTGAGCTTCCTGGGCATCGGCATCACCGAGCCGCTCATCAGTTGGGGCTTGATGATGCGCAACACGCAAGACATTCAAACGCTGGGCCAGAACTCCTGGATCCTGGCACCTATCGTATTTATCGTAGTAGCAGTGCTGGGCTTCAATTTTATGGGAGACGGCCTGCGCGACGCCGCAGATCCTTACGCGACGACTTAGGCGAAAGATGAACAAGATAAAGTTATTGTTTATTGGGGGCGCATTCCTGATCCTGGCTGGTCTGATGACCGCCGGGCTTTCCGCACAAGACAGCCCGGCAGCACTGCCCACCTCGCTTTCAGGCATCGTAATCAATGCCGACGGTTTGCCGCTGGCCGGGGCCATCGTCCAGATTCAGGGCACCCCCATCACCACTGAGACGACGGACGACGGCGCGTTTACCTTCAACACAGTCGAAGGTCCAACGCCGCTGGTCCTCACCGCCTGGACCGATAATTACTATATCGGTTACGCAACGCTGGACAGCAGCAGCAGCGCGAACGACATCACCATCAGCTTGAAGCCGCTGCCGCAGCGCGATCACAGCGATTACAACTGGTACTCCTTCGACGGCGTGGATGGCTCCGCAGCCTGCGGCCAGTGTCACCGTGAGTACAACGAGTGGAAGATGGACCAGCACTCGCGCTCGGCCATCAATCACAAGTTCCTCAACATGTACACCGGCACCAACCGCGACGGCGACTACGGCCAACCGGTCAAGTTTGACAGCACGGGCATCCCCCTGCCGCCGGACCCGAACCAGCCCTACACCGGGCCGGGCTTCATGGTGGATAATCCGGGCCGCGCCGGGAACTGCGCCACCTGCCACACGCCCATCGCCTCGCAGTCGCCCAACACGAAAAACTGCGCCTGGTCCGGCTGCCATACCGACCTGACCATTCAGCGGGCCAACGGCGTGATTGATCCGCCGGCCCGACCACTGGCCCTGAGCGGGGACGCCCTGGAGGGCATTAGCTGCGAAATCTGCCATAAAACCGTTGAAGTGGTCATCGACCCGGAGACTCACATGCCCCTGCCGGACATGCCGGGGATTCTGTCAATGCGGCTGCTGCGCCCGGAAAACGACAACGAGAGCCAGCAGGTCTTCTTCGGCACCCTGGTCGATGTCAACCGGCAGGACAGCTATCTGCCCCAGCTTTCCAGCAGCGAGTTCTGCGCGGCCTGTCACGTCGGCGTCTTTGGCGGCGTGGTCGGCATGGGCGAAGTGACGAACGGCACGGTCATCTACAATTCCTACGGCGAGTGGCTCAACAGCACCTACAGCGACCCGAATACCGGCCAGACCTGCCAGGACTGCCACATGCCGCAGTCGGATTCCAACTGGTTCGTCTTCCCGGATAAGGGCGGCCTGGTGCGCGATTACCAGCCGCTGCACAACCACACCATGCTGGGCGCGGCGGACGAGCAGTTTATGCAAAACGCGGTGACGATGGACGCTCATGCCGAGCGTGTGGACGATCAGATTCAGGTCGAGGTCAGCATCACCAATGACAAGACCGGTCATGACGTGCCCACCGGCGTGCCGCTGCGCTCGATGATGCTGGTGGTCGAAGCGCTGGATGCCGACGGTCAGCCGCTGGCCCTGCTCGACGGCTCCTCTAACCCGGATTGGGCCGGTGATTACGGCGGCCTGCCGGGCAAGACCTTCGCCAAAGTGCTGCGTGACGACTGGACCGGCGAAACTCCCACCGGGGCTTTCTGGCGTCCGGTGACGCTTGTCGAGGATAACCGCATCGCGCCGCTGGCGACCGATAGCTCGACTTATACCTTCGAAGCACCCGACGGCGCGGTCTCGGTCAACGTGCGGTTGATCTACCGCCGCGCTTTCTACGCCCTGATGCAGCAGAAAGGATGGGATGACCCGGACATCCTGATGGAACATGCGACCTTGCAGCTAGCAGCCAACAGCGGATAAAAAAATGACCATAAAAGACAACGTTATTCTGGAAGTCAAAGACCTCAAGCTCTATTTCCCAATTCATCACGGCGTACTCCAGCGCGTTGTGGGTTATGTCAAAGCCGTCGATGGCGTGAACCTCAAGCTGCGCGATGGGGAAGTGCTGGGCCTGGTGGGCGAGAGCGGCTGTGGCAAGACGACCGTTGGACGCACCATTCTGCGCCTCTACAACCCGACCGACGGCGAGATCTGGTACACCACCCTGGCGGGGGATCGGGTGAACCTGGCGGACCTCAACCAGAAGCAGATGAAGCCGCTGCGCCGTGAGGTGCGCATGATCTTCCAGGACCCCTTCAGTTCGCTCAATCCACGTCTGACCGTGCGCGACATCATCGCCGAACCGCTGGAAATTCACGGCGTAGCGCGCGGTAAACAGGCTGACCAGCGTGTGGCCGAGTTGATGTCTTCGGTCGGCCTCAACCCGGCTCTGATGCGCCGCTATCCGCACGAGTTTTCCGGCGGGCAGCGCCAGCGCATCGGCCTGGCCCGCACGCTCTCGCTTGGCCCGCGCATGATCGTGGCTGACGAGCCGGTCTCCGCGCTGGATGTTTCGGTGCAGGCGCAGGTGCTGAATCTGCTGCAAGAACTGCAAATGCAGTTGGGCCTGACGCTGATCTTCATCGCCCACGATCTGTCGGTGGTAGAACACATCTCCGACCGCATCGCCGTGATGTACGTTGGCAAGATCGCCGAGATGGCCGATACCAGCGAACTGCTGCATCATCCGCTGCATCCCTATACCGAGGCGCTGCTCTCCGCCATTCCCCCGGCGGACCCGGACATCAAGTCTGAGCGCATTCAACTGGAAGGCGAGGTGCCCAGCCCGGCTAATCCGCCCTCCGGCTGTGTCTTTCACCCGCGCTGCCGCTATGCCCAGGCCATATGCAGCCAGGAGGAGCCTCATCTGGAAGAGTTGAAGCCCGGTCATTTTGTAAGCTGTCACTTTGCGAAGGAATTGGCGCTTAAAGGGGTGGAAACCGCATGAGTAGTTCATCGCGCCTCTCCGCTGCGCTCGCTTATATCCCGGTGATCGGCTGGGTCTACGTGTTGTTGACGCAGCGAGATAATGAGTTGGCCTATTTTCATCTCCGGCAGTCCATTGGCCTGTGTCTGTTTCTGATCGGCGTCTTGATCGCCTGGGTGGTGGCGGCCTTTGTGCTGGCCTGGCTGCCCTTGATGTCGACGCTCGGAATGGGGCTGTTTACCTTTGTGATCACCGCCTATCTCTACGGGGTAGTAGCCTGGGTCATGGGGCTGCTCAATGCACTCAACGACCGGACGGAACAGCTGCCCGGCTTCGGCGCATGGGCGGACCGCCTGCCGATCCGCTAGAGCCAACGATGCTCACGGTCTTTTATTCTCCTCACGCGACCAGCACCGATAACGAAGCCGGACGCGCCTCTGGTCATGCCGATGTGCCGCTTTCGGCCCTCGGCCAGCAGCGGGCGCAGCAGCTTGGCGCACACTATGCGGCGGAAGCGTTCGACGCTGTGCTGTGTTCGGATTTGCAGCGCGCTCAGGTCACGGCCCAGATCGCGTTTTCGGATCGCGGCCTGCCGATCATCCCGGATGCCCGGCTGCGCGAGTTCGATTACGGCACAATGACCCAGTGCCCGCGCGATGACCTGCACCTGGAGCAGCATATCCGCGAGCCGTTTCCTGAGGGGGAGAGTGTGCAGATGGCGGTCGAGCGCGTGGGTAATTTCTTGCAGGAGGTCCGGCACGCCTATGACGGCCAGACTATCGTCGTCATCGGCCATGTGGCGACCCGCTACGGCCTGGAGTACGCGCTGGGGCAGGCCTCGCTGGAAGCGATTGTCCAGGCGGCCTGGGAATGGCGCGAGGTCCCCATCTGGCGCTATGAGTATGGTTGAGGTAACGAAGAAACACCGTAAAGAAACGACCCCTCCCTAAATCCCTCCCCGAATTCGAGGAGGGACTGCAAAGACCACACTAGAGGTTTCTCCCTTCCCCTGAATTCGGGGGAAGGGCCGGGGATAGGGGTGCAATGAATAGGGGCACAACTATGGTGCCCAAAACAAGAAGCACCATTTCCCGCTTAGCCACATTGTTTCTCACAACAAGGAGTCCATGCAATGACGAAGATTACATTCATCGGGGCAGGCAGCGTGGTCTTTACGCGCAATCTGTGCAGCGACATTCTGCTGACCCCCGCGCTGCAAGACGCAACGATCTCGCTGATGGACATCGACCCGGAGCGCCTGGAACGCAGCCGCCGCCTGGTGCAGGCCATGGTGGACCTGCGCGGCCTGAAGGCCAAAGTCGAAGCGACGACCGACCGGCGCGAAGCGGTCAAAGACGCGCGCTACGTCATCACCACCTTTCAGCAGGGCGGCCTGGATGCCTACGAGCTGGACATCGAGATCCCGCACAAGTACGGCGTTGAGCAGTGCGTCGGCGATACGCTGGGGCCGGGCGGCGTCTTTCGCGGCCTGCGTACCATCCCGGTGCTGCTGGACCTCTGCGATGACATGGACGAACTCGCGCCGGATGCCCTGCTGCTGAATTACGTCAATCCGATGGCGATCAACTGCTGGGCCGTTGCCGATGCGACGGGCCGCCCGCATGTGGGCCTGTGCCACAGCGTTCAGGGGACCTCGCAGATGCTGGCGCGCTGGATCGACGTGCCCTACGACGACGTCTCCTTCCTCTGCGCCGGGATCAATCACCAGGCCTTCTTCCTGGAGTTCCGCCGCGACACAGAAGACCTCTACCCGCTCATCTGGCAGGCCCTCGACCGCGAAGACGTCATGAACGAAGAGCCGGTGCGCGGCGATCTGATGAAGTATTTCGGCTACTTCGTCACCGAATTGTCGGGCCATGCCAGCGAGTACCTGCCCTACTTCCGCAAATCGACCGCCATGGTCAACGATGAACTCTCGCCGCGTTTCAAGAATCCGCATGATGATTGGTTCGATTTCGCCAAAACGGGCGGCTACCTGCGCCACTGCCGCCACCGTCTGACTCTGGTCGATCAGCAGTTTCAGGAACTCATCGACGGCACCAAAGAACTGCCGACGGAGCGCACGCACGAGTACGGCTCCCGGATTCTCGAAGCCGTCGAGACCAACCAACCGGCGCGCATCAACGGCAATATCCCCAATAACGGCCTCATTACCAACCTGCCCTACGGCTGCTGTGTCGAAGTGCCCTGCCTGGTGGACAGCAGCGGCGTGCAGGGGACCTTTGTCGGCGATGTGCCGACGCAGCTTGCGGCGCTCAACCGCACGAACATCAACGTTCAGGAACTGACGGTCGAAGCCTCGCTGCTGGGCGACCGGGACGCCGTCCACTATGCGATCATGATGGACCCGCTGACGGCCAGCGTCTGCACCCTGCCCCAGATTCACGACATGGTGGACGAAATGCTGGAAGCGCAGGCCCAGTGGCTGCCGCAGTTCGCATAGAGACGGAACCATCTTCGGTAGAGACACGGTGCGCCGTGTCTCTACACCAACACAACGTATCGTAGGGGCACAGCACTGCTGTGCCCATTCTGTATAACCGAATGGAAAAACCGATGGATATTGAAATCACCAACGAGCTGGAATATGGCCGGGTTGGCAATCGCCCGCTGCTGGCGACCCTCTATCGCCCGGTCACGCAGGCCGACCGGCCCACCATTGTCTGGATTTATGGCGGCGCTTGGCTGGGTGGAACCCGCCATGACGATGCCGCCCTGTGCCGCCGCATCGCGCAAGCGGGCTTTGTCTGTCTGTCGATAGACTATCGGCTCAGCAGCGAGGCCATCTTCCCCGCAGCCATTGAGGACTGCAAATGCGCTGTCCGCTATCTACGCGCCCATACCCGCAAGCTCAAAGTCAAAGCGGACTCCATCGGGACCTGGGGACCTTCCGCTGGGGGACACCTGGCAGCCCTGCTGGGCAGCTCAGCAGGTGTGGACGACCTCGAAGGTGATGGCGGCTGGCCCGGCGAATCCAGCGCGGTGCAGGCCGTCTGCGACTGGTTCGGCCCGACCGACTTTCTGCAAATGTCCGCGTATCCCAGCGACATCGATCACGACGCCCCCGATGCGGCGGAAGCGCTGCTTCATCGGCGGTGCGTTCAGAATCATCAAGCGCAGTCTCAGCGTGCCAACCCGATCCACTACATTTCCCAGGAGACGCCGCCCTTCCTGATCGCACATGGTAAAAAAGACCCGCTGGTGCCCTTCAACCAGAGCGAACTGCTCTACAATGCGCTGCGCAAGGCCAGAGTTGAGGTGGAATTCGAAGTACTGGGCGAGGCCGGGCACGGCGGACCAGGATTTGAAGCGCATGGCCCCCTGGCCGGTCGCTGCATCGACTTCTTCACGCAGCACCTGGGCGTGACATCGTCCTGATTGGGGCAGCGGACACGCTCGTACCGTGTCCCTACCTGGCACGCTATGGCACAGCACCGCTGTGCCCGCGCTATGCGCTACCGTTCGTCGCGCATCTGCCAGCCTTCTTCGTACAGACTGAAATGCGTGTCCATACGCGGATTGGCAGCGATCACGTCCTCGTTCAGTTCGACGCCCAGCCCGGGGCCCTCCGGCAGCGAGAAGTAGCCATCGACCACCGGCGGCACACCCGGCGCAGCATCCATCACGTGACGGTCGGCGAAGTCGTTGAAGAACTCCTGAAATCTTGAAGTTATCCGTGCTGGCAGCAAAGTGCAGCGCGGCGGCGGTCGAGACCGGCCCGCCCACATTATGCGGAGCCATCAGCATGTAGTAGCTCTCGGCAGTGGCGGCCAGTTTCTTGGTGTTGAGCAGCCCGCCAAAGTGGGTCAGGTCCACCTGGATAATGTCGGCGGCGCGTTCGTCAAAGAGCGGCACGTAATCCTGCGGCGTGTGGATGCGCTCGCCGGTCGCCACCGGGATTCCCATCGGCAGCACGGCATCGCGTACATCGCGCAGCGCCTTCATGTTCTCCGGCGGCACCGGTTCCTCGATCCAGGCCGGTTTGAAGCGCGCCAGTTCCTTCGCCATCTCGACCGCCGTCACCGGGTTGAAGCGCCCGTGCATCTCGATCAGGATGTCCACATCCGGCCCGACGGCGTCGTAGACCGCTTCCACCAGCGAGACCACGTGATTCTTCTCGGCCCGGTCCAGTTCGTAGAAGCCCGCGCCGAAGGGGTCGAACTTCAGGCCCTTGTAGCCCTTGGCGGCCACCGCACTGGCCGCCTTATGGAACTCCTCCGGGCTGCGTTCGACCTTGTACCAGCCGTTGGCGTAGGCCTTGATCTTATTGCGCACCGCGCCGCCCAGCAGCTTGTAGACCGGCAGCCCCAGCGCCTTGCCCATGATGTCCCAACAGGCGACCTCGATCAGCGCCAGACCGGTCATGACGATTTCCCCGGCGCGGCCATAATCCTCGCGCATCAGCCGGTGCGTCAGCTTCTCGATTTCGAAGGGGTCCGCTCCCAGGATCGAACGCGGCGTCGTCTCTTTGAGATAACCCAGCACCGTATCGGTGCGCTGCAAGGGCCGCGCTTCGCCCAGGCCGTAGAGGCCCTCGTCAGTCTCCACCTTGACGAACAACAGCTCGCGCCAGGGCGTGCCCATCACCATCGGGGTCACTTTGCTAATTTTCATCGTTCATCTTTCCATAAATATTGACTGATTCACGTACAAAGATACTAGCGCGAAATCCGTGCCAGAGCGAAGGGCTCGATCCCTCCCTGAATTCAGGGAAGGGCCGGAGATAGGGGTGAAATATCGACTTACGCCGGGGGCAGCAGCAGCACTTTGGCGACACTGCCGGGCGCGTCAATCAGACGGTCGAACCACTGGCCGCCCTCCGCCAGCGGAGCCTCCACGATCCAGGGCGCGAGGCGGATTTGCTGCGCAGCCAGCAGGTCCAGCGCGGCGGCGAAATTGGCGGGCGAATAGGCGAAGGAGCCGCGCACGACGATCTCACGGCGGATAATCTCGGCAGCAGGCATGGGGCTGGTCTCGGCGTGCAGCCCGCTGAGGATGACCGTGCCCGCCGCTTCGACCGCCTGCACGCACTGCTTGCGCGTGACCTCCAGGCCGACGGCATCCACTGCCACCGCCACCCCGCGCGAGCCAGTCGCTTCGCGGATCGCCTCCACCAGGTCCTGCGCGGAGGGGTCAATCGTGACACCGCCCAGGTCGCCGCCCATCGCCAGACGCTCCTTATCAATGTCGCTGATGAACACGCGCTGCGCCCCCTTGCCCAGCAGCACCTGGAGGCTCAGCAGGCCAATCGGCCCCGCGCCGATCACCACACAATCGCGCCCGGCCACGTCCCCGGCGTGTTCGCCGATGCGCACCGCGCAGGCCACCGGCTCGGTCATCGCGCCATCGTGCAGCGAGAGACCCTCCGGCAGCGCGGTCACCGTTTTGGCCGGGACCGCCAGCACCTGAGCAAAAGCGCCCGGACGATGCGCCCCGATCAAGGTGCGTGTCGGGCACAACTGATCCAGCCCGCGCGCGCTGCAAGTCCGATTCACCGGTGCAGTACAGCGGGTTGACCGTCACCGTCTGGCCGGTCTGAAACTGCGTGACTTCGCTGCCCAGCGCCTCAATCGTGCCGGAAAACTCATGGCCCATAATCAGCGGCGGCACCCGCAGGGCATTGTGGCCCAGGTAGCCGCTCAATTCCGAGCCGCAGATGCCCGCGTAGGCGACTTGAATCAGCACCTCGTCGGCGGCGGGCACCGGGTCGGGTTCCTCGCGCATCTCCATCTGCCGGGGGGCAGTCCAGACTAAAGCTTGCATCATTGTCTTATCCTCCTGATGCGTTCATGGTCATTCGAAAGTGTCCATCACGGGGCCAGCAGACGAATGCAGGCCGGGGATGGTACGCTGAGTTCATGCAGGAAAGTCAGTCTGCCGCTCGGCAGATCGCGCCGGAAGAGCACCACGTTATCGCTGCCCTGATTGGCGACGATCAGAAAAGTGCCGCTCGGATCCATGGCGAAGTGACGCGGGCTTGCGCCATGCACTGGCTCATGCGCCACTCTCTGGATCTGCCCGTTCTCACGGCGAAAGACTACCAGACTCTCATGGCCGCGATTGGACGCATAGAGATACTGGCCGTCCGGCGACAGATGAATATCACCGCCCGCGCTGCTGAAGTCCTCCGGCAGGGCCTTCTGGCTGCTGATGTGCGTCAGCGTCCCGGCTTCCGGGTCATAGGCCAGCGTGTGAACCGTGTTGTCGAGTTCGCTAATCAGATAGGCTCGGCGCGCAGCGGGGTCCAGCACGATGTGGCGCGGCCCGGTGCCTGCCGGGAGCCTGAGCGCGCGCTGCGCGGTCGGCAGGAGACGGCACGAATCGGAATCCAGCCAGTAGGTCCAGACCTGATCGCTGCCCAGGTCTGCCGCCATGACAAAGCGGTTGTTGGGGTCCAGCAGCACGCAGTGAACATGCGGACTCAACTGCCGCACCGGATGCACGCTGCTGCCTTCGGCCTGCTGCACATCGCTGGCCGGGTCCAGGCTGCCGTCGCCCCGGATCGGCAGGACCGCCGCCGTCCCGCTGCCGAAATTCGCCACCAGCAGACAGTGTCCCCTGGCATCGACCGTCAGGTAGCAGGGCCGTTTCCCCTGCGAATCCTGGCGGTTCAGCAGGCGCAGCGTATGATCCTGCGGGTTCATCGCGTAGGCCGCCACCGAGCCGGTCGCCCGGCCTTCGTATTCATCGACCGTACTGGCCGCGTAGAGAATCTGCTGCGTCGGATGCAGTGCCAGCCAGGTCGGATTCTCGATCTCCGCCACCGCCCGCGCGGGGGCCAGCCGCTGGCGCTGTGTATCCAGCGCGCTCAGATAAATACCCGTGCTGCCGCGCTCGGTATAGCTGCCGATATAGAAGGGGATCATTATGCGCGTCACAATCCGGCGGCAGCTGGCATCCTGCACGGCGCGTTTGACTGCGCGCAGGTTATCCAGCCGCATTTCATCATATTCGCGCGAGACGACCAACCCGCTGGCCCCGGCCTCGAAGGCGCGGTAGGTGGCCTGATAGGTCAGGGCCGGATCGCTGTAGAAGCGCTGGCCGTTCCAGGGAATGTCGAAACCGACCCCGGCATAGACGGCGGCGCGCCCCTGGACCGCCTGGACACAGCGCCGCGTCTCGCGGTAGACGTAGTCCGCCGAGAGGCCCTGCTGGCTCATCTGCTCGAAGCCCGGCTCCTGCTGCGGGTCCAGACCCATGAGGGCATAGAGCAGTGCCAGCGACTGCGCATCGCTCAATTCTTGCAGCACGGTCTGGCGCAGATTGCCCAGGTCGCGTTGAATGCGCGGCCCGGCGATGTCGTGATAGACGACCGGCTTGATCCAGTCGGAATAATGCACCATCTCGCCATAATCCATCGCGGCGCGGAAGATGGCATCCCAGGTTGTCCCCCGGTGATACACGTGCCAGCCGACCTGCACCTCCGGCCTGATGGCCTTGATCGCGCCGTACATCAGGCGGGCGACCTCTTCTTTGGTCTCGTACCACAGCAATTCCCAGGCCAGGATCTCCGGGTATTTCATGAAGATAGCGCAGCAGCGTGACCAGCACGCCATCCAGCGGTTTTTCGTCGCCCGCCGCCAGCCGCTGTACCCATTCGTAGAGTTCGCGCCAGCCCTGCACAGCCCGCTCGACGTTGATGCCCTTCTCGCGCGCTCTGGCCCGGCAGTGTTCACAGAAGCAGGTCGGCACCGTGCCCGAAAACAACAGATTCGATAGCGGACCGCTGCGTTCCGCGCCGTATTTGAAGCCGTCAATCGGGTAGCTCTTGCACAGGTCCTCGACGGTGGACAGCCAGTAATTGCGGTAGGCCGGATGGCTGAAACAGGGCAGATGATTGAGCCTGCCGTAGACATCCACCGTGCCGACCTTGATCCAATTGGGCAGATAGGGCGGCAGATCATTGCGGAAGCCTTCCAGGATGCGGGCGTAGAGCTTCATGCCGCGTTGGCGAAGGGGTTCGGCCAGTTCGGCGAAGACGTCGCGGTCGGCATATTCTTCTTCGCCGGGCACACGTTTATAACGCAGGAAGGTCTCAGCGAAGTATTCGTCGTGATGATTCACCCACAGGTTGGTCATGTGGCGGCTGCCAGGATCGCGCACCGGCACGCCGTGATCGTCGGCCAGGGCCTCCGGCGCACGCCCGGCGGCGAAGGTGTGGTAGGTATTCGAATAGACGAAGACGGCGTTGATGCCGCCCTGTTCCTGAAGCGTATCCAGGCAGTGATCGACCCCTTCGTCAAATACGCTGTGGGACCCCAGTTGAACACCAACAAATTTCTCAGTCATACAAAAAACCCTTTATACACATCAGTTAATCGTGGGATCATCCGCCACATCGGCCAGCGACGGCGGCGGCACCCCCAGCATCGCTTCGACGTAGGCCGCTGCCGAGTCTTGAAGCTGAGCGGTCAGGCCGCCATCCACCACTAGGGCGTGGCCGGTCACGAACGAAGACTCGTCCGAAGCCAGGAAGAGCGCGGCCTGCGCCACTTCGCGCGTCGTGCCCGGTCGGCCCAGCGGATAGATATATTTCTGGCGGCGGATTTCTGCCGGGTGCGCTTTGAGGAACTCGACCTTTGCTTCGGTCATAATGCGTCCCGGACAGATGGCGTTCACGCGGATGCCCTGAAGCCCATAATCGACCGCCATCTGGCGTGTCAGGTTGATGATGGCCCCCTTGGCCGCATCGTAAGCCGCCCCGCTGCGCCCGCCCAGCAGACCATGCACCGAGGCGGTGTTGATAATCGCGCCGCCGCCGCTCATGTGCGGGATCGCAAACTTCGCCCCCAGGTAGACCGCCTTGACTGAGGTGCTGAACACCCGGTCCCACTCGCCTTCGTCCTGCTCGACGACAGAGGCGCTGTCCCCGGCGATAGCGTTGCTCATCAGAATGTCCAGCCGTCCGAAGCGCTCGACGGCGAAAGTCACCAGCCGCTCCAGATCCTCGCGCAGGCCGACATCGGCTGCACAATAGCCCGCCTGACCGCCCCGGCTGACGATGCCTTCGGCGACCTCCTGGCCCAGGCGCTCCGGGTAGCCGTTGACCACCACCGCCGCGCCCTCCTCGGCGAAAAGTTCGGCGCAGGCTCGCCCGATGCCCGAACTTGAACCGGTGATGAGGGCCACCTTGCCCGCCAATCTGCTGCCCATTACGCCTCCTGACCCTGCGAATTCACTTCCGCAGAGTATAACAGGAAAGGCGCGCGGCAATCAGTCCATCAGACGCTTTGAATCTGTGCCTGATGCACCAGCGCGTCGCCGGGTTGGCCGGGCAGAAGCATATCCATCGGACACTCTCTTTCACTTGCCTCGCCGTCTATGGTACCCCGACGCGCACGGTATCTTCCCCACTACAGCACCCACTGCCACGCATACCAGACGGTCAACACGTTAAACACCAGGCTGACCGCCAGCAGAAACTTGTCGTAAGCCGAGGGATAGGTGGGCAGTCCGACGAGATTGAAGAGGAAGAATCCGACGGCGACGATGATGTTCGCCCAGCGATTGATCGGATAATCCAGGACCAGCGATAGGAAGACCATCAGGATCGGGATCAGCATTAAGGCCGCCATGCCCAGGTACGCGATCTTTGGAATCGCCTCGCCGCCGACCTCGCCCGCCTTGAAGTCACCGCTGAAGATGCGCAGCACGTCCCCCAGCAGGTAGATCAGCATCAGGACGATCCAGATTGCCATCAGTTTGACACGTATGTCAATCATGGGTCAGGCTTTCTCGTTCATAGCGACGTTGATGACGACTTTGCCGCGTGCGTGCCCCGTGCCATAATGCCGCATCGCGGCGGCAGTGTCGCTCAGGGGATAGCAGTCATCGATCACAGACCTGACTTTGCCCGCTTCAATCAGCGAGGTCACAAAAGCCAGGTCCTCACGGTCTGGTTTAGCGGCCAGATTAAGCAGCTTTTTGTCCCCACCCATCGACGCCAGGGAGCCGAGCAGCATCGCCTCGAAGACTTGATTCATCGAACCACCGGCCATGACATAGGTTCCGCCTGGGCTTAAGGCACGCTTGTAATCAAAGATCGACCGGTACCCCGCAGTCGCCAGGATCAGATCATAGTGCGCCGTGCCCTGGGCGAAATCCTCCTGCGTGTAATCAATCACGTGGTCGGCCCCAATCGAGCGCACCAGCTCCAGATTCTTTGTGCTGCACACGCCGGTCACCTCGGCCCCGAAGGATTTGGCAATCTGCACCGCAAAGCTGCCGATCCCGCCCGATGCGCCGTTGATGAGCACCTTCTGCCCGGCCTGAATCTGGCCGCGATCACGCAGCCCTTGCAGGGCGACCACTGCCGCCATCGGGACTGCCGCGGCTTCTTCAAAGCTGACATTGGATGGTTTCAGCGCCAATGGGACTGCGGGGACACAGACATACTCGGCAAAACCACCAAAACCACAGGCGGAGATGTCCCCATACACCGCGTCGCCTGGCTGAAACTGCGTGACGCTGCGGCCCACCGCTTCCACCTCGCCCGCGATGTCCGCGCCGAGGGTGCTGTTTTGCGGCTTGGTTAAGCCTGCCCCCATCAGCCGAACCAGGAAGGGCTTCCCTCTCAGGTATGCCCAGTCACCGAAATTGACCGAGGCTGCGCGAATTTTTACCAGGACTTCATCGTCCTTCGGCGCAGGCTTTTCAACTTCTTGAAGTTTAAGTACATCGGGTGGACCGAATTCAGTGTAAACAATCGCTTTCATGCCGTTCCTTCATTCTGTTGTGGTTGATTAAATCCTCTGACAATCAGCCAGCCGCCCAGGAACAATTCGTTCAGAAGCATGAGAATGCCCAGGCTGCTTGCATCAATCTCGAACATGGTGGCGGGTGCGCTAATCAACACGAATATAGCGCCGATCAGCCCCCAGATTGATATGAACTGGGGGACGAGCCGCAGTTGGTACAACATGGTGTAAAACAGCAGTCCTCCCAGACCGAAGGTGATCGAGATCATCTGAAAGGCCCAGTAGCGGTCCGCCAGCAGGGACGCGCCCAGGGTCTGAAAGGCGGACACTTCGGGTGCGCCTGCCGCTGCAAAGGCCTCGCTCAGATTCAACAGCGCGAGGGGACTGAGATCGCTGGCGATTTGCATGACGAACTCAACAAACCTGAAGCCCACGTAGGCCAGCGCGAGGCTTTCAAAGCGCTTTCTCAAAATCGGGAACATCAGCACAGCGATGCCGATATAGGCCACACCGTTCATGAGTTCCAGGAGGACGCCCAGGATCACCTGCGTTCGATTGCTGGCGATCAGGCTGAGATAGTCGGGCGCACTCAGCGTTGGTTCGACAAAACCCGCTGCTCCCACAAGAAAGGTGATGTTGCAGATCAGATACAGCGCGCCCACTATAGTTGCGGTTCTTCTGTATGACATTATTCTTCTCTCACTTTTTTATGTTTATTCAGGTTCTGTGGGCCATCGTGAGCACGACACTGCCCACTTTGTGTCCGCTTTCGACGTAACGGTGTGCCTCGGCGGCCTGCTCGATGGGGAAGCACCGGTCGACGACGCTGTGGAGCTTTCCGGCCTCCATTAGTTCCTTGAGGAACTCGATGTCTTCAGGAGTTTCGTGCAGCGCGCCGATGACCACCTTCCTGCTGCGCGTCAGCGAAAGCCACAGGATTTGAAAAAGCGTGGGCAGCCCGAAGGTCGCCAGGAGATAGGTGCCGCTTTTCTTGAGTGAGCCTATACTGCGCAGCACGGCGGTCTTGCCGACCGTATCGAAAATGATGTCATAGGTCTGGCCCTTGCTCGTGAAATCCTCCTGGCTGTAATCAATGACCTGATCGGCCCCCAACGATTTCACCCAGCCCAGTTTCGCCGTACTGCACACCCCGGTCACGTCGGCCCCGAAGTATTTAGCAAGCTGGACCGCAAAATTACCGACTCCACCCGAAGCGCCAAAGATCAGGATCGTTTGTCCGCGCTGGATATTTGCCTTTCTGAGGAAATACAGGGCGGTTAATGCCCCTTGCAGGACGCTGGCGGCTTCCTCATAGCTCGTATTGGCCGGTTTTATGGCAACGCTACCTTCAGGCAAACAGACACACTCGGCATAGGCTCCTAAACGCATCCCGCTGTATCCGAAAACCGGGTCTCCCGGCTTGAATCGTTTAACGTCCGGGCCAACGGCTTCAACTTCCCCGGCCAGTTCAGTCCCCAATATGGTCTGATTTGGTCTGCTGATCCCGGACGATAGGCGGCTGAGCAGCCAGAAGCCGGGCGGAGCGGTGCTGCTGCGCAGCCAGGTGTCGTACTTCGTGACGCTGGTCGCAGCGACTTTTATGAGGACTTCATTGGTCTCTGGCGCAGGCTTTTCAACTTCTTGAAGTTTAAGCACATCCGGTGGTCCGTATTCTGTGTACACGATTGCTTTCACAAATTCCCCCTGAATTGATCTGAAAACATGGTGTAAACAACACAGCCGAAAACGCGCTCCAATTCGGGGCCTGCTTTCGGCTGCTGCGATGTGTGATTGTTTGTGATCAGCCGCTGCCATGTGCAAAACGGCCACATTTTCTTAGATGCTACCGGAAAGCGCCGGGGGGATTGGTGTCGTCAGACACCCTCAAAAACCTGATAACTGTAACCTCTCGAAGTCATTACGAAGGTATATCTGGCTAAATTCGTATTCGAGACATATGCATACCATCCCCCCGCCGCGATGCGCTATACTGAAACCTGCCCCATCGGCAGAGGACAGCTTGATTTACATAACAGGATACTCATTATGAAAATAGACGACATCAGCTTCTTTGAACTCAGCGCGCCCTGGCAAGCGACGCCGCATCCTGCGCGGCAGGCCAAAGCCGCCGATATTTACACGCAGCTGGATCCGCCGCTGCCTGCCGGTCAGGGCGACGGCAGGATTTATGCCCTCTACGTCGAGATTCTGACCGATGAGGGCGTTTCCGGCATCTTTGGCCCCATCGAGCGCGATCAGGCGTTTTTGATCGTCCAACACCTGCGGTCCATCCTGATCGGGCGCGATCCGCTGGCGAGCGAACTGCTGTTTGACCTCATGCTGCGCCATCACCGGCACGGGCGTTCCGGCCTGCTGATGACCGCTATCTCCGCGCTGGACTGTGCGCTGTGGGACCTCAAGGGCAAGGCCTGGAATCAGCCGGTCTATCGCCTGCTCGGCGGGCCGACTCGTCCCTCCGTTCCAGCCTACGCCAGTATGCTCGGCAACTCGATTGAACCAGACGAGGCCGCGGCGGCGGCGGCGGACATGAAGGCGCAGGGCTACACGGCGCAGAAGTGGTTCTTCCGCTATGGACCGGGCGACGGCGCAGCAGGCATGGCGAAGAATATTGCGATGGCGGAAGCGGTGCGCGAGGCCGTCGGGCCGCATTACGCGCTGATGTTCGATGCTTATATGGGCTGGAGCGTCAGCTATGCCGCGCAGATGCTGGACGCGCTGGAGGCCGTGCAGCCGACCTGGATGGAGGAACCCATCCCGCCGGAGCGTGTGAGCGAGTTCCGCCGTCTGCGCCAGGGGACCAGCGTGCCGCTGGCGACCGGCGAGCACATCTACACGCGCTGGCAGGCCAAAGAACTGCTGGTCAACGAGGCGGTCGATGTCCTGCAAAACGACCCGGACTGGACCGGCGGCATCACCGAGCTGGTGAAGATCATCGCGCTGGCCTCGGCCTTCGAGGTGCCGGTCGTGGCGCACGGGCATTCGCTGCTGGCGGCCCTGCACATCGCCGGGGCGCAGTCACCCGCTGCCGTGCCTTACGTCGAGTTTCTGCTGCGGCATCAGGCGCACAAACAGCATTTCCACACCGTCTTCTACGAACCGCAGAACGGCAGGGTCACGCTGCCGACACTGCCCGGCCTGGGCATGGTCATCGACGAAGCGAAGGTCGAAACGCGCCAGACCATGACATTTTGATTATGCGTCGAGCATAGGCGCGAGCGTAGGGGCACAGCGGTGCTGTGCCCACCGTGCCCATATCACGCGAAGAAATCGGCGTCCTCGGCGCTCAAATACGGCTGCGCCTTCTCCGGGTTGAGCGTCACGCCCATGCCGGGCCGGTCCCAGACCTCGATGAAGCCATCCGTCACCAGCGGGTCCGGCAGGCCCTCGACGATGTCATACCACCAGGACGGATTGCCTATCGGATACTCGAAGGCGATATAATTCTCCGGCAGAGTCGCCGCCACCTGTACCAGCGCCGCCAATCCCAGCAGCCCATCGCCCGTGCCATGCGGCGCAATCAGGATGCCGTGCAGATCGGCATATTCGGCCACCCACTTGAGTTCGGCAATGCCGCCGATGTCGCAGGGGTCCGGCCCGATAATATCGACGGCGCGCGTCTCGATTAATTCGCGGAAATTGTGCCGCAGGTAAATCTGCTCGCCGGTGTGGATCGGCGTGGATGTGCTGCGCGTGACATCACGGTAGAGTTCGGCCAGCACGTAAGGCGAGTAATCGCCGGTCACGAGATCTTCCAGCCAGGCAATGTTGAGCGGTTCCAGCGCCTGCGCCAGCCGGATCGCATCGGGCACGGTCCAGCCCGGCCCGCAGTCCAGCGCCAGGCCGATCTCGTCGCCCAGCACGTCTTTCATGGCGGCCACGCATTCGATCACGAAGCTCAGGCCGCGCTCGGTCAGCAAACCGCGATTGGGGTGGCGGAAGCCTTCGCGCATCTCGCCGTAGAAAAAGTCTGGGACATTGCGCGGGCATCTGGCTGTGGAAGCCGATCCCCTGCTTGATGAGCGTGAAATGCTCCGGCGCGGCCTTCATCTTCGCCATGTTCTCGGCGAATCCCTGCGGGCTGTACTCGCTGATCGGGAAGCGCACCGCCCCGTTATAGATTCGTACCTTATCCCGCACTTTCCCACCCAGCAGCTTGTAGACCGGCAGCCCGGCGGCCTTCCCGGCGATGTCCCACAGGGCCATCTCAATCGCGCTGACGGCGCTGCCCCAGGGCTTGAAGGCCCCCATACCGCGAATCCGCTGGAGCACCCGCTCGACATTGGTCGGGTCCTGGCCCAGGATGGCGTCGCGGTACATCAGCACCTGCGGCTTGATATAGGTCTTGTAACTCTCGATCTGGCCGAAGCCGTCAATGTCTGCGTCGGTGGTCACACGCACCACCGGGTGCCGGTCGATCAGGGCGCATTTCAGATCGGTAATTTTCATAAGAGGTCCTTTTCCAGGAGACATATACGGATTATTGAAGATACGCTGCGCCATACGCGGGCACGACATGTCGTGCCCCTACGCAAAGGCGTCACATTCGTAGGGGCACAGCACCGCTGTGCCCTCGCACAGGAATTCGGCTGTTTAACAGAAGGTATTGTAGACCTAATCAGCGTTTCGGCACGCGCCAGCCGACCATTTCAGGGCCGGTCGCGCTTCTGAACCTTGCCCAGGATGACCTCGCCGGTCTGCCCGTTGACCAGGATACTGCGCCGGTCGTCATCTTCCTCGATGACCGAGACCACCCACACCGGCAGCAGCAGCAGTTGGAAGCTCATGTTCTTGACCAGCGCCGAGATGCGGATACGCATCTGCTCGCTGTCGCGTTTTCCGGCCTCATGCTTGCGGCGCATCGTTTTGGAAGCGATGCTGTGCGCGTCCAGCGAGGCTTTGTCGAAGTCGATGTCGTAAAGCTGGGCGGGGAACTTCGCCAGCAGTTTCGGCTGGTAGGCCACCTTCTCGTCGAGCCTGTACGGGGTCAGCCTGCGGGTGAGCGCCGGCGCGGGTGAGGTCACAGCACAAACCGGGATGTTCAACATGGCATCGCTGAAGGTGTTCTCTTCGTAGACCGGCTGGCTGGCGCGCAGATTGAACAGAGTGTCATTGCCCTGCCCGCTCATGTAGGTGCGCGTCTCGGTTACGTCCAGCCAGGTGTCAAAGACCCAGAAGGGCAGGTACAGGCCCTCTATCGTCTGATAGGCGATACGGTTGTTATCGAATATATTGACGATGCGGCGCTTGAGCGTGTCCATCTCAGCCCGGATGCGGGCACTGGCTTCATCGCGCGAGATGCGGAAGCGGACCAGGCCGTCCGGTTGTTCCAGCGATTCGCGCGGGTCCTGCTGGATCACCTGCGTCGAGCCGCAGAAGGGGCATTCGAAGCGCATCTTGCGAGCCGGAATGGTGCGTTCCGCGCCGCATTGCTGGCAGTGGAGGATACGCTTGCCCACCACCCAGCGTACCGGCTGAGCCTTGCGTTCCAGCAGGGCCATCGTCAGCGAATCCGCGCCGACATTGCGCGAAGGCTGCTGGACGGCCACGTAGCCGCAGTGCTTGCAGCGCACCTGACCGCTGGCCGCATCGACCGTCAGCGTGCCGCCGCAGACCGGGCAAATCAGCGTCTCGTTGTGATCCGCCTCGACCGTGTCGATCTGCTCGACCTGCTGGTCGTTGTAATGATAGCTGCGCGCGGCCTCGGCTTCGCTCAGGCGGCCATTGAGGACCATCAGACGCCGCAGGGCCTCCGGGTTATTGTTGTCATAGGCCAGCACCGCGCCCAGGTGGTCGCGTTTCGTCGCTTCGTCTTCCACCAGGTCGGCTATCGCCAGATGCGCATCAATGAAATCCGGCTGCGCGCTGAGCGCCCGCTTAAAGGATTCCAGCGCTTGCTCCGGCTTGCCGTCATGCAGTTGATCCTGCCCCGTATTGAAGGCGCTGCGCGCGTGAATGCTCAACTCGCCCCGGTACAGGATCGCACCGCCATAGCTGGGCGGTCCCTCGGCCTTGACCTCGGCCATCTTGGCTTCGAGTGGGCTGAAGCCGCAGGCCGGGCAGCGAATCTCCTTGGCGCTGAAGTCGTAGCGCATCCGCGTGCCACACTGCGGGCAGGTCATGTCATCCATCGGCTGTCCTCGCTTTCCTTCTCTAGTATAAGGGGCAAGGCGGCGCGAATCCTTAAAGATCAAGCGCCCGCTTGCTTAAGTGGGAAAGCTTCGTTACAGTAGGGTAAAATATTATATGGGGGATGATAATGACGGCTCAGAGTTTTCGTTTCAAAGTCGGGGCCTTCGACTGCGCCGCGCTCAGCGATGGCTCGAACGACTATCCGCCCAAGAACTTCTTTAGCAACGTGCCCGAAGCAGAATGGCAGGCCGTCCTGCGCCAGCATAATCTGCCAATCGAACACGTCACCACGCCCTATACGCTGCTGTACATCGATACCGGTACACATAAGGTCCTGGTGGATACCGGCACAGGCATCTGGCCCTGGACCGACCGGGTCGGCTTCTTACCCGCCAGTCTGGCGACGCTGGGCCTGAGCCAGGACGACATCGACACGGTCATCATTAGCCACGCCCATCCCGATCACGTCGGCGGCAACCTCAACGAAGACGGCAGCCTGGCCTATGCCAATGCCCGCTATTATATCTGGCGGGTGGACTGGGATTTCTGGATGTCAGAAGCCGCAGAGACGCAGGCCCCCGAAGGCCACGTCAAAACGGCGCGCCGGAACCTGGAACCGATCCGGGATCGCGTGACCCTGTTGGATGCTGCGGGCGAGATTTTGCCCGGCATCCATGCTGTTGAGGCCCCCGGCCATACGCCCGGCCATCTGGCGGTCGAGATTGAATCCGAGGGCGAACGATTACTGCATGTCGTCGATACGGTGCTGTATCCGCTGCATCTGGAATATCCTGACTGGAAACCGGTCTACGACATCCTGCCGGACAAAGCGGCGATAAGCAAACAGACGATCTTTGACCGCGCCGCCGCCGAGAATCTGTTGGTCTTTGCGCATCATTTCCCACCCTTCCCGAATCTCGGTCACATTGCCAAAGAAAACACCGGCTGGCGTTGGCTGCCGCTGGAAGTCTGAAACAAAAAACCTCCCCCGGTGCTGCCCGGAAGAGGTCTCCCCGGATTCAGGGAGGGACTTTCAAAACCCAGAGACAGTTTTCTCCCTTCCTCCGAATTCGGGGGAAGGGTCGGGGATGGGGGTCTGTATTTCCGGCAGTTTTCAGTCGCCGACGACCGGTTGGACGGTCACTTCGACCCCTTCCGGCACCGGGCTGAAGCTCGCTTCCGCGTCAATATCTTCCTGCGAGCGGCGGACCTTCGCGGGCAGGATGAGCAGCGTTGCCACCATCGCTACCCCCATGATCGCCGCGCCAATCAGCATCGCGTCAGACATCCCGGCCACGAAAGCCTTGTCGGCGGTGTTGGTAATCAGCGTGCTGACCGGGCCGAGGTTCAAGCGCTCTGCGACGATGTGCGCGCCCTGGATGCTGCTTTCGATGAAGGTGCGGGCCTCTTGCGGCACCATGAACAGCAGCGGATTGCCTTCCAGCGCGTGGATCTGCGTCAGGTAGACGTCGTTCATCAGCGTGCCCAACACGGCCACACCCAGCGCCCCGCCCAACTGCCGCGTCGTATCGTTCATGGCCGAACCGATCCCGGCCTTGTTGACCGGCACCGATCCCATGATCGAGTCCGTTGCCGGGGGCATGGCGGTCCCCATACCGACCGCCAGGATAATCAGGCCCGTGAGCGTGACTCCATAAGACGTATCCACCCCGGCGGTCAGGCCGATAAACAGCAGCCCTCCTGCCGCCAGTGCCAGGCCCAGCGCGACCGTGATCTTATGCCCCAACCGACCCGATATTCTGGCCGAATTGGCCGAGGTGAACATCATCACCAGCGCCATCGGCAGCAGCCGCAGCCCGGCTTCCAGCGCCGTATAGCCCTGGACCGACTGGAAATACTGGCTCATGAAGAACAGCGAGCCGAACATGCTGAAGGTCACCAGCGCCAGCGCCGTGTTCGCCCCGGTGAAGGACATATTGCGGAAGAAACGCACCGGCAGCATCGGGTTGGAGGTGCGGCTTTCCCAGATCCCGAAGAGAGTCAGCAGCACCGCCGCGACGATAAAGGCCAGGACCACGTGGCTGGCGGTCCAGCCGTCAATGCCCGCCTCGATGATGGCGTAAATCAGCGAGAAGAGACCGGTGATCGAGAGGATCACGCCTGGAATATCCGGCGCGGGCGCGTGTTCATCGCGCGAATCCTGGATGAAGAAGTAGCCGCCGATGAGAGCGATCACCACAACCGGCAGGTTGATGAAGAACACCGAGTTCCAGTGGAAATGTTCCAGCAGCCAGCCGCCGATGACCGGGCCGATGCCGACGCCCAGGCCGAAGACCGCCGCCCACAGGGCAATCGCCTGCGAACGCTCTTTCGAATCGCGGAAGGTCGCCGTGATGATCGAGAGCGTGGCGGGCATGATCGTCGCGCCGGCCACACCCAGAAAAGCGCGTGTGGCGATCAGCATGGTCGTTGAGGTCGAAAGCGCCGCTGCCAGCGAGCCAACCCCGAACCAGGCCAGGCCGATTTGCAGGGCGCGCTTGCGGCCAATGCGGTCCCCAATCGACCCCATCGTCAGCAGCAGCGCGGCGAAGACCAGCACGTAGGCATCCACGATCCACTGAAGCTCACTGGCGCTTGCGCCCAGCTGAGTTGAAATGGAGGGCAGGGCCACGTTCAGCACGGTGTTATCCAGGCTGATGACCATCAGCGAGACACAGATAAAGGCCAGCGCCAGCCAGCGATTGCCGTTCGTTTTTGACATAAGGTCCCTCCTACGGACGATGAAGCCGGGGCGTGGACATACCGCGTCCCTGGCAGCCAACGGATTGGATTTATTGTTAAAAAAGGGAGTTTCTATTCAAGCATCTGGGTCAGGGTCTGGATAAGCTGCTCTGATGTGAAATCCGCCTGCTGCTTCAGACCGAGACTTTGAAATAACTGCCCATAGCCGAATCCGGCGCAAATCAGGGTCCAGCCGACACAGCCTGCTTCCTGCTCGTCTGGAATAAAACGCCCGATGGCCGCGCTCAGCTCACTGTGCAGCCGCAGATACTTCATCCGAAACAGATCCTGCTCTTCCTGGCTGAGGTTCGGGAACTCCGCCAGCACCCAGCGCATCCGCTGGATCCGTTCCTGATTGTCGATCAAGCGGGCGATACCGTTGCCATAACCGATCAGCAGATCGTGCAGCGTTTCGGCGTCCTTGACCTCGTCCAGCACGCTGAGAAAATCCGGCAGGTGACACTCAACCACCTCTTGCAGCAGCGCCCGCTTGTCCTTGAAGTGGTAGTAAATCGCCGCTTCGGTGACTCCGACCGCGTCCGAAATCTGCCGGACAGAGGTGGCACTGTAGCCGTTGTTGACAAACAACTCCGCCGCTGCGCCCACAATCTGGTCGCGCCGGTTGACACGCTCGGCCATCGTCACTCCTCAACAAAAACGCCCGCACACTTAACGAGCGTTAACTAAGCTACAATACGCCCGTTTTCACAGCCTGTCAATAGACCAGTTCGGGCATAGGCTGCGAATAGGGTCGACGTCGTAAGGGCACAACAGGCTGTGCCCGTTTCACCGTCCAGCGGCGATCAGCGCCTCGACCTCGGCGCGGGTGGGCATCCCGAAGAAGGCCCCGTACTGCGTCGTTGCCAGCGCGCCGACCGCGTTGGCGAAGCGCAGGATCGGCTCCAACTGGGCCAGATAATCGTCGCCCGCCTCCAGCAGGCCAATCAGCAGCCCCGCGACAAATCCGTCTCCGGCCCCAGTGGTGTCAATCGGCCTCACCGGGAACGCCGGCTGGTACAGGCTGTCCTGGCGAGTATAAAGCGTTGCGCCGCCTGCCCCCTGCGTCACCACGATCATCCGGGTCCGTTCGCGCCACAGCGCGGAGAGATCGCCGCCCAGGAAGTCGAGTTCTTCCTCACTCAGCTTGACGATATGCGCCAGCGGCAGCGCATCGAGCGCGACCCGGCGGGCCGTCAATTCATCAGGCCAGAGGTTCATGCGCAGATTCGGATCATAGGAGACGAGTTTATCCTGCGCCAGGGCATGGTTGACAGCCGCCAGAGTCGCACTGCGGGCCGGTTCGCTGATGAGCGAGATCGTGCCGAAATGCAGCGCCGCGTGCGCGTCGATGACCTCCAGCGCGAGGTCTTCAGGCCGCAGCAGCATATCCGCGCTGGGGTTGCGGTAGAAGACGAAGCTGCGTTCGCCACCCTCTGCCAGGGAGACGAAAGCCAGCATGGTGCGCGCCTCGCTTGAGAAGCCCAGGCCCTCGGTGTTCGACTCCTACGCTGCGCAGCGCGCCGTCGAGATAGTGGCCGAAGGGATCGTCGCCCACCTGACCCAGGAAGGCGCTGGGCACGCCCAACCGTGCGACGGCCACCGCCACATTCGCCGGTGCCCCACCGGGGTTCTTCCTGAAGCCAGAAGCCTCGCCCACGGTCACGCCGCTTTCCAGCGCGACGAAGTCAATCAACAGTTCCCCAATCGATGCGATGCTCATGATGTATTCCTCCATACTGCTCCACGATTATAGGCCATTCCGCTGCGGAATACCCGGCGCGGCAGCCCTAGCTGCGCTACTATAGGGGACGGAATATGGATCAGGGTTGAAACATGAGCAGTGACGTATTTATCTCCTACCGGCGTAAAGACGTAGACTTTGTCAAAGAGTTGGCGGCGGCCTTCAAGGAAGCGGGGCGCGAAGTCTGGGTGGATTGGGAGGACATTCCGCCTGGCGTCAGCGATTTCACCCGTGAGATTCGCCGCGGGATCGAGGGCGCGAATACGATGGTGGCCGTCCTGAGTCCCGACTTCCTCGATTCCGAATACTGCCTCAACGAACTGGCCCACGCGGTCAGCCTGAATAAGCGCGTGATCCCGATTGTCCACCGCCCCATTGACGACAGCTCGATTCCCGGCTCGATCCGGGCGATCAACTGGGTCTACTTCACGCCGCACGCCGGGCAGACCAACGCCTTTCCTGAGGCCTTCGCCGCGCTCAACCGGGCCATCGACAGCGACTACGATTACCTGCGCGAACACACCCGCCTGCTGACCCGCGCGCAGGATTGGCTCGACAATGCGCGCAACGCCAGTTTTCTGCTCTCAGGCGCGGAACTTGACGCCGCCGAAAGCTGGCTTGCTACTGCGGCCCAGCACACGCCCTCGGCGGCCAGCATCCATACCGAGTTCATCCTGGCGAGCCGCAAAGCGCAGACCCGGCGGCAGCGGCGGCTCCTGATCGGCGCACTGGTGCTGCTGGCTCTGGCGGTCATTGGCTTGATCGGCGCTGTGCTGGCTGGGATGGAAGCGCGGCGGCAGCAGACCATCGCCGAGCGCCGGGCGGACGAAACTCTGAGTCTGGCCGCCGCCAGTGCAGCCGAAGACGATGTCGCCGCCGGGGACTATCTGCCCGGCCTGACGCTGGCCTATTATGCCGCCACCTTTATCGACCAGCCCCCCATGCAGGCCCGGCAGGCCCTGAGCCAGATCGCCTATCTGCCCGGCACGCGCTACGCCTTCTTCAGCGAGATCCCGGCAGATTTCGACTTCTACGGCAGCCTGAAACCCGGCGAGTCGCTGTCGGCTTCGGATCAGAGCGGCACGACCTTGCAGGCTGAAGACGTGGATACGCTAAGCATCCAGGACGCGGACGGTCAGGCGATCATGCAGCTTCATTGGCTGAACCGACCGCTGGTCTTCTCCGCGCCGCAGGTCTATGACATGGCGCTCAACCCGGCGGTGATCGCGGCCTACAACACGGCAGGCTACTACGAGATCCCCATCGCGCTCAGCCCGGATCATCAATACGCGGCGGTGGGCGGCGAAGGCGGCCTGCGCATCGTCACCAACGACGAGTCGGCCAGTATTGTCCAGACGCTCGGCGAGCCGGGCCTGCCTATCGACACGCTCTACTACAGCCAGGAGGGCCGCTATCTGGTCTCACGCGCCTCCAGCGACCTGCTGCTGCACGATTCGGGCAGTCGAGAAGACCTTCATCGTCTGGGATACGGACAGCGGACAGCCCCTGTTCAGCAGGACTATCAGCGACCGGGGTCAGGATCTCTACGCCGTCAGCGACGACGGCCTGCATCTGCTCTTTATCCAGGACTCGCCGCCGGGTTTCACGCTGTGGGATGTGCTGGACAGCCGTTTGCTGCTGCGCGATCAGCAGGCCGTCAGCGGACCGGTTATGCAGGCAGCCTTCGCGCCGGATGGTCAGTCGCTGTTGCTGTCCTCGGTGTTCAGTCTGGCGCAGCGTCCCCCGCGCGATGTCGTCGTGTACGATCTGCAAGGCAAGCGCCTCAACAGTTTCAGCGGCCTGGACGATGGCAATGTGATCGACCTGCCCCTGCTGTTCACGCCCGATGGCAGCGGCCTGCGCGTCATCCACGATGATGGCACGGTGCAGCGGGTCGATCTCCAGACCGGCGCGGCCAGCGATGACGGCAGCGTCCCCTACACGACCATCGACGGCAGCAGCGCGAACGGCCAGTATCTGGCGCTGCACAATTTTGACGACAGCGCGGTCGTCATCTGGGACCTGGACAGCGGGGCCTCGGTCGCCAGCCTCAGCGACACCGAGATCGGCTACGCGCTGGCGATCAGCAGTGATGGGCGCTTTCTGGCCTATACCGCCTCGGATACCGGCGAACTGGTCGTCTGGAATCTGGTCGCGGGCCAGGAAGTGGCGCGCCTGGACGACTTCGCGGGCGGCTCGGATCTGGTCGGTACACGGGCCTTTGACTTCAGCCCGGATTCCGAGATGCTTTACTATCCCACGACAGCCGGGAATCTGCGCCTGCTGGATACCTCAAGCTGGATGGAGTACAGGCGGCTGCATGGCGCGCCGGGGACCCTCTCTGACGTTACGATGAGCCAGGATCAGGGCCTGCTGGCCGCCGCCGGCGAGAGCGGGACGGTCGTGGTCTGGGATCTGGCGAGCGGCACGGTCGCGCAGCGCATCGACGAAGCCGGGGCAGTCGCCAAACTGAGCATCAGCCCGGATGGACAGACGCTGCTGGCCGGTGATGAACGGGGCGAGATGACGCTGTGGCGTCTGGCGAACTTCGACGACACGCTGGGCTGGCTCCAGGCCAACCGCGCGCTAATTCCCCTCACCTGTGCGGATTTGCTGCAAGCCCGGGTCATCGCCTCCGCCAACCTGTGCCCGATCATCACACCTGCCGCCGATTGAAATCGACGGCAATCCTCCACACTCGTGATGGGGGTCCTTAGAATCCCGGAGGGATTTGGGAATTTGCCGTGTAATTCATTGCCCGGCATAGGACCTTACCACCCCTCCTCATGCACCACATTCGCCAGCGCACGCCGTCCGCGCTTGAGCGAGGGCGAGCGTTTATCCGGCGCGGGATGGCCCAGCGGGATGACTCCGACCGGCGTGACCTCAGCCGGGATCTTCAAAATCTGCCGTGCCGTGTCCAGGTCCTGGAAGCCTGCGTAGCCTGCCGCCAGCCCTTCATCGACCACCGCCAGCAGGATCAGCATGACCGCGCAGCCCACATCCATGAACCAGTAAGGTACCGGCCAGTCGTCCTCAGACCCATCGTCCGCGACCTTGTCGGCTTCCTGGTAGCGGCGGTGATAGGCCTGCTCATTGGTGCAGGGGACGATCAGCACGGGCGCGCCGGAGATAAAGGGGTCGAAGCCCTTGTCTACATAGAAGGCCTCGTCGCAGGCGGCGGCGATCTGCTGCTTGAGGGCAGCCTCACGCACGACGATAAAGTCCTGGCCCTGGGTGAAGCCCGCGCTGGGACCGCGCTGTGCGGCGGCCAGAATGCGCTCGATGGCGGCAGGCTCCACCGGCTCACTGCTGAAGTTACGTACCATGCGGCGCTTGCGGACGGCCTCGCTAAATTCCATGTCACACTCCTGATGTGCTCAATCAGAGACGTCAAAGATAAAAGATTCAACACCGCAACGCAACGGCTGTAGGGACACACACCACCGCCGTGTCCAGAATAGGCGCGCATGGAGTATACTGGAACCGTACACGGAGGTTGACCACATGACGAATAAAGACAGTCTATTGCGCGCGCTGCGTGAGGAATTCGAACGCTGGGAGGCCATCCTGGCCGGGATGAGCAACGCCCAGGTCATGGCCCTGATTGAAGACTCCGGCTGGTCCACGCGCGATGTGCTGGTGCATCTCTGGGCCTGGCAGCAGCGCTCGATTGCCCGCCTGGAGGCCGCTCTGAACGGGACCGACCCTGACTACCCCGACTGGCCGACCGAATTCGAGCCAGAAGTCCCGGAGGAACCGGACGACCTCAATGCCTGGCTGCACACGCACTACCGCAGCAAGCCCTGGCCGCAGGTCTATTCCGACTGGCGCACGAGCTACCTGGACTTCATAAAACTGGCCGAAGCGGTCCCCGAAGCCGACCTGCTGGCCGCCGGACGCTACCCCTGGCTGGAGGGTTACCCGCTGGCCGACGTGCTGGATGGCGCGCGCGAGCACCACGCCGAGCACCGCGAATGGCTGACCGCCTGGCTGGAAGGCCAAGCTAAGTCAAGATTCAACGCAAAGACGCAAAGAAAAAATCCTTGACAGCCACTTCGTTCTGAAACTACACTCAGATCAACAAGCAGCGCTGGAGTGCTAACGATGACGGACATGGAAACCCTGTATCAGGTGGTCGATGAACTGACACCAGAAGAACAAGAACGGCTTCTCGATTACCTTCAGCAGGCGCGTCAGGTGAAGAAAGTGCCTCTGAAAAAGCGCATCTTCGATATGCACCCAGACGCAATTACCTTGAGTGATGATTTTGACGATGAACTCCCCGATTCCTTCTGGTTCGGTGAGGAATGAATTATCTGCTTGATACCCATACTTTTGTCTGGCTTGATGTGAGATCGGCCAATCTATCACCAAGAGCAAAGTCCGTACTCTCCGATCCAGACCACACGCTCTTTGTGAGTATGGCGTCTATATGGGAAATGCAAATCAAAGCGCAGTTGGGCAAGCTGACCTTGCGCGTACCACTGTCACAATTAATTGCAGAACAGCAGCAGGCAGATAACATCCACCTGCTTTCAGTCTCTCTTGAACATATTTTTGAGCTTGGGAATTTAGCCAACCATCACAGAGACCCGTTTGACCGTTTGCTCATCGCTCAAGCCCGTATCGAAGACATGCCGATTATCAGCGGCGATCCGAGAGTTGCCGAGTATGGCGTAGAAGTCATCTGGTAAACACGCACATCTCTTGACTCCCCGCCCCGATTCGCCCTGGGGCAGCGCTGGTGAGCGTGTGTTCAGGGATTAAGATCAAAGGTCAAACGATTCAACGCAAAGACGCAAAGACGCGAAGCAGAGCAAGGTCAAAAGCTGAGACGCAGCGGCGCAGAGCGCGCAGGGATTCGCAGAGAAAAAAGCGTAGGGGCGATGCTTGCGTCGCCCGTTGTTGGGCACCTTTATTCCATATTTTCCATATCTTGATCTATGAATTGTAAGTCGTCCAGAATCAAGACCTTGATTTCGCTCACGCGCTTAATGCCAGTGTCATTGGTCAGAAAGGCGTCGCAACCCGCGTCAATAGCCGATGCGATATGGATTGCATCCGGTGTGCGCAGGTTGTAGCGCGCACGCAAGCGAGCCGCAAGTTCCCCAGCGGCGACACTCACCGCGATGACCGTAAGGGCTTGTGTGTGGTAGAACAGTGTGTCGTAGCGCTTAAGTAGCACCTGATCGTTCGCCTGGACAGGTTTCATCAGGACTTCTGAAAGTGTCACCGCAGAAGTCAATACATGGATCCCGTTATCGGAGACCTGCGCAAATATCGCTTCCATTTTGTCGGCATAGACCGCGTGGTCTTCGGTGTAATAAATGAAAGGTGGGTTTCCACATACAGCAAGGAGATGCCAGATAGCGCGTCCGCCAGGATCAAGGACGGTTATCCCATTCACTGCGCAGCCGATTTCACATAGTCCTGAGGGTCTTCATCATCAGCCAGATGGGCCGCAATGCCCCTGAACTCCAGAATAGTGTGGAGTTTCTCCTGCGGCGCTGTCGCGTTCTGGTTTTCCAGCAGCCGCTGGATCAATTCGCGGCGTTCCTGAGGGCTGAGGATTTTGACCTGTTCCAGAATCTCGTTCACAGTCATGGCGTAACCCTGCTGCTTAAGGTCCATATCGCTTATGAGTTTACCATGAATCAGGGTCCAACTCTTCGGTGTTTCCACTGCGGAATGCTTCGAGTGCTTCATCGGCCAACCGTGCCAACTGATCTTGAGACCTGTCAAACGCCTGATCCCAGCGGGCTTCGGACTCCAATCCACTGCGCAAACTTATCTTGCTCTTCTGCGGAGAGTTTGGCCGCTTCGTTGAAAGCTTTTTCCAGCAACTCGGTCATAGCAGCAACCTCGTCTGATCGGTCATTTTATTGCAGACAGTTTGCTCAAAGATTCAACGCCTAGCGCACTGTTCAGTAGAGAAATGGAACTGCTTACATAGTATAATGAATAGGAAGGCAGCGTATTGTCATTAGCACTTTCGAAGTGATGCTAGACATAAGCGAAACGACTACTATTTGCTAAGACAAGAAAAACGTCTCAGCTAAAGGTTGCCAATATTGTGACAAATCAGGGATTAACAAATGTCGAAATCATGGCGGCAATTCGTCGCATAGGACATCAGCAGGGTTCAATCAGCTATGATGACGTTTTGAGTTTCTTCCCCGATGCCGAATACAATCTGCCCCTTGTTGACGACATTATTGATGAATTACTTGAAGCTGGCATCGACGTCATGCCTTCGAATGCTGTGCATGTTCCAAAGATTTATTTTGCTGATATTACCGTTGAGACTTTGAATCTCCTTAACTTGCGGCCCGAAGTCATCTATGATCTAACCGCGGAAGCGTTTGAGCTTCTAATATGCGATCGAACTCGAAAAAATGGGATGCTGGGTGCAGAGGGTGACTGATAATGCCAATAGCAGAGATGGTGGTATTGATATTATTGCCCGCGTTTCGGATTTGCCATTTGCAGCCTTCATTGCGGTACAGGCAAAACATCACAAAGCAGAGCTAAGGAAAACGGGCGCGAAGGTTGTGCGTGAAATGAAGGGAATCATTAACGAAAACCGCTATTTTCAGTCAGGACTTATCGTGACCAACACGTCATTTACCAAAGATGCTGTATGGGAGGCGGAACGTTCAAGGAAAATTATGTCGCTAAGGGATTGGAATGACTTGAAGCGTTGGATACGCAACGACTTCACCGGCGAACTTGCATATAGAGAGTTTCCTGATGAAATCGAGATAGGTGAAGGTATCGTTATTTCACGCTCACGTTTTGGCTTCAGTTTCCCAAGCACTGGAGAATAATCGCATCCTGGTTTCTCAGCACCACAATCGCCAAAACTTAGCATTTCGGGGGCAAATAAGGTGGACCTGGAAGCCATATTCCGTGCAGTAGACAAGCTGACGCTAGAAGAGCAAGAGCAGCTTCTAGCCTACATCAAGCAGGTGCGTGAGACCAGGAAAGCGTGTCCCGGCAAGCGCGTCTTTGGTTTGCACGAGGGTGCCATCACCACAAGCGACGATTTTGACGATGAACTCCCCGACTCGTTCTGGTTGGGCGATGACGAGTAATCTATTCTCTTGACTCCCCGCTCCCTATCCGCCTATAATCAGCGCATGATGAACACGCAAAGCGCTTTCTGGATGATGATGTCCATGCCCCCACCGCGTCAGGACAGACGACGCCGGGCATGGTCTCATGCCTGAAGGCCGCGACACTCAGTCACCGGGCCGTCTGTCCTCCACAGGGCAGGCGGTTTTTTATTTGTAGCGAATGCCCCGCATTCCTACACAGTGTACGAAGCGATGAACAGCTAATAGTCCGAGAAAGTTGAGCGATAGTGGGTCATAAGGAATCATTACGGATTTTTAAGTATCGTGAAGGGCCGCTTCCTGTTTCTGGCCTGTTTAACAGGCACTTTTCGCACAAGATGTCCAATGCCTTTGACTGCATTTACTCGATCAGTCGATAGCCCCATCAAAAGACGAGAGGCCATCGACGCAGGACTGAAGACTATCGACTATAGACTGCCGACCGATTATGTTATCATTCATCCGCGTTGAATCACATACAGGAGTCCCCATGAGCAGCGAAACCATCCACGTCTCTGTCGCCTGGCCCTATGCCAACGGCGACCTGCACGTCGGGCATCTGGCCGGGGCCTATCTCCCCGCCGACATCTTCGCCCGCTATCATCGCCTCAAAGGAAACCGCGTGCTGATGGTCTCCGGCTCGGATACGCACGGCACGCCCATCTCGGTCGAGGCCGATCAGCGCGGCATCAGCGCCCACGAGGTCTTCGAGCATTATCACGCCCGCTTCCTGCGCAGCTTCGTCAAACTGGGCATCAGCTATGATCTCTTCACGCATACCGACACCGAGAGCCATCACCGCATCGCCCAGGACATCTTCCTGCTGCTGCTGGAACGCGGCTACCTCTATATCGAATCGCAGGACCTGCTCTACAGCGAACTGGAAAACCGCTTCCTGCCGGATCGCTATGTCGAGGGGACCTGCTACATCTGCGGCTATGACAGCGCGCGCGGCGATCAGTGCGATAACTGCGGCAATCTGATGGACGCGACCAAACTGATCAACCCGCACAACCGCAGCAATCCCGACGACAAGCTGGTCGTGCGCAGCAGCGAGCATTACTTCCTCGACCTGACCAAGACCTCCGACGATCTGCTGCGCTATCTGGAAGAGAATCAGGATCACTGGCGGCCCAACGTCGTCAGCTTCACCCGCAACCTGATCCAGCAGGGTGTCGAGGAAGGCCTGCGCGGACGGGCCTACACCCGTGACCTGGATTGGGGCATCGCGGTCCCGCTGGAAGGCTGGGAGGACAAGCGCATCTACGTCTGGTTCGAGGCGGTCAACGGCTACTTCACTGCCAGCGTCGAATGGGCGCAACAATATCGGTCAGCCGGATGCCTGGAAGGACTGGTGGTATAACCCGCGAGGCGCGCATCTACAACTTCATCGGCAAGGACAACATCCCCTTCCATACGGTCATCTGGCCCGCCATGCTGATGGGCATCGACGGCATCTACATACGAACGGGCGACGACAGCACTCTCAACCTGCCCTACGACGTGCCCGCCAACGAGTTCATGAACATCGAGGGCAAGCAGTTCTCCAAGAGCCGCAACTGGGCCATCTGGGCACCGGACATCCTGGAGCGCTATCAGCCCGACGCCATCCGCTACTATGTGGCGATGAGCCGCGCCCGAGACCCGCGACACCGATTTCGCCTGGGATAACTTCCTCAGCCGGGTCAACAACGAACTGGTGGCCGCCTGGGGCAATCTGGTCAACCGCATGCTGGGCTTCGCCTACAAGCGCTTCGACGGCCAGGTGCCGGATTACGATGAACTGACCCCGGCAGACGAAGCGATCATCGCGCGGGCTGAAGCCGGATTCGAGGAGGTCGGCGATCTGCTGGAACAGGTCAAGCTGCGCGATGCGCTGCTGGCGGCGATGGAGATCGTGCGCGAGGCCAACGCCTACCTCAACGAGCGCGAACCCTGGAAGCGCATCAAAGAGGACCCGGCGGACGCGGCCCGCACGGTCTATGCCATCCTGCGCGTGATCGACAACCTCAAGATTCTGCTGGCGCCGTTCCTGCCCTTCAGCGCCCAGAAGCTGCACGAATACCTGGGCTATGACGGCCAGTTGTTCGGCGATCTGCGTATCGAAGATCTTCGACGAATGAGACGCGCACGCATGAGGCGCTGATCTACGATGGCAGCACGGCCACCGGCACCTGGTGCCAAGAGCGATTTGCAGCCCGGCCAGCCGCTGCGTCAGCCTGCGCCGCTGTTCACCAAGCTCGACCCGGAGATCGTCGATCAGGAGCGGGCCTATCTGGGCGCGCCGCGCGAAGAACATGAGATCACGCTGTAGATTAGCATAATCCCTGCCGATCGAGACTTCAAAGACCGAGCGTGCTTTGCACCCCTTCCCTCGAATTCGGGGGAAGGGCCGGGGTAGGAGTCGGATTTTGTGAATGACGAACGCTATTGTCCGTTTATCTCTGCACGGAGACAGCACGCATGAGAGCGATACAAAAACCACAACCCGGCGATTATGCCCCCTACGCCAGCATCTATATGGACCTGGTGCCCGACGATGGGCATGTGCTCGACCTGATGCAGGCGAATCTGCTGGAGATCGAACGCATCGCCCGCGCGCAAACGGCGGACTATCTGGTGACGCCGCATGCACCCGGCGAGTGGACCATCCAGGAGATTCTGCTGCATGTGATCGATACCGAGCGCATCGTCGCCTACCGTGCCCTGCGCATCGCGCGCGGCGACACCACCCCGCTGCCGGGCTTCGAGCAGGACGATTATGTCCCGCTGTCCGGGGCCAATGACCGCGCCCGATGGAGGACCTTCTGGCGGAGTACCGCGCGGTGCGGCAGGCGACTCTGACGCTGTTCGAGACCTGCCGGACGAGGCCTTCAGCCGGGCCGGGACCGCCAGCAATCACCGCCTGACCGTGAACGCGGCGGCCTGCTTCATCGCCGGGCACGAACTGCATCATCATCCGCAGCATCCAGCGAGAACTATCTGTAAGCGCATGAGCCTCCGCAGCCTGATCCCCATGTTCGAGACGCTAGAAGACCAGATCAACGATAGCATGGTCTTTTCGCTTGTGCCGGAGAGAAGCTGAACCAACTTGTCCCGCTGCCAGCGCGTGGCTATACTCAATGAGACATCGTTAGCACAAAATAAATGGAACGTGACGTATGGACCTTCCCAGTCACTTGAAAGCTCTGCCCCCTGGCGCACTGGAGGTAATTCAGTTTCTCAGCCAGGCAGAGGACACAACGGCCAGCCGTGACGACATCTGCGACGAAGTGGGCCTGTCCGAGCGCGGATTCGGCAAGATTATCCGGCGGCTCGTGACCAAGAGCTACGTCATCATGGACGGCGACCAGTTGTATCGCCTGACCGATCAGGGCGGCTCGGTGGCCGACGAACTGGCGGATTATGACCTTGAAGCGGGAGACGAGACCGACGGCGAGGACGACGACAGCGCGCAGTTCATGCGGCGGCTGCTGCTGGTGCTGCCCCGGCCCCTGCAGCAGGGAGTCCCGGCGCACGTCATGCTGGGCTTCGATGCCCTGGCACAGCAGCACAGCACGGCGGAAATCGCGGCGCGCCTCTCCATCCTCAACGGCGAACCCCAGGCCATCCAAGAGGCTCTCTTTGAACTCGATTCCGAGGCCGCGCACCAGGATTTTCTGGTGACTGCCGGGCCGCATTCCCATGTCCGCCTGCGTGTTGAGGTCTACCAGCTTGGCCCCAACGAAGGGCGACATTAACGTAGCCGGGGGCATGTATGTCGATGTCGCCGTGAGTGCCGACTCCGCCGGCAGCCTGGCGGCCTACGGCACGAACATCAGCATCCAAGCACTACGAGTAGCGATGATAGCCGGAGTCACCAATCCGATACCCGCGCCGCCCGCTTCCTGCGTTATCTCTTGCGCTGGCTGGGCCGGGCCGTATTGTTCATCTTTACCCGCACCACCATCACCGGCCAGGAACATTTTCCAAAAGCGGCCCGCTGCTGCTGGTTGGCAATCACGTGGCCTTTATCGAGGTCCTCCTGATGGGCGTCTGCGTGCCCTGGAACGTCGAATTTGTCGGCACGGCAGATATACCGGTCGATCCGCGCTTTGGCTGGGCCGTGAAGCTCTGGGGCGGCTATCTGCCGGTCAGCCGGGGCAGCACCGACCGCCGCGAAATGAACATGACGCTGGACGTGCTCAAGCAGGGTGGCATCATCGCCATCTTCCCCGAAGGCGGTATCTGGACCAGTTCGATGAAGCAGGCTCGCACCGGGGTCGCCTGGCTGAGCTATCACGCCGGGGTGCCGGTGCTGCCAGTGGGCTTTGGCGGGATGCGCGGCGCAATCAATGCGATTGTCCATCTGAAACGCCCGCGGCTGTAAATGAACGTCGGCCCGCTGCTGCCGCCGGTTGACCCCAAACTGGCGGGGACCTCGCGCAAGCAGGCCCTGGAAGACGCGGCACAGCGCATTATGACCGAGGTCACTGCGCTGGTTCCGGCGGAAGAAAAAGCTGATTGGGACCGCATCAGCGACGAGCAGTTCGATTTCGAGTTGGTCGTGGGCGAGACGCCGCAGACGCTCGAACACCGCGATGGTCTGGGCCGCTTCTTTCACCTGCCGGTCATCCTGGACGTGATGGCGCGCAACTTCGACCTGCCGGTGCAGCCCTTGCAGCAGGTCAACACGGTGACGGATCCGCACACCCTGGCCGATGCGCTGGAGGTCGCCCTGGGCTACTTCGACGAGCACCCGCAGTTCCTCAATTACCGCTTCGGCTATGAGGTCGGGGCCGAGATTCAGGCCGGGGTAGCCGAACTGCGCGACTGCCTACGCCAGGCCGACGGCCAGCCAGTGCGCCTCACGCCCATCTGGCGTTATCACGACCGCCAGCGCGGCGAAGACGTCGTCCTCACCCAGCCCGGCACCATGCACGAGATGTAAACGCTCAATCCTGCGGCGGAGTCCAACCGAAGGGCGTATCTTCGTCCACCAGATCCATGGGGTTAAAGGGCCGCTGCTGGCCGTTCCTCGCTGACCGGGCCAAAGGGCGTGCGCCGGGCCTCATCGCGGCTGACGCGCCGCCGCAGCTCACGCCGGTAGTAGATGCGCTTGGTCGCCTGCGGGTCCAGCGTGATACGGGCCACCCCACGCGCCAGGATGTCAATCGGCAGCGGAGCGATCCGCCCAAAGATCAGCCAGGAGGTCGGTGGCACGCTGCCCAGCGAGGTCATCAGCCAGTAGAAAGGATGCCGCCGCTGCCCGCGCACGTAGGCCAGGGGCGCGCGGATAATCGTCGGACGCAGCCCCACGCGCTCGATGTAGGCTTCGGCCTCGCGCTTGGCGCGCACATAGCGGTTGTTGATCCAGGGCGCGTTGACCGTGCTCATCAGCACCATGTGGCCGCAGCCATCGCTGACGCACATGTTCGCCACATTGCGCGCCGAGATCAGGTTCAGCCAGTGATGGTTCAGACCCTGAGCCGGGTCCGCGTTCATGCTGCCGACGGTGTGGATCACGCTCTGATGCCCGCGTGACCGTCCGCGCAGGCTGGCCGGATTCCAGACATCGGCGCTGTGCCAGCGGGTGCGCTGCGCCAGCGGACCCAGCCGGTCCTCCGCGCCCGGACGCACCAGTAAGGACACGTCAGCCCCCTCAGCCAGCAGCGCCGCTGCGATGTAATTACCGAGAAAGGTCCCTCCGCCAGTGACCAGAATGCGTTTTTTTGTGGCTGCCAATCGCCTGCCCCCAGGAGCCTTGCGTCGCCTTCATTGTACGGATTTGGCCGCCACTTGGATAGCCGCATTGTCACTTGACGCGCCTGCGGACTGGCTATACAATGCGCTCAGTCCACAAGGGCCTGTAGCTCAGTTGGGAGAGCGCTACAATCGCACTGTAGAGGTCAAGGGTTCGAGTCCCTTCAGGTCCACAAAA
>CAVYXZ010000011.1:0-193284 GCA_963772595.1 uncultured Chloroflexia bacterium | reverse complement strand
AGCGCGCGAGCACAGAAGGGCGAGACCAGCCCGGCGCGCGGTTGGTATGGCCTCCTGGGCGAGTTCCCGGCCTGGGACGTCACGCTGGAAACGCAGACCACGCTCCCGGCCCGGCTGGACGCGGTACTGTACCCGTTGGCCCCTGGCGAAGACTTTATCCGACGGTCACGCGGCTGCGGGCCGATGCCCAGGTGACGGCCTTCCGCATTCAGGGTGATGACCTGGACGACACCTTCATCCTCTGCGAAGAAGGGACCGGTGCGGTTACGCTGGGCGACATCACGTTTGAGGGACGGGCGCTGCTGCTGCGCCGCCAGCCGCCGCTTCAGGCGCTGACCGTCGATGGTGTTCGCCTGGAGGTCGCCGGGCAGACTCTCCCGCTGGATTAGGGGGCAGGTACTTCGTCCCGAAGCAGTAGGGAATGATACAATGGGACTCATCATGAGTGAGGACGATAGATCATGGTATCGCTGCAAATCAAAGTAGAGGTCACGGAAGACCGGGAAGTGACCATCAAGCTGCCGGATGATTTTCCGTTGGGCAATGCGAAAGTGACGATTGCTCTGGAGTTTGAAACGGATACACCGCTGACAGATGCAGAGATTGACGAATTTCTGCGGCGCAAACCAGGCAAGACCGGCGCGGAAATCGCGCAGAATCCAGCGATTGGCTCGTGGGCACATAAGGGCATTAGTGATAGTGTTGAGTGGGTAGAAGATCAGCGTCGCAAACGTCGTGAGAAACGCTGATGGCGACATGCCTGCTGGATACAAATATTCTGGTTGATCTCTATCGTGGTTATGAGGCTGCGCGAACATGGATTGCAACGCTATCTGCACCCGGTATCACACGGGCCGCCGTATTGGAAGTTCTTGAAGGCGTTGAAGACAGTCAGAGTCTTCGGCAAACATTGAGTTTGCTGGATGACTTTGAACTGGTTGAACTGACTGTATCTGATTTCGACTGGGCGACACGGCAGTTAACCATGTATCGCTTATCGCACAATGTGGATGCTTTCGACTGTCTCATCGCCGCGACGAGCTACCGCCTGCAACTGCCCTTGTACACGCGCAACCTGAAGCATTACACGCCCCTGCTGGGCGCTCTGGCGCAGGAGCCATATTAGGTGCTGTAATGACAGCTAAAAGATACGCACAAACACCAGGATTGATTGTATCTATTTGTCGACTTGGCTTTTTGTTCTTGTTGATCAGTCCAGTGACAGCGCAGCCTCGGGTACCATCGGGTGAGATTGCCTTCTACTCCTGGGAAGATGGTATGGGCAGCATTAATCTTATTAACGCCGATGGCACCAATCTGCGCCGATTGTTCGAGAGCGATGGCCTTGTTGGCTATCCTCAGTGGTCACCGGATGGACAGCGCTTGGCATATGTATCACGTGACGAAGGCAATGCAGATATTTACGTCATGAATGCTGAGGGTAACGACAGGCGTAATGTGAGCAGTATTGATGGCAATGAAATCTGCCAGGTCTGGTCGCCTGATGGCAGCTACTTGGCCTTTCGATCCCACCTTCGTGCTGGACCAACAGACCTTTATCTGGTCGATACACGAACCTATGAGATCAGCAGGCTCACTACCGGCATGGTCCTGAATTCCTGTCCGGCATGGTCGCCAGATAGTCTTTCAATCATATTTACCATTGGTCCCGATCGCAGTGACCTGATGCGTGTGAGTATCCTGACAGGGGAGCCTGAAGCTCTGGTCGTCTATCCCACTGACGTGAGCTATCCTACCTGGATTCCTAACAGCAACGCGGTTTTGTTCTTCGAACTCCGGTCAAATCGATTCTAAAGTACGATATAGATGACAGGACTTTTGACATTGCGTTTTTCGGTTGTATACATGGATGTAATTCAGAAAGCCTAGCGTATTCTCCCGACGGCGAAAAGCTTGCTTTTGTTGGGGCGGACATCCCTACCATGAGAGACATCTTTATCGCCAGGGGCGATGCAGTAGCCCGAAGATCTACTTCTAATTATGCGTTTAGTTTTTCCTGGTCGCCCGATAGCCAATTTATCGCCTATGAAGGTCGCGCTCTAAATACTTATGAAAATATGTATCGAGCAACAGAGGTCCCATCTGATATTTTCGTTCTTGATATATTTACGCGACAGATAACCAACCTCACCAACTCGGAGACAGCAGATTCATCACCAGCCTGGCGGCCTCAACCGATGTCGGAGAACGATTAATGCCCGTAGACGCGATCTCCCTCGAAGTCTTTAAGAACCTCTTCGCCTCGGTGGCGGAGGAGATGGGCGAGACGCTTGAAACGCGCCAGCTTCAGCCCGAACATCAAGGAACGCCTGGATTTTAGCTGCGCCGTTTTCGATGCGCAGGCGCGGATGGTGGCCCAGGCCGCGCATATCCCGGTGCATCTGGGCAGTATGCCCGCCTCGGTCGAGACGGCGATCCAGCCTTCGAGTCTTTTCAGGAAGGCGATGTCGTCGTGCTGAACGATCCTTATGCGGGTGGCACGCATCTGCCTGACATCACGATGGTCTCGCCGGTCTTCGCCGGGGGCGAGATTGCCTATTTCGTCGCCAGTCGCGCGCATCATGCCGATGTGGGCGGGATGTCGCCGGGATCGCTGCCGCTCAGCACCGAGCTTTATCAGGAAGGCATCATCATCCCGCCGATCAAGCTGATCTACAGCGGCTGGATCAACGAGTCGGCGCTGACGCTGATTACGGCCAACAGCCGTTCGCCAGAGGAACGGACGGGTGATCTCGAAGCCCAACTGGCTGCGCATCGTGTCGGCGAAGAGCGTCTGCGCGACATCATGGTCGAACATGGTGTTGAGACCTGCCGCGAGCACGCCGCTGCCCTGCAAAAATACTCGCGCCGCATGACCGAGGCGGTGATCGCCCGTATTCCTGATGGTCGTTACCGCTTCGAAGACGCGCTGGAAGGCGACGGCCAGACTGAGTATCGCATTCCGATCAAAGTACGCATCACCGTCAAAGGCAAGCGCATGACCGTTGATTTCAAGGGGACTGCGCCGCAGGTCGCCGGGAATCTGAATACGGTAACGGCACTCGTTCGCAGCGCGACCTGGTACTGCGTGCGTCTGCTGGCCGAGGATGATGTGCCGGTCAATCATGGCTGTTTCGAGCCAGTGCGGGTCAAGGTGCCGCCGCACACCGTCCTCAACCCGGATTTTCCGGCAGCGGTGGCTGTCGGCAACACCGAGACCGGCCAGCGTGTGACCGATGTGGTGCTGGGCGCGTTGGCCCAGGCTCTGCCGGATCGCATCCCGGCGGCCAGCCAGGGGTCGATGAATAATTTCACCTTCGGCGCACGGGTGGACGGCCAGCAGTTCATCTACTACGAGACCATCGGCGGTGGACAGGGCGGTGGGCCGCTGCATGATGGCATCAGCGGGCGGCACAGCCATATGACCAACACGCTCAACACGCCGGTTGAGGCTATCGAAAACGCGCTGCCGGTGCGAATGCTGGAATATCGTCTGCGCGAGGGGTCAGGCGGGGCGGGCCAGTATCGCGGCGGCGAGGGGATTCGCCGGGTCTATGAGTTCCTGGCTCCGGCGACTATTACCGTCAACAGCGAGCGCCGCATCTACGCGCCCTTACGGCCTCAACGGCGGCGGACCAGGGCGCGAAAGGCGGCAATTTCCTGGTGCATAGAGGGCAGGACGCACCGCATCGGCGGCAAATTCAGCGCCCAGGTTCAGCCCGGCGATCAGGTCATCATCGAAACCCCCGGCGGTGGGGGCTGGGGCCGCTAAATCAGGCCGCTCATTCCAGTAGTCTTTTCCGCCTGATGCCAAGCGCGTCTAAATTAAGTATACTCTAGTAGAGCCGCCGGGTGGATTTCCGGCATTCAGGCGGCTGAATTATTGGAATGATGTATTCATCAGCGAGTTAAGGACCTGTGGCGGAATCACCAAGCTATCAACTTGAGCACATCTATTACGGCCAGTTTGTGCGTGATAATAAAGCCGACGGCGATCCCCGCGTGCTGGCTTATTCGCCCGGCATCAAGCAGGAAATGGCGGAGCAGATCGTCCAGGAAGTGACGCTGCCGCCGCTGGACAGCGTGCCGGAGGGAGCCTGGGCGATTGTGCGCGGCCAGTCCGTCCCCTTCCTGATGGTCCAATCGCAGATCGGCGCTGCCGGACAGTTGATGATGCACTATACTGTCCTGCCTTCGGAGGTCCTGCGCGCCCTGGGCGGCAACCTGGATGTCCTACAAGCTTTTGTCGAGACGGCGCATGCCGATCTATGCCCGCCTGGGCGACCGGCTGCGTCCGCTGCATATCACGGAAGCCATGCCGCCGTCAAAAGACACGCAGATCGACCACATTCTCGAATTGATGACCTGTGCCCGCAACCGGACCGGCGTGATCGAGACGCTGCTCTCGGCAGTGGTGCAGGGCGTCCAGCTGGTGGTGCGTAACGCGCCGGATTCGCTGGAACCACGCTCCGAATTCGTCAAGGGCCTGTTGTCCCTGCTGCCGCCCCCGGCTCGTTTTGGCGTGACCTTTGCCACCCACAGCCGCGGCGGTTCGAACATCGACGCGCAAATCCGCTTCATCGCCGATGACGAAGCGCCGCCCGAAACCCTGGTCTTCGATTGGGCTGCTGCTCAGGTGAGTGGCAGGATGGTGGAAGACGATTACAGCCACTTCATCATCAGCCAGCTCCGCCTGGACGCTGGATTGGTCATTCAGGAAACGCAGGGGCTGACCCCGGTTGCGGCCTGGCGCATTAAACGCGGTGACAGCCTGGCCGATTCGCTGGGCTATGCCTCGCATCGGATGGCGCTGGACCGGGCGCTGCGCAATAACCAGCCGGTGGAGATTGACGACGTCTCCGAGGTGCTGGCGAATGACCGCACGCTGGACGATGCGCTGCGCCGGATTTACGCCAATCATGTGCTGTCGATTGCGCTGGCGATGGGCGAGACCGAATATGCCGATCCGGTCGCCATGATGCTGCGGCGTGACCAGGAACTGGAAGCGATGACGATCCAGAAGCTGGAGGAAGCACTGGCGGAGGGGCAGAGCGAACTCGTCTTTTATACCCTGGCGCGCTGGCTCAACAATCCGATGGGGCCGCACAGCGAGACCTGGGTCGAACTGGCGCACCGTTCGATCCAGGCGTATATGGATCACCTGGGCACTCAGGGCAACGTGGCCGGGATTGACGAGTTCCTGCGCAAGGTCGAGGAGTTGGGGCCGGGCCTGGAACTTCAGCGCGTGATGCCCAACCTGATCGAGCTGGCGCTGCCGCTGAGCCTGAAGAATCCACCGCTGGCCGAAACGCTGTTTATTCTGGCGGCCAATTTCCTGAGCAACGACCTGCTGCTTCAGCAGTTGATGTCGCCGCGCTACGTCGCCCTGCTGCCGGATCCGCTCAGCCGGGTCGTGACCGCGCTGGACCGCCGGGGCACCCGCAGCCGCGCACCGGCAGGCATCCTGAGCGAGGCGGCGAAGGCCTTCGGTGAGGATTGGGAAGCCCTGGTGCTGCTGCGTCTGGCGGATCTCGCCCTTGCTAATGGCCGCCCGGACCTGCTGAGCACCGATATTCTAGGCAAGCTGGTGGAGATTTCCAATTCGCGTTGGGGCCAGCTTTACAGCGAACGTATCAAACACATCGCCGCCTATTTCTCCGCCGAGGAGCGTCTGCCCAGGTTGCCCGAACCGGGGCCATTGTACCTGTGGCAGATTTACCTGCTTCAGAAAGCCTACAGCGAACTGACCGAGGAAATCCTGCATCATGCCCGCGTGCTGTACCCCGGCGATTTGCAGGTCAAATACATCACCACGCTTCAGCAGCTCTTCGCCGAGACACCGCTGGCCGCCCCCTCGGCATTCGAGGCCCTACGCTATCTGAAGCGCGGCGGCATCAAAGGGGTGCCGCTGATTATGGCCCAGATCGGCGTGCTGGAACGTCACGGAGGCCAGCCCGGCGTGGATCGTCTGGCACAGGACATTGTCAAGGAACTCAGCAACGATGTCGCCCTGACCCGGGCTATGCTCCCGGCGACCATGCGCGACCTGCTGCGCTATTTCATGCAGCGTGAAGACATGACTAACGCAATACGGGTAGGCAGCCTATTTCCCGATGTGGCCGCCTATCACGGCGTCGATGGCATCAGTATGATGCTCGGCATGTACCGCGCGCTCTACATGGACGACAAAGAGATGCAGGTGGCCGCGCTGGAACTGCTGCGCCGCTACATCCGCCAGTCGGATACCACATCTGCCCGGCGTGCGCTGGTGCAGTTTGGCCGCGAACTGGGCCTGCAAGTGCGCGATGCGCTGGAAGCGACCTACGCCATCAAGCGGCTGATGGGGGGCATCCCGCTCCTGGATTATTCCGAGTTCCTGCACCGCTGCGCCGACTTGCTGGAAAGCGGCGCGCTGGCTTACGCCGACAAGGGCCAGATTCCCAGCCTGGGTGCCCTGGGCAACAGCGTGCAAAGCCTGAGTGGCGGCCTGCTGCAAGATGAATCCGATGCGATTGCCCAATCCATCCTGGGCATGGCGCAGGGGGTCGCGACGCTCTACGAGCAGTTCCACCAGTTCTCGCCGCGTGCGGTGGACCGGCATATCGACCAGTTAATTCAAGGCGAGGCCAATCCCCACAGCGCCCTGGATGTGCTGTGGATCATTGGCGGCTACTTCGCCAACCGCAAGCGCTACCGGATGCGCTTCTCGGCGACGCAGCATCCCTTCGGCGAACATTCCGCCATCACGCTCCGTAACGAAGCCGAAGTCAGCCACCAGCTGCTGCGCGGCATCGTCCAGGCTTTTTCGGGCGATAAAGAGATGCGCATGACGGCGGAAGCGGTTCTCGGCGAGATCGAAAGTCTCTGGGGCGTCGTGCCCGAAAAAGTGCAGAAGAGCATCGTGCGCGATCTGGCCGTCGATTTCCAGCGTCTGGCACAGTTGGTGATCTTCATCGGCGAAAACGGCGACGCCCGCGCGCTCCAGGATTCCGGCCTGGGGCGGCGTATCGACAGTGGTAAACAGCAGCCTCGCAGCACCCTCGAGTTTTATCGCTACGTCTACAGCTACTTCAAGTCATCGTAAGTGGATAAATATTTTTTGGAGGTTCCTTATGAATCTGGATCTGAGTTCCTTACAGATCACCAGAGGCTTAGATTTGATGCGCCAAACGCTGCCGCTGATCCTCATTCGTCTGGGGGCGATGCTTGCCTTCTGGGTGGTCGGGCTGGTCTACCTGGGGATTACCTTTTTCATCGCTTCGGCGGTCGGCCAGGCCGTGCCGCTGCTGGGTCTGATCCTGTTTATTGTGGCCCTGGTGGGTACCGTACCGCTCTACAATCTGGCGTACAAATATGTCTTCTTTATGATTAAGGCGGCCCACATCGCCGTCATCGCCGAGATTCTGAAAAATGGGCGGCTGCCATCGGGCGAGGGCCAGTTGGCCTGGGGGAAGCAGCGTGTAGAGGAGCGCTTCGGCGAGGTCAACGTCATGTTTGTGGTCGATGAGCTGGTCGAGGGCGTGATTCGCGCCTTTACCCGCACGGTCTACAACTTCACCGCCTGGCTGCCCGGCGACACGCTGGATACGCTGGTGAAGATCGTCAACCGCGTGATCCAATTCTCCATGACCTACATCGACGAATCGGTGCTGGCGCGCAGTTTCTGGGAGGAAGAGCAGGGCGTCTGGGAAAACGCGCGCGATGGCGTGGCGCTCTATGCGATGGTCTGGAAACCGCTGCTGATGAACGCTATTGCCTTGATGATCCTCAGCTATCTGCCGGGGGTGGTCGGGGTGATTATTCTGGCCGTGCCTATCGTACTGATCTTAGGCTCGACGCCGCTGGCAGGCTGGACCATTATCTTCCTGATCTTCCTGGCCTATCTCATCAAGGTGGCTGTCGGTGATGCCTTTGCAATGGCGGTCATGATCTCGGCCTACCAGCGCGAAACTCAAGGCCTGGAACCGAACGAGGACATTACCAGCTAAGCTCGATACTGTCAGCGACAAATTCACCGAACTGCGCAAACGCGCGGCAGACGAGATGGGTAAAATGGGCCGCCGCCCGGCGTCACCGGAGCCGCCAGCCGTCGATCAAGGGCCGCCTTCCACCCCATCCGATTCGGAAACTCCAGCGTAATAGATTACTTCACTTCGCTTATCGTCAGGTTGAAGTGAGCGGGCTGCTCGCTGTCCAACGTGAGGCCGGAGACCGCCAGCGCCAGCACTTCGCCAGTGCCCACGTGCAGCGTCCACTCGCCCTCAGTCGCGGCGTCATCCGGGCCGATCAACGGGCGCACACGTATGGTCGGGTTGGCCTGCGGGCCGGTGCTGAGGGACTGGAGCAGGAAGCGCTGGTCCACCTGATTATCAATCTGCTGCCAGCCTTCGGCGGTCCAATCGCCGGCTTGTTCGGCGTCGTCGCTGTAATCGATCTCCGGCAGGCGAATGTTGTCAATCGCAATGCCGGAATCGGCTGCGCCGGGCTGGCTGATGTACTCGAAGCGCAGCATGATCTGCTGGCCCGCGTAATCCGATAGATCGACCTCCTGGGGTTCCCACAGCGCCGCCGGATAGATGAAACGGGTGGGATGTTCGCCTAACGTCAGCGGAATGCTGAGCTGCTCGCCATCGCGGTCGATAAACAGATCGATGGTATCGCCCGGTTTGTGCTCGGCCAGCAGACCCAGTATGTCGGGAGCCTCCGGCCAGGGCGTTTCGTCATAGCCGATGATGCGATCCCCGACCTGCAAATCGCTCTGGCTGGCGGGGCCATCCGCGACAATATCCTTAACGGTCATGCCGTCTTCGTTGTTGAACACCAGCCCCCCCCAGGCGACAGGGAGCGGCGCTTCGGGATTGCTTCTGCCGGTGAAACCCGGCCCGTAGGCCAGCCCGTAGCGGTTGTTCTCGCTGCTCAGGGTGGCGGGCAGGATGGTCCAGGTCTGGCCCTCGTCGGTCGAGACCTCCACATAAGCATAGCTGCGCGCCCGGCTGAGATCGTACCAGCTGTCAAAGCTCAGCTGCGCGCTGTCCACGTCGCTCAGGTCGAAACTGCGGGTCAGGGTCGTGTTCTGGTTGGAGCCGCTGCCGGACCAGTAGAAATGATTTTCCGGGTCGGCATCGGCGGGCAGGGGCAGGCGCGCGCTGGCGGCCTCGCCCTGAAAATGAAGGTTCAGAATCGCGTCCCGGCTGGACAGGAGGACGATGTACTGGCTGCCGAACTGCTTGACCGTCTGGTCATCCAGCGTCGTGTCGAACTGATCGCGCAGGATGGTGGCCTGGGGCGGCACATCCGGCAGGGTGTTGGCATCATAGCTGTAGCGTCCATCGCCGAAAGGCGTGGTCACGATCAAGGAGGCCAGATTCGCCATGACGAAGTCGGAAAAGGCGTCCACGCCGGTCACAGGGGCACCGCTGACCGGGTCGCTGATGTGATTATCGGCCAGGGCCGCATCCAGGGGGGCCAGGCCGCTGCCCGGTTCGATTAACAGGCTGCGCACCACGCCCACACCGTAGCGCTGGATCAGGTATTGACTGAACAACTGCTGCGCGCCCTGGGTGGCGTCGGGATTGGCGGCGCTGCTCAGCGGCTGAATCAGCGAAGTGTTGGGGTCCTGCAAGAAGGCGGCGGTCGCGTTGGGCCGGATGTCGGGGAAGTCGATGTCTTGGGTAAACAGGACGGCGTTGGCCTGCCGGAGCCAGGGGGCCTGGGCAGGCAGACGAGACTGTAAGAGAAAGTTGTAGATCATCTCGGCAATCTGGGTGGTGTAGTAGCCATCATCCAGCGGCACGGTCGGGAGGGCGGTGGCGTTGACCACCAGCAGTTCGTGCTGATTGCTGTATCCGCCGGGCGCGATAGCCTCCGGCAGGCCATCGTTATAGTTATAAATTACCTGATCCTGGCCCAGGTCGCGGGCGTAGAGGATAAACAGGTGCGGGTCGTTATCCACGTCGGGCACGTCGTACAGGCTGGCAGGGTCCAGTTTGGGGTTGATGATGGGGCCGATACCGGGCAAGTTGATCGGTCCTTCGAAGGCGGATCGTGCCCGCATATAGACATAGGCCTGGTAAATCTGCTGCCCGACCTGCTGCATCTTATCCGGCGTATAAAACAGCCCCTGCTCGACCCATAGATACAGGTTAGATGATGAGGCCGCCAGACTGGCGGTGATGCGGCTCGGCGTCTGGTCACGGCCCTTACTGACCCAGAACTCGGTGCTGTCGCCGACATTGTAAATGGGCGTGGGTGGAGGCAGGGCGTAATCAGAGTCAAAATGCAGCAAGCGGTGGGCTAAAGCCCAGGGGTCACGGGTGGTACCGGCATCCTGTGCCCGCAGCGGCCCGCTGACAGACAGCGCCAGCAAAAAGGCCGCCAGAATCATAAATCGCGTTCGTCGCATAAAGCCTCGCGCAGGTTCATTTGCTTATGCTTCAGTGTACGGCCCGATGGCCCATAAAGCTATAGTTTCTCACACAGGTTTAAGGGGCGTGCGAAAAGGCGCGGTTGGCGACAGGTAAATCCAGGCAAACAGCCTGAAGAGGCCGTAGCCGATCAGGACACCGGCTGCGTTGAGGATCACATCGTTGATGTCAATCACGCGATAGGGGTAGCGCAGCAGCAGGCACCCACCAGCGGAAATCCTTCGCCCGAACCGGCACGACAAAGCTCAGGCCGGAGCCAAAGGGGACCGTGAGCAGCAAAGCAGATACGGCGCGCTGGGCTTTCTACGCCATGACCAGAAGCGCGATGAGAACGACAAGGCCAAGGGGCCAGGTCTGGATGCGGCTGCCTTCGAACTCAAGGACCATGCGCGATTTCTACTCCTTCAGATGCTTGCTCTCTATGGTGAGCTGTCTATAATGTAAGCACGGTGGGCAAAGCAAGACAACAGGACTTGATTCGATGGATGTCGGCGTACAGATTAACCAGTATGTGGTGATCGAGCATATCGGGCGCGGCGGGATGGCTGACGTATGGTCGGCCCGCGATCAGCGCCTGAACCGCACGGTCGCCATCAAAACCATTGCCCGTGATCTCACCGCTGACGTGGACCCGGTCGAATTGTTCCAGCGCGAAGCTCAGACGATTGCCGCGCTGGAGCATCCGCACATTCTGCCGATTTACGACTTTGGCGATTACGATAACCAGTTATACATCGTCATGCGCTTCGTGACCGGCGGGTCACTGGAAACGCTGGTCGAAGCCGGGCCGCTATCCGTGAGCGAAGCGCTGCGCATAGGCGCGGCAATGGCCGATGCGCTCGATCATGCCCACAATAACAACGTCATTCACCTGGACATCAAGCCCTCGAATATCCTGCTGGACAGCAACGATTCGCCCTACCTGGCGGATTTCGGCCTGGCGACCGCCACCGACCCGGAAGGCCGCGCGGCCAACCCCGGTTACGGTACGCTGCTCTACATGGCTCCCGAACAACTGACCGCCCAGCAGTTGGATTACCGGGCCGATATTTACAGCTTCACCATCCTGATGTATCACCTGCTCACGGGCGAACTGCCTTTTGATGCCACGACCTCGCTGGCGCTCAAGCAGCTTCAGTTCCAGGAAGATCTGCCCGATCTGGAGAAAGAAAACGAAAATCTGCCGATGGGCCTGACCCCGGTGCTGCGACGTGGTACGGCCTTGCAGCCCGACATGCGACCCAGCAGCGTGACCGAGTTGATTGACGAACTGCGTGCCGTCCTCACGCCGCAGAGTGTGGCTGAGGCGGGTATTGATGGCGGTGTACTGATCGTCGGGGGGGGCGATGGTGGCAGCCGGCCCAGGGCATCGGATGCCACTGAAAGTCTGGCCGACATCAAGCCGATCACGCCGGAGGACCTGGCGCGGCAGGAAGCTGTAGACATCTATTCGCGCGCGCGGCGTGCCTGGGCGCATGGGCAGGGTCGTTTCTTGCTGGGTGTGACCCACTTTATGCTCATCAGCGATTACTATGTCCGGGCGGACGAATACGACCTGGAACTGGATAACGCCGGTAAACAGATGCTGCTGCGCGGCGCGTTGGAATACGATCATGAGGTCGCCTACTGGTGGAATCAGTTGGACGATGAAGACCGGCGCTGGGTGGCGCTGCACGCGGTCCGCAGTGACAACGCTCCGGCCCGTGTCCGCGCGCTGTATCGCCTGGAGACCCTGCCGGACAGCGAACCGCCGCGCATCCCGGCGATTGTGGCGCAGGCTCTGCAAGTGGAGCAGAATGAGGCCGCCAAGAGCGCTGCGCTGCACGTGCTCAGCACCCGCGCCAGCCTGATGAACCCGGAACTGCGCCGCAGCTATGGCGACATCGAAGGCTCGATGCTCACCACACGCCTGCGTTCGCTCGTGCAAAACACCGCGCCGCGTTTCTGGCAGGAGTACGTCTACACGCCTGACATCGACGAGCTGATCGCCGAGACGGCGCTGGATTGGGAATTTCCCGATATTGCCGAGCAGGCCGCACGTGTGATTGGCCGCATCCGCTCGCTGCGCGCGGTTCAGTTCGTGGCTGCCAAACAGCGCGAAGGCACCAAAGGCGCGCTGCGGACCCTGGCCCTGATCCGCGACGAAGTGCCCTATCTGCCGCCCGAAGTGGCTTACGATGCGCGGCTCTATGCCTGGCTGACCAATACCTGGCGGCGTTTGAGCCAGCAGCCGATGGGCATCGTGACCCGCTTCGTCTTTGGCTTCTTCGGTGGCTTTGCTGCCATGAGCGCCTACGCCTGGATCAATCTGGCCGGTCCGGCGGTCCTCATCAACGAGATCCTGGGTCGTACCATTACCACCGGTATCACCTTCGGCGTGTTTGTTGGCCTGACCGTTGTGCTGGCGGGTGAACTCCCTGCGCGTCTGGAGAAGTTCTGGCCGGTGGGCTGGCGTTTGCTGGCCGGGCTGATCCTGGGCACGCTCTCCGGTGCGGTGATTTGGACCGTCTATGCCTGGCTGCTGCTCTATTTGGAAGTGACCACGCTCGATGGCGGCGTGCTGCTGCTGGGCGGCTTCAGCATCGCGGTGGGCTTTGTGCTGGCCGGGACCTTCAAGTGGCGCGGCTGGCTCTCGGCGCTGGTGACTGCCGTGATTTTAATCGTCGCTTTCTACCTGAATTACCAGTTGATCCAGGATTACACGCTGCCCTCGCCTTTCCTCTATTTCCGAGGGCCGGATGACGTGCTGCCGCAGGGTGGCATGATGGCAATTCTGATTGCGTTGGGCGGCCACTTCAAGGGTCTGTGGACCGATGTCTACGCGCTGGCGCGGCGGGCCGGTCTCCATGGCTGGCTGTTGACCCGTTTCCGCCCGGCAGCGGTCGAGGCTGAGGATGCCGAGAAGTCAAAACGCTCCGCGTAGGGGACCCCCAACGAAACCCTGTTAAGACGGTGATTGACAAGTCCTCTCGCCATCTTGGAGGGGGGATTTAGGGCTGAGGTCAAAAATACAAAACCACGACAGGCTGAATCCGATTATGCATGTTTGGCGTCCAACTAGGGCGTGTTTGCAAACTACATGAAGCTGAATTGAGCGCTGTGTTGTTAGCTCAAATTGTAATAATTATCGTAATTATACCTGTTTCTCTCCTGTTTAACAGGCTTTTTGTCGGACAATGCGGACTCTGCAAACACGGCCTAGCCCCGCGCGTAGAGCCGTCCGCCGAACTCCGCCACCAGCTTGTTATCCAGATCATCCGCATAAGCGGCCACTCGGCCTATCGTGCTGCTGACCTCAACCTGATCCAGCCCTTCCAGCGGACGTTCGCTGAAGATGTAAACTGCGTCGTGATAAATCCCCAGGGCGGCATTGACCAGTTGCAGGTTCAGCTCCAGCATCCGCCGGTAGAGCGGCAGCAGCCCGGCCTGGGGCAGGTGCATAATTGGCGACAGCACCTGGAAATAGCTGCCTTCCTCGTTGAAGTGGATGTAAACCTCAATCACGGCGGAGCCATAGCGGAAGTTCCAGCCGTAGCCGCTGGTCACGTTCAGCCGTGACTGATTAGGGTCAATTCCCAGCGAGATCAGTGCCTGCTGCACCATCTCGGCGTGCCGTGCCAGCGGGTCCTGGGGTTGTTGCATGGTGCGCCTCCTCAATAGTCCACCGGCGTTGCGCGCTGGCCGCCGGGATCGCCCGCCTGACCGCAGCGCAGGCACAGGCCGTCGTAGAATCCGACCCGTGCGCCGCAAACGGTGCAGGCCGGAGCGCTGTTTTCGCCATAGAGCGCGGCCATGTGCGGCGTTTGCCCGCGCGGATGACTGTGGCCCTGAGTCATGAGCGTGCCGCAGGTTTCGCAGTAATAACCGCCCGCTGTGACCGCAGCACTGGCATAGCCGCAGCTTGTGCAGTAAACGCGCTGGGCCACGCTGCGCAGTTCGTAATTGTAGATTTCCAGGCAGCGGCGAATGGCGGCGATATGCACGCCGTAAACGTAGGACGAGGACGTGCTGATGTCGCGCGTCAACATCCCCAGTAGATCGCCCTGGGTATCGAAGACCGGTCCGCCCCCGGCATCCGGCACCGGGACGATGTCGGTCGGGAAGAGATGCGGTGGCAAGCGTCGGCCTGTTTCCCGGCGTTGACCTGAGACCTGTGTCTTGCCGTAAGCCAGATAGTGAATCGGCGTGTTGGGCTGAATGTGATCGGACACTGTCTCCGGCGTGAGACCCTGCACCTCGTACTCGATCTGGATCAGCGCCACATCGAGATGTGGAAAGGAACGCAGTACCTGTCCCGGCAGTTGCAGCCCGGCTTCCAGTTCGACCGTGACCTTATCCTGCGCACCGATGACGTAGCGTGTGCTGGCGAGAATCCCGGTTGCTGTCAGGAAGAAGCCCGACCCCGGCCCGTTAGACCCCCCCAGGATGCCCACGACCTTGTACGATGGTCCCGGCGCAGCAGGTGGCGCAGCGGGCGCTTCGGGCAGGCTTGGCGGCGGCGCAGGACGCTTGTCCGGCGGTGCGTAGACCGGCGCGGGCGGCGGCGGCACGATCATCGGGTTTTCGTGCTCCGGCAGGTTCAGCGACGAGGGGGCGGTCTTCGTCGGTTGGAGCAAAGCGGCCAGCCGTTCCTCCGCCCAATCATTGGTCGGGTCAACTTCCAGCGCCTCTTCATAATAGGTCGATTTCTGCGCCGGGTCCGCGCTGATTTCGGCCAGCCAGTTCAATGCAGTGGCCCGCAGGCGTCCCTTGAGCGTCGGGTCCTGCAATGCAGATTGCAGCAGCCCACCGCCCCCGGCATAATCACCGGCACGGATCGCCGCAATCCCCTGCTGCAATGTCTGAAAGGCCGTCATCCCTTTACCTTCACACCAGCTAAGCTTTCTAATACTAAGGGCAGATCCCCAATGCGACAATAGCCTATCGGCCCGACGAACCGGCAGCTATTCGACGCGCAGCCATTCTTCTTCTGGTGTCTGCTGCGCCGGGGGCCGCATCACCTGGAACCAGGTATTGCCCGGCTTGAGATAAAACATCTGGCCGTCCAGCGTGCGCAGACCAAGCATGGATTCGCGCGTCGGGCGCACCCAACGGGCCGTATAGCGCTGTCCATCGCGGAAGACGACCGCATCCCCCTCGAACCACAGCTTGATCTCGATGCTGTAGCTGACGCTGCCCTGCCACTCGCTCTCGATGATGTCGGTAAATGTGTGATCGGCATAGATGACGACTACGTTGGCCGCGCTGATCTGCTCGCCGGTGTTGGCGTCGGCATGGATCTGGCCGTCGGCCCAGCGCAGGTAACGCCCGCTGACGGGATCATACTTCCACAGCACGCGCGTGGCCCGGTAGCGAATGTCGATGCTGCTGGTGGGACCGTCGCTGCCCGGCGGTGCGGCCAGGTCGAAGGCCAGCCCGTGCAGTGAAGGGGTCGTGCTGCGGCCCTCCTGTGCGGCCAGTGTCCACAGCGCGTCCAGATTGGCGAACATGTTATGCGGCACCGGGATCGACTCGTCGCGCCAGAATTCCGGCCAGCCGAACAGCACGCCCTTGAAGAGCTTATCGGCGAATTCGGAGCTGTTCAGCCTGTCCTCGACGCCGATGCTCGCGCCAGAGAAGGCCAGCATCCCCTGGTACATTGGCAGCAGCTCGTAATCAATCAGGCGCGCGCTGCGGATCGAGCCGACTCGCGTGGGGGCCTGGCTGTAGAAAATGGCCGAAAAGCGCGTCAGCCCGCCCTCGGCATAATGCTCATAGACCAGATCCGCCGCACTGATGCCCGCTTGAGGTCGAACGATAGGTGGGGCGTTGGAGATCTTGACGACAAAAGGACTGCGATCCAGCACTGCCGGGTCTGCTACCGGCAGCCCGGTGAGATGATCGACGCCCGGCGGGAAATTATCCGGCCCCAGCGCGGAAGTCTCAAGGTTAAGCGCTGTGCTTTTCCCTGTATCATGAAGAACAAGCGCGGCCAGGATCACCAGCAGCCAACCTGCCAGGGAGGCGCGGTGGTGCATAATATCAAATCCTTCTATAATGAGCAGATGTAAAGATTATACGGACACGAAACAGGCTTTGAAAAGCAGGAGTTTAGGGTCAGTTGACTCGCTTTTGAGCGCTGGCTATAATCAGGTTATTGTTTTTGAGCCGTTGAATCCGCGCTCCTACTGGTGGCCTGCACAACAATGCGGAGGGCCGTTCTAAATGCCGTTACAAGGCAATATTCGAGACTTTACCACGACTCAATTGTTGAATCTGATTAACCTCGCGCGGAAAACCGGCACCCTCACCATCTTCGAGAGCGTGCGGACCGGCGAGAAAGACGCAATGAACAACGAAAAAATGAGACCCGGTGCCGAGCGTGCGAAAGTCTCTTTCAATGCGGGCAAGCTGATCTTTGCGTCGCTGGATTCGCAGGATGGTAATCTCGTCTCCGTGTTAAACAAAGCGGGCAAGCTCACCGACGAACAGGCGCGTATTATCCGTGAGCGAGCCAGAAACACGACCGATAAAGCCCTGGCAATGCTTCTGATTAACGCCAACTACGTCACTCAAAATGACATTGTATCCAGCATCAAGCAGCATACCCTGGATGTCATCTATAACTTGCTCACCTGGGGGGATGGGCCTTTCCGTTTCGATGACGGCAAGATGCCCAGCTCGGACCGCATCCTGGTCCCGATTGACCTGGAAAACGTCATCATCGAGGGGTCGCGGCGCATCAAAGAGGCGGAACAGCTCAACGAGCATCTGCCCAACCTGGATTTCGCGCTCAAATTCCCGGAGAACCCCAAAGAGAAGTTCAAGGGCGTGCATCTCAGCGTCGAAGAATGGCGGGTCGTCTCCTTCGTCAATCCGAAGAACTCGATCCGGCAGATCGCCCGGCATAACAACATGTCGGATATCGAGATCCGCCGCATCGTCTACGGTCTGGAGCAGGCGGGCCTGGTTGAACTGGTAAAGCCACCGGGCATGGAAGTTGCCAAGAAGCCGGGTCTGAGGACCGGGCCGAAGGCTCCCCAGGTGCAGAGGAGCGTGGTTAACAAGTTGATCGACCAAATCAAATCGATGTAATTGCCTTATGTCCATCAGGGACCTAGCTGGAAGAGCGGGTATGTTATGCAGACTGTGAAAATGGTTATCACTGGCCCCTTTAGTTCGGGTAAAACGGAGTTTATCCGTTCTATCAGTGAAATCGAAGTCGTTTCAACAGAGCGCGGCATCTCGGCGGACACTGCTGAATCGCAGCAGAAGGAAGCGACAACGGTTGCGATGGATTTCGGGCGCATTACCGTTGACGACGACCTGGTCCTCTACCTCTTCGGGACGCCGGGCCAGCGCCGTTTTGACTTCATGTGGGAAATCCTGGCGGAGGGTATGCTGGGTTTCGTCGTGATGGTGGACAGCGCCAAGCCGGAGACCTTCCGCGAGGCCAAAAGCATCCTCGAAACCTTCCGCGCTTATGCCAACACACCCTACGTGGTGGCGGCCAACAAGCAGGATGATCCCGATGCCTGGGCGGCTGACGATCTGCGCATTGCACTGCGCATCGAAGAAGATGTCAAGCTGCTGCCCTGTATCGCCAAAGACAAAGAAAGCGTCAAAAACGTACTGCTCGAACTCCTGTATTCGATCCTGGAGGAAATGGAAGGCTGAGCAGTCCTCCATGCCGCACGTATAGGGGCCAATAACGGTGGCAACACTGGTGACCGAGCAGGGTATTGTCCATTATGAAGCTCACGGACGCGGACGCCCTGTTCTTTTATTGCACGGCTGGCTGGGGTCCTGGGGCCTGTGGCGCAGCAGCATTCTCGAACTCGGCAAAGAGTTTCGTACTTACGCTGTCGATTTCTGGGGCTTTGGTGAATCCGGCGACCAGGGGGACGATTTTTCGGTCGCCAATTTTGTCCTGCTGGTGGATCAGTTCATGGATCGCCTGGGTATCCCCAAAGCGCCGCTGGTCGGGCATTCGATGGGCGGCACGGTGTCGCTTGCCAGCGCCATCCAGCACCCGGATAAAGTCGTCAAAGTCATCGTGATCGGCTCGCCGATTGATGGCCGTTCGCTCAGCCTGCTGCTCAAGACGGCCAGTTTTGAAGGCTGGATTCAACTCTCGAAAACCATGCCCTGGTTATTCAATGTCTTCATGCGCGGCTTCCGCATCTTCATGCGCGGCTATTCACATCTGCTGGCGACCGACGGCAAGGCGCTGAGCCAGATGATGCTGGCTGACCTGCAGGGGCTGACCGGCGGGGCCTTCTTCGAGAGCATCGCCACGCTGCACAAAACCGACCTGCGCGCGGATATGCACAAGCTGCACATGCCGCTGCTGGGCATCTACGGCGCGCGCGATCTGATCGTGAACCCCAATCAGGCCCGGTTGCTGCGCCAGACCGCGCCGCACAGCAAGGTCGCCTGGTTCGAAAAGTCCGGCCATTTCGCCATGTTGGATGAGCCAACCCGCTTTCACACGACGGTGCGAGATTTCCTGAACAATGGCTAAAGATCAGCCGCAGATCCACCGCTACGTCATTGAGGACCGGCGTCACGTGCTGCCGTTTAACGAACCGGCCAGCCAGTTGACCATTGGCCTGGACGTTCTCAAGCTTCACCATGAGGAATTGTTCTCGGCGTTGTTCCCGCGTGGGCTGGTGCTGGGGCCGACCCTGCCCAACCGCGAGTCTATGCGTGGGATTGCTGAGGCGGCCATTGTCTACCGGGATAACCTGTGGTTCGACATCGAGTTCCTGACCTATTTCTTCGAGCGGGCGCGGCAGCTTAATACGGCCTGTCGGGCCGCTTTCCGCGCCGATGATCCGGCCTTCCGCACCTACACGCTGCCGCTGACGACCTCGTTTGAGAAAGCCAGAGACGCTGACGGTAACGAAATTTATCTGGCCGATCTCTATTATCTGCCGCAGGGCTATACGCCGAACATTACGCCGGTGATCGTCCCCAGTGATGCCAAAGAAAAAGGTTTCTACAGCGTGCCCGACTTCATGACGATGGAGCAGGGCGACCTGACGCATTACCTGCCCGCACGCGCTATCCTGTCCATTGAATCCTGGGTGCATGTCTATTTCGCCGGGACGATCTTCGGCTGCTTTGCCCGCGCCAGCCGCTTTGACGAGCGCGTGGCGCATCACAATTTCTTCTCGCTGCGGCTGCTGTGGCGCGCCGTGATGGAGATGAAGCAGGTGCTCAGCACCTCGGCAGCGGTACGGGTTGGGCGTGGCACGGTCATTCACCCGACGGCGGTCATCACTGGCCCGGCGGAGATCGGCGAGAACTGTAATATTGGCCCCGGTGTGATGATCGACAACTGCACCATCGGCAACAACGTCACCATTGACGACGGCTGCGTGCTGATGATGAGTACGATTGCCGACGGTTGTTTTCTGCCCTTCCGAGCCTCGCTCTATCTCACCTCGGTGATGGAGAATACCATCATCGCCCAGAATACCTGCCTGCAAATGTGCGCCATTGGCCGCCGCTCCTTTATTGGCGCGGGCAACACCTTCACTGATTTCAACCTGATCCAGCAGCGCCCCATTCGTGCGGTCAATATCAACGGCGAACTGCTGCCGGTCGGGCAGATCGTGCTGGGCGCGGGCGTGGGCCATAACGTGCGCATTGGCTCCGGGGTGGTGGTGTATCCGGGCCGAACCATTGAATCCGACGTGGTGATCTTCGTTTCACCGCACCGCCGCGTGATTCGCCTGGGCGTCACCTACGAAGAGAGCGACCATCACCAGTACACCGGCGTGAACCATCCTCGTTTTTATCCGCGCGATGAACAGGACGAAATCGGCGCGGGCGAGGACTGGTAATGCCTGACGATACCTTTGCCTTCATTATCCATCCGATTCAGATCAAGAAAGATGCAGCGCGCAAGGTGCCCATTGCCAGGTATCTGACTGAAGGCCAGGTCAATTACCTGTCGCGCTTCTTTCCGCCGCTGTACATCTCCGAAGTCACCGGCATCCGCTCCAAATCGACCGGGCGCGAGCTGCGCGGCTGGCTGCTGGCGGTGCCCTTTACCCCGCCGACCATGCTGGCGCTGCCGCTGGAAACGGTCTACCGCAAGATCGTCGCCACCGGCCACAAAGCGGAGAAGCTGGGCGCGCGCATTCTCGGTCTGGGAGCCTATACCTCAGTAGTGGGCGACGGCGGCATCACCATTGCCGAACGCCTGGACGTGCCGGTCACCAACGGCGACAGCTATACCGTCGTGATCGCGGTCGAAGCGGTGATCGAAGCGGCGCGAATCATGGAGATCGACATGCGCGCGGCCAAGGTCGCCATCGTGGGCGCGACCGGGACCATCGGCAAGACCTGCGCGCAGATGCTGGCAGACGAATGCGCCGAACTGGTGCTGGTGGGCCGCCGCGAGGAGGCGCTGCTGCAAGTGCGCGATCTCTGCCTCGGCACGTTTCGCGCAGATCACGACCAGCCTGGATATGGACGCCATCTACGACGCCGACCTGATCCTGGCCGTCAGCAGCGACATTGACGCCGTGATTCACCCGGAGCATCTCAAGCCCGGTGCGGTCGTCTGCGATGTGGCCCGCCCGCGCGATGTCTCGGTGCAGGTGGCGGCGGAGCGTGACGACGTGCTGGTGATCGAGGGCGGCATGGTTGAGGTGCCCGGCCCGGTCGATTTCCACTTCGATTTCGGCTTTCCGCCCGGCAAAGCCTATGCCTGCATGGCCGAGACGATGGCGCTGGCCCTGGAAGGCCGCTACGAAGATTACACCACCGGCAAGGACATCAGCATCGAGCAGGCGCTCGAAATCGGCGAGATCGCCACACGGCACGGCTTCCGGCTCTCCGGCTTCCGCAGCTTCGGCCAGGCCGTCACCCAGGAAACCATCGACCGCGTCCGCGAGAAAGCCGCCCACAACCGCCGCGTGTGGTAGCACACAATTGGCCTGTAAATTCTTATAAAGCCACGTTTCATATAAGGAATCGCGCGTATACTGGAAGAGAGGGCGGGTGTTGGTGCGCATTCGGTCAGAATAGTGTATAGTATTTGTAATACTGATGTGGCTTGAGGGACGCAACTATGAGCAACGGTCAACTCCTGGTCGTCGAAGACGACTTCGACATTTCAAATATGCTTCGTATCTATTTCTCCGGGCAGGGATACGAAGTCCAGGTGGCACCGCGCGGCAACGATGCCCTGGAGATGACCCGGAAGCAGCTGCCCGATCTCATCGTCCTCGACATTATGCTGCCGGACATGAACGGCTACGACGTGTGCCGCGAACTGCGCCAGACGACGCGCACCGGGCACATCCCGATTATCTTCCTCACGCAAAAAGATGAACGCAGCGACAAAATTATCGGTCTGGAACTCGGCGCGGACGATTACGTCACCAAGCCCTTCGACATTGAAGAACTGCGCCTGCGCGTCCAGAACTCCATTACCGCCGCCAAGAAACACGCCCAGATTGACGATAAATCCGGCCTGCCGACCGGTCGCCTGATCGAAGATCACCTGCGCCAGCTCATGCGCAGCGAAGGCGACTGGACCTACGTGGACCTCAAGATCAACAACTACGACGATTTCACCGAGGTCTACGGCTTCGTGGCTGGGGACGATGCTATTCGCTTCCTGGCGCTGGTGATGAACGAAGTGGTGGACGAACTCGGCACGGCGGATGATTTCCTGGGGCACCCGGCCCGCGATACCTTCATCATGATTACGCACGGCGACATGGCGGAAAAGGCCCGCGACCAGATCGTGGCGCGCTTTAATGAGGGTGTGAAGCAGCACTATTCCTTTATAGACCGTGAGCGCGGCTATATCCTGGTGCCGGATGGCGACAGTGGCGAGCGGCAGGCTCCCCTGATGACTCTGGGTGCTGGCATGGTGTCCACGCACACGCACCGGTTTTCCGATATACGCGAAATTACCGAACTGGCTGCTGAGAACCGCCGCCGGGGTGTGAGCGGTACGGGCAGCGAAGACAGCGGATCGAAAATACTGACAGAGTGGTAATGTAAATCATGGGCCTGGCGATATTTTTATTTGTCGGTGGGGCTGTCATTTGTGTATGGATTTACCTGTGGCTGCGCCAGCGTCAGGAACTCGGCCAGCAACCAGCGGCTGAAGTACTTGCCCTGGAAGAGGTCCCCGCTGCCTCCAGCGACGACGCAATTTTAGTTTCCCGCGAGCACGGGCAGTTGGTCTATGTCAACGAGCGCGCCCGGCGCTGGCTGGGCATGAACGGCACCACACCTAACCTGGAGATCATCGCCCAGGTGGCCCAACCGCCGGACAGCTTTCTCGGTCTCTTTGCCCACGAGTTCCAGTCCTCTTTTCAGCTTGGCCCGCGCTGGGTCGAGGCCTCATCGCATCGCGTCCCTGGTGATGATGGAATGCGCACCGTCGTCGTCATGCGCGAGCTGGGCAGCCAGACTGCCAACCCCAAGGTGCTGGATCTGGCCCAGGCCATCGCCCTGATTAACCGCATCGGCGAGACGGTCAATGCCAGCCTGGGCGTCGAGCAGGTGCTGCAAGTCCTGCTGGAAGTGGTCAACGCCGACGTAAAGGCTGATGCGGGCGAGATCTGCCTGTGGAATGCCGAAGCGCAGGTGATGGAACCGCGTGGCTGGTTGGGGGATGCCACCTACGTCCTCAAACTCTCCGCATCCGGCGGTGTCTATCATGTGGGCGAGGGGATCAGCGGCTGGATCGCCAAACATCGCCAGCCGGTACTTTCCGTCGATCCTGACAGCCCGTCGGCGGTGATGCCCCTGCTGCCTGACAACGGCTACAGCAGCTTTGTCGGCGTGCCGCTGGAAGTGGGTGAACGCTTTATCGGCACCTTCGAACTGGCGTCGGCCCTGCCGGATGCCTTCAGCCAGAAGGAAGTGGCGCTGCTTCAGGCCATCAGCAAACAGGTCGCCATCGCCATCTACAACGCCGAACTCTACGCCGCGCAGTCGCAGCACATCGAGAACCTGACCGGCTTGCAGGACGCGCTGGAACAGGCCAAAGACAAAGATTACGCCCATGCCGTCTATCGCGCCCTCTCCGAACGGCTGGCGCAGTTGATCGGCACGGACATTTGCGGCATCCTGCAATACGACGATTTCAAGCAAGCGCTGCTGCCCAAACTGCCGTTCTACGGCATTCCCGACCAGATCACGCGGCGCTTCAGTATCCCGACCCCGCCCAACAGCCCGCAGTTCCGCATCTGGCAGAATCAGCCTTACTGGGTCTCCAACGACATTGCCGACGAGCCGATGGTCGAGACTCTGCAATATGACCGATCTGGTCAACATCGTCGGTATTTACAATATCGCCCTGATCCCGCTGGAAGTCGGCAGCCGCCGCACGGGCATCATCCTGATGGGCAATAAGCAGTCCGAGGGCGGTTTCGTCCTGCACGATATGCAGACGCTGCGCGTTATGGCGGCGCAGGCAGCGGCAGTGGTGGAGAACACGCGCCTGTACGAGCGTGAGGAATCCCGCGAGACCGAACTGGCCGGGCTTCAGGAAATCACCCACGCGATCAGCGCTTTTGGCAGCGCCTTCGAACTGTTCGAAGAGATCAACAGCCGCATCGCCAACCTGATGCAGATTCAGATTTGCGGCATTCTGCTCTATGATGAAGCGAGAAAGCGTCTGGTGGCTCGCGCGCCATTCTACGGTGTGGATGACGCGCTGGTAGCGGATTACAGCATTCCGCTCCGGCCTGGGACCAGTATCGAGGCCATCTGGCAGCAGGAAGATACCTGGTACACCAACACAGTCAGCACGGATCGGGTGATTATCGAGGCCGAACTGGACCCGATCATGTCCGCGCTGCACATCCAGCAGATGATGATCGCGCCGCTGTCGATTAGCGGGCGGCGGTTGGGGCTGCTGCAAGTCGCTAACCGTCTCAGCGAAGATTACTTCAGCGATGATGATGTACGCCTGCTGTCGATTTTCGCCACGCAGGCCGCCGCCATTATTGAAAATGCGCGCCTCTACCGCGATCTGGAAATGCGCGTGCAGGAATCGGACAGCCTGCGGCGCATCGCGGAACTGGCAGGCGCGGTCCTTACGGCGGATGAACCGCTGACGCCGGTGCTGGCCGAGATCGCGCAGGTCACTGAGAGTCCCGATCGTGTTTATCAACGTGCTCAGCGAACTGCAAGACAGCCTGATCACCTACCCGCGCTACATCTACGGCATCGAACTGGGCGAGGCGGTGATCCAGGAAGTACAGCGTGCGGGCAGCGAGACCCAGGTCGCCATCTCGCGGCAGAACTACTTCAGCAACGCACTGCAAGACGAGCCGATGGCTGCCTGTTACGGTCGGCTCTCGGCGCGGGTCCAACTGGAGCGCATCTTCATCGTCCCGCTGATTGTCGGTGACCGCAGCCTGGGTGAACTCGGCGTCGCCAACCGCGAGGCGCGGCCCTACGATGAAGCCGATCTCTCGACCATGATGACGATTGCGGTGCAGTTAGCCGGGACGCTGGACCGGGTCACGCTCTACCAGTCGGCGGGCCAGAACCTCAACCGCCGTATGCAGGAACTGGACGCCATCTCGCGGGTCAGCAACGAACTGACGCTGACGCTTGATCTCGACTACATCCTCAACGTGATTGTCGAGGAGGCCAAGAGGGTCGTCAATGCCGATGTCGGTGTGGTGGCGCTGCTTGAACCGACCGGGCGCTGGGAAGAAAGTGGCGATCCGGTGCTGGCGCTGGACCGGCGTATCGGGCCGGTGGCCTGGCCGGAGCTTACGCCCATTGAAGTCGAGGCGATCCGGCACGGGGGCAACGCCGTCGCCATCGACAATTACGCCGACAGTGAGCTTGAAGCCCTGCCGGAAAACGCGCACGCTGCTTTGGCGGTCGCCTTCCTCTATGAAAACCAGGTGGTCGGGCTGATCCATCTCTACTATTACCGGCCCCACAGCTTTGACGAACGCGCGGTCGAATTTGTGCGCACGCTGGCGGCCAAAGCCACGCTCGGTTATGGCAACGCGGTGCGCTATCAGGATCAGGTCAGCCGCAATGCGCAGCTCCGGCGGCGTGTCGAGCAGTTGAACCAGATCTTCGAGCTGGGCCAGATTCTCCAGAGCAACACCGACCCGCCGACCATGCTGGAAGCGATTGCCTACAGCGTCTCCGCCAGTGCGGGCTTCGACGTAGTGCTGATGCTGCTGCTGGATGACGAGAGCGGCGTGATGCGCCAGGTGGCGCAGGCCGGGCTGCCGCTGGAGGTTTTCGACTCCAGCAAGAAACGGGTCCTGACGATGGAGGCCCTCAACACGCTGCAAAACCCGGACTACCGGATGAGCGAATCCTATTTCTTCCCGGTTGAACAGCGCCAGGAGGCCATCGGCCAGGTCGATATCGAGGCGCTCAGCACCGCCTTTGAAGGCCAGCGTCTCTATACACCCGAAAATGACGAAGACTGGCATAATGGCGATCTACTGATCGTCCCCTTGAACACGCCCGGCGGCGCGCGCGTCGGCCTGATGGTGCTGGATGGGCCGCAGAATCAGCGTCGTCCCAACCGCTTCACCATTGAACTGCTGGAAATCTTCGCGCGGCAGGCCTCGACCAACATCGAAAACACGCGCCTTTACCTGCGCTCGCTGCAAACCGGTGAACAGCAGGCCCTGCTCAACGAGATCATGGGCGCGATTACCAGCCGCCTCGATGTGAGCGCCATTCTGGAAGCGGTCGCGCACGGTGCGCAGCGTCTGGTGCCCTTCATGCGTATGACGGTCGCGCTGCTGAATAACGAGCGGCAGTTTTTCGATATTATCCGGCTCAACTTGCAGATCGATGAGTCGCTGGAGATCGAGCATGAAGCCTGGGCCTCGCTGGATAATACCGCGATGGGACTCAGCTACACCAGCGGCGAGACGCATCTCTACCACCAGGGTGACGACGAGGTCAGCCGCAGCGATGATCTCAGCGCCTGGTACGCGACAGGGGAGCACACCTCCCTGATCGTTCCGCTGATCGCAGGCGGTGAACACCTGGGCGCGATGCACCTGGGCAGTGATCTGGTCGATGCCTATGGCTTCGCCGAATTTCAACCCTTCTTCCAGCGGCTGGCGAACCTGGCCGCCGTCGCCATTCAGAACACGCACCTGCTGCAACATGCGGTCAACCTGCGGCAGTTCAACGAATCGGTTGTGCAGTCGATCCAGCAGGGCATTGTTGTGCTGGATCGTTCCGGGCGCATCATCTCGATCAACGCCTTCATGAAGGACCGCTACGCCTGGGATGACAGCGCCATCGGCCAGGACCTCTTTGAGTACCGGCCTGACATTCGCAATCTGCTGCTCAAGAACGTCCAGCGCACGCTGGAACTGGGTGAACTCCAGGAGCATATTACCCACAGTCTGGCCGCGCGCGATGAGATGCTGGTCTGCAATTTCTACCTCTACCCACTCGGCACAGCAGAAAATGTGCGCGGCGTGGTGCTGCTGGTCGAGGACCTGACCGAGCGCGCCCTGCTGGAACAGGATGTCGAGGCGCGGGCCAGCCAGCTTGCCGCCCTGACCGAGGTCTCCAGCCGCATTACCGCCTCGCTGGATCACAGCGAAGTGGTCGCGCTGGCGCTGAGCGCCATGAGTCAGGTCATCAAGTACGATACGCTGACCTTCTGGCTGCGGGATGGCGAGTTTCTCTATCTGCGCGGCGCGAAGGATTACGAAGACGAGACGATGCCGCTGGAAACCCGCGTGCGCATCAAATCGCACGAACGGCTGCGCAAAGTGGTCGAATCCAAGCAGGTCTATTCGATCAGCCGTCTTCAGGGCTGGGATACGCTGCCCGGCGAACGCGGCGCGCAAAGCTGGATGGGCGTGCCCCTCGTTAGCCAGGGTAACGTCATCGGCGTGGTGGCGCTGTGCAAACAGGAATCCAGTGCCTATGACGCTCAGGCAGAACAGGCGGCCTTCGCCTTTGCCAATCAGGTGGCGGTGGCACTGGCAAATGCGGACCTTTTCCGCGAGGCGGAACGCCGCACGCAGCGCCTCAGCCTGCTCAACCGCGTCTCGGTGGCGCTGGGCCAATCGCTGGACAGCGAGGACATCCTCGAAATCGCCCTGCGCGAGATCGCCCAGGTGCTGCACATGGATCACGCTTTCGGCCTGATGTACGAGCGCGATTTGCAGTTGGGCCGCGTCGTGGTCGAGCATCCGCGCGGCGACCAACCGCCTGACGAGATCATCGACCTGAACAGCAGCGCGACCTACCAGTACGTCCGGCGCACGGTCAAGTCGATTGTGATCGAAGACGTCAAGAACAACGAAGACGAAGAACTGACCGACGTGCTGCGCGAGCTGGCTCCCCGGCTGGCGATGTCTTACGTGTTGATCCCGATGGCAATCGGCGGGCAGGTAATCGGGGCCTTCGAACTGCTCAGCTACGATGCGCGCACGGAACTTGATCACGAACAGACCGACCTGGGCCGTATCATCGCCAATCAGGCTGCTATCGCCATTCAGAACACCAGCCTGCTCGAACAGACGCTGGTCCGCAGCCGCGAACTGGAAACCCTGCTGGAAGCGGCGCAGGCCACCTCGCTCACGCTGGACCTGATGGAAGTCTATCGCAGCGTGGTCGAGTTGATGATGCACGCGCTGGATATGGACGATTGTGCCCTGATGACCTGGGATGATGTGGACCGCAGCGTCGAGGTTCAGGTCGATGTCAACCGCGAAGCCGATCCGCTGCGCATCACCGCGCCGGGGACGCGCTTTAACCTGACCGATTATCCTTCCAAGCTGCGCGCGCTGGAAGAGCGGCAGGTCGTCGTCCTCAGCAGCGACAACCCCGATATTTCCGAGAAAGAGCGCCAGGAACTGGAAGCTTTCGGCGACATCGCCCAGATGCTGGTGCCGCTGGTCGTGCGCGACAGCGCCGTCGGTCTGGTGCAGTTGGAATTGCAGGCCGAGTACCGCACCTTTACCCACCGCGAGATTCGGCTGGCGCAGGCCCTCGGCTCGCAGGCGGCGACGGCGATTGAAAACGCGCGGCTCTCGACTGAAACGGCCAACCGCGTCGAAGAACTCTACATTATTAACGACCTCAGCCAGGCGATCTCCGCCACCGTCAGCATCGACCGCATGATTGAAGTGGTCCGCGATCAGGTACCGCAAGTGCTGGACGTGGACGAGATGTATCTGGCCCTCTACGATAGCGAATCGCAGCAGATCAGCTTCCCGCTCAACGTCCGCAATGGCGAACAGCGCGACATGCCGCCGCGCCAGTTGAACGACGACGAGGTCTCCTTCGTCATCCGCAACCGCCGTCCGCTCAGTATGGGCAGCGATTATTTCGGGCCGGACGAACTGCGGCGCAGCCTGGGCATCAGCAACGCAGAGGGCGACGTCAAGAGCTACCTGGGCGTGCCGCTGATTTCGGGCGACGAAGTCATCGGCGTGCTGGCCGTGCGCGACAGCCGCCGTACCCGTGCTTTCGGCGTCAACAGCCAGGGTATTTTGTCCACGATTGCTTCGCAGCTTGGTACCGCCATCCAGAACGCCGTCCTGTTCAATAAGCTGCGTTCGGTCAATGAGGAACTCAGTTCGCTCAACCGTAACCTGGAAGGGCTGGTCGCCGAGCGCACCGACGAACTCTCGAACGAACGCGACCGCATCGACACGCTGTACCGCATCACGGCGGAACTGGCGCGAACGCTGGATCTGGAACGGGTGCTCAAGAGCGCGCTGCAAATGGTGGCGCGGGCCGTCAACGCCCAGGACGGCGTCATTATGCAGATTGACCCCACGACCGACCTGCTGCATGTTCGTGCCGCGCTCTCGCCGGAATGGGACAGCGAAGACGTGCGCAAGAGCTTCGTGCATCCGGCGGCCTCGCTGGCGCAGTCGCTGATCGAAGCCGAGGGTGGTGAACGGACCGTCCTGGTGCCGGATCTGCATCTCGACTCGCATTGGGACCCGCAGAACGAAGCCTATCAGGGCGCGCTGGCTGTACTGCTGGAGATCAACGACGATATTCTGGGCGTGATGATCCTGCTCTCGACCGAATTGGATGCCTTCGGCGAGGCGCATGTGCGTCTGGCACTGGCTGCCGCCAATCAGGTCGCCGCCGCCATCAACAACTCCGATCTCTACTACCTGATCCGCGATCAGGCGGAGCGGCTCGGCGTGCTGGTGCTGGCCGAACAGCAGGAAGCCTCGCGCAGCAACTCGATTCTGGAAGGTATCGCCGATGGTGTGATGCTCTCGGATGTCAACAACGAAGTGGTGCGCTTCAACAGTGCCGCTGAACGTATCCTGGGCCTCTCGGAAGAGATGGTCGTGGGCCAGCCCTGGTCGCGCATCGCCTCTTTGCAGAAACCGGCCTGGACCAGCGCGATTGACGACTGGTCGAAATACGACGGAACATGACCCCCTTGAAGGTTTCCTCTCCGAACAGGTGGAGATCGGCCAGCGGGTGGTCAATGTGCGGCTCTCGCCTGTGCGCAACGAAGACCAGTTCCTGGGCACCGTGTTCGTCTTGCGTGATGTCACCAAAGAATTCGAAGCCGACCGCCTCAAGAGCGAGTTCATCTCCAACGTCTCGCACGAACTGCGCACGCCGATGACCAGCATCAAGGGCTATGCCGACCTGCTGGCGCTGGGGGCCGTTGGGCCGTTGAGCCGATCAGCAAAAAGACTTCGTCGCCAAGATCAAAGGCAATGCCGAGCGCCTGGGCATCCTGGTGGATGATCTGCTCAATATCTCGGTTCTACGACTCCGGCAAGGAACAGTTGAATCTCGGCGATGTGAGACCTGACAGAGTGCTGGAAACGTGACCTCGACCGTGCAGGGACGCGCTGAACACGAGAACAAAGAGATGGACGTGATCTTGTCAATATCGCGCCGGATCTGCCGCACGATCATGGGCGACACCAACAAGCTCACGCAGGTGTTCACCAACCTTGTGGACAATGCTTTCAATTATACCTATGCTGGTGGTACTATAGAGGTCACAGCACAACAGCAAGATGACAATATGGTTCAGGTATCGGTCCGCGATACGGGGATCGGCATCCCTGATGATTTCAAAGACCGCGTCTGGGAGCGCTTCGGGCGCTACGAAGAACACGCCCTGGTGATGGATGTGCCCGGCACGGGCCTGGGGCTGCCGATTGTCAAGGCGCTGGTGGAGATGCATAAAGGCGAAATCTGGTTCGAATCGGAGAGTGGCGTCGGCACCACCTTCTTCGTGACGCTGCCCATTCAGCAGCAAGGGGAATAAGAGCAAAGGATTACGATGGCACATATTCTTGTTGCGGAAGATGAGCGGGACATCCGCGAACTGATTAACTTTACCCTGGTCTATGCGGGGCACACGGTCACGCAGGCCGCCAATGGGCAGGAAGCCTATGACAAGGCGGTGGCGATGGACGAGAAGCCCGACCTGATTATGATGGATGTTCGTATGCCCAAGATGACCGGCTACGAAGCCTGCCGTAAGATGAAGGACGTGCCCGAACTCAAGGATATTCCGGTAGTGTTTCTCTCGGCCAAAGGCCAGGACGAGGAAGTTCAGACGGGTATCGAAGCGGGGGCAGTGGCCTATATTCTGAAGCCCTTCGCGCCCGAAGAACTCACGCGGCGCATCGCGGAAATCTTGCAGCAAATCGGCGCGGCATGAGCGAGTTCGGCGTATGAGTGTTGTTACGATTGGCGAGGATCTGATTCATTACGAAGTGCTCGGTCGGGGTCGGCCTGTGATGCTTCTGCACAGTTGGCTTGGCTCCTGGCGCTACTGGATTCCCGACCATGCAGCAGTTGAAGATCAATTACAAGGTCTACGCCATCGACCTCTACGGCTTCGGCGATTCGGTCAAAGACCCCAACAAGTACAGCCTTGAACAGCAGATCAAGCTGATCGAAGACTTTATCGACAAGATGGGCATCCCCAAGCTGGCCCTGGTGGGGCATGGCCTGGGCGCGATGATCGCTATCGAATACGCCCGCCGCCATCCCGACCGCGTGCCCCGGATGCTGATCGCCAGCGCGCCGCTCTTTGACCCCGGCGACCTGGATAAACGCGCTGCCGCCGCGCAGACTCTGGAAGCGGCCCGGCCCGAAGCGCCCAAATCCGGCCCGACCAACAGCGCTCTGGAAGCGACCGCCATGAGCACCAACACCGCTATGCGGACCGCGCTGCTGCAAGCTCGTCGCAGTCACGCGCCCTCGCCGGACCCGGCCAAAGTCACGCGCCCGGACAGCGAAACCCTGGTCAGCAAGCCCACGCCCTCCAAAGAGATCAATAATCTCTTATTTAAGCGTCTGGTCGAAGAAAAGAAGCTCACACCGCAGAAAATGCTGGACCTGTGCTTTAAGACGACCGAGCCGGAATACAAAAAGCTCCAGGTCGATATTCCCAAGACCGATGCACGCGCGATTCCTTCCAGCATGATGGCTTTTGATGCGGGCCAGATTCTGGATACGCTGCGTTTGCTGCCGGTGTCCACGGTGATCGTGCATGGCAAGAACGACGAAGTCATCGAAGCGCCCGGCGACGAAATCCTGCATTATCTGACCGGCGACAAAGAAAATGGCTCGCTCTTCCCGGTGCTGCTGGATGGCATCCGGCATTTCCCCATGCTGGAGCATGATCGCTTCTTTCGCCTGCTCTCCGATTTCCTGGAAGCCCCCGACGTAAGCAAGCTGGAAATCAAGGAAATCTGGAAGCGGCGCTCGCATTAATTCACCTGAACGGATTTATCGAACGATGCATGCGCTGATCTTTGCCAATGGCAGCAGCGATGACGGCCCCCTGGCCCGGCGAGGTACTGGCTCGAGTCGGAGGCTCCGCTGTTGATCGCGGCGGATGGCGGCCTTCACGTGGCCCGGATTTCGGTGTGGAGGTGCAGGTCGTCATCGGCGACATGGATTCGGCCAGCCGGAGGCCCTGGAAGAACGCCGCCGCGCCGGGGCCGCAGATCCTGACCTATCCCGTCGAGAAGAACCAGACTGATCTGGAACTGGCGCTGCTGTGGGCTGTCGAGCAGGGGGCGACATCAGATTCGCGTCTTTGGCGCGATGGGTGGGCGCTTGGATCAGACCCTGGCGAACATCTTCCTGCTGGCGCTGCCTGCGCTGCGCGGCGGCGATACCCGGCTCGTCAGCGGTACGCAGGAAGCCTGGCTGCTCTACGCGGGTAGCACCGTATCACGGGTCATGAGGGCGATACCGTCTCGCTCATTCCCATCTGGGGCGTGGTCCAGAATATCAATACGGATGGTCTGTATTATCCGCTCAAAAGTGACCGGCTCCTGTTCGGCCCGGCGCGTGGCATCAGCAACGTCATGTTGGCCGATGAAGTCAGTGTGAGCTTTCAGAGCGGGATGCTGCTGGTCGTTCGGACGATGGGCCATGCCTGATGGACGCGATCACCGTCTACAAATGCGATCACCGGGGCCAGGTCGTCTGGCAGTATGAGGGGGTCGTGCTCGACCGGGGAGCGGACTGGGTCTGTTTGCAGGCGCGCTTTAATGGCCGAGAGTCCGATTGGGGTTTTGTCCACTTCGTGCCAGGGGACCTGTTCACCGAGTGGTTCTACGCCGACCGCTGGTACAATGTCTTCCGCATCGCGGATACGCAGCAGCTCAAAGGCTGGTACTGCAACATCACGCGCCCGGCTGTGATTGAAGCGCACAGTGTCCGCGCTGACGATCTGGCGCTGGATCTTTTCGTAACGCCCGACGGCGCGATTCATTTACTGGACGAAGACGAATTCGCCGCGCTCAAGCTGCCGCCTGACGAACAGAAAACCGCGTGGCGGGCGGTCGAAACGCTGCGACAGATGGTCGGCCAGCGGCTGGCCCCCTTTGACGAGATTGCTCCGGCGTAAGACCTTACTTATCCTTAGGGCGGATCAGCATCACCGGAACTTTCACACCCTGAATCACCTTGTTCGCCACGCTACCTAACAGAAATTCTGCCAGACCTGTGCGGCCATGTGTGCTCATGACCACCAGGTCCACGTCCTCATTATTGACGTAATTGCAAATCAAGTGCGCGACGTCCGCGCCCTCAATCATGTGGCTGCGCACGTTCAGATCCTCACTGCGCAGCTCGGTGCGCATCCCGATCAGGTACTGCTTCATCTGCTCGCGCATCCGCTGAATCTGGTCATCCTGACCGGCCAGGGATAGCTGGTCCGTATACTCCGAGGCAGGTGGTCTGAAGACGTGCAGCAGGATCAGTTCGGCGTGGTTGTTCCGGGCGATTTCGGCAGCGTGCGGCACGGCCCGCTTGGCCCAGCCAGAACCATCCAATGGGACGACGATTTTCGAATAAAGTGATTCCATACCAACTCCCATATCAGACATACCCACATTTTACCATAGACGAGGATTATATGAGCGCCTATTGACCAGCCTGCTTCAAAAACCTATAATTTCTGAGTCAGAATTCTGCGAAAACCGGAGAAACATGGATAAAAATCTCAGTCTTGGGCGTACGGCCAAGCTTGGCTTGTTTCATCTAGGGTCCGGCATGGCCGATGTCCTGGCGACCGGCACCTGGAACCGCATCATGATTACCGACCTGGGCTTCAGCGCGACGCCGATCAGCCTGCTGCTGAGCTTGCGCTATTTCCTGGCACCGTTGGGCGTCTGGGCCGGGCGCATGTCGGACCGTCACAGCGTCGGCGGCTACCGGCGGTTGTTCTGGATCTGGCTGGGCCGGGCGATGATGGTGCTCAGCATCCTGGCGATGGGGATCTCGACGGCGGCGATTGCGCAGCAAGGCGGGGCCGATCCCGGTTTGTGGCTGGCGATCACGCTGGCGCTGCTGCTGTTCAGCCTGGGCACGGCGCTTTCCGGCAGCACCTTCCTGGCCCTCATCTACGACCGTGCGCCGGAGCATCAGCGGGGCCGTGCTGTCGGCCTGGTGTGGACCTTCCTGCTGCTCGGCTTCACCATCGGCGGCATCTTCTTCGGCCTGATGCTGCGCTCCACTGAGGGCGCGGGGTTGGGTTACACGCCGGAGACCTTGCAGACGCTCTTTGTCGTGACGGCGCTGATGCTGGGCAGCCTGTGGTTCTTCTCGGTGCTGGGCGAAGAGCGGCGCGGTGAGGCTCCTGCTGCGGCAGATGAGGCGGGCGAGTTCCACCGCTCGATGTGGCAGGATCTGCGCCTCGTCTGGCAGGAACGCCCGACTCGCTTCTTCCTGTTCTATCTGGCCTTGTCGATGTTCTTTGCCTTCGCTCAGGATGCCATCCTGGAACCCTTCGCCGGGGAGGTCTTCGGCATGGATGCCCGCGTGACCACCCGCTTCGCCGGTTACTGGGGCACGATGGCGATCCTCGGTTCGCTGCTGTTTATCTGGCTGTCGCGCCGTTATAAGGCGCTGAACAATACGCTCATGTCGCTGATCGGCGTCGCCGCGCTGATCGCCACCTTTGCCGTCTTTGGCCTTTCGGCGCTGGCGGAGCTTCGCTGGCTGGTCACGCCGGGCCTGCTGCTGCTGGGATTGGGCCTCGGCCTGTGGAACATCGGCACGCTGGGCCTGATGATGGACATGAGTCCGGCGGCCAGCGCGGGGACTTTCCTCGGTTTCTGGTCGTTGGTCGTCACCTTCGGGCGCGGCTTTGGCGTCTCCAGCGGCGGCATCATCCGCGACCTCATGCTGAACCTCAGCGGCAGCGCGCAGATCGCCTACGGCAGCATTTTCGTCCTGGAATGCGTCGGGATGCTGGTGGCTTACTATACACTGCGGCAGATCAAGCTGCGCACATCGGAGGAAGCCGCGGACACCGCGACCCTGCTGGCCGGAAGCCTGGATTAACGGAACCCTGGGCTGAACCCTTCGCCTAGCTATCGCCGCGCATGTGTGTTAGATTTTGCGTCTAGCCAGACACTGAAAGGGATATGCTATGGCCCAGGTCAAAATTTACGGCCTGAGATCGCACCTCGACGCGGTCAAGGCCGAACTTTCGGACGCCATCCATAACTGTATGGTGGTGGTCCTCAAATTCCCCGGTGAGAAACGCTACCAGCGCTTCATCGCCCTGGACCCGGAAGATTTTATCTACCCGCCGGATCGCTCGACCCGCTACACGATCATTGAAATCCTGATGTTCGAGGGCCGCAGCATCGAGACCAAAAAGATGCTGATTCAACTGCTTTTCGCTCACCTTGAGGAGCAGGTTGGTATTCCCCCGCAGGATCTGGAAATCATTATCATCGAGACCCCGCGCCATAACTGGGGCGTGCGCGGCAAGCCCGCCGACGAACTCGAACTCGATTACCCGGTCGAAATCTGAAGGGTGCCTCCGATCTTCGTGTCAGACTGGCTGGATAAACTCACACAATGAAGGGAGAGTCTTCTTGATCTTCGACATTGCCAGGGATTTCGCACATGAATTATGTGATGTGGCAGTTGATCGCGCTGCCGCGCTGGTCGTGTCATTCCATTGAAACGCATCCTTGTCGTCGTCGGCCTTGTCCTGCTGATTGCCCTGGTGATCTCGGCAGGTCTGAACATGTATCTCTATCGCGTGGTCCGGCAGTATTATGGCCTCGTGGATGATGTGCGGCTGGACCCGCTGGGCCTGGGGACCTATCCCGTCGATGCGGATCAGCGTGACCTGACGGACCCTGAGCGGATCACCATCGTCTTTTACGGCGATTCCCGTGCTCAATTCTGGCCCGCGCCGGAGGGCCTGGACCGCTTTCAGTTTATCAATCGAGGGATCGCCGGACAGATGTCCAGCCAGGTGTTGCTGCGCTTTGATCGCCATGTGCGTCCGCTCGCCCCTGACATGATTCTGCTTCAGGTCTGTGTCAATGACCTGGTGTCGATTCCCATCTTCCCGGAGCGGCGCGATAAGATCGTGGCCGATTGTGAGGACAACATCGCGGCTGTGGTCGAAGCGTCGCTGGACATCAAGGCGACCGTGATTCTGACGACGATCTTTCCCGTAGGCGAGCCTTCGCTGATGCGGCGTTTCGTGTGGTCGGATGATATTGCGGCGGCGGTTAACGAGGTGAACCGCTTTATTCGCGCTCAAGCAGCGGAGAAGGTCCTCGTTTTCGATACTTATGCGCTGCTGGTGAACGATCAGGGCCTGCTGCGCGATGACTATCGTGTGGACTCGCTGCATCTGAGTGCGGCGGGTTACGCTGTGTTGAACAGCGCCTTGACGGACCTGCTGGCGGATGTGAGCGGCTAATCGCGCCATAACCTTTCCTTTCGCGCCGTGTTAAACTAGCTGAATAAACTATACACATGCCAGGGGAGAGTCTTATGGGTTTAATGGACGGCAAAGTCGTCGTCGTGTTCGGCGTCGCCAACAAGAATTCAATCGCCTGGGGCATCACGCAGAAGCTCCACGACGAAGGGGCAACCATCGCTCTCAGCTACGGCGCTGAAGTGCTGGAAAAGCGGGTGATGCCGCTGGCCGACTCCATCGGCTGCGATTTCGTCGAACTCTGTGACGTGAGCCAGGACGATCAACTGGACGCTGTCTTTGAGAAGATTAAAGCGAAATATGGCCGCATCGACTGTATGGTCCACAGCATCGCCTTCGCTAACCGCGAGGACCTGGGCGGGCGCTTTGTCGATATTTCGCGCGAGGGCTTCAAGATGGCGCTGGACATCAGCGCTTTCAGCCTGATTGCAATGGCGAAGCGCGCCGAACCACTGATGAGCGATGGCGGCAGCATCATGAGCCTGACTTATTTCGCCGCCGAGAAAGTCATGCCCAAATATCACGTCATGGCAGTGGCGAAAGCCGCGCTGGAAACGATCACGCGCTACCTCGCCAACGATCTCGGCCCCAAAGGCATCCGCGTCAACGCCATCAGCGCCGGGCCAATCAAGACTCTGGCTGCGGCGGGTGTGCCCGGCATCCGCACCATGTTGAAATATTCGGAGAAAGCCGCGCCGCTGCGCCGTCTGGTCTCGCAGGAAGACGTGGGCAATGCCGCACTGCTGCTGGCCTCGGACCTGGGCAGCGTGATTACCGGCGAGATTCTGCACGTGGACGCGGGCTACAATATCCTGGGCCTGACCGCCACCGAAGAAGACCTGGCCGACCTGCAATAACGTGAGGACCTACCGTGAGCGTTCCTGGGCCGATTCGCGCCTCGAAGTGCGGCGGTCCGGGATCGAGGGCCGGGGCGGATTCGCGCGCGAATTGATCGGTGAAGGCGAAGTCGTAGTCGTGCTCGGCGGCACTGTGATGACCGAAGCCGAATTTCGCGCCTTCATGGCGACTGCCGCGCAGTGGGATGCGGTGCAGATCGGCGAGGATCTGCACCTGGTAGACCAGTCCCCGGACCCGCGCGCGACCAACGGTTCGCTCAATCATGCGTGTGACAGCAATCTGTGGATGGCGGACGAGGTGACGCTGGTGGCTCGGCATGACATCCTGCCAGGCGAGGAAGTGACGGTCGATTACGCGCTCTTCAGCGCGCAACCGGATTGGGTGCTGGATCTGCCCTGCCGCTGCGGCTCCCCGCTGTGCAGGCATCGAATCACAGGCGAGGACTGGCGGCTGCCGGAGCTTCAGCAGCGCTACCACCCGCACTTTTCACCGTTTCTCAACGCGCGGATTGCAGAGGCATCGTCTCGAAACAGCCCGGCTTCTGATTGATGTGTTTTGAGCGAAGCGTGGTAGGCGAACCCCCTACGCACAAGACCTCAAATCAGGAGACACGTCGTTCCAGGAGTGCCCGGCTGCCTTCGCTCAGCGAGGCGGCCAGCGCCGATTTGGCGAGGTCCACCAGCACGAAGATCCCGGCTCCGGCGGCCCAGGCATCAGCCCAGCTCATGCCAGTGGCGGCTTTGAGGACCGGTACGCCAAAGGCATAAATGATCGCCACGCCGACCAGCCCGGCCAACCAGCGCTGCCAGGTCCGGTGCGCGCCATGTTCGACCAGCCAGCCGGTGACGAATCCTGCCGGGACGAAGCCGACCAGATAGCCCGCCGTGACGCCTTGCAGCGCCGCCGCGCCAAGCCCGTTGGAGGCGACCGGCAGGTTGGCGGCCATCAGGCCCAGGTAAAGGATCTGGCTCAGGGCACCATCGCGTGCGCCCAGGACCATTGCGGAGAGAAGCACGGCGAAGACCTGCATGGTGAAGGGGACTTCGCTGATCTGCACGCGAATTTGTGCGCAGAGGGCCGTCAGGGCGGTGAAGGCCAGAATCGCCAGCAAGCGGCGGTTCAGGCTCCAGTCACGAGTTTGGGGTAAAGTACGCAGCATGACAGGTCCCCTACAGCCGGTTATCGGGGGTCGGTTCGACAATGACGTCGATCAGGTTGTACTCGTTATGGACCCGATTCTGTTTGTCCGGGTTTTCGCGGAAGCTGTTGGACTCCACCAGCGTGACCTGGGTGCCCAGGCTGGTCAGGATGTGCCTGGTCATCCACTTATGCGTTTTCTGTGCGTTGCGGTAGTAAGCCAGGCGGCCTTTATGATCCATGCCTTGCAGCTTGCCGTGCGCCTGCCGGAAATTCATCTGTTTGAGTTCGCTTTCGAGTGTCGCGCGCTCTTCTTTGGTCAGGTACGCCATGTCGAGGTAGCCCCTTCGTGTACAGATTGTGCTGCCCAATTGTATAATGTTCAGGACAGGAACGAAACGGTTAAAGCTGATGAACTATACGGTCGCTGAACTCAGCCACTATATCAGTGAGCTGTTTAGCTATGATGATAACCTGCAAGACCTGGGCGTGACGCGGCGAGGTCTCGAACATGCGCCAGGCTGCCTCCGGTCACTGGTACTTCACCCTGAAGGACCGGGACTCGCAGTTGAAATGCGCTATGTGGCGCTCGCGGGTGGCGCAGCAGAGCTTTGTGCCCCAGGAAGGCGACTCGGTGCAGGCCTGGGGGCGGGTCGAGGTTTACGAGCCGCGCGGCGAATACCAGTTGATCGCCGAATGGATGCGCCCTGTCGGCGTGGGCGATCTCTATGCCCGCTTCGAGCAGTTGAAGGCGCAGCTGGAGGCCGAGGGCCTGTTCGATGCCGCCCGCAAGCGCCCGCTGCCCGCCTTCCCGCTGAAGATCGGCATTGTCACCTCCGCCGATGCCGCCGCCTTTCAGGATGTGCAGAACGTCCTGCGCCGCCGTTTCCCGCTGGCTGAACTGATCCTGAGTCGCACGCCGGTCCAGGGTGATACTGCGCCGCCGCAGATCGTCGCCGCGCTTGAACGCCTGCACCAGCACACCGATGTCCCGCTGATCTTGATGGTGCGTGGCGGTGGCAGCATCGAGGACTTGTGGGCCTTCAACGATGAGCGCGTGGCGCGGGCTGTCGCCGCCAGTCCGGTGCCGGTCATCTCCGGGGTCGGTCATGAGACCGATTTCACGATGGTTGATTTTGTGTCTGATCTACGCGCGCCGACCCCATCCGCAGCGGCGGAACTGGCTGTGCCCGATATAGCCGACCTCCAGATCAGCCTGCGTTATGCCGATCAGGTGATGGCCTCGCTGATGGAAGGCACCATCAGCAGTCACCAGGATGACCTTCAAGCGGCCCGGCGTTCGCTGGGGCATCTCTCACCAGAGCGGCAGATCGCCAACCTGCGCCAGCGCCTCGACGATTGGAGCGAACGGCTCCAGCGCCGTCAGCTTCAGCAGATCGCCAGCCTGCGCGAACGTCTCGACAGCCGCAGCGCGGCCCTCAACGCGGCCAATCCAGAGTCGATTCTGGCGCGGGGCTATGCCATTGTGGTGCATGAAGACAGCGGCGAGGCCCTGCGCAGTGTGGATGCAGCCCGGCCTGGCGACGGCCTGCGCATTCGCCTGCACGACGGCGAGATCGCGGCGCGTGTAGAAGACAAGGAGACCCATGAGCGATATAAACGAACTCTCTTTTGAAGCCGCCTATGCGGAACTGGAAAGCATCATCCAGCAGCTTGAGCAGGGCGACCTGCCGCTGGAGGAGTTGCTGGCCCACTTCGAGCGCGGACGCCAGCTCTCCGATCACTGCCAGGGCCTGTTGGATAAGGCCGAACTGCGCGTTAAGGAACTGAACGATGCAGGGGAGGTCGAGCCGCTGGATTAGCCCTGGTTTGGATCATTTTACTGACCGGCTTTCAGGTCATTGCTGTGCAATGCAATGGATTTATTGGCTTCGTGTTCATCGAGAGCTTCGCCCGCGTCGTCCAGGTGATGCGACAGATGCTCGTCGCCCGCTTCCTGGCTGAGCCGTTCGTTCAGCACCTGCACGACGAACAATGCGTATTCTTCAATCAGATCGTTCAGGATAATCTTGCGACCACCGTCGCCCATATCCGCCCAGACACGGTAGCGCGGTGTGTCGTAACCTGCTTTTCTGGAGGCTGGCGTTTCCTCATAGCGAATCGCCGCTATGCCAGCGAGATCATACTCGGTGATCTGATTGAACGGACTGGGGAGCGGCTGGCGGGTAACTTTGATCCGCTCGTGGTCAACGTCGATGTGAGTTTTGTTGTAGGCGATCAGCGCGGTCCAGTAATACATCGCTGCTGTGATCAGCACGAAAACGCCCGGCATGATAAGCGGCACATCTTCCTTGGTGGAGAACGCGCCGATCATCATCAGGGTGATGAAGGTGAAGACGAGGCTCATGACCATGCTCGAACGAAATGCCTCGTGCTGGTCCAATCTAAAGTTAGTGCGAAACGCCAGGTGCAGTCGATCTTCTGTCTCACGCAGGTCCAGCTGTTCCGGCTGCTTGACCTTACGCCGTTTGGTCTTCGCGGCAGGCGCTTCGAACTGGAAGACATTATCACAGGCGGGGCAGACCGCCGTCATACGTTGAATGTTGATGTTGGCTGAAGGGATCACTTCGCCGCAGTGGGGGCAGGTGACTCGCATAACGGACCTCATATTATTGCAAGCATAGTCTACCCTATATTACGTGTTTAGATGCCGCTACGTTTCAGCTTGAACTGCGTGATATGCTGAGGCAGAGGGACGCAAAAGCCCTGGCGATGGCCTGAGATTTAATTTAACAAAGGCTTAATGAATCCCAAATTATCCAAATATATCCCAAATTTGGGATAAGCTTGGGATATATCCCTAATTCCCAAGCGCCTGAAAACGCCAACCGCCGCCTTCCTGGCTGAGGTAGCCCAGGCCGGGGAAAGGCAGGTGCGCGCCATGCACCAGCGCGTTTTCGCTGGCCGCACGGGCGAAGATTTCGCGCCGCGCCTTGATCGTGTTGGCCGGTTCCAGATCCCAGTTGGCGTGCCATTCGACATGCTCGAAGTGGATCATGTGATCCACCAGGTCCATCAGGCAGTAGAGCGTCTCGCCGCCTGAACTGACCCGGAAGGCGCTGTGATAGATGGTATGACCCCAGGCCGGGACCGCCTGAATTCCCGGCACGATCACCGCTTCTGGCTCGATACGGTCCACGACGGATTTCAATCGCCTGGAGGTTCCTGGAGACGATTGGGCTTACGCTGGCTTCGTCCTGGGCCATCCAGTAATCATACTCTTTGCCGACCATGACATAGCGCGCGTTGGGGAAGGCCAGCGCGCCATCGGCCAGGGTGTTGCCGCCCACGTGATCCCAGTGCCCGTGCGAGAGGATGACCGTGTCGATTGCATCCCGGCTGATGTCTTCGGCTTCCAGCGCCTCGAAGAGCAGGCCGAGCTGCGGCTCGGTTTCCGCCAGTCCGCCGCCGTTGTCGATCAGCACCTTATGGCTGCCGGTATCAATGTAGAGTACGTTGACCGGGATGACCAGCTTGCCCTCGTAAGACAGGCCATAATCCGTCAACGCTGCGCGCAGGGCGTCCTCTTCCGCGCCCTCGAAGCAGACTGTCGTATCCAGCGTATCAATATAACCGTCATTGATGACCGTGCAGTGAAACTCGCCCAGTTCAAAATGAAATATCTCTGTCATTCAACAGGCTCCCATGTCCAGGTATCATCCTTCGCTACAATATGGCCGCGCCCAGCATTGCGGAAATGATAAGCCATCACCAGCAGGTTCTCCCGCTCGGCCCGGTCCCAGATTACCCAGCGCGTCTCACGTGCTTTGAGGGGGTTGATGTCGAAGCTCACGCCATAGTCAGGGTGAGCGCATTGCAGCGGGTGATGGGCCACATCGGCCACGTGCAGCATCCGCTCGCCGCCGGATTCGATCAACAGGCCCATCATCCCCGGTGTGTGACCCGGCAGGAACACCGGGCAGAATCCAGGCAGGACTTCCTGCTCGTCCGTGTCCATAAATGTGATACGCGCGGTTGGCAGGGTCTCGCGCAAATCCGCCCAGGCCCTGACGACGCGGTTCTCCAGATCGGGGTGACGCAGCCAGTAATCCCATTCGACCTGGCCGATGAAGTAGTCAGCATTGGGGAACGCAATCGTGTTCTCAGCGTCGAGCAGGCCGCCGATATGGTCGCCGTGCCCATGTGTGATGTAAATCTTGCTGATCGCCTCGCGCGCGATGCCTTCCGCCGCCAGCCCGGCGTAGAGATCGCCCTGGCCGCGCCCGGTATCGATCAGGATTTTATCCTGGCCGGTGTCGATATACAGCACGTTAAAGGCGTCGGGGATCATGCCGCGCCCCAGCAAGCCGAACTCCGCCAGCACCTGGGCGCGTTCATCCGCCGGGATATTGCCGAACATGGCGTCCGCCGGGGTTTCGCGGTCACGTTCGTTAATGGCGATACAGCGAAAATCGCCAAGTTGAAAATGATAGCATACGGGAGGCATGGGCCGTATCCAGTTGGCTGGTCGAAGGCATCCTCATTTTTAGTATAATGGAAGTGTTGGCTTTGCGGTAGCTTAGGACCGCCGCACACGCCGCAGCAGCATAGCCGGGACCGCGCGCGCCTCATTCAGACCCAACAGTAAACTGACTCCGAAGAATACCGCGCCGCCCAGACCCGCCCCCACAATCAACAGCAGCAGCGCCCCCTGATCGCTCCATAAGGCCCGCAGCAGGCCCAGCGCCATGCCCATTAACAGCGCCGCCAGCAGCGCCTTGCCCGCGCCCAACAGCAGCCGCTGGTCTTGAATCGGGCCGATGCGCCGCCGCAGCAGCACCCACAGCACCAGCGCTTCCAGATTGGTCGTCAGGGCGTTCGCAAGCGCCAGCCCGGCAAAAGGGCCGCGCGTCAGCGATGCCGGGTCGCCAATCACACGAATGAAGATAATGCTCAGGATGATGTTGGCGAGCATCGAGGCGATGCCGATCTTGACCGGTGTCCAGGTGTCTTCCAGGGCATAGAAGGCCCGCGACAGCACCTCTAGCAGGGCAAATCCGGCGATGCCAGTGGCGTAGAAGGTCAGCGCCCATGCCGCCGCCTGTGTATATTCGAGCGTCCACTGATCCCGCTGGAACAGCACCTGCACCAGCGGCTCGCCCATCAGAATCAACGCCACCGTTGCTGGGAAGGCCAGGAACAGCACACTGCGCAGCGCCCCGGTCAGACGGTCCTTATACCCTTCAATATCTTGTTCTGCTACCAGGGCCGAAAGCGAGGGGAAGACCGCTGAACCGACGCTCTGGCCGATGATTCCCAGGGCGAAAAACATCAGTGTGAAAGCCACCGTGAGGGCGGAATTGCTGCCGCTGACCATGCCGGAGGTGAAGATCGCGTTGACGATAAAGTTCACCTGAACGACGGCCAGGCCCAGCACGCGCGGTCCCATCAGCAGCAGTACACTGCGCAGCCCTGGTGCGCGCAGGTCCGGCAGGAAACGCAGCCGCGCCCGGATCGGTCCCAGGCCGGGAAGCTGCACGACGAGATGCAGCAGCGCGCTCAGCACCGCGCCGTAGGCCAGGCCGTAGATATTGGCCGCACCAACCTGGGCGATTCCGAGGTCTGGCGGCAGAGCCGGGGCGATCCACAGCGCGCCGATGATATAGCCCAGCGGGTTCATGGCAATGGCGAGCGCAGGCAGCAGAAAGCGCTGGTAACTTTGCAGGATGCCCATAATCAGACCACTGACGCTGAAGATGGTCGGTGTGACCATCATGATACGCATCAAATGGCTGGTCAGTGCCTGAACTTCCGGCGGGGCGGACGGGGCCAACACGTACTCCACGATCTGCGACGCGAAGAGGATCACGGCCAGGCTCAGCAGCGCTGCCGCCAGCGACGAGACCGTCATCACCGCGCTTGCCAGTCGCCATGCCTGCGCGTCGTCTGCTTCACGGAAGCGCGAGAAGACGGGGATGAACGAGGAACCAAGCGCCCCTCCGGCGACCAGCGTGAAGATCAGTTCCGGGTATCGCTGCGCCCAGAAGAAGGCATCCAGCGCCATGCCAGCGCCGAAAGTGGCGGTGATAATTCCGGTACGCAGCAGGCCCAGGACACCACTGGCGAGGAAGCCCAGCAGCACGATCAGGACGGCGCGGGCGATCTGCGGATTGCTCAGTGCGCGGGATTGCGTCATTGGGCGGGCCTCAGCGTGCATTAGTGGAATGCAAAGTGTGTTGGAACCTTCGTAGGGAAGGATTTCAAACCCTGCCCTGCCTGAACTTGCATTGTAGCACAGCTTGGAGGTCAGGTGGCGCTTGCGGGAGCCGGGCCAAGCGCGTACTATCGGTGCAGCAGAAAGGAAGGGGTCATGAGCGAAGATAGCATCAATGTAATCGTGGCGATGGACTTTTCCGACGAGATTATGGATCAGTTACGCGCCATCTCTCCCCGGCTGCATATTGAGCGCTACCATCCTAAAGTGCCGGAAAGCGCCTACGCCGATGCCGAAGTGCTGTATACCGCTAGAGACTTTCCCGAACCGGAACAGGCCCCGCGCCTGCGCTGGATCCAGGCACATTCTGCCGGAGCCAACCATTTCCTGGATCGCCCGATTGTCCAGGCAGAGGATGTAGAGATTACTACCGCGACCGGCATCCACGCCACGCCGATGGCTGAATACATCCTGGCGATGATGCTGGCCTTCACCTACCGTCTGCCGCAGCACCGCCGCGCACAGGACCGCGCCGAGTGGGCGCACAATCTGCCGCCGATTACGACGCTGCGTGGGCAGACGCTCGGCATTGTTGGCTATGGCAGTGTGGGCCGCGAGTTAGCTCGCATCGCCGATCAAATGGGCGTGGTCGTCGTGGCGACCAAGCGCGACATGCGCCAGACCTCGACCGAGGAGAAATACGTCGAGTCCGGCCTGGGCGATGTCGATGCCGAGATTCCACTGCGTCTCTATCCGCCGCAGGCCCTGGCCTCGATGGTGCAGGTCTGCGATTTCGTCGCTCTGACGCTGCCGCTGACCGATGAGACGCACCATCTGGTCAATGAAGCCATCTTCGAAGCCATGAAGCCCAGCGCCTACCTCATCAACGTGGCGCGCGGCGCGGTCGTGGACGAGGCCGCCCTGATCTCCGCCCTGGCAGCGGAGAAAATCGCCGGGGCTGCGCTGGATGTGACCGAGCAGGAGCCGCTGCCTTCGACCAGCCCGCTGTGGCAGATGGAAAACGTGCTGATCACGCCGCATGTCTCCGGCAACAACAGCCGTTATCACGAGCGAGCCGCCGCGCTTTTCGCCGAAAACCTGGAGCGTTATCTGGAGAACAAACCGCTGCTCAACAAGCTGGACCGGACACACGGCTACTAATCTGCAACATTTTGGTCCCGGCCAGCGTATAATATGTGTAGACCGAGTGATGTGAGGGATATCCCAACAATGGACGAAAACGAAGAGACGCAGGAGCGGGCACGGACCCCTTTCGACACTTTTCTGGATCATCAGAAGCGCGCGCTGGACGAAACCGGCAAGGCGGTTGAATTGCTGCTGCCGCCCGAATTCGTCAGCCATGCTAAAGAGGCGCAGAAGGAATTCCTGGCCGGGGTCAAAGTACTGGCCGACAGCGTGATTGATGAGCTTGAGAAAGTCGCCAAGAAGACGGAACAGGCCGTCAAGCCTGAAGATGACGACGACAAGCCCTCGACCACGGGCAAGTCCAAAGTGAAAGTCGAAGTGGACTGAACCCCTGAGAGGAGCGCCGCGAGCGCTCCTTTTTCTTTGCCAACCCTGTGCGCAGGGCAAGTAATTAAGATCATGCCCCAGCTGTGACATAACATCGTACCCACCATCCACCACCTGACCTAGAATCAAATCATCTACACAGTCCTGGAACTTGTTTTCACGATATTTTAGACTGAATACTGCTACAGATGATGAGTTGAGAGGAGTCACGATGGCAAGCAAGAACGGTACGAAGACAGCGAATTATCCCGATCTTGGCCTGAGCGAAAAAGCCTATAAAGGCGTGGTTAATATTTTGCGTACCCTGCTCGCGGACGAGCATGTTTTCTACATCAAGCTGCGTAATTTTCACTGGAATGTGAAAGGTGCGCAGTTCCGTGCGCTGCATGAGATTCTTGAAGAGCAGTATACGGCAGCAGCCGATACGATTGACGAGATTGCCGAGCGCATTGTCCAGTATGGCGCGACGGCACCGGGGACGATGGCGGAATTCCTGGATTATGCCCGCCTGAGCGAATCCTCCGGTGATGTGCCCAGTGCGCACGACATCGTAGCGAAGAGCGTGGCCGATCACGAAGCCTTGATTCGCTATATGCGCAAAGACATCAAAGCCATTGGCGATGACTACGAAGATGTCGGTGCGGAAGACCTGCTGACGGGCCTGCTCCAGCAGCATCAGAAACAGGCCTGGATGCTGCGCGCCATGCTCGAAGGGGACCATATCTAGTTTCCACAGACACGATGCGCCGTGTCCGACTAACGGGAGCCTTCGCGCTCCCGTTTTTTGATCCCACGCCGCGAATTTACACAGGGTTTACTGGAAGGGACAAGCGAGGCAAGCTCTTAAGCGTCACAGCGTCCGAAAGCCGCGTACACTGGATTCATTGACTACGATGCATGAGGTGACACCATGACGCAGCCACGCGCTCTCAAAACACTTACACTGGTGAGCATCATGATCGGCGTGGTGCTGCTGACCTTGATGCTGATGCCGCTCGATGTCAATGCGCAGGCGGCCCGCACTCCGCGCAGCCGCGACAGCGCTCAACTCCAGGGGAATATTCAGCGACTCTCCAGGCGCAGGGCACGCAGATCGCCGTGACGCGCGACGCAATGGTCAATAACGCTGCTGCTCAGGTAACGGATGCCGTCAGCACGCTGGAAGGTGGGGCCACTAGCATCGCCGCGACGGTGCAGTATGTGGCGACTCAGGCGGCGCAGAGTTGTGAGTCGATTGAAGCCACCGTAACGGCTATCTATGATGCCGTTGACAATATGCCGCCGGAGCTTGAAACGCTGCTCAACACGCTGTCTGAGCAGGGCAGCATCAGCTACAACGGCAGTTCGCTGACGGCGACGCTTTACATCAGCGAGGCGCAGGCCAACGACCTGCTAGATATTCTGATCGAAGGTGCGGGCTATAATCCAGATTCAGCGCGGCTGGATACCCAGGCCGATGGCAGCATTGCCGTGATCCTGACCGACATCACAGGGGACTATCCCGGTACGCTGATGCTGATCTATCAGGTAGGGGTTAGCGACACAGGCACGGTGACCTATGCGCTGGTCTCGGCCACGCTCAACGGCACATCAATCCCGCTGGAGCGCCTGCCCGACGAATTGACCCAGCCGATTGATCTGGCGATCTACGCCACGCTGATTCAGCCGATGTTGGGGACCGACACGATCTACTACGTCGAGTCCATCGTGGTCAGCGAAGACGGTATCCTGCTGGGGGTGACGATCCCGATCCCGCAGTAATTCTGGAAAGGCTCGGCCATAAACCTGCGCGTCATACTCAGTCTGTTTGGCTTCTGCTGCCTCACGGTGACGGGTATTGACGCGCAGCCTTCTGAAGCTGTGCTCCGCTATCGTGAAGAGATTTCCTGGACTCTCCCGGTGAGCGAATGTGATGGCGACAACTTCTGTGAAGTTCGGGTCAGTCCGCAAGGGACGATCTATAGCTGGGACAATCACAACCGTAAGCTCTATGTCAGTGCGCCGGATCAAGCGAGCTACGATACTTATGATTTGAGCAGCCGCTCAGATTTCTTGCTCTATGGAACAGACTTTGTTCCATTCGACACAGAAGGCTATGTCGCCTTCTTCTCCATTCTTGGCGGTTTGTCCAATTACCTGACCCGCTACACGCTGTCCACAGGTGACATGCAAACTGCTGAGTTTCCAGCAGGCTATCGCTTGACAATGTGTAATCAATACATATCAGTAAGACAGCGTGAGTTAAGGTTCATTTATCCATTGGGGCTGGACGGCAAACTACTCGCCTGTACAAAATCCCCCGAACGCCGCCCCGCCATTCATGTCATTGACGTAAATACGCTGGCTATCGAGCAGTCAATTGATCTCAATGAGCGCTTTCGGAGTCAGACTGAACCTGCCTGGGAAATACTGGGCGGCTACGACGGGAAGATATATATCCTGGATAACCTTCCTGAAATGTTTATCGCTGATCTCCCTGTGATTGACCCACGACATGAAGAAATCGTCCTGATCTATGATATTGTCAGCGGCAGCTTGACGTATCAGGTTGTGCCATTTGACCGCTATTTTGGGTTTATGGTGGCCGCGCTGCCGGATAGCAGTTTGTTGGTGAGGGCATCGACACTCAATCAGTACTCGTCCGCCGCTGAGCTTATCCGGAAAATGGACGTTGAACAGCTAAGGCAGGCTGGTCGTGGGTTTGCTGGTGTTACGCTGGATGGGTATGTGCTCTTCAACGCGCCGATTGATTATGCCTCGATGTCGGTCATCAAGATTGACGATTACCCGCTGTCTGGTGACCCGCAGATGGAGTAGGGTCTCACGATGAAAGTGCCGCTTGTGCTGGTTCTGTTTGCGCTGCTGAGCTTCGGAGCAGGTCAAGCTCAGGCACAGCGGGTGAAGGACACACTCCGCTATAGCGACGATCTGTACTGGACATTGCCGACTACAGAGTGTGATGGCGATAATTTCTGTGAAGTCCGCATCAGTCCTCAGGGGACGATCTATGGCTGGGATTTCGCGCCACTTTCTTCTCTACATCAGTCGGCAAAATGCGCCTGAGTTTGAGGTTCACGATCTAAGTGTCTTCGCACACGACCTGCTTGCGGTCCTGGACTTCATCCCCTTCGAAGATGAGGGTTATGTGGTGTTTTATTCACCTCCTGGTGCATCACGCGCCTTAACCCGCTACGATCTGCATGAGCGCACATTGGATCATATAGAATTCGCGGCAGATCATCGGCTGATTGGCTGCAACAACTATATACCGGAAAAGCAGAGGGTCTTGAGGCTCTTTTCCAGTTGGGCCTGGAGAGTTGATTATTGGCTTGTACTGACTCGCCAGAGGGCAGACCCTCATACAAATCATTGACGTCAATATGCTGACCATTGAGCGGATACTCGACATTGACGGACGCATTGCAGACATTATTCGGCCTACATGGATTATAGGTGCGGGGCTGGATAATAAGATTTATGTGGACATCACCAATCCAGAAGCAACTGTCCCCAACCTGCCGCCAATTGATGAGTTCGAGCGAGGAAGTCATCCTCGTCTATGATGCTGCGACCGATGTCTGGTCCTATGAGATTAAGCCGCTGGAGAATACCTTTGAGATTCTTGCGGCACTGCCCGACAACGGTGGTATCTTCTTTCAGAGTTACGCGCTGGAAGGCAAAGAGATTTTTCAGTTTGATTCTGAATTTCAGCTTATGCGGCGTATTGACCTGAATGCAAGGATATTTCAGGGGCTGAGCCTGGACGGTAGGCTGTTCCTGTCCACCGGAGGGGATTATTCCGATATTTCAATAATCGACATCACTGCGTATCCTCCTGATTGAGGTCCTGCTCATCGAGCAGGTCATCCAGCGAGCGCAGTTCGCCATCGCTGCCCAGGCCGACGTAGCGCTGGTCCAACTGCTGCTGCAAGTAATCACGTTCCTCTGGGGCGAGGCGCTGCATGATGCGGGACATGGGATGTTCCGCCATGCTCGGCTGCTTTTTGCGCCGGCGCAGGGCGAGGGCGGTCCCGCTGAACACGACGATTCCCAGAAGCGGCAGTGCCGCTAAGAACACGATCTGCGCCAGCAGGGTCACGCGCTCGTAAATCTGGTATTGGCCGCCAAAGTCCGGCTGTGCCAACAAGGCACACAGCGCGAACAGCCCGGCAGCGCCAAGCGTGCCCCAGGCCAACCAGCGCAGCAGCCCGGCGACCTGTCTGTTCGATGGCTTCAGGCGGCGCAGGCCGTAACTTGTCAGGCTGAGCAGGGCCAGCAGCGGTGTGGCGAGCAAGACAGTTTTGCCAGATTGGTGACCGACTCATACCAGACCAGGCTGCGATCCATCGCTACCTGGGATGCCACCAGGCACATGCCAAACACCGCCGTGCAAATGAGCAGCCAGCGCCGTGACCAGCGGAAGGCCTCGTCAAGCCGGATGCTCATGGGACCTCCTTAGTGCGATTCGCCGTTGGTGAAGATGGCGATGAACCATAGGGCGGCAAAGCTGTAGGCGATGCCCGCCAGGGCGATGTCGCCGCTGGTGTAGAGCATCGTCGCCGAGATGAACAGACTGCCGGAGAGGATCGCGCGCGTCGTGCGGCGTTCCTGGACCTCGATGCGGGCGAACTGGCGCTGTAACTTCGCTGACTGTTCGACCGTGACGCGCAGCTCGCCGCGTTCCAGCCGTTCGACCACCTCGGCCATCGGGTTCATCGTGCGCCGGACGAAAGCCTGTCCAAGCTGCATGAGCGCCTGTGCGCCCTGATTGCGGACCAGCGTGCTCAGGCTGCCGCCATCCGCCCCGAACTGATCGCCGACCATATGGGTCCAGTGATATTGCAGTTCCTGCCAGGGATTATAGCTCGGCTCCAGCGCTGTACTCATGCCGCTGAGGATGCCCAGCGTCCGGCCCAGGTAGATGAAATCCTGCGGCACGTAGAAAGGCATGTCGTAGAGCAGTTCGTTGAACTCGGTGCCGATCGCCTGCATCTCGCGGTAATCCATGTCGCGCATGTCGGCCATGCTCATGCCCCAGACCTGGTTAAAGGCCATCGCTGCCGCTTCTTCGATGCGCTCCAGGTCGGCTTCAGGGAGGATGAAGCCCAGGTCAGCGTAGCTGCGCACCAGCTTGCGCGCGTCGCGGGTGAGGATGGCGCTGACCGTGTCCATCATGCCATCGGTGATCTTCTCGGTCAGGCTGCCGGTCATGCCGAAATCGACGAAGATCAGGTAGAAAGGCCGTCCCTCCGGCCCATAGCTGTCCTGCTCCTCGCCCAGCGGATAGACAAAGAGGTTGCCGGGGTGGGGGTCGGCGTGGAAATAGCGTTCGCTGAACACCTGATGGAAATAGGTATCGACCAGCCGGTCCGCCACCGCCTTGCGCTTGATCCCGGCGGCTTCCATCGCCGCGTAATCGTTGATCTTGATGCTGGTGACGTCTTCCATCGTCAGGACGCGGTCGCTGGAATGTTCGGCATAGACGACGGGCACGTAGACGCCCATGTTGTTCTCGAACATGGCGTGAAAGCGCGCGGCATTGTAGGCCTCGTGGCGGTAGGAGAGTTCTTCCAGCAGCACCCGGCCAAATTCCTCGATCAGCGCGACTGTATCCGCCCGGCGGCGCACGAAGGGGAAGCGCATGGCGATACGCGCCACCACACGCAGGGCGGCCAGATCCGTGTAGACGATGCGGTCGATGCCGGGGCGCTGCACCTTGACCACCACCCGGTCGCCGTTGAGCAGTTGAGCGCGATGCACCTGTCCCAGCGAGGCCGCCGCGACGGGAGTCTCGTCGAACCAGGCGAAGCGCGCGTCAATCGGCCCCAGTTCCGCCTCGATCACGCGGCGAATCTGTTCGAAGGGCACGCTGGGCACTTCGTCCTGCAAACCGGACAGCTCGTCCGTGACTTCGGGCGGCAGCACGTCTACGCGCGTGGAGATGAACTGCCCCAGCTTAATCATCACGCCGCCCATCGAGATGGCGAAACGGCGGAAACCGCGTGCATAGCTGCGCCAGCGCCGGAGGTTGCCGCGTTCGACAAAACGGTGCCAGCCCAGCGTACTCTCCAGCAGATAATGCCAGAAGAGCAGCCGCATCATCAGCCCCAGCGCCCAGACCAGCGAGCCTGCATAGCGCCACTGCATCGCCAGCGAACGCGGGCGATGGACCGGTTCCTCAATGGCGGGCGGCGGCGCGATAGCAGGCTGAGCGGCCTGAAAACGAGTCGGCCCGGCCATTGGGCGAAGGAAGCTTAACGCGCCCGTTCGGTGGTGGTGGTGCTGGCCTTCTCGAAACGGATACGGAGTTTGGATTCGTCAAATCGAGCATCAGCGATCTCAAGGTCCCATAGGGCATACGGTAGCACGATGTTGCGGCGGTAAGGCCCGACCCGCAGGGTGATCTCATCGCGCGAGCGGTAGAGGTCCATGTCCTCTTTGTTGGCAAAAGGCAGCGGGACGACCAGGGTATAGTTGCCCGCTTCGTCGGTTTCGATGTGGTGCGTCTTGCCGTCGAACATCTTGTCCGCCGGGTTCTTATCGCCGTAGAGCGCGTCGCCCAACTGGCGCAGCGAATCCAGGCCGGTCACTTCCTGACCGAAGAGCGGCGCGCGCAGCATGGGCATTTCGCCGAAGGCTTCGTGGATCAGCTCCAGATTCTCCTTCTGGCGGTCCTTCGCCATATCGAAGTAGGGGTCCGTCACCTCGTCCGGGATGATGCGGTTGCACAGAATGGCGTCGGTGGCGTAGCCGTAGAGGTTCAGGTAGGTGTAGGTGCGCTGCGTCTCCTTGATGACCATCTTCTCCGGGTTGACCACCAGCCGCATACTGGCGACTTCGGGGTCGGCCAGCAGATCGCGCACTTTGTCGAGCGTGTCGAAGAGTTCCTGCACCTGCGCCCAGGCGGCTTCATCGGGGATACGGTCGCTGTTCTTCATCAGCTTGCCGATAGGCCGCAGGATCTTGGCCGCGCCGCGTGTCAGCGTCAGAATACGCTCGAACCACCAGCGCGTGACATCTGGCAGGCTGAGCAGGCGCAGTGTCTCGGCGGTCGGAGCGGCGTCCACGATCAGCACGTCGAACTCATTCTGATTGTAGTAGCGGTTGATCCACAGCAGATGTGCGCCTTCTTCCAGGCCGGGCAGGATGGTCACTTCTTCGGCGACGATGTCCTCCACGCCCTGGCGGCTGAAGAGGGCGATCATGTACTTCTGGAACAGGCCCCAGTATTTGTCCATCGAATAGCGGGCATCCACTTCCTGTGCCCAGAGGTTCTCGCGGATCTGGACCGGCTCCGGGCCAATCTCGGTATCCAGCGAATCGGCCAGGCTGTGGGCCGTATCGGTGCTGATGACAATCGTCTTCAGGCCCATCTCGGCGCAGCGCAGGGCGGTTGCAGCGGAGATACTGGTCTTGCCGACCCCGCCTTTGCCCGTGTGTACGATAATACGCATTGGTTTCTTAGTCTCCATCATTGCCCCTATTTTACACCATTGAGGGTGCAAATCCTGTCTTCTAGTATACGGTGCAGGCAGGGGAAAGGTCGCAAGGAGGGCTGGCAGGGTTCCTGTAAAACAGGAGATAACAGGAATTATTACGAATATTATTACGATAAGGTCAAGGGATTCAATGCGAAGGCGCAAAGAGTGCCAAGGACGCAGGGAAAGGCAAGATCAAAAGATTTAACGCAAAGGCGCAAAGACGCGAAGAAAGGTCAAGGACCAACGATTTGACGCAGAGGCGCGGAGAACGTAGAGAATCGCAGGGAAAGGCTGAGCTTGCGGGCGCAGTGTCTTTGAGTCCTGGAAGGACTTGGGACCTTGCCGTCGAATTCATTCGTCGGCAGTGTGGCAAGGATCTTGCTGCTGGCGATGCTTCGCGCATACAATAGCTCTGTGAATGAAAGGAGTCGGTATGACCCTTCAAGATATGATGAAAGCGGTGGACGGCCTCACCCCAGACGAAATGCGCCAGCTTCGGGAACATATCGAGCAGAAGGAACGCGAGCAGCACTCGCCTGGACTCGACATCAATGCGATTGCGCAGGTCTTTGACTATCTGCGCGAGGTTCAGCCAGACCTGGATGAACTCGAATGGGCGATGAATGTCGAATGACTCTCAACGCAGTAAATACAGTTCTGGAAATCGGGAAAGTACGAGATTATCTATGATTGATGCACCTACTACAGTTGATGTACCATTGCGGACCGATGAATATGGCGTCATCCGCATTGGGGCGAGCCGTGTCACGCTGCTGACGGTCGTGCAGCGCCATTTAGCCGGTGACGCGCCTGAAACGATCCAGGCAGCGTTTCCAACCGTCTCGCTGGCTGATGTATACGCCGTCATCGCCTATTATCTGGCGCATCGAGATGACATCGACGCTTATATCCAGCAAATCGAGGCCGAGGCCGAAGCGCGGCGGCAGGTCCATGAAGCCAATGATCCCAAAGCGGTGGCGTTCAACGAAAAAATGCGCTGTCTAATACTTAACTCCCCTCAGACTTGAGAACACCAAATGAACTTAATCGACCAACAGCTTGAACGCGCCTTCGGCATTGCGCTGGAGGCCCATGAAACTCAGGTGGACCAGCAGGGGCAGCCCTACCTGCTGCATTTGATTCGCGTCATGCTCAAGGTGAACGGTACGGCGCGAGTGGTGGCGCTGCTGCATGATCTGGTCGAGGATACGCCCTGGACCGGCGAGGACTTGCTGCGCGAGGGCTTCGACCCGGCCATTGTCGAGGCGGTGCTGGCCCTGACCCGGCGCGAGGACGAGACCTACGCCCAGTTTATCGACCGCGTGCAGGGGACTCCGCTGGCGATCCCGGTCAAGATCGCGGATCTAGAGGACAATCTGGGCCGTCTGGAGGATTTGGCAAAGCACGACCCGGCCAAAGCCGAGTTGTTAGGGAAACGCTACCGCAAGGCGCACGCACAGTTGATCCAGCTTGTCCGTTGAGCCGCCTCGATGACGCGGTAGACGGCCTGCCAGGCGGCCCCGATCTCAGCGGTGTAATCGTTACCCATCGCCTGCTCGACCGTGTAGGGCAGTGCGTTTTCGAACAGACGAAAATGCGCGCGTTGAACCCCGTAGCGCAGGTGCTGCCGCCCCGGTCAGCTAATCGCGCCGGATAGAGCGCTCACATTATCCAGCCCCACCACCAGCACCCCTAACATAGCGTGAAAGCTCGATTGGACCAGTCGTTTCTGGTCGTCGCTGAGTTCGGTCATGTGGAGTGCCTTTGCTGGATGGGCTATATATCCATTGTGGTTATAATATTATGGATATAACGATCACTTCTCAGCTATAATGGTATCAGATGACCGCTGAGGATGGCGAGGGACGAACCATGCGCCGGATGATGCTGGGAATTGGACTCTGCTTGCTGCTGGCGATGCCGCTGGCGGCACAGGATACCCCCTACTGCGGCCAGTTAGCCGCGGTCGATTGCGCGCTGCTGCGTGACGGCCAGCAGTCGCTGCTGGAGATGCACGCCGCCACGCTGAACCGCTTCGCCTTCAACCTCGGTGAGGGTACGAACGCGGAGTTTTCTGCGCAGGGGCGGATCACCACTCTGGCGCTGACTTCCGGGCGTCCGCATCTGGCATTGGCGGATGTGCAGGCTGAGGTGACACTGGCGGTCGATTATGGGGGTCTGGCGGCTGAACTGCCTGCTGAAATGGCGCTGGATTCGGTGGATCTGCGCCTGATTGACGGTGTACTGTACCTTGATCTGGACTCCCTGGAACCCGCCAGCGCGGATCTGCACGGCTGGATCAGCCTGGACCTGAAACAACAGATGCCAGGCTGGTTTGTTACCGAGACTCCGGCGAGCATGACCCCCGGCAGTGTCGAGAATGCCGTGACCGGCGAGGATCTGGAGCAGTTGCAGGCGACCTTCAGCCCGGCGGTGCTGGACCAGTTTGTGAGGGTCACTCGGCATGGCGATGTCTTCGATACCCAGGTCGATTTCGCTGCGATGTACGCCCAGCGGGATTTCCAGACGTTGCTGCGCCAGCGGCTGCTGGCCTACTGGCAGCGTCATGGTCGCAATGAGCCGATTACCGACCAAGACCTGGACGATTTAGCTGTTACAATGGCTGATCTCTATCCCAATCCGCTGACGCTGGTCTCGCTTGACGTGGACCCGGCGACGCATCAGGCGCGCAGTGTGCATTACCAGGGCCTGGAAGACCTCACGGTCATGATCGAGTCCGGGCTGGGCGGCTACGATATGCACGAATGGCTGCCCGCCACTTTTGAACTGGCGCTCGATTTTGAGCACGCCGAAGCCATCGCACCAGTCACTGTGCCAGACGATGCGCAGCCGCTCACTGAGGCCCTGCTGCGCGATCTGCCGGTATTGCAGTTCTGGTTCGGGCCGCTGCGGACTTCGTAAGCCTTTCTATGTGGGTTCAGTTAGAAACAGACCGCCTGACAGCTTTGTTGGATCAACAATTGGGCGTGTCTGTGTATTTATACATTATTCTGGATAGGAAATAACCTGAGATAAGTAAAATGATGGCAATGATCCCCGTTGCAAGCCCGAAGCCAAACCAATTGTCATCTTGCACCAGGATCATGTGAAAACTGGCGACCAGGAAAATAATCCCTGTCGCAAGATATGCTACACCATTGGGAATAGTGTGTTTGCCTGTTTCCATTCTTATTTCGGAGCGTGAAAAGATCCACTGTCTGTAACGATAGGAGTGAACCCCAGTACGGAAAATCTTCCATGCTTCAAACAGCGCCACGAATCCCCAGAGGATGTAGAATAGATAAATGCCATAGGCCAGGAAGTGCATAATCTCTCGCCCCCTTAGAAGCTTATGTCCGTTACTTTCAGCGACCTATCGGCGAAGCTATGCCGTTTGCTGGGCCGGGTCCAGGGGAAGCTCGACCGGGCGGCCCCCGTCAGTGGCGGATTGGCGCAGGGCGGTAATCAACTCCTGGTCGAGCCGTCCTTGCAGCGGGCCATAGCTTGGCTGGGTATCGCTGCGCACGGCATCCACCAGACTCTTGATGCAGCCCGCCACGCCGATCTCGTCGTCGTGCCACTGCGCCAGCGCGGCGAAGGGGTTATCCCAGCGCACAATCGGCATGTTCGCGTCACCGGTGTGGGCGATGACCGCCACCAGAGCGCCGCCATCGACTCGCTCATAGCGCCGTTCGACATGGATAAACTGCGGTGCTTCGCCACCCGGAGCCAGCAGGCTGAGCTGCTCATCGACCTCGAAGCCCACGCCGGTCGCTGATTCCCATGCCGCGCTCGGCCAGGAAACGGCTGCTGCGCCACCAGCGCAGGGCCGAATCGTAGGCGACGTTGGTCCAGTGAAAGATACCGATCTGCCCACCGGCAAATTCGACCATAGCGTGTTCCTGAGTCTCGTCGCGCGGGTCGTAGGCATCGCGGCCATAAGCATAATGCGCTGTCAGTGGAAAATGCCCGACCATGCCGCTCACACGCAACGGTTGGGCGTCAAAACCCAGGTAGCTGCGCATGACGCTCATGCCGTGATAGCCGTGCCCGGCGAAGTCGCTGAAGGAACTGTGGACCTCGCCGAAGAGGCCGCTTTCCAGCAGTTTGAGCTTGAGCGCTTCCTGCGGGCGGCGGTGGAACTGCTCGGCCATCTCGACCTTGACCTGCCGCTGCCGGGCCGCTTCGATGATGGCGTCGGCCTCGCTGAGTTTGTGGGCGATGGGCGTCTCTAGCAGCACGTGCAGCCCGGCCTCAACCGCCATCAGCCCGACTTCGCCGTTGGCATTGTAGGCTACTGAGACGATGCCGATCTGCGCGCCGGTCTGGCGGACGAGTTTGTTCAGGTCGGTGTACCAGGGCAGGCCCATCTGCTCACCCATGCGCCGGGCGGAGTCTTCGCTGCGGCCCCACAGGCCAACCGCTTCAACCTCCGGCATGGCCCGGACGAGTTTCTCGTAGAGATAAATCTGTCGGCGGCCTGTGCCGACGAATGCCAGCCGCAGCGGTTCCTGTGACATTTTTCTAACTCCTTTTTTGTGCCATACTATCGCTGTGCGATGATGTCTTGACAAAACGAAACATATGTTCTATTTTATAGACAGGAGTTCCGTTAGGTCTGAGATCATTTTACCAGGAATCTCGACCTTTTTTCGGTGTCTGGGACCCTTGTTCTGTCGGCGGATCGCGGCGAGACCTGGCGCTGTCCGCGCTAATTTCCCGAATGCTGCCGCCGAACTCTCCCTCGGCGGCGGCATCCCTTCGAGAGGAGTGAACTTGTGCTGGCAGATGAACTGATCGTCCACTGGCAGGATCTGCGCGGGCGGACCTATGACCTGATTGACCTCATCGCGCCGGAGGATCTGCCCCGGCGTTTACCCTTCCCCGAATCGGCCACGCTGTACAATCAATTCTGGTGCATGTTGGGCACGACCGAGAGCTTTACGCGCCGGATGGCCGCCGGGTCCTGGCAGGGCTGGGCCTGCTCGCTGGATGAGCCGGACCTGGACCAATTACGCGCGCATCTTCAACAGTCGGATGAGGCGCTCTTCGCGGTGCTGCGCCAGCGCGATCCGCTGCATCGCTTTGACGACGGCAGCACGCCGCTCAGCCAGTATCTGCGCCTGGTCGAACACGAATCGCATCATCACGGCCAGTTGATTAACTTTATCTTCGCCCTCAATCTGCCTATTCCCGAAAGCTGGGCCGATGCCTGGGCACTATCGAGGGACGAATAATGACTGCCCAACCGGACAATATTCACACGCTGATTCCCTACCTGACCTGCAAAGACGCGGCCAGCGCCATTGATTTCTACAGCCGGGCCTTCGGAGCCACCGAGATTGAACGGATCGTCGAGGACGATGGCCGGATCGGATTCGCGGCCTTGCAGATCGGCGACTCGCGCCTGATGCTCTCCGATGAGTTCCCGGAGATCGAGGTTTACGGCCCGGCACACTACGGTGGAAGTCCGGTTGCCATCAATATCTATCTCGCCACCGATGCGGAGATCGAATCCTTAGTGGAGCGGGCTATCAAGGCCGGGATGACCGTGATCCGTCCTCTGACTGACGCGGACAACATGATTCGCAATACCATTATGCGCTGTCCTTACGGGCATCGCTGGTTCATCACCCGCCGCATATGGTGAGGTGGACTGCTCGCTGGTCATTGGCTTCTCAGAACCCTGGGTGTATAGTCACACGGTCGCTGTTCACAGCGGCGCATTGGCCTGAATTATGCTTTGGGAGAGCCTTATGACCAAGATCGCTTTTATTGGTGCTGGCAGCACCGTCTTCACGCGCAACCTGACGCGCGACATCCTCACTTTTCCCCTGCTTGAAGATGCCACCCTGGCCCTGGTAGACATCAACGCCGAGCGGCTGGAAGTCGCCCGCAAGGTGGTCCAGAGCACGGTGGATCGCGGACATTACCCGGCGAAGGTCGAAGCGACGACGAATCGTGCTGAGGCGCTCCAAGGGGCTGACATCGTCATCATTACGGTGAACACGCACGGCGTCGAGATTTTCCGCCATGACGTGGAGATTCCCAAGCAGTACGGCGTGGACATCAACATCGGCGACAGCCGTGGCCCGGCGGGCATCTTCCGTTTCATGCGCAGCCTGCCGATCATGCTCGACATTGTGCATGACATCGAGCGCTACTGCCCGGATGCGACCCTGCTGAATTACACCAATCCGATGGCGATGCTCTGCCGCGCGCTGACCCACGAAACTTCGGTTAAGATGGTCGGCCTGTGCCACAGTGTGCAGGGGACCGCTGAAATGCTGGCCGGGTGGATCGGCGCGCCGATGTCGGAGATCACCTACACCTGCGCCGGGATCAATCACATGGCCTGGTACCTTAACTATGAATGGAACGGCGAGGATGCCTACCCGCTGCTGCGCAAGGCGGTCAGCGAGCGGCCCGAAGTTTACAACGAAGAGATCGTGCGCAATGAGATGTTCCTCAACCTGGATTACTACGTGACCGAATCCAGCGGGCACAACTCCGAGTACAACTGGTGGTTCCGCAAGCGCCCGGACCTCATCGAGAAATACTGCACGCACGGCACCGGCTGGAACCCCGGCGAGTACGCCTACATCGTGAAGCATAACCTGGAACGTCAGGCGACCTGGCAGGAGGAAAAGCCGATCTCACTGGAACGCGGCCACGAATTCGCCGCCTACATTATTAACGCGCTGATGGGCGATGAACCCTTTGAGTTCAACGGCAACGTGCCCAACACCGGCCTCATCACCAATCTCCCGGCCAATGCCTGCGTCGAGGTGCCGATCTGGGCCAGCAAGAAGGGCCTCAGCCCGGTCTATGTCGGCAGCCTGCCGCCGCAGTGCGCCATCCTGACCAACCTGACCTCCCAGGTCGAGGAGATGGCCGTCGAAGCGGCGCTGACCGGGGACCGTCGGATGGTCTTCCAGGCGATTGCCAACGATCCGCTGACCGCTGCCGTGCTATCACTCGACGAGATTCGCCAGATGGTCGATCAGATGTTTGAGTACAATCGCGAGTATCTGCCGCAATTCGAAGCCGTCCACGCCTGAGCGCGTGTCAAAATTGCATTGCCGTAGGGGAGGGTCCCGGACCCTCCTTTTTGTTACGATGCACACTAGTGTAGGGCCACAATAGTATCTAAAGATGGATACAAGCGTGCGAGTTTGGTACGTGCGTTAGAGACATCGAAACACCAGTTGATCTTCGCCTGGAGAGCATTACGCTGCGAGGACCACCACTGCACGACACGCTGTAACTGGTCCAAAGTTGCAATACGCTGTTTGAGGCATTGGCGAGAGAGAATGGCGATTTCAATTTCCGCCATGTTGAGCCAGGAACCGTGCTTAGGCGTGTAATGAAAGTCCAGCTTACGCAAAATGCGCCGGGCTTCGTCGGGCGGAAAAGCGTCATAGAGAGCCGCCGGGCTATGGGTATTAAGATTGTCCAGCACCAGACGAATCTGTTGGGCCTCAGGAAAGTGAATATCCACCAGGTCGCGCATACAAATGGCGAAGTCGATTTTCTTTCGATGGGCAGTGGCTTTCACCGTTCGCCAACCGGTCAGGGGTTGACACATGACAAACAAATTGGCCGTGCCTTTACGTTTATACTCATAATCGTAGCGGCGGGCTTGCCCCGGTTGCAGCGGCAAGGCAGCCACGATGTCAGCCAACAATTGCACCGGGCGTTCATCGAAACACACCTGAGGGAAGCGGGGGTCATAAGGCAAAGCATATACGTCCAACACATCCTCCATGCGCCACACGAAATCACTGCCCACAGTGGCTATGCACCATTGGGCTTTCCGCCAGGGCTTGAGTTCATTTTTTTCAGCGTTCGACGAACGGTTTCGTCTGAAATCGGTTCATCGATCACATGCAGTTCCACCAGGCGATCTGCCAAGAGTTGCATCGTCCAGGTTTCGCGTTCGCCCGGTGCCTCACTACAGGCCAGGGCGACCAGAAACGCCTCTTGCTTCCCATCCAACTTCTTCTCTCGCCCACGACGCGCTTGATCCTCCAAAGTGTGTCCTTCAACCCACCTTTGGCGCGTTCTGGCAACCGTCAACGGTGTGACCCCATGCAATGCCGCAATCTCGCCATCGGTCTTTCCCGCATCGCTCCACAACAGCGTTTGCGCTCGGCGCATGCTTCGGGCTTTATGTTGACCGCTTCTCACGATGGCTTCCAATTCCAGTCGATCTGTCTGGCTCAACTCGATGACATGTTCTTTCTTGGGCATGATATACTCCGTTTTCCGAAGTATATCATTATCTTTATCTATCATTGTGGCTGACCACTAGAACTTGCGTTCTAATTTGATGTTTGATAGAATCTAATCGGGTTGGGTAGACACAAGAGGACAGGTGGATCATGCTTCCCAAACTTGATGCGATTGTGGTGTTTGTCGATAATCTGGAGCAGTGTACAAGGTTCTATCGTGATTTGGTGGGGCTTGAAGTCACCTTCACCGATGACGTTTCAATCGGTTTCCGTTTGGGCAGCCAGGATTTCCTGCTCTTAAAGCGGACCTCCGCCGCGCAAATGATTACAGAAGAGGCCGTCTCGCGGGCGGGGCATAATGTCCTGCTCTGCGCCGGTTTCGAAGATGTGGACGCGGCCTATCAGTCGCTCATGGGGAAGGGGATCAGCTTTATCAAAGCGCCTAAAGACCAGGATTGGGGACGGCGCACGGCTTACTTTGCGGACCCCGAAGGCAATCTCTGGGAAATCTGGCAGTCGCTGGAGTCCAATTAATCAGGAGTATCTGGAGGCCGCTTCGGAGATTGCGAAGCAAGCCTCCAGGGTATTCATTTCCGCTGCGCTTAGCGCTGATCCATCGGCACGTAATCGCGTTGATTGGCACCGGTGTAGATCTGGCGTGGGCGGCTGATGCGCCCATGCGGATCATCGCGCATCTCTTTCCACTGCGCGATCCAGCCCGGCAGACGGCCCAGCGCGAACATCACGGTGAACATCTCGGTGGGGATGCCCATCGCCCGGTAGATGATGCCGCTGTAGAAATCGACGTTGGGGTAGAGCTTGCGCTCGATGAAATAGTCATCGCTGAGGGCAACTTCTTCAAGGTTCTTGGCGATGCCCAGCAGCGGGTCATGCTGCCCCAGCGCTTCCAGCACGTCGTCTGCCGCCGATTTGAGAATCCGTCGCGCGCGGGTCAAAGTTCTTGTAGACGCGGTGGCCGAAGCCCATCAGCCGGAAGCCGGAGTTGCGGTCTTTCGCCATATCGACGTATTTCTTGTAGTTACCGCCGTCGTTTTGGATCATCTGAAGCATGTCGATGACAGCCTGGTTCGCGCCACCGTGCAGCGGCCCCCACAGCGCCGCGACACCTGCGGAAACCGAAGCGAAGAGATTGGCCTGGCTGCTGCCCACCATGCGCACGGTTGAGGTGCTGCAATTCTGTTCGTGATCGACGTGCAGAATCAGCAGCAGGTCCAGCGCGCGGCTCAATACCTCTGGCACCTCGTAGGGTTCAGCAGGGACCGCGAACATCATGTGCAGGAAATCTTCGATGTAATTCAGATCGTTGCGCGGGTAAATGTAAGGCTGTCCGATGGACTTCTTGTAAGCAAAGGCCGCGAGGGTCTTAAACTTCGCCAGCAACCGGATAATATTCAGGTCGATCATCTCCGGGTTCATCAGTTCCGGGTAGTACGCTGAAAGCGATACGGCCATCGCCGACATGATCGCCATCGGATGCGCCGCTGGAGGATAGCCCTCAAAGAATTTTTTCATGTCCTCGTGGAGCAGCGTGTGATGCGTCAGTTGGTGCTGGAAGTCGGCGAATTCAGCCGCGCTGGGCAGCTTGCCGTAGATAGCCAGGTAGGCGACTTCGAGAAAACTGGACTGCGCGGCGAGTTGTTCAATCGGGTAGCCCCGGTAGCGCAGGATTCCCGCCTCGCCGTTGATAAAGGTGATCTCGCTCAGGCAGGACCCGGTGTTGCCGTAACCGGGATCAAGGCTGATGGCCCCGGTCTGGGCGCGCAGTTTGGTGAAATCAATGCCGAGTTCACCTTCGCTCCCCTCCACCACCGGGAATTCGTATTCCTGATCCTTAAAGACAAGTTTAGCAGTTGGCATCATAAATCCTCGTTTGAATATAGCCTATGTTAAGTCTAATACCCAACGGGGTATAGGGGGCTATCATTTGCCACAAAATGCCTATGATCTTTGGCACTTCAATGGGCAAGTTGCACGTGACGAAAGCAGTCCAGGACGTGGTCATTGACCATGCCGCAGGCCTGCATGTGGGCGTAGCAGATGGTCGGGCCGACGAAATTGAAGCCGCGTTTCTTCAGATCTTTGCTCATGGCACGCGACTCGGCGGTTTCGGCGGGGATGTCCTGCATCCGTTCGAAGCGGTTGATGATCGGCGCGCCATCGACGAACTGCCAGATATAGCGGTCGAAGCTGCCGAACTCGTCCTGCACCCGCAGGTATGCCTGCGCATTCTGCACAGCGGAGCGCACTTTGGCGCGGTTGCGGACGATGCCAGGGTTCGCCAGCAGGGCGGCGATCCTTGTCTTCGTCGTAGCGGGCTACTTTTTCCGGGTCGAACTGGTCGAAGGCGGCGCGGTAGGCTTCACGCTTGCGCAGGATAGTGATCCAACTCAGCCCGGCCTGCGCCCCTTCCAGCACCAGGAACTCAAAGAGGCGCTGGTCATCATGCAGGGGCACGCCCCATTCGGTATCGTGATACGCAATGTAGAGCGGATCCTCGCCCGCCCAGGCACATCGGCTCAGTGTCGTCACGGCTTGCCACCTCAATCTCGCATCAATCGTGCTCATTATACCGTAGCGCCAGGGCGACTGTGAATTTATCCTGAAGACTTGAGGTTTTGACCCGCATTCCGGCAATTATAGCGTTAGGCTATGTTAAGGTGGCAGTGCTATAACGCTTCAGTATTATAGACAACAGGTCAGGGCTAAATTGAATCAGATGGATGGTACACAAACCTGGCAGTGTGTTCTGGTCGGTGAAGGCACGCTGCTTATTCGCTGCGCAGACCTTCTGTTGGACCGGGGCTTTGGTATTCAAGCCATCGTGGCCGCTAATCCGGCGATTGTCGATTGGGCACGGACCCAGCAAGTCCGCCTGATCGCGCCGGGGGCGGACCTCGCCGTACGCTTGCAAGGCCTTCATGTAGATTATCTGTTTAGCATCGCCAACTTGACGATCATCCCGCCAGATGTACTGGCGCTGGCGAGCCGGGGCGCGATCAACTTCCACGATGGGCCGCTGCCGGATTATGCGGGCTTGTACGCGACCTCCTGGGCACTGCTCAACCGCGAAGCGATGCACGGTGTCACATGGCACGAGATGCGCGAGCAGGTGGACGAAGGCGCGATTCTCAAGCAGCGTCTGTTCCCCATTGCCCCCGATGAGACCGCCTTTACCCTCAACGCCAAATGCTACAGCAACGGCCTCGATTCCTTCGGCGAACTGCTGGATGAGATCCTCAACGAGCGGGTACAGCCGCAGGTTCAGGCGCTGGAAAAGCAGCGCTATTTTGGCCGCTATGACCGGCCCCCGGCGGCCCAGGTGATCGCCTGGAATCGGCCAGCCGAGGAGATCATGGCGCTGGTACACGCGCTGGATTTCGGCAACTATGAGAATCCGCTGGGCCTGCCCAAGCTGCAAATCGGCCCGGAGATCCTGGCGGCGGCGCACATTGAAGCCCTGCCAGATTCCAGCACGGCTCAGCCTGGCACGGTCATCACCGCAGATGATACCGGGATCCGGGTGGCGACGCAGACGACAGACCTGATGATTCGCGCGCTTCAATCGCTGGAAGGCGAGACGATCCCGCTGGCTGAGGTACTGGAGACCTCTGGCGTAGAGGCCGGAACCTTATTAGAGGACCTGGATGATGCGACCGCAGAGGCCCTGACGGGTCGGCATCAGGAGGTCGTGCGCAGCGAAACCTTCTGGCAGCGCCGCCTGGCGAGCCTGGACCCGATTGCCGCGCCTTATCCTTCGCAGCAGGACGGTTTTGAGCAGACCTCCCTGGCGAACGTGCCCTTGCTGGAAGCTGAAGCCGGGCCGGACGATCTGCTGCTGGCCGTCTTCGCGCTGTATCTGGCGCGCGGGACCGGGACCTACCGTTTCGATCTCGGCTGGCGCGTTCAGCCAGAGGCCGGTTTATTCGGTGCGCTGTATGCGCCTTATGTACCGCTTCGGATTAATCTGGAGCCGGAGACGCCCGTCCGCAGTGCGCTGGTTTCGGTGCTGGAGCAAATCGCCCGGACCCGCCAGCGGGGAACCTACAGCCGCGATGTCATCGCCCGCTATCCTGAACTGAAGGCGCTGCGCAGCGCCGGGACCGTCACTTATCCGGTTGTGGTCGATTATGCCGATTCGGCCAGTGCCTATACGCCGCCGCTCGACAGCGAACTGGCCCTGCTGCTGACGCCGGACTCCGCGCTGCTGGTTCACCAGAACGAAGAGATCGAACGCGGCTTCAGCAACTTTATCGAGCAGCTTGCTGCCGCAAAGGATGCCCCGCTGGGCGCGATCTCGCTGCTGAGCGATGCGGACCGCCGCTTGCTCTTTGAAGAATGGAACGACACCCGCCGCGACTATCCGCGAGACGAGTGCATTCACCAGCAGTTTGAGCGGCAGGCCGCCCTGACACCGGACCGCGTCGCCGTTCGTTTCGAAAATCAGCGTCTCACCTATGCCGAACTGGACCAGCGCGCCAATCAACTTGCCTGGCACCTGAGCCAGATGGGGGCCGGGCCGGATGTCCCGGTCGGGCTGTATGCTGACCGCTCGCTGGATCTCATCGTCGGTCTCTACGGCATCCTGAAAGCCGGGTCCGCCTATGTCCCGCTGGATCCGACCTACCCGGCGGAACGGCTGGCCTACATGATCGCCGATGCCCAGGTGCCTCTGCTGCTGACTCAGCAGCATCTGGTGGACAAACTGCCCGCGCATCATGCTCAGGTGGTCTGCATTGACAGCGATTGGCCGAGTATCGCGCAGCAGCCGGAGCGCGATTTCGACAGCGGCGTCCAGCCCAGCAATCTGAGCTACATTATCTATACTTCTGGCTCCACCGGCAGGCCCAAAGGCGTAATGGTTGAGCATCATAACGTGGTCAACTTTTTCGCGGGCATGGACGAGCGCGTTCCGCACGATCCGCCTGGCACCTGGCTGGCGGTCACGAGCCTGTCTTTTGACATTTCGGCGCTGGAACTCTTCTGGACGCTGGCGCGCGGTTTCGAGGTGGTCCTCTATGCGGATGCGGTGCATAACGCCGCTCCCCCGGCTCATGCCGCGCAGCCGATTGATTTCAGCCTGTATTATTTCGCCAGCGACGAAGGCGAACACGCCGACGACAAGTACAAAATGCTGATCGAAGGCGCGAAATTTGCTGATACACACGGTTTCTACGCCGTCTGGACCCCGGAGCGCCATTTCCACGCTTTCGGCGGTCTCTATCCAAATCCCTCGGTTGCCAGCGCCGCCCTGGCGATGGTGACGGAGCGCGTCAAGATCCTGGCCGGGAGCGTCGTGCTGCCGCTGCACAGCCCGATCCGCGTGGCGGAAGAATGGGCCTTGGTCGATAACCTGTCCGGGGGCCGGGTGGGCATCTCCTTTGCCTCTGGCTGGCAGCCCAACGATTTCGTGCTGATGCCCGGCAATTATGCTGACCGCAAGGCGATCATGTTCCGCAATATTGAGACAGTCAAGCGGCTGTGGCGCGGCGAGACCCTGATCTTTACCGGGGACAACGGCGATGACGTCAAGGTGCAAACGCTGCCGCATCCCGTGCAGGCCGAACTGCCGGTCTGGGTGACGGCGGCAGGCAACCCGGAGACCTTCCGCGAGGCCGGGGCCAACGGCTTCAACCTGCTGACGCATCTGCTGGGGCAGAGCGTGGACGAACTGGCCGAGAAAATCGGCATCTATCGCCAGGCCTACCACGAAGCCGGACACGCTGGCGAGGGCCACGTGACGCTGATGCTGCACACCTTCGTCGGCGAGGATGACGACACCGTGCGCGAAATCGTGCGCAAGCCGATGAAAGCCTACCTGCAAAGTGCGGTTAACCTGATTCGTCTGGCGGCCTGGTCTTTCCCGACCTTCAAACAGAAAGCCGAGCAGACCGGCAAGAGTCCGCTGGAGATCTTCGACTCGGAAGACCTGACCGAGGAGGACATGGCCGCGCTGCTGGATCACGCCTTCGAGCGCTACTTCGAGACCAGCGGTCTGTTCGGCTCGCCGGAGACCTGTCTGGCGCTGGTGGACCGGGTGAAGGGCGCGGGTGTGGATGAAATCGCCTGCCTGATCGACTACGGCGTCGATTCGGAGCAGATTCTAGCTCAGTTGGAGCCGCTCAACCGCGTGCGTGAACTGGCGAACCGCCCGCAAGACGATCACAGCTTCGCTACCCAGGTCACCCGGCATCAGGTGACGCACATGCAGTGTACGCCTTCGATGGCGCAGATGCTGCTGGAACACGATGCCAGCCGGGCCGCCCTGGGTCACATCGAACAGTTGATGATCGGCGGCGAGGCCTTCCCGGTGACGCTGGCGGACTCGCTGCGCAGTGTGACTCATGCGTCGATCCAGAATATGTACGGCCCGACCGAGACGACCATCTGGTCCTCAACGCACTGCCTGAACGGCGACACGGGCAGCATCTCGATTGGCCGTCCGATTGCCAACACCACGCTCTACGTCCTGGACCGGCAGCTTCAGCCGGTGCCGGTTGGCGTGCCGGGCGAGTTGTTCATCGGCGGTGAGGGCGTCGTGCGCGGCTATCTGGGCCGCCCTGAATTGACGGCGGAGCGCTTCCTGCCGAATCCCTTTGCCGGGGAAGGGCGCATGTACCGTACCGGCGATCTGGTGCGCTATCTGCCGGATGGCCGCCTGGAGTTTCTGGGGCGCATTGACCAGCAGGTCAAGATTCGCGGCTACCGCATCGAACTGGGCGAGATCGAGGTGCTGCTGAGCGCGCATCCGGCCCTGAGTCAGGCGGTGGTCATCGCACGCGAAGACAACCCCGGTGATAAACGTCTGGTGGCCTACGTGATTCCGCTGCCGGGCGAAACGGTCGATCCGCAGGCACTGCGAGCGCATCTCCACAGCCAACTGCCGGAGTTCATGCTGCCCTCGCAGATCGTCAGCCTGGAGGCCTTCCCGCTGACGCCGAATAAGAAGGTGGATCGTAAGGCGCTGCCTGCGCCTGAACAGGTGCTGCGCAGCAGCCCGCAAAGCTATGCGCCGCCCAGCAATGAGGTCGAAGGGCGCATCGCCGCCATCTGGCGCGACATGCTCAACCTGGCTGATGTCGGCGTTGATGACAACTTCTTCGACATTGGCGGACACTCGCTGCTGGCCGTGCGTCTGCATCGGCAAATCTGCGATGCCTTCGACCAGACCTTACCCATCACCGACATCTTCCGTTTCCCGACGATCCGCAGTTTGGCCGCGCATCTGAGCGAATCCGGTCAGAACGGAGGCGTAGAAAACGAAGCACTAAGCCGCGCAGAACGCCGGGCCGCGATGCGCCGCGAACGCCGTCAACGAAACTAGAGGGTATATGGCTCAATATACGGGTACAGAGATCGCCATTGTGGGGATGGCGGGTCGTTTTCCCGGTGCCCACAATGTAGACGAGTTCTGGCAGAATTTGCGTCAGGGGATCGAATCGATCCAGCCGTACAGCGATGAGGACCTGCGCGCGGCGGGCGTGAGCGAGGCGCTGCTCCATAACCCCAACTATGTGAAAGCGGGCGCACCGCTGGACGAGATGGAGATGTTCGACGCGGGTTTCTTTGGCTTTAGCCCGCGCGAAGCCGCCATCATGGACCCGCAGCACCGCCATTTCCTCGAAGTCGCCTGGGAAGCGCTGGAACACGCAGGCTATGACCCGACCCGCTTTGATGGCTCGATTGGCATGTACGGTGGCTCCGGCCACAACGCCTATATGCCCTATAACCTGCTGACCAACCCGCAGTTGATGGAAGACATGGGCCTCTTCCTGGTGCGGCACACAGGCAACGACAAGGATTTCCTGACGACCCGCGTCTCCTACCTGCTGAACCTGAAAGGGCCGAGCGTCAACGTGCAGACGGCCTGTTCAACCTCGCTGGTGGCGGTGCATTTGGCCGGGCAGGCCTTGATCGACGGCGAGTGTGACATGGCGCTGGCCGGGGGCGTGACCTTCGAACTGCCGCATCGCCAGGGCTATCTCTACCGCGAAGACGAAATTCTCTCGCCTGATGGACACTGCCGCAGCTTTGACGCTGCCTCGAAGGGCACGGTCTTTGGCAGTGGGGCCGGGGTGGTGGTCCTCAAACGCCTGGAAGACGCGCTGGCTGATGGCGATACCGTTCACGCCGTCATCCGAGGCTCAGCGGTCAACAACGATGGCTCCGGCAAGGTCAATTATTTCGCGCCCAGCGTGGACGGCCAGGCGGCGGTCATTGCGGAGGCGCTGGCGGTGGCGGATGTCGAGCCGGAATCCGTGACCTATGTCGAGGCGCACGGCACCGGTACCCAGTTGGGCGACCCGATTGAAGTGGCGGCGCTTATTCAGGCTTTCAACAGCAGCGAGCGCGGTTTTTGCGGCCTGGGGTCGGTCAAGAGCAACATCGGCCACCTGGATACTGCATCCGGGGCGGCGGGTCTGATCAAAGTCGTGCAGGCGCTGAAGCATGGCGAACTGCCGCCCAGCCTGCATTATGAACAGGCCAATCCGGCCATTGATTTCGAACACAGTCCATTCTACGTCAACGCCAGCCTGAAATCCTGGGACACGGGCGATATGCCGCGCCGTGCCGGGCTGAGTTCGCTGGGAGTCGGTGGCACGAATGCGCATCTGGTGTTGGAAGAAGCGCCAGCGCAGGACCCTGGCAGCGAGTCGCGGCCCTGGCAGTTGATGATGCTCTCAGCGCGCACACAGACCGCGCTCGACAACGCGACGGCCAGGCTGGCCGAGCACCTGCGCCAGCACCCGGAGACGGATCTGGCGGATGCGGCCTATACCTTACAGGTCGGACGGCAGCCCTTCGCCATGCGGCGCATTCTGGTAGCGCAGGACCATGCCGATGCGGTCACGGCGCTGGACTCGATGGACCGCAAGCGGGTCTATGCTGGGAAAGTGGAAGGCCAGCAGTCGGGGACGGTCTTCATGTTCCCTGGCGGCGGCGCGCAGTACCCCAATATGGGCCGCGATCTTTACGAGCAGGAGCCGGTCTTCCGCGATGCGGTAGACGAGTGCCTGAACCTGCTGGCGGATTATCTGCCGCTGGACCTGAAAAGCCTGATGTTCCCCGGCCCGGATGCGGACCTGGACGTGGTCGGCGCGCAGCTTGAGCACACTGCTGCCGCGCTGCCTGCGCTCTTCACGATGGAGTATGCGCTGGCGCAGTTGTGGCTCTCCTGGGGCGTGACGCCTGCCGCGATGATCGGCCACAGTATGGGCGAGTACACGGCGGCCTGTCTGGCCGGGGTCTTCTCCCTGGCCGATGCGCTGCGGCTGGTGACTCTGCGCGGCCAGCTTTTCGAGACTCTGCCCGCCGGGGCCATGCTGAGCGTTCCGCTGCCGGAAGAGGCGCTGCCCAACCTGCTGAACGGTCAGCTTTCGATTGCGGCTCTCAACGCGCCGGAACTCAGCGTAATCGCGGGCGAGGTGGCCGCTATTGAAGCCCTGCAAGCCCATCTGGAAGGCCAGGAGGTCGAGACCCGGCGGCTGCACATCGCGGTCGCGGCGCATTCCGCCATGCTCGAACCGATCCTGGACCGTTTCTACGAGGGTGTGAAGCAGGTTCAATTCCACGCGCCTACGATGCCTTATGTCAGCAACGTGACCGGCGATTGGATCAGGCCGGAGGAAGCGACCGACCCGCACTATTGGGTCAGGCATCTGCGCCAGACGGTGCAGTTTGCAGCGGGTGTGCGCACTTTGCATGACCGCAGCGGTTCGTATCTGCTGCTGGAAGTGGGGCCGGGCACGAGCCTGAGTTCGCTGGCCCGGATGCAGGGCGGCAGTCAGGTGGCTTTAGCCTCGCTGCGTCACCCGCGCGATCAGGTGTCCGATCTTCAGTACATGCTCACCACGCTGGGCAGGCTCTGGATTGCCGGTCAGCCGGTCGATTGGGACGGATTCTACGCTGCTGAAACGCGCCGCCGGGTCCCGCTGCCGACTTACGCCTTCGATCACCAGCGCTACTGGATCGAACCCGGCCAGACCAGCTATGGCACACAGGCCGCCCTCGAAAAACAGAAGAAGCTCGATAACTGGTTCTATCGTCCCAGTTGGGAAGCGCGACCGCTGGAAGCTGTGGAGCTGGCCTCGCAGCGCTGGCTGATTTTCATGGATGAAGCTGGCCTGGGGAAGCGGCTGCGGCGTGCGCTGATTCAGGCGGGGCATGAGGTGATAAGCGTGCAAAAGAGCGCACATTATCACAAGGACCGTCATGGGCAGTATGACCTCAATCCGGGCGATCCGACAGCCTTCACGGAGCTGATCGACGATCTTGTCGCCAATGACGCGCTGCCGCAGCGGGTCATTTACCTCTGGGGCGATGATGGGTAGGCGCAGCACGGAGGTCCGGCTCAGCCTGCTGGACCGGGTGATGGACGATGTCTTCTACAGCCCGTTGTATTTTGCCCAGGCGCTGAGCAGCCAGGTGCTGCCGCAGCCGGTTCACCTGTTTTATGTGACCGATGGAATGCAGGATGTGCTGGGCGAGGGCCTGCGCTACCCGGAGCAGGCGCTCCTGATGGGACCAGCGCGGGTGATCCCCAGAGAGTTGATCGACCTGCGCTGCCAGACGATTGACCTGCGTCTGGACCAGGGCGCGAGCCTCGTTTCTGAGATTCTGGCGGAATGCAGCGCTGCATCCGGCGATGCGGTGGTCGCTTACCGCGAGGGACATCGTTGGGTACAGTCCTTTAACCCGGTGGTTCCTCAGCGGCGCGAGACCCTTCTGCGCGAGCAGGGCGTCTACCTGATTACCGGCGGGCTGGGCGGCATCGGCATGGAGATTGCCGGGCACCTGGCAAGCAGCCTTCAGGCTCGCCTGATTCTGACCAGTCGTCACGGGTTGCCCGATGAAAGCCAGTGGAAAAGCTGGCTGCTCTCGCACGATGACGAGAATTCGACCAGCCGCAAAATCATTCAGGTGCGGGCGCTGCGGGACTTGGGCGCGGAAGTGCTGGTGCTGGCAGCGGATGTCAACGACCAGGGACAAATGCAGGCCGTGATCGAGACAGCCAGGGTGCAGTTTGGCCGGATCAACGGCGTCTTTCATGCGGCGGGTGTCATCAGCGATGGCCTCATCATGGAGAAGACACGCAGCACTGCCGAGCAGGTCCTCCTGCCCAAAGTGCGCGGCACCCTGGTCTTGAACGAAGTGCTATCCGACGAGCCGCCGGATTTCATGCTGCTCTTTTCGTCCACCAGTGCCATTCTGGGCCTGGCCGGGCAGGTCGATTACGCGGCGGCCAACGCCTTCATGGATGCCTTCGCGCAGTTCCAGCGATCCAGTGGAGGGCCGTTCACCCTCGCGCTGGATTGGGGCGTCTGGCAGAGTGTCGGCATGGCCGCAGTCTTTCAGTCACGGGCGGACGAAGATTATGATCTGGACCAAGGCGAGGAGACCGGTCATCCGCTGCTGGGCCGCCGGGTATCCGCCGATAGTACACGCAGCGTTTTTGTGGCCGATTATGACGAAACCGGCCTGTGGGTGTTGGATGAACACCGCTTGAGCGACGGCAGCGCCCTGCTGCCCGGTACCGGTTTTCTGGAGATCGCGCGGGCGGCGCTGAACGCAGTCCACGACAGCCCCGGAACCTTCATGATCGAGGATCTGGTCTTTGTGTCGCCGTTGGATGTTAAGTACCGGCAGCGGGTCCGTATTACGGTCGATCATCTGGACTCTGATTACCGGATCACGGTTGCCAGCCATCGCCATAATGAATGGGTCGATCATGCCGTCGGCAGGGTCTCGCTGAGCGACATGCCGCAGCCACCCTCGGTGTTGATCGACAAAATCCGGCAGCGCTGCCCTTACCAGCAGCAGCCCGGCACCCATCAGGATGAGTATTTGCGTTTTGGCCCGCGCTGGGCGAACGTGAAGCAGGTGTACCTGGGCGTTAACGAAGGGCTGGCGGCGCTCGAACTGCCGCCGGATTTCCAGGACGATCTGGCGATCTACGGCCTGCATCCGGCAATGATGGATATGGCGACTGGCTTCCCGCTGCCGCTCGTCTCAAATTACGAAGCACGCGACGATTTCTACGTGCCGCTGTCATATAAACGCCTGCGGCTCTATCGTCCTATTCCCAGCCGCATCTGGAGCCACGCGCGGCATCAAAAGCTGGACTCCAGCAGCGACGAGGTGGCCCTCTTCGATATTACGCTCTATGACATGCACGGTAACGTGCTGGCCGAGATCGACGAGTTCATGGTGCGGCGTTTCGCCGATGTCAGCCGTCTGCTGGCGGATCCCTCCACCGGCGATATGATGACCGCGGGCGACAGCCCCAACGCCTCGCGCATGTTGGAACTGGCGCGCTCCGGCGGGATCACCGCGTCCGAGGGCCGGGCGGTAATCGACTATGTGCTTTCGGCGAAACTGGACCCGGAGGTCGTGGTCTCATCTTTCTATTTGCCGGACCTGGCGGCTTTTGTGGCTCAGGACGAGACCGCAGGCGCGGACGCGGAGCTTCGGCTGGCGCGTCCAGAAATCAGCGGCGATTACGTTGCGCCCAGCAGTCCGGTCGAGGAGAAACTGGCCGAAATCTGGGCTAATCTGCTGGGCCTGGATCAAGTCGGCGTAAACGATGACTTTTTCGAACTCGGCGGCCATTCGCTGATCGCCGTGCGCTTGTTCGCGCAGATTCGGAAGGAATTCGCCGTCGAATTTACGCTTGCGACCTTGTTCGAAGCCGGCACTATTGCGGAAATGGCCCAGCGCCTGATGGCAGCGGGCGTCAATTTCCAGCCGGATTCGTCTGAAAATGGGACCGGTCGATCACTCAAGCCGCGTGTGGTGACACGGCTCGACAGCTACCACAGTCTGGTTGCTGTGAAGCCGGATGGCAGCAAGCCCCCCTTCTTCGCCGTACATGGCGCGGGGGGCAACGTGGTTGTGTTCAAGTATATAGCCAACAGACTGGATCCCGATCAACCCTTGTATGCTTTACAGGCCAGAGGGGTCGATGGGCGGGCGGTTCCGCTTACACGAATTGAAGAAATGGCGGAGCTTTACCTGCGCGAAATCCGCGCGCTTCAGCCGCACGGTCCCTACTTTTTGGGCGGCTTCTCGATGGGCGGCGAGATTGCTTTTGAGATGGCACAGCAGCTTATCCGCCAGGGCGAGACCGTTGGCCTGTTGGTGCTGTTCGATACGCTGAACCCTGACCGTCCGATTCGCATGGCGAACCCGATGCAGGAGAAATTGCACGGCCATGCCGAGCGTATGGCGAGCCTGACGAGACGCGAGCGCCTACGCTACGTCTACAATTGGGTCAAAATGAAGGCGAATCGCGTGTATCTTCGAATGGGGTTCCGGGTCGCGGGCCTCGCCGGTGTGAGTTTACCTTACACCTTCGTAGAAGATTACCTTCAGGAGGCCAACCTCAAGGCCGTATTCAACTATGTCCCTCAGCAGTATCCTGGCCGGATTCTTTTGTTCCGCGCTAGCGAAAGTCTGCCCAGGAATCCCCTCGATGACCCTATGGGCTGGGGGCCGCTTGCGGCAGAGGGTGTTGAACAATACGTCGTTCACGGCACGCATCGTATTGTGGATGAACCTTATGTGATAGAGGTGGCGGCTCGTTTGCAACAGGCCTTAGATAAGGTGCAAGTTATCCTTTCGCCCTAATTTTAGGTCACTGCACGGTCAGGTACTTAAACTTGCAAAAGATGTGCGCCCAGATATGTAGGAGTAGGTATGAATAATCCTAAGGCGCTGGCGAGTGTATCGCTGGATCTCGACAACAAGTGGTCCTACTTGAAAACACATGGGGATGCCTGGGAAGATTACCCATCCTATCTGGACGTGGTGGTTCCGCGTGTGCTCGAATTCTTACGCGAACGTGATCTCAAGATCACCTTTTTTGTTGTCGGCCAGGATGCCGCGCTGGAGCAGAATCACGCTGCCCTGCGCTCACTCGCGGAGGCGGGGCACGAAATCGGCAATCATTCATTCAAACATGAACCCTGGCTGCATCTGTATTCCGAAGAGGAAATCGAGCGTGAGCTGCGTCTGGCCGAGCAGCACATCGAGGACGCAACCGGGCGTAAACCTATCGGTTTTCGTGGGCCTGGCTTCAGCCTGTCGCTCTCGACTTTGAAGGTGCTCAAACGCCTGGGCTATGCCTACGACTGCTCGACCTTCCCGACCTACCTGGGGCCGCTGGCGCGCATGTATTACTTCATGACCACGCGGTTGTCGCCTGAGGAAAAAGAGGAGCGCAGTAAGCTCTTCGGGACCTTCCGCGAAGGGCTGCGGCCTGTCAAGCCTTACATCTGGCATCTGGAGGACGGCGACCTGACGGAGATCCCGGTTACGACCATGCCGGTGTTCAAAGTACCGATTCATGCCAGCTACGTGCTTTATCTGGCGAACTTTTCAAGGCCGCTGGCACTCACCTACTTCCGTGTAGCGCTGTTCATGTGTCGCATCAGTGGGGTTCAGCCTTCGCTGCTGCTGCATCCGCTCGATTTTATGGGGTCGGATGACGACAGCGATCTGAATTTCTTCCCGGCCATGCGCCGGCCCGCTGCTGAGAAGGTCGCTGTGGTGGGCGATATTCTGCGTATGATGGGGAAGGACTACCAGTTAGTGACGATGCGCGAACACGCACAGAGCATCAAGGAACGGCCTGCTGTGCCGCTGGTTGAACCTCGTTTCGAGATATGATGATGAATACAACATGCCCAATTTGCGCTGCCGCCTCACAGCCAGCCTTTGAAAAATACGGCCACATGATCCGCGAATGCGACCACTGTGGTCATCGCTTTGTCGCTATTGAGCCGGTTGCCGAACATGCCGTACAGCAGTATTCCGACAGCTACTTCACGGGCGATTGGGCCGGGTATCCTGATTATCTGGCCGAAGCAGATATCCTGACCGCTCATGGGCGTTACTACGGCCATCTGCTCCAGCGGTTTATGAAACCGGGCAAGGTGCTGGATGTAGGTGCGGCTGCCGGTTTCATCCTCAAAGGACTGACGCAGTGCGGTTGGTGCGGCACCGGCCTGGAACCGAATCCGGCGATGGTGGCGTTTGCACGGCAGGAGTTGGGTCTCCAGGCAGTTGTGGGTACTCTGGAAGATTACCAGGGAGACGATTGCTACGATCTCATCAGCATGGTCCAGGTGGTGGCTCACTTTTACGACGTGCGTGCTGCCCTGGAGCAGAGCGCGCGTCTCACACGACCGGGTGGCTATTTACTGATTGAGACCTGGAATAAGGATAGTTCGGTGGCGCGTTTCATGGGCCAGAATTGGCATGAGTACAGCCCGCCGACCGTCCTGCACTGGTTTACCCCGCAGAGTATGCGGGCGCTGCTGGCACAGTTTGGATTTCATCAAATCGCTCAAGCGCGTCCACATAAGTGGCTCAAGGGCGCTCACGCCAAATCTTTAGGGACGACGACGTTTAAGGACTCGCCCCTGCGCCACATATTGAAACTCATCCCAGATGAACTGATAATTCCTTACCCTAACCTGGATCTTTTCTGGGGCCTTTATCAGAAGGACGAGGAATACAACAGTTTTCCGCTGGTTTCACACGGTTGGTGATGAGTATTCTGCGCCTTTTCCGTCGTTGCTCTACTAGTTAAGCACAAGGCTAAGACGCTATGATGAACCGAGAATATGTCGATGTCGCCGTTGTCGGCGGCGGTCAAGCAGGTATTTCCCTCAGTTACTATCTACAACAACGACAGATTTCGCATGTTGTCCTGGAACGGGATCGCGCGTTTTCTTCCTGGCGTAATCGTTGGGATGGCTTTCGTACCAATACACCGAACTGGATGAACACGCTGCCGGTCATTGATGAGCAGATTTTTCCGGCGAATGAACCTTATGGGTTCGCCACGCGCGAAGAGCTTGTTGATTACCTGGAACAGTGCCTGGCAGCGGTCAATCCACCCATAAAGACCGGCGTTGAAGTCTACGAGATCACACAGCTCGATGACGGACGCTGGGAAGTCTGTACACAAGACGTGGCGTATACGGCTCAGAATGTGGCGGTTTGCATCGGGGCTATGAGTACCCCAAGGGTGCCGGAAGTGGCAGCAGATATTCCCAGTTCAGTACCGCAACTGCATTCCAGCGAATACCATAACCCGGAACAGATCACGACCCAATCGGTCTTACTGGTCGGCAGCGGCAGCAGTGGGGTGCAGATTTGCAGCATTCTGGGGCAGTCCGGCAGGTTCGACCAGCTACACCTCGCGGTGAGCAATGTCATGGTGCTGCCCGACCGTGTGCTGGGCATTCAGACCCACCGGCTGCTGCATTTCTTCGGCCTGTTTGATATTCGAAATAATTCGCTGCTGGGCAAGGTGATGTACTCTGGCCTGGAAACCCAGGGGGATCCCATCATGCGTCCAACACCGCGCGATTTCGCCCGGCTCTATGGGGTCCAACTCTATGGGAAGTTCACCGGCGCTGAGGGCAGCGTCCTGCATTTTTCTGACGGAAAGACCCTGGATACAGAGGACCTCACGATTATCTGGTGTACGGGTTTTCGAGGGGACTACAGCTTTATTCAAACCCAGAACCGCGAGGCAACTTTCGATGCATCAGGTTATCCGAAACATGACCGAGGTGTGATTGATGCTGCCCCCGGACTTTACTTTGTAGGGCTGCGCTACCAACATACGGTCGCCTCACATGACCTCTATGGTGTTGGGAAGGATGCGAAATATGTGGCCGAGCATATTTATCGCAGCCGCTCAGCACTAAATAAGCAGGGCGAATAGCGCGCATGACACAGGCAGGTCTTCTTGAATTCGATCACTAACGGGTAAATGTCGATGACCAGTGTGGCTCAAAACTCAATCAAATTAGTGTCCGTCCGGTGCTGCGTTTGTGACACCGAGAATGCGGAAACGATTGGCGGTGGATACGATTATGAGTATTTCACCTGCCCGGAGATATTCGACGTCAAGCATTGTCGGGAATGTGGCAACGTGTACTTAAGTCCCCGCCCCGATGTGTCGGAATTCGAGCGCATCTACCCACCTACCTACCACTCGCTCGATTTTTCCGAGGAGAATTATTCCTTAGTTCATAAGGTCCGTTCGCGCCTGGAAGCCAACCGCTTGCTGAGATACTGTGACGGTGTGCCAGACAACGCCAGGATTCTGGATGTCGGCTGCGGCGATGGCTTCCACCTGAAGCTGCTGCAGCAGTACGGTCAAAAAGGTTGGACACTGGAAGGCGTGGATCTGGACAGCCGTGCGGTGGCGATAGCCTCGAAAACGGGCTTGACCATCCATCAAGGCAGCGTGGAAGACCTCGATTTCGCAGGCGATCAGTATGATGTCGTCTATACCATCCAGACGATAGAACATGTCGCGCAGCCGGATGCCGTTCTGGCGGCGATCTTTCGCATTCTCAAACCCGGCGGCAGATTGGTGATCGTTACGGATAACACCGATTCGCTCGATTTCACTTACTTTAGAAAAAACTACTGGGGTGGTTATCATTTTCCCCGGCACTGGAACCTGTTCAATCCGAGATCCCTCAGCCGCCTGGCACAAAAAACCGGCTTTGAGGTCAGCGCGATAAACACAATCGTCAGTCCGGTGAATTGGGTGTATTCTTTCCACAATCTCCTGGTCGATAAGCACGCACCACAATGGCTCATCAATCGGTTCACCTTAAAGTCGCCTATTTCGCTCGGAGTCTTTACAGTGGTCGATATGGTGTTACAGAAGTTTGGCCGCGGGGCTTTGTTAAACGCCTATTTAACCAAACCGGGGCCTGGCAGTGCATAAACATGTTCGTTTCGCGGAACGCCGGGATAATCCAGGTCTAAGCTAGAGGAAGGTCAAAAATGCAAGTTAGTAAAAGAACAGGCGCTACAGCCCTGGCTTTTGTCACGGCTCTGATTGTCTTCTTAATCTATATTGCGTGGCCGTCGTACAACTATCAGCCCGATTCCATCCAGGCTGCCATGGCGCTTCAACAGGTCGTGACCGGCAGCCAGTTTTACCACCCCGCCGGGGGACGTGCATATGAACCCGGAGTGATTGAGAGTGCGGATCCGGATCCAGCGCAAATCATCAATACGCGCTATTTCCTGGATTATCCCACCTCGGTCTTCGCGTACAGGCTTATGACCTTAACTGGCTGGAGCGGCCTGGTTATCACGCCGATTCTTGCTAGCCGTGCGCTGATGGGGGCGATAGGGGTTTTCTTTTTCACGCTGGCGATGTATGAACTGACCGAAAGTCGAGTGTTCGGTATCCTGGCTGGTTTAGGCTTGGGTCTCAGTGCCGGGTATTGGAGCTTCAGCACAGACATCTACCAGTCGATAACGATGGTCGCCTTCGTCTCACTTGCGACGTATATCCTGATTCGCCAGAGTAAGTCCGGGGGATCAGGACTGCGACTAAGCGCGAAATTTGTCCTGGCGCTTGTCCTGGCTATAGCGACTCTATACAACGTTACGGCAGTCTTGACCGCTGGGGCTTTTACTATCGCCATAGCCCTGATTCATACGCGCGGCCAGCTTGTGGAGCGCCTGAAGCACATGATTATCTTTGGGCTGATCTATTCGGCGCAGGTTGCCGTAATCTATCTCGTTGTGGCATTGTTCTTTTCGTCGAACTGGACCGGGCAGCTCAACCCATTTACCTGGACCGATAGTTCTTCAGGGACCTCGCTGCAAGTCGTTCAGATGGAGCCGGTGATGGACGTGTTCCGCACCGTCATCGGCTTTGCCAAATCAGAGGTAGCGTTTCCTGGTCTGAGCATTCGTGATTTTCGAAGCTTCCGCAACTATTGGGACATGTCTGGCGAACTCCAGAAGGCAGCGGTGCTCGGCTATTATGGGGTCGTCTTGCTTATCGCCAGCGTGCCAATTTTGATCCTGATTTGGAAGCGCAAGCAGGTGCCTGAAAATCAGCGTTGGCTGCTGATCGTCCTGCCTTTGTGGTTTGTGTTTTACGAGATATTTAACTGGGTCTGGTTCCCCAGCCTGTCTTACGTCTGGGTTGTTCCCGTGCTCATCTGGTGGGTCGCTGTGGCGCTTGCGATCAGCCTGCTGCGGATCGCGCTGCCCCGATTGCACCGACCGGCGATGGCAGCCGCAGGTCTCTTTGTCCTGCTGACCTTCAGCATCAGCCTGCTGACTCAGTTCATGCCTGAAAGCAATCCTGAGCGCGTGCCCTGGTTCGATATCGCGGAGACTCTCGGCGAAAGCAGCACCAGCGACGTCTTTGTGACCTCCAACCATCCCCTGAATTTCTACATCGCCTATTTTTCTCACCGCGACGTCTTATCAGTTGATCTCATCGATAGCGCAAATGATTATGACACCGCAAAAACTCAATCCATCGTTGACGATCGGATCGCGCGGCACCGTGCGGATGGGGGGGATGTCTTTGTGTACGTCCCAAGCGAAGACCTGCTGCCCAGGGTGGCACAAGCGGTTGGCCTGGACAGCGTGGATGAACTGGAAGTAGCCTGGCAGTTCCCGGATTTGACGGTGTATAAAGCGGATTATCCGAACACAAGTAACGGCAGCTAGCCGCCGTTCTGCTGTGCCAGCGTCGTCACCATGCGCTCACTGACCCCGGCGCTCCCATAGAAATCGGGATGTTCCGCCGGGGGAGGGGCCAGCGCCGCTGTGACCGCCTCAGCGAAGGCATCCGGCTCCGTCAGGCGGTTCCAACCGGCGTCTACGGTCTCGATCCATTCGGTGGTATCGCGTACCGTCACGGTGGGGCGGCGCAGCATATAGGCTTCTTTCTGCAATCCGCCGCTGTCTGTGACCACAATGCTGCACGCATCCAGCAGCGCGATTAAATCGAGGAAGCCGAGCGGTTCTGTGGTGTGGACGTTGGGGCCGAAGTGCAGGCCGTATTGATCGGTCATCTTGCGCAGGCGTGGATGCATCGGCAGCACCAGGGGCAGGCGCGCGCTGTCGAAGGACCGGACAATCGCCCGCAGTCGGGCTTCGTCGTCAGTGTTCGACGCGCGATGAATGGTCGCCAGGGCAAAATCCGAATCGATCCCCAGCGATTCCAGCAGAGCGGCCTGACGTGGCCTGGCGCGCTCGGCAGTGTTCAACACCACGTCCGTGCGCACGTCGCCGACGTTGTAGACACCCTCGGTGATGCCTTCGCGCTGCAAGTTGTCGATAGCGGCCTGTGTCGGCGCGAAGAGGATGCTGCTTAGATGGTCCGTGACGACGCGGTTGATCTCTTCCGGCATTTTGCGGTCGAAACTGCGCAGCCCGGCCTCGATATGGACCACCGGAATATGAAGTTTTGCGGCGGTTAGCGCCCCGGCCACCGTCGAATTGGTGTCGCCATAGACGATCACCCAATCCGGCGTGTGCTCCAGCATCAGCCCTTCGATGCGGATCATGATCTGGCCGGTTTGTTCGGCATGGCTGCCGCTGCCTGCGCCCAGATCCACATCTGGCCGGGGCAGATCCAGCTCCTCGAAGAAGACCTCCGCCATATTCGAGTCATAGTGCTGGCCGGTGTTGACCAGGATCTCAGTGTGTCCCTGGCGACGCAGCGCTTTTGTCAGCGGGGCGATCTGAACAAACTCCGGGCGAGTGCCGACAACGGTCATGCATTTCACAATTTAAAACTCCTGCAGGCGGCTTAGGGTAAAGACGGCGTGCCCTGTTGTAATACGGTCGTTGGGAGCGTTTCGGCAGCTTCGAGGTTCTCTGCCGATTGCACGAACTCCAGGGCAATGCGCAAGGTTTCGTAGCCATCTTCGCCGGTGACTTTCGGCTGGCGGCTCTCGCTGACGGCCTGGACGAAATCGGCCAGTTCAGCCGCGAGCGGTTCGTGGCGCTGGATACGGATGCCGAGCATGTTGCCTTCATTCACGCCGCGCAGGACACTGAGCGCGTCCCACTGGCTCGGCGCGGATTCGTTTTCGTAGAAGGTCAGTTCCTGCGAGATCAGATCGCAGACAAACATACCGCGCGCGCCGGTAATCGTGAGCTGGCGCACTTTCTTAGGCGTAATCCAGTTGACATCCAGCAGCGCGACCGTCCCGCTCTGAAAGCGCATGATCCCGTTGAACATGTCTTCGCGGTCGGAATTGATGCTGCTGAGCGTCTCGCCGTAGATGCGCACGATCTGTTCGCCGATCAGGTAGCGCAGCAGATCAATATCGTGTGAGGCCAGGTCGATCACCACCCCGGCATCACGGATGCGCGCAGGATAGGGACTCAGACGTTGGGCGAAAACCTGGTAAATGCGACCGGTCATGCCTTCATTGATGCGGCGGCGCAGTTCGATAATGGCCGGGTTAAAGCGTTCAATGTGCCCGACGGCCAGAATAACGTTGTTGCGTTCCGCAGCTTCGACCAGTTGGGCCGCTTCGTCCAGGGTTTTCGCAATCGGCTTCTCGATCAGCAGGTGAACGCCCCGCTTGATGAGGTCCATACCGATCTCGAAATGCTTTTCAGTTGGCACCGCCAGCGTCACGAGGTCCGGTGCGCAGTGTTCCAGCAGTTCTGCGACGTCAGTGAAGTGAGGCACACCGTAGACCGAGGCGACGCGCGCCCCGTTCTCCGGGCTGGCGTCACAGACGCCCACCAGTTCGACCGACTCAAGTTCTCGATAGACGCGGACGTGATTGCGCCCCATGCTTCCGGTGCCAATAACAGCAGCTTTTAACATAATGCGTTTACCTCTTGTACGACGTAATTCAACTCTTCCTGGCTCAGTAGCGGGTGGACCGGCAAACTCAGCACCTGCTGAGACGCACGTATCGTTTCGGGCAGTTCAAGCCCGTCATAGATATTCATCTCTTGTATGACCGGTTGCTGGTGGATCGGGAGGGGATAGTAAACGCGAGCGCCAACGCCGCGTTCATTCAATTGTGCCACGAGCGTGTCGCGGTCCTGGCCGTCTTGCACACGAACCGTGTATTGATGGAACACGTGGCGATACCCTGCCTGTGTGACCGGCAGGCGCAGACCTTCCAGCCGCTGGTTGTAGAATGCGGCATGGGCAATGCGTTTCTCAGTCCAATCCGGCAGGCGCTTAAGCTGAGCCAGACCGATTGCAGCGGCAATGTTGGTCAGGCGGAAGTTGTAACCCAGAACCTCATGGTAATACTGCGTGTTCATCCCCTGATGGCGGATCATGCGCAGCCGCCGGTCGATCTCGGCGTCGTTGGTCAGGACCATGCCGCCTTCTGCGGTGGTCATGTTCTTGGTGGGATAGAAGCTGAAAGCCGCTGTGCCCCAGGTCCCGGCATAATGCTGGTCCAGCCATGCGCCGTGCGCCTGAGCCGCGTCTTCCAGCAGGATCAGATCGTGCTTGCGGCAAATGGCCTCGAAAGCGGGCATATCGGCCAGATGACCGAAAAGATGAACCGGCATGATCGCCTTTGTGCGGGGTGTGATGGCGGCTTCGGTGGCTTCGGGTGAGAGACACATGGTCTCCGAGTCAATATCGGCAAAGACCGGCTGTGCGCCGACACACAACACACTGGATGCGGTGGCAAAAAAGGTGAAGGCCGGGATGATGACCTCATCGCCGGGGCCGATCTGGTGCGCCATCAAGGCGGCAATTAACGCTGTCGTGCCATTGCTGACTGCGACGGCGTATTCCGCCCCGTGATAGGCGGCGAAGGCGTCTTCAAAAGCCTTAACCTGCGCGCCTTGCGTAAGCTGCCCGCTGTCCAACACGGCCATCACGGCCTGTTTTTCCTCGTCGCCAATGTACGGGCGGGCGATAGGTACCTGCATTTTCGTCTCTGTAAGCATCGTGGTTCCTCATTTACAATCGCAGTGCCGGGCAGCTTCCAGACTGTCCTGGCGGTTGCCGCAGGCACAGACATAGCCAATCAATCGCGCTGGACTACCGACCACCAGGCCGTAATCAGGCACATCTTTGGTGACGACGCTGCCCGCGCCGACCATTGCCCAGCGTCCAATGGTTGCCCCACAGACAATGGTGCTGTTGGCTCCGATTGAGGCCCCGGCCTGGACGCGCGTCTCACTCAACTGCCAGTCGTCCGCGCTTTTCGGTGTCATATCCGGGTTCACGGCACGGGGACGCAGGTCATTGGTGAAGCACACGTGCGGGCCAATGAACACGCCATCCTCGACAATTACCCCATGATACACCGAAACATAGTTCTGAATCTTGACGTGATTCCCAATTTTTACCTCAAAATCAACGAAAACTCCCCGGCCCAGGACACAGCCCGCACCGATCTGCGCACCATGCCGGATATGGCACAAATGCCAGATTTTGCTGTCTTCGCCGATCTCGGCACCATCTTCAACTTCTGCACTGGGGTGGATATAGACCATGACTCGGCCTCGTCTTATACGGCAGCCAGCGCGGCCTGGGCCGCCAGGGATGCCTGATCCTGTCTGATTATACCGGCTAACTGGCGGGCGAAGCTGCTGACGGCCTCGCCATTGCCCAGTGCGGGGTAGATCATGGTGGTGTTGCCCATGTACAGCCGCTCGACGGGGGTGCGCATTTCGGGAATCTGATCCGAAGTGCCGAGAGGCCGGATCGGTTCGACATAACGCGCGCGCTGCACGATAAAGTCGGTGATCCAGGATTCGTCGAAGTCCGGGAACATGCGCTTAAGATGGCCGAGCCATTCGGCTTTCACCTGTTCATCCGGCCAGCGCGCCATTGGGTTATCCGGGGCGAGGTACTTGGGCAGATAGATCAGATGATGTCCGCCCACGTGCTGCGGGTCGATCAGGTTGGTTGTCTCGACCACTGCCGTAAAGGGAATGCTGGTGTCGGTAATGTTCAGCACGTAATACGGGATCAGCGAACGGTTCATGATGAGCAGCGGGCAAAGCACGCCCAGGTACTCCTGCTGCGTCAACTGCTCGCGGAAGGGCTGCGGCGCTGCCGGAATGAGGTCTCCCAGAATCGGCGAGGCCAATGTGCTGATTACCGCGTCGTAAGCCTGGAAACCCGCTGCCGTTTGCAGCCCGGTCGCGCGTCCGTCTTCGATGACGATCTCGTCAATGGCCGTATTCACATGAATCTCGACACCCCGCGTCTCGCACTGCGCGACCATCGCGTCGATTAAGGACGAGTAGCTGCCTTCCAGGTAGCACATCATCTCTTTAGAGGTAGCGCCCTGGCGTGTGCCCATCATCCGTTTGAGGCGCGACCAGATATAAGTCGCCGGGACATCCTCCGACACGGTGTCGAACTTCGCGCGCAGCAGCGGCTGCCAGACCTTTTCGTACACACCTGGCCCGCTGACCCGTGTCAGCCAGTTTTCGACCGGCACCACATCCATTTTATGCCAGTCGCTTTCGAGTTGGGCATACAGAATCTGCAAGCCGAGCCGGAAGCGCTGGAAGAGGTTCAGCGGCGGGTAGGTCATCAGGTCTATGGGGGTGCTAAAAGGGTAGAGCTTGCCCTGGTCGTAAAAGCCCTGCTTGGTCTCGGTGAAGTGCAGCTTGTCTTCCAGGCCGCTTTCACGGATGAGGTCCTGCATCGACATATCACTGCTGAGGATCGTGTGATAGAAACGGTCCAGCCGCAGGCCCTGATAGTCCATGCTGCTCGCCAGACCGCCCAGGCGGCCCCCACGCTCGTAGATCGTGATCGACAGGTCGCTGTCCTGAGACAGCAAATAGGCAAGCGTTACACCCATAATGCCACCACCCACGATGGCAAGACAGGCCCGGTTTGGGGTCGTGGTCATAAGATCATGCTCCGCTGGGCAGTTAAACAGAGTTCGTTGTGCGGGCTGACTCAGTCAGTATCGACAGATACTGACTTGTCGTGTGTCATCATGTGTGGCGGCTCTGGAGCCGCAGGCCGAAAAAACCTGTACGTATCAAGTTCCACTGGTAGCGCAGATGCGCCCTGGTGACACGGTAGATCTTGATGCTGGAAGTGCCGAAGGTGCGCACATGCAGCGTCGTCGGGTATTCGGATACCTTATAGCCCGCTTTGATGGCCTTAATCAGCAGCTCAGTCCCGGCCAGGAAATCATTACTCTCGAACTGGACCGTGTCGATGACCTCGCGCTTGTAAGCCCGGAACAAAGCCGTCCAGGTATGTACTTTCCAGCTCACCAGCACGCGGTAGAGCAGGGAGGCCCCGTAGCTGAACAGGAGCCGGTAGCGCGGCACGCCTTCGACACCGCCCCTGGGATGATAGGGCGATGCGGTCACAATATCGACATCGTAAACAAGAATGTGGGCCAGAAGCTGCATCACTGTGTTGAAATGATAGGTGCCATCAAAATCGGTCGTGATGACGATGTCCCCTGTGCAGGCCGCAAATCCCGTGCGCAGCGCGCCGCCCAGGCCCAGGTTAACCTCATGCGAAATGACCTGTACCTGAGGATCATCCGCGAAAGTCGCATCAAGCCTGGCCGCCGTGTCGTCCTTGCTGCCATCGTTGACAAAGATCACTTCCGTATCATATTGTTTACGCAGCCGGGCCAGAAGTCTGTTGAGTTTGTTTGCGGTGAGTTCTACGCCATCGGCTTCATTGTACGCCGGTATGACAAGCGAAATCTTCATGTCCTTACAAATCTCCTAAAGACTTCCGGTAGCTTGATAAGTACGGTGTCTAACTTGTCCCAAGTAAATAATGCACAACTTGCCCTGACCTAAACAGGACCTAAATTATGATAGGACCTGATATTCCATATGAGCTTAAAAAAGCGAGGTTGGAATAGGGTTCAGGTTTCGATAGGGCGGCTGTCGTCGTTGCCCCAATCTTTCCAGGAGCCATCGTACATGGCGACCCTGTCGAAGCCGGCTGTGTAGAGGGCGAGCATGGCATAGCTGGCCGAAACGCCGCCGTTGCAGTAGGTGACGATCTCCGGCGTCTGCGCGTCGATGCCGTGGCGGGCGAAGATTTCGCGCAAGGTTTCCGGGGGCAGCAGGGTGTGATCTTCGGCGACCAGGGTCGCGCGCGGCTGGTTGATGGCACCGGGGATGTGCCCCATGCGTTTGGCCCGCGAGGACTGCCCGGCAAACTCGGCGGGTGAGCGCACGTCGATCAAGACCCGATCCGGGCTGTTCAGACCGGCCAGGATTTGCTCGCCGGTGCGGCGAATCGCTTCGTTAGGATTGGCTTTGAAGTCAGTTGGCGTGATGGCTGGGATCTCAGCGGTTGTCGGGCGACCCTCGGCGGTCCACTTATCCCAGCCGCCATCCAGAACGCTGACGTTCTCGTGGCCGTAATAGCGCAGGCTCCACCACATGCGCGCGGCAAACATGCCGTTAGCATCGTCATAGGCGACCACCCGCGTCTGAGGGCCGATGCCGAGTCGGCTGGCGACGGCGGCGTAACGCGCCGGCTGGGCAATCGCCGCGTGGCGCGGGTCTGCCGGGTCGGTAATCTCGTGGACCCAATCGACAAACAGCGCGCCGGGGATGTGCGATTCCAGGTAGTCAGCCTCGTGGTTGAAATAATGAGGGTGCGGCTCGCTGGCCGGGATGACATGCCCGCGAATGTCGATGATGCGCAGATCAGGATCGTTCAGATGCTCGGCGAGCCATTGGGTAGTCACAAGGTAGTCAGTCATAGGCCGTATTATATCCAGCACACGTCAATCGACAAACCAGCGCGCATTGCCCTCCGCGCCCATGTCGATCACCTGCCGGTCGGGGAAACGGGCCAGGATGGCGTCGCGCATCCCCGGCGAGGTATCGTCCCAGGCGACCACAATGTCGCTGTCGAGATAAGGGCTGGTCTCTGCCAGCAGGGCACCGAAGGCCCGCCAGCGCACGTCAGTGCCGGTCATGATGACCAGCACCGGTTGATCGCCGCTGCGCCGCTGGGCCACCCCCTCGACCACCTCCGGTGTGATGAAGTTAAAGCGGTAGAGCGCGTCAATGCGCGGTGTGCTGTAGCTGTAGAGGCTGTAGACCAGCCCCAGGCCCAGCAGCAGGTAGACCGGCCAGCGCCGCTTGATCCGCCGCATGACCCAGACCAGCGGCAGTGCCGAGAGAATCGACAGGGCCGTCAGCGCCTCGAAGTAGTAACGGGTGCTGTAGCGCTGCGAGCCGATCCAATAGGCCAGATGCACCAGCACCAGCGAGAGCGCGACCTCGGCCAGCAGCCAGGTCCAGCGCCTGCGCCAGCCGATCAGCAGGCCGAAGGGCAGCAGAATCCAGCTGATGCCGGTGAGCGGCCAGTAATCGCTGGCGGTGCGCAGATGATCTTGCAGTTCCGGCGTAATCGAGGTCCCCAGGCCGCCGCCGTTGAACAGATTGGCGAGATGCGGGCCGAGATCGCGCAGATCTTCTAACTGCCAACCGTAGAGGTCCGCCGCCATCAGCGAGAGATCCCAGCGCACGTGCTGGATACCTTTTTCGAGCGTGTGACCGCTGCGCCCACAGCAGTCACCGAAGCCCACCTGATCGTAGGACCAGATCAGCGTATAGAGATTCTGTGTCGGATTGCCGGTGGCGGCATAGTTATAGATGGGGATGACGCTGCTGACGATCAAAGTGGCTGCCGCGAGAGCCAGCAGCGGCTTCAGGCGGGCCAGCAGATCGTGACTGCGGAACAGCGCGGCCAGCAGACGTGCGCCGCTCCATAGAATGAGCGGCAGCGCGACGCCCAGGGCGGTCAGCGGACGGGTGATGACCACCAGTCCCAGCGCCAGCCCGGCTACCAGACCCCAGCGCAGGGCACGGCGGCTGCGGGTCATGCGCCAGTAGGCATAGAGAAAGAGACAGGTGGCCGCCAGCGCCGTCGTGTGGCCCATCAGCGTGCCGTTGAGCAGCAGCGCCATCGGCGAGAAACTCACCAGGGCGGCAGCGACCAGCCCGACGTCCTCGTCGTAGAGCGAGCTGCCCAGCCGGTAGGTCAGGGCGACAATCAGCGCGGCCAGAAAAGCGTTGATTACCCAGGGTTGGCCCATCAGCACGCCGAAAGCCAGCAGCATCGGCCAACCGGGTGTGTATTTGCTGAAGCGCTTGCCGGTCGGTTGGTAATCTTTAACGAAGGGCTGCCAGTAGGCGCGGCTGGGCTGCGGCGAATCCACGACCAGATGCCCACCCGCGTAGGTCTTGGCCTGAAACAGATAGGCGACCTCGTCTTCCAGGTGCGGCAGATGTTCCATCACGCGGCTGCTGACCAGGGCGCTCATGCCGAAGCTGAAGCCCACCAGCAGCAGCGCCAGGAGGGTGTGCCAGGACCGGGACGAAACCTGCATCACTACTCGTGAACTTTGGCGGATGCCTGCGCCTTCACCACCTGATCTACCCGGCGGTCGAAGTGGTCGCTGTCCAGCAGGGCGATCAGCTTGGTATAGGTGTTGAACATCAGGGTGTCGATGCGTTCATTGTTAACCGAGGACCCGAGAGTGTCCTGAATGCTGCGAGTGAAGGCAGGCTGGGCAGTGTAGTCGTCGAGCTTGGCTTTCAGGTCCACTAACCGGGGGCCGATGATAGCGACGAAGCCCTCGTAATAGCGGTCCCACCATTCGACAATGTGATCGTGGCAGCGGGTCGGGTCCGGTTCGGGCAGGTAGAGCGGGTAGAGATGTGCCTGCAAATTCGCCACGAATTCGCCCAGGTCCTGCTCTAAGGCTTTGGTCGCCTCGGCGAAGTCCAGGTCTTCGGTGTCAATTTCGGTCTCGAACAGGGACATCCAGGTATGCAGCATCCCGGCATATTGGTTAATGTCGTGGCGAAATATGCGCACAATATCGTTAAATGCATCGGCGGTACAGGCAGTCAGGTACTGTGAAATCGCCGGGCCAGGCATGAAAATCTTTCCTATCCACCAACAATCGCTGTCTGAATTCTACCACCAGTTTGAATGAATAAAACCGTCCACAGCCTGTGACTGCCGGTGTGCTGGCCGATTCCGCTGCCCTTGCGCCCTCATTAACTCTTGGCAGGCGAATTCCCTCCCTTTATAATCGGGGTAAGTCGTAACGATTAAGAAGGACAGCCGGACCCATGAAAGTCATTTTGCTTGAATATGTCTATAAGCACGGAGTTGCAGGCGAAGTCATCGACGTTGCCGACGGCTTTGCGCGTAATTACCTGATTCCGAAGGGCCTGGCCGTGAAAGCGACAGCAGGCGAGCTGAAGAAAGCCGAGTCGCTGCGCGAACAGGCAGTGGTCCGGCGGGCGGCGCTGGAAAACCAGTTGAACGAGATTGCCCGCCAGATCGACGGCGTCGAATTGATCTTTGGCCGCCGCGCTGCCATCACTGGCAAGCTTTTCGGTTCGGTCACGACGCAGGAGATCGCCGACGCGCTGTTGGAGGAAACCGGCCTGGACATCAACCGCCGCCGCATCAGCCAGCAGGCGCTGCGCGAAGTCGGCTTGCACGAAGTCCCCGTTCGCCTGGGCAATGAGCTGTCGCCGGTCCTCAAGATCACGATTGTGCCGGAGCAGGAACTGGCCGAGTTCCTGGCCGCGCGCGAAGCTGGCGACGAGCCGGTCGTCACCGATGAAGGGGAGATCGTCGCTACGGCTGAGCCGGGTGAAGAGATCGAACCCGAAGCGATGGCTGTGGCAGAAGTCGAGCCGGTCGCAGCCGAAGAGACCGAAGTGGTCCCTGACGACGAGACCTAAACTGAATGCAGCCCTGACCTGGGGCGTTCCACATGGATGCTGAGGCACTGGGCCGTTTTCTACGTGAAAACCGTGAGGCCCGCGAACTGACGCTGGACGACGCTGAACAGGCCCTGCGCATCCGTAAGCGTGTGCTGGAAGCCTTCGAGCAGGGTGATTTTGAGGTTACAGGCGCGTCACAGATTCAAATTCGCGGCTTCATCGGCAACTATGCCCGCTTCCTGGCGCTTGATGAAGACCGCATCCTCCAATATTACGATCTGGCCCTGCAGAACAAAGCCCGGCGGCGCAGACGGCACGGCAAAAAAGCTGAGCCGGAACTGCGCGCGGCCCGGTCGATTACCGATACCGACCCGGCGCTGCCACCGGTTGCGCTGGGCGAGCTGAACTATCAACGCCGCTCCCGACGTAGAAACACGATGAACCTTGTAGTGGTGCTGCTGGCTGGTGCGGCGGCACTGAGCATTATCGTTTTTGTGGTGGCACAGCTTGTAGGCCGGGATCAGAGCCAGATTGAGATCCAGGCGGAAGTGCCGGTCTTGCTGGCGAATTCGCCCCAGCCCGCCGAGACGCTCGTCCCGACCTTTACGCCGCTGGCCGCTGTGGCGGCCCCGACTCGGCTGCGTCAGGTGACTCAGAATTATTCGGGGAACGGTGTGCTGGTGACGATTGAGACCACCCAGCGCACCTGGCTGCGGCTGCTCTCGGATGGCAACGAGCAGTTTGCCGGGATCATGCGACCGGGCGATGTCATCGAGTACCCGGCGCAGGACGAGATCACGGTCACGGCCAGCAATGCACGCGCGCTGCTGGTGACGTGGAACGGCCAGCCGCAGGGCCTGATGGGCGGGCGCGGCCAGCGGGTCGATGTCAGCTTTACCCTCACGAACGTGAACATCAGCACCGGGCCAGGCTTCGAACCGACCTCGGCATTCAGCCCGACGCCGATCCCGACTTCTGACATTGATGTCGGCGCGCTGATCGCTGCTGAGACGCCCTCGGCCACGCCGGGGCCAAGCCCGACGCCCAGCAACACGCCCACACCGAGCGATACGCCGACGGTCACGCCAACGCCGAGTGATACGCCGACCATTACCCTGACGCCGAGCGACACGCCCACGCCCAGCGATACGCCGACCGAGACGCTGACGCCGACCATCACCCTGACGCCGTCGCCGACGGCCATTCTGCCGCCGCGAGTCACGCAGGAAGGGCTGCCGCCGACTAAGCCCGCGAGCTGAGCAAATTTCAAATCGCGGCGTCTCGTGTTATGCTGTCCACATTATTGGAGGATACCCTCATGGAAGTCACATTGTCACTGCCCGATTGGGCGGTCGAGGAAATGAAAAACCTGCCGGAGTACATGCCCAGCCTGGAAGATCGGATGCGCGCTGTGATCCGCTTCTCGCGTCTTAATTTCGAACATGGCACCGGCGGGCCGTTTGCGGCGGGCGTTTTCGAGCGAGACAGCGGCAAAATGGTGGTCATCGGCGTCAACCGCGTCATGCCGATGCAGTGTTCCTCGGCCCATGCCGAGGTGATGACGCTCTCGATGGCGCAGAAGATTCTGGGCACCTGGGACCTGGGTGGTGAGGGAATGCCTGCGCATCAACTGGTGGTTAACTGGCGGCCCTGTGTGATGTGTTACGGCGCGACCATGTGGTCGGGCGTGCGCTCGCTGGTCATCGCGGGCAGCGGGCCGGAACTGGAGCAGATCACCGGCTTTGACGAAGGGCCGATTCATCCGCAGTGGGCTGAAGAATTCGAGAAACGTGGCATCGAAGTGATCGACAACGTGCTGCGCGACGAGGCCATTGCCGTCTACAAAGCCTTCGCGGCCAGCGATGCGGTGGTCTACAACGCCCGGCAGGGGGAGTAGGGATGATATAATGGGTGTGTCCGGCTAGAGATCGGGATGCAGCATGGCCGTTTCGCGTGAAGAAACCCATACATTAGCAGATTTCGAGCGCTTTCTCGTTGAGCAGACAGATGATAAGCCGTACTACGAGTTGATTAACGGGGCCATCGTGGAGAAAGCCATGCCGACGGATGAACACGCAATGATCGTGAATTGGGTTCTCTATTTCCTGACCCGGTATGCGGTAGAACATGAATTGCGTCCGCCGGGACCGGAGCGCCGCTTTGTGTTTCCCGATGACACGCAAAATGCGCGCCAGCCGGATGTGTCTCAGATTCTTGATCCCGATATGACGATCGTGACCGAGGGACCGACACTGACTATTCCAGATTTTGTTGCCGAAGTGCAATCACCTGACGATTCTATAACGTCGCTGCGTGCGAAAGCAGAGTTCTACATTTCGCGCGGCGTGCGGTTGGTCTGGTTGGTTTTTCCTCGCCAGCAAATTGTTGAGGTGTACCGACCTGGATACGATATAGAGATGCTGACTGTTCAGGGGGTGCTTGATGGCTACGATGTACTGCCTGATTTCCAGTTAACTGTAGCCCAATTGTTTTCAGAAAAGCTCGGATAAGCTATGACACAACTGAAGAACAAGTATTACCTGCTCAGCCTGGGCTGCTCGAAAAACACAGTCGATTCGGAGAGCATCGCGCAGGTGCTGGGTCAGAACGGCCTGCGCGGGGTGGGCGATCCTGAGGAGGCCGAGGTGCTGATCGTCAACACCTGCGGTTTCATCGACGCGGCCAAAGAGGAATCCATCGAGGCGCTGAAGGACCTGACCGCAGGCAAACACAGCGGCCAGATGGTCATCGCCGCCGGATGCCTCTCGCAGCGCTATGGCAGCACCCTGGTGCAGGAAATTCCCGGCCTGGATGGGGTGATCGGCACGCGGCGCTGGATGGACATTTTCGATCTGGTGACTCGTTTGCGCGAGCGCGAGCATCCCGGCGCGCTGTATCATCTGCCGGACGAGGCGAAGGTGATCGGCCTGGATGAGCGCGGCGTGCTGCGGGCCAGCGTGCAGGGGGCCAGCGCCTACCTCAAGATCGCCGATGGCTGCCGCCGCCCCTGTGCCTTCTGCGCCATCCCGAAGATCAAAGGCACCGCCGTCAGCCGCCCGCTGGAGTCGATTGTGGCCGAGGCGCAGCGCTTGCAGGATATGGGTGTCAGGGAGTTGATCCTCATCGCGCAGGACCTGACCGATTATGGCTACGACCTGGGCCTGAAAGACGGTCTGTCGCACCTGCTCGATGCGCTGGTCGCTGCCGCGCCGGGCATCCCCTGGATTCGTCTGATGTACGCCTATCCGGGCTATGTCACGCCGCGCCTGATGGAGACGATGGCGCGCCACGATCAGATTCTGCCCTACCTCGACATTCCCTTGCAGCACGGCCACCGCGAGACGCTCAAGCGCATGAAACGCCCGGCCAAGATCGAGTGGGTCTACGACACCCTGGCGAAGCTGCGCGCGACTATTCCTCATCTGGCCGTGCGGACGACCTTTATCGTTGGCTATCCCGGCGAGACGGACGAAGAGTTCGAGGGCCTGCTGCAATTCGTGCGCGACTTGCAGTTCGACCGCGTCGGAGCCTTCAAGTATTCCTACGAGATCGGCACGCCCAGCGCCACGCTGCCGAATCAGGTGCCGGATGAGGTCAAGCAGGCGCGCTGGGAAACGCTGATGGAGGTCCAGCAGGGTATCAGCCTCGCTAAAAATCAGGCGCTGGTGGGGCAGACGCTGGACGTGCTGGTCGAGGGGCACGGCGCAGGCGAGGACGAAGACGGCCAGCCGACCGGCGATACGCTCAGCCTGGGCCGCAGCTACCGCGATGCGCCGGAAATCGACGGCTACGTGATCGTTGAAGGCGAACTGCCGCCGGGCGAGATCGTCCCGGTGCGCATCACCGGCGCGACGACCTACGACCTGTTTGCGACGGTTGAGACGCAGACCCCGCAGGTGATCCAGCCGGGACAGGTCTACGGCGAGGGCATGATTGACCTGGGTGAGATCAGGTAAGGCTGCCCTTGTTCAGGACGTCGATACCATGAGCCAGTTGATAATTAACAGACAGAGTGCATGATGACCACCCCTGCCGATACCTGCGTACCTATCCATGACCTGATCGCGGCGCGGCGCAGTCCACGCGCATTTGATTCGCGCCTGGTAGACCCTCAAATCGTCGTTGGCCTGCTGGAAGCGGCTCGCTGGGCGGCGTCAGCCCGCAATTCCCAACCCTGGACTTTCCTCGTAGCGACCCGCGATGACCCGGAAGCCCATGCGCGCATGTTGGCCTGCATCAACGAACGCAACCAGCGCTGGGCCGGCAGCGCGCCGGTTTTGATGATTACGGTCGCTGCACTGAATCACCCTGATGGGCGGCCTAATCGCTTCGCCTGGCATGATGTTGGTCTGGCAGTCGGCAACCTCTCGATTCAGGCGACCGCCTGCGGGCTGCGGCTGCGGCAGATGGGCGGTTTCAACGCCGAACTGGCCCGCGAGACCTATGCTATCCCTGCCACCTACGAGCCGGTCACAGCGCTTGCCATTGGCTACCCGGCGGAGCCTGACATCCTGCCCGACGATCTGCGCGAACGTGAATTGGCCCCGCGCCTGCGCAAACCGCTGGATGAGATGGTCTTCGGCGGTACCTGGGGCCAGAAATCCTCACTCTTGACCCGCTAAAACTGCGTACTACAATGAAGGCAGATCCCACTAATCTGTAATTAGGGCTTAGCCTGGCGCTTCACGGGTTGAGGGAGCGTACGTGTCTTACGATATATTCTGGTATCTGGACAAGCGGATCATCGATCTGACTTTTCATGAGACTTTGCTGCTCGATGAAATCCCGGATATGTTCGCTGTGGTCGAGCAGTATCGGGAGCCAGGCGAAGACCCGGTTCACCTGCTGGTCGATCTTCACATATGGAAACGTTTCCCCTCTCATTGGCTGCGATTCGCCAGGTATCCCCTCTGATGGAAGACTTTGGGGTTGCCATGTTTTTCGGTCTCCGGCAGCCCGTCCTGCATTTCATGTTGAGTATGCTGTCGCAGTTCATGAAATTGGAGATTCGCATTATCGAGAACCGTGACGATGCGCTTGCCACACTGGCCCGGCTGGATCCATCCCTCTCGCATCTGGCGGATTAGCTGGATTTTCTCAACGCTGCTAAATAAAGGTCTATATTACAATAGATAACATCGCCACCGCTGCCTCTACAACTTCAACATTTCTTGAGTGAATACACATGCCCTACGATATATCCTGGTACCTGGAAAAGCGGATCATCTTTGTGGAATTCGAAGGTGACATGGACATAGAAGCACTCCCCAGTATGTACGAAGATCTGGAGCGTTTTCGAGATGAGGGGCATGACCCGGTTCACATCGTCGGCGATGTAACGCATCTGGGGAAATTCCCCTTTTCCATCCCGGCTATCCGCGAGGTAGCACCCGTTATGGAAGACTTTGGCGTCTGTGCGATCTATGGTGTCCAACAGCCGCTGCTTCAGTTTGTACTGAAGGTCATGTCGCAGCTCAGCAAGCTGGAGATCCGCATCGTGGAAAACCAGGAAAGCGCGCTCGCTTCCATTTCCCGATTGGATCCCACGCTATGAGACATGGGTGAATAGTCGGACTTTCTTAACATTGTTAAATAAAGATTCTATATTACAATAGATACCGTTAGTGCAAGCTCAGCAGTTGTGGCGTTTCTTGTTTAAGTGAGCATACATGCCCTACGAAATCTCCTGGTACAAGGACAAACGCATTATTCATGCCAGGTTCTATGACACTCTGACGCTTGAGGAGATGCGCAGCTTCTTCGAAGAACTGAAGCGCTTTCGTGAGTCAGGGGTAGACCCCGTGCATGTCCTGAGCGATGTAAGGTCTCTGAAACGGTTTCCGATGTCTTTGCCCGCCATCCGAGAGGTCATCCCTGTACTGGATGGCCTTGGCGTCGATGTGCTGGTGGGGGATCACAATCCCATGATTCAGTTTATGGTGACAGTGGTTGCCCAGTTTAGCAATCTGGAGCTGCGGCAGGCGCGAACCATTGACACAGCGCTCGACATTCTTGCCCGACTCGACCCCAGCCTGAACGATCTGCCTGATAAGCCTAGCGTTTGATCCCCACTGCCATCCCATCGCCGAAGGCGAACAGCGAGCTAAACAGACGCTCATCAGCGGCCAGCGACCGGTTGAACTGGTCCATCTGGCGGTCGCCCTGGTTGGCAAGGGCGACGACTCCACCATGTCGTAGGGCGTTGTGGGCTGCGACGATCCCGCCGGAGCGCAGATTTTCGATTGCCCAGGCCAGGTACTGCGGGTAGCGCTCTTTATCGGCGTCGATGAAGATGAAATCGAAGGGACCGCGTGAATCCAGCGTGTGCATAGAGTCGCCTGCCGGGCCTTCGATAATCTCGATTTTATCGCTCACCCCGGCGCGTTCAAAGTTGCTGCGGGCGACGGTGGCGTGCTTGGGGCTGGCTTCGAGGGTGTAGAGCTTGCCATCCGCAGGCAGTGCCCGTGCGATCCAGGTGCCGCTGTAACCGGCCAGCGTGCCGAACTCGACCGCTGTGCGTGCGTTGATGGCCGTAATGAGGAATTGCAGCGCCTGCGCCTCATGTGGAGCCAGGCTGATTGTCGGCATATCCTGCTTAGCGGTCTCGTCCTGAATTGAGCGCAGGGCATCGTCTTCCGGCGCGAAGAGCGTATTGACGTAGTTAATGAGGGCCTCGTCCATAATTAGTCTCCCTGGTTGTGCAAGGCACGTTTTTTCTCTACCGGCCTGCCCCGGTGAACAACGAAGTGATCCATATCGCGCGCAACGTAGGTATCTGGGAAGGTAGCGCGCGCCTCGGCGATAATATCACGTTCGCGGTAGCGGCGCGAGACATGTGTCAGGATGAGCGTCTTCACACCGGTTTCGGCGGCCAGCGCGGCGGCCTGGTGCGCTGTGATGTGGCCGAAGCTGCGGGCCACATCGGCATCCTCCTCCAGAAAAGTCGCTTCGATCACCAGGGCATCGGCCCCGGCCACGTGATCGCGCACGTTATCCAGGCGGCCAATGTCGCCAATGTGGACCAGCTTGACGCCAGGGATCGGGTCCGCCAGCACCATCTCCGGGGTGATGACGCGCCCATCCGGCAGATGCAGCGTTTCGCCGCGCACCAGTTGACTGCGTTCAGGCCCCACCGGGACGCCAAGCGCTTCGGCCTTTTCGACGATAAAAGGCCGGTGTTCATGCTGCTGGAAGACAAAGCCGAAATTGCCCTGGCCCCGGTGCGTGACCGGAAAGGCATGGACGGTGAAGTCTTTGGTGTCGATGATCTTGCCCGGCTCCAGGTCCACCAGATGAATCTGGACCGGCAGACGGTCGTAATCCAGCACCACGCCGTAGAGCAGGGCCTGGACGCGGTTGAGTGTGGCCTCGCCGCCCCAGATTTCAATCTCCTCAATGTTCTCCCAGCGGACAAAGGTGGACATCAGCCCGCCCAGACCAAGAATGTGATCCAGGTGGCCATGCGTCAGCAGGATGTGGTTGAGGCGCTTGAAGCCGATGCCGCTGCGTAGAATTTGCCGTTGAGTCCCTTCACCGCAGTCGATCAGAAAGCGGTACTCCCCGGCCAGCACGGCCTGGGCGGTCAGCCCGCGATACACCGATGGGGCTGAGGCGGAAGTCCCCAGAAAGACAATTTCAAACATGAAGCACTCATTCCACTGTTATGCTGTTGGCGATCAAGAAGAGGCGGGTGCCGCGTTCCTGATCCGCTTCCAGGATCGACAGCCGCTGGTCGCTGGTGTCCTGATAGGCTCCGATTGACAGGCTGTACTGTCCTTTGGGAGTTGAGCGCGGCAGGGGCACGAAGGTGATCTGCACGAAGACGTCACGCGGTTTCAGAAAGCTTGGCAGCACGCTGAGCGTATCGGTCTGCGAGATGATCGCCGCCGGATCGGATAAGATGTGGGTGAAGAGGCGCAGGTCGGATGGCAGCGGGCCATCAACGCGCCAGTAGGTAATTGAGGTGACGATGTCGCCCGGATGATAGGTCTCGGTATCGTCCAGTTCGTAGCCCAGGAAGGTGAGATTGCCACCAAACGTGACCGGCGGGAAGACGATCTGATCGCTGTCGGGCACTTCCGGTGCATAGCCCAGCGGCGCAGTCGTGGTGAAGCGGCCAATCGTATCGGCCAGCGGCTGGCTCACGTCAACGACGATGACCGAATCTTCCGGCAGATCATCCTGGCGTAAGCTGTGACCGCGCGTCAGCCAGTCGCGCAAATAAGGGTGGACTCCGTCCAGACCCTCTGCGCCGGTCAGCACCACCTGCTGGCGCTCGCCGCCGTTGCTGAACACCAGCCCGGTGCCGCAGTCGGCATAGCGCAGATTTCTGCCAGAGGTGTTCATCATCATCAGCAGGAGCTGCGTCTGCGTCAGGTTTTCCTGGGGCGTGGTCTGGTTGAGGCCGGGCGTGCAGACCAACGTCGGCAGCGTCCCGGCGCTGTGGTCGATATAACGGGCAAGCTGGCCGATGCGCCCGTCGTAAGCCTGGTAAGTGCTGTCCAGCGTGGGCCAGGTCTGGAAGAGGTCACGGCCCAGCCAGACGCCGTTGAAGACCAGCAGCACAATCAGCCCCAGGCCGAGCACCGGGCGCGATTGGCGCGGCAGCATGTTGAACAGGGTCGTCACGCCCAGGCCGAAGAGCAGCGCCAGCACCGGCAGCAGCGCGCTGAAGGCTTCGAAATCCGGGCTGTGAACCGTCAGAAAGGCAATCGGGAACAGTACCAGCAGCGCCATCAAGGGCAGGGTGAATCGCGGACGCCGCCACTGGTTCAGCGCCGCCAGCAGGCCGATGATAATAATCAAGCCGCTGACGAGATCGACCAGCGGACGGCCCGGCAGATTATGGGTCGGGTTGGTGTCACCGCGAAAGAAAATGCCGATCAGACTCTCGACGATAGCTTGCAGCGGTGGGTTGGCGGCCACCGTATAATCGCCGAAGACGCGGGTCGCGCCGCCCAGTTCGGGCAGGCGGATGCTGGAGATCAGGTAGGGCATGGCGATGATAATCATCACCAGGATGGCGAAGCCGATGTAGCTGAGCGTGCGCAGCGAGAGCGGCTGCCGCGACAGGACCATATAGACGATGAAGAGCATTACGCCCAGCACCAGCAGAAAATGCGCCGGGTGGATGTAGAAACCCAGGCCGAGCAGCAGGCCGAGGGCCGCAAAAGGCATCGTACCGGGTTCTGTTGCCGGGGCGTGATAATAGACCGGCAGCGCGCGCGCCAGAGTCAGCAGGACCGCCGCCACCAGCAGCGGCAGCATCGTCGCCTGGATGACACTGCGCGCCAGCAGCACCGGCCACAGGCCCACCACCAGCAGGGCCAGGGCGGCGACCCCCGCCAGCGGGCCGTAGAGCCGGGTCGCCAGGGCATAGACCAGCGCCAGCATCACCAGATTGCTCAAGGCCGAGAGCGCCCGGTAGCCCAACAGCCCTTTGCCGGTGAAGGTGCTTACGGCGGTCAGCAGCGTGTGAAACAGGCCCTCGCGCCCGCCCTGCTCGCCCAGCGGCTCCAGGTTATAAAAGACGGAGATATTCCCGCTGCGGATAGCTTCGCTGATGCGAATATCGGTCACTTCTTCATGGTCCAGCCCCAGCGGCAGGCTGCCCAGGTCCCACAGGCGCAGGCCCGCTGCCAGCAGCAGCAGCAGGGTAGCCAGGGCGAAACCGACTCGATTTGACAAACAGGTTACTCCAATGGCGCAGTTACAAAGCCGTTGCCCAGGCGGTGAAGGCCAGCACAAGAATCCCCAGGGCGACGTTGAGCCAAGTCAGGCGGACTTCGTAGCGCCGCAGGCGCGCCCAGGTCGCCGAATCGCCCTGCTGGCGTTCCATCAGCAGACTGGTGCGCTCCAGGGCAGGCACGACCCAATATTGTAATGCAATGCCACAGACGACCATGCCAGCGACGGCGATATGCTTGAGCAGAATGGCCCGGCTCCAATCGTTGGTGAATTTTAACACACCTTGATAGTTTGGGTCAGCCGACATCTGGATCAGACCGGTGACGATCAGCACGGCCAGGCTCAGGTTGCCCCAGGGCAGGAAGCGTTTGCGCAGGCGAGTCAGGAAGCGATAGAGTTCGGGCGAATCAGTGAGGACATTGCGGGCTTCCGGCCAGACCAGCAGGGTCAGAATGACCAGCCCGCCAATCCACACGACTGTCGCCAGCAGGTGGAAAAAGTAGCTAATGGCAAGGATCGACGGTGACAAGACCAAGTGCCTCCGGGCTGTCGGATTCACGCGCCGGGATGACGCGATCACCGCAGTATTTTGCCATATTCGCCAGCCCTTTGAAAGCCTGCCGGATGGCGCCATTGGGCAGCATGATGGCCCACCAGTATTCTTCGTCGTCCGGCGTCCAATCCGGCGAGGGCAGGTAGATGGTGGACATCAGCCCGACCCAGGGCCGCCAGTGATCGGCAGCGTACTGGTAGGCCTCAACCAGATAACGCGCCTGCGTGGCCTCGTCCACCGCATACCAGGAGTAAGCCGGGTTGTGATGGTCGATGTCGGTCGTCCAGCCCATCTCCAGGATCGCCATCTGCCGGGCGGCGTCGCCGTTGGCGACCATCAGGCGGCGCAGGTCCTCCACGCGGCGGAAGGTGAAGAAACGCTGGCTGCCCTGGGCGACGGCCTCATCCGGGCTGAGGGTGGGTGCAGAATAACCCGGCGCATGGACGCCCACCACGTCGATATACTGCTGAAAATCGAGATCGTAGAGCGCTTGCAGATACTGATCGTCCGGCTGGGCGTCGTCGCAGCAGTTGCCAGTGGGGGCCAGCCCGGCGGAGATCAGGATCGCCTGCGGGTCCGCTGCACGAATGGCCTGGCTGCATGTGCGCAGCAGTTCGACGTAAGCTGCCGCATCGGGCGGTTGGTTGCCCCATTCACGGCCCAGATTCGGCTCGTTCCAGATCTGATAGGCGGCGATGCGCCCGCTGTAGCGGCTGGCGATCCCGCCGCAGTAATCGGCCCAGGCCTGCATGTGCTCGGCATCCGGCGGGGCGTCGATGTAATCGACATCTTTCTCGCCCGTAAGCTGCGGATGTGCCCATTCCGGCACGTCGCTGAGACGCACCACCAGCTTGAGGTCTCGGCGTTCGATCTCGCCCACGATCTGGTCGGCACGGCTGTAGTTCGACGCGCCAGGACGTGTTTCAATGTCCTCCCAGGCGAAGATCTGCTTGACGTGGCTGAAGACCATCAGGCGCACCTGATCCAGGCGTTCGCCGACGGTGCCGTTATCCCACCAGAGGAAGGCCTGAATACCATAGGTCAGCGAAGTAAAGGGCGGGTCCACCACCGCGTCGGCGGCGAAGGGATCGGCAGGCGGGCGCGTGAGCGCTGCGAGGATAGAAACCAGGGCCAGGATGAGCAGAATAATGCTGATCCCGACCCTGCGGCGCAAGGTCAGGGTCATCCAGCGTTGATCCGCTCGTGATAATCCTGCTGCCACTGGCTCACGGCATCGAAGACCGGACGGAAGTTCCAATCCTTGCCGATCATCGAATAGGGGACGTTATCGTTATTCGGGTCCCAGCCAGCTTGCGGGCCGTAGTTGTAGTTCCAGATGAAGGCCAGCCAGACGCTGCCCCAGGATTCCATGTTGTCCAGTGCCTCGACGGTCCAGTCCGCCTGCTCTTGCAGCGTGTTATCGTTGGCGAACTCGAAGCCGGGTGGGAAGCCGCCCAGGTCTTCAGTCGAGGCCCAGCCAAACTCGGTGACACACAGCGGCTGATCGCCACCGGCCAGTTCGATCTTATTGGCGTAGGTCGTGAGCGTGCTGTAGAAGCTCCAACTATGGTGCGGGTTGTCGAAGGGGCCGCGGAAGGTCGCGGTCGGGTCATTCGGCACGTTGTCCCAGGCCACGCTGGGGCCGATGTTGTAGCCGTTATGATGCGCGCCGACACAGTCGGCATAGTTGAGCAGGCCGCTGCTGATCAGACTGTCCAGATATTTGAAGTCGTCAATCGCCGTGTCGACGCCGCCCTCGGTCCAGCCGCCGGTTGGCGAAAGCGCGCCGCTGATGATAATCACGCCGGGATCAATCGCTTTGACCGTCTGTGCGGTAACGCGCAGCAGTTCGACGTAGTTCTGGGCGCTGAGACCAGCGGCAGCCGTCCATTCACGGTCGAGGTTCTGCTCGTTCCAGACTTCGATAGCGTGGACCATGTTCGGATAGCGCTGCAAGATGGCCGCGACGAAATCGGCGTAGGTCTGCGGATCAGCCGGTGGGCCGTGTTTAGTCAGATCGACTCCCGGCTCGCGCGCCCAGTCCGGCGCGGTGACGATGGACAGCATGACCTTGAGGTGGAACTGCGCCGCAATCGGCAGCGCCAGATCCAGCTCGGCCCAGTTATACTGGCCCTGTTCCGGTTCGACATCTTCCCAGCGGACCTGCTGCTTGATACCAGTCCATGTGCAGCTTATCATGCACGTCGCGCATCCAGCCTGCCTGATTATCCGGGCTGAGGTCCGGGCTGACCTGCACCTGAGTCCCGGCCTGGAAGTGACGGTCATCGACGGGCAGCATGGTGGGCGACGGCGGTATTTCGGTCGGTTCGACGGCGGTGGGGAGCTGTGCGACCGTCTGCTCGGTGGCGGTGGGCGGTACCTGGGTGGGGGGTTCGGTCGGCATCGGGCTGCTGACGACGGCCACAGCGGCCACGCTGGTCGGCGTGTTGACTACGGGCAGGGCCAGGCTGTCGCTGTCGGTGACGACGTTGCGTGGTGTGTTGACGATACCGTAGACCATGTAGATGGCGATAAAGGTGACGATGCCCATCACCAGCGTAATGAACGTCCAGATGACGGCAAATGTGCGCACACGCCGCCGCTGCCGGATAGATTGCGTAGCCATAATGTTCCTCCTTTATCGTGCCGCAGCCATCGCGTCACAGGCCGGGCAGGACCCGTTGGCACGCACCATTGCGTAACCCGCCTGCGGATCGGAACCGTAAGTGGTGAAATCGACGTTCCAGACGATCATCAAGCGCACCCGGCCACTCTGCGAGGCCAATGCAGCGGCTTTCGCCAGCCAGGCGGCCTGCTGTTGGAGCGTGACGTTCTGCGCCCAGGAGAAGAAGCCTGGCAGGGGCGGGTAGCCCTCCGGCGTCAGGTAGCCTAACTCGGTGAAGCAGATCGGTTTCTGGCCGCCGATCAGATTCCAGTAGGTATCGAGCATTCCGAAGAAATAGCGGGTGTAGTAGCCATCGCGCGGGTCGCCGCTGCGCTGGCTGGGGTCCACAATGCCTTCGTTATAATGCGCGCCCAGGCAGTCCATATACTGCAAGCCGCCCGCGTCGATCATTTGCTGAATCCAGTGATCGTCGTTGACCACCTGGCCGGGGTAGGCCCCTTCCGCGCCGGTCGGGGCGGGCGCGCCGCTGATGACCATCACACTGCCGTTCGCGCCCTTGATGGCCTGATAGGCCCGGCGCAGCAGATCGGCATAGGTCGCGCCGCTGATCTGGCCGGTCGGCCATTCGCGGTCCAGGTTCGGTTCGTTCCAGACCTCAATTGCATCCGGCCCCATCCCGGCCACACCGCCCAGGAAGGAGGCGAACTGGTCCATATAGCCGGTCCCACCGGAGGCCAGTTCGGCGGAACTGCCGACCACCGCCAGCAGGATCTTAAAGCCGCGCGAACGGGCGTCGTTGATGTCGCCGGAGACGGACCCGGCGCTCATGCCCACCGAGTAGCGCACCTGCACCTTCATCCAGTTCATCCCGGCCCGGCGCATAGCGCTGGCAGCGCGTTCACTGTTGGTGCTGGTGACGTGCCCGCCGTACTCAAAGTTGCCGACGGTGATGCTGCCTGCGCCCGGTGCGCTTGCGGGGGCGCTGCTGCCGCTGTTCTGCGGCGCTGCTGCCACGACCGGGGCTGAGGTCGCCGTCGGGGTGGGGCTGGGTGTGGCGGTCGCCGTCGGGAGCGGTGTAGGTGTGGCGGTTGGCGCATAGAGGGCCACTGCAACGCCGCTGCGCGGTACGGCCTGCACGCCGTTAACCACGTCCACGTTGACCGCGTAATTGCCGTCCGGCGCTTCCAGGGTGATGACCAGTTGGTCATTCAGGCCAGTATCGACTTCGCTGACGACCTGGCTGGCATTTTCGACACGCCAGTGCAGTGCCAGGGTCTCGTCGGCAGGCGCGGCGGGAATCTGTAACTTGTAGTTGAGGATAGCGGGCAGTATGTCCGCCGCCAGATCGTTTGACAGTAGATCGTTGATCGCCACACCGCCCAGGGCCAGCGGCAGGCTGCGATCCATACGGAAGCGCAGGGCCTCGCCATTGGTCAGCCAGACGGTCGAGATCGCCTCGTCGTCGGCATTGCGATATTCAATGTAGGGCGTGTGAATGTCTGTATTGGTATTCGCTACCGCCTGGAAACCATCCAACCGGGCGGTCAACTGGGTGCCGGGCAGGACTGCGCCGGTATCGGTTTTCTCGGTCTCGACGACTACATCGCCCAGGCCGGAGAGCGCCTCAGCATAGCCGACCGGCGTGAAATTCCCGGCGGCCTGCCGCACCGAGCGCGCGCTGAGGCCCAGCAGCAGTTTGCGCCGGTCCACTTCGCCCACGGCCCAGCGCAGCATAGCTTCGACTGGCTGGTCGATTCCGGGCCGGAAAGTTTCCGGGTCCGGGCCAACGTTGACTTGCAGCAGGTCTACTGCCTGCCCGATGGCGCGCCAATCATAGGCTCCGGTATCCCAGGTGCCCTCATTAGTTGGTCGGTTCCGGCACGACCACGACAAGGAACAGGCCCAGGTCGTCCATTTGCGCGCCGAGATCACGGATAAAGGCGGCGTACTGGTCGCGCTGATCGGGTGAAATCTCGCGGTAGTCGATCACCAGCCCGTCAAAACCGGTGCTGGCGAAGGCGGCAAGCTGTGTGGCATGTTCATGACGCAGGCTGCTGTTACCGAGAATAGTGCCGATGGTATCGGTATCCAGCGCGCGCGGATCGCTAAAGTTGCGGATGTCCGGGGCCACCAGATAGGCGCTGTTGAGATCGAATCCGGCGGCCAGGCTGCCTGCCAGCGTGCCTTCAATCGTCGGCTGGAGGCCCGCCGGGGCGACAATGGTCGCCAGTTGGCTGACCTCGTCGGTGAGCGTCTGCACCACATCAACCGGCACCAGAACGGTCGGCTGGGGCGGTGGGGCCACCTGGAACAGGGCCACCTGCTGCGGAATGTCTTCGACAGTGGCGACAAAGCTGCCGCTGCTGCTGCGCTGTGAGGGCACAAACTGCCAGCTCCCGCGCTGGGAATTCCAGCCATAGAGCGACAGCAGGTCCGCGCTGCCCGTGTCTGCCGGGACCTGAAGGTCCAGCGTGACGCTCTGCGGGGCGGTGCCGCTGGTGTCAATCGTGTAGACCTGGCTCTCCAGCGCCAACTGCGGCGGGTTGGCCGCGCGGGCTGCCGCGACCCAGGCTGCGTCGCTGCTGCCGTTCAGATAGGCAGCGATGGGCATCGGCTCGACAGCCACGCCGAAGTTCTGGCCGCTGTCCGCCGGGTCCACCGCGACTGTCAGACCCTCGACGGCGATGGCGTTGGCATCCTGGTTCAAGGTGGCGTACTGCACGCCGAACAGCTTGTTCCACAGGTCTACCGGTGGGAGAAACAGCCCGACCACCACCAGCACAGCGGCGACAAAGAGGGTCAGCAGCGCCGGGAGCCAGCAGCCGCAGCCGCCCCGGTTGGCCTGTCTGCGCGGCGGACCGGCCTCATAGCGCGGGTCATCGGTGGCCGGAATCGGTTTCACCGACGGACCGGGCTGCGTATCGTCTTTAACACGAGTATTCTGACATCGTTAGCCTTAGAAACTTGAACTCAAAGGACTGCATTATACCCTTTCGGCTCCGTCTGTGTGAAGCCGGTTATTAACTGCCCAGGGCGTCGCAGGCCGGGCAGCCACCGCCGGGCCGGATCATGGCGTAACCCGCCATCGGGTCCGCGCCGTAGTCGGTGAAATCGACATTCCACACGATCAACAGCCGCACCCGGCCACTGTTGCGCGCCAGAGTCACCGCGCGGTCGAGCCAGGCCGCCTGCTGCGCCAGCGTCACGTTCTGCGCCCAGGCGAAGCCTCCCGGCAGGGGCGGATAACCCTCCGGCGTCAGGTAGCCCAGTTCGGTGAAGCACAGCGGACGCGCGCCGCCGAAGGCATTGGTGTAGGTGTTGACCATGCCCCAGAAGTAGCGGCTGTAGTGGCCGCTGTTGCCGCGCGGGTCGCCGCTGGTCTGGTCTGGCGCGGACAATGCCTTCGTTATAATGGATGCCGATGCAATCGGCCACGTTGGCCGCCCCGGCTGCCGCCATGCCGCGCACGAAGGCGTCATCGTCACAGCCGCCGCCCGAACAACCGCCGAAGAAACCGGTCGGCGCAGGCGCACCGCTGATAACCAGCGTATTCGGGTTGGCCCCCTTGATGGCATGATAGGCCGCGCTGAGCAGGTTGGTATAGCTCTGCGGGCTGATCTGGCCGCCGGGCCATTCGCGGTCGATGTTCGGCTCGTTCCACACCTCAATGGCATCGGCTCCCAGGGCTGCCGCTCCGGCGAGGAATCCGGCGTAGTCGTTCACGTAGTTGCCGTCGTTCAACTGTCCCGGCAGGCCGACAATACCCAGCAGAATGCGGAAGCCGTTGGCGTGCGCCTCATTAATGAATCCGGCGACGGCATCTGGCCCCTGGCCGTGCTGGTAGCGCCACTGCCGCTTGACCCAGGTCATCCCGGCCCGGCGCATGGCGTTGGCGGTGGTCGCGCTCAGGTTGGCGATGTGCCCGCCGTAGCTGAAGCCGCTGACCGGCGCGGTATTGACCACCGGCGCGGCGGCAGGCGCTTCAGATTCCGCCGGTGCCTTCGGTACTCGGCGCTGGGCCGCAGGCTGCCGACGCGCCGCCTTCGACGACCGGCAGGCTGTCGAACTGCGCGCCAGTCAGTACGACGTAATCCAGCGCGACCCAACCGCGTGCGCCATCGGCCGTAATCACGCGCACCCAGGCGTTGTTGGGGTGGCGGCCATCGACGGTGATCGGCTTCGTTGTAAGCAGCCTGCGGATGATGTTGCCATCCGGGTTATCGCGCATGTTGACGCCATTGGCGGTCGTCGTCTGTACGCTGGGGCCGTTGGCTTGGACCGGGGCCGCTGCGGGCGGCGCTTCGGCAGCGGGCTTCCGCGTTTCCGACTTTCAGCAGGCGCAGGGGGCTGGCGGTGCAGCCCCACCTCCGGGTGCGGGCAGTGTGAAGGCATCGTCCACCCAGATCCCGCGCAGTCCGGCGGCCTGGTCCGCGCTGATGTTCAGGCTCGCGGCCAGCACCCAGCCGACCGTGCCATCCGGCACGATCCCGCGCACCCACTCGCCGTCAAAGGCCTGTCCGTCCAGCCGAATCGGCGTCCCGGCGTCATAAGTCCCCAGCACGCGCCAATCGACCCCACCGCCAGCACGCAGGTTCGCGCGGGTGGCGAAGGTCGTCAGTAAATCGCTGCTCTGGGCCTGCACCAGCCCGGCAAGCAGAAGCAGCAGCGTTCCGATCATTAGCCGTCGCATCATCTTCGTCCCCTAAAATAAAAGCGCAGCAAACAGAAACAACAGGCTTCTGTTTGTGCGCCCCCACATTTCTTCAAATCGGCGGCATTGTATCACATGGGGCCGGGATTAGCAAACCCAGATTGAATCTGGTACACTGCTCCCATTTGACCAGGAGACTGACCCCGACTTATGCCCGGATTTTATGCCACCATTGCCCGATATTACGATGCCGAACACAGCGATAAAACCGACGATCTCGTCATGTACAGCCAGCTTGCTGCGACCTACGGCGGCCCGATTCTCGATGTCGGCTGCGGCACAGGACGCATCCTCTTTCATCTGGCGCAGGAAGGCCATACGGTGCATGGTATCGACAGCGAAGCGGCCATGCTGGAGCGCGCGCAGATCAAGCTGGAGGGCCTGCCGCACCTGCGCGATCAACTGCGCCTGATTCACGGCGATGTGCTGACGCTATGACTTCGATACGCGCTACAAGCTGGTGCTGCTGTCCTACAACAGCCTGATGCATTTCCACGACACAGGAGACCCAGCTTGCCCTGCTGACCCGGCTGCGCGATTGCCTGGCGGACGGATGGCCTGCTGGTGATCGACCTGCCCAACGCCGGGGAGACCTTCGCCACGCCGGACAGCGACACCATCACGCTCGAACGCACCTTTCTCGAATCCGAGAGCGGCCATCTGGTGATGCAGCAGGCCACCAGCATCCTGGACCGCGTCGAGCAGATGATGCGCGTCACCTGGATTTACGATGAGATCACCGGCGATGGCAGCTGCAACGGACGGTCGCGCCGGTGCTCTTCCGCTACTTCTTCTACCCGGAACTGCGGCTGCTGCTGGCGCAGACCGGCTTTGCAGTCGAGGCGGTCTACGGCGATACCGAGCAGGGCCCCTTCGAAGACGGCTGCGAGCGCATGATTGTCCACGCGAGGCCGGTGCTTGAAGCGTAGAGTCTTGCCGATTAGCTGCTGGCTGTTCGGCCCTCAGCCTGAATCCCCTTCCCTCAGGGCGAGGGACTTTCAAGGCCCGGCTTCGGGTTTTCTTCCTGTAAAACTCGCTGTTGTCCTGTTGTCAGGACTGCTGCTGGCCGCCTGTGCGGATGCGGCCCCGGCCCCCACTCTGACACCGACCTATCAGATGAGCGGCCCGACGATTGCGCCCTCGCCGCAGTGCTTCAACGGTCCGCCGACCGAAGGCCCGCCCTCCGGCACCGGCTTTGTCGGTGTCGAATGATCCCACCGCAGCGGCGCAGCCGAACCAGGGCGCGATGCCGCCGGTCATCCTCAGCACGCCTGCGGGCGATCACAAGTGGTGCAGATCGCGGCAGCAGACAGCACCCAGCTCGACGGGCGAGTCTATACCGCAATACGGATATCGCAACTTCAGCCCGGTCTGCTGCTGCTCGGCGCGGATTGGGGCGATGTCCCGGCGACGCTTCAGGCCTCCGGTTACACGGTGCTGGTGATGCAGGCCCGCGACGAGTTCGACGTGGTCGTCATTCTGGAAGCTTTGGAAAGTGGTTTTGCCGACCCGGCGCGCATGGCCGTTATCGGCGCGGCAGAACAGACCGCCCCGGCGCTGCGCGGCTGTGCCTTAATGCCCGCCTGTGATGCGGCCGTGCTGCTCAGTCCGGTGGATGCAGTCGGCCCTGTTGAATGCGCTGGCGATCTATGGCACACGCCCGCTGATGCTCTACGCCACGCAGGACAACCCGGATTCTTATGCGGTTGCTATTGTGCTGAACGACAACGCCAGTGGCGAGGTCTTCTTCCAGACGGTGGACGGCGGCGGTCAGGGCACGGCGCTGCTGACCAGTCAGCCGGATATGGTCACTCTGCTGGTGGACTGGCTTTACGAACGCTGGCGCTAAGCGATCCGCAATTCGGTCTCAACACCCAGAAAGCGCCCGATGTCCTGCGCTTCTGCTTCGATGTAAGGCGTCAAAGCTGGCCGGGAGCGGGTTGAAAGGCTCGACGATGACGCGCAGACGGCCCTTTTTGCGTTCATTGCGCCAGGTGCCTACCGCCTCGCCGTTGACCAGCAGCGCCTGCTTGAACATCCCGCCGCCAGGATGAATGCGGCGTGCGTAGGCTTCCTGCACCATGAAGTCACGGCTGGCGTAACCCAATAGATAATTGTCGAAGCGCGGCAGCAGGCTCACCACCGGCTGATCGCTCCGTTGCTCCAACCAATCTGCATGAGCCTGTGGCATCCAGGCCGCCGTATTATCAATGCTGACTTCCAGCAAATCCGCTTCGACCGCTTCGAAGCCTGCTTTCACCTGCGCCGCGCTCAGGCCACACCAGGAGCGGAAATCGCTCAGGCTGGCCGGGCCGAAGGCATCGAAATAGCGTCGGGCCAGTTCCGCCAGGGCCTGATTCTCATCGTAGGGCGCGTTCAGGTCCTGCTTTACCCAGTCGGCCAGCAGGGCATAGGTCGGCTTGCCGTCTTGATCCGGGCCGAAGCAGATCACGCCATCCAGCGCTGCCGTCGATACCAGATGCGCAATCGCCTGCCCTTCGACCGGAATTCTGCTCAGCCGCCAGCGCTTCTGCCAGGGTCGCACGGATCAGGGGACCGCGTGCGTGCAGAATCTCGCGTGTCAGATCGACCCCGCGCCGCCAGATCTCCGGGAACAGCCCCAACTGCTTGAGGCGACGCTGATCTTTCTGGATAAACACCGGCCCGAACAGGGGCAGCAACCAGGGTAAGTCCGCAGCGGCGACCAGGTGCATCGTGCCGCGCATCGCCCAGGTCAGGACAAACGAGCGTTCGGTTTCGTAAGCCTGCGTGATGGCCGCGTCGGTCAGGCCGGGACTGCGCGCGCGCAAAGCAAGGCGTGCAGCGGCGGGTTCCTGCGATTGGACGGCCAGCAGCTTCTGGACCAGGTCGCCCGGTGGGGTGGGCTGCCTGGTGTCAGGATGCAGATGCTGAGCGCGCAGCCGCAAATCGCGCAGCTGCTCCAGCGTCAGGGTCGGCGGCATGAGGCTCAGCCGCTCACCAGAGCGCGCAGCTTGAGGACGGTGTTCCAGTTGCGCGCCGTGCCCGCCGTGCCTAACTGCTTCTCAATGTAGACATTGGTCAGTTTCGAGTGTCCTACGCCTGCGGGATAATAAAGGTAGGCTTCGCGTCCGCTAATCGCAATCGATTCCGGCCCGCTGTAGCCGCTTTTCAGGGCTGCGACCGCCGCCTCGCCAGGTGCATCCGCCAGGAAAGTGACCAGCAGGTGCGAGGGATCGGCTTCCGCCTGATCCGGGAAGGGATTGCCCGCGATGATCGCGTCGAGTTCCCGTGGGCTGCGGATCATCACGCGCACGTCCAGTCCGAGATGCTCTTTGATGCCGTGTTCCAATTGGGCCGCGATTTGCGCGGGGTCCTGGGTCTCGCTTTCGAACACAGCGTTGCCGCTTTGCAGCAGGGTTCGCGGGTTAGTGAAGCCGAGCGTGCTGATGATCTCTCGCAGGGCCGCCATTTTGATCGATTTGCCGCCGACGTTGATGCCGCGCAGCAGCGCGATGGTGGTAGGCATGAGCTTATCCTAAGGCTTGATCGAGATCGGCGATGAGGTCGTCCACGTGTTCCAGTCCAATCGAGACGCGCAGCAGATTCTCCGGCGTGCTGCTGTTCTCCTCAATCGAAGCGCGGTGTTCCAGGTTGCTGTGTGTGCCGCCGAAGCTGGTCGCGCGGGTAAACAACTGCACTCTGGCGGCGGTCTCCATCGCCTCATCGCGTCCGCCCCGCACCTGCACCGACAGCACGCCACCGTAGCTGCTCATCTGCCGCATGGCGATGTCGTGGCCGGGATGTGAGGCCAGACCGGGGTAGAGGACGCGATCTACCGCCGGGTGATCTTCGAGAAACTCAGCGATCTTGAGCGCGCTGGCCGCCTGGGCATGGACGCGATAGGGCAGGGTCTGGATGCCGCGCAGAGTCAGCCAGCAGTCAAAGGGCGAAGGCACCGCGCCGCCAATCGTCTGGATGCGGCGGATGCGCTGGAAGTAATCGCTGGCCTCCCTGGCGATGACCACGCCGCCGATGACGTCGCCGTGCCCGCTGAGCGACTTGGTCGTCGAATGGATGACGAAATCCGAGCCCAGCGTGAAAGGCCGCTGCTGCACCGGTGTCGCCATGGTGTTATCGACCGCGACATAGGCCCCGACGTCACGGGCCAGGGTAACGATCTGCTCAATATCGGCGATCTTGAGCAGCGGGTTGGAAGGCGATTCGAGCAGCACCAGCCGTGTGTTGTCCTGGATCGCCTGGGTCAGGGCGCTGAGGTCGCTGGTATCGACAAACTGGGATTCCAGGCCCCAGGGCGCGAAGAATTCGCTAAGCTGTACCCGGATGCCGAAGTATAGGTCCTCTGAGGCGATGACCTGATCGCCAGGACGCAGCGCCTGAAACAGCGCCATCGTCGCCACCGAGCCGGAGGCAAAAACCGCCGCGTCTGCTCCACCTTCCAGGTCGCGCAGGCGGCTTTCCAGCGCCTCGCGGTTGGGGTTGCCACTGCGGCCATAACTGTAGCCCTGGGGAAAGCTGCCATCTGCCGCGCGTTCGTAGGTTGTTGAAAGCTGTATCGGGGCCATGACTGCGCCTGTGCCGGGATCGCTGCCCTGGCCGCCATGCACCGCCTGCGTCTCAAGTTTCATCCGCTCTCCTCCTGAATCACGCAGATTATGGCGAGATCAGGTCATGGCGTCAACCAACGCATGATATTCGGCCTCGCTCAGCGGTCGCCAGGATTCGCCCATGCGCGGCCACTTCTCGTCGTCCAGGATGCTGCGGACCTGCTCCAGCGGCACCGGAGTCACCGAGTTCGCGCGCACGGATGACCTTCACCGGGATCACGGCATCGTGCTGCTCGTCGGCGGCGCGGACCGTCGCGCCCTCGTCAAAGCTGCCGCTGACCTCGACCTCACCGACCAGCGATTTGGTCCCCTTCGCCTTCGATCCTTTGGGTTTGCCAGTGGTCTCATACAGCAGCATCCGCGTGCCGACCGGCAGTTGATCGGCCCAGCGGCTGGCGGCCCGGCTGCTGAAGCCAATGGTCGGGTCGTCATTCCAGCCCGCCCAAACCAGTTTGAGTCCGTATGGGGTCATGTGTCCCTCCTTTCATAGTCGAAAGTCTCCAGTCATCAGTCGCTAGTCGATAGCCCGGCGTGATCGGCGGACATGTCTCCTCAGACTAACGACTATTGACTGCTTTGTTGCAAAGATCATCTCTCGCCGCCTCCGGTTAAAAACCGAAGGCTCCACAATGATTGAAAACCGCTAAAGCGGTTGGATTTGAGTCGCTTTAGCGACTTGTCTTTGTTCTAGCCTGGAGTTTTCAACTCCAGGGGACGAGAAGCAATGAGTGCAATAGAACAGCGGGCCGCTAATGCTGATACACCTGCGCGCCGCGCGTATTGAGCGTGATGGCATACAGCGAACTGCTGGCGGCGATGAACAGACGGTTGTTGTCTGGCCCGCCGAAGCAGCAGTTGGCGATCTTCTCCGGCACATAAATCTTGCCGATGCGCTCCCCGGCTTCGGTGTAGACCTGGATGCTGTCCTCGGAACTGGTGAAGAGGTAGCCGTTCTGGTCGAAGCGGAAGCCATCGGCCATGCCGGGCGAAATCTCGGTGAACAGGCGACCATTGCTCACGGATTTGCCATCCACCACGTCGTAGACGCGAATAGCGCGTTCTGCTTCCGCGACAGCCGTATCGGCCACGTAGAGGCGCTGCTCATCCAGCGAGAAGGCCAGCCCATTTGGTCGATCCATCTCATCAATGAGCAGGCTGAGGTCCCCGCTGGCCGGGTCATAGCGGAAGACGTAGCAGCCCTCCAGATCCGGCTCGGTCTCATAGCCCTCTTTCGTGCCGGGCAGAATGCCGTAAGGCGGGTCGGTGAACCAGATCGTCCCGTCGGATTTCACCACCACGTCGTTGGGCGAGTTGAAGCGCTTGCCCTGGTAGTTGTCCACCACATTGACGACCGTCCCATCCGGCTCGGTGCGGCTGATGCGCCGTCCACCGTGTTCGCAGGAGATCAACCGTCCCTGCAAATCGAGCGTGTGGCCGTTGGTGTAGTTGGAAGGCTGGCGAAACACCGAGACGCTGCCGTCGCTTTCGTTCCAGCGCATCATGCGGTTGTTGGGAATATCGCTCCAGACGACGCAGCCCTCGGCAGGCAGATACACCGGCCCCTCGGCCCAGATGCAGCCGTTCGCCAGTTTTTCCAGCTTTGAATCGGGCAGGAGCAGCGCCTGAAAGCGTTCGTCAAAAATCTTAAAATCGTTTGCCATGACTCACTTTTCCTGATGTGCAATCATCAACGCCAACGATTTTACCGGATTTTCGCGTTTACGGGGCTTCGTAGGGACGTTGGAGTGCCGTGCGCCACAAACTCAGCGCCGGACGCGGCTGTCCATCGCCCGCATACAGGCCGGTATCGCGCCACACCGCCTGAAGATCGCCGCCGCCGATCTGCTCGTAAAGGCGGTCGTAATCGCGCAGCACGAAGTTAATCACAAAGCGCAGGTCGTGATGATCCGCGGCGTCCAGCAGCGCCGCGATGTAATCCACCTGCTTCTGCGCGTCGCTTGGCATCACCAGACTGCCGTTGAAGACGGACAGAGTCTCCGCCGGATAGCCGGTCTCGGTGATGGCGACCGGTTTGTCGCTGAGGGCGAAGAGGTCGGCAAACATCGAGTTGGGGATCTGCGTGGTCATGTAGCGGGTCATATAGGGGTAGAGCGAGATGCCGAAGTAGTCGCTGTAAGGCATGATCTCGGCGAAGGCGGCGGCCTGGGCTGCCGGGTCGGGTTCGTCGCGGTAGCCTTGCAGTAGATCCGGCCCGAAGAAGGATACGAAGATCGGCAGATCGGGATAGCGCGCTTTGAGCCGCGTGTAGGTCTCGCGGTGCAGGGCCAGATAATCCGGCCAGGCAGCGGCGTTGTTGTTCAGCAGCAGGTTGACCTCAATGCCAATCGCCACGTAATCCGGCTCGAAAAAGTCGATAGCCCGGACAGCATGGGTATAGAAGGCGCTATGGACCTCCGGGCTGCTGAAGTCGTAAGTATCCCAGGGCGCAGGCAGGGGCATATCGCCTTTCGCCCCGCGATAGGGGGCCAGGCCGCTGCGATCCCAGTTGATCGGCGTGATCGCCAGATAAATCGCTTGATTATCCGCTGTGCGCGCCTTGCGAGTTTGCCATTCGGCCATGTATTCCGGCGGGTAGGGGGCGTCCGCCAGGGCTTCCGGCCAGGGGATGCCGTCGTCGAAATGATGGGCGATGATGTCGGCGTCTTCGGCGATATGTTCGTAGGTGAAATCGACCGCTTCGGTGCTGATCTCATAGGGGAAGGGCGTGAAGCCCAGGTGAAAATGACGGGGTGTCTCCGAATTTTGTGCCTGAACGGTGAGCGGCAAGGTGGACAGAATCAGCAGGGCCAACAGTGAGAGACGGCGCATCATGGTTCCCCTTTGTTCTTGTCGATCTGACTCCCTATACGCCTCGGTCTGCCGCCGGTTGCGGAATCAAAAAGGTGGCGCAGGACCGCACGCCACCTTTAGCCACTCCCCTGAATGGCGTAACCCGCTAGCCGAAGATCGACCAGCTAAATTCCTGCCAGCTTTCGACCGGCAGACCGTTGAAGACAAAGTCGTACATGCTGCCATCGGCATCCGGCCCGATACTGATCTGGAATTCGCCGCTGCTGAGGGCATAGACTTTAACAAGACCAGCATCGGTAATCAAGGTGTTCTCCGCCGGAGGATTGTCGATGAAGGGCGCAAAATCGTCCGGCGTAATGTTCAGCATATGATAGCCCCGGCTGTCCTCGCCAACACCGAAGATTTGCAGCATCGGATGATCGGCATCGCCTGCGGGGTAGATCACTGCCAGATGATCGCCCCAGCGCCAGTTCAGACGATTGTCCGGCGGAACGACCGAGTCGCCGCCGCTGTCGCCGTCTGGATAGGCCGCGATGCTGTAGCTGACATCGCCATGAACGACCTCGGTGCCAATAGTGACGTAGACCGTGCCGCTGTGGCTCAGCGTGTACTGCATACTGAAGCTTTCGAGTTCTATGACCTCATACCACTCGTTCTTCACAATCGAACTATCGACCTCAACATCGATTTCGCCCTCTGCTTCGTCGTCACAGGTGCCGCCGTTGGCTTTGATGGTGACGACGATCAGCGTGCCTTTCGGCAGGTTCCAGGGACCCGCCGTGACTTCGTCGGTCAGGTTGCCGGATTGGCTGTAGGACGCGCAGGCGCTGGCGCTGAAGGTCGGGGCCAGGGTCAGGACCGTACCGATCAGCAGCAGTCCAGCCATAAGCAGGTGTTTGATTAATTTCATACAGGCGATCCTTGAAATAGTTAAGGCGCGACATAAACATCGTAAACGTCCTTAACGCTTTATCAACGTAATACTTTCCGAAATTTGTGTGAATCAAAAAGACCGGCTCCGCAGAGGAACCGGTCTCTGATGAATAAAGCGAGGCTGGATTACGCGCGCAGCGTCGCACCCAGGCGATGTTCGGCTGCCCGGACGATCTGCTTATGCACCTTCGCCACATCTTTATCGCGCAAAGTCTTGGCGTCGGTCTGGTAGGTCAGGTTGTAAGCCAGGCTCTTGTGCCCGGCGGCGATGGACTCGCCTTCGTAGACGTCGAAGAGTTTGACCGCTTTGAGCAGCTCGCCGCCCGCCTGCCAGATGACCGCCTCGACCTCGGCAGCCGACGTGCTGGCCGGGACCACCAGGGCGATGTCCTGGTACACCGGCGGCGTGACTGGCACCGGCTTGACGTCGAAGGTCTGGTAGGCGATGTGCGCCAGCAGTTTATCCAGGTTGAATTCGGCTACCATGACCGGCGCGTCGTTCAGGTCGAAGTTCTGCGCCACCTGCGGATGCAGTTCGCCCAACACGCCGATCTCTTCTTCGCCGATGGATAGCACGGCGGAGCGGCCTGGATGCCAGGTCGGGTGTTCGGCCCGGCTGTAATGCGCGTCGCTGATCTTGAGTTCGCTCAACAGGCCATCGACCACGCCTTTCAGGTCGTAGTAGTCGATCAAGCCATCGGGCACGTCTGTGTTCCAGCCCGCTTCGTAGCGTTTGCCGGTCATGAGGAGCGTCAGGTAGCGCGGCTCATCCGGCAGCAGTTCGCCCTCCACCGGTAGGAAGACCGCGCCGATCTCGAAGACGCGCTGGCGGTCACGGTAGCGGGCGTTGAGGGCCGCAATCGACAGCATATTTGCCAGCAGGCTGTGACGCAGCACGGTCTTATCCGGCGCAATCGGGTTGCTGAGTTCGACGTAGGGCAGGCTGTGATAACCTGGCCCGCCGCCAGGGGTCAGCAGTGCCTCGTGTTCCGGCGCGGTGAAGCGGTGCGTGATCTCTTCCTGCAAGCCCAGCCGGACCAGGATGTCGCGGCAGAATTCCTCGGTTTCCAGCGCGACGTTGGCCCACTGCGGCGGCATGGCATCGGCGATGATGGTGTTCGGCAGACGATCATACCCGTAGATGCGGGCGATCTCCTCGGTGAGATCAGCCTGGCCGATGACCGGGTCGGTACTGATGTCCATACGATGATCCGGCACGACGACGCGCAGGCTGTCTCCGGCGACGGTCACGTCGAATTCGAGCCGCGTCAGGATCTGGGCGGCGGTCTCGATGGGCAGCGAGATGCCCAGCAGGCGCTCGACCTCAGCAATCGCCAGATCGACGATTACGCCGTCCGGTTTGAGCGGATAGGCGTCGATGATGCCCTCGGCGATGGCCCCGCCGCCGGTCCGGCGCATCAATTCAATGCCGCGCTGAACGCCCAGGATCGCCTGGCTGGGATGCACGCCCCGGCTGAAGCGAATCCCGGCATCGGTCATGCAGTTTCTGCGACTGCATGGTACGGCGCACGTTGATGAAGTTCCAGTTGGCCGCTTCCAGCAGGACGTTGCGCGTGTCCGGGCCGATTTCAGTCTCCGCGCCGCCGATGATCCCGGCCAGACTGAGGATTCCGGCATCGTCCAGCAGGATAATATTGTGATCCTCCAGCACGCGGCTCTGTTCGTCAAGCGTGTCCAGCGTTTCGCCCGCCTTCGCCAACCGGGTCGTGATGGTAGGCGCTTTGCCTCCGGCGCGGGCCTTCAGCTTGTCGTAATCGAAGGCGTGCAGCGGCTGGCCGATCTCGAAGGTGATGTAGTTAGTCACGTCCACCACGTTATTGATCGGGCGCTGGCCGACCAGCTTCAGACGCTGCTGCATCCACTGCGGCGACTCCTGGATTTTCGTATCGCGCAGCAGAGCCAGCGTGAAGCGCGGGTTCATCTCTGGAGCTTCGATCTTGACGAAGGCCTGGCCTTCAATCGGCGCGCCCTCCGCCAGATAGTCAAAGGAAGGATAGTGCAGGTCCTTGCCCAGCAGGGCGGCTACCTCGCGCGCCACGCCCAGGACGCTGAAACAGCGCGCCAGATTCGGCGTCAGTTCGATGTCGAAAATCACGTCGCCCATTATGTCCTGGAAGGGCGTGCCGGGGACGTATTTATCGTCATGATCCAGCAGGATGATGCCCTCGTGTTCATCCGAGATGCCGAGTTCTTTCTCCGAGCAGACCATGCTCTTGTTGGGGATACCGCGCAGCGCCTTTTCCTTTAGAATCATGCGCTTCGGCTCATCGCTGTGCCCGTCCCATACTTCCACGCCTTCTTTGGCGAAGGCGGTCCACAGCGGCGGGTCAATCGGCCCCTGATCTTTGTAATCGAAGAGATTCGGCGCGCCGGTCACGCACTGTTCCAGTTCGTCGCCGCCGTAATCGACCATCGCCAGCACCAACCGGTCGGCGTTGGGGTGGGCTTTCACCTCGCGGATCGCGCCCAGCAGCAGCTTCTCGCGGTCCCAGACCAGATGGTCCGAGGGCGGCACATGCAGCCCTTCCACCTGCTGCTGCGGCAGGCCGATGTAATGCAGTTGGCCGACCTCAATCCCGGCCAGGGTCAGGCGTTCGGCCAGCCATTCCGGGGCCACATCGCTCAGGTCCACGTAGTCTTTCAACCATGAAACAGGTACAAGCATCGGAGTTTATCCTTCGTCTTCAGTACGATTGTTAGCAGGCCGCATCTGTTCGGCGATCAGGGCGATGAAGCTGCCCAGGATTCCCAGGCCGACCAGAATGTAGAAGATGGTGAACAGCTTGCCCGCGTCCGTCTGCGGGTACAGGTCGCCATAGCCGACCGTCGTCAGCGTCACCACCGCGAAATACAGCGAATCCAGCCAGCGCCAGCCTTCCACCAGATGGTAAAATGTCGTCCCAGCCACCAGCACGATCAGTGTGGCATAGATCAGGCCGCGTGTCTCCGGCTCCTTGAGTCCGGCAGCGATCACGCGACGTACGCTCCTCGACATCAACCAGATGCCGAACAGGATCGGGATGACGGGCATCAGGCGCTCCTAAAACTGCTCCAGGAAGCGCAGGTCGTTTGCCCAGAAGTAGCGAATATCGTGAATGTCGTGCTTGAGCATGGCCGCGCGCGCGGGTCCCATACCGAAGGCGAAACCGCTCCACTGGCTGGGGTCGTAGCCGCCGTTGCGCAGCACTGTCGGATGCACCATCCCAGCCCCGGCGATCTCCAGCCAGCCGCTGTACTTGCAGACATTGCAGCCTTCGCCGCCGCAGAGGAAGCACTCGACATCGACCTCCATGCTCGGCTCGGTGAAGGGGAAGTAGGAGGCGCGGAAGCGCACGCGCGCATCCGGTGAGAACATGCGCCGGGCGAACTCGGCCACTGTGCCCTTGAGATCAGTCATGCGGATGTTGCGGCCCACCGCCAGCCCCTCGACCTGCGAGAACTGGACCTCGCTGCGGGCTGTAATCTGCTCGTAGCGGAAGCACATGCCGGGGATAATGACGCGAATTGGCTGCGTGCCGTTCTCGCCCAGTTCCCACATGGAGCGAATCTGCCCCGGTGAGGTCTGCGTGCGCAGAATGACGTTCGGCTTGGTCGTGTAGAAGGTGTCCTGCATATCGCGCGCCGGGTGATGCGGCGGGAAGTTGAGCAGTTGGAAGTTCATCTCGTCGGTCTCAACTTCGCGGCTGCGGTAGACCTGGAAGCCCATGTCCGCCCAGATGTGCGCGAAATCCCGCAGAGTCTGCGTCTCCGGGTGCAGCCCGCCGCTGGGGGTGGCGACGGCCCGGCAGGCTGATGTCGATCTCGCCTTCTTCCAGGTCGCGCGCCAGTTCCTGCTGCGCGATCAGGGCTTCGCGTTCGGCATGGGCCGTCGTCAGCAGGTTCTTGATCTCATTGGCCCGCTGGCCGAAGCTGGCCCGTTCTTCCTGGGGCAGGCTGCCGGTGCTGCGCAGCATCTCGGTAATCAGGCCGCGCCGCCCGATGTATTTGATCTGCCACTCGTGCAGCGCCTCGCTGTCGTTAATGCTTTCGAGGGCTTTGAGCGCCTCGCTGTAATGGGTTTCCAGTTGGGTGAGCATGGTTTGTATCCTTCGCTAGCGTGACTGTTCATCGAGTAGCAGCAGGGTATCGGTCGTGAAGCCGGTGATCTGCTTGAGTTGTTGCGTGGTCGGCTGGTGATTGATGGCCTTCTCCAGTTTGTAGAGCGCCACGACGAGCGCCAGATAACGGGCGCGCCGCAGCAGTTCACGACGCTGAATCAAGTCGGGTTCGTAACTTTCCAGCACCATCGAGGCGGTCTGCCAGCCGTGATAGAAGGCCAGCACCGCGAAATCCCAGCCCGGCCCGCCGATGAAGACCGCCCCGAAGTCGATCACCCCCGAAAGCTGGCCGCCATTCACGAAAATGTGCTGACCGTGCAGGTCGGAGTGGTTGATAACTGTGTGCGACTCGCTTGCGATAGTCCATAAGCTGGGCTGCGCCTGAAGCAGATCGTCAAGCAGGTCCGGGGCCAGCCGCGCGATGGCGTGCCGGGACAGATTGCTCTGGTCGAAGGGCCAGAGCTTCGCCCGGTTCCAGCGCGCCAGCATCCCTTCGATGGGGGTTCGCTGCTGGCCGTGAAGCTCGCTGCTCGTCTCCGTCAGACGGCCATAACCGCTGCAAGGCAGGGCATGAAGCGCTTGCAGCAAACGGCCCAAACACAGGGCGGCCTCACGAGTCAGCCGGTCGCTGCCGAGCGGAGTTCCCGCAGCAGGGCCGGTAATTGACCAGGTCGAGGCGTTCGCCAGCGCGTGCAGGGCCTGATTTACGCCCACGCTGATCGGCTGCGGCACCGGTTGATCCTGGGCATACAGCGCCTCAAGGATCCGGTGCTCCGAACGGTAGGTGATCGGGCGTTTCGAATCGGGACGTGGGGTGCGAACGACGAGGTCCTTATGATCGCAGCGCACCCGCCATGCGGTGCTGGTCGCGCCGCTGCTCAGAATTTCGGCCTCAAACGAACGGCTGCCCAGCACAGGTTCGTTGACCGCAGGTATTGGGTATGCCATCGCTTTGTCCACCGTTCTGTCCTCATGATCTGACTGAAATAAAAAACGCCCTCGCCCCATTTCAGGGACGAGAGCGCATGAATCACAAACTCCCGCGGTACCACCCTGGTTGGCTGTACAGGACAGCCCACCTCCTTGTCACCTGTTAACGCGAGTGGGGCGGAGCAGACTACTGGTTCATGATGAACGTTCACCTGTCAGCTCAGGAGGGAATTTCGCAGCGGCTCGCCTGCCGGGGCTTGCAGTCTCTGGCCCCTGGCTCCCTGGTGGCGGCCTGCGCCGCGAACTGTCTCCGTCATTGCCTTTCGCGTGTTATTATGCAGGCATCCGGCGGCCTCTGTCAAGACCTGAGCTATTTTGGCCCGTATTTAGCCCTAGAGTTAATCTCTTACCTGAAGACGTCCCTTGACACCTTTTGAGAACTATGTTATCGTGTGCCGGTGAGAAGATAACGATACTCCCCAGGCGCGCTGCGTCTGGTTGCGGGAAACGAGAAGTAGAAAGGAGGGTGTAGACTTGCCACTGGCGGTCTTACATAACATGATAATGGCTGAGAATACCAAACCCACCATCCAAACCGGCTCCGTATATTCACGGCAGGAGGCTGCCGAAGCCCTGGGCGTGAGCCTGAGCACCCTCAAACGGCTTATCAAGAACGGTCATCTGCGGGTCAGCAAGCCGAACGGTATGCGCCGGGTCTTTATCACCGGCGAGAGTATCCTGGCGATGCTGGACGAAACCGCCGTTGGGAAAGGTGCATAGGATGGCACGTCGGCTATCGAATTGGCGCAACCACATAGCCCTCTTGCCAGTCTGCCCAGGCCGTATCGTGCCTGGTGCCGGAATGTCACGGGCGGAGTCCGCCTTTGTGGGGGGCAGCGCTGATCCGAATAATAGGCGATGGACGTCTCATCGATGGAGGCGAGTGCCCATAGGCACTTAACTTCAAACCTGGTCCTTAGCAAGGAAAGGGCGTGAGACAGAAATCGAAACAGTCTCGCGCTCTTTTTATTTTGTCTGGAAATACAGGTACGCATGAGGTGAAACATGGGAATTATTCACCAACCAGACTTTGAGATCATCTACAATGACGCTCGCCTTGCCGGCCTCAGCCAGTATCTGGACGAACTCCACAGCGCCGCCAGCGAGGGCCAGCTTCAGTCGGTCACGCCCATGACCGATGAGGAACTGGTCGGCTGGCTGCAAGAGATGATCTACACAGCCAGTGAAACCCTTGTGGAGATCGAGCAGCACAAAACGCAGTACGCTGCGCCGCACCTGCGGCTCGTTAAATAAAGCACCAGGGGCCGCCTCTGAACAGCCCTGGTCTGGCGGCAATCGGACCAGGGCAGCTGTGTTATTACAGGACCTGTCTCCTAAACTGCTCTTAAAGACAAGTGTTGCGAATTGCGCTATACTTATGTGAAAGATGTTGCAAACGCTCTGATTTCAGGAGGGTGGATGTCTTACGGACGTGTCTTGCTGCTGAACGGCAGCACCTGGGAACCTTTGTCGGTCGTCAGTGTCCCACGCGCCATCAACCTCATTCTGGCCGAGAAAGCCATTGTCATCGAACAGAGCGGAAGTTTCCTCCGCACTGTCAGCAGCCGCTTTCCCGTGCCCTCGGTGATCGCGCTGCGGACCTACGTGAACGTGCCACGCCGTCGGGCGCACTGGAGCCGGAAAGCTGTGCTGGTGCGCGATAATTACACCTGCATCTACTGTGGGGCCAAGCCCGGTACGGTACAGCGTGGCAAAGTCATAGCGAAGAATGACCTGACGGTGGATCACATTCTGCCCCGGTCACGTGGGGGCAAGGATCATTGGACCAATACGGCCTGTGCCTGCTACCACTGCAATCACCGCAAGGGCAGCCGCTTGCCCAATGAGGCGGGCATGAAGCTGCTGTGGGAGCCGAGGACACCGCGTACCAGCTACCTGGTCATCGCGGTCGGCAGCGGACCCGCAGCCTGGAAACAATATATCGAGATCGACTAAAACGGTGACGTTCAACTAGCGCTCACCGTTTTTCATCTCTGTTTACCCCACGCCTCCTGGGTCTTGCTTCGCTGTGGTTCGCGCATCTGAGAGTTCCATTGCAACTCGCCTCTGCTGTTCTGCGTAGTGAATACGGGAAGACGATACCCTGGGGGGATTATGGAGACGCTGGTTGAAGTACGCGGGCTGGCGAAGACCTTCAAGCGCGAGGATGGCTCGCCGGTTCAGGCCGTCAAAGGCATTGATCTCGACATTTACAAAGGTGAAATTTTCAGCCTGCTCGGCCCCAACGGCGCGGGCAAAACCACCATGATCTCGATGATTAGCGGCCTGCTGGAGCCGACGGCGGGCGATGCGCGCATCGGCGGGCATTCGATCATGCAGGAGCCGATTGCGGCCAAGCAGATGATGGGCGTCGTGCCGCAGGAGATCGCTATCTACGAAGACCTGAGCGCGCGCCAGAATCTGGATTTTTTTGGCCGACTCTATGGCCTCAGCGGCAGTGAACTCAAGGCGCGGGTGGACGAAACGCTGGACTTTATCGACCTGACCGACCGCCAGAACGATAAGGTCAAGACGTTTTCCGGTGGCATGAAGCGCCGGGTCAATATCGGCGTGGGCCTGCTGCATAAACCGGCCCTGGTCTATATGGACGAGCCGACCGTCGGCGTGGATCCGCAGAACCGCCGCCGCATCCTCGATACGGTCATTCGGATGCGCAAGGATTATGGCATGACCGTGCTCTACACCACGCATCTGATGGAAGAGGCCCAGGAACTCAGCGACCGGGTCGGCATTATCGATCACGGCGAGATCATCGCGCTCGGTACGGTGGGCGATCTGGTGCTGAAAGTAGGCGAACAGGATCGGTTGGTCTTCGATGTGGGCGCGGCGGAGGTCGATGACGCGCTGCTCAAGCGCCTGGAAAGCGAAGTTGAGGGAGTCAGCGGCGCGCTCTATGATCCACCGGGCGCAGGTGGTGAATCGGATGACAACGAGACCGGCAAGATTATCGTCTACGCCAGCCGGGGCCGCAAAGCCATGTCCCCGCTGATCCAGATTCTCAACGCTGCCGGGCTGGAGATCAACGCCGTACAGGTCCACGAGCCGGACCTGGAAGCCGTCTTCCTGCATCTGACGGGGCGCGCGCTGCGCGATTGAGCGATGGATAAGATACTCGCCATTACGCGCAAAGAACTCTATCAAACCTTCACGGACCGCAACCTGCTGGTGCTGATCGTCGCAGCGCCGCTGGCGATTTCGGTGATCGTCGGCCTGGTCTTCGGCGGAGTGGGCGGCAGCAATGGCCTCTCCTTTTCGAATATTCCGGTGGCGCTGGTCAACCTGGATAAGGGGGCCGATCAACAGGGTCAGCCGATCAATTATGGAAACACGATCAGCGGCATCTTTATGGGTCAAGCGGGCAGCGCTCCGGCAGACTGTCCACTGGCGGCTGCGTTTTCTGATTCTGGTCCGCAGTATGATGTCTCGCTCGACCAGTTGATCGCGGCGACACCAGTTACCGATGCAGCAGCGGCCCGCGCCGGGGTCGAGAACGGCGATTACGCGGCGGCGGTGATTATCCCCTCCGATTACAGCGCTCGCCTCAGCAGCCTGAGCAATCCGACCAGCGCGAGCAGCGCATCAGACCCGGCGGCTATCGAAGTCTACGCCAACAGCGGCCAGAGTATCGAAGGCACGATTGTTCACAGTATCGTCGAGGGCATCAACAACCAGATGCTCACCGGCAATATCGCCATTGGTGCTTCGGTCGGCGCGCTGATTCAATCCAACCCACTGCAAGCGCTGACGCTGGCGGGCCGCGCCAATGATGCCGATGTGAGCGCGGTCTTCGGCTGTGCTTTTAGCGGTGCCCTGGCGACGGTCAGTGTGGATACGCAGGCGCTCACGCCGCAGGCTCAGAATGCCGCAGCGCAGCATCCACTCGGCCTGGCAAGCTTGATTCTGCTTCAGGTCGGCTCGGCGCAGGCGGTCTTCTTCGCCCTCTTTGCCGGGCAGACCAGCGTGATGTCGGTTATCAGCGAACGGCGGGCCGGGACCTTGCAGCGCATGTTGACCACGCCCACGCCGCGCCGGATCATCCTGGCAGGCAAGCTCTTCAGCACCTTCGTCCTGGCGGTGGTCCAGTTGGTGCTGCTGTTTGTGGCGCTCACGCTGGTCGCCAGCCTGCTTGAGGGGCATCTGACACTCATCTGGGGCACGAATTTAGTGGCGGTCGGCGCGGTTATTCTGGCGCTGTCGCTGTGTGTCGCGGGCTTCGGTATCCTGTTGACCAGTCTGGTGCAGACGCCAGAGCAGGCCGGGCCGATTGGGGCTGTCTTCAATCTGGTGATGGCCGTGACCGGCGGCGCTTTCGGCGGACTGCCTATGTTTCCTGTAGCCTATACGTCGCTGATCTACTGGGGCACGGATGCTTTCCAGAAGCTGGCCGCCGGGAACAACGACGTTCTGCTGAATCTGGGCGTCTTGATGGCGATGGGCATCGTCCTCTTTGCTGTGGGCGTCTTCCTGTTTGACCGACGTGTGGAGGTGATGTGAGCCATGAGCAATATACTGGCAATCGCCTGGACAGACCTACGGATTTACTTTCAGGATCGTGGCAATCTGGTCAGTCTGTTTATCCTGCCGGTGGTCATGACCGTGCTGCTGGGCAGCAGCTTCGGCAGCTTCAGCGGGCCAAGCCGTGTGCGCTTCGACCTGCTGGATGAGGACCAGACGGCGCAATCGAGAGCTTTTATCCGGCAGCTTCATGAGGTGAACCCGGCGCTGCTGATTTGTCCGGCGGAGCAGACGGCGGATGATGCCTGTAATCTGAGTGACATTGACGTGATGGACCGCGTGACCGCCTTCGTCCGGATTCAGGAGGACGTCAGCAATGCCGTGCTGGTGCTGCCGCAGGGCTACGGCGCGGCGTTGGACTCGCGTCAGCCGCTGGCGCTGCCCTATTATTCAGAGGCCAATCTGGTCACGGGCGATCCGGTGCTGCAATCGGTCAACGCCGTCTTGCAGCAGGTCAACGGGGCCGAGGTCGCCGCACAGGTAGCGGCAGGGATCGGTAATCTGCTGGGCAATTCGCAAGCCGATTCCAGCCTCGCCAGCAGCGCCTTCGATCAGGCGCAGACGCTGTGGGCCTCGGAGCCGGTCAGCGTGAGCTACACACAGACTCAGAGCCAGGAGCCAACGGATGTGCCCGCGCCCAACGGCTTCAGCCAGTCGGTCCCTGGTATGGCGACCTTTTTCGTCGTCTTCAGCGTCCTGGGGGCCGGAATGAACGGCCTGGTGCGCGAGCGCAAGCAGTGGACCTTGCAGCGTCTGGCGGTGATGCCGCTGCGCCGCAGTGAACTGCTGGCCGGGAAGATTCTGATGCACTTCAGCCTGGGCTTGATCCAGTTCCTGATCGTCTTCCTGGTAGGCCTTGTCGTCCACGTCTATTTCGGGCAGGATCTGCTGGCCCTGATCCTGGTGATCGTTCTCTACACCCTGTCGATCACTGCGCTGGGTCTGGCGCTGGCCCCGCACATCCGCAGCGAGATGCAGGCCGGGGCGATGACGACCCTGCTGGCAATCTTGCTGGCCGCGTTGGGTGGGGCCTGGTGGCCGCTTGACGTTGCGCCATCGTTTATGCAGGTCATCGGCCATCTGACACCGGTGGGCTGGGCGATGGAAGCTTTTCACCAACTGCTGTTTTTCAACGGCGGGCTGGGTGATGTGCTGCTGCCCATCGGCGTGCTGGCGGCGATTACAGCGGTCCTTTTTGGTATCGGCATCCTCACTTTCAGGTATGATTGATGAATGCTGAGCCATCTGTTTCGCTTCATTCGCCGCTTGCTGGGCTACCTTGTCCTGGCAATTATTCTGCTGTTTGGCTTGCAGCGCTCGACGATCCCGCTGGGTCTGAAATGGAATGAGGTGTCGCTGATCGTCAAAGACGACACCTTCGACTATTTAAGCTGGGAACTCAACGCGCTGGCGGGCAAAACGGCGCAGTCGCTCGTCGGTGTGCAGCCCTTCATGAACGAGGCCGACCGCAGCGATTACGTTCGCCGCTACATGGCCGATCTGGCCCAGGCGCAGTCGCTCGAAGCCCAGGTGAGCGCGATATACACTAATCCAGACGTGAGCGATCCGCTGGCGGAATCCGCCGATCTACGGGCGCAGCGGGACGCGCTTCGTGCCGATTTGCAGTCGCGCCAACTGCTGGCCGAGGCTATCCTGGAGGGGCAGGTCGCGGCGGTGCTGACCGACCAGGGCTTCGGCGCGTTGGGTCAACTGCTGCCGCCCATCGCCATGCACTTCACCCCGCTGCCGAATTTGCTGGCCGTCTCGCCGCGCGACGAGATCAAGCTGGAGATCTTCATCAACCTGGACCCGCTGCCGGTGGACCAGATCGACGCGCTGGAAAATAAGATCGACGCCGAGACGGATATGTCCGCGCTGGTCGTGCCGCTGGGCGGTATTGCGCTCTATCCGGCCATGATTATCGAGACCCCATCCATCCCGACCGCGTCGGAGGTCTTCGCCCACGAGTGGCTGCATCACTACTTGTTTACCTTTCCGCTGGGCCTGGATTTCGACTTCGCCGGGGAAAGCCGCATCATCAACGAGACGACGGCCAACATCTTCGGCCAGAAGATCGCCCCACTGGTGATCCAGCGCTATTATCCTGAGCTGGCACAGCGGCCTGACCAGACCACGCTCGTTTCAAGCACGGCACAGAACGCCAGCTTCGATTTCGGCGCGGAAATGGACCGCACGCGCCGCCACGTCGATGAGCTGCTGGCCGCCGGTCAGGTCGATGAAGCCGAAGCCTACATGGAAGCTCGCCGCCGCGTCTTTGTGGCGCACGGCTACGCCATCCGCAAGCTCAATCAGGCCTATTTCGCCTTCTACGGCGGCTATCAGTCCGGCGCACCGGGGGCAGGCGGTTCGGACCCCATCGGCCCGGCGGTTCAGGAACTGCTCGACCGCAGCGATTCGATCTACGACTGGATCGTCACCATGCGCAGTATCACCACGCGCGAGGAACTGCTGTCCGCTGTCGATGCAGCACGCAGCCAGGATAGCGCCTAGCCGGTTTATGTCCAAATAGCACCCCGGTCTGGCAGGGTGTATCGTCAGGGTGCTAAGATCATAGCCAGAAATGTGATGATACAAACAGGGGAAACGACCCATGAAATTTGGATGCTGTACCTCGATTGACAATGCCGAAGCCGTGCATCGTGCCGGATTCGATTATCTGGAAGCGGGGGTGACCTCGCTGATCCCGGATGAGGACGACACAGCTTTTGCGCCTGTGCTGGAGAAATATCAGGCCTCGCCTATCCCGGTGGCGTCCTTCAACTTGTTTCTGCCGCGCGACCTGAAGATCGTCGGCCCGGAGATCGACCGGGCGCGCCAGGAACGCTATGTCAGCCGTGCGCTGGCCCGTATTCAGGCAGTGGGGGCGACCATTGCGGTGATCGGCAGCGGTGGATCGCGCAATGTACCGGAGGGCTTCTCGCGCAGCGAGGCGACGGCGCAGATCGTGGAGTTCTTGCAGCTTGTGGCCGATGCTGCCGACCCGACCGATGTGACCATTGCCATCGAGCCGCTCAACCACAACGAGTCGAATATCATCAACAGCGTGGCCGAAGGCGTGGACTTTGCCCGGCAGGTGAACCGGCCTTCGATCCGCGTGCTGGCCGATTTCTATCACATGGACGAGGATGACGAGCCGCTGGACACGATCACGGCCAACAAAGACTGGCTGGCGCATATCCACGTGGCTGACACTGGCAGGCAGGCCCCCGGCACCGGGCACTATCCCTACGCGGAATTTGTCGATCTACTGCGGCAGGCGGGTTATGATGGGATGGTCTCGGTCGAGTGTCGCTGGAACGACTTCGAAGCTGAGGCCGCGCCTGCGGTTGAATTTTTGCGAAGAGTATTTGAAGGAGAATCATCATGACGAACAGCGTACTTGCCGCGCAGCTTTATACGGTGCGCGAATTTACCCAGACGCCCGAAGGTGTCGCCGAGACCTTCAAAAAAGTGCGTGCTATCGGCTATGAAGCAGTGCAGGTTTCCGCCTTCGGGCCGGTGGACCCGAAAGATGTCAAGCAGATGCTGGACGACAACGGGCTGGTGTGCTGCATCACTCATATCGGCTATGATCGCCTGAAAGACGATCTGCCCGCCGTGATCGACCAGCATAAGCTCTGGAACTGCAAACACGTCGCTATCGGTAGTATGCCGCAGCAGTTTCGCGGCGGAGTTGAGGGTATTCGCCAGTTTGCCGTCGAAGCCAACGAGATCGGTCGCAAGCTGGCCGAGGCCGACCTGACCTTCAGCTATCACAATCACAGCTTCGAGTTCACGCGGACGGGTGACACGACCATGATGGACGTGCTCTTTAAAGAGACGGACCCGCGCTACGTGAAGTCGGAACTCGATACCTACTGGGTGCAGCATGGCGGCGCGGACCCGGCAGCCTGGATTCGGCGGATGAAGGACCGGATGCCAGTCGTCCACCTCAAGGACATGACGATCCAGGAGGGCAAGACGCAGGTGATGGCCGAGGTAGGCGAGGGCAATATGAACTGGCCCGCGATTCTGGACGCCTGCCGCGAGGCCCATGTGGAGTGGTATGCCGTCGAGCAGGACATCTGCCAGCGCGACCCCTTCGAGAGCCTGGCGATCAGCTACCGCAATCTCAAGGCGATGGGCCTTCAATAGCGCCGTATGACGGGACGCAAGTAGGGGCGATACTTGTATCGCCCGGTGCGCGGCAAGCTTTGCCCCTACAATGTACGATAAGCTGGAGGCGACCTATGACCGACAAACCGACCTGCAAGATTGTCCGTCCGTCGGGCACTTACGATGGCAAGCAGGGATTCAGCTACTTCGAGGGCATCTCGGCAGAGAGTGCCGGGGCGCAGGCCATCTGTATGCACATGCTGTCGATTCCGCCGGGGGGCCGGGCGAAGGCGCACCTGCACGAGAACCACGAGACGACCATCTACGTGCTCGAAGGCGAGGCGGAGATGTGGTACGGCGAGACCCTGAGCGAGCATATGGTCGTCAAAGCCGGGGACTTTCTCTACATCCCGGCGGGGATGCCGCATCTCCCGGCTAATCTCAGCCAGACAGACAAGTGCGTGGCGGTCGTGGCGCGCACTGACCCGAACGAGCAGGAAAGCGTCACGCTGCGGCCAGATCTGGAGCAGTACGCAAGCTTCGAGTAAGTTGAGAAACGTCGATTATTGGTGTCAGAGACGAGCTTTACCCTCAGCTTGCTGTGGGCAGTGATTGGAAAATCAAGGATTTTGCTTTTACTTAACTGTCTTCGCGGCTGGTGACGGTCCGCCAGATGAGGTCCAGCGTCATCAGCGCTGTGAGATCGTGCATACTCTGGCCGCGCTCCATCGCCTCCGGGGCGCTGAAATCGTAGGCGTAGTAGCTGGTCATGTGGACCTGATCGCCCACCAGCCCGCGACCGGGCAGCGTCGCCGCAATCAAATCGTAATCCCACAGCGGGATCGCATAGTCCACCGCGATCTGGCGCATGATGCCGTTGTTGATGTCGCCGGGGCCCTCAGCGCGGTCGGCTTTGGTGCCGATGACCGGGATCACCCCCTGGCTTAATGTGTACTCCACGATGGCGCGCAGACTCTTGTCGGTCGTCTCCGGGATGCCCGCGTCGTTCGATCCCAGGCGGATAAACAACACGCTCGGCTGATTGAGGCGAATCTCACAGGCCAGCATATCCTCACCGGAATCGCAAGGCGGCTTGGGTGCCCACATCGGATCCATCACCGACCAGGTGTGCAGCCCCCGGCGGACAGCAGCGCTCTCGCGGCCAAAAGACCCGGCGTAGTAGTTAATCACGGCCTGAAGGTAGGCGAATTTCCCCAGTTTATAGCTGTTGTCTTTATCATCGAAGCGCGTCAGGAAGAAGGGCGTCTCGATAGTGCTGTCGCCCAGCTTGGAGAAGGCCCGCGCGTTGCGGCCCAGGCTCTGGCCCAGGGCGTAGATTTCGCGGATGTGCTGCCGTACGTTTTCCGGCATGACGACAATCTGATCCAGCGGCACGCCGTTGAGCGCATCGGGCAGGGCAGCCGGGATAGGCGCGGCGGGAATCAGCAGGACCTGACCGGCAAAGAGCAGCTCGGCGTTCTTCAGGCCGTTGATTGCCATCAGCGCATCGGTGGAGACGCCGAACTCCTGGGCCAGGCTGGACAGCGTTTCGCCGGATTGGACCGTGTGCGTTTGTAGAATCGATGGGTCGGCGACCGTCGGCAGCAGTTCGGGTGTAGGCGGGGCCAGGGCTGGGGTCGCTGTGATGACCTGGACCGGCGTCGGGACCCAATCGCTCCCCAGATCGTCGCTGGCCGTCTCGAAGTCGAGCAGGATGACCACGAACAGCAGCCCAACCAGCCCGTAGATCACATAACGCCGCACTACTGCCCCCCGGCTGCTTAGTGCGAGTTCAAGGCATATTGGTCAGATTTGTGGGGCGCTGCCCCACGCCCCGGCAGGGAACGCGGTCCCCTGCACCCCGCTTCCCGTCTCGGCTTGTTGGCCGCTAAGACGTCCAGGAGATCAACTCTCCTGGTGGGGGCCTGGGGGTGAAACCCCCAATAGGACAGGCGCTGGTCCGGCATCAGTCAAACTGCCAGTCGCGCAGGATGGCGGCGATGAGCGTCGCACGCCGGGCCATACTGCTGATGAGCACCTGTTCGTGTTCGGCGTGCAGGCCGTCACCCTGCGGACCGAGACCGTCCAGCGTCGTGACGCCTTCGTAAGCGGTGAAATTCCCGTCCGAGCCGCCGCCGCTGCCGTCCTCGCGGATCGTCAGGCCGCAGCGTGCGCCAATCGCCTTCGCCTGTTCGAAGGCCGCGATCATCTGTGCATTGCGCTCCATCGGCCCGCGCATGTGCCGCTGGGTGACGGTCAGCTTCGCGCCGGGCACATAGGGCTGAATGCCCATGATGCGCGCGTGAATATCGCGGTAAGCCTGGGCACTGAGCGTGCGCACATCCACCAGGGCTTCGGCGCTGGGCGGGATGACGTTGTTGGTGATGCCCCCCTTGACCACTGTCGGCGAGACCGAGGTGCCGTTCTTCAGGTCGTTGAGGCCGTTCAGTTCGATGATCTGCTGCGCGATTTCGACGACGGCGTTGATGCCCTGTTCCGGCGCGTTCCCGGCGTGTGAGGCCCGGCCCTCGACCGTAATCACGTAGCTGGCGACGCCTTTGCGCCAGGTCTTCATCGCTTCTTCCGGCGTAGACGGCTCCATGACCAGCACCAGACCGCACTGGCGAGCGGTCTCGATGATCGTGTCTTTGGAATACAGGCTGCCGATTTCCTCGTCGCCGGTCATCAGGTACCAGATCGGGCGCTGCGGCATCTCGCCCAGTTCTTGCAGGCCGCGAATAGCGCTTAGCATGACGACGATCCCGGCCTTCATATCGAAGGCACCGGGGCCGAAGAGCCGTCCATCCTCGTCAATCGTCACGGGACGTCGTGCCAGCGTCCCCTGCGGCCAGACGGTGTCGATGTGGCCCAGGAAAAGGATCGGCGGGCCGCTGGCGTCTTCGTTCCACTTCGCCAGACGCATGTCCGCCACCGCCTCAACCGGGATGCGCGTCACCGAGGATGCGCCCAGAGCTTCGAACTGCGTGTGCAGGTACGCGCCCAGTTGGTCGACCAGGGCTTTATCGCGCGAGGGCGTTTCGTAGTTGACCATCGTAGTGAGCAGGTCGGTCATCGCCTGCTGCTGGTCTTTGAAATAGGCTAACAAGTCGGACATTGGCTTCCTCTGCTTCTTAGAAGGGACACAACTGTGCCGCCGTGTAGACCGGCCCCTGCTGACCGTAGCGGTTGAGCAGGTCCAGCGCTTCCGGGTGCAGGCTGATGATGCCCTGAACCTCGACGCAGGCGTTGCGCAGATTGCCGCTGGTTTGCAGCGTATCCCAGAAGGCGTTGCTGAGCGTGACGAAAATCGGCGCGTTGAGCGGGTCCGGGAAGTCCTGCTGCACGGCCTGGAAGGTCTGCACCAGCTTGTCGTCTTCGGTATAGGCGTAAGCGGTTAGCAGGCGGAACAGCGCGTAGCTGTGCAAAATCTGCGGGTCATCATTGTACCAGTTATCCAGCGTCGTGTCGTTCAGCGCCAGTTCGTAGAGGTCAATCGCCGTGCTGGTATCGCCGCTGGCGAGATCGCGGTCCGCCTCTTGCAGCACCTGAATACGGAAGCGCGGCGGATCCAACTGGACAATGGAGCGCGTGTAGTTCAGGCCGTTCCAATCGTAAATGGTGACTCCGGTGCGCTGCGGGCCGGTCTGTGCCGTGCCGGTGCTGGTCATGCGGACGATGATCTCGAAGACGTGGTCGTTGTCTACGTCGCTGACATCCGGCAGGTTCTGGCTGACCAGCGGCCCGCTCAGCAGGCTGGTCAACTGACCCTCGCTGGCGGACCAGGCCAGAAGCTGGCTGTTGAAGCTGCAAGCATTCTGGTCGTCGCCGCTGCATTCCCGGCTGGCGAAGAACAGGTCGGCCCTCGAATCGAAGTTCATGTCGCCCAGGTAGATGATCTGCGGCATGGTGCTGCTGCTGGCCCGGTAGAGCGGGATGTAGCGCCCGTTGGCACAGCCCAGCACCAGCAGCGCCGCGCCTTCGCCGGGGACAATATAGGTGGCAATCACCTCCGGCGTGCCCTCGCCGCTGAGATCGACATCGGCGCGAACCAGGCCCGAATCGCCCAGCACCGCCCAATCGTCGCGCAGCGCTGTTTCGAGCGCGGCAGGCGGGCCGCCCGCCGAGAGGTAGCGCGCGATCTCGTCGGCCATTTCGCGGCCTCCTGTCGGGGCCTCTGACAGAATCGGGCTGGCCGGGGCCGGGCAGGCGCTGTAATTGGGCGTGGCCGTCGGCAGATTCGCCAGGGCTACCGCCGTCGCCGGGTTCGCCAGATTCGAGCCGTCGAGCGGCAGCGCCACCACCGTCGGCAGGACGCCGCGAACCATCCGGCCCGGCGTCATGGTGGGGAAGGGCACCGGCGTAGGCGGGCTGCTGATCGTGGCTGTGTCCTGACAGGCTGCCAGGAGCAGTAAAAGAAAAAGCCCTATGAATCGTCTCATAGGGCCAGTATAGCTTGCTCGGGCCAATGCGCTAGCGGGTCTCAGACCCTGCGATGACTGCCGGGCAATAAAGCAGCAGCCAAATCCTTGCGGGATTCAAAATCCATGTCCACGAGTTCCCAACGGGACTTGGGTGGTTGCCGTCGAATTCATTCGGCGGCAGGGGCAGGTGGCTGCTACAAAGCACATGGGATGTCTCTAGCGGTCGCTGCTGCGAAGCTGCTCGATCATTTCCAGATCGCGGTCGAGGTTGCGATGGCGGACGATCATGCTGAGGATGAATCCGCCCATATCACCACCGCAGCGACCAGACCGAGGACTAAATAAGCACCAGTATCGGGGGGCATTTTATACTCCTAACCGTTCAGGATTTCGGCTTTTTGGGCTTCAACGGCCTCGATGCGCCCTTGCAGGCGGACCCGATGCCAGATCAGCGTGGCGGGCACCAGAATGCTCCAGATGGCGGAGTTCATCCCGAGGGCCATCGTCATCGAAGAGGTCATCTCAATCGACCCCTGGGCGTTCTGCGGGCTGGCCCCGATGACCGCCGGGTGAATGGTGCGCGGCTCGATGCGGATGATGATGAGCGTCACCATGACGGTGACAATCGCCAGGATGCCGTAGATCGAGGCAAAGCGGCGGCGTTGTTCCGCGTTTTCGATGCCGTTGCGCAGCATCAGGTAGGCCGCATAGGTCAGGCACATGATGGCTGCCGAGGTCAGGCGTGGGTCCCAGGTCCACCAGGTATTCCAGATGGGCCGCGCCCAGATCGAGCCGGTCACCAGATTGACCAGCGAGAGCGCCAGGCCGACTTCGATCCCGGAGAGCGCCAGCGTATCCCACTTGATATTCTTGGTGCGCAGGTAGATCAGGCCACCGACCACCGAAACCCAGAAGGCGACGAAGGCACCGGAGAAGGCGGCGATGTGAATGTACATGATGCGCTGCACTTCGCCCATTGTGGCCTCTGTACCCGCGTTAATCAGCGCCAGGTACAGCCCGAACAGCACGGCCAGCACCGTCGCCAGCGTTAATATGCGCAGCAGCGGCGGCCAGGCAGCCAGACCACTGGCCTCATCCTGATGTAAACTCTTGCTTGCGGCACCCATGAAGCACTCCCTCAACTAGCCGAAATCTGCGAAAATCTTAGCATATCTGGCAAAGTGTATCAATCTATTGCGTGATTAAGGGGGACAAGCCTCCGCCATATTCGGTACGATTATCATGCAGTCTAGCTCTCGATGGCAAATTCGAAGAGCAGCACACACAGCGTCAGGTAGATCAGGTCCACGACGGCGATAATCTGCGGCCAGGCGATCCAATCTTCCATCGGGGCGGCAGAGAGCACACCGGTCGAGGCCCGCACCGCCGCGATCAGCACGGGCAGCGCCATCGGCAGCATGACAATCGGCAGCAGCGATTCGCGCGCGCGCGTCTGCACCGTCATGGCGGCCAGCAGCGTACCGACCGAAGCGAATCCCACGACTCCCAGCACCAGCAGCAGCAGCACCCAGGGCTGGAGCACCGGTATGTTGTAGAGGATGGTCATGACTGGCAGCAGAATCAGGCCGATGACGAGTGTGAAGGTGAAGTTGGCGATCAGCTTGCCGACGAAGATCGCGCTGCGCGGAATCGGCGCGATCAGCAGGGCGTCGATACTGCCCTGGTCGCGTTCCATCGCCATGCTGCGATTGAGGCCCAGGATGCTGGCGAAGACCAGCGTCACCCACAGCACGCCGCTGATGGCGGATTGGCGCGCTTCCCGGTCGAGTTCGAGCGCGAAGCTGAAGATCAGCACGCTCAGCAGTGCGAACAGGCCCATCGTGTTGACCAGTTCGCGGCTGCGCACTTCCGCACGGAAATCCTTGCGGGCAATTGCCAGCGCCGCCTGCCAGAAACCCCGGTTCATCAGGCTGTCACCGTGAGTTCGGCATAGCGCGCGGCCAACGCCTGCGGGCTGAGATCGGCAGCCGGGGCGTCGTAAGCCATCGTCCCGCGATTCAAAATCAGCACCCGGTGCGCGATCTTGGCGGCGCGTTCAAGCTGGTGGGTGGACATGATAATCGTGTGCCCGGCCTCCTGTGCCTGCCGCAGCAAATCGTCCAGGATCAGACCCGCGTCCTGATCCAGGCCGGTATACGGCTCATCCAGCAGCAGCACGTCCGGTGAGTGCAGCAGGGCGCGCGCGATGCTCAGCCGCTGCTGCATCCCGCGTGAAAACGTGCGCACCAGCGCATCCGCCCGGCGGCTGAGGCCCACTTGCTGTAAGCGCGCCTGGACCGCTTCGTCACGGGCTGCCGCGTCCATATTGTACAGCCGCGCGAAGAAGTGCAGGTTTTCGCGGGCGGTCAGGTTCTCGTAGAGCAGGGTCTGGTGGCTGACCAGGCCAATCTGCGACCGCACCGCCGCCGCCTCGCCCGGCAGTTCCCAACCGCCGATCAGCAGCCGTCCGGCGCTCGGTCGAGTCAGCGCGGCCAGCAGCTTGAGCAGCGTCGATTTCCCGCTGCCATTGGGGCCGAGCAGGGCCACAAAATCGCCGCGCATAATCTGCAAGTCGAGCTTGCGCAAAACGACCAGGCGGTCATAGGTCTTGACCAGGGCCTGGGTTTCAATCAGCAGGTTGTTCATGATCCTCCTGCATGTACGTCGCCAGTTCGGCCTTGAGGTCCTGGCGCTGGCGCTGGTAGAGGTCGTGATTGATTTCGCCGCGTTCGTGGGCTGCGTCGAGTTCGGAGATTTGGCGCAGCAGGGCATCCATCCGGGCGGTTTTACTGGGACGAAGGTGCTGGCGGCGGTAGAAGAACCAGCTTGCCAGCAGGCCCAGCAGGAGCACGATCACGATCACCAGCAGGACCAGAGTCGTCGGCGAAACCGTCGCCGGGGGCTGAAGCTCAGCTGCTTCGGCAGCCGCTTCGCCGCGCAGTTCAAAGGTCAGCGAGTCATCTGCGGCCAGGCTGAGCGTGCCGCCGTAGCCCTTGTACGTTTTCTGACCGACGGTTTGTGGGCCGAGCGACTCCAGTGAGTCGCTGATGATTTCCAGTGTGTCCGGCTGAAGCAGCAGACGCACCGCGCCGTCCAGCTTATAGTTGACCGGCTGGTCGATGATCGCGTCACCCTGGTAGGGCAGCAGGAAGACAAACTGGACGATGTGATCCACACCGGGCGGCACCGGAACCGTATCGACCACCGTCGTCTGGTCTTCGGTGACGCGGAAGCGCTGGCTGCCGTTAGGCTCGCCGATGAAGGTTGACGCCGGAGGCAGGCTGAAGACCAGCGAAGCATACTGCTTATCACCAAGCTGGTTGCTGGTGGTGTACAGGCGGTCGGAATCGTTATGAATGTTGAAGGACTCGACGATCTGCGCGCCATCGGCCACTGCTGTGATCTGGCTCACCAGCCCGGCAATGGTGATGACCGACGGGTCCTCGGTGAGTTCGTAAATCGATATTGGGATGTCCAGCGGCGTGACGGCTTGCCCGGTCACGATGTCGCTTGCGAAGCGCCGGTCGCGGTAATCCACCGCCACTGCGTAGGTATAGCTCCGGTTGATCTCCTGATCGTCGAAATGATAGCGGCCTTCGGCATCCGCTGTCGCCTGCACCGGGTCCAGCGGCTTCAGGTCCGCGTCCCAGCGGAAGAGCAGCACCGGCAGCGCATCCGAGACGGTCCCGCCTGCCGTGCCGTTGGTGATCTGTCCGCTGATCGTGCCCGTGACCGATTCGGGGCCGCTGTCATCCGGCGTGGGCTGCTGCTGAGCCGCGGCGGCCTGGCTCTGCACGGTTTGTGAGCGCAGATAAGCGACCATCGCCCAGGCATCCGCGTCGTCGCTCACCGATTCCAGCATGGCCGTATGCAGGTCGGCATCGCTGGCATTGACGGTGCGTGGATCGCTGGCAATATCGGCCATATCAGCGCAGGCGTCACCGGCACAAATTTGCGCGCCGCGTGCGATCTCATCCGGGCTGTAATGCAGGGAGTAGGCGTACAGCGCCACGTCCCAGCGCTGCTGCGCGCTGAGGGCATCCTGCCAGGGCGGCATCATCTTCTCAATGCGACCCTGTGTGATGACGTCATAAAAGTCCGCAGGAGATTGGTCACGCACCGCTGTCGGGTCGGTAAAATCGGTGGGGGCAGGGATCTGACCGCTTTGCACCAGGTCGCCATCGCCCGCGCCGCCCGTCCCGTGACAGGCAGCGCAGTGCTCGGCAAAAACAGCCGAACCTGCGCTCAGGTCCGGCGTTTGTGGCGGATATTCCGGGGCAACGGTGCTGACAATCTGGGGTTCACCTGAAAGCCCGCCGCACGCGGCCAGACAGGCCAGCAGCGCCAGCGTCAGGAGATACTTAGCGACCGGTCTCAATGAGACTAGGCAGCCGGTTCGGCTTGAGCAGGCGCGACTTCCTCGTAACGGCTTGGGCATTTCAGCAGGAGTTCGGTCGCATGGAAGACGCCGTCTTCACCCAGCGCGCCGGTGAGGATCGCCTGGGCTTCATTCTTCAGCAGGTCTGGCTTAACTTCATTTTCGATGATGACCGGAATGCGGTTAGCGTTGGAGTCAATAACCGATTCGTGCAGCGCCTTAGCCAGATTATCGTAACTTTCCGGGATATTGCTGATCGTGAACTGGATCGTCAGCGTTTCAGGATCGTACTGGATTGACGAGCCGATCACTGCGCCGGAGATGCGTACCTGCTGGCCGACGTAATCCGGGCTGCTCAACACTTCGTCCACCGTCATGAAATAACGCGCGCCGGTCACAGTGCCGGAGACGATCAGATAGGCGATGGAGGCCAGGATCAGCCCGCCGCCGATCAGGAATTTCAAGCGGTTCGATGAAGTGCTCTTCTGCCGCAAATTATTGGCAGAGGTCGAGTTTTTCTCCCAGGTTGCTTGCGCCATGTGCCTGTTCCTTACTTACTCTCGTTATCTTGCTTGAAGTTGTCACGACCCAGCGACCGCCCGCCGACGACGATAATCGCCCCGACCCCCAGTAAAAAGACCAGGGTAGACAGGCCCGCCGGTTCGGCAGGTGCTGTTGTCTCTGCGGCAGCAGCGGCTTCTTGCGCCGTCGTCATCACTGGCATTGCCAGCAGTACGGTGCCCAGGATCAACAACATCAATAGACGTTTTACTGTCATTATATCCCTCATTTACCGTTCCCGTGCAAAAAACCTCTGGTTGAGACCAGAGGCTTTTTCGGGCGTGTTGTGCGAGGCCCTACTGGGCCGCCAGCGGATCGGGACCATCCTGGCTTTCCAGGAAGGCGACGATGTCCGCTAGATCCTGGACCGACAGCTTGACACCGAAGTCTTTCGGCATGGTGTCCGCCGGGTATCCAGGCGAGATGTAAGCGTTCGGGACCAGGATACTCTCGACCAGATAATGTTCCGGTGTGTAACCCGCCAGCGCCGGGTCCTGCAAGCGCGTGTTCTGGATGCGGGTGAAAGTACCTTCCATCGGCGGCGCGACTGCGGTTGTATGACAGCCTGCACAGCCCAAGGCCCCGTTGTAGAGTGCCTGCCCATTGTTAGGATCGCCCGTCAGGCCATCAATCTCGCCCATGACGTTGGTCACGGTCTGGTTAATCATGTCACGGTTGGGTTGGACGTCGGGGACGCTCATCCCTGCCACATCCGGTGCCACATTCCCCCCAGCGGCAGTACCTGCCTCACCAGGGATCTTGGCGAACTGCTGAACTGCCAGCAGATCATCAATGGTCCAGGTCTTGTTGCCCCAGTTCATCACGAAGTTGGTAATGTCTTCCACCTGGTCCTGACGCAGCGGTCCGCCGGCCATCTGTGCCCAGGTAGGCATTGGCTGCGGCCAGTAGCTGGCGCTAACCGGACGCCCGGATGTCACCGTACTCAGCACGAAGGCGTTTAGCGAACCGCTCCAGCCGAGTTCGTTCAGACGGCTGGGTTGTTTAGGATCGTAACCGAGTTGAACGGCGGAAGCCATACGCGCGACCAGACTGTCGTGCTGGCTGTTCAGGTCGGCAATTTGCGCATCAATCGCGGTGATGGGGTCACTGCCATAAGTTTGAGTGTAGCCATCAAGCTTGGCTTGCAGTGCTTCGACATCGACCCCGGTGGTATCCCCGGCCAGCGTATCCTGAATGTTCTGAATATCCGCCTCGGCGGATTGGAGATCGCTGATCTGACCGTTCACATCGGCCAGGAAATCCACCCCGAACAACTGCGGGTTGTTCAAGCCGGGCGCAATTCCCGTGATGCCCAGCCCATTTGGACCGTGACAGGTCGCGCAGTTGCTGACAAACAGATCGTTGCCAGCTTCAATGGATCGGGCCAGGTGCTCTTCGGTGAAGGCACGCATCCGGCCTTCCTCGTTGATCCCGACCCAGCCGATTAGCACCATTGACGCGAGGATCATGGTCAGCCCCACGAGGATGCGGTTTTCCGTTCGGTTGATGAGCAGACGTTTTAAATTCAATTTGAACCCTCGCCTAATCGAAGTAGGCCGAATCTTGGTGGATAAAAATGTGCTTGCTGCTGGTCCGGCGGATCGGGTCCCCGTTGTCATCAAACATCGGGATCGGCTGCCCGCTCTCGTCCAGTTGAACCTCGCCATTGACCAACTGCACTTCCTGCCAGTTGAGGACGATGTCGATACGCTTCACGTTGCTCTGGCTAGGCGTGATAATCACCACGCCCCAGCCGTTATAGAGTTCCGTGTCGCTTGCCTTCACCAGTTGGTCGAATTCATCCATGACACGGGCCAGGACCGGTGCATCGCTCGGCACTTGTTTGAAAGTGAGGCTGATGCGCGATAGATCCAGATGCGCGTTGTCCAGTTCGTCCGAAATCTGCTTCAACTCACCAGTGTTTTGCAGTTCGGTGTTGAAGGAGTCTACCGCCGCAGTGGCATCGGTCGGGTCAGCTTCAAACTCACGGGTGGTATAAGCACCCACCACAAGCTGTTCAAAGGGAACCGGACGCAGCAGCCCTACGTGGTTATGGCGTGGCTCGAAGCTGAGTTCGTTGAGAATTTCCTGATCCGGGGCCGTCTCAACACCGAACTTGGGCAGCCCCATAAAGCTGGTGACGACTGTGAGTGTCAGCATGACGAAGGAGATGCTAAGCGCGAAGCGGCGGTCCGCAAAGCGGCGGCTCGGTCGCAGGTCGATATAAGGCACAACCATCAAAAAGGTCAGCAGAATACCGGGGAAGATTACGCCCCAGAAAGTCTTATCACCCAGTTTGAGCGCCCCCTGGATCCATAGGAAGTACCAGGGTGCGGTCGTGCCCAACGGCGTGACCTGTGAATTCGCGTGAGTTTCCAACGGCGCATGGTAGAACCAGACGCAGAGCGCAATCATAATGAAAGTGGTCACCCCGAACCACATTAATTCGCTCGTGAGCAGGTCAGGGATGAAATAGACACGTTTATCCAGCGGCACACGTTTGGCTGTGTCTTCGCCAATGTTCTCCACGCCGGGTGGCAGGCTGTGACCGTGAATGATGACTTTGTAATAATGAACGCCGACAAAGATAAACAGCAGCACCGGTAAGCCCAGCACATGCGCCATATAGAAACGGAGCAGACCGTTCGCGCCTAGCTGTGGACCGCCGCGCATGAGCATGTTGGCTTGATCGCCGATGATCGGTGTGGCTTCCGCCATACTGGCGCCAATCGTCACCGCCCAGAGTGAAAGCTGATCCCAGGGCAGCAGGTAGCCGGTGAAGCTGAGGAAGCCGGTGATAATCAGCAGCAGCACCCCGGTGAACCAGGTGAATTGTCGAGGCTTCTTATAACTGCCGGTATAAAACGTTCGCAGCATGTGCAGGAAGACGATCATGACCATCGCTTCCGCACCAAGCCGGTGGAGATCGCGCACCAACTGACCGTAAGGCACGTTGTTAAGGATCGCCAGCATGTTGCCGTATGCGATTTCCGGCGATGGCGTATACCAGAACATCAGGATGATGCCGGTAATAGTCTCGAAGAAGACGAAATAGGTCGAAAGCCAGCCTAAGCGGAAGGTGGGATACAGCCCAGCGACCTCTGTGTTGTAGTAGCTAGGCCGCATGTGCAGCCAGAAACCATCGGCATGAGGCTGCAAACGCGGGTTCGGACGGCGGCTGGGGGCATCGCCCCGCAGGGCTTCCCGCATGTCCTGAATGTTCAGCCCGGCAGTGAAGCGCTCAACAGCTTCGTTCGCGCCCTCGTAGATCGCCTTCTTAAAGCCTTTTTCCTTGACGTCATCGAGGAATGACGGAAATGGCAGTACGGACATAGATCATCTCCCAGAAAAAAGTAGTGCCTAAACCTTACCATTTCGCTTGATACGCGCACCGGTGTTGATCGTGATGGACACAATCGTCTTGCTGTCGTCCAGGGGGATCGGGTCACCAGCGGCGTCCGTCACGGCAGTCGTACCATCTGAATAGGTGATGGTGCTGACAAAGCGGTCCAGGCTGCGCGGCGCAGGGCCAGAAATGTAGTGTCCATCCTTCTGGTACTTCGAACCATGACAGGGACACTCAAAGCGGTTGTTTACATCCACCCATTTTGGCAGACAGCCCAGATGGGTGCAGACGTTGTACAAGGCAACAAAGGTATCCTGCCCATTTTCATTCGGACGCGACAGCCAGAAACGGCCCTCTGGCTTAGCAATCGGCGCGCCATCGGGCGGGGGCAGGGCACTGGGTTCAATCGTGAAGGTGCCTCCAAACTCACCCGCTCTAAAGCGTGGATAAGCAAACCACAAGGTGGCCCCGACGATTTCGCCGACGACCATCGCGATAGATGCACCCCAGATGTAGTACAGAAATTCGCGCCGGCTGGGCAGACTGACGTCTACCTCAACAGTCGCACTCTGACCCTGGGCTGCGGTTTGCCCCCGTGCAGCAACTGCCGTCGCTTTTGGGTTGGTGGCATCTGCTGTTGCCATTCACCTGCCTCCTCGACCATGACGGCCTGGAATTATTGTTCGGTTAGCTCTTAGGACAATAATAATAAAACGCAACTCAAGCTTTTTCAATGTTTGTAGGCTGGATCGCACCTGTAAAATATATCACAAACGATTCGGGCTGTCAAAAAGCGATTTAGCCCTGTTCAGAGATCGAGAAGCTGTTATATTTGGCGTCATTATACAATCGGAAGACTTGCCCATACGCTATGTCTGGCTTTGCACTCCCTCCGGCAGCCTACATTGATTCTGATGAAGCGCTGCGTGCCCTGATCCCACAATTTGCCGAAGAACCTTTCCTGGCGATTGATACCGAATCCAACAGCCTTTATGCCTACCGCGAACAGGTCTGTTTGCTCCAGATGACGACGCGGCGGGGCGATTACATCATTGACCCGCTGGTCGTCAATGTCGAGGCCTTGGGCAGCTTGATGGCCGATCCGCGCATCGAGAAAATTCTGCACGCGGCGGAATATGACATCATGGGGATGAAGCGCGATTTCGGTTTTCAGTTCGCCAACATTTTCGATACCATGATGGCCGCGCGCGTCTGTGGCTTCCCGCAGGTGGGCCTGGGCAATTTGCTGGCGCAGTTCCTGGGTGTGGAGGTCGATAAACGGCACCAGCGCGATAACTGGGGCGAGCGCCCGCTGCCCCCGGACAGCCTGCGTTACGCCCAGATGGACACCCATTTTCTGCCAATGCTGCGTAATGACCTCTACGACGAGCTGCGCCGCCAGGACTGCCTGCGTGAAGCCCGCGAAGTCTTCGAAGAGTTGTACTATATCGAACCGGCCAGCCTGGACTTCGACCCGGACGGTTACTGGAACATCGGGCGGTCGAAGGGCTTGAACCGGCGGCAGATGGCGATCCTGCGCGAGCTGTACCTCTGGCGCGAATCGGCTGCCGAAGCGCGCAACGTCCCGCCCTTCAAGGTGCTGGGCAACGGGCCGATGATAGAACTGGCCCGCCGCGCGCCTAATCAAAAGGAAGACATGGGGCGTATCAAGGGCATCTCGACCCGCTGGCTGGGGCGTTATGGCAAGGCAGCCCTGGCCGCCATCCACAGCGGACGCAGTGCCCCGCTGCCCTCCCAACCGCCGCGTCCGCGTCCCGCACCGCCGCCGGTTATGGAGCGCTACACGGCGCTGCGCGAATGGCGCAAGGACCGGGCCAACGCGCGCGGCGTCGAATCCGACGTAATCGTTTCCAAGAACGTGCTGTGGGCTTTGGCCCACGAAGCGCCGAAAAGCCTGGACGATATGCAGCGGATCCCCGGCCTCGGCCCCTGGCGTTTATCCAATTATGGGGCGGAACTGCTAGAAGTCCTGCAAGAAATCAGCTAAGATTAACTGAACAAGCCTGTCTGCAACCGGTGGATACGTCGGGTTTTTGATTAAGGAAGACAGTCTATGCATATTTCTTTTTATGGTGCCGCGCGCACGGTCACCGGGTCACAGCATCTGATTGAAGTCAACGGCAAGCAGATCCTGCTGGACTGCGGGCTGTACCAGGGCCACCGCGCTGAATCCGCTGAGCGCAACCGGCATCTGCCTTTCGACGCGGCGGCAGTCGATGTGATGGTGCTGTCTCATGCCCACATCGACCATTCCGGCAATATCCCCAACCTGGTCAAGAGCGGCTTTGAGGGCGAGATCGTCTGCACCTATGCCACCCGCGATCTCTGCGCCACGATGCTGCTGGACAGCGCCCACATTCAGGAGCGCGATGTCGAGTACGTCAACAAGCGCCGCAAGAAACGCGGTGAAGACCCGGTCGATCCGCTGTATACGCAGCAGGACGCGCTGAACAGCCTGAAGTATTTCACCTCACAGAGCTACGACAAGTCCCGCGTGATCGCGCCGGGCGTGACGCTGACTCTGCTGGATGCCGGGCACATGCTGGGCAGCGCGATTGTGGTGCTGGACATCGAAGATCAGGAGGCGCATGAGGACCGGCGGCTGGTCTTCAGCGGGGACCTGGGCCGGGTGGGTATTCCCATCATCCGCGACCCGGAGACGGTCGATGAGACGGACCTCCTGATAATGGAAAGCACCTACGGCAACCGCCTGCACGAGCCGTATCCCGAAGCCGAGGGCGAGTTGAAGCGTATCATTAATGAAGCGGTCGAGCGCGGCGGCAAGATCATTGTCCCGGCCTTTGCCGTCGGGCGAACGCAGCAGTTGGTCTTCACGCTCAATAAACTGGTCGCGCATGGCGATATTCCGCGCCTGCCGATCTACGTGGACAGCCCGCTGGCGATTGACGTGACCGGTATCTTCCGCCTGCATCCCGAAATTTACGACGCCGAGACGCTCAATTTTATGTTCTCCGAAGACGGCCAGCGCCGCGATCCCTTTGTCTTTGGCGACCTGATCTACACGCGCCTGGTCGAAGACAGCAAGAAGCTCAACACGCTTGAAGCCCCGGCGATCATCATCAGCGCCAGCGGCATGGCCGAGCATGGCCGCATCCTGCATCACCTGAAGAACAACATCGAAGACCCCAAAAACACGGTCCTGATTACCGGCTGGCAAGCCGAGCATACCCTGGGCCGCAGCCTGGTGCAGGGACAGCCGGAGGTGCGCATCTTCGGCGAGACCTACCAGAATCGGGCGCATCTGCGAGGTCATCAACGGCTTCAGCGGCCATGCCGACAGCGAGGAACTGCTGGCCTGGGTCGAGGCGATGAAGCGCAAGCCGCAGCGGACCTTCCTGGTACATGGTGAAGAAGAATCCGCCTTTGCCCTGGCCGATGATCTGCGCGAGCAGTTCGGCCTGACGGTTGACGTGCCAGAGTGGAAGCAGCAGTTCGAATTATGAGTGTTTTCGCTGACGATTGGCGCGACTGCCTGCGGGCACAGTTCCGCTACGTGATCCAGCAGCAGGATCATCACACCGAAGAGTCGCTGGCGGCGGTGATGCTCGATATGGGTTTCAGCGAAGATGAACTGCACGCGCTGCGCCTGGAGGCCAGCATTCGCGCCGAGGACATGCCCGACGATTTCGTGCCGGAGGAAGTCCTGGCTTCTGTGTCTGCACCGGGCGTCGATGTGCCCCCGGAAGCCCGTAGAGGAAGCCGGCTGAGCGCCGGAAGCCGAGGCCACCTACGATGAACTGGTCGAGCAGGCCGCTGTAACGGACGAGCAGCTGGACGAATCAGACGAGACCCCGACGATGAGGATCCGCCATCAGTACAGCAGCTGAGTCTGTTCTGATATTGGAAGTCGTTAGATATTTATAATGGATATTCTGCAATCCGATCTCTTTAGCCCCTGGACCGATCCTAAGTGGTGTCACCATTATTTTGACTGCAGAAGTCGCCCATCTTCAAGAGGCTTCTACTTTGTCAACGACTGCATGACACCGATGGCCGCTCATCTGTGGTTCTACTGCGCCTTTCCGCCCTCCGGGGTGGCCGCGCAGGGCCGCACGCTGGCGGTGCTGGATTTGCAGCAGGGCGAACTGCGGCATTTCCCCGAAACGCAGTTCAGCCGGGCCTCCCCCTACGTCGATGTCGAGACGGGGCAGGTCTACTGGGCGTCCGCCGAAGCCATCTGGACGCGCGGGCCGCAGCCGGGAGACCACGCCGAACGGGTCAACGCGCTGCCGGAGGAGCTGATCGGCCACCGGCAGATTGAGCGGCTGGCGACCCATCTGACGCGCTCATCAGACGGCAAGGAATTCTTCGTCGATGCCGCCTTTGGCCTGCAATGGGTCTTCGGCAGCCTGCCGGTCGATGGCGGCGATTTCCAGCTCTGGCACCGCTTCGACCGCAACCACACGCACGCCCAGTTCAGCCCGACCGACCCGGATCTGGTGCTGTTCTGCCAGGAGTTTCATAACGATCCGGTGACGGGCCTGCGGATGCGCATCGAAGATCGGCTCTGGCTGATGCGCCGGGGCGAAGCGCCGCGCCCGGTGCTGCCGCAGCCGACCGTGCTGATCATGAATGGTGGGATGCCGACGGCGAGCATGTCTGGTGTATCAAGGACAAAGCCGGTCCCTGGCGCATCGACATTATGTCAGGAAGTTGAGACGTGGATTGGCGGCAGGGTTCCTGGCACGCGCACCATCACCGCAGCGGCAAGTATCTGGTGGCCGATGCTAACGTCAAATTCTATCGCGGTTGCCCCTCTACTACGTCCTTCATGAACCGTGAGACCGGCCAGCAGATTCGTCTGGCCGATAATCCGGCGATGAACACGCTGGTCGGCGCGCAGCTACCACTTTGATCCGCATCCACGTTTCGTCGGCGACGATCAGTTCGTCGTCTACACTACCACCGTGCGCGGCGAGGTGGATCTCGCGCTGGTGCCAGTGGTGGATCTCATTGAGCGTACATCGTATAGTCTTTAATGGAATGAGGACTATTATGGACATTCTGCACTCCGATCTCTTTAGCCCCTGGACCGATCCCGAATTCGGGGGTTACCAGCTACATTCTGAGGAAGAAGGTCGCGCCAGTGCAGGAAGCCTTCTATTTCGTCAACGACAGTATGAGCCGTGATGGCCGCTATCTGTGGTTCTACTGCGCCTTTCCGCCCTCCGGCAGCGCCGCGCAGGGCCGCACCCTGGGTGTGCTGGACCTCGAAAAAGGAGAGGTCCGCCATTTCCCCGAAACGCAGTTCAACCACGCCTCGCCCTATGTCGATCCCGATACCGGCTGGGTCTACTGGGGCATGTGGGATTCGCTGTGGCGGCGCGGCCCGCAGCCGGAGGACCATGCCGAACGGGTCGGCTTTATCCCGGCGGAGCTGATCGGCAGCCGCTTTATCGAACGCTTCGCCACGCATCTGACGCGCTCTGCCGATGGCAAGGAATTCTTCGTCGATGCGGCCTTTGGCCTGCAATACGTCTTCGGCAGCATCGAGATCGCTACCGGCGACGTATCACTTCTGGCACCGCTTCGACCGCAATTTCAATCACGCGCAGTTCAGCCCGACCGACCCGGACCTGATCGTCTTCGCGCAGGAGAATCACCCGGATCAGATCACCGGCAATACCTTCCGCATCGAAGATCGTATGTGGCTGATGCGCCGGGGCGAAGCGCCGCACCCGATCTTTGATACGCCCACCGTCGTCACGCATGAGTGGTGGGACGCCGACGGTCAGCATGTCTGGTGTATTAAAGGCAAGCAGGGGACCTGGCGCGTCGATATTGAGACTCAGGAAGTGGAGGATCTCGGCTGGCCGGTGGGGGCCTGGCATTCACACAATCACAGCAGTAGCAAATACATCGTCGGCGATTCCAATGAGCGCTTCTATCGCGGCTGCCCCTCCAGGGTGCAGTTTCTCAACCGGGAGACCGGCCAATCTGTGCGTCTGGTCGATAACCCGGAGCGACCGGATCTGGTCGGCGCGCGCTATCACATCGACCCGCATCCGCGCTTCGCCGGGAACGATCAGTACGTGGTTTTCAGCACGACCGTCTGCGGCGAGGTCGATATTGCCATGATCCCGACGGCGGATTTGATCGAGCGCAGCTCGCGCTAGACGAATGAGGGGGCCTATGCGCCTGTTTCGCGCTTTGGGTTTTGCTGTCGCGTTCATCATCCTGGCCGTGTCGGTGCTGCTGCTGCTCAACGTCACCGCGCCGAACCCCACAGGCCGCCGCTATTCCAGTGAGATTCCCGTGACGACCGGGCAGGGCAGCACGGACCTGATCGGTTCGGATGCCGAACGTATCCTGGCCGCCGATCTGCACTTGCCTAATAACAACGATGCAGGTCAGCGGCAGTGCCTGTGCAGTCAGACTCAATATGCCAGCACGACGCCCGGCCAGTGCAATGTCTGTTTGGCCTACTCGGCCCACATCGCCAATTTTCGCCTGCCCGATTTTGTAGGTGACGGCTTCATCGCCGATTCGAAAAACGTGCGCGAACTGAGTGTAACCAGCCTCAATACTTTCCAGCAGCTTAGCGATATGGCGCAGGTGGCCCGCGACAACAATCTGGCGCTGTGGATTTTCGTGCGGGTCAATACCCGCGTGGACTCTGAATATCGGGCGCTCTTCGACGGCCTGCGCGGCGGCATCCTGCCTTACTTCGCCGTGCCGGGCTATGTCGATCCGGTTGATTCAGCAGCGCAAATCGGGTTGCTGCTGGCGCTGCTGCTGATCGCTGCGTTGTTGGCCTGGGGCTGGTTAACGAAACCGCGTCCCGCGCCAAAACCTCAGTCTGTGCAGGAAAAGAAACCGGAAGACCCGCTGCAAAAGGCTGACGAGGCGCAGGAATTCGCCCGCCGCATGAAGGACCGCGCGCGCGGCAAGATCGAGAGCAATGGGCATCACCACTGACGCCGAGTGGATGCGGCTGGCGCTGGCCGAAGCAGAGCGAGCGCTGGCGGCGGGTGACGTGCCCATCGGCGCGATTGCCGTGTTAGATGGCGCGATCATCGGGCGCGGCTTCAACCGGCGTGAGGCCGATCAGGACCCGACCGCCCACGCCGAGATGATTGCTATTCGTCAGGCGGCGCAGCATATCGGGCACTGGCGGCTGGAAGGCGTGACGCTCTACTGCACGCTGGAACCCTGTGCCATGTGCGCCGGGGCGATGGTGCTGGCCCGGCTGCCGCGTCTGGTCTACGCCACCGCCGATCCGAAAGCCGGGGCAGGTGGCTCGGTGCTCAACGTGTTGGAGCACGATGCGCTCAATCACCGGGTCGAGGTCGCGTCGGGCGTGCTGGCCGAAGATGCCGCCGAGCAGATTCGCGCCTTTTTCCGCCAACTACGCGCCGAAGGCCAGAAGTAAACCCTGTCAATCGCGGCGGCCTTCAGGTATGATTTCGCCCACTGGAGAGGTGCCAGAGTGGTTGAATGGGCCTGTCTCGAAAACAGGTGTGTCCCTTGTGGGCACCGTGGGTTCGAATCCCACCCTCTCCGCAGGCCCGCATACACAGCGGGCTTTTTTTATTGTGATGAGGGACGAGACGATGAGTGAAGCAGAGATCGCGGCCTTCCGCCGCAGCAAAGACGAAGCCTTCAAGCTCAGCGCGCAGTCGCCGCTGACACCGGAGCAGCGCGAGACCTTCGACGGCCTGAGCTATTATCCTTATGATGAGGCGCTTGACCTGACGGTCACGGTGACGCGCTTTGAGGACTCCTGCGCATATTCAGATGCAGACGACTACCGGCTCGGTGCGCGATTTCGAGCGCTACGGCGAGTTCCACTTTGCGGTCGAGGGCGAGGACCTGCGCCTGACGCTCTACCGGGCCGACTACGGCTTCTTCCTGCCCTTCGCGGACCCGGAATCGTATTCCGCCGGGCGCTACCTGGACCCGGAAGCCCTGGGCGGCGACCGCTTCCATGTCGATTTCAACCTGGCCTACAATCCGTTTTGTGCCTACAACGAATCCTGGACCTGCCCGATTACCCCGCCGGAGAATCGTCTCAGGGTTGCCATCCGCGCCGGTGAGAAGCTGCCGGTTGGCGGCTGGGTTGACGAAAAATAGCATCCGCTGAGTGCTTAGCGCACGACCGCATCGCAGGCTTGATCAGGATGGATTGGCGGGTCGGTGTCACGCGGGTAAACGACAAACCATATACGGCTGATCATACCGTCAAACTCGTGTCGCATTGTCCTCTGAAGGTCGTTGCTTATTCGCCAAAAATTCACGAAATTCACGCAAGATATATTGTTTTCGGATTAAGCTTAATTATGAGTTAATTATGAACACGAGTTTATAGAGGGTAGCAGCATGATCGCAGTTCAGCAATCAGGGAAACTTTTGCTCCAGGAGGAAGTCGCTCACATCCTTGTTGTGGATGACGAAGCCTCCAACCGGATGCTGCTTCAGCGTGTTCTCATGGCATCGCACAAGGTCACCCCGGCGGAGACCGGTGAGGAAGCCCTCTATTTGTTGTCACAAGAAACTTTCGATCTGGTTCTCCTTGACATCATGATGCCGGGCACGACCGGGCTGGAAGTATTGGAACGCATTCGTCAGACCCCTGAGATCGCCGAACTGCCGGTCATTCTCGTGTCCGCCTTATCTGACACGGAGAATATGGTCAAGGGGTTGCAACTGGGCGCTAACGACTATATAGCCAAGCCTATCGACATCGATGCGGTTACGGCGCGAGTTGATACACAACTCCAGATGAAACACATGATGGATGTCTACCGACAGTCGATTGCCGAATTGGAGACGGCACAACGCATGAAGGATCGCCTGTTCCGTATCGCCTCTCATGATCTGAAGTCACCGTTGTCAACGGTCGTTATGGCAGAAGCCCTGATGCGCCAGATGTTCGGCGGTGATCCGACGGCGGATGATATTCTGGACACGCTCAAAACGACGGTGCGCAACATGAACGGCGTGATCGAAGAATTCCTGAGTATGGCGGCTTGCCAAAGTGGTGGCATTGAGGTTCATCTGGAGTTGATCCCGGTGCAATCTGTGGTGGCTGAGGTGGTTGCCGAGTACACTATGGTTGCCCAGGAGAAAAATATCAAGCTGAATGTGGACGATGTGCCCGGCGACGTACTCGCAGACAAGACACGGCTAAAGCAGATTCTGACCAATCTGCTTAGTAACGCCATCAAGTACAGCCCGCAGCATACGACTACGACCCTGTGGTCGGAAGACTTTGGCGATCAAGTACGTATCTATGTCGCGGATCAGGGACCAGGTATTCCAGAAGATGAGCAAGAGCGCTTGTTTATGGAATTTAGCAAATTGAGCACCCGGCCAACTGGTGACGAGAGCAGCACCGGCCTGGGGCTGTGGATTGTCAAACATATCGCGGCCCTTCAGAACGGCACGGTTGGCGTGGAGTGCCCGCCAGAAGGTGGTTCGAATTTCTGGGTCGAACTGCCGGCCAGTTAAGGTCCGATGCAGTGTAAATGTCGCCCTGGCGTGATGGCCCTTCAGCGGCCACGGATAGGCGCACACCCTCGGAATGAACCCGGTATCTGCTTGAAATCTGATCTAAGCCTTCCATAGCCCTGATTTAGCGGCGACTGACGCTATAATAGACCCAGACATGACCTGGGAGAAACTTCATGGAAGGTTTGATCGGTGTACTGGCCGTGTTTTTACTGGTCTTTACGAATGGCTTCTTTGTCGCTGCCGAGTTCTCGCTGGTTGGCGCGCGACAGACACGCCTGGAGCAGCTTGCCGGAGAGGGCCACAGCGGCGCGGCCACCGCTCGCAAAGCCACGCAGCATATCGACAACTATATCGCGGCCACGCAGTTGGGCATTACGCTGGCGAGTCTGGCGCTGGGCTGGATCGGCGAACCCGCCGTTGCCCATCTGATTGAGCCGCTGTTCGCGCTGCTGCCGCTGGGCGAGGCCACTGAGTCACTGTATCAGACGATTGCGGTGGTTGTGGCCTTCTCGCTGGTGACGCTGCTGCATATTGTGCTGGGAGAGCTGGTGCCCAAGTCGATTGCCTTGCAGCGCCCGGAAGGGACGGCCATCGTGGTGGCGGGGCCAACGACGTGGTTCATGCGCCTGTTCTGGCCGATCATCCGCCTGATGAACGGTGTAGGGAATGGCATTGTGCAACTCATCGGCTTCGAACCCGTCAGTGGTCACGATCAGGTGCATTCCGCCGAGGAACTGGTGATGCTGGTGCATTACAGCCAGGAAGCAGGCTTGATCCCAGAGAGCGAGGAACGCCTGCTGCGGCGGGCCTTTGATTTCAGCGACATTGAGGTCGAGGCCGTGATGCAGCCGCGCGTGAACATCGTGACCTTTCCGGTGGACATCCCCTTTCCGGCGCTGCTGGAACAGGTGGCGTCGCAGCATTATTCGCGCTACCCGGTCTACGAAGGCAGCATTGACAATATCGTGGGCATCCTGCATACCAAAGACCTGTTGGACACGATTGCCCGGCAGCCCGAACTGCTGAGCAACGGCAGCGCGAGTTTTGACCTTGTGTCGCTGCTGCACAAGCCGCTGTTTGTGCCAGAGACCGTCAAAGTGGACCGGCTCCTGGAACGGATGCAGCAGACGAAGACTCACGTGGCGATCATCTTCGACGAGTATGGCGGCATGGCCGGTGTGGCGACGATGGAGGATGTGTTTGAGGAACTGGTTGGCGATGTGCAGGATGAATTCGATATGGAAGCCAAGCCCTTTGTCGCCCAGGCTGACGTCGTCGTCGTAGACGGGTTGGTGAGCCTGACCGAGATCGCTGATCGATTCGGGAAGATGGACAGCGAACCCGAATCGACCACCATCGGCGGTTATGTCACCGAGTATCTTGGCCGGATTCCGCAGATTGACGACAGTGTGCGCTATGGCGAGTACCGCGTCTGTGTGCGCGACATGGATGGTCGGCGCGTATCGCGGGTCGAGTTTAGCAAAGAGGGCCAGTAGGAACGCGATAAGCAGTATGCTGTGTGTCATTGTGCGCCAGGTGCAGGTTTTCATCTTGTTCCCAACAGTGTTAGTATAGCCAGTCGGTGACTTATTCAATGCTGTTGAACAAGATGGAGTTACATTATGGGCAAAGGTCGCGTTTATGAGGACAAACTATTCCGCTATGAAGATCCCTACAGTGGGCGCGAGATCACCCGCCTGACAGATTACCTGGGCCATTCTAATCACTTCTATTTCACCGATCCCTGCTGGTTCAACAGGGGGCGCTCGATGCTCTTCAATTCCGACCGCGAGGGCCAGCGCAACCTCTTCCGCTATGATCTGGACGATTACCGGATTACGCAGATGACGGACTTGCACGGGGAGGACGGTACGCCGCGGGCCTGCATCAGCACGCCCAACAACGCCGCCTACTTCTGGTGGCAGCGGCAGGTCATCGAGTTGAACCTGGAGACTATGGCGGAGCGTGTCGTCTATGAAGCACCACAAGGCATGGATCCATCGGACCGGACCAATCCGACCGCCGACGGCAAGTATCTCATCGCCAAACTCACGGAGCCGATGCCTCAGGAAAAACAGACGATTGATTTCGCTTATTCGCGTTTCCGCGAATTTTTCTTCGCCAAACCGCTCACACAGTTGATCCGTATCGACGTTGCGACCGGCACGGCTGAAGTAATTCACGAGGACCGCTGCTACCTGAACCACATCAACACCTCGTCCAGCTTGCCGGAGATCACGACCTTCTGTCACGAAGGCCCCTGGCATCTGGTGGAGCAGCGTATCTGGGGGATGAATGTGCTGACCGGCGAGACCTGGAAAATTCGCCCGCAGGACGACGGCAAGAATTACGCAATTGGGCACGAATACTGGTTCGCCGATGGCGTGCGCATCGGCTATCATGGCCGCCAGCGCATTGACGACCGCAGCACGGATCATGCCGAAGGCGACCACATTTTCGGCCACATTAAGTGGGATAACAGCGATGCGGTTGAGGTCGCCTTCCCCTTCCATTCCGGCCACTTTCAGAGCCTGGATGAAAGCATCATCGTCGGCGATGGCACCCCTGCTCAGGCAGGCAACCGCTGGAAAGATGCGCAGCCTTTTATCCAGTTGTTCAAATGGGATGGCTCAAAGTATGTGGGGCCGCACATCCTGGCCTACCATCGCAGCACCTTCAACAATCAGCACGCGCATCCGCATCCGCGTTTCACGCCCGATGGCAAGTATGTGCTGTATTCGTCTGATCTGACCGATTACAGCAATATGTACCTGGTGGAAGTCGGTGATTTTGACGATCTGCCGGAACTGACGCCGGATACCCCGGCCCGGCCTGATATGCTCAGCCGGTAGGGCGCTGCCGGGACTCTCAGACGCTTGCTGAAATGGGCAAATGGAGCGTCGCCAGGGTGCCTTTATCCGGTTCGCTGGTGATGGTACAGTCGCCGCCGTGTGCGCGGGCGGCCTGACGGGCGAGGGCGAGTCCTAGCCCGACTCCCTGCTGCTCGTGATACTCGCGGTCAATCTGCACGAAGGGTTCCCAGACATCCTCCAGCCGGTCGGACGGGATGCCGGGACCTTCGTCGCTGACACTGAGGTGAAGCATATCGCCTTCGCGCTGGACCTCGATCTGGATCTTGCCACCCTGCGGCGAGAACTGGAAGGCATTATGCAGCAGTTCGGCCAGCATCAGCACCAGATAATCGTCGATTCCATGCACGTAGATCGGTTCGGCGCTTTGCAGGACCTCAAGCGCCAGTTCTTTCAACTGGTAGCGGTGTTCGTTGACGACGCTGTCCGAGGCCGTCGCCACCACGTCCATAATCTCCACGTCTTCGGCATTGTTCTCCAGCAGACGCTCCAGATAACCGCTGTCAATCGCCAGCAGATAGAGAATGTTGCTGACCAGATGGTTGAGCCGCTGCACACCGCTCTGCACCAGGTTGAGCATCTTGAGCGTGGATTCTTCGGGGATGTCCTGCAAACATTCGCCCAGCATTTCCGCGCCGCCAAAGATGAGCGAGAGCGGCGTCCGTAGTTCGTGCGAAATGGTGTGCAGAAATTCCTGGCGGGCATCGTTGACCTGGTCGGCAGCTTCCTTGCGAAACTGGGCGATGCGGGCCATTTTGTTCTCCATGGCCGCGACCAGATCGTCCGGTTGGAAGGGCTTGGTGATGAAATCATCTACGCCGAGTTCGTTGCCGGTGCGCACCGCGCTGCGCGAATTGAAGGCGGTCAGGAAGAGGAAGGGGATGCGCGTCCAGGCTTTGTTCTGGCGCACCGCTTCCAGCAGCGCATAGCCATCCATGTTGGGCATGGCGATGTCGCTGACGATGATGTCAGGGAGGGGTTCGCCGCTTTTGAGTTGGTTAAGCGCTTCCAGGCCATCGACCGCCTGCGTGACGTCATAGCCGCGCACTTCCAGTTCAAAGGCAATATTTTCAAGCAGGATGCGGTTGTCCTCAACCACCATCACTTTCGTCATTACTTCACTCCAAAGGACCTCAAGTCAGCGATTACAGCGCTGTTTTTGTGTCTAACCGTCGTGCAACTATATTACATTACTTCCAGTTCGGAGCAACCTTAAGGCTTGTATTTCAGTTCAGGTTTTCGAACAAACCCGCTGCGCCCATGCCGCCGCCGATGCACATCGTCACCATGCCGTAGCGCTCCTTGCGCCGTTTCATCTCGTTGATGATCTGGACGGTCAGCTTCGAGCCAGTGCAGCCCAGCGGATGGCCCAGCGCAATCGCGCCGCCGTTGACGTTCACGATGTCCGGGTTGAATTCCAGTTCACGGATGACGGCCAGCGCCTGCGCGGCAAAGGCTTCGTTGAGTTCGATCAGGCCGATGGCATCCTGCGTGATTCCGGTCCGTTGCAGCAGACGCGGCACCGCAGCGACGGGTCCGATTCCCATGACCTCCGGGCGCACGCCGCCGACGTTAAAGCCGACGAATCGCGCCAGCGGTTCCAGGCCCAGCGCTGCCGCTTTGCCTGCCTCCATGAGGATCACGCCTGCCGCGCCATCGCTGAGTGGGCTGGAATTCCCAGCGGTGACGCGCCCGCCTTCGCGGAAGACCGGCTTGAGCGAGGCCAGGCGCTTCCGGGGTGGTTTCGCGGCGCAGATGCTCGTCTTCGTCGAAGACCAGCGTCTGCGTCTGGGGCAGACCATCGGCCCCGACTTCGCGTTTCTTCGTATTCCAGCGGCACGATTTCGTGCTTGAACAGCCCGGCATCGACCGCCTTCGCCGCCTTCATGTGGCTCTGGTAGGCGAACTGGTCCATGTCCTCACGGTTGACCTGCCATTCATCGGCCACGCGCTCGGCAGTATGGCCCATGCTCATGTAGGCTTCGGATGCGTTCTGCGCCATATAGGGGTTGGGGCTGAACTTGAAGCCGCTCATGGGCACCAGCGACATGGTTTCCGCGCCCCCGGCGATAATCACATCCGCGCCGTTGGCGATAATGCGCTCGGCAGCCATCGCAATGCTTTGCAGGCCGCTGGAACAGAAGCGGTTGACCGTCTGGGCCGGGACCTCGACCGGCAGCCCGGCACGCAGGGCGATCACGCGGGCGAAATTCAAGCCCTGTGCGCCTTCCGGCATGGCGCAGCCGATCACCACGTCGTCGATCTCCTGCGGGTCCAGCTTGCCCTCGGTCCGCCGCAGCAAATCCTGAATGACCGCCGCCGTCATATCATCGCTGCGCATGGCGCGGGTGGTGCCGCGTTTGGCTTTGCCGACCGCTGTACGGGCAGCGGCCACAATCACTGCGTCTCGCATGAGCTTATCCTCGTCAATGTCGCTTGAGATAATGTTCGATTCGCGCCGCCACGTGTTCTGCTGCGGCACGCACTTCTGCCGTTTCATCCAATATCGGGCTGTACGACTGGATCACGTAGGACGCATCCGCTTCGTACCAGATGCGAATTTGCCGTGTGCTGTTAGATGGATTAATCACCAGGGCATCCTGGCTGATCCACAGGTTAACCTGCGCGAAATCCGGCAGGCCGCGCAGCGCATGAATCAGTGTCAGCATCCCCTCGGCCTGGTTGGCAAATTCGCGGGTGTGCGTATCGGCGGAGCGCTGGCAGTTATGCAGCATTGAGTCGTACACACTGGTCAGTTCATCCCAGCTAAACATACAATAATCCTCTGAACTCTGTCCTCTCGGCATTGACGAGAGGCATCAAACTTGGACGTGTGCTTATGGCTTGCTTCCGACATTATTCGATCTTATCTCGTTTTAGCCATGTTATGTTCGGCACACAAAAGCTGGATATTTGCACTCGTAAGGGATGTGCCCTCTGAAAACGGAAATATGTTAAATGCAGATTTTTATCGCTGCCACAGATACACATCGCCCCTTATCGCGTTTCCAAACCTCGCGTTTGACTGATGAGGGAATTAGACGTGAATGCTCTAATCAATTTCTTGATTTGTGATTAGCTTGATCTTGTATTGTCAGTCGAAGCTCAAACTTGAAGACCTTTTAAGCCGGATATTCCTGCCAAGCGTCAAGTAATTGAAACATGCCGTTGTTACCCAAACCCGGGCATCAACTATACTTGACCAATTCGGAGCTTGCACCCTTTATACGATGGCCGCCTCATAAAATGACCATTTTGGGTCATCCACTTGGATTGTGCATGGGCTGGTCAAGCACCTTTGGATCAGGGATTTCTTTGCTTCTGCTGACGTCATGGCCTTCGTAAATCAGGAGTTGCCCGTCCTCTTTGTTTTTTTGCTATAGTCATATCTTATATGAATGACGTTTCCAGGCTCAAAATTCATCACTAGAACTGTTGTTAGTCTAGTTTCGCAAAGGCTTGTTTGTTTCCAGCATGTGCGTCATGCGCTGGAGCGTCTTCTCTTCGTGCAGCAGCTCCAGGAACATCTGGCGTTCCAGGTCCAGAATCACCTGCTCATCGACCCACTGCGGTTCGGAAAGCGCGCCGCCCGTCAGCACGTAGGCCAGCTTGCGAGCGATGAAGGCGTCGTATTCGGTCGCCAGCCGCTGCTCGACAAAGCCGTCGATAGCGATCAGCAGGGCGGAATAGGCATCGCGCCCGGCAGCATAGATTTTCTCCGGCCTGGATGGGGTGTAATCCGCCGCCAGGTAGAGCGCCGTGCGTTTGGCCTCCGCCAGCAGGTGATCACGGTTCATGACGATGCGGTCGCAGGGGCCGAGAATGCCGATCTCGCGGGCCTGTTTCGCGCCTCGTTCGCTGACCTGCGCGGTCGCAATCTGCTGGAAGACTTTTTGCAGGTGGGGCAGCACGTCAGCGTTGGGATGCGAGCGCATCACCGGGTTGACCACGCGCCGCAGCATCTCCTTACAGCCGCCGCCCGCCGGGATGATTCCGACACCGACCTCGACCAGCCCGGTGTAGAGTTCACTGTGCGCGACGACCCGGTCGCCTGCGAAAATGAGTTCCGTGCCGCCGCCGAGGGCCAATTGGAAGGGCGCGGTCACGACCGGCTTGGGGGCGTAGCGCAGCGCGTTGGCGAGCTTCTGCAACTGGTCGATATTGCCCTCGATCTGGTCCAACTGATCGCTTTGCATCGCCATGACGGCCAGGAAGAGATTGAAGCCGACGCTGAAGCGCTCGCCGTCGTTGCCCACTACCAGCGCATCGAACTGGTCGTTGTCCAGCATCTCGACCGCCTGGAAGCCCATCTGGATCAGGTCAAAGTCGATGGTGTTCTGCTTGCTGCGGAACTCCCACAGGGCCACGCCGTCGCCCATGTCGAGGATACGCGCGCTGTCGTTGGCGGCCACTTCTCGGCAGCCCCTTGACCTTCAGCACACGCGGATCGGCTTCGAGCGGCACGTAGTCCCCCTCTTGTGGGCTATAGTAGGCGGTCACGAGGTCGTGCGAGTCGCGCAGGTAAAATGTGGGGTGCCCGCTGGCGACCATCGTCTTGACCCAATCGGCGACCGGGTAGCCCGCCTCTTCGAAGGCCGGGATCGTCTCGGCGACTCCCAAAGCATCCCAGAATTCGAAAGGTCCCATCTGGTGGCCGAAGCCCCACTGCTGCGCCTGGTCAATCGGGAGAATCCAGTCCACGAGGTCCGGCACCCGCTGCGAGGCATAGGCCAGGTAGAAGGCGTGATGATGCCAGAGGAAGCGCCCGGCCCGGTCGTCGGCGTTCATCAGCAGACGCAGCCGTTCGCCCAGCGGCTCGACCTTGCGGTATTCGCCTACACTGTCGAAGCGCGGCTTGCTGGGCGGCTTCGTATTCCATCGTCTGCAAATTGAGCGCCCAGAGTTCGCGGCTGCCGTCCGGCTGCTTGCGCATGTGATAGAAGCCCTGGCCGGTCTTGCGCCCCAGCCAGTTGTTCTCCAGCATTTTCTCGCTCAGCGCGCGCGTCTTCGGATGATTCAGTACCTCGCGCGCCGGATCATCCGGGATGGCCTCGTAGAGGTTGCGCGCCACGTAGACGGCCACGTCGAAGCCGACCAGATCGTTCAGGTTGAAGGTGGCGGTCTTGGGGCGGCCAATCAGCGGCCCGGTGAGCGCGTCTACTTCCTCGACCGTGTAGCCGTTTTCCAGCGCATAGTTGGTGGCCTGCAAACTGAGCATCGACATAAAGCGGTTGCCGATAAAACCGGGGCTGTCGGCGCATTCCACCACGCCTTTGCCCAGTCGATTCTCGGCGAACTGCTTCATGAAGCCCAACACAAGGGGGCTGGTGTTATCATGCGGGATCAGTTCCAGCAGGTGCAGGTAGCGCGGTGGGTTGAAGAAATGGGTTCCCAGGAAGCGCGCGGTGAAATCATCCGGCAGGCCCTCGGCGATCTCGTTGATCGGCAGGCCAGAGGTGTTGGTCGTGACGATGGTCTGGGGGCCGGTGATCTGCGCCAGCTTCGCCATCAGTTCCTGCTTGACGCCCATCTTTTCGACCACGACCTCGATGACCCAATCGGCCTCAGCACACTGCTCCAGGTCATCTTCGATGTTGCCGACCCTAATCAGGTCCAGGTCCTCGGCGCTGTACAGGGCCGCCGGGCGCGACTGCTGCATAGCTTTCAGTCCCGCCAGCGCGACGGCGTTGCGTTTCGCAGGAGGATCCCCGGCGCTGCTGCCTGCCGCTGGAATATCGAGCAGGAGCGTCTGGATACCGACCCCGGCCAGCAGAGCGGCAATGCCACCCCCCATCGTCCCGGAGCCGATCACAACTGCTTTGCGTATATGGTAGCTCATAAAGTCCTCTAGTTTTTGCTCAGGCACAATCAAGCTTTTTTCAAGAATCACTTGTTCTGCATCAGATACTCGATCCTCACCAGGGCACTTCTTCGCCGCTGTACTTGAAGAAGCGGCCACTATCTTCCATTGTAAGACCATCGACGACGGCGATGATACCCGGCACGGCTTCGTCCAGAGTCAGCGGGGCCTTCGGGCCGCCCATGTCCGTTTGGATGAAGCCTGGATGCAGTGCGATAACCGCCACACCATCGCTGCGGAAGCTCCCGGCCAGACAGCGGGTGAACATATTGAGCGCCGTTTTACTGGCCGCGTAGGTGATATTCCCGCCGCTGCCCCGGCGCTGGCTGATCGACCCGGCATCCGAGGTCATATTGACCAGTCGGGCATGGTGGCCCCGGCGCAGCAGCGCGGCGTAGGCCTGCGCTACCATAACCGGCGCAATTGTGTTGATGCGCAGCATATCCCGCATGGCTTCCGCTTGCAGCGTGCCGAAGCTGCGTACCGCTGGGTCGGCATGGCCGACGGATCCGGCGAAGGCCCCCGCATTGTTGATGAGCATGTCCAGCGCGTCCGTGATTTCGCTCACCCGCGCCAGCGAAGCGTCAATTGAGGCCGGATCGGTCACGTCCAGCTGGACGATGTGCAGCATATCTGGAAACTGCTTCGCCAGGGCTTGAAGTTCGGTGGCGGTCTCCGGCTTACGGCAGGTGGCAAAGACCGCGTCTCCGCGCAGGAGATAGCGGCGCGTCAGGTCAAGACCAATCCCCCGGTTCGAGCCGGTAATCAGAATGCGCATGGTGCTTACCAGGGCACTTGCTCGCCGTCGTAGTGATAAAAACGACCGCTCGCGTCTATGCTCAGGCCATCGACCAGCGCCATGATTCGCGGCACAGAATCGCCAAGTTCCAGTGTGGCATTTGGCCCGCCCATATCGGTCTTGATCCAACCCGGATCAAGCGCAATCACCGTCACGCCGTCCTGACGGAAGCTCCCGGCCAGGCAGCGCGTGTACATGTTGAGCGCGGCCTTGCTGGCGTTGTAAGCATAGGCGCAGCCGTTCGACTGCCGCGTCATCGACCCCGCGCCGGAGGAGACATTGACCACCCGTGCCGCCGTCCCCTGGCGCAGCAGGTCGGCGAAAGCCTGCGTCACCATCACCGGGCCAATCGCGTTGACGTTCAGCACGTTCAGCATCGCATCGGCATCGAGCGTGCCGAAGATTTTCTCTTTCTCGGTCCCCGGATTGATGCCCGCATTATTAATCAACACATCCAGGCCATCGACCTGCGCGCCAATGGCTTCAACGGCAGCGCTGATCGACTTGTTGTCGCTGATATCCAGCGCGATCACCTGGGCACGGTCGCCATACTGCGCGGCAAGCTGCTTGAGATCCCCGGCAGAGTTCTGGGCGGCGGCAGGTGGCGAAGACCAGTGTGTCCTCGCGGTCGAGATAGCGCCGGGCCAGATCAAGTCCGATGCCCCGGTTGGAGCCTGTGATTAAGATACGCTGCATCCTGATTCTCCTTATTTGTCGCTGCGCTGCCGAGCGATGCTTTGGAGTCATTGTAACATTCACCGTAAAGTTCGTCAGTCAGGCCAATGCGCGCAGGAAGAAATCCGCCATCAGGTTGGCAATCGCTGCCCCGTCCAGGCGTCCGCCTTCACGATACCAGACGCCAACCCAGTTATGCGCGCCCAGCATGGCTTTGGTAAAGATGTCCGCATCGGTGTCGATGAATTCGCCGCTGTCGATTCCCTCCTGGACCACCCGGCGAAAGAGCCGCTCGAACTGGTCACGCCGGGCGAGGACGGCATCACGCCGGGCCATCAGCTCCGCGTCGCAGTCCATCGTTTGCAGCCAGCGAATCTCATAGACCATTGCCGCGCCGACCGCTGTATTGCTGGTGACGCCGCCGATGTGCAGCGCGATCATCTGCCGCAGCTTGTCTGACGCGGGCTGCTGCGAGTCTACGACAGTGTTCAGCCGGTCGATGACCCGTTCCAGCCCGGCTTCCAGCACAGCCAGGAGCAGGGCGTCTTTGTTCTTAAAGTGATGGTAGAGGCTGGCCGCTGTCAGATCGACCTCAGCGGCGATGTCTTTCATGGTGGTCGATTCGTAGCCCTTGCGGCATAGCACATCCGCCGCAGCAAGCAGGATGTCGTCCGGGCTGACGGTTTGATCAGCGGGCTTGCGGGCCAAATATCCGACCTCTCCAGGCATAATCGAATCGTGATTTAATTATAGAGAATCGAATCTAAGTGTCAAGCACGCTGCCAGTTTAACCTGCGCTAAATTACAGCTTATGCGGGGTTTGTGATTGTTTTATCAGCCTGTGCGCTGCTTGTGTGCATGGGCCAGTACATGCAATTTACCCGGCACAATCTGAATACTTCAACGACAGTAGGCCGCTGCTTAACTGCCTTCGTAGATTCTCGGTGCGGGCTGGATTAAAGTAGCAGTTCAGTGGGTTACAGAGAAAATCCGTAAGGAGCAGGGTATCTTGATTGCATCGCTGTTGATTTCACTCCGCGAAGGCCTGGAAGCTTCGCTGATTATTGGGATTGTATTCGGTTACCTGAGGAAGACGGGGCAGATGCGCTTCCGCTGGTATGCCTGGGCCGGGGTCGTGACGGCGATCCTGTTCAGCCTGGTGGTTGCTGTGGGCCTCCAGATCGTCGGCGCTGAATTGGAAGGGCCTGCCGAGCAGCTATTTGAAGGCTCCATGATGCTGTTGGCGGTCATCGTGCTGACCTGGATGATCTTCTGGATGCGTTCGCAGGCGCGGGCAATCAAAGGCGAACTGGAATCTGAGATGGCCTTCGCGCTGAATGCCAGCCGACCGCGTGCCCTGTTTGCCATCACCTTCCTGGCGGTGGCGCGTGAGGGCGTGGAGACGGCGCTGCTGCTGGTCGCGGCGGTTTTCGCCACCGATGCCTTCAACACCATCACCGGCAGCCTGCTGGGATTCGGTATTGCCGCGCTGATCGGCGTGCTGCTCTATGCCTCGACCCTGCGCCTGAACATGCGCGTCTTCTTCAACGTCACTGGCATTCTGCTGCTCCTGTTCGCCGCCGGACTGCTGGCGCGGAGCGTGCATGAATTCCAGGAAGCGGGCGTCCTGATGACCATTCAGGAACATATATGGAACCTGGAACCGCTGCTGCCTCAGGACTCAACGCTCGGCCAGATATTGCGGACGTTATTTGGTTACAGCAGCGCGCCCTCGCTCCTGGAAGCCATCGCCTACGCAGGCTACTGGATTGTGGCGCTGCTGGGCGTCCCCTGGTTGGTCAACCGTCAGCAGTCCTCTCAAACGACCACCACCCGTGCAGAGCGGCTAAGTGCGGTCTGAGCTGTGCCTCCTGCGGTCAAATTTATAGAAACTGGTCCTGTCGCAAGGTAAGCGTGAGGTTCCCTGCTTAGAGTCTCCAGGTGAGGGATTGCAGCCGTTTCCGGCTTGGAATTGCTTGCCAGAGGTTCTCACGGCTTCACAAATATTTCCGCAGACGGTACAATCCGCCGGGGTTTAGGAGGCGGCATGACGCACACGCGCTGGACGAGTTTTGATCTGATCTTTTTCGACTGCGACAGCACGCTCTCACGCATTGAAGGCATTGACGAGCTGGCAAAGCTCAAGGGCAAGGAGTGGCGCGTCGGCGTCCTGACCGACAAGGCCATGAACGGCGACCTGGATCTGGCCGAAGTCTATGGCAAGCGGCTCCAGGCCATTCGCCCCACACGCGGCCAGCTTCAGGCGGTGGAGGCGCGCTACTACGCCACCATCGTCCCGGATGTAATCCCGGTGCTGGAGGCGCTGCGTTTCCTCGATAAAGCCATCTTCATTATCAGCGGTGGATTGGCGGAACCGGTGCGCGGCTTCGGCCAGCGTCTGGGCGTCCCACCGGAACATATCCGCGCTGTCGAACTGGAATACAACGAGCTGGCGGGCGACTGGTGGCGCTATTACGAACCGCGCACCCAGCGCAGCCATACCTACCTCGATTATCAGGTGGGGCCGCTGACCGTTTCCAGCGGCAAGCCGACCATGATTAAGGAACTGGCGGGTGATTTGCCGGGACGCCGCCTGATGATCGGCGATGGCATGTCGGATCTGGTCACGCGCGAAGTGGTCGATCTCTTCGTCGGCTTTGGCGGGGTGGTCAGCCGCGACAAAGTGCGTCAGAACGCCGACGCCTTCATCAGCAGCGAGTTGATTGCCCCGGTGCTGCCGCTGGTCGCCGGGCCGCCGGGCTACGCACGGGTCAGGAACACGCCGCACGAGGCCGTCTTCGAGCGCGGCATTCAACTGGCGTTGGACGGTGCGCTGATGCTGAACAATCCCACCCTGCGCCAATCCTTCGAACAGGCCTTCGATGTATGATTCCATTTGCAGCCATCATCTTTGATATGGACGGCCTGCTGGTCGATTCCGAACCGATCTGGCACCGGGCCGAGATCGAGTGGATCCGTTCCATGGGTCACGAATACACTGCCGAGGTGCGCGCCAAAATTATCGGCTTGCGCCTGGATGCCATGACGGAGATCGTCCGCGAGGCTTACCAACTCCAGGCGGATACGCCTGACATGGTCCGCGATCTCACCGGGCGTTTTCTGCATCTGCTGCCGGAGATGGTTCAGCCACAGCCCGGCGCGCCGGAATTGATCGACTACATCCAACAGCAGGGCATCCCGACCGCCATCGCGTCCAGTTCGCCGATCAGTGTGATCGACGCAACGGTCGAGGCGATGGGCTGGGGCGACATTTTCACGATTCGCTGCACGGCGGATGACGTGCCGTTGGGCAAGCCCGCGCCGGATGTCTATCTGGCGACGGCAGACGTGCTCAAGGTAGCTCCTGCTGACTGCCTCGCCCTGGAAGACAGCCCCGCCGGGTCGCGCGCAGCGGTCGCGGCAGGCATGACCTGCTATGCTGTGCCGGATTTCAGCCACAGCGGGCGTGAGGCTTTTGCAGACATCACCCCCCACGTCTATACCAGTCTGCATGACGTGTTGGATAGTCTGACGCAGTCGTAATCATGGCCCTGGAAGAGACGCTGCGTAAAGTGCGCTACGACCTTGCACGCGGCGATCTGGACCATGCCCGCCAGCGCCTGACCGGTCTGCTGTGCCATTTTGCCTACCCTCAGAATCTGGAAATCCGTCGCATGTTGGGTGACATTCACTGGCAGCAGGGCAACCTCATCGAGGCTGGACGCTACTGGTATCTCGAAGTCGATAAAACACCAGAGATGCTGGACGCTGTTGCGCGCTACGAAAAGGCCTGCGGCAACGACCCGCAGATCATCGGACGACGGCTGAAGTTTTATACATGGCGTTATTGCACGGTCGCGTTTAAGATCGAATATCCAAACGTTTATCAAGTTATCAATGACTTGGCTAGACAAGCCTGGGGTGATTTTTCATATCGTTACCCATTTGGGACATTCCAACTATGGGATCCAGAAGCAGTGTCCAGGCGCACAGAAACCAGGCGACTTTTGATTGTTGACGGTACAGGCCAACTATGGGCAACTACCCTACAATTCGTGGAAGATGATTTCCCATTCCAACTAGATACTTTTCATTCTTTCTCGCATTACGGGCTGCTTAAAAATATCACCCTGATAAGCGAATTCAGTCCAGACCTGACTCAAATTAGCAATCAAGAAAAGGTTAACCATCTCAAGTCGCTGGTGCTTGATTTCAATGATCGACAGGCGTTTCATGCGAAATTAAGTGCAATTGTAGCGGACCAAGGCGCGTTTGACGTGGCTATTGTCCTGCTGCCCGATACTTTGGCGGGTATCCATGACATCCTTTCGGAATATGTTTTGGATGCCTACTGGCATGTCCTGAATTTGCCCGCAATACAAAAGCCTGTCTCTATCCCTGTTTCGTCTTTTAGCCAGTCTCCGCCTTCATACCAGCAAATCGTGCTGGGCTGGGCGGAGGAGAACGATCAAGCCCGCCGTTTGACCGACGCCGAAATCGCTGACGGCATCCTTGAAGCAACACGCTCTGGGCATATCCGGTGGAGAGTTGGTAGTATTGGACCCTGGATGGAAAGCAGTGCGAGGCATGAGTTTTGAACAACTTCAAAATCCTGGTGGCAACGGACCTGACCGACGACAGCATCCAGATTCTTAAAGACGCCAAAGACGTCAGCGCCCAGATCGTGACGCCGTCGCCCGTTGAGGTCCGCAAGGGGCTGGCGGATGCGCAGGCGCTGATCGCCCGTGACGACGTGATCGTGGACGCCGAGCTGCTGGATCATGCCCCCAGGCTCAAGGCCATTGGCCGGGTCGGGGCCGGGCTGAGCGGCATCGACATGGAGACCGCCACCAGCCGGGGCATCATCGTCACCAACACGCCCGGCACCAACGCCATCGCCGCCGGAGAGCATACCCTGGCGCTCATGCTGGCGCTCAGCCGCAAACTGGTCACGGCGCATAACAGCCTCAAAGAGGGCTACTGGCTGCTGGATCGCAAGCGGCAGGCCGGGACTCAGTTGTTCGATAAAACGGTCGGCTTGATCGGCTTCGGACGGGTGGGGCGCATCGTCGCGCAGCGCTGTCTGGCCTTCGGCATGACCGTGCTGGCTTATGATCCCTACCTGACCGAAGAGCAGGTGGACGACAAGCACATCGCCCTGGTCGAGATGGAGGAACTGCTGCGCCGCAGCGATTTCGTCAGCTTGCACGTGGCCGTCACCAGCGAGACACGCGGCATGTTCGATGCGGATCTCGTCGCCCAGTTGAAGCCCGGCGCACGCCTGATTAACGCGGCACACGGCAGCATCTGGGATGAGGAAGCGGTCGCCGAAGCGCTCAAAGCAGGCAAGATCGCCGGGGTCGCCACTGATGTCTATGCGGCGGAACCGCCTTACAGCAGCCCGCTGGTGGGCCTGGAAAATGTCGTGCATACACCGCACATTGGCGATAACACGGTCGAAGCGGCGCAGGACCTTTCCTGCCAGATTGTGACGCAGGTACTGGACGCGCTGCGCGGCATCGACTATCGCCATGTGGTCAATATGCCCTTCATGCCCGGCGCACCCTACGAATATGCCCAGCCCTACCTGCGGCTGGCGGAGTGTATGGGCGCGGTCATTTACACGCTGGCGCGCAATCCGGTGCTGCGCATCGACGTTGAGTACCGGGGCAAGGAGACCGACGGCCTGGTCAAGCCGCTGACGGTAGCGCTGCTCAAGGGCCTGCTCGCGCCGATGCTGGGCGAGAGCGTCAACTATATCAATGCGCCGGTGCTGGCGGCGGAACGCGGCCTGCGGGTGATGCAGACCAAAGGCTTGAAGACTGAGGATTACAGCAATCTGGTCTCCTGCCAGGTGACGCTGGAGGACGGCGAGGAGATCATCATCGCCGGGACACTGCTGGACCGCAAAGAGCCGCATATCGTCCAGATCAACGAATACCGCATGGATTTCGTGCCGCTGGGCCACCTGCTGCTGATGGGCAGCCACGATACCCCCGGCGTCATCGGACGAGTCGGCACGCTGATGGCCGAAAATAACGTCAATATCGCCAGTTGGCAGACTGGGCGCGCCAAACCCGGCGGCCATACCCTCACGGTTCTCACACTGGACCAACCCGCGCCGGATGCGGTGCTGGAAGCCTTATCGAAACTGGACTTCGTGCGTCATGCGCATCAACTTGAAATCTAGCCCCTGGCTCGACACGCTCTGGCTCGTCCTGCTGAGCCTCTTCGTCTTCGCCGGAATGCCGCTGGCGACTTTTCACGGCGATGAGGCCATGCAAATCTACATGAGCCACGATTACGCGACGGCCTTTCTCAAAGGTCAGCCGCAGGACCTCACCTCCATCGGACCGTATAGCGTCGATACCGACGCGCAGCTTCGCCTGATTAACGGCTCGGTCAATCGCTATGGCATCGGCCTGGCCTGGCACCTCATTGGCTTCAGCGAGAACGCGCTGCCGCCGGGTCCGGGTTGGGATTGGGGCATGAGCTACGACCGCAACGTCGAGACCGGCCACCGTCCCTCCGATGGCCTGCTGTGGACCAGCCGCTTCTCGTCCACGCTCTTCCTGGCGCTGAGCGTGGCGGTCCTGTTCGGCATCGGCTGGCAGATGCGCGGGCGTGGGCTGGCCTACCTCGCCAGCGGACTCTATGCGCTGAACCCGGTCGTGCTGCTCAATGGACGCCGGGCGATGATGGAAGGCTCGATGCTCTTTTTCGGCCTGCTGACGCATTTTAATCGCTGTCCTCATCAGCCGGAGGCGCAGCCAGGGCAAAACCGCGCATTGGGGCTGGTGGCTGGCGCTGATTCTGATCGGCGGGCTGGCGATGGCGAGCAAACACACCAGCGTGATCTTCGTCGGTGGGGCCTTCGGCTGGATTTTCCTGACGGCTGTATTGCAGGGACGCTGGCGTGCCACATTGGGGGAGACTCTGCGGCTCGTTATCAGCGGCCTGCTGGTGATCGCCCTGTTTGTCGCGCTTTCACCTGCGCTGTGGCGGGACCCGCTGGCCCGCTTCGGCGATCTGCTAAGCGAGCGCGAACAATTAATCGCTATCCAGGTTCAGGCAGACCCTGCTGCGCCGACTTCACTTGGCGAGCGCATCAACGGCATTATCACGCAGCCCTTCATGAGCGCCGTCTGGCATTTCGAGGCAGGCGGCTGGACCGATTTCACGCCTATTCAGGAGGAGATCGCGCGCTACATGGCCTCACCGCTCAGCGGATTGCAGTTCGGCACGATCCTCGGCGGCCTGCTGACTCTGCTCTCGCTGGTCGGCGTCGTGGACCTCGTCCGGCAGGGCCGCAGTTTCCGCCTGGGACTCTTCGTCTGGCTGGCGCTGACGCTGGCGATGCTGCTCATTAACCCCTTGCCCTGGCAGCGTTACTATCTGCCGCTGATTCCCATCTCGACCCTGCTGGCAGGTGATGGATTCCTGCTGCTGGCGGCGCGAATTGTCCACAGACCGTTACAAGAGACCCATCTGCCAACCGGCACAATCCACTATAATGAAAGCGAAGCCGGTACGTGAGGATCAAACTTATGCGGATACTATGGGTCATGATTTTCGCCGCGCTGCTGGCAGCCTGCGATCAGGGACCGTCGGTGCTGCCCACGCAGGAACAACTGGGAACACCGGAACCGACTCAGGGCGAAGCACCGACAGTCGAAGCGCGTCCCACAGATCCAGTGGCCGCTGTCATCGGCCAGCTTCCGCCGCCCGGCACGGCGATTATCCCGGTTACAGAAGAAGCCAGCGTGGATGTATCGCAGATCCCCTTTACCCAGATCGTCTATGAAGAGGCGGGCGGGATCGCGGCAACAGAGCTGTACCTGGAAATTAACGCGGATGGACGGGTGGTGCGCGATGGCGTGGAAAGCCACATCTCGGATGCCGAGGTCGCTAACCTGACTCAGGCGCTGCTTGATGCGCATTTCTTTGGGATAGAAGGTATCTTCACGGCGGTTACGGCAGGCAGCGATGTCTACAGCTATCACTTGACTGTCACGCTGGAAAATGGCTCGGAAAAACGCATTGACGCGCAGGACGGTTACACACCGCCGGAACTCCAGCAGTTGTTCAGCACCCTGCGGCAGGTGGGCGCACCGTCCTAGTGCAGACTGTAGTAGTGGGGTGAGAGCGGTTTAGCGCTGTAAGGTGGCGACGATACGGGTCGGGGCCAGCAGCAGATCCAGGCCTTCGTTGACATCGCGCACCAGCAGGTCGGATGCCGCAATCAACCCGGCAGCCAACCCTTCCGGCCCCAACACGGCGATTCGCAGCGCGACCGTATTAAATAGCGGCACGTCGTTGAGGCCGTTGCCCAGCGCCGCCACATGATCGGCCCCTAACAGTAAGGCATAGCCGCCTTTTTCAGTGCCGCCGTGCTCCAGGATCGTCGCGGTCAGGCCAAGCTGTGTGTCGATGCTGGCCTGCGTCCCATAGCTATCGGTCGTCAGCAGATGCAGTTCCACGTAATCTTGCAGCATGTGCAGGCGTTCCTGAACCCCCGGCAGCAGCGTGCCATCCAGTGCAATCGTGCCATCCACATCCAGGACGACATGCTCAATTTGCAGCGGGTCACGCCCCGGTATCGTTACTTAAATCATTGGCCTCGCCTTTTGCCTGCACATTGACAATATACTGCGCCGGAACACCGCCCAATTCAGGCAGCACAATGCGGAAATCAGTGGATTCGTTAGGGCCTAGCGGCGGGCTGTCGAGATCGACAAAACGCGCGCCGATAACGCCTTTGCCAGGCGCAAACACAGTCGCCGTCGCCCGCAGATCGCGCAGCATGTGGCTGCCGATATTGGTCACGGTGCCGCTGATGACCAGCGCGCCGTCCTCGTCAAAGCTTGAGTCGTCGATCCAGTCCAGGTCACCGGGGCCATACACATCCGCTGCCGCCTGTGGCTGCCAGTCCGCACCGCCCAGGATCAGGTCGTAGTGAGTGGCCGGGACTGGCTGGCCCTGGCCGAATCGCAGACTGAAGGGCGCGAATCCGCCCGGCATCACCGCATAACCCAGCGGCCTGTCCTCGGCCTCTGCCAGCACGAGACCGTTGGCATCCCGCAAGACCGCCTGAATCGGCAGATCGACCAGTGAGGTCGGGCCGTTATTGGCGATCTCGCCGGTGACGTAGAAGACCCCATCGGCGTTGCTCCAGGTCGCCAGATTCAGCACATCCAGATCGCTGGCCGACAGCGACACCAGCGCCGAGGCATCCGTCGCCTGAAGGCTGGACTCTGGCTGAAGCTGCACGCTGTTGATGAGGGCTTGCAGGGCCGCCTGCTGCTGTGCGTCATCCGGCACGATGGCTTCGATCAGGCCCAACAGCCCGCCTGAGCGTTCCATAAAGGTATTCACCTGCTGAGTCGCGCCGCTGGCTGTGCGCCGCAGACCGGTCATGCGCCAGCTTCCATCGCCCATCGCCTGGCGGCTTTCCTCTTTATAACGGCTCAAGTCGGGCCGGAGCGTCGTCTGGTACTGGTCGATCAGGTCGGCGAAGGCTGCGCCGTCCAGCCTGCTGCCCAGGTTGATGACGGCAATCGTCACCAGCGGATCGCTGCTGTCTGGCGTTGAGAAACTGGCGGCGGCCAGCGTGGTCGCGTTCTGGGTGAAGACGGGCCACTGGCGCGGCACCATGACGGTAAAGGCCCCGGAAGGGTGGCTGTAAACCAGCGGCGAGAGGTCCGGCGGGGCAGGGGTCGGGGCAAAAACGACCGCGCCGCTGCTGCATCCGGCCAGCGCCCACAGGATGAGAATCAGAAGTCGTCGCATAGCCCTTAGTATAGTCGAGAGGGACCAATCTCGCAGGCGCGGGTTTGTCATTTGAAACTTTTGGCTCCAAACCCAGAACCCTGCGCTCTAATTCATTGATTGCGTTCTAAATCTATGCTAGAGTAATTTTTGAAGGAGCTTCATCTCGCCTAAATCATGGCTCGCTAAAGGCAAAAACTGGATGTATACCGATAATGCGCTTATGTTTCCTCATCGCGCCATCGCCGCACTGCGACAATCACGCGGCCCGCAGTGGCGAAAACTGGTTGAGCACGTCCTCAGCCTGCCGGAAACCCACGAGGAAACGCTTGCCTTTATGTTGATGATGATCCGGCTGAACGGCTGTATGGCCTGCGAGACCGACAGCTATCGCGCCATGCGCGGCTGTTCATCCTGCGCGCTGCAAACCCTGCGCCGTTATAAGGGCAGCGACGAGGAGATCCTGGCCGAATTCGACCGGGCGCTGGCGGACATCCGCGAGTTTGGCGCGGGCAGCCTGCCGCTGGGCATTTATCAGGTTGACCAGAAATTGGAAATTCTGTAAGGTTCTATAATGTCATCGGAATGGACCACGCTCGCTCAGATCAATTTTCTCATTCACCGCCGCCTCAGCGAACGGCTGGACAGTGCGCTGACCGCCCTTGAGCATACGCAGTCGGAGCAGGCGCAAGAACGCGCCATTTATGCTGTCAGCGCCGCCCGCGAACTGTACCGTGCCTGGACCAATCTGATCCGCTTCAAAGCTGGTGAAGCCCCGGCCTTTGCTGGTGGACAGCAGATCGACGCCTGCTATTTTCTGCAATGGATCGCGGCGGAATTGAACATGTCGCACATCCCGGACTGCGACGAACGAGAGGCGCTGAACGGCAATCTGGAATCGGTCCAGGAGGCGCTGGTCGCGCTGCGCTCCTGCGCGCAGACGCTGGGTCCTCACGCACATATCCAGGTGCAGCGCCACGAACGCGGCTTCTGGGTGCGGGTGCGTTATGGCCGGTCCAACAGTTCACCGGAGACGCTTGAGGAACTCATGGCCGGGCTGCGGGATAACTGGCGGCTGGAAACGGCGGCCTTTGAACTGCACTGCGCCTATGATTTCCTGAAGATGAACGATATTGAGTTGTTCTACAGTATGCCGGACCAGTACTGCGAACTGGCCTTCTTCCTGCCATTCACGCAGCAGCGCAATCGCGGCCCCTCCGCAAGGGAGAAAGCCAAGACTTTGCTCGATTCCTATAACGCGCCGGATACCTACGAAGTCATCACCGATTAATCCAACAGCGGCCTAAAGGCCCATTCCGGCACCTCGACGCCTTCAAAGTTGGCGAAGGTCAGGTCGTCGAATTCGAGTCCCAGGTTGTGGCGTATCATATAGAACAGGCCCACGTAGCTGACACCATAGCGCGGCGCATCGCCCAGGTCCAGGCGCTGAATCGCCGCCTCAATCGCCTCCGCCTCACCTTCGATCTCGATGAAGTTGCCGTAGGGCATCTCGTCCAGCACGATCTCGACCGCATCCAGGCGGTAGGTCGTGCGGTGCTTCTCATAGGTCATGTACGGCTTAAAGCCCAGCTTTTCCAGGATCGCGCCCATCGTCTCGATATTGCTGATCTCGACCTCGGCCTCGTAGCGCGCCATGATGTCGTCGGTCACGGTGCCCGGCCCCTTGTAGGTCAGGCGGGCGCGTTCGTCCTGGCGCAGGCGCAGCACAATGCCGTCGTGCGTGAAGGTCTCCTCGGCGTTTTCGTAGCGCACATTGCGTTCGAAGACACGCGGCGTCACGAGAGTCGCCCCAGCAAACTCCAGGCGGCGCGCGATGGCCTCCAGGTCCGGGCAGAAGAGCTTGATTTCCGTTTCAGTGTGTGCAGTCATAGCTTCCTCAGATTTCATTTGTGAGCGCCATCCAGATCCTGACGGATTTCCGCCAGACGGGCTTGAATGCGCTGGCGATCCGCTTCGGCATAACGCTCAAGATGCAGCGGCTCCTGAGCGTAATCGACGATCATACGGAAGAAGCGCGCGCCCTCGAAGGTTTGCCGGTAGGCCGCGCCGAAGTTTACCCTGACCACATCGGCTCCCGCCAGCGGCACGTCGATGACCGGCAGCGGATCGTCCACGCCAAAGGCAAAGACGGTGGTCTTCCCCTGTTCGAGTGTGGGACGCGGATCGCTCACCAGGATGACGAAAGGGACCGCGCCTTGTTCCTGCTTCGAGTAATCCGGCAGATTGCGGATGATGGGTGGTGTCTCATGCAGGTAGTCAATCTCCACCAGACGCAGACCGCTCTTCAGGGTGTCCAGACGTTTGACGCGATACTGCCCGTAATGCGAGCCGCCGGGCTTATTGGAAGGGGACAGCAATTCGATGCGCGTTACGGGTCGGCCAAGCAAACTCCCTTCGCCAGCTTGATAAATCACCAGGCCAATCAGTGTGTCTTCGCTTTCCAGGGTTTCCGGTATCGGGATTGACACAGCCGGTGCTTCTGATTCGGCAAGGGTCATGACGCTACCGGGTGATTGCCCTCGCCGACGGTAGATGCTGACATCCGGTATCGTGCTGGATTGACCCTGATCTCCGCTGCCTGGATCGAATTCGCCAATCTGAAGCGACATCTCTGAGCGTGTGAAATACCCCTGGGGTAGGGCTTCATCAATGGTACGGGCGAGGTCCGTGACATGCTGCGAATGAAAACTGCGCCAGCCGCCCGGCTCGTCCTGGAGCAGGCTGTTCAGGTGAATGTTAATGCCTGGATAGAGGTTCTGATCCGCGTGCAGGGCCATCATCATAGTCCTCGTAAAACGGCTCAATTTTCCGGGATGATGCGCAGGGCTTCCGGCAGATGCTCGCGCAGCAGCGCCACCAGCTCGGCGTAAGCGTCCTCGGCGGTCCCCGGCGCGAGAATGACGCTGTGGCTAAAGCTGGCCGCGGCCCGTTCCAGCATCCAGAAATCAAGGCCGTAAGGCGGCATCCCCGGTTGATCGCGCAGGCGGTCAAAGCGGAGGCTTGCCAGTCCCTGCGCCAGGGTCTCAAAGCGCTCTGCCGGGATCTGATGGCGTATCGGTTGATGCTTGAATGCCCCTCGGTAGGTGACGGCCAGACTGGTCCCGTCGATGCGGCTGTGGCACAGCGTCGCAATCGAATCAACCGCGCGCTGATTATGGTAATAAATGGTGAGCCGCAGCACAGCCGAGACTCCCGGCGCGAGGACCGCCTGCTTAATAGGCGGCAGCCCCAGACGCTGAGCCAGGGCGCGCATTACGGCGGCCTGCTGTTCGCTGTAGGAGTGGCTGACCATCAGCGCAGCCCCAACTCGTGCCGGGCGATGACCAGCCGCTGGATCTCGCTGGTGCCCTCGTAAATGCGGGTGATGCGAGCATCACGGTAGTAGCGCTCGACCGGCAGTTCCTTGCTGTAGCCCATGCCGCCGTGAATCTGCACCGTTTCATCAGTCACATAAGCTGCCGTCTCGGTGGCGAAGAGCTTCGCCATGCTGGCTTCCAGGGTATAGCGTCCGCCGTCGCGTTTAGCGCGTTCTTTGGCTTCGACTGCATTATAGATCAACAGACGGCTGGCCTCGATGCGCGTCTTCATGTCGGCGATCTTCTGCTGGATCATCTCGAACTGGCCGATAGGTCCGCCGAAGGCCTGCCGCTCGCGGGCATAATGCAGGCTGGCCTCATACGCTGCCTCGGCGATGCCCAGCGCCTGGGCCGCGATGCCGATGCGCCCGGCATCCAGCACGGTCATGGCGATCTTGAAGCCTTCGCCCGGCTGGCCCAGCACGTTCTCGACCGGGCAGGCATAATCTTCGAAGAGCAGTTCGCTGGTGGCGCTGGCGCGAATGCCCATCTTCGGCTCGACCTTGCCGCGTGTAAAGCCGGGCAAACTCGTGTCGATGAGAAAAGCGGTCACGCCCCGGTGTCCCTGCTCTGGCGCGGTCATGGTGAACAGCACCACGTAATCGGCGACCGGACCGCTCGTCACCCAGCTTTTGCGCCCGTTAATGAGGTAGTGTGTCCCGGCCTCGTTGAGCACAGCGCGGCTCTGCATGGTCCCGGCGTCGCTGCCGGACATCGGCTCGGTCAGACTATAGGCGCCGATCTTCTCGCCGCTGGCGACCGGCCTGACGTAGCGCTGTTTCTGCGCCTCGCTGCCGAATTTGAGGATGCCATGGCAGTAGAGCGAATTGTTGACGCTGACGATGGTGCTGTGGCTGGCGTCGGCTTTAGCGATCTCGATCATGCTCAGCACGTAAGCCATCGTATCCATGCCCGCGCCGCCGTAAGCTTCCGGCACCTCGATGCCCATCAGGCCCATCGCGCCCATCTTACGCACTGTGTCCAGCGGAAAATCGCCGGATTCGTCATAGGCCGCCGCCACCGGCAGAATCTCGCGCTGCGCAAAATCGCGCACTGTCTCGCGCAGCATGAGATGCTCATCTGTCAGCGCCATCGGCAACCTCGACCTCTCCTACGTGTTAGCATATTATAGCTCGCTCGCCATTGACTTTCAGGAGACCTGTCATGTCCCATATCAAAATTGACCATCTCGCCATCGCCGTGACCGATATGGACGCGGCCCTCAGCTTCTGGCAGGAGGCGCTGGGGCTTGATCTCGGCGCGGTCGAATCGGTCGAAGCCGAGGAAGTTGAGATCGCCTTTTTAGAAACGGCTAACGCCCATATCGAACTGGTCCGCCCGACTACGGACGACAGCGGGATCGCCCGCTACATCGAGAAGAAGGGGACCGGGATGCATCACGTCTGTCTGGCGGTCGAGGATATTGACGCCGCGCTGCAGCAGATCGCTGCGGCGGGCTGCGAACTCATCAACGAGACGCCGCGCAGCCGCCAGGACGGCACGCGCTATGCCTTCGTGCATCCGCGCAGTACGGGCGGTGTGCTGGTGGAACTTTACGAAGCGCCTTCGTAAGCGCCCGGCGCGTGGTATGCTTGTAGGCGCATCCGAGGAGGCAGCCATGCGTTGGAGTCCCTTACTGTTACTGCTGATTATTGCAGCCCCACTGGCGGCGCAGGAGACCTGTGCGGCGCAGCTTCGGGCGGCCTATGCCTCAACCGCGTTGGAATGCGCAGAGCTGGCCCCTGGCGAGGTCTGTTATGGCAGCGGCCCATTGGAGATTGCCGCGCTGGACAGTGGTCAATTCGACCGTCCCGGCGACCGTGTGACCGGCCTGCAAAGCCTGGACTCCGGCGCGACCGGCGTGGCGATGCTGCGCGTCGAGGCCAATCACCCGGAAGAGATCGTGACCATGCTCGTGCTGGGCGAGCTGACCTTGGAGAACGCCAGCGAGGCCGAGCAGCCGGTGATCGTCCTGCCTGTGCGCGTGAGTTATGAGGGCGGTGCGATTCTGCGGGCGGAGCCGGACCCCAACTCGGCTGAAGTCGCCCCCTTATATACAGGTTTAACGACGCAGGCAACGGCCCGGCTCGCTTCCGGGGACTGGCTGCGGCTGCGGCTGGACGATGGACGCAGCGGTTGGGTTCGGGCCGATCTGGTCACGCTGGTAGACGATGTGACCCTGCTGCCGGTCGTCGATGCCGGTGCCGAGCCGCCCGAACTCGTTGATGAGTCCGCTGCAAGCGTTGAACCTCACGACCGGTGCGAGCGATTCGGACTGCCGTGATGCCCCGCCTGCCGGTCTGCTGCTGCAAACGACCCGCCCGGTGACGCTGCGTATCAACGGCGTGGACGTGCGTTTTGCCGGGACGATTTTTGTCGAACGCCGTGACGATCTCTTCGTCCACGTGCTGGAGAGCCGGGCGGCGATCACCTCGGCGGGTGTGACCGAGGAAGCGGTCACCGGGCAGCGTATCCGGGTGCCTGCGGTGGACGAGGGCTTTGGCCCGCCTTACGCGGCGGAACTCTACGTCTATGTGCAGATAGCGAGCCTGCCTTTCGAGCTTCTGCCGCAGCCGCTGGAATCTCTGCCGGTCAACGTCTACGGGCTGGTGACGCCTGCCGCGCCGGATCAGAACCCGCTGGTCGAGATCACGGCGCAGGATGCCTGCACGGTCGCGGCGGTGAACGAGGTGCGGCTGCGTCAGGGGCCGGGCCTGAGCTTCCCAATCACGGCCTCGCTTCAGCCCGGCGAAAGCGTTCGCCCGGATGCCCGTGCTGAAGGTCCCAGCGATGGCCTGCTGTGGTGGCGGCTGGCTCAGGATTTGTGGGTACGCTCCGATGTGGTGCTGGCCGCCGGACTCTGTGGCGATCTGCCGCTGCTGACGCTGCCCCTGTTCTTGACCACTGCCACGCCGGAGAATTGATCCACGCTCCCGCTGGCGGCCAGCAGGCCCCAGAGCGCGGCCTGGAATTGCAGCAGCGTATAGGGGTAATGGTCCGCCAGACCGATCAGCAGCAGGGCAATCACGCCGCCGAAAAACGCCAGGCGGGCCGGTTCAGGCTGCCGCCAGAGCAGACGCAGGGCCGCCCAGATTCCGCTTGCCAATGCAGCCAGATAAAGCGCCAGCCCCACGATCCCCAGTTCGGCCCAGGCCGAGAGATAGATATTGTGGACGTTGTCGCCCAGCAGGTCGAAATCGGTGAACATCAGGTAGTAGCTGGCTTTCCAGGGAAAGTTGCCCGCGCCGACGCCCAGCACCGGATTCTCGCGGATGGCACGCATGGCGAAGTCCAGGTAGACCAGCCGGTCGCTGACCGAGCGCTGCTCGATAGATTCCGCGCCTACCCCGGATCGGGCCAGCAGGAAAGGCCGGTAGAGCGTCAGAAACAGCAGGCCGCAGCCCAGGAATGCGAGCGCGCTTATCACGAGCCGTCGGCGTGAGAGGCGCAGGTGCCCGCGCCAGGCCAGCACCAGAATCGCCGCTGCCCCCGCCGCAGTTCCCAACCAGGCTGCCCGCGAGAAGCTCAGTCCCAGCACCCACAGCCCCAGCAGACCGCTGAGCGTCCCGGCAATCCACTGCCAGCGCCGCCGCGAGAGGATCCAGACGCTGCACGCCAGCAGGCCCAGCGTCAGGACTCCGGCAAATGGGTTCGGGTGCGGCAGCAAGCCGTAAGGTCGCAGCCAGCGCAGCCCATCCGCCTCGACCACGCTCACCCCCTGCCAGTCCACACTGATCGGGAACTCACCGAGGCTCTGTAAGCCAACCGCATGTTGCAGCGCGACCTGTGCGCCGCCGAGCAGACTGTTCCACAGCAGGCTGACGATCAGCACGGCGATTAGCAGCGGGCGAGGGGGCGGCACGCAGGCCACGACCAGCGCAAACAGGGCCGCGATGCCGAATTGCAGCGCTGCCGTCGCGCCGACATCAGGGTGGGGACCGCGCTGGAAAGCCCACCACTGCGAGGCGAAGCCCCACACGACCAGCAGCAGTAAGCTCAGCGCCCAGCAGCGCCGGACCCGGTCCTGACGCAGCGCGCGCCAGCCGGGCAGGCCGCTCAGCAGCCAGCAGGCAATCGTCCACAGCATGGGCAGCAGCAGCGCGAAACGGCTGACGTAGAGCGGCGGCAGCAGCGGCGGAACTTCCGGCAGGCGATACCAGACCGGGACCAGGGCGAAGCTCAGCAGAATGCCTGCATGGATGGCGCGTTGAGACCAGTTCATGACGCCGAATTGTAGCGCAAGGTGACGTTTGTCACTTGATATACCCCTGGGGGTATACTATAATGAATGAAAATACCTGTGAGGAACTCAGGATGGACCACGAAATTGAGCTTGATGTGCCGGAGGGGCTGAAGTGTGAATACAACCGCAAAACGCTGCACCGCATCCATCGCATTCAAGGGCAGTTGGCCGCGCTGGAGCGCATGATTGAAGCGGACGCCGGGTCCTGCGAAGAGCGGGTGATCCGGGCGCGAGCGGTCGAGAAGGGCATGACCAGCCTGATTACGCACCTGGTCGAATGCTATCTGGTGAACACCGCACGCTATGAGATGGAAAACGACCCGGACGGGACTTCAAAGGACATCGCCCGGATCTTCGACCTGTTGAACCACTGATCGAGGCTGTGATGACTGAGATTGATCTGCCGATTACCGGGATGACCTGTGCCGCCTGTGCGCGCAATGTCGAGCGTGCGCTCAAACGCACGGATGGTGTTGCGGTCGCCAATGTAAACATTGCCGCAGAACGCGCCCATGTTGATTTCGATGCGGCGCTGGTGGATGCGCGTCACTTGATCGAAAGCGTGAGCAACGCGGGCTACGGCGTGATCGAAGCCACGATGGAACTGCCAATCACCGGCATGACCTGCGCGAGCTGTGTCCGCAATGTCGAACGCGCCATTGGTAAGCAACCGGGCATTCTGGGCGTAAACGTAAATCTGGCGACCGAACATGCCTCGGTGAGCTATATTCCCGGCGCGGTGACCCGTGCCGATCTGGTCCAGGCGGTCGAGAACGCAGGCTACGGCGTGGTCGATACCAGCGCCGCTGATGTGCCGGAAGATGCCGAACGCGCCGCGCGTCAGGCCGAGATCGAGCGTCAGACACAGCTGGTCAAGATCGGCGCGGTCTTTACCATCCCGCTGTTTCTACTGAGCATGGGCCAGCATTTCTTCATGGATGCGCTGCCCTGGCTGATGTGGTCGGGCTGGCCGCTGGTCTTCTTCCTGCTGGCGACTCCGGTCATGATTGTGGTCGGGCGGCAGTATATTGAGGGGGCCTATAAGGCGGCGCGTAATGGCACGACCAACATGGATACCCTGGTCGCGCTGGGATCCTCGGCCTCCTATTTCTACAGCGTGGCCGTGCTGATCGGCATCCTCATCGGCCAGACCGGCCTGCTGGGCACCGCTGAATACTTTGAATTGGCGGCGGTCATCCTGACGCTGATTACCTTCGGCAAGCTGCTGGAAGCGCGCGCCAAAGGCCGCAGCAGCGAGGCGATCAAGGCGCTGATGGGACTCGCGCCTAAGATGGCGACCCTGCTGCGCGGCGGCCAGGAGGTCGAAGTCGCGGTCGACTCGCTCGGCATCGGCGATCAGGTCCTGGTCCGGCCCGGCGAACGCATCCCGGTGGACGGATTGGTCATCGAGGGCCAGTCCTCGGTCGATGAATCCATGCTCACAGGCGAGAGTATGCCGGTGAACAAGGAAGCGGGCAGCGAGGTCATCGGCGCGACGGTCAACAAGCAGGGGCGGCTGGTCGTCGAAGCGACTCGCGTAGGCGCGCAGACCGCGCTGGCGCAGGTGATCCGGTTGGTGGAGCAGGCGCAGGGGTCCAAAGCGCCCATTCAGCGTGTGGCCGATCAGGTCTCGGCGGTCTTCGTCCCGGCGGTGCTGGGGCTGGCCTTGCTGAGCTTCCTGGGCTGGCTGCTGCTGGCGCAGGCGGGCTTCACGGTCGCGCTGGTCAACGCGGTCGCCGTGCTGGTGATCGCCTGCCCCTGCGCGCTGGGCCTCGCTACGCCGACCGCCATCATGGTCGGCACCGGACGCGGCGCGGAGATGGGCGTTCTGTTTAAAACCAGCGCTGCGCTGGAGACGCTCAAGCGAGTGCAGGTCGTGGCCCTCGACAAAACCGGGACGATCACACGCGGCGAACCGGCAGTCACAGATCTGGTACCGGTTCAATCTAAGTCCGAAGTTGATCTGCTCCAGTTAGCAGGCAGCATGGAACTCGGCAGCGAACATCCGCTGGGCAAGGCCATCGTTGAGGCAGCGCGCGCGCGTGATCTGGCACTCGAGTCGCCGAACTCAGTTTGAGGGCGTGCCCGGCTATGGTGTCACAGGGCGGGTCGCCTTGCAGTCGGTGCGTGTGGGCAGTCCGCGCTACATTGCCGGCGAGGGCTTTGCGCTGGACGAGTTGGCAGCGCAGATTGATGCGCTCGAATCCCAGGGCCGGACGGCGATGGTCATCACCCAGGACGATGCGCTGGTCGGGGTCATCGGCGTAGCCGATACAGTCAAGCCGGAGTCGAAGGCGGCAGTAACGGAATTGCAGCGCTTGGGTCTCGAAGTAGTCATGCTGACTGGCGATAATGAACGGGCCGCTCAGGCAATTGCGCAGGAAGTCGGTATCCAGCGCGTGCTGTCCCAGGTACTGCCGGATCAGAAAAGCGCGGCTGTCCAGAAGCTGCAAGAAGAAGGCAAGCGGGTGGCGATGGTCGGCGATGGCATCAATGACGCGCCCGCATTGGTCCAGGCCGATGTCGGCATCGCTATCGGCACAGGCACCGACATTGCCATGGAAGCGGCGGACGTGACGCTCATCAGCGGCGATCTCAATGGCGTTGTGCGAGCCATTCGCCTGAGTCAGGCGACTATGCGCACCATCTACCAGAATCTCTTCTGGGCCTTCTTCTATAACCTGATCCTGATCCCGATTGCTATGCTGGGTATCCTGGTCCCCATGCTGGCCGCTGGCGCAATGGCCTTCAGCAGCGTCTTCGTGGTGAGTAATTCCTTGAGACTGAGAACTTCATCGTTAGCGCTTCCTCAGGGTTCCGCTCCAGATACTGTTCAATTGTCTCGTTCTTCTTCATCTTCACCTGCGGTCTAGCGACCTTGAACTCCTTTCCTCGGAGTTGGGTGATCTTCTTACGGATTTTCGCCCAACTCCGATGGGGTAGTGCGGCACACAGTTCGAGCTGCGTTGCGCCTTCATCCAGCATGTGTTCCAATAGCTCAATCTCCTCTTGTACCCAACGTGAACCACTTTTGCGCGGGTGCTTCCAGTTAGTCTTTTCCATCCTTTCTACATAATCAGCGTAGGTTCCAAGATTTCGGATTCTCGTTTTTGGTAGTGAAAGATGTGCGAAAGCTGGCTGTGCATCAGGTTTTCCAACTGATTGACCGATGGAACCAGCATAGCAAAGTGAGATGGACAAGCCTGTGAAGTCTTACAGTTTCAGCCCGTCAAAATTGGCAAACTGCCCGTTAAATTTACAGTGAGTTACTATTCCAATCCAAGCCAGCGTGCGGCTTCCTGTGAAATCTCCGAATAGAGTTGACGCAATTCTTTCTCTACGTTGCCGGGCGTTCGCCCTAGTTGACGCAGAGCAATAGGGTCTGTGCCACGAACCGGCATTTGGCGCACCAGGTTCACGTCTGGCGCACCCCAAAATCCAGCGACCTGTACCGGCGGGTTGTAATGCTCGGTCTCTAGGTCCTTATTGGGGAGAGTCAGATCGTATCCCTGCAACGCCTGTATTACGGAATTGCGACTGCGTCCACGCAGATGAAACAGGATGAACGGATCGGCATCAAGTTGTTCAGCAATGAGGTAATACACTGCCGCAGCATGTTTGCAGGGGTCACCCCAATCGGGGCAGGAGCAGATGAAATCAATGTCCTTCTTGCTTTTTGGAAACAAGGATAACCCTGTGTGCTGGAACACGGCTTCAATGTCACCGGGCATCTCTCCTGACAGTAACTTTGCAGCGTAAATTGCTTGCTCAGAAAGGGTGTCGAAGGCGCGCTGCCACTGTTTATCGTCGAGTATGCGCAGTTCAATGGCTGTGCGATATTGCCTTCCATAGCTACCGCGAACATCGGCATAAACCATGCCATGCGAGATTTCCAGCGATAGCACTGAGCCATTACGTGCGTAGCGTTTACCACGATCCAGACGCCCACCCATGCCCAGTCGTTCCATCACTTCTACCCACTGCTGCCCCCACCATTCGCGTCCGATGTCTCCGCGCTTGCTTTCTGCGTACACCGGACCATGAATGATGATAGCATCGTTGGGGGTTTTGTAATCCGCTAAAGTCGAATCATCTTCGTAGTAATCATCATAATCGTTGTAATACCAGCCCATACTCAGCCCTCCAATGCGTCGTGTCGCAAGGCAACCAGATCACGCAGTTCGTCGTTGTTTAGCTCAGAAATCCAGCTTTCTCCTGTGCCGATAACGGAGTCAGCAATTGCCTGCTTCTTTTCGATCATTTCGTCAATACGTTCTTCGAGCGTCCCCAGGCAGATGAACTTGTGTACCTGCACGTCCTTCGTTTGTCCGATGCGAAAAGCGCGGTCAGTTGCCTGGTTCTCTACAGCAGGATTGTACCAGCGGTCGAAGTGGAAAACGTGATTGGCCGCCGTCAGCGTTAATCCGGTGCCGCCCGCTTTGAGCGATAAGATAAATACAGGTGGCCCCTGGGGCGATTGGAAGCGCCTGACCATATCATCGCGTTGTTTCGGCGGTGTGCCGCCATGTAAAAACAGCACTTCATCTACCAGATAATCGCGCAAATGCGCTTGCAGCATCCCGCCCATCTCAGCATATTGCGTGAAGATCAGCATTCGTTCGTTGTTTTCGCGGATTTCGTCAATCATCTCGGTCAGGCGGTCGAGTTTGCCGCTGCGTTCCGGCAGCGGTGCGGAGACACCTTCTTTCAGAAAGTGCGCCGGATGGTTACAAATCTGCTTGAGCTGCGTCAGCATCCGCAGGATATTGCCACGTCGTGCCATATCTTCGTCAGCCGATTCAACCGCTTCCATCGCTTCACGCACAGCGGCTTCATAGAGTGTGACTTGCTCAGGCGTCATGGTGCAGTAGACTTTGTTCTCGAACTTGTCTGGCAAATCCTGAATAATTGACGTATCGGTTTTGACCCGGCGCAGGATGAACGGTGCAGTGAGTTTCTTCAGCGATGCGGATGCGCCTTTATTGCCATAACGCTCAATGGGAGTAGCGAAGTTCGTTTTGAATGCCTTTTGCGAGCCAAGATAGCCGGGGTTGATAAACTGGAAAATCGACCACAGCTCCGTCAGGCGGTTCTCGACGGGTGTCCCAGTCAAGGTGATCTTAAAAGCTGCGGGGATGCTGCGAGCCGCCTGTGCCTGTTTGGTGGATGGGTTCTTGATATTCTGAGCCTCATCCAGCACCATATCTGACCATTCGACCTGTTGGAAAGTTTCAAGGTCGCGCCGCAAAAGAGCGTAACTCGTCAGCACAACATCAACTGACTGCGCCGCTTTGACAAACGCTTCACCTCCCAGACGAGATGCGCCATGATGTGTCAGTATCTTGAGAGTCGGGGCGAATTTGCGAATCTCATGCCGCCAGTTTCCGACAACAGATGTAGGGCAGACCAGCAGTGCCGGGTTCTTCACGTCAAGCTGTTCACGCTCATGCTGCCACAGTGTGATGGTCTGTAGTGTCTTTCCCAATCCCATATCATCAGCTAGGCACGCACCTAAGCCCATCTGCCGCATCTGTGCCAGCCAGCCGTATCCTCGAAGCTGATAGGGGCGCAGGGTTGCCTGCAAGCCTTCTGGCGGCGTTAGTGGTGGTGTCGCCCCGGGACTATACAGCCTATCGAAAACATCTTGTAGCCAGCCTTCTATTTCCGTGTTCTCGACCTCAATCCCGTCGATTTCTGTTTCGGTGGCGTGAACCCTGAGAGCTTCTTCCAACGTCATGTCGCCGTTCTGTGTCTGCTCGAAGAACTTCATCGCAGCGTTGATCTGATCGGGGTCGAGAGCAACCCACTCGCCCTTATAGCGCACCAACGGCTGTTTCAATTCAACCAATGCTTCAAATTCGTCTCGACTGATGGCATTCTCCACCGAGCGATAACTGCCACTCGTAACGTAGGATCGAATTGCGAGTCAGAATACCGGTTGGCTCATTGGTCTGTCCCTTGATCTTGGCTTGTGCTTGAATGCGTGCGCGTCGTCCCCACCAGTTGGGCACTAATACAGCGAAGCCGCTGGTTTCAAGTAGGGGCAGTGCCTCCGTAAGAAACCGAAAGGCCTCCTCACGCGACAGTGTGACACCCATAGGTTTTGCTTGACGCAAGCTTCGTTCAATCGGCTCGAACATGCGCGATGCCAGACCCAGCCCTGCCAATAACTTCTCTTGAGGACGGTCAAAGCGGTATTCCAGGTATTTCAGATGGCCTGATGTTGCTGACCATACCTCAGTCGTTTCCACCAACAAGCTCGGATCGTCATTTGCTTGCAGCAGGTAATCCACATCCCAATCGTCGCTGTCTGATGTGGGTTCCCGCAGTCGGAAGCAAATCCTGAAGTTGCCGCCACCATCACTGCCACCGAATGCCTGCCATGTTTCCCATGCAATGTAGAGCCGTTGGTTATTCGCCGGAGTATCTTTGATGACCATTTCATGTCCGGTCAAAGCTCGCAACCATGGGCTTCTCGGCGCTGTGCGCTGAGCATAGTGTTCCATAATGAAACAATGAATCACTTCTGAAAGAAGGTGGTTAATCAGGGACATCGGCACGGGTGGTTTCTCGATGTCTTCTGCCATTGCACGGCAAAGTGGCGGCATGTTTTGCGCTACTTGTTGGATGAGGTCGGGGTCCGGTCGTGGTTCCCAATAAGCGCGGTATTGCTTACCCTCCCGCGCAAGCGCCGGGATGTAACGCCCCTCGACTAGACAGTTAACCGCTAGCAGTGCAACCTGCTGCCAGTAGCGCAAATCATCGCCCAAACGTATCCCACGTTCTCCCTTATCGGGAAGCTGTACGAGGAAATCAAGCGCGTCCAGCGTATCCAGGAGTACGGTATCTACTCGCCAGAGCAGCAGATCGACTTCATCTTCCAGCGGAGCCGCACCACTCGCCTGTGCCTGAGGTGACGGCTGAACCTTTTTCCCTTTGCCAGGCAACCATACGGTGAGTACCTCAGGAATCGGGTGCGCTTCAGTTGTCCACTGTTCCACATAGCCAAGAAGCGTTTCCTGATGAACCGAAAACGGATGAGGCGCAGTAGTCCCTCGTCGCCCTTTGAGATATTGTGGTTTAGCTGCTGCGTCTTCAGCCCAGACCGCAAGCTGCTCAAGTTCGGGTATCCATGTGCCATGCAGAATATGCATATATTGCGCTCCATATAAGGACGGAACACTATTTTACGTTATTGCGTTGAGGCGTTCAAAGACTATGCAGCGAGGACTGTTATAGGAGGAAATTCATATTGCCGTGCCTTGTGGGGATAGACCAGTACTTTAGGAGCTACTGTTACTCTATTTTTGCGGGGGGCAGACCACTCCTTATTACGAGGAGTTTGTGGTTTCTAATTCATTGCGGCTGCGGAGGAAGGCGGTTTAGAATCAGCTTGCTACTTTTGCTGTGCGTTTCTAGCAATAAGTTGAGGTCAAACTCAACCTATCGAAACTGGCAAAACCGAGCAAGCTGGACATAGGGAGCATGAAGGATACCATGAGAAATCCCGTTGGCATCCTTCACCTCAGCCATGCAGTTGCTCGTTTCTCCGGCGATCATGCCCAGCAGTTTCGTACCTCTACTTCAGGAATAGGTTAGGACGCGGTTGGCTCGGCCCGATTTTCCAGCAAGTCTTTCAATTCGCCAAGTCCGGCTTCCAACTCCCGTTTCAGACTAGCGGCGATCAGCGGCTCCGCCAGTTTAGAAAAACCGCCTGGCTCCATCTCGATCTTAGAGGTGACCTGGGTGCCTTCCGGCGTAGGTGCGAAAAGGTATGATGATTTAACGGGCATCGGGCCTGAAGTCGTTCTAAAGGTGACGATGGTAGTGGGCTTATATTCAACGAATTCGATGCTTGCTTCCATCTTCCGTCCCAGGAATTTGCGTACAAAGGCAAATTGTGTACCTACTCCCTGTGGACCATCGGTCGTTTGCCGCACCTCCAGCAGCCCAGCTTGCCACTCTGCGGAATGCCTGAGATCACTCACATAGGTAAAGACTTCCTTGATTGGGCGGTTGATGACAACACTCTTTTCTTCGTTGATCATGCCTAGAACTCCTCGTGAAATTATGAATTGGTCGAGTTTCCAATCGCACTTTCAGTTTGAAGGAGTGGGGCTGGACCGTCATGCGTATATGCACGTATTTGTACACGTATTTTGGTTATCTACGTGCGATAAAAGAGCGGCTGTTGGGGACCCGCCGCTCGGACTATACGAGGAGTTTCTACTGATAAACTCAATGTCCTATGTCGACCAGTTCATTTTCAATAGCCCAGCGCACGATCTGCGCCCGGCTGCTGAAATCCAGTTTCGATAGGATATTGGCGATGTGTTTCTCAACTGTGCGCTTGCTCAAGACCAATTCGCCAGCGATCTGACCGTTGGACTTGCCCAACGCAATCATCCCAACGACTTCGCGTTCGCGCGCGGTCAATTCCGGTCCTGGCTCTGCGCTTTCCTGCGAGCTTGCCGGCAATGGCAGGGGCAGATTGAGGGCATACTCAATTGCCTGCTCGATAGACAGGGCACGCCCTCTGGCCTGCTCCGCCTCAAACGCTGTGTCGTTCAACTTGGCTTGGATTAGCCTCATATAATAGTCTTGTTCTATCGCTTTCGCGGGCCAGAAAATCGCAGTATTCCATGCACCGCTGGCAGCCGCAGCGCCAAATAAGCGAGCACTCTCAGTGATTAATCCACTCGCCACGGCGAGGGCGGCAAAGCCCAGCAGACCCTGGATAATACCCTCTCTGTTGTTGCGTGTGCGCTGGGCGTTCAGACTCTCGCGAAAAAGTGCATGAGCACGATGAATATCCCCTTGCTGCAAGTAAACGTGTGCCTGGTTGTGCAGCGTGACTGGAATATCACGCGCTGCACCGAGTTCCCGCAAGAGCGTTAAACATTCTTCATAGTGAGCATGTGCCTGTGCGAAATGGCCTTCGCAGCGCGCAAGGTCGCCTAGAGAATTGTGGGTATGGGCAATCCGATAGCTGTCATCTGCTTGGCGAGCAATCGTTAGACTTTCCTCTAGCAGCACGCGAGCAGCATCGTATTTACCCAGTGTGATCGCTGTGCCACCTTGAATAAACAAGTTCATTCCCAGCATAGGCATGTCAGCGAACTCACGGTTCAGTTCGATCATACGCTCGGTAATCGTGTACGCAGTTTGAAGGTCACCAGCCGCCCTTGCTGAGGAAACCAATCCCGCCAGCGCAAAGGCCAGCAGCGGCCTGGCCTCGTCGCCAGCCGCCTCGCACAGAGCGACCGCTTCGCGTCCATGCTGGGTGGCCGTCGTTGCATCACCCAGGAACATCGCCAGGAAGGAGGCATGGGTAAGCGCATTCGAACGCACGGCTAAAGGAATTTTATCGTCGACGAGAGAGAGTAAGCCTTCAAACCAGCTATTTCCTTCCCGAATGTAGCCGCGTGTGTCCCAGAAAGCAGATAGCGAATTCGCGATACGCAATCCCAACTCAATGTACTGCTGTTCCTGCGCCCAGGCCAGCACCACTCGAATATTGTCATATTCAGTTTCCAGCCGGTTTAACCAAAACTGCTGGTACTTCCCCCGCAATTTCGGAGCAATCTCTTCGACCAATTGCAAAAAGAAGTCAAGATAGTGGTCATGCAGGGTATCCCATTCGTCGGAGTTCTCCAGTTTTTCTTGCGCGTATTGGCGTATGACGTCCAGCAGGTGGTAACGGGCCACGCTGCCCTCCAGGGTCTGCGCCACGACCAGCGATTTGTTGACGAGCGAGGACAATAAATCAAGTACCTGTTCCTGTTCGACTGCACTTCCGGCGCAAACGGCTTCAGCGGTCTCAAGTGAAAAGCCGCCCGCAAAGATCGCCAACCGCCGCAGCATGACCTGCTCTGGAGCGGACAGGAGATCGTGAACTCCAGTCGATAGCGGCGCGCAAAGTGCGATGATGGCTATGGGTTGTATGTGGCGCTGTCGCCAGCAGTGCAAAACAGTCATCGAGCCGTGTGGCAATCTGCTCTACGGTCAGTACATTCACACGCGCACTTGCTAACTCAATCGCAAGAGGAATGCCGTCAAGATGCTCACAAATACTGGCGATTGCAGGCGCGTTCTCGGGGGTGAGTTCAAAGTGAGGTAGGTGGCGTTCGCACGCTCAACAAACAATTGAATTGGGTCGAATAGAGCAAGGTTTTCCACGGGGAGTCTTGCGGAAGGCAGCGCCATGGGTGACACCGGATACAACATCTCACCGGCGACGCCCAGTGGTTCGCGGCTTGTTGCCAGAATGCTCAAGCTTGGGGCAAGCAGGAGGGTTTCCGCCAGTTGAGTGCACGTGCTCAACACATGTTCGCAGTTGTCCAGCACCAGCAGGAGCTGCTTGTCACTAAGCATGTCCAACAATTCATTCACCAATGGACGACCCGGTCGTTCGACCATGCCCAGCGCTCGTGCTACGGCTTGAGGGACAAGAAGTGGGTCAGTCAGCCGAGTCAGATCAATCCAATGGACACCATCGACATATTGGCTCGCTCAGCTCACTGGCAGCGCGCAGGGCGAGACGGGTTTTGCCACATCCACCCGCCCCTGTCAGCGTAACCAGCCGCGACGTTCCAAGCAATTGTATGACATCCGCTATCTCGCGTTGACGTCCGATAAAGCTCGTCAGCACAATGGGGATGTTAGTGTGCAGAACACTCTGGGTTTTGAATTCGCTGTCGGTTCGGCTCATAACAAATCTGGCGACTCCTTGAATTGATTCGGTTAGCGCCACAGCTCAGAGAAATGATACCCGCCAACGAACTGGACTCTGTTATTTCTTGATTATAGTCAGGAATTGTTTGAATGATGGATTGCTTCTTCATGTGAATGAACCCATACTGCCAGCATTCGCTGGACTTTCCTCAACGCGAATGGGGGAGGGCGGCGTATAATTCGAGCTGTATCGCACCTTCATCCGGCGTGCTTTCCAATCGTTCCATCTCAGTTTTGCCAGCGTGAACCACTTTGCGCGCGTGTTGCCAGTTGGTTTCTGTAGCGCTATTGGTGAGCCTCTGTGACCAGGTCATTGTATGCGGTTGCGTGGACTAATCCCCGGTCTGCCCGACAGATGGCATCTTGATGTCGAGTTAATATCAACCTGCGAGGTAAAATAAATCCCAGAAGCTGATTTGTGCCCACTAGGACGCTGCCTGGAATAGTCACCTCAAGGAAAAGTGCTATGCGATCCTCAAAACTTGATGTATCCCTGCTCTCCGGCTTGCGGTCGGACACCCGCGCGCACTTCCTCGAAGCGGGCATTACCACCCTGGATCAGATTGTCGCGCTTCAGCCGGAGGATCTGTGTCAGTTTCGCGGTATCAAGACCACAGCGCCACGCATTCACGCTCACGCCCGGGCCTGGGTCGAGCAGCAGCCGATCTGGTACAATCCTTTACCCGAGCACTGCCACCAAGAAGGCTTCATGTTTGATCTGGAGACGAATCCCTGGACCGGCGAACCCTGGTCGCTGAGCTGGTCGTGGGGCACGGGAACGGTATCGATCGCACTGGTCGCGCCCGATCAGAAAGCACGCACCCTGGACCTGCCAGATGGACAGCGGTGGCGGTGGTGCCGCATTGGGAGGATGCCTGGCGGGTCGTTGCTGAGGCGGTGGGCGACGAGGCCTGCCCGATTTATCACTGGTCCGGCTTTGATGCGGGGGTCATGCGCCAGACCGCGCCCCCGGACGTCAAACAGCGCCTGAATGACCGGATGGTCGACCTGCTCAAGGCGTACAACCAGACGGTGCGACTGCCGGTCTCCAGTGCCTCGCTGAAGGTGGTCGCCGGGTATCTCGGCTTTCGCTGGTCGGCCTACGACGACTGGCAGCAGGCGTACTATGATTACCAGCGCTGGCTGCGGGAACCAGTCCGATCAGACCCTGATGCGTGCCTGCACCTACCAGCGGGATGATGTGCTGGCGCTGGGGCTAGTGTGGCAATGGATGGTCGAAAATCAACGGCTGGCTGATGCCTTTAAGCTGAAGCGATTCTCTGAAGGCACCTGCGTGACTATTGCCATCCTCCGTTAGAACGATGGCCCCCTGAAGGCTACCGATATTCGACGTCCGATTTCGCTGCACGAGTTGATAAGACCGTAAAGGTCAGCAGCAGAATAATGAAGTAAGCGATCACACCGATCCAGGTCAAATGGTGCTGCCATCGCCAACAAACATCAAGACCGCTGCAACAAGGGTCAGCAGCCCGATAATCAGGATAGCAGGTTCATTTACGGA
>CAVYXZ010000010.1:0-207792 GCA_963772595.1 uncultured Chloroflexia bacterium | reverse complement strand
CGTGCCGTGGCGAATGGTTCACGGGATGATTTCATCCTGGAGTATCCCTGCCACAGCCCGTCCGAAGCACGCTGGTTTGCTCTGCAATAACCCCTTTCCCTGAACCGGCCCCTCGTCGTGTTGTGGTTGCCCACGTCGACATTACGGAGCGCAAATTAGCCGAAGTTTCGCTGCAAAACTTGAATAATGAACTGGAGCAGCGCGTTATCGCTCGAACCGCTGAACTGGCCGAGTCGAAAGAGCGGGCAGAAGCAATACTGAGCAACAGCACAGATGCTATCGTGCTGCTTGGAACACGGCTTGACAATCCAACAGACCAATCTCGCATTCAACGACATGTTTAGCTGCCAATCACGACGACTATTTCGGCAGGACGCTCAATCGCTCCTGTCGATGGCACTGGAGAGAATATCACTGGATCAAGATTCTGCGCCTTACTGCCGGTCAACGAATTTTTCGTCTCGATGTCCAGGCCATGCCGCAAGGACGGAAGGTGTTCGACGCTGAACTGAGCGTTGGCTTGATCAAAGCCACAGCTATGTATGCACGTTCCATGACATAGCCGCCCGCAAACAAATTGAACAATCGCTGCGTGACGCGATCGAAAAGAAAAGGAACTCAACGAACTCAAATCACGCTTTGTCTCGATGGCTTCGCACGAATTCCGCACGCCGCTGGCGACAATTCATGCCGCCACAGAGACTTTGAGCGCGTTACCGGGGACGACTGACTGACGAGCAGATTGAGCAGAAGTTAAGCAGCATTCGCGGCCAGATCGGTTACCTCAAGGACATTATGGACGATGTGCTGAGACTGGCACAATTACAGGCGCGGCGCGTCGAGTTCAATCCGGAAACAGTCGACCTTGATGCATTTTGTAGAGAGATTGATGAACGAGTTTCAAGGACTTACCCGACAACACTCATCAACTGCTTTACACCTGCGATAGCCCTGTGCCACGGGCCCAACTGGACAAAAAGCTGCTGCGGCAACTCATCAGCAACCTGCTGTCAAATGCCATCAAGTACTCGCCTGTGAACAAAACCATTTCAGTTACTTTGGAGTTTGGGGATGAGGCCTTTGTATTGCGCGTGCAGGACGACGGGATCGGCATTCCAGAAGAGGACCTGATGCATCTGTTTGATCCCTTCCACCGCGCTTCCAATGTGGGGACTATTCACGGCACTGGCTGGGTCTGGTCATCGCCAAGGAATCGGTTGAATTGCATGGCGGTACCATAGACGTAGAGAGTCGAACTCGGTGTCGGAACCACATTTGCAGTCTGCATCCCGATTAGTCGTCGAGGAGCTACAGATCATGACCGAAGATACTGGCTGATCGAGGACGAAGACGCGCTGCGCGCTGAGGTCGCCGAATGGCTCACGCTCGAAGGCTACGAAGTCGTCACCGCCGTCGATGGTATCAGCGGGATCAACAGGCGCAGTCGCGAACGCCCTGATTTGATTATCTGCGATATCATGATGCCACGCCTCGATGGCTATGGCGTGTTATTGGAGCTTCGCGCACGTCAAGCTACCGCAGCGATTCCATTTATCTTCACAACAGCGAGAGCTGCTGACGCCGATATTCGCAAGGGCATGAACATTGGTGCCGATGACTATATCACCAAGCCTTATGCGCGTCTGGATCTCTTACAGTCCATACAGACTCGCTTGGAGAAGAAAGCCCTATTTAAGTCCAATCACCAGCGCGATATTGTGCTGTTGCAAACAGCCCTGGAACAGGAGCAGGAGCAGCGCCTCCTCAAGGCCAAGTTTGTCGCCATGTTCTCTCATGACTTTCGCAATCCGCTGACGGCAATTCTGTCGTCTATTGGCCTGGTAAAGAACTATGCCGAGCGTATGGATGAGAGTACTCGGCTGAAACATTTGGGCCGCGCAGAGTCGTCGGTGCGCCAGCTTTTACAAATGCTGGATGATATGCTGTTTCTGGCTCAGATGGAGACCAACAGCCTCAACATCAGGAAGGAACCGCTGGATCTAGGACCGTTTATTCAGTCTATCGTCGAAGAGTTCCAGGAAATTCATGGCGAAACATACACTGTCTATTTTGATGGCGATATTACGGACAGTATCATGATGGATCCGCGTCCACTGCGGCAAATCACGGCCAATCTTATCACAAATGCCATCAAGTATTCGCCACCTGGGAGCGAGGTCCGTGTCACCCTGGAAAATCACGAAGACTATTGCCGGTTGACTGTTCAAGATCAGGGTATTGGCATTCCGGAAACTGATCAACCGCGCCTGTTCAGTGCCTTTCAGCGCGGTTCCAATGTGAGTGAAGTGTTGGGTACCGGATTGGGGTTGGCAATCGTCAAACAAGCCGTACAAATGCTTGGGGGGGCGGTTCAGCTCGAAAGCCAAGTTGGGGTTGGCACGACAGTAACCGTCGACCTGCCAATCGAGAGCCAGAAGGAATGAGCCTGGTGAAACCCGTGTTGATTGAAGAAGGGTAAAGTTGATTATGTCAGAAAATAAATCGAGCCAGGTTTTGGCGGCGCAAGCGCAGGAACTCGCATTCCCTGGCGATGAAATTGCACGTATTGGACTGGCGATTCAGGAACTCGCACAGGACCTGGAAATCCGCTACCGCGAACTTCAAAAGATTATGCAGATTACGGCCCAGGTCAACGCGGGTATGTTTCTGGATGACATCCTTGAAGGCGTCTATCGAGATTTCAAGGCCTTTATCCCCTATGACCGTATTGGATTTTCACTGATAGACGAAGATGGAGAAAGCGTCAGGGCGCGTTGGGCGAAAGCGGAGTATGCACCATTACGGCTGAGCCGTGGCTACTCGGCGAAACTGGCAGGCAGTACGCTGGACACGATCATCAACACCGGTCAACCGCGCATTATCAACGACCTTATGGCCTATGCCCAGAACAAACCTGAATCGAAGTCTACCAAATTGATTCTTGAAGAAGGTATCCGCTCCTCGCTCACCTGCCCACTGATTGCCAACGGCACGCCCATAGGCTTTATGTTCTTCTCCAGCCGTGAACCCAACACCTATGCCAGCCTTCACATCGACATCTTCCAACAGATCGCCGGGCAGATGTCCGTGATGGTGGAGAAAGCCAGACTTGTTGCTGAATTGGCCGCTCAGAAACATGAACTGGAGCAGAAAAATGAGGAGTTGCGTCGTCTGAATGATCTGAAAAACTCGTTTGTGGGAATGGCTGCCCATGATCTTCGCAATCCGATTGGCAATATTCAGATGTCGATGTCGCTGCTGATGGACACAGGCTTCACGGTCCCGGATGAAGTGCAGCAAGAAATCTTCGCTGAAATTGACAAGCAATCACGGTATATGCTCAGTCTGCTCAATGATTTGCTCGATGTTTCGCACATTGAATCCGGGAAGTTCACCCTGGACCAGGTATCGATTGATGTTGGCGATTTTCTCAATGACATCGTGCAGCACCACCATCGAATGGCGGAAGCCAAAGGGAGTTCAGTCACTCTAGAAACCAGTGCAGCGGGCCATGCGACTGGCTGATCCGATGCGCCTGCGGCAGGTCATGGATAACCTGATTTCGAATGCCGTGAAATATTCGCCTGCAGGCAGTGAAGTCCGTGTGCGGGCGGCTGTTGAAGGTGATGAGTGGCTGGTTTCGGTGCAAGATCAAGGGCCGGGTTTGACCGCAGACGATCAAGAGCGTTTGTTCGAGGATTTTGCCCGTTTGTCTGCCAAACCGACGGGGGGCGAAAAAAGCACGGGACTTGGCTTAGCCATCACGCGCCGAGTCATTGAAGCACATGGTGGGCGCATCGGCGTGAACTCCACGCCTGGATCCGGTGCGACGTTCTGGTTTACCTTGAAACAGGCTGAGACTGATTAGCGCCTTCCCTGTTTTGAAATCTCGCTCAGGGTCGTGATCGTGGGCCAATGCCTTATCACCATGATCCCTCCCTAGACCTCCCCATAGGGATACTTCGTCGTCTCCTCGATCAACTGGCGCTCCTCCGGCGTGAGATCTAAGGCGTCGTAGACGATGGCGTTGATGCGGGTTTCCAGCGCGATGATCTGCCCGGACAGGTCCTGATGCCCGGCCTTTTGCTCGGCCAGAAAGCCGCGCCACTCGCTGCGTTTGTTTAGCGGAATCTCCTGATCGAAACGGCGCTGGATCTCGTCGCTGAGGGCCTTTTCGTCGTCCAGTTCCCACCAGCGGTAGAGAGCGACCCGCGTGCTGATCTCATCGCCGTCGAACTCGCTGCGGATGGTCTGGCGCATGGATTCGTGCTGCTGGTAGCGCTGGCGGGCCAGGGCGGTGATTTCCTCGGCGATAGCGGCCAGGTCGCTTTCCTGGTTGTCGTAGACAAAGACACGGTCAATAATCTTCGCCATAAGCTGCTGCCGGGCCGGTGCAACATCCCCCACAACCTCACATTCCTGCCAGTAATGATTGAAGTTACTCAGAAGGTCGGCGGCCTCCATCAGATCATCGTAGTCCACTGGACGCAGCGATTCAATTCCGCGCTGTAACTGCTGGCGTTTTTCGACATACTCCTCTGGTGAGAGGAAACCCTGCTCCCAACTGAAGTCGATGCGTTTGACTATCGCCTCGATCTTTTCCATGCGGCGGATCGATTCAGGATTTTCTACTCGCTGTCGAACCGCGTCTTCAACACGTTCTCGAAAGCCGACGGGGATTTCCAACGTGGACAGTGCTGTGACGACCTGGTCGTCCACTGTATCTGTGGTGACATAACTCTGGTCGCAGCGCTGGTAGCCGCGATCCCGCGCCACCATCTCCAGCGTCTACAGCCATCCAGCGCGCGAGCCGATTGCCCAATCTCCCAGGCAGCAGGTCGATGCACTGGTTCACCGCTACCAGCGTGAAGACATCGACCTGGAGCGGCCCTCTGCTGAGCAAATCGCCGATGCCGTCCGCGCCTGTGCCCAACTTGATCCGGTGCAGTGGGCTGCCGAGCGCAAGCGCCTGAAAGCCATTTGTGCTGAAGACCTCCGTCTGGCCGATTTGGATCGCCTGTACCGCGAGGCCCGGCGCGAACTGGAACGAGCGGCCAAAGCGGCTGTACCGCCCGACACCGAGCACTGTCTCGAACTGGACGGCTGCATGGTCTATGAACGGCAGACGGCGCGTGGCAGCAAGCGCCAGATCGTCGCCGACTGGACCGGTCGTGTCCTGGAATGGATCACGCGCAGCAGCGACGACAACCAGACCGAGCATGTCATGCAGCCTCCAGCTCGACAGTGGGGGCAGGTTGACGACTCTAGATGTCCCTAGCGAGTTATTCGGCGACGCCAATGCCTTGCAGCGCTTCATCGCTCAGAAGGCCGGGGGTATCTATGCAGTGCGAGCCGGCATGCACAAGCATCTGGTCAGCGCCATCCTGAAATTGTCTGACGATCCACGTCAGCGTCAGACCTACGGCTTCATCGGTTGGACACAGATTGATGGACGCTGGGTCTACGTCTCGCCTGCGATGAGTGTTGGAGCAGACGGACAGCTCACTGAGCTACCGGAGGTTGAACTCGAATTGCGGCTGCGCGATTATCGTCTGGCAGCACCCGACTGGCAGGAGGGGCTGGCGGCGTTCCAAGCCACTACGGAGGTCTTCCCGCCGGAGTTCGCCGCTGTGTCGGTCAGCTTCGCCCTGCTGACGCTCTTCCTGCGCTTCTTTCCGCCTGCTGCGCCCAAGCCTGCACTGCATCTGTCTGGCACGATCGACAGTGGTAAATCGGAGATCGCCTCTTTGATGACCAGTTTCTATGGCCAGTTCACCCGCGACACCCCGTCAGGACAGTGGGGCGACACCGTGAATACCGTCGAGGTCCTGGGCTTCTCGCTGGCCGACGCGCTGTTCTGGGTCGACGATTACAAGCAGTGTTATGCCGACGAGCGCAGCTTTACCCGTTTCTTGCAGAGTTATTCCCGTGGTATGGGCCGCGGAAGGCTGACTCGCGAGGCCAAATTGCGACAGGAGCGTCCCTGTCGCGGCCTGCTGCTCTCCACCGGCGAAACGACCGTTGAAGGTGAAGCCTTGGTGTTGTCGCGGATGCTGGTGCTGGAGATTCCGCCCTGGGAGCAGCGCGATCCGGCGGGCGAAGCCCTGATCGCTGCTGAGGCACTGCGCGCGCAACTGCCTGCCTTTACCGCCTGTTTGATCCAATGGCTTGCGCAGCAATCTAGCGAGGGCATGTTGTCGGATGAACTGGCTCGGCGATTTCGAGCAGAACTCCAAGGGTTATCGCAAGAAGCTGGCGGCCAAACTCGGTCGGCAGGCCAACAGCGGGCGCATGATCGGCAACTGGGCAGTGCTGGTGACGGTCTACCAGATGCTGTCGCGCTTCTGGGACGAGATGGAGGTCGAGGAACCGCTCAAGCCCTGGCAGGATACCCTCTTCGAGACCATACAGCGTGTCCAACAAGAACGCGCCAGTGATGGCTTTGTCCAGGCGCTTAATGAACTGCTTGCCAGCGGTGAGGCAGTGCTCACCCAGGCTAAATTGCCGGAAGAAGCCCGTCCCGGGGTAACTGTTGTGGGCCACGAGGAAGGCACATACATCTATCTGCTGCCTGAGATTGCCTATCGGGAAACGATGCGGATCCGCCCACTAAAATTCTCCGCCGCTGCGATTGGCAGCCAACTCAAGGAAGAAGGTTGGCTTGTGCCCGGCAGCAGCGAAAGCCACCTGACCGTGCAGCTTCGGGTGCGTGTCTGGCGTTTGAAGGCTGATCTGTTTAGTGGCAGTGCTGACGACAGCAATCTGGCCGCCAACGCATGAACATAGACGTGCAAGCTTCGCGATCTTTAGCGGAGACAGCGGTGACGACGGTGACTTAATTTACATTCGCAGTAGGACTGGCTCCGCTGTCACCGTCGGCGCCGGTCGATCTAGCCCAAATCCGACAGCGAACATAGCAATACTGGCATCTCAGTTCACTAAACTGAAGCTGCGTTTGCTTTGCGGAGACAGCGGTGACTCTGGTGACAAATTGACTGTCCATTAAGCCAGGGTCAGTTCACGTCTACTTGCACACGTCATATTGTTCAGGGTAAAAATAGAACCAAGTTTCCACCATTTTTCCAAGTATCCGGCTAATTTCACGATTTACGCCCAGCACGGAGCAGCTCTTATGCCATCGGAGGTTATCACCTTACATAACCTTCCACCCCTAACGACCCCATTTGTCGGTCGCAAAACGGACATTGCCGATATTCTTGCCCGCTTAGTAGACCCTGGCTGTCGGCTACTCACGCTGGTGGGTGCAGGGGGGACTGGGAAGACAAGATTGGCAATCGAGACGCTCCAACATCTGGACGCATATAAATTTAGGCATGGAGCATTCTACGTCCCACTTGCGCCCTTGACTTCTCCAGACAATATCGTGCCAACCATCATCAACGTATTAGGAATTGTAGTTGGCAACGATGGCTCCCCCACAGATGAACTCATCACCTTTTTGCAACAGCGCCAATTACTGCTGGTTATGGACAACTTTGAGCATGTGCTAGATGGTGTGGACATCGTTGCGGATATATTGAGTTCCGCGCATGATGTGACAGTTCTGGCAACCTCACGTGAAGTTCTCAACCTGACTATGGAACATATCTGGCATGTTCAAGGTATGGGGTATCCGCAGGTCGATGACCCAGCAGACATCAACCAATATGATGCGCTGAATTTATTCATCGAACGCGCTATGCAAGTACGCCCCGATTTTGCTCCCGGTGATGAACAGGCGAATATTATTCGCATCTGCCAGTTGGTTGCTGGTTTGCCACTGGGGATTGAACTGGCTGCGGGTTGGCTAAAAACGCTGTCACCAGCACATATTATCCAACACATCGAGCGTGGGATCGATATTCTTGCCACCCGCGCACGTAATGTTCCCGATCGTCACCGCAGTATCCGTGCTGTATTCGACCACTCGTGGCAGTTACTCTCATCGGATGAGCAAGCAGTATTCCGACGTTTGTCAGTGTTTCGGGGTGGTTTCACGCTGGAAGCTGCAAAAGAGGTTGCCGCTGCTGACCTAATAGTATTGGCTGGCCTCATTGAAAAGTCAATGATCTGGCGCGATGCCGCCGGACGATACGATATTCACGAGTTGTTGAGGCAATATGGCGAGGATCAACTAAAGCGAACCAATGAATACCAAAGTCATTGCGAAGCCCATTTAGAGTATTTTTCGCGGTTTGTCGCCGATTGTGTCCCAGAGCTACAAGGGCGAGATCAGATTGGGGCTTTGGACGAAATCCGTGCTGATTTTGAGAACATCCTGACTGCATGGCAATATGGCGGACAGCATAACCTGTTTGGGCCATTAAATCTTATGCTAGAAGGCCTACAGGTCTATTTCGAAATCATTCGCTATCCACCTATCAGTAATGAGATGTACCGGTCCTTGTTGGATCGTCTAGAGCCACTTGATGATACCGAGGCCCATCGCTTGCTTCATCGTGTAAAGGTCTTTTTCTGGTATGTCCAGTTTAGACAGCGCAAGTTACTGTATACAGGCCAACAGCTATCCGACGAAATACACGAAAGTATGCGGATTGCCGAAGAACATGAGGATAGGTTAATCGCATTTTTGTGCCTCATCATGATGAACCTCACCCCCAAAAAACACCCATACAACCCAGCTATCGGCGATTTGCTAAACAAAGGGAAGTCTCTCGGCACATACTATTATAGTTGGGCACTGGATCAAATTTGCTATTATCTTACTATTGGACTAAATGATAACAGTAAGACAACTGAAACCATTCTAAATGAATATCTTGAAGTCGCAAAATCTCTCGATGACACAAACGGAATTGCCACTGCATACAGTCACCTCGCACAACATACACGTTTCTGGGGAAATATTGACGATGCCTTGCGCTACTATCAACTAGCCATCGATGGTTTTAGTAAAACTAGAAATGTACAGGCAATAGCTACCTATAGTAGCCTTTCGATTCTTATGCAGCTCAAAAAAGGACAGTTTCAAAATGTTATCAGCCTGATGCCATATCAGTTTGAACAATTAAATAGGTTCGGCTGGTTCGCCAATCATCGTTACATGACTATGGTCGTAGCAAAGGCAGAAGTGCTTCAAGGTAACCATAGACGGACACACGAACTAATCAAACAAATAGCGACGTTTCCAACCGATGTTCGCCCGCGTACTGTGTTTCATTTGCATGAACTACATATCATGTATGGAATCACAATCAATGACTATGAATTGGTACGCCAATACTTGGGACAAGCCTTAGAGATAGAGTCCTCGGTGATTGCAGTTCGCTTAAAACTCGATTTCTTGCCATTGGTTGCCTTTTATTATCGCCACGAGCATCAATTCACAGATGCCGTTCAACTAATGAGCTTGACCTTTACACATCCTCTGTCCACAATAGAATGGATGGATAAATGGGACCTATTGCGCCATCTACGTGAAGAACTTCAAAATGTGTTGGACTCGGCAGCCTTCCAATCTGCTTGGGAACACGGAACTCAACTTGATGTTGAGAACGTTTTGAATGACATTCGCCAGCAACTGGGAATCCTTACCCAGACTATGATGAATCTCAACCACTAATTGAACCGCTCACTCCTCGCGAGATGGAAATTCTTCAACTGTTGAGCGCTGGCTATACCAACGGACAAATTGCTGACGAGCTGATCGTTGCAATAGGTACAGTGAAATCCCATATGTACAACATCTATCAGAAACTCGATGTCAAGAGCCGTACTCAGGCACTGATTCGTGCAGATGAACTCAATCTGATTTAACGCTTCGGAAGATCAACCAAAGTAAGAAGCTTGCGCCAGGAACGACATAAGGTCAATCATGAACTTGATCAAATATTGTGTCGGCGCGATATTTGAGCCTTCTGGCACAACGACAATTAAACCCCGCAACACCCCGAAATGAACCAAAGTTTGATGACACCATACCCATCGATTGTTAGGGTAAGTAGGCATCATGAAAGACCCATTACCCGAGTCATCTGAAATCTGTTTACCACCCACAAATTCTGCTTACTGGGGTCCTTCGGAATTTCATGGCGCATACATATTTGCCCAAATATAGAAAGAGGGAAATGGCATGAAACTACGTTTAGTGATTTTAATCGCAGTGCTTGCTGCACTAGTGGTCAGTGTGCAAGCACAAAATGCAACTTCTGAAATGATCGTTACTTCAACCGAAGTAGAAACCCATCCTTCGCAAGGCGAGATCGTGACCATTGAGGGCAGCAGCGCCATGTTAGCCAGGAACGAGGGCGGCATTCTCGGGCATCTGGTAACAAGTGATTTGGAAGATGGTCATGTGTATACGCTGTGGGTCGTCATGGTTAACAACCCTGATGCTTGCGCAGCAGTGCCTTGTACTGCGCCAGAGATTCTTGGTCAGTCTGATGAGCTGCAATCCGAGATCACGTGGGGCGATGGCATCATTGTCGGTGATGGCGGTCGCGCAGAATTCACGGCCTATGTACCGGCTGGCGAAGTACAAGAACCCTGGATGGGAAATGGTCTGACCAATCCGACAGGTGCTGAAGTTCACTTCATTATCAACGATCATGGTGAACTAATCCCTGAGATGGCAGCAAACATGCTTAATTCTTATCGAGGCGGTTGTACGGATGAAAGTCTGCCGCCGCCATTTCCGGACACCGCGAAGGCAGATGGTGAACCGGGTCCCAATACCTGTCGCTTGATCCAGGCTGCGATCTTTCACGCGTAGAGTTTACCGGTAGGGGAATTCAGAATAAGAAATTTGACAGTACGGAGACAGCTTGTGTTCAGAGACCATAGAAGTCTTAGCAACACAGTTGCCTCCGTTCTTACGCCATGACGAAAGGAACTACCTGAGACGAGCTGAGCAAGCAGGCTTCCCAGTAAAGCCGCTCGCGCTCAGGGTTCAGCATTTGACGGCATCACCGTAATCAAGAAGCTCTCGAGGGCTTAGGGAAAAGGCCAGGTTTTGCCCTACCGGCCAACAAATCGCTGCAATGGGGAAGATATTTCAAACAACTTGATCATTTTGTCGTCTAGCCTGGCAGCCCACCAGGCGATGACCAAGGAGAAGTGAAAGGTAAGAATCATGCGAATCTTACGCACAGCATTGATTACGGTGATCCTGACAGTACCGTTTGTCAGTGTTCACGGCCAGTCCAATAGCTGTCCTGAAGGATTCCCGGATCGACCAGCACTGTCACAGCATATCGAACAAGCCAATATTGTCGATGGCTCACTGAGTTTTGACGAGGTGTTTGCGCAAGGCGAAGCCTTGTTCGATGCGCGTTTCAACCTCTGCGACGGCCAGGGCCGTCCGGCCACGACCGGGGCTACCGTTCATCGTGAACCGGTGCAACCGGCCTTCAGCCGCGTTTCTGCACCTGACTCCAATTCCTGTTCGGGCTGCCATAATCAGCCTCGATCCGGTGGCGCGGGCGACTTCGTCGCCAATGTCTTTGTGCTGGCCCAGACGGCTAGACCCAGTCCTGGATACGACCGCGCCAGAATTCAGTAATAACCGCAACACCCTAGGCATGTTCGGCTCAGGACCGATCGAGATGCTGGCTCGCGAAATGAGCTTCGAGCTCCAGGACTTGCGCGATGAAGCGCTCGCGCAGGCGGCGGAAACCGGCGAAGCCGTGACCGTATCGCTGGATACCAAAGGCGTCAACTTTGGTTCGCTGACGGCCTTCCCCGATGGCACCTTGGATACCAGCCAATGTGAAGGCGTCGACACGGATCTGATTGTGAAGCCATTCCATCAGGCCGGGGTCGTGGTCTCCCTGCGCGAGTTTTCGGTCAATGCCATGAACCAGCATCACGGGATGCAAGCGGAGGAGCGCTTTGACCTGAACCCGGCGATCGATCACCTGATTTTGACCAGGATGGCGTGGAACGCGAGTTGACGATTGGCGATATTACGGCGGTGACGATTTACCAGGCAGCGCTGGGCGTGCCGGGTCAACTGCTGCCGGAGGACCCGGTGGAACGGGCGGCGGTTGAGCATGGCGAAAGCGTATTTGACGCGGTCGGTTGCTCCGCCTGTCATGTGCCGGAAATGCGGCTTGACTCGCGCTACTTTGTCGAGCCAAATCCCTTTAACCCGCCCGGCACCTGGGCCGATAGCGAGCAATCCTTCCGCTACGACATGACCAGCGAAGGCCAGGGACCTTACCTGGAACGCGACGGCGACGGCGCGATGATCCATGCCTACACCGATCTCAAACGGCATGATCTTTGTGATGCGGAAGACCGGGAAGACGCCATCCGCTACTACTGCAACGAACAACTGGCGCAAAATCGACCTGACCAGGATGGCAAGCCGGGAACGGAGTTTTTCCTGACCCGCAAGCTGTGGGATGTCGGCAATTCAGCGCCTTATGGTCATCTGGGCGATCTAACCACCATCACTGAAGCCATTCTGATGCACGGTGGCGAAGCCCGTCCTATTCGTGATGCGTTCACCGAACTGTCCTTTGAAGATCAGCAGGCGCTGGTGAGCTTCCTGTACTCGCTCCAGGTGCTGCCGGCGAGGTGCACCGCCGACCATGATCGAAGGCGAGACAGCCCCGGTTGGCGAGCTGGCGATCTCCAGCGTGGCTGTGCTAGGCTTGCTAAGCATGTTTTTCTTCTGGCGGCAGCGCCTATATTCGGGTATCGACTATGCCCGCCCGATCAGCCGTGCCGCATGAGTGATTGTTACTCTAAAAAACTGGGGCTAGACCAGCCTCAGAAAAGCCAGCTACCGTTGCATTAAGTGCCCCCAGTTGCTTCAGGCGGCGCAGCCCTTCGGTCATGATGGCCTTGCCCAAGCCTTTGCGCTGGTGCAGCGGTGACGTGCCCACCGGCTCGAAGTAGCCAGTCCGTGTCACGTCGTCATACCAGACGGTGCAGAAGGCAACCAGTTCACCGTCCGCTGCAACAGCTACGAGATCGAGATCGCGGCGGTACGGCGGGCAGCGTTGAATGTCTGGATACCAGTCCCAGCCACTGTAGCGCTCGTCCGGCTCGTCGGGATGAAAAGCACGCCAAGAGACCCAGGCGCGCGCAGGGAGTTCGAACTCATCACCCAGCGACCGCATGATATAGCAAGGAGTTGCCTGTGTATCCGGTATGCTGTCTGCAAGACGGCGACGAAACTGGTGCTCCGGCCAATCACCCCGTGTGTAGCCCCGAGCTTGCAGCAAACCAATTCGAAGCGCATCCGTCTGATGTGCCCAGGCAGTCAGGTGACGCTGGCCGCTGCCGTCCACTTCAGCCAGACAGCGTTCAGCCACAGCCAGCAAATCGTTTTCCAATTCAGGCGTGCGCCATGCCGGATGCACTTGCAGATAGACATTGCCCCGGCTCTCCGGCGTGATGAAAACGGCGATGCGACCATCGTCCGTCTCCCACAGTCAGATCGTATCACTCAGACGATAGTGTTCGAAGTGTTCATTGCCAAAATAGCGCCACTAATCCAGACGCGCGACCTGCCAGCTCAGTTCCTGGCAGTTGTTGAGCAAGAACACCTCGCGTAGAAAGGCACGCATCCGCCAGTAGTCGTCTTCTTGCGCATACATCCGTTGAATAAGCTTCATCCCTGTGAACTCATTTCTTTAGGGGCAAACAGATTGACATTGGAGCCAATGGTCAGCAGATCGGCAGTCCCCAGGTTAAGGTTCAGGACCGTGACCGGCACCGTGGCCAGTTGAAGCGCCGTACTGTCCGCAGGAGACGAAGGATCGAAGCGACCGGCAGCCATGGCGGCAATCCAGTCCTGAAGATTTGGAATCTGGCTGAAGATCAGTGTGTGCTGACGATTGATAAAGAGCCGACCAATGCTGGCTGTGTTTACTGGCGCGCTGTAAAGCGTGGTATCCGCTCCGGTCATCAAAGTCAACTGGTGAATCTGAACCGTATACTCAGGGAAAGCAAAGACCTCGCCGGGCACCCCGAAAGACCGGTTGACGACTTCCTGTTCCTCAGGCGTCATCGGCAGCGCTTCGTCACGGGCCTCGCGCACGGTGTAGAAGACCTCCGCGCTGGTGCTGGACCATGCGACCTGATCAGGCGTCATGGCGGTGTCATAGGTTTGCACGGCCTGTGTGGAAAGGTCTAGCGTCCCCAGGGTGGGGTTATCACCATAAAGCAGACCCACCAGACGGCTGCGGTCCGGCGACAGGCGTACGCTGCCAAAATGATCGCCCAGTTCAATTGTTTCCTGCGTGTCCGGGTTCAGCAGCGCAGTGCGTTCGCCCACACAATCGAGCGTATAAACCAGACCGTAAGGCGTCAGCGCCAGGATACGATGTTTGCCCGCGAAACCGGCTTCGGCCCAATACTGCCAGTCGGTCGGGATAGGCGAGCCTCCACCGCAGCCTGGCGACACGGCGATGGTCGTGTCGATCTGCGCCAGGGCTTGCGGCTGCGCGCCCGCTTCCAGCGCAAGGGTCCAGACACTGGTCAGGAAGGAGGCCTCCGTTTCGAGCTGGGAGTCTTGCGCGAAGAGAATCTGTCCGTCGGCGGTAAAACTGAAGGGGTACAGAAGAATCGATGCCGTTCAGCAGCACAAACGGCGCTTCGCCGTCAATGCTCAGCCAGAGATTGAGTACGCCATCGGCATCGCTACGGCTGTAAGCCAGGACATCGCCCTGCCACTCAATCTGCCGGAAACCGCCCAGGCCGTCCTCGGTCAGCTTGATCGATTCGTCGGGCGTGTAGACATACAGGTCGCCATCTGAAACTCCTGCACCGATGACAGCGGCAACGTCAAAAACTGCCTGGGCCTTGACCGGAATCACGGGAAGCAAAACCAGGCAGAACATTAGCAGTAGACCAATTCGCTTCAGCATGTCCTCTCTCCTGCTGGCGAACCATGCGCCGGCTTGAACATCTTCACTGCACCTTGAACACAGGCGGAGAAACTTCGGCCATACAGCTTGAATCCAGGGCGGCGGTCGGGTCGTCAATAAAGCCTGTCAACAATCGGGCTGCGCAGGGATGCTGGATGACATAATGCAGATGGTAGGGCAGCATGAAACCCTGGCCTTTGGGTAGATGCGCCAGCGTTGACTCCAGCCATTCCTGGGAACTATAGGGGTCCAGGTCACCGCTGATAATCAACACCGGAGTCTCGGCGTTGGCGGGCAGCCGATCCAACTCATCTGGTACGCGCGCGCCCCAGGCCCGACATTGGGCAACCTGCCCCTCGTTGATCTCCTGGTAAGTTGGACGGAAAGCAGGTTGGATGCTGTCCAGACTCTGCAGAGATCGCATCTGGTGTCGTCGCCAGAATGCTGTCGGTACAGCGCATCGACAGCCAGGCCCCAATAGGATTGAGCGGGTCCGGTGGCGTGCTGAGGGCATTGGCATAGGTTTCAATGTCCTGGTACTGCCCGGCATCAAGCGCTGCCAGCAGACCAGGCAGCAAGGGGATATTTTGCTCATCCTTGAGGAAGGTCCCCAGACCCATCATGAGATCGCTGCCCTTAAAGATCGCCTCTGTCCCGTGAACGGTTATTTTCAACGGCTCAGCATTCAGGCGCTCGACGACAGCCGCCACCTCCTCGCTGAGGTCGCCAGGAAATGCCGCTTTACAGGTTGTATCCGCCTGGCACAGCGCCGAAATCGCATCCAGCGTCCGCTGGAAGTAGACTGGAATAGCCGCCTGCAAATCACCCTGCGGCGCTTGCAATGCGGTGATAATCGCGGCGCGGATATTTTCCGGGTGATCGCGCAGCAGCGTCAGTGCAACCGATGAGCCATAGGAACCGCCCCAGACGTTGTAGCTTTCATAACCCAGCGCGCGGACGATATCGGCGGCGTCAGCGGCGTTGTCGCGGGTCGTGAAGTACGTGACATCCACACCCCTTTCCGCATAGCGTGCCCTGCACAGCGATACCCAACTATCATCAAGCGCGTCCAACGATTCCGGGCAGGTCAGCGCCGGGTCAGAATGCCCCATACCTCGATAATCGAATATAATCACATCGCGCTGTGCATTGAAGTGTATCAGGAACGGCCCCAGGCCACCCGCAAGGGAATCCAGCGTCCGGGACCCTGGCCCGCCATCGAGAAAGATGAGCGGATCTGGCGCTGGGCTGTCACTGCGCGCTTTGAAGACGGCAACGGCAAGGCTGAGGCTGCGTTGTTCAGGATGGAGTTGATCTTGAGGGACGGTCACGACACCGCATTCGACTTCGGCCCCACCCGCAAATTGAACCGGGCAAGTCCCCGGCATAAACTCCAGTGGGTATTCGGCACTCACGAGTGCGCCGGGCAGCGAAAGCGCTATCACGCAAAAAAGCACAAAACGTCTGTACATCATCCGTTTTCCTCTTCTCCACCGATGGCTGCCACCTGGGCTGCCGGTGTATCCTCGAATTCAGGGGTTTGCCTCTGGTCGCCAAGCAGCCGAGACAGTGCCACTGCCAGCAGCGCGGTCAGGCTGATCGCGGCCACCGCCAGGCAAAGCGCTGCCAGCATATGCGGCAACCAGAACAAGCCCAACGCGACGACAGCGTCCAGCAGTTGCAGCGATAGGGCCAGCATAGCTGGAACCGTATTCACGATAAGGCTCAGCAACAGCAGCAGCGTCAACAAAAGCAGACCGATCAGCGGCAGCACAGCCAGGAGCCAACAGCTCCTTCGCTGCCAGTGGCTGCGGCTCAACGCGACCCTGTCTGTCCGCTTTAGCACGCCCATACTGGTTACTCTCATGCCCCCAGGGCGTCCAGGCTCGGCCAGTGAAGCACCACCAGCGCGCCCAGCACGAGGATGTTGAACACCAGGGCAGAGGCCGCTGGGGATTCTGACCGGGGTCGCCCAGAAGAGAATCAGACCGGCGGACGAGATGACCGCCGCCGCGATTGCCGCAGTGCGCCACCAGCCCTGCTGGCCCAGCAAGCCAAAGACCGCCGCCCCAAAGGCAATAATCACCGTAATCCACAAGAGGCTGCCGATCAACCGGGCCGGGGTCTCCGCCGTGAGCAGCCAGGACCGGCTGGCTTGACCCCAATTCGCCAGACCCAGCAGGGGCACAAGGAACAGGATATGACCGACGCCATGTGCGGCGATGAGTAGAGCCAGAACTGAACGTAACATGAGTATTCTCTTCCTCTAACGTGATCGTCCATCGATAAGCTGCCGCAGCAAATTGAGCAGTTCATCGGGTGGATCGCCTTTGTATATAAACCCCTCGGCTCCGGCGCGCCGAGCTCTGGCGCGAATTTCTGGGCGTGACGCCATAACTACGATACTAAGCCCTTCGTCCTCGCGCAGGGTTTTCAGCAGCGTGCCGCCGGGCACACCGGGAAGCTCCCATTCCAGCAGCAGGATGTCCGCCTGGGTCGTCATGACGACTGTCGGCAGGTCCTCGCTTTCAGCAGCCTCTCCAACGACGGTCAGGCCCAGACTTTCCTCGCAGATCAGCCGCAGCGCCTGTCGGACCTCCGGCGCGTGGTCAGCAATCACCACACGCAAGGGAATGCCTTGAGTTGCCATGGTCAAGAGTTCCTTTCTGGTTCTATTGAAAATCAAAAACACCGCGGCAGCGACCTGCGGCCAGCGAGTCTTTTTTCAATACGATGGAGGGGAGTTTCCCTGGTCAGTTGACCAGGTGATGCTGAAGCGCGATGCTGGATGCCTCAGTGCGATTGCCGGCCCCTAGCTTGGCGATGATATTGCTGACGTGATATTTGACGGTGGAAAGGCCCAGACACAGTTGAGCAGCGATTTCGCGGTTGTTCAGCCCTTGTACCATCAGGACCAACACATCCAGTTCGCGCGGGGTAAGATCGCTGCCGGGTGGCGGTGGCGCGGTCGCCGCGTGCATCAAGGCCAGGGTGGCTTCCGGAGCCAGAGTCGGACGGCCATGCATCGCGTTGCGGATGGCCGCTGCCAGTTCGTCAGCCGTAACATTCTTCAACAGGTAACCGATGGCCCCGGCCTTCAGCGCGGCGTTAATCAGGTCTTCTTCGCGAAAGCTGGTGAGGGCAATGATCTGGACATTCGGGTTGGATTCGCGGATAGCCGAGTAGCCGTCGCGCCATCCAGGTCCGGCATGACCATGTCCATCAGCACAACATCTGGTTGCAGCTTACTGCAAAGCTCCACCGCTTGTGTGCCGCCGTCCGCTTCGGCAACAAGCTCAAGATCGTCGAAGGCCAGCACGAAATCGCTCAGACCGCTGCGCACTACGGCATGGTCATCGACAATGATTATTCGAATTTGTTCTGCCATCATAGTTTATGACTCCTGCTCAGACCACACGACGTTAATCGCTGTTCCCCGGTCAATCCCGGCGTCGATTTCCAGACTCGCTGCAATGTCAGCGGCCCGTTCGGCCATAATTCGCAAGCCCAGGTGACTGGCGCGGTTGGTTGCCGGGTCGAATCCGATGCCGTCATCGGAAATCCTCAATTTGATGTACTGTTTGCGCTGCGCGAGGGTTACACGAGCAGATTGCGCCCTGGAATGTTTGGCGACGTTATTGAGCGCTTCCTGGGCAATGCGATAAAAGGCGATTTTGACCTCCGGCGAGGCGTCATAGTCGCCATCTACCGTGACCTGGATGGCGATGCGCGTGCGCCCGGCGATGCCCTCGGCAAGCTGACGGAGCAAATCGCCCAGCGGCATTTCCTCCAGGGCTGCCGGACGCAGTTCCAGCAGCAGCGTGCGCATTTCGGCCAGCGCACCGCGCGTGAGTTCGCGCAGTTTTTCTAGTCGCAGCAAGCCTTCGTCGGGATCGCGTGCCCAGATGCGGGGTAGGACTTCTGCTGTCAGGCTGGCTGAAAACAGTGTCTGTGTCACCGAATCGTGCAGGTCGCGCGCCAGGCGTCCACGTTCGGCGGCGATGGCTGTTTCGCTGGCCTGCTCGTAGACCCGCACATTCTCCAGGGCGATGACAGCCGAGGGAATCATCAACGATAACAGACGTTCGTCTTCCTTATCCAGATCACCGGCTACCTTGTTGCCGACCGACAACACGCCGATGACCTGCTCGCCAGAGACAAGCGGTACAGCCAGGATGGAGTGCAAGCCCGCCCTGGTAATTGCCAGCGAATCCACATGCGGATGCTGGCGGATGTCGGGGACGAGTTGAGTTGGCCGCTGCGAAAAGTGGTCCCGGTAATCGAGTTCACTCAAGGAGATACTGTAGCCTATATCAATGCCCAGAGGGTGCTGGCTGGACAGCGCCGCTAACACCAGATCACCATTTTCCGGTAGGAAGACCGCACCGACATCAGTATGCGTCAGCCGCCGGGCCTCATAAACGATAATCTGCAAGACTTCGCTGAGCTTCAAGCTGCTGGTCAGCGCCTGCTGAACGGTCATGAGCGTCTTGAGTTCCCGTGTGCGTTCATCAACCTGCTGCTCAACGGCTTCATGGGCCTGCTGCAATGCCAGCAGTGCATTTTGCAGGGCCTGCTGCGCTTCGACTTGTTCGGAGACGTCATTGCTCACCAGCAGCACGCCGTAGGTTGTGCCATCATGAATCAACGGGGCAGCCGCCAGATTCCAAAAGGATGTTTTCGTGCCAATCGTGAATCCCAGCGCATAAGCCCGGACGGTCTCCCCTACCAGGGCACGTTGGAACGCAGGCTCCAGATGTTGTCTGGATTCTGGCAGCAGGTCGAAAAAACAAAATTCAGGCTGAAACTGCGGTAGGGCCGATGGCTTGTACTGTTCGACATAGCCAGCCCAGGTCAGATTGTAGCGCAGGACGTGATACTCGGGATCGAGGACGACAATAGCCACAGGCATCTGGTCAAAGAGCAGTTCCAGCATGTCCCTGGCATAAGGAGCAGCGTCAAAATCCTGAGAGGCCGCCTGCATTCGAGTGCTCTATTTCAGCCGTGTGTGTCTGGCCTAATCTCGTTCTGTTTTACAGCCATATTGTGCAGCATTCCGCCAACTTGCAGCAGTGATAAACATCATGATTTCCCGGTCAACTGACCAGGTACGCTGCCCATCACTTTCATGGCCCAAAACCCTTCCACCGCGCGGGGGAGCCGGAGCAGGCCTATGGTATTGTCAGGGTGATGCGCAAATTAGGTGAGAGAAGGAGCAATCTCATGAGCCGGTTGTCTTCGCGTTCGCGTCGAATTTCGGAGCGCAACGGTGGCGGTGCCATCGTGCTGATCGCGCTAGGCGCTTTTTTGCTGCTCCAGCAGCAGCAGATCATTCCGAACAATTTCAATTGGTGGGCGATTTTCATTATTGTGCCCGGCCTGTTGTGGCTGTATCAGGCGATCACCCAAGCGGGCGAAACCCGGACTTCGCAAAGCAGCAAGGTTGTATTCAGCGCGCTGATTGTCCTTGTCGGCTGCATCTTCCTGTTCAATATTCAGGTTGACATTCTGCCTGATCTCCCCTGGGCCAGTATCTGGCCGCTGTTTCTCATAATTGGCGGTGTGGCGCTGCTGCTGCGCAGTAACAACACTCATGTTGGTGACTAAGTTTGACCACGTGTAAACCCGCGTCGGGGATTAGGGCCTCTCCTCTCAAGCGTGGGATCCATGCTTAGGTGCAGGCCCATGGTCTCGACACACAAAGCAGAAGATGCTCGTTCGCGAATGCCATCGCCACAGGCAGAGCATTCACTTACGAAGGAGGTAAACGTATCGCTAAACACAATGTCTCGCACAACCAGAAAATGAACGGGCAATGTTTGGGAGCAGTCTGTTGGGGCTACGCTGCCCGCAGGAGGAATGGAATGGCTGGTCAACAAAAAATAAAGAAGAACGATCTGGGTTTTCTTGAGCAGGCTCGGTTGCTGACGCGTGAAGAGTTTACCGCGATGGTCGGTCTCACTTTTGTGGCGCTGGGGCTGGTCTTTGTCCTGGGTCAGGCAAATATGCTCGACTACAGCAGCCCCTGGTGGACCCTGTTCATCGGTATCCCAGGGCTGGTATTTCTGGTCGCAAGCGCGCTGACGATCCGTCAGCAAGGAAACCTTACAGCGATGGCGGTGGCTCAGCTGGCGATCGGCATCACAACCACAGTGCTGGCGCTCAGCTTCATTCTGGATCCAACATGGAGTTTTACACAGAACTGGACACTTTTTAGAGGCTCATTCTGGAACCTCGTCTGGCGTTGGGCACTGGTCGTCATAGGCGCCTTGATTCTTGCATTTGGTGTGCTACGTCGTTCAATTGCGGCGGGCATCTTTGGCGGGATACTGGGAACTGTGGGACTTGTGTTTGTGCTCGATCTGTCCTGGAATCTGGTCTGGCCGTTTGCGATTATCGCTTTGGGCGTAGGTATCCTGTTACCACTGTTTCGTCGAGAGACCTAGCGAACAGACCACTATCTGTCCTGTCTGGTTCGCCTAAGGTATTGGGGGCGCTGCTGCCGGGGCGCGGTCCGCTCCGGCAGACCTCTCATGGTTCTGTCTAGCAATCGCCCAAGCGAGAAAATCTCGGACTTCGCAGACCCGAAAGGTTTTGTTCAGCACACTGATCGTGCTGAATGTCGGCGCCCTGCTGCTGAGCAGTAATCAAAGGAAACGCCACGTGGGAAAGCGCCTATGAATTTCTTTCGTTCAATGTCAGATCGATTCAAAGATGTCGATAGACCGTTGATTCTCTTTTGTGCAGCCTGGGTTCTGTTCCATGTGTTGACCAACGGTCAATACGGCTTTCATCGGGATGAACTGGATACCCTCGACAATGCGCGCGAGCTGGCTTGGGGCTATGTGGCCTATCCCCCACTGACGCCCTTTTTGGCACGCATCGGATTGGACTTATTCGGCCCATCATTGTTAGGTGTCCGGTTCTTCGCCGCACTCAGCCAGGGCATCGTCGCCTTGCTCACTGGTCTGATGGTCCGCGACATGGGCGGAAATCGACTGGCGCAGATCACAGCCGCCTTCGCTGTGGTCATCTCCCCTGTGGCGCTGACCGCTGGCCTGCTGCTGCATTATCTTGCCTTTGATTATCTCTGGTGGGTCGTGACGGCCTACTATGTCGTCCGGTTGATCCACACACAAGATCGACGCTGGTGGCTGGGCATAGGTGCAGCCATTGGCCTTGGAATGATGACGAAGTTTACGATGGCTTTTTTCATCGTAGGTATCATTGCCGCCGTACTGTTGTCTCCGCTGCGGCGCGACTTCCGCAGCCGTTGGCTCTGGCTCGGTGTCGCTTTGGCTCTGGTCATTTACCTGCCAAACTTCATCTGGCAGATCCAACACGATTTTGTGTCGTTAGAATTCCTACGCGCCCTTCATACTCGTGACATGGCGATGGGGCGAACTGGCAGTTTCATGGTGGAGCAGTTGTATAACTGTGTCAACCCGGCAGCGCTGCCGCTCGTGATCGCAGGCCTATATGCGGTCTTCATCTCACGGACTTACCGACCCTATCGGGTCTTAGGCTGGATGTTCCTTGTCCCACTGATCCTGTTCTACCTGTTCGACGGGCGAGCATACTATATCGCGCCTGCCTATCCCATGGTTATTGCGGCTGGAACCGCCTGGGGCGCTGCCTGGCTGGTTCAACGCCCGCCTGGCTTACGACGAGTACTCAGCACTGCAATGTGGGTTGGTCTTGTTGTATTTGCAGTGGTAGCAGTTCTGCTGACTTTGCCTGTTGCTGATGTCAACTCTCCGCTGTGGGAAACAGCCAATCGCATGGGCGACAACTTTCGTGAGATGATCGGCTGGCCGGAATTGGTGGAAACTGTGGCGCAGGTCTACAACGACATGCCGGAGGACATCCGACCTCGCACTGCCATCTTGACCGGCAACTACGGTGAAACGGGTGCGGTCAATTTGTATGGTCCGGCCCACGGGCTGCCAGCGGCAATCAGCGGCATCGACAGTGCGTGGTATCGTGGCTACGGCGAGACGCCGCCCGCTGCAACCATCATCCTGGGCTACAATCGCTCACAAGTGTCATCTCTCTTTGAAGACTGTACAACGGCAGCGCGGGTAACGAACGCCTATGGCATCGTCAACATCGAGACTTCTCGTGCGCCAACTATTCTCGTCTGCGGCGAAGCGCGACAGACGTGGGATCAACTATGGCCGCAGTTGCGCAAATTTCAATAAATTCCTGGGGCTGCGAACAGCAGGAGGTCGTCCTGATGTGTGATTTCAATAATGGTTATAGCCATCTGGTAGAAAGATTCATTGAGTTCGCACATCGGCAGCCAGAGGTGCGCGCTGCTGCTGTCATTGGCTCGCGGGCGCGTGAGGACCATCCGGCAGATGAATGGTCCGATCTTGATATCCTCATGTTCGTTAACCACCTCGATGATTTTGTCAAAAGGGCGGATTGGTATGAAGGATTGGGTGAAGTTTGGCTAAGTTTTATCACCAGAACGCCCCGCGGTGACCCAGAACGACGTGTCCTTTATGCGGGCGGGCAGGATATAGATTTTGCACTGAATTCGAGCACCACGTTGGCACAACTGGTGCAAAACGACCTCCCGCCAGAAGCTGTCGAGTTATTGCAGCGGGGTGTTCGCATTCTCATTGATAAAGACGGTATGTTGCAGACTATGCTGAACAGGCCAATCCCGTCTGGAGTCTGCTTCCACCAGCCCGATGAAGCCAGCTTCGTCAACCTCGTCCATGATTTCTGGTTCCACACGTTATGGACAGCAAAACATCTGTGCCGGGGCGAGCTATGGTGGGCAAAGACCGGTTGCGACATTCACCTGAAAAACCTGCTTACCGAAATGCTGAAATGGCAAGCCCACGCCGTCCGGCGAGAGCACGTAGACACCTGGATCGGTGGGCGCTTTCTGGAAGAATGGGCTGACCCGCGCGCGGTCACCCAGTTCAAACATATATTTGCACGCTATGATCGCAACGACATCGCCCGCGCTCTGTTGGAAACAATGCAGCTCTTCCAGTGGTTGGCGGTTGAGACCGCACAGCAATGGTCATACGAATACCCACAAGCCACCGTGGCCGCAACCCGGAAGCTCGTTGAACAACTGTTGGCTTCAATGGATGTATGACATGGTCTCATTGCAAGAGATTGAGGGCATGACCCGCGAATATGGCGCAGGGTGGGGCTATCCGCACGTAAGCCGTGTACTCAAGTTGATCGACCTTATCGGCCCTGATACACCCCACGACGCCGAGATTCTGACGTGGGCGATCTATCTGCACGATTGGGGCGCTTTCCCCACCTATCGACTGAACGATGTGCCTCATGCGCTGCGCTCAAAGCAGATCGCAGAGATCGAGATTCTACCAGATACACATTTCACGGTGGCCCAAAAAGAAGTGCTGTTGGAAGCCATCGAGAAGCACGACTACCAGGATCAACGTCCGGTAAACTCTGCTGAGGCATTGCTGCTCCGAGAAGCCGATTGGCTCGACATGCTTGGCGCTATCGGCATCGTTCGGGATTTTGCCTGGGGGCCGAACGACCTTCAGCGTTGCTACGACCGTGTTCTCAAGCACCGGGACCTGATTCAAGGACGGTTCACCTTGCCGTTGGCAAAGCAGATCGCCGCCGAACGCATAGATGTTATGGACCTGATATTGGGCGAGATCAAGACAGACAGCTTCAACATACTCTAGCTCAGTATTTGGACGTGTGGCATTATCCTAAATTAACGGAGTGTGGGAGTATCTCTCGGACTACTGTTCAAGAGCCACGAGACTCACATAACCCAGCACCGAATGGCGTCGTTGGCGATTGTACAGGGTCAAGACATCGTCAAAGGTGTCGGACCGTCCAACGGCATCTGTGGTAAAAGAGACGTTAACTCATTCACATGTCAAGCCGGCCCATGAATTTTCCATTGGCACGATCGAAATCATAGATCATATGCCACTGGAGGCATACCTAAACGGAGGTAAGTGTTCTTGCTTACTAAACTAAACGCAGGCTTAAATCGATCTTTATACTCACAACAATGGTTTCTGATTCTATCTCTGGTAATTGCTCAAAATGTGAAGACAAGTGCCTGTGAAGTTGCGTACAGCATAAACTACGCGTGGCATTATGAAATCAGTGTGTTGGTAGCTGCAACAGCCGATGCGGGTCAAGGTTGTGCTCCAGTTGCAGCGTTCTCGGCATGTTCCGAATACAGGTAACACTTCACCGTTTGCTGTCCAACCTGTATATCCGGCGGGTCCGCCTGGCGGCAGATGTCCATTACCTGAGGGCAGCGGCCCGCAAACTTGCACCCGATTCGCCCATACTCTTTGACCTCGGTCGTCCCCAACGCAATATGTTTGGCCCAGGACTCGCGATCTTTGGGGGCGGGATCGGGAACGGATTCCTTCAGCAGCTGTGTGTAAGGATGGACAGGTCGTTCCAGGACATCCTCAACAGGTCCCGCTTCGACGACGTAGCCACGCAGCATGATCCCGATCCGGTCACTGATGTAGTAAGCGGTCGCCAGATCATGCGTGATGTAGATGACGCTCACCTTTTGTTCGTCGCGCAGCTTTTGGAACAGGTTCACGATTTCCATACGCAGCGAGGCATCGACCATCGACACCGGCTCGTCGGCGATAATCAGCTTGGGATTTGAGATCAAAGCCCGTGCCACCGACACACGCTGAATTTGCCCGCCAGAGAGTTCATGCGGGTAACGCTGTCTCACTTCATCCAACGATAGACCCACATTGCGCAGGGCCTCATCCACGATCTCGGCTGCTTCCCGACGGCTCGACGTCATCCCAAAGTTTATGGCGGTATCGAACAGATAGGCGTCTACACGCCGCAGCGGGCTGAAGGTATCAAACGGATTCTGGAAAACCGGTTGGACTTTCTTAATAAACTCATTGAACTCAGATCGTTTATGAATAGTGGACAGATCGCGACCTTCAAAAAACACTTTGCCGCGGGTGGGTTCAAGATCACGCAGCAGCAGACGTGAGAGGGTGGTTTTGCCACTGCCGCTTTCTCCAGCAAGGGTCAGTATCTCTGGCTTATCATTCTCTACAGAGAAGGAGACGTCATTGACCGCTGTGAGCAGCGCCCCCCCTACCAGGCCACCAATATGAAATTCGACCGTGGCATGCTGGACATCCAGCAGTTTTCCGTTATCACTCATTGCGCGCTCTCCTCAACCAGGTAGCAGGCTACGCGATGACGTTCCTTCACCGTGATCAGATCCGGCACTGTGGTCCGGCACACATCCATCACATAGGGACAGCGGGTATGGAATCGACAGCCGCTTGGCGGGTCGGCCAGGTTGGGCGGTGAGCCTGGCAGGCTTGCCCTGGTCGATCTTTCGCCAATTCTCGGCAGCGAGCGGATCAGGTGCTGGGTGTAAGGGTGGAGCGGCGCGTTGAAGATCGTATCCGTGGGGGCTTCTTCGACAATCCGGCCTGCGTACATGATCATGACGCGATCAGCTACGTTGGCGTGTACAGCCATATCGTGCGTAACCAGCAGCACCGTGTTGCTGCTCATGGCCTGAATCTCCTTGATCATCTGCAGAACGCCGCGCTGCACGACGACATCCAGGGCAGTCGTAGGTTCGTCCGCGATAATCAAGGCCGGTTGGAACACGGTTGCCAGGGCGATTGCCACCCGCTGGCGCATACCACCAGAGAGCTGGTGCGGATAGGCGTTGAGCACATCCGTCGGCAGCCCCAGTCGATTGACGTGCGCGCGTGTTTCTTCAAGGAACTGCTGTTTATCCGTAATGTGCTCGTGGGTATCCACAATATCTCTGAAGGTCTCAATGACCCTGCGCACCGGGTTGAGGACGCTCATCGAACCCTGCATCACATACGAGAGTCGTTTCCAGCGGACGTTCTGGCGCAGCTCATCCTGCGAGGTTTGCAGCATATCTACTTTGTAATTGCCAAAGTCGTAGTTAACGCTCCCTTCCAGCGCCTTCAACGGCGGTTTGATATTTCCTGAGATCACCTTGATGAGGGTGGTTTTGCCGCAGCTCAACTCACCGGCCACGCCGTAAATTTCATTCGGAAGAAGGTCAAAAGAAACACCATCAACGGCGTGTACCGTCCGGGAAATTCCATAAACCTCGGTCTGATAATACGCTCGGAGGTTTTGTACACTTAAAAGGGTCACGACTTAGCCTCCCATCATGCGCAAGCGAGTTCGCGGATCAATGTACTCGTTGATGCTCATGAAGAGCAAGTACAGGCCGAGGAACAGAATGATCGCCACCAGAGTCGGCGCAGCGATCCACCACCACACCCCTGCCACCAACGCCCCATGCTGGTTTGCCCAATAGAGCGCCGTCCCCAGTGTGGGCGTAGTCAGATCTGAAAGCCCAAGAATACTCAAGGTGACCTCCATGCCAATGGACCAAAGGATGTTGTTGATGGTGGTGGCAAATACAATCGGCAGCACGAAGGGCAGATGCTCATGGATGGTGATCCAATAGCCGTTGGTTCCGCAATAAACTGCCGTGCGCGTGAACGAGCGCTCCTTCAAGCTCAGCACCTGAGAGCGAATCAAGCGGGCATCAAAGGACCAGCCAAAAAGCCCCAGGATAACCGCCAGGAAGAACAGGTTCATATTGTCTCGCAATAAGAAACCCAGCAAGATCAGGATGGGGAGCAGGGGCAAAATTACAAAGCTGTCGTTGATCGCCATCAACACCCTATCAAGCCACCCGCCCTGGTACCCGGCGGTCAGACCCACCAGTACGGCGATGATACGCGAGATAATCGCGGTCATTACCCCCAGGAAAAGTGAGTTGCGCACCGCAAAGGTTAACCACCAGAAAAGGTCCTGTCCGCGGGAGTTGGTGCCGAAAATGTGATCCATGGAGGGTGGCGCGTCCATCGCCACCAGGAAGGATTTGTTTGGATCATAAGGGGAGACGAAGGACAGCAGAACCATCACCACCACGGCTGCCAGGAAGATAAAGGCGAGCCGGAAGCGGACATCAAATCTGAGGAGATCACGTATCACTCTGACCATAGTCTATCTCCTATTGGTAGCGCACGCGCGGGTCGAAGAGCGGGTAAAGCAAATCGAGGATGAAAACGGCGGTCGCAACCCCGACGATGGAATAAATCGCAATACCCATGATCATAGAATAATCGTTCCTGAAAACTGCAACCAGGGTTAGGTTGCCGATCCCCGGATAACCAAAAACGATCTCCATGATGAGAGCGCCGCTGAAGACCGTGCCGAGCGACAAGGCCAGCCCTGTGAGCTGCGGCAGCAGGGCGGTGCGGATGATGTACTGGTAAAGTATCTTGTTTTTCTTCAGGCCTGTGGTTTCGGCATAAACGACGTAGTCTTCAGAAATAATGTTGGACGTCAGGGATTTCATGCCGACAAACCAGCCGCCAAAGCCCACCAGCACCAGGGTGGCTGCCGGGAGAATGGCGTGCTTGAGGTAGGTCAGAATAAAGTCAAGCGACAAATTAGGATGAGTCCCAATCGGGTAGGCCCCGCTGAATGGAAAGATTGGGATGAAAAATGCAAACACCACCAGCAGAACGAGGGCCACAATGTAGTATGGAATCGGTCGGACTGCCTGGCCCAGCATTTCGATCCCGTTCAATGGTTTGTTCTCAGGATAATAGCTGGACATCGCCCCAAGCAGATTGCCGAAAATCCACGAAATAAACAGCGCGGGGATCAGGATACTGAGGGTGTAAGGTAGGGCCTGGCCGATCATCTGGGACACCGGGGTCGGGAAATTACCGAGCGAGGGGCCAAGATCGCCCCGGATCAAGCGGCCCCAGAAGGCGATATACTGCTCGAACGGACTGCCTGACAGCCCGTACATTTCTGTCAGCGCGGTGCGCATCGCCTCGACAGACGCCGCATCGATGGATTCTCCCTGCGCCGTCATCCGGGCTATCATTGCTTCTACCGGGTTGGAGGGAATGAGCCTGGGAATGATAAACGTAACCGTGATTCCGACAAAGATGATCGTCAGGAACTGAATGGTACGCGGAATCAAGTACCGCAGGATAAATCGTTGCATGAGGGCCTTCTCCGTTACGAAAAGACCCTCCACCGTGATCGTCGGTGAAGACAACCGCAGTGGAGGGGTCGAACTTTGCTACTGCTGGCTTGCCTTAATTACCACTTTCAATCCTGCCAACTCAGTGGTCAATGTGACCAATGCAGTGCCAGGCTTACATATTGTTGGGCTTGATCTTGACGAACATATACTTGGTATTGGCCCAATTTGGCACTGGATCCGTATAGGGATCATCCACCGATGGATACCCGTTGAAGTAGGTCGTGTCCATCGTCGTGAAGACATTATACGCCATGAGTGGGGTGATCGGCATCTCCTGCACGGCGAGCTTGACAAACTGCTGTCCCAGCTCAATACCCTTCGGATCGTCGAAGGCGATCGCCTGGATCTCTTCAATGATCTTGTCAAGCTCGGGATTTTCCCAGCGCATTCTGTTGCTGCCCGCAGCCTGCTGCCCGCTCGGCACGTAGAACTTTGAGTGCCAGAACTGGAGGAAGAAGAACAGATCGGGATCACCACCCCAGGTCTCGATGGTCCAGGAGATACCGGCAGTGTACTCGCCTGTTCCCCAGTTGATCCAGGGATTAGCCTGCGAGTCCAGGCTGGTATCGACTCCGAAGGTCGCCCAGTTCTCGACGACCATAGCAGCCGCCCGGTTCATGGTTGGATTGGATTCATTCATGCTGCTCAGCGGCAAAACGAAGGGCGAGCCATCAGGCAAAGCCCACTTGCCGTTGACCTTCTGCATCCCAGCGTCCATCATCAGCTGCTCAGCCGCTGCGAGATCGTACTTCCACCACCCGGCCCCAATGTACTGCTTGATGGTGTCGGGATCGGTTGGCACCAGGTCGCCCAGGCTCATGCGGGCCGTATCGGCAATCCGCTGAGCGGCGGTTGGGTCGTAGGGCTTGTAGTCCTCGCCACCCACTTTGATGGTGAAATCGTTCAACCAGGGTTCCAGTGGCTCGTGGTAGTACTTCGGATACAAACCGGTCGGTGGGACGTGAATGGCCGAGATGGTGGCCGCGCCTTTGTAGGAGGCCATGGCGACCTGGACGATATCAATCGCCAGGGTCAGCGCCCAGCGGACTTCCCGCTTATCCAGGCCGGGTATTTCGTTGTTATAGATAACGGCTGGCAGGGTGGGGTCCGGATGCGCCCAGGGGAACGAGGGGAACCAACCGACGGAGGTCGGGTTGTTCCGCGCCAGCGTAATGCGGCCTTCTGGGGTGATGTCATGGATCACATCCAGCTGATGCGCTGTCTGGGCAATCACGCGTTTATCGCTTGGGCCTGGGGCAATGTACATGGCGTACTGGACGTCCACGTCGCCAAGTCGGGCAACAGAGGCCCGCTGCCAGTCTTCGCGGCGCTCCCACAGGAACCAATTCCCGTTCGGATCGAAATCCCTAAGGGTGAAGGCACCCAGGCTGACCGGGGGACTGAAGGTGAACGCGATCAGATCATCTGCCTGTTCGAAGATGTGCTTGGGCATCATAAAGCAGGCGCCCCAGCGCACGGTAAAGGCCGAGTGGAAGCGCGAGTTGGCTTCCTTCAGGTAGACGACTACGGTATTTCTGTCGGGTTGTTCCAGATGGTCGATGCTGCCGGCGAACAGGCCATTATAGGACATCCCTGGCGTGTTCATTAGCGTGTCGATGGTATAGTACACGTCATCCGCGGTAAACTCGACGCCATCGCTCCAGTAGATACCCTCGCGAAGCTTGATCGTCATCTGGGTGTAGTCTTCATTGTAGATCGGCTTCTCGGCGGCCAGAGCATTGTCCCATACGCCGTCAACGCCCGCATCCGGGTCGATGTACCACAGCGCATCCAGGGCCAACTGCTGCAGACCTGTTGAAGCTCCGGGGAATCCGGGCCGCCAGCGGTTGAAGTCATCCGCTGGGAGAACAGTCCCTGACGGGTTCTCCAGGATGAGGCACTGATCCCTGGGGACTCCTGGCGCAACTTCCTCACCCTGGGCGGCCACGGCAGATGGAAGCCCCATCAAGTGTGCCGGCAGGGCGGTTGCCGCGGTGAAGGCGGCAGCCTGCTTCAAGAAATCGCGTCTTGATAACTCATACTTTTTCATTCTTTACCTCCATAATAAACAGGACAGTATTCTGGCGTGAACCATGACTGAGTTGCCATTGGAGCCGCCCAGGCGCTTCTACATAGCGCAATCTGTCTGGCTCTTGGATCTTTGAACGATCATTCTTCTTCTTTCGCCAACTTCATCACGCGAGGTCACTGACAAGCACCGTGATGGAGTGAGGCTCAAACGTGTAAACGAAGCTGTTCCTTTCTACTTGGAGATCGGTCACACAAGTATGAACCGTATCTGGATGGTCGAAGGAGTTTTCCGCCCTGATGTCCGGGCCATTGATTACGTGTGCCTGAACAGGACCCGCGAAATGGCCGCTGTCCAGCGTGATGGTGGTTTCAAGTGCGTCTTTTTCGCTGCGATTGACCACGTAGACAGAAAGGGATTTGTTCTCTTCGTCCAGTGTTGCGGCCACATCCAGCGTCCGCAGTCCGTTGAAGCCGCCGCCGGAGAAGGTATCACCTTCCCAGAAGGCATCGAGCGCGATACTGCCGCAGGTGCGGCTGTAGACCTCAAAGGGGTGAAAAATCGTCTGTAAGAACAGCGCGTCCGGCCTGGTGAAGATGGGCGCGATCACGTTGACGATCTGAGCGATGTTTGCCATTTTGACCGTCTGCGCATGGCGGATAAAGGCGTTAAAGTGCATCGCCACGACCAGGGCGTCTTCCAGGTTGTAAACTTCTTCCAGGTTGTTGCGTTGTTCCAACGTTTCGCCACGTGCCCGATACCAGACGTTCCATTCGTCAACGGCGATCCAAATCGGTCGCTGAATATGACGCTGCAGCTTCATCGCACGAATCAGGCCCTCGACGACGCTGATACGCTCCTCGAAAAACTCGGAACGAGTCATGTATTCGGCGAAATTGTGCTCCGGGTTGCCGACGTACCAGTGGATCGCGAGATAGTCGATAAAATCAGCCGCCTGGTCGAGCAGGAGATTAGTCCGTTCGACGAATTCCCCACGCCAGTTGGAAATTGCCGAGGCCAGCAGCTTGATTGACGGATCAACCCAGCGCATGACCTTGGCGAATTCCTTATAGGCGCGGGCATATTCCTGCGGGGTCTTGTAGCCGATTTGCCAATGGCCGTCGACTTCGTTGCCGATGCCCCAGTACTTGATGTTGTGTGGCGCATCGAAACCGTGCTCGCGGCGCAAATTGGCGAGAGCTGTGTTCTGGGCGCTGTTGCAGTATTCCACCCAATCGCGCGCCTCGCGCATGTCGCCGTCGCCGCAGTTGACGACCATGTAAGGCTCCGCATTGATCTTCCGGCAGAAACGAACGAACTCGTTGGTGCCAAAACGATTGGGTTCAATCGTCTCCCAGGCAAGCTCAGGCCGCGCCGGACGTTCATCGACAGGCCCGACACCATCCATCCAGCGGTAGCCGGAGACGAAATTGCCGCCAGGATAACGAATGACCGGCATTTTCAAGCGGCGCAGGGCATCGAGGACATCGGTTCTCAGACCGTCCTCGTCCGCCAGCGGCGAGTCAGGATCGTAGATGCCGCCGTAAATGCAGCGGCCCAGATGTTCAGCAAATCCTCCAAATAGATTGGGGTTAATAGAGCCTGAACGACGGTCGAGATCGACCTTGATGGTATTCATGAAATGTGTCCGTCCGACGAGTAGAGAAAAAACAAAGGCCAAGTGAATACCCCTGTCAAATGCATTGCAGGGTTCTCCTGGCCGAACAAATCCGTGATAATGAGGTTGTTATGGACACTTCACAAGTGTTCATCGAATAAATATGACTTCTATTTTATAAACATTCATTTCGCGAAGTTCATTTCTAGTGTATAAATTCACAATATAACACTTTGACTTCATTTTACGGTATTCTGCTCAGTCTGTCAACTGATCTGAACTTGGGTATAATCAGTATTGTTTAGTAAACAAGGGGGATTATGATCGTGGGCAAAGTGAAACCAACCATGCGCAATGTTGCCAAGGCCGCCCAGGTTTCACCGACGACGGTCTGGATGGTGATTCACAACAAGCCGGGCATCGCACCTGAAACTGTCCAGCGCGTATGGGATACAATCGAATATCTCGGTTACAAGGTGAAATCGACCTCGAACGGCGAGAAGACGGAGTCAGTCGGGCTATTGATTGAGCAGTATTCCGTGCCCGTAATCAGCGATGGTTTTTATGGTGAAATCATCAGGGGCTTCCAGACCGAAGCGGAGCGCCTGGGCTATCATGTCGTGCTGTCCACGTTCGACCGGGCGACCGCGAACACTGACATCTTCAAGGGCGGGCTTACGCAGACGGTGTCCGGCTTTGTCGTCGCCAACGATGGCGATATCACGCCCGAAATGGTCCTCCAACTGGAGAGTTTGAGCATCCCGATTGTGCTGGTCGAAAATCACATCGACGAACAGCGTCTGCCCTGTATTCTGGGCGATAATTTCATGGCCGGTTTTCAGATCACGCGCCATCTGCTGAGCCTCGGTCATCGCCGGATTGCCCTGCTGCGAGGACCGGTGAAGTACAGCAGTCTAGTAGATCGACGGCGAGGTTGTATGGCGGCTCTGGCGGAAGCCGGGTTGCTGATTCCGCCAGAATGGATGCCAAAGCCAGTCTCTGGGCATCCGCTCAAAGGCTATGTTCAGATGAAGGAAATTCTGGAGCAGGCGGAGTATCCGACGGCGGTGATTGCGATCAGCGATAAGACCGCTTTTGGAGCGATGGAAGCTATCCGCGAAGTCGGTCTAAAAATCCCGGACGACATTGCGATAGTGAGCATCGACAACACGCTGGAAAGTGCTTACACACGTCCCCCCTTGACAACGGTCAACATTCCTAAATTCGAAATGGGTGTGCTGGCACTCCAAAAGCTTCATCGCCTTATCCAAGGTGACGATGCCATCCCTGTGAAGACTATCGTGTACAGCGAACTGATCATCCGTGAATCCTGCGGTGCAGCCAGCCCCCAGCCTGAGGATGAGTCAACGCGCCCTGAGTAGGAGGTTCGGCGTGGGCTGATTCCCCACCATGCCTCATCTGGAAACCACTAGCCATATTATATGAACTGTGTTTCATGGAACTCCCCCCAAAAAGTGGAGTCACAGTTAAGGCGATACACTTTGGTTTTGCTGCCACACAGCGCGTACAGTAGATACGACCATGCAGAATATAGGTGCGAATAGTCTGCGGAGGACGACGCTTCTTCGTCAGGTGCTTGCGGGCATCCATTGCAGCGTCAAATAACTCATCCGAAACAAAGCCCTCGTGTTTACCTTCGTACCATTCTTTGCGATGCCGAGTTTTGACGGAAGTAGTGCAAAATGACGATAGTATCAACAATACCTGCACTCACTCGTCGTTGCCCCAATCACCCAATCTATGCCTGTGCTGCTCGGCTCGCAAATGCTTGACCCATTCAACCGAATCTTCGATTTCTGGGTACTTCAACTCAATTGGTCCGATCTCATTGAGTAACTTATTTAGGGAAATGCCCCAGTGTTCTTCTGGCTCATTTGCTGGTGATGTAGTAGGCAGATCGATCATATCGATCAGCTGCTTTGTTAGTTCTTTGCACTCCGCCGGGCTGAGCGCCTTTGCTTGTTCCAATAGATCACTGACGGCCATTGGATGCCTTCATGGATTAGTACCTTAACAGCCGTAATTCGAGATCTGATGCAGTGCGCAAGTCAATCCAGTGCCCACTCTGCTAGTAGCGGGCCATCAGTCGAGTGTGCAAGAATTAAGTGCATTAGGTCACGCTATCTGACCCAAATCACGCACCTAGATAGAGGTCGATGCCCGTCGCTCCCGAATGGTGAAATCCCCTTGCATTCAAGGGGATTGTTGATTTGTAGCTAGTGCGGGATCAATGGAGGGTCGAACCCCCGATAGAATTAGCCGCAGTGTGAGAGTGGCACCTCAAGGCCGGACCACAAGCACCTCGATATTGCCTTCGCTGCCACCGCGCGCATGGCTGACCATCAGCACGTAAGTGCCGTCCACAGGCGCTTCAAAATCAGCAATGATCGCATCCAGTACATCGGCTTCGACATCCGCATCATCGTTGTAGATCAGGGGTGTCCCATCAGGCGCGACGATCAGGATGACTGGATCGACTGCGCCGGGTTCGACCGATACGGCGGAAAGGGTCAATATGTCTCCCTGCTGAGCTACAAATGGCAGGTGGATAGGCGCGGCCAAAAGTCATCGGCATCGTTGCCGGATTATCTGTGACCAGTGCTGCGCCGTCAATACGGTCGATGGATTTCGAGTTCCATCGCTGTCGAAATATCACGTGCAGCGGCGGCATTGTCTCCCATTTGAAGCTGGAGTTCAGCCCGTAGTGCGTAGCCAAATCCGGAATTCGGGGCCAGCGCGATCACCTGATTGAAATCGGTCATCGCTGCCTGCTGCTCGCCCATCGCGCTATGGGCATTGCCGCGCAGGATATAAAAGGCGAAGTAGCCGGGGTCGAGTTCAATCGCACGGTTGGCGTCTTCGAGTACGGCTTCAGGATCTCCCATGACCATTGAGGAAAAGCCGCGCAGCCGGTACAACTGGGCGATATTTGGGTCCAGTGCGATAGCCTGGGTCGCATTCTGGCGGACACCCTGAATGTCGAATACCGAAAACTGGGCCGCCGCCATGAGTCCATACACCTGAGCGTTATCTGGGGCGAGCGCGATTGCCTGGTCAAAGGCTGAATGCGCGTTGTCGAGTATCTTCCAGGCCTTCATACGTGGCGGCACGAATTACATAGGCAAAGGCGCTGGACGGGTCGGCGGCGAGGATTTGCTCTGCATTGCTCAAAGCCAGATCATAATCCGGTAGGACGGCGAAGACTGCCAGAAAGGCGCGCAGTTTCGGTCGGCCTTCTTCTGCGCCAGTGATCTGGGCTAAGATAGTTTGCGGGGTCGTGTTGTCCAGCAGGAAGACATCATCATAGGCGGTCATGTAATCGCCTATCTCAAGCGCAGAGTCCAAGCGTTTAACACGGACCGAATCGTTGAACGGATCGCTAATGAGCACGCAGTCATAAGCCTGCAGCGCCATACTAAAATCGGCCTGCTGGTATGCGGTCTCTGCTTGCGCGAGGTAATCGACACCGGCAGGGCAGTCCGCCTGGGCCATCACACTGCTCAGCATGAATAGTGCAGCCAGCACGGACAGTAGAACGAGGTATCTTGATCGAAAATTCATTAGAGCTTCCCTTTCATCATAAGGACACAAACTCTCTTTAGAGATAAGGTGGTCAAGCAGCAGACCCTATGAGTTAATGTAGACCGAGCGGGTAGAACGATCTGGTGGCGACTTTGCAAGCACCGTAGATGCGTTCACTTTATGACTTCGACAGGCCACGACCCTTGCCACCAGAAATCCCAGTTTGTGAAAAATCTGCGCCCTGCGCGCTTGTACAGCACTCCGAACAAGATCGCGTGCCGCGGCTTCCTGATGAAACGCTCTGATTCGATCCTTTGCCATGAATTCGATGTGACCCCTGTTCATGCCGCGTCTCCTGATAATCATGCGAACATTGTGCTGCCACGTGCTGCCTCCGCTTGTGCGCTTGCCTATGAGGAGGGCACGTCCGTAAAGCATAGGGTGAATGGCTGCGCTTGTGGGGTAGGGAAAAGGTCGAGACTTTAATGACGCCGCCTTTTGCACCCTCTATAATGACTGTCATGTGGTATTGACCAGGAGCGCAGCCGTGGAAGATCTGAGCGGGCAAATGATCAAAGGTTACGAGCTGCGAGAACGAATCGGGGCGGGTGGCTTTGGCGCGGTTTACAAGGCCTATCAGTCGACCGTTAGGCGTGAGGTGGCGATCAAGATCATCCTGCCCGGTTTTGCCAATCAGCCCAATTTCATTCGCCGTTTTGAGACAGAAGCCCAATTGATTGCACGTCTGGAGCATCTCCACATCGTGCCACTCTACGACTACTGGCGCGATCCCGATGGCGCTTACCTGGTGATGCGCTGGATGCGGGGCGGCAGCCTGCGTGAAATGTTGACAAAAGATGGCGCCTGTGATCTGGAGCGCACAGGACAGTTACTCGACCAGATCACGGCTGCGCTGGCTGTCGCGCACCGTAATGACATCATTCACCGTGATCTCAAACCCGGCAACATTCTGCTAGATGAAGACGGAAACGCTTATCTGGCCGATTTCGGTATTGCTAAAGACATCTCATCGCTTGAAGGCGGCGTCACCGAACCGGAGGTCATCGTAGGCTCGCCCGATTATCTGGCCCCCGAACAGGCGCGCGCCGAGCCGGTCACGCAGGCGACTGATGTGTATAGTCTGGGGGTAGTGCTCTACGAGATACTGACAGGCGAGCATCCTTTCCCTAATCTTTCAACGGTGGAACGGCTGTATAAACACCTCAGCGACCCACTGCCGGAGATTAGCGTGCTTGACGCCAATGTGTGTAACGCGGTGAACGCCGTCATTCAGAAGGCGACTGCCAAGGACCCCAAATTGCGGTATGCGGATGCGCTGGCTATGGCGGGCGATTTTCGTGAAGCCGCTGCACTCGGCCAGCCCTCGACGTCAGACTCGATTGTGGAAATGCTCACGCGCAAGGAGCAGGAGATTCTGCATTACATCGTTGAGGGCCGCAGCAACAAAGAGATCGCCGAGCAGCTTTTTGTCACACTGGCGACGGTGAAATGGTATATCACGCAGATTTATCGCAAGCTGCATGTGCGCAGCAGGATGCAGGCGATTGTGCGCGCGCGCGAACTAAATCTCGTCGTTGGCGCGGATGCGATGACATCGGTAGACAGTATACGTATCCCGACCGATGAGTTCCAACCGGATAATCCGTATAAGGGCCTGCGACCTTTTGAATCAGCTGATTTTCGTGACTTCTTCGGGCGTGAACGGTTGGTCAAGCGCTTGATTCAGCGGTTGAGTGAAACCGGTAACCTGAGCCGTTTCCTGGCGGTAATTGGGCCGAGCGGCAGCGGCAAATCGAGTCTGGTCAAAGCAGGCTTGATCCCGGCTATCTGGCGCGGCGAATTGGCTGGCTCAGAAAAGTGGTTCCTGGTCGAGATGGTCCCTGGCGCGCGGCCACTGGATGAACTTGAGGTAGTGCTCACCCGCATCGCATCCACGCAAACCGGCAGCCTGCGCGAGCAGCTTCAACGCGATGAATATGGCCTGGTTCGGGCCGCGAACCTGGTCCTGCCGGACGATGGCAGCGAACTGCTGCTGGTCATCGACCAATTTGAAGAAGTATTCACGCTGATTGAAGATGAGGCCGCGCGCGCCCACTTTCTCCAATTGATCTCTGCCGCCGTCACCGAACGCCGCAGTCGGGTTCGCGTGGTCATTACCCTTCGTGCCGACTTTTATGATCGTCCGCTGCATTACCCGGACTTCGGCGAATTGGTGCGCAATCGCATGGAAACGGTGCTGCCGCTGGGGTCGAAAGACTTGGAAGAAGCGATTGTCGGCCCGGCGGAACGGGTAGGCGCAAGCTTTGAAGCGGGCCTGGTCGGCACGATCATCGACGACATTCACTATCAGGCTGGGGCCTTACCGCTGCTTCAATACGCGCTCACCGAATTGTTCGAACGGCGGCAGGGGCGCATCCTGGCGCGCGCTGCCTACGAAGAAATGGGCAAGGCTACCGGCGCGCTGGCAAAACGCGCCGAGGACTTGTTCCGCGAGTACGACCGGCAGGGGCAGGATCACATTCGCCAGATATTCCTGCGTCTGGTGACCCTGGGCGAAGGCAGCGAAGATAGTCGCCGCCGCGCGCCGCGTTCTGAACTGCTGGCACTGAGTCCCGAGGCCGATTGGCTGGATGAAATCATCGACACCTTTGCCGAACACCGTCTGCTGTCGCTTGACAACGACCCCGCAACTCGCCGCCCGACGGTCGAAGTGGCGCATGAGGCGCTGCTGCGAGAGTGGCAGCGTCTGGGAAACTGGCTGGCGGAAAGTCGAGACGATATTCGTACCCAGCAGCAGCTTGGCCGCCTGGCGCACGATTGGCAGGAAGCGGGGCGGGACAGCAGCTTCTTACTGCATGGCGCGCGCTTGCAGCAGTTCGAAGTCTGGGCGCAGCAGACCAAACTGGTCCAAACGCCTGACGAACAGGATTATCTGGCCGCCTCTATCGCTAACCGGGACCGGGAACAGGCCGCCGAACTGGCGCAGCAGGCACGAGAGGCCCGGCTGGAAAAACGCTCACGGAACTTCCTGCGCGGTCTGGTAGCCGTGATGGCTGTAGCCACACTTATCGCCCTGACGTTGGCAGGGATTGCCGTACGCAACGAAGCCGCCGCCAACCGCAGCGCCCAGGTCTCGCAGAGCCTGGCTCTGGCTTCCGCCGCACAGTCGGCGCAGATTGAGGGCAACGGCGAACAGTCGCTGGCGTTGGCAATGGCCGCCAATCGGATCGAAGCCCCGCCGATTTTCGCTCAGCGGACGCTGTATGAAGTGGGTCTGGCGCCTGGTACCCAGTCCATTCTTTCTGGAGGGGATGGTTGGCGTTGGATCGCGCTCATCAGCCCTGATAAGCGTATGCTGGCGCTGCTTGAAGACGAAGTGCGTGTGGCAATCTATGACCTGCAAACGCACTTGCTCCTAATGCGTCTCGATGGCAATCATCCCGACGGGTTGGGTGGTATTGCCTTCACACCGGACAGCCAACATCTGCTGGTTGGGGGATGGGATGATTCGCTGGAACTGTGGGACCTGAATACGGGCGCGATCATCTGGCAGACAGTCAATCCGGCAGGGGATCCCAACTCGATTGCTGTGTCGCCGGATGGGTCTCTGGGGCTGGTTGGCAGCGAGTTGGGCGTAGCCACGCTTTGGGATATGCAGACGGGGGACTATGCCGGTGAACTGGCCGGGCCTTCGCTCCAGGTTCAGGGCGTGGCTTTTAGCCCGGATGGCCGCTTGGCGGCGGCTGGATCCGAAGACCGGAGCGCCATCATTTGGGATGTCGAGACGCGCGAGGTGCTGCATCGTTTGGAAGGGCATGACGATATCGTGTTTTCGCTCAGTTTCAGTCCCGGATGGTCGCACCCTAGCAACCGCCGGATTCGATAAGCTGGTGATGCTGTGGGATGTCTCGACCGGCGCGAGGATACGCTCCCTCAGCGGCCATACTGATTATGTATTCGATGTGGATTGGTCTTCAGATGGCCGCCGCCTGCTGTCCGCTTCGCGCGATTCGACGGTCATCCTCTGGGACACGTCGGATGGCACACGCCTCCAAACTTACCGCGATGAGGCCGGACGTTCATTCACGGTATCGTTTCTGGATGACCGGCACGCGGTCACCGGAGGGAGCTCAAGCAATGTACGCTTCTGGTCGCTGTACAATGACGCCGAACAACGCCGCATTGATCTGCCTGGGGCAGCGATCTACAGTATGGCGGTGAGCGATGACGAACACATTGCGGCCTTAGGCATACAGAATGCGGTTGAGCTGTTGGACCTGCAAAGTGGCACTGAAATCCGGCACTTTCGCTACGCGGGCGGCGCGGTCACGAGTGTAGCCATCAGCCCGGATGGCAAGACGCTGCTGTCTGGTTTTCAGGACGCCAGCACTATCCTGTGGAATATCGAAAACGGCCAGGAAATTCGCCGCCTTGAGGGACACAGTTCGATTATCGTTAACGAGGACGTGCAGTTCGGCAGGATTCTCGATGTGGCTGTGAGTCCAGATGGGCAGCGTGTGCTAGCTGGTGGCGAAGACAAAACGATGATCGTCTGGGATATGAACACGGGCGACATCGTTATCCACTTTCGAAAGCTGCTCCGGGACGATCAACAGCGGCGCATTCAGCCCGGATGGACGACTATATCGCGGGCGGCTTTGGCGCACTGAGCGAACCCACCCGCGGCCAGTGCCCTGAAACCGATTTGAGTATCCATCTCTGGGATGCTGAAACTGGCGAAGTTGATCCGCCAGTTTGAAGGCCACAGCGACGCGGTAACGACGGGTGCAGTTTAGCCCGGACGGACGCTGGCTGATTTCTGGCTCGATTGACGAAACGCTGCGTCTGTGGGATGTCGAAACCGGGGCGGAGATTCGCCGCTTCGATGGGCATACAGGCGGAGTAACGAGCCTCGATTTCAGTGCCGATGGTCGCTATATCGCCTCCGGCGCATCTGATGGGACGATCAAGGTCTGGGATGTGGAAACGGGCGATCTGCTGCGCCAGATAACGGGTCACAGCGGGCAGGTCAATCAGGTGCATTTTGCCGACGATGGTCAGAGCATCTGGTCATCTTCGGACGATGGCAGCCTGCGCTTGTGGCTGCCGATGCTTGACCTCAGCGATCTTGTGCGCTGGGTGTCTGAGAATCGCTATGTGCGCCGGTTGACCTGCACCGAGCAGCAGCTTTACTTACTTGTGGTTGCCTGCGATTGAGCCTTTCATTTTCATATTGACGATGCCTCTACTGCTTGAAGAGGATACCAATCATGCCAGCCTCTTAAGAAACGCCGGGTAGCCTGTTTTGGTCGGAGCCAGACCGTGTTACTGACTTGAGTTGACAATTGACGTTATGCGACGTCCAGTAGCCATTTGACCACCTGTGAGCACTCGGTTTTTCGGGGCAAAATAGCGTAGCCAGCGCGGGATCAATGGATGTTCGAACCCGCGTATATTGAGAACCCATTTGGGTTAAGTAAGGTCAGTTTTCTGATAATATTGCGCTTGACAGACTTAAAATAATAATCGGAAACACTTTCGACCCGTTGAACATCAGGCCACGATACGTGACGCGGCAGTTGGCCTGGTTACCAGATAAATCGTCATGCTTTCTTTCTTCTTCCATAGGGCTCAACCCAAATATCTCCTCATAATTGTCAGCTTCTTCGGACCGACCTTGGTTTCAAAGATTGCAAACTCCAATCTTGCGTATAAGCCGACCTGCTCATCTGCGCTGAGATAAACACTTGTGAATCCAGCGTGTAGGGCGCTTTCGAGCAGATGGTTGACCAGTTGGCTGCCGGTGCCATGTTTTCGATGGGCTGGCAGCACGTAGAGCGCCGCCAGCCAGGGAGTAAGTTTGAGACGTTCTACCATGTCGCTTTCGATCAGGCATACCGAACCGATAGGCCTGCCAGCCTCCATTGCGACGACTGTAGAGGAATCGGTTTGCCGAGGAGATGCTCCTCAAGCAAACCGTAGATATACCTGGGAGATTGACCGGAGTTCCTGCCAGAAGGCGTCGTAAATCCATTCGGCGACGACGGGAAGGCACGCTGGCACACTGGAGAGGTCAACGACCTTCATCAGGAGTCTTCATTTGCGGATACGTCTGCGCCAGCACGGTATTGACCATCACATCGACGAAGTGCGCCGGTTCGTCCCAACTCGGTGTATGCGCAGAGTCTTCAAACCAGATCAATTCCTTCTGCGGCGCTTCCAGAATGGCGTGGTATTCTTCCAGCAAGGTATTGCTGGAATTGATGTCCCAACGCCCTTTGATGAAATACACGGGAATGTTCAGTGTCGTTGCCTGTGTGCGGAAATCCACATCATTGAGCTGTGAGTAGACCTGCGGGAAGGTGTTCAGCAGAGATAGTCCCCAGTAGACCTTATCCACCAAACCATATTCCTGTGCTGCAAGCGAGTCAAACATCAGGTTATGGCCGGTGCCTTCACCGTGTGCATGAGCGTCCATATAGGCATTGACGACACCGTTCATCGCGCCAAACCTACCAAGCAATTCACCACGCTCATAGGGTGGCGGTCCGTTGCGTTCCAGACTTTCCACCGCGTCCAGCCGACCCTGAGCGGTCAGGTGTTCGATGGCGAATTCGTACATCTGGATGTCATTCTCGACTGGTGCGACCATCTGTCCGGTGGTGACAAGCGCGTGATACAGGTCGGGATACTGCTGCACGAGCCAGATGCCCGGGATGCTGCCCCAGAACTCACCGAACACGTAGATTTTGTCCTCGTCGAAGCGTTGGCGCAGATACAGCGTTAGTTCGTGGGCATCGGCGACATAACGTTCAGGTGTCAGTTCGTCGAAGGGTACAGCGTCATAAGATTTGCCCGTTCCCGGCTGATCCCAGTTGACAACGATAAAGTATTCCTCCAACGCACTCAGGTATTTGCGTGTCATAACCAATTCACTGCCACCGGGGCCGCCCGCCAGGAACAAGAGCACTGGCAGGTCTTGGCTGTACCCGCGAATTGTAATCCACTGTTCGCTGCCACCCAATTCAACTGTTTCAAGTGTGGCAATGCTGCCTGGGATGTTGTTGCCATCCGCATCGACAATCGGTGGGGTGGTTGCGAACTGCTGAGATAGCACGACTGCCAATCCTGCGACTACGACCCAGCCGAATGACGCACCGATCAGTACCAGAGGTGTTCGTTCAAAGCGGAACAGAGCGACCAGGATGCCGACGTCGATCAGGGTCAACGCTGCTGCAACAACTGGTGGCACTGAGGTCACGAAGTAGAGCATGATGATCGGTAGGGCACTGATGAGCGCGATGAGAACCGCTGTCAAGGTCAGCACTCCCGTTCCCAAACGACGCAGGACACTGCGACGCTTAGGGGTTTGCGTGCTTTCGTTCGTTGATGTCGTGTGTTTCATTGTGATTGAGTTAGCCATTTCTGTTTCCTCCTCGTTATAGGATGATGCCAGCAACCTTCAGAATGGCTAGATAACCGCCGGTGAGCGGCGTGAAGTGGAAAGCTGCCGGGGCTGTGCATTGGTCTTCATGATAAGATCTTCTCAGAAATCAATGGTTTCGATTGCGCTTTGCCCATCCTCACTGAGGACGTGCAATCTCGTGGGATATACAGCGATGACCGTTTGCCAGTGATGTAATGGGGCAATTGCCTCACCATTTTGTGTCATGCCACGCCCGCTCAGCTTCCACCTCGGCGCAAGTACGGCAAGATTCGGGTTGTGATTCCAGGTTGAACAGGTGGTCTGATCCATGGGGGACGAACAAGTACAGATCAAGCTGCTGGACCCGGTAGGGTACGCGGCTGATCTGTGGTCCTGCAGGACCACAGGTTGCCAGGGTTACGGTATCATACTGGGCAAGCAGATCGGCGACGCGCTGCTGTAGATGCTGGTTCATGACCGTTGCCTTAGTGGATCGAGGCGATAAACGCTTCGATCACGTCGTCATCCCAGCGTGTTATAGGCTGGTTGATCACTAATAACGCCGTACCTTCACGTCCTTGAAAGACCAGGTTCGCGCTGCGATAACGCTGCCCTTCGCCGTTGGTGCGTTCGCTGGTGGTGAGTGTTGCTGGTTGGCTGCGAATGGCAAGTTGTTCCGAGCTTAGAACCGTCGCCGTGTGCCAATCCCCGTGACGACTGCCGCTCGGTGCATAACCGGCAATCACGGTCTCATCGGGGATGATGCCGGGGGGGCCCTGTAAAAACGCCAGATGCGCCTCTTCATCCTTGGATTTGTAGGCGGCAATGGTGTAATCGAGGACTTCCACCGCGTAATCGGTCTGATAGCCTTGCGGAAGGTCGAAATCAGCAATTCTGCGCGCGACTGCATTGACACGTTGTGTGTCCGTCATTTGCTGACCGAATATGACCAACAGCGCCATGCCAAACATCAGTGTCATGGCAACATAAGTACTTGTTTTCTTGTTCACAGTTTCGCCTCATGGATAGTCAACGAACTATCTTCAAGATAGTCGTAAACCACCAGGGATTGTCATCAACCAGAAGTTAGATTTTTGGTTTTTGCCGGGGAATTAATCGTGGAGGATGTTCAAGCTGCGGGCATTACTGACAGCCTCAGTGCGATTCTGTGCGTCGAGTTTGTCCATGATGTGGTGGATATGGCTTTTGACTGTACCTAAACTGATGACGAGTGTATCGGCGATGGCCTGGTTACTGGCACCCTCGGCGATGTGTCCCAGCACTTCGATTTCGCGTTCAGTGAGCAAGTCAGCGGGATGCTGGATAGTATCGGGCTGGTTGGCAATTTTCAGCAGGTATTCAGCGTAATCAGCACCTACATCGTGCGCAGCAGCCAGACGGAGCAACGTGATCATGGATTGTCCCGTATCGAGGAATATCCGCACAAAGCCTTGAGGTTGCGCCAGCGTGAGCGCATGGTCGATTGCGGTCAGTGCTGCGTCAATCTCATTGATTGACTGATGTGCGAGAGCTTGCAGCATCTCGGCAGTGATAACGGTGCCCATGCGTCCAGCCTGCTGCGCGTCTCCAAGCACCTGCGTTAGCAGCTTCAAAGCGCGTTCGTGGTCCTGCTGGGACAGCCAAATACGGGCCAGCGTAAGATTTTCAAAATCCTGATGATACCTGGTTCGTTCCGTCGCCTGATAGCGATTAGCCCAATCGATTACGTCATCCAGTTGATTGGACCGCAGCATGAGTGTGGCCTCTGACGCAGCGATAAATGATGCCATAATGGGACTATGAAAACCCGCTGAATAACGGTGTGCCTCTGCAAGGCAGGATTTTGCTTCTGCAATCTCGTTGCGTGTCAACAGCACCTCAGCTAGTGACAGATGGGCTAGCCACAGCACATCGGGGATATTGCCGCGCCGTGCCAGCCTAATGGCATCACGCAAAATGGCTTCAGCGTCGACAAGTTGATTTCGCTGGTAATGCACAGATGCCAGCGGCAGCATCACGGCACTCACTGGACCGATCTCTGGTCTGTACTGTTCCAGCACTCCCTCACAGCGAACTTGCGCAGCTTGTAACTCACCTGCAAGCAAATCGATCTGCGCCAGATAATAATGAGCATCCAGCATCAGATAATGGTGGTCGATCTGGCGAGCAAGATCTAAAGCATCTTCATAGGCACACCTGGCTTTGGGAACATCGCCGATCAAATACTGAAGGAAAGCGTCCGTGTTTGCGATTCGGACCTGATCCAGGGCATCAACATGATCGTGCAGTGCGTTTGACTTTTCAATCCACGCCTGACCTGCTGCCACATCACCACGATAGGCAGCCAGCGTTGCTTGATAGTTGAAGGCGATTGCCTGGAGCGACTGCTGCTCGTGATGATCATCCAGATTTTGATCCAGTACCTCCGTTGCAAGCTGCAAATAGCTCTGCGATCTTTCTATATCGCCAATCAGGTAGAGTGCCCGCGAGAAATAGAGGCAGAGTTGGGGATGACGTTTCAGCGCTTTTTCTGAGAAGCGAGGCAGCCAGTGGATGACCGTCATGATCTCACCGCGAGCGGTCAACGTTTCCCAAGCATGGCTTTCAATGAGGTGGGCTGCATAGCCGAAGTCTTCCGATGCCAATGCGTGATACACGGCTTCCACCATATCATCTTGTTTAGCATACCATTCAGCAGCCAGACGATGCTGATGCAGATAGCGTGATTGATCGTGCATTTGGAGATGCTGGCGTAAGTATTCCTGAAATAATTGATGGTAGCGGTAGACCGGTTCTGTTTCCGACAGCGGGATGACAAACAGACTTCGGGTGGCGATTTGGTTCAGAAGCAGCGGTGCCGAGCAGTTATCGGTGAGGGCACTACACAAGTGAGGCTGCAAACGATTGAGGACACAAGTATCCAGCAAGAACTCTTGTATCTCGTTCGACTGCTGGTCGAAGACCTCTTGCGCGAAGTAATCAAAGATACGGCGCTGGGATACCGAATAAAGTGAAAGCTGGCGTTCAAATGCCTGTTGATCGCCCTCCGTTTGGCTCATCATGATGAGTGCCAAGGCGGCTGCCCAACCCTCAGTGACCTCATTGAGAACCCTGAGTAACTGCGACGATGGTGTCCATCCTAACGCAGCTTGCACCCAGAGAGATGCTTCCTCTTCTTGAAAGCGCAAATCAGCCATCCGAATTTCTGCAACTTTGCCCTGTGATCGCCATCGAGCTAATGGCAGGGGCGGATCAGCACGGGTGCCGATTGCCAGATTCGTGTTCTCAGGCAGATATTCAGCCAAGAGGTTGATCGCGTCATGGATCTGTGGCTCGGCAATCAGATGATAATCATCCAGCACCAGGAGGGTAGGATTGTTGGTCTCGGCAATCGTATTGACGATGTGATTGACAGTTTCTCGGGGACTTGTTTGCTCAACATTGTCGAGTGGTGATGGGAAATTTGTGTCGATGTAACTGAAAGCGCCCAGCAGATGCGCTGCGAACCGCGCCGGGTCATTGTCATGCTCATCAAGTGCGTACCATGCGACATGGGCACCATTTTTTCTGCGGCGGTGTGCCCAATCGATCAGGCAAGATGATTTCCCAAACCCCGCCGGAGCCGAGACCAGGATCAGGCGGGTGTCACGATTCGCTTCAATGTGTTGCATCAACCGCTTGCGATGGAGATGCTGGGTGGACGTCGGCGGTAATTGAATCTTTGTACTTAGTAAAGCTGGCATTGCACTCTCTTGCTTGCGTCACTCAATTGTACCAAGACAATAAAGTCACAAATACTGCAAGACATCACATATTTTTCGTTAATCAAACCGACAAATCAATCGGCCCTGTCATGTCGTCGCCCTGTTTGGTCGACCGTTCAGGATGGTTTGATCCGTGCATAGTGGCGATGCTGATCGGGCAATCCAGCGACTCTTTGCCCACCAAGTGTCCAACTCGATTGTCCGTTCGGCACATTCATCTCGCTGGTAGTGGTAAACAATTGACTTATGACGCAGGCCGTGCGGAAAGGTAATCGATATGAGCAACGAGCGAAGCAGGTCTCCAATATCGTTGGTCGCCGCCCTGATTGCCTGATAGTCCTTCTGGCGGCGGGGCTTGAAATTGCACAAAGTGCTAAAATGGAAATAGATATCTACGGCTACCACTCTGGAGGCGACGCATCATGATCGGACGCACTCTGGGGGTTTACCGCATTATCGAACAGATCGGCATGGGGGGAATGGCAACGGTCTATAAGGCCTATGACCCCAATACCGACCGTCATGTTGCGATCAAAACGCTCCCCCAACAATATTCGAAAGACCCTACATTTCGCGCGCGCTTCGAACGGGAAGCCAAAGCCATTGCGGGGTTGGAACATATCAACATCCTGCCGGTCCATGCCTATGGCGAGGAAGACAACATTGCCTATATGGTGATGCGCTATCTGGATACAGGCAGCTTGTCCGAGTTGATTCATCAGGGTGCTATGTCGCTGACCGATACCAGCCGCATTGTCAGTCAGGTTGGCAGTGCGCTGGACTACGCCCACAGCAAAGGCATCCTTCACCGGGACGTGAAATCCAGCAATGTATTGATCGACCGGCAGGGCAATGCCTACCTGACCGACTTTGGCATCGCCAAAATCATCGAGAGCACCATCGACCTGACCGGGTCCGGGCTAATCGGCACCCCGCAATATATGAGTCCGGAGCAGATCAGAGGAGTCAAGGACCTCACCCCTGCTTCTGATCAATATTCGCTGGGCGTCATGCTCTATGAAATGGTGACGGGACGCACACCCTACCAGGCCGAGACTCCAATGGCCGTCATCCATATGCAGTTGATGGACTCCCCACTGCCGCCACCTCGATCGCTGCGACCCGACCTGCCAGACGAAGCGGAAATCGTTATCCTGAAGGCCCTGGCAAAAGAGCCTGAGGATCGTTATCCATCCTGCACGGCGATGGCTGGAGCTTTTCGTGAGGCCATCGCAGGCGCGCCGACTGTCCCTGCGCAAATACTCGAAATTCCGCAAGATGGCGCAACGGCCCGCGTCGTAACTGCGCGACCCACCGCAGCTCCCCCCAGCCCTCCAGATGCCGCGCCAACCACAGTCAAATCTGAAGGTAGCGGCAGGCCAAGCTGGCTGCTGCCCCTTGTGGGTCTGGTCATCGCGGTCGTGATTATCGGCGGCGTGCTGATTCTCGCCTCATTGGGTGGGCAAGCTGAACCGACTCCGGTCGCGCTCATCGCGGATACCGAAACGCCGACAGATACCCCTACGCCTACATTGACCAGCACGTCCACCTCAGCGCCGACAATCACCCTCACGCCGTCGCCAGCGACTCCGATTGCCCAGGCCGTGCGCCAGATCGCGGCGCGCCTCGGCCCCGGAACCAATTACCCGATTATCGCGCAGTTAGAAGCGAATGATCGCCTGGATATTACCGGCATCAGCGCGGATGGTGGCTGGTATCAGGTGATCCTACCGGATGGATCGCATGGCTGGATTGTTTCCTCAGCCTCGCTGGTGAATGCCTTAGGCGATCTGAATGTCGTGCCCACGGCGGAGCCACCCACGTCGATTTCCCACCGATACACCGACAGCGACGCTCACTGATACACCGACATCCACATTGACACTGACGCCAACGCTCACCAACACAGCGACAGCGACCACTACAGCTACACCGAGCGCGACGGCTTCGGCTACAGCAACCAATACGCCGATACCCACCGATACCCCTGTACCTGCCACGGAGATAGCGCCGGAATTTGCTGCCGCGATAGAGAACAATCTGAGAGAGGGGTCCCGACTGGCTGAAGCCGGTGAGTTTAGAGCCGCGCTTGAAGCGTTCCGACGTGTCGTCGAGATTGATCCAGGGAACGTCGACGCGCAGGGCATGGTAGGGCACATGTCGTTCGCGGTGGGCGATTACGAACAAGCCCTTGCCGGATTCACTCGCGCCAGCGAACTCAACCCGGATAGCCTCGAATATCTGCTAGGGGCAGGTGACGCCAGCCGAGAACTCGGCGACTTCGCGGCAGCGATGGAGTTCTACCAGCGTGTTCTGGACATCGATCCTGGCAATACCGAAGCCCTCCGGCTTCTAGGCGATACCTATGCTCGAACAGGCGATCTTACAGCGGCGAAAGAGGCATATAATCGCGCGATTGAAACAAACCCGAACGACGCCCTGACCTATATGAGCCAGGGTTGGACCTCTCTCGATTTCCAGGAATTTGATCAAGCCATTGCCAGCTTTACACACGCAGTCGAAATTGAAGCGCAGCTGGCTGACGAGGCTTACTTTGGAATCGGCCTTGCATTGGGCGGACAGAGAGACAAGGACGGGGCGCAGGAGGCTTTCCAGCGAGCGCTCGACTCTGACCCGGATCCCGCGACTTGCTACCATACCCTGTTGAGCAGCGGCAGAGTTCATCTGCAATACGGTGAGTTTGACCCGGCCATAGCGCGTTTCCAGCAGGCAATTGAAACCAACTTCGATGATCCCCAGGCTCAGGCATTACTGGGCCTGGGCGATGCGTTGTTCGAAGCGCAGCGAGACCCGGAAGCACTGGAGACTTATCACCAGTATCTTGATCAGGCCGGAGACGAGGCAGCGCCAGATGTCGCGCAAAGAGTGCAGGAACTAGAGCAGCGATTAGCCGCAGAACCTGCCGGGAACGCCACAACCCGTGTTGTTGTCCCTGGCAATGCGGATTGGGTTGATTCAGGCATCTTCGTCGCAGAGGGCCAGACGTTTGCATTAACGGCGGAAGGAGGAGTCAATCCCTGTGTAAATAGCGATAATCCGGTCTGCCGTCCGCAAGGACCGGCAGGAATTGCCGACATGCCTGCCGAGGACAGTTATCCGGTACCCGGTGGACCGTTGGTGGCTCTGGTGGTGCGGATCAGCGACGACGGTGAACCCTTTTTAGTTGGTGAGGGGAGTCTTTTTACCGCGCCGCGAGAAGGGATACTTCAATTCCGAGTTAATGACGAACCGCTGGACAACAACGGCGGCGAATTTGTCGTTACCTTCACTGAGCCAGACGTGATCGTCGATGAGGGCAGCATCCGATTGCCGACCGTGCCCTTTGAGCCGCACATGGTTCCGGTAGGTTTCGACAACTTTGTTCTCGAAACCCAACTGCGCTTTGCCCCAGAAGCAGAATTTCAGAGTGCTGGGCTGCGGGTTTCACTTGAAAATGAGGGACGCATCGAATTCGTTTTAGCTTACTGCAACGCAGATCGTGACGCCTGCGTCGGTCGGGGTATCTACCTTGATGTGATGAGCAGCCCGGATGCGCAGGTGCTGCATGAAGTGGTCCCAGAGTCAGCCCCAGAGGTCTTTCTGCGATTGACCAAACATGGGCGATTGTATACCGCGCAATATCGCACTGCACCAAATAATGCCTGGCAGACCGTAGCCGAGTTTGAGGCTCCTGCATCAGCGGTCAATGCAGGGATCATTGCCGAATCAGGCACGAATGGCACAAATCCCTTCGGCCTTGGCCCAATCGACGCCGAATTCGTTTCATATCGTCTATTCGTTTTGAGATAGAGGGTTGAACCTGAGCTGCCATACCAAGTCTACTTGGCAATGGGGATGGCGCACGTTCCCCGGCACATCATGATGGAAATTGTAGCCCAGCGATTGACACAGGCGAACATATTGTCGAGGCTTTCCGCCAGACACTAAACTCGACTTTGCACATTCAAGCGGCATAAGACAGAGTTGAAATGAGGGAATTGAATAAGGGTTTAGGGATTTTCAACATATCGCTCTTGTGTATGGATGTTCGGAAAGTCGGATGGGCGAGCCAAAGCTTTTGCGCACCAGGGCCAGGGCATCGGAAAAAGTTAGGATGGATTTGACATACCAGGCACCTTGTTCTGGATCAGTACAGAGCAAAGCCAGCGGTGCATAGTCTCCTTGCGGGTCACGGATCAGCACCCAACGGATAGGGACAGGCGGTTTGCCGGTGTGGAACCAGACCGCCGTGTGCGAGGCGACATCCATCTGACGTGTCTGCCCGTCGTACCCGGGCAGACACAGACGCTGCCAGGACGTCATTGGATTGTTCAGCAAGCTGGCCAGGGTGGGCAATCGCTGGCCCTTTTTGCGGGGACGTCCACAGCCATTGTAAGGCGGGGCGGGGTCATACAAGGCCGCATCCAGCCGCAGACGGGCAATCACCGTCACGTCCAGGTGCTGAGCCGCGGCCAGAAAATCGAGGGCGGCAAAGGCGTTGTCGCCCACCACAACCAGCTCAGCCTCCGGCAACCAGCGCCGCAGCAATTTCAGTATCTGCACACTGCGTTCCAACAGGGTCTTGGGGGCGCGTCCGCGCTGTTGGTAATAACGGGCCGAGGGCGACAACACCGTCATCACCGGCAGCGCCCACACCCGCTTGGCCCAGGGGATCGGCGTCAACAGCATCAGGCCTATCCAGCGCAGACCACTCGTTTTGACAAAATGGCTGTCGCTGCTGCGCACGGCATCCCGGTAGATGCCGCGCGCTGCACTCTTGTGGCCCCAGCGCCGTTCAATCGTCGGATCAATCCCAAAGACCAGCACTTGCTCAGCAACCGCAAACTGCTGAACCAGCAGTTTCAGCAAGACCTGCGCCAGGTCCAGCGGCGACCACAGCGCCCGGTTCAACACCTGATGATATTGGGCAAACTGTCGGCTGTCACTCAAGCCCATCACCCGCAGCATCTCCGTCACGTACGCGCTTGCCCGGTGTCAGAATCGCGCCCACCAGCAATACTTGCGCTTTCTTCCACGTCGTCGCTCTATGAAAGCATGGCGCAAAGGGCTTCAACAGGTCTATCATTGTCGGGGGCAGGTTAAGCATGGCTCGAAACCTTTCCTAGAGGTTCGTTCAGCTTATCCTGCCTTTCTGCTTTCAGCTATCTATGTGCAAAGTCGAGCTTAGACCACTCAGCGCATCACCGGCGCGGCGACTGGACTGTTGAGGACTGTTCGGAAGTCGCCATGTAGCGCGATGTTGAGACCATGCTATTCTAGACAAAGTCGCGTTTAATAGTGAAGGGCCCGTCTAACATTGTGTCTACTGCCGAGAAGCTGGATAGGCTCAAGTGAAAGGCAGCGTGGGTAGGATTGACGCCCGGCTGAAGTAGTCGCTGAACGTGAGGATGAACATGATGAGCAGCCACAGCAGGCCAAACACGGAAAACAGTTGAATCAGCCGGTCACTGCGCTTCACGTGCATGAAAAAGAGCGCGATCAAGATGGCCTTCGCAGCGGCTATCGCCAGCGCAATCACCGTGTTGAAAGGGCCTAGATCGAGTGTGGCTAGCACGATGGTCAGCACTAGCAGGATGAGCAGGGCAATGAACACCGCTGCATATGTCCTGATAGGGTTCTGCTGTTCGGTCATCGTCCCTCCTCGGTAAACCGTCCTGCTACTGTCTTGTCGTCCTTAAGATGTGGATCCGGCATATCCCGTTCCAGAATGATCCGCACGGATCGATCATACAGGAAGTAATCCCACGCCCAATTGACCAAAACACTCAGGCGATTGCGGAAGCCGATTAGGGTCACGATATGTAAACCTAACCAGGCCAGCCAGGCGATCCAACCGGTCAGTGAAATGCGGTTGAAGATCCAGGCGACGGCGCGCCGCCGACCGATCACCGCCATTGTACCCCGGTCATTGTAGTGGAAGTCTTCCAATGTTTCGTCAGCGATGCGGTGCAGAATGTTATGGGCAGCCAGCGTGGCCTGCTGCTGCGCCACGGGAATAAGCATCGGATACGGATTTCCATTAGGGTCGTCGAGCGATGCGATATCGCCTACGGCAAAGATGGCGGGGCGCTCTTTGACCTCAGTGGTAGTATGGATTGGGATGCGTCCCTGCTTTGTCAGCTCGACGTTTACCATGCGCGCTAAGGGCGACGCCTGGACCCCAGCAGCCCATACCATCGTCCGGGCTGGGATGATGGTGTCGTCGTCGAGCGTGACATGATCTTCATCGACTTCCACCACCTTGTGATTCAGCATGACCTCGACACCGAGGGCCTCTAGTTGGCTGCGGGCTGCGCTGCGCAGTTCTTCAGGATAGCTGCCGATCAGATCAGGCTGCATTTCTACCAGAATGACCCGTGCCTGAAGCTGCGCATGGGGAAATTCATGCTTCAGCACATAATTGTAGAGTTCACACATGGCCCCGGAGGTTTCCATCCCGGTAGGTCCACCGCCAACCACGACGATTGTCGTATAGGAATCGCGCTCATTCTGATCTTCAATCCAGACTGCTTCCTCAAACAGTTGCAGGATGTGATTGCGCAGCAGCACCGCATCCTCCAGAGTATTGAGTTCAAGCGCATAGCGCCGAAACGCCTCGTTGCCGAAATACGACGGCGTATTGCCGCTGGCCATAATGAGATAATCATAGCGTTCACGGCGCTGCCTGCCGCCGCTCTCGACAACTACGCCCCGACCTTCGTAATCAATCTGCGTGACTTCGCCCATGAGAAAGTCGATGTTGGGCTGTTTGCGAAACATACTGCGCACCGGGCGCGCCACATCGCTTGGGTCGAGCGCACAGGTCGCTACCTGATAGATTAGCGGTGTAAAGGTATGAAAATTCTTGCGGTCGATAATTAACACATCGACCGCCTTTTGTGCCAGGCTTCGAGCCGCGAAGACACCGGCAAATCCTGCACCGATGATGACGATCCTTGGGCGTTCTGCGTTCATAATCGTTCTAGCGTCTGTTTGTCGATGGTTTGATCTCCTCTCAGGGTTTGCTGCTCACGATGAGATACAGCAGCGGAAAGACGAAAACCCAGATGATGTCTACAAAGTGCCAGTAAAGCCCGGCGATTTCGATAGGGCCGTCGTTCTCCGGCAGCCTGATCCATCCCACGAGTAGGAGAGGAACAGGGCCCCGACGATCAGCAGACCGACAGAAAGGTGCACGGCGTGCAGCCCTGTAATCAGGAAGTACAAAACGAAGAACAGACGGGCCTGCTGGGGATGTGCCCCCTCGAACACAAAAGAAGCGTTGGGGAAGAGGTTTTCCTGAAAATCGTGGCTGTACTCGATCGCCCTTGATACCCAGGAAAGCAAGCCCCAGCAGCAAGGTCAGGCCAAAGAGCAGCAGCACAGCCCGCTTTCGACCTGCTTTCGCCATGTGGGTTGCCACGGCAATGGCGAAGCTGCTGGTGAGCAGTACGCCGGTATTGATGCCGCCTAACGGGATGCTCAGATGCTGGCTGGCTTCCGCGAAGACCTGCGGGTACATCAGACGATAGACGGTGTAAGTCAGGAACAATCCGCCAAACAGCATGATTTCGGAGGCCAGGAAGACCCACATCCCCAGCGCATTGACGTTGTACTTGCGCAGCGCCTCCTGGGTGTCGATTCGTTCCGCTTGAGCCGTCATGATGCTGTGTCTCCACCTTCTTCCACTGTGTTGTAGGCATAGGCTTCGCCGGTTACCTACTGGAATCGTCTCGAAGTTTTCCTGCGGCGGGGGAGAATCGGTCGCTTCCCATTCCAGTCCCTTCGCATCCCAGGGATTAGACCCGGCACGCTTGCCGAAAAACATCGACCAGAGCAAATATACAAGCGGTACGAAATAGCCCACTGCCAGAATCGAAGCCCCGGCAGTTGACATGACGTTCAGGACCTGAAACTGTGGATCATAGGTGTAGTAGCGGCGCGGCATTCCCAGATAGCCCAGAATGAACTGTGGGAAGAAGGTCAGGTTAAAGCCGACGAAGATCAAAATCGCGGAGAACTGCCCCAGTGTTTCCGGGTATAAACGCCCGGTGATCTTGGGCCACCAGAAGTGTATCGCCCCCTAGATAGGCCATCACGGCTGCGCCGACCATAATGTAATGAAAATGCGCGACGACAAAGTAGGTGTCGTGTCACGTGGACATCGAATGCCAGCGAAGCGACGAATAAACCGGTCAGGCCGCCGATGGTGAACAGACCGATGGCCCCCAGTGCATAGAGCATGGGGGTCTTGAAGGAAATGCTGCCTTTATAGAGCGTGGCCGTCCAATTGAAGACTTTGATGGCTGAGGGGATCGCAACCAGGAAACTGAGCATGTGAGAAGACGATGCTGGCATAAATCGACTGGCCGCTTACAAACATGTGGTGGCCCCACACCAGAAAACCGAGAATGGCGATTGCCAGGCTGGAGAACGCGACGACGCGGTAGCCGAAAATGCGCTTGCGCGAAAAACATGAAATCACTTCGCTGATGACTCCCATTGCCGGGAGCACCATGATGTAAACTGCCGGATGCGAATAGAACCAGAACAGATGCTGAAACAACAGAGGGTCGCCGCCCAGCGCCGGGTCGAATACGCCCACCCCCAGCAGTCGCTCCGCAGCGATCAGAATCAAGCGTCACGGCGAGCACGGGTGTTGCCAATACCAGAATGATGCTCGTTGCGTAATGCGACCACACAAAAAGCGGCAGGCGAAACCAGGTCATGCCCGGCGCGCGCATCCGGTGGATGGTGACGATGAAGTTGACCCCGGTGAAGACGGAGGCAAATCCTGCGACAAGAATGCCGATCACTCGGCAATGACAACCGGCGTGTTGGTGTAAATGCTGCTGTAGGGGGCGTAGAAGGTCCAGCCCGTATCGACGCCACCGGCAATGATCGCGACCAGAGCAGATCGTACCGCCAATGACGAACATATACCAGCTCGCCAGATTCAGGCGGGGAAAGGCCAGATCCTTCGCCCCGATCATCAGCGGAATCAGGAAGTTGCCTAATGTATTGGGGATAGAGGGAATCAGGAAGAACCAGACCATAATGATGCCGTGCAGCGTGAAGAGCTTGTCATAGGTCTCGGCATTGACCAGATCGCCTTGCGGCGTTGCCAGTTCCAGGCGCATCATCGTCGCGGCCAGCCCACCGATCACGAAAAAGAAGGTGATCGATAGTACGTAGAGCAGGGCGATGCGCTTGTGATCGGTGGTCAGCAGCCAGGATTTGAGCGTGTAGCTGACGCCAAGATAACTTCGGCGAGGCCCTTCGTAGGCTGGTTCTACCGGGTAGCCCCCGGCGGCAATTTCACTCATCGCGTCATCCTCGACATTAGATGGATTTGATGTATTCGATCAAGGCTACAAGTCCCTCTTCATCGACCTGCCCCTTGAAGGAAGGCATGACCGGATCGTATCCCGACAACGACCTGAGATTTTGGCTTGATGAATCGACTGGCGGATGTAATCCGCATTAGCAGTCACGGAGGCCCCACTGCTGAGCTGCACGGTGCTGCCAAAGACGCCCACCAGGGAGGGGCCACGTCCGCTGTTATCGGCTTTGTGGCAGGAGACGCATCCCAGATTGTTGAAGAGTGTCGCCCCCTGATCGGCAGAGGACTGGCTTGTGATCCCGCCGTTTTCCAGCCACTGCTGATAATCGGCTTGTGGCATCACGATGACCTGACCTGTCATGACCGAGTGTCCGGTTCCGCAATATTCTGCGCAGCGCAGGGGGTAGGTGCCGGGTTCGGTCGGCTCGAACCAGAGTGTGGTGTAGCGTCCGGGCAGGACATCCTGCTTGACCCGGAAATCAGGCACATAGAAGCTGTGGATGACATCCTGCGAGATCATCGTCAGGCGGATGGGGCGGTCAACCGGGACGTGCAGCGTGTTGATCTCGCGCTGCCCATCGGGATGCTGCATCTTCCACATCCACTGCTTGGCGACGACATAAACGTTGAGCGCGTTCGGCGGGACCTCTGCTCGCTGAAAGTACACACTGGCTGCCCAGGTGAACATCCCCAGCCCCAGTACCAGCGGGATCACCGTCCACAGGGCTTCGAGCCGCATGTTCGTCATCGGCGCGTTGTCGCGATTGGCTTTTGAGCCACTGCGATATTTCACAGCGAAGAAAATGATCAGACCGGCAATCAGCACGGTAATCAGACAGCTCAAGGCGATAGCACCAGAAAGATCATATCGACCTGTCTGGCGTTGCTTGATGCCTCCTGAAGCGGCTGCCACATCAGTCAGCGTCCTCTCTGGTGTCGGCCCCGTGTTTCTCGCGGCGGTATAGGCCAAAAATGGCTGCACCGATGAGGCCTGTGGTCGCGATGTCCGGCGGCACGCAGTACATTTTCGATGGCGAGGGTGTATTTGCCGGTGACCGGATCGTAGTGATAACAGCGCAGCAGCAGTTGTTCGACAGGACTGCCAGTTTTCCCGCCGGTGGCATCCACCAGATTCAGGCGCATCGTCTCCGGGTCGTAGTCAATGCCAAAGATGTAGCGGGTGATCTTGCCGCCAGGCGCGATAAACACCAGGCCGCTGGGATGCGCGAACTCGTTCTGTTCTGGATCGTAGGTGTAGTGAAAGCCAACCGTATCCGCGAGCGAATCGATGGCCTCTGGCTGCCCGGTCAGGAAGTGCCAACCCGGCGCGTCTTCGGCCATAAAATCGCTTTTGCGCGCGGAGGCTTCGACGGGGGTTTCTTTGGGGTCGATACTGGGGATCAGGATTTCAAAATCTTTGCCCGGCGTGAAGCCGTTCACCGCTGCCACACTCTTGACCAGCGCAGGCAGGGCCAGACTGCACAGCATTTCGCAGTGATAATAGCCCAACATCATTACGGCGGGCTTGTCCTTCAGGTAGTCGCCGAGCGTCACCGCCTGATTGTTTTCATCGCGGAACGCCAGATTGAGATCGACTTGAGCGTTCAATTCCTGGTCGAAAGCGATGCTGTCCAGAGCATTGTCGCCGGTTGCTGTACCGTGCGCGAAGGCGGGAAGCACACCGCAAAACAGCAGTCCACAAAGCCCGATGTACAGTAAGGATTGTGCGCTTCTTTGCCAGCTACGGGGCATTATGACCTCCAGTATCTTGCCCAGAAGTCGCCCCAGCAGTGGCTTCTGGTGTAGGACTTTGCGCAAGCTGTGTCACGACCAGCTCCATCGCCCGGTCGATGGGGATGCGTGCCATGCCGTTGCTCTGATCTACCCAGCCATAACTGTTTAGAATCGACTCCTGCGTTGACTTCAGGTTCTGGTATTCCTCCTCCGGCGCGACCTGCAAGCGGGGTTCTGGTGGCGTTGGCTGGGCGATGTTGGTGCTGGAGGACAGGTTCATGCCTGCGCCCAAAAAGTTGATGAGAAGCCAGACCGCCAGGAAGACGATCCCGATCATGCATCAGAAGGCCGCAGCCCGCCCCGATCACGAAGCGGCTGTTCACATCGCGTTCTTCGTGAGGCGCAAGCACGAAATCATCCGGCATGTTGCTGCACCTCCGTACCGGCAGCCTCAACTTCGGAGGACATCAAGCCATTTCTGTCCAGATACCTTGCAAAGACCGCCAACCATAAGCCACCGATTCCGATGACAGCCAGTAGACCCGGCAGCAGTAGGCTTAACCCGGCGTCAGGGAAGGCCGGAAGCACCAGCCAGAAGCTGTCCACGAGGCGGGAAAGCAGGACGATGCCTGCCACCAGCACGAGCTTGTGAATGTGCTGCTTGTAACGGGCGAAGAGGAGCATCACGAAGGGTAGCACAAAGCCCAGCCCGGCTACGCCGAGCGCCAGGATCTGCCAGCCGTTCTGAATGCGGTTGATATACCAGCGGATTTCCTCCACGATATTCCCCGACCAGATGACCAGAAGCTGCATGAAGGCGACGTAGGCCCAGGCCATGATGAAGCCCAGGAGTAAATTGCCCAGATCGCCCGTCAGGCGCGGCTTCACCTCGTCCGCAAGTGGCGCAATGCGGCGAAGCACATAGAGCGCTCCGATCAGGAAGGCCATCGCGCCGATGACGTCCCCGGTGAGATACAGCACGCCGTAGATCGTTGAGTACCATTGATCTTCAATTGACATGACCCAATCGACCGATGCCAGGGTAATTGTGAGCACGTACAGAATGAGGCCAAGCGCGTTCAAACCGGCCCGTCGCGTGCGGGTAGCTGCCAGGCCAAAGACAATCCAGATGATAAGATATGCAGCGGCGCGCAGCAGAAAGAACGGTGGGTTGAGAAATGCCTGTCGATGGCTCATCACGGCGCTTGCCGCTACAGCGCTGCTGTCCGCCCAGGGATAGAGATCATGCAGGCCGAGGGCGATAGGTAGGAACAGCACAGCGATCAGCGGCAGCGCACTGGCCCCGGCTTCGAGAAAGCGCCGCATGGTGAAGCCCCAGTAGCCGCCGGACATGTTGTGGGCCATCAGCATCAACACGCAGCCCAGGCTGATTCCCGACCAGAAGATGTAGGCCGCGAGATAGGCCTGGAAGAACTGCGCGCGGTCGATAAACAGCCACAGGCCAGTAATCACCAGACCGGCGATGCCCAGGATCAGCGCCCGGCTGGGCACCTGCCTGATTTGCTCGCTGCGTGTAAGGTTCAGGACATTCATTGGGGTAGCTGCTCCACGTCACTTTCCGGCAATGAACTGGTGGCTGCATTCTGACTGAGCTGCAATGCGCGGATATAGGCGATGATTGCCCAGCGATCATCAATCGGGACGCGGGAGGCGTAGCTGTACATGACTCCAAAACCATTCGTAATGACGTCGAAGAAATGGCCTGCTGGCGCATTGCGCAGGCGATCCGTGTGAAAGGAGGGCGGCGTCGGAAAACCGCGCTGGACGACGATGCCGTTGCCTTCGCCGGTCAGCCCGTGACAGGGCGAGCAGTAAATATCAAATCGTTCCCGACCGCGTTCCACCAGTTCAGGTGTCACGGGTGTCGGGATCGTTGCTCACAGGCTGGCCGTTGTCCATCCCGGTGCGATAGGCCACGCTGCCTTGCAGGCTGCCTCGTGCCACGGTGTGCGGTACCAGGGGCCGCGCCGATGCGCCATCGGCAAACTGGCCGCTGGCTTCGTAGGGGTCGTATCGCGGCTGGTCGATCATGCGATTGGCACAACCCGACAGCGCCCACAGAATGCCGACAGCGATCACCGCGCGGCTGAATTTAGGCCGGCACATCGCTCACCTCGATGGGATCCAGCCCTTCCAAAAACTGGCGAGTAGTCTCCTGGTCATAGCGATCATCAGTTGCCTGGATGCACAGGAAAAAGCGGTCGCGGCTGGCACGCTGAAAGGCGTCAACGTTAAATACGGGATGATAGGGTTTAGGCAAACCGTTGAGCATCAGCATCCCGATAGCCACCGACAGCGCGGCAACCAGAATCGCCAGTTCGAAAGTGACGGGCATAAACGCGGGCCAACTGTCTGTCGGCTTACCGCCCACATTCATCGGGTAGGCGATCACCGAGATCCAATACTGCATCCCGAAGCCCAGCAGCGCGCCGATCAGGATGCCTGCCAACACAACCCCGGCCATATAGGGTTTGGGATGCCCCAGAGTCTCCGCCAGTCCTTCAATAGGAAATGGGCTGTAGGCATCCATGTCACGATAGCCTGCCTCGAAGGTCTGACGCGCAGCCGCCATGAGGTCGTCAGCGCTCTCGAATTCGGCCATCAGCCCGTAGCTGCCTTCGGGGACACCAGTCTCAGACACTTTCTTCGGTCTCCTCAGCAATCATCTCCCGGACTTCGGAGATCGAAATCACGGGCAGCACGCGAATAAACAGGAAGATCAGCGCGAAAAACAGGCCAATCGTCCCGGCAAGCGTCAGCCAGTCCCAACCAGTCGGAATGTACAGCCCCCAGGAGGACGGCAGAAAATCGCGATTGGTGCTGATGACGACGATGACGAAGCGTTCCGTCCACATCCCGACGTTGACGAGGATCGAGATCACGAACAGGATGACTGGGTTGCGGCGGATGCGCTTGAACCACAAGACCTGGGGTATGGCGACGTTGCAGGCCAGCATCAGGTAGTACACGGGTGCATAGGGACCAAGCAGACGATTGTGGACCAGATACTCCTCGAAGACGCTGCCGCTGTACCATGCCATGAAGGTCTCGGTCGCATAGCCATAGGCGACCATCAAGCCGGTTGCCAACATGACCTTTGCCATCAGTTCCAGGTGACGCATCGTGATGAGTTCTTCGAGATGGTAAAATTTCCGCAGGGGAATGGAAATAGTCAGCACCATCGCAAAGCCTGAGAAGATTGCGCCTGCGACAAAGAAGGGCGGCGCAATGGTCGAATGCCAGCCAGGGATAACGCTCACGGCAAAATCTAGCCCGACGATGCTGTGGACCGAGATGACCAGTGGAGCGGCCAGCGCGGCCAACAGAAAATAGGTCTGGCGATAGCGCTGCCAGTGATGCGCCGAGCCGCGCCATCCCATTGCCAGCATGCCGTAGATCACCTTCACCCAGCGTCGCTCAGCACGGTCACGGATCGTAGCGAGATCCGGGATCAGGCCGATGTACCAGAACACGAGCGACACGGTGGCATAAGTGGCGACTGCGAAAAAGTCCCAGATCAGCGGGCTGCGGAACTGCGGATAAATGCCCAGTGTATTGGGGTAGGGGATCAACCAGTAAAACAGATTGGGACGGCCCAGATGCAGCAACGGGAACAGGCCCGCACAGGCCACCGCAAACAGCGTCATCGCTTCGGCAAAACGATTGATTGATGTGCGCCAGTCCTGCCGAAGCAGCAGCAAAATCGCCGAAATCAGAGTTCCGGCGTGGCCGATCCCGATCCACCAGACGAAGTTGACAATCGCAAAGCCCCAGCCCACCGGTATCCGGATGCCCCAGATGCCGACGCCTTCAAGGAACAGATAGCCGATGGCGAACATCAGGCCCATCACCAGCGAGAAGGTGAGCAGGAAGCCGATATACCACGCACGCGGCGTGTAGCCACGCAGCACCAGCGCGCTGATCTTGTCCGTTACGGACGCATAGGTCTCGCCTTCGGGAAGCACCTGAGTAACGGTGGTTTCCTGATCGCTCATGTCAATCCTTGATCTCCGGGTTTGGATTGCTGATCTTTGCCAGATAGGTGGTACGTGGTCGGGTGTTGAGTTCGGTGAGCAGGCCGTAATTGTGCGGCTGCGCTTTAGCCTGCGCGACCTGGCTATTTGGGTCGTTGATGTCGCCGAAGATGATCGCTTGACCGGGGCAGGCGGCCTGGCAGGCGGTCATGATCTCACCGTCCTGGATCGGGCCGACCTGCTTCCTCCGCCGCGATCCGCACCCGGTTGATGCGCTGAATACAGTAGGTGCATTTCTCCATGACGCCCCTGGCGCGCACCGTCACATCCGGATTGTTGAGAATGCGCAGGTCCGGGTCGGTGTAGTCCAGGAAATTGAAGCGTCGCACTTTGTAGGGGCAGTTGTTGGAGCAGTAGCGTGTGCCAACGCAGCGGTTGTAGACCATCTGGTTCAGGCCTTCGCTGCTGTGAACGGTCGCGCCGACCGGACAGACCGGCTCGCAAGGGGCGTTCTCACACTGCATACAGGTCACCGGCTGCTGCATCAATGCCGGGTCCTCCAAATCGTCGAAGTAGCTGTCCACCCGAATCCAGTGCATTTCACGCCCGGCGGCGACCTGTTCCTTGCCCACCACCGGAATATTGTTCTCGGCCTGACAGGCAATGATGCAGGCATTGCAGCCGACGCAGGCATTCAGGTCGATGCTCATACCCCAGGCATGGTCCTTATAGGCGAAACCAGGATACAGCGACGGAAGCTCGCCGTCATGTTCACTCTGCGCGAACTGCGGATTCTGCTCGAAGTCGGGCAGGGTGGTTTCGCGCAGCAGGTCGCGCCCCTCCATGCTGTGATGTGTCTGCGTGGTCGAAAGCGGATAGCTGTCACCGCTTGCTTCGACGCTCAGCCCGCTGGCAAACCAGACATCGCCTGCGCGCAGCGGATAGGCATTGAAACCTGTACCTTCGCCGACATGGCCGATAGTCGTACGCCCATAGCCCAGATGCACCGTCACGCAGTCATCCGCCTGGCCGGGCAAAATCCACACCGGAGCGCGCACGTTGGCATCGCCGAACTTCAGGTTCACGACGCTCTGGTTGGTGACATTCAGGCGATGAGCGGTCGCGGCGCTCATCAAAGCGGTGTTGTCCCAGGTCAATTTGGTGAAGGGTTTGGGAAGCTCTTGCAGCCAGCCAATGTTATTGAAACGGCCATCCCAGACATGCGGGTCGGGTCGGATGATGATTTCGAGTTCGTCATTTGCAACGCTTGGGGCATCCGGCCAGGCTTATTGGCCCGACGGAAACGTCTTTAGCGGGCAGCGCAGTATCCGGCATCACGCCGTCATGCAAAACCTGCGACCAGAACTCATCGAAACTGTCGGCATGGAGACTGATTGGCCCAATAGTCATGCACGATGTCGTAGGGATCAATCGTGCTGCTGCCGAGGACGAGCGCCATAATCTCATGCTCGGAGCGCCCCTCATAGAGCGGCTCAATCAGCGGCTGAATGATACTGACCGTGCCATCATAAGCGCGAGCATCGCCCCATGTTTCCAGTGCATGAGCGCGCGGCAGATGCCAATCGCACAGGTCGGAGGTCTCGTTCTGGTACAAACTGAGGTGTGCGCTGAAGCCAGCCTGCGGGAGTGCTGAAGCAAAATTGATATCGGTGGGAGCAGAATAGACCGGGTTGCCTCCGACCATGAGCAGGACCTCAACCTCACCGTTTTGCAGTGACTCCGTAAGGCTGCGAATCGAATCGAGTTGACTCTCCGGATTTGCCGCCACCGGGTCGGTATACTCGACGGTCTGGCCGTTGTTATTCAGGGCAGTGTTCATCGCGTGCGCCAGCGCATGAACCACTGGCGGCTGCCCATCACCGGCTACAATCAAGCTGTGCCCGGCATGAGCGTTTAAATCGCGCACCAGCGCGTCGATGCGGGGCGTCCATTCATCCGGGAGGCCATCGCCAATCGCTACTTCCAGCCCAAGTCCCTGTGCGACCATCCTGGCGAAGATCTCGACCTGGGCTGAACGCAGCCGCCAGCGGTGGTCGGCCTGCGCGCCGGTCAGGCTGGGCGTGCCTTCGACGGCATAGAGCCTGTTCATCGTGGTTTGACCTTCGCGCACCCGCCGCCGGTCGGTGAAGTCGCGGATGTAGCGCAGGCGTCCTGGCCCTATCGCCATGAAGTCTGCATCGAGCGACAGAATGACGTCGGCATTTTCCAGATGGTAGCGTGGTTCCAGTGCCTGGCCGAAAGCCATCTGCGTTCCGGCATAGACATGATCCCGATTGATGGGTTCGTATTGATGCCAGCGCATCTGCGGATACTGAGCTTGAAGCTGTTTCATCTGGTCGATGAACGTAGGGGACGTGATCGTCTCGGTGAGAATATGGAGTCCGCCGCCATTTGGTGATTGCAAGGTGCTCATAGCGGCGGTCAGGGCAGTTTCGAACTCACCCCAGGTGCGAATGCGCCCCTGGTTGAGCACAACCTGAGCACGATCCGGATCGTACATTTCCAGCACTGCCGCCTGGCCGAATACATCGGTAGCGCCCTGACTGGCGGGATGATCGGGATTCCCCTCGATTTTGATGGGGCGTCCCATCTGGCTTTCGACGAGGATGCCATTGGCGAACCCGCCCAGAACCTGTGCGCTGGCGAAATACATCGGTTTGCCTGGTACGAGTTCTTCCGGTTGTTTGACATAGGGAACGATCTTTTCCGAGGGCTGCGGCGTACAGGCGGCGATGCCCCCCAGGGCCAGGGATGCCGCCATTAATTTGAGAAATTGGCGCCGGTTGATCCCGGACAGCGATTGCGCACCCAGAGGGAACTCACGAGCCACAAAGCTGCGAAATTCCGAGGTGTCCGCCAGTTCATCGAGACTACGCCAGTACTGTTTTCCGCTCCCCTGAGCCAATTTGCGGCGGAGCGCATCAAGATCGAAGGGGCGAGTATCAGGTTGGCGCACTGGCGGTTGCTTGTTCACTGAGTCTCCTCTCAACGGTGGCAAGTCCAACAGTTGGTGAGCAGGACGCCTGGCGTGTGGTACTTCTCCATAAGCGCCTGTCCGGTTTCGCTCTGATCACGAGGCCCCTGCCAGCCCATTTGAAACACCGCCGATTCAGGACGCAGATTGTTCTGCGGCGCGCGGTGGCAGCTTAGACACCACTCCATGTGGAGCGATGCGTTCTTCCTGGTCAGGGGCATTTCGTCGACACGCCCGTGACAGCTTTCGCAGGCAACCCCTTTATTCACATGAATGCTGTGATCAAAGTAGACAAAATCTGGCAGCTTATATACGCGGGTCCATTGAATCGGGATGCCCGTTTGATAGCTTTGACGCACTGGCTCCAGCACATCAGCATTCGTCCAGATCTGCGAATGACAGGTCATGCAGATTTCCGTCGAGGGCATTCCGGCGGACGGTCCATTTTCAACGGTGGTGTGGCAGTAGCGGCAGTCGAGGCCTAAGCCGCCTACATGATGTTCGTGACTGAACGGCACCGGCTGCTCCTGCACGACGCCGACACCCGTCACGAAATCCGAACGCTGCCAGGCCAGCAAGACGACGATGGCAAGACCGAATAGAAGCAGTGCTCCCGGAATTGAGTAGCGTGCGACAGTGTTAGTCCATGCCGGAAAGACCTGGTTAAATCCTGTCGGTTTATCTCCAGGTTGCACGTCCATCGAACTCTGTTCGAAGCCCCTTGCCCCAATATTGAATAAGGTAAATTGATTGTACGGAGGTTAGTCTAGTGCGCGGATTATGGCGCAACATCATACAAGCTTCTGATGCGGGTATAGGCCACTTGACCTATTTTCTGATAGGTCAGATGTCGCACCACGGCGTCAATACTCATGCTTCCAAGGTGCTGAATAAGTTGTTGAGAGCTTCAGAGTAGGTTGGATGGGCAAAGATCCCATCCCGAATCGCGGTATACGGCACATTCCCCATCATTGCCATTTCGAGCACGGCCATGATTTCGCCACCCTGTTCGGCCAGAATGGCGCATCCCAAAATCTGTCGGGTATCCGTGTCGACGATGGCCTTCATAAATCCCTGGGTCTCCCCGACTTCCACCCCGCGCGAAACGCTCGACATGGGCAAACAGGCCGTTGCATAATGTCTGTTCTGGCGCTGGGCCTCGCGCTCAGACATCCCCACACGGCCTAACTGCGGATCAGTAAATATCGTATAGGGGACGAGGCGTCCGCGCGTCGACGCACGACCAGCATTGAGCAGGTTTTCACGCAGGATACGAAAGTCGTCGTAGGAAATATGCGTAAATCCTGGGCCTCCGTTGACATCACCTGTAGCGTAGATGCCGGGGATATTGGTCTGGAGCTGAGTATCCACACAAATGAAGCCGTGTTCATCCGTCTGGATACCCGCGTGATCCAGATGCAGTGCCTCGGTATTGGGTGTGCGGCCTACGGCGACCAGCAGATGCGAGCCAGAGAAGCTTCTGACGTCGTCTTCGCATTTGACGGAGAATTGAATACCTCCATCCTCACCGTGCTGGACTTCCTGGAGCGAGGCATTGAGCATGACGTCGATGTCCTCATTTCGCAGTATGTCGGCGACCGCGGAAGCTACATCTTCATCTTCCTGAGTGAGCAGTTGAGAATCGCGTTCGATAATCGTCACCCGGCTGCCAAAGCGGCGGAACATCTGCGCCTGTTCCAGGCCAACCGCACCGCCGCCGAGAATCACCAGATGTTCTGGAAGTGTGTCGATGTCCATAATAGAGACTTCGCTGTAGGTCTCAATCGAGTCGATTCCCATAATAGCGGGAATTGTCGCGCGCCCGCCCGTGTTGATGACGACCAGGTCCGCGTCGATCAGTTTTTCGGTGCCATCATTGAGCTGTACAAGGATAGTTTTCGCCTCGCCTGGCCCGCTGAACCCGCCTTCACCCATGAGCAGATCAAGATTCTCCGTCTGTTCATAGGAGTCGCGCAGCCGGGTGCGAAAACGTTCGATGATTCCTTGCTTACGCTTCTGTACCTCGCGCAGGTTAACCGACACCGGGCCGGTGTGTACACCAAAATCGGTGGATCGTCGTGCCTGATGTGCCACACGCGCGCTGGCGATCATCGTCTTGGAGGGTGTACAGCCGGTATTGATACAGGTGCCGCCTACGTAACGGCGTTCGATCAGAGCGGTGCGACGGCCCGCTTCGGCCAACGCTCTAGCCAATGGCCCGCCTGATTGACCTGCGCCGATGATTACGGCATCGTATGCTTCTTTCGTCATTTTCGATTTCACCTTTTGTACATGTGCAACACGCCACCATGCCCTCCTGCTACCAGGTAGCGTGAAGTTTCTTATGTTTCAAGCATAAGAGCTGCCCGGCGATGTTACATCACAGGGCCAGACGATCTTGTACTTGTCCAGTCGGGGGAGTGCGGTCAGGGCCAGTTAGCCTATGGCACTGGTGCTGAATATCAGCTTTACGCTTCTGGAATTGGCGGGTGGTCTTTTGACCAAGGGCGTCGCCATACTGTCCGATGCCGTCCACGATCTGGCGACAGCCTGGTTTGCAGGGACGGTATGCCGAACGTGAAGGCAATCGGACCTATACCGTTGGCTACCGCCCCTAATCGCTGGTGCGGAGGCAGTCTGTTTTATCTCACGGAAGCGCAGGGGGTAACGCTGATCGCCGTGGTTGGGGGCATGGTCACTGGTCTTGCCGGGTTGCGGCTGAGGGGATGCAATCGGTGTTCATCGTCGGAATCGTCTCGCTATTCGTCGATGTACGGATCCTCGTCCCCGTCCTGTCCACACTGAATACACTCTATAGGCTCACGCGCGCTGTGTCAGATAGGGCATGAAACCACTGTATATCAGAGCATTGACAGAGTTGCTCAATAGATTCATATCTCACCACGACTTTGTGCAGCAATTCGGATGCCGGGGATAGCCCAATTTGACCCAGATGACGCACCCAGAGAGGGGTCGATGCTCGTCGTACAAAATGTACTCAATAATGTAGCTCGTCCTGACGGGATGGGCTATTTGTTTTCCTCAAACATCGATTTATCGAGGCTATCGCGGGAGCGACATATTCTTAACTTCATGGGGTACTTTGCGCTCTCTGTTGTCAAGACAGCCTGTTGAAAAGCTCGGAAATGAAGCGATCAGAGTGAGAGTGGCCCGAAAAGTGTCAGGGAGCGGAGGCTAGAGGGAAAGTACATACCGTCAACAGCCACAACCCAAAATGTTGACAATAGATCAATAATACGGTAGCTTTGTTGCAAGCGCTTGCACAAAATATGAATTAGGATTTTTTATGTCCGCCGACGGCAAAAGACCGGTCGTGCCCACAATTTTCATTGACACCCTTCAATCTGTTGCCTCGTGTTCAACAGTCTCGCGCACGTTCAATATCAAGAATAGAGTTTTACCGAGGACCCATTCCCTGGTAACTAACGAACCTTCTGAACTAGCGTGCGTACCGTGCGCCTGCGATCAGCATGACATGCTCTACGATTTCACGAGGGCGTATTTAGTTATGCAATAGATCCTCCCTGTTTTGTGGTTTGTCGAGGTTGATTGACGGCTGCTTTGGCAAGCGTTTGCAATTGATAGCCGTAAGGAGCAATCCAGATTATTGTGGAGAAAGGACAACAAAAGAGAAGATCATAGCAAGCTCATGAATTCCTGATTTGTCGAAATATTGATTTGGAGAACTAGCATGAGAAAAGCACGTTTTCTGGTTTTAGGATTGCTGTTGCTGGCACTGGTGGCTCCGTCCGCCCTGGCACAGGACATGATGTATCATGAATCACCGATGCTGGATGCCCGTGTTGCGGCAGGTGAACTGCCACCGGTTGAAGAGCGCCTTCCCCTTCAACCGCAAGTTACGACGCCGTTCAACGAGATCGGCACTTATGGCGGAGAGATCCGCATCGGTTTCACAGGTGATAACCCCTTCTGGGGAGGCATCTATTCCATAAACGGGTGGGAAAGAGTTGCAGCCTGGAAGACCGACAACTCCGGCGTGGAACCCGGTATCGTGGCTGGCTGGGACGTCAGCGATGATGCGACCGAATACACCTTCCATCTTCGTGAAGGTATGAAGTGGTCGGATGGTGAGCCGTACACAACCGAAGACTGGCGCTTCTATATCGAAGACATACTCTTCAACAAGGAACTGACCCCAGGTAATCCCGGTGGCAGCTCGAATGGATGGCTGCCGGCGGATGGCGCGGAAGATTTCAAGATCGACGTCATTGATGACTACAACATCAAATTCATCTTCGCCAGGCCGGTTGGTACGCTGCTGCTGCAGCTTGCCCAGTGGCAAGGCATGCACTTCGCCTCCCGTCCTGCTCACTTTTTGAAGCAGTTCCATGCCGATTACAATCCTGATGTTCAGGCACTGGTCGACGCGGAAGACGGCGTAGAAGATTGGGTCGGTCTGTTTAACAAATACGCGGCTCCGGAACCAGAGGTGAACCTCTTCCCACAGAATCCGGATATGCTCGAATTCCCGGTGAAGCCGAGTCTATCGCCCTGGGTTCTGACTGAAGAAATGGGCACGGGGACACAGCTGCGCATGGAGCGCAATCCCTACTACTGGAAGGTCGACACCGAAGGCAATCAGCTGCCCTACATCGACTCGTTCGTGGGTATTCAGTATCAGGATAACGAATTGCGCAGCTTCGCCATGTTGAACGGCGACATCGATTACATGAAAGATGCGCCAGGTGATGATCGTATCCTGTTTTATGACGCGCTTGACGAAGGTCGCCCGATCAAGATCAATGCCAAGATCAACGATGCCGGCACGACTAATACGGTGATGCTCAATCTGAACGATCCAGATCCGGTTCTGCAAGACATCTTCAGGAACAAAGATTTCCGCATTGGCCTGTCCTATGCCATCAACCGCCCGGAGATCATCGAGATCGTCCAATTCGGTCAGGGCATTCCAGCACAATTCGGTCCCCTGGACGATTCGCCGCTGTTTAACGAGCAGTTGTCCTACCAGTACACCGAATACGATGTCGACATGGCAAACGAATATCTGGATAAGGTTGTGCCGGACAAAGATGCCGATGGCTTCCGTCTGCGTCCCGATGGTGAACGCCTGTCCTTCGTGATCTCGATCGACAACACCAGCTCCTTTACCGCCAACTACACGCAGGTTGGCGAACTCGTCGCCGGTTACTGGCAAGCGGTCGGTGTGGACGCGGTAGTGAACTCGATGGCAGCCGACCAATGGTCGCAAAACTTCCTGGCAAACAACGTCGATGCCGTCATCTGGACCGGTGAAGGCGGCGCAGGTTTGAACTCGATCCTGGATCCACGTTATGTGGTGCCGGGCGAGTATCACGGGCTGTGGGCCAATGGCACCAACGCCTTCCTCACCAACAATCCTGATGCAGAGGTTAAAATCCCGCTGGAAGGCGAATTCCTGGAGCAGTACGATCGCTTCCAGAACGTCCTGGTTCAGCCCAGCCAGGAAGCCCAGATCGAGGCCATGAAGGAAGTGATCCAGGTGGCTGCCGACAACTTCTGGCTCATGGGCATCTCGCGCCCCGGCCCAGGCTATCAGCCATACAGCGATCGGCTCGCCAATATGCCTGAAGCATTCACGACGGGCTGGATTGAAGGTATCGAGAAGATCATTCGTCCGGAACAGTGGTATCTCACGTCGTAATTGTAATCGGCTAGGCTTGCCCCGGTCTCGTGCCGGGGCAACTTTGCATCCAGCAAGTTCCATATAAACTAAATAGATCGTTCGACTAGGGCTTGTTACAGGGGCAAATTATGAAGCGATTTATTGCCAAGCGTTTTGCGTATATGATTTTCACGGTGTGGATCGTCACCCTGGTATCCTTTATTGTGATTCAACTCCCGCCCGGTGATTATGTATCCGACCTTGTAAACCGGATGGTCGCTCAGGGCGCTGACGAAGTGCCGGTCGAGGTCATTGCCCAGATTCGCGCGCAATATGGTCTTGATCAACCCCTGTATGTGCAGTACTTCAAGTGGATGCGCAACATTTTTCTGGAGGGGGATTTCGGCTACTCGTTTACCTACCAGCGCGACGCGGGCCAGATCATCGCCGAGCGTCTTCCTTTGAGTATGGCGATCTCTTTGGGTTCGGTGCTGTTTATCTGGATTGTCGCACTGCCGGTTGGCGTCTACTCGGCGGTCAACAAATATACACTCGGCGATCATCTCGCCACCTTTTTGGGTTTCATCGGCCTCGCCATCCCCAATTTCCTGCTGGCACTGCTGTTGATGTACATCAGCTATAGATATATGGGACAGGCGCTGTTGGGCTTGTTTTCGCAGGAATATTCCAATGCTCCCTGGAGCATTGATAAGTTCCTTGACTTGTTGAAGCATTTGTGGATACCTATCCTCATCCTGGGCACTGCCGGGACTGCCGGCCTGATCCGCACGATGCGGGCTAATCTGCTCGACGAACTCAACAAACCGTACGTAGATACGGCGCGTGCGAAAGGTGTTCAGGAACGGCGCTTGCTGTGGAAGTACCCGGTGCGCCATGCACTCAATCCCTTCATCAGCACCATTGGTTGGGTGCTGCCGCAACTGGTTGCGGGTGAGGTGATTGTTTCAATTGTGCTGAACTTACCCACAGCGGGTCCCGTTCTCTTCAACGCCTTGTTGAATCAGGACATGTATGTTGCCTCTGGCTTTATTCTGGTCCTGAGTGTGTTGACCGTTATCGGCACGTTTATTTCTGATCTGGCACTGGCCTGGCTTGATCCGCGCATCCGGCTAGAGTAATCGGAATTGCTGGAGTTTATGTTATGAGCGTAATCACAACTGAAACAGACATGGTTCTTCCTGGCGATGACATCCATGAGGATTCTGAAGAGATCAAAGTGGAAATGGCCTCGCAATGGCAGTTGATGTGGTGGAAATTCCGCAAACATCGTCTGGCTATGATCAGTGCCGTCGTCATTATCATGTTCTATCTGGTGGCGCTGTTTGCTGATTTCGTCGCGCCGAATACCTCAGGATTCTATATCGCCGAGTATGTCCATGCGCCGCCGCAGACACTCCATCTGCTCCACGATGGCAGATTCGAACCTTATGTTTACGGCTACAAGTTTGAACGCGATCCCGTTTCTTTCAAGAAGTTATTTACGCTTGATGAGGAGACGATTATCCCTATCGGCTTGTTCGTAAAAGGCGAACCGTACAAATTATGGGGATTGATCGAATCAGACATTCATCTCTTTGGGCCGGTCAATGCCGAGGATCCATTCTATTTAATGGGTGGCGACGAAACAGGCCATGATGTCTTCAGCCGTATGATCTTTGCCAGCCGGATCTCACTGAGTATCGGTCTGGTCGGCGTGGCACTCAGTACGACCATCGGGATCATCCTGGGGGGTATTTCGGGTCTGTTAGGTGGAACTGTCGATAATATCATCCAGCGTATCATCGAGATGGTCAACTCTGTGCCTGACCTGCCCTTACTTATTGCGATTGCGTCGGTCGTGCCGATAGATTGGCCGATTGTCCGAGTTTACTTTATTATCACGATCATCATTAACTTGCGTACATGGACTGGCTTAGCCCGTGTCATACGAAGTAAGTTCCTGTCGCTGCGCGAAGAGGATTTTGTCCTGGCGGCGCAACTGGACGGCGTAAGGCGGCGGCGCTTGATCTTGAGGCACATGCTGCCTTCATTTTACAGTCACATTATCGCCTCTTTGACGTTAGCCATTCCTGGCATGATCCTCGCCGAGACCGCGCTCAGCTTCCTCGGCCTCGGACTGCGTGAACCGGCTGTCAGCTGGGGCGTGATGCTCACACAGGCGCAGCGTGTCGCCGTGATTGCAACGCATCCCTGGCTGCTGTATCCTGCCTTTGCAGTGATTATCGTGGTGCTGGCGTTCAACTTTTTCGGTGACGGTCTGCGTGATGCCGCCGACCCGTACTAGACTGGCAGGTATCCGATGACTGATCCATTGTTGGAAGTAAAAGATCTGAAAATCCACTTCTTCACTGATGAAGGGGTGGTCAAAGCGGTGGACGGGGTAGACCTCACCATCGAACGGGGCAAGACGACGTGTCTGGTGGGAGAGAGCGGCTGCGGTAAAAGTGTCACCAGTCGTGCCTTTCTGCAAATTATACGCAGCCCCGGCAGGTTGGTCTCTGGTCAGATGCTGTACCACCAGAAGCGCAGCAGTGGCGCAATCGAGACCATCGACCTTGCCACGCTGAACCCGAAAGGTGATGCGATCCGGCAGATACGCGGCCAGGAGATTTCGATGATCTTTCAGGAGCCGATGTCCTCGCTAAGTATGATGCATACGGTCGGTAACCAGATCACCGAGGCCATCCAGGTGCATGAGGAAGTCTCTGAAGTGGAAGCGCGCAATCGGGCCATCGAGATGCTGCGGCAGGTGAGCATCCCCAGGCCAGAGCGCCTGATTGACGAGTATCCGTTTCGTCTGAGCGGCGGTATGCGCCAGCGGGTCATGATTGCAATGGCTTTGTCGTGCAGCCCGCAGTTATTGATCGCCGACGAGCCAACCACTGCCCTGGATGTGACCACCCAGGCCCAGATTCTCGACTTGATGCTGGAGCTTCAGGAAAAATACGGTATGGCGTTGTTGTTCATCACCCACGATCTGGGGGTAGTGGCCGAGATCGCTGATGCTGTGGCCGTGATGTACCTGGGCAAGATCGTTGAACTGTCGGACGTTGATACCGTGTTTAACGAGCCAAAGCACCCTTACACGCGCGCGCTCCTGCACTCAATCCCCAAGATTGAAATGCAGCGTGACGACCTCGATCCGATCAAGGGCATGGTACCCAGCCCGTTTCGTCGCCCAGAGGGCTGCCAGTTTCATCCCCGCTGCCCGGAGCGTTTCGAATCCTGCGTACACATCGAACCCAGCACCAAGCAGATAGCCGAGAATCATGTCGTCCGCTGCCTGCTTTATGAAGATATTCAGGAGGTCGCATCCGATGGTTGACCCGACGCGAACCACCGCTGTAAATGGCAGTGCGCCATTGTCGATGAGAGACGATAATAACCTGCTGGAAGTGAGTCATTTGAAGATGCACTTTCCCATTACGGCTGGCCTGGTCTCACGCGTTGTAGGCCATACCAAAGCCGTCGATGATGTCAGTTTTGAGATTCGGCAGGGTGAAATTCTGGGATTGGTCGGTGAAAGTGGCTGTGGCAAGTCAACGACGGGCCGCTGTATTGTCCGCGCTTATCAACCCACCGATGGACAGATACTGTATCGCAACGCCAACGGCCAGGTGGTCGATCTCACGCTCCTGGAGAGAAGTGAGCTTCTGCCCTATCGCAAAGACATCCGCATGATTTTCCAGGACCCGTACTCCTCGCTCAATCCCCGGATGACGGTGTTTGAAAACGTCAGTGAGGCGCTGCGAGCCAACAAAATGGGATCAGAATCCGAGATGGAAGATCGGGTCGCCTATTTGCTGCGGCGTGTAGGGCTGCGACCAGAGTATATGCTGCGCTATCCGCACGCTTTTAGCGGCGGCGAACGTCAGCGGATCGTCATTGCACGGGCCTTGGTGACGAGCCCGCGCCTGATTGTGGCCGACGAAGCTGTCTCGGCACTGGATGTGTCGGTGCGGGCGCAGATTCTCAACTTGATGGAAGAACTCAAGGAAGACTTCGACCTGACCTATCTGTTTATCGCTCACGATCTCAGCGTGATCCGCCATATCTGTGATCGGGTGGTGGTGATGTATGTTGGCAAGGTGGCCGAAGTCGCGGCGGGCATGGATTTGTATGTTGATCCTCTGCACCCCTACACCGAAGCACTGATGTCGGCAGTGCCGATCTCGAACCCTCGCCATCGCAAAAAGGGCAAACGTATCCGCCTGACCGGGGAGGTCGCCGATCCATCGAACCCACCCAGCGGCTGTTACTTTCATCCGCGCTGCCGTTACGCCGATGAGAAATGCGTAGCCGAAGAACCAGCACTGGAACAGCTGAAAGAGCAGCATTATGCTGCCTGTCATCATGCCCGCGAACTGGATCTGGAAGGTGTACGTATGATCAGTATGGAATAGCTGGTACACCATTCAACTCAAACTGATGCTGAGGTAATGAACTGCCTGACCAGGAATATGTAACAATACTTCGTGAACTGGCTCTGATTTAGTGGACAGTGATATTGTCACAAGCATAGCGTCGTTCGAATGCTTCTGGACTGAGATAGCCCAATGCGGAATCGTCGCCGGTATACTGTCCGCCCTGGTCCGAGTGGTGCAGCAATTCAGCCGTTGGGCGACGGCGGCCTAAGGCCATGCGCGGCTGCATCGACCAACCGACGATCTTGCGCGAGAAGAGGTCCATCGCTGTCGCCAGGTACAGCAGGTCCTGATCGGTGGCAATGTAGGTGATATCCGCCACTCACTTCTGGTTGGGCCGATCCGCGCGGATTGCGCCGGGTGGTGACTTTGTAGGGACGGCGTGATTTGATCCGCAGCCCTGCCTTGCGCATCAGACGGACAACCGATGACGGCTGCACTCAACCCCTACGGCGCACGACTGGGAACCGATGCTGAAAGCGCTGCAAAACTGTGATTGGCTACCGCATCACGCTTATGCATGGGGCAAAGCCGACGTGCATCACGGTGACTTCACGCCGGCTTATCGAATGCCGCTAGTTATCCTGTGGGGCAAGCTGTGCGCTCCCCAGTGGGTGCGCAGTGAGTTATTCGACTTCCCGCCCATGCCTCTAGCCAAGATGCAGATGATGGAAAAGATAGAGATGATGCGGCACCGCGCGCCTAAACAGGAAGGGCCTATTGTCACGGGTCAGGCGTAACGGCAGGCCGGCCTGCTTGTGTCAGCCGATGGGAGATGGTCATGCCGCACAATCCACACGCCGAAACTTGATTGTCACGACTGAACGCTGCCAGCGCGTTGGAGCAGATTGGCAATCTGCTTAAGAAAGCCAGGCCGAAAGAACTGGAGGTCCTTTCTCAAGGGCTTGCCGGATACTGTACTCACTCATGTTGGTAAGCTTCTATGATCTGGTTGGCCGATTCCTCACCATAGTGCAGCGTCTGTCCATCCGGAAAGATTAGTGTCAGGTCTGCTATGTGATCGCTTTCACCTAAGCCGAAATGAATCCTGGGGTCTTCGGAAGCGAGGTAGCTGCTTCCTGTGAGCACCTCTCGCTGAAGTATCCTGCCATCTGCCAGCGTAACTTCAGCCCTGGTTCCCGGCTTAACCTGGCCCAGATCAACCGTCAACCAGTTACCCGCTGGCGCGATGTTTCGCAAGATGACCGCCTGACCGCCGATGGAGTTTATAGCAATGTCCAGGTCGCCATCATTGTCGAAATCGGCAACCGCACTCCCGCGCGCCATCAAGGTCCCGACGTCCTCTAACCCGACGTTGCGTGTCCATTCACGGAATTGACCGGGGAAGCCCTCGACCATCCGGTTGCCATACAGGCGTATGTATTCAGCGTCTGCGGCAAAGTTCGTCACCGGCACCCTGCCATTGACAGTGAGCAGGTCCAGGTCGGTATCCTGGTCAAAATCGGCAAATCGGACGCCCCAGCCAGTCATGTTGTTGCCCAGGCCGACCATACCGATGCGATAGGTGCTGTAAATAAAGCTCATGTAACCGGCATCAGGACTCTCGTTGCGATAAATAGCATTCAGTTCCTTATCCCAGTTTGTGACCATCAGGTCGAACCAGCCATCCCCGGTCCAGTCCCCGCTGGTGACGCCCATACCGCTGCCCCGGTCATTGACGCCAGAGGTCTCGTAGGTATCGACAAAGTGGAATCCATACTTGTTATCTGCGGGTTCATATTGGTACAGGCGGTTGGGTTGGCCGTCATTGGCGAGATACAGGTCTGGATCGCCATCATTGTCCAGATCTGAGAATATCGCGCCCAGGGTGCGTTCATCCGTCAACAGACCCACGTCGCGCGTGACTTCCGAGAATGTGATGGTTCCAGTATCGTTTGCGCCATTGTTAAGATAGAGGTGATCCTGGATGCCCCAATAGTCCTGTGGGAACGCGCCAATCGGGTTGGGAATCTTATTGTCGAGATCAATGTAGCTGCCCACAAATAGATCTAACCAGCCATCGCCATTCAGATCCGTAACGGCAGCCGCAGTGTTCCAGTCGGGTGCATCAATGCCAGCCGCCGCTGCCGCTTCGGTGAAGGTGCCATCGCCGTTGTTCATCAGCAGGGCATTGGGGCCATCGGCTGTAACAAAAATATCATCCCAGCCGTCATCGTTGAAATCCGCCACGACACAGCCATTGCCGCGTAGCGACAGGTCCGTATGCGTTGAGCCGCTCACATCGACAAACGTTCCATTGTCATTTCGATACAAGGTGTTATGCGGAAGACCGCCATGCTCAGCCCAGTAGCCGACCTCTTCCTCAGCATAACTGTTGATTAGATAGAGATCGAGCCAACCGTTTCTGTCATAGTCAATCCAACACAGGCCAGCCCCCATCATCGCCACCGGATCCGCGAAGATGTCGGTCGCAAAAGCGCCTTGTTTGAACGATATGCCAACCTCTGCTGCAACATTGGCGAAGTGCCAGGTTGACGCGAGTGAATCTGCACTGTCAACCGCCACACTTGCCTGTTGGACACTGTGTTGCGCCATTACCGGTGCTGGTGTTGGCAGCGGATCAAGCGGCAGACCGCTAGGTACATCCGACGGAATGAACGAGTCCAGGTTGGCCGCTGCGGGATCTGTAAGCGACTCGAGAAAGGCGACCAGATCCTGCACGTCTTGCTGGCTCAGCGGCAGGCCCTTCATCAGCTGTGGCGCAGCGGAGTGTCCCTGGCGCGCCCAGTCAAATGGCAGCACGCTGCTGTAGTACGCGGGCGGCAGGTTGCTGGCCGGATCATAGTTTTCCGCGCTGTTCACGATGTTGGCATGATGCCAGATAACATCCTCCAGGGTATCGTAAGCGCCGCTGTGAAAATAAGGAGCCGTCAGGCTCACATTGCGCAGTGGTGGCGTTCGGAAGGCGTATTGGTCACGGTAATCAAAGGTGACGTTGGCGCGTCCGAAGTCCTCCCGGTGTGAGAGGCCGTTGCCTTTGCCTGGGCCAATCTGGGGGACCAACAGATTATAGTAGTTGAAGTCCGTGAACAAATCCCCGCTGTGGCAGCTTGCGCAGTTGACATCAGGATTGAGGGCACCATAGAACAGCAAAGCTCCGCGTTTCTGTTGATCGGTGAGTGCGGTCGTGTCGCCCGCAACATAGTCATCCCAGGGCGACGACGTATAGATGAATTCCTGCTCAAAAGCCGAGATTGCGTTCACGACCTGTACCGGTTCGATATTGTTGGTGCCGTATATCGATTTGAAGCGCGCGAGATAGTCTGGAACACCCAGCAGACGCTCTATCAGCCGGTAGCGAATGAAGCGCGGCGGTTCGCCTCCAAAAGTGGCGCCCGCCATCTCGGCGGTCGAAGTAATCGGAAAGAGCGCCTGCGCCGCCAGGGCATCCGTCATTTGCAGCTTGTTGACCCCTTGTTCCTGAGTATTCACCTGCTGCCCAAGCGCGTAACTCTGGACACGCCCGTCCCAGAACTGCACGGGGAGCAAGGCGCTGTTGACGATGGTCGGGCTGTTGCGTGGCACCAACTGCCCAATAAACGGATTCGCAATCTCGCCATGGGCGAAGCCAAGATGATCGTTACTGAGGCTGATCATCTGCATGTACGAACGTGCCTCGGAAAGGCCCATGCCGCCGGTACCAATTGGCAGCACCCGTGCATCGCCCCCCGCGAGGGCAGGGTGGTGGCAGGCCGCGCAGGCGATATTCTTATCTCCCGACATGATCGGGTCAAAAAAGAGGTCACGGCCCAATGCCGCGAGCTGGGGATCAGGTTTTGCCCGTTCACTTCCTGGATTGGCGTGCAGGTTGTTCGCGTTGATGACTGCCCTGAGCGCCAGATCCTGATCTGCAATGTGTGTATAATGCGGCTCACCCGGCTCAACAAGGGGAATTTCTGTGTCTGATGCAGCCGTTTCGCCGAAACTCACATGGAGGATGCGCCCTGCGAACACTTCGCTGACATACAGGCTGCCGTCGGGCAGGGGCAGCACTGCGCCCGGAAAATTCAGGTTGTCGATCACCGGAACAAGCTGGCCGTTTTCAATGCGACTCAGGCGTCCGGTATGAGAGCGATACCCCATGCCGCTGAAGCACGAGGCATCCGGTGTGAAGGTCGCAAATTCCAGTACCCAGATCGTTCCATCCGGTCCCACTGCAACGTCAATCGGCATGTTCAGGTTGTTGATAATCGTCTCTTGATTGCGGTTTTCGTCGATGGCGACCAGTTCTCCACTGTTGGCAGGGTAGGGACAACCGCCAAACAAGGTGACGTAGTACCTGTTCTGTACGCGCGTGATTCCAGTGGGAACCGCCTGAATTGTCATTTGTGCGTTGAGCGGGTCCGTAAGTACATCAAAGCGATGGAAGAATCGCGTGGTGCCGGTTTCAGTAGCTTTGGCAACGCCGTTCCCGGACGCATCCGTCACAACCGGGATGCCCTTGTCATCAAAGGTCATATCGAAGGGGTTAACGAGTAATACATTGTTGAGTTGCTCCATCGTCGTGCCCAAATCATCGGGCGTGTAGGGCATCTGGGGAAGCGTATCCGCATCTGCGGCAGGCAGCGTCCAGAGATGCTGCGCATTGAAGTTGCCAATGTAGATTGTCGATTCGTCTGGCGAAACGGAAACCAGTGGCACACCGGAGAGGTCGCCAGAGTCCCGACTGCTTGGCAGGGTCGATACCAACCGCCCGATGGTGCCATCCGGCAGCATCATGCTAACACCTGCGCTCAGGTCATTCTTGCCGGTCCCTTCTTCGGCGATAAGAAGATTGCCATTTGGGAGATGCGCCAGGCCCAGGGGGTTATACAGGCCTTCAGCGACGACCGTGATAGTCGGGGGATTGGCTGTCTGGGCGAGAACGCCAGTACTCAAAGCCATCAATAAGACCAGTATGCTCGGCAGACGCTTAAGCATGAGCTTATCTCCCTTAGTCTCGAATGTGCGTTAGTGGACGACACAGGCGAACGAGGAAAGGATGCGGTCCTTGCTAGTCGTCCACAGCGCTGGGGCCGTGACACATCACAGCCCCAGGCAAGACGATAACTGACAGTCGGATACCTGACTAACTGAAAAAGGCGTTGTAGTTGGCAAGCTCGTCGTTTGCCAGATCCGCAGCTTCATCCAGGGCTTCCTGAGGCGTCAGGCCATCATCCAGCACGCGGCCATAGGCATCAACGATAATGCGGCGAATGGCTGGGAACGGACCCGCACGCCCACCGAGTACGGCATAGTTGGTGCTGCCATCATCGAGAACCGTTTTGGTCGAGGCCAACTGGTCTACCGCAGTGACGAAGTTGGGATGCTCGGCCCAGAAGGCCTGGATTTGGTCACTCTCCTGAACGGAGGTGAGCACTGGGAAATAACCGGACCCCATGTGCCAGGTGACTTGCTGCGCTGGTTCCGCCATGAACTTCATGAACTGCCAGGCAGCGGCGTTTTCTGCGGCATCACCGCTGTCGATGAGCCACAGCGCAGCGCCGCCGATCATCACACCGTTTCGTTCACTGCTGTCACTGTGCGGGATGAACCCTGTCGTCACCGGGAAATCCGAGTTGTTGATGATCGCGACATCCGAGGTGCTGTCAAAGATCAATGCGGATTGACCGGCCTGGAAGGTTGAATCGGTATCGGTCCAGGTGTTGCCCAGGTTCGGCGCATAGCCTTCCTGGTACAGGCTCGTCAGGAACTGAAAGACTTCGACGCCCTGTCCCTGATTAAACATGACCTCGGTTGCGCGCCCAGTACGTCCATTATTGTTGTCGTAGTACAGCCCGCCGCTGTTGGCGAGGATCTGCTCAAAATACCAGCCGACTTGACCGAGAGTCACACAGTATTCAACGTCGTTTGCAGCCTTGATCTTGTCGCAAATCGCCTTGAAATCCGTGAAATTCCAGTCCCGCGGCAGCTCATCAATGCCTGCGGCAGCAAGCATATCCGCATTGGCATAGACAAGCGGTGTGCTGCTGTTAAAGGCCAGTGCGACCAGACCGTTTTCGTCTGAGTAGTAGTCGCGCACGGCTGGAATAAAGGCGCTGGTGTCGTAGTCAGGCTCCATAACGCTGTAGGCAGGGAGGAGCTTCGGGAAGTCGAACATGGTCTGCGACGCGATGTCAAAGTTCTGGGTCACGTTGGGCAGCGTATCAGTCTCAAGTGCCGCCAGCAGCGCGTTGTACGTGTCATCGTAAGTGCCCTGGAAGGTGGCATTCACGACGATTGCATCCTGGGAATCGTTGAAACGTGCGACCAGTTCATCGACCAGTTCGCCCAGGTTACCGCTCATCGCGTGCCAGAATTCCAGCGTGATCGGCTCCTGTGCCCTGGATATCCCGGACAGGGCGACCATCAGTACCAGTAAAGTGATTATTCGGACGGTAAAGAAAGTGTGCTTTAACATAGTTCCTCCTAAATGAACAGAAAAACTCTATTTAGCTGACGTGAGATCAGCTTGCCTCAAACGGGTGGTGTGTGCCCGTATCAAAGCCAAAACTTGTCCTAGCCCTTTAACCCGGTCGTCGCGATGCCTTTTACAAGCTGGCGCTGCGCCACCAGGAACAGGATAAGCGTCGGCAGCAGCGCAATGACCGCGCCCGCCATGATCGCCCCCCAATCAGCGCCACGCTCCTGGTCAAACAAGAAGAATCGAATGCCGATTTGTATGGTCCGCATGTCGGTATCGTTGGTGATAACCAGCGGCCAGAGATACTGGCTCCATGCGCTCAGAAAGGCGAAGGTCGTAAAGGCACTGATAGAGCCTTTGCTGAGAGGGACCACCACCTGCCACAGGTATCGCCAGCTCGATGCGCCATCGACCTTGGATGCCTCATAAAGTTCGCGTGGCAGCGTTAGGAAAAACTGGCGCAGCATGAACACGCCGAAGGCACTGGCAAGAAAGGGGATGGTCAGCCCAGCATAGGTGTTCGCGAGTCCCCATCTGCTGACCAGGACGAAGTTCGGAATGAACGTCAGTTGAAACGGCACCATCAAGCTACCCAGAATGACGTAGAACAGCACATTCCGCCCAGGAAAATCGAGAATCGCAAAGGCATAAGCAGCCAGAACACTCAAGATCACCTGCGACACCACGATAATCCCCGTCTGGATCACACTGTTGAGAAAGTAACGTAGCAAGGGCTGGGTCGTCCAGGCCGTGACGTAGTTTTCAAAGGACCACACGTCAGGCAGCAGGGTCGGCGGATATCGAATCATGTCCTGGGGCAGTTTGAAGCTGCTGAATATGGCGATCCAGATCGGCGCGGAGATGATAAGCCCGGCGAGCAGCAGAAAAACATGCATTGTGATATCTGTTGATCTGCTTCGCAGCCCGGACCGCTCTTCCCGTGTAGTAAGCGATTGTTCCTGTACCACCGTCATCCGTAATGCACCCTTCTACCGACAACGCGGAATTGAATAAACGACAATACCAGGATAAGCAGGAAGAGCAGATAGGCCTGTGCGGAGGCTGTGCCACGCAAGGGGGTGCCTTTGAAGGCGTCGTAGTAGATGTTATAGAGCATCGTTCGTGTTGGGCGACTGCCTTGCGTCAGAACGTCGATTTCACCGAAAACCTGAAGACTGTTGATAATATTGATGACCATCAGGAAAAACAGCGTAGGCGAAAGCAAGGGAAGGGTGATATGACGAATACGCCGCCAGAGGTTGGCTCCATCCACTTTAGCCGCTTCATAGTAGACGTTGTCAATGTTTTGAACGCCGGCGAGCGCAATAATGGTATTGAAGCCAAGTTGCCGCCATACCACCGCAATGATCACGCTGATGAGTGCCCAATTCGCATCGTTGAGCCAGTTTGGCCCTTCAATCCCAATCAAGGACAGGGCGTAATTGTAGTAGCCCACGACCGGGTGGTAGATCCAGCGGAACAATACCCCTGTTACGGCAGAACTCATGACAATCGGCACAAAGATCAGCAAACGGTAAAACCAGCTCAGATGCTTCAGTGGGTAGGAAAGGGCGATAGCCAGCACCAGAGAGATCACGATGCCTGTCGGTACCGTTCCGAGTGCAAACAGCAAGGTAATCCTGATGACGTCATGATAGCGTGGGTCGGTCAGCAGATTGATGTAGTTTTCCAGGCCCACATCGCGGGTCGCGTTGCCGAAGGGCGCAACGCGCGTCAGGCTGATTTGAAATGAGGACACAATCGGGATGAACACGAAAATTGTGAGGACGATAAGCGTGGGCGCAATGTACGCATAGCCCTCTAGCGCGCTCATGACTTTCTTTCGTGTCAGTTGTTTGAAAAACGCCGCTAAACCTGTTGGCTTGCTGTCTATTGTCTGAGTCATAAACCAGTCCAAAAGTATCTCTAATAAATAATCTCACAACGCTAACTGCACCGATGGACAGGAACTACTAAGGTCAATAATCGAATGCCCAAGCGCTCGATGTTCTGCAGAAGCGATTGTAAAGTTGCGCTGGCTATCTATCTGGAATGATGAGTTGTCTGTTATGGATTGCTCGCTTATATTTAACATGGTCTTAAAGAAATTACAAGTCGTAGATGATAGTCGTGGTCTGGCCGCAGTATGCGTTTTGGTTAACGGCTGTTCGAAGGCTCGGGTTATCAAGCATAGCCCTGGCATTTTGGAGGATTCTGATGAAAGTACGCGGTATGCTGACCCGATCCGAACTCGCTGAGCGTGTTGACAGCGGTGACATCGACACCATTGTGATGGGCTTCACCGATCTCTATGGGCGGCTCCTGGGCAAACGCTTTGACGCAGAGTTTTTTGTGGAAGACACTGCGTCACATGGCACACACGGCTGTGATTATCTGCTCACAACAGATATGGAAATGGAGCCTGTTCCGGGTTACAGCTTCGCAAACTGGGAGCGCGGCTTTGGCGACTTCCATCTCGTGCCGGATTATTCGACGCTGCGGGTGGCAAGTTGGCTCGACAAGACGGCGCTCGTTCTGTGTGATGTGGTTGAGGCGCACAGCCATCAGCCTGCGGCGGTGGCCCCGCGCACACTGCTGCGTCGCCAGATCGAGCAGGCGGGTCAGATGGGTTACGATGCGATGTCGGCATCGGAAATCGAGTACTACGTTTTTGAAGATTCCTATCGGTCTGCCGCCCAGAAGGACTATCGCCGCCTGAAGCCGATGGGCTGGTATATTGAGGATTATCACCTGCTTCAGGGTGCGCGCGAAGAGAAGTTCACGGCTCAGGCCCGCCATCATTTGAAGCACTCGGGTATACCTGTGGAAAATTCCAAAGGGGAGTGGGGCGCTGGACAGCATGAACTCAACGTCCGCTATGCCGACAGCCTGACAATGGCGGATCGTCATATTGTTTTTAAGCAGTGTCTCAAAGAGCTTGCCGACGGCCTGGGCTTCAGCGTGACCTTTATGGCGAAGCCCAATACGGACCCCATAGCGGGTTCCAGCAGTCACCTGCACCTGAGCTTGTGGAAGGATGGGCAGAATGCCTTTGTCGGCGACGAGCAGTTGGGACCGCTTCAGGTATCCGACGTATTCCGCTGGTTTCTGGGTGGCTGGATAGCACACACACAGGAACTGATGGTATTCTATGCGCCGACGGTGAATTCCTACAAGCGCTATATGGACTTTTCCTGGGCACCAACGCGCATCGCCTGGAGCTTTGATAATCGTACAGCGGGCTTCCGGGTACTGGGTGCGGGGAACAGCCTGCGTGTTGAGTGCCGTATTCCTGGCGCAGACTGTAATCCGTATCTGGCCTATGCGGCGGCCCTGGCATCGGGCCTGGATGGCATTGCAAAGCGTATTGAGCCGCCGCCAATGTTTCAAGGGGATGTCTACATGGCCCAGGAACTGCCGCGCGTGCCCTATACGCTGGAACATGCAGTCGACCTCTTCTCGAAGAGTGCATTCGCCAAGCAGGCCTTTGGTGCGGATGTAGTCGAGCATTATTCGCATTTCTTCCGTAGCGAAGTCAAGGCCTTTCAGCGGTCGGTTACTGACTGGGAGCGCGCGCGTTACTTCGAGAGGATTTGATCCTGAGCGACAACAGAGGAGTTGGATCATGCGGTTGAAGGACAAGGTTGCGTTGATTACCGGCGCTGGCAGTGGCATCGGGTATCAGACTGCACTGCTATTCGCCAAAGAGGGGGCGTCGGTGGTCGTAGTTGACATCAATGACACTGGCGGTGAGAACACGGTAAGGGAAATCAAGGATCAGGGTGGGACCGCACGCTTTGTTCATGCGGATGTCGCCAGCGCGGACGACTGCCAGACCATGATACAGGCTGCCGAAGACAGTTTTGGCGCGCTGCACATTCTGTTCAACAATGCGGGCATCAGTCATGCTGATGACGATGATGCGATGCATACCAGCGAAGTGGTTTGGGATCTGACGATGCAGGTCAACGTCAAGGGGGTGTTCCTGGGCTGCAAGTATGGCATCCCAGCCCTGCGCCGTGCTGGCGGTGGGAGCATCATCAATACCGCATCGTTTGTCGCGTCGCTGGGTGCGGCAACACCGCAGCTGGCCTATACCGCGAGCAAGGGGGCCGTGCTGGCAATGACACGCGAGCTGGCGACGATCCATGCGCGGGAGGGGATTCGTGTCAACGCGTTATGTCCTGGGCCGCTGCGCACAGAACTGCTGATGAAATATCTGGACACGGAGGAGAAACGGCAGCGGCGTCTGGTGCATATTCCAATGGGACGTTTTGGCGAAGCAGAGGAGATTGCCTACGCTGCCTTGTATCTGGCGTCGGACGAATCCTCGTTCGTGACCGGCACGAATTTCCTGGTGGATGGTGGCATCACTGCGGCATATGTGACACCTGAGTAGACTTTGCACACATCCGCACTGGCGACCCGACATGAGCTTGCCCCAGTATGGAGGTGGTTGAGTTTAGGCAGGCGGGGGCAGCAATCAAGCTGCATCTACAACAGACTAATATCTTAGTGCTGCTGTGCAGCCATTCGGATGCAAATCGATAGGGCTACCTTACCCTAATCACGCTCCCAGAGAGGGATCGATACCCGTCGCTCCCGAATGGTCAAATCCCCTGCAAATCAAGGGGGTTTTTGATTCGTAGCCAGTGCGGGATCATTGGAGGGTCGAACCCGCGTACTTGAATCCGATTGAGGATGTTTGAGGAACGTGCCGACTTGGGGCGAATTCTTTATCAATCCCCCTGAAGTCCACGCCAAAGCTCAGGAGATTGCCCGCGCGGCGAGTTGAGCGTGTGACCAAACAGCTCCTTCGAAAACCCTCAATCTGGTATGCAATGATCCTGTTCGTGCAACATATGTGGATAGCGTTCGGGTATCGACTATGCCCGCCCGATCAGCCGTGCCGCATGAGTGATTGTTACTCTAAAAAACTGGAGCTAGACCAATACTGACTTACTCTCTTAAGCCACTGTCAGTAGTCGCCGTAGATGGCCCACCTAACCCCGCTTCTCGTGCGCGAATAGCGGCCTGTGCGCGATCAGCAACCTGCAATTTGCTGAAGATATTGGAGACGTGGTTGCGGACCGTTTTCATGCTGATGACCAGTTTTTCGGCGATTTCAGCATTCGTCCGCCCGTCGGCAATAAAGGACAGGATTTCTCGCTCGCGCTGCCGTCAGTTCCGGGAAAAGCTCTGGGCGTGATGCAGGCTCAAGATTGGCAAAAAACTGCATCAAGCGTGCCGCGATTTCAGGGCTGAACAATGATTCGCCATTCGCTACCGCCCGCACCGCCCGCAGCAGCACCGCCTGGTCAGCACCCTTCAAAACGTAGCCGCGTGCGCCGGCTCGCATAACCGCAAAGACCGAGTCGTCATCCTGGAACATGGTCAGCATAATGATGCCGACATGCGGGCTGACTCGCAGAATCTGGCGCGTCGCCTCAATGCCATTGAGATCCGGCATTTGAATATCCATCAGAATCACGTCAGGCTGGTGTTCGACGGACAGCCTCAATGCTTCTTTGCCGCTGGAAGCCTCGCCCACCACCTCAACATCCGAGATCGGAGGCCAGCAGCGCCCGCAGGCCGTCTCGAAACAGGGTGTGGTCATCGGCAATCAGGACTCGGATTGTTTCCATTTGAGACACCTCGGCTAACGGCGGAATAGATAGATGATAAAGGTAGATGGGCCATCACGCCTAGTCCCGCCCTGCGCCAGCGCTTCAGCCCTGCACGTCCCACCCAATTCCTCGGCACGCTCACGCATTGAGGTCAATCCCACGCCTGCTCGAATAGCCTTGTCAGGTAGCCCACGTCCATCGTCAGTCACTTCCAAATATAAGTCACCCAGGAGCGAAAGCCGGACACAACAATGTTTTGCCCAGGCATGACGGCTGACATTGGTCAGCGCTTCGAGCGCGATGCGGTAGGCCGCCACTTCAACAGCGGCAGGCAGCGGTGGCGGACTTTCGGGAGCTTCCAGGGTGATTTGAAGTCCCTGGGCCTGATTGTTTGCGGCAACATGCTCCTTTAACGCGCCGACCAGTCCAAGTTCATCCAGGGCGGGCGGACGCAGATCATAGGCAATGCGCCGGATGTCTGCCAGCGCGCCTTGCACCTGGGTTTTCAACTCGGTCGCCATCTTCTGGACGGCGCTCGGATCACGATCCGCCAGATTATAGACCGCATCCAGCTTGAACGACATGGAAGCCAGCACCGGGCCGAGACCATCATGCAGGTCGCGGCGCAGGCGGCGGCGCTCTTCTTCGCGGGTTGTTACCAGTCGCTCACGCGACCACTGCAAATCCTGAGACAGACGGACGTTGTAAGCTGCAACACCGGCCTGACGCGCAATAGTCTCCAGCAACCGCAGATCAGTCTGAGAAAACGACTCGCCAGGCGCACGCGGCGCAAGGATCAACTGCCCAATGGTTTCTGTCTGATAAACCAGTGGCAAAGTTTCCATCTCACTGACAGATATGCGCTCTGACATCGAAATGCGCGTGTATTCCGCTGCCGTCACGAAGCCGTCGCCTTCCTTCAGCGTAATTGCCGCGTAGGGAAGCTTGAACGCCTCGACGACGGTTTCCACAATCGTCGGGAGCACCGACTGTGAGGCAACCACGACTTCAAGCCGTTCTGAGAGATGACCCAACACAGCGTAGGGATCGTCGCGCTCACCGTACATCAGACGGTTTACACGGCGCTGCAGACGCTCCCGCAGGGCTCGAAAAGACATGGCGACGATGCCGGTTCCGAACGAGGGAAATGGCAAACTGCCCCTGGCTTCAAGCAATACTCCCAATGAACCCACGATGATCATATAGAGGACAACGACAAGGGCGCTCAGCGAGCCGTAGACCAGCGTGCGGTTGATGAGGATGTCGATGTCCCACAGCCGGTAGCGAAGGATAGCGACCCCGGTGGCAACGACGATGCCGCTCAGCGTGACAGAGGTCATGACAATGGAAAATTCCAGCGAAAATGGGTCGTCAGGCCAGATAAACCACGGGATGCTACCCACCAGATTGCCTATAATCACAAAAGCCCCGGCGTATACCAGCCACTTGACCTGCGCACGTTCTACCCCGCAGCGCGCCGAAAGCGCACAACAACCGAGGCGATTGATCCCAATATGCCAAACATGAGGAGCGGTCCCTGCAACAGTCAGAAGCGCATTCATGGCGCTGCGCCACCGGTATTCCAAATGGATTTGATCCTGTTATCCCTAACTCTCTGGGCGGCGCGGGATCGAAAGCGATGGCAAGGGTAATACGCCGTGCCCAGTCCGGCTGCCCATGCAATCGGACGCCAGCGCGACAGACAGGAGCCGCCCTGTAGGGAACAGGAGCAGAACAAAAGTAAACGGAAGCAGTGTATTGGGAAGCCAGAGCCAGAGATTGAGCCATCTAGCCAGTGCCGCTCCCGGAAGTGTGCCGTTCAGCCCGGCGAGCCGATCATATAAGTCATAGCCTGCCGACAGCATATTCAGCGCACTCAGCAGACCGGTGGCGCAGAACATCCAGCCGATTGGGTTACGGGGGTGCTGCGATGCCACCAGAGCGCCGACCACACAGTAAGCGATAGTGAGCGCGGGCGTGAAAAACTGGTGGCTGAAGGTCGGAGCTATGACCATCAGCGATCAGCGCGAGAATACTGAAGACCAGTCCGATCGTGACCAGGATGATAGAAACTAACGCCATTGACCAGGACAAGCCGTCGGGCAATTGCTCGCTCATGGCATGTATCTTTCGATTCTATTGAATTTCACGCTTCAGTTCCTATGGTATCACGAACCGATCATGGATGGTGAACTGGCACTGCTTACCCCCGGTTTGGCTGTTCGAGGGTGAGACGTGATAACCGGAATTATGCGACTGGTATTCTTTTCATACTTGACGAAATTACTGCTGGCGGCTTTGAACTTTTCATACAAGCGCGGGCGTTCTTCGCCGTCGATTATCGGTCGCGTTGACATTGAAAGTCTGATTGCCTCATTTGTATTTTCGCTTCCGGCTCGTTCCTCAAATTGAAATACCATCCGGGCGCCAATCCATCACCACCTCGTTGAGGCCGACACCAGATATTCCTTACCATCTTTGATATAGACAACCGGGTCGGTATGGGGTCTTCCCCGATTTTCGTCCAAAGGTCGTAATCAGCAGTATAGGTAAATTGCCTATATTGTTTGCCAACTTGCCACCACTCAGGCGATAAAGTCGCAACATGCAGTCCGTTTGCAATCGCGCAATACTCGTTTCAGAGACGCGGATGCCATAGTTAGGCTCCTTGAAATCAACTAACGCTTCAGTTAAACCCAGCCCGTCACCACCAGCGCGATGCCGATGATGAGAGGCGCGACGCAGTGGATAGCCGGATAGTAGACTTCGCGTGGGCGAACAATCAGAATGATCAGCAAGTAGCCGAGGTTCCATATCAGGGTCGCCCATCCCACCCATGACGCTACCAGTCCGGTTTGCAACAGTGCCACTCCAAAAGCGGCTTGCGCCAGCAGGGCCAGGACGACGAAAGTCACCACCTGAGGGTAATTCCATTCGCCGTTGTCGATGAATTTGGTTTCGGTGGACACTATAAGCACTGCACCGAACAGATATGTCGCCATGCCCAACTGCGCCAGAAACATATCTCCGGCAGCACGAAGTAAATCCGCCAGCAGTACCAAGCCCAGCACCGTTAGCAGGGTCGGCAGGATGACAAAGCCCCGCTCCCACCGCATGTGAGAAACCCGATCTTTGATCGGCCAGTTCAACATGGTTCTGCCGGTGAAAAGGATGCCGCCGATCTCAAATACCATGAACGTGAGTACCAGCAGGCTCGCAGCAATCGTTCGCTCTGACACGCCTTGTGCACTGATGACCACCAGCAGCGCAAGCACGGTGAGTACAACGCTGATGACGGCGATTGTGAGGACTCGATATGGAGATGTGAACCACTGGCTCATAGCGCCTCTCCCCTGATTTTGCTTTGAACTACGCTCGATTGTCGGCGAGTGAGCTGGAAGCCAAGCGCGGAGACTCGCCGCCAATCCACTGATGAGGTTTGCCCATACGATGATGTTGCCGACTGGTGGGGCAGCGCACCCGCTGGGACACAAGACCGTCAACGTCAACAGACCCCCACCGAATGCCGTCAACAGGCTGAAGAGCAGGGACACGATCAGCCCAATCCTGTCTGCCACGCGCGGCAGCCAGCAGCGACCAGACCCAACCGCCCACCAGGATCATGTAGACCAGCATCGTCAGTGCGATGGTCACAGGCTGGTTCTCCGGCAGTATCGTTCTAAACTCCGGCACATACAGCGCGTCCAGGAAGGTCAGGCGCGCCATTAGCGTGAGGAATGCAATGGTGCTGAGGGTGACCGCTTCATTCAGCGACATCAACCGGGTTCTCATGCCGCATATCCCTTTCATTAAACCCTAATCATGGCCGTAAAGATGTTTCCCAGATTCAACGGAAGCTGTTCCCAATGATCGCCGTAGTCCGCCGTGTGCCACACATCGCCATTGCTCAATCCTGCATACAGATGTCCGGGCGATTCTGGGTCCGTCACGAGAGCGTAAGCCATATGATCAAGCGGCTGCGGCAGGCCCCCGGACCACCGTTCCCACCGTCCAGCGCCGCGTTTGCGAAAGAGAAAGGCGTTGGCTTCGCCATCCCAATGACCACGCGGCATTTTGTGGAGCTGCGGGAAGACGGCATGGGGTGCAGCCGACACATACCAGACATCCGGGTCAGCCGGGTCGGCGGCGACAGCCATGCCGTACAAACTCCAGCTTAGACCTCGCAGCGGTTGCTTCCACGTCAGTCCGCCATCAGCACTGACCCCTGCGGGCCATCCGCCACCTGCCTGGTATACCCAATTCCCATTGGTCGGGTGAAATCTCAGGCTGTGACAGTCACGACTTGTCCCTTTGAGATGTCCCTGCCAGGTCTGCCCACCGTCAGCACTGCGGAAGGTACCGCCCACCTCCACTCCGGCAATCACAAGATTGGGATCAGTGGGGGAAACGGCTAGCCCCATCACATAGGGATCACCAGCTTCGGCTGGCGTGAACCAGAACCAGCGTCGCAGCCTGCGGAAGGATTCTCGCTCCGTCCACGTCTGCCCACTGTCGCGGGTCACATAGATAGCAGGTGGCTTTGTCCCGGCATAGATCACCCTCGAATCGGCGCGACAGATGGCGATGGACTTCACGATTTGCCCTTCCATTCCGGCAGCCCGCCACGTTTTGCCCCGGTCTTCAGAGCGAAGCACCCCGTTGCCCTGTGTCCCCGCATAGACGATAGTCGGGTTGCAGGGGTCGGCAGCGAGGCAGCGCACGCTTTTACCTTCGAGCAGAAACTCGACCGTCCAACGACCGTCCGGGCCGCATTCTGCCCGCGCCAGTCTGTCGCCATTCGTTGAAATAAAAACCTTGCTCATATCCACTATCCTTAGGCTGAAAGATACCAAACGCACGCGCCGGAGCGTGTGCGTCCGGGTCAACCGCACAACCTGCTCACATGTTCAACTTCACCACTCCGCCCGTACCAGGCACGAAAGCGGTACCGAAGGATACGTACAACGCGCCATCAGCACCTTTGGCGATTCCGAATGGAGCAGGTAATCCTTCCGCGACAGGGCTAGCGCCGTCAGAGGTCACGATTACCACGCTGCCTGGACCTGGTCCCTGATCGCTGAAGACTGTCAGTTGAACGGCGTACAATTTGTCGCCATCCAGCAGAATGTCGCTTACTGCGTTCAGATTGCCGAAGGTTTCGACCAGTTGCCCGCTTGACCAGTGCTCAATCTTGCCAGCGCCGGGCGCTAAACCTGCACCGAGGAAGCCGATATACAGGTCGCCATTCACGGCAACTTCGACGGACGTGGGGACAGGATTATCCGTCCACGCCCGGACAAGCTGCAAGCCGCTCTCTTGCGTCCAGGAGAGCAGATCGTTGCCGCCTGCATCCACGATGTAGAGCGTGCCGTCCGCCCCCCAGGCGATGTCGGCCACGTTGGTATCGTAGCCATTGCCGTCGGGATCCTCGGTGGCCTCGAAATCATTGAGGTTGATGATCGTTTTCACGGCTAAAGTCATGGCGTCATACTCAACGATGGAGTCTGTCCAAAACGCGCCCATATTCGCCGGGCCGTTGCCGGAGTACACCACCCACAATGAATCGTCGTGGGGGATCACGCGGTACAGTCCCAGGGTCTCCATCTCCAAGGCATAACTGGGGAAGCCGTTGATAAGGTCGCTGACCGTTCCATCAGGCGCGACTGACACGACCCGTCCGGTCAGCCCGATATGAGCCACTGCCTCTCCTTCAGGACTCGGCATGGTCAGTTGAGTTTCGCCACCGGTACCTGCCACCGCTACCAAGAGATTGCCTTCACTATCGAAAGCGATCCCGCGTGGCGATCCTAAATCGCCCACCACCAGTTCTCCAGGCAGCGGGGGCATTTCTTCCTGTGCCATCGCTGGCAGCAGACCGACTGAAAGCAATATCAGGACCAGCACCCATGTTAGTGATCGTTTAGGCAACATCATTCCTCCTTTGAGCGCAAGGCTCTTGCACATCATCCCGATTGAAAGCGATAAACTCTGTGTCTAGTGCGCTTTCAGTGGCGGCAGCACACCAAGCTGCTGCATCACGCTCATCATGTCAGCCTCTGTCCAATGTTCGATAAACTTTCCATTGGCAATGCGCCAGATGTCGATCCACGACCAACTGACACGCTTACCGGTTGGCGGAATGCCCATAAACTCGCCTTGATGTGTGAAATCGCCGCTCATTCGCAGGACCACTTTTTCGCCTTCGGCAATCATGTCCTGCGATGTGATGTGCCCATCCGGGAATGCGGTGAACTGCATGGTGAAAAACGCGCGTACCCCTTCAAGACCCGGTGGCAGCCCGATGGATGGCACGTGATCTATGTAGTCAGGGCTAAAGAGGGTTAAGGCAGTCTCCAGATCACGGGCGTCAATGAGGGCCGTAAATTTCCGAACCAGTGCCTTGTTTTCTTCTACAGACATCGTGACACTCTCCTGTTCACTAATGAAGATTGTTTCAATCTCGATAAGGGCTGATGGCTTTCAGGTTGAATACCTATCGGAGCAAAATAGTGTTGTTACCGATCTTCTCAATCTGCATTGAACACAGCCTATAACAGCCGGTGTCCCGCTGTCATGAGCAGGAGTCACGTTCTGCATGGGAATAGCGCCTGGTTGGGTCGGGAAAATGTCCCGCCTAAGGCGGTGGCGATTGGATTTATTGAGAACCTGGGAATATGAGGCATAGCCAGTGCGGGATCAACGGAGGGTCGATCACACGCACTTCTTGCCGTCTACAGGCGGCTGAGGAATATCTTGACTCGGTATCTCAGCAAGGTGACATACGCTGTTTGGCCGAAGCCGACTTCGGTTATCAAAATAGGATGACCCCGATGACATACCGTAGTCTTGCCAATAGTGCTAGTGCTGGATGGCCGCGCCGCATTTCGTTGTGACTGCCCCAGCTGAAGCGATAGAACGCCAGCCCAAAAGCCAGCACACCCCCGTCGCCAGGCTGGCGCGTGATCCCGGCGCATCAAAATCGATAGTCAAACCCATCGCCAGCTCGCAAAAGGCGTTCGTAGCGCGAGTGGGCGGCAAGAGTTGAGCGGCCCGGATCACCGCGTCGGGCAAGACACTGGCGGGTATCCATATCACTGCCATCGTTGGAATAAAGATCGCTTGTGACCACAGCACCTTTACCGCGAACTGGCCGAAATCACGCCCATCAGCACGCCAAGCCCGGCCAGCTCAAATGCCGTCACCATGAAGGTCACGACAGAACGCATCGTGTCGAGGGCACGAACGCGGAGCCAAGGCCAGTGGCGCAGTTTTTCGGCAAGCACAGCACACTTCGTGATCCATAGCATTGGTTTAGATTGAAATGATGGCAATGAGAATCACACCCATTACGCGCCCACTATCCGGGCAATACGGTCAGAGACAATATTTGATGTCGCCTCCGTGTCTCCACCGGTGGAATTCACGAACTGAACAACAACCGTATCCGTGTCTTCGTAGTAGCGCGCGATACTCTGGTATCCTAGTATCCAGCCGGTATGTTCATATTTATAAATCGAGGAATAGATAGCCTGCTCATCCTCATTGAGCAGCGAGCTATCATTGAGTGCTCTCAAGAAAATGCCAACATCCTGAGCCGTTGCGATCATCGAGCCACCTGGACTGATATAATCGATTTCCTTTAGATCTGGCTCAACGTCGTAGTGATACCCACTGATGACGTCTGCTAAATCAACCTCACTCAGCAAGTTATATGTATCATTCAGCCCAAGGGGTGTCAGGATTTCGTCGTTAATATATTTGTGGTGGCTATAGCCCAGAACCTTGTCGAGAATATTGCCGATCAGTAGATAATTCGTATTGGAATAGCTGTAACGACTGTCCGGTTCAAAATCCGCGGGTTCATCTAAAACAAATTCAAGATAGCCGTTGAGGTCTGACGGTGGCTCGCCCCACTTCCAGTTAGGATCGTCGACGAAATTAGGGATGCCACTGCGATGTTGCAGCATCATTCTCAGCGTAATCTGATCGGCATATTCGATCCGACCCACAAGTTCAGGTAAGTAATCCGCCAGCGTATCATCCAGCGACAGGCTGCCATCATTGACCAGCTTAGCGGTCGCTGCGGCGATATATAACTTGCTGATACTGGCAATCTTGAACAAGGCTTGCGGGTCGGCTGGCACCTGTGCTGCTCGATTATTCCAACCAGCGGCGTAAAGCGCTGGGGCTTCACCGGGTTGATCTACGTATACGATGATACCGTCAAGCCCACGATTAACAGCGTTATCCAGTTCCTCCTGAACAGTATCAGGTAAGGGCGTTAGCCATGCGAACACTGCGTTCCAGGGTACGAATATCACAGCGCTGATTATCGCTACGATGGGCATGATGATTTGAAGGATTCGCACTGTACGCGTCTTGTTTAGTTTTTGCATGATTTTCTTCTCACTATCCAGTGGCTGCCGTTGTAAGCTCAAAACGCTAATCTGTTCAGAAGGCAGTGCATTCATCATTGATTTCTTCGAGACCTGATCTCTGGATACTCATGATGACCAGGTCTCGGAGACGTTTCTATTTAGCCGTCCCCGTCGCGTAGCAACGGGAGCGCCGGATTCAGTACATCCGTCAGGCCCTGTTCGGGATCGGCAGCATCGTTATTGTAGAGCATCACCACGACCGTATCGAACTCAGGCGCATAATTGAGCAGCGTTCTAAAACCGGCAATATAGCCTGCGTGCCCCATATAGACGGCCTGGACCGAGATACCCAGACCGTAAGAACTGCCAGGAGCTGGTGTCGTCATCGCAACCAGCGACTCCGGATCGTCAAACAGCGTCCCACCGAACAACCCACGCGCGAAGGCGATCAGGTCCGATGCGGTCGAGACCAGGCCACCCGCCGACCAACCGACAGATTCATGCAGTTCAGTGACATCGCTCATGCTGTCCCCAGGTCCAGTATAGCCATGCACCACATCAATCAGCGCGTCTTCTTAGCAATCCAGGAAGGTTAACTCCATGCTGAGTGGTTCATAGATATAGCTGCGATAGGCCTCGGCCAGCGGCATATCCGCCGCCTTTTCGATCACCATACCGAGCAGCGTGTAGTTTGTGTTGCTGTAATACCACCCCGCCCCCGGCTCAAAGTAGGCATCTTTCCCATAGACGTAGCGCGCCAGCGTGTCGTTGGGGTCCCGTTGGACGCAGTCCAGGGTCACGGTCCCTGTCTCCTCATCGATGACCGCCTCTGTGAAAATATCAGCCCAGTAAGCGTCGTGTTCGACGATGTTGAACAGACCGGAGGTGTGCGTCAGCAGGTGGCGCAGCGTGATCTGGTCGCCATAGGGCAGTTGGTCAGCCACATCCGGCAGCCACCGCGCCAGCGGATCGTCCAGGGTCAGTACGCCCTCCTCCGCAAGTTGGATGATCACTGTCGCGGTGAACATCTTGGTGATACTGCCAATCCGAAACGCGCCCTCCGGCGACATCGGGATTTCGTCTGTGAGGTCCGCGAAACCACTGGCCCCGGCGAACTGGTACTCCGGCGCGTCGATCCAAACGACCATGCCGGGCGGAAGTCCGCCTGCGGTCAGATCGTCCATTGCCGCCTGTATCTCCGCAGCGACTTCCGGCGGGAAGGCCTGGGCGCCGGCGCTTAAGCCGGGCAGCAGAATCATCAGGATGAGTGTCGAGATCAATGTAGTAGGGAAACGCATGAGAATGCTCCTTAGATGAATACCCGGTTGCTGTATTGTCAATACCCTCGTTTTTTGCGAGGGTATTGAGCTTGACTTAGTTTTTCGGCGGAAGAACTAAAAGAGACCTCATTGTCATTCAGCCGTCATGATTGCGCTACCGTGATGACCACATTGCCCTTTTTGCGCCCCGTCTCGACATAGCGGTGTGCCTCGGCGATGCGTTCCAGCGGATAGTGGCGATCAATAACCGGTTTGAAGCGTCCCGTCTCAACCAGTTCCAGCAGCAGGGCCAGATAGCCGTTCTTTTCACTTGCTGGCCGTAAGCCTGCAAAGACAATCTTTGCTTTTTTGCTGCCGAACTTTGAGGTCCAGAGCATCTGTAGCAGTAGGGCTGGCGAAATGATGGTGGTCAGATACAGGCCGCCTGGCTTGAGGACGCGCCTCGCCTGTCCAAACGAACTCTTGCCTACGGTATCGAATACGACGTCATAGGTTTCCCCACTGCGGCTGTAGTCGTCTTTCTTGTAATCGATGACTTTATCAGCGCCCAGCGATTTTACCAGTTCCACATTCGCCGTACTGGATACCCCGGTGACTTCTGCGCCGAAGTACTTGGCTAGCTGGACCGCACTCGACCCAATACTACCAGACGCACCGATGATGAGGATTTTCTGTCCGGCCTGAAGATTGGCGGCCCCTTGCAGGTTGGGCAGCGCGGTCAGCGCACCAGGATGAATCGCCACAGCTTCTTCATACGTCATGTGCTCCGGTTTGAGGGCGATGGCTCGATCTTCCGCCAGGTTGAGGTACTCCGCATGTGCGCCTGTATCTGGGTCAGCCGTTCCGAAAACCTGATCCCCGACTTGAAAGCGCCTGACATCCTTGCCGATCGCCTCGATCTCACCGGCGAATGAGCCGCCTGGGATGGTAGGTTTGGGTTTGATGAGACCGGTGAACAGTCTTGCCATGAAATCGCTGCCCGCCCGAAAAATAGCGTCCGTTGACGCAACCGTGGTCGCGTGGATCTTGATGAGGACTTCGTTATCGGCGGGGATAGGTTTTTCGACTTCGCTGAGTTGAAGCACATCCGCTGATCCATATTGTGTGTACATCACTGCTCTCATGAGTGTGTCTCCCTTTTTTGATTTATCGTCACTTAGATGATTGATTTTTCGCTCTTGCGAAGTAGAGGAATGGGACAAACCACAGTGCCACCAGCAGCAGGTTCATGGTCTGAGAAGTACTCTCATCAACGATAGTGACCGACGTAATGAGCATAGCTGCTGCAAAGGCTACTGAGACTAAGACGATATTGCGAGTTGCTCGCTTTGGACTCGCCGTTTGTCCCTCCTGGTGATTCTGTAACTCGTTCATTGTGTACTCCTTTTCTTGAATATCGCAGCAAGCGGGCTGAGTTGTCACCCTAGCCAGGCTCAACGCGATTGACTGAGATCAAAGGCAAACCCAGGTCGCGCACTTTCTTGAGCAGACCATGCAGTGCCGCTTGATCGACCACTGGGCCGCTTAAGCACGTTTCACCCTGATCTTCCAGCGTGATGTTCAGGCCCTCAAACCAGTCTGCCCACTGAGCGCCCAGATGTCCCTTGATCCTGATCTGATAGATCGCTGGTTCGTCCGGGTTCCCGCTGGGTTTATCCTGGTGTGCCATTTGCCTGTCCCTGTGGTCATCATCAACGTACAGGAAGCATATCGGCAAAGCGGTGTTGCCGTGTAGACACTAAAGTGTTGTCTGGGGTGTTGTTTAAGTGTGTTGAAGGGCTCGCTACAAAAGGCCCAACTCGCGGGCGCGGGCGACGGCCTCGGTGCGCCGCTGGACCTGAAGCTTGGCGAAGATTCTGCGGTTGTGCCCTTTGACGGTATCCAGGGCGAGGTAGAGTCGCTCGCTGATCTCCCGATTCGAGAGTCCCTGCGCCACGAGTTGGAGGATTTCCAGTTCACGTTCACTCAACGTGTCCAGCAGAGGCTGGGCAGCGGCCAGGCGCGGTGATTCCCTTGCAGGCTGTTGTTCACTGTCAAATGCAGCCAGCAGCCTGGTAACATAGTCCGGCATCATCCCACGCGCAGCGGCCACGGATAACAAGCGGGCCATCGGGATTCCTTCATCGACAAAGACACGGATAAAGCCGTCCGGCGCGGCCATCGCCAGGGCCTCAGCCAACAGATGCAGCGCCTGCTCTGTGTCGCCCAATGCTTGCTGCGCAAGGGCTTGCAGCAGCGTCACCTTGAGCCGGTTGTCTGCCCAGTTTTTCGTCTGCGCCTCCTGATACAACGGCTCCAGCAGGGCCATCGCTGCGGGCGGATCGTCCTGGGCCAAGCATACCCGCGCCTGACTCATGGGCCGTTCCTGCGTCTGGGCCAGATGCGCGGCAGCCACCAGATTATCCTGGAAAAGCAGAGTCAGTACCTGTGCGTCCACGATCTCTGGCATCAGATGAGCGAAGTTACGCTGGCGAACGAAGGCTTCGGCCTCAGCTAGCATAGCCGCCGCACCAGCCAGATCACCCTGAGCCAGTTTCAGACGGGCGAGAAACATCCAGGCAACCGCTGGTGTGTCGATGTTTTCGATGTGCTGTGCCAGTTGGGCGCTCTGCTGCCCATACTGTTGGGCGGTATCCAGGTCATTCCATTGGTAATACAGTCGGGCCAGGCCAAGATAGGCTTCACAGGCATACGGCAGTGGGGGATCGCCGACCAGGCGGAGCACATGCCGATAGTTCTCCGCTGCCAGATGAAGCCGATTCTCTGATTCCTGTACCTGGCCCAGACAGGTTGCAGCCGCCAGTGTATTCATGAAATTCCCGGATGCCTGGCTGATCGCCAGAGTATCGGTATACGCTTGAATTGCCGAGGCACGATCTCCCTGGGACTGGTAGGCATAGCCCAGTGTCCATGTTGCGGTCATGCGGATAGGCAGGTTGTCGGGGTGCAGATACTCCAGGGCACGGCGCGATTGAGCCAGGAGAATGTCTACCTGGTTACGAGGGATCGCTTGCATCGCCCGGATGGACGCAATGTGGCCGACCAGGTCTCGGCTTCGGTCATCTAAGACCCCGCTTTGCAGGGCTGCTTCAGCCGCCTGTAATTTCTGTTCGATAACGTCTGATTGACCGATAAAGGCTGATGCGTGTGCAGACCACACCCATAACGTGGGTCTGGCATCCAGTATCGTCACTGGCAAAGCATTCAGCCAGTTCAATATCGGTGTCACGATGCCCCGAAAAACGAGCGGCATCTCATCACCTTCGAGTAAACGCTCAGCGCGCTCAATATCTTGGGCCGCCGCCGCATGATGAAAGGCTTCCAGCTCCAGGCCTTCGGCTTCATACCACAGGCTGGCCCGACTGTGTAATTCTGTCACGTCCTCTTGTCGCTGCTGCAATCGCTGCCGCAGCAAATCTGCGAAGAGATGATGATAGCGATACCATCGCCGTTCGTTGTCCAGGGGGACGAGGAACAGGTTGGCCTGTTCGACGCATTCCAGGGTCTCCTGCCCGGAAACAAGAGAGTCTGCCAGAATGGCATCGCAAAGTGGACCGCAGAGACGGTCAAGGATGGAGGTACGCAGCAGGAAAGTCTGAACGCTTTCGGACTGCTGGTGTAGGACTTCCTCGACCAGGTAATCCAGCACAAAATGATGGCTGCCGGTAAATGACTGCACAAACTGATGTGTATCTTGCTGTCCCCGCATCGAAATCGCAGCCAGTTGCAGCCCGGCGATCCAACCTTCGGTTCGTTGCTCCAATGCGGCAATATCTTCCGCCGACAGCCCCAGCCCCATAGCTCGGTTGAGAAACTCAGCCGCTTCGTCTTTTGTGAAACGCAGGTCAGCGGCGCGAAGTTCGGTCAACTGTCCCCGCGCCCGCAGACGAGCCAGTGGCAGGCGAGGGTCTTCGCGGGTGGTGATAACCAGATGTATCTGTGGCGGCTGGTTGTCGATGAGAAATGCCAGCGCCGTGTCAATCTCCTGGCTGTCGAGGACATGATAATCGTCCAGTACCAGCACAAAATCTTGTGAAATTGTCGCAATTTCGTTGAGCAATAGTGTCAACAGCGAATCGATTGGCGGTGGCTGCGGCGCTGCGAGCAATTTCAGGGCGCCCGCGCCAATGTCTGGCTCAATGGTTTGCAGCGCGGCGATGACATACGTCAGGAAGCGAACCGGGTCGTTGTCACCGTCATCCAGCGAGAGCCACGCTGTGGGTCGCTTACCCTCAGCATTCCATTCCGTGACCAGCGTCGTCTTGCCGAATCCTGCAGGTGCGGAGACAAGGGTCAGTTTGCCGTGCAAGCCAGCGTTCAAGTGGTCGATCAGGCGCGGGCGCGGCACCGCACCGGAGCGCGGCACAGGGGTATAGAGTTTCGTGGTGAGAATTTGCGGTATCATGGATGTATTCTACCGAATTGTGACGCGAGACAACAGCGCCCTGACCACCTGTTGATACTCGGCCTTTCGGGGCAAAATAGCGTAGTCCGTGCGGGATCAATGCAAGGTCGGACCCGCGTAATGAATCCCTTTTTTGAGTCACCGACTGAACTGCAACCCTATGTAGATCAATCTTAAGACGGTACCGTCAGAGACGGTATTTTGGCGTTAGTCTTGGGTTCCCATGCTCAAAATTATCGCTCGGTGGATTGGAACCGGAAAGCGAACCGGCTGCCTTTGCGCCAGTAGACCGGAATCCGCTCCAGCGGCGCTTCAGCCTGCAAGTGCTGCCCACCCTGATATTCCTCACCAGTCCAGGCGTCTACCCACAGCGGTCCCTCCGGGAGATAGACACTGCGCGAAGTCGCACCCTGCTCTGTCACCGGTGCGACAAGTAAATCCGGGCCGAGCATGAATTCGTCGGCCAGGTTAGCAGCGGAAATATCCTCAGGAAAGTCGTAGTACAGCGGGCGCATGGGCGGTGTCCCATGAGCGTGCGCTGCCTGGTTAAGATCGCGCAAATAAGGTTTGAGTTCTTCGCGCAGCAAGAGCAGGCTGCGGATAATCGTGTAGGCCGGCTCACCAAATGACCAGACCTCATTATCTGCCCCGCTCGACTGTGCGCCGTACAGCCCATTGAGAGGCAAGCGTACCCCGTGCAGACGGAACAAGGGGCAGAAAACGCCGTACTGGAACCAGCGCACGACCAGCTCTTTGAAATAGTCGGTACGAATGTCGCCTTCCATGAAGCCGCCGATGTCGGTCGTCCACCAGGGGATGCCGCTCATGGCAATATTCAGCCCGGCGGGGATTTGATCCCGGAGAATATCGAAGCGTGAGCGAATATCCCCTGACCAGACCGCCGCGCCATAGCGCTGGCTGCCAGCCCAGGCCGAGCGCGAGAGGTTAATGACCTCATCCTGACCCGCCGCCTGCATCCCATCATAGAAGCCCTTCTGGTGCAGCAGCGGATAGATGTTGGTGACCTCCAGGCCAGTGCCCAGGGCATAGCGGATGTTTTCCGCGTGCATCGGCATCAGTTCGGGTTCATCGGCATCCAGCCAGAAGACTCGCACGCCGTAGTCGAGATAATTCTTCTTGACCCGCTCCCAGACAAAGGCGCGTGCTTCGGGGTTGGTCGCATCGTAGAAGGCACACATCGAAACGCCCTCCGGCGTGGTGTCCGCGATTGCGATATGCGCGTGAACACCGTGAACGGTCTGGGCCAAAAACCCACGCTCGGCCATTTCGTTATAGACGGGGTTGGTGGGGTTGACGGTGGGCCAGATGGACACCATCAGTTCCACCCCCATGTCCTTGAGTTCTTTCATCATCCCCGCCGGGTCGGGCCAGTCGCGCGGGTCCATCGCCCAATCGCCCATCATATGCCAGTGGAAATAGTCCGAAACGATGACCGCCAGCGGCAGATCACGTTTCTTGTACTCGCGGACGACGTTCAGCAGTTCTTCCTGGGTGCGGTAGCGCAGCTTGCACTGCCAGAATCCCAATGCAAAATCCGGCAGGAGCGGCGGATGACCGGTCGCGTCGATGTACTTCTCCAGGATTTCGGCAGGCGAATCGCCAGCTGTAATGTAGTAGTCAATGCCGCGCGTGCCCTCCATCACCCAGCGAGTCATGTTCGTGCCAAGCTCCACCCGCCCGACACCAGGGTTGTTCCAGAGGAAGCCGTAACCCAGGCTGGAGATGTAGAAGGGAATGCAGACCTCTGTATTGCGCTGTTCCAGGTCGATTACACTGCCCTTGTTATCCAGCAGACCGTGCTGGTGCTGGCCCAGGCCGTAAATACGTTCCCCGGCCTGCGCGCGGAAATGCACATCGACCTTCGACAGATTGCTGTGGAGCGGACGATACCAGCGCGCAGGCGGCTTATTGAAAATCGGTTCTGGCTCCTCCAGCAGCAGGGCACCGGTGAATGCGTTGTAGAAATGCAGGGTGCCATCCGGCCAGATCTCAGCTCGCAGTTTGCCGTTGGTCAGGATGCCCTTATCATCCTCGACCGTGACCGCTGCGCCAGCGGCAGGTAGGGTGTCGATCAATGCGCCGGGAATATCGGGGAAATCCCGCAGATTGGTCGCGCGGACGCGAACGCCGTCCGGCCCCCAGGGTTCAAGCTTCAGTATCTCCCCCTTCAGGCTCCAGTAGAGAGTATTGTTGTCAGCAGAAAGACGAAGTTCCATCTTGAAACCTTCCTGGTTTGAAATCTCATCAATGTCTTTTGATATGTTCAGATCGTTCTCATTATGGTTTTGCTGGACTATTCCTTGACCGCGCCCGCCGTAAGCCCCGCTGCGATATAACGCTGGGCGAAAGCCAGCAGAATAATGGCTGGAATGGTGGCGATGGTCGCCGTCGCCATAATCGCGGGCCAATCCACAGAGTACGTTCCGATGTAACGGTAGATGCCGACAGTGATTGGTGTCAACTCACCACCGTTAGTGAGCGTGAGCGCAAAGAGAAAATCTCCCCAGCCAGCCAGGAACGAGAACAAAGCTGCGGTGATGATCGCTGTACGGCTGATCGGAACCACGATAGACCAGAAAATTCTCCAGTGCCCGGCACCATCCACCAGGGCCGCTTCTGAAAGTTCACTCGGAATGCTCAACATAAACGCGCGCATGATGATAATGGCAAAAGGCACGGCGGCGGTCGAGTCTGCCAGGATGACGGCGGCATAGGTATTAATCATCTTCAGCCGGCTAAACATGGCGTACAGCGAGTTCGCCACCACAAAGCCCGGAGCCATCTGGGCCAGGATCAGGGCGATGAGTAGGAAGAGTCCAATCCTGGATCGAAGTCGTGCCAGGGCGTAAGCCGCCGGAGTAGCGATGAGCATTGTGACCAGTATCGTGCCGAAGCCGTAAATCATACTGCTGCGGATATACTGCGCTGATGTGGTCAACGCAACGTTGTAGCCTTCGAGGGTGATCTGTGGAGGGACGAAAGGCGGAGGATAGCGCAGCACGTCCGTCTGTGCCATCAGCGAGGATTCCAGGATCAGGTAAAAGGGAAAAAGGAAAAGGGCCGTAAGCAGCAGTGCAATCAAGGTCATGAGCAACTGCCTGAACTTCGCTGTGTATCTGCGTTTGTCCTGGGGAACACCTGCAACCAGTGTGCTCATCGCTCCTCCCTCGCGGCGTAGCGCAAATAGATCAGGCCGAAGGCCAACACCACCAGCATCAGGATATCGCCCGCTGCCGCCCCCAGGCCAAAGTCAAGATTGGTGAACGAGAGGCTGTAGGCCCAGGTATTCAGGGTCTGGCTCACATTCGCTGGGCCACCCCGTGTGATGGACATAATCACATCGAATACCTTCAACGTGTAGATGAGTCCGAGCAGCAGCACCACCGTCGAGACAGGGCGCAGCAGCGGCCAGGTCACGTAGCGGAACTTCTGCCAGGGGCTGGCACCGTCAATCATCGCGGCTTCGTAGAGAGTATCAGGAATATTCTGTAAGCCTCCATAGAGGATGACCATATTGAAGGGTATCCCAATCCAGACGTTGGCGATGAGCACCGATAAAGGCGCCAGATGAGGATCGATCAGCCAGGCCAGCGGTCGCTCGATCAGGCCCAGGGAGCGCAGAATATAGTTGATTACGCCATAGTCCAGATCATAAAGGCGCACCCAGATTGCCCCGGACACCAGGATGGGGGCCAACCAGGGCAGCAGAAATAGACTGCGCAGGATACCGCGCAAAGGAAACTTTTGATTAAAAAAAATCGCGAGCGCCAGACCGAAGATAAACTGGAACGTGAGCGATCCCAGGGTAAATACCAGCGTGTTCTGCAGAGCCACCATGAAATCCGGATTGCTGAACATGCGGTTGAAGTTGTTGAGACCGACGAAGGGAGCCTCACCGGTGACGAATGACTTGGCTGTATAGCGCGTCAAACTCATACCGACGTTGAGCAGGATCGGATAGACGTAGAAGATCGCCACATAGATGACAGCAGGCAGCAAGAAGAGCAGGCCGATCAGTTGATGCCGCCGCCGCCAGCTAAAGACAGTGGGAAGAGCGGGTGCAGCGGCAACTGCCGCCGCACCACGAACGATAGAGCCGTTTGATGGGCTTTTTCGTTGCTTATCATTCATTCATTGCGCTCTCAGCCTGCTGTTGAGCATCGGCCAGGGCTTGTTCTGGCGTCTTGGCGCCCGTCAGGGCTGCTTGAATCGCGTTCCACAAGGGCTGAGACACTTTGCTGTAGTCGGGGCCCAGGTTAGCGGGCGGGCCAGTACGCGCGCGTTCCGCAGCAGCCGCGTCCACAAAGGATTTCATGATCGGGTTGTCCGCCGCGATCTGTTCGGCCAGCGTCTCCCGCGCGGGGATATAGGCGTGCTGTTCAGCCCAGGTGCGCATACTGTCGTCGGACAACAGGCAGTTGACCATCTGTCCGGCGGCCTCCATTTTGGCCTGGTCACCACTGTTGGGGATCGCCAGCACTTCCCCGCCCATCGGGCCTGGGGCTGCGCCGCCATCCGGCATGGGAATCGGCACGACAGCGTAGTTCATGCCGGAGGCATCAAGCGCGGCCACGTTCCAGACACCATTCTGCATCATCGCGGCATTGCCAGCCATGAATTGGTCGTTTACGTCACCCTGGGACCAGGTCACCACGGACCTGGACGCGGAGCCGCTGTCCACCAGGTCGGTCCAGAATTGCAGCGCCTGAATACCTTCCGGTGAGTTGAGCTTGGTCAGGTCAGCGCCAGCGCCCCAGAACCAGGGTTCAAACTGCCAGGACCCTTCTTCAGTTGCCACAGCGGAGAAGGCGATACCGTACACCCCATCGCTGGTGAGCTTGCTCGCTGCATCCTTCACCTCGGCCCAGGTGGTCGGAGGCTCAACCCCTGCCGCGTCCAGCATATCCACGTTGTAGAACAGAGCCATGCCGTTGATGCCGGGGGCAATGCCATATACCGTACCGTCCAACGAGCCTGCGTCGATCAAATTCGGGTATAAGCCCTCCAGATCTACGCCGTAATCCGTGAGCGGCGCCAGTGCGCCAGTGCTTGCCACCTGCTGCAAGTCCGGGTTGTCCACCGCAAGGATGTCCGGGAGCTGCTGCTGCTGTGCGGCGAGCAACACCTTCGTAATCAGATCATTGCGCGGATACGCCTCGCGATCGATGGTTGCGTTAATGTCTGCCGCGCATTGATCGAGGAGTCCAGTCCACACATCACTGGCTTCGCTGGGTGGGACCCAGTAGTCCCATACGGTAAGTGAGACGCCATCAGAGGAGCTGGAATCCTGGGCTACCGCAACCGTGCTGGCTGAAAATGCCAGAGTCGCCGTCAGCAGTGTAAACAGGAAAAGCATTTTACGAAGCATCTTTCTCTCCAATCCTAATTAATATGAACTACACTTGGCACGTACAGCGCCCTGACCCAACAGAAACACATCTAATGGCCTGACGCAAATTATTCCGCCATCCAGTCGGGCCGTAGAAAATCTGCACAATGCTCAACGGGAAGGTTTGCCTGCTGGTATCTTCTTAGCTTGCTTTGATAGTCCTCAACCTTTCTTGACGCGCTCCACGTCACTCTTTGAACTGTATGGCAGTAACTCTCCGAGGATGTTATACTTATGTTCGGTAGCGCTACCGGTAGCGCTACCGATACTCTAGCGCGACTCGTTTCTATTGTCAAGAAAACGCAGAATGGTTTATAGTGGCGGTCGTCTTGAAGGGTAAAGGCATGACACATCGACGATCACACGACGAAGAAATCCCTCTGAACATTGAAAGCAAAGGCAACGCGGCAGATTTAACGATTAACGATATCGCCCGTCTTTCCGGCGTATCGGTCTCGACCGTCTCCAGGATTCTCAACGATAAACCGGACGTCGCCGTTCGAACGCGACAGCGGGTCAAGCAGGTGATGGACGATCTTGGCTATTCACCGCACACGCTGGCCCAACGGCTGGCGGTACGGCGCAGCCGGTCTATCGCGCTGGTCTTCCCACTGCGCGATCCAGCGGGCCGGGCCGAAGTAGCGACCTTTATTGTGAAAGCGGCGCTTGCAGCCGAGGCGGAGAATTATCTGTTCAGTTTGGTCGCAGCGCCGTCGACTGAAAGCCGCCTGCTGAGCTTGTATCGCAGCGCCCAGGTCGAAGGCGTGATCTTGATGGAAATTCACATGTCCGACTGGCGTGTGGAACTTCTGAAGCAATATGGCTACCCCTTTGTTATGATCGGACGCACTGCCGACAATACGGGTCTCAGCTTTATTGATCTAGACTATGAAGCGGCCATTATGGAGGCTGTGGATCACCTGGCGCAGCTCGGACATCGCCGCATTGGGTTCTTCAATTCTGGTGTGATGCGTCAGAATGGCTATGGTCCAGCCGTTCGCGCCGCGCTGGGTTTTGAACAGGCGCGAAAGGAACACCCGATTGAACTGCTGGAGTTCGAAATGGATAACACCCAGGAGGCTATTGCGGCAGTGTTTCAATCAAAGTTAAGTGCCGTGATTGTCGGAACCCATGCCGAACTATCACTTTCCAGTTTCATTCGGGAGTTCTATCACCGAGGCTGTCGCATCCCGGAAGACCTCTCAATCATGTGGCTCCAGGCGGATGAGATCGCCACGAACCTGATTCGCCCCGTGACGTCGATTACCTTCGACATCGATATGGCGGCGGATTGGGCGGCCAAAGCGCTCATCGACCTGCTCGAAGGACGATCTACAGATGTCGAGCAAATCGTACTTCCGCCACAGATCATCGTGCGCGAGAGTACAGCATCTGTTACCTAAAGATCTGTCACACAAGGTGCTCCAGCGGTGTTCTGGTCTGCCCCGCAATAATAGAGTAGCAGTTGCTCCTAAAGTACAATCTATGTGAGGAGGAGCAAATGGGACGCAGTAGCAAGTACAGCGAAGCCTACAAGCGCGAGGCAGTGGCATACATGCTGAAGGCGCGCCGTCCAATCGCTGCTTGTTCGGAGCAATCAACAAATGCGACTGCCTGGTGGGCATGAAGGACCTGCTGATGGGACTCTACGATTGCCTGATTTGGCACTCCGCTCACTCAGAGCGGCACATAATACGGAGAGCAGGTCGTTATATAAGCTCACTATGAATTGAAGGTGTCGCCGAATCATGGAAGCTGCAAAACAACCCCTCATCGTGCATCATATGGTCGCGCCCCTCACATAGTTCCCACCCAGTTCCTGTGAGGCAGTCCAGGAGTGTCTGGAGCGAGGCGCCATCTTCGACGACGTGAATATCCTCTGGCCGGATGCCCATGCGAACCGCGCCGTTTCGATCCACTGCTTTCTCGCCTCGCTCGGCGGGCACTTACAAGGTGATCGCTTCATTTAGCGATTTTCCGGTCTGCCAACGAAATTCCGTCGAAATTCGCTGTGATGTTTTCCTTCCTCACGCCTTTATACCTATGAAGACACGCGAGATGATCGATCCCTTGTCACTGATGCCCGTCTCGCGTGGCGAAGATTGATGGGATAGAGGAGGATCGTTTCAATGGCTAAGGGTAAGTCTGAAAGATCAGAACAAGAGGTGGATCAGCCGCAAATTGAACACGAGCGGCAGCATTTCCAGCGTCTGATGCTGGCAAACCCTAATTACTTCGGTAATCTGGACGTCAGCGAATTCAAGCCAGTGAAATCCATCCAGACCAACACCAGCTACGAAGAAATGGTCTGTGTGGGTCTCAATCCGCCCTATGATCGCCTGGAAGCGGTGATCCACATCAAGCGGGACAGCGGTTACAGCGGTGACATTTGCAGCCCAGGGTCCTTCGAATATGTCCGGTTCTATGTCGATCTCTTCGACAATAACACCTGGCATGATGTCGGTGTATCGCGGGTCAAAGTCCACGATATTCCCGGCGATAAGCCCCTGAGCTATGCGGTGCGCCGCGACTTCAGCGCTTTCAAGAAATTCTGCCCCTTCGAGAACATCATCCGGGTGCGAGCGATTCTGCAATGGGGAACCCCGCCGCCGCCGAACACACCGGGTTATGTCCCGGTCTGGGGCAACGTGGTCAACATTCAGGTTCAGATTCACCCGCTGAAGTTCTGGACCCTGGGGGATCTGGTCGCTGAACTGAATCAGTACGAATATGAGATCCCTGATCCTATCGGGCCGATCATCAAGCAGCTTGACCCGGCGGTCAGTCTGCCCGCGCTGGAGGCTCAGCCGCTCAGCCTGGTTGACAAACAGAAGATGTACGCACGCTCAGGGGTGCCGGTCCATCGCTTTGCCTTCCAGGAAATCCAGCAGTTGCTGCAACTGCCTGACCCGAATGCAGCGGTTGATGTTGGTCAATCGGCGCTGGTCGAGTTAGGGCTGCCGGTAGCCGAGATCGACGATCTCATTGGCAAGCTGCTCCTGCCGACGGATGGCGACACCAGCTTCGAGGAGCTGCGCTGTGTTGGGCTGTACCCGGAAAATGACCTGATCGAAGCGGTGCTGACAGTCAAGAAGTCATCCGGCTACAGCGGCCAGTTGTGTGGCCGTGGGTCAACAGAATACGTCGCCTTCTGGATGGATTTCGACGATGGCTCAGGCTTCCAGCACATGGGCACGGCGACGGTCAATGTCCATGATTTGCAGTCCATCCCGGATGATGATCTGCAATATGCGGTTTTCCTGAAGACCGATCTGTCACAGTTCCGTGTGCCCTGCGAGATCGGGCCGCGGGTCGTGCGCCTGAGGGCCATTCTCTCCTGGGAGACTCCCCCGCCGCCTGCCAATCCGAACTACGTGCCCGTGTGGGGCAACCGGGAAGAAGCCCTGGTTCAACTGCGACCGGGTGTTTTGAAGGGGCACATTCCGCTCATCGAGACGGTGGGTGATATTGCCGTCAACGAAATCAACCAGGGCAGCGGACTGGCAACCGGTCCGGCTGAGATCGGCGCTTTCTCCGTTCTGGACAGTCCCTTCGGTGGCACGGTGACGATCACCGGACGTATCGGTGATCCGCCTAACAGTTTTGGCGGTGGGGCCGCGCCCTACAAATATCGTGTTGAGGTCTTCGGTCCGGCTCCCTACAACAGTTGGCAGCCTCTGACCAACCCGATCTCGGTGAAGATTTCCGAATGGCTCTTGGGCATCCCGCAGCAGTGCGCCCTCGGCGATTACACCTGCGATGTCACGCTGACGCCAAGCGACGATGGCGACGGGCTTGGGCCGGGTTGGTACGACTACCTGGAAGACATCAAAGGGCCGAACCAGCGCTTCCTGGTGGTGGATAAGCTGGCGAGTTGGGTGACTACCAAAGATATGGAGGGCCTGTGGCGCATCCGTATCACGGCCAAAGACACCTCGGTCAACCCGCCGCTGGTCTTCCCTGGGATCCAGCTTGTTCGGGTGCGCGTGGATAATACCCATCCGTCTGGTCCAGCCGGTCCTGGCTGCGACACCCGCCCAGATCGAAGCCAATCCGCCGCTGACGATCACCGGGGCGACCTTTGGAGGGAACCCAATCCCCGCGATTGATTGTGGGAAGTTCCCGGTGGGGACCATCATCGAAGGCACCTACGAAGCGCATGATCCCGGCACATCATCGCCCAACCAGCACTTCAGCGATCTCACGCTGTCGGTGATCCCAGCAGGCCCCGCCAACGGCGCCAGCACCAGCCCCTCGAACCTGGTCTATCCGGTCATCTCGACCAATGGGGTCGCGGGCACCTGGACACTGGACACTGCGGGCATGGATGCCTGTGGCTACGTGATCCGCCTGGTGGCGCGAGACCGGACCAACGTGGACAGCCGCGGCGCTCGTTTGCGGATGACTTACGATGTCGGCTTCTGCCTGGAGGACGCCCCCGAAGGCTAATCCACAGCAGAGACTGTAACAGAGGCCGGTCACGCTCAGATGAGTGCTGACCGGCTTTTTGTTTTGCACTTCGCTGGAGCGGCCAACACGACAATGTGCTTGATGTTGAATAATGCGTTCCTCAGAACGAAAAATGCCACCCTCACGAGTGGCATTGATAGCGAGCCGGACGAATGTTCAGCCTATTTCTGTTTGTAGGGAAGACGATGGCTGCCTGGTGGCTGCTCGATCACGAGGTCTTTGAGCTTATCCAGGGTAGCCTTGAACGACTGCCCACAGCTTCTTTCCCAGGCCAGAATGGCCCCTAAGAGCGGTGTGGCAAAGGATGTGCCTGCCCACCTGGCCCAGCCTGAACTCATTGGGCGCTGCCACCTGGGTTGTGGGATTCCGCCGGGAAATGGCTGGCGGTATAGACGCTGAGGACGCCTTTGGCGGCATCAGCCATGTTGTGCGTCGTCACCGCGCTGTCTAGCTCACCGCCGAGGATGTCAAAACCGGCGCTCAACGGCTCGTCGGCTTCGTTCGAATACACCGTCATCTGCATTTGCTGGTCGAGTGCGCCAACGCCCGTGACGGATGCAAAAGCGGCAGGAACCCGTGCCGGAACTCTGCCGCGTGCCTTTTCACCATCATTGCCGGCTGCTGCGATGATGACTGTTTCGGTCTCGCTGGTCTGCAAGTGGTCGATGATGCTTTTTATCGCCGTGGTACAGATGTCCTCGGTGCTTTTCTTGATACCCGGCTCCAACGAAATCGCCTCGCAGTACAGAAGCATCTGATGCACATAAGCCGGATCATCGCGCACTTGATGTTGACTCCGCAGCGGCAGCGACAGCATCAGGCTGAGGTTGATGACCACCGGCAGGCGCGGATTCTGGCGGATAAGGTCCTGAGCTTCCTGCAAGGCCCAGAGCAGCGAGTATACCGTGCCGATACCGCAGCGATTGAGCGCTTCGATCAGGTGAATCTGAACGCTTTCGTCCGTATTGGCCGCCACCAGCCCGGCGATAAACACACCATGATCGCTCATATCGTAGTCATGGTCCGCCAGAACGATGTCCCCCGGATGCTTGGGGCTGTCCTGCGGACGTGAAGGTGCGCTGCATTCATCGAAGTGGGGATCAAGGCGAGTGTCGAAGTAGCGAATTGAGCTAAGCCGCTGCGACCGTGCCGGGCTTTGATTGGCGCCCGCTTGAAGTCCGGCGAGCAGTTCAGCCATGAGTTCATTGGTCTCACCATACTGCTTAAGGGCGCGTCTTAACTGCGCCAGTGAGGGAACCGTGTCGAGAATGAGGAAGCTTACGGAGTCGTCGCAAGGGACACGGCGCGCGGGGATCTGGCCGATTTGCTCCGCAGACAGATGGAGTGCCTGAGCAGCGCTGGCCGTATCCACTTCAATTTCGACATCTGAGCGGCTGATGCCGCCGGTTTGCAGCGGGGGAACGGGTCGCGCCCCAGGGCCGCCGCTGCCAATCGGGATTGGTGCAGGTGCGAAGAGCCAGTTGGGCGTCACGCCTGCGATGCTGATCTGTTGATCACGATTGGTCTCGCGCAGGGCGCGCAGCGTCAGATCGCCGCTGAGATAGGTGATCTGTTCATCCTCAAGCGGCAGATCGCTCAGCACGACCAGTGTTAGCGCCGCGTCCTCTGTGACACGCAGCGTCAAGGTCGGCTGCCCTTCGCCTGTTCTGACACGATTGGCCGCCTGGCGAAGATCAGCGCCGATTTGCTCTGCGTTGTTTGCCACCAGGCGCTTAATTCGACCTTCCAATGTGCAGAAGATAAGGATGCGGTGCAGCATGAGCAGCGGGTCCCGGTACAATTCCTCAAACGCGGCCAGCAGCGCCTTAAGGGAAAGCAGTCTCGATCTGTACATGCTGAGGCGCTGGTTGCTGAGCTGGTCTGCCAGCCCGCGGAAGCCCTCTGCAGCAGCTGCTTCAATGAGTCTGTCAATAAGCTCGAAAGCATTTTCCGGCAAAGAATTTCCGTCGTGCTGTACGGTGAAAATGAGTTGACCAGGTACAAAATACGTTCGCTTGTCCGCTTGCCTGCGTTCTCTCCAGCATTCTGCATGGGGTTCTCCTCCACAATAATTGGCTTAATTTGGAGATAGTGGTTCTGGATTACCGATCAGATGAAATGCCCCCCAGAAGGCCGGATGCTGGTGTGCCAGATCGTCCCTCAACATCTTGACCTGTGCCTGCTGGAGCGCCTGAGCTTTGGGCAGTCCTGCCATAATCCCGTATAAAGATCGTGCATCAGTAACCTGGTGCAAGTATCGTCTACGCGCCATAAACTGGCAACAACAGCGTTTGCTCCGGCAAACAGAACGGCCCAGCCCAGGCCCATCAAGATCTTCGCTCGGACGCAGGTGGACATGCCCGGTTTCACAGGCGCTCAGGACGACCAGTTCATAGCTCAGGTCGCATTGGAGTAGATCATCCGTGAAAAGCTGACCATCCTCAAGTTGAATGTAGGAAAGGTCAGGTTCATCAATGCGGTAATCGCCGTGGGCGGCAATGTGCAGAATTTGACAGGGTGGGGCATCCAGGACGCGGCGGCAGGCATCCTGATCGACATACGCGGTACTGGAAGCGAACTGGCTTAACATCTCGGCTTCTTGAATGACCTGCGGCAGGGTTCCGTGATGCGAATGCGCCAGGATGAGCGCGCCAGCAGGGCGTTCGACGGGTGTTTGGGTGAGCAATCCGGCGGCTGGCAGCATGACAATCTCATGATTTTCGATCACATAGGACTCCCCGTTGTGCAGGGTGTTAAATGGCAAATAATGCAGGGCCGCATAGGGGACGACGATGAGTTGTTTCTTGTCATTGATCCATTCTTCCAGCGGAGCCAACAGCGCCTGGTAGAGTTTTTGCGCAGCCTTGATGCCGGTCCGTGTGATATTTTGTAGCGATGTGGGATTATCTGGCGCTCCTGTATCGCCCAATTAATGTTCTGTAAGTAGCCTTCGATAAGGTGGCTGATTGTTTCGAAGGGGGTATCCAATTGGCAGACCTGGAATGTATCGGTCCCGATTACAAAGGCCCACAGGTGACTCGCCATCGGTATAGTATTCGATCAGCAGCGTATCCGGTGCTAACAATTGCTGAATAGTTTCAAGATCTGGCACGTTGACCAATCGGTAGGTCTCGCCCTCTGCGCTGCCGAGGTACAGCTGCTCGGTGATATGGCGCATTCTCCTTTCGACCGCCTGCATTTCTGTGTGGATCGAATCCAGATCGGCAGCAGGCGCTTCAAGCGCGTCCGAATCCATACTTTCAAGCTGACGAAACAGCCGGTGATGGCGGTTACGCTGCTGTTCCAGGTCCTCAATGAGCGGCTGATTCAGGTCATTACGCAGCCAGAGCAGCCGCTCGCGGTTTGCCAGATAGCCCAGCGTAATTCGGGATTTTGACTGTTCCAGGATGTTGAAGGCTTCGCTAATCGCCCCGGTTTTGAGGGCTATTCGTGCCAGCGCATGAGTCGCGCCTGTCTTGTCGTCCATAAACGCCGGACGCAGGGTGATTGTCAGATTTTTCTGGAGGCGCATCATGACCGCATTCGCCGCGCGATAGTGGCGACATGCACGCTGCAAAGCCCTGTTTCGCTCGGCGACTTTCGCCAACAGATAGTGCGATTCATAACGCAAGTCAGGGGCATCGTAATGCCGCGCTGTCCGCAAGACCTGTTGTCCTGATTCTGCCGCGCGTGTTGAATCGCCGTCAATGAATGCCACCTCGGCCAGGATGAGTTCAGCTTTTGCTGCCTTCAAGGGTTGGCTGTGTTCATGGAAATAGGCTGCGGTATCCAGCGCCCGTTGATGCGCTTCGTGGAGGTTTCCCTGCGCCAATGCGAGCTGCGCGCGGAGTAACTCAACCTGCATGGTATGGGTCAGCGAACCTAAGGCACGAAAATAATGCTCGGCCTGAAGCAGCGAGAGTTCTGCCTGGTCGTAGTTGCCTAGATTGGCTTCAGCATAGGCGTGGTAACGCAGGAAATGGGCGAGATGGTGCTTATAATCAAAATCTCTGATCTGCCGGATGGTATCCAGGGCAAGGGCGCGGGCTTCACGATTGCGATTCAAGGCGAAGTAACAGTCAAGAATGTCGCGTTTGCCGTCGAGCGCTACCGCCATATCATGCTGTTCGTAGGCGTGGATGATCTGGTTCCACAGATGCAGCGCGTGGCTGTAATGTCCATGCGCCTGCTCAATCCCGGCGATATTGAACACAAAGGCATCGTGAAGCAGTTCGTCGTGCAACTGCTCGCTGAGTTCCTGCCCCGTCAGGTAGTGATCCAGGGCGCACTCCAGTTCATCACGGTAGTAATGGGCGGCCCCGACGTTATTGTGCAGCGAAATCAACTGGCGCTTTCCCTGCTCGCCTAATGCCGTAGCAATAGGCAGGGCATCCGCAAAGACGCTGAAGACGTTGTCATACTGCCCCAGGTTCAGATACAGTACGGTCAAATTCACGGCCAGACGCACATAGAAACTGTTCGCCTCAAAATATGCGAAGATTTTCTTTGCCTGGAGTGCATCTGCCAGGGCCTCTTCAACCTGGCCCAGCTCCACACAGATAAATACGCGCCCGGTCCGCGTGCGTGCCCAGCCCAGTAAGTCGCCATTCTTAAGGAATTTCTGTCCTGCTTCTTCGAACAGATCCCAGGCTTTATGCAGATTGTCGCGCTGTTGAGATTGGACTTCGGCCAGTGCCATCATCCCCAGGGCAATCTGACTCTCATCGGCGTGCTTCTTGCCGACGCGGATGATGGCGTGCGCATAATCGCTTGCTCTCGCATGATTGTCCCAGCGACTGGCGTCCACCTGCTCTTTCAGATACTGGATAATCTGCTGGCTGATGTGGGGGTTGGCGAGTTCAGCTGGGAAGCTCTCATGATCGGCGGACAGCCGCTCGGCGATTGCAGCGATCTCAGCCGAGGTTAATGTGTATTGGGGTAGGGTGGCGCGCTGAAAGTCACGTAAGCGCTCCAATATCCCGGCCTGTGACAGCGCGGTATCGAGATCAATGCTGAATGCTCTCGCCGCTTGCTGTTTCAGGTACTTCGATATCTCGTGATAAACAGGTGGGGCCGCGACCAGATCCAGCTCGGTGATGATGCCCTGTTGCCAGGACTGGAGAATGATTTCAACGGTCATTTACCCGATCCTATTCGAATTCAACCTGACCTGTAAATACGGATTGTCCCTTGATCGTGATGCGCAGCATAAGCGATTCCAAACTGGGTAATGTGGCGCTAAAACCACCCAAATCGTCAATAAACACGGTTGCCAGCAGCGCCTCCGCCTGCCAGATTTCAACCAGTGCATTGACAAGCAGTGCTTCTGCGGCTTCGCTCATCGAGAGCAGTCCGTTTAGCTGATGGCTGTCTATTTGCTGGCTGACCGAGAGCAGCAGCTCTACGTGCTCGTTCGAGCCTTCGTTTGTCGGCAGATCAAAAGAGAATCTTGCCTGTAGGTCACCCGCCCCGCGAATGCTGGCTCCATGAGCGGACCTGGACATTTGCGCCACCGCGTCAGGCTGCCATGGAGGCAGGGAGGTGCGCGCTGAGTGCTGTTTGCGGCGCTGGTTGCTCGTCAGCCTGGTTTATGAAATCCGCCAGCAGCGCGAGTTCCTCACGGCAGCGTACACATTCGCGCAGGTGGGCCTCAATCATGCCCTGTTGGTAGACGGGCAAATGACCAAGATAATAGTCCCCCAGTGTGTCAGGGTCAGGGCAATCCCAGCGGTTGAGTTGAGATTGCAACCAGTGTTCGAAACGATCATTCTCGTCGTCCGGGTCGCTTGTATAGGTATCGTTCGTCATTGGAAATCCTATAAAAAGTCTGATTTCGCTAAAGACCCTGACTTTATGTCTATAAAGACAGAAGTCGTCGGTTTGTCACAACCCGTTTCAAATCAGTGGAGAGCGGTCGAACATATCTATCAGAATTGGGTCGCGCTTGAGTTTGCGCGTGATCCGCTGGCGAGCCACACGAACACTTTCGGCGTCTGCCCATCGATGAGGATATTCGCTGGTGATGATTCTGGGCGGTAAGCTCTGAAGAAAAACGAGGCGGGCAAGCAAAATGTCCTCCTCATCCTCTAAAATCTCGATAACCCTGTCCCAGATTTCCGCCGATATTATCTGGCTCTCGATGCCCCCAGTACTCGCTCCAACAATAAGCTCAGGAATCTCCTCCACAAACTGATGTTTTTCCTGTTGGCGGCGCTCTGCAATAACTGCCGAATGGACACACTTTTTGAGATAAGTCATGATGGCACTGATACTGGGGAAATCCGACAGGGGCTTCTGGCGCATATTGTAAATAAACTGACTCATCGAGTCCGATACCACGTGTTCATCCACCATGCGCCCGGAGTCAAAGGCGGGGTGCCGGTGGACCCAGCTCATGACGAATGCGAAATAGACCTGGTACACCGATGCCAGCGCTTCGTTATTACGATCATCAAAGGCGCGTCTGAAAAGTTCGTAGCAGAAATCATCGACGTGTTCCAGGTTTTTTCTGAAACGTTCGGTTTCCGCTTTGCAGCGTTCAACCAGTCTATCCATTGACCATTGCGCTGGGTTCACCATTGTCTTCACGCTTTCGGTACGTCACGGACAAGCGGCAATGAAGTGTCTTGGAGCAGGCGACCGCGGCATTCCGTCAGGGGACGGAACGAATACGCGCGCCTGTGAGTGTACTGATCCTAACACACCCTGAGTGCCGATGTATTACGGAATGACCGTAAAGCATTTCAGTATTTTTCAAATAGACCTAGAGTACTGTCGGGGTCACCGCCAAGGTGCTGATGTCAATAGGCCGGTTTCGCTTAGGTTTCCTAAGATGCTTTGCGTCAACTGCACATCACACTCTGGGTATTGAGCTGCATTGGCCGGAAGTACAACGCCTTACCTCACGGGAGAAGCTGGATCCCCTGGGTATATAGCGGGGTGTTCCGGTGAAGCAAGAGATAGGCAAGCAGCGATCATATTTTTCGGGGTTGGTACCGGGAAATTCAAAAGACAATGGCCGCACTATCGACGTCGCTGATGATAATCGGAGAATCGGTCTCAAGGAGTGCTGTCGCCCAGGCAAGCGCTACGGTCAGCAGCCGGATACGCCCAGCACATACGATCTCCTGACCAAGTGGTTCGATGCCCGTGCGTTCGTTGATCGTATGGATCAGCCCGGCGCAATCCGGCGCGTGAACCAGTAGCCGGATTGGCGTGCGGGCATAGCGCAGCTTGTGTCTTAAATGGGGATCTACATAGCGCGTGGGTGGATGGTCAACGGGCTGTGGCAGTTCAATGCTTGAGGTCTGTAGCAGTGTCAGGGCCTGAAACGGGTCGATGCAGCCGCGCCGGGCACGATGGTCGTGCTGGGGCCGACTGGACTGCATGAGTGCGGCTTGAATGTCCTGCGGGGCTGCTTCTGGACATGCCTGCCACAGGAGCGCGGCGGTGCCTGCCACCAGCGCGCAGGCCATCGAGGTCCCGGACAAGCGGCGCGTGCCTTCTCGGTGATCGAGGGACAGGACCCTGGTGCCCGGTGCCAGCAGATCCGGTTTGAGCGCGATGGCTAAATCAGCGTGATTGTAACTGCCGGAAAAGGAGGCGACCTGCCCATCGTCGTCCGCAGCGCCGACGGCCAGCGCTTCCGGGTAGCAGGCGGGCACATAGTATTGACCCACACCGCGATTGCCTATTGCTGCAATGGGTAGAATGCCATTTTCGAGAAGCATCCGGAGTGCAGGTTGGAAAATCGGATTGCTGCCATAGACTCCAGCTGGTATGGCGAGCACACGAATTGGCTGCTGCGCCATCCAGCAAAGGCCGCGCAGCATCCGCAGGATGACCGGACCGCCATCAATCACGACTGCGCTGTGCAGCGTGGCCTCCGGCGCGACTCCAATGTGATATGCCATTCACTGTGCCGCCGCAGATCAGGCCCGCGGTATGCGTCCCATGCCAGGCGCTGTCGAAGGGTTCGCAGCCACTATCCAGGTCCCCGTCCAGGTTAACGAAGGCGAATCCGGCGACCCGACCCGCCAGCGCGGGATGCTGCGCATGAACACCCGTGTCCAGATGTCCCACGCCCACGCCCTGACCGCTCAGCCCCTTAGCCCAGAGCGCCGGGATGTCCAGTTGGGCCAGGGCAGGCGAACAGCTTGGCGTCCGGGTCACAGGGCGGCGGCCCCGATGCGCAAGCCCCCTTCGGCGAAGCTGCACATGGCCCCGATCCGCGTGATACGCCGGTTGTACTGGTCAATTCTGGCTTTCGCTTTCTTGGAATCCGCCTCGCCTTTGCTCTGCTTCATCATGGAGAGAATCGGCGAGTAACAGCCCAGCATGGAAGCGATGAAGTCCGGGTCGAATTTGTAGTTGGAATCGCGCGCACGGTTCAACTCTGGTGCCACAATCAGCAGCGCGAAACGATAAATCGCCGCGCCGCCTTGCAGCATATTGTTGGCGATCTCCAGACTTTCTTTGCTGTCATCACTCAAACCTGAGGGCGCTTCCCGGATCAGCCAGGCCAGGATCTCGACCGTGAATGTGCCGCATTCAAATAGCCAGGCAAAGTCCTCGACCTCGCCGCCCGTGCTGAGAAATTGGCCTGCGCCGTCGCTGATCTGGCTCATCGAGCGATCCGGGTTGCCCGGTTTGGACAGCATCAAGCCCAGAAACTGATAGACATAGTTGGTAGCGTCCAGCACGAAGACCATGTCATCCTGCTTGATCTGCTTGAACTGGTCCGCCAGCAAGGAAAGCGCCCCGTTGAGAATTTTGCCAATGCCGGTCATGATGTCCAGCGCGTCCTGTGTCGATTTGTCCGGCGTGGACAGGGCTGAAGACGGCAGGCTGAGGATGGCGTCGGCCTGGCCGGTGAGCGCTGCCGGAACCGCGAACAGCAGGGTTGCCAGATTAAGCACGGTCAGATCATCGCCGATCAGGCCCTCGGCAAAGCCAGCGATCCCAGGCAGGTTAATCGGCTGGTTGACGGCATCCTGGAACCAGTGGAGAATTGCTGCGACTGCTTTCACGAGGAAGCGGAAGACCGCTTCCATCAGGTCCAGGACGGCATCCAGACTGCGCAGCAGCGGATCCGCGAGGAGATGATAGAGCAGGGCGGGCAGTTCGTCTGGGTTTGCGGCGGCCTCGCCGAGCAGATCGAAAAACTGATTCATCGACTGCATCAGCGCGACAGAATTGCTGCGAATGTCCGCCCGACCTGCGACGGCCAGCAGTTCGTTGAGGGCGCTTGCCAGTTCATCCTGCCCGCCGCCGGCGTTGGCATCCAAGCCTGCCGGGATAGAAATCACGTCGATCTCTGGGATGAAGGAGGTCATTTCGGTGAACAGCGACTGTATTTCCGTGAGGCCATCCAGGAGGGCCATCGCCTTCTGCGCGGCGGGGGAGGCAGCGTCTGACTTCGGCGGACGCATGGTCATCTGGGCGAAGGTGTGTTGCATCGAACTGCGCAGGCTGGACCACTGGGCCACAAAGACTTCATCCATCACCGCTGGGAGAAGTTCTGCGGCTTGTGCCAGGGACTGATTGGTAAGGTCCGCCAGTTTGCGCTGGACTTTCAGGGCATCATCCCAGCCGAAGGCTTCCGCCAGCCAGCGGATCACGGAGCCAACCGCCGCGCCGACCTTGTTAGCGATTACCGTGACCAGTTGGCCGACTTTCTTCCCGGCGTCGATGACAAAGGTCACGGCCTCGCCCGCCACTGAGATTGTGAGTTCCAGCGCCTTACCCAATGCGGGGCTGATCTGGCTGAAGGTGTTGGTCATGAAATCCGCGACATCACCCGCTGCGCCTTGCATCGCGCCGAGCACCTCGATCCCCAGGGAACCGAGTTCGCGGACGGCTTTCAGGCCTTTTTTGCCCAGATCCACCGTCAGCTTGACCATATCGACGCCAGCATCCAGCAGGATGTTGAGCGCATTGCTGCCGAAATCGGCCAGCGCACTCAGGCCCTTCGTCGGCAGTTTCAAGAGAGTTTGGATCACGGCATCGCCCAGGCCGACCAGCGTATTGAAGGCCGTCTTGCCCAGCGCTTTGATCGTCTCAAACACGCCTTCGCCCAGTTCCGCCACAATGTTGACCGCCGCCTGACCGAATTCAACGACTTGATCGACAATCGAAGCGGCAATCTTGCCCGCGGGGACGATGACATTGTCATAGACCTGAACAGCGATGTATTCCACCGCATGGACCACGCTGTCGACCGTGTTTTCAAAGAAATCGAAGAGGTCGGCGAGGAACAGGGCCGAGCTGCTGTCCAGCACCTGCGCATCTTTCGTCAGCTCCAGGTAGTCCTGGCGGCTGATCTCATAAAACCGAACGTCCTGGTCGGTGGGGACCTCCGCGCCGATATAGGTAATCCAGCGCTTGTTGACCATTTGCGCGGCGTCAATCTGCCCGCTTAGCCGGGGGTGGTGCCCTGCGTTTCATCATAGGTCACTGCTGAGGCGACGTTGACCAGCGCTTGCTGGACCGCCCGGCTGGTCGATTCATCGGCAGAATGACCCAGGGTCGCGCGCGCCTGATAAAAGGCATCCGGCTCCAGCGCCTTGATCTTGCGATACAGGTCACGGTCGGGGAACAGCAGGTGACGTTCATCCTCGCGCATGAGATTAGTCCGCAGCAGCAGCACGGTCGTGCCCAGCGCGCGTCCCTCAGCCGAGACCAGAATCTGCATTCGGCGGGCCGCTTTCAGGTAAACGCGAGCGCTCTTCAATGGATCAATATCGAAACGCTGATTGTTCATCTCGATGGTCACGGGATCGGCAGCGGCTAATATCCACCCACTCGGTCTCTGCAAAGGCGAAGGATACCAGCGAGCGGTAATATTGGGCTTCGGGCTGGTCACCGTAGGCGGGCCGCAGCCAGATGTCGCTTGCATCGCTTATGCCACTGGAGCCGCTGGTGTCATAGGTCCACAGGCGTGCCGAAGTAAACAGCAGTTTCTCGACAATCGGTAAATCTGTGAAGACCGTTTGGCTCTCACCGCCAAATTCGGGGTCCTCGAACAAGATTACCCCGGTACCCGGCCCGACTTTGACCGATTTCACCACATCGTCGAAGCCAATGCCCTGTAGATCCGCGATGTCGCTGCGGATGATGCGCACCGCGCCCTGATAATCCGTCTCGCTGTAGAGGGCAACCTCGCCAGGGTAGAGCAGGTCGTTTTCGCGGTCGAGGTCCCACACGATGGATTGCGACATGCTCGGTTCAGCCTGGATGGCCTGGGCCGTGTTGAGATACAGAATGCGCTGCGTTTCCGTATCGACCAGTTGGTGGATGGCGTACTGATTGCAGACGATGTCCAGCGTGTCATCCGGGCCGAGGTCGCCCAGCAGCGTGGCCTCGCCCTGGTCGTCGATGGCGTAATAGCTGACCTGAAACAAGGTGTCATTGCTGAAGGTGAACGTAATACTTTCGCCGACGGTCTCCGGCAGGGATCGGATCGCCGCGGTGCTCAGGCGGCATACTTGATCGGTATCCAGGCCAAAACGGACTCCCAGGCTCAGGCCCGCAGCGATAGACGGTTTCCAGACCGTGCCCGCATCGGTCGGCACGATCAGGGACTGTCCGGGCAGCAGGCGTAGGGAGCGGTCGGCACGCTGCTGATGCGTGTCCACATAATCCAGGGTCACGGTGCTGGCGGTCTGGTTGACAAACTCGATGGTGCCAGCAGGCCGGGCAGAAGGATAGGCATCCAGATCCAAAGCCAGTTCATTCGGCCCCTCTTTCAATGAGAGGCAGCGCAGGATATGGCCTGTGTTACTGTCGGCCAGGGCGATGACGTCGCCGGAGAGCAGGGGCGTGCTGTCTTCAGGAAAGGACAGCGTTGTGTTGCTGCTCGCGCGGGCCAGGACCTCGGCGCTGCCATCGCGCGCCATGCGCAGCACATCGACGTATTGATCCATCTTGAGATCAAGCGTCAGGCTGGCTGGGGGCTGCGTGCCACCGATGGAGCGGAGATCAGTCAGACGGATGCGGGCCTGCTGCGCAGCATCATCGCTGGCTGTTGCGCCGCCGAGGACGTGCCCGCTGTAGGCATCACGGAACACCCACTGGTGGGTCACGAAAGTGGCCTGGTTGAAATACTGAAAGGGTTCGATAGTACGAATATAGTTCTCGCCCTTGAGCGCCTTATGATAGACCGCAATCGACAGATTGGTGTCGTTGTAGATGGGCAGCGTCGTCGCCGGATGTCCCTCGAAGAAATAACCATCCACGACAATGTCTGCATGAGGATCGTTCGTGACCACAAACATGGAGACTTCGGACTGCGAGTCGCGTTCGCGCACCCGGAAGACCGCGCCGACGGTCGTCGGAATGCTCGCCTGGCTGTCATTCGGCTCCAGTTGAGCTTTCAGGGTTTCGCTGCCGTCCGGCTCGACCTCATACAGGTCCAGTTCCAGGCTGCCATAGCTGGAGACGACCGCCGTCCAGGGCTGACCCGCCTCCCAGGGAGAGCGCAAATTATCGGTTCTAATAGTAAAGGTCGGCTCGCTGCGCAGGGCGACCACTGACGCGATTTGCCGCCCGCTGGATAGATCACGCACGATCCACTGATGCGTCTCGAAGGTGGGGCCGGTCCAGCGTTCGCCCGGATTCAATTGGGCCTTCAGGTCTTCTTCGTCGTCGAAATTTACCCAGTAGACATGCACGGGCAGCGCGCCCTGGTTGACAAAGCTGAGTTCCATTGGGTAACGGCTGACGGTGCGCCAGTTGCCGTAATCCATGTTGGGAATATTGAGGACTTGCCCGACCTGGAGATAGCTGGGGTTATCGCCGATGGTGGCACGATTGGCTTCGTAAATCTGCACCCACGCGCTTTGGGCGGCGGTGCCATAATGCCACAATGCGATGTGGCTGAGCGTGTCGCCGGGCCGGACCGTATACTGCGCCATGAAGTCTTCGGGCCGGGCTTCCGGCTCCAATCGCGGAATCTTCAGGACCTGGCCGGGAACGATGAGCGAGGCATTGGGGCCGATGACCTCACGATTGGCTTTGTAGATAATCGACCACGAGGCTTTCGCTGCGCTGCCATAATACTTCAGCGCAATCTGTCCCAGGGACTCGCCGGACTGTACGGTGTGTTCGGCCAGGGTGCCATAGGTCGGCAGTTCGGACATGATGAGCCTTTCTGATAGGTTTCCCGTGAATGAGCGTGGCAGCCGGCAGGTCCAGCTTGTCTGCTTCACACAACCGCTTACTGTGTCTGCTGCCCGGCAAACGCGCAGATGGTTCCGTATTATAGGCTTGAGTTGAACAGGATTCCAAATGGGGTCAGGAAGGGGGAGACCACAGAATCACCGAGTCTCAGCAACATGCTTTGTGATGTCGGCCACAAGGAGAGCCAGCAAGGCGCTACGCGGCACGATGCTGCTGGTCAGAATGTATTCGTCGGGGCCGTGATCCAGGCCGCCAATGGGTCCCAGTCCGTCGAGCACGGGAACACCGGCTTCAGCCGCGAAGGCTGCATCCGCAGCGCCCCCGGTGCTGGCCCCCTTCAGGTCGAAACCGAGTTCTGAGGCGATTTTGACCGCCATTGCTTCCAGGCTGGCGACTTCGGGTGTGCGCGGCATAGGCGGCGACGTCTGCTCATAGGCTACTTTGAAGTGAACATCAGCGACCGGTTCCTGCTCGAATATATTCAGAACAGCTTCGGTGACGCTGTCCAGATCGGCCTGGGTGAAGGCGCGCGCCTCGAAGCGAATTGACGCATGATCGGGCACGACGTTGCGCAGCCGCCCGCCGTCGATAACCCCCACGTTGACGCTGATGCCACGTTCTGGATCGTTGAGCTGCTGGAGCGCGATGACCTGATGTGCCATCGCCAGGATGGCATGACGGCCTTTTTCAGGTTCGACGCCAGAGTGCGCCGCATGGCCGAAGGCCTCGGCTTTGAAGGAGCGGATGCCTTTACGAGCGGTCACGACATCGCCATTGGCGCGGGCGGCTTCCAGAGTCAGGACGGCGTCGAATTCCGGGCATGTGGCCCGGATGAGCGGGATGGACAGCCGCCCGTCGATCTCTTCGTCTGATACGATCAGGAAACTGATGCGTTCGAAGTCTTCGAAGCCTATGGCATCGAGCGCGGCAATGGCGTAGAGACCGAGCAGCAGACCAGCCTTCATATCGCAGGTGCCGGGGCCGAGGAGTTTGTCGCCCTGGTAGGTGACCGGTCGCTGCGCTGCCGTGCCGCGTGGAAAGACTGTATCGCTGTGCCCCACCAGCAGCACCCGGCCTGAACCACTGCCGTAGCGGTCCGCCAGCAGATTGTCCCCGGCGGTGGATTCGGGGAAGCGGCTGGTGCTGAAACCGAGGCTGTCGAGGCGCTGTTGCAGCCAATCGACCACCTGATTGACATCGTCCTTATCATAAGAATAGGAATCCGTGCCTGAAAGGACCGTCAGATCGGCGAGGTAATCGTTCAGGCGCGATTGGAGAAAAGTGACAATCTCATTGTTCATCGTGGTATCGGCTTTCAAGAACAATATTCAGGCGTGTGAGGCTCTGACTCCTAGAGTTGATAAAGCTGCCGGGCGTTTTCGCTGAGAATCTGCTCCCCGGCGCGCTGGGCCTGCGCCTCGCTGAGGGCACCGGCATCGACGATCTCGCCCAGCACCTGCTCCAGCGCAGCACGGCCCCAGCGGTTCGCCAGCCAGAAAATCTCCGGGATGCTGAAGGCATCGGATGAATACATCACTTTGGAGATGGGCGTCAGCCCCAAGGTCTCACGAATCATCTGCGGGATTTGCGTCGTGATGAAGGGGATCGCCAGCGAAATATCCATGAAGACGTTCGGATACATGGCCGCCAGATAGCCCAGTTCGCGCACGTAAGGGTAGGCGGCGTGCAGCAGCACAAAGGGCACCTTGCGGAACTTCTCGCTTTCCAACACCGTGCGCAGATGGAAGGGATTGGCTTTCAGCATGTTGAGGTCGGTATCGCCAAAGCCGGTATGAAACTGGATCGGCATCTCCTGACGATTGGCGATCTCCAGCGCCGCCAGCACCAGATAATCACACAGCGGTTTGGACGCCAGACGGATATGGCCCTCGCGGTCCGCCTGATCTTTCACCTGCCCGAAGGCGCGTGTGGCCTCGTCGCGCGTCGTCCATGCAATGTCCAGGCCGGTGCGGTAGGCGATGATGCTCTTCAGACCGACATGACCGCTGGCGCGTGCGCCTTCGACCCCGGCGACAAAGGCATCCAACATCTGGCTGAAAGTGGGATACTGGAGGATTAACTCCTGGGCGAAGGTCTCCAGGCGCAGCAGCATCTCAACGCGCTGGTTGAAAGTCTCGCGCAGTTCTTCCGGCGTATAGTTCTCCGCGCTGCGGAAGCCGTAGTCGATCAGCAGCGTCTCACTGTGCTGGTCCTGCCACATGCCGTTGGCGAGTGCCTGCAAGGGCAGGGCGTTGCGGGCCGCAAACACGGCTTCGGGCGTAGGCTCGCAGTCCAGGTAACCCGCCAGTTCACGGATCGCCCACATCCACATGATCGTATCTGGGACGTAGCGCGCCTTCATCACCGGGTCCGGGCTTTCGGTGAAGTAGCCCTGATACTGCTCAAGGCTGGTGACGGACCCTTTTTGCAGGGCGTGGGCGTGATGGTCGATGATGGGAAACTCGGCAAGCGAAATCGTGGTCATAGGGCTAAAACTTCCAGAAATGATGCTGCAATTCGAAGGTTTCGTCCTGCTGGTTGAAGCTCTGGAATTCCAGGCGTTTGACGGCGAGATAGCTGGTCGCCAGCAAGGGGCCGAGCGCGTCCTTCAGGATTGTATCCGCATCCAGGGCGTCCAGGGCGGCATCGAGCGAGGTCGGGAAGCGTTGTATATGGCGCTGTTCTCGTTCTTCATCCGAGAAGCTGCCGGGGTCCACCAGCGTCGGTTCGCCGGGGTCCAACTGGCGGCGAACGCCATCCAGCCCGGCGGCGATGATCGCCCCATAGGCGAGATAGGGATTGGCGGAGAGATCGGCGGCTTTCAGTTCGGCGTTGGACGACCCCACTTCGTCGCTCTGGTAGCGTGAGACGATGCGCACAGCCCCTTCGCGGTTATCTGGTCCCCAGGCGGTATAGGCGCTGCTCCAGAAATGCGGCTGCAAACGGTGGTAGGAGTTGTAGGAAGCGCAGGTCAGCGCCAGCAGGCCGGGCAGATGCTCCAGAATACCGGCGATAAAGTGCATTCCCAGCGCGCTCGTGCTGTAGGGGCCGCTGCCATCGTACATCAGGTTCTTCCCGGCCTTGTCCCACAGGCTGAAGTGGATGTGCCCGCCGTTGCCTGCCTGATCCAGGAAGGGCTTCGGGGCCATAGACGCATACAGACCGTGCTGGTAGGCCACGTTGCGAATGGTCTCGCGCGTGAAAACGTGGTTGTCGGCGGCGGTCAGCGGGTCCGCGTAGTGGATGGACAGTTCCTGCTGGCCGTGCCCCAGTTCCGGGTAATACAACTCGACCGGGATCTGCTGGGCTTCGAGCGCCTCAACAAGGTCCATCGTGACGTCGTTGGTGATGGTCATGGCGGTCGAGCTGAAGCATAGATCGTGATCGACCGGCTCAAAGCGGCCATCGTCCAATTTGCGTGCCATCGACCATTCGAATTCGGCGACCATCTGGACATAGATGTCCAGGTCCGCCGCCGCCTGAATCTGGCGTTTCAGAAAGGAGCGCGGGCAGGCTTCCCAGGGTTGGCCGTCCAGCTTAATCATATCGGTGGTCATCGCGGCGGTTTTGGCGGCATAAGGGAGGATCCTAAAGGACGCCGGGTCGGGGGTCAGGCGAATCTCGCCCACCGGCCCCATGCCCTCCACCGGGGCCAGTTGGTCCAGTATATTCATCGCCTGCATGGCGACGGTCAGGCCGATGCCATCGCTGATGCGATTGAGCAGGCTGGTAATGTTGCTCACCTTGCCACGAATGACGCCACCGTTATCCGTGTACAGAAAACGAATCAGCCGTACCCCGGCTTCTTCCGCCATCTGCTGGACCTGCTGGGGGCTGTTGATTGGACTGCTTGTACTTTGTGCCATATGCTTTGCCCTGACTTCATGTCTTCAGGTGATGTCCGGTCGAAGCTGCGCCGGACTAGAGAAACTCAAAGTATTCATCGACCTCAAACGGCTCGACCCGGTCGAGGAAGCCTTCGGAGTTTGCGTCCGCGCCGTTGCTGGCCGCCTTGTCGATTTCGTGCCGCTTGACCGCCAGATACAGCTTGACGAACTCCTCGCCCAGAAGATCCCGCAGGGGCGCATCGCCTTCCAGGGCATCAAGCGCCTGCGGCAGACCGGCAGGCAGGTTCTCGACACCTTCCAGGCCATAAGCAATTGCCTCGACGGCTGGGGGCGGCTCGATCCGATTGCGCAGTCCGTCAATGCCTGCCGCCAGAATCGCCGCCATCACCAGATAAGGATTGGACGCGGCGGCGGGGGTGCGATTCTCAAGATGCGCGCCTTCGCCTTTCAGCCCTTTGACCCGGACGCCAACCGTGCGGTTTTCCAGCCCCCAGGTGGCGTTGGTCGGCGCGAAGGACCACAGCTTGTAGCGTTTGTAGCAGTTGATGGTCGGCGCAGCCAGCGCGCAGATCGCCGCCGCGTGCTTGATCTGGCCGCCAAGCCACCAGCGCGCGGTGTCGTTCAATTCGAAGGGACTATCCAGGTTGGAAAAGGCGTTACCACCCGTCTTGAGGTCCACCAGACTGTGATGATAATGGCAGCCGCTGGCGGATTGATCGGCGTAGGGCTTGGTCATGAAGGAGGCCATATAGTCGTTCTGCTGAGCGATCTCCTTGACGCCGTTCTTGAAGCGGAAGGCCTGATCTGCTGCCGCGATCCCGCTAGCCGGGGCGAAGTTGATCTCCATCTGGCCGGGGCCGTATTCCGCATTCGAGGTAATAATGTCCACGCCGACAGGTGGCATCATGCGCAGGATCTGGTTCACAATGCCGGGATCAAAGTTGTTGCGCAGTGTGGCGAAAATCTGGATGCCAGGGAAGGGGGCCTCGCGCGTCTCGCGGTCCACCAGATAAAACTCGTATTCGAAGCCGGAATACAGACCGTAGCCCATGCCTTCCAGTTCACCGAGCAGACCCCGTGCGATGGCACGCGGCGCGGCCATAGCCGGACGCCCATCCTGAAAGCGCGGCTCGCAGAGAATACTGGCGCTGTGATCCGCCCAGGGGACCGGGACCATCGTGTCCGGATCCGGGAAAATGCGCGAATCGGGGAAGCCGAGGTCTTCGAGATAGCCGGTGCCGGGCGCAACGCCGCCCTGCACGTCGAAGCCCAGGTGACCCAGCAGAAAGTTCAGCCCGCTGGTGGCGAAGTGTTTGAAGTGGCGCGTGGGCACTGTCTTGGAGCGGCTGATCCCGTGCGTATCCGTCTGTTCAAAGCGAACAAACTCCACGTCGGCGGCCTCAAGCTGGTCAATGATCGCCTGAACCGTTTCTTCAGTCAGGGAAAACATATCTGGTTGTGGCATACGCTTCCTCTATCCGATAGGCAATGCAGGGGCGACTGGCAACAATTGCCCCTGCATCTTCAAACTGAGTGCTACAGCTTTATTCCGGGTTGGCCGGTGGCACCGATTTCAGGCACTACTTCTGCCGCCAGGGTGAACTTTTGATCGGCGATTTCGATGATCGTCACGCCCTTCTGCGGGATGTGCTGGTCATCGCCGAAGGTGATTGACCCGGTGATGCCGGGGAAGTCTTCGGTTGCCAGCAGCGCTTCCTGAATGGCCGTCGCATCGGTCGAACCGGCGCGCTCAATCGCATCAGCCAGCAAATATACCGCGTCGTAGCCCAGGGCCGCAAAGGCGTTCTCGACCGGGTGACCGTAGGCGTCTTCGTAGGCCGTCATGAAGGCCTTGATGCCATCGGTGCCCAGTTCGGGGTCCATCAGCGCGTGCGTGGTAAACAGGACGTTGTTGCTGGCGTCCCCGGCAACGCTGACGATGTCCGGGGTGTCGTAGCCGTCACCGCCGACGATGGGGCCATCCAGCCCGGCCTGCCGCATTTGCAGCACCACCGGCCCGACATTGTAGGGCATGGCGGAGATGAAGTAGAAGGCAGGCTGTTCGGCCAGCGCGCGCAGCTTGGTGATTTGCGCCGAGAAATCGGTGGCGTCATCGGCATATTTATCTTCCAGCACAATGGTGCCGCCCAGTTCTTCGAAACGCGCCTTGAAGTATTCGGCCAGCAGGGTGGTGTATTCCACGCCTTCGTCCGTCAGCAGGTAGGCGGTGTCGCCATATTGCTCGAAAGCATATTCAGCAGCCGCAGCGGCCTGGACGTTATCGCCAAAGCAGGCCATGAAGAAGAGATCACCGACCTGTTCGGGCAGCAGCGGTGAGGTGGCCCCAGCAGTAATGAAGGGGATACCCGCAGCCTGGACAATCGGGCCAGCCGCCAGCACCGAGTCGGAATCGGTGAAGCCGACCACCGCGACCACACCGTCTTCCTCAACAAACTGGTGCGCGATCTGCGCCGTGACATCCATTTCATAGCGGCTGTCATGTGAGATAGGTTCGATCATCTTGCCCATGATGCCGCCAGCAGCGTTGATCTCATCCACTGCCAGCAGCGCTCCGTTGGATGCGGGCAGATCCAGTGAGGATTCCGCCCCTGTCAGGTCGAAGCCCAGGCCAATCTTAATCGTTTCGTCCTGGGCCGACAGGAGGCTGACGCTGGAAAGCATCATGGCGGCTACCAGCAGAAGGACAGACACAATCAACGTTCGTTTCTTCATCTCTCGCTCTCCTTGAGTATCGTATATGACCTAATCGTGTGATGACACCGGCTGTTAAACATTCTGCGATTGGCTCTCCTTTCCTCCTGCATTGGCTGGTCGGAATCGCTGCCAGATGCCAGCGAAGTTGATTTCCCGTTCGCCCATAAGGCCGCCGGGACGGAAGACGATGATCGCAATGAACAGCACCGCCAGGACGATCTGGCTCATACCATATAAGAGCGTAGCATCCTCGATGCGGCGCAGAGTTTCGGCAATGGCCGTAATCAATACGGGACCGATGACCGACCCGGTGACCGACCCCATGCCGCCGATCACCAGCATGGTAATCACACGGAAGGTGAGGTCGAAGTAAAAGGCTTTGGGGGAGAACGACGTCAGGTAATGGGCCCACAGCGACCCGGCGACGGCGGTAAAGAAGGCGCTCACGGCGAAGGCCAGCAGACGCGGGCGCATAATCACGATGCCCACAGATTGCGCGGCGACAGTGTCTTCGCGCTGGGCGAACATGGCGCGGCCAAAAGCCGAGAACTTCAGCCGCCATACCACATACAGGGCAATCACCGCCCAGACAAAGACCCACCACAGATCAGTGTACTGCGTGACGTTGGAAAATGTGCGCGAGCCGCGCGTGAACTCGTCGGCATTCACCAGCACGATGCGCACGATGACCAGAAAGCCCAGTGTGGCAACGGCAACAAAGTGGCCGGACAGGCGCATGAGCACCAGACCCACCAGGATGGCGACCAGCATCACCAGGACTCCGGCGATCAGAGTGGCGAGCAGGAAGCCAAGCGGGAAGGGGCCGATCATCGTATCCAGATGCACCGTGCTGAGCCAGTCTGGCAAATCGCGCAGGTAAGAAGCTTTCTTCGCCAGCGGCAGGGTGAGAATGGCGGAAATATAGGCACCCAGGGCCATGAAGCCGATATGCCCCAGCGAGAACACCCCGGTGAATCCATTAGAGAGGTTCAGGCTGACCACCAGGATGACGTAAATCCCCAGGTTGATGATGATGCTCTGCCAGAACTTGCTGCCAGACGATTGCAAACTTACCAGCAGCGCCGCAGTCACCACCAGGGTAATCAGGAAACCGTTTCTTTGTATCCTGCTCGTCATGCCTCAGCCTCAGCGGGTATTGTCGGGATCGGATGTGCCCAGAATGCCGCCAGGCCGTACCAACAGCAGGAGGATCAGCCCGATAAAGACGAATGCATCCCGGTAGCTGGTCAATGACGATGGCAGGTAGGTCTTGAAGAAGGTGATTACCGCTGGTGATGTGGTTGCAGCGGGCAGAATATCGCCCATGCCGGGCACCGCCGTTAGCAAGACCTCCAGCAAACCGAGCGCGTAGCCGCCGATCACCGCCCCGGAGATGCTGCCAAAACCGCCGATCACTGCGGCAATAAAGGCTTTCAGCACTGGCGTGAAGCCCATGTCCGGGTTGATCGTGCCGGACTGGACCGCATACAGCAGTCCCGCCACGCTCGCCAGGATCGCGCCGATCACGAAGGCGGTGGTAATCACTCGATTGGTGTTGATGCCCATCAACTGGGCCGCCTGAATGTCCTCGGCAGCCGCCCGCATCGAAAGCCCCAGCGTTGTGCGCGTGACGAAGAGACTCAGCAGCAGCAGCAGCACCAGGCCCAGTACCAGGCTAAACAGGTTGACCTTTGGGATGGTGAGCGCGCCGACGGTGACGACCCCGCGCAGGAACTCAATGGGTGGGAACGCGATCTGAATGGGCTGCTGCGCGAAACGCGAGGTCAGCAGCACACTGTTTTCGAGAATTTGCCCGACTGCGAAAGAGGTCAACAGGGCAGCAACGACCGGTGCGCCGCGAATGGGCCGGTAGGCGATGCGCTCCATTAGAATGGCAATGATGACAGTACCGACGACCATCATGATGAGCGCTATCGGCAAGGGAATACCACCGATCAAGGCAAAGGCCGCGATATACGCGGCAATCATCATCATGTCGCCGTGCGCAAAGTTGATGAGCCGCAGGATGCCAAAGACCATCGCCAGACCCACCGCCATCAAGGCATAGAGACTGCCCGCACTCAGCGCATTAATAATCTGCTGCATCACATACATTGGCAGACTCATACGGCTCCTCCGAGATACGCCTGTTCAACCTGGGGATTCGCCTGCAATTTGGGAGCGGAATCCGTCAGGATGATTCTGCCAGTTTCCATCACATAACCACGATCCGCGACGTCCAGAGCCTGCCAGGCATTCTGTTCTACCAGCAAGATGGTGATGCCCTGCGCCTTGATCGTGCGAATGATATTGAAGACCGACTCGACGAGCAGGGGGGCCAGTCCTAAGGAAGGTTCATCCAGCATCAGCAGTTTCGGCTGGGCCATCATGGCGCGACCAATAGCGAGCATTTGTTGCTCACCGCCGGATAAGGTGCTGGCGGCCTGTTTGCTGCGTTCTTCCAGAATGGGGAACAATTCATACACTTCGCGCCGGGTTCGTTCGATTGCAGCGCGATCCGTCTGAGAGACCGCGCCGAGGCGCAGGTTATCACTCACCGAGAGATAGCCAAACAGGCGTCGGCCTTCCGGGCAGTGGACGATTCCTGAGCGCACAATTTCATGCGGCGGTAGATGGTCGATGCGCTTGCCGTTGTACATTACCGTACCCTGACGGGGCCGCAGCAGACCGGAAATGGTCCTCAATGTAGTGGATTTACCTGCGCCGTTCGAGCCGATTAGCGTGACCAGTTCACCATCGTTGACGGTGAGGGAGACCCCTTTGAGGGTCTGTATCTTGCCATAGTAGACATCCACGCCATCAAGCTGAAGCATCGTTCTTTCACCCTGACCCTGTCGGCGATGCGCTAGCTTCGTGGGCTTTACCCAGATAGGATTCAATGACTTCTGGATTCCGGCGGATTGCTTCGGGGATGCCCGTTGCCAGGACGCGCCCGTAGTTCAGCACCGTGATCCGGTCGCAGATATTCATCACCAGACGCATATCATGCTCTACCAGGATGATTGCCAGACTAAAGCGCTGCTTGACCTCCAGAATCAAGTGGTGCAGGGCATCGGTTTCACTGACGTTCATACCGGCGGCAGGTTCGTCCAGAAGCAGGAGCCTGGGGGATGTTGCCAGCGCCCGGACGATTTCCAGGCGGCGCTGCATCCCGTAGGGGAGATTGGCGGCCTGCTGCTGAGCGTAATCGGCCAGCCCGAAGAGGTCCAGATGAGCAAGGGCTTGCTCGGTCAGGTCGCGTTCTTTGCGGCGAAACGAGTCCAGGCCGAACAGAAATTCCACAGCGCCAAACTGAACGCGAAGCTGCTGCGCGATCCGAACGTTATCCAGGACTGAAAGCGCCCCAAAAAGGCGGATGTTCTGGAAGGTGCGGGCAATGCCCAAACGGGCCGTATGGGCCATATTGGTCCGGGAAATGTCCTCACCCTGAAAAATGATTCTGCCTTTGGTGGGGGAGAGATGCCCTGTCAAACAGTTAAACAGCGTGGTCTTGCCAGCGCCATTGGGGCCAATGATGCCCAGGATTTCATTTTCGCTGACTTCCAGGTCAACGTCTTGTAAGGCCCGCAATCCCCGAAACGTTTTGCTGAGTTGGGAAACATCAAGCAAATGCATCTGCGTCGAGTTCATCGTATATCGCCCTGTTCCCAAGATTAAAGGGATATTAACCAGACAGTGGCGTAGTGTCAAGAAATGCCCTGGATGTACGCCGGATGTCAGCCTCTGTGATGTATACCCATGATGATTACGTCCATCAGCCGGGGCTGTCAATATTCGTGTCGATTAGGTGCTGAATTCGAGATAAAATAACAGTTTAACTGCCCGCAAACTGTCGTGAGCATCCACTGCAAACCAGGACGTCCGGGTGCGGATTCAAAGAGGATTATATGGAAATTGGGCTGCTGCAATGCGATCAGATAGACGGTCAATTTAAGCATCTTGTCGGCGATTATCCGGTCGCGTTTAAGAGCCTCTTGAGCGGTTGCGCGCCGGACTTGATTTTCCGAACGTATGAGGTGTTTCGTGGGGAGTGGCCGCGTACTCCAGCGGAGTGCGACGCCTATCTCATCACTGGAGCCAGAGATTCCGTCTTTGATGATGTGGACTGGATTTATCAACTGGTGACCTTCGTGCAGCAGCTCTATGTCGAAAAGCGCAAGGTTGTGGGCGTCTGTTTCGGCCATCAGATGATTGCTCATGCGTTGGGTGGCAAGGTGGAACGGGCCGGCAAGGGCTGGGGGATCGGCGTCAAATCCAGCGCCGTCTATCAAGCGCGAGACTGGATGCAACCGGCCCTGGACCGCTACCGGCTGGTGTACAGCCATCAGGACCAGGTGGTGGAACTGCCGGAATTGGCGGAGGTTCTGGGTGGGAACGCACACTGTCCTATTGCGATATTTGCGGTCGGCAATCAAATGCTGGGCATTCAGGGACATCCAGAGTTTACGCGCGAGTTTGCGGCGGCGCTGATCGATGCGCGCGAGGACCGGATCAGCCCGGAGATTATCGAAGCAGCCAGGCCGACCCTGAGCGAACCGACCGATGAATCCGCCATCGCACAGTGGATCGCAACCTTTCTCGCAGCGTGATTGAGCATGTGGTAGATGACGGCAGTGGTGTTGTGATGGGCTGCTGTGATGAACTGGCCTTCGAAGGCGAACCGGTAAATCCGCGACTTTAGCGGTCGTCGTTTCAATCTGCGGAGTCATTGGCATTGTGTTGTTCGGGCCGGGGAATATGGATTTGGACGTGTGTCCCCATTTGGAATTCAGACTGAGCGTGCCGCCTATCGTCGCCAGAGGGTGCCGTGCAATGCCAGCCCGCTCCTGCTGCCTTGAGTTTGAGGGGTATCCGCGCTGTGATGGAGACCGATGCCATCGTCGCTTATGTGGATAATGATTTCATCTTATACAGAGATGCAGATGAGCAGACTCAGTGGGCGATTGTTGTCATCAGCTGCTTGTAACAGCGAATTCCGGCCTGGTGTACGAAAGAAATAGAGCAGAAGCCCATGCAGAGCCAATGATAGGGTGTGAATTGGATACAGTATCCAGCGGTTTCGGATTCTTGAACGGAGAAAGCCGTTCATATGACACCGGTGAATAAAAGAATAGGGCGACCTGCGCGATGAATTCGCATATGCTCACTTTATTGGCTGGAGCTGTGCAGCATAAACACACGGTATAAGACAGGACTATTCAGGCAGGATACCCAGCGAGCGATGGGGCAGGGCGGCCCACATTTGCCAAGAACGGCGGACACTGCGCTGCAAGGTGGGCGCGGCAGGAGAATCGAATTATGACCAGATGCTGTGCATCGCATAGGCTTCCAGATGCAGAAGCGTTGCGCTTCCGTCTTCAGTGAAGAGCGCTACGCCTTCGCTGCCGGCCTCAGGGAATATCTGGCTGCTCATAACGACCAGGCCATCATTGCCGAATACCTCAACCGAAGATCGATCCACAAAGATATGCAGCTTAATCCGGGAATTCTCAGGCTCCAGCGGTCCTAACGCGAAGGTGCCGTTGCCACCGATGCCTGAGCCGGGCCGGTTGATGACGAGCTGTGAAGTGGCGACGCTGTACATGACACGAGTTGGAATCTTCCCCTTGTTATACAACTCGATCCCGAAGCGAGCCGCTGTGCCTAACTCAAATTCGGCGATTAACTCAAACTGCTGTCCATCCAGTTGATCCAGCGCGAATGTGCCATCGACCGGCACGTCGTCCCAGGTTCCGATGGGCTGCCGCAGTTGGGTCAGGGCCTCCAGTGGGGACTGAATCAGTCGAACACCATCCTGTGTGTGAATCAGCTTGAACTCGCGCACAATGGTATCCGCGCCACGCCAGACCGATGTGGGTATCCCCTGAGCATAGAGCCAGTTGTTCATCCAGCCAATGAATAGACGCTTATGATTGGGGACGTTGTTCCAGGTCGTACCCGCGTAGTTATCCGGGCCATAGTCCAGCCAGGTCAGTGTATCCGGGTAGTCATCGGTAAAGACCTGCCCGTCAAAATCGCCGATGTAGTAGCGTGTGCCGTTGCCATCCACAGGCCCACCGGACGTTGTGCTGACGATCATCACCCATTTTTCTTCGCCATCCAGGTCCATCGGAAAGAGGTCGGGGACTTCCCAGACACCGCCTTGAAAGTTTGGGTCCGTGAAATCACTGGCGAAATCCCACTGAATCAGGTTAGATGACGTGAAGATCTTGACGGCAGTCTTAGCCGAAATGATCATCACCCACTGCCGAGTGGCTTCATGCCAGAACACCTTCGGGTCGCGGAAGTCAGTCTCCAGAGCGGGCAGAATTGGGTTGGCGTCATACTTTTGCCACGTGCGACCACGGTCCGTACTGTACGCAAGGCCCTGAGTTTGGTTGTCATAGGAGAAGACGGCCACGAAGCCACCGCCGGGAACCAGACCGCTGCTGTTCTCGCTGTCAACCACTACCGAGCCAGACCAGATTGAGCCATTTTCATCTGGATACAGGGCGATGGGCAGATTCTCCCAGTGAACGAGATCTGTACTGACGGCGTGCCCCCAGTGCATCGAACCTGGGACCATGGCATCGGGATTGTATTGGTAAAAAAGGTGATATTCTCCGTCATAGTACACCAGGCCATTCGGGTCATTCATCCACTGAGTTGGCGGACTGAAATGAAACTGCGGGCGATAAGGTTCGTCGTACATTTTGTAGTCTTGTGCAGTTGAGATCGTGGTGAGCAGCAGCAAACCCAGCAGCAGTGGAATGACCCTGGATAGATAGCGTTTCATTAGTACCGTTTCTCCGTCAGATATGCGTGTTTTTGCTAGAGCCTCGCCATAATCAGACCGACTCGCGCTCCACTAAGGGGCATTCAATCATATGTTGAACAGGCTCTAGTTCTGATTCGCCAGCCTGATTCAGGTGATCGATGGCCCAGCGGCCCATCTCGTAATGCGGCAGCTGCATGGTGGTCAAGGGCGGCCACACATATTCGGCAAACTCGACGTGATTATCAAAGCCCATGACGGCCACATCATCAGGAATGCGCAAACCAAGCCCCTGTAGCGCGCCATAACAGCCCATGGCCGTGCGATCATTACCGCAGAAAATCGCAGTTGGCGGTTCGGGCAGTTTCATCAGCTCGATGGTCAAGCGATAGTTCGTTAGAAGGTTGGCGTCAGTATACTTCAGCAAGGTCTCATCAAATGGGATTTCATATTCGGCCAAAGCCTGTTTGTAGCCTTTCAGGCGACCGGTAGCTGCCGGCACTGGATTTTCCTTGTTCAAGTAATTGCTTCCCAGATTGATAAAGCCAATGCGTCGATGCCCCTTCTGGAGCAGACAGCGGGTCGCATCGTAGCCTCCCTGAACTTCGTTGGGTACGACTGAGGGCAGCGAGCGGTCAACGGCAAAGCAGTCGGCAAGCACGGTCGGAACCTGCTTGATATTTTCCGGCAGTTCGACCGCACGGTGGAAGGAGGCTGCGTAGATGATTCCCTCCACCTGCCGCTCCAGAAGGATTTCGATGGCAGACTCGGTTTTCTCAGGGTCATGCCCGACATTGACGACCAGCAGCATTTTCCCGTCCTCCCACAATGCCTCCTCTGCGCCCTTGATGATATGGACAGCCCAGGGTGTGGTGATGACCTCATCAGTCAGAAATCCGATGAGTCGAGAACTGCGGGTGCGCATCTGGCGGGCACTGAAGCTTGGCCGGTAGTTGAGTTCCGCAATCGCAGTCATCACCTTCTGTCGGGTGGCTTCACTGACATAAGGATGGCCGTTCAGAACTCGTGTGACGGTGGTCGTGCCCACGCCTGCGCGGTTGGCAACGTCCTGGATAGTGGACTTTTGCTGCATCAGTCTTTCCGGTTAAGTCGAAAGTTCCTCTTCATTCTAACACGCTACAGCGCTCCCTGGATACCAGCATTTGCGCGAAACGGAATGATATGGTATCGTTACCATAGTTATTGATTTTTTGTGCCGTGACAGGCCGCTTGTCTCAACATGACAAGGTGAAATAATGACCCATCTTTCGAATATCCGTCAAAAATTCGCTGAAGATTGGCATCGGCCCCGTTATCACTTTCTGCCGCCCGCCAACTGGATGAATGACCCAAACGGTGTGATCCAGTGGCAGGGACGATACCACCTGTTTTACCAGAACAATCCTGACGCGCCTGTTCATACGAGTATGCACTGGGGGCATACGGTCAGTGACGACCTGATTCATTGGGTTGATCTGCCCGTTGCGCTGGCTCCGGTCGATTTGTATGACGAATCCGGTGTATTTTCTGGCTGCGCAGTCGATCACGACGGCGTGCCGACGATCATCTACACCGGCACACGGGGCGAGCGCAGCAGTATCCAGACCCAGTGCATTGCCACCAGCCACGATGGGTTGCTGACCTGGGAGAAGTATGCAGGCAATCCGGTCATCCGCGATATTCCCCCGGAATCGAAACAAACACGTGACTTCCGCGATCCCTTCGTCTGGCGCGAGGGCGACACCTGGTACATGGCGCTTGGCTCGCGTATCGACGGGGTAGGCGGCACGGTGTTCCTTTACCGGTCATCCGACCTGATTCACTGGGACTATCTGAATCCGCTGCTGACTGGCGACATCAAGAAAAACGGCGTCATGTGGGAGTGTCCCAATTTCTTCAAACTCGACGACCAGTGGGTGTTGATTATTTCGGCACATCTGGGGGGCGGGGCGGCCACCGTGTTCTACTTTGTCGGTGACTACGCCAACTATCGTTTTACACCCAGCTACGAAGGGGTGCTGGATTACAGCTATCTTTATGCGCCACTGAGCTTACAAGACGATCAAGGCCGCCGGTTGCTCTGGGGTTGGCTGCGTGAGGGGCGCTCAGTGGATGCCCAGAAAGCCGCCGGGTGGAGCGGTGTGCAGTCAATTCCGCGCGAGTTGACCCTGCACGAAGGCCGCCTGCAGATGACGCCGGTGCCGGAACTGGAATCGATTCGGGGCGCTCATTACCACGCTGCCGACCTCGATCTGGATGGCGAGAGGCCAGTCGATGTGAGCGGGTTGGCGTTGGACATTCAAGTAACTTTTGAGGGCGAACTGCTCGGCCTCACGCTGGCCTCCGCACCAGACGGAAGCGAGCGGACGCAGGTGATCTATGACCGCCGTGCCGGTGAACTGCGGGTGAATCGTGAGCGGTCCGGGCATCAGGATGGTGCTCATAGCTACCCGGAGACCGCGCCACATATGCTTGACGCGGATGAGTCCCTGGAACTGCGAATCCTGCTGGACGGTTCGGTGCTGGAAATCATTGCCAATGGACGCACCAGCCTGACCAGTCGAATTTATACCTCGCGGCTTGAAAGCCAGGACCTGGGTCTGTTTGGCAGCGGCAAAATCCGATCTTTGGATGTCTGGGAAATGAATTCAATCTGGTCGTAGTGCCGGTTGAAGAAGGAGGGTTTTCGATAGACGAGGACGTAAGGAGGTGAGGCAGTATAGATATAACGAACTTGCGCTAGTTTTCGGACTGCGTGTCTTTTTGAGAGAGATTTCCTAGGAGTTTGCCATGAGCAAGAAAATGAGTCGGCGTGGGTTTATCAAGGCTACGGCGGTTGGCGCTGCCGGGCTGGCTGCGACTGCCGCAACGGGTATTTCGCTGGCCTCCGAAGCTGCGTCACCCCCTCAGCAAGACGAAGTGACTATTCGTTTTCAGGATGATGCGGATCGTTACACCCCGGTCACAGCAGCTTTCAACGAGATGCACCCTGGGACGAATGTCGAGTATATCAGTATCACCGGTATCGATCACGAAGAGGTCGCCAGCAAGATTCTGGCGCAGTTGGCGGCAGGACAGCCGCTTGACATCGGTTACGCCGCGACCGAAGCCACTGTGCTCTACGCGGCGCAGGGCATCTCCACGCCCTTGACGGATCGCGTGAAGGATTCGGCAGATGAACTGGCCGAATACTTTGCCGATGTTAGCCCGGTGCTGACCGAGGCCATGATGTGGGAAGGCGACCTGTACGAACTCCCGCGTGACTTCAACTGTCCCAACATGTACTTCAACATGAACATGATGGAAAAGGCTGGTCTGGAACTGCCGGGCGAAGACTGGACGAAGGATGACTTTGTCGAGATCGCCCGCGCACTGACCAATCTTGATGGCGAAGACACATTCGGCTACGGCTGGACCAACCGGCTGTGGGGTAGTTGGGGAACCTGGCAGTTCGTCAATGAAACCAACATCCTGACCGAAGAACGCGCCCCCGGTGGCGAGTGGATGTGGGAGACTTTCTACGCTGACGAACCCACCGCTGAAGGACGTGGCGGCGGCTGGCGCTGGCCCACACCGCAGGCCAACAGCGATAAAATGGTCGAGACTCTGGAATTCGTCTATTCGCTCTTTGATGAGGGGCTGACCCCTTCGATTGAACTGGGCGGTGGCGATTCCTTGCAGGGCTTCTTTACCAGCGACAAGCTGGGCATGACCCCGGCTGGCGGTTTCTGGGCCGGTGGTTTGCACGAAGCTGGGATGGAAAAAGGCTCCTTCGACGTTCAGTTCTGGCCGAAGTGGGTATCGCAGAAGCACCAGATGGGGACCGGCGGTCACTGGCTGTTCAGCGGTGGCGCCAATCAGGACCGCGCCTGGGAATACCTGAAATTCACCATCAGCCTGGAAGCCATGAAGATGAACACGCTCTTCGTGCCCACGGTCTATACGACCCCGGCGCGGCGTTCGATGGCGACCGAGGAAGCCTTTGCCGAGACTGGCCCGGCCAACTCGAAGGTTTTCTATGCCACACTCGACGAACGCCCCGACACGACCCCGATTCCTGGGCCACCCGCGTCGAACGAGATGACCAATATCTTCACGCGCTACACTGGTCTGGCGATGACCGGCGAGCAGACCCCGAAAGATGCGCTCGACGGAATGCAGGCTGAACTCGAAGCTCTGTGGGCGCGCCAATAAGCAATCCGGCTTTTCAGTCAATGTGAACGATGGGGAGCCACACCCGGCTCCCCACAAGTTTACCAGAGGTAATGTCATGACCTCACCCACTGTTTCTCAGAAACCGACACGTCCGGCAATCGTCCGCTGGTTGGCCGCCGACACGATGGAGGGGGTCCGACGGCAGCGCGCTACCCTCGGATACCTGTTCCTGCTGCCGACGATCATCGGTCTGCTGGTCTTTGTCGTCGGCCCGATGTTGATCTCTTTTGGCCTGAGCTTCTACAAATGGAATGTGTTCAAGCCGCCGGAGTTCATCGGCCTGGATAATTTTGTTCGTCTGTTCAACGATGCCCGCGTCTTTATCAGTTTCCGCAATACGTTCCTGCTGGTATTTGGTACGGTTGTCATTCTAGAGGTGCTGGCGATGTCGCTGGCGCTTTCTGTTCGCAAGCTGGCAAGTCGAACCTTTGCGACCCTGCTGCGGACCTCATACTTTTTGCCAGTGCTCATGTCCGGCGCGGCGGTAGCCGTCACGCTTGGCTATCTTTTTAATCAGGATTTTGGTGTCATAAATTATTATCTTGGGCTTATCGGCATCGAGAAAGTTCCCTGGCTGAACTCCAGTTCTGTGGTGTTGTGGAGCATCATCATCACCACCGTCTGGCGTAACCTGGGCTTCACCTTCATCATCTATCTGGGCGGAGTCAGCAATATTCCGCAGGAGGTGTTGGAAGCGGCGGATGTCGATGGCGCACAGGGCTGGCAGCGGATGCGCAATGTGATCTTGCCCCTCATCAGCCCGACCATTTTGTTTGCTACAGTGACGGATGGCATCAAGATGCTCCAGTTCTTCGACGAGCCTTTCATCATGACTCGTGGCGGGCCGGGTGATTCCAGCCGCACGGTTGTGATGATGATGTACGACGCGGCGTTCAAGAATCTTGAGTTTGGCTATGGCTCCTCCATTGCGCTGGTGTTGTTCGCTGTCATCATGCTCGTAACGGGCATTCAGTTTTTCCTGAGCCGTCGCTGGGTGTTCTATAATTAGGAAATTGCTAATGACTACTACAACTGCGTCAGCAAACACCGCCCGCCCCCTGCTGCCCCGCGACTATGTGAGGCGAAACTGGGGGAAGTGGCTGCGAATCTTGTTTGTTTCTGTCTTTGGTATTCTGACTCTGATGCCGCTGATATGGGTTGTTTCGACCTCTTTGCGAACCCCGGCTGAATCGTTTAATGTCCCGCCGAAGTGGATTCCGGTCGATATGGACTTCAACAATTATGCCCAGGTTTTCGAAGAAATCCCTTTCGCGCAGCAGATAGCCAACAGCTTTGTCATCACCTTGAGCGTCGTGGCGGGGCAGTTGATTACCGCTTCGCTGGCCGGATACGCCTTTGCGCGTCTGCGCTTTCCTGGACGTAACATGTTGTTCTGGATCGTGCTGGCGACGCTGATGATTCCTGGTCAGGCCACCATAATCCCAGTGTTCATCATTATCTCGCGCGTGCTTGGGCTGGCCGATACCCTGGCTGCGCTGATTCTGCCCGCGATACCGACTGCTTTTGGCACGTTCTTGCTGCGTCAGTATTTCATGCAGATACCGGGCGATTTTGAAGAAGCGGCACTCATTGATGGCGCGAACCAGTGGCAGATATTCCGCAAGATTTATTTCCCGCTGGCTTCTCCTGGGCTGGCGATCCTGGCGATCCTGACCTTTAATGCCAAGTGGAACGATTACTTCAGCCCGCTGATCTTTATGACCACGCGCGAGAAATTCCCGATCACGTTGGGAATCGTCGAGTTGCAGGGGTATATGGGAACGGGCAGCATCTCGGTCGTACTGGCAGGTATTGTGCTGTCCACCATTCCGGTGATTATCATCTACATCCTCGGCCAGCGTTACCTGATCGAAGGCCTGATGATGGGCGGTCTGAAGGGCTAGGTGCGACGACCGATGGACGTATTCTATCGCCCTGAGGATGGTTATGTCGGCGATGTCATCCCATTTTACTGGCAGGGGCAGTATCACGCCTTTTACCTGAAAGCGCCGCTGCCGCCTGCCCGCGAAGGTGCTGATGGGACGCCCTATGCTCATGTCGTTTCGGACGATCTGGTTCACTGGGATCTGTGGCCTCTGGCGATAACCCCCGGCCCGCCTGGCTCGCCAGACGAGGTGAGTTGCTTTACAGGCTCGGTGATCGAGCGTCAAGGTGTGTTCCACCTGTTTTACACGGGCTACCGCGGGCCGGACCAGCCGCAAACAGTGTGCCGGGCAAGCAGCCGCGACCTGCGCGTGTGGCAGAAGGACCCGCAGAACCCGGTCATTGAGGCTGATACACGCTGGTATGAGTCTATCGACTGGCGCGATCCATTTCCATTCTGGAACGATGAGGCGGGTGAATACTGGATGCTGCTGGCGGCGCGCGAGAAAACGGGTCCGAAGAACCGGCGCGGCTGCATTGCGCTGGTCACGTCACCCGATCTGGAACAGTGGACGGTACAGTCGCCGTTCTGGTCGCCGCGTTTGTATTACACGCATGAATGCCCCGATCTGTTCCGCTGGAATGAACAATGGGTCCTGGTGTACTCGACCTTCAGTGAACGGCATGTCACGCATTTTCGCGTCAGCGATTTGCTTGCTGGCCCCTGGGAGGCAGTCCCGAACGATACCTTCGATGGCCGGGCATTCTACGCGGCCAAGACGGCTTCCGACGGACAGCATCGCTTCGTATTCGGCTGGAACCCAAGTCGTGAGGGTGAGACAGATACTGGGCGGTGGCAGTGGGGCGGCAGAATGGTGGTCCACCAGCTTAACGATGATCTTAGCGTCCGCCCTGTGCCGGGGCAGTTGGCGCGGTTTTCCGGTGAACGGGCGATTGAGTTCGAAGCAGTACTAGGCGAGTGGCAGACGTCTATTCAGGATTACCAGTCTGCCCGGACTGACGGCTTTGCAGCGGCTCGTCTCGGCGAGATGCCCGAGACGGTCTTGCTGTGCTGCACGATCACCTGCGATAAAAATACCCGTGCTGCCGGTCTCTTGCTGCGGGTGGATGCAGCACTGGAGGGCTACTATCAACTGCGCTGGGAACCGGGCCGGAACCGCCTGGTTTTTGACCGCTGGCCGCGCCCTGGCGATGAGCCGTTCATGCTGGAGCGGCCACTTGCCGCTGCGGAGAGTTCTCAAATTACAGATCCTCATTGAGGACAGTGTGGTTGTGGCTTATGCCAATGATATGGTCGCGCTGAGCTGCCGCATATACGATCATCCAGGTGGTCAGTGGGGGTTGTTCGTTAGCGAAGGCCGGGCGACGTTTTCGGATGTTTCGGCTCATGTGATGACTTAGACAAGAGTTTGCGATGAAATTGACCAGAACTCCTGGCATTGTGTTCCAACCGAAGAGCCACCGGGCCATGCAGCGCGGGGTGAATACGTTGATTGGCGCGATACGGCCTACGCTTGGTCCGTCGGCGCGCACGGTGGCGATTGACTATCTCATGCAGCAGCACGCCCAACCGGAACTGTTGGACAGCGGTGGTGTGATTGCCCGGCGCGTTATCGAGCTGGCCGATGGCAATGAGGATATGGGAGCGATGCTGCTGCGTGCGATGATTTGCCGCCAGCAGGACCTCATCGGTGATGGTACGGCAACGGCAGCCGTGTTGTTCCATGCTGTGTACAATCACGGGCTGCGCTACATCGCAGCGGGTGGCAATGCCATGCGCCTGCGTCACCATCTCGAAAATGCGCTGCCTATCATCCTGGCAGAACTGGATAAACAAACCTTCGCTATTGAAGGTCAGGACGCTTTGACCAAGATGGCTGCGTCGCTGTCGCATGACCCGGCGATGGCCGCACTCCTGGGCGAAATATTTGATGTGATCGGCGAATACGGTCAGTTGGATATTCGCAAGGATCAGGCGCGTGGACTGCGGCGCGAATATGTCGAGGGGGTGTACTACAATAGCGGTCTGTTCTCAAGAGCGATGGTGACGGATAAGCTGGCAGGGCGGACAGAATTCCAGGATGCACACATCTTTCTGTGTGATTTCGCTGTGGATGAGCCGCGTGAATTGTTTCCGGTCATCGAAACGGCAGTCGAAGCCAAGGTGCGCTCTCTGGCGATTATCACCCGACACATGTCCGAAGCCGCGATGTCGCTGGTGCTGGCGGCCAACAAACCAGATCGTTTCGAGGCGATGGCGATCAAGCTGCCCGATTCTAATCCATCAGAACAGGGTGCAGCCCTGGAAGACCTGGCAATGCTGACCGGCGCGACGCCCATGCGTCAGGTGTTGGGCGACTCCCTGGCGGCAGTGACCCCGGCACACTTTGGCCGGGCACGGCGCGTCTGGGCGGCTCCGCATCTCTTTGGGGTTCATGGTGGACGCGGCGACCCTCGTCAACTGCGTGAGCATATCGTGACTCTGGAAAAGAATTTCCGCGCGGCGGCTGACCCCGATCTGCGCCAGCAGTTGGAGACTCGCATCGGAAAACTGATGGGAGGCTCGGCAACCCTGTGGATTGGCGGGGCGACGAAGCCGGAAATTGATATCCATAAGGCGCTTGCTGAACGGGCTGCCAGCACATTGAGGTCCGCGATTCGTGAAGGTGTCGTACCGGGCGGCGGTTCGGCCTTGATGAACATTCGTCCAGCGCTGGAGAAAAAGCTGAACGCATCCACCGAAGCGGACGAACGCGCTGCCTATCGGATCCTGCTCGATGCTTTCAGCGAGCCAGTCAAGGCCATTGTCGAGAATGCTGGATACGACTCCAGTGAAGTGATGGCGAAGTTGTCATTTGCCCAGAGCGGGCAGGGCTTCGATGTGCTGAGCGGCACGGTGGTGGACATGGTCGAGACCGGTATCCTGGATTGTGCCGCTGTACAAAAGATGACAGTGCGCAATGCAATCACCACGGCTGCCCTGGCGCTGACCATTGACGTCCTCGTTCATCATCGTAAGCCAGAAATCGTCGGAGAACCGGGGTAGCATTAATGAGCGATTTTGAGCAGCTTCAAGCCCAGGATCCTGTCTATACGCTGGCAGAAGCAGAGGGTGTATTGTTTGCTGGTCGGGCTTCTGGCCTCTATCGTTCCGATGATGGTGGTTCTTCGTGGCATAACGCCTATGAATCGCTGGAGATAGAAGGCCCGCTGGCGACGACAGCGCTGGCAGGCCAGGGGCGAAGTCTGTTCGCTGGTGTTAAAGGCGGGATATTGCGTTCGAGCGATGGCGGGCGTACCTGGTTTACGTCTGCTTTACCGAATCCGCCGCCGCTGGTCGTGGCGCTGGCACTGTCGCCCGAATTTGTCGAGGACGGTATGCTGCTGGCCGGGACCGCTGAAGATGGTGTGTTTTCATCGGCTGACCGGGGGAGTCACTGGTCTCCCTGGAATTTCGGCCTTATCGACCTCAACATCTATGCTATGGCGATTTCTCCTGATTTCGTCCGTGATCAGATGGTTTTTGTCGGCACTGAAAGCGGCATCTTCCAGAGTAAGAATGGCGGGCGAGCCTGGCGTGCGCTGCCGTTTCCTCAGGACGCTGCGCCGGTTCTGAGCCTCGGCATATCGCCCAATTTTGCCGCCGACTACTGTCTGTACGCGGGGACCGAGAGCGAGGGGCTGTATATATCCCTGGATCGTGGTCGTACATGGCAGCGTACAGGCGCTGTGGAAGACTCAAGTGCTGTCAACGCCATCGCAGTTTCGGGCGATACGATTTCCCTGCTGCTTGATGATCGTCTCATTGAATCGCGCAATCAGGGCAAATCATGGTCTGCTAAGCTGGCGTTTCCAGGTCAGATGGGTACAGCCCTGTCTGTGGCAGCCTTCCGCTTACTCGTTGGCCTCGCTGAAGGTGGAGTCCTGGTCAAGGATACCAGGACGGTCCGCGGGGAAGTACAGCCCTGAATTCTCGATACAGCCAGACCTTGTTGAACAAAGCGTGCAGCGCTCATGGATACTTGTATGTTGAGGGTGATCCCGTGAATATGATGGATGCCAGCGGGTTGTGTCCAGCATTAAATGAGCCGGGACTTGTTTGTCAAGCAGATGCCCGGCAGTGTAACGAACTCGTTGGCGCACTAAGAAGCTGGAATATCAACGTGATATGGGTTGAATCCTCAATTGCGGTAGTGGTAAACAATTGACTGATGAGGGCGAATTGCGAAATGTGAACGGACAGCACGCTTGTTTGCGATGCCACAATCTAGTGTGATGCTGATACTCCCACAGTTCACAACGGCTCTTTAGAGACACTTTGTTCCGGCCCGCATCATCAATGTCTGTAACATGCGGAGCGTTGAAAACCCACCCTGATTGTTTGTTCTGCGACGCTGGCTATGTGGCGTCGTTAAACCTCGGCCACAGGGGACCGGTGAGGCTGAAATGGTTATAGGACGTACAATCCCGGCCAACTGATTAGTCCCTGGTTCTCCTGCTGGCATGAGCATTTCGGACAGTGTCCTGAGCCAACCAAGCTCGTATTACATGTAGGAAATCGTCATGCCAGTTGTGGACGAGAAAAAGGAGCGTTTCTCATGACAGCGAATGTCGGAATCGATGTGTCCAAAGCCACGCTGGATGCGGTGCTGCTTGTTGGTTGAGCGCGTTGTCGTATTTCAACTGCGCCGCGTCGATCTGGGCCTGAGTCACGGAGTTCGCGGTTGAGCCGTAGGCTGCTCTTTAAGCTGGATCATGGCAATATTGGCGCTTTTCAGATTTAACTGCGCCTGCTGATAGCTATCCCAGGCGTCACTGGCATCCAGGTCCGCCAGCACGTCACCAGCCTGCACGTAATCGCCGACCTGCGCGTAGATACCCTTGACCGTGCCCGCTGTTTGAAATTGAAGCGAGACGACTTGATTGGCTTCCACCGAGCCGAGCGCCACGATCTCAGCCGGGCTGGTCGTCGGCTGTGCAGTCGCTTGCGGGTTTGGCCCAAGCTGCCGCTGCGGCACTTCAACCGGGGTCGTCTGGAGTGTTGCGACGGTGGTCGGTCCTGGGACTGTCGCAGTCTGTGATTGAGCAAACGCCACAGCTCCGACAAGCGAAACGCCCACGAACAACCCGATTGCCATGAGTCCGATGCGCTTTGTGGTCATCCGAACGTTCCCCGGTGTTTTTTCACCCTGGAAAATCGTAGTACGCGCAGCTAAAAACTGATGAATATCGTGTCAGAAATTTGGCAGATTGCTGCCGGGAATGACCTTTGGATCAGTTACGCGGGACGATTGAGCGGTTCCTGAGAGGGATCGGCTTCTCATGGCGGGCCATCGCTCGTTGATTTCGCCGCCGGGGTCCTGGCGACCCCATCAGTATCAGATAGGCATACATCAGACCGCCAGCTCCTAAGCCGACCAGCAGTTTGACGAGCGATGGTAAGTCAGATGGGGATATGAAGCCCTCGATGAGACCGGCCATAATCAAGAACGGTATGGTAATGACCGCCAGCGTGATAGATCGACGCGCGGCAAGCCCTAATGAATCTAATCGTGTGTAAAGGCCCGGATTGAGCAAGGCCCAGCCAAGCTGTAATCCGGCTCCACCAGCGATGAAGATGACGCTGAGTTCAACAAAGCCGTGACCGATCACAAAGCTCCAGATCGCATCTGCCAGGCCGTAATGTACAGATAATCCCAGTACGGCCCCGATGGTCAGGCCGTTCATCATCAGCACATAGACGCTAAACACAGCAAACAAAGCGCCACCACCAAAGGCCAGGAGCGCTACCCGGATATTGTTCCCCATGATGAGCGTAGAGGCATAGGGGCGCTCTTCCAGGGGGATATTCGTCCAGACCTCCTGGTCTTCGAGTGTATTGCGTACTTCAACCAGCCCCAGAGGTTCAGCAATATCGGGGTTTATGGATGCCAGCCGATACCCAATAACAGCGGGCACGATAAACAGCAAGAATGCAGCGAACGTAAACCAGCCTGTTTGCCGGAATACGCCTGGAATGGTCTGCGTAAAGTAATGCCCAAAAGAGCGAAAGTCCGTCGCGTCCTGCCGGTAAATAATGCTGTGCGCCTTCGTGACCAACTGGTTGAGATAAGCCGTGACCTGTTGATTGGGATAGTCACGGCGGACCAGCGCCAGGTCAGAAATGGCCGCGCGATATAAGCGCCCTAACTCCTGAACCTCAGCGGCATTCAAATTACCTTTGTTGAGTAATTCCGATAATCTTTGCCATTCCTGCTCATGTTGTCTGATAAAATTATTGATAGTGAACATAGGGGATACCAGCCTTGTCGAATCTGTTGATTGAAACTCCAGAGAACCTGACGCTGCAAGCCAACATCGCTGGATTTGCCAGCCGGTTTCTCGCTGCTCTTATCGATTATCTGCTGATCTTCATTGTACTGGTCGTCATGCAAATCATCTTTCGACCGAATCTTGGGTTTGCGCGCGATGATGGCGCGGCGACTTATGCGATCCTGTTTGTATTCCAGTTCCTCATCATCACGTTCTATCATCTCTTTTTTGAGTTCATTATGAACGGCAGCACCCCTGGCAAGAAGCGGCTTGGACTGCGTGTTGTGCAATCCAATGGTCTCCCGGTGACAACCAGCGGCCTGCTCATACGTAATTTTATGCGACTCTTCGATTTTATACCCTTTGCCTATGGTGTCGGGATGATTGCAATGTTTGCGACCGAAAATACGCAGCGCCTCGGCGACCTGGCGGCCCGCACCGTCGTGATCTATGAAGCGAAGAACTTATCCATCCAGTCCGTCCGCCAGAACTACAGCGTGAACTATGAGTTGATTTCGCGTCATAGCCCTTTACCGGACTATGTACGCATTGAACGGCTGAGCGCCGACGACTACAGCACCATTGTGAATTTCCTGCGGCGTCGCCATGATCTCAAAGCGCAGCGCAGCGAACTGGCATATATGCTTGCTCGTCGCCTGATTACGCGCATGGACCTGGGTGATAATGTGCCGAACCTCCTATACTCAGCCAATGAAGCCGAGAAATTCCTGGAACAAGTTGCTTACGCCTTCGAAATCAGATCATTAGACGCGACTTGAGTTCCAGATAGCGGCTGACCACCGCCATCGTGAGTTTTTCTGCTGGAACATCCAGGGTCAAAACGCCGCGCTGTTTGAGCGTCTCCATCAGGTGTTGGCGCTCATCAATCAGTTGTTCAGCTACCGCACGCCGGTAGACCGTATCCGATGAGTCCGGTCTCTGCTGGGCTTCCTCGCTCAGGGCCGGGTCACGAATGGTCACTACCATTGGCAAGTGGCGCGGTGCAAGCATTGGAACATAGTGTGCCAGTGCATCCGATGCGCGCGAACCACTCAAGTCCGTAAAAATAGTGACCAGAGCACGTTTGCGGTTGCGTACCCTCAGGTAGTTAATGGCTTCCGCGTAATCCGCCTCCACCGATTGACTTTGAAGGGCATACATGGCCTCTAATATCTTGTGGAACTGAGATTTTCCGCCAGCGGTTGCCAGATACTGCTGGACGTGATCGGCAAAAACCAACAGACCGACCTCATCCCGCCGCAACGTCGCCACATAGGCAAACAGCAGGACGCTGTTGATGACAAAATCGACCTTCGCCATGTTCCAGGTGATCCCGTCGGGTTCTTCGACACGGATCGGGCTGCGCATCATCCGCCCGATGTCGAGGGCAATCAGCACGCGCTGGCTGCGCTCTGGCTCATAATCGGTGCTGATGGGCTTGCCACGGCGCGCGGTGGCCTTCCAGTTAATGCTTCGATAGGGATCATCCGGTGTGTAATCTCGCAAGCTCTCGAAAGTGGTGCCTTCACCGCGCATTCGAATATCATGAATCCCCATTTCGGCTAACTGATCGCGTCGCGCCAGCAGATCGTATTTCTTGATCTCATGCAGGTTGGGGTAAACCTTGACCTGCACTTCCGCCGGAACAGTGGCCTGCCGGGTGTACAGATTAATGGGGCTGTTCCAACGCAGGTTCAAATCGCCGAATGTGAAATCGCCGCGCTTTACAGGACGTACGCTATAACGCAGTTCTGTGCGTCCATGAGCGGGGAGGATTGTTTTAAGCAGAGCGGCCCCTTCGACCCCGGTATCCACATTGAACAGCAGGGGGATTTCATCCCGTATCGACAGGGACACAGGACGTGGTGCTCGCGATTTAATTCGTATTCGAATACGATTGGCTGCGCCTAAGGAGAGCTTACTATCATGCACTCGCTCAATATGGAACTGGTCCACACCGCCTGCGTAACGCCGGTCTAACCACAGCAGCCACAAGAGGCCTGCGCCATAGAGCAGGGCGACCGGCTTCAAGAACGGCAGCCACTCCGCTAAAATGAGCAGGGCAGGCGTAAACAGGGCCAGCACATAGAAACGTGAGGTCAACACCGTTAGCGCGGCACCTCAATCTGGTTCAACAGGCGTTCGAAGACAGCGTCCGCATCCAGGCCTTCGATCTCAGCCTCTGGCCGCAAATGGACGCGATGGCGGAATGTGGGTGCTACCAGATACTTGATGTCATCTGGCGAGACAAAGCTGCGGCCATGCAGTGCCGCGAATGCCTTTGAGGCCATGAGCAGGGCGACACCCGCCCGGGTGCTGGCACCGAGCGACAGGTCAGGACTGGTGCGGGTTGCCTGGGCGATCAGCGAGATATAATTCAGCACGCCTTCTTCCACCTGGACTTGCTGCACGATCTGCCGGATGCGCTGCAAATGCTCCGGTCTGAGTACCGGGGTAAGGTCTACGCTGCCTAAATCATGGGCATCAAAGCCCTGGTGATAACGCCGGTAGACCTCGACCTCTTCGTTATGGGGCAGATACGCCACTTTGATCTTGAACAGGAAACGGTCGAGTTGGGCTTCTGGCAGCGGATAGGTGCCGTCCATTTCAATCGGGTTCTGCGTGCCCAGGACGAAAAATGGTTCGGGGAGCGGCTGCGTGTCGCCCTCAATCGTGACCTGGCGCTCCTCCATCGCTTCTAACAGCGCCGCCTGCGTTTTTGCGGGTGCCCGGTTGATTTCATCGGCTAAAAGAATGTGAGTGAATATCGGCCCGCGTTTCAAGTTAAATCGACCTGATTGCAGATCATAGACGACGGTACCGACCACATCCGAGGGCATTAAGTCGGGCGTAAATTGAATGCGTCCATAGTCTGCGGCGACCAGCCGGGCAAGAGTCTTGGCAATCAGCGTTTTCGCGGTGCCGGGAGGGCCTTCCAGCAGGACATGGCCGCGCGTTACCAGGGCGATCAACAGCAGCTCGATGGTGTCGTCATGCGAAACCAGGACACGCCGGGATTGCTCATGCAAATGTTCAATCAAATCTCTCATTGTGTTTTCAGCCAATGTGTCTCCTTGACCACTCATCTACAGCCAATGCAGTGCTGACTAATTCTTGTTCGCTGAAGCGTTTCGCAGACAGTCGCTGAAACAGGCTGCTCAGTTCTGCTTCATCAACGTCCGGGTTGCGGTCTGCGACGATATGAATCAGATCATTATCGTCCGTATTCATCCGTAGGCCATAACGCTCACATAAGTGTCGCTTAAGCTGGTTTCTATAGTGCGAAAGAATGACGGATCGCTGTCCAGAGCGCCTGTATAAATTTGCCATCGCCTGGATATATTCCACTGGCTCACGCAGCAGCCGATCTTCAGGCAGTGGTATGGGACGGCCAAATCGCCTCCCACGCATGACGAGATAGATCATGGTCAATCCCATGCTCAATATAATGCCCAGGCCAGGTGATGAACTGAGCAGCCAGTTGAGCAAGGTCGGCGGAGTATCTAAGCGCAGTGCTTCGTCAAAACCGATGGCCGCCCCTTGAGGCAAACCCACAAGCATATTCAGTATTAGACCAGCGTTATCACCCTCTTGCAAACCCATGTTGGTAAAGGGGTAACTGCTGCCGGAGACCCATACGCTGCCGCTGCCCTGCCTGAATGAAACGATCACGGCATGGGTGCCATCGGCCACGTGAACAACAGCGTCATCAGGCGCAGCGGCGATCTCGTAGTATCCTTGTAGGAAGATATTCTGTATTGCTGGTGACTCTAGCAAGGGGACTGTCAGCGATGTCGGGCTGTTGTCGGCAAAGAAACCGCCCAAAGAGACACCGAATTTGCTCAGCAGGTCACTCAGGCGAAAAGGGTTCCCTGCGACAATCAGATGTCCGCCATGATTAACCCAATCCCACACATCCTGTATATCGGTCTCTGTGTATGGAACCGGCGGATTCAGGACAAAGAGCAGCCTCAGATCATTCAAACGCACGTCATCGGTAAACGTGCGGACGACATAATGACTTTCTTCCAACCAGAGCCGCAGCGCCAGAACGCCATCACGGTCAGCGCTGCGGGCGCTTAATGGCCCTGCTCCTGGCCCAGATGGATTGACCAGCGCGAGGAAATAGGCCACTGCAACAATGCCGATCAGGCCCAGGATAAGATACTGCGTGTCTGTCAGCCGTTTCACGTCGCAGTGAGGCCTTCAAGCTGTTGGATATGCTGTTTGAACTGGATGTAGCCACCCTCGTCGATCTGGAAAAAGCCATACCAGACGTGGTCGAATGTATCCACAATCTGGCTCAGCAACTCGTACAGCTGCGGCTGGTCGTGGAGCTGTCCTAAGTGCTCGATATTGGTTTGGGTCGGATGATAGCGAATGATGCCGCGTTCATCCAGGAGCAGGAGGCTCGACAAATAGAGGTAGCGTATGGCGACACGGTAGTCCCGTTCAGTTTCAGAGGCTGCGGCCCGCGCCTGTGCATCTTCCGATGTCGTCGGGTCTTCTTCCGGGTCCGGTGATTCTTGATGGTAGCGCTGGATACTCAATTCACGGCTAACGTAGATTATCAACGCCAACACCACAAGGATGCCTAATACGGTCAGGATGACCTGACTGAGGGGGGCAGGAAGCTGGAGTGATGGCGATGGTGTTTTATCAACGGGTTCGGGCAGGTTTTGCTTGTCTTCATAATGGAAGCGCTCATCCTGTAATACCCGTTCCAGGTCTGCCAGCGAAGCCGCCCCCGGTTGCACATCCGATTCATTGGTGGCATCCAACATGGCCTGCACTCTTCGATGCAAGCGATCCAGATCCGTATCGAAGAGCCAATCCGTATCGACGGCGACAATCTGCCCGTCATCCAGTTGCACCGTCTCAACGCCTTGCCACAGCGCGGCGATTTGTTCGGGTACGTTAGCGGCCCCAGACTGCAACAGAGTATTGGTCTCAGCAAGCAGGGACCAATAGCCCGCAAGATCAATTGGCGACTGGGCAATTGGCGACATGCTGACAAACCACATGACCGCTATCGGCACGAACGAACGTATCATCGTATGAGCAGGCTTCCCAGGCCCGCGCCAAGTACGCCAAGCACGAGAAAGAGGGCGGCGAAACCAACGACCAGCAATACAATGTTTCTGATGTCCTTCCCGGTAATAAATCGTTGGGACGGTTGTGGGGATTCAAGATCGAAGGGCCTTGGGTTCGCCTTGTCAAGTGAAGCCAGCGCAAAATCCAAACCTTCTATGCGCACCCGTATGTCGTAGTACATAATGGTTAACGCAATCGGCAGTATCGGCGTGACGAATATATTTACAACCATTTCCGCTAAGGTTGAAACTAAGTCTGTACCGCTGTAGAAGCCAGTTTGACTCACTCCGCGAGTGACAAGGCTCAAAACGACACTAATAATCGTGCTAATGAGTACGATCATGATATAGATGAGAAGGAAGAGTCCAATCGTCGGCCAGAATCGCTGTTTCCCCAGATACATTGCTCTGGATATACCGGCGTTAACGTTGACCCGCTCCAGGATCATAACCGGCACAATGTAAAAATACACAGTCATTACCAGATATGCGATAATCGGGAAGAGAATAAGGGCAACAGCACACAGGGCGGAAACCACACCCAGCAGGATCATGGAGCCGATGAATATTACGCCGATCAACAACAATGCCAGTGTGAGAGGCCAAAGGCGTCCACGTGCTTCTGAGAACGCCTCGCCAATCCCTATTTTGCGCCCCAAATGATACTCTGAAGAGATGTGGGTTATCAGCCCATTTACGACGATACTCTGAATAATCAGCATGATTATGCTAAGAATAAGACCTAACCAGACGCCTCGCGGAATGTCAAAACCCACCGTGGCTGCCTGTGCCTGTGTCAATGAAGCTGCTGTATCGCTGGTTAGAACGTAGTCGATCAGTGTGAGTGGCACTGTAATAATGGCTACCATGCCAATAAATGCAATAAAGTGGTCTCTATAGATTCGAAATGTGCGATCAATCACCTGAATGACGGTCATTGGTTCGAGAGCGTTTGGATCTGTGCTGTATGCTGGATTCATCAGGGACATCCATCCTGTATTTTTGTTGAAGTGTAACATGACCCTGCCCCAGCCAATGTTGAGAAATTGTTATGTGTAAAGTCAGTCTAGAGTCCTTGATACGCATGTCCTTCAGCGCAGGATAAATCTCACGATGCGCTCGCACCGGTCAACGTTGTCCCCTAACAGTTTTGGGATTAACTGGTCAGTCGTGAATCTGCTGCCCTCAGCATGGAGGGCAGCATCGTGAACATTTGGGCAGTACGATCATACCGCCGGGTCGAATATCAGCGTATCGGTCAGGGTGACAGCAGCGGAAACCCGAATATCGCGGGACGATGCACCGATGAGAAGGTCATATTCTCCGGCCTCGGCCACCCAGGCGCGTTTCAGATCGTCGAAGAAGGCAAAGGCCGCACGATCCAGAGTCAAGCGCACCGTGCGGGTCTCCTGCGGTTGCAACGCGATCTTGGTGAAGGCCTTCAACTCTTTTTCGGGACGCATCACCTGGGATTGTGGATCGTGGACATACAATTGCACAACTTCCTGCCCGGCGCAGGGTCCGCTGTTGGTGATGTCGAGCAGCACTTCCAACCTGTCCTTCGGATGTAGTGAATCGGCACTCAAACGCAGGTTGCTGTACTCGAATGTGGTGTAGGTCAGGCCGAAGCCGAAGGGGAACAGCGGTTCAATGCGCTTCTTATCGTAATAGCGGTAGCCGACGAAAATCCCTTCGCCGTAGCGCACTCTGCCGTTCTCGCCGGGATAGTTGATGAAGGCCGGGTTATCTTCGATGCGCTGCAAGAAGGTCTGCGGCAGCCTGCCAGAGGGCGGCACATCGCCGAACAGCACATCGGCAATCGCGTTGCCGCATTCCTGACCCGGATACCAGGCCTGCACCAGCGCCGCCACCTTGTCTAACCAGGGCATAGTCACCGGCGAGCCAGTTTGCAACACCACAACCGTATTGGGATTGGCCGCCGCAACCTGCTCAATGAGTTCGACCTGCCGCCCGACAAGGTCAATATCATGACGGTCGAAGCCTTCGCTCTCCCATTCGTTCGTCAGGCCCACAAAGACCAGGGCCACATCCGACTCGGCGGCCAGCGCGGCGGCCTGTTCAATGGCATCGTCGGGCAGGGGGACAAAGCAGCCGAGACGTATGCTGCTCCGCCGGTCTGTGTTTTCGCTGGAGTACTCGATCAGCAGCGAGTGCTTCTGACCGGCAGCCAGCTTAATCTCCACGAAAGCTTCACCGGACCCTTCGCCCCAGGTGATTGGGCCAGTGGCGGGCTGTGTCCAGTTATCCGCCGTAGCGCTGCCGTTAATGGTCATCCGTGCTTTGCCCGAACACCACAGCGATATGACGTAGGTGCCATCTTCGGGGACGCTAAACTGGCCGTTGAGCCGCGCTGAGAAGTGATTCTGGTCAATCGCTTTCGGCACCAGCGAGCCAAACCAGACGATCTGCGTGGAGGGCAATTCGACCTGCGCGACCACCTCGCCGCTGAGATCGAGACTGTTGAAATAGTCGCCGTGCAGCGCGCCGCCTTCGAACCAGCTAATGTCCATCGGCGGCAGTTTGCGGTGATTGGTGCAGCCTATCGCATAGCCCACTTCCACTGTTTCAGGAACGTGGTTCACGATGCCCTCGTAAGGGGTGACGCTGTAAAGCGGTTTCAGCAGAGCGCTGCCCCCGCCCATAAACTGAGCCGTTTTGGCGTTGGGGCCGATGACTGCCAGCTTTTGCAGTCGCCCTGTGTCCAGGGGCAGCACGCCGTCATTCTTCAACAGCACCGCCGCCTCCGCACCCGCCTGACGGATCAGCGCGCGGTCTTCCGGGCGATCCAGCGTGCGTTCTGCCGGAATTTCCGGATTGTCAAACGCGCCCACGCGGTCGATCAGGCGCAGCAGGTTGAGGATTCGCGTCGTCGAGCGTCGCCTCGGTGACTTCGCCATCTTTGACCGCTTGCAGCAGCTTTTCGCCACGATAGAGCGGCGGCCCCGGCATTTCCAGATCCTGCCCGGCATTCACTGACTGCGCGGTGCTTTTGGTGCCCCACCAATCCGACATCACCAGGCCGTCGAAGCCCCACTCGTCGCGCAAAATCGTTTGCAGCGTAAAGGCATTGCAACTGCAATGGGTGCCGTTCAACCGGTTATAGGCCGACATAATCGCCCAGACATGGCCCTTTTTGACCGCTGCCTTGAAGGGGGGCAGGTAGATTTCGCGCAGGGTACGCTCATCAACTTCGCTGCTGATCGATCTGCGCTCAAACTCGAAGTCGTTGCAGACGAAATGCTTGATCGTCGCGCCAATGCCCTGGTCTTGCAGGCCTTTGATGTAAGCCAGTGCCAGTTCAGTGGTCAGGTGAGGGTCTTCGGAATAGCACTCAAAGTTGCGCCCGCTCAGCGTTGAGCGGTGGATATTGACCGTAGGCGCTAACAGGACGTGCGCGCCCTTTGACTTGCATTCTTCCGCCAGCGCGCCGCCGATTTGCTCCAGCAGTTCGGTATTCCAGGTCGCACCGAGCGCGATCCCGACCGGAAAACAGGCTCCCGGCACAGCGGTATCGAAGCGTCCCTCGCCGCGCGCGCCATTGGGACCGTCGGTGGTCTTAATGGCCGGGATTCCCAGGCGTTCGACTGGCTCGGTGTACCAGTTATCGGCACCTGCCAGGACCAGCACCTTTTCTTCGAGCGTCATCTCACAGATGATGTGTTCCATTTGTTCAGCATTCATGGTTCGTTCTTTCCCTGAAGACATCACATCAATGAAAAAGCAGACATCGCACGGGCAAATACAAGGATGCCGCAGTCAGTATGGTGCTATGACGATACACTGATTTTCCCGTGCAAGCGGGGCACATCGGCCAGCAAGCGCTGGGTGTATTCGTGCTGAGGCGATGCCAGTACCTGATCCACCGGGCCTTGCTCGACCAGTTCCCCCTGATACATCACCAGCACCCGGTCGCTGACGTAATAGGCCTGGCCCAGGTCGTGCGTGATGAACAGGACGCTCATGTTGTGATGCTCGCGCAGGCCCATGAGCACATTCAGCACCGTCACCCGCAGCGAGGCATCCAGCATACTGGTTGGCTCGTCGGCGATCAGCAGTTCCGGTCCGACCACCAAGGCCCGCGCGATCATGACACGCTGAAGCTGCCCGCCGGAGAGTTCATGCCCACGTTTGTCCAGCATGGTGTCCGCCTCCAGCCCCACCTCCCGGAGCGCATCCTCAATGCGCTGCTTACACTCGTCGTTGGGTGGGCGTTTGTCCAGGACATTCAGCGATTTCTCCATCGCACGGCGCACGGTATAGAACTGGTTGAAGGCCGCGAAGGAATCCTGAAAGATGCCCTGGACATTCTGCCAGTATGATTTCAGCGCTCTGCGGCGACGAAGCGCGGTGATTTCTTCGCCATGCAGGAAAATCTGCCCGGCAGTTGGGTCGAGCAGCCGCAGGATAAGCCGGGCCAGGGTAGACTTGCCGCTGCCACTTTCGCCGACAACGGACAGCACCTCACCCCGTTGAATATCGAAGGAGACGTTTTTCACCGCGTTGACTACCTGGTCGCCATGACCAAATGAACGCGAGAGATTTTTGACTTCCAGCAGAGGCGCTGCGGTCGTGTCGATCATGATTGCTCTGCCTTTTTCATACCGTTATTTTCCATCTGATCTTTCACCCACCAGCAGGCCGCGAAACGCTCTTCATTTCCGATAATCGGCGGCTCCTCCTCGGAACAGATTGGCATGGCATAGGCACAGCGTGGATGGAAACGACAGCCGCTTGGCGGGTAACGCAAATCGGGCGGAGCGCCCTGAATCCCCTCCATCTGCTGCTGACGGACCCGCTCGTCCAGGTCAAGTGTCGAAGCAATCAAAGCCTTTGTATAAGGATGCCTGGGGCGCTCGATGATCTCTTCGGTCGTGCCAATTTCGGCGATCTTGCCCGCATACATCACGGCGATACGGTTAGCGATATTGCTCAGCATCGGCAGGTCATGGGTGATGTATACGACCCGGCCAATGAACTGGCGCTCCAGAAGCTGCACCAGCAGTTCAATGAACTGTTTCTGGGACGACACATCCAGCGCCGATGTGGGTTCATCCGCGATCAACACCCTTGGATTCAGCATGGTCGAGATCACCGCCACGACGCGCTGGCGCATTCCACCGCTCAACTGGTGCGGGTAACTCTCGATCACACGAACCGGCAGACCAAGCAAGTCGAGGCGTTCACGCGCCATGTGAACGGCATCCTCCGGTTTTACGCCGGGATTGTGGGCGCGCACGACGTCGATGATGATATTGCGTATGCGCATGGTTGGGTTCAGTGAGTTCATCGCGCGTTGGGGCAGCAGGGCCACCATTTCGCCGTGCCAACTGTGCGCCACCTTGCTCTGGTCGGTGAGCGGCAGCACCCGGTTGTCCACGATGACTTCGCCACTCTTGATTCTTAGCCCGCGGTCTGCCGTGAGGGACATGACCGAGGCAAGGGTCGATTTGCCACAGCCTGATTCGCCGACGATGCCGAACACTTCGCCCTCCGCAATTGAGAGGGTCACGCCATCAACCGCCTTGACTTCGGGGCCGGAGTCCACTGCGTAGTAGGCGCGGACGTTCTTCACAATCATGCTTATACCCTTCCTAGTTCGTCTGCGATCTTCTCAGCCGCGGATTCAGTATCTGGTCAACACTGGACTGTACCAGCAGAAGGGAGAAGGCAATAAGCGTCAAGAACATGGTTGGTGGCACAAAGGCCCACCACTCCGCCTTGCGAACCGCTTCCCAGAGCAGCGCCCATTGCAGCATAATTCCCAGGGAGATGCCTTTATCAATGCCCAGGCCCAGCATACTCAAGGTCGCTTCTTGCAAAATGCCCGTGTTGAGTTGCAGTATGAAGGCCAGCAGAATATAAGAGAACATGTAGGGCAGAATCTCCGAGATGATAAGCTGGAGCGTACCTGCGCCCGACAGACGCGCGACATCGACGTGTTCACGGGTGCGCAGACTGCTCGTTTGTGCGCGCACGGCACGCGCCGTCCAGGGCCAGGCGGTTACCCCGATGATGATCCCCATCGCGGGAATGGTCCGGCTGCTAAAGGCAATGGATAACAAGATCAGGATGACGATAGATGGAATAGTAATCACGATATTGGTGAGCGCCATCAGGATTTCTTCTACCAGGCCGCCAACATAGCCAGCCACCGAGCCGATCAGACACGCCGATCAGGGTGGCGACCGTGCCGGAGATCACGCCGATCATCAGCGAGGTACGGGTCCCGTGCATCAGTTGGGTGAACACATCACGGCCAAAATTGTCGGTCCCCAGCCAGGCCTCGGCAGATGGCGGATCATACAAGCCGCCCACGATGCGCATGGGATCGTTCTTGTGCGTAATCAGCGGGCCAAACACGCCAAAAGCGATGATAAACATCACCAGAAAAAAGCCAAACAAGAAACGCGGGCCAAACTGGCGACCCCATCGAACGGAGCGCTTCAACACGCCTACGAAACCCGAAGACACTTCAGGACGAACCTGCTCCTGTGTCATGCTAGCCATATATCCTCCCTAACGTTCCCCTGTGGTCCTGGCGCGAATGCGTGGGTCAATAATGCCGTAGGCAATATCGACCATGAAATTGGCGGTCAGGACTGCCATCATGATAAGCAGCGTAATGCCCTGAATGACCGGATAATCATTCTGGCGAACTGAACTGAGCAGCAGCGTGCCAATGCCCGGATAACCGAAGACAATCTCGGTAATCAGCGCACCGCTGATCAGCGAACCGATTGCCAGGGCCAGGCCGGTAATCTGGGGGAGCATCGCATTTCGGAAGATGTAGCGCACAATACGGTTTGAGCTAACGCCCAGCCCACGCGAAAAGCGCACGTAATCGGCGTCCAGTTCATAGATAGACATGGCGCGCATTCCCGTTGCCTGTCCGCCGATGAAGATGATGACCAGCGACAGGAAAGGCAGCCAGTAGTGCTCCAGGACACTGCTGATGAATGTCCAATTGAAGCTCGGCGTGAGAATGGGGCTGAAGCCGCCGCCTGGCGGGAACATCCGCAGTTGAACCGCGAAGATGTACAGCAGAATGATCGACAGACAGTAAAATGGCATACTGGACAAAAACAGGAAACTCGGAAACAACACACGATCCAGCACGCCTTTGCGATAGGCTGCCACAACCCCCAGGATGTTGCCCAATGTCCAGCCGACCAGAATCGCAGGGAGCTGGAGCGCAACGGTCCAGGGCAGTGCCCGTCCAATCAAATCCTGGACTCTTGCCGGTGAGCGCACGAAGGATACGCCCAGGTCACCACGCGCCAGGTTCTTGAGGTAGATCACAAACTGGGTGGTGATGGGCTGGTCGAGGCCGAATTCCTGGATGTAGGATTTGTAAATCTGTTTTTGCGCTTCGCCGGTGGCGCCGCCGCCTTCGGCCATCTGGCCGACCAGTACATCCACCGGATTGCCGGGGATGAGCCGGGGCAGAAGGAAATTGAAGACCAGCGCGACAAAGAACGCCAACAGAAACCAGAACACTTTATTCAGTAAATAACGCTGAAATTTCGTCATAATGTTCCCGTCGTGAGTACCCCCCGTAGAGGCAGGGTACTCACGCTCTCTAACTTAACTTACCTGGATCGTAGCCCAGTCAGTTCAGTGATGCTTAGTACCTCACTGCACGGGCTTGAGATTGTAGAGAAGTTCGACACCGGCTGACCACTGCTGCGGCGGCGACGTGGGATTATCGGCATTCGGGAAGCCGGTCCAGACCGACTCGTTGTATTCAAAGAACTCCAACGGGCGGTACATGAGCGGGATCACCGGGATATTCTCAATAAAGATCTTGTCGAGTTGACCGTACAGATCTTTTAGCTGAGCGTCGTCGGTGCTCGCGGCAGCCTGATCCAGCAAGGGAGCTACGGCATCATTGCTGAAGCGACCATAGTTCCAGAAAGCCTGTTGACCGAAATCAGGAACGCCGCGAATGTCCAGGACATCGCGGAAGCGCTGCCAGGGGCTGGCGGCACCCACGCCTGTCATGGTCCACATCACCATGTCGTAGTCACCATTGTTGCGGTTGGCCTGGATCACCGGGCTTTCCGGCTGCACGATGCTGATGTCGAAGCCTGCGTCGATTGCGTTCTGGGCAACCAGCGCGATAGCGGCATCCCAGTCCGTCCAACCGTAGGTCACTTGAATCGTCCAGGGGCCGAGGCGCGTGCCATCGGGCAGCACGTAAACACCGTCATCGCCTTTGACTGCCTGGAGGTCTTCTTCCAGGATGCGCTTGGCTTCGTCCGGGTTGTACTCCCATCCAAGCTGGGCCACCTGATCGGCATCATAGAATTTTTCCTCCCCACCCATGGGGATGATCAGGCTGGATTTGACCGGGATAGAGTAGTTGGACATGGCCGTGGCGGCGATGTGCGCGTAGTCAATGGAGTAGGCCAGTGCCCGCCGGACCAGTACGTTGTCCAGACCCGGCTTATGGGTGTTGATTTGCAGCAGCGGGATGTTGCCAGGGAGGTGATAGGGTGCTTCCTTGAACCAGGTGCCTGTCGGAAGGCCGAGGTCTTCCCAGGTCTTCCAGATTTCAGGCGCGAACTGCTGCGAAAGATCAATCTCACCACTCTGGAAGGCGAGGTTGCCCGCATCATTGTCCTTGAAGATCGGGTGAACGATGTAACGCGGAGCCGGCGTTCCGAAGACCGGGACACCCCAGTAATTGTCGTCACGTTCGGCAATCATGCTCTGTTCGGAGTATGACCGGACTGTGTACGGCCCTGAGCCAACCGGCTCCATATCAATGACATCCGTGAGATTAGTATCGCCCGCCTCACGATCTGCCCAGATGTGCTGGGGCAGGATGGGGATACTGGACAGGTAGCGTTTGACCAGACCAGGATTCAGGTTGTCGGGGTTCAGTTTCAACACCAGGCTGCGATCATCTGCGACACTGACGTCGGTGATATAGTTCCACAGGTACTGTAGCGCAGATTGGAGTAGTTTTTGTACAGCCCGAATGTGTAAAGCACATCATCAGCAGTGAGGGCTTCACCGTCCTGCCAGTGCGTGCCGTCCTGGAGGGCAAACGTTATTGTGGTGGCATCGGGGAGCGCCAGATCTTTCGCCAGAAGCGGATCAAGCGATCCTGTCACGATGTTGTAGGCGAACAGCGTCTCATAGACGAGTTCATGGAGATTGCCGCCGGGGGCGGGCCAATCCGGCGTTCGCATCCAGCGGGTTGAATGTTACAGGTACTTGCCACTGAAAACCGGCCACATAAATGGTTTCGTTGCGCGGGATTTGGTCCTGAGCGGCGACGAAACCGACACTGATGCCCAGAAGCACGATCATCAGACCCAAAATAGTCTCTTGTTCATTATTTGTAGTTGCTCCTTAACTTATATAGAAAACATTTGATTTCGGTTTGAAACGAACCTCTCATTGGACTTTCGAGCAGTGCTTAGCTCCTTTCTCCTGTGGATTGGCGAATCACCAGTTGTGTCGGCAAGAAGACCTGTTGCGGCTCGGCCACTTTGCCCTCAATCATGTCGAGGAGCAACGTCGTTGCCTTGCCCCTCTTTCGTAAATCGGTTGAGAACGGTGGTCAGTGGAGGACTGCTCGTCCTGCGCGAGCGGAACGTCGTCAAAACCGACCAGGGCAATGTCATCCGGGACACGAATGCCGTTTTGGCGGAGCAGCATCAGCGCCCCGTCGGCGATTTCGTCGTTGCCCGCAAAAACCGCATCAATCGGCACCTCACGCGCCAGCAGCTCGCGCATTCCGACACAACCCGACTCGCGGCGGAACGAGCCTTCGACAATAAGTTTGGGATCAAACGGAATGTTGTTTTGTTCCAGGGCCATACGATAGCCGCTAAGACGATCCTGGCTGTCTGCATTCCCTGGCAGGCCGACAATGTGGGCGATCCGCCGTCGCCCCAGCTTTATCAAATGCTCGACTGCATCCTTTGCGCTTTGAACGTTGTCGATGGTCACGAAGCTGATCTGGTCGGAAATGTGCAGCGGTCGTTCCATCATCACGAACGGAATGCCCATCTCCATCAGGCGATCCGTCAGCGCGCTTTCGATCTCCGCGCTGGAGATGAGCATCCCATCCATCAGGCGTTTTTGCTGTAGGATGCGTTCTGAAAAACGATCTGTTTCCGTTGTAACGCGCTGCCACCAGGTCAAGGTGGCGTAATCGCGCTCGTAGGTCACATCGTTGATGCCCTGGAAGAGGATGGAAGTGTAGTAGGAGCGGAAAGCGCGGGTCGGATTGCAGATGATGATCCCGATAATGCTCGTCTTTTGAGTGACCAGCATTCGTGCAGCGAGGTTAGGCTTGAAGTGGTATTCGTCAATTACATTTTGGACCTTCTGGCGTGTGGCGGCGCTCACATCAGGGTGGTTATTGATTACCCTTGACGCAGTAGCGCGCGAAACGCCAGCAAGGCGGGCAATATCATCTAAGTTGAGCGGCATAAAAAGCCACACTTCATTAATTTGGAAGCGCTCTCGGAAGCGCTTTCAATAAGTGTAACTTTGGCTGTATCTGGCTGCCTAGAAACGTTTGTAACCCCCTACGGGATGACAAACGTCATGATCGGCTGCGGTGGAGGCCCGGACTAATCTGGGCCAGCGGCGCAGAACGTGGACACGTGCGACAGCCTGTCAGGATCTGTCGCACGGGCTTATACAACTACTGTCGGGGCTACACGCGAATGATGTTTGGCAGCACCACAGGCCGCGATTGGGTCTCGCGGTAGAAGAAGCTCTGAAGCGTCTCGCGGATACTCTCTTGAGCGACCTTATGACCCCGGTGATTGAGTTCATGTTTGATCGCTTTGCGCGCTGCTTCGAGCAAAGCGTGCGAGTCGTTGGAGTTGATGAAGCCGCGGCTGATCAGCTGAGGTTCGCCTGCCAGCTTGTTCTTCGCGTTCACGGGGATAAGGGCCACGATGAAGCCATCCTGCGACAGGCGCTGCCGGTCTTCGATGACCAGCGTGCCGATCTCGCCTACCAGCCGGCCATCCACCAGGACGTTGTCCGCTTTTACAGGTGCATCCAGCCAGGCTCGTGTGCCATCGGTGGTCCAGGTCGCGCCGTTGTTCAGGATAAACACGTTGTCGGGACGCAGTCCTGTGCCTTCGGCGATCCGGGCGTGCAGGTGCAGATGCCGTGTCTCGCCATGTACCGGGATGAAGTAGCGGGGTTGCACCGCATCCAGCATGATCTGCATTTCGTCGCGGCTGCCGTGGCCCGATACGTGGATGGTCGCCAGCTTGCCGTAGATCACGTTGGCACCGCGCTCAAACAGCTTGTTGAGCATCCGCCCAACTTCTTCTTCGTTTCCGGGAATCGTGCCGCCGGAAATGATGATGGTATCGCCTTGCTTGACCCGAACCTGCCGGTGTTCACCCTGCGCCATGCGGTTGAGGGCCGAACGGGGTTCCCCCTGGGATCCGGTCGACAGAATGAGCAGTTTCTTATCGGGCACGCGAGAGTCAATATCGACGAGCAAGCCCTTCGGGATATTGAGATAGCCGAGTTCGCGGGCCAGGGCGATATTGTCTTCCAGGCTGCGCCCGGTCAGGGCCACCTTGCGCCCGTGTTTATGCGCCAGCTTCATGATCTCTTGCAGGCGTGCCAGCAGCGACGAGAAGGTCGCAATGATGATGCGCCCATCCTTCGCCTCAGCAAACAGACGATCCATTTCGTCCGCGACCAGTTGTTCAGTCGGTGTACGGCCTGGTTTGTCCGCATTGGTGCTGTCGGCCAGCAGTGCCAGTACGCCATTCGGCGTCAACTGACGCAGGCGCTCCAGGTCCGTGACCCGTCCGCCAGTCGGTGTTTCGTCGAGCTTGTAGTCGCCGGTATGGACGACTGCGCCCACCGGGGTATCAATCACCAATCCAACCGAACCGGGGATGGAATGCGCGACTGGAAACAGGCTGATCTTGAAGGGGCCAAGCTGGAATTGTTCAGTCTCTTCGACCACATGCAGCCGTGCTTGCTGAAGCACTTTGCCTTCTTCGAGCTGCCGTTTCACCATGCCGATGGTCAGGCCCGTGCCATAAATCGACGTGTTCAGATCGCGCATGAGATAGGGCAGGCCGCCGATATGGTCCATGTGCCCGTGTGTCAGCACAATGCCGCGCAGGCGATCCTGATTCTGGATCACGTAGTCAAAGCTGGGCAGCACCAGATCAATGCCGTGCAGTTCGTTTTCGGGGAACATCACCCCGCAATCGACGATCATCATGTTGCGGCCATATTCAAGAACGGTCATGTTCTTGCCAATTTCCCCCAGGCCACCCAGGGGAATAATGCGTAATGTCTTTGCCATTGTTGTTGTTTACTCAGTGCTTCAGTATGCGTGGACAGCCCGGTCAAGCAGCACAAAACTGCCGGGATGTCGGTCTTTTCCGTAAAGTCTGAAGCCACGTCAATTGGTAAGAAAGAGCAGGTCAAACGTTTCGGGGAAATGAACGTGGTCATTATAGGCTGGGTTCTGCAAGAATGGAAGCCGCAGTTTTCCCAAAGCCGTATAAGGGGAAATGGTGAGGGTCCTGACGGGTTAGCGTCAGCGCCCTCATGTGAGGCGGGGCTGTAATCAGCGAAGCCTTATCCCCGCTGGAATCGTGGCCGCCGTCAATACGAACTGAATTCTGAATTCGACATGTCAAAGCGCTCGCGCCGCAGGCGTTGAAGCTCAACGTCCAGCTTCTGAAGCGCTTCGACCAGCGGATCATTTTCAAGTTTGGTTCTACGCAAGGTGACCATGAGTTGATCAACCTGCTGCTCTAAATCGTTCCGGTGTTTCTGAGAGATGTCTTCAAGGTTCATCGGTTAAGCACTTTCTTGCTGTATAAGGTGAGAAGACGTGGTTTGCAATGGCCTATTGTCAGGTCCTGGGACCGTTACGATTTGCCAGAGCCTGCACGCCCATAGATGCGATTGAAATTCTCCCGCTCGGTCTGCTGTGCAGCAGCCATATCGACTGCTTTCTGACGGCGTGCGGCGCTTATCCAGCGGTGGTCATTCATCCTGGAAAGGAAGTACAGCGATCCCAATATGGCGATGACAGCTATCAGCAGCGTGGTCTGCGATTCCCCGGCGTTCAGAGGGTATACGACCATCTCCAGGGGAGTGTCCCCATTGGCAACAAAATTGACATCGGCGCCGCGTACCACTGTAAAAGTGCTTTCGCCCGGTGGCAGTTCAAAATCATACAACTGGCCGGTATTGCGTCCGCTGCCCTGGGTTGAGGAGCGGCCCGCGATGCTCTCCGTGCTGCTGGAAACCGTGAGCGTGCCCGGACTTGTGCTGACCAATGAAACCGGGAGCGCTTCGCTGGAGGGATTCGTCACCGTGACCGGGCCGCTGCCGATACTCACGTTCAGATCAGTCCCGCTGTAGCCATAACTGCGCAGCGAGTTGAAGCTCCAGAAGACCGCAGCCAGGAGTACGACCAGTATAATTAGGACTTTCCAGTTAAATTTCATTGAGCTTTGCCCTGTTGTATTGTGGACAGATGAATGTGTGTTGCGTTTATTATGGTTGTGCCTGATGTCAAACTGTTGGAGCCAGATTGACCTGCGTGCTCAAGAATCTATTGTTGATGAACCAATGTGGATCCATTGCGGCGAAGCGTGAGGTCTGGGGCTTTGTTTGGTGAGCGGGAGAGGCCTGACTCCTGTTTAAGACGATAGCAACGAGTCAACCGGCATCACAAAACTTAGGTGGGTAGTGCAGAAGGAAAGAACAACACAAGTTTTTCAGTAACGTTTTTCTAAAAAATATCCTCCTATAAATATTATAACACTATTTTCAGAATTCTTACACAGGAAACATGACAAAAAGAGATCAGCCGGTCGCGCCGCAGGGATGCAACTGGTGATCCGCGTGCGGGCAACCGATAGAGCCATTGGATTGAATGAGCGGCGATTCAAACGTATACTAGGCAACCAGTATAAGTAACGGGGTTCTCTCAAGGCGAATGGGTCTGGATGTCATGTGGAATATCGGCCCAGTGTCTTGTTACTGTTGCACTGTATTGTCGAGGACGCCGCCTGGTGCGCCTTTGCAACCTGAGAACCTTTGTCGTATTTATGCCCAGAGGGCGTTCCTCATTTCAAACGGTGGTACATTCACGTGCCAGCCCCTAATCTGATGAATAATTCGTGACCCTTGTATATCGAGCAATAGGGTGCATAGCATAAGGAGCGAATAATATGGACAGCGAAAGTAAGTGCCCTGTGATGGGCGGATCCAACACAGCGTTTGGGACCATGTCGAACCGAGACTGGTGGCCGAATCAGTTGAACCTGAAAATTCTCCACCAGAACTCTTCCTTGTCGAGTCCGATGGGCAAGGATTTCAACTATGCGGAGGCGTTCAAAAGCCTCGACCTGGATGCCGTGCGAAACGACCTGTATGCCTTGATGACCGAGTTCTCAGGACTGGTGGCCTGCCGATTATGGACATTACGGGCCGCTCTTCATTCGGATGGCCTGGCACAGCGCAGGCACGTATCGTATCGGCGATGGACGCGGCGGTGCAGGCTCCGGCACTCAACGTTTTGCGCCACTCAACAGTTGGCCGGACAATGCAAACCTTGACAAGGCGCGCCGCTTGCTGTGGCCGATCAAGCAGAAATACGGGCGGAAAATCTCCTGGGCCGATCTGATGATCCTCGCCGGGAACTGTGCCCTGGAGTCGATGGGCTTCAAGACCTTCGGCTTCGGCGGCGGGCGCGAAGACATCTGGGAGCCCGAAGAAGCTACGTACTGGGGTGCTGAGGACACCTGGCTTGGCGACAAGCGTTATACCGGAGAGCGGGACCTGGAAAATCCGCTGGCCGCTGTTCAAATGGGCCTGATCTATGTCAACCCGGAGGGACCCAACGGCAACCCGGATCCGCTCGCTGCGGCCATAGACATTCGGGAAACCTTCGCGCGTATGGCGATGAACGACGAGGAAACCGTCGCGCTTATCGCCGGTGGACACTCCTTCGGCAAAACGCATGGCGCAGGTGACGCGGCGCTGGTGGGCCCTGAACCGGAGGCAGCAGGCATCGCGGAGCAAGGTCTCGGCTGGAAGAGCAGCTATGGCAGCGGCATCGCCGGTGACGCCATCACCAGCGGCCTGGAAGGGGCCTGGACCCCGTCCCCGATAGCCTGGGATAACAGCTTCTTCGACACGCTGTTCGGTTATGAATGGGACGCTGGTGAAAAGCCCTGCTGGGGCCTATCAATGGGTGCCGAAGGACGGTGCTGCCGCAGACGCTGTGCCGGATGCCCATGATCCCTCGAAGACGCACGCGCCGGTGATGCTGACGACCGACCTGGCCCTGAAAGTGGACCCGATCTATGCCCCGATTTCGAAGCGTTTTCACGAGAACCCGGAGGAGTTCGCCGATGCTTTCGCCAGAGCCTGGTATAAGCTGACACACCGCGACATGGGGCCACGCACCCGCTATCTCGGCCCGCTGGTTCCTGACGAAGAGCTGATCTGGCAGGACCCCGTCCCTGCAGTCGATCACGAATTGATTGACGCACAGGACATTGCCGACCTCAAAGCCAAGATTCTCGCCTCAGGACTGTCCATCTCCCAACTGGTTTCGACGGCCTGGGCCTCGGCGTCAACCTTCCGCGGCTCTGACAAGCGGGGTGGGGCGAACGGTGCGCGCATCCGTCTTGCGCCGCAAAAGGATTGGGAAGTCAACCAGCCTGCCCAACTGGCGACTGTGCTCGAAACCCTTGAGGGCATCCAAAAAGCGTTCAACAGCGCGCAGTCTGGCGGGAAGAAGGTTTCACTCGCTGACCTGATCGTCCTCGGCGGTTGCGCAGCGGTCGAGCAAGCGGCGAAGAAGGCCGGGTACGATGTGACCGTGCCCTTCACGCCGGGGCGCATGGATGCGTCGCAGGAGCAAACCGATGTGGACTCCTTTGCGGTGCTCGAACCGACCGCAGATGGTTTCCGCAACTATCTCAAAGCCGAATACAGCGTGTCGGCAGAGGAACTGCTGGTCAATCGGGCGCAATTGCTGACGCTGACCGCCCCTGAAATGACGGTGCTCATCGGCGGTATGCGCGTTCTGGATGCCAACTTCGGCCAGTCCCAGCACGGGGTCTTCACCAAGCGGCCAGGGACGCTCAGCAATGACTTCTTCGTGAACCTGCTCGATATGAACACGGCATGGAAGGCGACTTCGGAAGCCGAAGACCTGTTCGAGATGCGGGATCGTGCAACGGGCGAATTGAAGTGGACCGGTACCCGTGTCGATCTCGTCTTCGGGTCGAATTCCCAACTTCGAGCCATTGCGGAAGTCTATGGCTGTGATGACGCGCAAGAGGCTTTCGTGCATGATTTCGTGGCCGCGTGGGACAAGGTGATGAATCTCGACCGCTTCGACCTGGCCTGATCTCGTCAAGATGTCAAACGTTGGTCGGATTCTGCGACCGGGCGCAGTGCTGGGCACGTTCAGCCCTTGCGTTCCCGTGTGAATCCGACCGGCGTTCTTTGAACATGCGCTGCGATAAACACGCTGCCCACACAACCCCATGAACTCATCGCTAAAACATACGCCCTCAGATTGGAGAATTTCAATCTCACAGTCGATTGGCTGAAACAGACGATACTGCACCGACAACCGTGACATTGCTCAATAGGATCGGATCTTGATCCGCAGTATGATGGCGGGGCTAAAGGCTCCGAACTCGATACATGATGCGAACAGGACAGGTCTTCGATATCAAGAAATTCTCGGTCCATGATGGGCCGGGTATTCGCACGACTGTGTTTCTCAAAGGCTGTAGTCTGCGCTGCTGGTGGTGCCACAATCCAGAGAGCCAGTATCTGAAGCCGGAACTGCTGCTGCGCCCCACAGTCTGTATCGAATGCGGTGCCTGTGCTGTCGAGTGCCCGCATGATGCGATTTCATGGGTCGGCGAGCAGTACGTCACGGATCGTACGCAATGCCAGAGCTGCGGGCAGTGTGTCGGCGTCTGTTACGCAGATGCCCGCGAGATCGTCGGGCAAGCGATGACTGTGGACGAGGTGATGCGGGAAATCCTGCGCGACCGGCCCTTTTACGATGAAATCGGGCGGGGGCGTCACTTTTTCCGGGGGCGAACCCGTCTTGCAAGACGAATTTCTGCTCGACTTGCTCGCCGCCTGTAAGGCCGAGGAGATTCATACGACCGTCGATACCTGCGGGTACGCAGCCCACAACGGCCTATGACCGTCTCCGCCCCTTTGTCGATCTTTTTCTCTATGACGTTAAATTGATGGACAGCGACCGCCACCGCGAGGTCACTGGCGCGGGCAATGCGCTGGTGCTGGAGAACTTACGGCGGCTGGCCGAAAACGGTGCGCACATCATTGTGCGTATGCCGGTGATCCCGCATATCAACGACGACCCGGAGAACATTCGCGGCACGGCTGAGTTCTTGCGAAAGCTGGGCATCGAACGGCTCGATATTCTGCCCTATCACCAGATCGGGGGCGATAAGTACGAACGCCTGGGACGCAGCAATCCGATGCCTCTCACCGATCCGCCGACCGAGAGTCATATGGCGGCAGTTAAACAGAGGTTTGAAAGCTTTGGTTTACAGGTCAAAATTGGAGGATAGACCATGGCGATGACCAATCGCGTGATGCAACTGCGCCAGCAAAGCCTGGATGCGATTCCGACGCTCTCGCCGGAGCGCGCTGAGTTGATGACTCGCTTTTACCAGGAACATACCGAGGCGCAATCGGTGCCGATGATGCGGGCGATGGCGTTTCAGTGCTTGCTGGAACACAAGACCATTTGTATCGGCGATGGCGAGTTGATTGTCGGCGAGAAGGGGCCTGCGCCCAAAGCCACGCCGACGTATCCCGAATTATGCTGCCATTCGCTGCAAGACCTGCAAATCCTGGATACTCGTGAAAAGATTTCGTTTAAGGTTGCCCCCGAAACCGCACGGCGTTACGAAGAAACCTTCATTCCGTTCTGGCAGGGCAAGTCCATGCGGGAACGGATTCTGAGTGAGATGACCGACGCATGGCGTGCGGCCTATGATGCCGGGATATTCACTGAGTTTATGGAACAACGCTCGCCGGGGCATACGGTGCTCGATGACAAAATCTACCATAAAGGGATGCTGGATTTCATCGAAGCGATTGACGCCCGGCTTGAAACGCTTGACTTCTTTAACGATGCGGCGGCCTACGACAAGCACGAGCAGCTCAAAGCGATGCGCCTGTCCGCTGAGGCCATTATCCTCTTTGCCCAACGGCACGCTGAGCAGGCCCGCGCGCTGGCGCAGCGCGAAACCGACCCGATGCGCAAGCAGGAACTGGAGCGCATCGCCGAGGTCTGTACCTGGGTCCCGGCTCATGCACCGCGTAACTTCTGGGAGGCGCTGCAATACTACTGGTTCGTTCATCTGGGGGTGACGACCGAGATGAATCCCTGGGACGCCTACTGCCCCGGCAAGCTCGACCAGCATCTGTACCCCTTCTACGCGCAGGGACTGGCCGATGGCAGCCTGAGCCGCGAACAGGCCGAGGAACTGCTGCAATGCTTCTGGATCAAGTTTAACAATCAGCCCGCGCCGCCCAAAGTCGGGGTCACGGCGGAGGAGAGCAATACTTATACCGATTTCGCGCAGATCAACCTGGGCGGGGTCAAGCCAGACGGCTCCGATGCGGTCAACGACGTGACCTACCTGCTGCTGGATGTCATCGAAGAGATGCGGCTGCTTCAGCCCAGCACCTCGATCCAGGTCAGTAAAAAGAACCCGGATCGTTTCATCAAGCGCGCGGCGAAGATTATCCGCACCGGCTTCGGCCAGCCCTCGATCTTCAACACCGATGTGATCGTGCAGGAACTGGTGCGCCAGGGCAAGGCGCTGGTCGATGCGCGCTGCGGCGGCACCAGCGGCTGTGTTGAGACCGGCGCATTTGGCAAGGAGAATTACAACCTGACGGGCTACTTCAACCTGCCGAAAGTGCTGGAGATCACGCTGCATAATGGGGTTGATCCACGCAGCGGCCAGCAGATCGGTATTCAGACCGGCGATCCGGCGAATTTTTCCAGCTTTGACGCGGTATTCGCCGCCTTCGAGCAGCAGCTCAATTACTTCATTGACGTCAAGATTCGTGGCAACAACGTGATTGAGCGGCTCTATGCGGAATATCTGCCTGCGCCTTTCCTGTCCGTGCTGGTTGACGATTGCATCGAGACCGGCAGGGATTATCATGACGGCGGCGCGCGTTACAACAGTTCCTACATTCAAGGGGTAGGGCTGGGGACCGTCACCGATTCGCTCTCGGCGATCAAATACCACATTTACGATGAGCATCGCCTGGGCCTGGATCAGTTACTGTCGATCCTCACGGAGGACTTTGCCGGGCACGAACGCGAACGGCTGCTGCTGGTCAACAAGTCGCCGCGTTATGGCAACGACGATGACCGGGCCGACGACATCATGCGGCAAGTCTTCGAAGCCTACTACAATGCAATCGACGGGCGACCCAATACGAAGGGCGGAACCTACCGCATCAACCTGCTGCCGACGACCTGCCACATCTACTTCGGCTCAGTCACCGGTGCGACCCCGGATGGCCGCTGCGGTGGCACACCTGTTTCTGAGGGCATCTCGCCAGTGCAAGGGGCTGACCGGCATGGTCCGACCGCCGTGATTAAGTCTGTGGCGAAAATGGATCACATTCGTACCGGCGGCACGCTGCTGAATCAGAAATTCACGCCGCAGCTCCTGGCCGATGACGATGGCCTGGATAAACTGGTGCAGCTTGTGCGCAGCTACTTCAAGCTCGACGGGCACCATATCCAGTTCAACGTGGTCGATGCCGCGACCCTGCGTGAGGCCCAGGCGCACCCGGATCAATATCGGGATCTGATCGTGCGTGTGGCGGGTTACAGTGACTATTTCTGCGATCTGGGTCAGGCCTTGCAGGAAGAGATCATCGCCCGCACTGAGCATCAGGACTTTGCCTAGACCTTCTGGATGCCGGCGGACGGTCGCAGCCGCAAACTTGACCAGCGGTGTCAACCTGTACACTATTCATAAGCCGCAGCGGTTAATCTTCGTGTCGATCAGATCCTGATTCCAGGATAAGACAGATACCGCGCTGCGGCGCATGGCGGCAGATGGCAAGGCGATCATGCTGATTACGGACAAAATCGCCGAAGTCATGACCTATACCGACCTTGTGACCGTGCCGCGTGTCGGTCGAAATGTGCGACGGGCAGGCAGCTATGCCGGGCTGGACTCTTTCAATGCGGAGGCATGAGCGCCGCTGAAAACCACATCGCTGCGCCGGGTTCGGTGAGGCGTCGGCTGGCGAATGACGCAACCAGATCATGCCGATTGCTCCCGGTGGGGCACAAATTATGAAGCCTGTCTCGTACAGGTGTGAAATTCGTCACACACATTCGAGACAAGTGAAACTACGCTGCATCCTGGATTCGGATTAGGCTTGAAAATAGGAAAACTGGCAGCTATTGATATAGACAGGAGTGTTTCCCCAAAATTGCTCCATTAAGGAGGTGCGCTTTGACGGACACGGCGATGCCGATCAATGGCATCATGGTCTCGCAGGCGCCCGCCCCCGGGAGTTTCTTAGAAGAAATCGTTGAATCCACGCCCGGAGACTCGCGTCTTGGCATGTGCAATCAGTGTGGAACATGGGGCGGCTCATGCCCCTCTGCCGCCGGTATGGATTGCGCTTGCTGCGATTCGGGCAAATCTGCGCAGCAGCATCCCCTGGCACTGTGCGTCACGCTGCGACCGCTGTGCAGTGGTCATCAGACTGCGGACAAGAAAGCACAGGCCGCGTGATTTCTCCTGAGCTTTTGCGCCGCTATCCGTTTTTTAGCTCTCTGGATGATGTCCAAGTGAAAGCTATCGCTACGTTATCCGATGAGGTCTCCTGCGCGGCCAATCAGCGGATCTTCGAGGCCGGGCAGGCGGCTGACCGTTTCTACTTCCTGATAGCTGGATCCATTGACCTTTATTTCCTTGTCGAGAACGCGAAGATGCCAGACCATGAGCAGTTCCTCTACGTCGGTCATTTGAACCCGGAAGAGCCGTTTGGTGTCTCAGCGTTGATTGAACCTTATCACTATGCAGCGACAGCCGTGACGAGCAGTCTCTGTCGAATATTGACCATCAAAGCAGACGGCCTGCGAGCGCTGTGCGAGACAGATGAGCGCATGGCCCTGGTTTTGATGCGTCATCTTGCCAAAGTCGCTATGTCCCGCTTACATGCAGTCGCATTCAAATAGCCGGGGCCTATTCAAAGGAAAACAAACGTGGAGTCTCTTGAAACAATTCTTGCAAAGCAATCTTTCTTCGATGGTTTGAATGGACATTTTATTTCGCTGCTTGCCGGATGTGCCTCCAATGCACGCTATGACGATGGTGACTATCTCTTTAGAGAAGGTCAGGAAGCCTCTCAGTTCTTCATCATTCGTCATGGTCGGGTCGCTGTTGAGGCCTCTGCGCCGGGCACCGGTACCATGATTATCGAGACTCATGTAGAGGGGGATGTTGTCGGCTGGTCCTGGCTGTTTTCACCCTATCGCTGGCATTTTGACGGGCGCGCGGTTGGGCTGACGCGGGTGACAGCACTCGATGGGACCTGTTTGCGTAATAAGTGCGAAGAAGATCCCGGGCTTGGGCTACGAGTTTATGAAACGCTTTTCGAATAAGATGATGCAGTCTCTGGATCTGGCACGTTTTCAACTGCTCGACATTTATAACGCATCGCTTGATAAGTAAGAGTCACGATGGGGGATTAAAGGTTTGCCCGGTACTCAGGGCGAAAGGGTCAGGCGTGGCCGTACCAGACAAGCCTTAAATGTCCTTTTGTCATTTTAGTTTTCGCATCCGCTCAAGGCGTTCCGGCTCATTGCTGACAAGCCAGGGGTCTTGTGATAACACGGCGTAGGCACGGGCAAAATAAGGTTTTGCTTCGTCCTGGCGCTTTAGCAGGAGAAGACATTCGCCCATCTCCTCATAAACGTACCCTCCTTCATCCTTCGATGCGTCCAGCTCTTTCAGCAGTTCCTGCTGGATTTCCAGGGCATCCATGACCTGCCCCATCGAGCGCAGCGTTCGCGCGATGCACCACCTGGCAATGCGAATCGGCTGCGATTTACCCTCTTTTTCGCGGAATTCGAGTGCTCGTTCGAATATCGCCAGCGCCGTCTCATACTGACCCATGTCGTGATACGTCCAGCCAATGTTGTTATAAAGCGACCCAAGCCATCGTTGAGCGCGTTCCTGCGCACTCGTTTCGGCCAGTCGAAGCGCTTCTAGATTCCAGTCCAGCGCCTCCTGACCCTGGGCGACAATAGCGACCATGTGCGCCGCATCGACGGCATAGGCATCTTCCCCTGCTTGTCGGGCCTGCGTCCAGGCTTCGACGAATAATGGGCGCGCTTTATCGACTTCACCAGACGAGTTGAACACCCGGCCTCGCTCTAGCAGATAGCGGATTTGTGGGCGTTTCGTGTCCTCTGGCAGTGTGGTTTCCACATCATCGAGCAGCCGGTGGGCTTCCTCAAACTTCTGCTGGAGTCCCAGAGTCCGGGCAATCTGTGTGAGTAATTCGGCTTTGTAGGCCCGGTCATCACTGTGTATCAACAGCGCCCGGAACTGCTTTTCTGTCTCGGCGGGGTGGTCAAAATCCCAGAGTTGGTCAAAATCGGGAAGCTCATGATCTGTCATCACCATTTCCTACGCTCATCTTGACTGCTCGTTCGCATTCAAGTTACAGCTTGTTGGTCGGATTGCCAAATGGATTGCTGCGCACTTTTCGATATTGTCGTCGCTGGGGGCGAATGCCGGTACAATTCAACATGGGCGAGTTGGAACAATAGGGGATGAATAGATGCTGGTTGTTGATGCTCATCTGGACCTGTCCTGGAACGCGCTGCAATGGAACCGTGATTTGCGGCAGTCTGTGTATACGATTCGCGCTGCTGAGGCCGGAATGCAGGGCAAGGGGCGGGCGCTGAATACCGTTGCACTGCCGGAAATGCGCAGTGGACGGCTAGCGCTGTGTTTTGCCACACTGTTGGCGCGTGTGACCGCGACCCCGGTGCCTTACATTGATTACCGGTCGAGTGCGCAGGCTTATGGTGTGGCACGCGGCCAACTGGCTTATTACCGGGCGCTGGCCGCTCAGGGACAGCTGTATATCATCGAGGACAGGGCGGCGCTGGACCATCACCTGGACCTGTGGCAGTCATGGGAGGATTCGCCGGAGGGGGATGCGCCCGCATCTGGCTGCGTCATCAGCATGGAGAGTGCCGACGCAATTCTGGAGCCAGCCGAATTGGAGGCATGGTATCGCCTGGGCGTTCGCTTGATTGGCCCGGCGCACTATGGCACAGGGCGCTATGCCGGGGGCACCAGCGTGGATGATGGTTTCAGTGACATCGGCATGGCACTGCTGGACGAGATGGCGCGGCTGGGGATTGTGCTGGATCTCACGCATCTTTCGGATCGCGCCTTCTGGCAGGCGCTGGAGCGTTTTAGCGGAGCAGTGATCGCCAGCCACAACAACTGCCGGGCGCTCGTGCCGCATCAACGCCAGTTTGATGACCGTCAGATCAAGGCGATCATTGAGCGCGACGGAGTCCTCGGCATGGCAATGGATGTCTGGATGTTGGAACCGGGCTGGATCAAAGGCACGAGCAGCAACGACGGCATTACCCTGAGCCATGTGGTCGATCACATTGACCATATTTGCCAGCTTGCCGGGAATGCCTTGCACGTGGGCATTGGTTCTGACCTGGACGGCGGTTTTGGCCGTGAGCAGTCGCCCGCTGACCTGGATACTATTGCGGATCTCCAGCATCTGATTCCGCTGCTGGAGACGCGCGGTTATGCCGCCGCCGATATTGAGGCCATCATGCATGGCAACTGGCTGCGTCTGCTGCATCGTGAGCTGCCGGCGGCAGGATGAACCGCTTCATAAGGCTCTATCGCCGGGCTTATGGCTGCGCCGCCATCTGAAAGTCGAGGTTTTCAGCCAATCACGCAGACGCAGTTCTGCTGCTTTCTTCCGCCCAGACGTTACCGGCAGAGTTGTGAGCCAGCCGTGATTGCGCATGTACTCCACGCTGTTTGCACTCACTCTTATTGTCTATCGTCGCGTTTACGACCTCGGAAGGTCTCTTCTGGGCGAACATGTCGGCGCTGCCTGTCGTGCTGGCCGGATGCATCGCGCAGCATCAGTGAGTACGCGGCCTGACGGCAGGCGCGGTAAAATAGCTGCGTTGATTAAGTCATAGAAAGTAGAACAATCATGCCAGATGATCCTGTTTTGAATGCTAAACCTATCCTCGACCGTTTTCGCCTGGACGGTCGTGTGGCTGTGGTGACAGGGAGCGGGCAGGGCATTGGCCGTGCTTATGCGCACGCGCTGGGCGAAGCCGGAGCCGCTGTCGCGGTTGCTGACCTGTCGCTTGAGACAGCCACCGCTGTCGCCGAGGAATTACGGGTGAAGCAAATCGATTCGATTGCCGTTCAGGTGGATGTCACCCAGGCGGAGCAGGTGCAGGCGATGGTAGACACGGTGATCGGCCAGTGGGGCCAGTTGAACATCGCGGTGAACAACGCCGGGATCGGCCAGTGGGTGGATGCCGAAACGATGCCCGAAGCGGATTGGGACAAGATGCTGAACGTCAATCTGAAGGGCGTCTTCCTCTGCTGTCAGGCCGAAGCGCGCGTCATGCTGGAAGCGGGCTACGGCAAGATCATCAACATGGCCTCGATGTCCGGGCATGTGTCCAATACGCCGCAGAATCAGGCGCACTACAATGCCTCAAAGGCCGGCGTGATCCAGCCTGACGCGCAGTCTGGCGGCGGAATGGGCGCCGCGAGGTCTGTGTGTGAACAGCATCAGCGCGGGCTATACCCGTACCCAACTGGTGGATGATCTGCTGCAAACGCCGATTGGCAAGGAGATGCTGCCTCAGTGGATGGCGCTGACGCCGATGCACCGCATGGGCGAAGTGACCGATTTGCAGGGGGCGGTCGTGTATCTGGCGTCGGAAGCCTCAGATTTTATGACCGGCAGCGATCTGGTGATCGACGGCGGGTATTGTGCCTGGTAGAGGAGTACACGCATCATGAAAGCGGCTCAAATTGAACGTCCAGGCGAGGCCAGAGTCATTGAAGCGCCGCAACCCGTCCCTGGACCTGAGGAAGTGCTGATTCGGGTTCAGGCTGCCGGAATCTGCGGGACCGATTTGCACATCTTCAAAGGCGAGTACGAAGCGACTTATCCGCTGATTCCAGGGCATGAGTTCAGCGGCGAGGTCGTAGCGGTGGGCGACAAAGTTCGTAACTTCCACGTCGGCGACCGGGTGACGGCGGATCCGAATATCCCCTGCAATCGCTGCCGATTCTGCCAGCGGAACGAGCCGAATCAATGTCTGAACCTGCGCGCGATTGGCGTGACACAAAACGGCGCTTTCGCTGACTACGTCCTCGCGCCGGAAGGGAACGTCTTCGCTATCGGCGATCTGTCCTATGCGGCGGCAGCTCTGGTGGAACCGCTGGCCTGTGTGGTCTGGGGCTTGAAACGAGTGGCCGTGCAGCCAGGGGACAGTGCGCTGGTCTTTGGCGCGGGACCGATGGGCTGCCTGGTCGCGCAGGGGCTGAAGCAGGCCGGTGCCGCACGTGTTGTGGTAAGCGACGTTGTGCCCGGACGCCTGGACCTGGTGCAGCAGCTTGGCGCAACTGAGACGGTCATCGCAGATTTGCAGCAGGCGGCAGCTTTGAAAGCCCTGGAAACGGATGGCTTTGACATTGTGGTCGATGCGACAGGCATCCCCGCAGTGCTCGAAGGGACTTTCGCCTATGTCAGGCCGCGCGGCAGGGTCTGGGTCTTTGGCGTCACGCCGCAGGGTAGCTTTGTGAAGTTCCCGGCCTACGAGGTGTTCCGGCGTGATCTGACGATCATCGGCAGTTTTGCCGTGAATCGCACCTTCCCGCAGGCCCTCGCTTTGATTAAGAACGGCGCGGTTCAGGTGGAGCCGTTGATCTCACACCGGCTGCCGCTGGCTGATTTCCGCGAGGGGATGGACCTTGCCGAGAAAGACCCGAAGCGCATGAAAGTGCAGTTCACCTTCTAAAACCCGTACATCCACTCCCGAATGGCAAATCCCCTTGAACTCAAGGGGATTTTTTGTTGGCAATGAAAGCGGGTATCGAAATCATCTATACCTCCTCATAGGCGGATTGAATATCCATTGTGATTTATTTCACTTACGTGCCGGCTTGCGATGCCCTAGACTTAAAGAAATCCATTAAGTAGTGAAGTGGGTGAACAACTGTGGACGCGGAGCTTCATGAGTTGGCCCGGCAGCAGAGTGCCTTATGCAGGATATTCGGAAATCCGAACCGCCTGCTCATCCTGTGGACCCTGGTTGAACAGGAATGCTCCGTCGGCGAGATCGCTTCGGCTATTGATGCCTCGTTACAGAACACATCGCAGCACCTGCGACTCATGCAGGCACGCGGCATTCTGGAATCGCGCCGGGAAGGGAATGCCATTTATTACCGCCTTGTACGCGACTCCCTGGCTGGATGTCCTCTCCCGTGCATGGTTGAAGACGCCGCTTCAATAGTGAAAAAAAGGAGTGTAGCAGAATGACCGATATGGACCTGACAACACTTGAGGCTGTGAAAGTGGTTGATGCGCGCGGCAGCGCCTGCCCTGGCCCCCTGCTCGAAGCCAAGAAAGGCATCGGCACGATCAAAGTCGGCGAAGTGCTTGAAATCTGGTCGGGCGACCCACGCACCAAAGAGGATATTCCGAAATGGGCGCAGAAGGTGGGTCACGAGTTTCTCGGCGCGATCACTGCCGACGGCTATGACCGGATTTTCCTCAAGCGGCTGAAATAAAGGAGTCTCTGATGGATATGGGCACACCGGCACAGAGCAAGATCCTTATCCTGGCGACGCTATCCGGTGGCTACGCTGGCGCGGACTCGGTTGGACAGCTCCATACCGATTACGCCGCGAACACCTACATTCTGCCGGTCGTGTGCCCGGCGATGTTCCCAGAGGGCTTTTATCTGCGAACGTTCGAGCGCGGGATCGATGCCATCCTGGTCATGTACAGCGGCACCGACTGCCCCTATAAGGGTGGGGCCGAGCGCACGGCTGAAATTATCAACCGCGTCTATCCCCTCTTGACCGAACGTGGCATCGACACCCGCCGGTTGCGATTGGTGGCGATCTGCACGGTATGCACCAAAGCCTTCTTGAAGGAAGTCGCCGGAATGAACACGCTGTTGCAGGACATCGGGCCGGTTCAAGGTGAACTCGTCACAGCGCATTGAGAGGTCAGGCTATGAATAGACTACAAGTAGATGCTCTGGTCGTTGGCGGCGGGATCGCCGGGATGCAAACGGCCCTCGACCTGGCGGACCAGGGTTACCAGGTCGCGCTGGTGGAAAAGGAAGCCAGCATCGGCGGTAAGATGATTACCCTTAGCAAGGTTTTCCCGACGCTCGATTGCTGCAGCTGTATCACGACCCCGAAAATGTCGGCGGTTGCCCATCACGACAATATTCACCTGCTGACCTACTGCGACGTGCAGGCGGTCTCCGAAAACGGCGGCGTACCATGTCCAGGTGCAGAAAAAGCCGCGCTACGTGCAGGAGGATTTATGCACGGGCTGCCGCCAGTGCGAGTATGCCTGCCCGATTGATTTGCCTTCAGCATTTGACCGGGACCTGGGCGCAGTGCGAGCGGTCCGGGTGCCGTTTTCGACTGCGGTACCGCAGAAAGCTGTCATCGACATTGATCACTGCCTGTTCTGCGGCAAATGCGAAAAAGTCTGCCCGGTCGATGCGATTGACTTCACGCAGATGCCGGAAGACATCGAGATCGAAACGAGCGCGATTGTGCTGGCGACCGGCTTCCAGCTCACGCCGACCGACGCCAAAAAAGAATACGGGGCCGGTCAACTGCTCAATGTGATCGACGCGCTGATGATGGAACGCCTGCTCGCGCCGACCGGGCCTTACGGGCATGTCCTGCGTCCCTCCGATGGCAAGGAACCCGACTCAATCGCCTATGTGCAGTGCGCAGGTTCGCGGGATAAAACGCTTGGCGTGGAATACTGCTCGCGCATCTGCTGCATGTACGCCATCAAACAGGCGATGCTGCTGTCCGGGACACTGCCGCTGGCCGACATTACTATCTACTACATGGACATCCGCACCTTTGGCAAAGGCTATGAGCAGTTTTACCAGAATGCCCAGGCGATGGGCATCCAGTTTGTCAAAGGCTAAGGTCGCCCAAATCACTGAAGATGAGCAGCAATACCCGGTCGTTCGCGTCGAATTGATCGAAGAAGGATCGAGCGTTGTGGAACGTGTCCACGATCTGGTGGTGCTGTCCGGCGGCATGCTGCCCGCCTATGATCCACGCCAGTTGTACCACGTGCCGATCAGCGCAGATGGTTTTGCGGCGATCCCTTCGCCGAACCTGTCGCCCTGTATGACGGATCAACCCGGCATTTTTGTGACCGGGACCGCTGCAGGACCGATGGACATTGTGGACAGCATCGTGATGGCGAGCGCGGCGGCGGCAGAAACCGCAGCCTATCTGGCACGGGTCTGGCGGACGGCGTGGCAGCATGGCATGAAGAGAGAGGATTGGTCCATGCCTGATGACAAAGCCAATGGTGTCGTATCGGAAGTGTTTACACCTGCTACTGCGGTGGCAATATCAGCGATGTCGTAGATTGTGAGCGGGTCGCACGAACGCTGGGCGCGTTGCCGAACGTCGTGGTGTCCCGCACCGATATGTCCATGTGCTCGGATGCCGGTCAGTCGATCCTCCAGGCGGACATTCAGGAACGCGGCGTCAATCGTGTGGTCATCGGCGCGTGTGCGCCAGCACTGCATGAGCGCACCTTTCGAGCAGCAGTGAGCCGCGCTGGCCTGAATCCCTATCTGTATCATCACGTCGGCCTGCGCGAGCAAGCCAGCTGGGTTCACCACGATGATAAAGAGTCGGCCACCGAAAAAGCCATTCGCCTGATGAAGGCGGGAATCGCCAAAGCGCGCCTGCTCACGCCGCTAGATCCTATCCGGCTGAGCGCGGAGCGGCACGCCCTGGTAATCGGCGGCGGAGTGGCCGGGCTGCGCTCGGCGCTGGACATCGCCCGAAGGGGCATTCGCGTCAGCTTGATCGAAAAGTCACCCTTCCTGGGCGGGCACGTCGCGCAGCTTGAATCGGTATTCCCGACGGGACAACCCGCCCGTGTGCTGCTGCACCAGTTGATCGACCAGGTGACGGCGCATCCGCTGATTACGGTGCGGACGAATGCGGACGTGGTCGGTGTGCGGGGTTACGTCGGCGATTTCTACATCCAGGTACGCCAGCAGCCGCGCGGCGTGAGCGATGACTTTGCCCACGTTGAAGAGGCGATGGCTGTCTGCCCGGAGAACGTGCCGGACGAGTTCAACTACGGCCTGAGCAGTCGCAAGGCGATCTACCGCGCCTACCCAGGCGCTTATCCCGCAACCCCGGCCATCGACTGGGCGCACTGTACGCGCTGCGGTGCCTGTCAGCAGTTCAATCACGGCGGTATCGATCTGGACGCCGAGCCGGAAACCATCGAGATCAACGCAGGCGCGATTGTCGTCGCCACCGGTTTCAAGCCCTACGAGCCGCCAGAAGGGGAGTATGGCTATGGCGAATTCGCCGAGGTCATGACCCTGCCGCAGTTCGTCCGCTTGCTGGCCCAGAGCGACAGTCAGGCGCTGCAATACAATGGCCGACCCGTCGGCAACATCGCCTTGATCCACTGTGTAGGCAGCCGCCAGATCGAAGGCATTCACAGCCCGCAGCCCGACGGTCAGGTGAACAATTACTGCTCGCGGGTCTGCTGCACGGCGACGCTGCATGTCGCCAACGAGCTGCACGAGCGTTTCCCTGAGATCAACGTGGTGGATTTCTACGAAGACATCCGCACCTATGGGCGCGGCCACGAGGACTATTACGTGGACGCTTCAAAACAGATGGTGCGCTTCCTGCGCTTTCACGGCGAAGAGCCGCCGCAGGTCATGCGCGCGACTGATGGAGAAGCAACTCCGCTGCTGGTCAGGGTCAAAGATCATCTGACCTGGGGCGAAGAGATCGACGTGCCGGTGGACCTGGTCGTGCTGGCGGTGGGCATGATGCCGAATCCGATTGAAGACATCATCGACCTGCTCAAGATCGCGGCGGGCACGGATCGCTTCCTGCTGGAAGTGCATCCAAAGCTGCGCCCGGTCGAAACTGCCGTACCCGGCATCGTCCTGGCAGGGACCGCGCAGGGACCGATGAACATTCAGGAAAGCTGTGCAGCGGCCTCAGCAGCAGCGTCGAAAGTCGCCGTCTTGTTGAGCCAGGGCCGGGTCGAATTGCAGCCCTTCGTGGCGCATGTCGATCCTGAGCTCTGCACTGGCAGTGGCGAATGCGTCGCCGTTTGCCGTTATGAAGACGCGATCACGATGACAACCGTATCGCTTGACGGTCATGAGGTTCAGCACGCAGTGGTGACGCCTGCGAATTGTGCCGGATGTGGAGTCTGTGTCAGCGCCTGCCCCAACCATGCGATTGACTTGCAGGGTTGGACCCTGGACCAGTACGACGCCATGATCGACGCCATTGTCGAACCGATAGCAGAACTGGAGGTCGAATGATGACCACGCCGGTCGATGCTCGAAAACGAAGCGCTATGCTCAAACAACTGCGCGAACAGCACAAAGCCAGTGTCGAAGGCACGCAGACACATCTGAAAGAACAGCAGGCGGTTCGCAGGCAGCTATGCCAGGTGCTGCGCGATGGCCCGAAAACCGTGCCGGAAGTCGCGACCGCGACCGGACTCCCCGCTCATGAGGTGCTGTGGCATATCACCGCAATGAAGAAATACAACCTGGTCGAGGAAACCGGAATGTGTGGGGAATACTACCTGTACCAGATGTCCCCGGAGGCGAAAGCATGAGTCAGCGTGTTGATCTGAACTTCCTCAAAGAACTTAAGGAATATGGTGCGATCAATACTGAAGCCTGCTTCAACTGCGGCACCTGCACCGCGATCTGCCCGCTGACGAGCGACAAGCATCCCTTCCCGCGCGATATGGTGCGGCTGGCGCAGCTCGGACTGAAAGACCGCATTCTGGAAAGCAGTGATCCCTGGCAGTGTTATTACTGCGGCCAGTGTACGGAGACCTGCCCTAGAGGAGCCGAACCCGCCGAGACTATGATGGCGATCCGGCGTTGGGTGACAGCCCAGTATGATGAATCCGGACAGGGCGCGCGGCTGTACACCTCTGGCAAAGCGGTGGCGTTCACGGTCCTGCGCTACGTGGTCCTGGTGCTGATTCTGCTGGTGATCTATCACGTGGTAACGGGCGGTCAGAATATCGTGACCGATCACGTTGCCCTGAACAGCTTTGCGCCGGTCGCGTTGGTCTGGGCGCTGGTCCTGCTCCACTTCGCCTATCTGGGCTACCGGCTGGCAAAGAGCGCGCTGCGGATGCACCGGCTGATTATGAAGCCGTCCGAGCCGGTGCCGCTTTCGATTTACGCGACGGAGTTCAAGACCTTTCTGGTCCACTTCTTTACCCAGAGACGCTGGCGGGCCTGTGGCGAAGCCCAACAGACACGGCGCTGGCGCAATCATCTGCTGCTGATGTCGGGCTATCTCACCATGCTGGTCCTGGTGGTGGGCTTGCTGGGCTGGTTCCAGACGGATGCGATCTATCCAATCTATCATCCACAGCGCTGGCTGGGTTACTACGCCACCGTCGTGCTGATCTATGCCTCGTCGGAGGCGATCATCGGGCGGCTGCGCAAAAAAGAGCAGATGCACCGCTTCTCGCATCATACCGACTGGCTCTTCCCGGCCTTTATTCTGACCGGGGCGGTCACGGGCATCATGGTGCATATCTTCCGCTATGCGGGTTGGGCCTGGCCCACCTATCTCATCTACACCATTCACGTTATGGCGATGGTGGCGATGCTGGATACCGAGGTCGGTATTGGCAAATGGTCGCACCTGATCTATCGCCCGCTGGCACTCTATCTTGAGCGAGTTAAAGAACGCGCCGCAGAAGAACGCCCCTCGACCGGGCTGGTCTCTGCGGGTGCAGACTGATCGTTAATCCTAAAGGGAGTTGAAAGTCATGACTGAAATGAGTAATGGCAAAATGGTCGTCATGTGCAATCATGCCGATGCCCCGCACGTCATGCCGACGTTGATTATGGGCGCTTCTGGCGTGGGCATTGGCGAACAGGTAATTCTGTTCTTCTGCCCTGGCGGTGCTCAGGCGATGGTGAAGGGCGAACTGGAGAAAATCCGGGACATGAAGTTGAAGGGGCTGCCCGATCCTGTGGACCTGTACGATACCATCATGGACGAAGGGGGGACGATCATCCTCTGTGAACTGGCACTGGAGAACAAAGGAATTGATCGTGAAGAGGTCCGCGAGGGCGTGCAGATTCTGAGCGCGCCGTCCTTCCTGCTCGAAGCGCAGGGGGCAGGTCTCACCTTCACTTTCTAAGCAGCGCGGGGACAATGCCACATTTAGGCCGGTGGCATTGTCCCATTACTACATATCAGCGTTCTGGGAGCCTTAAGAGATCGGTGTTTACCGGATCGTGAACAAAGGCCCAGAAGGCTTCGACCGCACGATTTGCCGAGTACATTTCAGGACGGATCATATAAATCTGATGCCGCAGGTCAATCCCATGAACGGGCACCTCAACGACTGTACCGTTATTAATCGCCCAGGACGCCGCGCTGCGGGAGACAAACGAGACTCCGAAATTCAGCTCGACCATCTTTACGATGGCTTCCGCATTGCCGACCTCCAGGAAGATGTCCATGTCACCCAGGGTGATGTCATGTTTTCCCAGTTCGGCGAGCATCACGCGGCGGGTCCCGGAGGTCTCTTCGCGCATGATAAATGGCACGTCCAGCAATTCGGGCAGGTCAATGTCCTCGCGCGCGGCCCAGGGATGATCGCAGGCAGCGATCAGGATGATGTGGTCGCCGAAGAATTCCTGACATTCAAACTCTCCGCCGCAGGCATCGTAACTGACCACGCCCAGATCCGCTTCTTCTCTGAGCAGACGCGGAACCACGTTGACCTGGGTACAGCCCAGGATCGAGATCTGCACATTGGGGTGCTGCGCACGGAATCGACCGGCGAATTGAGGCAGGATGTATTTCCCTGTGGTCGTGCTGCATGCGATCCGAATATGCCCGGCGATCCGCTCGTGCATGGACCCCATCATCTGCTGAACTTCGATGGATTCGCGCACGATGCGGCGTGCCCAGGGGAGCAGTAAATGGCCTGCCTCAGTCAGTTTGAGTTTGGAGCCGGAGCGATCAAACAATTCGATGCCAAAATCCTGCTCCAATCCTTTGATGTGGTGGCTGATGGTGGGCTGAGACAGGTTGAGATGACGTGCCGCCTCGGAAAAGCTCAGGCTCTGGGCTGCGAACAAGAATGCTTGCAGCTTGGTGGGGTCGATCATCAGCAGGTCCTCGGTGGAGTGCAGGCAGTTGGAAATCACCCATGATCCGAGCGGCTCGTGCGAGAGCTTCCCGGCGCAGGGCAAAGAGAACAATCACGAGGGTCGGGAAATTCGGCCATCGGGAGATAACACAACACACTCTCTATTCTGGGTCAGTGTCTGCTGGCTGTGAAGTAACGAACGGCCCATTCCATGCACGATAGACATCAGGTGGCTGGAGATGCACGAGGGATAAACAGATGAGCGCAACGACAATCAGGGTCAATGGCACAGCCTACACGGTCGAGGTCAGCCCGGAGACGCCGCTGCTGTGGGTGCTGCGCGATAGCCTGCGGCTGACGGGCACCAAATACGGTTGCGGTGAGGGTAAGTGCGGGGCCTGTACCGTCCATCTCGACGGTCAGGCGGTCCAATCCTGCGTGACGAAATCGGCGATGTCGGCGCGCGCGCCGTGCTGACCATCGAAGGCCTCGCGGCAGATGGACTGCACCCCCTACAGCAGGCCTGGATCGAGGAAAGCGTCTCGCAGTGCGGCTACTGCCAGTCGGCTCAGATTATGCAGGCGGCGGCGCTGCTCAACACGATGCCTCACCCCGACGTGGCAGCCATCGACCAGGCGATGAACCGAGGTCGTTTGCCGCTGCGGGACCTACCAGCGGATCCGGCGCGCTCTTGAGCGCGTGATCGAGTCAGGAGATGCGGGATGAATGCGACTTTCAGCCGGCGGGAATTTCTGACGATGTCGGCGGCAGCCGGTGCAAGTCTGATCCTCGGAATGCATTTGCCCGTCAGAACGGTATCGGCACAGGAGATCGACTGCCAGGGAAATGTCTTCGACCCTAATGCCTATCTGCGTATTGATGCCGATGGCACCGTCACCCTGATCGTTCATCGTTCAGAGATGGGGCAGGGGGTGCAGACTTCTCTGCCAATGATTCTCGCCGACGAACTTGAGGCCGATTGGGCGACGATCCGCGTCGAACAGGCCCCTGCGGACCCTATTTATGGCGATCAGGTCACGGGTGGCAGTGTGAGTCTCCAGAACTCCTATTGTATTTTACGGATGGCAGGGGCCGCTGCACGCATGATGCTGGTTGCTGCTGCCGCTCATATCTGGGCGGTGGACGCCGGAGACCTGCCGGGCCGAGATGGGGACGGTGCTGCATGTCCCCAGCGGCCAGCGCCTGGGCTACGGGGAGCTGGTCGAGGTGGCATCGACCCTGCCTGTGCCTGGGCGCTCGGAGATGGTGTTTAAGAAGCCGGAGGAATTCCGGTACATTGGCACGCGCCGGGGACAGATCGACAACCCGCAGTTCGTGACCGGCAGCGCCATTTTTGGCAGTGATATTTATCTGCCGGATATGGTCTTCGCTGTGGTAGCCCGCTGTCCGGTCTTTGGCGGTCGTGCGGCAGGCTTCGACGATGCTCAGGCGCTGGCGATTGCGGGAGTCCGCCAGGTGGTGGAAATCAGCAGCGGAGTTGCGGTGGTCGCTGAGAATACCTGGTCGGCCTTGCAGGGCAGGCAAGCGCTCGATGTCCACTGGGATTTCGGCGATTATGCTGACCTGGACAGCGACGCGATCCGCCAGATGACCCTGGATGAAATCGCGGCCAATGCTGGTCTGCCGATTGATAACGCGGCGACCATCGTCGAAGCGCTGTACGACGTGCCTTATCTGGCTCATGCCCCGATGGAACCGATGGTCTGCGTGGCCGATGTGCGCGCGGATGGCTGTGACGTGTGGGCGCCCACCCAGAATCGACAGGAAGCCAAACGGCATACGGAGGCGATTACCGGGCTGCCGGGCGATGCGGTTCACATTCATGTCCCCTTGATCGGCGGCGGCTTCGGACGGCGGCTCCGGGTCGATTATGTTGACGAAGCGGTGGAACTCTCGAAGATTCTGGGTGTGCCGGTCAAAGTCTGCTGGACGCGCACGGACGGTCTCCAGCATGATTTTTATCGCCCGGCCAGCCTTCACCAGATGCGTGCCGGACTGGACGCCGGTGGGAAGCCGCTTTATGGGAACACTACAACGCTGCTCAGCCTATCGCCAGTGGTGCCGACCTCAATCACGGGATGGACGTGCCCTACTTGATCCCCGACAAGCGCATCGGTTCTATCGCACTCTCGCTGCCCGTCCCGACGGGGTACTGGCGCGGGGTATTTAACACGCAGAATGCGCTGGTCAACGAATGCTTTATGGACGAAGTGGCCGCTGCTGCTGGCGAAGACCCCTATGCGTTTCGCATGGCGCTGCTCGATGATTCGGCCCCCATCAAGCGGGTGCTGGCGCTTGCCGCCTCACGGGCGGCTTGGGGAACGCCTCTGCCGGAAGGCTGGGCACGCGGGATCGCCTGCCACACGACCTGGAACACCCCGGTAGCCCAGGTGGTGGAAATCTCGATCATCGCCGGTGTGCTCAAAATTCATCGGGTGGTCTGCGCCGTCGATTGCGGGCTGGCGGTGAATCCCGACATGATCGAAGCGCAGATGCAAGGCGGCATCGTCTTTGGTTTAACCAGCGCTCTGTACGGCGAAATCACCTTGAGTCGTGGCCGGGTGGTGCAGCGCCAGTTCTGCGATTATCCGCTGATGCGCTTCGACGAGATGCCGAGCATTGAGGTCTTTATCGTGCCGGATGGCCTCACACCGACAGGGATCGGCGAAATGGGGAATCCTCCGGCCACACCCGCGCTGCTGAATGCGATTTTTGCAGCGACTGGAAAGCGAATCCGGCGGCTGCCTGTGCGCCCCGAAGACCTGAGGCCCGGTGATGCGCTTACCTGACTGTTGGCCCGGTTGAGCGCCTGGGGAAGGGCAGTCTCCGGGTCGTGAACTCATTTTTTGACAAAAGAGGCGATCCTAAGTACTCTTCATGTATACATCATGAGTACAAGCGGGATTTATGTCACAAGGTCATTACCTGGGTAAGGAAGCGGCGGCGGCCTACGAACAACTGCGCGAAGAGATTCTCTCGGGCCAGTTAGCATCGGGCACGCTGCTTCAGCAGGTGGATCTGGCGAAGCAACTCGGCATGAGCCGGACGCCGATTCGGCACGCATTGCACCAGTTAGCGGCAGATGGTCTGGTCGAATTTCTCCCTGGGCAGGTGGGCCGTGTGGTGGCCCCCTCCATGCGCGATGCGCTGGAAATGCGGCAGATCCGCCTGTGGTTGGAGGTGCCCGCGCTGCTGCTCGCCCTGCGTAACCAGCCGCGTGTGGACCCGCTGCTTGAGATTCTCGATGCCATTGAAGCGTTAGGCGATGATCCGACTCTGGAGGCCTGTGAAGCCCTGGTCACATTGGATGAACAATTTCATCGCTGGCTGCTGCGAGAATCGGGCAATCATCAGTTGGAAATCATCGGCAGCCGCCTGCTGGACTTGCTGTTTCGTGCGCAGCCCTTCAACGTGGCGCAGGATTACCGCTCGGTGCGGTCGAATTTGCTGGCGCTGCGCGACGCGATCCGAGCCAAGGATCTGCGGCGGGTGCGCAAGCTGATGATCGACCACATGACCGACGTCAGTGGTATGACGATTGATCCGGTGGGTTTCGAAGACAATTTTACGGATACATAGTCGAGCATCACAACCATAAGGAGGAAGGCATGATGCGTAAGAGATCATTACTGGTAATGCTGTTGTTCGGGCTGCTTGCGGTCCTCGCCCTGGGGCCGGGCGTCGTCGCGCAGGACCGGACGAACTTTATCTACGTGCGGCCTCAGGAGATCGTGTCGCTGGACCCGGCGCAGATCACCGAGTCGCAGTCGGGCTTTATCGTGCGCAACGTCTACAGCCGTCTGGTCGATACGGCCTACGATGGCAGCTCGGTGGAGCCGGACCTGGCGGAAAGCTGGGATGTCTCCGACGACGGTATGGTCTACACCTTCCACCTGCGGCCCGATGTCAAGTTTCACGACGGTTCGATTCTCACGGCCAACGACGTGGTCTACAGTATGAACCGTTTCCTGAGCCTGGGCGAGGGCGATGCCTCGACCTTTCAGCCCTTCCTGACGCCGGATTCGGTGGTTGCGCTGGATGACCTGACGGTCCAGTTCACCCTGACCGAGCCGTTCCCGGCCTTCCTGGAACTGATGGGCATTCCGCGCGGGGCGTCCATTGTCTCGCAGGCCTGGGTCGAGGCGAATGCGACGGACGATGACCCCTGGGCAGCGGAGTATCTGGCGACCAATATGATGGGGACCGGTCCCTACACCTTTGCCGAGTGGCTGCCGAGCGAGTATGCGCGGCTGGAGCGCTTCGATGATTACTACGGTGGTCCCGCGCCGATCCCGGAAGTGATTTCGCTCATCAACGAGGACGATACCTCGACTCGTCTGATGATGGAACGCGGTGATGTGGACGCGGTGCAGCGTCTGCCGGAAGACATGCTGCGCAGTATGGAGGGCGACGACAATCTGGTCGTCTACCGTCGTCCGTCGAATTCATCCGTGTTCTGGGTCTTCCAGACGCAGCTTCCGCCTTTTGATGACGTCCGCGTGCGCCAGGCCGTTATCGACGCGATTGACTACGACTCGATCATGAATGATCTGGTGCAGGGCGGCGGCGTTCGCATGAATACGCCGGTCTATGCCGACATGAAATATCACAATGCCGATTATCCGCTGCCGCAGCGCAATCTGGATGAAGCGCGCTCGCTGCTGGCGGACGCGGGCTATGCCGATGGCCTGGAATTCGACCTGGTCTACGTGGATTTCGGCCTGTTGAAGCAGTTGGTCGTCGTTCTCCAGGCGAATCTGGCGGAGGCGGGCATCACTGCCAATCTGGTCGAGATGCCGTTTGGGCCTTTCCTGGATGCTGCCGGGGCCGGTGAGATTCCCTTCTACTCCTGGGTCTCCGAGCCGAATTACCCGATGGCGATTGCCATCCTGGAACGTTTCACCTCCGAATTCATCGACACTGGGCTGGGGGGCAACATCTCCTCCTACAACAACCCGGATTACGATGCGCTGATCGAGCAGATCCGCGCGACCGATGACGAGGCCGAACTGCAAGACCTGTACAATCAGGCGCAGGCGATGCTCATGGACGATGCGGTCTGGATGCTGCTGTATCAGGAGCAGCTCAGCCAGGTGGCCGGGACCTGGGTCGATGGCTTCGACTTCGGGGTCTACAATTATCTCGACATGCGCGACGTCACGATCAATCACTAGCGCAGGCTCACACAGGGGAGGGGAGCGCTGCGGCCTCTCCTCCCAGACCAATCCAATGCTGACGCTGCAATGAACCTCTCACGTTTTATCTTTCGCCGCCTCTTTCTGCTCATTTTCATGCTGCTGGGTGTGATGATCCTGACGTTTTTCCTGTCGCGGGTCATCCCTGGCGATCCGGCGCAGATGGCCGCCGGAATGCGCGCGTCCAAGCAGCAGGTGGAGAACGTGCGCGCGCGCATGGGCCTGGATCGACCGCTGGTGGAGCAGTTTCTTATCTACGGCGGGGATCTGCTTCAGGGAGATCTGGGCATGTCGATTATGAATCACAAGCCGGTGATGGACAATCTGCGGCAGTTTTTCCCGGCGACGGTCGAACTGACGCTGGCGGCCTTCCTGATCGCGGCCCTGATCGGCGTGCCGCTGGGCGTGATCGCGGCTCTGAATAAAGATAAGTGGATCGATCATCTCTCGCGCCTGGGAGCACTGGCCGGGATCGCCTTTCCCTCGTTCTGGCTGGGAATCGTGCTGATCCTGATCTTCTTCTTCTACCTAGACTGGCTGCCCGGCGGGCGTCGCGTTGAGGTGAGCGTCGTGCTGGGGCGCAAGGCTCCACCGATCACGAATCTGCTGCTGGTCGATTCGCTGCTGACAGGCGACTGGACACTATTTCAGGACGCGCTGCGGCACATTATTCTCCCGGCGATTACGCTGGCGCTTGGCCCGCTGGCGCGTTTTATGCGCTTCACGCGCACGGTGGTGCTGGAAGAGATCCGCAAACCTTACGTGCTGACGGCCCGCAGCAAGGGCCTGCTGCCGCGCGTTGTGACTCGCCGCCACATCCTGCGCAATGCCTTGATCCCGACCGTCACGATCATGGGGCTGGCGGTGGGGTATATGCTCAGCGGGTCCGTGCTGGTCGAGACGATCTTCAACTGGCCGGGGATCGGCAATTATGCCTTTGACGCCGTGTTCAACATGGACTATCCCTCGATTGTTGGTGTGACGCTGCTGGCGACGATCTGCTTCCTGCTGGTGAATCTGGCGACGGATCTGGCCTACGTCGCACTGGACCCCCGGATACGCTATTGACTACCGCAGCCCTGAATGGACGATGGCGCATCCGTGTCCGCTGGAACTGGCCTACGCTGCTGGGCGCGCTGATTATCGGGCTGACTCTGCTGCTGGCGCTCTTCCCGGCCCTGTTCACAGGCTATGACCCGCTGGTGCTGGATACCCCGGCCCGGCTCTCGCCGCCCAGCGCGCAGCACATCTTCGGCACAGACGATTTTGGCCGCGATGTCTACAGCCGGGTCGTCTATGGAGCACGCTATTCCTTCTTCACGGCGATTGCGGTGGTTGCGGCGGGCGTTGTGGTGGGCGGCGTCATCGGCATCGTCGCCGGGTATGCGGGTGGCTGGTATGACGAGCTGCTGATGCGCTTTACCGATGTCGTGCTGGCTTTTCCGCCGACGCTGCTGGCGATGGTGATCGTCGTCGTGCTGGGGCCAAATTTGCAGAATACCGTACTGACGCTGATCCTCATCAGTTGGCCGGAGTACGCGCGGGTGATGCGCGCGCAGACGCTGGTAGCGGTGCAGCAGGATTACGTGCTGGCGGCCAGGGCGCTCGGCATTGGTCCGCTGGCGATGTTGTGGCGGCATATCGTCCCCAACACACTGGCGGCATTGATTGTGCAGGCGACGCTTAACCTGGGGGTGACGATTCTGGCGCTGGCGGCACTGGGTTTCCTCGGCCTGGGCGCGCAGCAGCCCCTGCCAGAGTGGGGCCTGATGGTGAGCAATGGACGGAACTATTTCCTGGATGCCTGGTGGTACCCAGTCTTTCCGGGTCTGGCGATTGCCCTGGTCACCCTGGGCTTTAACATCCTGGGCGATACCCTGCGCGATGTGCTGGATCCGTTGAATCAATAAGATGGAGGTCGTAAATGGTCAAACTGAGTTTTGGGGTATCAGGCAGCAAGACCAAAGATGAATTTATCGCGCTGGCAACCCAGGCGGAAGCCTACGGCTTTGATGCCTTCAGCGTGTTTGACGATCTGATGTTCAAGCCTGCCTGGCCGATTCTGTATCTGGTCGCCCAGCATACTGAGCGCATCACGCTCGGCCCCTCGGTCTGTAATCCCTATCTGATTCACCCGGCGCTGCTGGCCGAATACGCGGCCATGTTGGATGAGTTTTCTAATGGCCGGGCCTATATGGGGATCGGACGCGGGGCGTTCCTGGATTTCATCGACGTGCAGACTCCCAGGGCGATCACGACGGTGCGCGAAGCCATCGAGATGATGCGGCGCTTGTGGCGCAGAGATGCATCGCCGTATGCAGGGAAGGTCTTTCGTGCGGGCGAAGCCGCCGCGCTTGCCTGGGAACCACCGCGCAGCGATATTCCGGTCATGGTCGGCACCTGGGGGCCGAAAATGTGCCAGATGGCCGGGGCTGTGGCGAACGAGGTCAAAGGCGGATCGCTGTGGAGCGCCCGCTATGCCCGGCATATGTGGTCGCACATCAAGGCCGGGGCGAGAGCCGTCGAGCGCGATCCCTACGAGGTCGGGCTGGTGCATGGGCCCGCTGACGTCGATTGCGGAGGATGCCGCTGAGGCGAAGGTCTTTGCACGCCGGACGCTGGCTTTTTACCTGCCGTATTTATCGCCCGTGCCAGAGTTCCTGGGCGTTGAGCCGGAACTGATCGCGCGCGTGCAGGCGGCCAGTGGCAATGGCGATGTCGAAGGGGCGGCTGCGTTGATTTCGGACGAACTACTGGCGGAGTTCGCGCTCTACGGTACGCCGGGTGAGGTGGTAACGAAGATCGAAAAGATGATGCGGACGGCCCCGATCTCGCGCATTGAGTTCGGGATGCCGCACGGGCCAAACGGCAGCCTGGAGGCGATTCATCTGCTGGGCAAACATGTCCTGCCGCATTTTGAAGAGACCGACTGAATCTCAAAGGGAGAGAGACGATGAGCTTTATTGAGTATGAAACCTGGCGTATCAAGCCTGGCTTTGAGGAGGCGCATCACGACATGATTCGCCGGTGGTTTCACTTTGTCATCGACCATCAGGAATCGCTGTTTCCTGAGTGGAAGTCGATCCGCTACTTCCGGCAAATCGACCGGGATGGGCAGCCAGTCGGCAAATACATCATGTTGTTTGAATATCACACGCTTGAAGGTCATCATGCCTACAAGGAACGGCGTAAGGATTGGTCCGGCCCTTATGCCGACTACAAGAAAGTAGACCCCTACCAGTTCTTTGAGATTGAGACCGTGACGACCGATTACTGGGAGCCGCAGGAAACGGCTTTATGGTCGGAGTTTCCGCCGCCGCAGGCTTAGCCCAGCACCGTCTGGAACACGCGCATCAGATTGCCACCTAAGACCTTCATAATCGTCTCGTCGCTGTACCCGCGCCGGAGCAGTGCCTCGGTGATGGCAGGCAGTTTGGAGATGTCCTCCAGCCCCGGCGGGACATGAGCCAGACTAACGAAATCACTGCCAATGGAGACGTAATCGTCGCCCACGTGCTGGATCATGGCCTCAATGTCGTCGACGACGGCATTCAGCGAGGGCTGCGCCACGAAGATTGCGCCCGCGACTCCACCTTTTTCGGCAATGGCCTGAAGTTTGGATTTGCCATAGCGCGGGTCGATCTCCAGCAGGCCGGATTTGTAACCCGGCATTTCTGCGACCGTCGTGTGGCTGAGGACTACCGGTTCGCTGGAGAGTTCCAGCACTTCCCATACGCCCACATCGTTCATATGGGCGAGGTCGATCAGGATGCCCAGATCGTTCATACGCGCAATCAACTGGCGGCCCAGGGTGGTCAGGCCGCCGGTCGCAATGCTCATCTGCGTGCCATCGGCGAAATCATTGCGCCGGCTGTGGGTGAGCGACATGATCCGCAGGCCGAGCCGGTAGAAGACGTCCAGCAGGGTCAGGTTGCGCAGCAGCGGTTCGGCCCCTTCGAAGCCCAGCATCAGGGCCGTCTTGTCTTCTGACTTGGCCTGCTGGATGTCGGCAGCGGTGGTCGCCATCAGCAGGGTATCCGGGTTGGACTCGATCTCGCGGTGGAAGGCCGCCACCATATCCAGCGCGCGCTCCAGGGGACGGTGCAGGTATTCTTCGGCGATGAAGATCGCCATCACCTCCGCCGTGATGCCGCCTTCCTGAAAGCGCGGAATATCGTACTGGCCGATGCACTCGAAATACCACGAATAGGCTGACACGTCGTAGGGCGTGTTGTTCGGGGGCATTCGGACGTAGTCCGCGCCGCGCCAGGTCTCTGGCGGCTCGACCTCAGTTCGCTCGCTCAGACGAACGCGGCCATCAGCCAGCGGGTTCAAGATGTCGCAGTGGCCGTCAATGACGATGGCGCGATGATGAAGCTGCGATGCTTTCATGGACAGAGAATCCTGTGACATTTCGACTCTTTCCTGAGGTATGGCGCGAATATATTCCGCAGACGTTATGGGATCCACAGTGATGGGATATTACTTACTGCGGCCTGGAATCAGCAAGTGCTAATTCGCCACAATCCGCCATCCATGCCCGTTGCCTTCAATTCACCAAGCAGACAGGCGCGGAACGCGCGTCCAACGGCATGGTCATAGCCGACTCAATTGCTTGACGAAAATATCAGCGCATGTCATAATGTGTGAACGTTCACAGGTCTTGTGGAATACGTAGCACATCTCTATCAGATGATCAATAAGGAGGAAAGAATCGGCCAGAATCCCAAAAGCAAGTCTTCAGAAGCCAGTCCACAATTTCTTCGTTGAATTTGAGTTCTGGACAATGGAGTCAGGGTACTTTAGACGGGTTCAGCCTATGGGGGCGATGAGCTGCGCGGCTAACAGACCAGCCCTGCAAATACATAGTGCGAACATCAATTACCTGAATTACATGAATAATATCTGCAATGCCTGCTTAGACAAGGAGCTTGGAATGCGATTCGCAAAGTTGAGTGTAGTTGTTTTAATCCTTCTGGCACTCATGGTACCCTTCGTCAGTGCCCAGGACAGTGGTGAAGGTCTCACCATTGGATTCTCTCAGATCGGTTCGGAAAGCGCCTGGCGCACCGCATTTACAGAAGCAGTGCAGGCCGAGGCGGAAGCGCGCGGCATTAACCTGCTGTTCTCTGATGCACAGCAGAGCCAGGAAAACCAGATTGCGGCGATGCGTGCCTGGCTGGCTCAGGGCGATGTCGATGCTATCATTCTGGCCCCTGTGATTGAAAGCGGTTGGGATGACGTGCTGCAAGAAGCCGCCGATGCTGGCGTGCCGGTCGTCATTGTGGACCGTAACGTGGATTCCGATCCGTCCCTCTACGTCACCCGTGTTTCCTCTGACTTCGTTCACGAAGGGCGTCTGGCGGCGGCCTGGTTGGCCCAGGCCACATCCGGCAAATGCAACATCGTCGAACTCTACGGCACGGTGGGTTCAGCCGCTGCTGAAGATCGCCATACGGGTTTCCTGGATGTGATTGGCCTCTTCCCCGACATGCAAATCATTCAGTCGGAAACCGGCGACTTCGTGCGTACCAATGGCAAGCAGGTCATGGAGAGCATCCTGAGTTCTGAGGATCCTTCCAACATCTGCGCGCTGTTTGCGCACAATGACGATATGGCGATTGGCGCGATTGAAGCGATGAAGGAAGCTGGGGTCGCTCCGGCCAAAGACATCCTGATTGTGTCAGTGGACTCCATTCCTGACATCTACGATGCGCTGGACGCTGGCGAAACCAACGCGACGGTCGAACTCAGCCCCTTCATGGGCGGCCCGGCCTTCGACGCGGTCGTTGCTTACCTGAATGGTGAGGACGTTCCCAAGTGGATTCCGGTCGGCGGCGGTCTGTACACATCCCGCGCGGCCTATGATGCCGATCACTCGATGTAATCAAGCGATACGCTAAATACAAGGGAGGGTGCAAATGGTGGTATGGTCTCCGTCCAATTGGTGCCCTCCCCTGTGTCACACAGGGCATGAAGCCCCTATAGATTGTATAAGACAACTTACAGGAAGTTCAAGATGAGTACTGTTGGGCAAGAAATACCCTTATTGGAAACAAAGGGTTTGACCAAGATTTTCCCCTCTACAGTGGCGCTTTCAGAAGTGGATTTCACGCTCCACGCGGGCGACGTTCATGCTCTGGTCGGGGAAAACGGGGCGGGCAAGTCCACACTCATCAAGTTAATCACGGGCGTTCATCGAAAAGATGCCGGAACAATCCTGCTGGAGGGGACCGAAATTGACCCTCATAGCCCGCGCCATGCCCAGGAACTCGGCATCAGTACCGTGTATCAGGAAGTCAATCTCATCCCGACGATGTCCGTTGCCGAAAATATCTTCCTGGGCCGTCAGCCCATGCGTTTCGGCATGATCGACATGGGCGCTGCCAATCGACAGGCCAAGCAGTTGTTGAAGGACTTTGGTGTCGATATTGACGTGACCCGCAACCTCTCCGCCTTTTCCGTCGCAATTCAGCAGATCATCGCCATCGTGCGCGGCGTGGACCTGTACGCCAAGGTCCTCATCCTCGATGAACCGACCTCCAGCCTGGATCGCAACGAAGTCGAGATGCTGTTTTCTGTGATTTGGTCGCTGAAGGAGCGCGGCATCGGGATCATTTTGATTACCCACTTTCTGGATCAGGTGTACGAGATTTCTGATCGGATCACTGTGCTGCGCAATGGGCTTAAAGTGGGCGAGCATAAAGTCACCGAACTGCCGAAGGTCCAGCTCATCACAGAAATGCTCGGCAAGAATCTTGAAGACGTGGTGGACGATGAGAACGCCGAAGCCGGGTCCTACGATGCGGCAGGCCAGACCTTCCTGAAGGTGCAGGGCTTTGGCCGCGATGGCATGATCGAGCCGTTTGACCTGGAAATTCGCTACGGCGAAATCGTCGGCCTGGCGGGGTTGCTGGGTTCGGGACGCACCGAGATCGCCCATCTTGTTTTCGGCATTGAGCAGAACGATAAGGGCGAAGCCTATGTCAAAGGGCAGAAAGTCAATATTTCGTCTCCGCGCAAGGCCATCCAATATGGCTTTGGGTTGTGCCCGGAAGATCGGAAAGTTGAGGGAATCATCGGCGATCTGAGCGTCCGCGAGAACATCATCCTGGCATTGCAGGCAAGAATGGGGTGGTTCAACTATCTCTCACGCCAGAAGCAAGAAGCGCTTGCTAATGAGATGATCGAAGCGCTGCACATCGTGACACCAGATGCCGAGAAGCCGGTGAAGGAACTCTCCGGCGGCAATCAGCAAAAAGTGATTCTGGCGCGCTGGCTGGTTTCGAACCCGGACCTGCTCATCCTGGATGAGCCGACGCGCGGGATTGACGTCGGGGCACATGCCGAGATCATTCATATCGTCAAACGGCTCGCTAAAGAGGGCAAGGCAATGCTCATTATTTCGTCGGAGCTGGCCGAGGTCGTGGATTACAGCCACCGAGTTGTGATTTTGCGTGACCGTAAGAAGCTGCGTGAATTGGAAGGCGATGAGATCAACGAAAACACGATTATGCAGGCTATCGCGGCGAGCTGAACCCTGTAGATGTACGAAATAGAAGGCATTACAGACTTGACGATCTCAAAACTCGATCAAGTCGAAGCTAGAGGTAATAATGAATTCAGAAGAAAATATGAGTAATTCGGTTAAGGGCAGCTTCAAGTTTCTCAGATCAACAGGTGGCGATTTACGTCTGTTGTGGACTGTCGTCGCGCTGCTGATTATTCTGTTTGTTGATCGGCTCATCTCGCCCAATTTCTTCGACCTTCGTCTGGTCAATGATCGACTGGTGGGCAGTTTAATCAACATCCTGGATAACTCTGCCCCTTACGCCTTGTTGGCAATCGGCATGACCTTAGTGATTGCGACGAAGGGTATTGATCTCTCCGTAGGTGCCGTGATGGCAATCGGCGCGGCGGTGGCTGTGGTGCTCATCAACAATTACGAGGCTGGCGCGACAGAGTTCTACTATCAACCCGGTTTTGTGATCTTGATAACGATTGCGATAGGCGCATTGTGTGGATTATGGAACGGCGTCCTTGTCGCATTTCTGGATTTGCAGCCGATCATTGCGACCCTTATTTTGATGGTTGCCGGACGCGGCGTGGCGCAGTTGATTACGGGCGGACAATCGCCAACCTTCACCAATGAAACCCTTGCTTTTGTGGGGCGGGGGGTCGTATTTGGCGTCCCGTTTCCCATCTATCTCGCCATTGCGGCGCTGATCGCAGTGATCCTCCTGGTGCGACGCAGCGCACTGGGTCTGCTCATCGAATCGGTCGGTGTGAATGACCGCGCAAGCTACTATGCCGGGATCCAGGCACGCATGATTAAGCTGTTTGTCTACACCCTGTCGGGTGTGTGTGCCGCCGTCGCTGGCATGATCGTCGCGGGCGAGGTGAAATCCGCCGATCCGCACACCGCCGGTTTGTTCACCGAACTCGATGCGATCCTGGCCGTTGTGATTGGCGGAACCTCGCTGCTGGGGGGACGCTTCAACCTCGTGCTGAGTGTCGCGGGCGTGTTGATTATCCAGAGTCTGCTGGTGGGGCTGTACGTGAGTTCCTTGCATCCCACCACGAATCTGGTCGTAAAAGCGATTGTTGTGCTGGCGGTGCTGCTGCTGCAATCGCCGGAATTCAGACGATTTATTACGCGACCTCTCAGGAGGACAGCATGAGATCTCGCTTTATCCCGCTCCTTATGACCTTTGTCGTCTTTGCGGTCCTGTATTTGTTTGCCTACTCGCGTTTTTCGGCCTTTGGCTCGATGCGAATCGTGGGCAATTTGCTCAGAGATAATGCCTACTGGGGGATTGCCGCTATCGGCATGACCTTTGTGATTATCTCCGGGGGTATTGATCTCTCCGTCGGTTCATTGATTGCCTTTACCGGCGTTTTTTGTGCCCTGATGATTGGCCGTAATGGCTGGAATCCACTGGTCACCTTTGCCATTATGCTCAGCATTGGGACGGCGTTCGGCGCGGCGATGGGGGCGATCATCCACTATTTCAAGATACCCGCGTTTATTGTGACGCTCTCAGGACTGTTCCTCGCCAGAGGCATGGCCTATGTGCTGTCAACCGATTCCATCCGCATTGACAACCCGTTCTACGACCAGATTTCGCACCTCGTCTACATCTTTCCAGACAAAGGGCGATTCACCTTCGCCGCAGGGGCCTTTCTCGTGGTGTTGATCGCAGGCATCTTTCTGGCGCATTTCACCCGATTCGGACGCAACGTCTATGCCCTCGGCGGGAATCCTGACGCGGCGCTGCTGCTGGGTGTGCCTGTTGGGCGGACGACCATCCTGGTTTATGCCTTGAGCAGCTTCCTGACCACCTTTGCCGGGATCGTGCTGTCTTTAGCCAAGCACTCCGGGGATTCGACCATTGCGGTCGGGCTGGAATTGGATGTCATTGCTGCGGTGGTGATTGGGGGTACCTTGTTGACGGGCGGTGTTGGCTACGTCATCGGCACCTTTATCGCGGTGATGACGCTGGGGACTATTCAGACCTATCTGACTCTCGATGGATCCCTCACGCCCTGGTGGATCAAGATCGTGATTGGCATCTTGTTGTTCGCCTTTGTGGGCCTGCAAAAGCTGTTGAGCAGTCGCCAGGGGATCATGGGTTTCAAGCGACGAGAGGTTGTCGCCGCCCAAACCAGTGCATAGGCAGCAGTCATCCACGAATATGGATGTGCTGTGGCGGTCAGCCAGGATCGCTAACGCGCTTCCCAGATGGGTTCACCGCTTAGGATGCGGCGCACTTGTTCGGAGAAGCGGTCCATATCCAGCGGTTTGGCGATGAAGCCGGAAAAACCCAGTCTGCGTGTCCGGTTGATCTCGGCAGTATGCACTGTGCAGGCCACAATGGGCACGCTGGCATCCAGATGCTTCCTGAGCATGTCGATCACTTCGTAACCGTCATGCTTGGGCATTTCCAGATCTAAGAGTACGATGTCCACCTGCCGCAATTGGGGCAGCAGCGTTTCCAGCATGGTCATTTCTGTGATTGCCGTGTAGGAAATACTCTCTTTGTCCAGAAATCGCTCCATGACATAAACGTTATAAGCATCATCGTCAATAATCAAGGCATGTTTATTGTTCATTCTCTGTTGCCTACCCCCTAAAAATATCCCCCGTCAATGAAAAGTCTTGCCTTATATAGTATCACTTCACGTTCCAGACCTGCTGGCCGCTCAAGAGCCGCTGCAGCGCGTTGGGAAAGGTATCGTAGTTAATGGGCTTGGCAATGACGCCGTCGAAACCGGCATCCCGCAAGCGGCGAATTTCCTCGTTCATCACGCTGGCCGTCAAGGCCACCACCGGGACCGCGTTGAGATCGGCGTGATGGCGGATCATGCTCAACATGGCAAAGCCATCAATCGGCTCCATATGAATGTCAAGAAAGATGACATCCGGTTTATACGATAAGCTCTCCAGGCGATCCGCGAATTCCGAACTGCTTTCAAACATCGTCACGTCATCATAGCCCAGGCCGCGCGTCAGCAGAGTTTTCATTACCTCCCGGCTCAGCTCATCGTTTTCGACATACAGGAAATTCGGCTGCGTCATGTATCGTTCTTCCTATCTTGATGTTAAATCGTCGGCATTAAGTGACTCTCCAGCGGCAGCGCCACATAAAAAGTCGCTCCTTGCCCTACAACACTTTCCAGCCAGACACGCCCTCCGTGCGCCTCTGCCAGCCGCCGCGAGATCGGCAGCCCCAGGCCGGTGCCTTCGCCTTTGCGCAGCCCGTCCTTCGTTTGCCGGAAGGCCTCGAAGATCAATTCCTGGTCCTGGGCGGCGATGCCGGGGCCGGAATCATGAATTGAAATAATGATCTCATCTTCCCTCTGATAGGCGCAGACCTGGATCTGCCCTTTGGCAGTAAATTTACAGGCGTTAGACAGTAAATTCAAGACGATCTGGTGAATACGCTGCGCATCGCCGGTGAAGGGCGGTAGATCCTGCTGGATCTCGTGGACGATCTCGACGGGTTTATCCAGCAGCAGACTCTGCGCCGTCTCCATAGCCTGCCGGACAATGTCGCTGATGTTGAGGTTTTCCTCCACAAAAAGCTCCAGCGATCCGGTCTCGATCTTGGAAATATCGAGCACGTCGTTGATCAGGTTCAACAGGTGCTTGCTGCGCGCTTCCACCTTGCGCAGAATATCGACCTGTTCCGCGTTGACCTTCCCATACATGCCCAGGCCGACAAACTTGGTGAGGTTGATGATGGCATTGAGCGGGGTCCGCAGTTCGTGGGACACGCTTGCCAGAAACAGCGACTTGACCTGATCGGCTCGCTCAGCCTGTTCACGCGCGGCTTCCAGGCTGACCTCGCGCTGCTGGATAGCGATTGCCATTTCATTGAAAGCGGAGGCGAGCTGGCCGACTTCATCCGAGGTGCTGACGAGCGCGCGTTCGTTGTACTGGCCGCTGGTCATCGTCTGGGCGATGGTGCGCAGCTTGTCGAGAGGGCGGATCATCATGCGGTAAATATTCAGGTAAATGATCGCCAGCGCGAAAGCGGTCAGCCCGGCAAATACCAGAATGGTATTGAGCAGGGTGAGATTCTGAAAGGAGTAAATTTCCTCCAGTTCGACCAGGATCATGATGACTGCCGGAGTCCCCGGCTTCGGACTGGACCGGTACATAGGCCACCGTATGGGGGACACCGCCGTCACCGTTGACCAGATGATCGAGCACGACGGTCTGGCCGCTCTCTGCCAGTTGGACTGCCTGGGGATCGTAGGCGATTCCGTTGCGCAGAATGGTGCCGCTTGTTCCGGCGGTTTCGTTCGAGCGGGCGATAATGTGATCGCCATAGATCAGGCCGAGATGGATACCCTTGCGCTCAAAGATGAGGCTGGTCAGGAAATCGCCGCTGATATGATAGCTCATTTGCATCGCGCCCAGGATATTGCCCGTTTCGCTCACAACCGGTGCGGCTGCGGCCAGGCTGACTTCCACAACTCCGGCATTTTCTTGGACCAGCAGCGCGTTCGTTGTCGTGCCGCCCAGCGCCCGGTGCAGCAGAAGGTCCTCCTGCACGTTGTTCTCGTCGGGCTGAATATCGACCAGTCGCTTGCCGTCGCCATCGACGACCGTGATGTCGTCTAGCCCTAGCGAGGCGTTGGCGGTGGTAATGATCTCGGCGGTTTCTTCGGAGCTGCGCTTGCCCACTGCCTGGAAAAAGGCTACGTTCGTCACGATGAAACCGGTGTTGTCCAGCAGTTGTTTTTCGATCTGGGTGAGCCGGCTTTGGATAATATTGACTTCTTCGTTGATTTTTTCGCCACCAATTTTCTGCGTCAGGTCCTGCGTGTTACGCACCAGCAGGAAGACCACCACAACCAGAAACAATGCCAGTACCAGCAGCACCAGCACGTTGAGTTTGACGGCGAGACCGACATGCCTGAACAAGGCTTTCAACCACCTGTAAACTCAGGGCCGAGACCCAGCCCCTATACTTATGAATACCTCACCTGATCAGTTTACCGCCCTTGCTGTGTTTGGGCACTTAAGTGGGCGGCACGGCTCAGGCTTGCGACAGGCACGAAATCGAATTGTGGCTGCCGCTTAGAACGATCACAGGGCGGGGGGGGAAGACAATGGCTCAGCGTGTATGCTGGGAGCGGTGCAGCGACAAAGCAGCGAATCTGTGAACGTTCACACAAATTATGACCTGACTTTTCTGCGGCGTCAAGTCGCTGCGGGCTGGCTGCTCTCGCGCAGGATCAGTTTGGGGGCGATGACCTTCTGCACGATGGGCGTTTCTGGATCGTCCATCAACTGCAAGAGGTACTCGAAACCGCTCGCGCCGAGCTGGATATAATCGTGACGCACAGTGCTCAAGGGCGGGATGAAGTAGGCTGCCTCTGGTATATCGTCAAATCCCACGACGGAAACGTCATCGGGCACGTGCAGTCCGTGCTGGTGCAGGGCGCATAAGGCCCCCAGCGCGGTATTGTCGTTGGCAGCAAGCAAGGCGCTGAAGCTGTGCCCCTGTTCCAGCAGGCGACGCGTGGCCTGATAGCCGCCGGGCGTGGTCCAGTTGCCCTCAATGTGAATCGGTGCTTCGATGCCATGTGCCTGGAAGACCTGGAGGCAGGCCTGATGCCTCACCTGGGCGCTGAACCAGTTGAGCGGCCCGCTGATTTCACAGAAGCGCGTGTGGCCCATCGACAGCAGATGCTCGACAATCTGCTTTGTGCCGCTGGCCTCATCCAGGTTGATCGAGGCCAGATCGACCGAACGGCGCGAATCAATGTGGACGACGGGGACCTCGCCGCAAATGGCCTGAATCTCGCTTCGCGTTCAGCCCTGGGCAGGTACAATCATGATATGCCATCGACCGCCCAGTCCGGACCTGCTGTAAAGCCTCCGTGACCTGCTTTTCGGTCTCGGTGACGTTGCTGATGATGACCTCGAAACCGCTGGTCTTGGCCGCCATCTCGACGTTCAGGGCGATTTGCACCGGGCCATGAAACCGGCCGAT
>CAVYXZ010000009.1:0-369227 GCA_963772595.1 uncultured Chloroflexia bacterium | reverse complement strand
CTACAGCCCTGCCGAAGAACGGGGCCGCCTGCCGATTGGCGAACTGCCGGTCGATGCGATTTTCAGCCCTGTGCGCCGCGTCAATTTCGACGTGGAACGTGCCCGTGTCGGCCAGCGCACCAATTACGATAAGCTGATTATCGAGATCTGGACCGATGGCACGATCCGCCCGGAAGACGCGCTCAGCAAATTGGCCAAGATTCTGATGAAGCACCTGACGCCGATTGCCGGGGTCGAGCATATTGACGACATCGACATTATGCGCCCGATGGATGCGGAAGGCGTTGGTGACGAACACGATCAGCAGCGGCCCGAACTTTACGACAAACTCATCGAAGAACTCGACCTGAGCGTGCGAGTTTTCAACTCGCTCAAGCGCACCGGCATCACGACCATCGGCGATGTGCTGGATATGCTCGAACGCGGCCCGGATGCCATGCTGGCGATTCGCAACTTTGGCGAAAAATCGTTGGATGAACTGGTCGAGAAGCTGCAAGAGAAGGGCTACCTGCCCAATGAATCCGAGACGGCAGAGGCCAATGGTGGATAATCATGCGACATCGTAAAAGCGGAAAACAACTCAATCGCAACAGCGGGCAGCGCCGCGCCCTGAAGAAGGGCCTGGCTCTAGCGCTGTTCGAACACGAGCGGATCACGACCACACAGGCCAAAGCGCAGTTTGTGCGCGGTGACGTCGAACATATCATCAGCATTGCCAAGCGCGGCCTGGCACACGACAACCCGGAGCGGGCGGTTCATGCCCGGCGCATCGTCGCCAGCCGTCTGAACAACGACCGTAAGATCGTGGGCAAGATTTTCGACGACCTCGCGCCGCGTTACGAGGACCGCCCCGGCGGTTACACGCGCGTTTACAAGCTGGGACCGCGTAAGGGCGATAACGCCCCGATGGTCATCCTGGAACTCGTGGACCGCGAAGAGGCTTAAGCGCTGCCACGCTACCGCGCGACGCTGGCCTACGATGGCAGCGGCTACCAGGGCTTTCAGCGGCAGGCGGGCGACACGCCCACCATTCAAGGCGCGGTCGAAGCCGCTCTGGCTCAGGCAGTGGGGCAGCAGATCACCGTCACCGGCGCAGGCCGGACGGACGCAGGAGTTCACGCGACGGGGCAGGTGATCGCCTTCGATGTCGAGTGGACGCACCCGGACGAGGTCCTGCTGCGGGCGCTGAACGCGCTGCTGCCGGACGACATCGCACTGCAATCGCTGGTGCGCGCGCCGGGTTTTCACCCGCGTTTCGATGCGGTGGCCCGGCTGTACCGCTACACGGTCATTCACGCCGAGCAGCGTCAGCCTTTATGGGGACGCTATGCCTGGCGGGTCTGGGGGGCGCTGGATACGGCCCTGCTGGACCAGACGGCGGCGCTGCTGCTGGGCGAGCACGATTTCGCCAGCTTCGGCAACCCGCCGAAGGGGACCAACACCGTCCGGCGCATCGACTGCTCGCGCTGGCAAGTTGAGGCCGAAGGCTTCGGCCAGCGGTTGGTTTACACCGTCGAAGGCACCGCCTTCCTGCACCGGATGGTGCGGCGCATGGTCGGGACGCAGATCGACGTGGCGCGCGGGCAGATGAGCCAGGCCGATTTCGAAGCCATCTTTGCGGCGGCGGATCTGTCTCACAAGGGGACACTGGCCCCACCGCAGGGTCTGGTGCTGGCGCGGGTGCGGTATTAGACAACTTACCTCACCCCTAAATCCCCTCTCCACCAATAGAGAGGGGGTCGGGGGGTGAGGTCAAATACAGGGACACGGCGGGCTGTGTCCGATAATCGAATTGCACCTTGATCTGCCGCAGATCGTTCGTACAATAAAGCGGCGCTGAAGTGGGGTTTAACAGCCCACCGGAGGACAGTAGTGAAGTACAAGACTTTTGTGACTAAACCGGACGACATCGCGCGGGAGTGGTGGGTCGTCGATGCCGAGGGCCAGACTCTCGGACGACTGGCTACCCAGATCGCCGCGATTTTGCGGGGCAAGACCAAACCGATCTTCGCGCCGAATGTAGACGTGGGCGATTTTGTCATCGTGGTCAACTGCGAGAAAATCGTCACCACCGGCAATAAGATGGAACAGAAGAAGTATTATCGCCATTCGGGCTATCCCGGCGGCCTGAGGGAAGTCCCCCTGCGCCGCCAGTTGGAGAAGCACCCGGATCGCGTGATCGAAGCTGCGGTCAAGGGAATGCTGCCGAAGAACGCCCTGGGTCGTAAAATGTTCAAAAAGCTGAAGGTTTACGCCGGGCCATCCCACCCGCACGCGGCGCAGAACCCCAAAGCGCTGGAACTTTAGGAAGGATTGACGCATGTCGGCACAATATTACGAAGGCATAGGCCGCCGCAAAGCTTCATCCGCTCGTGTGCGCCTCTTTCCGGGCGGCACCGGCAGCTTTATCGTCAACGACCGTGAGGCGGACGATTATTTCAGCCGTTTTGGGGATGTAGACATTATTCTCGAACCCCTGCGCGCTATCGGCCAGGATAAGAACTACAACATTACCGTGCATGTCCAGGGCGGCGGAATCAGCGGCCAGCGGGACGCCGTGCAGTTAGGTGTCGCCCGCGCGCTGGTCAAACTGGACCCCGACCTCAGACCGCAGTTGAAGGACGGCCATTTCCTGACCCGCGATCCGCGCGTCAAGGAACGTAAGAAACCGGGTCTGGTGCGCGCCCGCAAGGCCCCGACCTATACCAAACGCTAGTCGCAAGTCGACATACATTCAAGGCAGGTCAGCGATGGCCTGCTTTTTTTATTCCACTCCGTTGCATTGCTCAAGCGCCGCCGCCAGAAGCTCGTGCGAGATTTCATCCTTGAGCGCGTCGAGCATCTCGCAGAAGGCTTCGCCCACGACAAAGTCCGCTTCGACTGCGCCTGAGGCTAAGTCCGCCAGCGCGCGCTCTAATATCCGCCTGTCCCGGCGCATCGCCAGCCCGGCCAGCGCCTCCTCGCGCGTCTCCTCATCCTCATCATCGATATTGCGCAGCAGCGCGTCCCGGATGGCCTCGGTATCCATCTCGATCTGCGATCCCAGGGCGAACGTAGCCCAACTGCGTACATCAACCGCCGCATCCTGGCTCAGGTCGATAAGCGCTTCCACCGCGCGCGCGTCCTCCTGACCCTGTAAGCCGAAGACGACCGCCTGGCGCAGGTCCGCGTCCGCGTGATCCTTCAGACGGCACAGCGGCTCGATGGCGCGGCTTTCCTGCAAATGGCCCAGGGCGGTTGCCAGGGCGATGAGGACCTCCAGGTCGGCTTCGCGGTCCAGCATTGTGAGCAGCAGCTGTCGGATCGGCTCGTCAAAGGGCCGCGCCTTGCCACGCACGCCGAACTGGCCCAGAATATCGACTCCCAGCACGCGCTCGCTGGGCCGGGCACTCTGGCAGAGCTGCTGGACGGCGTCATAGACTTCCGCGCTGGCGCAAAGCTGCAAGTCGCGGATCGTCTCCCATTCGTCCTGCTGCACTTCCACCAGGGCGCGCTGGATCATCACGCGAACGGTTTCCACATCCCGACAGGGATCCATAGCCAAAGCTCCTCAAATGCGATCAGCTGACTCCATCATATCATCCCCGCCAGCGTTTACTCCGCTTTGACGATGGATGCTTGCTCTCCTGGCGCGGGCGAGTTCTGGAAGAAGCCGCGGGCGATGACGGCCTCACGTCCGCCATGCCGGGCCACCCGTGCCGCCTGATCCGCCTTCGCCCTGGCGTTGACCGCCTCCGGGTCGAGTATCCGTCGCAGCGTCGCCTCATAATGCTGGCAGAGCGCGCTGCCCGCAGCGGTCTGCGCCAGATCATGCAGTTCTTCAGGGTCCGCCTGCATATCGAATAGCTGAGGCGGCGCGCCCACATAATGGATGTACTTGTAGCGCGCATCCCGCAGCATGTAGACGGCGTCCCGCGTGCCGAGCGTGTGATACTCGCTCAAGATGACCCGGTCGATGTCCTCATCGTTGGCGATGGCCCACAGCGAGTGTCCTGGCAGCGCCTGATCGCTTTCGCCGGGAGGGCAGCCAACCGCCTCTAAGACAGTCGGGTAGCAGTCCACCAGCGAAACCGGAGTCTTCACGACCTTGTCCGCCGGGACATCCGGTCCGGCAAGGATCAGCGGCACACGGGCCAATTCGTCGTACATGGTGAACTTGCCGAAAATGCCGCGTCCGCCCAGATGTTCACCGTGATCCGAGGTGTAGAGGATGCGTGTCGTGGCTTCCAGGTCCAGGTCCGCCAGCGTGTTGGTCACTTTGCCGATCTGCGCGTCCAGGTAGCTGCACATGCCGTAATACGCGGCGTTCAGACGGCGGATGGTCGCCTCGCTGAAGGGCGAATCGAAGCTGAAGAAGCGGCGCATCTGCTCGATAACCGGATGCTGCGGCCAGTCTTCGGCGCGCCACTGCGGCGGCAGCGGCAGCGACTCCGGTGGGTAGCGGTCAAAGTAGGGCTGCGGGGCGATATAGGGCGGATGCGGCAGCACGAAGGAGACGAACAGCACCCAGGGCTGCGCATCATCCTGGTGTGCTGCCAGCCATTGGCAGGCACGCTCGGCAATGCGCGCGTCATACTCCAGGTAGCTGGACTGGCCGGGACCGGCAGCCTCAATGCCGGGGCGCGAGTTGCGCTGGGGAGCGTCATCGCGGATGGAGGCCAGCAGATCGCCCAGACCATCGACGACATACATGGCATCGAGCGATTCGTCAAAGCCGTTATCGTCCTCAGCGCTGCGAAAATGCAGCTTGCCAATCGAATCGACCCGGTAGCCCTGCGCCTTCAGGCGATGGCCCCAGCCTGGCACGCGGCCCTCATAGGGCGTGGCGTTATCCCAGTAGCCGATCTGATGCACGTAGCGCCCGGTCGCCAGCGCGGCTCTGGCCGGGACGCAGATCGGGCAGGGTGTATAGGCGCAGTCAAAGCGGGTGCCGCGCGCGGCCAGCGCATCCAGATGCGGCGTCTGCACGATGCCGCTGCCATAGCAGCCGCTGATGGCGGCCTTATGCTGATCCGATAGGATGAAGAGCAGATTGGTAGGCTTCATGAGAATCCCCTTTTCAGAGCCATCCTACAGGACTTTAACACATCCGGGCCAGATTTGGGCCTATGGGTGTCGAAGTCCCGGCCATTTGGCGGAATACAACGCGCAATAATCGCTTATGCTGACAGAGATGCTTGACTCAGCGCGTCGATTTGTGATATTCTTCACGAGTTGATTGTGACAAATGTCACAATATGCTTGACAGGAGGCAGAAATGGGTACCGTGCAGGTCGAATCTTCGCGTTTGATTAATGCGTCGCCGGAGGCTGTGTTTAATGTGCTGGCGGATTATCGGGTCGGCCATCCCGCCATTCTGCCGAAGCCCTACTTCACCGGTTTGACGGTTCTGGAAGGGGGGCGGGGCGCGGGCACAGTCCTGGAAGTCGAGATGCAAATCTTCGGCGTCGAGCGCAGCTACCGCCAGCAAATCAGCGAGCCGGAGCCAGGCCGTATTCTCCAGGAGGACAGTGTCGAATTACAGCGCAATCTGCCCCTGGTGACGACCTTCACCGTCGAGCCACGCGGCCAGCAGGCCCAGGTGACGATTTCAACTCGTTTCCAGACAGCGCCCGGTTTTCAGGGTATGATGGAAAGGCTGATGAATCCACCGGTGATGCGGCAGATTTACAGCAAGGAACTGGCTCAGTTGGACGCTTACGTTCGGGAGCAGGTATGACGGATCTCAACCAGGATGACCCGGCCATGCGCGATCTGCTGGCGACGGCGCGTGTGATCGCGGTGGTCGGGCATTCTGATAATCCGCTGCGCACCAGCTACCAGATCGCCGCCTATCTGCGCCGGGCAGGCTATACAGTCTACCCGGTCAATCCGACGGTCGCGGAGATCGACGGTCAGCCCAGTTATGCCTCGCTGGCGGAGGTGCCGGAGGCTATCGACATTGTCAACGTCTTCCGGCGCAGCGCGTATCTGGCCGAAGTAGTTGAGGAATCGATTGCGGTCAGGGCAAAGGCGGTCTGGTCGCAGTTAGGCGTGGTCGATGCCGCCGCGCAGCAGCGGGCGCTGGAGGCCGGGCTGGACATGGCGATGAACCGCTGTATCAAAGTTGAACGTCAACGCCTGCTGGGAGCCTGAGCCATGCGCCTGACACTGCTCACGTTGGGATCACGCGGCGACATTCAGCCTTACATTCCGCTGGCGTTGGGCCTGCAAGCCAGCGGCCACACGGTCAGGGTCGCTACCCACATCCCTTATGAGGACTTTGTGCGCGGCTTCGGCCTGGATTACGCGCCGATTTCGGGCGATCCGATGGCGATGATGAGCCAGGGCACGGGCCTAAGCTGGATCGAAAGCGGGCGCAATCCGCTCAAGTTCATGCAGATTTCCGCCGCCTGACCGCCCGGATGATGCACGACATGTGGGCGGATGCCTACGCCGCCACGCAGGACGCCGACGCCATCCTGTTTTCGATCCTGGGCATCTTTACCGCAGCGGCCCTTTCGGAGAAACTGGACATTCCGGCAGTGGGCATCTATCTTCAGCCGGCACATCCCAGCGCGCATTATACCGACGATGCTGTTGCCGGAGCCTGCCCGCCTGGCTGCCCGGCAAAAGCCTTCTACAACCGCCTGACGCACCGCCTCTGGAACGAAGTGGGCCTGGCTGCTGTTCAAGGGGATCATGAACAAGCAGCGTGCCGAGATTCTCGATCTGCCACCGCAGCGCGTCTGCCTTCACCCAGCAGATGAGATGCCCTACCCTGTCATCTATGGCTTCAGCCGCCACGTCTTTCCGTTTCCGCCCTGACTGGAACCGGGCTATATGCATATCAGCGGCTACTGGTTCTCGACGATGCCGACTGGGAGCCGCCGTCGGCCCTGCTCGACTTTCTGGAAGCCGGACCTAAACCGGTCTACATCGGCTTCGGCAGCATGACCAACCGTGACGCCGAAGCGGAGACGCGGCTGATGCTGGAGGCCGTGCGCCAGAGCGGTCAGCGCGCGGTGCTGCTCAGCGGCTGGGCGGGCATCGGCCAGGGTGATCTGCCGGAGACGGTTTTCAAACTGGATTACGCGCCGCATTCCTGGTTATTCCCGCGCATGGCGGCGGTGGTGCATCACGGGGGAGCCGGGACGACAGCAGCAGGCTTACGCGCGGGCGCGCCCTCGATTCTGGTGCCGCATTTCGCCGATCAGCCCTTCTGGGGCCGCCGGGTGCGTGCGCTGGGGGTCGGGCCGGATTTCATCCCGCAGAAGCAGCTCACGGCGGAGAAGCTGGCCCGCGCGATCCAGATCGCTGTGAGCGACGAGGCCATGCGTGCCCGTGCCGCTGCCCTGGGCGAGGCCATTCGCGCCGAAGATGGCGTGGGCGATGCGGTGCGGTGGATCAACGCCATCATTCAGGCGCATCCCCAGCCAGTGACTCAATCTGAGTGAGCCAGTCCGCGAAGTGGCGACATTCGCGGCGAATCGACTCCAGACCGATTTCCTCGACAATCAGCGGGCTGTGAAAGGTCTTCTGATAGCCGGCAAACAGCGCCAGCAGGCGTTTTGAGGGCGGCTCCTCTTCGTCGATTTCTTCCGGCGAGCTAAAGGCGGCTTTGATTGCCTGGAGCCTTTCCAGCGCGCGTCGTTCCGGGAAGCTGCGATCAATGGCAGCAAAATCGGCAAACAACATGGCCTCAAATTCGTGCAGCGCCAGATAGGGCAGGAACTTCGGGTGCTGGATGTCGGTCTTGAAGGCGCGTTCGAGGTGATCCACCCGCTGGTAGCAGGTCCCGGCGGGCAGCGTACCATAAGCCGGGAAGTCGGTCGGCAGATGATAGTAGTCGATAAAGGTCGTTACCAGATTCGCGCTGCTGTCCTGAAGCAGACGCTGAAGATCGTATTTGACTTTACTGTAAGATGTGATGCCGCCGCGAAAGTTAGCGCTGCCCTGGACCCGCTTTGTTGTCGCCAGAATGGGATTGAGGTAGATGCCCCTGGGTTCCAGATGCCGCCGGAGCGTATCACGGACGAAGGTTTCCTCCGTCTGCCCCTCAACCAGAATATGAATCTTCACGGCTGTGGTCTACCGCCGATGACGTTCTTTTCCCACAAATCGCCCAGGCCGTACTCTGCGCCTGCGCCGTTCGTGCTGCGCAGCCAGCTTTCGACGGTCGCTTCGGGGGGGCGCTTGAAGGTGGACTGCCCGTCCTCACGGTCCACGACGATGATGTCTTGCAGGTCGAACTGATTCACCAGCGGCACCGACTGTGTTGCCGCGATTACCTGCGTTTGAGCTGCCGCGCTGCGCATCATGCCCGCCAGCACCGTGATCGCGTAAGGATGCAGACCCAGTTCCGGCTCGTCAATCAGAATCGTCGCCGGGAGATTGGCTTCCGGTTGCAGCAGCAGGGTCGCCAACGCCATAAAGCGCAGGGTGCCATCCGACAGCATCGTCGCGTCGAAATAAGCGTCCGAGCCGACCTCGCGCCATTCCAGGCGGATGGTATCGGGGTTCAGGGGATTGGGCCGCAGATTGAAGTCGTCAAACCAGGGCGCGACCATGTGGATCGTGCGGACAATGCGCCGGTAGTAATCGGCTTCGGCCTCGTGCAGGCGGTAGAGGTAGGCCGCCAGATTCGAGGCGTCCGGGCGCAGGAACTCGTTGTCATGGAGATTGCCCGTTTTCTTGACGAGCGCGCTGTCGCTGGTGTCGTGGAATTGGTAGATCTTCCAGCTTTTGAGGTTTTCAACGAAATAAGCTACAGATGACATCCATCTACCTTCGAAATTGGAGCTGAGTCTCGCGTTCTGGCTACTTTCCCATTGCCGTAATATCAGGAACACGATTGGAATCCAAATCTGAATATTTACTCGCTCTAAGGCGAAATAAAGACTGTCATTTTTTGCTCGCTTTCAGACGGAGATGATAACGATTCTCGCCGAAAAACAAGTTCGATCTCAATTTCAGATGTTATCTTTTGCTCCAAAATACAGCAGCCTGATTTGCACCACCAGACTTTGCTACGAAACGCTGCAAATTCTCGTTGATGATGTTATTGAGTCAGTTCGAAGACCTGGATGAAGTTCGACTTGCCGGAGCCGTTTGCGCCGATCAGGATGTTCAGCGGGCGCAGTTCCAGGTCCATCTCGCGGATAGATTTGAAACCTTTAATGCGAATGCGGTCCAGGGATTGCATGGGGCAGGCTTTCATCTCTCTGAAAGTCCATTATAGAGGATTCGCGCCAGTCTTTGAAGCCGTGCAATCCCTCTGATGCTCAGCTCAGCGCGCCGAACAGGCTGCCGGAAGCTCATCAACGGTCAGGACCACGCCCCGCATCCCGTAAAAAGTACTTTAAGCCCAGGCGTCACGCCGGTTTAACCACTCTCCGCGTTGCAAATACAGCATCGATTTATTACACTCTGCGCCAATAGAGTTTTGGCATTCATCGTTTTCTGAGAAAGAGGTATTTGCATGGCTGACATTCGCTTCGACATCCCTCAATCGGAGATCCCGACACAGTGGTACAACGTCCAGGCCGACCTGCCACGTCCGATGCCGCCCCTGCTGCATCCCGGTACCAAGCAGCCCCCGACCCCGGATGACCTGACCCCGCTCTTCCCGATGGCCTTGATTATGCAGGAGGTCTCGAAGGAACGGTACATCGACGTCCCTGACGAGGTGCGCGAGATTTACAAGCTGTGGCGTCCCACCCCGCTGATGCGCGCGCGGCGGCTGGAAAAAGCGCTGGATACGACGGCGCATATTTACTACAAATACGAAGGCGCCTCGCCCAGCGGCAGCCATAAGCTGAATACGGCCACCGCCCAGGCCTACTACAACAAGGCCGAAGGCGTCACCGCATTGACCACCGAGACCGGGGCCGGACAGTGGGGTACGGCGCTGTCGCAGGCCTGTACCTTCTTCGACATGGAATGCCGGGTCTACATGGTCAAGATCAGCTACCAGCAGAAGCCCTACCGCCGGGCGATCATGGAGACCTTCGGCGCGAGTGTGACCCCCAGCCCCTCGCGACACGACCCAGGCCGGGCGCAGCATCCTGGCGAAGAATCCGGATTCGACCGGCAGCCTGGGCATCGCCATCAGCGAGGCGGTCGAAGCGGCGGCCACCAGCGGCGGCAAGTACAAGTATTCGCTGGGCAGCGTGCTCAACCATGTGCTGATGCACCAGACGGTGATCGGCCAGGAATGCCTCAAGCAGATGGATGTCGCCGGGGAATATCCCGATGTGGTGATTTCCTGCATCGGCGGCGGCAGCAACTTCGGCGGGATCGCGCTGCCTTTCCTGGGCGAGAACCTGCGCAATGGCCGCAGACGCGCCTGGTCGGCGTGGAACCTGCGGCCTGCCCCAGCATGACGCGCGGCACCTATGCCTATGATTACGGCGATTCGGTCGGTCTGGGACCCATCGCCAAGATGTACACCCTCGGTCACGATTTTGTGCCTGCGCCGCTGCACGCGGGTGGGCTGCGCTATCATGGCATGGCCCCGATCCTCTGCGAAATGTACGACCAGGACCTGATGGAAGCGGTGGCTATCCCGCAGATGGAGACCTTCGAGGCCGCGATCACCTTCGCGCGCTCAGAGGGCATCGTCCCCGCGCCGGAAGCTGCGCACGGGATCGCCGGGGCGATCCGCGAAGCGAAAGCGGCCAAAGAGGCGGGCGACAGCCGGGTCATCCTGTTCAACCTGAGTGGGCATGGGCACTTCGACATGAGCGCCTACAATGCCTATTTCGCGGGCGAACTGGAAGACTACGAGTATCCGCAGGCCGAGATCGACGCCGCGATGGCAAACCTGCCGGAGGTCCCGGCCTGAGACATGCCTGTGATTTCCCCTCTTCGTTCATGGAGAGGGGATTTACCCCCGGCCCGACACAGCGGCCAGAGGGTCCTGTTGACGTTGCGCCACATGGGACTTGAAGCGATCTTTGAGTCGCAGAAAGGGCAGTTCCAGCAGCCGGTAGCTGAGAAAACTAACGCAAAGCGTCACGCCGATAATCAGTGGATAGCCGAGCAACTGGTACTGGTCCAGCGGCAGGATTTGATAGAAATGCCTTATGAAATAGCAGCACGAACAGCGGATGATAGACGTACATGCTGTAGGAGAGCTTGCCCATGAAATCCAGGCGGGGGCTTTCCAGCAGACGCGGCAGTTTCGGGCTGGCGGCCACATTGTAGACCAGGACCGCAAATGCCAGTCCCATCCCGGTTGTATATAAAAACGCCGACGTTGGCACGCACAAAGACAATACCGTACAGGATCATCAGACCCGCCGCCAGCCGGACCAACGGATGCTTCAGATAGTGCAGAAACGCCCACTGCTGATAGTAGCCATAGGCTGTTAAGGCCCCCAGCGCAATCAAGTCAAAGCGGCTCATCAAAACAAACCCGCCTAAGGCCGATGATGGTCCCAGCGTGGCGATCAGCAGCGCAAGCCACCAGATCAGGATGATCGCGGTCAGCAGCTTCAGGATATGCTTGCGATAGCGGGCCATGATGGGGGCAAGGAGATAGTATTGCTCCTCTGCGCCAATGGACCACAGATGCTCCAGCGGTGGAAAAGGGAAATACCGCACAAACGCGACGTTGCCCATAAAGAACGTCAGTAAAAAGGGGATTTCAGGGCGATAAGGTGGTCGTAGGAGCAGCAGTACCACCAGCAGGTAAGCGAAGTATACGGGATAAATTCGAAAAGCCCGGCGCACATAAAAGTTGCGCACACTTACTTTGCCTGTGCGTTCGTGTTCGACCAGCAGCAGATAGGTGATGAGGAAGCCGCTGAGCACGAAGAACAGATCGACGGCATCGCCCCCCGTGAGGAAAAAACGCTCAAGTGTCACCGGCAACAGCGGCACATTAAACCAGTCATGCGGGCTGTATGAGAAGTGCTGCACAATCACCGATAGGGCCGCATAGAAACGTAAGGCATTAAAGCCTGTGAAGTAGGTTTTTCGCTGCTGTGCAGCCGCCATTCAGTTGATCCTTATTGCCTACCTCCCGATCATACACCAGAACTGCGCCGCTCAGACAAAACGTTCGGCAAGACGGCTGACGTTAAGGTTTTTCTCCTATTACTGGCCTATACAATTGAGGTATCAGATAGGAGATAAAGGTATGACTGCGGAACCCACACCCTCCAGTTTTTTTCACCGCCACCGCCGTGTGATTTTGTTCGTTCTATCGCTCGCGATTCCGGTCGTGGGGGTGATCGTGCTGTTCACCAATCCGCAGATCACCTTCGCTTCCGTTCATCAGGTGTATCAACAAGGCGCGCAGTGGGTCGAAACGCCGCAGTTGGGCGATCCGGCCTATGACTATGTAGTCGCGCCGGACGAAGCGGTCTGGGCGATGAATTCCGGCGGCTTATATCGCTGGGACGGCCAAGCCTGGGTCAAACTCTACAGCCCGAATGCCCACCCGACCGATTTCACGCTCGACGGCGAGATGATCTGGCTGGTGACACACGGCGACATCGTGCGCTGCGATACACTCACGCTGGACTGCGAGACGATGCAGCGCATCAACGAAGGCCTGTCGATTGCGGCCTTCGCGGGGCGGGTAGATGCTATTACCAGAGACGGCCATCTGGTCTGGCTGGATGATGGGGAATGGCATAATGAAGCGTTGAATACGCTCCTGCCCGGTTACAATTCGAGCATGAGCGAGGCGATCCCAAAGATTGTGTACACCAGCGATGGGACCCTGTGGCTGAAGTGGTACCAGCTCTGGCGCTTGACCGATGGTGTATGGACCGCCGCGAAATTTGGCGAGGATTTGACGGTGGGCGTCCGGCTGACCGGAGCGACTCCCGGCGTACTGTGGACGGAATGGAACAATGGATTGGTCGCCGCCTTGCCCAGCTTGAACCGCTGGCAGTTGTTCACCTGGGAGGAAATGCAGGCCCCTGGCTCCGATTGGATCTTTGACCTGACCAGCGGGCCGGATGGCAGTATCTGGGTGGCGGCCAAAAACGGCCTGCTGCACTATGACGGCAGTGCCTGGGATTTGCAGCCGCTGCCGGAGGAACCGCTGGTGACTGCCGTGGCGATCACGCCGAACAATACCATCTGGGCACAGACGACGGCCTCCGGGATGATGACCTGGCTGCCGCTGGTCGTCTTTGCCCTGGGATCAATCCTGTTCGTCCGCTGGACCAGCGCCCATTCATGCGTTCCGTGACGGCCAGACCCTCGCGCTACGATCCCCTGGGGCCAGCGCCTGCTACGTAATGGACGATAGCACGATATGTCGTGCCTCTACCACAGCCGACTCGTAGGAGAACAGGTTGCGCTCTGGTCCTTTTTGATGGCACAGACCTGTAGCAGCGCTGCCCGAAAGTCGCTATACTGCTCGCAAAAGTACTTGTTGATAAGAAAGCATTGTTTATGAACAATTCAACGCCGGGCTGGTTTAAGAACTTGCAGATTGCCGATCTGGAGCCAATTGTGCGCCAGATTCTGGATCGATCAGAGGTGGAGCTGCTCGACTGGCATATCCAGTCAGTCTCCGGTGGCGCTGCAGAGCACACCAGGCGCGGCTACGGCATTTATCGTGTGAGCGGAACAGCACAGGCCGACCATCGTGAAACCCCCTGGGAAGCGGTCGTGAAAGTCGTTGGCCCCACGGATCGCACTGAACAAAACGACCCGGCAGACAGCGACTACTGGAAGCGCGAAGTCCTGCTCTACCAGTCCGGTATTCTCGATCAACTCCCAGGAAACGTGGCTGCGCCCCGCTGCTACGCCCTTCAAGAACTGCCGGATGGGAAAGTTTGCATCTGGTTGGAAGCTGTTCAGGAGACAACCAGCCATTGGACGATGGACGAGCATGGATTGGCAGCGCGCCATCTGGGGCAGTTCAACGGGGCCTATCTGGCCGGGCATCCACTGCCTGAACGCGCAGCCTGGATGCTGCCCGGTCGTACTCGGGGGTGGGTTGAGCGATTTTCACCGGACAGTAGCAACCTGCTTCAGTTTTCTGGGACTCGTTCGGGCCAGTGGCTCAGCAGCCAGAGCATCGAGCGCATGATACAGTTGTGGGAGCAGCGCGACGCCTTATTGACCGCCCTGGATCGCCTGCCAGACTGCTTCTGCCATCATGATGCCTTCCGACGTAACCTGATGTTACGGCAAAGCGAAAATGGTGGCATTGAGACCGTCGCGATTGACTGGTCGTATACAGGACCTGGGAAAGTCGGTGAGGAGATTGGCATTACAACAGGTGTGAATCTCTTCTTCATGGATGTGCCTGCGGAGCGCGCACGAGAACTGGACGAGGCCGTTTTTTCAGGCTACAGTGCGGGTCTCCATGATGCGGGCTGGCAGGGCGACATTCAGCTTGCGCGCTTCGGCTACACGCTTACAGCCGCCCTGGCATTTGGTCTGGCCTTCAGCGTCACGGTCGCAAACGGTATGCAGCGGTCTGGGAGCGGGGCCCGTGCGGAAGCCATCGTCGGGCATCCCATAGATGAGATCATCGAACAACAAGCGGTGGTGGTGCCGTTTCTGCTCGATCTCGGCGACGAAGCCCTGGAGCTAATGGCGGTAATTTAGCCCCTCAATGGGCTTGTTCGGATGAGTCGTCCAGACGCGGCTGCAATTTGGCGTGCAGCACGCGGCCCTCAGGATGCAGGCTCAGCAACCACTCGCTGAGCAGATGCGCCGCGCCATGCACCCCTGCTGTCGGGCGCGGATGCCCCAGCATGGTCAGTTGCAGCGTGTAATCGCCCGGTGTATCGCGTGCCAGCAGCGTGAAGGCCAGGCGCTGGTCGATAGTCGGTTCCTTGATGTAGACGTCGAACAGCAGCGAATCCTTGCCCAGGTAGACGGCGTTGAAGCTGATATGCGCGTCGCCATACAGGCTGTGCTGCGGCGCAAATTGGGCGCGGATGCTCTCCAGGTCAAGCGGCAGGTGCATGACAACGTGGGGCATGGGCAGCTCCTTGATGATCGGCAGGTCAGGCACGGGCGCATCGCTGCGCCGGTAGGCGAAATAATAGCAGGCGCGGCCTTCGCGGGCGGCTTTGGCTTCGTACTTGGTGGTCACGCGGCCCGGCATCGCCTGGACCCAGGGCGTCTCATGGCAGTTCTCCAGGCCGGGAGTTTCGGCCAGCAGATCAGCGCTCATCTCAGCGTATTCGAGGATGTCAGTCGCCAGATAGAACTCGCCGCGCGGCTCCAGACGGCTGACGATGGCGTCTAGCGTATCGCGCTGCATCAGGCGGCGGTGGCCGTGCCGGGTCTTGAACCAGGGGTCCGGGAAATTGACGTGAACCTGCCGCAGCGTGGCAGCTTCGAAGCAGTGATGCAGCGCGGTCTCGGCGGGGGTATGCACCACGCGCAGGTTCTCCAGATGCTGCCTTTCGATCAGGCGCTCGGCCTTGACCAGGCAGCGGTTGGAAATCTCCAGGCCAATGACGTTACAATCAGGCTGGCTGCGGGCCAGATGCAGCAGAAATTCGCCCTGGCCGAAGCCAATTTCCAGAATCAGGGGCCGTGCCGTGCCGAAAAGCGCCGTCCAATCGGTCGGCCAGGGTAGCCTGCGGCTGTTGAGTTTACTGTGCATACGGGGTATTGTAATCGAGGCTCAGAGCGATTTTAAGCCCTGTCATGCCATGTATACAAGGAAACCGCATTCAGTGTAGGGAGAATTAGCAATTGCCCTACTGAGGGATGCTGGCTACAATTTCATAACCTTACGGGGACAATCAAACTGCTAAGTCATTACGGAGGAAATTTCATGGCCCATAGAACTCGAATTCTTTTTGGCGTTCTGCTTCTGCTGCTCAGCATCCCCTTTGTGGGCGCAGTGGCACAGGACGCACTGCCGGACCTGGGGGGCAGACGGTGACCGTTGCGGTCGAGAATGCTTACCCGCCGTTCAACACAATAGATACCGAGACGGGCGAAGCCATCGGCTGGGATTACGACACGATCCGCGAGATTTGTGTCCGGCTGAACTGCACGCCGGAATTCGACCAGACCTCCTGGGATGGCATGATTCTGGCGGTCGCCAATGGTGAGTATGACATGGCGGCAGATGGCATCACGATCACCGACGAGCGCAAGGAATCGGTCGATTTCTCCGAAGGCTACGTATCCTTGCAGCAGCGGCTGCTGGGGCGGGTCGGCGAGGATCGTTTCACGGACATCGAGAGCTTCGTCGCCAATGCAGACCTGAAGCTGGGCGTGCAGCCGGGGACGACGAACTACTTTGTGGCGCTGGACTACGTGCCGGAAGATCGTTTGCAGTTGTACGACACCTTCCCGATTGCGGTGCAGGCGATGATCGCGGGGGATGTGGACGGCGTGGTGATGGATGACGTGGCCGGGCAAGGTTACGTCGGGGCCAACCCGGAGGCGGTGCAGATCATTGGCGAACCGCTGGCGGCGACAGAGGAACTGGGTTTCATCTTCCCGCCCGGCTCGGAACTGACGGCATCCGTCAATGCCGCGCTGGATAGTATGCGTGAAGACGGCACCCTGACCAAGATCAACAATAAGTGGTTCCTCGGCCAGGAAGAAGAAACATCAACCACGATGCTGCCGGACCTGGGGGGGCAGACGGTGACCGTTGCGGTCGAGAATGCTTACCCGCCGTTCAACACAATAGATACCGAGACGGGCGAAGCCATCGGCTGGGATTATGACACGATCCGCGAGATTTGTGTCCGGCTGAACTGCACGCCGGAATTCGACCAGACCTCCTGGGATGGCATGATTCTGGCGGTCGCCAATGGTGAGTATGACATGGCGGCAGATGGCATCACGATCACCGACGAGCGCAAGGAATCGGTTGATTTCTCCGAAGGCTACGTATCCTTGCAGCAGCGGCTGCTGGGGCGGGTCGGCGAGGATCGTTTCACGGACATCGAGAGCTTCGTCGCCAATGCAGACCTGAAGCTGGGCGTGCAGCCGGGGACGACGAACTACTTTGTGGCGCTGGACTACGTGCCGGAAGATCGTTTGCAGTTGTACGACACCTTCCCGATTGCGGTGCAGGCGATGATCGCGGGGGATGTGGACGGCGTGGTGATGGATGACGTGGCCGGGCAAGGTTACGTCGGAGCCAACCCGGAGGCGGTGCAGATCATTGGCGAACCGCTGGCGGCGACAGAGGAACTGGGTTTCATCTTCCCGCCCGGCTCGGAACTGACGGCGTCCGTTCAATGCTGCGCTGGATAGTATGCGTGAAGACGGCACCCTGACCAAGATCAACAATAAGTGGTTCCTCGGCCAGACCGAGGACTCATAATGCAGAGGCGATAGGACAGCCTGTCGCCGGACATACAATCGTACGAATCGCCAGGGATGTGCTGTGTCATGTCCCTGGCGCAGACATTTACGAAAGACGAAACTTATGGCAACCCCCACGTCAAGTGAGCAGGACCTGTTATCGGGGGATGCCATCCGTGAGACTCGCAGCCGGGCCATGCCCTGGGGCTGGCTGTATACCTTCCCCTGGTGGGGGCTGGCGCTGATCCTGCTGGGCATCTGGGTGGCGATAGGGATCACGTCCAGCGAGACGTACTCACACATCTTCGACCAGTTGATCCCCGGCATTTTGATGACGCTGCGGGTCGCCATCCTCTCCTATGTCTTCGGCTTTATCATTGCCCTGTTCGTCGGCATTATGCGCTCCCAGCCGCCCAAACCGCGCTATGGCCTGCTTGGCCGGATCACCAGCCTGTTTCACGTGCTGATCTACAACGTGGCGACCTTTTACGTCATGGTGATGCGCGGCCTGCCAATCCTCATCGTGCTGCTGATCTTTGCCTTCATCGTCGTCCCGGCGGTCCGGGATTATCTGTCTACGAATATGGGCATCGAAATGACCATTCGCGGCAGTTCTGCCGAATCAGCCATTGTCGCGCTGTCCTTTACCTATGCCGCCTATATGTCGGAGACGATCCGCGCCGGAATCCAGTCGATTGACAAAGGGCAGATCGAAGCGTCCCGCTCGCTGGGGATGAACTATGCCAAGACGATGCGCTTCATCGTGCTGCCGCAGGCCATCCGCCTGGTGCTGCCGCCGCTGGGCAACGATTTCGTCGCCATGATTAAAAACTCCTCGCTGGTAGCGATCCTGGGCGTCAACGACCTGACGCAGTTGGCGAAGGTCTCCTCCGGCGCGTCTTTCCGCTACCTGGAAACCTACCTGACCGTCGCCATGATCTACCTGACGATGACCATCATCGGCGCGCTGCTGGTGCGCTACATTGAACGCCGCGTGACCCTCTTCGAACGCGACTAGCGGCCCTTGTTTCTCTCCTGCAAAACGCTGCCCTACGAGGTGACATCTTACACTGCATTTGCCGGGGTCTTCGGCGCTATATTGCAGCTTGTGTGTATAGACTTGTGGGGAACGGAGAGAAGCTATGGCAATTGTCGTACTTGTCCTGCTGCTGGTCGCTGCGCACTTCAGCCTGACCGTCTTTGCACCCGGTGCTGCCGGAGGCGCCACCTTTTATTGGCCCTGGGCCGCAAATTCACAGCCTATCCTGGCCGGGATCGGTGGGCTGCCTCAGACCGGGGGCGGAGTCGTCACCCCGGCCCTGGCCGGAATCGCGGGCCTGTGTGTGCTGGCGGCAACTGCATCCCTGCTCGGCATCGTCGTGCCGGTCAACTGGTGGGTGCCGCTTGTAGTCGCCGGGGCGCTGGCCTCGATTGTTCTGTTCGTGGTCTACCTGGGGCCGCTGTCGATCATCCCGATTGCGTTGGACCTGATCCTGCTGTGGGGTGTCGCCTTGCAGCACTGGACAGTTGCCGCGCTGCGCGGAGTCTAGCGGCTACTCAGCAGTCGGCAGGGTGAAGAGAAAATGACCGCCGGGGGCAGCAGTGCTGCTGGCTTCGGCCCATAGGCTGCCCCGGTGCAGTTCGATCAGGCGGCGCGCGACGATCAGGCCCAGGCCGGTCCCGCCGAGCTGCTGCTGTGTCGCCCAGTTGCTGCGAAAGAAGGGCACGAAGATCTGGTCCATGTCCTGCGGGCTGATCCCTGGCCCCTGGTCGATGATCTGCACCAGCACGCCGGGGAGGATCACGTCGGGCGGCGCGTGCGCGGGCAGGTCCTCGGCCCGCTGGATCATGCGGCTGTGGACCTAAATCGTGCTGTCCGGCGGTGAAAACTTGATCGCGTTGCTGAGAAGCTGGTGCAGCGCCTGCATCAGGTAGTTGACGTCCGCCATGACCGGCGGCAGCGGCTCCAAATTTTCGAGCCGGATTTGTTGGCGGCGGCTCTCCAGCCTGGGACGGCAGCGGCTGACGGCCTGCGCCAGCGCTTCCGGCAGGGTGATCGGCATCAGGCTCAACTGGATCTGCCCGGCATCGGCCCGGCTGAGTTCGATGATGTCGTCGAAGACGGCGTGGAGATGTACGCTGCTCGCCAGAATGGTGCGGGCGAACTCGCGGGCCACCGGCGGCAGATCATCCCCGGCCAGTTCGAGGATCAATTGGGCGTAGCCTTGAATCGAGGTCAGCGGCGTGCGCAGTTCGTGTGAAATGCGCGAGAGGAAGGTGGCGCGCATGGCGATGGCGGCCCGCTCTGCCGTCACGTCCTGAAAGGTGTAGATGCGGCCAATCACGCGCTCCCCCTGGTAGACCGGCCCGCTGTACCAGGCGACATCCAGTGCGTGGCCTTCGCTGTGGACCATGTGAAACTCGCCGTGCTGGCGGGCCGTATCGCGCACCGGCACCCGCAGCCACAACTGCCGCAGTTCGTCGCTGACTCTGCGCGGGATGCGCATCCGGTCCAGCATCTCCGGCAGCAGCAGGCCCTGGACTTCCGTCTGTGCCGGGCCGAACATACCCGTGAAGACCTGGTTGACCGTCAGCACACGCGCGCCTTCGGCATCCGGCAGGACCATGACCACGCCGTTGGTCACGGCATCGAGCAGGGCGGCGCGGCCCCATTGGATCAGATCGCGCTGCTGCTGCAAAAGCTGCGTCATCGCGCTGAGGGTGATAAATTCGCTGATCGTCTGGCAGAATTCGATCTCTTCGGCGCTCATGATCCGGTTGCGGCTGGTGGCGACGAAGAGCAGGCCGATCTTGCGCGGCCCGGCGTTCAGCGGGATCAAGGCCAAAGCGCGCACCCGTTCGGCATCCAGGAAGGCGCGGATGAAGGGGTCCATCTGGGCGCTGAATTCCGCCAGATCTGCATCGACCACCAGCGTTTCGCCCGCTTCCAGGGCGGCCAGGTAATCCAACTCCTGCGGCAGATAGAAGCGGGTGCCCATCGCCGCGCCATAGCCGTGCCGCCGCGACCAGGAGGCGGCCACTTCCAGATAGTCGAAGCGTCCCTGGGGGCGGTCTTCGCGCACCGGGCCGTAGAGCAGAATGGTGCAGGTCGTGTAACGGTGGCGCAGCAGGTCTTCGCACAGGACCTCCAGCAGATTCTGCGGCGTATCCACCAGCGACTGTGAGGCTTGCCGGATCAGCCGCGCCAGGCTCTGCGTCTGCACGGCCATCTCTTGCAGCACCCGGTGTTCCAGCGCCAACGCTAGCAGCCCCAACAGCGGGTCAATGCGCTGCGCATCCTCGATTCTGAAGCGATCTTCCTGGGTGGAAAAGAAGGCGAGCAGCGCGCTGCTGCCCGTCTCCGGCTGAATAGGGATCAGCAGGGCTGAGGCGATGCTGCCGCTGCCAGACCAGACGCCAGGCTCAGCGGGCCAGCAGTCCAGCATAAACTGCTGCTGTGCGGCTTCTGGCGGCTCAGGATACGCAGCCAGGACCTCCAGGCGGGCGCTGCGTGGCGGGCAGGTGCCCAGCGTAACCTGCTCAGCCTCCAGTTCGGCCAGGGCAAGGCGCAGCAGCGCATCCAGGCGGGTGTCCGCGTTCATGGACGTCAGGCTTTCTACTCCTCCCCTCCTTCGAGGTCGTTCACGCGCACGGTAAAGGTGTAGCCGACCCCGCGTTCGGTGCGAATATAATGCGGGTGATGCGAATCGCTTTCCAGCTTGCGCCGCAGCCGGTGCATATGTACGCGCAGGGTGTCGTCGTAGACCTCCTCCGACGGCCAGACACGGGCGATTAAGAGGCGGTTTTCGACCACACGGCCCGCGTTACGCAGCAGCACATGCAGCAGAATCAATTCAGTCGGCGTGAGGTTGTCCGGCTTGCCGCCCACAATAATGCGGTTATGCGCGAAGTCGATGCTCAGATGCTCATCCACCTGAATAATCGGCTGGCGCGCGTAATCCAGGCTGGGCATCCGCGAAAGCACCGTCTGGACTCGCGCTTCCAATTCGCGCAAATCGAAGGGCTTGACGATAAAGTCATCGGCGTAACGCTTCAGTCCCTGCACCACCGTATCGGTATCGCTGGTGGACGTCACGAAGATAATCGGTACGTCCCCCATTGCCTTGATCTTGCCGCTCAGCTCGAAACCGTGATAGGTCGGCAGGGTAAGGTCAATGAGCGCGATGTGCGGCAGCCCTTCCGCTTTCATATGCTGGAGCGCCTCTGGACCATCCAGAAACGCGGCTACGTCATAGCCATGTGCGCTCATGTAGTCGTGGATCAGCTTACTGATGTTGGCGTCATCCTCAACAATGAGTACTTTGGTTTTGTTCATTCCCCCGACCTCTTTGTTAGAAACAAGATGAGCTTGTAATAATCATACCTGAACCAGGCCATCATGCCATGATCTATGGCACTAGCTGGCAATAGTTCACCCTCAGCCTTAGGGTAATAAGGCCGCTAGGCCTACATGATATATGCTTGGTGCTGACCATAGATCTAACCAGAACCTGAGTAAATGTAACAAAACCGCTAGAAATTTCGTTAATTTGCGGCCATGAGAAGCACAAAGCAGGTTTTGAGACCTGTTTCACCCTCACCCCTGCGCGAAGCGGCACGATGGAGTATAACAGACGCAGATCAGAATACCGTGAGCCGGTGGCTTCGCCCGGCGGAGTCTGGCAGATGGATGGCATGGAGCAAACAGGGTGGCCTCAGTAACGCAGATCATTCAGCGGCGGCGCAGACGCGCGCAGCGGCGGCAGGCGGCACAGGCGCGCAGTCGTCTGACCATGGGCATCCTGGCGCTCTTGTTCGGGCTGCTGGTGGTGGTGCCGGTGATGGTCTACCTGGGCGGCGGCGCGTGGATGTACTGGCAGGCCACCCGCGACCTGCCGGACCCGCAGCAGACGATCTACCTGGACCCGATTGTCGGCCCGACGCGGCTCTATGACCGCAGCGGCCAGACCCTGCTCTTTTCCGTGCAGGACCCCCTGGGCGATCAGCGCTCGTGGATCCCCCTCGACAGCCTGCCGGATTACGTCGTCAATGCCACCTTGATCGCCGAGGACCCCAATTTCCTGACCCGCCCGCGTCCGCCGGTCCTGACCAGCTTCTATAAGCTCTGGCAGAACGCGCTCATCGGCCCGCTGGCGGCGGACCCGACTCTGACGGGTAGGCTGGTGCGCAACGCCCTCGAATCGACCGGTGATGTCAGCAGTGCAGCGGAGCGCGAACGCGAGATCGCCCTGGTCGCCGAGATCAACCGGCGCTATACGCCAGAGCAGATCCTGGAGTGGCATCTCAACACCAATTTCTACGGCAACGAAGCCTACGGCATTGAGGCCGCCGCGCAGGTCTACCTGGGCAAACATGCCGCCCAGTTGAGCCTGGACGAGGCCGCGCTGCTGGCGGCGATCCCGGCGGCACCTCAGTACAACCCGCTCGATAACGAAGTGGCCGCGCGTGGGCGTCAGTCGGACGTGCTGCGGGCGCTGCTGCAAGCCAACCAGATCGACCGTAACGCCTACGACCTGGGCGTGACCGCGCACACCGTCATCCTCGATGCAGGCGGTCAGACGCCGGAGGTCGCGCCGGATTTCAGCATCTACGCCCGGCGGCAGGCCAAAGACATTCTCGACAGCTTGAATTACGACGGCGCGCGATTGGTCTCACGCGGTGGGCTGCGCATCGTCACCACGCTGGATCTCGACCTGTATTATCAGGCTGACTGCGCGCTGCGGACTCATCTGGCGCGGTTGGGCGGCGATACCAGCCCCCAGGTGGCGCTCAATAACGGGCCGTGCAGCGCCGCGAACTATCTGCCGCCCTTGAACGCTGTCACCTTGCAGACGCCGCCCGATGACGGCCAACTGGTCATGCTCGAAGTCGGCACGGGCGAGATCAAGGCGATGGTGGGCCGGGTCGGTGCGGTCGCTTACCAGCCGGGACCGACCTTGCAGCCCTTCGTCTATTTCGAGGGCTTCCGCACCGGCGAGACGGCGGCAGATATGGTGCTGGATATTCCGCGTCCGCTGCCCGGCGCGGTCGAGGGCCTGATCTACACCCCGGCCAACCCGGATAACATCTATCGCGGGCCGATCAACCTGCGTGAGGCCATGAGCGCGGGCCTGCTGCCCCCGGCGGTTCAGCTTGCCAATGAGAAACGTCTGGATAACATCCTGGGCCGGGCGCATCTGCTGGGCGTCAACAGCCTGGATGAGAACGCCCGCTATGATCTCTCGCTGCTGGAACGCGGCGGTCAGGTCTCGGTGCTGGACATGGCCTTCGCCTATACGACTCTCTCGTCAATGGGCCAGATGCGCGGCATCCCGGTGGAGCCGATTGGCCGTAACTACCGGCGCAACGACCCGGTGGCCGTGCTGCGCATCGAAGACCCTAACGGTCAGGTGCTGTGGGAGTACGGCGAACATGAACCGGACTGCGCCGCGGCCTCCAACTGCACGCTGATCTACGCCAACGAACTCGGCTATCTGGTCAATGACATCCTGGCCGATCAAGCCACCCGCAGCCGCGTGCTGGGCGACGAAAACGTCAGCGTTCTCGCGCTGGACCGTCCGGCGGCGGTGGTCAACGGCCTGACCAGCGATAAACGCGACGCCTGGACGATGGGCTACACGACGCAGTTAGTCGCCGGGGTGCATCTCGACCGTGACGACAACACGGCCATGTCGCTCGACCCGCTGGACAGCCAGGGCAGCGCGCCGGTCTGGCAGGCAGTGATGGATTACATCGACCAGCGCGATTCGCTGCTACCGCAATCCTGGGACCGCCCGGAGAACATCGTCGAGGCGGTCGTCTGCGAGCGATCCGGCCTGCTGCCCAACGGAGTCTGCCCGACCCGGCGCGAGATTTTCATCCGCAACATTCAGCCCACGCGGGTCGATACCTACTGGCAGTCGGTCGATGTCAACAGCCAGACCAACCAGCTTGCCACCATCAACACGCCTGCCGGGCTGCGCAGCCAGCGCGTCTATTTTGTGCCGCCCGACGATGCGCTGGAATGGTGGGAGACCAACGGCCAGCCGCTGCCGCCCACCGAATACGATACAGTCAGCCGCCCGGAGATCCTGGGTGCGGCCTCGCTGCTGCAACCGGCTCCCTTTGCCTATGTCGGCGGGCAGGTCGATATTCGCGGCAGCCTGGACCCCAGCAACATGCAGTTCTACCAACTGGCTTACGGTCAGGGCCTCAACCCGGATGAATGGGTGCAGATCGGCGGTCAGCAGACCAGCTACGAACGCGGCGCGACCCTGGGCACCTGGGATACGACCGGCCTGGACGGTCTCTACAGCCTGCGCCTGACGGTGGTGCTGACCGATAATTCGCTGGAAACCGACGTGCGCCAGGTGACGGTTGATAATCAGCCGCCGACTATCAGTCTGCGCGCCGGGGAAGGCGAGCCAATCTTCCGTTGGCCGGACGATCAGGTCATCGACCTTGAGGCTGAGGTCAACGATAATCTGGCGATTGCCCGTGTGGAGTTCTATTACAACGGCGAGTTCATCGGCACCGACGAGGACTGGCCCTACGGCTTCGAGTGGCAGATCAAGCGCGTCGGCCAGGAGACCTTCAGCGCGGTCGCCTTCGACGCAGTTGGCAATCAGGCCACCGATACGATCAACGTCGAGGTGCGGCGAGCGTCATGACAGGCAGCGCAATAATTTCCGCGTTTGACCTCAACCCTAAATCCCCTCTCCATTATGGAGAGGAGGCTGGGTGGTGAGGTCAATCTTGGCGCGCTGCAATCTGGCACCACAGACCGAAATGGTCCGAGGGGAATACATCGGGTTGGTTCGACCAGATGGGGTCGGTGCCCAGCAGGTCAATAGCGGCGGCTGACCAGGCTTGATCCTGGCTCTTGAGCAGGACGCGATCAAAGCGCACCTGCTTGTGTTTCCCCTTGATGAGATAGCGCATCTCATTGATCTCTGTGTCTTCGGTATAGCCCGGCTCATCGCTGCGCAGTTCGTCCCACAGATCCGTGTAGGCCGGGTCTATGCGGCTGTTCTCGTTGGGCCAGGAAGCACAGAAGTTGAAATCCCCCATGACGACGGCATCGGGCGCATCGTGCAGCGTCTCGAAAACCGTCTCTAACTGGCGACCACGCATTGCTGCGGACGATTTCTGACTCTCCAGATGGACCGTGCCCACCTGGAATGGACGGCCATTGATTTCGGCCTCGACCAGCAGCAGTTGGCGCTGCATGGAAGAGGGCATCGAAGTCAGGCTGATGCTCTTGAGCGGCAGGCGCGAGAGAATCAAGACGCCGTAGTCGTCCAGCGTGCTGCCATCTATATCCGAGATCAGGTAGTTGTCCTGGATCCAGGGCTGATTCAGCAGCAGGTCCAGTGCTTCCCAGGTCACCTCTTGCAGGCCGATGAAATCAGGACGGCGAGCCTCAAGCAGGCGGGCGATGGCCCGGTGTCGCGCGTTCGTGAAATAATCCCCAAACCAGATGTTAAAGGTGGCAAAGCTGAGCGTATCCCGCAGGCTGTTCTTCTGGGCAGGCTCGACAGCACGCCATCGGCGTGTGCTGGCATCATAGGCCCCTGGTGTCAGTGGAAGCTTCAAAGCTGAAAGACCCGCGCGGCATCGTTGACCGGCAGCGTGATCTCAAAGGTCGTGCCCGCGTTGGGCACACTGTTGAACGAGATGCTGCCGTGATGCGCATCGACCGCGTGCTTGACGATGACCAGCCCCAGGCCGGTGCCGGAGATGGTGCCGACGTTCCCGGCGCGGTGGAAAGCTTCAAACAGGCGCTTTTGATCCGATTCGGGGATGCCGATGCCGTGATCGGTCACGGTCAGATGCAGCTCGCGCGCAGCGCAGCGCAGTGTCACCTCGATGGCGGCGTCGGCGGGCGAGTATTTCATGGCGTTAGAGAGCAGGTTGCGCAGAATGTGACGCAGCAGCTTTTTGTCCATGAAGGTCTCGCCGCAGTCGATATCGTGATCAAAGCGCACCGTATGTTCGCCGAGGCCGACCGCCTGAGTCTCGTCGATGACCTCCTGGCAGCAGGCCAGCAGGTCGAACGGAGTGGGTGCATAGGGCAGGCCGCGCAAGTTGGCTTCGCCCAGCGTCAGCACGTCTTCGGTAAGCTGTGTCAGATGGTTGACCTGGCTGCGCACGTTCATCAACTTCTGCTGCCGCATCTCAGTATCCAGCCGGTCGTGGTAATTGTAGAGAATGTCCGTCGAGGAGAGGATCACCGCCAGCGGCGTGCGGAACTCGTGCGAGACCATCGAGACGAACTGCGCCTTCAATTCGCCCAGCTCGCGCTCGCGTTCCAGGGCAGCACGCAGGCCGCTTTCCAGGTCCTTCTGCCCGCTGATGTCGTGAATGCTGCACACAATCTGCGAGTCAGCGTTCCGGTCGGTGAGGATCTGGGCGAAGACGGCTTCCACCACGAACTCGTGGCCGTCCTGGTGACGCGAGTGCAGTTCCTGCCGCAGACTTATGCCCGTGTTCGCCACCTGCTCGATCAAAGCCGCCACCTCTTCCGGGTTCACAAAGAGCCGCTCGGTGGCAAAGCTCTTGCGGTAGAAGGTATCGCCCTCGTAACCATAACAGACCGAAAAGGCCGGGTTGGTCTGGAGCACGAGGCCCTTAGTACTCAGCAGCACGATGGCATCGCCCACGTTGTAGAGAATGGTCTCGACCTGATCTTTGGCTCGCTGGAGTTCTGAGGTGCGCTGGGCGACCCGCCATTCCAGTTCGGCGGTGCGGTTGTTCAATTCCTCGTTCAGCTTGACGATTTCCAGTGCGGCGGCGACGTGTTCGCCATAGGCCACCAGCAGCCGCAGGTCGTGGTCATCAAAGGCGTGGATCTGTGTGCTTTGCAGGTCCAGCACGCCGATGACCTGCTGCGCCGTCCGCAGGGGAATCACCAGTTCGGAGCGGGTATCCGGTGTCACCGCGACGTACAGCGGATGTTCGCGCACATCGGGGGCATAGATGACCTGCCCGCTGCGGATCGCTTCCGGCACCAATCCCGGTCCGTCAAGCGCCAGTTCCTGCGACGGGCTAATCATGTAATTGCCAGAGCGCGGCATTCGGATGAGCTTGTGGCGGCTGTGGTCGATGAGGATCAGCCCGCAGTCCACGTAGTTGAAATCCTCCACGACGCTGTTGGCGATCTGCCGCGCCAGATCCAGCAGGTTGTTGTGCTGGAACAGAATCGAGGTGGCGGCATAAAGCGCACGCAGTTCGTCTTCGGCCACTTTTTGCGCCGTAATATCGTTCTGGATGCCGACGTAGGCGATCAACTGGCCGCTGGCATCGACAATCGGCGCGATCCGCAGTTCATTCCAGTACAGGCGGCCATCTTTGCGATAATTGCGCAGCACGACATGGGCAGGACGCTGTTCAGCCAGTGCCTGACGTACTTCGTCCAGGGCTGGCTGATCCTGGTCGCCGCTGTGCAAAAAGCGCAGATTTTGCCCGATGGCCTCTGCCGCCGAATAGCCAGTCACGGCTTCGAAGGCAGGGTTGACGTAGACTACCGGGTAATCGTCCCGCTGCGGGTCGGTAATGACCACGCCCACCGGGCTGGCTTGAATCGCCCAGTTGCGCAGCAGGAGTTCGGCCTCGGCCCGGTTGCGCGCGGTCACGTCATTCAGCATGGTCAGGATGAAGGTGCCGTCGTTGGCGTCGAAGGTCTCGATAGACACTTCGACCTCGAGGGTCTCGCCGCTGCGGCTGCGCAGCCGGGTTTCGACATTGCGAATCACCACGCCTGCCGCCCGGTCCTTCTCGACCGTCTCCAGGAAACCCGGATACCATCCAGATGTTCAGCGCCGAGCTGCTGCGGTCCAGCATTTCCGAGCGGGCATAGCCCAGCAGGTCCACCGCGCGTGCGTTGGCATCCACAATCAGGTCATCCCTGGTACTCATCAACATGGCGACCGGGCTGGCCTGGAAAGCCCTGGCGAAGCGTTCCTCATACTGCTGGGCGCGGGTTTCGGCCCGCCGCCGCTCGCGCCGTTCGTCCAAATCGCGCAGTTCGCGCTCGATGGCTGGGACGAGCCGCTTCAAATGATCTTTGGAGAAGAAATCATGCGCACCGGCTTTCATCGCGGCGACTGCGGCGTCTTCGCCCACCGTGCCGGACACAATAATGAAGGGAATATCCAGCCCGCGCGCCTGGATCAGCTTCAGCGCAGAAGGCGCGTTGAAGTGGGGCAGCGAATAATCGGAGAGGATCAAGTCCCACTCTTCGTCGTCCAACGCCGCCGCCAGCGCCGATGCATCCTCTATACGCCGTATATGGATATCATAGCCGCTGTGGTCTAACTCATACTGAATCAGAAGAGCATCGTCCGCTGAATCTTCGATGCTCAGCACTTTAAGCACTTTAGCCATTCTGGTCCTTCCAGGCCCCACTGAGCGCGATTTCCCCCGGCAGAAACCTGCTCGCCTCCCAGCTTAATTGTATAACGATAACTGCATACCTGCCCTTGAGGCCCGGATTTGTAATGGAGCTATTATGCGGGGCACCCTCCCTCTATTGTCCTCCTGACAGCCTGCGAGTACACTCAAAGCGATTTTGATCGAGCGCAGAAAGGGGGATCTATGCAGATTGTCAGCCTGACGATGAACCCGGCGATTGACCGCAGCACCAGCGTAGATCATGTCGCGCCGGAGATCAAGCTGCGCTGTGACGCGCCGGTGCGGGATCCGGGCGGCGGTGGTATCAACGTATCGCGGGTGATTAAGCGGCTGGGCGGCACGTCGACGGCGGTCTTCCCCGGCGGCGGCGAGACGGGCGCACTGCTTCAGCAGCTTTTGCGGCGTGAGGAGATCGACTTTCAGATGATCGCCTGCCAGGGCCTGACGCGCGAGAACCTGACCGTCTATGATCGCAGCACCACCCAGCAGTTCCGCTTTGGAATGCCCGGCGCAGCGTTGAGCGAAGCCGAATGGCAGGCCTGCCTGGATACCCTGGCCGGCTTGACCCCTGGTTATCTGGTCGTCAGCGGCAGCCTGCCGCCCGGCGTGCCGGAGGATTTCTACCGTCGGGTCGCGGACCTGGCGCAGGATATGAGCGCGAAGCTCGTGCTGGATACATCGGGTCCGGCGCTGCGCGCTGTGGTCAACTGGCAGAACAACGGGATGGTCTATCTCCTCAAGCCGAACATGCGCGAGCTTTCTCAGTTCGCCGGGAAGGAACTGGAGGACGAAGACGATCAGGAAGCGGCGGTCACGGCCTTGATCGACAGCGGACAGTGCGAGATCGTGGTCGTATCCCTGGGCGGGGGTGGGGCACTGCTGGCGACCCAGGCGGGCATTGCGCGATTTCGTGCGCCGAGCGTGCCGATTCGCAGCAAAGTCGGCGCGGGGGACAGCATGGTCGGCGCGATGGTTTATCATCTCGCCCTGGGCGACCCGGTCGATCAAGCGGTGCGTTATGGAGTCGCAGCCGGGTCTGCTGCTGTTGCCACCTCTGGCACGGACCTGTGCCATAAAGACGATGTCGAACGCCTCTACGCCCAGATCAGCCCGGTCTGAAGCTTTGCCCAGGGAATCGGCGTGTAGGGGCACGTCCTGCAACGCCGCATATTTTTGAACAATGAGGGCCAGATGACCCATGCACAGACCCGCCCTCTGGCTCTGTCTCCGCCCACGTGATCCGGCCTACACTGACAGCATCGTCGCAGTGCATGGAGGCAGTCATGGCAAACAGAACCGTACTGGGAACCTACAGCACCTTAGAACAGGCTCGCCAGGTGGTAGACGAACTCCAGAACGAAGGATTTGACCGGGCGAATGTCGGCGTGGCCGTGCATCACTCCGGCGAGGAGATCCTGGTGACAGTAACAGCGAGCGAAGAACGGCTCAGCGCTGCCGAGGGTATTTTACGGGATTACCTGCCTATCCAGTTTGACACTCGCAAGACCGGTTGGCGGGAAGATGGCAGCCACGAACAGCGGATGCCGGACGTAGATCAGTATGAAGCAGTCGAACTGGCCGATAAGCGTGGTCATTCGCCTGCATAGCCTGCGGACAGGCTGGCAAAAGAGAGGCACAGGCGTTGTCGTAATGTTGTGCTGTAGGGGCGACACTTGTGTCGCCCGGAGCGAACGAACCCCGGTACTAACCCTCGATCAGCAGCATCTCCGGTTCTTCCAGCAGAGTCTTGAGCTTCACCAGGAACTGCACGGCCTCGCGGCCATCGACGATGCGGTGATCGTAGCTGAGCGCCATGTACATCATCGGGCGGATAACGACCTCGCCGCTGCGGGCGACAGGCCGGTCCTCGATGCGGTGCAGGCCGAGGATGCCGACCTGCGGCGGGTTGAGGATCGGCGTGCTGAGCAGCGAGCCGAAGATTCCGCCGTTGGTAATCGTAAAGCCGCCGCCGCGCAAATCCTCCAGTGAGAGCTTGCCCTCGCGGATCTCGCTGGCGAAGCGTTTGATGCTCGATTCGATCTCGGCGAAGGACATGCGGTCGGCATTGCGTAACACCGGCACGACCAGGCCCTCTTTATCGCCAATGGCGACGCCGATGTCGTAGTACTGCTTGATAATCAGGTCCTCGCCGTCGATCTCGGCGTTCAGCAGCGGGAACTCGCGCAGCGCGCCGATCACCGCTTTGACAAAGAAGCTGCTCAGCCCCAGGCTGACACCATGCCGCTCCTGAAAGCTCTCTTTGTAACGCTTGCGCAGGTCCATCACCGCGCCCATATCCAGGTCGTTGAAGGTGGTCAACATGGCCGCCGTCTGCTGCGCCTCCACCAGCCGTTTGGCAATCGTGCGCCGCCGCCGGGACATTTTCTCGCGGTGCTCCTGGTCGGCGCGATCACGCGGACCGCTGGGCTGCGCTGCGGGGGTCGATGGTCCGCCGTTGTGCTGCGTCTCGATGTACTTCTCCACGTCCTGCCGGGTGACACGGCCCTGTGCCCCGCTGCCCGCGACGGCGTTGAGGTCCACGCCCTGGTCGTCGGCGACACGCTTCGCCACCGGGGTCGCTTTGCTGGATTCGTGCGCTTCAGGGGCGGCCTGAACGGGTGCCGGGACAGGCTCTGCTGCGGGAGCGGTTTCTGCATTACCGTTCGTCGCGGCTCCGGCCTCGATATGGCCCAGGACCTCGCCGATGCCGACATCCTGCCCGGCAGGCTGGTCGATACTTTGCAGCACACCGTCGGCTTCGGCGGCCACGTCCAGGTCCACCTTATCGGTCTCCAGCACGACGACCGCCTCACCGGCTTTGACCGGGTCGCCCACTTTCTTGAGCCAGCGGCCTACAGTCGCTTCGGCTCCGGCCTCACCCATATCCGGCACAACGATTTCGACAGACATAGCTCGCTCCCACTTAATTAGCGTTCAAATTCCCAGTTGAAGGCGTATTCGACGATCATGGCATGGTTGGTCTTATGGGCGGTGGACGAGCCTTCCGCCGGGCTGGGACTGCGCCGCCGCCCCACGTAATCGACCGGCATCCGCCGTTTGACCAGCCGCCGCAGCCGGAAGTTCATGTACTCCCAGGCCCCCATATTTTTCGGTTCCTCCTGCGCCCAGACGATTTGCGCCGCCTTCGGATAGCGCGCAATCACTGCCTCCAGCTCCGGGATCGGGAAGGGATACAACTGCTCGACACGCAGCAGCGCCACGTTGTCATACTGTGCGCGGTAGTCGCTGCGCAGCAGGTCATAATAGAATTTACCACTGCAAAAGACCAGCCGCGTGATTTGCTCCGGGTCAGCCTCGGCATCGTCGATGACCGGCTGCCACTTGCCCTCCATCAGCGCGCGGGCGGGCGAATTGACCACCGAGTCGCGCAGCAGGGCTTTGGGCGTCATGACGATCAGCGGCAGCGGATCGCTGTTGAGCAGCAGGGCCTGACGCCTCAGCAGGTGGAAATACTGGGCGGCGGTGCTCGGATTGGCGACGCGCATATTGGTCTTGGCGGCAAGCTGCAAGTAGCGTTCCAGGCGGGCGCTGGAGTGATCCGGCCCGGCCCCTTCCCAGCCGTGCGGCAGCAGCATCACCAGCGAGGGCGTCTGACCCCATTTCTCGCGCGCTGAACTGACGAACTCGTCCACAATCGACTGCGCATTGTTGGCGAAATCGCCGTACTGCGCCTCCCACAGCACCAGCCGCTGCGGCGCTTGAATGCTGTAGCCATATTCGAAGCCGACGACGGCCATCTCTGAGAGCGGGCTGTTGTAGACCTCAAAGGTCGCCTGGGCCTGTTCCAGGCGCTGTAAGGGCACGTGAATCGCCCCGGTGGCCGCATCGTGCAGCACCGCATGGCGATGGTTGAAGGTGCCGCGTTCGCTGTCCTGCCCGGTCAGGCGCACGGCGGTGCCATCGGCCAGGATGCTGGCGAAGGCCAGTTCTTCCGCCCCGGCCCAATCGACCAGGGCCTCGTCGGGCTGGTCAAAGACGTCGCGTCGCGCCTTGATGGCCCGTTCCAGGCGGTTTGAATAGAAGCTGAAGCCCTCCGGCAGACGGCGCAGTGAGTCGTTAATCGCCTTCAATTTCTCCTCGGCCACCGCCGTCTGCGCGCGGCGTGCTTCGCCCTCGGCGGGCTGTTCCGGCTGTGGATTCAGCAGTTCGTCGGCGCGTTCTTCGACCACCTGCGGCAGCGCCGTATTGATGGCGCTCAGGTCCTCGGTGAAGGCATCCCAGAGTATCTGGACGCTGTCTTCCGTTTCGATGCCCTGGTCGATCAGCCGCTCAGCCCAGAGCTGCCGCACCGTCGGATGCTGGCGCACGATTTCGTAGAGCATGGGCTGGGTGAAGGCCGGTTCGTCCAGTTCGTTGTGACCGTAGCGCCGGTAGCCGATCAGGTCGATCAGGATGTCTTTCATGAAGCGCCGCTGGTAGGCATAGGCGATGCGCATGACCTCGATGCAGGCCAGCGGATCGTCGGCGTTGACGTGAATAATCGGCACCTTGAAGCCTTTGGCGAGGTCGCTGGCGTAGAGCGTGCTGCGGCCTGCACCCGGTAGAGTCGTAAAGCCGATTTTGTTGTTGGCGATGATGTGGATCGTGCCGCCGGTCCAGTAGCCATCCAACTGCGACAGGTTGAAGGTCTCGGAGACGATGCCCTGCGCCGGGAAGGCCGCGTCGCCGTGAATCAGAATCGGCATGGTCAGGTTGTGATCGAAGCGGGCCACACCCGCCCTGCCGACTCGCGTCCCGGCAGCGCGCGCCATACCCATCACCACCGGGTTAATCATCTCCAGATGGCTGGGATTGGGCGGCATGGTGATCGTCAGGCCTTCGGGATTCTGGCTGCGGACGGCACGCTCGCTGCCTTCGTGATACTTCACGTCGCCGACCGTCCAGCCGATGGCCTTGAGCATCTCCTGAATCTTGAGCGGATCGCGGAACTCGGCCAGAATCTGCTCGTAGGGCTTCTTGAGGGTGTGGGCCATGATGTTGAGGCGGCCCCGGTGCGCCATGCCGATCATCATGTTGGACATGCCGGATTCGGTGGACAGGTCGATCAGTTCGTCCAGCATGGGCACGATCATATCCAGACCCTCGACCGAGAAGCGGTACTTGGTCGGGAAGCTGTCTTGCAGGAAATGCTCGAAAGCCTCCACCTGGGTCAGGCGTTCCAGTAGATGGCGGGCGAATGCCTCGTCCTCAGTCACGCGGAAGCGCCGCGATTCGGCGGCCTCGCGCAGCCACTCGCGCTCTCCCGGCACGCGCACGTGATCGTTATCGTAGCCGATAGTGCCGGAATAGACCTCGCGCAGGGTCTGGATGGCGCTGTAGGCATCCGGTGACCGGCTGGCAATCGGCCCGCCGACCAGGCTGGCAGACAGGCTGTGCAAATCCGCCTCGCTGATGCCGTGCGCTTCCGGTTTCAGGTCCGGGTCGCCCATCGGCCTTGTGCCGAGCGGGTCCAGGTGGGCCGCCAGATGTCCGAAGCCGCGAATCGACTGAGCCAGGTTGACCGCGCCGACGATCTTATCGACCGCCGGAGCCTGCACCGCTGCGGTCCCGCTGCTGCCATCGCCATCGAGCGGCGGGGTCCAATGCTCGAAATAACGCCGGGTCGTCTCATCCAGCGAGCTAGGGTCGTCGCGGTAGCGCTGGTACAATTCCATGACGTAGCCCGCGTTCGGGCCGTGAAATTCGCGTTTGAAGTCCATCATTGTTCCGCTTGTTGTTGATGTGTACTAGATTTTATCAGATTATCGCCGCAGTCACTTAGCTTACCAGCCGGATCCGGCGCTGGCATGGGTCAGGCGGCGCATTCATTGGGAGGTTTCATGAAGATCAGAGCGATTGCGGCAGCGGACCAGGCCGAATGGCTGCGGATGCGCGAGGCGCTGTGGCCTGGCGAAATGGAGGAGCATCTCAGCGATACAGCAGGCTTCTTCGCGGGCGGCTCGCCCTATATTACCGCTGTCTTTGTGCTGGACCGTGAGCGCGATGGATTGGGCGCTTTTATCGAGTTGAACCTGCGGCCTTATGCCGAGGGCTGCACGGCTTCCCCCGTGCCGCATGTCGAAGGCTGGTATGTGGATGCCGACCTGCGCGGCCAGGGCTGGGGCAAGGCGCTGATCGCAGCGGCGGAAGGCTGGGCTATCGGGCGCGGCTTCCACGAGATGACCAGCGATGCCGAGATCGACAACACGGCCAGCATTGCGGCGCATCATGCGCTGGGCTTCGAGGAAGCGGAGCGCATCGTCTGTTTCGTCAAACGCCTGGACGCGGGTTGATGACATGAAAACGACCCCCGCATGATGACCGTGGGACACGGCACAGCGTGCTGTGTCCCTACGCCGTTCTGTCGCCAGGCTTCGTACGGGAACGCATCGTGTCCAGACCCTGACCTCATCCCCCGCCCTTCTCCACATTTGGAGAACTGCAAGGTAGAAAAACCTCTGCAATCCGACTCTTGAAAGTCCCCTCGCCATTTTGGAGAGGGGATTTAGGGGTGAGGTGAAGAGCAAGAGTCGCACCGTGGCGCCGCCTTTCAAACTCCGATACCCCTCCTACAGCCTGTTAACGTAATACTAACGCCCGCGATTCATAATGAAAGAAAATGCTTCCCAAAGGAGCTGAAAATGGACATGAATCGCTTTACCAACAAAGGGCAGGAAGCCCTGGTCAAGGCGCAGTCACTGGCGGTCGATAACGGCAACAATGCCATCGAGCCGGTGCATATTTTGCTGGCCCTGCTGGACCAGTCCGACGGCGTGGTGCCGCAGGTGATCGCCAAGATCGGTGGTCGCCCGGAGGCGGTACAGGCCGATGCCGAGGCTATGCTCAACAACCTGCCGCGAGTCTCCGGCAGCAACGTGCAGATCGGCCTCAGCCGCGCGGCCAGCAATGTGCTCAATCAGGCAGAGAAGAATGCGCGCCGCCTCAAGGACGATTACGTCAGCACGGAACACATTCTGATGGCGCTGGTGGATAACTCCACAGTGGCCGATCTGCTACAGCGGCATGGCGTGGACGACAACGCCATCTTGCAGGCCCTCACCAGCATTCGCGGCGGCCAGCGCGTGACCAGCCAGGACCCGGAAGGGACCTATCAGAGCCTGGAGAAATATGGCCGCGACCTGACCGCTCTGGCGCGGCAGTCCAAGCTGGACCCGGTCATCGGGCGCGACGAGGAGATTCGCCGCGTGATCCACATCATCAGCCGCCGGACCAAGAATAACCCGGTGCTGATCGGCGAGGCGGGTGTCGGCAAGACGGCTATCGTCGAGGGACTGGCGCAGCGCATCATCAACGGCGACGTGCCGGAGGGCCTGCGCGACAAGCGTCTGATCGCCCTGGATATGGGCAGTCTGGTGGCCGGGGCCAAGTTTCGCGGTGAGTTCGAGGAACGGCTGAAGGCGGTGCTCAAGGAGATCGCTGACAGCGAGGGCCAGATCATCCTGTTCATCGATGAACTGCACACCATCGTCGGCGCGGGCGCGGCGGAAGGCGCGATGGACGCGGGCAATATGCTCAAGCCCATGCTGGCGCGCGGCGAACTGCGCATGATCGGCGCGACCACCTTAGACGAATACCACAAGCACATCGAGAAAGACGCCGCCCTGGAACGCCGTTTCCAGACCGTCTTTGTCGGTGAACCCAGCGTCGAGGACACGATCAGCATTCTGCGCGGCCTGAAGGAGCGCTACGAGGTGCATCACGGCGTGCGCATTCAGGACAGTGCCGTCATCGCTGCCGCCACGCTCAGCCAGCGCTATATTCCCGACCGTCAGCTTCCTGATAAGGCCATCGACCTGATTGACGAAGCGGCGGCCAACCTCAAGATGGAGATCGACAGCCGCCCGGTCGAAGTGGACCGCGTCGAGCGCCAGATCATGCAGTTGGAGATCGAACGCGAGGCGCTCAAGCAGGAGCGTGACGCCACCTCGAAGGCCCGTCTGGCCGACCTGGAGGTCGAACTGGCGAACCTGCGCGAGGACGTGGACGCCCTGACCGTGCGCTGGCAGAAGGAGAAAGAGGCCATCCAGGCCATCCGCGAGGCCAAAGCGCAGATGGACGAGGCTCGCAGCCAGTTAGAGCGTGCCGAACGCCAGAACGATCTGGAAGCGGCGGCCCGCATCCGCTATGGCAGCCTGCCCGAACTCGAACAGCAGCTTTCGGCGGCGGAAGAAGTCATGACCCAGATGCAGCAGGAGGGCGGCACTATGCTCAAAGAAGAGGTCGATGCCGACGAGATCGCGGCGGTCATCAGCCGCTGGACCGGCATCCCCATTTCGCGCCTGCTGGAAGGCGAGGTCGAGAAGCTGCTGCACATGGAAACGCGCCTACACGAGCGTGTGGTCGGTCAGGACGAGGCCGTGCGCGCCGTCTCCGCGGCTGTGCGCCGCAGCCGGGCCGGATTGCAGGACCCCAACCGTCCGATTGGCACTTTCTTGTTCCTGGGGCCGACCGGCGTGGGCAAGACCGAGATGGCCCGTTCGCTGGCGAACTTCCTCTTTGACGACGAGGCCGCCATGCTGCGCATCGACATGAGCGAATACGGCGAGCGTCACAGCGTCGCCCGGCTCATCGGCGCGCCGCCCGGTTACGTCGGCTATGAAGAAGGCGGTCAACTGACCGAAGCGGTCCGCCGCCGTCCCTACAGCGTGGTGCTATTTGACGAGATCGAAAAGGCGCACCCGGAGGTCTTCAATATCTTCCTCCAGGTCTTCGACGATGGCCGCCTGACCGATGGACAGGGCCGCACGGTCGATTTCACCAATACGGTCATCATCATGACCAGTAACACCGGCAGCGACCTCATCAAGGCCATGGGGCCGGATGCCAATGCCGACGAACTGCGCAGCGCCGTGCTAAGCGAACTGGATCGTGAGTTCCGCCCGGAGTTTCTCAACCGGCTGGACGACATCATCATCTTCCACGCCCTGACGCGCGAGCACATCACGCACATCGTGGAGATTCAACTGCGGCGGCTGCGCACGCTGCTGGCCCAGCGCCAGATCAGCATTGAACTCACGCCGGAGGCTAAAGAATTCCTGGCCGACAAAGGCTTCGACCCGGTCTTCGGGGCACGTCCGCTCAAGCGCGCGATCCAGCGCTACGTGCAGGATCCGCTGGCGGTGGCCCTGCTGGACGGTCACGTGCAGGATGGCGATGACGTAATCGTGGAAGAGATCGACGGCGAACTGGTCTTCAGCGCGGTTGGCGCACCGAGCGCGGTGTAGAGCCTATCTGACTGTTTCCTCCCCTCTCCATCGGATGGCTGAGGAGAGGACACCTTTTCAGGTGAAGCGTCTGTCTGGGATAAAGACCAAGCCCAGACAGACCGTATAGCGCTGCACCAATTCGACAAAGTAGTTCAATCCTTCCTTGAAGAAGCTCCACAGGCGAGGGCAAGCGTTGTTGGCACGCCGGATCAGGGGTCGTGCCCGCCCGGCGGCCACCGCCTGACTGCCCAGGGCCAGCATCCAGGTATAAGCCAAGGCCAGCAGCACCAGCAAGCGGGCGACATGGTCAGGATGACGGATGCGGCTCTCGCCCCAGTGCCAGCCGCCACTCTTCAAATCCCGGAAGCTTTGCTCCTGCCAATTGCGGCGGGCGTATTCATGGCCGGTGAGGCGGTCATCATTGGTCACCAAGGCCCAGGGTTCATCATAGCCCGGCGACCATAAGGCGCGCGCCTGAGCCGGGATTTGCCCGCGTTGTTTGAACACCCTGCCCTGAGCGGCCCAGATTTCGCCGGGTTGGACTTGTTGCGCAATCGTCAAGGCTCCCCAATCAGTGAGCACCTTGGTTTGACAGGTCACCCGAAACAGATAGTGCCAGCCTAAAGCCGCGACGGCGCGACATAGGTCGGGCAAGGTGCCAATCCCGCGATCCGCCAGCAGCAGCACCTCAACGCCCTCGGGGAGTCCCGCTTTGACCTGTTTGAGCAAGTGCTCAAGTATCTTCACCTGCCCCTCAGCGGGATACGCTGCGGCGGAGTTGGCCCGGTAAGTCCGCCAGGCCAGGGGAATACAGCGCCCTTCCCAGGCTAACCCGACCAGCATGATCCCTGTCCGATCATGAATTTTGGTCTCATCCACCAACAAGGTGACCTGCTGCTGGCCCAGCGCCGCCACCACCCAGCCACTCCATTCGGCAAAGAAGGCTTCCAGTGGAAAATGCTCGTTGTCGAGAAAGCGCCGCCAGCGCCTCGCTGTGCTCGCTACCCGTTCTCCGCAACTCACCTGCCGCGCCACCATCTCTTGTTGACACCCCTCAGCCCGTATGATCCCGTAGCTGAACAAGGCCACATTCGCTTGCTGCCAGCTGTTCAAACTCCTCAACCGCCCTGCCAAAAGCCGCTCCCATTGGTATAGTAGAGGATAGTTCATCGTTTTCACTCCGGTTTGTTGTCATGAACAACCAGTGTGATCGATGAACTCCTCTTTTTCAACCCCTTTCCCAAACATGTCCTCTCCTCAGCTGAATTCGGGGAGGGGTCAGACACGCCCTGGTCACTGGCGCAGCACGAGTCCCCGCAGGGACCTGGGCCTTTGCCGTCGAATTCATTCGGCGGCAATAAGCAGTGGCTGATGGGGTGCTTAAGCCACTACGAAGATAGGGTGTCCACGTGGCACCCTGTTTTCTTTGCGATCATCGGATAACTTGCGCCGTTGCTTCAAGAAAGGATGATTCTGCACTAGGACTGCCTATTTTCGCTGCAGATGTCCTTTAACGTCACGGAAGCGCATATTACCCGGACGCCAGGGGTTTGCGGGGGCGAACCCTGTATCGCCGGGCGGCGGATAAGGTGCGGCATGTCTACGTCTGGTATGAAGATAGGGTGTCCCAGCGACATCCTTTTTTTGTCTGCCAGGCTCAGCCCCGACTGTAATCAAAAGTGGTGATGCGGTCCATACTCACGTGCGGGCGTATGTCGCTTCCTGCAAGAAAGGGATCACATCACCCCTCCTCTATGCTAGTGAAACGGAATATTGTCTCTCCAAAAACATGTACAGCCTACACCCCAAATTATGACATTCATTCATTGCTCGCCGAGGGAGTGTCCCCACAGAATGGAGATAACGAAGGAGATGATCTGGCGCTGTTTTGCGCGCAAAGGATAATTATTATTATGAACACGCGATACAACCGCCCCCCTCTGCGTCTATTGACCATTCTATCGCTCTGTCTCGTCTTTCTGGGACTCAACGGCCTCCTCGGCGGCTACGAGATGCTCATCAATCCAGATGCTCCCTTTGGGATGCCGCTGAGCCAGTTGGAACGCACGCTGTTTCAGGATTACTCGGTGCCCGCCCTGCTGCTGATCGTCGTCTGGGGTTGTGGCAGCCTGCTGACGCTGCTGGCGGTCTGGCTGCGTCCGCAGTGGCCGCTGCTGGACCGCCTGACGCGGTGGACGCATGAACAATGGGTCCTGTTCCTGCCGGTGATACTCGGTCTGGGGCTGCTGGTCTGGCTGACCTACCAGGTCCTCATGCTGCCTGAAGTGCCGCTGGTGCAGTATGGCATGTATGCGCTGGCGCTCCTGCTGGTGGTGCTGCCGCTGCTGCCGTCGATGCGGCACTACTACGAGAGCTAGATCGCGGGTGTTCAGGCGTGCGATTTGAACGATGCTGGCGAACTATCCGGCAGTCTGAACGCGCTGCGCCTGGGCCTCGTGGATGAGTTCAAGCGCTTCTTCTTCCGTTTTGACGTAACGAAGGTCGAGATTCAAGCCAGGGACGGCATTGACGATAATCGTCAGCAGCGAGACGACCAGCGTGCGCGCGCCAACCAGCACGACCAGGCCGTTGCGCTCATGTTTATTGGCGATCACCTGGCGCAGATTCATGATGGCATTGGCGGGCAGCGTTTGTATATTGGCGGTTGCGAAGATGTGATCCACTGTGCCGGGGACCTCGTCCATCATCGCGTTGGCCTGCGCTTGTGTCGTGAAGAACTCGCTCCATGTCCAGGGGACCGTGAAACGCCACTGCAAGATGTTCTTATCGGAATTCGTCCATTCGACCTCGACCATCGCCTGATCCTCATACCTGCCACTGATCTCAGTATAGCGTGAGGATGGGTCAGGCTGCCAGCGATCAGGCGTGCAGCAGCGGGGCCAGTGCGGCTTCGATCTCGGCCAGCGATTCGGCGCGAATGATGCCCTCGCGGACGCTGGTGGCATCCGGCATGGCGACGATGTACTTAATCAACTGCCCGCGCAGTTCGCGGATGGCGACGATAGGTGCGAGCGCGGTGGTTTCCAATGTGAGCCGGGCCTGTTCCAGGGCGGCAGCGGCGCGCTCCGCGATGCTCGGTTCCGGCAGCGGCAGGCCGGTTTCCAATTCGTGCATGATCTGCCGGAAGATCCAGGGATTGCCCAGCGCAGCCCGGCCAATCATGACCGCATCGCAGCCGGTCTCCGCGAACATGCGCCGCGCATCCTCGGCGTTGGTGACGTCGCCGTTGCCGATCACCGGGATCTCCCGCAGCGCGTCTTTGACCTGCCGGATCATCGACCAGTCGGCGCGGCCCTGAAAGCCCTGCTCGGCATAGCGGGCATGGACCGTCACCGCTGCAACGCCGATTTGCTCGGCCACGCGGGCGAACTCGACCGCTGTCGGATTCTCCGCCGACCAGCCGCTGCGCACCTTGACCGTTACCGGTACCTCAACCGCCTGCACCACCGCTTCGACCACCGCTGCCGCCGTACAGACGTCCTTGAGCAGGGCCGCGCCGCCGCCTTTTTTCGCTACTTTGGGCACCCAACAGCCCATGTTGATGTCCACGATGTCCGCGCCCTGACCGACCACCAGCCGGGCCGCCTCGGCCATCTCATAGGGGTCGCTGCCGAACAACTGCACGGCGAAGGGGCTTTCGTCGGCGTGCCAGTCGAAGCGCTGCAAGGTCCGCTTCCGGGAGCTTTTGTACTGCAAAGCGGTGCTGCTGATGAGTTCGGTGCAGACCAGGCCGCAGCCGCCCATCTTGCGGCAGAGCGTGCGGAAAGCGTGATTGGTCTGCCCGGCCATCGGCGCGAGCATCAGCGGCGGCTCAATGCGAATCGGGCCGATACTGCAGCGGCGCTAGACGTGTACGAGTCGGGGCAATCATAAGGCCCATCCTACCCGCAATCACGCAGCGGTGGAAGGCTGCGTCCCTGGGCTAGTAGGCGCTGCTGAACTCGCTGATGAAGGCCCCCAGCCAGATAAAGCCGTAGATGACGCTGAAGGCGAGCAGGGCAAGGGCCTGAGTCCGGCGACTCTTCGTGCGCAGGGCGATGAGTCCCGCGACAAAGCCGATAATCGGCAAGAAAAAGGTGCCCACGACCAGTGCGATCATCGTGCCGCTGCCCCAGGGCGCATCCGGGCCACTGGCTGTATCGGGTTTGACGATGGTGACGCGCTTCGGCTCCTGAGACGCGGTGTAGGAACGCGACGTTTGCACGGGGGCAGCGGGGGGCGGAGCGACTGCGGTCGCGCTGCCGCTGCGGGCGCGCTGTTGAGCCAGCACCTCGTCAATCTCCTCGCCGACGCGGGCGTAGAGATCGGTTCGCCGCCGCAGTTGGTCGAAGAGCGTCACGATGTCGGCAGCTTCGTCCTTGTTTTGCAGATGCTCCTTCAGGCGCAGCAGCAGCGCGGCTTGTTCGTCGAAGCTCAGCGCCTGATCCGAAATCGATCTGGTCTTTCAGAGTGCCGATGTAGGAGATGGGTACCGGCGGTTCGGGCGGCAGCGGGTCCGGCAGCGGGACCGGCGCAGGCAGCCCGTTGAGCGCGTTGACCAGGCTGAAGGCGGCCTCTCTATCGTCACCGCGATAATCGACAAACTGGATGGTCGTCAGTTCCGGCGGCAGCAAATTGACCGAGACGCCATCGCTCAGCAGCACGGGCAGGATGTTCTTGTGCAGGCTGTGGGCATAGGTGTATTCGAGCTTGCAGGGGTGCGAATTGAGCGCGTCCGGCGTCAGCGCGAAGACAAACAGGTCACACTCGCGGATCTGCGTCAGAATCTGATCCCACCAGGTCTGGCCGCCGGTGAGCTTGTGGTCAAACCAGATCTGATTCCCCGCCAGCTCCAGGTCCTGCGCCAGGCCGTTGACGAGGTCCTTACTCTTGCTGCTGTAACTGATAAATACGGTCGCCATCATCATTCTCCAGATGCCGAACAGCTACTGCTATCATGCTTGGATGAGGGTAGCGAGTCAAGCCGCTCAGCCGATATGCAAAGCAAGTATTACAAGTGTTTACGACTGCGCCTGCGCCGTGATTTTATTCTAACCGATCCGCTGGGCGATGCTACAATAGGCGCATTGTTCTACACAGGGAGCAGTTTTCTCGATGAAACGCATGGTACTTTTGCTCACACTCCTGCTGCTTGCCGGTTTGCCGGTCTGGGCACAGGACGCGCCGGACGCGATCAACGTGGCACTGAACGATCTCAGCGGGCGGCTTGGTGCCGACATCCGCCTGAGCGATCTGGATAACTGGACTTACGAACACCAGTTGTTTCACGACATGAACCTGGACTGCCCGCAGGCGGCACCGCTCAATTACAACGGGACAGATATTGACGGCTATCAGTTCAGCCTGACCTATCATGGCGTCACCTTCGATTATCGCGTCTCGTCCGACCAGTTCCTGCACAGCCTCTGCAACCCTGAGGCGATCTCGCAGCTTGATACACCGGTCTGCCCGCCGCCAGAGGACTCGGCCTACCTCCCCGCCCGGCTCGAAATCGGCGCACAGGGCCGCGTGACCGAATCCGGCCTGCCGAACAATATCCGCAGCCAGCCAGGGACCAGCGGCACCTTCCTGGGTGAGATTCCACCGGGCGGCGTGTTCACCGTGCGCGATGGCCCCCAGTGCAGCCAGCTTGACAAACTGGTCTGGTGGCAGGTGGAGTACAAGGGCGTCATCGGTTGGACCGCCTCCGGCATGGCCGGTACCTACTGGCTGGAGCCGCTGGACAGCAGCAGCCCGATCCTGCCCGCACTAGCTCCGATTACGGCGGCCAACGCCGCGCAGGTTGCCAGCCTGCCGCTGGACCGCAGCACTTTGACTGCCGCCGCGCTCTCGCCGGATGGCTCGAAATATGCCACAGCCGATACGAATGGTATCTCGGTGCTGTTCCCGGTCGATCCCAGCGGCGTGCGTCTGACGCTTGACCGCAATGCGATTCCCTCGGCTGAAGAGGTGAGCGCGCTGGCCTTCGATGCGCGTGGCGAGCGGCTGGCGGCGGCCTATGCGGATGGCACGCTGGCGCTCATCAGCACCGCGCCAGGGGACGCCATCACCGCGATCTGGACGGCTCAGAACGTGGAGGGGGGACTCAATGTCGTGAGCTTCAGCCCGGATGGAACGCTGATCGCCACTGGCAGCAGCAATGGCAACGTGCAGCTCTGGGACAGCCGGTCGGGGGCATCGCTGGCGGTTCTGCGCGGGCATGTGGCCCCGGTGCTTCGCCTGGAGTTCAGCGCCAACGGCGCGACCATCCTCTCGCAAGACGAGAGCGGCGTGGTCATCCTGTGGCAGGTGGGGGCCAGCGGCGCGACCGATTTCGGTTAAGGCGATTTCACGAAACGGTAGGGGCGAGGCTTGCCTCGCCCAAAGCAGCCCTTATGCCAGACAAATCGGAATCGAGACCATGCTCTGAATGGCCTCCGGCACGGTGAACAGGTCGTCCGGGTCCGGTGAATAGTTGAAGCCGCTCTCGTAATAGAAGCCCCAGTGGATCGAGGGGTCCATGCTCGCCGCTACCGGATCGATGCCGGGGTCGGAGCCATCGTGGCGAACCGACTCCAGCGCGGTTTCTGCGGCGGCACAGGCATGGGTCAGATCGCCGGACTTGCCGAAGTCCTCCCACAGCGCGCCGCTCATCACGGCGTATTGATGGCCGAACTGCCCCGGCGGATAAGCATTCAACGCCTGCCGCACCACCTCTTGGGCCATCTCCACATCGTTCCGCTCCAGCAGAATCTGTGCGATGCGGTAATGGGCGAAGGCGGCCAGATAGGCGCGTTCGACACGGTTATTGTAGCTGTCCGGGTCGGCGGGACCGAAACCTTCGGCCATCGCCCAGGTTTGCAGCGTGGGATCGACCACCATGCGCTGGTAGAAGCGCTGTGCCTGGTCGAGATTCCCGCAGGCGCGGTAGGTCTCGGCGCTGTGCAGCGTCTCGAACAGGGTCGTGGGATCGTCCGTAAAGTGGCGGCAGATGGCCGTGTAACCGGTGCCATCCCAGGCATAGACGACCTCGATAGGCCGCCAGCGCGTCAGTTCGATGACCGCCGTCGCCACGCCCTGACCGTAGGCCCAACGGTCATCCACGATGAGTTCCAGCGTCGTCGGATCGCTATCGGCCTCCTCGACCCGTATATCATCGTAGGCACCGAGCGAATAGCCGCTGTCGAAGACCGGGGCCAGCATCTCGCCGTTCCATTCGTATATGCGCACGGCTTCCTGATACTTCTGCGTGACCATGCCCTGGCGCGTCACGATCTCGGTGCGGCCATCGTGATTCATATCGCGCAGGCTCACGATAGACACCGGCGGCGTGTACGCCGAATCGAAGAAGTCGCCGGTCTCAACCTGACCCAGCAGCACATAACGCTGGGATGCACAGCCATAGAGGGCAATCACACCGGTGAAATAAGGGCCGGGAGTCAGGCTAACGTTGACCAGCAGATCCTCCGCGCCGTCGCCGGTGACATCTGCCGTGAGGACCTCGGCGTCGATGCCCGCTGCATCCGGCTGAAGCCAATCCAGCAGCCCGGCGGCGGTCCCACTCGTGTTGAGATAGTCGAGCATTCGCGCGCTGATGGCCGCCGCGAAGTCATCCCCCAGCGTGCGGTAGACGAGCGGCGCGGGCGTGTCACCAGTGGGCTGCGGGCAGGCACTGCGGTTCTGGCTGAGGGCTGGCCCGGCGGCCATCATAAACAAAAACAGGCAGAGGAGCGCTCTGCCTGCGGTGTGCTTCATGATGGAGACCGGCGCGAATGCTAGGCCAGGACTTTCTGTTCGTCCAGGATTTCGTCCAGCAGCGCGTTCATCTCCGGGATGCTCAACTGCTGCTTAGCATCGCTCATCGCCACCGGCGGATTCGGATGGCATTCGAACATCAGGCCGTCCGCGCCGACCGCTTTGGACGCTTTCGCCAGCGGAATAGCGATGTCACGCCGTCCTGCGGAGTGCGAAATATCCACGATCACCGGCAGGTGCGATTCTTGCTTGAGCAGGGCCACCGCGCTGATGTCGAGTGTGTTGCGCGTCCAGGTCTCGAAGGTGCGGATGCCGCGTTCCATCAGGATGACGTTCGGATTGCCGCTGCTGACGATGTACTCGGCGGCGTACAGGAATTCCTGAATCGTTCGCGCCGAAGCTGCGCTTGAGGATGACCGGCTGCCGCACCTGGCCCAGCGCCTTGAGCAGGAAGCTGTTGGACATGTTGCGCGCGCCGACCCAGAAAATATCGGTGTATTCGGACATGTCGGCGATCAGGCTCTTGTCCATGATCTCGCTGACGATGTACATGCCGTATTTATTGGCGACCTGCCGGGCGATCCGCAGCCCTTCCAGGCCCAGCCCCTGGAAATCGTAGGGCGAGGTGCGCGGTTTCCAGCCCATGCCGCGCAGGAAACGCACACCGCGCGCGCTGAGGGCCGCCGCGACTTCGTCCACCTGCTCGACGCTCTCGATGGCGCAGGGACCGCTGATAATCGTGAACTCGCTGTTGCCGATCTGCGTGCCATCGTCGAAGGTGATGACGGTGTGCTCGTCGGGGGTATGCCGCTGCACCAGAATCTTGGCGCGGGCTTCGGTCTCTTCCAGCGCCATCGAGGCACGGAAGATTTCACGAAAGAGGTGCTGAATGGCTTCGTTGCTAAAAGGACCGTTGTTGGCCTGCTGGAGCATGGTGAGCATCTGGGCTTCGCGCTCCGGGTCATAAAATCGGGTGCCCATTTCCTGCTGGACCAGGCCGATTTGAGACGCCAGTTCGGCACGCTCGTTCAACAGTTGCAGAATTTGTAGATTGATTTCGTCCACCTGCTTGCGCAGTTCGGACAGCCTATCCTCAGGCATGGCCCTATACTCCTAACAGCCAAACAATTTTTTCGGAACCCTGATTATACTGAAGTCCCGCCGCGCTTGCCCGCCACTATAGAGACTATGGGACATTTGGGCTAAGATGGAGATCGCTTAGTGTTGGTGATCGAGGAGTAAGCCTTATGAACCGATCCGTCACAGGCACGCTGCGCCAGGCGCTGGACGATTGGCGGCTGCGCCAGCATTTCCGCCGTGTGGACGCGATTTTGCGGGCGCGGGACCTGAGTCGCCTGTCCCCGGCGCAGCAGCAGGCACGCGCGCAGTATCTCGATACGCTGCGCGCCTATGCCCGACGCGGCGTCTTCCCGCGCAATTATGAACGCGACGGCTGCTCCCCCTGCTTCATCGACCGCGACGGACGCGAATGCGCGGTGGCGCATCTGGTGATGGCCGCGGGTCAGGCTGAACTGGCGCAGCAGATCGCCGCAGTGGACAACTATGCCCACGTCCCTGAGATGGCTTTCCCCGAACTCGACGCCTGGGCCGTAGAGTCTGGTTTCACGCAGGAAGAACTTGCGCTCATTCAGCCAGGGTACTGGGAAAGATTTGATATTTCTTTGTTGACATCATCTCTTGTAGTCTGGGCCGTAGGCATCGCTGTGGTTGCGGTCAATGCGTGGTACGTTGCTCGAAAACACAAAGGGGTTCTTGTCCCTGTGATTGGTTCTGTGGTCGGCATCGGGTTGTTGTTATCGGGTCTCTTTTTTCTCAAAGCTGCGGGAGATGCTTATTATCTGGGCACTCATGCGGATGGTTGGCCTGGCGACCTACCTTTGCGTGATGTCCCTGGTCTGGCACTCATAGGGTCCGTTGATCTGGGATTGGCATTTGCCGCAGGGTGGCTGAGTATTCGCCGTTTGCCCAAGTTCATGAGTTGGTTTATAGCCTGGGCAGATGAGTAAGCACCGCCAGGAGTTCAAAACTCCAGGCTACAACAAAGACAAGTCGCTAATGAGCGTTGTGAAATTGGATCGGGTATAGAAATCGAATAAAGTGTAGGGGCGAACCGATGTGTTCGCCCGGCGGGAGGACACGGGTCCTCCCCTACCACACCGCATAATATCCGCTTCAATTTCGTGAACCTCATAAGCGACTGAGAACCAACCGCTTTAGCGGTTTCCAGATATTCGCTAGCCTTCGGTTTTTAACCTGAGGCTCAATCAGGAGTTCAATCATGTTGTATCCACAATCGAATCGTTATCGCCAGATGACCGATCTCTCCGGTTTCTGGGACTTTCGCACCGACCCCGACGCCAGCGGCAGTTACGGCGGCGGCTTTGACGGCGGCCAACCGCTCGCGGTCCCGGCCAGTTGGAACGATCAGGTCAACGCACTGCGCGATTATCTCGGCATCGCCTGGTACCAGACGCGCTTTCAGGTCCCCTGGGGCTGGGAGAATCAGCGAATCTTCGTCCGCTTCGGCTCGGTCAATTATCTGGCGGAGGTCTGGCTGAACGGGCAGCGGCTCGGCCAGCACGAAGGCGGGCATCTACCCTTTGAGTTCGAGATCAGCGGGCAGCTTCAGCCGGGCGAGAATCTGCTGGTGGTGCGCGTCGATGGCGAACTGGCCCCCGATCGGGTGCCGCCGGGCAATATCCCGCCCGATCCAAAGAGCGGCTACGCTGGTTTCATGCGCAATCAGCCCGCCGCCGCCTTCGATTTCTTCCCCTTCTGCGGCATTCAGCGCCCGGTGCTGCTCTATGCCCTGCCGCAGCAGGCGATCCAGGACATCACGGTCACCACGGACATCGACGGCAGCCAGGGCAGGGTCCGCGTGCAGGTGGAACGACCCGCCGGGACAACTCTGCGCGCTTCGCTCAGCGGGCATGACGCGGCGCTGACGGAGACCTTCGACGGCGAGGAGACCACGCTGACGGTCGAGAACGCGGCGCTGTGGTCGCCCGACTCGCCCAATCTCTACGATCTGAGGGTCGAACTGCTGGACGGCAGCAGGGTGCTGGACCGCTACACGCTGCCCATCGGCATCCGTACCATCACCGTCGAAGGCGATCAACTGCTGCTCAACGGCCAGCCGATCAAGCTGACCGGTTTTGGCCGCCATGAGGATTTCCCGGTGGCCGGACGCGGCTATCTGGCTCCGGTGGTCATCAAGGACTATGACCTGATGCGCTGGATCGGCGCCAACTCCTTCCGCACCAGCCATTATCCCTACTCTGAGCAGATGATGGACCTGGCCGACCGGCTCGGCTTCATGGTCATCGACGAGATTCCGGCGGTGGGCCTGCACTTTGCCGAGCTGGGTCTGGAACGCCGCTCGGCGCTGTGCCACGACTACATGCGCGAGTTGATCGCCCGCGATAAGAATCACCCCAGCGTGATTATGTGGAGCCTCGCCAACGAGCCAAGCAATAATGACCCCAAAGCCGGACCCTTCTTCCGCGGCCTCTACGACCTGACCAAGCAGCTCGACCCGACTCGCCCGGCGACGGTAGTCAACATGCTGATGACTCCTGGGCCGGAGGAACCGACCTTCGAGTTTGTCGATGTGCTGTGCATGAACCGTTACTACGGCTGGTACGTATTCTCTGGCAGGCTGGAGGAAGGACTGGCGGCCTCGGAACAGGAACTGGACGCCACCCACGCCAAATTTGGCAAGCCGATCATCGTGGCCGAATTCGGCGCGGATACGCTGCCCGGCTGGCACAGCGAACCGTCGGAGATGTTCAGCGAGGAATATCAGGTCGAGTTCCTGACGAAGACCATCGCCATGTTCAACACCAAGCCCTATATCGTCGGCCAGCACGTCTGGAACCTCTGCGACTTCAAGACTTCACAGGGCGTGATCCGCACGGCCAGCATGAACTTCAAGGGCGTCTTCACCCGTGACCGGCGTCCGAAGATGGCCGCACACGCGCTGCGCGAATTGTGGCATGAGAGCGACTAAGGAGACCGGATGAGCAATTTCTGGCAGACGGAACGGCTGCGGCTGCGGGCTGTGGAGCCGGACGATTGGAGCGCTTTTTTTGAATGGAACCTGGACAGCGAGGGGGCACGCAACCTGTATCTTGTCCCCGTTCCCAAGTCGCGCGCCGCAGAGCAGAAAGATACTGAGGAAGCAGCGCTCAAGAAGCCGGACAAGGACGAATTCTTCTGCTTCGTGGAGACCCTGGCCGGGGAAGCGGTCGGCGGGATCAGCACGCATCACTGTGACCTGCGCTGCGGGACCTTCATGTATGGCATCTTCGTCCAGCCCGAGCAGCAGCGTAAGGGCTATGCGTCGGAGGTGGTCCGGCTGCTACTGCGCTACATGTTCGAGGAACGGCGCTATCAGAAATGCACCGTCGAGGTCTTCGAGTACAATGCAGGCTCGCTTGCCCTGCACCAATCGCTCGGCTTCCAGCAGGAAGGACGGCTGCGGCGGATGCGTTACACGCAGGGGCAGTTCTGGGACATTTTCTGCTTTGGCATCACTGCCGAGGAATTCGCGGCACGGTTTGGCAAATAGGCCTTAATCATGCTTTTTTCGTGGGGACACGGCGCGTATGTCCCCACGAGCGTAGGGGCACGACCTGCTGTGCCTGTTTTTCGGTAACGAACACGAAAGGACACCGACACAATGGACATCCAACTCACAGGCAAGACAGCGCTGGTCACAGGCGGCAACCTGGGCATCGGCGGGGCGATCTCGCAGCGGCTGGCCGACTGCGGCGCGAAGATCGCGCTGACCTACTACTCGCATGAGGCTGAGGCGATGGAAACGGTCGAGCAGATTCTGGCGGCGGGCGGCGATGCCTACGCCTTCCAACTGGATGCGACCAAGAGCGATGCTGTAAACGCCGTCACCACACTGGCGGCGGAGGCGCTGGGCGGCAGCATCGACATCCTGGTCAACAACGCCGGGCATCTGATCGGGCGGCAGCTCGTGCATGACATGACCGACGAGTTCTGGCATCAGGTGATCGACGTGAACCTGTCGAGCGCCTTCTACTGCACCCGCGCGGCGCTGGCCTACATGCCGGATGGCGGGCGGATCGTTAACATGTCCTCATTGGCGGGGCGCAACGGCGGCGGCAATGGCGCGGTGGCTTATGCCGCCTCGAAGGCCGGGGTGATCGGCTTCACTCGTGGCATGGCGAAGGAACTCGCGCCGCGCAATATCACGGTCAATGCGCTGGCCCCCGGCTTCATTGTCGATACGCCCTTCCACGAGACCTTTACCGGCGTCGAAAACTACGCAGGCATCATCAATTCGATCCCGCTCAAGCGCGCCGGGGTGCCGGATGACGTAGCCGGGGCAGTGCTCTATTTCGTCTCCGACCTGGGGGCCTGGGTCACGGGGCAGGTGGCCGAGATCAACGGCGGCGCCTGGTTCGTTTAGAGACGAATTACGCCTGCACCAACCGCACAGGTTGGCTGCCATCTCATCTTCTCACTTGGGATCACTCAATAGCAAGCGGTGGGCCAAGCAGTTCCATGCCATGAGCACGCCATAGTTCCGGGTCTTGGGGGGGCATTGCATTGGCTTTCGTAACTTCACGGAAAAATGCTTCCATCTGGCCCGCAGGTGAAAACGTAACCAGCATTCTGCCCGTTGTGTCACCGATATAAGCCCAGACATGCGGAATTTTTCGCGGTGCAAAGAGTGAATCACCAGCGTGAAGTGGCAGTCTTTCCTGTCCTACTTCAATGATAAATTCACCTTCAACACAGTAGAACCATTCATCCACATCGTGGTGCAAGTGGCGTGCAGGGCCGCCTTTCTGGTGAAAAGTGTTCTCCAGCACCAATATGTCGCGGCTGTCCTGTGAAGCCACCTTGAAGCCAATATAACTAACACCAAGGCCGCGATCTTCGCCAAATCGATCTTCACCCGCTGCGATACGCAGGATAGGAGGAACATTTGCTTGAGTTTGTGCTAAATCGTCCATGAATCCTCTATTGAGCCTTTTGAGTGTTTGTTGCGTGCGCATATCTTCCCACGTTTCCAGCATCGCCGAAAGTTATGGCTCATGTTTGTCCACGCATTATCCTGAAAACAGCGCGTTTTCAGCAGATTCCTGATTTGATCGATAAGGCTCAATTTGCCGGCTCCCGACATGCCCGTGACTAGAATAGGCCTCATGAGCCTTCGCTGGTCGCCAGCAGTTCCGCCAGATGATGCTGCCACAGGGCCGGGAGCGAGTGCGTGCCATGCCCGCGCGTTTCGTCGCTGATGGGCAGCAGGACGTAGCGCCCGTTTTTGACTTTCTCGATTCCCGCTTCCATCAGGCCCAGTTCCGGCGGGTTGACCTGATCGTCCGCCGAGTTGATCGCCAGCAGCGGCGCGCGGATCTTGCCCAGGTCGGCGAAGGGCGTGTAATCGCGCGAGGCGTCGAAGGCGTAGAGCATGTCGTTGGCGTCCCGGTTAATCAGGTAGTCGCGGGTCTTCTGGGCCAGCAGCGCATCAGCGGCTTCACCCGTCGGGGCCTCTTTCTGCCATTGCAGCGGGCAGCTCACCATGAAGATCAGCACGTTGACGGCAGCCATCAGCCCGCGCGGCTGAGTCGTGTACTCGCCATCCTGCCAGTCCGGGTCATTGCGGATAGCGTCGATCACCATGCGGCGCGTCATGCGATTGCGTCCGGCGATCTCTGCCGGGAGGCTCGCCAGCGGCATGAGCGCGTCCATGAAATCCGGGTAGGTCTCGCCCCACAGCCAGGTGTGCATCCCACCCATCGAGGTGCCCGTGACCAGCCGCAGATGATTCACGCCCAGTTCCTCGGTCAGCAGCAGATGCTGTGCCCGGACCATGTCACGGTAGCCGTATTGCGGAAACTTCGCGTGCAGGCCGTCGCTGGGCTTGCTGGATTGACCGTGCCCGATGGCGTCGGTCAGGATGATGTAGTAGCGTTCGGCATCCAATAGCTGGCCCGGTCCGAAAAGCACCCCGGCGAAGTTCTCGCCCAGGAACGGCTCGCCAGACCCGCCTGTGCCATGCATCACCAGGACGGCGTTGCGCACCACGCCAGAGTCGTCGCGTCGCGGCTGGCCCAGCGTGCGATAATGCAGCCGCAGTTCAGGCAGGACCTCGCCGCTATTAAAACGGAAATTGGCGGCGATATAGTCAGATTCGTGAAGGTTCATCATCCGGCTCCTTGTGGGCGAAGAAATCCGCCTGAACAGCAGTCCAGGCGGTTATGGCTGCATCAGGGCCGGGCCGGGCTGCCATCGGGCAGGCGCGTCTGCGTCCACTGCTCGACCAGATCGCCGCAGGGATACTGCGCGGCCAGTGTCTCGTCAATGTCGATGCCCAGGCCGGGCTGCTCGTTCGGGTAGAGATAGCCCTCGCGCACCACCGGCAGGCCAGGGAACATGGCGTAATCCAGTTCCGACGGGCGGTACCATTCCTGAATGCCGAAATTCGGTGCCCACAGGTCCAGATGCAGATTGGCCGCGTGGCCGACCGGGGAGGTATCGCCGGGGCCGTGCCAGGCCGTGCGCACGCCGAAGACCTGCCCCAGGATGGCCGCATTGCGCGCCGGGGTGATGCCGCCCATCTGGCTGACGTGCATCCGCATGAAGTCGATCAGGCGCTCGCTAATCAGCGGGGTCCATTCGTGCGGGCTGTTGAACAACTCGCCCATCGCCAGCGGCGTGGCGCACTGCTGCGCGAATCGTGCGGAACCAGGCGATGTCCTCCGGCGCGAGCGCGTCCTCCAGGAAGAAGAGCTTGTACGGCTCGACATCTTTGGCGAATTGCAGCGTATCCATCGGGCTGAGGCGCTCGTGAATGTCGTGCAGCAGTTCGACCTCGTCGCCCACTTCACTGCGCACGAAGTCGATCATCTTGAGCATGTTGCGGCAGTAAGCGCGCGGGTCGAAGTAAGCGCCATCGGGCGCGTTCTCCGGCTTGACCATCTTGTTGCTTTTGCCGCCGTAGCCGCCCATCTGCACGCGGATGTAGCGGAAGCCCTGCGCCATAAACTGGCGCACACGCTCCGCCACTTCCTGCGGCTCCTTGCCATCGGCATGAACATAGACCGCTGCCGCCTCGCGCGATTTGCCGCCCAGAAGCTGGTAGACCGGCATCCCGGCGCGTTTGCCCTTGATGTCCCACAGGGCCTGGTCGATGCCGGAGATGGCGTTGTTCAGCACCGGCCCGTTGCGCCAGTAGCCATGCACCATCATCATGTTCCACAGTTCTTCGATGCGGTCCACCTCGCGCCCGATGACGAAAGGCTTGAGATGGTGTTCAATCGCCGCCTCTACAGCGAAAATGCGCTGGGTGAAGGTGGCGCAGCCCAGGCCGTAGAGACCCGGCTCGGAGGTGACAACTTTGACGATCAGCAGGCGTGAGCCGCCCGGCTGGGTCAGAATGGGGACGACATCTTGAATCGTAATGGGGGAGGCCATAAGTCACTCAATCTATTCTGACTAAGACCCGCGATTGTACCCTCCTCATCAGCCTTTGCCTAAGTCCGCCTGAGATGAATCCGGCAGTCCTGCGGTCCCGCCAATCAGTCCTGATCTTGGGGTGGATGCCAACCAGCCGCGACCCAGCGTTGTCTGGCCTTCACTACCGCTTCCCGGTTTATACGCAGACGATGAATCGTCGCTCGCCCGATGGCCGTCAGGCCGATTAGCTGTGTGCCGTCGCCGCTCCATTGGAAATGATCGCGCCAGAGCTGCCTTCGGGGATGGAACAGCGGAGTCACCTGCGCTGTGTCAGGATCAATGCCGGTCAGATAATCGCGTTTGAAACCATTGCAGCCGATGCAGGCCAGACATAAATTATCCAGCGTGGTCTCTCCACGAGCGGACTCTGGAACAATGTGATCGATTTCCATGGAGACGACAATGGCTTGCTGAGTCTGACAGTATTCACAGCGCCCGCGCGCCCGTTCCTCGACCTGCTCGCGCAGACTATCGGAAATATGGGGCATTATGCGCCGAGCTTAAGCTGCTTCTCAACGTCATGGCCGCGCTGTTTCAACAGCAGCAGCGCCTCCGAGCGCAGCAGCATCTGATGATCGACCAGACCAATCAAGGACTCCATTTCAGTCGCTTCGTCGGGGCTGATCTGGCCCTGTTTGCCTAAAGCCACCAGCTCGCGCAGCCGGGTATCCTGGGGCCAGGCCAGACGCTGATACACGATGGCCCATAACTGCTCATCGCTGTAGTCTTTGAGATCATCGGGGGACAGGCCCATGTCCGGCAGCGCGCCAAACAGCAGGCTCAACCCATCCAGCAGTACGGATTCAACCGAGCGATTACTGTCCCTGGCAATCTGCCGGGCACGCTCGTAAATCTCAGGTGGGATTTGCAGTTCAAGCGGCGGCTGGCTCATCCATCGGACCTTTCAATTACTTTGTTTCATTATAAACCAGTCGTGGAACTTCCGAGCACCCGGATATTCTGGCAAGTGAATCAGATGCGTTGTGCAGTGGCAGTCGGACGCGCCGAAACGGGGTGCTGGAACCTGTGCGCCCGGCAGGGCTTGCAGCCGCGCCGCCCAGTCATGCTCGTAGACCGTTTCGCTGACCGTGTACCAGACCTCACGCGGGACCGCCGCCTGCCGCAGATAGTCGATGTGCCAGTGGGCCTTTTTGACCGGGGCCAGATGGTGACTCAATCTGCCGCGTAAGCCGCCGGGACCGAAGGCGCTGCCCACATAGGCGTAATACCCCGCCGGGAAGTCGAAGGTGCCCAGCCTGCCAATGCGCAGGCGTGACGAGTTTTCCAGGTGCAGGATGAGGATGTAGGTGCCTCTGCCGGGTTCTGAGAACTGAGCGGAGCGATCAGATGGAATGAAGCAGTCCAGTGTCGAAGCAGGCATGGTCGAGGGCGTCTCAGATTAATGCCATGTCATTATAGCGCTGCACCGTTGATGGTGGCGTGTAAAGTTCATGTACAATAGGATCAAGTTGTGAGCAAGGAAGAATTATGATGAGCACTGTGGAACGTGAGATCATCGAAAAGTTCCGCCAATTGGATAAAGACGCCCAGCAGCGAGTGCGTGCGCAAATCGACCGGGCGACAGAAGAGGCCGACCAAACCGCATTTGACTATGACGCCTGGTTTGCCGAGATTGAGGCAGTCCAGATTACCCTGCGTCCCGATGCTTATGGACACATGCCTTCTACCAGCGAGCTGGTGAACGAAGTCCGAGAGGAGCGTGATGCCGACATCCTACGCAGTATTGGATTCAGGGACTCTGCTAGCGACCGTTCAGATTGAGACTTATACGCTGCAAGCCAGAGGGCTTGTCAAAAGCCTTACAGCTCAGGAAATTCAGATTGCAGCTCCTACGCTTCTCTACTACGAACTCGTCGCTGTAGCGCGTAAATGGGTTTATCGCAAATTAGCTACATCCGAACAGGCACAGGTGGCGTTGGATACAGTCCTGCGCTATCCAGTCGAACTGCATTTTGATGAGACGCTCGTTAAACGTGCTTATGCCCTGGCAAGTGAACTGGATCAACCAACCGCTTATGATGCACAGTATCTGGCCCTAGCGGAGCGTCTGTCCTGTGATTTCTGGACTGCCGATGAGCGTCTGTTCAATGCGGTACGGAATGGTTTTTCAGCAGCCCACTGGTTGGGGCAATGGCAGGCAGAAGAATAAATGCTGATCCACAACTCACCGCTCCCACGACTCTGACCACTTCAGCACAATTTTGAGATCGACAATCGGCGTGCCGTCGATGGCCTCCAGCGGAGTCACGCGCAGTTTGCTGCCGGTAATCTCCAGTACGGTCACGCGGTGCAGGCCAATCGGGTTGGGGCGGTTGGGCGAACGGGTGGAAAAGACGCCGCGCAGCGGACGCTCCGGGTCGCCATGCGGATGCCCTTGCAAGATGCTGCGATCTGAGAGGTGCAGCCAGGTCAGCAGCATCAGTTCATTGCCGACTTCGACGCCCAGCAGACCCGCCGCCACCTGCGGATTGATCTCCAGCCAGGCTTCCGGCGCACCCTGTTCACCCTGACGCGGGGCATCCTCACGGCGGGTCAAGGTCGAGCGAACCACGCCAATCGGTTCTATCGTGTAGCTCATTGTGAGTCCTTTGCTTGCCAGCGCTTCGGGCCAGGATCCTCGCCGCCGTAGGTATTCATGAAGGCGTACTCGACGCTCAGCACGAAGAGGATGTAGCGCTCCGCCGGGTCATAGGAAGCGGCCTGCACTGCCGCTGCCCGCAGGACCGGATCGTCCGTCAGAGCAGCACGCCCGCGCACATAGAATTCGCCCGCGCCGCCCTCGGAATCGGCCACCGCGCAGTGCAGCGTGTAGCGTGGATCGCGCAGCAGATCCTTGCCTTTGGGCGAGGTCGGTTCCATGAACAGGAAGAGCTGCTCGCCCATGATCGGCGTCACCGGATGCACCCGCGGGCCGCCATCCGCACGCAGCGTCCCGAGATAGGCCACGCCGCTGCTAAAACGTGCCGCGCCAAAGGCCGCCAGAGCCGGAGCCTGCTGCGCAAAGTCTTTCCAGGAGGTCATCCTCTATCCTTTCTGTAGTTCGTTCAGCCGCCGCTGGAGATAAGCCCGTTCAGCCGGGTTGCCGCAGCCTTCGAGCGCCCGTTCATAGGCATCCGCCGCCGCTTCACGCTGATTGCTCCGCCGCAGCAGATCCGCGCGGGCCGCGTGGTAGGGATAATAATCCTCGACGCCGTCGATGCGATACAGCAGCGCCAGCCCCGCCGCCGGACCCTGCGCCATCGCCACCGCCACCGCCCGGTTGATCTCGACCACCGGCGAGGGCAGCATCCGCGCCAGCGTATTATACAGCGCCGCGATCTGCCGCCAGTCGGTGTCCTCCGGCGTGGCCGCTTCGGCGTGCAGCGCGCTGATGGCTGCCTGCACCTGGTAGGGACCGGGATCATAGAGGGCCAGGGCCGAATCCAGCACCGCCGTCCCCTCGTCGATTTTCGCGTGATCCCAGCGCGTCCGATCCTGATCTTCCAGCAGCACCAGATCGCCCGCCGCATCCAGCCGGGCCACGCGCCGCGAATCGTGCAGCAGCATCAGCGCCAGCAGGCCGCGTGCTTCCGCGCTCTCCGGCATCAGATCGACCAGCACCCGGCCCAGACGGATCGCCTCGGCGCAGAGGTCGCCGCGAGTCAGGGTCTCGCCGCCGGTGGCGACGTAGCCCTCGTTGAAGATCAGGTAGAGGACCGCCAGCAGCGCATCGAGCCGCTGCGGCAGCAGCTCCGCCGGGGGCACGCGGTAGGGAATGCCCGCCTGGCGGATTTTCTTGCGCGCCCGTGCCAGGCGCTGCGCCATTGTCGGCTCGGTCACGAGGAAGGCCCGCGCAATCTCCGGCGTGGACAGGCCGCTGAGCGTATGCAGCGTCAGCGCGACCTGAGCTTCCAGCGCCAGCGCCGGATGGCAGCAGGTGAACATGAGCTTCAGCCGCTCGTCCGGGATCGACTCCATCTCGTCATCCTCATCGTCGTCAACAGGGGGGTCCAGGATCGCGGCGCTGCGTTCCTGCGTGGCAGTGCGTCGCAGCCGGTCGATGGCCCGGCGTTTGGCGACCGTGGTCAGCCACGCGCCAGGGTTACGCGGCACGCCGTCAATTTCCCAGCGTTCCAGCGCCTGAACCAGCGCATCTTGCAGCGCGTCTTCCGCCAGCGTGAAATCGCCGAGCTGGCTGATGAGCGCCGCCAGCACCCGTCCATGCTCTTCGCGGAAGGTCGCCTCGATCCGGGCTGCTGCGCTCATCCCGGCTTATTGATCCGGCGACCACAGGGGCCGGATTTCAATCGAGCCGTATTGGGCGGTGGGAATCTTCTCCGCCCAGCGGATCGCTTCGTCGAGGTTCTCGCATTCGATCAGCGAGAAGCCGCCCAACTGCTCGTGCGTTTCGGCGAAGGGGCCGTCGGTAATCAGCGATTTGCCCTCGCGGACGCGCAGCGTGGTGGCACTGAGGCCCGGCGCAACGCCGTGATTCGCCTTCATGACCCCGGCGGCGTTGGCTTCCTGCATGAAATCGATCCAGGGCTGATAGAGTGCAGAGGTGTCTTCGGGCACCAGTGACTCATCCGTGAACATCAGCAGCAGATATTTCATCGTTTCGTCTCCTTATAGCTGTATTGGGATTTTGGTAACCTCACCCCTAAATCCCCTCTCCAATGTGGAGAGGGGACTTCAAAGAGGGTCGAGGGCTGGTTTTCACCCCTCGCCATTATGGAAAAGTGCCAGCGAGGGCTAACTCAGCACCCGGCACTCAGCGCTTAGTGGGGCAGTTGGCGCAGGCCGATGATGTTGCCATCGGCATCCTTGACCGACGCGATCAGCAGGCCGCCGCCCACATCTTTGACCGCTTGCAGGGTCTGTGCGCCGCCGTCCAGCAGCGCTTGCAGCGTGGCCTGAATGTCGTCCACCTGATAGTAGGCCGTCATCCCGTCCGTGTGGCCGTTGGGGTCCAGGCCGATGTCCTGCCCGTTGACCTTGAAGCCTACATAATAGGCGGAATTGGCATAGGGTTCGATCCCCAACAGGGCGGTGAAGCGGGCCTTCGCCTGGGCGAGATCCTTGACCGGATAGATGATGGTGTTGACGCCTGCGTTCATGATGCACTCCTCTGGATAGATTATCGCCGTTCTATCCAAACGTCGCAGCGGAGGGCGTCAAAATGACAGGTCGGCGGTGATTCTCATCTTCTACTTATGTTTCAGTATAGGAGACATACGCTCACCAAAGCGAATGAAAAGAGCTGTAAATTATAGAACATATGTTCGTGATAAACAGGGAATAACAGGAAGTATGACGAAAGACATTACGAACAGCAGCTACTGGAAGCCTGGACAAAGCGGGAATCCTAGAGGGCGACCCCCCAAAAGCCGCGTCTTGACGGAAATGCTGCGTGTGCAAGGCGAGGAACTCATTGTTGTTGGCGGGGAATCGATGACGGCGCGGGAGGCACTGGCGAAAGCTGTGTGGCAGTTTGCTATCAGCGGTGAAGTGTGGCTGATGGGGAAGCGGCTTGAAGCTAACAGTATCAGTGAATGGGCGGCTGTGGTGAAGTGGTTGTACAGCCATACGGAACCTGTGAGCCGAATTGAAGCAAGCGACGAAGCAGAAATGGTGGTGCGAGTGGTGCGAGGTGATAAGTAAAAAGATTTTAACCCAGATAGACAAAGGATAAGCGAAGTTGCTGGAAATCAAACTGGCGCGGCTGCATGAGGCGCAGCAAGAGATTGTCGATTTAGGAGCGCGTTTCAAGGTGCTGGTTTGCGGTCGGCGCTTTGGGAAAACGACGGTGGCGGTGGATATGCTGTGTGAGCGCTTGCTGGATGGTGAGAGCGTGGCTTATTTTGCGCCGACCTACCGGATGGGCGCGGAAGTGTGGCGCGAGATCAAACGGATTCTGAGGCCGTTGATTTACAGCAGCAACGAGAAGGACTGGCGGATGGCATTGTATTCGGGCGGGGTGTTTGAATGCTGGTCGCTGGCGAACGAGGCCGGTGAAATGGTGCGTGGACGGACCTATCATTACGTGGTGATGGATGAGGCGGCGCTGTTTGATTCGGCAGAGACCTGGCACGGGGCGATCCGTCCACTGCTGACAGACAGCAGTGGTGGTGCCTTGTTTTGCAGTACGCCGCGCGGGCGGAACTGGTTCTGGCAGTTGTATTTGCAGGGCCTAGATGAAACACAGAGCGAGTGGCGAAGCTGGCGCTTCCCTACGGCGGCGAATCCGCAAATGCGGGCGGCAGAGATCGAGGCGGCACGGCAGGGAATGCCCGAACGCTTTTTCAGACAGGAGTATCTGGCGGAGTTCCTGGACGATGGCGGGGTGGTGTTCCGCAATGTGGAGAAGGTTTGCCAGCTAAAACCTTACCTCAGCCACGGTCCCTCTCCATTTTGGAGCGGGGAGCAAGACGAGGCCAGGGATGGCGATGATTTGGCAGGCGGGCGCAGCAGGCTGCGCCCCTACGTGAGTGGGGGATTTACGGGGGCGTGCTATTTCGGGGTGGATTGGGGGAAGGACAATGACTTTACGGCCATTTCGGTGATGTCGCAGGATGGCCGCCAGTTGTGGCTGGAGCGGTTTAAGCAGATCGGATGGGGTATCCAGCGTGGGCGGTTGATGGCGTTGTATGAGCGATTTCGGCCCGCGATCATCCTGGCAGAAGAGAACAGTGTGGGGAGTGTGAACATTGAAGCGCTTCAGGCGGAGGGGCTGCCGGTGCGTCCCTTTGTGACCTCGGCTAAAAGTAAGGGGCCGCTCATCGAGCATCTGGCGCTGGCGATGGAGCGAGAAGACGTGGCGCTGCTGGATGACGATGTGCTGAAGCACGAGTTGATGGCTTATGCGATGCACTCGATGCGCTATGGGTGGGCGTACAGCGCGCCAGGCGGCGGGCACGACGACACGGTGATGGCGACGGCGCTGAGTTTGTGGGCGGCCCGGCGGCATGGGGGTGTGGTGATGGATTTTGTGTGATTTACCTCACCCCCCATCCCCCTCTCCATACATGGCGAGGGGGAGACAAAACGGCGAGGTGAGCCTCGCCTCTGCGGGTAGTCGGTTGAACCGGGCTGTGGCTCTGTGCAGCGTCATCAGGTGAGGGATCGTGTCAGTGGGAGGAAGTTTCTGATGCTTCCTTTCGGATATATTGTAACTCTTCAATCGAATAGGGTGGACTCCTCCGGTGCAGCATTGCGTGACAATTTGGGCATACGGGGCGCATATCCTTAACAGGATCAATGACATATTCCGTTTCGTGCCTGGCGATTGGTGTGAGATGATGGACGTGAATGAAACCCTCACCGATGTCGCCATAAATCTCGCCAAAATCGAAACCACATACCGCACAAAGTGTCCCGTACTGGCGGATACACTCTTCTCGTGCTTGAGGATCACGCTCATAGCGATAGCTAGTGACCAGTTTCTTGTCACCTTCCGTATAAGTGTTGCGTCCTTTTATGCTCTGGGTGGTTGGCTCGTCATGAAAGCCAGTTTTATGAACATGCTGCTGCCATATCTGTTCAAGATGAATCGCAATTTCCGTTGGAATTGTGACGCCAGCCCGTTGGGGATGCCAGTTAAAATTCTGTGAGACTAACTTCGGATTGAGCAATTTATCAATTTCGGGGTTCAGCAAGACGTCGGGTTCGAACTGAACATATAGCGCGCTACCTTCAGGGTCTTCCCAATGTTGATCGTTCTTCGGTTCGCCCGTGATCCATCCTGAAGCGACAATCCCAGTAATCCTCTCTCGCCATCCAAGACGCATCAGGAAAATTCGATCCCCAACACGGATTTTGCGAGTGTTGCCACAACTCCATTCAAACAATGGACGATTGCCGAAGTAGACATCTTCCCAGTCGTCTTGGAAATTCTCCCAATCGTACTTGCGAGGATTCCAAGTCAATAAGTAGGTTGCATGGTTGGTCGAAAAGTCTTTTTCACCGGCGTTATGCTGAAGGGTCATGTTCCGCATTCCTAATCCAATGCTCCGACTATGAACAAGAACCAATGTCGGGTCTTAGGCTATGTTCAAATTTGGAGCTTCCTCAAGTGTGCCATTCACTATCATCTTCTTCAGTGCCCGTCGGATTCCTCGACCAGGCCGATGAAGGCGTCTTCCAGCGAGGGCGATTGCACATGAATCGCCTGCTTCATCCCCTGCTGGCTCAGCAGCGCCTTGGCCGCGTCGATGTCCTGCACGTTGACATGCACCTCCGCGCCAAACAGGGAGACTCCCTGCGCATCCAATGCCCCGCTGGCCTTCATGCGTTGGACCGCCTGCATCGTCTCGACCGGATCCGGCGATTCAATCGCCAGCACGTAATCCGGCAGCGCCTCGTGAATGATGGCCTGCGGCGTGCCTCTGGCGATGATGTCGCCAAAGTAGATGAAGGCCAGGTTCTCGCAGTGTTCGGCCTCGTCCATATAGTGCGTGGTCACGAAGACCGTCACGCCGTCCTGAGTCAGGGTATAGAGCAGGTCCCAGAAGGCGCGGCGCGAGATGGGGTCCACCCCGGCGGTCGGCTCATCCAGAAAGATGAGGCGCGGCTTGTGCAGGATGGCCGCCCCCAGTGCCAGCCGCTGTGCCCAGCCGCCCGACAGGTCCTTGGTCGGCGTGTGTTCCTGGCCTTGCAGACCGATCAGCGCGATCATCTCGTCGATGCGCTGGCGCAGCAGGGGGCCGTTGAGGCCGTAGCCCCGGCCAAAGAAGCGCAGGTTCTCCATCACGGTCAAGTCGCGGTAGAGCGAGAACTTCTGCGACATGTAGCCGAGATTGCGCGCGCAGACTGTTGCCCGAACGGCGAATGTCCTGGCCCAGCACAGTGGCCGTGCCCTCGGTGGGGTCGAGCAGGCCGAGCAGCATACGGATGGTCGTGGTTTTGCCGGAGCCGTTCGGCCCCAGGAAGCCGAAGACCTGGCCTTCCGGCACCTCGAAGCTGATGCCCTTGACGGCGGTGAAGCTGCCAAAGCGACGCGACGAGTTTGTCTACAGAAATGGCTGGCATGATGAATCTCCTTAACTCACGCTGCGGCGGTACTGCCAGGCGGTAAAGCTGATGATGACGGTCCCCAGGGCGATCAGCGCCAGCACGTGGGGCCAGAGCACGTCCAGCCCGGCGCTCTTGAGCATGATGCTGCGCATGATGAGCAGCCAGTGCCGGATGGGGATGAAATTGGACAGTGTCTGGACGATCTGCGGCATGGTATCGACGGCGACGGCATAGCCGCTGAAGATCAGGTCCATCATGACCAGCACGAAGACCAGCAGCACGGCCTGCAACTGCGTCCGGGCGACCATGCTCAGCAGGACGCCTTTGCCCATCTCGGCCACCAGATAGACCAGCGCCAGCAGCATCAGCAGCGGCAGCGACCCACGCAGCGGCACGCCGAAGACGATGGTCATCAGGCCCAGGACGAGCAGGAACAGCACGTAGCCGACCAGCATCGGGCTGAGCGCCTTGCCCAGAATGACCTCATAGGCGCGGAAGGGCATCACCCGAAGCTGCTCGTAGGTGCCCTGTTCGCGCTCGCGCGAGATCGCCAGGGCCGCCAGCACCATCGTCACCATGTAGAAGATCAGCGCCGCTTCGCCGGGCAGGGTGTACCAGCTTCGCTCCAGGTTCTCGTTGTACTTGACCGTGACCTGCGGCAGTTGGTCGGCGTAATCCGCCGGTTCCATGTTGAAACGCACGCGCATCCCCTGTTCCAGGATCGTCTGCTGGGCCACGCGCTGGGCTTCCTGCGCCGCAATCGACTCCGCGCCGTTGAGGATCATCTTCACTTCCGGCTGCTCGCCCGCCGTCAGGCTCTGGCCGAAACCTGCCGGGATCACCAGCGCCATCACGGTGTTGGCGTCGGGCTGAAGCAGCGTGCTGATCTGGTCCATCGCGGCCACCGCCGAGGCTTCGTCGTCAAAGCTGTGGCGCAGCGTGAGCGTATCGGTGGCATCCAGCGCCGCGATCAGGGCCGCGCTCTGATCCGAGTGATCCAGATCGACGACCGACAGGCTCAGGTTGTCAATCGGCTGCGAGGTCGCCCAGGCCACGAAGGCCAGTTCGAAGAGGAAGCCGATCACCAGGAAGGGCAGCATCACGCGGTCCTTGCGCATGTGCAGCAGTTCCTTCCAGGCAATGTCGAGAGTGCGCATCAGGCTGGCTTTCATCGGGTCGCCTTCCTTTCCATGCTGCTCGGCGCGGGCGTGTTTGACTGGTGCCGCAGAAACTTCGGTAAGGCAAAGGTGACGATGATCTTCTTGCGGAAGGCAAAGGCCGCGATCTCGAACAACTCCAGCGCCAGTACCGCCAGGATCAGCAGATCAAAGAGCATATGCGTGATGGAGGTGCCTTGCAGGAAGATAGCCTTCGCCAGGGCGACGTAATGCGACGAGGGAAACTCGATCATCTCCAACTGGACAATCGCGGGCATGGCTTCCGCCGGGAAGAACATGCCGGAGAGGAAGAAGGGCGGCACGAAGTAGATCAGGATCGCCACCACCATCGCCACCTGCTGGCTGCGCACGAAGACGGCGATCAGCAGCGCCAGGCCCAGGTTCGCCATGTTGAACAGCAGCGCCACCAGCAAATACTCCGGCAGCGAGCCTCTGAAGGGCACCTGATAGGCGACCTGTCCCATGATGAGCAGGACGATCACGTCGATCATGCCAAAGACCAGATAGGGCAGCATTTTGCCCATGAGCAGGGCGCGCTTATCGACCGGGCTGGCGACCAACTGCTCCAGCGTGCCGTTTTCGGCCTCGCGGGCCAGGGACAGCGCCAGCGCCAGCGCCGGGAGCGTGAGCATCATGCCCATCAGGCCGGGATAGAAATCGACGATGCTGCGCAGATCGGGGTTGTACAGGGTCGTCGTGTCGAACCTTGATTGGCTCTTGCAGCAGCGACTGATCCAGGCCGAACTGGCCCATGACACTGCTCGCCAGATCCCGGTTCTGCTGGTCGGCGATGGTGTAGACCGATTCCAGCACCTTTGCGGCGGAGTTGGGTTCGGTGCCGTCAATCGTAATGTGGATGGTCGGTACGGGTCCCAGCAGCGTAAACTGGCCGTAATTGGCCGGGATCTCGACCGCCGCGATGATGTCGCCCCGCGTGAAGGCCGGGTCTGCCGCGTCCAGCGTGTCGTAAGTCGCGGCGACACGGGTGACGGGATCGGCCTCAATCTGGTCGATCAGCCCGGCGCTGGCCTCGTTCTGCGCGTGGTCGATGATGGCGACCGGCGCGTCCTTGACCTCGGAGGTCAGCATATAGGTAAAGGAAACCATCAGGAAGATGGGGCCGACGGTGACGAGCAGCAGGGTGCCGGGGTCCCGCAGGATGTGCAGGAACTCCTTGCGCGCCAGCGCGATCATATGGCGAAAATTCATCAGGATACCCCCTCGGCATGATTAACGAGATAGATGAAGGCCTCCTCCATGCGCATGGGCGCGTCCTCCAGATGCTGCACCTGGATGCCCCCGCCTTCGAGCAGCGCCTGAAGCTGGGGACGCGCCGTATTACGGTCCTTGACGATGAGGTTCAACAACTGGCCGTAGGTTTGCAGATCAATCACTGCCGGTTGATCGCGCAGCAGGTCTGCCGCGTGCCGGTTATCGGATGAGGTCAGCGCCAGCACATCGCCCGGTATCTGCGCCTTGATCGCTGCCGGGGTGTCGCAGGCCAGCACGCGCCCATGATAGAGCAGCGCGACCCGGTTGCAGCGCTCGGCCTCGTCCATGTAGGGCGTGCTGACGACGGTGGTCGTGCCCTGCTCGTGCAGGCCGGAGAGCAGGTCCCAGAAGCCGCGCCGGGCCACCGGGTCTACGCCGGTCGTCGGCTCGTCGAGCAGCAGCAGCGCAGGCTTGTGGATGAGGGCGCAGGCCAGGGCCAGCTTCTTCTTCATGCCGCCGCTGAGCTGTCCCGCCGGGAAGGTCTTGAATTCGGCCAGTTCGGTGAAGGCGTAGAGTTCGCTCAGCCGCTGATCCAGCGCCGCGCCGGTCACGCCGTAAATGTCGGCGGCGAAGCGCAGGTTCTCCTGCACCGAGAGATCGCTGTACAGGCCGAAGCGCTGCGGCATATAGCCCATCATGGATTTGATCGCCTCAGCATCGGCCACGCTGTCGCAGCCATCCACCGCAATGCGGCCCCCGCTGGGATTCAGCACGGCGGCCATCATGCGCAGCAGCGTGGATTTGCCCGCGCCATCTGGCCCGACCAGGCCGAACAATTCGCCGCGCTCGATCTCCAGGCTGATGTCGTCTACGGCCAGCGTCTTGCGAAAGCTCCGGCGGACCGCCTCGATGTCAATCATGGTTTCAGTCGTCATCTGAAGACTCCTCTTTGAGCAGACCCTTCATGAACAGCTTTTCGGTCTCCTGTAAGATCTTGCTGATCTGCCATTCCCAATCCAGCGTGATATAGTCGCGTACCAGGGCCTGGAGCATGATGCCATCACCCAGGGCGATCAGTGTGGCAGCGGCGGCCCGCGCGTCTACCGGGCGAAACTCGCCGCTGTCGATGCCGCGCTGGATGATCGTGCTCAGGACTTCGATATAGCGCGCGTAATATTGTCCGTATTTGGCCTGGAACTCCGGGTAGTGCAGGCCCTGGAGCATGAAATCCAGTGTCAGCGAGCCGATTTTCGGGTCCCGGCTGAGCAGGTCGTCAATGGCTCGAAACATCTGGCTGAGCGCCTCCCAGGGCGTCTGGGCCTGAGAGGCTTCGAACATGCCGTCGAATTCCTCGAAAAACTGGTCGATGACGAATTCCATCAGCGCCAGATAAAGCTCCTGCTTGTTCTTGAAATACCAGTAGAGCGTGCCTTTGCTGAGGCCCGTCACGCGGACGATGTCTGCCATACTGGTTTTGTCGTAGCCCTTGTCGCTGAAAGTCTGGAGCGATGCCGCCAGAATCTCCCTGCGCCGCTCATCCTGCTTGCTGTTCATACGCCTCTTTACTGTTCTAGACCGATCATCCTAGACCGATCAGTCTAGGATACATAGTCTAGGGTACGCCTGTGTGAAATGAATGTCAAGCAGTTGGGGTAGAAATGGGGATATGCGTGGGGATGGTGGACTTTTAACCTCACCCCCCGGCCCCCTCTCCGCTTCGGCGAGGGGGAGAAACCCAGCTTACGATGGCTCTGGAAAGTCCCCTCTTCACGTTGGAGAGGGGATTTAGGGGTGAGGTTAACAGAAAAACAGATTGCACCCGCTGGCGAAAGCTGGTTTACGGACGGGTCTCCAATTACAGGAGGGCCTGCCAGTTCAGCAGAATCAGCAGCGTCCAGATGAGGGCGAAGATCGGCGGGATCGGCAGGGCAAAGCCCCACCAGAACAGCGCGCCCAGCGGCAGCAGCACGAGGCTGAGCAGGGCACCGGACACATGTCCCTGCCAGAGTAAAACGCTGGCGACGGCTTCAAGCATACAGACCAGGAGAAAGCCTACCAGCAGCGGGATCGTCGTGGGGAGGCCGATGCGCTCGAAGGGGCCGCGTCCGTAAGCGGGAAAGCCCATAACCAGGGGGATGTCACGGCCCATGCGCAGGTTGCGAATAGCGGGGAAACAGAACACGCCAATACCGACAGCAATGAAGCCCTGGAGGGCGGCGGCCACGCGCAGCAGCACAGGAACGCTCATGAGAAATTCCTCCCTGCGGAATTGCTGGAAATGAAGCTGCTGGGTGCTATGTTGGCTTCAAAAGTCTGAATTTATTATAGGCAAGAATGCTGCAAATAGAGCATCTGAGGCGGAAAGGACGGTGGTACACTCTGCTTGTAGCGATGGGCAGACAGTCCATCCACGTAGAATCAGGAGGGCGGATGCTTGAGCCAGAGAGTCCCCTCGGCGGCGGTTCGCACTCGAACGTTGTTCGAGTCGGCCAGACCGTTCGGCGCGCGAGCCGGAGTCCCGCTGTATCTTCGACGCTCTTTGAGCTGCTGCGCCACCTGGACCGTGAAGGCTTTGCGGGCGCGCCGCGTGCGCTGGGCTTTGACGAGCTGGCGCTTAAATCGCGTGGGTGGACGAGCACGCTGCTGCGCTTGTGGCGTCGTGACGATGGGCGGCGCTCAGGCGAGCAGACGCACCACGACGACCAGGGCGTCATCCGTGCCGCGCGCGTGCTGCGTCAGGATATGATCGGCCAGTTCCTGCGAGGGCTGCTGGAGCGGGGCATCCTTCAGGTATCCGCTGTGGATGCCATCGGTGGTGAGGATCAGGGTATCGTAAGGGTTGATGCCCAGGCGAACCACACGGATGTGCGGCATCCGAAAGCCGACGACACCGGGGCGGCTGAGCAAGGCCTCATGTCTGCCGTCTTCAGCCGAGTCTCGCAGTATCACGGCGGCTACATTGCCCACCCCGGCCCACTCAAACTGCTGTTCGCTGTAGGAGACCGATATGAGGCTGACCGCAGCGCCCCGTGTCCCATGCAGCGCACGGTCACAGCGTTGCAGCAGCCAGGTGACCGGCTGCGCGGGGTCCTGCCGCAGCGCATCCACCGCGGCAATGGCGGCCTCAGCAGCCTTCGGGCCGTGCCCCAGGCCATCAATGGCGGCAATCAGCAGACCTTCATCGAAGGGGGCGATCAGATAGCGGTCCCCGGCCTGGTCCAGGGAAAACCCCGGATACGCCGTCTGTGCGACGGCAAACTGATGCGTCAGAACCGTCATGATTTCCACTTAGTCATCGTGATGCTCGTCCCTTTGTCCTGCTGCGATGTAAGCTCAAATTGATCCATCAGCCGCTTTGCGCCCGGCAAGCCGCGCCCCAGGCTGTGCCCGGTAGTGAAGCCGTCCTGGAAGGCCGCTACCAGATCCGCGATTCCCGGCCCGTTATCGACGGCAGAGACTTCCAGGCCGACCCGGTCGCCATCGTGGACAATCTGCATGACGATCTGGCCGCGTTCGGCATAGCGGACGATGTTGCGCGCCACTTCCATGATCGCGGTTTGAATAGCGGTGCATTCAACGGTCGAGAATCCCGCGCCCTGCGCGAGACGCTGGCCGGTGAGACCGGCGGTGCTGGCATGAATATCGTTGAAGACCTCAATCATCTCAGCCATTTTGTCGCGGTGATGGTCGTTCCCCGCCCGACCTCGCTCTGTATCGAAAAGTCGTCCATCAACCGCTTGGACCCGGAGAGGCCCAGGCCCAGGCCCCCGGACGAGGTCCAGTGATCGGTCAGCGCGAGATCCAGGTCTTCAATGCCGGGTCCGCGATCAGTGGCGATGATCTGAACGAAAGGCGGGTCGGCACCGGAATCGCAGATAATGTGAACGCTGCCGGTTCTGGCATAGACCAGGATATTGCGGGCCAGTTCAGAGATCGCGGCGGCAATTTTGGTGGCATCCGCTGCTTGAAAGCCCATCGCCAGGGCGTGATCCATGCCGGACCGGCGGGCACTGGTCACATCCTGAACGCTTTCTATCTGCGTCACGTACTCAGTACGGCTATCCCCGCTCACCGATAAGCTCCAGGGCTTCTGAGACTTCATCGAGCATTATCAACTCTTCGCTTGGGGCGGCGCTGGTACGCTTCCGCATCAGGCGAATCGCCTCGTCCAGATCAAGCACCGCCTCGACCTCAGGCAGTGTCATGCCCATTTCCACCATTGTTTCAATCACCGCGTCCTGTAAGCCGGCGATGATGACGCTGGCCCCCATGAGCTGCACCGTCTTCGAGGTGCTATAAATGAAGCGCCCGAAGAAACTATCGCAAATATCGACCAACTGGAAATCCAGCACGACCATCTCCGAATTATATTTGCGAATGGCCCGCAGAATATTGCGGCGGAGGTCCAGCACTTCGTCATCGAGAAAATCGCGGGGCACGGTGACAAGCAGAATCTGTTCCAGCTTCTGTATTCCATTAAACATGGCGCTAATCTTCGCTCAGGCGCTCGCGCAGACGGCGCAGCGCGATTTTGAGGCCGCTTTGTAGATCGTGAACGGTGTCCAGGTTCGACCAGTCGATGCCCAGATCGACGACGGTTTCGGCGACCGCATCGGAAATGCCCGTGACGATGGTATCGGCCCCCTTCAAGCGGGCCGCCTGTATGGTGCGGTTCAGGTGATCGGCCACGCCGGTATCCACCAGCGGCACGCCGGTAATATCCAGGATGACAATGTGCGCGTTGTGCTGCGAGATTCCGGCCAGCAGCGAGCGCATGATATTTTGCGCACGGGCGGTGTCTATCGCACCAATCAGCGGCATGATAATAATGTGATCGGTGATCGGGATAATCGGTGTGGACAGTTCTTCGAGCACTTCGCGCTGCGATTGGTTCACCGAGAGCTGCTGGTTCAGGGCGTCCTGAGTCTGCTTGAGTTCCGTAATATCGCGCCCGATGCCGATCAAGCCGCCGACTTTGCCTTCGCTGTCGTGGAAGAGGATCTTGGTCGTGAGGAGCCAGCCTTTCTGGCCGGTCACGATGTTGACGTGCGGCTGCTCGATATTCAGCACTTCCTGGCCGGACTTGAAGAAATTCTGCTCGTCATCGAAATATTCCTGGGCAAGCTCGTGAGGGAAGAAATCAAAGTCGTTCTTGCCGATCATATCCTGAGCGCTGTCAGCGCCGACGGTCCTGGCAAGGCCCTCGTTCGCCAGCAGAAAATTCGAGTTTGTGTCTTTGGCATAAATGCTGTCAGGAAGGTTATCTAATACCAATCGCATCAGTTCAGCTTGCTGGGCCAGGGTTTGTGACTGCTGCGTGTTTCTTGCTGCCGCCATATTATACTCCTCACGAAAACAAAGGAAATTTATCCGGCCTCAGCATGAGTTTGACTAAGGCCGTTAACTAGATGATAGATTAAGGCACAGCGGATGTGTGTTAAGGAATTGCTGTCAGTCGAAAAATCGAGGGCTGCGCAGACGGAGGCACTGTTGCCTTAACAAGGCGATAGGGGATAAACTGAATCACTTTTATGGATGGAAAAGCCGGTTTGCTCGCGTATCTGCGGGCAGGACAGCCAGTACCCGTTGTTGAGATGGACATTTTGGAAAATATTCTGCCGCTGGATTCTGCTGAAGCGACCCTGGCCCGCGCCGGGGGCAAAGGCATGAATCTGGCGGCCCTCAGCCGTGCCGGGTTTGAGGTGCCGCCTGGCTTCATCGTGAGCACCGAGGCTTACCGCGCTTTTGTCAACGCCAATGAGATCGGCCCTCGGCTGCTGGAGACGGCGGCGCTGTCGCCCGATGATCTGGAACTTCCAGTGCGCAAGACATTCGCGCCCTGTTCGCCGGTGGGCCGCTATCTGACTCGCTCGTGCAGCAGATTACGGCCAGCTATGCCGGTCTGGCCGCAACACCACCCGCAGTTGCCGTCCGGTCTTCCGCCACTGCTGAGGATTTGCCGGGCCTGTCGTTTGCCGGTCAGCAGGATACGTATCTGAACGTCATTGGCCTGGACGCCTTGCTTGAGGCCGTCAAGGCGTGCTGGGGCAGCCTGTGGACGGCGCGGGCGATGAGCTACCGGGCGCACAATCACATTCCGCCGGACGACGTGGCGCTGGCGGTTGTTGTGCAGCTCATGATCCCGGCGGAGGTCTCCGGCATTCTGTTCACCGCCAATCCGCTCAGCGGCCACCGCCAGGAAGTGGTCATCGACGCCAGCTTTGGCCTGGGCGAGGCGATTGTATCCGGGCAGGTCGAGCCTGACCATTATGTTGTGAACGCGCGGGATATGCGGATCACAGCCCGTAAGCTCGGCGCAAAAGCGCTGGCGATCCTGCCGCGCCAGGTGGGTGGCACCGAGTTGGTCAGGCATGAGCGAGGGCAGGAGCAGGCGCTTGCCGATGCACAGATTCTTGAGCTGGCCGGGCTGGGCATCCAGGTGGCTGAACACTTCGGATCGCCGCAGGACATCGAATGGGCCTGGGCGAACGACCAGCTTTACCTGCTGCAATCCCGGCCTATCACCTCGCTGTACCCGGTGCCGGAGTCGCTGCTGGGATCCGACCAACTGCGGGTCCTGTTCAGCCTCAATTCGGTTCAGGGTGTGGTCGAACCCTTTACGCCGCTGGGGCTGGACCTCTTACCCATGCTCGTCAGCGGTATTTTACGGACTGCCGGGGTCCGGCGCGCGATGCGGGAGATTGCGATTGCCGCCGGGGGCCGCCTCTACGTGGACATCACCCCCTTACTCAAGGACAGGCGGCTTCAGCGGGTCATTCTGACGTTTTTTGGCAACGTGGATCCCGGCGCGCAGCAGGCCATGCAGACGCTGGTCGCGGATGGGCGCATCGAGACGCGCGCGAATATCAGCACAGGCCAGCTTCTCCGCCTGATCCTGGGCTTCCGGTCGATCATTGCCGGGGGGCTTCTGACCTGGCTGCGCCCGGAGGCCATGCGCCAGCGGGCGATCCAGCGCGCGGACGATTATGTCGCAGAGATGCGACAGCGCATAGACCATGCCCAATCGCTTGAGGCGCGGCTGGCGGTCATAGATGCGTATGTCCCCGACACTCTGCTGAAGGTTTTCACGATCATTGGTCCGGTGATGGTCCCCGGTTTGATGATGCAGGCTGTGGCGGGTCACTGGCTGACCGGCTGGATCGGGACGGAACGGGGCGCGCTGCGGCGTCTGCTGCGGGGTGCGGCGGGCAATCCCACGACCGCGATGGATTTGCAGTTGTGGGATGCCGCGAAGGCGATTTAAGCCGACGACAGCGCGAAAGCCTGCTTTCTGGATCAATCTGCTGATGCGATTGCCCACAGTTATCGCCAGGGTGAACTCCCGCCGGTGGCTCAACACGCGCTGGCGGAATTTCTCGACAGCTACGGGATGCGCGCCCTGGGCGAGATCGACCTGGGGAGGCCGCGCTGGCGCGAAGACCCGCAGGCGATCATTCAAAACCTGTCCAGCTACATCCAGATTGACGATCCTGATCTTGCGCCGGACCATCTGTTTCAGCAAGCCGGTGAAGAGGCGCAGCATCTGGCCGCCGAGTACGCTGCCCAGGTGCGCGCGCAAAAGGGAGGGCTGCGCGCCGGGCTGCTGGCCGCGACCATCCGGCGAATGCGCTTGCTGGGCGGGATGCGCGAGATGCCGAAGTTCTACATTATCAAACTGCTCGATCTGCTGCGCAGCGCGCTGCTGGATTCCGGGCGAGACCTGGCGGCAGGTGGGATGCTGGACCAGGCCGAAGACATTTTCTTGCTCCCGCTCGATACCTTACGCGCCGTCACCCGCGATCAGGCGATTGACCTGAAGGCGCTCGTGATTCAGGCCAGGGCTGATTACCAGCGCGAACTCGCCCGGCAGCAAATTCCGCGCCTGATGCTGAGTACCGGCGAAGTCTTCTACCAGGGGATCGCTGACGATGGCACGGACGATCTGCTTGGGGATGGCGTATCGCCAGGGAGCGTCGAGGGCCGCGTGCGCGTCGTGCGTGACCCGCGTGGTGTCCGGCTGGAACCGGGCGAAATCCTCGTCTGCCCGGCCACCGACCCCGGCTGGACCCCCTTGTTTCTGAGTGCGGGCGGCCTGGTCATGGAACTGGGCGGCATGATGACTTATGGGTCTGTCGTGGCGCGGGAATACGGCATTCCGGCGGTCGTCGGCGTCCGCGAGGCTACCCTGCGCCTCAAGACCGGCCAGCGGGTGCGTGTGGATGGCAGCGCGGGCCGGGTCGTGCTGCTGGACCCGGCATAATCACGCCGCTCCCATCAACCAAACGCCCGGTGTAGAAACCGAGCGTTATCTCAACCCGCGCGATCCGGGGATGCCTGCCATCCGCATCACCGGCGACGACATGAAGCCGCAGGCCTTCGACGTGTACTCACCGAAGATATTGGCCGCGATCATGAGTCTGGCGGGCAGTCGCGCGTGACCAGGGCGACAAGGGTCTCAATATCGGGTGCGATTCGCGCGCCTTCGCCACAGAGTCCCCAGATGAGATTATTCATGCCACGCAGATCATCGGTGATGCCATAGCAGGGTTTGCCTTTGGCGTACGCATAGCCAAGCTCACCGCAAGTGCCTGAATCGTGATCCGCCCCGGTGAGCAAAGCCACCACCAGATCACAGGCCTCCAGCGCGAGCATATCAGCCTGAAAGATGCGCTGACGATTTTCAAAATGCGTCAGGTTCCCCACCAGGCCCGCGTCACGATGCGGTAAAAAACATGGATAGCTGAGTGTTTCGAGCCGGGTCGTAATCTGAGTCAAATAGGCGCGTTCATGACTGTTAAAGAGAGGACCAGCGATGTAGATGTGCCTTGTCATCGTGTGTCTATTTTCCGCCGAATGTGTAAGGTCATCCTCTTAGTATAATCGCTGGGACGGGAAAGGAAGCATCGTCATATTCTTGAAACGCAAAACGCCCGGCTGTGATGCCGAGCGTTATCTCAACCCGCGCGACTTTGACGGCGCAGCCATCCGCCACCAGCTCTACACCCTGGCACTCACTCACTTCCAAGCGATCCAGCGCAACTACTTTCAGCGCCCGGAATTGCATAAGCTCCACAATCGCTCTGGTGAGTTGTGGTCGCCGCTGGTGGCGCTGGCAGCCTTCTTTGAGGAGGACGGTCAGGTCGCCGGGTCTGCTGGATGCGATCTCCGAAGCGGCTGAGTGGGATGAGCAGTTGAGCGAAGGCAAAGCGCTGTCAGATCGGGAGGAAGCGGTCCTACAAGCGTTGGAGATCATGACACGAAATGCTGAGGAACGCACCTGGCTCAAGGCCGTCGATCTGCGTGAGCGAGTGCGCTCGATCATGGGCATCACGCGCGAGCAAATGGGTCATGCCCAGTGGATCGGTCATGTGCTGAACCGCCTGGCGCTGACGGATCGCAATCGCAAGAAAGCGCACACTGGCGGCCAGATGTATCTGACTGATCGTGAGAGAGTTCTGGATATGATGCGCCGTTACGACGTCGCGCAAATTCAAATTGACTCGCCAGAAAACTGACCAGACTTGCCATAACTGACCATACTGACCATTTCTCAGGTGCGAGGGATGGTCAGTTTTGGCTATTGCTCCTTCACATCGTCAGAAAACGTGGATCACCCGTGACCCAGGCGGCATACATGTCGATACCATCCACCGTATTCAAATGATGGAGCATATCTTTTTCTGCCGCGACCTCAAACAGGCGTAGAAACCGAGCATACTCATCAAACCAGTTTCCGGTAGGGCTGAACGAATGTACCAGCATTATCGCATAGCGCGCATTGAATCGCCGCGCTTCGATCATGGCCGAGGCCGTGCGATGGATCAGTTGATAGTAGATGTCATCTGGGATAGAAGCTAAGCCCAGATGATACTGCGAGGACGTCCAGCCGATCACGCTTATTTTCAGTGAGCCCCTGGTTGGCGGCCTTCCACTTACCTAATGGACTGCCGAACGATTCCTCGACTTTGCCTTCAATGGTGATCGAGACCAGCTCCTGGTCATCCGCCTTTGCCAACACGAAAATGTCATTCTGCGAGTCTGGGCCGCGTCCCCTCAATGGCACTTTGTATTCCGGCAGAATGAGCAGCGGCTCGACAGACTTGAAGGCGCTCACGCCTGACGAAGCAAAAACGCGGCCAACTTCGCTGGGGAAACCTGCTGCCGCGTGCCAGCAGTGCGCCAGTGTGCGCGCAGAATAGCCTGTCTTCCACTGTCGCTCCGGCTCGGCCAGGAACTGCTGCCAGTCTTCGGGGTGGCTCGCTGGAATGAAAATGCGGCTCATGGAGGTTCGTCCCTTCTGCTGTGTTTTCATATTGTATACCCGGCGAGAATGGTCAGTATGGTCAGTTGTTGTCAGTTTGGTCAGTTTTTTCGACCGCATAACGCAAATTTCAAAACAACGGTAGATTCCGCGAATTTGAAATCGAGCGAACTAGTTGTCCCGTCTTTGACACTAGTTCAGATGCCAACTGATCAGGCTTCAACTTACCAAAGCGATTCTCAGCATCTCTTATCAGATATTCTCGGAGTCCTGGCGCAGTGATGTAAACCGCATACGTTTTCTCAAGGGCAGTTTCAGCAGCCTTCCAGGTTTCGGGAGACGGCAGACGATCTCGCTTTACATGAGAGTTGTACTCGGGATCGGCGGGGACCAAATTCCACAGCTCATTAATCGGACGGATTGCCACCGGGATAATGTGATCAAGATCATAATCTTCAGAACGCCGCAAGACTTTGTGTGTCCAGGGGCATTCAAAAACCTGGCCCTCCATCATCAGGATTTCCATCTGATTTCTTTCCCAGGTCAATGGCCGACGGTTGTCAGGGCGTGCTGTCAAGAGGGTGTAGGTGATACCGCGCTGGCTGCCAGTTTCAGTTGTTTCAGTAAATAGACACCATTCATGAATACAGAGCGCCTCGATCCAGAGCGACAACTCCTGGAAAGTCATCCACAGATCATGTGGTATGACAAGACACACATCTTGTGGTCGCGCCGATGGAATCGACGAGACGTTCTCTAGATCACGCAGCCTGCGGGGTTTCTCAAACACGGTATACTGGCCTGGGCCAGCAAACTTAATTGGCTGGCGAATTGCCGCTGCAATCACCCTAACGGTGGCGTCATAGGCTCTTACCAATTCTTGTGTAAAGGTAGTGCGTTCGCGCGCCATGCCCATCGCGTTCTTGAGAAAATCCAGCCGATGGGTCGTTATCATCCATTCTGGTTTCCCACTGCTGTCGCAGCGCGGTTAGCTCTACGCGAAACGACATGTCAGTTGGATTGTGCCCTTGTCTTATTGGGTTTGCGGGATCGACAAATACCCAATAGTATGCCAGCCAGAATTCTGCAAGCAGCCTGAGTGGAACAGCTACACCACCAGCCGGTGGACGGTGCGGATATTCAAGAGCGGCATCATTGATAGCCCGGACTAGAGCAATTTTATAACTGTTGCTCTTGCGTTCATGTTTCAATATATTGCTGATAATGCTTTGCGTGTGTTCGTTCATTGCATTACTTCATTAAAATCTAACCTCTAAAGTATTCTTCACGATGCACTGCCAGCAGTTCTTGTTTGGGAATGAACTTATCCGGTAGTTAAATCGACTGACCGTGGTGTGATTGGAAGTGAAGTTCGACCGCCTGATTAGGAAGGTACTGGCGCAATTCATTACCTACAATCAGCTCATAGTCTTCGCCAACGGTCATGAAACCCCGATCAAAACCACGGTCATGCAGGGCACATAAGCACAGACCATTGTGTGGGTTCAAGCGATGCTGCTTAGCATCGTGCCATGGAATAATGTGACTGGCAATCAGAAAATCGGGCACAGGCAGACCGCAGACACAACACTGCTGATGATAACTGGTTAAGATGACCCTGCGGAAAAAGCTCTGACCCAGTCTAGCCTTCACCTGCCGTTCGGTCTCAGTTAATCCAGAGTGTGGTATAGTGTCTTCAGATAAATTCGATATAACGGGCTTTTCTAACAACAGGTTTTCGTCACCGGACAGTTGAGCATATGCCGCTTCACTTTCGACAGCTAAGTCACCCCAATTTAGATTGAATTCCTCCCAGATATCACGATCAGCTTGGCTTGTATTGGGTAATCCTTTTATGCCCCGTGCCTGATGATAAGGATCAAGGGATGCGAAATTTGACAGCTTCATAGCCACAGCATCCGGCGTCCTCCCAATGAACTTAGCGAGCTTTACGATCTCAGGATTGCGGCTGTGATATTTTCCAAACGGCAACTTACAATATAGGTTCAGAGCGAGAAGCAGTTCCCCTCTTTCCCAATTACGCCGTGCCACTACTTATCCCTATGACATACATACACGCTTGGTAATCGAGTTCAAACATCTTTTGATACTTTTCCTCGCGTACGCATTTCTGGTTCGCCTTGCAGCGAACCCGGTTGTCGCCGCGATCCGATCGTGGACAACAACCGAACCCTCCCGATGCTGCTGGCGCGAGCGTCCTACAGACTGCTTGCTCCTCCAGAAGGTACTACTCCGAACGTAGCACCGGCATCGGAGGGGTCGCAAGCTAAAAGCTTGCCCACTCAAGCCGCCGTGGAGGCTCGGTACGCCACGCCCACGTGGCGCACCCCTGACGCAGCACTGGGTGCTGGTCGCATGTCGGCCTGATCCACCGGGCCGACGTAACGCACCTGCTCAATACTGTGCTTTCTTGCCGATAATCGGCGCGTCTGTAGCACATGGTTACTGTAGTGCTGTCTAACTGCTCGAAATATCAACGTTGTCACAAATTATAGTTTATCACCAAAGCTGAAGCCAATTCCATAAGGTGCTTGTAACAGACACGTAGTAGCCAGCGACGAACCGGCAATTGTGCTGCGGATTGGCAGCCCAGATGGAGGTCAAACAAGGAGTGTGGGAGCTGTGTGGTTGATCCAGCGCTGATGGAGTTGATGCCATTCTGCTGAATGACTACCGAGTCTTGCTGCCTGACGTGGATGCACCAGCGGCAGCACCTGATATGTCTTGCCGCCTACTTCGGCATCATGCAGCCGACCGTACATAGTCGGGGCTTGACCGAAGTCGGACAGCGCTTGCCAGCGAGGTTGGAACCAACGCAGGAACCAGCGGATCGGTTCATCTCCTAGGAGAAGCAGCGTATTCGCGTCGGACTCCGAAAGTTCGGCTACAATTTCCGCCGCCGTGTTTCGTCCGCTAGCTGGCGCGGAACCGCCGGCAGTGTGACTTTCGGCAAACTGTACTGCTCAATGAGCGGGGCATATTCACGGTCAAGCGCAGCCTTCTGTTTGGGGTTGAGACAACTGTGCGGCACAAGGTCGCAGAGCCAGGTATCGCTGCGCTGTAACTGGAGCGGATGCAGAAACAAGTCGTCCAGTGCGTTTCCCGACGGTCCGTTCAGGTTTGTCGCAGCAGGCAGCAGTCTACCGAGTTCGTTTGGCATTTTGATCCCCTTCAAGATGTCGTCTACGCCATCACCGCGCCAGAAGATATATGGCTCGCTAGCGACCGCCAGCGCATTCACATGTGTCCTGCCATCCACACCAACCCATCGGGCGTGAACTGCACTGGCATAGACGCCAAGGACGAAAACCCGCTTAGGACCGCGATCCCGCTGCTGTATTAGTCTGACGGGTTCTCCGAACGGAAAGATATAGTTCGTATTCATCAATTACCCCCATCTGACAGGATTGACTCGATATTCCACACACGAATCACTCCATCTCGTCCAGCGCTGGCTATAGCCGTTAAGTCAGGAAAGAAGGCTATGCTTGTCACTTCATCGGCATCGCCGCTCAGGACAGCCATCTCGCTCATGGTTGCCACATCCCATAAGCGGAGCGTCCCGTCCCGGCTTGCGCTCGCTAACAAACGACCATCCGGACTGAAAGTTACTTCGTTGACCCAATCGGTGTGCTGGTCAAACAACGCCACTTGTTCGCCGCTGTCCACACGCCAGACGCGCACCGAGCCGTCACGGCTCCCGGTTGCCAGCAAACTGCCATCAGGGCTGAATGAGGATGTCATGATCCAACCGCTGTGCCCGCTCAGATTATGGATTGCCTCCAAGGTCTCTGTATCACACAGTAAAGTCACAGGGGCCTCACCTGCAAGCGAGGCTGCAAAGACCCTACCCTTTGGGGAAACACTGATGTCTGTGAAAAGAGCGTCAGTTCGGATCGTAGCGGCGTTGATTTGCTCCAAATTCTCAGTATTCCAGAGCCGCAACTCGGTCGGATCAGCTTGCTCAGAGATCAGTGTTATGCTGTCTGGCGTGAACGCAAGCTGACTTGCCAGATAGCCCGCATCGGTTTCGCCAATCAAGGCACCTGTTGAGGTATCCCAGAGTTTTAGCCGGAAGCTGTCGCTGATGGCGGCCACATATTGACCTGACGGTGAAATCTCGATGCTGTACCAATTGCGCACGGAGTTTTGCATGACCGCGATTTGATTGTCGGTGATCGGATCGCGAGTCACAAGCCCTGCTGCTTCTGATGAAATCATAAGGCTCCAGTCAGATGCGATGCGGACTCTATCCAGAACTTGGAAGTCGTTGCTGAGCGAATACCCTAAGTCGCCATTTGTGGTCCACAGGCGAGTTCCTGTCAGCAGGTGAGCCGACAGCAAATAATCGCCCGCAGGACTCACAGCCATATCTTCAACAAACTCGGAATAATTTCCGGGCAGCTCGGTAGCCTCAAAGGAAGGATAGTCCAGTTCAAATAGAGTCTCATCACTCATGACCGCAATTCGGTTTCCCGCTGGGGAAAACGCGAGCTTATTAGCATAGGAAATGCTTGGACGCGGAATGCTCACGCTGTTGACTGTCTTCACAGAGTCCGTATCAATCACCCGATCCTGTACCTCGCCTCTGCCGGTGACGATCATGTGAGATCCATCAGGGGAAAAAGTCAGCGGTCCTGAGATGGCGACATGGGGAATTGTCGTGACGCCGACATCGGGCTGCCACAATCGCAGTGTCTCGGTCCCATCCACTGCGACGAGCTGCGAAGTATGCGGTACAAAGGCGATGGCCGCTGCGCTTTCTCGATCTGTTGTTAGCTCGTCACGCAGGGTAAATTCAGGCATTGTCCAGATAGATACGCTTCCACAGCAGACCGAATGAGCAAGTAAAGTGCCGTCCGTTGAGAATATGAGACCGTGACTCGAGCCTCCGCTTGTTTCCCGTGCTGAAATAATTCGCTGGTGTTCGACATCCCAGATGCGTAAATGTTGAAGGTAGGCCACCGCGAGCCTTTGATCACGAGGAGAGAAGGCGAGATCAAACACGGTATCATCACTGGTGGGAAATTCCAGCGTGCCGAGCAATTGTCCATCCAGCGAGTTGAGCAGCCGGACGTTACCATCACGAGTGCCTAAAGCAATGATAGAACCATCAGGCGACCAAGCTACAGCCGACAAAGGGGAAGCGTGTTCTTCATACAGCAGTTGACCTTCAGGGTGATCCTCGCCATAAAGCCAGAGACCTTCCAGCGTCATTGCAGCGAGTTGAGTGCCGTCTGGTGAATACACAACGTCGCGTAATTCGCCTCGGCTAATGAACTTCGCAGTAGGCTGCTGTTTCAGGGATTCTGCTAAAGAATGTGGCTGAGCAGCCAATAAGAGAACAATTATCAGCATTAGAATCAGAACTTGACTGTTGCGTGAGCAAATGGCGCTGCGTGCGATTGACGTTCTGATGTGTGTCATGGAATTTGCTCCCGCATTAACTCACCGACGGCGTTGAAAAAGGCGTTGGTGATTCCCGTTGAGGTCGGATGCGGTGTCACCACGAAGAGCGTGTGTTCATTGCTGCCAAGCAGCGTTGTGAATTTACCTATGCGCACTTCGTCGAATGGCTGCCCGCTGATCGCCTGCCAGTGGTCACGATAGCCCAGGCCGTAGAAGAGGACGCTGCGCGGTCGATGCTGCTGGATCATAGCGCTGAGCCGGGCGATCCGTTTCGGCGTTAGTGTTTGCCTGTAGGTTTCACGATCCTGGATATGGGGCAAGCGCGAGTGTTCCCCATAGAGCCAGTGGCTGGTCGAGGGTGATGGCAGCGGGAGTAGTTCGAGCAGGCAGGAACTCCCGTCGCTGCGGCCAAACGATGCGGCCTGAGTTTGTCGCAGTGAGTCGGTCGCAACGGGCTTGTCTTCCAGGATGTGAAGCACGCGGACCAGTTTGGACCAGGTCGATTGGAACTTCGGCTGCGGTGCAAAATACTTCATGACGCCAATCGCAGCGTGGTAATCCACCAGGTCTTCCGTCACTTTTTGCCCGCGATTCTGCCAGGCAGCTAGACGGCGCTGAATCTGTCCAGACTGTCGCCACCGCCTTCTTCCATGCCAATGAACCAGTACGGTCCGGCCAGATTTCCGTAACCATAGAAGCCGTCCATATAGGCTTCGAGCAAAGCATCATCCAGACCAGACACAGTGATCAGTCCCGCTGCTTGTTCGCAATCACTAACAGTATAGCCTATGAGCAACTGCTACTGCGCATTGCTGGGACAGGCCAGCTTGTACCGGTGAATGTCGCCGAATGTTCCCAGTTGTCCGGCCAGCGCAGTTGGACATGGCGCTGCCTCGCAGCAGCGCCCGCCGTCTGTAATGCAGACGGCTCGACCCCCTCATTCCTCCACGTGACGCCCGCATGACGTTGAGCGTATGACGCCGTGATGCGCGCTTTTACAGGGCGCGTGACGTGGCTGAGGGGGGAGCGAGCTAAAAGTAGCTCACTCCTCTGGCCGGAGGGGCCGGTACACCACGCTCACGTGGCGCACCCCCAACAAGCCCCAGGGGTGCTTGCTGGTATGTGGGCGCGGTAGACCACGCCCACCGGACGCACACCCCGCGTCCGAAGCAAAATCTGGTGCCTGCAAGCTTCAATGTGGCATCTTTACTCAATCTCGCAGATCGGGCTGGCCCGGCTGATTGCGCTCGATGGGATCGTCGGCCAGGCTGCCGTAGGTCAGATTGAGAAACTGCTCCCAGGGCATCTGCCGGAACGCTTCGATTTCTACGTCATGCTTGATGGCAGCGCTGAGATGCTCTAGCAACCTGACCTTTTCGGCCAAGGTCAAGCGATTGATAATTTGGGGAGTGTCGAAGTAAGTGGATATGAGTAAAATAGGGACATGAACGAATGTCCGTATTGCCAGAGCAGGACCGACAGGTCAAAGCGGGGCGCACTGGAGCGGGAAGCCAGCGCTACAAATGCCAGCACTGCCAGCAACGCTACACACCCGAGCCAAAGGAGGCGGGTTATGGCGATGCACTGCGGCAGCAGGCCGTGCGGCTCTATGTGGATGGCATGAACTTTCGCCGCATCGGGCGTCATTTGGGGGTGCATCATCAGACGGTGATCAATTGGATCAATGCGCATGTGGCAACTTTACCCGATCAACCGCCCCGACCCGACGAAGTCACGGTAGTGGAACAGGATGAACTCTACACCTTCATCGGGGACAAAAAAACGAGGTCTACGTCATGACCATCGTGGAGCGCTTAACCAGTTGCATTGTCGGTTGGGCGGTCGGTTATGAGCGAACCGAGGCGGTCATGCAGGAGATGGTGGACACTGCGCCCCAGGCTGTCCTGTACTTCAGCGACGATTTCTCCACCTATTCGGCCTTGCTCTACACGCCAGGCATCCACATCTCGATGCGCGACAAGAGCCAGACTTACCGCGTGGAGGGCGACAATGCCGAGCTACGTCATTATTTGGCCCGCCTGGCGCGACGTTCCCGCTGTTTCTCGCGTTGCATTCATGCACTCCGTCGGGCCATCAAGCTCTTCGTCCATGCCTGGAACCGCCGCCAACTCTATCGCCAACGCTACCCCAACTACCCGGCTCATCTCATCCAGTTTGTGTATCCATGACTTTAGACACTCCCATAATTTAACGGCTTGCTCGTAATCGTCAACCTTATTCATCTGTCGGTATGCCCCATATCCGGATCGTCCCATCGGAGCTCCCACCAGCGATGAAGAGATCATCTGAAGACCACTCCAAATCGGTAACTTCATAAGCAGACAGTGTGACCAGTGCTTCGCCGTCGCCTCGAAGATCATGGATTTGTAGCTGATCCACCAGTGCTACAGCGAGCATCGTGCCATCATTGTTCCAAGCAGCTTTCGCCTGTTGGTCACTCTCGTAGCGATTAACGACCATTCCTGTTTCGTAATCGTTGTGACCATGTCCATAGTAGTTTTGGTTCTTGAGAACGCTAAACACGACTACCCCGATAGTGGCATTATTGGTCCCAGTCGTGTGCTCTACCATCACGGCGATCTGTGTGTTATTCGGACTCCAGGCCAATCCTCTAAAAGAAGCCAAGCCGCTCACATAATAGTTGATACGTTCACCGGTAATGGCATTCCAGGTAAAGATGGTGAAATCGCTGGGCAGTGCATCTTGAAAAACGCCAGCTATAAAGGAATTATCCGGACTCCAGAAAACATCCTGGATGCCATAAGGTGTAGCATCAATGATGACACCGTTTGGTAAGCGTGATGTTTCCGTCGTCATTGACTTCAGCATATTCAGTGTAATCAGCATTCCAGAAACGCCTGGGCGGGGAGCTACCCTGAGCGTAAAATCCTTCAATGTCGCGCGTGTACTTGGCGGTGTCAGCATCCAGGGCAATCACGTTCTGATTTACCACAATGTCTGTGCCGACAGTGCCGCCAGCAATCAGTTCCTTGCCGTCCGGTGTGTAATCTGCTATTTCCCCAGGTTCAACGTAAAAGGACAACAGCGGGTCAAGCCAGGAATGTCGAAAATCCCAAATGCGTGTGTTCTGTTCATAGCCGAAGCTCGCGCTCACAAGCTGATCCTTTCCTGGACGTATCGCAATCATATTGATTGGTGCAGTAAAGAGTTCACTGGATGCAGTGACTTCTGCCGTTTGAGCATCATAAGTGCTTAACTCACCGTTGCCCAGAATTGTTGTAATCTGCTTCGAAGCTGGCTTCCAGTCGAAGACCTCACCGCGACCCACATAGTCGGATTCATCGGTGGTTGGATTGAACACAATGGTCGAGCTGAGAAATCCGGGAGTCAGTCTATCGTAAACGTAGGCCAACAGTGTGTTGTCATCATTCCGACCCATACGTATAAATACAAACACATTCTCCCAGGTGGAAATCCGAAACTTGGATTAAAAGCTTTGACTCACTGCTGCGTGCATCGAAGCTACATATACCTAAGCTGATACGATCCGTCTTTTCATTGTATGAAGCACAGCGTATGGCTAGCGTCTGGTCGTCGATTCCCCAGAATATATCGCCCGACTCAATATCTGAAATATCTAATGAGATAAGCATGTCCCCAGTTGCCGTATCCCAGGCATACAAAGTTGGCGTCTCAGAATAAGTGGGTGTAGGTCGAAGCTGGGTAAACAAGATGTCGCCTGATGGCGACCATGCACCATCCTGGCCGGGCAGTATCTTTATCTCTTTAGTCTTCACATCAATTAAAAGCATCTCATTACTGATGAGGCCAAATCTGTCGAAGTCAAATACCGCCAGATGATCCCCTGAAACATTCCAGCGGACGTCAGTGCCGCATTTGTCAAGCACAAGCTCTTGAACGGCAAAATCGCTGTCCCATATCTGAACAGTGCATCGGTCAAGTTCGCTGCTCGCGAGCGCAATTTGCGATCCATCCGGACTCCAGGCGAGTCCGTGATGGATCGCTTAACGGGTGTCTCTGCAACAATTTCGAGGTTTTCATCTAGCAGCCAAACGCCGGTGGAGCTACCAACGGCAAGCAGTTTGCCATCTGGACGCCAATCAAGGGTGTTTGCGCTACCACGTCCCAGCACAGCGATTTCTTGGAGGTCGCCCGCATTCTCTGAGGTAATCGCATCCAGTTGAACGCCGTCCTGAGCAAGATCCAAATTCAGGGACATCAGCAGCACCGCGAGTGTAAGCAAAAAACGCATGGTCGGCATCTCGGTATTTGGTGAAACGTTATCCAGATTGTATATCTGACTTTGTCTTTGGACGGTTGGCGGTGAGCAATCGGAGGCCAAGCAATTCCGACCGGCTGAAATTTTCCGGTCTGCGCCGTAAAACTGACAACCCAGATCCGAAATTTTACACAGGTCGCACACCCTGACTGTGATACGGTATCTGGCAAAACGCACTTTACACCGGCGAAAAACAAGAAAAAGCGAAACCGGTGTAAGGTGTAACGGACGCAGAACAGGGTATCGCTATGGCACGTCGGAAACAGCAAATTCAGCAGCCGGAGCCGGGCTGGGCGGTCTATCTACGCACCAGCGACAAAGAGTCCCAGAACCCGGAGAACTCGCAGCGCCGCCAGCGCCATGCGATTTAACGTTCGCTGCTGGAACAGTCTCAATTGATGGTCTTTGGAGAGTATGTCGATAATCTCAGCGGGCGCTTTGCGGGCAACCGTGATGGCTACCAGCGGATGCTGTCTGATGCGCGGGCAGGCAAGTTCTCGTATGTCGCGGCGGAAAACGCTGAACGCTTTGGACGCAATGACGCCGAGGCACTGCCGGTCATCGACGAGCTGAACGACCTGGGCGTGTCGGTACGCTTTGCCGATTATCCCGAACTCGACCCGGTCGATCCTGATGACCGCATTCTGGTCAGCCTGTCGTTCACGCTGGCGCGGCGCGAATCGATCAAGATCGGCCAGCGCGCCAAAGGCGGAATGCACGCCAAGATGCGCGCCGGTGGCTTTGTCGGTATCGCGCCGGACGGCTACATCAACTGTGAGAGCAAGACCGGCGCTGACACGAAACTGCTTTCGGGACGCTACACGCGCTGGATTGAGCTGGACAAGAAACAAGCCAAAGTCTGGCGGCTGGCCTGGGACTTGCTGCTGACTGACCGCTACACGCTGGCCGAGATCTGTGAGGAACTCCACGCACGCGGGTTCCGCTTCCGCAGCGGTTCGCCGCTGGTGAAGATTAGCAAAACGGGTAGTCGCAGGCCGCAAACCAACCGTCTGTCCAAGATTTTTCACAACTGGAGCTATGCGGGCTGGGTCGTCAGTGAGCCAGCGAGCATCCTGCCCAAGACGATACGCGGCCAATGGGAGGCGTTGGTCACGACTGAGGAATTCGAACATGGCCTGGCGATCCTCGACCGGCGCAACCGCAAGCCCAACAATCACTATAAACACACCTATCTGCTGAAAGGGATCATCTACCTGCGGCATCCGGACAAAGGCACGCTGGCACGCCTGACCTGTTCAACCTCGAACACCCGGCGCAAGAGCGGCGGTAACGCCTACTACTGCGTCAAGAGCAGCAACATCAATCTGCAATGCCAGAGGATCGATGCCCAGGTCGAGGAAATCATCAAAGGGGTTCAGGTTGACCCGGACCTTGTGCCGGTGCTGCGGGAGCATTACACGCAGGAAGTTGCTGAAAAGCTGGGGCACATGAAGCCCGATGAACAGGCGCGTATCAAGAATGCGCTCCAGGAGATCGACCAGGAGGAAGAACGCACGCTGCGTCTGTATGCGGCAGGGCGGGTGACGGAGGAAATCTGGAATAATCTGTGGCGCGAATGGCAGGATCGCCGCCAGAAGCTGGTGGATCGCCGGGAATCACTGGATCGCCAGCACGTTTTTCACGTCAACAATCTGGATGCGGCGCTAACCATAATTTCTCAAATCGGTGTAGTATATGATGGACTGGACATGAGGCAGAAGCAAAAGCTTTTGCGCGACGTGATCGAGCGAGTCATTGTGGACTCGGAGGGAAACATCCTGAAGTTGGACCTGCTGCCGCCTTTCGCCTATCTCTCACGCCTGAAAGACGGCGTTGAGACTGAAGCGGGCAGCGGTGATCCTGGGGAAAAATGCAAAACGCCCGGCTTAGAAACCGAGCGTTCGACCTGTACCACTTTCTGCGTGCCTGGAGGGATTCGAACCCCCGACCTTTGGTTCCGTAGACCAGCGCTCTATCCACTGAGCTACAGGCACATATAATGTGTGGACATCATAACATCGGCCCCCAACAGGGTCAAGACGAAATAATCGTCAAGGCGACCCTCCCGGCCTGACCGGCAAAGTCGCGGACCTCTACACGGTAGGTGCCCGCTGCCGCGATGGGCACCGGATCAAGCTGCGCGTCCAACTGGTTGAGCGTCAGGTCCAGGCCCGCGTGATCGTCATTGGCGGCCAGCACCGTGCCGCTCGCGTCCAACAGGCGCAGCATAGGGTCCAGGCTGTTCGAGCTATCGCGTGCGGTGACGGTCAGCGTCTGACCCGCGTTCAGGTCCAGCGTACAGGCGAAGACGGTCCCGGCGCGCAGGCTGATCTCGCCGGATTGACAGGGCTGCACCTGAGGCTGTGAGTCCAGCCGCAGTTCGATGCGTCCACTCTGCACCCCGTTAAAGCTGTCGATCTGAAGACGATATGTGCCGGTCTCGTCCAGCAGCAGCGGCCCGATCTGCGAGTCTTGCGCCGCTAAGGTATCCGATTCGTTCAGGTGATCGTCGTTGTAGGCCAGACGCTGATTGTTCTGCAAGAGTTCCAGCGTGGGGTCGAGTGTCTCGTCGTCCAGGGCATGGGCGCTGAGGGTAATGATCTCCCCGGCCTGGCCCATGTAGCGGACCTCGGTCGGCCCGCCGTCGAGGGTCACGACCAGCGGCGTCCCTGGTTCAAGCACGGGCGGTTGGATCAACAGCAGCAGCAGGAAAAGCAGGGGTCTCATGGGGGGCTACCAGAAATAAAACGACGGCGACCCGTAGAGAGAGCCGCCGTCGTCCGAGTCAAGAAGAGATTATTGGCCGCTCATGCTGGGCATGACCGTCGCGTCCGCGGGCGCTTCGACCATGACCGGCTGGTCATAATCGATACCGTCAATGGTGATGTTGAGGGCCACGGTGACCGGCGAAGCGTTGGCATCGCCGCCGAACATGCTGGGATCACCCGTGAAACTGAGGTTCAACTCGAACTGGCGCAGGCGGTGATCGTCAGTGCTGATGTACTGGTCAACTGTAAGGGTCGGGTTCTGGAGCATCATGGCGAACATGGGGGCCATCTGCGCCATCTGAGCCGAGGAGGAGCTGTCCCCACTCATGCTGGATGTCGCCGTTAGCAGATTGGTGAAGGCATCCGAACTCAGGAAGGAATGAACGTCGATGGCGATCTGGAAATGTGCCTGCCCGTCCATGTCGTCCAACCGGGTGATGCTCACAAACTCAGTGGGATCGACATTGCTGAAGGCATCCATGATTTCACCCATCGCCTGCATGGCTTCGGGATTATTGCTCATGTCACCGCTCGCCAGGTCACTCGGATTCACCGGAATCGGCGACATCGAAGACAGAGAGCTGACCAGATCCGTGAGTGCCATCCCCTGCCAGCCCGTGTTGGCATAATTGTAGTAGAGAATACCGTCCACGATGCGCACTTCGGCGCTGATGGGCGGGACTGTTTCGTCTGGCACATCCACTGTACCGTCGATGGTGGCCTGGCCGGTCGGCATACTGTTGGCGTCTGTACCGAAGTTGGCGGAGCCATTGAACTGAATATTCACGTCCTGGTTTGAGCCGGTGGTGCTGAAGCTCAGGCTCAGGTTGGCGGCAACCGAGCTAAAGTTCCTATCCTGCTCGGTGAGCAGGGCCATATCTTCCGGGCTAAGGCCGAAATCCTGCGCGTTTGCCAGAGGCACCAGGGCCAGCAGCAGGGCCAACACAACCAGTAAGAACGGGGTCCGCAATTTCATACGCTCTCCTTAAAGAGTCACAGCAGGTAAAAGGAGTAAATGCTTGTGAAGCTGATTTTCAGTGTAGGGATAAAGCAATTTTCTGTCAACACAAGCTTAAGCCAGAGGCACGGGTCTATACAGGATTTTATGAATCTGGCCCGGGGATCCATTGAAAACGGTATGGGTTGCGCACAGCCAGCGATGGTACACTTGAAACATGAAAACGATGCTGCATGTGCTGCTTTTTGCCGGGTTGATCGCCCTGATCGCGCCGGTGGCTGCCCAGGTGAACGCCCCCTGCGGTGTGGTCGATTCGATTGATTACCCCATCGACGGCCTGGTGCCGGGCTACGACGATTTCGGCCTGTACCGCGCCCGTTTTGGCGGCAACCATACCGGGATCGACATCGGCTTCGACCGCTGGGGCGACCCGGTTCACGCCATCGCCAAAGGCCGTGTGACCTATTCGGACATCAACGGCTGGGACACCGAAAAAGGCGTGGTGATCGTCGAGCACACCTTCCCCGATGGCAGCATCTTCTACAGCCTCTACGGCCACATGGAGCAGACCGACACGATTCTCTTCCCGCAGGTGGGAGCCTGTGTCGATCAGAGCACGGTGCTGGGCGGCATCGGCTGGCCTTCACGCGGGCGACCGCATCTGCATTTCGAGATCCGCAACTTTTTGCCGGACGATGGCGGCCCCGGCTACGTGACCGACAACCCGCTGGATCACGGCTGGTTCCAACCGCTGGATTTCGTCCAGTTGTGGCGGCTCAAGCTCGCCCCCGGTTTCATCAGTTCGACCACCTTCAAGACGGTGCCGCTGCTGCCGCCGGTGATGCTCGACAGCGGCAATTATGTGATCGCCTCCGGTAATCTGCTGGAAGGCGGGCCGCAGCAGGGCGATCCACTGTGGCGTGTTGAGACCGATGGTGTGGTGATCGGGCTGGCGGGCCTGTCTGACGACCGGGTGGTGGCCTACACGCGCAGCGGTCAGGTGATGACGCTGCAACATGGCCGCTATTCGGCACTGTGGACGGTGGCGGGCGTGGAGGCTCCGTTCCTCAAGATGGACGACGAGACCCTGGCCTTTGCCATGCCTGGCGGCGGCGTGGACGCCTACGACGCCACCGGGACGCTGTTATGGTCCCTGCCTGCGGTGGAGGCCTCCGCGCGCGTGAGCGGCTTCTCCGGCAGCGGCCAGCAGATCGCGCTGGGCGTCGAGACCGGCTCCGACGATGTGCTGTGGCGTTTGATCGATTCCGATGGTGCGCTGGCCTTCGAAGAGACCTTCGCGCAGCAGCCGCTGGTCGTGCCTGCCGCCGATGGTTCCTGGGTTGGCCTGGAGGAGAGCGTCTTCAAGCGCTTCATCGACGGCGCGAATCACAGCTATGACAGCATCGGCATCGCGCCGGGACGCAGCGCCGCCGCCGCAGTGGATGCGCTGGGCGACAGCTACTTTTACCTGGGCGATGTTGAGCATACGTTGATCGCCTTGGGGCCGAACGGTGAGGCCCGCTGGCAGATTGAATACCCGATTAACGACGTGCTGGCTCCGCTGCTGAGTACCGGCAGCGGCTGCATCCTCTACGCGCTGGATGCCCAGGGGACGCTGAGCCTCTACAACACGGCGGACGGCAGTCTGGTCAAGCAGGTCGAACTCTATGCCGGGGGCGACCGCAGCAGCAGCCCGCGCGCGCGGCTCCTGAGCGTGGATCGCAGCGAGCGTATTCAGGTCAGCAGCGGCTTCCTGACGACGGTCACGCTGGATGGCTGGGCGCTAGGTGGCGAGACTATGCAGTCCTGCCGTTTGGGGTAAGTGCCCTCACCCTAAATCCCTCTTCCTCAGAGTGTTTCTGGAAAGAGGTTTGATAAGAGCTGACCTCACCCCCCAGCCCCCTCTCCGACCCGGAGAGGGGGAGCAGAGAAGCTCACAACGGCTCTTTAAGTCCCCGCTCCATTTATGGAGCGGGGATTAGAGGTGAGGTTAATGAACTTACCAGAAACCCTCCCAGGGCGAGGGACTTCAAGAACTGCGCAGCGGGGTTTCTCCCTTCCCTCCGAATTCGGGGGAAGGGCCGGGGATAGGGGTGCATTTCAGATAGCAGTGCCTGATGCCGAATGCGCTTAGATCCACAGCAAATTGAGGGCAAGGCCCTCAAACTCCCACCAGGAGATGTCATCTCCTGGACCTCATTTTTGTCCTCTGACCAGTGATTGGGGTGCAGGGGACTGGTTCCCTGCCGGGGTGTGGGGCAGCGCCCCACCAGACCCCAATCTATCCTGATGGATAGCGAATCCCGCAGAATGGATGAGCAATGAGCATGAGCGTTGCGCAGGCGAAAGGGATCGCCCGGCAGTGGGTCGCGGAGGAAGGCATCGCGCTCCCTGGTTTTGCGGGGGCCTTTCTGCACGGTTCGGTGAACTGGCTGCCTGACGAGGCGACACTATCCGCAGCATCCGACCTCGACGTTATGGTGCTGCTGGCCGACAGCGCGCCACCGGTCAAGCCTGGCAAATTTGTGTATCAGGGCGTCCTGCTGGAAGTCTCGTATCTGTCCAGCGAACGGCTGCAATCGCCGGAGTCGATTCTGAGCGATTACCAGATGGCGGGCAGCTTTCGTGCGCCGGGCATTCTGGCCGATCCGACGGGGCAGCTCAGCCGCGTTCAGGCCGAAGTCGCCCGGCACTATGCGCAGCGGGACTGGGTCCGCAAACGCTGCGAAGACGTGCGGCGCAAGATTGAGCGCGATCTTCAGGGGACGCACGAGGACCGGATTTTCCCCGAACAGGTGCTGGCCTGGCTCTTCGGTACCGGTAAAACGGCGCATCTGCCGCTGGTAGCCGGGCTGAAGAACCCGACCGTGCGGCGGCGCTACGTGGCCGCGCGCGAAGTGCTGGACGAGTACGGCTACCTGGATGTGTACGAGGATTTGCTGGGCCTGCTGGGCTGCGGCGACATGTCCAGCGCACAGGTGGCGGCGCACCTGGACGCCCTGACGCCGGTCTTCGACGCGACCGGGCCGCGTATCCAGTCGCCGGTTTTCTTCGCCTCGGATCTCAGCGCCGTGTCCCGTCCGCTGGCGATTGGCGGCAGCCGTGCCCTGATTGAGGGCGGCTTGCAGCGCGAGGCCGTCTTCTGGATCGCCGTGACTTATGCGCGCTGCCTGCAAGTGCTCCATCACGATGCGCCAGACCTGTACGACCCGTTTATGCCCGGTTTCCATCGATTGCTCGACGATCTGGGCATTCGCTCAGACGCGGATATTGCGGCGCACAATGCGCAGACGCTGGCCTTTCTGCCCCGGCTGTGGGCCGTCAGCGAAGCGATTCTGGCAGCCAACCCGGCGGTTGAGGTATGACCTATTCCCCAAGTACCGTGCAGCGTAAAATATGCTAGGCTAAAATGGTGATACAGAAGAGGTGAAACCATGTCCAGACGTCGTACCGCCATTCTCGGAGTGTTCATGCTGTGCCTGCTGCTCGCGGTCGGGAGCAGTGTGGCGCAGGACAATTCGACCTGTCCCGCGCTGGTCGAAGAGGCGCTGACCGACATCGGCAGCAACTGCAACGCAGTGGATCGCAATAACGTCTGCTATGGCTTCAACCGGGTTGATTCGGCCTTCTTTCAGCCGCAGCCGGAGGGCTTCTTCTCCGTCCCGGCGGATCGCGCGGGCCTCTCCGAAGTGGAATCCATCCAGACGACTCCGCTGGACAGCGCCGACCAGTTGTGGGGCGTGGCGGTGATGAACGTGCAGGCTAACGTCCCTGGCGGACTGCCCGGACAGGCGGCGGTCTTCCTGCTTTACGGCGACGTGCAGGTCGATAACGCTGTGTCGCCGGATCAAGCCTTTATACCGGGCAGCGTGGTCAACGTGAAAGCCCTGGTGACGGCCAACGGGCGCAGCGGTCCGGGCACCAATTACAACGTGGTCATCGGCATTCCCATCAACGCGGAGATGAGCGCGGACGCCCTGAACGAAGACGGTACCTGGGTCCGTGTGTTGTATAACGACAGTTCCGCCTGGGTCAGCCGGACCCTGGTGCAGCCGGAGGTCAGCGGGGCGCTGGACGGTCTGCCGAAGATCAGCGCGGCGGCCCGCAGCCCGATGCAGGCCATTCATCTGAAGACGGGCTTCAACAGTACGGAATGTCTGACTGCGCCCTCGGTGCTGGTCGTGCAGGGGCCGGAACACGTGCGCGTGGACATTTCGGTCAACGGCGCGAATATTCGCATTGGCTCGACCATCGCGCTGCGCACCACGCCCGACGGTTTCCTGCAATTGATTACGCTGCATGGCGTGGCGGTGGTCGATGGCATTCAGGTGCCGCCAGGATTCACTATCCAGATTAAGCTCACGCCGGATGGCCTGGGGATCGTGGGTTCCTGGGAAGGGCTGCGTCCGCTGAACGGCGACGAGCTTCAAGCGCTCAAATGGCTGGAGGGGACACCGCCCAACCTGCTGCATTACGCTATCGTGCTGCCGAGCCTGGGCGACATCGCGCAGATCCTGGCGGCCATCAACCGGCCCACTGGGTCGTCTGGCAGCGGACCGGGCGGTTCCGGCAGTGGGGGCGCGGCCTGCGCGGGCTTTGTGCCCACCTCGCCGCTGGGCGGGGCCAATACCGGGCCGAACACCTTCTATTGGAACCCGGCCCCCGGCGCGGACAGCTATCACTGGGTGCTGTACGACATTAACGATCTGGTGCTGGCTTCAGGCGATACCGCGCAGACCAACTACAGCCATACGCTTCAGCCGACCTACAGCGCCAGCCTGTCCTGGGAGGTCCATGCGCTCGCTGGGGGGCGGGAGATCTGCGTGAGCGACCGCATCCCGCTGGACCTGCACGGCGGCGGTCAGTTCCCGCCACCATCCCAGTCCCAGGACAACGGGTCTTCGGGCATCAACGACGCGCGCAGCTGCCGGGCCGCAGGCGGGGTCTGGGATCCGGTCAAAGGCGTTTGTAACCCGGGTTAGGCGTTCGTGTACCTCACCCCCCGGCCATACATGGCGAGGAGGAGAAAAACCCGAGTTTGTCATTGAAAGCCCCTCGCCCTGAGAGAGGGGGATTTAGGGTGAGGGTCGGTTCAGCGATCAAATTAAGCTCCCCGAATCTCCCACAGAATGATCTCCGGCGGGCAGAGAAAGCGCGCGCGCGGCGCACCGAGTCCCTCCAGGCCGACGCCGCGTGAGGTGTAGAGCGTGGTCGTCCCCAGCTCGTAACGGCCCATGATGAAGCGCTGGCCCAGGTGACTGCTGCTGAAGAAGGCCCCGACGATGGGCAGGCGAATCTGGCCGCCATGCGTGTGGCCGCAGAGGTAGAGGTCGATCCCGGCGGCGTTGGCCTCCGGCGCGATGTCGGGCGGGTGAAAGAGCAGCAGCGTCAGGCCCTCCGCAGGTGCGTCCTGCATCGACCGGGCAAGCTGAGCGCGGTCCTTCGCCATTTCGTGCGTCACGGTCATGCCCAGGATGTTCAGCGGCCCGCCGGGAGCCTGCACCGTCGCCCACGCATTGCGCAGCCAACGCAGATTGTCCAGGCCCTGGGTGAAAGCGGCGACCCGGTCCTGCGTCTCGACCAGCGGCGTGCCGGAGACGACATAGACGCCCAGCGGTGCGCTCCACTGGCCGATGATCTCGCGGATGGCCTTCTCAGACTCCGGGTCGTGCGTGTTCGAGAGGTTGACGAAATCGCCGGAAAAGACGATCAGGTCCGGCTTGAGCGCGGCAATGCGGCGGTTGAGATCACGTTCGCGGGCGGTGATGCGCTCCATGTGGATGTCGCCAATGTGCAGCAGTTTCAGCGGCGGCGCGCTGGAGTCCCATTTGGATGTCACATACGTCTGCGGTGTGACTCCGATTTGGAAAGGTTCGACCCAGGTCGAGTAGTAGATCACGGCGCTGGCGATCAACAGTAGCACGGCTCCAATCCACCAGGGGGCGGCCAGCAGATTGAGCAGGACCAGCAGTAAGCCATAGGCCACACCCAGCGCCAGGATGGTCGGGCGATCCGGCCCGAAGCTGCGTCCGCTGCGGCGCAGGCCGATCAGCAGCGCCCAATCGAGCGCCAGCACCAGTGCGAAGCTCAGCAGGACCAGCACGGGCTGCGCCACAGCGCCGATCTGCCCGGCCAGGCCGACGATCAGGCCGTCGAAGATCAGTCCCAGGAGGACCAGGGGCAGCGGGAGCGCTTGCAGGCGGTTGCTGTTGACCAGCAGGCGGTGCAGTGTCGAGTTTTCGAGGGGGTCGCGGTGATCGTCTTCCACAGTGGCTTCGTCCTGAGTATGTGCGCGGCTTCATGATAGCATAGGCGCGAGTTCGAAAGTCTGAAGTCGCTAAAGCGACTGAAAACCAAGCGCTTCAGTGCTTTAGCCTTCGGTTTTCAACCAGAGGCGGTGAGCGACGCGCTTTGCAAAACGATCATGCCTGAGCGCGCCTTTCTGAGGGCTAACAGCGCTGCAAGGCTGCGGATATAGAAATCGCGTGGGGGAGGACCCACATGTTATCCCAGCGGGTGCTCCCCTACGACATCCATGTACCTGAGCGGTTCCACGGCGCGCAGACTATAGACCATTGACTATCGACCCATGACTATCGACTATCAGCTTTGCGAATAGCGCGACCCCGTGTAAGATTGACTCAATGGGCGAAGGAAACCAGGGTGCGGATTCTGCGAGCCATCATCAACCGGGTCTGCTACTTGCAGCCCGCGCGCACGCTGCTGGTCGGGGCAGCCCCGGCCCAGTGTGCGCTGACCCTGCGCCAGGCGGTCAAACCCAGCCACCAGCGCCTGCACCTGCGCAATCTGTTCACCGATGGCCGCCGCTACTATTTCACCGCGCTCGAACTGCCGGCTTCCGGTTGAACAGCACCAGCCGCAGCCCCTGGCACCGGCGGCATGGGCGCATGGCTTCGGCACTGCTGGGGACCTGTGCGGAGGTCAGCGCCGGGATCACGCGGATCGAATTACGGGCGCGCATGACTCTGCCCTTTTTCCTGGACATATTCCTGCTGCCGGGCTGGATGAGCCTGCTGCTGATCTTCGGCCCGCTGCCGCTGCCACCGGGCATCGGCGCCAGTCTGACTGCTGCTGCTGCTCTCCTGGCTCTGGCACCGTTCGTATGCGCTGCTGCAAGCGACGGAGATGCTCTACTTTGTCGAGGTCGTGCTGGACGATCTGCCGGGGGCGCATATCCCGCAGCTGCCAGCCAACGGCCAGCAACACCATCAACGCCGATTTTGAGGAAGCATGGCAGAAATTCTACCAAGAACACCGAGGGGCCTGACGATGACCAGACTAATCATCCTGATTTTCGCGCTCCTGCTGGCGGTGAGTTCGCTGGCGGCTCAGACGGCCACACCCGTACCCGGCCCGACCCCGGCCCCCAATGACGCCTGCCTGACGCCGCTGCCGCTGCGGCCCGGCGTGCGGGTCAACACGCGCCCTGGCATCTACATGCGCAATGCGCCGACGCTCAGCGGGGCCATTATTCGCTACATCGACAGCAGCATCACCTTCCGCGTCGAGGACGGGCCGGTCTGCGCCGATGGCATCAACTGGTGGCGCGTGATCGGACCGCCCGGCTACACGCCCGGCTGGGTCGCCGAGACCGCGCCGGATGGTTCGATGGCGCTGATCTTCGGCGTGCCCTCGGATCTCGACCCGTCGATTCTCTGCGACGATCCGCTGAACTTCGTGTCCGGTTCGCAGTTCCCGCTGCTCTACGATGTGCGCATCCGGCAGGATCCGGGCCTGGATGGGCTGGTGCTGCACGTGGCTCCGGCGGGCGACACGGTGACGATTATCGACGGCCCGCAATGTATCGACGAACTCAACTGGTGGCTGATTTAGGTGCCCTATTCGGGTCTTATCATTCAGGGCTGGATGGCCGAGGGACAGGCTCCGCGCAGCTTCCTGCCGGACCCCGATGCACCGCCACCGGACCAGATCTGCGGTCCCGCGCTGCCGATGCACCCCGGCAACCGGGCGGCGGTGGTCAACCGGGATTTGCAGCCCAAGAATTTGCGCGTCGGGCCGGGCCTGAACGAGCCGATCCTCTACACGCTGATCGACGGCATTCAGGTGGAGATCCTGGAGGGGCCGTTGTGCCGCGATAACCTCAACTGGTGGCGGGTGCAGATCGTGGCGCGGCCTGGAGTCACCGGCTGGATTTCCGAAGGCGGACCGGGCAATTACGCGCTGGCCCGCTTCACTGAGGATCGTCTGCCGGGGGATTAGTACTATGGCCTATCAACGACAACTGGTCTCGGCGCGTGATTTTGACGCCATGCTTGCACAACCGGAAAATGCCGACCGGAATTTCGAACTCATCGGAGGGGAGATCGTCGAGGTGCCATCGAACACACAATCCTCCGAAATCGCCATGACCATCGGGACGCATTTCAAGATGCACCTGCTGCAACATCAAATCGAGGGGCACATTACCGGCGAGGCGGGCCTGTATGACATCAATGGTGAACGTTACGCGCCGGACGTGGCCTTCAAACGCAGCGACACGACGCGCGATTACGTCGATCCGAATCCGCCGGAACTGGTGGTCGAGGTCGTCTCACCCTCTGATGATCCGCGTCAGCTCTCGATCAAGGTGAGTAATTATCTGGCGGTGGGGACGGTGGTCTGGGTAGTATACGGCGATGATCCTCAGGTGATTGTTCATACGCCCGGCAAAGGGGCGCAGCCTTTCGGCCTGGAGGACACCCTGACTTATGCGGGACTGCCGGGTTTCGAACTGACCGATGCGCATGGCGTTGCTCCGAAACTCACCGGATCAGGCTGCGTATTGAAACGCAGAAAGATTTTCGCGGGGACAGACCATGTACGCCAGGTTCAAGCGCTGGATCTATCACGACAATCGACCGAACTGGATTGCGCGGCTGCTCAACAACGGTTGGAGAGCGTTCCATTCCTCAAGCTTATCGCCCAGGGCCTGGGCCACGCTGGAGGTGATCGGTAGGAAATCCGGTCGGGTGATTGCGCTGCCCGTCGCTGTCACCGAGATCGATCAGCAGCGCTACCTGGTCTCGATGCTGGGCAATGACGCGCAGTGGGTATTGAACGTGCGCGCCGCCCATGGCGAGGCCTTCATTCGCAGCGGGCAGCGTATGAAAGTGCGGCTGGAAGAAGTACCTGTCGCGCAGCGTGCTCCCATCATCAAAGAATACCTTCAGCACGCGCCCGGCGCACGGCCTCACATCCCGGTGGACAAAGACGCTCCGCTGGCCGACTTCGAAACCATAGCGGCCTCGTTTCCGGCATTTCGAATCGTCCCACAGTTGCCCACAGAATCGCAAGCTGCTCGTTAATTAACACTGGAAAGACAAGCCTGACCATGCCTGTGAATGTTGAGTGGGACAGCCCTGAACAGCGCGTGCTGCGCTTCATCGCCAGCGATCCCTGGAACTGGCGCGATCTGCACCGGACGATGCGCGTCGCCTCCTTCCGCTTTGAGTTGCTCGATCACCCGGCTGAACTGCTGCTGGACCTGCGCCCCAGTCAGCATCTGCCTGCCGGGCGCGCTGGGTCAGATTCGCAGCCTGGGCAAGGCCATCCATGCGAAGGCTCCGGCGCGCCTGCTGGTGATCGGCCTGGAGGACTTCGTCGCTCATACGCTGGGCGGCGAGGCGGGGGTCTACCAGCGCGAGGGCCAGCTTATCCGCTTCGTGAACGATGATGCAGCGGCTGAGGCGGTGCTGAACGCATGGTTGGGGACCGCCGATTTGTAGCGTACAATGAGAGTCGAGGTTCGTTTCAATATTGACCCCCATCCCCGGCCCGAATTCGAGGGAAGGGAGAAACCCGCTGACCTGGTTTTGAAGTCCCTCCATGAATTCGGGGAGGGATTTAGGGAGGGGTCCTGACAGAAGACACGGAACGACAATGCGCAAGACTCATCGTACGGTTAGCATCTGCGATTTGCTTCAGTATTTCGCCGTCGCATTTTATACTGTTGGCTGGTGGTGGATGCTAAATTCGTGTTTCTTGAACCTCAATTCGTCCACGATACGGCTCAATCGACTACCCCATGACCCCGCCTGATTCCCCGACGATTACTGCCGCAGAAGCCCGGCTGGCGGCCCGCAATGCCGGGGCGATTGCTGCGGCCAGCATCCTGAGCAAAGGCGCGCTCTTCGTCTGGCAGTTGGTGCTGGCGCGGGCGCTGGGCGAGGCCACCTACGGCCTGTACGGCACGGTCGGCGCGCTGATCGCCGTCGGCAGCTCGATAGTCAACTTCGGCATGGGGCCGATTGTCATCCGCGATGTCGCGCGCAGCCCGCAGCTAGGCCGGGAAATACCTGAGCGCGACCCTGCTGATGCAGTCCGGGCTGGCCGTGATCGCCTACCTGCTGGTCAACGCGGGGGCGGCCCTGGGCGGCTACGAGACGGCGATTCTCACGCTGCTGTCGCTGGCGGCGGTCAGTCTGCTGGTGGATGTCTGGGGCAGCATGTGCAACGATCTGCTGCTGGCCCAGGAGCGGATGCTGGCCTCCTCGGTGGTGTCGGTGGCGCACATCGCCCTGCTGATTACGCTGGCGGCGCTGGCGCTGGCATTGGGTTACGGGCTGCCCGGCGTTTATGTGGCGACCATTGCAGCGGGGCTGCTGCGGGCGGCGGCGCTGTGGGGCCTGCAACTGCGCGGCGGGGTGCGTCCGGCCTGGCCCTTCGACTGGCAGATCGCGCGGCCCCTGCTGCTTAACGGCGCACCGCTGGCGCTCTCGGCCTTCCTGGCGCTGGCCTACCAGCACGCCGATAAGCTCATGAGCGCCCGCCTGCTGGGGCCGGAACAGACCGGCTACCTGACCGCCGCCTTCGTCATCATCTTCGGCGTGATCGAACTGCTCAACACGACGATCCTGATCGCCGTCTACCCGCTGATGGCCCGCTATACCGGCGATACCTTCGGCTTTATTGTCGAGAAGCTGTCCTTCTTCACGCTGATGATCGCCGTGCCGATTGCGCTGGTGCTGTCCATTTTTTCTGCTGAGATCACCGTGCCGCTCTTCGGCCCGGATTTCGCGCCGACGGCGGATGTGCTGCGCATCCTGATCTGGTACGCGGCGGTGGCGATGACGGTCAACGTTTTCGCCCAGGCGATGGTGGTGCAGAACCGGCAGCGGCGGCTGTTGATCCTGCGTGCCTGCGGGCTGGGCGATCAATATCCTGCTGAACGCCATCCTGATCCCGCATCTGCTGGTGACGGGCGCGGCGATGGCTTCGCTGGCGGCGGAACTGCTGGTGCTGGGCTTGCTGCTGCGCAATTTTCAGGCGGCGGGCTGGGATTGGCGGCGCGTCTTCCCCCGGCTGCTGCGGCTGCTGGGGCTGGGCGCGGCGGTGGGGCTGGCGATGCTGCTGCTGGGCGGGCTGCATCCGCTGCTGGGTCTTGTGATCGGGCCGCTGCTTTACGCGGGCGGCGTGATGGCCGGGCTGGTGCTGGGGCCGGACGATTGGGACCTGATCTACCGGCTGGTGGCGGCCATGCCCGGCGGCGACCGGCTGCGCAAATACTGGCGGCGTGATGTGGCGGTCAACTGGTGACGTTATGCTGAGCCTGATGCGCCTCCCGCTCGCCATCGCGGCGGTCCTCAGCCTGAGCCTGACGCTGTGCATCTCGATCATGCGCGCCATGCCCTACAAAACCACCGACCTGCTGGCGACCTTCAGCCCGCCGGACGACTGTCTCCGGCCCTGTTGGGCAGTACATTCGGCCCGGCCTGACCACGACCGATGAGGTGCTGGCGCTGCTGGATGAGAGCGCCTGGGTCGGGCAGGTGGACTCGGACGACTTCTGGATCCACTGGGATTGGGAAGGAGCGCCGCCGCCCATGATCGATCCCAGTGTGCCGGGTGGCCTGCTGCTCGGCGACGGGCGGGTCGCCATGATCTCGCTGGCCTCCAGCGCCGCGCTGGGTGATTTCATGCTGGCCTGGGGCACGCCGCGCTGGATCTCGACCTGGCACAGCGACCGTCAGGCCGAAATCATCCTGACTTACCCCGCTGAATACCTGACGCTCACCGTCAGGATCCCCTGTCCGATCACGCGCAAAGACTTCTGGCAGGCCCGGCCCCTTGTCCAGATGCAGCCCAGCCTGCAATCAAGCACGCTGTTTATCGCTCCTCTTACGGAACAGTCCTTTTCCTGCTGAGTTCAGATCTGTATTCTTTTCGTTTTTCATTTACGAATCTTACCTGTAATACCTCCAAACATAAGAATCCCCTGATGTTTATGAATTCTATGCCAAGAAAAATAGAATAAACATAGTATTGCCATAAAATGAAGGTCAGATCACACGTTGATTTATTGGGTACAACGGAGAGATGACCCATGACCACAACTCTTATGGATGTACACACCGCACTGGCCGAAGGCCGTTATCGCCAGGCCAGAGAGCAGCTTCAGGAAGTGCTGGCGACCCAGCCTTCCGCCGATGCCTGGTACCTGGCGGCGCAGTTTACCGCTGATAAAGATGCTGAACAGGCAGTCCGGCTGTTAAAGCGCGCCCTGATGATGAACCCGCGTCATGGCGATTTTCTGAACCTGCTGAGCCAGTTGGGCGGCAGTTCCGAATTTACCATTGGGGATGTCGCCGAAGAACTGGGCGACGCGATTGGCGAACAGGCCGACCATGCGCCTATTCTGCGCCTGCTCAACCGGCCTCAACAGTTGATCTTCATCGTGATGGTCATTCTGGTGGTGGTGCTGTCGGTTATCTGGGCCAAGAACATCTTCTTCCCTTATCAAGGGCCTGCCAATATCCCGGAAGAAGCGCCGCAGGCCGCCCAGGTGACACTGTTCAACGGCAGCGACGTTATCGGTCAATTTCTGGATAGTGATTTCACCATTCTGGCGATCCAGTATGTGTCGGCAGCCAAGACACCGGGGAAGCGCATGATTCGTTTCTCGGTTCCGGGCCAGAACGGCCACCTGGAGCCGGTGCAAGTCGTTATTTACAACTCAATTTCAGATATGGTGCGCGATCAACAGACACAGCAGACCTGGGCCAGCACTTCGGACATTGTAGCAACCGGCAATGCCATGCTGGTGTACTCGAAGAACCTCGAAGGGTTGCCCATGGAAGAGCGTTTATTGCAGCGTTTCGCTGAGATCACAGGTTCGTAGCGATTCATTCATCATTCCCGCTACACGAGCTTATGTTGGAAGGCCAGACAAGATGTTCGGATTAAGCAAGAGATCAAAAGGAATGTGGCGCGGGCAGGGCTTTCTCGAATATGCCCTGCTTATCGGGCTGCTAGGCATCACCAGCGTGGGGGTGCTGTCGTCGGTGGGCGGCGGCGTGGGCGGTATCTACCAGACCGTCATCTGCGCGTTAGGCGAGGGCGGCAAAGAGTGCGGCTGCGATTACGAGACGCTCACTCTGGCCCCCGCATACACCTGCACGGGCGGCATGTTCGCGGTCGAGGCCAACACCTCCTGCGATCAGACCAACCTGTCTGTGCTGATTGATAACGGCGACGAATCACCAACCGAGATCGCCATGAGTTACGACGATACCAACGACGTCTGGTCTACGGCCATCAACGACGACATTGGCCTCTGCGACCGTCTGAACGGCGACGAACATGTCCAGATGTGGCTGCTCTCGCGTCACACAGACGATGATACAGTCAACACCTGGGGCTTCAGCAACGGCGTTTCCAACGCGAGCAGCACGGGCGATACCGAGTGGTACTGGCGATACCGGTCGGCACGGGCGGCACAGGTGGTACTGGCGATACCGGTGGCACCGGCGGCACGGGTGATACCGGCGATACCGGTGGCACGGGCGGCACGGGTGGCACCGGCGATACCGGTGGCACGGGCGGCACAGGTGGTACTCGGCGATACCGGTGGTACCGGCGGCACAGGTGGTACTGGCGGCAGCACGGGCAGCGACAGCGGAACGGTTGTGGCCTTTGTGGTCGGCAACACGACCCTGAAAACCAGCGACGAGGCCATGAAGACCCACATTGAGGGCCTGGGCTACACAGTCGTGGTTCACGATCAAAACGAAGATGTCAGCGCCGTTACCAACGGTGCGGATATGGTCCTTATCTCCGAATCGGTCGCAGCCGGGGCTATCGGCAGCAGATACGTCGACACCTATCTGCCTATCGTCCTCGGCGAGCAGGCTCTGCAAGACGAAATGAATATGACGACCGTCGATAACGAGGGCTTCACGACCGATACCAGCGTCCAGATGGTCAACACCAGCCATCCTATCGCGTCGGGCCTGACCGGCACCCAGACGGTGGAATCCCCTGGTGCCGAAATGTTCTGGGGCGATCCCAACGATAACGCGATCATCATCGCGGCTCTGACGACAGATAGCAGCCGCGGGACGGTCTATGCCTTCAACGGCGGCGTCACGATGGAAGGTGGCTTTAACGCCCCGGCCCGCCGCGCCTTCTTCTGGTTCGGCAACGATGCGGCCAGCAGCGCTACCGCGACCGGCTGGGATTTGTTCGGCGCGACCATCACCTGGGCACTGACCGGTGGTAACGGCAGCAGTGATACCGGCGGCACGGGCGATACTGGCGGCACCGGTGACACGGGGGGTACGGGCGATACTGGCGGCACCGGGGATACCGGCGGCAGCACGGCCAGCGTCATCGCCTTCGTCGTGGGCAATACCACGCTGTCGGGCAGCGACCAGGCCATGAAGACCCACATGGAAAGCATGGGGCACACAGTCAACGTCTATGGTGCCAGCACCAGTTCGAGCACGGTGGTTGGCGATGGCGCGGACATGGTCCTGATCTCTGAAATCGGTGTCATCGGGCACCGTGGGCACGCATTTCACCGACACCGCCCTGCCGGTGATGACGACTGAGCGAGCCTTGCAAGATGAAATGGAGATGACCCTCAACGACAGCAGTCACGAGGGCCTCGTCACCGGCAGCAGCATCCAGATTATCGACAGCAGCAGCCCGCTGGCGGCAGGCCACAGCGGCACGATGACGGCTCACAGTTCCGGCGCGCAGATGGGCTGGGGTGTCCCGACCAGTAACGCGACGATTGTGGCCGCTCTGGCAAGCGACACCAGCTATGCCACCCTCTACACCTACGACCAGGGGGCCATCATGGAAAACAGCGTCGCGGCCCCGCACCGCCGTGCTTTCTTCTGGTTCGATAGTGGTGCGGCATCCAGTGCCACTGACGAGGTCTGGAGTATGTTCCAGGCCACCGTGACCTGGATGCTCAACGGCGGCAGCAGCGGTAGCACCGGTGACACGGGGGGTACGGGCGATACCGGCGGCACCGGGGATACCGGCGGCAGCACGCCCAGCGAGATCATCGCCTTTGTGGCTGGCAACACGTCCCTGTCCACTGCCGATCAGGCGATCAAAACCCACATGGAAAGCCAGGGCTACACGGTTATGGTCTATGGCCCGACAGAGGACGAGAACGTCGTCATCAGCGGCGCGGACATGGTCTTCATCTCCGAATCGGTGAATTCGTCGGATGTCAACATCCGCTTCCGCAGCATGGCGCTTCCGATTATCACCACCGAGCAAGCACTGCAAGACGACTTCCTGATGACGACCGACGGCAACCGGGGAACGACCAGCGGCACCAGCGTCCAGATCATGGACAGCAGCCACCCGACAGCGGCGGGCCACAGCGGCTCGGTCACGGTCTACGGCTCCAGTGCAAACCTCGCCTGGGGAATTCCGACTGCTAACGCAACGGTTGTCGCAGCGCTGCCCAGCAACACAGATGAAGCGACCCTCTACCTCTACGATCAAGGCGCGCTGATGGAAGGGCTGTATGCGCCACACCGCCGCGGCTTCTTCATGTTCGCCGACGGTGCGGCGACCTCGGCCACCACGGCGGCCTGGGACATGTTTGACGCAACTATCTACTGGGCGCTCAACGGCGGCAGCGGCGGCAGCAGCACACCCAGCGGCTACCGCTACATCCGGCTGGTCGCTACCAGCGAAATCAACGGCAAGGCCTGGACCTCGGTCGCCGAACTCAACGCACTCGACTCCAGCGAGAATCCGATCTCGCACAGCGGCTGGACCCTGCTTTACTACGACAGCCAGGAAACTGGAAGTGAGGACGGCAGAGCGGTCAACGCTTTCGACGACAATAACAATACCTTCTGGCATACCGAGTGGAGCAGCAGCGTCCCGGTGCATCCGCATGAGATCCAGATCGACATGGGCAGCTTCTATGAACTCAGCGGCTTTACGTATCTGCCACGCCAGGACAGCGGGGTGAACGGGACTATCGCCGGCTACGAGTTCTACGGCAGCACCGATAGCACAACCTGGACCCTGCTGGATCAAGGGACCTTCGCCAGCGACACCAGCGAAAAGACGGTCCTCTTCGGTAGCACCGGCGGCACGGGCGGCACCGGTGGTACGGGCGGCGGCAGCACGGTCAGCGGGACGATTGCCTTCGTCGTTGGCAATACCAGCAAAGTGGACGGCGATGATGAAGCCATCAAATCGCATCTGGAAGGGTTGGGCTACACGGTCAACTACTTCGATGACTCGACCAATGCCTCGACCGTCGCCAGCGGCGCGGATATGATCTTCATCTCGGAATCGGTCAACGGCAACACAGTGGACGACAATTTCCTGAGTACAACGACCCCGGTGCTGTTAGCTGAGCGGCGTGTCCAGGACGAGATGGGTATGGCGAGCAGCAGCACCCAGGGCACCAGCTCCGGGCAGAGTGTCAGCATCGCCACGACCAACTCGATTGCGGCGGGCCACAGCGGCAACGTGGATGTCGTCTCCTCCGATCAGGACCTGGCCTACGGCAGCCCCGGCGCTAACGCGACCATCATCGCCCGTAATCCCAGCAACAGCAGCCGCGTCACGGCCTACGTCTATAACAGTGGCACGTCGATGTACAGCGGCACGGCCCCGGCACGGCGCGGTTTCATCTGGTTCGGCGGCGGCGTCGGCGGTGCGACCACCGATGACGGCTGGGACATCTTCGACGCGATGGTGAGCTGGCTCATCAACGGCGGCAGCCTGGCCTCTGCACCATCGGCTTCGCCCTCCCTGGCGAAAATGCACTTCAGCCCGAACTCATCAGGCCGCGCTGCAAAGCTCGACCGGCAGGCTCGACTTCGGCGAGGTCTACACGCACAGCGTCTCCGACCCGCAGATTCTTACCCTGAGCAATGACGGTGAGACGGACATCAGCATCAGCGGCGTGAGCCTGAGCGGGGCGGACAGCGCAACCTTCACCATCACGATGGATGACATCACGACGCTGCACGCGGGCGAAAGCCTGCCGATCCGGGTGGCGTTCAACCCGATCCACAGCGGCGAACACAGTGCCAGCCTGACGATCAATCGCGGCGCGGCGCGGCCCCTGGTGATCCCGCTGAGCGGGACCGGCATCGTGCGGCCCGAATCGCTGCTGAGCTACTCGACGGATGCGCTCGACTTCGGCAGCATGTCCGAGGACGAGAGCAGCCTGGCCCTGACGTTAAGTCACGTGGGTGATCCCGGCTCGCCGGACATCAGCATCAGCGGCTTCTATATCGGTGGCATGAACCCGGACGATTTCGATACCTCACTGGACGGCTCGGTGACGCTCAGCGCGGGCGAGGCCGTGACGATCATGGTCAGCTTCGTCCCTGCTTCGACCGGTGCGAAAACGGCGGACCTGTCCATCACCAGCAATGCGAACCGCGTCATCCCAACCTATATGATCAACCTCAGCGGCACCCGGCGCGTGGCGCGGGTCAGCGCGGGCCTGCAAACCCTGTTCGACTTCAACGGCTACAGCGGCGGCAGCCTCATTCGCAGCAGCGCAGGCACGCCCATCACGCTCGACATCAGCGAACCGGCGCGCATTTCCAGTGTCAATGGCGGCATCTCGGTTAACCATCCGGTGCGCATCGCGCAGGACAGCCCGGCCAACCTGTTGAGCAGCCTGGAAAGCAGCGGCGAGGTCACGATTGAATTCTGGATCCGCCCGACCTCGACCTCGCACAATGCCGAAATTATGTCGCTGGCTTCGCTGAATGCGGGTGTGGACCTGGGTATTGCGCAGGACGGCACAACCTACGCCGGTCAGCTTCGCATGGCGAATGACGAGGCCAACCCGGCGACCATCGCCACCGGCGGCGGTTATGCCCAGACGATCATTCAGCATCTGGTCTTCACCTACAGTGCGACGGATGGTCTGGGCCGGATTTACATCAACGGCAATCTGGTGACGACTCAGGAGAATGTCGGCATCAGCCTGAACGACTGGAGCGGCGACACGCTGCTCACCCTGGCGAACGCGGCGGATGGCAATCTGGACAGTGCCGCCTGGCGCGGTGAGCTTTACACCTTCGCCATCTACGACCGCGCGCTGACGCAGGCCGAAGTCAACCAGAATTATATGGCGGGCGAAGCCTGATACTCTACGCTTGTATCTGCTGAGCAATCAGCAGTTTCCATCTTCATCTCTCCTTCCTTGCAGGGTGGGGTTCACACAGAACCTCACCCTTCGCAATTCTATCGCCAGCGTACCCACATAGCGCTATCATAGAAGGATCGCATCCCAGGCAGGAGCAATCCCGATGGTGACGACATACGCTTATCCCACAATCAGCGCGGATCAGGCCGCGTTTTTCCGTGAGAACGGCTATCTGGTGGTGGAGAACGCCCTGAGCGCAGCCGAAGTAGACGAACTGCGGCGCGAGGCGGTGGCGATCTGCCGGGGGCAGCGCGGCGAGATTCGCAACGCTTTCGAGCATTCGCCGGAGGAGAGCGACGACGAGGTGATCCGGCGCTATCTGTGCATTCACTTCCCGCACAAAGTCTCGGATCTGATGGCGCGCTACCTGGCGCATCCGGTGATTGTGGACGTGCTGACGCAGATCATTGGCCCGAATGTGAAGTGTATGCAGTCGATGCTGTTCATCAAATCGGCGGGTAAGCCGGGGCAGGCCTGGCATCAGGACGAGGACTTCATTCCCACCCGCGACCGTTCCCTGACCGGCGCGTGGATGGCGCTGGACGATGCGACCGTCGAAAACGGCACGCTCTGGCTGCTGCCCGGCTCGCACCGGCCTGGTGTGCTGTGGCCGCAGGAGCAGCAGAACGATCCGCGCTTCGACTGTACGGTCGAATCCTATGGTTTCCCTTACCGCGATGAGGATGCCATCCCGGTCAACGTCAAGACCGGCGCGATTGTCTTCTTCAACGGCTACCTGCTGCACCGCTCGCTGCCAAATCAGGCGAAGACCGGCTACCGGCGTGTGCTGGTCAACCACTACATGAGTGCCGAATTGCTGCTGCCCTGGCGCGGCTTTGAGGAGGGGATGCGGCTGGCGACGGCGGATTACCGCGACATCGTCATGGTTGCTGGTCAGGATCCCTATGGCTACAAAGGCATTGAGGACATCGCCAAACCGTCCGTGCGCCCGACCAAAGAGGGCGGCTGCGTGTGGTAAGCAGCCCCAAACCCCCGCCTTTGTCTGCCGCTAGAGAATTCTGGCTGAGGAACAGCTTTGTGCGCGGATGCTCCGCGCTGGTGAAGAAGTATTCCGGCGTCCCAGCCTCGACGATGCGACCCTGGTCGAAGAAGAGCACGCGGTCGGCCACCTCACGGGCGAAGCCCATCTCGTGCGTGACGACCATCATGGTCATGCCGCTCTGGGCCAGTTCCTTCATCACGTCCAGCACTTCTTTAATCATCTCCGGGTCCAGCGCCGAGGTCGGCTCGTCAAAGAGCATGATCTTCGGCTCCATCGCCAGCGCCCGCGCAATGGCGACGCGCTGCTGCTGCCCGCCGGAAAGCTGGCCGGGATACTTGTTGGCCTGTTCCGGGATACCAACACGCTCCAGCAGTTCCATCGCCTTCGTATCCGCCTCATCACGCGGGCGGCCACGCACGCGCGTCGGGGCCAGGGTGATGTTTTGCAGCACGGTCAGGTGTGGGAAGAGGTTAAACTGCTGGAAGACCATGCCGATCTCGCGCCGGATGGCGGCAATGTTGCGGATGTCGTGGCTCAGTTCGATGCCATCGACGATGATCTGACCCTCCTGGTGTTCTTCCAGGCGGTTAATGCAGCGAATGAAGGTCGATTTGCCGGAGCCGGAGGGGCCGATGATGACCACCACCTCCTGCGGGTCCACTGATACGCTGACATCGCGCAGCACGTGGAACTCACCGAACCACTTGTTGACCTCGTGACAAACGATGATCGGATCGCGCTCCGCCATGACCTCATGTTTCAAATCATCTAGCTTCTGCTGCTCGGCCATTTTTTAACCCTCTCGAACTCAGACTCGCCGCGCCGCGCCGGAGCCACTGGCCTCAAGGCGGCGGCTAACGATAGACATCACGTAGCTGAAAGCGAAATATATGATCGAAATGAAGACAAAGTTTTCACGCCGCATCCCCTGAAACTCGGTCTGAGCGGGGATGACCTTGTAGGCGATATTCGTCAGGTCGATCAGCCCGACGATTGCCACCAGCGAGGTGTCTTTGTACAGCGAAATAAACTGGCCCACCAGCGCCGGGATAACCGCGCGCAGCGCCTGCGGCAGGGTGATATAGATCGTCACCTGCCAGCCGGAGAGGCCCAGGGCTTTGGCGGCTTCTTCCTGGCCGGGGGGCAGCGATTGCAGACCGCCGCGCACGTTCTCGGCCAGATAGGCCGCGCTGAACAGGGTCACGGCGACCATCGCGCGGTAAGGCGCGGAATCCGGCCCGCCGAGTGAAGGAATCACGAAGGGGACCATCAGCATCGACATGAACAGCACGGTAATCAGCGGGACGCCGCGCACGACCTCGATATAGAGCGTGCTGAAGAAGCTGACCACCGGCAGATTACTGCGCCGTCCCAGGGCCAGGGCCACGCCAATTGGGAAGGAGCCGACAATGCCCACCACCGTGAGCAGCATCGTCAGCAGCACGCCGCCCCAGAACTGCGGATCACTGAACTCCAGGAGACCTGAAGGCGCAATGCCTGCAATGAGCACAAAGGCGACCACTGGCAGCACGATCCACAACCAGGTGGCCGTGCGCCGTGAGACCTGACGGGGTCGAAGCTGGGGCGAGAAGCGCCGGTCGATGAAGCGCGCGCCATAATAGCCGATGACGGCAAAGGCAAGCACCAGGGCGAAGAGCCGGTTCAACTGGTCGAAGAACTGGCTCAGCATCAGGATGAGATACTCGGGCAGGGTGCGCTCGCCGCGAAACTGGTGGGTGATAATCGACAGGAAGGGCAGGTCCTTGCCCTCGACACGTGGCTTTTTGCCCCGGAAGGTCCAGTTGTCGCTCAGACGGCGGTATTCAAAGATGCGTTCCGAGGTGATAGTCCCCTCGGCGTCGGTCTCTGTGATCAGGAAATTGCGCTCGATCAGCGGTGCGGTGCCGGTGATTGCCAGCACAGCGTCGCTGGTATCGCTGCTGGGGATGCTTTGGTCCAGCACGTACCAGCCCGCTGCCGGAGCCTGAAGGTCGAGTACGTCGGACTGGCTGCTCAGTGTGGCTTCGGCCAGCGGTTCCAGCGTGTTGCCATCCAGGATGCGCACCTGCACCGGGGCCTGATTGACCGCGTAGGTCTCGGTCACTACGGGCGGCACTTCCAGCTTGTCCAGCTCCGCCTGGACGGCGTCCCGCTGATGAGGGGTCAGCGAATCGCCGGCCAGTTCGTCCTGAAGTTCGGGGATAAGTGCCTGGGTCTCCAGGCGGTTCTGCGCGCCGTTGCGCAGGGCATCCACTGCCCGGCCCGCAAAGCCTGCGAGGCTCGCCAGCGCCGTATCCGTCGTCGAGTAGTCCTCAGCCAGGCGCACGGTGATTGTCTCGCCCTCTTTGGCGACAAAGCCAATCTGCGGGATAGGCGTCTCGTTGACCGAGCCGAAGACGATGGGATTCTGCCCGGCAGCCACATAGACCGGCGGCTCCGGGATGGTAGCAATGATAATTGCAGGCACGATAAAGAGCAGGGCGGCCACCACCGCGAGGACGATCCATACGCGCAGCGAGACATGAGTCCAGGTCGCCAGGTTTACGCCTACGATAACAGCAATAAAGAGCACCAGCAGCAAGATGCGGCTTTCCATGAAGGTTTCGACACTGCCCACCACGAACAGACGCATGTTGAAGATGACCGTGAACCAGTTCGCCGATGCCACCGTCCACTGCACAAAGGAGGTCACCAGACTGACGATGAGGACGATGCCAATCACCGTCAGGACGGTATCGGTCAGCGAACTGAAGAGGTTCTCGCGCATCCAGGCCAGCGGCCCGGTCGCCAGCATCGGCGGCGCTTTGGTCTCCGGTTCCTCGTAATAAGCCTGATTGAGACGATCTACAGTACTCATAGTTACCTCGTCACCAGTTGGAAGCGGCTGTTGACCCAGTTCATCACGCCGGAAATCACCAGGCTCATTATCAGGTAGAAGAGCATAATCAACAGGAAGGTCGTCACGGTCTGGCCGGACTGATTCATGACGGTGGTGGCGACAGCGAAGGCATCGGAGAAGGCGATGGCAATCGCCAGACTGGAGTTCTTAGCGAGGTTCAGATACTGGTTGCCTAAGGGCGGAATAATCACCCGCAGCGCCTGGGGCAGCACAATCCGCGTGAGCGTCATCGTCTGCGAGAGGCCCAGGGCGCGGGCCGCTTCGACCTGACCGTAGGGCACCGCCTGAATCCCGGCGCGGACGATCTCCGCGATAAAGGCCGAGGTGTAGATCACCAGGGCCAGCAGCAGGGCCATGTATTCCGGCGAGACCTCAGAGCCGACCAGGAAGACGCCGAAACGGTTCTGCTGAGGCGTCAGGAACAGCAGCGGGATGGTGCTGTACTGCTGCAAATCGTCGGTCGTGAGTAAATTGTTCGCCTGTGCATCTGCCAGGGGCATCATCACCGTTGCGCCGTCCTGCTCAATCGGGATCGTCTGCGGCGCAGGTTCGATGCCCACCAGGAACCAACCGGCAATGGCGAAGCCGAGGATGGCGACCAGCGCATAGAGGCCGCGCGGGACCCGCCGCCCGGTGTTCTCGATCACCTGGCCGAACCAGATCCACATAAATATCGCCAGCAGGACGCCCAGGCCGACAATGGCTAACCACTCGACGGTGCGTCCGGTTGACAGAATTTCCGGGAAGGTGAAGCCGCGAATGCTGACATAAATTGCCGGATAGGTCTCGATTCGCAGACTGCTGTTGGGCATAACGCCGAAGTAGAACAGCAGCCCGGCGATGAACTGCCCGCCGAGGAGGCCCATCAGCACTGGGCGCAGGCTGTTCGGGACGCGCTGTCCTGTCCCTGTTGACCGCAGGATAGCGATCCCAAAATAGCCGATCACGACAAACAGCAGAACGCTGAGGAAGACGTAGGCCAGAAAGCCCATATTGGCGATGCTGCCGCTGCCGTAAGCCAGAAAAACGCCTTCGGGGTTGCTGCGGTAGAGCGCGAACAGCAGCTCGGTCATCACGAAGACAGCCACCGCGCCATAGCTTATCAGGGGCCGCCGGGGCGATTCTCGTTTCATGCGCCCGGTATAACGCCGGACGATAAAATATAGTATGACATAAATAAAGACCCGGAGCGAAAGATGCGTGACCCCCTCACTGGGGAGACGAATCGCATCCTGAATCGCAGGCAGGCTAAAGATAATAATGTAATACCAGACGAATAACTGAACCAGCAGCGGCGTATTGCGCAGGACTTCGACGTAGACGCGCGAGATGGTGCGGACGAGCCAGTTGGTGCTCAGCAGGAAGATGCCAAACAGGATGCCGATAATGGTCGTCAGGATTAGCCCCAGGCTGACCACACGCAGGGTGTTGGTCATGCCGACCTGAAGGGCCTGCCCATAGGAGCTGTCACCGCCATACCAGGCCGGACTTTCAGAAATTGAGAAGCCTGCACGAGAATCGAGGAAGGAGAAATTAGGGGCGAGGCCGCGCGCCGTCATCTCGTGCGAAGCGGTCCCCAGAAGCTGTGAAAGGACAAACAGGACCACGACGACGAAGACAATCTGCCCGATAACTTGCAGCACCCGGATGTCGCGCAACCAGGCCAGGAGGTTAAAATCACGGCGAGACCCGCCTTGTTCAACTGCGGCCATACAACTCTCCAATGATCTGATAGGACAGCGGGATGCCCCTGAAGCATCCCGCTGTGTTCACTACTCTCTACGATCCCCTCCGGTTTAACGGAAAGGCGGGGCGTACAACAGACCGCCATTTTCCCAGAGGGCGTTCAGGCCGCGGCCCAGACCCAGAGGGGACAGATTGCGGTCGTAAATCTCACCGTAATTGCCCACCTGCGTGATGACCGTGACCATGAAGTCGTTGGCGATACCCAGGTAATTCCCCGAGTCGTTACCGCCCTGGCCCAGGAAGCGCTGGATGTCAGGCTTATCGCTGGTGAGGAAGTCGTTGACATTCTCGCTGGTGATGCCCCATTCTTCAGCCTGAATCAGGCCATAGACGGTCCAGCGGATGATGTCAGCAAACTGCGGGTCGGACTGCGGAGACAGCGGCCCCAGCGGTTCTTTACTGAAGGTTTCATCCAGGATCATGTGCTCGCTGGGATCTGGCGCGGTCGCGTTGTAGGAGACGAGACCACTTTTATCCGTCGTCCAGGCGTCGCAGCGGCCCTGCAGATAAGCGTCAAAGGTCGAGGGGCCATCGGGGAAGGTCAGGATCTCAATGTTCAGACCACGGCTTTCCACCACATCGGTAATATTCAACTCGGTCGTCGTGCCGGACTGCACGCACATACGTGAACCATCCAGTTCTTCGACCGTGCTTATACCCAGTGACACGCGGGTAGAGATACCCTGGCCGTCATAGAAGGTCGTCGGGCCGAAGGTCGCGCCCCATACCTCATCACGACTCAGAGTCCAGGTGGTGTTGCGCACCATCATGTCGATCTCACCGCTCTGCATAGCGGCCTGACGTTCAGCAGCCGTCAGCGGACGGAAGGACACGGCGTTGGCATCCCCCAGTATCGCGGCAGCCACTGCGCGGCAAGTATCGACATCGAACCCGGAATACTCACCTGCGTCGTTGACGGAACCGAAGCCAGGCAGGGAAGCGTTAACGCCGCAGATCAGTTCACCGCGATCCATAACTTCCTGGGTGATCGGGCCGAGTACGACCTCGTCCTGAGCGCTGACCACGGCGACTGCACCCAGCAGCAACACCACAACCAGAACCATAGTAGTTGTACGTTTGAACATTTCTCGCACACTCTCCTTGATTTAATTATGAAGAACTGAATTGAAGACTACCGCTGTTGATCGCGTAGAACGGGGACGATATGTCGCTGATACGGCAATCATTCGTAGGTGGCAGTCTACCGTAGCGTTTCAAATCTGTCAAACGAACGGTAATGTGAAGTCTAACACGTGCGACATATAACACCAGCGACTATCTGACTGATTTCTACCCCGCTATATCTGTGAGATTTAACCAGTTGAGCGGTTAAGGCCAGTCCGGCGCGCTCAGCAAACCGCCCCGGAACCACAGCTCGTTCAGGCTGCGGTCGATGGGTAAGCTGCTGTCCGGCCCCAGGTAGCGGTCGTAAATTTCGCCGTAATTGCCCACCTCCCGAATCACCGGGACCATGAAGTCCGGGGCGAGGCCCAGGCCCAGGTCGTTATTGAGCAGCGCGGCTATCGGCTGGCCGACGCGCGCGACGTAGTCATCTTCGGTTTCTTCCGATTGGAGCATGAGCTGGTCGACGTTCTGGCTGTTCACGTCCAGGGCTTCGGCCTCAATCAAGCCCCAGAGCGTGGCATCGACGATGCGCGTCCACTGTTCATCGCCCGCCGGGTAGAGCGCGGTCAGGGGCCGCAGCGTGAAGGGCCGCGTCCAGATGCTGTAATCGGCGGGGGTATCGCTGCTCTGGCGGATGATTTCCAGCAGCGAGCGGTTCAGCACCAGGGCGGTGCAGCGGCCATCAAAGAAGGCGGCGCTCATCTCCTGAATCGTGCCGAAATCCAGCAGATCGACCTCGACATTGTGCCGCTCCAGCTCGGTCTCGAAATTCAGCGCGGTCGGCGAATCCGTTTGCACACAGACCGTCACCGCGTCCAGATCCGGCCAGTCCTGAACCTGGGTGCTGCTGCGGACCATCACGGTCGCGCCATCGTAGAAGATCACGGCATGGCCCTGGCTCAATCCGGCGCTGCTCAGGTCCGCGATGTCGAAGGCGAAATTATGGCTGAACAGCAGGTCCAGGTCGCCCTCGGCCAGCGCAGCAGGCAGGCTGTCATCCAGCGTATGCAGCCGCAGGTCAATCGCTTTGGCCTCCCCCAGCAGCGCTGCCGCAACCGCCCGGCAGAGATCCACCTGGATTCCGCTGATGTCGCCGGTGTTCGGGTTCAGAAAGCCAAAGCCAAAAACCTCCTCGTCAATCCCGCAGGTCAACTGCCCACGCGACAGGACCGAGGACAGAATTGGGCTGTCTGGCGGTGCGGCGTCCTGGGCACTGAGCAGCGGGGCGATGAGCAGGCAGAGTATGCACACAACTAAGGTTTTCAACGGCGTTCCTCATCTACTGGCAGGTTCTGGTAGTCAACTATAGCAAACAAGATATAAGTTACCAAGCGGGATCCCCTACTTAAATACCACTGGCAAATTCCTATTATGTGTTATATTTTATAGACCCGATAATAGGGGGCCTGGTGTTGTGGTGAGCATCGACGTGATCGAGGAAATTGTAACACGGTATGCGACCCTTCGCAGCCAGGGGGTGGATCTGAAAGACGCCCTTGACAGCCTGGAAAGTGAGATTGAGGTGCTGGAAGGCGCGGCCAAACGTGAACTCAGCCGGCGGCTGCGGGCGCTCGAAAATACGCATAAAGTTCCGCCCAGCCGCCCCGCCAAACCCGCACAGCCAGACCCCGAAGCGACCATCGAGTACCCGGCCTTCAACGTCGAAAAAGTCGACTGTCCGCACTGCGGCAAAGCCAACCCTAAAGGCGAAATGCTGTGCTTTTCCTGCGGCCAACTGCTGGTGAAAAAGGTCCCGCCCAAGTTCCAGACGCAGATGCTGCACAAGACGGCGCAGCTTGCCCCGGATGACGATTACTTCGGCCAGGACACGACGCTGATCCTCACTGCCCGCCACACGCGCAAAGATTACGTCATCCGCCCGCAGGACTGTGAAGACGAGATCGTCCTGGGCCGCCGCACCCGCCGCAGTCCTCTGAACCCGGATGTAGATCTGGGCGATTCGGATGGCAACCGGCTGGGGGTCTCGCGCCTGCACCTGAGCGTGCGCTATGATAAGCAGTACAACACGGTCGCCATCTTCGATCTGGGCAGCGCCAACGGCAGCTTCGTTAACGGCCAGCGTCTGCACCCGCACGAGGTGCGCATCCTGCGCAACAACGACGAACTGCGGCTGGGGCACATGATGCTGCACGTCCAGTTCAAGCACAATCCGGGTGGATTTTAGCGCTTTAACTCCTGCAAGAGCGTGCTGATTTCCTCAACGACTGAATCGAAGAGCGCCTGAGTGATGCTCTCATCCACTTGATACGGCCCGCCGAAGCTGCCGTCTTCCAGCAGTTCGCGGGCGCTCTCGCCTGCTTCCAGATAGCCCAGGTTGACCAGGGGCTTGTCCTCGCCGGGCATTTCCTCGGTGACGCGCGTGAAGGGGAAGTTTTCCGACCAGTTGGCATGGTCGATGCGCAGACCATGCGTGTCTTCAAAGGCCTGGGCTGCCGGACCCTGCCACCAGTCATACCAGCGGATGCGCGCGTGGCCGTCCATCTGCATGTCTTCCAGGCTGGGCGGGATCTTATTGCCGGTGTGGCCGTTGATGATCAAAAAGCCGCCAAAACCCTGGCCGAGCAGGCCCTGCACGATTTCGGTCAGCACCATGTTGAAAGTGTCCTGGCTCAGCGTGACCGTGCCAGGAAAGGTCACAAAGAGGTTGCTGAGGCCAAAATTGAGCGGCGGCGCGATCAGGACCTGTTCGCGCTGGGCGGCTGCCAGGGCCAGATGCGCCGGGATCAGCGTATCGGCGGCCAGGCTCAGGTAGCCCTGCTGCGCGGTTGCACCCGCCACCAGGATGATGCGGTCATCCGTCTGGAGGTAACGCTCGACATCCATCCAATTGAGATCCTGAAAACGCATGACCTACCCTTACACTTCCGATGTGTTATGTTAATGATACAGCTAGATTGGGCGCTGACCAACTATCGTTAGCGAACTGTACGATGGGGGCGAATTTCCGCCTGCCATACACTCCACAGCAGCGCGGCCCAAGTCAGCAGCAGCACACCGGTCGAGTAATAGCCCAGCACCTGGCGGTAGGCAGGCTGGTTGAACAGCAGCAGCAGCCAGTTGAGCGCGATCAGCACCAGACCCAGCCAGCGGCGTTTTTGAAACAGCGGAATCACGCCGACTGCTACCAGGCTCAGCGTGCTCGCGGCATAGGGTGCGAGCAAAAGGGACGCGGCGATCAGCAGCCCGGCTTTCTCGCGGTTGATGTCGCGTTGGCTGAACCAGACGGCCAGCGCGGTTAACGCCAGCACGGCGGCCCACAGCAACTGGTTGATCGCCGCCGGGAAGAGTGCCGCCCGGTCCAGCGCCGCCATCAGGCTGATGTCCATGATGCTGCCCTGCTGCGGGATGCGAAACATCAGGTCCAGCCACTGCGGCCCGCGCCAGAGCATGGCTCAGCAGCACCACCGGCAGCACATAGGCAGCGGTCGTCAGCCAGAAGCGCGGCGGCTTCGCCAGCAGCAGATAGAGCCCCACCGCAATCAGCAGCAGCAGCACCGTTTGCGGCTTGGTGGGCGTCAGCAGCAGGCCCAGCGCCAGGATCAGCGGTCGCTCATGTTTGAAACCATAGATGAGCAGCAGCACCCCCAGCACAATGAAGGCTTCCAGGTTGCCGTCCACCAGATTGCGAATCGAGGGATAGGAGAAGACCAGCGCGATCACACTCAGCCAGTACAACCAGCGTTTTCGGACGCGCGGCACGCTGACGATCATAATCAGCAGGCTGACGTAGGCCAGCAGGCCCCAGGCGACCTGTACCGGCAGCAGGCCCAGCGGCAGCAGCGGCACAGCAGTCCAGGGTGGGTTCAGCAGGTGGCCGACCGGTCATCATAAGGCACCCCGGCCCGCAGCGAGGGCCACAGGTATGTCTTCCAATCCATCGCCAGGGTGTTGCCTTCGGTCGGAATTGCTGGAAGAAGAGGGCAAAGCCCAGGCCGACGGCGATCAGCACGACGATGACGAAGGCATAGCCCAACAGGTTAGCTCTACGCATGGAACACCTTATAGAAGCATGTCGCTTGACCGTATTCTACAGCAGGTAGAGGTCAAAAATCCTTGTCGTGGTTGTGGGGCCAGTGATCATCTTATTGGGGACCCAGCATCCGATCATAGAGGGCCTGCTGGCGTTCGATAGCGGCGGCGTAAATGGCATGGCGATCCGCGTCGGGCTGGCAGCCTTCGCCCAGAGTCGGCTGCGGGTCCAGGCCCATCGCCAGCAGCGCCGTGCCGCGAATGGTCGCCTCGGTGTGTGTGCTGGCATAGACCGGCGCGTTCAGCACGTCGGCCATGATCTGCATCCAGACCGGCGAATGCACCAGCCCGGCCCCATTGGCGATAAAGGTCACGTCATCCGGCAGCAGAGGCCGCAGACGGTCCAGAATCTGAGCGTAACGGTAGGCCACTGCCTCCAGCCCGGCGCGCAGCAGATGTTCCGGGCGGGTATCCAGCGTCATGCCCATGAAGACCGCCCGCGCGGCATCGTTCCAACCGGGCGCGCGTTCACCAGCCAGGAAGGGCAGCACAGTCAGACCGTGCGAATCCGGTTCAAGAGCCTCAAGCTTAGCCTGGAGGAGTGTCTGAGTCACCGATTGCCAGAGTCTGGTGCAGCCAGGCGTAGAGATTGCCCGCGTTGCTCAGCGCCCCGCCGACCAGCGAGCGCTCGGAATCGACGCGGTAGACGAAGAGACCCTGCGGCGTTTCTTCCGGCGTGCCGGGGACGATCACGCGCATCGCGCCGCTGGTGCCCAGCGAGAGCGCTACATACCCGGCTTCGGCACAATCCCCGCCGACGTTCGAGGCCACGCCGTCGCCAATCGAAGGGAACCAGTCGGCCTCCTTCAGCGCGGGCCAGCGTTCGGCCCAATCCCCGCCGAGGCCGGAGAGCGGCGCGTTGGAAAGCTCTGAAAGCTGGTCGCGCTCAATCGGAAGCTGCGCCAGCATGGGCGCGTCCCATTCGAGTTGGTGCCGGTCGAGCAAACCGCTCCACGAGGCGGTGCTGAGGCTGATGCGGCGCTGGCCGAAGATGCGATACAGCGCGTATTCGCCCAGCGAGAGCCAGAAACGGGTCTTTTTCAGTAAGTCAGGTGTGGTCTCTGCCAGCCAGCGCAGCCGCAGCGGCCAGTAGCTGGTATGCAGGCGGCAGCCGGTGCGGCGGGTATAGGCGGTCCGGTCCAATGTGAGCGTGTCGATGAGGTCCGCGCCGCGTGTATCGGCCCAGGTATAGACGGAGGTCGTCGGCTGACCGTCGGCGTCCATGCCCATGAGGTTGCTGACCAGCGTATCCATCGCCACGCGCGCGATCTGGCGGTCGCCGACCTGTGCCAGCGCCGCGTCGATGCACTCATATACCAGCTTGCACATGGCCTCCGGGTCGAGCATCACGCCGCCGTCGGGCGTGGTCTGCGCACTGTACGATTTTTGCACAAAGACGTCTTCGACCGCCTCGCCCTGCGCGTCAAAGAGGGCGGCGCGCACCGAGGAACTGCCGACATCCACTGCCAGGGTGTGAGTCATGACCGCGAACTCCGTAAACACTGATAGCTTAGGATTCCAAAATCCAGCTAAGCCGCTAATTGGGCCGTGCTAGCGCGCTTTACCCTCCCTAAATCCCTCCCCGAATTCAGGGAGGGACTTCAAAACCAAGCATCTGGTTTTCTCCCTTCCCTCGAATTCGGGGGAAGGGCCGGGGATAGGGGTGTATTTCAGGACTTTGCAGACAGCTGCTCAGTGGGAGCTCATGCTAACTGGCTAACAAGCTAACACTGCTAAAAAAAGACGCTCCACCGTATGATGAAGCGTCTCGAATTGTAGTGCAGGCGGGACGATTAAACCAGCTTGGCGTCTACCGTGATGGTCTCCACCGCTGCCAGGGCCGTCGAGACCGGGCAGTTCTTCTTGGTCTGCTCAGCGATCTCCTTGAACTGGGCTTCATCAATGCCAGGGACGGAGGCTTCAGTGACCAGTTCGATCAGGTTGATGATCCAGCCGCCTTCGGGTTTCTTGTTGATATGCACCTTCGCTGTCGTGTGGATGCTGTTGGGCGTGAAGCCGGCACGGCCCAGGTCCGCACTGAAGGCCATCGAGAAGCAGCCTGCATGAGCGGCGGCGATCAATTCTTCAGGGTTGGTGCCGACACCCTCTTGAAAACGCGACCCCACCGAGTACTGGCCTTCATAGGCTCCGCTCGCCATTTTCATCGTGCCGCTGCCTTCTTGCAGCGTGCCGTTCCATTGTGCCTCAGCTTTACGAACTGGCATACCTGTACATCCCTTTCATGAATAATCGACTGACGCTATCAGTGTAACCAAAGCCGACGACAGAGTCTATGGGCCATCCCGGACCGGGATCGACCTGGCACTACATAGTTTCCAGGACGGCCTGCTTGGCGGCAAATTCTTCAGCGCTGAGCAGGCCCGCATCGTGCAGCGATTCAAGCTGCTGAAGCAGCAGCGCCGAATTGTGCGACGAGGGAACCGCTGCCTGCCCCTGAGTCTCCAGTGCTTGCTTCAGATTCTTCGTGCCATTCCGCCTCCACACCGCCGCGTACCAGCAGCAGGCAGGCATTCACACAGCCAGAGATGCTGCTCGACAGGTCGCCCATCAGGGCGCGCGCCAGACGGCTGTGGCTGGCCGCAGGCATCACCACGACATCGGCGCCTTCGGCGGTCACGAAGTTGCACACCATCTGCGCGAAGTCGTTTCCTTCAGCTACATGGGCGCTCACGTTAATGTTCTGGCTGCTGATCCGGCTGCGTAGGCTCTTGCAGTAATCTTCCGCACGCCGGTGGGCCTCATCAAGGTGGCTGGTCTGGCCCGCCAGGGCGGAATCGCCGATGAATTCGGCTCCGGCAGGCTTATAAATGTGCAGCAGCAGCAGCTCGCCGCCGCCGCGCGCAATCTGCTCGGCGTGGGGAATAGCTTTTTCGGCCCATTTGGACCCATCTAAAGGGACGACAATTCTCTGAAAGACAATGTCTTCGGTCATGAGTTCCGCTCCTGAATGGCTACACCCGGCGATGGAAATGCCATACTATGGCATAGCTGTCGGGACTTGTCCACCGGTTGGCTCAGCCGGTCCAGCCATTGGCGCGTTCAATGCGGATGCGGAAGATGCTGTCGTCGGTATCCTCGGCCTCGTAGGCATGGCCGTCATAGCGCCAGGAAAAGGCGTTGATGAGTTCGGCGGCGCGGGGCGGATCGACCACGCCTTCGATCACCGGGCCGCGTACCTGTAGATAGCGGTAGACGACCGCCGGGTCTTGCAGCACGACGGCCACCTGCGGACGCGCCCACATATTGCGCGCCTTGACCGATGTGGCGAAGGTGACGATCAGCATGTCTGCGCCGTCCATGCCGAACCAGATCGGGTTGACGATGGGCGAGCCGTCCGGCATCAGCGTTGCCAGATAGGCGATGGCCTTCGAGTCCGGGCCGACGAGATCGCGGTAGGCTTCGGGAATGATGTCTGAGGTCATAGGTAGGGTTCCATTCAACACATGCGGTCACTGCGGACGATGCAAGCATCGTTCATGAGGAGGTCCCTATTTTAACGCGAGACGCTGCTGCGAGCATAGTATAATGGCAGGGCATATCAAGGAGCAGGCCGTGACCTACCGCACCCCGATGGATTACTTCGAACTGGTCGAGACTTTTCCCGCCCCGGCTGCGCGGTGTGTACACTGCTGCGGCGCGATATTGACCGCCACATCGATGGCCTGGTCTACGGTTTTATGGACACGGAAGAAATGCGGGCCGCCTTTCGCGCTTCACGCGGCTTGTGCAGCGAGCACGCCTGGCTGCTGCGGCAGAACAAGTTCGGCAATGTGCTGGGGATCGCCAAGCTCTACGCCGCCACGCTGGACGAGGTCCTGAGCATCCTGGACGATCCGCCGCCCACCGCGCCGCCTTCGCGCCTGGAGCGTTTCTTCGGCAGCGAGACCGTCGAGAGCAAGCTGGCTGATGCGCTGGAACCGGTCGGGCGCTGCATGGTCTGCGAGCAGGCGGACGAGCGCGAGGCCGAATATCTGCGCATCTTCGGCCAGTCGATGAAGGATGCTCGCTTCATGACGGCCTTCGCCGCCTCCGATGGCCTGTGTCTGCCGCACATGCGCCAGCTCTTGCGCCGGCTGCGCGACCCGGCAGACAGTACCCGGCTGGTCGAGATTCAGCGCGAGATTTGGACCCGGCTCAAAGATGAGGTCGAGTCCTTCGCGGCCAAGCAGAATTACGAACGCATCGACGAACTCAGCGCCGATGAGGGCGACAGTTGGGCGCGCGCCATTGCCCGCATGGGCGGCGAACGCGGGGTCTTCGGGATGCGCCGCCGGTCGGGGTAGATGGGAACTGGGTCAGTGTACGAAGAAAAGCTCAAAAACGACGAGGTCTATGAACTGGCGAGCGTGAGATCGCGGATTGTGGCCCTGCTGAAACATTGCCGTGAGCAGCCTGACCTTTGCTATCCTCGGCGGGGACTGGTTGTTCTGGACCCGGCATGACGGCCAGCGATTGTGTGCTGCGCGATGTCGGGGGCTATATCTGGGCCTTTTTCGACGCACGCAATCAGGCCTGGGACGCTAAGATCACAAAAACCTACGTGGTTCGGGCCGAGACCGAGGCGAAGAAAAAGAAATACATCACAGTCTAAACCATGATACCAGGGCAATCGCTTCAAAAATAGGAAGTAGGAGATAATGGGGCAAAAAAGGGAGTCCCATGTCAAACAAACTACAAAGCAGCCTGGAAGAGTGTTTTGGAGACTTGCCGGATCCGCGAGTGCAGGGGCGCTGTGATCATAAGCTGATGGACATTATCATCATGGCGATCTGTGGCGCATTGTGCGGCGCGGATAGCTGGGTAGGCATTGAAACAGTGGGGAGGGCGAAGGAAGTCTGGTTCCGTCAGTTTTTGGAATTAGAACATGGCATTCCCTCGCACGACACTTTTGGGGATGTGTTTGCCAAAATCGACAGTGAAGCCTTTCAGAAAAGGTTTATCCGGTGGGTCGAAAGCGTTTTTCGCGTCACAAAAGGCCAGGTGGTGGCGATAGACGGCAAGACCCTGCGGGGGAGTCACGACGGCGGGATCGGTAAAGGGGCCATCCATGTGGTTAGTGCCTGGGCCAGCGCCAATGGGATCGTGCTGGGGCAGCGCAAGACCGATGCCAAGTCGAATGAAATCACAGCCATCCCAGAGCTGTTGGAGTTGTTGAATGTATCGGGCTGTATCGTGACCATCGACGCGATGGGCTGTCAGACCACAATCGCGCAGCAAATTCGCGATGGCAAAGCCGATTACCTCTTACGGGTGAAGGATAACCAGAGCCATCTGAAACAGGACTTGGTCGAGTGGTTCCGCTATGGTGATGCGCATGATTTTGCCCACATGCAGATGGATTTTCACCACAGCACGCACAAAACCAGTGGGCGTATTGAAATTCGCAGGTGTTGGGTCGTGACCGATCCGGTCGCCTTTGACTATATCCGTCACTATGCAGGCTGGCCTGATCTCAACAGTATCATTCGCGTCGAACGTGAGCGGCGCGACGGCGGCACGGTCACCCGCGATACCGCCTACTACATCAGCAGTCTGACCGCGGATGCAGCCACCATCCTGGATGCTACACAGCATCACTGGTCGATTGAGAACTGTTTTCACTGGGTACTGGATGTCACCTTCAAAGAAGATGACTCCCGTATCCGCTCCGGGGAAAGTGCCGAAAACATGGCGGTTCTACGCGCCGTTGCCCTCAATCTGCTGAAGCAGAATCCCGCCAAGGCCAGCTTGCGACAAAAACGGTTCCGCGCCGCTATGGACGATGACTTCCTGTTTCACCTGCTCACTCAGTTTTGAAGCGATTACCCTGACCATGATACCGCGCCGGTCCCCAAATGCGCAGCGGCGGGTTATAATAACGCGACGAATTTTGCTGTGGCCGGGACTGATGCATGATATACGAAGACGCGGAATCGACAACCTATGAACTGGCAAGCTTTGGCACGCGCTTCTTCGCCTACCTGATCGATACCCTGGTTCTGTTCGTCATCAGCTTCGTCATCACGATCTTCATCGATCTCTTCGTCGCGCTGAGCTTCCTGCAACTGACCCTGCTCGACACCCTCATCTTCAGCGTCTACCACTGGTACTTCCTGGCGCGCCGGGAGGGACAGTCGCCGGGCAAGAAGGCCATGAATATTCGCGTCATCAAGGCAAACGGCACGCCGATCAGTGATACGGATGCTATGCTGCGGGTCCTGGGCTACCTGCTCGGACAGTTCACGCTGTACCTGGGCTACTTCTGGGCGCTGTTTGATGCGCAAAGCCAGGCCTGGCAGGATAAATTGGCGAACACCTACGTGGTTCAAACTGGCGAAGGACCGCAAAGGATCAGCCTATGACCGTCTCACTATGGCAGGTCGAGCAGCAGCCCTATGATTGCGATCTGCTGATCGTCGGTGCGGGATTGGTCGGCTGTGCGGCGGCTTATTTCGCGGCGCAGGCCGGGCGCGAGGTCACGCTGAGCGATGCGGGCGATCTCGGCCTGGGGGCCAGCAGCCGCAATGCTGGTTTTCTCATTACGGGCCTGGACGCCTATTATCACAAGGCTATCGACCGCTATGGCATCGACACGGTGCGCGAGATCTGGGCCTGTCGCAGCACACGCACAGCCTGCTGTGGCAGTTTATCAACGCGGGCGACGTGCCGGTGGATCGCTGCGGCTCGACTGCTGCTGGCTGAATCCGAGGCGGAAGCGCGCGACCTGGAAGCGGCGGCCCACGCCCTGGAACGCGATGGTATAGAGATTGCGTTCCACAGCCGCGACCCGCTGGGACGAGGTTACTTCGCCGCCATCGAACAGCCGCAGGATGCCGCCGTGCAGCCTTACCAACTGGTGCGGGCCATCTTCCAGCAGAGCGGCGCGACGCTGATCCCCAACAACGCAGTCTATCGTATTGAGCAGGCGGACGAGCGGGTCATCGTGCAGTCGCGGCAGTATCGCTTCAGCGCGCGGCAGGTGCTGCTGTGTACCAACGCCTATTCGATCCACCTCGACGCTTATTTCGCCGACAAGATCATCCCTACCCGCGCTCAGGTGCTGGTGACGGCACCGCTGCCCAATACGCCGCTGCTGAACACCTGCGGCTACAGCGATTACGGCTTCATGTACTACCGCGATACCTTCGATGGCCGCCTGCTGGTCGGCGGCGGACGCAAGCAGCATAAATGGCTGGAAAACAACACCACCGACGACCGCATCACCGCGCCGGTCCAGCGGGTGTTGGAGCGCTACCTGCGCACACGCTTCCCGGAAGTGGACGCGCCTATCGAGCAGCGTTGGGCCGGGATCATGGGCTTCACGGTCGATGGGCTGCCGCTGGTAGGCACGCTGCCGGGGATGCCGCGCGTGGGCTTCGCGGTAGGCTTCAACGGGCATGGTCTGGCATTAGGGGTGGGCGCGGCGGAACGGGCGGTCGATCTGCTGCTGACGGGCCAGGATCCGGGCGCACTGCGGGCCAGCCGTCTGCACTAGCGACTGCGTTGTAATATTTGGTCACATAGTAATCATTAGTAGTAGCCGCTATAATAAAACCATCAGCACCACCACTAGCTGCGAGACACGCAGTCCATGAATTTTGTTGATCACGTCCTCCGGTTGAGCCTGAAACAGCGCGTGCTGATTCTGGCTGCCCTGGCTCTGATCTACATACTGCTTTTCCCGCTGCTTGTATCGGGCCTGGGAATCGCCGCGGCGCGGTCGGCCAGCGTGGTCGTCATCGTTGCGGGCGGCGGTCTGTTGGGCCTGGTGGGCGGCTTGCTGACCGCGCTGCTGATGTCCGGGGTCTTCAGTGTTCTGATCTTGTTGGGCCAGAGCCTCACAGAGGCCGGTGAAGTGCCGCTGTCCCCGCTTATGATATTGGCGGCCCTGCTGGTGGGCAGCTGCACCGGCTACCTGAGCCAGCATCTGCGGCGTGAAGTGGCCGCGCAGCAGCATCGTGAGGAGCGGCTCAAGGATTACGAGCGGCGCTACCTGGGCTTCTTCAACCAGATTACCGACGGGATTCTCGTCACCGATTTGCAGCTCAAGATTGTAGACGCCAACCGGCAGGCTTTGAAGCTGCTGGGCTATGCGACGCAGGAGCTGATCGGCAAGAGCCTGGAAACGCTCTTTCTGCCGGAATACGTCGATCATGCCGTGACGCAGATTCTGAAAGACACCAACCTGATCTTCGAGCAGACGCTGGTGACGCAGGCGGGCGAGCAGATCCCGGTGGAAGTGAGCGTGCAGCGAGTCTACGATGAAGCCCAGCAACCGGTGCAGATTCAATGTCTGGTGCGCGATATTCGGGAGCGCAAATACGCCGAGCAGGATCACCTGAAGCTGGAAGCCGAACGGCAGCGCGTCAACATCATCAACCAGTTTGTGCGCGATGCCTCGCATGATTTCCGCACGCCGCTGTCGGTCATCACCACCAGCGCCTACCTGATGGTGCGCAACCCGGAGCCGGAGAACATCAAGGACCGCGCGTCGATCATCAACCAGCAGGTGCGGCAGATCGACAATCTGCTCGATAATATGATGGCGATGATGCGTCTGGATGAGCAGCACGACGTCTTCACGGATCCGGTGGAGGTGAATACGGTGTTGCAGCAGGTCTATAATGCCGCGCGTTCCGCTGCTGAGACGCGCAGCATCAGCCTGGACCTGGCGCTCGACCCGGACGTGCCGGTGATTTACGGCAACGATACCTGGCTGGAGATGGCCTTCGCGCGCCTGCTTACCAATGCCATTCAGTTCAATAAGCCGGGCGGCAGTGTAATCCTGCGCAGCCTGTGCAAGCCGGATTGGATCGCCGTCGAGTTCCGCGATACCGGCCTGGGCATCGCCCCGGAGAATTTGCCGCGCATCTGGGAGAGCTTCTACCGCGAGGACAAGGCCCGCTCCAGCGCGTCGGGCGGCTCCGGCCTGGGCCTGACGATTGTGCAGAAGATCATCCAGCAGCACAACGGCCAGATCCGCGTCGATAGTAAAGTCGGCCAGGGCAGTACCTTCACCGTCCTGCTGCCGCTGTCGTGATTATTTCAGCGGTTTGCCCCAGGTGACACGCCCCTGCGTCTGGAGGCTCAAGAAGCCGTTTTCTGCATAAGGTTCGACCAGCTCGCGCAGGCCGGAATCGAAGGCGGCGATGTGTTCGGCGGGCATGGTTTCGCGGGCCAATCCGCCGCGTGAGTGCCAGGACATCAGGTAATCCTCGACCGACTGCCGGTGGCTGTCCGGTGGCGTCACGTGTTCACCCAGCACCTGGAAGTAGCCGCGCTCGACCAGCCCGTCGATCAGGTTGTAGGCTTCGAATTTCGGGTAGACGGTGTAGGTTTCGATCAAGGGCTGTAGAGCATCGCGCCAGGGGGTGCGCTGTTCAAAGCGCGTGATGATCGCCAGGACGCCCGCCGGAGCCAGCAGATCGTGAAACCTGGGGAAGACGATGTCCCAATCCATCCAGTGAATGCTGTCGCCGCCGGTAATGAGACCATAGGGTGGCTCAAGCGCGACGGCTTCGACGCGCCCCTCAATCCAGCGCAGCTTCGGATGATCGCCGCCGGGGGCCGCGCGGCCCTTTGCCAGCATGGGCGCGGAGACATCGACCGCGTCCACACGCTCCGCAAAAGCGGTCATGCGGCGGGCCAGATCACCGGTTCCGGTCCCGACATCGAGAATCCGGCGCGCCTGATCCGGCATCAGAGTTGCCAGAGTGCTGAAAACGCCTTCAGGATAAGGCAGGCGCAGGTGATAGACCTCGGCCACGCCCTGTTCCTGGAAACGGGCGGCGTTTTCCGGCGTCAACTGCGGCGGGATGGGCTTCATGCTAGCGCGTGAGTTCCCAGGCGAGGTGATTGATCTCCGGGATAATCAACTGTTCGACCGCCGTCTTGACCGCGCCGCTGCTGCCCGGCATGGAGGCGACGAACTTCTGCTTGTAGACGCCCGCCGTCGCCCGGCTGAGGATGGCCGCCGCGCCGATGTCCTGGTAGCTAATCATGCGGAAGATCTCGCCGAAGCCCGGCAGCGTCTTTTCCAGGTAGCGGCTGACGATGTCGAAGGTGGTGTCGCGCGGGCTGATGCCGGTGCCGCCGTTGAAAAGGATCATCTGCACGTCCGGCATCATGCCCAGTTCTTCGAGCACCCCCGCCACCTGATCCGGCTCGTCCTTAATCAGGCGGTAGGCCGCGATGCGGTGGCCCAGTTCGCCGAAGCGCGCTTCGAGGTACTGCCTGTTGGTGTCGGTCTCCGGCGTGCGCGAATCGCTCACCGTGACGATGGCGATGCTGACCGGGCCGCTCCCGGCCAGTTTGCGATGCTCTTCTGCGCCCATCATGTCCCCCTTATGCCAGTGCGTCGCGCAGGGCTAATGTAAAACCGGGCAGCACGTCACCACCGTCCAGTGTGTCGTCTATGCCGAGGCGTGCCACCGGCTGACCGGGTGCGTGGACTTCTACCCGCTGCGACACCGGGAAAACTGCCCATACAATGGTTCCAGCGGCCAGATAGTTGGTGATTTTCCAGCGCAGGCTGTTCAATTCCTGGCCGTTGCTTTCATCTGAAACGACTTCAACGACCAGTTCAGGTGGGGTGGGATTGTAGCCAGTGCGGGCCAGTTCAGGCTGGCGTGCCTTGCTAATATAGGCTGCATCCGGTGCATAGCGTTCACCGGAGACCATGTAACCGCCGTCGGCGCCGGTCACATAGCCAATATCACCCAGCGTGTGGACAAAGACCCGGATATAGGCTCCGAAGCTGAAGTCCTACCCTGGACGCATAGGGATTGCTCGGCACTTCAACGATCTCCCCCCCGATAAATTCGAAGATTGTGTCGCCCAGGTCAGCTTGCTGGATGAATTCATCGAACTCATCAGCCGTTGTGACAAGTTCGGCATTGGTCGGTAAAACCACAGCACACCTCTATGTAATCATCCAACCGTAGTATAAACCAAAAGTGTCATCAACCACACGACGTGATACGCCAATAATATCCACCGGGGTCCGCCAGGCCCCAGGGACGCTGCGCCAGGGGGTCGGCAAGCGGCCAGTCCTGGTCGAGGGCTTGTTCACAAGTGGCAGTCACGTCATCCACTTCCAGCACCAGTTCGATACCGCGTCCGGGCTGCTCCTGGGCTGCGAAATAGATCGGGTGATGCTTGCGCGCCGGTTCAAAGACAGGCGCACGGCTGCTTCCCTCATTGCCGCCCTTCAATATAATGTTCGTCGCGCCGGGCCGCCAGCAGTTCCTCCAACTGGTAGACCTCGTCCTCGTCCAGCCGGTCCACCAAGCGGGTCATGTGGCGGTCGCGCTTGGCCTTCACGCCTGGTCTCGGTGGCGTCCTGACGATCCCCGCGCCAGACCGCCGCTGTGCTGAGGCTCGCGCCGATAATCAGAATAAAGGCCAGCGCGTTCAGATCATTGGCCGCATGTTGTGTGCTGATGATAATCCCGGCCACCGCGCCCCAGACAATCATGGTGGTCAGCATCTTCGCCCAATCGTTCATCGTGTGTCGCTCCGCAGATTTCGCCTCTGCACAATTATACGTGATTGCGGCGCGGTTGTTGCGGATCAGGCGATGCTGAGGACGATCTTGCCGCGCACGTGACCGCCCTGGACAATATCGAGCGCCTGCCGGACCTCATCCAGCGGCAGCACCTGGCTGACCTGGGCTTTCAGCACGCCCGAATCGACCAGCGTGGCGATCTGCGCCAGTTCGCTGCCGTCTGGCTGAACGCCCATTTGATGAACGCGAATCCCGGCCTGCGCCGCACGTTCCTCCGAGGGCTGTTCGCGCAGTTCGATGAGGATGCCGCCCTTTTTGACCACGCCGTAGGAGCGTTCGAGCGTGTCGCCGCCCATTGTTTCAATGACCACATCGACATCGTGAACCACGTCTTCGAAGCGAGTCGTCTGGTAGTTGATGAAGGTGTCGGCTCCCAGGTCGCGGACGAAGCCCTCATTCGATGCCGATGCCGTGCCGCTCACCTGCGCGCCCATGTGCTTTGCCAGCGGGACGGTGACACTGCCCACCCCTCCAGCGGCGGCATGGACCAGCACCTGCTGTCCGGGTCTCACTTGGGCAATGTCGCTGAGCATCTGCCAGGCGCTCAGCGCGACGGTCGGCAGTGCCGCCGCTTCGACAAAGCTGAGCGTGCGCGGTTTGTGCGCCAGTTCGGTTTCGGCCAGCACGGCATAGTCGGCAAAGGCCCCGCCGCGCATCCGAATCATGCCGTAGACGGCATCGCCCACATGAAAACGCTGCACGTTGGCCCCGACTGCCGCTACTTCGCCCGCCAGATCCCAGCCGAGCGTCATCGGCAGCGGGATCGGCACCCACAGCCAACCCTGGCGTGTGACCCAATCGACCGTGTTGACCCCTGCCGCGTGAACTCTGACCAGCACCTCATCCGATCCCGGTTCCGGCTGCGGAATCTGCTCCACAACCACCTGTTCCGGCCCGCCATATTCATGAACCCGCACTGCTTTCATCGCGGCCATCGGTTTGCCTCCTCTGGTTTGCTGTAGACTCATTCTAAGGCTGCCCGGCGGCAGGGTCAAAAGGACTTCTGGCTAGCCGGGAAAGTCAAGGAGGTGAAGCGCTGCTCTATCGCTTGTCTTCGGGCACGACATGTCGTGCCCCTACAACACCTCTACACCGATACGGTCTGTAGGGACACGGCAGCGCCGTGTCCGCCACCTACAGACAGCAGTTCGGCCATCAAGTCGCAGCGCGTCGGGGTCGGTGGTGGCGAGGTTGAGGGTCGTGGCGGGGCTATCACGCCAGCGCTGGACCTGATCGCGGATTCGATCCGGCGAGCCGCAGAGCGCGACGGCATCGACCAGGGCATCCGGCACGGCGGCCACCGCGTCAAACTGGCGCTCGTTGAGATAAAGATTCTGGATCTCATGGGCGGCGGACTTCGAAACCATAGCGGCAGGCGAGGTCAAAGTAGAAGTTTTTGCCCGCCGCGCCCATGCCGCCGATGTAGAGCGCCAGCATCGGCCTGACCTGATTGCGCGCCGTCTCCAGGTCCTCGTCGATGACCACATGCAGCATCGCCGCGATGTCGAAATCGGCCATCGTCTTGCCGCCTGCGCTCAGACCCGGCCTCGACGTGCGGCTTGAAGACCGCTGTCGTAATGCTCCGGCGCGAAGAAGATCGGCAGCCAGCCATCAGCGATTTCCGCCGCCAGCGCGACGTTTTTGGGGCCAATCGCCGCCAGATAGATCGGCAGATCGGCGCGGCCATGCAGGATGGTTTTGAGCGGCTTGCCCAGGCCGGTGGCGTCCGCGCCCTGATAGGGGATCTGGTAGAGCTTGCCCTCGTGAGTCAGGCGGCCTTTGCGGGCGAAGATCTGGCGCAGGATGCTGATGTACTCGCGCGTGCGGGTCAGGGGCTGGCTGTAGGGCTGCCCGTGCCAGCCCTCGACCACCTGCGGCCCGGAAAGCCCCAGGCCCAGCAGAAAACGCCCGCCGGAGAGTTGATCGAGCGTCATGGCGGTCATGGCCGTCATCGCCGGGGTCCGGGCAGGCATCTGCATGATGGCCGTGCCCAGGTGGATGCGCTCGGTCTGCGCGCCGATCCAGGCCAGCGGCGTGATCGCGTCCGACCCCCAGGCTTCGGCGGTCCAGACAGCGTAAAAGCCCAGGCGCTCGGCCTCGCGGATCAGGTCCATCGGCAGGTCGATTTTCCGGCCCGCGAAACCGAGCATCAGCCCCAGGCGCATGGTGATCTACTCCGTCTCCGGGAAGGGCAGCATGAAGCAGTCGCCCTCGTAATCGACCTGATCTTCGCTGACCCAACTATCATCCGGCAGGCGGAACCAGTAGACCGTCCCGTCGTCGCTCATGGCCGTCGCGTCGAAGCTGTCGCCGTCGGACAGCTGCCCACCTCTTCGCTGTTCTGGTCCGGCGCGGCGTATTGAATCGTGCCGTCATAGGCGGTGACGGTGCAGGCGGCGGGCACATAGAAGCGGAAGTTCATCGTACTGAGGCAGCCCATATCCGGCGCGCTGCCGGGATTATCGAGGAAGGCCAGGCCGATATCGACCGGGCACTGGCCCGCGTCGATCTCGCCGTGACCGCCGAAGGGGACCTCGGCGTAATAGCTGTTGCTCAGGTGATCCGCTGCCATCTGGCCCCAGGCCGCCGGGGTGGTCGGGTCCAGGCTGCCCGCCAGGACCAGCGTGGGAATGTCGCTCTCGACCGGCTGCGTCTCGATGGGGTCGGCGGTGCCGCTGTCCCAGTAGGCGCAGGTGGTGAACTGATCTTCGGTGCTGCCCTGAAGCGCATTGTACAACTCCGGCGGCAGATCGGCGGAAAGCTGCTGGCTGGCGTCCAGGCTGTTGAAGGGCGCTTCCTCGTTGCATTCGACCGAGTTGAACATGCCTTCGCTGTCGCCATCGGGGATATAGACGCTGTCGTCCACTTCCTGAACATCCGGCTCCGGCAAATCCTCGCCGCTCGCCAGGGTTTCCAGGTCGCTGACGCGTGTAGGTGCCGTTCAGCACCTCCAGGCCCATCGTCGTGTCGCCGTTGCTCAGCAGGTAGATGCCGTAGGGCAGGGTCGGGATAGCGCTGCTGGCGTACATCGTCTGGAAGAGCGTGTTGACCAGATCATCGCCATAGACTTCGGTCTCGTCGCCGGTCTCCGGGTCCTGGCTGACAACGGGTGAGTCGTTCCAGTCATCGACCAGCGCGAAGAACTGGCTTTCCAGATCGCCATAGGCCGCGCTGCAAGCTGCGTCGCCGGCACAGGCGGCGAAGAGGTTCTCAATGGCGTCCGCGCCGTTGACCGCGCCCTCGTCGAAGCCGTTGGCCTGGGGCGGATAGGTCGAATCCAGCACGACGCTGCGGATGCCTTCCGGGTGATCGCGCATGATGGTCAGCGCCAGCCGCGTGCCGTAGGAGATGCCGTAGAGATTGACCTCGTCCAGGCCCAGCGCCAGGCGCAGATCGGCGATGTCGGCGGCGTTCTCGCGGCTGTTGTAGGCCGAAAGCTTGATGCCCTGGTCCAGCAGACCCTGATAGCAGGCCGCGTCGGGATCGTCTGCCTCAGCGTATTCGTCACAGTCCAGCGTCGGTTCGGAATAGCCGGTGCCGCGCTGGTCGATGAGGATGATGTCGCGGCTGTCGCGGTAGGGTGATTCGGTCCAGGCATCCGTCTCGGTCAGGGCGCTGCCACCGGGGCCACCGGCCAGATAGATGAGCGGGTCCGGTGCGGCATTGGGGCTGTGCAGGATCGCCACCGCCAGCGCGACCGTCTGGCCGCCGGGATCGCTGCGGTCCTCCGGCACGATCAGATAACCGCAGTCGAGCGTGTCGCCCTCGGTCTCGCCCGCCGGGATGGGCATGGGGCAGGCGTCCGGTTCAAACGACCGGCTCATAATCGCCCTGCGCCTGGACCGGCAGCAGCGCGATCAACAGCAGCACAACAATCCAAATCAACTTTTTTGACATGAATAGCTCCTCAAGGAAGGGGGTACATTGAGAAGTGTAGCAAAGTTCCGCGCGCCGCGCCCTTAAGGAAGTCGTTCCCCGACCGGAATGGCAATGTTCAGCCATTGAATTCGTCGGCTAGAAAACTGGTAGTCCATATAGTCCACTCGCGTTACAATGCGGGCACCCCTGGCGTAGAGCGGAACAGTGATTATGAGTCAAGGCATCACATTACGTAATTTCCCGCCGCAGCCTACGCCCTTCATTGGACGCGAAGCAGAAATTGCCGAAATCGCCGCACTCTTGCAAGACCCCCAGTGTCGTCTGCTGACGCTGGTGGGACCGGGCGGCATGGGCAAAACGCGCCTTTGCATAGAAAGCGTTCGCGGTTTAGCCGCCTCCAGTTTTGAGCATGGCGGATATTATGTGTCGCTGGCCCCCCTGACCTCAACTGACCACATCGTGACTGCGGTGATAGCGGCATTGGGAATCATGATTGGCAGTGAGGGTACACCGCAGGAAGAACTGGTCAAGTTTCTGGCGGGGCGCAATGTACTGCTGGTGATGGATAACTTTGAGCATCTGCTCGAAGGCGCGGACCTGATTGCTGAGATCCTCAACCACGCGCCAGACCTGAAAATTCTGGCGACCTCGCGTGAGGCTCTGAATCTGCGTATGGAGCGGCTGTGGCATGTGCGCGGGATGCAGGTTCCGGCCTCTGCACGCGCCGATGATTTTGAACAATACAGTGCGATCCAGCTCTTTGTGGAGCGTGCCAACTGGGTCCGGCGTGACTTTTCAGCAGGTGACGAGATGGACTGCGTCATACGGATATGCCAGTCGGTGGATGGAATGCCGCTGGGAATCGAACTTGCAGCAGGCTGGCTTAAAACGCTCTCGTGTCAGGACATCACCAGAGAGATTGAACGCGGCATTGACTTTCTCTCGACGCATATCCGCGATATCCCCGAACGCCACCGCAGCATTCGCGCCGTATTTGACCACTCCTGGTACTTATTGACTGAAGACGAACAGGCGGTCTTCCCGCGACTGGCCGTCTTCCGGGGCGGATTCACCTGGGAAGCGGCGGCGAAAGTGGCGGCGGCGGATTTACGGACGCTTGCGGGACTGGTCGAGAAGTCGATAGTGCGCCAGGACGCGCGGGGTCGCTATGATCTGCATGAATTATTGCGTCAGTATGCTCAGGAAAAGCTGGACTTAGCCGGTGAAACTGAAGAAGCGCTGTCAGCGCACAGCGCCTACTTTGCCGCGTTCACCCGCGAACGCAGCCTCGATATCAAAGGGCGGCGGCAGGTTGAAGGCCTGAACGACATTGAAGACGATTTCGATAATATCGCGGAGGCCTGGGTATCACGCGGTTGATCGCGTCGATTATGAAGCACTCGATCCAATGTCGGAAGGACCTTTACCATTTACTCTGATCTACGCAGACATCAAGAAGCGGGTGAAGCATTACTTGTATCACGCCCAAAACCAGCTCAAGACATCTGAACGCAGATATTGTGCATCCGATATACAATCGCTTGCGCGCGCGCGCGGTCAGAATTTGGCTGCTTAAGCGGGTTTATAATACCCGCAACACATCGACTTACAGGTTGCCGAATCGCTTGAAGTCGCCAAACAGCAGCAGGATGATGTGACGTATGGCCTATGTTTATGGTTATCCGGTTATTTGCTACAGGAGAGCTATCAATATCAGGCAGGGCCTATCACCAGGCGATTGATTTCTATGAGCAAGCCCTGGCGTCCTTTCACGACCCCTTTTATGAGCGACACACCTTGATTCAACTGGCAGCATTGTTATAGCTTTGCTGGGCGATACCTTGTCAGACCAGCAGTACCTGCCAAAAGCATCGAACCTCAGCCAACGCTGCCACCGCCTGTCCACTGAGGCGGGCGATCTGAAGGGGATGGCGGACGCATTACGCCAACTCACAGATGGCTATCGCTTAACGAGACAGGTAGACCCGCTGCCCTATCTTCTTGAGGCTATCACTATTGCGGAAAAGTTGGGCGATCCCTTTGGTATTGGTTACAATAAAGCAATGCTGGCTGAACACTACCTGTATGCAGGCAAGATCAGCGAGTCAATCCCCCTTTTTGAAGATGCAATCGAAACCAGTCTTCGGATCAACCTTGAGATTTTCTGCTTCCGGTCAACCCATATGCTGGGCAAAGCCTACTTTGTTCTAGGGGATTACACGAAGGCGCTGGAATTGCACATCCAGGCTGAGCGAATCACGCATGATAACAGTGAGCAAATCATTCCTGATAGCTATATAGTGGAGGGTATTGTTCGGGTGATCCTGGGCTTTGGCTATGCTGCCTGTTATTTTCGTCTGGAAGACTATACCAGGGCGCTGGATTACTGTGTGACAGCGCTCGGTTTCGACCTCAACCCCAACATGTCGTCCTGGTATGTCCTGTGTTATCCGGTTACTGCGCTGATGCTCTGGCATATAGGTAAGCCGCTGGCGGCAGCCGAGCTGCTGGGGGTCATTTTCTCAGCGCCCGACCAGGAGACAGGTTATTTGAAGCAATGGGACCTGTTCAAGCGGATGCTGGCCGACCTGGAAGCTCAACTCGGCAGCGACGTCTACCAGTCCATCCTGGCACAAGGTACGCGGCGGGGGTTGAGTGAGATGCTCCCCATGTTGCTGGCGCAGCTTACCGGCGAGGACCTGCCTCCAAAGTCTGCATCGCAGCCGCTTGCCGAACCCCTGACCGAGCGTGAACTCGAAGTCCTGGCGCTGCTCGCCGAGGGCCTGACGAATCCCGAAATCGCGGACAGGTTGTATCTCTCGGCGGGGACGGTCAAAGTACATACGCGCAATATCTATGGCAAACTGGCCGTGAACAATCGCACCGAAGCGGCTACGATGGCCCGCAAACTCAATCTGATCTAGCGCCCCTCACGCAGTTCCATTTATACCCCATTCAAATACCCCACTCGATCTGGGGGAATACCCCATCTGGGAGATGTGTCTACCACCGCCCCTGTCGTATGCTATCGACAAATACACTTAGACAGGACAGGAGCAAGAAAATGGACGGTATCGATCATATGCTCAACGGGGCAGGCAGCCGCCGCCATCACCAGGACATCATTCGTCAGGTCCAACAGGATAGTTTTGCTCGCGCAGTCGAGGCGGCGCAAGCGAAATCCAGAACTGTCTCATCGCTGCGTGCTGCGCTCACTACCATTGTCAACCTGTTAGTCAAATAGAGAGAAAAACTCATGCGTTTTATGATCCAGCTACAATGAAACCGGACTATGTTCAGAAAGAATTGTTCGCCCTTCTGCCAGCGCAAGGCGAGAATGACAAACGACTGTTGGCGCAGGGGATTCAGGAGCTGCCAGCACTGATTGCGGCTGATCGCTCGATTGGCTGGCTCGTCTTCAACTGCGACTCCCACGACCATCTGCAAGAAGTCCTGCAACAGAGTCCGCTCTACGCCATGTCCGACTATGTCATTACGCCCCTCCTGGAAACAGCGGAAAACGTGCCCAGCTAAGTCCTACCCTGCTCAACATTGAGCACTTCTCCGGCCCGTTGTCGTGCAGATAGCGGGCTGGTTGTATTTGATGAGCAAAGCAGAAGATCAGACCGGAGCGCTGCTGCTGAGCCGCTCCCCCACCGGAATGGCAATCTCCAGCCAGTTCTCCTGCGGGGCCAACGGGCAGACCCAGCGCAGATTGTAGGCGCAGGAGGGATGGTAGGCGAAGTTGAAGTCCAGCAGGATCTGGTCCGGCGCAGCGCCCAGATCGGCCCCTTTGATCGTATCGTAGAGGTAGCGTCCGGCCCCGTAGGTCGTCTGGCCGCAGGTGGCATCGCGGAAGGGCAGGAACAGCCCGCCGCCGTAGCCCTCGATCCAGTAGAGGCTCAGCGTCCCGGCCCCGGTCGGCAGTGTAAACTGGACCTGTGCGAATTGCCGGTACGCCAGGTGGCCGTCGGCCCCCATCCCGCCCGCGTAGGTGAAGGTTTCGACCTCATAGTCAATAGCCGCCACGACACAGTACGCCGGGTCATAGTCGTAGTAGTGCAGACCCATGAAGGCGGCCCGCTGCGGCTCCTCCAGCGCGGACTGTGGATGATGCGCAAACAGATCGTTGCGGACGGCGCGCCAGTGGTCCCAGGCCGCGTACGAATTCTCGGCGGCGCGGATGTCGTGATAGAGTTCCGCCACCCGGCGGCGGTAATCGACCAGATCGAGCATAAAATCTCCTATGCGTGCGGGCGACACAGCGGCTCGCCCTTACCCTGCGTTGTGCAGATGGTTTTGAGCTGCGGACCGGTGCCGTGTCCCTACGGCTCGTATGTGTGTTTTATGTCCTTGCCCTTCTTCGCGTCTTTGCGCCTTTGCGTTGATTCCCTTGACCTTACCCGACCGGCGTGCCGTAGACGGCGATCTCGACCGCGCCGGTGTTGCCGCCGCTGCTGTCGGTGATGTCGAAGCGCAGCGTGCTGGCCTCGAAATCCACGTCGAAGGTATAAGGCTGCGTTGAATCCGGCAGGCTGAACGGCCCGTAGACCTCACCCGCGTCGGTCGTCACGGTGAACTGGTAGGCCAGGGCGCTGCCATCGGTCATCACGCGCGTCCAGAAGGAGACCTGCGTGATGTGCGAGCGCTGCGCCAACTGGAACTCGGCCCAGGCGTGGCTGCCGTCGCCGTCGGTGGACCAGGCGGTATTGGGGTTGCCATCGACCGCGCGCAGGATGCCCCAGCTGCCGTCATTGGGCTGGCCGCCGAAGTTGCTGCTGACCCCCAGCACCGTCGCCCCGTTCTGCGGCGCGAGCAGATTATCGCTGGTCGATGCCGATGCGGCGGGCGTGGTGAAGGTGGCCGTCTCGCTCACGTAGAAATTACCGTGCTCGTCGGATCCCTGCACGCGGTAGTAGTAGGTCGTCTCCGGCTTGAGGTCCAGCATCAGCGGATTATGCTCGATGATCGCCCCGCCGTTCATGTTGAGGTCAATCGACGCGGAGCCGAAGTCGAGCGTTTCGCCATAGAGCAGCGTGCAGGCCAGTGGGATCGTGCCGACGAAGTTCAGGCGGGCGGAATTGCTGGTCAGATCGAGGATCTGCGGCGGCGATTCGGTCACGTCTTCCAGCGGCAGCACCGTAACCCCGCGTGATTGCAGCAGCGCGGCGGAATCCGTTTCGCCCTGAGCGAGCAGGCCGCTGAGGGCGATGGTGGCGATTACAATAAAGTGGAGGAACATTAGGATTACCTTAACTCCAGTTATGCAGAATAGCAGACAACGGTTGCCAAGTCTCCGCCTGCGTCACTATAATAGCAGGGCGGGCGGATATATTAAGGATGCACACTCATGTCCTTGTTCTTACTTCTTATCGGGTTGTACCTTTACTTTGCCGGGCGGATCGAATTCGGAACCGTTCGTGCTGAGGGTCGCCCGGTCAAAGCTGCGGGTGTAATTTTGATCGTGCCGGGTGCAGTGTCTTTCCTGCTGGGTAATATCTTTATCCCGCTGGCTTTCGGTCACAATCAGTCCGCGATTGATTTCATGATGGGTCTGCTCAGCCTGCTTGATCTGGCTGGTTCGATAGTCGCCATCGCCCTGGCCTACTTGTTGATTGTCAAACCACCCAATATGCCGCGCCTGCCGGGTATTCTCGGTGAGATTCAGGGCGATGTGGAGAGCGGCGCGCAGCCGCCTGCTCAGGCACGTCCGGAATCCCCGCGCCCGACCATAGCGCCACAGGAGCCACCGCCGGAGCCGGGCCGCAGCCGCACCGTCACCATCCCCAACCCGATTGCCGCGAATTGTCCTCAGCCCTCGCTGAACCGTGACCGCTTCCCGGCGGTGATGGGTCTGAAAGACGCCGCGCGCTATTTGCAGACCACCGAAGAAGAGATCCTCAAGCTGATCGACGACGGCAAGCTGGTCGCCGCCCGCGATAACTACAATTACCAGATCGCCAAGTCGCAGTTGGACGAACTGCTGTAGCCATACGGCGTGCCGGATTTTCGACCCTGAAGAACGGCGGAATTAGAACCTCAATCTTTTGATGACCGTTGGACGATTGGGTGCTATCCCAATTGCATGTTCGTTTCTAAGAAGATATAATCTACTTATACAGGAGATACAACTTCTGACTGGATAGAATTAGAAGCACTGTTGCATTCATCGCAGCAGCAGAATACATAATATTCCTCAACGACTGCTGAAAACATTACTCTCCGTATGAGGGTTCGGTTTTCAGCTTTCGTTTTGGATTGGAGAGGAACATTATGTTGAAGCAAGTGGTTCTGATGATGTTGTTGACCGTGCTTATCGGTGCCCAGCCTATGATGTTTGGGGCTGTTCAGGGGCAAGAAATCAGGCTGCCGTCGCTTGCAGAACCTGGACCTTACGACGTGTATTATACCGAGCTGACCTTTGTAGATGAAAATCGCGAGGACTGGGAACTACAGACCTTGATCTGGTTTCCGGCGGATACGGCACAAGGAACACCCGCCTTCCAGGGCAGTTCGCTCCTGACAAATGTTCCGCCGGATCGCAGGGGCGCCCCTTACCCATTGATCGTCTATTCGCACGGGGGAGGGGGATCATCCTATGATCTACAGAGTGTTACAGAGCACCTGGCCTCCTATGGTTACGTCGTCGCTGCGCCTCAGCATCACGATCTTCAAATAGACCACGCCTATGTGGATCGTCCGTTGGATATTCTGACGGTCATCAACGGTTTAGCTGACATCACGGATGGTGATCTGGCCGGGATGGTCGACACGGACAATGTGGGCTTGATGGGCTGGTCACAGGGAGCTGAAGCTTCTTTACAGATGATCGGATTGCTGTATGACCCTATCCACTATGAAAGCTGGTGTGCGGTACACCCGGACCTTATTACCAGCGATTGTTCTAACAATTTGCACAGAGTTTCAGAGTACCGTGCCCAGCTAGACCTCGAGGACTTGCCCGATGGCCGCTGGCAGCCATTCGGCGATGATCGTATCCATGCGATCCTGCCGATAGACCCATGCAGCTTTCCACTGACCACCGACGATATGTTCACGGAAGTGTCCACCCCGGTCATGTTCGTACATGGCGTCAGGGATGACACCTGTGACTATGCGGGCAATTCAGTGCGCAGCTTCACAGGTATGACAAGCGAAGACCGCTATCTAATTTCCATGATCTACGGCGGCCATGGGCCTTCGCCAAGCGTGCTGAAGCACTTCGCGCCCGCGTTTTTCGGCCTTTATCTGCATGGCGATAAGGATCTCGCAGCCTATCTGACGGCAGAGCAGGCGGAGACAATGCCCGATGTGGCCTGGGGGCCTTACGAGGGCGAGTAGTCTGAATAACCGCATATCGTAGGGTCATCAGCAGTCCATGCCGCACCATTGCGCGTTGACGTGCCCCGTGTGCCTATCCATAATGTGCGCTTGAATTGAGATAATCGCGGTTGTCTATGCACATCCCACGCAAGCGCTTGTTCTGGGCCATCGCGCTCGGACACTTTACCAACGACGCCTTCAACAGTATGGCCCCGGTGCTGCTGACCTTCATCAGCGCTAATATGCTGCCGCTCAGCACCACGCAGATCGGCACTATCCTGGGGATTGCGGCCCTGCTGGGCGCGGTGACGCAGCCCTTTTTCGGCTGGCTGGCAGATCGCAACGGCGGGCGCTGGCTGGGCGCGGGCGGAGTGACCTGGGTGGTGTGTCTGGTTCTGTTGGCGCTGGTCGCGGCGGAACACGGGATGACCGGCCTGATGGTAGTGGCCTTCATGATTCCGGCCCTGGGCAGCGGGGCTTTTCACCCGGTCGGGGCCAAATACGCTGCTGAAAGCGACACCAGCCACACCGCCAGCAATCTGGCCTATTTCTTCATGATGGGCCAGTTGGGGCTGGCGTTGGGTCCGGCACTGTCGGGCCGCCTGCTGAACAACGCCTCAAGCTTCAACCATGTCTTCACCGATTCACTGGGTCCGGCCTTCAGCGGGCGTCTGGTCGAACACGGCACGGTTGCCCCGGTGCTGTTCGTCGGCTTCCTGGCGATTCCGGCGATATTGTTCATGATCGTCATGATCCCCAGCCGCCGCCTGCACCGGGAGCGCGCCAAAGCCAGCGTGCAGCCTCACAGCGCTGCGTCGAGTTTGCCCCTGTTGGGCCTGCTGATCCTGGTCGTCATGGTGGCAATGCGCAGCCTGGGGCAGCCGGGGGCGGTCAACTTTATCCCGATTCTGTTCCAGGCGAAGGGCTGGTCCCCGGCGCAATACGGCCTGATTACCAGCTTTTTCTGGATCGGCTCCGGCCTGGCGGGCATCTACTTCGGCCATCTGGCTGACCGCTTCGACCGCCGTAAGGTCATCGCCCTGACCCTGCTGGCCTCTTCACCAGCTTTCTTCTTCCTCCCGGCAGTGGATGGCGCGCTGGCCTTCGCGCTGGCGGTGGCGGCAGGCGTCCTCAGCGGCGGCTCGCACAGCATTATCGTCTCGCTGGCGCATGATCTGATGCCCGCCAGCCGTGCCCTGGCCTCCGGCATGATCCTGGGCCTGATCTTCGGCATGGGCGCGCTGGGCAATCTGCTCATCGGTTGGCTGGGCGATCACATCGGCCTGGAGACGGCTTTCCAACTGGTGGCGGTGCTGATGGTGGCGGCAGCCCTGCTGGCCTTTGGCCTACCGGCGCGCCGTCCGGTCACGGAGCTGGTACCCGAAGTGCAGGGGGCGGGCTGATCGTCTGGCAGCGATCAAGACACAGCCCGCTGTGTCCCTACTGTGCGAATCTCAGGCGCAGCGGTGATTAGACCCGAAAACTTAACGCTCCCCTTTAAGATTGGCGTTTGCCGTAAGATGGGAAATCAGGCTACAATAAACAGTAGATCTTATATTGATTTGAGACCAGCTATTATCTGGAGGTGGCACCGTGAGTTGTTGGCCCAATAAATACGTAATCGGCCTCACGGGCAATATCGCAGTAGGCAAGACGGTGGTGCGCCAGATGGTGCAGCACCTGGGCGCGTACACGATTGATGCTGACGGCCTGTCTCACCAGGCCATGCAGCCCGGCGCACCGGCCTATAAACCGGTCGTGCAGACCTTCGGGCAGTTTATCCTGGGGCCAGATCAGCGCATTAACCGCGCTATGCTCGGCCAGATCGTGTTCTCGAACCCGGATGCCCTCGCCAAACTGGAAGCCATTGTGCATCCGATTGTCGGGATGGCAGTGGGCACGCTGGTCAAACGGGCCAAACAGCGCGTGGTGGTCATCGAGGCGATCAAACTGCTGGAAGGCGACCTGGCCGATGCGGTCGATACCGTGTGGGTGGTGAACGCTTCGCCGGAGACGCAGATCAAGCGCCTGGTAGAGAAGCGCAAAATGGGCGAGGCTGATGCCCGCCAGCGTGTCACCGTGCAGAATGCGCAGTCGGATAAACTGGCGAAAGCCAACGTCGTCATTCAGAACGACGGCAACGTCGAGGAAACCTGGAAGCAGGTGCAGGATGCCTGGGGCCAGGTGCGGACCACGCTGATGGGTCAGGCTGGCCCAGCTCCGCAGCCGCAGCAGGCCGCGCCCGCAGCCAGCGCACCCGTCGCCGAGGGGCCGCTAACGGTGGAGGTCAAGCGCGGGATGCCGGGCAACGCCGAGGACATCGCCCGCTTTATCAGCGAGACGACTGGCAAGGCGATCAGCCGCATGGACATTATGATGGCCTTCGGGCAGAAGAGTTACCTGCTCGCCAAAGACGGCGCGCGCCAACGACATCGGCCTGATGGGCTGGCAGGTCGAAAACCTGATTACCCGCACCGACGAGTTTTACCTGAAGGGCAATGTCCCCCCGGCCCCGGTGATAGATGCCCTGCTGGCGGCGGTCGAAGAAGCGTCGATGGACCTGCAAAGCGAGGTGAGCTTTATCTTCCTGCCGAGCAGCAGCGGCGAGTCCCTGGTGCAGCCCTTCCTGAAACACGGTTACGAACTGACAACCGTCAAGGAGATCAAGATCCCTGCCTGGCGCGAAGCCGTGCAGGAAATCGTCTCATCCGGCGACGGCGAGTACCAGATTCTGAGCAAGAAGCTGCGCGAAGACCGGGTCCTTCAGCCGCTCTAATCGCACCTTGCCAGCGGCGGGCTGCCGCGTTATGATGCAGCCGCTGATGTTAGAGAGAGCATTCACTCGATGCTGAGCCAGATCGAACAAATTCCGCCTGTCCGCTGGTCGATGCGCCACCCGCGTCTGGCTGCCTGGATCGTCCTGGCCGTTGGCATGGTCGTCCTGCTGGTGATCGAAGCGCGCGACGTGGGCCTGCTGCCGACTCAATGGCTGGCGCTGATCGTGGCGGCGGTGCTGGTGGCCGGGCTGTGCGTCTGGATCATCAGTTGGGAAGATGAAGACGAAGAAGACATGGCCGACGAGGCCGAAACACCTGCTGCTGCCGACTCCTCCGCTGACGAGAGCAGCGAATCCCCCGCCTGACCTCCACAGTGGACACATGCCGGGCAATGAATTACCCGGCAAACCACTCTATACACTGTTCTTCGACTTATGCCCGCGACATACTGAGCAGTAATTATGTCGCCGGTTTAGCTCATGCTGGCTATAATTCCCGCAGCAGTGAGGCAGAAGGGCGGCGGACATGACCCATAGCGCGGCGTATCGCAGAGCAGAAGCGAAAATCGAAGAAGCGCAGCGCACAGGCGCAATAGAGCGATAGAATCTGACTGGTATGAATCTCACTTCATTGCCCGAGACGCTGGGAATCTCACGCAGCTACAAACGCTGAAGCTCTGGAACAACCAACTGACGGCATTGCCCGAATGGCTAGACAGCCTGACTACAGTTGCAGGCACTACATCTCTCGAGCAACCCACTGACCACATTGCCGGAATGGTTGGGCAGTTTTACACAATTGCAGGCGCTGTATCTCTCAGACAACCAACTGCAAGAGCTACCAAAGTGGCTGAGCAATCTGACACAATTGCAGGTACTGTACTTTTACCGCAACCAACTGGTTGAACTACCGGAGTGGCTGATCAATCTCAACCAGTTGCAGACGCTATATCTTTCAGAGAACCGACTGGCAGCGCTACCAGATTGGCTGGACAGTCTCAGCCAGTTGAAGCACTTGCATCTCAACGCGAACCAGCTAATGACGTTGCCGGAGCGGCTAGGCAATCTTACGCAGTTGGAGTTGTTGGGTCTCGGCCACAATCAACTGATTGAACTACCGGAGTCGCTTGGCAATCTCAGCCAGCTGCGCGTTCTTGAACTGACCTCCAACCGATTGATGCTCGCGCCGGATTGGCTAGGCAATTTCGGCCAGTTAGAGTCGCTGTTTCTCGCTGACAATCAACTGATTGAAGTACCAGAGGAGGTGGGCAAACTCAGCCGCTTGCAGGAGTTAGTATCTTTCTCTACAATCAACTTACACATTTACCTTCCCCCATAGCTCAACTTGAGCATCTGGAAACACTTCGAACTCCGCAATAATCCTTTTAACCCCGAGCTCGATGCAGCTTTCAAAGAAGGTCTCGATGCAGTCAAGGCCTACTTGCGCGCCAAAGCCGCCGATCATGTCGTTCTTAACGAAGCCAAACTCATCCTCGTTGGCGAAGGTGAAGTTGGCAAGACTTGTTTGATGGATGCACTGGAAGGATTGCCGTGGCGTGAGCATCCAACCACACACGGCATCCAAATCAGGGCTTTTCAAACTGTTGATCTAGATAGTGGTACAGAGATTACGCTTAACGCATGGGATTTCGGCGGCCAGCCTGTTTACCGCCCAACGCATCAGTTGTTCTTCAGCGCGCCAGCTGTTTATCTGGTGGTCTGGAAGCCGCGCGAAGGCCCGCAGCAGGGCTTTGTCAAAGAGTGGATTGAACTCATTAAACGTCGTGAACCAAACGCCAAGATTCTGGTGGTTGCCACACATGGTGGCCCGCAGCAGCGCCAACCCGATATCGACTCGTCAGGAACTACAGGGACAGCTATGGCAGCGATACGGTGCTGGCCTTCTTCCATATCGACAGCAAGCCCGATGAAGACGGCCAGCGGCGTGGCATTGAAGAACTCAAGAAAGCTATCGGTGCGGTCGCCATCACGCTGCCAGAGGTAGGGCGCTCTGTGCCGGAGCGCTGGCAGGCAATACGTAAGGCTCTGATAAAGACCGGGGAAGCCTACATGCTGCTAGATCGTGTCTACGAGCTTTGCCGTGAGCACCAGATGGAGGAGGATGAGACCGATCTTTTCATCAGTATCGAGCACCGTCTCGGTCATCTCATCCATTACGAGCATGACCCCGACCTGCGTAACATTGTCATTCTCAAGCCGGATTGGCTGGCAACAGCCATTAGCTTCGTGCTGGATGATAAAGAAACACTCCGCAATGGTGGTTTGGTCTCGCTCTCTCGTCTCAGTCAGTTATGGGACAATCCTGAACGAGAGCCGGAATACCGCTATTCAGCAAATTTACACCGCATCTTTTTACGAACTAATGGAGCGCTATGACCTCTCCTATCGTGTGGCGGGTCTTTCCCAAAGCCAAGATGATCCAATCAGCCTGATTGCCCAACTCGTGTCTGGCACACGCCCTGAAGAAAAGCTGGCACAGGTTTGGCCGATCGAAGCATCAGCAGGCGACCTTCAGCAAATGCAGATTTGTCGTATTGTGGATCAAAAAAACAATTCGGCGAACGCCGAAGGTTTATTCTACTGGTTAATAGTACGCCTGCATAAATATTCGCTTGGGCGCGAGCATTACGACAACAGTGTCCACTGGCAGCGTGGCCTCATGCTAGATGCAGATTATAATGGGCGCGCCCTGTTACGGCATGTTGATAACGACATTCATATCACGGTGCGGGCTGCCTACCCGGAGCGCTTTCTAGCGATGCTGACCGAGGAGGTCCGATTTCTAGTAGGTGACATCTGGGATGGACTGCGCTGCGATGTCATGGTTCCATGCATCCAACCCTGTGGACGAGAAGAGCCGGGCACCGGACTGTATAATGTCGAGCAGTTGATCGACAGTAAGCGCCAGAACTTTCCCAAATATCCCTGTCCCGTTTGTACCACATGGCAAGATATTGACTCGTTACTGCACAATGCGCCTGCGGCCCGGCCTGTCCCGGCTACGGAGATGATCAGCAACAGTGACATTCTGGTAGAAATTCGTGCCTTGCACGGTCGCTTCGATCAAGTGGATGCGCGACAGGCACAACTTCTCAGTATGGCTGAAGCTACCTTTGATGCACTCATCGCGGGATTGACCGACGAAGCCAAAGAAGGACCACGTCTGTTCAGCATTGTGCCGGTTAACCGCAGCAGCTTCAATCCGCGACAGTGGACCAGCACTAAATTTGAACTGACTCTCTGGTGTGAACATTCGCGCCAGCCACTCCCCTTGATAAACGGTGCGGACAGTAAGCAGGGCGTCTACGAGATCGAACTCACCCGCGACTGGTTCAAGAAGGCCGCTCCTTTCTTGAAATTCGTGACCGGCGCGCTCAGTCTGATTTTGCCAGTGGCAGTCGGCGGCCCACAAACTGGCGGATCAGGCTTTCTATCAGAACCTACGAGGACGAACTCGACTTCGGCATGGAGGTCATTAATGCCTCTCTGGACGCTGAGCGACAAAGGGCGCTGACTGGCTAGAAGGAGATGACGGTTTTGAGTATAGAAGAGGAACGCTCTCAGGCGCGCGACCCTGCGCGAACTGCATGCTTGGCTCAAAGATGAAGACCCCAGCTTTGGCGGTCTCGTCCGGGTCATGGACAAGCAGCAGAAGTTCCTCTGGGTTCATCCTCTGTTCGCATCGCGAGTACTAAATCGTCCGGCGTGGCTCAGCGGTGGTGGGGTCGCCGGTGTTGGGCGTGCCGCGCGGCTCGATGAGCAGCAGATGCGTCTCGACCTCAGCGCGCGGGCGGTGCTGCATCCCACGCGGTACGACGAACAATTCGCCTGGATTGAGGACGACCTCGCGCTCTGGCAGGCTGATAATCAACTGGCCGCTGAGCACCAGGAAGAAGTCGTCGGTCTCGTCGTGCTGGTGCCAGACGAACTCGCCCTTCACCTTAACGACCATCAGATCATAGTCGTTCAACTGCCCGACCGTGCGCGGCTGCCAGTAGTCGCTGAACTGGCTGAGCTTCTCGTTCAGATTGATTTTGTCGTCCATTGGCTCACTGTCCTGATTCGATAATGTCGGCGAGTTCGGCGCGGGCCGCTTCCCAGACATCCGGGTCGGTCGGCCAGCTAATGTCGGTCAGCACCCAGGAGGGATCGTTCGGGTCTTCGACGCCGATTTCCCACAGCACTGAGGGGATCATTTGCTCGACAAGCTGCGCCACTCGCTCAGGATCAATGCGGGCGGCCAGCGTGAGGTAATCGACATCTTGAATCCCGCGCCGCCACTGCTTCAGGCGCAGGCTGGCAAAGGGTCCCATGACGCCGTAGGACTCGTCCGGGTAGACCGTATCGGTCCCCGGATAGAAGAGCAGGCCGTCGCCGTTGCTGTAATTCCAGCCCGTTTCGCCCAGGACAGCGTCCACTTCGTCCGCCGCGCCGAAGGTATGCGCGCTCTGGAACACATCGGTCTGTCCCGTGCCGCCCTGGTAGTTATTGTAGTAGGTCCCTTCCCAGAAGAACCAGCGGTCCACAGATTTCTTGTACTGGCTCCAGGCCAGTTCGCGCAGGGCGATGCCGTCATCTTCTGTGGCGAAACTGCCAGAGCCGGGGCGCTGCCCGTTATACAGATAGAGCCGCTTGTTGGGGGCCTGATGCAAGGCGTCGGCGGCCTGCTGCCAGACCTCCGGCAGGCCCACGGTAGACCACGACGCGGCGATGCTCAGGCTGGGTGTGCGGGCGACGGCATCCGGCAGCGCGATGGTGGCGAAGGACATCAAGCGGCTGCCCGGCCCAGGATCGCTGGTGATCCATTTGGCCCACTGCTCGGTCTGTGGGAAGTCATCGCTCTCGTCAACCAGGTAGAGGAAATACTCGGTATCCGGCGCGTTCGCATCAAACCAGGTCACCCAGTTATCAGCGTGCTGCCACATGTCCGCCTCTGTGCCATCCTGCCAGCCCCAACTGCCATAGGTGCCGATGGCATAGACTCCATTGCCGATGCCGACTCCAGGGCCGTCGTAGCCGTTTTCCGGCGTAAACAGCCTGCCATCGAGGCGCGGTAGCCAGGCAGCGCTGGGTTCGTCTGAGCTGCTGAGGTCCTCGTCAATCAAGGCGATGCGGTGACGATGCGCCAGCATGAAGTGCCGGTCCCGCAGTAAATTGATGGTGGCTTCGTCATCCGGGTATTCGTCGCCCAGATAGCGGCGGTTGATGTCTTCATAGCCGATATACAGCATCGTCTTGGCGGAAGGAACATCCGGCAGCGCGAAATCGCGCACCGTCAGTTCGACCGGGACCGTCTGCGCAGGTGATCCATCCACCTGGACGAGCAGATCGCCTTGATACAGTCCTGCCGGGACCGTCTTGGGGATATAGATGTCGGCCCAGATGCTCTGATTTTGCCCGGCGGCGATGTCGAAACGAGGAACGAGTTCCAGCGGCACGGCGATGTCGGGATAGAACTTGTTGTGGTCGGGGCGATCTTCCCAGGTGCCGCTGCCTGTGCCATCGGCGTCGAAGGGACGGCGGAATCGGGCCGGGATATGCCGTTCGTCGTAGGTCTCGTAGGATAAGAGGCTCAGCCCCTTGATTTCGAGATAGCGCACGTAGAACAGCTCGATGTTGCGCTGGGTCCAGTCGAACAGGCCGTCGCCCTGCGCGGGAATGGACGCAATGCTGGCCCCATCCGGCCCCATCAGTTGATCGAAGCTCACGGCCACTTGGCTGGCGGCCTGATCCGGCGATTCGAGAATCAGATTAAAGGCGACCACTTCATTGCGCGCGCCGAAGATCTGCACGCGGTCGCCATCCCAGACCGAATTGAGGACTGCCGAGGGGTCCTGACTGGCGCGAAGCTCATCCTGGCTGACTTTGTCGCCGCCGTCATTGGCCCAGACCCGCAAGTTGGAACCGTCCTGCGCAGATACACTGGTCCCCAGGGCAAGCAGCAGTGCCAGAGCAAGCGCGTGCCTGCCGATTGATTTTCTAAGCGTGTCCAGCATGTCAGTGTCTTCCTGTCTGATTGATCGGGATTGTCCTGCCGTGCTTCCACTTTATTATGGGCTGCGAAGAGAATCGTCGCAAGCACTGAATCAAAAAGGGCACCCTATGCGGTGCCCCTTCGACAATGCGGTGTAATGCAGGCTTAGCCCTGGACCTTTTGCAGCACATCCGGGTTGCAGACGTTGTCGTAAGTGCCTGCGGTCAGCGCGGTGAGCACGAGCTGCGCCGCTTCGATGGCTACCGTGACCTGTGCGTCGCTGGTGCTGGCGGCCAGATGCGGTGTGCTGATGACGTTGTGCAGGCCGATCAGCGGGTGATCCTCCGCGGGCGGCTCGTGGTCATAGACGTCCATGGCAGCCCCGGCGACCTTGCCCTCGGTCAGGGCGGCAGCCAGATCCGCATCGTTAATCAGTGCGCCACGAGCGGCGTTGATGATGCGGATGCCGGGTTTCATCTTGGCGATGGCGGCGGCGTTAATCATGTTGCGGGTCTCGTCCGTGACCATGGCGTGCAGCGTCAGGAAATCGGCACGCGCATAGACCTCGTCCAGCGGCAGCCACTGGATGCCCAGCGGGGCGACCGCATCACTGCTGACGAAGGGATCGTAGCCGATAACCTCCATGTCGAAGGCGATGGCCCGTTTGGCGACCTCGCGCCCGATGCGGCCCAGGCCGACGATGCCCAGCGTCTTGCCGCGCAGTTCCAGGCCGCTGAAGGCTCTTGCGATCCCAGGCTCCGCCGGTCAGCGAGGCGTGGCCCTGCGGGATGTGTCGTGCCAGCGCCAGCATCAGGCCGAAGGTGAATTCGGCGGTCGAAATGGTGTTGCCGCCGGGCGTGTTCATGACAACGACGCCGTGCCCGGTTGCCGCTGGGAGATCGACGTTATCGACGCCAACGCCCGCGCGCGCGATCACTTTGAGCTTGCTGGCCGCGGCCAGCAGTTCGGCATCGGCGGTGGTGGCGCTGCGAATAATCAGCGCATCGGCATAGGGAACGGCGGCCAGGGCCTCGGTCCGGCTCATCTTACCCGGCGCAGTGACGGTCAGCGCGTCGGAGTCTTCGAGGATGCGAATCGCCGCTTTGTCCACATTATCCGGTATGAGTACGTTGTAAGTCATTTGCTTCAAGCCTCCAGAAATTCGTCCAGGCCAGCCAGGACCTCTTCAAGCATGTCTGTTTGCATATCCCCCATGTGTGCGATACGGAAGGTCGCGCCTTTGATCTTGCCGTAGCCTTTGTCCATCGAAAAGCCTTTGCCGCTCATGAAGCTCGCCATCTCGTTCACGTCCATCTTGCGCTGGCGGTTATCCACCGCACTGACGGTGATGGAGCGGTAGCCATCCTGCGCGAACATGCCGAAGCCGCGGTCGAAGGCCCACTGCTGCGTCAGGCTTTGCATGTGCTGATGGCGTGTCCAGCGGTTCTCCAGGCCCTCGGCCAGGATGTCGTCGAGCTGCTTATCCGCCGCGAACAGCAGGCTGACAGGCGGCGTGGAGGCAGTGTTGTTCTTTTGCAGACGCTTGTCCATCTCGACAAAGTCGAAGTAATAGCCGCGATTCTTCACGGACTTGGCGCGTTCAATCGCGCGGTCGCTCACGGCGGCGAAGGCCAGCCCCGGCGGCAGCGCGAAGGCTTTCTGCGAGGAGGTCAGCGCGACGTCGATTCCCCAGTCGTCCACGCGCAGTTCGGTCCCCAGAAAGCCGCTGACTGTATCGACCAGCAGCAGCGTATCGTCATAGCGGTTGACCACTTCGGCGATGGCCTGAAGCGGGTTGGTAACGCCCGTGCTGGTCTCGTTGTGGACCACACAGACGGCGTCATAGCTAGCTTTTTCCAGCGCTTCCGCGACCATCTCCGGCGTATGGGCCTGACCCCACTCGACGGGCAGCCGGTCCACTGTCTTGCCATTCATCTCGCTGACTTCGGCCCAGCGTTCGCTGAAGGCCCCGCCAATCAGATGCAGCGCTTTGGCGTCGTCCCGGATACAACAGCGCGACGCGCCTTCCCACAGGCCGGTGCCGGATGAGCCGCTGACGAGCACGCGCGATTTGGTCAGGAAAGTCTGCTTGAGCTTGTCCTGGATCTGCGCGAACAAGTCGGCAAAGGCGGTGGAGCGATGACCGATCATCCATTGAGTTTGCGCCTGGAGGATTTCCGGGCGGACTTCGACGGGACCAGGGGTGACAAGACGTTTGTGTTGATTCATAGCGGGGATTCTCCTCACGAACGCAGGGACGATTTGTGATAGATCGCACAATAATAGCACAGGCGCGGGCAGCGCTCTATTGTAAATTCGAAATGCCTGCACATGAATGCCCAGTTCTGGCCTGGCATTCCGTTTACTATTAAGGAAATCAGAGAGATATTGTGCAGGGTTACTAGTAAATTGTAATGAAACGAGTTAACATCGTAACCTTCAAAGGTGGACATTCGTTACTGGTCGGTATCGAATGCGTTCCGCACAATGAAAAAGGACGCAACACACCTGGCTCTTAGGGGAGAAGTCATGGTGCAGCGCCTCTGTCTGGGGTCTTGATCTGGAATCCATCCATCAGGAGGGGGAACTGTGTCCAGGCGAGGAAGTATCGCTGCCATTATTGGCTCATTGACGCGCTCTATCCGGGGGACGGTGCTGCGGTCAGGACGGGTTGTTCCAACGGAAGCGCCATCATCTTCCACACCTGTATCAGGTCCACAAACCTTAAATCGACACCGCATTCCCTCCATTGTTCTACTCCTGAACAATTCCCTGTCAGATCAAAACGCAGAGCGCCGGGCCGTGCGCGACCCACGTGCGCATCTTGAGTTGACGACGTACATCTTCTGTTTATTTAGTTTTCCGCCTGCTGTAGTAAGGATGCCTCCACGATGAAATCGAACCTGCTTCGCACCATTTTTCAACGCTTCCTCATTGGCTTCCTGGTGCTTCTGGCAACGTCGGCAGTCTTATTCTCCTCGACGTCTCTTAACGCACAGGGGGAGACACCTACGCCGCCGCGCCCGCAGGGCGATCTTCAGGCCTTAACCAGTGCGCTAGTGCAGAGCGGCGTGACTATTTCCTATCACGCCCAGACGGGAAAGGTTCGTTTTATCGGTGTGCCCTCGTCCAGCCAGGCTATTCAGCAGCCTTCCACGCTGACGGCTCAGGCACAACCAGAAGATGCCGCGCGCGGATTCCTCTCAACTTATGGTCCCCTCTTTGGTCTGCAAGACCAGACCCGCGAACTGACTCCCATGCGCGTTCAGGCTGCGGGTCGAGAGCGCAGCTTTGTGCGATTCCAGCAGGTCTATAACGACGTTCCGGTATTTGGCGGTGAACTGATCGTCCAGATGAACAGCGCCAACAACATTCTTTCTGCAAACGGCGAGATTTTACCGGACATCGCGCTGTCCACCAGCCCGGCAGTCACTGCGGCTGCCGCCAGCCAGACGGCAGTCGATGAAGTCGCCAGGTGGTACGCGGTCAGCGTTGATGACCTGGCGGTGAGCACGCCCGAACTCTGGATTTACAATCCGGCGCTGGTAGAACCCTGGACCGGCGAGAGCCGCCTGGTGTGGCGCATGAACGTCACGACCGTCGATCTGGGCCTGATCCGTGAACTGGTCCTGGTCGATGCGCAGCGGGGGTCCATCGCCCTGCATTTCAACCAGATTGACACGGCCCTGAGTCAAGAAACTTACACCGCCAACAACGGCACAAGCCTGCCGGGCACCTTTATTTGCGATGAAACAGATCCCACCTGCGCAGCCGGTGACTCTCATGCACAGGCAGCCCATAAATATGCCGCCGATACTTACAACTTTTATCTCAACAATCATGGGCGTGACAGCATCGACAATGCGGGCATGACCATAATTTCAACCGTGCATTATGACGTCAACTACGCCAACGCAGGTTGGAACGGTCAGCAGATGATCTATGGCGATGCTCACGGCTACCCGCTGGCCGACGATGTGGTCGCTCACGAACTCACACACGGGGTGACTGAGCGCGAATTGAACCTGTTTTACTATTACCAGTCCGGGGCGATCAACGAGTCGCTGTCGGATGTCTGGGGAGAGTTTGTTGACCTGACCAATGGTGCCGGGGATGACAGCGCCGGTGTGCGCTGGTTGATGGGCGAAGACATTGATGGTCTGGGTGCCATTCGTAACATGGCGGATCCTCCCGCCTTTGGTGATCCAGATCGCATCACCAGTATCAATTATTATACTTTCGCCAGCGATAACGGTGGCGTTCATACCAACAGCGGCGTCAACAATAAAGCGGCTTCCCTGATGGTGGACGGCGGTACCTTCAACGGCCAGACCGTCACGGGGCTGGGCATCCCCAAAGTCGCCAAGATTTACTACGAAGTCCAGACCAATCTGCTGACTTCTGGGGCTGATTATGCCGATTTGCATGATGCTCTTTATCAGGGCTGTCTGAATCTGGTAGGGACAGATGGGATCACCGCTGGCGACTGCCAGGAAGTCCTCGACGCCACCAATGCCGTCGAGATGGACCAGCAGCCAATGGTCGAATTCAACACCGATGCTGCCTTGTGTCCAGCCGATACCCATGTGGACACGACCCTGTTCTTAGATGATCTGGAGGCAGGTTCGCAGAACTGGACCTTTGGCGCTGCGACCGGCACAAACCGGTGGTCGTATGACTGGCCGTATACCGCTTACTATGGCATCTTCGCCCATTCTGGAACTCACTTCCTCTACGCAGACGATTACCCTGCAACCACAAGCGATTCCTTTGCGGCCATGAACCTCAGCGTCTCGCTGCCAGCTGATGCTTATCTCCACTTTGCCCATGCCTACGATCTCGCCAGCGATGATTTTGCCACGTTGGAGTACAGCACCGATAACGGCAGTTCCTGGAACGATGCGAGCAGTCTGATTGAAGTCAATGATTATGACACTGTCGATGGCTTTACCGGCTCCAGTCATGGCTACATTTCCAGCCGGGTCAACCTTACGAGCCTGGCCGGGGAAAGCGTGCGTTTTCGCTGGCGGATGGTGCTCGACATTGGGTCTTATGTCTGGGGATGGTGGCTTGATGACGTCCAGATCAACACCTGCGCACTGGACGCGCCCGGCGATTTCAACAAATCCGGGCCGAACGATGGTGCAATCGAGCTGCCCACCGATTGGGGCCTGAGCTGGAGCGCCAGCAGCGATGCGACCGACTACGAATACTGCTATGACACCACCGACGACGATGCTTGCAGCGCCTGGACCAGCAGTGGTGGGGCGACCAGCACCGTTTTAACAGGTTTGGCCCCGAACACCACTTATTACTGGCAGGTGCGCGCGGTCAATACGAGCGGCACCACCTACGCTGACGGCAGCAGTACTGACTACTGGTCCTTTACAACCTCGTCCAGTTGTGTCTCAATGGCCCCGGGCGATACCGTAAGCGGCAGCATCGGCACTCCCCTCCAGACCGACTGCTACCAGTTCACTGGCAGCGCAGGTACGGTGCGTTCGCTGGCGGTCGTGACTTCCGGTACTCTACAACTGAGCTGGCAGGTGCTGCACGCCGATGGCAGTCCGGTGGCAGGATGTATGACCAGCTACACGCAGAAGGACTGCACGCTGGACAGCGGCGGTGACTACACCGTGTTGGTAAGCGATGGATCTGGACCGAAACAGGCAGCTACACGTTCAGCCTTTTGCGGCTGAATGACCCGGTGGAGGTCAACGATGCGGCGGGCTGTGTGTCGATGGCCTATGGGGACACGCTGAATGCGTCTATCGATGCGGCCTTGCAGACCGACTGCTACCAGTTCACCGGCAGCGCGGGTGATCACATCCGTATCCGACTGCTGGAAACCAGTGGCGATTTAGTGGCACTGACAGAAGTGTTGCACGCCGACGGTTCGGTATTGAGTGGCTGTTTACAGTCGGCTGCCACCCAACGTGACTGCACGCTGGACACTGGCGGCACCTACACGCTGCTGGTTAGCGATAACTATGTTTATGGCACCGGCACCGGTGACTACAATCTGATTCTCAGCTTGCTAACGCCGGACAACGACGCCCCTATTGCGGTGGATGACGCTGTCACGACCGATGAAAACGTAGCCGTCACGATTACTGTCGCAGACGACAACGGCAGTGGCGCTGACTTTGACCCGGATGGCAACCTCGACCCCACCTCCGTGACGCTTGGCGATGGTGTCAACGGTCTCAAACAAGCCGATAACGGTCAACTGGTCAATAACGGCGATGGTTCTGTCACCTATACACCGTATCCCGGGTTCACCGGGATCGACACTTTCGAATATCAGATTTGCGATACCGGGCAGGATGGCGACGGTAGCACCGATGGCGACGACTTGTGTGACACCGCAACCGTAACAGTGACGGTCAACGGGCCAATCGGGAATCCCCCGGATGCCGTAGATGATGCGGTCGCAACGGGTGAAGATACGCCTATCACGATTGATGTGCTGGCGAACGACTCCGATGCGGAGGACGACCCGCTCAGCATCACCGACGTTACGCAGGGGACGCATGGCGCGGTTGTCAACAACGGTACGGACGTCACTTACACCCCCAACGCCGACTACTTCGGTAGCGATACGTTCACCTACACCATCAGCGACGGGAATGGCGGCAGTGATTTCGCCACCGTAATGGTGACGATCAACGCCGTTCCTGACGATCCCGTTGCCAATGACGATACGGCTACTACCAACGAAGACACGCCCGTCAATATTGACGTGCTGGCGAACGACTTCTATCCCGACGATGGCGACAACAGCAACCTGAGCGTGTCCACCATCACACAGGGCAGCAGCGGCACGGTGACTAACAACGGCACCGATGTGACCTACACACCGAACACCGGCTTTATAGGGCAGGACAGCTTCACTTACACGGTGACGGACGAGACCGCGCGAACGGCGAGCGGGATGGTGACCGTCACTGTTGGCGGAACCTGCACGCCGCTTACTTTCGGCAATCAGCCCGTTGCTGGATCGATTGCAGCGGCGAATGAGGAGGATTGCTACCAGTTTGCGGGTGTGGCGGGTGATCGCATCCGGGTTCGGGTGGTCGAGATGAGTGGAACTCTGTCTCCAGCATACGAGGTGCTCATTTTAGCGAAACCACCCTTGTTTGTTTAGACAGCTCGGTTGGCGAGTTGGATTGCACGCTCCCCGCTGCCGACACCTACACCCTGAACGTGCGCGATAGCGCGGGTACCGGGATCGGAGACTACCAAATTGCCTTACAGCAGCTCAGCAATCCGACGACCTGTACGCCAATTGCCTACGACACCACCCTCAGTGGGGCTATTGACGCTGCCGCGGCAACTGCCTGCTACACATTTGACGGAATTGTCGACAACACGATCAAACTGAATGTTGACGAGACCTCAGGAACCTTGGCAGCGTACACCGATGTGCTGCGGTCGGATGGCAGCGTCCGATGCCAACTGCCGGATACGGCCACTTCTCTGGTATGTCTGCTCGACAGCACCGGGCCATACACGCTTTTCATCAGAGATTTAAACGGGACCGGCACGGGTAACTTCGACGTGACACTGAACCTGGCAGGGGCTTGCACTCCATTCAGCCCGTCGAACGGGATCGACGATGCGCCGCCCATATGTACGCCTTTCATCGGACAATTCCTCAACACCTATTACGGCACTGACGTAGACGATCCCGTCATCTCTTGTACTGGGAACTCGCGGCTTCCACACCGGCTGGTACCAACTGACCGCCTCAGAAGATGGCAACCTCACGGTTGATACAACCACCTACTTCAATACCATATTGGCAGTTTGGACCGGGACCCGCGGCAGTCTCACTGAAGTGGGCTGTAACGATGACGCCCATGGGACACAGGCTCAGGTGACGGTGCCGGTGACTGCCGGTACGACCTACATCATCGAGATCGCAAGCGCCACGCTGGAAGATGCGGGCGACATGACTATCACGGCAACGCTGGAAACCGTCAATGCGGTGGATGACACCGCCGATACACTGGTCGATACTCCAGTGACCATTGACGTACTTGCAAACGATACCGGCAGCGGTTTGAGCATCGTCAGCGTGACCCAGGGCAGCAGCGGCGGTGTGGTGAACAATGGCACTGACGTGACCTACACGCCGAACAGTGGTTTCACCGGGCAAGACAGCTTTGATTACACTATCAGCGATGGCAGTCTGACCGACACCGCGACTGTGACCGTCTCAGTATCGGCCTGCCCCACCGTGTCGTTTGTGATCCCGGATGGGGATGTCGCTGCACTTATCGCGGCCATTAACGCCGCGAACGACGAGACCTGTTTCCCTGGTCCACAGACGATTACGCTGGCAAGTAACAGCAATTACCTCTTGACGGCCATCGACAACACAAGCGATGGCAACAATGGCTTGCCCTCAATCAACAGCGTCATCACGATTGACAGTAATGATGCGACTATTGCGCGGGACACAACATCAGGCCTTGACTTCCGGCTTTTCCACGTCGCCCTCGGCGGCGATCGACCTTGAATGCCGTGACGATCCGCGATGGCAACTTGCCGTCGGGCAGCGGCGGTGCCATCTTCAATGCGGGTACAGTCACAATCAATAACAGTACCATCACTGCGAACAACGCGATCAGCGGCGGTGGACTCTGGAGCAGCGGCAGCGCGGTCGTTACCCTGAGTGGATTTTCGGCGAATATGGCATCGGGAGGCGGTGCCGCTATCACGAGTTCTGGCTGTACTGCAACATTGCGTCTGAGCCAACAGCACCCTGGTCGACAACATCTCCAGTGGACCTGGAGGGGAATTTATAACACGGGTACCGCCCTGATTACGGACAGCACCCTGACAAGTAATGATGGCAGCACCGGGGGCGGTCTGTTCAATAACAAGGGCACGAGCGGTTGTGGAGGCGTGATAACCGTCAACCGGAGTATGTTGTCACAGAACACCGCGACACTTTTCGGAGGTGGTATCACCAACAGTATTACGAATGCTGTTGGTGCAGAATTGACCCTCAATCAGACGACACTGAGTGGCAATACCTCTGACAATCACGGGGGCGGCATCTACAACCTGGGCTTTGTAACGGTGCTCAACAGCACGTTCTCTGGCAATAGCTCGATCAACGATGGCGGCGGCATTTACAACAACTTCCAACTGACCCTGAATAACAGCACACTGGCCGACAACAGCGCTGGCGGGACGGGTGGCGGTATTCTGAATACGGCGGCGGGCACGCTCAACATCAAGAACAGCATCGTCGACAAAGGTACGACTGGGGACAACTGTGCCGGGCCTGGCAGCATTGTCGCATCAGGGGTGAACCTGAGCAGCGATGCCACCTGCACGGGCTTCAGCCTTTTGAATACCGATCCTCTGCTGGGATCATTGCAGTTGAACGCGCCCGGAACTACAGCAACTCACGCACTTCTGGCCGGAAGCCCTGCCATTGATGCAGTCACCGATTGCACAACGGTTGCGGCTGCATCTGTGACAGAAGATCAGCGCGGGGTCACACGGCCCATTGACGGCGACGGCGATCTGGTCGCCAACTGCGACATCGGCGCGGTCGAACAGGAGACGCCATCGGGCCTGACGCTCACGGTCACGACGAGCGCGGATACCTATGACGGAGTTTGCGACGCGGACTGCTCGCTGCGAGAAGCCATCACAGCGGCCAACATCCTGCCGGGAGCCAATACGATTGAGTTCAATCTGAGCTATCCGGCGACCATCACGCTCGGTTCAGCGCTGCCCGACATCAGCGACGATCTCACCCTGGATGGGCCAGGCGCGTCATCGCTCACGATCAGTGGTAACGATACGGTGCGCGTGCTGCGGGTGTTCGGTGGCGTGAATTTCACGCTGAACGCAGTCACGATTGCCGACGGGTACTCACCTGATCTGAATGGCGGCGGTGGTCTGTATAACTACGGCATCACGACTGTGAACAACGCGGTCTTCCAGGGCAACCACACCAATACTGACCAGAACGGCGGCGCGCTCTTCAACCAGGCAGGTACATTGACCATCAACAGCAGCACCATCACCGGGAACAGCGCGAACTTTGGCGGCGGTATTATGTCTAGCCCCGGCGGTACGCTGTCCGTGACCGACAGCACCTTCAGCGGCAATTCGGCGATTGACAGCGGCAGCGGTGGCGGCATCAACAGCAGCGGCACGCTAACTGTGACCCACAGCATCTTCACCAGCAACACGGCTAACGGTCTGGGCGGCGGCATCGTCGTGGCCGAAGGCAGCGCTACGGTGTCCGACAGCACTTTCGATGGCAATTTCGCGTACGGCCTAGCCAGCGGTGGCGCGATTCTCAACGGCGGTTTCATGGACAGCACGCTGACCGTGATTAACAGTACCTTCACGAACAACTATGGGGACGGTGCGGGTGGCGCTCTGTTCAACAGTGGCACAGGCACCCTGAACCTGGTCAACAGCACCGTGGTCGACAACTCGGCCTTCCGCGGTGGCGGTCTCTGGAATCATGGCGTTCTGACCGTGACCAACAGCACCATCAGTGGCAATGCGGTTATCGGTGGTGGCAGCGGTGGCGGTCTCTACAATGATGCAGGCAGCCTGACGCTGAACAACACCATTCTTGCCAACAGTCCCAGCGGTAGCGATTGCTATCTCAACGGAGGTACGGTTACGGCGTATTACAGCCTGATCGAAGCCGCCGATGCTTCGTGCAACCTGACCAGCGCCAACGGCAATGTTGTGGGGCAGGACCCACAGCTCGACCCGGCGGGTCTGCAAGACAACGGTGGGCTGACTTAAACCATCCTGCTCCAATCCGGCAGCCCGGCGATTGACGCGGGTGACAACGCCACCTGTGCGGCAGCGCCGGTGAACAACGTGGATCAGCGCGGGGTCACGCGGCCCATCGACGGCGATGGAGACCTGGTCGCCACCTGCGATATGGGCGCGGTCGAAATGGAGAGTCCTCCAACCTTCTGCTCCGCCGTGTCGAGCATTCCTGGCTCCGAGTGTGAGGCCCTGCTGTCGCTCTATAACAGCACTGATGGCGCTAACTGGGTGGACAACAGCGGTTGGCTGGCGATCTTGATCCCTGCAGCTGGTACGGCGTCAGCTTGCGCGGGCGGTCAGGTGCAGCGGCTGGACCTGATCCTCAACGGGCTGAGCGGCGCGCTGCCGACCCAGCTGGGCAACCTGAGCGGGCTGACGGTGCTCAATCTGCGCAACAACAGTCTCAGCGGCAGCATCCCGGCCCAGCTGGGCAGCCTGACGAACCTGACGGCGCTGTATCTGCACAACAACCGCTTCAGCGAGGAGATTCCGCTGGAACTGGGCAGCCTGAACCAACTGACCGCGCTGTACTTGAACAACAACGCGCTCAGTGGGGAGATTCCGCCGCAGCTCGCCAATCTGAGCAGCGTGAGCAGCTTCAACCTGAGCTTCAACAAGCTGAGCGCCAGCGACGCCACGCTGCTGAGCTGGCTGGCGGGGCTGCAAGCGGGCTGGGCCAATACCCAGACGGTGCCGCCGACGAATGTCCAGGTCGTGAACACGCGGTCAGGACAGCGTGGAGTTGAGCTGGACGCCGATCCTCTACACGGGCAACGGCGGCGGCTACGAGGTCCACTACGGGACTAATCCGGGCGGCCCCTACGACCAGTTGGGCTGCACGACGGCAGATAAGACGGTCGGCGGCTGCACGGTGAGTGGGCTGAGCGCAGGCACGGACTACGCCTTCGTGGTGCTGAGCTACACGCCCGCGCATGGCAACCAGCAGAGCGATTTGCTCAGCGATCCCAGCGCCGAGGTGAGTGCCACGACGGCAGCCGCTGGCTTTATGGACTGTGCCAGCGTGAGCACGATCTCGACGAGCGAGTGCGACGGACTGGTGGCGCTGTACAACAGCAGCAACGGGCCAGGCTGGGTGGACAACAGCGACTGGCTGAGCGATCCCGATCCCTGCACGCTGGTACGGCGTCAGCTTGCGCGGGCGGTCAGGTGCAGCGGCTGGACCTGATCCTCAACGGGCTGAGCGGCGCGCTGCCGACCCAGCTGGGCAACCTGAGCGGGCTGACGGTGCTCAACCTGCGCAACAACAGCCCTCAGCGGCAGCATCCCGGCCCAGCTGGGCAGCCTGACGAACCTGACGGCGCTGTATCTGCACAACAACCGCTTCAGCGGGGCGATTCCGCTGGAACTGGGCAGCCTGAACCAACTGACGGCGCTGTACCTGAACAACAACGCGCTCAGTGGGGAGATTCCGCCGCAGCTCGCCAACCTGAGCAGCGTGAGCGAGCTTCAACCTGAGCTTCAACAAGCTGAGCGCCAGCGACGCCACCTTGCTGAGCTGGCTGGCGGGGCTGCAAGCGGGCTGGGCCAGTACCCAGACCGTGCCGCCGACGAATGTCCAGGCGACGAATATGACTGCGGACAGCGTAGACCTGAGCTGGACGCCGATCCTCTACACCGGCAACGGCGGCGGCTACGAGGTCCACTACGGGACCAGCTCCGGGCGGGCCTTATGACCAGTTGGGCTGCACGACGGCAGATAAGACGGTCGGCGGCTGCACGGTGAGTGGGCTGAGCGCAGGCACGGACTACTACCTTCGTGGTGCTGAGCTACACGCCGGCGCATGGCAACCAGAGCAACGATCTGCTCAGCGATGCCAGCGCCGAAGTGACTGCCACGACGGCGGCGAGCGTGTTCACGGATTGCAGCGGGGTGAGCAGCATCTCGACGAGCGAGTGCGAGGGGCTGGTGGCGCTGTACAACAGCAGCAACGGGCCAGGCTGGGTCAACCAGAACAACTGGCTGAGCGATCCCGACCCCTGCACGTGGTACGGCGTCAGCTGTGCGGGCGGTCAGGTACAGCGGCTGGACCTGATCCTCAACGGGCTGAGCGGCGCGCTGCCGACCCAGCTGGGCAACCTGAGCGGGCTGACGGTGCTCAACCTGCGCAACAACAGTCTCAGCGGCAGCATCCCGGCCCAGCTGGGCAGCCTGACGAACCTGACGGCGCTGTATCTGCACAACAATGCGCTTCAGCGGGGCGATTCCGCTGGAACTGGGCAGCCTGAACCAACTGACCGCGCTGTACCTGAACAACAACGCGCTCAGTGGGGAGATTCCGCCGCAGCTCGCCAATCTGAGCAGCGTGGTGAGCTTCAACCTGAGCTTCAACAAGCTGAGCGCCAGCGACGCCACGCTGCTGAGCTGGCTGGCGGGGCTGCAAGCGGGCTGGGCCAATACCCAGACGGTGCCGCCGACGAATGTCCAGGTCGTCGAATATGACTGCCAGGACAGCGTGGAGTTGAGCTGGACGCCGATCCTCTACACGGGCAACGGCGGCGGCTACGAGGTCCACTACGGGACTAATCCGGGCGGCCCCTACGACCAGTTGGGCTGCACGACGGCAGATAAGACGGTCAGCGGCTGCACGGTGAGTGGGCTGAGCGCAGGCACGGACTACGCCTTCGTGGTGCTGAGCTACACGCCGGCGCATGGCAACCAGCAGAGCGATTTGCTCAGCGATGCCAGCGCCGAGGTGACTGCCACGACGGCAGCCGCTGGCTTTGTGGACTGTGCCAGCGTGAGCACGATCTCGACGAGCGAGTGCGAGGGGCTGGTGGCGCTGTACAACAGCAGCAACGGGCCAGGCTGGGTCAACCAGAACAACTGGCTGAGCAATCCCGACCCCTGCAGCTGGTACGGCGTCAGCTGTGCGGGCGGTCAGGTGCAGCGGCTGGACCTGATCCTCAACGGCCTGAGCGGCGCGCTGCCAACTCAGCTGGGCAACCTGAGCGGGCTGACGGTGCTCAACCTGCGCAACAACGCCCTCAGCGGCAGCATCCCGGCCCAGCTGGGCAGCCTGACGAACCTGACGGCGCTGTACCTGCACAACAATGCGCTCAGCGGCGCGATCCCGCTGGAACTGGGCAGCCTGAACCAACTGACCGCGCTGTACCTGAACAACAACGCGCTCAGTGGGGAGATTCCACCGCAGCTCGCCAATCTGAGCAGCGTGGTGAGCTTCAACCTGAGCTTCAACAAGCTGAGCGCCAGCGACGCCACGCTGCTGAGCTGGCTGGCGGGGCTGCAAGCGGGCTGGGCCAATACCCAGACCGTGCCGCCGACGAATGTCCAGGTCGTGAACAGCGGTCAGGACAGCGTGGAGTTGAGCTGGACGCCGATCCTCTACACGGGCAACGGCGGCGGCTACGAGGTCCACTACGGGACTAATCCGGGTGGCCCTTACGACCAGTTGGGCTGCACGACGGCAGATAAGACGGTCAGCGGCTGCACGGTGAGTGGGCTGAGCGCAGGCACGGACTACTACCTTCGTGGTGCTGAGCTACACACCGGCGCATGGCAACCAGCAGAGCGATTTGCTCAGCGATGCCAGCGCCGAGGTGAGCTGCCACAACGGCCAGCAGCCCGAGCCTGGCGCTCCAGCAGCAGAATGAAACGCTCCAGATCGAGCCGACGGCCACGCCTGAACCGCTTCAGCCGCTGGCACCGCCGCTGCTGGACACGCTGGACAATGGCGCGGCCAACTGGCAGGTGGAAGGGACCTGGACGCTGAATGAAGCCGGTGCGATGGGCGAGACCGGGATGGGCTGGACGGTGGATGCCAGCGCTGACAGGCAGCAGCCTGCTGACCTGGCAGCAGCCCATTGACCTGACGGCAGCCGAGACCCCGCGGCTGGTGTTCTACTCGAAGCTGGCGAGCACGGTCTCGCAGGCGGTGGTGCAGGCACAGGTGAACGGCAGCGACTGGCAGACAGTCGCCATCGTGCAGCCCTCGGAGGACTGGGCCGAGACGCTGGTGGACCTGCGCGCCTACAGCGGGCAGATCGTCACGCTGCGCTTCGCCTGGATCGCGCAGCCCTCTGCGGATAGCTGGGCGATTGATCTGGTGGGCGTCGATAACGCCTGGACCGAGCCTCAGCCAACGCTCGAAGCCAGTGCCACGCCGCTGCCGACTGAGACGACTGAAGCGGCCACACCTGAACCGCTTCAGCCGCTGGCCCCGCCGCTGCTGGACACGCTGGACAATGGTGCGGCCAACTGGCAGGTGGAAGGGACCTGGACGCTGAATGAAACCGGTGCGATGGGCGAGACCGGGATGGGCTGGACGGTGGATGCCAGCGCTGAAGGCAGCAGTACCCTGACCTGGCGGCAGCCCATTGACCTGATGGCAGCCGAGACCCCACGCCTGGTCTTCTACTCGAAGCTGGCGAGCACGGTCTCGCAGGCGGTGGTGCAGGCGCAAGCGGAGGGCGGCGAGTGGCAGACGATTGCCCTGGTCAATGCATCTGACGACTGGGCTGAGACGCTGGTAGACCTGCGCGCCTACAGCGGTCAGATCGTCATGCTGCGCTTTGCCTGGATCGCGCAGCCCTCTGCCGATACCTGGGCGATTGATCTGGTGGGCGTGGACAACGCCTGGACCGAGCCGAGCGCCACAGCGCTGCCGACCGAGACCCTGGCACCGGAAGCGACCGAAGAGGTCAATCCTGAGGTGACGGAGGAGGTCCAGCCAGTCGTGACCCCGACGGCGACCGAAGCCGTCCAGGTTGAGCCGAGCGCGACCCTGGAACCGGAAGCGACCGAGGCGGTGCTGCCCCCGGCAGCCACCACCGCCGCACCGGAGACGACTGAAGCGGTGCTGCCGCCCAGCGCCACACCGGCGGAGACCGCCACGCCGCTGCCGAGCGCGACTGACACCGCGATCGCCACCCCGACGGATACCCCGACGGCCCTGCCCACTGACACGCCGACGCTGACCGCGACCCCGTCTCCGCTGCCGACAGCGTCACCGTTGCCGACGGCCACCGAGACGCCGACCGCCGAAGCGGATGCGGCGACCTGAAGCGTGCTCAGGTCAGACTAACTGTAAAGGGCTGCTGCTGGTCCGCCAGGGCAGCCCCCGCAGGACCTGAGATCAGAGATCCTGCGCCTGTGGTAAATGTGGAAAGCGCTTATGTGTGGCATGGTCCCAACGTGCAGACCCGCTCGCTGCCGATGCCGCTGATGACGCAGCGTTCTTTGGTGCTGCTGAGCAGGCGTTGAGTCCAGTCCACCACGCCGCCGTCGGCCAGTTCGAGCCATGCGCCAGACGGCTCCGCGCTATATATGTGGAAGCAGAGGGCATCGTAGTAGCCTTTGCCACCCGCGCGCTGAGGGTCTATGCCGCAGGCGAGATCGGGGAAAACGGCACGCAGCGGCTCCAGCAGATGCTCATCCAGCAGCGCCTGACGATCCCCTGCGTTGAAGTCGGTCAGGGCCACACGCAGCGGGACGGCATCGCCCAGGAAGCGGCGCAGTGCCCGGACGTAGAAGCTGATGTGCAGGGTCAGCGCGGCCAGTTCGAAGCGCAGCCCGCCTAGGGTCCGCCCGGCGCTGCACAGGGCAAAGGCGCTGAAATGGGCGACGCTATGGGGATTGTCGCCATAGTTTTGCGTGCGCAGCAGGCGGTGGCTGGCGGCCAGATGTACAGCCTGGGGCGATTTCGGGGCCGCACGCAGCAGATCGCGACGCCGCAGGGCGCATTCCAGCGCCAGCACATTGCTTGAATCGGACAGCACCTCGCTGTTGCGGATCGTCGCCAGCACGCGATTCTGATCGACCGCTGCAATAGCTGAGCTTGTGCCCAGGGGCGCGACCGGCGCGAGGGCGAGCGCTTCGAAATCGGGCGGCAGGCTGGCGAAAGCCGCTGCTTCCCAGGCGTTGAGGCGCTGCGGCGAGACCGTTGAGGGCCGGACGAAACGGTTCTGTGCCTGATTATTGAGGACCGCCGCCGGATCCTGCTGCTGCGCCCGCTGCCGGTAGACCTCGATCAGCAGCGATTGCAGATCGCTCGGATTAAGGCGTTCGGCCAGCATTTCGGCCAGGCCAGGGACGCCCAGCTCACGCTCGATGCGCGCGATAATCGGATTCTCGGCCACTGCGGCTTAGCTCGCAGGCTGTAAGCTGCCGCAGTCGGGCCGGTTCGTGACCACGCCGACCTTGAAGGTCCACAGCGATTCGATGGGCATCGACGCCCACTCGTCCTGGCTCAGGTCGCAGGTATACTCCTGGTCGTTGCTGCGCAGCGTGACGATGTAATGCTCCTCGTGCGCGCCTTCGCGCTCACAGCCCAAACAGGTGCCGGTCTGGCCCAGTTTCAGCGAGGGCCACACAGGCGATTCTCCCAGGCTGCTGCCGCTGGCCGACACCGAGCGTTCATAGCCCCAGCGATTGACCGTGTAGTAACAGCGGTCGTCGTAGATCGGCTCGCTGCGATAGCGGGTCGTACACTGCTGGCTCTCGCTGTAGGTGCCATCGCCGTTGTCGCGGCGCACGGTATGGCAGTCCTGGCCGTCGGGAATCTGTTTGGAGCCGCGCTGTTCCTGATGCCGCGTGATGCTGTAGGCATCGCCGGGCATGGAATCACACCAGGCGCTTTCCGAGCGGGCCTCGTAGGATTCAATGTTGATCTCGCGCGTCCAGTTGTGCGCCGTGACATAGGCGGTTGTCTCACGCTTCCAGAAGATCGCCACCAGCACGACCAGCAGAATCAGCCCGACCAGCCCCAGACCGAGGATCAGCCCGCGCCTGCCCACTCGATTTGTCGGCTTTTTGGGTGAAAGGCCCGCCGCGTCCAGCTTTTTCTCCCAGCGTTCCTGGGCCACGTTGCGCGATCCGGTCGATTCGAAGTGTTCGCCTTCGCCGATCACCTGATCATCCTGGACCAGTTGCGCGCTTTTGGCCCCTTTCAGCGGCGTGCCGCACTGCTGGCAGAACTCGGAGTTGGCCGCGTTGAGTGTGTCGCAGCTGGGGCAGATGAGGTCCGCGCCCACGTAGACGTGATCCTCGACGGCGACTTTGTCCGCGTCAGAGGGGAAATAGCGCGCTTCATCGTCCTGGGGCGCGCCGCAGTTGGGGCAGAAGCGGTGCGTCTTGCCCAGGAGTTTCTTGGTCCCGCAGTACTTGCAGTCCCACAGCATTTCGTAAACTTTTTCGTCGCTCATGGGTACTTTCTTTATGCCTGATTCCTTACCCCTCTATTATACCCTGAGCTGCGGACAGGGCAGGCGAAAAAGCGTTTAAGAATCAGGCGGCGGCCTGGGCCTGCCGGGCTGATACGGCGGGGATGCGAGTCATCGCAAACAGGAACAGCAGTGCCATCAGGAGGCCTCCGGTTAAGAAGGGCGCGGTGGAGCCGAGCCACTGGAACATGGCCCCGCCCAGCAGCGGCGTGATGGCATTGGCCGCGCTGACCAGCGCTGAGCTGACCCCCAGCGTCCCGCCCACCTGACTCGATGCGACCTGTTTGGTGATGAGGCTGTTGATGCTGGGCGACAGGATCGACGCGCCGATGGTTGTCGGGATGGAGGCCGCCAGCAGCCAGACGATGCCCAGCCAACCGGTCGTATCGCCGCTTGGAATCGCTACGGAGATCGCCTGCACGCTGGAACGTTCGCTCAATTCTTTGAGCAGCGCATCCTGCGAATACCAGGGCACGGCGGTCGCCGGGGTGATGGCGCTCAGCACCATCCCGACAGCCAGGAAGGCCAGCCCGGCATAGATCAACTTGCGGTCGCCGTATTTCTGGCTGAGCGGCCCGATGGCGCGGCCCTGAATGATGACCAGCCAGATGCCGATGAACACGAAAATCACGGCATTACCGGAGGCATTCAAGCCCAGCCGGTTCAAAGTGAACAGCGCAAACAGATTTTCATAACCGGCGAAGACGAGCTGTTGGGCGAACATCAGCAGCAGCAAAATCGCCACCAGCGGCATACTCAGCGAGCGAGTCAGGTTCTTGACGAAGCCGCCGTCGTGACTCTCTTGGTGGGCGCTGCGGACCTCGTCGGTCAGGGTCTCTTTGAAGAGGAAGATCGTCAGCAAGATCGACAGCAGTGAGAAGCCCGCCGCAATCAGCGCGGGCACCTGATAATTGTTGCCGCTGACCGCCAGCGCGATGCCCGCAATCGCCGGGCCGATGACGAATCCCAGCCCGAAGGCCGCCCCGATCAAGCCGAGGCCCTGCGTGCGCGTCTTATCGGTAGTGCTGTCGGTGATGGCCGCCTGCGCCGCCACGATGTTCGCCCCGGAGATGCCGTCGATCAAACGCGAGAGGAACAGGACCGGCAGCGCGGTCGCAAAGCCCAGCATGAGAAAGCCGATGAAGGTCCCCAACTGGCTGATGATCAGGATCGGCTTGCGGCCAAAACGGTCCGAGAGACCGCCCAGCAATGGCCCGCCGATCAACTGCATCAAGGGGTATGTCGCGCTGAGCAGCCCGATAGTGAAAGGGTCAGCGCCCAGCGAGACGGTATAGAGCGGCAGCAGCGGGATGATAATGGTCAGGCCGAGCAGATCGACCAGCACAATGAGGAAGACCGGCAGGATTTTCTTGAAGTCGAGCTTCTCAGCGGTGTCCGACTCTGGTTTTGTCGGTGTCGTAGCGTCAGTCATCATGAGTCTTTCTAAGCGCTGAGGCCCACTAAACGCCACTGAATAGTCGCCGGCAGCAGCATAATGCCTACGATCACCAGCACCAGCACCGCCACGATCAGCAAGAAACCGCGTTTGTAGCGCGTGCGATCATCCAGGTCCTGCCTGCGCCATCTCATGTGCAGATGAGCCACCGCCAGCGCAATCGTCTGCACCGTCAGATGTTCCCAGTAATGCCGCACGCCCAATCCGGTGACGCTCGCCAGCGCCAGCAAGAGGATTAGCCCCAGGACCCACTGCAAGCCGATCAACGAGCTAAAGACGGTGAGCAGGGTCTGCGCCTGTTTGGTCCAGGGACGGGCCTGCAACCAACCGCGCGCAAAATAGAGCAGAGCGACGAGGGTTACAATCAGCAGCAACCAGCGATTCCAGGAATGAAGGAAGCGGAAAATTGCATCAAGCGTCATTTAAGCGGTCTCCTTGAGTTGTTCGATAACCTGAGCCAGCCAGGTGAGTTCGGCATTCAGGTGAATGTACTGGTGTTCGACGATCAGGCGCAGGCCGCCTTCGGTGTGGCCGTGCTGCCGGGCCTGTTCGAGCGTGTCGAGTTCCTGCGCGATAGCGCTGCGGCGCGCTTCAAGCAGCGTAGCAGCTTCCTGCGGCGGAATGGCCTCGATGAAGGCCAGCCCAATGCCATCCGGCAGGCGCATGAGCGTGTGCCCGGCGAGATTTTCGCGCAAGAGGCGCTGGAACACCGCCTCTCCTGCCGCTGTGATCTGGTAGACCTTGCGCGGCGGACGGTTGCCTTCCTGCGCCTCGGTTTCAGTTACCCAGCCCTCGTCCGCCATCTTCTTCAGCAGGTTGTAGGCGGTCGCTTTTTTGAGATCGGTGCAGTAGGCCAGGTCCCGATTGATGAACTCGTGAAGCTGGTAGCCGTGCATGTCCTCATGGCGCAGCAGCCCCAACAGCAGCAGTTCGCGCTCCATGTCGCTGACTTCATAGCAAATAGTCATTCCTGAATAGTCAATGTTGACTATTCAGGACGGATTATATAGCTGTGTGCTGGCCTGTCAAGAGTGATTGAACTACGTGAAGACGAACAGCCCAATTTGCGCGAATACTCAGGATAAAGGAGGATAATTCAGGTAGGTCTCCCCGTAAAGACCTGGCTTCATATCCAGAATGCTGGGAACGAAGGCTCGCAAGGAGGCACAGATAATGGCATATACACTCAGCGGAATTGCCCTGGTCACCGGAGCCAGTCGCGGGATTGGACGTGCGATTGCCGAACGACTCGCCTCAACGGGAATGAAAGTTGCAGTGGCGGCACGCACTCAGGCTGAGATCGAAGCCGTCGCGCAGGCGATTGGCGGTTATCCCCTTGTGCTTGATGTCACGGATCGAGACGCTGTCGTCAAGGCGGTGGACACTGTCGAGCGTGAGCTTGGCGCCATCGACTTGCTCGTGAACAACGCCGGGATCATTGAAACAGGTGGTCCTGCCTGGGAGCGCGACGCTGCTGAATGGTGGCGTGTCTTTGAGGTGAATGTGCTGGGCCCATTTCTGCTCATGCAAGCGGTGATTCCACGCATGATTGAACGTCAAAGCGGGCGAGTGATCAATATCGGCAGCCAGTCAGCCCACAGTAAAGTCGAGGACTCACCCACTTACAGCGCGTATATGGGGAGCAAAGCAGCGCTTACGCGCATTAGCGAGGCAGTGGCCTATGATGCGCTTCCGCACGGCATTTTCGTTTTCACGATGCGTCCGGGTTCGGTACGCACCGCGCTGGTAGAGAAAATGCTGGACGATATGGGGGATGCCGCAAACGACATCCCCGACGACATATGGACTTCACTCGAAACGGCGGGCGATATCGTCGCCTTTATGGCGACTGGCGCGCTCGATTTGCTGGCGGGGCGTCACATTGATGCCGGAGTGGGCGACTGGCGAACACTGCCCGACAGGATCGACGAGATTTTGGCCGATGATCTGTTCGCACTCCGGCTTCGACGCTAAGCGATAGCCATGCAAAGGCGAATCGCGGATTAGAGTACAGGCACCTCCCGGATTTCCTCGCTCAAGACGCCCGCGCCGACGTGCCAGATGCGCGTCGCCAGTTTATCGACGAAGTAGCGGTCGTGGACCACCGCCAGCACCGTGCCCTGAAAAGGCTCCAGCGCCTGCTCGAAGCGCTCGCGGGCCGGGACATCCAGGTGATTGAGCGGCTCGTCCAGCACCAGCAGATTGGCCCCCTGCGCCACCAGCACGGCCAGCATCAGGCAGGCACGTTCGCCGTAGCTCAGCAGGCCGACCGGCGTGAAGACCTCGTCGCCCGCGAAGAGGAAGAAGTGCAGGAAGGTGCGCGCTTCCGTCTCGTGCCAATCGACTGCGTCCATCAGCGTGCGCAGCGGCGTGCTGGCCGGGTCGAGCGTTTCCTGCTCCTGCGCCAGATAGCCGATCTTGGCGCTGTGGGCGATCTGTACCTTGCCTGCCAGCGGCGGAATCTGCCCGACCAGCGTCTTGAGCAGGGTGCTCTTGCCCTGGCCGTTGGGGCCGATCACGACGACTCGCTCTCCGGCCAGCAGCCGCAGGTCGAGATGTTCCAGCAGCGGCGCATCGTAACCTACCGACACACCATCCAGCGTGATGACCTCGCGGCCTGCGGGCAGGGCGTTGACCTGCTGCAAGTTATCCAGGCGCAGCGGCCAGGTCCGCTCCGGCTTCTCGACTCGGTCCTCATCTGCCAGATACTGGCGCAGCCGGGTCGCTTTGGCCTGAGCGCGTTTGGCGACCTTTTTGGCATAGCGGCGCTGAGTGCTGTCTCTGGTCGCGTTCTCTTTGCGCACGGCCTTCGCCATCGTCTGCTGCGCATCGCGCTGCAAAGCGGTCACCTCCAACTGCTGCAAACGCCACTGGGACCACTGCTTATCCCATTCGGAGCGCAGCGTCGCCACGTAGTCGCTGTAGTGCCCGGCGAAGACCCGCGCCGTATGCGTCTTTTCGTCCAGCGCCACGATACCCGTGACCATCTGGTCCAGGAAGGTGCGGTCGTGCGAGACGATCAGCGCACCGCCGGAGAAGTCGTCCAGCCAGGATTCGAGCCATTCGATGCCGCTCACGTCCAGGTGATTGGTCGGCTCGTCCAGGATCAGCAGTTGGGGATCATCCAGCAGCAGCGCCGCCAGCCCCAGCCGCGTCTTCTGTCCACCGGAGAGCGCCGCCGCCTCGCTGTCGAGGTCCAGGTGGCCCAGATCCAGGCCCGCCAGCACCGATTCCGCCTCATAGGGATCGACCGTCCGGCTGTGGCGTTCGAGCCGGGTCAGCGCTTCGTCGTAGGCCGTGTAGACCGCGTCGTCGCCCTCGGCCAACCGCGCCGCCAGCCGCTCGACATCCGCTTCAGCCTGCTGCAAAAGCTGCGTCTGCGGGAAGAGCACGTCGCGCAGAGTCACCGCCGCGTCGATCTCTAACTGCTGCGCCAGGTAGCCGACGCGCAGGTTCGGCGGGCTAAAAGTCACGCTGCCGCCATCGGCCTCCATCAGGCCCATGACGATCTGAATCAGCGTGCTTTTGCCGCTGCCGTTCGGCCCCACCAGGCCGATACGCTCCCCGGCATTGACCGTGAAGCTGATGTTGCTGAGAATAGGCTCGTCTGCGCCGCGAAAGCGCTTGGAAAGATTGGATACCACTAACATAGAATGCCTCCTTGCCCGAATCAAAAAACGCCACACAGGCAGCCCTGGGGCGTTTGATCGTGCAAGCGTCGTCGATGCGACTCAATAATGTCAAACAGGGCTACCGCAAAAACCGGTTAGCGGATGTTGACACTGCTGCGCATCGGATAGCTTTCTACTCTGGCGGTCGGTTCCGAGGGGCATGGAGCAAACTGCGCCTGCGGCAGCATCATGATAGTGCAAGATGCGATCCGCTGTCAAGCATCGTTGAGCATTTGCGGGCTTCTGTGTACAATACCTCTATCGCTCGTTGTAGGATGACATGCTCATGAGTGATTTTGCCCCAACGGTCTCCATTCAGGATGAAGTGCTCGATTTCCTGCTCACACAGCCCACGCCGGAGCAGATTATCGCCTTTCACGCCTCAGAAGCCGCTCAGGGGCGGATGCGCTACCTGCTGGATGCCAACCGCGCAGGTAGCCTGACCGAGGCTGAAGCAGCGGAACTGGACGAAGCCAGCCAGCTTGACCACTTTTTCACCATGCTGAAGGCCAAAGCCTACGGGGCGCTTCAAACGGAATGACGTATATTCCCGAAGTCACTCAAGCAGCAGGTTTTTGATCGCGCTAACGGGGTTTGTGAATATTGTTTGGTTCGTCACGGGGATAGACTTTACCCTCATGAAGTCGATCATATAATCCCCGAAAAACATCGTGGATCGACAACCGCTGACAATCTTTGCCTGAGTTGTTTTCAGTGTAACCGCCACAAAGGGACGGATTTCGCCTCTTTTGACCCTGAGACCGGGGCAGATTGTCCGTTTGTTTAATCCCCGTACCGATCAATGGGACTGAGCATTTTCATCTGGAAGGGGCCTCCATTAAGCCGCTCACGCCCATAGGCCGGGTCACGGTCTTCGTGCTTGCTCTGAGCGAAGAGGCGACGGTGACAGGAACGCGCCGCTCTCATGCAGTATGGGCCGCTATCCAGCCTTCGACCGACAGGCTGACAGGAATTGCATTTTTCAGTAAAATAGAAACATCGTCAATTAGATTAACTACTACGCTTATGACCGACGCTGGCAATATTCGGGATGAAGTGCTGGCTTTCTTGCTGTCTTCGCCGACCCCAGAACAGATCGCTGCCTTTCGCGCCTCCGACGCCGCGCAGGACCGCCTGCGTCATCTGCTGGAGGCCAACCGCATGGGCACGCTGACTCAGGCTGAACGGGCTGAGCTGGACGATGCCTGCAACATCAACCACCTGTTCAAGCTGCTGAAAGCCAAAGCGCAGGCACTTCACTGAGGCTGCACTGGCAGGCCCTGGCCCGGCTCAGGTATCATGAATGCCTGGAAAGGGGACCCTCATGCAGCGCTATGACAGCACACGCCAGGCCTGGGAAGACATCTGGGACGCGGCGTCCATCGAGGTGGAGAACAAAGCGGTGCGCTATCCGCGCTCGCTGGCGACGATCCACGCCTACATACCCTATCTGCCGCAGGATGCGCCCATTCTGGAAGCAGGCAGCGGACTCAGTGCCGTCGTGATGCTGCTGCGCGAGATGGGCTACGATGTCATCGGCCTGGATTACGCCATCAATGCCCTGCACGCCTCGCGCGCTTATGACCCGACGCTGCGCCTGCTGGCGGGCGATGTGCATCATCTGCCCTGTGCCGACAACTCGCTGGGGGCCTATCTGTCCTTCGGCGTGCTGGAACATTTCGAGCAGGGCATGGGGCCCGCCCTGGCGGAAGCCTACCGCGTCTTGCAGCCGGGCGGCGTGCTCGTTCTGACGATTCCCTACCCGAACCTGGTCCACCGCCTGCTGGATTGGCGGCGCGGCCTGCGCGGTGAGAGCCTGCTCAACAATGACGACTTCTACGAAAGCACCTACACCCGCCACCAACTGGTCGAGACCGTGACCGCCGCCGGATTTACGCTCTGCACGGCCCAAGCCCACCAGCCACGATTTCACGCTCTGGGGCCTGGGCGGCCCCTTTCGCGGCCCCGGCTATTACGAGACCAGCCCGCTGGCCGAATCGCTGGGCGGCCTGCTGCGCGTGGTCCTGCCCTGGGCCTTCAACTTCATGACGCTGATCGTGGCACGTAAGGAGGTGGCGAAGATGAAAGCGGTCGGTCCCGAATTTCACCCCTCCCTAAATCCCTCCCCGAATTCGAGGAGGGACTTAAAACATACACTGCGGTTTGCTCCCTTCCCCTGAATTCGGGGGAAGGGCTGGGGATAGGGGTCTAAACTTTATGCACTTCTCCGCGTTCGGAAAGCGCGCACGGAAGACGCAGCGGCGATCATCGCCCATGTCAAGCGGGTGGCGGACGAGCCGAACAACGGCATCGCCATGGCCTCGGCGGCAGACTTTCGCTACACCCTCGACGAAGAACAGGTCGTGATCGCCAGGGCGGCCCACGCCGATGACCGCCTGTTTCTGGTGGCCGAGCTGGAGGGCCAGATCGTCGGCGTGGCGACCTGCAATGCCGGGGAGCGCGGCTATCTGCACACCTGCACACTGGGCGTCACCGTGCGGCGCGAGTTGCGGCACCAGGGCATCGGCATGGCGCTGATGCAGGCGATGATCGACTGGGCCAGGAGCAGCCCGGAGGTTCACCGGCTGGAATTGTGGGTCTTCGCCGACAATTTGCCCGCCATCGCGCTCTATGAAAAGCTCGGCTTCGAGCATGAGGGCCGCCAGCGCGCCGCCTTCTGGAAAGAGGGCGAATTCAAGGACCTGCTGCTGATGGGGATGCTGTTTGAGTCCTGAACTGTCCGTCGTGATCGTCAACTACCGCAGCGAGACCTATCTGCGCGCCTGTCTGACGGCCCTGGCGAACAGCACGCTTCAACCGGAGGTCATCGTCGTGGATAACGACGGCAGCGCGGCAGGTCTACCCGCTGAATTCCCGCAGATGATCTATCTGCCGCAGCCGGAAAACCGCTGGTTCTGCGCCGGGAACAATATCGGCATTGATGCCGCCCAGGGTGACTACGTGCTGCTGCTCAACCCGGATACCGTGCCGCAGCCGGACGCGCTGGCTGGCTCTGGTCGAGTTCATGCAGACGCAGCCGGAGTATCGCGGCGCGACGATGCAGATGCGCTACCCGGATGACCGCCTTCAGCGGACCTGTGCGCGGCGGTCGAGCTATATGGCGCTGCTGCTGAATCACACGCCGCTGGGTCTACTGCTGCGCGGCTGGCGCGAGCGCGTCAACACCCGGCTGTGGTACGGTGATTGGGCGCGCGACAGCGACCGCGATGTCGAGGTCATGCCCGGTTCCTGCTTGCTGATGCGGCGCGCGGACTTACGGCTGGACGAGTCGCTGCGGCTCTATTTCCCCGAAGACGATCTGGCGCAGCGCTTCGCCGGAGGGCGCTTTCGCTTCCTGTCTGGGAGCTATATCACCCATCACGAGAAGGCCGTCACGCAGCACTGGGGTGCGACGCGCATCTACTACCGCGATCTGCTGATCTACACGCGCAAGCATCACGGTTCCATGCGCGCGGGCTGCTGTGGCTGCTGTCACGTCCGCTGCTGGCGGGCATGTGGCTGAAGGCCAAGCTTCGGACCTGACAATCTGCAATATGCATTGGTGTTCGTTAACCTCACCCCCCGGCCCCCTCTCCATGCCGCTGCGCTATAGCGAGGGGGAGCAAACCGGCGCTAGAAGTTCTCTCGCCATTTTGGAGAGGGGATTTAGGGGTGAGGTTGTACTGTAAAGATTGTTTCTGATTGCTCGGTGAAGGGAAGGCTTTGCCTCAGCGCTCATTGCTCAGCACTGGAGTTTGCTGGAACTCACACGCAAAGAAACGCCCCAGACAGAAGCGCTGGACCGCTTCGCTTGCTACTCTGCCGCCTCCTCGCGCGGACCGGAATAGATCACGCGGTAGATGTCGCCGGAGTTCCATTCAGCGATGTAGAGCGCGCCATCCGGCCCGACGGTAACGTCCACTGGGCTGGGCAGCGGGTCCAGGCCCTGGCTGAACTGGATGAAGGGCTGCCAGTCACCGCTGTAAGCGCCATCGGCGTCCTTCGTCAGCGGCACGAAAACCACTGCGAAGCCGTTCACCGGGTCGAGCGCATCGCTGCCGCGCAGCGCCAGGAAGATGCCATCGCGGAACTGGGCCGGGAAACCGTCGCCAGCGTAGTAGGTCAGGCCCGCGGTCCCTACCGAGGGGTAAAACTCGGTCACGGAGGGCAGGCTGTCATCGCCCGCCGGGATCAGATCGCCGTAGCTGTGCGGGAAGCCGTAATCCTGATCCGCCTGGACGTAGTCCAGTTCCTCTGGCGGCAGAAAGCGCAGCGTCCGGTTCAACTGAGTCGGCGCGGTGTCCGCTGTAAACAGGTCGCCGTCAGGTGTGAAGGCCAGATCATAGGGATTGCGGAAGCCGGTAGCGAAGACTTCCGGCGCGCTGCCGTCCGGGTTCATGCGCAGAATGCTGGCCTCGTACTGGCGCTGAAGCGGGCCGTGATCGGTGGTCGCACCGATGGCGACGTAGAGCTTGCCATCCGGCCCGAAGGCGATGCCGTTGTTCGAGTGGTCGAGATAGGCGCGCGCGGGCAGATTGCCGATGATTGAGGTCACGCTGTCGAAGCTGCCGTTACCGTCCCTGTCGTTCAGGATGCCGACGTGCCCGGCGTAAGAGACATACAACTTGCCAGTCTCCGGCTGAAAGGCCAGGCCGACCGCGTGGTCCAGGTCGTCTTCCGCGTTCTCATAGAGAATCTGCTGGCTTTCGGCGAAGTGATCGTCGTTGGCATCCACCAGACGGCGGATCTGCCCGTTGATGTTCAACACGTAGAGGTCGTCATCCGGCCCAAAGAGAATCACTGTGTTGCCGCTCTGCTGGGTGTGCGCATAGAACTGTATCTGGAAGCCCTCGGCCACAAAGGCTGTAAGCTGGTCAATTGATTCGGGTATCCGCTGCGGCACGGGGGTCTGGCTGTCGCTCTGCGCGCTGGTCGGGCGGGGCGCGGCCTGGGTGATCGTCGGCGTCGGCACGCGGCTGCCCCGGAACTCGACCGTGAAACCGGGGGCGGCCTCGCTGATCGGCTGCGTTTCGCTGCCGGGGACGGTATCGTTCTTGACGACCTGCACCGTCCAGGTATACAGCCCGGCAGGCATGGCTGAAAACAGGGGCGTGACGTTCAATACAGTGGATTGGCTGTACGACAGGTAGGCCAGCGGTTCGCCAGGCCGTCCGGCCAGAATCTCGAAAATCTCGCCTGGTTCCAGGGCGCGGTACCAGTCCCAGGCCAGCATGACCCCCTGATCGACCTGGACCGTCTCGGTATTGTCAGGCGTGAGCAGCCGGGGCGCGGGTTCCAGGCCAGGGGTGGGCACCGGCGTGCGGGTAACGGCAGATGCAGAGCGCGGCGGCTGGGCGGCTTGCTGGGGCGGTGTATTCGAATCCTCCGCGATGGCGCAGGCCGCCAGCAGGAACACACACAGCAGCAGTAAGGGGCGCATAGGTCATCCTCAACTCGTCCAGGTCGATTGTACACCGATTCACGATTGGACAAGCGAGAGACGAGTCGGTAGAACGTTATAAAAAAGAGGCACAGTGTCCTGTGCCCCTACGATCATCATGCGGGTGAGAAAGAGGGAATTCTAGCTCAAATAATCGCGCAGGTGGCGGCTGCGGCGCGGGTGACGCAGGCGGCGCAGGGCACGGCCTTCGATCTGGCGAATGCGTTCGCGCGTCAGGCCGAATTTCTGGCCGACCTCTTCCAGCGTATAGGCGCGGCCATTTTGCAGGCCGAAGCGCAGGCGCAGGATGCGGGCTTCGCGCGGGGTCAGCGTCGCCAGGACCTCTTCGATTTTGTCGCGCACCATGTTGCTTTCGGCCCAATCGGAGGGGGTCGGGGCGCTGTCGTTCTCGATGAAATTGCCCAGTTCGCTGTCCTCGTCCTCGCCGACCGGATGCTCCAGGCTCAGCGGCTGCCAGCTTACGCGCAGCATCCACTGTACCTTGCGCGGTTCCATTTCCATCTCTTTGGCGATTTCTTCGGCGGTGGGCTTGCGCCCATATTCCTGTTCCAGCTCGCGCGCCACGCGGTAGAGACGGCGGATGCGGTCGCTCATGTGGACCGGCACGCGAATGGTGCGGCCCTGGTCGGCAATCGCGCGGGTAATCGTCTGACGAATCCACCAGGTCGCATAGGTGCTGAAGCGGTAGCCCCGGCGATAATCGAACTTCTCGACCGCCTTCATCAGGCCCAGGTTGCCTTCCTGGATCAGGTCAAGAAAGGGGACGCCCCGGCACATGTAACGTTTGGCAATCGAAACCACCAGGCGGGTATTGGCCTTGATCAGATGTTCGCGCGCGGCCTTGCCGTCATCGACCAGGAATTTCCATTCCACCGCTCGCTTGCTATCCGGCTTGCGCTTGAGCTTGCGCTCGGCATCCAGGCCCGCTTCCAGGCGCATCGCCAGTTCGACTTCTTCTTCAGTGGAAAGCAGCGGCACTCGTGCCATCTCTTTGAGATAGAGACCGATGGTGTCGCTGGAGGCCATCACCCCCAGGTCACTCTCTTCCTCTTCAAGTTCTATTTCGTCATCTTCAAAATCATCGTCAAAGAGCAGATCATCATCCGCAAAAAAAGAATCGTCGAAACTATCCTCCTCGTCATCAGCCATAAAATCATCTCCAAATTCCGGCATCATATCATACTGCGAATTCGTTGAGTTATCGTACTCGATCAAGACGGGACCCCCTGTGAACCTAGCATCACTTTTGGTCTAGCAATTCTTTTAGCCCGGCCAATCGCGGATCGATGTTGTCGGCAGCGCAGTCACATTGCGTGGTGTTGAGATTGCAGCCGCATTCCGGGCATAGGCCCCGACAATCAGGACGACATAACAACTCCGCGCGAGTTCACGATGAGGACTTCAGCACGCAGCAGGGGCGCGAGGTCAAGGATAGCATCCTCCTGCAGGCTGAATTCCACATCGGCCAGAGCTGGATAACTGTACAGTTCTTCGATTTCGATTCGAAGCTCTTGAAATGTGGGTTCGAGGCAGCGATTGCATTCGCTCTCTGTGCCGACCAGCAGTTGGCCCTGTACCAGGATGCCTTCTTTAGTCCGGCTGAGGCGCAGCGGGCCGCGAATGTAAACCAGTTCCAGGTCGTCATCGACCCGGACACGGGGCACATCAAACTCGGTCAGGTGGCTGTGACCAGGGCCATCATTAAGAAGAAAGCCGACGTTCAGTTTGAGAACACGTCTGCTTACATAGGGATGGTTAGAAGCACTCACGCTTGCTGACCTTAATATAATTGAGCCACGATTAAAGAGCAAACCCACGAATGAAAAAATTATATGAAAAATTACGGAGTTGTGTCAAGATATGCGACACAACCTAGACCGTAACTAAACTATTTTTATACGATTTATAAACTTATGACGGATTTTGTCACGTTTCCCCCTATTTTCCACAAACTGTACTCAAACCTGTAACAAATTATCCATAGAGCAATGTATTTTGTAATTTCTCTGCCAGTATAACGAATCTTGGCTAACGCCAATCAAACAATATTGTAATATAACAAATTTGATACATCATGTTACAAGCGATTCACCCCCGGCGGCGGGCCGCTCAGCGCCTGAAAGGGCACATTTAGTCACACGCAAGGCATGGCTTCTAGCATGTTGAAAATTGGACCGCTGAAGGCTTTTCGCATGGCTCTGCCTACCATCGCTATTATCGTTCTCAACTACAACAGCCGGGAAGATACGCTTGATTGTCTGCGCTCACTGGAGTTGCTGACCTACAGCCGGGCGTATACGATTGTGGTCGATAACGATTCGAGCGATGGCTCGGTCGAATCGATTCGCAGCCAGTTTCCGCAGATCAAATTGATCGAAACGGGGGCGAATCTGGGCTTCACCGGTGGCAACAATATCGGCATCCGCCACGCGCTGGAGGCCGGGGCCGATTTCGTCATGCTGCTGAACAACGATACCATTGTGGCCCCGGATCTGATCGACCAGATGGTCACGGCGATGGTGCAGGACCCGAAGATCGGCGTGGCCGGGCCGACGATCTATTATTACGAGCAGCCACACGTGGTCTGGTCTGCCGGGGGCGACATCGACTGGAAGCGCGGCACCACCTCCATGACCGCTATCGGCAGCGAGGACAAAGGCCAGTTTGGCACCGAAGCGCGCGAAGTCCAGTTCGTGACCGGCTGCGCCCTGCTGGCGCGCCGCGAAGTCTGGGAGACAGTGGGTCTGCTGGACGAGCAGTTCTTCATGTATTATGAAGAGACCGAATGGTGTGTGCGGGCGTCACGGGCCGGGTATAAAATCGTCCACGTGCCGCAGGCGATGCTCTGGCACAAGATTTCGATTGAGGCGCGGGCGACCTCTCCGCTGACACATTATTATATGGTCCGCAACCGGCTGCTGTTTCTGCACGATACACAGGCCGGGCTGGGAAGCTGGCTGTACACGCTGAGCGAATATGGCCGCAGCCTGATAAGCTGGACGCTGCGCCCGCGCTGGCGCGACCGGCGGCACCTGCGGGCGGTAACACTGCGCGCGATCAAAGACTATTCACTGGGTAACTTTGGGCAAACGACAATCTGATGCAGCTTCTGTTCGTCTCATGGTGGTGGCCCTATCCCGCGGTCAACGGGTCGAAAATCCGCATTTATAACCTGCTGCGACAGTTGGCCGAGCAGCATCAGGTGATTCTGTTGAGCTTTGCCGAGTCAGGCGAAGCGACCGCCGAGCACATCGCGCACTTGCGCGAATTCTGCCAGCAGGTCGAGGTAGTCGATAAGCCGGTCTACGATTTCAACAGCCTGAAGGCCACGCTGGGCTATATGTCGCGCTGGCCGCGCCACCTGATCGACGTCTACAGCGGCCAGATGGCGGCCCTGGTGGCCCAGTACGCGCCGGGATGCGATCTGGTCATCGTCTCGCAGTTGCAGACACTGCGCTACCTGAGCCGCATCGGCAGCACCCCTGGCCTGCTGGAAGAGATCGAAATCAGTTCGTTCTACAATCAGGTCGCGCAGGCCAGCAGCGTCACATCACGTTTTCGCGGCCAATTGACGCTGCGCAAAGTCGAGATCGCCCTGCGCAGCCTGCTGGACAGCGGCGTCGCCATGACTGTCGTCTCCGAGTTAGAGCGCGATTGTGTACAGCGCCTGGGCAGCGGCGCGCCCGTCGAGGTGATTCCGAACGGAGTCGATACGACCGATAAACACCCTGACAGCGCGGTCCAGCCGAAAGCTTTCAGCCTCATTTACACCGGGGCCGTGACCTATGGGCCGAATTACGATGCGGTCGATTTTTTCATCCGCGAGGTGCTGCCCCTGGTGCGCCAGCGCTACCCGGAGACGAGCTTTAGCGTCACCGGCGGCACAGGTCAGGTGGATGTCAGCGATCTGGCGGCACAGCCGGGCGTCCATTTCACGGGCTATCTCCCGGAGATTGACCCGGCCATCCACGCAAGCTGGCTGACGGTCGTGCCGCTGCGCGCGGGCGGGGGCACGCGCCTGAAAATCCTCGAATCGATGGCGCTGGGCACGCCGGTCGTGTCCACGCATAAGGGGGCGGAGGGGCTGCACGTGACGGACGGCGAGAATATTCTGCTGGCGGATGAGCCGGAGGCGATGGCGGCGCAGGTCTGCGCACTGCTGGCCGACCCGGCCCGGCGCGAGCAGGTGGCGCAGGCAGGCCGCGCGCTGGTCCAGACCGAATACGATTGGGTCATCATTGGCCGCCAGTTGGCCGACTTTATCGAACGCATAGTCCGCAAGGCGGTGATGAATGCTTAGTCAGACGAGCGCCGGGGTCCCGGCACAGGCGCAGCCTCAGGCACGCAGCGCTACGAGCAGCCGCCGTGAATGGCTGATTGTCGCGGCCTTTATCCTGCTGGTGCTGGCCGTGACCGCGCTGCCGCATCTTTACGCCTATGCCAGCGCGCCGCCGGATAAGCAGTTTATGGGCATCATGATTAACATCCCCGACCACATCCAGTATTTCTCCTGGATGCGGGAATCTCGCACGCAGTTTCTGGTCGAGGACCTGCTCACGCCCGAACCCAGCCAGCCGCTGCTGTTTAACTTGCTGTGGTGGAACTCTGGGCCGCGTGGAGGTTCTGACCGGGATCGACTACGCCGGTCTCTACCAGATTACGCGCCTGCTGGCCGGGGCGCTGGTGATGGCGGCGACCTATTTCTTTTGCAGCCTGGTGTTCACCAACCGGCTCAAGCGTTGGACCGCCTTCCTGGTCAGCGTGCTGGGTGGCGGCTTCGGCTACATCTGGATTATCGAGAAGTACCTGACCGGGACCGAAGTGCCGCTGAGCAAGAGCTTCGACATCTTTGTTTCCGAGCCGAACACCTTCCTCAATGTGCTGGCCTTCCCGCATTTCTCGATTGCAGCGGGTCTCATTACGCTGATTTTCGGCCTGGTGCTGCTGGGCCAGCGTTCGCAGAAGCTGCGCTATGCCTGGCTGGCGGCGGTGGTTTCGCTGCTGCTGAGTGCGCAGCACGCCTATGATATGACGATCATCTACCCGGTGATCGGCCTCTACGGCTTGTTTATCTGGGTCCGTGACCGCAAGTTCCCGCTGTACCTGTTCAAACTGGGCCTGATCGTGGTGCTGATCTCGGTCTGGCCTGCGCTGCAAGCCTTCGTCATTACCAACAGCGATCCGGTCTGGCGCGGCGTGCTGTCCCAGTTCGACAATGCCGGGGCCTTCACGCCCTCACCGCTGCACCTGCCGATCCTGATGGGCTTTGGCTGGCTGCTGGCGATCTGGGCGCTGGACATCCGCACACCCTGGAAAGACCGTGACGATACCCACCTGATGATTATGGCCTGGTTCCTGGCCTATTTCGTGCTGATCTATCTGCCGGTGAATTTCCAGATCCATCTGCTCAGCGGCTGGCAGGTGGCAGGCGCAGTCCTGGCGACGATTGGCCTCTACAACCGGGTGCTGCCCCTGCTTCAGCGCCTGTTCAAGCGGGTCTCGCGGGCGCAGCTTGTCCGTTGGGCCAGTGTCGGTCTGATCGCCGTCGTGATCCCGGTGAATCTCTACCTCTTCGCCTGGCGTTTCATCGACCTGCGCCGGGCTGACGCGCCCTTCTACATGCCTACGGACACCGTCGCGGCCTACGATTACCTGGACACTCAGGTCCAGACCGAGGACGTCGTCTTCGCCAGCCTGACCACCGGCCAGTTCGTGCCGATGTTCACCGGGGCGCACGTCTTCCTGGGCCACTGGGCGCAGACGCTCGATTATTATGGCAAGTCAAAGGCGGTGGAGCAGTTCTTCGACGCGGCGACGGACGACAGTTGGCGGCGTGACCTGCTCGATCAGTTCAGCGTGGACTATTTAATCTACAGCCCCTTCGAAGCCGAACTTGGGAGTTTTGACCCGGCCAGCGCGTCCTATCTGCACGAGGTCTTCCGCAGCGGTGACACGGTGGTCTACGCGGTCAATCCGACCGCCTGATACTCAGACGACCGGGTCAATGGCGGCTTCTTCCAGCGATTCCTGAACCGCCTCCTCCATCAGATCTTCGCCGATCCGGCGCAGACGCCGAAGCTGTGGCGCACGCATGGCGATTATGCTGACGACGGTCAGCGTGCCCAGCCCGCCGAAGACGACCGCGCCCACCGGCCCCAACAGTGTCGCCGCCAGGCCTGATTCGAAACTGCCCAGCTCGTTTGAGGTGCCGATGAAGACGGTGCTGACCGCCTCGACGCGCCCGCGCATGGGATCCGGCGTATAAGTCAGCAGCAGGGTATGGCGGATGACGACGCTGACGTTATCCAGCGCGCCCATCATTGCCAGCAGGAACAGCGAGAGCACGAAAGAGGTCGAGATGCCGAAGCAGATCGTCGCCACGCCGAACCCGGCCACGACCAGCAGCAGAGTCCGTCCGGCATGGGCAAAGGGAGGCCGGTGCGTCAGGTAGAGGGCCATCAGCAGCGCTCCGGCGGAACCAGCCGCGCGCATCAATCCCAGCCCGGCAGCACCCGTGTTGAGGATGTCGCTGGCATAGACCGGCAGCAGCGCCGTCGCCCCACCGAAGAGCACGGCGAACATATCCAGTGAGATGGCAGCCAGAATAATCGGCGCGCTGCGCACGAAGCGAATGCCGCCGCGCAGCGCTTGCAGGGGCGGTTCATCCTGCGTATCGAACTTGTTCTGACGGCTGCGGATGAGCAGCAGCGCGATCACCAGCACCAGCCCCGCCGCCGAATTGGTCAGGTAGACCCAGGCCGCGCTGTTGGTCGCGCCGAGAATCAGGCCGCTGACCGCCGGGCCGCTAACGGCAGCAATCTGCCAGATGCTGGTACTCCAGGCCGAAGCGGCGTAGTAAAGCTCTTTAGGGACAATCATCGGGGTGAGGGCCGCTTCCGCCGGGTTATTGAAAGCGCGCGCCGCGCCGATCAGCGCCAGCGTGGCGTAGAGCAGCAGCAGTGGGGCCTGCGTCAGGGAGATGAAGGTCAGCATCAGCGAGCAGACGATCAGGATCACCTGGGTAATCAATGTGATCCAGCGCCGGTCCCAGCGATCCGCCACGTAGCCACCAGGCAGCGACAGCAGCATGACCGGGATCACCTGCACCAGGCCGACCAGCCCCAGGGCGAAATAGTCGCCGGTGCGCTCGTAAAGCTCCCAGCCGACGGCGACGCTGACCATCATCTCGCCGACCTGGGCGATAAAGCGCCCGCCGATCAACAGGCGAAAATCACGGTTGCGCAGCACCACGTAAGGATCGTGTCGCGCCGGAGGCGTTTCAGATGACATATGAAGTGGATTGGCCTTGCTCTTCTGGATTGTTCCGTCGATTATTGCGGCAGATGCGTTTCAGATCAAGAGACCATCACGGGCCATGCCCCTGGACAAGACTCGCCTGCGAACGTCACGGGGCGGGTGCCGCCGGAAATCGGATGCAGATACGGGTGCCTTCCCCGACCTGACTATGAAGCTCAATCGTGGCCGAGTGAATATCGACGACCTTCTTGACAATTGCCAGTCCCAGGCCGGTGCCGTTAACTCCCGTCACTTTTGCATTCGGCGCACGGAAGAAACGCTCGAAGACCTGCGGCAGGGCCTCGGCTTCGATACCAATACCGGTATCGTGAATTTCCACGGTAACCTGCCCACCAATGCTGCCTGTCGTGACGCTTATCTGTCCACCAAACGGAGTGTAGTTGATGGCATTTTCGATCAGGTTGGTGAACATCCGCCGCAGCTGCTCCAGGTCTCCACGAACAGCCGGTAGATCGGGCGTCACACTGAGCTTGCAGACAAGCTGTTTATGCTCTATGCGCGGACGCAGCGAATCCACGACGTTTTCGACCAATAGGCCGAGATGGACCTGCTGAATTTCCAATGCCGGAAGATGTTCTAAACGCGAGATCGTGAGCATATCCTGGAGGTACTGATCCATGAGCACGACCTGGTCACTGATCAGCGCCATACGCAGCTCTTGCTGCTGGATCGTCTCGGCGCGCCTGAGAAGGTGAAGGCTGGTATTGATAATCGACAGCGGTGTCTTAAGGTCATGCGATAAAGTGCTGAAAAAGTCTGTGAGAAAGGCATTGCGTTCCTCCGCCAGCGCCAGCTCATGTTCGCGCTGCTCGGCCAGATGTTTCTCCGTCATGTCTGTTGTCAACACGAGCACCTGCGCGCTGCCAGGATCGTTCATTTCTGGCAGGGGCATCACGTGGCGCAGGTAATAGAGTTCGCGGCCACTGGGCAGCGTGATCCTGCCTTCCTCAAGCATCGCCGTGCCTTCTTCAATCACCTTCGCGTGATCCTGAAGCGCGCCCGCGGCATCCTCCGGGACCAGGACATCATGCACGCTGCGCCCTTGCAGGGTCTCTGGCGTTCCTCCTAACATTTGCGCAGCCGCCTTGTTCAGCAGGACAATTTCGCCGTTTGTCTTGTACACTGCCGCCATGACCGGCGTGTTCTCAAACAAAAGGCGATACTTCTCCTCGCTCTGTTGGATTCGCTGGAAACTGTCGCGGATCACGCGCGAAGCCGCCGCAAGCAGAATGCCCGCCGCACCGAAAAGGGCCGTTTGCTGGAAGAAACGGTCGGGCAGGTAGAGCGGCGTGCTGCGCAGCGGGAGGACTCCCCATACCTCGCCCAGTGTGAGAATCAGGATCGAGAGAATGCTCAGCACGGTAAATACAACGGCGCTCTGGCTGGAAAGCAGGACTGCCGAATAAATGATGACAATCGCGTAGGCACTCACCGACGCATTGCGAATGCCGTTGAGACCGAAACAGGCAGCCGTAATGATGATCCACAAGCCGCTCAGAAAGATGATGCAGGCGAGACGAAATCGCCCCGTATGCAGCAGGTAGTAACAGGTGACGAATAAAGCAAGCACCAGGGGGATGAAGATAAATTGCGCCGCCGACGAAATAAACCCCATGTACAACAGCGCGACGGCCATCAGGAGCAGCAGCGTGTAGTGCAGGACACGCGCCGCGAAGGTCTCATACTCGTCCCCCCGCTGGGGAGGCACAAGCCAACGCTTCATGATCTTCTCAATCGATAAGTCCGCCTGACTCATTATAACTGGATTCGGGGTGGTGTAGCTTCAGGCTTACATGCGTTTCCATAAGTACAGCGTGGCCGTGATCCCCAGGACGATGATCACCAGAGATTGAATCGTGCCCAGAATCCGCAGGGTAGTCCCCTGGTCCAGCAGCGCCAGCCCGAGCAGCACCAGCGCGATAGCGGCCATCGTTCGCGCGTCGATCTTCATCGCGCATCCCTTCGCCTTATGAGATCATCATGCCTATTTTACAACGCTCGTCAACCGGCTTGAGCCTTCCTATAATATAGGCGCATGTTTGTACAAAGGATAGAAACTCATGATCGAATCGGTCGTCATCACGGGTGCAACTGGCAATCTGGGCGGCAAGCTGATCCGCCATCTGGCTGCTCAGCCGGGGTATAAGCGCCTGATTGGCCTGGACCTGCGCGAATCGCCGGAGATGCAGCGGGAACTGGACTCGCTGGCGGCAGATGATCGGGAGATCCGGCTGGTCGCCTCGGACCTGAGCGACTGGCAGGATCAACGCTGGCGTCAGGCCCTGGAAGGCGCGGAGGCGGTGGTGCATTTCGCCACGCCCAATCCCTGGCCGGACAGCGGCTGGCAGGTGGGCGCGGTCGCCTTCAGCATGGCGCATCATCTGGCGCATGTGGCGCTGGACGCCGGAGTGCGCCGCTTTGTCTACGCCTCCAGCAATCACGTGATGGGCCGCTATCGGGATCGCGGCCTGGGACCCGGCGAACTGACCGCTGAACTGGACCCCGGCCCTGGTACCCAGTGGATGGTCAACGGCAGCCTGCTGGACGCGACCCCCTACGCAAGCTCGCATCTGGCGCGAGAATGGCTGTTGAAGAACCTGGCAGCAGAGTCCGGTGGGCGTTTCGAAGTGGTGATCGTGCGCGTCGGCTGGAACCAGTTCGGCGAAAACCGGCCTGATACGCTCTCGGCGGCAGGGACGCCGGATGGCGAGGTCCCGTCAGATGACCCGGAGGCAGCACTAAATGACCACTGGTTCAGGACGATGTGGCTCTCCAACCGCGATTTCGCCCAGCTTTTCGAGCGCGCCCTGCAAGCCGATTCGGCGGGCTGGCCGGGACCGGCGATCCTGGTCAACGGCGTCTCGAACAACAGCGGCACCCGCTGGAGCCTGGACGAAGCCCGGCAGTATCTCGGCTATACGCCCCAGGACGATGTCGCAGGGGCCTGAATGCAACCGCCAGCCCTACAGCGCGTATTAGTTAACAGAGCAAGTGAAAAAGGATCGTTTGATGGATAATAATACGCGCAACGCAAAACTGGCGCTGGTGCTTGGGATCGGGGTGGCTTTTTTCGTGCTGCTGCTGTTCATACTGCCAGTAGGTTCAAGAAACGGGTCCGGCATGGGCATGATGTCAGGCAATCAATCGTCCTTTCCCTGGATTATTTTCGTGGTTATGATCCCGGCGATCATTGTGCCCATCATGATCGCAGTCCGCGAGAAACAGGACAATACCCCGACGAAGCCCAAGAAGGAAAAGCGCAAGCCGCAGTATATGCACGACGCCAGCGGTGAGAATCTGGAAATCATCGAGGAAGACGAAGACAGTGAGCAGCAGGTCCGCTGAGCCTTAACATGGCGTGAAAGTTTGTAGACAAATTCACAAGCGAACTTAATCACAACGCGGTATGCTTTGGGGAGGACCAAAGACTGTTATTTTATTGATGGAATTGGCTATGTTGACCAATCTAGAGAATTTTGTCTTGCTGGATCGCAAAATCCCGAACGAATTGAATTATTCGGTGGCCCGCGACCACGCGCCGCTGATCTTATTCGACCAGAATGAACCCTTCTTGCCGAGCGCGGTGGGCTACACCGTCTTCTGGGCCGATGCGGCCTCGCCTTCTTTCCCGCGTGAGATTCACCTGGCGGAGGGCGTGGCGGTGGTCATTGAGTACGCCATCTGGTGGGACTGGGACATTCAGCACCTGTACGAGTTGGAACACATCTGGCTGCATCTGGATGCCGATGGCACGGTAGTCGATGCCGAAGCAAGCTGGCACGGCGGCATGAACCGCATGGTGGATGCCCAGGGAGCGCTGCCGCTGCGTGAGGGCCGTCTCGTGCTGCATTCCGAGCCGGGCAAACACGCCTTCGCCCCGGTGATTGACTGGCTGCTGGAACGCAGGCCGACGACCGAAGCCTCCTGCGGCCCTAAATGTGGGATCGGCGGCGTCCTGGTGACGGACCTGTTCCAGGGCAAGATCAAGCAGCGCCGCCCGCTCAACAATCAACTGGCGCACAGCTACCTGGAGACAAAGCGTTTCACGCCGAGCTTCGTCTTCGAACAGGAATTCAACCTGCGCACGGCCCCGCTGGTGATCTGGGAAAGCCTGCGACAGTGGATCCCGGCGCGGGTGACCTGGTGGACGCAGGAACTGGCTCGCAGCATTCCCTACAGCGAACGGCGGGTGCTGCGCATCGCACATCGCGGCGCGTCGGCCCAGGCGGTGGAGAACTCGCGCGCCGCCTTCGAGCGTGCTGCCGCACTCGGCGCGGATCTGGTTGAGGTGGATATCTGCGTCTGACGGCGGACAGCGTCCCGGTCATCTCGCACGACGAGAGCCTCAAGCGCGTCTACGGTCTGGATGTCTCGATTGGCGATCTCAGCCTGGAAGCCCTGTGTGCGCAGGTGGAGATCCTCACCTTTGCCGACCTGGTGGCGCTGTGCCGCGAGCTGGGGCTGGGATTGTACCTGGACATTAAGGCGCTCAACCGCGAGGCGGCGCAGCAAATCTTCGCTGCGCTTGACGAACATGGGATGACCGGCGCGGTGGTGTTTAGCTCTTTCCGGGCGGATTGGCTGGCCGAGATCAAAGCGCAGCGGCCCCAGGTGTGGACCTCAATTCTCTTCAGTTCGCTGCATGTGGACCCGGTGCTGATCGCGCAAGCGGTCGGGGCGGATTACGTGCATCCCTGCTGGGAACACAGTGCTGACCAGCCGCATACGCTGCTGACCGAAGACTGGCTGGCACGGGTGCGCGAAGCCGACCTGGGGATCATTACCTGGCACGAGGAGCGGCCCGACGAGATCGCGGCGCTCAAACGCCTGGGCGTGAACGGCATCTGCTCGGATCAGCCGGAGTTGTTGCTGTAGTCAATCGTCTAAAGTCTCTGGCGGGATAGGTTAGCCACTAGCGGGCTGTAGTAATCCGTGTACTGTCATGAGGCGCAGCACCCGCCAGCAACAATAGACTGAAGATTATCGCCTATTGACTGCTGTAATCCGCCGTGCGGCGCATGTCGGGGTCGAGTCTGTGGTAGCGGAAGAGAATTTGCCAGGTGCGCAGAGCGGCTTCCATGGCAACGGAGCCGTCCATCTTGGAGCGCCCGCGCTGGCGATCCGGGAAGTAGATCGGTGTCTCGCCAATCGAAAAGCCAAGCTGATGGGTCACGTAGTTCATTTCGACCTGGAAGACGTAGCCGTTGGAGCGGATGCGGTCCAGATCCAGGCCGATCAGGGTATGCCGCCGCCAGAGTTTGAAACCGCCGGTCGCGTCGGTCACGGGCAGGCCCAGCACCAGCGGCACGTAGATGCGGTTGGCGAACCAGCTCAGCAGTTTACGGCTCCAGCTCCAGGTCTCGTCCACACCACCGCCCTGCAAATAGCGCGAACCGACGACCAGATCATGCTGGGCCGCCTTTTCGATGAAATAGGGCAGGTATTTGGGCTGGTGAGAGAAGTCGCAGTCCATCTGAACGATGTAATCCGCACCCAGGCTGAGCGCCCGTTTGAAGCCGGCAACGTAGGCCGCACCCAGTCCTTCTTTGGCCGTGCGATGCAGCACCGTCACCTGACCGGGGAACTCGCTGCTCAACGCATCGGCGATCTTGCCGGTGCCATCAGGCGAGTTGTCATCGACGATCAGCAGATTAAGATTCTGAAGCCCCAGTGACAAGAGCGCATCCACCATGAGGGGCAGATTCTCGGCTTCATTGTAGGTCGGCAGAACCACGAATGTTTTGGGCATTGGATTGCTCCGTGCTGCTGGCTGTGCCATAGTATACTGGCTTCTCTTTCCTAATTCTAAAGGCATATTGACGTAATTGAATAAAAGAACAGCTCAATTATACAGGACATTTGGCCTATGATGTTCAATCTGGAAGCCGCGCAGCAGCAGCGTGAGGCCCTGCGGCAGGCCGGGAAACGGCTGGCTTTCACCAACGGGCACTTTGACCTGCTGCATCTGGGGCATCTGGATTACCTGGAGAAAGCGCGCGCTGCGGCGGATGCGCTTTTTGTGGGCCTCAACGGCGATGCCAGCACGCGCCTGCTGAAGGGACCGGGGCGTCCACTGGTCCCGGCGCTGGAACGTGCGCGGCTGTTGGCGGCGCTGCGCCCGGTGGATGCGGTCATCATCTTCGAGGACCCGACCGCCACACGGCTCATCACGGCGCTGCGGCCAGAGGTCTACGTTAAAGGCGGGGATTATCAGCACAAGCCCCTGCCCGAACGTCCGGCGGTCGCGGCTTATGGCGGCCAGGTCCTGCTGATCGACTATCTGCCCGATCACAGTACCAGCGCCCTCATCGCCCGCATCCAGGCACTGGTATAACCTTAAGGCCGCATGTGCTTCCGCTGCTTTTACAATGCTGATATAATGGGCAAACAGAAGGTTGGGAGAGCTTTATGTCCGATGCAGCCTGGGTCATTGAATTCTCTGCGGCACAATTAACACAGCAAATTCGGATGAAAGATACCGTGATCGTGGGTCGGGCCGACACGGAAGGGGTCTATAAGCCAGATATTGACCTGGGGCCGCATGGAGGCGAAGAAAAAGGCGTGTCGCGCCGCCATCTGAAGCTGAGCATTGACGACTCGAAGCTGATGGTAACCGACCTGCAAAGCAACAACGGCACGCTGCTCAACGGCGAGCGCCTGGAGCCGGATAAGCCTTACCCGGTCAAGCACGAAGATAAGCTCCAGCTTGGGCACATGATGGCGGAGATCCGCATCGTTGTCTCGCCGAAAAGCGCTGAAACCACGTCGGAACCTCAGGATGAGGATGAGAGCGGCAAAGGCCAGCCGCTGCTGATCGTGGAAGATGAGGACGAGGTCGCCAACATCCTGTCGCTCATCATGAGCCGCATTGGCTACGAGCCGCACATTTCGCATGACGTCATCGGCGCGATCCGCATCTTTAACCAGAAACACCCGGTCGCCGTGATTCTCGACCTGATGCTGCCGGATATGAACGGCCTGGAATTCTGCCGCTACGTGCGCCGCGATGTCGAACGCAACCAGACGCCGGTGGTCATCGTCAGCGCGGTCAAGACCGAACAGAACATCGCCCAGGCGCTGGATGCCGGGGCCGATATTTTCCTGGGCAAGCCGATCAGCGCGGCGGAACTTCAGCAGGCGGTCAAGAACGTCATCGAGAATCGCCCGACCGAGAAACGCGGCGAAACGCCGATGATGACCCGGCATCTGCCCGGCACCGCCCCACTGCAAGCCATCGCGCCCGAATCGCGGCGCAATGCTGCCGTGCTGTTTATCGCCAATCACACCGAGGCCCCGATCACCCTGACGGTTGGCGATACCGTCTCCTTCGGGCGTTCCTCGCCGTCGAAATCGGGCCGCCAGCACATTGACCTCAGCCGCTACGGCGCAGTCGATCAGGGTGTCTCGCGCATCCATGCCTTTTTGCATCGTAAAGATGGGACCTTCTTCGTCGAAGACAACGACAGCGTCAACGGGACTTATCTCAACGGCTATCCGCTGGACCCCAAGACGCCGACGACGCTCAACAACGCCGACGAGATTCGCCTGGGCCAACTGCGCATGTATATCTATTTCCTCACCGACAAGGATTTCGTCGGCGAGTAATCAGGTTCATCCCTGGGCTGTATTAATCGTGACTGTTCGCTAATTGGGAACTTTCCAGTTTCCGAACGATCAAAGTCATGAGAACTCGTGATTGTCCCTGGTTCGACAGCGCGATAGACTTCATATAGGTCATTAGCTTGTTTGAGGGCAAAGACAAGGTGGAGGCAACGATTCGGCCTGCGACAGGAGCGGATGCGACGGGCTATAATATTTACCGGCGACGTATTGCCGATGAACCGAACAATGGGATCTCCTATTCGGTGGGCGAATATGTACGCACAGTCGATGAAGAGCGTGAACGCATTGAGAGGGCCATTGCCGCTGAAGACCAGCATCTGCTTATCGCGGAAGTGAATGGCGAAATTGTGGGTCAGTGTAAATGCGCGGGCACAGCCAAAATCGCACTGCGTCACACCGTTGGGCTGGGCATCGATGTGGACCGAAATTACCGCAATCGGGGTGTCGGGAGCGCGTTGATACAGGCCATGATGGCTTGGGTGCAGGCCAATCCAAGATTGCGCCGTGTTGAACTGGAGGTCTTCACGCACAATCTGCCGGCAATCCACCTCTACCTCAAATACGGATTCGAAATCGAAGGGCGCAAAAGGTGTGCGTATTTCAAAGATGGGCGCTATGTCGATGCCTATCTCATGGCACTGGTTTTTGACGATGAGGAAGAGCGTTCGTAGAGCACCGAAAGTATTAATCTGGCTGATCGAAGGCGGTGCAGGCGCATCATGATGCGCCCACGCTCAGGCGGGCAGCAGAATATCCGCCACTGAGGCAGCCCAATTGCGGATTTTGTTCCAGTCGCGGAAGTCTTGGCTGTAGCTGCCGGGGGACCGGTTGCCATCGTAACGCGCAGCCAGGGTCCAGCGCTCGTTCCAGTCGATTTCTGAATAGTCCAGCCGACCGGCAAAAGCGGTCAGCGATTTGAGGTTCAGCTTATCCAGCACGGGATGATTGACGTATTCACGCAGGACGTGCGCGTAGCCATCCGGCTCCAGCACGCGGACGCAGGTGATGAAGACTAGCAGCGGCTTCACGGTCAGGCTGTCCTTGAACTCGTCCAGGAAAACTGACATCTCTTGCAGCCACATCGTCCCGTGAATGGCTGATCCCAGGATAAAGGCATCGTACTCGTCCACCGACTCCACATCGTTCATGTTCTTGACCGTTACCGTGAAGTCGCGCTGACGGAGTTCATTGCCAATAAACTCGGCAATTTCGGCGGTAGACCCGTGTACGCTGGCGTAAGCAATCAGGAGTTGCATGGCTGCGCGTCTCCTTAACCTCAAATAAATAACCTCTTTGTGCGTCTATCATAGCGCCGAAAAATATCCACGCAATCCTGAACTCCTTCACCCATTTTTGTTCCGAATGTAAGCAAATGCGCTCATCGGGGCTGCTGAATCAAAAAAAGACGGCCCACCCGTTGGGGGTGAGCCGTGCCGTTTTAGCCTTCGCGCAGGGCCGTGATTTCCTGTTCCAGCCAGGCGATTTTACGCGCCAGAGTTTGCAGCAGCGGGTCCGCGCCGCTGTAGGCTGCCGGGTCCAGATCTGCACCCCGGTAATCGCGGCGGGCGGCGTCCAGCTTCTGCTGCCGGGCCAGGTCCGCCTGCTGTGCTTCGGTCAGCACGCTGGGATCGTAGGCCGCCATCAGCGCGTCGAGGGCGATCAACTGCGCCGGGGTCACGCCGTTTGCAACGTAGACTGTGACCGTCACGCCGCCTGGCGTTTCGCGGTCGGCAAAGCCGCCGTAGACCGGCCCCAGGGTCTTCGCCAGCGAGTCCGCCAGCGACTGGCGGTTGAGTGCGTTGAGCGTATAGCTGCGTGCGTTCATAGTTCGATTGCCTCCAGAATGATCGGGTTATCGCTGCTGTTCGCCAGCAGGGTGATGGTGTCGGTCGGGCCGGTGCGCCACTGCGGGCGGACGCTGTGGCTGCCCGCGCTGAGTCCGGTCAGCAGCAGGCTGATCGACACGGGCCGCCGCACAGCGCTGCTGGATGTATTCACTGGGGCCAGACCGAGCGTGAAATCACTGCCGACCCGTGCGCCATCGACGGCGATGTCAAAGTAGCCGAAGATCGAGGTCCCGGAGGTGTAGGCGATGGCCTGAAAATGGACCCAGACCGGGCCGCCGTGCGTCTCCAGGTCGATGGAGAGATTCGTCGCGTCGATGTCCTGAAAGGTCGTCACGTTGGTCAGGCTGTAAGTCCCGCTGTTATCACGCAGGATGCGCGCGTGATTGGGGCTGAGCAGATAGCTCAGGTTATCGCGTAACTGCTCGTTGAGGTCCTCGTTCGTCACCAGTTGATCGACGTTCCAGGTGATCGGCGCGGTCCAGCTTGCGGTCATGGAGTGTCTCCTTCTCGTTGTGTGCGGATTGTCAGGGATGCTGTGCGGCGGTGGCAAGATTAACCTCACCCCCCGGCCCCCTCGCCTTTGATGGAAAAGGGGTCTAGAGGTGAGGTCGATGAAATAACGCGAAACCATTCGGGATTTCGTAGGGGCACAACCTGTTGTGCCCGTCTTTGGGTGATGGGAGCGAAACGATCATGTTCGGGTGGGCGTAGGGGAGGGTTTCAAACCGTCCCCTGCAACGATTGATCTGCTCGGCTTTATGGTTCAATAGGCCAGCACGGTCGTCTGGTTGAGGGCATCGCGGCCCAGCAGCCAGAAGTGATTGGCCTCGGCGCTTTCCAGCGTCCAGCTGACGCGGTGGCGGCTGCCGCCCAGATCGACCGTATGCGCTTCGGCCACGATGAAGTAGTCGCTGTCGTGCCCGGTCTGGCTTTCCTGCACACGCACCCGGTCGAAGAGCGTTCGCGCCAGGACCTGCGCCGGATGCTGGCGGGCGTCCAGCGTCAGTTGAGTCACGCGGCCTCGTGGGACCGAGCGCCGGGCCAGTTCGTAACGCGCCAGCGAATCGGCCTGTTCGATGTCGTTCAGCGCCGGGAGATCGACGTGCAGGCTGTGCGGACCGTAGAAGGCCAGACTTCGACTCGCTGACCTGCCGCAGCAGGAGCGGATCGCCCGCATAGACCGGTCGGCCCCGCAGCTGTGCCCCGGCCAGCAGATAGGCGCGCAGGCTGGCCCGATTTTCCACTTCCAGCAGCGCCGCGCTGAAATCGCTGGAGCGCAGGCGGACCTCGACTTGATCGCTCAGGTCGATGCCGCTGCCGTCGGGGGCCGAATTCACGCTGAAATCCGTGCCCGGCACCGGAGGGATCAGGTCCAGCGCGCCGGTGGGCTGTGCCGAGTCATCGCGGAAGCGCGCCACGATCTGCCGCTGATCGCCCGCAGGGATGGGCTGCGATTCGCCCAGGCTCCAGATCACGCTGCCCGCCGAGCCGAGGCTGCGTGGCAGCAGGCGCACCTGTACCTCGCTGACCACCGCCGCGCCGTAGTCATAGGCCAGCACCTGCATATCGTCAGCGAAGCTGGCGTCGGCATCGGCGTCGGTCAGCAGATGGTGCCGGTTGAAGAACAGGGCCTGACCCTCGCGGTTGATGAAGAAGCGCCCGCGCTCGGCCTCAACCACCTGCCGGATGGCCTCGGCGGCGCTGATGCCCTCAGCCCAGGTATCGCCCACGTAGGCGAAGACCGTTCGGCCCGTCTCCAGACTGCGCGGGATCGTGACTCCCGGCAGGCGCGTGTTGCTGCCCAACTCACTGTGATCCACGCGCCCCAGCATCCAGACATTTTGGAGCCGCGCCCGGCGCAGCGGCAGTGCGTCCAGAATCTGGTCGATTACCTCGTCGGCGCGGACATCGACCTGGGGTGGCAGGCGAATCCGCTGCTGGGCGAAGGGCCAGGAGGCATCAACCGCATAAATCACCGCCTCGCGCGGCCCGTGGTCGCCCGGTTGGACCTCGATACGCTGGATTTGTCCGCTGAAATGGGTGCGAACGGTCGTGCCGTCATCGCTCTGGATTTGCAGGCCCTGGCCCGGCTGAAGCGTGGTGATCTCCGGCGAATAGCGCTGCTCCCGGTTACGCAGGCGAATCTCGGCCCGGCCTGGCTCGGCCACAAGGTCGTGCGCCTGCGGCATCCCCAGCCGCCAGTGGAGCGCCAGTACATCGGGGCTGATGTCCTCGCCGCTGAAATCGCCGTCGTCGTCCCGGTCAACGTGGACGCGGTAGCTGATCGCCATCATGCCACCGCCAGCAGCCAGCTGTGGCGAAAGGCGCAGCCGTGATAGGGGGTCCCGCCGTAACTGAAGATGCCCGGTTCGACGCGCACGCGGGCCGGTTCCAGCAGCGTGCCGCCCAGGGTGACGTCTGCGCCCAGGCTGTCGAAGTAGGCGTCGATGAGGTCGATCAGGCCCGGCAGATTGCCGCTGAGGCCCTTGCCCGCGCTCGCCGGGGCCAGCAGCAGCAGATGCGTGATGACGTAGTTGACCGTCCGCTCGCCCTCGCTGAAGGCCAGCGCGATGAAGCCTTCGCCGCGCCGCTTGAACAGAGCCTCGTCCTGAATGTCGGTGGGCAGCACCAGCAGCGCCGGACACTGCGCCCGGCTGAGGCTGTCCGGCAGCGAATCGACATCATAGTTGTGCGCGATGCCGCTGACGCTCAGGTCCGCCAGGGCCGTGAGCGCGGTTCGAAGTAGGGTCATGTCTTTATCCTCCTGATAGATCGTGCTGAGTGCTGAGGGGAAACCATTTGTGCTGTGTGAGTCGTGTCCTGGCTCTATTGCCGCGACGGCAAGTGCCCAAGTCCTTGCAGGAACTCGTGGCAGCGGATAATCCCGCAGGGATTTGGAGTCTTGCCGGATAATTCATTGCCCGGCACCGAAATCCAGGGGCGAATTTACAGATAGTTTACAGATCGAACATAAGCCGTTGACAGATGGGAGGCAAGATAGGGTCAATGTCGAATGGAACGAAAGGACCCATCATGAAACTCAAACAGACCCTGATCTCTTCCGCACTCGCCGCTTCCCTGCTGGTTGGTGCAGGCGCAGCGCTGGCCCAGAACGGCAATGGCAATGGCCCATCCGACCCGCCCGGCATCCAGCAGCCCTTCCAGGGGCAGCGCGGCCCACGTAACAACGGCAACGGCCAGGGCGGCCAGCGTGGCATGATGCAGCGGCCCGGTCTGCGCTTCGAGGCCGGCGAACTGCTCGGTCTGGCGCAGGGGTACACCGGCCTGAACTCGGTCGAAATCCGTGACGCCCAGCAGAACGGCCAGACCCTGGCGCAGCTAATCGAGGCCAACGGTCAGAGCGTGGATGACTTCATCGCCGCTGCCGTCGCCGACATGAACGCTCGCATCGACCGCGCCGTCGAGAATGGCAATCTGGATGCGGCTCAGGCCGAGACGATGAAGGCCAACGCCGAAGCGCTTGTGACCGCCCGCGTCAACGGCGAGACGCCTATCCGCGATGCGGTTCGCCTGGAACTGAGCAGCCTGCTGGACCTGGCTGAGCAGTATACCGGCCTGAGCGCTGATGAGATCCGCAGCGCGCATCAGGATGGTCAGACCCTGGCGGAGATGATTACGGCCAACGATCAGAGCGTGGATGACTTCATCGCTGCTTCTGTGAGCGACCTCGACGCCCGCATTGATACCGCCGTCGAGAACGGTACGCTGGACGCCACCCGCGCCGAGACGATGAAGGCCAACGTCGAACAGCGTGTCACCGACTTCGTCAACGGCACGGCCCCGATGGGTCCCAACGGCATGAACGGTGGCCCCGGCCCTCGGTTCGCCCCGCCCGCCCCCGACGACGCCGTCTAATCCGATCCTACAGGTAAGCCCCCACTGCAAATGGGGGCTTTTTGATTCAGGCTCCCACGCCGATACGCCGCAGACTGTCCAGCGCCAGAGCGGAAGGACTTCGGCAGCGGCTCGATGACCTCCCGGTCCGGCTCTTTATACAGCCACATCGCCCAGCGCAGGCACAGACTCTCGACCTCACGCGGCGGCTGGTAGACCTCGATGGCGGTCGTCTGCGCATGAGCGGCAGCTGTCGTGCCCTGAACACCGCGCTGGACGGTCAATGTGTTCGCGCCGCTGTCCACCGCCAGCACCCGCAGATACTCGTCCTCGATGCGCAGCAGATGCCCCACCTGGAAGCGCGGGCTGCGCTGCTGACTGTCCGCGCCGTCGGCATCGCTGACCGTCAGCGTCGTGGCCGTGCTGCTCAGCGGGTTATCCTGTACCGCATCGGCACTGTCGCGCCAGGCCTGCGACCAGCGCTCATGCCAGCCCCAGGTACCGGTGACGCTCACGGCTTGCAGCGGCGAGTTCGATCCAGGTGAAAGCCTGCCCATCGCCGAAGCGCAGCAGGCTGATCGGCCCCTCGGAGGCCGCATCCGGCAGCGCCAGCAGGTCCAATGGGTCGATGCTGCTGCCGTCGCCGTTGGTCACGGTATCGATTTGCAGCAGATCCTCGCGCAGCAGCAGTTCCTGCGGGTAGCGCGGGTTGACGTCGTGCGCCAGGGCTGCCAGACGCGGGCTGAAACGCCGCCGGGCCGCTCCTTCGATCTGGGCCGAGGCCGCTTCGAGAGCATCCAGCAGGCGGGAGTCTTCGCCGGTATCGCTGGCACTGAGGCCAAGGCGTTGGCGAAGCTGGTCGAGTGTGGCTAAGACATACATAGGGACATATCTCCTCTCATCCAATTGCGGCAATGTGGACGTAATAAACGGTAACGATCGATCTCTTTCGGAGGAAAACATGAAAAAGCTGTTCTTGTTATTAGCGATACTGGTTTTGTTGTTTGCTTCGCTTGCGGTGGCCTCTGCGGGCGGACGCCCCCTGTCGGCGGATCTGTCCGGTTCAGCAGAAGTCGCGGGCGGTGATCCCGATGGCAGCGGAACGGTGAATCTGACCCTGAATTCCGGTCAGGAAGAAATCTGCTTTGAACTGAACTGGAACAACATTGACTCGCCGACGCGGGCGCACATTCATCATGCCGCAGCGGGATCAACGGTCCCATCGTCGTAACCTTCTTTGATCTGGTCGTGTCGCCGCCAGTCGCCGTGACTTATTCCGACTGCGTGAGCGTTCCGCGCGATCTGGTCAAGGATATTCGCCAGAACCCGCAGGACTATTACGTCAACGTCCACAACGCGGCCTTTCCTGGCGGTGCTATCCGCGGCCAACTCAGTAAATAACACTGCTCCTGACCCCGCTCCGGCGGGGTTTTTGTTACAATCCCCGCATGAATGAAAACGCAATTGCCCAGGCGCTCAATCTGCCGCCGGAGACCCCGCTGCGCCTGACCGGCCTGCGGACCGCGCTCTGGGGCCAGGATCTGATCTTCAGCGGACTCGCCGGGGACGGTCTGCGCTTTGAACTGGCGCTGTTCGACTGCCGCGAGATTCGCTGGCAGGTTTATATCCACATGCAGGCCGAGGGCCGCCCGGCTTTCCCGCCCGCGCAGATTGTGGATTTCGCGCCGGGCCGCGATCAGCACCGCGCGCCGCTGCGGATGCTGACCGACTACTTCGGCTTCAGCGCCAGTTACGGCCAGCTTCAGATTTCATCCGACCAATTTTGAACCGCTTTCGCGCGGCTCCCGTAGTAGGGGGTGAACGAGGAGTAAGCGCGATGCTCGCGGTGCTGAACCAGGTTGAGGACACTATGCCGGAGACTGCTGAAGACGACCGCTTCACCATGCTGATGCACTGGAGCGAAGACGATCTGCTGCGGCAGGCTCAGCAGGGCGACGAAGACGCCTTCGCCGTGATCCTGTATACGATGGATGCCCCGCTGCGGCGTTTTGTCCGGCGCTTGATCGGCACCAGCGACGCGGAGGATGACATCATCCAGGAAGTCTTTATCAACCTGTACCGCAAGCTGGACAGCATCGACGCCAGCCAGGGCCTCAAGCCTTATCTCTACCGGATGGTGCGCAACCGCGTCTACGACGAACTGCGCAAACAGGGCCGCTACCACGTTTACTCGCTCGACGAGGAACCGACTGAAGCCTTCGCTTCTTTCGAACGCATTGCAGCGGAAGGCGACGGACCGGAAGAAGTGGCCCACTGGCTCATGATCCAGATGGAAGTGCAGGAGGCCATGCTGGGCCTGACTGAAAATCAACGCCAGGCGCTGATCCTCTACGCAGAAGAAGGCCTCTCGTATGCCGAGATCGCAGAGGTCATGAACACCAATATCGGCACGATTAAGTCACGCCTCTTTCACGCCAAGAAGAACCTGCGCCGTCTGGTGCGGCCCGAAGTCCTGGAGGCACTTGCAAGCGAATTTGGAGCGGAGGAATCTGATGGATAAGTCGAACCCCCACAAACAAATTGAGATGATGATTTTCCCCCAGGTCATGGGTGAGTACCGCAAGCATCAGGACGCCATGCAGCGGGCCGAGCTGCACCGCCAGGTGAAGGCGCTTCAGGCCCGGCGGCGCAGGCCCATGCGCAAGCGGCTGGGGCAGTGGCTGGTGACAATTGGTACTCAACTGCAAGATCAGGAAATGGCACCGGCCCGGCTGGATACCGCCGAGCAGGTATAGAAGACAAAGGAATGAACGCAATGGACGAAGAACGTACTGAACAACTGCGGCAGTTGATGCCCGCGCTAACGGCTTTGCAGCGCTCGCTCGAAAAAGCGCTTGCCAGCAACACCGTGACCGGCACGGCGCAGATGGCGCAGCGCAGCTATCAGGGCCTGCACAGCCGGGTGGCCGACCTGCTGCCCGATGACTACTACATCAACGATCTGCTGGCGCTGAACCTGGCGGACGACGCCGACGAAGAGCAGGTGGTCGCCCAGGTCAATATGGCGGTCAACCAACTGCTCAGCTACCTGGAGGACATGATGCGCCCCCAAGGGCAGGTGCCGCCGGTGCCGCCGGTCCCGCCCGGTTTCCCGCCTGGGGCAGACATGGATTTTGGCGAGCTTGGCCGCACGCTGCGCGATAAGATCCTGGCGCAAACGAAGGATACCCTGCGCCGTGCGATGGCCGACTTCGAGTTCGACATTGACATCGACACAGGCCGCAAGCGCAAGATCGTCATTCGCGGTGATGAGGATGAGGAAGAGCTGCTGGACAGCGAGGACCTGACCGGCGCGAACCTCAGCGGTCAGAACCTGAGCAGCGAGAGCCTGGCCGACCGCAACCTGAGCGATGCCAACCTGAGCGGCTCCAACCTGCGCAATGCCAACCTGGCCGATGCCATGCTGCACGGCGCCAACCTGAGCGGTTCGAACCTGGACGACGCCAACCTCAGCGGCGCGGATCTGAGCGATGCCAACCTGACCGGGGCGCATCTGCGCGACTGCGATCTCAGCGGCGCGCGCTTCGACCGGGCGCAGCTCAGCGGCGCGATCCTGATCGACTGCCAGCTTGACGAGGCGCATTTCGCGGATGCCAACCTTTCCGGTGCGGTCCTCCAGGACTCGCATATGGAGGAGGTCGATTTCAGCCGCGCGAACATGACCGGGGCCAATCTGACCGATGCCTACTTACAGAGTGCGACCCTCCAGGGTGCGGCGCTCAATGGGGCGAATCTTCAGGATGCGCACCTGGAAGCGGCCAATCTGTCCTTCGCCAGTCTGATTGGGGCCAACCTGAATGATGCCTATCTGCAAGCGGCCAATCTGTCTCGCGCGGACCTGACCGGGGCGAATCTGCACGATGCGCATCTGCAAAGCGCGAACCTCAGCGGCGCAAACCTGACCGAGGCCAGCCTGGTTGATGCGAACCTGATGGACGCCAATCTGGTCGGTGCTTACTTCCGAGGCGCGAAGCTGCGTGATACGCTGCTGCCCGATGGCACGCCTTATCGCGGCCTGCGGGATCTGGAACGCTTCGGCGCGCGCTTCGATACCTATGTACCGCCCGCGCCGGATGCGCCGAGCCAGCGGATGCGCCCGATGCGCCGGACATGCCCGACATGCCGGAACCGCCTGAACCACCGCAGTACGTCTGAACAAACGGGCACGACATGTCGTGCCCCTACACACCCAGACTCGGGGCACAGTCATGTCTGTGCCCTTTTCGATTCGGCAAACCATCAGACTCCTGTATCCCTGCGCGTGACATTCAGCACTAAATCCTCGGCCCGGTCTCCGCATAGAATCGAAGCACATGCTGCCATCGACTTGACTTTCCCGTAGCAGGAAGGTGTATCGTCTAATCGAAGGCTTTCGTTAGCCCTCAGCGCGCGAGGAGAAGCCATGTTCAGGATCGGAGAGTTTGCTCGCATCAGCCAGGTGACCGCCAAAACCCTGCGCTACTATGATGACATTGGGCTGCTGAAGCCCTCCTGCATCGACCCTTTGACAGGTTATCGCTACTACACGATGAGCCAGCTTCCCCGGCTGAATCGCATCCTGGCCCTTAAGGACCTGGGGCTGTCGCTGGAGGAGATCACGCTCATCCTGAACCACAGCCTGACAGCGGAGGAAATCCGGGGAATGCTTAAGCTAAAAGCGGCTGAACTGGAAGCGCGGGTCGCGGATGTACAGGCCTGTCTGGCGAGTGTGCGGGCACGTCTCCACATGATTGAAAAGGAGCATGAAATGCCACAGCAAGAGGTTGTGTTCAAGTCGGTCCCGGTGCAGCGATTTCTCTCGTTCCGTGAAGTCGCGCGGGATGTCCCCATGCAGTTCAAGAAGATGGGCGAGACTCTGGAAAAACAGGACATCACGGGTTGGAGCAAGGATCGGGTGATGGCCCTGTACTATGGCCCCGGCGACGAAAATGGCATCGACATGGCCGTCGGAGTCATCGCGCCGGACGGTTTCGAAGGGTCCGTAGCGGTCGACGGAAGCCCGGCGATGACTGTCATGGAACTGCCTGCCGTCGAGAAGATGGCCTGCCTGATCCACAAGGGCAGCTACGCTACGCTCTGCGATACCTACCAGATGTTCTGGCGCTGGATCGAGGCGAACAACTACCAGATTGTCGATCCCTGCCGCGAGGTTTATCTGAACAACCCGGATGATCTGCCGGAAGCTGAATGGCTCACGGAGATCCAGTACCAACTTGAGAAACCTGAGTGAATCACGCTGGGGTGGCTCTCGCAGTCACCCCGGTTGATGTCTCTGCTGAAGCCGCTGGCGGCAGATACAGCAGCAGATACTGCTTTTCCGGCGGCACGTTGTAAGGGCTGGGCTGCGGCGGCCCCAGGCCAAAGCGTTCGCGCAGGTAAGTCTGGCTAATCGTATCGTCCGGCTCGACAAAGAAGGCGTGACCGACTGCCGGATCGAGCGAATTGAGCAAATCCCAATCGGACAGGCGCGCCGGGGTGCGCAAATTCAGCTTGAAATCGTCCATGCCCCAGTAGCGGCTGAGGAAGACCAGCAGCGGCATCCACAGGTCCGGGTCGTCGGTGACGAGATAGGCCTCGGTCCCCGCTGGCAGATCGTGCAGGCGGAAGAGCAGGTCCTGCTGGTCATGTTCCGGGCGCACCTGCACCTGAAATTCAGCCAGATGCGGGCCGAAATAATAGGCCACCTGTCCAGCGCCGATGGCGAGGATCAGCAGCGGGGCCAGCCAGCGCACACGCGGACGCAGCCAGTCCAGCAGCGCCGCCAGACCGAGCGCCAGCAGCAGCGCCAGCGCCGGGAAAGCCACTACGAAGCGCGGAGTCCAGGCGTTGTCTTTCAGCAGACTGTTGCCCAGGGCAGTCAGCGCCAGCCAGAGGATCAGCAGCGCGCCCGGCAGTCCGTTCCGGCGCAGCGTCACCCAGAGTCCGCCCAGGAACACGGGGACCAGCGGCGGCAGAATTAGCGCGGTCTGCCCACCGTAGAAAAAGTGGCTGGCATCCGGCAGGCTGACATAATGCAGAAAGGGCGGCAGCAGTTGATCGCGCAGATACTGGCCCAGCAGGCCCTCGTCCGCTGTCGAAAGCAGCAGGCGTGCATAGTAGGCCGGGTCGAAGCCCTGCCCGCTCAGGCGCGAAGCCAGCGAAATATCCCACAGCGCCAGCGTCAGGTAAATCGGCCCGCCGACCAGCAGCGCCACCCCGGCCAGCAGCAGCCAGCCCGTTCCAGCGGGGACGCCAGCGCCAGCCCGCCAGCAGCAGCCACAGCAGCGCCAGCGGTGGGTAGAGCAGGCGTCCGCCCTCGTAGAAATACTGCGTCAGGCCCAGCATCAGGCCCGCCAGCGCGTAATCGCCCAGCCTGCGCCCGCGCAGCGCCCGCGTCAGCAGCCACAGCGCCAGCACGCCGAAAAGAGGATCGGCCACGTTGTTCAGGCCCAGGCGGCTGAAGTGGATGTGCGGCGGGAAGACCGCCAGCAGGAAGGCAGCCAGCAGGCCGATGCGCGGCGAGTACAGCGTGCGGCCCAACTGGTACAGCGCCGGGATGGTCAGCGTGCCGAAAATCACGCTGATGATGCGCAGGCTGGTCAGATTGGGGCCAAAGATGCTCACCGCGCCCGCTTGCAGCGCCGGGTAGACCCAGGGGAAGGCCGCCGTGAAATTGAAGGGGGCCAGCAGCCGGATCTCCTGCGATTGGCGCAGATGCAGGATGCCCTCGACGAAGTTGCCCTCGTCCACGTAGAAATGCACCTGCTGTTCCAGGTTCCAACTGCGCAGCGCGAAAGCCAGCAGTGTCACCAGCCACCAGCAGCCACATCGTAGAAACAGGGACGACATGGCGTGCCCCTATTCAGGCCCCTCGCCCTGAGGGAATGTCGGGTAAATTCCTTAATCTCACCCCTAATCCCCTCTCCATTATGGAGAGGGGACTTCACAGACCGGCTTGAGCCGCTTTTCTCCCCCTCGCCGAATGGGAGAGGGGGCTGGGGGGTGAGGTGTTGTTCTGTCGGGACACGGCGTGCCGTGTCTTGCCACGGGCAGACTGGCGTGCCCCCCCGTCGCTCCCAATCCCCAGCCCAGCAGCACGACGCCCGCGACCAGCAGCGCGAACTGAATTGCCGCGCCGTAGACGCCGAGCGACAGCATGGCGAAGGCCGGGCTGTTCAGGGTGGTCAGCAGCAGCAGGCAGCCTGCCCCCAGGCCCGCGCCCAGCAGACGCAGGCGGCTCATGGGATCGGGTGGAGCTGCGGGAGGTGATGCAGGGTCTCGGCGTGCGCCTTCATATTGTCGGAATACTCACCCAGGTAAGGCGCGTAATAGAGGACGAACTGTGCATCGACAGGAATATCCGCAAAGGGACTGTACTGCGGCGGCAGCAGGTAGTAATAACGCTGGATGCGCGCCAGCAGCGCCGTGCTGCCCGGATCAATGAAGAAGGCCTGATCCTCCGGCGGCAGGGCCGCCAGATACCCCGCCGTGACCTGGCTCGGCTTGAGCGTGTCCAGGTGCATCCCCGCGTGCAGAAAATGCAGCGCGCCGCCCAGGTAGGGTTTGTCGTCCGGCGGATCGCTGATCACGTGGATTCCGGTATCCGGCGGGAAAGTCAGCGAGCGGAACAGCACGTCGCCGCCGTCGCGGTGCCCATGCCAGGCCAGGATCTGCGCTTTATACAGCGGCAGATGGACGTTGAAATAATAGTTCGCCTGGTAGGCTCCCAGCGCCAGCGCCAGCACGCCGAAGAGCAGCCAGCGCCCGCGTCGGGGCGTCAGCAGCGGCCACAGTGCGCGCAGCCCGACGGCCACCAGCAGCATCAGCGCCGGGAAGATGACCACATAGCGCGGCGAATGATCCGACGCGACCATAACGCTGTTGCCCGCGATCACGGTGATACACCAGCCGAGCAGCAGCAGCGGCCCCGGATTGCGCAATCGCAGGATGACGTAGCCCAGGCCCAACAGCAGGAAGGGCACCAGCAGCGGCGGCACCAGGCCGTACTCCCCGCGATAGAAGACGCTGCCCTCGACATCGCGCAGCATCAACAAAATGGGCCGCACGATATGCGTCTGGATATGGCGTTGAAGCCCACCGCTGGTGTTGCTGACCTGATCCCAGTAATCGCCGCCCAGCGCCTGATGATTGGCGTCCAGGCGGGCCGCCAGCGAACTGTTGACGGCCACCAGCGTGTAATAGATCGGCAGGGCTACCAGCAGGGCCATCAGGAGGGCGGGCACAAGCTGCCGCCAGCGGAAGCGCGGGAACCAGAGATAGGCCAGCCCGATCAGCCAGGCGATAATCAGCGGTGTGAAGACCAGCCGACCGCCTTCGTAGAAGTAATGCGTCAGGCCCAGCATGACGCCGCCCAGCACGTAATCCAGCCGCCGGTTCCAGCGCAGCCCGCGCACCAGGAAGGCCAGCGCCAGCGTGCCAAAGAGCGGATCGGCGATGTTGTTCAGCGCCAGACGGCTGAAATGCAGATGCGGCGGGAAGGTCGCCAGCAGCAGCGCCGCCAGCAGGCCGGTCTTGCGGTCGAAGGCCGCGCGGCCCAGCAGGTAGATCGCCGGGATGGTCAGCGCCCCCAGCAGCGCGCTCACCGCCCGCAGGCCCAGCATGTTATGGCCCAGCAGATCGACCGCCATCGATTCCCAGTAGGGATACAGGTAAGGGAAGGCAATCACCCCGCTCATAGCCTGCATCAGCGGTACCGTGGGCCGGTCCCAGAAGCCATCGACCACCGAGGCGAAGTTCACCTCGTCCACGAACTGCCGCAGCCCGTATTGCAGGTCCCAGTAGCGCAGGAAAATCGCCAGCGCGGTGATCAGGCCGAGCATCAGCGCGATGCGCCAGTCCACACGCGGCAGCCGCAGCGTCCAGCGCAGCATTCCCGAAGCGCCGACGATCAGCAGGCCCAGGCTGAGCAGCAGCAGGACGAACTGCACGTGGACGTTCATGTCCTTCAGCAGCGGCAGATTGAGCACGCGCCCGTTGGCCTCGCAGAAGACCAGCAGCAGCACCAGCCCGGTCCCAGAAGATCACGCGGTCGTGATGCTTCAACACCGCCGGACTCAGCGGCGCGTCGCTCGGCATCGGCAGTGCCCACAGCAGCCCGGTCTGACGCTGGTAATGCACCGAGATCAGCAGGGTGGCTGCCGCGAAGCCCAGGATGCTCAGCGGCGTATCCAGCGTGCCCATGCCGGAGAAGATCATCGCCTGCACGGCCAGGATCGTCAGCAGCAGGGTCGCCAGGGCCATCGCGCGCGCCATCGCCACCTGAATATCCAGTGCGTGCCGTTGGGCATAGAGCAGCGGCAGCGCGCTGAGAGCCAGCAGGCCCAGCACCAGGCTCGAATAGGGCACCGGCAGCAGGCTCAGCCAGTAGGCGACCCCCAGCGCCATCGCGCCGAAGACGAGCCAGCGCAGCAAGCGGATGCCCGCCAGCCAGCCCAGCAGCGCGCTCAAATGCTGGCCCAGGCGTTCCGCTCTCGGCGTGCGGGCCAGCAGTAAGCCGGACCCGGCCATCAGTCCCAGAAACAGCAGCCGCGCAAAAACGACGTGCAGGCGGCTGGCGACCAGCCCCATCAGCAGGGCCAGCGCCAGAAAGGCCAGCAGCCGGACACCGCGCCGCTGCCACAGCATCTCTGGGGAGGCTTTGTCCAGCAGCAGTGTCCGCCCGCGCCATAGGGCCAGGCCCCAGACGGCAGCCAGCAGCAGCACACTGGCACGCAGCGCGGCCTCGCGGCCCAGTGTGGCTGCCACGATGACCAGCCCCAGCACCATGCCCAACAGCAGCAGCCAGATCAGCGGACGCTGTCTGACAGGGCGGGGTCTGGAGATGGGAATAGAGCCAGTATGTGTACGATCCATGACGCCTCGGTTTCATCTTCATCATACGGGAGAGCGCCGGTTTGTACAGTTAAAAATTGTCAAGGTTACGCAACGCAGCCCCCGTCTTTCGCGTACACTGATTTAGGGAACATCATCGATGTCTGTGTATTGTATAGTGCAGCACTTGCGATATTTCGCTTTCGTCCGTTCATAAAGGAGCAATCACGATGCGGAAATTACTGCCCTGGCTGGTTCTGGCAGCCGTGCTGGTTTTCAGCGCTGCGCCCGCGCTGGCCGTGCCGGTCAGCGACCTCAACACGCTGGCCCGTTACTATCCCGAAGACACTGCCTTCTATTTCAGCAGCCAGTTTGGCGACGGTCTGTTTAGCCAATTCGACACGCTCATCCAGAAGGTCGCCGATGCCCTGCCGCCCGGTGCCGACATCGATGCCCGCAGCATCGTGGCGCACATTGACGAGACAATGGCTGGCATGGGCATGAGCTACAACGAAGAATCTGCAGCCCTGGTTGGGCAGCACCCTGACTGTAGGTATTCTGCATATCCAGCCCAACAGCAGCGCGCCCTTCAGCAGTCCGCAGTCGGGCAAGGCCCCAACTCCCGTGACCATCGCGGTAGCTGTGAGCGACTCACAGGCGGCGGACAGCTTCTTCCAGGCTCTGGCCGCAAAATCGGACAATGAAGTGACACGCAGCGAGAGCAACGGCATCATCACCTACACCAATCCCCAGGACGACAACATGACCATCGTGCTGCATGACGACGCCCTGCTGTTCACCAACGATCCCTCGGCAGCGGCGGGCGAGATGCCTGCCAGCAGCCTGGCCGATAGCGCCAGCTTCAGCAGTTCCTTTGATATGCTGCCGGAGAACGATTACACCGCTGAAGCCTTCATCAACCTGCCCGCGATTGTCGAGAGCCTGGGCAGCGAGATAGAAGCCTACCCGCAGTTGGTCGATATTGCCGGGGCTTTCGGGCCGCAGGTCTGGGGCGCAAGCCTGCTGGATGACCAGAGCCTGCTGGTCGATGTCGCGCAGGCGGTGTCGGATGTCACGGCGCTGCAAAAGGTCGGCATCTCTGCCAGCGCAAGCCCGGTGGATCCTGATTTCGCGCGCTATATCCCGGCCAATGTGGCCCTGGCTGGCCTGGGCACGGACCTCAGCGCTCAGTACGACAACGCGATGGCTCAGCTTGATCTGCAGAAGCAGTTGATGCAGTCTATGGGGCCAGACAGCGGCGATATGGCGGATGTCCAGGCGAACATTGACCAGGCACTGGGCATGTTCACAGATTACACCGGCCTGGACCTGCGCGAGGACGTCTTCGGCTGGATGACCGGCAGTTACGCGGCCTTTATCACACTCAACCCGGATATGGACTTCAGCAACCAGTTTGCGATCTATCAGGCGCTGCCGATAGATCTCGGCATCGTGATCGAGGCGACCAACCCGGCGGCGGCTTCGCACACGGTCGATGGCCTGATGAAAGGCCTGGACCGGCTGCTGGTCCCGCTGGCCGCTCAGGACGACAATGCGGACGTCAGCTTCACAACCGAGACCATCTCTGGCACTGAGGTCAACGTGATCACGATCACCAGCAGCCAGATTCCCTGGCCGGTTGAACTGCTGTTGGGGTCCAATGACGACATCTTCGTGCTGGGGACTCGCGGGGCGGTCACGCGCGTGCTGCAAGGCGACGGAATGCTGAACAGCAGCGATGTCTTCGCCCGCGTGCAGGACAACGCGCTGGATTCCTATTCGGCGCTTGGCTTCCTCGATCCCTCCGTGCTCGCGCCGCTGACGGATCTGGTCGAGTTGATGGGTGGATCCGATGCCTCAGGTCCAATGAGCGGTGTCCGCGCGATGCTCGGCCTCGTCCACAGCCTGAGTGTCAGCCAGCGCATCACAGCGGATACCTACAATGGTCGCTTCGTCCTGGCGCTGAACTCCTGAGGATGATCTTCTTTTGAGCCGTATCGACCCCCTCCGGCGCTAGCGCGCTGCCAACTCCCTCCCCGAATTCATAGGGAGTTGGCAGGGGGCGATCACCCCAAACCATCTGAATCGCGCATCGTAGGGCACAGGCCCGGTTTTTCGCCATTCGAACACGACGTGTGACCCCTCGCTGGCTGATTTCTACACCTGTGCTATAGTGATCCTGAATCCACACAGGGACAAACGATGAACCTCTTTCTTGATCCGCCGGGCTTCCTGGGGACAGGGGCCAGCTTTCTGGCTGACCTGACTCTGCTGGCCTATATCCTGCTCATCGTACCGGCCATGCTTATCGGCCTGGTCCTGGCCCGCGTGGGTCGTCATCGTCCGCATCACAAGTGGCTGATGGTCGGCATCACCGTTGTCAACTGGCTGCTGATTCTCTTCCTTATGCTGGCCGCCTTCACCACTGACATCGCCCCCAACCTCGGCCAGAATGTGACTCAGCCGCGCTATTTCCTGCCGGGCATTCACACGCTGTTCGGCCTCCCGGCCCAACTGCTGGCGACCTACGTCGTGTTTCGGATGCTGCGCGAAGACGCTCAGGTCCGGCAGGCACGCCAGCGCGGCGAGACCGACCTGCAAAAATACTGGTTCAAGAGCGCCAAATGGGCCATGCGGGGGGTCTTAGGTTTGTGGTTATTAACCGCTTCTTTAGGAATCGTGTCTTATGTCGTCCGCTATAATGTGCTTAACGTTGGCGGTACGAACGTGCCCGCGCCTGCCGCAACCGAGCAGGTCGAGTTGTTCGTCGAAGGCACACAGGAAGCGCAGCATCCATGATACCCGACAGTCACAAGCCATCATCGACCAGCACGCGGGGTAGTCTGCGGGTTCTCATCGTAGATGACGACCCGATCATGGCGACCAATCTGGTCGAACTGCTGTTTTTCGAAGGCTACGAAGCGCACGCAGTCAACAGCGGTGAAGCTGCCCTGGCCTCGATCCGCAGCGCCCGCCCGGATATTATCCTCAGCGATGTCAGGTTGCCCGGAATCGACGGTCTGACTCTGCTGCGCAGTCTGCGTAACAACCCGCATACCGCGCGCATTCCCTTCGTGTTCATGACCGGCATGGCCGATGCTAACCGGCACCTGACCGAGGCGAATGGTTATCTCAGCAAACCCTTTCATATCAACGATTTTCTGGCGGTGATCCAGGCCAACGTCTAGATGCTCATGTGTCCAACACACGAATTCTGAGGGGACGGAGGGGCTTGCTGTCGATTTCAACCGGTTACAGAAGTATAATACCTGAGTGAACATCCTCGAACTCAAAGCGCCCGCTCTGTATCGCTGTCAGGTCTACCGCTATTTTAACGGCCTGTCGCGCCTGTATTTGAGCCTCTTCAAGCCTTACCAGAACGTTCCTGCCGGATTCGTCCTGTTCTCCGACGTGGCCTATTTCGAAGGCCCGGTTACCTGGCAGAGCGCCGATTTCACTATCGCGCCCGCCCCGGACTGCATCGACCTGATGCTGGCGACCGGCATTATCGGCGAAGCGGTCTTGCAATTCCCTGATGCTTACGCTTCAATTACCGATACGGCCCGGCTCTATCTGGTCGATACGCCGCAGTCGCAGATCAAAATCATCGCCAGCAGTGCCAGCCTGCTAGATCACGTGCCCGATACACTGTGAGGGTTGCCATGCCTCTGCCGATGATTCACCTGGCGGTTGCGGTCGAGATGAGTACCGCCAATCCGCGCTGTACATCGCCTGATTTTCTGCTGGGCAGCATCGCGCCGGATTCCATCCACAAGCGCCCCGGTTCTACGCGCGCCGACAAAGCCCGAACCCACTGCGAACCCGAAGGCGAACGATTTGCGGACGAAAGCCTCGTCGAAGCCCTGGTGCTGCAGTACGCGGCCAGCGATTTCGCCCTGGGCTATGCCGCCCACATCCTGACCGACAACCTGTGGATGAAAATGGTGCTGGATCCCTGGCGCACGCGCGTTCCTACCACGCCGGAGACTCAAGATGAGCGCACGCTGTACTACAGCGAAACGGATCAGGTCGATTTCAACCTTTACCATCACGCACCCTGGCGGCCCACGGTCTGGGAGAATCTGGCCGCTGCCGAGGCAATCGACTTTCCGCCGATGCTCAGCGCTGAAGAGATCGACGGCTGGCGTGTCCGCACGCTGCATTGGTTCACCGAACTGAAAGAAGAGCCAGGTACCGATCTGCGCTACTTTACAGATGAGATCGCGCAGCGGTTCATCAAAGACGTGTCGCCGCAGGTCGCCGCCCGGCTGGCGCAGTGGGAACCCGCCCGGTAAATTCGGTGACGTAGGGGTCTATGCCTATTTCGGCAAGTGGCCTGACCGTCGCTGGGGGCCGGGCAATGAATGACCCGGCGGCACGCGATGTATAATCAAACACCATGCCTTGAATTGTGAGGACGAAACATGCACACATTACGCTGGATTCTGCCGGTCGCGCTGCTGCTGCTGGTGATGCCCGGCAGCGCGCAGGAGATCAGCCCGGATTTGCAATCACAGCTTGACCTGCTGGAACGCTACACGGTCAACGCGCGCGATCTCAGCCTGGAGCAGCCGGTCGAGCACCGCTTCCCTTCGCGCGCTGAAGCCATCGCCGAGATTCGCCAGACCACTGCCGACGCACTCCCGCCCGAAGAAGGTCAGCGTCTCTCGGACTTTTATATCGCCTTTGATCTGCTGCCGCCGGGCAGCGATTACATCAGCCTGTATCTCGATACGCTCGAATATCAGGTGGCTGGCTTCTACGATTCCGAGAGCAAGGTCATGAACACCCTGCTCATCAACGGCGGGGAACTGGGCGACGAGCTGCCGCTGCTGGAACAGATCACCTACGTTCACGAGTTCACCCATGCGCTGCAAGATCAGCATTTTGACATCAATGCGCTGGATGCCAGCACCCGCGAGAACCGGGATCAATCGCTGGCCTTCACCTCGCTAGTCGAGGGCGACGCGACGGTGGTCATGAACGACTATACCCAGGTGCTGGCGGCCCGTAATCCCTTTGGTGTCGCGCTGGAACTGCTGGGCCAGGGTATCCAGGCCGGTGCCCTGTCGCTGCCGCCTGGTCTGCCGGATATTATGGTCTCCGAACTGCTGGGCTATTACACCAATGGCGCGGCCTTCGTCACGACGCTGTACGCCGATGGCGGCTGGGACGAGGTCGATAAAGCCTATGTCGATCTGCCCCAATCCAGCGAGCAGATCCTGCACCCGGACAAGTATCTGAGCGCTGAAGGCCCGCTGCCGGTGGACTTCGTCGCGCCGCCGCTGGAGACCGGCTGGAGCCTTATCTGGGACACGACCCTGGGCGAGTTTTACCTTCGCCACATCCTCGCCGAGCAGATCCCGCAGGCTAAAGCGCGTGATGCGGCGGCAGGCTGGGGCGGCGATCACGTCCAGATTTACCAGCAGGCTGATACGGGGGCGCTGGCCTGGTCGCTGGCGGTCACCTGGGATGGCACCGCTGACAGCCAGGAGTTCGTCAATGCGCTGAACGATTACAGCGCGGCGCGCTATGCCGGTGTCGATCCACAGATTGACGGCCACCAGACCTGCTGGACCTCCGCCAGCGACGCGCTCTGTCTGCTGGATCACGGCGGCACGCAGTTCCTGGCCTACGCGCCCACGCTCGATATGGTCGAGTCCTTCCTGGCGGCCTACAATGAATAGGTGCCGGTCTGTAGGAGCAATGCTTGCATCGCCCGATAAGGAGCAAGTCCGATGGTCACTATTGCGGATATGACGCTGGAAGATTTGAAAGCCTTCGTCGAAGCGGCCATTGACGAACGACTGACTCGACGTCTCGGCGCTTTTGAAATCCCTGAAGAGGCTGACGAAGATGACAATCTGACCTGGGATGCGATACGCGCTTCAGTCGAGCAGCATCGTTGGACTCCACCGCCGGGCGCGAAGTCATCTCTGGAACTGCTGCGTGAAGATCGGGAAAGCTAGTGACAGACTACATTGTTGATGCCAGCGTCGTGATTGAGTATCTCATTGCGGGACCCCATACAACTCCTGTGCAGGCCTTTTTCAATCAACTAACGGCTGCTGATCGGCTGACGGTGCCGGAGTTTTGCCTGCTGGAATGCACAAATGTGATCTGGAAGCAGGTACGTTTCAATAACATGCTGCGCGATGATGCCGAACAACTGCTGAGGCTGCTGCGTACGCTGAAATTGCGCCGTGCGCCTATGAAGAGGCTTCTGGATCGTGCGCTGGATATTGCCCTCGATAATACCTTAGCTGTTTACGACTCCGGTTATATCGCATTGGCGCTGCACGATGGCGATCCGCTTATCAGTATTGACCAGCCACAAATCCGTGCCGCGATTGCCGAAGGGGCAATGCAGATCCCTGTCACTCATTTTGAATAAAGCGAATAAGTCGGATGCTGGCGACAGCCACGCAGCTGCCGGAGAGGATATCATGATTAAAGGCAAGAAATCTCTACTGCGCCCACTCACTGAAGCTGATCTGCCGGAGTTCCAGCGCCACATGGCGGACTATGCCCCGCGTGGCGACTATTACCCGCATTTCATCGTCTCCGAAGCCGAGATCCGCCAGAATTACGCCAGAGACGGCTACTGGACCGAGGATCACGGCCTGCTGCTGATCGTCAACGACGGCGGCAAGATGATCGGCGATATCGAGTTTTTCAAGCCAGTCGAATACTGGAACGCCTACGAGATCGCCTACCTGCTCTTCGACCCAGCCGAACGCGGCAAGGGCATTGTCACCGAGGCCACCCAACTGCTGACGCGCTACCTCTTCGAAAACCGGCTGGTCAACCGCATTCAGTTGTGCATTCACCCGGAGAACCTTGCTTCGCGGCGCATCGCCGAAAAATGCGGCTACACGCTCGAAGGCACGGCGCGCGGTGCCTGGTTCCAACGCGGCCAGCACGTGGATATGCAGGTCTTCTCCATCCTGCGCAGCGAACTGCCGGATCGCTAATAATCCAGCGTCGTGGTCATCGTATACAGTTGGCCCGTTTGGGAGGATTCCAGCGCCCCGGCCATCATCTCGGTGATGTGCAGGCCCCAATCCACGTTGACCAGCGGTTCCCGATCTTCAAGAATGCAATCGACCAGATGCTGGGTGGATTCGTGGTAGTAGTTGAATGCGCCGGGCAGGGGCTGCGGCCATCTGGCTTTGCTGGAATCCCCGCGCTGCGGGATGTGAAACCAGCCATCCTCATCCACCTGGGGCAGCAGATCCTTCCGGCTGGAGATAATCGACGCCCGATAGCCTGAGCCGAAGATCAGGTTGCCCTCGGTGCCGAAGACCTGCAAGGCACCCCCACCGGACCCCGGCAGCACCGGATGATAGATTCGCCCGATGTGGCAGGCCCCCTGGGAGCCATCGACCATCTCGTACAGCGAGTAAGCCTGATCCACCGCCTCCATGCGGACCGGCTTGCTGCGCGGCAAATCCAGGACCACGTCCCAGTAGTTGGCCTGATGCGGGTCCGTGACCTGGGCCAGAAACTCGTCGTATTTTTCTTCGGGCACGATATGGCTTTCGGCAACGGAGATTTTGGCATGGGCGAAGACGGACTTGCAGGGTCCCAGCACGGCCACGATATTGGCGGGTGCGTAAGGCAGGTCGAAGAGAAAGCCGCCGCTGTCGGCAGTGTAGAAGGCATCCTGTCCATACGGGTTGCTCGACAGGCCCGGACCATAGCGCGTGGGGCCGGTCGATCCCAGCGTGAACCACAGAATATCGCCCAGCACGCCCTGACGCACCAGGTCGCGCAGCAGCACAAAATCGGGGTCCAGAGGCGAGTTGCTGCTCGGCTCGATGATGGCTTTAACCCCGGCTTTGCGGATAGCTTCGGCGATCCTGCGCGCATCGGCCATGGTGGTCGCCATCGGCTTTTGCACCAGCACATGCTTGCCCGCCTCGACTGCGGCCAGCGTGAACGCGACGTGAGTGCCCGGTGCCGTCAGGATCAACACCGCGTCGATGTCCGCTTTGTCGAGCATCTCGTAGTAATCGAGATAGGCTTCTTGTGCGCCAAACAGCCGGACGCAGGCTTCTGTGCGCGTGGCGAAGCGGTCACAGACGGCGACCAGTTCGGCGTTTGGCATCTGCATCAGGTAGGGTAAGTAGTAAGCCGTTGCCACCACGCCGCAGCCGACCACCCCGATTTTGACTTTATCACCGGCCATACCGCCGTTCTCCCTTGTGGATGGATGCTGTCCTCAAATGCTATCCAGCCTCAACTGCACCAGCGGACTCATCGCCACCCAGTCGTCCAACTCGCTCTGCGGGCGATTCATCTGTTCCAGCAGCCGGGTCAAGACCGCGCGCCGCTGCACCGGGTCGGTGATCGGCGTGGCCGTCACCGGGCAGGTCCGCCTGCGTACTCTGCTTGAGGTGCAGTGTCATCTGCGGCTTGGCGACCAGATTGCGATACCAGTCGCGCTGCCGGGGCCGGGGCAGGCCCGTCAGGTAAATTTCGTCCGGGCTGAAATAATGCAGATTGATCTCGATCCGGTGCGGCTTGCCGGTCACGCGCCCGGTCGTCGTGAAATCGACCAGTTCGTCCTGTTCCAGTGCCGCGCGTACTGCGTCATCCATTATAAATACGCTCCAAACCACGCTTTTGCCATCGGGATATTGTAGGCGTGTTCACCGGGATGGAAGGTCAGCGAGACCTTGTCGTCAGCATCCCACAGCGCATAGGCCCGCTTGAGCGTCTCGAACTGCTGACGCACGCCCTCCGCCGGGAAGATCGGGTCCTGCTCACCGGCGATGATGCGCAGTGGACGCGGCGCGATCAAAGCCGCCAGGTCGCCCATTTCGGCCAGATCGAGGATGCGCGGCACGTAATTGCATTCGCAGTGACGCATCCCCAGGATCGAATGATGGAAGGAGCAGAAATAGCAGGAGACCACCGGCGTGGTGATGCGCTCATCAATCGCGGAGAGCCAGAGCGTCGTCGTGCCGCCGCCGGAATTGCCGGTTGCCCCCAGCGTCCCCGCCACCACATCCGGGCGGTTCAACATATAGCTGATGGCGACCATGCCATCCCAGCAGCGCTCGCCCACCATTGTCCGCCCCTGCATCAGATACTCGAACGAAAGGTGACGGCAGGTATTCTCATTTTCCGGCGGAATCCGTTGATCGCTGACCCGTTCGCCGAAGCCGCGCTGCTCCACCGCGCAAACCAGATAGCCCGCCTGCGCCAGGGCCTGGGCGTAATTGGCGTCTTTTGACAGCCGTTCTGCGGCGATAGCCTCATCCGGGTAGTTACCCAGCATATACTGCACGCTGGGCGCGTGGCCGTGAAAAGCCATAATCGCCTTGTAGGGCGGCGCGGTCTTGGGCACCAGCACGTACATCGGCGCTGGGACGACATCGCCCACATCCAGCGCGTATTTCTCCTCGACGTAATCGCCCCGGTCGATAGCCTGTACTCTCTCGGCAGCGGGATTCGAAGGTGCGCTGCGCCCGCTGAGGCCCAGCAGGTCCACAACCTCGGCCCGCAGTTCCGCCTGCCAGGGGTCGAACTCGACGCGCGTCCGGGCCTTGAAGGCCAGCTTGCGCGGCTGCTGGTATAGATCATCCACCTGAGCCTGCAATGCAAAACGGGAAGTCATAGGGCGTGTCCTTAACTCAACATGATTTTCGCCTGATTATAGTAGCCCTACTTCTGCTGGCTAGAGCCACTGCATGAACTGAAAACTTATCGCCTCACGAAGACGCTGATAATCCAGGTATCGTCTATTGCCCTGTTTATACTGTTTCTTTGCGCTGACTTTTGCGGCGCTGCCGACGCCAGACGAAGAATAAAAAGATGGGCAAGGACACGATGATCGTAAAGATGTAGCTCTGCATCGCATACGCAAAGAAACACAAATCGCATACCTGGCGTGCAGAAGCCATTATAATGCCCAACAGCACCACACTGATCGGCAGGGCGATGAAAATGCCGTAGGCGACCAGCATCAAGAAAGCCAGAATCAGGCCGCGCAGATGCTTCAGCAGGCTAAGAAGCAGGCGTCGTCCACGCATCACGCAATACGCCCATCAGCACCAGATCGTCGTAGGCCCCATCAGACCACACCTGCTGGCGCTGCCGCCCCTCCTCGACAAAACCGCAGGCGGCATAGGCCCGGATCGCGCGTTGGTTGCGCGCATGGACCTTCAGCCAGACTTTGTGCAGACGATGATGCCGGAAACCGTAGTCCACCAGCAAACGGATCGCCTCGCGCCCATAGCCGCGCCCCCAGTAGGTTTTGTCGCCGATGCCGATGCCCAGTTCCGCCGTTCGCGCCACTTCATCGACGTTGAACAGGCCACAGGAGCCGATCAGTTGGCCCTCGGCTTCGATAGCGAAGCTGATGCCGTCGCGCCCGCCGTCCGACCAGCCACGTTCGTAGTCCGCCTCCAGCCGGGCCAGCGCCTGCGGCATGGGTGGATCGCCACCCCCGGCCACTTCGACGGCCAGGTCGTTGTTGAACTGGTTCAGCAGCGGCAGGTCCTCGCGCTGGATCGCCCGCAGCAGTACTTTCTCCCCTTGCAGCATAGGTGGTCCCCCTTGAGATAGAACACTTCGGCTACTGCGCACGTATAATAAACCAGATTGATGGATAAGCCGATGAATCTTGCAGACAGAGAATTGATTGCGCAGGGGGCGACGGCGGACGTCTATGCCTGGGATGCCGACCGCATCCTCAAGCTCTTTCACCCGAATTTCCCCGCCGACGTGATCCAGCGCGAATATGTGAACGCGCACGCCGTCGCCAGCGCCGGAGTTCGCACGCCGGATGCACATGAACTGCTGGAGTTCGACGGACGCCAGCGGCATCGTCTATGCGCGTGTCTACGGCGAGATGGTCGATACCCTGCTCCAACAGCATCCCCTAGCGCGGCGCGGTCTACATGCGCCAGATGGCCGAGACCCTGGCTGCTCTGCACCGTGCTCGCATTGACGTGGACCTCAGGCCGCTGCCGAGGTCTTCGCCGCGCGGATTCAGCACGCGCCCGGCCTCGACGATGCGGTGAAAGCGCGTCTGATCGCGCATTTGAGCCGCCTGCCGCAGGGCGATTCGGTCGTTCACGGCGATTATCACTTCCGCAATGTCATGATCGACCCCGGCGGCGCGGTCATCATCGACTGGCCGGATGCCCTGCGCGGCCATCCGCTCGCTGATCTTGCCCGCAGCGTCATCTGATCCTCTCAGAGGACCGCCGCGATGAGCTGTCCAATCCACTGCTGCGCCTGCTGTATCCTCAGGTCGTGGCCTGGCTGCGCAGAACCTTCCTGCGTCACTACCTGCGCCTTAGCGGCAGCGAATGGGCCGAAGTCCGCCCCTGGCTGCCAGTCATCGCGGCAGTCCGCCTGACCGAATCCAGCGCCAAACAGGCCCAGCTTCGGACAATGATTGACGGCTGGCTGCGCGAGATGCCTATCTGAGCTGCCCGCGCACCGCCCAGGCCCGCGCGATGAGGTCAATCGAGCCGTCGGGCTGGATGGGCAGACGAGCCTGTAAGGCGTCACGCAGCGCCATCTGCTGCACATCGCTCAGCGAGGCCACATACTGCGGCGCGGGGAACTGCTGGCACAGGAAGGGCCGCCAGTAATCGTCAAAATGGGCGAAATGGGTGGGCACATCGACCGGGTAGACCGCAATCTCGGCAAAGCCCGCGGCCTGGAAAGCCTCGCGCAGCGGCTCCGGTTGGCACAGCGGAAAACGTACCGCTTCGTCCAGCGCCTGCGCCGCCGGGTCCAGCGCGACCGCCGCGTCCCAGAAATAGCGCAGCCATTCCATTTTGCCGCCGTAATCCCAGACGTAGGCCGCCACAATCCCGCCAGGACGGGTCACGCGCCGCATCTCGCCCAGGGCAGCCGCCACCGGCATGAAGTTCAGCGCCAGCCCGGAGACGACCACATCGAAATGCGCCGCCTCAAAGGGGACCTGCGCTGCGTCGCCGACCTTGAACTGCGCGCGCGTCGTCCGTCACCTGCTGCCGGGCATGGGCGACGAAGGCCGCCGAGGGGTCCACGCCCCAGATAGACGCCGGATTCGCCAGCGCCAGAACCGTCCGCGCCAGCGCGCCGGTCCCGCTGCCGAGATCCAGCCAATCCTGACCGGCTTCAATCGCAAGGCCGCCCACGAAATCCGCCGCAATCGGACCGACTCCAGCGGCCCATGTACAACTCGTAAGCGTCGCCGCTGTCCCAGGTATCGCTCATGGCTCCTCCGGCGTAAACGCTCAATCCTGCGTCATGAAAATCAACAGCAGCTCCTGGTCCTGACCCATCAGAGTCAGAATAGTGTCATCAATTCTATAGAAGATGACGTTTTTCAGCGCGCTCAGATACGCTGATTCCTGGTCCATGACTCCTGCTGGCTGCGGGCAGGTCTTTTGCGTTACGACGACCGGTCCCAGCGTCATGAGCGCATCATCGACGGCATAGAGCGCGGAATAGGTGTTGCAGCCTGCCGAACCACTGAGATAGCCTTCGTCGTCGAAATGGGCCGTGATCTCCGTGCCGGAGAGCAGGATGCCCGTCCCGCTCTTGTCATGAATGTTTGTGAACAGCACCCAGTTCGTATCCACCAGCGGCCCCGGTTGCAGCGGAACAAAGCTGAGAATCAGCGCGCCGTCGGCATCGCGCAGTTGCAATTGATCGCCATCAAAAGCGTAGCTGGCTGCGCTGTCAAGGCGGGAAAGGAAGGCCGCCTGCTGCATCACAGCCTCTGCTTCGCAGCTTGCCTCCGTAGAAACCACCTGATCGATCTGCAAACTGTGATCTTCCAGCGCATAGTTGCCGTAATAGGCATTGCAGCCGGTATTGCCTGTTAGAAGCTCATCGCTGAAGGTAAGCGTGAACTGCGATTCGCTCATCGCATTCACCATTTCGCCCTCCGCGTCCAGGTAGCTGACCAGCAGCCAGATGTTGCCTTGCAGGGCGCGCGTCTTGCTCAGGGTCTCCAGCAGCGTGTAGTGCAGGCCCGATGAGTCAGCCGCTGGCTTTTCGACCGGGTCAACTTCGACCTGGAGCGTATACTCAAAGCCCGGTTTATAGTCGAAACCCTCGATCTCGTCGTAGAACAGGCTGTAGGACTCGTCTGGAGATGTCTTGACTTGCAGGCAGCTTTGCGGCGCAGCGTCCTCGCAGGGGATGCTTTCAGGCCCCACATACAGCATCTGCACATTAGCCCCGGAATCCTGGGCCACCGTCAACAGACTGCCCCCGCACAGGAGCATCAAGATCAGGGCAGGGCGAAGGAGTCGGGTCATAGCTTCTTCTCCTATGACGCTATATTGACGTCAGGCAGTCTGCTATTCTTCTCTCATCATAGAGGAGATCCTACGCCTGTGCCCTGGATCTTCAGCTTTGCTGACCCGTATAGCTCAGCAGCAGCTTGCTTTCGCTGTCGAGCAGATCCAGCGTGTCGCCGTAAATCTCGTAGTAGGCGGCCTCGTCCAGCGCGTTCAGATAGGCCGATTCCTGCGCCATGACGCCATCCGGCTGCGCACAGGCCATGCGCGTCGAGACCACCGGGCCAATCGTCATCAGACCATCACTGGCGGCGTAGGGAGACGTATAGCTATTGCAGCCGCTCGACCCGGACATCGTAGCTGAAGTGTCGAAGCTGGCGGTGATCTGGGCCTCGCTGACAATGGCCGCGCCGTCCTGGCCGACCATCGCCGAGTTCAGCACCCAGGCCGTCCCGACCAGCGGCAGCGGTCCCATGACATGGAAACTGAGGATAACCTCGCCGTCCGCGTTGCTCAGTTGCAGTTGATCGTCCACGATGTCGTATGAGACCACCTGATCCAACTGCCCGGTGAAGGCCGCTTCCTGGTCCATTACCGACTGCTGCGCGCAGGCCATCATGGTCGAGATCATCGGGCCGAGGGTCATTGTGCTGCCGTCCACTGTGTATGGCCCACTGTAGCTGTTGCAGCCCGCGCTGCCACTCAGATTTTCGCCGTCGAACTCTGCCGTCACCTGCTGGTCTGGCAGCGTATCGACCATCTCGCCATCAGTACCCCGGTACTGGCTCAGCACCCAGATATTGCCTTGCAGCACGCGCGTCTGGCTGACGATCTCGATCAGGGTGTAGTAGCTCGCGGAGCCATCGGCAGGCGGATTCTCGACCTCGCTGGCATCCACCTGGAGTTCATACTCGAATCCCGGATCATACTCGAAATCCTCGATGCTTCCGGAGAACAGCGTGTAGGCATCGTCCGGGTTTTCTTTAACTTGCAGACAGCGCTGCGCCGTGTCCCCCTCGCAGGGCACGAGTTCAGGGCCAACGTAGAGCGTCTTCATCGTGCTGCCGGAGTCCTGGGCCAGGGCCAGCAGGCTGCTGCCGAACACGAGCATTACCGTCAGGGTAAAACGAATGATTCTGTACATGCTATCCTCTCCTATCACATGATACAGACGACCAACAATCTGTTGGGGTTCCATTCATCATAGAGGAGATAGGCATACTTCGGCCATAGGCCAATCGGCGCAAACTGGTTCTGTGCTGCGAGTCTCCATGTCGAGCTTTTGCTTTTGATCTGCTTCGCGTCTTTGCGTTGAATCCGGTGATCTTGACCTCTCGCCTCGCCACGGCCTGGCGCAAAAAAGGGCACAACAGGTTGTGCCCCTACACCATCTCGCTTGACTTATGTCTCTGCGATTCGCCGCGATCTCTGCGTCCCTGCGGCGGATTTCTTGAGCTTGCTTTTCTTCGCGTCTTCGCGCCTTTGCCCTTGTTCTTATTTCCCGGCGTAGCCCTGCGGATGCGTCTTATGCCAGTTCCAGGCCGTCTCGATAATCAGCGGCAGCGTGTTGAACTCCGGCGACCAGCCCAGTTCTTCAGTGATGCGCGTGCTGTCGGCGATCAGAATGTCCGGGTCGCCTGGGCGGCGCGCGCCAGCCTCGGCCTGGATCGTCTTGCCGGTGATCTGCTGGGCCATATCCAGCACCTCACGCACCGAGTAGCCCTTGCCGTTGCCCAGGTTATACTTGCGGCTCTTGCCATCCGCCAGCGCCTCCAGCGCCAGGATATGCGCGTCAGCCAGGTCCATGACATGGATATAATCGCGGATGCAGGTGCCGTCTGGCGTGTTGTAATCCTCGCCAAAGATGGTCAGCTTGTCGCGCTGGCCCAGTGCCACCTGCAAAATGATCGGGATCAGGTGATACTCCGGCGTGTGATCCTCGCCGATGCGCCCGCTGGGATGCGCCCCGCTGGCATTGAAGTAACGCAGGCAGCAGGAGGCCATGCCGTAGATGCGATCCATCCAGTACAACTGGCGCTCGATCATGTACTTGCTTTCGCCGTAAGGGCTGCCCGGCACGATGCGTTCCTCGGCCACAATGGGCATGTGTTCCGGGTCGTCAAACAGGTTAGCCGTCGAGGAGAGGATGAAGCGCTTGACGCCCTGCGCCGCCGCCTCTTCCAGCAGATTACTGGCTGCCACCACGTTATCGCGTAAATACAGCCAGGGCTTCTCCATGCTTTCGCCCACCAGCGTGTGCGACGCGAAATGCAGAATGCCCTCGAATTGATGCCCCTTGAATACCTGCGCCAGCATCGCCTTGTCCAGCAGATCGCCTTTGATGAACAGCGCGTCCTTGTGGACCGCTTCCGCGTGGCCGGTGTAGAGATTATCGTAGACCACGACCTCGTAGCCGCGATCCACCAGTTGATCGACGACGTGGCTTCCGATATAGCCCGCGCCGCCGGTAACGAGTACCTTCATAATAATGTCGCTCCCTTACGTGAATGATTACGCTGCCCATTATCCGCAGTGGGCCTAACGCATTCCTAAATCAGCTTTTAGCCTATACACAAGCATGCGCCTATCCGGGCGCTTCTCAAGGATGTGAGCCACCAGCCTCGCCGGCAGCTAAAAGCTAATCGCTGAAGGCTAATGGCCTAATCAGGACTCCGGCGCGGGGGCGGCGCTCGGATGCACGCCCGGCACTTCTAGAATGACGTTGAAGGCGCTGCCATCCGGGTCAATATACAGCGTCGTGGGCGAGGAGGTCCGCAGCATGTTCCACAGGATGCGCAGATTCGGCCCAGTCAGCCACAGCGGCTTGCCCGATGCCGCCACCTCTGTGAAGTCCAGGCCGGTCGTCTCGCTGTTCCAGACCTGCAAAGGCCGGTTCGAATCGTAATCCACCTGCTCGACCGTCAGCCAGCCGCCGGTCGGCTCATACAATACCGGAGCACGGCTGACCTGCGTGCAGAAATCGGCAATCGTCTCGAAATAATCTGGCGGCCAGGGCGTGCTGGAGTAAGAATCCGTCTGGTGTTCGCGGCCATTGACGTTGATCGTGATGACCTCTACCACCGGCTGAATCGGCCCTGGAATCTGCAAATCGCGTCCGGCATCGTAATTGAAGATCAACTGTGAGATGGTCAAAAAGGAGATGAAATCCTGGATCTGCTGGTCGCTCAACTGATCCCACAGCACCTGTACGTTGTAATCGCCCAGATCGTTAGTCCAGACAATGCGATTATCGCCGTAGATGGTACAAAGGGGGATGCTGTTGCGCGCCAGCGGGGAATCCGCGTCGGTACCGCCGACCACCTCGGTGCGGAAGACCACCGTCTGCGGGTCGCGGTCCCAGGTAACGACGCTGCTGTCGGCAAAAGTGCTGCTGCCTGTCTGCGTGCCGCTGCCGTTACAGGAGGCCAGAATCAACAGGACTACGCTCAGCCACAGGATGCGCTGCATAGCTCGTACTCCAAACCATCATGCCCAATGTCTGCTCAATCCCACGCGAGCAGATACCTATGCATTGTAGTACAAGCCTGCGCACGGGGATAGTTGAGGCGCGCTCTGCGTTGGCAGCATGGCCGTAATTGTTTATCATTAGGGTATAGACAACAGTCAACTGGAGTCCCGGAAGATGTCCAAGGCCAAGATGCGGCAGGCACGCGACCTCATTGAGCGCAAGCAGTACGATGAAGCGCGCGCGATCCTCCTTACCGTCGATCATCCACGCGCGCGCCAGTGGCTGGCCCAACTGGACAAGCAGCAGCCTCGGAAACGTTCCGGCGGCGGCTTGCTGGCGCGACTGCTGGGTAGTTTATTCACTATCATCGTCAGCGTCCTCGTGACCTCTGGTCTCATCGCCCTGCTGGTGATGCTGACCGCCTCGACTCGTGTCGAGCAGGGGCAGTTGCGCATCACCGAGACGGCGGTTGCCATTGCAGCCGCTAACGCGACCGCGACTCCTTCGCCCCTGCCCAGCCCGACTCTGGTCCCGGCGATCGTCAACGCGACCGAAAACGTCAACGTGCGCAGCGCCCCGGACATCAACAGCGCCGCTATCGTCGCGCTGGTTCCCGGCACCCAGGTCGAGGTCATCGGCAGTAACGACGATGCAAGCTGGTATCAGGTGCGTCTCAGCAGCGGTCAGGAAGGCTGGCTGGCGGCCTCACTGCTCAACGTGCAGGCAGCGGTCCCGACGGCGGTGGCGCAGGCAGCGACTGAGACCGCCACGCCCTCAGAAGTCTGCACCCAACAAGAGGCGCAGACCTGGTACGATACCAACCGCCCCACGCTTAATCGGGTTCGCTACCTGAAGATGCAGGTCGATGGCGCGTTCGCCGCTGGGAAAGATTTCGATTACAGCACGACCCTGACCGACCTGCGCGCGCTGCGCAGCGAGTTCGAAGCCGCAGACACGCCGGGCTGTCTCAGCCAGATCCGTGATTTGATCGTGGGCGGAATGCAGTCTTTCGACAACGGCCTGACCAACCAGATCAATAATTTCCCGGATCAGGCGCGCTCAGAATGGGGCATTGCAGACGCTACATTCACCCAGGTAGATAGCCAACTGGCTGACCAGTTCGGCGTCGAGACCACGCTCAACGCCTGCGGAGCCGAGATCTGGTACACAGGTCTGGCCGATACGATCAACGAGTACCTGAACCTGACCGCCGACGTCACGATGGACACAGGGCAGGATCAGGAGACCCGTAATGTGATCTTCCAGCTTCAGGACATCCGGCGCAAGGTCGAGGTCACGTTGCCTGATTGTGTGCAGACCGCTGCCGGACATCTCTACAGCAGCGTCGATGGCGCGATTGCCTTCTATCAGGCCATCCTGAGCCACGATACCCCGGCCAAGCAGCGCGCCTTCAACCAGATGAACCAGGAACGGGACGCCTTCTTCGTCGAGATGAACCGGCTCAGCGTCCCGGTCATGATTTAATAGTCATGCGCGTCGCGCTGTTCAGCAGCAAAGCCTATGAGAAGGCGGCTTTTGACGCGGCCAATGTCGGGCACGATCTGGTCTATTTCGATACACACCTGAATCACCAGACGGCGCTGCTAGGGGTCGATTACCCGGCGGTCTGTATCTTCGTTAACGATCAGGCCGGGGCAGAGACGCTTGAGATTCTGGCGCGGGGTGGCACACGACTGCTGGCGCTGCGCAGCGCGGGCTATAACCATGTCGATCTTGACGCCGCTGCTTCGTTGGGCATCACCGTCGTGCGCGTCCCAGCTTATTCACCGCACGCTGTCGCCGAGCACACCATCGCCCTGATGCTGACGCTCAACCGTAAGACTCACCGGGCGCACAACCGCGTCCGCGAGGGCAATTTCGAGCTTGAAGGCTTACTGGGCTTCGACATCCACGGCCTGACCGTTGGCATTATCGGCACCGGCAAGATCGGCATCGAGGTGGCGCGTATCATGCACGGTTTCGGCTGCCGCTTGCTCGGCTATGATCCTTATCCCAACCCGGCGGCAGCGGCCCTGGATTTGCGCTACGTGGACCTGCCGGACCTGTTCGCCCAATCCGACATCATCAGTCTGCACTCCCCGCTCACCCCGGAGACTTATCACCTCATCGACGCGGCAGCCATCGCCCGCATGAAACCCGGTGTTATGCTCATCAACACCAGCCGGGGCGCGCTGGTCGATACCAGTGCGGCCATCGAGGGCCTCAAAGCAGGGCAGATCGGCTACCTGGGCCTGGATGTCTATGAGGAAGAGGGCGACCTGTTCTTCGAGGACCTCTCCAGCCAGATTATCCAGGACGACGTCTTCGCCCGCCTGCTGACTTTCCCCAACGTCCTCATCACCGGGCATCAGGCCTTTTTCACGCGCCATGCCATCACTGCCATCGCCGAGACGACCCTCGCCAACATCACCGAATTCGAGCGCACCGGTCAGTGCAAGAACGCCGTCACGGCTGAGCAGGTGACGAAGTAAAGATAGTCCACAAATCGGGGCAAAAATAGGCACTTGTCCCCAAAAAACTTGTACATTTCTGATAAATTTGCACTATAATTATCTGTGCGAGAAAACATACGTTCGTGCAGGTCAATCCCTGGGGTTGGCCTCTTTTTATGGGACCCGATCCGATGCTCAAGACCATCCCGCAAGACATGGACCAGGAAGACGATTCCGAACCCCCCCATTTGTTTCTTGACCGCGTTCAAGACTTCCCCCGCACGACCCGTCCGGCGCTGTGGGCTGATGTCCCCGATCACCAGTGGGACGACTGGCGCTGGCAGCTTTCTCACCGTCTCAACAGCCTGGCCGATCTGGCCCAGGTCATCAACCTGACACCCGAAGAAATCCAGGGCCTTTCCGCTGAAGACAAATTTCGCGTGGATGTCACGCCCTATTTTGCCAGCCTGATGGACCCTGACGATCCCTTTTGTCCCATCCGGCGGCAGGTGATCCCGCTGGGCCGCGAATTGCAAGCTTTCGAAGGCATGATGGAAGACAGCCTGGCCGAGGATAAACACAGCCCCGTGCCCGGTCTGGTCCACCGCTACCCGGACCGCGTGCTGATGCTGCTCACCACCCAGTGCGCCAGCTACTGCCGCTACTGCACCCGCAGCCGCATCGTCGGCAATCCGGCCATGACCTTCAGCAAGACCGAGTTCGAACAGCAGCTAGACTATCTGCGCGGGGCGACTCAGGTGCGCGATGTGCTGCTCAGCGGCGGCGATCCGCTCACCATTGCGCCCAGGATGCTGGAATACGTGCTCGCCAGCCTGCGCGCCATCGAACATATCGAGATTATCCGCATCGGCACCCGCGTGCCGGTCTTCCTGCCGCAGCGCATCACCGATGGCCTCTGCGACATGCTGCGCCAGTATCATCCCCTGTGGATGAACATCCATGTCAACCACCCCAAAGAGATCACGCCCGAACTCAGCCGCGCCCTGGCGAAACTGGCCGATGCCGGGATCCCGCTGGGCAACCAGAGCGTGCTGCTGGCCGGGATCAACGACAGCGTCAACATCCAGCGCGAGCTGGTGCATAAACTGGTGCGCAACCGCGTGCGCCCTTACTACCTCTACCAGTGCGATCTGGTCGAGGGCGCGGGCCACTTCCGCACGACCGTCTCCAAAGGCATCGAGATCATCGAGGGTCTGCGCGGCCACACCAGCGGCTACGCGGTGCCGACCTATGTGGTCGATGCGCCCGGCGGCGGCGGCAAGATTCCGGTCATGCCGCAGTACCTCATCAGCCAGGCTCCCGGCAAGGTCGTCCTGCGCAACTACGAAGGCTACATCACCACTTACGACGAGCCGACCGATTACGATCCGCACATGATCGACCATCTGGATCGCCAGAGCGTCCGCCGCCGCGAAGTGGGGCAGTCCGGCATCCTGGGGCTGCTCACCGGCGAGGCCGACGCCATCAAACCGGAAGGCTTCGATACGCTCCATGCGCGCAGCGGCAGGTCGCACCGCCTCAACAGCGACAGCGCCAAGTGGCAGCGGCATCACACGCAATGGCGCGCAACGAAAGGCTGAACGATGCGCATCGCCGTACTCGCCAATCTCAAAAAGAACGCGCCCCACTGGGAAGGTATTTCGCCGGACCAGTGGGACGATCTCGACAGCCCCAAGACGACCAAAGCGCTGATTCGATGCGCTGGAAGCCAACGGCCACGAAGCCGAGTTCTTCGAGGCCAGCATCCTGCCGCCCTACAACCTGATCGAGCGGCTGATGGCCTACAAGCCGGATCTCTGCTTCAACATCGCCGAGGGGCACTTCGGCAATGGCCGCGAATCGCAGATTCCCGCCATCCTGGAGATGCTGCGCATTCCCTACACCGGCAGCGAAGTGATGACGTCTGGCCCTGTCGCTCGATAAGCCCATGACCAAGCGCCTGCTGTGGTATCACGGCCTGCCGACGCCGGAGTTCCAGGTCTTTGGCCGCGCCGATGACCCCGTCGATGAGGACCTGCTTGACGATTCCGGTGAACTGCGCTTCCCACTCTTCATCAAGCCCAGCCGCGAAGGCACCGGCATGGGCGTCAGCGCCAGCAGCATCGTCCGCACAGTGGACGAACTGCGCCAGCAGGTGACAGCGCAGATCGCACGCTACAACGAACCCATCCTCTGCGAGCGCTACATCGAGGGCCGTGAGGTGACGGTCGGCGTCATCGGCAATCTGCGACCCAGCGCCGCCCGGCGGCTCAACGAGCGCACTGCGCCCAACGTATTGCCCGACGAACTGACCTTCTTCCCGGCGCTGGAGATCAATACCGGTGTCTTCGCCGAGACCGAGGCGGGGCTGTACACCAACCGCATGAAAACCGAATACGCCGAGGAAGATTACTATCTCTGCCCGGCGGACCTGGAGCCAGAGACCGTCTACCAGTTGAACCTGCTGACCGCCGCCGTCTTCCGCGTCCTGGGCTGCAAAGACGTGGCCCGTGTCGATTTCCGGCTGGACCAAAACGACGGCAACCGGCCCTACATCCTGGAGATCAACCCGCTGCCCGGCCTCAACCCCGGTTACAGCGACATCTGCATCGAAGCCACCGCCCTCGGCTGGAGCTATGAGCAGTTGATCGGTCGCATCGTCGAGCTGGCCGCCGAACGTCACGCCTTGACGTACTACCGTCCGCACCGTCAGTCACGATAGCGGGTCGCATCCGTAGGGGCACGGCATATTGTGCCCTTTGTTGTCGACTCATTAGCTAGCACATGCGTTCTAATCCTGCTATAATCAACCCCTTGCGATCAACATAAGGAGCAATCCCGATGACACAGGCAAAAGCGAGCTTTGCAGTCACAAGTTGGGATGAGAAAACCTGGGAGGGCCAGCCGGGCAGCGAGATCAAAGGCGCGAAACGCACCCACAGCGTCGTCGGCTACAACTACGAGGGCGATCTGGTCGGTGAGAGCACCCTGCACTACCTCATGAGCTACACCGAGGACGGTCCTGGCAGCTTCGTCGGCATCGAACACATCACCGGCACCCTGGGCGGGCGCTCCGGCAGCTTCGATGTCCAGCACGTCGGCACCTTTGAACCGGTCCGCGCCACATTGACCGTCGTCCCCGGCTCCGCCACCGGTGAACTCGCCGGGCTGCGCGGCCAGGCTGAGGTCGAACTGGTCGGCCATCAGGAACGCTACCCGCTCACCCTGGACTACGACTTCGACTAAACAACCATCATCAATAAATCAGCAGCCGTTAACATGTGATCGGTTCCGCACTCCTCAGGCCTCCACTCAAATCGGATGAAGGACAGGATTGGTGACTACACCGCAAGCCGGTTTTCTCCCCCTCGCCATGTATGGAGAGGGGGTTGGGGGGTGAGGTAAAGCAAGAAAGGATAATACTGCCATCAGGGTTCAAAGAGTATCCGGGGATAGATTCTAAGCCCGCCCCTGCTCGCGCGTGACGTAGAGGCTGACCAATCGCGCCATGATGATCGTCACGTACAGCACGCCGATGACCGCCTCGCTGATCGCCAGCGCCCGTGCCATCATGGTCGCCGGGGACAGATCGCCGTAGCCCAGCGAGGTCAGAGTCACATAGCTGAAGTAGACGAAATCCTGCCAGGGGATCAACACACCGCTTTGCAGGGCCGCCCCGGTAAAGGCATGAGCGCCGCCGGTCTGCAAAAAGGTTAACATCTCGACCGCGCCGAACATCGTCGTGTACGCCCCGCCGATCAGCAAATAGGCCGCGCTGGCCGCGAACAGCACCTCGCGGTCCACCTCCTGCGCTGTGAAGATGACGTGCAGCAGCACCTTGACCATCAGCAGATAGACCGCGCCATAGGCAAAGTAGCCGATGAACAGGACTCCCACCGCCGTCTGATTGAAGCTGTAGGTCACGGTGACGATGACCCAGATGGCGGTGATGACGATCATCGCCCGGCGGCTCCAGGTCCGGCGCGGCACCAGTTAAATCCCGGCGATCATCAGGCCCAGCACGGTCAACTGCCACAGCGAATTCGCCAGCAGGCTGCCGCTCTCGGTGATCGGGTAAGTCAGTTGGCTCACCGCCGCCAGAATCAGCACGTGCCGCACACTGCGCAGCGTCGGCTCGTCATCCGTCACTGACTCTGTGGTTTCATCCAGCATCGATTGGGTCACATCGCTCATACCTCGATCATAGCGGATTTTGGGGCGGAGACGCAATGGGCCGGGAAGAAGATGCCACATGCTGTATGCTTATAACAAGTTTGTACAATATTCGGTTTGGTACCCTAGCGCATGAAACTCACGTTTACGTTTACCGATTCGCCTGATCTGACTACACTCTCACGGGATGACATCTACAAGACCTACTTTGAGCTGCCTGACAAAGCGCAGCATCTCATTGACATCAAAAATCGTGTGCTAGGAATAGCTGATCTGGTGAGCCAACTAACGGACGCAGCATTACATATCTCCTGTAGAGAACTTGATCTTAACAACTATCCCGTAAAACTAAATGTCAATAACGAAAAATGGTACCCTTTGTATCTCAACTCGGACACGATTATCTTTCACTTCACACGGAAAACGCTTCGCCGTAGTCAGTATCAGCAACTTAAGGTGCTGAGACCTATTAGCGCTCCAATGAAACCCGGTACCATGAGTAAGCAGAGAATGCGCAAGCATGATCGTAACATATTGAGTAAAAATCTGGTCAATCCGGGTTACTTGAGAAACTGGATAGTTCCGACCGAGGATGGTCAACAATATTTAGCTGTTGTTACAACCCTGGTTGATCAACTGCTGATTCTCTTGAATACTGAACCAGTGGAGACCCTTGCCATGCAATGGCGCTGTGAGGGTTTTCATCCGCGTTGGCGCGATAACAAACTCGTTGATCGCCACAACAAGCGACGAAAAAGGGCGGCGATTGAGGAACGCCAACGACAAAAGCTAGAAGAAAAGTTGCAGCAGCAGGCAGCAAAACGTGAGACTAACGATACTGTACCTCCTGTACAACAAACAGGCGCTGGGCGGCGTCCTGGCGCTATTCCCGGTGTATTCAAAGGGGTGCAGTTTCGCTCACAATTGGAAATCCGCTTTGCCACCGAATTGGAATCCCGCGGTCTTCGATGGGTTTATAAATCTGAGCGCCTCGGCGAAGGTAACTATCTGGTGGATTTCTACTTACCCGATTTGAAAACCTGGGTCGAGGTCAAAGGCCGTTTCGAACCCCGCGACAATTACCTGCTCAAAGATGTTGCCCGATACCTGAAACAAGAACGCAGCGAAAGACTTTTCGTGTATACGCAGAGCAAGTGTTTTGCGGTTCATCCTGCGCGTTTCACCGAAATGAGGCGCGAGATATTTTGGAATCGCCTCCTCAGCATTTGATCTATTCTAAGGCAGGTTGAGCTATGCAGCAGCATGTGATAAATGACAGAATCCATCACCTACGACTACGATACCCTCCAGGACATGCTCTATGTCCTCTTCGAACCCGTCACAGGCGCGACCTTCTATGAAGACGTGCCCGATATACCCGGTGTGATGCGGCGCTTTACCATGGGTGATGATGAACGTCTGGTCGGGATCACGGTCCACGACGTGAAAAAACGCCTGCCATCCGACCTGTCGGATAGCGAAGCCCTTCGCAAGCTGACCCAATCCCTCATCGAACGCCTCAATCTGTAAATGTAGGGACACGGCACGCCGTGTCCGCTACAAAGAAATTGTTGTTCCTACACCGTCACGTTATACAGCGCGGCGGCCACCTCGTTATCGAAGTTGACGAAGGCCAGCCGCACCGTCGCCGTCAGTTGGTAAGCGTCGTAGTAGGGCAGGTAATCCACGCTGACCGCGATGCGGCGGCGGTAGCCCACAAACCAGCCCGGACGATAGACGCACAGCGCCGTGCCTTTGGTATTGTCCTCGGTCGTGGTGCTGACCTTGCCGTCGGCCCCGTCCGTCAGCGGCATCTCCGCGCTGACGATCACCGGCACGCCGTCGGCAAAGCCGATCTGCCCCGTCATCGCCGTTGCCAGCGACCCGGCCTTCTCCATCGTCAGGAACTCGGCCATGCCCAGGAACTTGGCGTAGGTCCCGCCATCGACGATCCAGGCCAGATCGCTCGGCCGCGCGGCATACTTGGCCGCCATCTTGAAGCGCGTCTGCCGCAGCAGCGCCAGAGTCGGCGCACCGGCCGCGTCCTGACGCGTTGGCCGTGTTCGTCACCAGCGGCAGCTTGCGCAGCCCGTTGAAAGCCATGTAGCGGTCGGTCGCGTCCGGCGTGCCGCCGTTCTTGTTGATGTTGCCGCTGCGTGGCCGTGTCGCCGTTGAGCAGCACGTAGTCGATGCTGTCCGTGATGGCCCGCACCGCCTGTTCGCGGTAGATGTTCAGCACCGGCACGACCGCGTCCTCGACCAGTTCCGAACTGAAGCCCACCCGCAGCGCCAGCTTTTTGGCCGCCAACTGACTTTGCCGCTGCCGATCTTGCTGTCGGGGATGGCATTGCCCGCCCCCAGCGTCAGCTGATCCTCGTCGCTCGTCTCCGGCACGAAGTAGACCGTCGGGTCCGCGCCCTAAATCGGCAGCTCGAACGGGATTCGACGGCATCTCCACCGACTGGAACAGCGGCAGAATCACGTTTTCCAGCCGCGCCCGCTGCCAGATCTGCGCGCTCCACAGGTCCGGCACCCATTCGTCGCCGAAGCTGGCCTGTGTGCTGTAGCTGAGTTCGTCGGATTTGACCGCGCTCAGTCCGGCCTGCCGGACCTTGTGCGCCAGCGCGTTGGCATAGCGCTCGCTGACGCCGTGAAAATGCTTGGCCGAGCGCAGCAGCATATAGCCATGCAGCAGGTCCATCGCATCCAGCGTGTCATAGGGACTGCCCACCTGGATGTGTTTGACCGCATCCTCAGCGCTCGCCAGTGGCAGGCGTTTGCGCGGCAGGTCCAATGTGTTTGTTTCGTCTTGCATCGTTACAACTCCTTTGCGTTGGAACTCCGGCGCGCGATAGCGTTCGAGTGCCCGTTGTCCCAATGCGACTGTAGGGGCGATGCTTGCGTCGCCCGCCTCGTTTTCGATGTCCAAGCGCGCCACATCCAGCCCCAGCGCCGAATACGCGCTCTTGATCGTCTGGACATCTGTCTGGCGCGGTTCTGCCGGGGCCGGGGTCAGGCTGCCTTCGACGATGGGCCAGCGTTTGATCCGCCCGTCGTCTGCGACCTCGACCAGATGCGGCAGGCTGCCCGATGACCAGCCCAGAATGCCGCGCTCCACCAGCCGCTGAATGGCCCGCACATAGCGGTGCCGCAGGTCCAACTGCGCCTCGGCCCACACGCCGGTTTCATCCGCCACCAGCCTGTCAATGGTGCCGATCATTGGCGATTTCAGATCGCCATCCAGCCCGTGATGGTAGAGCGCGGGCCGCCGGTCATACCAGCCCAGCCCTAACTCCGTCTCCGGCGTAAAATACTCGCCTTGCAGGTCGCGTTGAGCCGGGCTGCCCCAGACAATCAGGTAGCCGCCCACGCGCCCTTCGGCGTATGGTCTTCAATGTGCTTTGCATATGTGTCCCCTTTAAATCCTGGCTAGCAGTCAGCCTGACGCACAACCGCCTGTGCGACGTGTCAGGTGAGTGGTAATTCGCGCGGAATCACCGGGTCGGTTTTGCAGATTATCAGGCGAATGATCGCCCGGATGAAGGAAAAATTCGGCCTTGAGCAGGCGGAAGTGAACCAGTAAAGTACCGGCTCAGGGGGTCCAGCCATAGCCGGACAGGCCCATGAGTCTGGGCTGATCCTCCCAGTATTCGATAGCCAGCCCCCAGGCACGCCAATCGAGTGCCTGGCCCGGACGCATCACCGAATAAAAATCAGTAATGTCGTAGCCCGCGATCTGCAAGGCGTAGAGAACGCTTCTGTTCGAGAGGCCGTCCTGGTTATCATTGCAGGCCATCGTGAGATTTTGGCTCGAAAAATCGTCGATCAGCGATGGGGTGACATCTTCAGCCAGCGAGCCGATAAAATCGATACCGCTGTAGCCGTTGTTGCCCCAGTTGCGCGGCAGAGCATCGTCAAAGAACCCCGTGATCTCATCTGGCTCCAGGAAGATTGAATGCCCGCCGCCGATGCTCATGTACAGGCCGCGTGGCGAAACAATCTCGACCAGCGCAGCCCCATCTCGGCGGCGCAGCGTATCCTGAAACGAGGCGATCAATGCCTCCGGGCGCGGATCGATGCAAAACAAGGCGGGATCGAGAGTGCCGACAAGCGACTCGCGTTCCACCCATCCGCCCCCGTCTTCATAACGAATCGGGACCCAGGTCTTGCCCGCCACGACCGTCGATGCGCCTGTTAGCTCGACACGGTCGCCATTGTCCAGGCTGCCGATTAGCTCGACAGCCTCGCCATCCCCGGCTTCACGGCGCACTGCCAGGTGCTTCTCATCCGTCAGGAAGGCCGCTGTGTAGACGATTTCGCGGTTGAGATCATCGGCGCTTTCGCTTGGCACATAAGTCGGCACGGCGGTAGCGGTGCTGACCACTTGCCAGGTCAATGGGCCAGAAGCCGCATATCCGGCGCTGACCGCTGTCCACAACAGCAGCAGGAGGCAACCTGTGAGCAGGATCGGAGTGAATCGCTTGCGCATGTCATAGTCCTTCCTCATGCCGGAACGCGAACAGGTCTCGTCCGCCATCTTCATTTTAGACGACATCCCGTCGAGCGCCCTTTAAGAAGGCAAACAGACAGCCCGATCTGCTTCGACCAACCCGGCCCCCGGCTCCACAACCACCATAAGCCATAAAGCCGGGGGACGAGATCAACTTTTACCCTTTGATTGCCTCAGCCCATCCACACGCGCTTGGCTCTCGTGGTGCAGACGCGGGCAATCATGCAGGCCGCGAAGCCTCCCCGACCGTTCGCCCGTGAGCGCGGCGATCTACTACCCGGCAGCCATTGTCAACGTAGGGACACAACCTGCTTTGTCCGGCCCGGAGGCGCTGCTACAGACTTAGACTAGCACTGATGTTCTATTCAAGGGTGAGCATATGTCTCGTTTTGTTCAGCAGAGGCGCATTGCGTAGCACTCGATTGTTCAGTAAGATAGCGCCCGGCGTTACCCTAGAAGGACTTAGATGGCATGGCCCGCAAGAACATCTACTTCCCCGGTCTCTATGGCCTGCGCACCTTGGCCGCGCTGTCGGTGGTGATGAACCATATCGAGTTCTACAAGAACCAGTTCAAGATTACCCAGCCGGATTTCTTCCTCACGACCTTCGCCCTCAAAGGCAGCGACGCCATTACGCTCTTTTTCGTCCTCAGCGGCTTCCTGATCACCTATCTGCTGCTGGCCGAGCACGAACGCACCCACACTATCAGCGTGCGCAAGTTCTACATTCGCCGTTTTCTGCGCATCTGGCCGCTGTATTACCTGCTGGTCTTCATTGGATTCGTCGTGCTGCCGCTCATCGTCAACCTGATCGGCTGGCAGGGCTATTACGTCCAGTTGTATCCTGATCCCTGGCCTAAACTCTGGCCTTTCCTGTTCTTTGTGCCCAACCTGGCTGGATTTGTCGGCGCGAATCATGTCGTCGGTCTGCAACAGATGTGGACCATCGGCATCGAGGAGCAGTTCTACCTGATCTGGCCCAACCTCATGAAGAAATTCGCCCGCCATACGCTGGCGGTCATGATCGGCGTGATCCTCTTCAAGCTGGTCGTCATGCACATCGACCGGGCCATTGTGGTCAACAACAGCATTCCGCAGCTCGTGCGCTATTTCTTCAGTTTCCTGACCAACCTGCGCATCGAGGCAATGGCAATCGGCGGCATCGGGGCCTATCTCGTTTTCCACGAGAAGCAGCGCATCCTGAACCTGATCTACCATCCCGTCGTTGAAAAGGCCGTGCTGCTGCTCATCATCGGCAACTTTGTCTGGTTCGATGGCGGCGATAATCCGCTCTATAACATGGGCCTTTCGACGCTCTACATCCTGTTCATTCTCAACGTGGCGACCAACCCGCGCAGCACCGTCAAGCTGGAACACCCCGTGCTGCATTACCTGGGCCGCATGTCCTTCGGCCTCTACATGTATCACAACACGGTGATCTTCCTCGCCATGGTCGGTCTGAGCTACACCAACGCCCTGGACTGGCCGCCGCTGGTCTATAACCTGGTGCTCTATACCATCGCCATCAGCGCCCTGATCGCCATTTCGGCCCTGTCCTACGAGAAATTCGAGAAGCCCATCCTGCGCCTGAAGGACCGTTTCGCCGTCGTGCGCAGCGGCGAGCGCGAGAAACCCGCAGTGCCTGCACTCGATGTCCCCTCCGGCCCGGAGCCAATCGCGCCTTCGCCCTATACCGGCCCCTGATAAGCGGCTATGCAGCGGGGGTAGCTGTTGCCTCAGGCCGAGCCAGTGCCGCGACGATATACCCGATTTGACCATCTGGCAGCAGTACCGCCAACCAATCGCCCCGGATGTCCACCACAGCCAGTGAATCGCCTGGACTGACGACTGCGACCACCTCACAGCGCATTGCGGCGCAGGCCCGCATGTTGACCTGCTGCTCATTTTGGACGGTGTAGATCACTGGATTATTCGCATCTATCGTCGTGGTGGCGGTCGGTGCAGCGATCTGCTCGGCCAGGGAGCTGTGAACGTACACCAGTTCACCATTGTAGATCACCCGCAGCCATTGATCGTTATCGGACACGGTATCGCCCTCGACCACATCGAACACCGAAATCTGCGTATTTGGCGCAATCACAGCCTGCACTTCACAGTCCAACTGCGGGCAGGACCGCGCATTGACCCGATTGGTCGCGGCGATACTGTAGCTTACGGGCGTAGCTGTGGGCAGCGGTGCAAGCACATCGTCTTCCGTGAGATCGCCCAGGTAAAGCTGCTCACCCGGGATAATTTCCTTCGCCTGACTGGCGCTGGACCAGTAAATCTCAGCAATCGCTCCACCGTCAGCTTCATAGTATTCGACCTGAATAACGTAGCGCTGCCCTGCATTCAGATTGATCCTGCCACTGGCCTCCCTTAGAGGGTGATCCGACCAGTCATCGACGATCAGTTGGCGGTCAATCCACAGGCGAATACCATTATCAGCATTGGTGGTAAACGTGTAGGTTTCCGTGTACAGGGCTTCAATCTGACCGACCCAGCGGACAGAAAAATTATCCGCGCCGATCGCCGGATCCGGACTGTCATAACCCCAGTCAAAATTGATTTGCGGATCAATACGAGTGACAGCCGGGCCGGAGAAATCGCGGTTGTTGTAATAGGCAGCCCACAGCCCGTGTGTGTCATCCTGGCCGAAGAGTAGATGAACCGAGGCGAGGGACAGCAAGATACTGAGTGCGATAGCCAGACTTGAACGAGGCATAAGCCCTCCTTGAGACGAGCATAGTCACAGCGATCTATTCTTTTTGTTCCAATACATTACCAGTCTGGACTTGATCTGACCTATCAAATAACCTCCAGCCCTTCGTAGGACGGCAGCGCCGGGAAAGCGCCGTGCGGCTCGGCCTGATACCAGAAGACGGTCGAGGCGATGTCGTCCTGAAGCGGCAGATACCCGCGTCCAGCCGCGCCAGCCCAGCGCCTGAATCGTCACGCGCAGATCCTGCTGGAAGCGGATCGGGTCCATAATGTGCCAGCGGTACATGCCGAATCGCTGCTGGCTGCGATAGAGTCCATCCGGTTGAATCACCTGCGGCAGGCCAGAGTAAGGCGACGAGAACACGCCATACTGCCCCTGCGGATGCTCGAAATCCCAGGCCCCGCCGAAGTAATCTTCGGTGCCCGTGCCGCAGATCGTCGGCCAGTCCGCATCGCCGTCCATATAGAACTTGATCTCGCCCTCGCCCCACCAGCCGTTGTTGTTCACACCCCAGGCGATGTAGGTGCCGACGTAGTGGCCCTGGCCGCTGGACCGTCCACCAGCGTATGATCCGTCTTATAGGGCAGCGGATTGCTGCGCCGCCACTGCGCATGGAAGTAGGCTGCCTCCGCCGGAACCTCGGTCAGGGTGTAGGTGATCTGGTAGAAGAAAGCCGAGTATCTCCTCGTCGGCCAGGTTCTCCAACGTGATGCGGGCCTGCTTGCGGAAGGGCATCTCCCAGTAGCAATTGAAGCCGCCCGCCGGGTTGACCGCCACCGCCAGCGAACTGACATTGCAGCGCTCGCACCAGCCGTTGCAGAAGAAATCGCCCAACGGGACCTCGACCGAAGGCGTGTCCTCGCCGTCCCAGTACATGCGCAGAATCAGCCTGCGCCAGTGCTGCGGATGCACGGTCATCCAGATGTGCTGGATCGCGCCGGGACCGTCGATTTCCGCCAGAGTCACCGTCGCCTGCGGCGGCACATTGATGCAGGGCGAGACCTTCCAACCCTGGCCCAGGTCGCGCGCCGCGTTCGAGCCGGTGCCTTCGGTCGCCATGCCGCCCTGACCCTTCGCCCCGCTGAAGTTCTCCGCGCTGATCGAGCGCGTCTGCGCATTCGAAAGCAGCGAGAGATTGCCCAAACTCATATTTAAGCCGTTAAATGGTGCCATAATTTCATCTCATTTCTGTTGCGCAAAAACACATGGGAATTGTAGGGGCACAGCACTGCTGTGCCGAACCCTGCCCTGATACGCACGCAGAGGGTTGAGTGTATTTTACCCCGCCAGCACCGTCTCCGCTGCCATTCGTGCCGTGATGATGCGGCCATCAAAATGCCGCAGCATCCGCTCGACGCTGTGCAGCATCCAGGGGCCGATATGCCGCAGGAACAACTGCCGCTTGAGCCAGGAGCCGCCTTCCAGCGGCGGTCGCTGCCCCAGTTCATAGGGGTGAAAGTACATGGCCGTGTCGCCCTGCCGGATGTGATAGCGCAGCGCGGTCATGGTCCACTGGTAGCCGAACATGCGCAGCGCGATCCCGCTGCCCGCCGGGAGCTTAATCAGCGGCGCGGTCGCCACCGGCAGTTCGACCAGTTTAGCGTCGCCGGGTTCGCCAATGCGCGCATACGCCGGGTGATAGGGCTGTGAGGGGGCGTCGGCCCAATCAGCATATTTGCCGCTGATCGAGCGCGAAGGGCAGACGGTCGAATCGTAGAGGATGCCGCGCGCTTCCAACAGCGGCGTGGCCCAGGCATCATAGACCAGATTGGGCGCACGATAGCCCACCGGACGCACGCCGGTGACGTCTTCCAGGATCGAGAGCGCATGGTCCAGTTGTTCGGCAAAAGCCGTCTCGCCGATGACGGTCATATCGACATGGTGCATCCCATGACAGGCGATCTCGTGCCCGTGGTCGGCCACTTCCCGCACCAGATCCGGGTACCATTCGGCGATCTCGCCCAGGATGAACCAGGTTGTTTGCACGTCATACTGCTTGAACAGCTTGAGCAAATCGCGCGTGGGCTGGACAAAATCGCCCGCCGGTCGATCCTGCCCGTAGATGCGCTGGAACAGGGCTTTCATGTCCGGCACCGCCGCCGCCTGCTGGCCGTTGACCCAGCGCCCGGCGTGATACCACTCGTCCATATCGACCGAGAGGATCAGACGGCCATCGGACATAGGTTTAGCTTTGCCGGGTATAGACGAGGACGACGAAGGAATGCCCGTAAATCGGTGTTTCGGGCTGGAAGCCGAAGCCAGCCATGAGGCGGTCAATTTCTGGTGGATCGCGGTAGTAGATGCGGAAGTGCTTGAGCGTCGCCAGCAAGTAGCGAAGCTGCCGCCGCCAGAACGGTCCGGCGGTATCCACGATAATCACCATCTCGCGCGTCGCGCCCGTGATCGTCGCCAGCAGGTCTGTGATGTCGGCATAATACTCGACCACGCCGATCATCATGGCCGCATCCACTTCCGGCAGCGATTCTTTGAAGATGTCGCGCACCATGAACTGCGTATGGTCTGCCACGCCCGCCGCTTCGGCCTGCTGAGTCGCCAGCTTGACCATATCCTCGACGATGTCGATGCCCGTCACCTGCGCCCCAAGCTGCGCCGCCATGATCGAAACCTCGCCAGAGCCGCAGCCGAGATCCAGCACGTGTTTGCCCGGCCCCATGCCATGCTGCACCAGCAGGTCGTGGACGATGCGCGTGCGCGCCAGAAAAGTCTGACGCCGGAACAGGCGGTTGACGATCTCGTGCAGCGGGGACTGCGCGCTGCCGCCAAAGGCCCGCTGGTAATCCTGCGCAAAGCTGCCGAAATAGTCTTTGGCGATTTGCGTGTCTTCTTGCCGGACTTTATCGCTGTCCATAGAGTTCTCATCTCTCCATCTGGGCCGCGATTGTACCAAAGACCGCTCAGCGTGAACACCTCCATAGCACAGATGCCTGCGAGTAGGGGCGGACCAGGGTATCCGCCCGCCAACTCGAATGCACCGGATCGCTCGCCAAATGAAATCGCTTTCCCCACCCGTACAGGAATCCCCGGAATCTGCTGTTGTAAGTTCCAGGGTCGGACTGGGGCGGCTCACATCGCCATCTGCTGCGCCGCGTAGCGCGCCATCGCCATCACCGTCAACTGCGGGTTGACCGTCGTCGCGCTGGGATGAACACTGGCATCGCAGACGTAGAGGTTCTTGTAGCCGAAGACCTTGAAGTCCGGCCCGACCACGCTGTTCTCCGGCGAGACGCCAATGGCGTTGCCGCCCTGCGGATGCCCGGTCCCCAGCAGAATGTCGTAATCGTGCTGCACCAGCTCGCGCAGCCGGTCGAGTTCGCTCTGTGCCCGGAAGATGGCCGCGTCGTTGCGATAGGTCTCGTACTTGCGCGTTGAGGCATAGACTTCCAGCGCGCCGCCCGCCAGGAAAATATCGCCCAGCATCACCAGCGCATCGACTAGCTGCTTCATGTCGTTCGCCGTCGGCTGGAAGACGATGTCCGGCCCGCGTGTAATCAGCGCCGGGACGATATAGGCGGTCGGCTCGGTGCCCACCAGCACGCCCACCCCGGCCATACGGTTGTAATTCAGCATGTTCTGGAAATGCGTATCCAGCCAACCGGGCATCGCCAGCGCCTGCGCCACCGGTGGGTTGTACCAGGTCTCATAGACGAAGCCGTTATGCCCCTCCACTTCCAGATAATGCGAGATCTGCAGACCGTCGAAGCTGTTCAGTTCGTGATCGAACAGCGCGTGCAGCGGGCTGCCCATGTTGAAGCACAGGCCGCGCCCCACCGGCAGATTATGCCGTTTGCCGATGCCGCTTTGCATCATCAGCCAGCTTGAGGCAATCGTCCCGGCGCTGAGGATGACCGTCTTGGGCTGGTCGATAATCAGCTTGCGTTTGCCGCGTGTCTCGGCCACGATGCGCGAGATCTGCCCACCGCTCTCTTCCAGCCGGGTCACGTTGGCCTCGGAGATGATGCGGAACTGCTCGCTGCCATATTTCGCCTGCGCGCTGGGCAGCACCTCGTCCAGCATCGAAAGTTTGCGTCCGTATTTGCAGCCGATGTTGCAGTAGCCGCAGCCCAGGCAGTCTACGATATTGGCGTCTACCACGTCATACTGGTAGCCATTCTCGCCGAAATACTGCTCGACCGCGTGCGTAATCATGCCGTCGCCGTGATTTAGCACGCCGCCGTCCAGCGGCTGCCGCGTCCCGGCGCTGATCTGCTGGATACGCATCCGCTGCCGCACCGCTGCCTGTGCCGCGTGGAAGGCGTCCGAATTGATGGCCGCGCTGTTGCCTCGGCTGTTCCAGGCGTCGATCACCCGCTGCGGCGTATCGAAGCAGACCGCGTTGTTGACCACCGTCGTCCCACCGACGCAGCTGCCTTGCAGGATGGTGAAGCGCAGCGCCTGCGAGAGTTGCAGCGCGCCATCGGCGTAGAGGCTGCCGATCATCTCGATCTCGTCTTCGCTGAACTCATCGGGCGGCACGTAGCGCCCTTTTTCCAGGATCAGCACCCGGCGGCCCTGTTCCAGAAGCTGCTCGGCCAGGGTCGCCCCGGCGGCCCCCGACCCGATAATCACCACATCGGCATCCGTGATTCGGTCGATTCCCTGGCGTTCCAGCACGGCGGGCGTCATCACGTTGAGCGCGGGATGCGGGCGGCGCGGACTGACGTCGAAGTCTTTTTCGCGCCGCGAGAAGGGCGTATAGCCGATCCCCTTGCCATCGTCGGTCTTCTTCCACACGCGCGGATCGCCGTAGTAGCCCATATAGGTCAACTGCATGTTAAAGCGCATCATCGCGTCCATCAGGCCGACGAAGCTCAGCGCCGCCGAGAGGTCTTTTGCGGGCCGCCCTTGCAGCCGCAGCGTGATCCCGTTCACCAGCGCCAGCACCCGGTCCAGGAAACCGTACAGCGGGTTCGGGGCCAGAATCTCGCGCTTGAAACGCCGGTCGATGTAATTCTTGCGCGCCGATGGGTGCATGTAATTGAGCGCGGGCTGCCCCCAGATGATCGGCGAGAGCTGTAAGCCCATCACCGCCAACCGGGCCAGAAACAGCCGCTTCGACTCAAAGGACTTGAGGTAGCTGTCCGTCCGCAGCACGATCTGATAGGGTGGGATCACCTCGCCCGTGTCGCCTGCGATCAGCGTCTCGGCAATCGCCTCCAGGGCGCGGAACTGCGACGCGCTGAAGAAGCCGATGTAATCCAGCAGCGCACGGTCGATGCGGTCGTTGAGGAAGAGGAAGGCGGCGATCAACACCACGTCCAGCAGCCAGGCCCCCAGCATCATCTGGTCGCTGCCAAAGCTCAGGCCCGCGCCGACCACCAGCGTATAGTCGCCGAAGCGTCCGATGCCGAAGATCGCCATCAGCGTGATGACCACCAGCGACCCGGCATGGCCGATCACCAGCGCGGTAATCATCTGCGTGTAATGCACATAGCGCCGCACATCCGCCGCCACCAGCAGCGCACACAGCCCCAGCAGACCGATCTTCATGCTCGACCCGGCCACCATGAACGGATTGACCAGCAGCAGATCGCTGGCGCTCTTGTAGGGGGCCAGGATGCTGACGAATACAGCGCCCAATGATCCCACACCGAAGAGACACAGCGCGACCTGCGTGATGCGCTCCCAGATGCTGAAGGGTTTATCGGGAATCCAGGGCAGCCAGGGAGCCTGCGCGACAGCGGTCTGGCTGGTGACTCCGGCGATCAGCAGGGCCGCCATGATCGAGACCGCGAAGGCGATCAGCAGCATGAGCGTCTGCGGGCCGGTCCGGTTCGCCAGATACATACTGAGGTAGGCCGCCGCGCCGATCAGCAGGCCGCCGACCATCACGTAGATCATGGCGCGGAAGCGTCGCACATCGCCCGCCGACAGCCAGGCCAGGAAGGCCATCAGCAGCAGCCCGGCGATGCTGTTGGAGACGAAAAACGGCGGCGCGATAAACAATACGCTGCTGCTGAACAGATACGGCGCGATCAAGAGTATGGCTGCGAGCGCCAGGGAGACCAGCGCCCAGCTTCTGAGGAGACCCGCCAGCAGATGCTCCTCCGGTGTGTAATCTACCCAGCGATCCATAATCACCCTTCCATAAGAACACTATTCGTATGCTCTACTATAGATGGACTGCCTGTTTTTGGTAAGGAGTCTTTGGTCCTGTCCACCGCCGATAACTCTGCGAATATTGCACGATGCGCGACCCTTCTGCGTAACCTCTAGGGACTCGGCGCTTGCAGCCTGGATTCACCCACGTGGCCCACCCCGCAAAACCAAAGTACTGTCCATGCCCCATTTTTTCGTATATACTAAAGGCACGCAAGATGCGCAGCGAAATTATTCTTTTTTGGGGAGAGAGAAGACCGCCATGACCGCCATCCTGGGCGCGGATAATACAATTCTACATTACCTCTTCATGCTGCTGGTCTACGGCGGCCTGTTCGTCGCCATGCGTCAGGCCAGATCCAGCATCGACCCCGGCTTCATGCGTTCCTTCTGGGTCGTCTACATCATCTGGGCACCGGGCGTCTTCATCTTCAACTACCTCTTTTTCCGCTTCGGCATCATGAGCTTCCTGCCCTGGCTGGATAATGGCCTGCACGCCTTCGTCTGGATCGGCCTGGGACTCGGCTTCCTCTATGCCATCTCTTACCAGCGTCCGCCTGTGGCAGCAGTTGGTGCTCTTCGCCATCTACAGCCTGGCCGTCAAATTCGCCGAGAACAAGGTACTGGGCACCTGGGAGTTCGACCACTTCTTCTTTATCGACGGCAACCTGGCCTACATTATCGGCTGGAGCCTGGTCGATGGCCTCTACTCCACTCGGCATCGCGTTCACGCTGCGTATCGCCGCGCGTTTTATCTCCGGTCTGGTCGAACCGGAATTGAAATGGACCTTGGGAAGTTAGAACAGGGGGTGCGGAACATGCCGTTCGTCTTTCTTGACCACAGCCTCGCCGAATTCAACGACGGGGAACAAAATCAGCCCTCGCCCTTGATAGAGGGGGAATTTCGCCATGACCCGAATGAATCAATACCCGGCGACTCAGCGCTGCAACACTACCGGCACCCGTCGTCGCTGCCGTACTATTCTTTCTACTTCGACCCGGCGTTCTCTATAAGTCACCCGTTCTGGCTGGAGTGACCGGGACGGCTGATGGCATAGCAGGCGAGGATGTTGCCTGAGCCTTGCCATGTGCGCACACTCATCAGTGTGAGCGTCACCCCGGGTTGATCCTCAAACAGGGGCGTGCCTGCGCCTGCCAGCATCGGAAAGATCGTCAGGTGCAGCTCATCGATCAGGTCCTGTGCCATCAGATCCTGCCACAACAAACGGCTCGAAAAAATTAAGATGTCTCTGCCGGGCTGCTGTTTGAGCGCGGCAAGCGCCTGATGCGCCTCGGCCCGTTTAACAATGCGCGTGTTCTCCCAGGGCGCCAATTCATCCACCGTCAATTGATCCGATACGATCACTTTGTCGATAGACTGAATCAGCCCGGCAAACTCGCGCCGGATGGCGGTCGCGTTGGAATCCCCCGGCACGCTGGTCCAGTAGTCCTTATTGCCCAGGAAGGATTTGCGTCCACTGAGCACCAGAGTATCCGCCGCGCGGATACGTTCGGTGTTGTACTCGTCGAAGTGCTGGTCTCCATAATACGCTTCCGAGAAATACTCGAAGAGCGCGCCGAGATCCGATCCTTGCCCTCATAATAGCCGTCCAGCGACATCAGATTGCTGACGATGACTTTGCGCATCATTCTGCTCCTGATGATTGAGACCAGACCTTATTGTAGAACATTTGTTCAATTTGTCAATCGCCCAGATCTGCGTAGGGGCGAGGGCTGCCTCGCCCGACCCGCCGCGAATCCTAAACCTCGACCAACGCTTCCCGCGCCGCCTGAAAGACCGTCTGGGCCTCGTCGGGCGTCTCCGCCCCCAGCAGCCCCGCCGCCACTTCAAAAGCGACCGCCTCCGGCACCTCACGCACCTCGAAGGCCCGCGTCTGATCCTGCCCCCAGCGCTTGAGCGTGAAGCGTTCCCAGCGCCGTAATTCGACCAGCGCCGATTTGCCAGGATCGTCCCCTTCGCCGTTCCGTAGGGGCACAGCCCGCTGTGCCCGAACATCGCCATTGGGCACGACATGTCGTGTCCCTACATCGCCCATCATATTCACCGGCATCTGACCCCACTCCACTGGCGGCAGTTGGTAATACTGCGCCCGCAGTTCATTGACGCTCAGCAGCGGATAGGCCGTCTGAATCTCGTCCAGCCGCGCCTGCACGTCGGTGGGCCGGATGTCCTCGAAGACCGCGACATGCTCGCCCGGGCCAGAAGGGCAGCAGCTCCTGCGTGATCTTCTGCGCCATGCGCACCAGCTTGGGCCACAGCGTCCGCTCGATAAACAGGCGCTCCGCCACTTTGGCGTTGGCCTCGGTCGCGTTCTCGCTCACCAGCCCGACCGGGATGCCGAAGAGGTTGAGAATTTCGTTACGATGCGCCTCGCGGCCCTTGAGGAAATCCAGATCGGTGTGACTCAGGCCGATGTTCTGCCAGGTCACCGCGCCGCCGCGCAGAAAGGCCGTCTTGCGCTGCGGTGCCGCCGTAGCTCTGCCGCCACTCGGCTTTCATGCGCTCGAAATCCGTGTCCGAGATGGCATCGCGGATGCTCAGCACCCCTGCCGGGATGCCGCGTTCCTGGCCGAAGGCGTTGCGATTCCACTCCGCCATCGCCTGATCGCTGCGCACGGCCATGCGTCCGGCTTCCAGCGCCGAGAGGCCGTAATAATCATTGGCCGGGTGCCAGCGCTTGAAATGCACCACCTCGACCGGCTCCAGTGGGATGCGCTGCCCGTCGATCTCGTAGACATAGCCGCGCACGTAGCGCGATGGGTCCGGCACAATGCTGACGCGATCCGGGCGCAGCGGCCAAATCTCGCTCGGCACGCCGTTCCCGGCCAGGAACCAGTAAGCGTTGCCGGTTAATTCCAGCATCCCGATAGTCTGCTCGAACAACTCGAAGCGGCTCATATAGGGGTTGGGCGCGTCCAACAGCACCTCCAGCGGATGCCGCTCGACCGCCACCTGCTGCTCACCCGTGACGCGCATCACCTGCAAGGGGACCAGCGCCGCCGCTTCCGCGATCCGGTTGACCGCGATGTAGACCCAGGGCGATTGCTCATAGACGCGCGCCTGCCCTTCGACTGCGCCGAGTTCCGGCCACAACAGCGCGTTATGCTGCGCGACCGCCGCGATGTGAGGCGCAGCCCGCAAACGCTCCCGCCCGGTGAACCACTGCAATAACCACTTGAACATAGCACCTCCTGACGAACGCAAATCAGAACGCGGCAAATGCGCGCCCTGGAAGCGGATGAATGATGCGATTTATGGGATGAGTGTAATGCCAGATACAGGGTGGAGGGTGAGCGTATGTCCAAAACCGGCCAGACTCGCGCCTGGCCGGGATATCAAGGAGTGGCGTTGAAGAGGATCGCCTGGGCTTTAGCTGGCCCGTGCGAGGGGCCTGACATCATACAGGCGGATGCCTTCGTCGCCCCAATTCAGGTCCCAGAAGCGCCCATGACCCCGAATGAGGAGAGTCTGGAACTCGACCTGGGTCAGTGAACGGCCCAGCCGCTGCTCAATTGCGGAGCGAATGCCTTTCAGGTAGTCGTAGTTTGTGTCCATAATGATACCGTCCTGAACCTCAATGAGTACATCTTTACATTACGACACATTACGAATATGGAGGCAAAAGAAAGCGTCAACAAGCTGTGAAAAATCCATCAAAAACGTAATGCACGCCGGGGCCAATTGGATTGCACAATTTTGCGAGCAGCCTCAGCGTGGCTACAATAACCGAATCCGAAAAGAGTTCATTCTGGTAATGGTATCGTTCTTAAAGGAGCAATCATGAGCAGCCCTACCGATTTTGAACGTCCGCCCAAAGCGCTCACCGACCAGTTGGCCGCGCTCGGCAGTGCCACCGTCGCCGGTGCGCTGGGCAAGAAGGGCATCCGCAACCCGCATTTCGCCGGCCTGACCGCCTTCACCGCGGGCAAGTCGATCTGCGGCCCGGCAGTCACCTTGCAGTTTATGCCCAAGCGTGAGGATGTGCATTGGAGCGATGAATACTCCCGTGCGCCGGAGGCCGAACTGCACCGCACCTCAATGGAAATGGCCCGCGCGGGCGATGTGATCGTGGTCGATGCGCGCGGCAGTCTGGGCAGCGGCGTCTTCGGCGAGATGATGCTGACCTACTTCAAGGGCAAAGGTGGCCTGGGCGTGGTCATTGACGGCTGCATCCGCGATTATCCCTATGTCAAGGAACGTCTGGACATTGGCCTCTGGCTGCGCGGCGTGACCCCCAACTACCACACGCAGACCGACGTCTTTCCGCACGCGGTCAACGTGCCGATTGGCTGCGCTGGGGTCTTCGTCCGGCCCGGCGACCTGATCGTGGCTGATGACGACGGCGCGGTCGTCGTGCCTAAAGAATGGGCCGAGGATATCGCCGAGCACGCCAGCACCAAATCAGCCTGGGAGGTCTTCACGCGCATGAAGCTGGAGCAGGGCGGCGAACTGCGCAAGTATTACCCGCTTAACGAGGAAGCGCAGGGCGAGTACGAAGCCTGGAAGAAAGAACAGGGCCAGTAAGCGATCACAAAAAAGAAGCGGAGACCAGTTCCCTGGCCCCCGCTTCGCTGTGGATTAATGGGCACGGCCTTACTTCTTATGTCCCTTGCCCTTATTGCTGTGCCCGTTGCCATTGTTCCCGTTGTTGCTGTGGCCGTTATTCCCGTTGTTGTTGCCATTGCCATGATTATTACTCTGGCTCTGGACCTGCAAGTCGCTGCTGTCATCGCTGTGACCGGGCGCGTTGCAGTAGTTGCCGGGATGATCGCAGCCGAAGTCGCCGGGCTGTTGAACGGCCTCGTCGGCAGTGTTCAGCGAGGCGTCGCTCTGATCGTGCGGCACGAGAACCATCACGGAGCCATCGCAGCTGCCGCCGTTCCCGTCATCTGCCGTGAAGCTGATCTCATACACGCGGCCATTACCGCCGCCCGCCCGTTCAGCCCGCACCTGAGCCGTATCGCTGCCCACACCGCTGGAATCAGGCGAAGTATCGCCGTCGCCCGTGCCGTTGTCCGGTTCATTTTGTGTGATGCCGGTGATGACAATCGTGATCGGATCGTTCTCGACATCGGTCACGCCCATGATGCTCACATCCACCATGCGATGATCGGCGGGCCAGAGTGTGTCCACTGAAGGGGCTGCATCATCGCAAACCGGCGCATCGTTGACCGGCATCACGTCGATGCTCACCGTTGCCGAGGCGCAGTTGCCTGCCAGGTCGCAGACCTGATAGTCGAAGTTGTCCGGCCCATAATAATCCGGTGCTGGGGTATAGGTGACGGTACCGTCACCATTGCTCAGCGCCGTGCCGTTGGCCGGGCCGGTCATGATGCTGACGCTGCTGGGATCCAGATCCGTATCAATGTCATTGGCGACCACATTGATGTCAACCGGCGTGTCTTCGTCGGTGCTTGCCACATCGTTCTGCGCCATCGGGGGCGCATCAGGGGCCAGGGCATAGACCGTCACCGTCGCCGTGCTGCAAGCCAGGTCCGTATCGCAGATCTGATAGTCGAAGCCGTCCATCCCGGTAAATCCGGCATTGGGCGTATAGCTGATCGTGCCATCGCTGTTGCCGAGTGCCGCGCCATTCGTTGGGGCTGAGACCGGCGCGGCGCTGGTCGGGTCCAGATTGCCGTCCACGTCGCTGTCGTTGGCGGCCACATTAATGACCACGGCAGTATCCATCGCCGTCACCGCGCTATCATCGACCGCTGTAGGCGCGACATTCGCCAGCGCGAAGACCCCTGAAACCGGGACTAACAGAAACAAAATCAATGCTGCAAATCGCCGAAAAACCATTGTGATGCCTCCGAACATAAAACGTTCTCTCCCTGACATACCGCAAGAGAGAGCGCAATGTCACAGGCACACTATGCACGCTGATAGGACATTAGTACTTCTAGCGATTAGCTCGCGTCCTGCATTTGACGCAGGGTCCACAGGAAAGTGTCGCGCTTGAGGTCCACCATCGCGTAGCTGATCGCCTGGCCCGCCGCGACATCGACCTTGAGTTTCGCCCCGCCGGATAAGCCCAGCGGCAGCAGCCCCTCAGCCTGGGCGATGCGGGCCTTCTCGCAAGCGCCCAGCACCGTGACTCCGCCACCGCCGTCGAGGGTCTCCCCGGCTTTGAGGTCGCGCTTGGCGATAGTGATACATTCCGCGCTGGCGACCGGCAGACAGGAGCCGGTCGGCTGCTGGTGAAAGACCGCGCTGAGGATCGACATCGGCGCTTCGACCGCCACCAGATGATAGGGTCGGTAGAGCAGGTAATTATGATCGTCGCCGCCGGTCGCCATGAAGTAATAATCGCGCAGGTCCTCCTGCGTAAAGGGATGATCGGTGCGCACCACGCAGAAGACGCCCATCTTCAGTCCATTAGGCAGCAGCGAGCGGCCATCCCCGGCCACGCTGTTCGCCAGTTCGACCACGCCGTGCTGGCTGAGCAGGCCGCCCTCATCCTTCAGGCTGAAGACGCGCGGAATCTCCAGGATATTGACTGAGGGTTCGTGCATCCCGCGCACATCCGGCACCAGCCCGGCAGCGTTCGCCAGCGCAGTCATCTCCACCTGGGCTTTGGTGCCATCGCGGAAGGAGTTGTACATCTTCAGGTTGACCCTGCGCCGCTCGACCATCTCCGGGGTCAGGTTGAAACGCTGCGGCACGCTCTCCGGCAGGCCCTGTGGATCATCGGCGTAGAGCACGGTGCCGCGTCCTGCCGCCACGATCTCGAAGCCCAGGGTGCGCGCCCAATCGACCAGGCGCATCGTACAGGCTGGTTGATCGCCATCGACCATGGAATAGACGACCCCGGCGCTGTCGGCCATGCGCCGCAGGATCGGCCCGATGACGACATCCGCCTCGACGTTGACCATGACCACGTGCTTGCGGTTGAGGATGGCATGATAGGCGATCCATGCGCCGACTTCGGGCAAGCCGGTTGCTTCGACGATCACGTCGATCAATTCGCAGCGCGCCAGCAGCAGCCCATCCTCGACCATCGCCCGCTTGCCGGAGCGGATGACGTCGTGCAGGTGGTTGAGGTCCTGGGCTTCCTGGAGCATCGGCTCCGGCAGTTTGCCCGCCATGACATAGGCCCGCTGTGCCCGCTCGATGCTCTGCTCGGCGATGGCTGCGATCTCGATGCCGCGCATCTGCGCCAGCTGGGCCACCAGCCCGCCACCGAACTTGCCCGCGCCCACCAGCCCGACCCGAATCGGACGGCCTTCTGCTTCCCGTTGTGCCAATAAGCTGCCGTACATATGCGCTCCTGTCTCCGTTGGCACGACTATACCCGGAAACGCCCAAAGATTCATCGCAGAGAAGGGCAAGGGCAAGTCAAGAGATTCAACGCAAAGACGCAAAGACGCGGAGAAGGGCAAAGTGCCGCCCAAGCTGTAGGGGCGATGCTTGCATCGCCCGCTGCGTAAGACCAAAAGCTTTGACGCAGAGGCGCGGAGAACGCGGCGGCTCGCAGGGAGCCATCGTAGGGACACGGCACCGCCATGTCCGCCGGACTTGCCTATCAACGCGGCGCATTCTACACTGTGAGCAGTTGATCCTAAGACGAGACCGCCATATGAGCGCATCCCTCAGCCCGCAAGCCTTTGTCGAAGCCTGGCGCGGCACCACGCTGGGCGAACGGCAGAGCTACCAACTGCATTTCAACGCTGTCTGCAATCTGGTCGGCCATGAGCCGCCGGGCGCGAGCGGCCAGGATTCAGCGGGGAACCCTTTCACCTTTGAATACAGCCTCAAAAAGGACAGCGGCGGCCAGGGTTTCGCGGATGTCTACTACGCCAATCATTTCGCCATCGAGTACAAAGCGCCCGGCAAGTATAAGGACCTGAGCGAAGCCTACCAGCAGTTGCTGAAGTACCGCGAAAAGCTGAACAACCCGCCGCTGCTGGTCGTGACCGACATCGAGACACTGGGAGATCCATACCAACTGGCCCAACACCGAGAAGCGCGTCTACAGCTTCAGCCATGAGGACATTGCCAACCGGCCCTCGGTGCTGCAATCGCTGCGCGATCTCTTCGACGCGCCGGAGCGCCTGCACCCCAACCGCAATACCGAGCAGGTGACGAAAGACGCCGCCGAGGTCTTCGAACTGATCGCCAACAACATGCGCCAGTGGGCCGCCGAGCCGGACCGCATCGCCCACTTCCTGACCAAGCTGGTCTTCTGCCTCTTTGCCGAGGACGTGAGCCTGCTGCCCAGCGCCCAGGGCAGCGAACGCGGTATCTTCAGCGAGATTATCGAGCAGACTCGCAGCGATCCGCCGCGCTTCAAGAATTATACCGAGCAGCTTTTCCAGGCCATGAACAACGGCGGTGATCTGCTGCTGCGCAAAATCCCTTACTTCAACGGCGCGCTGTTTGAGGACGTCCGCGTCGAGGACCTGCCCTACGAGGCCCTGCTGGAACTGAGCAAGGCGGCCCGCCTGAACTGGGAGAGCGTCGAGCCGAGCATCTTCGGCACGCTCTTCGAACGCAGCCTGGACCCCAGCAAACGCAGCCAGTTGGGCGCGCATTACACCAGCCGCGAGGACATCCTGCTGATTGTCGAGCCGGTGCTGATGCAGCCTTTACGCCGTGAATGGGACTGCCATCCAGGCCGAGGCCGCGCCCATCCGCGAGAAATACGAGGCCGCCCTGGAAGGCAGCAACCGCCGCCAGATTACGGCCTACGGCAACCAACTGATGGCCCTGCGCGAGCAGCATCCTGCGGCCCCTGCGCGAGACCCGCGTGCTGGACCCGGCCTGCGGCAGCGGCAACTTCCTCTACGTCAGCCTGCAACTGCTGATGGACATGGAGAAGGAGGTCATCCTCAGCGATCTCTTCGCCGGGATGACCCAGGCCATCCCCGAAGTCCACCCGCGCCAGATGTACGGCATCGAAATGGACCCCATCGCCCACGCGCTGGCAAGCATCGTGGTCTGGATCGGCTATTTGCAGTGGCACCAGCACAACGGCTACACGCGCTATCACGAGCCGATCCTGGAAGACCTGATCAGCCAACATCGTCTGCCGCGACGCCATACTTTCTTACCCCTCCCCTGATTCCCCTCCCCATCGCAATGGGGAGGGGTTAGGGGTGGGGTCATCCCATCGCAATGGGGAGGGCTCTAGGGGTAGGTGGTCATCCCATCGCAATGAAGATAAGGAGGCCAGGATACCCGTTCAAGGCGAAGTGTTTGAAGGTTGGGCCAAAACTCACACCGACCGCGCAATGTACGACAAACTAAAATTGGCCGCCCGCGAGATGCGCCATGAACCGACACCCGCTGAGAATACACTGTGGCAGCGCCTGCGCAAAAAGCAGCTTCTTGGCTCCAAGTTCAGGCGGCAGCATCCCATTGACCGCTTCATCGTCGATTTCTTCTGTGCCGAGGCGCGCCTGGTGATTGAAGTCGATGGCCCCATTCATGAACAACAGGCCGAATACGACCAGCTCCGCCAGGCCTATATCGAAAGCCTGGGCATTCGTGTCCTGCGCTTCAGCAACGCCGAGGTCTTGCAGCAGCTCAACGCCGTGTTGGAGCGTATTGGCGAGGCACTGCTAAACCCCTCCCCTGATTCCCCTCCCCATCGCAATGGGGAGGGGCTGGGGGTGGGGTCATCCCATCGCAATGAGGAGGGCTTAGGGGTGGGGACTGAACCCGACTGGCCGGAGGTGGAGGTCATCGTCAGCAACCCGCCGTTTTTGGGTGGCAAGACGATGCGCGGTGAACTGGGCGACGACTACTGTTGAAACCTGGTCGGACTGTACGATGGACGTGTACCCGGTTAAGCCGATCTTGTGTGCTACTGGTTTGAAAAAGCACGTGCACAGATCGAAGCAGGGCAAGGTCGAAACGGGCCGGGCTGCTGGCAACCAACTCCATACGCGGCGGCGCGAACCGTGAAGTCCTGAAACGCATTAAAGAAACTGGTGATATTTTCATGGCCTGGGCCGACCGCCCCTGGATTTTGGCAGGCGCAGCTGTGCGTGTGTCGATGGTCGGTTTCGATGATGGCACCGAAAGCAGACGAATACTTGATGGTCTTGCCAGTCGCTAACATAATGCCGATCTAACCAGCTCAGTGTCGATGTCACAATGGCTAGACACTTGATGAAAATCAGAGATTAGGTTTATGGGTGTAATCAAAACAGGGCCCATTCGATATTGACGAAAAACTGCTTACGAATGATCGCTGAATCGAAGAAGTGGCCGTTCAAATAGCGATGTCATTCAAGCCTGGTAGAACGGTCTGGATGTAACACGTCGCCCCCGTCGAATATGTGGATTATTGACTTTGGCACGAATATGCGACGAAGACGACGCACATTGTATAAAACACCATTTGCAATATGTCAAAGAACATGTTAAACCAGCGCGAGACAACAACACAGTTAAGCTGAGCGCGAAAATTGGTGGCTTACACTGCAGATCACGTCCTGCAATGCGTGAAGCAATTAAGGACCTTTGACACGATATCATTGCTACTACCACGTGTAGCCAAACACCGGCTTTTTGTGTGGATTGACAGCGAAGTACTGTGCCCGATCACGCAACTGATAGTTATTGCCCGTGACGACGACTATTTCTTCGGCGTGCTGCATTCGACGCTGCACGAGGTCTGGTCGCTGCGCATGGGCACCTGGCTCGGCAAGGGAACGACCCCGCTACACGCCGACCACCACCTTCGAGACCTTCCCCTTCCCCTGGCCGCCCGGTCAGGAGGACGAGTCCAGCCCGGCGTATCAGGCCATCAGCGCCGCCGCGAAAACGCTCAACGCCGAACGTGACGCCTGGCTCAACCCGCCGGGAGCCAGCGAGAAGGCGCTCAAAGACCGCACGCTGACCAATCTCTACAACGCGCTCAAGGCCTGGCGCGGCCAAGAAAAGATGAAGATCAAGCCCGCCGCCGGGGATTTCGCGCCGCGTCTGGACGATCTGCATCAGGCGCTGGACCGGGCCGTCTGCGATGCCTACGGCTGGTCGGACCTGGGCGGGAAGGAGGCTGCGGTCAACATTTACACCGAGGCGGGCGAAGAAGAGATCCTGCGCCGTCTGCTGGCGCTCAATCTGGAACGGGCCTTCCGGCGACCTCCTCCGCATCGCAATAAATTACGTTATATTACCTGTTTCTCGCCTGCTTATCAGGCGATTTTGGGCCAGACACGGCGCTGCCGTGTCCTTACGGGTGACGCACTGGTTTTCCCTGCGCATTTCTCTGTGTCAGATTTCTCTTCTTACCCCTGCCTTTCTTTGCGTCTTCGCGCCTCTTGTACTGGCGTTCCTGGCGAGTGTTGCATTGAATCGCTTGTCCTTACTAAATGCAGCGCCCAAACAAACCGTGATACCTTAAGAATAGGATCATTGACGAAAGGTTAAGGCTTGTTGGAATTGCTCCGCCAGTTTGTTGGCACCGCCGCGTTATGAAGGGGAAGACGATGCCCGCACGGCCAGTCTGCTGAGCACCATTCTGCCGGTGCTGATCGCCGTTCTGGCCCTGTATATGCTGCTGTCGCTGGCCCAACAAGATGTCCTGGGCGGGCCTGCCAACCTGATCGGCCTGCTGTGTATCAGCGCGATCCTGCTGCTGCTGCGCTACGGACAGGTCCAGCGGGCGCGCTATCTGCTCGGCGGCGGCGTGTGGATCGGCGGCCATTATCGCCGGGCTGCTCTTCGGCGGCTTTAGCGGCGTCGGCCTGACTCCCTTCCTGATGGTGGTGCTCATCAATGGCATCGTCTTCAAAGGCCGCACGCAGCTTGTCAGCTTCATTGGCGCAGCGCTGACCGCCCTGGGCGTGGCGCTGGTCGAATCCAGCGGACTGCTGCCGCCGGGACGCCCGCCGCTCATCAACCTCAACCCGGTGGTCAACAGCCTCTTTCTGCTGGGCTTCAGCGCCCTGGTGCTCTTCGTCATGACCCGCAACCTGGGCGAAACGCTCACCCGCGCCCGCAGCAATGAGGAAGCCACCCGCGCCCTGCTGGACGATCTGGTCGATACCAGCATCTCGCGCAGCTACCTGGATAACGTTCTCAGTTCGCTCAGTGACAGCCTGATCGTCCTGAACACCAGCCTGCAAATCGAGCGCGTCAACCCGGCCACCCTGGCCCTGCTGGGCTACGTCCAGGCCGATCTCATCGGGCACCCGGTCGATATGATCCTGACTCCTGACGCGCTGCACTGGCTCGAACGCAGCCAGCAGCAGATCGTGACTTCGGTCGAAACTCAGTATCTCGCCAGGGATGGCCGCGAGGTCCCCGTTTCCTTCTCCGGGTCGCTGCTCTATGGCGGCGATCTGAGCGTGCAGGGCATCGTCTGCGTCGCCCAGGACATCAGCGAACGCCAGCGCGCCGCTCAGCAGCTGCGCCAGCGCGATGAACTCTACCGCACCCTGGCGCGCAACCTGCCCGGCATGGCGATTATCCTCTGCGACCGTGATTGCAACATCATGATCGCCGAGGGCCGCACCCTGACCGATTACGGTTACGAAAGCGCTGCCGTCGAGGGCCAGCCGGTGGCCCTGCTCGAACCCGTCGTCAGCGAGGCCGAAATCGAGGGCTTGTGCCGCCGCGCGCTGGAGGGCGAGCATCTCAAGCTCGAAACGCGCTACGGCGAGGACGTGCTTGATGTCGAGGTGCTGCCGGTGATGAACGAAGCCGACGACATTTTCGCCGCGCTCGTCCTGCTGCACAACGTCACCGATACCAAGCTGATCGAGGCCGAACTGATGCACCGTGTCGAGCAGTTGACCACGCTGCGCAAGGTCGATGCCGAACTCAGCCGCAGCCTCAGCAGCGACTACGTGCTGTCGATGGCCCTCGACATCGTCATGCGCACCGGCAGCGCCGAGACCGGCGCGATTCTGATTTACCGCGATAAGCTCAAGGTCGCCATCGCCTATGGCGATCACCTGGCCGAGCGGCTGAACCACGAGATTCACCAGGCCATGCTGGACCGTATAGCGGTCAACCAGGACAATTACATGATCGTCCCCTTGATCTCCATGCAGCGCCCGCTGGGGGCCGTCGTGCTGTCCTGCAAGCGCAGCTTTACCGAGGCGGCCTTCAACTTCGTCCAGATCCTGGCCGCCCGCATCGCCGTCGCGCTGGATAACGCGCAGTTGTACGAGATGTCGGTCGATCAACTGGCCGAATCGCGCCAGCTTTACGAGCGCGTCTCCGAGCTTGAGCAGTTGAAGACCGATATGATTCGCATCGCTGCTCATGACCTGCGCAACCCGCTCAACATCGTCTCCGGCTTTGCCGAGATTCTGCTGGAAAACGAGGACTTCCCGCAGCAGCAGCGCGATCAGATTCAGCACATTTTCCGCGCCTCGCAGCGGATGCAGAATCTGGTGGTCGATATTCTCTCGCTGGATCGCATCGAGCGCCTGCAAGAGGGCGGCTACGACAGCAGTGTGGACCTGGTTCAACTGGTCGCCTCGACCTACAAGACCTATGAGATCAAGGCCGAGAAGCACGATTATCAGCTTGTCGTGCCGGACCAACCGATCGATGTCCTGGGTGACGAGCCGCAGCTGCGCGAGGCTGTCAGCAACCTGATCGGCAACGCGCTCAAATACACGCCCGAAGGCGGCAGCGTTATGGTCCGGCTGCAAGTCGTCGAGAATCAGGCCGTCTTCGAAGTGGTCGATACCGGCTACGGCATCACTAAAGACGCCCAGGCGCGTCTCTTCGAACCCTTCTACCGCGTCAAAGACAAAGAGACGCGCCATGTCGAAGGCACCGGCCTGGGCTTGCATCTGGTCAAGAACATCGTCGAGCGCCATAATGGGCACATGTTTGTTGAGAGCGTTCACGGCGAAGGCAGCACCTTCGGCTTCCGGTTGGATATTGCCGAAGCTCAATCTGACACCAATGATGAGACAGAACTGGTTGCCACATGAACAAGTCAAATGACGAACTGATTCATCGGGTGCAGATGGCCCGCCGCCAGCACGACCGGGACGCTGTTCCCTCGCGGCACAACGGTGCCTACTGGATCGAAGCGCGGGCGAAAGGGTCCCCGGCCCCGACGCTACGGGCTGGCTTCTGGATGATTAGCACCACGCTCAGCCAGGTGGATGAGTTGTGGGCGCAGGTCAAAGCCGCCACCGAAGCCGGATCCCTGGGCTATAAGGCCCGCGTCGCCACCGCCTCGCGCGATGACGATCCCAATCACCGCATGGTCCACGTCATGACCTACGATTATGCCGATGTTGCTGATGTAACCCGCATCCGTGCCACGCTGGATAGACTGTACATCCACGATGTGATCGCCTACCACGCGGATGAGCTATAGGGTACGGTACCGCCATGTCCTCGTTTCCGCCTGAATGCAGGTCTTAACCCACTCAGACCCTCAGCCGCTGCATCAAGCGATAGGCCAGGATCGCGCCCGGCCCGTTATGATATTTCAGAATGATCCGCCGCTTGCTCTGATAGAAGATGCGTACCGCAGCCCCAAGACCGGCCTCCTGCGCCTCGACCTTCTGGACCTCGGACCAGGGAACCAGTTCTGAATTCCCCAGAGCGAAGCCTACCCGGCTCAGATACAGCGTCCGCAGCGGGCTTCTGAACAGGCCGCTCACACGCACCTGTAGCGTCACTGTCTCACCTCGATCCAACTGCTGCATCAAGCCTTCGATCCTGCGCCGCAGCACGTCCCGCTCCAGCGTCTCGCCCAGTTCGCGCCAGGCGGGGAACGACGCACCAATCGAAAACGCTACCTTTCCCTGTGCGTAGAAGCGGTAGGCCGCAAAGCGGCTGATATAGTCTTCCGGGACGACCAGTTCCACATCGTCCAGTTCGTCCAACCGCCAGCGGCGCACATAGGCCAGACGCCGCACCTGCACGCCATCTTTGTAGAGCCGCAGCTCTCGCCCTACCTGATTCCAGAGCGTCAGCCCGGTCGCCAGGAGGCAGACCAGGATTACAGGTCCGCCGCACAACGCCAAACCTGACCCGGCCAGAATCAGCATCAGCCCGGCGAAAAGCCCCAGGCCGCAGAGCAGTAAATTGAGTGCCACCTTGAGCGCTGCTGGGCGATAGGACTGATATTCAGCCTCTGGATCATCCATCATGATTGTTCCCTTTCAATCAGCCTGCCCACCATATCGAGAATTGCTCGTAAAGGCAAAAGCATTCTGGTGAATTCACCCGCATACGCTACAATACTCAAAATCGAAGGGGTGGGAGCATATCATGACCAACATCTTCTACATCGACGGCGAACTGGTCAGCAGCGACGACGCCAGCCTTCCGGTGGAGGACCTGGCGATTCTACGCGGCTACGGTATCTTCGATCTTACACGCACCTACGGCGGGAAACCCTTCCGCCTCGACGCCCACCTGGAACGGCTTGAACGCTCCGCCGGGCATATTCTGCTGGATCTGCCGCTGCCCATCGCGGAAATCCGCCGCATCGCACTGGATGTGCTGGCCCGCAACCAGCACGAAGAATTGGTCCTGCGCATCGTCGTCACTGGCGGCAGCAGCCCCGATAATCTCGTGCCGGAAAATCAATCGCGCCTGCTGGTCATGGTCACGCCGCTCGGCCCGCGCCCGGAATTCTGGGACCGCGAGGGGGTTAAGCTCATCACCAACCACGAAGAGCGCTATATGCCCGATGCCAAGACTCTCAATTATATCCCGGCCATCATCGCGCTCAAACGCGCCAGGGCGCAGGGCGCGGTCGATGCCATCTACATCGACCACAGCGGCTATGTGCGCGAAGGCACGACCAACAATATCTTCGCTTTCTACGGCGACCGGCTGCTCACGCCGGCGCAGGGCGTCCTCAGCGGCATCACCCGTATGACTGTTTTGGAACTGGCCGCGCAGGATTATCAGGTCGAGCAGGTGGATTTGTCGCTGGAGGACCTGCTGCGCGCTGACGAAGTCTTCCTGACCTCGTCGATTAAGGAGGTCTGCCCGGTCCGGCAGATCGACGACACCGTCATCGGCCCGCCCGGCCCGAAAACCTGCCGCCTGCTGGCGCTTTTCCGGCAGCGCGCGCCGGAATACAGCGCTCTCTGAGTTCATCCCGGCGTAATATTCTGGGACTATGCTGATTGAGTCCCGATCCCGTTCTGCTTCGGCGAAGCGGAGAACATCGCATGTGAAGTCCCTCGCCCTGAGGGTTATAAGGAGATGCCAACCATGCCTTTACCGGCCCTGAAAGACTGGAACGCCACCCAGACCCAACTGCATCAGGCGCTGCACGTGCTGCGTGCGGTGCGTCTGCCCAATGTCGCCCCGCTGCCTAATTTCCTGGCCCACAGCAACTGGCCCACACCGCAGGGCGCGTCCACCGGCCCGCTGGATTTCGGCGGGGTGCTGGATTTCGATTACGGGGCAGGCAGTATCCGCTACCAGCAGGACGGGACCGAGGTTTTCATCATCCCGCTGCACGGTCACAGCCAGATCTCGCTGGCCGATGCCGTCTTCGCCGCCCTGGCCGATGCCGGGCACCGTTTTGAGCCGCGCCGCGATGCCCTGACCAGCAGCGCGCCCTTTAGCCTGGACCCGGCGGACGCGCGCGCCTTCGCCGAGATCCAGTGGCGCATGACTCTGGTGCTGGCCCGCATGAAGAGCCACATGTTTGGCGCGCAATCGCCATTGGTCCTCTGGTCACATGGCTTCGATCTCTCGACGCTCTGGTTCCCCGGTGGCACGGATGAATTGCAGGACCCGCACATCAATTTCGGCTTTTCGCCCGGCACGCCCGATGTCGGCCAGCCCTATTTTTATTTCTACGTCTCGCCCCCGGTAGAGGGCCTGCGCGAGACCCTGCCGCAGAGCGTCACCTGGCAGACCGGCTGGCACGCGCCCGGCGGCGCGCTCAAATACGAGCATTTCGCCACGCTGCCCGACCCCGAAGCTCTGGTCACGCCGCTGTTGATCCAGGTCTACGAGACGGCCTCGGCCTTGCTCAAAGCGCAGCAGGGCTGAGCGTATATCTTCATATGCTGTGTTCGGTAGACGAAGGTTTGCCGCGGTGCCACCCCTCCCTAAATCCCTCCCCGAATTCAGGGAGGGACTTCTAAAATCTCGCTGTGTGGTTTCTCCCTTCCCTTGAATTCGGGGGAAGGGGTGTGCTTCACATCATAACGTCTGAGGACTGGTTGCTTATGGGGAGCAGTCGTTAGCCTTGTAGCCTCATTTCTGCCAGACCATCGCAAAGCTGATCGGCACACCGAAGTAGGTTTCCCATTTGGGTTTCTTTTCAAGCCAGGCCGAGTCGATCAGCCCTTCGTCCATTTCCAGCAGCGACCAGCCCGCCGCGTAAGCCGCCTTGACATGATCGCTCAGCAGATGCACGTAGCTGCGGATCGTGATTGGCTCGCCGGGGCTGCGCTCGAAATGCGTCGGCATCCCCAGCATCAGGAACTGCGGGTGAAAGCCCACAATGACGAACTGGCCGCCCGGTCTCGTTAGCCGTGCCGCTTCGGCATACAGCGGCGGAAGCTCCGGCAGATGTTCGTCCGCCAGCGATTGAATGCACAGATCATAGCCTTCAGCGGGCAGGCTGGTGCCGGTCACGTCGGCGGTGTAGAGCGCCTCGTACAGTCCCTTCGACCGCGCGACCGCCAGCATCTCCGGCGTCAGGTCCGCACCTTCAAGCTGCGCGCTCGAATGCTGCTTGAGCCAGGCCCCGATCCGTCCGGTCCCGCAGGCGAGGTCCAGAATCCGCACCGGACGCGACCAATTGACTGAGGTCAGACGCTCCAGCAGGCGCAAATCCATCTCGTCCTGCACCGTCTGCTCATAGGTCTGCACCCAATCGCCGTAACCCTCGCGCACGTCCACAATCGGGTAATGGCGTTTGTCGTAAATCGAGTGGTCCATCCTTATCCCTCAAACCGTGCTGGTTTTTCCTGGAGCAGCGCAAGCGCCTCGTCTGGCGTCGCCACCAGGGTAATATGAGTCATGCGCTGCGGCATAATCTGTTCCATGATGCCGAACATCATCTCTGGGAAGCGCCCGGCCCCCACCACCACCATATTCCGTGACTTGGGATGCTGGTTCCGGCTGACGTTCTTCATCCGCGACAGGATATTGGAAGGCAGCGTCGGGGCCTGCCGCAAATCCAGAATGTAGTCTACAAACTCATACGGGACTTTGTCCAGCATCTCATGAGCCGTGCTCATGGCGACGCGATAATCGTCCCATGTCCAGCTTCCTTCAACCGTCAGATAGATGCAATTCGTATCCGGGGCAAGCCATTCGACCTGAATTCCCATCGGCGATTACTCCTCGACGCTCTCCGACCTCTGCTTTAATGGTACATCCGAACCCGTAATCTGCACCTTAATTGGCGACCTACCGCCGAAGCTGGACTACAATCGCTGGCGCACAGATAATCGAAAATGCTACAATATATCTCGCAATAAATATTTGACGGGGTGGGGATCCATGGGGCCATACGACTTAAGCGAAAAAGATTATCGCGTGGCGCTTCAGGCCGCTCAGGTCATCAACGCCGTGCAGGATGCGCTGGACGCGATGGCCGGGATCGCGGCCCAGCTGATCGAGCGCGGGCTGACCGAAGACGCCGCGAACATCCTCACCTATGTGACCCGTCACCCGGACGTGCGGCACGACACCTTCGACGCTGCCGACGAAATGTTCATGGCGCTGGAAGAACGCGAATGCCCGCGCGTGATGGAGGACGCCGCCGCCTTCATCCTGGGCAAATCACTCAATACGATGGCGAACTACATCGCCGAAATCCCCATGCCGGATTGAGATGAGCCTCACGCTGGACCGTCACATCGCCGGGGGTTACTTCCTGGTCAAATCGGTCGAGCGCCGGGAATGGATGTCTGCCGACCTGATGCCAGAGCGCATCCTCAGCCTGTCCGGGTGTTTGTGTCCGTCAGCACAGGTGTATTGGGCCTGGAGTGATGACGAGGCCCGCGATTTCGGCGTGCCGGAAGACAGCCTGCCACAAACTCACCAGGAAGATTACGACTTTGATTATCCCAATGTCTTCTTGACCCTCAATGCCGCCCGCCATTACAGCGCCGGTTTCCTGCCTGAAAAAGACCAGCTGCACTTGTTAGGCATTGGTCTGCCTGCTGCTCTGGTAGACGACTTTCTCCAACAGAAACATCAGCGTGTCTATGATTTAAATCGTCAACAATGGACAACCGAAGTCATTGGGGTAAGTCGGGCCGTCGCGGCGGGTGAGGCGCTGGCGGCAGGGGGGCAGGCACTCGGCTATGAGGTCCTCAGCTACGAAGGGTCACTCGGCCATTCCTGGCTGTGCAGCGGACTTGAACGCGAGATGCACACGCTCTATAGCATCCGCCCGAATCCACACGGGCTGATCGACTCGCTGGATGAAGCCATGCAGGTCTACGAATGGATCGCGGAAGACGAACAGCAGGGGCACCGGGCCGAACCCGAAGCCTACTATCCCTGGTTGTTGGTCGAGTATCCGTTAGAATAGGGGCACGTTGACGACAAGCGCTGATTACGTGCCATGAATATCCCCACTGATCCGAAGTCCCGCCTGAAGCAGCTTCTCTTGCAGCTGCTGCATATCGCCCTGTACATGACGACCGTCGTCCTGGGCTTCTATGTGCTGACCACCACGCTTGATGCGGTCGATGCGCAGGTGCTGAAGTACACCTTCGATAAAATCGCCAGCCAGGAAATGGGCGAAGTCGCTGGCGCGGGGCTGCGCCGGATCGCCAATTACGCCACCGTGTTCATCGTTGTCATGCTCTGGATCGTGACTGTCTGCATCGCCGGGATGGAATATCATTTCAAGCGCATCGGCAAGCGCAGTTCCTACCGCGTCTTCGCCTGGACCATCGGTATTGAGTGCGCCCTGATTTTCGTCGCGCTGCTGCTGCGCAATCCCTGAGCCTGCATCAAGCTTATGGCCCACAGCTCAGGGAGGCCACAAACATGTGGTCATCAGGCATTCCTGTATCAACGCACCCCTATCCCCGGCCCTTCCCCCGAATTCGAGGGAAGGGAGAACCCCCGCAGCGTGCTTTTGAAGTCCCTCCCTGAATTCGGTGAGGGGTTCACATTGCAAACACGCACTCAAACCTCAGCACGATCTTCCCGCAGCAGCCCGTAATAATATTCGCCGCAGACTCGGCCATCCGCCAGTTTCTGGCTCTGCCGCAGATGCCCCTCACGCAGGAATCCGCAGCGTTCGGCGACACGGGCGCTGCGTGGATTGGCGTCACTGCATCGCAGCCGGACCCGATGCGCCTGCAAGTCCTCGAACAGCACATGCAGCGTGCCCTGCACCGCTTCGGTGACGTAACCCTGGCCCTCATGAGCGACATCGACGAAGTAGCCGATCTCGAATTCCGGCAGCGTCCAGTTGACCACGCCAATGTAAATCTGCGCCACAAAGACCCCGTCCGAGCCTGCCCACGCGCCCAGAAAGAAATGCTTGTGCGCGTCCCACTCCGCCTCAAAGCGCCACATGAGCGTCTCGGCATCGGCTTCAGAGCGCAGTGAGCGCAGCGGGTTGTTGGCCTCAAAGGGGAAGAGGTGCGCGTGGTTGCGCTGGGCCATCGCCCAGTAGGCCGGGGCATCTTCGGCACGGTAGCGGCGCAGGACTCAAGCGTTCCGTCTCAAAGCGGTCAGGCAGCATCGCGGTTTCCTCATCTGAAGCGTTCCGTACCAGCCTAATGCCAGCCTTCCGGGCGCGCGCGTGTCGTCTGTCAGGGCCTGCCGCGCAGAAGCACATCAAATCTTAAGCGTTTGCCCCTGTTTGTTTTGCCCGGCTCTCTGATACAATAGAGGATACGAGCGGCTGTCATTCTGGTCGCTCTTTCTCATGGTGGTGAGCCTCAGGAAAACCGAAGTGCTGCAAACACGCGACGACATCCGCAATATCGCTATTATCGCGCACGTCGATCATGGCAAGACAACCCTGGTCGATGGAATGCTCAAACAGGCGCACGTCTTCCGCGAAAATCAGGAAACCGGCGAGCGCATTCTCGATTCCAATGCTCTCGAACGCGAACGCGGCATCACGATTCTCGCCAAGAACACCGCTGTCACCTGGAACGGGGTCAAGATCAACATCGTCGATACCCCCGGCCACGCTGATTTCGGCGGTGAGGTGGAGCGCGTGTTGAATATGGTCGATGGCGCGCTGCTGCTGATCGACGCCGTCGAAGGCCCCATGCCGCAGACTCGTTTTGTGCTGCGCAAGGCGCTGGCGCTCGGCCTGCGCGTGATCGTCGTCATCAACAAGGTGGATCGCCCCCACGCCCGGCCCGAAGCGGCGCTGAATGAAACCTTCGACCTCTTTGTCGAACTGGGGGCCAGCGATGAGCAGGCCGATTTCCCGGTCGTTTACGCCGTGGGTCTGGATGGCCGCGCCAGCTATAACTCTGACAGCCTGAGCAGCGATCTCGCGCCGCTCTTCGAGACCATCCTGGCCGAGATTCCCGCGCCGATGGTGGATATGGATGCGCCGCCGCGCCTGCTGGTCACGACCCTGGAATACGATAACTACAAGGGCCAGATCGCAATCGGTCGTTTGCTCTCAGGCGTGCTGCACCAGGGCATGAACGTATCCCGTATCACGCAGCGCGGCGAGAAATTGACCGGCAAGCTGGAGTACCTGTTTACCTTCCATAACCTGGCCCGCCAGGAAGTGGCGGAAGTCCGCGCCGGGGAGATCGTCGCCTTTGCCGGCTTTGAGCAGATCAACATCAGCGATACGATTGGCGAACCCGACGCCACCGAGGGCCTGCCGCCCATCAGCGTCGAAGAGCCGACCGTCCGCATGACCTTCGGCGTCAACACCTCCCCCTTCGCCGGGCGCGAAGGCCGTACCGGTTGGGGCACCTCACGCCGCCTGCGCGAACGGCTCTACAACGAGACTCGCAGCAACGTGGCGCTGCGTGTGGCCGATGGCGACACAGCCGACCGCTTCGTCGTCAGCGGACGCGGCGAGCTGCATCTGGGCATTCTGATCGAAAACATGCGCCGCGAAGGCTACGAATTCGACGTCAGCAAGCCGGAGGTCATCTTCCGCGAGGACCCCGAAACGGGCGAGATGCTGGAGCCGGTCGAAGATGTCCACATCGAAGTAGCCGATGACTCCACCGGGATCGTCTTCGAACTCATGGGCGCGCGGCATGGCGAAATGCTCAATATGCACAGTGACAGCGGCACCACCTATATTGAATATCGCATCCCGACCCGCCTGCTGATCGGCTTCCAATCGCAGTTTGTGCGCGCTACCAGCGGCCTGGGCCAGGCCCACAGCCTCTTTGCGGGTTACGAACCCATCGCCCCTTACGAAACGCCGCAGCGCCAGTTTGGCAGCCTCATCGCCGACCAGCCTGGGACGACCACCGCCTATGCCCTGGTGAATACCCAGCAGCGCGGGACCTTCTTCGTCGGGCCGGGCACCGAGGTCTACGAGGGTATGGTCGTCGGCGAGCATATCCGCAGCGGCGACCTGGTGCTGAACGTTGCCAAGGCCAAACACCTGACCAATTACCGCGCCAAGCCCAGCGAAACCAGTGCCGGACTCACGCCGCACCGCGTCATGAGCCTGGATGACTGCATTGAGTTCCTGGCTGACGACGAACTGCTCGAAGTCACGCCGGAGAGCCTGCGTCTGCGCAAGCGCATCCTCAGCAACGTCGCCCGTTTGAAAGCGGGCAAGCGCAAGAAAGACCTCGTCGCGGGCTAGGCCATCCTGACTTGTAGGGACACGGCGCGCCGTGTCCTATTTGATTTCCGTCTCGAACACCTGCGGTGCGTAGTGCAGCAAGTCTCTGCCAAACGGAGTTTGTTGGAAGCGCGGCAGGTCAATTTCTGTGGCAAATGACGCCTTATGAGGTACGTTCACCCAGTAATCCAGCGTTAAGGCGCGCTCAAAATAGCTGCTGATGCCTAGCAAGCGCACAACAGGATTTGCCCTGACTGGCACCGGATGCTGAAAACAGATCGCCAGATAATCGTTCGTAGGACGTCGATAAAGGCCGCGCTGAAGTCGAAAATGGCTGAGATTCGTCCAGTCCACCTGCACGCGGATGCCTTGCCAGGAACAGGTGATTCCTGCCGCATCCACGACTATGCGATCCACAAACACGAGGTGCCAGACAATCCAGCCACCGATCATCACGAACAGCAGCAGGAAGAGCAGTCCTACCACAAGCGCCCATTGGCCGGTTTGTACACTGAGCAGGAAAACCTGCCATAGATCGTATTCGACAGTAGCGAGACGAATCATTCCCACAAAAAAACAGGGCAATCAGCAGCAAAGTCACTCGATACCAGAGCGGCTTGCGATAGACTTTGAGCTTCTCGTCCTTCAACTCCAATGTATTTCTACTTCCGTTTCGTCTATTTCGGTTCGACCGTATAAGTATTGTAGCCCCTTTCCTCCGGTTCTCGCCGATGCGGACCGCATGAAAGCCATCAGGCAAAAAAGACCGCGCAACTTTCATGCCATCCTCCCGTATTGACAGTGTCAGGCTCACCGAAAATGGGAGGAAATCATGAAAGCTGTTGCTGCCACACGCTATGGACCGCCAGAAGTGCTTCAGATCCAGGAGATCGCCCAACCGGTACCCGGCGCGCATGAGATCCGGGTCAAAATCCGCGCGTCCACCGTCACCGTCGCGGACTGCCGCAAGCGCAGCTTCAGCGTCCCGCCGATGTTCTGGCTCCCTGGACGGCTGGCGCTCGGCCTCACTAAGCCTAGAGATCCTTACCTGGGCGTGGAGTTCGCCGGGGATGTGGAAGCGGTCGGCCCAAACGTGACGCGCTTCAAAGTCGGGGACGCGGTCTTTGGCTCAGCGTTCGGGAACAATTGGGGGACGAATGCCGAGTACAAATGCCTGCCCGAAGACGGCATGGTCGCTCTCAAACCGGAGCGCCTCAGCTACGAAGAGGCCGCTGCCGTCACTTTAGGGGCCAACACCGCCCTGTACTTCTTGCGCAAAGGCCAGGTCCAGCGCGGCCAGAAACTCCTGATCTACGGCGCGTCCGGCTCTGTCGGGACCTATGCGGTTCAGCTTGCGAAAACCTTCGGCGCAGATATCACGGCGGTATGCAGCACGGCCAATCTGGCGATGGTCAAGGCGCTGGGCGCTGACCGGGTGATGGATTACACCCAGGAAGATTTCACCCGGAACGGCGAGACCTACGACGCCATCTTCGACGCGGTCGGCAAGACCACTTTCGCACAGTGCAAAGACTCGCTGAAACCTGGCGGCTTCTATTTGCAGAGCGTCATGGTCCTGGCCGAGGTCAAAAGCTGGTGGTTTGCGCGCAGGACCGGGCGGCAGGTCGTCGGCGGGACCGCCACCGAAGCGGCGGAAGACCTGTTGTTCCTCAAAGACCTGATCGAGGCGGGCAAGCTCAAAGCCGTCATCGACCGCTGCTATCCGCTGGAGCAGATCGTCGAGGCGCATCGCTACGTCGATCAGGGTCACAAGAAGGGCAACGTCGTCATCACGATATAGAAGGCGAACAGTGAGCGGTATCAGAACAAGAGCAGCAGCATCGCCTTGCCTTGCTGAGCCGCCGCCTGATAGTGCGCGGCCACCGCCTGGAAACGATCCTGCAAGCGGGCGAAAGCCTCGTCGTCCGTGCCGTTGATGCTCGTGCCGCCCACCTCCTCGCGCATGGCCTCAAAGCGCGTTTGCAGGTCTTTCGCGCTGACCCGATTCAGTGCCTGGGCGAGGTCCTGCACTTCATCTGCGGTGAAGAAACGCGGAAAATCCTCGCGCTCTGCCGAATCGGCGAAGGGATTGCCCGCCAAGACGGCGATATAGAGGACCGATGGCTTCAGATCCTGGCGGCTCATGAAGGCCAGAATATGCTCGTCCAGCAGCAGCCAGGACTCCAGATCGTCAGCGATTTGCTCATACAGATTGTCCAGATTCACCGCCAGACCGTATTTGTGCAGTTGATTGAGCTGCTCCGGCGTGATGTGCTTGAGATACAGTTCCGTGCTCACAACAGCCTCCTTCTGTTCCCTCGATGGTACAGCGGAGGCACGAATTCTGGCAATCCGTTTTCAGGCTTGTTTTGTCAGTTCGATTCCGGGCCGCAGTTCCAGTTCGTAAGCGTTGTAGACCATATCGACCGACATGCCGACTTTCGCGTAGAGCTTATCTGCCCCGGTCAGGCTGCTGGCGTCCACGCTCAGGCCGACCCGTGCTTTGCCCATCTGGCGGCCCCACTGAAAAGCCAGGTACAGCAGCTGCGAAGCCAGCCCGCGCCGACGGTACTCCGGCATCGTGCCGATCACCTGCACCCAGGCTTCGTCAGGGTCGGATTCAGCGCGTTCGGCCAGGATCATCACCGCCGCATCGGTCTCACCCTCACGCAGCAGCACGAAATGCTCCGGGCGATAAATACCGCGCTTGAGAATCTGTTCCCAACGCGCGACGGCGGCTTCTAACGGTTCTTCAACCGCGCCGCGATGGTCCATGAAGGTCGCCTGGTAGACGCGCACGAAGTCTTCCAGCACCGGATGCTCGGCCATCGTAACCAGTTGGAATCCGGGCGGAAACACCGGCTGGGGCAGGTCGGCGTCCAGGTCGATGCCCATATTGTGCGACTGCCGCGTGCAGAGGAAACCCTGATCCTCCAGCAGCTCGCTGTCCATCGAGCCGGTTCGAGAAGGCACCCAAGACGACTCGCGCCTCTGCGGGCACCTGCGGAAAGAAGACAGCCGCCTGCCGAATCGCCCACTGCGTGATCTGCGTCCCAATGCCCTGGCCGCGATACTCAGGATGCACATAAGCATAAATAAACGGGCGCACAGGCACATCGCGCCAGACGCGCAGTTCGCCATAGCCCACCGCGCGACCTTCCGGCGTGAAGGCGTACTGCGTATGCTGGCTGAGGTCGAAAGCGGGGAACTCCCATTCCGCCGCGCATTCGTCCTTCGTCATGCCGAAGCTGCCGTAGCTCTCGATGTGTTCGGTACGGTAGAGATCGTAATAGCCGTCAAAATCGTCCCAGGTCGCGGGACGATAGAGGAGGTCCGCCATGACTGCCTGTCCTCATAGTAGTGCGTGAATGCGGCCAGTGTATCACGCCACAGTGGCCCTTCCTAGACCTTGCTCATCCTTTCTGACGCTATTCACCAGCGTTGACGGAAGGAATAACCGCTAGTGAGTTTGATTTCGAATATAATCACATGTAAATATAATCGTTGATGAGGATATATTTTTAGGAGGCAAACGCGCGTATGGAACTCCCCGAAGCCTTACATCAGTTCAATCCTGCGGACCTGCTGGCTCCACTGCGCCAACAGCAAGCCAGCCCAGATTTCGAGATTCTCGACTGGACCGTTCAGCCGCTCAGCCACGAAAAGATCATCGCCACCACCGGCGGACTCTTTCACTTCAGCGGGCAAGGCCGCGATCAGGCCGGGACACGCGACTGGTCTCTGGTGTTGAAGATTCTCAGCAAGCCCGACGGCAAATGTCTGGAGCCTGAGGATTGGTGTTTCTGGAAGCGTGAGATGCTGGCCTTCGACTCCGGTCTGCTGGCGTCGCTGCCACCAGGGATCAGCGTTCCAGGAGCTTATGGGGCTGTCGAGCATGAAAACAGCGCCTGGATCTGGATGGAACACCTGAGTGAATCCACCGAGCGCATCTGGTCGCTGGATCACTATCGGCGGGCCGCATACGAGGCAGGCCGCAGCGCCGGGGCCTATCTGACCGGTCATCCACTGCCGGATCAGCCCTGGTTTCCGTCATTCTTTCGCAGCATCTACCGGAAAGGCGATTGGTGGGCAACGGTCATGGACCCGCAGACGCCGGAAAGCGCCTGGAATGATCCCCTGGTGCAGCAGCACTTTAGCGAGCCGCTGCGCTCGCAGATCCTCAGCATCTGGCGGGAGCGCGAGCGCTTCTACGCTGTTCAGGAGCGCCTGCCGCAGGTGTTGTGCCACAACGATTTCCACCGCCGCAACCTGATGTTTTGCGCGGGCGACGGTGGTCAAGAGGAACTGTTCGCGCTGGATTGGGCTTTTGTCGGACGCGGTGCTGTGGGCAGCGATCTGGGCGAACTGATTGCCAGCAGTATGTATTTCAATGAGATTGATCCGGTGCAGGCCGCAGCGCTGGAAGCCGTAGTTATGGAGGGCTATCTCGCGGGCCTGAGTAGTGCCGGATGGCAAGGCGATCCACGCCTACCGCGCCTGGGCTATTTGCTGGCAGCCACCTTCTGGATGGGCGCGTCACTGCCCGGCTGGACGGTGTTTATGCAGCTTGATTTCATTGACGAAATCGCCATGTACGGCTACCCGGCGGACCAACTCGTCCGCAAGTGGGTGACGCTGTCTGAGTTCCTCATGACCCGCACTGACGAAGCGCGGCAGCTCATCGAGGATTTGGGGTTGGGGTGATTAACTGGCTTGGATCTAGTGCGCCCGGCACTTGAACGACCCCTGCGCCCGGCTCACAATGTGCTCCGCTGTGTTTAATCGAGTACACTGGGAGTACATACAAGGGGGAACGGATGTCTGGATTATTCAGCAGCAGACGCAGCCGGATCATCGCAGCGGTCGTGAGTTTCGTGGTGCTCGTCATCGTCATCGCGCCGCTTTTTCTGGGCTGCCAGGGCGGGCTTCCGGGCCTGCTGCCGGTGGTCTGTTGGCCGGGTCTGGGCGACGATTCCTATGACATCAGCGGGGATAATTTCACCATCGGGCGGCTGGCGACCTGGCGACAATCCCTCTTTGTGCAGCCCTATAACGTCGTGACGGTGAGGATCGACGGCACGCTGGATTTAGTCAACGAGGCGCGTCCGCGAACCGTTCAGGTCAATGACCTGACTCTGGTCCAGGGCGGCGGTCTCATCCGCGCTGGCGGCGATTACAATGCGCGCCCGCTGGTAGACGGTCCCATTTTTGGGGATGGCACGCTGGTGCTGGATGGCAGTCTGCGCCTGGAAGCTGAGAATCTGACCGGGGCTTTCATCAGCATGGGCCTCCGGGGCAGCCGCCTGCTGTTCAACGATCACGTCACGCTCAGCGCGAGCGGCACGACGCTCACCGGCGTATTTGTCTATGGCGACCTGACCCTGCGCTACAGCGGGGGCATCACCCAGCCGACCGTGCTGGTTCAGGGCAGCGAAAGCGCCACCGGCCTGGACATAGCAGATGGGCGGTTGGACCTGCGCAATGAGTACCTTCGCGTCGAAGGGCCGGAGTCGCTTGGTGTGACCGGCTCCGGCGACATGTCCATCATGGCGAGCCTTATAGAGGTGCCGGACGGTGTCGCGGTGCAGCTGCGCGGCGACAGCAGCCTGTTCACCAACCGGGCGCGCATCAGCGGCGGGGTGGCAGCGGTTCAAGGGAATGAGGGCGCGCAGATCGTTGATCTCAACGGCACGTTCAGCGGGACGATCAACCTGGGCGCGGGCGACGATCACCTGCGCCTGATCCAGAATGAGTATCTCACGCTGGAGAACGGCGACATCAGCCTGGGTGCGGGCGACGACGAACTGACGCTGGACTACAGCAGCGGGGTCATTGACGCCGTGCTGGATGGCGGCGCGGGCAGTGACAAATTGATTGTGACGCTGAAGTTCACGCCGGGGGCCGATGCGCCCAGCGAAGCGGATCTTGCGGCGGCGAATGGCTCGCTGGATCTGCCCGGCTTCACCCTGCGCTGGGCCAACTTCGAAGACGTGCAGATCGCCTACGCCAGCAACTCGGCCTGATTGACGGGCTGGGATGGGACGGCATTAGCAGTTCAGCAGCGGCTTTAGTTCAGATGGATGCTCTTTCTTCATGTCTTCGACGAGGGCGTCCGTTTCGCGGATTGCCTGCTGGATGGCCTCGATATGGGCATAGGCCAGGGCGGCATGAACCTGGGTGTAGCTGCTGGCGATCTCATCCGGCGTCATCCCGTTCAACTCATACCAGACGTAGACACGCCGCACCTTGATCCCCCGCCCAGCGATACAGGGTTCGCCCCCGCAAACCCCTGGCGTCCGGGTAATATGCGCTTCCGTGACGTTATAGGACATCTGCTCGGTATCTCTGCGCTCGTCTGATACTGAGGGGGTGAGCTGTTGCTGGTCGGATAAAACGAACAATTCCCACGAGTGGAACTCTGTGGACGGATAGTGGCTGCAAGAGCACCAATCAAAAATGGGTGATGAAAACCCTCAAATGGCGCGTCGAATGTGTCAAGCGTCCGATTGAAACTCAAGGCGAATATGCGCAATTAGCCCGCGATTTTTTGAGCGTAGTTTTGCCTGGTACAGCCGTCAACGACGCTAAATCAGCCAGTCTTGGAAGCGCACGGTACAGCCGAATTTCGCCATTGTATTTCCCTCAACACGGGGGCATAAGTTGATTGCAGCCTTGAATTGTTTTTTGCGGTGCCGTAGAGTTATGAGGCCCTGTGACTGGAAACCGAGGAACCTTATGCGCCATCTGCTGATTGCCTTACTCGTCCTGCTGCTGAGTATCCCTGTCGCGGCCCAGCAGTCGCCGGATTCCCCGCCTGCCTACACCTATCATCAGTCCAGCGGCAACCGCTTTGTCTCCGGCCAGGGCACATTCCCGAATGTGGACCCCCATGATTTTGCGCTTGATGCTGTCCCCGTGTGGCTGACCGGGCTGGCAATCGGCGATGCGCAGCCCGTGTGGAACATTGCCTATGAAAACGGGGACTGGCAGGCGGTGATCGTCTTTCCAGAGGGGGGACAGGACAGCACTGAGGTAGTCTCAGCCGCTTTACCGCCGGGAGCGCCCTTCCTGTCCACGGTCGAAACCAGGGCCTGGAATTTTATCAATGGCCTGGATGCCCGGTCTGACCTCACACACCCGGTCCTGCTGGATGGCGGTCTCGTCTACATCAATACCGCTGGCGACCTGATTTTCTGGAACAACAATCAGCCGCTCAGCACCGTGTCTCTTCAAGCGCTGCCGGATGCGCGCATCGTAAGCAGCAGCGCCGGGCAGATTGCGGTCTACGGCGGGGCTGATGACCAGCGCTATACGCACGGTGTCCTGGGCGATTCCATCGAAGCCACCAACCTCAGCGTGCTGGCGATCAGCGACGATCAACTCCAGACGGTCACCACCATCAGCCTGCCGGAGCCGGATGTCTTTGAGGGACTCTCGCCTATCTGGGCCGATGTCGATGGTGACGGCACGGACGACCTGATTGCGACGGTCAGCAATGCGCAGGTTGGCGCGCAGATACGGGTCTATCGTGTAGATGGCACGCTGCTGGCGGCGTCGGACCCCATCGGCCAGGGGCAGCGCTGGCGGCACCAACTGGCTTACGGTCCCTTTGGCCCCAATGGCGAGTCCGAGATTGTAGACGTCCGCACACCGCATCTCGGCGGCATCGTCGAGTTTTTCCAGCTTCAGGGGGATCGCCTGGAGATCGCGGCCTCGCTGCCTGGCTATACCTCACACGTGCTCGGCACACGCAACCTGGACATGGCCGTCGCGGGCGATTTCAACGGCGATGGTCAGCCCGAAATCGTCCTACCGGTGCAGGATCGCAGCGCGCTGGCGGGTTTGCAGCATGGCCCGGATGGCGTCGTTGAGGTCTGGCGCTTGCCGCTGGATGGCACGCTGGTGACGAATCTCTCGGCTATCACGCTGCCGGATCAGTCGCTGGCGCTGGCCGCCGGGACCCAGGATAAGCGTCTGCGCGTCTGGGTATCCACTGGCGGCTGAGGACTATCGGGAGTGCTTGCACTGGTTGCCGGGCAATAAATTAGCCGGAAAGTCACCAAAATCCCTACCGGGATTCAAATGCAGCCGCCACGAGTCCTGAAAGGACTTGGGATATTGCCGTCGAATTCATTCGGCGGCAGAGGGGGCCGCGACAGTCAGCCCGGTCATTTCAGCGCTGACCGCCCACAGACGCTGGGCATCGGCGTCGTTCTGCGCGGCGGCGCTGGGATTCTGCGGCATGCAATCGGCATAGTACAGGCCGCTTACGCCTTCAACTTCCGGCGAGGTCGCCAGATAGACCAGGGTCTCCGCGCCCTGTTCCGGGCTGCGCATGAACAGCGGGCCAAGTTTGTTGCCCAGGAAGCCCGCAATGCCCCCGGTGTTGCGCAGCAGGCCAGTCGCCACCACCCCCGGATGCAGGGCGTTCGCCGTCACGCCCGTGCCGTCCAGGCGGCGCGCCAGCTCCCGCGTGAAGAGGATGTTCGCCAGCTTGGATTGTCCGTAGAGGGCTGATCCTACCGGGCCTGCCGGGCGGTGTTCGAATGCCAGATCGTCGAAATCAATCGAGGCCCCACGGTGCGCATCCGAGGCGACGTTAACGATCCGTGACGGGGCGCTGGCCTTCAGCCGCTCCAGCAGCAGATTCGTCAGCAGAAAATAGCTGAGATGATTCAGCGCAAACGTCAATTCAAGCCCCTCGCTTGTCAGGCTGGGCTTGTCGAAATGCGCCCCCGCGTTGTTGAGCAGCACATCCAGCCGCTCATACTGCGCGCTGAAGGCAGCGGCCAGACTGCGTACTTCGGCCATCAGCGAGAGATCCGCCAGCAGGCTGTGGACGTCCTGATTGCCGCTGGCCTGCTGGATTTCGCTCAGGACCCGCTCGGTTTTCTCAGCATTGCGTCCGACGATGACGGTCGTCGCGCCCATACGCGCGATTTCCAGCGCTGCCGCCTTGCCGATGCCGTTGGTCGCCCCGGTAATGAGCACGACCTTACCTTGCATGTCTGCCATAGCTCGCTCCTCTTATTATTGCTACTGTGCCTTAATCCAGGCGGCAATGTCGTCAATCATTTCCGGCAGAACGTTGCCGGGCTGCTGGTACTCAGCGGGCAGACTGGGGCCGGTGCCAGACTCGAAGATGTGATTGAGGTCCGGGTAAATCTTGAACGTCACATTCTGCCGGTCACTGAGACCCGCCTGCCAGAGCGAGAGATCGTCCTTAACCGTGACCTGGTAATCCCGCCCACCCTGGACGAACAGCATAGGTAGATCGAGCGTTTGCGCAACGGCCACCGGGTCGTAGCTGCGCAGGTCAAGCCAGTACGAGGGTGGCGCATGGAATACCATCTGATCGGCGGGGCTGTCTGGTGTCAATGCGTTAATCTGATCCACGATAGCCTGTGTCTGGTCAATGGCCGCCTGCTTTTGGGCATCACTGAGGTCAGGGTTATGATCGACCAGATAACGAGTCTGGCGCATGATCGCATCAGGCAGCGGCGTGGCTGACGCCGCCGCGAAAATCACCCCGGCGAGGTCGCTCCCGGCAGCAGCGGCGATGCGCGGCGCGACATAGCCCCCCTCGCTGTGTCCCAACAGGAAAACGTGATCCGGGTCAATGCCTTCGGTGGTCCGCAGCAGCTTGATCGCGGCTAGCGCATCATCGATGTATTCTTCTTTGATCGTCAGCGTCGTCAGATCAAGCGAGTGGACTGCCGCCAGTGTGCTTTTGTCGTAGCGGAGCGAGGCCACGCCCTGCGCCGCCAGTTCCCAGGCGATGTCGCGGAAGGGCTTGTTCGGCCCGATGGTCTCATCGCGGTCATTCGCGCCGGAGCCAGAAATCAGTACCACTGCCGGAACGGGGTTGGTCGTATTCGGCATCGTCAGCACGCCGGGCAGATTGTACGTGCCAACGGTCACGTCCTGTTCGGTAAAGGTCGAGGTATCGACGTAAGTCGGGGTTGGCGCAACCGGTGTCTCGGCGGGCGCAGTGGGCACAAAATTCAGCCCGGCGAGCTTGCCATCAGCGTCATAGGTGATATGCGCATCCAGCACGGCTTTCTCGAACTGCACGGTCACAATCACCATATTGTGCCCGGGGTCTTCCCGCACCCCCGTGATGGACTGGTAAGCGCCTACTTGCTGGCTGAGGCTGGTCATCGCCGCCGCGAACTGGTCGGCGCTCAGCTTCCCTTTGACCTGATCGTTAAACTGATCGTAGATGCTGGCCGTATCGCCATTGAGCAGCGTTTCAATGAGACTCTGCGCCGCCTGTGTACGGTCGCTTTGCTGTGCCTGCGTCACAAGCGGGACACTGAGTACCAGCGCCGGGAGCAGCAGCCGAATCCAGAATAGCCGATTAATACGCATGGTGTTTCTCCTTTGCCCTCACGAACGGATTTCGTAGAGTCTCATCCGCACAGCGCGGTAAAGAACGATATGCCCCCCAAACGCTGGTCGCTGCGATCTCGCTGGCGTTTGGGTCGCCTAGGTGAGAATCAGCAGGGGCGGCAGGAGACTCTGTCAGCGGGAGATGTGTATCTATCCGCAAAACCCCTTGCTTCCTCGCTCACGAGCCACTTTCTGTCCCTACGACACGACTAATCGAGAAGCCCGGTTTCGGATAGATTTTTCCGGTATTTAGTGCGCGCTAAATACCGAATTTAGTATAGAACTGAATTTTCGAAAAGAAAGAGTAATGAATTAAGACTTGTTTAGCGATTGAATTAAATCGTATAAGAATGAGTCTCTCGGCTCAAAAAGGAATCCGGGCAGGACCCGTCTTAGCGCTGGTCGAGAAACGAGGATTTGATATGATAGCAGTGGAAAATGCACACTATGAAAGGACCCTATGCACTGGCAAGACGCCACCACTGGCTATCTGAACCGCTTCGTTCATGCCGATTACCCCGGTATCATCACCGATATGGACGGCACCATCAGCCCGATTGTGGACCAGCCCGACGCCGCCCAGATCACCCCCCGCAGTCGTGAACTGCTCCAGGCCTTGAGTGAGCATTTCGAACTGGTCGCCGTTGTTTCCGGGCGCAGCGCCGCCGATGTCCACCAGCGCGTCGGCCTGCCGGATCTGGTCTACGTGGGCAATCACGGCCTGGAACGCTGGGAAGATGGCGAGATCATCCCGGATCCGCTGGCCGCCGTTAGTCGCACCGCAGATCGAAGCGGCGGTCGCCCAGCTTGAGGCGCAGCTTCTGCCTGGCATGACGATGGACGCCAAGGGCCTGACGCTCACAGTCCATTATCGTCAGGCTGCCGATCCCGCCGCTGCCGCCCAGGCGTTCCGGCCTCTCGCCGAAGCCGCTGCTGCCGGTCACGACCTGGAGGTCTTCGAAGGCCGCATGATCTTCGAACTGCGCCCGCCGCTGACGGTCAATAAAGGCACTGCCTTTCGCCGTCTGACCGAAGAATTACGCGCTGGATGCAGCACTCTATATCGGCGACGACACCACCGATGTCGATGCGCTCAAGATGGCCCGCAAGCTGCGCCAGGAAGCCCGCTGCTACAGTCTGGCCGTCGGCGTTCAGTCTGACGACATGCCCGAAGGCGTCGGAGCCAATGCCGACTTATTGGCCGAGGGTGTTTCGGATGTCGAATCGCTGCTCGATTGGCTGCTCCAGGCCCGCAGCGCATCCTCCACCTGATGGTTGAACCAGTCTTTCACGTCGGCGGATTTCACCTCCTTGCGCAGCGCCTCCGCCCGCCGTGCCCGTTCTTCGCGCGGCATCGTCAGCGCCTGGTGCAGCGCCTCCGCTGTGCCATGCGTATCGTAAGGTGAGACGCTCAGCGCGTCCTCGCCCAGTTCGAAAAAGGCCCCGGCGTATTCCGACAGCACCAGGACGCCGTCGTTTTCGATTGACCAGCGAGCCTTCTTTCGCCACCAGATTCATGCCGTCGGTGATCGGGTTGACCAGCAGAACGTCATGCAGGCGCATGGCCGCCAGCGCGCGCGCGTAATTGTTCCCCAGCAGAATGCGCACCGGCTCCCACTGGCCGTCACTGTACTCGGCGTTGATGAAACCGGCCATCGCCATGATCTCCTGGAGATAGTCCTGGTATTCGTCCACCTCCATGCGCGAGGGCACCAGCAGCGCCATCATCTGCACTCTGCCTTTATGTTCCGGGTGCGTTTCCAGCAGCGCCCGGAAGGCTTCCAGGCCGCGCAGAATGTTCTTGCTCGGCTCGACGCGGTCCACCCGCAGGATCAACTTGCGATCACCGATATAGCGGCGCAGCTGCATCTTATAGCTCCGGGTCTCATCTTGCTCGACCATCGCCTCCAGCTTCTCGACGTCAATCGAGATGGGGTAGGCTTTGGCCTCGACCCGGCGGCCCTGGTACACAATCGAATCGCGGCTGCCGTAGGAATGGGCGTCGTTGAGGTAGAAGCGGCAGGTTTGCACAAAGTTGAAAGCATCTTTGCGCGTCTGGAAGCCGATGCGATCCGCCGCCAGCAGGCTGTCCAGCACGGCCACACGCATCTGCTGTGGCAGCACGCGCCAGGCATCCGGCCCCGGCCAGGGGATGTGAATAAAAGGTTGAATCTGCACCTGCCGTCCCAGGCGCATCCGCAGAAGGCGCGGCAGCAGGTAGAGATGGTAATCCTGCGGCAGCACGATCACCGGACGCTGGCTGTCTTTCGCCACCTCGACGATAGCATCGGCAAACAGGCGGTTGATCGCCACATAGCCTGAATCCCAGGCCTGCCAGGTTTCAGCGGTGATGCTTGGCTTGCGCGGCGTATCCCACAATTGATGCTGGATAAACCACAGCAGCGGGTTGCTGATATGATTGTAGTACTGCTCGTATTGTTTCTTGCGCGCAGGCCGCAGCAGCCGCAGCAGCACGCCTTCGACATTTTGCGGCTCGGAGCCATGCGCCGCTGCCCAGCGGCTGTCGCCTCGGCTCAGGGCCATCGCAATCCATAAGACTTCGTGTTGTTCGGCCAGACCGCCCAGGGCCGTCACCAGCCCCCCGGCCCCGCGTGTTGCCGTGAATTGACCGTCCCGCGTCGCAGTGAACGCGAAAGGTCCTCGGTTCGAGGCAATAATCAGCAAAGGCTTTTGGTTCTGGAGTTCCGTTGATGTTGGCTCAAGTCCAGAGTCAGTCAAAGTATTCCTTCCTTTTATCGTAGCCTGTGCTTCTATTATATAATATCCTGCTCAGCTTCTCTCATAATCCAGGTGGATACCGGTATAGGTCACCTCGCCTATACTTATCAGGGCTGAGGATTTCAGGGCTGATTTCAGCGTGAAAAGTGGATTGTCAGAGGCGCTGTTTGTGGAGCTGCATCCAGGATACCGGTTGTTGCAAGGAACAGAGTCCTGCAATTTGCAGCTTATGTTGCGGCTACCATCTCGATGCGCGGGTTGCGGATGTAACGCAGCGTGACGAAGAGCGCGCTCAGGCCCATCAGCAGCGCCACGCCGAACAGGCTCTCATAACCGGCGTACTGGGCAATCGTGCCGCTGATGAGCGGGGCCGCGAAGGAGATGATCGTCGCCACCGTATTGAACAGCCCGGCATAAATCGGGCGCTGATCCGGCGTGGCGTGGGTCACGACCCAGTTCTGGTAGCCCAGGAACAGGTTGCTGAAGGTCAGGCCGGAGACCAGGAAGCCCAGGTACAGCGGCCAGGGACCGACCATGCCGGCCAGCAGTGCGCTGATGGGCACAAAAGCCGCCCCGGCCAGCGCCAGCCGGATGTAGAGCAGATTGTTGCGCGCGCCCAGCCAGGTATACAGCAGCGCGCCGGTCACGGTCCCGATTGTCTGCATCGCCAGCATCGTCGGTACGGCGTCCGCGCTGGCAAGGCCCAACTTCACCGTCGCAAAGCCGATGTAAAAGGGACCCGCCATCGCAAACAGGCTGGTCAGCATCCGCGTGATGAGCATCGAGCGGAACGCCCCATCCTGACGCAGCACGCGCCCCAGGTCCGGCAGATATTCGCGGAAGCTCGGCACCTTTTCCACCGCCTTGCCGCCGGGCAGTTCGTGAATTTTCAAAATCGGGATGACCGACAGCGCGAACAGGACCCCCGCCACGCCGAAAAGCAGCGCATAGTTGTTGGGGAAGCTGGGTCCCTCTGGGCTGAGGACTCGCCCGATCAGTGGAGCTACCCCCAGCATAATCAGGCCTGCCGCCGCCGACATAAAGCCCAGCATCCGCGCCCGCCAGCGTTCGTTCAGGCTCGTGCCCATCAGGTCCGCCCAGGGCACGCCGACAATGCCATCGCCGACCGCCGCGATCCCGTAGCAGATGAAGAAAGCCGCCAGAATCGCCCCCGGTCGGCCTTCGCCCAGCAGCACCGTCAGAATGGCGAAGGTCAGCATCACGAAGCGCACCGGGATGCTCGGCCCCACAAACCACCATTTTTTATTCTCGAAACGGATGATATAGCGCGCGATAAACAACTGTGGCAGCGTCCAACCGATGTCAAAGACACTGCTTGACAGGCCGATGAGGACCTCCGAATCGGTCAGGTGACGCACAAAATCGGGGATCACCGTCGTCTGGCCCATGATCCCCATGGCGACCGTGAAGAGGATGCCATCGAACAGGAAGAAGACGAAATTCCGGCGGTAGACGCCTTCCTGCGAGTCAGCGGCGGAACCCTGGAGCGGCGTGTCGGTCATAGCGGCCTCATGTCACCATGCAAACCGTATCATTCTGCCTGGGACCGGGCGAATACGCAATAACCAGCTTGGGTGCGGAATGTCATCAACTTCTGCGATTGCACGATTATCGTATAATCGCTTGGACAAATTTCAATCTGTGAAAAGAGGTCCAGGAGATAACGTATCTCCTGGTGGAGGCTGAGGGAGTGAAATCCCCAGCTAAGCCCTCAGTTCCTGAAAGGGCGTGCTGGGGATCAGATACGCCTGCACGTGGTTCCAAATGTTTGTCTAGCCGCCCGCCATCATCGCTTCGACCGCACTGGGGAAGCAGAGTCTCAAAATCGCTCAGACTTATCCGCAGGTCGGCGTGATCTTTACGCGGCCCATGCGGTCGCTCATGGATTTCACCTGATCGATCCATCCCTGACCACGCTTCTTCACCGAGATAATGCCGGGCAGCGATCTCATATTCTGGTGCGACACCCTCCACCCGAATCAACCTGGGCGGTCCCGCGAATATACAATACTTTGTAGGGCCAGGCGCTGCTGTCTGCAGTTGCTCACTGCCACCGGAGCTGCCGACCTGCAAGGCTTTCAATTTGGGCGCAGCGGGCGGCGAGCCGACGACCAGTTCGTGCCCGTTCCAGTGGAACCAGATCGGGCACCACACGGGGTGTGCCATCGGTCCAGATGTAGGCCAGGTTCGCCATCTGGGTGGATTTGAGCAGATTCTGTGCCACCGGGTCATTAAGCAATGCCAGATCACCATGTCGTGAAGCCGACCTATTGTTGTAACTGCACTGTAAATGTTTCTTTAGTATTATTATTAACGATTATCCGTAAGTCTACGGTTCCGGCAAATCTTAATCACGAAATCAGGCTGCTTCACAGCTCGTCTATCTACATGCTTAGATCAGGCGAAATCCAGTGCCTGGCTCAGCCGCTGGCGGACGCCATGCCAGGCCAATGCGGTGGCGATCACGGTGTCGTCGTGCATCCCGGAGGGCGCGTTGAAGCTGTAGGTTCCGCCGGGTAACCGCTCGACCGTATAAGCCGCCAGTTCGCCCAGCAGCACCTCATCCGGCAGCAGGGTGATCGCGCTGCGTTCAATCGCCAGCGCCAGCGCTTCAATCACCGGTGCCTTGCTCTGGCTGGTCATCTGGAAAGGCCGTACCGGCAGACCCTCGGCTTGCAGGGCCTCGATCATCGGGCTGCCGATGCTGTTGGCCTCGGCCCAGATGGCGGCGGGCTGCCAGCGCGCGCAGAGTGCGGCCAGTCGCCCGCGCTGCAAGTCCCAGCCGACCTTGTTGAAGCGGTCCAGCGCCACCATGACGCCCCGCTCGGCGTCCAGAATGGCGATCACGGTGTAATCGCGCTCGCGGCCCCAATCGACCCCGGCCACATAGATCCGGCCCGGCTCCGGCTGCGCATTGTCTGGCGCGGTCGCCGCCTCGCGGATGCCCCGGAAGACCTGCCCGGCATCGTCGATAAACTCGGCCAGGTACTCCTCCCGGAAGACGCGCTCCCAGGTCACACGCTGGATGGCGTCGATCTCCGACCGTGCCAGCAGCGGGTTATCGTAGGAACTGTGCTGAAAGCTGCGCCATTCGGTCTGCGTGGGGTCCAGGCCCAGTTGATAGAGCTGCCAGAACCAGTTGCGGCCCTTTGGACTGCTGAGGAAGAGCGCGCCACCCGCCCGGTCCAGCAGCATCGGGCGTACCACGTCCGGCCAGACCTGCGCTTCCATGAAGGCCGCCTCGTCCAACACGGCGTAATCCAGGCCCGCGCCGCGCAGATTATCGGCATACCAGGTGCTGCGAATCGCCAGCATCCCGCCGCCGGGCAAATCCATGCGCCGCTCGGTCTCACTCACGCGCAGGCCCGTCATCGGCGCGCAGATCGCTTTCAAATCACGCCACACCTGACTGGCCGCCTGATAGGTCGGGGCCAGCCACCAGCAGCGTTTGTGCGCCCAGAACTGGTGCAGAATCGCCTGTTTACCCAACTCGGTTTTGCCATAGCGCCGCCCACAAGCCAGCACCTTAAAGCGCGCTTTCGTCCTCAGAATTGTCTGCTGCCCAGAATGGGGCATCATGAGGCGTATCGTCGGCTGGGTCGATATATTGGACATAGACAACCTGTTCGCCGCTCTGGGGCTGTAGATTTCTCAGCTTGATAATCAGGTCTACGCATTTGCTCAGGGCTGCGATCCGCTGGTTCAGCGGCGCGTCGTCAATCATCTCGTCCACCGCGCCCAGCATCAGGACGGCAGTGCGCGCCAGTTCCAGTGGCAGATCGTCAAAAAGCCAGTTGCTCACGTCCAGCGCGTCGCCCAGCGAGTCCCGTCCGGCCCGCACGTAGCGCTCGAAGGCTTCCAACCCGGCGCGAAGCTGCTGCACTTCATCGCCCTGTACCTGTGCCTCACGCGCCCATTTGCGCAGCGTCGCCTGGCTGATCCCGGTCGCCTCGCTCGCCTGATGATAATTCCCGTCATGCGCCGCCAGACAATCCAGCGCCGCCTGTTTTTCTTCCGGGCTGTAGGCCATGTTTTCCTCCTGACATTGGCCCCTTAACCTCACCCCTGGATCCCCTCTCCAACGTGGAGAGGGGACTGTTGCGAGCGGGTTTTCCGCCCCTCGCCATTGATGGAGGGGGGTGAGGTTTATGTGCCAGAGACGATCAAGGGCGAGACAGATGCGCTCGCCCTAGATACCCGGAATCACCACCGGCAGACTTGCCCTCCGGCTGCACTGGCGGTCACGGCCTGGCGTCTGGTTTGCCGTCCGCGCTGCGCGGTGAGGGTCCCGGCTACACAATTCAGTATAGCACATGATGTTCTATTCTTGTTGAGCATATGTCCGCATTTGTGCTCAGCAGTCGCGCTTCAGCAGCCGGATGCTGCGAGGGCGGTTCGGCTCGCGGTAGAGCAGGCCGCGTGCTTCCAATTTGTCCAGGTAGCGGACCACGTTGCCCACGCTCAGATAGCAGCCTTTGGCGATCTCGCGCTGGCTGGGGGCATAGCCTTCAGTCTCGATATAGTTGCGGATAAAGGCATAAACGGATTCGGTTGTGTCCATGACGTCACCTTGTAACAATTTCCTAACCTGGCTCACTATCCTATCACACGATAGAATAAATGTTCTAGTATAGAAGTTATAATTCCGCTAGAACTGTATTTCTATTCAGTAACAACAGAAGATTAGAAGTTGTTAGCTTGTTGAGATATGGCACGCTCTGCCGCCGAATGAATTCGACGGCAAAATCCCAAGTCCCGCCGGGACTCGTGGTCGCAGACTCTAAATTCTGAAGGGATTTGGCTGCTTGCCGGGGTGTTTATTGCCCGGCACTCTAGAACAGGGCAGCGCCTCAGAATCATCAGGCCCCGATGTGTCTGTGCAAAGTTTCCGGGGTCTCGAAGCGGCGGATCGCAAAGGTCTCCAGCGAGAGCGGCAGGTCCGCGCCTGTGACCAGATCGGCCAGCAGTTCGCCCAGGATCGGCCCGAACTTGAAGCCATGCCCGGAGAACCCGGCCCCGATCACCACATGCGCATAACGCGGGTGCCGGTCCAGGATGAAATGGTAATCCGGCGTGTTGGAGTACAGGCAGTCGATCAGTTCAATCGGCTCCGGCTGGAGATGCGGAAAGGCGCGCTCGACCCAGCCTTGCATCTGCCGCAGAATCTCCGGCGAGCGGGTCACACGATGATCGGCGTCGATGACCGTCCCGCTGTGATGCCAGCCGGTCTTGACACCCGCGATCTCGACCTGGGGCAGGCAGTAAAAGGGCTGCGCCTGAACCTGATGATAATCGACCATGCAGGGCATCACGCCTACCCGGTGATTGACCGCCGTGTCTTTGGCTGGGAAATAGGCCAGCGTCTCCTGCGTGACCGTAATCGGCAGGTCCAGGTCCAGCGCTGCGGCCCATTGACGCGACCAGCCGCCCGCCGCCAGCACCAGATGCCGCCCGCGCCAGGACTGCTCCCCGGCACGCAGTACGACCGCATCCGGCAGAATCTCGATCTGCTCGACTCGCTGTCCGCTGATGGCCGTTCCGCCGCTGTCTTGAAACAGCCGCCACAGCGCCAGCACCGCCGGGGTAGCGAAGGCGACCGCGCCCTGCGGCTGGTACAGAATCTCGCTGCCAGCGGCGAAGCGAAACTGGGGGAAACGCCGCTCCGCCTCGTCCGCGCTGAACCACTCGTAGGGCAGGTCATACAGGCGCAGATTGGCTTCGGATTCAGCAACCGGCAGACAGTTGGCCGGGCCGTATTCGATCAGGCCGGTCTTCTGCCACAGAGCTTGCCCCGCCGCCTGCTCCAGCCGCTCCCAGGCTGGATAGCCCAGCAGCGCCATCTCGACGTAGATCGCTTCGCTGTAATTGAAGCGCACGATGCGGCTGTCGCCATGCGAGCTGCCGCGTGTGTGCCCCGGTGCGAACTGTTCGATCAGCGCCACCGTCAGCCCCTGCCGCCGCAGCGCATAGGCCGTCGATGCGCCCACAATCCCACCGCCCAGCACCAGTACATCGTAATCCATCGCCTGTCCCATCTCGTTAAGCGGCAGAGAATGGCAATAAGCATAACCCAATCCCCGCCGCGCACACAGCCAATCCGCAATTGGACCTTTGCGCACTGCCGAAAATCCGCCACAATCCAGGCTGAAACCAGTTTGGAACCCATCGTGTGTTGTGCTTCGCGTCTTTGCGCCTTTGCGTTAAGTCTTTTGATCTTGGGTTTTGTCTTCAGGAGGGAAGCGGCTTATGGAATATCGTCAAATGGGAGAATCGGGCGTGCGCGTGTCGGTCATCGGCATGGGCACCAACCAGTTTGGCCGCAAGGTCGATCAGGCCGGGGTCGATCAAATCATCGACGCCGCCATCGATCTGGGCATCAACTTTATCGACACCGCCGATGTTTACGTGGGCGGCGAATTGGAAACGCTGCTGGGCAACGCGCTCAAAGGGAAGTGGGATAACTTCGTCGTCGCCACCAAAGGCTACAACTCCACTGGCGACGGCACCAACGACAAGGGGGCCTCGCGCTATCACCTCAGGAACGCCGTCGAGGCCAGCCTGCGCCGCCTGCAAACGGATCATATCGACCTCTACCAGATGCACCGCTGGTGTCCCGATACGCCCATCGAGGAGACCATGCGCACGCTGGACGACCTGGTCAGCAGCGGCAAAGTGCGCTATATCGGGGCTTCGCAGTATGCCGCCTGGCAGCTTGTGAAGGCCAATCTGCTGGCCGAGATGCGCGGCTGGGAACCCTTCGTCACCATCCAGTCGCATTATCACATGCTGGAACGCGATGTCGAAAAAGAGGTCATCCCCTACTGCATTGAGGATGGCGTCGGCTTCATTCCCTTCTTTCCGCTGGCCGGTGGCTTCCTGACCGGCAAATACAAACGCGGTGAAGCGGCTCCACCCGGCTCGCGCGGCGAATCCAGCGGCTACGTCCAGCAGTATATGACCGACGACAACTACACCATCGTCGAAAAGCTCAGCGCCTGGGCTGAAGCACACGATCACACGATGGCCGAACTGGCGCATGTCTGGCTCCTGGCGCAGCCGATGGTCTGCTCGGTCATCTCCGGCCTGACTAAGCTGGAGCAGTTGCAGGCCAACGCCAAAGCTGCCGACTGGTCCCTGACGCCGGACGAAGTGGCCGAGGTGGACGCCATTCTGGGCAAGGCCTAGACGCACCCCCATCCCCTCGAATTCGGAGGAAGGGAGCAAACCCGCGCCCGCTTTTCAAAGTCCATTCGGGGAGGGATTTAGGGGGGGTGGAAAAACAGCCATCTCTCTTGGGGATGAGGGTTGTCCAAACACCCAATTTCTGGGGCGAATCGCGCGGCGACTCCGACCGATAATAAGGACTGGAGTAGAGGGGTCGTCACAATGGATAAAACTAAAACCTATGCCAGCAGCCCGGCCTGGCTGGAGAACCTGATTGGGCCGGTCTACGTGGATTTCATCGCTCCGCGCTCGCTGGAAGACGCGATTCGGGATCTGAAGGGGCACGAGACTCAGGGCCTCTTCCGCCTGGAAAAGGTCCACGTCGATCTGATCCCGCAGGACCTGGATACCTTCCGCTTCACCGTCACCATGCGCGGTTACAAGAAGAACAGGGTCCAGGCGCAGGGCCTGCTCAAACGCTGGGAAGAGGGTACGACTCACTGCACGGCGCAGGTCAACGTGGCGGCCTACACCTACTGGATGTACCTGCTGGTGCTGCTGGTCGTGCTGCCGAGCATCGGCCTGTTTCTGCGCGTCCCCTGGGCCGTCATCGCCTATGGCGCGTTCTTTGCCGCGCTGCTCGTCATCAACGCCTATTTTGCCCGCCGCCGCGTCGAATACCTGGCGCAGAAGCTCGAATCCTGGCTGCACGCCAGCTAACCAAGCCGACCGCCGTAGGGGCAAGGCTTGCCTCGCCCGCTGAGGTGTATGGCATGAACAAAACCAAAGCGAAGAGAAAACCAGGATGGCTCAATCACTGGATCCGTCCAGTTGAACTCGACTTTATCACCCCGGAGTCGCTGGAGGCTGCCGTCCGCGCCCTCAATGCCCAGCAAACCCGCCAGATTGTTGGCGGACGAAGGTTCAGACGCTTCGATGTCTGGCTTAGCTTGGTTGATGCCGACACCTACCGCTATCGCATGACGCTGCTCACCGGGAGAGACATTACGGTGGAGGCGAAGGGTCAGCTCAAGCGGGATCATGAGGACACGCGCTGCACGGCTCGTATCAGGATCGCGCCGCGATTTTATATTATCGGCCTGACCCTTAGCGCCTTCGTCGTGTTCATGGTGGCGTCCCCCCTGCACAGTCTCAAGGGCCTCCTGCTCTGCGGTTTGCTCATCCTGGCCGTCCTGGGAGTTCTCTTACTGGAGTGCCCAGCGCCAGTGCTACGTGCTCGCCCGTCGCATCCAGCTCGCGCTGCACAACACGCCGCCCAGCTACTGGCAAAGTCGTCGTCTATCTGGCTGACTGCTGAAATGCTAACTGGCTGAACTGCTGTCTTGCTAAAAAGCTGTCCAGCAAATCCGTCCCGAATTGGACTCTTCTGGCCCCACACAAGCGCGCGCAAATCCCCTACCATCGCTAAGGTATCATCCTATCGTGTTGGGACGGCGTGCCGTGCCCAGGCGATCCATCATCTGTAGGGGCACAGCCTGCTGCGCCCGAAGGAGCCGGACCCATGCCCAGAGACTACGCCAGCCAGGACCTGACCGCCGTGCGCCGTGCCGACCGCGAGGTCAGCGACGAGGAATGGATCAAAGCCTTTCTGCATCGCGCGCCCATCGCCACCCTCGCCACCGATTACGAAGGCCAGCCTTTCGTCAACAGCAACCTCTACGTCTATGACGAGGCGAAGCACTGTCTCTACATGCACACCGCGCGCCTGGGCCGCACCCGGTCCAATATCGAGGCCAACCCGCGAGTCTGCTTCACCGTGATGAACATGGGCCGCCTGCTGCCCGCCAGCGAAGCGCTCGAATTCAGCGTGGAGTACGAGAGCGTGGTCGTCTTCGGCCAGGCCAGTGTCGTCGAGGACCCGGCAGCCGCGACCGAGGCGCTGCAAATGCTGCTGGATAAATACGCGCCGCACCTGACCCCCGGCCAGGATTATCGCCCGCCGGTGCCCGAAGAACTGACGCGCACTGCCGTCTATCGCATCGACATCAGCGACTGGAGCGGCAAGCGCAAGGCCGTCGCGGAGGATTTCCCCGGTGCGTATCATTACAAGTTTTAACCGCAAGCGGGGAAAACCTTATCGCAACGCTGCGTAATATCCTGTATCATGGTACTGAGGTCAGGTTATACTGGGTTGAGCTGACACACGCATGGCTATGATTATGATTCACGACTGCTTTGCCGAAAATTCCGGCATCCGGCTCCATTATCTCGATAACGATGGCGATACGACCCGTCTGCCGGTCGTCTTTGTTCCCGGTCTGCATGGCCGCGCAGAGGATTTCGCGCCTATGTTGGAGGCGATGCTGCCGCGCCGGGCGATTGCGGTCAGCCTGCGTGGACGCGGCCTGAGCAGTGTGCCCGAAGTCGGCTACCGCTTCGAAGACCATATCCGCGACATCAACACGATTATCGACGCCACCGGCCTGAGTACGGTCTGCCTCGTCGGCCATTCGGTCGGCGCGGTCTATTCGCTCGGCTACGCGCTGGAGCATCCTGAGCGGGTGGACGCTCTGGTCATGGCGGGCTATCCGGCACGCTATCCCGAACTCAGCGCCGATTGGGGCTTCCGCATCATGCGCACGCAGCCCGATCTGCTGCCGATGATCGCCGTGCTGGGCCTCCAACACGAATTGGTCGAACTCGATCTCTGGTCCTCGCTGGCCGATTTGCAGTGCCCGCTGCTGGTGCTGCGTGGGGGCAAGAACAGTTCGCGCCTGCCGCCCGATCAGGCCGCCGAGTATCAACGCTGGGCACCCCATGCGCAGATTCTCGTCTTCGAGGATTCCGGCCACCGCCTGTGGGTGCCGGACCGCGAGCGCTTCATCGAGGCGATTGAAGACTTCTTGCAGACCGAAACGGCAGAATGAGCGCTGATTTTGAGCCGCTGGACTTTGAGCGTCTGCCGCCAGACGAGCAGATCGTCCGCTCGCAGGCTTTCTTGCAGCAGATGCGCCGCCGCCGTACAGTGCGTCAGTTTTCGACCGAGCCGGTCCCCTTCGAACTGATCGCCAACGCCATCGCCACCGCTGGGAGTGCGCCTTCCGGGGCCAATCAGCAGCCCTGGACCTTCGTCGTCGTGAGTGACCCCGCCGTCAAGCATCAGATTCGCCTGGCCGCTGAGGCTGAAGAACGCGAAAGCTACGACCACCGCATGAGCGACGAATGGCTCGAAGCCCTCGCGCCGTTGGGCACCGACTGGCACAAGCCCATGCTTGACGATGCGCCGTATCTGATCGCCGTCTTCCGGCAGGCTTACGGTTTGCGGATTGACCCGGCGACCGGCGAACAGACGCAGGTCAAGCATTATTACAGCGAAGAATTGGTCGGTATTGCGGTGGGGATGCTGCTGTGCAGCCTGCATCTGGCCGGATTAGCCACGTTGACGCACACACCCAGCCCGATGAAATTCCTCGGCGAGATGCTCCAACGCCCATCCAATGAACGCGCCTACGTGCTGATTCCGGTGGGCTACCCGGCGGATGATGCTCAGGTGCCGCGTATCACGAAAAAGCCGCTGGACGAGATACCTGGTCCACATCAAATTGCCGTAGGGGCGAACCGATGTGTTCGCCCGGCGGGAACACATGCCGCTGCGTCCCCACTCAATTGAACGGAAGCCGCACCAGCACCACAATCAGCCCCAGGACGATCAGAATGGCAAGCAGGATATGGCGGGGCGGACGCAGACGCTGCATCCCCAGCACTGCCGCCCCCGGCCTGACCAGAAGATGGCCGTTAAACAGCATGTCGATCAGATACCAGAAACTCAGCAGGTAGGCGATCAGGAACACGATGGCATAACGTCTGTCCAGCAGCAGGCCGACCAGCCCGTCTGGCAAAGTCTGCGCCACCGGGGCAGCACTCAACTCGACCCAGGCGATGAGCAGTCCCGGCAGCGTCGCAATGAACGTCAACAAACGCGCCGGGAAGAGCGCCACACCGCGCAGTACCTCAAAGCCGAAGACCCACAAAGCCAGATCAGCCAGCAGCAGCACCGCCGCCGGGGGCAGAAAGGCATCCGGGACCGGCAGCGCCAGCAGCCGGATTTGCCCTAGTACCCAGGCCGCGTAGAGCAGGCCAATGAAGCTTAAGCTCATGAGCGTGTTGAACAGCTCCCGCAGATCCTGGCCGCCCGCACTGCGTCCCAGGTTGACCGGCAGCAGCCGCAGGCTCAGGCTGGCGCGCGATTGCGGATCGCTGCGGGTGAGGTAGCTGAGGGCCGCCCGCAGTTCGTCGCCATCCCGCCGCCGATAATCGACCAGTTGCAGCGCGCCGAGTTCAGGCAGATCCTTCGGCATTCGGATGTCCGTCACCAGCACGGCGATCACCCCCGGCTGAGTTCGCACGCAGTCCTGGACCATCGCCAACGGCGTGCGGTAGGACAGCAGCAGGAAGGTGCAAATGGCGGGGCCGTCGCCAGCCGGGCGGGCATAGCTGATCCGGTTCAGCGCATTTTCGACGGCCTGGGCAGGTCCCTTATCTCCCGGTGCGTAGATCACCCGGTAGCTGAGCGGCGGCGTATTGGCCGTTGGCTCGGTTTCGGCGGCGGGCAGCGGGCCGAAATCGGTCATCTGCTGCACCTGCGCCTCGGAGGGCAGGGCCTGGTCGGTCTGCTGAACCAGCGCCTGATTGACCTGAATGCGCCAGGCCTGCGAGACCTGCCCGATGCGACACCAGCGCACGATGTCGGCAAGCGGACTCGGCGGCGTGATGGCCCGGACGAGGTAGACCATCAGCGTCAGCAGCAGCAGCGCCAGCAGCGCCGCGATCACCCAGGGAGTTGCCAGCACGGCCAGCAGCGACGGCATCTCGTAGTGGAGAATGATGCCCGCGATGAAATGCAGGCCCAGCAGGTAGAACGCGACCTGAGGCAGCGTGCCCCAGTCGGCTTTCAGATGCAGCGCCGTTGTCGCCGCGTCGTAAGCCAGGTCATGGCGCAGGAAGAGCGCCGCCTTGAAATGCTCCCGATAGCCCGTCACCCGGCGGAAGATCAGCCAGCCGCCCAGGGCCGCCAGAATCAGCGGGCTGAAGGCGGCGAAATCGACCTGGCTGCCGAAGAGGCTTTCCACAGCGCGGCGCGCGATGGAGTCTTCGGCCAGCAAGCGCAGGATGATCCAGAAGAAGAGCAGCCCGCCCAGCAGCAGACGCAGGTCATCCAACCCCAGCGTTAGAGTCATGCGGCGCACGCCAGCCGTCAGACGCGGCAGACGCAGCAAGGTGTTGGCTGGGTGTGAGGGCGGCTGCGGAGCCTGAAGGTAGCCTGCCAGACGCTCGACGCCCCGCTCAAAGCTGCTGCGAAAATCGACCACGACGGCGCGGCGGCGCAGGTCCGCAGGCAGTGAACAGCGCTCGTAGAGGGCGACGACGATGGGCTTGCCGTTGTCGAGGGCATGACGCCATTCCTGGGCCACGTAGGGCGACCGCATCGCCGTGTGTGAGGCTACCAGAATCAGCGCTGTGCTGCGCGTCAGGCCGTCCTGGATGTCTGCCGCCCAATGCACGCCCGGTTCCAACTGCTGAATATCGAACCAGATTGCCAGGCCGCGCTGCTGAAGATGCAGCGCCAGCGATTTGGCAAAGTAATACTGTTCGCGCGAATAACTCAGAAAGGTCTCGCCCATAGCCCCATGCCGGTTGCAGGCCCACGTTGGATTCATTCTAGGCCCGATTCACACAGCAAGCAACGGGGTTAAAATCCCTGTAAAACAAGAGAGAAACAAGTAAAATTACGGGGGTTATTACGATCCCAGGCCAAAAAAGTGCCTGACGCATACCCACTGAGGTGGACAAATATGAACCCTGAGGCACTGATCGCCCAATGGCAGCAGGAAGCGCAGGAGCCGTTTGCAGGCTGGGATTTCGCGCATCTGAAGGGTCGGATGCTGGAGGATCAGCCGCCCTGGGATTACCTGGAACGGGCCGCAGCGCTGATGCAGCAGTCGAGCGCCGTGCTGGACATCGACACCGGCGGCGGGGAGAAGCTGCTCAGCCTGCGCGAGTCCTGGCCGCAGCGTGTGATCGCCACCGAGGGCTATGCGCCCAACATCCGCGCTGGCGGCGGAGCGCCTGAGACCGCTGGGCGTGGCCGTGATTCCGGCGCGGGCGGAGGAGACGCTGCCCTTCGCCAGCGGAGCCTTCGACCTGCTGCTGAACCGGCACGGCGGCATGAACGCGCCGGAATGTGCCCGCGTGCTGCGTTCAGGCGGCACTTTGCTGACCAAACAGGTGCATGGCCTGTGGGCGCAGGATCTGCTGGCCGAGTTCGGCGCGACCCCGCCCTGGCCGGAGAACACGCCGGAGCGGATCGCCGCCGCTTTAGAGACCGCCGGACTGAGCATCGTGGACGCTGCAGGACTGGCAGGGGGACCTGCGCTTCACGGATGTCGGGGCGATTGTCTACTACCTGAAGGCGATCCCCTGGCTGGTGCCGGAGTTCCGCGTCGCCACGCATCAGGCCGCGCTGCTGCGCTTGCAAGCCCGCCTGGACGCCGGAGACCGATCTCGTCTTCGAGGCGCGGACGTTTCTGGTGGAAGTGCGTAAAACCTAGCCCAGTTGCATGAATTACAAGATACCCACCGGATGAACTAACAATGCCGGTGGGACGATGAATACGGTTTGAAGCGAGTGCCAACAGAAGTAGGCTTTTTGCTAGGCCCCTTGCTGTGGGGGCGTCAGTAATGGTGCGCCGGTAATCAAATCGATCTTGAGAAAGCTCGCCATTTCCTTGGCATGAACTCCAAAACTGCGAGCTATGATTTGGATCACCGTTCGTACATCTTCTTCGGAAACAACATCGTTATCACCATACTTTTGTAGAGCAATACGACAAGCTTCCTCGGTTGTTCCAACATAGGATAGCGCCAAAGGTGATAGATAGTCACGGGGGTTCTGTCCCGGCTTCAGTCCCAGAACTTCACGCAGTTGCCTTGCGGTATTTTCGAGTGCACCTCGATAGACATCGTTTGTGATCGCGGCATAATTAGCATCTTTGCCACATACCAGCTTGACTAGGTCCATAAATTGCTTTCGCGTTCTTATACCCTGAGAGCGAAGATTGATAAAGTCGTCGTCACGTCCTAGTCGGCGCAATTTGCGTTCGTGATACGAATGCAAACCAATTTCCGCTTCTTCAGGATCAAGTCTGGCTCTGTCTATAATCTTGCCAGCTTCTGAGAGATATGCCTTAATTGCTTTTAGAACTAAGCTTTGGTTAGAAACGGGCATATCTTCAGCTATTCTGTACAAGCCGTTATCAGTTGTGAAGTGTGACAGTATAATCCTGCCGGAGGCTTCATACTGCATTGGCATTACTGAGATCGAGATGCCATCCTTAATCTTGTCAAAGTAGCTGGCGGCGGTTTGGTAGTTCACTTTCCCTATGCCAACTATCCAATCCAGGATTGAAAACCAGTATTCGTCGTCAAGTGAATGTCGTTGAAGCTCGAATTTCCATTTGTCGGCGATAATTAGCGGCAGCGGATCCTTGCTATCGGAGGGTAGATGTTGATAGTCTATCGGGATGATGTTGTACTTACTCACCTTGGGCTTCCTCATTCTGTATGTCGCTCGACCAAGAAAAAATGGGGCCTAATTTCATGGAAGGCTTGCTTCTGCAGCTCAATTGCGGTATAATGCGAAACTCAAATTCAAGTACTTGATTTGAAAACAGATGACCCTCCATTGGGTTATCGTCTGACTAAGGCCTGGACCCTCCCGCAAAGATTGGACCAGGCCTTATGTGTTTGGGATAAACACTTTGCAAACAATACCAGAATATAGCCGAATGAGCAACGGGAATTCCACAGTTCGGTAATATTGCACAACACTGAAAGGTAAAGCCGTAAGCCTGCACGCAGCGCAACTCTTGAAAGCATAGATGTTTCGAGTGGCTCACGCCCTGACTCAGCACTCATTGCTCAGCACTCAGCACTTTCCCCTCAGCAGGTCCCGTTCTAGCCACCCTCCCCCCAGGATGTACAATAGCCGCACCGACGAGCGAACAGATTTTCACACATACAATTTGTGGAGCGTCCCATGAGCGTGTTTCGCTTCGATCCCGGCAGCGGTGGCGCATTACGAGGTCGAGGGCTGGAAAGCCTATTATGACCATGCCTGGCTGCGCTGGTCGTGGCCCTGGTGAGCGCGCAGTTCCACATCCCTTTCCCCTGGTCGCTGCTGGCCGCCTATTACATCACCCGCGCCTCGGCTGCCTGGGTGCCCAAAGATCACGATCTGGCGGCGGTCCAGCGCCATCTGGAAGCCTTCTACCGGCTGGCGCAGCGCTATTCCGGCCTTCACTTCGACGCGGCGCAGGTGGCGGCGCAGTAGTGCGGCGTGCTGAGTGAAAAGCACCCCTATCCCCGGCCCTTCCCCCGAATTCGAGGGAAGGGAGAAAACCCAGACTCGGCTCTTGAAAGTCCCTCCCTGAATTCGGGGAGGGATTTAGGGAGAGGTGCTCCTTCGCTAACTGGCTATCATGCTGAGGCACCTCAGAGACGCAGGCGAGTATCTTTAACTCAGCACTCATTGCTCAGCACTTCCCGTTCTAGCCACCACGCCCCCAGGATGTACAATACCCTCACCAGCAGGTGAACAGATTTTCACACATGGATACACTCGAAGGCACGGTCGAGCGGGTGACGTTCTACAACCCGGAAAACGGCTACAGCGTCATCAAGATCACGCCCAGCGGCAAGGCTCGGCAGGCAGGCGGCGGCCCGCGATGGCACGGTGGCCGTCGTCGGCTCTATGCCCGAACTCAAGCCGGGCGAATCGGCGGAGTTCAGCGGCGAATGGGTCGAGGACCCGCGCTACGGCCTGCAATTCCGCGCCGTCACCGCCACGCCCATCGTCCCCAGCAGCGCCGAGGGCCTGCAAAATTACCTGAGCAGCGGCATCGTCCCCGGCATCGGCCCGCGCACCGCCGAGCGCATCGTCCAGCATTTCGGCGAGGACACGCTCGACGTGCTCGATAAGGACCCGGAACGCCTCAGCGAGATCATCAAGCCGACGTCTGGCGCGCAGCCTGGCCGCCGCCTGGGCCGAGAACCGCACCACGCGCCAGATCATGGTCTTCCTGCAAGGCTACGGCGTCACCGCCAAGATGGCCCACCGCATCTACGAGCAGTTCGGCAGCCTGACCGTCAGCAGCGTGCAGGATAATCCCTACGTCCTGGCCGACGAGGTCTTCGGCATCGGCTTCATCAAGGCCGATCAGATCGCGCTCAACATGGGCCTGGAGGAGGATTCGCCGCAGCGGATGCGCGCCGGGCTGAGCTTCGCGCTCAACAAAATGGCGCAGGACGGGCACATCTACGTGCCGCGTCCGCAGCTATTGGAGACGACCGTCGAGCTGCTGCGCATCCCGCGCACGGAGACGCTCGAAACCGAGCTGGACGAGGCGGTGCAGGCGGGCGATCTGATCGCCGATTTCGAAGTGACCGGCGGGGTCGAACCGGGCATCTATCTGCCGCTCTATTATCACGCCGAGAAGGGCGCGGCGGATCGTCTGCGGCGTATCGCCAACACGCCCTCCAAGCTGACCGAACACGCCGGGGAGATCAACTGGCCGCAATTTCTGGCCGATCTGCTGGGCGACAGCGACGTGCATCTCACCGAGCAGCAGCAGAGCGCCGTGCGCGCGGCCTTCACGCACAAGGTCTCGGTGCTCACCGGCGGTCCCGGCACCGGCAAGACGACCACGCTCAAGCTGGTCATTGAAGCGCTCGACAGTCTCAAATACGATTTCGCGCTGTGTTCGCCCACCGGGCGCGCCTCACGCCGTCTGGCCGAAGCCACCGGCTATCCCGCCAGCACCATTCACCGCCTGCTGGCCTTCAGCCCTGGCGAGGGCTTCAGCTACGACGAAGAGTCGCCGCTGGAGATCGACGTGCTGGTGGTGGACGAATCCAGCATGATCGACCTGCTGCTGTTCTACAATCTGCTGCGCGCGCTCAAGCCGGAGACGCATCTGCTGATGGTCGGCGATGTCGATCAACTGCCCAGTGTGGGCGCGGGCAATGTGCTGCGCGACGTGATCGACAGCGGCCTGGCCCACGTCACCCGCCTGGAGGCCATCTTCCGCCAGAGCGAGGACAGCTACATCGTGGTCAACGCACACCGCATCAATCACGGCGAGATGCCCCTCACCGATAACCAGAGCCGCGATTTCTACTTCTTCGGCGAGGACGACCCGGTGCAGGTGGCCGATCTGATCGTCGATATTGTGCAGCACCGGATGCCGGAGAAATTCGGCCACGACCCGATCCAGGATATTCAGGTGATCGCGCCCATGTATCGCGGCCCCGCCGGAGTCACCGCCCTGAACGATGCGCTTCAGCGCGCGCTCAACGGCGAGACGCGCACCGCCGAGAAGAAGATCGGCGACCGGGTCTTCCGCGCGGGCGATAAGGTCATGCAGACGCGCAACAATTACGACAAAGACGTCTTCAACGGCGACATCGGCTACATTCACGGCATCGACTTCGAGGGCGGCGGCTTCGAGGTCATCATGAACGGGCGCTACCAGTATTACGAGTGGATCGAGACCGAGGACCTGATGCACGCCTACTGCATCAGCACCCACCGCAGCCAGGGGTCGGAGTACCCGGTGGTGGTCATGCCGCTGCTGACGCAGCACTACATGATGCTCCAGCGCAACCTGCTCTACACGGCCATCACCCGCGCCAAAGAGAAGGTCGTCCTGGTGGGCACGCGCCGCGCCATCCAGATGGCCGTCCACAACAACGCCGTCGCCGAGCGCTTCAGCGGGTTGGTCACGCGCTTGAAGTATGGGATATGAGGATGCCATATGATGCCGGGCAATCAATTACCCGGCAAACACCCAAATCCCTTCGGGATTGGAAACCCCGCTGCCGCGAGTCCCGCAGGGACTTGGACGCTTGCCGTCGAATTCATTCGGCGGCAGAAAATTAGGCGCACTCCACCTCAGGGCTGCTGCGTCTGTTGAGTCAGGGGCGCGGCGGCGTCCTCCGGCTGGGTCAACAGGAAATAGCCGTAGCCCAGAATCAGCAGCAGGTTGATGAGCGCGGGCAGCCAGCCGAAGGCGTTCAGCACGCCGCCCGCCTGACCCAGCAGCGACACCAGCAGGCCCACGACGGACATTGACACGAAGGCCACGAGAATGCTGTAGCGGATTTCGGCCTCATGCACATCGCGGACAAACCAGGCCAGCAGAGCGATGCCGATCAGCCAGGCCCCGGCGAACTGCATCATCAAGGCCCCGGCGGAATCTAGCGTGACGCCGAAGCACAGGACGAACTGCTGGGGTACCAGGACCGATCCTAATCCGAAGACGAGCGCGATGACGGCATGAATGGTGTAAAGAACTCTAAGTTTCATAAGAACCTCCTAAAAAATCGTTACGACGCGCGAAGTCTCTCGATCTGGGCGTTGATTAAGCCGATGGCGGAATCGCTCATGGGCCTGAAAAATGGTATTAAATTGTGGTCCCGGAGTATCGCTTTGGGGATGTCCGGTGGGGTATTGTGCGTGGAATAATGAGAGGTCGTCGTGACACACTGCGATCACGGCGGACCGCCGTGGATAGTGTAGAGCGCTGCTTTCCCCGACATCGCCCTAAGCTCCAGGCCCAGGTTTATGCTCAGCATGAGCCAGGTCAATATTTCGATCAATGGTTGTCCATCATATTTTCCTCGTGTTGAATGTAATGTAAGGGAGACAGTCTGCGCGCCAATGCCGAGTATCCCGCTGCTCGATCTCTACCGCGTGACTCGCCCGGCAGAGACTGTACCCTGACAGGCGGGCACGCTATACTGGACCCCAAAAATCTGAGGAATTCCGATGGACGACGAAAGCCCCCTCACCCCTGCCCAGGAAGCGGACCAGAAGACGCACTTTATCCAGACCGCCGCCGACACCCAGGGCGAACTGCTCGAAATCGACGCCTACTACGAAGCCCACAGCGAGCCGCCGACCGCACATTTTCACCCGAATCAGCACGAGTATTTTGAGGTCCTTGACGGCACGCTGACCGTTATCGTCAACGGCAAACGCCACGTTTATGATGCGGGCGAGCGCTTCGACATCCCGCCCGGCACGCCGCACAGCATGTGGAACGATCATGACGAGGAAGCGCACATCAACTGGCAGATTCGCCCGGCGCTGAAAAGCCAGCAGTTTTTCGAAAATGTCTGGGGCCTGGAACGCGACGGCAAATCTATTGCGAAGGACATGGCCCAGGCCGCCGTCATTCTGCTGGCCTACCGCCGTGAATTTCGCCTGACCCGGCCTTCGCCGCTGGTGCAGATGACCCTTTTTCCGATTCTGGCGCTGCTGGGTCGTCTGATGGGCTACAAGGCTAGCTATGGCCGCTACAGTCCTTCGAAATGACGCAGATTTACGTCCTACACCAGGGTTCTGGGGTACAATAGAGCAAGCACCCGGCTGCGGGTGCATCTGACCATGATCCGCTGCGTGCATTGATGGCGAATCCCTACATCATCGCTCATATTAAGAATTTGCCGCTGCTGGCGGACCTGCCGGATGAGCAGTTGGACTGGCTGGCCGAGCGGATTGAGGTCATTCGTGTCGATCAAAACGGCCTCGTTTTTCGCCAGGGCCAACCGGCGCAGGGTCTCTTTCTGCTGACCAATGGCGAGTGCCTGCTGACGAAACAGGGAGCCAGCGGCGAACAGGTCCTCGGCCCGGTCCATGAAAATCAGTTCGTGGGCGAGGCGGCTCTGTTCCAGGTCTACAACGAACGCGGCTCGATGCGCGCCACCCGGCCCAGCATTCTGCTCTTTCTTTCGCGCCTGGCCTTCCAGGACGTGCTGCTGGGGCACCCGGAACTCCGCCCAAACATCAACAGCCAGTACGCCAGCTTTGGCCCGCAGGCTCCGCCCCAGTTCCAGGGCCACCGGCCCAACGAGCAGATGCTCCTGCGGCAGCAGCGGCACGCCTGGGTCTTCTGGCGCGGGATTATGCTGCCCATTGCCGTCGGCCTGGCGCTGATCGTCATCGCTTTCCTGCTGTCCCAGACCGGCCTGACGCTGATTATCCTGCCGCTGGCCGTCATCCTGCCCGGCGCGTGGATTTACTATTTGTATGCCGAGTGGCAGAACGATTTCATCATCGTCACCGATCAGCGCGTGATTTACACCGAGCAGACGATCCTCTCCTTCCAGAGCCACACCGGCGAGATTCCCATCAGCGCCGTGCATGAAGTCAGCTACGAGATTCCCAAGACGGACCCCTTCGCCCGCATCTTCCACTATGGTACGGTCTTCATCCGCACCGCTGGGGAATCCGGCAACATGACGCTGACCGTCCTCGCCAACCCGGAGAATTTGCAAAAGCTGCTGCTGACTTATCAAGAGCATTTCCAGCAGTCTGCCGACCAGCAGGACCGGGCGGCGATTGGCGCGGCGATTGACAGCTTTCTCAAGCCTGACAACCAGCAGTCAGAGTTGCCAGACCCGAAGACTGCGCCTGAGTTGCGGCCTGCGGCATCACAGCGCCCCGGCCTGCTGACGACGCGCTACGTTGATGGGCAAGGCAACATTATCTATCGCAAACACCTGACCAACTGGTCCGCGCACGTGATGCTGCCGGTGGGGCTGGCGCTGGCGGCGCTGGTGCTGATCCTGATCGGCGTGCTCAACCTGGCGAATCCACTCAACGGTGTCGAAGTGGTCGCCGGGATTTTCTTCATCCTCATCAGCGCGCTGTGGTTCTACTGGTCGGATTGGGACTGGCGTAACGATATGATCGTCATCGGCCAGAGCACGGTGCGCATCATTCACAAGCGCCCGCTGTGGCTTCAGGATCATAACGAACAGTTCCTGCTGAACCAGGTCGATAACGTCGAGACGGCGCGCGGCGGCCTCATCAACACGCTGCTGAATCGCGGTACGGTCCGGGTCTCGCTGGTCGGCGACGACCACCCCAAGGAGTTCCGCTTTGTCGGCCATCCCGCCCAGGTGCAGAGCGAGATTTTCGAACGCCGCGCCGCGCTCATCAAGCAGCAGGACGAGGCCGAACTCGTGCAGCAGCGCCAGGAGATCGCCCGCTACCTGGATGTCTATCACGAACGAATCCAGGAACAGCAGAACAACAACGCCAGCTACCAGGCTCCACCGCCCGGCCCGGCTCAAGACCCACGCCCGCCGCGTGTGCCGCGCCGCCAAGATGACTAGGACCGTTATGACTATAGAAATCTACCCCACAGATCCGCCCGGCACCCTGGCTGTAGACTGCTCCGACATCATCACGATGGACGATGCCCGCTATCTGCTGGAACGCTGTCTGAGCGCTGTGCGCTCGCGCCCGGTGCTCTTCCTGATTGACTGTTCCGACCTCAATACGCTGGCCCCTGGCGTGCTGGGCATTCTGGCGAACGCCAGCGATTTTCTCCAGCACCCGAACACGCGCTGGCTGGCTTTTGTGACGCAGAGTTCGCTGCTGGAAGGCTCGCTGCGGGTGCTGCTGGGGGATGCCGCGCTGGAGTTCTTCGCCGACCGCGATGCCGCCAATCATTTCCTGCGCGGAGTTGAGACCTGAGCGCCTCTGTGATACAATAGGCAGCCATCCAGAATACCTGTAAGGATACGGCCCGCCGTGTCCTCAAATTAGGGTAACAGCGTGCATGAAGGCAGGGTACGCTGTGCCTGATGTAAAACAAACGGAGGTTCCATGCCCGTTCTGAAAATTATCCAACCGGACAATCCCATTCTGCGTAAGAAAGCCCGCAAAGTCCAGGACTTCGGCTCGAATTTCCAGACCCTGGTCGATGATATGTACGAGACCCTGATTGACGCGCCGGGCGTTGGCCTGGCCGCGCCGCAGGTCGCTATGCCGCTGCGTTTGATTCTGGTCCGCCTGATGGATGACGAGGGCAGCGTCGAAGAATTCGGCGATGAAGCAGGCAAGCTTTACGTGGTCGCCAACCCGGAGATCGTCAAAGCCAGCAAGGAGATGGTCGAAGGCACCGAAGCCTGCCTCTCCATTCCCGGTTATTTTGGCCGCGTCGAGCGCCACAAGAACGTCACCCTCAAAGGTCAGGACCGCCAGGGCAAGCCGATCCGTATCAAGGCCGAGGGCTGGCAGGCGCGCGTCTTCCAGCACGAGATCGACCACCTGGATGGCCGCCTGTACATCGACATCGCCAGCGAGATCTGGGAGGCCCCGCCGGATGGCGAGGACGAGACCGAGACCGAATCGTCTATCGAGGCGTAAAGGTGCGGGGTGCTGCGGATTGCTTTGCTGGACCTCACCCCCCGGCCCCCTCTTCATGGTTGGAGAGGAGGAGCAAACCAGCACTCGACAGCTTTTGATTTCCCTCGCCATTGGTGGCGAGGGGATTTAGGGGTGAGGTAAACGCTTAAAACCGTTCTATTGTGGCATAGCTGTAACAGTTGAGGCACAGTAGGGACACGGCACGCCATGTCCGCAGCGTAGGGACACAGCCTGCTGTGCCCAAGCTCCACAGGGGGACCCATCGTGAGCGAGAAGCCATCCACCGACAGCGAGCAGACGACCATCGCCGACGTTGCCAAACGCGCCGAGGTCTCGGCCATTACCGTCTCGCGGGTCCTCAGCGATTCCAAAGTGCCCAAGCGGGAGCGCGCCAGGGTTCAGAGCGCGATGGAAGCGCTCGATTACCGCCAGGACTTTGACGCACAGGCCGCTGCGCCGCAGGTTTTCCTCTCCTACAGCCGCGCTGACTGGCAGAGCTACGTCGAGCCACTGCTGCGCCGCCTCGAAAGCGAGAAACTGCTCATCTGGGTCGATCAATACGCCATCCGCGGCGGCGACGACTGGCTGGACGGCATTAACCTGGGCCTGGACAAGTGCCGCCTGCTGCTGCTGTGCATCACGCCCGAAGCGCTCAACTCGCGCTACGTGAAGATGGAGTACCGCTACTTCATCGAAGAGGACAAGCCCGTCATTCCGGTCCTCTGCAAAGAGGCCAAACTCCCCGCCGAACTGCGCGGCATCCAGTACATCCCCTATGCCGAAACGGATCGCCTTGTCGAACGGGTCAAGGCGCTGCTGGCCGAATAGCCCCCACGCGCAAATGGACCGCTGGACCTCGTCTCCGGGTCCGCTGCCGGGTATAGTCAAGGGCCATATCAAGCACAATTACAGACGTAGGGACACAGGTTCCGCGAACCCTGCCGCTTGTGATTTCACACAGGGTCGCCATCGTTCACGTCAGGAGGTCGTTCATGGAATACAGCAAACTGGGACGTGCGGGAGTTGATGTCAGCCGTATCTGCCTGGGAACCATGCACTTCGGCACGCGCAACACGAAAGACGAGTTTTTCGCCATTATGGACAAGGCCCTGGAGATGGGCATCAACTTTTTCGATACGGCCAACGTCTATGGCCGGGCGGAATACTGCGGCCTGACCGAGGAGATCATCGGCAAGTGGTTCGCTCAGGATATGAGGCACCGCGATCAGGTCGTCCTGGCGACCAAAGTCTACGGTCACATGATGCCTGAACCAGGCCCTAACGAGAAGAGCGGCCTCTCGGCGTATAAAGTGCGCAAGCACGTGGCCGAATCGCTGCGGCGCTTGCAAACGGATCACATCGACCTCTATCAGATTCATCACCTGGACCGCCAGATCACGCTGGAAGAATTCTGGACCAGCTTCGATCAGCTCATCCAGCGCGGCGATGTGCTGTATATGGGCACCAGCAACTTCCCCGGCTGGGCCATCGCCAAGTACCAGATGTATGCCCTTCAGCAGGGCATGATGGGTTTCGTCAGCGAGCAGTGCCAGTACAACCTGCTCAGCCGCTATCCCGAACTGGAAATTATCCCGGCGGCGCAGGATTTCGGCATCGGCCTGATCCCCTATATGCCGCTGGGTGGAGGGCTGCTCACCGGTAAGAAACAGGCGGCCAAAGGCAGCCGGACCGCCAGTGTCGAACGTGAATACGGCAAGGACCTGAGCGACACACAGTTTGAGGATTTCTCGGCCCTGTGCCACGAGATCGGCGAGCCAGAACACGTCGTCGCGGTCGCCTGGGTGCTTGCCAACCCGGCGGTCTCCTCAGCGATTGTCGGCGTGCGCACGGTCGAGCAGTTGGACGGCCTGGACCGGGCCGCCAGCTTGCAGCTTGCGCCGGAACATCTGGACCGTCTGAACGAGATTTTCCACATCACACGCGGGCGACCGCTCAAGACCGGTCCTGTACCAGAGGCCATTGCCTGGTAGCGACTTTATTTGAACACTAACGAGGAAGAAACGGCCATGAAACAACTCAGCGATGAACAATTGGCGGCCCTCCGGGCCATCGACACGCCCACCATCTGCAACGCCATCGAGACCTTCGAGGTGCGCGGGCGCTGTGAGGGCTATACCGGGGTGGATATTCGCTGCCTGACGCCGGACCTGCCGCCCATGCTGGGCTACGCGGTCACGGTCACGGTCGATACCATGACGCCGGATGTCCCGCGCCCGCAGGAGGGCTTCACAAACTGGGTCAAAGCGATGGAGTCCGCGCCCAACAAACCGCTGGTGATCGTCTTCAAGGACGTCGGCCCCGACCCGCGCAAATCGGCGCACATGGGCGAGATGATGGCGACCCTGGCGAGCAAGTTCCAGGCGGTCGGGCTGGTGACGGATGGCGGCGTGCGCGATCTGGCGGAGGTCCATGCGCTCGGCTTCCAGTATTTCGCGCTGGGAGTTGTGGCCTCGCATGGCAACGCCCGCCTGCTGGAGGTCAACGTGCCGGTGACGATTGACGGTGTGGAGATCAAGCCCGGCGATCTGATTCATGGCGATCTCAACGGCGTGACCGTCATCCCCGACTCTGATTGCCGACAAGGTGGCGGCGGAGGCCAAACGCCTGCGTGATGGCGAGCTGTCCATGCTGGACTACATGAACGGGCCGGATTTCAAGGCCGACGGTTATCTGCAACGCCGTTTCAAACATTAAACACCAATCTCACACATCCGCCGGGCGATCACATAGGATCGCCCCTACGCGGCAAATGACTTGCCGGATAGCGTAACACGGAGGACAGGATGTCTGACGTAGAGATCAAGGTAGACGCCGGGCAGGGGCTGGGCGATCTGCCGCACAACTGGAATTACATTGGCTATGACGAGATCAACTATACCTATGTGCCCGAAGGTCAGGCGCTGTTGGCGAAGTTCGCCGCCATGCAGGAGAAGCCCTACTACGTCCGCGCGCATCATCTCTTCTGTACCGGCAACGGTCATGCGGCCTACAAATGGGGTTCCACCAACGCCTACCTGGAAGACGAGGACGGTCAGCCGCTCTATGACTGGACCTTTGTCGATCTGATCTTCGACACCATCTTGCAGCAGCACTGCAAGCCCTTTGTCGAACTGGGCTTCATGCCGCTGCACCTGGCCGACCCGGCCTGTTATGACTATCGCAGCGATCCCTCTTTCCGCGATTACAAGGCTTATGGCTGGGCCTGCCCGCCGAAGGATTACCAGAAGTGGTACGATCTGGTCTTTGCACTGGTGCAGCACTGCCAGGAGCGCTACGGTCAGGTGGAGATCGCCAGCTGGTATTGGGAGCTGTGGAACGAGCCGGACCTGAACTACTACTGGCGCGGCAGCATCGAGGACTACAACAAACTCTACGATTACAGCGCTGCCGCCGTCAAAGCCGCCTGCCCGGACTGCCGTGTGGGTGGCCCCGGCACGACCAACCCGCACGCCGACGGGCGTTCCGGCCAGTACCTGGACTCTTTCCTGAACCACTGCGCCAACGGGACCAACGCCGTCACCGGCCAGACCGGCACGCCGCTCGATTTCGTCACCTTCCACGTCAAAGGCGGTGGCTACCGGCCTGACCCGCTGCACCGCAAGCAGAATCCGCCCTCGGTCCAGCGGATTTTGCAGGATACGCAGACCGGCTATGAGATCCTCAGCCAGCTATGCCGACTATGCCGATCTCGAATGTATCCTCTCCGAGATCGACCCCGATGGCTGGGCCGCCGGGGGAGCCTGGGACAATATCAATCTGAACTTCCGCAACACCGAATATTATGCCAGCTTCGTCGCGGCGGCTTTCGACAAGGTCAGCCAGTTCGCGCGCCAGCAGGAGTGGGACCTGCGCCTGCTCAGTTGGGCTTTCATGTTCGTCGGCGAACGCTGCTTCGAAGGCACGCGCGCTTTCTCGACGCAGGGTATCGACAAGGCGATTCTGAACCTGTTCCGCGCCTACGCGAAAATGGGCCATCAGGCGCTCAGCTTCACGAGCAGCGGCAGCAAAGACCCGCTGGCTTACGCGGACAAATGGGGCTTCGAGTCGGATGCCGATGTCGGCGGCTTCGCCACGCTGCTGGGCAGCCACAGTCTGCAAGTCCTGGTCTACAGCCATCACGACGACTTCGAGCGCAGTGACTCATCCGCGTCGAGGTCGAGATCAGCCAATCTGCCCTTCGAGCTCCGATTCGTTCAAGCTGACGCATTACCGCATCGATGCGGCGCACAGCAACGCCTATGCCGAGTGGCTGCGGCAGGGCAGCCCGATGTACCCCTCACCGGAGCAGTATGCCGCCCTCAAGACCCGTGACGATCTGGAACTCCTGGAGCCGCCGCGCGCGATTCAGGCGCAGGATGGTACAATCAAGCTGGGCTTTGATCTGCCCACGCACGCCATTTCCCTGCTGCTTATCGAGGAGGATTAGACCGTATGAACGTCGGAATCCTGCACCCCGGCCAGATGGGCATCTCGATTGCCGCCTCCGCCCAGAACAGCGGCCATACGCGTCTACTGGGCCTCTGAAGGCCGCAGCGCCGAGAGCTCAGTCCCGCGCCGCAGAACACGATCTGCAAGACGCCGGGACGCTCGCCGCGCTCTGCCAGACCTGCGAGGCTATCCTCTGCGTCTGCCCGCCTGCCGCCGCCGAAACGGTGGCGCAGGAGGTCATCGCCCAGGGCTTCAGCGGCCTTTATCTGGATGCCAACGCCATCTCGCCGCAGCGCGCCATCCACATCGCCGAGGCCATGACCGAAGCCGGAATCAACTTCGTCGATGGCAGCATCATCGGCGGCCCGGCCTGGGAGCCTGGGCGCACCTGGCTCTATCTCTCCGGCCCGGATGCTGACTCTGCTGCCGCGCTTTTTTCGGCGGGTCCGCTGGAGACCGAGATCATCGGCACGAGCTACAACAAGGCCTCCGCGCTGAAGATGTGCTTCGCCGCCTACAGCAAAGGCACGACCGCGCTGCTCTGCGGCATCCTCGCCGCTGCTGACGCGCTCCATGTGCGCGAGGAACTCAACGCGCAGTGGTCGCGCAATGGCTCCGACTTCGCTGAGCAAACCGAAATGCGCGTGCGCCGCGTGACCGACCGTGCCTGGCGCTTCGCCGGGGAGATGGACGAGATTTCCGCTACCCTTGAAGGCACGGGCATCCCTGGTGGCTTTCACGCCGCTGCGGCAGTGCTCTACCGCCGCATTGCAGATTTCAAAGATGCGCCGGAGACTCCGCCGCTGGACGAGGTGCTGGATGCGCTCTTGCACGGCGACACGTAGGGGTGAGGCTTGCCTCGTTCCAACGCGGGGGTGTCCGGCGGACACGGCGTGCCGTGTCCCTACAAGGGCGGGTGGACCCAATAGGCCGGGGCTGCTTCGCACCTGATCTTGCTAAAGCTTTCTAGAATCATTCTTGAGGATAACCCCACATGACCGAATCCCCTCGTTACAGCGCTGACGATCTGATCGACTTCGCCACGCAGCTGGGCGTTCACGCCGGGCTGCCCGCCGAGCGCGCCCACAGTGTAGCATTCTATCTGGTCGAGGCGGACCTGATGGGCCACAGCACGCACGGCCTCAACCTGCTAGGCCCCTACCTGCGCGAAGTCGAACAGGGCAGCATGGCGACCGAGGGCGAGCCGACCGTCCTCGCCGATCATGGCGCGGCAGTCACCTGGGATGGTCGCTATCTGCCCGGCCCCTGGCTGGTCGAGCAGGCCATGAACCTGGCCTTCGAGCGTATCGAGACGAATCCAATCGTCACCGTCGTCATCCGCCGCAGCCACCATATCGCCTCGCTGGCCGCCTTCCCGGAACGCGCCACCCAGCGCGGCCTCTTCATGCTGCTGACCTGCTCCGACCCCAACGACCGCAGCGTCGCCCCCTTTGGCGGGCTGCGCGCCCTCTACACGCCCAACCCGCTCGCGGCAGGCATCCCCACCGAAGGCGAGCCGATCATCATCGACATCAGCATGTCCAATACGGCCAACGGTTACGTGGCGCGCTACTTCAAAGACGGTGAGCGGATGCCCGGTCCCTGGATGCTCGATAACCAGGGCAATCCCAGTGACGACCCGGCGGTCATGCTGGCGGCGGACCCGCCTGGCACGATTCTGCCGCTGGGCGGCATGGACCTGGGCTACAAAGGCTTCGCGCTCGGCCTGCTGGTGGAGACGCTGACCTCAGCGCTGGGCGGACATGGCCGCGCCGATCCACCCGGTCCCTGGGGCGCATCGGTCTTCTTGCAGGTGATCGACCCCGCTGCCTTTGGCGGACTCGAGTCCTTCACGCGCCAGACGCAGTGGCTCGCCGAAGCCAGCCGCGCCAACCCGGTCAAGCCCGGTAATCCGCCGGTACGATTGCCCGGCAGCCGGGGCCTGCATCTGCGTGCCGAACAGCGCCAACACGGTCTCGAACTCTACCCGACGATCATGCCCGCGCTGCTGCCCTGGGCCGAGAAATTCGGTGTCACCCCGCCCGCGCCCCTGGCCTGAGCGTTATGCCCCTACGTTAAATCGTGAGGTGTTGCTTATTGGAGAGGGTCTCCTATGCCAAATGGTCACAGCGTTCCGTTGGGATGTTTTGTGTGCAGCCGTTTTCAAAAAGACGAATCGAGCCCGCTGGCTGCGCGCTGCGAGTATCACCAGATTGACGTGGATACTGGATCTGGTATGCGTCGATTTTGAGGAGCAGGATTACCCACTTAACTACCGGGACCGGCTGGCGAAAGGCGTGCTGTATGCCTTCGTCGATGTCGAAGGACAAGGCTATCCACTCCCGACCGAACTGGTCCCGCTGGCGAAGATCGCCGACTACCGGGATTATGACGATAGCCAGCGCAAGAAGGCATGGGCCGCCGCACAGAAGCTGGCGAATGTGAAGTACCGGCAGCGCAAGCGGCACTAAGCTGCCAGGTTGTTAGTTTCAGCAATTTCGCCAAAACTCCGTTACTATAGAGTTGTCAATTCCTGACTCCATGACTATAGAGGGACCTATGGCGGAAAATCACTATGACGTGATTATCATCGGGGGCCGCTGCGCCGGGGCAAGCCTCGCCCTGCGCCTGGCGGGGCATGACCTCAAGATGCTGCTGCTGGACCGGGCGAGTTTCCCAAGCTGGCCCAGTGTGCCCTCCGGCCCGCACGTTCATCCGGGGACGATGCGCCTGCTGGACGAACTCGGTCTGGATGAAGGTGAATACACATTGCCCGGCAGCCGCGTGGACCGATTCGTGGTTCACATGATCGATTACTTCGAGGTGGAGATGCCGATTGCGGGCATCGGCGGGGACCGCGAATACTTCTACGGTATCGACCGCAGCCACTTCGATCAATGCCCTGTGGACTCATGCGGCGCAAGCGCCGGGAGTCACGGCCCGGCAGGGCTTCGCGGTGACGCATATCCTCAAGGATGACAGCGGCACGGTCACGGGCGTCAGGGGGCGGTCCAGTGCTGACGAGCCGGAGACATTCACGGCGGATCTGGTCGTCGGCGCGGATGGCCGCTTTAGTTTTGTCGCGCGCGAATTTGGTGCAGTGGGGGTCGGCGAACTGAACGACTTCACCTCGGCGGGCTATATGGCCGAGTGGGACAACGTGGACGACTATTCGGCGGACTGGCCGAACGCCATCACGACCTACAATACGGCCCGGCGCTTCATGATTCTGATGATCCCTATCGCCGAGCGTAAGTATCTGATTGCCACCGTCATGCCGTCGGAAGATGCGCATTTCGGCGCGCATGGCGCAGAACAGGCCTACGCGGAGGCGCTTCAGCGGGTGCCGCATCTGCAAAATCGGCTGAAAAACGCGCAGCAGGTCTCCGCGATGGTCGGGATACGCCCGATTGAGAACGGCTACCGCGAACCCTTTGGCGTACAGTGGGCCTTAGTGGGCGATGCGGTGCATTACAAAGACCCGTCCGACGGCCAGGGAATCTACGATGCGCTGCTCGGCTCGAAGCTGCTGGCCGAGTCGATCCTGGCATGGAAGCGGGGCGATCTCAGCTGGGCCGAAGCCGGGGCGCGTTACCGGCAGCGCTTGCTCGATGAAACCCAACTCATGTTCCGGCAGACGGTGGCGAATCTGAAGCAGAGCCTCTTTATGACGCCGCCCGCCTTCGCCATCCAGACCTTCGCGCGCTATCTGATTAGCGACTCCGATTATCAGCGGCAGTTCTTTCGCTATCTGAGCCGCGCCATCAGCCCTGCAGACTATAAGCTGGGGCCGCCGCTGCTCCTGAAGGCCATTAGCAGGGGCGTTATCGGGGATTTACGCGGTGGCAGAAACGGCTAGGGACTGCAAAATCATGGAAGAGACAGGTCAGCGTTACGATTATAATAGGGATATTTACGCGCTGGGGTAGGGGTGGGAGCACACGCAGGTGCTCCCCTACACCTTCCGTGAATTCTATGTCCGATCCAATTGGCTTTCTCGACCTTCGGTTTTTGATTTTATCGACTATTGACTGGAGATGAACAACTCTATGAAAACCATCATCCTTGACGAACCCGGCCACTTTACCCTGACCGATACACCCGAACCCGGTGCGCCCGGCCCGGAGGAAGCCGTCGTGCGCATCCTGCGTGTCGGCATCTGCGGCACGGACCTGCACGCCTTCGAAGGCAAGCAGCCCTTTTTCGAATATCCGCGAATCCTGGGGCACGAACTTGCCGCCGAAATCGTCGCTCTCGGCCCCAGCGAGACCGATCACGGCCTCAAAGTCGGGGATGTCGTCGCCGTCGAACCTTATATCGAGTGTGGTCACTGTATCGCCTGCCGTCAGGGACGCTATAACTGCTGCAAATCGCTCTGGCTCTATGGTGTCCACAAAGACGGCGGGATGCGCGAGCTGCTGACCGTCCCCATCCGTAAGCTGCATCTTGCCGCCGGGGTCCCGCTGGAGAGCCTGGCGCTGGTCGAAATGGTCGGCATCGGCGCGCACGCGGTCCGGCGCGCGGCCCTACAGCCGGGCGAGAACGTCCTGGTCATCGGCGCGGGACCCATCGGCCTGGGGACAATGGCCTTTGCCCGTCTCGAAGGCGTCAACGTCATGGCGATGGACATCAACCCGGATCGTCTGGCCTTCTGCCGGGAAAATCTGGGCATCGAGCAGACCTTCGACGCCCGTGAAGCCACGCCGGATTCGCTGGTCGAGGAATTGGGCGATCTGCCCACCACCGTCTTCGACTGCACCGGCAGCCGCGCCTCGATGCAGAACGCTTTCTACGATGTCGCGCACGCCGGGCAGTTAGTCTTCGTCGGCCTCACGAAGGACAACATCGAATTCTTCAATCCGCACTTCCACAGCCACGAGATCACGCTTAAATCCTCGCGCAACGCCACCGCGCAGGACTGGCAGCACGTCATCGCCTCCCTGCAAAACGGCAGCGTGGACCTCGATGCCTGGGTGACGCATAAGGTCCCGCCGGAAGGGCTGGTCCGCGATTTCGCCTCCTGGCTGAAGCCGGAAACCGGGGTCATTAAGGCCATGCTGAGCTTTTAGTCTGCCCGTCTTTATGCTTGACAGTAACTGCTCTGAACAGGAGTATATGAGATTCGTATGACAAAAATGATTCCCTTCTTGCCGTAAGCGGATATACTAGGGCAACGTCCGGCGATATTCCAGGCCCCGGCCTGGGAAGAGGGGTACGCAATGTCATTGAATGCGGGTCCAGCGATCACGGCAGATCATATCCCTGTACTGGCGCTTGAAGAACTCCATTGTGAAGACTGTGAAAGCAGCGTTATGTGCCGCTGCCAGAAGAGCGATTGTCCCTTCATCTGGCGAACCGCCGCTCCGTTGGGCGGTCGTGCGCGAGGTATAGGGTCGATGCTGTCGAGCGCCCTGATCCTGTTCGTCATCGGGACCATCATTACACTGGTTGGTTTTTCATATGGCAAGGAGAGTCACATCGCCGATGCGATCCTGGCCCTCTTGTGCTTCGTCCCTGCGGTCATTTTGCTGCTGAACAGCATACGCCTGTCGCGTGGACGCTGGTCGCTGCTGTACAATCCGAAAAATGGGGCAATGCTTCGCCGTCTGCTGCTCTTTAACCGGGTCCTGCGCCATCATGCCATTATCCCGGTCGAGGCTGTCCACTTCCCGGCCAGCCGCTTCGACGGCCAGGCGTATCCCATCAGCACGGCAGCCCTGCGCGATGGCAACCAGAGCGGCAGTGTCGCCAAAATCTACTGCGCAACCATTGCGGATCTGGCCGCGCGCGGCCTGCTGAGTGTGTGGCGGGCGCGGTCCGTCACGCAGGATAAGGAAGAGTTCGTGATCGTGCCTGGCCCTGCGCGTCCCTCCGAGCCGATCTCCGGGATGCTCGAACGCAGCCTCATTCATATTGTCAATCACTGGCCTGATTACTTGCTGGCCGATAATCCGCAGATCAACGAGCAGGTGGGGCCGACGGTCTTCATGCTGGTCTACCTGACCCTGAGAAACCCGACCCCGCAGCCCCGGATGGCTCTCCGGGCGGTTCAGCCTGTGGATACCAGGGAGATCCAGATGTTGCAGGATGAGGCCGCCGCCTATGCCGACCAGGTCGAACAGATGAATCCGCACTTTGTCACAGCGCTTCAGGATACGGTGCGCCATGCGCTGGTCGCCCTGACCTACGTGGCTCCCACAGCATCACGCGCGGGAGAGGCTGCTGGCATGAAGCAGATATGAGTGCATTCAAGACCATACTGAGTTTCATGGACGGATCAAGCGAAAGTCTCTGACGCTTATTGAACTGTAGCCGGTCAAAGTTCATGAGGATTGGAGAGATTGTTGCGGACGGCAACAAATAAAATCACGCCTGTGCCGACCATGACAATATACCTTGATTGCCACGCAAGAGGCTGTTTCAAGCACAGCGTCAGTTCTATCCTGTTGGCGTCAGTGCAAAACAGTTAAGCGATCTTCAGCAATTCTGCCAGATTAGGCCGCATCTCCTATCGGAGACCCGGCGCTTGCCAGCGCCTGTGTTTTCAGGTACGATAGTGTCGATAGGTCAGACTGTGTCGATAGGGTAGAACGATGGCAATACAACATGTTCAATCGGATGTAGCGAGCCTGTTACAGCGAGCGCTGCAAGAACTGGCCCGCGAGAACGACAATCAGTGGTTTACCCAGGGCGACATTGCACGCCAGTTGAACGTGGCAAGCGGTCGCTTGAACGACACGCGCAAAGATGTGTTGGAACGCCTGGCCGCGATGGGCAAGGTGGAGTTTCGCTATCGTCCGAACGATGCGCGCAAAACGCAGGAATATCGGCCGACGCAGCCGGCCACAGCGCCTTTGGCAGCCCCATCAAGCAGTCGACGGCGCTCTTTCTCGAAGACAACTTCTATACGGCGCTCTTTGCCTACCTGAATCGCTCGCTGCCGCCTGAGGACCAGCCGCCCCAGTATATGCAGTACGTCCCGAATGATTTGTCGGCAGCGGGGTGGTTAGACGAGGCACGCGAACTGGCGGTCAGATTGTCTAAGCTGCATCACGTTAGACATGCGTCATGATGTCGATCAGATCATCACGTGGGTCGGCAGACAAGCAATTTCGAAAAGGCCTATGCGTACCTTGTGAAGCGGAAACAACAGGTCAAGTCGATGATTGCTCAAATGGAGGATTAGGCGCAGTCGTCCTTGATTACCGTTACTTCATCGAACTTCAAATCCACGACGACTCGTTCCCAGTTGTCGGGATAGCCCTTCGCGGTCTTGTCGTCGCCCGGTTTCAAGCGGATCTTCAGTGATTTCCGCGCGTAACATCACGGGCTGCAGATCCTTGTGTGTCGCTTTGCTCAGGCGAATCTGGATTGCCGGAGTGCTGTGTCGTCGATCCGGCGGGCAGCATGGAAGCGCAGCGCGGCCTCCGCCAGCTTTTGCAGGTGATTCTCGACGATCATGCCGGTCTTCATCGCTCAGCGCTCTCGTGCCTCCGCGAGGCGGCAGAAACGCCGGAAAATGCGCTCTGGACTGCTGGTAGGGTCCTGCGGCGGCGATGGGGGATCGGCTTCGCTCGCTACATAGGCGAACATGATCTTGAAGTAATCGCGCTCGATCTCGTAAGCCAGGCTGGATTTCGTCGTGTAGACTGTCGTCACTGCGTCCTGCTTTCACCGCTTCGTGGATCATTATAGGGATGCAGGCGGCTTCAGTGCAATCCGGCTTACATGGTCCCATTGTCATCATCGGAGCCTGCGGTACAATCGGGTTTTCCCATAAACGAGTGTATCCCCCATGACCCCTGCCTTAAAATTCGAAGATTTGGCTCGTCTGCCTGTCCCGAAGGATAACGTCGCCATCGCCACCCGCCAGCTTGAAGCGGGCAGCCTGATTCAGCACGCCGGGGAGCCCTTCCAGCTTTCGCATACGGTGCTGGTCGGCCATCGCTTCGTGGTGCGGCCCATCGCCGCCGGGGACTGGCTGACCTCCTGGGGACGTCCCTTTGGCCGCGCCCTGCGGGATTTGCAGCCCGGTGAATACATCGCCAACGCCGCCATGCTGCGCGAGCTGGCGCGCCGGGCGCTCGATTTTCCGCTGCCGGAAACGCCCAACTTCGAAGACGAGGTCCCGCCCTTTATCTTCGATGCGGCAGCCTTCGTACCGGAGCCGGATGAGCCGCGCTACACTGAAATGCGCACCTTCATGGGCTACCGCCGTAAACACGGCAGCGCCACGCGCAACTTTATCGTCCTGCTGGGCACCTCCTCGCTGACCGCTGGCTTCGTCCGCGCGCTGGAAGGACGCCTTAAGGCGCTGGCGGATGACTACGCCAATATCGACGGCATTGTGGCGGTCGCCCATACCGAGGGCGCACATCGCCAGCAGAACAACCGCGATCTGCTGCTGCGCACCCTGGCCGGGTTTCCTGACGCATCCCAACGTCGGCGCGGTGCTGGCGGTCGATTATGGCAGCGAGGCCATGACCAACGCCATACTGCACGACTTCATGGCTGAGCAAAATTATCCGCTGGCGGATCGACCGCATCACTTCATGTCGGTCTCCGGCGATTTCGAGGCCGATCTGGACTCGGCGGCGCAGGTGGTGCGCGGCTGGCTGGAGCCGGTCAACGCGGTGCAGCGCGTCGAACTGCCGCTCAGCGAACTCAAAATTGCGCTGCAATGCGGCGGCTCGGATGCCTTCAGCGGCGTCAGTGGCAACCCGCTGGCGGCCTGGGTCGCCCGCGAGATTATCCGCTACGGCGGCAGCGCCAACCTGGCCGAGACCGACGAACTGGTCAGCGCTGAGGCTTACGTGCTGGATAAGGTGCGCGATGTCGAGACGGCGCAGGCTTTCCTGGCGACGGTCGAGCGCTTCAAGACCTGGGCTGGCTGGCACGGTCACACCGTTACCGGCAACCCGTCTGGCGGCAATCTGCTGCGCGGCCTGTATAATATCTACCTGAAATCGCTCGGCGCGGCGGCCAAACGTCACCCGGCCCAGCGTCTGGACTATGTGATCGACTACGGCCAGCCCATGACTGCGCCCGGTTACTACTTCATGGACAGCCCCGGCAACGATCTGGAAAGCATTGCCGGGCAGGTCGCCAGCGGCTGCAACATGATCTTCTTCGTCACCGGCAACGGCTCGATTACCAATTTCCCCTTCGTGCCCACGATCAAGATCATGACCACCAGCCCAGCGCTATCAACTGCTGCACAACGAGATGGACGTCAACGCCGGGCGCTACCTGGATGGCACGCCGCTGGATGCCTTGGGCGCGGAAACGCTGGATCTCGTCCTGGAGATCGCTTCCGGCCAACCCAGCGCAGGGGAACGTGCCGGGCACGCGCAGGTGCAGATCTGGCGTAACTGGAGCCAGACTCACACGGTCCCGCTGGAAAGCATCGCTGCTGAAGCCGCTCGACGGCCAGCCGCTGCCGCTGAAGCCGCTTGATGCGCCGGACGTGGACCTGTCGCTCTACCAGACGCCGCAGGGACTCACCAGCGATCAGGTCGGCTTGATTATGCCGACCAGCCTCTGCGCCGGGCAGATCGGCCTGATGATCGCCCGGCAGCTCAACGAGATGGGGCCGCCCGAGGGCATCAGCCGTTTTGTCGCCCTGGCCCACACCGAAGGCTGCGGCTATTCCGGCACGCGCGAATATCCCGATACCGTCCTGGGCTACATCACGCATCCACTGGTGGCGCGGACGACTGCTGCTGGAACATGGCTGCGAGACGACTCACAACGGCTATCTGCGCGGCCTGATGGTCGATACCGGTCTGGACCCCAACGATTTCGGCTGGGCCAGCATCCAGTTGGACGGCGGCATCGAGGCCGTGACCGAGAAGGTGGTCGCATGGTTCGACTCGCATCTCAGCCCGACGGCACTGCCGATTGTCCAGGCCGGGCTGGACTCCGTGCGCATCGGCCTGCTGAGCAGCGGCGACCTCAGCGACAGCGCTGCCGACAGCCTCGCGCGCGTCAGCCGCATGATCGCCAGCGCGGGCGGCACGGTCATCGTCCCGCAGCACGACGCCCTGCTGAAAACGGACGCTTTCGCCCAGGCTGCCAGTGTCCCGCTGCGCTCGACGCTCAATTATGCCCACAAGCCTGCCGCCGCTGGCTTCCAGATTATGGATATGCCCACCAGCAGTTGGAGCGAGGTCGTCACCGGTCTGGCTGCCGGCGGAGTCGAGGCGATCCTGGTCTACAGCTATGACCAGACGCGCCAGGGGCATCCGCTGGTGCCGCTGCTGACGCTCAGCGATAACCCGGCCCTGCACGATGCCGACCTGCTGCTGCAAGGCGCGCCGGAAGCCTGGCCCACGCCCATCCTGGCCCAGGTAGCCGCGCTGCTCTCACGCCGCTACCAGCCCAACAGCAGCCGCCTGGGCAACATCGATTTCCAGATTACGCGCGGCCTGATGGGGGTGTCCTTGTAACGCACGACCCTCCTCTCCAATGGATCAAACCGCCTCATTTAGGGCTGAGGTACAATTAAAAACGTGCCATATATTCGCTATTCGGGAAATTAGACCATGAAAATTACTGACAGTCACGTCCATTTCTGGGACCCATCCTGGGCGCAGATCGACTGGATCAAAGCGGAGCCGATCCTCAACCGCGTCTATGGCCCTGCCGACATTCTGGACCAGGTCGCTGACGCCGCCGAGATCGAACGCATCGTCTTCGTGCAGGCCGGGCTGCGGCCCGATGACGGCATCCAGGAGGTGCGCTGGGTCGATTCGCTGGCAGCGGACTATCCACAGATCCAGGGAATCGTCGCCTTCGCCCCGCTGGAAGACCCCGCTGCTGCTGCCGAATACCTGGATACCTACCGGTCTATCCCGCGTGTCAAAGGCATCCGCCGCCTGATCCAATCCGAGCCGCTGGGATTTGCCGTGCATTCGGGCTTTGTTCAGGGGGTGCAGATGCTGGCCGATTACGGCTACACCTGCGACCTGTGCATTTATCACCCGCAGATGAACGACATTATCGCCCTGGTGGATCAGTGCCCGGATGGCCGCTTCGTCCTCGATCACATCGGTAAACCGGGCATCAAGGACGGTCTGCGCGACCCCTGGAGGCAGGGTCTCAAAACCCTGGCGGAGCATCCCAATGTCTGGTGCAAACTTTCCGGCATGGTGACCGAAGCCGATCACGCGCACTGGACCGCCGAGGACCTCAAACCCTATGTCGATCATGTGATTGACTGCTTTGGCGTCGAGCGGCTCATGTTCGGCGGCGACTGGCCGGTCGTGCGCCTGGCCTCCACCTATCCGCGCTGGATTGAGACGATCAGCGCCCTCACGGCAGGCTGGACCGAGGCTGAGAAGCAGCAGGTCTTCTACGACAACGCCGGACGCTTCTATAATCTCTAGGTCCCTGGAGTTCAAAACTCCAGGCTATAAGGCAAGGCAAAGTCGCTGAAGCGACTGACAACCGAACCGCTTTAGCGGTTTCCGGCCCTTCCTGAGCCTTCGGTTTTTAACCGGAGGCAAGAGAAATCGCCGTTAAATTGGTGCTGAATTCAAGGGAGCAAAATACCGGTCTGCTTTTGAAAACCTTATCTTGACCCTTGATGATCCGCCCTGACCCGTTTAGAATGCCTGCGGCCTGCATATGAAGTCGGCAATATTCAAGGAGATGGCGCTTGCCCATTCGCTTCAAAAAATTCCTGTCGTACTATCGTCCCTACCGGACCTTACTCTTCGCCGATCTTGCCGCGGCCTTCATCGTCTCCGGCATCCGGCTCGTTTTACCCCTCTGCGCTCGCTACATCACCAAAGACGTCCTGGGCGGCGGCGTGTCCGATACGCTCAATCAAATCTACGCGATGGGCGCGCTGATGCTGGCCCTGGTCGCCGTGCATACCGTCTGCGAGTTCTTCGTGGACTATCGCGGGCACATGATGGGCGCGCTGATGGAACGCGATATGCGTACCGAACTCTTCGGCCATTATCAGAAGCTCTCCTACGGCTTTTACGATGAACAGCGCACCGGGCAGTTGATGTCACGGCTCACCAACGACCTGCTCTCGCTGTCGGAGTTCTACCATCATGGCCCGGAGGACCTGACCGTCGGCCTGCTGACTCTCATCGGCGTCTTCGCCTTCTCGCTGACGATCAACTGGCAGCTTACGGCCATCATCGTCGTCTTTGTGCCCATCATGTTCGTCTACGGCTTCTACTTCAATAAGAAGATGAACGCCGCCATCCGCCGCAGCCGCGAGCGCATCGGCGACATTAACGCCCAGGTCGAGGATACGCTGTCGGGCATCCGCGTGGTGCAGTCCTTCACCAACGAAGCGGTCGAAGCGGCCAAGTTCGAGCGCGAGAACAATCGCTTTGTCGAAAGCCGACGCGACGACTACCGCAGTTCGGCCTTCTTTTCCAGCGGTATGATCGCCTTCACGGAGCTGATTACCATCGCCGTGATCGTCATCGGCGGGGCCAGCATTGTCCACGCCACGCTGGATCTGGCCGACCTGCTGACCTTTCTGCTCTACGTGGCGCTGCTGCTGGAACCGGTCCAGCGGCTGGTTAATTTCTCCCGCCTGTATCAGGAGGGCATCACTGGCTTCAGCCGCTTTATGGACATTCTGGAGATCGAGCCGGAGATTCAGGACCCGGTGGACGGCCTCGAACTGGCGCAGGTTCAGGGGCATGTGGAGTTCCAAGATGTCAGCTTCAGGTACCAGCAGGATCACGACGACGTCTTGAAGCATATCGGCCTGGATATTCAGGCGGGCGAATACGTGGCCCTGGTGGGAACTTCCGGCGTGGGCAAGACGACGCTCTGCTCGCTGATTCCGCGCTTCTACGATGTGGACGAGGGCCAGATTCTGCTCGACGGCCAGAATATCCGCGAGATCTGTCTGCGCTCGCTGCGCGAGAACATCGGCGTGGTGCATCAGGATGTCTATCTCTTCGCCGGGAGCATCGCCGATAACATCCGCTATGGCAAGCGCGACGCCAGCATGGCCGAGATCATTGCAGCGGCGCAGCAGGCCAACGCCCACGACTTCATCATGAAGCTGCCGGATGGCTACGATACCGACATCGGCCAGCGCGGCGTGAAGCTCTCCGGCGGGCAGAAACAGCGCCTGAGCATCGCCCGCGTCTTCCTGAAGAATCCGCCGGTCCTCATTTTCGATGAGGCGACCAGCGCCCTGGATAATGAAAGCGAGCACGCCGTACAGCAGTCGCTGGAAACGCTCAGCAGCAGCCGCACCACGCTGGTCATCGCGCACCGGCTGTCCACCGTCCGCAATGCGCAGCGCATCATCGTCCTCGGTGATAAGGGCATTGACGAACAAGGCACACACGACGAACTCATCGCGCAGGGGGGGACCTACGCCAGTCTCTATGATGTGCAATTGCGGCTCTAAGCGCGTCCTGATTGGTATCCACTATCTGACCTAAGCGGAAACCCGCCGACCGTCTCATGTGTCGCGCGGCCAGAATCCGTACAGTCAGGCTAGCTATTGAGGACAGATGCCATGAAGTCTCGACACCTTGAAGGGCCTGTACAAAGCGAGCTTGCAGGAGGCCTACAGCGCCGAAGCACAGCTGACCACAGCCTTGCCCAGAATTCTGGACGCGGCGGCTTCACCAGACCTGAAGCGGGTTATCGAGCTTCATGTCCAGGTGACTGAACACCAGCTTGAGCGCGTAGAGGATCTGCTGCAAGATATGGGCAGCCGCCCCGGTGCCACCGTCTGTAAAGCGATGCGCTGCCTGATCCAGGCGTGTATCGATGTGGCAGCGCAGCATGGCGATCCCTACCTGCGCGATGCCGCCCTGATTGCGGCGCTGCGGAAGATTGAGCATTACGAAATCGCCGCATACAGCAGTCTGTGCAATTGGGCGCGAAGCCTTGGCGACGAGGAATCGACCCAGATTCTGCAACTTTCCCTCGACGAAGTGTACGAAGCGGATGACAGCCTGACCGCGCTGACCGAATTCGACTTTTATATTGAAGCCTGAGAAAACAATCAGCCAGGTCCCGATACCCTTCCCCCAATCGGGGCCTGGCTGTGGGTAATTCCGGCTTTGTAAGGCAAGCCCAACTTAAACACCTGAACAGTCGTTGGATTATGAGTGAATCATGAGAAAGGGCCTCGTGCTGTCATTTGAGGCCCATCTCCTGCGACGTTATGATAGAACGGCAAGACACGCCGTCGTAATCTGACAATTCGAAGTTAAGGAGATTCGCATGGCCTCAAAAAAGAGCACTGCTGATAAGTCCACAGGATTCACGAAAGAGGAACAAGCCGCGATGAAGGCGCGCGCTAAAGAGTTGAAGGCGGAAGAGCGCGCCAAGAAGAATCGGGCAGCAGGCGAAGAAGCCGTGCGCGCGGCAATTGCCGAGATGCCGGAACCGGATCGCTCTATGGCCCAGCGCGTCCATGAGATCATCACTGCCAACGCGCCGGACCTCTGGCCGAAAACCTGGTACGGGATGCCCGCGTATGCGAAGGACGGCAATGTCGTCTGCTTTTTCCAGGCGGCGGATAAATTTAAGGCGCGCTATGCAACCCTCGGCTTCAACGACAAGGCCAGCCTCGACGACGGCGCGATGTGGCCGACCGCTTTCGCGCTGGTGGAACTGACCGCCGCCGCAGAGAAAAAGATTGCCGCGCTGGTGAAGAAAGCGGTGAGTTGATCCACAGGGATCGCTTATGGCTTATTGGTTGGAGGGTGGGCGGCGGGTGGGGATTTGGGCGCGCTGTTCGTCGCTCAGATCGAAGAGTCTGGCCCAGGCCCAGCCCTGATGCCCCTCGTAACTCAGGTAGAGCCAGCGGCCATCCGGGGTAATCCCGGAGGGAGTCAGCGAAGTCTGGAAGGGGATCACCACCAGAACACTGGCCCGGAAGTTCGGGGCACTGTGCAGCCGGGCGTTGTAACTGGCATGGATCAGCGTGGCCGGGGGAACTAAGTCGCCGGTCGCCGCATCCGGCAGCCGCACCGGAATCTCGTCCAGGCGGCCCTCGACCTGCACGGTGAAATAGGCTACCCAGCCGGAGATAGCGTCGTTTTCGATGTACAGCCAGTCGTTGTTGTAGTTGCTGCGGGCCGTGATCTGCGCCTCGTCACCGACCTCAAGCTGGCCGCGCATGGCGTAGCTTACGCCAGGGCCGCTGCGCACGTTGACTCGCCCGTAGGAGATGATCTGGGCCGGTTCTGGCGTACCTGGCACCGGTGTTTCAGCCACCACCGGCAGCGAATCGGCCTGGCCGTCCAGCGTGATGGTGAAATAGGCGACCCAACCCGTGAGGTCCTCGTCGGGCAGGCTGATTTGCAACCAGCGGGTCATCTCGTTGTCACGGCCTATGACCGGCACCCGGTCCTGGGCGTTCAACTGACCGACGATCTCATACTGTGTGCCAGGACCGCTGCGCACATTGACGGTTTGATAAGCCAGGGCATAGACTTCGGTGTCCTGCGCGCTTGCCAGATAAACACCGAAAATCAGCAGTGTGCCTAACAACAGGGAATATCCACGTCGTTTAATCACGCGCCCATTATACCAGAATTGAACACTTTGCCGATGCCCAACGTATGCTTCGATATTGACGCTAAGTGCAATCAGATAAGTTTTGATGGGAGTATACTGGGGGAGGAGGTGCAATATGAGACCGATCCAACTTCCGCCACAAAGCCGAGAACAACTTGAGGCGTTGGAAGAACTATATCGCACGACCAAGGATGTGCGGATGAGAACCCGATCACAAATGATGCTGCTGGCAGCGGAAAAACAGCTGGTCGCTCGCGAAATTGCCGAGATCGTGCGTGAAGACGAGCAGACGGTGCGCCGCTGGATGAAACGTTATATGGTGGAAGGGGTCGAGGGTTTGAAGGATGCCCCGCGTCCCGGCGCGACGGCGAAGGTGACGCCTGCCTATGAAGCGGAATTGCTGCGAGTGGTCCGTTTACGCCCACGCAGTATGGGGCTGGAGTTTTCATTGTGGACGTTACAACGCTTAGCGGATTACCTGGCTGAAGCAAGGGGTATTCGGATCGAAGCCGAAACGGTCCGACAGCACTTGGCAAAACATGATATTGTGCTCAGCCGACCCCAACATAAAATCAGCAGCCCGGACCCCGAGTATGAGGTCAAAAAAAGACGGTCGAAGCCACACGAGACAGCCTGAAACCGGGCGATGTCTTCTATTATCTGGACGAGTTCAATGTCAGTTGGCTGCCGACCTTGCGGGCCATATGGGGGCCCAAAGGTCAACAAGTGATGATCCCCACACCGCGACAGCCTTACAAACGCTATGGTCTGGGGGCAGTCAACTATCATACCGGTGAAACAGTGGTTTTGTTTCGACGTCGTAAGCGCCGCCAAGAAGTGGCTGAATTGCTTCAAGCTTTGGTTGACCAGCACCCGACCGGTACAATCTTCGTAGCCTTGGATAATGCCAGTACCCATCAAGATGATGAGGTGGAAGCGGTTTTGCGAGCGTCTGCGGGACGATTAGTCTTGCTCTACTTACCGACTTACAGCCCCTGGCTTAACCCAATTGAAATGCTGTGGCGGCAATTTCGTCGTGAGGTAACACACTGTGAGCTTTTCGAATCAGTCAAAGCTTTGTTGGTGGCCGCCCAGACCTTTTTTGACCGCTATAATCAAAAACCCGATGAGGTGCTATCCATTATCGGGTCCAATGCCGCATGATTTATCTGATTGTACTTAGATGTCAGGCATTTGGGCCTATAATGAATAGGAATCCGCCACCAGCAGCCCCCCGATGTAGCGGTTCATAAGGGTTGACAGTGGGTCATATCCAGTATAAGCTGAGGGGCTTCTCGCTCGCTGCTGCGCCGCTGAAACCGGCGGAACTGGACCTGCGTAATCGCGGGTAGAGTGTGCTATAATCTTCAGGCGGGCGAACAAATTTTCTAACGGAGGCTGAATGACCGATAAGGGTGAGTTCACCGTCGCTAATGCTTATCCCTATAAACGATCCAGCGTCCTGCGTTGGATACTGTCTCACGTGCTGCGTTACAAACGGCTGCTCTTTGGCGCGCTGACTTTGTACTTTGCGGCCTGGTTCTCCTTTTCGCTGAGCCGTCTCTTTCTGGGGCGGGCCGTAGATGAGATCGTCAACCCCACCGGTGATAACGGTGTGCTGATGGTGGCGCTGGGGGTGCTGGGCGTCATGGTGGCGGACAGTCTGTCGTCGCTTATCGGCAGCCTGTCGATTGAGACTATCGCGCAGCGTCTGGCCCGTGATTCGCGTGAGGAACTGTACCTGAGTCTGCTGGGCAAGAGCCAGACCTTTCACGATCAGCAGCGTGTCGGCGACATCATGGCCCGCGCGACCGACGACGTGAACCAGTTGAACGCCATGATTAACCCTGGCGTGCTGTTCATCTCGGAGCTGGTGCTGGGCTTCACCGTGCCGGTGATCTCGCTGGCGACGCTTAACTGGCAGTTAACGCTCGTGCCCCTGGGCTTCATCGCCATTTATATCGTGGTGGTGCGCCTCTATTTCAACCGCCTCAGCCCGGTGATCCAGGAGCGGCGCAACGCCTTCGGCAGGATGAACGCGGCCCTGGAAGAGACGATTTCGGGCATCGAGATCGTCAAGGCCAGTGCGCAGGAAGGTTTCGAGCGCACGAAGTTCTACAATAATGCGGGCACCGTCCGCGATCTGCTGGTGCAGCAGGGGCACATCGAAGCACGCTACTTGCCGGTGCTGTTCTATGGCTTCGCTCTCGGCTTCACCTTTCTGCACGCGCTGCTGCTCTATGCGACAGGCGTGATTAACCTGGGATCGGTCGTGGCGGCCATGGCGCTGGTGGGGGCCATGCGCTTCCCGGTCTTCGTCTCTATCTTCGCCTTCACGCTCATTCAGTTGGGCCTGGCGGGAGGCCGGCGTATCCTGGAACTCATCACGGCCAGCGCGGACATGGACGAGAACGCGGGCGGCCACATCGGCACCGTGCGCGGCGACATCGTCTTCGAGAACGTCTGCTACGGTTATGAGGACGGCATGGTCCTGGAGGACATCTCCTTCCACGTGCGCCCCGGCGAGACGGTGGCGATTGTCGGCCAGACCGGTTCCGGCAAGAGCACGCTGACCGACCTCATCAACCGCACCTATGATGCTAACGAGGGCCGCATCCTGATTGACGGCGTGGACATCCGCGACTGGAACCTGAACTCGGTGCGCTCGCAGATCTCGCGCATTGAGCAGGACGTCTTTCTCTTCTCGCGCTCGGTGGCCGGAAATATCGCCTTTGGCGCGCCGGATGCCACGCAGGAGCAGATTGAGGAAGCGGCTAAAGAGGCGCAGGCGCATGACTTCATTATGTCCTTCAACGAGGGCTACGAGACGGAGATCGGTGAGCGCGGCGTGATGCTTTCCGGGGGACAGCGGCAGCGTCTGGCGCTGGCACGTGCCTTCCTGAGCGATCCGCGTATCCTGATCCTGGACGATTCGACCAGCGCCATCGACAGCGCCACCGAAGACGAGATCCAGAAGGCGATCCGGCGCGCCCAGGAGGGCCGCACGACGCTGCTCATCACGCACCGGTTGTCGCAGATCCGCTGGGCGGATCATATCCTGCTGCTGGAACAGGGGCGCATCGTCGCGCGCGGCACACACGAGGAGCTGCTGCGGACCTCACCGCCCTACCGGCGTATCTTCGCCCGCTACGACGCCGCCCTGCCGCCGCTGGAAGGCGAGTCGGGCGAATCCGAGGTAGAAGCGCAGTTGGCGGAGAATCCACTCTGATATGTAGGGACACGGCGCGCCGTGTCCGCAACACACACCTCACCCCTAAATCCCTTCTCTATCCGATGGAGAGGGGACTTGCAGAGCGACTGTAAATCGTTTTTCTCCTCCTCGTCATGTATGGAGAGGGGCCGGGAGGTGAGGTCATAGTCCTGATACCTGTGCTGATTTGGCACAACACAAGGAGCATGGTGCAATGGGCTTCATTATGGATGGCCTCGATGCCGAGGACTACGACCGCAAATACAGCGACGGCGAACTGGTCCGGCGCATCCTGGCGTACTTTCGCCCGCAGGCCCCGCGTATGGTGGCTATCTCGGTGGCGATTCTGCTGACCTCGCTGCTGAATACCGGCCTGCCGATCTTTATTTCACAGTCGATTGACCGCATTGTCGCGGATCCGAATGGCCGCGATCTGGCAATCACGCTGCTGGGCGTGATCGTGCTGAGCGCGATTGCCTGGCTGTTCAATGCCATCCGGCAGTGGCAGTCAGCCACCGCCATCGGCAATGTCACGCTCAAGCTGCGTGAGGACGCGATGGATGCCGTGCTGCGGCGCGATCTCTCGTTCTACGATACCTACCCGTCGGGCAAGATCGTCAGCCGCGTGACCTCGGACACGCAGGCCTTCTCGTCGGTGGTGCAGCTCGCCACCGACCTGATGAGCCAGATTCTGCTGATCTTCCTGTTGATCGGCTACCTGTTCACGGTCAACGTGCAGATGACCATCATCGTGCTGCTGCTCTCGCCTTTCATCGTGGCGACGGCGCTGGCCTTCCGCAAGATCGCGCGCGATACCGTCACGCAGTCGCGCCGGGTCAACGCGGTGGTCAACGCCCACGTGCAGGAGACCATCAGCGGGATCCGCATCGCCAAGACCTTCCGCCAGGAGCAGGCGGTCTACGACGAGTTCCTGGATGTCAACGCGCAGTCCTACCGCATCAACCTGCGCACGGGCTGGACCTTCAGCAGCATCTTCCCCATCCTGAACCTGCTGGCAGGCATCGGCACGGGTGCGCTGGTCTACTTCGGCGTGATTGACGCGCAGAACGGCCTGCTCACGGCGGGCGAGTGGTTCCTCTTCATCCAGGGCTTGCAGATGTTCTGGTTCCCGCTGACGAGCATCGCCTCCTTCTGGAGCCAGTTCCAGTTGGGTCTGGCGGCGGGCGAACGGGTCTTCGCGCTGATTGACGATGTGCCGAAAGTGATCCAGACGGACCACGTCAAGCTGCCGGAGATTCAGGGCGAAATCCGCTTCGAGCACGTGGACTTCCACTACACCGAGAAGGAGCAGGTGCTGGAAGACTTCTCCATGACCATTCACGCCGGGGAGACTCTGGCGCTGGTCGGCCATACCGGCAGCGGCAAGTCGAGCCTGGGCAAGCTGGTGGCGCGCTTCTACGAGTTCCAGGGTGGGCAGATCCTGATCGACGGCCACGACATCCGCTCGCTGGACCTGGTCGCCTATCATGAGGCGCTCGGCGTGGTGACTCAGACGCCCTTCCTCTTCGACGGCACCGTGCGCGAGAACATCCGCTACGGCAATCCCAGAGCGACCGACGACGAGGTGATGGCGGTGGCGCAGATGGTCGGCAAGGGCGATTGGATCAGCTTGCTGCCCCTGGGTCTTGATACCGAAGTGGGCGAGCGCGGCAACAACCTCTCGATGGGCCAGCGGCAGTTGGTCGCCATCGCGCGCGTGCTGATGCAGAACCCGCGCATCTTCATCCTGGACGAGGCGACCGCCAGCGTGGATCCGCTGACCGAGACGCTCATTCAGGAAGGGTCTGGACGTGGTGCTGGAGAACCGCACCAGCATCGTCATCGCGCACCGGCTCTCGACCATCAAGAACGCCGACCGCATCGTCGTGCTGCGCGAGGGCGAGATCATCGAGGAAGGCACCCACGACTCGCTGCTGCGGGCCGGGGGGCACTACGCCGAACTCTACAACACCTACTTCCGCCACCAGAGCCTGGAGTACATCGAGTCGATGGGCGAACTGACGGCGTAAGAATCAACTCCGCTGGTCTTTGTAGGGGAGCACCTGGGTGTGCTCCCGCCGGGCTGCCCCTACATTGACCGGATATTGACCGAAAGCACAGACTGGTTTGGCCGCGCGCTTTGGTGTACTGTGTAAACAACGCAGAATGGATGGCGTATTATGCAGGCCCTATCGCAAGAGCATTGGACCCCAGAAGAATATCTCGCCTTCGAAGCTGCCAGCGACGAAAAACATGAACTGCTTGGCGGCGAAGTGTACCTGATGACCGGTGCCAAAGAAAATCACAATCTCATCGTTGCCAATCTGCTTATTGACCTTAGGAGCACAATTTCGCGGTCGTCCCTGCAAAGTCTACCCCAGCGATATGCTGGTCGAAATCGCCGCAGTGGGTGACTACCATTATCCTGATGTCTCCGTCGTCTGCGGCCCCGCCGAGATCAGGCATGACCAGCGCGACATCCTGCTCAATCCGACAGTGGTTTTCGAGGTCCTCTCGCCCTCGACCGAGCAATACGATCGGGGCAAGAAATTGCACAACTATCTGACCATCCCCTCGCTTCAGGATTACCTGCTGGTGGCGCAGGACACATCCGCATTGAACGTTACCAGCGTCAGGATAATGGTCAATGGCTGTATTCGGATGCTACCGCGTTGGACGCTGTGGTCGAACTGGCGTCGGTGAGCGCGAGATTGCCATTGATTGACGTGTACGATAAAGTCAGCTTCGGTGAGGCAGAGGATCAAGCTCATGAGTGACTTAGATCTGCGCGACGACCTGGTGGAGCGGCTGCAAAAGTTAGCCCAACGCGAAAATCGCCCGGTGGACGAGGTGCTGGAGACCATGCTGGCGCAGTACCATCCGCGTCCCACACCGGAGCCGGAGCTTGATTTTGACACTCGCTACCGGGCCTTCCGGCGCAAGCTCTACGAGATCGCGCGTCGCTACTGGCAAGGCACGGCAATGCGGAACGGCTCGCCCTGAGCGACGACGAGCTGGACGAGCAGTTCTGGCTGATTGACCACGACGGCATCCCGCGCCTGAAATCCGAGCAGGGGACCATCGACTTGCCGCCAGACCCCCTAGAAACCTTTGTGGACTTGTTCGCGGATTCCGAAGTGACCGATGCCTCTACGACGGTACGCGAAGCCGTAGCGGAATACTACCGGCGCAAAGAAAACCATGCTGATTGATACCAGCTTCTTCGTCGCATTGACGTTCCCGAAAGACCGGAATCACGCATTGGCGACTGAGGCACGCGACGAAATGCGCGGTGAACGCATGGTCATCGCGCCTGTATTGCAGGAACTCTTCTTCGTAGTCACAATCCGCATGAACTATCAAGCTGCAATAAACGCCTTCCGGCGGGCACGCTCGTCACCATTCACCGTTGTCGATCTTATCGAGGCGGACATGGCACGCATGGACGAAATTATGCAGCAGTATCAGGATGCTGCGCTGGATTTCGTCGATGTGGCGCAGATGGCGGTGTCAGAACGCCTGGATATACGGCAGATCTACACCTTCGACCATCGTGACTTTCGCTTGTTCCGGCCCCGGCACTGCGACTATCTTGATTTATTGCCCTAGACCCACAGGAGACCTTCACCATGCTTGATCCCTCGACTCTGCTGGTCTTTATCGCCGCTGCCGCCGTGCTGTTGATTACCCCCGGCCCCGCCGTGATGTACATCGTCACCCGCAGCATTGACCAGGGCCGTCTGGCCGGGATCGTCTCGGTGTTGGGCGTGGCGGTCGGGACCCTGTTTCACGTCGTCGCCGCGGCACTGGGCCTGTCGGCCATCCTGGTCTCCTCGGCGCTGGCCTTCGACATCGTCAAGTATCTCGGCGCGGCCTACCTGGTCTACCTGGGGATGCGGCGGCTTCTGGCAAAAGACGATGCCCTGCACGCGGTGGCGGTCGAACCACAGCGACTCTCACGCATCTTCCGCCAGGGTGTGATCGTCAACGTCTTGAACCCCAAGCTGGCGTTGTTCTTCTTCGCCTTTCTGCCCCAGTTTGTCGATCCCGCGCGCGGGCCGGTTGGCGGGCAAATGCTGATCCTGGGCCTGATCCTGGTGGTCATGGGCCTGTGCAGCGACAGCGTGTATGCGCTGTTGGCAGGCACGGCGGGACGCTGGCTGCGCCACAGCGGCGGCTTCCTGCGCACGCAGAAATATCTGACCGGCAGCCTCTACATCGGCCTGGGCCTGGTGGCGGCCTTCAGCAGTCACCGCAGCCAATAGCCTGTCGTCAAGAAATCTATAGCGATCTGATCGGGTATTGCTGCCTAGCTTTCCAAACTGATGTGTTCAGGCAAATAACCGGGGTAGTGGATCCCCACAGGATGCCCTGCCGGCATGATGCAGCCATGCTCGACACTGTGCGCGAGCCTTAAGGCCGAAAATGCCATATCGTGAATTCGAGTCATGAGGAATTAAAGCTAGTACAAGATAGAGTTGACAGATCGAATACAGTATACATAGAAATCCTGTAAGCTATCATATGAACCTTTGTGACCCGTTTTGCATATTTAACTATGCACCAGGGCGACTTTGGGCAAGCGGGATGCCGAAACCATCTATAGACTAATGAAGGGATCAGCCTATATGACCACGTTGCATCGCATCATGTCACTCAATATCAATGGGACTTATGGCGACGGGCCTAACGCATGGCGGATGCGTGCGCCATTGACCCAGACCGTGATTAATCGCTATCAGCCTCACATTATCGGGCTTCAAGAAGTCTCAACCACGAATCTCGATACCTTCCGCGAACAGCTTGGCGACTACAGTATCGTGATGGGCAATTGCTATGGCGATACGCCGCCCCAGGATTACACCTCCGTTTTGTACCAAACGGAACGCTATGAACTGCTGGAATTGGGTGAATTCTGGTTCAGCGAGACCCCCGATGTCGAATTTGCCGATTGGGGAGTTGAATATCCGCTGGGCGCGACCTGGGTGAAACTGAAATGTCGGATCACGGATCGACAGCTTTTTTATCTGAACACCCATTTCGAAGATGGACCCTGGGGCGAGGAGTCGCGTGTCAACGCCAGCAAGCTCATTGTCAACCGGCTCCCACAGCTCGCTGGCGAGTTGCCGGTCGTGCTCTCAGGCGATTTCAACTGCAATCCCTGGACAATGCCGTACTATATTTTTATCAGCAACGGCTTTCAGGATACCTACCGCGCCGCCGGGAACCCTGATTCGGTCCATTCCAGTACATTTCATGCCTATCAGGGGCAGAACTATTTCTCGCTTGATTTTGGCAACGAGACGTTCTGGCGGGTTGACTGGATTCTGGCGAAAGACGGGAGCCAGCGCATATATACAACCTCCAGTACGATTGTGCGCGATGCGATCCCTCCCACCTATCCAAGCGATCACTATCCGATTGTGAGTGAAATCAGGCTCCAATAAACCGGCAATTGATGAACCGGGAAACAGGAATAGGTGGTTTGGCGTAGGCTTTGCAGCATGACCATTTCGCACGGCTTATGGTAAGATGCTTTCGATTTGTGAGCCTCTGTGGAGAGAACATGAGCCGTCGTTTTCTGATGCCCACTGCGATTATCGCCCTGATGATCCTGTTTACGACCCCCGTTCGGGGCCTGGATAGCCTGGCCTCGGCTTGTGCCGGTATCAGCGAGGAGAACCTTGCTCCCTCGCCGAGCTGCCTGGACGTGATGAACGATTATCCCGAACCGGTCGTCACGCCGGTCCCGCTCGACAACTACTCGTTGAGCAGCTATGACTTCTGGAAGGTCACGGCGGACAGCCCGCTGCTCTACGATGCGCCCAACGGCGGCGTCATCGGCCAGATGCCCGCAGGCTTTAACTTCGTCCAGGCGACCGACCAGGCCGACGGCTGGATTCGCAATCGCAGCGGTCAGTGGATGAACATGAACGACCTCAAGCACCAGCAGACCTCGCAGTTTCGCGGCGTGCGTCTGCTCAACGGCCTGGAAGATAAGTTTGGCTGGGTGCTGGGCGATCTGGTAACGGTGCCAGAACCGGGCGCGAAGCAGTCGATGGATACCGGCGTGGTGAAATACCGCTACGATCTGGTCAACATCTTCGCTGAGGTGAAGCATACGGACGGCTGGATCTGGTACCTGGTCGGCCCGGATCAGTGGATCGAACAGCGCTCGCTGGCCGTTGCTAAGCCCGTTGAGAAGCCGGAAGGCATTGACACACAGCGTTGGGTGGCGGTCGATCTCTACGAGCAGACGCTGGTCGGCTATGAAGGCGACCGGCCCGTTTTCGCCACGTTGGTTTCTTCTGGCCTGCCGGGCTGGGATACCAACGAGGGCATTTTCGACATCTGGGCACGCATTGACCGCGATGGCATGTCCGGCGCGACCGGTGCTCCCGGCGCTTACGCCCTGGAAAGCGTCCCCTGGGTGATGTATTTCGACGATTCGATCAGCCTGCACGGCACCTACTGGCACGATGGCTTCGGCTACCGCCACAGTCACGGCTGCGTCAACCTCAGCATCAGCGATGCCGCCTTCCTGTTTAACTGGACGGGTCAGGCTCCGCTCGACGAAGACGGCAATCTGCGCTCGCAGGTCTACGTCTATGCCAGCGCGGAATACCGCAGCACCGGCTCTGCCACCAAGTAAGCCCTGCGTCTTAACCTCACCCCTAAATCCCCTCTCCAACGTGGAGAGGGGACTTCACATATGTCAACCCGACGCTGAATGTTCTGTTGTTGGTCCAGTTGGAAAATGTTCGAGCAATCAACTGCCAGTCGCTTTAGCGACTTGGCCTTTTGGCAGCCTGGAGTTTTGAACTCCTGGCGGCACAATACGCCGTGGGATTCCAGAGGGAGCAAATTCCCTTGTTGAGGATTAGTCTAGTCTAGCGCGCGCCGGGCCGAAGCGCCACAATTTGGGGGCTTGCATACGCACATTGGATCGCATAATGGACCTCGTGTTCAATCAGCACAGGAGGCAAGGCGGTGGGATCATTAACAGGCAAGGTCGCCCTGGTGACAGGCGCAAGCCGGGGAGTCGGCAAGGGGATCGCGCTGAGCCTGGGGGAAGCAGGCGCGACCATCTATATTACCGGGCGCAGTCGCCAGGAAGGTGAATCCAGTGTGGCGCTGCCGGGCACGATCAGCCAGACGGCGCAGGAGGTGACAGCGCTGGGCGGCCAGTGTCTCCCGGTGCATTGCGATCACCGTGACAACGACCAGGTCGCAGCCGTATTCGAGCGCATCATGGCCGAACAGGGGCGGCTGGACCTGCTGGTCAACAGTGCCTGGGGCGGGTATGAAGGCTATGCCGATGGCCGCCATCTGCCGCCCGATTTCCCCTTCTGGGAGAAGCCGATCCACTACTGGGATGAGAACCTGGACGGCCTGCGCTGGGCCTATGTCGCCAGCCACTACGCCGCCCGCATCATGGTCCCGCAGGGAAGCGGCTTGATCGTCTGCATCAGCTTTCGCGTACCGGAGTCCGGCAACCCGGCCTACAACATCGCCAAGACCGGCACCGACCGCTTGGCCCGCGAGATGGCCGACCAACTGCGCCCGCATCAGATCGCGGCGGTCTCGCTCTCGCCGGGACTGGTGCGTACCGAACTGGTCCTCAAGAACGCCCAGTATTTCGATATGTCCACCTCAGAGTCGCCGCAGTACAGCGGGCGCGCGGTGGTGGCATTGGTGAGCGATCCGGCCATCATGGCGCGCAGCGGTCAGGCCCTGCTGGTGGCTGATCTGGCGCGGGCCTACGACTTCGACGACATCGACGGCACGCGCCCCTCATTTCCCGGCTGAGCGCGGCGACTTAGTCCGGCGTATCTGGCGTGATATAGCGGTGGCTGCGCGTCCACTCCAGGAGGTCAGCCACCGTGTTGAGTCCGCTCAGATCGGTCGGGGCGGTGTCCCAGAGAATCACCGTGCCATCGGCTGAGCCGGAGACCGCGTCACTGGCAGGGTTCGCGCCGTCTTCGGACGACGCAGCGAAAGCAACGGAAGTAAAGGCTACGTCCGGCTGCCAGCGCAGTGTCGAAAGCTCGACTCGCGTCTTCAATATCCTCGATCAGCACCAGCCAACCGCCCTCGACCGCCGCCAGCCCGGTCATGCCATCCGGGCTGTATGCGACACTGTTGACCGGACTGCCCTGCTGCCAGGACTGCTGGCGCGTATTGCGGGTGGAGACTTGCAGCAGTCCACCCTCAAAACCAATCAGAAACGGACGCCCGCCGACGCTGTAGCTGGCACTGGGGCTAAAGGCCAGGGCGTTCACGCGACCATCGTCCGGGCGGCTGTACAGCGGCTCTTCATTCGATTGATAGTAGGACAGGCTGCCCTGGAAGTTCCCGGCGATCACTTCGTTATCCAGGCTGACGCTGATGGCCGTTAAAGGGGTGCTCGGCGAACTGGCCTTCTGGTCGATTTGCAGATCCTGGATCTGAGCCAACTCATCAAAATAATAGCGCAGACGTACCGGGGCAGTCCGCGCGCCGCTGAATACGGCGTAGACTGCCAGCGCATTCGTCTCGGATTGCTGCGGATTAATCGCCATTGCATTCACTGCGCCAGAGACGTCGGGATCATCGTCCGCGTTGGTGAAGTGATGCCGCCGGATTAACTGGTCGTCTACAATCTCCCAGAGGTTGATCTCTGGGCGCAGACAGTTGCTGTCCGGGTCCCGCGCAAAACAGCCGCCTGAGACCACGTAGCGCCCCTGCGGCCCCATCACCACGCTGGTGATGCTTTCCGCGTGCAGCATCTCCCCGCTGGTCGCATACAGCGGCCTGTCATACGCGCCCACACCCTGCGTCGCGTCCCAGAGTTTGAGCGAGCCATCGGCATAGGCGGCCACGACACGGCGGCGATCCGGACTGAACGCGACGGAGGTCACGGCGCTGTCACTGCGGAACAGGGCGATGGGTCCCGGCGCGCCTGCGATTTCGCGCAGTAGGTTCAGCGACTTCTCCGGCGGGTCGCTGAGCTGTGTGTTGGCCTCGACTGCCAGCGCAAGCGCATCGAACAGCGCGCCATCGGCGAAGGGCGTGCTCGCCAGATCCGCCTGCGCCAGACTGGCCTGTACCTGCTGGTCGCGCTGGGTTTGTTGAAAGAGCGTGAAGGCCAGCAGCGCAATCACGATCAGCACCAGCAGCACCCCACCGCCGATCAGGCCGGATCGCTGGCGTCGGCCCTGTTCGGCTTTGCGACTGGCTGCGATATAGACCCGCTGGAGTTCGCTCGGCGTGGGGCTTTTGCCCTCGGCCTGGGCCAACCACTGTTCAGCCCGTTGCAGCGCTTCGCCGCGCAGGGTCAGGCTGGCATCGTGCTGACCGGCCTCCCACTCGTGGGCATTGACCAGCAGCCGGGTGTGCATCTGCACGTACTCCGGCTCGCGCCGCAAGGTCTCCAGCAAGTCCGCCAGCATTGTGTCAAAATCGTCGCCGGAACGAAAAAACAGCCAGTTCTGGCGCTTCAGTGCGGGGTGCATCCGCTCGCTATCGGCGCTGTCGGTCACGTCCTCGATCACCACCGGCACAATGCGCTTGTGATTGCTCTCGGCGTGCTGCACTTCGTCGAAGCAAACCTTCGAGCGCGCCGACGAGGGCGAAATAATGAAGACGAAGGTATCCGCGCCCTCAATCCCCGCCTGAATCTTGCGCCACCAGTCTTCGGCGTATTCGATGTCGTCCCAATCGACCCAGGCGTCATGCCCCTGCGCTTCAAGCGCGCTGAACAGGCGCTGGACGAAGGCCGTATCTTTGCGCGAGTAAGAGATGAAGACGTCGGTCATAGCTCAGGACTCCTCAGGCCGCTGGTTTGGCAGGTCAACAGTAACAGACTTGAGTCCAGAACGCGAAAACGGCCCGTGCTGAGACATTCAACACAGGCCGCGGTTTTTACAGAGCGGTGCTTACGAGACCACGTGGCGCGGCTGCGACTGGCGGATCAAGGATTGGCTGGCATTGTAAGCGTAGGCTACCAGATCGCCGTCGAGGCCCTGCGGCACGGTCCAGGGCGCGCTGGCCCCATCCGACAGGTCATTATCCGAACCCAGCACCAGTGTCGTGCCGTTGGTGATTAGCAGGAAATTGACCGAGGCCGCGTTTCCTGGCGCTTTGGTCCATTTCAGCGTCACAGCTTCGCCAGCACTCAGCGTATCGGTGCCGCTCGGCTGTCCGTTGACCAGCGGTGCCACGTTCACCCAGCCGCGCACATCCGGCACTGGCGTGGAGGTAATGACAGGCGTGGCAGGAATCACCGGGCCGGGTACGCGCAGCACCTGCCCGGCGTAGATCAGGTTCGGATCGCTCAGGCAGTTTCCGGCAGTCAGGATGGCGATGCTGGTGTTACCGCGTGCGGCGATTTGCGCCAGCGTGTCCCCACGCAGCACGGTATAGGTGCCCCAATCCGTGCGCACGGTGCAGGGAATCGGCGTCCAGGTCGGCAGCGGAGTCGGCGGCACGTAGATTCGCGTGGGCGAGGGCGGGAAATAGGGAACCAGCGTAGGAATCGGCTGCGGTGTGGGTGAACTGGGCACAAGAGTAGGCATGGGCGATGGCTGGGGCGGCTCGGCAGCGAAGAAGAAGTTCCAGAAGCTTTCCAGAGGAATACAGGCCCCTAGCTGGAACGCGAGCAGGGCCAGCAGTAGGACGCGGTACATACTGAGAGATCCTTATGACTCAACGATGACCGAATACGATCCTATTATAGCGCTCGCGCCTGCATCTGTCTGTACGTCTGCTCTACGTCAGGTGGGCGTTCATTAAAGTTGTAGGGGCGGACCCGTAGGCATTCACGCGCACAAAGCCTCAGCTTTTCTTGCCCATGATATCCACCGCGAAGTCGAGCGCCACGAAGTAGGAATCGCCAATACCCAGCAGCTTCCACTGGGTCGAGCGGCCATGCTCGTCGGTCGCGTCGCGTTCCGCCTCGGCCTCAAGCTGACCGGTCATCCCGTGATGATCCAGCACGCGCAGCATCCGCTCGGCAGCGCTCTGCGGCATGGTGCCCAGGACTCCGCCGCCCGATTGCAGCAGATCGACCAGCGGCTGCTCGCGGTTGAGATCGGCGGCCAGTTCGCGCCAGGGGCCGAAGTGGCTCAGGTAGGTCTGGGAAATATCCAGCACCAGTTCGTTGATGTCAGCAGGCTTGCCTTCGAAGTGGATGGTCGTCTTCGGCTCGTTGTGATGCCGCAGAATTGGGTGCGTATTGGCGAAGAACAGCGTCCCGAACAGGCCCAGGCTCAGGCGATGTTCGCGCACGCTCAGCACGCGGATGATGTAATTACCGCGCTCGCGCAGGCCCCCGGCGCTGTCGTCATAGCTGGCCGTCTGGATGAACAACTGGAGTTCATTGGGAATGCCGCCCATCTGCGCCAGCAGCAGCACACCCACGTCATTGTCGCCGCTGAGTTCCTGCAAAAGCGCGTCACGCTGCGGCATGGTCAGGCTTTCAGATGGCCCGCGTTAATCATCGTCTCCGGCGCAGGGTGCTTGACCGTCTCGAAGTCGGCCAGGACCGCCGCCACGTCGTAGGGAATGCGCCGCAGTTCAACCGTCGCCACGCCGTTCTCAAAGCTGAACAGACCCCATTCGGCCATGCCCGGCGCATCGAAAGACCAGCCCACGCTGCCCACGTTGACCACGCGCCAGTCGCCCAGCATCCGGTCCATTTGCAGATGCGTGTGCCCGCCGATGCCCAGGCGGCCCTCGCGGTCGAGCAGGGCGTCGCGCGCCTCCTCGTCCGGGCTGTCCGGCTTGAGCAGATTCGACTCGTCGTCGCCGGGGATGGCGTGATAGCCGATGACCGTGCCGTAGCCCTCCGCACGCAGGTGCAGTTCTCTGCCGCGAATATCGCGCAGGAATTCGTAGTCCTCATAGCGTGATCTGCTCGACCGCCCAGTTGAGTCCCGTGTCGCGGCTCTGCCAGCTGGCCGCCCGCCCGGCAAAGGACTCGGCGTCTTTGGCCGAGGGCGTACGCGGACGGCTGCCGTTGACCATGTAGCGGTCGGTGTTGCCGCCGATCACCTTGAACTTCTCCTTGCCAACCTCCTCGACCAGCGCCTTGACCCGCCGGATACATTCCGCCGGACGCGGCCCGAAGGCCGCCAGATCGCCCAGCACCCAGATCTGGTCGAAATCCCCCTGCGCTTGCAGGTCCGCCCAGGCCGTCTCGAAGGCCGTCAGGTTGCCATGAATGTCTGAAATCACTGCCAGCCGCATGATCGCTCCCTCGTCGTTGCTAGAATTGCTGCCGTCGATTATAACAGACCTGCAATCCTGTATAATGAGATCATCAGGAATTGGAGTGAGCCATCATGAAACCAATCTGTAGATCGTTGGCCGATATGACTGTCGATGAACTCAAGCCTCATGTTTTTGACCAGCTGCATTCTGGTCAGTCAGGCTAACGAGGCCAGAATCCTTCACAGCTGGGGATTATTTTAGCTCTACGGCGATTCTGGCAACCAACAGAGCAATTGAAGAGCAACAAAACGAGACACAAACGCCCGCCGCAACTGTAAAATCGTAATACTCTCAAACATGACCGCCACCACGTCCCGCCAGGGACTTGGAACCTTGCCGTCGATTTCAATCGGCGGCAGCGTGCAATCAGTTAGCTGAATGGCAGGGGTATTCACCCGATTCTCGTTTGCCAGAATCTGCCAATTCTCGAACCCGGTCGTCGTCGTTCATCTGCAAGACGCGCACCGTGGTTCGGCCTTCTGGCGTGCGCCCCTCAATCCACATATTGCTTTGAATGACGAAATGATCGTCCCAGGCATCTAGTCGGGGATGATATAAACGGCTTAGTTCGCCGCTTGCAGGATCGAAACCGCTGAGATCATGGCTTTTGTGCGCATTGCACTTCGCGCAGGCCAGACACAGATTGTCGAGATTATCTGAACCACCATGTTTGAGCGGGATGATATGATCGACATGAAACGGAACTGTTCCAGCGGACGCGGGGAAACGGCAGTACTCGCAGCAATCGCCCGCCCGATCTCGAACGGTCTGCCGCAGTGGTTCAGGGATCGTCACTCAGCGCGCTTCTTGAGCTTCAACTTCATTTTGGCTTTGAGCAGCGACATCATTTCTTCGACGCGGACGTAATCGAAGAGTTCGTCGCGTTCCTCCGCCGTTAGCTCGCCCTCGCCATTGCGTTCCAACAGCTCGATGTGAGCGCGCTTGCAGGGCTTCCGGCAGGCGGTAGGCGATGATGGCCTCCGGGGTCGGATTGGTCGCCAGAAAGTCAGTGATCTCGCTGAAGACGGTGCGTGGCGGTGCGTCCTGCATGATTGGAACTCCATGACCCAGTTCGATTTCTATGATACCATGAGTTGCTGCGCGGCTCAAACGAAGCAGCCCCGCGCATGACTGAGCGAAGTCTCCAAGCGGGGTGGACAAATACCCCGCCGCCACCAGTCCCGCCAGGGACTTGGAGCCTTGCCGTCGATTTCAATCGGCGGCAGCCTGCGCAAGCGGACTGACCGGCGTACAATGAGGTTATATGGACAACTCATCAAGCAACTACTTTGGATTTGCAAATCCCGATAGACCTAAGCTGCTACGTGCATTCGTTGAGAACCTCGCTGCCTGGGTTATTGGTGCATGTTAAGGGGTTTCCGGGAAAAGCCAAACGACGACTGGTCTTCTCCACATCGATTTACTATGAAGGTCCAATGGAATGGACCAGCGCTAATTTTCAACTTGGTTCATCAGAAGAGCTAATGGAACTCTGGGAACGGCACTGGAATGGCAAAGTGGAGCAAGAAGTGATTCTTGGAAATTACCAGCTTTTCAAAGTTCCATCACAAGTGAGAATCATCGCTGCAGATGCACGTGTTCTGGAAGACAATCAGTAGAAGGTTTTAGCTACGGAATCACCCTCTGATTCAGCATCTCGTTGACGGCCTTGACCAGCCGCCGCAGCTCGCGTTCCAGGTCCGCCGTGATGCCTTCCTGAATGGCCGCCTCGCGGAAGAGGTCGCGGGCCTCGCGCAGGTCCTCCTGGCCGCTGCGCAGGCGGGTGATCCCGGCGCGCATCTGAGCGCGGGCGTCGCGGCTGTCCGGGCTGGTGTAATGCTCCGGGAAATCCCAGCCCAGCGCGGCCCCGGCCTCCTGCAAGCGCTCCAGAAAAGCCGCTGTGTCCGCCAGTTCCATCGCCGCCCCGGCTTGCAGCAGATCCTTGATTCCCTGGCTCAGGCTCGGCTCGACGCCGAAATCCAGCGTGGTGATGTCCTTATAGCGCTCCTCCACGTCGATCACGCGGCCCGGCTGCGGGCGCAGCGAGGCTTTGCGCGGCGACAGTCCGGTGAAGACCGGGTAGAGGATGCCGACGCAGAGGTTATGGATGTCCTGCCGGAAATACTCGGCGCGGTCGCCGTTCTCCATCAGGTGCGAACTGTTGAAGTCGATGATGCGCAGGTGCTTGCCATCCCAGTAGACGTGTTCCAGCTTGTGATCCAGGTAGACGATGCCCATCTGGTGCGCCAGTTGCAGCATATTGCCGAACTGCAAGGCCAGCGACAGGCCCTCCTCGCTGGGCAAACGCCAGCGGCTGTTGGCCTGGTTGGGTTTCATCAGGTAGAGCAGATTCTCGGTGCGTGGCAGATTTTGCAGCGCCAGATAAGGCCGCCAGCCTTCCGCCGCATAGTCGTGCATCGCCTCGCCGAAGCCCAGCATATCCCGCTGGAAAGAGATAATCTCGCCCGCGTCAGGATATTCCCCCTGATTAGACAGGTAGCCGCAGTCCAGCAGATCGACCACGTGCGGGCTGTCCGCCAGCATCACCAGCAGCTTCGCCTCGTGGGCAAAGGCGCGATACTCCCAGCGCAGGCCGTTCCCGTTGCCATTGGGGGCCAGATGCTCCGGGCGCATGACCTTCAGCGCGACCATCTGCCCGCTGCGGCGGTCCAGCGCGTCCATCACGCGCGCATAATGACCCAGCGCGAAGGTGTCGTTAAAATTATCGATCCGGTAGACTTCATGCAGGCTCTTCGACATGCTCACAAGAATATCCCAGCTTGCTCAGAACTTGAATAGGCAAAGTAGGCAATGGCTGGAAATTTCTGACGTTACAAAACGACAATAGGAGAGCTATCGCTTGCACAGTGCCGAGCCTCCTGTAGAATATGATTAGATAGGCAAGGGCTTTAGGAGATCGGTATGCCGGAATCTGGGGATGGAGTTCGACTGCAAAGCAGTGCGCTATCCAGTGTCGGCATGGTGCGCGAGAACAACGAAGACAGCGTCCATCTGTGGTCTGGTGAAGAGTTCGTGCTGGCGGTCGTGGCGGATGGCATGGGCGGTGCGGCAGCCGGTGAGGAAGCCAGTTCGCTCGCTATCGAAGCCATTCAGGCCGGGATGCCCCTCCACACGCTCAACGGCCAGCAGAGCCTCAAGTCGCTCAGCGACGACCTCGTCAGCGCCAAGCTCTCGTCGGCCATCCAACAGGCCAACCGCTCGATCATTAAACGCGCACTGGACGAACCGGGAATGCACGGCATGGGCACCACCGTGACCCTGGCTTTCGTGCGTGGCAACCGCGTCATTGTGGCCCACGTCGGCGACAGCCGGGCCTATCGCGTTCAGCCGACCGATACCAAAATCACGCAGATCACGTCCGATCACAGTTTTGTCGAAGCCATGCTGGCTGCCGGGCACATCACCCAGGAACAGGCTGAAGTCCACCCCATGAAAAACGTCCTCTACCGGGCGCTGGGCCAGGCCGAAGACCTCGACGTCGATATTTATTCCAGTGCCTTAGAGGTCGGCGACCGGCTGGTCCTCTGTTCCGATGGCCTGACGCGGCACGTCAAACCCTTTGAGATCGCGCAGATGGTCCTGGCCGAAGACACGGCCAGCGCGGCCAGCAAGCGCCTCATCGACCTGGCGAACGACCGGGGCGGCGAAGACAACGTCAGCGTGATCGTCGTCAAGGTCGAGAAGGAGACCGCCGCGCAGGCGGAGCAGGCCAGCGACGCAGAAAACTCCAAATCGACCACCGAAGTTCAGAATGCCGATGATGACACCATTGTCCTGGCGGATCGCTCTGACCGGCAGGCTTTTATCTCGACGGTCGAAGCCCAGATCGTCCCCGAAGGCGGCAGCGAAGCCGCCAACTCGACCGCCTCGCACAGCGGTTTGAGCAAGGATAAAATGCAGGCTGAGCGCATCAGCGACCACAGCGAGACCCCGGATACCCCCGCACCAGGCGGCACAGCCTCGACTAATCAAGCTAAATCGAAGGCCCCGGATGCCGCCGCGTCCAAATCGACCAGCCCGGAAAAGCCGAGCAGCAACTCATCGCCGCCCGCTGAAAAGCCGAGCGAAGGTGATGGAGAGGGTCATGACATCCGGTCCCCTGAGCAGTAGTCCTGGCGGCTCCTGCGATCTGGAGCGATTCAGGCCCGAACAGGCCGAACAGATTAGCGCCCTCCTGCACAGTACCCAACAGCAGCTCCAGGCCCTCAGCCCCAACGAATGCCAGACCCTGCGTACGATCTGGACCATGATCGCCCAGACCAGTGCGCCGATTGCCATCAGCGCGACCAGCCGCCAGAGCGATGCGGACGTCCAGCGCACCCTGGACGGCCTGAGCGCCGCCGGGTTGATCTGGTACGATGCCGATCTGCGCTGCGTGCTGCAATGCCCGCCTTTTTCCGCCCTGACGACCAATCACAGTGTCAAAGCCTTCGGTTGGAACAGCAGCCAGGTCTGCTCATTGATCGACGCACCGCTGGCCCTGCTGCTCTACGGCCCCAACACCTGGATAACCGTCACCAGCACCTGTGAACACAGCGGTGAAGCGCTCGAATACCGGGTCCTCGCCAGCGATATGCAGCGTGTGAAGACGCATACCCCGCTCGAAGCGGCGAGCTGGTGTGTCTGGCTGCCGACCCTGCCGGACTCCGATCCTGGTCCCACTGGCGACCAGCACGCGGCCATCAGCTTCTATACGCAGGCCGATTTCGAGACCTACCGTCTCTACCATGCCGAGGAGCCAGGCGTACTCTACAGTTTTTACGAAGCGATGGCCTTCAGCGAGTGTCTGTATAAGCTCTATCACAGTTTTCTGAGCGTGTGAGGGCTTGTGCGAAACTAGCCCTTACCCTCATCAGCCAGGTCCTTGAGCGCAGCCGCGAGGAAGATATTCCGTTCCGTCTGGCAGAGGAAGACGCGCCCGCCCTCAAGCTGCTGTAGATAGGCCAGCAGCGCCTCGCGTTCCCGGTCGTCAAGCTGCTCGGTCAGGATGACGATCTGCTCCAGTAAGTCGCTCATGGCTTAATCCTCAGGCATCTCGTTGTCGAGAAGTTCAAGAAAGGTTGCCGACACGTTCTCCAGCGCTATGCTTGCTAAAACGGAGTATATCATGCCGAGAAAGAACATGTGATTAGATTGAGCGCGATAGATCGACTGGAATTGGAAGCCATCGTGAGAAGCGGTCAACATAAAGCCCGTAGCATGCGCCGAGCGCAAACGCTGCTGTGGAGTGATGCGGGGAAGACCGATGGCGAGATTGCGGCATTGCATGGGGTCACCCCGTTGACGGTCGCCAGGACCCGCCAAAGGTGGGTTGAAGGACGCAGCTTGGAGGATCAACCGCGTCGTGGACGCGAGAAGAAGTTGGATGGTAAGCAAGAGGCGTTTCTGGTCGCTCTGGCCTGTAGCGATGCACCGGGTGAGCGCGAAACCTGGACGATGCAACTCTTAGCAGATCGCCTGGTGGAACTGCATGTGATCGATGAACCGATTTCAGACGAAACTGTTCGTCGGACGCTGAAAAAAAGAACTCAAGCCCTGGCGCAAAGAACAGTGGTGTATAGCCACTGTGGGCAGTGATTTCGTCTGGCGTATGGAGGATGTGCTTGACCTGTATGCGGAACCGTTCCAACCCGTGCGTCCGGTAGTGTGCTTCGATGAACGCCCGGTTCAGTTACTCAGCGACAAACGGGACCCGCTACCGCTGCAACCGGGACGGGCGAAACGCTACGACTATGAGTACAAGCGCGAAGGAACGGCCAACCTATTTATGATGTGTCAGCCGCTGGCCGGCTGGCGTGAGGTGAAAGCAACCAGAAAGCGCAAAAAGGTGGATTTTGCTCAGTGCATGAAGGAGTTGGTGGATGTGCATTTTCCTGATGCACAGGTCATCCGTGTGGTACTGGATAATCTCAACACTCACTCACCAGCAGCACTCTACGAGGCCTTTGCGCCTGAAGAAGCGCGGCGTATCCTGCGCAAGCTGGAGTTCCACTTCACGCCCAAGCACGGCTCCTGGCTCAACATGGCGGAGATTGAAATCTCGATTTTGAGCCGCCAGTGCCTCAAACGGCGCGTGGGCAGCCTGGAGCATTTGGCGGATGTGTCTCAGATGTGGACCACGGCGCGTAATGCTCAGCAGGCTACGATTAACTGGTGCTTTGACCTAAGGCAGGCACAGACTTAGCTCGTGCTCGGCTTCCTCAGCCACTTCGTCGAGCACACGCCGCCCCGGTTCGCGCAAATCTGCGACCATTGGTCAAAATCCTTCGCCTGGCTTCTTTCAAGGAGATTATACAACAGAAACAGCCGTCTCAAGGCTCCCGGCGGGCCAGGGTGATGACTACCCCCGCCAGGATCACGCCGCTGGCGAGGATTTGCAGCAGGCCGGGGCGCTCGCCGAAGACCAGAAAGGCCAGCGTCGCGCTCAGCACGACCAGCACCTGAAGCGAGATCGAGACGAAGGTCGCGGGCAGATGCGCCAGACAGTAGGCCAGCAGATACTGTCCGATCAACTGGCCGGTGATCGTGACGACCAGGATCCAGAAGTAACCTTCCAGCGGATAGCCGGTCAGGGCGGTGCCGCTCAGCAAGGCCATCAGCAGCGCCAGCGCGGACCCCGATAGCAGCGAGATCCACATGAAGGGTGCCGTCGAGACGCGCGAGCGTACCGCGCGCCCCAGCACGAAGTAAGACGCGCCGAAGAGCGCCGAGCCGAAGGCCAGCCCGGCCCCCAGCAGGGGATTGGACCCCATCGCGCTCAGGTCCTCGATGCCCGCCAGCGCGAACAGCAGCGTCCCGCCCAGGGCCAGCGCCAGGCCCATCCACACGCGGCGGCTGAAGACCGCGCCCAGAATCAGCACTTCCATCAGCGCCACCCACAGCGGACTCGTATTCGAGACCACATTGGCGATCAGAACCGTCGTGTGTTCCAGCGCCATGAAAGTCGCCAGCAGGGCCGTGACCAGCAGCATTCCAGCCAGCGCGATCAGGCCGATGTCGCGGCGGGACAGGCGGCGCAGTTCATCCCGGTGACGGCTGAGCGCGTAGGGGCTGAGCAGCACGGCAGCCGTCGAATAGCGCAGCGCGGCGATCACCAGCGAGGGAACGCCCTGCGCCTGGGCAATGCGGACGAAAATCGCGCCCCAGCTGAGGACGAAGATCCCCAGACCGAGCGCCGCATAGGGGCCCCAGGGTCGCGTTCTGATGCGCAAGCTCAGTGCCTCAACCATCCCGCACCTTTGCCTGGACGGTGGAGGATGGTGACGATCACACCGCTGAGGATGACCCCGCTGGCGAGGATTTGCAGCGGGCCAGGAGTCTCGTTGAAGACCAGGAAGCCCAGGACCGCGCTCAGCACGACGACCGCCTGGCTCGACATCGAGACCAGGGTGGCGGGCAGATGCGCCAGACAGAAGGCGACCAGCGAATGGCCGATCAACTGCCCGGTGAAGGTCATCGCCAGTGTCCACAGATAGCCCGCCGCCGGGTAGCCCAGCAGTGGCATTCCGCTGACCAAACTGACGCTGAGGGTTAACACCGACCCGGCCAGCAGCGAAATCCACATAAAGACCAGTGTCGGGACGCGGCTGCGCACCGCGCGCCCCACGATCAGGTAAAGCGAGGCGATCAGTGCCGAGAGCAGCGCCAGCCCACCGCCCAGCAGCGGGTCCGATCCCATGTGGCTCAGGTCTTCCATCCCGGCCAGGGTGAACAGGACTGTCCCGGCCAGGGCCAGCGCCAGCCCGATCCAGACCCGGCGGCCAAACGCCGCGCCCAGAATCAGTACCTCCATGACGGCCACCCACAGCGGCTGCGTGTTGTTGATGACGTTGGCGATCAGGATGGTGGTGTGTTCCAGGGCCGAGAAGATCACCACCACTGCCATCGCCAGCAGCATCCCGGCCAGAATGTTGAGCGTGATGTCCCGCCGCGAGAGTTGGCGCAGCGCGGCCCGTTCATGGCTCAGGATATACGGCGTCAGAATGAGGGTGGCGAAGCTGTAGCGAATAGCCGCAATCGCCAGCGAGGGCATCCCCTGGGCCTGCGCCAGACGCACGAAGGTCGCCCCCCAGGACAGCAGTACGACGGCCAGACCCAGCATGGCAAAGGGCAGCCAGGCGCGCTGCGCGGGTACGCTGATCGCCGGGCTGCTCATGCTGCGGCCTCCGGCGGACGGCGCGTGATGGTGATCGCCACGCCGCTGAGGATGACGCCGCTGGCGAGGATTTGCAGCGGGCCGGGAGTCTCGGCGAAGATCAGAAAGGCCAGAATCGCGCTGAGGACGACGACCACCTGATTCGACATCGACACCAGGGTCGCGGGCAGATGCGCCAGGCTGAAGGCCATCAGCGAGTGGCCGATCAACTGCGCGGTGAAGCTCATCGTCAGTGTCCAGACGTAGCCCATCGCCGGGTAGCCCAGCAGCGCCGTGCCGCTGAGCAGGCAGACCAGCAGGGCCAGCAGTGAGCCGGACAGCATGGCGATCCACATGAAGATCAAGGTGGAGACTCGGCGGCGCAGGATTCGAGCCAGGAGAAAATAGCCGGAGCCGACGAAGGCCGCGACCAGACACAAGCCTGCCCCCAGCAGCGGGTCCGACCCCATGTGGCTAAAGTCCTCAACCCCGGCCAGCGCAAACAGGACCAGACCGCCTAAGGCCAGCGCCAGCCCGACCCAGACCCGGCGGCCCAGCACGACACCCATCGCCAGCACTTCCACCAGGCCCACCCACAGCGGATGCGTGTTGTTGATGACGTTGGCGATCAGGATGGTGGTGTGTTCCAGCGCCGAGTAAAACAGCACCAGCGAGCTGACAAACAGGAAACCGGCCAGGGCGTTCAGCGCAATGTCGCGCCGGGAAAGCTGGCGCAGGGCGGCACGCTGGCGGCTGAGGACGTAGGGCGTCAGCACCAGACAGGCCGCGCCATAGCGGATCGTGGCAATCGCCAGCGAGGGCATCCCCTGAGCCTGTGCCAACCGGACGAAGATTGCGCCCCAGGCAAACAGCAGGATCGCCAATCCCAACACGGCATAAGGCAGCCAGGCTTTGCGCGCGGCAGACAGGCTGAGAGCGCTCATCCTGCGGCCTCCGGCGACTGCCGCGCAATGGTGAAGACGACCCCGGCCAGAATCACCGCGCTGGCGGCCAGTTGGAGGAGATCCGGGTGCTCGCCGAAGGCGAATATCGCCCAGATCGAACTGAAGACGAAGATGCCCTGCATCGAAATGGCGACGAGGGTGGCGGGCAGCAGCGCCAGACAATAGGCCAGCAGCGATTGACCGATCACCTGACCTGCAACGGTCAGCAGCAGGATCAGGCCGTAGCTTTGCGGCGAGAAGCCCAGCACCGGCACCCGGCCCAGCAGGACGATCAACAGGCCCAGCAGCGCGCCGAAGACCATCGCCAGCCACATGAAGACCGGCGTCGAGACTCGCTGGCGCACCGAGCGCCCCGCGACGAAGTAGCTCGCCTGGGCCAGCGCCGTGCAGATCGCCAGCGCCATGCCCAGCAGCGGATTCGGCCCCATGTTGCCGCTCGTGCGCAGCCCCGCCAGGGCGAAGACCAGCGCCCCGGCCAGTGTCAGCGCCAGCCCTAACCAGACCTGCCAGCCCAGCCGAGTCTTTAGCACCAGCCGCTCAATCAGCGCGACGATGACCGGATGTGTGTTCGACAGCAGAATGGCGATCAGCACGACGGTATATTCCAGCGACGTAAAGAGACAGGTCAGGCTGGTGGCGAAGGTCAGCCCGGCCACCACGGTAAAGGCGATGTCGCGGCGGCTCATCTGGCGCAGGGCATCGCGGCTTCGTCCCAGCACATAAGGGCTGAAGATGGCCGCCGTGAGGATCATGCGCAGTACGGCAATCGTCAGCGAGGGGACATTGTCCGCCTGCACGTAGCGCGTCAGAATGGGGACGATGGACATGGAAATCACCGCCCCCACCAGGATGAAGAAGGGCAACCAGCGCCGGGCTGCAAAGGAATGGGCGGCGGCGTCAGCCACGTCGAATCTCCGGGGGACAGTTCACAGAATCAGTATAGCCCCAGGATTGCTGCCACAGCAAAGAATTGGACGGAGCCAATGAGCGCTGTCACCCCTTGACCTCGTGCGCAAGATCGTCCGCTATCGCGTGCAGGAAAAGGGACGCCGCACTGCTGTATCCGCTCAAGCCGGAGCGAAGTCTTTCGCTTCAGCAGCGCATATCGGCGTAAGATAGGGAGGCATCTGCTGGCCGAGAGAATGTCCTGATGAAGCGTCGTCTTGACCCACTGCTTGTGGCAGCGCTCCTGCTCTATCTGCTGCTGGCCCTGCCCGCCCTAAGCTACTATCCACGTATTACCGTAGACGAGAGCTTTTTCAGCAATCCCGGCTATACCCTCGTAACTCAGGGCTACCTGGGCACGCCCATCATGGATGGCTTTCACGACATCGCCCAGCGTACCTACTGGATGCCGCCGGTCGATCTGGTCCTGAAGGCCGCCGTATTCAAGCTTTTTGGTTTCACCCATCTGTACATCCGCCTGACGACCGTTGCGCTGGGCCTGATCGCGCTGCTGCTGACCTACGCCCTGGGCCGGGTGCTCTTCGGCGCGCAGTCTCGTGTGCCGGGCCTGGCCGCGCTGTTATTGAGCGCCGAGACCCTCTTTCTGATGAACGCGCGGGCCGGACGGGTCGAAGCAACGGAGACCGTCTTCGTGCTCCTGGCGCTGTTGGCCGCTGCTCACGCCAGCCGCCGATCCGATCCGCGTGCTTATCTGCTGGCCGGGGCCGGAGCCGTGCTCGCGGCCCTGTCTCACCCGCTGGGGGCCTTCGTCTGTGCAGCGGTCTTCGTGCTCTGCCTGCTCGATCTTTTCGCAGCCGACGACAGACCGCCCTGGTGGCGGCGGATTCTCTGGCTGGGGCTGGGAGCCGGGCTGGCCGCGCTGCCTTACCTGATCTATGTGGCGCAGGACCCGCGCGAAGCCCTCGTTCAACTGCGCGATAACGGCGCGGGCAGTAATTTGCTGCGCAACATCCTGGATGAACCACGTCGCTATCTGAAGTGGCTCTTTGCCCTCAACACGCTGCCGCTGCCGCTGCAAGTCATCAGTCTGGAGCTGGTGCTGGGGCCGGTGATCGCACTGCTCTGGACCGCGCGCAAACGAGCCGAACCGGCGCTGCGTTTCCTGGCGATCAGCCTGCTTTGCTTTCTGGTCTTCCTGGCGATCCAGCGCAACACCATCGTGATCTATCTGGCGGTGGGGATGCCGCTGATGATGTTGAGCGTCGCCGCGATGCTGGAACGAGTCGCGCGCCGCCAGCGCAGGCTGCATCTGGGACGCCTGGCTCTGCCGGGATTGACCGGGATCGTCGTGCTGCTGCTGCTAGGCTGCAACATCGCCTCCAATCTGGGCGGCTGGTGGCTCAACCGCGAGACCAACGTCGAGACGGTGCTGAGCGAGGTCCGCGCGGCGGTCGGGCCGGATGAGCGCATTCTCGGCGATGCGACCTGGTGGGTAGGGTTGCCAGACACGCCTTTTGTCGATTTTCGCGCCCGCAAGGACCTGCTGGACGACGCCTGCGCCTTCTTGACCGTCGAGGATCAGCCCGCCACGCTCATGCTGATGACGCCTCTGCTGGGCGAATGGATCAAAGACTCGCGCGGGCAGCGCTTGACCGCGCTCATGGAGCAGTGGACCACGCTGGAGCAGACGATACCCTTCAAGACCGAGGATCGCATCGAAGTGCGGCGCGTCGATCCTGCCGTCTGTGCCGGGTAGCTCAGGCGCTCTCGACGGTCAGATAGGGCTGAAGCTTGGCCTCGATGCGTTCGCGCGGCACAAAGCCGGTGATGCGCTCGACCGGCGCGCCCTCCACGAAGAGGATCAGCGTCGGCAGGCCCAGCACGCCGTAATCCATCACCGTCGCCTGATTGACGTCGCTGTCGAGCATCCCGACGCGCAGCTTGCCCTCGTATTTGCGGGCGATGTCGTGAACGAAGGGCGCGAGCATCTTGCAGGGCGGGCACCAGTCCGCCGTGAATTCGATCAATACCGGCAGCGCGGAGTCCAGACACCTGCGTCTGGAAGTTCTGGTCGCTGGCTTCAAAGGGTACTCATCGGGATCGTCCTTTCCATGAGTTTACGAATACGCCTATACTCTAGCAGTTCAAGTTCACTTGAAGTCAAGAGGGCAAAAACAGATGGCGGAACTCAGCATCAGCCAGGTGACGCAGCAGACCGGGTCTGCGCTCCTCAACGCTGCGCTATTACGAGGAGATCGGCCTGCTCAGCCCCACGCGGCGCGTCAGCGGGCGGCGGCACTATGACGACAGCGTCTTGCAGCGGCTGGCGCTGATCCAGACCGGCCAGCAGGCGGGATTCACGCTGGCTGAACTGGGCATCCTGCTCAATGAGGTGCTGGAGTCCGATACTCGCGCGGCAGGCTGGCAGGCCCTGATCGACCGCAAGCTCCAGGAGATGGAGGCGCTGCTGCGCAATGTCGAGCGTATGAAGCACCTGCTGGAGGACATCAAAGACTGTGACGACGAGACCCTGGCCGAATGTATCGTCCTCACTGGCGAGCGGCACCTGTAAGGTTCAGGCAGAACAGCGTGAATGTGCGCTTCATTACCGGTCTCGCCCTGCTGTTCATGATGCAGGCATCGCCGCCTGTAATCACCGAAATTCACATGCTAGACGCGGAGCATGGTTGGGCTGTCGCTGGCGCTGTTGACCAGGATAAATCTGTTTTGCGCACGGACGACGGCGGCGAAACCTGGACGAATGTCTCACCGCCTCAGGACTCAGCAACGGCGTTCGTCAGGGTCGCGGCTGCTTTTCCCGACGAATTTACAGCCTGGGTTATCTATGGCAATGCGCCGCTTGTGTGGATGACGGCGGATGGGGGCAGCACCTGGAGCCGGGCCGAGCTGCCCCAATTGTACGCTCCGGTGAGCCGCCTCTATCTCCTGAACACACAGCAGGCCTGGCTGCTCCTGCTTGACTGCTGTGCAGCGGGTCATGAAGGGGCCTACTTATATGTGACGACTGACGCGGCCCGGTCATGGCGACTGGTTAATGAGGATGGCTATTGGATACCTTCTCATGACGATGTCCCGCATGAGCTTGGCAGTTTCTACCACACGGGGATGACCTTCGCGGACGCGAATGTGGGGTGGCTCACGACGGCTTCTTTTGCGACAGATATGGGCGCTGTGCTGCAAACGCTTGACGAAGGCAAGTCCTGGAATGATCTGGCTTTACCTCCACCAGAACCGACCGGACTGGTGGATCATCAGGGGGACGCTGCTCCTGTGCGCTGCGGCTTTTTCCAGCCCATGGCCTTTGGCGCGGCATCCCTGACAATTATCGCAAAGTGCCGCTCCAACGATCCTGAGCCGGGCTTTGAGAGCAGCGCCCGGACCTATCTGTATCATACGGACGATGCAGGCGGTAGCTGGGAGGTTCAGGCAATTTCTAGCGATATAGTCCCGCCCCAGCCCACCTTTTCCGAGCCGGCCTTCACGCTGGACATGCTGAACGCTCGAAAGGGTTGGATGGCGAGCCAGCAGCAGCTTTACCGGACTGAGGACGGGGGGCAGACCTGGACCCAAATCGCGGCGGTGGGTGACGTGATCCAACTGGATTTTGTCGATGACCAGACGGGCTGGCTGTTGACCAGTGCCTACACGCTCATGCAAACGCATGACGGCGGCCAGAGCTCGATTCCCATGGCTCCAAGCGCTGCGGCCTAGCGTCTGCGCGGGAAGACCTGGCTGTTCCCATTGGCAGGCATTACCTGCTCACGCGCCTCGGCATACACGGCCATGATGCTTTGCAGACGGTCCAGCGGCAGCGCGTGCGCCGTGTGCCCCTTGAAGCCGGTCATCGTCTCCGCCGCCAGCAGCGCGTTGAGAATCGCCTCCTCGGTCGCGTCCGCCACCGCTTCGAAGAAGGGGTTCAACTGCTGGTGCGGCAGCATCTGGACGCCAAAGGGTTCCGGCGGCATGGCGAGCGGCAGATCGTTGCCGGTCGAGAAGGCCAGGAAAATATCGCCGCTGGAGTTGAAGCCCACCCCGCCCACGCGACTCAGGCCGACCGTTGCGCGCTGCGCCAGCCTGCGGCACTGCACCGGCAGCATCGGCGCGTCGGTAGCGATGATGACGATGATCGACCCGGCTTGCAGTGAGGGTGAATCGCCCCAGGGCGTCGGCACTTCTTCCGGCGGGATCGCCAGCCCGACCGGCACGCCGTTGACGCGCAGTTGGTAGCGGTCGCCATGATTGGCCTGCACCAGCACGCCCACCGTGTAGCTCGCCGCCCGCGCTCTCGACCTGCCGCGACGCGGTCCCGATACCGCCTTTGAAATCGTGGCAGATCATGCCTGTACCGCCGCCGACATTGCCCTCCGCCACCGGGCCGCTGCTGGCGTTGCTGATGGCCTCGTAGACGTGGGTCTTGCTGACGTGGAAGGCGTCAATGTCGTTGAGCCAGCCGTCGATAGGTCTCGGCCACCACCGGCAGGATCGCCCCGCGCGCATAATGTTCGCGTTCGTAGGCGATCATCATGTCGCGCACCAGCCCGACTTGCAGCGTATTGGTGATGGCGATGGGCGAGGTCAACATGCCCGATTCGTCCAGCCAGCTCAGGCCGCTCATCTCGCCGTTGCCGTTGAACTCGTAGGCCCCGGCGAAGGCGTTGTTATCCCAGATCTGCCCCTCGCGCGGCATAATCACCGTGACCCCCGTGCGGGCGATGCGCGGCATATCAAAGACGATGCTGCTGTGCCCGACCAGAATGCCGGGGACATCGGTGATGGCGTTGTGCGGTCCAGGGGGATAGTGCCCGATGGCAATGCCGAGGTCGCGGAGACGCGGGCGGGACATAGACGAAGCTCCTTCGGTGTCGATGGGTGCAGGGTGCCGTCTGCTCAGTATAACGCAATCGCCGGGACTTAAGTCGCTTCTTTGGCTTCGACCCGAACTGGCAGCGAATCGCGCTGGAATTGGTTCATCTCAAGATAAATCGGGTCGGAACGCACCCAGGCATCTTCGTCCGCCAGTAGATAATAATCGCCGTTTTCTGATTGAGCGACCACGCGTACATCGCCACTCACTGTCCCCACGACTTCTTCATCCGGCGACGGCCCGGCGCGCAGATTGATAGACTCCGGCAGAATGTGACCTTCAAAGCCTTCCCAGGACGGACGGAGTGATGAGGGGATTCCGGCCAGCAGAAAACTACTGAAGTTGGCCTGGCTGCTAATCGTGTCGCTGCCGACAATCAAGGCGCTTCCATCTGGACTGAAGGCAAGCGGTGGTTTGACCCGGAGATTCTTGAACAGGAGATAGCCCTCCAGCGTTTCCAGATCGACCAGCACCACGCCTTCGTCTGTCCCAAACGTGAGCAAGTCGCCGCTGGCATTGAAGCTGTAACCATAGGCCGGGTCCACTCGCAAGTCCAGCACAGCCTCACCTGTTTCGACGTTCCAGAGTAACAACTGTAGTGAGTTCAGGCCGATCAACCATTGGCTGTTTGGGCTGAAGCCGGTCACTTCTTCAAAGGGATAGGTTGGGCCATAGAGGCGGTCAATGAAAGGGAGCCAGACATCGACACTGCCCAGGCGCTCTAAGGTTTGAAGATCATAAAGTTGGATGCGTCTCTCCCCGCGAAAGCCGACTACACGATTGTTAGGGCTGAAAAACACATAGAAAAATCTGGGCAGTTGATCGGAGTCTAGCTGCCATTCTGTTTCCAGCGTCCCGGTCTGTGCATCATGCACCTGAACAATCGTACCTGTGCCAGAATAACTGATTCTGAGGCGGCCATCCGGTGTTAGGCGGCTGAGCGCTTCTGCCTCATCGCGGCTTTCATCAATTGAGAAGTCGTCATAGGCTCGGCAGCCGGTTCCATGTGGTGCAAATCCCAGCTAAGCAGTGGGTCTGGCGTCTGGTCCTGCTGCCACAATTGCAGGACCCCACCCCCATCAGAGAATTGCAAGTGCGGATCACGGTTTTCGACCCTCACGATATCCAGTAAGTCGATCTCCTCGAAGTTCTCCGCCTCTATGGCGTGTATACCGTCCGGCAAGGCGGGCGGCTCGACCGAGATCAGCGCATAATCTGTCGGGCTGTGCCAGGGAAGCTGCTCATCCTCCGATTCCAGTCCCGTGAAGTTTACAAGGATACGCTGCGGCAGGCGCGATTCTGGGGGAGCCTCTGCAACTTCGGGCAGGTCAGTCACATGCAGAAGATCCGCAATCTGAAAGTAAGACGGATCGCCACGCACCCAACCACCGTAGCCGGGCAGATAGACAAAATCGCCGTAGCGCGCCGTGCCCAGGCATACCTGTTAGCACCTCCAGCACCTCGCAGTCCGCCGAAGGCCCAGCGTAAACATTGATGCCCGCGTTGGGGATGATTTCGCCTGGCAGCCAGAAAAGCGGTCTTTCATCTGCTGGTGCTGGCAGCCGGTACTGTAAACGCATACTCAACACTTTGGTGAGACGCTGGAAATTATAGGGAACAGCATATTCGACGGTAATGCTGGTTTCATCAGGGCTGAGCAGAGGTTTTCTGCCCGGCAGCGTGCGCAGCAAAGTCCAGTTATCATCGCCCTGCCAGGACCACAATTTGACGCAGCAGTTGGTTTCCTCCTGCGAGTTCTGTGATGACCAAGCGTTGATCGGCACTGAAGATCAGGCTCCGAATCCTACGCGCGCCATCCAGACGGTACTAAAGTGACGAGGTCCATCGTCTGGGTATCATAGATCGCCGCACCAGAATCATGCATAACCGCCAGGAAACGCTCGTCAGGACTCAGGACAAGGGTGGTATCAAGACAATCCTGGCAATGAAACTGATTGATTACCGTTATTTCCCCGCCATGTAGCCAATTCGACAGTGGCGAAGCAGTTTTCATCGCTCCTCTGTTGCACCTGGACGAAAATTCGCTCCGGCGAAGATTGGCTAGGTTGCAGACTGAAGACCAGTGAGCGGCTCCAGTCGAAAGGGTGCTCGAAGCAAAGCTGGGTGCTTGCCAGCATCGTCTGGCTTGCCATATCCCAACTTTGCAAGGTTCCGTAGGACGTCAGTGTCAACAAGACATCATCATGCCATTCCAGGCTCGTAACATAATCTTCAAATACGCTGGGCGTATACGGATCCCCCGTTTGCGGGTTTCGAATCTGATTGGCGTATAGTTCACTCGGATAGCTTGCCAGACCATCTCTAAAGCTGTATTCAGGCACGTCAAGCTCAGCATTCCTGGCTGCAAGCTGGGTTGCCGTTTCGAGATCCCAAAGCTGCAACAGGCCATCACCAGAAAGCGTGACCACATACTGTTCCTCATCATAAAACCAGGCCCCTGCCAGACGATCCTGAAACAGAGATCGTATGGTGTCATTCTGTGTGTTGAATAGCAGCGTCTCTCGCGAATCGGGATGGTATTCGGAAGGCAGCAGCCATGTGCCGCCTGGACTGGCCCCGACCTGATAGCTGTCGCTGTAGTAATATTTGTTCTGGACCGTGTTCCAGTAAAGCAGGGGCGTCAAGCCGCCGCTGCCATCCAACAAGATGGCCTGACTATCAGCGCGGTAGCGGTAAAAGCTGTAGGGAACACTCCCCTCATAAGGAGACTGACTGGCAGGGACGGCGTTAAATAGCTGAAGGCGACCTACATTGTCAGGTCCCAGCCGCGCAGCGTCCTGGGCCATCCCTGGTGCTGTCGAGACCAGCAGCAGGCTGCATAGCATCAACACGACCACACATATCGGCATCTGGCGTCTCCTGGCTTGTTGACCTGATTACATTATAAGGCGGTCAAACCCTGGTTAACCCTGTGCTTTCATAACGCTTGCCCGTCGAGCAATCAGAGATGTGGTAAAATCGCCGCAAGGCTGAACCTACCGTTAGAATCGACCAACGAAGACCTGTTTCTCCTGTTTATCAGGATCATTATTGGCCTTCACCACCCCATAGGACACGCTCATGAGCGACTGGAAACCCGTCATCGGACTCGAAGTCCACGCCGAGATGCTGACGCAGAGCAAGATGTTCAGCGCCTGCCCGGTGGTGGACAGCATCACCGCCCCGCCCAACACTGCCGTCGATCCGGTCTCGCTGGGCCTGCCGGGGACCCTGCCGGTCATCAACCAGCAGGCGATGGACTACGGCATGATGGTCGGCCTGGCCCTCAACTGCGCCATTCCGCCGCTCAACCAGTTCGCCCGCAAGAGCTATTTCTACCCGGACCTGCCCAAAGGCTACCAGATCAGCCAGTATGATCGTCCGCTGGCGGTGAATGGCTACCTGGACATCAACCTCAGCGATGGCAGCAGCAAGCGTATCCGCATCCGCCGGGCGCACATGGAAGAGGACACCGGCAAGCTGACCCACATCGGCGGCGGCGCGTCCCTGGTCGATTACAACCGCGCCGGGGTGCCGCTGCTGGAGATCGTCTCCGAGCCGGACATCAACAGCGCTGAAGAGGCCGAAGCCTACGCCGATAAGCTGCGGGCCATTTTGCGTTACCTGGGGGTCAACAACGGCGATATGTCGCGTGGCATCCTGCGCTTCGAGGCCAACGTCAGCGTCATGCACAAAGACGACAGCGAGTTCCGCACCCGCACCGAGATCAAGAATCTCAACAGCATCCGCAACATGGGCAAGGCCATCGAGTATGAGGTCAAGCGCCAGATTCGCCTCTACGAAAAGGGCGAGACCGTCGTCCAGGCCACACTGGGCTGGGATGAGGCCGGGCAGAAGATCACCATCCAGCGCACCAAAGAACACCCCGACGAGTACCGCTATTTCCCGGAGCCGGATTTGCCGGTGGTCGAGGTCAGTCGCGATTGGGTCGAGCGCGTGCGGGCGCTGATCCCCGAACTGCCGGAGGCCAAGCAGCAGCGTTTCATGGATGAACTCGGCCTGAGCGACTATGACGCGAGCGCTTTGGTGGCGGAAAAGTCGATTGCCGATTTCTACGAAGCCGCACTGACCGCCGGGGCCGAGGCCAAAGCCGCCGCCAACTGGATCACCGGCAGCCTTTTCGCCGTCATGAACAGCAGCGGGGTCAGCCGCGAAGACATCGACCAGATTCAGATCACACCGGCCCAGTTCGGCGATCTGGTCAAGCTGGTCAGCGACGGCACGCTCAACAAAGGCACGGCGGCGACCGTCCTCGAAGCCATGTGGGACTCCGGCGCGGACCCCTCTGCCATCGTCGAGGAACGCGGGCTGGCGCAGGTCTCCGACAGCGGCCTGATCGACTCGACGGTGCAGCAGGTGCTGGCCGACAACGCGGCGATGGTCCAGCGCTATCTCGACGGCGAGGACAAGCTCTTCGGCGCATTGATGGGCCAGTGCATGAAGGCGCTCAAGGGCCAGGGCAATCCTGCCGTCGTGCGCGAAGCCTTGCAAGCGGCGCTTTCAGCCAAACAGGCATAACAAGAACGGGCACGACATGGCGTGCCCCTACAAGACCGCATCGTGTGTAGGGGCACAGCCCGCTGTGCCCAGGGGGCGATGCTTGCATCGTCCGGTCGTTGATGAAGGTCGCTTACGCCAACAGCAGCCAGCCACCCAGGGCGGCTTCAAAAATCAGAATGAGCAGCCCCCCGATCATCGACGGGACTTTGAAGTCGGATCGCACGAGATTGATGCCGTTGCCGACGCCATAGAGACTCCCGGCAGCAATGCCGAACCAGGCAATCACCGCGGGTACCGGACCATAGGTCACAAACAGGATGGCGTAGGCAAGCGTGCCGATGGCGAACAGAATCTGCGAAACCGTGAAATTGCGGTGTTTGGATTCGAGAATGCGCAGACGGGCCTCATTCAGCACGATTCTCTCGGCGTTGTCTCCGGCGGCGAATCGCCTGGCGATACCGAGCAGTCGCCAGTAGTTTCGTTTATTGATAATCTGAATCACGCCTTCTGCGGTGCGCGCGACCAACCAGATCATGCCCAGTATCAAGCTATATGGACTGAAGGCAATAAACAGCATGATCGCCAGCAAGATGATGCAAATGTGCTCGATGAGGATAAGCACGAAGGCGATCTTAAACCGCTGCGGATCCTCGTTGATCGTTTGCAGATCGGCTTCTTTGTCCAGATCGCCGATAGTTAGATAGCCGAATTGATTAGCCGCAATGTTGGTGATGATGATGAGCCAGAAGAGCAAGCCGGATATTTTCGCTGCGACTTCGACAGTCATCAGAAATCCTTGTAAGGCCGCTGTATTGGATGCGACACTCAAATTGTAGTATTTTTGAATGGGCTTCAGCTGCCATTGCTCATGGAAAACGCATAACGAATCTCGTATACGCTGGTCTAAAGCATTGTGTTTATTTTGTTCGCTGTTCTTTGAGGAAAACGACTTATGAAAATCTCTTCCATCCGTACCTGGAACGTTACTGTCCCCTGGGATCACAACCCCGGCACCGGCACGGTCCGCGACCCCGGCCAACGCGAGTTCATCTTCGTGCAGGTCGATACCGACGAGGGCCTGACCGGCTGGGGCGAAGTGACCACCTATCCCGGTCAGGTCGCCAACAAGGCCGTCCCGGCCTTCATCGACCAGATTGGCGAATGGCTGGTGGGCGAGGACCCGGCCAATATCGAAGCGCTGTGGCATAAGACCTTCCGCAGCCTGACTTATGTGGGCACCCGCGGCGCGACGACAGCGGCGGTCAGTGCCATCGACATCGCCCTGTGGGATATTCGCGGCAAGGCGCTGGGCCTGCCCATTTACCAACTGCTGGGCGGCCCGGTGCGCGATAAGATCGCCCTCTACTGCCATCCCTACAACCCGACCTCGCCGGAAGCCATCACCCAGGCGGTGCGCGAGATCAAGGCGGCGGGCTTCAAGGCCTGCAAGATGGACCCGATGATGCATAATCTGCGCTACCAGCACGATGCCTATCTCGACGGCGATCTCTCCGCCGAAGCCGAAGCCGAAGCGCTGGACATTCTGGCGGCAGCACGCGCGGAAGTCGGTCCCCAGTTCGATACCTCATCGACGCCCACGCCGATTTCAACGTGCCCACGGCGATCCGCCTGGCGAACAAGATGGCCGCCTACGATATTTACTGGTTCGAGGAACCGGTGCCGGTCGAGAGCTGGAAGGCGCTCCAGCAGGTGCGCGAACACACGGACGTGCGTATTTCCGTCGGCGAACGCCTGCACACGCGCTGGGAATTCGTGCCCATCTTCGAGCATGGCCTGGCTGATTTCGTCATGCCGGATGTCACCTGGACCGGCGGCATCTCCGAACTGAAGAAAATCGGCACAATGGCCGAGGCCTACTATATTCCGCTCTCGCCGCACGACGCCAGCGGACCGGTCAACCTGATGGCCGGGGCGCAGGTGAGCATGACCGTGCCCAACTTCTACAAGCTGGAATGCCACCGCTACGATCTCTCCGGCTACAACGTTTTCCTGGAGACGCCGCTGCACATCGAGCAGGGGAATCTGCACGTCCCGGCGGACAAACCAGGTCTGGGCATTGAATTGAATAAGGACGCGCTCAAGCAGTACGAGACGAAGCGCGGTTAACCCCTATCCCCAGCCCTTTCCCCGAATTCAGGGAAAGGGAGAAACCCTGAAGTCCGGTTTTTGAAAGTCCCTCCTCGAATTCGGGGAGGGATTTAGGGAGGGGTGCTTGTTGGCGCCCGCGAAGATTTGCGCTAAAATCAGCCTGGAACACCTGTGCTATTTCGCATTACCCGGAGCGGTGTATGGCTCTCAAACTGACCCACCAGCAGGCGCGCACGGTGCTGATCGCTGCGCAGAATCTGCTGGATATTCCCGATACGACGCGCAAGGCCGACGTGCTCAAGGCCATCCGCCAGATGCACGTGCTGCAAATCGACACCATCCACGTCATCAATCGCAGTCCTTATCTGGTGCTGTGGAGCCGCATCGGTGATTTCGAACTGGACTGGCTGACCGATCTACTGGCGGCGCGCAAGCTCTTCGAATACTGGTCGCACGAGGCCTGCTTCCTGCCGATTGAGCATTACGGTTACTACCGCCGTCTGGCGCTGGAGAATCAGAAGGGATGGATGAAGCACTCGCGCCAGTGGCTGGCCGAACACCCGGAGGTGCGCGAGGAGGTCATGGCTGCCCTGCGTGAGAACGGCGAGGCGCGATCCTCGGATTTCGAACGCCGCGACGGTCAGAAGGGTAGTTGGTGGAATCGTAAAGAGCAGAAGCGTGCGCTGGAATACCTCTACAACCTGGGCGAGGTGATTATCATCGGGCGGCATAACTTCCAGCGGATTTACGCCCTGCGCGAACGGGCTTTGCCCAAATGGGACGATGCGCAGACGCCTTCGCATGAAGAGACGATGGATGCTCTGGTGACCAAAGCGGTCGAAGCGCTCGGCGTCACGACGCCGGTCTGGGCTGCCGATTACTTCCGCTTTCAGCGCCGCGAAACAATTGACGTGGTCCAGCGTCTGCTGGATCGTGGGGCGCTCAAGACGGTGGCCGTTGAAGGCTGGGACGAGCCGTTAGTCTATCATCCGAAGAACCGCAAATTGATCCGCCGCGCGGCGCATGACGATCTCGTGCCCACGCGCACACATCTGCTTTCGCCTTTCGATCCGATTGTCTGGGATCGCGCCCGGCTGGAAGCCCTGTTTGACTTCGAGTACCGCATCGAATGTTATACCCCGGCCCCCAAGCGCAAGTACGGTTATTTCAGCCTGCCGATCCTGCACGGTGACCAGATGGTGGGCCGCTTCGACGCCAAAGCCCATCGCAAAGACGGCCTGTTCGAGGTCAAGGCGCTGCATCTGGAACCGGATATAAGGCCCGACGACTCGCTGCGCGATGCCCTGGCCTGCGAATTCAAGCGTTTCGCCGCCTGGCACGGCACGCCGGAGGTCAAGCTCAGCTATTCCAGCGACAAAGCCTTCGGCAAAGCGCTCAGCCAGCAGCTTCGCTAAGTAGACCTTCTTAGTCGCCAGTTACTTCTTGGAATGCTTTTTCCCTGGTTTGAGTTCGAATACCTCGTCCAGCGACTTACCTTTGGCCTTCTCCAGCAGTTCGCGCATCGGCTTGAGCGATTTCTTGAGGCGACCACTACCCTTGTCGCTCAATACATCAGCCAGCTTGTCGATGCGCCGCAGTTCTTCGGCGCTCAGCTTGTGCCGCAAAACGTCTGTCGTGGTTGTCGCCCCCTCGACCAGGGGCCGGAATGCAGCGGCGAGCGCGCGGCGCGTATCGCCATCTTTGACCATCAGCGTCGTGAGTTCGGCGCGGTGACGGTTGATAAAAGTAATCAGGCTGCGTCCGCGCATCGTGTTGAGCAGCCGCGCCTGAAGATCACGGGTGATCCCGCTGTGAAACTGAGCCGCCTGCTGCCGTTCGCGCAGGGTGAACCGGTGCGGCGGAACCAAATCCGCGCTGTCAGCATACAGCGCGTCGATGAAGGCGCTACAGCCGCCCTCGCACAGTGGGCCAAGATCGAGGATCGAAAATACGTTGCCGATCTTGCCAGCAGCAGCCCAATCGCCGGGCGGCGTATGCCCGCTGCCGGCAAAGAGCAGCCCGACCGCCGGTTTCAGGCCGTCGTCCATCGGCTCCGCGAAAATTACGGAGCCTGAATCGCCAAAACTGGAGAACAGCAGCGCGTCGTCCTGCGGTTCGATGCGGATCTGGTCGCACATGACGACATCGCCCTCATCCGGGAACGGGATGATAGTGTTGTAATCCACGTCCACGACAATGCCCAGCGTGTGATCTGTCGTCTGGCCGGTCTTCTCGACCAGCATGTCAATCGCTGCCTCCGCGGTTAGATAGATTGCCGGACCCACGTCAATCACAGTGAGGTCGAAGAAGTCCGAATCGTCGGTAGCGCCGACTGCTGCATCGACGAAGAAACAATCATCCGGGACCGGTTCGTGATTCTCATCAATGCCGGAGAGCGGCGCTGCCCGCTTGACCTGGCCGATCCGGTCTTCCGAATACTGCCCGCCATCGCTCGCAGCAGGTTGGATGATCGCGCTGCCGACATGGTGTCCCAGGACATGCCGGTTGCTCAGCAGCACGATGCTGCTGTCGGTATTATCCCAGACCCAGGCCCCCAGTGTGCCATTATGCCCGTTAAAGGATGAGATACTGCTGCCGCCCGGAACCGGACGCAGGCGATCTTCCGGGTCCGGCATGGAGAGCTGCGGCGGCGACAACTCGATGACATCGGTCACAATCTGGCGTTCGCGCCCCTCTGCCTGGGAATAGAAGGTGAACTGCCGAGGGATGCGCTGCTCAGGCGGCAGCTTGTCCGGCGAGATTTTGCTGGTGACATAGAAGCGCAGCACCAACCGGTTCGTGGGCCGCCCGCCGGAGATTTTGCGCCCGATACCCAGACCATGTACCTTGTAGCGGTGGAAAGGGTTTTCACGTCGCAGCTGCGCCATGAACTCGCGCAGCACCGGATAATCATCCTTGTTGCTTAATTCGGGGCGATCTATTGTAGCCATAAATAACCCTCTTTCCCCAACGGTCTTTGTTTCTAACTTAAAGTCGGCGCTGGCTGGACACAAGCTTAAATCCGATCTCGCGTGCTTACTTTAGTACCAGTCATTGTATCGAAGGTCTCTGCTGTGATCTATTGGGGCTGCGCGTTTGCCGGAGTGAGTCTAGCTGATTTCACCGCTCCAGGCACTGGTTTTCTATGGGCTTAGCTGCTGGCAGGCTTGGTTCCCCGCACCGCCGCCGTCCAGCCGCGTTTCAGCCTGGCGTAGTTCGGCTCCAGGTCTTTGAAACCCGCCTCGGCCAGCCTGCCGACGATCTGCATTCCGCGCGCCTTCATGACCACGTCCGATTGAATCTTCTCTGGCGGCTGCTCGATGATGACGAAGCGGCCACCGGGCTTGAGTACACGCAAAATCTCGGCCAGGGCAGCGTCCGTATTAGGCCAGATGTGATAAGAATTGATGGCGAAGGCCGCATCAAAAGAGCCGTCTTCACAGGGCAGCGCCTCGACCGATCCCTGAAGTACCTGCACTCTGCCGCGTTCAATCGCCGCCGCGTTGCGCTGGCAGGCCTGCGCCACCATGACCTTCGAAATATCTACCCCGGCTTGCGCGGTCACCGCCCAGGCGATCCGCTCGCGGTTTTCCGCGGCCAGGATCATGCCCACTACCTGGCCGACAAGACCGCGCGGATGCCCGAACTGCGATTTGATGTAGTCGATCATTGTGGTCAACCTGTTCCTATGTTGCCGTAGGGGCGATGCTTGCATCGCCCGGTCGTCCCTACACCAATACGCGCATTGTCGCATACAGTTGTAGCCCTTCTGTGATACAATGCGCGCCATGATCCGGCGCATCTGTTGCTTACTGCTTGTGCTGCTGCCGGTTGTTTCGGTGCAGGCACAGGGCGATATGCTGGGGCGAATCAACGGCCTGCGGGCCTCGCTCGGCCTGCCGGGCTATACGCTCAATGGTGCGTTAAGCGCTGCTGCCCAGCGTCATGCTCAGTGGATGGTCGATACGGGCAGCATCAGCCACACCGAGAGCGACGGCTCCGGCCCGCGCAGCCGCGCCATCAACGCCGGATACGTCTCCACCGATGTCAGCGAGAATATCTACGGCGGGACGAATGCCACCGCTAACGACGCCTGGACCTTCTGGATCAATTCGCCGATTCACTACCGGGGCCTGACCAACACGCGCTACAAAGAGGTCGGCATCGGGATTGCGACCAGCAGTTGGGGCACCGCCTTCGTGCTGGATTTTGGTAATCCCGGCGGTCCGGAATATGTGCCACCTGCGCCCAACAGCAGCGGCGGCAGCAGTGGATCGGTCAGCGCGCCGCCTTCCTATGTGCTAGGCGTGGATGAACACGGCTTCATCATGCACGAAGTCCAGCCGGACGACACCCTGGGCGATATTGCCCTGATCTACGGTTACACCTGGGCCGACATCCCCTATATGGAGCAGATCAACGGCATCACCGACCATTACGACCTGCAAGTCGGCTCGATCTTCCTGGTGCCGCCGCATGATGGCACCTACACGCCGACCCCCGGTGAGGCCAGTCCCGTGCCGACCGCCAGCCCGACCTCCGATGCCAGCCCGACTCCTGATCTGGTCCTGATTCTGGATCCCAGCGCCACGCCGACCCTTGAACCGACGCCCACCGTTAGCAGTCCAACTCCGGTGGCCGTCGTCCTGGCTGCCACCGCTGCCACCATACCCGAAAACCTGATGATCCCGCAGACGCCGGAGGCCATGATCGCTGCCGCAGCGACTCAGCCGGTCACTGTCGCCAGTACCACCGCGCCGGGACGTGGGCCGTCGCAGTGGCTGATCGCTGCACTGGTGCTTCAGGTAGGATTGCTGCTGCTGGCCGGGCTGGAATACCTGCGCCGCTCGCGCCGGAGGTCCTGATGCGCCGCTATCTGCACGCCTTTGTGACCGCGCTTAAGCTCAGCCTGCGCGGTGAAACCCTGCAAACGCCCCTGGAAGCCTGGATAGACGAGGCACAGCGGCAGCTTGAGGAGATCAACCGGGCAGCCCAGAGCCAGCAGATTGACCCGGCGGCTTTCCGCTTGCGCATTGACCGGCGCGAGATCAGTATGGCGACCATCCTTCAGACGGTGGAGCATCATCTGCGCGAAGCTTATCCGCGTCTGCTGCGCCTGTCGGATGGGACCACGCTGCTCTATGCGGCTAACCTGGACGATCATTTCCGCGTCACGCGCCTGGAAGCGGCCCTGCCCGCACAGTCGCCGCTGGCCGAGGCGGTCCACGCTCTCAGTCTGCATCTGGAAGCTGTTCCGCGCGCTGAGAGCGCTGATTAGACCTTAGGGGCTAATATAGAAAAATTCACAAATCTTTATTTTATATCTATTGACTCGGCTTCAAAACTCATGGTATCTTAAGCTAGAGTGAGTAATTCGCTCAAACATCATTCATCTGTTCATCATTTCGAGGAGTTATCATCATGCTGTACATGCCACGTGAAGAGGGTCAAGGTCTTGTAGAGTACGCGCTGATCCTGGTGCTGGTCGCGGTCGTCGTGATCGTCATCCTGGCGCTGCTTGGCCCCGCCATCGGCAACATTTTCTCGAATCTGGTCGGCAACCTGTAAGCCGAACGGAACAGCAAACGAGAGGGCGGCCCCAAGGGGTCGCTCTTTTTGATTCGGGCGCGGGCAGATGATTAAATGTTGTCAGGCGCTCAGAGTCATCTCTATCGAAAGACAAGTTTTCCGCAACCCTTAATGCGACTTGGCTTGACACCCCTCTGGTTGCTCCGTACAATTACAGCAGATTCAAGTCTTCATTCTCGTTGCAAGTTGGCGGCAGTTACACAATCCAGACCATCTGAACGCTACGGGGAGAGCAGCTTCAATGGATACAGAAGCTATTGTTGCAGTGTTTCCATCCCGTGTGATCCTGACCAAAGCGATGGATCGCATCATGGAACTGGAGTATATTAACGTCCGCCACGCGGCCATTATCGCCAAGGCGAAAGACGGTGAGGTCGTTATCCTCGACGATGACATCAGCCCGGACGAAGGCTCTATCGCTGGGGGAACTCTGGGGGCCGCCATGACCGCTTTTGGTCTGGTCCAGTTGGGCGCGCTGACGCTGCCCGGCATCGGCCCGATCATCGCCCTGGGCACCGGCTTGGTCGCCGGCGGAATCCTGGGCGGAGTTGCCGGACGAGTTGCCGCGAACCTGATCGACCTCGATTACAAGCCTCTGCAAATCAAGACCCTGGCCGCCGAACTCCAGGCCGGGCATCCCGCCATCGTCCTGGAAGTGGACGACGCCGAATTGATTCTCCCCTCGCTGCGCAGCGAACTGGTCCCCTATCGCGCCGAACTGGTCGAACTGCTGCACGAGGCGCGCTACGCCGTCAGCAAACTGGGCAAATAACCGGCCATTTCGCTATGACTGACCTCGAAGCTGTTTTTCAGGCCATCGACGACCTGACCCCCGAAGAACGCCAGCAAGTCCTCGCCTACATTGAAGCACAGCAAACCCCCGTCTCTACCGCCAAACAGCCGCGCACACCGGGTCTGTTTCCTGGAATTGTCCTGCATGACGACTTTGACGACGAACTGCCGGATTCGTTCTGGTTGGGCGAGGAATGAACTATTTGCTCGATACCCATACCTTCTTATGGTGGTCGGGTAACTATGACAATCTTTCACCGACAGCTTACGATCTTTGCCATGATCCCGCCAATGATCTCCTCCTGAGCCTTGCCAGTGTGTGGGAAATTCAGATCAAGACTCAATTGGGGCGTCTGACTTTGCCCAGGCCGCTTAATGAAATCATTGCCGCGCAAATGCAGCAGAATCGGGTTACGCTGCTGAATATAAGGCTGGATCACATCTACGAACTTGGCACCCTGCCACCCCATCACCGTGATCCTTTTGATCGCCTCCTGGTCGCTCAGGCTCGAATTGAAAATCTGCCTCTGGTGACCAAAGACGGCAAGATTACTCAATATGATGTTGCGGTGGTGTGGTAATCACTCCCACTCAATGGGCCAGGCGCGACCAGTCGGCGGGCAGGCCATAACCCGGTACAATGAGCGTGTGGTTGAGCATTCAAAGTGACTTCAAGGAAACGAGACAATGCGAGCGGTCTATTTTGAAACCTTTCAAGACGATGTGACGGTGCAAACCCTGGACGATCCCACGCCCGAACCGCATGGCGTGGTACTGAAGGTGGACGCGACGGGTTTGTGTCGCAGTGATTGGCATGGCTGGATGGGCCATGATTCGGATATTACCCTGCCGCATGTGCCCGGTCACGAACTGGCCGGGACGATTGTGGCGCTGGGCAAAGATGTGACCCGCTGGAAACTTGGGGATCGCGTGACGACACCCTTTGTCTGTGCCTGCGGAACCTGCCCGCAATGCGCCAGCGGCAATCAACAGGTCTGCGATCATCAGACCCAGCCCGGCTTCACCCACTGGGGCTCCTTTGCGGAATATGTGGCCCTCTCTTTCGCCGATGAGAATCTGGTTGCGGTGCCCGAATTGATGTCGCTGGCGACGGCGGCGAGCCTGGGCTGTCGCTTCGCCACCTCCTTTCGCGGGGTGGTGCGCCAGGGCAAGGTGAGCGGCGGTCAGTGGGTGGCGGTTCACGGTTGTGGCGGAGTTGGACTGGCGGCTATTATGATCGCCAAAGCCATCGGCGCGCAGGTGATTGCGCTGGACATCAACGAGGCGGCCCTGGCGAAAGCGACTGAGCTTGGCGCGGATCTGACGCTGAATACACGCGGGTCAGAGAACGTCGTTGAAGCCGTGCGTGAGCTGACGTCTGGCGGGGCGCACGTCTCGCTCGACGCACTGGGTCACCGGGAGACCTGTTACAACTCCATTGCCAATTTACGCAAACGCGGCAAACACATCCAGATCGGTTTGATGGCCGGTGAACACAGCAATCCGCCGATTCCGATGGGGAAGGTGATCGCGCACGAACTGGAAATCTACGGCAGTCACGGGATGCAGGCCCACGATTATCCGGCGATGATGCAGATGATTGAGTTGGGCGCATTGCACCCGGAACAGCTCATCACGCGCACGATTACGCTGGACGAAACGCCCGATGCGCTGATGCAGATGGACGAGTTCAAACACACCGGCGTGACCATGATCGACCCCTTTGCCGTGCAGGGTTAGCTGGACGCAGGGTTTAT
>CAVYXZ010000008.1:0-534101 GCA_963772595.1 uncultured Chloroflexia bacterium | reverse complement strand
TAAATGGCGTGATCTCCTAAATTGGGAACCGGTCTTCAAAACGAATGGCGAGCTGGTTTAAGATATTGGCCCAGTTACGAACGGGCATGGTCCATTTCCTGGCGATGTCCTGATGCGCCAACCAGAGCAGCTTGCGAATGGCCTCGCCCGATGGTAGCGCGCCGCGATTTTTGGTGACTTTGCGTAACTGGCGGTTGTAGGCTTCGATGATATTGGTGGTGTAAATGAGCCGCCGGATTTCGGGCGTGTAGTCGAACATGGTCGCCAGTTCCTCCCAGTGGGTCTCCCAGGAGCGGACGGCAATAGCATACTTATCGCCCCATTTCTCAGCCAGTTGCAGCAGCTGGGTTTCGGCCAGTTCGCGGGTGGGTGCGCGGTAGATGGCCTTCAAGTCAGTGGCAAAGGCTTTGCGATCCTTCCAGACCACGTACTTGAGGCTGTTGCGGATCTGGTGGATGATGCAGCGCTGGATTTCCACCTGGGGAAAGACCGAGCGGATGGCTTCCTTGAAGCCGGTGAGACCATCCACACAGGCGATGAAAACGTCCTCCACGCCCCGGTTCTTCAAGTCCGTCACCACGCTCAACCAGAAACTGGCCCCTTCCTCGCCGTCGCTGACCCAATGGCCCAGAACGTCCTTGTAACCCTCCAAATCCACCGCTAAAACGATGTAAATGGCGCGATTCTCGATCTTGTGATCCTTGCGCAGCTTGTAGTGGATGGCATCCAGGTAGAGGATGGGATAGACCGCCGCCAGAGGACGGCTCTGCCAGGCTTCCACCAGTGGCAGCACCTTGTCGGTGATGGTGCTGATGGTCTGGGCGGAGACTTCGATGCCATACATCTCCGCCAACTGGGCTTCGATGTCGCGCTGGGTCATGCCCCGCGCGTACATGGCGATGATCTTGTCTTCCAGCTCGTTGGTGTTGGCCTGGTACTTCTTCAGAATCTGTCGGCTCATAGTCGCCGCTGCGATCCCGCGGTACGGTCACTTCGGTCTCGCCGTTGCTGCTACGAACTTTCTTGCTGTAGTGACCGTTGCGGCTGTTGCCTGAATTGCGCCCTTTGGCCTCATACGGCTCGTAGCCCAACTGGGCCGTCAGTTCCGCATCCAGCATCTGCTCCAGCGTCTCAGCAAACAAGCGGGCAAAGATGCCTTCCTTGCCAAAGAAATCGTCGATGCTTTGCGCCTTGCCCAACTCCTGCTGGATCGTCTCCACCGAGGGCATGGCTGGGCTTCGCTTTTTCTGTCTTCATGGTGTGCCTTTCTGCCGCCTTCCAAGCGGCTGATTGTAACTCCTATACCGGCACTCCATTTACACAAAATATCTTACAGTCTCAACAGACCGGGCGGCAGCCGGTGAACCTCACTGACGTCGATAATCAAATGGACAACGTGTTCCACGCTGTCAAATAACGCCAGCACCTCAGGAATAGCGTGGTCGTAATCATTCAGGTTCCACACTCCACGAATCCCATGTAGACCGCATTACGTGCTTCGTTGGCCCATGCCACCTTTACGGGCATGTCAATCCCTTCATCGACTAACCTCGTGCGCCTGAGCCAGAGCGAGCGCATCTTCAAGGGTATCTGTCGTCAACATACCTATATCAATCACGGGCATTTGGTTCAGCATCCGGACCAAACCCCGGATTAAAGGCCCACCTCCGACGACTATAAGCAGCCTCACATTCTCAGGACGCCGTTGAATGACACCCCGTACTGCTGATAAGAAACCGTTGGGAAGGTGCCTCGTCTCTGACGCATCAATAATCACGTCTACCTGGTGCGATACCTGACCGAGCAGACGACGACCCTCATCATAAGTCTGGTAGAATTCATGCATATCCCAGACATCTCTATACGCCAGACATAAGACAGTCTGTGCCTCATTCACCCACGAAACCTGTACTGCCACTAGATTATTCCTTATTATGTTGCGGATACTCCGCCCCTGCTTACCGATTGTTCCTCAAGCAAAGCCAGAGCTTCCTCGAAGGTATCTTTCAAATAGACGTCCATATCCAGCATCCGCCGTTGGATAATGCCTCGCACTGCCGACAAAAGCCCCGACGGAATTCATCGCAGGTCTGGTAGAACTCGTTCATGTTCCAGACGCCGCTGTATTCCAGGCGGATTATTCGCTGTGAATCGTCAAGCCACGACACTTGTACTGGCACTGGTTTGAATTCCCCATGAGATATTCGGACCATAGCCTATGTCTGCCGGGCACAGGCTTCATCAGATGAGAGAAATCGTGTGCCGCGATGGACAAACCTTGAGCAGCGATGTTCGGCACATTGTTACATTGATTAATTGTAACCGTAATGTTGAGCGTTATGCGTAGATTTCTCTCTAATTTACAGATTATTCAGATCCCAACGTATATTCGGGCCGATGCGGAATGCCTGAATCATTGAGCCAGGCCACTATCTTCCGGAAAATGAACCTCTGACTTACCGAACAGGCTGTCGTAATTCGGCGGATTGGGCGTATCGGATCGCTGCGCTCTAATCAGGCTCATGGCGTCCTCGTAACATTGCGCAAGCTGGACATTCGCCGTCACCAGCGGTAGTTGACGCACCATCTGGACAAATCCCACGATCAGTGGATGAACGCCGACAACCACGATCATGCCGGTGTTCGCCGGACGCCGGGACAGGTTGGTCCGTACCGCCGTGAGCAGGCCAGTCGGCAGATGATCCATCGCGCGCATATCGACAATCAAATTCACCTTGTGCGGGATCGTGGAAGCCATCGAACGGAAGTCTTCAAAAGCATGATGAAAGTCGGTCATATTCCAGACACCGACATACTCCACGCAGACTACGTCCGGTAAGTTGTTCACCCAGTAAACACGGATTGGCATGAGCGTCCTCACAATATGAACTTCAGGCTGTTTGTGCGGCCCTCGCAGATTTGGGTCAACAAACTCATTGAGCAAAACCTGTCTCCGGTGTGTATAAGGATCGAGCCGGGTAGTGCTGATTGTTTGTTACAAGAATTGTAACCGTAATATAGCTTGTTATATGTTGATTTTGCGTAAATTCACAAGCTTTTGATAAATAGTCGCCTATCTATGCACCCAAAGGGGCCATGCCAGCGCGGTCTACACCCAATGACTAATCTGCGTTACAATGTGGCAAGCACAGTTCACACGAAGGAAGCACGCATGGCATTGCAGATACTACAACGTCCTGGGACGCGATAAACAGACCTTCGAACCGCTTGACGAGGGCCATGTCAACATGTACGTCTGCGGGCCGACCGTTTACGACCATGCCCACATCGGACACGCCAAGACCTATATCTCCTTTGATGTCGTCGTGCGCTACCTGCGCTACAGCGGCTATAACGTGTTTTACGTGCAGAATCTGACGGATGTCGGACACCTGACCGAGACCGAATTCGGCGAAGATAAGATTCTGCGCAAGGCCCGGCAGTTGCAGGCACGGCCCATGCAGATTGTGGAGACCTACATCCGCAGCTATTTCGCGGACATGGATGCGCTCGGCATCCAGCGGCCCGACATCTCACCGCGCGCCAGCGCGCACATCCCTGAGCAGATTGCGATGATCGAAGAATTGATCGCCAGGGGCGCGGCCTACGCGGTGGAAGGCGACGTCTATTTCGACGTGACCTCGTTCACAGGCTACGGCAAGCTGTCCAACCGCAGCGTCGAGGAGCAGGAATTCGGGCACGCGCGAGGCGGTGCGCACGGAAAAACGGCACCCCGCTGATTTCGCCCTGTGGAAGAAGGCCGAGCCGGAACACATCCTGCGCTGGGACAGCCCCTGGGGTTGGGGATTCCCTGGCTGGCATATCGAATGCTCGGCGATGGCGCGCAAGTATCTGGGGCCAACCTTCGATATTCACGGCGGCGGGATTGACAACATTTACCCGCACAATGAAAACGAGATCGCCCAGAGCGAATGCGCCAACGACGCCGATTTCGCCCGCTACTGGATGCTGGTGGGCAGCCTGATGGTGGTGGACGAAGAAGGCATTCCGGTCAAGATGTCCAAGAGCCTGGGCAACGTCGTGACGGTCAAGGACGCGCTGGCGACCTATCGCCCGGAGATCATCCGCTACTTCAACCTCAGCGCTCATTACAGCAACCCCGTGACCTATCATGAGGATTTGCTGGTGGCGGCCTCCGGCGGTTGGGAGCGGCTCTACGGCGCGGTGCGGCAGACCCGTCAGCGCATGAACAGCGCGCCTGAAGGCAGCGACGGTAACAGCTTCCAGGAACGTCTGGACCAGGCCGCGAACGATTTCAAAGCCGCGATGGACGATGATTTCAACGCACCACGTGCGCTGGCCGTGCTGCAAGAGCTGACCCGCGAGGTCAACACCCTGCTCTACGGCGATACCCACCTGGGCCTGGAGACGCTGAACGCGATCAACGAGACCTATAACAGCCTGGGTGGCGACGTACTGGGCATTATCCCCAATGCCGACTCGGCAGGTGGCAGCGATGCCGCGCGCGAAGCGGGCCTGATCGACCTGCTGCTGGACCTGCGGGCGAAGGCGCGGGCGGAGAAGAATTACGCCGAAAGCGACCGCATCCGCGACCAGTTGGCCGCGCTGGGGGTGCTGCTGGAAGACGGGCCTAAAGGCACGATCTGGCGATTGGAATAGGCGATGACCGAATTTCTGTACGGGCATTGGGCCGTTATGGAGGCCCTGCGCGCCAATCGACGTGAGGTTGAGCAGCTGCTCATCACGGAATCGACGGACGAAAAGGGACGCACGGCAGAGGTCATCGCGCTGGCAAACAAGCGCGGGGTCAAGCTGCGGCGCGTGCCCCGGCGCATCATCGACGATCTGGCCGAAGGCGGCAATCACCAGAATGTCGTCCTGCGCGTCGGGCCGTATCCTTATGCAGAGCTGGATGATGCCTATGCGCTGGTGGAGCAGCGCGGCGAGAAGGGTTTCTTCCTGCTGCTCGACCTGCTCCAGGACCCGCAAAACGTCGGTAGTCTGCTGCGAGTGGCCGATTCAGTCGGCGTGCATGGAGTGATTCTGCAAGAGCGGCGCAGCGTCGCCGTCACGCCGGCGGTGGTTAATGCTTCTTCAGGGGCCATTGAACACCTCAACGTGATTCAGGTGACGAACCTGGTCACGACCATGAAAGAACTCAAGAGCCGCGATACCTGGCTGGTCGGCCTGGACATTGGCCCGGACGTGCCGCCTATCGGCTCGACCGATCTCAATATGTCGCTGGGCCTGGTCCTGGGCAGCGAGGGCGAAGGAATGCGGCGGTTGGTGCGCGACACCTGTGATCTGCGGCTTTCGCTGCCGATGCGCGGCCAGGTCGCCAGCTTGAATGTGGCGACGGTCGGCTCCATTGCGCTCTATGCCGCCTGGCAGGCGCGGAGTTGGGAGGGCTGGCAGCCCACAGTCGTCAAATCGTGATCCGCTTATCGGCAAAGGTGCTTGAGATGATAGACGATATACTTAGTGAAACTCGTGAGAAAATGCAGGCTTCATTGGATTTTTACGAAGAAGACCTGCATGGCCTGCGCAGCGGGCGAGCCAGCACGGCCCTGGTGGACCGGCTGATGGTCGAATATTATGGGCAGGACACCGAACTGCGGCAGCTTGCCAACATTTCGACACCTGAAGCGCTGCAAATCCTGATCCGCCCCTACGACAAATCCAGCGTTAAGGCGATTGAAAAAGCGATCCAGCAGGCCAATATCGGTGTGAATCCCAACGTGGACGGCGAGGTGATCCGCCTGAATATGCCGCCGCTGACTCAGGAACGCCGCCACGAACTGGTGCGGGTGTTGAACAAACGCATGGAAGAATCGCAGAATTGCTATCCGCAACATCCGCCGCTCAGCCAACAGCGACCTGCACGACTTCGAGAAAGAAAAATTGATCTCGGAAGACGACATGAAGCGCGGTGAGGAGGAAGTCCAGAAGCTGACCGACCAGTTTATCGACAGCATTGACGAACTCGGCAAAGCCAAAGAGCAGGAGATTCTAGACGTCTAAATTCTGTCAACCGGAGCGAAAGGAGAGGTGGTCCTCGCACCCACCGCACGCGCTATGGTCGCAAGTTTACGCGAAAACTCAAATCTGTCGCTGCCTGACCCGGAGCACATACCGCGCCACGTAGCAATTATCATGGACGGGAATGGGCGCTGGGCTAAAGCACGCGGCCTGCCGCGCTCTGAAGGGCACCGGCAGGGCACGGAAAATCTGCGCCCGGTGCTGCGTGCCGCAGTGGAGTTCGGCATCGAGATCCTGACGGTCTACGCCTTCTCGACCGAGAACTGGAAGCGCCCGCGCACCGAAGTCCGGCTCCTGTTGAGCATTATGGAAATGATGATCGACCGCGAGCTGCAAGAACTGCACCGCGAAGGGGTCCAACTGCGGCATATCGGCGAACTGGACGGCATTCCTAAGGCCCTGCAAAAGAAGATCCACCAGGCGAAAGAACTGACGAAAGACAATTCGACTCTGATTCTCAATATTGCCTTTAACTACGGGGGCCGCGACGAGATCGTGCGGGCGGTACAGCAGATTATCCGCGAAGGCACCCCCGCCGAGGCAGTCACCGAAGAACTTATCAGCCAGCACATGTATACCCGTTCGCTGCCGGACCCGGACCTGATTATCCGCACCAGCGGCGAGATCCGCCTCAGCAACTTCCTCGTCTGGCAGGGGACCTACTCCGAATTCTACTTCACCCCGGCCTACTGGCCTGATTTCAACCGGGAAGAACTGCTCAAAGCCCTGGTTGAATACAGCCAGCGGCGGCGGCGCTACGGCAAAACGGACGAGCAGCTCGAAAGCACCGACTGAGCGGCCCCAAGCGGCTGTATCGTAAACATCAAAAGAGCGCTACAATTTGAGTCACAATATCGTGGAGGATTCATCGTGGATGATGTAAGTCAGGTCACAAAGGCGTTGAGCGAGCAGCAGTATATCGCAACAGACGAAATCTCGACGGTGATTTTCCTGGCTTCGAAACTGGACAAGCCCCTGCTGACCGAAGGTCCGGCAGGTGTCGGCAAAACGGAACTGGCGAAAGCCTGGGCCAAAGCAACCGGCAAGCGTCTGATCCGTCTGCAATGTTACGAAGGGCTGGACGAGAGCAAAGCGCTCTACGAGTGGGAATATGCCAAGCAGATGCTCTATACACAGCTTCTGCGCGATAAACTCAGTGAGGTGCTGTCCGAGGCACAGAGCCTGAGTGAGGCGGCGGATCGGCTGGCGACCGAGGAAGACGTCTTCTTCTCACAGCGCTTCCTGCTGGCACGCCCCCTGCTGCAAGCCATCACTGCCGATGAGCCTGTGGTCCTGTTGATCGACGAAATCGACCGGGCCGATGCCGAGTTTGAAGCCTTTCTGCTGGAAGTCCTCAGCGATTTCCAGGTCTCCGTGCCTGAAATCGGCACGATCACTGCCCGGCACCAGCCAGATGTGGTGCTGACCAGCAATAACACGCGCGAGCTTTCCGAAGCGCTGAAACGACGCTGCCTCTACCTGTTTATCGACTACCCTAGCCACGAGTCGGAATTGAGCATTGTGCGGCTGCGCGTCCCTGAACTCAACAACCGCCTGGCCGAGCAGGTCGTCGGCGTGGTGCAGAATCTGCGCAACCTCGACCTGAAGAAGAATCCCAGCGTGTCCGAGACAATAGACTGGGCGCGGGCGCTGGTGATGCTGAATGCCGATTCGCTGGATAAGCAAACGCTGGAAACTACGCTGACAGTGCTGCTCAAGCATGAAAGTGACGTGCAAAAAGCGCGGCGCGCGCTCAATGGGGGGGGAGACTCCAGCACACGATCACAGGGCTACCGGCGCGGCGGCGGACGGCGCGACTGGAACTAAAAAAGCAGGATCACTGCGGGTTGACCCTGCCCGGTAATCAATTATCTTAAGACAACGGGGCCTATTCGGTGCTTCCTGGTCCCGCGTTACGCTTGAGAATTGAAGCGTATCCGAAATAGACGGCGACCCCGATGACCCCAACAACGACGGCATAGAGTATGGCCTGTCCCAAGAAGTCTGTGATGGAATAACCTAAATCCTTCACAAAAGCAAAGGGAGCCAGCAGCGTCACCAAGAACGTGACCACGACCAGAACCACCATGCCGTAGCGCAGCAAACGTAAACGACCTTCTATGTCACCCTGGTTTATCATGTGTCCTCCGAGGTCAAATAAGTAGCAAGGATTATATTGCAAATCCTAAATCAATTCTGTCAACATTCAGAATTAAAAGTCAACTTACTGTAAACTTATTCAATTAATACTATAGTCTAGCATTAGTTCAATTGCTACAAAGCAGCCAGTGAAGCGGCCATCCGGCTGAGGGCCAGGCGCAGTCTGCTGCGCGGACATCCAAGGTTGAGTCGTACATAACTACCAAAACCTTGATCGGCCCAATTGCCGCTCAGCGCCACCTTCGACTGCTCCAGGAAGAAATCAAAGGGATCGCCTTCCATCACCTCAGCGCAGTCGATATACAGCAGGTAGGTCGCTTCGGGGATAGTCACGCGCAGACCGGGCATATGCTCGCGGATATACTGCACGGCGAAATCGCGGTTGCCTTCAAGATAGCGCAGCAGCGCATCCAACCAGGGCTGACCGTACTCAATCGCCGCCTGACTGGCCGTGAAACCCAAAATGTTCGTGCCCAGGCCGCCGATGGACGTGTAGTAGTCCTTCAGGGTGGTCATTAGCTCAGGATTCTGCGTAATGACCACGCCCAGGTGCAGGCCCGCCAGATTGTAGGTCTTGGTCAGGGCGGTCAGGGTGATGGTGCGCTGGGCGATCTCCGGCGAGAGCGAGGCCATCGGGATATGCTGGTGGCCCGACATGATGAGATCCCCATGAATCTCATCGGAGCAGATGATGAGGTCGTGGCGCAGCGCGATCTCGGCCAGACGCTCCAGTTCCTCGCGGCGGTAAACTCGTCCGACCGGGTTGTGCGGGTTGCAGTACATCAGCAGGCGCGTCTGCGGCGTGATGGCAGCTTCCAGCGCATCGAAATCAAACTCGAAACGCATGATCGAATCTTCGTGAATAATCTGCAACGGCACTTAAATCACCTGACGGTCGTGATGCGGCGGCGCGCCCAGCAGCGGCCAGTAATTCGGCGTGGGGATCAGCACCGAATCGCCCGGCTGCCCGACGGTATGACTGATGGCGTGCATGGCGCTGATGACGTTGCCCACAAAGAGGAAATCCTCCGGCGCAAGCTGCCAGCCATAGCGTTCAGCCATGCGGGCGCGCCACAAATCGCGCAGGCGGTCCGTGCTGCCATCCTGCGACCAGGCGGAATAGCCATAGCCGAAAATGCCATGCTCTACGCGCTCGCGCAGGGCGTCCACGACCGGCTGCGGGCTGCGGAAGTCCATATCCGCCACCCAGAGGGGGATGACATCCGGGCCATATTTGCGCCATTTGGTGCAGTCCGAATCGCGCCGGTCAATGAGTTCGTCGAAGTTGAGTTCAGCTACCATGTTATCCCCTGTTGTGGATCAGACGTGCAGAATGCCTCTGCTCTCTTGCGAAGCGCCGCAGCGACCGAAGACCAACCGCTTTAGCGATTCTTGCTTTTGCACAGCGTTCGGTGACGGCTTTATTGTGGGACTTTTTGCGCCTTCTGCTTGCGTGTTTGCGCTTCTGTCAGCAGTTCGCGGGCGGTCTGGCTGCCACTGTCGCCGGTCGCACCCAGCATCTCCGCCAGTTCGTCCACCTGCCCCGCCGCATCCAGCGTTTGTACCTCAGTCTTGACCCGTTCGCCAGACATGGACTTAAGCACTTTGAAGTGTTTATCGGCGTAACCGGCCAGTTGGGCCAGATGCGTCACCACCAGCACCTGATGATTGTGGGCCAGCGTCCATAATTTCTCGCCGACGACCGAGCCGACGCGCCCGCCGATTCCCTGGTCGATCTCGTCAAAGACCAGCGTGGGGGTGTGATCCGCCTGGGACAGCACGCGCTTGAGGGCCAGCATGATGCGCGCCGTCTCGCCGCCGGAGGCGACCTTCGCCAGCGGACGCAGCGGTTCGCCGGGGTTGGCGCTCATCAAGAACTCGACATGGTCGATGCCGGTGGGGCTAAAGGCCAGGCGGCGCTCCTCGACGTAGCAGCCTTCGGGATCGTCCACATGCTTGACCTGTACCTCGAAGCGCGTCGCCTCCATGCGCAGGTCCGCCAGTTCGTCGATCACCTTGCCGCTTAACTTTACGCCGGACTGCTGGCGAAACTTGCTGATCTTCAGGCTCATCTCGCCGATAAAATGCAGCAGCTTATCTTCCTCAGCGCGCAGTTCGTCCAGGCGTTCTTCGCTGTGGTCGATGGATTCCAGTTCGGTCCGTGCCTGCTCGGCATGTTCGATCACCGCCTCGATGGTCGCGCCATAGCGCCGCCGCAGCAAATTGATGGCTTCCAGCCGTTCCTCGACCTCGTCCAGCCGCCGGGGATTGTGCTCGACCGATTCGGCGTAGTCCTGAAGCGTGATCGCCAGTTCCTGCGCCTGCTGGCTGAGGGCGTCGGCCTGTTCATATTCTTCCTGCATCTCCGAGTCGATGGTCGCCAGCTTGCCCAGCAGCGCGACCGCCTTCATCAGTTGATCGACCGCGTTGAACTGCTCTTCCGCGCTATCGTCACCGACCAGCAGCAGCACGGCCTCACCGCTGAGATGCGCCAACTGCTCGCTGTTGCCCAGGCGCGTGCGTTCGGCGCGCAGGTCATCGTCTTCACCCGGCGTGAGATTGGCCGCCTCGATCTCCTCGACCTCGCTGCGCAGCCGGTCGGCCTTACGCTGGAGCGCTTCCTTATCTTCCTCCAGCCGCTTGATCTCGCGGCGCACGTTGGCGACCCGTTCGACCATTGTCGCTACGGCCACGCGCATTTCCAGCAGATCGGCGTAGCGATCCAGCAGGTCGATGTGAGTCGCGGCTTTGAGCAGCGAGAGGTGATCGCTCTGGCCGTGAATATCGACCAGCACCTCGCCGATCTCGTTGAGCAGGTCGGCGCGGATAGTGACGCCGTTGACGCGGGCCATCGAGCGCCCGTTATCACGGATCTCACGCGCCAGCACGACGTAATCGACGCTTTCGCCGTCCAGCAGTTCCTCGCGCTTCATCAAAGGCAGCAGCAGAGCCTGAGCGCGTTCGTCCAGCCGGAAGGTCCCTTCTACGACTGCCCGGTCGGCCCCGGCACGGACCACCGCGCTGTCGGCCTTCGTGCCCAGCAGCAGTTCCAGAGCGTCAATCATAATCGACTTGCCCGCGCCGGTCTCGCCGGTAATCACGTTGAAGCCAGGGGAGAAGCTCAGGGTCAGGTTGTCGATAATTGCGAAATTTTGGATTCGCAGTTCGTCTAACATGCTAGATCCTCATGCGAAAACGCCCATAGGCCGTAAACGCCACGATCCCTACGTAGATAATGACCGTCAGCAAGAAACCTCTCGGCGGCAGCAAACTGCTGAAGAGCAGGAAATTCGTCACCAGTGCGCCCAGGACTACCCCACCTGCCGAGACCTGGCCGGAATAGCGCCCGCGCCGCCGCCCGGTCAGCCGCAGCGCTGCCTCGCCGACCGCGCCACCGATGGGGATGGAGAGGATAATAATGAAGAGGATGAAACCACCCAGGAAAGTGAGCGCGTAAAGCCCAATCGCAGCGATCACGACACTGACGGCGAAGACGATGCCATAATCGATCATGCTGCTGGTGAAAAACTTGTCTTCCTGCTGGCGCACACATTCGCGGCAGCGATAGCCTACCGGGGTCGGCACGGCACACTCGGCGCACATCAGGCGCCCGCACTTGTTGCAGCGCAGTTGGGTCTCGCGGTCAGGATGCACGGCACAGTACGTCACCTCATCTTCGGTGACGCTCGGTTCATTCATTACAGCGTCTTCTTTATCCATTACAGATCACTCAACCACATCGGCGGCCTGGATGGCGGCTTCTTGATGCGCGGCTCCAGGCGGTCCAACAACGAACGGTAAAAATAATTGTGGCTGCGCATCCGCACAAAACGGCTGAGATGCTGGCTGGCGCGCACGGAGATGCGGTCACCTGGCTCCAGATGCCACAATGTCTGCCCATCCATCGAGACGACGATATGGCCGCGCGGAGTCGTGCCGGGCACGGCGTCCACCGTCGCCCCCTCAGCCAGGACAATCGCACGATCCATGCTCAAATGCGGCGCGACCGGCAGCACCAGGATGTTGCGCAGTTCCGGCGGCAAAATCGGTCCACCGCAGGCCAGCGCATAGGCCGTCGAACCAGTAGCGGTAGCGATAATCAGGGCGTCGGCGTTGTAGGTCGTCGCCCAACCCTGGTCAATGTACATTTCCACTTGAAGGATACTGGTCACGACCTGACGGCTGATAACCACGTCGTTGAGCGCTTCGGCGGACGGCGATGACCTGGCTGTCGCGCAGCAGAGTCGCCTCCAACATCATGCGCGTTTCGATCCAGTAATCCTCGGCCAGCAGGCGTTCGAAATAGGCCGAACAATTCTGCGGCTCGTCGATCTCGGTCAGGAAGCCGAGCTGGCCCATGTTGACCCCCAGCACCGGCACATGGTAAGCCGCGCAGACCCGCGCCGCACGCAGCATCGCGCCATCGCCGCCTATCGCCACCACCAGGTCCGAGCCTTTGACATCGTCCAGCACATCGGCCTCAGTCCACTCCTTGCAAATCCAGGTCGAAAGACCAAGCGCGTGCAACTGCTCCGCGATCCTTTCAGCGACCGGGCCGGTCGGCGGGCGTAATGGATGGGCAAGGATGCCAACCTGCTTGAGTGTTGTCACGGCTTTCTCCTGAACAATTCCCATTATAATGCAGCCGCCCCTACAACGCCTATTCCGCTTTGCAATAAAGGTCTTAGAATTATCCATAATATAGCACAGGAGTTCTAGTTTGTCTCTAATGATTTTCATTCTGGCGATTTAACACAAGCTTAAAAATTCACCTTCGATCCTTAACACATGATACCGGGCTTTTAACGTCCGGCTGGTAACATTCCGTTCAGCAAACTACACCTGCGCGCACAGGTCACATAGATTGCGGCTTGGCTGCAAACTGTTGCCCAAAGGAGTCGCACTCCACAAGACAAGGCCGAATTGCAGTTGAGTGTATCGTCTGTAAAGACATAACATAGGAGAACAAATGGCATGGCGCGTAAGCTGATCTTGATAGTGGGCATCGTGGTACTGGTCGCCGCCTTCGGCAGCCTGGTCCTGGCCCAGGATGACATGACGATCCCCGGCTCCGGCCTGGTGACGGGGCCGATGGACGGCGAGGCGCAGAGCCTCACCGGCGCAGGGGCTACCTTCCCACAGGTACTCTACACCACCTGGTTCAGTGACTATGCGACGCTGACGGGTGTGGAAATCAACTACCAGGGTATCGGCTCCGGCGGCGGCATCCGCAGCATCACCGACCAAACCGTCGATTTTGGCGCTTCTGATGGTCCCATGACTGATGACCAGCTTGCGACTGCTGAGGAAACCTGCGGCGCGCCGATCCTGCACATTGCGACGGCGCTCGGTGGTGTCGTCCCGACCTACAATGTCCCTGAACTCGCGGACAGCGGTGAGGTGCTGAAATTCACCCCCGAAACGCTGAGCGGGATTTTCCTGAACGAAATCACCAACTGGAGCGACGAAGCGCTGGTGGCCGATAATCCGCAGCTCGAAGGTGTGGACCAGCCGATTGCGGTCATTCACCGTTCGGATGGCTCCGGCACGACCAACATCTTCACCAGCTACCTGAGCGCGGTGAGCGAAGAATGGGCCACGAACGTTGGCGCAGGCACTTCGGTCAACTGGCCGACGGGTATCGGTCAGAAAGGCAACGCCGGGATCGCAGGCGCGATTGCGGGTGTGCCCTACTCGCTCGGTTACGTTGAACTGGCTTACGCCGAGCAGAACGGGCTTCCGGTGGCGGCCATCCAGAACCAGGACGGTGCCTTCGTCCAGGCCAATGCCGAGACCGTGACCAACGCCGCTGCCGGTGTGGAAATCCCGGAAGATGAGCGCATCATGATCGTGAACGGCGCGGGCGAGAACACCTACCCGATTGCTGGCTTCACCTGGATCCTGGTCTGCCCGAACCAGACGGACGGGGCCAAAGCGACAGCGCTGACCCGTATGCTGTGGTGGGCGACGCACGACGGCCAGACCTACCACGAGGCCCTCGGCTACTCGCCGCTGCCGGAACCGGCTATTCAGGCGGACGAGGCCCAGATCATGAAAATCATGGTGGACGGCGCACCGGCGCTGCCTGAGGAAATCTCAAGCGCAGCCGCCGAAAGCATGTAAGCGCTCGCATAATCGAATGACTTCGGGGTGTAGGGCAATTTTCCCTGCATCCCGTTTTCGCATGTAAGGCAAGGAGCAACATATGGAAGTAGCAGGTCAGATCAAAGGGGTCCAGAATGGGGACCGCGGTTTCCGGCTCATCATCCTGATCGGCGCTGCCAGCATGATCGTCTTGCTGGTGGGGGTCATCATTCTGCTCTACATTGATTCACGCCCTGCCACTCGAACAGTTTGGTTTGGGCTTCCTGATCAACTCCAATTGGGACCCCGTGTTCCTGGAGTTCGGGGCCGCGCCCTACATCTTTGGCACCATTGTGACCTCAATTGTCGCGCTCCTGCTGGCTACGCCCTTCGGGGTCGGGGCCGCGCTGTTTATTTCGGAATTCACCAATCCCAGGATCGGCGGCGTCCTCTCGTTCATCATCGAACTGCTGGTGGCGATCCCCAGCGTAGGCTTTGGCCTGTGGGGTCTGCTGGTATTGGCTCCGTTTATGCGTTCGACTATCGACCCGGTCCTGCGTAACGTCATCGGGCCGATTCCGATTATTGGCGAACTCTTCAAGGGCGCGACGATTGGTCAGGATCTGCTGACGGCCAGTGTAATCCTGGCGATTATGATCCTGCCGACCATTCTCTCCATCTCGCGCGAGATCATCGCCCAGGTGCCGCGTCTGCAAAAAGAGGGGATGCTGGCGCTGGGCGCGACCGAATGGGAAATGCTGCGCAAAGCCGTCCTGCCCTATGCCTGGGGCGGTATCATCGGCGCGGCCATGCTCGGCCTGGCGCGTGCTATCGGCGAAACGATGGCCGTAACGATGGTCATCGGCAACAGCTCGCGGGAAATTTCAGCATCGCTGTTTACACCGGGCTATACCATCGCCAGCGCCATCGCTAACCAATTTACTGAGGCCGATTCGCCCACCTATTTCAGCGCAGTGGTCGACATTAGGGCTGGTCCTGCTGCTGGTTTCGGCCATGTTTAACATCGCTGCACGTGTTCTGGTCAGCCGCATCAACCGCCTGCCGGGCGGTGCTTCAGCGCAATAACGTAAGGGAGTCTCACACATGGAACAATCTGTAAGTATTGCCGTTCCTGGCAGTCTTGAACAGAAGCGTATCCTGGTTGATGCGGAAGAAATCCGCTTCCGCCGCCGCCAGCTTGTCGGCCAGTTCACCGTGGGTGCGCTGGCGCTGCTGACCGGCTTTTCCGTCGCCATCCTGTTCATCATCGTCGGCTACATGCTGGTGAAGGGTATCGGCGGCATTGATCTGGCCTTCTTTCTCGAAACCCCCAAGCCGCATGGGGCAGGCCGGCGGCGGTATCGCGCAGGCCATTGTCGGGTCGCTGGAGATGATCGCCGTCGGCGCGCTGATCTCGGTCCCGCTGGGCATCGCCACCGCGATCTATCTGGCGGAATATGGCAAGCAGCCGCTTTGCCAGCGCGGTACGTTTCTCGCTCGAACTGCTGGCCTCGCTGCCTTCGATTGTGGTGGGCGTGTTTCGTCTGGGCGCTGATCGTCCGCAGCTTCACCGGCTATTCCGGTCTGGCGGGTGCGGTCGCCCTGGCCGTCATTATGGTGCCCGATTATCGCCCGCAGTGTGGAAGAAATCCTGCGCCTGGTGCCGAATTCGCTGCGTGAAGCGGCCTACGCGCTCGGTCTTGCCGCAGTGGCGCGTGGTGCTGAAGGTCGTCATCCCTACGGTGCTGCCCGGCATCCTGACCGGCGTTGTGCTTTCGATTGCGCGCGCGGCGGGCGAGACGGCCCCGCTGCTGCTGACCTCACTGGGCAACGAATTCTTCAATACCGATCTTGGCAATCCGATGGCTGCCATCCCGCTTCAGATCTACAACTACGCCATCTCACCCTATCCCGATTGGCACGAGAAATCCTGGGCCGCCACGCTGGTCCTGGTGCTCGTCGTTGCCCTCTTTAGCGGCGCTGTGCGCTTCACGATGAGGAAATTCCGTTATGTTCGCTAGTACCCGGACCGCAGCACCCAAACAAAACACCCAGGGCCATGAACTGGAGGCCAAAAACCTCAGTGTCTATTACGGCAATACGCTGGCTGTCGAAGACATCAGCATTCGCTTCCGGCCCGGCACCATCACCGCACTGATCGGCCCTTCCGGTTCGGGTAAATCCACCCTGCTGCGCTCCTTGAACCGGATGCACGAAGTGGTCAAAGACGCCTACGTAAGGGGTGAGGTTCTGCTCAATGGTCAGGATATTTACGACGTCGAGGCGGATCCGGTGCGTGTGCGCCGCCGCATCGGCATGGTCTTCCAGAAGCCGAATCCCTTCCCGATGATGTCGATCTACGACAACGTCATCGCCGGCTTCAAGCTGAGCTACGGCAAGCCGCGCGGTATCAATTACGATGACGTCGTCCAGCACGCCCTGGAATCAGTCGCGCTATGGGACGAGGTCAAGGACAAGCTCAAGGATTCAGGTGCGGCCCTCTCTGGCGGCCAGCAGCAGCGCCTGTGCATCGCGCGCGCGATTGCTGTCCAGCCGGACGTGCTGCTGATGGATGAACCCTGCTCGGCGCTGGACCCGATCTCCACGCTGAAGATCGAAGACCTCATGCGGGAATTGTGCCACCACTACACCATCGTCCTGGTGACACACAACATGCAGCAGGCCGTCCGCGTCTCGCATACGACCGCCGTGCTGCTGCCGGATGAAAACCGAGTCGGCCACCTGATCGAAATTGGCGCGACTGAGCGTATCTTCAACGCGCCGGAGGACCCGCGCACTGCGGATTACGTCACCGGCAAGATCGGCTAGGATATACGAGTCCCTGGCATTTCGACTGTAATCTGGTCGGGGGTCAGCGGCGGGAAGTGGCGCTCATACCAGACCCGGCGGCTCAGACCGGAGTCGTCGCGCATGGCGTAGCTATCCCAGCGATCCTTGCCAGGAAAGGGCCAGCGGCTCAATTCCGCCTTGACGATGCCGACGCGCCCGCTGATGGCGTCCAGGATGCGGTGGCGATGGCCTTGCAGCATAGCCTGTGGTAGTTCATCAAAGGGGAAGAAGCGCATCTCCAGCACTTCGCCGCGCTGGGCCTGTAGGCTGCCGCCGACCACCTCCGCTGCAAAGAGATGCGCGTGATACAGTCCGCTCTGCCAGTTGGGCCGGGTGTAGCTGCCCACAAAGCGTGTCAGCCGGACGTCCAGGCCCGTTTCCTCACGAGCTTCGCGCACGGCGCATTCGGCGAAGGATTCGCCGATCTCAATCTGGCCGCCGGGGAGGCACCAGACCTCAAAGTCTTCGCGCTGGGTGAGCAAAATCTGCTGATCCCGAATGATGGCGATGTTCGACCCAATCACCTGCGTCATGATCTGGCTCCCCTCTGTGCAGCCCTCAGCCTACCACAGCCAAAGCCACTCCAATCCGCGCCTGATCGCCGGTTGACCTACGCGATGGTTAAAATCTGGACCTCTGATCTGGTCTCAAACCGGGGCAATTGACCCTAATACACATCCGTCCGGCGGTCACGCAGCACGGGGATACGCTCGCGGACCTCATCGACCAGTTCCAGTTCGATGTCCGCCGTCAGCAGCATAGGGTCCTCGCCGCCTTCGATAATGATCTTGCCCCAGGGGTCCACAATCATCGAATGCCCGGCGAAGACGGTATCGCCGGTCTCGCCCGCCGCGTTGCAGGCGATGATGTAGCACTGGTTCTCAATCGCCCGCGCGACCAGCAGCGCCCGCCAGTGATCGACTCGCGCCAGCGGCCACTCTGCCGGGATGACGATCATCTTGGCTCCGTTGGCGGCATAATGGCGGAACAACTCCGGGAAGCGCAGGTCATAGCAAATCGCCAGCGCGGTATCGCCCCAGGGTAGGTCCATAATCAGCGGTGAGGCACCAGGAGCCAGCCACTTATCTTCGTCAAAAAGCGAGAAGAGGTGAATCTTGCGGTAGACGCCCATCACGCGCCCGTTCGGCGCGCAGAAAGAGGCGCTGTTGGCGACCTCCACGCCGCGCTTTTCCAGGATGGACCCCACGATGCCGATCTTGTGTTGCGTCGCCACCGTCGTCACCTGACTGAACGTCCCGGCGTTCAACTGGCTCGCCAGCGCTTTGCTCTGGTCCAGAGCATAGCCGCTCGACCACAATTCGGGGAAGACGACGACGTGCGAGCCGCGCCGGGCCGCCTCGGCAGCCAGGTCCTGCATATGGCGGGTGTTACGGCCTACATCGCCCAGGGCGATTTGCATCTGCGCCAGACTGACATTGAGTTTCGTCATAAGACAAAATCCTTCTCTTAGAAAACGACCTGCTGCCACAGGTCAATCACCGTCTGCGTGATCTCACCCTCGGTCAGATACGTCGTGTCGATCTCGTAAATCTCCGGCTGCGCCCGTACTGCCCATTCGCGCCGCACCTGACCCAGCGCCTGCGCCCGTTCCTGAGGGATATGATAACGCGATCCCAGCGTCAGGTGCAGACTTTGCAGCACCGAATCGAGCGAGGCTACCAGACAGATAATCGGCCCGGTCGCCTGGAAGCGGGCGTAATAATCCTGGTGCATCAATATCTGGCCGCCGATCCGCAGCACCGTGCCACGATGCAGCAGCGCTTCCTGCACTGCCTCCGCCTCGAAGGTCTTCAGCCGCGATTCGCCAAACTGCGCGCGGATTTCCTCCATCGTCATGCCCTGCCGCTGCTCGATTTGCACGTCGATGTTGACGAAGGGCTTATGCAGCGCGTCGGCCACCTGGCGGCCAATGGCGCGCTGACGCGGCCCGGTGTAGCCGGTCAGGATCAGGTTGCGGTCCGAAGCCGGGTTAAACATCAGCGCCAGCCCGGAAACCACTCGTCCAGCAGCGTGGGCAGCGCCTCAAAGCTTTCCAGCGCCGCATCCGGCTCAATGATCCCGCTCAGCATGGACGCCAGCGTTTTTTGCCGCCGCAACACGGCTTTCAGACCGGCTCCCTGCGCCCCGGCGATGTCGGCAATGGGGTTATCGCCCACGAAGACCGCCTCGTCCGGCGCGACTCTCCAGCGCGTCCAGTGCCAGCCGGAAGATGCCCGGATGCGGCTTGAGGTAGCCCGCGTCTGCCGCCGAGACCCGGCAGTCCGGGAAGTAGTCCAGCAGCGCCAGTTGATCCAACTCGCGGTCGCGCAGCCACATGGGCATGTGCGCGTTGGTCACGATACCGACCCGCACGCCATGATCGCGCAGCAGATCCAGCACAGGCGGCACATCCGGGAAAGCAATCAGCCCCGGCGCGGCTTTCCAGCCATACGCTTCCAGACAACGGCGCTGATCGATCTGGTCAGAAGGCACACCGACAGCCACCAGCGTCTCGGAGAGGATGCGGCCCAGGTGCGGCGATTGCAAACTGCCCCGACCCGTCGCCCAGGCATCACGCAGATGTATGCGAAACTGTCGCAAATAGCCGTCGAAATCGTCCAGGCCCTGCACTTCGGCGGAAATATAATCGTAGACGCCGCGCGAATAGGCCGCGTCGCGCGTCTCCCAATCATCTTCGACCTGGCTCCAATCAATCAGCGTATCGTCGAGATCAAACAGAACCGCTTTGAGCATCACATCACCTGGGCAGCGCGCCGGGCCAGCAGCGTCTGCTCAAGGCCGCTTGCTATGTCCGCGTACTGCGGTGACCAGTCCAGCGTCTCTGCCGCTTTGGCCGATGTCGCCTGCACCGAGGTCGTCAGCAAGGCACTGCTGCCGCCGGTAAACCGGCGCACGAAGCCGGGCAAATTGACCGGGCGCGGCGGTGGGACTCCCAGGCTGCTGGCAAAGGCCTGCGCAAAGGCCAGCGGCGAGAGATCGTTGCCGTCGGTCACGTTGAGGATTTCCCCGGCGGGCTGCTTCTCGACCGCAAGAACAGCGGCGCGTGCCAGATCCGCCTCGTGGACCCAGACGGCATGTTCGCTGCTGCCCAGGTCGAGCATTCCCCGGTTAATCAGGGCGCGATGTAAAGCCAGCAAACTGTCGCTGCCGGGACCGTAATTGAAACCCGCCCGCAGCACACAGGCCGGTGTCTCGCCGTGCAGCACGGCCTGTTCGCCCTCGCGCGCGGCCACAAAGAGCGGGTCATCGTGCGAGACCGACGCGCTCTCGTCTGCCACATGGCCTTCCGTATCGCCATAAACGAAGGTGCCGCTGATATGCACCAGGAACTTCGCACCACCAGCAGACGCCCCTTCCGCGCAGGCCGCCGCCCCGTCACGCAGCAGGCGGATGTAATAGTCCCAATCGGGATGATGCAGCGGCAGCCCGTTGATATACTGCGGGGCCGCGTTCACGATTACGTCTACTTTCGCCATCTTGACCGCGCTAGCGATCTCTCCGGCGCGCAGCAGATCACAATAGACCGGTAGACCGCCGTCCTCTCGAATCAGATTCGCATCGGCCAGCGTAGTCGCTACTCCGCTCACCTGATAACCCTGCGCGACCAACTGCCGCAGCAGATCACGTCCCAGACCCTCGGTCGCCCCGGTCACAAAGACGCTGAGCGAAGCCGTCGTGTTTTCCTCCATACCGCTTTACCCGCTTTCCTGTACTTTCCGGCACAAGGTCTGATTATGCCATTTTACGCCCTACCTCACAACACGTGGTTGGCGAATCCCGGCAGCGAGCTTATAGTTTGTCAGCATCATGTGTGATTGCTGTGACGAGAGAATGATGTCGAAGCTGAAGATATTCACGGATGAGCATGTCAGCAAGGCGATTGTCGAGCAGTTGCAGCGGCGAGGAATCGAGACTTTGCGTTGTGAAGAAGCGGGTATGAAAACCGCAGACGACCGCGATTTGCTGGAGTTCGCAGCGGAGCAAGGCTACGTGCTGCTTTCAATGGATGACGACGTTACGCGATTGCACGTGGAATGGCTTCGAACCGGAAAACATCATAGTGGCATCATCTATGCGGCGATGGCTCAGTTCAGCGGACAGGCCGGAGTCGGCCCTATTGTCCGGTTTTGCGCGACATGGTCAGATGTTATCGAGGATGGGGTCGCTACACTGACCGAGCATATTCACGACCAACTGCTGTACGTCAGGAAACAGTGATACAATGACGGTGAGTGGAGAAACTGAGATGGCTGAGCTTACAGAAACAACCAAGTACATCAAACTCAATCAACATGGCACACCGATTCTGGTCGATAGCAACATCAGCATCGTGCCCATCGGCGTGGCTCACGAAGGTGGAGTCGGCGAAGTAGAGCTACTCGATCAATACGGCATCAGCCGCGCTCAGCTTCATGCAGCGCTCTCCTATTTCTACGAACACCGTGAGGCAATACGAGCCTATCAAACTGAAACTGAAGCCCTGCTGCGACAGTATGGCACAGATGGCTGGGCCGCCCTGGATCGCTTGAGCTAGCAAATCGCTTCGTGTCGAAAGTTATGAGGTGATCTACTGATTTTTTCCTCCCAACTCCGCATCACATTGGTCATAGCAAACTCCAGAAATGCGTTACACTAGCACCGGCGATAACAACCAAAGGATACCCGATGGCTGAACATTATGACGCCCTGCTCGATCACGTCCGCGAGATCACCAATCTGATCGCCACTCGCAACCTGCTCAGTTGGGATCAAAGCACCAAAATGCCCCCGGCGGCAGGTAATGTCCGCGCCGGCCAGATGGCGACGCTCTCACGCGTGATCCACGAGACCTTTACCAGCGAAGCCACCCTGCTGCTGCTGGACGCGGCGGCTAATGAGGTGGCAGATGCCGATTTCGACTCCGACGAAGCCAGCATGATCCGTGTGCTGCGCCGCGACTATGAAGAAGCGACCCGTCTGCCCGCCGCTTTTGTAGCGGAACAGGCCGCCCTCCACGCCCAGGGCCGTGAGGTCTGGGTCAAGGCACGCGCCGAGAACGATTTCGCCCTGTTCCAGCCGATTCTGGAACGCATCATCGCCACGAAACGCGAAGAGGCCGCACTGCGGCGCGGGGATGACGGCGGCGAGCTTTATGACGCGCTGCTGGGCCAGTTCGACCGCGATCTGAAGTCGGCGCAGGTCAAGTCCATCTTCGACTCGCACAAACCGGCCCTGATCGACCTGGTGACACGCATCGAGGCGCGGGCCAATCGGGTGGACGATTCCTGCGTTCATCAGCATTTCGACATCGACAAGCAGCGCGCTTTCGGCACTGAGGTCGTGCGGACCTTCGGCTACGATTTCTCACGCGGGCGGCTGGATACGACCGTCCACCCCTTCGCTTCGTTCATCTCGCGCTACGATGCCCGCATCACCACGCGCTGGGACGAGAACTTCCTCAACATGGCCCTCTTCGGCATGATGCACGAATCCGGGCACGCCATCCACTGTCAGGGCTTCGCCGAAGCCATCGACGGCACACCGCTCGCCAACGGGCGCACTGGCCCGCTCTCGATGAGCGTAGGCGAATCACAGTCGCGCAGTTGGGAGAATCTGGTCGGGCGCAGCCGCAGCTTCTGGATCTGGGCTTTTCCTAAATTGCAGGCCGCCTTCCCCGGCCAGTTCGACGACGTGAGCATGGAGACCCTCTATGGCGCGGTCAACAAGGTGCAGCCCTCGCTGGTGCGCGTCGAGGCCGACGAAGTGACCTATAACCTGCACATCATGGCGCGCTTTGAACTCGAACTGGAACTCATCAACGACCGGCTGCAAGTGGCCGATCTGCCGGAGGCCTGGAACGCCAAATACGAGGCGCTGCTGGGCGTCAGACCGCCGAATGATAGCCTGGGCGTCATGCAGGATACCCACTGGGGCAGCGGTCTCTTCGGCTACTTCCCGACCTATGCGCTGGGGAATCTGTTGGGGGCACAGTATTATGCGCAAGCCCTGGCGGATCACCCGGAGATCCCCGACGAGATCGCAAAAGGGCAGTTCGACACGCTGCGACACTGGCAGAACGAACATATTCACGCCCATGGCCGCAAGTTCACTGCTGACGAACTGACGAAGCGTGTCTGCGGCGAGGGGATGCAGGCCGACAGCTACGTGGCTTATCTGCGCGAGAAATTCAGCGAGATTTACGCGCTCTAATCTCCGGCTGCCGGTTCGGGAGTGGGGGGATGCTTTTCGGCCAGATGCATCTCGACGCGCCGGGCGAACTCGCGCACAGTGCGGGCTTCGCGCGGGTCGAGCGCATCCATCAGTCGGATGAGCGTATCATGCAGGCTTTCCAGCACATAAGGCGAATCGTCCGGGACGGTGCGGAAAACCGACTCCAGGGCGAGTTCGGCCTCGTCAATCTGGCCCAGCGCCAGCCGCGACGTCACCAGATCGTTATAGGCCCAGTAGTTATCGACATCCGCCTGAACTTCGCCGCTGGCTAGTTTTTCCACCTGAGCGAAGGTTTCCAGCATCTTCTGGCGGTCGCGCTGCTGCACGTAGAGCATCGCCAGATTGCTGAAAGCATAGGACGAATTGGGCATAACGGCGGCAGCCTGCTCGTAAGCGTAAATCGCCTGCTCGACCTGCCCCCGGCGGCGGTATAGCCCACCCAGCGACCCCCACCAGGATTCGCCCTCTTCATCGACCAGCTTGGGCGAGCGCTTGAGGGCGCGCACCAGATGCTGTTCGGCCAGGTTGAGGATCATCTGCGCGGTCGATGCCTTGCTCCATCTTCTCGCTGCGGCGGCGGTAAACGTAGCCCAGGGTCGCCAGGGCGGGCGCGAAATCCGGCTCGATCTCCAGGGCCTGCTGGAGGTAACGTTCGGCCTCTTCCAGGCGGCCTGAATGCGTGTAGACGTAGCCCAGGCGGTAGTTGATGATCGGGTTATCGGGGTCCAGGTCCAGCGCACGGTGATAGACATCCAGCGCGCCGCTGAAGTCACCGGATTTGTACTGGCTCTCGCCCAGCGGCAGGAAGGACAGCGCCAGCGTGGCATCGCCGGTAGAGCGCTCCAGGCTCTCGCGCAGCATGGTAAACTGCGTCTCGCGCTGCTCATTCTCCTCTTCCAGGCGCTTGCTGGATTTCTCAATCTCGTCTTCAAAGCGCTCGCGGGCCTCTTGCAGGTCCTGCTGCGCTGACACAAAGCGTGTCACGCCGACGACCGCTGCCGCGCCGCCGACAATCGATACCACGAAACCGAAGGCTTCCAGCAAGCCCAGCAGATTGAAGGCATGGTTCACGTCGTTGCTCGCCTGACCGGCCAGTTCATGGAGGTCGTCGAGCTGCTGCGTCACCTGGGTCGCCATTGCTTCCAGCGTCTGGATCTGGGCATCCAGATCCTCAGGGCTGGGCGGGGTCGCATCCTGCGCAGCCACCACCGGCCCAAAGAGCAGCACGAGGAGCAGCAGCAGCGGTATGTAACGCATCACGGCAAGCCTTCTTTCTGTCTTCACCTCACCTCCCCCGGCCCCCTCTCTATGCTGCTTCGCTATGGCGAGGGGGAGAAAAGCTGCCCAGCGTGGGGGGTGAGGTTGGACACTAAACATACCTGGTCAAAGTATGTGCAATTCCATTCGCTTCAAGTCGATCTTATTATCACCTTGTCAGCAGCGCTTTGCAACCGGGGCGTTATACTAGGGGCATGAACTCGCCGCCCGCCTTTCAAGACGCACTGTTGACCTGGTACGACCAGAGCGCTGCGGCCCTGCCCTGGCGCGCGGATCGTGAGCCGTATCACGTCTGGCTGTCGGAGATCATGCTCCAGCAGACCCAGGTCGAGACGGTCATCCCCTACTATCAGCGCTTCCTGGCCGCCTTTCCGACCGTCGCGGATCTGGCTGCTGCGCCGCTCGATTCGGTGCTGAAACTCTGGGAGGGCCTGGGTTATTACAGCCGGGCGCGCAACCTGCACCGGGCCGCGCAGGTCATCGTCAATGAGTTGAACGGTCACTTCCCCACGACGGCGCACGGCCTGCAAAAGCTTCCCGGAATCGGGCGCTACACCGCCGGGGCCATCGCCAGCATCGCCTTTGACGAAGCGGTCCCGGTCCTGGACGGCAACGTGATCCGCGTCTTCAGCCGCCTGCTGGATCTCGAAGACGATGTCGGCCAGACGGCGACCATGAACACCCTGTGGAAGCTGGCCGAGGCCCTGGTGCCCACACAGCGAGCGGGCGATTACAATCAGGCGCTGATGGAACTGGGACGGCGCATCTGCAAACCGCGCGGCCCGCTGTGTGAGGAATGCCCGATTCAAGCCTCCTGCCGGGCTTACCTGCGGGGCACGCAGGCCGAACGCCCGGTGCGCCGCCGTCGCAGCGAGACGCCGCACTATGACGTGGCTGCCGGGATCATCTGGAACGAGGCCGGACAGCTGCTGATCGCGCAGCGGCCCCTCGACGGCCTGCTGGGCGGCCTGTGGGAGTTCCCTGGCGGCAAACTGGAGCCGAACGAGACCCTGCCGGAATGTCTGGCGCGCGAACTCTACGAAGAACTGGCGATCACCGTCGAAGTGGGCGACTTGTTCGTCGTGGTTAAGCACGCCTTCACGCACTTCAAGATCACGCTGCACGCCTTCACCTGCCGCTATACACACGACGGCGAACCGCAGGCCATCGGCGCGCGCGATTGGGCCTGGGTCACGCTCGACCAACTGGACGATTACGGCTTCGGCAAGGCCGACCGCGAAATCATCAGCGCTTTGAAGGCGCGGGGGAATATGCTGCTGTAACTCGATGTCTGCGCGGGACACAGCAGGCTTCCCCCTCGTGATCTAAGCGAAATAGCCCAATTCGGCGATGATCTCCTGCGCCGAGGTGAAGGTCGCCGCTTCGATGCTCCGCCCCGTGCGCTTCAGGTAAGCCTGCACCACCCGGTAGCCGATGGCGTAGCCGCCGTAAGTCGGCATCCCGATGTCCGGCAGGCCATACTTCGCCACCATGCCCTCGCCGAAGATGTAGGCACGGATGAGATCGAAGCCGGTCTTATCCAGGCCGTCGCGGATCAGCGTCTTCGCGGTCTCCAGGCTGTGCGTCGTCGAAATCGGTGACGTAGAAGCCCAGCGCTGCCTCACCGAACAAGGCCCCGGCGAAGGATTCCGCCACGCCCTCATGGATGATGTAGTCGGCCACACTGGTCGTGCGCATGTCCCAGGGGAAGACTCGCAGCCGCACCAGATGATTGAACTCGTGGACCACTGCGCCGGGCAGCGCGCGCAGATTCTGCGGCGTGACCGTGTCGTACTGAGCCACCAGACGCGGCTCCATGAAATCGACCGCGCCGGTATAGCCGCGTCCGGTCGGGTCGGCCCGTTGTGGGTCCGCGACGACGAGCCAGCCTTCGACGGAGTCAAAGGGCAGCGCCGCATGGGATTCCAAGCGGGATGCACCTTCGGCCAGCGCATCCGCCCCGACGCTCCAGGCCGTCCGCCGCTTCGAGATCAGCCAATGCCGCCGGGACTGCCGTCAGGTCCTCCGGCATGACCCAGGCCCAGGCCCGTGCCACCGCCAGAGCGTCCTCCGACTCCGTCTGGAACATCGACCCGACCATGTCCATCATCGGCTTCCAGGGCGTGATGAAGCGCTCGCGGTAGAGGCTTATCCTGGCCGCTGGGTCCGGTGTCTGGATGATCTCGTGATAGTAATCGTTCGTGGGAATCCACTGGATTTGCATGATGTACCTGCCTTTCTGTTCGTTGACAGGCACAGCCTACGCTATGACGTTACGTCAGAGTCAAGCAGGAATTTCAGCGCCCGATCAGCGGGTGACTCATGCCGGTGCCATCGTCCGCCTGATCGTCGTAGCTCAGGGTCATACCGACCTGATCGCGGTGCGCGGCGATGCCCTCCGCCTCTTCACGCAGGCAGGCATCCTCACTGTGCAGCGCATCCGCCAGGATCGTTTCGCCCACGCCGGTCATCAGCTTGACCGTGATACGCAGCATTTCGGCGCGGACCTGCGTGCTCGTCTCAGCCTGATAGGCCGCCAACAGCGCCTGACCAGAAGTGTCGTCGCGCCACCACCAGGCCAGCGGCCAGATCGCGGCGATTCGCGTCTCCGGCAGCTCATCGCGCAGCGCCGTATGCAAGGCATTGAAGAGCGCGAGCGCGTGGTCGCTCTCGGCCACCTTGAGGTTGAGGTAATTGACCGCGTGAAAGAAGCCCTTCAGCAGGTAGAGCCGCCGCAGGCTGTCTTCCGCCTGGATCAAGCCAGCCAGCGTAGGCAAGCCATTGTCGCGGGCCAGTTCCAGGTAACTGAGCGTCGCGGCGTAGCACACGCTCATACTGGAGTCCTGACGCAGCACCTGTTCGACCAGCGGCAGCGCTTCGGGCATATCGGTTGCGGCCAGCGCCTCGACCCCCTTCACGCGCACATCCGGGTCTTTGGCCTGCACGACGGCTTGCAGCGCGGGCACGGCTGCCGGGTCCTGACAATCGCGCAGGCCGACCGCCGCCGCTTCCAGTACGTCGTCCACCTGACCCGGCAGCGCCTGCGCCAGCAGTTGGTAGGCGTTCAGGCCGCCCAGGTCGCAGAGGGAATAGACCGCCGCCTCGCCCACGCGCAAATCGGCATCCGCCAGCGCCAGATGATAAAGCGGTTCGCCAGTGTACCAGGAAAAACCGTGCAGATTGCGCGCGACGCTAGCCCGCGCCAGGGGATCGCCGGTCTTGAGCGTGTTCTCGCAGAGGAGGCGCGCGTCCCGGTCGCCGCGTTTGGAGAGCAGCTTCCCGGCATTGTAACGCACGAAGAAATCGTCACTCTTGAGTGCTTCGGCCACCGCGTCCAGCGCGACCGAATTGGGATTCACCGTGTTGAGCAGCTTCGCCAGACGACGCGGCAGCAGGCGGTGGCTGCCAGATCGCACCCGCAGTGCGGGAAAGACGCGGCTCGCGTCCGGTGATCTCGCTCATGGCGAGACTGTAAAGGTGCAGTTCCCGGTTTGCTGCGCGTTGGCCGTGCCCGGCCCGAAAACGTCGTAACCGTCGGTGATCTGGCTATCCCAGAACACGCGGTAGGTGATCTCGTGCGGCCCGGCGGTGAGCGGTCCGGCTGGAACATACCAGTAGACGTAATAGTTGCCGTCGTTCTGCTGGCGGACGGTGGTGCGGTAATCGCGGTAGTCCAGCGTTACGCCATCCAGCGCGACCTCGTAAGTCACGTGGTCCAGGTGATCCTGAATGTATTGCCGAGTCTGGGCGAACCAGCTCCACCAGACGTCAATGGTCGAACCAGCCGCCAGGTTCGCCGGTGCGGGACGGCCAAAGGAGCGCTCGTTGCAATAAGCCAGGACATCAACGCCCTGCTGCGCGCTGGCATTGCCTTCGCTGCCGGTGCCCACCTGCGCCGTGCCGGAGAGGGCCGTCGCGGAGGCCAGAATGTTCAGTGTCGGCGTGGGACCCAATACGTTCGGCGTGGCGCTAGGACCAGGACTCGGCGACTCGGTCGGCGCAATGACTCCGCCGCTGACCAGGGCGGTCGCCGTCTGGTTGATCGACTGCACGTTAATCACCGGCAGGAAGGGCGTGCTGCTCGGCCCGCTTTCGACCTCGGCTTCGCTGGTCGGCGTGACCGGCGTGGGCGTCATGGCTGAGAGCGGCGGCGTGGGTGTGACCGTTCCGCCACCGAGAATTGAGGTCGGCAGCGGCGTACCCTGGGCAATCGCGGTCAGATTCGGCGTCGGAGTCAGCGTGGGCAGCGGCGTGGGCGTCTCTTGCAGACGCACCAGACTGGCGGCCATCCAGCCCTGACGGCCATCATCCAGCGCGATGTTATACCAGTTGCCTTCGGCGTTCTGGCCCAGGACCTCGACGCGCGTGCCCGGCGTCAGCGCGGCAAAGGCAGAAAAGCGCGTGCCCGGTCCCTCGCGGACGTTGACCGTGTTCAGCGAAGCGACAATGCCAATCACCGGCGGGACCTCGGTGGGGCTGGGCGTATCCGACGGAGTCGGCGGCACAGGCGATTCGGACGGCGTGAAGGTAAAGGTCGGCAGCGGCGTGCGGCTGGCAATGGGCGTCGCGGTAAAGCGCGGCGTCATGCTCACGTTCGAAGCCAGCGTCGCCGTCGGTGGCCGGTTATCCTGCTGCGCTGTATTGTTCATGCAAGCCGCCAGGGCAAAGACGCTGACGGCTGCCAGTATCAAGCCTTTACGCATCGTCATCAAGCCTCCTGTACCAAGTGAAGCATAGCAACAAAGCGTCCGGGATGCAAAGGGACTGAGGGGCTATGCAACCCTTGCACAGTGGCTCACGTACTGGTAAACACAGAGATAGACAGGTCTTGAGGGGCAATATGCTGCGCTGGTTCAGCCTGACACTCCTGATAATCGCATCCTTCGTGGCCGGATTCCTGCTGTTCCACGAGCCTGCCGCGCGCAATGTCTTCGACCAATTCGGCGCGCTCAACGTGGATGCAGCCATCAGCGCGGAAAACGGCTGGCTCATCGTCACTGTGCTGATTATCGCAGCGCGTACCGTGATTTTTCTCGTCTTCAGCGTGCTGGGTAATCTGTTCCGGCGGCGCTGGTGGCGGGCCACACTGGCGCTCGTCCTGCTGATCCTCAAGCCGCTGCTGGCCTGGATGATCTACCTGCTGCTCTTCGTCTACAGCCGCGAGATCGGCTTCAGCCGCCTGCTGTGGAATTTACAGGACCTCGGCATCCAGGCGGATCTCTCTGCCGTGCTGCTGATCGGCACTTTCAACGCCCTGTGTATTCTGATCCTGCCCGATTTGCTGCTGGGCGCGCTCTTTGGCCGCCACGAACTGGGGATGGTCCGGCCCCCGCGCGAGAAACACAAACGGGAGCCGATTACTGTCGCCGAATGAGAGAAGGTCCTACCCCTCCCTAAATCCCTCCCCGAATTCAGGGAGGGACTTCAAAACCGCGCTGCGTGGTTTCTCCCTTCCCTCGAATTCGGGGGAAGGGTAGGGGATAGGGGTAAATTGTTCTGTTCAGCCAGACCGCAATTGTCTGCTTCTCCTACGCACGCCCTCAGCGCCCGACCCAATCGCGTAGATACAGGAAATCGTGGCCGATGGTGCGCTTGCTCAGCTTGGCGATGTTGGGCATGGTGCGCTTGTAGTGATTGGCCTTCACCCGCCGCCAGACATCGCGCACGAAATCCGGCGCGAAGCCTTCGTCCACGACCTCCTCGACCGTGTAATGCTCGTCCACCAGCAGGTACAGCACCTGATCGACATCGTTATAGGTAAAGCCCAGTTCGCCCTCGTCCGTCTGACCTTCCCACAGGTCGGCGGAGGGCGCTTTGTCGAGGATCGACTGCGGCACACCCAGCGCGCGGGCCAACTGCCGCACCTGGGCCTTGTAGAGGTCGGCAATCGGCTGCATCGCCACGCCGCTGTCGCCGTAAATGGTCGAGTAGCCCAGCAGAAACTCGGTCTTGTTGCTGGTGCCCATCACCAGCCCGCCCCAGGCCACCGACTGGTCGTAGAGGATGATCATGCGCTGGCGGGCCATGATGTTGCCCTGGCGCAGCTTGCTCATATCCGGGAACTGCTGGATCAGCGGGTCCACCATCGGCGTGATCTCGACCGTCAGCGTGGGCAGGCCCAGGTCCTCGATGACCGCATCGGCATCGCGCAGGCTGGCTTCCGAGGACAGGCGGTAGGGCATCCGCACCGCCAGCACGTTCTCCGGCCCCAATGCCCGCGCCGAGAGATAGGCCGAGAGCGCCGAATCAATGCCGCCGGAGAGTCCGATCACGGCGCGCGACATGCCCACTTTGTCGATCTGGTCCTTGATAAAGCCGGTCAGCAGGCGCGTCACCAGATCGGTGTCGATGTCCAGACGGTGCAGAAAATCGCTTGTCGTAGTCATGCTCATGGTCGCGTCCCTGTCAATTCGTCTCAAACAGCCGCGCAAAACCCGGATAGGGTTTCAGCGGGATCAGCTCAAACTCGATCAGCTTCTCGCGCACCAGCGGCAGCGTCTCCAGGACTGCCTGAGCCGCCTGCGACGCTCTCACACTCCAGCACGAGCACCGCTTCGGGCCGATCCGCACGGAAATAAATCTCGCGGATGATGTCGCGCTGATAGAGTTCCCAGACAGCGCGTGCTTCCGCCTTGCTATGCTGTGCAAAGGCCTCCGCAGCCGCAGCCGGGACACTCGCGTTCGAGCGCCAGCAGCTTCATCCATCGTCCCCCGCCGCCATAGGCTGGACACTGTAGGCGATGATTTTATGCGGGTAGTCTTCCTCAACGCTAATGTCGTGCAGATAGAACAGGCCGTCACTTTGCCCGGCCATCAGCACGATGACATGGTGCTTACTGCTTGCCAGCACCTGCTGCACGCGCAGCTTGCCGATGCTGCGCCAGCATCGATTCGAAGATTTCCAGCCGATCCTCTACCGATTGGTCTTCCAGCGCTTCCGCCGTGTAGCTCTCGCCGATGAACTCGCGCAGGCGCTCGAAATCACCGCGATTATAGAGCATCTGCTGGGCCATCAGACGCATCCCGGCATTGCTCGTGACCAGAGCAGCGGTGTCATTCACGGTGCAGGCCGTCCTCACGCAGGATGCGCGCCAGTTCGCGCTGGACAAGATCAGGCCGTTCGTCGCGCAGCAGCGGATTGAGGCTGCGGGTGCGGTGAAGCTGGTTGAGGTCGATTTCCTGGGTGATGAGCATCTCGTCAAAGTACTGCCCCTGTGCCAGAACTTCGCCTTCCGGGTTGGCGATCAGCGAGCCGCCCCAGAAGTTTTTGCCGTCCTCATAGCCGACGCGGTTGCACATCACGACGTAGTCGGTGAAGGTGCTGGCATAAGCCTGAATCATCAGTTCGACCCAGCGCGCGACGGTCAGGCGTCCGCCCTCGCTGGCGCTGACCCCGCGCGCCGGGCTGCTGTTGCCGAAGATGAGCAGGTCGGCCCCGTCCATCCACAGCACATAAGGCGCGGACATGTGCCAGAAATCCTCGCAGATGAGCATCCCCACCCGGCCAAAGCGCGTATCGAAGGCGCGGATGTGCGTTGCCCTGGTCGAAGTAGCGGCCATCGTCGAACATGCCGTAGGTCGGCAGGTAGACTTTGTGATGAATGTGCAGGCACTCACCCTGCGAGAGATAGGCCTGCGCGATGTAGAAGCGCTGGCGTTCATCGGCGTGGACAAAGCCGAAGCTGATGTCCATCTGCATACTGGCATCCAGCAGGGCGCGGAAATGTGTCGTCGTCACGGGTCGGGCGGATCGCCACTTCGGGCACCAGATCCTGCACCTGATAGCCGGTGGTCGAAAGCTCCGGGAAGACCAGCAGATCAACGCCCTGCTTATCCGCCTGCTCGACAAAGGCGAGATGCTTTTCTACATTGGCGGCGACATCGCCCAGCTTAGGGTAAATCTGCGCCAGTCCGACGGTGATACGCATAGGGACTCCTTCTTCAATGCCTCGCTCATTGTACCAACTAAGCCGCCAGTCTCACGCAGCAGACCAGTCGCGGGAGCGCCGCCATGAGACAGCGCGACGGCCACCAGCGCCAGCACCGCCCCGGCAACGAAGGGCGCGGCCGGCCCGATGCCCTGCCACAGGATGCCCGCCAGCAAGCTCGCCGGGAAAGCCATCAGCCCGACGACGGCGTTGTAGATGCCATAAGCCGTGCCGCGCTGTTCCGACGGGATGAGATCAGCCACCAGAGCCTTGCCGGTGCCTTCGGCTGCCGCATAGTAGAAGCCGTACAGGGCATAGACCAGCCAGATCTGCCAGCCCGTGTTGACCGCGCGAAGCCCAGGTAAATCAGGCCGTAGACCAGCCAGCCGCCACGATCAAGCGGCGGCGGCCCAGCCGGTCAGACAGCGCGCCCAATGGCCCGGAGAAACCCGCATAGATGATGTTGAAGGTAATCAGCATCCCCAGCACCCCGGCCACGCGTCAACCCGCGATCCTGCGCCCGCAGCACCAGGAAGGCGTCCGAAGAATTGCCCAGCGTGAATACGGCGATCACCAGCAGGAAATATCTGAAGTCGCTGTTGAGCGCCCCAAAGGTCAGGCGCACAGCCTCCGCTTTCTTGTGGGATGCCGACATCGCGCGCGCCCAGGGCCAGCATGATCACCGCCAGAAAGGCCGGGATAGCGCTGATAATCACCAGGGTCTGAAAGGTCGGCAGCGTCAGATCGAGCGACTGCGACCTGCATCACCAGCACGACCACCAGCGCAATCATCAGCCCGATGACGGCCCCGGCGGTATCCCCGGCGCGATGCAGCCCGAAGGCCAGACCGCGATGCTTCGGCGTGATGCTGTCGGCGATAAGCGCATCGCGCGGCGAGGTGCGGATGCCCTTGCCCACCCGGTCGGTAAAGCGCACGGCCAGCACGCCGCCCCAGCCGCTCACGATGTAGAGAAAGGGCTTGGCGATGGCCGACAATCCATAGCCCGCCACCGCCAGCCATTTGCGCTGCTGCAATTTGTCGGACAGCCAGCCCGACGCGATCTTGAGCAGGCTGGAGGTGGTCTCGGCGATGCCTTCGATCAGGCCGATGATGGCGGCTGGCGCGCCCAGCACATTCGCCAGAAACAGCGGCAGCAGCGTGAGGATCATCTCGCTGGAGACGTCCATGAAAAAACTGGTCAGCGTCATCACCCAGACGTTGCGCGGCAGGGACTTCAGCGGTTCGAGCCGTGATTGAGTTGAGCGGTCATTGTCTTGCTCCTCTTCAACCTGCCGCATCGGATGAAGTGCCCTGTCGGCTGCCGTGATGATCCGTAATTGGCGCGAAAAATAATATACCTCACACCCCCCATTCGTCGCGCAGCGCCTCAATAGGCCGCGGCGTTCCGGTGGCAGTGTGTCCAGTACCCTTCTTATCCAGCGCGAATCGACGGGGTCGCTCGCGGGCTGGTAACGCACATCACAGCTCAGGCGAAAGCGGTTGCTCAGGTTGGTGGTCGAAGCGTGCATGGTGTGCATTCCAAAGAGGATCACGTCGCCCATAGAAAACGCGCTGGTCAGCCACTGCCCGCCAAAGCGCTCACTGATTTCCATCGGGTCCCTCGAAAACCAGCCTTCAACCCCATCCCGGTCCACATCCATGCGCCCGTAAGTCTGGCGCAGACGCTCGAACCCTGCCAGATGGTTGGATCCGGCACACATCGCCAGCGTGCCCTGATCGACCGGAATATCGCCGAAGGGAATCCAGACCGTGTGCAACCGCGCGGAGCCTCGCCCCATATAGACCGTGTCCATATGCGCGCCAGTGTAAGCCTCGTTGCCGACCGCGCGCAGCCATTTGTAGGGAAACGTCAGCGCTGCTTCGCCAAAATAGCGTTCAAAGAAATCATACAGCCATTCATGCTCCAGCACCGCCAGTACATCCGCATGATGCGCGATTCCATCCCAGCCCATCATGCGCACGCCGTGACCGCCTTTGGGCATCACCCCTTCGAGCAGCGGTGTATCCGGCGTGAGCGCATCGCGCGCTTGCATATAGCTGAGCACCGTCTCGCGGGCCTGCTGCACTACCGCCCGGTCGATCAGCCCGCGCAGCAGCAGATAGCCGTCCTCGGCCATGCGCGCCCGCAAGGCCGGTAGTTCGTCCAACAGGGCGCTGCTGTCGCGCAGGTCGCCGAGGTCGGGACCTGGAAAGGTCAGATTGCGAAACCCGAAGCGGACGTTCATGCGTGCTCCCTTCCACCCTGGCCCGCGCACGACCTGGCCCGGTGTTGCGCCGGTATGCTCGCCATCGCGCAGCACCGGCACGCCGTTGACCAGCACGTGCTGCATCCCGGTCGTGTACTGGTGCGGGTTCTGTGGCGTGGCGTGATCCTGAATCGTGCCGCATCAAAAGCGACCACATCGGCGAAATAGCCCGGCTTGAGCATCCCGCGATTCTTCAGCTTGAGATTCTGCGCCGGGAGCGCCGCCAGCCGCCGCACCGCCTCTTCCAGTGGAATGATGCCCTCGTCGCGGACGTATTTGCACAGCACACGAGCAAAGGAGCCATAAGCGCGCGGATGCGGGATCGAGTTGAGGAAGAGGCCTTCCGGGGCCTGCGATTCGGCATCCGAGCAGAAACTGACCCAGGGCAGCGCCATCTGCTTGCGCAGATTGTCCTCGCTCATGCTGAAGTACATGGTGAAGATACGGCTGTCGTCCTCGACGATCAGGTCCATGATCGTATCGGCATAACCGGTGCCGCGCGCTTCCATGACCTCAGCCAGGGTCTTGCCCTGTAAGTAGCGCATATCCTGCTCCTTGAACCCGGCCAGCAGAATCTTCTCCGGCCCGATCTCCAGGCCCATGTTCTGCCATTGGTCCGAAGGCTGCTCCATCTCCGCCTTGATGCGCGCGCGCGTCTCACGGTCTTGCAGCCGCGCCACCAGCGCCTCGTGACCGCCTTCATGCGCCCAGGGCGGCACGCTGGCATCCAGGCCGGTGCCGGAAAGCGTGTAGGTGTACATATCTGCCGTAATCCGCAGCCCCTCTGCGCGCGCCTGCTCGATCTTCGCAATCGCCGCGTCCATTTTGTCCCAGTTCGGCGGCCCGGAGGCTTTGAGATGGTAAATTTCGGCGCTGACGCCGGTCGTGCGGGCAACGTGAACCAGTTCGTCCACTGCATCCAGGAAGGTACTGCCCTCGCTGCGAATGTGCGAGATGTACATGCCGTCGTACTCCGCCACCACCTGCGCCAGTTCGACCAGTTCCTCGGTGCTGCTGAAGACCGCCGGGGTGTAGATCAGCGCGGCGGACATGCCCATCGCGCCTTCTTCCATCGCCTGCCGCAGCAGCCGCTTCATCTCGGCCATTTCGCCGGCGCTGGGGGCACGGTCGGCATAGTCCATCGTGTGAATGCGCAGCGTCGAGCTGCCGACAAAAGAGGCGATGTTGCAGGAGACGCCGCGCGCCGCCAGCCAGTCCAGGTACTCGCCTAAGCGTGGTCCATTCAATCGGGTAGCGAATGTCGCCCTGGGCCATGTAGGAGCCGGGACCCGCCGCTTTCATGGCCGGGTTGAGCGGCCCCATCGAACTGCCCTCACCCATGACCTCCAGCGTGACGCCCTGGCGAATTTCGCTCTGGGAGCGGCCATCCTGGATCAGCGATTCGGTGGACCAGCTCAGCATGTTGATGAAACCCGGCGCGACGGCCAGCCCGCCCGCGTCGATCTCCAGTGCGGCGGAATTGCTGCCGACCTCGCCGACCGCCACGATCTGATCGCCCTGAATTGCTACGTCGCCGACAAAAGGCGGGCTGCCGCTGCCATCGTAGATCGTACCACCGCGCAGAATTACGTCACTCGCCATTGGAAAGCCTCACCTTTCGTAGCTGCCCCGCGATCAGCAGGAGCAGGCTGATAAGCAGTACCATCAGGTCCAGCCATTGATCCACCCGCAGCCCGGCCAGATCATAGGCGAAATCACCGCGCAGGAAGCCGATGGCGAACATGCCCGCGCTCAGCAGGGCCAGCAGCAGCCAGAATCTACCCCCAGCCAGCCAGCCGCGATAGATCAGCAAGGCCAGCAGCGCCAACCCCAGCAGCGCCAGCAGGATCCCGAAAAACTGCGTGCGGTAGCGCGGGGCCGGGATGCCATAGACATCCGGCAGTTCAGCCACCAGCAGCGCCGGGGCATCCACCAGGCTGTTGAGTTCCGCGCCGAAGGCACAATTGGCGGCCCGGCAGCCCCACCAACCCGCCAGCGCCAGCAGCGGCAGTGCCGGAGCCAGCAGGTCCAGCAGGCGGTTGAGCGCCAGCCCGCGCCAGCGCGCCACGATCCACAGCCCCAGCAGCCCAGCCAGCAGCCCGCCGTGCCAATCCAATCCACCGGCTCGCAGCGCCAGAATCTGCCGGCTGTTATAAGCGAAATAATCCCAGTTCAGCAGCACATGCCCGGCCCGCGCGCCCAACAAACCCAGCCCCAGGGCCACCAGCGCCGCATCCATCAGTGCCCCGCGACGTTCCGGCAGACGATAGAGACCGTAGCCGATGCTCGCAATCACCGCCAGCGCCAGCGCTAATGTGAAAGTTTGCACCCTTAGCGGGCCAATTTCCGTATAGAACGATAACACGCGCTGTGTCCCTCCGGTTCTGGCAGGATTGTACATGGAGCCGGGGCCGGGCGTCAAAGGCCGGGGATACGCATCGAATAAGTCAGCGGGCCGTGCTATAATCAGCGGGTGTTGCAAACGCAAGCTTTAATCAGGAGAATAACTTATGGGCGGAATTAGTGCGGTATTGAGCGGCGTGGCCCTGCTCGGATTTCTGGTATTCCTGGGCGGCATCGGGCTGATCGTCGTCTCCGCGTCCCAGGGCCGTCCGGTGCGTGGTGGAATCTCACTGGCCGCGATTGGTCTGGCCGCTGGCATTATCTTCAGCATCATCAGCCAGGGCATCCTCATCGTCGAGCCAAACCAGGTCGCGGTCGTGTTCAACACCCTCAACGGTGATCTATCAGATCCACAGGGGCCGGGCACGCACATTGTGATCCCGGTGCTACAAGCGGCTACCATCTACCCCATCGAGCAGATCCAATACACCATGTCGGGCACATCCGGCGAGGGCGCGGTCCAGGGCAATGATGCGGTGCGCGGGCGAACGCTCGACGGCCAGGAAGTCAACCTGGATATCAGCGTGCTGTTCGGCATCGACCCGGCAAAGGTCAATACAGTGCATGTGCGCTGGCAAAATCGCTACGAATCGGACTTTGTGCGTCCGACAGTGCGTGGTCTGGCCCGTGATGTCATTTCGCGTTTCCGTGCCGAAGACATCTTCGGCGAGCAGCGCAGCGCGGTCGAGCAGGACCTTCAGGACGCGCTAGGGGAGCGTATGGCGCAGGAAGGTTTCATCCTCACCGACTTGCTGATCCGCGACGTGACCTTCTCGCAGGCCTTCACCGACTCGATTGAGCGCAAGCAGATCGCCGAGCAGCAGGCCCAGGAAGCCGCCTTCCGTGTTCAGGAAGAGCAGCAAAAAGCTGAGCAGGCCCGTGTGAATGCCCAGGGTGAACGCGATGCGACCATCACGCGCGCTCAAGGTGAAGCGCAGTCTATCGTGCTGCGTGCCCAGGCCCAGGCCGAAGCGCTGCGGCTCGTCAGCGAGCAGATCGCAGCCAATCCTTCGCTGATCCAGTACCAGTACATCCAGAACTCTGGCTGATAATATCCAACTGGCGCTGGTCCCGTCGAACAGTCCTTTCCTGTTTGACTTCAACAGTCTGGCCCAGTCCAACCCGGATTTCGTCGCGCCAGCAGTCCCGGACAGCACCCTGCCCGAGGTCGGGACCAACCCCGGCGAGTCGAATACGACCGACTCAACCGGCACGACGGATACGTCCAGTTCGTCCGGCAACTGATGCACCCCCTTACACGGCTGCTGTCCTACCCGGCGGCAGCCGTGTAAATAATCTCTTAGAAATGATCCTGACTCGTTGACCCTCGGCCTGAGCCGCCGTACAATAGAGTTATCGGGAACGGTGCGCTCAATTCACGCGCAAATCATCCTACCGGCCAAAATTGACAGTGAAAACAATGCCAAGAGACTACTATGACGTTCTGGGCGTCAACCGGTCGGCCAGTGAAAAGGAAATCAAACAGGCTTTTCGCAAGCTCGCCAAGAAATTTCACCCGGACACGAACCCGGATGACCCCCAGGCCGAGACAAAATTCAAAGAAATCAACGAAGCCTACGAAGTCCTGAGCGACAGCGAAAAGCGCGCTCAGTATGACCGCTTCGGCCACACGGCCTTTGGCGGTAATAACGGCGGCGCGAACTATACCAACTACACCAACGTCGATTTCGGTGACAGCGGCTTCGCGGACATTCTGGAGAACATCTTCGGTGGCAGAGGCCGTTCCGGCTTCGGCAGCACGCGCAGCCAGCGGCCTCAGGCGGCGCGCGGACGCGATTACGAGCAGCAGGTCAGCATCAGCTTGCAGGAAGCCTATCACGGCACGAGCCGCGTCGTCACCAAAGGCGACCGCAGCATCACGGTCAACATTCCAGCGGGCGCGAAAACCGGCACGAAAGTGCGGCTTTCCGGCGAAGGCGAGGCCGGGACGATGGGCGGCCCGGCAGGCCACCTGTACCTGATCGTCAACGTGACCCCCGAATTCGACCTACGAACGCGACGGTGACGATCTGCACGTTGATGTGAAGGTGGACGCCTTTACGGCCATGCTGGGCGGCGATGTCGAAGTGCCGACGCTGGCAGGCCGTGTCAAGCTGAGCATCCCGCCTGGCACTCAATCCGGGCGCAAGTTCCGCCTCAGCGGCAAAGGAATGCCCCGGCTGAAGAAAAAAGAGGAATACGGCAATCTCTACGCCCGTATCCTCATCACCGTACCGGAAAAACTAACCGAGGACCAGCGCCGCCTCGCCCAGCAGCTGCGCGACAGCGTTCGCTAGGCAGGTCATGCGGCTTTTTGTGGGCCTCGATTTCCCCGACTCCGTCAAGGAGCGTTTGCTCGCGCTGGAAACTGGGCTGCCAGGGATCCGCTGGTCTAAACGCGATCAGCTTCACCTGACGCTGTTCTTCATCGGCGAAACCGAGAAAAACCATGCCGTCCAGGCCGCGCTGGCGGGTGTTGAGGCTGCCGCTTTCGCCCTCAGCCTGGGAGGCGTCGGGCGCTTCCCGGAGAAAGCCAAAGCACCGCCGCGTGTGCTGTGGGCCGGGGTGGCGCACAGCGAAGCGCTGCACCAGCTTCAGGGACAGGTCAGCTCGGCGCTGGTCCAGGCCGGTTTCCAGGCGGAGGCGCGTGCTTTCCAGCCGCATATCGCGCTAGCGCGGCTCAAGAACGGGGCGGCGATGCGCGGTGCAGTTCAGGACTACATCGCCCACCACAATGACTTTGAGGTCGCGGCGGTACCGGTAGAAGGCTTTGTTCTCTTTTCCAGCCAGCTTACGCCACAGGGTGCCATTTACACTCATGAGGCTGTTTATCCACTGAGGGCACAACCATGAAACGAACGCTGCTGGCCCTGCTGGGCCTGACCGCCGTCAGCACCGCCGCTTATGCGACCTTCGTTGAGCCGAACCGCCTGGACCTGCACGAGGAAGCCTTCACGCTGCCGCGTATGGCAAAGGCTTTCGACGGCTACCGCATCACCCAGATCAGCGATTTTCACCTGGGCAGCCCGGTGGCCCGGCGGCGTTTACAGACCGCCATCCAGCGGGTTAACGAGTCAAAACCGGACCTGATTGCCATCACCGGCGATATGGTGGATGGCTACGTATCGGGCGACCTGGACACGCTGGCCGAGGCCCTGTGCCAGCTTCATGCCCCGGACGGCGTGGTGGCCGTACTGGGGAATCACGATTACCGGCGCGGTGCGGACGCGGTCCGGCAGACGCTGCGCGACTGCCAGGTGATCGAGCTGAGCAATGCGGTCTACAGTCTGGAACGCGAAGGCGAGCAGCTTCACATCGCCGGGCTGGATTCAGCCGTCTGGCGTCAGGATTTGATTGACACGATTCTGGATCATCTGCCCGAAGCGGGCGCAGCGGTGCTGCTGGCTCACGAACCGGATATGGCTGATTTCAGCGCGGCGACAGGCCGTTTCGATTTGCAGCTTTCCGGCCACACGCACGGCGGCCAGATTCGCCTGCCCCTGATCGGGACGCCGGTGCTGCCCTCCTATGGCCGCCGCTATCCCAGCGGACGCTATCAGGTAGACAACATGATCCTGTACACCAATCGCGGCCTGGGCACCAGCATCCCCCCACTGCGCTTCGGCGTCGTGCCGGAAATCACGCTGATTACGCTGAAGACCCCGGCTTAGACGAAATCACTTGAGCACCAGTTCCACCGGGCAGTGATCCGACCCCATCACGTCGGTGCAGATGCCCACCGACTCGACGCGGTCCAGCAGATCCGACGAGATGAAAAAATAATCGAGCCGCCAGCCGATATTCCGCTCACGCGCGCCGGAGCGCATCGACCACCAGGAATAAGCGCCCTCAAGCTCCGGGTTGAAATGCCGGAAGGTGTCGATGTAGCCTTCGGCGATTACCTGGTCAATCCACACCCGTTCTTCGGGCAGGAAGCCGGTGTTCTTTTCGTTCTGCTTGGGCCGTGCCAGATCAATCGGCATGTGCGAAGTGTTGACATCGCCGCAGAAAATGACCCCTTTGCCCTGCGCCCGCAGCTTGTTGCAAAAAGTCAAAAAGTCGGTTTTATAGCGCATCTTGTAGGGCAACCGCGAAAGATCGGCCTGGCCGTTGGGGAAGTAGGCCGTAATGAAGACGAAATCGCCATAATCGGCCACCAGAGTCCGGCCTTCATCATCGTATTCGTCGATCCCCAGGCCCACCTGCACCGACTCTGGCTCCGGGCGGCTGTAGAGCGCGACACCGCTGTAGCCCTTCTTTTTGGCGCTGGCCCAGAACGTGTGATAGTCTTCCGGGCTGCGCAGCTCGTCGTCCAGTTGATCCGGCTGCGCTTTGGTCTCCTGGACACCCAGGATGTCCGGCTGCGCCTCCGCCAGCCAATCGAGAAAACCTTTACGCTGCGCGGCACGGATACCATTGACGTTCCATGAAATCAGTTTGAGCATAATCACCTCATCTCCCTGTTTTTTGGGGGGTATTGTTCCGAAGCTCCACTTTAGGATAAGATTATACGGCCGGTCGGTGAAGCGAAATACTCATGATCACTAACCGGGAATTCGGTGTGGAGTACTCATGCATATTATGATCCTGGATGACAACCCAGAAATCATCGAACTAATGACCACTATGCTCCATAGTGCCTTCGGCAAAGACAATTGTCAAATCGTGACCGGCCATAACGGCCTGGATGGACTCGCGCTGCTCAATCAGGTGATCCCTGATGTCATCTTCACCAACCTGCGGATGCCACAGATGGATGGTCTGACCTTCGCCAGCCAACTGCGCAGCCGCAGCGACTGCGATCATATTCATCTGGTGATGGTCAGCGCCCTTGCCAACCCGGAAGTCATGGCCGATGCACGCGCCAGGGGTGTCGAAGCCTTTATTCGCAAGCCCTTCACCCTGCGCGACCTCAAGCTGGCGGTCAGCCGGCTCATGGAAGCCTAGCGCCTACTGCGCCAGCCCGGCGACCAGCAAATCCAGCGCCAGACGCGGCGCGATCCGCCCGGTTTTCATCTTCAGATCGTAATCTTGCAGCACGCGATAGATCGATTCAAGCTGTTCCAGCGAGAACTTGCGCGATTGGTCGGCGGCTTTATCAGCCACAAAGCGCGAGCGCGTCCCCAGCGCCTCCATCAACCCCTGACGGCTGCCCTCGCGTTCAAGATGTTCCTTTGCCAGCAGCAGCAGGCGGAACTGGCGCACGATCATCGCGTAGAGGCCGAAGCCCTCGTCGCGCGGGTCCTCTTCGAGCAGGTGCTGCATCAGGGTCAGCGCGCGGTCGCCCTGGCCCAGGGCCAGCGCATCCACCATCGCAAAAATATTGGCCTCCGCTACGTAAGGCGTGAGCAGAGCCACGTCGGCTTCGCTGATGGCGCGTTCGCCATCCACATAGGCGGCCAGCTTTGCCAGCTCGTTATCAGCCCGGCGCAAATCGTCGCCCGTGACTGAGGCCAGCGCCTGCGCCGCGCGCGCTTCGATCTCAGCCTCGTAATACTCGCGCGCCCGCTGCATGATCCAGCTGGTGCTGTCTTTGGGGGCGTTGAAGGCTTTCTGATAGCCTGCCGACTCTTGCTGCGCCAGCTTCAGCACCTTATTGCTGGCGGGCAGTTCGCCCTGTTCCACGAAGACCAGCCGCGCCCAATCCGCAAGCTGCGGCAGTTCGTTGAGAAGCTGCTCCACACCGCGCTTGCCGGTCTCGCCCGCACCTTTGCGCCCTAACCAGGCCAGTAGCCCATGCACAATGATGAGCCGCTTATCCGCCAGAAAGGGGAAAGACATGGCTGCATTCATGATCTCTGGCACACTGGCGACCTGGCCGTCGAATTCGGAGATGTTCAACTCGGCGTTGGGCGAATCACCCATCTGCGACCGCAGCCGGGCCACTTCCTCGGCGATGCGCAGGTCGTCGCTGCCATGCAGAATGTAGAAGGTGACGGTCATGAGGAGTGGGTGCGAATGGTGTACAGAGTCATGGGCTGGAAGGTCAGCGGCATCCGGGCTGGACGGCTGCTGATGTCCAGCACTTCCAGGTCTGCCGGGTCACCGTCGGTGGTGAAGTAGCGCTGGAGGGACAATCCCAGCGGTTCGGCGATTAAGATGGTCAGCATCATCAGCATAATGGTATAGGGCAGCCGGTTGAAGGCACGGCTGCGCTTGACCCCGCTGAGAGTCAGCATCGCCACCAGACTGGTCATCATGCCGGTGGTGAGGCGGCTGGTGCCACAGCCGGGATGCACCGCCAGGCTGTGCTCGCCGTTCCGCATCCGCTGCAAAGCCTCACGTACGGCCTGCTCGACTACTGGCTGGGGCATATCGGCAAAGAGGATGAACCCGCGATCCGAACTGCGGCCCATCAGGGGCGATGCGCCCGACCGCTTGGCGAGCAGCGACACCGTCGCATGTTCCAGACCGTGATTACGGCGGGTGCGCCGCACGACAGGAAGATCCAATATAGGCTGCGCACGACGGGCCAATTGCTCAATCATTAGCAACTCCTTAATGGCATGGAAACAGGAACGACGTTACACTGATTTTGGACAATTTCGACAAAGAAGGCAAGGATAGATATGCGATTGATACGATATTCCGTCCTTTTGCTGCTTTTGCTGGGTCTGCCGGTACTGGCACAGACAAGTACACCCGGACCGGAAGAAACACCAGAACTTGCAGCCATTCCAAGCATTGATTTTGGCGATACTCTGAACGGCACCCTGACCAGCGGCGAGCCACAGATCATGTACGCTTTCCAGGCCGAAGCCGGGCAATATGTGACGATCACCTTGACCAGCGAAGATTTTGACTCTTATCTCTATCTCGACGATGCCAATGGATTCGGCCTGGCCGAAGATGATGACAGCGCTGGAAGCTTGAATTCACGCATCGGCCCCTTCGTGATTCCCGAAACCGGGACTTACCACATTCGCGCGGCCAGCCTTTCCGGGCAGGACGTCGGCGATTTCAGCCTGCGCCTGGAATCGACGCAGGTGCGCAGCATCGAGTACGGCCAGCGGCAGCGCGATAGCCTGAGTGGTGATGAACAGGAACACATCGTGCAGTTCACCGCACAGGCCGGGGACCTCGTCAGCATCTCGCTGGAGTCGCCCGATTTCGATCCCTACCTCACCCTGACACAGGCCAGCACGTCATCGGTCCTCGCCAACGACGACGACAGCGGTGACGGGGTGAACGCGCGCATCGGCCCTATTGAAATCCCTGAAACCGGCGATTATCTCATCAGTGTCAGCAGCTACTACGGCGATACCGAATTGGGCGAGTATGCACTCACGCTCAACAAAGTCGTCAACGAAAACATCGAATTTGACCAACCCGTCGAGGCGACTATCAGCGGCAGCGACCCGCTGAACTTCAGCTTTCGCGGCGAGGTGGATCAGGTCATCAGCGTAGAGGTCAACACGGATGACCAGTTGGACACCTCGGTTTCGCTGATCGGCCCCTCAGCAATAGCACTGGCCGAAGATGACGACAGCGGCGGACGGGTGGACCCCGCGCTGGACGATGTGCTGCTGAATGAAACAGGATTGTACTACATTGTGGTGCAGCCCAACGTCAACCGCGATGCCCAGACGCCGGTCACGGTGACGCTGCATGAAAGCCCGATCCCTTCACTGGACGATGGTCCGGCGACGGTCTATTTGGACAGCACCTTCACCTCGCGCCTGCTCAAGTTTGAGGCTGAGGACGGGGATGCGATCCGTCTGCACCTGAGCATCAATTCCGACGACAGTATATCGCCGGAGGTCATGGTGATTTAGAACGGCGAGACCCTCACCGATACTTATGCCGATGGCATCCGCTATGAGATGAGCCTGGGCTTCGATGTGCCTCATGGCGGTACCGTCATCGTCGAGATCACCGACTACAGCTACAGCGACGTCGCCGTTGAGGTCTCGCTGGAACGCAACTAAGACAGCGCTAAACGATCCTCGATACTTGTATCTTACGGGGGAGAATCGAGACCCTCCCCTACAATTCCTGCATCAGATCTTGAAGTTCTCAGTGAGAATTTTGCCTCAACCCTCCGAATTGAGGTGGGCTTCCAGCAGGCAGCGATGCTTCTGCGTGTCAAAGGGGAGCAGGGCCTGGATATCGCCGTTTGGGTCAGAGTATATCAATCAAGCCGGGTAATCGTTAGGCCATCATGCCCTCCTCACCGTTTCAGAGCTTCGGCAGCGAATATTCGTTGCGCGTCCACAGCCGGATAATCTTCCCTGTCTCGTCAAATTCGAAGCGCGCCGTTTCGTTCGATTGACTCTCTTCTTTCAGGGTAAACACATGCGCGGTGCCGGTTGGTTCCAGGATGGTCGGGGGATCATCCAGATAATCAATCTCGATCATCTGAAGCTGCTTATCGCGGATGACGATCTCCACGTCACCCCAATCGGAGGTATAGGTCCCCAGGTACTGCTGCCAGGCCGGGTCCGGCTCGGATTTTTCCGCCTCGGTAAGCTTGATGATTTCCGGCAGGACCAGCTTGTAGGCCCGCTCGACATAGCTCATCGGCTCGCTGCCCAGGGCATTCGTCAGGGCGATCACGCCAAAGTCGTGTTCCCGGCTGAGCATGAAAGCCGTCAGAAAACCAGGATAACCGCCGGTGTGCCCGCTGACATGCCATCTTATCGACCTTGAGCACGAACATGCCCAGGCCATAGCCGCCGTCCCATTTGTCGAAAATCCAGTGAATCCGGTGCATGTCGCGCAGGGTATGCGGCGAAAGGACGCCTGATGGCTGCGCATGGGATGAAAGCGGGCATATTTCACGAGATCATTGACCGTCGAGGCGAAATTGGCCGAAGGCGCAAAGCCGCCCATGTTAAAGAACTGCATCCGGGAGACGCTCATAATCCCCGCCCGGAAGACGGTAGCCAGTAGCAAGCTGCGGATCGTCCGGGCTGGGAATAGGGCGGGTCTCCGGTCATGCCCAAGGGATCCAGGATCTGCTGCTGGACGTAGTCCGCCCAGGTGCTGCCGGTCACGGCTTCGATGACATTGCCCAGCAGTGAATAACCCAGGTTGCTGTAGGCGAACTTCTCGTAGGGCGCGCGCGTCGGCTGGCGCTGGCGGGTATCGTCGACAAAGACATCGGGCGGCACCGCCTCGTGATCGGTCCACATAGGACGGTGCGCATCACGCGGCAGCCCGGAGGTATGCGTCAGTAGATTGCGAATGGTGATGGGCGGCGCATCTTCGTAGCGCAGATCAAACCAGTCGAGATAATCAGACTACCGGATCATCCAGCCGCAGCCGACCGGCATCACGAAGCTGCATGATGGCCGTCGCCGTGAAGGTCTTGGTGATGCTGGCGATGCGGAAGCGGGTATCCAGTGTCACCGGCTTGCCCTGCGCCACGTTCGCCAGACCGTAGCCCTGCCCCCACAGCAGCTCACCACTTATGCACCAGACCAATGGCGACGCCCGGCTGATGAATGCTGTGCATGCTTCTGGTGAATCCATTTGTCAAGAAGCTGGATAGCAGTTGCCAGATCAGCGTGTTCCTCCAATAACGAGGGGCGTCATCATTTTCTCCTGTGTAGTCGGTGCGTCAAACCCTATGATAACAGCAGATTTCGCCAGCCGGAACACGATGATCGCTGCCAGCAGCAGCCAGAGGCGACAATCAGCACCGCCGCCAGCCAGTTAACCGGCCTGTCTTCCAGGGATGCACTCTTGCGGCGGGCATCAGCCATAACGTCCGGCGGGATCAGTTTAAGGGCGAGATAGATGCCCAGGGGCACCAGCAGCAGATCGTCCAGGTAGCCCAGCACCGGGATAAAGTCGGGAATCAGGTCGATCGGGACTGAAGGCATAGCCGACGACCAGCGCTGCGAACAGACGGGCGTGCAGCGGCGTGCGTGGATCTCGATAAGCGAAGTAGAGCACAGTGGTCTCCTGCTTCAGCCGCCGCGCCCAGGCGCGCAGCCGGAGCCAGACGGATGGTGGTGCAGGCGTCATAGAGAGCCGCTCGACGCAGCGGACACCGTCGGCAGCGGGAAAGGCGTCTCGCTCGGCGTCGGGCTAGGCGTGACGGTGGCGGTCGGCGAAGCCGTCGGCGTCAGTGTGGGGGTCGCCGTTGGGGCCGGGGTCGGCACGTTGCTTTCAATGCGCAGGTCGTTGGGCGAGAAATTGGCTCGCGCAGGTCATGGCCGAACGCTGCGCCCAGGCCGAACTCAAGACCCGCCAGGCCGGTCATGCGCAGCCATTCGCCGCTGGTATCGCGCGCATCGACCAGCACGGTCGCGTCAGCCGGGATCGTCCCGACCACCTGATAAACCAGACCGGGGCCGATGTACAACTGAACTGGACCGCTGTTGGGCTGGCATTCAGGATTGACCAGATTGACCGTGAGCGAATGCTCTAAGACGTTGCCGTAATTGTCTTCCGCGACGAGGGTAAGGATAAGCGGCTCGGTGGGAATGCCGGGAATATCCGGGAAGTATCCACTGGGGCCATCGGCGGCGATGACCACTGTGGTAAAAGCTTCCAGGCCCGTAACCTGAGTGCGCGTGGCCCCTGGCACGTCCCAGGCCACGTCAAGGCCCTGGACCACGTTGCGCACCAACTGCGGCGGGCTGACGTCGAAGCGCTCGACGTGCATCGGCTCGTAGACCAGCACCTGGGCGGTGCGGCTGTCCGCCTGATCCCGGTTGACCGCTTCCAGGCGCAGCGTGACCTCGCCCAGCAGATCATCCGTGTTCAGATCATAACTGACCAGCTGCGGGTCCAGCGTCGCCACCGGACTGCCATTGACCAGCAGGCGCAGTTCGGTCACGTTCTCGACCTGCCAGTCCACTTCAAGCACATCACCGCGCGCCACTTCGGTCTTATCCAGTGAAAAGGCAAGGAACTGGGGCACTGGCTCCGGCCTGCGCAGGACGGCGACCAGGATGACCATGATAATCAGGCTAATCGCCAGCAGAGTCACCGCGCTGGCGGCCACTGCCCAGCCCGGCAGCAGCGGGTTCACCGTCAGCGTGCCGCCGACCGGCACCAGAAAGTTGGAATGATCCTGCGAGCGCGCCACCAGATCAAAATGCAGCACCTGACTTTTGCCGAACAGTATGCGGCGCTGAGGCCGCACCTCGCCCTCGACGATCCGCTGCTGGCCCGGCACCAGGTCCACCTGCGAGACAGCAAAGCGGAAGTTGAGCGCCTGCTCGCGGCTCAGGCCGGAAAGCGCCACCGACAGCGACCGGCTGCCCTGGTTGTGCAGCAGCAGTTGAAAGCGATCTCCGGCAGCCAGCGCCTGTTTCTCAAGCGACAGCTTGAAAGCCGAATAAGGCAGCACGTGCAGATTAAGGTGCGCCTCAAGGACATCGTTTGTATTGCTTTTGGGGAAGACGCGCACGCTCACCGAGTAATCGCCAGGGGTGCTGCTGCTGTGCTGGCTGGGCTTGAAGTTCAGCACCACCAGCGCGGTCTCGCCTGCCGCCACCAGCGGCGTGGGCCGGTCAATGCGGATCCAGTCGTCAGGTGGACCGCTGACCTCGACCCGGAAACGCTCGTCGCTCTCGCTGGTGTTGGTAATCACCAGTTCAGCGGAGATGTACGCGCCGGGCGCAACGGCCTGTTCCGGCCCCTGAATGTCGATATAGAAATTCGCCAGCGCCATCTCGACGCGCTGTGTGGTATCGTCCAGCGGCTTGAGCTTGACAGTAGGGGTATCGTCCACCTCGTGATAGATAATGCGCAGGTTGCCAATCGTGACTTCGTCACCATCCAGCAGAAGCTGCCGTGCCTCCAATTCGAGCCGCACGCCATCGACAAAGGTCCCATTAGCCGACTCCAGGTCGGTCAGGTAGACCCGGCCATCGTCCATCGACAGCTTGAAGTGGTAACGTGAAATGGTATTGTTGTCGAGAATGATGGTATTGCCGGTCGAACGCCCAACCGAAACCGTCGATTCGGCCAGGGCAAAAACCTGAATGGACCCATCCGGCGAATACACATCGAGACGTCCATAGGCCATAGAAAAGCGGCTCCTGCTGCATAGCTGAATGATCCATCCGCCATGTTGGGGGATGGCCTGTGAGTCCGATTGTAGCCAGATGTGCGACTTTAGCAATATCGCATCGTTGGCGTTCACCCTCCGCTTGAACGCCGGGAAGAATCAAACGGATTGGGCCAAAACCGCCGGTTTTCCCATTGTTTATCCACCGGCCCCTTCTCTATCAATGGCGAGGGGATTTTAGGGATGAGGTCAAAAGAACAACACGGGTATAAAGGGCGGTGCGATCAGGCTCAGGCGTCGCCGAAGAGCGCGTTGAGTTCGTCCAGGTTGTGCTTTAAGCCGCTCATCAGGATGCTGTTTTCCGTGCCATACTGATACAGGTGCCCGCCAAGCCTGGCCTCGTAGCGCATATCCTCAATACTGCGCGGCCAGGCTCCCCAGAACTTCCCCTCTGCCTTGCAGGCAGCCGCGATGATCTCCATCGCCTCTTCGTATGTGCGGCGCTTATCTTCAGGCTCGTGCTGCATCCGCAGGCTCATATCCGACGGCCCTAGAAACAGCCCATCCAGACCGGGTACCGCCGCGATGGCCTCTACGTTGGACAAGCCCTGCGGGGTCTCGATCTGTACGAAGAGGAAGGTCTCGCGCAGCGCGTGCTCAACCAGGGGCTGCTGGCCGGTCGCCTGAATATCCAGGCCGTAATTAGCCTGCAAATTGCTTGCCCCAATCCCCCGGTCGCCCACTGGTGGGAACTTGACCTTCCAGACCAGATCTTCGACTTCCTCTACTGTGGAGACGTGCGGGACCATCAAACCCGCCGCGCCATCTTCGAGAAAGCGGTACAGCGCCGCTTTTTCACGGGTGTGCGGGCGCACAAAAATGTCGATGTCGTAGAGATGCGACATTGCCAGCAGCATCTCCACACCGGGGTAGTTCACTGTACGATGTTCCATATCCAGCCAGATACCGTCAAAACCGGCGTCGGCTGCAAAGGCGATGAACGCCGGAACAACGTGTCCCAGGGCGGTGGTTCGCGCCGGTTGACCGGCCCGCATCCGGGCCAGAATCTTGCTCTTGCGCATGATATTGCTCCTTTATGCCGCAGCATTAAGGATCGAGATTAACGTGATATTCCGGGAGTGTATAGGCCCATTGGTCAACCATCTCGAAGGCAGCCAGAAGGGCCACATCCCAGGCTGCGTCGGGGAACTGCTCCTGCTGCCACCGGATAAAAGGCCCCACCAGGATACGAGCGGTTTCAAATTCGCGGACGACCAATTGCGCAATCACGCCATACTGCTCGACAAAGCGCTGCTGCTCGAATTCCCGCAGCACTGCCCTGCGATCAAAAGCCACACGAACAAACTCCGGCGTCCAGCCCGACTCGTCGCCTTCCAACAGTGCATAACCAGCCCGCAGATCGCCATCAATGGGCACACCGACCGAGCCGGGGTTGATTACGTACCAGCCTGCGACCTGACGGCTCATCTGCAAATGTGTGTGTGCGCCGATGACCACCGGTTCTTCAACTCCAGACAAAGCCTCGGCGATCTCGGAATCGCTCAGCAGCGGATGCAGACCGCGCCAGGGATTGCCGGGAATCCCGTGAAACACGCGGATGGCGGGTGCATCGGGGTAGCGCAGCGAGAGTTCATCCGGCCAGGTGGCGATCATACGGTGCCAGCGGCCCTGCAACTGCGCGTAGAGCCAGGGCAGCAGGTTGTAGTCGCGCCAATGTTCCGGTTGACGCGCTGTGTTGTATTCCAGCAGGTAGTATTCGTTGTTGCCGCGAATCACGGCCCAATCTTCCTGCGCGACCCGCTCCATCACCTGGGCGGAGAAGGGTCCCCAGTTGACGATGTCCCCGGCCACGACGACCTGATCCGCGCCGCCGCGCGCCTCGATGTCGGCCAGCACCGCTTCCAGTGCGGGGAGATTGCCGTGAATGTCTGCCAGAACGGCGAGCCGGGTCATAGGCGCTCCAGGATCAGGTTCTCGTAGGCATCTACGAAGGCCGTCCAGCCTTCTGCAATGTAAGTGGTGCTGTCCAGTTGGAAGACCAGCGCGGGCCCCTCAAAGCGCATCCCCGGCTGAAGCTGAGTCCGCTCGTAGAAGTGGGTGTCACCGCTGCCGCCCAGTACCGGCGCTTCGGCCTCGACCAGGGGCTGAGGCGTGAGGACCGGCTTTTCGACCAGACCGACCGCCTGCAAGCGCAGGTTAACCACCTCGACACCGCGCGTATAGAGCGCGTGGCCGTAAGCGCGGCTGTGGGCCTCGTGGAAGGCCTGCACCAGGTCCGGCCCGACGGGGACGCTGAGTTCAAAGGATTGGCCGACGTAGCGCATATCGACCGTCGCCGTAAAGCGCATGGCCGATTCGGCAATGGCCTCATCGCGCAGATCGTCGCGCGCCTGAGCGATCATGGCCTCCAGGCGCTCCTGCAAGGCTTCAGTGGAGTCGTCCGTCACCGGCTGTAAGACCGTCTGGCTGTAATCGCGGATCACATCGGCCACCAGCAGGCCAAAGGCGCAGAGTACGCCCGGATAGCGCGGGATCAGCACACGGGCTGATCTCCAGGCGCTCGGCCACCGCGCAGGCCTGGACCGGACCGGCCCCACCGAAGGCCATGAGCGTGAAATCGCGGGGGTCATAGCCGCGCGCAATCGAGACGCGGCGCAGCGCCCGGTCAATATTAACGTTCGCCACCTCAATGATGCCCGCCGCCACCTCGGCCATCGTCAGGCGCATCCGGCTGGCGAGGAGCTTCATGCCCGCCTGTGCCCGCCGCAAATCCAGCGGCATGGTTCCACCCAGGAAATGATCGGAGTCCAGACGGCCCAGCAGCGCATTGGCATCACTGACCGTGACCTGTTTGCCGCCGCGTCCGTAAATGATCGGGCCGGGGTCCGCCCCAGCGCTTTCTGGCCCCACCCGTAACGCTCCGCCTGAATCCAGCCGGGCAATCGAGCCACCACCCGCGCCAATCGTCTCGATGTCGATCAGCCGAATGCGCAGCGGCAGGCCGTCGATCTCGGCTTCAGCCCGGCGCGCCGGAACCCCCGGACACAGCGCCACATCGGTCGAGGTGCCGCCCATGTCCAAGCGTGAGGATATGGTCGTATCCGGCCAGGTGGGCAATGTGAAACGCGCCGATCACCCCGGCAGCCGGGCCGCTGAGCGCGCTCTGCACCGCCCGCTGGCGTATGGTCGCCGCACTGACCACGCCGCCGTCAGATTTCATCACCAGCAGCCGCGATTCATCGGGCAGCGAATTCTCCAACTGGTGCAGATAGCGGCTCATCACCGGGCGCACATAAGCATCCAGCGCCACCGTCGAAGCGCGTTCGTATTCGCGGAACTCCGGCAGCACCTCGCAGGACAGCGAGACCTGCCAGGACTCCAGCAGGCCGCGTTCGAGAATGCGCTCGCGCACGGCCAGTTCATGGGCCGGGTTGACATAGCTGTAGAGCAGGCAGACGGCCACCGATTCGATCTGCTGTGCGGCGATCTGGTCCAGCACGGCGTCAAGGCCCGCCGGGTCCAGCGGCAGCAGCACCGCGCCGGTGTGATCGAGACGTTCAGGCACTTCGAAGCAGCGTTCGCGCGGGATCAGCGGTGGCGGCAGTTGCGGCTGCAAGGCATAGAGGACCGGGCGATTCTGGCGGCCAATCGCCAGAATATCGCGGAAACCCTGCGTCGTGATCAGGGCCGTGCGCGCGCCTTTGCGTTCCAGAATGGCGTTGGTGGCGACGGTTGACCCATGCGAGATGCGCGCCCCAGGGACTGCGCCGACCGCTTCCAACCCGGCCAGCATGGCCTCGGCAGGCTGCTGCGGCGTGCTGAGCAGCTTGTGAATCTGCAAACGTCCGTCCACGCTTAGCACCAGGTCGGTGAATGTGCCGCCAATATCGACGCCTATGAGTTGCTGCATAGAATCACTGCCCGGCAATGCGCCGAGCGTTAGGATCACCCGGCTATCAGAAAAAACGGATATGCTCATCAATCGTGTTATGTGTAGAGGGGGGTCTGAGACCCTTCCCTACGGCGAGTTCTCATAACGCCCTTGCGAGACGGCCCATTCGAACACACAGCACCAGTCGAGTATACCCTGAGCCGCTGTCCTGAGACCAGACGCAGCCTGTCTTCAAGTCTTGTCTTCTGGGGGTACGATAGGTTTCAAGTAAGCGATCAATGCCGGAATATCAATCTGAATCGTCTCCCAAACGATATCGAGAATCTACGTTGAAGTAACCGTGAATAATCTGATTGCGCATTCCGACAATTTCGGACCAGGCGATGTCCATATGTTGAGCTTTTGTAGCTGCTGTTACCTGACGCGCAGCCTCACCGATGACCTGGAACTCGCGGAGTACCGCACTCTGTACCATCTCGTCACTTGCGAAGATGTTGCCAGTCATGTCTGAAGTAAACTGCTGAATTTTACGCGCCGCAAGCAGCATATCCAGCATCAGCAGGTCATCACTCCGCATAAATGACCTCAGCCGAATCAAGGATAATCTTGCGTCGCATATAGTTCGGACTCTGCTCAACGCTCTTGCGGGTCAACACGTCCACACTGCGACCGAAAAGCGTCTCAAGCTCAGCCGTCAGACGGGCCAGACTGAACAGGGTCATCCGCGCACCTTCCCGAAACTGCACCAGCACGTCAATGTCGCTGGAGTCGTTGAAATCGTCACGCAGTACCGAGCCAAAGAGCGCGAACTCGACAATGTTCCAGCGCTGGCAGAAGGCGTGAATCGCCTCCATCGGCAGGTCAATTTGCATTGTTTTCTGTTCGGCCATCCGGTTGTTCCTGTAACATCGCTCAGTTCCAGTTTACACCAGCTTGGCAAAGACGGTCATGAATCAGGCGATAGTGGAGAAACACCCGCTGCGCGCTATAATCTGCCTTCGCAAGCTTCAGCGGGAGTATCATCATGAGCCGAACACGGCTCGTCCTGCTCGGCACGGGCAACCCCAATCTGCACCCCGACCGTTACCAGTCGAGCCTGGCGGTCATCGTGGACGACGTTCCCTACATCGTGGACTGTGGCGGCGGGACGGTGCAGCGGCTCTCCCAGGCCCAGCACGAGAACGGCATCTCGGCGTTGGCCGCGCCCAGGCTCACCCGCCTGTTCCTGACCCATCTGCACCCGGACCACACGACCGGCCTGCCAGATTTCATCATCGCGCTGTGGCTGGAGCGTCCGGCACCGCTGCATATCTGGGGGCCAACAGGCACCCAATCGCTGGTCGATCACATTCTGGCGGGCTACGAAACCGGCATCGCCGAACACCGCGATGGCCTCGCCCCGATCAATCACCCGCTGACGGTCCAGGTCACGGAGATCGCGGCAGGGGAGATCTATGCCGATGAGCGTGTGAGCCTCACGCGCCTTCCGCGCCAAACACGGCGGTCTCGAAGCCTACAGCTATAAATTCACGACCCCTGATCGCATGCATTGTGATCTCCGGCGACACCGCCCCGACCGATGAACTGGTCGAACAGGCGCGGGGCTGCGACATCCTGGTCCACGAATGTTACTCAGAAGCCCAATTCAGCGCCCAGCCCACGGACTGGCAAACGTATCACCGCGCCGTTCACACCTCGACCACCGAACTGGCCGCGATTGCCAATCAGGTGCAGTCCGGGCAAACTGGTGCTGTCCCACCAGTTGTTCTGGGGCGTATCCGACGAGGCGCTGGTGGCGGAAATCCGCCAGCACTACGACGGCGAGATCCACTGCGGGCGCGATCTGGATGTGATTGTCTGAGCAGTCCGCATGAAATACAGGATGGGATTCTATCACTGATCCAGCCTGGCTGTGTTATAGTCCAGACTGTGAAATCAGTCACAAGAGGTGATGATGACTCGTACCTTTACCCTCACCGCGGCGATCCTCGGCCTGATTGGCGTAGGGCTGGGCGCATTTGGCGCGCATGGCCTGAAAAGCCTGCTGGAAGCCAATGGGCAGACCAGCAGTTTCGATACCGCCACGCAGTACCTCTTCATTCATGCGCTGGCGCTGCTGATGGTCGCCATCCTCAATGAGCGCAAGCCCAGCCGCATCCTGAACCGGGCCGGAGCCTTGTTCATCGCCGGGGCGATCCTCTTCTGCGGCGCGTTGTATCTGCTGGCGATCTTCAACCTGAAGTTTATGGGCGCGCTGGCCCCAATTGGCGGATTGGCGCTGATTGGCGGCTGGGGCAGCCTGGCACTGGCGGCCTGGCGTAAGCCTTAAATGCGGGCGAATTCTTCCTCGCTGCTCACCCGCAGCACCCCGGCCAGTTCGTGACCGATGACCTGGACCGCGCCTTCGATCTGCACCTGAATTGGGCCGTTGAAAGGCGCGCGCGCCAGCACCCGGAAGTGCGTCCCTGGTTTGAGATGCAGGCTGGCGAGGTAGCTGAGCATATCTGAGTCGTGGGTGTTGACGCGGCTGATGACCAGGTCCTGGCCGACGCCGGTCTCGTTCAAGGGGTGATCGATCACGCGCGGCATGTGACCGTCTTTGGTCGGGATCGGTTCGCCATGCGGGCAGCGGCGCGGGTGCCCGGCCATTTCGTCCATACGGTCAGCCAGCGTATCGCTGATGACTACGCCCAGTTCGTCGGCTGCATCGTGGACCTCGTGCCAGCCGAATTGCATCACATCGACCAGGAAACGCTCGACCAGCCGGTGCCGCCGGATGCTGTCCAGCGCCTCCCGTTCACCTTCGGGTGTCAGGGCGACGCCCTTATAGGGTTCGTGTTCGAGGTACCCGGCCTTTTTCAGACGCTGAACCATGCGCGTGACCGCCGGGGCGGAGACGTGCATCACGTCTGCCAGGGCCGAAGTCGAAACGAATTCGTCTCCATTCTGGTAGTAAGCAATACGGTAGGCTTCTGCCAGGTATTCTTGCATCGCGCTGCTGAGGACATGGACTTATCGAATTTTTATAACCAATATCATAAATAATAATAGCTGATTCAGCAGGGTGATTTCAAGTGCGATCTTTAGGGCCAGGTCATCAGGTAGGCGATCAGGGCATCCATATCGCTCTGCTCAATGCTTAACTGATGCGTGCCGGGCTGGGCAAAGACGTCGCGCAGCGTGGCTGCCGAACCATCGTGGAAATAGGGCGCGCTCAACCACAGATAGCGCAGCGAGGGCGTATCATACGCGATGCCTGCTGCCATCGTCGTTGCGGGGGCCGGTGCCGACGTCGTGCTGCTGCAAATCGGTCCCGGAGGGGCCAGGATGACAGACCGCGCAGCCCTGCGCCTCGAAACACGGCCCTGCCGCGTTCGGAAAGCTCCGGCGCGACGGTATTGGGGTTCTCAGGCGGGGCCAGCGTCAGCAGATAGGCTGCCAGCAGGTCCAGATCAAAGGACAGGCCCGCGTGCGGCGGACCGTCAGCGGGGGACACCGGGTAATCCTCAATCAGGCCGGTACCGACCTGTAAACTGCGGATCTTCAACTCCACGTCTTGCAGTTCGTCCCAACTGCCGGTCCAGGTATAGGGCGCGGTCTCGATCAGATTATACAGCGGCGGCGTGTTGCGGGCGTCCCCGGTCAGGCCGTACCAGGTGCGGCCATCCGGCTGCCCATCGAAATGGCAGGTCGCACAGCTAATCCAGCGATCTTCGCTCAGGCGCGGGTCGGACGCACTGTGGAAAAGCTGCGCGCCGACGATAATATCGTTCGAGACGACCGGATTGCTGATCGGCAGCACGTCAATGGCGGTCAGATTCGCGGTCTCCACAATGGTCAGCGAGCCGTCGATAACGTTATGGACGAAGAGGTAGGTGTTATCGCGGTTGAGCAGCAGGCCGCGCGGATTGGAGCCGACCGGAATGTTGGCCCGCGCCAGCCCGGTATCCAGGTCGATCACCGAGACGTCGTCGCTGCCCGCGTTGGCGACGTATAGCCAGTTGCGGAAGCGATCCACCACCACGCCAAAAGGCATGTTCACCGGACGATCCACCGCGCTGAGGGCGATGCGCTCGCGTGTCGCCATCGTCAGATCGCGCAGGTCCAGCACGTTCACCACCGGAAACACGGTTGTATCGAAGGTCAGATGCCGGGCCTGCGTATTGGCGCGCGTCTGCGGCAGATAAGCCAGCCCGCGCGCGACGTCGATGTCCAGCGCCTGCGAGATGCCGGTATCCTCACCCGTGCTGACCACCCGCACCACCTTGCCCTGCGGCAGGTAGAGCAGGCTGATGTCGCCGCTCCAGAAGTGGGTGATGTACAGAAATTCGCCCCAGACGGCCAGCCCTGCCGGACCCGGCGGGACGGACATCCGCCGCGAGATGGTGTAGGTATCCAGGTCGACTTCGACGATCTCGTTGCTGCCCTGCAGCGAGACCAGCGCACGGTCATTGCGGTCGGCCACAACATGATAGGCCAGCGCTCCGCCCAGCGGCACCGTCGCCAGCACCTCATGGCTGAGAAAATCGAGCACAACCAGGCTGTCCGTGCCGCGCAGCACCACCAGCACCTTGTTGTTATCGGGCGTGATCGCCACACTGCGCGGGTCCGGCCCGACCGGGACCTCAGCCACAAAGCTGGCCGCAGTCGGGATCAGCACATTGGCGAAAGAGATGGTGTTGTTGAGCATATTGGCCGCGACCAGATAGCTGCCAGTGGAGGTCATCGCCATCGTACTGCTGGTATAGGTGCGCACAGTGCGCGCATCCGGCAGTGCATAAAGCGGCAGCGGCGTGGGATCCGGGACCTGTGCCCGCAGCACCGGCGCAATCAGCAAGAGGATAAGTAGCGAAAGCAGCCATATCCGCTTAATCACGATCCGGCCTCCAGGCTAATCAGACGATCATAGAAGATAGTAAACATGCGGCTGCGCATCTGGAAGTGCCCATCGGCATCGGTGCCGGTCACGGCAAAGGTCAGCACGACCGGGTCCGCCGCTGCCGCCCCCTCCAGCCGGGCATCCACCTCCAGGTTCGGAAAGGCAGCGTTCAGGTTGGTCGGGTTGTACTGGTAGCTGAAGGACACGCCGCTGGGCGTAATCGGGCCGTCTTGCAGGATATAGGCCGGGTTGGTCACGGTATGATGCACAGTCACGTTGGTCCAATCCGAAGGAATGCGGAAGTTGAAATTGTAGGGGATGGCCCCTGGAATGCTGAAATCCTCGCGCGTATCGTTCCACTGAAGGGCCTCGCCGTTGGGCGGCATGACATAGACGGCGAAACTGCCGTCGGCGCTGCCCAGCATCCCACCCTGCGGATAGGGTTCGTGAACCGGCCCCGCCGAGGTCCAGCCTTCGTGCCATACCTTGACCTTGACCGTCCAGATGCCCGGTTGATCGAGCAGCAGATCCTGAGCCGGATCATAAAAGTAGCCGATGGCGTTAGCCTGGCCGCTGAAGCTGTGCTCGCTGCCGTCCGGGCCGGTGATGGTGACGTCTATCATCGAATCCAGCGTCGGCGCGATCTGTCCCGCCAGGGCCAGGGTGTCGCCCTGCTGCAAAATCTGGCCGGGGCGGATGCTGGTCGGGTGGAAGAACATCTCAACCTCATTGCCGCGCAGTGTCAGGATCGGGCCGCCGTCGGCTGTCCCGGCTTCCCCCCGGTAAGGCGGCATGACGCGCGCGCCCCAGGGATCATGTTCGTCGGTGGCGATGCCGCTGGAAGCGTAAATTGCCGCCTCCGTCGTCCCGGCGTTGCGCACGATGGCCCCGCCAAAGAGGAAGACGTAATCGCCAGGCAGGTCGCCGTTCAGGCCGGAGCCGATCTGCTGGTTATACGGATCCTCCATATCCCAGTACAGCGGCAGTGTGGGATCATCCGACCCCTGCACAAACTGACGCACGGTCAGGCCCGGTCGCACCGCGCTGAGATAGCTATAAATCTCAGAATCCGTGCCCGGCACGTTGTCCAGCGGCAGTTCAGCCCGCGCCGCCTGACGGTCCACCGGTTCACGTTCGCTCAACCAACTCGAATAATCGCCCGCAATGTCCTGTACGCTCAGACCGGGTTGAACCGTGTTGCTGCTGCCCGCCGTGTACCACAGCAAATCGCCGCGCTGGTAGGGGAAGTTCAGGTGGAAGATACCATCCGCCGGGCCGTAGCGTTTGGTGGTGAACCAGGCCGGGACAATATCCGGCGTGTAACCGTCCAGCCCGCGCCGTCCGTGCAGGATGAAAGCCCCATCCGGCGAGGCGATCACCCCGGCGCTGCGCAGACTGCCTGCCCACAGCCGCCCTGCCGAATCGGTGTAGCGAGCTTCGTAATCGACCACGTATTCGCCCGGCACATCGAAGCTGAAGGTTTCGCCTTCGGGCGCAAAGTAGCCGTAATCGTTGGTCTTGCCCGTGATCTCATGTTCGATCATCGGGCTGCCGTCCAGCGGGTAAATACGCGCCGTGACGGTCACATCCGCCGCCGCGCCCGGTGAGACTTCCAGGCCAGGATAGAACATGTCGCCCACTTCGAAAGGCGTCCCGGAAAGCACACCCGGCTGCATATCCAGCAGTTCGGCGACCACGACTTCATAGGTCCCGCCGCCCTCGTAGCGGTTGCCCCACAGGTCTTCGACGCTGCCCTGCATCTTGATGGAATAAGTGCCGTACTGGTCGAACTGGTAATTACGGAACTGCGGGTTCAAAGTCGTCAGCCGGTAGACATCCACCTGCGATTCTGCGCCGAACAACTGCCGCTCATCCATCTCATCGGTCGAGAGCCGGTTCTGCGTGATGGGCACCTGACCCAGGTCGTCCATCGTGCCATCCGGGCGCGTGACCCGCACGCTGAGCTGGCCGCCCGGCAGCGAGAAGGGGATCAGCGGCGCGGTGGAACTGTCATAGGCGTTGGGAAGCTGGTTGATGACGTAGGGTTCCAGCGGATAATCGCGCAGCTTGTGGTCGGTCGGGTCGGTATAAGGCGGCAGGATATAGGTCGGGCTGTTATAGCGGACGCGGTTCGAGAGCGCCACACGGGCCTGATCCTCCTGCGACAGCACGCCCCGGCTGCCATCGCTGGGCTGATCCTGGAACAGGCTCCAGATCAGGTGACGCTGAGCGGATATTTCACCCACGTTGAGCACCAAGGGCAGGCGGTTCACCTGCACCCGTGCGACGCCCTGCCCGCTCCCCAGCACGCTGCTGTCCTCCCAGCGGAAGGGCGCATCGTCGCCGATCTGTCCCATACCCTGGAACATCAGGCCGTAGGAGCCGCTCGGCAGGTCCTCTGGCAGAGTCAGGTCAAAATCCAGGCCGAAGATGAGCTGGTCGCCCTGGCGCAGCACCTGTGAAGCCGGGCGGCGTGTCTCGCCCAGCAGGAAATCGCTGCGCAGATTATCAATCGCCAGACCGCTCGGCGTCTCGATCATCGACCAGCCGTTATTACTGTTAATGCCACCGGATACCGGATAGCCTTCGGCGTCGTTCAACGGCTGTAGCGACAGCGTCCCGATCATATCCAGGCCGACCAGATCGTCGGGCATGTCGGGGGCCATCAGCGTGACATCGAGTTGCAGCCGCAGATGGTCGCCGGGCATGAAATCAAGCCTGTTGATGCGTCCCGGTGCGTGCCAGTAGGCAGCGCCCTGCGCCACCGGACCGGAGATGGTGAAGGCGACCGGGTCGTCAAGCTGCTCCTCCGGCGCGATCACCAGGCCGTCGATCTCGTCTACGGCGGGCAAAGTCTGCGCCACTACCAGCGATTGCAGCACGCCGCCTTCTACGTCGAGAAAGTCCAGTTGTTCCAGCGTGCTCGATTCCAGTGTCGTGCCCAGCAGCGCCCGCAGCGCTTCCCAGGGGATGCGCAGTTCAATGATGCTGCCGTTCTGCGTGGTGCTGACCGCCAGCACGCCCAGATCCTGCGGGGTTGGCTTCGTGCGCTTCCAGGTAGCCGCTTCCTGCGGCAGACGCGGGTCGAGCAGCAGTTCGTAAGTCGCCCCTTCCAGTGTGAAGGTAACGCGCAGCTTCCAATAGGTATCGGGCGCGCCGTCGAAAGCAATGTAGAGCGACTCGCTGTTGTGCAGCCCATAGACTTCACTCAGCAGTCGGGCCTGCGGGTATGCCGCCCAATCGGCCAACTGGCCGTCGATAATCAACTGAGTCACCGGCAGCGTGCCTGTGGCAGAGCGGGACGAGGTACCGTAGATGATCGTCCCCGGCCCACCGGGCAGCGAGCCGGGCCGGTTGCGGATATCGGTCGGGATCGAAACCGCCGGGCTGATCCAGAAGGGTGTGTTGCCAGGGCCGAAAATATCGGCGCTGAAGGTCCCGCTCAACCCTGCCTGGGCATAAACCATCGCCTCGGTGTAGAGATTGCGGATTGCGACCTGTGCCCCTGGAAACACTGACCCTGCCGCACCGGAAATGGTGACGATGCCGCTGTCGTTGGGCGGCGAGATGGTGATGAGGGCCGCGTTGGGCGGGTCGCCGCGTTGAGATTGGACCGAATTCTGCGCCAGACTGGCCCCGATGCCAAGCAGCAGCAGGGTCAGTAAGACAATCACCGGGAAGCGGGGCACAATCATTTCTCCGAAAACCTTATCTGGCAGGGAGTATAGAGACTGGGCGGTGCTCTGTCAATTTAGGACCGGCTTCGTCTTAACAGGCATCCTACCTCAACGGCTGGCATCGGCTCTGCATGATATAATGAAAAGACCGCTTGTCACCACCAGCCCTACAGGTAGTATAATCTCCACCATGATTCTTGAACAATTCAGCCGCCTCATCGAAGAACGCACCGGCCTCTCTGCGCGTACCCGCGCCGAGACGGACCTGGAGAACCTGCTGACCCAGCTTTCGGGCGGCGACCTGGTCAGCTTCTACCAGACGCTCCGGCTGGGGAAGTTGTTCGACCCCGCCTGGCAGACGGTGATTCAGGCACTGACCATCGGCGAAACCTATTTCTTCCGCGACGAGGCCAGCTTCAAACTGCTGCGCAGCAGTCTGCTGCCAGAGTTCATCCGGCGGCGGCGGCAGGAGCATCGCTACGAGCTGCGCATCTGGTGCGCAGGCTGCGCCACCGGCGAAGAACCCTATTCGCTCGCCATGACCCTGCTGGATATTCTGCCCGACCTGCCCGATTGGAGCATTATGCTGATCGGTACGGACATCAACGCCCAGGCGCTGGCCCAGGCACGCGAAGGCTCCTACCGCGATTGGGCCTTCCGGCAGCCTGCGGCGGATTACCAGTCGCGCTTTTTCGTGCGCGAACCGGGTGGCTGGCGCATCAAGCCTGTCCTGCGCGACATGGTGACGTTTCAACAGGCCAGCCTGCTGCATACTCCGCCCATGACTCAGTGTGATTTGATCCTCTGCCGCAACGTCCTGATCTACCTCTCGCGCGAGCAGATTGGCGCGCTGGAAGATCGCTTTTATAAGGCGTTGAATCCCGGCGGCTGGCTGCTGCTGGGGTCCTCAGAGGCGATTCGCAGCCAGCGGGAGCGCTGGATCACGCAGGTGCTGCCCGACCTGGTCTATTATCAGAAGCCGGTAGACGCGCGCTGGCAGCCTATCATCCGCCATAACCGCCCCATACCGCATGTGATCGATCAATCCGATACGCTGCTGATGCCCTCGCTGGCCTATCAGACCGCCCTTGCCAGTGTGCGCGCCAAGCAGTTGGACGAGGCCGAGATCCTGCTGGATCGTCTGCTGATGGAACAGCCCGATTTCATCCCGGCACGGATTCTGCTGGTCTACATTCTCGCCTCACGGCAGGCTGCCGCCGAAGCCCATGCCCAGTTGGACACCGTACTGAATCAGGACAGTCTGCAAAGCGATGCGCATTACCTGCGCGCGACTCTGTATCTGGAGGCAGGCCAGCCGGAGGAGGCAGAAAAGTCGCTGCGAGCCGCCCTCTACTGCCAGCGCGACCATCCTCTGGCGACCGTTATGCTGGGGAATCTCTACGCCAGTACTGGACGCAACCGTCTGGCCGTCCGCTTCTGGCAAAGCGCGCGCGACCTGCTGCGCGACCTGCCCTCCGACGCACCGGTCACGGATCTCACCGACATGACGGCGGGCACCCTCGGTACGCTCATTCAATCTCAGTTAGAGAGTTTGCACGCCTCAAGGATAGAAGCTCAGCCGGGCCGTCAGGGCATCCAGCGCCCGCAGCAAGTCCTCAGAACCCGCCGTCATTGACCAGGGTGTAATCGGCGATGGCGATGGGGCCGCCTTTTTCCAGGGTGTCGATCTCGCGCTCGTCGCGTGCTTCGGCCTCTTCCGGTGACAGGGGCCGGTCGGCACGCTGCGCCAGGCGTTGATAGCGCAGGTGACGGCTGCTGACGATGGCGACGACCACCATCGACGCGCCCAGCTCGGCATGGAGCAGCTTGTACTCGCCAAAACCATAGAGTCCGTCGATGACGAGACAGCGGTGCGAGACCAGCGCGGCTTTGAGATGCGGCAGCGCGCGGATGGCGATGGCATTCATGCCTTCGTGGGCACGCAGGTCTTCGCGGACCTCGCGTTCGTTGGCAGGGTTGACCACCAGACCGCGCCGCCGGACTTCATCTTCGACGATACCGCCGAAGCGAAAGTGGGCGAAGCCGCGTGATTTCAGGTGCATGGCGCACAGCGTTTTGCCGGACCCTGGCATTCCAACCAGAGCCAGCGCACGAGGGGTTTCGTCTGGCATAGTGCCTCAATGGAGTGCTTGTATGATTGATTCCGCAGGCATTATAAAACGTAGGTGGCGCTGCGTCCACAAACAAAAGACAACGGCCTCTGCCGCTGTCTTGAGTGGGACCACCTGGATTCGAACCAGGAACCAACCAGTTATGAGCCGGGAGCTCTGCCTTTGAGCTATGGTCCCATGTAAGTTTGTGTTTAAGCGGGTAACGGGACTCGAACCCGTGCTAGGACCTTGGAAGGGTCATGTGCTACCGTTACACCATACCCGCAAAGTCGGGGTGCCCGGATTCGAACCGGGGATCTCTGCGTCCCAAACGCAGCGCGATAACCGGGCTTCGCTACACCCCGTCACTTCCTGATTTCCATTGAGCTTTCACGTAATTCATCCACGCTTCCAATCGTGTGCGCAGATAGGTATCCCCCGTCCGCACCGTGAAAACCCCATAAACAGAACGAAACTGTCGCCCGCTAAGCTTGCCACTGTTAGACTTCCGAATGACTTTGATGTCGCTCGGCGTCACGGACAGTAACTTTCCCCAATAGGCTTGTAGTTCAGCCTCGTCGTGATCTACATGGCACTGCAACTGATAGTCGATTTTGTTGCATGTCAACTTCACAATCCAGCGGTGCGCCAGGCAAATCATTTCGGCATTTGAATTGCAAAACGCGACACTGTTGCGATTGCGCTTAAATCCTTCGGCCATATAGAGGACCACAAAGTCCCGAAAGCTGAGGTCCTGAAGCAGTGTGGGCGCTTCGTTCCATCCCTGTTGGTAAGCTGCGTCGCGCAGAGCCGCATATTTCTCGCGGACTTTCTGCGCTTTTTGGCGCTGCGCTGCTGTCTGTTTCTCGGTTTGTGGGATCGGAATGTCTTTGATCCACGAGTAAACCGTCGTTTTGGGCAAACTCAGACAGTCAACGATCTCGTCCAGGGTCATGGCTCGCTCACTGCGCAGCACGATGGCTTTTTTGCGCAAGTGATCGTATTTATGGGCCATGATCTCCCTCAGTATAGCATTGCTCGCTATCGAGCGTAAACACTTAGTTTTGGCCGCCGCTGCGGAAGAAGTCCATCCACTCGTCAACCTCATCCGCCGAAAGATTGACGTTTTCCGCCTCACCTTCGTCGATCTCTGGCGCGGGCGGTGAGCGCAGCAGCTCGCTGAACTCCAGGCTGGTGAGGACTTGCAGCTTGCGGGCGCGAGCCGCCTCCTGCACTTCGTTATCCGAAGACACGACCGTCCAGTTGCGCGGGTCTTTGAGCTTGCCGATGCGTTCCAGAATCACCCGGTCAGCCGAGGAACGCTGTGAGGCGAAGACGACCTGTACGTCGCGGGTGGACATGCGCGATTTGCCGCCCGGCAGCCCGTAATCAAATACGACCACGCAGCGCTTACGCGTCCGCGCAACGAATGCGATCAGCTTTTGTACCAGCAGCGCCTCATCGTTCTCATCGTCCAGCGCAATGTCGCGCAGCTGTCCGATGAGATTGTGTCCGTCGATCATGTATGGCATTCACATTGCCTCATGTCGCTGTGCCCGTAGTATAGCCCCTGAGAGTCTGGCCTTCAATAAGGAATGGTCACAAGCAGGATGCCACAGTACAATAAGAACATATATTCTATCCAGGAGATCATATGGCGACATTCACGGGCAGTGCAGCGGTACTACTGGTTAAGGACGTGGTCGCGGCGGCGAATTACTACCGCGACAAATTGGGCTTCAGCTATACCCGCTTCTGGGGTGAACCGCCGAATTTCGTCATATTAGAGCGTGACGGTTACTCGCTGATGCTTTCGCAAACCGGCGACCCGGCCAGCATCAAGCCCCATTGGCAGGTGGTCAGCCAGATGTGGAACCTGTATTTCTGGGTCGATGACGTCGAGGCGATTTACCGGGACTTCCAGGCACGGGGCGCGATTATCGACTACACGCTGGGCATGAAGGCCTATGGCGTCAAGGAGTTCGGCGTCCAGGACCTGGATGGCTACGATATTGCCTTCGGCCAGATCATGGCCTGAACAAACCCGGCCCCAACCTTGTGCTTTGCCCCGGCACCGGGCCTGTGCTAATATGTGCGGCAAGATTGCTTCCGCAAACGCGAGGGTCAGGCTATGCGCCGTGTGCTGGTTTTAATAGGAACGATTGTAGTTATGGCTGGCTTCGGTTTCATCGTCGGGCGCTTGACCGACCCGCGCAATCTGGACAGCAGCGCGCAGAGTCCCCGGATTGTTCCCGTCACGGTCGAAATTCTGATTACGGCTACCCCGAACCCCAACCAGGAACCAATGGTGACGGTCATCACTGCTACGCCGCAGCCCGGCTCGATTGGCGCGCTGCCCACAGGCATTATCGACGAGACCGAGGTGGCGGCCACCTTGCCCCCTGCTCCGACAATTGATCCAGCCATTCTGGACGGCGATTCGATCTTGCAGGCCACCGTTGCCGCCCTGCCGGAAGGCTGTGTGGTGCATGTGATGGCCGAAGGCGAATATCCCGGCCTGGTGGCCGAACAATACGGCGTGAGCGTCTTTGACCTGATGGAGATCAACGGTCTGGATGAAGATTCGGCCCGTTTCCTCGATATTGGCGACATCCTCATCATCCCGCTTGATACCTGCCCGCTGACACCAGCCCAGGTCGCGGCAGTCGCCACCGGCTCAGGTGAAGAGGTCGGCCCCGGAACGCCGACCGCCGAAGTCGCTGAAGCGACCCAGGAAGTCACCGAGGAGCCAACGGTTGCGCCGACGATCACCCTGCCGCCGACAGCGGTCAATGCGCAGGTGGAGATCTCGCGCGTTATCAGCGCAGGCGACATCACCGCTGAAGGCATCGAGATTCGCAATACCGGCGGTGTGGTCAACCTGACCGGCTGGACACTGACCGATTCGACAGGCAACGTCTTCACCTTCCCCGAACTGCAACTGTTCACCAATGGGCTGGTGACGGTCTACACCAGGCGCGGCACCAACACGCCGATTGCGCTCTACTGGGGCCGCAGCGCTGCCGTCTGGGGCGAGGCCGGGGACACCGTGACGCTCGCCAACGCCGATGGTGACGTACAGGCGACCCTGCGCCTGGACACACCGGTTCAGCTCTCTGGGAACTGATGACGACATACGTTCTTCTACACGGGGGTTGGGCGGGCGGTTGGCAGTGGCAAACGGTCGGCGACCTCCTGGAAAAAGCCGGTCACAAGGTATACCGCCCCACGTTGACCGGCCTGGGTGAGCGGGTTCATCTCGCCTCACCGGCAGTCGATCTCAAGACACACATTCAGGATATTGTGAACACGCTGGTGTTCGAGCAAATTCAGGATGCGATTCTGATGGGCTACAGTTACAGCGGGATGGTCATCGCCGGTGTGGCCGAAGCTATCCCGGAACGGATCCGGCACCTCATCTATCTGGATGCTTATGTGCCGCAAGACGGCCAATCCCTGGCGGACGTGCTAGGCGATGAAGTCATGGGCTGGATGAAGCAGGCGGCTGATGCTTATGGCGATGGCTGGTTGATCCCGCATAGTCCGCCCGACGCTGACCGGCGTGTCCCGCAGCCCTTAAAGCCCGCTTATGACGCGCTGCATCTGCAAAACCCACGATCTGCTGCTTTGCCGCGCACCTTTATCCACTGCACCACCGTTCTCGATGAGATGCGGCCCATTGTCGCGCCGATTATGGCGGCGGCCCAGGCGGCCAGCGGGAATCCGGACTGGCAATATCACTATATTGCCGCCGAGCACGGCAGTGTCTGGCAAACGCATCCGCAAGAAGTTGCCGATCTCCTGCTCGCACGGGTTTAGTTGACTCGCGCTGCCGAATCTCATAAAATGTACTAAATTTCACAAGTGCGAGAAAATCTATGACTCAGCAATGGCGTTCCCTGGTCGATCAATTGCTGGAAAACGCGCAGAACGAGGGGGCATTCGACAGGCTTCCCGGCACGGGCAAGCCGCTCCAGTTCGAAGACGAATCGCATATCCCGGAAGAGCTGCGCATGGCGCACCGCCTGCTCAAGGAGCATGATCTGGTCCCGGAATGGATCATGATGGCGAAGGACATTGACGTGATGCAGGAACGGCTCATCAAGACGATGCGCCGGGGACTGCGAGCTTATCAGGGCGTATTGGGGGATGCAGACCGCGCTAACGACAACGACCGCCGCCAGAAAGCCCAACTGACCTGGCGACGGACGCAGCAGTCTTACGCAGAATTAGGGGCCAAACTGAACCGCGAAATCTTGCGTTACAATCTCAAAGTGCCGCCTGGATTCCCACAGCGCGCGCTCTTTGACGTCGAGCGGGAACTGCAAAAGCTCCAGGACAGCCGCGAAAACCGGGGTTAACTCTCGTCGGACGAGGAGTTCTTCCGTAGGCTTCTTCGCGCCTTCTTCCAGCCCTTTGCGGAAGTTGGCAACCGCACTGCCCAGTTCACCGCCGATGCGGGACACGCGCCCCACACCAAACAGCAGCAGCACGATGATGAGAATAATGATTAGTTCAGTTGGTCCGAGGTTCATGCAGTAATCCTTTAACTTTGACCAGGCGAACTTATTATATCACCTTCCGTGCAAGATAGGTCAAGTTCAACTTCTGGCATTCATCTAATCCACAGATTTACCGCATCAGCCCGGCAGATCAGCCGCCCGGCCCACGACCCGGACCTGTTTACTGCTTGATTGCCCTATCGCCGGGTGGTACACTCAGCGGAGAGTTAGAGGAGTTCTGGTCGGTGCCCAAACAAGCCCTATATCTGGCCTGGCGACCGATGCGTTTCGAAGAGGTCATCGGGCAGGAACATGTCACGCGCACCCTGCGCAACTCTCTCAAAACGGGCCGGATTCGCCATGCCTATCTGTTTAGCGGCCCGCGCGGCACCGGCAAAACCACCAACGCCCGCTTGCTCGCCAAAGCGATCAACTGCCTGCATGAGGACCCGGCGCAGCGGCCCTGCAATGAATGCGCGGCCTGTGTCGCGGTCAACGAAGGGCGCTTTCTGGACCTGATCGAAATCGACGCAGCGACGCATACCGGTGTTGATGACGTGCGTGATCTGCGTGAGAAGATCGCCTTCTCCCCCAGCGAGGGTCGCTACAAGGTCTACATTATCGACGAAGTCCACCGCTTTTCCGGCAGCGCCTTCGACGCCTTGCTGAAGACTCTGGAAGAACCGCCAGAACATGCCGTTTTTGTGCTGGCGACCACCGAGATCGACAAGGTCCCGGCGACCATCAAGAGCCGCTGCCTGGCCTTTGAGTTCCGGCGCGTGCCGATGTCGCAGGTAGCCGACCGGCTTCAGGAAATTGTCGAGGCGGAAGGACTGCACGTAGACCGCGACGCGCTGGAATTGATCGCCCGTGAGGGCACTGGCAGCGTGCGCGACAGCATCAGCCTGCTGGATCAGATCGTGACCGACCCGGATGAACACATCACGCTGGATCTGGCGCAGCAGGTGCTGGGTACGGCCAGTAGCAGTGCCGTGCGGGATCTGGTCGCGGCGTTGATCGCGCAGGATGCCGCCGGGGGCCTGGAAGTCATCGCCCAGGCGGTGGATGCCGGCAGCGATCCGCAGCAGTTCGGCCAGCAGGTTATCGAGCATCTGCGGGCGATCCTGCTGACGCAGACGGCCAGTATCGACCTGGTCGAAGCCGCACAGGAAGATCGCGCCCTATATCAGGAACAAGCAGGGGCCATCAGCCGGGCAGCTTTACTGCACGCGCTGCGGTCCTTCAACACGGCGGTGAACGATTACCGGGGCGGCTGGCAGCCGCAGCTTGCGCTGGAGCTGGCCCTGGTGGAGAGCATTGACAGCCCGGACGCCCATTACACACCACCACCCCAGCCCGCGCCAAACACAGCGTCCCGGCCTCAAGCACCCTCCCCGTCTGCCCCCAGTCCGGCGGCGAAAACATCTGACGGTGCCCCGGCCCAGGTGGCCGCCGCTACCGTCCATTCCCGCTGGACCGAGGCGCAGCAGGCGGCTCGCAAGATCGATAAGCTGGTCGCTCCCTTGATGGACTACGCCAAGGTCGAAAGCGTCGAAGGCAGCACGGTGATTGTCAGCGTGCCCAACAGTGTATTTATGGAAAAGCTCAACGACCGGCGCGAATTGCTGGAACAGGCCCTATCCACCGTGCATGAGATGCCGCTGCGCGTGCAGGTGGTGCTGGCGGAATCCGAGACGCGATCTCAGATCGACACGGATGACCCGGTAATCGCAAAGGGATTAGAACTTGGCGGCGAAGCAAGCCCCTATACCCAGGACGAGCGGAACTAAGGAGACTCAGAAAATGCCCAAGCGCCCATCTCAGCAAGCTATGCTGCGCCAGATTCAGAAGATGCAGGAAGATATGGAAGCCGCACAGACCTCACTGGAAACTGAGACGGTCGAAGTCTCGGTCGGCGGCGGTGCGGTGTCGGTCGTCATCACAGGCCACCAGCGCGTGCAGTCGATCACGATCAAGCCGGAAGCAGTGGACCTCGAAGACGAGGAATGGCTGACCGATTTGCAGGATTTGCTGGTCGCCGCGATGAATCAGGCGGTGGAACAGAGCCAGATCATGGCGGCTGAAAAGATGGAATCGATCACAGGCGGCCTGGGCAACATGCCGGGCCTGGGCGGTTTACTGGGTTAGCGAGGGCCGATGAGTAAAGCCGTCCCGGAACCCGTCACCAAACTGACCGATGCCTTCGCCCGACTGCCGGGGATCGGCCCGAAAACTGCCGCGCGCCTGACCTATTTTCTGCTGCGCGCGCCGGATGAGATCAGCCTGAGCCTGGCGGACGCCCTGCAAGCCTTGAAGACCTCGACCACCTTTTGCAGCGTCTGCTATAACATCACGGTCGAGGATCCCTGCGAGATTTGCGCGGATTCGAAACGCGACTCCAACACCGTCGCGGTGGTCGAGGAGCCGCTGGACGTGCTAGCGTTGGAGCGCACCGGCATCTATCAGGGCAAGTATCATGTGCTGCACGGGGCCATCTCACCGGTCAATAATATCGGCCCGGATGACCTGCGAATCCGTGAACTGGCGAAGCGTGTGGATGACCAGCAGATTCTGGAGGTCATCATCGCCACCAACCCCGGCATGGAAGGCGACGCGACGGCGATGTATATCGAGCGCGAGTTGAAACCCAAAGGCGTCAAGCTGACGCGGCTGGCGCGCGGGCTGCCGGTGGGCGGCGACCTGGAATACGTCGATCCGGTGACGCTGACCCGCGCTTTACAGGGCCGCAGCGAGTTCTGATTCCAGCGTCTGAAATAAGCCCTCGCGGTTTCCAGCCCTTACACACCTGAAAAATTGCACGTCGGAGATGCCGTGAGCGAAGATCTCGTACAAATTGAAACCCTGGTCATCGAAATGCTGTTGGTGATCTCACTGGTCGCCATCGCAGTTCAGCGTCTTCGCGTCCCCTATACGGTGGCGCTGGTGGGAGTCGGTCTGCTGATCGGCCTTGTTCAGCCGGCGCTGACCGAAATCGTCGGCCCTATCGAGATTGAGCTTACCCCCGAACTGATTCTGGCCCTTTTTGTGCCACCGCTGATCTTCGAAGCGGCCTTCAACCTTAGCTACGACGAACTGAAGCGTAATTTCCTGGCGATCCTGATCTTTGCCGTGCCGGGCGTAGTCGTGACCATGCTGGTCGTAGGCTTCATCGTGGCCGGGACGACCGGCCTGACTCTGCCGGTGGCACTGGTATTCGGCGCCTTGATCGCGGCGACTGATCCGGTGGCGGTCATCAGCCTGTTTCGCACGCTGGGCGTGCCGAAGCGACTGGCTGTACTGGTCGAAGGTGAAAGCCTCTTCAACGACGGCACCGCCATCATCGTCTTTCATGTCGTGCTGGGCGTCGCCCTGACCGGTCAGCTTCACGCGGTCCAGGCCGTGCTGGATTTCATCCAGGTGGTCGTTGGCGGCATCTTCGTCGGCGTCACGCTGGGTTGGGCGGTCGCGTGGCTGATCGCGCGCGTGGATAATCACCTGATTGAGACCACCCTGACGACCGTGCTGGCTTTCGGCGTTTATCTGGTCGCTGAGCGCTTCCAGTTCAGCGGCGTGCTGGCGGTGGTGGCAGCGGGCATCATCAACGGCCAGCGCAGTAACAGCGGGATGTCACCGACGACGCGCATCGTGCTCAACAGCTTCTGGGAATACATGGCCTTTTTGGCGAACTCCCTGCTCTTCTTCCTTATCGGCTTTGAGATTAATGTCTCCGCCCTGCTGGAAAACTGGCAGGCGATTCTTGGGGCCATCGTAGCCGTGATTCTGGCGCGCATCCTGGTGGTCTATGTCGGCAGTTGGATCGTCAACCGGACGTTCAATTCTCTGCCCTTTAGCTGGCAGCATGTGCTGGCCTGGGGCGGCTTGCGCGGCGCCATCAGCCTGGCGCTGGTGCTCAGCCTGCCCTTTGCCCTGACAGATCGCCAGTTCCTGACGACGCTGGCCTTCGGGGTGGTGCTGTTTACCCTCTTTGTCCAGGGGCCAACCATCGGCCCCCTGCTGCGCCGCCTGGGGATCGTGAACCGCAATAAGCTACTGGATCACTATGACGAATTGCGCGCGCGGCTGGTAATGGTCCAAGAATCGGAAACTTATCTGCGGGACCTGCACCGGCGCGGCGTCATATCGTCCTATGCCTGGGAGGAACTCGGCACGCGGCTGACCGAGCGGATAAGCGCCCGGACGCAGGATCTGCGCACGCTGCTGGACGAACACCCTGAACTGGCCGATTTCGAACTGAATGTGGCGCGGGGCGAAATGCTGCGGGCGCAGCGCGGAGTCCTGCTGGATCTACGCCGCCAGGGATCCATCCCTGATGAGACTTTCGAGCGTCTGGCAGTGGAGATTGACGCCGCGCTTTCGGGGCAGGATTCGGAGGAATATGAGGCGGCGCATCAAGTTGCACAAAGTCACAGCGACAACTCTTGACGTGCCCTGAAATTCTGTTATACTGCCTCAAGTTCGATCCCGCAGCTTGGTACAATTGCATAATCCGTAACAACCTGCACTCGCATTGAAATCCCACGAAATTGGGTAAGAAGTGGGAAAAGTGGGAGTTGACAGGGCGCGGAGTGCTTTGCTAAGCTAGTGGGACCCCTCAGGGATGAGGTGGATGCAGTTGGACAACAGGATAGTGGTAGACGGAAGACGTGCGAGCAAGACCGTTAAAGGCAAGTCTGTGGCAAAAAGACAGACAAAGAAAGACACATACGGCGAGTTTGATCCTGGCTCAGGATGAACGTTGGCGGCGTGCCTAACACATGCAAGTCGAACGGGAAGCCCGATTTCGATTGGGCGGAGAGTGGCGCACGGGTGCGTAACACGTAGCTTACCTGCCCCAGAGAGCGGGACAACCTGCGGAAACGTGGGCTAATACTGCATAAGCTCACAGTCTATAGAGGGCTGTGAGAAAAGACTGAGGTGCTTTGGGAGGGGGCTGCGGCCCATCAGCTAGTTGGCGCGGTAACGGCGCACCAAGGCGACGACGGGTAGGGGGCCTGAGAGGGTGGCCCCCCACACTGGGACTGAGACACGGCCCAGACTCCTACGGGAGGCAGCAGTGAGGGATATTGCGCAATGGACGAAAGTCTGACGCAGCGACGCCGCGTGGGCGATGAAGGTTTTCGAATCGTAAAGCCCTTTTCTGCGTGACGATAATGACGGTAGCGCAGGAAAAAGTGTCGGCTAACTACGTGCCAGCAGCCGCGGTAAAACGTAGGACGCAAACGTTATCCGGAATTACTGGGCGTAAAGGGCGCGCAGGCGGAGGAGTAAGTGAGGCATGAAAGCTCCCTGGCTAAACCGGGAGAGGATGTCTGAGACTGCTTGTCTGGAGTGAGGTAGAGGGGTGTGGAATTCCGCGTGTAGTGGTGAAATGCGTAGAGATGCGGAGGAACACCAGTGGCGAAGGCGGCACCCTGGACCTTAACTGACGCTGAGGCGCGAAAGCATGGGGAGCGAACGGGATTAGAAACCCCGGTAGTCCATGCCGTAAACGATGTGTACTGGATGTTCGTCCTGCACTGCAGGGGGAGTGTCTAAGCTAACGCGCTAAGTACACCGCCTGGGGAGTACGGTCGCAAGGCTAAAACTCAAAGGAATTGACGGGGGCCCGCACAAGCAGCGGAGCGTGTGGTTTAATTCGAGGCTACACGAAGAACCTTACCTGGGTTTGACATCGCGGTGGTAGCGAACCGAAAGGGGAGCGACCTTCGGGAGCCGTGACAGGTGCTGCATGGCTGTCGTCAGCTCGTGTCGTGAGATGTTCGGTTAAGTCCGAAAACGAGCGCAACCCTCGGCGTGTGTTACAAGTGTCTACACGCGACTGCCCGTGACAAACGGGAGGAAGGTGGGGATGACGTCAAGTCAGCATGGCCTTTATATCCAGGGCTACACACACGCTACAATGGGCGGTACAATGGGTTGCCAAGCCGCGAGGCGGAGCCAATCCTCCAAAGCCGTTCGTAGTTCGGATTGCAGGCTGCAACTCGCCTGCATGAAGTCGGAGTTGCTAGTAACCGCAGGTCAGCTATACTGCGGTGAATACGTTCCCGGGCCTTGTACACACCGCCCGTCACGTCATGGAAGCCGGTCACGCCTGAAGTCGGGAAGCTAACCTTACGGAGGCTACCGCCGAGGGCAGGGCTGGTGACTGGGACGAAGTCGTAACAAGGTAGCTGTAGCGGAAGCTGCGGCTGGATCACCTCCTTTCTATGGTTATTCCCTCGTCTTTCGTCTCCACTCCCCTGTTGTTCAGCATTGACAGGCATTTCGGTGCCTGCTAGAATTGAAACATAGTAATTGATGTAAGGAAACTCGTATACTTGACAAACTCAGTGCTGAATTTTCGAACTGAATAGCTTTTAGCAGGTATACGTAACGAGGCAGGAGAGCGGCTCGGTGAATATACCGGGCTGTTTTTGTCAGAGGTCCTGGTGGGTGGATGTGGGAGACCGCAGCCAGCCACGAGGAAGGCTGACGGAAGTGAGCCTCCTCCCCCAGGCGCAAGCCTGTGGACGCAGACTGGACAATCACATAGCGATAGTAATGCGCGAGCAACAATTTCTCCGTATCACATGGATTAAGCGAATAAGGGCGTCTGGTGGATGCCTTGGCGTTACGTGCCGATGAAGGACGTGGTACACTGCGAAAAGCTCCGGTAAGGCGTGTGCAGCCGCAAGAACCGGAGATGTCCGAATGGGGAAACCCGACAGGGGTCATGCCTTGTCACCCGCAAGGGAGGGAACCGGGTGAACTGAAACATCTCAGTAACCCGAGGAAAAGAGAGGATTCCGCGAGTAGTGGCGAGCGAAAGCGGAAGAGCCTAAACCGTGGTAGCAATATCGCGGGGTTGTAGGACTTGCAACAACATCGCAGGGTCGAAGTCGAAAGGTCTGGGAAGGCCGACCGAAAAGGGTGAGAGTCCCGTAGACGTAGAACCGACGTGGGGCAAGGATCCTGAGTAGGGCGGGACACGAGAAATCCTGCCTGAAGCTGGGGCGACCACGCTCCAAGGCTAAATACACGTAATGACCGATAGCGGACAAGTACCGTGAGGGAAAGGTGAAAAGAACCCCGGCGAGGGGAGTGAAATAGAATCTGAAACCATACGCTTACAACCGGTCAGAGGGGCGCAAGGCCCCTGATGGCGTGCCTTTTGGAGAATGAGCCAGCGAGTTAATCTTTGTGGCGAGCTTAAGGGAGGGACACCCGGAGGCGCAGCGAAAGCGAGTCTGAATAGGGCGACGAGTGGCAAGGATTAGACACGAAACCAGGTGAGCTACGCATGGCCAGGGTGAAAGTGCGGTAACACGCACGGGAGGCCCGAACCCACCAATGTTACAAAATTGGGGGATGAGTTGTGTGTAGGGGTGAAATGCCAAACGAACTTGGAGATAGCTTGTTCTCCCCGAAATAGCTTTAGGGCTAGCGTTGCACGAAAAGTAGCGGAGGTAGAGCACTGAATGGGCTAAGGGGCGTCAAGCTTACTGAACCCAAACAAACTCCGAATGCCGCAACGGGCGTGCAGCAGTCGGACGGCGGGAGATGAGTTTCGTCGTCGAGAGGGAAAGAACCCAGACCCGCAGTTAAGGTCCTGAAGTGCAGACTAAGTGGAAAACGATGTGGTCGTGTCGAGACAGCCAGGAGGTTGGCTTAGAAGCAGCCACCCTTAAAAGAGTGCGTAACAGCTCACTGGTCGAACGCGACTGCGCGGATAATGTAACGGGGCTAAGTCTGCCACCGAAACTCGGGATTAGCGTAAGCTAATGGTAGGGGAGCGTTCTGCGAGCAGAGAAGGTCGCCTGGCAAGGGCGGTTGGAGCGAGCAGAAGTGCGAATGCTGGCATGAGTAGCGAAAAACATGTGAGAACCATGTTCGCCGAAAGTCTAAGGTTTCCGACGGAAGGTCAGTCCGCGTCGGGTTAGTCGGGCCTAAGCCGAGGCCGGAAGGCGTAGGCGATGGACAACCGGTTAATATTCCGGTACCAGTTGTGGGAGGCAGGATGAGCCTCGTGGGAAAGCCCAGCCGCTGAGTGGATTGCGGTGGCAAGCGGTTAACAGCCGTGATGCCGTCCCGAAAGGGAAGAAGTGGGTGGCACCTGGGAGCGAGAAAAGACATTCTGCTGATGAAAGCAACTGTCCGTACCACAAACCGACACAGGTAGATGGGTTGAGAATACTCAGGCGAACGGGAGAACCCTCGTTAAGGAACTAGGCAAAAATGTCCCGTAACTTCGGGAGAAGGGACGCCCAGGCAACTGGGTCGCAGAGAAGTGGCTCTATCGACTGTTTACCAAAAACACAGGTCTCTGCCAAACCGTAAGGTGACGTATAGGGGCTGACACCTGCCCAGTGCCGGAAGGTTAAGTGGAGGGGTTAGCTTCGGCGAAGCTCTGAAATGAAGCCCCGGTGAACGGCGGCCGTAACTATAACGGTCCTAAGGTAGCGAAATTCCTTGTCGGGTAAGTTCCGACCCGCACGAAAGGTGTAACGAGTGGAGCACTGTCTCAACGAGGGACCCGGCGAAATTGAAGTACGTGTAAAGATGCGCGTTACCCGCAGCAGGACAAAAAGACCCCGTGGAGCTTTACTGTAGCTTGTCATTGCGTTAGGGCAGTATCTGTGTAGGATAGCTGGGAGGCAAGGAAGCCTGGTCGCCAGACTGGGTGGAGCCGACGTTGAAATACCAGCCTGATGGTGCTTTGGCCCTAACCTGAAGGAGTGAAGCCTTCTTAGGGACAGTGGCAGGTAGGCAGTTTGACTGGGGCGGTCGCCTCCGAAAGAGTAACGGAGGCGCCCAAAGGTTGGCTCAGGCTGAATGGAAACCAGCCAAAGAGTGTAAAGGCACAAGCCAGCTTGACTGCAAGGCCAACGCGCCGAGCAGAGACGAAAGTCGGGCTTAGTGATCCCACGGTACCGAGTGGAAGGGCCGTGGCTTACCGGATAAAAGCTACCCCGGGGATAACAGGCTAGTCTTCTCCAAGAGTTCACATCGACGAGAAGGCTCGGCACCTCGATGTCGGCTCATCGCATCCTGGGGCTGAATCAGGTCCCAAGGGTTGGGCTGTTCGCCCATTAAAGCGGTACGCGAGCTGGGTTCAGACCGTCGTGAGACAGGTCGGTCTCTATCCGCTGTGGGCGTAGGGATTTTGCGAGGAGCTGCCCCTAGTACGAGAGGACCGGGGTGGACGCAGCGCTCGTGTGCCAGTTGTCGCGCCAGCGGCATCGCTGGGTAGCGAGCTGCGGAGGGGATAACCGCTGAAAGCATCTAAGTGGGAAGCCCACCTCAAGATGAGAATCCCCATCCCTTCAAGGGAGTAAGACCGCTGGTAGACCACCAGCTTGATAGGCCGGAGGTGGAAGCGCAGCAATGTGTGCAGCCGACCGGTACTAAGGGTCGAGGGCTTAACCCCGTGATGCGGAGAAGTTGCTGCTTGAGCATGAAGACGCTATGGGATTGGATGAAATCTTTGGTGGGGACACGGTATATTGTGTCCGCGCCAGATGACAACGTGTGAAACACGAGCGAGTGAGTGTGTGTGTTGGTGGTTAGAGCCATGGGGGTCCACCCGGTCCCATCTCGAACCCGGCAGTTAAGCCCATGAGCGCTGATGGTACTGCACTGGTGACGGTGTGGGAGAGTAAGCCGCTGCCAACCTCACCTCTCTCGCTCTTTTCTTTTTATACCGGCGATGAATAAACATTTACCGCACCACTCCTATGCTCGAAAAACCACCGATTGACGACGACACGATTCTCAGCACCCTGCGCAGGCAGTATGGACTGCCGGTCAGCACAATCAAATTTCTACCGATTGGCAACGACTTCAGCGCCTGGGTCTACCGCGTAGACAGTGACGACGAGACACCCTACTTCCTCAAACTGAAACGTGGATCGGTGGACCCGGCAGCAGGCCAGGTACCGCATTTTCTCCACAACAGCGGCATCCCTCAGATCGTCGCCCCCCTGCCCACGCGCCAGCAGCAGCTCTGGACGGAGACCCGGGGTTACACGCTGATCCTCCTGCCCTACATTGAAGGCGGCAGCGGCATGGACCTGGGTCTCAGCGACGCCCAGTGGATCGACTACGGCGCGGTCCTGCGGCAGATTCACGATAGTCAGCCTTCCGATGAACTGCTGAATTATCTGGAATGCGAGACTTTTGCACCACAGTGGAACGCCAGCCTGTTTGACCGTATCGAGTATGGCAGCTTCGAGGACATGACCTCACGCGCGCTGGCCGCCTTCTGGCGTGAACGCAGCGCTGAGATCCGGCGCATCGTGGCCCGCTGTGAATCTCTAGGGCGCAGCTTGCAGGAACAGTCCCCGCCCCTCGTCCTGTGTCACACCGATTATCACACGGCCAATATACTGCTGGATGCCCAGGGGCAAATTCACGTGGTCGATTGGGACGCGCCCCTGCTCGCCCCCAAAGAGCGCGACCTCATGTTCATTGTGGGCAGCGACCAGACCAACAGCCGCGAAGTCGCCCTCTTCTTCCAGGGCTACGGCCCGGCAGACACTGACCTCGTCGGCATCGCCTACTATCGCTATGAATGGGTGGTGCAGGAGTTTAACGACTATGCCACGCGCATTCTCGCCATGCCGGACCTGGGCGACGAGTCCCGGCGCGATGCCCTGCGTCACTTCCGTGCGCTCTTCGACCCTGGCGACGTGGTGGAGGCCGCTTATCAGTCCGACGAGGCGCTCTCCGACGATACAGGAACCTGAGCCGGACTGACCGGCATGGCCGCAGGCCGCCGCAGCCGCAGGTTGACAATGCCGATCCCGGTGAAGATCAGGCCGCCGCCCAGCAGCAGCGTCAGACCCAGCGTTTCGTGCAGCAGCAGCACCCCCAGCACCACACCGACCGGCGGGACGATATAGGTCACCATCGAGGCCCGCGCCGCGCCCAGTTCGCGCACCACAAAATAATAAAAGAGATAGGTGACGAAGGTATTGACCAGGCCAAGCTGTACGACCGCCAGCATGGTGTCCTGGCTGATGCCGCCGATTTGCCGAGACCGCCGCTGCTCAACAGAGCCAACGGCGCAGTCGTAATCGCCGCCACGACCATCGAGGACCCGGCCACGACCACTGGCGCGATATTCCCCTGAATCACCTTGCGGCTGTACGAGGTAAAGGTCGCGTAGCAGGCCGAGGCTGCCACCATCCCCAGCATCCCGTAAATGCTGTTTTCGCCGCCCATTTCGCCGCTGAACAGGATCACAACGCCAATAAAGCCGGTCAGCAAGCCGATGATCTTCTTCAGGGTGATGCGCTCGTCGGCAAACATGAAATGCGCCACCACCAGCGTCAGCAGCGCCGCACTGGATTGCAGCACCGCCGCCACCCCGCTGACGATGTACTGTTCGCTCCAGGAGATAATCATGAAGGGTGCGACGACGTTGCCCAGTCCGATAATGACCAGCCCGCGAAGAGTCGGCCAATCACGGGGGACCGGCACCCGCCGCAGCGCGATCACCAGGCTGAGCCCGATGGCAGCAATCGCCGTGCGGATAAAGACCACCTGCACCGGCGCGAGTTCCTGCACACCGATACGAATGAGCAAAAAGGAGGATCCCCAGATCGTCCCCGTAATCCAGAAGGCAGCCCAGGCCCGGTTTTTCATGCAGTTTTTCCTGACTATATAGCACAGACGTCCTAGCCTATGGTAAAGCCAGGACGCTGTCAATGTCTATCGGAATCCAATCGCCATATCCCACTGGATAGGCCTATAAGCGTCCAGAAGGTGCCGCTGTGGTTCAAATCAGAACAGGCCGACCACGTTGCCATCCGCGTCAATATCGACGTTGAGGGCCGCCGGACTGGCGCTCAGGCCGGGCATGGTGTTGATCTTGCCGCAGAGCGGGTAGATGAAGCCCGCACCGACAGACGCGCGCACCGCCTCGACCGGGATGGTGAAGCCGGTAGGCGCACCGATCAGCTTGGGGTCCGCGCTGAAGCTCAGATGCGTCTTCGCCATGCAGATCGGCAGTTTGCCGAAGCCGTCACGCTCGAACTGCGCGATCTGACGGTTAGCATCAGCGGAATAATCGACCCCATCGGCGCGATAAATCTCCCTGGCGATGGTCTCGATCTTGTCCTTGATCGGCAGATCGACATCATAGAGGAAGCGGAACTCGCTCGGTTCCTCCGCCGCCTGCGACCACCATCTCGGCCAGTTCCGTCGCGCCCGGCCCACCCTTCGCCCAGTGGTCAGCGACCGCCGCGCCTAAGGCCCCGCTGGCGATGGCAAGCTCGCGCACCGCTTCGATCTCGGCATCGGTGTCGTTGGTGAAGCGGTTGATCGCTACGACCGGTGTAATGCCGAACTTGTGCAGGTTTTCCAGGTGACGGATCATGTTGACCGCCCCGGCCTCGACATCGGCCACGTTCTCCTGCGTCAGTTCATCCGGCAGCGGCTTGCCTGGAATGATGCGATATTTGCCGGTATGCGACTTCAGCGCCCGCACGGTGACGACCAGCACGGCGGCATCCGGTTTCAGGCCGGAGTAGCGGCACTTGATGTCGAAGAACTTCTCGGCCCCGATGTCGGCCCCAAAGCCCGATTCGGTCAGCACGTATTCCGAGGTCTTCAGCGCGATCATATCGGCCAACACCGACGAATTGCCATGCGCGATATTGGCGAAGGGTCCGGCATGGACCAGCGCGGGCGTATTTTCCAGCGTCTGCATCAGCGTCGGCTTGATGGCATCGCGCATCAGGACAGTGGCCGCCCCTGCCGCACCGATGTCCTCCGCCGTGACCGGTTGGCGATCCATATCGTAGGCCACGACCATCCGCCCGATCCGCTGGCGCATATCTTGCAGCGAGGTCGTCAGCGCCAGAATCGCCATGATCTCCGAGGCGACGGTGATGTCAAAGCCGGATTCGCGCGGCACGCCATCCCAGCGACTGCCCAGGCCGATGATGATATTGCGCAGCGCCCGGTCGTTGAGATCGAGCACGCGCCGCCAGGGGATGTTGTGAATATCGAGCTTGCGCGCATTGCCATGATAAATATGCGCGTCGATCATGGCGGCGATCAGGTTATGGGCCGCGCCGATGGCGTGAATATCGCCGGTCAGGTGCAGGTTGAAGTTCTCCATCGGCACGATCTGGCTGTAGCCGCCCCCGGCAGCGCCGCCTTTGATGCCGAAGGTCGGCCCCTGCGACGGCTGGCGGACGGCGACCGTCGCGCGTTTGCCAATGTGGTTCAGCGCCTGCCCCAGGCCGACGGTGGTAGTCGATTTCCCCTCGCCCAGCGGCGTCGGAGTCATGGCGGTCACGTCGATATACTTGCCGTTCGGCTGGTCGCGCAGCCGGTCCAGCACCGAGAGCTTGATCTTCGCCATGTAGCGGCCATAATGTTCCAGCTCGCTGTCCGGGTCCAGGCCGAGTTTTTCGGCGATCCGGTCAATGGGTTCCAGATGCGCCTTCTGAGCGATTTCGAGATCCGAAGGCACAGCCCGTGATGCAGTCATCATCCTATCCTTTTCCAAAAAAACAGTTAATCGCTAATCTCACGCTAGCCTGCTCTTGAAAGTCCCTCGCCCTGGAGGAGAGGGATTCCATACATCTCTAAGTGTAACGGCAGCCTGAAAAACTCGACAGTACATTCGCGCATACCAAAGTATGACATTTGCATGGATTGACCCGGTTCTATGTTATACTCAGCGCGAGGATGGAAAGGAGCAGAAAGTTGAAAGAGGTTGATCTCGACGAGGTTTTATTGTTTAGCGGTTCCGCCCACCCGGAGCTGGCCGCCGAAATCGCTGAAGACATTAATATAGAACTTAGCCCGACATCCCGTACTGATTTCTCAAACGATAATTTCGAAGTTCAACTCGGTGTCAGCGTGCGCCAAAAAGATGTCTTCGTCTTGCAGCCGCTGGTCAAGCCGACCAGCGACAACCTGCTCGAACTGCTGATGATGCTCGACATCGCCAGAACATCCGGCGCGCGTTCGATTCACGCCATCGTGCCCTATTATTCTTATGCCCGCTCAGATAAAAAAGATGCGCCGCGCATCTCAGTCACCGGGCGGTTGATCGCGGACCTGATGATTACCGCCGGGGCACAGCACATCATCACGATGACTCTGCATTCGCCGCAGGTACACGGCTTCTTCAACGTGCATACCGATCACCTGACGGCCCAGTCGGTCTTTGTCGATTATTTCCGGCGGCAGGACCTGAGCAACTGTGTCGTCGTCTCGCCCGATATTGGCAACGCCAAACGCGCCTCCAAGCTGGCCGTTGCGCTGGGGGTCCCGCTGGCGATTGGCGAGAAGACGCGCCTTTCGGACGACACGGTCATCGTCAGCAACATCCTGGGCGATGTGCGTGGCAAGCGCGTGCTGCTGGTCGATGACGAGATCGCTTCGGGCGGCACGGTTGTCGAGCTGGTGCGCCGCCTCGGCGAGGAAGAGTCCGGCCCGATCACGGTGGTCTGCACGCACGGCCTGTTCAGCGGTCGGGCCGCCGAGCGACTTAACGCTCTGCCCAAGATCGAGGAGATCGTCACCACCAACACGATCTGCGTGCCGCCGGAACGCCGTCCCGACCGGCTGGTCACGCTCTCTGTCGGCCACATTTTCGGCGAGGTGATTCTGCGCAGCATCCAGGGCAAATCGGTCGGCGAACTGTTCGAATTCTGGCCTGACGGCTAAACTCTGCGGCGTTCAGGGGACATGGCGCAGCGTGTCCCTACACTAATTATCCACGAAGAGCGTCGTCAGGTAGACATACTGCTGCCCTACCGGTGTGCCATCCGGCATCGAGACCGGCAGATCGCCCACCGTCGCCAGCGTTGCAGGGTCGTAGACGCTCATCACCAGCGCGTAATCGCCCGGCGCAATATCACAGGGAATAGCCAGCGTGCGCGCATCCAGCACGTAGGTATCCGGCACCCAATCCTGCGTCGGCAGAATACTCAGATCACTGTTGGCCGCGCTGACCGACTCGCCGTCGGCGTTCACCAGCGCAAGCTGCATACTGTAATTGGCATCGGGCTGCGATTCCATCTGCCACCAGCTTTCCAGGCTGATCTGCTGGCAGGGCTGGACCTGCACACTTTCGTTGAGCGTCCATTTTTGCAGCGAGAAGAAGTCGCCAAAGTTAAATAGGGGTTCCAGATCGTCGGGCAGATAACGCCGCTGCGCTGCCGCGACGTCGTAAAGCTGCGTTGTGACGTTATCTGGCGTGAGCGAGGGCAGCATCAACAGCAGGCCATCCGTATCATCCGGGGCCAGGAAGGCCGGTTCGGCATAGTAGACGTGCGGCGTGATGACGTAATCCGCGTTGTCAAAGCTGCTCAGGTAATGACCGTCCAGATAGAAACCGAGCGCGTAGCAGCGCGAGTTGTCGATAACGCAGTTGTTCTCGAAGGTGTTGTAGAAGCTGCGGTGCTCGCCCTGGGCAGCCTGCAAAATGCGGTTGTAATCGGCGGTGTAGACATCGTAGCTGCGAGCGAAATCCACATTTTCATGGTAGAAGCGCAGGTTGGAGGCCAGGAACAGGCCCAAACTCAACGCCAGCAGCAGCGGCCCACTGCGAGACCAGCGGCGCAGCGGCACGAGCAGCGCGGCGTAGATCATCAAGGCCAGACCGAGCAGATACATGGCCGTGTAGTCATGTTCCGCTGTCAGGTTAATCATGAAAAAGACCCACAGCAGGCTGCTGAAGGCGGTCAGCAGGATCAGCATCCGGCGCGGCGGTGGCTGCTTCCAGGCGAAGACCAGCACAGCCAGCAATCCCAGCCCGGCCAATGGCAGCGACCAGGGTGAAGGCGTCTCGTCGCTCAATTCGTATTTCACCGGCGCGAACCAGCGCAGCAAACGGTCGCTTTGCAACACGGTGAATTCGTCCCAGGGCGGCGGCGGAATACCCGACGTATCCTCCACGTTCCGCCCGCCTTCATAGCCGAAGGGAAGGCGGCGGCGCGCGCTTTCGATAACACTGGTGTTCAGGATGGCCTCTCCGGTCTGGATCGATTCGACCACGACATCATAGGCCAGCAGCGAGGCCCCCCACAGCAGGCCGATGACCATAATGCGTGTCGCGTCGTGCGTCAGAACACGGAGAATCCGCGCTTTCCAATCCAGGTCCGCTGCCCGCAGCAGGCCCAGCGCCTCGAACAGAAACCACAGACCCAGAATCGCAAAGGACGCATAGCCCCGGCCCAGGCCGACCGCCACCAGCACCGCCGGAATTAGCCAGCGTTTTTCGCCTCGCAGCTTGTAGCGGCCAATCATGTAGAGCAGCAGAATCATGCCCAGGAGCGCGGGCTGATCATAATGGACCATGTCGCGGAAAAAGAGCAGATAGTAGCCGGAAAAAGCCAGGACCGCTGCGCTCAGCGCCAGGTAGGCGTTGTCGATCAGCAACCGGACCAACCGGAACGCTAAATACATGCTCAGGACAAAGATCAGGTTCATCACCTGACGCGCCAGGAAGATTTTCGGGCCAAGATCCGGCGTGAGGCGGATCATGTTGCCGATGAAGGCACTGACGAAGAAGGGGTAGCGCTCGTAATAAACATCGCCCAGGCTGCCATCGGCATGACTATAGGTAATGGCATGGCCGACGAAGAGATTTTCCGGTGTGGCCCGGCTCATGACGGCCAGTGTGTGCGAGGACACCCAGCCGTGATTATGGCCCCAGAAGCCGACCGCCCCGGTCTGGGTGCCGAAGACGATCAGCGTCACCAGCAGAAACACGCCGGGGACCAGCCAGCGCTTCAGTTTGTCAGAAATGATCGAGCCGTTGAGCAGTGCAGTCATAGGGGCGTCATGATAGCGGACCGCGAGGACAGCGAACAGCCCGGATCAGTGGGCGTCGAGCCAATCGGCAATTTTCTCCAGGACGATCTCCTGCTTCGGCTCGTTATGGATTTCATGCCGGAAGCCGCCCAGCAGATTGAGAGTCCGATCCTTGCCGGTCGCGCTCCGGTAGATCATCTGGCTGCCCGCCATCTTGCAGAGGTTATCCTCTGCGCCGTGCATAATCAGCAGCGGCAGCGTCAGGTCCTTGAGCTGCTGGCTCAAGGCGCGGCTTTCCGCCAATAGATAGTAAACGATCCGCACTGGCAACCAGCCATGATAGACCAGCGGATCGCTGTTGTAGGCTTTCACCACCGCCGGGTCCTGCGACAAGGCTGAGGTCCCCAGATTAGGCAGTATCGGCAGGCCCGGCAGCAGGCGGTTGAGGACTGCGACCAATCGGAATACGAGATCAGGGACCGATTGAGCGTAATCCAGCGGCGAACCGCTGAGTACCAGCCCGGCCAGACGATCTTGATGATCCAGCGCATAGCACATTGTCACCAGCACGCCCATGCTGTGGCCGTAGAGGAACAGCTTCGCGCCGCCGTCAATTTGCTCGACCACCTGCTGTAAATTCTGGCTCGGCTGTTCAAGCGAATCGAAGTAGAGCCGTCTGCCGGGACTCTGGCCGTGCCCGCTGTAATCCAGGGCATGGACCGCGTAGCCGCGCGCGGTCAGGGAGGCCGCGACGTGGGCATAGCGTCCGCTGTGTTCGCCCAGGCCATGAACGATTATCACTTCGGCTTTAGCGGGACCCTCCGGCAGCCAGTGCCGGACGTAGAGATCTCGCCGTCGCTACCATGAGTCATTCCCGTCAAACGAAAAGGGAATGTCGAGCCGCAGCCAGGTCCGCCCAATGCGAAACAACGCGCCAGGGCGCAGGTTGCAGCGGCCCTGAATCGGCTTACTGCCCTTCTCGACAAAGGTGCCGTTGCGGCTGCTCATGTCTTCCAGCCAGAAGGAGAGAATCTGCGGGTTATCGACCGATTCGCTGCTGGTCACGGGCAGCGAAACACAGCCCAGGCGGGCGTGCAGGCGCGAGACCTGATTATCAAAACTGAGCGGGATGTCGCAGGCATCGCGGCGGCCAATGGTGAGAATCTGCTCCTCGCCCAGTTCCGGCTGGTCGAAGCGCAGGATGCGGCCATCGCGCGGGCCGCTCATGTAAGTGATCGAAATTTGCTTATCGGAATGCATCAGTCGTCGTCTTTCAACAGGTCGTTGAGCGCGGCCAGTTTTTCCAGCGACTGCTCGTGCGCCGGGTTAATCACCAGCGCGTGGCGGAAAGCTGCCGCCGCCGGACCATAACGCCCCAGCATCATAAGTGTTTCGCCATAATTATGCCAGAACCAGCTGTCTTCGTCGTTATAGTGGATCGCCAGTTCATAGCAGGCCAGCGCTTCCTCCCAGCGCTGAAGCGCACTGAAGGCCAGGCCCTGCCCGTTCAAGGCCCAGGCGTATTCCGGGTCCAGATCGAGCGCTCTCTGGTAGCTATCAATCGCGTCTTCATAGCGGCCCATCCGCCGCAGCACCTGCCCGCGCCGCGCCCAGAGATTGGGGTTCTCCGGCTGGACCTTGAGTGCCGCGTCAGCCACTGTGAGCGCTTCTTCCCGCCGCTGCATATCCAGCAGCACTTCGATCTGGTTAATGTAGTAGACGATCATGGTCCGGGTCGATCTGCACCGCACGCTGGTAACTGCTGAGCGCTTCCTCGCGGCGGCCCAGGGCGTACAGCACCAGGCCGCGCCCATTCCAGGCATGATCGTAGCGCGGGTTGATCTTCAGCCCCTGGTCGTATGCCGCCAGCGCCTCGTTCAACTGGCCGATCCGCCGCAGCGCCTGGCCGCGTTTAGCCCAACTTTCGACGTGCAGCGGGTTGATCTTCAGGCCCTGGTTGAGGATCATCAAGCCCTCGGTGTGGCGATCCAGGATCAACAGTTCGTCGCCCTGGTTATACCAGTACCAGACGTCCTTCGGGTCCACCTCCGCAGCCTTGCGGAAGCAGTAGAGCGCCTCCTGGTGACGGTTGAGCGCGCTGAGTGTCAGGCCGCGCCCATTCCAGGCCCAGGCATATTCCGGGTCCAGATCCGTCGAGCGGGCATAGCTGGCGAGCGCTTCTTCATAGCGATCCAGCCGCCGCAGCACCTGGCCGTGCTTGGCCCAGATGCGCGCGCTGTTCTGGTCCAGCTTGAGCGCCTCATCCAGCAGAGTCAGCGCCTCGGCATAGCGATCCAGCCGCCCAACCAGCAGATCCGCCTGCTGGTAGAGGTAGAGCGCGTCGTCCGGGGCCAGTTCCCCGGCTTTGCGATAGACTTCCAGCGCCTCTTCGAAGCGGCCCATGACCTCCAGCGTGATGCCCTGTTCGTTCCAGGCCCAGGCGTATTCCGGTTCGATGCGGGCCGCCTGACGATAGGCTTCCAACGCCTCGTCATAACGCTTCATATTGCGCAGCACACTGCCCAGCCGCGCCCAGCTTTTAGCATGATCCGGCGTGGCCTCGAGTCGCATTTCGCAGCAGCGGCAGGGCTTCTTCATAGCGGCCCAACCGCACCAGGACGTTCCCCTGGTTGTACTCGGCGTGCCAGACCCCCTGTGCCGCAGCCTGCCGGTAGCATTCGAGCGCCTCCTCAAAGCGGCCCATGCGCTCGTAGGCGATGCCCTTGCCATTGATGACCCAGCCGGAATCCTCTTCCAGTTCCAGCGAGCGATCATAGGCGACCAGCGCTTCTTCATAACGCCCGACGTAGCGCAGCACCTGGCCCAGCTTGGACCAGCTTGAGGCGTGAGTCGGGTCGGTCTGGGTGGCGCGCTGCGCCGGGTAGACGGCATCGTCATACAGCCGCAGTTGGATCATCGTTTCGACCACGTTGTACCAGTGCCAGACCTCGTTCGGCTCGTACTGCGTGGCACGTTTGAAGCTTACCAGCGCGTCCTCAAGCTGGCCGTTGAGCTTCAGCGACAGGCCGTAGCCGTTGTGCGCCCAACCATAATCCGGCGCGAGGCTTAGGGCCTGCTCATAAGCCTTGATCGACTGCGGATAATTTTGCAGCAGGCGGTGGACCTGCCCCAGCTTGGCCCAACTGTTGGGGTGCATCGGGTCCAGTTGCAGCGCTTTTTCCAGCAGCGGCACGGCTTCTTCCACGACGATCTTTGAGCAGCATGATTCGGCCTGATTGCACCAGTGCCAGACATCCGCCGGGTTGATCTCCGCTGCGTGCTGATAGCAGGCCAGGGCTTCGTCATAGCGTTCCATGCGCTCCAGCACGATGCCCTTGCCGTTCCAGGCGAAGGCATAGGCGGGCTGAATTTCCAGCGCCCGGTCGTAGCAGGCCAATGCTTCGGGATAACGGCCCAGCACGCGCAGCGTCCGGCCCCGGCGTGCCCAGGCCCAGGCGTAATCGGGCTTGAGCGCGATGGCCTCGTCGTAGGCTTCCAGCGCTTCGTCCAGGTGGCCCAGTTCGGTCAGCGAGTAGCCCTTGTCCATCAGCTCGCGGGCTTCCAGGGCCGGTCCGGCGATTTCCAGCGTGGCGCGCCTGCCGGTCAGGTTCTCGTAGATCGGCGAGAGCCGGTCCACAATCTCGCCCCAATCCGCCGGACGCTCCTCCGGTGTCTTTTGCAGGCAGAACAGCACCAGATCGCGCAGCGATTCGGGCAAGCGCTCGCATTCTTCGGCTGCGGAAGCGCGGCGTCCATTTCGAATGCGCGGCAATCCAATCGCGGAAGCGGCGCGCCTCGAAGACGTGACGACCTGTCAGCATCTCGTAGAGGACGCAGCCGAAGGAATAAATATCCGAACGCAGATCGACCGGGCGCGAATTGCACTGCTCCGGCGACATGTAGGGCGCGGTCCCGACGATGGCCCCGACACGAGTCAGCGGCACACGACGGTCATGAACCGGCACGGCAGCGTCCGCGACAGCTTCTTCGTTGGCGACCGGGATGTCCTCCAGTTCCAGCGAGCGCACCAGGCCGAAATCGGTCACTTTGGCGATAGCATCGTGCGTGACCAGGATGTTGGCCGGTTTCAGATCGCGGTGGACCAGGCCCGGCACCTTGCGCGTGGCGTGCTGCATCCCCAGGGCGATGTGCAGGCCGAACTCCATCGACTGCGCCAGATCCAGCCGGTTATGGTCGATCCAACTGCGCAGATCCGGGCTGTAGCCTTCCTCGCCGCTGATGTGTTCCAGGAAGATGTGCGGGCGCTCGTTGATGTTCTGCACCAGCCGCGCGTTGACCACGTGGCGGTGTTTCTCCAGCTTGACCCAGATCACGGCTTCATTGTAGAAGCGCGTCACGGCCCGTTCGTTGTTCAGAAAGCGGCTCTGGAAGGTCTTGATCGCCACCGGCTCGCGCTGGACGTGATCGTAGCACAGGTAGACGATGCCCATGCCGCCGCGCCGGATGTCGGCGATCTCGTAGCGGCCTTCGATGCTGCTGGCCGATGTCGAACTCATCGTCGGCGGTCTCCGCTTTCATTCTGACGAAGGGCGGGACCTGGCTCTGTTCCACTGAGCTTTCGATAAAAAAAGGGGCCGCGCCGACTCGGGTGGCTTCCAGTCCCTCGCCGCTGCTTTCTTCCAGCAGCGAATCGAAGCGGGCCGGGTCGCTGTCCTGATCGCTCATCGTCGCCGACGACTGCGACAGCAGCGAGACGTAAGCCGCCGTCTCATCGTCCAGGTGAGTCGTATCCGAAAACTCTTCGGTCGGGTCCATCATCCGCTGGTAGACCAGCATGAAATCGCGCAGCATGGGCGCATCCACCCGCAGGCCGGAATCCTCCTCGGCCAGCACCCACAGCGCCACCGCCGCGTTGCGCGGGTCGGGGTTGTGGCGGGCGCAGTCCACCACCCAGGCACTGAAATCCTCAATCAAACGCTGCGCCAGGGCGTGATCGGCCTGCTCCGTCGCCTGTTCAGCCGCGCGCCGGTAGGCTTTGAAAGTCTTGGTCACGTAGGCGATGCGCAGCGTCTGACCTTCATCGAGCGATTGCTGCGCGCAGAGATCGCCCAGGGCGAAGTAATCGTCTATGGCGTCGCGGCGCAGCGCCAGACGGCCCAGGTCGCGGATGGCCTGTGTCGGGTCGGTGGCAAACTCGTCAAACTGGTCGGCTTTGCGGCGCATCCGCAGCAGCCGCTTGACTTCTTCCGGCGGCAGTTGAGGCGCAGCGCGCTCGCTCTGCGGCGGCTGATTCATGTGACCTCATCTGCTTCCGCTTCAAAGCGCAGGCCCTCACCCTCCTCACCAGCAAAGGCATGAATAACCGCACCGTCTTCGAAAGCGTCTTCCACGATGCGGGCGCTCAGGGGCCGGGTGACGTAGCGCTCGATGGCTCGCCGCAGCGGACGTGCCCCGTTGACCGGATCGAAGCCTTTTTGCAGGATAAAGGCGCGCGCTTCGTCGCTCAGCCGCAGTTGATAACCCTGCTGCGCCAGGCGCTCGTGAATCTCCTGCATCTCCAGGTCAAGAATCTTGCTGACGACCTCTTCGGTCAGCGAGTTGAAGATAATAATCTCGTCCAGGCGGTTGAGGAATTCGGGCCGGAAGAACTGGTTCAAATGGCTGGAAAAGCGGGACTTATCGCCCTGACTGGCGGTGAAGCCGACCGCTTTGCTGCTCTCCTGGGTGCCGACGTTGCTGGTCATAATGAAGACAGCGTGACGCGCATCCACCTTGCCGCCGCGCGCGTCGCTCAGGCGACCCTCGTCGAAGACCTGGAGGAACAAATCGAAGACCTCCGGCGCTGCCTTTTCGACCTCATCCAGCAGCACGACGGTATAAGGCCGCCGCCGCAGACCATCGGTCAACTGACCGCCCCGGTTGGCATCTTTGTAGCCCGGCGGCGCACCGATCAGGCGGGCGACGGTGTGCGAATCGTGGAACTCGGACATATCCAGCCGCAAAATGGCTTCCTCGTCGCCGAAGAGATTTTCGGCCAGCGCCCGGCCCAGTTCGGTCTTGCCCACGCCGGATGGCCCCAGGAAGAGGAAGACGCCCACCGGTCGATCCGGGTCGCCCAGGCCGGCCCGCGCCGTCTTGATGGCCGCCGCCACGCTTCGCACCGCCTCGTCCTGGCCGATAATCCGCTTCAGCAGGTCGTTATCCAGGTTCGCCAGCCGCAGCCGCTCGTCCTGCCGCAGATCGCTGACCGGGATGCCGGTCCAATCTGACAGCACGTCGGCAATGGTCGAAACCGTGACCTGCATCATCGATCTCGTCTTCCTCCTCATCCGGCGGCAGCGTGCGAATCACCACGCGCGTGCAGGCTTCGTCCAGCAGGTCGATAGCCTTATCGGGCAGCCGACGATCCGGCATGTAACGCACCGAAAGCCGCACCGCCGCTTCTAAGGCCTCCGAGCGAATCTGTACGCCGTGATGCGCTTCCAGGCGTTCCTTCTGCCCGGCCAGGATCGCCAGCGTGTCCTGCTCTGACGGTTCCTCAATATCGACGGTGCGGAAACGCCGCTGTAAGGCCGGGTCCTGCGCAATCGCCCGGCGATATTCTTCGTGTGTGGTCGCGCCGATGCAGATCAGATCGCCGCGCGCCAGGGCCGGTTTGAGGATATTGGCCGCATCCAGGTTGCTGTCGATGGTATCGCCCGCGCCGACAATGGTGTGAATCTCGTCGATGAAAAGGATCACATTGCCCGCGCGCTTGGCCTCCTCGACAATGCCGATCAGACGCTCCTCGAACTGGCCGCGCAGGCTGGTCCCGGCCACCAGCGTGCCGATCTCGATCTGCACGATGCGCCGGTTGAGCAGCGACTCCGGCGCGGTGCCTTCGGCGATCTCATAGGCCAGGCCCTCGACCACCGCCGTCTTGCCGACCCCGGCATCGCCCAGCAGCAGCGGGTTATTCTTCTTGCTGCGCGCCAGTGTCCGCGCCACCGAGCGAATCTCGCGGCTGCGCGAAATGGCGGGTTGAATCATGCCCTGGGTAGCCTGCTCGGTCAGGTCGCGGCCATACTTATCCAGCAGCGGCGTGGGCAGGCGGTGCTCGTCATTGGAGACAAATTCGGGGAAGACATCCGATGAATCTTCGAGGATCTGGCGCTCGAAGGAGGAGTTCAACTCTTTGAAATCGAAGGGGGCCAGCATATCCCCCATCTCCGGCACCTCGTTGTCGCTCTGCTCCATGATGAGCCGCTGGAGCCAGTGATTCACGTCGAAATTGAGATCGAGCAGGATGCGCACTGGCACGCTTTCGCCCTCTTGCAGCAGCGCCATGACGAAATGGTTCTCATTGATCTCATCTTCTTCGTCGCGTTCGGCCAGGAAGATCGCCAGCGAGAGGATCATGGCCGCGCGCGGAGTCAGCGGCAGCACATCATCCAGCGGTCCCTCACCCGTGCCGATGTCCCGGCGAATTTCACGGCGCACCGTATGCGGAGTCAGCCCGGCGCGAAACAGAAGCTGGCTGACCGGGCCGTGCTCATTCCGGCTGGCCGCGATGAACAGGTGCTCAACGCCGATATAATTGTGGTTCAGCTTCTGGGCTTCACGCGCCGCGCCGGTCAAAAGGGCTGCGCAGCGTTCACGAATCTCGTTTTCCGGTATGTCGGGCGAGGGGGTCAAGATCCTCTATCCTTCAGTTTCCAATTGCTCTCTATAATAATTAAGTATACCAACTGCACGAGGATTCCGGGAATTTTTTATGACCGGCCAGGTGGTCAAACGATTGCACAGCCGAAAAAAGGACCCCCTGTTGGGCGAACAGCTCGGCGATTACGAAATCGTCGGCGTCATCGGGCACGGCGGCATGGGTCAGGTCTACAAAGGCTACGACGGCAATCTCGACCGCTTCGCAGCCGTCAAGGTCTTCGATTCTGAGGGCGCGATAGCCGACGACCAGGACGAATACCGCCAGCGTTTCCAGCGCGAAGCCCGCGCCATCGCCCGGCTGCGCCACCCCAACATCGTCGGCGTCTACCAGTTCGGCCAGGTGGATAAGCTCTACTACATGGCGATGGTCCTGATTGAAGGCCGCGATCTGCGCGAGATTCTGCGCGCTCAGGCCAGCCAGGGCCGCTACCTCGATTATCAGGCGATCATGCGCATCATGACCGACGTGGCTCAGGCGCTCGATTACGCCCACAGTCAAGGTGTCATTCACCGCGACGTGAAGCCCTCCAACATCATGGTGACTGCCGACGGCCACGCCGTCCTGACCGATTTCGGCCTGGCGCTCAGCCTGCACGAAGGCACCCTGGGCGATACCTTCGGCAGCGTCCACTATATCGCGCCGGAACAGGCGCTGAATTCCGCCGACGCCGTGCCGCAGAGCGATCTCTACTCGCTGGGTATCGTCCTTTACGAGGTGCTCACGGGCCACCTGCCCTTCGATGACCCGACCGCCATGACCGTTGCGCTGCATCACATCAACGATCCGCCGCCCATGCCGCATCTGTTCAAACCGGACCTGAGCGCCGAGATCGAAGCGGTGGTGCTGCGGCTGCTGGAAAAGGACCCGGCCCGGCGTTATCCCAGCGGAGATGCGCTGCTGGTCGCGCTGGAAAAAGCGCTCGGTGTCATCGACGTGGACGACGATACCCGCGACCTGATTGCCCAGACCACCCTGCCGGATCCACCCGCCGAGCCGACCACGCCCTTCATCGAGACGCAGCCTGATCCCGAACTGGCCCTGAGCACTACTCACGCTCCGGCACAGGGCAGACGCAGCATCGGCAAATACGCGCTGATTATGCTGCTGATTCTGGCTGTAGTGAGCATAGTGATTGTGCTGGCAAGCCAGCCCGAACCGACCCAGGAAGCTACTGCACTGCCGACTGCTGCCGCTGTCCTGCCGACCGCTGTCCCGGTGCAGCCAACTAGCGCCCCGACTGAAGCGCCTGCTGCGATAGTCGATCCGCAGGTACGTCTGGTCTATGACTCCGAGTCGCTGGTCCTGCTCAACCAATCCAAAGCACCGGTCGATCTCAGCGGGATCAGCTTCGTGCAGCCGGTGGCGGACGGCCCGGACCTCGACTTCCCGGCCCGGCAGTGGAGCGGCGGCAGTGCGCCGATCTCAGCCCTCCCACCCGGCGACTGCTTTCAGGTCTGGACGACACAGATCGTTCAGTTGGAGGTGCCGGGAATCTGCGGGCTGCGGCATAAATGGGAGCAGGCATCCTTCCCGCACTGGTTCTGGATCAGCGACACGCCCGATGCGACTTTCGAGCTGCGGCGCGGCAGTGAAGTGCTGGCCGAATGCGTCATTAATGCCGGGGAATGTCTGGTCACGCCATAGCTGATCGTACAACCGGCACAGGCTTAGATTCATCCACGCCAAGCGGATTTACTGCATATAGTATTAATTACATCTGTTAGTATGGCGAAAGGATCTTATGCAACTATTAATTTACGCTCTTCGCAGAAGAACCAGGTAGATATGAATGATGAATCGAATCTTTAGTTGCAAGAGTGACTATCCGCCCTGTGATTGGATAGTCACCAAGGAGCGTCTCCTGTGAAAATTCCTCGACAACTCGACAGAGCTACAGTATTTACACTCGGCTCTGCGGCAGTGTTGTTGGTTCTCCTCCTCCCTATTGCGCTTCGCCCTATGCCGGAGGTGTGGTGGTTTAATCTTATACTCGTACCGGTTATGCTGGCTGGTTATTATTACCGGAAACGTTTTTCTCTCCGAATACGGTCAGTAGTCATTGGCCTGCTTGTGGCAGTGACGATCCTCTACAGCTTCCGCAGCGTGTATGTCATGTATTTTCGCAATGTTCCCAATCCCCCCGTCTGGGATTTCCAGTGTTTCTGGCTCAATGGACGAGTGGGGGCGGAAGGCTTGAATTTTTACGACTCGCAAAATTACTACGCTGTCGCTGACCGCTACCTGGAACCAGGCGATTGGTTCGCCAAGGAGATTCTCGACTCCGCATTTCTCTATCCTCCCCCGGCGATGTTCCTCTTTGTGCCACTTGGCTGGTTCACTATGCAAACGGCCATGCTGTTGTGGAACACCGTTCAACTCGGTTTTGCTGTATTGAGTATATGGCTGCTGTGGAGGATTTTTTTCAAAAACGATGGCGTTGAGGGCTTGATGTTCGTCGCGGCGATGATGGCTTCGTTTTTTGCGACGCACCTGAACTTTTGCAATGGGACAACTTAACTTCATGATGCTCTCGGCAGTGCTGCTGCTCCTGCGAGATCGAGAGCACCCACGCAGCGGGATTTGGCTCGCCCTCGGCATTCTTATCAAGCCCCTCGTCGGCGGGCTTCTGATCTTGTTCATACTCCGACGGCGCTGGCGTGTTGTGGGGGTAACAATCGTGACCCTGGGCCTGCTGTCGCTCCTGACCATTCTGGTTTTTGGGCTTGATAATTTCACACCCTATTTTCTTGATGGTCCGATGACCAGACTGCCCGCAAACCTATATCTCGAAGGGTTTTATCAATCGCTCTATTCAATTATCACGAAGTTCATCGCTGACAGCGGAGTCACCGGTATAGGGATAAACCAGACCTTCCTGATATTGGCGATGTTCATCGTCATCATAACCATTGGGTCTGTGATTCGCATGGGTAAACGCGCACTGCCCCTTCAATACGCGCTGTTGCTGCTGATGGCTTTGCTGCTGTACCCCCATACACAGGTGTACTACACCATTTTGCTATTCGTGCCTCTCTACATTTTGTGGAATGAGAAAACATATCTGACGTTATGGCCCAAGGTCGCCTTCATCACGGCGACCTATACAGCCGTTGCTTCGGCTTCCTTAGGCGGAAATTATGTCTTTGTGGTCCTGCTGAGCCTCTGGTTATTGTGCGTCTATCTGGCATTTCGAGTTGCAGAGGCCAAAACCCCAGCGGCGCTGTTTACCGGATCTGCAGCCGATACCCTGTCGTCAGAACCGGCGACATAATCCGTCAGCCCTGATTCAACGCAGGTGTTGAGCCGATTCCTCATCGCCCAGGCGTTCGCGCAGTTGGTCCAGTTCGTCGATATCCAGGTCTTCGACAAAATGCTCGATGCGGCTGCGGCGCTTCTGCTTGGCGGATTGCACGGCCTCACGAGCCAGGTAAGCTTCCAACCCGGCGTTGCGCCAGACGAAATAGGTGCAGGCGGTGGCGGTGGCGATGAGCATGGCCGAAAGCGCGATGACGAAGGGCACCCGCCAGGCCAGTTCCGCCTGAATGGTCGCCTGCACACGGGCCATGACCTCTGGGCTGGCCTGCTGCGCGGCCTCGACAATCTGGCGAAGCTGCTCAGCATCGGTTGCAAAGGGGTAGTTCTGCACCTGCGGCCACAGACCAGTGAAATCGACCGGGACCACCAGGACGCGATCCCAGACAAGCAGGATGGCGATCAGAAAAGCGAGCCAGATGAAGAAGGTCGTCCACTGACGGTCCCGTTGAGACATGCCTCAATCTCTCCCGTTCTGCTGCGCCAGCGGGGTTTCATCATCCATCGTGCCATCTTCATGCCTCAGCAGCGAATCGAGGCTGCGGCTTGGCTCCGCCCAGGTCTCGTCCTCAGTCCGCTGAAGTTCCGGCAGGTTGTGCGTTAGGATCACTGAGCGCCAGATGAACATCGTCGCCAGCGTGGCCCCCAGCAGCAGCAGGCACAGATCAGCAAGAAATAGGGGGTATAGGCGTAGAGTGCGGTCTGAGCGTAATGGTTAGCCTGCGAGTAAGCATCGCTGCTGACCTGCTGCACGCTGTCCAGGATGCGCAGCGCCTCTTCAGAACTGGCGCCTGTGACGACGTTGGCGTTGAACCAGTTGAACATCGAACTGAGGTGCCCGTAATTCAGGCGATCCGTCATCATGCCCAACGCAATCAGGGTCATGATCCACACGATCAGTGTGCCGATCACGCGCTGATATTTGCGTACCATCGGCAGTCCTCCACTGGCGGTCCCTGACTGCTTCTACGCAGCCCGCGCCTCAAAGTTGCAGGTGGTCGAATTCCTCGCGCAGCAGGCCGAACTGTTTGATGTTGACGAAGCGTTCGTGCTCCCAGCAGCTTTCGCGCCAGGTGCCTTCGTGCTGGAAACCGCACTTGAGCATCACCCGCTCGGAGGCGATGTTGCCCTCGGTGCAGTCGGCCTGGATGCGGTGGACGTCGAGGTTGTCAAAACACCAGCGGATGACCGTCTGGGCCGCCTCGGTGGCGTAGCCCTTGTTCCAATGCGCGGGCAGGATGTGGTAGCCAATATCGACGTGCCGGTCGTCACGATCCCAGCCGTACATACCTGCCGTGCCGATGAGCCTATCCTCACCGCGCAGCGTCACGCCCCAGGTCAGGCCTTTTTGATCGTGGTACATCTGGTCGAACCAACCGATCAGCCCCAGCGCTTTATCATGGGTATCCAGCGGGTCATTGTTGAGGAATTGCAGCACCTGCGAATCGCTGAACAGCGTCATGAGGGCCTCGGCATCGCCCGCAACCATCTGGCGCAGCGTCAGGCGCGTGGTCGCCAGCACAGGAAAAGTCGAGAAATCGAAGCGTGCGGTCATCATTCCCCCGTCGCCAGTGTCACGGTCGCCTGTGCCGATCCGCCCCCGGAAGCCTGAGGCGAGTTGCTCAGACTCACCAGGATCACCAGCGCCAGGATCACCAGCGCCACCGCCAGCAGCGCCACCAGGACGCGCGGTCTGCTCGCTGTCTGCCCGGCCCGGTTGAGTTCCTGCTGCGAGTGGTTCAGCAGCCAGGTCTGGAACAGATCGCTGCTCAAAGCGATCCCCCCTGCCCGCTGCGTGACCAGTTCGCGGTATTCCAGGCTGCGCAGGGCGGCGTTGATGGTCGTCTGGTCGAGCGGAAACTCGCTGTTGATGAGCCATTCCTCCAGCGCAGCGGCATCCAGCTTGCGCAGCGGGTCCTCGAAATGCAGACGGCTCAGGCCCAGCAGCATCAATTGTTCGTTATCGCTAGAGGCCGCCCAGAAGGCTTCAAGCTCGGCCTGGCTGGCCTGATAAACAGCGGGAGTCAGCGTGCGGATGATCTCCGGCGTCATGCTGCCGGTGGAGGGACGGTCCGCATAATAGCCATCAAGCGCCGAGGCAAAACGTCCGACAAAGAGCGGCTGACCGCCCGATGCCTGCTGAACCGCCTGGGCCGCATCGTCGCTCACCCGGTACGCGGCGGCAGCGGTCGTGCGCAGCAGCCAGGCCGTTTCCTCGGCTGTGAAATTGCTCAGGCGCAGGCTCTGCCCGGCGTTGATCAGAGGACTCAGCTTCTCAAGCTCAGCCTCGCGCTCGACCGGGAAGCTCAGCACCAGCTTGAGCTGCGGATGCTGGCCCAGCAGATCGGCGAGAAAGGCCGGGCAGTCATCGGGCAAGTTCCCCGCCGCGATAGCGTCCAGAATCAGGTCAGCGTCATCCAGCAGCAGCAGCAGATGCCGGTGCGCGCGAATGACCTGGCCGATTTCAGGCAGCCAGACCTCATCCAGCCAGGGCCGCAGATCGTCTGCCAGCGAATCGTCAGGTGGCAGCCGCGAGGCGCTGATGTCATGCGATACGACTGCCTGTGCGCTGCCGTCGATGATCGTCTGAAAGAACTGGCGTTCCGACTCCAGCATACGCGCCCGGCAGGGCACATAGACCGTGATAGCAGCGGCGTCAAAGAAGCTGCTGGCATAGCGCAGCAAGGCGGTCTTGCCCTGCCAGCGCTTGCCCAGAATCAGCAGGGCGCTGTTGGGACCCGGATCCTTCAGATACTGATCCAGGCGCAGCAGCGCATTCTGTCGTCCGGCAAAGGGCGACTCGGCGTCCAGAGTGGTGTCGTCCATATGCCAGAGTGTAATGCAAAGGCCCCCTTCAGGGCAACAGGGTTCAAGCGCTATCCAGGCGAAGCCTGCTTTGTCCGCTTCCCTATGATGAGATTTCCAAAAACAAAGTGGATATCGTGAAGACCAGTATGGCAAGGGACTCGGAGTGAGGTCGAATGAGAATTCGAGGCGGCCTAACTGCGCTCAGTCTCCCAGCGCGTCCCAGACTTCCAGTTTGCTCTCCACGCGGCGGATCACCTCGTCGGTGAATTCGCTGGTCGTGGCCTGCCCAGCCAGATCCGACGTGCGGACGCCCTCGTAGACCGCTTCCAGGGTCGATTCGTAGATGGCGCGGCTGGCTGCGCTGGCCTCTTTGCTGCCCACGTAGCGCAGCAGGGCGGCCCCGGCCAGGATCATCGCCATCGGGTTAGCGATATTCTTGCCCTGCAAGCTGGGCGCGGTCCCGTGTGGCGCTTCTGTCAGTGCCACCTTGACCTCGAAATTCTCGTCCAGGCTAAAGATGATCGATTCCGCCCCGGCAATCGTGCCGAACATCTTCAGCACCAGATCGCTCAGGCTGTCCCCGTCGCGGTTAAGAGCCGGGATCACCAGGGCCTCGCCGCTCGTTTCCAGCAGCAGTGCATAGGTCGCGTCGATCAACTGCGGGTTGTAATGCACATCCGGGTAGCGCTGGTAGGCGGCGTCCATTTCCTCTTTGAACATGCCTTCGTAAACCGGGCTGACCGTGTATTTCGGCCCGCCGAAGACGATGGCCTTGTTGCGCCGGGCATAGCGGAAGGTGAATTCGGCCACCGCGCGGCAGGTCCGGCGGCTGAGCTTCTGCGTTTTGTAGGCGACTTCGTCCAGGCCCTCGCCCTCGCGCCATTCTTTGGCGTTATAGGCCCCATCCACCGCCATGCGCACCACCGCAATCGGCGCGTGAACGCCCGCCAGCGGCCTCACCGAGGGGATGCGCCTACCCGTGCGCAGGATCACCTGGCCGTCGATCAGTTCACGCAGCAGCGCATTCGGGCTGCCGACGTCGTCCGGGTCGCCGGGGGTAATCGTCGCCGCCTTGATGCCCAGGCCAGTCGCCTTGATGCGGGCCGCCGCCTCATGCACAATCTCGTTTTTCGTCTTGCGCCGATTATCCAGCGAGAGATCAAAGGTCTCGAACTTGAGGTCACAGCGGACCACCTGGGGGTCGAGCACCCGCAGTGCCTCTTGCAGCAGTTCCTGCCCGGTCTGATCGCCTTCCAGCACGATAATCGTGGATTGAGTCACAAAGCAGCCCTCCCATTAGCCCAATGGTTGCATTGTACGTCAGGATTGGCAGGTTTAGAATTGTCGATTATATTTAACACAGCCAAGCATTTGGGAGGTAGATGGGTGCGCAAATTAATCATGCTGTTGGGGCTGCTTCTTGCGATTAGCGCTGTCGCTGCCCAGGATACAACGACAGCCAACGCGGTGAACATATACTACATCGCCTGTGATACACAGGGCGTTGTCAACTTCGACGGCACGATGCCTGCCGGTTATGACGTGTATTATCAGCTCTATTCCGGGGCCAATGCGACCGGCCAGGCGCTCAGTACGCTGCGGCGTGTCGCGGTCGATGGGGAATATGCTGTCAGCGAATCGCTCGCCTACAGCGGCGGCTTTACGCTGGATACCGGCGCGACCGGCAGCGTCCACGTGTACGTCGCTCGTGAGAGTGATTCGTCCAGCAGTACCTACGATACGATTGTCAACGACGTCCAGGATGGCTGTAACAGCCCGCAGCACAGCGCTGTGACCAGCACCGGGACCGAAGACACCACGACCACAGCGGCCACCGGGACGATTCGCTCGCCCTTCGGCGGCTTCCTCACGACAGATGTGCCGAAGAACCCTATTGTGGTTATCGGTGTACCGGCTCAGCCGGGCCGTTCCAACCAGCCGGGCGTGATCTTCGCCGAATGTGATCAGTATCCGGCAGCCGATCCTGGCCGCCTGTACGACGACGATAACATCGTCATCTTCTGGTCCTGGTTCGCCAAGACTCCCGAAGAGGTGCAGGACCACATCGACAACGCCATTTACAACGTGCGCTTCATGAACGCGCCGCTGGTGCCGGTTCAGGTCAGCCCAATTCAAGAGTTGGGCAGCAACTACTGGGTCTTCTACACCGTGCCGGTCGGCAATCTCTCGCCCGGCAATTACGGTGTCGATTTCAGCCTTCAGTGGGCGAGCCAGATTAGCGATGGCTACGAGAAATTCGGGCCGGATACGCTCAACGACCGCTTCCACAGTACCTGCACCTTCAACATCTGGTCGAATCCGAATCGCGGCGACGTGCAGTACAACGGCATGTACAGCCTTCCGCACTAGACGTGGAATCCACACTGGCGGCACAGGCTGCGGCCCTCTTCGGGCTGACCTTGAGCGAGTCGCAGCTTGCGGCCTGTGCCCGTTATGCCGAGCTGCTGGCTGAGTGGAACAGCCGCATTAATCTGACCGCCATCAGTGACCCGGCTGAAGTGCAGGTGCGGCATTTTCTCGATTCTTTCTCGCTCGCCAGTGCCGTGAAATTCCCGCCCGGCTGCCGCATGATCGACGTGGGCACCGGGGCGGGCTTTCCCGGTTTGCCCTTGAAGATCGCCTTCCCTGATACACATCTGACCCTGCTGGAAGCCACCGGCAAGAAGGTCAAATTTTTGCAGGCGCTCGTCGCGGATCTGGGCCTGAAACAGGTGGACGCCCTCCAGGCCCGTGCCGAGGAGGCCGGTCACATGCCGCAGCAGCGTGCCGCCTATGATCTGGTGATGGCGCGCGCGGTGGCGCGAATGCCGGCCCTGGCCGAATATCTGCTGCCGCTGGCGCGAGTCGGCGGGCAGTGCATCGCCATGAAAGGCGAAACAGCCGCCCAGGAGACCCAGGACGCCGCCCGCGCCATTGACCTGCTGGGTGGGCGCTTCAACCGCATCGAGACGGTCACGCTCCCTGGCGTGGACGAGACGCATTACCTGGTCATCATCGACAAAGTGGCCCCTACGCCGCCCACTTATCCGCGCAAACCAGGCACCCCCACCCACCAACCGCTGCTCTGAAGCCGCAACTCGATTAGTCCGCCTCGGTTGCGAGGCGCAAGAATCGCTGTTATCTTTGTGATCAACATCCGCAAATTGAGGTCAGCAGCGTTGATTGCCAACGCAGTCCTGTTATATGCGCCAGTCGTCCCCGCCGGAGAGGGCGAAGGCTCCCTAGTTACGCTGGTGCTGTATATTCTGCTCGCCTTAGGTGTTTCCTTTCTGTGCTCCATGTGTGAAGCGGTTCTCTTTTCGGTCACTCTGTCCCATGTCGAACTGATGGTGCAGAAAGGGACTCGCGCCGGGAAGTACATGCGCCGTCTGAAAGAAAACGTAGACCGGCCTATCGCAGCTATCCTCACGCTCAATACCATCGCCCACACTGCCGGGTCGGTTGGGGCTGGTGCCGAGGCTACCCTGCTCTTTGGCAATGATCTGATCGGTCTGGTGACGGTCGCCATCACCCTGCTGATTCTCATCTTCTCCGAGATCATCCCCAAGACCCTGGGGGCAATCTACTGGAAGCCGCTGTCGCCCATCTTCGCCTACGTTATCCAGTACATGGTCTGGTTCACCTATCCGATTGTCCTGACCTTCGAGCGCCTGACGCGGATGCTCACGCCCAGAGAAAAGCTGCCCTCGGTGACGCGCCTGGAACTCGAAGCCCTGGCCGACATCAGCAGCGGCGAAGGGGCGTTGGAAGAGAGCGAGCACAAAATCCTGACCAATCTGCTGCGCCTGAGCGATGTGCAGGTCAGCAATATTATGACGCCGCGCACGGTGGTCCTGACCTTCCAGCAAGACATGACCATCGGTGGCGTGTTGAAAAAGAACCGTGTGCTGCCCTATTCGCGCATCCCCGATCTTTACCGAATCAACCGACGACTGCAAGACCTTTGTGCTGCGCAGCGACATCCTCATGGCGGCGGCTCAGGATCAGGACGACACGACGCTCAAGGAACTCTCACGCCCGCTGCATTCGGTGCCGGAAAGTATGACGGTCGATCTTGTGCTGAGCGAATTCACCAAGCGGCAGGAGCATCTCTTCCTGGTCTTCGACGAATACGGCGGCACGGCGGGGATTGTGACAATGGAAGACGCGCTGGAATCGCTCATCGGCGTGGAGATCACCGATGAATCCGACCTGGTGGCCGATCTGCGCGAACTGGCTCAGCAGCGCTACCAGCGCCAGCAGAAGCTGCTGGGTATGATCGCCGACAACAAGCCTGACCCCTCGCTGCCGGAAAGCTAAACCCTAGCTATCACCTAAATCCACAACGACGGTAATGTCGCCCTGTCCGCCTGCTGCGGCATGGCCGACCAGGAGCGTATACTCGCCATCTTCCGGGATCTTGTAGCCAAGGATCAGCGCGTCCATGTTGCCGCCGCTGTCGTCATCGGCCACGATGGGATTGCCGTTCACGTCCAGCACCACCAGCAGCGGATCCACCGCGTTCTGCGAGGGCGCATGGCGGGCGGAGAGGCTCACCTGCTGTCCGGCGACGGCGCGGAAGGGGATGCCATAGACCTGCCCCAGATCCATCGGGACGGTAAAGGTCCCGCTGCTGGTCAGTGTGTTGCTCGCCTCGTGAAATTCGGTCAGGTTCAGCATGATCCACTGGAAATAATCCTCAGCCGACCCCTGTGTGTTCTGGTCCTGCGCGTTAATCGCGCCGCGCATCAGGTAATACTGGCTGAGCTGTGGATTGATGTCGATAGCGTGGTTGATGTCACTCAGCGCGTCCGACAGGTTATTGGTCGCGGAGTTAATCAGGGCACGCCTCGCATAGGCTTGATCCTCCTGCGGGTTGAGCGCAATGGCCGAGTCGAAATCTTGCAGCGCCGCATCCTGATGATTTTGCTGCAAGTTCAGGTTGCCACGCTCGACATAATAGGCGGAGTTATTGGGGGACTGCTCAATCAGGGTATCGTAATCGCTGCTGGCCGCCTCGAAATCGCCCTGATAGCGTTCAATGCGGGCACGTAGCAAACGCGGAGATGCCGAATCCGGCGCGAGGTCCAGCGAGGCATTGAGATCGGCCATCGCCAGATCAAGCTGGTTTTGATCGACATAAATATTGGCGCGCGTAAGGTAGATGCTTACCGTACTATCAGGTGAGGTCGCGGTGTAATCCAGCGCATAGCCCAGGTCGCGCAGGGCCAGGTCGTTTTCGCCCAACTGCTGGTAAAGCTGGCCGCGAATCGCATAGGCCTCGCTGGCGGTGGGGTTCAGGAGCAAGAACATGCTGGTATCGACCAGCGCACGGTTCAGGTCACCGTTGTCGGCATCCGTCAGGGCACGGTCAAAAAGCTCCGGCCCGACGGCAATAGCCTTGTAGACCTGGTCCAGGGTGAGCGACTGTGAATTCTGCTGGCTGGAATCCGGGGAAGTGGAGGTCTGCTGCGCCGCAGCAGGCAGGGCCGCCCCTAATAGCAGCCCCATGAACATGATGAGCCTGATTGTACGCATGAGCTTTTCCGGTGTCACACAACAGTTGAATTCATTCTATACGATAATATGCATCCTGTGTGAAATATAAGCCATTCTCTAAGCATTCTGGGTCTAGATGGCAAGCTCGGCGTAGAGGAGTTCCTGGCTCAGGTTGGGCAGGACGGTATGCGTGCTTTGCAGGGTCAGGACCGCTGCCGTGACGCCCAGGCGCATCGCTTCGTCCAGGCTGACTTCGTTGAGCAGGCCGAAGATCACCGCCCCGCTGAAAGCATCGCCCGCGCCGGTGGGATCCACCACACGCGGATGCGGCGCAGGAATGAAGCCGCCCCCGCCGCCATCGGCATAGGCCAGCCCGCGTTCACCCAGCGTCACGACGGCGATTTTGGCCCCCAGTCCGACTAGATGCCGCGCCGTATTGATCGCCGATTTGTGATCGCTCGCTGGAATCGACAGGCCGCAGAGCGCGGTCGTCTCCGCCGCATTGGGCGAAACCATGTACATCCGGTCAATGTAAGGCCGCAGATTCCCGGCCAGATTGGGCGCGGTGGGGTCCACACAAACCGGCACGCCGTGATCATCCGCCATGAAGAAGAGTTTTTCGAGCGCTTCGGGCGAAAGCGTCGCATCGATGACGATCATGGCCGCCTCGGCAAACAACGCCCGCTGCGATTCCAGATACTCGGCATCGACATGTTCCATAATGTGATAATCGCTGACTGCCGTCATCAGGTCGCCGTTGGGCTTGAGCAGCGCCATCTGCGTCGCCGTATGGACCTGGGGAATCTGGCAGACGTAACGGGTCTCGATCCCGCTGTCCTGGCACTGTTTGAGGACTCGCCGCCCGGCAGCATCCCGGCCTACCGCGCTGAGCAGGATGGTTTCGACCTCCAGACGGGCCAGAGTTTCGGCGATATTACGGGCCACGCCGCCTACTCTGCTGCGCACCCGGCCCATATTCATGGTCTCCCACTGGATGTCCTCCGATGGCCGCCCTTTAACGTCAATACCTGCCGAACCGATTACGAGAACGTGACCGTCGTCCATCCAACCCTCCTGCTTATCACACGATGGATGCCCCCATTGTCACTGCATTTGGGGAACCCGTCAATCAAAAAGGGCGAACTGGTGTCGTTCGCCCTTCGATTCCTGTGACATCTGGTCCGCTTAGTGCGCGGCAACCTCAATGCGGCGCGGCTTGGCTTCCGGCGCTTTCGGCAGCAGCAGGCGCAGCACACCGTTCTGATAGGTCGCTTCGCTCGCGTTCACATCCACCGGGATGTTGATGTTCAGACGCCGTTCGAATTTGCCGTGAAAACGTTCGTGCAGCAGATATTCGACATCCGCTTCCTGCCCGTTGACCTCACCGCGAATGACCAGAACGCCGTTATCCAGCGTGATCTCCAGATCGTCGAGGTTCAGCCCGGCGACCGAAGCCAGCAAGACGACGCTTTCCTCGGTCTCATAAGCATCGACCGGCAGACGGTAGATCGGTTCAGCGCTCGGCTGAGGCACAGCGCGGCGGCGCGCATAGTAGGGTTGATAAGCTAACATGTTGATCGGACTCCTTAACAAGCTATGACTGTAGAATTCATGCTTTCAGGATAGCGTCCGAACATAAGAAACGTATCGACGGAATATATGCGCTGTATAGGAAATCTTAGCCGGGCAGGACGGCGCGCAGACGACCTTCCAGTTCGCTGAGCATCATGGCCGTTGCCCCCCAGACCTTATGCCCGGCAAAGGCGTAATAGGGCACGTCGATGGAGATACCGCGAAAGTCGCGCTGCTCCATCGCCTTGTAGCGCGCATCCAACAGCGCCGCCAGTCGCACGGTGAAGACCTCGGCCACCTCATCCGGGTTCGGCTCGAAGACAGGCCGCCGCTCCAGCGCGCCCACCCAGGGAAAGACCTCGAAATCGCTGGGCTGGATGTACAGCGTCGATAAGCGGCCCAGAATCTGCACCGTTTCGTCACAGACCCCCAGTTCTTCGCAGGTCTCGCGCAGCGCGGTATCCGCCAGAGTCGCGTCATCCGCGTCACGCTGGCCGCCCGGCAGGCTGATCTGCCCGCGATGCCCGCGCAGGGTATCCGTCCGGCGTGTCAGCACCAGGTGCAGCCCGTCCGGCTGCGGAAACAGCAGCACCAGCACCCCGGCCTGCCGTGATTTTGCGGTTTTCTGAGGGGGGAGATACTGGCGCGAGCCGGGAGTCATCGGCTGCTGCGCACGAGCGACGTCAAAATCAGGCAGCGCGAGGGCTGCGCGGATGTCGTCCAGCGAAATCACTGCGCCTGCCAGACGTGCAGATAATGATGTTCGCGCTCGAACAGGCGGCCTGTGTTGACGACCGGCATATCCATGTCTTTGGGCACCAACCGCAGCCGCAGCGCCGACGAGCTTGGCTTCCCGTCGGCCACCCAATCGTCCAGCAGCCTTTGCAGCACGAGAAAGGAATCCGGCGCGCCGTAGGTGATCGATTCGCCTACACCGCTAAAGGGGACGAAACAGGCGGACGCCAGGCCGACCACCGCAAAACCGCTGCTCGTCAGGCCATAAAGCTGCTGATTCGGCGGCAGATAATAGGCAGCGAAGTGAAATGTCTCCGGCAGGTTGAGCGCCAGGTAAGGCAGCACGCTGCTGAAATATTCGTTGGATTCCAGGCGCTGCTTCAAACGATTGTACTCGCCATCATCAGACAGCAGGGTATGCAGCGCCGCGCCATCCATATCGCTCACGTCGTTCGCCATCAAGACCAGTGATGACGCGCCGACGCGCAGGCTCAGCCGGGGGCCAGCATCGGCCCCGCGCATGTGAATAAAGCCGCAGGGGAGGTTCCGGCTGCTGAAAAAGGTGCCGTCGCCCTGCTCGGTGAAGGCCGCGCTGAACTGCATGGCATCCACCCAGATCGGCGCGACCACGATCCCGCGCGGTTTCAACTGGTCGAACCAGGCTTTGGGGATGTCCCACACGCCCGCCGTCGCAATGATGCGGTCATAGGCCGCACGCGGGGAATAACCCATCGCGCCATCGGCATGAACCACGCGGATATTGCCTGACCCGACCCGCTGGATGTTGGTCTGCACCTGACGCGCCAGTTCCTTGTCGATCTCTAGCGTCGTCACGTGCCCATCCGGCCCGATGAGATACTGCATAATCGCCGCGTTATAACCAGTCCCGGCCCCGACTTCGAGCACATTCTGATTTTCTTCCAGCCGGAGCTGGCGCAGCATCAGGGCCATCATAGTCGGCTGGCTCGAAGAACTGATCGCGTTGCCGCCTTCGTCCTGCTTGATCGTGATCGCCTCATCGGTATAGGCCTGCGTCCAGCGGCACATCCGGCAAAAAGAGATGCCGGGGGATGGCGAGAAAGGCTTCTTCCAGGCGCGGATCAGCCAGTTCGCCGCGTTCTTTCAACCCGGCGACCATTGCCTCGCGCAGACGGCGAGCTTCATCGTATCGATTTCCATACCAGGCCCGGCGTTTACGCAGCGAGACACCCGCTTCGGTGTCACTGCGGCGAGTCGTGCGCACACGGCCCCGCGAATCAATGTGGACCTGACCCGCCTGCTGCAAGCGCGCGAACTCGTCCGGCGTAATCACCGGGGCCGGTTCGCCGCCCAGGCGTTCCAGGCGGTCCTGCATGTCCTCTTCTCGGCTCGCCCGCCGCCGAATCGACGACGGTTTCTGCCGTCTTCGTTGACCTCGTTCTGGGTCTCTTCGTTGTCTGGCAGGTTGTTGTCATCCATAGCGTCAGTCCTCGTCTATCTCTTGCATCACGATGCCGGTGCTGTCCATCAGGTCAGCCAGCGACATCGCCTCATCCTCATGCTCGCTGTGCATCGCGCCGCTGTGGCGCAGTTTGTCACCGCAAACCAGACAATGCGGGTCACGCTCGACCGTCACCCAGACAGCGCTGTGCGGCGGGGTAATCTGCCCGGTGAGGATTTCCAGCGCCGAATTGGCGAGGATCACCGTATTGCCGGGCATGGGTTCGTAAATATCGGTCCCCTTCAGCAGTTCGTTGAGGACCATGTGCGCCTGAACCGAGGCCACCCGGTTGACGTGCAGCCACAGGCCCGGCTCGGCTTCCAGCGTGCCGTCCGGCCCGATCATCCCGTAATCCAGTTCACCCGTACTGCTGGTGACGGCGTTTTCAGAGCGCAGCGCCCCGGCCCAGCAGGCATAACAGGGACCGTCGTAAGGGTGAATCACGGCCACATCGCCGCCCTCGCCGCGTTCGTAGACCCCGGCATAGACCGCCGTCAGGTTGCGCTGAAGCGCGATCTGGTTGAGCACATACTTGCTCTTTTCGTTATCCACCGCCACCACCAGCAGGTCAATGTCTTTCAGCGCGTCTTTGTGGTCCTCGATGCGGCCAAAATAGGTCTCTACCTCGGCCGCCGGGTTGCGATTCAGGATCAGGTCGCGCATAACCTCGGTCTTAGGTTGGCCGATATAGCGCCGGTCCGCGACATGCCGCACGACATTGCCCACATCCAGCGTATCGCCGTCGATCAGGACAAACTTGCCGACTCCGCTCATCGCCAGGCTCAGCGCCACCTGTCCGCCGCCGGACCCCAGGCCCACGACCGCCACACGCCGCTGCATCAACCAGGCCAGGTTATCTGCGCCGAATAAGCCTTCTACGCGCTCCCAGCTCATGACTGCTCCTCAGATACCGCGCCTTCGTCAGGCACCGTTTCAGGCGTAGGGGCCATGTCGAGGGCCGCTTCCAGCGCGCGCACGTACTCGACCAGCCGCCGCAACTCAGACCATTCCCAGTCCGGCGGGTCCGCCACTGGCTCCGAGGCCGCCCACATGGTGTCGAAGACATCGCCGACGTTCTCGCCCTCTTTAATCGGCAGGAAAGGCGCGACCCGTGCCTGGGGCGCTCTGGCCGGGTAATCCCAGGGCGTAATCAGGATCAACACCCGGTCGCTGCCCATGCGCGCCGTCAGAAAACAGACGTCCAGCGGCATCGTCTCGCCTGTCTGCCAGAGGATAATCGACGTAAAGAGCTTTTCCGCCGCCAACCCGGCAAATTCCTCGTCCGCCCGTGCCCGGTTCACCAGATGCCAGGGGTAATCCGGCAGGCCGGGAAGCTGCTGGTTCGGGTAGATCGTCGGGACAATCGCCTGGAACAGGCCAACGTCGCGCTGCATGTACCAGAAGTCAATGCGCAGATGCTGCTCGCTGCCCTGCTGCGGCATGGTGATGAAATTAGCGCCGCTGCCGGAATTAATCGCCGTCGGCGGATGCCCCAGCGTCACAATCGGCGCGATCAGGAAATCCATGTCGTTTTCGTCATCGTCCAGCCAGGTCAGGGCGGTGTACTGGTCGCCGCCGCTGGGCGCGATCATGGCCCCCGGCTGCTTGTGCCAATCGCCCAGGTAGCGCAGCGGCACGTTCCACTTGGCCGCCAGGGGCTGACCGGCGCTATCACGACCACTCTCGCGGTAGGCGCGCCAGTTCTCTTGCAGCCAGATGAGGATCTCCTCCTGGTCCCAATCGCCCTGCTGGAAGGTATGCAGATCGCGCACGGCGCTCTCGTTGGGCGCAATCGTATCCAGCACGTAGACCGTATCGACCCCGTGTGTATAGCTCCCCGGCACGATCAAGCCGACCAGCGCCTCGCCGGTTTCATCCTGCACGTAAGCCTGAGCCGCCCGGCTCATCTTATCCAGCACGCGCTGGGCCACCACCAGATTCGGCACCGTGTTTTTCGGCGCTCTGAAATTGATTATCATCGACGCCCCCTGCGGCGCGGCAGCGGTGTATCGGACCGGACGCGCTCCTCAATTCCCGGCCAGACATGCGTTGCGCGCCAGGTGTAGTAGGCATATAACCACTGAATCGCCCAGCTTGCTACCGTCACTGCCGTCGATTCGCCCGGATTCCAGCCGTAATGCTCGCCGTCCTTCGGGTTAAACAGGCACAACTGCCCGTCTTCATACTGGTGTTTCTCGCTGTAGATGCGCGGCTTCAGGACATAAGCCTCCGCCGGTTGGATCGGGTAATCCGCCGGATACGTGATCTTCAAGCGGTGTTCAGGCCGGGCCAGAGTCGCCAGATTGACCTCGACCGTCCCATCCCAGTAGAGCAGGCCCCGCTCCGGGACGACCAGACGGAAGGTGTTATCAAAAGTCGAACGCATCGCTTCGACTTCAAGGGCCAGACGCGGAGATACGACACTGCGCGTCCCCCACCATGCAGTCATGTTCAACTTACTCCTTACAATCCATCCGTCCTATTTTACCATCAAGTTGAAATCCTGAGGCCCAGCCCCCCAATAATTCAGGCTTCTCATCACTTCTTTATACGTCGCACTGGACAGGGGGTTGCAAGCGGGAAACAAAGACGCCGGTTCCATTTGGATCCGGCGTGTATTGATGATTATAGCGCGGTGCGACCTCGTCTAATTCGGCGGCAGAGTCGCCTCGGTGGTCGGGCTGACGGGCGGCGGCGGCAGAGTCGGCTGGCTGTTGGCCGTCGTCGCTTCGCTTTGCGAAGGCAGCGCGGCGTTGTCCTGCGCTCCCAGGTTGACGCCACCGGTATCGGTGCTGTCCCCGGTCCCCGCATCAGCAGCGCAGCGGAACCCGGTCCAGATGAAGGCTTGATCCGGCGGGCGACTCTGGCGGTGGACCGAGCGGGCAAAGAAGATGCGCGCATCCCAGGAGCCACCGCGCAGCACGCGCTCCGTCCCGACAGGCGGTCCCTGCGGATTCAGGCCCGACGCCTCCGGCTGACTGTAGTAGGTGGGCGAATAGAAATCGTAGACCCATTCGGCCACGTTCCCGGCCATATCCTGCACGCCATAGGGGCTGGAGGCTTCGACCGGGTAGGACCCGACCTCGACCGCCCCGCGCTGCTCCGCCGTGACATCAGTCCGGCTGCTGGTGTTCGCCAGGCTAACATCGGACTGTGTTGCCCCAGGGATAAATGCGTCCGTCACTGCCCCGCGCGGCCCGTTCCCATTCGGCCTCGGTCGGCAGACGGCGGCCAATGGCCTCGCAGTAGCTGCGCGCGCCGTACCAGGTCACATTTGCCACCGGGAAGTTATTGATCTCCGGGCGCACACGATAATTAGCGCTGTCAAAGGTCACATTGCTGATGTCGGTCTCGTTCAAAGTCGCCAGACAGGGGAAGCCATCACAGCCGTTCAGGTGGCTGCGCGGCCCCATCCAATTCAAAAAGGCCAGATACTGCTCGTAGGTAACCTCAGTCTGTTCTATGCGGAAAGCGTTCAGCGTCACCTGATGCGGCGGGTTCGAATCCTCGCCAAAGCTCACCTGGCAGTTGCCACCCTCATCCACGCAGTTGTTGACCGCCGTTAAGACCTCCGCAGCGGTCGTACCCATTGTGAAGGTACCGCCTTCGACATCAAGCAGCGGCGTGATCAGACCCTGAAGCGGGGCCGGTATGCCATCCGCGGTAGTCGCGCCCGCCGTGTCCGCCGGGTTCACAAAGGTGGTCGGCGATGGACTGGCCTCCGCCGTCAGGCTGGATGCGTCCGGTGAGGGCGGGATCGGTGTGGGCGAAGGCAGCGTAATCTGCGGTACTTGCAGCGGTGTTTCGCTGGGCACCGTCGTTGCGGTCACAACAGGAGTCGGCGTTTCGGGCAGCGGAGTCGCCGTGATAACCATGACGACAGCGGTGCTCGTCGGCCTGCCTGGCAGCCCTTCAACGTCCAGGTTCAGCAAACCAGCGGCTAATCCGGCCAATCCGAGAGCAATTGAGCAGGCAAAGCCCAGAATGATGCCGATCAGCGTCCACTGCCATGCACCGCCCCCGCGACGACCACTTCCGCCCAGACTGCCATAACTGGATCGTGACATAAGATCACTCCTCTACGCCTCAAACGGCGCTTATCATAGCGCGAGGCGTACAGAAGACCAAGACCGACTTTAGCCATCGATTGGCCTTCGCAGCAGACGATGCGTCCGCGAAGGTTCTACGGCTTGATTTGAATGCCGAGCCGCTCCAGCAGCCTGCGGGTCAGTTCGGCGCGGTACTTAATGGGCGGATGTTGCGGACTGTGGGAATCAGAGCCAGCGCTGACCAACAGCTCGTTTTGATCCGCATACAACCGAAACAAAGCGACCTGCTCGGCATTGTGGCGGGGATGGTAGATTCTCAAGGCCGTCGATAGGAACCTCACGGCGGAGTTGATCGAGCAAATCAGTATCAAAACAGGTAAATTCACCACCCCGGCCCGGATGGGCGACGAGCGCAACGGCCCCACTCTGATGAGCGGCATCAACTACGGCTGCGATATCGCTGCTTGCAAAGGAAAACCCCGCCTCGCTGATGATCTTCCCAGGCAAACCCGCCCTGTTATGTCTCGACACCAACCGCTGCAATTCATGAACTTGCTGTGCGCTGGGGCAACTCAGGATTGCGGCCAATTCCCCGACATCATACTGCGGCAGATAATGCGCTTCACAGAGCCTGTCATAAACTGCTCGCGTATTATCGCACTGGCGGCGCAGCACATCCTGAGCCAGCTCAGACAGTGCAGGATATGCCGAATCAAAGCCAAAGCAGAGCACATCGACCATCTCGCCACGCCATGAAGTCGTCATCTCTGCCGCGACGAGCAGTGGAAAATGTGTTTCTTGAGACAGCTTCTGTAACACCGCGGCGGTATCCACACGATCATGATCGGTGATGGCAGCCAGGGCAAAACCCTCGCTTACAAAATACTCAACGAGCTGTCGGGGCGTCCATTGACCGTCGCTCAGACACGTGTGGGTTTGCAGATCAACTGCACTGTCAGGAGAAAGAAACGTGTTGTCGGTTTGCGATCCCAAGCCGAAACCTTTACACAATGAGAAACAGACCAAGTATATCACTAGCCCGGTGGTCGCCGTGACAGGCTCAGCCGCTTTTTTGTATACTGGTTCCATATGGAAATATCAGCAACCTGTGCCTTCCCTCCACCGTAGCACTCCGTTAAGGGTGTAAAACCAGGCGATGGATAGCGACGAGGTAAACGACCCGTGACCAGTGTTCCGGCACAAAAGAATCCAGCGACATCTGTCGAGGGTCTGCGCCCGGTTAACCTCGGCACAGATCTCGGGCCATTAGCGGACCTGATGGAACTCGTCTTTGCCAACAGCATGGACCAGGGCGGGCGGGCGGCAGTGCGCGAAATGCGCACACTGGGCCAGCTTGGCGTCAGCTTCCTGGCGGGTATGAACGAGTTGACGCTTGGCATCAACATGGGCTACGTGTGGATCGCCGACGGACGGCTGGTCGGGAATGTTTCGATTTATCCGGCCAGAGCCTTCAAGCGCAGGACCTGGATCGTTGCCAACGTAGGCGTGCATCCTGATTACCGGCGGCAGGGGATCGCTCTGGCTCTGATGCAGGCCAGCATGGATCTGATCCGCCAGCGCGGCGGCGAACAGGCGGTCCTCCAGGTCGATGTCGATAACGCGGGGGCGCAGGCTTTATACACCGGGCTGGGCTTCATCAACGAACGCAGTTGGATTCTCTGGCGGCGCAGCACCGCCATGCGTCCACCGCCCCCGAACGAGACCTCGCTGCACATCGCGCATCGCCGCGCCGGGGAATGGCAGGCCGAGTATGCACTGGCCGAACGTCTGCGCCCGCAGTCCAAAGGCGGTCTGGGCTGGCAGCGCCCGCTGGACACGCACCAGTTCCGCAAGCCGATCCTGGAACAGCTGACCGATTGGCTCAATATGCGCAGTGTCGAGCGGCTGGTTATTCGCAGTGAAGACGAAAGCCAGGTGCTGGCCTGCCATGTGGATCGAGCGCGGTTTCCTCGGCAGCAATACCCACCTGACTCTGCTGGTCGAGCCGGACGTACCAGGGCGAATATGACGAGGTGCTGATTAACACCGCCGCGCGCCGCTTTTCGGGCCGCAGTCAGGCCCTGATGATTGAACATCCGGCGGACGAGACCGCACCAGTGAGGTGCTGCGCGACTATGGTTTCCGCCCGCAGCGGGAGGTGATTCACATGCGCTGGGACGTTCCATGACCGATACCGTTTTGCTCGTGGATGACGAGCAGCACATTATTGATCTGGCGCGCATGTATATCGAGCAGGAAGGCTTTCGCCGTGACCAGCGCGACCGATGGCCGCACGGCGCTGGACATGATCTTCCACGATAATCCCTGCGCTGGTGGTGCTGGACCTGATGCTGCCGGAGATCGACGGCTGGGAAGTCTGCCGCCAGGTGCGGGCGCAGTCCGATTTGCCGATCATCATGCTGACAGCGCGCGATGAAGACATCGACAAGATCGTCGGCCTGGAACTGGGCGCGGACGATTACCTGACCAAACCCTTTAACCCGCGCGAACTGGTGGCCCGAATCAAGGCCATTCTGCGCCGCAGCGGACGCCCTGCCGATTCCAACGGCCAGATCGCGCGCCAGAACCTGCTTATCCAGCCGGAGCAGCGCCGCGTCCTGATCGACACCCAACCGGTCAACCTGCGCATGAAGGAATTTGACCTGCTGCATGACCCTGGCCGAAAATCCGGGCGTGGTCTTCAGCCGCGAAAAACTGCTCGATCTCGTCTGGGGCTACGATTTCGCCGGCGAGACACGCACGGTGGATGTCCATATCGCGCACCTGCGTCACAAGCTGGACGGAATGCAGCCGGTCATCGAAACGGTCTGGGGCGTGGGCTACCGCCTGGAAACCGGCTGACATGCGCCTGCATACCCGGCTCCTGTTGTCGTACATTGTCGTGCTGGCCGTCACCCTGAGCGTGATCGGTGTGGCGCTGCTGCTCTTCCTCAATGCGCGGCCGGCCCCGCCGCAGAACATCTACCGCGAGCTTGGAGCTCAGCGCTCAATCCAGCCTGCGCAGCATTGCAGCGGATTTGCGCGGCGGTATGCTCCTGAACCGTGTGAGCGAAACGCGGCTGGCCGATGAACTCTCATCTTTCGCCAGCGAAACCGGCGTGCGCACCCTGGTCTTTATCGGCCAGGACAAGCCGACCGTCTGGTTCGACAGCAGCGATGTGTACACGCGCGGCGACTCGACCCAGGTGCAGATCAATCCGCCGGGCGACCAACCAGCTGGTCATCAACGGCCCGCTGCGCAACCGTCTGGCGACCGAGATGGGCAGCTTTGCCGACCCGGACGGCGAGACCTGGCTGTATGTCAGTCTCGTCATTACACCGCAGCAGCGCGATACCTCCAGCGCGATTGCCTATGCCCTGCCGCAGCCGAACCAGACCCTGCGCGAAGCGCTCGATGAATTCAGCGGTGCGCTGGCGGTCCCCCTGCTCGAAGGCGGCCTTAATCGGCCTCGTGATCGCCGTCTTCATGCGCCATTCTGGTCAGCCGGACGATTGTGCGCCCGCTGCTGCATATCGCCGATGCCGCGCGCGCTGTCGCCGCCGGGAACTACGACCAGCAGGTCCCGCTGACCGGGTCCGCCTGAAGTCCGCACCCTGGCCGAGTCCTTCAACCATATGACCGAACAGGTCCAGGCCGCCCGCCAGACGCAGCAGGATTTCATGGTCAATGTCTCGCACGACCTCAAAACGCCGCTGACCTCGATCCAGGGCTATTCGCAGGCCATTATCGACGGCACCTCGCCCAAGCCGGTCGATTCGGCGCAGGTGATCCACGAAGAGGCGGCCCGGCTCAATCGCATGGTGGTCGAGATCACCGACCTTGCCCGGCTGCAAGACGGCCAGATGCGCCTGAACATGAGCACGCTGGACCTCAACCAGATCGTGCAGGCGGTCGGCGAACGGCTGGCGATTGTGGCGCAGAAGAAGGACATTGCGCTGCGTGTCGAGACGGAAGCGGCGCTGCCGACGGTCAAAGGCGATGGCGACCGGCTGGCCCAGGTGCTGAACAACCTGCTCAGCAACGCGCTCAAATACACCCCGCGCGGCGGTCAGGTGCGGCTGCTGACCCGTCCCGGCCAGGACGGCGTCGAGATCGTCGTGCAGGATAACGGCATCGGCATCCCGGCGGCGGACCTGCCCCGCATTTTCGAGCGCTTCTATCAGGTCGATAAGACACGCGGCCCCCGGCGCGGCACCGGCCTGGGCTTAGCCATCACCCGCGAGATCATCCAGGCGCACGGCGGCCAGATCACGGCCTACAGCGCAGGTCAGGACCTGGGCACCACCTTCACCGTCTGGTTGCCTGGGACCTAATCAATAGTTTTTGACGTAATAGGTATAGACGATGAGAACGCCTTCCGCAGGCAGGGTGTTCAGTTTGTCAAGGATACTATTTGCAGTATCGGAGCCGATCCAGGAAACCGTCGCGGGTATTTCCAGCGATCCCTGCTGCGCCAGATCGACCAGCGACAGCGTGATGCAGGTATATCGCTGCGTGTATTGACAGACGCGGCTCTGCTCATCATCGACTGCTGCCGGCGTGCCATCAAGCGAGGAGCCTGACATGAGCCAGTGGCTCTCCATATCGCCCGATGTGAAATCGCCTGCTCGAAACGACGGCACGATGGTCTCATAATAGCGTTGAACATCCTGGAGCGAATCGCGGCTCCAATAGATGACACGCTTTGTATTTGTGCCACCCCCATAATGGTTCAACCGAATCGACAATGTGTTCCGCATTCGGGTAAAGCTGAAATGAGGCTTGTGCGTGCGCTTCGGCAAGGTAATCCGGCAGGAAAAGGATGCCAACAACGACACCTAACACGAGCACCACGATGCCGCCCAGCACAATGAATGTCTTCATTAGCGCGTTCATGCGTTCAAGGATACACCTTAATCAGGGTATAATGGGCACATCTGAAGACAGGAACTTCAGTTCATGGTCACACAGTCTCCCGAACAGGTTGACCTGCGCAAGTACATTGACGCTCGCGTTTTTGGCGAACGTCCCCACATTCGTAACCGCCGGGTGCCGGTAGCCACTCTCGCCTACAGCGCGAAAAGTCAGCATTGGGATGTAGCCCGCTTGGCTTATGAGTTCACCTTGAGCGAAGCCGAAGTCCTCGCGGCACTGCTCTACTACGAAGAAAACAAGGCTGAAATCGACGCTCAGGAAGCGGCGTATCAAGCCGACCTCGACACCGCCTACGAGCAGCCGTAATACGAAGATTATGGTGCTTTAAGGCAATCTAATCCGGCAATCCGAAAAGCGAAACATACTCTGATGGGTCCGAAAGAATATCCAGCTTGAGAAACCTCATAACCACATTGAAGTCGTTGAGTGCATTTTCATAGTTTTTTGCCCGATAAAAAGTGCTGCCCCGCCAATGATAAGTGGCTTCCACCACACTTGGATGCACATCCGGTAAGTTCAAGATATGTGTGAAGTCCGCAATTGCATCCTCAAATCGCTGCAATCGATAATAGTTGACGCCACGTTGTAACCGGATTTCAGCATCTTGCGGCGAAATCTGAAGACCCGCTGTGCAGTCAGCAACAGCCCCATGGAAATCTCCTTGTTGCTCCCGGTATTTACCTCGCCATGCGTGAAGAGTAACCGTTTCAAAACCATTGCTTATGAGCCAACCCAAATCGTCAATGAGTTGCTGATGTAGCCCCAAGTTTTCGTAACACCGTGCTCGTTTTCGATGAGCGTTTGGGAAATCGTCTAAGTCGGGGATTAACGCAATGATAGTTGTATAATCTTTAACTGCCTCTTGATATTCATCGCGTTCATAAAGAAGATCAGCACGTGACCAGAGATATTCGACGTTGTTAGGTGCAAGCGCGATAGCTTTGTTCAGATCAGCAAGCCCTGCATCCCAATCACCAGAACGTATTTTGTTTGCGGATTGCCTGAAATAATAGTCAGCGTCCATAATTCGTGGCCTCACCAATCGTGAAACTGCGCTCAGGGAGGCGGTGTGGTCGACGGCGGTCTGTTGGCCGGGACCATTCCATAGACCCTCATCGGCAGTAATTGACCGCCGCGCGTGCGAGAATGCGGGCCAACTGCACGACAGAGTGAACCTCCACCCACTCCTTATTGGCGTGGATACCGCCGCCCGATGGCCCGATAATAACGGTGTCGATCCCGGCCTGAGCCAGCAGCGCGGAGTCCATCCACCAGGCCTCGCCGTAAATCTCCGGCGGATGAGCGAGCACCTGCTCTGTCGCCTCACACACGGTCTGAACGATCTCGGCCTCCGGGTCAATCTCGAAGGAGTCCCGATTGAAGAAGGCGCGGACAGTGGCCGAAAACTGCGGGTCCGCCGCCGCGAGACGGTCGAGGATCGCCTGAATCTCGGCCACCACACCTTCTACCGTCTCGCCGGGCAGAGTACGCCGTTCCAGTTCGATCCGGCAGGAGGCTGCGTAGACCGACTGGGAGGTGCCGCCCTTCATCAGGGGAACATGGATCGACGGCGGACCCAGCAGAGGATGGCCGGGCCGCTGCACGAGTTCGCGCGACAGCTTTTCGATCTCCACCAGCACGCGCCCCATGTGCATGTTGGCGTCAATGCCTTCGGCAAAGCGGCTCCCATGCGCCGCGCGTCCCTGCGTGATGACCTCCATCCACACGAAACCGCGATGCGCGCAGCAGACCCGCAGCTCCGACGGCTCAGTCACGATGGCGGCATCGGTATGGATCTGCGTGACCAGATGCTCCATGCCCTTGCTGCCGTATTCCTCGTCGATCACGGTCGTGAACCAGAGATCGCCCGCCAGCCGGGTATCGGATTTGACCAGCCCTTTCATCACGGCCAGCATGGCGGCGATGCTGGCTTTCATGTCGTAGGCACCCCGCCCGTAGATTTTGCCGTCGCGCAACTCGCCGGAGAAAGGCGCGCGCATACCAGTCACGCCGACCGTATCCAGATGCGCATTGAGCAGCAGGGAGCGCCCGCCGTCCGTGCCCTTGAGCAGGCCGAACACGTTGGTGCGTCCGGCTTCGACCTCATGCACCTGCGGCGTAATGCCGATGGCGTTCAGAGCATCCGCGACATAGCGCGCGATCTCCCCTTCACCCGCCGCACCGGATTCCAGGTCGGAGTTGACGGAGTCGATCTGCACCAGCGCCTGAATCTGAGCCGTCACATAGTCTGGGTCGATGGGAATATCTGTCACCGTTTGCGCTCCATCAAAATATGGCGAGGGCCTGTTCCAGATCCGCGATCAGATCGTCTGTGTTTTCGATGCCGGTCGAATAGCGGATCAGGCTTTCGGGGATGCCCATCGCCTGCCGTTCTTCCGGCGTGCATTCGACATGGCTGGTCGTGGCGGGCGGGCCGACAATGGTTTCCACCGCCCCCAGGTTCGCGGCGGCATGAGCGAAACGCAGCCGGGGCAGGAATTTGCGCACAGCATCGAAACTGTTCTCTTTGAGCATGAAACTCATCATGCCGCCAAAGCCGCGCATCTGCTGGCAGGCGATGGCGTGCCCACTGTGGGATGCCAGGCCAGGGTAGAAAACGCGCTCCACCGCTGGATGCGATTCGAGATACTGGGCGATCTGCAAGGCGCTGGCATTCTGCTGGCGCACGCGCAGTTCCAGCGTCTTCATGCCCCGCAGCAGCAAATAGGCCGCCATCGGATGCAGCGTGGCTCCATTGATCTCACGATAATGGAAGACCTGCTCAATTAGCTCAGGGGAACCACAAACGACTCCGCCCAGCGCGTCGGCATGACCGCCCAGGAATTTGGTCGCGCTGTGCAGCACCAGATCGGCCCCCAGTTGGAGCGGATTCTGGTTGATGGGGGTGGCAAAGGTATTGTCCACGACGGAGACCGCGCCCACCGCGCGCGCCGCCTGACACAGCCGGGCGATGTCCACCACTTTGGTCGTCGGGTTAGTCGGGCTTTCGAGATACACAAGCTGGCAGCCTTTGCGAATCTCGGTTTCGATCACGTCGTGGTCCATCGTATCACAGAGCGTCACCTCGACGTTGATCCGGGGCAAAAACTCGGTGAAGATGACGTTAGTGCCGCCGTAGGTGTCTTTAATCGAGACGATCCGCTGGCCGGGCGTCGAGCAGCGCGAACAGGGTGCTGCTGATGATGCCCATGCCGGTGGCGGCGCTGGTGGCCGCGGCGGCTCCCTCCAGCAAGCGCACCTTTTCTTCAAAGGCGTGGACTGTCGGATTGCTGTTTCGCCCATAGATATGGCCGGGTTTTTCACCGCGCGCGACCGCCAGCCACTCGTCGAGGTCCTCGTAACCATAGGAAACGCTATGAACCACCGGAACCTGGGTGGCTCCCTGCATCAGATAGGAGTCCTCGCCATACCAGACACAGCCGGTGGCGAGGTGAGGCGTTTTTTCTGTCGTCATGAATACGTCTGCCTTACTGTTTGGTCTCAAAGGCTTATTGTGTATCAGGCCTGCTTAATCTTCAAATTTTCTCGACACTGCGCTGTCTTACCAATCGTGAATCGGAGCCTCGCCCCTGCGCCAGGGCCATTCGCGGTCGAACATGAACTGTACGGCGGCCTCCCCGATCTCGCTGACGCCCCAGTCGTGGAACTCGCGCAGGCAGGCACTGTAGTCAGCAGCGGTCTGTTTGCTGGGCGATTCGAGCAGCGCGGCAGTCAGATTGAGCAGTTCCGGCGGCTTCTCCGGGGCCTCGCGCAGGCACTGCATCAGCCACTTGTGGAAGGGGTAGAGGATGCGATTGTAGGCCAGGATGCAGCGCCCGCCGAAGAGCACCATATCGGCCACCGAGCGCGTCAACAGATAGGCATCGCTGCGCTTCTCGGCCTCGCCGATGAACCAGTTCATCATGATGACCTCGCTGAAAAAGGCCTTCATGCGCTCGTCACGGCCCTGCTCCGGGTAGGTCGTGATCTGCCGGAGGAGCGCGTCCAGTTCCGGCAGCCGTGCAATCGACGGGATCATGTTCACAAAGGCCGAGCGGGTCGCCTCATTGCCATGATCGGCCACCTCGCGCAGATAGTTGATGTCCACGATCTTGCCATCGACGTAGCCACCGTCGTAATCGCACAGATCGATGCGTGACGTAATGCAGATCCTGCGTTGGCAGCCGCCGCTGGTACTCTGCTTCGGTGACGACCAGCAGAATATCCACGTCCGAATCAGGCCGTCCCCAGCCGCGTACCAGCGAGCCGCCAATCAGCAGCGCTTGTACCTCCGGCTGCGGCTCAAAGAGGTCTTTCAAACGGTCAATCGTGCGTTGATGATGCTCATACATAATTTTGTTCCGATACAGCTGCCAGACCCTGCGGATTGTGGTTCACGAAACACCGGCCAGAGTCTGGACCAAGTCAAGTGATCTTATTGTAATAGCTTTGACAGTACGCTACGATAGCAAGGCTTGTCTTTTTCTTGTTCGTTATGAAGGGGATGCTTAATGAAACGTCTGCTTGTTATTGCGCTTCTAGTCATACTCACACTCACAGTGACGAGCACCGCATTTGCCGTCACGGGAGGCCAGCCGGATGGCAACGGCCATCCCTACGTCGGCGTGATGCTGTATCCAGAATACACCGGGACGGGTTCATACAGCCTGTGTTCGGGGACCTTTATTTCACCGACGAAGTTCGTGACCGCAGCGCACTGCGCACCGGATAATTCACGTGTATCGCTCTACATTCCGGGCGTTGCTCTGGTCAGCGCTAACTACGATGCCAACGATGGCTACTGCGCTGCCTGTGGCAATGGCGCGCCGGGCTTTGATACCCACGACGTCGCCGTCGCAACTGCCGATAGCGGTGTCGCTCTGCCGCGCTATGGCAACCTGCCGTCTGTGAATCAGGTGGATAGCCTGGGCATGAACACGCCTATTGACCTGGTCGGCTTCGGTGTGTCGCAGCGTATCCATGTGCCGGGCGAGGGTGCGCCGGACTGGGCCGGGATTGATCTGGTCCGCCGTTATGCGCCCACCGAACTGGTTGCCAGCAATCACGTGAATGCCGACGAGTACATCAAGCTGCGCGCCAATCATTCGCAGGGGTCGGGCGGCATCTGCTTCGGCGACTCCGGTGGCCCCAATCTGCTCGGCGGCACCGACACCATCCTTGCCGTGAATTCTTACGTCAACAACTATCAGTGCGCCGGGGTGACTTACTCCAACCGCATCGACAGCGCGGAAATCCTGAACTGGATTAACAGTCACTAGACACACTCTGCAAAAAGAAAAGCCGTCTGGTCCTCGAACCGGGCGGCTTTTTTCGTTCGATATAGAGTTTTCGCTGTGACTACGAGTTTATCCCTAAACCGGCATTTGCCAGCGTTGTGATCTATTTTTATTCTGACCTCACCCCTAAATCCCCTCTCCACCAATGGCGAGGGGACTTCAAAGCCTGTCGAGTACTGGTTTGCTCCTCCTCTCCATGAATGGAGAGGGGGCCGGGGGGTGAGGTCAGGCAAGAAAAGAAACGCTGCCGCCTTGCTTCACAGAGGGTTTTCTAACCCAGACGGTAAGTATCCTTCGCCAGATGATAAGCCATATCCACGATCATCGCCTGGGCGTCTTCCTCGTCGATGATGTGCCGCACAACCAGCCCAGCCAGCCAGTCCGCACTGGCCCGCCGCCAGAGGTCATGTCGCGCCGGGATCGAGGGGTAGGCGCGGGTATCATCGTTGAAGCCCGCCGTGTTATAGACCCCCGCCGTCTCCATCACGTCGTCGAAATAGCGCCGGATGCCGTTGAGGCTGTCGAAAAACCACCAGGGCGGCCCCAGGCGCAGGACCGGGTAGACCCCGGCCAGCGGCGCGAGTTCGCGGCTGTAGGTCGTCTCATCCAGGTTGAAGAGGATGATCGTCAGGCCCGGCTGCGTGCCGTAAGCATCCAGCAGCGGCTTGAGGTTGCGCGTGAATTCCGCCGCAAGCGGGATGTCGGTGCCTTTGTCGCGTCCGAAGCGGGCCATCACGTCCGGGCTGTGATTGCGGAAGCTGCCCACGTGGATTTGCATCACCAGACCGTCTTCGCTGCTCATGCGGGCCATCTCGATCAGCATGTGCCCGGTGAAGCGCTGCGCATCCTCCGCCGTCACCGTCGCCCTTGAGCGCCCGCTGGAAAATAGCCTCAGCCTCTTGCGCACTCAGCTTTCCAGTATAAGCGCTCATGGCGGCATGATCAGTTGCTGTCGCGCCCATCGACTTGAAGAAACCGCGCCGCTGCTCCAGCGCCTGCACGTAGCTGGCGTAATCCTTCACGTCCACGCCGCTGACGCTGCTCAGCGTCTCGATATTTCCTTTCCAGCCATCCATGTCGATGTTGACCACCGCATCCGGGCGGAAGGTCGGCACGATGCGCGCTTTCCAACCGGAGTCGCGCACGGCCTGATGATGGCTGAGCGTATCAGTGGCTGCGTCGGTGGTCGCTAACACCTCGATATTGAAGCGCTCGAACATCGCGCGCGGGCGAAATTCCGGGCTGGCGAGCTTGGCGGCGATGGCGTCGTAGATGGCCTGCGCGTTGGCGCCGTTGAGCTTCTGTGTAATGCCGAAGACATCCATCAGTTCGTCGCGCAGCCAGACCCCCGTCGGCGTGCCCCGGAAGAGATGCCAGTGATCGCAGACGGTCTGCCAAATCTTGCGGTGATCGGTCTCGACCGGCCCACCGTCCTGACGCGGCACGCCCAGGTCTTCGAGCTGGATGCCCTGGGAGTAGAGCATCCGAAAGACGTAATGGTCCGGGATAATGAGCAGATCGACTGGCGAGCCGAACTGGTAGTCCGGGTCGGAAAACAGACGCGGATCGACGTGCCCGTGCGGGCAGATCAGCGGCATGTCTTTGACCGCCGCGTGCAGCTCAGCGGCAAGCTGGCGTTGGGCCGGGTCCGGCGCGAAGTAGCGGTTTTCTAAGGTCATTTCCCGACCGCCTCCACGCTGGCTTTCTCCGGCAGCTTGAACATATCGTCTACGTTAATCAACCTGCCCGTGCGAATCGATTCGTTGGCGCAGATACCCGTCAGGATCGAGGCCGCGCCGTCGATGTGCGATGCGCCGCGCTGGAAGGGGTCATAGGGTGGGTTATCCGAGAAAATCTGCTCCAGCATGACCGGGTCCGCGCCACCATGCCCGCCGGTCGCCGGCGGAATCTCCACAATGTACGACTCGCCGAACATTGGGTAGGCGCGCATCTCGACAGTCTTGAAGCTGCCCTTGCTGGCACTGGCCGAATCGGTAGAAGCCGCCTTGCGCTGTTTATCGGACTGAAGATGGGTGACGCTCTCGACCACGTCGAGTTCAATGCGGCCCTTGTCGCCGGTGATGGCGACCCGCAGCCCTTCCCAGGGCGCATAAGCAATCAGGCAGTAGGACAGCAGCACGCCGTTGCGATAGCGCGCCGTGACGTTCATGGTGTCTTCGATGTTCACCGTATCGTTAAAGACATTGCGGTCGCGGATGTAGCCGGTCTCGGCTTCAGCATCCAGGTAGAGGCCCTTATAATCGGCGCGCTCATCGAGGAAGAGCGCGAAGGGGTCGTCTTTGGCTTCCGGCACGCCGGTATAGCGCCGGTAGTCGTAATGCTCACCGCGCCCGTTGGCGGCTTTCTGACCGTAGAACTGCAAGTCGCCCATGGCGAAAACCTGCTTGGGGTAAGAATCGATCCAGAAGTTGACCAGGTCGAAATGGTGGGTGGCTTTATGCACCAGCAGGCCGCCGCTGTTCTGTTTCTCGCTGTGCCAGCGGCGGAAGTAATCCGCGCCGTGACTCGTATTCAGGATCCAGGAGAAATCGACCGCCAGCGGACGCCCGATGACGCCGTCCATCACCAGCTTACGGAACTGGGTATAGGCCGGGGAGTAACGGTAGTTGAAGGTCACGCGCAGGTTCTTCCCGGTGCGGTCGATGGCGTCGAAAATGGCCTTCATCTTATCAACGTCGGTGGTCATCGGCTTCTCGCTGATGACATCGCAGCCCAGTTCCATCGCGCGCACGATATATTTATGATGCTGCGAATCCATCGTCGTCACGATAACCGTGTCCGGCTTCTGCTCGGCCACCATACGGTCGAAATCGGCAGCCAGGTAGGTCGGCACCGGCTCAGTGCGGCCCTGCTCGGCCAGCATCTTGTTATACCAGTCCATGCGTGTCTGGCTGAGATCACAGAAGGCCACCAGGTCGGCAGTATCGCTGTAGGTCTGGGAGGTCGCGCGCACGTACATGCCGGAGCGCGATCCGGTTCCGACAATTGCATAACGTTTTTTGGGCACCTTCATTAATCCTTTACTGAATACACTAACAGCCCGTGACAGGCCCGCCTGAATATAGGCAGCTTCGTTATAAAATGCAAGCTGAACGGATCGTATTGGTGATAGATGTCATTTTGACAGCTTCGCCGGACTCAGGTTAGACTGTGGCCCGGTAAAGACATTCTTGAGAGACCATAGAAGGTTATTGATCTTGACCAGGATTCTGCTTCCTGACCGGGGCGAAGCTGCCCTATGAGCTACCGCCGTATTGCCCAACTGCGTAATGCTGACCAACTGCGCGCGCACCTGGATGAGCTAGGGATCGACATCGGCTTTGACGAAACGGTCGAATCCGGCCCAGAGTCCCCCTTAGCGCAGCCGCTAAGGGTCTACAACCGGACGATTGGCAACCGCTTCTGTGTGCTGCCGATGGAAGGCTGGGACGGCGGCGATCATGGCGAAGTGACCGATCTCGTGAGACGCCGCTGGACTCACTTCGGCCAGAGCGGAGCCAAGCTCATCTGGGGCGGAGAAGCGGTGGCCGTGCGCCATGATGGCCGCGCCAACCCGAACCAACTGCTCATCAACGACTCAACTGCCGGAGACCTGGCCGCTCTGCGCCAGACGCTCGTTGCGGCGCATGAAGAACAATTCGAGCGCAGCGACGACCTCTTCGTCGGCTTGCAGTTGACCCATTCCGGGCGCTTCTGCCGCCCCAACGAGAAACAGCGTCTGGAACCGCAGATTCTCTACACGCACCCGCTGCTGAACGCCAAGTACAACCTGCCAGATGATTATCCGCTGATGAGCGACGACGACATTCGCGCGCTGATCGCCGACTTCATCAAAGCGGCGGTGCTGGCGCAGCAGGCGGGCTTCGACTTCGTGGACATCAAGCATTGTCACGGCTACCTGGGCCATGAGTTCCTCAGCGCGGTAGACCGGCCCGGCGATTATGGCGGCAGCTTCGAGAACCGGACCCGCTTCCTGCGCGAGATCGTCGCGGGCATCCGCGAGGCTGCCCCTGGCCTGCACATCGGCGTGCGCCTGAGCGTTTTCGACTGGCTGCCCTTCCGGCCCGGCGAGGATGGCACCGGCGAGCGGGTCCCCTGGTCCGAGGGTCCCTATCGTTACGCTTTTGGCGGCGATGCCAGCGGCACCGGCATCGACCTGACCGAGCCAAACCAGTATCTGAACCTGCTGAAATCGCTGGGCATCGACCTCGTCTGCGCAACGGCGGGCAGCCCCTACTATAATCCGCACATTCAGCGCCCGGCGCTCTTCCCGCCCTCGGATGGCTACCAGCCGCCGGAGGACCCGCTGGCCGGCGTGGCACGGCAGATCGCGGCGGTGGCGGACCTCAAGCAGGCGCATCCGGATCTGATTATCGTCGGCTCCGGCTATTCCTATTTGCAGGACTGGCTGCCTAACGTGGCGCAGCACAGTGTCCGCGCCGGGCTGGCGGATCTGATCGGCCTGGGCCGCATGATGCTGAGCTATCCTGACATGCCCGCCGACATCCTGGCCGGACGCAAATTACAGCGCAAGCGCATCTGCCGCACTTTCAGCGACTGCACCACCGCGCCGCGCAACGGCATGGTTTCCGGCTGCTATCCGCTGGACGATTTCTACAAAGAACGGCCCGAAGCAGCCCAGGTCATAGAGGTCAAGCAGGCGCAAAAACTCTCCTGACATACAAAGGGTAAAGCCATTGGCTACGAAACATCGAGCAGTCATCATCGGCACGGGCGCGGTCGTCAACTCGCATCTCAGCGCCCTGGAAGCCGAGTTGGATCGCGTGGAACTGCTGGCCGCGATGGACATCGACGAAGCGCGGGTCAAAGCCGTCTGCGAAAAGGCCGGGATTCCGCGCTGGTACACCAATGCCAGCGAGATGCTGGCCGCCGAACAGCCCGACATTGTCCACCTCACGGCCCCACCTGCCACTCACCTGTCCCTGATTACCGAGTGTCTGGAAGCGGGGGCCTGGGTCTTCACCGAGAAACCGGTCTGCCTGTCGCTGGCCGAGTTCGACACCTTGAGCGAGGTGGAACAGCGCACCGGTCGCTACTTCAGCAATGTGTTTCAGTGGCGCTTCGGCTCAGCGGCCAAGCACATCCGCCACCTGATCGAAACCGGTGGACTGGGCAGGCCGATGGTGCTGGTCTGCAACACCCTCTGGTATCGCACGCAGGCCTATTATGATGTCGCCTGGCGCGGCAGGTGGGATAACGAGAGCGGCGGCCCGACGATGACGCTCGGCATTCACATGACCGATATGCTGCTATGGATGATGGGCGGCACCTGGCAAGAGGTCCGCGCGATGGCCGCCACGCTGAACCACGATATTGAGGTCGAGGACATCTCGCTGGCCCTGGTCCGCTTCGAGGGGGGCACGCTGGCGACCATCACTAACAGCGCGCTTTCGCCCCGGCAGGAGAGCTATCTGCGCATGGACTTCGAAAAAGCGACGCTCGAATGCTCGACACTCTACCGCTATACCAACGAGAACTGGCGCTTCAGCCTGCCAGAAAGCGGCGGCGACCCGTCAGCCCAGGCGGCCTGGGAGGCCCTCTATGACCAGGAAGACATCATGGGCGGGCACAACCAGCAGTACAAGGAGTTCCTGGACAGTTACGAGGCCAATGAACGCCCGCTGGTCAGCGGCAGCGAGGCGCGGCGCATTCTCGAATTCTCGGCCAGTCTCTACAAGGCAGCCGCCACCGGCCTCCCGGTGCGCAAAGGAGACATCACGCCGGAGGACCCCTATTATCAGTCGATGGGCGGGCCAGCGGGCGTCAAGTAGCGACAAGTATCTCCCCTGCCAGAGAGTTACACTAGATGGACCTTCATTGAACGATTTAACCTCACCCCTAAATCCCCTCTCCATCGGATGGAGAGGGGACTTCAAAACCCATTGTTGCCGGTTTTCTCCCCCTCGCCATGTATGGAGAGGGGGCCGGGGGGTGAGGTCACACAAAGAAACCGGCTCATGTCACATCCACCCACGCCAACAATCAATACATCAATTTATGGAGATACCATCATGAGCATCCGATTTTCTGTGATTGGCTTCCGGCACGGGCACATCTACGGCCAGATTCAACTGCTGGTCCAGGCCGGGGCCGAATTCGTCAGCCTCTACGACCCGGACCCTGAGATCATGGCGAAGCACGCCGCCAACTTCCCCGATGTGGCCCAGGCCAGCAGCGAAGAAGAGATTCTCGAAGACGAGTTCGATTCACCTGGTCGCCAGCGCCCACATCCCCAACCAGCGCGCCCCGCTGGGCATCCGCGTGATGCAGCACGGTAAGGATTATTTCTCCGACAAACCGGCCATCACCTCGCTTGAGCAGTTGGCCGAAGCGCGCCGGGTCCAGGCCGAGACCGGGCAGAAGTTTGTCGTCTACTTTGGCGAGCGCATCCACCAGCGCGCCTCAGTCAAGGCGGGTGAACTGGTCAAGGCAGGCGCGATTGGCACCGTCGTGCAAACGGTCGGCTTTGGGCCACACCGCCTGCTCGGCCACACTGAACAGCGGCCTTTCTGGGCCTTCGAGCGCGAATATACAGGCGGCGTCATCAACGACATTGCCAGCCATCAGCTCGACCAGTTCCTGTTCTACACCAACAGCACCCAGGCTGAGATCGTCGCCGCGAACGTGGGCAACTTCAAGTTCCACCAGTACCCGAAGATGCACGATTTCGGCGATGTCATGGTCCGCAGCGATCACGCGACCGGCTATATTCGTGTCGATTGGATGAATCCGAAGGGCCTGGACACCTGGGGCGATGTGCGCCTGTTCATCCTGGGCACCGAAGGTTACATCGAACTGCGCAAGAACATCGACGTGGCCGGGCGTGCCAATGGCAATCACCTGTTCATTGTCGATCAGGAGAGCACGCGCTACATTGACTGTTCAGATGTGGATATGCCCTTTGGCCGCCAGTTGATCGCCGACGTGCTCAACCGCAGCGAGACGGCCATCCCACAGGCGCACACTTTCCTGGCCTTCGAACTGGCGCTGACTGCCGAGAAGATGGCGAAGAATATGACGCCGGACGTGAAATAAGCGAGACGCAGTGCAGCAGGTCAGCCGCCAATATCAACGGTCGCATTGCCCTCGGCGATAGTCGCGGCCAATGGGGTGCCGCTTAGGGCATCGCGCACCACCCAGGGATGCGTCACAAAGCTGTCCTGGCTGTAGGACTTGCCCGGCCCAAGCGTCATGTACAGCTCTTCGGTGCAGTCGTAGTTGATCCAATACACGTTCACGATGCGGTCCGTATGGTTGGCGAACTGGAGCGTCACCGGCTGATCGCCTGAAATCGAACAGACCGACGGGACCTCCACTGTTTGCAATGCGGAACCACCGCTTGCGGGTGCGACCGTCGCTGCACTGCCAGCAGCTTCAGTCGCCGTACCCTGCGGCAGATGATCCAGCGGCGCGCGCGATTTCGACAGCCAGCGGCAGCAAGCTGAGCGGCAGATCGGCTCACATCCTCGGCGGTGTACACGGTCAGGTCCGGTGGACCATCCGCCAGCCCCTGAGCATTCAGCGGGATCTCGGCGCGCGTCCCAGCGGGCACGATAACCGTCCTGCCGGACACCTCAACCTCGCCCTGCCCCTCGATGACATCGACCGTCATCATCTGGCCCGGCACGGCCCGCAGGAAGGCGGTTGATCCCAGGCGGATGTCCACCTCGTTCGCGCGCAGATGAATCTGACCCATCCGGGCGGGAGTTTGTACCAGGATACCGTCCTGCGGCGCACCCTGACAGCGCAGCCCGGTGATGCCGGTCTGAAAGGTGAAGGCCTGCATCGGGCCAAAGAGGGCATCTGCCGCTGTATTGGCGTCCATCACCGGCAGGGTTCCGGCGCTGCCATTGAGAGAGATCAGATTACCGTAAATCCAGGCCGGAGCCTGCCCATCGGAGCGCCGGATGCGGAACCAGTCGCTGGTGCTGCTGCGGCCCTCAATCTCGACCTCATCGCCTTTTGCGCCCGCGCCAACGATGTCAAAACGGGTGCCTGGGCCGCTGCGCAGATTGGCGCTCGATTGGATGGTCGCCATCAGCCGCACCGGGACCTCACCGCCCTGGTTGTCGATCTGAACATCGCCAAACAGCACCATGAGCACGTTCTGGCCCGGCAGCGTGTCCGGGAGATTCGCCTGGACGGCCAGCAACGCCACGCCCCACTCGTCCGGCGCGATCAACTGGCTCAGGTGCAAATCCTGAATGAAGCGCAAATCGGCCAGATCACCGGGGCTGGAAAATGAGAAGTTCGGCGCGCGCTCGGCGGGGGTCGCTTCCAGCAGTTGATTGCCGTAGCAGACTTCATTACGCCCGATCTGGCTGCACAGCGAACGGGTGAGCGTCAGAGCCGCCTGCACCTGTTCGGTACAGATGCCGCTGTCCTGCGCCAGCACAATGCTGATGGAAAGCAAAACGGGCAGTAAGGCAATAAGGTGTCGGATGCGCAAGGGACCTATCCTGAAATGTGCTTCGTTTAATGGACCGCTCACCACTCAGCGGTATCGAGGATGATCGTCACCGGGCCGTCGTTGTGAATCTCGACCAGCATCATCGCGCCGAAGACGCCGGTCTCCACGCGCTGCACGCCTTCCTCGCGCAGGCAGGCCGCATAATGCTCCACCAGGGGTTCGGCGAGTTCAGGGCGAGCAGCCTGAATAAAGCTGGGACGACGGCCCCGGCGGGTATCGGCGTGCAGCGTAAACTGTGAGATCACCAGCACGCCCGCGCCGACCTCCAGTGCTGAGAGGTTCATCTTGTCGTCGTCATCGGCAAACACGCGCAGATTGGCCGTCTTTTTTGCCAGCAGCGCAGACTCGGCCTGGGTATCGCCGTGAGTCACACCAACCAGCGCGACAAAGCCCAGGTCGATTGCGCCGACCGTCTGCGAGTCAACGCTGACCTGTGCCTGACGGACTCGCTGTAGAACGACACGCATCAGCCCGCCGAGGTATTGCGCGGGTCTTCAATGCCCTCGACAGACAACATGGTTTCAAGGTGCTCCTGCCAGTGATGCAGGAACATGTCTTGAATGGCGCGTTCGACAGTCAGATATTTGCGTTTCGGGGGGTAGTACACCTGCTGGGTAAATTTATCCAGCGGCAGATTCAGGATGAAATCTTCCAGGTGGCGCAGCCTGCGGTCAATGCCTTTGACCGAAGAACCGACCACCCGCTGGCGGAACACGCGCGCCATCAAGGCGTTCAGGCCATCAACCTGATCCATCGGCACGCGCAGCCGCACGCCCATCAGGGCCAGCTGCACCAGCCAGAGGTTGAGGCTATCCATCAGCATCAGGTGGCCCATCATGGCGGCCAGCGACCAATCGTGATAACGTGGAGTGTACTGCTGCTCTTCCGGGATCATATCCGCGACGGCGATGACCGCCTGCCGGACCTGGGCCATCTCGTCCAACAGGGCGCGGCGATCCTGTTCGGTATCTAAATAACGATACTCCTGATCGACTTGCATCGGTGTCTCGACCTCAACCAGTTTATGTTATGATATTACGCCTTTCGGCCAGCAGCGTCAACAACCTTGCAGCCTTGCTTTGAGCGGATAAAATTAAGAAACAGCGCATCCCCCTTACGGATGTCGCTTTGGGAGACTGAGTGGATGGCTGACAGCCTCTTCGACAACCGGTATCGCTACGATTATATCTATCCGCGCGGGCGTTCCGGCGAGACGCTGCGCGCCGTCGATACCCAGGGAAATCTTCAGCCCGTCGTCATCAAACGCCCCGCGCCCAACGACGCGCCGCCGATTCGTGCTGGGCAGGAAGTGAGCATTCTCAACGAGCGAAAAGCCCTGACTCGCCTGGCCGGGCACCCCGTCCTGACCGAGCTGCTGGATACCGGCCAGTTCTCGATTGGCGGCACGCCGCACCAGTACATCGTCATGGAGCGCGCCGAGGGCATTATCCTCGAAGATTACGTCTTCGAACTCAGCGCCCAGGGCCAGCACATCCCCGCGCTGGAGATGCTGGTCATCCTCGATCATCTGCTGGACCTGCTGCAAACGGCGCACGATCACGACATCGTCTACAACGACGTGGATGCCAAGCACCTCTTCTGGGACCCGGAAGCCTACCGTCTGAAGATCATCGACTGGGGTAACGCCGTATTCCTCGAAGGCGACGAGATCACACCCCAGGGGATCAGCCGCCAGAGCGACATCGGCCAGGTCGGCGAACTGATCTACTTCATCCTGACCGGAGGCCGCCGTCTGGAACTGCCGCGCAGCGCCAGCGACGATTACCAGACCGATTTCGGCGAGGACGCCAGCCACATTCATTCCCGGCTTCAGGGCATCGTTACGAAGGCGGTGCATCCCAACGCCCGGCTGCGCTACCAGAACATCGCCGAGATGCGCAAGGACCTCAGCGATTACCGCGCGCCAATCCAGCGCGAGCGCGATCTGATTCTGGGCCGCGTAGGCGACCGACTGCGCCACAACCGCAGCCGCGACGAACTCAACGGCCTGCTGGATTTGCTGGATCAGGCTATCGCCATGGATCCGGGTTATCCTACCGCCCGCGAACTGCACGCCGACATCCTGGCACGCCTGCAAGAGATCGAAATCGCCGCCGACCTGGATGCCATCCGCATCTACATGGAAAACGGCAATATGGCGCGCACGGTGGAACTGCTGGGCGACCTGCGCAAGCGCGCCGTTGGCCCGGCCTCGATCCTGGTGAATCTGCTGTTTGACATGGCCGTAATTCTCTCCGAATCGCGTGTCCAGCAGCTCACCGCCGCCATGCGCGACGCCATCGGCCTGATCTTCGACGCGCAGCCGGAACAGGCGGCCCGTCTTCTGCTCACGCAGGACGTCGAAAACGAGGACAACCGCCATCTGCAACTGCTGCTGGCAGAAGTCATCACGGCGCATTATGCCGATGTCCAACTGCTGCGGCCCAACCTCTACCGTCTGGAAACGGCACTGCAAGCCCTGGCGCAGGAATCGGTCCCACTGACCGAGCCGCTGGCCGTCCTGAACGAGATCAACACGACCCTGGATAACATCTCCGAAGTCGCCAGCATCGGCCAGCTTCGGGATGATTACCGCGCGGTCGTCAACGGCATCTCCGCCCTGCAAACCCTGCTGGATGCGGTCAACGCCGGGCGCAACCTGCCGGATCGCAAGCTGCCGCTGACGACTTTACAGCGCGCCTTGATCGCCGCGATGGCCCTGGCCGATAACATGCATGTCATCGGCAAGCAGGGGGCCTCCAGCCCGCGCGACGCCATCGGTGCGCTGGAAAGCAGCCGCGCAATTGACCCCAACAATGCCGCCTCCTGGGACCGGGTGGGCCGCCGTCTGGAAGCGCTCTACGAACTGCTGCGCACCTGCCAGACTTATGTGCCCGCCGCCGATGGTTCCGACCTGAACGCCTGGTTCGATGCCACCCGCTCCGACCTGCGGCCCTTCGTCGCCTATCTCTTTGACGAGATGCTTGCCACCATGAGCGAAGGTCTCAACGTTGCCCAGCAGAACTGGTCACTGTATGCCACAGCGACCATTCAGGGCGACCGGGAGAGCGCCGTGAGCGCCCTGACCCAGGCCAGAGCCGCCGTCGGCACCCTCGCGCCGACTCTGGCGGGCTGGCTGAGCCAACTGCGCAGCGTGATCGAAAAGACCAGCTATGTCGAGCGTCACGCGCTTTACGGCGTGCTGGGCCGGGCGCTGGCCGATGGCTGGGAGGCTTTCGACCGGGGTCGTCTGGCCGATGCCGAGCAGTTGGGCGAACGGGCCAAAGAGATCGCCCAGGATGAAGCCCAGCGCTTCGCCGCCGAACGCCTGCGCCGCCTGTCAGAGATCACGCGCAACTGGGTCGAACGCAACGGCATCAACACGGCCAAAGGCACCCGCACGGCGCTGGAGATCGTGGAGAAGTTGTTCACCGAGGAAGAACTCGAAACCCGCGAGAACTTCACCAAGCAGATGCCCAGCAACGAGACCTATCTCAAGGCCATGAATAAAGGGCTGGTGGATCTCTACCACCAGCGCAGCAGTGCCGCCGTCCGCATTCTCTTTGTGACCTACGTGCTGACCGGCGCGCTGGATGCCCACGACGAGGCCCTGGACGACGCCGAATTCTGGCACGAAGCCGCCCTGCACACCCTGCCCGCCGCCGCCAATCGTCAGGCCGCCGCGCGCATCTTGCAGGAGTTCATCGAGCGCCGCCGCCACATCCTTGAAGGGGCCGAACTGCTCAACGAGGTCAACGGCTCGCAGGCGCTGCCGGACCTGGCGGATCGCATCAACGACCTGGAAACCAACCCGCAGGCGCGCACGCTGGCTGCCGGGGTCCATGCCCTGCGCGAACTGCAAGCCGCGCTGCGCGACTGGTCGGATGGCGAGTTCCGGCAGGCCGGGATCAAGCTGGAAAACGCCATGAAGGCCGTCTCCGAAGCTGAGCAGGCCGCCAGCATCACGCTGACTACCTTCCGCGCCTGGCTAATGGAACTTCAGGCGGTGGCTGCCGAACTGCACACCCGCGCCGTCGATATGCAGCGCATTATCGAGCAGAAACCCAGCCAGCCGGACCATCTCTTGCAGACCGTTCACCAGAACCAGTACGCCCGCACGGCCCAGGTCCTCGGCCCGGCTTATGCCGAAACGCTCAAGCAGTGGCACGAGACCTACGAGGACTTCCTGGCGACCTATACCGATCACAGCGTCCGTCGCAGCGCCCGCCTGGCCCGCTTCAACGAACTCTTCCGCGCCATGTTCATCGACCGTCACCCGGCCTACCCGCTCTACCGGCACTGGTACGACCTGACCGAACAGGCCCCGGAATTCCCCGCGCCGCCTACCGACGAGCCAACGCCGCAGATCAATGAAGCCATCCCGCTGCCTGAAAGCGAGTATGCTGCATCGCGTTATGACGAAGAGGCTCCGGTCGCCCGGCGTCCCTTCTCGATCCCGCGCGTGGCGATTCTCGGCGGCCTGGGTGGAATCGTGCTGATCGTCCTGCTGGTGATGCTGGCGAACCGGCCCGATACCGGCGCGGTGCAGCTTGACGTGACTATCAGCGCCACACCACCGCCCGGCAGCGAAACAGCCGAATCCAGCAGCACCGAAGCAACCATGCCCGCCGCCGAAGGTACGCAGCAGCCCTCGAACCCGGTCGGTGTCGCCCAGTTCGAAACGCCGACGCTGATTGCCAGCGGGACGCCGGTTACGCCCAGCCCCAGCCCGGTGATCGATACGGCCACGCCCAGCCTGACACCGACGGAAACGGCCACCTCGACACCAACCGCCAGCTTCACCCCCAGTGCTACACCTACCCGCACGGCCACGCCGACGGTGACTCTGCCCCCGGCAGGTTTACAGGGCCGCCAGGATCTGATGACGCTGCTGGGCGACATCCCGGAATCCGATTACGCCTGGCCTGCCGATTATTTCGCGCCCGGTGCCGGCGGCGAATTCTGGCGGCTTGGAGTCGGCGCGACGACTGAAGGCGATACGATGGTCATCGGCCTGCCGCCGGCCATGCTCGATGAGTTTTACGGCAACAACGCCGCCAGCCGCATCAGCCGGGTCGAGGCCACGCTGACACTGACCACCTTTAATCCGCCGCTGCTGCTGGACGAAGACGTCTTCTTCGGCCTGCTGCTCCAGGATGCCGGAAACACCGACCATAGTGCCGGGGTCCAGGTCCAACTGGTGCAAAACGGCGTCATCAACCTGGCCCAGCGCAGCGATGGGACAACCCGCACGCTCAGCCAGCGCACGGTCAACGCGGTGATCGTCCGCCTGCGCCTGGAACGCGACCCCAACACCGGCAGCATCACCACCTATTTCAACGACGAACAGTTGGGTGACGCGATGTCGCTCGCCTCCGCCGGTGCGCCCGTCATCCCGGCCCTGTTCGTCAAGGACGGCGGCGTCATCGTCAGCGTGACCGACTGGCAAATCAGCCTGCGCTAAGCGCCCGGATAGGACATTAGGGTCATTTTCACAATTAATTATCTTAATCTTTACAAAAAGTTGTTTACTTTATCTCAATTATTCGTTATTATCATGGCATAGCGATCAACATAAATAGAATGTGGAACCGCCATGTCAGACCAACCCGCTCACATTTTCGTTGTAGACGACGACCCGATGATCCTGACTTATCTGGAACATGCGCTGATTCCCTTCTACCACGTTACCTGTGAAGAAAGCGGCCCGGCGGCCCTGGAAATTCTGCACGAGCAGCACTTCGATTTAATCGTGACCGACATTCAGATGCCGGTCGTCAGCGGCATGGACCTGCTGGCCTACGTGCGCCAGACCGAAGCCATTGAGGATACGCCGGTGATCCTGGTCAGCGGCATGTCGGATACCCGTGATGTGGTGCGCGGCCTGGAACTGGGCGCGAGCGATTACATCACCAAGCCCTTTGACCGCAAGCTGGCCCTGGCGCGCATCCACACGCAGCTGACGCTCAAACGCCTGATGGATGAGCAGAAGCAGGCGATTGAGGAACTGGAGCGCGTGCAAAGTATGCGCGACCGCTTCTTCCACATGGCCTCGCACGATCTCAAAAACCCGATGAACAACATTCGCCTGGCGCAGTACGTGCTGCGCGAGATGTTCGGCGCAGACCCGGAAGCCAATGTTCTGCTGGAGAACATCGAGCTTTCGCTGAGGGCGATGAACGACATCATTCACGATTTTCTGGACAATGCGGCCCTGCAGAGCCATGCGCTGGACCTGCACATCGAGCCGCTCGTGATCGAAGATGCCCTGTGGGATGTGATCTACCAGTACAACATGAGCGCCGAGAAGAAAGACATCAATCTGTCCGTGCTGGACAGTGCCGGTGTCATCGCTGCCGACCCGCAGCGCTTCACCCAGATTGTCAGCAATTACCTCAGCAATGCCATCAAATACAGCCCCTTCGGCACGCAGGTCAGCATCTGGACCGAACCCAGCGAGACGACGGTGCGCGTCCTGGTACGCGATCAAGGGCCGGGCATCCCGGTTGAAGAACGCGCGCTGCTGTTCAGCGAGTTCAGCAAGCTTAGCACCAAGCCGACCGATGGCGAGGGACGCACCGGCCTGGGTCTGTGGATCGTCAGCCAGTTGGTCGAGCTTCAAGGCGGCACGGTCGGGGCCGAATTCCCGCCGGAAGGTGGGTCCATCTTCTGGTTCGAACTGCCAGCACAAACCAGCCCGATGCGGATCGCCGAGATCGCCTAGCCCCCACGAGACTCCAACATGAATATCTTTATAGCCTGCGTCGAGCTGATTCAGCGTTCACGCTACATAAATGCGAATACTATCGGCCTCATCCTTCACGAGACAGTCCGGGGAATAGCGAAGGACTTCGGCACTCATCCACAGGTCGCCAATCGCCCCGGCAGCATTGAGCGCCACGACTAGGCCCACGTAATAGGCTAACCCATCCGGCAGCAGCATCATCAACAGCAGCCCCAACACCGTCAGCAGCCCCAACGGCGCGAGCGCGATCATCAGGAACTCATTGCGCCGGAAGTAAGCGCCATCCGCTGTAGCGTAGAAGACACCTTTATCCAGCTTCATGCCAAAACGAGGCCGGTGCCCGGTCAGGCGAATCGCCAGGCCGTGCGCTGCTTCATGACCACCGAAGGTCACGATTAACACCAGGAGCAGCCCTGGCAGCCAGTGGAAAGTCTCGCTGAAGACGGTGTTGTACGGCCCGCGCAGGCTCTGAATAATGCTCGACCAGCGGCTCAGCAGCAGCAGTGCCAGCCCCAGCGGCACCAGCGAGGCGACGTTCAACCAGAAGAGGGTCTTCGGCGTGGTGGCGACGAGATGTTTGACTTCCTGATAATGATCTGGCAGCGTGGTGATCGGCTCTGGCACGGTCAGGCTTGCGACCCGGAGAAGTAGACGCGCACAAAGAGGTTGCCCAGGCGGATCTCATCGCCGTTGTTCAGGTCCTGGCGCTGGTGGGGGGCGAGACGTTCGGAATTCAGATAGGTCCCGTTGGTGCTGCCCAGGTCCTCGATGGCGATGCCGCTGGCTTCGCGGTGGATGGCCGCGTGAATGCAGGAAACGCCCTTCTCGTAGGCCCTGAAGGCGTTGAGATCGACATCCGGGCGTCTGGGGTTCTCCTGGTGGATGCGCCCCAGAATGGTCTGCCCCCAGGCCTCCAACCGCACCGGGGTTTTCTCGCCAGAGACGTAGAGCAGCACCGCGTTATCGGATTCTATCGTCTGCCGGTCAGGCCGGACTCCTTCTTGAGTCGCTTTGCCCGACGTCTCCACTTGCAGCGTGCGCGTCCGGCTGGTCAATTCCGCCGTCAGCGGCTGATGACAGTTCGCGCACAGCAGTTCACCCGGTCGATTCTGATGGTGGCAGTGGGGACATTCATTCATAATTCAAGCATCTCATTACTTTAGCGGTACTAAACATATTTATAGCATAATATGCTGCGGTCGTGAAATTCCACAGGACTTAGGTATAATTCTAAATCAATTTCGTAAAAACCGAGTATACGAGTCCCTTGATTTACCGATTGCGATTTCTTCTGGCGCTGCTGCTGCTGAGCGCCTGTGCCGAGCCGCCTGCCTCCTTCCGTGCCACTGTCGCGCCGACCCAGGTGGGCGCGGGTGCCCCCATCTACAGCCCTACGCCGACTTTCACGCTGACGCCGACCATCACACCCAGCCTGACGCCAAGCATCACACCCAGCCTGACGCCCACGCGTACCCCCACGCCGACGACCACGCCCTCGCCCACGTTAACGCCCACGACCGCTTTGCTGACGCTCACGCCACCGTCATCAAGGTCTGCGCCGCGTGCCGAGCTACTGGAGCCTGCCGGTCTGGCCGCGACAGCAGGCTGGAGCTGCGACGATTTCCCCTGCGAGGACGATCTGGCAGGTTTTATGGAGCGCATTCGCGTGCCGCCGGGCTACCAGTTGGAACACCTCGGCCAGTTCCCCGGCCAGCCGATGCAGATCGTCTACGGGCCGGATGGTCGCCTCTATGCGACCGTGTTGGAAAACGGCGCGACCCGTTCCGGCGCGGTTTACGCCATGGCAGCGGACGGCACAACCACGCGCTACGCCGGGGATTTCTACTCGCCGGTGGGCCTGGCCTTCCAGCCGGGAACCTCCGTGCTCTACCTGAGCAGCCGCCGGACACCGATGAACGGGGGCGTGCTGTGGCGCATTCTGCCGGGCGAGGCTCCTGAAGCGGTGATCGACGACCTGCCCTGCTGCTTCCAGCAGATCGACAACCAGCCCAACGGCCTGATCTTCGGCCCGGATGGCTATCTGTATCTGGCGGTGGCCGCCGTAACCGACCACGACGAATCGTCTAAGCGTGACGAATACGCCCCGCTTCAGCCTTACGAAGCGTCGATTCTGCGCATTCAACCGCATACCGGCGAGATCGAGGTCTATGCCCAGGGCCTGCGCGATCCCTATGACCTGGGCTTTAACTCGCAGGGGCAGTTCTACGCCACCGATCAGGGCCTGGTGAGCGGCATTGGCGACCGCCTGCTGGCGATCACGCCGGGCGATCATTACGGCTGGCCCTACTGGCGTACACGCGGCTGTGACGCCTGCCCGCCGCGCCCCTCAGACGTCGAAATCGCGCCGGACCTGGTGAGCTACCCGGCCTACAGCGCCCCGCGCGGCCTGGCGGTCTACACCGGCAGCCAGTTCCCCGCTAATCTCTTCGATGCGGTCTTTGTGGCGCTGTGGAACGGCGGCGAGGAAGGCCAGCGCGTGCTGGTCTATCCGCCGATTGTGCTGGCCCAGGCGGCGGCCAGCGGCGAGGCCCCGGTCGGCGAAGCTTTCGTCACCGGCCTGATCCGCCCGGTGGACCTCACCGTCGCGCCGGATGGGTCGCTGGTGGTGGCCGATTTCATCTACGGCCACATCTGGCGGGTGCGCTACGTGGGTTAGTGCCCCTGCGCCCGGATGATGAGCAGAGGCCGGTCCACCCGCTGCAAAACGCCCGCCGCCACGCTGCCGTAAAACAGCCGCGCCAGCCCGGTGCGGCCATGACTGGCAATGGCGATCAGATCGACCTGTGTGTCCTCCGCCGTTTCGATGATGGTTGACACCACCGAGCCATAGCGCACCACCGATGTCGCCTTGACGTTTTGCTGAGCCAGTTCATTGCACTTGGCCTCGAGATACTGCTGAGCCGCTTTGGCCTCCTCGTCAATCATCTCCCGCAGCACGTCCAGCGCCAGCCCATCCAAACCGGCGGCGCTAGCACTCGGATCAATCACCTGAAGCAGGACCAGTTCAGCACCGACCCGATGGGAAAGCTCAATTACATGAGGGAGGATTGCTTCGGCGCGTGCCGATCCGTCTAAGGGAACAAGGATGTTCTGATACATGATCTACACCTCCGTCAGAACTGCCGTCGATGTCCAAGTTTATCTACAGTCTAGGGCCTTAGCGGCGCGGAGGCATCTGGATAACAAGGGGTTTAGAACGGATAGATGTCACATTCGGCGCGTCAGGGGGTGGCTTCTGGGGTGGCTTCTGCCGTATCTTGCCCGGCCACGTGCAGAATCGCCTGCCTGCCCAATGCAGCGCTCAGGGCCGTCTGGGCAGCGTCGAGGCCTGCGGCGCTGTAAACCGGGATGTCCGGCGGGCAGTTCAATGGTGATGTCTTGCGGATCGGCAGGCTGAATCGGGCTGATCTGGACCTTCCCCAACTGCGCGTTGATGACCTGCTGGATCAGAATCTGATCGGCACTGTAGTAGGGTTCGATCACCACGTCGAGTTCGACCGCTCTGGCCCAACGCTTCCTGGAGAGCATCGCGGGCACGGATCACCTCGCTGTTATCGTCCAGCCGCTGTGCCGGGCGGCGCACCGTCGCAATCACCTGAAGTGGGTCGCTGCGGCGCACTTCAAAATCGACCAGTTCGTCGCGCTCAAAGCTATCCCGCAGTTGGCGCTCGATGCCCCCATTTCGGGTTGACGTCGCGCAGCAGGAAGATCGCGGTAATCAGGGCGAAGATGGCGACCAGCAGGCCGGAGATAATGGGCCGCACACGCGCTTGCGTCTGCGCTTCGGGCCGCAGCCCCAGCCAGAAAAAGACTCCCCAGGCGGCCAACATGATCGAGACGATGTTGGCGCTGAACAGCAGCGTCGCCCCGCGTGCCAGCGCAATATTGCCATAGGCCACCCCCAGCGCAATCGTACAGACCGGCGGCATCAAAGCGGCGGCAATCGCAACCCCGGCCAGGGCGGAGGGAATCTCCTTGCGGGCCGTCGCATAGGCCCCGATGACCCCCGACGCCAGCGCGACGCCCATATCCAGCACAGTCGGATTGCCGCGCCCGGCCATCTCCGAAGTGACGATGGTCGAAGTACTGATGAGGCCGATCACCAGCGCAATCGCAAAAGCCAGGACGAAGCCCTGCACCATGCTGAGGGCCGAGCGGCGCATCAGTATCAACTGCCCCGATGTCATACCAATCGCAAAGGCGATCAGCGGTGTCATCAGCGGGGCCACCAGCATCGCCCCAATAATGACCGCGCCGCTGTTGGTCAGCAGGCCGAAGGAAGCCAATACCGCCGAGACGATAATCAGCACCGTGTAGTCCAGGCTGGCCGTCCCCATCTCACGCGCCTGCCGCACCAGGTCTTCCTGTTCGACGCGCGTCAGAGTCGGGCGGGTCCAGCGCAGCAGCCGCCCCAGAAGGGCGAAGTGTTTCGCCTCTTCCTCATCCGAGCGTGAGGTCAGGATCACCGGCCCCGGCGCGCGGTTCAGCAGCTCGCGCGAAAAATCGCCATAAAGCCAGCGCTGTAACTCGCTGCGCTTGGAATAACCCAGCACCAGCAGGTCCTGTTCGGTGACGCGCGCCAGAATCCCACGCACGGGGTCCGCTGCCGAAACGACCGTGCGCTTGACACGCTGCGCACCGGGGATATCGGCCAGCGCCGCCGCCAGTCGCCCGTAGCCGCGCCAGGCCTCGCTGCCGCTGTCCTGGACGAACATGGCCTCGACCGGGACCTCATAGCCCTGGCCCAGGGCGATCCCGACGCGCGTGGCGATGCGGGAATGCTCGGTGCCGTTGGCCGGGACGACGATGCGCTTGAATTCCGGCACGAGGCCGGTGCGGTAGATCAACACGTCACAGGGGGCCGTCGCGGCGATGCTTTCCGGGATCGCGCCGATAATCACCTGCCCGTGATCCGGCTTGTTGAGGCCCAGCACCACCAGGTCGGCATTTTCCTCACGCACCGCATCCAGAATGCCGCGTGCCACACCCGGCGCGCTGTGCAATTTGTAGTTCGACCGGGTGTCCCTCGACGACCAGCGAGTCGCAAATCGGCTCGATCTGGTCAATCGAAGTCGCCTCACGTTCGGCATCGCCCAGCGAAATCACCAGGGCGATGACGCGGCCTTTTTCAGGTTCAGCCAGGGCCAGCCCCAGCCGGAGCAGATGCTGTGCTGTCGCCGGGTTCGCCACCGGTACGATGACGACCTGGGCATAATCGAGTGTCGGTTGTTCGGTCATGGAGGTCCTGGATGCGCCGCGCTACATTTTGAGCATACACCGGGATCCAGGAGCGTCAAGCGGGCGGCGTGGGCAGCAGACCGGAATCGATCAGATAAGCGGCGTACTGCGCGGCCTGTTCCTGAGTCCCGGCGGCGATCATGTGGATACCGTCCGGCTCCCAGTAGTCCGCGCCGACCGGGTAAGATTCGGCCAGATCGTAAAACGGCGTGTCGAACTCGGCGGCCAGATCACGCACAATCGTATTTTCCTCATCTACCGCCGTGCGCCAGTAGGCCGGGCGGTCGCCATCGACATAGTAGGCCCAGGTCGAGAGCATCGGAATCACGCCGTTGCCCTGCGCCATGTAGAGAATGTTGCGCAGGTTGCGCTCGTAATAGACGGGCCGGTTAGCGGCGACCCGCTGGTCGAGCGTGGTACCGGGTGGGTCCTCATTGCAGCGCACATCCGGCAGTTCGAAGGCCGAATTGAGGTTCAGCGGGTTCGGCATCCAGCCCAGGTTGATGGCGATGAAGCGGTAGAGCGCGAAGGGACTCAGCGGCTCGTCGCGTTCGACCCACAGGCCGCGCGCCACGTTCAGGCCGCGCAGCGCGTTATCGCCCCGGTAGCAGTCCTCGGACCCCTGTTCACGCGGCACGATGTCATTAGGCGCGGCGTACCAGATGATCATATCCGGTTCCAGTTCCGGCAGGCGGAAGGCCACGTTCACCAGTGATTCCCAGGAGGAATAGCCGCTCATCCCGGCGTTGATGACCTCGACCTTGGGATAACCCTGTTCGTTGAGCGCCTGCTGGAGCAGGGCTGGGTAGGATTCTTCAGACGTGGTGCCGGTGCTGTAGGTGGTCGAACCGCCGATAGCGACGATGCGGAAGACACCGTCTGGTTTAGGAATCGTGATCTCCGGCCCGCGATAGCCCAGGCTGTTGTGATCCGGGTGCGCCGGATTGGGGATGTAGTTGACATAGGGCATGGGCAGCACCAGCGGGTCCTGCGCCTGGATCTCCGCGCGGCTGTAGAGGTACATGATCCGTTCTTCGCGCGTCCCGGCGGTGCTGAAATAGGTCCGCAGGCCGAACTCAATGAGCAGCAGCGTGATCAGCGTCATCAACACGACCGGCGGCACAGCCCGGTAGACTGCGCGCGCAGGGGCCGATTGCAGCGGTGCCGCAGCCAGCAGATACAGCCCACTCACCGCCAGAATCAGCGCGCCCAGTGCCAGCAAATTCGCCAGTGGGCTGACGAACTCAATCGCCACGTCGAGCGTGTAGCTGACCTCGCGGCCATCTTGCAGCACAACTCGCAGCGTCGGCAGCGCCCCGGCATAGACGCAGGCCGTGTCCTCGCCCTCGCCCACCACCGGGTTATTGTTCAGGTAGACTTCGCGGATGTTCTCGACATGCCAGTTCACCTGGAGGCAGGTGCCGGAGAAGGCCACCGCGCCGCGCTCCGCCTGAAAGAAGATGCTGGCATCCCCCTCTGTCGTATCAATTGTCAGCGGCGGGGCATTGGCCGCCAGCAGCAGCCCCAGCGCGATCAAAGCGGCCAGCAGCAGCAGCCCCAGCGCGCGTTTCCAGCGCGTATCCAGCAAGCGCCTCATCAAGCCATCCCATCTCTCCTACAGCGCCGCGTGATTATACCAGATGCGCCGCGGCCCAGGCGTACATGAGAATGCCCCCGGCGACGGCCACGTTCAGCGATTCGGCCCGGCCATAGAGCGGCAGCGCCACCCAGTTCTCGATCCGTGCCGCCACATCGTCCGAGACGCCCTGCGCCTCATTGCCCAGCACCAGCGCCGCCCCAGCAGGCCAGGCAAAACCGGACCAGGCCGTGCCGCGTGCCGCATCCGCGCCGATCAGCCGCAGCTCGCGCGTCTTGATCCAGTCGAATAAGGTCTCAGGATCATCCTGGGCGATCACCGGCAGGTTGAACAGCGATCCCATGCTGCCGCGCAGCGTCTTGGGATCATAGAGATCAACGCTCGGCGTCAGCAGCACGACTCCCGCCGCCCCCGCCGCATCGGCGGTGCAAATCAGCGTGCCGACGTTGCCAGGATCGCGCAGCCGGTCCAGCACCAGCAGCAGCGAATCGTCCGCAAGGTCGATGGAATCCAGCGCCGTCTCCGGCAGGGCAAAGCTGGCGACGATGCCCTGCGGCGTATCGCGCTGCGACAGCGACCCCATCACCTCTGCCGAGACAGGCACGAGCGCCGCGCTGCTCTGCTCAAAGCGTGTAAGCAGGTCCGGCGCGTGTTCGCCGGTGAACAGGTCCTCGCAGTAGAAGACCTCCAATGGCGTATACTCACCATCGAGCGCCATATAAAGCAGTTGCAGGCCCTCGACCAGGAAACGGCCCTGGGCCTCGCGTTGTTTGCGCTGCGTCAATTTGCGCGCTGCTACCACGCGCGGGTTGCGCAGGCTGCTGATGTAAAGCTCTGTCATCTTTGGCCCCTAGACTGTAAACTTGACCTTTGTTTATACGCCGGGCACGACATGTCGTGCCCCTACAGTGAACTGCGCAATGGGTCGAAGGGATACAACCATGTCCCTATCCAATCGTCTATTGCATTGTTGGAGCACAGCCCGCTGTGCCCGATTTACGCACCCAACAGGAGAACAGCGTTTGACGATCACGATACGCGGCCAGGAGATCAACGCGGCAGCCCTCGGCAGCGCGGTAGATCGCCTCGTGGCGGCCCGCTGGACGCTCGCCCTGCTCTTCGCCCTGGGGCTGGCACGCGGCATCGTCAGCCTGCTGGCCTATCCCCCGGCGCACGGGGCCGATTCACTGGCCTATTTCTTCTATGCTGAGCGTCTGGCCGGGTTGGACATCCCGAATCTGGCCCAACTCACGCCACCGCTCTATCCTATCCTGATTCTGCTCAGCTATAAATGGTTGGGATCCGCCTATGTGCTGGTGATCGTCCAACTGCTGATGTCCGCCGCCATTGTGCCGCTGTATTTCGACGCGGTGCGGCAGGTGGATGGGCGGCTGGCGCTGGCAGTCGGGCTGGTGGTGCTGTTCGACTTCCAGACGGCGGTCATGTTCAACTTCCTCTCGACCGAACCGCTGTACCTCTTCCTGCTGGCGCTGTCGTTTGACCTCTTCATGCGCAGCGTACAGACCGGCGCGGCCTACAGGCTGAACGGCGCGGCGGGCATCAGCGTCGCGCTGCTGCAATACACCCGCGCGGTGGCGCGCTTTATCATGCTGCCGCTGCTGCTGCTGCACCTATGGCGCGGGCGCAGTGGGCGGCGCACGTTGATCTTCGCGGGCGGATTCGCCGTCTCCCTGCTGGTCTATTCGCTCTTCTCGCAGGCCCTGTTCAAGCAGGTGGAGGGCATCAGCAGCAGTTCCTACATGATTACCGGCATTGCGGCGAAAAATCTGGACTGGCTGCGCCCGGAGAACGGCCCGGCGACGGTGGAGTTTAGCGATCTGGTGGATGCCTGCCAGACTATGCGCGGCGATCTTTACGCCTGCTACAACGCGATTCACGGCAGCACCGACGGGCTGCTTCAACTGCTGGTGGGCGTGACGGTCGAGACCGTGCGCGCCAACATCGTCCCCTACGTGATGACGGTCGGCGGCAATCTTAACAGCTTTCTGCGGCTTTCCGGGCAGCAGTTGGGCATCGACCCGGAGACGCCCAGCGCCGTCCAGTGCGCCGACCCCAATGGCCGGGTCAATTCGCTGACGGTGGAGGACACCTACAAGGCCGGCTGGGGCTGGGCCTGGGGGATGCGCAATTACATCGACAACAACTTTGAGGAATTCCGCGCCACGCTGCGCCCGATGCTCACCGCGCTCTGCCCGCCCTGGCCGGATTCGCCCGCGTTGCGTCAGGTGGTGGACAGCCTCAGCTTCCGTTACCGTTCGCTAGGCCGCCCAACTCCGCTGCCCTGGTACGCGGCAGTCGTCCTGCTGGCGCTGATCGTCCCCTGGATCCGGCGGCGCTACCTGACCCTGGTGCTGGCGGCCAGTGTTTATCTGTTCAATCACGCGCTGATCTCAGCGGTCATCGACAACGTACAGCCGCGCTACGTCATGGTGACGAACCCGTACCGCGCCACTGCTGCTGCTGGCGCTGCTGTATTTTCTGGCCTGTCTGCTGATTCGGGGGGTGAAGCGGCTGCGTGCTCAGGCGGCCCCATCTCGATAAGGGGCGATCAGCGCGTCAATCGCCTCAACGCCGCAGGGGAAGGGTGAGACAGCAGCGGCATTCGCGCCCGCGTTCAGCAGGCGCTCGACCACGTCCAGCGCATTCTCCGGCGGATACATGGTGTTACAAAAGGCCCAGACTGCCGTCCCCAGCACGGTCCCCTCGTAACTCGTGAGGGCCTCCAGCGGCGCGCTGTAAGCCAGCAGCAGGTCGATCATCTCCAGATACCCGTACCAGGCGGCCCAGTGCAGCGGCGTGAAGCCCTGCGAATCGCTCAGGGCGGGGTCCGCGCCATTGTCCAGCAGCAGTTGGGCCAGTTCCAGGTGATTCATGCGGGCGGCTTCGTGCAGGCCGGTCGAATCCTCGGTCGAGGAGCGGCTGTTGACATCCACGCCGCCGGTCAGCAGATACTCGATTACGCTGCGCGAGTCGGCGGTACAGGCCGCCACCAGGGCCGCGCCCAGGATCGCCTGCGGGTCTTCGATGATCCCGCCAAAGGCATCAATGAAAGCGGGCATCTCGCCCCCGGCAAACAAGCGCAGCATGTCCAGATCATCCATCGCGGCAGCGAAGACCGGGTTATCGACCCGCGCGCCATAATTGACCAGGGTCCGGGCCGCATCCAGGTAGCGGAAGGCAATGGCCGTCGCCAGCGGTATTCCATCATCCTCGATGCCATTGACCAACGCGCCACTCTTGCAGAACAACTCGGTCAGGGCCACTTGCAGCCTGGCCTGGGCCGGATGCGCACTGGAGACCAGCGCGACCAGCGGCGTTGATCCCCCACCGCCACCGTAGAATTTCGCCGTCGCATTGGGGTCCGCGCCGTGCTCAAGCAGCAGTTCGGCGATCTCGACGGCATTGTCCGGTGTCCGCTGGCGCTCATCCTCGACCCCGTTGGCCGCCACGTAATGCAGCAGCGTGGCCTGATGCTCCCGCCCCGAATGCTCAAACACCAGCATCGGATTACGCAGCAGCAGGCGCTCCAACACGGCCAGATCACCTGTGATTACGGCCTCAACAGCGGCTTCGAAGGCTTCGTCCATCGTCTATAGCTCCGTCCACCCGCATATAGTCTATCCAAAGCAGCCTGCGCCGCCAAGCAAGCCAGCGTTGGTCAAGCGTAGGTTTTCGGTGCAGCGTGGGCCGGGCAGCGACAGGCGAATTGGCGTACACTGAAATCAATTCCGGCGATCATTCGGATAATTTTGAGCATGTTCAGTCAAACCCAACCTCACCGGCGAATACCGCCTCAAGACTTGCCGCCGCAGCCTGCCCCCAAAGGGCAAACGAACTGGCTGCCTTACCTGCTGGTAGGCGGCGCGGTGCTGGCTGCCTCCACGATGGCCGCGCTGCTGGTAGCTCTACTGCTGGTCGTGGCCCTGGCCCCGGCGCGCATCGCCAGCGGTGTCAGCGTGGCCGGAGTCTCTATCGGCGGCCAGACAGCAGCCGAAGCACAGACCACAATTATGCAGACCGCCGCGCAGCAGTCCGTCCTGCTGGAAGACGGCGAGCGCAGCCAGCCCTTGAGCCTGGCCGACCTGGGCATTGGCATCAACACGGACGCTACCCTGGAAGCCGCGCAGGCTGCCACATCCGGTCAGACGGTCAGCCCGGTCTACACGATTGATCTGGTACAGACCCAAAACGCCTTGATCGACATCAGTACGCGCTTCAACGTCGAGGCGCAGGTGGGCGAAGCGGGCCGGGCGGTCGATATTCCGGTCTTGCTCGACCGGCTGCGCAATAATCTTACGGGCGAACTGGCCGACGGCACGCTCGACCTGCCGATGATCGAGACGGCCCCACTGGAGCCAGAGGAAGTGACCGCCGACACTTACAGCGGGCCGACGGTGACGCACGTGGTCGAGCGCGGCCAGGAGCTGGGCCTGATCGCTAAAGACTACAATGTCTCGGTGGCCGACATCGCCAGCCTGAACGGCATCAGCAACCCGGACCTGCTCTACATCGGCCAGGAACTGACCATCCCGGCGGCGGGCGAATACGAGCCGACCGCTGCCGAAGCGCCTGCCCCCAGCACGACCGTAGGCAAGGCCATTGTCGTCTCGGTGAGCAAGCAGCGCATCTTCGCCTTCGAAAACGGCCAGCTCGTGCGCTCGCATCTGGTCTCAACTGGTCTGCCCGCCACGCCGACCGTCCTGGGCGATTACAAGATCTACGTCAAATACACGGCGGACGACATGAGCGGGCCGGGCTATTTCCTGCCACAGGTGCCCTACACCATGTACTTCTACGCGGGCTACGCCATTCACGGCACTTACTGGCACAACGCCTTTGGCCGCGAGATGAGTCACGGCTGCGTCAACCTGCCGGTAGACGAATCAGCCTGGTTCTTCAATTGGGCATCGGTGGGGACCCCCGTGCGCGTGGTCGCCTGAGCCAAATTCAGCCCCGCTCCTCAGCCTCGGCGAACAGCCGGGGCTTTTTTTATGTTTCGCACAAGTGCCACAGTGGGAGTATATTATAAGTTCGTAAGGAGCAATGAAGCTATGATCAGTTTCATCGCGCTTATCATACAGTTGTGGCTGTTTGCTGGCATCACCGTGATGCTACACCGGATCAATCCCCGTTTTGGACTCACCCCGCTGTTGTTCTACGTCTCCGCGATGGTCGCCATGCTGAGCTTTGTCGAACTCTTCGGTTTGCGGATTGAACCCTATCCCGGCATGGTGATTCGGCCGGGCGCACACATCTTCGTGCCCGTGATCCTTCTGGCCGTCCTGACATTGTACGTGGCCGATGGTACCCGCATCGCTCAAATGACAATCGCTGGTCTCACCGGAGTCAACCTGCTGGTGCTGCTGGTACTGTTCTCCCTCCTGATTCACTTGAATGTGGCTGCGGAAAACACAGTGGTTTCCGGTGTTCTGGCCCAGCAAAACGTGATCGACATGCAGTTTGTGCGCGGCGTTTTCGCTGCTACCCTGACATTTCTTGCCGACGCGCTGGTTATCGCCATTTTCTACCAGGGCATTCGCAACGTCTTCGAAGCCGCGCCGATGGGGTTGGTAGTCAGTCTGGCGCTCATCGCTGCGCTGTGGACCGATTCCATTCTGTACAATCTGCTCAGCAACGTGGGCACAGGTAACTTCGTCCTCTTCCTACCGGGTGATGTGTTCGCCAAAACGCTGTCCGCGCTGATGATCGCGCCGATTGCAACCTATTACCTCACTCGGATCGTGCCAACCATGCCCGGCTACGACGACACCCGACGCCCTGCCCTCGACATTTTGTTTGGCGCACCCGACAACCTGCGGCTGAGCCTCCAGCAGCTTCAGCGGGAACACCGTGAGAGCATTCGCACCTACCAGCAGCTCACCGACAATATTGACGAGGTGTTCTGGCTGGCGACCGTGGGCTCAGGACGATTCGAATACATCAGCCCGGCCTTCGAACGGATGACGGGCTATAAACGCGAGCGCTTCTACGAGCATCCCGAAGACCTGCTGAGCATTCTGCACGAAGAAGACCAGCAGCGAATGCCAGAGGGCATTATCCGGCACATTTATGCCGTCAACGACGATGAGTTTCGGATTCGCCGCCAGGACGATACCTACCGCTGGGTCCGCAACCGCGTGTTCCCCATTCGCAACGAAACGGGCGAGGTCTACCGCATCGCCGGGATTATCGAAGACATCACGGATCGCAAACAGATGGCCGCCCAGGACTTCGCGCTGGCCTTAGAACGCGAAAAGGTGCAGATGCTGCAAGATTTCGTGCGGGATTCATCGCACGATCTGAAGTCGCCGCTGGCCGTCATCATGCTCAAGCTGAGCCGCCTGGAACGCGCCCAGGACGACGCCGAACGGCTCAAACACATGCAGGACATCCGCGAATACACGCAGCAGCTCGCCGATATGATCGACGACCTCTTCACCCTCTCGCGCCTGGACGGCAGTGAAGGGACCTACACCGACTCAGTCGATCTCAGCCAACTCGCCCGGCACGTCTACGAGACTCTGAAACCGTTGGCTGAGGATAAGGGGCTGGATTTCGTAAGCCAGATCACGCCGGAGACGACCCCGGTGAGCGGGGCCGCCGACGAACTGGAACGTGTGTTGATGAATCTGGTGGATAACGCGATCCGCTACACCCTGGCAGGTTCGGTCACGCTGCGCGTGTACGACACATCCGACTGTGTGTGCGTTGATGTGCAGGACACAGGCATCGGGATCGGCCAGGACGAACTGCCCCAGATTTTCAACCGCTTTTATCGCGCGCCAACGGCACGCAGCAGCGGCATCGTCGGCACCGGACTCGGTCTGTCGATTGTCAAGTCGATCATCGAAGGCCACCAGGGCAGCATTCAGGTTGAGAGCAGCGCAGGCAGCGGCACGACCTTCCTGGTTCAGCTTCCCAAAACCATCGCTTCCGGGATGTAAACCGGTCTGGTTCCTCAACTGGGTATCGGTGGGGACCCCCGTGCGCGTGGTCGCCTGACACGAATTAAAAAGGACACGGTGCGCCGTGTCCCTACCTCTCAATTGTGCGTTTAGTAGGGGCACGACATGTCGTGCCCGCTGCATTCTACAGCAGCAGCCGCATCGGATTTTCCAGCAGCGTCTTGAAGGACTTGAAAAAGTTCGCGCCCAGCCATCGCCGCGAAAGCTACTCCCTGACCAGGGGCAATTTCACAATGAAAGTCGTTCCTTTACCGACCCGGCTTTTTACCTCGATACGCCCATTATGGCGTTCGACACAGTCCCTGACGATGCTCAAACCCAGCCCCGTTCCTTTCACACCTTCAACGTTTCTGGCACGATAAAAGGGTTCAAACAGTTGAGATAAGCTGTCTTCAGGAATCCCAATGCCCTCATCATGGACGGACAGATTGATGATGCTAGCGTCATCGGAGAGGCTTATGATCACTTCAGATTCTGAAGGAGAGTACTTGATCGCATTTGAGATCAAATTGGATAGGATCTGACGCAGGAGCTTTGGGTCCGCTGTTACCGGCCCTTGCAGTGTGGCATTAACGGTCAGTCTATGGGCACCCTGATCAATCAGTCGGAATTCTTCAGCGATACTCTCGACTAAACCTGTGAGGTCGATTTGTTGTGGTTTGAAATCGAGCTGACCGTCCTCGAGTTCTGCTACCGTCATCATATCGTCAAGCATTTGGGTCAGTAAGTGTACAGATCCATCGATATAGTCAAAGTGCTTTGCCTTTTGCGCTGTAGACAGACGATCTTCATAGTTTCTGAGGATATTTGAAGACGAAAACACCGCTGCCAGGGGATTACGAAAATCATGCGAAAACATGGCGATCATCCGCGACTTCAGCAGGCGTTTCTCATGTTCTTCAGAAAAATTCCGATTGAGTATATTGATCAGGCTCTCTAACTGTGCATCCTGGATCGCTTGCTTGTGCAGTCTGGTTCGAATGGCATTGACCAGTTCCGCACGGCTGACCGGTTTAATAAGATAATCGTCGGCGCCTAGATTCATCCCTTTACGAACAGAAACACGGTCACTGACAACGGTGAGAAATATGAAAGGAATATGGTTGAGATTGCGGGTTGTGCGCACTTCGATCAAGACTTCGTGCCCATCCATTTCAGGCATGAGAATATCACAGACAATCAGATCGGGGATTTCCTGACGGATAAGTTCGAGCCCAAGTTGCCCATCTGCCGCCCCCCTGACTTCATATCCCTCGGCTTGAAGCCAGTCGATTACCTCATTGCGGAGATTTTCTTCGTCTTCAATAACCACTATCTTGACCACAGCACCTTCCCTTATATTGAGGCGTTGCGGCGCGGATAATTATCTGAAACTCGGATTACACGCGACCAACACTAAACTATTAAACCACAGTCTAGCAGTGGACTCAAATTGACGCTTCTATGGCAGGAGTTTCAAAGATAGATTTCCCACAAAAAAGGCCCCTCACAGAATAAGGAGGGGCCTTTTGTTTCGGAACCTAGGGTTTGATGGACGCGCGGTCATATCCCTACAGCAGCAGCCGCATCGGATTTTCCAGCAGCGCCTTGAAGGCCTTGAGGAAGTCTGCGCCTTCCGCGCCGTCGCTGATGCGGTGATCGACGCTGATCGTCGCGCGCATCCGTTCGCCCACGCCCAGTGTGCCATCTTCCTTGACGACCGGCTCTTTGCGGGCCGCGCCAAAGGCCAGCACTCCGGCTTCCGGCGGGTTGATGATCGCCGCGAAATGCTCGACGCCCCAGGCCCCCAGATTGCTGGTCGAGAAGGTCGACGCCCTGCACGTCGGCAGGCTTAATCTTGCCTTCACGGGCGCGCACGGCTTTGGCTTTGTTCTCCGCCGCCAGTGTCCCCAGTGAGGTCTTATCGGCATCCGGCGCGACGATGTAAATCACCCCGCCCTCTGGCGGCGCGACCGCGATCCCGATGTTGATGTGCTTGAAATGGGCGATCTTGTCGCCGTAGTAATGCGAGTTCAGGTTGGGGAAATCGCGCAGCGTCAGGGCAGTCGCCTTGACCAGCAGGTCGTTGACGCTGACGCGCGTGTCGCCTTCGTCCAGGCTGGCGTTGACCGCCTTGCGCATCGCCATCAGAGCCGTCACGTCGATGTCCATTGTCACGTAGAAATGCGGGACGTTCTGCTGGCTCTCGACTGTTCCGGCGGCGATCCGGCGGCGCATCGTGGAAATATCCAGGTACTCCACATCATCGGTTTCTCTGCCGGCGGTGTGTGCTGGGGTGCCGGCAGGGGCGCAGCCGAAGCGGCTTTGGCCGGGGCAGGCGTATAGTTCTCGATGTCGGCCTTGACGATCCGGCCACCGGGTCCGCTGCCCTGCACCGCCTGAAGGTCAATGCCCTGCGCCTCGGCCATGCGCCGGGCAATGCGGCGAGATCCTGATGCGGCCTTCCGGCGTGGTCGCAGCGGTCTGTGCGCCGTTCGAGTGTGCTTCAGCCACAGCAGCGGGCTGCTCGGCAGCTTTACCATTGGACGCTGCTTCGGCCTGCAGAACCGGGGCGGGCTGCGGACTGGCCGCCGTTCTGCGCGGCTTCACCCGCTGCGCCAAGCTGGCCGATGACTGCGCCTTCGCTGACCTCGTCGCCCGGCTGGGCCGACTGCGCGATCAGCACGCCGTCGCCCGGCGCTTCGATTTCAACGGTCGCCTTATCGGCATCCATCTCGGCGATTACATCACCGCTGCTCACGCTTTCACCGACTGACTTGAGCCAGTTGAGCAGCGTGCCATCCATCGTGGCGGTAATATCCTGAGCCATCTCAGACAATCTCCTTCACCGCTCTAACGACCTTCTCCACATCCGGCAGAGCCATGTGTTCGATCTCTTTGGCGAAAGGCAGCGGCACATCCATCGCCGTCACGCGCTTGATAGGCGCGTCCATGTAATCGAAACAGTGCTCCTGAATCTGTGCGGCGATCTCACTGCCAAAGCTGTACATCGGCAGCGATTCTTCGACAATGACACAACGATTGGTCTTCTTGAAGCTCTCGAAGACCAGGTCCAGATCCAGCGGGCGCAGCCAGCGCATATCGACCACTTCACAGTCGATGCCGTCGCGTTCAAGCTGCCGCGCCGCGTTCAGCGCCCAATCGACACCGCGCGCATAAGCCACGAGCGTTACGTCGCTGCCTTCGCGCTTAATATCGCCTTTGCCGATGGGGATCATGTAATCCGGGTCATCCGGCACCGGGCCAGGCCGCGAATACAGGGCGATGCTCTCGGTAAACAGCACCGGGTTATCCGTGCGAATGGAAGCCTTGAGCATCCCGTAGGCATCGCCCGGAAGTCGAGGGACAGCCGACATAGAGGCCGGGGAAATGCGCGAAGATCGGCTCCGGTGTGTGCGAATGCGTGGCCGTCGCCTGGTCGCCCCAGCCGCTGGCCGCGCGGATCACCAGCGGAACGGTAAACTCGCCATCGAACATATAGTGAATCTTGGCGGCATGGTTCACGATGGCATCCAGCGCCAGGAAGGCGAAGTTGATCGTCATGATCTCCGCCACCGGACGCAGCCCGGCCATCGCCGCGCCGACCGCCGTACCCGCAATCGCCATCTCCGAAATTGGCGTATCGCGCACACGCTTCGCGCCGAATTCCTCGTAAAAGCCGCGCGTGACACGGTGGGTCCCCTGCCACAGCCCGACTTCTTCGCCCATGACGAAGACACGTTCATCGCGGACCATTTCTTCATGCAGGGCCTTGCGCAAGGCCTCCCGCATCGGCTGATTTCTTGCGTCTGCCATCGTTGCTGTCCTATTCCACGTAGACGTTATGCACGAGATCGTCGTAACCCGGAGCCGGGCTGCTCTCGGCAAATTCAACCGCATCATCCACAATCTTGCGAGCCTCGTCTTCGAGCTTGTGCATATCGCCTTCGATATCCTTGTAATTCTCGGTCAGGTGCTCGCCGAGGATGGTGATCGGGTCACGGTGGGCTTTCCACTGCTCCAGTTCATCACTGAGGCGCTCGTTGTACTGCCGGTCCGAGACGCCATGCCCCCGGTAACGGTAGGTGATCGCCTCGACCAACACCGGCCCATTGTTGCGCGCATACTCTACCGCTTTGGTCAGAACCTCGTTGACTTCGATCACGTTCTGGCCGTCTACCCGCCCCAAGCGTCTCCATGTTGTAGGAGACCGCGCGCTTGTAGAGTTCGGGCTGTCCGGCGGCATCCTCGACTCGGGTGCCCATGCCGTAGAAATTATTCTCGATCAGCCACACGACCGGCAGGCTCCATACCGCGCTGATGTTGAGCGCTTCATGGAAATAACCGTTATTGGTCGCGCCGTCGCCGACGAAGGACAGTGTGACCGTGTCCTTATCGTTATAACGCGATTCCAGGGCGATGCCCGCCGCCAGCGGTAAATGCCCGCCGACGATGGCGTAGCCGCCCCAGAAATTTTTCTCCTTGCTTGCCAGGTGCATCGAGCCGCCCTTGCCGCCGCTGACCCCGGTCTTCTTGCCCATCATCTCGGCCATCAAGCGCCGTGGGTCCAGGCCGCGGATCAGCGCCACGCCGTGATCGCGATAGGCGGTGATGACGTTGTCATTGGAGCGCAGCGCCGCCAGCGCCCCCACGCCGACCGCTTCGTGGCCGCTGTAGAGGTGCAAATAGACACCGGTAATCCTTTTCTGCCAGTATAAATCGTGACAGGTCTCTTCGAATTCCCGGATCAGGACCATCTTCCGATACCAATCCAGGAGTGTTTCCTTATTGGGTTTAGCCATGTGACCCTCCACAGGCAATTGACCTTCGGGCACAATGGAAGAAGGTCAATTCGAGAAATCGTTTGTACGCCAGGATGCGTCTGGTGAATTTACCCGGTAAGTGTACCTTACGGGTCAGCCCCGGACAAGCACCGTTCATTCTATCATGAGCCAGCGAACGATTTAATACCCGTTCAGACAATTATGAGGAACCTACCCGCAGTTATGAAGCTTCTCCGCGAAATCATTGAGGTCCTGAAAGAACTCCATCAAAGCCTGGAATGCCGACCGCGTCCCCCGGCTGGCAGCGGCGCTGTCGTTCTACACAATGCTCTCCCTCGCGCCCACCCTGGTGCTGATCGTCGCCGTCGCCGGTGTCATCGTCGGCCAGCAGTCGGTCCGCAGCGAGATCATGAACCAGGTGACCTTGGTCGCCGGACCTGACGCCGCTGGAATGGTCAGCGACCTGATTAACAATGCCACGCAGCTGGGGGCCGGTCTGGTGGCGACCCTCGCCAGTACCGCGCTGATTATCTTCGGGGCCAGCGGGGCCTTCCTTCAGCTTTACGATTCGCTCAACGCCATCTGGGAACTGGAACCTTACGCCGACCGCTCCGGTATCGTCGCCATGCTGCTCAAGCGCGGCATCGCCATTCTGATGGTGATGGCAATCGGTTTCGCCCTGATCGCCACCCTGCTGATTAACACGATCCTGTCCGCCGTCACCACCGAGATTGAGCTTTACCTGCCCGGCATTCAACTGCTGACCGGCCTGATAAACACCGTAGTCAGCCTGGCCGTCATTACTGGCCTGTTCGCCCTGCTGTTCAAATACGTCCCGGCGGGCAGAGTCCGCTGGCGCGACATCCTGCCGGGCGCGTTCGTCACCGGCCTGCTCTTCACCATCGGCGAGAACCTGATTAGCTTCTACTTCCGCCGCAGCAGTATCGGCTCGGTCTACGGGGCGGCAGGCTCGCTGGTCATTTTGATGCTGTGGATTTACTACTCGACGCAGATTCTCTTCTTCGGCGCAGAACTGACCTTTGTCTACGCCCGGCGCTACGGCCAGGGTATCCACCCCGCCGCCAATGCGCATCGCGCGAAGAAACATGCCGCCTTAGACGAAGCCGGACGACCTGAACCTGTCGAGGACACAACAACACCTGTCCGAGAAAAGGATCCGGCTCAGTGATGCACCGGGATGTTATCCGGGTCGATAATGCCCTCGCGTGATCCCTTCTGAATCGCCAGCTTGACCTCGCCCAGCGCCCGTGTTACCTGAATGCCGCGTGGACAGGCCGGGGTGCAGTTATAGATCGTGCGGCAGCGCCAGACGCCGTTCGGTTCCGCCAGCACGTCCAAGCGGTCCTTGGCCGCCTGATCGCGCGTATCGAAGATGAAGCGGTGCGCCTGAACCACTGCCGCCGGGCCGACGTAATCGCCATTGGCCCAGAAGCTGGGGCAGGATGTCGTGCAGGCCGCGCAGAGGATACAGTTGGTCGTATCCGTAATCACATCTTTATCGCGCTGCGATTGCAGACGTTCGCGGCCATCTTCCGGGACAGGATCGTCGTTCACAAAGTAGGGCATCACCTGGCGGTAATGCGCGAAGAAGGGGTCCATATCGACAATCAGGTCTTTAATCACCGGCAGCCCCAGGATCGGCTCCACCTGAATCTTCTCGCCTACATCCCGGATCAACAGCTTGCAAGCCAGGGAATTCTTGCCGTTGATGCGCATGGCATCCGAGCCGCAGATTCCGCTGGAACAGGAGCGCCGGAAAGCCAGCGTACCGTCCTGCTCCCACTTGACGCGGTGCAGCATCTCCAGCACCCGGTTGGTCGGCTCCACCTCGTCCAGCGTAAACTCCTGCCAGTAGGGTTTCGCGTCGTTGGCTTCGGGGTTGTAGCGTCGAATTCTGAAGGTTACTTTCATGGCGATCCTCGGTCACATCACAGACGGTAGGGATGAGGCTTGCCTCACCCGCTCTGGGCGACGCAAGCATCGCCCCCACCAGATTACACGCTCTTTACACTCGCCAGTGTTACCCATTCTTCCTGAGCATCGTAGGGGCACAGCGGGCTGTGCCCACAACATGGCGACTAGCTAATAGACTCTTTCCTTCGGCACAAAACGCTTATCGTCTGCCTCAAGGCTGCGGTTGACCGCCTTATCTGTGTTCAGGTCCAGCGTCAGCGGCTTGGCCGAGAAGGGCGAGTCGTTATGCATGGTTGCCAGCGTATGCACCATCCAGTGTTCGTCGTCGCGCTTCTGGTAATCCTCACGGCTGTGCGCGCCCCGGCTCTCCTTGCGCTGCAAGGCGCTGGCGGCGGTCGTCACGGCGATATCGAGCATACAGCCCAGTTCCCAGGCTTCCATCACATCGGTGTTGAAGACCTGGCCCCGGTCGTCAATGTGCAGATCGCTCCGGTAGCGCTCGCGCAGAGCCTGCACCGCATCCAGCCCTTCCTGCATCCCGGCCTCCTCACGGAAGACGCCGACCTTGTCCATCATCGTATTCTGCATCTCGTGACGCATGGCCCCGGCACGGCTGCCGCCCTTGCTGTTACGAATGCGCTCGAACTCGGCCTGAACCTCCGCCGCCGGATTCTCCGGCAGAGGGATGAAATCGGCATCTTTGACGAATTTGGCGATCTGCATCCCGCCGCGCCGTCCAAAGACCACCAGATCGACCAGCGAATTGGTGCCCAGGCGGTTCGCGCCGTGACAGCTCACACAGGCGCACTCACCCGCCGCGTACAGGCCCGGCATCGGCGTCCAGTTAGCGTCGATCACCACCTCAGCGTTGACGTTGGTCGGAATACCACCCATCGCGTAATGCGCCGTCGGATGCACCGGCATGGCTTCCGTCAGCGGGTCCACTCCGGCATAGGTCCGGCAGACTTCCAGCGTTTCGGACAGATTGTGGATAATGTACTCCTGGTCGATACGCCGCGATTCGCCCGCTTCCGCCAGATAGCGGTTGACCGTCTCCGGGCGAATGTCGAGATGCACATAGCGTTTGCCGCCGATGCCGCGCCCGGCCTGAAGCTCCAGGTAGATTGCCCGGCTGACGACATCCCGGCTGGCGAGATCTTTGATATGCGGTGCGTAACGGTCCATGAAGCGTTCGCCGTTGCGGTTGACCAGCACGCCGCCCTCACCGCGAATGCCCTCGGTCAGCAGCACCCCCAGACCATACAGCCCGGTCGGGTGAAACTGGTAGAACTCCATATCTTGCATGGGCACGCCGCGCCGGAAGACGATGGCCGTGCCGTCGCCGGTCAGGCTGTGGGCGTTGCTGGTGATCGACCAGACCCGGCCCCAACCGCCAGTGGCGAAGAGGATCGCCTTGCCGTGAAAGATGTGATATTCACCGGTGCCGATCTGGATCGCCACCACGCCGACCGCCGCACCCTGATTGACCAGCAGGTCCACGACCTGATACTCGTCATAAAAGCGCACCTGGTTCTTGATGCACTGCTGGTAGAGCGTTTGCAGGATCATGTGGCCGGTGCGATCCGCCGAATGGCAGGCCCGGCGCACGGGTTTCTCGCCAAAATTACTGGTGTGCCCACCAAAGCGCCGCTGGCTGATGCGTCCTTCCGGCGTGCGGTCGAAAGGCAGCCCCATGTGTTCCAGTTCGATCACCGCGTCGATGGCTTCTTCGGCCAGCACCTGTACCGCGTCTTGGTCAGCCAGGTAATCGCCGCCTTTGACCGTGTCGTACATATGCCACAGCGGTTTGTCTTCTTCATAATTACCCAGTGCCGCGCCGATGCCGCCCAGGGCTGCCCCGGTGTGGCTGCGGGTCGGGTAGAGCTTGCTGACCACCGCCACCTGCGCCCCGCCCTGACTGGCGTAGAGGGCCGCCATCAGACCTGCGCCACCCGCGCCGACGATGATGGCATCAAACTGATGTGTTTGCATAAGAAAAGTTCCTCAGTTTTACGGATAAAGCCTGCTGGCAGCGTCAGCAGCCATTTGCAGCGCAGCCTGGTCAATCGTGCCCACCAGCGCGCCAATGCCCAGCGCCAGGAGGACGACACTTGTAATCACGCACAGGTAGACGCCAGCCCGCCTCAGCATGGGCGACTGCATCGTGTAATCGGTCAGCACGTAGCGCAGCCCGTTGAGACCATGCAGCACCACCAGTACCAGCAGCGCGCAGTCATAGGCGCGCCAGATCGCCACGCCACCCACCAGCAGATTCCAGCGGTTGGCGACAAATTCGACGGCGGTCCCCGTCTGGTTGATGGCCGTAGTGCCGACAATACCGCTGCCCTGCGCCGTCAGATCGAAGACACCCTGCAAAATGTGCATCATCGCCAGATGGCCGAAGACCAGCGGCACAATCAGCAGGCCGCTGATGCGCATGAACGACCACCAGAAACGGTCGATGTTGCTGCGGCGCAGCGCCAAAGTCTGCCGACCACGGTCGCCCGCGATGACGCCATAAATCATCGAGTACAGCAGGGCCGCCAGGATGGCCGCCGCGAAACCGGCGACAAAGGGGAACTGCGCCACGATGACATCGCTCAGGGGCAGCACAGGCGATCCACTGCCGTAAAAATTAAGCACGTGGCCCAGCATCAGGATCATCACCGGCACCAGGATAATTGCGGTGACAGCCAGCACAATCCAGAAGGCCCGCGCCTGAAAACGCCACAGGTCCGGGCGGTAATCCAGCAGGATGATGCGTAAGCCGTTGATCGCGTGATAGACCACGCAGGCGACCAGGGCAAACTCGCCGATGGTGAACAGGGGCGATTGGTAGGTTGCAATGGCTTCGACGTATTTTTCCGGGTAGAAGACGGCCCAGGAGGTATCGATCACGTGAAGGATCAGAAACAGCAGGGTTCCCAGGCCGGCAACGCGGTGTAGAATCCAACTCCACTGTCCTGTCGCGCCCCGGTAACGCAGCGATTCTCTGACCGTAATGACCAGTGATGTCAAGGTAATAACCTCCGTTCCAGAGGGGGAAACAACTGAGGCAGGATTATAACACTACGCTGAGTCCGCCGCAAAGCCGCTGGAACCATCGAAGCTGTCCAATTTCCGGTGGACAGATGCAGCCTGCACGTTAAACTCGACAGCATTAGCAGTGATTTGGAGGGGACGTGTCTTGAGCCTCAAGCAGCAAATTCTGGACCGGGTGCGCATCTTCAACAAATACGTGCTCAACCGCCTGACGCGCTACCTGGCTTATGCCCCGCTCGGTCCCTTCGCCATCGTGTATCACACGGGCCGCCGCAGCGGCAGGCATTACGAGGCGACCATTTTTGCCATCCCCCGCGACGGCGATTTCATCATTGCGCTCACCTACGGTCCCCATGTCGATTGGTATCGCAATGTGCAGGCCGCCGGGCATTGCGAACTGCTGCATCACGGCCAGCGCTACACGATTAACCATATCGAAGCGATGGATCCCGCAAGCGGGCGGGCGGCTTTCGGCCCCCTGGAACGTCCCATTCTGCGGCGGATGGATATTCAGCACTATGTGCGTATGACGAGCGACCATACCTCTCCTACCGGGAATCCGGTATAATCCGGCCCGAAGTGTGGAGGAAAGGATTCGCTGTGAACTTTGCAATCATCGGTGTAGGCGGTTACATCGCGCCGCGCCATTTACGCGCCATCTACGACACAGGCAACCATCTGGTCGCCGCGCTGGATAAGAACGATTCGGTCGGTATCCTGGATCCCTACGCGCTGGACATCGACTTTTTTACCGAACCGGAACGCTTTGACCGCCATGTGGAACGGCTGCGCCGTGGCCCGGAGGCCAAGCGGGTCCAGTGGGTCAGTATCTGCTCGCCCAATTACCTGCACGATGCCCACTGCCGTATGGCGATGCGCGTCGGCGCGGATGTCATCTGCGAAAAACCGCTGGTGCTCAACCCCTGGAACCTGGACGCCCTCCAGGAGATCGAAGGCGAGACCGGCAGCCACATTAACACGATCTTGCAGCTTCGCGTTCACCCGGCCCTGATTGACCTGCGCGAGCGCCTGATGCAGCAGCCTGCGGATGCGATTCACGAGGTGGACCTGACCTACGTCACGGCACGCGGGCGCTGGTACGATTACTCCTGGAAAGGCGACGTGCATAAATCCGGCGGCGTGGCGACCAACATCGGCGTTCACTTCTTCGATCTGCTGATCTGGCTCTTCGGCGGCGTGCGCGAGTCGCGTGTTTATGTGGCCGAGGAGAAGCGTATGGCAGGCTATATCGAACTGGAACGGGCGCGGGTGCGCTGGCTGCTCTCCATCGATCACAGCGATCTGCCCTTCGCACCGGAACCAGGTAAACGCACCACCTACCGTTCGATCACCGTGGACGGCGAGGAGATCGAGTTCACCAGCGGCTTCACCGACCTGCACACGCTGGTCTACGAGCGCACGCTGGCCGGGCAGGGTTTTGGCATCGAGGACATCCGGCCCGCGACCACACTGGTCCACAGCATTCGCCACGCGAAGACCGCCGCCTTTGACGACATGGTGCATCCCCTGCTGCTGCAACCCACACCCTGACGTCCATTTCCAGCAGAGGGATCCGCTTGTCCCTCAACACTGCCTTGCTGTAAGCTAATACTGAAGGGCGAACCCGCGTGTTCACCCCCACGACCAGGGCATGATGATCGTTTCTTCCTGGTTTTTTCTTTGCGCCTTTGCGTTAAATCTTTTGATCTCTAGGGAGAACGCACATGAAAGCGGTAGTCACAGGCGGAGCGGGATTCATTGGCTCTCACATTACGGAACGCCTGCTGCGCGAGGGCCATGAGGTCCATGTCGTCGATAACTTCCTCACCGGACATCGTTCGAATCTCGACCACCTGGCCGCCGAGCCGAAGCTCACGATTCACGAGCAGAGCGTCACTGAACTGGAGCCGCTGCGCGCCCTCTTTGAAGGAGTCGATACCGTCTTCCATCAGGCGGCGCTGCCCTCGGTGCCGCGCAGTGTGGCCGACCCGCTGGAAACACATCGCCACTGCGTCACCGGCACGCTGACCGTCCTGGAAGCTGCCCGCACTGCCGGGGTACGCCGTGTCGTCTATGCCTCGTCTTCGTCCGTCTACGGCGATGTTGAAGGCGACTTCAAGGTCGAGACCATGCCGCCGCAGCCCAAATCACCCTACGGCGCAGCCAAGCTGGCTGCCGAATATTACTGCCGCGTCTTCTATGAGACCTACGGCCTGGAAACCGTCGCGCTGCGCTATTTCAACGTCTTTGGGCCGCGTCAGGACCCGACCTCAGCCTATGCCGCCGTGATCCCCAAATTCATCACGCAGATGATTGACGGCGAGCCGCCCACGATCTACGGTGACGGTCTGCAATCGCGCGATTTCACCTTTATCGACAATGTGGTGCATGGCAATCTGCTGGCCGCTCAGGCTCCCGCCGCTGCCGGTCAGGTGATGAATCTGGCGCTCGGCCAGCGAGTCACCTTGCTGGATCTGGTGGATAAGCTCAACCGTATCCTCGGCACCGACTACGCGCCGGTTCACGCTGCTGAACGCGCGGGCGACATCAAGCATTCGCGGGCGGCCATCGACAAGGCGCGCGCGCTGCTGGATTACGCCCCGGTGGTCGATTTCGATACCGGCCTGGCCCGCACTGCCGCGTGGTATCAGAATCAGTAGGGACATGGCGTGCCCGATGATGAGGTGCGTCCGACGAATTCGATAACATATGGGCACAGCGGGCTGTGCCCCTACGTGGCGCGCGTCAATGTGTAGGGGCACAACCTGTTGTGCCCGCTCTGATGTGATATGACGGACGGCCCATGTGATGCTGGAAAACCTCATGCGCATCCCCTTCCTGCTGCGCTGGACCCTGGCGAACATGCTCGGCTGGGGCGTCGGAATGCTGCTCGGCGCTCTGTTGTGGAGCCTGCTGGGCGGCTTCATCGGCTTCCTGCTGGCGGGGGCGCTGGCGGGACTCTGTGTCGGGCTGGCGCAGTGGCCCTTTCTGTCGCAGCGCCGCTGGCTCTGGCTGAGCGCGCTCGGCGGCGGCCTGGCGATTCTCCCGACCTTTCTGGCCGCGGTGGCTTTGCTAGGCGGGCCATTGATCGGCTTCTTTGTCGTGGGCGCGGTCTATGGCGGAGTCTTTGCCGCCGTACAGTGGGTGACGCTGCGCAAGAGCGATACAATGGGGCTGTGGATCCTGGCGAACGTCGCCGCCGGAGGGATCTGCGGCTGCCTGACCATGAACGTCAATCCGCTTGGGCTGCCGCTCTTCTGTTCCATCGGGCCGGTCGCCTTCGGATTGATTACAGGCCGCGCTTTAGTCTACTTGAGGGAGCATCCTGAGCATGTCTGACCGGAACCCGCTGCCCATTCCCCAGAGTCATATTGGCCGCGCGCTGGACTGGAATTACCTGACCAACCGGCGCATTATGCTGTTTGCCATCGCGGTGTTGTTTCTGGTGGGCATCCAGCAGTTGTTGATCGGCAAGGATTTCATCTCAGCCGCCCTTCAGGCCCTCGGTGCCAGCTGCCTTCAGCTTCGGAGCCTGGGTGATTGGCCGCGAAATCGACCCCGATCACGACATTTCAGCTTACATCGGCGCGGTGCTGACGGCGGTGGCGCTGCTCTTTCTGCCGCTGCCCTGGGTCTTTCCAGTGGGGACAGTGGTCGTGCTGCTGCGCGTGGTCAACGGGACCGTCGGCCTGCCGCCGCTGTGGAACGACTATGGCGTGCCACTCCTGGGCGCAGCGCTCGCCATCGGCTGGGATAAGCTCTGGCCGCTGGGGATCGTCGTGGCATTGGGATTCGTGCTCAACGGCCTGCTGCCCCGGCCTCAACGGGCGCTGGGCTTCGGTTCCGCCGCCCTCATGCTGATTCTAGCCGCTGTGATTTACCTGCTTACGCCGCGCGCGACCGTCTTCATGTCGCTGTCGACGCTGCATATCGTCCTGGGGGTGCTCACGACACTGCTCTTCTTCGCCGTGCTGCTGCTGGACCGCAAGTTCGAATCCGTCGTCGATGTCGGCGGCGAAGCAGTCATTCCGGCGCGTATCCAGGCCGGGCGCGCGTTGGCGCTGCTGGCGGCACTGGCCTTGACTGTCGGCTACGGCGGCACAGGATTCATCGCTATGCTGCCCGTCTGGCTGGCGATGCTGGGCGTCGGCCTGCGCTTCCTCGCACAGCGGCAATAGCTCTCGTTCATCAACACTTCGCCAACAACATACCGGCCCGTCTCCTGAATTATCGGCGAGGCCCGCGTGTTCGTTCCTCCGATTTCAGTCAGGTCCTGCGCTTTACGGCAAATTCATTTGTCCAGGTATTGACAAGGTTATGCAAAAGCCTTAGGATACCTACTGAATATTAGGTAGGTTGACCATAAGTCGCATAAACAGCGTAGCAAGAGGTACAGAATGGCAAGCCTTACACGAGATGTTGCAGGCGAAAAACAGGGCCAGCGGCGGGATTTGCTGGCGCTATACGGTGGGATTATCTTCAGCTTCCTGTTTACGGGTCTCATCTGGCTGGCAGGGCCGAGTCTGCAAAGCGTGCCGCACCTGCCCGACCAGGGCGCAAGCTGGTATTACTGGAAGCTGATCGAGCCAACCCTGATGTCGCGCTTGACGGCCTGGGGTTTTTATCTGGCGCACCAGTTCGCGCTCTGGGGCTTGATCTGGTACGCGCAGACCCACGTCAAGAAGTACACGACCGGCCTGCACAAAGTCAACATAGCCGCCCTGGGCGTGAACGCGCTCTTTATCGTGCTGCACTTCATCCAGACTCACCTCTGGTACGACGGCCTGGCGCAGGATGTGTCCATCTTCAGCTCGCAGGGTTCGGTCATTGTGATGCTGATCTGGATCATGCTGATGGAAAACAGGCGGCGCGGCGTAGTCTTTGGCAAGCGGCTGCCGATCTCCCAGCGCATTATCCAGTTTGCCCGGAAATATCACGGCTACTTCTTCGCCTGGGCGATTGTCTACACCTTCTGGTTTCACCCCATGGAAACCACCAACGGTCACTTGATGGGCTTCTTCTACACCTTCCTGCTGATGCTGCAAGGCAGCCTGTTCTTCACCCGCATTCACATCAACAAGTGGTGGACCTTTGTGCAGGAAATCGTGGTGCTGGCGCACGGCACCATTGTCGCTATTGTCCAGGGCAACAACATGTGGCCGATGTTCTTCTTCGGATTTAGCGGTGTGTTCATCATCACCCAGATGCACGGGCTGGGCCTCAAGCGTTGGATCAAGTGGGCCTTTCTCGCGGTGTATGTGGGGGCTGCGGTGCTGGTGTACAGCCAGCGCGGAGTGAATAAGCTGTGGGAACTATCAGCCATACCGCTGATTGACTATGTGGCCCTGGCAGCCCTGGCGCTGATCATTGGCGGTATCATCTGGGTGGCAGATCGTTACTCTGGAGCAAGAAAATGGGCAAGTTAGATAATCAAGTCGCGGTGATTACCGGCAGCAGCCGAGGGCTGGGATTGGCGATTGCGCAGGCCTATGCACGCGAGGGCGCGGCGGTGGTGCTGGCGGCGCGCAGTTCGGATGCGCTGGACCGCGCCGTGCGAGACCTGCGACAGGCAGGCGCACAGGCCAGCGGCATTCCCTGCGACGTGGGGGACCGCGCCCAGGTCGAGGCGCTGGCGGACCATGCGGTCGAGGAATTCGGAAAGATTGACATCTGGGTGAATAATGCCGGGGTGTCCGGCCCCTATGGACCCACGGCAGCGCTGCCCCACGACGCCTTCGAAAGGGTCGTACAAACGAACATCCTCGGCAGCTATTACGGCTCGGTGACGGCCATCCAGCACTTTCTATCACACAAGCATGGCAAGCTGATCAACGTGCTGGGACGCGGTGACGACAAGCCCGTGAAGTTCCAGAATGCCTATGCGTCAAGCAAGGCCTGGGTACACAACTTTACGCTGGCGCTGGCGAAAGAATACGCGGCAGAGGGCATTGGAATCTTCGCCTTCAATCCGGGCCTGGTGGATACCGATTTGCTCCGGCATGTCGCGGCAGTGGAGGGCTACGAGGAGCGGCTCAAGCCCCTGAGCATGGTGATCCGGCTGTGGGCCAATCCGCCGGAAGTCCCGGCAGAACGGGCAGTCTGGCTGGCGTCGAGCGCGACGGATGACAAGACCGGCCTGACTGTGCGCGTGTTGGGCAAGCGCCAGATTCTCGGCGGATTAGCACGCGAAGCCTGGCGGCGGCTCAGGGGAGCACCCGCGCCCGATACCTCGCTGGAGATTACGAGCGTGCCCTGGGCATCGCAATAAACTGCGCTAATAGCGTACTGGCATGGTCTGCATCCCGTGAATGATGGGCATGGTCGTCCATTCAATCGTGGCCGGGTCCACCGCCATCTCAAGCTGCGGCAGACGCTCGACCAGGGCTTTGAGCGCGATGGTCCCTTCCAGCCGGGCCAGCGGCGCGCCGACGCAGTAATGAATGCCGCTGCCGAAGGCGATATGCTTGTTCGGCTCGCGCCGGATGTCGAAGCTTTCCGGATTCTCAAACTGGGCCGGGTCGCGGTTGGCCGCCAGCAGCGAGGCCCAGACCGGCTCGCCTTTGGGGATGATCGTGCCGTCGCTCAGTTCAACGTCTTCGAAGGCCCAGCGCGTCGTCGCCAGATCGACCGGGCCGTTGTAACGCAGCATCTCCTCCACCGCGCTGCGGATCAGGCTCGGATCATCGTGCAGTAAATCCAACTGATCGCGGTGCTGGGTCAGCGCCAGCATTCCGTTGGCGATCAGGTTGACGGTCGTCTCGTGCCCGGCCACCAGCAGCAGGAACAACATGCTCAGCAGTTCCATGTGATTGAGCGTATCGCCACCTTCCTCGGCCTCGACCAGCGCGCTGATGATGTCGCTCTGCGGATGCTCGCGGCGTTCGTTAATCATGTTGTTCATGTACATGCCGAATTCCATGAGCGCCGCTTCGTTCTCGCTGAAATCGACGCTGAAGAGCAGGATTTTCGTCCATTTGCGGAACTGGTCGCGGTCCGACACGGGGATACCGAGCATCTCCGCGATGACCGTGACCGGGATGGGGAAGGCGAAGGCGGTGAGCAAATCAGTCTCGCCGTGATCGCCCATCTCGTCCAGCAGGGTCGTAGCAATCTGCTGGATACGGGGCCGCAGATCTTCCACCATGCGCGGCGTAAAAGCCTTGTGAACCAGGGCGCGCAGACGGGTATGTTCGGGTGGATCCTGAAAGAGCATGTGCTGGTTGATCGCCGACCAGGGGTTATTGGGGTCGGGTTCAGGTTCGTAGCGCGACGCCACCTCGCGCGGTAGATTCCGGTAGATATTCTTGCCCAGGCGCTGATCCTTCAATACCAGCACGCAGTCGTCATAGCGGGTCAGCACCCACAGAGGCAGTTTGCTGTCGCCCCAGACATGCCGGTAGGCCGGGCACTCGCTGCGCATCTGTGCGTAGAGCGCCTGCGGATTGGCACGTGCCGCCGGGGACATAAAATCATAGAAATAGGTCGTTTGGGCCATGACGCTAGTCTCCTTCACCGATACAACCCATAATACGACATAAACGTATAAGAAGTTGTAGAGCAAATGCTGTATACAGGAGCGAACTGTGAGCTATCTCATCCTACGTTTGTTGGTCAACGCCCTCTCAATTGCCGTGATCGCGCGCATTTTGCCGGGAATCACGGTGGCGGATAACAACATCCTCACCTTTATCATCATCGGCCTGGTCTTCGGCATCATCAACGCGCTGGTGAAGCCGATCATCGCCTTCATGACCTGCCCGCTGGTCATTCTGACGCTGGGCCTGTTTATCCTGGTGCTCAACGGCCTCATGCTGCTGCTGACCTCGGCCATTATGGGCAGCACTTTTCAGGTCGAGGGCCTGGGCACGGCGATCCTGGGCGGCATCATCGTCAGTATTATCAATATGGTGCTCGAAGGGGCCATCAAAGACGACAATAACCGGAACAACCGGGTTAACGTGATTATCAGCAAATAGTGGCGGCTCAACCCTGAGTCACCCAGGCCAGCAGATCGCGGCGGATCAATTCGTGCCGGGCGTTTTCGCGCGTATCCGGGTCGGCCCGCAGCAGGTACCAGGCCGTGCGCAGATGGCGCTGGATGAGCATGTTCTGCCAGCGTGGATAGTAAAACCACAGGTGCCAGTCCCGGTCGGACAGGTGATAATGGCGCATAATGGTCTGCGGAGCCGGAAAGAAACGGTTCAGGATATGCCGGAACCGCTGGTAGAGAGTCGGGGCGGACCAGGCTTCGGCCAGACCAGAGGAATCTTTCAGACCAATCACCGCGGTCTGGCGCAGGTTCCGCAGGCTGTATTCCAGTAGCTGCGGCGTAATGGCCTGATCGCTCAGGCGCTGGAAGATACTGCGGGGTCACAATCTCGCCGTACAATTCGTTCAACAGCCGCAGCGTCAGGTAAAGCTGGCGCGCACAGCCCCAGTCGTGGCTGGTAGCGACCACCCGGTCCCAATCGACCGTTCGAGACACCAGCAGTTCGTGGACGTCACACATTACCTTTAGCCCCTGCTCGAACTGGTGCGTCATCACCGCGTGCAGCGCGAGGTAGATCAAGCTGTGTTCCAGGCACAGGATGCGAGTGGGCACCCCCTGCACCTCCCAGGGCAGCGACTCGGCCCAGATCTGCGCCATGTCAATGTGGACCGCACCCTGAGCCGTGACCAGTTCGCTGTGCAGCTCCACCATCAGCCGCTCAGGATGCACGTAAGGCACCAGATGATGGTGCTCGGCAGGCAGCTTGATATGGGACGCAGGCTGATAGCCCAGCGCCGCGAGGACCTGAGCCGCTTTGTAGCCGTCGTCCGGGTGAATCAGCAGGTCGTAATCAATGAAGGGGCGCATCACCGGCTGCTGGTAAATCTCAACGCCCAGCGCGTAGCCTTTGAGAAGCAGAGTCGGGACCTCCACCGCTTGCAGCCCGGCCAGCAGTTCAGCCAGATGCTGGGGCAGGATGATCTCGTAGAACAGCGCGCGTTTGGTGATTTCCTCGCCAAGCTGGTCCAGCAGGGCAGCAGGCTCCCCGATTACCCGCAGCCCGCGATACAGCAGCGGCACCACATCGTGATCGCTTGCCATGCGGTACAGCCGGTCAAGGTCGAGGTCGGGGATGGTCTCGATCTGCGGCTGGCGGGCGATGCAGCGCACAAGAAAGTCGAATTCGGCATCAACGGGATAGGGTTGCATTATATGCAATTAAACCTTGTTCCAGAAAATCGTTCAGAGCCTGCCGGACTTCTAACTCAAGGTCCTCGACAGGCATTTCAGGATACAATTCCTGCAACTCGGTAGTCAGCGATTCGATGGTAGATTGTCCATCACAGAGTTCCCAAAGGATGCCTGCCGGTGCAGCCAGCGTTAAGGCAACGTGTTCAATGCGATCATACAGCAACCAGCGGCCATCGGGCAGCACTGTTGCATTGACGTCATCAGATTTTATGGGCAACATGCAGGCTCCGTTTATTCTGTCTTTGATTACAACAGAAAGCAGCTTAGATTTCAACAAATTGGCTTTTCAGCCAGCTAAAAATCAAGATTTCTAGACAATGTTAGGTCTTTGTATGGTTTACAAGGTACCTTTTATCGGATAGAGTAGTGGTATTAAGTGGGGAGTATCTCAGGAGGAGTTCCGATGACTAACATTACACCCGACATTGCTCCAACAGACACCATCGAGGGAATGCCTCGCCGTGATTTCATCCGCAAAAGCCTGGTCGCTTCAGGTGGTGTTTTTGTAGGCATGGCGATGGGCGAGAAAATGGCGCTTCCCGGAACTCTACTATCACAACCCTGGTTCCAGCTCATCCGGCGGCAGCGACGGCGGAACTTCATATAGCGGTACCGGTGGTGATGCGTGGTTCTGCCGCCCATAAGCGGACCTGGGCAATACGTCTGCTTTAGCACCTGCATGTATTATCAGATCGCAGGTTATCCTTTTGCGCTTGAGGTTACATCCGAAGCGGTTCCTGATCTAGCAACTAGACTTCATGCTGGGTTGAAGGTCGTATTAAAGGCCTTTCAGCGTGGCTCCGAACCTACGGAGCCAGTCACCCAGCATGATTTGTTTTTTTCTGCTACAGAAGCTGGCCGTCTCCTCTGTCGTTCGGGGACCTCGTTATCACCGGCTGAGCGTTGAGCTTTTCGCCCCTGCACAAGAGCTTCCCTTTTCCGTACTCCTGCAAGATTACGAATCACAGATCGTCAATCAGGCGGTGCGCGAAGCCCCCCTGCATCTGTGGGTCCATGGGGCTTGCGCCTACCGTGACGGCGAGGTCATTTTCCTGGTCGCCCCCAGCGGTACCGGCAAGACGACCCTCAGTCTCGGTCTGACTCAATACGGCTACCGGCTCGTTACGGACGACATCATCATGTATGATCTGGAGACCCGCCGGTATGTTCCCATGCCGCGCAGCCCGAAGATCGACGGTGATGCCGCGCGCTACCTGACCGATGCGGGCCTGGAACTCCCGTCAGCCGCGACCGGGGTGGAACCCTATGTCGTGCTGGCGGACAAATACTGGCAGCGGGAACCCATTAGCGATGCACCCAGCCGGGTCTACTTTATGAAGCGCAGCGCCGACCTGACCCCTGGCCTCTCGGACATCGACCTCAGCAGCGGTCTGGTAGCAATTCTGCCTCAGTCGAATCTGGTGGCGATTGATCCGCAGTTAACGATGGCGGCTGAATTTTTCGCCTCGACCCGTTTCTTGAACCTGAACCTGAACAGCTACCCGGACGACCTGCGCCTGATCGCCGAGGCTTGAGACTCTGTATGTTCATGCGGACGGGCAGCCGTTATACTGAGAGTCAATCTCTGGCTGACTAGCCTGAAATTATGTATCTGTGCGCCAGGCCTGGCCTGGTCCACACATCTGGAAGTGAGGACTTCATGAAAGCGATTATTCTGGCGGCGGGCCAGGGCACGCGGCTGAGACCTGTGACCCTGACCATGCCTAAACCGCTCGTACCCGTAGCCAACAAAGCGCTGGTGGAATACGCCATCGACATCCTGAAGAACGCGGGCTACAACCACATCGGCATCGTCGTGAACGATCTCGATTCGCCGATCCCGGAGCAGATGGGCGATGGCAAGAAGCTCGGCGTCAAGCTGGAGTACATCGTCCAGGCCGAGCAGTTGGGCTGGCTCATGCGGTCAAACTGTCGCAGCCCTTTGTGGGCGACGATCCCTTCTGCATGTTCCTGGGCGATAACGTGTTCCAGGATAAGATGGAAGGTCTGCTTAAGACCTTCGAAAACTCGGATGCAGAAGCCGCTGTGGCGCTGGGTGAAGTCCTGGACCCGGAGCGCTTCGGTATCGCCGCGCTTAGCGAGGATTACGAACGCATCGAGCGTGTGGTCGAAAAGCCCAAGAATCCGCCGTCCAATCTGGCGATCTCCGGCGTCTACCTGTTCCGCAACTCAATCTTTGAAGCCATCAACAATATCAAGCCCTCCTGGCGTAACGAACTGGAGATCACCGACGCCATCCAGTGGCTCATCTCGCAGGGGCACAAGGTCAAGCCCTACATTCTGAAGGGCTGGTGGATCGACGCAGGCAAGCCGGAATCGATCATCCAGGCCAATCAGGTCGTGCTGGGCGAACTGCCCTACACCCCGCCGCCGACCGACAGCCTGCAAATTCGCGGTAAATCGGAAGTCTCACACCGCGTCCTGTTGGGCCAGGGCAGCCAGATCGTGGACAGCGTGGTGCGCGGGCCGGTGATTATCGGCGATAACGTCCGCATCGAGAAGAGCTACATCGGCCCCTACACCTCCATCGGGCAATAACTGCATCATCGAAGGCAGCGAGATCGAAGCCAGCATCGTCATGAAAAACTGCGTGATCCGCAACATGCCGGGCCGCATTGATTCCAGCCTGCTGGCCGATAATTCGCAGGTCACGTCGGCGGATCACGTCCCGGCGGCCCATCGTCTGATTCTGGCGGAGAACAGCTACGTGCAGTTGTGAGTCAGTCGATAGTCTTAGCCTTAGTCGAACAGCGGACTGCTGATATGAAGCTTCATGCTCAGGGCGATCTGCTTTGGACTGTCGACTTAGGAAATTGAAAAGCCGCGTGTAGCAAGGGGGGGCACTAGCACGCGGCTTTCGGGGAGGGTTTTGCGTTTCAAACCCACAAAATCCTGGCCCACGAATTTGACTCTACTAATAGAACTCACACCACTTTGGAGGAAGGAGGAATCAACCACATTGCCAGATCCGTTCGATGCTTACTCTAATCCACCTGCGTAAGGGAGGTGTTAGATACGTATGAGTGTGTAATGAGAACGAAATACCTCAGCCGGGCTGGCCGACCGGGGCGATATCCTGGCCGCCGGTAGTGGTCGCACCGGGCACCGGAGTCCCCTGCTGGCAGACCGTATCGGCGTTGTCGCGTTTGGCCGCCACACCGGCATCACTGAACAGGTTGAGCGCGCTCTGGTACTGCGCTACTGCCGAACAGTAATTCCCCTCAGCCACCCAGGCATCCCCGTAAGCCACCAGTTGATCGAAGAGCAGCCGACCCAGTTCACCGTTGCGATAATTGGGCGCGACACTGTAGGCTTCCTGAAGGGCCTGAATCGCCGCCGGGTAATTGATGCCGACCTTGCTGCGCGCATCCAGGTACAGCGTCGCCACGTAGCGCTCGAAAAGCAGATCGCTGTCCGAAGACAGACCATACTGCTCGGCCTCGTCGGTCAGCAGGATCGCTTCGGCCAGGTTGCCCCCGCCGCGATAGATGCGCAGCGCCTGGGTGCTGAGCGCGTCGAGGATCAGGCCGCGCACGGTCGCCCGTTCGTACTGGCTGTCGATGGCCTCAATCGCTTGCAGCAGGTCCACCGCATCTTCATACTGGCCTGAGATTCATGTCCCGCTGCGCCTCGGCCAGCATCGCATCCAGATCATAACCGCTGCCCTCATCCGTCGGCGCGATGAACACCGCTTCTTCGGTCGGCGTGGGCGTCGCTTCTACGATGGGTTCCTCGGTCGCGGTGGGCGTATCCGTCGGCAGATGATCGAAATACACCTGCGTCGCCGTCAGGACCAGCCCCGGCACCGCATCCACACCCGGAGTCTGAGTCGCCAGGAAATGCAGCCGGGCCGCCAGCATGATGCTGTTGCCGCTGTTGACGTCATCGGCGATACGCCCCAGTTGATCCTGAATCTCGGCCTGCCGGGTCGCTTCGCTGAAGGTCTGCGCCTCACGCTGGCCGGTGGTCCAGCCTGCCGCCCCTGCCAGCCCGACGATGACCAGTGCCAGCACAATGCCCATCCCAGCGATAATGCCCTGAAACGCGCAGCCCGGTCCCTCGCTTACCGGCTCCAGATCGACCGGCGGCTGGCCGTGTGGCGGGGTGACAGGCGCGCACCGGTTGCGTATCGTCGAGCGTCGTCATGTCAACTGCCCCGGCCTAATAAAGCGGCGACGCGCGCCATCAATATCTCGCTGACCTGGGTCTTGCTCAGCAGGTCCAGCGTCTGTTGGCCGCCCTGTGAATCGAGGATGCTGACGCGGTTGGTATCGGTGCCGAATCCGGCGTCTTCCGCACTGATGTCGTTGGCCGCCAGTAAATCCAGGCCCTTGCCAGCCAGCTTCTCCTGCGCATTTGCCAGCAGATGCTCGCTCTCCGCCGCGAAGCCGATCACCACGACCGGCCAGCCGCTCTCGGCCCGCCGCGCCTTGACTTCCAGCAGAATATCCGGGTTGCGTTCGAGTTCGAGCGTCAAGCTATCTCCTTGCGCCTGTTTCTTAATCTTCTGAGCAGCCACTTCTTTCGGGCGGAAATCCGCCACTGCGGCAGCCATCACCAGCGCGTCAGTCTGGTCCAGGTTGCCCAACACCGCGCTGAGCATCTCCGCCGCCGACTTCACCGGCAGCACCTGCGCGCCGACCGGCAGCGGCAGCCTGGAGGCAGCACTGATGAGCGTCACCTCGGCCCCGGCATCCAGCGCGGCCTGCGCCAGCGCATAGCCCTGTTTGCCGCTGGAACGATTGGTCAGGTAGCGTACCGGGTCCATTGCTTCTTGCGTGCCGCCCGCCGTCACCACCACCCGGCAGCCCACCAGCGGACCACTCAGCGCCAGCACACGCCGCGCATGGCCGATCAGTTCCGGCACTTCTGGCAGACGGCCCTTGCCGACCAGCCCGGAAGCAAAACGCCCTTCCGCCGGGTCGATGATCTGCACCCCGCGCGAACGCAGCGTTTCCAGGTTGGCCTGGGTGGCCGGATGCGCGAACATGCCGCCATCCATCGCCGGGGCGATCAGCAGCGGGCAGCGCGCCGCCAGCGCCGTGATCGTCAGCAGGTTATCGGCCATGCCATGCGCCAGCGCCGCAATCGACTGGGCCGTGATCGGCGCGTAGAACAGCAAATCCGCCCCCTCGCCCAGGCCGACGTGCTTGATATGCGTCAACGTATCCGCGCCATCCATCGACTGCCACAGGTCGGTATAGACTGGGCGGCCCGTGACCGACTGAAAGCTCAGCGGCATGACGAAGCGCTGCGCCGATTCGCTCATGATAACATCGACCTGTGCCCCGGCCTGCGTCAGTTTGCTGGCGAGATCGACGGCTTTATAGGCTGCGATGCTGCCGGTCACGCCCAGGACGATACGTTTACCTTCTAGCAGGGTGATTTTCTCCATAGCGCGCTATTGTACCAGCCCGCCCGCGCCTGAGAATAGCCTTTCAGTATGCCCCGTAGGATAACGTAGGGACACGGCACCGCCGTCTCGCAAAAGACTTTGCCACGCCGCCGAGGGGGCGTGGCGGCAAAGTCGTCGGCTTCCGGTTCAAAACCGAAAGGGTCGGAAACCGCTGAAGCGGTTCTTTGTGTCCCCTTGCCCGGCTATCGTAACGGTCTTTGAGTTCAAAACGGTGAGCATGAGTTCACCGATTGTGGGTTTGTAGTATATTACGCGACATTCCCTGTTCTTCTCCTGTTTTACAGGAGTGGGCACAGCACCGCTGTGTCCTTACGACGACGATCAGAACACATTCTGGCAGGCTTCGAGCACCGCGAGTCCCAGCGGCATAGCGTCCCGACCCCATCTTGACACCTTGCCCGGCCTTCGCTACTCTGAGGGCGAGGTTTATCGTTACGGTGTACTGGTATGCAGATCAAACGCGATTATTCGCAGCCCTTCTTTGGAACACGCCGCCGCAGACGGGTCGGCAGCCGCCTGCTGTTCCTCTACGGCCTGTTCATGGGGGCCTTCCTGGTGGTCGTTTTGACGCAGTGGAATCAGCTTCAACTGGCCGCGCTGGATGTGGTCGGCCTGGCTCCGACCGCCACCCCTTTCGCCAGCACCTACGCCACCTGGGGATCGGATGCCTACCAGCGGGGTGATGTGGATGCCGCGCTGGGCTTTTTCGAGCAGGCAGCCAAAGCGCAGCCGGACAACATCAACTACCTCTACGAATACGGCAAACTGCTGATTGATGCTGACCGGGCTGACGAGGTGCTGGACGATTCATCGGGCGAATCGCTGGCGGATCACATCCTCCGGCTTGCCCCGCAGGACCCGCGCGGCTATGCGCTCAAGGCGAAGGCGCTGGTCTGGGTCGGCCAACCGAGCGACGCCATCCCGGTAGGGGTTTCCGGCCTGGAGCAGAACAGCGATTTTGCGCCGCTGCACGCCGCCCTGGCGCGTGCCTATACCCAGATCGGGCGCTACCAGCAGGGTCTCACGCATGGCGAGACGGCGGTCGAACTGGATCCGCTGGACATCGAAGCGCACCGGGCCTACGCCATTGCGCTCATCTTTGTCGGCCAGCGGGACGATGCCATCGCGCAGCTTGAAGATGCCGTCGCCCTTAACCCCAATCTGACCGCCACCTACTTCGAATTGGCCGGTCAGTATCTCACCACCGACCAGAACGAAATGGCGATTGCCACCTATGACCGCATCCTCTCGCTGGACCCACAGGAGGCGAAAGCTTACCTGCGGCTCTGCGAAGCCTATGCCAAAGTCGGGCAGTATGACCGCTCAGAAGATTACTGCAACGATGCCCTGGATACCGATCCCAATTACGCGGCTGCCTGGAAACGGGTCGGCATGGATCGCTACAACCGCCGTAACTACGAAGGCGCGATTGAAGCTTTTGAAAAGTGCATTTCACTGGGGTCAACCGACATTGAATGCTGGTATCTGCGCGGGCTGGCGCATTATTATCTGGGCGACTGCGACCAGGCCTGGGACATCCTCACACAATCGCTCACCATGGTCCAGAGCGTGCCCGATAATGAACTGCTCGTCAACAATATCCGGGAAGGACTCCGCCTGACGACCGTGAGCTGTACGAATTACGTGGGGCGTGCTCTGCCTACCGTGCCACCACCGACGCCGATTCCCCCAACGCCCATCGGGGGCTAGCCGATGTATCTGCGCACGCCCAAGCGCTACACGCGCGGTCATCGCCGCAGTCTGATCTCTTTCCGCTGGCTGTGGCTGTGGATTCTGACGCCGGTGGTCGTCATTGGCGGGCTGTATCTCTACAACAACCGCGAGCAGTACATCCCGAAGGTCCAGGACGCGATGGTGGGCATTGTCGATCAGGCGCAAATGCAGATCGCTACGGCGGTTGCTCCCACGCCGCTGCCGACCGAAGACCCCGTTGCCCGGCTGGTGACGGCGGACGCGGCCTGGGAGCGCGGCGCACTGGAAGAAGCGGTCAGCGCTTACCAGGAGATTCTGCCCTCGGTGCCCAACCGGGTCGATGTCTATTACCGCCTGACGATGGGTCTCATCAACAGTGGGCGGCTGACCGAGGCGTTGAACGCCGCCGAATCGACCGTGACGGCCAATCCTTATGACCCGAATGCCTGGGCGATCCGGGCGATGACGCTCGATTGGAACGGGCGCTATGGCGAGGCGGTCGGCAGTGCCCTGCGCGCCATCGAGCTGGCCGGGGACAACAACGCCGATGCGACCGCACGCGCCCAGGCCTTCCTGGCTGAGGCTTATTACGACCTGGGCCAGTACGACCGCGCCCTCAGCACGGTCAACCGGGCGCTGGAAGCCAACCCGGACAGCTACGAAGCCTATCGCAACCGGGCCAACATCGTCCAGAATACCCAGTTCGATTTCACCGCCGCGCTGGAAGACCTGCGCACCGCGCATGATCTCGCACCGCAGATGCCCTATATCACCATCGATCTGGCGATCCTGGAAAGCCGCGAAGGCAACACCGACCAGGGCATCGCGCTGCTGACCGATGTGGTGGACCTCAACCCGAAGAACTCGCGCGCCCTCTACTGGCTCGGCTGGCAGTATCTCAACGTGGTCGGCGAACCGACTCAGGCGATGGACTATCTGACTCGCTGCGTCGAGTCTACCCCGGATAACATTAGCTGCTACTACATCCTGGGACGCGCGCAGGTCCGGGCGGAGCAGTATGCCGCCGCCGCCGATTCCTTCCAGCGCACCCTGGACCTCGGCTCCAATGATCCGTATCACATCTGGTGGGCCGGTCATGCGCAGGTGCTGCTGGGCAACTGTCCGGCGGCCAGCCCCTTCTTCCAGCGTGGCTATCCGCTGGCGCTGCTGAGCGACGATCAGGTCATCATCGACAGCTATAAGGACCAGATGCAGACCTGCGGTATGATCGCTGCCGAAGCGACCCAGGAAGCCACCCAGGAACCGGACTTATAGGGTGTCTTGCGGTGGAATTGCGCCTGTGCATACACTGAGCAATGTGTGTCGTGTCCAAGTAGGGAGGTCTACGAAATGGCTGCTGTCACCAGTATTGTCTACCGTCCACAGGGGGTCGCGGCCCGGCCAGAGGATCACTACAGCCGTCTGCCGCTTCAGCGCACCTTCTTGATTGAAGGCTACGGCATCGAAGGTGACTGCAAGGGCGGGCACCCCGACCGGCAGTTGAACATCATGAGCCAGGAGCATCTCAACGGACTTTCCGGCGAGGGCTTCATGACCGAACCCGGCCAGTTGGGCGAGCAGTTGATCGTCGATGGCCTGGGCACCACCTTCAACCAGATGGACTCCGGCACGCGGCTTCAGATTGGTTCGCAGGCCATTGTCGAGGTCGTCAGCTACCGCCAGGGCTGCGAGCGCTTCGAGGCCATCCAGGCCAAAGCGCCCAGCAAGGCCGCCGGACGCCTGGGCGTGATGGCGCGCGTGATCCGGGGCGGCAGCATCGAAATCGGCGATTTAGTCAGTATTTGCTGTAGGTATGTCCGAATACGTCACCGTCGAAACTGAACTCACCGGCAATCCCGATGAGATCGAGATTATCACCAACCAGCGTCTGACGCGCCTGGAGACGGAGGACTACGCCGATGCCGAGGCGGGCAGCGAAGGCTCACCGCTGGCGCAGACGCTTGTTCAACGGCATCCCCGGCATTCAGGCGCTGAGCATCCGCGAACACAGCCTCTTCATCACCCGCGATCCGACCTATACCTGGGAAGAGATCGTCGATGACGTGCGCGATGCCCTGCGGGATTTTTTCCTCTAGGCAGAGCATCACGCACGCTTTCATAAGTGCCTTAACCTCACCCCTAAATCCCCTCTCCATGTTGGAGAAGGGACTTAAAAGACTGTTGCGTGCCGGTTTTAGGGGCAGGAATTCAGCATATCCAGGAACTGCTGCATGTTGGCTTGCTCGTCGGCGGGAACAAAGCCCATCACCTGGTTCATCAGGTCAATATACTGGCTGCGTGTCATGCCGCCCTGCGCCAGGGACTGGTCCATGATGTTGCAGAAGAGCGCCAGGTCCATGCCGGTGAAATTCGACACATCGCCGCCCATGCCGGGCAAGGGGCCGGAAAAACCGCTGGCATCCGGTGTAGCCGGTGCAGACAGGGCTGCCGCGTCGATAGGCGGCGCAATCTCGATGGTCGTGGGCAGCGCCTGAATGGGCAGCGGGGCGACCAGGGTCTCGTCATAGGGCACGGGATCATTGGGCGGGCCGCTGGCGTTGAGGTTCTCGTCAATCGGGATACTCGACCTGTGCGCCTGCTGGAACGGTCACGGTCACGCCATCCGCCGTAAAGGTCCCCTGACCCTCGATGATGCTGACGGTCATGTTCGCGCCCGGCTCGGCCTGGAAATATCCGGTTGACCCCAGTTTGACATCCACGCCGTTCGCCCGCAGCGAGATCGTGCCCACGCCTTCGGGTGTCTGGATCAGGATGCCATCCTGCGGCGCGCCTTCGCAGGCCGGGCCGCTCACACCCGTGCTGAAGCGGAAGGACTGCATGGTCTCTAAGGGCGCGGTTGTATCCGTCGCATCCACCACGCTGAGCGTGCTGACATCGCCTGACGCCGTTAGCAGTTGGGCAAAAACCCAGCCCAGCGCGTCGCTATCGGGCAGGACAATGCGCAGCCAGGAGGAATTGGCGTTGCGTCCGTTGGCGGTGACGGTTTGTCCAGGGTCCAGGGTCCCGGCCACGGCGTTGTTGGTTGATGGCCCGCTGCGGACGTTGATATTTCCGGTCGAGGTCACATCGAGCGTAGTCAGTTCGGGCGCGGCGGGGACATCGTTCTGAATGTCTACGTTGCCGAAGAGCAAAAAGGTGACGTTCTGGCCGGGCAGCGTCGCGGGCAGATTGGCCTGAAGCTGCATATAGGCCACGCCCCAGGTATTGTTTGCCAGGTCCAACGAACTCAGGCGCAGCGATTGCAGATCGACCACGTTGACGATGTCGCCCTGCTGGTTGAATTCAAAGTTCTGGACGCCATCACGCGGCGTCGCATTCATCTGGACGTTGCCGTAGCAGGCCTGATTGCGAGCAGTCGGCGCACAAATATCGCGCACGGTCGCCACCGCCTGCTGGACGGTCTGATTGCATGTGCTGTCTTGTGCTAAAACGGGGGAAGCAAGAATGGGTAAGAACAATAATGCGGCCTTAAGCCACGACTTCATTACAGAATCTCCTATCTAACGAGGCGATTCACTATAGTGCTTGCACGCTGTACACGTCAAGGGATGAGTGAAGGCGAGACCTGTCAAAACCTGTAATGAGTCACAGGCCAACACGCGCCAGCCACTGCCCATCCCGGCACAGGCGAATAAACTCGACCATGCGCGCCAGCCAGTCCGCGTTCATCCAGGCCGCGCCGAAGGCCGCCGCGTGCTTGATGGCCGCCCCGAAGAGGAAGATTTGACGCAGCGCGGCGAAGACCGGCAGCGCTTCGATTTCGGCAGCGCTCAGGGGACGTACGGACTGGTAGCCTTCCAGCAGCGCGCGGTGGACCGCCTGCTTCGACCAGTCGAGCGCGGGACCGTCGATAATCTCCAGCCAGAGATAGGTCGCCAGATCATAGACCCGCCAGCCCAGGCCGCTGTAATCGAAGTCGAGGAGCGTCACGTCATCACCATAGAGGGCATTGCCGCGCAGGGCATCGCCATGACAGAAGCCGTAGACCGGCGTGTGCTGGGGTAGGGTCGCCGCCTGTGTCCACAAAGCCGGGGCGGCTTCCTGGATATAAGCGAGTTCGGCACTGTAGCTAGCAAACCAGGCGAAATCCCTGAGGCGCGCCAGCGGTTCGTCCACAAAATAGCGCCGGTCGTGCAGCGGGCGCTGAATATCTGCGGGATAGCGGTCCGCTGCAATGTGCATCCGGGCCAGCGCTGCGCCAAAGTTCCGCGCCTGAACAGGATTGTTGGCCTCCGGCGGACTGCCCTCGACGAAGTCGAAAAGCACTGCCGTCCGTTCGCCTTCCGGGGCGGCTATCTGCGTCAGATACGCCCCATCCTGCCGGGCGACCGGAGCAGCCACCGCGATTCCCGCCGCATCCAGATGGCGCAGCATGGCGATCTCGCTCTGCACCGCTGCCGGGTCACTACCATTGGCCGCCGTGATCCGCAGCATCCAGCGGCCTTGCACAGTCTGAACACTGTAGAGGTCGTTGATCCCGCGCTGGTAGAACGTACAGCTCACTCTATCGCCCAGCGTATAGAACGGCAGGACCTGCTGCGCCAGCGTGTCCGCACGCAGCACCGAGCGGAAAACGGGTAAATATCGGGGTGATAGATCGCTGTTCACCACATACAGAGTCCTGCAATTATGCTTTGAGTATAAGCCCATGTCTGGTACCGGGGAACCAGTGAGAAGGCTTGACTTCGAGTGTGCTCGAAGGTGTAGCATGAAGAAAGCATCATCGTTAACGCTGACTCAGGAGAAGCATCATGCACATTGGTCTACAAATCCCCTCGTTCAAGTATCCGGGCGGCACCGCCGAAATTCGACCGAAGCTCAAAGAGATCGTTACGACCGCTGAAGCCGCCGGGTTTCACAGCTTCTGGGTGATGGACCACTACTACCAGATCAAGGGGCTATTCGGCCAGGCTTATAACGATCCGATGATGGAAGCCTATACCACCCTCGGCTATCTGGCGGGCCTGACAGAAAAAGCGTCCCTGGGGGTTCTGGTGACAGGCGTTATCTACCGGCAGCCCTCGATCCTGCTGAAGATGGTCAACACGCTTGACATTGTCTCCGGCGGGCGGGCCTATTTCGGCATTGGTGCGGCCTGGTATCAGGAAGAAGCCGAGGGCTTCGGCGTCCCCTATCCAGAACTCAGCGAGCGCTTTGAATGGCTGGAAGACACGCTGCAACTGGCGCACGCGCTGTGGCAAGGCGATGAAACCAGCTTCACGGGCAAACGCTTTTCTGCGCCCAAGATGACCAACAACCCGCGTCCGCTCAGCCAGCCGCATCCGCGCATCATGGTCGGCGGTATGGGACCCAAGAAAACGCTGCGGATGACGGCGCAGTATGCCGATGCCTGCAACTTCTTTGAGCGGCACGGGCCTGCTGTCTTGCAGGAAGCGCTTGACACGCTCAAAGCGCACTGCGAGCGGCTGGGACGTCCCTATGAGGCTATTGAGAAAACGGCCCTGGGCACCGCGCATCTGACTGCCGGTGGCGACAGTGTCGATACGATGCTGGAACGGCTGAAGACGCTGTCAGACCTGGGCTTCACCCACGCCATTTTCAACATGCCCAATGTCTACGAGATCACACCGTTGGAGATTTTCGGCAAAGAGATTATCCCGGCAGCGGCGGCGCTCTAGCACACGTTTAGCAGGCGGGTCGATTCTCGTCTAATTATCCGCATAGACTTCGCGCAGCAGGCTGTAGATTTCGACATCTTCGAAAATGCCGTCTTTGTGAGCACTGCGCTGCTGCGTGGATTCCAGGCCCAGGCCCGCCTTTTGCAGCACGCGGGTCGAGGCCCGGTTGCGCTTGAGCACAAAAGCGTAGATACGCTCCAGGTCCAACACATCGAAGCCGAAAGCCGCCACGCATTTGGCCGCTTCGGTGGCGTAGCCCTGCCACCAGTAAGGCCGCCCGATCCAGTAGGCGATCTCGGCCTGCGAGCTGCGCGCTTCCAGTTCCAGGTCGCAGTAGCCGACCAGATCCGCATTCGACTTGCGCACCACCGCAAACACGTAGGCCCGGCCCTCGTCGAAAGCGGCGTGACTCTGGGTAATCATCGCCTCGGCATCGGCCAGGGAATAGGGCAGGCTTTTGTGGATAATATTCCCGACGACTTCAGGATCGTCCAGCAGCGTGTGGACAACAGGCGCATCGCTCAGTTCAAAGCGGCGCAAGATCAGCCGTTCGGTTTCCAGGGTAGGAAAGGGACTCATGTAGTTGTTCTCGTAAATCGTTATCCGAGCGGGAAAGCTATCTTACCGCAAATCCAGCCGCTCTGTTATGGTGCAATCATCACAAAAATACGGGCTTCGAGCGCTCACATACAGCCATTACGGGCCACGCCGGTATTGCTGGTAGGGCGAGATTCCAGCGTCACCGGGACTTCAAAGGTCTGGTCGCCACGCACGATCAGCAGCCGCACCACATCGCCGGGCCGGGTATGCACCACCAGATAGGCCACCAGTTCGTCGAGATTGCGCACGTAATGATCGTTGGCCGCCACGATGATGTCGCCCCCGGCACAGACGGACTGGCCGCGCACCTGAACCGCGTGAGTCCCGGCTTGCAAATCCGCTTTGGCCGCCGGCGAATCATCCCAGATCTGGTCGATCAGCACCCCGGAATCGACCGGCAGATTCAGCGGCTCGGCCAGTGCCGCGACACCGTAGCCCTCATCTTCAAGCCGCGTCGAGATACCCAGCCAGGCGTAATCGACTGATCCGGTAGCAATCAGATCCGGCACCACGCGCTGCACGGTGTTGGACGGAATGGCGAAGGCAACGCCCTGAAAAGTGCCGCTCTCGGTCTGGATGGCCGTGTTGACGCCGATCACCTCGCCCTGAGAGTTCAGCAGCGGCCCACCGGAGTTGCCGGGGTTGATCTCGGCATCGACCTGGATAATGGCCGGGTTGCTGAAGCCAGGCGGCAGATCGGAATTCAGAAGCTGAGCCGAGGGAAGCTGCCGTCCCAGGCCGCTGACGATGCCCTGCGTCATCGAACTGGCAAGGCCGAAGGGGTTGCCGATGGCAATCGCCCGCTGGCCCACCTTGACCAGGTCCGAATCGGCCAGCGTGACCGGGTGCAGGCGCTCCGCATCTACCGCGACGTGGATCACGGCCAGATCGCTGAAGGCGTCCGTACCCACGACATCGGCGCTGATGACATAGCCATCGTTGAAGGTGACTTCGATCTGCTGTGCGCCGGTGACGACGTGCAGATTGGTGACGATGTGGCCTTCGGTATCATAGACAAAGCCGGAACCGCGCCCCACGTCCGTCCCGGCTGCGCCGCTGCCATTCGAGACCACCACCTCGATATTGACCACCGAAGGGGCCAGCCGGTCATAGATGTTGGTCAGCAGGAGATAATCCGCGTCCGCCGCATTTACCACATCCTGCGACACCGCCGTCGGCACCTGAGCACGTGACAGCAGCAGCAATTCGGCAGGCGTGCTGGCAACGGCCTGCGGCGGCGGCGAAGTCGGGGCCTGCTGACAGGCCGTCAGCAGCACCCCGGCAGTGATTACAACACAGCAGACGCGAAACATAGTCTAGGGATACGTCACCGGCACATGCACCCCACCCGGATTGCGGAAGACGCCGAATTCGGCGGGAATCCAGCCGGTGGTCAGTTCATCGTTGCAGGTCGCTACGATTTCGTACCAGGCTGCATTGGAGGTGCGCCCGACGATTTCATAATCGCGGTTGCCGCTTGTCGTGCAGGCGACTGCCGAGCCAGCCAGCGGCAGCGCATAGATCGGGTTGCCCGCATAGCCCACGTACAGCCGGGGCCGCGCAAAGCCACCCATCACCGGGACGACTGGCGTATCGGTCAGGTCGCCGCGTGTGACGATAAACTGGCCGGAGACCCAGCCGCGCATCCCGCCTACCTGCACATACCACCAGCTTCGATCTTCGTTGCGGCCCAGCACGATCAGCGAGGTCCCGCCATCCACGACGCCGATCAGTTCATAGCGCACGCTGTCACCGCTGCGCAGGCTGAGGTTATCGGTGTTCACGACGGCCCAACCGGACTGTTCTTCCGGCAGTCCCGGCGGGTTGATCGGACGCGGCGGGTTGGTGTTCAGCGGGTTGGCAATGTCCGTCTCGCCATCGGAAGGCTGAACGACAAAGGCCTCGCCCGTCAGCTTGCGCAGCGCTTCCCGTCCGAAGGCTTCCATCAGATCAATCGGCGAAAAGGTCGGCAAACTCGCGCACGCGCCCTGCACCTGGAGAATCACCTCTTCGTCCAGGCCATTGCCCGCCGGGCTGACGATCTGCAAAGTCAGCGGGTTATAAAAAGGACTGTTCGTCCAGCTATGGCGCATTCCCGCGTCAAACTGCACGCTGGTCCCCACGAAAAACACATCGTAATCCGGCTCGTAAATGGTCGCGCCGCTGCCATCCACTGCACTGATGACGTAGGCTTCCTGCATCGCGCCGGTATTATCCCGATTCAGCAGCAGCGATCCACCATTGCTGCTGAAGCCCCGGCAGTCCAATGTATAGCTGACATCCGCCTCAGCTGCCGACACGGCGGAGACAATCACAAACATCAATAGCACTACAATTGCCAGACTTCGTTTCTGCATGGCCCCTTCTCCTTACCCCATTGGCCTCAATAATTCCAATTCTATCATGATGCACTTTGCGAAATTTGACAATTCAGGTCTCAGCGTCAGGTAATCGTAGGGCAAGCATCCATCCCTGCCGCTGGCCCTGTGCTATGCTCTGGAGGTCCGGGGATTAAGGATGCCCCCCTCCGAAATTCTCGGATAGAATGTTTCCCCGAATGACAAACACCTCCATGCCCCGGAGGTGTTTGGATTCTGCGACCGATCCGGCAGCACTTCGTATATAATCATGCAAAGCTACGGTGAGGAGAGACTCATGGCGACCCGTGATGCGCAAATAGATGCAGTGCCCGTGCCGGTCAAACGGCAGAGCGGCTATCCGGTCGCCGGGCGGCGCTTCGACCTGATGGCGCTGGCGCTGGCAAGCTGGGTCGTCATCGGCGTCTTCGTCGATGTCCACGCTCACAATCATGGACAGGTGGATAATACCTTCTTCACCCCCTGGCACTTTATCCTGTATTCGGGCGTGCTTGCCAACGGCCTGCTGCTGGGGATCGCCCAGTATCGTAACGTGGGCCAGGGCTACGCCTGGACGCGCTCGCTGCCGAAGGGCTACCTGCTGTCGCAGATCGGCGTGCTGATCTTCGCGCTGGGCGGCGGCTTCGATTTCATCTGGCACAGTCTCTTCGGCTTCGAGGTCAACCTCCAGGCGCTGCTCAGCCCCTCGCATCTGCTGTTAGCCACCGGCGGCCTGCTGTTCATCGCCGGGCCGCTGCGCTCACAGTGGGGCCGCGTTGAGCGCAGCTCAGGCTGGGGGACCCTCTTTCCGGCGATTCTCTCCGCCATGAGCATGATGTCCCTGGTGACGCTCTTCACCCAGTTCGCACATCCCATGCTCCATGCTGAGGACTTTGTCGGTCGCGGGCCGGTCGGCAGCAGTTTTCTCTGGGATACCACCCTGATCGCCTCGGTACTGACCCCGGCGGTCATCATGTCGGCCACCATGCTGCTGCTGATTCGCCGCTGGCGGCTGCCCTTTGGCGCGCTGACTTTTCTGCTGGGCCTGAACGGCCTGCTGATGTTCTATCTGTGGAGCGGGCATCTCGACGGCTTTTACGGCGTGCTGGCAGGCCCGGTCCTCACCGGGTTGGTCGGCGACCTGCTGATTCTGTGGCTCAGGCCCTCGGTCGAGCGAGTCATGGCGCTGCGTTTGCTGGCCTTTGTCGTGCCGCTGGTCTACTTCCTGAGCTTCTTCGCTATCGAGGCGACGATTGGCAGCATCTGGTGGACCATTCACCTGTGGCTGGGGGCCTGCTTCATGGCTGGGATCGCGGGCCTGGGCATGAGCTATCTGCTCGCGCCGCCTGCGTTTCCTGCCGCCGAGTAATCAGGAGTCGCGTTCCTGCGAGACCTCGCGCGAGCGCAGGAACAATTCGAGGACGACAAAGGCGGTCGCTACAAAAAAGGCCAGTGACGCGCTGAGGATGCGCAGAATTTGCAGCCAGGCGCAGATGACCACGAATAAGCCGACCCACACGCTCTGCCGTACCAGTACGCCGCCGGAAGGCAGCGGCGCATTCAGCGGCGTGAAGCGCAGGTTCAGGAAGCGCACGAAGGGCAGCACCGTGCCGGTCACGGCGATCAGCAGCAGGGCCAGGAAAGCCCAGCGCGGCCCGACATAGGGTTCGATGCTGCTAACCAGCAGGTAAAGGCCGCCCCAGCCCAGAATCATAAACACAAAGGCTGAGATGAGGACGCCGATATGGTCCGGCGGGATTTTCGAAGGCGGTGGGTTCGCTGACATGCAGTCTATTATAGCGCAAGGGTCACATTCGCCACCGGCACCCACCCGAGTTCACCCTCTGCGTTACGCGCCCAATACCAACCGCTCACCGCTTCCAGCAAATCGAGCTGCTCGCCTTCAGCGACCGTGAGTTCGATGGCATCATAGTCACGCAGTGCATAGGCTGTGTCGCCCTCCACACGGAGAAAGACAGCCGGAACCCAGCCCTCGCCGCCCGACGCGCTCACACACCACAGCCACAGGTATTGATCCTGCCAGAGATCACGCTTTGTGACCCTGACTTTCTCCCCCTGAACAAGCTTGATCGGGTGAGCATAACTGCGCCGGTGATATTGATGCACGCGGCCTGATCGTGGAAACGCTATCGGCTCAGTCATGGGCTAAGCGTCTTTGCAGCGGGTTTCGCGGCGAAGCGCCGTTAGACGTGTGCGCTAATCAGGTCGTAGAGTTCACGAGTCTCACGCGAAGGTTGGATACCCAGCGTGTCGTCCAGAATCTCTTCCAGCGTGATATACTGGCGCTGACCGTCTAAGTACATCCCCTGTTGGAGATAAATGGTCATCACCTCACGGTGGATGTCCTCGCGCTCCGGCGTTTCCTTCAGCGCCCGCGTGAAATAGCCCAGGGCGTGCTGCCACTCGTCATTGCGTTTGTGCAGCCGGGCCAGGCTGATGAGAGCCTGCGCATAGAGCTGCCGCAGTTCATCGCGCCGATTCCCCGTCCAATCCATCGAGACCGTCTTGAGGAAAGGCCCTTTGTAGAGTTCGGTGGCCTGCACCAGCAGATCCTGCTCTCTGGCATCGCTGGTAGCGATCATCGACTTTTCTATCGCATCCTGGAAATCCGCCACGTCATAATGCCGCAGCACCTTCTCGCTGGGCATATAGAAGCCGCCGCTGTACTTGCGTCAGTTCGTAGTTCTTCTTATCGTCGATCTGCATACTGATGCGTTCGCTGATCTTCCGCTTGGTCACGTGGAAGACGTTGGTTGCTTCCTTCACGCTGAGGTTCGGCCAGAAGGTGGCGAAGATCTCATCGCGCGTTACCAGGGCATGATCGACAAAGTAGAAGAAGAGATTACGCGGCAGCGCACCGTCCCAGTTGGTGATTTCACGCCCGTTGACGAAGGCATAGCCGCGCCCCAACGAGTAGATTTCAAGCTGCGGGCGGATCTTGTCCTCGACGGTGAACATCACATTATCTTTGCGATATTCCGTGCCGAGAATCAGCGCCTCGCCCTGGGCGACCATCTCATACCAGGGTTCGTAGGTCAGCCGCCGTGAACTGAAGGCCAACTGAATGCCCGGTTCCAGCGCCTGGACAGCCGCGCGGATGAAAGCGCGAAACGGCCCATTGAGCGGCGCGCGATCAAACTCGTCGATGAACAGGGCCAACGGTTCGTCCTGCTTGACCGCCGCCAGGTCTGCCGCGAAGGCTTCGCCCAACTGTTCCGGGCTGGCTTTGGCCGCCAATCCCTGACGCAGATTCTCGCCGAAGCCATCGACGACGCTGCCGAGTTCATCGACCATCTCGCCCAGCCAGGTCTCCATCAACTCGTGGCTGCCGGTGATGCGATGGTAAAGCAGGCCTTTATCAATGGCCGCCAGGAAGTGAGTCAAGAAGATGTTGCGATAGTTCGTCCAGGGGTACAGAAGGACGACTTTCTTACCTTTCGACCGTTCGCGGAAATCGGCGACGGACGTATTCGTGATGTTTTGCGATATCATATCCATGCTCTTATGTTGAGAACTGATAGTCCCGTTCTCCAAAACCGTGTCAGGTCGCCCAATGTTACAGCTACAAAAGGGCAATCATCTGCCCTCAAGCCCCTGCAGCCTGACCAAGTGTTAACGAAAATTACGATCCATAGTTTAATTTATTGTGAAAGTACTTACAAGTGCCAATGCGAAACCCACTACAAATCGCAATATGATTTTTAAATTAATGACCCTATATCAACGATGTCGATAAACCAGTATCGACCTGCCTTTAAAAATAGTAACAGCTCTATACTACAAGACAAATCCAAATCTCTCAAGCATTATCGCGTGTAAAGTGACACTACACAAGTGCCCCGGCGCGGGCGCACGCGGCAAATCTTAACACAGAGACGTACATTCGAACAAATCTCTCCGGCGTAAAGGCAGGCCAATTTCATCCGGTCAGCTTGCCGCACGAAACAGTCTTTTGTGCTATATTAAGGTTAGCTTACGGGATCAATTGATCTCACATGGTCGTGTCTTATGCCTGACATCCCCCCTGGGAGGCGTCATAGCCAGACTACGGTCATGGGGGGATATGCAGTGACGGAGCTAGTCAGCATCTTCTTCGGGTGTCTGGGCCTGTACACCCTTGCAAACTTCATTCGCAGCAGGGCAGAGCGGGATCAGTGGGTGAAGAGTTATCTGATCCTTGTCGCGTGCGCCTGCTGGCTGGCCCTGGGCCTGGTCTACGCGCTGCTGATGCTGGGCATCGGACAGGCATTGATTCTCGCATTACGCTATCGTCAGGGCGAGCGTGATTTCAGACCGAGTCTGCGCACGGGCGCGCTGACGGCCCTGGCTCTGCTGGTAGCGGCCCTGCTGGCCGCGCTCTTGAGCGTTCCCGTTCCCTTCACTTCCACAACCCATGCCCCGGCGCTGCTGCTGGCCCTGCTGGCTGGCGCATTCCTCACCAGAGTTGTCGATCTGCGTCTGAGCGGTAGAACCTGGCCCCCCCGGCGGCAGCTATACGGTCAGATCGCTTTCAGCCTGGTGTTTTCCCTGCTGGCGATCTACCTGACCCCAACCATCTTCAGCACCGGGCCGGTCCTTTTCATTCTGGTTATGGCAATGCTGGCCGGGCAAGTCGCCTTTTTCCAGGAGGCAGAACAAACTCAGGATTCGCTGAACCGGCGCACGCAGGAGATCACCCTGCTGCACAATCTCAGCCAGTTCATGCCCAGCGACCTGGACGAACTGCTGGCGACGATTTACCTGTATGTCAAACAGCTTCTGGACCTGTCGATCTTCTACATCGCCACTTACGACGAGGAACGCGAAGCGCTCGACTTCCGGCTGGTCATGCTGCGCGGCGAGCAGGTTCACTGGGCCAGCCGTCACCTGGGGGATGACAGCGCGGCGGAGCGCGTGCTGCGTATGAAACAGGCGCTGCGCTTTCAGCAGGCCGAGGACATGCCGGAACTGCCTGCCGATGCCATGAACAGCAGCCGCATTGATTACCTGGGCGTGCCGATGATGGTCGCCGGGAACGTGGTCGGCATCATGGCGATTGTCAGCGCGAGCGGCGAAAGCCTGGAGATCAGCGACATTCACGTGCTTCAAACCGTCGCCAGCCAGGTTGCGCTGGTGGTGCGCAATGCCACCCTCTACCGGCGTCAGACCGAACTGGTCGAGAAACTGTCCCAAATCAACACCTCCGTGCATCAGATCCTGTTCAATCCCAACCGCGATAACGCCCTGGAAGCCGCCTGCCCGACCGCTGCCGCGATTGCCAACAGCGATAAGGTCGCCATCTTCCTGCGCCAGGACGACTGTCTGCACCTGAAAACCGCCTACGGCCTGACCGAGACGCACCGGCACTGGCTCTATGAGCATCCGCTGCCGCTGTGCAGCGAGCGCGTCCTCGTCAGCACTACGGCGGAGCAGGACACATGGGCCGCTCAGAGCGAGGCCGGAGCCTTCCAGGCGGTGGCGGAAATCCCGCTGCGCACCGATAAGTCTATCCTGGGGATGCTGGCCGTCTATTACGACGCGCCGCATTCTTTCCGCCCGCGCGAACTTGATCTGCTGGCGACGCTGGCGAACCAGATCACGGCCATGCTGGAAAACGCGCGGCTGTTCAACGTCATGGAAGGCTACGCCGCCGAAATGAGCCAGTTGATCCAGCTTTCGCGCATCTCCACCTCCAGCCTGAACCTGACGCAGGTGCTGCGCGACATCGCCGAAGCGCTCCAGCAGATGGCGAACGTCAGCCGTGTAACGATCTTCCTGTTTGAAAACGAGGCCAAACGGGTGCGGCTGCTCGCCAGCGTCAACGGCGACCCGGCCAGCATCGGTTCGGAAGGCAGCATCGCCACCGCTTTCCCGGAGCTGGCGCAGCTCATCAACGATTCCGCCAGACAGGCTTACCAGCACAGCGACGCGGGCTTATCCGAGGCCATCCGCGAACAGATGGAGCAGCACCAGGAGCAGACCATCGCGCTGGTCCCGCTCGTTTTAGAGAACACGGTCCTGGGCGCGGTCGTGCTCGGCAGCCAGCAGACCCGGCACTTCGCCGAGCGCGAATGGCAGTTTATCGAACTGGCGACCAACCAGATCAGCGCGCAGATCAACAACATTAAGCTGCACGAAAAAGCGCTGCAAGACCTCAACCGCCGTCTGGCGCAGATCGCAGTCATCGAGGACGTCGCCCAGCAAGTCTCCAGTTCGCTCAACTTTAATACGGTGATTCAGCACGTCCTGGCGGCGGCCATGAACGCCACCGATGCCGATCTGGTCTCGATGGGGCTGGTGACGGATAACGAGCAGTTCTGGATCATGGAGCGGCGGGTCGCAGAAGGCCGCCCGCTGTATCGTTATATGGCCCAGGCGATTGACCAGGGCGTCCTGGGCACGGTGAGAACGCAGCGCCGGACGCTCATCGTGCCGGATAACACGGCGGCAGCGCATTACATCAGCGATTATCCCGGTGTCTACCGCTCTTCCATCGGTGTACCGCTCTTCAAAGAAGATGCTGTCATCGGTGTGCTGAACGCCGAAAGCACCCGCCTGAACGCATTCCAGCCGGAACACGCCAGCTTCCTCAGCCGTCTGGCCGGGCACGCGGTCATCAGCATCGAGAATGCCCGCTTCCTGGAGGCCCGCCAGCGCGAGATCGACATGCTCCAGAGCCTGCGCGAGCTGGCTGTCTGGCTCATGAGCGCCGACGATACCGACTCGGTGGCGCAGCAAATCCTGGAGACGGCGGTCCAACTGCTGGAGGGCAAGGGCGCGATCCTCTATCAGGTCGATGCTGACGGCGCACCGCTCAAGCCGATGACCTCGCTGACCTTCGGCGACGGATCGGCTCCGGCTGCCGAGGGCGGTCTGGCGCAGCAGGTGGCACAGGAGGCTGCGGCCAGCGGTGAGGTCCACATGTTGAGCGACCTCAGCCAGCACCCGGCCTATCAGGACTCAGCCAAACCAGATTACGCCAGCCTGCTGGCGATCCCACTCAAACGAGGGCAGCAGGTGCAGCATGTCATGCTCATCAGCTTTGACTCGCGGCGGATGCTGCAAGAACACGACCGCAACACCATCGACCTGCTGGATGCGCAGGCGGTGGGACATCTCGAAAACGCCGAACTGCATGAACGCATTCGCAGCGGGCGCGATCAGATGCGCGCGATTCTCAATTCGACCCAGGACGGCATGATTCTGCTGGATCGTGAAGCCAATCTCATCGAGACGAACCCCTCGGCGCACCGGCTGCTGGGCATTGACCTGGCAAGCTGCATCGGCTGCTCCTTCCCGGAGACTTTGCAAGCGGAACGGCAAAACGGCGTCGAAGTCGGCTACACAGGCAGCGATTTGGACAGCCTGCTCAAAACGCTGCATGACTCACCGGAGACCGAAACGCATCAGGACATCACGCGGGTAGTTGATGGACAGGTGATCCACATTGAGCAGATCGGCCTCCCGGTGCGCGATGCTGACCGGCGTATTATTGGCAGGCTGCTGGTGCTGCGTGATGTTACCCGTGCCAAGCTGCTCGAAGAACAGCGCGAAGACTTCTCGGATATGGTCGTCCACGACCTGCGCGGGCCGCTGGGGTCCATTCAGAACGCGCTGGATCTGGCGCTGGCACACGTAGGCGAGCCGGAGAGCAAAGAAGTCAACGCCATGTTGATGCACGCCTCCAAAGAGAATGTGGGCCGCCTGATGGGCCTGGTCGAAACCCTGCTGGACATCGCACGGATGCAGTCGCCGGATATGGTGCTGGACTGTGAGCCGGTCTCGTTACAGGCCCTGGTCGAGACAGCGCATCGCGCCCTGACAAGTTCCATCGAACAGGCGAACCTCCACTTTATTCAGGAGATTCCACCGGACCTGCCGGACGTCTATGTGGATCGGGACAAGATTGTGCGTGTTCTGGTCAACCTGCTGGATAACGCCATCCGCTACACTTCAGTCAAGGGCGATGTGATGATCGCCGCGCGCGTGCTGGAACCGGGCAAGCTGGTTGAGGTCCGGGTATCGGACAGCGGCCCTGGTATCCCGGTCGATATGCGCGACAGCATTTTCGACCGCTTCCAGCGTGTGCCGGGGCAGAAACCAGCGCGCGGCCATAAGGGGCACGGCCTGGGTCTCAACTTTACCCGCCAGGCCATCGAAAAACATGGAGGCAGCATCCACATTGCCGATGATGGCGAATTATCAGGGGCCTGCTTCGCCTTTACGCTTCCAATCCACCATTCTCCCTTACCATAGAAGTATCTAAATTACGTAAAATAACATTGAAGTCTGGATAGGATCTATGCAGTCGAACAAAACTATCCTGTGGCTGCTGGCCCTGCTCACGCTGGCCGCTCTTCTTTTGAGCATCCCTGCCCTCAACCTGGCCTATCTGGGTCTGGGCCTGCTGTTCTTCCTGCTGGCCGCCATCAGCGTCTATTTCAGCATCCTGCTCATCCGGGGTGAGATCAGCATGGCCTACCTGCTGGGCATCCTGGGCATTCTGCTGCTGCCGGGCCAGGCGCAGGCGACTCTGCTGTGGAGCCTGGTGCTGGGCAGCCTGGCCGGTGCCCTGCTGCGCAGTCGCTTTCACCGCTGGCAGCCCGCTTACCATCACAGCGCGCCCCTGCTGCAAGGCGGTCTGATCGCCGCTGCCCACGTCGGCCTGAGCCTGCTGGCCGCCGAGCAGCTTTACCATGGACTGCACGGGCAGCAACCGCTGAAGGTCATGAGCCAATCGGATCTCCTGCCGGTGCTAGGCATGGCCCTGGGCTATGTGCTGGTCTACTTCGTCATCTTCCTGCTGGGCGTGTATACCGATCTCGGCGCAGTCGGCCCAACGCTGCGTGATAATCGACTGCTGCTGCTGACGGTGCTGTTCGTCCCCGGCCCGATGGTGATCCTGAGCGCCGGGCTGGTCTACCTCAGCCCACAGTTGGCCCTGTCCCTGCTGGCGGTGCAGATCGTGGCGATGAGCGGCATACTGTACATCGCCAGCCGTATCCGGCATCATCGCTGGCGGCAGCGTCAGGCACTCGAAGCCCTGGCAGCCATCAGCCAGGCTATCTACGCCAACCAGGACCTTAACAGCCTGCTCAACACGGTCTATGTCGAGCTGAACCAGCTGCTGCACATTGATTACTTCACGGTCGTGCTGCTCAACGGCCAGCAGTTGGAGATTCCACTGCGGGTGCGGCACGGGCAGATCCTGCACGACAGCGAGCCGGTGCGGCGGCAGCCCAATACCCTGCTGGACCGCGTGCTGGACAATCAGCAGCCGCTGCTCATTGCGAGCAACGCCATGCAAATCTCGCGGCGTCTGGGCCTGCTGCCACCGGACGATTACGTCTCGGCCTGGCTGGGTGTGCCGCTGCTGGCAGCCGGGCATCTGCTGGGGGCGCTGGTGATCGCCTCGACCGATCCTAAACAGCGCTTCGGGCCGGAAGAACTTTACACGCTCAATATCATCGCGGCGGCAACCAGCGTCAACATCGACAATGCGCAGCTTTACGCTCAGCAGACCGAACGCGCCGCCAAACTCGCCAATCTGAACACGGTGCTGGCCCTGCTGACCGAGACACTCTCACCCGATGACGTGCTGGATACGCTCATCTCCTCCGCCACCGCCATCTCGGAAGCGACCGCCGTCGCCGTCTACCGCTGCCAGGACGACGGCTTTGTGATGGTCCGCAGCGCGGGTCTCAGCGAGGGCTTCGCCGCCAATCCGATCCTGGTCGTCTCCGGCACCGATGATCCCGATCAGGCCGGTCTGCCGGTGCTGGTGGAGGATGCCGCCGAGGACCAGCGCGTGGCGCATCTGCGCGAGGCAGTCCTGAGCGAAGGCAAACCTGCCTGGGTCGAACTGCCGCTGGCCGTCAGCGGGCAGGGGATCGGCGCGATGACGCTCTATTACGACAGCGTGCAGCGCTTCACCCCGGAGCATATCGAGCATCTGCGCAGCTTCGCCAACCAGGCCGCGCAGGCCATTCAGAACGCCGATCTCTACGCCGGGACCTACCGGGCGCTGGAACTGCGGCTGGAACAGCTTTCGACGCTGGCCGCCCTGGGCCGCGATCTGCTGACCACGATGGATCAGGAGGTCATCGCCGAACTGCTGCTGCGCTACACGCTGGAGGCGAGCGGCACACAGAACCGGAGCGGTGCTGCTGCGCCAGGATGGACGCGCAGCCTATGCCGTGATGGCCCAGCAGGGCTATCCGAAAGCGCTCAAAGCCGAGAGCTTCAGCCCGGCATTCAGCGAGCAGGTGCTGCGTGCAGGCCAGATTATCCGCGAGAACCGGATCGAGACGAACGACGACGAGGCCTCGCTGGCGGCGGGCACCCGTGCGCGGCTGGCCGTGCCGCTGATCTGGCACGAGCACATTATTGGCGCGCTCGTCCTGGACAGCACAGCGCCGGGTCATTTCAGCATCGAGGACACGAATTTCGTGGTCCAGTTGGTCAATCAGGTGATCGTCGCCATCGAGAACGCCCGTCTGTTCCGCGACGCCGCCGAACGCCGCGACCGGGTGCAGGCCATCCTCAACACCATGACCGAGGCGCTGATTCTGATCGACCGGCACCAGGACCTGGCGCTGGCGAATCCGCGCGTGTCCCTGCTGGGCCTGGAAAGCGAGCGCCTGCTGGGCACTAATCTGCACAACCTGCTGCACGACCCGGAGCTGAACCTCTGCGAGCGCCTGGGTTTTCAGTCCGACAGCGACCTGCTGATCGCCCTGCAAGAGCCGCGCCGCATGGAGAATACGCGCGTCTACAGCCTGACGACCTCTGGCAGAGCGCCGCTGCACATCCAGCGCCAGATTATCCCGGTGGAGGACGAGCAGGGTGAGGTCATCGGCATTCTGCTGGCCTTCCACGACGAGACCGCGCGTTACAACCTGGACCGGGCGCGCGAGGAATTCTCGCAGATGATTATTCACGATCTGCGCAGCCCGCTCACCGCCGTCACCAGCAGCGTCATGCTGCTCAATGAGATCATTCCGCCGGAGAACGAGTTCAGCGGCATCGTCAGCAAGACCGCCGGGTCCAGCCAGCGCGCCATCCGCAAATTGCTCAACCGGGTCGATTCGCTGCTGGATATTTCGCGCATGAAAAGCGATTCGATGACGCTTCAACTAGAGGTCGCCTGCCTCAGCCCACTGCTGAACAACGTTCAGACCGAACTGGAGCCGCTGGCGCACGACATGGACATCGCCATCCGCGCCAGGCTGCCTGAAGACGAGCCGTCGCTGGTGATCGACACCGAAAAGGTCGAGCGGGTGCTGATGAACCTGGTCGATAACGCCCTCAAGTTCAGCCCGCGCGAGAGCGAGATTCTGGTGCGGGCCTCCCGCCGTGAGAACAGCCCGCCGGTACTGCGCGTGGAAGTCATCGACCAGGGGCCGGGCGTGCCAGCAGACGAACGCCAGAGCATTTTCGACCGCTTCGTTCAGATCCAACAGGCGAGCGGCAGCCAGCGGCGTGGCAGCGGCCTGGGCCTCAACTTCTGCAAACTGGTGGTCGAAGCGCACGGCGGCAGCATCTGGATTGAAGACAATCCGCAGGGCGGCAGCATTTTCGCCTTCACCCTGCCCATCGCCACTGGCGACAATCCGGCCTGCTTTGACAACGAGCGCTAAATTCCAATCTGATACTCATCTCTTTAGCGTATACTCCCAACGTTCGGCTGGACAGCAGGCCATATTTAACACGTTCATTCGCAAAGAGGGTCAAGATGAGTAAAGCACGCACCCGCAAAACTCGTACGCAGGCTCCGTCATCGCAGCGCAACCTGTATATTGGCGCGGGCGTTCTCGTCGTGGCGGTGATCGTCGTCGCCGCGGTAATGCTGTCCGGTTCCGGCCCCGGCGCGGCGGCGGTGGACCTGAACAGCGTACCGGATAACAGTGTTGAATACCCCATGGTGAGCCGCGATCATATCGAAGTCGGCGCCCAGCACGAAGCTTACAATTCGAACCCGCCGACCTCCGGCCCGCATTACGCCAGCCCGCTCCAGACCAACGTCTACAACCAGGAACTGCCCGACGAATACGTGGTGCATAACCTGGAACACGGGCATATCTGGCTGAGCTACCGTGACATGAGCGATACCGAGGTGATTAACCTGCTGACCCAACTTCAGCACGAAAATCCCGCCTGGGTGATCGTCAGCTACCGGCCCGAAGACCCCAGCCGCCTGGTCGCAGCCGCCTGGCAGCACCTGCTGACGCTGGATGCGCCGGATGCAGCGCAACTGCGCGCCTTTATCCAGCGCTACCGCGATCAGGCTCCGGAGAGCATTCCGGGCAGCGCTTAGGCGGGCGGTCCCCCAACCTGCGGAACTGGAGTTGTAGAATACAATTCACAGGGATACACTCGTTTCCTATCCGCCTGTGATGGGGGCACGACGAACTGATGAAACAGCAGTACAGCATCCTGGTGGTAGACGACGAACCGACCATCCGCGAGGTGGTCCGGCGTTATCTCGAACGGGATGGCTTTCGCGTGCAGGAGGCCGCCGATGGCGATGCCGCATTGGCCTTCCTCGACCAGGAAACGCCCGACCTGATGGTTCTGGACATCATGCTGCCAGGAATCGACGGCCTGAGCATCACCCGGCGGCTGCGCGCGACCGACAGCCAGGGTGTCCTGGTGACTGAGCGCGAGGTGCCGATCATCATTCTGACGGCGCGCACCGGCGAATATGATCGCATTCAGGGTCTGGAACTGGGCGCGGACGATTACGTGACCAAGCCTTTCAGCCCACAGGAACTGGTCGCACGGGTGCGGGCCGTCCTGCGCCGGACCTACAGCGGCCAATCGACCGAACGCCCCATCAGCTACGACGCGCTGCACATCGACCCACGCACCCGCGAGGTCCTGGTCAAGGGCCATCCGGTGAGCCTGACGGCCAAAGAGTTCGATCTGCTGTGGTTCTTCGCCAGCAATCCGCGCCAGGTCTTCAACCGCGATCAACTGCTCGATCAGGTCTGGGGCTATGAATTTTACGGCGATCCCAGCACCGTGACCGTCCACGTGCGCCGCCTGCGCGAGAAGATCGAACCCGACCCGGCCAAACCGGACTTTATCCAGACGGTCTGGGGTGTGGGCTACAAGTTCGAGGCTTAGGCCAGAGTCAATATCTGGGCAATATAATCGAGGGCTTCGCCCCCAAACCCCCACCAGGAGATACAATCTCCTGGACCTCTTCCCGGAACAAGACGCCAGCAATGGGGTGCAGGGGACAGGGGCGAGCGCCCCTGGGTTTGAACAATACTTTTTGAAACTTGACTGGAGAAATTTGATGGGCAGCAAACTGAAGATTACCGGCATTGAAGTCACACAGTTCGAGTGGCAGCAGCCGAACATCGGCCTGGATGAGGAATACAACGGCTTTAATTTAGTCTACAAAGCGGGGCCGGGCATCACGCAGCGCGGCCATGTGCTGCAAATCCACACTGATGCCGGAATCACCGGCGAATATGTCGGTGGCGGCGCGACCGAATACGCGCAGATGGCGATGTTCGCGCATTATCTCATCGGACGCGATCCTTTGCAGCGCGAACTGATCTACAACGATGTCAAGCGCGCCCTGCGAAAATATGACCGCATGAGCATGGGACCGGTAGACATCGCCCTGTGGGACATCGCCGGCAAGCTGTATAACGCGCCAGTCTGGGAACTGCTGGGCGGCTTCCGCACGCATCTACCCGCTTATGCCTCGACCTATCACGGCGACGAAAACGGCGGTCTGGACAGCCCTGAAGCCTTCGCCGATTTCGCCGTGCAGTGCCGCGAGATGGGTTACAAAGCCTTCAAGATTCACGGCTGGAGCAACGCTCCGATCCGGCGCGAGGTCGCCAATGTGCTCGAAGTGCGCAAGCGCGTGGGCGATACGATGGATTTGATGCTCGACCCGGCCTGCGAATACGAGACCTTCGCCGATGCGCTGCGCGTGGGCCGTGCCTGTGACGAAGCCAACTTCTTCTGGTATGAGGACCCCTTCAAAGACGGCGGTATCTCATTGACGGCGCATCACAAACTGCGCCAGTTGATTAAGACGCCGATCCTGATGGGCGAGCATATCCGCACACTGGAACCGAAGGTGGATGCCGTCGTGGCCGAGGCGACCGATTACATGCGTGTCAACCCGACCTACGACCTGGGCATCACTGGCGCGATGAAAGTCGCTCATGCCGCCGAAGGCTTCGGCCTGGACGTCGAGATTCATGCCAACGGCCCGGCGCATCGTCACTGCATGGCCGCCATCCGCAACACCAATTACTACGAACTGGGTCTGGTGCATCCGCTGGCCGGGTCCACCTCAGCACAGGTCTACGCCGAAGGCTACACCGGGGACAATATCGATTCCATCGACAGCAATGGCATGGTCGAGGTTCCTACCGGCCCCGGCCTGGGCGTGACGCTGGATTGGGATTTCATCCACCGGCAGCAGGTCGGCGTGAAGCAGTATTCCTGATGTCCCAGGTCTTGCTGTGGAAAGTTGATAAGCACGATACAATTCTGTGTCACCTCTCGTTTCCCATAGGTAAACACAGGCCAGCTATGCGCTAAGGAGCATCATCAATGGCACAAAATGTACAGCAGGCTGAAATCAAGCGACGTGATTCGCTATACGGTTGCTTTTATCGGAGGCATCCTGCTGGTGGTGCTGGTGATTGTCGCCGGTTTCCAGGCAGCGATTGCCCCCTTCTGGATCTGGATCAGTCTGCTGGCCCTGTTTGTCGTGCTGACGCTCATCGTCAGCCGGGCCTTTACGCGCCGCTGGCTGGGCATCCTGATTGATGAACGCAACAAATACAGTTTGTCCCGCTTCCAGATGATGCTGTGGACGGTCATCATTCTCTCGGCCTTCATGGCGGCGGTGCTGGCGAACGTGCAGTTGAACCTGCTGGTTTCCGTGAGCGTGGGCAGCGATACGCCGCTGATTTTCTACGAGCGTTCGGGTAATCTGGTCGTGGATGCGCTCTATGATGCCGGGGTCATCATCGACGACAACACGACCGGGGCTTTGACCACCATCCCCGGTGTCGATATTTCGCAGCTTAACCTGGAGGCACCGCTGCAAGACGGGCAGCAGATTTCTGTCATCCGGGCGGGCGAAGCGCCGCCGGTTCAGGCTTTGCCAGCGCTCAGCGAAGGAAATAACGCAGCATCTGCGACCACGCCGCTGTCGGTGCAGATTCCCAGCGAAGTCTGGCTGCTGTTGGGCATCAGCACGACCTCACTGGTGGCGTCACCGCTCATCAAAGGCCAGAAGCCGGACGCGATTGTGAAGAACCAGAGCGCATCCGAGGCGAAGTTCTCCGATCTGTTCAAAGGTGAGGAGAACGGCAATTACAACCTGCTTGATCTCGGCAAAGTCCAGTTGTTCTACTTCACGCTGATCGTCATCGGCGCCTATATGATCGCGCTTGCCAGCCTGTTTCTGAGGACCCAATATGCCATCGCCTCCCTGCCCGCACTGGATGGCGGCGTGGTGGCAATGCTAGGCGTGAGCCACGCCGGATACCTGAGCAATAAAGCGGTCAGCCGTAATGCAGACGCTACCGTACTGGCGCAGTCTGCGCCCCCGGCACCACCTGCTGAGGGCGATCAGGGCGGGGCAGGCTGAGCACCGGCCTCAGGACGCCTCGCTCGCCAATACCTGGCGCATGTTGCCGGCGATCACGCTGGAATCCGTGCCATAAAAGAAGAGCTGGCTGAGCTTGCCTGAGCTGTCGATGACGAAGGTGGGCGAGGTATGGGTCATGAAATAGTTCTCGCTGGCATCCGGCGCGGGCTGCGGCGTACCATCCGGGCCTAAAATCACCTTATCCATTGCCAGCCCGAACTGCTTGCCTGCCTGCTGCAAGGTCGCCACATCGCCCGTCATGCCAATGAACGAGTCATCGAAATTGGCGAGATAGTCCGCCATGACCTGCGGGGTATCGCGCTGAGGATCCACGCTGATAAACACGACCTGCACCGCATCGGCCTGCGCGCCGAGCTTCTGATGCACCTGGGCCAGATTTGCCAGCGTGGTCGGGCATTCATCAGGACAATGGGTATAGCCGAAAAACAGAAGCACGGGCTTGCCGCGCAAATCGCTCATGCTAATGGACTGCCCATGCTGATCGGTCAGCGTAAAGTCAGTGACGAGCCTGGGCGGCTGGATCAGCGCAGCGCCATTCGCCATCGGCGCGGCAATGGTGTCCGGCACGACGGTTTGAGCGCGGCTGTTGATAATAATCTGTCCAGCCTGGTAGCCAAGAAAGAAAAGCAGGGCGATGATAATCGCCAACACACCGTAATGCACCACGGGATGGCGGCGGCCATGCAAAAGATTTTGAAACATATAGTGACCTCAACAATAAAAAGCGCGGGCTGTGTGGACAACCCGCGCTCTGAAGGCCGATAAAACTACTGGACGATGACCGCACCTGCCATGCCAGGATGGATGTTACACACGAATTGATAAACCCCAGGCTCGGTAAAGGTCAGCGTAAAGCTGCTGCCAGGGGTCAGCAAGCCGCTGGAAAAGCTGTCGCCCGCAGCGATCTCGGCACCGCTCTGGGTCATGGGGGCAATCGTGGGCCCCATCTTTCAGAATCGGCGGACCGTTTGGCTGATCGACCGGGACGACATCCTGATTGCGCACGGGCGGCCAACTGACGGTATGCGGCTCAATGCTGGACTGCGGGACCGTCCAGGTGACCGGCTGGCCGACCTGGGCGACGGCCACATTCGGGAAGTACAGGTTGATCGTCCCGCGATTGATCCCCGGATTCCCGGCATTAATCTCAGGAGCCATCGTGTCGCTGGCAATCTCGCTAGCTTCCAGTTCACCAAACTGCCCCATCAAGGCACCGACCGTCCCGCCAAATTCCCCGGCAGCCTGCAAGCTGACGTCGCTCGGGCTTGGGATCGCCACGTCGTTGCCGACGACTTCGATGGACCCGGCCATCCCCGGATGCACGTCACAGAGGTAATTGTATGTCCCCGCGTCAACGTCCATCATCAGCGTGAAGATCGGCGGCACATTCGGGTCCAGGAACAGGCCGCTGGCTGACTGATCACCCTGGAAAGCCGATCCATTTTCCGCACCGCTGGGGAAGGCGATGGCGGGGTTAATGGTGGGTGTTTGCGTGCCGTCCACATCAGCCATGACGACAAGATCGGGCCACGTTGTCGTACCGACATCCACCGTGTGGAAGCCATTGATCGCCCAGGACACCACATCGCCCCGGTGAACCTTGAGATTCTGCGGCGCAAATTGCAGCAGATCGATATTGGCTGGACCACCACCCCCTGTCTGAACAACATAATGCGCCGGAGCCATGTCCTGAGCGGCAGCAGTTCCGAGCGAGGCGCTCAGAATACCGACCAGCAGACCCAGAACCAGGGCCACAGGCAGTACTAATTTTGTGGAAAGATCTCGATTCAACACCGGTACAGCAAGCATAGAGCCTCCAGAAAATAGAATGTATAAAATTGTGCGGTCAGGAGCAGTGTGAGCGAGAATAGATCGCCACCAGGCATTATATACCCCCAGGTGTATTTTGCGCTATGGGATCTTCGCCCGAACTCCCATTGCGGGAACAGGAAGCCTGGGACTAGAATAGAAGTCGATCAATCAGGGTTGTAGTGGAATGCGCGATAAACGCAGCGTCGATGAACTGTCTATAGAGGAGCTTGAACGCATCCTGGCGATCAGGCGGCGGCAGGATCGGCAGAAAAAACTGGAACGCATGAAGCGCAGCGGGCGCATGGTCGAGACGCCCACTAACGGTGGCAAGCAGCATCCGCCGGTCGGCGCGATCCTGGCCGCTGAAGGCCCGCGCACGCTCCAGAAGCCGCAGCCCGTCACGCCGCAAGGCTTGCCGCACTTTGAGGACGCCCCCGACGCCCTGCCCCCCAATGATCCCGACCGGGACCGCTTCTGGAAGCGCTTCGTCAATCAGGCGCTGCTGCTGGTGGAAATCGCGGCGGTGGTGGGCCTCGTCTACCTGGGCTATATGATGTTTCAGTCGATTGGCACGCTGGAACGCGAGACGGCCAGTGCGCAGCGGTTGGCCGATGAACAGCGCGTGGCTGCCCTGCCGACTATCGCGCCCACACCGGTATTGAAGATCGAAAACGTCGTCCTGCCCGGCGGCCATACACCGCCGAACTCGCCGCACGGCGCACAGCCCAACCTCAACGAGATTCCCGAAAATCTCCAGCCGCTGGTGCAAAGCCAGTTGTTCCAGCCGGTCATCAACCGCGCCCCGCCGACCGATCAAACGGCCCTCCGTCTGATTATCCCGAAGCTGAACCTGGATCAGACCATCGTCCAGGGAACGGACTGGGAAGCGCTCAAGCAGGGCATCGGCCAGCTTCAAAACGGCGTGACCCCGGTGAACTCGACGGGCAATCTGGTCCTCAACGCGCACAATGATATTTATGGCGAGTTGTTCCGGCATCTTGACCAGCTTGAGGCCGGTGACCGCTTCCAGGTGCAGACGCGCACCGACATTTTTACCTATGAGGTCACGTCCTGGGACCTTTACAAACCGACCGAAGTTGGTATTCTCGAATCGAGAGGTGAGCCTACCGCAACGCTGATCTCCTGCTATCCTTATCAGGTCGATACGGAACGCATCGTCGTTTTTGCAAAACAGGTGGATACATAACATGTCAAAACGAAAGAGCCGTAAACAACGCAGCCGCCCGAATTTGCCGGAGGAGACGCTGGCCCGCGCACGCCGCCAAGCCGGTATCGAAGACAGCCCCAGCAGGAAGTCGAAGCAGAGGTCGAAGCGGACGAGAGCGAAGTGGAGGAAGCAGTCGTCGAAGCTGCTGCGCCTGCCCCACGCCGCCGCGAAACGCTGCCGCCCATCGAACGCCGCACACCGCGCCGCCGCGAGGCGAAGGTCAGCGAACTGAGCCAGGCCGAGATCGCCGACCGCCTCTCGCACCCGACACGCGATGTCAGCAAGGAAGAACTCGCGGCGCAGTATACTTATGTCATCGCGGATCTGCGCAGCATGGGCCTGCTGGCCGGGCTGCTGTTCATCGTGATGATCGTCGGCGCACGTTTTCTGTAGGTCGATAGTCCATAGTCTAGATGAAAAGACAGGGGAACGTGGAACAAGTGCTTATTACGAGACTAACTCTATGGGACCGCTGACTATCGACTAAGGATTATTCTCATGGACCTGAGCCGATTCCTTATTTCGCTGCGCTCGACTCCGCCGGACGCAGACGCATCCAGGAGGTCGCTCACCAACACAGCTATCAGGCCGGCGCCACTGTCTTCAGCGAGGGCGGTGACTGTGCCGGTTTCCACGTCGTGCTGGATGGTCTGGTTCGCATTTACCGCCTCAGCAGCGAAGGGCGCTTACATACCCTCAGTCTGCTGCGGCCTTTCTCCACCTTTAACGAAGTAGCGGCGGTCGATGGCGGCCGCAACCCCTACAACGCCGTCGCCGTGACCAATGCGGCCATTCTTCAGATCGGCCACGAGAATCTGATGCGCCTGATGGCGAACGAACCGGTCCTGCTCAGCCAGTACGTGCAATCGCTGGCGCACGTCAACCGCGAATATATCGAACGCCTGGAAGACATGACCTTCCGCACCATCCCCTCGCGTCTGGCGAAGCTCTTCCTGCACGAAAGCACCTATGCCGACCAGATCGCCGAAACGCCGACCGCGCTGACGCAGGAGGAAATCGCCTCGATCCTGGGCACCACCCGCGAGGTCGTCGGGCGCGCGCTGCGCGGCCTGCTCAACGCCGGGCTGCTGGTCAAAAAAGGCCGCAGCGTCTACGTGGGCGACCGCGTCGGGCTGGAATATCTGGCGCATACCAACGCCATGCCGGAGCCAGTCGGGCAGAATTTTAACCACGCTTTATAACCCGGCAGCCTTGAGTTAAACAACAATTTCAAAATCCAACAAAAGTACCAGACGCCAGCGATAAATAGGGTTAAATTGGATTCAAATCAGTGGACCCCATAAAGCTAAGGAGTACCTTCTATGACCCACATTATCACCAGTCTCTGCCTGCGCGATGGCGCATGCGTCGAAGTTTGCCCGGTGGAATGCATCGTTCCCGGCCAGCCGGAAAATGAATGGCCCTGGTACTTTATCGACCCGGATACCTGCATCGACTGCGGGGCCTGCATCCCGGAATGCCCCTACGAGGCCATCTTCCTGGAAGAAGAGGTTCCCTCGGATTACGTGGCGGACGGCCAGCAGGAAGTGCTGCCCTTCGACACCAAGACGCGCCGCACCCCGGCTGAAGGCGATGTCCTGGATCTGACGGCGGACATTCAGCCGAACTACGACTTCTTCATCGACGGCCCCGGCTACGACGCGCTGGGTTAATCTTTCCCCTCAGACACAACAAAGCCCCTGGCGCGATCCGGGGGCTTTTTGTTTGTGGTACAAGTGCTGAGTTGCCCGCCCTACAGCAAGCAATCACGCGATTGATGACAGAGCAGAGACACGGCGCGCCGTGTCCCTACGGCGATTGCGCATCTCAGGAGCGCTCGCCGGTTTCCAGCCAGTCCGCACAATCGGGACTGAGTTCACGCAGGACCGCCGCTTTGTACAACAGCAGATCCTCTTCGCTCAGGACCTCGCGCCAGCGCCCGTTGGTGCCCTTGTGGATGAAGGTCTGCGCGCCGCCGATAAAGCCGTTGTCGAGGTCCGGCAGCAGCGTCTCGGCGTTCTGCTTGACGTTGGCGAAGGTCACAGCCTGGGCAATCTGGGCGACCAGATCAGCCGAGACGCGGATGTCGAGGAAATCGGCGATGCGGTGAATCTCGCCTTCGAGCTTGTCCAGCAGGGCGTTGAAATGCACCAGCAGAATATTGTCGAGCTGCCGGAAATTCCACCAGGTCTGCATATGGCGCATATTCGACCAGAAGGGATAGCCCTCGCTTTCCCAGCCGAACCAGCCGGACCCCATCCACTGCTGCCAGAACTGGCGGATGTCCGTCGGGCACTGCGGCAGCGCCAGGCCAGGCTGCATCTGATGATGCTGGTAGGTGGCCTCGGTGAAATGGCTGTAGTGATTCCACAGCGACATAAAGACATCGCGCGCATCGCGGCCTACGACGATATATTTGACCTCACGGTGATACGGCAGGCCGTCCAGCGGCAGGTGGCTCTTGATAAAGCGGCGGTGTTCCTGCGCGTCGAGCCGCTCGATAACGCTCCTCTACCGGTGCAGAATTATTGTCCAGCCAGGGCGAAAGCTCCCAGATCGGATGCGGCTGTAAGTCCTGAAAGATCAGATGCATCACGATCATCTGCATCCAGGTCGTGCCGGATTTGTAAGACGTGGCGATGACAATATCGTCAGGGCGAGGCCGGTAATAATCCCAGCGCGTGTTGTCCAGGCTGTGATTCTGGTACAAATACGCCACTTCCGGCAGGTAAACAGCCATGAGTTCAATCTCCCTCCTCGAAGCTTGCTCTATTCGCCGCTGTCGAGCGCGGGGTCGTCGCCTTCCAGCAGCGGCCAATCTTCCTCAATGTCGTCGAAGTGGATGGTGAGGGTTTCCTCCACCATTTCGCTGGAGCCACTGTTGAAATCGCTGTAGCCGATCTCGGCAATCCAGGCGCGATACACGGTCCAGCGGCGGGTTTCGGTGCCGTTATCCACCGCGCTGATGACCAGGGTGCGCCGGGGCCGGTCGATGTCATCGCCGACGGCGAAGGTCGCCCGGATCCAAGCGTTCATCGGGATATGCGGGTCGCGCTGCACCATTTTGGTGATCTTGAACGGCTCCTGGATTTTCTTGATGGCCGTCGTCGTCCGCACATCCAGCTTGAAGGTGCGCAGCCCGGAGATGCTGAAAATACCGGTCACAGGCTGCCCCTCAAGCGAGACCGCGAATTCATTGGCTACCAGACTATCGATGGCGCGAATATTCTCACTGGGCGCGGGTGCTGTGGTCATGGTCCAAACTCCTGAATCCATTACGATATGCACAGTCCTAGTATAGCGAAAGATCGTGCATCTTGCGTAAGATCGTGTACACTAAACGCATGTCGCTGTATTTCAGTGCAGTGCGGCGTGATCTCCTGCATTTCGGGGAGGGATCGACGTAATACCGCACAAATGCATGTTGAGGTCCTCTTGAAAATCCGCTACCTGCTGTCTGTTATCCTGCTCACCGTCATCAGTGCCTGTGCCACGCCGCCTTCCGGTTCGCATCCGCTGCCGACGGTCGCCGTGCTGCCGACTCAGACCCCGGCCAATTACACGCTGGAGGCAGGCTGAGCGGGTGGTCCGGCGCTTCCTGGATGCCTGGACCCAGCAGGATTACGCCACGATGCACAGTCTGCTGAGCTTCTCCGGGCAGGAAGCGACCCCCCTGGACGATTTCACCGCCCTGTACCAGGATGTCGCCAGCACTATGTCTCTACGCAACCTGGAATATAAGATTACCAGCCAGATCCTCAACAACGACGTCATGTCCTTCAGCTACGACATGACCTTCAACACCGAACTGGTCGGCAGCTTCAGTGATCCGAACCGGACGCTGCGCCTCACCTACGACATGTCCGTGGACGACTGGCGCATCGCCTGGTCCCCGGCGGATATTTTCACGCTGATGGGCAGCGGCGGGACCCTGCACTTCGAACCGCGCATCCCCAGCCGCGCCAATATCTACAATGCGAACGGCGACGTCCTGGCCGACCAGAATGGCCGGATGATTACCATGAGCGTCATCAAGGCACGCGATCCCGGCCTATGAGATTTGTCTGGCCCGGCTCGCGACCGCGCTGAATAAGCCGGGCGATGAACTGGCCGCTTATCTCGACGCCCGGCCTGATAACTGGGTGATCGACGTGGGCACGATTGAGCCGCTGACCTACGTGCAGCTCCATCAGCAGCTTGAACAGGACTGCAAGGCGCAGTTTCAGCGACCGGCCCGCACGCCGCTACCTCGACGGCCCGATGACCTCCAACCTGATCGGCTATGTAGGCTATCCCAGCGAGGCGCAGCTTGCCGACCTGGCGGCAGCCGGGTTCCCGCAGGATGCCATCGTCGGCCAGAGCGGGATCGAATCCAGTTGGGACGAGACTCTGCGCGGCAAGCCGGGCGGACGTCTGACGATTGTGCTGCCAGATGGCGAGCAGGTGCTGATGGCCGAAGGCGCGTCGCAGCCCTCGGAGAGTATCTGGCTGACGATTGACAACGATTTGCAGGATTTCGTCGAGCGGACGCTGACGCAGGCTTATGAACGCGCTGGCTGGGCGAAGACCTCCAGACGGCGCGTCCGCCGTGATTCTGGACATCCATACCGGCGCGATCCTGGCGATGGTCACTTACCCCACTTTCGACAACAACGCCTTCACGCCCTACCCCAGCATTGGCCGCAGCAGCGCCGATCAGATCATCGAAGACGTGCAGGACGACGACCGGCGGCCTCAACTGAACCGGCCCACGCTGGGCATTTACCCGGCAGGCTCGACCTTCAAGCTGGTCACGGCTATCGCGGCGGCAGACAGCGGCGTCTATGCCCTCGATCACCGCTACAATTCGACCGGCGTGTGGAACCGGGACATCGAGCGCTACGACTGGCTGCCGGGTGGTCATGGCCTGCTGACGCTGCCGCAGTTCATCACGCAAAGCTGCAACTCCTGCTTCTACGAAACCGGCTATGATCTGAATCAGGCCGATCCCTTCCTGCTGCCCAATTATGCGCACCGGATGGGCCTGGGCGATGTCACCGGCCTGCGCGATCTGCCGGAAGCGGCGGGCAACATCATTGACCCGGATACCCTCGCGGCGCAGGGCGGCACCTGGACCTTTTCCAACGCGGTCAACATGGCGATTGGACAGGGCGAGGTGCAGGTCACGCCGCTGCAAATGACCCGGCTGGTCTCCGCTATCGCCAACGGCGGCATCGCTCTACCGCCCGCAGTTGGTCCAGAAGGTCGGCATTCTGGGCGAGAGTCCCAGCTTTGTCATGCAGCCGGATGTCGATAAGCGATACGAGCACATCAAACCGGAAGTGCTGAATATGGTGCGCGAGCGCGATGTGCAACGTCACCACCACGCAGTCCGGCACGGCGGAATTTGTCTTCCGCAATTCACCGCTGCAAGATATGGTCGTCTGTGGCAAGACCGGCACGGCTCAGGCCGCCGGTCCGGTCCCGCCACATGCCTGGTTCGCCGCCTATGCCCCGCGCGACAACCCGGAAATCGCCATCGTCGTCATGGTCGAGAACGCGGGCGAAGGCTCCGAAGTGGCGGCACCGCTGGTACGCCAGATACTGGAATACTACTTCTTCGGCACCGACCCGACCACGTCATAGCTTTTGATAGCTTTCTACAGATTTTCGAGCCAAAGACTCGATAAGCGGCAGCCTGTGTGCTAGAATTCGACAGCAGTACAGTCTCGCCGTAGTGGAACACGGCTGACGCCATGTCCGTACGGTTGAAAGACCGTCACCGACATCGCAGCGTTCTTGACTAAGACTATCGACCATAGACTAAAGACTAATCCCCATGCCCAGCCTCGCCTTTCTTCTCTCATTCGTGTCGATGATCGTCAGCGGTGTCTTCGCCGCCATGATTCTGCGCCGCTGGTGGCAAAACCGCCGCCCGCATAATCTGGCCTGGGGCATCGGCATGGCGCTGTACTGCCTGGGGACCGCCAGCCAGGTGATCCTGAGCTTCGTCTGGAGTCCGCTGTTCTTCGCGCTGTGGTACTGGTCCGGCGCGATCATGGTGGCGGCCTGGTTGGGCCAGGGCACGGTCTTCCTGCTGTGGCGGCGCGGCAACATCGCCCGCAACATCATGATGGCGCTGATCCTTGTCGGCGTGATGACCCTGCCCTGGACGCTGTTCTTCACCCCGCTGGACAGCAGCGTCTGGCATCCTGGCGCGGATATGACCCTGATCTACCAGCAGATCATGCCGCCGGGCAAAGGCACGGTGCGCAGCTTCTCGCCGGTGATGAACATCTGGGGCACGATTGCGCTGGTCGGCGGGGCGATCTATTCGGCCATTTTGTTCCGCCGCAAGCAAATCCTGCGCAACCGGATGATCGGCAACTGGTTTATCGCCGCCGGGGGGCTGATGCCCGCCTTTGCCGGGGCGCTTGATCCGCCTGGGCGATCCCTCGTTCAAGTACCTGGGAGAGATGCTGGGCGCGGTGCTGATCTTTATCGGCTACCTCATGGCAAGCTCACATGCCGAGGAGACTACACAGCAGCCGTGTCCAGCAGAAAACAGCCTGAACGTCCCGGTCTGGATCGCGGCAGCTTCCGCTGGATGGCGCTGGGGCTGCTGGCCTTTCTGGCGCTGGTCGTCGTCGATACGCTGCGCCGTTATCCTTCGCCCTGGTTCTACATCTTCCTGCACGATTTGCATTTCCAGCTTTCGCGCGCCGGGCTGATCGTCGCCCTGGTGATGCTGGTGATCGGCATCGTCATCGGTATCGTCCGCAAGCGTGACGTGACGCCCCTGTTCCGCAGCGCGACCTATTTCATCGTCGCCACGATGCTGCTGCAATCGCTGATCGGCGTCGTGATGCTGACGCAGAACGCCCGCCCGCGCGAAGACGTGCATTTCATCTACGGCATGGCGGCGGTACTGTCGCTGCCCTTCTTCATCTTCGTCGAACGCACCGCGCAGAAGCGTCCGGCGATGGGCAGCTACATCTGGGGCTTCGCGCTGCTGGCCGGGGTCATCGTCCGCAGCATCATGACCGGCGCATAAGGTCTGTTTGTCGATCCACTGTCTTTGTGTTATGCTGAATTAAAACAAATGTTCGGCGAGGCACGCATGACGATTGATGATGTAAGGCAGATCGCACTGTCCTATCCCGGCGTCGCAGAACATACGACATTTGGCAGTCCGACTTTTAAGGTCGGGAAACGCTTCCTGGCATCGGTCGCCAAGATCGACAGCGATGCCCTGTGCCTGAAGCTCCCGGACCAGTTTGAGCGCGAATTCCTGCTCGACAGCAATCCCGGCGTGTTTTACAGCACGCCACATTATGCCGATTACGATTCGATCCTGATCCGCATGTCGAAAGTCGATCCCGACGAAATGCGCGACCTCTTCGAACGCGCCTGGCGCAGCTATGCGCCCAAACGACTGGTGGCAAGCTACGAGTTCGCAGCAGTAAATCAGGCGGGTTGCAGCGCCTTCTCAAAGCACATGACCGAAATATCCTCATACACCGGCAGCAGACCGCAGGGCCGGTAGCCCAACCGCGAGTAGAAACGCATCAGGCGTTCGTGATGGGCCACGCCGTCGAAACGCAGGTAGTGATAGCCACGCTCCTGGACGATCCGGTCGGCCTGAGCCATGCACCAGGACTCCGATTCCCTGCTGCTGGTGCGAGGGCAGCAGCGCAAAACTGCTGAAATACATGGCGGGCGCGGCAGGTTCTGCCAGTAATCGCTCATATCGTCCAGGTAATACGGCTCCGGCATCGTGCCCAGGTTGAAGGTCCCCACCAGCAGATCACTCGGCGTAAACGGCATAGACTTCGCGGCCTTCCAGATGCGGCAGGTAGCGCTCGGTCGGCGGAAAAGGATACCAGTGCGACAGACCCAGGACGCGGTGCATATGCTCCCCGGCCAGCGCCATGATGCCGTAGATCGCCGTGAACTGCTCGGCTGTCGCACGTTCGAGCCTGATACCCTGCATGTACGTCTCTCCTAAGATCAAAAGCGCAGGTCAAAAGATTCAACGCAAAGACGCGAAGCCAGAACAAAGAAAAGACACGGCGAGAGCATCACACAGCAGCACTTGACGCAGGGATTTCTCTGTCTCTGCGCCTTTGCGCCTTTGCGTTAAGTCTTTTCATTTGACCTTTTCACATAGGCCAGGATCTGCGCTTCGGCCTCATCCACGCCGATGCCATCGCGCGCCCAGTCCCACTTCGTGCGGCGTCCCGGCACTGACGCCCGCCTGAGCCACCTGGGCAGGTTTCCACAACGGCCAGCGCATCCGGCACGAAGGGCGCGTAACGCTTCGGATCAGAGGGTCCCAGGATCATAGCGGTTCTCGCGCCTGCCGCCGCCGCCAGATGCGTCAGGCCGGTGTCGTTGCCGATGTAGAGCCGCGCGTGATGCGCCAGCAGCGCCACCTGCGGAAAGCTCAGCCCGATGTGCATGGCCGATTCCGCTGCGCATGGATTGGCCACCGCCTCCACAATCATCTGGTCATCTGGCCCGCCCAGCAGCACGATTCCGGTGCCCCAGCGCGCCGCCAGCCGTCGGCCAGCGCGGCGAAATACTCTGGCGGCCAGCGTTTGCTGTCCATCGTCATACCGGGATTGCGCCCGCCGGTCGGATTGATGACGATGTAATCGCGCCGGGTCGATGCCCGTCTGCGCGCTAGATGCTCAGCCAGCGGCGGCCACTGCGACTCGTCCACCGGGACATTGGCGTAACAGCCCGCCGTGTCGATGCCCAGCGCGCGCGCCACGTCCAGGTAAATCTCGGCTTCCGGGCGCACATCTGCCGGATCGATGCGGCGCGCGAATGGTGTAGCCGAAACCGCGCCCGGCACTGTCCAGCCCGGCCCGCTGCGGAATGCCGGACGCACAGCACCGCCAGGCTCATCAGCGGCGAGCGCACCAGCGACACCGCCAGATCGAAATGGCCCGCCGCGCAGTTGACGCACAAAGCGCCAGAATCCGCCCGCGGTCTTCACCGGGAGCGCCGCCGGGCCGGTATCCAGCACCGCGTCCAGCAGATCGTGATGCTCCACTGCCGGGCGCGACCAGGAGCCGACTGCCCAGGTGATGTGCGCCTCAGGATAAGCCTGCCGCAGCGCCTTGAGCGTGGCCGTCGCCATGACCACATCGCCGATGCAGCAGGGCAGAATCAGGACGATGTCTGGATTGAGAAGCGTTCAGGTCATAGAGGAGCAGCTATGCAGACCAGCGTCGTGATGGGGTACGCCCGAATAAACCGTCGTTAGGTCACACGATGGTACTCCCATAGACAGATCCTACACCCGCCGCCCGCTGACGAAACGCGAGGCCAGATCCTTGCGCACAAACAGCACGATCGCAATCGCCGCCAGGAATCCGGTCAGGTGCGCCAGATTATTGACCCCGCTGAAGTTTTCGCCGCTCTGGATCGTCTCCAGCGAGGGCAGCAGATTGCGAATGAGGAAGTAGACCAGCAGCAGCCAGGCCGGGACGCGGATGGTCCAGCGCCAGACCGGGGCCGTCCGCAGTTCGCCGCCGAAGCCGAAAATTCGCGCTGCATAGACGACAAAGACGCGCACAATCGAGATAATCGCCCCAGAAGCAGTAGACCTGCGCCGCCGGGAACAGCAGCAGATAGGCCCCCATCACACCGGCGATTGCGCCGCTGGCCCCGATGCCGGGCTGATCCACACCCAGCGGGTTGAGCAGGACGCTGCCCATGTTCGCCACCATCCCGCGAAGAGATAGAACAGCAAGTAGCGCCAGGGGCCGCAGGCATCTTCCAGCCGCCGCCCGAAGGCCCACAGGAAGATCATGTTGCCCAGCAGATGCCACAGGTCGGCGTGCATGAACATCGAGGTGAAGGTGGTGAAGGCCCCCATGCTGAGCGCCTCGCGCAGGATAGCTGGCGCGATAGCCATAAGTCCAGACCTGGGCGATATACTGGTTCAGCAGGGTCGTCGAACCGATGAGTCTCATAGGCCGTCGCTGCCCTGGTAGAGGTTCGGAGGCCTGCCACAGGATAAAGACCAGCGAATTGACCAGAATCAGCAGCGATCGTCATGTAGGGCAGGCTGCGATAGCGCACCGTGCCCATGTCGGTCAGCGGCAGCGGCAGGAAGAACCCGCTGATGAAAACTGGTAGGCAATCAGCAGCAGAAAGATGATGAAATCGAGAAAGGTCGGTTCCATTGAGTGGCTCCTCGCCTCAGCGCAGCGCGCCGGTCATCAGGTCTTCAATGGTGGGCATATCCTGCGGCCAGACCGGGTTCAGCAGCAGGTGAATGGCTGTGCCGAAAACCATCACCAGCGCCACGCCATGCAGGGCTGCGCCCGCTGTCCCCAGGACCAACCGCATCGTGGACGGGACAATCGGCAGCTCGGTCGCCTCTTCGATCACGCCGTGATGCGCCTCGCCGCTGGTCGGGCTGGCTTCGGGGACGGAACCGCCTAAGATGCGCGCGATGGGCTGCTGCTGCGGGGAGGAAGTCGCCGTCACCAACAGATAGCCCCCGGCCAGGCTCAACAGCACGCCCAGCCAGCGCGTCAGGCCCAGGGACAGCAGGTTCAGCCCGGCATCCTGCCAGGCCAGCAGCAGGAAAAACAGGCCGATGCCGACGACCTCACGCCAGGCCAGCCACGGCGCTGCCGCGTTCGCGGTCGGTCATAACGGGCGCAAGGCCGACAGCCGCTTATCTGCTTCGCGGCCTGCTTTGGTGCCTGTCCCCAGCCGCGCAGCCCGATCATAATAGCGCATGGCCTCGACCGGCGCTGCCCTGGTCCTCGTGCAGATCGCCCAGAGCAGTCAGCAGCGTCTGACTTTTCGGACGCCGTCGCCAGGGCTTTTTCCAGCACCCGTTCGGCGCGATCCGTCTGCTGGTTGTCGCCGAAATAATCGGCCATCTTGACGATCATCGCGTCGTCCACATCCGGCAGCGCGCAGAGCTTCTCGCGCAGGTCATCCCCTTCGGAATAGTTGCCCTGATGCCGCGCGATGTCGATAGCGGTCAGGTAAATCGAGGGGTGCGTCGTCCCGCATGCATGGCCCGCATGACCAGTTCGCGGGCGTCGTCAATGTATTTCATGCGCGAAAGATAGCGCACCGCCTGGCGCATGGCCTCTTCGTGATCGACCTCCAGCTTGAGCACCGCCACCCATTCTTCAATCGCTTTTTCAGGATCGCCGTCTTCGACAAAGGCGTTCGCGCGTTTGAGATAACGCTCAATCTCCCGGCTGGGCGGCAGCTTGCGCACAGACTGCGCAGCCTCAGGCTCCCCATCTGCTGAGACCGCCGGATAACGCCCGGTCGAACGCAGCAGCGAGCGCGCCCCGACTGTTTGCTCCGCAACAGCTTGCCATTCCTGCGTGCGCATCTTGTCCAGTGCGCTCAGCAGGCTGCGCGCCTGGTCATTTTCCGGGTTGAGCTTCAGCGCCCGCCGCAGGCACTCGCGCCGCTTGTCAGCATCTGTCACCACACGCGATAACCAGACCCAGGCCATATCGTTGCGCGGGTTCAACTTCAGCGAAGCCAGCAGCGCCCGCCTGGCCCCGGCCATATCGTTCGCGTCGCGCAGCAGAATTAATCCCTCTTGAAACAGGCGTTCTGCCTCGTCCATGAAACCGTCTCCCAAAGGTGTTTTCGATTATTATAGGCGAATAGGATCAGCGCGCCCATAAAGGAGCGTTAGGTTTCTGTGAAATTTCCCGGATTTGAGGCGGGATTTGCCCAACAGGCTTGATTTTCAGCCGCCTGAGGGGAGCATTCTGGGTATATCCACAAACTGCCGACGTATATTGAAATCTTACTCAATAAACTCCCCTTCTCCATGTTGGCGAGGGGGTTCAGGGCTGAGGTTAAGTGAGAAAAACCACATCCTCCCAGAGGCCAGAATAAGACGTTATCGTGCGCCGGTCTTGCGCTTGACTTGCGGCGGCTCCGGCAAGTATTCTGCCGCTGCCGGATCATCGCTCAGGTGGGCGTAGTCGCCGTAATATTCGTCCATCTCTTCGTAGTAGAGCGGCTGCTGACGTTCGTACTCACGTTCCAGCGCATTTTCCAGTTCTCGATCTTCCGCTTCGCCCATGCGCAACCGGATATAGTGCAGCAGCAGCACCACGCCCCAGAACGCCATGAAACCCAGACGCGGGCCGAGTGAATAGGGAGCATAGGCGTCGTAGCGGTAAGCGGTCATGTCGAGCCAGTCGATCCACATACCCGCGTTGATGCCGACAAAAGCAAAGAGATGCAGGATGAAGTGGTTGCGCCGCCGGTAGCGCCGCCGGATACGCAGGAAAATCTCGCGCTCGCGGGCCGTATCGAATTCGGGATGCGGCCAAAAACCAGCAGTCACAGCCCGCGCCAGGTCCAGCCCAGCGCCCGCAGCGGCAGTTTGAGCATCCACCAGCTCGCCCGCCAGGTCCAGTCAGGAGACATCGCCGGTTCGCACGCCAGGTCCAGCCCAGCACAGCAGCGCATGGTCCCGCCAGCCCCAGCGCAGCGGTTTCTCAATCAGATTCCGGTAACCAAACAGGAACACCTGTCCCAACCAGCGCAGCAGGGCACTGAGCAGCGAGTCTCGGTACTCGTCGTTTTTGCGTTTGCGTGGGAAGGCGTCGTCAATCATGGACTCAGTCCTCGTCATCGCGGCGTTTGCGGATAGTCTTCAGCAGTTCGCCCGTCGTCGTGGCCCCCGGTTCATGATAGTCCGGCCTGGGGGCGACATAGCGCGGCTGATCGTCTTCCTGCGCGCCCGTCTCGGCTGTCGCGGCCTGCGGGCGTTCCGCACGGCGCTGCTCCTGATTAGCGCGCAGTGTACCCAGCGTGCGCGAGGTCTCCTCAGCCCGATGACGACCGCGTTCGCGTGCGCCGATCAAGCTGCTGATACGCTCCGACCCGGTCTCAGAGGCCACGTTCCGCCCCGCGCCGAAGATCGCCAGCCGTGCCCGCCGCAGATCGCTGGGGGTAATGACCAGCCGCCGGACAGCAATATCGACCGGCAGCAGCAGCAGCACCGCCAGCAGGAGATAAGGCCACAAAGGTGTATACGCATTGCGCACGACAAGGTTGTGAACAAAAGGCAGCGCCGGGTCCTCGGCCATGTCACGCCCGCCGGTCATCTGCGCCAGATCCCGCAGCAGATTGACGTTGCTCGTCTGGGCCTGGACGCGATATTCGGGCGAATAGCTCATCACCCAGCCGGTGATCTGCCGCACCTGGATGGGATTGCCATCCACCACGCCCTGCCCGCTGATCGAGAGGAAATAGGCCCCTTCTTCAGTCGGTGTGAAGACCGCCTCATAGCGACCGGGGGCAATCTGATGCAGATTGACGTGCATGGGGTCGGATGTCGTGCTGCTGATAGCGGCCTGCAAGTTGAGGCCGTTGAGGAACTGACCGTCCTCGCTGCGGGCATCGACAATCAGCCGGGCCTGTTCACCTTCCAGCACGACCTGCAATTCGAGCTTATCGCCGCTGCCCTGCGTCATCGTCCAGGCCAGGGCCTGACTCCAGAAGCGGGTGAAATTATCCCAGGTAACCCAATGCGCGCCCCAGCGCGCCGTCGCATCACTGGTGAAGGCCACCGCGCGCCCCAGGCCATACTGCCAGGAGGCCAGAATCGGGTCTTCGAAGGGCGCAGGTCCTTTGAGGATCACCTGCGCTGTCTGTTTAGGTTCGGTGGCGACATAGCCCAGCAAATTCGGCACGCTGGTGATTCCGCTGAGGATCGGGCTGGGCGCTGCGCCGCTGGGCACAAAGTCCTGCTCCAGGATGTAGGAGCGGCTGGCGAGCACTGTCTCCATCGTGAAAATCTGCGGGATCGTCTCCACCAGATCGACTTGATGATAGTTCCCGCCCCCGGCAGCGGCCATATCAGCCAGGAAATCCGCGCTGCCCTCGCCGATAGCGATGATAGAGGTGGTGACGTTGCTATCACGCCGCAGTGTCCCGGCCAGTTCAATCAGCCCCTCCGGGCTGGCCCCGCCGTCCGTCAGCAGAATGATATGCTTGCGGTCCGACTGTTCCTGGCTAATGGCCCCCGCCGCGAGGCGCATCCCGGCCAGGATGTCCGTACCGCCGCCCGCGCGCAGTCTGCCGACCTCGCGCTGCAAGCCCAGACGATCCAGCACCGGCTGAATGGGCGCGATCCACAGGCCATCGGTATCGAAGGACACTACGCCAGCCCGGTCGGTCGGCTGGAGGAAATCAATCGAGCGGATGATGGCTTCTTTCGCCAGGTCGATGTTCTGGACTCCATCAGCGTTGACCGTGCCCATGCTGCCCGAACGGTCAATCAGGTAGACGATGCTCAACTGCGGCAGGCGCTGCTGATCCTTAATTTGCGTCTCGACCGGCAGCGTGTTTTCCAGCGGTGTGCGGAAATAGCCGCCCGGCGCATAGCTCTCTGGCCCGCCAATAAAGACCAATCCACCGCCCAGGTCGCGGACGTAGCTGTCGAGAGTCTCCATGCTCACGTTGCTTAAGGCCGTCGCCGGGACGTTCGCCATCACCACCGCATCATAGGGGATCAGCGCCGCCGGACCCGTCGGCATGGCATCCGGCGTAATTACGTCGATCTGCACACCGCCCTCTTCCAGCGCGGGCCGCAGGTATTGAATCTCATTCGCATTCTGGCTCACCAGCAGGGCGCGCGGTGGCCCGACGATCTGGCTGAAAGTCGCCAGTTCGTTGTTCTGACGGAAGCCGTCACTGCCCTGCGGATCGACCTGGACGCGGAAATACTTGAAATCCGGCGGGGAACCGGGCAGCGAGAGGGTGTAATGATTGGCCCCTGGCCGCAGGTCCACCTCCTGGCGCTTGATAATCGTCCCGGCATCCAGAATCGTGACCGTCGCCGCCGTCGCTTCGTCGGATTCAATCGTCAGCGAGAGGTCAAAAGGCTGGTTCTCCGTGACTGTACTGGGCGCGCTGAGATCCGTCACCTGCACTTCCGGGCCGCGCTCGACCGTCGGCACCACGTAGCTGACCTCAACGCCCAGGGCCGCTGCCTGCCGCAGGGCCGCGTCGGTATCGCCCACCGTCGCCCGCCCATCGCTGAGAATCACCAGCCGCCGGGCCGCATCGCTGGGGAAAAGCGCGATGCCATGCCGGATCGCTTCGGCAATGTCGGTGTTGCTCGTCACCGGCTCCGATTGAATCTCGCCCAGTTCGCGCACGGCATTCACCAGGCGTTCGGTGCGCGGGTCCGCGCCGAAGACGACCACCCCGGCCACATCATCCGGCCCCATGTTTTGCAGCGCCTGCCGGACATAGTCCAGTTCCTGCGCCTGCGCATCCACGCCGATGCTGTCCGACACATCCACCAGGAAGACGACCGCCAGCTTATTGGCCGATTGGGCGATCTGCAAACCCGCCAGTGCCAGCACCAGCATCAAAACCAGCACGCTGCGCAGCGCCAGACTGAGCGAATCACGCAGCCGCCGGAAGCGTTGGCGCGGCCAGCCGAGATAGATCACCAGCGGCAGCGCCAGCAGCAGTACCAGCGCAATCGGCGAGGAGAAGGAGAATAAGGTCGTCGGCATAGGCTAAGCCTCATCCCCGCAACGGATCAATTGGGCACGGCCTACAACACACGTCAGAACGAGGGGGAGAAAACCAAAAAAGACGATCTTGAAAGCCTCTCGCCCTGAGGGAGAGGGATTTAGAGTGAGGATTCTATTCATGACCGCACCGTCCGCCGCCGGCTGCCTGGACGCTGCACCGGCTCAAAACGGCTGGGCATACGCTGCCGCCGCTGGTAGATGTACCATTCCAGCAGCAGAATCAGCAGGCCGACCAGCGCGATCCAGGGCCAGAACTCGACCTCCCCCAGGTCATCCTGCGCGCCGCCGCGCACCGCCGTCTCCCCCAGCGTAATCTCGGCCTGCGGTGTGATGTCGCTCTCGTGCGGGTCGAAGAGGTTGACCGTAAAGACCTGCTGCTGCTCGACCGCCGGGCCGCGCAAAATATCCAGATGGTACACGCCGACCTGATTCGTATCGGCATAGATGACCGACTGGCCCTGCACCGGTAAATCCTGCTGCGTGCCATCCGGCGCGGTAATGACGACATGATCGGATGTCAGCGGCGGGTGAATCGCCAGCGAATCGCCGACAGTAAGATCCGTGACCGGCAGCACCGACTGCGGCGCGAACCAGTCCATCAGGTTCGCCATCAGGATCGGCCAGCTAATTTGCAGCGGCAGATCGGTCTTATGGATGTCGAAGCCCAGAATCGCCACCTGCCGCCCGTCGATCACCCCGGCCTGGATCAGCGGGTCCTCGCCCACCGTCACCAGCGGCGTCGCCCACTCGGCACTAATCTGGCTGTATTCGATGATGTTCACCGCGTCGAAATCGAGGAACTGCGTGCGCGGATCATTAGGAGTCACCGTCATAATGTGCTTATTGAGGTCCGGCTCGTTGCTGAGGTTCACAGTCGGGCCAACGGTGAACAACGTAGTGCTCTCCGGCGGGTCCACGAAGAGCAAATCGCCGTCGGGAAGCGGACCGTCTGGCAGCCAGCGATCCAGCACATAGAGGTCGAAGGGCTGGCGCGGGATGTCCTCGCCGCGCACCGCATTGATCGCCGGGAGGCTGTGCAGCATCTGCTCCAGGAAGACGTTATCCGGCGAGACCCACAGCACCTGACGGTCCGTCACGCTGTTGGCGACGGTCCAGGCCTGGTTATCTGCCGCCAGATTATCCGGCACCGGCGAGCTGCTGGTCGGCTCCAGTGAAGCCTCCACCAGGCTGAAGCCCGCGGGCAACCGGTCGGAGACCAGCGGTACGTCGTCATGCGCCGGGACGGTCACGATGCGCGAGGTAAAGAAGTCGCCGTCGATGTACAGACTGTAGACGACCTCGGCGTCCTGCGTGCCGTAGTTGCTGATCTGCGTGAAGAGTTCCGGCGTCTCTCCGGCACGGGCGCGAGTCGCCAGGGCGCTGATGGCGACGTTTTCGCTCGACTGACCTACCGGGATATAACGCACTTCGCCGGGAATCTCCGGCAGCAGGGCCGAATCGCCCAGGCCGCCATCGCTGACGATGACCAGCGTGAAGTCGTTGGTGTCAATCGCGCTGCCAATGGCAAGCGTCAGGGCAGCGGTCCAGTTGGCGCTGGCATTGCTGACTCGCGCAGCACGAATCGCTGCGTTGAGGATCAGGCGGTCGTTGGTCGCCGGGACGATCACCTCCGGCACCTGCGCCACACGCACAACGGTCATAGTATCCGTCGCGCCCAGCGTGCTGACGACGTTCAGCGCCTCGTCCTGTGCCACCTGGAAGCGCGTGCGACCATCCATATCCTGGGCTTGCATACTGGCCGAGGCATCCAACAGCAGGACGATCTGGCCGGTGCCCACCGCCGGGACAATCATGAAGGGCCGCGCCAGCGCCAGCACCAGGGCCGCCAGGATCAGCAGTTGCAGCAGCAGCAGGAGATTGCGCCGCAGCCGCTGCCAGGGCGTGTTCGCTTCGCTGTCTTGCAGAATCTGCTGCCAGAGGAAGGTGCTGCTGATGACGATCTCGCGCCGCCGCAGCCGGAGCATATACAACAAAATAATGGGGATCGCCAACAGCCCGGCCAAGAGCGCCAACGGAGTCAGAAAGGCCATACCAATAAAACCTCAACATTTACAGCCCGCAGGCTGTGTCACCATGATACCCGGTCTTGTGCAGTCAGGCCATACCAGGCGTTTTCGAGCGGGTGTTGGAGGGCCTGCATACCCAATCCACGCGCAGCCGTGACGTTTGGTTCGAAATCGTCCAGAAAGACGGTCTTCGTCACCACGACGTCCAGGCGCTCGCAGATCAAGGCATCGATGCGCGGGTCTGGCTTCATCATACCCACTTCATGTGAGTAAATGATGAGGTTCGTCACGTCCCGACGCCGTTGACCGGCAGGTAGAAGAAGGCGATAGCGATCATCACATAGACGCCCAGCAGCATGGCACCTTCCAGCCAGTTCGATTCGCCGTCCTGGGCGATAAAGGCGGCGATGACCGCAGCGGCGATCAGGGCGACCAGTTCGAAGCTGTTGAAGACCAGCAGCAGCGGACTCTGGCTGACGAAGAGGCTGATGAAGACCAGCACCGGGGCGACGAAGAGCGCGATTTGCAGGCTGGACCCCAACGAGACGGACAGGCTCAGCTCCATCTTGTTCTTCAGGGCGACCTGCACCGCCACCAGATGCTCGGCCACATTGCCGATGATCGGAATGAGGATCACGCCGATGAAGAACTCGGTCAGGCCCAGCGCCTCGGTAACGTGTTCGACCGCACCCACCAGGATCTCACTCATGAAGGCAATCGCCACTGTCGCTGCGATCAGGACGATCAGCGCGCGCTGCACGCTCCAGTTAGCGTGATGCGCTTCTTCTTCCGCCGGCGATTCACCTTTCTGCGTGAAGTTGTAGAGGACCATCAGTACATACAGCACGATCATCACCAGGGCCACGCCTTCGCTGAGGCCGAGTTCGGCGGCCCTGTCCGGCTCAATCGCGGCGTCGAAAATCGAGGGGATCACCAGCGCCAGCACCGCCAGAATCAGCAGCGTGGCATTGATCGCCGCCGTGCGCCGGTCGAATTTCTGAATGCCGTGTTTGAGGCCGCCGACCAGGACGCTGAAGCCGGTCACCAGCAGCAGGTTGCCGATGATCGAGCCGGTGATCGAGGCGCGCACCAGATCCAGCAGGCCCTCGTGCAGCGCGAAGATGGTGATGATGAGTTCCGCCGCGTTGCCCAGCGTGGCATTCAGCAGGCCGCCCAGCTTGGGGCCGGTGTGGACCGCCAGTTCTTCGGTCGCCTCACCCATCACGTCGGCCAGCGGGATAATCGCCAGCGCGGCGAAGATGAAAACCAGCACCGGGTCCGCGTTGAGCACGAATTGCGCCAGCAGCGCCACCGGCACAAAGAGTAAGAGGCCGTAGAGTATCCGTTGAAACATAGCGTCGTCCTGCGTGTTCGCCCGATGAACCGCCAGTATAAGATGGACCGGGCTTCCGTGCCAATCCGAATGGGTTACAATGCCTGCTGTTGAGAAGGGATCGTGTTTTGTTCGGTTCGATCAGACAGAGACCATACAACGGGCACAGCAGGCTGTGCCCCTACATCACACACGCTACTCGTAGGGGCACAATCTATTGTGCCCTGGTAGGAACTCTTGCCTCAAACTCGTCCGCTTGTACGTCAGGGCGAAGGGCTTTCAAAACTGCTTTCTCACCCTTCGCCCTGAGAGGATTTCCGGAAAGTGTTTTGCCAAACGCTAAGCTCACCCCCCAGCCCCCTCTCCGATACAGAGAGGGGGAGCAAAGCAGTTCACGACGGCTCTTGAAGTCCCCTCGCCATTATGGAGAGGGGATTAGGGCTGAGTGTTAGAATTCCGGGCAGGCGGCCTCTGTGAGAGACTCGTTTCCTAGCCTCTGGCGCAGATACTGGCCCATTGCTCTATTGCTGGGGCTGACGCTCGTGTTCTTCTACAAGCTGGCCTTCAGCGGCATGATCCTGGCGCGTGGCGACACCTTCAGCTACTTCTATCCCTACTGGCACGCGCGCAACGCCGCCCTGATGGCCGGGCATCTGCCGCTGTGGTCGCCGGACATCTTCATGGGCGTGCCGCTGCTGGCGAACCCGCAGTTGGGCACCTTCTACCCGCCCAACTGGCTGGTCGCGCCGCTCCCACCGCCCGATGGCGTGCGCCTGAGTGTGCTGCTGCATATCTTCTGGGCGCTGTGGGGCGCGTATATCCTGGCCCGGCACATGCGGCTGGCGGCGGTCCCGGCGCTGGCGGCGGCGGCACTCTTCGGGCTGGGCGGCTACCTGGGCGCGCACGTCGAGCAGATCAACCAGCTTCAGGGCCTGGCCTGGCTGCCCTGGCTGATATGGCTGTACATTCGCGCCCTGGATCGCCCGCGCCTCTACGTCCCGCTGCTGGCGATGGGATTGGCGCTGCAAGTCTTCAGCGGCCACACGCAGACCGTCTTCATTTCGGCCATTGGACTCGGACTCGTCGGCCTGAGCTACCCTCGATCCGGTCGGCTGCGCGCCCTGCTGATCCTCGCCATCGCCGGTGGACTGGCGCTGCTGCTCAGCCTGCCGCAGATCATCCCCACGCTGGAGCTGACACAGGTCTCCAACCGCAGCGGCGGCCTGAGCGTCAACGAGGCCACGTCCTTCTCCTTCAATCCGCTGGTGGCCGGGCGCGGACTGCTGCCCAGCTACGATGGCGTCCTCTTTGGCGAGTACGTGGCCTATAGCGGCGTGATCGGCCTGGGGCTGGCGCTGCTGGGAATGCTGCTTTCGCGCGAACGGGCGCGCTGGGCCTGGATCGCGCTGGCGCTGCTCGGCCTGCTGCTGGCCTTCGGCGAGTCGAACCCGCTCTATCTCTGGCTGCTGCGCCTGCCCGGCTTCAGCTTCTTTCGCGTCCCGGCCCGCTGGCTGAGCCTCTACGCGCTGGGGATCGCCCTGCTGGCTGGATACGGCCTGCAAGCCCTGCTGACTCTGCGTCCGCGCCGCTGGCATTACGCCATCGTGAGTGCCGTGCTGGTCGCCCTGGCGCTCAGCGCTCGCCTGAGCGTCTACGTGCCCGGAAGACGTGATCGGCTCCGCCCTGCCGACGAACCTCAGCTGGCTGGCCTGGGGGCTGGCGCTGGCCGCGCTGCTGATCGCCCTGCTGCTGAGGCGGATCCGGTTGCTGCTGCCGCTGCTGCTGGTCGAGCTGTTCGCCGCCGCCGTCATCCTGCCCTATAACACGCTGGCCCTGCCGGAGACCTACAGCAGCCAGCGTTTCACCACCAGCCAATTGCTGGCCTATGAACAGGACCAGACGCCGCCGGGTCGCGTCCTGAGCATCACGCCGCTGCTCTTCGACCCTGGCGACCGCGCCGCATTGGAAGCGCGTTATGCTGAATACGGCCTCTCGGAATCTGGCCCAGCGCCTGAGTCTGGTCGATACCAAGCTGAAAGAGGTCCTCGCACCCAACCAATCGCTGATCTGGGGCATTCCCAGCATTGACGGCTTCGACGGTGGCCTGCTGCCGACGCGCTACTACAGCGCCTTTTCGACCCTGCTGACACCTGACGGCACGCCGACGGTCGATGGCCGCCTGCGCGAGGCGTTGGCGCTCGAAGACTGCCGGGGAGCCTGTATCCCTGACCTGCGCATATTGAACCTGAGCAACATGGCCTTCCTGATTACCGACAAAGTCTACGATCTGTGGCAGGACGGCATCAGCTACGATACGGCAGATTCGCGCGCAGCTAAGTGCCAGACGGTAGCACGCTGCTGGACGATCCCACCGGCTTTGTAGCAACGTCGATGATTTGCTCTACACCGGGCGAGTCGCCGCCGGAAGTGACGTCGCAATCAGAATCGGGCGATACGCTGCCGCTGCCTTAATTCAACGCAGCCGCTGAACGAGTTTCAGCGGGGTCGCTGGACCTTGACCTGAACCGACACGAAGCACGGTTTTTTGTTATCCACGCTCAGTCGGACATGACGCTGGTCAGCGCCACGCTGGTCGATACCCGCACCGGCGCCTTTCGCGTCGCTGACCCTACCGCCCTGGCAGCGCTTGCTGTCCAGCGACATCAAGCTTTACGCCAACCGAGACCGCATTGCCACGCGCACGTTGTTGTACAGCATATACAGATTCTGCCGGATTCCGAGACCGGCACTGCCGATGCCCTGGCAATTATGCGCAGAGGCGAACTTTGACCCGGCACGGATGGCCGCTGATTCATGGCGGTGAGCCGCTGTTAACGGGGTCGGTGCATCTAGGCACCATCAGCGAGCTACAGCGACGAGCAAGTGACGGTCCAGGTTGAAGCCGATTCGGATGCCTATCTGCTGCTGACCGACGCCTACTATCCCGGCTGGCAGGCGACCATCGACGGCGAGCCGACCCCGATCTACCGCGCCGACGTCATGTTCCGGGCGGTGCAAGTCCCGGCGGGTGAACACGAGGTCATCTTCAGCTATCGTCCGGACTGGCTACCGGGGATTCTGTGGGGTGGGGTCCTCGCCTGGGGATTGGTCGCAGCGTGGTTGGGGTATGTGGCGTGGCGGGCGACGCAAGCATCGCCCCTACAGGCGGATCGGGATTTGTAGGGACACGGCACGCCATGTCCGCTCTAAAACGGCCCGAAGGCGCGGCCATCTGGCAGCAGGACGAAGACCGAATCGCTGCTGATGTCCTTGAACAGCGTGCCGCCCTCGAAGCGTTGAAAGGCCAGCTTGACCGGCTGCTCATCCGTGCGGGCGAAACCGAGTGTATCGCGCACGCCCTCGACGCCAAACCAGACCGCGCCAAAGCCCAGCAGCGGGATTTTCAGGCCTTCCGGCGGCGTGACCACGCTTTCAGGATTCTCGACCTGGGGCAAATTCTGCGTGATGGTCCACTGCCGGTCGGGGAAGCCGTCGTTGGTCGTCTCAATCGCCCAGATCGGCCCGCTCGCCTGATAATACATCACCCCATGTTCGAAGACCTGCACCACGCCGTCGAAGCTGGTCAAGGGTTCAATGGCGCAGCCCAGCGAGCCGCCCGCGAAGGGATCGCTGTGCCAGTTCTCGCCGAAGATCGGGTCTTCCGGGATTTCGCAGCGCGAGGGTATTGCTGTCGCCAGACCCGGCACCAGCGCAAAGACCTCGGTCGCGTCCAGAATGGGCACATCGTCCTGGTTATCGTTCACGCCCTGCAAGAAGACTCCGACATAGGGCGTGGACGTGGGCGGCGCAGTCGGCGGCGGTGCAGTCAGCGTGGGCCGCAGCGCGACCCGTGTGGCCTGCTGATCGGCCTCGTCGGGCGTCGGCGAGATATAAACCGTCGCCAGCAGCTTGGCCTGGACCGCCGTGACCGCTTCGACTGTCGGCTGAGTGCCGGTTTGCTGGCAGGCGGCGACAGCCAGCAGCAGGACTACGCAGAGCAGACGCCGCATCGTCAGGTCTCCGGGAACTTCACGTAAATGAGCGTATCGGCCAGTGCGCCGGAGGTGTTGCGCCGTTCGTGTCGCAGCCGCGCTTCCAGCGTAAAGCCGCAGCGTTCGGCGACGGCAGCGCTGGGCCGGTTCTCGGCATCACAGCGGATCTCGATACGGTTGGCCGCCTGCTCGTTGAACAAAAAGGCCGTTAGAAAATTGACCGTCTCGGTCATATAGCCCTGGCCCTCCATCGAGGTGCGCAGCCAGTAGCCGATCTCGAAGCGCGGCACGCTCCAGTCGATGCGATGAATGCCACAGCAGCCGAGAAATTCATCGTCCGCCTTGCGCCACAGCGTAAAGCTGAATTCCTCCAGGCGGGTGAAATGCGCGTTGGCCTCGCGCAGGTGGATGCGCGTATCATCCACCGTCTCGTCAGGCCTGGCCCAGGGCATCCAGCGGCTCAGCGCGGTCATGGATTCCTGCACCCCGGCATAAACAGCGGCGGCATCCTTCGGGTTCATCGCTTGCAGCCGCAGCCGCTCGGTCTCCATCGTTTTTGGTACTCTCGGCAGGCCCCCGTTCATGGGCAGTTGACCTCAATCTCGTAGACGTAATCGTTGCTAAAACTGCCATCGGCAAGCTGGCGGTACAGGCCGTAGCGGATCCTCGCTGCGCCCGTCACACGCGGCAGCGGGTAGACATCGCGCACCACTTCGTCCACCTGCCAGCCGCTGGTCGGTCGCCAGCCATAGACCGGCGCGGATTCGTCCGCCTGGGCCAGAATCTGACCGTCATCGTCCAGCAAATGCACGAAAACGCTCCAATCCTGCGTCAGCGCCTCGCCCGCCGCCCAATCGACCGTCAGCGTAATCGACATCGGTTCGCAGCTCGTCTGCGCGTCCAGCACGTTGACCGGCTCCGGCAGATTTTCTGGGTTTGCCCACTGCGGCGTGGTCGAGACCTCAACCATGTGCGGCCCGGCTGCCCACAGCGTCACCGGCTGCCCCAGATGCGCCTGCCACCAATCGATACCCTGATTGTAGAACGTAGTGTCTTCCGTGACCAATCGCCCCTGCGCGACGATGGCGCGCAAATCGGCGTTGTGGTCCACCAGCCGCAGCCCTGGCAGTTTGCCCTGCACGTCCTGAGCAAAGCTGACAGCGAAGTAGCGCATCCCCCAGGGCAGCATCAGCGTGGCATCCGGCGGCACGTCTTCGGCCCAGGCGATCAAGGCCTCGCCGGTCGGATTGCTGGTCAGCGACTTGATGAAGGGGCCGTTGAGCGCGGCATACAGCAGGGCCAGCGGCAGCACCACCGACAGCAGCAGTGCCCGTCCGCGCCAATCGCTGCGCCAGCCCATCGCTGCATCATGCGTGGGGTGCATGGCCCGCAGCAGCAGCCATTCCGCCAGGAAGAGCCAGCCAAAGGCGATGCTGAGCGTTATCTGCAAGATCAGCGCCGAGAGCACATCACTGTAGAGCAGCACGTGGAACAGATACGCACCCAGGCCGCCCAGCAGCAGGGTTATGGCGGCCTGACGATGCCGCGAGGTCCGCAGCGCCAGCAGCAGCCCGATGAGACCGAGAATCAGACCCGGCGCGGTCAGATCAGTCAGCAGGACCTGATTCACAAGCTGCACGTTGGCCCATAGTGCCGCCAGCGACTGCGGCGGGCCGATGAAACGCGCCGCTTCGGTCCCCAAAAACTGCGTCCAGAAGCCGTCCCAACTTCCCGGCTGACCGTAGACCCAGGCCGCCCCGGCATTGGCCCGCAGCGGCAGGTAGATATAAGGCAGGAAGCCGACCAGCCCCAGCAGCAGGCTCAACAGGAGCAGACGCGGCACACGCCGCCAGTTAGCGCGCAGGTCCGGCCAGACGGCGTAGATCAGCGCAGGGATCACGGTGAGGAAGGCGCGGTGCTGCGCCAGCGCAAAGCCCCCGATCAAGCGCCAACCACAGGATGCGATGCTTCACCGGCCACAGGGCGACGGCGTAGAGCAGCAGCAGAATCAGCAGGCCGAAGGTATAGATCTCGGCAATCGAGTGGTGAATCCAGACGGTGCGCGTCAGGCCGAAGAGCAGCACACAGCAGGCGGCGGCCAGCGGCTGGCGGGTCAGGCGCAGGCCCAGCACGTACATCAGGCCCAGCGCCAGCAGGCCCCAGCACAGCGAGACCAGCGCGGGCGCGGTCACGGCGGCGATGCCGAGCGCTTTCATCAGCGTCACCAGCAGCGCGCCTGTCATGACGTAGACCGGGTAGCCGGTCGCGTGCATCGTGCCCCAGAGGTTGAGGACGTTCTGATCCTCACCCACGTCGATCATGAAATAATGATCCGAGCCGTTGGGAATGGTTTGCAGTGTGGACAGGTAGATCAGGCCCAACAACAGCAGCACGAACGCAGGCAGTGCGTAGCGACGCAGCATCAGCGCACCTGAATCGTCGCCAGCGGCAGCGAATCACCCAGCGGTTGGCCGGAGTCGTCGCTCACTGGCAGACGGTCACCATTGCCGCAGTCACCCGCCGGGCGCGTGTCACAGGTGTAGAGGCCCACGAAAATCTGATACTCGCCGGGCGGCATCGAATCGGGCAGGGTGATGACGTAAGGATCGCGGATGTAGCCCGCGCTGGTCCACTCGACCGTCGGACGGCCTGCCGGGTTGAGTTCGTCGGCCTGGGCCAGCGGCGGCCCCCCGGTCGAGACATGCACGAAGCTGCTGTAACCGTAATCGACCGGCGCGCTCGCGTACCAGTAGAGCGTCAGTTCCAGACGCTCGCCAGGATGGAATTCGCGGCTGTTGAGGTCGTAGCCCAGCAGTTCGATCTGATCGCCCAGGTGATAGCGCGTTTGAACCTGTGCGACCAGCGCGGTCCCCGGCGGCGAGTCGATCCAGGCCAGACCGGGACGCATCAGCAGCGCCATCAGCAGAACGGCCAGCAGGCCCGCGCCGATGAGCGCCCGGCGAATCGTCCCTGGCAGCCGTGCAACAGGAGGCTCCGGTAAGGCATTTCTACGCCGCTCAAAGACCCGCGCAAAGCCGAACAGCAGGGCCAGCGCCAGCAGACTGATGCCCTGCCCCAGGCGCACCGGCGAAGTCGCGGCCAAGCCGCAGGTCGATGCGGTGATCGCCCGCCGGGACTGTGAAATTAATCAAGCCGTGCGGGTCCGAGGGATGCAGCTCAACCGGCGTGCCGTCGATAGCCGCCTGCCAGCCGGGGAAGTAGAAGGTCAGCACCTCGAAGGTGAAGGCTTCCGGCGCGCTGACCTGCCAGGAATCCCACTGTGGGCCGTGATCGAGCAGCGTCAGCGTGGTCCCCTGCGGCAGCACACCGCGATTGGCCTTGTCCACCGGGTAGCCATCGGCGAAATCGGCCAGCAGATCAGCGTTCGGTCCCGGCTCGACGATGACTGTGCTGGGCAGATACTCGTCGGAGAAGGTCGTCGCGCGCTGCAAGCCGCGCAGTTCGACATCATGATAAGCCGCCACACTGGTATCGACCGTCTCATGCTCCCATTCACTGACGTAGAGGGTCGGCAGCGCCAGCGCAACGGTGATGAGAATCATGAGCGCCGTCAGCAGGCCCGCGATGCGCAGCGGCAGACGCAGCAGCCAGGTCGCGTTGTACCCGGCCAGCACGGCCAGACAAAAGCCTGCCGGTCCCAGGAAGCGCCAGGGAAATTGCAGAAAGGCCAGCGGAGCCGCCGCGCGCCACAAGAACCCCGCCTGCGGCAGCATCAGCGCGATGAAGATCAGCGCCATCACCGCCCAGAAGGCCACCTGCAATATTGAACGATTATCATCGTTATTCAGTAAGTCACCGACAAAGCCCCTCGCCCTGAGGGAGAGGGGTTGGAGGTGAGGGTTTTTTGGCACGGTGCGTCGTGTCCGTACAACATAGCCAATGTCCCAACCACTCCCGCCAGCGCCAGCGCCCACTGCGCCACGCCCAGGTTCAACTGGTGCAGCAGGCCGTTGATCGCCCCGGCATCGGGACGCGGCGAAAAGGCCAGCAGATCGCGCAGCGGTACGAAGAAGTGTTCGTAATCCAACTGCGCCACCGCCGTCAGATTGCCCAGGCGCACGGCCCCTTGCTCGGCGATCACCGGCAGCCAGAAATAGGTCGCCAGCCCGATCCCTGCCACCAGCGCCAGCCCGGCCCAGCGGGCACGTCCGATTTCCAAACTCATATTAACCTCACCCCTAATCCCCTCTCCACTTTGGCGAGGGGACTCAAAGAACCGCGGTAGTCGGTTTTGCTCCCCCTCTCTGGAGCGGAGAGGGGGCTGGGGGGTGAGGTCGGTATTTGGCAGAGTGCTTTTCAGAAAGCCGCTCAAGGCCTGCCATCCAATCCAGGCCGCCAGCAGACCGGTCAGCACCAGCGCCATCAGGTTATGGGTGATGATGAGCAGGCCGCTGCCAAAGGCCGCCAGCACCAGCGCCCGCCCGCCCCCGTGACGCAGCAGACGGCTGTAGCGCCACATCACCAGCGGAAACAGGGCCAGCGCCAGCAGTTCCGGGTAGGCGCCGCGCGTGTAAGGTTCGGTGAAGAGAAAATAGGGGCTGTAGACGTAGACCACACCCGCGATCACACCGGCCAGACGCCCTGTTTCGCCGCGCATAAACAGGTACATGCCGCCGCCTGCCAGCAGCATACTCAGCAGCGTCAGCAGGCGCAGCGCATTCACCGGGTCGATGCTCAGCAGACGCATGAGCGTGCTGGTGACGTAGTAGGTGAAGCTGGCGTAATAGTGAAAGACCGGCGAGCCGTAGCCGAAGTAGAAGGTCTCAGCCCACTGCGGCATCAGGACGCCATGCGACCAGGCGCGGTCCATCTCGGCCACGCGGTAGACGTGATAGAGCGTATCGGTACCGTTGGGCAGGCCGGGCCGGTACAGCAGCGGCCAGAGTGTCAGCAGGCACAGGGCCAGCGTTGCCAGCAGGCCGAAATCGAGACGAGAGCGGTGGGTCGTGGGTTCAGGGACGGTCATGCGGGCGATTGTAGCAGAAAAAACCGGGCTGGCGATCTCAGCGCAGCGTGCCCAGATAGGTCGCGTCGGCGATCTTCTGCAACTTGCCATCGTTCAGTGTGACCTTCCAGGTGCCGTCCAGGCTGGGATCCGCGCTGGTGAAGATGATGGCCGTGTCGTCCTCGGTCCACTCTACGGGCTGGACAAAGGTCGTAATCGGATCGGTCAGGCGCTGCCTGGGTGTCATTGCGCAGGTTCACCAGCACGAAGACCGTCTGCACGTTCTGATTCGGCCCGCCAAAATCCGCGATCTGCGCCAGGGCATAGACCGCCTGCGTGCCGGAGGGCGCGATCAGCACATCGCCCGCCTGCGTGTAATTGGTCAGATTCAGCGCGTTGATCCGCTGGCTGGTCTCTGCCGCCAGATTGGTCACGACCACGTCGTAACCGCTCAGGTTCCGGGCCAGCGCCAGCCGCAGCAGCAGCCCGGCCCCCAGCCCTGCCGCGCAGAAGCAGCCCGGCTCGCCCGGCAGCAGTCGGGTCTCACCCCCTTCGAAAGCGACCTCAAAGAGACCGGCATACTGCTGGAAGGGCGTGAAATCGGCGATGCCGTCCGGCTGGTAATCCATGTAGAGATGCTGCCCATCCTCGCTGAAGGCCACCGGCAGCGCGCGAATCCCGTTGCGCGGGCCATCAACCAGCACCTCGCGCGGATTGCTGCCGTCGAGGTTGGCGACCGTCGTCGTGGTCAGCAGTTGGCCGTCCACCTGCGCTGTCGTCGTGGTCCAGGCCACCCGGCGGCCATCCGCTGAGACCATCCAGTCCAGGCGGCGGGTATCGCTCAGCGGCTGAATAAAGGGATGATTGCGGATGCGGCCATCGGCTGAAACCAGGCGTACACGCTTGGTCACCGGATCGTAGAACATCACCGCGCGCCCGAAGACGGTGTAGTGCTGGCCGTTGACCTGCACCGACTGGACCTCACCGCTGATCGTATCGACGAAGTCGAGCCGGTCGCTGCCATCGGCCTGCACGTCACGCTCGATGAAGACACGCTGCGGCGCTTGCACCGGCGTTTGCAGCAGCAGCGAAGCCGCTACCAGCAGCAGGAGCGCGACCTCAGGCATCGAACAATTCGACCAGCCGGGGCAGAATCTCGCCGGAAGGACCGCGTAAAATCACCGCTGCCAGCGGCGAGATCGGCGTTTCATCCGGGTTGACCTCGATGACCGTGCCACCATAGCTGCGCGCCACACCGGGCAAATCGGCGGCGGGCACCACCAGCCCCGACGTGCCAATCACCAACATCACGTCGCAGTCCTGAACAGCAGCCGAGGCTTCATATAGGGCCTCCAGTGGCAGCTGCTCGGTAAACCAGACGACCGCAGGCCGCACCCAGGCCCCGCAGTGCGGGCAGCGCGGTGGGCGGCCCTCATCGTCCAGCGTCTCCAGGTCGATATAGGTCGGCTCGCCCTGGCAGGCGGCGAAGCACTTATAGCGGGCAATGTTGCCATGCAGATGGATCACGCGGCGGCTCCCGGCCCGCTCGTGCAGGTCATCGACGTTCTGCGTAATCAGCGTCAGTTGGGGGACGCGCTGTTCAAGCTGGGCCAGCGCAATATGGCCGGGGTTGGGCTGCACCTGCTGCACCTGCTCGCGGCGATGGCGATACCAATCCCAGACCAGTTGAGGATCGCGCTGGAAGGCCGATGGCGTGGCGAGCTGCTGCGGGTCGAAGCGCGCCCACAGCCCGTCGAGCGCATCGCGGAAGGTCGGCACGCCGGATTCCTTGCTCACCCCGGCCCCGGTCAGCACGGCGACATGTGTCGCGCTGCGCAGCCGTTCGGCGGCCTGTGCTAAAGGATCTGGCATCCGCAGTCAGTCCCCATCCTGGACACACATAACAGATTGACCGTTCGAAAATCGCTGCGCAAAGTCCCCCACCCTGAAGGAGAGGGATTCAGAGTGAGGATTGAAGCAAGAAACCATGACATTGCCCACACCGCTACGACACCCGTTCGGCGATCACGACCGTCCGGTCCAGGTAGCTGTCCTGGAAGAAATTGTAGTTCGAGCAGGTAATCAATGTCAGGCGTTCGCTCGTGGTCGGGTAGAGCACACTGAGGTCATCCGGCGCGGTCGTAAATAGCTGCGTGACCTGATATATACGTTCCCCGCCATCTTGATCCAGGAATATCGGGTCGCCAATCGAGAGATCGTTGATGTTGGCGAAGACTCCTCGGCGGCCATCGGCCATCTCGACGTGACCGGCCAGCACGATATTGCCCGGCACATCGACCCAGCCGGTCCCCTGAAGATGCCCCACGTAGCGGCCCAGGTCGGTGATGTCCCAGGTCGTGCCGCTGATGTACGATTCGATGACTTCGCTGGCGATCCCAGCGGTCGGGGCACGAAACTCCGCGCCGGTCGTGATCTCGCGCGGGGGCGGCGGGGTCTCGGCGACTGAATCCAGCGGCACTTCGGTCCCTAGATCCAGGGCGGTCACCACCAGGGCCTGAGTCGGTGCGGTGGCGGGGGGTGACGCGTTGTCCTTTAGCAGAAAGAGTGCGCCCGCGAGAATACCCAGGCCCACCACGAAGAGGATGCGTATCGCTGCCCGTGACGAATCGCGCCGGTACATCATCGCTGCCCCTCCAACTTGAGCGCCGTCATCGCGTTGAGTATATCGGCTTCAGCCAGGGTATCGCCACCGGTACGCGCCAGAGTCAGCGCGTGCTGGTAATAGGCCAGGGCGCTGCTGTAGAAGATAGCCGACCCGGCGCTGACGGTCTGCTGGTGTCCCAGAGCAACGTGGATTGCCGCACTGCGCTGCAAGCCTTCGCGCAGGGCCGTCTGGTCGCCAATCGTGGTGTAGATGCTCAGCGCCTCACCCAGGCATTTGAGCGCCTCCAGCGGCTGTCCATCGGCCAGCAGCGACTCGCTCAACTTGCTCAGGCGTGTCGCCAGCCCGCGCTGGTCATGAAGCTGCCGCGCCACCTCGACCGACTGCTGGTGATACTGGACCGCCTGCCCGGCCTGCCTCAAGTCGTCGTAGACCAGCCCCAGGTTGCTCAGCCAGATACCGCGCCCGCGCAGATCGCCAATCGTCTGCGCCAGTTGCAGCGCCGCGTTGAGGTAGTCCAGCGCCTCGTCAGGGCGGCCCAGTTCGCGCAGGATATTGCCCATGTTGCCCAGGATGCCGTCTTCGCTGAGTTGATCGTCTTCGGCACGCACCAGCACCAGCGCCCGCTGGAAGCAGCGCAGCGCCTCCTCCGGCTGTTGAACGCGGTTATAGAGCAGTGCCAGATTGCCCAGGCTGCGCCCTTCCGCCGCGAGATCGCCCGCCGCCTGCGCTTCGATCACACGCGCTTCCAGGCAGTCGATAGCCGTCGCATAATCGTTGTTTTGCAGGGCTGTGCGCAGCAGAACGCTGGTGTTCATGACCGTCGATCCGCCCACCGTTTCCACAGCAGCGGCAGCAGGCCCAGCAGCGCCCACAGCCAGACCAGATCGGCCCGAATCGGCGGTGGACCGGGAGTCTCCGTGCTGGGGTCCAGCCGCACAATGGTAAAGTGCCGCGCGACCTCGCCCAGCGTATGCGCGTTGACCGATTCGCGGTTGCTCAGGTAGGCCAGGACGGTGTCGTAAATAACCGGCGAGGTGTTGCGAAAGAGTTGCAGCGCCCGCAGTGCCTCACCCGGATCAGTCACAACCGTCGCCTGAGCGCTGTAGCTGCGCCAGCCGCGCCGCAGCCGCACCACTGGCTGCACCTGGAGGTTGCGATACCACTGCGCCCGCCTGCCCCAGGCCGATACCACATAGACCTTGCTGCCGTGCGCCCGGTACTCAATCGCTGTGTGCCGGGGCATCCCACTATGGCGGCCCCAGGTGCTCAAAACCATGAGATGCACGCGGTCCATCAGCGGCCCCAGGCCCAGACGATACAGCAGCAGCGGCAGATTCAGCAGCCAGCGCATCCCGCCGCGCGGTGCAGGCAGCCAGTCAAACGATGTCGATTTTACCCGTATATGTCCGTTGGTTGATGCCATAATTTACAAGTATAGTGCCAGTTCTCGGCTTGCAAAGGTCAAAATGGTTTGAAGATCATCAGCCAGACGATCACCAGCGTCACGATCAGGGCCGGTCCCATCAGTTCCCAGGGCCGGATCGCGTTAATTCGCGCCTGAATTTCTTCGTCGCTAGCAGGCGGCGGCGCTTCCGCCTTACGGTCATGCGGATTAGGCATTCCTAAGGCCATCCGCAGCGGGATCATTCGGCGCGCCGCGTAATAGCTCATCCAGCCGGACAGCACGATCAGCAGCGCCAGCGAGAGGCCAATCCAACCCTGCGACCACCAGTGGCCCATGATCCCGGCGGCGATCCCGGCCAGAATCAGCACGGCCAGCGAGACCCACAGCAGGCCAGCCATGCTGTTGGACAGATCCAGAATGGCGCGCAGCCGCTCCTGCTTGCGCTCGCGTTTCAGTTGAAAGGCCATCGCTACCGAGGTCCCATGCGCCATGAAAAAAGCCAGCGCTGCAAAAATGTGAATGAAGACGATCCAGCGATACATAGACTCTGCTCCTTGCCTGACTCAGTGGCTTATACGGCGGCCAGGCCGAGATGGTTCTATGTTCTTTCGATAATCGTCCGCAGCGCGTCCAGCAGGCGGTCGGTATCGGCTTCATTGTTGTAGACCTGGATCGAGACGCGAATCAGTGTGCGGCCACTCAATTCCAGCACCGGCACCTCAACCCCGTAATCCGGGAAGAGACGCCCGTAGATCGCCAGGTCCAGCGGTGGCAGCGGCAGCGAGGCCATCTGACTGTACCACTGCGGCGAATCCGGCACGATCTGCTCCAGACCGGTCAGGGTCTGAATGCGCTGGCGTGTCTGGCGCAGCAGGGCATGGCAGTGCTCACGCTGGGCGGGCCAATCGTGCTCGGCCATGAACTGGATCGCCGCCGGAATCGCCAGAAAGGCGGCCAGGTCGCGCGTACCGCTCCACTCGTGACGCAGCTGAAAAGGGTTCTCGCGCTCGCTATCCCAACTGATGACCAGCGGGTCGATCAGCGCCTGAAGTTCGGGCCGCACATAGAGAATGCCGGAGCCTTTGGGGGTACACATCCACTTGTGGCAGTTGCCGGTGTAGAAATCGGCCCCGATAGCCTGAAGGTCAACGTCAATCTGACCGAGAGCGTGCGCGCCATCCACCATCGTCAGAATCCCGGCCTCGCGTGCCCGTGCGCAGACCTGCTCCACCGGCAGGATGATAGACGAAGGCGAGGTGATGTGGCTGAGCGAGATGACTTTCGTGCGCGGCGTCACCGCCTGCCACAGCGTCTCGACGATGGCTTCTGGCGTCGTCACAGGCAGGGGGATCGGCTGCTCCACGACGACCGCGCCGGTCTTGGCCGCGTAGTATTCCCAGGTCATGCGGATCGCGCCGTATTCCTGATCGTTGAGCAGAATTTCATCGCCGGGCTGGAGATCCAGCGAGTGGGCTACCGTATTGACGCCCACCGTGGCGTTCGTCACCAGTGCCAGATCGTCCGCCGGGGCGTTGAGATAGGCCCCTAAAGCCACGCGGGTTTCCGCCAGCAGGGTACGACGGCGGTCTCTGAAGAAGGCCACCGGCTGGTGTTCCAGTTCCAATTGCCAGCGCTGGTAAGCCTCAAAGACCGGGCGCGGGCAGGCCCCATAGGAGCCATGATTGAGAAAGGCAATGTCGGGATCAAGGAGGAATTGGTCGCGCAAGGGTTCACGTTTCTGTCGATAAAAGACAACAGCGCGCCATCTTACCATGCACCGGAGACTTCTCATCAACTGGCCCTGGTTCTGTGCTAGAATGTGGGCATACTTAAGCCTTATAATACTGCCGGGAGGACATGTGTCCGAATTTATCTCTTATTCGCGCATTGATACCCCCTTTGTGCGCCAGCTCCATGAGCAACTGGTCGCCTCCAAGCGCGATATTTGGGTCGATTGGGAAGACATCCCCCTCACGGCGGATTGGTGGCAGGAAATTCAACGGGGCATCAGCAGCGCCAACGCCTTCATCTTCGTTATTTCCCCCGATTCGGTGAAGTCACCCGTCTGCCGCGACGAGATCAATTACGCCGTCGATAATAACAAGCGCATCGTGCCGATCCTCCACCGTGAACTGGTCGCGGACGACGACAAGGCCATGCTGCATCCGGTGATTAGCTCGCATAACTGGATTTTCCTGCGCGATCAGGACGATTTCGACGCGGCCTTCACAAACCTGATCGGCTCACTGGATATGGACCTGGAACACGTCCACGAGCATACCCGTCTGCTGGTACGCGCGCTGGAATGGGACGCTGAGGGCCGCAACCCCAGCAACCTGCTCAACGGCAGCGAGATCACCAAAGCGGAAGCCTGGCTGACCGGCGGCATGAACCTCCAGCCGGAACCGACCGATTTGCAGACACAGTACATTCTCGCCAGTCGCAAGGCCGCGACGGCGCGCTCCCGGCGTACTCTGGCCGGGGTCACGGTGGCGCTGATCGTCGCCATCGCCCTGGCGATTGTGTCGCTCTTTCTGTTCCAGCTTTCCGAGACACGCCGGATGGAATCCGACCGGCTGCGCACGGTTGCGGAGGATAAAAGTAACGAGGCGCGTAGTCTGGCGCTCGCGGCTAACGCCCGTAACCTGATCCGCGATCACAATAATAACCTGGGGCTGTCGCTGGCGATTGCCGCCTACCAGGCCCACAACCCGGCCCGCCCGGACGTGCAGCAGACTCTGGCCGGGGCCGTTTACGGACCGGGCGCACGTTTCCGCCTGCAAGACCAGGAGAAATCGGTGCTGGATGTCGCTATCAGCGCCGATGTGCAGACGGGCTATTCTGTCTCCTCCGATGGCAGCCTGGACATCTGGGATCTCGACAGCGGCGCGGTCAAACAGCACATTACCTTTGACGGTCAGGTGCCCAATAACGTCGCCCTGAGTCCTGATGGCACCGCGCTGGCGGTCTCGCTCTTCGATAACTCGATCCACCTGCTGGATGTGGGCAATGGCGATACCATCCGCACGCTGACCGGCCATGAGGACCTGATTATGCAGCTTGCTTTCAGCCCGGATGGGACGAAACTGCTCAGCGGTGGCCTGGATCGCACGCTGCGTCTGTGGGATGTCGCTACGGGCGAGCAGGTGCTGAAGATCGACAGCCCTGGTGCGATCCTCAACCTGGCCTTTGCGCCCAACGGCCTGCGCGCGGTCTCCAGTTCCGGCGACGACGTGCTGACCGGCTCAGAAGCTGATCACGTCATCGACCGCACCGTGCGTGTCTGGGATATGACGACCGGCGAGGAACTGGCGAAATTCGAGCCAAATTCGGGCTTTGTGCGCGCCGTCGCATTCAGCCCGGATGGCCGCCGCATCGTCGCCGGGACCTGGAACTCGGCTAGCGGCGGGCGTCTGCATCTGTGGCGCATCTCGACCGGCGAACTGGAACACGTCTTCTTCGGCCACACCGACATTATCAGTTCGGTGGCCTTCAGCCCGGATGGCACACAGATTATCTCTGCCTCCTGGGACCGCACGCTGCGCATCTGGGACATCGCCACCGGCCTCGAAGTGCAGAGCTTCCACGGGCACCGCGACCGCATCCTGTCGATGGCGGTCAGCGCCAACGGCGAATACGTCCTCACCGGCACGGGCAACGCCGGAAACGACGTGCCCGACCCGACGATAGACCTCGCATCCGACCCGGCGGTCTGGCTGTGGGACCTGAAAAGCCGGGCACAGATCCGCAGCCTGGAAGGGCACGAAGATTGGGTCTGGAGCGTCGCGCTCAGCCCGGATGACACGCTGGCCGCGACCAGTTCCGGCCCGCTGCGCCTGCCAGCCAACGATACCAGTGTGCGCATCTGGGACGTCGCCACCGGCGAGCAGATTCGCAAGTTCGACGGCCACACCAACACGGTCCAGTCGGTCGCCTTCAGCCCGGATGGCAAGAGCGTCGCCTCGGCCAGTTGGGATGGCACGGTGCGCATCTGGAACGTCGAGACCGGGGCCGGGCGCATCGCCTATGCCGGGCATACCGACAAGGTGCTCAGCGTCATCTTCAGCCACGACGGCCAGACGGCTTTTTCGACCTCTGCCGATAAGACTATCCAGATGTGGGACGTGGCAACCGGCACCGAGATCAAACGCTTCGAAGGCCACACCGGCGCAGTCAACGCGGTCGCGCTCAGCCCGGATGGCACCATGCTGCTCAGCGCCTCGGATGATCGCACGGTGCGCCTGTGGAACATCGATACCGGCGAGGAAATCCGCCAGTTCATCGGCCATGCCGACCGCGTCAACAACGTCGCCTTCAGCCCGGACGGCACGCAGGCGCTCTCAACCTCCTGGGATTCGACCGTGCGTCTGTGGGACGTGGCGACCGGCGAGCAGATTCGCCAGTTGGTCGGCCACAACGGCGCGGTCTGGGGGGTCGCTTTCAGCAAGGACGGTCGTGCCGCGCTGACCTCCTCCTCCGACCTGACCATCCGCCTGTGGGACCTGGATACCGGGCAGGAAATCCGCCGCTACGAGGGACACACCAACTGGGTGCTGAGCGTGGTCTTTAGCCACGACGACAGCTTCGCGCTCTCCGGCGGGGAGGACAACACAGCCCGGCTGTGGCGCGTGGAGACCTCGCTGGATGCGCTAATCGCCTGGGGCCGCGCCAACCGCTATATCCCGGAGCTAAGCTGCGCCGAGCGCGAGCAGTACAACGTGGAACCGTTCTGTAATGAGGACGGTTTGGTACCCGCCGCCTAGCACGGCTGGCCGAACACAATCACTCGCTTTGGATTGTTACAGAGGCTTATCCGGCAGGGGAGCGGTGCTGCCGCCAGTGCGCAGGGCGCGAATGACCTTCTCGACCTCGCGGTCGAAGACGGCATGATCGTGGCGGTCGGTGAAATCCGCCGTCAGACGGTCGCGCAGCCTGGGCGCGCTCAGACTGCGGCAGTCCGGACTGAAAACATAACCATCCAGGTCCAGTGGCAGCAGCAGCGAGACCTGCTGTCCGGTCTGCTGAAGGATGGCTTCTTCCTCCTGAAGCGCGCTGTTCACCTCGCGGTCCACCCACTGGCTGGTCAGCGACTCCTCCGAACAGCAGACGATGAGCTTCTGGCGGCTGTGAATCTCCGGCGCAATCGTCTCCGCAAGCAGTTTGCCCGCCTTCAGATCGTGGCTGTTGAGCCAGCAGTTGATCGTCTCGTTATACAGCCGGTGATGGATGCGCAGAGCGAAGTCCTGGTCACGCGGGCTGTAGCTGATGTAGCAGTTGTAGAACTGGGTGGCCTTCTCGCCAAACAGGCCCCTGGTGTATTCGATAAACTCCGGCGCGACACCGCAGCCGCGCAGAAACACCTCCGGGATCTGGCCTCTGGAACGATAGAGCGTATCGACGGAAATATAGCTGGGGCCGCCGTGCCGGATGCTCTCCAGGTCCTTGACCGTCGAGAGATCCACATTGGCGAACACCGTACCACCGCAGTGCGCATCCTTGAGGCTGGCCTCGGTCAGGATGGCGTTGGTCAGGTTGGCTGCGCGCAGGTCCGCCCCACGTAAATCCGCCTGAAGCAGCTTCGCGCCGTGCAGGTCCGCCTGGATCAGGTTGGCCGCCCGCAGATTAGCGCTGGTTAAATCCGCCGAATCCAGGTGCGCGCCCGGTAATTCGGCATAGATCAGGTTGGCATTGCCCAGAAAAGCCCGGCTCAGGTGCGCCGCCTGCAAATTCGCATCGCGCAGGTCAGCATCACGCAGGTACGCGCCGTTGAGATCGGCATGGTGCAGGTTGACCCCGCTCAGATTGCTGCGAAAAAGCGAGCCATCCCACCACAGGCCGTGCTGGCGCAGCGCATCCACCGCCGCGCGCGAGTCATCATCCGTACCTTTGCGCATCTGGGCGATGAGATCATCCAGCAGGATCTTGCCGTCTTCATGATGTGGGGGCACGATGTGGCCTCCAGGGGACTCCAGGATGCTCTTATTATATATTGCAGGCTGTGGAATCAAAAACCCGCTTCGGCAGCGGAAGCGGGCGGGAAATAACGAAGCGAGATAGCTTAGTGAACTACGGTGACGGCGCTTGCTTGTTTCCCTTTGCGACCCTCAGTGATCTCGAACTCGACGGTGTCGCCCTCATCAAGTGAGCGATACCCACTGCCCTGGATCTCCGAATAGTGTACGAAGACGTCCGGGCCATCTTCCTGAGCGATAAAGCCATAGCCTTTGTCGCCGTTGAACCACTTCACGGTGCCTCTTACACGTTCTGCCATTGCTCTTGAAACTCCTGAACCTACTGAATATACATGAGCCTTGGTACTCACAAGCAGCTCCGGGTCAAACAGGAGTCCATGTGGTACGTCTGAGAACCGGGTTCTCAATCCGGCTGTCGGGCAAGCAATTGCGCGCCGCGTGCATACTATACAACAATTTCGATACAAAATCCATATTTTCGAACAGGTTTTTTGACCGCTGAAATGTGCGCTGATTCCGGCGCAGAACTCCCCCTTATTCGTCGTCGATTACGTGGTAATCCTGCACGTCGATCACCTGCCCTTCCAGGACTTCCAGATGCTCGCGCAGGATGTATTCCGGGATCATCGACTTGAACAACTGCACGCTGCCGACCAGAATCCCCAGGTCGTCGAGCTGCCCCAGGCCGATCAGAAAATCGGGGATGAAGTCGAACGGCGAAAACACATAGACCAGTGCTGCCAGCGGAATGAGCTTCTTCCACACGGGAATACGCGCATCCTGCATCAAGCGCCAGACGAGCCGGGCTTCATAGATTATGTACCTGAACATGGTCTTTCCTCACTCACCGTTTCATGTTGGGATCTGCTGCGCCCCTCGTATTATATACGTGTGTGCAAGCCTGGAGGTTGTCTGCGCCGCAGGCCGACTCTATACTGGAAGCCTGACGTTTGATGCACAGGAGGCCATCCGGCCATGTGGATACGCCGTTTTATCTGGGGATTTCTGCTCGTCTTTGCCCTGCCGCTGGCCGCTCAGGACGGCCTGAACCTGCCCAGCGCACTCTATGTGCTGACGGCGGAGGGCCATGTTGACCGCTATGGACTCGGTGCGGAAGGAGTGCGGACGGTTACGCCGGATAGCGATTTCGTCATCGACTTCGGCCTGGCCCCGGATGGCACCTGGCTGGCCTACCGCACGGACTTAGCGCTGATCCTCTACAACATTTACACCGAGGAACGAGTCCAGATCGACGGCGCGTTAGCCGGGGTGCCCTCGCTGCGCGGGCAGGGTGACACCATTGCCTGGTCGCCGACCGGGGATGCACTGGCCGTCACCACGCTGGATGGCGGGCGAGTCTACGTCAATGCCGAAGACGACCCGATGGGCAACGCCCCCTTCGAAGCCACCAGCCTGACGGAAGGGCCATTTACCCAGTGGGTCTGGTCGCCCGATGGCCGCTACCTGGCCGGGGAAGTCGCCGAGGACATCTGGTGGATTTACCAGCGCGATAGCAAACAGATGATTCTGCACAGCGCGATCACCTCGTCCAGGGGTCTGGCCTGGTACAGCCCGGATAAGATCGTTTTCGCGCCTGCTGAGGGCGGTCTGCGCCTGATGGACCTGGCCGCCGCCAATGCCCAGACGGTGCTGCTGGACGATACCTGGACTTATGCCCTGCCTTATATGATGCCCGATGGCACGGTCCAGGTCTTTGGCCGCCAGAAAGACTCGGAGGACGTGCCGGAAGGCTACGCGCGTCTTTTCGGCCTGCCGACCGATGAGCGCCGCATCGACAGCCTGGGCGATTTCGCCCTCGACCTCACCGATCTGTCCTGGGCACCGGGCGGCGAACTCATGGTCGCCTTTCGCGGCGGTGCGCTGGCCCTGGTCAACCCGACCACTGGCGAAGGTTTCCCGCTGCCGGTCAATGGCGTTGCTGCGCTGACCTGGGGGCCGGAGCCGCTGCCGACCGTCGAAGGGCTGACTCTGCCTGCGGCGGGCTACTTCCTGGCGGCGGATGAAAACGATACGGTTCAGGTCTGGCGCTTACCCCCGGATGGCAGCGCACCCGTTACAGTCACCAGCGAGACGGAGCCTGTCAGCAGCTTCGCCCTGGCCCCCAACAACCAGATGATCGCCTATTCCAGCGGCAGTCGCATGCTCGTCCAGCGCCTGAACGGCTCCGCGCCGGTCAAATTGGCTGATCTTTCCAGCACGGACCCGGCCTATCCGAGTTTCAGCCCGGACAGCCAGCGAATCGCTTACGGCGATGGCGGAATCTGGATGGTTCCGGCAGGCGGCGGGGACGTGCGGCAGGTCATCGCCAACGACATGACCGAGGGCTTCGAACGGCACTTTTCGCGGCCTCGCTTCGCCCCCAACGTCGAGGCCCTGCTGGTTCAGGTCGAGCGGCCAGAGATCACCGTGCCGGGCGTGGTGGATGATACCAGCGGCGAACTGACCGAAATCGCGGTCGAACAGCAGGCGCAGTGGCTGAGCGATGGCCGTATCGCCCTCTTCGGACTGACCAAAGGCGCGCGGCCCGGCGGCCTCTCGATTGCGGGCCTGGGCACGCTGACCCAGCCCGCGCCGATTCTGCCGGAGATTCTGCCGGTCGAATCCCTGCGCGAACTCGGCACCAACCGGCTGCGGATGGTCCTGCCGCGTCAGGTGGTCGGCCCGGAGACCCTGCGCGTCGCCAGCCTGGATGTGAGCAGCTGGCGATCTGGTCCCGGTCTACACCGGCGGCTATATGGTCGATGCCCATCTCTCGCCAGATGGCGAGTTCGCTGCCGGATACCGCTACACAGGCGGCCCGCTGACCTTCGTCAACCTGAGTACGGGCGAACAGGTGGTCCTGGCCGGACCCGCCGCCACCCACGATTTCGTCTGGGCTGGAGGTTAAACATCGCTCCGGCAAGAGGAGGCGTGCTATGGATCACTGCTGTTACGCCTGCGATTGGGTCGCAGAACTTGACGAGTGGAAATTCGTTGGCGACTTGATCCATCTCACGCACAACCTGAATATCGAACTGATCCGAGGGTCATTCCCAGCGGGAAGTACGACAGACGAGGGGTACTTTGTTTTGCGTTTCCTGATACAGGTACCCTCATCAGCAGCGTATGAGGAATTTCTTCAACAGATCCCTCAAGGGACAGGTTTCGCTCACTGGTTCCCTGTATCCTTATACGAATATCAAAAACAGGACAACAGAAGATCACAGACGCAAATCAACGCTGTATGAATTGCTCAAGTTCTGGACCCTTGATCTCAACGTCTTTGGCTATACGGCAGCGTGTGGAATCTGAAGATTAGAGAAAAGCTTGATGCCGGTACGGTTTTGTATTTCGCTCACAACTGGTTAGTGCCGCTTCAATCAGACAATGCTATCGCGCTTCCTGACGAAAAGGCAGCTCAGTATCAGCGATATCGAAGCTCTCCACTGGTTCATATCTGTGGTTCTTGGTTGAAGACTTCGGGCGGCAGAAAAAGACATTCTGTGTATCGGCCTCACGGAAGCTCAGTACAAAGCGGCTCGTCGTATCATGGAACACAACAGTTTCGCTGAATTTCGAGTTTTCTATGTGGAGATTGAAAGCATGGGGCAGGAAAACGATCTGATATTACGAAGCGGCTCGTGATCTGTCCTGGTCACATAGGATGAAAGCTTCCTAAATCAGGCCGGTTGTGGGGCTAAGCTAGTTCTAATAAAACACCAGTATAATTAAACTTATGAGACTAGATTGTAAGGATAAGGAATTTGCCTGATGGCTGGCGAACGAGTACTGGTGATCGAGGACGAGGCGCGCATCGCCCAGTTTATCGAGCGCGGCTTGATCTATGAAGGCTACCGCGTCACGGTAGCGCGCGATGGCAAGATCGGCCTGTCGGCGGCCCGCGATAATCCGCCGGACCTCGTGATTCTCGATTGGATGCTGCCTGGTCTGGATGGCCTGGAGGTCTGCAAGCGGCTGCGCGCGGCCAGCGACGTCCCGATTTTGATGCTGACGGCCAAAGACGATATTCAGGACCGCGTGACGGGCCTGGATGCCGGGGCCGATGATTACCTGGTCAAACCCTTTTCGGTCGATGAACTGATGGCCCGCATCCGGGCGCTGTTCCGCCGCTCGACCAGTTCGACCCGGCCCGATATTCTGAGCTTTGCGGATCTCAAGCTGGATACCGGCACGCACCGCGCCTACCGGCACGACCGCGCCATTGACCTGACCGCCAAAGAGTATGAACTGCTGGAACTGTTCATGCGCAATCCCCGGCAGGTGCTGACGCGCGACGTGATCTTCGACCGTGTTTGGGATTACGACTTCGGCGGCGAAAGCAACATCATCGAGGTCTATGTCCGCTATCTGCGGCAGAAGACGGAAACCGAAGAGGAACCGCGCCTGATTCATACGGTGCGCGGGGTCGGTTATGTGCTGCGCGAGGAATAAATGCAGTTTCGGACCAAGCTAATTCTATGGTATTCCGGCCTGCTGATTGCGCTGCTTCTGGTCTTCGGCGTGTCTGTGTACACCCTGGCGGATCGTACCCTGATTGATGCCGTAGATCGCTCGCTGCGCGATACCGCCAATCTCGTGACGAACAGCAGCCGGGTCCATTTGCTGGGCGAGTTCGGCTCGCTCGAACGCACCTTCATCCTGCCGCCGCTGGATCTGTTCCGGGCCTCTGGCGTCGAGGTCCAGGTCTGGTCGGTCGATCAGGCGTCCCCGAAGCTGGAAGCCCGCTCGGTCAATATCCGCGACTATGATGAACCGTTGGACCCCAGCACACTGGGCGCGGATGAGCCGGTGTATACCAACGTGCTGATTAACGGGCGCGAGATGCGCGTGCTGACCAGCCCGATGTTTGCGCGCGGCGAACTGCTGGCGAATGTGCAGGCTGTCGCGCTGCTGAGCACGGTCAACAATGCCCGCGAAACCCTGCTGCTGGTCATGGCGGGCGGAGGAGCGGTGGCGGTGATCGCGTCGATCATGATCGGGGCCTGGCTGTCGCGCCGGGCGCTGACCCCCATTGCCGGAATCACCGGCGCTGCGGCCAAGATTGCGGAGACCGATGACCTCAGCACCCGGCTGCCCTGGTCCGGGCCGATGGACGAACTAGGCCGCCTGGTCTCGGTCTTCAACGGCATGATGGACCGTTTGCAAGACCTGTTCAGCGTGCAGCAGCGCTTCGTGGCCGATGTCTCGCACGAACTGCGCACACCGCTGACCGCGATTCGCGGCAATCTGGACCTGATTAAGCGTTACGGCATGGACGAGACCTCGCTGGAAGCGATTGAGAGCGAGACCGACCGGATGCAGCGCATGGTCAACGATCTGCTGCTGCTGGCGCGGGCTGATTACGGCGGCCTGACGCTGGACCTGGAACCGCTGGACCTGGATACGACGATGATGGAGGCTCACCGGCAGGCGCAGATATTGGTCAAGGACCGGGATCTGACAGGTTCGGCTGGTGCGGCTGGAACCGCTGCGTGTGGCGGGCAGCGCCGACCGTATGAAGCAGTTGGTGTTGAACCTGGTGAGCAACGCCATCAAGTTCACACCGGATGGCGGGCACATCAACCTGAGCCTCTACGGTGAAGGCGACAGGGCCGTGATCGAAATCGCCGACACGGGCATCGGCATCGGCGAGGAGGACCTCAAGCACATTTTCGAGCGCTTCTATCAGGCCGATACCTCGCGCGTGCGCAACGTCCAGAACGCCGAAAGCTCCGGCCTGGGCCTGTCGATTGTTAAGTGGATCGTCGAGGCGCACAACGGCAGCATCGACATCAAGAGTGCCCTGGGTGAAGGCACCACCTTCATCATCCGTATTCCGCTGCTAAACGCCAGCAGCGCGCCGGCAGATGAGGAGGACTCTGCCCGCCAGAACGGTCTGCGGCGGCTCAAGATCGGGCCGATCCGGCGCGGCCAGAAGCCGGTTGCGCCGTGAGGCGTTTCATGCGGCGACTTCGCTGGTGCTGGCCGTACTATTCACCGTGGTTGCATTGGCGTGGGTTACGCTCGTAATCCTGCCGCTGCTATTTCCCCCAGATTGGATAGATTGAGCGCTGGGCAGGTCACACTATCTGGAGTTCAAAACGGAAGGCGTGTTTGCAAAGTCCGCATTGTCCGACAAAAAGCCTGTTAAACAGGAGAGAAACAGGTAGAATTACGATAATTATTACATTTTTGAGCTAACAGCACAGCGCTCAATTCAGCTTCTGTAGTTTGCAAACACGCGCTAGACGCTGGTCTCGCAGTCGAGGTGTTCGATGCTGCTGACGAGGATGTCGTTGAGGTGATCGTCGGCCAGGCTGTAGTAGACGTGTCGTCCCCGTTTGGTCCACTTGACCAGCCGCATTTCTCGAAGATACTTAAGTTGGTGCGAGACTGCGGGTTGATCCATGCCCAGTGCCTGGGTAAGATCCGAGACGCACCAGTTATTATCGGCCAGCGCTTTGACAATGCGGACGCGCGTCGGATCAGCCAGCACCTGAAAGAATCGCGCAATGGTGCGGGCCTCCTCCAGGGGCAAAACCGCGTCCTCCGGGCTGAACACTGTGGTCGTCATGGGGTCGTCCTGGTCACTGGCCTGTCGTAAGGTACTTAATCAAGGTATCAGATTTTCAACTGCGCTGTCAACATAAGGGGATCGGGATGGCACATCCACTGGTCGAACAACTGCGATTTACCCGCGAGGAATGGCTGCGCGGGCTGGAAGGCGTGAGCGCCGAAGACGCCGCGCGGGAATTCGAGCCGATGAACTCGATTGCCTGGATGGTCGGGCATCTGGCCTGGCAGGAGCAGCGTTACTGGCTCTATCACGTCGATGGCACGATCCTGGTACAGGACGTGCAGGTCTGCGGCTCCGGTCAACCACCAGCCAATCCCCCGCTGGCGACCATGTGGGACGCCTGGCACCAGATCACGGCGGCAGCGGACCCCTATCTGGACAGCCTGACTGCCGATATGCTAGAGGAGCAGCCCACGCTGCATACCGGGCGTCTGGGCGAAAGCATTGGCACCAAGCTGCTGCGCATGACCTATCATTACTGGTTTCACCTGGGCGAAGGCATGGCGGTCCGCCAACTGCTCGGCCACAAAGACCTCCCCCAATTCGTCGGCAATATTGGCCGCGTGCCCTACCGGCCCGGCTAAAGGAACCCTACCATGCCAGACATCAAAGCCTCAGTGCAGGGGCAGTTTCAGCGCGCTGCCGAGAACTACCGCACAAGCACCGTTCATGCAGCCGGTGAAGACCTGGATATGATCCGGCAGTTGGTCAGCGCCTACAGTCCAAAGCTTGTGCTGGATGCAGGCTGCGGCGCGGGCCACACAGCCGTCACGGTCGCCCCCTATGCCGAGTCCGTGATCGCCTTTGACCTGACGCCGAGTATGCTGACCCAGGTCGAGGTGCTGGCGAAGGAGAAATCGCTGGATAACGTCAGCGTCCGGCAGGGCGATGTCGAAGCGATGCCCTTCGAAGACAGCTATTTCGACACGATTGTCACCCGCTACAGCGCCCATCACTGGCCCAACCTGCTCACCGCCTTGCAGGAATGCGCGCGTGTGCTCAAGCCTGGTGGCCGCTTGATCGTCAGCGACGTCATCGCGCCGGAAGATGCCGCCCGCGATACCTTCTTGCAGACGATTGAACTGCTGCGCGACCCCTCGCACGTGCGCGATCACAGCGTTCACCAGTGGAAAGCGCTGCTGGCCGAGGCAGGTTTCAAGGCGGATGTGGTCAAGCTCTGGCAGGTACCGCTACATTTCGACGAATGGGTGACACGCATCAACACACCGGCGCTCAACATCGAGATGCTGAGGTCCCTGTTCGACGGCGCATCCAGCGAGATTCGCAGCGCCATGCAGCTCCGCGAGCAGCATGACTTTACCATTTACGGCGCACTGTTCCAGGGCGTGAAGCCGGGCAGCGGAGGCTAAGACTTGTTTTCTCGAACTAGCGATACTTCATAGCGGTGGTCATGGCGTTCATTGAGCTGCTCTTCTTCCTGGGCATAGAGCGTGATTTTGTAGTCGATGAAACCCAGCACCTCGGTCAAGGTCTCGATCTGCGCCACCACCTGCTCCCGATGAGCCTCAAAGAGTTCACGGCGGGCGCGGGCGGTCTTCGAGCCTTCCCGGTAGAGGTCGATGATCTGCTTCATCCCCTCAATCGACATCCCGGTGACACGCAGCTTCTTCAAGAGATCAATGCGCCCGATGTCCTCTTCGGCGTAACAGCGATGGCCGTTGGGGTTGCGCGTTACGGGGTCCAGCAGACCAATCTCCTCGTAGTAGCGGAGCGTATAGGCGGTTAATCCCGTTTTTTGAGATGCCTGTTAAATCGTGTAGGTTTGCTGTTCGATCATCATGTCCCCATCCTACAATTTCGTTTCACCGGCAGGCGCTCAAGCGCAATAACCGCTAGCGCTCACCCCGCCTCAAAACCTGGTGGCAAGCCTCGCACTGCTGCTGCAGCATCTGAGCGACCATGAAGCCAGACTCGGCTGTGCCCTCGGTCGCGTGTCCACTGTGACAGCTCGTACAGGTTCCGGCAGTGTCAGATGCCCCCTGCCAGCGCGTGAGAAAGTAGTGCCAATGGTTACGGGCACCGCTTTCTTCACGACCACGACGCTGCTCAGCCGGAACAACGATCTGTTCTGTCGGTGTAAATCCCCTGTTCACGACGTCAGCATGGCATTTCAGGCAGTTCTCGTCGCTGATGGGGACGGTCTGGACCGCAGGCTGCTGGGCGGTGCCGGTATACCACATCAGCGCATTGTGCGCGCCCATCAATTCGGCTGACATCCGGCCTGTGATCCCAACACCGGAATGACAATCGATACACCGGACGTCCTGGGTCGTATGGAAGGAGGCCATATCCGCAGGCTGCGCTGCAATCGAGCGCTGGTAGAAAGTCGATTCGGGCTGGGTATGGCAGGACGCACAAAAATCGTCATGCTGCTTCCTGGGTCGCGGCGAAGGTGAAGCCGCTGACTGTAAAGACGGCGCCAACCACGATAATGCCGATGATGATATATGAAATAGGAAATCTGGTTTTCTTACTAACCTGGTTTTCTTCGGACATGGTCTTGTCTCTGATGTGACTGGAAAGAGATTCAGAAGATATTAACGCACACGAGAAACCTGGGGGTAATGCACCTCACGAAGATACTAAAGCGTTTTCGCCAGCAGGGCTTCGAAGGCATCCACTCGCTGCTCGTAGCTGTGATGCGCGTAGGCGTGCTCGCGGGCACGCTGGGCGATGGCCTCGCGCTCGGCATCGTGATCGAGATAGTAGCGCACTTTGGCGCTCAGATCGTCTACGTCCGTATAGGTGACGACCGTCTCGCCCGGCGTGAACCACTGGCGGACGCCGGGCAGATCCTCGGTCAGTTGCAGCACACCCACCCCCGCCGCCTCGAACAGCCGCATATTGCCGCCGTACAGCATGAAGTTGCCGTGTGTGTTGACCGTCATCTGACCTGCGCAAAGCGCCCGCAGCATCGTCTCGCCCAGGGCCGGGCCGCGCAGAAGGGGACGCAGCACGGGCGGGACCTCATGGACGCTCCAGACCCCCAGGTCGAAATCGCGCAGCGCAGCCAGGGTCTCCACGCGGCGGCTGTAGAGCCGGGCCGGGACCAGCGTGCCGACGAAGGCGACCTCGCAGCGCTCAGCAGGTCGCTGGCTCGATAGGGATGGTGAAAATCGGGGTCCACCGCCGAGATGGGCAGGCATTCCATCCGCTGTGCGCCCAGTTCCAGCCACTGGATGCCGTGATAATAATCGTTGACCAGCACCAGATCATACAGCGGCGCGGCCTCGCGCTCGATGGGCCGCGAGAAGACAATCGGCGAGGTTCCACTGGCGTAAACCAGGGTGCAGCCGGTCGACTCTTTGATGGCCCGCAGCGTCTCCGGCGTGATGACGGTGTTATCGCCCACCAGCCACAGCACATCCGGCTTGAAGTCCTGCGCCTGATGCAGCAGCTTCGCGTTGCGGCGGCGGTATTCCGGGTTGATGGCGGGTGGGATGCGCTGCGACAGGGCCGTCAGGACTTTCTCCGGCGTCAATCCTTCGCGGTGATGATGCGCCCGAAGCTGACCGCTGGCAGGCAGGTTGCGATAGAAGACAGCCAGGTCATGGCCCCGGCGGCGCAGTGCCCGCTCCCAGAAATATTGGGACATGCTGGGCGGGAAGAGCGGCGCGGTCTCCCCGGCGGGCGTACTGGCAATCGCTGCCTGAAGCTCTGCCGGGTGGTGCAGCGCGGCGACAAAAAGGATTTTCATGGGGAAAGTCGATGGTCAATAGTCTTTAGTCGATAGTCGCCAGTCAACAGCGTCATCCCATGGCCTGGGTATCGTGTGTAGGGGAGGGTCTGAGACCCTCCTCTACGAGCATCCAACATATAGACAGATTCTGTCATGCCTCTACGAGAATACAGGCGGCGACGTTATGCCCGATGATCTGCTGTGTCCCATCGACCATGATCGTCAGCGGACCGTCGAAGGGATCGCGCGCCGTGATCTCGACCTGCGCGTCAAGCTTGATGCCGCGTTCGCCCATGTGCAGGAGCATTTCGTCGTTGATCGCCCGGATACGCGAGACGGTGGCCTTTTTGTCCGGCGGCCATTCGCTCAGCGGGACCAGTTCGCGGCGCAGAATCACGCCCTCAGCAGTGGGAATTGGGTCGCCGTGCGGGTCCAGGTCCGGATTGCCCAGGCGCTGGTTGATCGCCTCGATAAAGCGATCCGACACGGCGTGTTCCAGACGTTCAGCCTCGGCGTGAACCTCGTAGAGTTCATAATTCAATTCTTCGGTCAGGTAGAGTTCAATCAGGCGGTGCCGCCGGATAATCTTCAGGGCCGCTTCCTCGCCCACCGGAGTCAGCGTCACGCCCCGGTAGCGCTCGTAATTCACCAGCCCGGCAGCCTCCAGCCGCTGAGCCATATCCGTCACCGAGGGAGCCTGAACACCCAACCGTTCGGCCAGCGCATTAGTCGAAACGCGGTCCGTTTCCTGCTGAAGGGTAAAAATCGCCTTCAGGAAATTCTGGACCGATTCTGAATTCAGGGGGTCGGCTCGTTCGGTCATAATCACCCTGACACCTGAAACATCCTGCACAATTCCATCATAGCATAAGTCAGGCCCCAGCGGATACCGGGCATTCATTCAAGCTGACTTCGCCTCAATTTTGTCTTGACCTGAAATCATGCTACTCTATATAGTTATACTCGGAGTCCTATTTAGGCATTGTCAGGCAGGCGCTATAATCAGCATGAACATGGACAGGCCGCGGGAGAGAACTATGGAGAACACGCCGCTTGAGCTGCTGCAACAGCTTAAAGCGCAAACCCAGGCACTGCAAGATTTGCTGCGAGTTCAGCAGGAAATCCTGACCGTGCGCGGGATCACGCACCTGTCGGATGTCTTCGAGATGCTCAAAGTCATCGACGAAGATTTCAAGCGGCTGGAAGCGCGCTATACCGAGGATACCACGACGCTGGACCTGCTGCGCACCCTGGCCGGGACCTCCGAGCAGATTAATTCGTCGCTGGACCTGGACGCCGTGTTGAACGAAGCGATGGAGCGCGTGATTACGCTGACCGGCGCGGAGCGCGGCTACATTATCCTCACCAACGCGAATCCCTTTGAATTAAGCTGGGATGTGCGCATCGCGCGCGCCCCGGATCAGGACAACGAACAGGCCCCGGAATTCAAGGGCAGCCACACAATCATCCGCGAGGTGCTGGAATCCGGCGAATCGATTATGACCAACAACGCCGGGGCCGACCCGCGTTTCGCCGATAACAACACCGTCGCCGCGCAGAATCTGCGGTCGGTGATGTGCGTGCCGCTCAAGCATAAGCAGGACATCATCGGCGCAGTCTACGTCGATAACCGGCTGCGGGCCGGTCTCTTTACGCCGGAGGCCGAACAGCTTCTGACGGCCTTTGCGCACCAGGCGGCCATCGCCATCGGCAACGCGCACCTCTTCGCGCGGGTGCAGGAGAACCTGAACAGCATCGCCGAATTGAAAGAACTGATGGACAACATCTTCGCCTCGATTGGCGGCGGTGTCATCACCACCGACGAGGACGACGCGATCACTATCTGCAACCCGGCGGCAGAACGCATCCTGGATTGCAAAGAGAGTGAGGTGATCGGCAAACCGCTGGCTACGGTGATGGCGGCGGCCACCAGCAGCGAGAATCTGACCACCTGCTTGCAGGCTGTCCGGGAGACCAGCGACAACCAGGACCTTGATGTAGACATCAATAATCCGAGCATGGGGCATCTGTCGGTCAACATCCAGATCAGCCCGATCAAGGATGGTGAACATCACATGCAGGGTATGGCGATGGTCCTCAACGACCTGACCAAGCAGCGCGAAAACGACGAGATGCTGCGGCTGATGCGGCGCTATCTGCCACCGAATCTGGTCGATAACATCCATACCATCGCCGGGATCGCGCTGGGCGGCGAACGCCACGAGACGACCTGTCTCTACGTGGATGTCCGCTCCCTGTCGAGCTTCCCCGCCAACGTGCGCCCGGAACAGATTATGGAGATGCTCAACGTCTACCTGGCCGCAGCGACCGACTGCATCCACGAGGCCGGCGGCCTGATCGACAAATACATGGGCCACGAGATTATGGGCCTGTTCAATTCCCAGTTGAACCTGCTGGAAGACCATGCAGCGCGCGGCGTGCAGGCAGCGCTGGCGATTCGCAAAGCCTTTGTCGAGCTGTACAAGGCGCAGGGGATCAACCCGGACCCGCACTTCTACCGCATCGGAATGCACACCGGCATCGCCACGCTGGGCAACGTCGGCAGCGACATCCGCCGCGATTTCACCGCCATCGGCGACAGCATCAACCTGTCCAAGCGGCTTGAGGAAACGGCTACTGACGGCCAGATCCTGATAAGCGAACCCCTGCGCGAGCACATCGCGCAGCATTCCGGGGTCCTCTCGCTGGATGACCTGCGGCTGGAAGCGCGGGGAGCCGTGACCGTCAAAGGGCGGCAGCAGCCAGTTAATATTTTCGAGGTATTCGCACGCGATGACGACTGACGAGACGGCCAAAATTGACGCTCGTGAAGAGACCCTTCGAGCGGAAATCCGGGTCTTGAAACGGCACTTCGACGAACTGAGCGACACCCTGAAGCGCCAGCAGGACATTCTCAACGGCTACGGCATGACTCTGCCCTCCAGCACCAAAGAGACCTGGCGCACTATGGAACATGGCGTCGAGGCGCTGGCCGACGAAACCAACTGCGCTGCACCAGGAACTGCGGCATTTGCGCGCCCTGGCCGAAACCATCGAAATGATCAATTCGATCCATGAGACCGACGAGGTCCTCAGGCGCGTGATGGACACCGTGATCCAGCTCAGTGGGGCGGAACGCGGCTTTATCATGCTGCGCGACCGCGATACCGACGAACTGGAGTTCAAGATCGCGCGTGGGGCAGATCAGGCGGAACTGGCCCAAAGCGAATTCACCGTCAGTCACACGATCCTCAACGACGTGATGACCAGCGGCAAACCCCTGATTACGGATAACGCCACCAACGACCCGCGCTACCAGGACAAGAAGAGCGTGATGGGCTTCTCCCTGCGCAGCATTATGGCGGTGCCGTTGACGGTGCGCGATAACATCATCGGCGTGGTCTGCTGTGATAATCGCATTATGGTGGCTGTCTTCAAGCCGAACGACCTGGACCAACTGGCTGATTTCGCCCATCAGGCCGCCATCGCCATCGAAAACGCGCGCCTCTTTGAAGCGGCCCGCACCCAGTTGGCCGAACTGCGCGAAAACAGCGATCTGCTCAGCAACATCCTGGGGTCGATTGTCAGCGGCGTCATCACGGTCGATCACGGCGGTCTCATCAACACCTGTAATCAGGCTGGGGCTGCTATTTTCGGGATGCAGCCGGAAGAGGTCGAAGAGCAGCCGCTGAGCGCGATGATGCCTCCTGAACTGGTCAGCGAAGTGAACCCGGCGATGGAGTCGGTGCGCAAAAAAGGCGAGCAGAAGACCCTGCAATTAACGCCCGTACTGGGTGACCGGGGCCAGCGGCAGATCAATATCGTGCTCAGCCCGCTGCGCAATTCCACCGGCGCGATTCAAGGCGTCGCCATCGTGCTGGATGACCTCACCGATTTGCTCCAGCGCGAGGAGCAGCTTTCCGAAGCACGGCGCTACCTGCCCACTGCTCTGGTCAACCATCTGCGCAGCATCGACGTGACCGGCGTGACCGGCGAGGAGCGGATCATCACCGCGATTTCGGTGGACGTGCGCGGATTTTCAACCTTCAGCGAATACCTGGAACCCGAAGCGCTGATGGAGATCATCAACAAGTATCTCAGCCTGGCTGCCGACGCGATCAGCCTGTTCGGCGGTGTGGTTGATAAGTTCCTCGGCGATGCGGTAACCGGCCTGTACAACACGCAGTTGAACCCCCAGGAAGATCATGCGGTGCGCACGGTTCGCGGCGCGATGGCTTTGGTGCGCGACCTGATGGCCCTGCACGAGGTCATGCCGCCGGAGCAGTGCCTGTTCTACGGCATCGGCATCCACACCGGCAAGGCCGTGTTGGGCAACGTGGGCAGCCCGGAGCGCAAAGAGTTTGCTGCTATCGGCGAAGCGACCGACATCAGCAAGATTCTCGAAGGCAACGCGAAGGGTGGCGAGATCGTCATCAGTCAGGCGACCTATGACCTGGTGCAGGAGAACTTCGAATGTGAAGCCTTCGTACCGGAGAAAACCAAAGGCCGCAGCGACATCACCATCGCCTACCGCGTCCTGAAACAGAAGAAAGCTATCGGCCAGATCTCACTGGACGACTTCGAGTTCTAGGCCATACCTTACAAGGTATCTTTCTGCGCTTTTTTCTAGCTTATGCTATACTCCATAATACTAAATAGCGTTATGCCCATCTGGTTAAAGGGGGACCTCATGCGTCTGCGATTTTTATTCCTCTTAGCTCTTCTTCTTAGCTGTATCGTCATATTCGGGCGCACAGAAGTCACCCAGGCGCAGGATAACAGTTGCCCTGCGTTGGTCGAAACAGCCCTCGAAGACATGGGCGATAACTGCACCGATATGGACCGCAACAGCGCCTGTTATGGCTTCAACCGGGTCGATTCGACCTTCATCGATGAAGCGCTGTCCGGGTTCTTCGATACCCCGGCAGACCGGGCCGGGATTGCCCAGTTAGAAACCATCGCCACCCATCCGCTGGATCTGACTCAGGACCTGTGGGGGATCGCCGTGATGAATGTGCAGGCCAATGTCCCCAACGCCCTACCGGGTCAGGCCGCCGTCTACATGCTTATGGGCGATGCTGAAGTCCAAAACCGGGTCGCGCCAGAGGATGCTTTCGTCCCTGCCCAGCCGGTGACTATTTCTGTCCAGAGCGATACGCGCGTGTTCAGTCTGCCTCAGACGAACAGCAACGTGCTGCTCACCTTGAACGCGGGCGGCACCGCCTCTGCTGACGCCAAAAGCGCTGATAGTGACTGGCTGCGCGTGCTGACCGACCGGGGGGTTGGCTGGATCCGTATCGAAACAGTGCAATCAGACGCCAACATTGGCGATCTCCCGGCCCTGACCGGCCAGCAGCAGTCCCCCATGCAGGCTTTCCACGTCAGTACATCGATTGGCGCGTTGAGCTGCAACGAAGCGCCCTCGCTGCTGGCGATTCAGAGTCCCGAAGGCATCAGTATCGACCTGACCGCAAACGGCGTCCACATTCGTATGGGGTCGCTTATCATGATTAAGATCGTGCAGCCGGGCGATCAAATCCAGGTCTTCACTATTCACGGTAACGTGGTCCTGGACCCCGACACTGAGAATGAACAGGATGTGCCGCCGGGGACCTCGACCATGCGCTGCCTGGATCAAGACTTCGGCGATGTCGGCCCGGATTGTACCTGGTCGGACCCTGTACCCATGACCGATGAAGAACTGGCCTGGGCGCAGACGGTGCTGTTGGCTTACCAGAACCTCGGCCTGGGCGGCGCGACACTCAACCTGGGTGGGAGCAACGTCACCCTGATTAATACCGACGCCTGCCCCGCCGGGACCGTCGTCAACCACGTGGTCAACCGGGGCGACACGCTCTACAGCCTGGGGCTGACCTATAACACCACCGTCAACGCCATTGCCCAGCAAAACGCGCTGACCACACCGACCATTTATGTCGGCCAGGTGCTGACGGTCGTTTGTGGGGCACAAGGCCCGGTGGATTATCCGCTGTTCGATGTGACGCCGATTGTCGTCGATAATCCGCCGCCGGTGGCTGTAGACTGCACGCCCTTCAAGCTGACCTCACCGCTGGACGGTATCGGCTATCCTTCGCAGACGATCTACTGGGATCCTGCCGGGGGCAACGTGGGCGGCTACCGTGCCAGCATCAGCGGGCCGCACGGCACCAGTTCGGCCACTGTTGGCCCGGATGTCACCAATGTGACACTCGATACCAGCAGCAAGGTCCTCGGCTTTGACTTCGACTTTACGGTGACGGTCGAGGCCCTGTTGAACGGCCAACCGGTCTGTAGTTCGTCGGTCGGCATCCAGCGCGAGCCGCCGAACGACCAACCGCCGCCCAAAAAGCCGGAACCGGATGTCACTCAGGAACCGCTCCCCAGCTAAACCTGAAAAAAACTCAAAGCAGACCCGTCAGCCTCACGCTGGCGGGTTTTTTTATTGTGATGCGGCGTAGGGTAAACAGCGGCGGCCCGTCACGCAGCCTTCAGCGCAGGCGGCTACAGTGGGTTAGTTCATGGTGCCCGATTCCAATACAGGAGGAACCTCACTACCGTCAACATGCTCAATTCTATATCCTGCAAATACAGGCCATTGAAAAGGAGCGTGTTGGAATGACAGGACACACACAGGATCTTTATGCGGATCGCATCTGGCGCGGTGAGTTAACGCCAGAACATGAGGACGAGGCGATACAGGAAAACATGGCGCTTGTCAGCCGAATCTGGTTGGAAATCTGGAATGAGGGCGACCTGGACGTCTGCGATGAGGTCTTTGCGCCAGACTACGCCGGTCATTTGCCGATGATGGAGGTGACCGGGCCTGCGCAGTTCAAGCAGTTGGTGGGCGGCTACCGCAGTGCCTACCCCGATGTTCACCTCACTGTCGAAGATGTCTTTGCGGTGGGCGACCGGGTGGCGGTGCGCTGGGTCTCCCGAGGAACGCACCTGGGCGAGATGATGGGCATACCGCCCAGCGGCAACAAGATTGAGATCATGGGTATTTCACTGTTTCGCATCGAGAACGATCAGGTTGCCGAGGAATGGGAAGGCTTCGATACGCTGAAGATGATGCAGCAGGTCGGTGCCATCCCTGCGTGATCTGAGATACGAGAGCGTTATCGGTCTATCGTGAGGAAAGCATATTGCGGAATTTATCCCATACCCCATACCCGCCGCATCACTGGCCGTCACTGCTGCGCTGGCTGGCAGCGGTGGCCTGGGCGATCACCGTCCTGCTGCTGACGACTCTGCCCGGCCACGTGCCGCCGGTCAGCATCGTGTCGCATTGGTTCGGCGGGACCGAATTTTCCAGCGTGGTCGGCCACATCTGCATGTTCAGCCTGCTGACGCTGCTGGTCTGGCAGGCGCTGTGCCAGTGGTTCCGCTGGCGCTTGGCGCTGCTGATGACGATGAGCGCTGTGCTGATGCTGGGCACCACGACCGAGTTGTTCCAGTGGTTCGTCGTTGGGCGCATGTCCACCCTGGCCGATCTGCTGGCGAACTGGCTGGGCGTCTTCGTAGGTGGCTTCCTCGCCAGCTTCAGCGTCCGCGCCGAGTACCGGGTACGTGCCCTGCATTGAGGCTCACCCTTCGATTACAATGAACATCATGAAACGGCTGCGTAAGCTATCGCGGTGGAAAAAGCTTGTACTGGTGCTGGCACTGCTCCTGCTGGTGGGCGGCATCTTCGTCTACCAGTGGCTCTTTGTCGATCTGCCGCCGATTGAAGCGCTCGATGCCGGGCTGGCCCTGCCCTCGACGCGCATCTACGACCGCAACGGCGCGCTGCTCTACGAGATTCTGCCCTCCGAAGGCGGACGTAATACGGCGATCTCGCTGGCGAGCATCCCGCAGCACTGTGTCGATGCGGTCATCGCTACCGAAGACGCCAACTTCTACAGCCATCCTGGCGTGGATATTGAAGGCATCGCCCGCGCCCTGTGGATCAACCTGCGCGGCGGCGAGATCCTGGCTGGGGGCAGCACCATCACCCAACAAGTGGCGCGCAACACCCTGCTCGACCCGGAGCAGCGCACCGAGCGCAGCCTCCAACGCAAGCTGCGCGAGAGCATCCTGGCGATTCGCCTGCAAAATACCTACAGCAAGGCCGAGCTCCTGACGCTCTATCTCAACCAGGTCTATTTCGGCAACCTGGCCTACGGCATCGAGGGCGCGGCGCGGGCCTACTTCGCCAAAGGCGCGGCGGACCTCTCGCTGGCCGAATGCGCACTGCTGGCCGGGATGATCCAGAACCCGGCGCTCTACGACCCGCTCAGCAACCTGGACGCGGCCAAAGATCGCCAGCAGAACACGCTGCGTCTGATGGTCAATCACGAGTACATCTCACAGGCTGAAGCGGACGAGGCGCAGCAGGACGCACTGCAATTCGCCGCCACGCGCTTCCCGATTCAAGCACCGCATTTCGTCATGGCCGTATGGAAGCAGTTGGAGCGCGATTATGGCGACGCCCTCTATCACGAGGGTCTGGACGTGGTGACGACGGTCGATCTGCACTGGACCCAGATCGCGCAGGACATCGTCAACCGCCAGTTGGACGCCCTGAATCATCCGCCGCCGGGGACGCGCGTCCCGGTCAACGCGCATAACGCCGCGCTAGTGGCGATGGACCCCTTCACCGGCCAGATCCTGACCATGCTGGGCAGCCCGGATTATTTTGACGACTCGATTGCTGGCGCGGTCAACGCCGCCTTAGCCCTGCGCCAGCCCGGCAGCGCGCTCAAGCCCTTCACCTATGCCACCGCCATGAACCCCGAACGCGAGCATCCCTGGACCCCGGCCACCATGATGCTGGACGTCAAGACGCCTTTCATCACGCGCAAGTTGGAAAGCTACACGCCCTCGAACTTCGGTCTGGTCGAGCACGGGCCGGTGCTGGTGCGCGAGGCCCTGGCCTCGTCCTACAACATTCCGGCGGTGATCGCCCTGGACAGCGTCGGCATTCCGACTATGGTCGCGTTGGCCGCCAATGCCGGGCTGACCTCGCTGGCCGATAACACCCAGGTCGATCTCTCGATCACGCTGGGCGGCGGCGAGGTGCGGCTGCTGGATATGGCCCAGGCTTACAGCATCTTCCCCAACGGTGGCTATCACGTTACCCCGGCCTATCTACTGAGCGTCAAAACGCGCAGCGGCCAGACGCTGTACCAGTGGCAGCCGCCCCAGCTCGATACCCGCGTGCTCGACGAACGGGTCGCCTTCCTGATTAACAGCATTCTGAGCGATCCGCAGGCGCGCATTCCGTCCTTTGGCACCAACAGCGCGCTCGATATTGGCCGTCCCGCCGCGGCCAAAACCGGCACGACCACCGATTTCCGCGATAACTGGGTGATGGGCTACACGCCTAATCTGGTGGTGGGCGTCTGGGTGGGCAACGCCGACAATACGGCGATGATCGACGCCACCGGAATCACCGGCGCGGGGCCGATCTGGAACCAGTTCATGCGCCGGGTGCTGTTGGGCCAGCCGGAGACAGCTTTCACGCGCCCGCCCGGCCTGATTCAGAAGGAGGTCTGCGCCATCAGCGGCCTGCTGCCGACCCCGTCCTGCACCCACCGCCGCCTGGAATGGTTCATCGAAGGCACCGAGCCGACCGAGTACGACAATATCTATCAGACGCTGAGCATCGACACGCAGACGGGTCGTCTGGCCGACGACAGCACACCGCCGGAACGCCGCCGCGATCAGGTCTTCATGGTGCTGCCGCAGGAGGCGCGCGACTGGGCCATCCGCAACGGCATCGAACAGCCGCCGCCGGGGGCCGTCGTCCAGGCTCCTGACCACAGCGAAGGCCTGCGTCTGCTGGAACCGGACCCTTACACCATATTCCAGATTTCGCCGCAGCTCCCGCTCGATCAGCAGCGCATCCGCCTGACCGTCGGCACACCGCCTGGCACGCAGTCCGTCACCTACCTGATGAACGGCGAAACCCTGGGCACGGTCCACGAGGCTCCCTGGGCGCTGTGGTGGACTCTCTCGCAGGGCGATTACGAACTGTTGGCGCAGGCTCGGTTGGCCGATGGTACGACCGAGACCAGCGCGGCCATCCCTTTCAGTGTGACCACCTATGCCCCGCCTAAATCGCACACGGTCGATGAATCGCCCTAGCCTATCCGGCTGATTGACTGGCACTGCACGGCGGACTATACTTCTAGGCACCAATAAGCCGATTTCTTGTTTGACCTCACCCCCGACCCCTCTCCACGTTGGAGAGGGGAGCAAAGCGGCTCACGACGGCTTTGAGAGTCCCCTCGCCATAATGGAGAGGGGATTTAGGGCTGAGGTTAATGCCTGGACCTACACGATGGGGGACCACATGAGCGATTCGCCAATTGACGCCGAACTTCTGGAGATTCTGCGCTGCCCGGTGGCAGTGCATTACACCGACAAAGGGGATGATCCGGGCCGTCTGGAACTGGTCAAGGACTGCTGGCTGGTCTGCGCGGATTCGGGATACAAGTACCCGATTCGCAGCGGCATCCCGGTGATGCTGGTCGAAGAAGGCGAAAAGTGGAAAGACACACCAGTCGAGGACCTGCCGGTGCCCCCGCCCGATGCTTAGAATTTTCGCTGAGCAGAGGCCGATGCTATACTCATTAGGAGTCTGTGCGGAAGTATCAAGAATGGTGAGCTATGGCTGACTACACCTCGCATGAAGCGCCTGCCCAGGAAGCCGCCGCGCTGCCGGTCCAGCTGCCTCAGAAGCTGGTGGGACGCGACGCGGTTATTGCCCGGATCTACACCCACCTGCGCGAAAACAAACCCTTTCTGATCTACGGTGCGCCAGGAATCGGCAAGACAGCTCTGGCTGCTACCCTGGCCGCCGCCTACACCGAACAACCGGGCGGTGTGCTGTGGATGAACGTCGATAACGCCTCGCTGGAGCAGTTGATTGTCCGCGTTGGGCGGGCCTATGGCGTGCGCGAGATCAGCATCAGCGAGAACCCGCAGAGCATGATTGGCGCTGCCGCCAGCACGCTCACCAGCCACAAACCGCTGATCGTCCTGGATGGCACGCTCAACGAAGTCACTGTCCAGGCCTTTATCAACCGCTGTGCCGATAAACTGCCGGTTCTGCTGGTCAATCAGCAGCCCTTCGCGGGCGAGAACTGGACCAGCGAGCAGCTCGAAGCCCTTGAAGCGGGACATGCAGCGGCGCTCTTCAAGCAGGTGGCCGCGATGCCCGAAGCGCCGGATGCCGATGTCGATGCCCTGGTCGAGATGCTGGGCAATAATCCGATGGCGATTACCCTGGCCGCAGCCAGCGCGCGCGCCATCAAGCAGACTCCGGCACAGTACCGGACCACCCTGACACAAATTCCCGGCTACCAGCAGGCGGCTCCTTCGCTCCTGGCGCTGACAGCGGCTTTTCGCAGCCAGAACAGCGCCTTGCAGGGCTTGATTCTCATGCTGGGCGCGACCTTCAAAGGGGAAGCCTCGGCGGAACTGCTGAGCAAGGTCGGCAACGCGCCGCAGGAGACCATCGAGCAGGTCATGCGGATGCTGGCGGCTCAGCACCTGATTGAAAGCGTGCCGCGCTACGGCCTGGCCTATTATCGTCTGCACTCACTCACGCACAAATTTGCCCAGACCCTGGCCGGAGAGCAGCGCCTCAAAGACCTGCAAGTCAAGCTGCGCGATGCCCTCATCGACTACGCCAACCAGTACGGCGGCCAGGCCAGCGACTCGGCTTACCAGCACATGGCGCTGATGATGGATAACTTTCTGGCCGTCAGCGAGTGGGCGGCGGACGATAACGATACCTCGGTCGCCAGCCAGCTTGTCCAGGCCATGACTTACGCCGGAGATTTCGTCCACGAATGCGGCTATGTCTACGAACTGCTGCGGCTGCGCGGCATGGCATCGATGTCCACCACCGCCTTTCCGGCCTCGGCGGGCTTCGAACAGCAGGACCTCAGTTTCCTCGAAGGGGACGACGAAGAGGACGAAGAAGACGCCTTCGACTTCGACGATGAATTGGAAGACGAAGAGGAGGACGATTTCGACGAGGACTTCGACGAAGAAGACGATTTCGACTTCGATGATGAACTGGAAGCTGAGGACGAGGAAGACGACGTCTTCGACCTGGATGATGACGAAGAGGACGAAGACGAGGACGACGACTTCGCAGGCGCGTTCATCCCGGAGGTCCCGGATGAGGATGAAGACGCGGTTACAGCCGCTCAGGTCAGCGAGGTAGACCGGCTGCGCATGACGCTGGCCCAGGCCAAGAGCAGCGGCGACCGTGAACGCCAGATCGAGTTACTGAAGGCGATGGCTCAGGCTCAGGTCGATCAAGGCCAGCAGAACGAGGCTATCGTCAGCTACTCCGAGATGATCGCCCTTTACGACGATGACGACGAAGACGAGGATTTGCTGGAAGCGCTCGATTCGCTCTCGACCCTGCTGGTCAAGACGGACAGTGCGCAGGCGGCCATCCTCCACGCCACGCGCGGCATCAAGCTGGCGCAAAGCCTGGGCGACGACGATACGCGGATGCACATGTACATCACCCTGGGTGATGCGCGCCAGGACCTGGGCGAGAGCGCGGCGGCGGATACGGCCTACACACAGGCCCTGACGATTGCGCGGCAGCGCGGCGATGCACAGAACGAGGCCATCATCCTCTACAAACTGGGCTACGCCAAGCTGGATAACAGCGATGCCGAAGGCGCAAGTGCGACCTGGGAGCAGGCGCTGTCGCTCTTCCGCACGCAGGAAAAGGCGGATTACGAGGGCAAGGTCCTGGGCGGCCTGGGAACGGCTTACGGCGATCAGGGCCGCTGGCAGGAGGCGATGCGCTTCCATACCTCGGCGCTGCATATCGCCCGCGCGGTCGGCGACAAGCAGGAAGAAGCCGATCATCTCGTCAATCTGGCCTATGCCTGTGTTCAGGCGGAAGACCTGGGGCAGGCCGTGCTGCGCTATCGACAGGCGCTGCACCTGGCCTATGAAGGCGACGATAAATCGCTGGTGGTCAGTACCATAGTCGAACTGGCCGGTTTGCTGAGCCGCAGTCCGGCACACCTCTCGATTGCCAAACTGCTGCTGGACGAGGCGAGCATCTTCGAGCCTAACGACCGCGATGTTATCAACCTGCGCGAGAAGGTCAATACTGCCCTGACGACAGCATCGGTCGCACAGAAACCGGTCGCCGGCAGCGCCTATGACTACGCGGCCAACGCCTATCAACTCCTCGAAAACTAGGCCCCGATACAAGTCTAACCAGTGGGCGCTGAGCATTGATGTCCAGCGTCCGTATTACTATTTCTTAACGTTCAAGCCCCTTAGGTGGGTTTAGAATGCGATTAATAAAACGTTCCATAGATAACGAGATTTAATTATGAGTAGCCAGGTCACAGTCCAGGATATTGCGCAAAAAGCAGGCGTGGATGTCAGGGTAGTGGCGCAGGTCATGTTCCAGCAAGACGGCGTGGACCGGCTGCTGCGCAACCGTGTCCTGTGGGCGATGAAAGAACTGGACTATGATTTTAAGCCGAAACAGGATTGGCTGGATCAGAAAATATTAGGGGTCATCGCCGCCGGATTCGTCAATGAATACATCGACGCGGTGGTCTCGAACCTGACCGAAGTCACCCGCGCGGCTCAGATTGGCCTCAAAATCTACGTGCCCGAAGACGAAACACTCGAAGGCTTCTCCAGGTTCATCAGCGATCCCCGCATCTTCGGCGTCCTGCTGCTGTCGCCTCATTTCTATGCCAAGACGCTGGAGGCCTGCCGCCACTATGAGATGCCGATTGCCAGCTTCAGCTTTGAAGAAGGCGCGGACCTGAGCGAGGTGCTGCTGCTGCAAATCGACAACCACAAGAGCATCGTCAGCGCAGTCAATCATCTGGTCACGCTCAGGCACCAGCGGATCGGATTCATCACCGGTTATATGCAGCACAATGATGCCATCGAGCGCTACGAGGGCTACCGGGCGGGCCTGGACAAGCACCATCTTCCCTACGACGAAACGCTAGTCTATCACGGCGATTTCCTGGAAGACAGCGGCTTCGACGCTGGGCTGCATCTCTTACAGCAGGACCCCCGGCCCAGCGCGATCATCGCCTCCAGCGACCTGATGGCAATTGGCGCGATGCGAGCCGCGCAAACCCTGGGCCTGAAGGCGGCTGTGGATTACTCCGTTATCGGCTTCGATGACCTGCCGCTGGCCGCGCAGATGTCCCTGACCACCCTCGCACCGCCGTATCAAACACTGGGCGCTGCCGCGATCGACGGACTCCAGCACATGGCCGCCGGGGAAGCGCTGCCGCAGTACACTGTCCGCGAGGAAGCGGATTTTGTCTTCAGGACCTCAACTGCCGCGTGTAACTAGCCGCTGGTTTACGGGTGCAGCGTACCCAACTCGACCGTGTCGGCTGCTTGTTGAATCTTGTCGAACAAGGCCACCGCGTGAGGGGACTCGCTGCGGACAAATAACTGCGCGTAAAGGTCACCCCAGTGGGAATAAATACCGCCTGAATAACTGTAGTGCGCCTGAAATTCTGACGACGTGTAGAGATCATAATAAGCAGTACCTAATACGCCATGGGCACCCTGGTAGACTTTACCGTCCTGATCGGTATAGAAACCGATCACGTCAGGCCGCTGGTCAAGCACATACTGAATCACCCAGTCCGCACCCGCCTGATTGCCCTCACGCGCAATCGTGTTCTCGTTAAGGCCCACCACATCCAGAAACTGCGACCCGGAATAGTAGGCAACTCTCCCGGCGTCTCCGAAGGCGACCACAACGTTTTCAATACCATCCACCTCGCTCAGGAGATGGCCCATCGTGGCTAAGTTATCGAAGGGTACGGGTTGATCTTTCGCCTGGGCCTCCAGCCAGAAGATGTAGCCACCGCTCAGGAAATGCAAGGCGAGGAAGGCCAGGCTCACGGATAACACGACAAGCCCCCCTGCCCGGCCCAGCAGACCGCGCAGCACTCTGGGCCGTTGGAACAGGAGACGATATAAACGCAGCAGCAGCACAGTCACGCCTATCCCAATGCCAGCTTCAATCAGGCACACGACCGGAAAAAGAAACCGGTAGCCGTAGCCCATCAAAGGCTGCACAAAGATGTAGAATCCGGTCAGGCTCAACACACTGGCATAAGGCAGGAGCTTCCGCCACTGCTTCCGAGGGATAAGACAGAGGCCAACGAGACCGGGATAGGTCAGAGGCACGACGGCGAAGTATCTGAGCATATCGACAACGTAGCTCAGGCCGGGCAAAGCGCCGGGATGTGAGACCTTGATGTAAAAGGCGTTCGGCAGAAAATCCGGGAAATACCTGTTCGCCCAGTACAGGTAGGCTAAGCCTGCTGCCCCGGTCACGCAGGTGGCTGCCACCAGATGCAGACGCATGGGCGGTGACAGGCTGACAACCAGATACAGCAGAACCAGTATCACAATAATGACCGTTTCGGGCCGAGTCAGCGTAGCCAGGAAAAACAGCGCGAGACTGGCATAGAGGTAGAGACTTTTCGCACGGCGACTTCCACGCTGAGCGAACAGAATGGCCGTAAACACCAGCCCGGTCCAGAAGACGGTTTCCATCCCTGTGACCATGTGATACCGCACCAACGGTAGAAAGATCAGGGCCAGCGGGGGAAGAATCCATGCCCATCGACGTCTATCCAGCAGGGTTTCGGCCAGCAGTCCCAGGGTGACAACGATCAGCAGTAAGCCCAGTGTATTCAGCGCATAGGCCGCAAGAATCGGCGCAATGCCTCCTTTGATTGCCAGAGCAATGAGTATTACAAAGAGAAAGTTGGTATAGCCCTGGGTATGTTCCCCACCAGGATTCCAGACGAGGCCATCACCGTTCGCCAGATTGTGCGCGTAGCGGAAGCTGATAAAAGCGTCATCCCAGGTGGCATCGCCCGCCCAGGCATACCACGAACCCACCAGGCCCAGGACTAATAGAACCAAGACGGCCCATGCCGCGAGCTTCATGATGGTGCCACGAGCCGGGCTGTGAACGCTCTGACTAATTGGAATGTGACCGGGCGCATCGGGTGAAGATAGCAATGAATGCTTGGTTCTCACTGTGTCGTGGCTCGTTGTGACTGGCGACCAATTTCAGTCTACCACTACAGCGGACGCCATAACAATTTAAGTATGCCGCCCCTGCACCGTTCGTGGCCGCGAGTATCCCCCTAAGTCCGCCCACTTGCCCTCAATCGTACACACCACTGCTGTAGACGTAGACGGCGATCCCCTGCGCGGTCTCGAAATCCCAGGCATCGGCGGCCCAGTCATACAGCCACTTGGCATCGGTGATCGAGAGATTGACGCAGCCGTGACTGTGGCGGTAGCCGAAGCCTTCGTGCCAGTAAGTGCCATGCAGCGCGATGTCGCCATCAAAATACTGCGTCCAGGGGACCTCTTGCAGCCAGTAGAAATCGGGCTGCTGGTAGGCACCGCTCATGTCGGCTCGTTCATAGCGCACGTAGACGTGAAACAGACCCTCGTTGGTCGGCCAATCCGGCAGACCGGAGGAAACCAGCGTGGCGAAGACCGGCGTGTCGCCCTCGTAAGCGGTCAGCACCTGCTCGTAGAGGTCCACCGCCACCCACTTGTCGGTGTCCACGCCTTCCGGGCGTTCAATCGGGTTGATGCGCGCGACGTCGAACTGATGCACCCACTGGTTATCACCGATCTGATACCAGCGGTAGCCATCCACTTCGACATAGGTGTACAGCGTCACCCGCGACAGGCGGTAAATGAAGGGGTTCAGGTCGGAATCATCGCCGCCGGGCACGGTCGCCGGGCGCAGATGCCGCAGCGTCCAGGCAATGGGATAGTCCAGGCCGTCAGCGGGCAGTTCGATCCCGGCAAAGCGTGAGACCAGCACGTCGTCGCTGAGCGCGCTCATCGGCACCCACTTGTCCGCGTCGATCTTGGCCCAGCCGTTGTCTTCCTGCCAGACGGTCACGTAGCTGAAGCCCGCGCCGGTCGTCTCGACCACGTTGCCGCCGGGCGCGTCATAAATATCCAGGTTGCCGGGCACCTTCTTGTAGGTGCGGTCATAGAGCACGGCGGGGTCCGCTTCCAGGGGCCGGATGCCCGACTGAGGGACAGCGGCAATCACTGCTGCTGGCAGCCCCGCATCGGGGATACAATCAGGCAGATCAGCACAGGCTTGCTGGGCAGAGGCGGGCAGGCTGGCGAAGAGAAGCAGCAGGGTACAGAGGGCTACGAAACGCGATTTCACGATAAACGGCCTCATCACAACAGGACGAATTGTATTATATCAGTATGAGCATCCGGGGTAGAATATGCCACAATGGAATCCCTACGGCCATCCCACGTTCGCTCAGCGCCGCAGGGTTCACGGGAGGTCCTATGACCGACAGACCCCGCCGCGCGCTGCTGTTTATGCCCGGCGATGACTTACACAAGATCGAGAAAGGCGCGGCACAGCAGGTCGATTTGCTGATTATGGACCTGGAAGACGGCGTCGTTCGGGCACACAAAGCGCAGGCCCGCGAAACCGTCGCCAGGGCACTGCAAAGCGTCGATTTCGGCGCGTCCGAGCGTCTGATCCGCGTCAATGCCATTACCGGCGGCGGCCAGTATGTTCAGGACATCCGCGCCACCGCGCCCTTCCGCCCCGATGGCTACGTGCTGCCCAAGGTCGATTCGGCGGCCCAGGTACTGGCGGTCTCACGCCTGCTAGGCAGCATCGAGAGCTGGCACGGCTGGCCGCTCAACAGCCTGTGCCTGTTGGCAATCATCGAGACTGCACGCGGCATCGTCAACCTGCGCGAGATCGCGGACAGCGATACCCGGTTGGAGGCGCTGATCTTCGGCGCGGAGGATCTGGCAGGCGACATCGGCGCGCAGCGCACCCCTGATGGCTGGGAGGTGTTTTACGCCCGCAGCGCCGTTGTGGTCCACGCCCGTGCCTTCAGCTTGCAGGCCATTGATTTGCCTTACGTTCACCTGGAAAATCTGCCCGGCCTGGAAGCGGATGCCGAACAGGCGCGCATCATGGGCTACGATGGTAAGCTGGCGATTTATCCGCGCCAGGTGGAGGTCATTCAGCAAGGCTTCACACCCTCAATGGAGGAGGTCGCCACCGCGCAGCGCCTGATCACGGCCTACGAGGCCCATCAAGCCGCTGGACAGGGGGTGTTTGTGATGGAAGGTCAGATGATCGACGCCCCGATGCTGCGGACGGCACAGCGGGTACTGGAAAGAGCCGGGATGGTTCAGGACCCGGCGGGCAGCGTGGAGAACGTGGAGCCTTAACCCAGAACGAGCGGCGCGCGCAGTTCGTCCAGGTCGGGCAGCGGCCAGAGGAAGGCCGTTTCCAGCGGACGACGCGGCGTGGCGGGTTCTAGCGCGGTCTGGCGCTCAGCTTCTTCAGCGCTGTGGTAGCAGCCGAACTCGGCCATGATCGCCTCGACTCGCTCCTGACTGACATTGCTGTTGTGGAGGTTGTGCTTCGTCCAGTTTTTCTGCATGACGACACCTCTTTCTTGGGAAGGTCTGGCCTCCTTAAAGCTATTGTAACCCCAGATTCGTTAGGACATTGTGAATTTTCCGGGTTGGATCCATTAAATCAATGCCCTGCTGAGCGCACGAGCACCCCTGCATTTCCCCTGGATATAGCCTATAATCGAACGCATGGACGAAGACATGCACCTGCCAGACAATTCAAAACCGGCGCGAGCGGATGCATTGCGCAACCGCGAACTGCTGTTGGAGACAGCCCAGCGCCTCTTTGGCGAATGCGGCCTGGAGAACGTCACCATGACGGCGGTGGCCGATGCGGCGGGTGTCGGCAAGGGCACGCTCTATCGCCATTTCAAGAACAAAGCCGAACTGATCTACGCCCTGCTTGACCAGGATATGCTTGATTTGCAGCAGCACATCCTGCGACGGTTGGAACAAAATGGCGACCCGGTCGAGGACCTGCACTGGTTCCTGGGCCAGGTGGCTCGCTTTGTGAACCGCAACAGCCGCCTCCTCTGTACAGTGGCCCGCGAGCGCGGTATTCCCCTGCTGAATGCACCCGCGCATCTATGGTGGCGGCAGACCATTCGCGGCCTGCTGCTGCGCGCGGCCTCCCTGCCGGACCCCGATTACACCGCCGACCTGCTCTACATCATGCTGGATGCCCAGACGATCCACTTCCAGCAGGAAACGCTGGGTTATGATATGCCTCGCATCCTGGCCGGTCTCGACCAGACCCTCGATGATTTGTTAAATTAAACGGACCGTAGTCCGTTTTCTAATGTGTGTCTTATGTTTCTGCGCTATGATACGTCAATAAGCGGACTACAGTCCGTTTAACGACTGTTCTCATCTATACAGGAGGATAAGGCATGGCAACCTGGACTTTAGATCCCACTCACAGTTCTGCCGGGTTCGCAGCACGGCACATGATGATCTCGACCGTGCGCGGCAGTTTCCGCAACGTCAGCGGCACCCTGCACTACGACCCGGAGCACATCGAAGACTCTTCGGTCGAAGCGGTTATCGACGTGAGCATGATGGATTCGACCGGCGTGGCAGACCGCGATGCACATCTGCAGAGCGCGGATTTCCTCGATACGGAGCACTACCCGACGATCACCTTCAAAAGCACACGAGTTCGAGCCAACCGGCGAAGACAGCGCCCGCATCATCGGCGACCTGACGATCCGGGACGTCACGCGCGAAGTGGTCGTCAATGCCACCAGGCTGGGCCAGGTGATCAGCCCTTACGGCAAGACGGTCGCGGGTTTCGAAGGTACGACGCGCATCAACCGCGAAGACTTCGGCCTGACATGGAATATGGTTGTCGAGGGCGGTGGCTTTATGGTTGGCAGGGAAATTGACGTTCGTCTGGAAATTGAAGCGCAGTTGGTTGAAGAAGAGGTTCCGGCCTGAGCGATACCAGGGGGCGTGTGGGCAACCGCCGGGGGTCGCCCTCACGCCTAAAGGTAATTTTACATTGCAGCAAGACGTGGATCGCGGCGTACACAAGCAGGATGCCGCCTGCGATTCCGGTGATAAGCTGGACCAGTGGGTTGAGGGGGTGGAATGCTATCATTAGCAATCCCAGTGCGATCATTGCCAGTGGTTCCCAGAGGAAGTTCAATTGGGTTACTGGCCGGTTGTCCATCATATACACCGCATCGTCCTGCTTCATTTCCATCATTGTCGCCTGTATGCTATCATGCACACAAGGTCACTTGTCACCTTCTGTACGTTATGAAACGCCTTGCTTGAAACCGCACTTTAACATCGCTACACTTGGATCAACCAAAAACACGAGGGTAGAGCATGTTTCCACTGCAAATGACGGCGATTGAGCCGGAATTCGTCGAATTCGACCGCTTTTCAGCTCATCGCGGCGGAGCGTTTCCCCTGGATTCACCCGATTCACTGGCTGCATTCCCACTTCGCCGTCGGCGGCTGGAGTCCCCTTCAGCGCCTGAGCGGGATGCTGACGGCCCACATGACGCAGATCGCGCCACACAACGGCTTCACATGGCATCCGCACCGGGGCCTGGAGATTTTCACCTGGGTGCTGGAAGGCACGCTGTACCACGAGGACACCACCGGCGGTAAGGGCACGATTCAAGCCGGGGAATTCCAGCGCATGTTCTCCGGTGATTACATCGAGCACATGGAGATGAACTACACCGACAGCCCCGTGCGGGTGATTCAAATCTGGTTCGTGGCCGACCGGAACTATCAGGGCCTGCCGCCGCATTACCAGCAGCTCAGCCGCGCGCACCTGCCCGCCCAACGCCAGGGCGACGCCACCGTGACTCAGTTGATCGGCTCCGGCTCGCCGATGCAGCAGCACGTAAGCGGACGCCTGAGCGCGACTCGCATCCCGGCAGGTGGTCAGACGACGCTGATTCCACCGCAAGCGGAGGAAGACCTGTTTCTCTACGTGACCGATGGGAAGGGCAGCGCGCTCAACGGTGGTCCGCACAGCCTGGGGCAGTACGATGTGATTCTGGCGAGGCCGGATGTCGAACCGGTGACACTAAGCGCAGCGGACCAGGACCTCGATTTTCTGAGCTTCTACCTGCCGCGATTTCTAGCCTAGAAGGCTGGGCAGCGTGATCGTCATGTCGATCTCGAACAGGCCCTCGCCCAGGTAGCGCGTCTGCGCAGCCATCTGCCGGATCAACTGCTGCACCTGCGTCACGTCCACCTGGGGGATGAAGGTGTTGTAGACCGCCGGGAAATCGACGTAGAGCTGCGGAGTCCAGTCACCGCTGACATCCTGCCAGCGATCCCGGCTGGTCAGGCGGTCGTCGCCGCGCTGGGCGTTCAGCGACTGTTCCAGCGCATCACCGGTAGCGAAGACCAGCAGATTACCGACCATGCCCACATGCAGCACCGGCTTGTCCAGCGCATTCAGACTCAGCGTATCGAACTGATAATCGCCGACCGTGCTGCTTTCCAGGCTGTCCTGGGCCAGCAGCAGTTGGGTCAGGCGGCGCGCACCATCCATCGCCGCTGCGCTGTCATCCACTTCGGCCACCAGCAGTATGTCATAGGGCATATTCAGCGGCGGCAGCGGATCGTTCGGACGCGGCAGAATCGCCAGGGTATAGCTGCCGTCCAGGTGCTTGAGCAGATCATTGTCCAGGTCGTAATTTTCCTGGCTGCTGAGCGTAGAGAGGAAAGTGCCGACGGCGTGTTCCAACGCGGTCGAATCGGGCACGTCGAAGAGATCATTGGCTGAGGCTGCTGATTCATTGACCGGAAATGCGCTGAGGAACTTGCCGGTGAAATTCGCCAGCGGCAGCGCGACCAGCAGGTCGTAGGCCATCTCACGCGCATCCGTGCCACTGCGCACCACCATCGCGCTTTGCGGCAGCATATCCAGCACATCGCTGCTGATCTGGACGCCGTCGGTCAGCGGCGCATCGTAACCCGGAGCGTCAAAAATCAGCGTCACGTTGAGACGGCTCTGGGCAAAGGTATCCGCGCTCACAAAGATGCCGATGTGCTCGACCTTCTCGTCCAGCAGAAGCTGTTCCAGGCTGGTATCGCTGCGAAAAGCCGCCAGAGCCTCGCTGTGTGCAGACAGCACCGGCAGCGCGTCGCCATTGGCGTTAATCGCAAAGCTGAGCAGAGTCAGCGCATCCTTGCCGTCAACATAACCGGAAACAATGGCATTGGCCGGGCTGGCCGCCTGAATCGCCTGATAGCCTGGCGCGTCAACCAGGGACTCCGCATCGCCGGACTGCACATCCAGCACTTCTTTGACCAGCGCGGTCCCACCGATCACAACCGCCTGCGGCAGCAGCACAATCGTGACCTTATCGCCCACATAGAGGCGCTGATTGCGGTAGCTTTGCTCGTCCAGCAGGTCCTGCCCCTGAATCACGCGGGCGAGTCCGCTGGCCGCGTTCAGCATGTCACGAGTCGGCAGAATGAGCACGGCGTCTTCTGCACTCACCTGGAGATTGCGCCCCAGGCCCTGATAAGCCAGGATAATGTCGCCGCTCAGCCAGGGCACGATGTCGGTGGCAAAGCTGGGGTTATCCACGTCCAGTTCGGTCAGCGAAATCAGGTCTTCCAGTGAGTTCACCGTCGGAAAATCGCGCTGGGGCTGCATCAACTGCGACACGAGGGTGGCAAGGTGCAGCGCCGTCAGGGTCGGTCCCATGCTGCCCTCAAGCCGCACGAAACCGGCAAAATCTGCCGGAATCCAGGCTGCCGGGTCAAAGGGGGCGTCTTGCTGCGCAGCGGCAGGGGCGGCCAGCAGCGCCAGCAGGACGATCAACAACAAGGCCCGTTTGCACATGGGCACGCTCCAGAGTGATAGCGGATAGTCTACTTTAGCAGGCTGAAGCCTTAAGAATCAATCCCTGAATAGCTGATCTTCATCGAATCCACATGTGCGCCGCGGCGCTTGACCACCGCTTGAACCACGCCTGCCCACCCCACAATGGAAAGAGCGCTGGGGTGGTGGTACTATGTGCGGCATGACGCACCTTCGAAGCCTGCTGTTCCTGATCTGGCTGGCCCTGGTCGCCCTGGCCTGCAACCTGGCAGGGACAGAGAATCCCCCCACTATTTCGCCGCGCGCCACCGCGACGCCGCCGCCCACCATTGGCTATGCGACTTTGAGTCCCGAAGAACTGCCTCAGGTGGCCGCCACCAGCCCCGGCAGCGCCGAGGCCGACCTCGTCAATCTCGCCAACCAGGTCGAGACCGACCGGCTGATGCTGACGGTCGATACGCTGGAAAACTTCGGCACCCGCCACGTGAACTCCGGCTATGATCGCAGCGATTGGGGCATCGGCGCGGCCAAGCAGTACATCCGCAGCGAGTTCGAGAAAATCCGCACGCAGTCCGAGGGACGCTTGGTGGTCTTCGAGCAGCCCTTCCAGATCGAATGGGCCGGGATCAGCTCGCAGCCCGCCAACGTCGTCGCCTTCATCAACGGCACTGACGTCGGTGCCGGGACGGTCGTGCTCGGCGCGCATTACGACAGCATCTCTATTGATTATGAGGACGGCAGTGCCATCGCGCCGGGGGCCGACGACAATGCATCCGGCATTGCTACCCTGCTGGAGGTCGCGCGCATCCTCAGCTTCCGCGAACACCGCGCCTCGATCATGTTCGTCGCCTTCTCCGCTGAAGAGATCAACCGCAAGGGCAGCATCGCCTTTGTCCAGCAGTACCTGGCCCCGCGCAATTTCGACATCGACACCATGATTAATATGGACATCATCGGCAGCCCAAGCGACGCTAACGGCGCGATTGACGCCCATTCCATGCGCATCTTCTCGGCTGGCCCCAACGACTCGACCTCGCGCCAGGCCGCCCGCAGTCTCGAACTGATCGCCCTCAACCACATCCCCTACATGTCCCTGACGGTCCAGGATGCCGAAGACCGTACAGGTCGCTATGGCGATCACATGTCCTTCAGCGATGCGGGCTATCCTGCCGTGCGCCTGGTCGAAAGCCTGGAAGACCGCTCGCGCCAGCACAATGACCGCGATACTATCGACATTGTCCAGGGCGCATACCTCACCCAGGTCACCCAGACCGTCCTGACGCTGATGACATCGCTGGCCGATGGTCTCCGCCCGCCGCAGAACATCGCCCTGCGCGATGCGGGCAACGGGGCACGTACCCTCGTCTGGGAGCCGATCCCTGGCGCGTCCGGCTATATCGTGGCGCTGCGCTGGCCCAATGCCCTGCGCTACGAGCAGCAGTTTGAGGTCCCCGGCGGCGATACCAGCGTCACCTGGGACGGATTCGTGCCGGATCGCTTCGCCGGGCTGGCGATTGCCGCTAAAAATGGCGACGGTTTGATCGGCCCGCTCTCCACCGAATTCGTCATCCACTAAATCCCCCAGTCATTGGGGGACCGCTCTTAATCCCCGACCAACTGGATTTATAATAGGGGAGTCGATTCACTTCCGACGGTCGATAATCCAGGAGGCAGATCATGAACACGCGATGTCTGGCGGTTCCTCTTTTCGTCTACGGCACAGTGGCGGTGGCGAAGCCTGATCTGCTCTGGAATTTGACCGAACTCGGCAGCGGGCGTATCAGCTTTCGTAGTGAAGCCTGGGAAGCGGCAGCGGCTATCAGCGGCTATCTCTGTCTGGTGCTCGCCATCTTCTGCCTGATCTTCTAAGCGGCAGGCGGAAGGGGCAGGCCATGCGATTCCATTCCTTCGATTTCTACGACCAACTGAAACTGAAGCCCGCGCCGCCGCTGAGCTTGGCGGAGGCCATTGGCTTCGATGAATACGATCTTGAAGCCAACCGCGATGGGGTTCTGAGCGAGCGCCAGCACAATCGCTTTCGGGTTGAGGCATGGCTGCGTTCTGCCGCTATGCTCATCATTACCCTGCTGCTCGGTTTCGGGGCAGTGTTTGTGCTGCTTGTGGATTCGAGGGCTGCGGTGCTGCTGACGCTCTTTGCCGCGATTGAACTTATCGCCTATGCCCTGGTCGGAGCACACACCGGAAAATTCCGTGCCGAGGCTGAAGACAGGCTGGCCGAGTCGGTTCAGGGGCATATCCGTCTGGATGTGCGGGCGGGCGGCAAGAATACGGTCAGCTTCGCGCTGAACATCGGCGACGAGCGCTTCGACGTCAATAAAGCCGTGTTCCTGGCCTTCAAAAACGACGAACCCTACGTCGTCTACTTTGGACCGCACACGCACACCCTGCTCTCCGCCGAGTGGCTGCGCGACCCGACGGAGGTCTAGCATGATCGCAGCGAAGAAATATGTCAGCCCAGCTCATTCACTGAGCGCGGCTCTCGGCTTCACCGAGGCTGAACTCAAGCAGAACCGCGACGGTTTCCTCAGTGGCCTTCAACGCAGCGTGCTGCTGAGCACGAGCCAGCGGCACTGGATCACCATGATCGTCATCAGCATCGCGTTGGCGCTGCCTGCGTGGTCGGCGCTCCAGACTTTGCGCCTGGACGTGCTATCCAGCAATCTGCTGCTGCTGTTCATTTGCATCAGTCTTGAGATTGTGGCCTATGCCCTGCTCATCATGCCAGACAGCAGCTTGCGTCAGGACGCAAAAGCTATGCGGGCCGCATCGGTCCAGGGCCGTGTGCATCTCGACGTCGTGCATTACTTCGGCAGCGGTGTCAGCTTCTCGATGAGCATCAACGGCATGTACTTCGGGATTACGCAAGTGACCTTCATGGCCTTCAAGAACGACGAGCCTTATGCGGTTTATTTCGCGCCGCGTTCACATCGACTGCTTTCAGCGGAATGGCTGCGGGAGGTCTAGCATGGCCGCGTCGAAGAAACACAGATGGCTCAAGCGCATCGCTGGCCGGGGCGATGGGCTTCAGTCAGACGGACCTGGACCAGAACCGGGACGGCTTCCTCAGCGACCGGCAGCGCAAGACCCTGCGCGAGGCGGCGGAGTTCAGGCGCATGGTGCTGGTTGTCGTCATCCTGGCCGTGTTCGCTGCGGTCGTCACGACCGTACTGGATGGAATGCCGGTCCGGCGACTCGTTTGCCAACCGGATCGGACAGATCAGCATATTCGGCATCGCGGGTTTCATTGCAAGCATCGTGCTGGGCGAACCCGCAGCCGAACTTCAGCATGACTACCGCGACGATGTCGTCGAACTCAGTGCAGGGCCACGTGGATCTGGACATCAGGGGAGGTAGGAACAGCGTTGTCTACCGGCTCATCATCAGCGGGGAATACTTCCAGGTGGATAAAGCCGTCTTCCTTGCCTTCAAGAACGATGAACCCTACGCGGTTTATTTCGCGCCGCACTCGCACAAGCTGCTCTCGGCAGAATGGCTGCGGGAGCCTGAGCAGTAGGCGCGGCTTATCCCGGTTGTCCGATCAAGGCCACGATGTCGTCGCAGGTTTCGTCGGGCGTTTTGCCCTGGGTATAGACCGTAAATTTCGCCAGATCGTAATTCGAGTGGTGTGTCACACAGAAATGGTGATAGTCGAAGCCATGCGAGATGCCGTCCCAGCCGCGTTCGCGCAGCACCCGCACGGATTCATCCACATCCGGCGAGGGCAGCAGCAGGATCACGTAGTCAAAGGGCTGCATCGCCCGCTGAACCCGGCCAAACAGGGCATCGTCTTCATAGACCGAATGCCCCGCGCCGAAATCCATCACACAGTCGCGGTGTTCGCTCAGGGCGCGTTCGACGGCATGAGCCTCGAAGGGTTTCCAGTAGGCGTTCAGGCCCACAAAGCCTTCGGTATCGCGCAGATGCTGGGCCTTCTGCTCGTCGTAGCCAATCTCTTTGTAGTAATCCCAGCGCAAGCCATCCAGCGACAGGCGCGGCAGTTGGAGGCGCTCAGACAGCAGGTCCGCCTGGGTACTCTTGCCCGCGCCAATCGGCCCAATCAGAATAATCGGTGTTTTCAACATCTGCTTAGCCTTAGAAACTGATGTTCAATATTCGCGCAAACGCATCGTGGACGCTATTGTATAATGAATCTGCCCTGGTACAGTGCAGATAGGAGCAGGCATGGCGGACGAGATTCAACCTATCCCCGGCAGCGAAGCGCGCGTGATCCTGGAGCAGGCCATCCGCGAGCGCCTGGGCGAGGATTGGAACCGGGAAGACGGCGGCTGGGCGGTAGTGGACAGCCATGATTTCATGGCGCGGCTGAATAAAGGCCGGGTCAACATGGATTTCTACGTTGATCTGCTGGGTGAAGTGACTGTCGAAGAGAAAGCGGTCAACCCCGGCCAGGATACCGGACGCCTCTTCGCCTGGATGTTCCTGCTGCTGGCCCTGAGCATTGCGATGCTGCTGGCGAAAACCCTCGGCCTGCTATGACCCGCCGCGACTGGCTGCTGTTCCTGGGCCTGATGCTGGTCGTCACGGTCCTGGCGCTGCCGATCCTGACCTATCCCCTGGGCCGCGATCAGGGCGAGTTCGCCACCATCGGGCGCGGGCTGTTGCAAGGCAAAATCCCCTACGTCGATCTGTGGAACCCCAAGCCTCCGGCCATCTTCTACGTCTATGCCCTGGCGATGACGCTCTACGGCCAGACGACGGCGGCCCTGCGTGCGCTCGACCTGCTGCTGGTGCCGCTGCTGAGCGCGGCGCTCTACTGGCTGGGCTTTCACCTGCGCGGCAGGCGAGTCGCCCTCTTCGCTGCCGTGATCTTCCCGGCCTTCTACCTGACCGAAACCTTCTGGACCCTGACGCAAAACGATGGCATCGCCATGCTGCCGATGACGCTGGCCGTGCTGCTGCTCTTCCTGACCGTCCGAGCAGCGCGGGTCCTGGCGCAGGCTGCTGTGGGCCTTTGGCGCGGGCGTTATGCTGGGCATCAGCGTCTGGTTCAAGTATCCCTTCGCCCTGATGGGTCTGGTGATCGCGCTGGGCTATTTCATGCTGATCCGCCAGGCAGAGACGCCGCCGCGTCCGCGCGATATGCTCGAAGACGCCGCCTTCTGCGTACTGGGAGGGCTGCTGGTGATCGCGGGCGGCCTGCTCTATCTGAAGTCGCTCGGCGCGCTGGACGAGATGATCCTCAGCGCTGAACTCACCGCCCACTATACCGGCCTGACCGCCAATCTGGCCGATTTCGGCCCGCTGCTGAGCACCGCGCTGGGCTTCCGCTGGCAGCAGTGGGGTCTGCTGTGGATTCTGGTGGCGCTGTGGCTGCCGGCTGAACGGACGCAAGAAGGGACGCGGCTGGGGCGTGATTCTGCTGTGGCTGGGGGTGGCGCTGGCGATCATGCTGATACAGGCCAAAGCTTACGAGTATCACTGGCTGCCTATGCTGCCCCCGCTGGCGCTGATGGCGGCCTACAGCGTCGATCATCTGATTGATCTGGCGGCCCGGCGCGGCCTGACTCGACGCAGTCAGGTCCCGGCCACGTTCCTGACTGTGCTGCTCTTCCTGACTGTGCTGTGGCAGGGCGTCTGGCCCAAGACGCTCAATTATCTGCGTGGGCTGGAGGATCAGGTCGCCTATTATGGCCGCTTCCAGGCCGGGGAATTCGTGGCCGACGAATCGCTGGTCGTCTCCAGGCTGCTGCGCGAACGTGTCATGCCCGGCGATTCGCTGTACATCTGGGGCTTCCGGCCCGAAGTCTACTACCTCAGCCAGTTGAACCCGGCCACGCGCTTCATCTTCCAGTTCCCGCTGGTGGCCGATTGGTATCCGCCGGAATGGCGACAGGAGAACGTCGATGTGCTGTGGGCCGCCATGCCCCCTTATGTGCTGGTGCTTCAGGTCGATTACATGCCCTTCGTTACCGGGCGAAACGAGGATTCCAATACGCTGCTTCAAGGGTATAATGAATTGCGAGACTGGCTCAGCTTTAATTACGTGCGCGAAGCACAGATAGGCAATTTTTTCGTATGGCGGCGCAAATCAACCTGAGACCGGATATTACCCTTCGCAAGGCCAAAGCCCAGGACATCGACGCGATCATTCACTTTATCGAACCGCATGTCGAGGCGGGCACGCTGCTGCGCCGTACCTACGACGAAATCGAGGAATGGCTGCCGAATTTCTTCATCGCCGAAGCCGAAGGAGAGATCGTCGGCTGTGCCGCACTCGAAGTCTATTCCAAGAAGCTGGCCGAAGTGCGCAGCCTGGCCGTCTCGCCCAGCGTCCAGGGCATCGGCGTGGGCAAGGCACTGGTCAAGGCCTGTGTCGCGCTGGCTCACGAGAAAGACGTCCTGGAAGTCATGGCGATCACCTCGAATGAACAGTTCTTCCAGGCTATCGGCTTCGATTTCACCCTGCCCGGCGAGCGCAAAGCCCTCTTTATCCAGACCCGCGACCACTGATTTAGCCTTCGGACGACTGGAATTCTTTGATAGGATGGGAAGATCGCAACCTATCAAGGAGATTTTATGACGCAGGCCCAAAAAGGCGATAAGGTTCAGGTTCACTACACTGGCAAGCTGGAAGACGAACAGGTCTTCGACACTTCAGAAAATCAAGCGCCGCTGGAATTTGTCCTCGGCGAAGGCCGCTTAATCCCCGGCTTTGAGCAGGCGGTCATCGGCATGACGCCGAACGAATCCAAGAGCGTCAAGATCACGGCGGATGAGGCTTACGGGCCGCGCCGCGAGGAACTGCTGGTGGCGGTGCCGCGCAGCGAGTTCCCCGACAACATCGACCCGCAAAAAGGCCAGCAGTTTGAAATCCGCATGGACAGCGGCCAGACCCGCCGGGCACAGGTGGCCGATGTCACCGAAAATCACGTCACGCTCGATACCAACCATCCGCTGGCAGGCCAGGACCTGATTTTCGACATCCGGCTCGTGAATATCCTCTCGGCCTGAGCCAACACTCACTCAGCCGCTCAAACGCGCTCTTACGGGCGCGTTTTTTGTTGCTGAGATTGGGTGCCCTACCGCTACGCTTGCATGTTTCATACCCAGCGGCTATCGCCCTCCTAACTCGGCCAGGGAGTGGGTGTCTCAGTCGGGGCCGGGGTCGGGGTGAGCGTCGGTGTCAGGGTCGGCGGCTGTAACCACAGCGGCACGTGAACCAGGTCCGGCGCGTTCTCGATGACGATCAGCGGCGGCCCCCCGATGCCGGAGAGGTCCCCACCGCGCAGATCGGGGTAATTATCCGGCTGCGCAGCCTCCAGGCCCAGGCGATAGACGCCATCCTCGGCGGGCAGCGTCGCGGTAGCTGTTGAGCGTATAAACCTGGGCGCTGTCGCTGCTGGCAGGCAGTGCGTAGACCAAGCGCTCGAAGCTGCGATTCCACAGGACGTAGACTCGCTGGCTGCTTAGCGGACGCTCGAAGGCGATCAACTGCACCCGGTTCTGATCCAGGCGCTTGGTACGCGGATTATTGAAGGGTTCGCTGCCGAAGATACTGCGCCACCAGTTGGAAAGCCTGCGCCGCCGGACGCGCCGTGCCAGGGGCGATGCTGTGCGAGAAACAGATCGCTGTCGCCTCGTTGCGATACAGGCCGAAGGCATCGCCAAAACAGGGGTCGATCTGCGTGCAGAGTTCGCCGGAGTGATACGGAAAATTGGTCCCGGCGGGTTGATCGCCGCAGTCGTCAAATAACTGGTGAAAGAAGACCACGTCCGCCCCTTCAGACCAGGCGAAGGCGGCGCTCTGAATGAAGAAGCTGGCCTGCTGATCCGCTGTGGCCCGCCCGACGTGCTGCGATGGATCGTCCCCTGTCCAGAGCGGCCCCGGATAATCATCCCAGACGTTGACGCCGGTCTCATTGAGCCAGATAGGCCGGTTCAAACCGTAAGCGCTCAGCGTCTGCCGGGCCACCAGCACCAGCCAGCCGCTGCGCCAGGCATAGCCGTAATTATGCACGGCTACCTGATCCATATACCAGTTGAACTGCGTGCGCAGCGGGTCATCCTGGTAGATTTGCAGCACACGCGCCAGCCAGTTGTCGTCGGTGCCATACAGCAGCCCGCCGAACATGACCACACTCTGCGGGTCGGCCTGTTTCGCCGACGATGTAGGCCACCTTGAGCAGGCGCGCATAGTCGGCAATACCGTTCTGCCAGAAGCTGTCGGCATCCGGTTCGTTCCAGATCTCCCAGACACGCACGCCCCAGCTTGGCGGTCGGGCATCCGCCTGGGCCAGCAGGCCGCCGGGCCGGTAGCGTGCCACCACCTGATAGACGAAATTGGCCCAGAGGTTATCCGGGTTGAGCGCCTTGCCCGCTTCGGGATAATCGGAGCCATCGGCAAAAACAGGCAGCTCCAGGCCCGCGATGCGCCCGCCGTCGCTGGCGAAGGCAGGCCGTCCCAGCAGGATCGCGTCGATGCGCAGGCCGTGCGCCAGGTCCTCACGCACCAGCCGGTCATAAGCGGCCCAATCGTAAACGCCCGGCTGAGGCTCCACCCGATCCCAGTAGAGCGGCCAGCGGTTCCAGCCCGCCCCCAGGACCAGCGCCTTTTGATAGCGATCCTCGCTGGTGGCTTCTTCGGCCAGGCTGATATGCGTGATCCCCAGGCGGGGCGAACGCAGATACTCTTGAGCGGCAGTAGTAGCGTCTGGATGCGGCCCTGCCGCCAGACCGCCAAGCAAGACGAAGACCGCGAAGATAATCGCTCTTTTCAATGCAAAACCAGTTCCGTATGGGTGCTGCAAATCTTCGCCCATTGTAGCGCCAATTCACAGCAAGAACGCAAAGTTGTCTATAGATCGACGTATTTTCGGTAAAGTTTCACATATTTACCTCGCCACCGCCTTTATGATATGTTATGAACGTCAGCACAAGGCGGAATAACATCTCCATGTACGATGATCTGAATCAGCTCAGCGGTCAAACGCTCGGTCAATACGAACTGGTCGAACTGCTGGGCATGGGTGGTATGGGCGCGGTTTATCGTGGCTTCCAGCCGAGCTTACAGCGCGAAGTCGCCATCAAAGTCATCCTCACCGAACGAAGCCAGCAGGCCAAGTACGAAGAACGCTTCTCACGCGAAGCACGCACCGCCGCCTCGCTGGAACACCCGCACATCGTCCCGATTTACGATTACGGCACCGACCGGGGAATCAGCTACGTGGTGATGCGCCTGCTGGGCGGAGTCTCCCTGAACTACCTGCTGGATTACCAGCCTCGCGGCAACATGCCCTATCTCTCGCTGCGTGAGGTCGCTCGCATCACGACCGATCTGGCGAGCGCGCTTCAGTATGCGCATAACCGGGGCGTGATCCACCGTGACGTCAAAGCCAGCAACGTGATGCTCGACGATCAGGGGACGGTCTTCCTGGTCGATTTCGGCATCGCCAAGCTGGCCGGGGGCAGCACCAGCCTGACCGCCACCGGCTTCAAAGTCGGCACGCCGAATTTTATGGCCCCGGAGCAGTGGCGCAACGAAGCCCTGACCCCCGCCCTGGATCAATACGCTCTGGCAATCCTGGTCTATCAGATGCTGACCGGCGAATTTCCGTTCCAGGGTGAGGAACCCTACCAGTTGATGCACAGTCATCTGAACGAAGCGCCGGACCCGCTGTCGCACTGGCGTGATGATCTGCCCGGCGACCTGCTCATGCCGGTGCTGGACCGTGCGTTGAGCAAGCATCCTGACCTGCGCTACCCGGATGTCCAATCCTTTGCGATGGCCTTCAACAGTGCCGCGACGCTGGCGGTCAAAGACCCGACGCCCGCCTTAAACATGGCCGGGCACGATCCGTCCAGGACACCGCTTCTGCCGGATCTGCTGGAGCAAACTCCGTCCCGACCGAAACGGCTCTACGTAGTCGCCGCCCTGCTCCTGCTGCTGGTGATTGTCAGCGCCGCATTTGTGGTGCTTTCGAGCAGCGGCAGTGACGGCAACGAGCCGCTGGACACGGCGGTGAACAGCACCTCATCGCCCAATGGGACGCTGGTTCTGGCTGCCGATCAGCATGACAGTGCCAGCCCAACCGATACGCCGACCCTGACGGATACACCGCTCCCAAGCGAGACTGCCACCCCGACCCATACGCCGACCGAAACGTCAACTGCGACCAACACTATAACACCGACGGATACGGACACGCCGACCAGCACGCAGACTCCCAGCCAGACGCCGATCCTGACTCCCACTGCGACGGCAGCAGCCGTAGCACTGGCTCCCGAAGCGGCCAGCTTCAGCCTGCCTTTACAGGCGATGAAGACCGGCGAAAACGCGATGGTCGATATTCACGTGACTTGCCCGCTCGACCTCTGCGCGACCATAGACATCACGATCCAGTTTGACCCGGACGTTATCCAGATCCAGCGGATCGATACGGCGACCTCCCTCTTCGAGCCGGTGCTGAGCGCCGATAACCGCATCGACAACGAATCGGGCGTGATCCGGCTGATCGCCAGCGCCGTAGACCCTTCCGAGCAGCCGACACCCGGCCCTGATGGCGAAGTCGAGCGCGTCTTTGAACTCTACGTCAGCGCCGTGAATCCGGGCACCTCACCGCTGCGGGTGGACAATCTCTACGTCTTTGACGAGGCGGGCGATGCCCTGAGAGCCACCAGCATCGACGGCGGCATCTTCGTCGAGACCGGCAACGCCACTTCCGTCCAGGAGACCTGCACCTACCGCGTGCAGTCCGGTGATACACTGTCCGGCATCGCGGCGGCCAACAACGTCTCAGTGGCACAGATTACCGCGCTCAACGAGATTCCCAACCAGAGCGTGATCCGCGTGGGCACAGACCTCACCATTCCGGCCTCGAACTGTCACGCCCCGGCGCAGGTGCGCAGCACGAATAATGGCAGCAGCCAGATTTTCGACGTTTATGATTGCCGCAACCTCGGCAGCAATGTCTTCGAGTGGTACCAGGCCCAGGTCGATTACGACACGGCAGGCAACCCCAGCAGCGTGACGCATCTCGGCGGGCCGTACAGTGGGGCCTGGCAGCCCGGCTGTCCTGCGCCGACAACGTCCGATAATTCCTCGTCCAACAATAACCACAGCGACGCCAGCAGCAGTACGGGCAGTAGCGGCGGCTCAAGCGGCTCCGGTGATAACAGCGGCGATAGTGGTGACAGCGGCAGCAGCGGCGGCGGGTTAGGTGGCATTGTCTGCGGCGTGCTCGGCTGCTAGTCTGACGGGCTTGCTGGCAGCACGATCTTTGTACAGCTTGCTATAGTAAATACTTGTACAGATTAGCTGATTTGTGGTTCCATTTCCCATATGATTCATGTTAATCTATGGGTATCAGGGAGAGTTGGATAATGGCGCGAAATGCTCTACGATCTGGAGAATCTGAAAGGGCAGACTCTCGGCCAATATGAGCTGCTCGACCTGCTAGGCACAGGCGGGATGGGGGCAGTGTACCGGGGCTATCAGGCCTCGTTACAGCGCGAGGTCGCCATTAAAGTCCTCTTTGGCCCACTGCTTCAAGACCCCCAGCAAGAGGCGCGCTTTAACCACGAGGCCAAGATCGCGGCCTCACTCGAACACGCCCACATCGTCCCCGTCTATGATTACGGCACGGCCCCCGGTGTCCGTTATGTGGTCATGCGCCTGCTGACCGGCGGTTCGCTGCTCGATTACGTCGATCAGGAACGGGCGCTGCTGCCGCTGCCGCAGGTCGCTACCATCACGCGGCACCTTGCCAGCGCGCTGCAATATGCGCACGGACGCAACATCATCCACCGCGATGTCAAAGCCAACAACGTCCTCTTCGACGATCACGGCACCGTCTTCCTGGTCGATTTCGGCATCGCCCGCATCACCGGTGATACGGAATCGCTGACCCGGCCTGGCTTCAAGGTGGGCACGCCGGATTTCATGGCTCCTGAACAATGGCACAGCGGCGAACTGACGCCAGCGGTCGATCAATATGCGCTCGCCATCCTGGTGTACCAGATGCTCACGGGCCATTCGCCCTTTCATGGCGAGTTCCCGGCACAGTGGATGCACAGTCACCTGCACGATCTCCCGACTCCGCTGCGGCGCTGGCGCGACGACCTGCCCACCGAGATCCTGATGCCGGTGCTGAACCGTGCCCTGCAAAAAGACCCGGCGGACCGCTATCCTGACGTCGATATTTTCGCCCGCTCCTTCGAAAACGCTATGAACACCGTCCTGGGCGCGCCGCGTGCTTCGCCCAACCCGGAGAACCCGGCGCAGACGCTCAAGATCGCCGGGCTGGACGAGGTCCCGACAGTGCCGGTCGCCCGACCAAGACGACGGCGTCGCTATGGCATTGCACTGCTCGTCCTGGCAATCATCGCCACAGTGGCCGTCCTGCTGCTTGTCAAGCAGAACGCAAACAGCACAGTGGCGATAAACAGCCTCGGCAGCAGTCAGACCATGCTTGCCCTTGCGCTCGCCGTCACAGACAGCCCTACACCCACCGCCAGCCCGACCCGCACCGCCACCCTTACAGCTACCGCCAGCCCCACGCCCACGCTGACCAGCACGTCCAGCGTCACCGCCAGCCCACTACCGACTGGCAGCGCCACCGCGACTGTGACATCGAGTCCGCTGCCGTCGTCCACTCCGGCTGTGGTGGCATTAGCCGCTAATCCGGCCAGTTTCACGCTGCCGATTGAGACCATGAATCCGGGCGCGAACCTGGCGGTTGATATGGGCATTTCCTGTCCGCATGGCACCTGCCGCACGCTGGACATTACGATTGAGTTCGATCCCAGTATCATCGCAGTCCAGCAGATCGAGGTCGATCCCTCGCTGATGGATGACCCGACCGACGCGGAATACTGGATTGACAACGAGGCCGGGGTCGTCCGGCTGATCGCCGATGTGGACCCTGCCTTCGCCACTGCCGACACCCGCTTTCTGAACCTGCAAATCCGGGCGCTGCGCCTGGGCATCTCCTCGCTGACCGTCAGCCGCATCTACGTCTTTGACGAGGCGGGCCAGCCGCTGAGCGCAGTGAGCATTGACGGCGGCATTGTCGTAGCCGGGGAGTACGTCTCCGAAGACGACAATACCTGCACCTATTCCGTCAGAACGGGGGACACGCTTTCAGCCATCGCCGCAGCCAATGGCATCACCGTCGCCCAGATTTACGATCTCAACGAGATCCCCGACGAGCACGCCATCCCCATAGGCCGCGAACTGGCGCTGCCGGTCAAGAACTGCTTCGCGCCTACGGATCACACGCAGCCCAGCACGGATGAAGGCAGCAGCCGGATTTTCGACGTCTATGAATGCCGCAACGTGGGCGGCGCCAGTTTCGAGTGGTATCAGGTCCAGGTGCAGTATGACGCGGCGGGCAAGGCCATCAGCGCGACCCGCATCGCCGGGCCGTTTCATGGCGGCTGGCAGCCCGGATGCCCGGCCCCACCTTCTACTGGGGACACATCCTCGTCCGGCGGCAGCAGCGATTCAGGCAGCTCAAGCGGCGGCAGCGGTCCTCCACCACCGACCGCGATCAGCGCCTCACCCACCCCTGGCGACCCCGGCGGCGGTGAGGTTCCAACCCCCGATACCGGCGGCGATACGGGTGGAGACACAGGTGGCGATACCGGTGGAGACACGGGCACTGATACCGGCGGGGGCACAGGCAGCGATACCGGTGGAGACACGGGCAGCGATACCGGCAGTGGCGACACACAACCGTAAAAAACTCATCTAAATTACATCGAATATTAACCTTACTGTGCTACAATGCTTCGACCGTAGAGTGTAAAGGCGATCATCGAAATGGACATCACACTACAATTGCCCGATGAACTCGTGCAACAAGCACAGGCTGCCGGTTTCTTGACCAGCGAAAAGCTGGCTGAACTCCTCCGGTCAGAACTCAACCGTTACCAACACCGCAAAGCGCTGCTAGTCGATATGCAGCACCTCAAACACCGGGAGCCGTCGGTCGCAGCCGACGAAATCGAAGCTGAAATCCAGGCCTTCCGGCAGGAACGCGCCGCCGACCGGGGGGCGAGCGCAGGTCTGTAATCAAAAAGCCCCGCGTTTCGGCGGGGCCTATCCATTTTCATCAAACAACCGCATCAGGTCAGACGGTTGAACCATTCAACGATCAACTGCTCGTCCACCGGCACCGGCACTTCCTGCCGTTCCGGCACGTGATTGAAGCTGACCGTCATGGACTCGCGGCTCAGGCTCAGATAATCCGGCAGCGCGCCCATCGCTTCAAGCGATTCGACGACGTGGACGTTTTGCTTCATCTTGTCGGTGACGCTGATTTCATCGCCCACGTTAACCGAATAGGAGGCGATGTTCAGCCGTGATCCATTGACCAGCACGTGGCCGTGCCCGACCAGTTGGCGTGCAGCCCAGATCGTCGCTGCGAAGCCACCCCGGTAGACGACATTATCCAGCCGTCGTTCCAGCATTACCAGCAGGTTGGTGCCGGTGTTGCCGGGCTGGTTGCGGGCCTTGATGTAATAACCGCGCATCTGCCGATCCCGCACGTTATAAACAAAGGCCAGCTTCTGCTTTTCGCTCAACTGAAGGCCGTAGTTGCTGCGGCGGCCCGAACGGAACTGCTTATCCTTGCCGTGTTCTCCCGGCGGATAAGGACGTTTTTCCATGATTTTCTGGTATTTAGGGCGCGAAACAAGCACCTCACCATAGCGGCGCTGCACTTTTGCCTTTGGCCCGTGATACGATGCCATATATCAGTACCTCTTCCTCGCGGGCGGCGCGCCCGTCACTCATCTCAGGGGCACCTATTTTATGGGTTTTGTGAGCTTTTGCCAGGGTTAGTTTTAAGCGCGTACACAGCCCGGCGCTGCCAACCGGACTGCGCCGCCACCATCTTTGCCGCCCGACTGAGCGATTCACCCTCCGCCAGCAGCGCATCCAGAGCCGCTTCGACGCGCGTTTCATCCCAGGCAGACTCGTCCGCCGCCGCGCCGCCGATCAGCAGGACGATCTCGCCGCGCGGGGCCTGCGCTTCGAAATGCGCATGGACCTCTAGCGCCGTGCCGCGCACATATTCCTCGTAAATCTTGCTGATCTCGCGGGCCACACACAGCGGACGCTCCGGCAGCAGCGAGTCCAGTTCCGCCAGCGTGCCCAGCAGACGATTCGGGCTTTCGTAGGCGATCACCGTGCGCGGCTCCGTGCGCAGCGACTCCAGCACTGCGCGCCGGGCCTGGGTCTTGCGCGGCAGAAAACCGAGATAGACGAACTGATCCGCCGGCAGCCCGGAGGCGACCAGCGCAGGCAGCAGCGCACTCGGCCCCGGCAGGGCCTCCACCCGCCAGCCCCCGGCAATCGCCGCCTGAACCAACTCGTAGCCCGGATCCGAAATCCCCGGCGTGCCCGCATCCGAAACCAGCGCCACATCTCCCGCAGCCAGCGCCGCGAAGATACGGTCCAGCTTGCTCAGTTTGTTGTGTTCGTGATAGCTCGTCAGCGGCGTGGTGATCTCGTAATGCCGCAGCAGCACCTGCGTCGTGCGCGTGTCTTCCGCCGCGATCAGGCTCACCTCGCGCAGCACGCGCAGCGCCCGCAGCGTCATGTCTTCCAGGTTGCCAATCGGCGTTGGCACAATGTAAAGCGTGCCCATGGGGTCCTCAGTTTCTTTTGAGTTTACCAGGTCTTATCTTCGCTGACCCGCGTTAATGCTCTATACGCTTCTTTACGTGCTTTACGTGACGCTCACATTTTTTATGATAAATTCACACTTCACAAGACTCTTACAAATCAAAATGTGATGTAATAAGTTTACAAGATTCAGGAGTATGAAAAATGCCTTCAAATACAAATCACCGTTGGGTCGAAATGCAGCCTGTGGGTCCTGAAACCGTTCAGATTGAGTTAATCCGCTATGGTCGTCTGTGGCACGGACAGGCCGCCCGCATGGCCGACCGCAACCGGATCGACATCAACCCCCTGGCGACCGCTGTCGGTATGGATTTCGAGAACGTGCGTTATCAGGTGCTGCAAGGCGTGCAGCAGTCGCTCAAACACTAGCCCGCCGGATTGGGCAGTGTTATCGAGACCCGCGTCCCCTCGTTGAGGGCGCTCTCAACCACCAGTTTACCGCGATGAAGCTCAACAATTTGCTTGACCACCACCAGCCCCAGACCCTGACCGGGCAGGCTCATGGCGTTGCTGGCGCGGAAAAACGGCTCACCCAGCCGTGCCTGTTCCTCCAGTGGAATGCCAATCCCTGAATCCTGCACCACGATGCAGCTATGATGCGGTTCCACGCTCAGCTTTAAGCCGACCGCAGCCCCCTCAGCCGAAAACTTCAGCGCATTCGTCAGGAGATTCGTCACCGCATGGCGCAGCAAACGCGAATCGCCCAACGCCTGCCCTGCGCTGCTGCTGACCTCAAACTGAATATCCGGGACCAGCAGACTGTGGTCTGCCACACGCTGGATCACAGACCGGCAGAGTCCATCCAGGTCCTGCGGCTGCGGGTCGAAATCCAGCAGGCCCATCCGCAGCTTGAACAGCAGCGTCAGGTTATCCAGGTAGCTGTCCAGATACCGCACCTGCATCTGAATGGTATCCAGATGCTCCTCCAACCGTTCTTCGGTCAGGCGGCTGTGATAATGCTTAATCAGGTCTGACGAACTCATGATGGTCGCCAGCGGGGTGCGCAGGTCATGCGAAAGCAGATGCACCACGCCAGGGAGAAAGCGGTCGTCTTCGACCGTCCGGGCCAGCAGCGCCTCCAGGCTGATGCCTTGCTGGCGAGCCAGAGCGATCAGGCTGTGATGCAGATTGTCGTCGATCTCGATTGTCGCCATGAATTCATCTATCGCGTCTGCGCAACGTCTTTAGTATGGGCCGAAGCCGCCTTGAAAGCCAATCCGGGCCGCCGACTCGGCATAGAAAGCCCGGCGCTTTCTTGTTATAATGCCCAGCGACCGGAGGGGTAGCATAGTCTGGCCTAATGCGCTCGCCTGGAACGCGAGTACGGTGTAACAGCCGTCGTGGGTTCGAATCCCACCTCCTCCGCTGGCAGCTTCCTCACAGGAGGCTGTTTATATTTTAGCCGCCAGTGGGGGCTTTCCTGCATAAAGATTATGATTCGACGCATTCAACAACGACCCCCAGTGCAGCGCAAGCTGATCTTCGGCGTCTTTATCGTCGCCGGTGTGCTGCTCATCGTCGCGGTGTCGGCAGGGCTGTTCCTGCTCAGCCTGGACAGCGGGCGCGATACCTCGGTCGCCCTGGTCGATGGTGTCAGCGTGCGCGAGTTCGCCGTGCTGCCAGATGACGATGCCTACCCGGCGGCAGTGGCGGTCGGGCCGGGGGGCACGGTCTACACCGGCAGCTTCGCCAGCGGCGCGATGTGGGCCATCACGCCCGACGGCGACCTGAGCGAAATGCCCGGCACGCGGGAGGCCATCGGCGCGGTCTCCGGCCTGACCGTCGCCCCGGATGGCAGCATCTACCTCGTCGATCAGGTCGATTCCAGCCCGGCCACCCTGGGCGGCGATGTCAAACGCATCACCCCCAATGGAGACATCAGCGTCTTTGCTGAAATCGACGACGAACGGGGCTTCCTGCTGCCCGATGACATCGCGCTGGACCCGGCGGGCAATGTCTACGTCAGCGACCGGGGCCGGGGTGAGGTCTGGCGTTTTGCGCCAGACGGCCAGGGCAGCCTGTGGTGGACCCCGCCGCCCAACGAGCGCAGCACACGGCCTGCGCCGACCGGCCTGGAATACGACCCCGGACACCATGCCCTGCTCATCACAGACAGCACGCTCGACATCCTCTACCGCGTGGACATCGACTCCGGTGAAACTGAAGTGCTCTACGATCACCAGGGGCAGGATTTCGCGCCGGGCTTCGACGGCCTGACGATGGCCCCGGATGGCACGATCTACATTGCCGCGCTGGCGCAGAACGGCGTGGTGCGCCTCAACGACGGCGAACTGGAATACATCGCCGGGGTGTTTCGCGGCGTCAGCGACGTAGCCTACAGCGAGGGCCGCATCTACGCCACCAATTTCGACTCTTATTCGCTGGCGGTCCCCTTCGTGCGCCCGCGCCTGCCCTTCGCCCTGGACGTAATTGACCTCAACGCGGAATAAATCATGCAGATCGAACACCTGGATGCTGCTACACTGCGCACCCACCTGGATGGCCTGATCGCTCTGCTATGTAATGCAGTCGATGATGGAGCCTCGATTGGCTTCTACCCGCCGCCGTTGACCGCTGACGAAGCGCGCGCCTACTGGGAAGGCATCCTCAGCAGCATCCACAACCGCACGGTGCTGGCCGCGCTGGATGACGGACGAGTTGCGGGCTGCGTGCAGATCAACCGGGAGACACGCCGCAACGGCACGCACCGGGGCGAAGTGCAGAAGCTGATGGTCCACACCGAGTACCGCCGTCAGGGTCTCGGCCTGGCTTTAATGCAGGCCGTCGAAGGAGCCGCCCGCCAGCAGGGTCTGGCATTACTCGTGCTGGATGTGGTTGAGGATGCGCCCGCCGAGCACATTTACCAGCGCATGGGCTATCAACGGGCCGGGAGCATCCCCGCCTATGCCCGCAGCGCCAGCGGTGAGTTAGAGGCGACGGTGCTGTATTATCGCTTGTTGAACGATGGAGAATCGTAGGGCCAAGCGGCGTGTTTACGGCTTTCGGGTGTAGATCACACGCAGGTCCGGCTCCCAGGTTGAGCCATCACGCGACAGCTCGCCCTGCCAGAGGACGGTATGGCCGTCAGGGCTGAACGTCCCCGTCATCCGCTGCGAAAAGTCCGGTGAGTTGCGCCACATGGTCCAGATACCATCGGCCAGACTCATCTGGTAGATCCGGGCCACGCCACGCTCATCGGTGTAGAGCATGGAACAGGCTTCGAGCGTGTCATCATGGCCGATGATGCTATAGGCGCTGGGAATGCCCTGGCCCGGCTCCCACTCGAAACGCCAGACCAGCAGCACACCTTCCTTCAGCCACTCAAAAGACGACTGCCCCTGCACAGCGGCTGGCAGTTGGGGGTGCGTGCCCAGCATCGTCCATTCGCCGATCAGGACATCAAACTGCTTAAGCGAGCGCGTTGCTTGGGGTGGCTGGGAGTTGAAATTTGTAGGCATATCCCTTAAACCTGTTCTCAGATGGTACGGAAGACAGAGTCAGCAGCCCGCTCACTCGTCGTCCTCGGTCCCGTTCTCGCCGCCGCCTTCTGTCTCGTCGGCCAGGGCGGTAAAGCGCATGAAGGCGCGTTCCTGCGGCGTCATATCGACCGGGTACTCGTTCTCATCGTAGGCTTCCATGATGCGGTAGCCTTCTTTGATGTAACCGCGAATGGTGTGCAGGCTGATGCCCATCTCGTCGGCGGCCAGATGCGCGGGCATCCCCTCGACCACGCAGAGGCGAATCGCCTGGCGAATGCGCGTCGTCAGTTCAGGGTACTCGCGGCGTTCCGGCAGTTGGCGGGCGCGGAAGATGCGCGGGTGGAACATGCCTTCACAGGCCCGTGCAACCTGCTCCGTCACCACAAAGTCATGATGGGTCGCGTAGACGATGGCCCAGGCGATTTGCAGGCGCACGTCCTGCTTGAGAAAGAAGCCGCCCGCTCCGGCCTCGGCAGCCGCTTCGACCAGCCTGGGGTCCGCCGTCTGTGACAGACAGAGCACGTTGACTTTAGGAATGCGCTCCCGAAGCTGAGTGATCGCCGATGCCAGCCCGGCAGGATTGTTCAGCCAGTCGTTCGTATCCATCACCACCACGTCCGGCAGTTCGGCCAGCGGTGTGCGGCTGATGTAGGCCCACATCGCATCCTGACTCTCGGACATATTGGTCACGCGCGTGCGCCGGTCCCAGGCCAGATAGCTGTTGACCGCCTGCATGGCGTAGAAATCGGTGTCCATAACCAACACCTTGAGGTTGACATTGGCAAAATCAAGTGACATGGTGATTTGATCTTTAGCCGGACGCACTTTTATTATACGTGACTATGGATCATTGGGGGTAAAAAGTGTTCTAGCAATTTCAGACTCGTTTTTGCGCTACCAGAAACCAGGTCGGCATCTCGCCCTTGCCCTTGATGGGGATACTGCCTCTGGAGACGCATTCGAAGTCGTTCTTGATGAGTTCGTAGGTGTTCTGCGAAATGTGGATCTTGCCCACCTCGCCATGCGATTCCATACGGCTGGCGATATTGACCGCGTCGCCCCACACGTCATAATGAAACTTCTGCTTGCCGATGACGCCTGCGACCAGAGGACCGGAATTGATGCCGATTCGAAACCGAATTTGCTTGCCATTGCGAGTCGGCAGCTTGTCGATCTCGGCCAGCATATCGATAGCGAAGCGCGCCAGAATCAGCGCGTGATCTTCCCGCTGAACCGGGATGCCCGCCGCTACCATATAGTTATCGCCCATGCTGCGCAGCTTCTCCAGACCATACTGTTCGACCAGATTATCCAGCGCGGAAAACACCTCGTTGAGCCACTCGACGACCACCATCGGTTCGAGATCGGCAAACAGCACGGTGGACCCGGCAATATCGGCAAATAAGACGCTCACACACTCAAAGCGGTCGGCAATCGGCTCATGGGAAGTCTTGAGAATACGGGCAATGGACCTGGGCAGCAGCCCCAACAACAGTTGATTGGCTCTTGCGCGCTCGTCAAGCGCTCGCACCACAAAATACCCGGCGAACACAAACACCACCAGCGAAGAGACGCCGAGGTTCATGATGAAAAACAGAGTCTGGGTATTCCGTTCCACAAGGTGGCCGTGGCTGCCAAAGAAGTCGTCAAACACAACGGTGATGACCAAATTCACGAAATAGAGCGCGAACCAGATAACCGAGCGGCGGAATGAAAAAAACATCAGCGCGGTAATGGGTCCAAGAAAGGACCAGACCAGCACAAAGCCGGAGTCAAACAGGCCGCCGATGCTCCACTGAATGAGGGTGGTGATATACATGATGCAGATGATCTGCGCGAAGACGGCGTAGCGGTGATTGCGAGTCCGGTGCGAAACAGCGAGCGCAGCGCCCACCACCACCACGAAGATGAAGGGCAGCAGGGTCGTCAGGCTCAGCCCGAAAACCAGATAATACATCAGCGTCCACACACAGCCTGCCAGCGTGCAGGACCCGGCCACCAGGAAAATCGACATCTTTTCCAGTTTGACGTCTTCGCTATCGTCAGGATCAAAGGCAAAAGACTGGAGATTTATCATCGGCACAGAGCCTTTTTCTCAGTTGATCGCAGCAGCGGGTAATCTTAAACAGTATACGGGGGATTGGCGCGACGAATACGAGAGGTTTCGAGCGCTTCAGTCTCCGCCCTGCCGCCAATCCGGGGGCCGCTGCCGGATACGCCAGAGCCAGCCAACCGGGTAGCCGATCATCTTGGCAAGGTCGCCCACCACGCGGATCACGGGGATCAGCAGGGCGGCATAGGCCAGATTCGCCTGGGCCAGACTCTGCCGCAGTGCCCACAGGCGGCGGTAAGGCCGGGCGAGATAGAGCACTGCGCCGGGCAGCAGCAGCAGCCACAGCAGCGGGTGAACGCGCCAGCCCAGCAGCAGAACCAGCGGAGCCGCCAGCAGATAGGTCGCGTAGCGGATGGCGTGCCGCTTGCGCCACAGATCAGCTTTGCCGTCACCGCGCGCATAGCGATAATACTGCTTAAAGAAGGCGCGCAGGGAGCCGCGTGGCCGGAAATAGACCGCAGCCTCCGGCGCGAAGGCAAAGGGGCCATAACGCGCTTTCAGACGCAGATCAAAGACCAGGTCCTCGCAGTAATCCACCCATTCCGGGTAGCCGCCCACCGCTTCCCAGGCCGTCTTGCGAAAGGCCACGCTGCGGCTGCTGGGCAGAAAGCCCGCCGGGTTGATCTCCTCGCGCAGCGGCAGGACGGTCGCGCCCATCGCCAGCTCAAAGCTGTTGTGCGGGTCGGCGTGGAAAAACCCGCTGCTGACCACGCAGGCCGGGTCGGCCAGCAGCGGCTGAACGAGATGTTCCAGCCAGTCGGCCTCCAGCCGCACCCCGGCGTCGGTCACGGCGATAATGTCGCCGGCAGCGGCCTCGATAGCGACATTGCGGCCCCGGCTGATGTTGCAGCCCGGCTCGACCCGCACACGCAGCGGCAGACGGTCGGCATACGGACTCGATCAGAGCGACCGTGTCGTCATGGCTGCCGCCATCGACGATGACGACCTCATCCGGCAGGCAGGTCTGGGCCGCCAGCGACTGCATCAGCCGGTGAATCGACTCGCCTTCGTTGAGGACGGTGGCGATCAGGGAGATCAAAGCGCACCTCAAGTCCTGTAAAACAGGAGAGAACAGGAACTATTGCGGAACACATTACAATACATTGCTCTGTGTCAGGGACCATTCTAACGGCGCGAAACACATCCGTAAACGGGAAGGCGGCGGTGGGCGTCTTATCGGGCGATACAAGTATCGCCCTACGGAGGTCTCAGATAGGTTTGGACGCCGTAGGGGCTGGCCGCGCCAGATACAAAAAAGCCGCGTCCCGGTGGACACGGCCTTGTTGACGTGTGGGGACACGGCGCGCCGTGTCCGGGCGTGTCAGCCGCGCTGGCGCAGGAAGCGGACCACCGCCAGCACGATCACCGCGCCGATGAAGGCGACGATGATACTCGGCAGGTTGACCGAGCCTTCAGGCCCGACGCCGATATTCAGCGCGGTCAGAACGTAGCCGCCGACAAAACTGCCGACAATGCCCAGCACAATATCCGTCAGGCAGCCCTGACGGCTGTTGGTGCCCATCACAAGGCTGGCGAGCCACCCGGCGATACCGCCCACGACGATCCAACCGATCAAATTACACATCTTCCCTCCTCAGGAATTTCCTACCTGTTGTTTCTAAACTCATTACGTGGGTAGGGCGCACCGGGTTGCGGGCATCGCCCTCGAAAAATGGTCCGCTTCCGAGTATAGTGTGGCCGATTACGACACGAGCATGGATCGTTTATGCGACGACGCACGCCCGATATGGCGATTATCGCCCTGCTGTTCCTGCTGCCGCTGCTGATGTTCTGGCCGCAGACGATGGGCGGGCGCACGCTGCTGCCGACCGAGAATATCTACCAGTACGAACCCTGGGCGAGCTACCGCGAGGTCGTCAAAGCGCCGGACGTACCGCAGAACGCGCTGGTGTCCGATCTCATCCTCGAAAATTACCAGTGGAAGCAGTTCATCCGCCAGAGCCTGGCCGAGCGCGAGATTCCGCTGTGGAATCCCTACCAGTTCAGCGGCATTCCCTTCCTGGCCGCCGGGCAGCAGTCGGCCCTCTATCCCTTCAGCCTGATCTATTACGTGCTGCCGCTGACCGCCGCCTACGGCTGGTTTACGGTCGTGCAGTTGTGGCTGGCCGGGGCCTTCATGTACGCCTTTCTGCGCGGATTAGGGACCAGGCGCTTCGGCGCAGTGCTGGCGGGCGTGAGCTACCAACTGGCGGCTTTCTTCGTCATCAGCGCCGTCTTCCCGATGATTATCGCAGCGGCGGCCTGGCTGCCCCTGCTGCTGCTCATGATCGAGTTCACCATCCAGCAGCGTCCGCTCTTTGGCCGTCCCGCCAGCGTGCCCTGGGTCGTCATCGGGGCCGTCGCGCTGGGCTGCAACGTCCTGGCCGGGCATGTCGAGATCACCTACTATACGCTGCTGATCGCGGGCTATTATGCGGCGGCGCGGCTGATCGGCCTGTGGTGGCGGGCGTCGGACACGGGCGTGCCGTGTCCCTACAACATATTCTGGGACGGGCGGCGTGGTTGATCGGCATGGTCGTCATGGGGATGGCGCTGGGCGCGGTGCAGTGGATCCCGCTCTTCGAACTCGCCAGCATGAACTTCCGCTCCGGTTCGGCCTCGTATGCCGATGTCATCAGTTGGGCGCATCCGCTGCGCGATCTGCTCCAGTTCGCCCTGCCCAATTTCTACGGCAGCCCGGCCCATCACAGCTATTTCGACTGGTTCAGCGGCCAGACGATGCCGGTGACGGTCAACGCCCTGGGCGAGGCCATCAACAACACCGAATGGGGCATCAAGAATTACGTCGAGGGCGCGCTCTACGTCGGCATTCTGCCGCTGGCGCTGGCGGCATATGGGCTGATCGAGGCCTGGTTTGACAGGCGACGTGGGGATGCTGCTTCCCCGGACACGGCGTGCCGTGTCCCTACAAACACGGTTGCCACACAGATTATTTTCCTGATCCTGGCGCTGCTGGGCCTCAGCTTCATGTTCGGGCTGCCGACCTATCGCCTGCTGTATCTGCTGCCGGGCGTCGACCAACTGCATTCGCCTTTCCGCTGGATTTACGCCGTAACGCTCAGCGTGGCCGTGCTGGCGGGGTTGGGCGCGGATCGGCTGGCGGGGGTGCATGGACACAGCGGGCACAGCAGGCTGTGCCCCTACCGGAGGATTCCGCATTGGAGGCAGGGACACGGCGCGCCGTGTCCCTACAGAACGATCCGGGACGTGTCGGACGCTGGTTCGGCTATGGCCTGACCGCGTTGGGCGCGCTGACTCTCGCCGGGCTGCTGCTGTCGCGGCTGTTCTACGCCCAGGTCGAGCCGCTGATGCAGTGGGTGCTCGACAACATGGTCACGGCCAGCGGCGATCCAGCCCTGACCCGCTTCGCCGGTCCGGCCATGTTTTACAGCTACCAGTTCACGCATGTATTGATCTTCGGCGTCGTAACGCTCGCATCGGGCGTCATTTTCTGGTGGGCAGGGCGGACACGGTGGGCACAGCAGGCTGTGCCCCTACGGGCCGGGTTATCAATGCCGCCCCTGTGGCAAGTCGCCGCCGTTGCGCTGGTGGCCGCTGACCTGATGATCGCCTCCTGGGGCTTCAACCCGGCCTCGGACCCGGCGCTGCTTGATTTCACGCCGCCCGCCATCCAGTGGCTGCAAGCGCAGGATCAGACCACGGACTGGCGTTATATGACCCTGGACGACCCCAGCCAACCGCCGATACTTCAGGCCAACCTGGGCTGGTCCTATAAACTGCGCGATGTGCGCGGCTACGAGAGCATCATCCCCAAAACCTACGTGGACTTCATGCGCCAGATCGCGCCCCAGGTTCAGCTCGATTTCAACCGCGTCGCGCCCTTGTACACGGATTACGGCGACATCGACTTTGATTACACGCAAGCCCTGGAATCGCCGCTGCTGGATGATCTGGGCGTGCGCTTCCTGATTACGCACAAATCGACCACCCTGCCAGAACGCCTGACCACGCCACCCGGCCCACGCACAACGCCGCGCTGGACCCTGGTCTACGAAGACGAAGCGGTGCGCATCTGGGCCAGCACCACCATCTCGCTAATCAGCTACGCTCGACGATCCCGCGACCTGGACCTATGGCACGGGGACGGTGCAGTTGAGCAGCGAGACCAGCCGCGAGAAATTCATCGAACTCAGCACGGACAAGCCGACCTGGCTGCTCATCAGCGAGACCTATATGCCCGGCTGGCGCGCCTTCATCCGGCCCTGGGGCACAGGCGAAGACGCTCGAGCAGCCGATCCCGGTCGAGCCGCTGCATGATGTCCTGCAAGGCGTGCATATTGACGATGTGGACGCGCGCATTGACGCCGCCATTGAAGACGGCAGCGCCCAGCAGACCTACTACGTCAACGCCATCAAACGTGCCATTGCCGCCAACGATGCCGAGCGGGTCAACAGTCTGATTGACCAGCTCGACGCCTTCGTCGCCACCAATCCGCCGGAGATTGTCGGCAATCTCAACGGGCGCATCGCCGCCGCCATCGAGGCCTGGCGCGATTCGAGCAACGTCAACCTGGATCAGCGCGCCTTCGAAAGCGGCCTCTCGCAGCCCGGCCTGGATCAGATCAACTGGACCGTGCGCGTCGTCTACAGCCCGGCCAGCTTCCAGATCGGCCTGTTTTTCTCCTTTATCGGCGTGGTGCTGCTGATCTTCATGCTGGGCGTCTGGCTGTGGCGGCTTGTTCATCGCGGCGGAGGAGGCCAACTCCATCGCACGGGTGGCGCGCAACAGCCTCGCGCCGATCATCCTCAACCTCTTCAACCGGGGCATTGATTTCGCCTTCGCCTTTGTCATGCTGCGCATCCTCGGCCCGGAGGAGGCCGGGGTCTATTTCTACGCCGGGATCATTTTCGTCTGGTTCGACATCTTCACCAACTTTGGCCTGGATGTCTACCTCACGCGCGAAGTCGCCCGCGATTCGGGCCGGGCGGCGCGCTACTTCTTCACCACCAGCGCCATCCGCCTGGGGCTGACCCTGGTCGGGCTGCTGCTGCTGGCCGGTTTCCTGCTGGCGCGGCAGTCGCTGATCCATCCGGCGCTCAGTTCCGAGGGCGTGATCGCCATCATCCTGCTGTATATCGGGCTGTTTCCAGGCAGCCTGAGCAAGGGCATGACCTCGCTGTTCTATGCCTTCGAGCAAGCCGAATACCCGGCAGCGGTCACGACGATTTCAACCATCAGCAAAACCGTGCTGGGCCTGGCGGCGCTGCTGCTGGGCTACGGCGTGATCGGCCTGGCGGGAGTCAGCATCGTCACCAATCTGCTGACTCTGGGCGTGCTGATGTGGGGCGGGCGCAAACTGATCGGCGGCTGGCACCGGCCAGAGATCAAGCTCATGCGGGCCATGAGCGGCGAAAGCTGGCCGCTGATGGTCAACCATTTCCTGGCGACCATCTTCTTCCAGATTGACGTGCTGATTATCGAGGCGATTCACGGCGCGGAGATGGTCGGGCTGTACAGCGTGGCCTATAAGTGGCTTTCGGCGCTGAACATCATCCCGGCCTTTTTCACCCAGGCCATGCTGCCGGTGATGTCCCGTCAGGCGCATGAAGACCCTGAGTCGCTCAAGCGCAGCTACATTCTGGCGGTCAAGCTGCTGGTGAGTCTGGCGCTGCCGGTGGCCGTGCTGTTCACTTTCCTGGCCTATTTCCTCACCAATCTACTGGGGGGTGCGGCCTACCTGCCAGACGGCGCGATTGCCACGCAGATCATGATCTGGAGCATCCCCATCGGCTGGATCAACAGCCTGACGCAGTATGTCCTGATCGCGCTGGATTTGCAGCGGCGCATCATGCGGGCCTTCACCATCGCCGTGAGCTTCAACGTCATCACCAATCTGCTGCTGGTACCGCAGTTTGGCTATCAGGCCGCCGCGCTGACCACGATTGCGTCCGAACTCATCCTGCTGCTGCCCTTCGCCGTGCTGCTGCAAGGCGCGTTGGGGCCGCTGCCCTGGGGGCAGATGCTGCGGCGTCCGTTGATAGCTGCCGCGCTGATGTTCGGCGTAATGGCGCTGCTGTGGGATGTGCAGTCCGTCGTGGCGCTCGTGGCAGGCGGGGTCGTCTATACGGTCACACTGCTGCTGCTGCGTCCACTGGAAGCCGGTGAGGTGCAGCTTTTGCGACCACTGCTCCCGGCGGTACTGCGGCGGCGTTTTTAGGAAGCTGCCGTCTTGCTCTGTGCTTTGGAAGCCGGCAAGAGCCGCTTGGGCACGAGAGGATTTTCGACGTCGCGGACCAGGCGTTCGGCGGCAGGGTTGCCGATGATCTGCATCATAACCTTTTCCCGCTCGCGCATCATCTGGAAACCGTAGATGACGATGCGGCGGGCGCCTCCGTGCCAGTATTCGTCGAAGTTGATGTCGCCGTCAATCGACCAGCCATTATCCATCAAGGTGAGCAGTTGATCGCAGCCGGCATAATGCTGGGACTGGGGGTGCCAATGGCGTATACGGTCGGCGGCGTAACTTGGGAGACCATAATTTCTGTCCACTTTATCATCCTTCCAAATAAGCCATCGGTCTTTTGATCTCATGATAGCCTTGAAACATGAGATCCTGCATGTACATTTCATTAATGCTTCGATACCGCCTTGCAGCGGCCCGTTTACAATGCGCTTCTAGTTTAGAACTGTGCCGAAGGCCATATTAGGGGCACATGGCCTATTTCGGCCTGGAAGACCGCCCGTCGCCGGGCAGTTAGCTAATGCTGGATTACGTGGTCCCGCTCAGTGTATGGGCGGAGCTGTACGGGGAGGTCGTCAATCAGGCGGCAGACATAGGGGTTGGTGAGCACCGGCATGTGCAGCGTTTCACCATCGCGCAGCAGGTCAATGTGATAAATCGACACCAGGCGCGTCCCGGCGTGCCAGTATTCCTCGACGAAGACAGTTTCTTCAATTGACCAGCCCTTGTTGAGCAGCGTCACCAGGGCATCACCTCCGGCATACGTTTCGGACAGTGGCGACCAGTACCGCACGACGTCCATGTACTCGAAGTGTGAATTCAATGCATCAAAAGCGACCATGATCGTGTTACATCTCCTTTCCTCATCTCCAATAAACGGTCCTACGTTACACCACTAACGTTAAAATGAGTTTAATTGGTCTTTAGACCTTAAGTATACTCGACTTGATTTCATTGTAGGAAATTTTGGTCGGGGATTCATCCGCCTGCTTTACGAATTTTTACTCAATCCTTACATCATTTTGAACAAAATGCAGATTGTTCGTTAATACTGTGCTTAGCAGACCGCTTACCGCGTGATGCATAGGTGGCGGCCCGGCAACGTGATATAATGCGGGCAGTTGAAGCGGGATCAGCAAGAAGGATAAACAAAGGTGACGACACCGATAGACATTGCCCATATCGCCGACTACGAAGGCCAGGAGGTGACGCTGCGCGGCTGGGTCTATAACCGGACCGATAAGGGCCGCTTGCAGTTTATCCACCTGCGCGATGGCAGCGGAATCGCGCAGTGTGTGGCCTTCAAAAAAGAGATGAGCGAGGAGGACTTCGCCGTCGCCAGCAGCCTCAGCCAGGAATCCTCGGTGATCGTCAGCGGCACGGTGCGCAAAGACGAGCGCGCGCCGGGTTTTCCGGGCGGCTACGAACTCGGCCTCAAAAGCGTCACGCTGGTGCAGCAGGCTGAGGATTACCCGATCACGCCCAAAGAACATGGCACCGAATTTCTGATGGACAACCGGCACCTGTGGGTGCGCTCGAACCGGCAGTGGGCCATCCTGCGCATTCGCGCCACGATTGTCCACGCCATGCGCAACTGGCTGGACGATCACGGTTATACCCTGGTCGATGCGCCCATTCTGACCCCGGCAGCCGGTGAGGACACGACCACGCTGTTTTCGATTGACTATTTCGGCGAACCGGCTTATTTAGCGCAGACCGGCCAGCTCTACAACGAGGCCAACATCGCCGCCTTCGGCAAGGTCTACTGCTTCGGCCCCACCTTCCGCGCCGAGAAATCCAAGACGCGGCGGCATCTGATGGAGTTCTGGATGCTGGAGCCGGAGATGGCCTTCTTCTCGCTGGAAGACCTGATGGACATGGAGGAACAGTTCGTCAGCTACGTGATCCAGCAGGTGCTGGAAAAGCACCGTCAGGAGCTGGAGATCATCGAGCGCGACACGACCCGCCTGGAACAGATCGCCGCGCCCTTCCCGCGCATCAGCTATGACGACGCCGTCGAGCGCCTCAACAAACTGGCCGCCGAAACCGAGGACCCGGAGCAAAAAGAACTGCTCAAAATCGAATGGGGCAATGATTTCGGCTCGCCGCACGAGACCGCTGTCGCCGAGATGTTCGACCGGCCCGTCTTCGTCTATCACTACCCCTCGCAGGTGAAAGCCTTCTATATGACGCCCGTCGAGGGCCGCCCGGAGGTCTGCCGCAGCGTGGACCTGCTCGCGCCGGAAGGCTACGGCGAGATCACCGGCGGCAGCGAGCGCATTCCCGACAGCGCCCTGATCGAGGAACGAGTCGCCAAGATCGGCCTGCCGCGTGAAGCCTACGCCTGGTACCTGGAGCTGCGCCAGTACGGCTCGGTGCCGCACGCCGGATTCGGCATCGGCCTGGAGCGCACCGTCGCCTGGATCTGCGGCCTGCCGCACATCCGCGAGACGATCCCTTACGCACGGATGCTCAACCGGAATTATCCGTAGGCGGCCAAAGAGCTTGTTCCTGTACCTCACCCCCCGGCCCCTCTCCGCTTCGGAGAAGGGGAGAAAAGAACACTCGGAAAGTCCCCTCTCCACAGTGGAGAAAGGACCGGAGGATGAGGTAATACACCCCGCACCGTGCCAACATCGCGTATAATGCAAGCTCAAGAAGAGCCTGGTTCAGGAGGGGGAGCATGTACGATTGTGTGGTAGTAGGCGGTGGTCCGGCAGGGGTCACGGCGGCGCTGCGGGCGCGCGAGTTGGGCGCGAGTGTCGCGCTGGTGGAACGTGACCGGCTCGGCGGGACCTGTACCAACGATGGCTGCGTACCGACTCGGGTGCTGGCGAAATCGGCGCGGTTGATCCGCGATTTTCAGCAGTTCGAACACTATGGCCTGTTGATGGATTCGGGCGTGAAGGTCGATTTCGCGGCGATCATGCAGCGCACCACAGGCCGTCGTGCAGGCGGTTCATGCCAAGAAGCAGTTGGGCGCGCACCTGGACATCATCGGCGTGACGGTCTACAACCAGGCGGGCAATGCCCATTTTACCGACCCGCATACGCTGCACAGCGAGAAGCACGGCGACATTCAGGGCAAACGCTTTATCCTCGCCGCCGGCGGCCATGCACGCCAGCTTCCCTTCCCCGGTGCGGACCTTGCCCTGACGACCAACGACGTCTGGAATTTGCGCGAGGCCCCCAAATCAGCGCTGGTGATCGGCGGGGGTGCAAGCGGCTGCCAGCTTGCCTCGGTCTTCGAAGACTTTGGCGCGAAAGTCACCCTGCTGGACATCGCTCCGCGCGTGTTGGTGATCGAGGACGAAGCGGTCTCGGCGGAGATCACCCGGCAGTTCGCGGCACGCGGCATCGACCTGGTGACGGGAATTCAGGGCGTGGAACAGATCAAGCAGCAGAAATCCGGCCTGAAACTCAGCTACCGGGACAGCGCGGGATCAAAGCAGCACCTGAAGACGGACATTGTGATCGCGGCGGTCGGCTGGCCGGGCAACGTCGATCACCTGGGTCTGGGCAAGGCCGGTGTGCAGACCGAGCGCAGCTATGTGGTAGTGAACGATTATTTGCAGACCAGCGCGCCACATATCTATGCCTGCGGTGACATCACAGGCCGCAGTATGCTGGTGCAGTCGGCGGGCTATCAGGCCCGAATCGCGGTCGAGAACGCGCTGCTGGCCTTTGACCAGCCCTCACGCGAACGCCTGGTGCCGCATGGTGGTTTCACCGACCCGGAATATGGCGGAGTCGGCCTGACCGAAACGCAGGCGCGCCAGCATTACGACGTGGTGACGGCGACCGTCCCCTATGCCGAACTGGATCGCGCCATCATTGATGATCGCTGGGTCGGCTTCTGCAAGCTGGTGGCGGACCGCCGCAGTGGGCAGGTGCTGGGTGCCCATGTGGTCGGCGAACATGCCGTCGAGATCGTCTCGACCGTATCCGCCGGGATGGCAGGCAGGCTGCATGTCCAGCAGTTGGCCGATCTCGAACTGGCCTACCCGACCTTTGTAGCGATCATCGGCCTGGCCGCGCGGCAGATCGCCCGCGAGATGGGCACGATCCCGGTCCATGCCGAATGGCGCGAACTTCAGGTGCAGGGCACGGCGGAGTGGGAGCAGTCCAACCAGACCGCGCTGTGAAACCCGGCCTGTCGATCTGCGTATTCTATGATGTGAAGTGCAATAAACTGGAAAGATAATCATGATTGAAGTTGAGAACGTCGTCAAACATTTCGGCGAGGTCAAGGCGGTGGATGGCGTCAGCTTTCACGTGCCCGATGGCGAGATCACCGGCCTGCTGGGACCCAACGGCGCAGGCAAGACGACCACGCTGCGCATGATCGCCGGATTGATTAAGCCGCAGTCGGGCCGGGTTATGGTCGATGACGTGGACGTGACGACCGATCCGCAGGGCGCGCGCGCCAAGCTCGGCGTGCAATCGGACATGCTGGGCGTCTACCCGCGCCTGACCGCCCGCGAGCAGATTCGCTATTACGGCAAGCTCCAGGGCCTGCGCGGTGAGGTGCTGGAATCGCGGGTGCAGGCGGTGATCGACAGCCTGGATATGGCCGACATCGCCGACCGTCGGGCGCAGGGCTTCAGCCGGGGCCAGCGCCAGAAGATCATCCTGGGCCGGGCGCTGGTGCATGACCCGCGCAACATTCTGCTCGACGAACCGACTCAGGGCCTGGATGTGATGGCCGTGCGCGAGACGCGCGAGACCATGCGCCGCTTCAAAGACGAGGGCCGCGCGCTGCTCTTCAGCACGCATTTTATGGACGAGGCCGAACGGCTCTGCGATCACATTGCGATTATCGTGGGCGGCAAGATCGTCGCCTTCGGCACGCCGGATGCCCTGCTGGAACAAACGGGTCAGGACAACCTGGAAGACAGCTTCATGGCGCTGGCCGGCGGGCGGTTTGCTGCGCAGCGGCGAAGCGGTGTCCTAAGGCTGGCCGCCGATTGAAATCGACAGCAATCTCTCAAGTCCTTGACAAAGTTTACGAAAATAAAGCAGCTATTGGGCGATGTAGTAGGGCTGGGCGAACACACCGGTTCGCCCCTACACCCTATGATGCACGCCGTCGAATTTGTTTGACCACTTTGTCATAATCCGTATGCGTGCGCGTGGTGACGGCGATCACGGGCTTGCCGCTTTCACCGGCCAGGAATCCGACGATTCGATACTGTGCGGGCAGGCTGGGCACCACCAGCATGATGCCTTCGGCGGGGCGGTAGCGGCGCTTGCCGGTCATCACCCGGCGTGAGACCTCGGCATCTGTGTGCGGCAGCAGCGGAAAAGGCTTGACGGCCTCGACCTCGGCCCAGGGGACAAATCGCGCGCGCCAGAACATGGGCTTCATCTCAAAACCGGCATCGCTCAAGGTCAGAGCGGGCGTAGACGTGGTCAGCATCAGCATGAAAGGGCAGAGCAGCAGAGTCAGGACAGCGGTCCATAACATGACGCGCGCGCCGCTGAATGCCAGCAGCACTTGCAGCGGCAGGCTGAGCAGCATAATCGCCAGTGTGACGACCGCGCCGTACTGGGTAATGCGGTCCAGCCAGGGACGGGGATGTGACGAATGCATTCAGGCCTGCGACGCGCTTCCGGTCGGATTATCGTCAGCGTCTTTGGCGCTGTCTTTGCCCTCTGGCCGGAAGGGGATATCGAAACTGCCCGGTGATCGCGTCATCCGGCTCCATCTCAGGCAGATTTTCTGGCGGCTGCGGCGATTCTTTTGACAGGGCGTGCCGCTTCAAATCTTCCTGGCTGAACTGCGGGATCACCCCGGTCGGTAAATCGGCGGCACTGGTCGGCTTCTTCTCATCGCTTATCATGTTGATTCCTTCTCCACTCGCTGGGTGACTATACCCGTTGATCGGCGACTCTAACACATACTATGGTCCTAGTGTCGCCTCACCATCAATTTGCGCTGCGATCCAGCCGGTAACGCCGTTCGGGTCGCGCACTTCCCACCAGACGATTGGCCCATCATAGACCGGTGGACCGGTCAGCAGCCAGACCGTATCGCCTTCAACGACGCTGGCGACAATGTCAGCGGTCGTGGTCGGCTGGCTGCGGATGTTCAGCCCGGCGGGGGCCAGCACACGGAATGGCGTGCCCGGCTCATTGGGACTCTCGACTGAACGCTGCCCCACCGGCGCGGGCGGATTGCTGCTGGGACTATCGACATGCGGCACATTCCCGCTTACCCAGTTGATGGCGCGCGTCCCGGCCACCTGATCGGTGATGTCGTTCACGCTGCCGTCGATCTTGGCCAGATAAACTCGCCCGCCGCTGATGACCAGCACGGCGCTGCGATCCGGACTCCATTCGACACGCTGCGGCGGGCCATTACCGATCAGTCCGCTGACGGCGATCCCGGCGCTGTTATACAGGCGCATGGTCCCCTGCGCCCCGCCCTCGCTCATGGGCGCGCCCAAACAGTAGATGCTGCCGTCATCGCGCTCGACGGCGTTCTGAACCCACAGGCCGTTATTGTCTGCCTCATAAACCATATCGCTGAAGCTGCCGTCGCGGTTGATCCAGGCGATATACACACGGCCATCTGGGGCACTGCCGCTGACCAGAATGCGATTGCTGTTGATCTCCCAACTGCCGTAATCATAACGGTAAACTGGCGGACGAGTTCACGAAAAGCCGGATCGTGCGTGGCAGGCAGCAGAGTCAGCCCGGCACGATTCTCCGAAGGCAGCCAGGTGCGCACCAGAATCGACTGGCTGTCCGGCGACCAGGCCAGCCCCAGGCTGTTCCACAGATCCGGGCCGTTGGGCGTGCGCACGATGCTGCAACCGATGAAGCCCGGCGCGTGGCAGTCCACCAGCAGTTGGATGGGGTCGAACTGGCCCGGCCCGAAGAACCAGACGCCGTCAGCGGCCAGCTTTTCACCATCGACCAGGAAGGCCAGATACTGACCGTTCGGCGACCAGGCGATGTCGGCCACATAAGCGTTGTTCTCCTCGCGCGACTGCGGGATGAACTGCGAGAAAGGCGAATGATCGACGCGGCTGGCGTTGTCGCCGTTCAGGCCGGTGAAATAGAGCTGGCCGGAGCTGTCGGTCATGGCGTACTGCGCGGGCACCTGCGGATTGCGCTCGAAGAGCATCACATCCGGCAGCAGCGCGACAATGCTGCTGTCCAGCCCACCGTTCCCCAGGATAAAGGCCCGCGCGCTGGGATCGCCCGGCGGCAGCAGCGGCAGTGTGGTCGGCACAAAAGTGGGCAGACTGGTCAGAGTCGGCTGCGGTGTATCCGTCACCAGGACCGGCGTGGTCGTGACCAGAATGGGCGGCCCATTGACCGGCGGCGTACCCGGCGTGGCGGTGATGAAGGTCGGCGTCGCGGCCAGCGTCGGCGGCGTGATGGTGTTGGTCGGCGTGCCGGTCGGGAAAGGCGTAAAGGTCGCCACCGTCGTGCCCAGCAGTTCGGCGATCTCATCCGGCGAGAGCGTGCGCGTCGGCGTGGCGCTGGGGCGCGGCGTGTGGGTAATGGTCGGCGATGGCGTGACGCTGGGCGTCAGCGTGGGCGTCTCAGTCGGCGCAAAAGTCGGCAGTGAGGTGGGCGAAGGCACGGGCGTATTGGTAGCCGTCGGCAGCGGCGTGTCGGTCACGGTGGGCGTATCCGTCGGGGTTGGTGACTGGCTGGGCGTCACGCTGGGCGTGAGGGTGGCCGTTGCGGTCGGCGTATCGGTAGACGTCGGGCTGGCGGTGGCGCTGGGAACCGGCGTATCCGTATCAGTCGGCGTATCGGTGGCTGTCGGACTGGCGGTGATGGTCGGGGTCAGTGTCTGGGTGGCGGTCGGAGTGACCGAGGGCGTAAAGGTCGCCGTTGGGCTGGGCGTGTGCGTCGGTGTATCGGTCGCCAGAAGCTGCGCGATGCGAGTCGCGTCCGGCGTATTCGTTGCAGTACGGCTGGGCGTCAGAGAGGGTGTCGCGCTGAGGACTGGCGTGCGACTGGGAGTCGCGGACGGAGCCACCGTCGGCGTCACCTGAGGCACGCTCAGGTTGCAGGCGGTCAGGAGACTGACAGCAATGAGACTGAGTAGTAAACGTCGCACAATGGCTCCCCTCCAGTCTCATTATACGGCCCGGCTCCGCGTTTGTAATATACGGCTGTGCTGTGTCTGGCCTACGCACTGGTCACAGACCCACTCGACCGCTACAATGCAAGCGCATAGATACGCCGGAGGGACCATGCGCTCACGCTGGATCAAGCTGTTCGTCACCATCGCCATCGTGCTGACTGCGGACATCTTGTTGAAGACCTGGGTTGTCAATACGCTGCCGCTGGGCCGCAGCGTTCAGCCGATTCCCTTCCTCGCGCCCTTTTTCCAGTTGACCTACAGCCAGAACACGGGCGCGGCCTTTGGCTTTCTGCCGCAGGCGGGCGATCTGTTTATGGTCATCGGCCCTATTGTCGTGGTGGCGATGCTGTACTTCTTCCCCCGTGTGCCGGAAGACGGGGTGCTGACTCGCTTCGCCATCGGGCTGATCTGCGGTGGCGCGCTGGGCAACGCAACGGACCGGCTGCGCTTTGGCTTTGTGGTCGATTTCATCCACTACCAAATTCCCGGCCTGATCTCCAACGTATCCAACCTGGCCGACCACGCCATTGTGCTGGGCGTGATCCTGATTTTCATCGAAAGCTGGCTGATGGACCGCCGCAAAGCCGCTCAGGCCGAGGCAATGACGCTGGAATTGACACCCACGACGAGGTATAGCCGTATAATGCTATAGGGACAGGACCCTCACCCCTCTCCCTCATGGCGAGGGGCTTGAAAGGCCCATTCTGGATCTTTCCTTTGCTCACCGGACAAAGCGGAAGGGGCCAGGGGTGGGGCAAAACGAAATCATTCAGTTATGAGGACCGTATCCATGAAGCGATTTATCTTGTTTGGGATGCTGCTGCTGGCCGCAGCGGCGTGCAGTTTCAGCCTCAACAGCGGCCCGACCGGCGACACCGCCAATCAGGCGACCTCGGCGCAGAGCTTTCTGCCGGACATCGCGGGCTACACCCGCACTGACGCCGACAGCTTGACTAATGCCATCACCGCAGCGACCGGCGGGGCCTCACTGCTTTCCGGCAATGTGGCGCTGGCGGCGGGCATCGCCAAGATCGACGATATGATGCAGTGCTACCAGGATGTGGGCGCGGTGGCGGCGCAGGTTTACACCGAGGCCGACCTGGGTGCGGTCCTTCAGGGCCAGATTCCGAGCGTGGGCGCGCTGGCGGTCATCAACGAGGATCGCCTGGAACGCAACTTTCTCAACTGTGCGTTGAGCCAGAACCGGGGCCTCTCAGCACAGGCAGCCTCGATTGAACCCTGCTTCGGCTCTGGTTCAGTGACGGTGAATGAGGAAAAGATTGACTATCGTCTATGCCGCCACGACGCCGGGCCTGTGCAGTTCTTTCCAGAATCACTTCGACAGCCTGGGAGGGTGAGATGATCGGCCCCTATGCGCGATTGCGCCGTCGGCTCTGAATAGATAAGCCCTGACTCTGTAGGGGAGCACCGATGTGTGCTCCCGCAAGTACCCCCTACACACCTTAAGTCTTTGCCTTATTGCGCCGATAATCGGTTTGGGAATCAAAAATCCCGCCGTGAAAGCGGGATAGTCGGGGCGACGGGATTCGAACCCATGACCTCACCGACCCGAACGGTGCGCGCTACCGGACTGCGCCACGCCCCGAGGCTGCTTGCAGTGTACTGAAGTTGGACGCGATTCGCAAGAGCGGATTATCGCTATGTCTATCTTGAATCATCGTCGGGGAGGGTTTGAAACCCTCCTCTACCACAACAAAACCATATCGACGGACATCTCTACAGGCGAGAACTCATGACCTTTACCGACCGCATCCGCCAGTTGACCGGCGGCACCCTCGCCCGCATCGGCTCCAGCCTGCATCAGGCCGGGATTCAGGCCGACTGGCTCACGGTCGCCGGGCTGGGGGTCGTCGCGCTGGCAGCGGTCTTTATCGCCTATGGGCGGATGGACCTGGCGCTGGTTCTGCTGCTGCTGGCGCTGCCGCTGGATGCGCTGGATGGGGCGGTCGCGCGGGCGGCTAACAAGCAGGATCCCTTCGGCGGCCTGCTCGATTCGACGCTGGATCGCTATGCTGATGGTTTCATTTTCGGCGCTTTGGGGTATCATTTTGCCCTACAGGGACAGCCGGAGCATCTCCTGCTGGCGCTGGCGGCGCTGATTGGCGCTTTCGCGGTCAGCTATGTGCGGGCGCGGGCGGGCGAAGCCGGTCTCTCGGTCAAAGTGGGTTTGTTCACTCGGTTGGAGCGGGTGCTGGTCCTGCTGGTCATGCTGGCGGTTCCGGCGCTTTTAGTGCCGGGCCTGTGGCTGCTGGCCGTCGGAACGAACTTTACTGCGCTCCAGCGACTCTGGCATGTCCGCCGAATTACTGCTGAAGGGTGAGGTTATTATCCTATGAAGTTTGAACGTGAATTTCTGGTGCTGTTCGATAAGGTGCAGATCCGCTATTACGGCATCATCATCGTGGTGGCGATGCTGGTGGCGGCGAGCATCGCGGCCCGGCTGGCGAAGCGGGATGGTAAGGACCCGGATCACATCTGGGGCGCGTTAACCTGGGCGATTATCCCGGCCATCATCGGCGCACGGCTCTTCTTCGTGCTGCTGCCGCCGATCTCGCTGGTCAGCCAGGGTATGGATACGACCTGGTTTATGCAAAATTTCTTCAATCTGGAAAACGGCGCGATTGCCATCTGGAGCGGCGGGCTGAACATCTTCGGCGCGGTCCTCGGCGGCTCGCTGGGAGCGCTGATCTACCTGCGGCGCAATAAGCTGGCCCTCGGCCCCTGGCTGGATATTGCGGCGGTCGGTTTGCCGCTGGGTCAGGCCATCGGGCGCTGGGCCAATTTCATCAACCAGGAACTCTACGGTGTCCCCACCAATCTGCCCTGGGGCATCACCATTGATTCGGCGCACCGCGTGGACCCCTACAAGAGCCTGGTCCAGTTCCCGGTGACGCAGGGCTTCCACCCGCTGTTTCTCTACGAATCGCTGTGGAGCCTGCTGTTCTTCATCGTGCTGCTGAACATCTACACTCGCTACCGCCGCCGTTGGAACCTGCGACCGGGCGACGTCTTCCTGGTCTACGTGATGCAGTACGCGGTCATTCGCTTCCTGCTGGAAGCCATCCGCGTTGAGGTCACGATGGTCGCCGGGGTCAATCTGTGGCAGTTGGTGTCGGGCATTTTGTTCGTGCTGGCGCTGGGCTTCCTGATCTACCGCCACCGTCCTGGCGCGGCCCCGATGCCCCGCGAAGAAGCGCCGAAGCCGCACGAACCGCTGGCCGAAGCCGCTGAGCAGCAGCCGGTCTCGGACGAAAGCTAAAGCGTCATCTCAGTTGACCGCACGACGCCTATGACGACCATCCTCGGAATCGAATCCTCCTGCGACGAAACGGCGGCAGCGGTGGTGATCGACGGCAAGACCATCGCCTCCAACGTCATCGCCTCGCAGATCGACCTGCACGCCGAGTACGGCGGCGTCTTCCCCGAACTGGCCTCGCGGGCACACGTCGAGGCGATTGGCGCGGTGGTCGATCAGGCGCTGCGCGATGCCAGCCTCAGCGTCGAGCAGGTGGATGCCATCGCGGTCACACGCGGGCCGGGGTTGGTCGGTTCGCTGCTGGTCGGTCTGAATTTCGCCAAAGGGCTGGCCCTGGCCGCCGATAAGCCCCTGCTGGGGATCAATCACCTGGAGGGCCACGTCTACTCGCTGTGGCTGGGCGAGACCAACCGCGCGATTCGCTTTCCGGTGCTGGTGCTGATCGTCTCCGGCGGGCACAGCGAACTGCTGCTGATGCAGGATCACGGCCAGTACGAACGTCTGGGGGGAACGCTGGACGATGCCGCAGGCGAGGCCTTCGACAAGGTCGGGCGCTTGCTGGGTCTGCCCTTCCCCGGCGGCCCGAATATCGAACGAGCCGCGCAGCAGGGCAACCCGACATCTTACAAATTCCCCCGGCCCAAAATGGACGACAGCTACGACTTCAGCTTCTCCGGCCTGAAGACGGCAGTGCTGCGCGAGGCGACCGTCATGCCCAGCGCGGAGGCCCGGCGCTCACGCGGCGCAGCCCAGCTCCGGGCAGGCGTCTCAGTCAACGATGTGGCCGCCAGCTTCCAGGCCGCCCTGGTCGATTCGCTGGTGCAGAAGACGGCCCGCGCCGCCGCCGATTACCGCGTCACGCGAGGTCATGCTGGCCGGTGGAGTCAGCGCGAATCAGGCGCTGCGCCAGGCCATGCGCAAGGAAACCGACCTGCCGGTGCGCTATCCGCCGCTGAACCTCTGCACCGATAACGGGGCCATGATCGCCGCCGCCGGGCATTACCGCTTTCTGGCCGGGCTGCGCAATGACTGGTCGATGGAAGTCGTGCCGATGTGGCCGCTCACCAGCGAGACCTACGAGAGCGATTAAGACTCGGTGCCCGTTCTTGACTTATGCCATCAGCAAGTTGTCCATGCGTTGGAGAAAGACGGATGGATCGTATCGCCCGGACCGTTCGTGCTGCCGCTTGATAGACCCATCGGCTGCATATCGATATTGAAGCGCACAAGCCTGGCGACAATATCATCGTAGTCGAGGTCAAGTGTTTTCCTCCCGGTCAATCAGAAACCAGCGATTTATATAGAGCTATCGGCCAGTACATAATCTATCGTGATTTATTGACGCAAAAGGGAATTGACTGTTCCGCTGTTTCTTGCGATCCCATCCCGTATTTATTCGGAAGTGTTCCATCGCATGGCAATGAGGACCATCGCCATAAATAATGTTAAACTAGTGGTGATTGACGTAGAGCGAGAGGCTATTGTGGAATGGATCAACTAGCCCTTACAAAGACCGATCTTGCCCGCATTACTCGTCAGGAAGTTCGGAAGTTTGCCGGGACGGTTGCTGAGGGTCGTCTGTATGACATGCTCGATGATACGAATTTGCGTTACGGCCTGGTCTATGTACCCCAGGAAGAAGCGCAGCGGCCTGCCTGGGTCATGTTGCTAGCGCGTATAGTCAATCGCTATATTGTCATTGAAGAGGACACCGCGGTCGATCAAACGCTGCTTGATGCGCTGATGACCAACGGCGGCATTCCCCGTGAGCAGATTGTGCTGGCCTATAAAGGCGAAACAATTCCTGACTAACGATCTCCATGCATATCCAGAGCGACAATATTAACTATCTCAGCCCGGCGGAACTCTACGACATCGCCGAGGAAGCGCTGGGCCGTAAACCGGATGTGCGCGACCGTCACCTGCTGCGCTCGGCGGCCCGGCGGCCCATGCTGGAAGCCTTCGGCCAGGCGGCCTACCCGACCCTGCTGGACAAAGCGGCGGCCCTGCTGCACGCGCTGGCGGCGCATCACCTCTTCTTCGACGGCAACAAGCGCACTGCCACCCAGGCGACTATCCGCTTTCTGCGCGAGAACGGCCTGGAACCGGATTGGACCGATCAGGAAGCCTACGATTTCGTCCTGGAAGTGGCGCAGGATAAACACGATGTCGAGTCGGTGGCGCAGTGGCTGGATACCCATACCCGGCCCGCCGCGCCGCGCTTCCTGACGGTCGATGAACTGGTCTACATCAACGAGCAGCTCCACAGCGAGATCCACAAGATTCTGGAAGGTAAGCAGAAGGTCCGCGACATGGACCTGCTGGAAGCCGCTGCCGGACGGCCTGCGCAGACGGTCTTCGGCGAGGACGCCTACCCGACGCTTCAGGAGAAAGCCGCTGCGCTGCTGCACTCCATCGCTCGCAATCACCCCTTCGCCGATGGCAACAAGCGCACGGCGACGATTGCCGCGCTGTTCATGCTGCGCGTCAACGGTCTGCGCGTCACCTGGGATCAACCCACCGCGCTGGAGGCGATTATCGACGTGGCTGAGGGCCAGCGCAGTCTCGCCGATTTCGCCGCCTGGATGCCGACCGGTTCCGCCCCACTAATGCTCCAGCAGGACGCCGAGGTCGATATGCAGGTGATCGACGAGATCATGCACGAACAGCAGTGGCTGTTGACGCAGTTGGCCGAACGCTGACTTCAAAATAGCATGAAACATGGGGGATTCTCCCCCATACCCCCACCAGGAGATCCATCTCCTGGACCTCTTTTCATGATTTACCTCGATTACCGTTTGTAGGGGCACAGCAGGCTATGCCCATCTCATCACCTTGACAGATTAATTGAACAGTGTATAATTATTTGTACAATGTTTAATTAATGAGGGTTGGGTTATGGCTCGTATCCGCCGCGAGAAGGTCCGGCAGGCAGCCATTCAGGAGATCAAAGACAGCGCTCGCCAGTTAATGGCTGAGCAGGGGACGGCAGGATTATCGCTGCGCGCCATCGCCCGCCGCGTGGACCTGACGCCCTCGGCGCTCTACTATTATTTCGACTCGCTGGACGCACTGATTACCGCGCTCATTGTCGATGCCTTTAGCGATCTCGCCAGCACCTTAGAATTAGCAGGCGAGGCGGCTCCTGACAGCCGCTACGCTGAACGCTTGACCCGTGTCGCCCGTGCCCTGCGTGACTGGGCGCTGGCGCACCCGGTGGACTTTCAGTTGATCTACGGCAATCCGATCCCTGGCTACCAGCAGCCGGTCGAGGTCACCTACCCTCCGGCGCGGCGCAGCTTTGCCGTCACTGCCGGACTGATCGCCGGGGCGATTGCCAGCGGCGAACTCGATCCGCTGCCGGAGTACGTCGATCTACCGCAGGTCTTCGACGAACCGCTGGCCCGGCTGAGCCTGCACCAGGGGCACGATCTGCCGCCGACCGCGCTGTATCTCGCCGCGGTGGCCTGGGCGCGCTTTCACGGCTTCATCATGCTGGAACTCTTCAACCTGATTCAGCCGGTGATCGGCGACGCCGCCGCCTTTTATGACTACGAAGTACACAACATGCTCATGCAAATGGGCTTCAAGCCGTAAAGACAGGAGGATGCGCATGAAGATCCATACGATTGAAACGGGCCGGGTCAAGATCACGTCGAAATGGCGTGTCGGGCAGGGCAGCGGACCGCTGCGGCTGGCGAACACCCTGCTCGACCGCGAGTACACGGATTGGCTGCCAGTTAACACCTGGGTGATCGAACACCCGGAAGGCTCTGATCGTCATCGACACTGGCATCCCGGCGAAGGCCAACGCGCCAGTCTACTTCCCGCCCTATATGCCGCTGCTTCAGCGTGCCGCGCCCTTCGACATGCGCCCGGAATGGGAAATCGGCCCGCAGATGCGTGCGCTCGGTCTCGCGCCGGAAGATGTGCGCTGGGTGCTGCTGACGCACCTGCATCAGGATCATGACGGCGGCCTGCATCACTTTCCGCAAGCGGAGTTCATCGTCTCGCGCGCGGAATGGGCAGCGGCTTCAGGTCTCAAGGGACGGCTGGGCGGCTACCTCAACCAGCGCTGGCCGGGCTGGTTCGCACCGCGCCTGATTGACTTTGAGTCGGGCGGCCTGGGAGCCTTCGCCGGGCATCTCACGCTGACTCAAGCGGGCGATGTGCATCTGGTACCGACGCCGGGCCACAGCGCCGGGCACCTGTCGATCATCCTGGACGAAGGGCCGCTGTCAATCTTCTTCGCCGGGGATGCTTCCTACACGGAGGATTTGCTTATTGCCGATCAGGCCGACGGAGTCGGGCCGGACCCGGCAGCGCAGCACGACACACATCACCGCATCCTGGCCTATGCCGCGCAGCAGCCGACCGTTTACCTGCCCAGCCACGACCCCGAATCAGCAGCACGCCTGGACAGCCGGCAAATCATTGACGTGTATACTCAGGATATGGAGGTGATGACCGCATGAAATTCCACAACGAGATCGACATCCAGCATCCCGTCGACGAGGTCTTCGCCTTTGTCGCCGAGATGCGCAACAATCCGCGCTGGAACTACTATGTCACCGAGGTCGTGCAGGAAAAAGGCACGCGACCAGAAGCAGGCGCGCAGTATTTCCAGACTCGCAAGAACGATTCACAGCATGTCGTCCTGACCCAGTACAAGCAAGGTCAGAGCCTGACGGTCGAGACCTTACCTGGCTCTACGCCCGTCTTCACCCGCTTTATGCAGTTTAAGCCGACGCCTGATGGGATGCGACTTATCGACCAGTGGACGCTCCAGACCAGTTATCCCGGCTTTCTGGAGCCATTGATGGCGGACAAAATCCGCAGTGCCGTTGCGGAGAACCTGGCTAAGCTCAAGGAACTGCTGGAAACCGGCCAGACAGAGCTTCAGGATGGCCGTGTCAGCAGCCTTGTTTGAGCCGTCACACGCGCCATTCTTCTTCGGGGATCCCGGCCTTAAAGTTCTCCCAGCGGGCCATCGTGAACAGGGCATCCGACAGGCGGTTGAGGTAGGGCAGCACGTAGTCGCCCAGTTCGACCTCTGCCGCCAGCGCCACCGCCAGCCGCTCGGCCCGGCGGCAGATGGTCCGCGCCACGTGCAGATGCGCTGCCGCAGGTGTTCCACCGGGCAGAATAAAGTGCTTCAATTCGGGGAGCTGCGCCGTCATCTCGTCGATGATCGCTTCCAGCCATTCGACCGCTTCAGCATCCACCCGCACAACCCAATCACTCTTGCTATCCAGCGGAGTCGCCAGATCTGCCCCCAGGTGGAACAGCTGGATCTGAATCTGCTGAAGCCAGGCCTCGCTGTCGGCCCCATCGCTGCGCGCCAGACCCAGCGTCGAGTTCAGTTCGTCTACCGTGCCGTAGGTCTCGACTCGCAGGTGCGTCTTGGCGACTCGCCCGCCCGAAAAAAGCGCCGTCGTGCCGTCATCGCCGGTCCGGGTATAGATTTTCATCATCTGTTCACCGTTGCTTATCAGAACGAATGTGCTATAATTTGAGGTACTTCTATGCTGGCGTTTTTGACCATTCAGATTATATAATAATCATCCACGATCCCACCAGGAGCAGGCACCATGGCTAAGAGAAAAGAGAAGGCTCAGGAAGATATTGGGCTGACCAACAGTTTCGCAGGCAATGACGAAGCCCGGATGAAGGCGCTGGACGCCACCTTGCAGGACCTGACCAAGCGCTTTGGCGATGGCTCGATTGTGCGCCTGGGGGATGCGACGCATATGGCCGTCGATGTCATTCCATCTGGCTCGCTGGGCCTGGATATTGCCCTGGGCGTGGGCGGCATCCCGCGTGGGCGCGTGATCGAAATTTACGGCCCGGAATCCAGCGGGAAGACGACGCTCTGTCTGCATGTGATTGCCGAGGCCCAGAAACGCGGTGGGCTGGCGGCTTTTGTCGATATGGAACACGCGCTGGACCCCATCTATGCCGAACGCCTGGGCGTCAACATCGGACACGCCTCTACATCTCGCAGCCGGATACCGGCGAACAGGCGCTGGAGATCACCGAGGCGCTGGTGCGTTCCGGCGCGCTCGACATTGTCGTGGTGGACAGTGTGGCCGCGCTGGTGCCCCGCGCCGAGATCGAAGGCGAGATGGGCGATACCCATGTCGGCTTGCAGGCCCGCCTGATGAGTCAGGCCCTGCGCAAGCTCAGCGGCGCGATCAAGCAGTCCAACACCGCGGTCATGTTCACCAACCAGATCCGTGAAAAAGTCGGCGTGATGTATGGCTCCCCGGAAACGCAACCAGGCGGGCGCGCGCTGAAATTCTATGCCAGTGTGCGGCTGGACATCCGCCGTATTCAGGGCATCAAGCAGGGCGGCGATACCATCGGCAACCGCACCCGCGTGCGCGTGACCAAGAACAAAGTGGCCCCGCCCTTCCGCGAGACCGAGTTCGACATCATGTTTTATGAGAACGGCATCAGCAAGACCGGCGAGATCCTCGATCTGGCCGCCGACCTGGACCTGATCGAGAAGCGCGGTGCCTTCTACCGCTATAACGACGGCCTGCTCGGCCAGGGTCGTGAGAACGCCAAAGTCTTCCTGCTCGAAAACCCGGCGCTTTCCGACGAAATCGAGGACGCCATCCGGGCGCATTTCGGCTTGCCCTCCCTGATCGCCCCGGCAGAATAGTCAGTCGATGCAGTAAATGGAATGGGGCTGCGCGGCGGCCCCGTTTTGATTCTCAGTCGGGATCGGCGTTGCCGAGGATGTGGCCTTCATCGTCGGTGATGAGCAGGCCCTTGCTCGCATCCAGCACGACGAAGGCATTGCCCCAGGGGTCTTCGACGACAGCGCAGCGGCCAATCTGGATGTCGAAGGGGGGCACAATTACCTTGCCACCTGCCGCTTCGATCTGCTGTGCGGCATCGTCGGCTGAGGCTACCTTGAAGTCAATCTCCGGCGGGATGGGGTCGGTATGCAGCACCAGTTCGGTGGCGCTGCCGGGCATCGCCAGCCCGACCGCGTCCTCGCTGCGCCAGACCAGACGGTGCCCCAGGGTATCGCGGTAGAAAGCCAACCCGGCTTCGAGATCCGGCACGTAGAGGCGGATGCAATCGACCGCTTGCAGCAGCGCCATCATCAGCCCCCCAGATCTGCCATGTCAAAGGCACGGACACAGCGGAAGCCGTACCAGGAACTGAAGGGGATGTCCGGCGCATGAGCCGCACGGGTCGCGCCGCGTGTCTCCTGGAGCACCCAGTTCCAGGTACCGCCCTTGAGCACACGCGGCGAGTCGGCATCGCCGGGGTCTTCATAGCCGTTGCGCGCATCCTCCGTGTAGATCGTGCGCGTCCATTCCCAGACGTTCCCCGCCAGATCCAGCGCTCCGACCCAGGAGGCCCCTGATGGGAAACTGCCAACCGGCGCGGGAATCGCATAGCCATCGTTATGCGCCATATCGCGCCAATCATATTCGCAGGAGGAATCGCAGTAGTTCAACTCGCTGCCGCTGAACTGGTTGCCCCAGGGATAGAGCCAGGAATCCGGCCCGCGCGAAGCGTATTCCCACTGGATTTCCGTCGGCAGGGTCATACCGCGCAGTTCACAGTAAGCTTCGGCCTCCGACCAGGTGACATGGGTACGCGGCTGCTGCGGATCCGGCCAGCCGCCGGGGACCGCCGCCGTACCGCCAAAATCGTCGAACTGCTGGTTGTTCACTTCGTAGCGGTCGATCCAGAAGGGCGCGTCCACGCTAACGGCGTAGGTGGGCGCTTCGTCAGCGAAGAGATCCTGACAGGCTGACAGCGCCATGAAGTGCCAGCAGTCGTTCGTCACCGTATCAATCGTATCCGGTGTGCTGCCCTTGATGTAGTGCCCGACCGGGACCAGCATCATCGCCACCCCGTCAAAATCCTGCTCGACCGGCGTCCAGTCGGCGTTGTGCGCCACCGGATCATCCACGGAAAGCCCCGGAAGCTGCGGGCCGCTATCGCATTGAGTCCCATTCATGACTTCCACATTGTCGAGCGTGCCATCCTGATCCGTATCCATGCTCAGCGGACTGGTGCAGCTTCCCACCTCGTCGCCATCCGGCAGGCCATCGCCATCGCTGTCTGGGTCGTCAGGATAGGTCCCGTACTGCGCCTCCTGCGCATTGGTCAGGCCATCGGCGTCGTCATCGCGCGATAGATACTGCACCGTCGCCGTCTCCGCCAGATCAGGCGCTGCGGTCGCGTTCGCCTGCACCACTGCCTGAGATGTTGCCGTTTGGTTCGCCTGAGCAATAGCTAGTGCTGTCGCATTGCCGTCTGCCATTCGTGCGGCCTCTGATGGAGGATTGCTGGAAGCCAGCACAATCAACGTTATGACCACAATGACGGCAACCAAGGCCACCGCGCCCAGGATCAGCGGCTTACGATTAGGCTGGGTGGGTTGGGATGGGGATGGTGTGAGCGGCAGCGACTCGCGTTGAATATGCAGCGTGGGCTGCGCGGAGGACATCGCTTCTGGTGAATCAGGCGCAAGGGCTTCGACCTGGCTGAGGGCTGCCTGCCGCTTCTGCAAAACTCCCAGCCAGTGTTCGACCTCCGCCGGGGACATCGAGTCCAGATCGGGGATCTGCTGCTCCTCCTCGGCCTGCGGCGGGTTGAGCGACAGCCCTTTGGCCCACAACTCGGCGTACAATTGGCCGATGGCTTTTTCATAAGTCTGGCTATGAAAATCAATGTACTGGAGCCGGTTGAGCTGGAAGTGAATCTTGGCCGGGCGCAACAGTACCGGCACAATGGGCTTGCCGCCATCCAGATAATACTGCCATTCGTCCTCGACATTGCGCGAGGCCATCGAATCCGGCGAGATGATGACGATCAGCAGCTGACCGCCGTCCAGGCCTTGCTGGATGGCGCTGCTCCACTTCATACCCACCGGGATGTCTTCGACGTCAATCCAGACGTCCGCGCCCATCTGCGAGAGCGAAGTCGCCAACCGGCGCGCAAAGTCCTGGTCGCTGCGGCTGTAGCTGATGAAAATCCGGGTCGTGCCCTGGGCGCTCATGGTCAGGCGGACCTTAGGACTTCAGGACGTTCCCCTGCTGCAAGTCCAGCGTGCCGATCAGCAGGCCGAAAGCCGGGATCTGGCGCAAGCCGCATTCACCGGGGAAACCCTCGATCTGATTATTGCGGTTGACATCCACGCCTTCGATCATCCCGTGAACCAGGTCCTCCGAGTTCGCGGATCTGTTCCTCGGCAAACTCCTGCGTGACCTCGTCCGGCAGTTCGAGTCCAGCCGGTTTCCAGATCATAGAGCTGGCTCAGACGGTCACGGACGTTGCGGATGCAGGCATCCACGCGCACGACATCGCTCTGCAAAGTGGGACGCAGATCACTGCTGCTGAAATCGAAATTGAGGCGATCCTCAATCGCGTCCAGCATCGCCGGGACGCCTACATGGAAGCCAGGGTTCTCGGCCAGACCGCTGCCATCGTAGTCGATCTCGGTGTTCATCAGAATGTTGATGGTGTGTTCGGTGCGGTTGACCAGGCCGAAGCGGTCGTGATTGCCGTGATCCCAACTGGTATGTGTGACCGACAATTCGGCTTCGGCGATTGCGCCGCCGTAGAGGCTGCCGCCGGAGAAGCCCAGGTCCGAGGCCATAAAGATCTCGTAGAGGGCCGCGCGCACGCTCTCTGGCGTGACACCGCTGTAGACGATGTCGCCGCCGGGCGTGTCGCCGGTCTCGTCTTCTTCGCTGACGAGCACCGCGTTATAGAAGCCGGGCAGCATTCCCTGGTCACTGTCGTCAACATACTGGTGAATGCCGTTGCCCAGGCCATCCAGAGTCAGGCTGCCGATATTGAGATAGGTTTCGTCGCTCGTGTTCTCCAGCCAGATTTCATAATGTTTCCCGCTGGCGGGCTGCGCCAGGCCGTTCACTTCGACGTTGACCGTATCGCCCAGGTTGGTCGTCGTGCTGTAGCTCAGCGTGCCGAAGGTCTTCACGCTGGAAGTCGGCACGGCGACCGCCTAAGTCGCGGGCGGAAGGGTGGGTGCCCCTGTCGCAGGCACCAATGTCGCGGCAGGAGGATTGTCCGCTTCGGGCCGCTGCGTGTTATTGACCACCAGCAGCACGACGATGACCGCCAGCAGCGCAATGATCGCCATGCCACCGACAATGACCGCTGTGTTCATGCTACCGCCCTGGGTGGTGACAATCGTCTGCGTCGGCACCACTGCCGGAGACAGCGGCTGCGAGGGCGTCGGTGCGGCATCGACCACCGTTTGAAAATTATCGGAAGCAATCTCGGTGCGTTTGCCGGTCGGGTTGGCGACCGCTTCACGAGTCGAACTGGCCGTCGCGGTCGGCAGATAATCCTGGGTGTTGTCGTTGACGGCGCGCAGGAACTGCTGGGCGAATTCCGCCGCCGATTCGTAGCGTTCTTTGGGGTCCTTCGCCAGCACGCGCATAATCACCGGCTCAACAGCAGGTGGCAGGGACTCGCTGGCCTCGGAAATGCGCGGGACCGGTTCGGTGATGTGCTTGAGCATCACCTGCATGGGAGTATCGGCCTGATACGGCTGCTGGCCGGTAATCATCTCGTAGACGATTACCCCCAGCGAGTAAATATCGGCCTGGGCCGTGATCGCTTCGCCCTGGCTCTGTTCCGGGGCCATATAGGCCGGGGTGCCCAGCACGCCGCCGGTCGCCGTCAGGCCGGTATCGCCTTCCAGAATCTTGACGATGCCGAAGTCGGCCAGCATCGCATTGCCTTCGCTGTCCAGCAGGACGTTATCAGGCTTGACGTCGCGGTGAATCACCCCCCGGCGGTGAGCGTAATCCAGGGCGGACGCAATCTGCCGCAGGATGCTCTCGGCTTGATCCAGCGGCATCGGTCCGGATTCATCAATGAGGTCCTTCAGCGAACCACCGTCAAGATAAGGCGTCACCAGATAGAGAATATCCCCATCGGTCCCATAATCGTGCATCGGCAGAATGTGTGGGTGCTGAAGCTGAGCAATGGTGCGCGCTTCCAGCCGGAAACGATCCCCAAAATTGGGATCATGTCCCGGATGGGGAGGCAGCACCTTAATGGCGACAAAACGGTCAATATCAGGTTGATACCCTTTGTAAACCGTCGCCATTCCGCCCTGCCCGATCAGTTCAGTAATTTCATACTTACCCAGGCGGCGACCGATTAACGAGGATGACATTCAGTTCTCTCCATGCGCTTGACCTGTTTATTATAACCATAGAATGCAGATAACACATCTAGCGGCAAATTAATGTTTACTATTCTTTGCGATCAATTTAAATGTGACGTATGGTCACCAAAACACCGGGGAAACGATGACTGACAGTCAGACAAATGCAAACTCATGCCATCAGACATTTCGACAGGAATGGGCTGTAGGAATTTACCGTCCGGTATCGAAGCCCATCGTGTTTGCACTCGCATTAAATGAACAAGCCGTAGGAAATGGTAATCTGAATGCGTCTAGATAGTAGACATACAAGAAAAGGACATGGTGATGCCTGTTTTCGATACCCCCATCACGACCGACGACCGCAGCCTGAGCAAGGTGCTGAAGCAGAGTCTGCCGGTAGTGCTCTACCTCTATAATCGCCCGGACCCGGCGTTGGATGCTGCTTTTCAGCAGGCGGCGAAGGACTACGCCGGTGAGATTCTGGTGGCGCGGGTGGACGCGCAGGCCAACCCGGAAACCTATGCCCGCTATGACCGTCCGCCGCTCCCGGCCATCCTGACGATTGACGGTGGCGAGGTCGAATCCAGCGCGGGCGGAATCCGCCGGGAAGACGTCGAGGATCACGTGGACTTCCTGCGCGGGATGGGACCGCTGCCCCGCGAGACGGCGGCCCAGGCCGAAGCGCGCGCCGCCAGCGGTACCGCGCCCTTCCCTGTGACCGACAAGAGCTTCCAACGCGATGTCCTGGACAGCGACGTGCCGGTGCTGGTCGATTTCTGGGCACCCTGGTGCGGCCCCTGTCATATGGTCGCGCCGGTCCTGGACGAACTATCCCGCGTCTATGCCGGGAAGATCAAGGTCGCCAAGCTGAACGTGGACGAAAATCGTCTCCGGGCCAGCCAGTATCAGGCCATGAGCATCCCGATGCTGCTGATCTTCAAGGGCGGCGTGCCGGTCGGCAAACTCGTCGGCGCACACCCCCGGCCCAATATCGAGCACCTGATCCAGCAAGCCCTCTAGTCGCGCCGGCAGCGTGTCTGCGAATAAAAACAGGTCGAGTCTCGGTGGCTCGACCTGTTCTTTTTTAGATGGTGGGGCTTAGGGGCTGGGAACCACGGGCAGGATGTTGACTTCGATGTTCATTTGCAGCAGTGGGGCGCTCATCCAGCCTTCCCAGCGCCCATTCCGCACCAGCACCCAATCGGCGGCCTCGTTGCGTCCCAGCAGAGTCAGCGGTGTGCGCGCCGACAGCGTGGCCTGGACCTGCTGTCGTAGTCGAGGGACCGGTGCGCAGGTTGGCGTTGTTGATAACGTAGGCGGAAGGCAGCCCGCGCGAGCGCAGCGGCACCGGGTCAATATCGTTGGTGAGCCGAATCTGCACCGGCGCACCGGCACAGTCCATATTGGGCAGGTTGAGCGTGCCGATACACAGATCCTCAAAGCGATTCGCCTGCCCCAGCGCGCGGCGCGGGAGCCGCAGTTCAATGACCTGCCCGATGGCAATGGCGGCGTCGGTCAGTGGGGTTGTCTGCAAATCCTGATTGACCATAGCGAAGATGCCCTGGCTGTAGATAATGTCGCGCACCTGGTTGCCATCGCGCATCCGCAGTTCCAGGCGCGGCTCGTCCACAATGTCATGAGCCTCAATCAGAACGTAGACATACTGGTCATTGGAGAAAGCCTGCACCGACTGGATGTCGTTATAAGGTGCATCGAGAATTTCATCGTTCGTGACGGGACCGCCCTGCGGCCAATCGGAGGCATCGCCGTCGAGCGCAATCCAGGTGATCCCCTCCGGCAGCCCCGGCCAGGACTCTTCCGGCAGGCCCATCAGCCAGGCCGCCAGCCGCTCGACCAGCACCCGGTCGCCAGGATAGCGCGGCACATTGGACCCTTCAGACACGCGCGCCAATCCGTAGAGATTCTGGACGATTTCACTGTCGCCCAGCAGCGCCACGCGCGAGCCGGTTGCGGTATTGACCGCTATCCCGCCCAACAGGACTCGACCCTGTAAATCGCTGCCGATGTTGAACTCAAGCGGCGGCGGTGGCTCGGTCCGCGGGCGCAGCGCATTCGCATTCGTTTCGCCGTAGGCCGTTTCGGTGTAAATCAGCGGCCAGGCCATCGAATCAGGCCCTAAAGGATCGACCGCCGTGTTAGCCGCACCCCAGATCTGCACTGGCACGTCAAAATGCGCCAGCGGCGCGACAATCGGATGCGCTACAGAAGTTTTCAGCTTCGGCGTTGGACCAGACATTGAGGACATCGTTGAGCTGGTCCAGTGTAAACCAGGATTCAAGCATGGCCGCCCTACCCAGGCTGAGGCCATAATCCAGGTCCAAAAGCCGGTTCAGGCCGCTGCCGGCAAAACCCGCGCGACTGGTGGCGACGTTATCCGGGTCCACAGCCACCAGCAGATGCTTGCCGCGTGCCAGGTGCAGCCAAAGACGCGCCATCTCCAAATTGCTCAGCGAGCGCATCGGGCGCACCAGCACGACAATGTCGATCGTATCGGGGATTCTTATCCTGCAAACGAATGAACTGCGTTTGCGCGCCCAGGCTGCGGAAAATCTCGGCCAGGCGAGTCAGTCCGTCGGCCCCGTTATCGGTGACGGATGAGGTCCGCATCCCGCGGTCTTCGACAAAGCCAACCACCACCGGCCCGGTATCCTGATCCTGCGCCAGCGCAACTCTGCCCAACAGGCAGCACAGGGCCAGACAAAGGAACCAGTAGGCGGTTCGCCGCCAATAAGGCATATACATTTACCCCGAACTACCCGTTACGCGGCGGGAGCTTCAGCAGTGGCTGTCAGGTTGGGCGTGGCCGTCGGCACCGGCGAGGGTGTAATCGTCGGCGTACCGGTAGGCGCGGGCGATGGATAAGCCGGGACCGCGACCTGAGCATCCAGCAGCCAGTTGATGGCGTTAATCATAAACTGGACGTTGCCCGGATACAGATAGCCCAGGCTGTAGGGCGGCGACGAGAGAAAACCGCCCCCGTTGGTGATGAAATCGACATCGCCGACCAGCACCAGACGCCCGCCGGTTTCCGGGCTTTCCACCGCCCCTGCCAGGATGACATCGCCGCGCGTGCCATCTCGACCAATGTTGTATTCGACAATGCCGCCGCTGGCTACATAACCATCGTAGTCGCTTTCCGCATAGACCTTGGTATCGGTATCGGAAATCAGCGGGGCGATATAATCTTGCAGGCTGGGGTCAATCTGGATCGGGCGCGCGCCGTTGAAATAGAGCTGCTGCATTGGATTCTCTGCCACGCCCGCTTCAGGAGTCTCGCTCACGGCTGCGGGCACCAAGCCGTCCGTGATCGGGTGGCCGGGGTCTACGTGCGCGGTCGTCAGGTCCAGCGAAAGCTCTGGCGATTGGACCGTCGTCGTGTTGACCACATTCCCAACTTCATCGGTTTCTGTTACCTCAACAGGCCGCATCTCGCCCTCAGTCACCACAACCTGGCTCAGCGCCTCGATGCCGAGATCGCTCCAGGTCAGGCTGAAGAAGCCGCCACTGTCCGCCAGATCACGCGACGTGCGTCCTCTCGAAATCCACCGGCTCGACGAAGAGCAGTACATGCCCCCCCTCAGCCAGATAAGTCCACAGGCGCGCTTCGGCATCCGACGCGAATCCGCCGGTAGGCGCAGGGACGATGACCAGATCAGCATCATCAGGGATTCCCCGCCGCCATTCCAGGGTGAACACATCGGCCCCGCGCAGGCGCAGCATCCCGGCAAAACGCGAAACCCCAGTCTCAGAGCGGTCAAAGCGGCTGGATTCACCGAAGGCATCGGAGAAATACACCTTCTTCCCGGACCAGTTCGCAGAATCCTGCGCCAGTAGTGGAGCCGGGGCAGGCATCGTGAATAAGGCCAGCAGAATCACGGTCAGCAAAACCAGGAGGAACGCAGAGAGCTTCTTGGGCATGAGGTTCACCTTACCTGTTTGTGTCAACCCTACGATAGTAGTCAAATTGCGTTATCTGTCAAGTTATCCAGTGCGCCGGGAACGGAGAATCTACAGGCCAGGACGGGTCCATCCGCGCGAAAATGACATTCGTCGTCTCTCTGAGGCTTTTACTCACTATCGCCAACAGCTTGTCGGCTTTCCCTTTGTTATGCTATACTAAGCTCCAGACGATGGTTTTTACGGTGTACTGTGCCCAGAGATGGGCGCTGGTTACACATTACGGTTGTGCGATCTAAACCGCCGCGGTATGGCGGATATGATGATGCGATTGAAACTCAGAGCCGATAACGAATTTTCATGAGGCTAACCCTTGTAGGGTAAGTACTTCGTTTATCCATATATGCAAATCAAGGGCGTGTAAGCACGCATCGTCATTGTTTATGATCTTGCCAGCCGTGGATAGTCACGGTTTTTTTGTTTCCAGGTTTGTCGATGGCTACAGTGACAACCTTAGAGATTCAGAAACGGAACAAAGAGCGCGTCAACGTTTACCTCGACGGCGAATATGCCTTCAGCCTGGACATCATGGCCGCCGCAAAGCTTCATAAAGGTCAAACCCTGAGTGAGACTGAGGTTGACGCCTTGCAGACCCAGGGCGAAGTGAGCAAAGCCGTGGATAAAGCGGTGCGCTTCCTCGCCTATCGTCCGCGCAGCTTGGCTGAAGTCCGCCGTAACCTGGCCGGGAAAAAGACCCCGGAACCGGTGATCGACGCGGCTATCGAGCGTTTGATGCGCCTGGGCTATCTTGACGATAAGGCTTTTGCAAGGTTCTGGGTTGAGAATCGCAATACCTTCAAACCACTCAGCCCGCGTGCCCTGCGCTATGAACTGCGCCAGAAAGGGGTCGCGCAGGCCGATATTGATGCCGCCCTGGCGGATCTGGATAGTCACGAGACGGCGTACCGTGCGGTCGAAAGCCAACTGCGCCGTCACCGGCAAAAGAGCCGGGACGAATTTCGTCACAAAATCAGCGCTTTTCTACAACGGCGCGGGTTTTCCTATGGTACGATCCACGAGGTTGTTGAACAGTGGATCAGCGAAATAGAAACACATGATCGAGACTATTTTACGGACGAGGAGTAATCGGAAATGGAAATCGGGGCTGCCCTGATAATGGTGTTGATCGGCGCTGCAATTGGGGCGACGATCGGGGTCATCGGGCTGCGACTCTATCAGAACCAGCAAGTACAGAACTGGCGAACGATCGCTGAACTTGAAAGTCGAACCAAGGTCGAAAGCGCCACCGAGCGCGCCAACACTATTATCCAAGAAGCGGAAAATAAGGCACGAGAGCTAAGTCAGGAAACGGATCAAATGGCGACCCGCCGTCGCCGGGAACTGGATAACGAAGACGAACGCCTGCAGCGGCGGCGCGAATCGCTGGATGACCGGCTGGAAAAGCTGGAACAGCGTGAGCAGAACCTCAACAAGCGCCAGAGCCGCCTGGATAAGCAGCAGAATGAACTGCAAAAGCTGGAGGCGGATCGCACGATGGAACTGGAGCGCATCGCCCAGATGACCATCGACGAGGCCAAGACCGAACTGCTGGCCGTGGCCGAGACTGAAGCCCGCAACGACATGGCCCGCATCATCCGGCAGGTGGAGGCCGATGCCCGCGAAGAAGCCGACATCCGTGCCCGCAACGTCATCTCGCTGGCGGTGCAGCGTCTGGCTTCTGAACATGTCAGCGAAATCGCCGTGAGTGTTGTGCCGCTGCCTTCGGACGACATGAAGGGCCGCATCATTGGCCGCAACGGGCGCAACATCCGCGCCTTCGAACTGGCAACCGGCGTGGATGTGGTCGTGGATGACACCCCGGAAGCGGTAACGATCAGCAGCTTTAACCCGGTGCGGCGTGAAGTCGCCCGGCGGGCGATGGCGAAGCTGGTCACGGATGGCCGTATCCACCCGGCGCGCATCGAAAAGCTGGTCGAAGACGCCACCGAAGAGGTCGAGAACACCATCCGCGAGGAAGGCGAACAGGCGGCCTACATAACCGGCGTGCCAGGCCTGCACCCGGAGATCCTCAAGCTGCTGGGACGGCTCAAGTTCCGCACCAGCTACGGCCAGAACCAGCACGCCCATGCTATCGAAACGGCGCAGATCGCCGGGATGATCGCGGCAGAACTGGGCGCAGACGTGGACATTGCCAAAGCCGGGGGCCTGCTGCACGACATCGGCAAGGCGATTGACCACGAGGTCGAAGGGACTCATGCCCTGCTGGGCGCGGAATTCGTCAAGCGCTACGGCGTCAAGGACAAGATCCTCAACTGCATCGCCAGCCATCACCATGAGGTCGAGCAGGAATGTGTCGAGGCCTACATTGTCGAGGCCGCCGACGCCATCTCCGGCGCACGACCTGGGGCGCGGCGCGAAAGCCTGGAAATCCTACATCAAGCGGGTGAAAACGCTGGAAGAGATCGCCACCAGCTTTGAGGGCGTAGAGCAGAGCTATGCCCTGCAAGCCGGGCGCGAAGTCCGCATCATCATCCGGCCTGAGGTGATTGACGATCTGGAAGCGCTGCGGCTGGCACGGAATGTCGCAAAGAAGATCGAGGAGACGATGCAGTATCCGGGCCAGATCAAGGTCCAGGTGATCCGCGAAACCCGGGCGGTCGATTACGCCAAGTAGAGCTATAGATGAGCGCGGAATTCGTCATCGGCGATATTCACGGACAGTACAATAAACTGCGCGCGCTGCTGCAAGGTGGAGGCTTGATCGACAACCGCCTCCACTGGACCGGCGGCGCGGCGCATCTCTGGTTCATGGGTGATTTTTTTGATCGTGGCCCGGATGGCATCGGCAGTCTGGAACTGGTCATGCGCTTACAAACGCAGGCCGAGGCGTCAGGAGGCCGGGTACAGGCGCTGCTGGGCAATCATGACATGCTGCTGCTGGCGACCTACCACTTCGGCCAGAACCGCGCCGGTCTGATGGAAGCCTTCGAAGCCGGGCGCGATCTCACCCCGGAGACCATCGACTTCTTCACGGCCAACTGGCTGCAAAACGGCGGGCGGCTGCCCGACCTCAACCGCCTGACGCGCAAACACGTCGTCTGGCTGTCGAACCTCCCGGCGATGGCGCGGAGCGGGGACACGCTGCTGATCCATGCCGATTCGACCCTCTACCAGCGCTTCGGCGATTCAGTCGAGCAGGTCAACGCCTTTTTTCACCGTATCCTCGAAGAAGGCAGCGCCGAAGAATGGATCCGGGTGCTGGATGCCTTCAGCGAACACAGCATGTTCACCGGCAAGGATGGGGCCATCCGTGTGCTCAAGTTCCTCAAGATCTTCGACGCGGCGCGGCTGGTCCATGCCCACACGCCCATCATCAATCTGACCCGCGAAACCCCCACCGAGGCATTCGTCTACCACAACGGCCTCTGCACTAACGTGGATCACGGCCTCTATCTGGGTGGCAGCGGCTTTGTCTATAGACTTTAGCAGCAAAGAATCACTTTTATACCCTGGGCCAATTGGCTTCCAGCCTTATACCGTTGTTATCAAGAAACATCATGTTTCGAACACCGCCCTGATCCATGATCTCCGACATTTGAACTCCATGAGTTTCCAGTCGATCCCGTAGTTGCAGTGCTGCTTCCTCGTCCGGGATAGCAATGGCAAGGTGGTGTAATGCGCCTGGAAACCAGGGCATCGTCTTCCCTATGTCAGACGGACCGAAGATCGTTGCATCCTTGTACTCAAAAAAGTGCAGCCCAAGATAATCACCACCTGGTAGAATTGCGGCATGACGGCCATGCATATCACCAGATGGGGCTTCAAACAGCAGTTCCATTTCCAGAACGTCACAGTAAAAATGAACGGTTTCGTCTAGATCAGGTGTGCTTAGCGCGATATGGTGAATACCCTGCCACGAAAGTGAAGAAACGTTAGAATCGGACATCATGAACTCCTATTGGCCTAAAATGAGATTAGACAAATCATTTGTCTATATAGTAAAAACTTTTGTCTATTGTGTCAAGGAACCCGCTCATGGCAAAAAACGAAGGCTTTCTCATCGGTGCGTTACTACTCTTTCCAGCCGGTGAACTGCGCCGGCGGGTCCGCGAAGGTTACCATGAGGCTGGCTTTACCGACCTTGGCCCGGCCCACGACCAGGTCTTTGGCCTGCTCAGTCCTGATGGCGACCGAGTGGTCGATCTAGCTCGACGAGCACAAACATCGAAGCAGGCCATGGCCTATCTGGTAGCCCATCTGGAGAAACACGGCTATCTGGAACGAGTTGCTGATCCACGAGATGGTCGGGCCAAAATCGTCCGCCGCACTGAAAAAGGTTGGCAGGTCAACCGCTTGGCGCGACAACTAGTGCAGCAGGTGCAGGATGATTGGACCGAGGCATTGGGCGAAGCGCGGATGGCACAGTTGATGGACGTGCTGGCAGATCTGGTGGAGCATATTGGGCAAAGCTATACAGGGAGTGTCTCTGATCGGAGTTCAGGCGGGGACCAGGGCTAAATCCACGCCGCTTCAGCAGAATAAAAAAAGACGCCTGCTTCGCAGACGCCTCTCCGCTTCCTAATTTAGATGCCTCTTACGGCAACCCGCCGGATGGGCCGTACCCACCGGGGAAGGTCAACACGGATCTGCGCAGGTAACACATTGTTTTTGGCTACCCGCGCCGCGAGGCGTTCTTGTTCCGCCTCTGCGATCAACGTTGCAAGATGCTCGTTGCCGTATGCCCTCATTACATCAGGGTGTTCGTAGTACATGGTTGCTTACCTCCGACTACTCAATTAAAACCACATGGAGCAAATCTATAGCGAAGAATAGTCGGTTTGCGTTGGCAACGCGCGTCTTGTTAATTAACTCGGTTTGATGTCTACCTTCGTGCTGTTTTTCTCATAATCCTTGTACAGGATACTGCTAAACGCGGTTTCTGTAAAGATAGAAAAAAATAAGAATTTGTTAAACTTACGTCGTGCAATTCTGCTATAGACAGGCCGATTCAGCGCTCCAGACCCGGATAATCGAGGAACATGACCTCCAGCGCCAGCCGCAGATTGATGTTATAGCGCAGTTGGTCGATCAGACTGCGAGTCGCCTTGAGGGCCGTCACAATCTCCTCAGCGGTAAAATGGATGGCGAACTGCTGTAAGCTGACCAGACGGTCGCTGTTGGCCGGGGGCACCTGGCTGCGGCGGGTCAGCAGCAGCAAATCGCGCCAGTAGGTCTGCCACAATTCCAGCAGCGCGCCCAGGTCCTGTTTGGAGCTTTTCGCAATGGCCTGCGCCAGATCGAAGCGCCCGGCCCGGCTGCGTCCCAGGCAGTCTTCCAACTGGTCCAGCGCTTCGGCCCGCGCCTCCAGCAGCGATTCATCCTGCAAAGCCTGGATCGCCCAGCCGATGCGCCCGGCGCTCAGATGCGCCAGCCATTCCGCCCGTTCCGGCTCCGCGCCATAATGCTCGATCAGCACGTCGCGCACCATTGGCAGCGAGACCGCACGCAGATGAATCTGCTGGCTGCGGCTGAGGATGGTCGGCAGCAGCGATTCGGCAGCCTGCGCCATCAGAATCAGCACGGCGGCAGGCGGCGGTTCCTCCAGAGTCTTCAGCAAGGCATCCTGCGCACGCGGCTGCGCCTGATCGAAATCCTTGAAGATAGCGATGCGGTAGCGTGCCTCGAAAGGCTTCATCGCCAGCCCGCGCGTGACCGCCCGGATCGCATCGATGCGCAGCGCGCCCGTGTTGGGGTCCAGTTCGCCGTAGATCAGGTCCGGGTGATTGCCGCTGATCGTCAGGCGACAGGACCGGCATTCCAGGCAGGGCCGCAGCGACTCGTCCGGCGCGGTGCAGTTGAGCGCCATCGCAAAGGCATGGGCCAGCGTGTTCTTGCCCACCGAGACCGCGCCCGTGATCAGATAGGCATGGCGCAGCCGCTGGAACTGGATGCTCTTTTGCAGTTGGGCCACCGCCCAATCGTGGCCGTAGACCGGCCAGTGGAGGCTGTCGCTCATATTTTCACCGCCAGGACCCACTCCTGTCTCAACCCTCACCCTAAATCCCTCTCCCTCAGGGCGAGGGACTTAAAATCAATCGACTGTTTTTCTCCCCTTCTACCTGAGGGCGAAGGGGCCGGGGGATGAGGGCTGAACTGATTCTAACCGCAATTGCGACCGCTGAAAACGGCGGGCTAAAACCAATCCAGCGGCGCGATCATCAGCGGACGGCGCGGAAAGAGCCGTTCGAGCAGTTGCACGGCATCCGTGTGCAGCGGCAGCACCGCAGGCGGCACAACACCGAAGACAAGCTCCAGAAAATCGGCCATGCTCAGCGTGACGTTGGTGGCATCCTGGCCGCGCAGGCCAAGATAGACCTGTTCGGACTGAATGTCGAAGATCAGCCCGCGCGTGTCGATGCCGGATTGGCGCGTCATCTCCGGCAGGATCGCATCACGGAAAGCCGCCGCATTCACCAGCCGCGCCATCCAGTCCGAGCGGAAGGTGTACGCGGTCGTCAGCACGCCGTTGACCAGCCGCCGGGTGTAATGCAGCAGGGCCTCGTCGGCGTGCATCAGGATTTCCAGCGTGGGCCAGTCCTGAGCCAGATGCGCCAGCAGCGACCCCAACGCCTCCTGTGAATCCACCACGACCTCAAGTTCATTGCCGCCAACGCCAATGGCATAACCCAGCAAATCGCCAGCGCCCGATTCAACCACCCGTACCAGACGTTCCGGTCGATTGAGGATATACCAGCGCCAGGTCTCTGCGCTGCGGGGTCGGGTGATCCGGTGGTTCCAATGCCGGTCATAGAGCGCCGCCATCTGCGACAGATCCTTCGGGGTGGCCGGGCGAACCTTCAGTGGCGCAGCCAGACCCGCCGCATCGGCTGCCTGAATCACCATCCGGCTGGGCGACCAGACCGTGTGGTAGCCCATCCTGGTGTAGAAATTGACCTGCCCCGTGATCAGCAGCGCGACGTGATCGCCGCGTGACTGCATATACTCCAGCGCCCGGTTCATTACCGCCGCCGCATAGCCCTTCATGCGGTGATCGGGATGAGTGCAGACCCCACCAATGCCGCCCATCCGCAGTTCGACCTCGCCATAGCGCAGGCGATAATCGTTGGTCTTTGCATGAGCCACTATGTCGCCATCGACGACCGCGATGTGGTGATTGGCGAAATTGAAGCCTGGTTCATGTTTTGACTCTTCTATGTTGGCGACGACCTCTTCCTCGGTGAAATGTTCCCGGAACACGCTCAACGAGAGCCGCCGCGACGCCTCATATTCTGCGCCGGTCTCAACCGCTTTCAGAATCACATCTGTCATAAGATTTGTCTTTCGCTGCCAGAAAGTTAAGTATACCTCGCCTGATTCACAGCCCTACTGACCACTGCTGTCCCCTAAGCTCGACCAGCGGCGTGTAATCCGGCAGAAAGATCATGTTGCGCTGCGCGACCACGTCATACTGGCCCACCTGAACGTCGCGGGCATCCAGCGGCAAGGTCATCTGGTGGACATGCACATCGCCTGTGCGCCACTCTGTACCGGGGACCATCTCGCCCTGCACCGTGACTCGTCTCGCCACCGCTTGCTCATCTGCGCAAAGGGCTGAAAGTACCAGGATTGCCGCCGCCGGATCCAGCGAATCGACACGCCAGTAGGTCGTCAGCAGGTCGTCGGTCCAGTCGTAGCCCAGCAGAGTCAGGCCTTCCTCGCTGGGATGTTCCAGCGGCACGGCAGGCTGAACGCTACGGGCCGCATCCGGCGCGAAAATATCCAGCGCCAGCAGGCCGTTGCCCGGCAGCAGCCTGTTCAGGTGCTCACTGCTGAAAGCGGGCATATCGCGGTGCTGCGGGGCCTGAGCGTAGGCGGTCAAATAGACCCCGCCATCGCGCGGCACGATGCTGAATTCAGGCGCGCGGGTATCGCGCAGTACCGGGAAAGTCGTCCCGGCCAGGCTGTTGAGCGTCCACTGATCCACATCGGCGTAGACCATGCCCGGCAGATGGGCGACGATCTCCTGGCCCAAGGGAATCCCGACCTCCAGCGGCAGCGCCCCCAGGCATCCACAGCCGGCGCGGCCAGTGTCTCCTCGGCGAAGCGGCTGCTATTGACCGCCATCAGTGCGCCGAATGCGGCCAGCAGCACAGCCAGGCCATATCGCGCGAGGGGCCGTGACTCGACGCCTTTGACTCCCCAGCCGACCAGGGCATATCCGGCAGGCAAGCCCAGCATCTGGTAAAAGGGATGTACCGGCTGCCCGACATAGCTCATCAGCAGCACCGGCAGACCGAACCAGATCAGCAGAATCCAGCTTTCAGCGCGCCGGGCGATCAGGGCGCGGGCGATGCCCAGCAGCAGCAGCGCCAGGATGACGTAGTGCGCCATCTGGCTCAGGAACTGGCGCTGGAGCCAGTCATTCGCCGGGGCAGAGGTCCCGCGTGCCTGAGCATAGTCCGAGCCGGTCACGAGGCGAACGGCATGGCTCAAGGCCTCACTGCTCAGATGTGGTGCCGCGCTGGCGAAATTGGCGGTGGCCGCCTCTACCTGATCGGACTGTGCCAGCAGCCCCCCTGCGTACAGCGCTGAGGCCGCCAGAATCACCGCTGCGCCGGTCCACAACGCCCGCCGGGGCACGCGCCGCCGGAAGATCAGGGTCAGCACGCCGACCGGGGCAAGCATCAGGTAGGCCAGCAGATAGGTCTGGGTGAACAGGGCCAGCAGGATCAGCGCCAGCAGAGTCCGCCGCTGCGGGTTCCGGCTGCGGCCCAGCAGCACCGGCCACAACAGCCAGGCGATGGCGCAGGTGAAAAAGGGCAGCAGGCTCTGTACCCAGGTGGCGCGGCTGTACTCAATCACCCAGGGGTTGACCGCCATCAGCGCAGCGGCCACCAGCGCCGGGAAATAGCCCAGCAGCCCGCGCACCGCCCGGAAGGCCAGCAGCACCGCCAGCGTGTTCAGGCTGATGACCAGCAGATAGGCCCCCAGCGGCGAGCGGGTCAGCGCCACAAAGGGCAGGTAGAGATAACCGGTCAGGGCCGGGTTGGCGAACAGCACTGAGGTCCCCTGCCCGACCAGCGGCCACACGCCATGTTCCAGCGTATTCAGCGCCTGCCAGATGGGATAGGCCTGATCGACGTTGTGTTCAATCGCAGCCAGATGGTGAAAACGCAGCAGGGCCGCCACCAGCAGAAGCAGCAGCGGCCACAGATCGCGGCGCGACAGAACCGGCAGCGCCACCCGCTTGCCTTTAGTCTTCAGGCTCATGCAAGGACATGAAACCCCTCATCTCTTCGCCCTGAGGGAGAGGGATTTAGGGTGAGGGCCGGAACAAAATCCAGAACCAGGATGGATTGATCGCCAAAACTTGACATCATGGGTCGCATTTACTGGCTGAGCGTCCTGGCGATGAAGTCGCTCACGTCCTGTTTGAACTTCGCCAGTGACTTGATGTCGAGATAGAACATGTGCCCGGCTTCATAGTAGTGCAGTTCGATGTTGTCGCGCAGGTCCGGGCTGATATCCATGTGGTCAAGAGTATAACGTGCGGCAGAATGCACCGTTGCCAGATCGAAATAGCCCTGGCCGACGAAGAGCTTCATAAAGGGATTCTTGGCAAAGGCGCTGCGCAGCGCTTCGCTGGTATCCGGGAACTGCCCGCGCGGGAACTCCCATTTCTCGTTGACGTCGAAACTGAGCGAGTTGTATTCGGTATCGGTCTCGAAACCGAGTTCGCTCCGGGCATAGTGGTTCATCATCATCGTGTAGGGCGGCGTGATGGCGATATTGGCCGGGTCGAAATCGGGAAATTCGCTGACACCCAGGGCATCACGGCCTTTGAAGCGGCTGTCCAGACGCCCAACGGTCCGCTGTTCTTTGCGCAGCAGTTCCTTGCAGAAGCGGTGAATCTGGATGCGCAAATTGGTCAGTTCGATATAGGTGCTATCCAGGCCGGTATAGCGGGCCAGGCGGTTGACCACTTCGTCGCGCTCCTCACCGGTCAGGCGGTCGCCGCGCATCAGCGCAAGATGATACTCCGTCTCGGCCCAGGCTTCGACCTCTTCCAGCACCTCGGCCAGCGGCTTGCTCTGCAAGTCTTCCGGCAGTTGTTGATGATACCAGGCCGTCGCCGTGTAAGTCGGCAAAAAGAGCGCGTAGGGCAGGTCATTCCCGCGTACAAAGCGCGCTGTCTGGAAATTGAGGATGCTCGAAATCATCACGATCCCCGCCAGACCGATGCCTTTATCGACCAGATGCCCGGCCAGACCGGCGGCGCGGGTCGTCCCGTAGCTTTCCCCGGCGACAAACAGCGGCGAGGCCCAGCGCTGATAATGCGTCAGATAGAGGCGGATAAACTCGCCGACGGAGTCCAGGTCGCCCTGGAGGCTCCAGAACTTCTGATTGTGCTCGGTTTTGGTAGCGCGGCTGTAGCCTGTCCCTATCGGGTCGATAAAGACAATATCGGCGATGTCGAGCCAGGTGTGTTCGTTGGGTACCAGCCGGTACGGCGGCGCAGGCATCCAGCCTTCATCCTGCATTTTGACGCGCCTGGGTCCCAGCGCCCCCAGATGCAGCCAGACCGAACCAGCACCTGGCCCACCGTTAAAGGCAAACACCAGCGGGCGATCCGCCGGATCATCGACATTATCCAACGTATAGGCCACAAAAAAGATGTTGCCCTCGGTCTCGCCGGTTTCGCTGTTTTTCATCGGCATCATGCCGGTATTGACTGTGTAGTGCAGCGTTCGGTCGCCCAGGCTCAGTTGATGATGTGTCTCAACCGGTGGGCCTGCGGGCTGTTCGGCAGCCTGGGTTTCCGCTGGCTTCTCGTCTGTCGTGGACTTGTCATTTTCGTCAGGCATAGGGTCTCTTTCCAGATGAATCCGTGTCGCCCCATACTATAACCTGCCTGTGAACGGGCTTCCAGTACCGCGCCTAGTCCTGTTTCTGCAAACTCCAGTCAATACTCGGATCATTTTCTTTGAGGAAAGCCAGTGCTTCTTCAGGGGTATCGAAGCTGCGCATCCGCTGGTGCATGAGCTGCCCGGCGATTGTGGTCATAAAACGCAGCAGCGGGTTGGAATCGCCCACATTGAGGCTCCAGCCCAGTTGTTCCGAGGTCTCGAACTGACGGATCACGCCCAGGACCTCAGTCAGAGAAGGCTGTCGCTGCACATTGCGCATGTCGGTAATCATGTTGACAAAGGGGCCACCATGCGAGGTCATCTCCACATCCAGGTCCTTCATGGCAGCGGTCAACTCGTCCACCGTCACATCGCCGGAATAGCTTGCGTAAAGTATATGTCCCTCGACTTCCCACCAGATAGTGTACGGCATCAGGCACGGTCCTTTTAGACGATGATGACCATCTCCTCTGTGCCTCATACTATACGCCTGTGGGCCGCGTTCCAGCAACTGGCTCTGTTGCCTCTTCCGGGATATCGAAGCTGCGCATCCGGCTCAGCCGTGATGAAACGGTATCAGGCGGCTTCAATCTCGGCGGAGTCTTGTGCGCCGCCATAGCAAGCTGAACAGCGGGTTGCTGCCCGATTGCAGGTGATCCAGGAAGTTCACCAGCAGAAAACCGCCCACCAGCAGCGCAATCACCAGCGCCAGGCTGGATTCGCCGCCGGGCATGAGATTCCGTTCAATCAAGCAGCGGGCTTCATTATGAAGATCAACGCCATAGTCCGTGCATTCTTTCCAGGGCCAGATTTTCCACAGCGAGCCGACCATGAAACCGACCAGCGCCGCCACCGTCGGGTGGTAGGCATGGTGCAGCAGCCAGCTCAGCACGCGCGAGAAGATAACGATGCCTATGGCGCAGCCCACCGCCACAATGCCAACGGTGACGTAGTCGTGATTGCTCACCGCCGTCAGGACGTTATCGTACTGGCCCATAATCAACAGGATGAAGGAGCCGGAGATACCTGGCAGGATCATGGCGCAGATGGCGATCATCCCGGCAAACAGCAAGTTGAGCGGCGTCGGCGCGACCTCCACCGGGGCCAGATTGACGATGACGAAGGCGATCACCGTGCCCGCGATCAGAATGACAAAGGTCACGGGCGACCATTTGATCTTGACGCCAATGGCGAGGATCGAGGCCAGTACGAGGCCAAAGAAGAAGCCGAAGAGATAGACGCGCCCGGTCGGGTCGTTCAAGGTAGCGCTGAGGAACTCGCGCCAGGGTGAAAATGGCCGTGCCGATGCCAATTCCCAGGGCGATCAGGAAGCGGATGGGGATATGCTCGTTGAAGAGTTCGTTGAAGCGCCGTGCCAGCGCCAGCCGCAGCGCCTCGAAATTGAAGGACTTGATGCCGTCGATCAGATCGGCATAGACGCCCAGGATGAAGGCCATCGTGCCGCCGGACACCCCTGGCACCAGGTCCGCCGCGCCCATCGCAAAGCCGGTCAGGATCAGTCGCAGATACTCGGCTGGCCGTTTGGGGTGTGCGTGGTCTTTTAATTCAAGCATGTGAGTTTAACCCTCTGAAAGTATTCGGATTGGGATACGTTACGATTTTCGACAGACTGCCTTACAGGGTGCTATCGCCTTCTGCGCCCGGCAATAATGAGGTGGTGGTTGACGAAGCTAATCTCGGATGGGTCGCTGCCTTCGACCCTCAGCCATCGGCAGCCAGCGGCGGCGCGTCACGCAGCAGACGCACCAGTTCGGCGATAGTTTCCGGCGTGTTGCCCTGGCGCTGCGCCCAATCCTGCAGATTATGGCGCTTGATGAATTGCTCGGTATGGAACACCGTCAGCCCGGCGGCTTCGAACATGGCGCGCCAGCCCGCCTCACTGAAAGCATGATTGTGACTGGGGTCGCGCAGACGCTCGATATGCTCGGCATAGTCGCCGGTGGCGGGGTCGTCCGCCAGCAGATGATCCTGCACCAGCAGCAGACCGCCCGGCTTCAGCACGCGCGCCGCTTCCTGCAAAAAGCGGGCGGCATCCGGGAAGTGATGCGGGGCGATGCGGCAGGTGACGAGGTCGTAATGCGCATCCTCAAAGGGCAGGTTTTCGGCATCGGCCAGCGCAAAATCGACGTTCGCCGCGCCCTGCTGACGAATGAACTCGGCGGCCTTATCCAGCATGTTCGGCGTGAGGTCGGAGGCCGTCACCTGGGCCACATGCGGCGCAAATTTCAAAGCAGTGTGCCCGCCTCCGGTGGCGATGTCCAGCGCTACCCAGTCTGGCTGCGGCTGCGCAATGGCGACCAGGCGGTCGAGTTCACTGCCCTGCGCATGGCCCTGACTGGTGACGTAGCCGGCAGCAAAGCGGCTGTAGCGCTCCTGGGAGAGCGATTTTGAATCGGTCATGGATTTGTCCTCTGAACTGCGCCGCTACTATCGCATGAAAGCCTGATTCTGACAATGGAGATCCGCTCATGCTATACTACAGATCATAGATTGCCGAGGGAACACGATGTCTGCACTGTCAGATGCCGACAGAGTACTTAGCGAAACTGAATACCTGGCCTTCGAGCGCGACAACGACATACGGCATGAGTTCCTGAATGGTCAGGTCTATGCCATGAGCGGGGCCAGTCGGGCACACAATCTGATCTGTACCAACCTTGTTGCTGCGCTGCATCCCCAATTGCAGGGGGCCCCCTGCGAAATCTACCAGAGCGACATGCGGGTCAAAATCGCGCCGCTGTATGCTTATCCCGATATCGCGGTCGTCTGCGATCCACCCCAGTTCGCCGATGACCTCTTTGATACGCTCTTGAATCCACTTCTGCTGGTCGAAGTCTTATCGCCCTCAACCGAGGGTTTTGACCGGGGCGCGAAATTCCAGCTTTACCGCGAGATCGAGGCGCTGCGCGAGTATTTGCTGATTGCTCAGGATAAACCGCGCATTGAGCGCTACTTTCGACAGGCCAACGGGCTATGGGTACTGCATGACACTGTCGGTCTGGCAGCCTCACTTAGCCTGGAATCGCTTCCGGCACAACTGAAACTGACTGACCTTTACGCCAGAGTACGTTTCGAGAGTGGAGACGATGCCTGACTGCCCTCTGACCGCTCGACCAGCCAGAGGGTAATGGACGGCGATTCATGCGGGTCGCCGGGGCGTGGATAGGCGGCGATGAGAGTCGCCTGCCCGTCAATGCTCTCGATGTCGATACCGGTGTACGGCGGACGGTCCTCCAGGATGTAGACCGCGCCCTGATCCATTAGCGCCGACTCGATCTCCGCCACGCCCAGATTATCCGCGCAGATCAGCATGAAGCCTTCCGGCACGTAATAGTTGGTCCGGCGGCAGGAATCGGCATACATACTGGCGACCACAGGCAGTTCAGGCCGCGTAATCGTCTGCGGCAGGGCTTCGGCGGCCTCACGCAGGCCGAATCCACTGCTGTGTTCGGTAATATATTGCTGGCGCATGAACAACGGCAGCGGCAGATCGCCCGGCGCGGTATAGGCCACCAGCGCGAAGGGGATGAATCCCAGGCCCAGCAGCAATACCAACGCGGCAGCCGCCAGACGGCGTGCCCGGATCCCGGTCAGCAGCAGCCCCAACCCGGCCCCGGCCAGGCTCAGCCACAGTGGCAGCACGACGGCGAAATAGCGCAGGTAGACCTCACTGCTAAAGACGATCACCGTCAGCAGCAGCGGCAGCGGCGCGAGAATCAGCACCAGCGCGTCTTTGCGGCGCAGCCCCAGCAGCGCGATCAGCCCGGCGGCCAGCAGCAGCGGCCAGAGCGGCGTGCCGAAGCCCGCCAGCGCGTCGGCAAACAGGCCCAGATTGGCGGCGATGCGCTCAAGCGAAAGCTGCGTCGAGAAGCTGCCCAGCCCGGCCCCGCCGGAGCCGCCCAGCAGGCGCGGCAGCACAAAGGGCAGCGGTATCGCCACACAGACGGCCAGGGTCAGGCCGACGATCAGAATCTGGCGCAGACGCCGCCGCAGGGGAATCTCGCCGTAGAACAGCAGCACGAATCCCAGGCTTGCCAGCGCAGGCAGGGCGGTCAGCTTATAGAGGATGGCGGCCAGCAGCAGCAGACCGGTCAGAATGCCCCACCAGAGGCGATCCCGCCGCAGCGCCCACAGCCCGGCCCACAACATCAGCACGACCAGCGCCCCGGTCTGCGCATCCATCAGCGCTGTGCGCTCGAAGAAGAACATGAAGGGCGAGGTCAGCCAGAAGAGCGCGGCGAAGCCCGCTGCCCAGGTCCCAAAAGCGCGCCGCATCAGCGCATAGGCCGCCGCCAGACCCGGCAGCACCACCAGCACCGTCGCCAGCCGTGAGACCAGCGCCGGATCATGCTGCGGTTGAAGCAGCGCAATCGGCCAGTGCCCGATAATCTTGCCGTTGCTGATGCGCCACAGCGGATCGCCTTCGTAGACTTTCAGCGCCGTGCGAATGTGAATGCCTTCATCGACGTGCAGCGGCAGCGCATCAATCTGGCCGATGCGGCTGCCCCAGAAGATCAGCAGCAGCAGAATGGGAGGATAAAGGGGACGAAGCGTCGTGTGCGGATCATGGGCGCTATTATACAGCGCCCTGCTACCGAGGCGAGACAGCTACTCCGTCACGCGCACCTGAATTTCGCGGGCGACGGCATGATCGAGCGCGACTTCGGTCTCGTCCACCAGCAGCACATAGGCTGGGGAGCGCTGCCGCAGGCAGATCTGACAGCCGGGCATCAGGCCATAAGCGCTCAAACGCGCCAGCCGCTTACGGTCCAGGCTGCGGATTTCGGTGACTTCGCCACACTGGCCGGGATACAGATCGCAGACGGTGCAGGGCAGGCCGGGATTGACCCGGCTGTGCGCCTGTTTGTAACGTTCCCAGAGCTTTTGCAGCGCACTGGTGAGCGGCATCTGGGCCTGGTCGGGAATCTGGTAGCCGCAGTTGGGGCAGCAGACAATGTGGCAGCCGCTGCTCAGCGGGCAGGAGGTATGGCAAGCCATGCCCTCTGCATCGAATTCATAACCACATAAGGAACAGCGACGCATGTCAGCCATTGCTTTCTTCCTCTATTCGTTCACGCCCAAACCCCCACCGGGAGATCACATCTCCTGGACCTCTGTTCCATGTTTCGGGCGAGGCAGGCCATGCCCCTACAAAACATGAATTCGCAGATTGAGACCACAGCCGGGGCATGGGGCAGCGTCCCATAAGAAAAGCCGCTTTGCTCAAATCGTCCATCAGAACGCGACCCCCAGCAGATGCAGCGCCGCGTTGAGCAGGCCGCCCACCGCGAAAGCAAAGGGTATGATAAAGGCGGTGACAGCCGTCGCCGTGCGCCAGCCGAACTCTTTGATAATCATCAGGAAGTTGGCGATGCAGGGCACAAAGAGCGTAATCACCACCAGACTGACGATCACCTGCGTCTGGTCCAGCATCCCCACGCGCGCCAGCGCGAACAACCCGGCAGCGCCATAATCGCGGCGCAGGAAGCCGAGCAGGAACATGGCGGTCGCCTGGGGCGGCAGGCCCAGCACACCCTGAATCAGCGGCGACGCCAACTGTTCGAGAAAGGCGAGACCACCGATGCGATCCAGCACGAAGAGCAGCGCCGTTCCCAGAATAAAGAGCGGCAGCACCTCTTTCATGTACCATTCCAGCCGCGCCAGGGTCTTGAACAGAATGCTGCTGGGGCGCGGCAGGCGCATCGGCGGCAGTTCGACGATGAAATCGGACGATTTGCCGGGAATCACCTTTGAGGCCAGCCAGCCGACGATCAGCAGCACGGCCATCACCACCCCAGCCCACAACAGCATCCCGCGCGGGCTGGCAAGCGTGACCATCCCAAGGATAGCGCCTAACTGCGCCGAACAGGGTACGCCCAGCGCCAGCAGCAGCATGACCTGCAAACGTTCCTTGCGCGTCTCCATAATGCGCGTGGTCATGGTCGCCATCGTATCGCAGCCCAGGCCCAACACCATCGGCAGCACGGCCTTACCGTTCAGGCCCAGCGCCTTGAAGGGCCGGTTCGCCATCACCGCCAGCCGCGCCAGATAGCCGCTGTCTTCCAGCACGCTGAAAACCAGGAAGAAGGTGGTCACGATGGGCAGCACAATGGCGATGCCGTAGCTCAGCGCCATCGTCACCAGCCCGTATTCGCCCACCAGGAAATCATGCAGCAGCGGGATAGGCAGCAGACCATCCACCAGACGGATCGCCAGCGGATTGAGCCATTGGCCGAAGACCGTATTCTCGAAGAAATCGACCAGCACCCCCGCGCCCAGCACACCGACGACCTGGTAGAGCGCGAACAGCACCAGCAGCAGAATCGGCCAACCCCAGAGCGGATGCGTCGTCAGGTCGCCCAGCTTTTCGCCCAGGGTCTTCACGCCCGCCGGGCGCGCGGTCGAGACTGTCTGCACGACGCAGTCCACACAGCGCAGCCGCTGCTGGTTGGCCGCGTAGATCAGCGGCTGCTCGTAGAGCTTGGCCGTCGCTTCGCGGATACCCTCGATCTGACTGTGCGCCGCCAGCGGGAAGGCTGCCGGAATGTCCTCGCTCAGCAGGGCCGCCAGAGAGAGTGCGCGCTGGCCCGTCGTTTCGGGCGGCAGCAGGGCCGCGATGTCCGTCACTGCCGTTTCGATGCTGGCATCATAGCTGACCTTGAAATGGCTGACACTCGCCTGTTGAATCGCCTGAGGCAGGGCATCCAGGCCCTCGCCGCGCAGTGCCACCGTCGGCAGCACCGGAATTCCCAAGCGTCGTGACAGCGCCGCCGTGTCGATCCGAATGCCACGCGAGGCCGCTTCGTCCTGCATGTTCAGCACCAGCACCATCGGCAGACCCATGTCGGTCAACTGGACGTTGAGCAGCAGCGCCCGGCGCAGATTCTTGGCATCGGCCACCTGTACCACCGCGCGCGGATGCTGGCTGAACAGAATCTCGCGCGTGACCTGCTCGTCCATCGAATGCGGCGTCAGGCTGTTGATCCCCGGCGTATCCACCACAGGCAGTGCCGCGCCGTCGAGCTGCATCTGCCCCTGCGTGATCTCGACTGTCGTGCCCGGATAATTCGAGACCTCGACGTAGCGCCCGGTCAGCCAGGAAAAAATCACCGACTTGCCAACGTTGGGGTTGCCAATCAGAATAACGGTTTCGCCCGGAGCAGCGACCTGCTCTGGCTTTGCGCGGTGGTCATGCACGTATTTAAGCCTTTTTGATTCCCACTTAGCCCCAGGATAGCGCCGGACAACCCGTCCGCATCCCTTACAAGCGGCCCTGATTCACTGAAGAATGTCATAACGCTTGTGCAATTGGTCGCAATTGTCCCTGACCTCTCCCGACCTTTTCGGCTATAATGCGGATTGCTGGACATGCAAAAGCAGGAATGGCATCATGACACGACGACCTTCGGTTTACCCCTTTACAGCCATTGTCGGACAGGAACGTATGAAACGGGCGCTGGTCCTCAACGCCATTGATATGCGCATCGGCGGCTTGCTGATTCGCGGCGAACGCGGCACCGGCAAATCGACGGCAGCGCGCGCGTTGGCCGTCCTCCTGCCTGAAGTTGACGTGATCGCCGATTCACCTTTTCATGATGACCCTCACCAGCCCTCGACCTGGTCTGACGAGGTCCGCGAGCGTTACGACAGCGGCGAAGATCTGCCGATCACGCGCCGCAAGATCAGCTTTGTGGATCTGCCCGTCAGCGCCACCGAAGACCGCGTCGTCGGCACGCTCGATATTGAACAGGCCATCCAACACGGCGAACGGCATTTCGACCCCGGTGTACTGGCAAACGCCAACCGGGGCATTCTCTACGTGGATGAGGTCAACCTGCTGGACGATCACGTCGTCGATCTGCTGCTGGATTCAGCGGCGATGGGCGTCAACGTGGTCGAGCGCGAAGGCATCAGCTTTTCGCACCCGGCGCGCTTCATCCTCATCGGCACGATGAACCCGGAAGAAGGCGATCTGCGCCCGCAGCTTCTGGACCGGTTCGCGCTCTCGGTTGAGGTGCGCGGAATCGCCAATGCTCAGGATCGTATGGAGATCCTGGAGCGGCACATCGGCTACGAAACCGACCCGGAAGCCTTCTACCAGGCCTGGGAGCCGGTGGAGCGGCAGCTTTCCGACCAGATCGCAGCCGCGCGCGAGATCGTGGACGATGTGGAATATGACCGGCGTGATCTCTACGCCATCGCTACCCTGACCAGCAGCCTGCAAATCGACGGCCACCGCGCCGATCTGGTGATCCTCAAAGCGGCGCGCGCTCATGCCGCCTTCGAAGGCCGCCTGAAGATTAACCAGAATGACATTCTGATGGCGACCGAACTGGCGATCCCGCACCGGCTCAAACGCGGTCCCTTTGCCGATGCGCAGATGAGCATGTCGGCCCTGGGCGACCAGTTGGAGCAGGTGCTCTCGGAATGGGGCGAAGGCGATGAAGTGGGCGAGGACAGCGCCGCTGAGGGTGAGCAGCAGGCCACTAAAAAAAAAGCGAGTCTCTAAGCTCTGAGACCAGCGAAGAGGTCCCCGATTACGGCCAGACTGACCCCAGTCCGCAGCCGATTTTCGATAATCAGCAGGCCTACTGGTGGGAAGGCGGTAAAAAGGTCGAATCGGGCGGCCAGTTCACGCCGCGCAAACTCGATACCCCGCTCGACAAACTCACGCGCCAGAGCGCCGGACGCCGGTCACAGACCGTAACCGAGCGCAAACGCGGGCGCTACATTCAGGCGCGTCCGGCCAATGGCCGCTACGACGACATCGCCTTCGATGCCACCCTGCGCGCCGCGGCCCCATTCCAGCAGAACCGCGAAGACCAGAAAGCCCAGACCGGCATGGCCTATGCCCTGCGCAAGAGCGATTTGCAGCGCAAGGTGCGGGTACGCCGCGCCTCTAACCTGATTCTCTTCGCCGTCGATGCCTCCTGGAGCATGGCCGTCTCCGAGCGAATGCAGGCCACCAAAGGCGCGATTATGTCGCTGCTGACGGATGCCTACCAGCGTCGTGACCGGGTGGGGCTGGTCGTCTTTCAGAAGGACCGGGCCTCGCTGGTGCTGCCGCCGACCAATTCGGTGCTGCTGGCGAAACAGGCCCTGGTGAACATCCCGGTCGGCGGCAAAACGCCGCTCTCCGCCGGGCTGCTGCTGTCCTACGAGACGGTCCGGCGCGAACAAACGCTGCACCCGGACATCCAGCCCATGATTATCCTGCTGACCGACGGCGCAGGCAACGTCTCCATCAGCGAGAAATCACCCCAGGAAGAAGCGCACCAGATCGCAGGCCTGATCCATGAGGCCAGCATCAAGACGGTGACAATCAACATGGAGCACGTGGCCTTTGATCGCGGTCTGGCGACTCAACTGGCCGAGAAGCTGGGCGGCTCCGTGCTACACGCTCGAACAGCTTCACGCCGAGGCGCTCTACCAGACCGTGCGGCAGGAGATGGACGCGCGCTAGACGGCGGGCACAGCCATGCTGTGCCCCTACACCGCGCTGGTTGAATGTAGGGGCGATGCCTGGGTCGCCCGATAGCCATTTTCCAATCGCGCGATCGTCTCACCGATTGATCCGCCTTGCCTTGGAAACTGCAATCGCGTAACTCCGCTCCATCCCTTGGGTTTCATCTGTTGTGCCCGGAGTCGAAACGCAGCGGCCTTAAATGAGAGTTTTCTGCGATCCTGGCTCAGGGCTGGCGATATTTTGTGTCCCTAAGTAAAATACCGACAGTTCTTCCCATCAGCATACGATAACGGAGCAAACTTGTGACGATTGAACTCGATGCCTTCTAGCGCGCCGCCAACCAGTTTTAGCGAGAAGCCCTGGCGCGAGACCGTTGCGCCCTATCAAGGGGCCAATCTACGCCTCAGTCTGTGGCAGATGGTGAACACCATCGCCCCCTACTTCATTCTCTGGTATCTGGCCTACCGCGCCCTGGAAGTGCATCTTCTACTGTCGCTCTTCATCAGTTTTTGGGCAGCGTTGTTTGGCTTCCGCACCTTCATCATCTTTCATGATTGCGGGCATGGCTCCTTTTTCAAATCACGCCGCGCCAACGACATCGTCGGTATTTTTACCGGCATCATCACCTTTACGCCCTACTACGCCTGGCGGCATTCGCACGCCGTCCATCACGCCTCATCGGGCGACCTGGACCGGCGCGGCGTGGGTGATGTCTGGACCCTGACCTACGATGAGTACAAAACGATGCCGCTGGCGAAGAAACTCTTCTACCGCCTCTATCGCAACCCCTTCGTGATCTTCTTCGTGGGGCCGCCCATTGATTTCATCGTGCTGCAACGCCTGCCCTACGTCAACGTCTCTGAGCGTGCCCGTGAGAAGAACAGCGTCACATGGACCAACCTGGCCCTGCTGGCAATCCTGATTATTGCGTCGCTGACGATTGGCCTGAAAGCCTACATCCTGGTGCAACTGCCCATTATCTGGATCGCGTCTTGCTTCGGGGTGTGGTTCTTCTACGTGCAGCACCAGTATGAGAACGTCTACTGGGAACGCCACGAAAACTGGGATTACGCTTCAGCCGCCATCTACGGCAGTTCTTTTTACAAGCTGCCCAAGCTGCTCCAGTGGTTCTCCGGCAATATCGGCTTCCATCACATTCATCACCTCAGCCCACGCATCCCGAATTACCGCCTGGAAAAATGTCATTACGACAACAAAATGTTCCAGGAGGTCGAGACGCTCACCATTCTCAGCAGTTTGAAATCAGCTAAGATACCGGCTGTTCGACGAGGATCGGCACAAAATGATCGGCTACAACAGATCGCAAGAACCGGTCAGCGCCAGACCTCAGGAGCCGGTCAGCGCGACAGGCGATTGAGGAAACCCGTAAGGAGATTGCCATCGTCCTCGTCGTCATCGTCCGCTGCATCCAGGCGCTTGAGCGGTTTGCGCTGCCGAGGGGCCGTGCTCTCCTCCACCTGTGCTTCGGGAGCTGGAGGCGTCCACAGGCGCACGCTCAGGTCCTGAGCATTGAGACTGAACGCGCCGCTGCCGGAGGCCAGCAAACGGCCATCCGGGCTGAAGGCGATGCTCCAGATGGGATCCTCATGCCCTTTCAGAACGCCGAGCTTGCTGCCGCTGGCGGCATCCCACAGGCCAATTGTGGTGAAATCCGGGCGGCGGCTGACGATCAAGCTGCCGTCGGGGCTGAAGATGGCCTCACGTTCCTTCAGGTCGTAGGTCGCTTGCAGCGCTTCGACCGTGTAGATAATGCCATCGACCGAAAGCCAGCGGCTGTCCAGGCTGAAATGCAGATTCTTGTCGTTTTTATTGCAGCGCTGGCTGCGCTTGTCACCGCTTTCCAGGTCCCAAAGATAGACCTGCGGCGTTACGCTCTCTTCGCCCCAACAGATCGCCGCCAGCGAGCGGCCATCCGGGCTGTAGGCCAGCGCCTGCACCGGCGCATCGTGTTCCAGATGATGTGCCAGACGCCGCGTCGCCAGGTCGCCAATCTGCACCATGCCATCCGAACTGCCAGAGGCCAGCAGATTGCCGGTCGGGTCATAGGCAATGCAGGTCGTGCCCTGCGGACTGCTGCGGAGGGCGGCCTGCTTCTCGCCGCCGGGCAGCTCAAGAAACTCAACGTTCTGGCCTGCGACCGCCAGAATCTGGCCGTCAGGATGAAAAGCCAGGTCACGCACCAACCGGGCCTGTTCCAGTACCAGCCGCTGCTCGGCGACCTCCCAGAGATACAGACGGCGGTGAGTTGCACAGGCCAGCCAGGTGCCATCCGGGCTAAAGGCCAGATGCTCCACCGGGCCGGGATAGGTCTCGCCCAGGCGGGCGCTTTCAAAGGCCTCGACGGCGCTGGACGTGCTAAAAACAGCTTCGAGCGACACGGATCACCTATCCTTCTACATTATCTCCACCTTTTGGCGAAGTATAACACTGCTGCCGCCGCCGCACCTATGGGACTTTGGGTTTGGCGCGCAGACGCAAGGTAGGAAGCCCATGCCTCTATTCGTGATTTTCATTTTTGGCGCGGTCGTCATCGGTGCGGGCGCGATGCTGGCCCCGGCCTGGCCTGCCGCGCAGCCGCGAATCGGCCTGGGCGCGGCGCTCTTCCTGGCGCTGGTAGTCGGCGGCGCGCTGTTCTGGGCCATGCTCTTCGGCTGGGACACGCTGGTGATTGACTACCTGTTCTTCGCCCTCATCACCATCATCTTCCTGGGCGGGACCCTCTCCTACGGCCAGATGCGCGCCGAACAGCGCGGCGAAGAACTGTCCGACATGGAGCAGGGCTGGCCCGGCCCGCGCGATCTGATCTTCCTGGCGCTGGTGGCGCTGATCTTCATCGCCCCGGCGCTGGTGCTGCCTGTGCCGCTGGATACCGATGCACAGGGCTTTGGCTATCTGGCGCTGGCGGCTCGTTTGGGGGGCAGTTTCAATACGCTCGCGCCCTTTCACCCGGAGATCAGCTACCTCTATTCGCCCGGTTTCCCGCTGCTGGTGGCCTATCTCAGCCAGCAGTTGAGCCAGGGCATCCAGACGGTGCAGATGGCGGTGGCGGCGGTGCTGGGCCTGCTCTGCGTCTGGCTGGCCTATGACCTGGGCGCAGAGGTGCGCGATAAGCGCCTGGGGCGGGCGATGGCCCTGGCGATGCTGGGCGGGATGGCGCTCTTCCTGGCCTACATGGATTCGCATTACACCCTGCTGATGGCCCTGGTCTTCGCGCTGGCCTTCATCATTTTTGCCCTGCGCTACCAGCGCGATGGCTACCCTGCCGACGGCGTAGCGGCGGGTTTGCTGCTGGGCGCGGTCGTCATCACCCAACCGGACATGACGATCATCCTGGCACTGGGTTATGTCCCCTGGCTGCTGACTATGTGGTTGGGCCAACCGCGACCGGAGCCGCGGCGCTGGCTGGTGATGGCGCTGGGAATCCCGGCGCTGGCGCTGCTGGCCTGCGGTCCCTGGCTGCTGCGCATCGCCCCGCAGTTAGGCGCGGAGATTCTGTCGCCTTTCAGCCGCAGCCCGGAGAACTGGCGCGTGTTGATTCTGTATCACGGCCTGTGGATCGTCCCAGTCGTGCTGGTCGGGCTGGTTGTCGGGCTGAAGCGGCGCAGTCAGGCGGCGATTCTGGCGGCGGGCTGGCTGCTGCTGGTGATCGATTTCGCGGTGCTGGGCGTCACCGAATTCATGTTCCCTGGGCTGCCGCTGTTCCGCTATGACTACCCCTTCAGTATCGCCTGGCACGGGCCGATCATCCCCTACACCATCCTGGGCGGGATGGGTCTGCTGTGGCTCTGGGACCGGCTGGCGGAAGTGCGCTGGGGCGAGGCGCTGCATCGTTACGCCTATGCCCTGCTGGGGGTCGGCATCGCCGCCGTGCTGCTGGTGTTGATCTTCAGCCCGCAGATTCTGGCCTTCAGCAAGGGCCGAGTCGGCTTTTACGGCGCGTTCGCCTCACGGGCCGATGTCGAAGCGATGACCTGGCTGCGCGAGAACACCGAGCCGGATGTGCGCGTGCTGAACTTCCCCGGCACAGCCTACGATAACTCGCATGAGGGCGACTGGGTCCCGGTCATCAGCGAGCGCGACAGCGTCTACTACCGCTGGCAGCCCTTCTTTCATGGCACCGAGGCCAGCCTTGCCGAGCAGGATCGTCTGCGCGCCTTCTGGGAGAACCCGGCAGATCCGGCCAACGCTGCTTTGCTGGCCGACGCAGGCATTGATTACGTCATCGTGCCGCAGAGCGTGGGCAATCCGGCCAGTGTAGAGACTGCCTGGCGCTGGCAGCCGCCCGCCGCCTGGGATTTCCCGATGCAATCGAGCGTGGCCGATGCGCCCTATCTCGACCGGGTCTTCGAGGACGATGGCGCGCAGGTCTATGCGCTGCAACAGTCAGGATAGTGCTGAGGAAGGACGAAGAAACACCCGATAGCTTTAACTCAGCACTGACCTCACTGAGAGTTGTGCCTGGCCCGCTCCTGGCATACAATAAATCGCACCTCATGATTGACCATTTACCATGACCGACGAGCAGCCTACGGACCCACAAGACGACGACTCACAGGAGCGAGACATCCCCGCTTCCGTGACCTTTATGGAGATGATGCGCCGGGCTGCCGCCGCATCCCAGCCCCCACCCCCGGTTGAGGAGGCTCCACCAGCGCCTGTTCAAGAGCCGCTCGACGCCATTGACGCGGTCGAAATCGAGCCGGAAGCGCCTGTGAACGCCGAGCGCGAATCCGAACGCCGCCGCAGACACGCGGAACAGATGGAAGCGCAGCGTCACGAGCGTACTGTGCGCCGCCGTGAGCGCCGGGTTCACCATATCGCAGGTATCCTGGGCGGGATGACGGCGGCTTTTATGGTCGTCAGCGTCGCCGCCGGACTGGCTGCCACCATCCTGATTATTGCCACGCCGCGCGAGCTGATCCCGGTCAGCGTGCGCAGCTATCTGGGTCAGGCGCAGATCGCCAGTCAGGCCACGCCCACACCCACCGTTCAGCCGACGCCCAACTATCTGACCAAAATCGGCATCGTCTCCGGTCATCGCGGGCCGGAACTGGACCCCGGCGCAGTCTGCCCGGACGGTCTGACCGAGGCCTCGATCACCTTCAGCGTGGCGCAGCAGGTGGTGCTGAACCTGCGCAATCAGGGCTATTCGGTGGACCTGCTGGACGAGTTCGACACCCGTCTGGATGGCTATCAGGCGGCAGCGCTGGTCTCGATCCATGCCAACACCTGCCAGAGTTTTGCCGAACCGGTCTCCGGCTATCTGGTCGCGGCAGCGGCGGCCAGGGTCACGGCACGCGGCGACGACGAGATCCTGGTGGATTGCATCGCGCGCTATTATGAGCAAGCGACCGGCCTTGAACGCCATCAGGGCGTGACAGAGGACATGAGCAACTACCATACCTTCCGCGAGATCGGCGCGCTGACCCCGGCGGTCATTGTCGAAATTGGCTTCCTGCTGGCCGACCGTGACCTGCTGACCCAGCATCAGGACCAGGTCGCTACCGGCATCTCCAACGGCATCCTGTGTTATTTGCAGCCCAATGCGGCCCCCACTCTGATTCCCACAGCCAGCCCGGCCCCCGCTTCCTAGCCCAGCTTATGGTGTAATCCTCGTCATCCCGATATGATAGTGTCCATCATTGAAGATTGCGGCGATCCACTGGAGCCGCGCTGGTGATAAAGGTGACAATGATTTTGAATAACAAAGAACTGGTGATGTACTCGCGGACCAACGGCTGTCCTTATGTGGCAACCGCCAAAAAGGTCCTGCAGAAGCACCAGATCCCCTACCGGGAGATCTTTATCGACCAGGACCCCGACGCACGCGAGCGCGTCCTGACCTGGACCGGATTCCTCTCCGTCCCGACCCTGATCCTGGCCGCACTGGGCGAGGACCTGCCGCTGGAGACTCCGCCACCGCTGCCGCAGGGGACGAGTCCGCGCGGCATCGACCGGGGCATGATGATTACCGAACCCAACGCGCCTGAATTCACTGCCTGGCTGGAAAAACACGGCCTGATTGTGTGAGCCACTAAGCGATATACTCCTCAATTGCAGGCGGCAGTGGTTTTTGCATCGCTCTGAAGTAAATGACGATCTTTCCAAAGAAGATCAGCAGCACCTGGGTGTAAATATCTAGCTGGCTGAGGACCGGACGGATCGAGCCATTGCCCCGATCCACCTCTTGTTGCAGGGCCTCCGCGTCAAGCTGCCCCAGTATCGCCTGCATTTGCCCGTCAAGCGCATCAAACCATCGCGTCAATGGACTGAGGCTGTGCGCCAGGCCGGGTTCGTCATTACGGTAAGTCCAATCCTGTTTGAGCGTTTTCAGCGATTGGATATACGAATGGGTAAGCTCGCCTAACTGCTTGAACAACTCCCCCAGCGTGAGGTTGTCGCCACCGGGTGAGAATTGCAGGTCGGCGTCACTAAGGCGTTCCAGCACGCCATTGCGCATCATGTGGCAGCCTTCGATGTACATCTTGATGTCTGCGAGGTCGTAGGGCATTAAATCTCCTGACACAGCTTGATGGAATAAAGCCCAAGCATAACTTAAAACCTATCCGAGTGCTGCCGCCGCAACCGCTGGCACGTCACCCTGAAGCCCCTTATACTTAGCCTCAGCATTTTCACGCGACAGGGAGCGCGCACCCGTGACCGATCTTCTCGGCAGGCTGACCGGGCTGTTGGGCAAAGGTATTGCACAGGCAGCAGGCGAAGAGGCCGTGCCTATCTCTCATGCCCTGGTGCTGCCAGACCGCGACTTTCTCAACTGGCTGGACGCAGCCCAGACCTACCAGGACAGCTTCCCCCGTGTCGCCATCATCCGCTCGCCCGCAGGCAATGATCTCAACCGCTTCCGCAATGTGAGCGCCGTCCAGGCCCCCCAGGTCTGGCTGAATGACGATGCGCTCTACCACATCCGGCGCATCTATCCCAGCGTCGTGCTGGTGGACATCATCCGCGCCAGCACCCCGGCTCAACTGCGCCAGATCTTACAGGCCCGCATTGACGCCCAAGATCGTTATGGCGAGCAGGAATCCAGCCCGCACCTGGACGAACGCTTCATCCTAAGCTGGCCCTCGGACGCCCTGCCCGCCCGTATCAGCGTCCCCTTCGACGCCAGCATCGGGCCGAATCATCGCAACGAAGGCCTCGACATTGATGCCCCGACCGGCACGACGATTCGCGCAGCGGTCTCCGGCCAGGTGGTGGTCGCCGCCACTGAGCCGACCAGCCAGGGTTACGGCTCCTACGTCCAGATCGCCACCGAGCATCAGGGCGTGAAGTATCAGGTCATGCACACGCAGCTCCGGCAGATTCTGGTGCGCTCCGGCCAGCAGATCCAGGCGGGCGATCCGCTGGGCATTTCCGATTGGGACAGCATCAAACTGATTGTGCAGGCTGCCGGTCACGGCCTCTCCGGCTACCCGCTGCCGGATGTGGTCGATCCCACACCGCTGATCTACTGGAATACGCTGCGGCTGCGGCCCACGGACGACGGGCTGCGGCTGCGCGAACGCCCCGGCACCGAATTTGACATCCTCGACAAAGTCAACACGGACGACGACCTGGAGACCCAGGAGCCGCACGGGCGCACACTGGCGAAGGTCGGGCGGGAAGGCCAGTGGATCAACGTGCGTATCCCCAACGGCAAGATCGGCTATGCTGCCGCCTGGTTCCTGGATGCCATCGCGCCGGAACTGGTGGATCGGATGCGCATGACCGGCGTCAACCTGGACCTGGACCATCCGCTGGGCCATCCGTCACCGGCGCGCCTGGGCCGCCTGGGCTGGCTGCGCTTCGTCTACAATGTCTCCTATGATCCCGACACAGGCCGCTTCGGCAGCACCGACATCGGCAAAGCCTACGCACGCTATAAGCCCTTTATCGAGCAGTATGCGCGGGCCGGATACCGTGTCATCGTGGTTTTTTCGCACCAGACCTACGGTGAGGGCGCGGGCTTCAACTGGGACCAGATGAACGATTCCCAGTGGCGCGATCTGACACAAACCTACGTCTCCATCGTCCGCGAGATCGCCCGGCAGTACGCGGGCACGCATCTGGTCCACGCCTACCAGATCTGGAACGAGCAGGACGCCGTGCCGGACGCAGGCTCCTCAGTACCCATGCCGGTCGGCAATTATGCTTTCTTGCTGAGTGAGACCATCCGTGCCATTCGCGGCGTCGATTTACAGGTTGAGATCATCACCGGCGGGCATACCGGCGGCCCGGTCAAGGGCGCGGCCTATGCCCAGGCGACCATGCGCGCGCTGCCACCGGGAATCCGGCCTGATGGCGTCGCCTTCCATCCCTACGGACGCGGCACCGGCAAAGACGCCCCCTATACCCAGTTCGGCCACATTGACGATTCGATCCGCGCCTTCTCCAACGCCCTGCCGGGGACGGCGCTGTGGATCACCGAATGGGGCGTGCTGGATAACCCGGCGCTCCCGGCGCAGGAAGTGTCCGATTACGCGGCGGATATGGTCGGCTATGTCCGGCTGCACCATCCGGGCAAGGTCGCGGCGATGGTCTGGTACGCCTGGGCCAAAGGGATGCACAACGCCTATGGTCTGGTCAGCACCAACGACCAGCCGATTCAACCGCTCTACGACACGTTTCTAAAGCTGTAACACCCGGTTAGAATCTCATTAGATCGCAATATAATACGTTACAATAAGCACATCCTACAGTCGAGGACAGGAAGATGGCCGTTTCTAACCTACCGACCCAGCCCACGCACTTCTTTGGTCGGACAGCGGAACTCGCTGAGTTCACGGCTTTGCTGCAAGACCCGGCCTGCCGCCTGCTCACCCTGGTCGGTCCCGGCGGCATCGGCAAGACTCGCCTGGCATTGGAACTCGCAGATCGTGTAACGCCCCATTTCGCTGACGGAGTTTATTATGTGCCGCTGCAAGCCCTGCACAAGGCCGACAACATCCTGTCAGCGATTATTGCGTCTATACCACTGCACATTTCCAGCGGTGAAGACCCACAGCAGCGGCTGTTGGATTACTTGCAGGCGCAGCACTTGCTGCTGGTACTGGATAACTTCGAGCATATACTGGCTGGCATAGACCTGCTGTCAGCGATTCTGGACCACGCATCCCAGGTCAAAATCCTGGTCACATCGCGCGAATCGCTCAAGCTGCGTGAGGAATGGCTGCGGCAGATACGCGGCCTGGATTATCCTGAGAACGGTTCGACGGCCAGCCAGCCCTATAGCGGCGTACAGTTGTTTGTGGAGCGAGCCAGGCGTCTGCGCGGTGACTTTGTTCCAGACGCCCATTACAGCCACATTGTGCGCATTTGTCAGATTGTCGAGGGGACCCCGCTGGCATTGGAACTGGCAGCAGGCTGGATAAAATCCCTTTCCTGCCGTGAAATCGCCGAGGAACTTCAGCAAGACTGGGACATTCTGGCAGCACGTGCGCCCGATGCGCCGGAGCGACACCGCAGTATGCAGGCCGTCTTCGATCACTCCTGGCAATTATTGACCGAGGACGAGCAGGCGGGCCTGCGGCGTATGGCTGTGTTCCGGGGCGGCTGCACGCGCGAGGCCGCACAGCAGGTCGCCGGAGCTGACTTGCCGCTTGTGGCGGCCCTGGTAGAGAAATCACTGCTGCGCCATGACCTGGATAGTGGCCGCTACGATATGCAGGAACTGCTGCGCCAGTACATGCAGGAGCAGCTTGAAAACGACCGGTGAGGCTGATCAAACCCGTGATCTACACTGCCATTACTATGCGACCTGTTGCGAGACGATGTTCGCAGCTTCTCAGGGACCAGCCCAGGCTGAGTTCCTGGCGATGATGCACCAGGAAGTCGATAATAATCGTGCGGCCTGGACCTGGGCTGTTGAACAACATCATTACGACATTTTTCCTCAGTTGGTCGATCCTTTATGGAGCTACTATACCAATTACGCCCGAAGTTTTGAGTTAGGGGCTTTATGTCAGGCGGCGGCGAGCGCGCTGGCCGCCGCTAGCGACCCGCACGAACGGATGATCCTGGGTCAGATATTGGCTCGGCAGGCAAAATACGAAGCCACCCATGCGTGTTATGATCGCGCTGAGGCATTGTTTCGGCAGAGTATGGCGATTGCCCAGGAACAGGAAAACCCCGAAGAATACTATTACGCGATGCGTTGGCTGGCGACGTATATCCTGGGGCAGTTTCAAGAGAACTATGCTGAAGCACTGCCGATGCTAGAGGATTGCGTAGCGTTTTACCAGAAGCATGGCAGCAGTCCATTGCTGGGCCTTGCGCTGGCGAATCTGGCGCAGGTCTGTGGGCATCTGGGACAGCTTGAGCGGCAACGAGCGCTGCTGCACGAGAGCTACGAGGTCAACCGAGCGATTGGCTACCGGCAAGGCATGAACGAAGCCCTGATGTATCTGGCGACCAGTGCGACGAATGAGGGACGTTGGGAAGAAGCACAGCGCTATGTGCCGGAACTTGTCACAAACAGCATCCCCCAGAAAGCAAGGGATCAACCGATTTCTGGTTGTCTGTGGGCACAAGATCTGATGACCGTAACGGTCATGCTGGGCGACTTCGCGCGGGCCGAAGCGATCATACAGCAGCTCACCGGTATGAGCGGAGCGTCGGGTCATTTTCATGATGTGGATTTCCAGGCCCTACTCGCCACCAAGCTGGGCAAAAGCCTGATGCTTGACGCCAGCGATCATTCCCATGAGGCCTTCCATTGGGTCGAGGAAGCGCTTACGGACGGCATCACACGGGGCGGTATGGGTCAACTGGTCGAACGCGGGCAGCTAGTACGCAGTTGGGTCCTGTGCAGCCTTATGGAGTTTGAGGCGGCTGCTCAAGCCATTGTTGAAATCCTCTCGGCACCCGCCGTTTTTTACAGACTGCCTGCTAACCGCCTGTTTGCCATTGCCACCGCTGCGCGCATTATGGCATATCGTGACCAGCACAGCCGCGCTGTCGAGCTTCTGGGTCTGGCCTTCAGTCCCGAACAGCCCACACGGCTATTTCGAGAATCACCAGGGCATGACCCGATTGCGCAGCAGGCTGAGGGCCATGCTCGGTGCAGACGCCTATGCCGCTGCCTGGGACCGCGGCGCCGCGCTCAATATCGAACAGGTCGCCTCAGACCTGCTGCACCAATTTACAAGCGGCGGACAGGACCCCATCGCCGAGGCCAATCAATCCCTGCCCGATCCGCTCACCCCACGCGAACTGGACGTCCTGACCCTGCTGGGTGAAGGGCTGAGCAATCCACAGATTGCCGAGCGGCTGTTTGTCAGCACAGGCACGGTGAAAAGCCATACCAACCGGCTCTACAACAAGCTGGCCGTCGCCAATCGCGCGCAGGCCATCGTCCGCGCTCAGGAACTCTGCCTGCTCTGAACATACGCTATAATCATTTTGACCCTATGCTAAAGGGAAATTGGGTGATCGTTCCTGACCAGACCACGCCGCCAACCCGCTTCTTTGGTCGAGCGGCGGAAATCGCTGAGTTCACGGCCTTGCTGCGGGATTCATCCTGCCGCCTGCTCACGTTGGTTGGCCCCGGCGGCATTGGCAAGACTCGCCTGGCACTGAAAATGGCAGGTCTGTTGAGTCAGGATTTCCCAGATAACGTCTATTACATATTGTTGCAGCCGCTGCGCTCCAGCGAAGATGTCCTCAATGCCGTCGTCGAAGCGCTGCCCATGCAACCTGAGTCCGGTACTGACTTGCAGCGGCAGCTCCTCGATTATCTTCAAGACAAATGCCTCCTGCTGATTCTGGATAACTTTGAGCACCTGCTGGACGGGGTTGATCTGTTGATCGAAATCCTGGATGCCGCTCCGCAGGTGAAGGTCCTGGCGACGTCACGCGAAGCCCTGAACTTGCGCAAGGAATGGGTACGGCGGTTGCGCGGCCTGGATTATCCTGAAGATGAAACTGTCGCCCCCCTTACCAGCTACAGTGGGGTCAAGCTCTTCGTTGAACGCGCACGGCAGCAGCGCGGTGACTTCAGCCTTGATGCTGAAGCAGGGGAGGTTATTCAAATCTGCCAGCTTGTCGAAGGGTTGCCACTGGCACTGGAACTGGCGGCAGGCTGGACCCGCAGTTTGTCCTGTGCAGCAATTGCCGACGAAATCCAGGCGCGCATTGACTTTCTTGCGCGCAATGCCCGCGACGTCCCAGAACGCCACCGTAGTATACGGGCTGTCTTCGATCAATCCTGGCGCTTACTCAGTCCGCATGAAGCCAGTGTGATGCGCGGGTTCGCTGTGTTTCGCGGGGGCTGCACCCGTGAGGCATCAACAACCATTCTAGGCACCTCTTTGGAGACGCTGGCTCGGCTGGTGGACAAATCGCTGCTGCACTACAACGGCGAGACCGGACGCTACGACGTTCAGGAATTACAGCGACAGTACGCTAAAGAGCAGCTTGATAACACAGGCGAAGGAGATCATTTACGCGATAGGCACTGCCACTACTATGGAGAGTTTTTCCACGCACGTGAGCCGGCCGAGCACCTGCACACAGTTCATATGGAACTGGACAACATTCGCGCCGCCTGGGCCTGGGCACTAGAGTGCGAACATTACGAAGTCATCGATCAACTGCTCGATACGCTATGGAGTTACTTTACCGATTACACGATGGCCTTCGAACTGGGTGCCATGACCCAGGCGGCTAGCAAACAGTTGGCGAAATGCACCAACCCAGAGGAACGAGCGATCTTCGGGCGCGTGTTATCCCGGCAGGCGAAGTGGGCGGTCAAATATGGCCGAGTCGAGCAGGCGGAGGCATTGTTTCGCCAGAGTATGGCGATTGCACGTGAGCAGGATAATCTTGCGGAATACTACTATTCGTTTCGGTGGTTGGCCTTACACATTCTGGGGATGCATCATCTCGATTATGCGACTTCCCATACCATGTTACAAGAATGCGTTGCATTTTACCGTGAGCGCGACGACAAGCGCGCTAAGATGGCCCTAGCCGTGTCTTTAGGCAATCTGGCGGAGATTTGCGGGGCCGTGGGCCAAGTGGAGCAGCAGGAAGCACTGTGGCAGGAGAGCTACCGCATATATGAGCAGTTTAATTACCAGCACGGTATGGCCGAAGCCTTGCGGTTCCTGGGCAAGCTGACCAGCAATGCAGGACGCTGGAGCGAGTCAGAGCAGCATTTGTTGGCAGCCAAAGACCTTGAGTGGGAACGTAAAGGCAAAACTGTGCAGAACTCCACTCCCCTCACCGCAATGGAAATAGCCTATGTTGCGATGATGCAAGGCGACTTCCCTAAAGCTGAGCAATGGATCAAGGTTGCTCTTGCCCCACTGTTAGCGGCGCATAGCGGCCTCATGACAAATTTCGAGGTCAAACTCAGTTGCCAATTGACTGACTGTTTGATCGCTGACGCGCGCGGCGCTTCACCAACGACGCTCCGGCAGGTTGATGAAGTCTTCATCCAGGTCGAACAGCGCGGCGGCTTGCAGGAAATGCTTGACCGATGCCGTTTGATATACAGCTGGGTATGCTGCAATTCGGACGACTTTGATACAGCGGCCAATGCGTTCCCGGAGGTACTCGCTTCTGCCTGCTCCAGCCAGCGAACAGCGGACATACTGTTTGCTATTGCCACCGCTGCGCGTATTGTGGCATATCGTGAACAGCACAGCCGCGCTGTCGAGCTTCTGGGTCTGGCCTTCAGTCACCCGAACAGCCCACACGGCTATTTCGAGAATCACCAGGGCATGACCCGGCTGCGCAGCAGGCTGAGGGCCATGCTCGGTGCAGACGCCTATGCCGCTGCCTGGGAACGCGGCGCAGCACTAGAAATCGAGCAGGTCGCCTCAGACCTGCTGCACCAATTTACAAGCGGCGGACAGGACCCCATCGCCGAGGCCAATCAATCCCTGCCCGATCCGCTCACCCCACGCGAACTGGACGTCCTGACCCTGCTGGGTGAAGGGCTGAGCAATCCACAAATCGCTGAGCGGCTGTTTATCAGCACCGGCACGGTGAAAAGCCATACCAACCGGCTCTACAACAAGCTGGCCGTCGCCAATCGCGCGCAGGCCATCGGCCGCGCGCAAGAACTCTGCCTGCTCTAAACCCCAAACTGAACCCTGATCTATAACCTCAGTTAGAAGACAACCTGCCTGCCTCAACCTTAGGCTTGATCTTGATAACAGGATCAAGGGAGGAAGGCATGGCCTTGCTGCTGCGGTTGACCACACTGCTTGGGGTCATCTCCGGCCTGCTGGTGTTTGCCAGTATTGCGCTTGGGCAGATGACGGATGCGACCATTGTGACCGGCAACCAGGAAATCGAAGGCCAGACCTACACGATGTATATCGAGGACACGGCGCACCACCTGCGGATCGCGCTCGCTGGAACACGCTGCTTCGAAACGCTGCCGGCCTGGGTCTACCCGAAGACTGATGCTGTTGCTCCGCCCACAGGGATCAATGCCACGTTTTTTGTGAAGGTGGTGCAGAATATCATGGAGGTACTCACCCGATGCCGCCCGTAGTGTGCGGCTCCTACTCACACAGGTCTCCGGGCTGGCTGCGGCGGCTGGTTCGGGGACCTGCCTTACTTATCGAGCTGCGCCCGGTCTTCCAACCCAGCACGATCCAGAATTTGAATCTGGTGGCGCTCGACCTGGATCAGATCCGCTTTGACCAGGTTGTGCAGCGCGCGATGCAAGACATCCGGGACAGTCCCCAACCGGTTCGCCAGTTCGGCCTGGGTCGCCCAACGGGGCCGCTGCATCAATGCATCTGCTGATTCCTCCAGCAGATAGCGGGCCAGCCGCGCCTCGATACTGCGCAGCGAGAGGTCTTCAACCGTCGCCACCAGACGTTGAATGTGCTCAGCCATTTCCTGAATAATCCGGCGTGCCATCCTGGGGTGCGTGTCCAGCAGATGCAGCACGGCCTCGCGCGGAATCATCCACAGCACGACCGGCTCCAGCGCAATCACCGTCGCGGGATTTGCACCTTCGACGAACACGCTAACGGTATTGAAGCCTTCCCCCGGACCAATAAAGTGCAGGACCACCTCGCGCCCATCGTTTGAGGTCTTCACGGCTTTCAACCAACCCTGCTGGACCACATACAGGGCATCGTTGTTTTCACCCTCCAGAAAGACCACCTGCCCGCTGTCATAGCGCCGTTGGACAGCCTGCTCAGCAATCGCTTCGATCAGATCGCCATCGTCTTCGGTCATGTAGGGCACGGCGGCCAACAGTTTACGAAGAGCCTCTTCTGCGCCGGTTTCGGACATACCGCAATCATTTCCTGAGTTAGGGGTCGCAAGGCCTGCTATTGTGATCCGATTGGGACACTCATGCAAGCCGGGCACAAATTCGACAAAAGTCGAAGACGGGCCGCAGCATCCGGTATAGGCTGATGCTGTGCGTGATCAACACCTGCCACAAATCAGTCTATGACTGCAACAAGTACTGCGTGCGAAATGGTCGCCAGCAGGCCGTTGATCGACGCTTTTGGATCGTGTATGTGGAAAAGGATGGGTGGAATGGCAACTGACTGGCAAGACGAAGTCGTTTACGGCGTTGAGGGTCCACAGCCCCAGGTGCTGCTCGAAACGGACAAGATGAAAGCGGTGCTGGTCGGGCTGGAACCGGGGCAAAGCATCCCGTCACATCCCGCGCAGGCATCCGTCTATTTCGTCATTGAAGGCAGCGGCTGGATGACCGTGAATGATGAACGGGTCGAATTGAAACCGGGTGTCTTCGTGACCATGCCCGATGGCGCGGTACGCGGTGTGCAAGCCGAAACGCGCCTGGTCTTTCTGGGCACCCGCGAAAATTAGCCATACAGATCAATCTCACAAGGAGACCCGATGTTCAACCCGTTTTTCATGATGACCATCCTGTATTTCTCGCTGGCGCTGCTGGGCGCGTTGGATTCTTCCCTGATCCACCTGGATATTTTGTCCGGCTTCGCCGGGCAGCCCTGGCTGCGAATCCATTTCATCACGCTGGGCGCGCTGACCGAATTCATATTTGGCCTGCTGCCGCTGCTGGTCGCTTTACGCAGCGGTCTGCCCCGTCCCGGCACCCGTTGGGATACCTGGCTGGCCCTCAACCTGGGCCTGCTGATGCTGTTGATCGGCATTCCCCTGGTCAATCCGGTACTCATCACCGCCGGGGGACTCGGCATCCTGATTGCGGCGGTCACGCTCCTGCTGCAACTGCGACAGATGCGCCCCACAAAAGCCGGCGGTCAGCCACCTGCCAGCCGCAAGTTCTATATCGCGGGCCTGGCCTATCTGCTGCTCGGCATCATCGTGGGCACGGGATTGTGGCAGGGCTGGAGCGTCGGACTTCAAATTAAGGTCCCGCTTGAAGTTCACATTCACGCCAATAACTGGGGCTTCATGTCGTTGGTCTTTGCCGGACTGCTGGTCGATCTGTATCCTGGTTTTGCCGGGCGACCGCTGGCCTGGCCGCGTTCGCTAACGCCCATCTTCTGGATGATGACCCTGGGCGCGCTGGGGCTGGTCCTCGGCCCCTGGACCGGGCTGAGCCTCTTCACCGTACCCGGCCTGATCCTGCACCTGAGCGCGACCATCTGGCTGCTGCTGAACGTCGTCAAGCCGCTGATCGGCGACCCCAAACTAAAAACGCCCGGTATCCTGCATCTGGTGACGGCCTATGTGTGGATTTTAGCCCCGGTCCTGGTCGCGCCGCTGATCCTCCTGAAAGTGCCGGGCTTTCCTGGGGCAGGCATCGAGCAAAATGCGCCGCAGGCCTTGATCTACGGCTGGATGCTTCAGGTCGGCTATGCGCTCATTCCCTATCTGTTCCGGCGCAATTTCCTGCCTGATTCGCCGCCGCAGCTTGGCGGCAGTTGGCTAAGCCTGATTACAGTGCATCTGGGCGGTATATTACTGTGGGCGGGCATTTTCCTCGGCGAGTCGCGGGCCATCCTGCACGGCGCGGCCTATGCCTTGTGGTTTATCTCCATGCTGCCCATCGTCGTGCAGTTGTGGCAGATTGCGCGCGCTGGTCTCGACCGTATCACCCTGGCCGAGCGCAGCTCAGCCTTCTCAGAATCCGTTCATTGACCATATTGGAGCAAAACGACATGGAAATCACCAAGGATACCCGCGTGTCCAGCATCCTGGAAACCTATGGCGACATTGCCGATGTGATGGAGGTCTTCGGGGTCCAACGGGTCGGGCGCTACTCGCTGCGCAGAATGCTCACCAAGGCGCTCACGGTCGAGTGGGCGGCCCGTGTACACGGCGTACCGCTGGACGAGTTTATCGAGATCCTGCGCCGGGCTACCGGGCAGATCGAAACCTAAGAACTTGCAGCCTGATGCGCGCGCCACTCCGGCTCCAGCAGGGCGTAGAGCAGCACATCCCACCAGCGGCCCTTGAAATGCTCCGCTTCGTGCAGACGGCCTTCCAGCGTCATGCCCAGTTTCTCCAGGACGTGTGCCGAAGCGTGATTGTCCGCCATACAGTCCGCCGCGATGCGATGCAGGTCCATCGTATCGAAGCCGTGTTCGACGACCCGGCGGGCTGCTTCGCTGGCGTAACCCTGGCCCCAGTGCTGCGGGGATAGTTCATAGCCGATCTCAGCTACTTTCGCCCCCGCCTCTTCCTGGCGGATACCGCAGATACCGATCAACTCGCCGCTGGACCTCAGTTCAACACCCAGCATGAACTTCCGGCGCGGCTGTTCTGCCTGCTGTTTCAGGAACATGTCGAGAAAGGCCTGCACAGCTTCCGGGCTGCGTTCGGTCCAATGATAGAAACGCAAATAGTCCGGCTGGCTCTGATAGGCCAGCACCGCGGGCCAATCCGCCGCACGCAGTTCACGCAGCCGCAGCCGCTCGGTGAGGAGTTCCATCAGGACCGCTTGAGCCGGGCACGATAGGCGGCTCGCAAATCGTCGATAAGATGCAGGTCGCCGGAGCTATCTTTGTAGAACCAGTGCTTCCAGCCGTTGCAGGAAGGCGTGCCTTTGAGCGCCGCGCCCAGCCGGTGGATCGACCCACGCTGATCGCCCACTTGCAGGCGGCCCCCGGTCAGAATCACGGCCTCGCACGGCGGCTGATCCAGGTAGAGCTTATCGCCCGGCTGCAAATCTCCCGCTGTCAGCAGGTCGGCAAAGGGCACACGCAGAGGTTTTTCGGGGATAGCGATCAGGGGATCATCCGCCGCCAGCGGAATCACCTCGTCGATACGATCCTGGGCCAGTTGGATATAAGCTGAATCGCGTTCGATGCCGATCCAGCCCCGCCGGAGTAGCTTCGCCACCGCCGCCGTCGTACCGCTGCCCAGGAAGGGATCCAGCACGATGTCGCCCGGACTGCTGCTGGCGAGGATAATGCGCTTCAACAGTTCCACCGGTTTCTGAGTCGAATGCTGCTTTTTGCCGTTCCCATCGCGCAAGCGCTCGCTGCCGCCAGTCGCGTTGATCTTCCAGACCGAGCCAAGCTGCTTGCCGGGCGCGAAGTCGTTGAACTGCTTCATCACCTGATGCTGAAAGGTGTATCGGCTGCTTTCGGATTTCTTGGCCCAGATGACGAACTCCACGTCGTTTTTCAGGCGTGTGCCGCCGAAGTTGGGCGTCGCATTCACCTTGAACCAGCTCACCGTGTTGAGGATCCAGAAGCCCAGATCCTGCATGATAGCCCCTACACGGAAGATATTGTGATAGGTGCCGGAGACCCAGATCGTGGCCGTCTCGCGCATGACACAGCGGGCCGCGCCCAACCATTGCCGGGTGAAGTTGTCGTAGTCGGTAAAGCTGGCGAACTGATCCCAGGCATCATCGACCGCGTCCACCCGCGTCAGGTTAGGTCGCCAGAGTTCGGCCTTCAACTGCAAGTTGTAGGGCGGATCGGCAAAAATCAGGTCCACACTCTGCGCAGGCAGTTGGGAAAGCCGTTCCAGCGCATCCCCCGGCAGGTACTCGTTGTGAGGCAGATTATCCGCCATTTGGGCCTCTAGACTGGCTGCATTCATGCTTGACTTTAGCCGCTGACGGGACAGATGACAAGCGCGTATGGCGCGCCAGAGAGTAACAATGTCACCCGAAACTCAGCCTGAATGTCAGAGAATCATTGCGAAAGAGTTGTGTTATATTCATACTTAGAGAATGGGCGTTAAGGTTGTTAGCACGCCATTCTCCACACCCGTTCGACCGGTACCCGGCGCTGTCCGGGTCAAGGGGGAAGCACCTTGTTTAAGAAATCACCTGTCCTCAAACTGCTGGGATTCCGGTCTGGCAGTTGAGATTATTCTGATGCTTACTTTCGTCATCGCGGCGGTGCCCGCGTCGCAGAATGATCCGGCGCTGCCGACTGTCGCCATATTGCCCACACTCAAGACAGAGACAGCAGCCAACCCGACTCTGCCGCCGACCGCGCAGTCGGCCCCGGCCCAGCAGAACGTGAGCGCCCCGGCGGCGCAGACCAGACACCAGATCCCGGAGTTCGAGCCTTACCTGCCCACGATGGAACCGGCAGAACTCCCGGCGGATTCCGAGCCGGTGCCCAACCAGGTGATTATCCGCTTTGATCCCTCAGCCAGCCAGGCAGCGCGCGAAGCCTACCTTCAGGCGCTTGGCGGAACGGTCAGCCAGCAGATTGACGCGCTGAATACGGTCGTGGTCGCGGTCCCGAACGCGGTCGAGAGCCTGCCGCCATCTTCTGCCCTGGCCGCCAGCGAGCCGGATTATTTCGTTCACGCCCAAATCGACGTGCCCACCAGCGACCCGCGTTACGCTGAACAGTGGGCGCTGCCGGTGATTGGTGCACCGGAAGCCTGGCTAGAACTGCCCGCCGATGCCCCAATGGTGACGGTGGCGGTGATCGACAGCGGAGTCTGTGCCGATCATCCCGATCTCCAGGGGCGGATTCTGTCCGGTTACGATTTTGTCGATGACGACGACACACCGCAGGACGATTACGGCCACGGCTGCGGCGTATCCGGCATCATCGCGGCCAACGCCGACAACGGTATCGGCATTGCCGGGATCGCCCCTAACGCCCGGATTATGCCGCTGCGTGTCTTGAACGCTCAGGGCCAGGGCACCTATTCAGACGTGGCCGCAGCCGTGGTGCAGACTTTCACCCCGGCGCACGCCGTCCAGCAGAATGACCTGACCAGCGCGGCCAGCGCGGAAGTCAAGCAGACCATCAGCATGTGCGTCAATGTGTCGAGCATTCCTGGCAGCGAGTGTGAGGCCCTGGCCGCACTCTACACCAGCACCGGCGGCGATAATTGGACCAATAACAGCGGCTGGCTGGTGAGCAATGATCCCTGTAGTTGGACGCGCGTTACGTGTGAGTTCGGGCATGTAACCTATCTGTCTCTGAATGACAACAATCTCAATGGTACGCTGCCATCTGAACTTGCCAATCTGACACGATTGGTCCAACTGGACCTGCCAAACAACAACTTGAGCGGTGAAATCCCACCAGAACTGGGCAATCTCGATAACCTGATCGCCCTGAATTTGAAGTCAGAACAGCCTGAGCGGGGAAATCCCTGTTGAGCTTGGATCCATGGAATTGCTGGGCAGCCTGGAACTCCAACAAAACAATCTCGATGGCGAGATTCCGGCGGAATTAGCCAATCTTCCGCTGACTGGCCTGATCCTGAACGACAATAACCTGACGGGCAACATTCCCTGGCAGTTGGGCAGCGTCAGCGGCCTATCCCACCTGCTGCTCAACAACAATGATCTGGATGGACCTATCCCGTCACAACTGGGCAACCTCGGCAATCTGTACGAATTGAACCTGACAGGCAACCACCTGAGCGGCGAGATTCCAGCGGCACTGGGCCAACTCAACCAGTTATTTCAACTACGCTTGAGCCAAAACCAACTCAGCGGCGAAATCCCGGCAGAGTTGGGGAATCTTGGGTGCAGCGTTGGTTTCTTCGAGCTGGGCATGAATCAGCTCAGCGGCGAGATTCCGAAATCGCTGACCAATCTCACCTGCCTGAATTTGATGGACCTGCACTACAACATGCTCGAAAGCAGCAATGCTGACGTCATCAGCTTCCTGAACTTGCAGACCCCAGGTTGGGCGGATACACAGACTGTCCCACCGACGAACATTCAGATTACTGGCACCACACTCAACAGCGTCAGCCTCAGTTGGTCACCGATTGCCTACACCGGCGACGGCGGCTACTACGAGGTGCTCTACAGCACAAGCTCCGGTGGTCCATACTCATCCGGCTGCCAGACAGGGGGTAAAGAAACGACCGAGTGTACGGTCAACGGTCTGACGGAAGGCACGACTTACTACTTTGTCGTGCGGACCTTCACCCCGACACATGGTTATATATACATCCAGCAAAATGACCTGACGAGCCGCTTCAGTGCCGAAGTACCCGCGACCACGACTGCCGCTGCCGGCAATCTGGTCACCAACGGGGACTTCAGCGCCGAGGTGAACGACTGGACCTTCTACGGACCGCTGGACGCCTGGGCACCGGACGGCACCATGCAGTTCAAACGCCTGGATAACAGCGCACCGGGCGGCTTCTGGCAGAGTACCGGTCAGACCAACGTCCCGGCTGGCACCCCCTTCTCTGTCAGCGTCGATTTGGGCAACAACGGCGGCTTCAACAAAGACGTGCTGATCCGCCTGAGCGACAGCACACGCGGCACCGGCCTCGACTGCACCTTTACCGTCACCCAGGCCAGCCCGCTGCAAAGCTTCACCATGAGCGGCCTGAGTCCGAGCCTGTTCGATACCCTGACGGTGACGGTCGAGGAAACGACCTCCGACGGCTACCCGGACGTGCTGATGGACAATCTCAACGTCCAGTACGCACCGGGTCAGGGCATCAGCACGACGACCTGTACCTCGCCGACCATGCAAGCCGCGCCAAGCGATCAGAATATGGTCCGCAACGGCGACTTCGCGGACGGCAACAAGCAGTGGGTCATCTGGGGTATCGTCGATGGCTGGTCGCCCACGCCGGAACTCTACTTCAAGAAACGCTACGCAGTCGGCAGCGGTGGCGTCTACCAGAACCTCTTCCACACGCTGCCCGCTGGCGCACCGATGGAGGTCTCGCTGCAACTCGGCAACACCAGCAATGTCGTGAAAACGGTGCAGGTGGTACTCAGTGACGGCCAGAGTTGGGACGATGCGCGCGTGTGCAACTTCGCCGTCTTCCCCAACACGCCGCTGCAAACCTTCACCCTGCAAGCGGAGACCACAACCACGTGGAGCGACATCCGCCTGGAGACCAATCCGGGACCACCGGACGACATTCCCGACATCGTGATGGACAACGTGCAGGTCTACTACCACCCGTCGGCCAGCTATCCGGTGACGGTCTGCACCGCGCCACCGGCGGACAATGCGCCGGGCAATGTCAATCTGGTGCGCAATGGCGACTTCTCCGGCGGTGAGGGCGACTGGACCCGCTGGGGCGACATCGACGTCTGGGCACCGGATTCGACGCTCTACACCAAGCGGCGCGCGGGTGGCGGCGATGGTGGTCTGTTCCAGGACCTGTTCTACGGTCTGGCTCCCAACACCCCGGTTGAACTGCTCGTCGATCTGGCGAACACCGGATCAGCCGCTAAAGTCGCCCAGTTCATGCTGCATGACAGCGGCTGGAATGAGGTCATCACCTGTGACTTCGACCTGGCTGCCGGACAGTCGGACTTACAGCAGTTCGCCATATGGGGTGTAACAACAGCGCAATGGAGTAATATGCGGTTGGAACTTAAGCCGCAGCCCGCCGACGGCATCCCGGATGTTCATGTCGATAACATCGTGGTGCAGGCCCGGCCTGATCTGGCGGGCACCGTGGGCGGGACGACCTGCCAGAACTTGAGCAGCCCCGCGCCGGTGGGCGCCGCGCTGGTGATGGCTACGCCCACACTGGCACCGGAATTGACGGAGGAACTTGTGCAGCCGACAGAAACGCTGCTGCTGACGGCCACGACCGAGCCGCTGCAAGCTGCTGTACCGCCGCTGCTGGATACGCTGGACACTGGCGCGATCCACTGGCAGGTGGACGGTCTGTGGACCCTCAGCGAGGCCGGACGTATGGGCGATGTCGGCCTGGGCTGGCGCGTGAATGCGGTCGCAGACGGCACCAGCCTCCTGACCTGGATGCAGCCCATTGATCTGAGTACATCGGCTACCCCGCGTCTGGTCTTCTACTCGAAGCTGGTGAGCAGCGGATCGCAGGCAGTGGTGCAGGCGCAGGTGAATGGCGGCGACTGGCAGACAGTGGCTATCGTGCAGCCTTCAGAGGACTGGGCGGAGACGCTGGTCAACCTGAGCGCCTACAGCGGTCAGATCGTGACGCTGCGCTTCGCCTGGATTGCCACCGCCTCGGCAGACCGCTGGTCGATTGATATGGTAGGTGTGGACAACGCCTGGACCGCGCCGACGCCGATGATCGAGCCGAGTGTGACTCTGCTACCGACTGAAACGCTGGCCCCAGAGACGACCGAGGAGGTCAAACCGGAGGTGACGCCGGTGGTGACTAATCCAGAAGTGACGGAAGAGGTGCAGGAGGTCGAGCCGAGCGCGACACCGCTGCCAACCGAAACGCTGTCGCCAGAGACGACCGAAGCGGTGCTGCCACCAACGGTGGCTCCGACCGCAACCGCAACGAATTTGCCGACCGGCACGCCAACACTGGAGCCAACGGCGACTCCACTCCCCAGTGAGACGCCGTCCCCCACCGCGACCTACACCCCAAGTCCGACGGCGACCGGGACGGAAGGCACGTAAGACCTCAACCGGGTGCTGCGTCCGGCTGCGCTGTGGCGCGGCACCCGTTCACAGACAATTCACCCTCTGGCAGCCCTATACTGAAAATGGCTTCGGAATCCACCCGAACAACTTGTGTGTAGGGGGAGGGTTTGAAACTCTCGCTTACGACGCTCCATAAACCCGGTCCAAATTGGCATATTGACTCCGCCAGCGATTTTGCTTAGGATTACTTCGATAACGAAATATTCGATAAGGAAGTATATGAGTGAATCGCCGCTTGCCAGCGATACCATGCACAAATTTCTGATCATTCACCGTCATCTGCGCCAGTATAGTCGCCAGATGGACGGCCAGGGAATCCGGCCCAAGCAGTTTTCGGTGCTGCGCTTCCTGATGGAGCACGGTCCGGCAACGGTTGGAGAGGTGCAGGAGTACCTCTATAACAGCCCCAGTACCACCTCAACCACGCTGTCACAGCTCGAGGAGACCGGTTACCTGACACGCACCCGCTCGACTGAGGACAGCCGGGTGGTCATCATTGAGTTGACGGATGAGGGGCGCGAGATTGCCGCGAATGCGCCGATGGGCGGAATGCCGCTGCTGCGGCGGCGTTTGCGCGGCCTCCCTGAAGAACACTTGCAGCGCATCAACGACGCGCTAACTGACATAATGGACCTGATGGAGGTCGTCGATACAGAATGAAATCTCTATGGCGTATCATGCGCTATATGCGCCCCTACCGCCTGGTGATCGTTTTTGGGGTTATTACCGTGATTCTGCCGGTAGCGATGGAACTTCTGGTGCCCCGCCTGCTCCAGAACGTCATTGACGACGGCATCCGCCAGATGGATATGGATGCCATTGTCAGCGGCGCGCTGGCGATGGTGGTCGCCGCGCTGGTGACGGCGGTCTCAGCGATTGTCCAGGGCATCTGCCGTGCGACCCTCTCACAGGGCATGGCCTTCGACATGCGCAACGACCTGTTCCAGCACATTCAATCGCTGCCCTTTGCTACGCTGGACCGGATGCAGACCGGCGGGCTGATGACCCGCATTTCCAGCGATGTCGATATGATCCGCATGTTCTCCAGCAATGGTCTGGCACTGATCCTGCGCGCCGTGCTGATGATTAGCGGCAGCGTCGTGATGATCCTCCTGACCAATGCGCAGCTTAGCGTCGTCATGCTGATCTGCCTGGCGATTGCCGGGGTCATGATCTGGCAGTTTCTGCGCATCGCCCGGCCTTATTTCGACCTCGTGCAGAAGAAGCTGAGCGTCCTCAACACAATTGTGCAGGAGAACCTGGCAGGGACTCATCTGGTCAAGGCCTTCGTGCGCGAGCGCTACGAGACCGACCGCTTTGATGAGCGCAGCCTGGATTACATGCGGCAGAATATTCGCGTCGGGCGCATCCTCTCACTGGTGATGCCGGTGCTGACGGTCGTGACCAACCTGGGCATCGTGGCCGTGATCTGGTTCGGCGGCTATGACGTCATCGGTGGGCGGCTCAGCATAGGGCAGTTGATCGCCTTCAACAACTACCTGATGATCGGCATGACCCCGCTTCTGCTGCTGGGCAATATGGTTACGGCGGCCTCGCGCGCTGAGGTCTCGGCAGGCCGTGTGCTGGAAGTCTTCGAAAAGGTGCCGATGGAAGACGCCAGCGAGTCGCCTTACGCCAGTGAAGACATGCGCGGCCACATCGTCTTCGAAGACGTCTCCTTCCACTACAATGCGCCCGATGCGGCGGATGAACTGGATGCCTGGGCGGCACAGCCCGTCAACGGAAATGGCAGCAATGGCAGCGGCGGGCGGGGTGAGGTGCTGGACCACCTCAGCTTTGAGGCGCTGCCGGGCCAGCGAATCGCGCTGCTTGGCGCGACCGGCTCCGGCAAAAGCACGCTGGTCAGCCTCATCACCCGCTATTACGACGTGACCAGGGGGCGCGTGCTGGTCGATGGCGTCGATGTGCGCGACTGGGACCGCGAGGCGCTGCGTTCGCAGACGGGCGTCGTCTTGCAGCATACGACCCTCTTCAGCGGCACGGTGCGCGACAACATCGCCTACGGCAACCCCAACGCCTCGCTGGAAGACGTGATCGCGGCAGCCCAGGCGGCCCAGGCGCATGACTTCATCATGGCAATGCCAGAGGGTTACGACAGCATCGTCGAAGCCCGTGGGGCCAATCTCTCCGGCGGGCAGAAGCAGCGCATCGCCATCGCGCGTGCCCTGCTGATCAAACCGCGTATTATCATCCTGGACGACAGCACCAGCGCCGTAGACCTGGATACCGAGATCAGGATTCAGGACGCGCTGGAGGAACAGTTGAGCCGCACGACCTCGCTGATTATCGCCCAGCGAATCAACTCGGTGCTGAGCGCCGATCAGATCATCGTGCTGGAGGCGGGCCATGTCGTTGCCACCGGCAATCACGAGGAACTGCTGCGCGGCAGCCCGATCTACCAGGATATTTACCGCTCGCAGTTCGGCGCAGAAGCGCTGGAGGCGGCCATCTGATGAATTATCAAAACGCGGTGTTTAATCTGGGGCGCTGCTCCAGACGAACAAGTCCCCTGGACCCCGACCCTTTCACGTCGGTTGTAGGGGAGGGTTTGAAATCTTCCTGTACGGCACAAGACAGCGGTAGACGTAGCGGCGAACCGGCGTGTTCGCCCGCCAGACACGATAGAAGCGGACACGACCTATGAGCAGTAATCAATCCCCTACTGAACGACCAAGAGTACGGCTGGGCTATGGCGGCGGGCGCAACCTGACCGGCGAGTCAGCCAAAGACCAGCGCTCGACCATCCGGCGGTTGCTGGGCTACCTGCGGCCTTACTGGCGGCAGCTTTCGCTGGTGGCCTGTCTCTCGATACTGGGGACATTGGCGGGCCTGGCCGGGCCTGCACTGCTGGGGCGCGCCATCGACCAGGGCATTATTGCCGGGGATGAGGCAGCGCTGCTCAGCCTGGTGGGACTGATGCTGCTGGTCTACATCGGCAACGGCATCGCCAACCTGATCCAGGGTCTGCTCATGGTGGGGATCGGCCAGCACTTCGTCACCGAACTGCGCAACCGCCTCTTCGCCCACATTCAGACGCTGTCGATGGCCTATCACGATACCCACAGTTCCGGGGACCTGATGAGCCGTGTCTCTAATGACACCGACACGATCAATCAGGCAATCTCCAACGGTCTGGTCGAATTCACCACCAATATTCTGCTGCTGGGCGGCATTATGGTGTCGATGTTTCTGCTCAACTGGCAGTTGGCACTGGGCACGGCCACCATCCTGCCGATCATGCTGATCATCACCGCACTGGTGACGCGCTACAGCCGCAAGGCTTTCCGGCAGGTACAGCGCAATCTGGGCACGCTCAACGGCGTCATGGAAGAAAACATCGCCGGGATCCGCGTCGTCAAAGCCTTCGCCCGCGAGGCGGATACCTACGAGCAGTTTGTGGATGCCAACCGCGAATATCGCCGTGTCGGCATTCAGGCGGACATCATCACGGCGGCGCTTGGCCCCATGTTCACCACGATGAGCCTGTTCACCATTGCGGCGACGGCCATTCTCGGTGGCTGGCTGGCTTTGCAGGGCATCGTCCAGGTGGGCGTCATCGCCACCTTTGTCGTCTACGTGCGGACCTTCTTCCGCCCCATGCGCGCTATCGCTATGCTCTACAATCAGCTTCAATCGGCGCTGGCCGGGGCTGAGCGCATTTTCGAGGTCCTGGATGCGCAGTCTACCGTGCAGGATAAGCCCGACGCGCAGCCGCTGCCGCGCATCGCAGGCCGCGTGGAGTTCGATCACGTCAGCTTTGAATACGAGCCGGGTAAGCCGGTGCTGAGCGACGTCAGCCTGGAAGCCAAACCGGGACAGACCATTGCCCTGGTGGGGCCGACCGGCGCAGGCAAGACGACCATCGTCAGCCTGCTCACCCGCTTCTACGACCCGACCTCCGGCAGCATCCGCATCGACGGCCAGGATATTCGTGACGTCAAGCAGGCCTCCATCCGCGAGCAGTTGGGCATCGTCTTGCAGGATACCTTCCTCTTCTCCGGCACGGTGATGGAGAATATCCGCTACGGGCGGCTGAATGCCACCGATGAGGAGATCGTCGAGGCGGCTAAACTGGCGAACGCCGACCGCTTCATTCGCCTGCTGCCGGATGGCTACAAGACCCAGGTCTCGGAGCAGGGCAACAATTTCAGCGAAGGCCAGAAGCAGCTTCTGGCGATTGCCCGCGCCGTACTGACCGATCCACGCATCCTTGTATTGGATGAAGCTACCAGCAGTGTCGATACGCGCACCGAGATCCACATTCAGCAGGCCCTGCTGCGCCTGATGGAGGGCCGGACCGCCTTCGTCATCGCCCACCGCCTGAGTACGATCCGCAACGCGGACCTGGTCCTGGTGGTCAACGATCACCGCATCATCGAGCGCGGCAATCACGACGAGCTGCTGGAAATGGGCGGCTTCTACCACGACCTCTACATGAGCCAACTCCGCCGTACCCGTCTCGAACGCGAGCTGTCGTAGTCTGTATAAGTCAAGCGGTCAGCGGATGACGGGCCAGAAAATCCAGGACGGCGCTGCTGACCACTTCATGATATTCATCGACGAAGCCATGCCGACCTCCCGGCACGATGACCAGCTCCGCATGAGGAATGCGCTCTGCCATAAGAGGGGCGTTCGCCGTCGGGTTGATCCTGTCTTCGCTTCCGTGAATGATCAACGTCGCTGCGCTGATCCTCGGCAGCAAATCCCAGGAATCGTGTCCCTCGCTGGCTTGATAATGCAGCGCACGGGCGTAGTCTGGGACAGGATTTTCGAGTTGAAGCCGCAGTCTCTCCGCAAGCAGGTCGCCGTGCGCGCTGATCCATTCGGGCGAGTATTGCAGTTCCGTCATCGCCTGCTGCGCGGCTGGGTCTGTGCGATTCAGGAAGAGCGCGTTTACTTCCGCGGGCCGGGCGACCCCATGCGCATTGCCGGGTGTCGTGCAGGCGAGCACAAGGCCGCCGATTTCGATCCGAATAGTCGATCCCCAACCACTGCCCTACCCGTCCGCCCATCGACACCCCGAATACATGGCTGCGTTCTATGCTCACAGCATCCAGCAGCGCGATCACATCCTGCGCGAAGCCGCGTGTTGAATAAGGAGGCTGCTGCGGTTTGTCGCTCTGGCCGGTCCCGCGCCAATCAAACACGGTGACTTGATAACGAGTGGCATACGTCTCACGCAGCCGGTCCCAGGCATGGTGATCGCCGCTCTGACCCGCGATAAGCAGCAGCGGCTCGCCCGTGCCAATCGTCTCGTAAAAAAGGCGTGTCCCGTCAGGCAGCCTGACCAATGGCATGACTCTTTCCTTCTACTCAAGCGTCCCGGACCTAATCATAGTGCATGTTGCTATTGCGCAACAGCTTTTCAGTCTGCGATCCGGGTCTCACACAAGGCAGTATGCCTGGGGCGTGCTACACTATTGGCTGCTTGTTGAATGCGACCTTGACCCGATACCTGGGAGGCAGTACTTATATGTTGATGAATCCACAGATGACGACGCTTCAAGCGCTGGTGGACCGCATCATTCCGCCAGACGAAGACCCCGGCGGCTGGGAGGCCGGAGTTGGGGACTATCTGCTGCGGCAGTTTGAAGGTGACCTCAAAGACGCGCTGGAACGCTACCGGCAGGGTTTGGACGCGCTCGATGTCGAAGCGCAGACCGTCGCCGGGAAGCATTTCGCTGCATCTCGATCTCGACGGCCCAGGATGAGATTGCTGACGCAGATCGAGCAGGGCAAGGTCCAGACTGAGTGGCCGCTGGACCCGGCTGCCTTCTTCAGCATGGCCTGCCACCACTGCGCCGAGGGCTACTACAGCGATCCGGGCAACGGTGGCAACCGCGAGGGCATCGTCTGGCAGATGATCGGCTTCGAGGTGCGCGGATGAGCCATTACGACGTGATTATCATCGGGGCTGGGGCCGGGGGCGGTGTCGCGGCGGGCGTCCTGGCCGAAGGCGGCTAAGCGTGTGCTGCTGCTGGAACGCGGCAAACTGCTGAGCTTCGACGAGGTAGGCCGCGATCATCTGCGCAACCAGCGCATTTCGGTCTACGGGCACAATGCCGGGCCAGATATTGAGGGCAATCCGCGCACGCTGAGCGATGGCCGGGTGGTGCGGCCTCACGAAGGCGGTTATCAGAACAATGCCGCCTGTGTCGGCAGCGGGACGCGCGTCTATGGCGCGCAGGCCTGGCGCTACATGCCGCAGGATTTCCGCATGGCGAGTACCTACGGCGTGCCGGAAGGCTCCTCACTGGCCGATTGGCCGATTGCCTATGAGGATCTGGAACCTTATTACGAGCGCGTCGAATGGGCGATGGGTGTGAGCGGCGATCATCAGGTCATGACGCACCTGCCGCCTTATCAGAAAGCCTATCCCATGCCGCCGGTCACGCTGCCGCACAAAGGCGCGGTGTACCAGCAAGCGCTGGCGGAGCTGGGCTGGCAGGGCCTGCGCGTGCCGCTGCTGATTAATTCGACGCCTTATAATGATCGCCCGGCCTGCATCCACTGCCAACACTGTGTTGGCTTCGCCTGCCCGGTGGACGCCAAAAACGGCACCCAGAACACCCTGATTGCGCGGGCGCTGGCCTCCGGCAACTGTACGCTGCGCACTGAGGTCATGGTCGAGCGGTTGCTGACCGACAGCGCGGGCCGCGTGACCGGCGTGCAGTACTATCAACGCGCAGGGAGAGCATAGCAGCGACACCGCGGAGGTCGTGGTGCTGAGCGCGGGCGCGGTCGAGACAGCGCGACTGCTGCTCAATTCGGCCACGCCGCGGGAAGCCCAGGGCCTCGGCAACAACAGCGATCAAGTGGGGCGGAATCTACAGGGCCACTACTATCCTGGCGCGACCGGACTCTTCGAGGACCCCATGTGGGATGGCATCGGGCCGGGCGCATCGACCGCGACCTGCGAGTTCAATCATGACAACGACGGCATTATCGGCGGGGGGATGCTGGCCGACGAGTTTATCGTACTGCCGATCACCTTCTGGAAGCGCTCGCTGCCGCCGGAGCTGCCGCTGTGGGGCGCGGCCAACAAGGACTTCATGCGCCATAATTACCGCCGCGTGAGCGATATCAAAGGCCCGGTACAGGAGATTCCGCATCCTGACGGGCGCGTCCGCCTGGACCCCTCAGTCAAGGATCGCTATGGCATCCCGGTGGCCCATTTTTCCGGCACCACGCATCCCGAAACCGTGCGCACGGCGAAGTTTATGGAGGCGCGCGCCAGAGAATGGATGCAGGCGGCGGGCGCGGTCAAGATCTGGAGCCAGGAGCCGGGACTTTACCTTTCCGGCGGCCAGCATCAGGCCGGGACCTGCCGCATGGGCGATGACCCGGCGACCTCCGTGACGGATCGCTGGGCGCGGGTGCATGGGCACGACAATCTCTTCGTGGCCGATAGTTCGGTGCATGTGACCAACGGCGGCTTCAACCCGGTGCTGACCATCATGGCGCTGGCCTGGCGCACGGCAGAAAATATCCTGCGGACCTGGTGAGGTGGCGCTAGCGCCGCACGGGGCAATCCGGTAGCGTATGGGAGATCGTACAAGAGGAGACCGACATGATTACTCGATTAGCACACGCCAACATCGTATCGGACGATCTGGCCGCCAGCGAGCACTTTTACTGTGACGTGCTCGGCATGAAGAAGGCCTTTGAGTTCTACAAAAACGACGCCCTCTACGGTTTTTACGTCGAATGCGGCGACACCACCTTTATTGAAGTTTTCATGCAGACCGAGGAAGTCAACTTAGAGCGTCCGATTATCCGCCACCTCTGCCTGGAAGTGGCGGACCTGGACAGTGTCATCGCCACCGTGCGCAGTCGGGGCTGGGAGATCAGCGACAAAAAACGGGGCTGCGATCAATCCTGGCAGGCCTGGATCACCGACCCGGACGGCGTGCGCATCGAGGTGATGCAGTACACCGAACAAAGCTCGCAGTTCACCGGCGCGCCCTGCAACGTTACCTGGTAGACGACAGGGGAGGGTTTGAAATCCTCCCCTGCAATCAGATTAACTTGCTGGAGTTTCCTCGACAGTCGGGGAAGCCTCCTCAGTGGGCGGCTCTGGCGAGGCGGTCGGCGTTGTTGTGGGTGTCACACTGGGCGTTGGCGTTTCCGTTGGCATCAGGGTCGCCGTTTCGGTGGGCAGCGGCGTATCCGGTTCCGCAGGGGCTGCTACCTCAACCGTGACCTCTGGCTCAAGAACGGTCGGAGTCGCCGTCGGTTCTGGGCTGGCTGTCTCAGTAACCGCCGGGCTGACCTCTTCTGTAACCTCCGGGTTGGTGGTTACTTCTTCCGTTACCTCTGGATTGACCGCCTGCGTCGCTTCCGGCGCGAGCGTTTCGGTTGGCAGCGGCGTCGCACTTGGCGGAACTGCCTGCCAGGCGTTATCCACACCCACCAGGTCAATCGACCAGCGATCATCGGACGGCCCCGCAATCCAGGCGAAGCGCAGCGTCACCACCTGCCCCGCGTAGGCGCTCAGGTTCACCAGCGTCTCGGCCCAATCGTCCGAAGGCGCGATAATGGCTGCCGTCTGCCACGCGCCGCCGTCTACCTGCGCCTGCACGACCGCCTGCGCACTGCTCTGCGCCAATTTCGAGTAGAAGACCAGACGCGGCGTCTGCGCAGCGCTCAGGTCAATGGGCTGCCTCCAGGTCAACGTACTGGTGCCTTCGGCAGCAGCGTCCACGCTCCAGCCCAGGCCCGTGTCCCCCATCGCAGCGGCCTCGCTCAGCGTCCATGCACCTGTCACCTGCCAGTTGGCTGCGCCGCTGTCCATCGTGTCCAGAACAGGCGGGGCAATCGTCTCCAGGGTGGCCGCCGGCGTGACAGCCACTTGCGCGGCCTGCATCGGCACGCCCCCAGCGGCAGCGGTCGCTGTAGCCGCAAGATTCTGCAGTCACATTCTCACAGACTGTGCCGGTGACAGACAGGCTCGATTCAACCTCCACATAAACGTTATCAATATGAATGTCCGGGATGCCGTCAGCAGGCTGCGGCTTGATTTCCAGGCGCATGTTGTTCCACTGACCGGTCGTCGTCGCGTACATATAGAAAGTATTGAATTCAGATTGCCCGCCCGGCAGATTGAAGTCACAGGTTAGCACATGGCTCCAGTCGTCATCGTGCAGGAATATTTGTGCCACTTTGTCGGCTGCGCTGGTATTGGCGAAGTCAATGGTTACATTCACCCGCAGGTTAGGACCCACCCCATAGAACAGGTCCTGGAACAGGCCACCATCGCCGCCACCATTCCAGCGCTTGGTGTACATGGTCGAATCCGGTGCCCAGGTATCGACATCGCCCCAGCGCGTCCAATCGCCCTCCCCACCGGAGAAATCGCCGTTGCGCACCAGATTTTGCATCCCTGGTGCATTGGCTAAAGGCGGCGCGCTGCAAACCGTCACCGGGTAGCTGGCCGAAGGATGATAGTAGACGGCTACGTTGTCCATCACGATGTCGGGGATACTATCCGGCGGGCCAGGATTGGTCTCCAGGCGGATGTCGCTCCAGGCTGTGGTCGTCTGGGCTTGCAGGGTGAAGGTTTGCAGCGGCGTATTCGGGAAGACGGCGAAGTTGCAGATGCGCGCGTCATCCCAACTCGTGCCATCGCTCAGCACCACCTGCACCGTCTTGACCACATCGCTGGTATTGCCCAGTTGGAGTGTGGCCTCCAGCGGGGCACCCGCCGGAACCGTGTGCAGCAGATTCTGATAGACTCCGCCGCTGCCAGCTTCAAAGCGGCGCTTGAAGTACAAAACCGGGTCCGGCGACCAGCCATCCACGTTGCCCCAGATGATCCACTGCTGGTTGCCCATCGAAAAATCGCCGTTGCGCACCATGTTCTGATCGCCAGGCGCCGCCTGCATCGTCGGTGAGGTACAGGTCGTCGAGTTGATCCCGGCGTTCGGCTGGTAGCGCACGTCGAGATTATCCAGCAGCACATCCGGATAGCCATCGTAAGTTAACTCTTCGATGGTCACGCTCAGGTCGTCAAATTCAAAAGGGCTGAGGCCGCGCATCGAATAGCTTTGCAGCGGCGTAGCCCGGTTCACCGTGAACACACAGTCGAGCGCGCTTGCCCGGCTGCTGTCGCTGAGCCGGACCAGCACCTGCTTATCGAAACCGCCGCTGTTGCCCAAATCCAGGTTGACCTCAAAAGGCGTGGCTGATGACACGCGGTAGCCAGTCGCCTGCAAGAAACCGCCCGGCGCGCTGTTATCCCGCCGCTTGAACATCATCACACCGTCCGGTGCCCAGGCATCCAGCGGCCCGTAGACGCTCCAATCGTTTACCCCCGCGCTGAAATCCCCGTTGCTGACAGCGTTGACGTTTTCCGGCAGGGCGCTGTTGTCATAATAAATGCGCTGCAACATACCGCCACCATCGCCACCCCGTGAGAGGTAGTAGAGCGAGCCATCCGGGGCGACCGCCAGGGCGACCGGGAAAGTGCCAATAGCGCTGGAGAAATCCGAGACCGCAGCGGTGGCGACATCGTATACCCGGATCCAACCAGCGCAATAATCGGTAAAGAAGTAGTCCCCATCATAACTGGCCGGGAATTGGGCGCTGGCCGGATTATAGAATGCGCCCCCTGTAATGGCGCAGGCCGAGTTGCTGTGATCGTAGGTATACAGCGGCCCAACGTAATCGCTCGGCAGGGTCCCGGTGACATTGTCGCCTTCAGCTATCGGCCAGCCGTAATTCGCACCTGCCTGCCCCAGATCAATTTCCTCATACTGGCTCTCGCCAACGTCGTTAATGTGCATCCGGCCTGTGCCCGGTTGAAAGGTGAAGAAAAAGGGATTGCGCAGCCCATAGGCCCAGATCGCGCGATTTTTGCCGCTGGCGGTAGTGTAAAAGGGATTGTCAGTGGGGATTCCTCCGCCGGCTTTCAACCGCAGAATCGACCCCAGCACAGTAGTCAGACTCTGTGCATTGGCCGAGTTGCCGTTGTCCCCTGCCGCTGCGTAGAGTTTGCCATCCGGCCCGAAAGCCAGCGTGCCGCCATTGTGATGAGGCACCGACGACAGATTATCCAGGTCGAAGATAACCGTCTCACTGCCCGGCTCGACCACGTCACCATTGGCGGTAAAGCGGCTGATGCGGTTGTGTATGGGGGAATCTGGGGTCGTATAGTACAGGTAGAAGTAGTGGTTGTTAGCGAAATGTGGATGGAACGCGATCCCCAGTAAACCGCGTTCACTCGTGGTTTCCACAGCCAGAGTCATAAAGAGATTGGGCAGCAGCGCGCCGTCCTTGTATATGAGAATCGTCCCGGACTGACGCAAAATAAACAGACGTCCATCGGGCGCAAAGGCCATGGCAGTCGGTCCGTCCAGATACTCTGCCAACGTTTCCACGTGAAAATTCGGATCGACAAAGGTGGCGGCGGCTTTCACCGGGCTGTTCAAATGAATGTTCAACAAGAGAAGGCATACGAGAATCAAAAAGTACCGGCTGTATCGCAGCATTGAGCACAGTCCTCAGGCTATTAGGCACTCGATTATACAAACGTGAACGCTATTTCGGCAACGGGACCTCAATCCTGGCTGATGTCGGCGGTCTCACCGGTGATGGTGAAGCTGCCATGTCCTGCGACGAACTGCCCAGCATAAGTGACGACGCAGCGGTCGTCCCGGTTACCCTATCTGGTTGACCGCCAGCTTGAACCGGGAACCAGGTCGCGGGCCTCGCCCATCGATTACACAAAAAAGCCCTGCCGCAGGGGCAGGGCCGATTGCAAACTATCAGGGGATGACTCCCCCGTTTCGACACGAGTTAAATATTGGCCTGTGACGCCGGTGTGGTCTCCGGCACAGGCGGGTTGGCCGGGTTCTGATTGCCGTTATTGGGCGTACCAAAGAAGAAGCGTGGGCCGCGTCCGTTATTCCCCTGGTTGCCGAAACCACGTCCATTGGGGCCGAAGAAGTGCGGCATCATGCCCATGCCCATCTGATCAGCCAGATTACCCAGGGTCACGTCCACATTGATGGTCTCGCCGCCCCGCAGCACCGCCAGCGTCACACTATCGCCCGGATCATAAGCATAGAGGCGTTCCGAGAGTGTGTGCTGCACATCGACCGCGTCGCCATCCACCGCCGTAATCACGTCGTCTACCTGGAGTCCGGCATCCGCCGCAGGCGAGTTATCGACCACGCTGGTAACCAGCGCGCCGTCGGTCACGTCGAGATTATGCGCCGCCGCCACGTCCGCGTTCAGGTTGATAATCTCCACGCCCAGCCAGGTCCCCTTGCCAAAGGGATTGAACTGGAAGTTGAACGGACCCATATTCCCCTGGCCGTCAAAATCAAAGCCAAAGCCGGGTTGGATGAAGTCCTGCAGATCGGTCGCGTTGACGCTGATGTCCATACTGTCGCCGCTGCGCGTCACGCTCAGGGTCACGGTCGCATCGTTCGCCAGGTCCGCCAGATAGCTCTGCAAGGCCACTGGGTCGCGCGATTCGCCATCAATGGCGGTGATGAGGTCGCCGCTTTGCAGTCCGGCATCCGCCAGTGGGCTGTTGTCGGACAGGGCCATAACGCGCCAGTTCGTGCCGTCATAGATGACGATGTCGCGGTTCATATTGGTTCCGAAACCACGGCGCAGGAACTGCGGCGCAGCCAGCGTGACATCCAGGTCCATCGATTTGCCGTCGCGCGTCAGGCTCAGCGTGACCGTATCGCCTGCATTCATGCCCTGCACTGCCGTCACCAGATCGGCAGGCTGAGTCACGGGCGTATCGTTGATCGCCGTAATCACGTCACCGGTCATCAGACCGGCCTGCTCCGCCGGGGAACCGGCCACGACGCGGTCCACCACGACACCCGCGTCACTCGCCCGCAGGGTGATGCCCAGGTAAGGGCGGTTGACAAGCGGGGCCGTGCGCATCTGCAAACCGTTGTCAGAGTCAACGGGCCGAGCTTGCAGCGTCGCATCCACACTGAGCGTCTCATTGTTACGTTCCAGATCAAGCGTGATCGTATCGCCCACTGCAAAGCCTGCGACAGCGTCCGGCAGATCAGCCGCCGTGACGTCCTGGCCGTTGACCGCGGTAATCACGTCATCGGCCAATACGCCAGCATCCGCCGCCGGGCTGTTCGGCATCACCTGAACGACCAGCGCCCCGGCATCATTCGCCTGCACTCTCACGCCCAGGTACGGCGCGGGCGTGACTTGCTGTGCCTGAGCACTCAGACTGCCAGCGACAAGAAAGCTGCCAACCAGCATCATCAGGGTAACTAAGAATTGAGTCCTCATAGACTGGGTCTCCTATTTCATATTTGTGCCCCCAGCATAGGGAAAATGTTTGAATTTTTTGTAAACTCTGGCTGAGAAGGCCATGAGAGCTACACGCGCACGACCACCACCTCGGTTCGGCCCTGCTGCGCCCGGTTAAACGAAATCCAGCGGCCATCCGGCGAACACAGCGGATGCGGATGCGCCGCCTGCCCCAGCACGGTTCCCCATTCCGTATTGTGTTCGGCGATCACCTCGATGCGCGGCTGCTCGGCATCGTAATAGAGCCAGGTGAGCAGGTTCCTGCTGACGTTGCCATCCAGAATCACTGCCGGACGGCCCGCCATCGCGGCCACATGGCCGTAATGCGGCGCGCCGGTGAAATCCCACTCGCGCAGCGTATGGCCTTGCGCATCGCAGACGCCGATGTAGTAGCCGCCGTTGGCGCTTCTGCCGTGATAAAGTACCTGCTGGCCGTCGAAGGTCCACACGGCATGAACCTGAAACGGCTGCGCGTTCTGCGCCGCCAGCGGAGTCAGCGCGCCGGTCGAGAGCTTCAGCGCCCAGATTCGCGTCTGCTTGCCATCGCCCCCGCCCCAGTAACGCGGCGGGAAATCACGGTCGAGCAGCACCAGATCCGGGTCCACCGGCGAATGCGGGCTGTGGAAGGAGCGGCAGCCGGTCTCCTGGTACACTGTCTCGCTCTCGCCGCCCGCGAGCGGCACTTGCAGCAGTTGAAAATGCATCCCCTCACCGCTGGCGAAAGCCTCGTAATAATGCTTCGAGACGCGCTGCCCGGCGGCCACCTCCGGGTGCATCGGTGAGAGCGGCAGAATCACCTGCTTTTCGTCTGCCGAGATGCTCGGATAACCAATCTCCCACTCCAGCCCCAGATCGGCGATCAGCGTCTTTTCCTCCAGCGACTCCAGATGCACGGCTTTCAGGCTGCGATTCTCAGTATAGACCAGCCAGCGGCTCTCCGGCGCAAGGCACATACGCGGATAGGGGCCGCCCTGAATATGCGGCTCGTAGCCATAATTCGCCACCGGCTCGGTCAGTTGGGTGATCTCGCCCGTCGCCACCTGCACCTTGCAGACCGCGCCCATATCCTCGCGCTTGGTCCAGAAGACCAGGGTCTCGCTATCGGCAGTGAAGCCGATGTTGGTATGGTAATTCGGCGTCTGGTTGATCTCGCCCAGGGTGGTCAGGCGGCGGCATTCGCGCAGCGTCCAGGCGTCCTTGTAAGCTTCCGATTCGTTCCAGGTCTCACCTTTAGGCATAAGTATTTCCTTATTTGTGGAGCCTGGTGTTTTGAACGCCAGGCTAGAAAAGGTTATTGAACACCAACCGCTTTAGAGGCACAACAAGTGTAGGCCATTACGGCGGCTTCCAAAATATCCACCGGGTATTTGATATAATGCTGCATGGTTTTACCAGAAAGGGGTCAGCTTGATGCACAGTTGTACGGTCGTGGTCCCGGTGTATAACAGTCAGGACTCGCTGCGTCCCTTAATTGAACGACTGGCGGCGGTGCTGCCCAGCTTTTGCAGCGCTTACGAAGTGATCCTGGTCAACGATGCCAGCCGCGATCAAAGCTGGCCGGTGATCGAAGCCCTGGTGGCGGCGCATGACTGGGTGCGCGGCGTCAACCTCATGCGCAATTACGGCCAGCACAACGCCCTGCTCTGCGGCATCCGCTGCGCGCGCTATGAGCTGGTCATCACGATAGACGACGATTTGCAGCACCCGCCGGAAGTGCTGCCCCGTCTGGTCGAGAAGCTGGACGAGGGCTACGACGTGGTCTACGGCACGCCGGAGCATGAGCGGCATGGGTTCCTGCGCGATATGGCCTCTCAAGTGACCAAACTGGCGCTGCAAAGCGCGATGGGCGTGGATGTCGCCCGTCAGGTGAGCGCGCTGCGGGTCTTCCGCACGCAGGTGCGCGATGCTTTCGTCGAATTTTCCGGCCCCTACGTTTCGATTGACGTGCTGCTGACCTGGGGCACGACTCGCTTCGCCGCCATGAGCGTGCCGCACGAGGCGCGCACGATTGGCGTCTCCAATTACACCCTGCGCAAACTGGTCACGCACGCGCTGAACATGATGACCGGCTTCAGTGTGCTGCCCTTGCAGCTTGCCAGCTTAATGGGCTTCGTGCTGGCGGCCTTCAGTGTGCTGGTCCTCATCTGGGTCATCGGGCGCTACATGGTCGAGGGCACGCCGGTCGCCGGTTTTCCCTTCCTGGCCTCGATTATCGGCATTTTCTCCGGCGCGCAGCTTCTGGCCCTGGGCATCATCGGCGAGTACCTGGCGCGGATGCACTTCCGCGTGATGGACAAGCCCAGCTACGTCGTCCGCGAATTCACCCAAACCGACATCGAATCAGACTGAATTAAAAGGGGCGGCTGTGCAGCCACCCCTTGATGTCGTCGTTTCGCGGACACGGTACACCGTGCCCCCAATTACCGATCTGTACGTAGGGACACGGCAATGGCTTCGGTTTAGTACATCCCGCCCATACCGCCATCGGGTGAAGGCATGGGTTTCTCGTCTTCGGGGATGTCGGTGATGAGCGCCTCAGTCGTGAGGATCATGGCCGCAATCGACGCCGCGTTCTCGACCGCACCGCGTGTCACTTTGGCCGGATCCGGGATACCCGCTTCGATCATGTCTTCGTACTCGCCGCTCATGACGTTGTAGCCGATGCGCGGGTTCTTGCCTTCGGCCTGACGACGGCGCACGTTCTCGATAATCACCGCGCCATCCTGCCCGGCGTTCGAGGAGATCTTGCGCATGGGCATTTCCAGCGCCTTACGGACGATGGCGACGCCAGTGTTCATGTCGGCGTTGTCGAATTTCACGTCATCCAGCGAGGCGATGGCGTTGATCAGCGTGACGCCGCCGCCGGGGACGATGCCCTCTTCCACTGCCGCACGGGTCGCGCTCAGCGCATCTTCCACGCGGTGTTTCTTCTCTTTCAGTTCGGTCTCGGTCGCCGCGCCCACGCGGATGATCGCCACACCGCCGGAGAGCTTCGCCAGCCGCTCTTGCAGTTTTTCGCGGTCATAATCGCTGGTGCTGTTCTCGATCTCGCGGCGAATTTCCTCGATGCGGCCTTTGATCGCCGCCTCGTCGCCCTGGCCGTCCACGACGGTGGTGTCGTCCTTGGTGCTGACGACCTTGCCCGCGCGGCCCAGGTCTTCCAGGGTGGCGCTTTCCAGTTTGCGGCCCGTCTCTTCGCTGATGACGGTGCCACCGGTCAGGACGGCGATGTCCTGCAGCATGGCTTTACGGCGATCCCCAAAACCGGGGGCCTTCACCGCCAGCACGTTGAGCATCCCACGCAGTTTGTTCAGCACCAGTGTTGCCAGCGCCTCGCCGTCGATGTCTTCGGCGATAATCACCAGGTCACGCTTGCCGATCTGGACGGTTTTTTCCAGCAGCGGGACGATGTCCTGCGCCGCGCTGATCTTCTTGTCGTGAATCAGAATGTAGGGTTCTTCGATGACCGATTCCATCGCGTCCGGGTTGCTGATGAAGTAGGCGCTGATGTAACCGCGATCAAACTGCATCCCTTCGACGTACTCGGTCTCGAATTCCAGGCCGCGGCTCTCTTCCACTGTGACGACGCCGTCTTTGCCGACTTTGTCCATCACCTCGGCGATCAGGTTGCCGATCTCGTTGTCCTGAGCGGAGACGCTGGCGACCTGGGCGATCTCGTCGCGGGTCTCAATCGGGGTAGCCTGGCTCAGAATATTCTTGGCAATTGCTTCGGTGGCAGCTTCGATACCGCGCTTGAGCAGCATCGGGTTCGCGCCAGCGGCCACGTTCTTCAGCCCTTCGTTGACGATGGCCTGGGCCAGCACGGTCGCGGTAGTGGTGCCATCACCGGCGATGTCGTTGGTCTTGGTGGCGGCCTCTTTCAGAAGCTGCGCGCCCATATTTTCATAGGGGTCTTCCAGTTCGATTTCTTTGGCGACCGTCACACCGTCGTGGGTCACGGTCGGCGCGCCGAATTTTTTATCCAGCGCGACGTTGCGACCCTTCGGCCCCAGCGTGGTGCTGACGGCATCGGCCAGTTTATCCACACCGCGCTTCAGGCTGGCGCGGGCGTTTTCCTGAAAAACAAGCTGTTTAGGCATGTGTTTGTCCTCCAAATTTAGGGGTATACAAGTGGTGTCCGGGCCTAGTCAACGACGCCCAGGATGTCGCTTTCCTTCATGATGAGCAGTTTCTTGCCATCAAGCTTGATTTCCGTCCCGGCATACTTGGCAAACAGCACCTTGTCGCCGACCTTCACGTCCATGGGGACCCGCTTCCCGTCGTCATCACGACGGCCTTCGCCGGCGGCCAGGACACTGCCCTGCTGCGGCTTCTCTTTGGCGGTTTCTGGCAAAACCAGTTGACCACCCGCAAAGGTTTCTTCCTGTTCCACCGGTTCGATTAACAGGCGATCACCAAGCGGTCGTAAATTGATAGACATAATCCCTCCCAATCAATTGTATGGGTAGCTGTGGCCTCGTACACAAGATTAGCACTCTCAGTCTAGAGTGCTAAAAATTTCAGGCTCAATATAGCAGAAGGTGGGGGGTACGTCAAGAATTTCTAGCAAAATTCATATACGAGTGCTAAAAACAGCGGGTTAGCTAATTAGCTAGATAGCATTTCAGCTGGTCAGTAGTTCAGCTTTTTCGATCCTGCCTGACGATCTGCGTTCGATACACCGACTCAGAAACAGCGCGCATCGTAGGGGCACGGCGTGCCGTGCCCGTTCTGGCCTCAGCCTGACGCGAACGCAGCGGGCTGCCGCCTTTCTAGTTATCGTTGTTGTTATCACCGCGCAGACGCTTGCCCAGGTAGCCCCCGATCAGGCTGTCGGTCAGGCCCGGTTTTTCGAGCTTTGGCGGCTCTTCATCCCACTGGTTGCGATGCCGCCGGTTGATCCAGGCGCTGTACTCGGTCGAGGCATCGTTCAGCATCCCTTCGATGCTCGTCTGATCCTCGTCTGCCAGGGCCTGCCGGATCTGCTGGAGCGAATCGTTGAAGCTGTCCAGGTACTGGATCAGGCTTTCGCGGCTGCCGATCCAGAGATCGCGCAGGTCGTCGGGATGCGTATCGAAAAGCTGGTGAGTCAGGCGGGCGAAGGGCGGGTTCGTCAGACGCTGCATATCGCCCCAGCCGGGACTGCGCGAGAGCGTATAGAAGCTCAGCACGCCCAGCAGAGTTGGCAGGCCGAGCGAGGCCGCCACCAGACTGTCATGCTCCAGCGGGTCCATGAAGTGCGGCGTTGCGCCCAGCAGCGCGGCGAAATTGCTCGCCAGATCCACCGCTTCCGGCGCGCACCTGGCGGCAGGCAGGATCATCATATTGCTTTTGTCGAAGTAATCCTCGGCGGCATGTTCGGTATCATCCAGGCCGTCGAAGAGATAGCGCGGGTTAATCACCGGACTCAGGCCGACCAGGTGCGCCTCGTCAGGCAGATAATCCGCCGCATAAGCAATCGACGGCATCTTCAGCGGAGACATATCCATAATCACCGCGCCAGGCCGCAGCGTCTCCCGCATAGCCTGATAGGTCCGGCGCAGATCGGCATAAGGCAGTGCCAGCACGATAATGTCACGCTCCTGCACCGCGCTGTGGGTGTTGAGTGTGGTCTTGCTGACCACGCCCATTTTCTCAGCCTCGTGCAGCACGTCAGGCCGGTTGTCCAGGCCGATCAGGTCAAACTGATAGGCGGCGTCTTTCTTGCGGTTGTAGCGCTGCAAGGCCAGCCCGACCGATGCCCCGCTGCGTCCCAGACCAATGATCGCTACGCTTATTTTTTGAGCCATGAGTTCTTTTGTCTTTTACTCTAACGATATGGACTTAATCATAACGGATTCAGACGTAAATCGCCTAAACTCAGCTTCAACCCCTCAATCCCTGCTCCGAAATGGCGAGGGAACTAAGACCGTTGTGAACCGGGTTTCTCCCCTTCTCCACCTTGGAGAAAGGGCCGGAGGATGAGATCACTGCGTATCGTCGGCGGCTTGAAGGCGTTTTAATAAGTGAAGGTCGGGATGCTCGGCCCACTGATCCGGCGGGTCGGCGTGGTGTGCGATCAGCCAGACGGCGCGCGGACTGCCTCCGGCGGCGGCGACCAGATCGGCGCTCCAGGCAGGATGCCGGACGCTAAGGACGAAGGGTCGATGGAGCAGGTTGGCCTCGTCGCCCGCGCTCAGGCGTGCAAACAGGCCCGGCGTGAAGGCGCGTACCAGCACGACCAGTGTCTTCTGCCAGGTCGGGAAGGCATAGCGCGATTTCCCGGCGTCGTGCAGCAGCGCGGCCACCGCCAGGTCATCGGGCGTAGAACCCTGCGCCTGGATTGTACGTAATACCTTCAGGCTGTGAAGCTGCTCGCTGCGGCGCATCTGCTGAAAGCAAGCCAGCAGCGCGGGCGACAGGACCGATGCGGCCAGGGCGATATCGACGGGCTGCGCAAAGGCGAACAGGGCGCTGAGACCCTGCCGGATGCGGTAACGCACTCAGTCAGGTGCCTAATAGTAAGCTGGTGATAGCCGACGAAGGGCCGCCGATGAGGACGCCAAAAATGTCGAAGATGTGGGCGAAGCTCAGCAAGATCAGGGCGAAGAAGGCAAACTGGCTGTATTGACGCCACTGCGGGCTGCCCCAGACGCGCGCCAGTTCAGCCGGAAGCAGCGCATAGACGATGTGCCAGCCATCCAGCGGAAACATTGGGATCAAATTGAAAGTGAATAGCAGCGCATTGAAGAAGACGATGATGTACAGGATCTGGATCGTCGCAAGCGGGATCGACCCGGCACGGGCTACCGGCAGCAAAATACGGAATATTATGGCAAAAACCGCCGCGACCAGCAGATTGGTTATGGGACCAGCAGCGACCGCCGCCAGGAAACCCCAGCGTGGGTTGCGCATCCGGTGGGCCGCAATGGGCGCGGAACCGAGGATGCCGAAGCCGAGGATGGCGAACATCAGCCAGCCAAACCAGTTAATGTGGACCAGCGGATTGAGCGTCAGACGGCCTTGTTGGGCCGGGACCCAATCGCCCATCAGATGGGCCACGTAGTTATGCGCAAATTCATGAAAGGTCATGCCAATACCGACGGCCAGCAGGACGCCGATCAGGCTGATCGGGGAAACATCACCAAACAGCAGCAAGGTTTTTCTCCAGGGATAGCGTGTACGATACGGCCCCAGTATAGCACCTGCGGTCTAAAATCGTTATAGAATATGGGTGAGTGGGCCATGAATAAGCTGTGCGGGTATGTTATAGTGCGGTATGATAGTTATGCAGTCGATCTTTGTGGGAAGCCGCGTTCAAATGCGTAAGCCGCATCCCTGCGGCAGCGATGAATGGATCGTCTACCGGGTAGGCGCGGATATTGGACTCCGCTGCACTGGCTGCAACCGGCGGGTGATGCTCACCCGATCCCAATTTAACAAGCGCTTGAAGCGCGTGTTAGGAGGCGAGTCTTGAAGAAGCGAGTCCTGTTCTTGATGTCGGATACCGGCGGCGGGCACCGTGCCGCAGCCGAAGCCATTCGGGACGCCCTCTACTGGCAGTATGGCGAGCATACAGTGCAGGTGGAACTGGTCGATGTCTTCCGCGATTATTCGCCGGTGCCGCTCAAGTTCATGCCGGAATTCTATCCCATCTGGATAAATCACTCGAAGTCCTCCTGGGGCGCGGGCTACAATTTCTCCAACACGCGGCGGCGGGCACAGATCCTCTCGACCACGCTCTACGCTACGCTGGAAAGCGGCCTCAAGCGGATGCTACGCGAACACCCGTCGGACGTGATCGTCAGCGTGCATTCAGTCCTGACCCGCCCGGCCATGAAGGCGCTGCAAAACCGTGCTTATCGCCCTCCCTTCGTCGTCGTGGTGACGGATCTGGTCTCGACGCATCATCTCTGGTACGACCACCGGGCAGAACGCTGTCTGGTTCCCACGCAGGCAGCCTACCAGCGCGGCCTGGATGCCGGGCTGCTGGCCTCTCAGCTTCGTGTGACCGGGCTGCCAGTGCATCCGCGCTTTATTCACAGCCTTACGGATAAGGCCAGTGCGCGCCAGCACCTGGGCTGGGACCCGAACCTGCCGGCGATACTGCTGGTGGGCGGCGGCGATGGCATGGGGCCAGTCTACCGCACGGCACGCACCATCGACGAGGCGCGCCTCAACTGCCAGTTGATTATCGTCGCCGGGCGCAACAACTCGCTGCGGCGGCAGTTGAGCGAGCATAGCTGGAACCAACCGACTCAGGTTTATGGCTTCCGCGGTGACATGCCGATTCTGATGGCCGCCACCGACGTTCTAGTCAGCAAAGCGGGTCCGGCCACGATAACCGAAGCGGGCATCGCCGGGCTGCCGGTGATTCTCTACGATGCCATCCCCGGCCAGGAGACCGGCAATGTGGACCACGTCGTGCAGAACGACGTCGGCGTCTTCGCCCCCACGCCGGAGGAGATCACGGCAGCGCTGCGCACATGGCTGGACGAAGGACCGGAAGGGCTGCACAGCCGTTCCGAGCGGGCACGCCAGATCAGCCGCCCGAACGCGGTCTTCGACATCGCCGCAGAAATCTGGCAGTATGCGCATCAGAAGCCGATTGCCATCCCCAAGCGCGAAATCTGGAAAGAGGTCGCCGCCGACGCCTCCCGACTGCTCAGCAAAGAATTCTAGCGGTCCCTGGAGTTCAAAACTTCAGGCTAAGCCCTGGCAATTCCCCGCACCCGCCTGAAAAGGCCATCATAGGGCCATGATTTTTGTACCCTCTGTATGAAGCGGTACAATGACCCTTGTTTGTACTGTGCCCCCAACAGGAACCCACGATGACCGATTACAAATCCCGCCAGAACAAGCTGTTGAGCATTGACGGCGTGGACGCGCTGGCAATTGTCCCCGGCTCGAACATGCTGTATCATACCGGCCTGGAGTTTCACCTCTCCGAGCGGCCCATCATCGCCCTGGTTACGCGCGACGGCGAGCTGTCCTTCATTATCCCGGAGCTGGAAGTACCCAAATTGCAGGTGCGCCCGGACCTGGAAGCGCGCGTCTTCGCCTGGACCGATACGGACGGTTATCAAGGCGCAGTGAGCGAGGCCGTCGAGGCGTTAGGCTTACGCGGTGGGACCTTAGGAGTCGATGGGCTGACGATGCGCGTCACCGAGTGGCTGGCTTTTCTGGCGGCTGACCCGACCCTACAGGTGCAGGCGGTCGAAGCGGCCATGACGCTGATCCGCGCGCGCAAGACGCCGGAGGAAATCGCGCTGATGCGCAAGGCCATCGCCTTAAGCGAGACTGCCCTGCGCAAGGTGCTGGATTGGGTTCAGCCGGGCATGACCGAACGGCAAATCGCTACCCGGCTGGGCGAGGAAATGAGCGCGGCAGGCAGCCAGGGCGTCGCCTTCAACCCGCTGGTGCAGACCGGCCCCAACAGCGCCCTGCCGCATGGCTTTATCACTGACCGGGCGCTTCAAGCGGACGAATTCCTGCTGATCGACTTCGGCGGTGCGGTCGAAGGTTACCCGGCGGACATCACCCGCACCTTCTGCCTGGGTCAGCCGCACCGAACAAATGGAAAAACTCTACCAGATCGTGCTGGAAGCCAATCAAGCAGCCGTCGCGGCGGCGGGTCCCGGCGTGCCGATGGGCGCGGTCGATAAAGCGGCGCGCGATGTCATCACGGCGGCGGGCTACGGCGAATACTTCATTCACCGCACGGGTCACGGCCTGGGTCTGGATACTCACGAATCGATCCCGCAGATCGCGGCGGGGGTTGAGACACCCTTAGAGACCGGCATGGTCTTCACGGTTGAGCCAGGCATCTATATCCCCGACCTGGGCGGCGTGCGCGTCGAAGACAACGTCGTCGTGACGACAGTGGCGTCGAGGTCCTGACTCACTTCCCGCGCCAGCTCAGCCGCTCCTGATCGGCTCCAAAACGCCGTAGAGGCACGCCGGAACGTGCCTTTTGTTTCGATATACTACGCCTCAGCAGCCGCTGAGGAAATGCGCGCCCTGTAAGATGCCGAGTTTCGAACTCTCATTGTCATCAAAGTACATATCTTCCAGTTCGATGCTGATTGCACCAGCGTAACCAGCGTCGCGCAGCATCTGGCAGACCTCAATCCAATCGGTCTGGCCGTGCCCCGGAATGGCGTAGCGCCAGGCAAACTGACCGTAGGGCATCTTCTTGGCGAAGACCGCCGGGAGTTCATAGCCGTAGCGGTAGACATTCTCGCTGATGATACGGCAGTCTTTGGCATGGACATGAAAGACGTGGTCCACAAATTCGCGCAGGAAGCGCAGCGGGTCAATTCCCTGGCGGATCATGTGCGAAGGGTCATAGTTGAGTCCGATGGCGGTTGAGGGAATCCGCTCAAAGAGCGCGGCGAACGTCTCCGGCGTACAGAGCAGGCCGTTGTGGCCGGGATACGGCTCAATCACGATGTGTGAGCCGGTTGATTCCAGCACCGGGACCATCGCCTCGAAGCTCTCGACCAGCAGATCAAAACTCTCGCTGCGAGGCCGGGATTCATCATTGGGGGCCGGGTCGGTAAAGAAGTTGTGGACTCCCAGCGCAGCGACCGCGCGAATATAATCGTTGTTGCGGGCGACGGCCTCGGCACGCTGGCCTTTATCGGCGGCGGTCAGATCACGGCCCCAATGCAGCAGGTCTGCCGAGCCAACCTTCAACCCGGCCTCCAGCACCGTTTTAGCGCTGGTTTCGCCATCCTTGCCCACGTCGATCACTTCCAGATCGCTCGCTTTGGCCCAGGCGATCATGCCGTCCAGGTCTTTTTCCCAGTCATAATTGCGACGGCGCCAACCAATCGAAAAACCGCCGGTGCGAGTCTTCATAATAATCTTCTCCTTATGAGAGCCAATAGAATGCCAATGATAAAACCTTCTGGCTAATCTACAATGTCCTTCTTCCCTGACGAGCGGCCATTTCGCGCGTTAGAATCGGCGCGTGCTGTGTGGCTAGGAGGAGCAATGAACGCGAAATATCATGATTTTAAGGTCGGGAGCATCGAATGCAGCGTGCTGCTGGACAATGCGTCGCACCTGGGTGCAGCGGGACTGATGCGGCGCTACCCGGCACTCACCGAAGCCGACTGCCGCCAGGCCTATGCCGAGATGGGCCTGTCGCTGGATGAGGCCGACGATTCGTTTAACATCCTGCTGGCACGCCTCGGCGACGACATCGTACTGGTCGATACCGGCGAGGGCGGCAAACCGAACGGCGGTCTCCTGCCCGAAAGCTTAGGTCTGGCAGGTCTCGCGCCAGAGGCGGTGACGCTGGTGGTGATTACCCATGCGCATGGCGATCACGTTAAGGGTCTGCTGACAGACGCGGGTGAAGCGGCCTTCCCCAACGCGCGCTACGTCATATCGCAAGCGGAAATGGACGCCTGGAAGGGCCGCATCGCGGACAGCTTATCGAATGACGGCCCGATTGTGCGCATGGTGGAGACCAGCGGGCTGCGGCTGATCGACATGGACGCGCAGATCCTGCCGGGCCTGCGCGCCGTACCGATCCCCGGCCATACACCGGGCCAGATTGCGCTGCGCTTCGAATCGGAGGGCGAGACGCTGATCCACATGGCTGACCTGCTGCACAGCCCGATGCAGTTCGCCCATCCTGATTGGTCGCCGCGCTTTGACGCCGATACCAGCCTGTCCGTCCCCACCCGGCGCGAAGCCCTCGGTCAGGCAGCCGACGCGGCCATGCTGACGCTCTTCTATCACTTGACGTTTCCGGGTTTGGGGCGGGTCCAACGGGCCGGCAGCGGCTTCACCTGGGAAGCTATTCCAGCGCTTTGACGATCACCACATAGGGGACGGGGACGGTGCCTTCGTAGCCGCGCGCTTTGGTGCCACCGAGCATAATCGTGCCTGGCTCGAAGACCTGGCTGTAGAGGTTCAAGACGCGAGAACTGCGCCAGCCATCGGCGATTTCTATCCGGGAGTCTTCGCGCTCCCAGGGCCGCAGCCAGCGCGGGCGGTTAATCATGCCTTCCTGGTAGCCCACGTAGACGCGGGCCGGGTGCAGCAGGTCGAATTGCAGATAATCGTCGAACTCGTTATCGACATCGACAAAGGGCAGGCGAATGGCGGGCATCCCGCTCAGCATGGCGGGCATGTAGCTGATGAGGAAGGCGTCGTTGACGTAAGCTGGTTCACCGACGCGGAAGTGGTAGCGCTGCGGCTTCACCTCGCTGACGATGCCGATGCGCTTGAAGATGCGCTGGCCGGGCTGTTCGTAGCGGAAGGTGTACGACGGCACCGGACGCTGGTTATCTTGCGCGATCACGGCCATGCCCCCGACCACCGAGACCAGTGGTTCCAGTTCGCGCAGCCGGTCCGGCCCGAAGATACCTTCCAGCATCTGGACAAAGGCCGGGACCGCTGACGAGCCGCCGGTGCGCAGCACCACGTCAATGTCCTCCGGCTTCAACCCGGCTTCCTCGACCACCTCAGAAACTCCGGCTTCAACCGCGCGCAAATGCCCGGCGATCATCTGCTCGAAGCGCTCGCGCGTAATCATCTCGTTGATCTGAATCGGCCCATGTTCGAAGACTAAGGGGGCTTGCTGCGCTGAGGAGAGTTCGCGTTTGCACTGCTCAATCACCCGGAACAACTGGAAGCCGAGATTCTGCGTCGCCAGGGCCTCAAGCGCCTTCATCGCCTGCGGATCGCTGCTGCTGCGCTGGAAGCCCCGGATGCGGTCCAGGTGCTGCGGGCGCGAGAGATCCGGCATGGTTTGCCAGGTCTTGAGATATTCGAGCATGTCCTCCGGGAACGGTCGCTCATCCGGGCCGACGATCACGCCGCGCCCGAAGTATTTGGTCAGGTACTTCATAATCGCCTGATCCAGGTCATCGCCGCCTACCAGTACGCCGCGATTTGCCAGGATTTCCGGGCGCTCGCTGCCGCCCACCTTTGCCACTGTGAGGTCGAGCGTACCGCCGCCGAAATCGAAGACCAGGCTGGTCTGACGATCCGGGCTGCTGACGTGGTGCAGGTAGGTCACGGCCAGGGGTTCGGGGGCGAAGCGGATGTCTTTGAAGCCCGCGAACCAGGCCGCTGTGTAGATGATCTCCTCAGCGCGGTTGTCGGTGAAAGGATCGTCCGAGAACTTGACCGGGCGGCCAATCACCACCGAATCGCAGGTCTTGCCGAACTGCTCCTCGGCGCAGCGCTTGAGCGAGCGCAGCAGCATCTCGATCAGTTCGTCCACCGTGTAGAAGCGGTCGAAGATGCGCGTGCCTTCGTAAGTCGGGCTGCGCAGGATGGTCTTGACGGATTGCAGCAGCCGTCCGTGCGCGGCGGTATCCACCAGCGCATAAAGCTCCTGATCGTAGGTGAGGGCATCCGCCCCACGCCCGGCGACCACGATTTCGGCCACGCCGACAAACTGCTTCTGCCAGCGGACCATCCGCCCGGTGTCATGTTCGAGATAAGCGTAGGCTGCCTCGATTCCGACCGTGACCTGCTGCTCACGATCCACGTAAATCAGCGAAGGCAATACAAAGGGATTTTCGTTTTCGGGGTTGGTGCGAACAGCATAAAGCTGACCGTCGTCATACAGCGCGATCCCGGAGTTCGTCGTACCGAAGTCGATACCCAGGCGCATGAGCGAGCAATCTCCTGTCTATCTGGTTATAACAGTTCAGGAAGGGTCCAGTTTAGCAAAAAGCCGCAAAAAAGGCCAGCATGACTCCTGATACACCTGGCAGCGGGACGTAAAACCCGGAATTGATATTCTAATCTGAGATTGCCCCAGGGTAAGTCTATTTACCCCAACAAAAGCAGAATAAATGTGCTAAAATTCTGTTGTAGGATCTAATCCCAACAGGAGCGCGCGCGTTGCTATGGTGCTGACTTTTGAGCCAGAAATTGTCTCTGAGGTAGACCCTCATCTACAAGGAGACGACATCAATCTACCCAGCGAGGAGCGGCTCTCGGACTCGCCTTTTGTCGAGAGGGTGTGGCGCAGTCACAGCGAGGACGGCAGGTCGTTCATCTCGACGGCGGAGAGTCACTTCGAAATCGTCGTCGCCAACGATGAGCGCAGCACGATTGTGACCCTGCGCGGCCCGGAGACACGGGCGACAGCAGCCTACTGCCCGCCGGACACCGAGTTTATGGGCATCGTCTTCAAAGTGGGCGCCTTCATGCCGAAATTCCCCGCGCGCATGGTGATCGACCGGCAGGATCTGAACCTGCCGCAAGCGGGACGCCACAGCTTCTGGCTGGACAGCTCAGCCTGGGAATTCCCTACCTATGACAATGCCGATACCTTCATCGAGCGTCTGGCACGCCAGGGGCTGCTCGTCCACGACCCGCTCGTGGATGCGGTCCTGTGTGAAGAGCCGTTATCCCTGTCCCGCCGCACGATTCAGCGTCGATTCTTGCAAGCGACCGGCTTGACCCACAACGGCGTGTTTCAGATTTAACGGGCACGCCGCGCGACCCAACTGCTCAAGCAGGGGGTCCCCATCCTCGATACAGTGGACCAGTTGGGCTATGCCGATCAATCCCACCTGACGCGCACGCTCAGGCAGTTCATGGGGCAGACACCCGGCCAAATCAGCAGCGGGGATACCGATCAGCCGATGTCGCTTTTATTCAAGACCGCACCCTTTTGATGGCTTATGCTCAGTTGACAATAAACCACAAAAGGAGACAGTCCCATGAGAAAGATCAACGCGGCATTGTTCATTACCCTGGATGGTGTCGTCGAGGCCCCTGGCCCGGCAGATACGACACTGCCTGAACAACGCGGCTGGTCCATGCCCTTTACCAGCGATGAGGTTGGAGAAGTGATCGGCGCGAGCATGATGAGCAGCGATGCCATGCTGCTGGGCCGCAGGACCTATGAGGGCTTTGCCGCCTTCTGGCCCAATATGCCGGAAGACGATCCCTTCGGCCAGATCATGAACAATCAGACCAAGTATGTGGTGTCCACCACGCTGAAAAAGGCCGAGTGGAAGAATTCGCACCTGATCCAGGGCGACGTGGTCGCGGAACTGGCTGCACTGAAGCAGCAGCCCGGCAAGGACATCAACATCGTCGGCAGCGGCACGCTTACGCGCTCGCTGATCGAAGCGGGCCTCGTGGACGAGCTTCAACTGATGCTGTGCCCGGTGGTCCTGGGTGTCGGCAAGCGGCTTTTCGAGGATGCCCACTTCACCCAGACGATGAAGGTGCTGGAGGCCAGGGCCTTCGATTCGGGCATGATTTATCTGCGTTTCCAGCCGGAAAAACAGGCTTAGATGGCTTTCGTCCAGGGGAATACAATGGGGTCGGTACCCAGTGTGCCGATCCTTTTGTTCAACTCAACGGCGCAGCAGACTATAGCGGTTGACCGTCCCGCTGAAGCCGTCGGCGCGGTAGGTCTCGATTTCGCGCAGGCCAGTCACGGCGACCAGAGCGGCATGTTCGGTATCATCGACGTAATGGCAGTAGCGTAGGGCGATCTGGCCGCGCCGCCAGTCGAGCAGATAATCGTGCGCTTCCGGCCTGATGTCCTCCGGCCAGGGGGCGATGCGCTGGCGAAAGCGCTCGAACTCGTAGAAGCGCCAGCAGGCGAAGGCCAGCAATCCGCCCGGAGCCAACCGCTGCGCCAGCCGGGCCAGCAGATCCCGCCGCTGCGCCGCGCCGGGGATGTGGTGCATCACGCCGAAGAGCGCCACCAGATCGTATTCGCCGTCCTCCGGCGGAGTCTCCACGATGTCGTGGGCCTCAAACGTGGCGTCCGGCAGCGACTCGCGGGCTTTCGCCAGCAGCGCCGGGTTGTTATCCAGGCCGTGATAGCGCAGGTCCGCCACGTGATCGCGCAGGAACAGGCCCAGCCGTCCATTGCCGCAGCCGACATCCAGCACCCGCAGCGGCGAGTTGAGATAGGGCAGCAGATTCTCCCAGCCCGGCCAGGCTTTGCCGCGCGTCTGGTCGAAGGCCTCAGCGGTTGTGCGATAAAACTCGCGGTTGATGGCATTCAGGCGCTGAATCGTGGCGGGGTCCATTTAAGCGCGCGCTTTCGAAGGAAGGGGTTTACAATAGTTCATAAGAGTTCAACAAAAAGGGGAACCGGATGAAATCTAGCGATACACTCAGCACACTCTTCAGCCACAATTTGTGGGCCAATCTACGCCTGCTCGACGCATGTACCGCACTGAGCAGCGAGCAACTGGAGGCCAGCGCCACCGGGACTTATGGGTCGATCCACGACATCTTGCAGCACATCACCACAGCTGAACGCTCTTATTTTTCGCGGATCAGCACCGGGCAAGCGTACAGGCACACAGAAAATGCGCTGCCCATGACCCTGGCCGACATGAAAGACTCGCTGCATACCACCGGTTCCGGCTTTATTGAGTGGGTACACAAGGTGCAGGCCGACGATATGGTCACGATTGATTGGGATGGCGCACCCCGTGATGTGCCCAAGACCATCATTCTCACCCAGGTCATCAACCATGCCACCGAACACCGCGAACAGATCAAAGCGATTATAACGCAGTTGGGACTCGAAGCGCCGGATTTGGCGGGTTGGGAATATTTCGATCAGATGGATCAATAAGCGCGCTGCCGCCGAATTTATTGCCCGGCAGCAGACACTATTTGTCTCCCGGCACGAACAGGCGGCTGGTGCCGCCCAGATCCGGCAGATGAATCAACCGGTCGTAGCGCAGGCCGATTTTCTCCAGCACGCGGATTGACCCCGCATTATCCGGCGCGGTAATGGCGATGATGCGCGGCAGCTTCAGCACGTCGTAGCCATAGGCCAGCAGAGCCGCAGCCGCTTCGGTGGCGTAGCCCTGGCCCCAGTAGCGTTCCAGGATGGCATAACCGAGATCGACATCTTCCAGCACCGTGCGGCGGATCAAGCCGCACATGCCAATGGGCAGATCCGAGTCTTTCAGGCTCGCGCGGAACAGGCCGAAGCCATTGGCCGCATAACTGGCAAGCGGTCCCTGCTCCAGATAACGTCGGGCATCCTCCAGGCTGTGGATATTGCGGTCGGCGATGTTCTGAATATAGCCCGGCTCGTTCAGGAGTTCGAAGATAAAGGCGGCATCCTCCAGCGTGAACTGGCGAATTGACAATCGTTCCGTTTCGAGAATGTGCATAGCGGCTCCTTATAGACCTCACCTTCATCATGCCCGATCTTGCCGCGCGCGACCAGCGCCAGTTGCTTGATTTGCCCCACACCATGCTATAATTAATCAAATGCCCGTTAGATTATTTTCAGGAGCTAGAATAATGGTTACGAGCATGGTATCCGCTGGAGTCGGCTTCCAGATCACCGAGGAGCAGCAGATGCTCCAGCGCATGGCGCGCGAATTCGTCGCCAAAGAGATCATCCCGGTTGCCGCCGAATACGACGAGAAGGCCATCTTCCCGGAGGAAATCTTTCATAAGGCCCGCGAGATCGGTCTGGTGAACATGAACATCCCGGAGGCTTATGGTGGAGTTGGCGCGTCGGCGATGGATGAGGTCATCGTCGGTGAGGAAATCGGCTACGGCTGCACCGGTATCGGCACCAGCATCAGCACTAACAGTCTGGCCGCCCTGCCGATCATCCTGGCTGGGAACGAACAGCAGAAAGCTTACTGGCTGGGCGAACGCCTCATCGACCAGGGCCAGTTCGCCAGCTACGGCGTGACCGAAGCGGCAGCCGGTTCGAACGTGGTCGGCATCGAGACCCGCGCCGAGCGCAAAGACGGCGGCTACGTCATTAACGGCTCCAAGACCTTCATCACCAACGCCTCACACGCCAGCTTCTACTGCGTCTTCGCCAAGACGGACCCTGCCGCCGGGCATCGCGGCATGTCCTGCTTCATTGTCGAACGCGACATGCCGGGCGTCAGCGTGGGGCGGCATTTCGATAAACTGGGCCAGCGCGCCTCCGATACCGCCGAGATTGTCTTCGAAAACGTGGAGGTCCCTGCTGAGAATCTGGTCGGCCAGGAGGGCCGGGGCTTCTACATCGCCATGCAGGTCTTCGATTACAGCCGTCCCGGCGTAGCAGCGGCTGCCGTCGGCTTGCAGCGGCGCGCCCTGGAAGAATTGGTCAAATATGCGAAGGAGCGCCAGGCTTTCGGCGTGCCCATCTACCAGCATCAGGCCGTCGGCCACAAAATCGCGGACATGGCGATCAACTACGAAGCGGCGCGGCTGCTGGTCTGGCAGGCGGCATGGCATCTCGACGCCAGGATCGCCAACCCCAAACTGGCGGCCTATGCCAAAGCCTTCGCGGCGGATATGGCGACGCGCGCGGCGGTCGATGCGGTGCAGGTCTTCGGCGGCTACGGTTACATGAAGGAATACCCGGTCGAAAAGCTGCTGCGCGACGTCAAAATCTTCCAGATTTACGAAGGCACCAGCGAGATTCAGCGCAACATCATCGTGCGCGAACTGTTTCGTTAGCCTGACGCAGGGACTCGGTCACCGGCGCGATTCCCTGGCCGATAAACTGCATCACCTGTTCGGCGGCTGTCTCCAGAGGCAGCCGTTTTTTGCTCCGGCTCCACTGGAAGGCCGCGCCGAAGATGGCCCAGCTCATCACCGAGGCCCCCAGTTCACGATCATGGTCCTCATCATCAAGGTCAATCTGTTCCATACCATTTAGAATCATCGCCTGAAGCTGCGCCTGAAGCTGCTGCACGACAAGCTGCCGCGTTTGCAGGTCGCCCGGATGGCAGTGGCCGTCGAACTGAGCCATGTACTCAAAAACGGCGAGGACAAGCGTGTGCATTTCTTCCATACAGAAGCCCTCGTCGGACTCCTGTAAACGCTGGCGCAGCGCATCCTCGAAGCTCTGCCGCACCAGATGCCCGAAGAGGGCGTACTTATCGATGAAATGCGCGTAGAAGGTCGCCCGGTTGACCTCGGCGACGGCGGTGATTTCCGCCACCGTGATCGCCTGCAGATCCTTCTTCGCCAGCAGCGAGTCCAGCGCATCCGTGAGCATCTGGCGGGTGCGCTTCACCCGCGGGTCCAGTGCCTCATCTTCCTCTTTAAGCAACATTTTCGCTCCTGTGTTGTTTAAGCGACAAATCCCAACTCTTGTTGATTGACCGCCACAGCGGCGCTCCCTATCATGATAAACGACAACTGTTGCTTTAGCAACATGCGATGGACAAGTCATCTAAACGGGAGAGCATCAATCATGAACACTACCGTACTATGGATCGTTCAGATTTTGCTGGGACTGGCCTTTATCCTGGCCGGGCTGATGAAACTCAGCAGCCGCGTGAGAAACTGCAGGCGCGCATGGGCTGGGTCGAGGATTTCTCGCAAACTCAAATTCGCCTGATCGGGACCCTCGAACTGCTGGGCGGGCTGGGGGTGATTTTGCCCGTACTCACCGGAATCCTGCCCATTCTGACGCCGCTGGCCGCCCTGGGCCTTATCCTGACCATGATTGGCGCGGCCCTGACTCATGTGCGCCGCAGCGAGTACACTATGATCGTCACCAATCTGGTGCTGGGCGTGCTGGCGGTGGCGGTGGTGTACGGACGTCTCATTGCGCTGCCGGTCGCCTGAGCGCACAATAGACACATGGCTTATCGTTAGAGGCAGTAGGGAATGACCCAATCGACTATCGGCACCGTCTATCTCAACGTCAGCAGTCTGGACAGGCTGCTGCCTTTTTATGTGGATGTCATCGGCCTGCACGAACTGCGCCGGGAGGGCCGCACGGTCTATCTCGGCGCGGGCGCTGAGGCCCTGTTGGCCCTCAGCGAACAAGCGGCGTATCGTCGTGTGCCCGGCAGCACCGGCCTGTATCACTTCGCCATCCTGATGCCCTCGCGCGAGGCGCTGGGCCGCAGCTTCAAGCGGCTGATCGACACCAACACGCAGCTTCAAGGCGGCAGCGATCACGGCGTCAGTGAGGCGCTTTACCTGGCTGACCCCGAAGGCAATGGCATCGAACTCTACCGCGACCGGCCCCGCAGCGAATGGTACGACGCGCAGGGCCGCTTTCTGCTGACGACCGCGCCGCTGGACACGCGGGGCGTTCTCGACAGCGCCAACGGCATGGCCTGGAGCGGGCTGCACCCTGAGACGATCATGGGCCACATTCATCTGCATGTCGCCGCCCTACCGGAGACCGAGACCTTCTACTGCGACCTCCTGGGCCTGGACATGATGATGAACATGCCGGGGATGGGCGCGCTGTTCCTGTCCTACGAGGGCTACCATCATCACATTGGCGCGAATATCTGGGCCGGTCGGACTCCGCCGCCGGATGACGCGCTTGGCCTCGACAAGTATGTGCTGCACCTGCCGGACGCCGCTGCCCTGGATGCCGCGCTGACCCACCTGGACGCTGCCCAAATCCCGGTCGAAGCGAGCGCGCAGGGCCACCTCGTGCAGGACCCTTCCCGCAATCGTCTGCTGCTCTGCGTGTAGTACGGTCTTCATACGATCTTCAGAAACCTTAAGTCACAAACCGGAAACTCAGGCTAAGGTATAGACAGGAGCAGTGTTGCAGGAGAGAGATGAATGTCAGAGGATATTGCCCCATTGACTCAATCAAAAACCACGCGCTACCTGGGCGACCTTCCGAATAATCGTACCGTCACACCCCGGCGTGTCACTGGCCCGCTGGATCAGGCGATGCCCTGGGTGCTGGAATTTCGTGTTGTCGGCACGCCTTCAATGCTTCAGGTGCGCGTCAGCGAAGTGATGACTATCGGTCGCGCAGACCTGGAGCGCGGCATCATCCCGGATGTCAATCTATCGCCTTATGAGGCGCACGTACAGGGGGTCTCCCGCAAACATGCGGTGATGCTGGCCCAGGACAACACGATCATGGTCAAGGATCTGGGCAGCGCCAACGGCACCCAGCTCAACGGCCTGGCGTTGAAGCCGGATCAGCCCTACCGCCTGCGGCATGGCGATGAACTCACCTTCGGGCGGCTGAGCGTGCAGGTGCTGTTCAGCGTAGTGCCGCTGGTGCGCAGCGCCCAGGATACCGTGCCCACCATCGGCAGCGGCCAGCATATCCTCCTCATTGAGGAAGACAAAGACACCGCCAGCGTCCTCTCGATGATCCTGGAGCAGGCCGGGTTCCGCGTCAGCCTCGCCACGACGGGTTTGCTGGCGATGGGCCTCTTGCAGCATGAACTGCCGGATGCCGTCCTGCTGGACCTGATGCTCTCGGATATGGACGGTGTCCAGGTGGCGAACTTCATCAACACCCGGCGCAGCGCGCGTAAAGCGCTCCCGCTGTTGGCGATCTCCAGCGCGACCGGCGGCTTCCAGCGCAGTCAGGCCCTGGGGGCGGGTGCCGATGAATTTCTGGGCAAGCCGGTCAACGTCGATGAACTGACCGAGGCCCTGGTCCGCATGATGCCGAAAATGATGCAGGCGATCTGAGCCGGTCAGGCCGCCGCGTCGCCCTCCGCGACCGGTGCCGCCACAAAGTCCAACTGAAGCTGCACGCTGTCTTCGACGCTGACCACCGCAGGCACGTTCGGGATGCTCAGGCCGAAATCGGCATACTGCACCGTTGTGCTCGCCTGACCGGTCAGCCGGTTATCGTCGCCCAACGTCACCGTCGTATCGAAGGTCACGCTCTGAGTTCGTGTCTTTGACCGTCAGGTCGCCCGTGATCTGGAAGTTCACCGGCTCGCCTACCGAGACCGTCTCCGGCAGTCCGCTGATCGCCGTCGGCTGGAACTGCGCGAATTCATATTGATCCTGGGCCGATTGCAGAATCATGCCGCGTATGGCATTGTTGCGCATTCCACTGTCGGTTTGCAGGGTGCGCACATTGATGCGAATCAGGCCGATTTCCGAATTCGCCGGGGTGTCGAAATCGACGCTAATGTCCCCGGCCACATCCTGCGTCGTGCCGACGACTGTGTTCGGCCCGGTCCGCAGTTCCTCGTCTACGATAAAACGTACTTCGCTCTCATCCGGGATAATGCGATAGACCGTGCTGCTGGTGTTAGCCGCGTCCAGTTCGGGCGCGCTGATGGCCTCGCTGGCCTCACCGGAGCCGCCCAGGGCGCTCAGCAGAATGACTCCGCCTGCCACGACGACAACGACCAGGATCACAAGGGTGATGGCTATGTAAGCTAAACGTCGCACGATGTCTCTCCTGTATGTGCCGATATTGGAAACCATCATACAAGGACTCGCTTTTTCTTCGCCGGTTTCTCAGGCAACACTCAGCCAGACGGTCACGGCTGTGCGTCGGCCAGTACGGGGTCCGGTTCGTAATCCGGCAGATCGCGCTCGATATTGCGCAGCGCCGGGCTGAGATAGCCGCTGAGGCTGATGATGGCCCCACACAGTGCCGTGCATAAGAACACCAATCCCATGCCTGCTCCCGGCCCGACCCCGACCAGCGGGCCAAAGATAGCGGCCAGCGCGCCTGCTGGCTGCATGGCAGGTTCGAACAGACCATCAGCCAGCGGCCCGGCAACCAGATAGCCCAGCGCCAGCCCGGCGCTCTGCATCATCCGCTGCACCGAAAACACACGCCCCTGCATGTCCGGCGCGACTTTGGCCTGCCAGATCGCGCGGTTAGCGCCTGAAATAAAGGGAATGAACACCGCCGCGCCGAAGGCGGCCAGCGCCCATACTTCTACACTTTGACCAACCGCGAACACGAAGTCCCCCAGCACGTAAGACAGGGCGGTTCCGGCGCAGATGGCATGAATCTGGTTGCGCGGGCCGCCCCACAGGCTCAGCAGCAGACCGCCCACCACGCCGCCGATGCCCAGCGCGGACTGCACGGTCGCCAGCGCCAGTTCATCGTTACCGCTGCGCGCCAGCACCATCGCCGGGAGGATCGAGAAATAAGCCAGGGCCGCGAAAAAGTGAATACCGATGAAGATCAGCATCAGCCGCAGCAAGCCCGGTCGTTCGAGGATGTACTTGAATCCCGCCCAGGTCTGATGCCGCCAGCCGCCGCGCGCTTCCTGTCCTTCCAGTGTGATCTGCGGCTTAGGAATGCGCACGAGCAGCAGCGTGACCAGCGCCACCAGGAAGGTCGCCACGTCGATGAGCATCACGCCGGTGATGTCCACCAGCAGCAGCAGGGACCCGGCCAGAAAGGGGGCTATTACATTGGCGGATTCTGCCGCCAGTGAGCGCATCCCGCTGGCACGGGCAAAATGCTTCTTAGGAATCAGCACCGTGGTCGCCGCGCTGTAGGCGGGCACTTGAAAGGCTTCCAGTGCGCCGCTGAGGGCCTCTACGATGTACAGGTGCCAGATGTGCAGGCTGCCCGTCGCAAACAGCAGCAGCAGGCAGACCGTTGCCAGCCCTGAACCGAAGTCGCTGAGGAGCATCACCCAACGCCGGTTGAAGCGATCCACCACGATCCCGGCCACCGGACCGAGCACAATCTGGAAAATGAACGCGAAAAAACCGAGCAGCGCCAGCGTCGTCGCCTGCCCGGTCTGCTCATAGGCCCAAATCATCAGGGCGAAGCGGGTCATCGCCGAACCGAGCAGCGAAACAAGCTGGCCTGCCCAGATGATCGTGAAGGTCTTCATACCGCGATTGTGGAACATTGCACCTCCGTGTATAGAAAATAAAAAACGACCCGGCTGGTGCGCCGGGCCGTTGAGGCCGCCATTTTATTAGTATTCGTATTACTTACTACAAGGCGCACCGGGGATGAGGTGCGCGTAACAACTCATATCGATAAAGTGGATGCTGCTGAACTTGCCGGGAATAATCACCTTAGCGTTCCTGACTGTCCTTTCTGACCCATTATAAACGGAAATGACTGCCTTGCAAGGGGCTGAGGTAAACAGAAAAACGCTTCACTGCTGCTGGCAACTTGGCCTTTAGCACGCGACGGGATATATCCCAAATAACTTGGGATAACTTGGGATATATTTAGCCTGTGCGTTCTATTATGATAAGCCGCATGAAAAGTATTCTGCTGATCTCGCGCTGCCCGCCCTACCCGATTTATCTGGGCGACCGGCTGATCCTCTGGCATCTGGCCCGCGAGCTAACCGGGCGCGGCTACATGCTCGACCTGCTGGCCTTTGCGACCCGTGCCGAAGACCAGAGCGAAATCGACGCATACCGTGCCCTCTTCCGTCAGGTGACACTGATCGAAGAGCCGCGCCGCAGCTATCTCCAGCGCTTGATCTGGCCGCCTGCGCGCTTCCCACGCCGGGCTGAGGACGCCTGGTCGCCGTCGATGTGGCGCGCGATTGAGGCGCATCTGGCGCACAGCAGCTACGACCTGGCGCAGTGTTTCGGTGGGGTGCAGGTCTATGAGTTTCGCCATGCGCTGGGTGATCTCCCGGCCATCATCGTGCCCTATGAAAGCTACAGTCTCTACCTGCGGCGGATGATCAAGTCGGCGGGTCCGGCGCGCCGCGTCGTCACTACCATCCAGCAGCAGATCGCCCAACACTACGAATCCTGGATGTTCACGCCCTACCGCCGGGTAGTGGTCATCTCGGACAAAGACCGCGACGAACTGCGCGGCATCAATCCGGCGCTGCCCCTCGACGTGATCCCCAACGGCGTGGACCTGGCCTATTTCCAGGCGCAGGATGGCCCGCGCGACCCGGCCACGCTGCTGTTCACCGGCAATTTCGAGTACGCGCCCAACGTGGACGCCGCGCTGCGTCTGGCGCAGGAGATTCTGCCGCGAGTCCAGGCGGAGATTCCCGCCGCGAAGCTGCTGCTGGTCGGCAATGCCCCACCGCCAGACGTTCAGGCTCTGGCGAGCGAATCGGTGACGGTGACGGGCCGCGTGCCAGATCTGCGGCCTTATCTGGCGCAGGCGACGGTCTTCGTCAGCCCGCTGCGCCTGGGCGCGGGACTCAAGAATAAGGTGCTGGAGGCGCTGGCGATGGGTTGTCCGCTGGTGGCAACGCCCCTGAGCGTGGACGGAATCGCCGTCACGCCGGGGCAGGACGCGCTGATCGCCAAGGAGCTGGCCGGGCCGGTAATTCACCTGCTGCGCGACCCGGACTTGCAGCAGCAGCTTTCGCGGCAGGGACGGCGATTGATCGAAACGCGCTACAGTTGGGCACAGGTGGCCGACGCCTATGAGCGGCTCTACGATTCCGTGCTGGCACAAAGCGAAGGAGTGTTATGATGGACGAGGCACAGCGCACACTGAATGACGAAGGCCGGGACCTCTGGAATCAGAAGGCGACCTTCTGGGATCAACTGCACGGCGACGAGGGCAACCGCTTTCACCGCAGCCTGGTTGAACCGGCGGTGCTGCGGCTGCTGGCGCTTGAGCCGGGCGAAGCGGTGCTGGACATCGCCTGCGGCAGCGGCGTCCTGGCGCGGCGGCTGGCCGACCTGGGCGGGCAGGTGACGGCGGTCGATTTCAGCGAGGGACTGCTCGAACGGGCCAGAGCACGCAGCGAGGGGCGTTCGATTCGCTTTGCGGTAGCGGATGCGACCGATGAGGCAGCCCTGGCGGCGCTGGGCGAAGGTCAGTTCCCGGCGATAACTTGCACGATGGCGCTGATGGACATGCCCGCCATTACACCGCTGTACCGGGCCGTGCGCCGTTTGCTGGCCCCTGGCGGACGCTTCGTCTTCGTCATCCCGCATCCGGTGTTCAATTCCGCGCCCTTTACCCTGGCGATAGAACGCGAACTGCGCGACGGTCAGATGTCATTTCGCCGCAGTTTGAAACTCGATGCTTATCTCGATTATCCGCCTTACAAATCAGAAGGCGCGCCGGGGGATACGGTGCCGCACACCTACTATCACCGCCCTCTGCATCAGATTCTCGGCGAGGCTTTCGCAGCAGGGCTGATGGTGGATGGCCTGGAGGAACCGGGCTATGGGCCAGACGATGCCGAACCGGAGCGCCCGATGGCCTGGAGCAATTTCCCGCAATTTCCGGCAGTGCTGGCGGCGCGGCTGCGGGTCAATCCACAAAGCGGTACTTAATCAGAGTCCACAGCGCGACCGGGGCATCGGTCCACTTGATCTTTTTGCCCTCGTCCCACTCGCGGCCATTGTAGGAAATCGGCACTTCGTAGATGCGAATGCCCTGCTTGAGGACTTTGGCGGTGAATTCCGGTTCGAAATCAAAGCCATGCGCGCGAATTACCATGTCTTCCACGACCTCGCGCAGGAAGACCTTATAGCAGGTTTCCATATCGCTGAGGATGGCATTGTAGAGGATATTGGTCACCAGGGTCAGGCTGCGGTTGGCGACCATGTTCCAGAAGTTCATGGCCTTACGCGGCCCTCCCAGGAAGCGCGAGCCATAGACGACCTGGGCGATTCCTTCTTCGAGCGGCTTCAAGAGCACGCCATACTCGCGTGGATCGTACTCGAAATCGGCATCCTGAATGATGATCGCATCCGACTGGGCTGTCGCAAAACCGGTGCGCAGCGCGGCCCCTTTGCCCTGATTGTGCTCGTGATACACAACCACGACCCTATCGCGCTTTTCGGCCTCGATGCTTGCCAGCACGGCTCGTGTGCCATCGGTGGAGCCATCGTCCACGATGATGATCTCATCGGCGATCTCCACCTCTTCAACCCGTTGAAGCACTTCGGCAATCGTCGAGACCTCGTTGTAGCAGGGGATGATGACGGTTACAGTTAATTCACGTCCCACGAGCCTTCGGACCGATGTGGCAGGATAAGGTTGCATGGGTGATGCTATCCTTTGTGTCGTTTTTGATATGCTGTCATTATTCAAGAAAAACCTTGACGAATCCTTGCGCAAGACTGAGCAAAAAACAAGGTAGAAGCCGCTCCGGCGCGTCCCCCACGAAACACATCAGGCAGAGCTAAGCGTTTCCAACTGCCGCAGGCCTTCATCCAACGGCAGTGTTTCAATTGGCTGAGGCGCTTGTTCGAGATCACGTCCTGCCTGAGCCGCCTCCAGGACTGCCAGCATCCGCGAGATGATTCGCGCCTGATCGTCTTCGCGGTAGCGGTCAAAATGAGTCGGAAGCTGGCGGTAGTCGATGATATTGCCATACAAAACTTCCTCGAAAGTTTTGCTATAGGCCGGGCCAAAATCAAACTCCAGCACATCATCTCCGTTGAGCGGGATATCCACGGTTGGCAAGGGTTCATCGACACTAAAGGGGTACAGATGACCGTAACCTTGCTCAATAACTGGGCGTGGATCAATCACCACGATGCGATAAGCCGAGACGCTCGCATCAGCGGGACCATTGACAGTTCGATAGTTCGGAATTCGCTGCGAGGTCGGCGCTTGTTCGTGCAGATAATCAATCTCTACGAATACAAGTCCCGCTTCAATCACTTCACGACGTTTTTCCTGGTAGTAATTGCTGTCCTGTCCACCGGGTTTGTTGGAGGGCGACAGCAGTTCGATCCAGCATACTGGCTCCTCAAGCGAGTCTTCCTCGTTCAGCAGCTCGTAAATTGCAACAGCGCGATGAAAGTGGGCTTCAAGCTCAACATAATCCAGGAAATCCGCAACTGAGTAAACCAGTGCCGTACTGCCAGGGGGCGTACTGGCCCGTACAGCGCTGCGCTGCTGTGGGTCCGCATCGTAAATCAGCGCATCAGGACGCGGATTGCGCGGCTGCGCACCATAGCGCCGGATCTGGAGTGATTTCTCAATCTTTGCCACATAACCCATTGGATACAGCTGTGCCCGCATCAAACGCATTAAGTCAGAGATGTGACTCGTGTGAAATTCGGGCCAGTCACTGGAGGCCTGCAATTGACTCTGCAAGTGAGCGTTGATGCCGAGATACTGGTTCTTGATTGAGCGGACGGCGTCCATAAGTGCAATCCTGCTGCCTGTACCCTCATTTTAGCATCGTTTCGTAGACTTCGACCGTTGCCTGTGCGACCTGGGCATGGGTAAATAGGGCCAGCACGCGCGCCCGCCCCGCCTCTGCCAGACCCTGACGCAGCGCAGAATCGCCCTGCAAGCGGGTCAAAGCGTCCGCCAGAGCCGTAACATCGTCTTCGGGGACGATCAGACCGGCCTCGCCGATGACATCCGGGATCGCGCCGCTGTCCGAGCCGATGACCGGGACACCGCTCGCCATCGCCTCGATCAGGACGCGCCCGAACTGCTCCTTCCAGTTGGAGCCGAGTCAGCGAGGGCAGCACGAAGGCATCCAGCGTCTGATACTGCGCGGGCATGGCGCTCGATGGCACCTGCGCGCAGAACTCGACCCGGTCGGCGATGTTGAGGCGGGCCGCCTGAATTTCCAGCGCCGAACGCTGCGGACCGCTGCCGACCAAGCGCAGCCGCCAATCAGGGTTCTCCAGCCGGGCCAGCGCGTCCAGCAGAACGCTCAGGCCCTTTTCCTCGACCAACCGCCCGAAATAGCCGACGGTGAACGGTCGCGTCTCGGCCCGGTCCGCCGGGCAAAACAGATCGGGATCGACGCCGAACTGCGGGATCACCGCCAGCGGACGCAGATAGCCCTTCTCGCGCCAGACGACCGCCGCGCTGTCCGTGCCCATGATGGCGAAATCGACTCCGTTCAGCACCTGCCGTTCCATCCAGCGAAAGGGCGGTGGATACTCGCGCGGGATGTTCTGCCAGCTAAAGAAGAGCGTTCGCGCGCCGGTCTGCCACGCGGCGCGCCAGGCCAGCCAGGTCGCCAGATTGTAGGGTTCCTCGTCAATGTGGACGATGTCCGGCTGAAAGTCACGCAGGGCACGGCCAAATTCCGGGTAGTAATGCAGGTGAAAGCTGCCGTTGAAGCGGATCGGTGTGGTTTCCAGGCGGTAGCCTGCAGTGTAGACCCGTTCCAGCGGGATCAGGCCGCGCTCGTCCTTCCAGGCCGGGGGCACCAGGGTCAGCAGGTCGATACCCAGCCGGGCGATCTCCTCAAGCTTGCGCTGGTAGATGCCCACCACGCAGGCTTTGGAGAGCATCAGGACGCGCACGGCTGCGCTTCCCACCAGGAATCGAAATCGTCCAGGCTGCGCACGCCCGCGATCACCGCTTCGTACAACGCGATGCTGGAGACCTCGCTGCGATAGACGCCGCGCTGCATCAGGCCGTCTTTGAGCGCCAGCACGGTCAGACGGTCTACAGCGGCCAGCCGGGATTGCAGCGAGTCAGAGAAGGCGATTTGCTCGGCGTAGTATGGTGGCGCGAAGGCCCACAGGTCCACCTGCCAGGTTTCCCCGGCATAAGGCAGGATCACGCCCCAGTAGAGTCCGTGATCGAAAGGCGTATCCTCACGCACGTAGAAATTGGAGAAGGTCATCTTGCCGACCCGGTAGCGATTGGCGATGCGTTCGCCCAGGGCAAAGACCGCCGCCACGTCCTGACCCTCGGCGATCTGCATCGAAATGTCGATGTCGGGCCGGGTCATCAGATTGTAGGCCGCGCTGCCGACCACCTGCGCCGGTCCTACAGCCTGGATCAGCGCCAGCAGACCCTCAGCGTCTAAAAGCCGGTTCGCCGAACTCCACAGCGCATCGGCCCGCGCGATCAAGGTCATGCGGCGTCATCCAGCAGGACCGGACGACGCAGCAGGCCGATCAGAATCGCCAGCGTGACCTTGAGCATGTAGTAGATCGACCGCAGCCGGGTAATCGAGGAACGCCCGGCAAAACGCGGCTTCATCGTCACCGGAATCTCGCGGAAGCGCAGCCCGGCACGGTGCGCCACGACCCAGCCTTCCGGTTCGGGATAATCGTGCGGGTAGACCTGCGCAAAGAGGTGGATGGCATGGTGATTGAAGGCGGCAAAGCCAGAGGTCGGATCGGTCACAATGATGGCCGGTGATGGAGGTAATCAGGCGGGCCAGCAGCAGTATCCCGGCCCGGCGCGGCAGCGGAGTCCGGTAGCCGCGATCCTCGATATAACGCGAGCCAACCACCATATCGGCCTCGCCTTCCAGCAGGGTATCGACCAGACGGCGCAGATCCAGCGGGTCATGCTGGCCGTCGCCATCGCTGCGGACGACCACGTCGTAGCCCTGCTCGCTGGCAAAGATGAAGCCAGTCTGCACCGAAGCGCCGATGCCGACGTTATGCGGCATGTGCAGCACGATGGCCCCGGCGGACTCGGCAACCGGGCCGGTCTCGTCGCTTGAGCCATCGTTGATGACGACGATAGCCGCCTCCGGCAGATGCTGGCGGATCGTGGCGATGACGTGGCTGATGCTCTCCGCTTCGTTATAGGCGGGAATGACGACCAGAATACGGGGCTTCATAGCGCTCCATCCTCCCTGAGGCTCGATTCTGGCCCCAAACAGGCGGCGCGTCAATGCTCACTCGCCCAACGGCTGTGTCAAGGTGTCGGGCTGGGTCTAGGCGTAGGAGTTTGAGTTTCCAGTTCAACAATCTGGTTCAACACAGAGGATGCAGGATTAGCGGCCAGTTCAATATAGCGCTGGTATTCCGCCAGCGCCTGGTCGTAGTCCTCCATCGCATAATAGACATTACCCAGGCCCAAGTGCGGATCATCATAGTTCGGGTCAAGTTCGGCAGCCCGTTTGTAATCGGCAATTGCCAGGTCATCGTCTCCAAGATTGGCATAGGCAAACCCGCGATTGTAGAAAGCGAAAGCATTGTCTGAATACGTATCGATATACCGGGTGTAATCGGTGACTGCTTCTATATATTCCTTGTTTTGGAGATAATTCCATGCCTGGTCCAGGTACCCCTGCAAAGTGATCAGACCGATAACAGCGGACACGATGACCACGACGACCACGCCCCCCCCATACCACACCCACCCACTAATGGCGCTGCCGGAACCTTCCTCTTCCGCAGATGGCTCAGGGATGGTCCCGTTTTCCGGTATTTGAGGCGCAACCTCCGGGGGCGGCGGATCCGCGATTTCTTCAGCGACCTCGCGGTCCTGGGTGGGCGAGTCCTCTGCATGGACCGTGACGTTCTGGCCTGGATGCTCTCGCGGTGTAATGACTGTGGCAATAGAGTCAAAAAACCTTCATGCCGGGCAGTTGATAGGGGCGGGCATCTTCAATTTGTGTCCGTACGAATATCTCCCAATTGGGTGTATCCGGGCTGCCATCCACCAGCAGCGGATATATTGGTTTTTTGTACTTATCGGCCAGGGTAATCTCGCGCTGTACCCATCTGGAACCATCTGATTCCGGCGTCATTATGACCACGAATGCCGCACAGTCTCGAATCGCCAGTACAATTGAGCGCCACCAGTCCTCACTGCTGCGCAGGCGGTCGTTGTCGATCCACACGTCAAAACCTTCAGCCAGCAGGCGATGGGCCAAATCTTGCGCATATTCGCTGTTGCGCGTGCTGTAGCTGATAAAGATGTGCGACATGCTTTTTCCCAACTATGCCCCGTAAGTATGGCAAGAAGAGGGCCGTTCTGCAACTATGTATAAGGCCCGATTCTGGGCGCGTCAAAGCAAGGCGGAGGTCCTGTAAAACAGGAGAGGAACAGGAATAATTACGAAAATTATTACGCTCAGTGGTCTGATGGTCATCGAGCAATAGTGCTATGATTAGCTGAAAATGACCATTTGAGGCGAAAAGAGCTTATGAGCAAAGGCAAGATTTACCACGATCAACAGCTGACTTACACCGACCGCTACAGCAAGCGCGAGGTGAGACAGTTGACGAATTATCTGGGCCATTCCTACCAGCTTTACTTTACGCATCCTTGCTGGGCAGATGATGACAGCGCTGTCATATTTAAGTCAGAGCGCGAAGACCGCAGCAATTATTTTCGTTACGATTTGACCACCGGTGAGGTGCTTCAACTGACCGATCTGGAGGACCGAGAGATATTCCAGGGCTGCTTCTCACCTGCCAACCACTGCCTGTATTACTGGGTAGGTCAGAAACTCTACGAACTCAAGCTGGACAGGCTGACCGAACGACTGGTCAGCGAAGCAGCACCGCCGATGCGTCCCGGCGCGAACAGCGAGATTAACGTGACCGCGGATGGCCGCTACGTCGTCAGTCTGCTGCGCGACCTGGAGCCTGGGCTGGACCTGCGCGGAGTTAACCTGTTTGAACTGCGCGCCCGCTCGCAGATTGTCCGCATCGAGGTTGCCAGCGGCGCAATCGAGGTGCTGCACGAGGACCGGCGGCACATCAACCATCTCAACAGCTCGCCGACGCGACCGGATTTAATGACCTTCTGCCATGAAGGCCCCTGGGAAAAGGTCGAGCAGCGCATGTGGGGTCTCAAGCTGGATACGCAGGAAGTCTGGCCGATCCGCCCACAGCACGGCGAATATTCCGGTCATCGCCGAACACTGGTTCGCCGATGGCGAGCACATCGGCTTCCGCAGTCATTTGCGCGCCGCCAACGACACCCGCTTCGGCTCGATCCGCTATGACAACACGCGACTTTGTCGAGACGGTCGTCCCGGCCTACTGCCGCCACTTCCACACGCTGGATGGCTCGCTGGTGGTGGGCGACGGCTCGCCGGTCTACCTGCTGCCCAAAATGCTCAACACGACCGTCACCTGGCCCTACATCCTGCTCTATCGTTGGGATGGCAGTGGCTTCGAAGCCCCGCGCATCCTGGCCTATCACGGCAGCACCTTCAGCGGGCAGCGCTCGCACCCGCACCCGCGCTTCACGCCGGATGGCACGCACGTGCTGTATACGAGCAACGTCTCGGATTATTCGAATCTGTATCTGGTGCCGGTGGGCGACGTGGACGATCTGCCGCTGCTGGATACGAGGGGCATCGGCTAGGCCTGGAGTGTCACAGAACGAGGACTCGTATTCCTACTTCATTAGCCAACTCGATGCTAAACTAACTTCGTACAAGGAGTCCAAGCCCGATGTCTGCGATCAAGCATGAAGTGGTTCTGGCGGAGTTACTCAAGCATGTGCCAGAATTCCGAGATGCATATGAGCGCCACATAGCATTTAACGAAGAAGTTTTGCCATATGTCCTGTTTGGGAGTGAACTTCGAATATTTGTCGTAGAAGTTTATCAGGCTTCAATTGGCAAACGAGATCAACCTGAGAATGCGGCTGAAATTATGCGACGGCTCAGTGCTTTTCTGGAACAATGTGCCGAATTTGAGGACAAAGCGACTGTGGGGTTGCTCCAAGTAGGATTCCTGGAAACCCTGAACAACGCCGGAGCCGACACAAAGCCAATTCTGGAACGTTTGGGGCCTAAAACGCGAATGCTGTATGAAGAGATTGAAGCCTGGTGGAAGGATTTCATCCAACGTAAGAATAGTGGTGAGCTTTAGGTGGCAGGAAGCACGTGTTGTATACAAGCGATGTGTCGGACTATTCGAATCTGTACATGGTGCCGGTCGGCGATGTGGACGATCTGCCACTGCTGGACACGACGGGCATCGGCTAGCGATCACGCTTCACACCTCCGATTCCAACCCCAGACAGACCCTTTGGCTGATTATGGTCTATGATGGGAGTATCGCGGGCCGATTAGGGGGCGCTATGCGTGTAACGCTATTTGTGTTCGGGTCATGGGGCGATTTGCGTCCCTATGTTGCCCTGGGCAGAGGATTAAAGGCTGCCGGGATTGAGGTACAGATCGTGGCCGCCAAAGAGTATGAGACCTGGGTGCGTGCCCATGACCTGGCCTATTATCCGCTGTCCGTTGGCATGAGCCGAACTCACGGACGAGCTTGAATCCGCCGACATGTTCAACCCCTTGCAACAAATCAGGCTATTACGTAATGTGCTCCCGCCTTTATTGACGCAAATGGGATTGGAGCTGCTGGAAGCCACCCGCGACACGGATGTGTTGGTGACACAAGAATTCGGCATCGCGCTGGTCATCGGTGCGATACAGTCCAACGATCTTAGAACACTGATTGTCAACCCGGCCCATCTCAGCCCGACACAAGAGTTTCCGTCCGCTGCGACGCCGCCAGCGCCGACCTGGTTTCCATTCGAAGCATGGTACAATCGCTTCAGCTATAGGCTTGTCCGGCGCGTAGTCTGGTTGCTGCTGGGAAAATCACGCAACAACTTGAACCAGAAACATCTCGGAACGCCAAAAAATACTTACATAGAGTTCCAGTCAATCCTCGCTGATGCCCCGACCCTGACAATTGTGAGTCCGCGGGTGCTGCAACGTCCGACCGATTGGCCTGGGCATTTTCAGATCACCGGGTATCTGTTTGACGACGACTCCGACTGGACGCCGCCGCAGGAACTGACCGATTTCCTGGCAGCGGGTGATGCGCCTGTCTACATTGGCTTCGGCAGTATGAGCGATCACAAGCCGGAAGCCAGCACGCGCATGATCGTCGAGGCGGTGCAACAGGCGGGCAAGCGGGCTGTAATCCTGAGCGGCTGGGCCAGGTTAGGCGCATCCGACCTTCCGGAAACGATTTATCTGCTGAAATACGTGCCGCATCACTGGCTCTTCCCGCAGATGGCGACAGTTGTGCATCATGGCGGTGCCGGGACCACTGCTGCCGGTCTCCGTGCTGGCGTGCCGACCATCATCGTCCCTCACAGCGGCGACCAGCCTTATTGGGGACGTCGGGTCAAGGAGCTTGGTGTCGGAACAGCGCCGATTCCGCGCAAGAAGCTAACGGCAGAAAAGCTGGCGGCGGCGATTACGGAAGCGACCAGCAGCCGCACCATGCAGGAGAAAGCAGCCGCCTTAGGCCGGTTGATCGCCGCAGAGGATGGCCTTGGCAAGACAGTGGCGACCGTCGAGACGCTGCTGGAAAGATTTTAATGCGCTGTGGATCAGCGTTTGCATACGAACCTGGGCCGACGCACATGTTTTACCTACCTGTCTACCCTCGCAGTGTCTGCTCAAGTTCATCGATCCGGTCCAGCACAGACGAGGCAGGATTTGCGGCGAGATCAACGTAGCGGTGATACGCCTGCAAGGCTTGATCGTAGTCTTCCAGGGCGTAGTAGGTATCGGCCAGGCCCCAGTGCGGCAGCGCAAAAGACGGATCACGGTCAATGGCCTGGGCGTAATCGGCAAAAGCCAGATCATAGTCTTCGAGACGGCGGTAGGTGTTGGCCCGGTTATTGTAGGCGGTGGCGTAATCAGGATTGTGCTCAAGCGCGGTAGTGTAATCGGCGATGGCCTGCGTATAGTCTCCGAGTTCGAAATGCGTGTTCCCCCGGTTGACATAGAGCAGCGCGTTATTCGGGTCATGGTCGATGGCGGCAGTATAATCTTCCATCGCTGCGGCATAGTCGCTGAGCGCAAAATAGGTATTGCCCCGATTGTTATAGACGAGGCCGTAGTCGGGGTTGTGGTCAAGCGCCGTCGTGTAGTCCGCGATAGCCTGATCGTACAGGCTAAGCTCAAAATAGGCATTACCCCGGTCGTTGTAGCGTATCGCAGCGGGTTCAAGGTCGATGGCGCGGCCATAGTCCGCAATCGCCTGCTCGTAATCACCTAACGCAAAGTAGCTGTGCCCCCGATTGTCGTAGGCCAGCACGTCCGCCGGGTCCAGATCGAGCGCCCGCGTATACTCCGCAATCGCTGCTTCAAAGGCATTGCTCAGGCGCTGCGCCTCGCCCCGGTTGAAGTAATCCTGCGCGCTGAGCCGGGGGTCAATGGTTTCTGTCAGGGCCAGCATCTGCTGCGTTGGATTCATGTCCACAGTCGAGTCCCCGGCCCCGTGCATGACGAACAGGCCCACAAGGACGAGTTCGGCAGCGCCGATTACCAGCAGGGCGGCCCAACGCCGTCGGGACCATTTGAGTGTGTTCTGACTGATCGAGTCCGGTGGCGGCGGGGCCGCAATATCTGCCATGAACTCATCGTCTTGAGCGGGGGTACCCGCGACCTGCGCCGTGACGTTCTGACCAGGGCGAGGCTGCGGCGCGACAATCGCGGCCAACTTTTCGAAAAATGGGGGGCCGGGCAGTTGATCGGTGCGGGCATCCTCGATCTGCGTCCGCACGAAGATCTCCCAGTTAGGTGTATCGGGACTCCCGGCGGCCAGCAGAGGGAAAATGGGTTTTTCGTATTTGTCGGCCAGGGTGATCTCGCGCTGAACCCACCGGGACCCGTCCGACTCCGGCGTCATAATGACCACGAAGGCGGCACAATCTCGGATTGCCAGCACAATCGACTGCCACCAGTCTTCACTGCTGCGCAGCCGGTCATTGTCGATCCATACATCAAAGCCTTCGGCCAGCAATCGCTTGGTTAGACCCTGGGCATAGTCGCTGTTGCGCGTGCTGTAGCTGATAAACACGTGTGCCATAGTGTCTCAACTATGCCATGTTCGCGAGTCAGGCAGGCAGGTCATTTTGCTAGAATATTCAAGCCACCTGTCATGACAGCGTAAGCGCTACTCCACCCGCAGCGCATAACGGCCCTCTTCACCGAGAGCAATCAGCACGACGTGATAATAGTCCGTCCTCCGGCAGCGTGAGGTCCAGCAGCGAGAAATCGGCATAGCCTGCGTCGCTGTCAGCAGTGTATTTCCACATCATCTGGTCCGGCGTGTAGACCGCCATCTGCCAGATGTAACCATCGTCCAAGGGGTCGAAATCGAGCAGGTAGTGATCGCCCGCAGCTCCATCCAGCAGCCAGCCCTCCATGCGATACATACCGATAAGGCCCTCGACTCGCTGGCCGCGTTCGAGCGTGCCCATCATTGAGACAGCGCGCGGCAGCCGGAATTCGTCCTGGTAGATCGGTTCGCCGTATTCATCGAATTCAATTTGCGGGATCGGCAGCACCTCACCCACGCGTCGCCAAGGGCTTCTTCCACCTGAGGCCGGTTGGATTGGACCAGGCCGCGCAGGTCAAAGACGAAGACGGCCAGCGTCAGCAGGACCAGGACGACCCCGGAGCCGCCCAGGATCAGCAGCATTTTGCGTTTTTCTTCTGCACTCATCGTTCCATCATACCCCGGCTTTCGCGCCCCACTATTGCGATTTCCGGCGTTCGTGGCGACAATCAACCTGTACCGCAAAGGATGGTCTCGATGTCTGAACGCGCCCGTTTAACCCTGCTGCTGCTGGTGTATCTGGGGGTCGGCTCGGCTTTCGCCCTGCTGACGCCGGATTGGCAGGTCCCCGACGAACCGGCTCACTTCAACTATGTGCGCCAGGTCTCGACTCATCGGGGCTGCTGCCCAATCATCGAGGTGGGGGACTGGGATCAAAATGCCATGTGGGACCTGATCGGCGAAGGATTCCCGCCCGGCAGCGATCTATCGGCCTTCCAGTATGAAGATCACCAGCCGCCGCTGTATTACCAGTTGGCCTCGCTGATCTACAACCTGGGCCACGATGAAGCCGTCCAGTTGAAGCTGCTGCGCCTGCTCTCAGTGATCTACGGCGCGGGCGTGGTCTACTGCGCTTACGCCCTGGGTAAGGCGGTCGTACCAGATCGCCCTGGTGTGGCTTTAGGCGCGGCGGCCTTCGTCGCCTTTCTGCCGCAGCATGTCGCCATGATGGCCGGGGTCAATAACGACAGCCTGGCCGAACTGCTGATCGCCATCACGCTGCTGGCGACGGTCTATTACGTGCTGGGGCTGGTCAAGGAGAATCAGCGTCTGGGGCAGTTGCTGGCGTCGATCATGCTGCTGCTGCTGACCGTCCTGCTGATCGTGCATCGAGTCCCCATTATGGTCGGGGTTGTCTTCCTGGCGCTGATCGCCCTGGGCGCGTGGTCCTACCTGGATAATCCGGCAGGCGACTGGCCGCTGTGGGGCATTGGCATCCTGCTCGGCCTGATCTTTGCCACCAAAGTCACCGGCTACTGGCTGGCGCTGCTGATCCCGCTGGCACTGCTGCTGCGCGCCTGGCCGATCAAGGATTGGCGTGCTTTCAGGCGGCAATTAGTCTTCGTGCTGGTCCCGGCGCTGCTGCTGGGCGGGCTGTGGTGGCTGCGCAACATAGGCATCTACGGCTTCCCTGACTTTCTGGGGCTGGGCGCGCATAATCTGGTGGTGGCCGATCAACCGCGCACGGCGGCGCAGATCGCGCAGATGGGCTTCGGCCCCTATCTCAGCGAGAGCCTGCAATTGACCTTCGACAGCTTCTGGGGGCAATTCGGCTGGATGACCCTGCCGCTGCAAGACGGCATGTACCGCGTTCTGCTGGCGCTGACTCTGGTGGCCTTCGGCGGCCTGTTCGTCGATGCCGTGCTGCTGCACCCGCGCGCGCAGATCGAGCGGCGGCCTCACATGCGGACGGCCTGGGCGCTGCTGTGGCTGGCGATTGGCCTGACCCTGCTGGCCTATGTTTACTACAACACCGAATTTCTCCAGCGTCAGGGCCGTTATCTCTTCCCGGCGCTGATTCCCATTGGCATCTTCATCGCGCTGGGCCTGGATGCCTGGCGGCGTCTGGTCCTGTCGCGCATGGCTGCGCTGCAATGGCTGGTTCCGCTCTTCATCGGCCTGCTGGCTCCGCTCGATCTCTACCTGCTGCTGCGCGTGATCCGGCCTCTGTTGTAGCGGGTCAGCGTTTCGGCCTGCCAGTCCAATCAGGTATACTGGCATCATGGCTGAATTGCTTATGTCTCTCACCCTCGCCGCCCAGATCGCCCCACAGCGCAGCACGCAGTACGCTCAGCTTGCCAGCGATCTTGCCCCCTACGAACTTCAGTTGAGCGGCTTGAAGCCATATCTTGATGGTCTGGAAGCGGTCGAACTCGGCGGACAGACCTACCTCAAGCTGGCGCTCACGGCGGATTTAGACGACACGCTGCGCTATGAACTGGGCACGCTCGCCATGACCAGCGCCTACTTCATCTACTACGAGTTGCTGGGCGGTCATCCGGGGCCGCTGCTGGAACCGCTTGAGATCGGCTTCCGGCCTGTCCTCCCGCCCGAACTGGCCCTGACCCGGCGCTACCGGGGCAAAACCAATGAATTGTTCACGCATTTCCTCTGCAATCTGGCGCGTTACAGCAGCGATTTCGCGCATCGGCGCTGGGATGGCCTGCGCCTGCTGGACCCCTTAGCCGGGGGTGGCACGACATTGTTTATCGCCCTCAGCCTGGGGGCCGATGTGATCGGCGTAGAGCAGACGGCTCAGGATGTGACGACGACCGTCGCCTTTCTGCGCGACATCATGCGCTCGGAAGGAATCGCCTGCAAGATCAAGGAGGAGCACCTCCAGAAGCGGGGTCAGCGCTGGTGGTGTACGATCACGGCGGATGGCCCCCGGCAGTTTGTCTTCGCGCGCGGCGAGACCAGCCCAGACCGAACAGCTTATCAGCGGCTTCAAAAAACCGCATTTCATCGTGACCGACCTGCCTTACGGCATCCAGCATCAGGGCGCGTTAGAAGACGCTGCTGCGCGGCGCGCTGCCAGCCTGGACGCGGGCGCTGGCGGATGGAGGCGTAGCTGGTCTTCGCCTGGGATTCGACCCGTTTTGCCCGTGAGGACATGGTCGCGCTGGTCGAATCGGCCTGCACACTGCACGTCCTACAGGAACCCCCTTACGATCAACTGGCTCACCGGGTGGACCGGGTCATCAAGCGTCGTGATATAATCGTGGCGCGTTAGGATCGTGTAAGCCTTGCTCGCTACTATTCTCAACGTTAGCACTATTGAGGATATGCCATGCGACGCAGCCTGTTTCTAATTGCCAGTGTTCTTGTCAGCGCTTTCTTCTTGTGGCTTGCCTTGCGTGATGTCCCTCTGAATGAAATTGCGACCAGCATTCAGGACGCCAATGTGTGGTGGATCCTGGTGGCGATGTTTTTCGGCGATCTGGGCCTGTTTATCGCGCGCTATTCGCTGGCGCTCCCTGTTGAACGGGCGCATCCGGCTGGCCGATTCCTTCTACATTCTCTCAATTGGCATGATGTTGAACCAGCTTCCGATGCGGGCCGGGGAAGTTGCCCGCAGCGCCCTGGCGACCCGCGCCGGTATACCCTTTTTCACCGCCGCGACCAGTATTATTGTCGAGCGTCTGCTTGATACGCTCTACGTCGTGATTGTGCTGGCGCTGGCCCTCACCCAGGTCCCGGACGCCCCGCCCGCGATCACGCAGGCCGCGACTCTTTTTCGGCATCGCCGGGGTCGTGGGGTTGATTGTCCTGCTGATCTTCGCCCGGCGGCCTCAACTGGCGCGCAATACGCTGGCCTTCTTCGAACGTCTGCTGCCGCTGCTCAAGCGTCTGCCGCTGCACAGCCTGATGGAGAGCGTACTCGAAGGCATCCAGCCGCTGGCTCGCTGGCGCAGCGCTATCGGAGCCATGCTGTGGACCTTTATCGCCTGGCTCGACCTCGCTGGCCGCTTTTTATGCGTTAGTGCTGGCCCTGGGCATTAACACCCAGCGCGAGATCATGACGCTGCTGTCGATCACGATGGCCTCCTTTGCGATTGCGCTGCCGGTCAGCGTGGCCGCTATCGGTCCCTTTGAAGGTGCGGTGCGCATCTCCGGCCAGGCGGTCGGCATCGGCACCGCCGTCAGCGTCTCGCTGGGCTTCCTGTTTCACGGCGTGTTCATATCTGTACTGCGCCATTCCGGGCGTCATCGGGTTGCTGCGCATGGGCGTCTCGCTCAGCGACGTGATGAACACGACCTCGACCCACGAGCCGCAGCAGCCGGAGGCCCCTGCGGTCATGAGCGGCGCGAAGTGAGCCTGTGAATGACCGACAGCTAGTTCAAACGGCCTGATTGCCCGACTCAAGCGCATCACTGGCTGACAAAAGCAGCAAGAGGTCCTCACATCGTCGATAAGAAACATACCTGATGAGCAATCCAATCGAGAATATCTGGGTCTATCGCCCCATAAAGCGCTGTATCTTGATTACATCCAGATCAGGAAGACGGCGTTGAAGGCCGCGTAGAATATCGTTATCGAAATTCTCGTCTGCGGCCAGACGCATCATGAGTGCTGCTGTGGCGCAAGGCGTGCTAACAAACGCTCGCGCAGACCAGAGGCGTCAGGCTGATGCGCCTCGATCTTCTCCGGTTGTCCAGATAATAAGCAATCCCGCGTACACTTCTTGCAGAGTCAGTGCATGAAAGGACTGGACAATCCCTTCTGGCGTGTCACCACGACTCAATGCATGGATGACGATTTCCAGCAGTACCCGTGTCTTGCCAATACGGAGTGTGCCATCTGGATCGGCACGCAAAGATTGTCAGGGGTCGCCAGCACTTTACGACTCCAGTAGCTTTTATAATCCATATTCGCGGACAAAAAGAGCCACCCCGCAGGGTGACTCTCTGACATCTGCCTACGGTCGCCGTCAGGCGGGGACCACCTCATAGGCGGTGCCATCCAGGACGACGATCACCTGCTCGCCCAGGGCGAAATACTCGCCCAGTTCGGGATGCTGCGCCAGCAGATCGAAGTAGGCATCGCCGAGGAACTCGACCTTTTCGGTCTGCATGGTATCCGGCTGGAAGGTCGTATCGGTCCAGACGCCGTCTTGCAGCAGGAAGGTCTTGTCGCCCACGCTCTGAACCGGATTGACCGCCGGCGCTGCACCTAATTCATCGTTGTGGAGCGTGCCATCGGCGTCACCGGGCAAGGCGCTCGGCATTGCGGAGGCAGTCGGAGCCGCTGCTACGGACTGTGCGGATTGCAGGCGCATACTGGCATCCGCAGCCGCGACCGCCCCGGCCCCGGTGTTCTGCGTCGACAGCGCCTCGGCCTCTTCGGCGAAACCAGCGGTCACACGGTCCAGCCCTTCCTGCGTGAGGATGTCGTTTTCCTCGATCAGGAAGCTGGTGTAGGGCGTGATGATGCCGTAGCGCACGCTCAGGTTGACCACGCTATCCACCAGTTCGCTGTTCTCGCCGTTGAGCCGGATGGTGTTGAGCAGGTCGCCGATGCGCCGGGTGGCCCACAGCCGCGCGATGAAGCTCTGACCGCCCGCGTTGGCCGGGAAATCGTTGCCGTTGTAAACGAAGTTCATGTCCTGGCTGCCGACGCTGCCGCTGAGCCGGATGGTGACGTTATCCGCCGAGCCGCGATAGCGCCCGACCAGGGTCAACTGCTCCCCGGCGAAGAGATCGGGCAGTTCGGTCGGGTAGACCCAATCGACATTCATATTGCTGCCGAAATCGAGGGCGATGTCGTTCAGCACCGGGGCGCTGACCTTGTTATAGAGGCTCTCGACCTTCTCGTCGATGCGCTCGCCAGGGCGAACGTAGCTGCCCGTACCGTGATGATCGCGCACGATGGCATCCAGCAGGAAGGTATCCACGTCGTAGCCCACGCCGAAGGTGAAGACGCTGACGTTGGGCGGCGCGGATTGCTTCAGGTTTTCCAGGATGCGGCTGGTCTCGGTCTCGCCCTCGGTCGCCAGGCCGTCGGTGAGGAACAAGATCGTCGTGGGCCGCTCGCCAACCATGTCGAAAGCGCTCAGCAGCGCGCCGTTGATGTCGGTGCCGCCTGCCGCGTCCTGACCTTGTATCCAGTTGATGGCTGCGTCCGCCTGGTCGGGATTCTGCATCGAATTGCTAAACAAGCGCCAGCCGGTGCTGAACAGGATCAGGTTGAAGCGGTCGCGCGAGTTGAGATGCTGCAATACCAGCCCTGCCGCATCGCGGGCCTGATCCCATTTTTCGCCGTCCATACTGCCGGATTGATCCAGCACGACGATCACGTCTTTGGGGATCACCGCGTCCGCGTCCACCTCAACCGGCGGCTGCACCATCAGCATGAAGAAACCATCTTCGTTGGCGCTCTCGCGGTAGGTCAGCAGGTTGACGTTAATCGTGTCGGTGGCGATGCCGTAGAACAGGCTGAAGTCGCTTTCGGGGCGGTAATTGCTGGCCTCGAAACCCGCCGTGAAGCTGGTGTCATCGTTATGCGCGCGGCTGATGGCGATAGGGTGACTGGGCGAATAAATATTGCTGATCGGATCGCTGCCGGAGACACTGACGGAGATGCTCATCTCTTTTACCAGCCGGTCGCCGGTCGTCTTCATCGGATAAGTGTAGTTAATCAAGCCATTATCGACCGTCAGCGCCTGCCCGTAGCGGATCTGGATGCGGCGCGTATCGCCCGGCGGGATGGGGAAGATATTGGCCTGGATCATGTCGCTGCCGATGTATTCCAGCAGGGCCGGGTCGCGGTACTGGCGCACGATTTCGTTGTAGATGCCGCGCGCTTCGCCTGCCCGCAGAATCTTGGCGTCAATGGCCTGTCCATCGACCCACATGGTCAACTGATCGACCGCCGCGCCCTGTGGCAGCGGGAAAATGAAGGTTCCCTCCGCCAGACGCTCGCCCTCGTTGCTGAACTGCATATCGACCTCGGTCGTGGCGATCTGGTTCTCAATGCGTCACGTTGACGCGGTGGTAATCGACCTTGAGCCAGTCGGGATCGGTGAAGACGCCGCCGCCGCACCGGCGGCATGATGACCTGAGCCTGGGTAACGCCGACGCCCATGAGCATCAGCACGACGAACAGCAGTAAGGTGGTGTGTCGTTTGTTCATGAGAAAGCCTCCCAAAATACCGTCTATGGTCATAAGACGTCCGGGCGGCGGGATTGGTTCCCAGGAAAACAAGAGAAATACGATAGTGGCTGGAGGACACAGTTTAGGATCACAAGGTGCAATATGGCAGTTGTCGACTACAATCTTATTATGAGAGATAATTTATGCCCGATTGTATTTTCTCTACGGGCGCGACATTCACCCATCACTTGGTCAGACACAGCGTCATGACAGGTCTCGAAGGCAGAAGTATCAAAGGCTATGAATTCCAGGGACTGCTCGGCGGTGGTGGTTTTGGCGAAGTGTACCGCGCCGCACAGCCCCTGCTCAAACGCGAAGTGGCGATTAAGGTCATCCTGCCACAGTACGCCAACCAGCCCGAGTTTATCCGCCGTTTCGAAATCGAAGCCGAGTTAGTCGCCCGGCTCGAACACCCCCACATTGTTCCCCTGTTTGATTACTGGCGCGATGCCGATGGAGCCTTCCTGGTCATGCGCTATCTGCGCGGCGGCAGCCTGGAAGACCTGATCGAGCGCGGTCCGATAGCACTGGAGCGGGTGACGCAGGTGCTGGACCAGATTGGTGGGGCCCTGCAAGTCGCCCACCGCAACGGCGTAGTTCATCGGGATTTGAAGCCCGCTAACATTCTGCTGGATGAAGACCTGAATGCCTATCTGGCGGATTTTGGCATCGCTAAGGTCATGGACGAGCGCGCCGTAAACCCGACGATTGAGGGTGTACTTACACCCAATTACGCTGCGCCAGAGCAATTTACGGGCCAGCCGGTCACGCCCCAAACGGACATCTACAACCTGGGTCTGCTGCTCTATGAGATGATTACGGGCCGCCCAGCTTATTCTGGTCAACTGTATGAGCTGGTCTTGAAGCATACAACTGCCCCGCTGCCATCGGTACGCGAGTACATGCCAGAGATGCCCGAGGCACTCGACGCAGTACTGCAAATCGCTACACCCAAAGACCCAACAGAGCGCTACCCCGATGTCATCAGCCTGACTCTAGCTTTCAAGCAAGCCCTGACCCTCACGCAAAACCAGGATGCGCCGTCTATTGAGTTCAGCCCGGCAGAACTCAAGCGATTAGAAGGCGGCACAATCGTTGACAGCACCGACGATTTGAAGAACCCTTACAAAGGCCTGCGCGCCTTCCGTGAGGGCGATGCCGACGACTTCTTTGGCCGCGACGAGTTGATCGACCGGCTGCTAGAGCGCCTGGAGATTGAGGTCCCCGAAGATCGTTTCCTGGCCGTCGTCGGCCCCAGCGGCAGCGGGAAATCCAGCGTGGTCAAGGCCGGGTTGATGCCGCGTCTGCGCCAGGGGGCGCTGCCTGATTCTGACAACTGGTTTATCAGCGAGATGTTCCCCGGCGCGAACCCGCTGGTCGAACTCGAAGCGGCCCTGCTGCGCGTGGCGGTCAACCCGCCGGAGAGCCTGCGCCAGCAGTTAAGCGAAGACGAAGAAGGCCTGCTGCGGGCCATCAAGCGCATTCTGCCCGCTGGGGATGAGATCGAACTGGTGCTGGTGATCGATCAGTTCGAGGAGTTGTTCACCCAGGTGGAGGACGAGGCCGCGCGCGTCCATTTTCTCAACAGCCTGCGCGCCGCCCTGCTGGATCCACAGAGCCGTATGCGTGTGATCGTTACCATTCGCGCGGATTTCTACGACCGCCCGCTGCAATACGAGGCGCTGGGCGAACTGATGCGCCGCCGCACCGAGGTCGTGCTGCCACTTTCGGCAACGGACCTGGGTCATGCTATTCTCGGTCCTGTTAAACGAATTGGGATGACCCTTGAACCCGGTCTGACCCAGACGATTATCGACGATGTGGGCGAGCAGCCGGGCACGCTGCCGCTGCTGCAATATGCCCTGACCGAGTTGTTCGAGCGCAGACGCGGGCGCATCCTCACCTTACAAACTTACCATGACATCGGCGGTGTCACCGGGGCGCTGGCCCGCCGCGCCGATGAACTTTACCACGGGGCCGACTCTGCCGGGCAGGAGGCCATCCGCCAGTTGTTCCTGCGGCTGGTGACCCTGGGTGAAGGCACCGAAGACACGCGCCGCCGGGTGCGCCGCAGTGAGATCGGCGGGACTGAGGCGATGGACCGCGTGATTGAAATCTACGGTCAGTACCGCCTGCTGACCTTCGACCGCGATCCGGTCACGCGCAGGCCGACCGTCGAAGTGGCGCATGAGGCGCTGATCCGCACCTGGGAACGTCTGCACGAGTGGATCGAAGCCAGCCGCGACGATCTGCGCATCCAGCGCCGTCTGACCGCCGCGACAGCGGAATGGGAAGCGTCAGGGCGCAACCGCGATTATCTGGCTTCCGGCGCGCGCCTGACCCAGTTCGAGGAGTGGAGCGAAGCCACCGAACTGACGCAGAACGAGGCCGAACGCAACTTTTTAGAGACCAGTCTGCGCGAAGAAGCGGCCCAGCGTGCCCGCGATGAGGCGGTCGCGCGCCGGGTGCAGAATCTGGGCCGGGCGACCATTATCCTGGGCGCGATGATCGTCGTGGCCGTAATTGCCACTGTTGTTCTGGTCCAGAATGCTCAATCCACATTGAATGAAGTCAATAAAGACGTCCTGTCGCTGCAACTGGCCCAACGAGCGCTCCAGGTCAACGAACACAGTCAGGTGGACGGCATCACCTTCGCGCTGGTTGCCAATCAAGTCGCCTTGCCAGATCCACCGATTTATGCCCAGGGGATGCTGGAGCAGCTGGCCTATGCGCCGGGTCCACGCCGCAGCTTTGTCAGCCATGAAGGGGTCGTGCCAGCGGTGGCTTTTTCCCCGGATGGTAAATGGGTGCTCTCCGCGTCTACCGACTTTACCCTGCGGCTGTGGGACGCTGCCAGCGGCAGCCTGATCCACATCTTGAGCGGCCATGAGGCCGAGGTCGTGTCTGAGGCGTTCTCGCCTGATGGCACGAAGGTACTCTCTGGATCTGACGATGGCACACTGCGGCTGTGGGATACCGCCAGCGGCAGACTCATTCGCGTCTTGAGTGGCGACGACGGCGCGATGCGGAGCGTGGCCTTCGCCCCCAATGGGGACATGGTGCTCTCCGGGTCCTCCAATGGCGTGCTGCGGCTGTGGGATGCAGCCACCGGCGCGTCGATCCGTACTTTCACCGGCCATGAGGCCAGTATCTGGAGCGTGGCCTTCTCCCCTGATGGTCAGCAGATACTCTCCGGGTCACAAGACGGCACGCTGCGGTTGTGGGATACTGCCAGCGGCGCGCTCATTCGCCGCTTCGGCAGCCAGGACATCGGGATACGGAGCGTGGCCTTCTCGCCCGATGGCACTCAGGTACTCGGCGGGTATTTTGACGCCACAATGCGGCTGTGGGATGCGACCAGCGGCAGCCTGATTCGCATTTTCAGCGGCCATGCGGGTCGGGTGACGAGCGTGGCCTTCTCGCCCGATGGGAGTCAAATCCTCTCCGGCTCTGAAGACAATACGCTACGGCTGTGGGATACCGCCAGCGGCAGCCTGATTCGCAGTTTCACCGGTCATGCGGATCGAATCTTGAGCGTGGCCTTCTCACCTGACGGCAGCCAGTTCCTCTCCGGGTCTCTTGATGAAAGCCTCTGGTTGTGGGATTCCGTGAACGCTGATTTAATCCACAGCTTCGACGGTCATGAGGGCGGCGTAACCAGTGTGGCTTTCTCCCCGGATGGCAGCCAGATTCTGTCTGGCTCTGAAGACAAGACGCTGCGGCTGTGGGATAGCGCGAGCGGCAGCTTGATCCACAGCTTCAGCGGTCACACCGGCACGGTAGAAAGCGTCACCTTTTCGCCCAACGGCAGCCAGATTCTCTCCGGGTCTTTCGACAAGACACTGGACTTATGGGATGCAGAAACCAACACATTGATTCGCAGCATCAGCGGCAGTGAGGACCGCGTATGGATTGTGGTCTTCAGCCCGGATGGCAAGCAGATTGCGTCCGGTTCTGATAACAACACAGTAGCGTTGTGGGATGCAGCCACCGGCACGTTGATCCGCAGCTTCACAGGGCACGAGGGTGCAGTACATAGTCTGGCTTTCAGCCCGGATGGCAGCCAGCTTGCCTCTGGGTCCATCGACGCCTCAGTGCGTCTATGGGATGTCACCACCGGCACGTTGATCCGCAGCTTTGCAAGTCATGAGGGCGCAGTGAGCAGCCTGGCTTTTAGCCCGGATGGCAAGCAGATTGCTATCGGAGCCAGCAGTGCCACCGTGAACCTCCTGGATACAACGAGCGGAAATCTGATCCGCAGCTTCAGCGGCCCAATGTTCGAAGTAACGAGCCTGGCCTTCTCTCCAAGCGGAAAGCAGATTCTCTCCGGGTCTAACGATGGGACACTGCGACTATGGGACGTTGAAACCGGCACCCTGATTTGCAGCATCGCAGGCCATGAAGACCTCGTGCAGAGTGTAGCTTTTTCGCCAGATGGCACGCAAATCCTCTCTGGCTCCCAGGACGGCACCCTGCGCTTATGGCGCAACGACTTGCCCGAAGAACTGGTGGCCTGGACCTGCGCTAACCGCGAAGTTCGTCCACTGACGCGATCTCGAAATCCGTGAGTTCGGCCTGGAAGGGCTGGACCTGGGCTGCGCAGCTACAAACTGAGCTGGAATCCCTCGTCCTCGACACAAGCATTCCAGCGGCCCTCATCCAGTGTGAGGCCCCAGCCGGGCGCGTTGGGGACCTGGACCTCGCCCTCGCTGATCGCATAACCGGAGTTATCCCACAGATCCGTTCGTGCCGTGATCCCACTCAACAAAGGAGAAATTGTCCATCGCGGCCCGGATATGCGCGGTGGCATGATTGCCGAAATTACTGCCGTAGTTGTGCGGCGCGCTGATCCGATCCCAGGCGTCAAGCTGCTGGCTCACCTCCAGCCAGCGCGTGAAGCCGATGTCGCGCAGATCGTACTGCACCACATTGATGAGGTCCTCGTGTGCCCACTCCATCAGGCGCGGGTCCGCCGCCCCTTCACCATCGGCGATCAAGACATTCAGGCCTTCTTCGTGCTGCCAGTCGCGCAGATGGCGGTAGAGCACAGCGTCCTCGTGAAACGGCTCTTCAAACCAGTACAGATTGGCCGCCGCCGTCGCGCTCAGGATCTGCCGGGTAATGTTGTAGTTGTAACCGTTGTTGGCGTCGATCATGATGCACGCTTCCGGCCCGACCGCATCGCGCACGGCCCGGATCACAGCGATGTCGCGCTGTATCCCGGCCTCCAGCGGCATGTGCAGCGCCCCGCGCCCGATCTTGATCTTGAAGGCCGTATGCCCGCGTGCCCTGTCCTGCCAGGGCTTCGTCGGCGATCAGTGCCGCGCCCGCTTCGTCTGACTCCAGGTGCAGATCGTCAATATAGAGCGAGGTATCGTAGCAGGGGGCGCGATGTTCAGCCGGGACCGGCTTCCCGGCATATTCGGCGGCCAGGGCATAAACCGGGCGCTGGCTCTGCTGGCCGAGCCAATCCCACAGGGCGAATTCGATCTTGCGCGCGTCCGGCACGGCCCCCGCTGCGACGCTAATTAAACTGTCGATCTCGCGGCCCAGGAAGGCCTCGGCCTCCTCGCGCGAGACCCGCGACCAACCCATGCCGCTGAGACCGTCATCGGTCGTCAACCGCAGCAGCGGATCACGGATCACACTGCCATGCACACCCAGGCGCGCGTTGCAGCGCGCTTCACGGGGCCGCTGGCTCTCGACAATGCCCCACTCCATCCTGACAATTTTTGAACTAGTCATCATTCATCCTGTTCCTTCATGCGGCGCTGACAGCGACTATACTCTCACTCTTGCCGATTCCGCCAGAGTCCGCTACCATGCCCCGGTTGGGGGGCTATAACGAGGACGCGGTATGTCGATTGAAGAACCACCCCATCACCTGGATGATACCAGCCCGACACGGAGTATTCGCGGCGAGACCCTGCCCGCATGGCGGCGGCTTGTCGGCCTGATCTGCCTGCTGGGGGCCGCAGCGCTGACGATTGCGTCAGCCTTCCTGCTGCTGATGCCAGCCAGCACGCCCGAAGACACGGCCCTGCCCGCGCCAACCCAGACGGACGAACCCACGCAGGTAGTGGCCGAAGTGCCCAGCGAGACACCTTTCGCCATTACCGTGCCTACCGACCTGCTGCCGACCCTCAGCCCGGACCAGATCGACGCCTTGCTGAACAGCCCGGTCAATCAGGCTGAGTCCGGCGGCTCGTTCCAGGTGGTGCGCAATAATTACGACCCCTTCACGCTGATCCCTGACCGGCCCCGCCGCAATGTGATCCAGTATACTGTCGTCAAGGGCGATACCGTCTTCAGCATTGCCGAACGCTTCGGTCTCCAGCCGGAGACGATTGCCTGGTCCAACGACCGGCGCGTGATCCTGGGCCTGCGTCCCGGCCAGACGCTCAACATTCTGCCGGTGGACGGTGTCTACCATACGGTGATCGGCAGCAAGACCATTGCCGAGATCGCCGCGTCCTACGGCATTACCGACCCCTATGTGGTGATCGATTCCCCTTATAATCAGTTGTTCGGCGTCTCGCCGGATACCGTCCTGCCCAGCGGGGAACAGATCGTGATTCCCGGCGGCGAGGCGGAGCAAATCTCCTGGAACCCAACGGTCGAACGTGAGGGTGGCGAAAGCACCAGCGGCGGGAATTTCGTCAACTTTGCGCCCGGTGAAGCGGGAAGCTGCGGCAAGGTCCCCAACGTGAGCGGGACCTACTGGCGCAACCCGATGAGCAGCTACACGATCACACGCGGCTTCAGTTCCTGGCATACCGGCATCGATCTGGCGGCACCCATTGGTACGCCCGTCATGGCGGCCAACGGCGGCGTGGTGATCTTCGCCGGGTGGAACAGTTGGGGCTATGGCAACGCCATTGTGCTGTCGCACGGTCCCTTCAGCACGCTTTACGGCCACCTGAGCGCCATCAACGTCGGCTGCCGCCAGTTGGTCAACGCCGGGCAGGTGATCGGCGCGGTTGGCAGCACCGGCAATTCCTCTGGCCCGCACCTGCACTTCGAAATCCGCTACCTGGACGTGCCGCAGAATCCGACGGCGACGATTGGGTTCTGAGGGCTGCCACTGCCGCCGAATGAATTCGACGGCAATATCCCAAGTCCCGCTGGGACTTATGGTCTTTGAATCCTGATGGATATTTGCCGGTTAATTTATTGCCCGGCATTTTAGTGCTGGGGCAGAAACATCACGATCAGGGGCGTTTGAATACGCGACCTCAGGCGGAGGATTGGCTCACGCCGGTCGCGGATTTCAGGAGCATGTGCGCCAGCACCCCAGCATAGACGCCGATGAAGGCCGGGATCAGCGCGATCAGCGCAGCATAGGGCGGCGTGGGAATCTCTTGCAAGGGGAACCAGCCGGTCGCCAGCGACAGCAGCGCGGTAAAGGGCAGGCTCAGGCCGATAATCAGCGCCCAGAGCCAGGCGCGGCGCGGATGCAGCAGGCCCAGCAGGAAGCACAGCGGCAGCAGCACCATCAGCGTCGCCTGGACCTCCGTAGCGCGCTGGTCAATCAGGTTAATCAGCAGGGCGAAGATCAGGCTCAACAGCAGGACGAACAGTGTTTGACGTTTCATCGCTCATCCTCCTTTTGCCATATGATACACCGTGATCGTCACTAATCCTCTCGGACGCGGAAAATCGGCCAGCGGGTCGAGCGTCAGCCGGGTCATGTCGGCCGCCAGCACCGGACCGGGATTCTCGAAGATCACCAGGTCAGGAGGCTCCGCCAGCAGATGATCTTCCAGCCGCGCCGCGCGCCCGTCGATGGCCCCGAAATGAGGGACAGTCCAGCACGACGCCGCTGTCGCGCAGGCAGATAGAGCGAGAGGCCGTAGCACTGGCTAATGGCCCCGGTGACGCGCAGCGATCCGCCCTGCTGCCGGGCCATGTCCGTGAGATAGGCCGCCAGATCCGGGATGCGCGTGCCCGCCGCGTCTGACGTGATGTATTCGAGGCGGTCCTTGTCGGCCAGCGGCAGCGACTCCGGCGCGGTGTAGGCCGTCTGGATAAAGGGCAGCGCGAAAAACCCGGCCCACAGCAGCAGCCCACCGCCGGAATCAGCGCCGGGACGCGCAGCCGCTCGCTCAGCAGGGACAATCCGCCCGCCACCAGCACCAGCGCCGCCGGAATCAGCGCCAGCCAGTAGCGCAGCGAGAGCGAAATATCGCCGGTCAGCACGTAAGCCAGGGCCGGACCGCCCACCGCCATCGCCAGCAGCAGGCCCCGGCGCGGACGATAGACGACGGCGATCAGCACGGCGATCAGGGCGATCAGCAGCGGCAGCAGCGCCGAACCAGTGGATCATTCCATCCAGCAAGAAGTTCGTATTCTGAGCGATGCGTTCCAGGTCCAGCAGGCTTCCGCTGGCGCTGTGTTGGCTGGTCGGCACACCCAGGAAATCGACATGGCGGATGCGCAGCGCGATCAGCAGCGGAATCCAGGGCAGCAGCGCCGCGCCTGCCATCCATAGCAGCGCTTTGAGCCGTTCGAGCAGGGACCAGCCGCGCGGCAGCAGCCAGAGCGCGATCAGCGGCAGCGGCAGAATCGCCAGGGCCGTCGCCTTCGCCATCACCGCCGCAGCCAGCGCCAGCCCGCAGACGACCGCTCGCCAGCGGATCACGCGCCGCGCCATCAGCAGATGCACCAGACTGAGGACGAAGACGGTCAACAGCGGGGTCAGGGTGGTATCGGCCAGGGACATGCGGTCGAAGAAGAAGAGCATGGGCGCGACGACCAGCAGCAGCGCGGTATACAGCGCCGCCCGCAGGCCGAAAATGCGCTTCGCCAGGGTCAGCGCCGCCGCCACACTCAGCGGGGTCAGCAGCAGGACGGCCCCGCGCAGCAGCCAGGGCCAGGGCGGGAAAGGATAGAACAGCGCCACCCACCAGGAACTGAGCAGCTTGCCGTTGCTGCCAAAGTAGAGCGCGCTGCCCTGCCAGACCGAAATGGCCCGCTCGGCGTGCAGCGTCTCGTCGATGAACAGGGGCAGGGCCATCAGCTGGTGCAGACGCAGCGCCAGATAGAGCAGAATCGTTAGGATAGTCAGGGTATAGAACGCAATTCGCTGCCGTTGCTGCAAGCTATCCTACCCCCATCCCCGGCCCTTCCCCCGAATTCAGGGGAAGGGAGAACTCGCTGCCAGTCTTCAAATCCCGGAAGCTTTGCTCCTGCCAATTGCGGCGGGCGTATTCATGGCCGGTGAGGCGGTCATCATTGGTCACCAAGGCCCAGGGTTCATCATAGCCCGGCGACCATAAGGCGCGCGCCTGAGCCGGGATTTGCCCGCGTTGTTTGAACACCCTGCCCTGAGCGGCCCAGATTTCGCCGGGTTGGACTTGTTGCGCAATCGTCAAGGCTCCCCAATCAGTGAGCACCTTGGTTTGACAGGTCACCCGAAACAGATAGTGCCAGCCTAAAGCCGCGACGGCGCGACATAGGTCGGGCAAGGTGCCAATCCCGCGATCCGCCAGCAGCAGCACCTCAACGCCCTCGGGGAGTCCCGCTTTGACCTGTTTGAGCAAGTGCTCAATCATCTTCACCTGCCCCTCAGCGGGATACGCTGCGGCGGAGTTGGCCCGGTAAGTCCGCCAGGCCAGGGGAATACAGCGCCCTTCCCAGGCTAACCCGACCAGCATGATCCCTGTCCGATCATACCTAGCCCTTATATCTAGCTGAAGGCGAAGTTGCTGCCAGTCTTTTGAAGTCCCTCCTCGAATTCGGGGAGGGATTTAGGGAGGGGTGATCGTTTCACACAGCGATTCACTGTGATCCACCATGTTGACAGAGTGCCTGCCGCCAATACTCACCCCCGACAAGTTTTCGAAACGGGTCTATAATACCCGGCTGGATTAAGCTGAGACTCAGGCATTGTACATCTGATTCTTATGCAAATGCAGTAGTCTCCCGCAAATTCCTAACTGTGCAGCACAGAGAGGAGCTTCTTATGATAGAAGTTGACCAGTTAACCAAGCGTTACGGCGCGGTTACGGCTGTCAACGCGGTGTCGTTTCACGCCGAACCGGGACAGGTCACAGGCTTCCTGGGACCGAACGGGGCAGGCAAGACGACGACGATGCGCATGTTGACCGGCTTCATGCCGCCAACCTCCGGCACGGCCATCGTCGCGGGCTTTGATGTCTTCGAAAACAGCATGGCGGTGCGGCAGCGTGTGGGCTATCTGCCCGAAAGCGTCCCGCTCTACCGGGACCTGACCATCTATGGTTATCTCATGTTTATCAGTGAAATTCGTGGTGTCCCCAATAGATCAACTAGAGTTGATGAAGTCATCGAGCGAGTCGGCCTGGAAGAACGCAGCAACAGCCGCATTCGCACGCTGTCCAAAGGGATGCGGCAGCGCGTGGGCCTGGCGCAGGCGCTGGTGCATAACCCGGAAGTCTTGATTCTGGATGAACCGACTATCGGCCTGGACCCCTTCCAGGTGCTTGAGCTGCGCTCCTTAGTGAGCGAACTCGGCCAGGACCATACCGTGCTGTTCAGCACGCATATCCTCTCTGAAGCTGAAGAAGTCTGTGACAACGTGGTGATTATCAACCGGGGCGAGATTATGGCCCAGGGGGCACCCAGCACGCTGCGCAGCGAACTCGAAAGCGGTCGCCCGGTTGTGCTGCGGGTGGACGCGCCGTCGCAGGAGGTCCTGCCGGTAATCGAGGCCCTGCCCGGTGTGGCTCACGTTAATCTGGAAGGCGAAACAATCACCGTGACCCCAGCCAGCGCAGCCGTCGATCCACGCCCGGAAATCGCGCGGGCGGTGACGGCCCATCAATGGGACTTGATCGAACTGCGCTCAGTGGCGGTCACGCTCGAAGATATATTCCTGGAGGTCGCGGGTTTCCGGCACAATGCGCCGGCTGAGGAAAGCGACGAGGCCCCGGCAGAAGCCGAGGTTGTCGAAGCCCCTGTGACAGAAAGCGAGGCTGAGGATGCGTAGTACACTGGCTGTTTTCAAGCGCGAACTGGCGCTTTATTTTCGTTCGCCGGTCGCCTATGCCATCGCCTTCGCGCTGTTCATGTTCCTCAGCGTGCTGTTCAGCAGCTACATCTCACAGGCCAACGGCCAGTACCCTGCTGAGGCCGGTTATGCCCCGAATATGCTGACCTTCCTCATGTTCCTGATCGCGCCGCTGCTGACCATGCGTCTGCTGGCCGAGGAAAGCCGCGAAGGGACGCTGGAAGTCCTGATGACGCTGCCGATGCACGAGCGCAACTTCATCATCGGCAAGTTCCTGGCCGCCTGGGCCTATTACACAGTCCTGCTGCTGCTCTCGCTGGTGTATTACGCTGCTGTTCGCCATCGTCGGCGTGCCCGATCAAGGCGTCGCTATTGGCGCTTACTTCGGGGCCTGGCTTTATGGCGGGGCCGTGCTGGCGATCAGCATGATCTGGTCCGCCGTGACCGAAGATCAGATCGTCGCGGCCTTCCTGAGCGCGGCGACGATCCTTGTCCTCTACCTGACCGAGGTGGCCGCAGTCTTGTTCGCGGGCCAGCAGGGCAGTTCACCAGCAGCCAGCTTTATCCGCGAGATCGGCCTGCAAGCACACTACAACGCAACCATGCTGCGCGGCGTGATTCGGGCCGAAGACGTCGTCTATTTCCTGTGTATGATCGTCGGGGCAATCTTTATCACCACCCGGCTTGTCGAAACCCGTCGCTGGAGGGCATGAGGATGACACCCGAAACAAGAACAACCGATTATTCCACCCTACTACCTGCTGATCGTGGCCCTCATCGGCCTGATCGTCACCATTGCCGCGCTCTTGCAGCCGACCTTTACCGTCGTCGGCTGGGGTGGGCTGGGGATTATGGTCCTGTCGCTGCTGGCCTGGGCCTTGATGGCTCCCGATCAGGCCAGGGCGCTGCTGACCGGGCGCACCCTGCGCTTCGGCGGCACGAGCATCATTGTTAGCGCTGTGGTGATCCTGGCCCTGATGGCGATCTACGTTCTGGTGCGCGGCGCCAACCTGCGCTGGGACCTGACTCAGCGCGACGATTTCTCGCTGACAGATTCCGCCCGCGAGGCCATCACCGCCCTGGGATCGGACCCGACAGTCCCCCCGGTGCGCCTGATCGCCTTCTACGGCCCAGCAATGGCGGGCCAACAGGACCGCGACGGCCTGCTGTTTGACGATTATGTCCAGGCCAGTGCGGGCAAGATCAGCTACCAGTTTGTCGATCCTGACCGCAACCCGGCGCTCGCCAACGCTGTCGGCTACCAGCGGCAGGGGCAGATCTACGTCGGCAACCTGACCGACAGCGGCGACATCGACACCGAAGGCGGCAACCTGGTCGATTTCAGTTCGCCAAATTCGTCGGCCAGCGCCACCGCCCAGGACAACCTGACGAACGCCATCATCCAGGCCTCGATCTCTGGCAACGTTAACGCCTACTTCATGACCGTCAACGGCGGCCTGTCGCTTCAGGGCAGCAGCGGCCAACCGGACAGCCTGTCAATCGTCGGCGGTATCCTGAAAGACCGGCTCAACTGGGACACGCAAGAAGTCTCCATGGTCGATCTCACCGCCCCGGACAGCCCGATCACGCTCAACGATCCTAATCTTGATGGCGAGGTGATGGTGATCCCTGGCGGCGATACCCCGCTGCTGGAAGAGGAACGCAACGCCCTGACCAATTACCTGGATAACGGCGGCCACGTCATCATCTTTGGCGGCAACCGCAGCGAAGCGGATCAGGTGGATCTGGCCGCTGACCCGGCCCTCAACGATTATCTCTGGTCGAATTTCGGCCTGCGCTTCAACGACGACGTGGTGCTGGATTTCCAGCAGGCCTACCAATCGGCCTATTCGCCCATTGCGACGGATTTCGCCACGCATCCCATCACCGAGAATCTCGACGCGCGGCCCAGCATTTTGATGAACTTCACGCACAGTCTCTCGGTCTCGGATACACCGCCGGAAAACGTGGATGTCACCGCAGTGGTGAAGTCGAGTCCGTCCTCCTATTCGAAATCCAACTTTGCCGACCTCTTCGCCTTCACCGGCACGGATAACGGGCAAGAAAACCCGGCCATCCAGACCGACACCGACCCGGTAGGCCCCTTCCCGCTCATCGCCGCCGCTGAAAATTCGGCGACCGGAGCCAAAGTCGTCCTGGTAGGCAGCGTGTCGATGGCCTCCAACGGCTATTCCCAGGCCTATGACAATCTCCTGACGACCATCAACAGCATGACCTGGGCTACAGGCTTCCAACTCGGCGAGTTTCTGAGCCGTACCAGTGTCCAGAGCGCGCAGAGCCTTCAGGACACGCCCATCGTCGCTGACGAGAGTACGATGGGGACAATCAACTTAATCTCGTTCATCTTGCTGCCCTTCGGCATCCTGGGTCTGGGCCTGCTGGTGTGGTGGAATAGCCGCGAAAACGCGCAACAAGGAGGTTAGTTTTTCATGCGCTTGAATCGAGGAACCCTGATCCTGCTGGTCATCAGCCTGCTGGTTATCATTGCTGTCATCGTCGTGAACAACAATAATCTGCTTGTGACTGCGACGACGGCTACACCTACCTTTGAGGCCGGGGGACCTTTATTTGCCGACCTGAGCGCCGACAATATCCTCAGCCTGAAAGTGACCAATACCAGCGACGACTCTGTCGTCGAACTCGCGCGGGACGATGCCAGCGCTGCCTGGACCGTCAGCGGCACGGCGGCGGATGACAGCCGCACCGTCGATCAAGATAAGGCGGCCACAGCGGCGAACAACGTTGCCACCCTGCAAGCCGTGACCGGTTTTGCCGGTGATGGCGAGAATCTGGCCGATTTTGGCCTGGATGCACCGGCCTTTACCGTCGAAGTCACGACCACCGATGACAACAGCTACACGCTAAACGTCGGCGGGCAAAATCCGGGCAGCAGCCGCTACTACGTGCAGCCGGGCGACAAGACCGATACGGTCTACCTGGTCGTCAGCAGCAGTGTCACGGCGATCACCAATCTGGTTGCTGTGCCACCTTACACACCGCTGCCAACGGCGACCGCAACCGCAACCGCGACGCTCAACCCGTTGAGCGAGGTCGAGCAGGCGACGGCGACCATGTCCGCCAACATGACGGTCACAGCAGTCATCGGGACGCTTGACGCCGAATCGACGGCTGAGGCCACGCCCGAAGTGACGGCCACGCCCTGATGTGGGATGGCACGACAACCTGCGTTATGTTCTTTTAACCTCAGCCCTAAATCCCCTCTCCGTTTGGAGAGGGGACTTTCAATATCGGGTTTCTCCCCTTCTCCAACATAGGGGACAAGGTAAAGCATCAAACAGCGGGCGCTATTGTTCGGGTTCATTCACCTGCTGGATTTCTTCTTGGTGAACTATTCGCTTTGGCGTTAAGATAGAATCTATAATCAGCGTGTACTTGCACGAGCACAGCGACCATGCCAAGCTTAACTATCCGGCGCGGACCAGACGCCGGTAAAGTTTACGAACTGGATAAAGCGGTCATCACGATTGGACGTTCGTCCGAAAATGATATTGTGGTCAACGATACCGACGTAAGCCGCCAGCACTGCCAACTGCTGCGTAAAGAGTCGGACTACGAGATCCGCGATCTGGATTCGACCAACGGGACCTTCATCGACGGCCAGCGGGTCTTTGCCAACCGCCTTATCCAGGATGGTCAGCGCATCGAACTGGGTGAAACGATCACGCTGGAATACGACCAGAACTCAGCATCAGAACCCCGCGCCGACCATAAAATCATCCCGATTGAGATGTCTACCCGCTTCGCCCTGGCCGTCGAGATCGGCCCGATCCCCCGGCGTTTCTATTCGCTCGACGCAGACACCATCAGCATAGGCCGCGACCTGTCTAACCAGATTGTCGTCCAGGACCCGGAGGTCAGCCGCTGGCATCTACAGCTTGTACGCGGCCCCGGCGACGGCTACACACTCAAGGACCTGGGGTCCACCAACGGCACGATGGTCAATGGTGCGCCGGTGGTCGATAGCAAAGTCCTGACCGTCTTCGACGTCATCGAGTTGGGGACGGCGGTACGCCTGTTTTACATCCAGGACACTGAAGAAGCCCGCCGCCGCATCAGCAAGGATACTGCGCCCGCCGAACCGCTGACGGATGCCAAGCTTTCGAAGATCCGAGACGCAGGAACGAAAGGTGAAGTTTGCCCAGCCGCGCAAGACATCCAGGCTGGGAACCGGCCTGCGACAGGGCGCGCTTCTCAACCACGTGATTATCGCCTACGCGCGCAGCGATTGGGAACAGGTCGTCGCGCCGCTGACGCTGGCCCTGCAAGACGCCGGGATCAAGGTCTGGGTAGATCAATACCTGGCCCAGGGCGGCGACGACTGGCAAACGGCCATCGAACAGGCGCTTCAGGAATGCGAACTGATGCTGCTGATTATGTCGCCCGCCGCGCTCGAATTCCAGCTACGTGCGGCTGGCCTACCGCTACTTCATCAACCGCGAGAAGATCGTCCTGCCGGTGGCTTATCAGGCGGTCGAAACTCTGCCCACCGAACTCGTCAGCCTGGAAAGCCTGCCCTATGATTCCAGAGACCCCAAACGCAGCTTCCAGCGCCTGATTCATGCCGTTATCGACCGGCATTCGTCTTGATACGATGGATCAACAGCCTATGAGCATCAGCGAAAGCAAACGCCTGGAATCGCTGTACATGATCGCCCGTGCCCTGCACGACCAGGAGATGAATGTCCAGGCGATTCTCCAGACCGTCCTGTCGATGAGCGGCGAAGCGGTCAGCGCCGTCTACGGCAGCATGGTCACGTTTGATTCCGACAACCGCATTCAAAATGCCTTCATCCTGGGCGCAACCGGCGACCCGGAGATGGAACGCAGCCTGTGGAACCTGCTGATTAACCGGGGCCTGATCGGCTTCATTCATCACAGCCGCCGCACTATCGTCATCCGCGACATCGCCACCGATCCGCGCTGGCCGCAGATCCCGGACGACATGGGCCTGCCGCAGACTGGCTCGGCGGTGGGCGTGCCGCTGGAGAAGAACAACGTCGTTCATGGGGTCATGATCCTGCTGCACGATTCGGTGGATTATTTCGACGCCGAGATGCTGGCAATGGTGGAAGCCATCACCAATATGTCCACCGCCGCCATCGCCAACGCCGTCGAACTCAGCAGCACCCGTGCCAGCCAGGAGCGCTACAAGTGGCTGTTTAACGACACCATCGTGCCGATTGTGTTAACCGACCTGGACGGCCAGGTGGTGGATGCCAACCGCAAAGCCTGCGAGTTCTTCGGCTATCCGCACGACAAAATGATTCAACTGCACATCAGCACCATTCACCGCATGGGCACCGGGCCGATTGGCTCCAACCGCTTCGCCACGCTCAAAGAGGGCAACGAGGTGCTGTTCCGCACCACCGCCTGGAACCAGAGCAACGACGAGATCCCGGTCATGGCGCGCGCCCGGCGGCTGAGCTTCGCTGACCGTGACCTGATCGAATGGGTCGAGCAGGACATCACGCCGCAGCTTGAACTCGAACAGCTTCGCGCGGATCTGTCCGCGATGGTCTATCACGATCTGCGCGGCCCGCTGCATAATATCAACAGCAGCCTCTCCACCCTGGGGCGTCTGCTGGTGAATCACGACAATCACACGGTCCTCAGCCTGATCCAATTGGGAATGCGCAGCACGCGCCAGCTTTCGCGTATGGTCGAAAGCCTGCTGGATATTCAGCGTCTGGAAGAGGGTCAGGCCGTGCTGGATCGCAAGCCGACCTCGATTCACAGTCTGCTGGCGACCGCCGCCGAACTGGTCCAGCCCCTGGCGACCGAATCGCAGCAGCGGCTGAACTTCGCCATCGCCGAAGAGCTGCCCTCCGTCGAGATCGACGCCGACATGATCCAGCGCGTGGTCACAAACCTGATGGAAAACGCCGTCAAGTACACGCCCAACGGCGGTGAGATCACGCTGGGCGCGGCGATGATGGACACCGAACTGCGCGTCAGCGTGGCCGATTCAGGCCCTGGCATTCCGCAGCACATGCAGCGCCAGATCTTCGACAAGTTCAGCCGCGTCAAGCACAGCGACGTGCCGCGCGGCGCGGGCCTGGGGCTGGCCTTCTGCCGTCTGGCCGTAGAAGCGCACGGCGGGCATATCTGGGTCGAGAGCGAACCCGATCACGGCTCCGTCTTCTACTTCACGCTGCCGCTGCAAGCCCAGATGGCGGCGGTGTAATTTTAAGGAGACCTCATGAAAGCCAGGCGATTGCTCCTGCTGATCCCACTGTGGTTCATGTTGGGGCTGCCGCTGCTGGCGCAAAATGATGCGTTCCCCCTGCCGGAGACAGCGGTCATCCAGCCGGAAAACGCGGCGCAGGTCGAACTGCTCGCGCGACTCTTCGGGCGCGGTTCTATCGCCTCAGCGTCCTGGTCGCCCGATGGCCGCATTCTGGCGCTGGCCGGTGATCGGGGTATCTGGCTGTATGACGCGAACGACTTAAGCGCCGAGCCGCGCCTGCTGGAGGGATTAAAGACCCCTGTCGGGCAGTTCGTCTTCAGTGCCGACAGCAGCAGGATCGCCGCCTCCGCGATCCTTCGGGATGATCGCACCCTCGTCTGGGATGTGGCAAGCGGGGCGCTGCTTGCCGAGATGAGTTCTTCATCCGAGGAATATCCTCTCGACAATGCCGAAGTGCTGCAATTCAGCCCGGACGGGCGCTGGCTCGTCACTGGACATCGGGCCGGACGTATCTGGGTCTGGAACATGGATGCCAGTGCCACCCGCATTGGGCAGCCCATCAGCGTCTTCGCCAAGGGTGATAAATCCATCAAAGCCATCGGATTTTCACCCGACAGCACGCAGTTCATCACCAGCGACAGCGATGATAATAATCGCACCTGGCGGCTGGAGGACGGCGCGCTGCTGCACGAATTTACCAGCCCTGCCTTCGACATGTATGGTTATTCAGTCCCCGCAGTTACCGCAATCAGCCCGGACGCGCGCTGGCTCGCTACCGGGAATCGCGCCCGGCGCAGACTGTTCGCAGAGGGGAACCATTACACCTGGGAGCGTGCGCCAGCTTCACTGCCAGGTATCCTGCGTCTGTTTGACACCGAAACCGGCGAGGAAAAACTCAATCTGGAACTGTTCGACGTGGAGCTTGAGGCGCTCAGCTTCAGCCCGGATAGCGATCTGTTAGCCGTCTCCAGCCGTAACGGCACGATCAAGCTGGTAGATGTCGCGTCAGGCGAGATCCGGGCCGATTATTCGACCAGCATACTGCCGGTGGTCTCACTGGCGTTTAACCCGGATGGCCGCCAGCTTATCAGCGTCAACAGCTACAGTCAGGTCGTCACCTGGGATATTGCCGAGGATTTGCCCGGCGAATTCTTCCCGGAGCTGCTGGTCACATCCTGGTTGGACTTGGCGATCAGCCCCGATTCACAAGAGATTGCGCTGGGTCGCATCAATCTGGACCAGCCCCTGATTGAGCAGCCGACCATCTCTGACCAGTTTAACGGTGCCGTTGTGCGCTTTGGCTTAACTGACGGTCAACGCAGGGCGGACTTCTTTGTCAACCCGGCGTTGGCCTACGTGCTGGCTTACAGCCCGGATGGCCGTTCACTTGCTGCGGCAGTGGGTGGCCCGGCGATGATAATCCATAACTTCGATACAGGGGACGAGACGATTCTTTCGGGTGAGATGGATGAAACGGTCCGCGATCTGGCCTACAGCCCGGACAGCCAACGGATCGCGGTCATCACCGACGAGGGCGCGGCGCAGCTTTGGGACCCGGCAGCCGAAGAACGGGTCGGCGCTTTGATGCAGCTTGAGGACACGGGCCGGTCCATTGTCTTTACACCGGACGGACATTATCTGGTGATGACCACCCTGGACAGTCTACAGGTCTGGGACGCGGCGGCCCAACACAAAGTCTACGAGATCCCCGGTCAACGCGCTACAAGCTGGACATCAGCAGTGACGGGCAGGTCATCCTGAGCAGCGACGGAACGAGAATTGCGGCCTACGATTTCTTTTCCGGCATCCTGTTTACATCCTATACGGTCAGAGGGGGGCCGGTCGCGTTCAGCCCGGATTTACGACTCTTTGCCGTCGCGCATTCAAGCGATATTGTGCTGGCCGAGACCTGCTCCGGCACTGAATTGGCCCGGCTGACAGGGGATCATCCGGGTGACGTCACCAGCATAAATGATGTGGATTTCACGCCCGATGGCCGCTTCCTGGTGACGAGCAGTGCGGACGGAACGGTCAGAATCTGGGGCATCCCCGGTGCGAGCGAGGCCAGCCTGGGAGACCCGGTTGTCGGCGCAAGCTGTCTGGTGACACCCACCCCATTGCCAAGTGATACGCCGACAATCACGCCTACTTACACACCCAGTATCACGCCCACGCCGTCCGATACGCCGACGCTAACAGCGACCTATACGCCCAGTCTTACGCCGACCCCAACGGCGACGGCCACGCCCCTCCCGGCGGCCTGTGCTGACGCACCCGTGCCGCGTCTGGTAGTGGGTGAACAGGGCCGTGTGCTGGATGAAGACCCCTCGCCGATCAATATGCGCAGCGGACCCGGTACGGGTAATGAACGCATCGCGCAGGTTCCGGCAGGCGCATTCTTCGACGTGCTGGAAGGCCCGCTGTGCGAAGACGGTTATTTCTGGTATCGAATCAACGCCGATGGGCTTGATGGCTGGGTCGCAGAAGGCGTTCCCGGCAGCTATTTCACCGAGCCTGCCGCCAACTGAGCCTGTGCCGTTATCCGGCGATGTTGCGGATGGTCTCCTGGTCCAGGATCTGTATCAGCCTGCCATCATAGCGGATCGTGCCCGCCGCGTCCCATTCCTTGAGCAGACGCTCAACCTTATCCGCATCGGCAGCGACGGCGCGCGCAATCCGGCTGACGCGCACGAACCTTTTGATCTCACCGGAATCGGCATCGGCCAGCAGAAAGAGCAGGCTGGCAACCCGCGCGGCTAAGTTGCTGATCGCGTACTCGCGGACCTGTAGGTTCAGGCGGTGTAAGCGCTGAGCGAGATGAATGATCGTCTGGGCGGCGACGTCGGGCATCCGCTGGCAGACATCAAAGAAGGCCTGACGCTCAATAGCGATCATCGTACAATCGGAGACGGCCACGACTATTCCGCTACGCGGAAGATCGGCCAGCATGGACAGCTCGCCGATAGCATAATAGGGGCCTTCGGTCGCCAGAATCACCTGTTCGCCATCGGGGTATTCTCGAACGATGTGAACCTGCCCACTCTCCAGCAGGTAGAGCATGTCACCTGGGGCGTTCTGCTGAAAGAGCGTCTCGCCCGCCTCAAGTTCAACAGACTGGCAATGCTTCGCCAACTCGGTGAGAACTGCATCGGACAGGTCGCGGAAGATGCTGTAGTTGCGCAGCTGCTGGTCATCAATCGTGATCATTTTCCCATCCCCATAAAGTCAATATTTAAGCTAGTCACCTTGTAATGGTTATACCATTAATCCTGCGCGGGCACCGGTCAAAGCGGGATATGCTCTTGCACAGCCACGGACCGGACATAGTCGGCTGCCAGACGGTAGTCCTCGGCCTCCGGCAGATGTTCCAGCATGACCGGCATATCGGGATCCAGGTCATGAGCCAGGTGCAGAAAGGTGGGGTAATCCAGCGTCCCCAGGCCAGGGCGCACCTCGTCGAGATGCACGGTCAACTGTGGATGCATCACAATGTCTTTGGCGTGGCAGGACCTGATCTGCGGCCCCAACTGCTCAAAGCTGGCTTCGATGAGCGCCGTGTTGTTGAAATAAAGCTGCGGGCTGCTGACCCAGTTGACCGGGTCAAGATGCACGCCCAGCGCCTCGCGGTCAATCGCCTCGATCAGGCGGACGTAATTTTCCGGGGTATCCGGGTAGGACCAGGGCATGGCTTCCAGCGAGTAGACCGCCCGCTGCGGCTGCACGGCGTCGATGATCTCGCGCACAGTCTCCACGATGATGTCGAAGGTCTCCGGCGTCAGGTCGGCCCGGTCGGGACCGTCCCAATGCTCGCCACGTGAACCGGACACGTTGACACAACAGCGCGCGCCGATTTTGTCCGCCAGCGCCAGGCTGTCCTTGCATTTCTTGAGCGCCGCGTCGCGGATCGCCGGGTCCGGGCTGATCGGGTTGCACCAGGCCCCCACTTCGGCGATAAGGATGTCAGCCTCTGCCGCCGCCTGCGCATAAGCCGCGATGGTCGCGTCGTCGGCATCCAGCCCGACCGGACAATAAGCCGCCCGGTAGCCTGCCTGCTTCAGCGCAGCGATCCAGCCTGCCGGATCCTGATATTGTTCTCTGAAAATGGGACCCCCTAAGCGCATCCTGTACTCCTATTGCTGAGATCAATTAATCCTGGCGGATCAGAATCCGGCCTCCAGCGCGAATCCAGCCGATGCTGCCATCCGCCTTGCGCACGACGTCAATCTTCGCGCCCTTCATCACGCCGTCCATTACCAGCAGACGATCCGGCTCGCAGAGGGCCAGGGACGCAGGTGGCGGAGTCGGGGGAACCGGTGCCTCTTCTGTCGGGAAACTGCCCTTGAAGGTCAACTGCGCGATCAACCTGCCGCCCAGCATCCCCAGGTCAATGTCCATATAGGGGCGGCTGTAGTGCCCGGCATAAGCTGCGAGATCCGTCTCACTTGCTTCGATGGGGTCCGCGTCGGTTTCTTCCAGGCCCAGATATTCTTGAAGCGCATAGCGAGTCAGCGCCTGAATCACCTCGCCACCGTTATCGGAATTGGTCAGGACGGCGATGGCGAAATCCTGCGCCGGGATCAGCGCCAGCACTGAGGACTGGCCGACGGTGCCGCCGCCGTGCGAGATACGCCGCTGGCCGTCCACTTCATCGACGCTCCAGCCCAGGCCCCAGCACGCCGTATCCCAGACGGTGACCTCTGGCGTGTGCATCTGCGCCAGAGTCTCCGCCGCCAGCAGTCGCTCGCCGTTGGGCGTGCAGCCATCACCCAGGTGAAAACGCGCGTAGCCCAGCAGGTCCTTGACGTGGCAGATGATGCCCCCGGCAGGCCCGACACAATGGGGCAGCGCCCAGGGCCGCGCCACGACGGGACCCTCCGGGGTCGGGTAATGGCCGGTGGCGAAGCGATGCGTCATCACGTCGCCGGGAAAGAGGAAAGCGTGCTCCAGGCCCAGAGGCTCCAGCAGCATCTCTTTCAGCACCGCTGCGTAAGGCTGGCCGGTCACGCGCTCGATAATGGCCCCCATCACCACGAATCCAGCGTTGTTATATGACCAGACCGTGCCCAACGGCGCAAGCTGCTCCAACTCCGCCATTTTGGCGACATACTTCGGCAGCGCATCGTCCCCCCAGCCGGTGTCGATAAACAGATCGCCGACCCAGCCGCTCATGTGAGTCAGCAGGTGGCGCAGTGTCGCCTGGGCTGATGCGCTTTCATCTTTGACTTTGAAATCCGGCAGGTAGCTGCGGACGGTGGCGTCCAGATCGACCTTGCCCGCCTCCATCAGCCGCATCAGGATCGTGCTGGTAAAGGTCTTGGAGATGGACCCGATCTGGAACAGAGTCTCGTCGGTGACGTCCAGCGGATTTTCCACGCTGGTCACGCCGAAACCGGCAGCGGCGACCTCCCCCTGATACAGGATGCCGACAGAAAAGCCCGGCACGCCCTTCTGCTGAACGAGATCGCTAGCAAACGCACACAGCCGATCCCACTTCGCTTCATGGCCCCCGCTCATGATATTTCCCCTTATGTTGTGCTTGTTTGAGTCGCTAGCCATCCGTCAGGATATGATCGACGGCGTCGGCCAGTTCGCGCAGGTTGCTGACGTGGTAGACGCCATCGGCCAGCGGGGCATAGAGGTGCATGTCGCTGTCGCCGGTGCCCCACTGCCGCTGCGATTCCGGGTTAAACCAGATGACGCGGCGGGCACGGCGCTGAATCGTCTCGGCCAGATCCAGGCGCGGATCGTTGAAGTTGTTGCGGCCATCGCCCAGGATAATGACCGTCGTGCGGTGGTCGATAGTCCCCATGTGGCGGTGGCAGAGCGTATCAAGGCTGTGGCCCAGGTCGGTGTTGTAATAACCGGGCGGGTTCTCGTTGAGGACCTTCTTTACGGCATCGCGCGGCTCGCCCTCGGTGAAGACCATGCTGATGTCGGTCAGGTCATCGATGAAGATAAAGCTGTTGGTCTTCGCTACCTGATCCTGCAATTCGTAGATCAGCGTCAGCAGGAATTCAGCGCAGTAGCGCATGGAGGTGCTGACGTCGCAGATCAGCAGCAGGGCCGGTTTTTTATGGCGCGTCTTATGCTTAATTTCAAGCGGTACGCCGCCATAGCGCATGTTGGCCCGCATGGTCTTGCGCGGGTCCGGGTCGCCCGCTTTGGCGCGTTTCTGGCGCAGCGAGGCCCGGCTGCGCAATCTGGCCGCCAGACGCCGTAGTTCGTCGCGCAGGGCGTCGGCCTCCTGGTAGCCCATGTGCTCGAAGGGCACGTCCATCAAATCCGGCTTGGGCTGCGGGTCCTCAGTTCGCCATCTGCTCGGCAAGGCTCGCGCCGACATACTGCGACATCTGCTCGGACAGCGCCTCGGCGTTCTGTTCCAGCATCTCGCGGACCTCGTCGCGGGCGTCCTGGCTCATGCCCATCGCTTCCAGTTCCTGCATCAGCGCCTCGATCAGTTCCTCAAGCTGGCGCATCCCGGCCTGCTGGCGCATCCGCCGCTCGAACCACTGGCGCTGGTACATATCGCTGCCCTGGTCCAGCCCGGCCTCTCGCCCATCTGATCCAACTGTTCCTGGCTGAAATGCTGGCCCTGGATCAACTGGCGCAGCAGTTCGCGCAGCGCCTCCAGGTTACCCATCAGCGATTGCAGCGCCTGCTGGAGCTTATCCTGATCCTCTGACGAGAGGTTATTGGGGATATTCTGCATCGGCGGCTGGCCGGAACTGAAGAAGAGGGGGAAGAAGTAGTCGAAGGTCCCCTGGTCGCGCATCTCTTTAATCAGCGTGGTCTTGAGTGTGGCGGCGAATTGATCCCGCTGCGAGATTCCCAGCGCGTCCACGCCCTTCATGGCGTCCTGGCTTTCCGCCAGCGAAATGCGGACTCCGGCGGCACGTAGGGCACGAATAAAATCGATCATGCGTTGGTCCATCGGATCACCCCTTACACACCAGCCAGCGGCTTATATTGACTATATGATTTTCGCCTGGGAAACGCAAAAACCTTAATCTGTCCCGGCTTCAGCGGGGAGCACCGGCTTCTCGACCTCGTCAAAGATCCTGTATTCCCGGCCATCGCGGACAATCGTGATGTCGGGCGTTTCGAGGCCATATTGGTCGAAAAAGGCGCGCAGTTCGTCAGCCAGCAGTTCATCCTTCTCGACCAGCAGATCGGTCAGACCGTGGACGACCTCGGCATGGTCACGCAGCGCCTGCCGGGTTTCTTGCAGCACCTGCTGGTAGACCTCTTCAATCCCTCTGGCCTGTTCCGGGGTCAGGCGTTGAGACACGCCGGAGAACATGTTGAAGACGAAGCCCATATTCGCGCCCATCGTCTCAAACATACCCGCGCTTGCCATACGCCGCAGAATCTCAAGGACTTCCGACCCGGCGATCATAGAGATCGTCACCGAACAGCAGCGTCTGGTTCTCGGCACCACAGAATTCGATTTCGGCGGCCCGGCCTGCCAGCGCCACGCGCACCCGGTTGAGCAGTTCCGGCTTGGTCTGGAGACCCTGATAGGATTCCTGCGCCGAGTAATGCGAGACGTGGCCGAAAGCCTGTCCCTGCCGGACAATCGCTACCCGCGAGAGGCGATGGTGCGGCAAAAAGAGCCGGACAGCCACCGCGTGGCCTGCATAGTGATAGGCCAGCCGACGCCGCGCTTCCGGGGCCATATGCTTGAGCGGCGAACGCAGACCCATTTCATGTTCCGGCTTGGCGCGCATAAAATCGCCGTAGGTGATCTCGATCCGGCCATCGAAAAAGGCATAACGCAGCGCTTCGTTGAGCAGGTATTTAATGTCCGCCGGAGTATAACCGGGCGTCTCCGAGGCGAGAATCAGGGAGTCAATCGTGTCTTCGTGCGCGTATTTTTCGAGATAATAATCGAAGATCTCGCGGCGGCCCTCCATATCAGGCACATCCACACGGATCTTCTTGTCGAAACGTCCCGGACGCAGCAGCGCTGTATCCAACGCGCCGATGCGGTTCGTCGCACCGATCACCAGCACGCGCTTTTCCGGTTTGGGCGGTTTACGACGCAGGAAGGTCTTGTACATCCAGGCCCGCATCCGCGCACGCCAGCCATGTTCCTGACTGAAACCGTCCATTTCGATCAGCATGGTGCTGAGGATGCCCATGCCACCCATACCGCCGCCGCCGCCAAACATGCTGTCGTCATCACCGTTGACCGAAGCCACGCCGCCGCGCGACCCCACCGCGTCGATTTCGTCCAGGAAAATGACCGCCGCGCCGTAGCGCTTCGCCATTTTGCGCGCTTTGCGGAACAGGCCCATCACCTTCATCGGCCCGACGCCGAAGAACATCGACTGCAAACCGGAAGCGTCCATGTAATAAAAAGGCACCCCGGCTTCGGTGCTGATCGCCTGCGCCAGCCAGGTCTTGCCGGTCCCCGGCGGTCCTTCCAGCAGCAGACCGGTCAGCGGTTCGCCGCCTGCGCCCTCGAAGGCGCGCACGCCGCGCAGCAGGGTGACGATCTGCTCGGCCTGTTCCAGGATTTCCGGCTGGCCGCGATAATCATCAAAGCCGATACCCTCAACGCCTGAATCGGGCATGATGGTATAGGTGCGCGTGCGGCCCAGGAACCAGAACAGCAGGATGAACTGCGACAGGAAGATCAGGATAAACAGGCCGATCTCCAGCGCGCCCCCTACCAGCGGCAGCACCCCCGCCATAAAGGCCGGGTCCAGCAGCATTTTAAGCAGCAGGCCGATCAGCAGCAGCGGCAGCCAGAGCCGCCGGATCCAGCGGCGAATCCGGTGCGACAGGCGGTTATGCTCATCGACAAAGGTATCCCCTACATCGAATTGGGGTCCCTGATTGAGTGTGATCTGCTTATCATCTACAGACATAGGTCGGCCATTTTGCTAGGGTATACGGGCTGAATGCAGTGTGCTGTCGGGACTTAAGCCCAGGATGAATATGCTGTGAAGAGTGCATAAACACCTGATTAAGCCATTATAGGGTCGATCCTTACCTCATGCTATAGCCACACACATCAGGCTGGGAGCGCCGGTTCTTCGTTCTCCGCTAACAGGTGCGGCTTGGGCGTGTAGAGGCCATACTGGTCGAAGAAAGCTTCAACCTCATCGGCCATGAGTTCGTCTTTTTCCATCAGCAGCAGGATCAGCGCTTCACCCATCTCGCGGTTGACCCGCAGGTCCATGCGCACTTCATCCAGCGCCATCAGGAATTTCTCTTCCATGATCGCGCGGATCTCCTCGCGGGCTTCCGGCTCATCGGTTGCGCCGAGCGCGCCGAACATTCCGGCGGTTTTCATCGTGCTCAGCACGCTGCGAATGCCCATGAAGTCACCGCCGACGCCAAGCGTCTGCTGATCCTTGCCGCAGTATTCCATCTCACCGGCCTTACCTGCCACCGCGACGCGCAGCCGGTTCTCCATCTGTTCGCAGCGTGTTCATGTAGTGGTAATCCTCGGTCGCAGGCATATAGCTGCACGTGACCGAATGCGCCGCCCTGCCGGACAATCGTCACCCGCGAGATGCGGTAATCCGGCCGGTAGAGGCGTACCGCGATAGCATGACCGGCTTCGTGCGCCGCCAGCCGCCGCTTGGCCTCCATCGTCAGGTTCTTGATCGGCTCGCGCAGGCCCGTTTCGTGTTCCGGCTGGGCCATCTTGAAGTCGTGATAGGTCATGTAGGTGCGGCCCTCGAACAGCGCATAACGCAGCGATTCGTTCAGCAGATATTTGATGTCCGCCGGGGTATAGTACTGCGTCTCCACCGCCAGAATCAGCGGGTCCATTGATTCGTCGTGCGCCATCTTGCGAGAGGTAATACTCGAAGATGTCGCGGCGGCCTTCCAGATCAGGCGCATCCACGCGGATCTTCTTGTCGAAACGCCCCGGACGCAGCAGCGCCGGGTCAATCGCGCCGACACGGTTAGTCGCGCCAATCGTCAGCACGCGGCTGCTGCGGCTTGGGCGGTTTGCGGTGCAGAAACGTCCGGTACCACCAGGCCCGCTTGCGCGCCCACCAGCCATGCTCCTGGCTGAAACCGCTCATCTCGACCAGCAGCGTACTCAGCAGGCCGACATTCGCACCGCCCATGCCGCCGAACATCATCGGCAGGCGGGTCGAATTCGATCTCCTGGAAGTTTTCGCGCTTTTCGGCCACGCCACCGCGCGACCCGACCGCATCCACTTCGTCGATGAAGATGATCGCCGCGCCGTATTCGCTGCGCGGCCTTACGCGCCTTGCGGTAGAGGTTCATCACTTTCAACGGGGCGATGCCGAAGAACATCGACTGCATCCCGGAACCGTCAATATAGAAGAAGGGCACCCCGGCCTCGGTGCTGATGGCCTGCCCCAGACCAGGTCTTGCCGGTCCCTGGCGGCCCCTCCAGCAGCAGGCCGTTGAGCGGTTCGCCGCCGGCCTGTTCGAAGGCCCGCACGCCGCGCAGCAGCGTCACGATCTGCTTGGCCTGTTCCAGCAGTTCCGGCTGGCCGCGATAATCGGCAAAGCTGACACCCTGGGTATCCGACCCCGGCCAGATCATGTAGGTACGGGTGCGGCCCAGGAACCAGAACATCATGACAAACTGGCCGATGATAATGAACGCCAGCAGCAGGAAGTTCGCCATGTAGGGCAGCGCCGCGCTCACCAGGGAGACAATGCTGCGCATCACCTCGGCATCCAGCAGCGTGACCAAAATGAAGCTCAGGATCAGCAGCTTGCCCCAGTTATCCGCGAAAAAGATACGAATACGATTATGGAGCTTTTTGCGCTGGTCAACCAGCGTCTCCTCATCTTCCCAGGCATAGCGACGGCGTTCGCGCAGCGCTGGCTTGTTCGATTCGTATTCTTGAATACTGCTCATCGTCAATTCCCCTGCGCCTGAGCGGCCTGCTGAATGCGGTCGAGCATGAAGATTGGGTGATTGGGTTGGCCGTCATACCACTCGGTTTGACTGGGGCTTTCCCAACTGAGGGTGCCGTTCACGATCATATCGACAAAGTCATTGATGCTGCGAGACCCGGCCATATAGCGCAGCATGTCGCTGCGGTCAATCTGCGCATTAAGGTCCACCGCGCCGACAAAGCTCAGGCCGCTGTCCAGCGTATCGACCGCCAGCGGTGCGATCAAACGCACCAGGATCTGATCGGTGCCGTCACTTTCGGCAGCGGTCCCCTGCCAGGTGACTTCCATCGCGCGCTGGTATGCCTGCACAATAGTAATCAGGCCAGCCTGCGTGTTGGGGTCGGCATCTTGCGGGCCGATAAAGAGCATACTCACGACGAAGCGGTCGTTGGGTTCATCTTTGCGAATCTCGATGACATCCACGTTGGGCGCTGCGGCCTCGATGCGGTCCGCTGCCGCCATAAGCGAAGGATCAGTCGCGCCGGTTTTATCGGCCATAACCAGGGCGGCAATATCGGCGTTGTCGATACTGGCAACGCTGCCAGTCCCGGTATCTTCGCCAGTCAGGACTCGTAAGCCAGGGAAAACGCTGCAACCCGCCACCAGGAAGAGGCTGATTGCTGCCAGTCTAAGGAGCTTCATCATGCGCGATTCCTCATTATCCTGGAACTCGGGGCTTCTCCATCGATACCAGCCATTTTAACGTATTACGTCATTTGATAGACTACTGGCCTGGAAATCTCAGCAAATGTTAACAATTATGCCTATTCTAACACTAATCGGGTTTTCGCGGTTGAGACGGTCCTTATGCCTGCTTGTCCTGCTGCTGCTCAGCCAGCCCGGCATCGCGCAGGACCTGCCATCCTGCTTCGACCGTCCGACTTTCCGCGATCCGCCCTGGGTGGATGGGAATCTGTTCTGTCCAGAAGGTGTCATCGAGGAAGCAACTGCAGGCGAACTGCCCTTCGACGCGCTGGCGACCGCGCCGGACGGCACGCTCTACGCCACACGTCCGCTTTACGGGCAGGTGCTGGCGATCCGCGACAGCGATGGCGACCATCTGCCGGATACTGCCGAGGTCGTGGCCGAAGGATTGGACCTGCCCAACGGCCTGACTTACTACGACGGTGCGCTCTACATTGCAGCAGGCGCGCAGATTTACCGCCTGCGCGGCGAGGACCTGACGCTGCTGGTAGACGATCTGCCGGTGGGGCCGGGCGGCTGGGTTGGCAGGCTGGCGGTCGGGCCGGATCAACGGCTCTACGTAGCGGTCGGCGCGTCCTGTGATTTCTGTATCCCGGCGAACCCGGAACTGGGGGCAATCCTCAGCTTTACCCTGGACGGCACGGACCGGCAGGTCTTCGCCAGTGGGCTGCGGCAGGCGGCGGGGCTGGCCTTCCTGGACGGCGATCTATGGGCGACGGACAGCGTCTCGACCGACACAGCGGAGCCACCGGACCCGGACGAACTCAACCGGGTAACAGCGGGCGCGTATCTCGGATGGCCCTATTGCAGCGGTGGGGGCGAACTTGAGGTCGATTTCGACTGCATCGGCGCGACCGGCCCGGCTTTCAGCTTCCCCAACGGCAGCCGCCCATTGGGAATCGCGGCCTACACCGGCGATGCGCTGCCCACACTGCACCATTCGCTGCTGGTGGTCCTCAACGGCTCGGAGAATCAGACCCCGATCCAGGGCTACCAGTTGGCGGCAGTCCAGGTTGACGATGACGGCCAGCCGGTCGAAATGCTGACGCTCATCCCCCAGCGCACCTTCGCCAGCGACCGCGAAGCCTTCACCCCCACCGAGATGAATTACCGCGCCAGCGGATTCTGGCCGCATCGCCCGCTGGACGTGGCCGTCAGCCCGGAAGGCTGGGTCTACGTCAGCGTCAGCGGCGGGGCGATTATCGCGCTGCGCCCGCTGAGCTGATCTGGCGTAGGCAAAGGCCGGGCTGCCGTCTATAATCGGCGGATTATTATGACACAAAAGGACGCGGTGGTTGTTGGCGTAAGTCTTCGATTAACCTCACCCCTAAATCCCCTCTCCATTGATGGAGAGGGGACTTCAAAAATCGTCGTGAACAGCTTTGCTCTCCCTCGCCACGTATGGAGAGGGGGCCGGGGGGTGAGGTTAATGTCAACTGCTTCCTTGCCCTCCAACAAGATATCATGGTCATGAAGACTTATCACAAACTGCTGCTGATCTGCCTGGGGGCGCTGGCGCTGCGTCTGCTGCTGCTGCCCTTCATCGAGCATCCCGGCATCGGCGACCCAAACCACTATTACAATATGGGCCGCTTCCTGGCCGATGGCAAAGGCTACACCATCGACTACATCTGGCAGTACAACAACCCGCCAGATAATCTGGTCCACCCGGAAGATTACTGGATGCCGCTGACCGGCGTCTTCCCGGCGGTGTCGATGACTCTCTTCGGCCAGTCGGTCGCGGCGGCCCTGCTGCCCTTCGTGCTGATGGGCGCACTGGTGCCGCTGATCGCCTACTGGGCCGGGCGACAGTTCGGCGTGGGCGAGACGATGAGCCTGCTGCTGGCCGGGGCGGCGGCCCTGCTGCCGGAGTACGTGCTCAATTCGCTGCGCACCGACACGACGATTCCCAATGTGCTGCTGGTCTGCACCAGCATTCTGCTGCTGACTCGCGGCTTGCAGCGCGGCGGAATCTGGAATTTCGTCGGCAGCGGAATCGCCGCCGGGCTGGCCTATCAGGTTCGCAGTGACAGCGCCCTGCTGCTGCCTATGCTGGTCGTGACGCTGATCGTCTACTTCATCGCCGACCGCGAGCATTTCAGAGCGCACTGGCGGCTAACGCTCATCATCCCGGCGCTGATGATCCTGATTGCCGTGCCCTGGAGCCTGCGCAATCTGCAACTGACGGGCAGCTATCAGCACGCCCAAGCTCGACCAGATGTTTTTCCTGACCGATTTCCGCCAGCATTTCGTCTACGATTTGCCGCTGACGCTGCAAACGCTGCTCGCCAGCCAGACCCCGGCGCAGTTGATCGGCAAGCGACTCTTCGAAGTGGCCGCCAGCCTGAAGCTGATGTACACGCTGCTGGACGTCTTCCTGCCGGTGGCGGTCTACGGCGGCCTGTTAATGGTCGTCATCGCGCGAGACCGTAAGCGTCTGCTGACCCTCGCCCCGGTGTTGATTCTGCTGCTGGGCCTCTTCATCACCTATCCGATACTGATTCCGCTCAAGAGCGAGGGCGGCAGTATGAAGAAGGCCATCCTGACGCTGATTCCGCTGCTGCTGCCGCTGGCCGGTTATGCGCTGGAGCGCGCCATCAGCGATGCGCGTCTGCGCACCGGCGTTATGGCGCTGGCGCTGCTCTTCCTGGGGGCCAACGCCGTCGAACTGGTGCGGGCGGACGCCCGATCCGTCCATAATTACCTGGATTACATGCGCGCGACGGTCGCTGAGGCCCGCTCGCTGCCGGATACCAACGGCGACGGCGAGATCATCCTCATGGCGCAGGACCCCTTCATGCTGCGCTTCTTCGATATGCGCTCGGTCATGCTGCCGATGGAGGACCGCGACACGATCCTGGAGGTGGCGCAGCGCTACGGCGTCGATTACCTGATGATGCCGCCCGACCGCCCCAGCCTGGACCCCATCTACAACGGCACGGAGACCGATCCGCGCTTTGTCCATGCCGCCGATGTGGCCGGGACCAATGTGCAATTGTACGGTTTCGATTACGATGCGGGGTGAGGCATATGCTATGATGCAGACACGGCGTGCCGTGTCCCTACGAATCGTGTGCCCGCTTGTAGGGGCACAGCCTGCTGTGCCCGTGTGCCGCCGAACCCTCACCCTAAATCCCTCTCCCTCAGGGCGAGGGACTTCAAAACGAAGTTCTTTTTCCTTCGCTCTGAGAAGGTTGCTGGCGAGCGCACTAACCTCACCCCTAAATCCCCTCTCCACGTTGGAGAGGGGACTTCACGGGCGGTCGAGGGCCGATTTTCCACCCCTCGCAATAATGGGGGGTGAGGTCAGACAGGAGGCGCACAGGTGCCCAGTCTGAGACGCCGTCCCATCCTGCTGATTCTGGCCCTGGCGCTGATCCTGCGGCTGGTCTACGGGCTGGCGCAGGACCCCGCCGCACCCTACCGCGATGCTGGGGGCGATATGGCCTGGTATCTGGCGAACGGCTACGCGCTCAGCAGCGGACAGGATAACACCACGCTCGAAGGCTTCGGCGCGAGCGGCAGCTACCCGGTCGAACTGCGCAATCTGCCCACGCCGCCGCTGTATCTGCTCTTCGTCGGCCTGCCGCAGACGATTCTGCCGCCCTCGGCTGCCGTGCAGGTGATCCGCATCCTGCAAGCCCTGCTGGGCACGCTGACGATCTACTGCGCTTACCGACTGGGACGCTGTATCGCGCAGAACGAGCGCGCCGGTCTCCTCACCGCGCTGGTGCTGGCGCTGCATCCGGCTTTCATTGTCGAATCGGCGCAGATCGCCACCGAGACGCTCTACATTGCTCTGGTGGTGGCGGCCCTGATGATCTACGTCGAGCGCATCGCCGCAGAGGACTTTCGACCTTCGGCGCTGGCGGTTGTGGGCCTGCTGCTCGGTCTGGCAACGCTGACGCGCGCGGTACTGCTGCTCTTCCCGCTGGGGCTGGCGATTCATTGGCTGCTGATCTACCGGCGGCGCAGCCTGCGTCTGCTGCTGACCCTGCTGCTGGTGGATGCGCTGGTCGTGGGTAGCTGGACCGTCTATAACCTGGGCGCGTTGGAACCGCTTCGTCATCGCCGGAGAGGGCTTCACCGCGTTCCTTTACATTGGCGCGACGGAAGATGGCTGGCAGGGGCCGGACGCGCTGGATCAATCGCTGAACCAGAGCGGCAGCACGGGCGATAATCGCTACCTGGATGCGGCGGGATCAATCATCCGCAGCGATCCGCTGGGCTATCTGGCGCGGCGGCTGGGACGCCTGGCCGAAGCCGAGATTCAACCGCACGGCACGCTCTTCTTCAGGGGACCTCCCCTGCGCTTTCTCGCCGTAGATTGGCTGCGCGGGCGACGCAGCCTGGAAAGCCTGTTTCAGGCATTAGGCTTCTGGCCCAAGCTGAGTCTCTATCTGCTGCAAGCTGTCGCCTATGGGGCCGGGCTGGTCGGCCTGTGGCGCAGCCGCGCGCGCTGGCGTTTGACGCTGCCGCTGATCGGCTTCATCGTCTACACTGCCCTGCTGCATCTGGTTCTGGAGGCCCTGCCCCGCTATATTTTCCCGACCGCCGTCTTCTGGTGGATTTTCGCCGCCTTTGCCTTTGTCCGGCTGCGGCCCCAGGAATCTGCTTGAACAGATCTGCCCTGCCAGCGGGCACAGCAGGCTGTGCCCCTACTGGTCAGCCTTACCGGGATTGTCTTGACTCAGCACTCATGACTTAGCACTCAGCACTGTTTCTAGGAGCCTGATCCATGTCCATCCGTGCCATGCGGGCCGCCGTCACGCTCATGTTCTTCATCAACGGCGCGGGCTTCGCCAACTGGGTCGCCCGGATTCCCGTCTTCCAGGCGAAGTTCGCCCTCAGCGATGGCGCGCTCGGCCTGCTGCTGACCGGCGATGCGATTGGCGTCTTCCTCTCGCTGATGCTCTCCAGCGGCTATATCGCCCGCTTTGGCGCGCGGCGGGTCACACTGGTGGCGGGTTTCATCAGCCTGCTCATGCTGCCGCTGACCGCCCTGGCTCCCAACCCCTATGTGCTGTGGGGCGTCCTTTTTCTCTTTGGCATGTCGCAGGTGGGCATGGACGTCGCCATGAACGCTGAGGGCGTGGCGGTCGAGCGGCGCGCCGGGCGGCCTATGCTGTCCAGCTTTCACGGCACCTGGAGCATCGGCGGTGTGAGCGGAGCGGGACTCACGGCACTGCTGGCGGCGCTCGGCGTGCCTGTGCTGCCGCATTTTCTGCTGGTGAGCCTGGTCCTCGCGCTCTTGCTGGGCTTCGGCGGGCGCTATCTGCCCGAAGAAGTGCCGGAAGCGCAGCCGACCTCCAAACGCGCCTTCAACTTGCCGCCGATGATCCTGTGGCCCTTCGGCCTGATCGCCTTCATCGCCACCTTTGGCGAGGCCGCCGTCGGCAACTGGAGCACCGTCTACCTGACCAGTGTGGTCCTGACTGACGCCAGCGTGGCCGCGCTGGGCTACGCCGCCTTTTCGGCGATGATGACCATCGGGCGGCTGCTGGGCGATTGGCTCAGCGAGCGCTTCAGCTCGGTGACGCTGATCCGCGCCGGGACTCTGCTGGCGATCAGCGGCCTGCTGCTGGCCCTGCTGCTGCCGCAGACGGGCGTCGTCCTGCTGGGCTTCGCGGCCTTCGGCGCAGGCATATCCTTTATGGTGCCGCTGGCCTTCAGCGCGGCGGGGAAACTGCCGGGGCTCAGCGCCGGGGTCATCAGTTCCGGGGTCGCGGCGGTCGGTTACGTCGGCTTCCTGATCTCGCCCTCGCTCGTCGGCCTGATCGCCGAAGCCACTTCGCTGCCCATCGCGCTGCTGCTGACGGCCTGCTTCATGCTCCTGCTGCTTGCCCTGGCCCCAGTGCTGCGGCCCCGTACCGTCGCAGCATAAACCTTCAACGCAAAGGCGCGAAGACGCAAAGAAAATCAACGGGTGCGCCCCCCGAAATGCCCTGAAGTCTCGGTGGCGGTATGGACGGCATCGTTCTAACTGGCTAAACTGCTACCCAGCTAACAAGCTGAAATGCTGACCCGCTGCTCTTAGTACCGATCCAGCACCCAGCGGCACATAGTATAATGCGCGGCCCATCCAGCATAGGCACCATAGGGCGCGAAGGTCTCGCGCACCTGCTGCGGCGGGATGCGGCCTTCCTCCCCGTAGAAATAGTGGTTGACTGCCGCTTGCAGGGCCACGTCGTTCTCGCCCACGTAAACCCCCGCACCCAGCGTCCGCGACAACGCGACCGCAGCCGTCCAGTGACCGATCCCCTTGATCTTCAGCAATTCGGCATAGGCTTCAGATTCGGGCATTTGCGCCAGCGGGTCGAGTTCTCCGCGTAAACTGCGCTGGGCGATGTCGATCAGCAGGGCCATGCGCTTGAAGGTGATCTTCAGCGGCGTGAGATCCTCCACACTGGCCCGCGCGACTTGTTCCGGCAGCGGATAGGCGTGATAGGTCTCACCCATGAAGTCCAGGCTGGATCCGGCCCATTCGATCAGCCACTGCTGGGCGCGTAGGGCGGTCGTCCAGGAAATCTGCTGCTCGATAATCACGTTGGTCAGGGCTTCGAAGAGATTGGCACTGCGCAGGCGCGGCATTCCATAGACCGGCGCGACCACCTGCCGCAGCGGTTCGGCCTGGGCGATGCCGTCAAAAAAGGCCGCCCGCTCGACCTCGACAGCCAGAATGTGGCTGAGTTGGCTGAGCAGATCGGCTTCGTCAATGTGCCCCTGCTGCGCCAACAAATCGACTTCTAGATGCGGCGCTTCGACGCTGCCTCGGCTGCGGACCTCCACCAGGCCGATCCCCTCCGGCTGGCGAATCGTGCGGCGGTAGGCCCCGTCCGCGACGTGCTCCACGCCCGGATAGGCATAGCGCGCGAGCATCGCCAGCATCAGGTCGAAGGCGTAGGGAGGCTCAGGCTTCAGGCTGCCGATCTGCATCCTCGGCCTTTTCCATCGCCAGCAGCGCGGCTTTGCGTTCCGGTCCCCAGCGGTAGCCGCTCAGGCTGCCGTCTTTGTGCGTGACGCGGTGGCAGGGGATGACCAGCGCGGTCGGGTTGGTCGCGCAGGCATTGGCGACGGCGCGCACGGCGCTTGGCTGACCAATCGCTTCGGCCACATCGCTGTAGGAGCGCGTCTCGCCGTAGGGGATGCGGCGCAGGGCATCCAGCACGCGCTGCTGGAAGGCCGTCACGCGGATGTCCACCGGCAGGTCGAGATGCGGCTCGCCTTTCAGGTAATCCAGAATGGCGCGGACGTAGCGGCCCAGGCTGTGGTCGGCGCGTTCAATCTCGGCGGCGGGATAGGTCTTGTGCAGGAAAGCGTCCAGCGCCGCATCCGAATCGCCCAGGCTGACCGCGCAGATGCCGCGCTCGGTCGCGCCCACCAGCAGACGCCCCAGCGGCGAGTCGACGATGGCGTAGTCGATGCGCATCCCGGCCCCGCCACGCTGATAGGCTGCCGGGGTCATGCCCAGCGGAGATTCTTCATAGACCCGGCTGCTGGAGCCATAGCCTGCCTCATAGATGGCCTCGGCCACGTTGTCGCGCGCCTTCAACTGCTCACCCAGCGAATCGACACGGCGGGCGCTCAGATACTGGTGCGGCGTGATGCCCAGCACACGCTTGAAGGTCCGGCTGATCTGCGGCGCGCTGAGATGGGCTTCGGCGCTCAGGTCGGCCAGGGTCGGGGATTCGTCATAGTGCGAGTCCATATAGCGGCACAGGTCCTCGACCAGCGCCAGTTCGGCGTCACGCTCGTTGGGGCGGCAGCGCTTGCAGGGCCGGTAGCCCGCCGCTTCAGCAGAGTCACAGTCGGGATAAAAGCAGATGTTCTCGCGCTTCGGCTGGCGCGCCGGGCAGGACGGACGGCAGTAGATGCCGGTGGTGCGCACCGCTGTGACAAAGACGCCATCATAGCGGCGGTCCCGCGCTGAAAAGATGCGGAAGCAGTCGGCATCGCTCAACGTGGCATAGTCGGCGATTGGTGCTTGATCGGCTAGCATGGGGCGTTCTCCTTTTTGATCAGGATAGCGCATCCTGGCCCGGCCCTCTATCCGAATCTGATCGTCAAACTTTACGCTTCGGCAGCTTGAAACGGCCCTGCTCCTCGTCAAAGGCCAGCGCCTCAGCGTCGACTGCCTGCGGCACCAGCACCCGACTCATCGGTTCCAGCGACTCCAGGCCGGCCTGATAATGGCGCAGTTGGAAGAGAAGCCGGAACTGCTGCACGGCGAAATGCCCCAGCAGCAGCATTCCCCACAGAGCGTTGAGCGTCATGCGTGAGATGAGCAGCGGCTTGAACACCTCAATGGGCACTGCGGCGTTGCCTGGATAGGTCAGGGTCGCCAGCGTGCTCATCCACAGGCACACGGTAAACACGATGAAGAGCAATGTATGCAGTTGCAGCACATAGCTGCCAGGGACGTAGAGTGGTTTCCGTTTCATAGCGGCTCCAATACGACAGAATACATGGGCACATCGGCATGTACCCCTACGTATACACCGGCAGTCCCGTTGCGCGGACCTCAATTGCTGGGGGTTTCGCCCCCCCACCAGGACACGGCAGTGGTCCCACACCCCTATGCCGCCGAATGAATTCGACGGCAAGCACCCAAGTCCCTGCGGGACTCGTGAAAACGGCACGTCAATCCCGAAGGGATTTGGTTAGTTGCCGGGTAATTCATTGCCCGGCATAGTTGACTAGGCCGGGATCAGCGGCTGCAAGTGCTTGTCGAAATGCGCCTTCAGCACATCGTAGTAGGTCTGCTCATGCGCCACCAGCGCCCCGTGCAGCCGGTCGCCCCAGCGATCCAGCACCGAGCCAAAGGTCACATGCAGCGCCTGCCGGGTGTCGAACTGATCCAGCGAGTCCCAGAGATCGGCATCCGCCAGCGCTGCCGGGTCCAGCACCTTGCTCAACTGGGCCGACACGTGATAGGTCGCGCGGTCGGTCTCGTAGCGCTCGCGGGCGAAGGCCAGAATCTCGCGGTAGAAGGCCGGGTCCACCTTGCTGATGACGCGCAGCCCTTCGAGATAGCTGGTGCCCGCCGTCTTGAGATGTACCAGGCCCTGCGCATGGTGAGCCGCGATGGGATAGACGGTGTACTTATCCGAGCCGGAATGCAGGCTGAGCTTATAGCCGCCGTAGTAGCGCATGATGGCCGAATGCTGGGCGATGTTCTCGTCCAGCGCCGCCGGGTCGCCGATGTAATCGACACCCTTCTCGAAGCGACCGACGAAGCGGGGGGCCAGGCTGACCCACTCGATTCCCAGGCGCTGCAATTCGCTGGCGATGTAGAAATGCTCGTGCATACTGGTGGGCAGATCGGTTTCATCGACCGACATCTCCAGGTCGAAAGGCTTGATCCCCATCTTGTCCTTGATGTAGCGCGCCATCAGCAGAGTCTGGGCCACCGCGCCGCCATATTTCGCCAGCGCCCGCAGCAGCGTGATCTCGTCGTAATCCAGCGCAAAATCGCCGCTGATCTGGAAGTGCTGGCCGACAAAGCGCGCTTTGACCGCGTCGTAAGTCGTTTGCAGGCGATCCCAGGGCAGGGCATTGACCTTCTCGCGCAGGCGATCCTCGCCCGCCGTCTGAGCCTCGTTATCGACGTGGTCACCGGGGTCAATCGTGAAGAAGCTGTAGCCCGCCGCGACGAAAGGATCGACCACCTCTGGCACCTTGAGATGGTCGGCATCTGCGCCCCAATCCTCGCGCCAACCCACCTCGAACAGGCCCCACATGGCATCGTCGACCACATTCTGCGGGCTGCGTCCGGTGCGGTCGTTCTCACGCACGGACTGCTGCGCGAAGATCGATTCGATGCCGGTCCCGCGCACAGCGGCGGCATGGCCTGGCGTGGCGATGCCCAGGCGGTCACCAAAGCCCGCCGAGGTTTTGGTCCCCAGTGCGACCGGGTTCAGCCAGGGCAGGCGCTGGCGCAGCACGGCGGCGTTCCCCGGCGTGAGCGGGCAGAGCAGCGCTCCGCTCGCCATGTCCAGATCGCCAACAAAACCCGCCGTATCGCCCAGCACGGCGAGTGTCTTACTGTTGTTCGGGCCATGCACCAGGCCGTAACTTGTGTCCTCATGTTCAAGCGGCGATTCGGGGTAAAGAGGCCGGTCCAATGCTTCAAGAATAGCCATAAATAACTCCTCATAAAGTGACTTGACAATCATGATTGTACCGGGCCGGACCCTGATTTCAACCCGGCCAGAACCATTACAAATTCATACATAATCCCGACAGACTTTAGCATAGCTTAAGCAATCGTCGCTTATACTGATATTAATGTAGATGCGTGCCTTTCATCATCCCTTATATCCGGGCACGGACTGCATGTCTATCATAGTGACGAAGGACTCATTCACATGTTTGCCGGATTGAAGCACCACGAAGAAGGGCAGGGGCTGGTCGAATACGCCCTCATCCTGCTCCTGGTCGGGGTCGTTGCCATCGTCATCCTCGCTGCCTTCGGCGGGACGATCTCCAACTCTTTTAACTGCGTCGTCATGAGCCTGGACGCCATCCAGGGGTCGCCGATTGTGGCCCTGACCCTGGCGGACAGCACCACGGACGAACCTGTCAGCTTGTTATGCGGGCAAAATGTCGATATTAGCGCGATCAATGGACATCTGACCATCATCGCCGAGACGAAGGGATCGGTCGGCAGCGTGACCCTTCAACTCAATGGACCGACCACGCAGAGCCGCACGGAAAGCATCTATCCTTATTCGCTCTTTGGCGATACGGATGGTGATTTCACCGGGGGGACCCTCAGCCCTGGCGATTACAGCCTGACCGCAACGGCCTATTCCGAGGCGAATGGAGGCGGTACGAACCTGGGCAGCGCGACCATCACCTTCAGCTTATCGGCGTAAGGACGCGCGGAGTCCAGCCGATTACAACAGATCGAGAGGATCACGCATCGTCTCGATCCTTCACATTCCTCATAGTGCCGCTTGGTTCTGGCCCTGGCGTGGGTTAAAATAGAGCGGTTTATTCACAACAGAACCCAGAGACTATGAGCGAACAGAAACGAGTCCTCTCCGGCATCCAACCGACCGGGAACTTCCACATTGGCAATTACCTGGGCGCGCTGCTGCAATGGGTGGATTTCCAGGATAAGTACGAATCCTACTACTGCGTGGTCGATATGCACGCCATCACGGTCCCGCAGGACCCGGATAATCTGCGCCACTGGACGCGCGAGGTGACGGCGATTTACTTAGCCGCCGGGCTGGACCCGGAGAAGGCAACCATCTTCGTCCAGTCGCATCTCCCAGCCCATGCCGAAATGGCCTGGATCCTCACCTGCCTGACTCCGATTGGCTGGCTCCAGCGCATGACCCAGTTCAAGGACAAATCCGCCAAGCAGGCCCAGGATTCGGTTAGCACGGGCCTGCTCAGCTACCCGGTGCTGATGGCCGGGGACATTCTGCTCTACCAGGCCCACAAGGTCCCGGTGGGCGATGACCAACGCCAGCACATCGAGATGACGCGCGATCTGGCACAGCGCTTCAACCACCTCTACGGCGAGACCTTCGTCATCCCCGAAGGCTTCCATCCCGAAGCCGGGGCGCGCGTGATGGGCCTGGATGACCCGACTTCCAAGATGAGCAAGAGCGCAGAGGGCGAGGGTCATGCCATCTTCGTGCTGGACCCGCCCAATGTGGTCAAGAAGAAGATCATGCGCGCCACAACCAATTCCGGGCGCGAGATCATCTTCAGCAAGGACCCGGAGAAGGCGGGAGTCAACAATTTGCTGACGATTTATCAGGCGCTGACACATGAAACCCGCGAGGCGATTGAAAGCCAGTTCGCGGGCAAGGGCTACGGCGACCTCAAGAAAGCGGTGGTTGAGGTGGTCAACGCGGAACTGGAACCCCTGCAAGCGCGTTATCACGAACTGATGGACGACACCGGCTACCTCGAAGACGTGCTGGCGCGCGGCGCGGAACAGGCGGCGATGGTGGCGGAACAGACGCTCAAGGAAGTCAAAGACAAGGTCGGTTTTCTGGCTCCGGCCCACCGCTGGCCGGTAAACAGGATTTAGGAGCAGGCATCATGCGCGAGATTGGCGTCGTCAAATCGGTACAGATTCAGCAGGCTTCGCTCAAACAGGGTGAGAAGCCGCAGCGGATTTATGATCCGGCTCCGCTGCGCCAGGTGGACCGGCTGTATCTTTCACTCGATGGCGTAACCGGCGTTCTGGATTCCGGTGAGGAAATTGTAGATGTCCACAACACACGGCATCCACAGTCTCGAAACAACGGCCCGAACGGCGTCTCGGTCGGCTTCACCAGCCATTACGCCGCCATGCGGGCGCAGTTTGGGCCGCATCTGATTGACGGCATCGCGGGCGAAAACATCCTGGTGGAGGTTCAGCAGCCCTTCACGCTGGATGCCCTGGGCGAAAGCCTCGTCTTCCAGAACCCGGCCACCGGCGCACAGGTCAGGCTGGAATCCTTGATGGTCGCCCCGCCCTGCGAACCCTTCAGCCGCTTCGCCTTGCAGCAGCAGCCACCGGTTGCCGCCGACCTGATGAAAGCGACCCTGCAATTCCTCGACGGCGGCACACGCGGATTTTACGCCAGCGCGCAGTCCGGGCACGTCGCTCGCGGAGATAAGGTGTTCGTGATCGACCGGTAGGAGAAGCCTGATGGATTCTGTGCGTATCGCTGTGATTGGCACAAGCTGGTGGGCAGACCTGATTTACCTGCCAGTGCTGAGCGCTTACGAACGCGCCGACCTCTGCGCTATCTGTGGCCGCAGCCCGGATCCGGCTCAAGCGATGGCCGCGAAGTACAGCATTCCCCAGGTTTATCACGATTATCACCGGATGATCGCCGAAGCGGATCTCGACGCAGTGGTGATCTCGACGCCGGATGACACCCATTACGATATGGTCATGGCGGCGCTGGATGCCGGGCTGCACGTGCTCTGCGAGAAACCCGTCGCGCTCAACGCCGATCATGCCCGGCAGATGGCCGAAAAAGCCAGCTCTACCGGACTGAAAACGCTGGTCTTCTTCACCTGGCGCTGGATGCCGCAGTTTCAATATATCCACCAGCTTATGGATGAGGGCTATCTCGGCCAGCCCTACCACGCCGATATTCGCACGATGGCCGGTTATGCGCGTAATGACGCTTACAGTTGGCGGCTCGATGGCGACCGGGCCAACGGCGTGCTCGCCGACCTGGGGTCGCACATCGTCGATCTGGCGCGCTGGTATTTCGGTGAGGTGCGCAGCGTGTCGGCGGTCCTGGGTAACTATCGCACACGGCAGGGACCGGGTGGCGGCCCCTTGTCGAACCCGGCCAATGACTCGGCGGCGCTGCTGCTCGAATTCGCCAATGGCGCTCATGCCAGTCTGCATTGCAGCGCAGTGGTCGATACTGGCAAGACAGGCGGAGTCGAGTTCACCCTCTACGGCGCACAGGGAACGCTCAGGAGCCGCCAGTCTTTCGACAATCCGACTTATAAGGCCTGGGGCGTGAATCAGCCCGGCGATTCCCTGGCCGAAATTCCACTTCCAGCGAACATGCTGCGTCACGCCGACCCCGATAATGCGCTTGGGCTGTTCATGCATCACTCCGTCGGGCCGCGCGGCTTTGTCGATGCCATCCTGAACGATCACCCCACCACACCGAACCTTTATGATGGTTTTTACGTACAACAGGTTATAGATGCCGCGCTGGAATCCTACAAAACCGGCCAACGCATCTTGATTGACCATACTGTCTAAAGGAGTCGGCTTTGTCCTCCGTCCGAGTCAATACCAGTCCGGGCTGTCTGATTCAGATTTTGTGGTTCGCCTTCATCGGCTGGTGGTTAGGGCAAATCTGGATCGTCGCTGCCTATATCGTGATGCTGACGATTATCGGCATTCCGGTCGCCATCCCCATGTTCAACCGTCTGCCGCAGATCATCGCCCTGCGCGCCCCCAGCCAGGAATTGAGCGTCAGCGGCACGGGCAGCGTCACCCTTGGCCGCAGAGCGCAGCGCCCCTTCGTCCTGCGCGCGATCTATTTCGTGCTGATCGGCTGGTGGCTGACGGCTATCTGGGTCGAGGTGGCCTATCTGCTCACGGCGAGTATCATCGGCCTGCCCTTCGCCTTCCTCATGTTTGATCTCACGCCGACGGTTATGTCCTTGCAGCGGCGCTAGAATCCACCCGATATACGGCGGGCACAGCGGGCTGTGCCACTACGGTTCAAACCTATATTGGCGTAGGGGCACGACATGTCGTGCCCAATATGGAATCAAAAGGGCGGATCCGTTTGGATCCGCCTTGGATTTGTGGTGATGTTTTGCTTATTCCGCCGGAAGCGGGACCGCCTCATCCAGCGGCTGAAGCTCGCTCTCGCGCTCATCGAGCCATTCGATGGTCATCAGAGCCGCCGCGCAGCCATCGCCCGCCGCCGTGATCGCCTGCCGGAAGATCTGGTCGTGGATCTCGCCTGCTGCAAAGACGCCTTCGACGTTAGTGCGGTGCCGTTGATCGACCAGCACATAGCCGGATTCGTCAGTCGCAAGCTGCCCCTTAAAGACGTCGCTGTTCGGCTCGTAGCCGATGAAGATGAACACGCCGTCGGCCTGCTGTTCGTGGATTTCGCCGGTCTTGAGATTGCGCGTCACAATCGTCTGCACCGACCCCTGCTCACCCGCTTTGATCTCGTCAACCACTGAGTCCCAGGTGAAGCTGATCTTCTCGTTGGCGAAGGCCCGCGTTTGCAGGGCCGCCCCCGCCCGCAGTTCGTCGCGCCGGTGGATGATGTTGACCGTGCGCCCGAACTTAGTCAGGAAGAGGGCTTCCTGCACGGCTGAATCGCCGCCGCCTACCACGACAATATCCTTGCCCCGGAAGAAGAAGCCGTCGCAGGTAGCGCAGTAGCTCACGCCATGCCCGACATATTCGTCCTCGCCGGGGACGCCCAGCTTGCGCGGATTCGCGCCGATGGTCACGATGACGGCATCGGCCAGAAAGGCCCCGCTGCTGGAGGTTTCGACGCGGAAGGGCGAGCCATGCTCAAAATCGACCGATGTCACGATATCGTAGACGTATTGCGTGCCGAATTTCTCGGCCTGGGCACGCATGGCTTCCACCAGTTCGGGGCCGGTCGTGCCCTCCGGGAAACCAGGATAATTCTCGACCTCGTCAGTCGTCGAGATCTGGCCGCCCAACTGGAGGCCGGTAATGATATAGGTGTCCAACTGTGCGCGCGATGTATACAACGCAGCGGTCAAGCCTGCCGGGCCTGAACCGATAACGACGACCCGTGTTCGTGTGAGTTCCATATGTTCTGCTACCTTCGAATGATTAGGGAATGCGATTCTTCACGCTCTGCGACCAGGATGGAGACAAGAGCTTCGTATTCTTCCCGGCAGTCAGCGCAGTGCTCAATATGCGTGGCAACGTCCGGCAGGATACTGTGAATATCTACCCCATCCACCGCCATCTCCGCCAGGCACTCAAAGTTGATATTGGCGTGACCACAATCACAATCGTCTTCGCCATCGTTTGAAACGGTGTTCAGACAGTCAAGGAGTTTCTTTAGCTCTTTGGATACCATGCCTCTGCGCACTCCACACCCTGTGCATCGCTCTATATTGACGGCTCAGTCTGCCGCAATCTTACTCGTTAATTTTCGAATAGATCGAGCATGTAATCGACCGACAGTCCCTGCGCTTCGAGATAGGTCCGCAGTTTGAGCCGGGCATCATGCAGAAGCTTGTACAGCGCGTTGCGGTTGGTGTTCATGCGGTCCGCCACCACATCCAGCGGCACCCCACGCAGCACGACAGCTTCCAGCGCCTGATGCTGCCGCTCGGTCAGCGCTTCCTGGAAGGCCTGGCGCAGCATAGCGGAGACATCGGCCTGTTCGGCAGCATGTTCCGGGTTGGGCGAGCCGCTGTCCAGGTTGAAAATCCCCGGCAGCAGTTCCCCGTCCGCCGTCAGGTCGTCCAGCCGGAAATCCTTATAGCGTGCCCGGCGCAGATCGCTGATGGCGACACGCACGGCAATCTTGGTGGCCCAGGTCGTGAAGCGGCTGTCCCCCCGGAAGCTTTCCAGGTTTTCCAGCACACGCAGCACGGCATCCTGCGCCAGATCATTCGCCATCTGGGTCAGGTCCTGCTGGCTGTATTGGCTCAGGTCGCTGCGCTCACGGCTGAGGTAATAGTAAATACTGCGCTGGAGCCGCTGGCGCAGGTCTTCCAACGCACAGTCTTGCTCCGGGCCTTCTTCGGCCAGCACGGCCAGCCAATTTTCATTGCTGCGCTCTAGCGTGGCGGGGAGGTCACTGCAAGGCTGTGGCATGATACTCTCAGACACGGTCAAAGCTAATCCGCAGGACCAGGTGTCCCAGCCGCAGCTCGTCTCCGTCGCGCAAGATGCGGGGCTGGTTCGCCACCAGACGCTGCCCGTTGAGAAAGGTCCCATTCGGCGTATCGTTGTCGATGATGCGCAGGTGATGATCCCGGCGAACGATACTGGCATGGCGGCGCGAGACGCCCTTGTCTGCCGCATCGTAGACCGAGAGATCGACATCCGGCGATTCACCGGTATCGGGGTCCAAACGCCCCAGGACCAGTTCTTCGATCTCATCAAAATAGAAGACGTGTTGATCTTTGGAATCACGCTCGTGGAGGATCAGGCGCATCCGCTGGTTAAAGCGCGCGGTGCCCCATTGGGGACGACCTTCTTCATAATCCGTGTCCTCCAGAGCGCGCGTCGCTATCCCTTCTTTGGTCAGCGCACTGCCGCAGAAAGCACAGATTTTCGCGCCGTCCTGGTTCTCACGACTGCATTCTGGACACACTATCACGTTCCGACTCTCCCCAACTAAACTCGAATACCATTGTATCATTACGCTTTTTTTGCAATAATCAAGTTCACCTTGATTCGGTGCAGGGTAATTGACCGCTCGTTTCCAAGCGGGTCGAAGTGCTGATAGGGACATTTACTTTATCATAATTCTTATTTGACCTCCTTGCAATCAATTATTATTATTAAAACCGTTCGTCTTATCGGAGAAAAGCCTGTGAATAATCGACCACCTCCCGATAACAACAATAACAACAACAATTCGCCCTTTGCGAATCGAAACGCTCAGCGCTTGTGGATTGCTATTGGCATCGTGGCGCTGTTGTTGTTTGTTGTGACTTTCAGTAGTTCCGGGAGTTTCCAGAGCAGCGACCGCATCACGCTCAACCGGCTCGCGCAGGAAGTGCAGCGCGGCAATGTCGAAGCCATTACGGTGCGGGGCGGCCAGGATGTCTTTGTGCAGTTTCGCGGTGGCCGTAGTGCCATGTACTACAAAGAGCGCGAGACTAACCTCTTCGACAGCTTGCGCACCTTTGGCGTCACTGATACGGATATTCAGACTATCCAGTATTCGGAACAGCAGGGCGATAACACCAGCGGGCTGCTTTTCCAACTGCTGATTGCCGTCGTGCCCACCTTGATTATCATCTGGCTGCTGTGGCGTATGATGCGCTCGGTGCGCAGCGGCCAGGATCAAGCCATGAGTTTTGGCCGAAGCCGGGCGCGTGTCACCCGCGATATGGAGCGTCCACAGGTCACGTTTACCGATGTGGCCGGGGCAGAGGAGGCCAAAGAGGAACTGGCCGAGATTGTCGAGTTCCTTAAGGAGCCAGAGAAGTTTATCCGCCTGGGCGCGCGTATCCCCAAGGGCGTGCTGATGATCGGCCCGCCTGGGACCGGTAAGACGCTGATGGCGCGCGCCGTGGCCGGTGAGGCCGGGGTACCCTTCTTCAGCATTTCCGGCTCCGAATTTGTCGAGATGTTCGTCGGCGTCGGCGCAAGCCGCGTCCGGGATCTGTTCGAACGAGCCAAAGCCGAAGCGCCATCCATCGTCTTCATCGACGAAATCGACGCAGTTGGACGGCATCGCGGCGCTGGCCTGGGCGGCGGGCACGACGAGCGCGAACAGACCCTCAACCAGATACTGGTCGAGATGGACGGCTTCGAGCAAGGTACCAACGTCATCATCATCGCCGCCACCAACCGCCCTGACATCCTGGACCCTGCGCTGCTGCGTCCGGGCCGTTTCGACCGCAAGGTCACGATGGACAACCCGGATGTCGCCGGACGGCTGGAGATCCTCAAGGTCCACGCCAAAGGCAAGCCGCTGGCCCCTGATGCTGATCTGCAATCGCTGGCGAAGATCACGCCGGGCTTCTCCGGGGCGGACCTGGAGAACCTCATCAACGAGGCGGCTATCCTGACGGCGCGGCGCAATAAGAAAACCATCGGCATGAGCGAGCTTCAGGAAAGTATGGAGCGCGTCATCATGGGGCCGGAACGCAAGACCCGCGTGATGTCAGAACAGGAGAAGCTGACAACGGCCTATCACGAGGCCGGGCACGCCATCCTGTTCTACGTCCTGGAAACGCACGACCCGGCGCACAAGATCACCATCATCCCGCGTGGGCGTGCGGGCGGCTATACGATGGCCCTGCCGGAAGAAGACCGTCACTATGTCAGCCTGGAACAGTTCAGTGAACAGATCGTCGCCTTGATGGGTGGCCGCGCGGCGGAAGAGCTGGTCTTCAACCAGTTCACGACCGGGGCCTACAGCGATCTGCAACGGGCCACCAGCCTGGCGCGCAGTATGGTGACGCAGTACGGCATGAGCGAAGTGCTGGGGCCGCGCACCTTCGGCAGCGGGCACACCTCGGTCTTCCTGGGCCGTGAGATCGGCGAACAGCGCGATTACAGCGAAGAGGTCGCCGAGCAGATCGACAAGGAAGTCAAGCGGATCGTGGAAAACGCTTACAGCCAGGCCATGAAGCTGTTGAAAGAAAACAAGGCCAAGCTGGAAGAGGTGGCGAAAATCCTCATCGAACGCGAGACGCTGGACCGCGAGGGCTTCGAAGCGCTGATGTCTGGCTCAAGCACAGCCGGCGGCCTGAGCGAAACCGCACCGGCGATGGGCGACTGAGCAATACCCCATAGAAACACTGGACAGGTCGGTACACACCGGCCTGTTTTTATTTCCCTACCCGCGTCTTGACAAGGCTCTGTCCTGATGTATACTGAGTCGGACCGACCAACCGGTCGGTCTGTACGTGGGAGCCATATGTGGACAAGGACACCAGAGCGCATATTCTTGAGGTCGCCCTCAACCTTTTCGGCGAAAAAGGGTTGAGCAAGATCAGCATGAACGATATTGTGCGCGCCTCCGGGTTGAGCAAGGGCGGGGTCTACTGGCATTTCCCCAGCAAAGAGGCCCTGATCCTGGCTGTCTACGAGCAGTTCTTTGAGATGCAGGTCGCCGGCTTGAGCCAGATGCTGGCCGAAGAAAGCGCTTCTGCCACCGACAGGCTCATGCGCCTGGGGCAGCAGGGCGGGAGCGAACTGGCAGGGATGATGACCCGCTTTCCTTCGCCGCTGGAGTTTTATGCTCAGGCCATGAACAACCCTGCGCTTCAGGCACTGCTGGTCCGTTTCATCAGCCGCTATCGTGACCTCATCGAGGAACTGGTCAGCCAGGGCATCGACTCCGGTGAATGGCGGCCTGTCGATCCTCGGACCACTGCTGATACTTTAATTGCCCTGATCGAAGGCGTTCTCCTGGTCTGGGTGATCGCCCCGGAGCAGTCTCATCTGAACGAGCAGCTTGAGGCCTCCGTCAGTCTCTTGCTGGAAGGCTTGAAACGTCACGAAACAGAGTGAGTTATAGGGAGCAAAACGATGTCTCAAAATACGCTGGTAAACAAACCGCCAAGTGGCCTGAAGCGCTGGTTCTTTCGTGCGCCTATCGTGCTGTATCACCTGGGGCTGGGCGGGCTGCTGGGCGGGCGCTTCATGCTGATTCATCATGTCGGGCGCAAGAGCGGCCAGCCCCGCGAGACGGTGGTCGAGGTTGCGGGCCATGACACGAATACGGATACTTACTATGTCGGCTCCGGTTGGGGCTATAAATCCAACTGGTATCGCAATCTGATGGCCGCGCCGGACACGCAGATTCAGGTGGGTCAGCGCACCCTGGCGGTTCACGCCGAAACACTCAGCCCGGAAGCCGGGGCACAGGTCCTGCTGACCTATCGCCAGCAGCATCCGCTGGCCGCCAGAGAGTTAGGCGGCGCTATGGGCCTGGACATCAGCAAGAGCAGTGCAGAGGACCTGAGTGGCATTGTCCGCAACTCGCTGCCGATTGTGGCCTTTCAGCCGCGCAATTAAGTCTCTGATTGTCCTTCGGTAGGCGAGGCACCAGTGCTGAGTGCCGAGTGAAAATCAGAGCCGAGGGTTCGAGGATTTCAACTCAGCACTCATTGCTCAGCACTTTCAGCAGGAAGATGTGAGTTCGTGAACCGACAGTTCAGGGACCCTCAACAATGAGCCAGACGACCAAACGCAAAACCAACAGCACGCTCTGGGCCGGGGTCTTCGGTGCGATCATGGGCGCGATCACCGGGGCCATCATCGGCGCGAGCCTCGCGGGCAGTGACGGCGCATGGATCGGGGCGCTGCTGGTGGGCCTGTATCTGGCGGTGGTCGAAGCAATTACGGATTACACCCGCACCCCGGCCTCGCTCAAGCCCTGGCTGCACCGCACGATTTCTTCGACGCTCTTCGGCGCGGCAATAGGAGCCGTCCTGGGCAGTGTGCTGCCGCCGCTGCTGACCGGCCTGCTGATGGGCGTGTTCATCGGGCTGATGGGTTTCGGCCCGCGCAAGCTGCTGACCGGCGTCCTGCTGGGCCTGGGACTCGGCCTGCTGGCGGCGACCGCGCTGCCGATGCCATCCGCCGCACTGGGCGGCCTGATCGTGCTGGGCTACCGGCTGCTGCTGGCGCTGCTGTTCCACGACACCGAGCCGCTGCAAGTGACCGCTGAAGGCGTCCCCTGGGAGGAGGCGCGCTACGTGGTGCCCTACGAAGCGCACAGTGCCTTTATCGGCCCGGATTACATGCAAACTCTGGCGCAGGAGACCGGTGGGCACTTCGCGCGCAACCGTGACGGCATCGGCCTGGTCGAGACCATAGACGATCTGCGCGGCCCATATTTTGACCCGGCCCGGATCGACCCGCGCATCCGCGATTTCTACGAGCATACGTCCAATTACAAGCTGGTGATCGTCCCGCAGTGGCAGCCGGTCATGCGGCCCTTCTACCGGCTGTTCAAGCAGAGCATCGCCCAGCAGATCGGCCAGGCCAACCTGCCCTTCGACATCGAAGAGGCGCAGCGCGGCATCGTCAGCCGCATCGACACCATCGACTATGAGACAGACTCGCACGTCGAGACTCTGCGCGGCTGGATTCGCATGTTCGAAGCCACCGGTGAGGCCATCTACGTCGGCATCTACACGGTGCTGCGTTACGAGGACATCGGCTATATCAGCGTGGGCTTCCCACTGCCGGAGAGCAACTTTACCGCCACGCTGCTGCCCTACAATCACGACGGCGGGCATCTGCTGCTGACCACGCGCGATACCGGACTGCATTTCCCCGGCCACTATATCTCCGACATCGACAACGACACTGGCGCGCTAACCACGCTCAAGCTGCCGACCTTCGGCGAGGAGATTGAGGTCTACCTGAAAGACGGTCAGTTGAAGACCGACCACCGCTTCTATATCGGCGGCTTCCGCTTCCTGACGCTCTTCTACAGCATCGCTCCCTTGGCGTGAACGACAGGTGTTGATGTCTTCACCGGAACAGCAATAGTATGACCAAGGCTCCCAAACCAAGAACAAGGCCCAGGATCAGGCCCCGCTCAGTACCTGGAGGTATCCCCGGTTCAAGCGCTGAGATTGCCGGGGCAGCGGGGTCATAGAATACCGTCACAGCCTGACCGCGCGGATAACGATTGATAATACGTTCTACTTCCTCACGAGAGTCGCTTGAGGGATTGTCTCCAAGCATTATGCCAAAGAGATTGTAAGCAGGGGTCGTGCCGATCAGCATCCCTGTGTAATGTTCGCCATCGACCGTATAGTCGTAAAGAAGGTCTGGAGCATATCGGGGCGTGTTCTTCCAGACACGTGTCTCTACCCGCGAAAGTGTAATTTGGCCTGTGGCGCTGGGCCAGGACAGGCTGTCATGACCTCTTATGGTGTTACTCAACGCCAGCCCCAGGAACACCAGACTGAGTGCTCCGAGCAAAATGATAAGCGAAAGTTTGCCAAGCCTTGTCTTCATGGTCTAAGCCAGTGTTCGAATAATAACCAACAAAACCATGCCGAAGCCTAAGCAAATTGTTCGGATCAGAGTGTATCAAAACGGCTCATTGGATGTAGGGGAGGGTCTGAGACCCTCCCCTACGACACACAATTTCTTGGCTGACTTGCCGGCTAAGCAAAAACATTTTCGGCTGATGGCTTAACACTCTGACCCAAACCTATCCCTTATCTGTAGGATTATATTGGGATCGCTAATTTAGTGGCTGTGATACTGCTCAATCACGCGCGCGTAGGTGCGCAGCAGTTCGTTGCTGACCTCGGCCCAGGACATGCTGACCACGGTCTCGCGGGCAGCAGCGGCCATCGCCTGGCGCTTCTCCGGGTGCTCGACCAGATCGCGGACCTGTTCGACCATCGTGGCCGCGTCGTCGAGTTCGAACATGTAGCCGTTGACGCCCTGCTCGATCAGTTCGGGCATCCCGCCGACCCGGCTGCACACGACCGCCAGCCCGGAGGCCATCGCTTCCGCTGCGACCAATCCGTAGGTTTCAATGGCTGAGGAAGGAAAGAGGAATATATCGGCGGAGGCATAAGCCTGGCTCAGATCAACGCCGGATTTATAGCCAGTGAAGGTCACAGGACGCCCGGCGAAGACCTCTTCCAGTTTGGACCGGTAGGGACCGTCGCCCACAATCGCCAGATGCACCCCTGGCACCTTATCCAACACCGGCAGAATCTGCTCGACCTGCTTTTCCGCCGCCAGCCGCCCCACCGAGAGCAGCAGCACTCTATCCGGGTGGCCGCCGCTGAGTTCGTAGCGCACGCCTTCGTCGCGGTAAGTCGGGGCGAAGGTGGTGACATCCACACCACGCCGCCACAGACCGACCTCGCCGAAGCCTTTGCTTTGCAGTTCGTCCACGATCTTTTTCGAGGGGGCGATCACGTAGTCTGCGCCTTTGTAGATCCGGCGGTGGATGGCCCACATGGCCCCTTCGAACATGCCAAAGCCGTAGAAGCGCGCCATTTCCATCACGTGGGCCTGAAACGAGGCGATCACCGGGACGTGAAGCTTGTGGGCAAACATCATGCCGCGCACGCCGGTCAGCACCGGGTTCATAACGTGAATCAGTGTCGGATCGAAGTCGCGCAGAATCTTCAGCGAGCGTCCGCCGGGCACACCCATCGAGACTTCAGGGTAAATGGGGAAGCGCATCCCCGGCACCGAAACGACCGGAAAGCCCTGATAGTCTGCCGGGTGCGGACCAGGTGCGAAGAGGATCGCCTCTGCCCCGACTTCGCGCAGATGGTCGAGCAGAATGCAGGTCACGGTGACGATGCCATCGACTTTGGGCAGAAAGGTCTCGGTAAAGATCGCCAGACGCAGGTCAGACACAGCCTTTAGCCCTTAGACGGTTTCGCCGATGCGCCGTTCATTTCCTTCCAGCAAGCGTTTGATGTTATCCCGAAAACGGTACAGCATCACCAGCCCGACCAGATAGTAAAGCAGGTATATCGAATCCAGTTGGTGCAGCGCAATCAAGACGCCAACGCTGACGGCGGCGGCTAACATGCTCAGCAGCACACCCAGCGACATAAAGCGCGTCTTCGCCACTGCCACCACCAGGATCACCACCGGGATAAAGACGATGTGCAGCGGCACCAGCAGCAGCCAGGTACCCATGGCTGTCGCCGCGCCTTTGCCACCGCGCAGAGTCCCGGTCAGCAGCGAGGCAAACAACGACCAGTTGTGCCCCACCACGACGGCTACGGCGGCGATCACACTGGCCGACGCACCCGACAGTACACCGGGATGTGCCAGGGACAGGCCCACGACCACCGCCAGAATACCCTTGCTGAGATCGGTCACGGCGACCAGGGCCGCCCACTTCAGCCCCAGGATTCGCAGCGTGTTGGTGGTACCCATGTTGCCGCTGCCGATCTCAAAAATGTTGATCCCGTTTAGCCGACCAACGAGATAGGCCGTTGGAAACGAGCCAATCACGTAGCATAACGCAACAATCAGTATCACTCGTACTTCTTGCATTGCCTACCTCGGTTGTTTGATCGCATCCCTGATAATCTCTATCATAATCCAGTTATGGCTAATTGCCAGCCAATTCGCCTTCAGTCGGCAGGACATTGTTCTCTGCCGTGCGCCAGTTGACCGTCGGCAGAATCAGGCGGGTGTCGATCCGATCCCGGTTTTCCTGCGCCAGATGGATGATATTCTCAATCACGCCGTCATCCAGCAGATGCGGTTCCAGGCCAAGATCAAGCAGCTTGGTATGCACCACTTCGAAGAAATGATTGTCTTCGCGTTCGACACGCGGGTTGGGGATGCTGTTGCACTGCACGTTGAGGCCCAATTGGTGCCCGACGCGATCCACCATCGAGGCGACTTCGTTGATCGAGAACCACTGCGTGATCTGGTTGAAGACGCGGTATTCCCCGGCTTCCGGTACTGATTCAATCGCCAGTTCGATGCAGCGGACGGTATCGCGGATGTTGATGTAGCCGCGTGTCTGTCCACCACCGCCGTAGACGGTCAGTGGATAGCCGCTGGCGGCCTGAATGCAGAAGCGGTTGAGGGCCGTGCCGTAGACCTGGTCGTAATCCAGGCGGGTCGCCAGATCCGGGTGCAGTTCAGTTTCGTAGGTCTCCGCGCCGTAGACGATGCCCTGATTGAGGTCCGTCGAGCGCAGGCCCCAGATTTTGCAGGCAAAGTTAATGTTGTGCGAATCGTGGACTTTGCTCAGGTGGTAGAAGGAGCCGGGCTGCTTGGGGAAAGGCAGCGTATCTTTGCGGCCCTTGTGTTCGATCTCGATGAAACCCTCTTCAATGGTGATGTTGGGCGTACCATACTCACCCATCGTGCCCAGTTTCACCAGATGACAATCCGGCACGATTTCCTTGATCGCGTAGAGCACGTTCAGCGTGCCGATCACGTTGTTGTACTGCGTGAAAACGGCATGTTCGCGGTCGATCATCGAGGCCGGTGCCGAGCGCTGTTCCGCAAAATGCACCATCGCTTCCGGCATAAAATCACTCAAGGCATGAGTGAGCGAATCGTAATTGGTGGTATCGCCATGATAGAGATGAATGGTGTTGCCGGTCAGCTCGCGCCATTTTTCGATGCGCTGTTGCAAAGTTCTGATCGGGACGAGGCTGTCGAAGCCATTCTTGAGGTCGAAGTGACGCCGGGCCATGTTATCGAATACGGCAACCTCATAACCCTGCTGCGACAGGTAAAGGGCCTGGGGCCATCCGAGATAGCCATCACCGCCCAGCACGAGTATACGCATGATTTTTGTTCTCCTGGAGAATTCGTGTTTACGTATGTTAAAACGCTCCCTGAATAGGGAAGTTACGCAGCACGCATTCTATCGCAATTTTGTTCAATTTGGGAACCGCGAATTCTGCTATATTATGCACATGCCAAAACGCAAGCCTAAGAGAAGCAGCCTGGAGATGGACTTCGTTGCGCCGCACGCTATCGAGGACTGCATCTACAAGCTGGGGCAGCTTCAGGAGCAGCGAGAGATTCCCTTCGTGCCCCTGATTTCCGTGCGTCTGGCTTCGCTGGATGCGGATACCTGCCATTTCGAACTGCGCCAGCACCTACCCGCAGCGGTCAGCATTCACGGCTATCTCAACCGGCTGGACGGCTGTTCGACCTACGTCAGCGGCGTGGCAGTGCTGCATTACCGGCGGCTGTATAGCGAAGCCGGGCTGGTCTTGCTGGGCCTGCTGGGCTTGATGGCCTTGATCGGCCCGCTGACCGGCCTGCTCTACCTGCCGCTGCTGCTGGTCTTCATGCTGCGCTACCACCGAGGCGCGGCTCAGGAGTTCCAGCGGATGGCACGCCTGCTCACTGCCATGCTGGGCTAGCGCCCGATCAATCATGGTATAATCAGCGCCTGGTTATTTCTGTTGTATGTGAAACAGGCAGCGCTGCTGAAATCGAGCAAAACTATGAGCGAAATACAATCGGAAACTCAAAACCTGCGACAGATTCTCATCCCCCTCATTGCTGGCGTGATTATCATCTTCGTGCTGATGCAATTGGTGCGTTTTGTGATCCCGCAGTTCAACCCGGACAATCCGCCCAGCACCAACACAGTGGCCTGGGATTCACCACAAACCGAGCAGTTGTGGCGGCAAACCTGCGCCGACTGCCATTCGAATGAGACGGTCTACCCCTGGTATTCCTACTTAGCTCCCATAGGATGGCTTGTCACCCATGATACACATGAAGGCCGTGAGAATCTTAATGTTTCGACCAATTACCGTGTCAGTGCGAATGAAATGGTCGAGAAGATCCGCGAAGGTGAGATGCCGCCGCCCATTTATACGCTGATGCATCCCGATGCCAAGCTGAGCGATGCGGATAAGCAGGCACTCATCAACGGATTACGGGCCACCTTCGCCGGAAGCTAGCCGGACGCCGCCAATAATTCAAGCCAATGAAAAAGCCGCCTGAGGCTGATCTCAGACGGCTTGATTTCGTTCGACCTCAGGTTACGACGCGCCGCTGTCTGCGGTCGGCGATGGCTCCTCCGGGACGGCGGTGGCCGTTGGGAGGGGCGTCTCGGTCGGCAGCAGTGTGGCCGTCGGACTGGGTGTATAGGTCGCGGTCGGCGTGGCCGTCGGCGGCAGAGTGACCGTTGCCGTTGGCTCCAGCGTGGCCGCTTCTGCCTGACTGTCACTCGCTGCTGGCGCGTCCGTCGCCGTCTCAGTCGCTGTGGCCGTCGGCGGCAAGACCGCTTCAGTCGTCTCCGGGGCCAGGGTCTCGGTCGGCAGCGGCGTCGCGCTCGGCTCGACCTGCACCTCTTGAGTCGTCTCCGGGTTGCTCGCTTCCTCGGTCGCAGTCACGACCGGGGTCACGTCCTGCGTCACCTCCGGATTGACCGCTTCGGTTGTCTCCGGGGCCAGCGTTTCGGTCGGCAGCGGCGTCGCGCTCGGTTCGATCACCGGCGTCGGCTCGGTCCAGGCGTTGTCCACGCCCACCAGGTCAATCGCCCAGCGATCCGCAGAGGTGGTGGCGATCCAGGCGAAGCGCAGATTGATGACCTGGCCGCTGTAAGCACTCAGGTTCACCAGCGTCTCGGCCCAATCGTCCGATGCGTTCACGATAGCGACCGTCTGCCACTCACCGCCCGCTGTCTGCGCCTGTACCACTGCCTGCGAGTCCGCTGCTCGCCAGCTTCGAGTAGAAGACCAGCCGCGGGGTCTGCGCAGCGCTCAGGTCGATGGGCTGCATCCAGGTCAGCGTGCTGGTGCCGTCTGCACTGGCGTCCACCATCCAACCCATGCCGCTGTCGCCCATGCGTCCGGCTTCGCTCAACGTCCACAGACCATCCACCTGCCAGTTGACCGCGCCGGTATCCAGCGTGTCCAGCAGCGGCGGCACCGCAGCTTGCAGCGGCTCGGTCGTGGCCGTCGGCAGCGGAGTCTCGGTCGGCGGCAGGACCACTTCCGTCGTCTCCGGTTCCAGCGTCGGTGTGACGCTCGGCTCGATCTGCGCGCTTACCGGCGCGGGACTGCTCACGTTCTCGCAGGTCGTCCCGGTCACGCTGCCCGCCAGATCAGGCCGGGCCTGGACCACGATGTTGTCCACATGCACATCCGGGATGCCGTCGTTCGGCTGCGGCTTGATCTCCAGGCGAACATTTGCCCACTGCTGCCGTCGTCAGCCCGCGCATCCTGAACTGCTGGAAGGTCGGATTGTCCGGCAGGCAGATTGAAGTCGCAGGTCACGGCTTCGGTCCAGTTGTCATCGTGCAGGAAGAACTGCGCCACTTTGTCCACCCCGCCCGTGTTGGCGAGATCAACGGTCAGTTCAACCGGCGTATCGGGAGCCAGACCGTAGAACAGGTCCTGGAACATGCTGCCATCACCGCCACCCGCGCGCCGCTTGGTGTAGAGCGTCGAGTCCGGTGCCCAGACGTCGATGTCGCCCCAGTGCGTCCAGTTGCCCTCACCGCCGTTGAAGTCGCCGTTGCGGACCAGGTCCTGGTTGCCGGGCGCATCCGCTGAGGCTGGCGCGCTGCAGGTCGTCACCGGGTAGCTGGCCGACGGGTGGTAGAAGACCTGCACGTTGTCCATCACGATGTCAGGAATGTCGTCCGGTGGTCCCGGATTGGTCTCCAACCGGATGTCGGTCCAGGGCGTGGTCGATTCACCGGTCAGGGTAAAGGTTTGCAGCGGCGTGTTGGGGAAGACGGCGAAGTTACAGATGCGCGCGTCGTCCCAGTTGATGCCGTTGCCCAGCACCACCTGCACCGTCTTGACCACGCTGCTGGTGTTGCCCAGTTGCAGTGAGACCTCCATTGGCGCGCCTGCCGGGACCGTATGGAACAGGTTCTGGTAGACACCGCCGTAACCCGCTTCGTAGCGCGCCTTGAAGTAGAGTTCCGGTGTTGGCGACCAGCCATCCACGATACCCCAGATGACCCACTGCTTGTTGCCATCGCTGAAGTCGCCGTTGCGGATCAGGTTGGTATCGGCAGGGGCCGCCTGCAAGGTCGGCGAGGTACAGGTCGTCGTGCTGATGCCCTGCCCCGGCGCGTAGGCGACGTTCAGATTGTCCATCAGGACATCCGGGTAGCCGTCGGCGGTCGTTTCCTCGACCGTCACCGTCAGGTTATCGAACAGCGTCGGGCTGAGGCCGCTCATGGTGAAGGTTTGCAGCGGGCTGGCCTGCGTCACCGTGAAGACACAGTCCAGGGCCGTGCCGCGTGTGCTGTCGCTGAGGCGGATCAGCACGTCTTTGTTGAAGCCGCCGTTGTTGCCCAGGTCCACGCTGACGGCGAAGGGGGTCCCAGCCGGGACGTCGGTCTCGCTGGTGGCCTGCCAGAAGCCGCCCGGTGCGCTGTTATCCAGGCGCTTGAACTGGATGGTACCGTCCGGTGCCCAGGCATCCAGCGGCCCGTAGAAGGTCCAACTGTCCACCCCCGCGCTGAAGTCCCCATTCACCACCAGATTGGGACCGCCCGCACTCGGCGCAGCGGTCACTTCGGCACTGACGGCGCTCAACAGGTCGTTTTGCTGATCGCCATGCATGGGGGTGAAAGTCTGCACGACGAAGTAGTAATCCGTGCCCGCCGTCAGGCTGTTCACCGTACATCCAGTGGCCGTTTTGTCGGCTGTGGTGCAGCCCACCTGAGTGTAGGGTCCACCGGGGGCCGTACCGTACAACACCTCGTAGTCACCACCGTCGCCTGTGTACGCAATCGGCGTCCAGGAAAGAGTCGCGCTGTCGAAAGTGGTGCTGTCCACCTGAACATTCGTCGGCGGAACCGTCTGCGTGTCCGCCCAATTCGGCTCATGGCTTGCCAGAAAGTTGATACACTGCCGTCTGTCGTGACCAGCGTGTTGAAGTCGATGTTCAATCCGGCCAGACCGTCAGACTGGTGATTGAAGAGGGAATATCCCCGCTCAAGTTGTTTTCGTACAGCTACAGCATTGCCCTGCAACGTCGAGATGTGCCCGAGTTCTGCACTGGGATCGCGCCGCTGAATTTATTCGAACGTTGAGGTGCCAGCGCCGACCAGGGACCCCATGCCGCCCAGGCTTGTAGGGGATACAGTGCGTTTTAACTGGTTGCCATTCGGTCACCAGACCCGTCGAGATTGTTACCACGGCTGCCGATTGCAGATCGGAATCGCCCGGTCAGGGCGTTGCCCTGAAGCAGAAGTTCTGCAAACTGGCGATACTGCCCAGCTGTGACGGGATCGAACCACTGGTCAGATTGTTCGGATCAACTCTTGCAGTGTGGCAGTGATTTGCAACCAGTGTTCCCAGATTTAGCGACAGTTGCAACCGTCACGGGATCGGGCCATCCATTCGGCGCATTCGTGCTCAGGTCAAGCTCTGGCTCGTCACGTGCCCGCCAGTGCAGGTCACGCCGAACCAGGTGCAGGGATCCGGGTCGCTCAGCCAGCCCGTGTTATCCGTCCAGCTTGCGCCGCCGGTGCTGTTGTAGAGCGCTACCAGCCCATCACATTCCGTTTCCGTGATCGACGACACCGCCGCGCAGGTACTGAACGCACCAGAGATCGCCGCCGAAACTTCTGTGCTGCCGCCGCTGGTCAGGTCATTCATCTGTGCACCATGCGCGGGCGTGATCGTGCGCACCACAAAGTAGTAGGTCGCACCGCCCAGGCTGTTGACCGTGCAGCCAGTCGCCGTCTTGTCCGCCGTCTGGCAGCCGGATTGATCGTAAGGGCCACCGGAGCTTGTACCGTACATGACCTCATAGTAACCGCCGTCGCCCGTGTAGATAATCGGCGTCCAACTCAGATCAACACTGTCGCTGCCGGTGCTGTCCACCTGAAGGTTGGTCGGTGCGACGTTTTGAGTATCCGCCCAATCCGGGTCAAAGGTGCTCAGGTAACTGAGTACATTCGCATCGGAGGATTCCAGCATGTTATAGCTCAGATTCATGCTGGTCAAACCGGTCAGGTTGGTAATCGTCGTCGGGATCTCGCCCGCCAGCGCGTTGGCATCCAACTCCAGGGACTTCAGGTTTAACAGACTGCCGATCTCGCTGGGGATACTGCCCACCAGACGGTTTCGGCGCAAACTCAGGGTTCTCAGGTTGCTCAGGCCGCCCAACTGGGTCGGGATATTCCCATCCAGATTGTTGCCCACCAGGTAGAGACTTCTGAGCGAGGACATCCCGTCGATACTGGTCGGGATACTGCCGCTCAGACTGTTGTTGCGCAGATCGAGCTTTTGCAGCAGCGACAGACTGCCGATCTCGGTCGGGATACCGCCGCTCAGGCTGTTACTGCGCAGATCCAACGTGACCAGCGACGTCAGGTTGCCGATCTCGGTCGGGATCGTCCCGTTCAGGTTGTTGGAACTGAGATTGAGCGTCGTCACCGAACCGCCGCAGGTGACACCGTACCAGGTACAGGGGGTCGTCGTCATCCAGCCGCTGTTATCAATCCAGCTAGCGCCATTTGCACTGTTATAGAGGGCGACCAGGGCCTCACATTCGCTTTGGGCCATATTACCCGGGCTGGTGCAGCCTAGAAAAGCGTTGCTGCGCTGTGAACTCGACGCACTGGTCAGGTCGTTGGACTGATCGCCGTGCGCAGGGGTGAAAGTCTGCACCACGAAGTAGTAGGTCGTCCCGGCAGTGTCCAAACCACTCACCGTACAACCCGTTTCGGTCTTATCCGTCGTCTGGCAGCCAGACTGATCGTAAGGGCCGCCGTCGGTCGTGCCGTACATCACCTGATAGTAACCGCCGTCACCCACGTAGCTGATCGGCGTCCACGACAGCGTGACACTGTCGGAAGCAACGTTCTCCACCTGCACATTGCTGGGTGAGATCGTCTGCGTATCGGCCCAATCCGGGCTGAGACCGACCAGGAAAGTGTTGAGATCCGGGTCCGATGTCTCCAGCATGTTATAGCTGAGATCCAGATCCGTCAGGCCGGTCAGGTCCATCAGGGTATTGGGAATCTCGCCGCTGAACATATTGCTGCCGAGGTTCAGTGTCGTCAGGTCGGTCAGCGCCAGGGCATTGAGCATCGACTCGCCACCCGTGCGCGCGATCTGGTCAAATCGTAGATGTGATGAGGACGGCGCACTGGCCGCTTGCAGGCCAGCGGCCCCCAGGCCACCCAGTTCGGCAGGAATGCTGCCGTCGAAGTGATTGCCGGTCAGGTCGAGCCATTGAAGCATATTCAGGTCGCCCAGAGCTGCGGGAACAGGACCGGTGAAGTCGTTGAAACTCAGGTCAATCGTCACCAACTGGGTCATGCTGGTCAGCCAGGACGGCAGTGAGCCGTCATAGCTGTTGTGCGACAGGTCCAGAAGAACCATACCGGTGGAAGCGCTCACATCCGGCGGCGTGCCCGTGAAGGCGTTGTCGTCCAGGTAGAGGGCGATCAGCGTACTGAGGTTGCTCAATTCGCTCGGCACGGTCCCGTTGAACTGGTTGCCGCCGACATCCAGCAGTTCCAGGGCAGGCATACTACCCAGCCAGGACGGCAGCGGTCCACTCAGGTTATTGGTCCAGACCCGGAGATAGTAGAGATTCGACAGGCTGGTCAGATCCGGGATGCTGCCTTGAAAACTATTCTGCCCCAGGATCCAGCCATTCCAGGTTCGGCAGCGAGTTCAGTTCAGCCGGGATTGTGCCGGACAAACTGTTGTCCAGGACATCCAGGACGTACAGGTACGGCAAATTCGCAATCGTAGATGGCAGGGTGCCGACCAGATTGTTACTTTCCAACTCGATATTCGTCACCTGGCCGTAGGTGCAGTACACACCGTACCAGGAACAGGGATCGTCGCCGGTCAACCAGCCCGCGCTGTTAATCCAGCCCGAACCGCCGGTGCTGTTATAGAAGTCTTCAAGCGCCTGAATTTCGCCCGCTGAAGGCGTCAGCGCGTCCATGGAGAGCCGCAGCGAACTGGGGCCACTCAGCGGTGTGCTTCCCTTGTTCGCCACCATAATGTGGTAGGTTGTGTTCTCCTGGAGATCCAACTCCGTGTAGGAAGCCGTCCCCAGCCCTGCCGTATCGTCCACACAATCGAGCATAGTCAGGTTGTCGTCGTAGACGGCCATCACCGTATCGAAATCGCTCGGATAGGTGTGCAGGTAGACCGATTGGCGGGCTGTCGTGGTGTAGTCGAACCAGACCGTATTGGTCACATCCGTCACACAGGTCGGCGGATCATCGACGCTGGTGGTCGCATATTCGACATCTCTGGCGAGGCTGAAGGGCAGCGCTGAGATGACTTCCGCATTTTCAATCAGATCGTTAGCCGGTGGGTCAGGACTATAGGTACAGGTCGGCCCGACGAAAGCGCTCATGGTGCTGCTGGAAGCGCTGATGCTGCTGACGCCAAAGCAGGGGTCGGCATCGGTATAGTAGGAACTGTTATTCGGGACCGTCGAGAAATTGAAGCTCGTATTGACGGTCGAACCAGGGAAGGGATCGCCCGCGTTGCCCGAACTCGTGAAGTTTTCGAGTTGCAGCAGGCCATCTGCCTGTTTCAGCGCGACCCGGAAATGCGCGGCACACTCCCAACTGTCCTGCGATAAACACTCGTACTGGTTGCTGCCTGCCAGGTTGTCGTCAACATGCCAGATGAGCAAGCCGTTCCCCGGCAGGTAGGAATCGTTGCCGGTCTGCTGCCGGTTCTCTAACAGGAAGTAATCGTTGTTGAAGACGCCGGAGTTGATTCGATAAATCGCCCCGCTGCTGTTGTTTTCCACATTGGGCAGGCTGACGGTCTGGTTATAAGCCGTCGCATCCGTAGCGCTGGTATAGCCCAGGTAGAGGCGTGACCAGGCATCAAGCTGCGCCGGAGAATCGCCCAGGTAAGCCCCGTTCCAGACACCATCGGCCATCAGGCTCCATTGACCCACGCCACCATAGCGAACGTCAATATCATAGAGATCAGGCAGGCCAAGCGCGTGGCCGAGTTCGTGAGCATAAACGCCTATGGTCATGTCGCCCGGTGTATACCAGTATTCCGGCTCGACCGTGTAGGAACCGACGTAGACGCCATCGACCAGCGGCGGGTTGTAGGTTGTCCAGGAGTGCGACCAGATGTCATCCACACTGCCCGTTAATTCGGCTCCGGTCCCGGAATGGATGATAAAGACGGTATCGACCCAGCCATCGCCATTATTGTCGTACTGGGAAAAATCGACGGCAGGATAATTCGTATTCACCATCGTGACCAGGTCTTCCGTCAGACCCTGGCAGTTGTTGGGATAGGTATCGGGATCGGTGCAGTATGCGCCGTTGACGTAGTAACTGTAAGGATGCGGCGCGGTTTGCCAGCCGATACTGCTGGGCAAATTGACCGTCACGATGTCCAACTGGCCGTAGGACACCTCGTCATAATAGGTGTTGACCGTGCTGCCCGTGGTGCTAAAGAGGAGGCTGTCGAAGGACGTTGCGCCCACCTGGGACGGTTGATCCGTAAACTGAACCAGGATTGCCAGCGTTTTGAAACTCGCGGCCTGCCCCAGGGCGACATCCATCTTGGGGCCGGGCGAAAACGCACGCACGGGGTCCATCTGCGGGAAGATCTGGGTAATGCTCTGGCCTGAAGAATCCATCTGCCGGGCCAGATCTGGATGCGGCACCATGACGCGCAGTGGAATATCCTGCGGGCTGCTGCTTTCAGTGCTGCTGGCCGGGGCTTCCGGGACCTGCGCCTGGTTGCCAGCCACCGAGACGATATTGCCATCGAGGACCAGCGAACCGCCCAGGGCAGTCTCCAGCGCAGCCACACCGCTGACGTAGGGAGCCGCAAAAGAGGTCCCGCTGAGCGTGGTGTAGCCATCATCGACGCTGGTAGAGAGAATGTCGCGTCCAGGAGCCAGCAGGTCCAGGCCCGGTCCCCGGCTGCTGAAGCTGCTCAGGCTCAGGTCTTGATCCACCGAGCCGACCGCCACCACCGGGGCATAGGCCGCCGGGTACAGCAAATCGCCGCCCGTGTTCCCTGCCGCCGCCACAATCGTCACACCATGCGCGTCCGCGTAATTCACCGCGCTTTCCAGCACGCTCGACGGCGCGCTGCCGCCCAGGCTCAGGTTGATGATCTGCGCGCCGGCGTCCGTCGCCGCCACAATGGCCGCCGCCACGTTCGAGTAGCTGCCCAGCCCCTGACCATCCAGCACGCGCAGCGGCAGGATCATCGCGTTCGGCGCGACCCCGGCGATGCCAATGCCGTTGTCATCGTTGGCTGCGATCACACCGGTCACCGCGCAGCCATGCCCGTAGCTGTCCTGCGGCGTGTCGTCGTTCTCCACGTAATCATGACCCGGCAGCAGCCGTCCCGCCAGGTCCGGGTGGGCCGCGCAGACACCGCTGTCGATGACGGCGACCGTGACCGTCGGCGCATCGGCAGGCAGGCTCAGCCAGGCATCCGGCGCGCCCACCACCGGCAGGCCCCACTGCTCGCTGTAGTGCGGGTCGCTGGTCGGCACGTCGATCAAGGCATGAACCAGGTAATCCGGCTCGCTGCCCGCCAGCACCGGTGAGGTGGGCAGGCTCTGGGCCGCACTGCTAGTCGGCACTGTGACCACGACGGTATCCAGCGCGTCGATTTGCTGGGTGATGGTACCGCCTAATGAACGCACATAGGCCTGGCGTTCTGCCAGGCTGCTTGAAGGATCGAAGCGCAGGACAATCTGATTCGGAATCGGTTCAGGCAAACTCTCGCTGGGTACCTCAACTGAGGTATCCGTCCCCATCTGCACCGTCTGCGTCGGCAGGGCGGGCACGAAATCGGGAAGGTGCCGCACCGGGCGAGACTGTGATACCGGCACGTGTTGAACCGGTTGGATCACCGGCGATGGATTCGCCGCGCCGGATGTGGGCACGGCAGCCACCTGGGGCACGTCCGTCGGCAGCATCGCCGCCGTAGGCAAACCAGCGCTGGAAACACTGCTGGTGCTGCCGCTGACGAGTAAAACCGCGATCCAGACCATGCTGACCAGCAGCAGGCCACCGAATACGAGCAATTTCTCTGTCCTGGACACGGATCAATCCTCTTCTCCAACAAGTGAGAAATCTCTTAGGGGTATAGGGCTGGGATCCGGCATAATTTACGAGCTGCTTCGAGGGAATGAAGGGGGTCGATAATTTCGGGCCGTGTACTCCCGGTGCCCCTAAAAGATGCCAAATATCTCACTCGTTTCGACTTTAGAACCAGAGTAACTATTTAAGTTTACATTGACCTATCATGGCAGCAGACTTGCGCCGCCTCAATTGTCAGGGCTTCTTTACATTTTATATTTCGTAAAAATCGTGAGGATCACCTACCACTCAAGTGGAGCATAGGTTACTTAATGTGCGGGGGAGAGATACTCTACTCATTCAGTGTCTAGATAAACAAATGACTGTGGAGCACGTTTCACATTGAAATTCAACTCAAGAGCCAGAGGAATATCGTACTTTTGTGTTTTACCAATTTTGATGGCATATCCAGTATCCAATCCATCAAAATAAGTGTCAAAATAGTACTTAGGGATGCCCGAATACTTTTTGGTATGATTCCACAACTCCTCCAAATCTAACTCGATTACTTCTTCTATCTCAAACTCGCCAACTACGCTACTGACAGGTGCAGTAACGTAGACAACTATCTTCTTTACACTCGGACTTCTAAAAACCTTCCGGCGAAATTCGTAACGCTTTGAGCCGTCGAAAATTTGTTCTGCAAACTGTGGTTTAATCGATAACAAGACGCTGGTCGGCATTGGAAATCTCCATCAGTGTCCGAAATGCTTGGTCGCTCATTGGTTCAAATCCACGCGGAGCATCAGTAATTATGTCTGATTCCTTCAATTCCTTCAAGTTTGGCCTATGGGGAAGTGAATGTGCGTACAGAAATTCGACAATAAATGGCCGATTTCGTCGATTGTAGTTCCAATGTTCTGCCAATTCTGTGTCAGTAAATACACTACGTTTTCTGCACAATGCGATGAACTGATCCAAGCTGGAGATATGTTTTACAACTCTTTGTACTACACCAATTGTAGTAGCAACGGATGTATAATGCGCAGGACCCTGATCCTTTGTCCGATAGAATACAATCACATCTCCTGTCACCAAATCGCGTTCATATGAACGTGAGATATAAACTTTACGTATGGCGTTGCGATTAGGCCGATTTTCGACAAAATCCATTCGTGATTCTGTATTAAGGATAGAATCTGGGAATAGTTCCGTGTGGTATCTAGGATAAATGGGAACTATGAATTTTCGTGTATGACCTGATAAGTAGGGATATGTGAGCATTGGTTCGTCAACTTCTGCTATCGGCTCGAAATTACGCACATAAACCTTTTCTTCACCTGAACCGGTGACTTTGTTTCCATGATAATGAAATCCCCAATCTTGAAGCAGCTTGATAAGACGTTGCTGATCTTCCGTTTTATCAAATATCGTGACGTAAATCTCTTCTACGCTGAACCGTAGCGCATTATCAAAGACTATCTTTAGAAAACGCTCACCCAGCTTAAATCCATTCACGATAACCTTGAAGGTTCCGATCTTTAACCGCTTTTTCGGTGCGAATTTCGGTTCAATATCCGAATAGTCCTCATCTGGATCCTCTGACTTGACGTAAAGGAACGCTAGAACATCGTTTGTTTCAGCTGTACATATGTAAGCAATTTCATCTGATTTTCGAGCGAACCATTTTTCAAATCCGACATAGTCCTCTTTGAAGGAGTCAAAAAAACGGATCGCCAATATCAATATTCCCGAAATGCTCCTGTTTGACAGACAAAATCTTATAGTCAACCAGATCAGGATTTTCGGCGACTACCTTTTCCAGATACAAGTCAATCGTGAAGACACGCTCAGAAATACCAAGTGCTTCAGCTTTGGTATGCATTTTTCGATCTTCATAAGAACGCGCCGGGGAAGCGCGTCGATGGGGTTGGTGGGATTCGAACCCACACGCCCGCAAGGGCAGGAGATTTTAAGTCACCCATGTCTGCCGTTCCATCACAACCCCATGAGTGAGGGGATTTTCACCACCGAAAGGAGTGTAGCAGTTTGCCCTGACAGCGTCAACTGGCACTATGCACGGCATGATTAACGATGCGCCGGTCATCGAGCAGTGTCCAGGCGACGATCAGGCTAAAAGCGGCCCCGTACAGCAGCAGGTAAGGCAGCACGGCGGGCGCCGATTTCCAGGCAAGCCCCGCACTCCCCAGCGCGTAGGCCGCCAGCAGCGCCTCACCCCACAGGCTGCGATCCACCCGCAGCGCATAAGTGCTGGCCGACCAGTTGTCGGCGAATTTGGGCGTGCGCCGGAACTGCGCCTGATCGCCCAGCAGGGCGCGCGTCACCGCCAGCGTGTTGCTCCAGGCCAGCCCGGTCCCCAGGACCAGCAGCACCGGGAAGGCCGACAGCCGACGCCGCCAGTCCGGGTACAGCGCCCGCTGGCTGATCACGTAGAGCAGCGGTGGTCCCAGCCAGGCCAGGCCCAGCGGCCCCATCGGCAAATTACCCAGTTGGTGAGTCAGCAGCAGCGGCGGGGTCAGCAGCAGGAGCAGCAGCATCATGGGGTGCGGCAGGTACTGGCCCAGGTGCAGCATCGCCATCACCCGTTGGCCCAGCCGGAGGTCCGCGCGCCACAGCGGCCCCAGCATCCGCATTAGAGTCTGGGTGCTGCCCTGCGCCCAGCGTGCCTGCTGCTGCTTGTAGGCGGCGATCTGCGGCGGCAGTTCCGCCGGGACCACCACATCCGGCAGGTAGAGGAAGCGCCATCCGGCCAACTGCGCCCGGTAGCTCAATTCCAGGTCCTCGGTCAGTGTATCGGCCTGCCAGCCCCCGGTGCTGCGAATGCATTCGACCCGCCAGACCCCGGCAGACCCGCTGAAATTCATCAGCCAGCCCGCCCGGTTGCGCGCGCTCTGCTCGATCACGAAATGGGCATCCAGCGCCATCCCCTGCCCGCGCGTCAGAGCATTATCGAAGGTGTTGAGATGTCCCCAGCGCGCCTGCACCATGCCCAGCGACTCATCGGCCAGTAGATGGGGCAGCGTCCGTTTCAGAAAATCCGGCGCGGGCCGGAAATCGGCATCCAGCACCAGCACGAAGTCACAATCCAGCATTTCCAGGCCATAGGCCAGCGCTCCGGCTTTATAGCCCTGACGGTTGGTCCGCCTCAGATGGCGAATGTCGAGACCCTGTGCCTGCAATTCGCCTCGCAGTCGGGCGATCAGCGCGGTCGTCTCGTCGGTCGAATTGTCCAATACCTGCACGATCAATTTATCGCGCGGGTAATCCAGGCAAGCGATAGACTCCAGCAGCCCGCTGACCACGTGGCGCTCGTTGAACACCGGCAGTTGGACCGCCACACAGGGCCACTGCGTCACCGGGGGCAGCGAATCCGGCAGCGGCCCGCGCCGCCAGTACACCCACAGCATCAGCAGCGAACTGCCTGCATACAGGGCCAGCAGCAGAGCACACAGCAGGTAGACCACTATTATCGCGTCGAGAATCATCGGCATTAAGGATAGCGAGCTTTATCAGCAGGTCAAGCAGACCTTTGCCATTTTAACCAAGTCGATTGCAGTAAATTATGGTGAAAGGCACCCATGACTTGCTATCCCGCTTAAAGTAAGTTAAATTCTCTCAAGATGAAAATGGATTCTCATCTTATGAGACTTTATTGGTTCAGAGGGGAATGGAGAAGCCTGTCACTACGATAGATAAAGTGCTGGATGTGCTGCTGCTTTTTAACGAAGCCCGTCTCAAGCTGTCGATTGAGGAAATCAGTCAGCTTCTGGATATGCCGAAGAGCAGCGTCTATCGTTACGTGCGCATCCTGTGCGACAAGGGCTTCCTCGAAAAAGTGGGAACGGCGCATTATCGTCTCGGCCTCACGTTTATCGCGCTCAGCCGGGCGGCGCTCAACAGCAACCGCGACATCCGCCTGATCGCCCTGCCGAGCATGAAGCGGCTGGCGGAGGAAGTCGGCGAATCGGTTTCGCTGATGCGGGTCTATAACCGGCAGGTGATCTGCATCGAGAGCATCGAGGGCCAACAGGCGCTGCGCGTGACGATTGAGAAAGGCCGCACCCAGCCGCTCTATGCCGGGGCCTCATCCAAGCTGCTGCTGGCGTTTATGGACGAGACTCAGTGGGACGAGGTGCTGGAGGAGCCGCTGCCGGGGCTGACGGAGACCACCATCACGACCCCGGAGGCGCTGGTGGCCGAGCTGCGGCGGGTCCGCCAGCAGGGCTATGCCGTCTCAGACGGTGAAATTGACGTCGGTGCGCGCGCCATCGCCGTGCCGATCCGCGATGGACACAGCACGGTCATCGCCGCGCTGAGTATTGAAGGGCCAGCCTCGCGTATGGCCGATACAACACTCCGGCGTTATCTGGACCTGCTGCGCCACGAGGCGCACATGATCTACGAGGCGTTCAGTTAGTCAACGGGGCACAACCACATTCTGTTCGTTATACGGATACTCGTTTCACATCTTCATATTTAGCCTGAGGAGGGCGACTCGATGAAACAACGATTAATCGCTGTACTGTTTATAGTGCTGCTGGCCTCGATGACCAGCCTGGGCCTGGCTCAGGACGCGACGCCCAAAACGGGCGGCACGCTCCGGGCGGCCTGGCAGTCCGGCTGGGAAAGCCTGGACCCGCACGTTGCCAGTTCAGAAGCCACCTTCCAGATTCTCAATAACGTTCTGGAAACACTGACCTTCTTTGATAACGATATGAACTCCATCCCCTGGCTGGCCGATTCCTGGGAACAATCTGACGACGGCCTGACCTGGACTTTCCATCTGCATCAGGGCGTGATGTTCAGCAATGGCCGCGAGATGACCGCTGACGACGTGGTCTGGTCGCTCAACCGGCTGATCGACCCGGACATCGCCTCAGGTTCGTCCTGGCGCATCGGCACCGATACGACCATCACGGCGGTGGACGACTATACGGTAAACATCACGACGACCGCCCCCAACGCCACCCTGCCGCTGGCCCTGGCCGCGAACAAATCCACCGCCATCATGGCCCCGGAAAGCCTGAACGACGACGGCGGCATTGATGTGCCGATTGGGACCGGGCCATTCGTCATCAGCGAAGTCGAAGGCACGACGCGCGTGCTGCTGACCAAGAATGAGAATTACTGGCAGGAGGGTTATCCCTACCTGGACGCTGTTGAGATCGTCCCCTATGAAGACGATGCCGCCCGCGAACTGGCCCTGACCGGCGGTGAGGTCGATTTCATCATCACCATTTCGCCGCAGGACTTGCAGCAGCTTCAGGATGACCCGGATGTCGTGGTTGAAACCTCGCCGCGCCTGTCCTACGACTATTTCGGCCTGAACCTGAACAAAGAACCCTTCAATAACCGTGACGTGCGCCAGGCCATCGCCTACGCCATCGACCGCCAGCAGATTTGCGACTTCGCCTACTTCGGCATCTGCGAGCCGATTGACGGCCCGACAGCCAGCGGCTCGCCCTGGTACTTCCCCTATGCCCCCTATTCACCGCGCAACGTGGACAAAGCCAAAGAACTGCTCGATGGCGCGGGCTACGGCGACGGCTTCAGCTTCACGATGAACACCGTCATCGGCTTCGAGGAAACGCAGCGTGCTGCTCAGGTCATCCAGCAGCAGTTGGCCGACCTCAACATCACGATGGACATCCAGCCAGAAGAAGCCGGGGTCATCATCGACAAAGAAAGCTCCGGCGACTTCGACGCCATCATGTGGAGCTGGCTGGGCCTGACGGATGCGGCGGATTACTTCTACCTCCAGCATCACACCGGCGAGGGCCTCAACTTCACCGGCTACAGCAACCCGGATTTCGACGCACTGGTCGAACAGGGCAGCCAGGTCGGCGACTTTGACGCGCGCTACGCCATCTACCAGCAGGCCAATAAGATCCTGGTCGATGACGCACCCTACATCTACATGTACGCTAAATCTGAGGTGAAAGCCTGGGCACCCTACGTCAAGGGCTACACCGTTCGCCCCGATTCAGCCAACAACTTCTGGACCGTCTGGCTGGATCAATAAGTTCAACACATCATTTTGTCGTAGGGGAGGGTTTGAAACTCTCCCCTGCACACGCCAGAATGCGAGAAACAAAGTGTGGGTAACGACGTGATTGCGAGGTTCTCGCGGTGAACTTCACCTATCTGTTACAGCGGTTGGCGCTGGCCCTGCTGGTCGTCCTCGGCGTGACGCTGGTGGTCTTCCTGATTATCCAACTCATTCCAGGCGACCCGGCGGAGATCTCGCTCGGCGTCCAGGCCACACCAGACCGGGTAGCGCAGCGCCGCGAAACGATGGGCCTCAACCGCCCGGTGGTCGAGCAGTATCTCGACTGGCTCGGCTCAGCGGCGCAGGGCGACTTCGGCACCAGCCTGCTCACCGGCCAGTCCGTCTCGAAGCAGATCGCACAGCGGCTGCCGGCAACTCTCCAGCTTGCCGCGCTGGCGATTGTCATCGGCATGGTGATCGCCTTTCCGCTGGGGATCATCTCGGCCATGCGCCCCAACAGTCCGGTCGATCTCGTCGCCTCGATCATCAGCCAGATCGGCATTGCCGTGCCAGATTTCTGGATGGCGATTCTACTGGTACTGCTGTTCTCCGAAACCTGGGATATGCTGCCGCCCAGCGGCTACGTCCGCATTGACCTCGATTTCAACGGCTGGCTGGCGCACATGATCCTGCCTGCCCTGACTGCCGGACTCATCAGCGCCTCGATCCAGACGCGCTTTATCCGCAGCGCCATGCTGGAGGTGCTCGGCCAGAATTACATCATCACCGCCCGCGCGAAGGGCCTGCGCGAACAGGTCGTCATCTCCCGCCATGCCCTGCGCAACGCCATGATTACCATCGTGACGGTCATCGGCCTGCAAGTGACCGCGCTGCTCAGCGCCGTCGTGGTCATCGAGATCGTCTTCAACCTGCCCGGCCTGGGGCGTCTGGCGCTGGACGCCGTGCTGGACCGCGATTACACGCTGCTGCAAGGCGCGGTCTTCGTCATGGCGCTGATCGTCACGCTGATTAACCTGAGCGTGGATCTGACTTACTTCTTTCTCGACCCGCGTATCGGCAGGAGGGGCTAGCGATGACAGACCTGGCAGTCGTCAGCCTGGACGAAGACAGCCTGCCCCCGGCGCGCGGCCTGTGGGGCGATACGTTCTACCGCTTCCTGCGTCACCGCGTCGGCATGATCGGCGCGATTCTCATCGGCGTGCTGATCCTCACGGCCATCTTTGGCCCCAGCCTGACGCCGCACGAACCGAACTACATGTACTTCACGACCGTCTTCTCGCCGCCCACTCTGCAACATCCGCTGGGCACCGACGATTTTGGCCGCGACACGCTCAGCCGCATCATCTACGGTTCGCGCGTCTCGCTGCTGGTGGGCATCGCCGCCGTCGGGATCGCCGCGCCGCTGGGGACCATCCTGGGGATGCTGGCGGGTTACGGCACGCGCCTGCTGGACGAGACCATTATGCGTCTGATGGACGTGCTCTTCGCCTTCCCGACGATTCTGCTGGCTCTGGCGATTATGGCGATCCTGGGTAAGGGGGTGCTCAACGCGATGATCGCTATCGGCATCGTCTACGTGCCCATCTTCGCTCGCATCGCGCGCAGTTCAGTGCTGGCGGTCAAGAACGACGAATTCGTCACCGTCGCCCGTGCCCTGGGCGCGCGCGATACCGAGATCCTCGCCAATCACATCTTCCCTAATATTCTCGCGCCCATCATCGTGGAGATCTCGCTGAGCCTGTCCTTCGCCATCCTGGCTGAGGCGGCGCTGAGCTTCTTCGGCCTGGGGACTCAGCCGCCCGATCCAAGCTGGGGCCGGATGCTCTCGGAGGGCCGCGACTTCTTCCGTCAGTCGGCCTGGATGGGCATTTTCCCCGGTCTGGCGATCATGCTGACGGTGATCGGCTTCAACTTCCTGGGCGATGGCCTGCGCGATTCGCTCGACCCCAAGATGCGGAAATAGCGGATTAACAATTCAGCAAACAGGAGCCGGGGTCGCTTGCCTCACCACGAGGCATCGTAACGATTTTCACGGTCGATCAAGTGAATGCCAATCAGCCCATTAGCATCTCAGCAAGTCAGCGCAAGATTTTGATTGCTCGCGCAGATTTAAGATGGCTTACGTCCCCAAACGGCCAACGGGCTAAACAGCTATCCAGCTGAATTGCTGACCCGCTACTTCCCCAACTGCCGCCACTGGTCATAGAGATGCGCTTTGGGCTGGCCGTTGAAATCGACCAGACCGAAACCGTTATCCATGCCATCGGCCCAGGCGTACCACATCGCCGCCGCCACCTTGACCGGCGTAGTCCTCGCGCGCGATGCGCATGAAACCGGTCGCGTAATCCAGCACGTCGCCGATCACATCTGCGCGGCCCTGATGATCCTGCACGCCCCATTCGGTGATCCAGACCGGCTGGCCGGGCAGGACGGCCTCGTACTGCGCAATCGCCTCGCCCAGATCGCCAAAATTGCTGAAGCGCTGGCCCTTCACGCCGCGTCCGTAGGGATGAAAGGCGATGCCATCAGGCCGCAGGTCATCCGGCATGTGGGCCAGGGTTTCGCGGGCATAGGCCACGCCATCGGTCGGGCCGGACGTGTGACCGCCGGTGATGATCGGTGTCTCGGCATCCACCTGCCGGATCGCCTGGATCGTCTCGCTGAGCAGATGCGCGTAATCCGCCGCCGGGATGGGCACCGCCGCGCGGGCGTTTTCTGGCCTGGTGTCCTGCTCGTTCCAGATCTGGTAGGCGTGGACCAGCCCAGAGCCGCTGAAGCGCTGGGCCACCTGCCGGGCGAAATCGGCATAGGTAGCGCTCAACTGCCGCCAGCGCCCGCTGTCCATCTGCGTCCAATCGAAGCCCGCGCCCTCGCCGTATAACTGGTGGGTGAAGACCATCAGCACGCGCATTCCGGCCTGAGCATAGTCCCGGATAAAAGGCAGATAGCGCTGGTAGGCCGCCTCAATGTCGCGGTTGCCGTGACTGCCGTTCTCCGGGTTATACGACACATTGAACTTAACGCGCAGCCAGCCCACGCCTTGCAAATCCGCCGGAGTCGGGCGGCCCTGCGGATGATTCATATCCAGGTTCATACCCAGCAGACTGTCTACGATGGGCTGCGAAGGCTGGGTCGCCCGGCTGTCCGGCACCTGCACTAGAAACCAGGCTGCTGCGTAAGCCTCGGTCCCATCCGCGCGGCGAATCCGCAGCCACTGGCCTTCGACGCCCAGCCTGGCGAGCGTCTCCTCTGGTGTTTCCAGCGACTCCACTTCTTCGTTGGTCTTCAACGTGCCGACCGGCTTGCCATCCACCGGCGTTTCACGCACACGCAGGCCATCGACCGTGGAGATCAGCCGCAGCCGCCTGCTGCCCTCAACTCCGGCCATCTCGTCGGTAGCGCGGGCCGCCATCAACTGCGGCGTCGGATCCACCATCTGGTAGAGCTTCAGCATAATTGATTCGGGCGGGCCAGCCTCCGCGATCACATCCCCTGCGGCGACGCCCATCCCCTGCGAAACGCGAATGTTCTGCAAACCGATGTAATCGACAATGTATTGATCGGAGGTAATTTGCAGCCAGTCGCCGGCCACCAGCGAGACGATACCGGTCGTCACCGCATGAATGGAAACGCCTGCCGGGGCATATATTTTTAAGCTGCCAGTCGTGGGATCAAAAGGCTTTGAAATGCGCTGCTCCCCCCGGTCGGCCAGCGCAGCCCTGCACTCTCGCTCATAATAACACGCTCCGTTTAAGCCTATTATACGGCAGCCCGGCGCTTAATATCTGGCGAGCAGTGCCTGGATTCACACCTGGCTCATGCGTCGGGTGCTTTGCTAATGTCCACGTCCATGCCGTCATCGCCGCCACCCTGAGCATCATCATTACTGTCGTCGTGGTCGTCCTCCGGCGCATCCTCGTGTGCTTCAGCGACTGGCCGCGGAGGCGCATCACCGGGCACACGCTCAATGTACACGGAGCGGCTGGGGAAGGCGATGCTCAGGCCCACGTCGGCCACAATGTCCATGATAACCAGATTAATCAGCTCCTTCTCGGCCTGGAACGCGCCCCAATCCGCCTCCCAAACGTAGCAGCGGACGAGAACGTTGAGCGCGCTGTCGCCGAAATCGGTGAAATAGACGACGACCGTATCGGCGTCCACTTTTTCGCGCGCGGCCAGCATATTGCGAATGCGCTCCAGCAGCTCGCGCATCTGGTCGCTGCTGGCCTGATAGGTCACGCCCAGCGTAAAGTTCAACTGCCGCCGCGCCAGACGCGACCAGTTGACAATCGGCCCGGAGGTAATCATGGAGTTGGGAATGGTCACATAGGCTTGATCCAGGCGGCGTATGCGCACATTGCGCGAGCCGACGCTTTCGACGGTGCCCTCAACCTGAGGCGTGACGATATATTCGCCCACGGCCAGTGGCCGGTCGGTCACGATAGTGGTAAAGGCAAAGAGGTTGGCGACGGTATCCTGAGCCGCCAGCGAGAAGGCCAGACCACCTAATCCCAGGCCGGCGACCAGCCCGTTGACGTCGTAATTCCACTCCTGAAGGATGATGACCAACCCCAGCGCAATGATGATGAACTTGAGCGCAGAGCGCATGAAGGGAAGCAACTGCTCATTGAGCTTCAGGCCGGTGATACTCTCCAGGCGAGGGGATGACCGGATGATGACATCGGTCGCGCTGTAGAAGGCCATAATCACGGCAAGGATCACGAAGGTGCGCGACAGGTGGCTGACGAAGGCCGAGGTACCGGTATCGATGCTGATGATCTCGGCGGCGATGGTGATCCCCAGGGCAAAGATGACCAGACGAATGGGGCCTTCCAGCACCTTGAGCAGCCAATCGTCATACTGCGTCGTGGTGGTGTTGACCCAGCGGCGGAAGGGCAGCAGCAGCACACGGGTGAGGCCGCGCCGCAGCAGCCAGATCAACAGCAGCGCCAGACAGGCCAGCAGCACGCGAACGATGGTGCTGCGCAGTTGGGGCGGCAGCGTGTTCAGAAAGTCGATATTCACCATAATCTTGCCTTTGAGTGTTTGCTCGTGCGCCTCATTTCTGAAGAAAAGTTTGTAGATTCATACCATTTTTATACCAGTGAAAAACCTGTTAAGAAATAGCTCGCCTTTAAGCTTCTGACAGATTTTCAGAGTACGATATGGACAGTTACGGAACATTACAGAAGGCCGCAGCCCTATGAAAGATAAGCTGGAAGACCACATCGCTACTCTGGAAAACATACACCTCTGCCCGGTCTGCGCCAAGCTGCATCAGGACGAAAAGGGGCTGTACCTGCACATCATGCGCGCCCACCCGCAAGACCAGAGCATGGCCTATGCACTCCAGGCGGACCTTTACCGCCGCTGGCAGAAACGCAGCCCCCAGCACGAGCAGTAATCTCAAGTCGTCAGGGCCTGCGCATCCATCACGGCGACGGCGGTCATGGCGACAATATCGTCCACGTCGTCACCCGCTTGCAGCACATGAACCGGCGCACCCAGCCCCAGCAGAATCGGCCCGATAGCCTCGGCATTGGTCAAGCGATTGAGCAGTTTATAGGCAATATTGGCCGAATCCAGGTCCGGGAACACCAGCACATTGGCATCACGCACCCTGCTAAAAGGATACCGTTCCTCAATAATATCGGCTACTACCGCCGTATCGGCCTGCATTTCGCCGTCGATGACGATGTCCGGGCGGCGCTCGCTGACGATAGCGACCGCATCGCGCACCTTATACGACAGTGCGTGCGGCGTGCTGCCGAAATTGGAGAAGGAGAGCATCGCCACGCGCGGGTCGAGATCCAGCGTGCGGGCGAAATCCGCCGCCAGGATGGCGATCTCGGCCAGGGTATCCGAATCCGGGTCGATGTTAACGGTCGCATCCGTAAACAGGTAAGTACGGTTATCGACCACCATGATATAGCAACCGCTGGCGATCCTGACGCCGGGCCGCGTGCCGAAGACTTGCAGCGCCGGGCGTAACACATCCGGGTATTCCTGCGCCAGACCGCTGATGAAGCAGTCGGCATCGCCCATCTTGACCATCATCAGGCCATGCATCGTGCGGCCCCGCACCATACTGCCTGCCCGCGCCCGCGTGATGCCTTTACGCCGCCGCAGATCCAGCAGCGCCTCGACGTATTCTTCACGGTTGACCATGTGCGGCGTGATGATCTCCGGCTCGAAGTGAAGGCCCAGGTCACGAATCGTCTCCTGGATCTGGCTGACCTCGCCCAGCAGCACCGGCATGCCGATGCCTTCTTCTTGCACCTGATAAGCTGCGCGGATCACTTTGGGGTGATCGCCCTCGCCGTAGACGACTCGCTTGGCCGGGCCGCGCCGTGCCTTGTTCATGATCTGGATGCGCACCGTCTGGCCCAGGCCCTGCCGCCGGATCAACTCCATGCGGTATTCTTCCAGGTCGATGGTACGCCGGGCGACTCCGCTCTCCATTGCTGCGCGCGCCACCGCCGGAGCCACCCACAGCAGTACACGCGGGTCCAGCGGTTTGGGGATAAGGTACTCGCGCCCGAACTTGAGCGCATCCAGGCCGTAAGCGGTCAGCACGCTGTCGGGCACGTCCTCGCGCGCCAGTGCCGCCAGCGCCTTTGCTGCCGCCATCTTCATCTCTTCGTTGATCTGGGTAGCATAGACATCCAATGCGCCCCGGAACAGGAAGGGGAAGCCCAGCACGTTGTTGATCTGGTTAGGATAATCGCTGCGCCCGGTGCCGACGATGGCATCAGGCCGGACGGCCATTGCTGCATCGGGTTCAATCTCCGGGGTCGGGTTCGCCATCGCCATGATGATCGGGTTCTCGGCCATCTTCGTAATCATCTCCGGCTTGAGGACCCCGCCTGCCGAGAGGCCCAGGAAGACGTCCGCGCCCACAATCGCTTCGCCCAGCGTGCGCGCCTCGGTTGGCCGGGCGAAGGCGGCCATCCACTCGTTCATGCCTTCCGTGCGGCCTTCATAGATGACACCGTGAATATCCAGCATGATGATGTTCTCACGGCGGATACCCAGCTGGATGTAGAAATTTGCAGTCGCAATGGCACTCGACCCGGCACCGGAAATAACGACCTTCATCGTCGCCAGATCCTTGCCCACGATCTCTGAGGCGTTGAGCAGCGCAGCGCTGGAGACGATTGCCGTCCCATGCTGGTCGTCGTGGAAGACCGGGATGTCGAGCATTTCCTTGAGCGTCGTCTCGATGACGAAGGCTTCCGGCGCTTTGATGTCCTCCAGGTTGATGCCGCCAAAGCTGGGCGCGATAGCCTTGACCGCCGCGATGACCTCCTCCGGCGTGGTCGCATCCAGTTCGATATCGAACACGTCGATGTCGGCAAAGCGTTTGAACAGCACGCCTTTGCCCTCCATGACCGCTTTCGAGGGCAGCGGCCCCAGGTTCCCCAGGCCCAGAATCGCCGTGCCATTGGAGACGACCGCCACCAGGTTAGCTTTGGCGGTCAGTTCATAGGCGGTGAGGGGATCGCGGTCGATTTCCAGCACCGCTTCGGCCACACCGGGCGAATAGGCGAGCGACAGATCCTGCTGGGTTACCAGCGGTTTCGTCGCACGGACTTCAATTTTTCCGGCGCGTCCCTGCCGGTGATAATCAAGTACGTCCTGTCGGGTTATCGTCATGATCTTGTCCTGACATAAATCGGGTTATGAGTGTGCCTGTTCCGGGTTCTATTAAGATTTCACCGTCATCATTGTACACGCTGCAAAACTTGTGTAAAAAAACGAAAATTATATGAAATTGATGCCTCTTTTCACGGCAAGTGCTGGCAAAGTTGCCCATATTTCATTAGGATGTAATCATAAATTAATTGTACATCAAGAGAACAAACGCGAGGTGGAGCCAATGTCCTACTTTAATGCAAAGGATCACAACAATCTGACTTATGATGATTTTCAGGTGCGCTGCCAGGATACGCAGGCTAAATTCCTGGAGCTGCATTCCCTGATGCACGACAAAATGCGCCTTCAGGCCTGGGACCTGCACCCGCACGGCCAGAAATCTCGCATTGTTTCGGATGTCTCGGCAGCGGCCACCAGCGAAACCCAGAACGTGCTGGTGCTGTCTTACTTCCGCAGCCTGGCCCAGGCGCAACTGGTCGAGAAGCTGATGGGCATGGATCAGGGCGATGTGGAAGCTTACCGCCATCCGGTGATCGAACTGCGTATGGCCCCGGATTACTTCGCGCTTGAACTGATCGTTTCGCCCTATGCCTGGTGGGACCAGCAGAACTTTATCGGCAAGATGGGCCTGGAACGTCACCGCCAGCAGCTTCGCAATATGCTCTACAATTTCGAATCCAGCTACCGCTTCGGCTTCTGGGGCGGCGAGGCCCCCAGTGACATGTACCTGACCTCCTGGCAGGTGCTGCAAGGTCACGTGCTCAACGACTGGATCAATACCTTTGCCGACGGCCAGGACTGGCTGCGCTTTGGCGCGTGGTACGAGCCAGACAGCGACGCGCTCAGCGAAGAACGAATCGTCCAGGAACTGAGCAGCCGCATCGGCGAACTCTACGCCATTTACGATTTTCTGCTGTGGTCCAGCAACAACAACTATCAGGAATTCTACAAGCGGCAGAACAAGCCCAGCCGCCGCCTCTACGCCTGACGACATTATCCCACAAGCCTCTTCTGGAGCGTGGTCCCTGACCCGCTCCTTTTTGTGTACAGTACCCTGGTCATAGCCCGGTTGTGAGTTTAGCGCCAGATTCGCTACAATCATGACTGCTATAATAAAGGTAGTTGCGAGTATTTTGGGGCAAGCTCATGGAATCCTTTGACACAGGCGATGCCAGCCAGTCACCTAACCGCGAACAACTGCTGCAGATGGCCGTCAGTACGGCGAAATCGGGCAATCGAGAAGGCGCGCGAGTCATGCTGCGCCAGATCCTCAGTGAAGACCGCCGCAACGAGCGGGCTATGCTGTGGATGGCACGCATCGCCACCAGCGCCAGCGAACGCCGCCAGTGGCTGGAGCGCGTGCTGGATGTCAACCCCGATAACGAACAGGCCCAGACCCAACTGCGTAAGATGAAATATCGCCGCAGCGCTCAGCAGAACCGCACCATTTTGATCTTTGGCGTCGTGGTGGGCGTCCTGGTAGTCCTGACGCTGGCCGTGCTCATCATTCTTTCCCAGGCTTAGTGATGCGGCATGATTGCGAATTTCAGATACAATCGAATATACGATGCCTAGCAGACCCTGGAGATAGTTTTGGCCGATCAGGATGATTTGCAGCGAAAACTCAGAATGGGGATGGAGGCGGCCCGACGCGGGGACAAGACCGCCGCGCAGGTCCTGCTGCGGGAAGTGGTCGCAGCGGACCCGGACAACGAGTTAGCCTGGTTATGGTTGGCCTCGGCGGTCGATAACCTGGAGGAACGCCGCGCACACCTGGAAAAGGTGCTGAGCATCAACCCCAACAACAGCCGCGCTGAGGAAGCCCTGCGCCGTTTGCCAGACCGGGGCAGCACGCCCTCGCGCCAGGCCGCGCCACGCCGTCGCAGCGCCGCAGCCAACCAGCGCAGCGGTCAAGGCCCTGGCCCGCTGACCATCGTCGTCGCCATTGTGGTCGGGCTGGCCGTGCTGGTCGCCCTGATTTTCGCGCTGGTGGCCTCGCAGCAGCAGTCCCCTAACCCCACGAACAACGAACTGGTCGCTGTCCTCAGCCCCAGCCGGACCTCATCGCCCAACCCGGACACGTTCACCTCGACCCCGACGCAGAATATCATTATCGTGACTTCCAACGTGGTCCTGCCGCCCAGCTACACACCCAGCGCCACGCCGACCGACGTGCCGACGCCAACGCCTTCGGCAACGCCCATCCCGCCCTCGGCCTTTGCGATGATCTTTACGGACCTGCCAGCGGGGGCCGCCAGCCCTGACCTGTATTTCTCAGCAGGTGACGGCAGCGCGCCGCAGATGCTGGGGTCCGACGTGAGCGACATCGCCTACGATCCCAGCGGCGAGAAAGTGGCCTTCGTGCGCGCTGTGACCGCCACGCCGGACGCAGCAGCGGGTGATAGCGAAGTGGCTCCGCAGAGCGGACCCTATTATGAGCTGTTCATCGCGCCGGTCGATAACCTGGCGGCAGCGACGCAAATTACCCGCTTTAACGGCGTCATTTCCAGCCCATCGTGGGCACCCAACGGCTTCCAACTGGCCTTCGTCAGTAATTACGGCGGCGAGGACGAGGACATCTGGACCATTACCGACGACGGCCTCAACTTCAAGCGGCTGACCGAAAACGATGGCATCGACCGCGACCCGGTCTGGTCGCCGGATGGCAGCCGCATCATCTTTGTTTCCGACCAGAGCAGCCCCGGCCTGACTAAGCTCTACAGCATGGCCCCGGACGGGCAGGAACAGCAGCTTCTGCTCGATATGGGCGGCAACACCTTCCAACCGGCCTTTTCACCGGATGGCAGCAAACTGGCCTTTGTCAACGATGCCAGCGGTGATGGCGACATCTTTATCGCCGATGCCGATGGACAGGCCTCGCTGCTGCTCACCGCCGGTGACGGCCTGGCCGAAGATCGCAGCCCCGCATTTACACCGGATGGCCGCTGGGTGGGTTTTGCATCTAACCGGGGGGGCGACAGCTTTAATCTCTACGCCACTGACCTCATGGGCAGCACCGTCGTGCAGCTAACGGACAGCCCTGAAGATCAGCAGGAACTGGATTTCCGGCCCGATCTGTTCTTGCTCCTCCAGACATCGGGCTGAGGAAAGGATTACCAAGCCAGTGAGCGACAGCGAAGACATCAGACACCTGCTGCAAGAAGGCCGCGAAGCCGCCCGTGCCGGTGATAAAGCGACGGCTCGTGACCGCTTCGAGCAGGTGACGGAACTCGACGAAAACAACGAGCGCGCCTGGTTTTATCTGGCCTCAGTGGTCGAAACGGACGAAGAACGGCGCATCTGCCTGACTAACGTCCTGGTGATTAACCCCAATAACGAACGCGCCCGCGAGTTGATGGACCGGCTGGAAGCACGCGAAAAAGCCCAGGCCGCCGAAGAAGAGGTTGTGCCGGGTGTCTCTCGCCGCCAGTTGATGATGATCGGCGGCGGAGGCGGCGGGCTGGTGCTGCTTATCATCCTGATTCTGGTGCTGGTCATCGGCAACCGGAACCAGCAGGCAGCCAATGCGGCAGCAACGGCGACCGCCCTGGTCCAGTCCGTGACCGATACCTATGTCGAGCAGGTCCTGGCCGTCACCGATGCCTACGAGACCCAGGCCGCCCTGGTCGGCACCGATACGCCGACCCCGCGCCCGAATGTTTTGGCCCCCACCTGGACGCCTTCACCGCCGCCCTCGCCCACTGCCACGCCTTTTGTCGGGCCGACCCCACCGCCGGATGTCGCGGGCAGCCTGGCGCTCTTTGGCGGCATCGACGTGCTGAGCAACGGCGCGCTGGAATTCTACCTGGTCCCGGCCAACGGCCTGGGCGAGGAGTCGCGCATCGGCCCGCAGAACGTGCTGGGCCGTGACGTGCGCTTTGCCGGCAGCGGCACGCGCGTGATCTACACCCGTTATTTCAACGCGACGGCGGATTTCGGCATGGAGGCCATGAACATCAACGGCACCCAGCCCCAGTTGATTCGCGTCACGCAGGGCGTGCTGAAAACCACTCAGCCGGACCAGTGCAGCACGACCCACCAGGTCACTTTCGTCGGCGTCCCGGCAGAGGTGCTGGTCAGCGAAGATAACCTGAACTTCTCGATGGAACCGCCGCACCAGCTTTACGTGCTGGATCTCGACCAGGTAGATGCGGAAACCGGCGATGAGCCATCCACCGCGCTCCGCCGTCTGACGAACGATTTGGCGACCTACAGTTCCCCGACCTTTTCGCCAGACTGCTCTAAGATCGCGGTGGTGCGCGATGATCAGAACAGCGCCCAGCCCGGCCCGGATGTCGTCGTGATCGACATGAACGACCCCAGCTTCGTCGTGCAGGTCACCAGCGATTACAGCGCCTTCCTCGAAGAAACACCGCGCTGGTCGTCCGATGGCCGGACGCTGATCTTTAGCGCGGCCCAGGTCACCAGCCCGAACAACCACGATATTATCATTGCAGCGGCAGATGGCAGCGGCAGCCCGCAGGTCCCGGTTCACAGCGAGGCCGACGAGATTTACCCGGTGTTCAGCCCGGACGGTCAATACCTGGCCTATTCGAGCAACCCGCAGGGAGTCTATAATGTGTATATCCTCCGTTTGGCGGATGGTCAGGAATACCAGTTGACCAACGCCGATTTGGACCGGTTCGTTGGCGATTGGTGGCAATAGTCCTTATGGCTGTCGGCGAAGGCGATTTCGAACGGCTGATGCGCGAAGGGCAACTCGCCCTCAAAAAAGGAAATCGGAACAAGGCACACGACCTGTGGCGTGAAGCCGCCCTGGTGGACCCCTACAGTGAGCGTGTCTGGTTGGCGCTGATGGAGGTCCTGGACAAACCGGGCGACCGGCGGGTCTGCTTGCAGAACATCGTCGAGATCAACCCGCTCAACGCCCAGGCCCGGCGGATGCTGCGTGCCTATGACGCCCGTGAAGTCAAGCGCAGACGGCGTGAACAGAAGCAGCAGCGTGATACTCGAGCGTTTACGAAAGCGGCGGCGGGCACTGATGTGGCGTGCCCTGGGCTTAGGCATTCTGCTGGGCGTATCCGGCCTGTTCTTCGGAATCGTACTGAGCATACTGCTCTACGCCACTTGAGCCTTGCGCCACAACCTCTTGTAGTTCCCCGGAAAGATGGCTCAAGTTATCGGACACCATCTCGACCATGCGTGTCGTCGCCAGCATTTGCGTCGTAATCTGGCTGATGCGGTCCATCGCAATGGCGATCTCTTCCAGGTCGTCGGCCTGCTGCCGGATGACTTCGTAAATCGCCTTGACCGATTGGAAGGACTCGTCCACGCCGGTTGAGAGCTGCTCCATAATGTCATCGGCCTGGTGCGTCATCGTTGGTACCGCTGTCCACCCCCTGGATACCGGCCTCGGTCGCCTCGACCGTCTGCCGGACCGCCGCCTGAATCTCGCTCAAGAGCGCGCGCACCTGCGCTGCCGCTGAAGTGGACTGCTGGGAGAGGCTGCGGACTTCATCGGCCACGACCGCGAATCCACGTCCATGTACACCCGCACGCGCCGCCTCAATCGAGGCGTTGAGCGCCAGCAGGTTCGACTGCGTGGCGATCTCGCTCACCGAGACGATGATGGCGTCGATCCGCTGCGTCAGTTCGCCCAGCTTGATGATCGTCTCGGCAATGTTGCCCATGTGGCGGCGAATCTCAGCCATACCGGATGCGGCCTGCGTGATGGCCGCTTTGCCCTCTGCCGAGAACTCGGTCGTATCGCCTGCCTGCTGCGTCACGATGCGGATTTGCTCGCGGATCGCGCCGGTCAGCTTCAGGTAGGTATCCAGCCGCTCGGTGGTGACGCCGGTGGCCTCGGCCTGTTCCTGCGCCCCGGATGAAAGCTGCTGGATCACCTCGTTAATCGCCTCGGTCGCCCGCGCCAGACCGTCCGCCGTCACCCGCATCTGCATCGCCATGTGCTGCGCTTCGGCCAGCGTAATATCGCCGGAGGGTGCCGCCATTTGAACGCCGAGAGACTCGATCATCTGCCCTGGCCGCAGCAGCCAGATCGCTGCAATCTGTCCCAGCAGCAGCAGCCCCAGGAACAACAGCAGATGTTCGCCGCGTGAGGACCGGGTCCATCGCCCCACCCAGGAACACAAGCGAGGCCAGCACGGCCACCGCCTGCGCAGCCGCCAGCGCAGCCGCCCGTTCGGTCGATTCAGATGCGGTCAGGGCCGTCAGCGCGATGGCGACGGCGATCAGCGTCGTCCACCAGGCGGCACTGCTCGTCAGGAAAAAGAACAGGCCGAAGGCGGTCACGACCATCAGCAGCACCTGCAAAACCGGCTCCCACTGCGGATCTTCGGTTTTCACCACCAGGGCCGCAAAGCCCAGCACAATGTAGGCCAGGGCGATCAACAGCTTGAGCGGCAGCGGCACACTGACATAAGCCGCCAGCAGCAGCAGACCGATCCCCAGGCTGAGCATTCCGGCACGGTATGAATAGTTCAGGCGTTCAGGCATAGTCAAGCATCCAGTTGCGTCTTTCTATAGCATACTGCCGGGCCGGGGTCAGAACAAGCGAGATTCGTAAAGGTCGAGATGCGAGAGCTTGTTGAGTGCCTTGAACTCCGGGCAATAAATTACCCGGCAAAGATCCAAATCGCTTCAGGATTTAAAGACCGCAGCCACGAGTCCTGTAAGGACCTGGGCTTTTGCCGTCGAATTCATTCGGCGGCAGACTGGCAGTCGTGCTACTTCAGGCTGTCGCTGAAGAAGGCCACCAGCCGTGTATCGTATTCGTCAGGGATGTCGAACATGGCCTGGGAATGCGCGCTGCCGCTGACGATCCAGGAGACCGTCGGGCTGCCCGCCGCATTCAGGGCATCGGTCAGAATAGTCGCGTGAATCACCGGCATCCGCGTATCGGTATCGCTGTGGGTGATGAAGACCGGGCGGCCAGCCATTTTCGCGGCGGCCAGCAGCGGAGTCCGGGCGGTGACATCTACGCCGTCGATGAGGCGGCCCATCAGGATGCCCGCCGGACCCAGAAACGTGGGATAGTGGAGGCGGCTCAGTTCGCCATCAATCGCCAGCGCGGTATCGGCATAACTGCTGTCGGACCAGACAGCGGCGACCTGCGGTTCTTCTCCGGCGGCGATTAGCGCTGTTGCTGCGCCCAGGGAGGAGCCAAACAGGCCGATTCGCTCCGGCGGAATCTGGCGCGTCTGCACCAGCCAGTCCCAGGCCCCCAGCACATCGTTGTATTCGAGAATGCCGCCGGACATCCGGCCTGTGATCCGATCCGAATCGCCATGATTACGCAGGTCGATCAGCAGCGTCTGGAACCCGGCCCGGTGCAGCATCCCGGCAGGCAGCAGCATGGTCGGACTGTGACGGCAGTCATCCAGACCATGCACCAGGATCACCGCCGGGGCATCGTCCGTCTCCGCCGGGATGTACCAGGCGCGGATCTTCACCTGGCCGTCGCGGCTGGGAAATTCGACGTTCTCGTAATCTGGCATCAGGTAGGGAGTCATATCCAGGTCGCGCATCCCGTAGACGCCGCTGGTCTGGAAATTATCAGGGGCGTTATCAACCCAGGCTTCGCGCGGCGCATCGAAACAACTCGTATCGACCTGCATGGCCCGCTCGTAGACCATTGTGCCCGCCGCCGCATAGCCAACCATGCCCAAAAAAACCACGATGATGCCGATGCGAAGCAGCCAGCGCCGCATAGGTGCCCTCCTTCTGCTCACTAACTGAGCAGCTCCACTGGCAGATGATTGACCCGGTTCAGATAACGCAGCCGGAGCCGCGCATCAGCTTCGATGTCAATACGAGTGATCCCCGTATTGTAATGGCTGTAGGAGACTTCTGGCGAGGGCAGTTGGTGCAGCAGCGCCTTGATGAGCAGGTGCATGAAGTAGTGATGAGTCACGATAGCGATTCGTTCGTCGCTCGCGCGGCGGTCCATCAAGCGCTCGGCAACGGCGATGGCCCGCCCGGCAGCGGCTGCCTCGGTCTCATAATCGCGGTTCCACCATCCGGCGCTGGTCACGGTATCCGGCAGCACGTAATCAGGGAACTGCTCCTGCATCATTTCGAGAGTCAGGCCGGGATAACCGGTCCGTCCGATACCCGGCTCGTCCAGGTAGATGCCGCCCTGTTCGTGAATGTCGGTCCAGACTTCAGGCTTGAGACCAAGCGCTTTGCCGATTGGGGCGGCGGTTTGCAGCGCGCGCTGCATGGCACTGCAATACAGATGATCGAACTGGTAACTGCCGGAGGATTCCCAACCGCGTTTGGGCGGCAGCGCTTCGGCCAGATGAGCGGCGAGGATCTCGGCCTGACGCATTCCCAGGTCGGTCAGCGGCGGATCCTGGCTGCGGCCCGCGCTGGTCCCCAGCGCATTGTTGGCAGACTGCCCGTGCCGGATGAGGTAAAGCTGCATCCTATGCTCCCAACAACTCAAATACTGAGCATCGCTGCTGGTAGATGGCCCACCCGGTTGAAATAGCGCAGCCGCATGAAGGAATCGGCTTCAATGTCGATGCGGGTGATCCCCGTATTGTAATGGCTGTAGTACATGTCTGGCGAGGGAAGCTGGTGCAGCAGCGCTTTGATGAGCAAATTCATAAAGAAGCCGTGCGACACGATGCCGATTTGTTCGTCGTTCGCGCGCCGGTCCAGTAGCCGCTCGGCAACGGCAATCGCTCGCCCGGCAGCCATCCCCCTGGTCTCGTAATCACGATTCCACCACCCGGCACTGGTCACGGTATCCGGCAGCATAAAATTGGGGAACTGCGCTTGAATAGCCTCCAGTGTCAGACCAGGATGGCCGCTGCGTCCACCGTCCGGCTCGTCCAGGTAGATGCCGCCCTGTTCGTGAATGTCGGTCCAGACTTCGGGCTTGAGGCCAAGCGCCTTGCCAATCGGTTCGGCAGTTTGCAGGGCGCGCTGCATAGCGCTGCAATACAGGTGATCGAGATGATAGCCGCCAGGAGTCTCCCAACCATTACCCGGAAGCTGCGGGTCAGCCAGGTGCGCGGCGAGGATCTCGGCCTGACGCATCCCCAGGTCGGTCAGCGCCGGATCGTGGCTGCGGCCAACATCGGTCCCCAGCGCATTGTTAGTTGATTCGCCGTGCCGGATGAGGTAAAGCTGCATAATACACTCCAGTTGGGTCCGCAATGTCAAACACAAAGCCGCGCACAGACGGCGGCTCCCGATTGTATCAAAGATGAAAGCGGAACTGGATCAATTTATAGGGTGTATTATGTTAACGCTTCAGGAAAGCCGCGAATCCCCCTGGTAACGCCTGGCTGCCGCTGTCTCGACTCGAACCAGAATGGGCCGCACGCGCAAATCCCGTTCGCGCGATCCACAGCGCCCACAGATAAAACCGTTATTCAGCCGGGTCCAGGCTGAATGTGAGCAGTGGCAGTGTTTGCAATAACCAGTCATCAATAAAATCCTCTTCGTATCTTCCGATGTAGGCTTCAGCGATGTCTTTACAATTTATACAACGTATAATGAGGCCCTTACATTGCCCCAAGTAACACGCGAGCATTTTATACGTTTTGCCATAAAAATGCAACAATCCGCGCTCCAAATCGAAAATTCGTATAGATTGCCGTATTAAAATGAACAGATATCACAACGGCAGCCAAAGTCCGCAGCTTTTCCACAGCGTCTGAACAATTTCTGCACAGCATGTCGCTAGCATGATAGATCGGTGGTCATTTTGCACTATGATAAGGATGGTCACCGGGAAGGGAAAGCGAGCAGCGCAATGGCAAGAACGATTCTGACATTATGATGCCGGAAATGGATGGCTACGAGTTCATGCGGCACTTTCGCCGCGAACGCAACACGCCGGTGATTATGCTGACGGCCAAGGTCGAGGAGACCGACAAGGTCATCGGCCTGGAACTGGGGGCGGACGACTACGTCATCAAGCCCTTTGGCATGGCGGAGCTGGTTGCGCGCATCCGGGCTATGCTGCGCCGGGCCTATCAGGACGCGCCCTCCGCCGATGTGCTGCACGATTCGATATGCTCACAGCGCTGCTGGAATCGCCGGGGCAGGTCTTTTCGCGCAGCGACCTGCTCGAACGCCTTAAAGGCAACACCTTTCAATTGAGCGTGACCGACACCGGCGCAGGCATCCCTGCCGATAAGCTCGGCAATATCTTCGAGCGCTTCTGCCGCATTGAGGAATCGCGGCATGGCAGCCAGGGCGAATCCGGCGAGGGGCTGGCAATCGCCAAATCCATCGTCGAGGCGCATCCTGGACCTCTGCACAACATGTTGTGTCCTTACCGCAGGAATTTATTGGACGGGGTGCAGGGGATCGAGGACAGCGTCCCACGAAGCAGGCACGCTGCCCTCCGTCTTTTGCCTGTATTGATGATTACGACTGTGCCAGGCTCTTTTGCAGACCCTCAATCAACTGCTGCTTTTCGGCCTCGGTGAGACGTGCATCAGGATGCAGGATGAGGTAATCCTGGGGCGGCATCGTGCCAGAACGAATCTGATCGGCCATGTTCTCAGCGATATTGTTACGCCGGAAGGCAGGCAAACTGTCCAGATCGGAAAGGTTAAACTGCTGGCGCGCGCTTGTCACATGCAGGCTGGTCAGCCAGGACGACGGGGCGATGTAGGCATACCAGGGCCAGGTCGTCTCGTTGCTGTGACAGTCCATGCAGGCGCGGTTGACCAGAGCCTCCGTTTGTGGCGAATCCCAGGTGATTTCGCTCAGCACGGGCGGGTTGTCGTGAGGCACCTGCCCAAGCTGCGCGACCGCCAGCAGCACCAGCGTGAGCGCTACCGCACTGCCCAGCGCCTTCGTAATCTCTCGCCCGGCGGTTCCTGCCTCGGCGGGACGACTGCCAGGACGCAGACCGCGCAGAATCAGCAGAGTCACTCCGCCACCAATGAGGCCGATGAGGGCAAAGACGATCATCAGACCGCCGCCTAGGGTGTAGCGGCTGGCAAAGTCAGGCTGCCCGCCACCAGGACTACCTGGGAACTGGCCTTCCGGGCCACCTTCAGGACGCTGCCGATCACCCTCACTTGGTCCTGTGCCTTGATTTGTCGGACCGGCGGACTGCTGCGGAGCGGCCTGGGTAGCAGCTGGTGCCTGATCGCCTGGCGCGACTTCCGGCGTGGATGCAGGGGCCTGCGCCTCATTGGCGGGCGGCAATCCCCCGGCCCCAGGGCCACGAAAGCCAAAAGACGCCGGTTCGTTGGTGGAGATGATAACGATACTGGCAAACATAGCGACCGCCGCGATCATGCTCAACGCACTGGCCGCCGACGCAACGATCCCGGCAGCCCGCACCACTCTGCCGCGCAGATGGACCCGCGCAGATGCGATCCCCACGGCCAGGACAGCGAGCACAGCACCCACCGCCAGCCAGGCCGTCGCCAGTGTAACCGGCCCGACCCCTGTCACGTTGAGCAGAATGCCAACCGTGCCGACACCCAGCCGGGTGGCGATAATGCCCACCAGGGTGAAGCTCAACAAGTAAAGCGGCAGGATATACAGCACTTTGCGCAGCCAGGACGCGGGCTGAAGCGCTGCCGGGACCGCAATGAAGAATCCCGACAGGAACAGCCCCGCCACCGCCAGCAGCGCTGCCGCCTGCGCCACGCCGGTCGCGGCGCTGAAGCCGCTGGCATCACGATATAAAAAGGCGACCGGGCCACTGAGCAGATTCGTCCCGAAGTAGGCCAGCATGGCGAGGGCTGTAAACAACAGGGTAATCGTCAGTCGAGTTTGAACTTTAGACATGCTTTCTCCGCCTGATCTAGGATATGGGAATTGGGTCGTGGCGCAGTGCTCCTGTGAGTTTAGCAGATGTCCTTAAACCCGGCTTAGGACATCCTGAAGGAATGGCCGCTCGCGGCATCAGCCTGCCATTCGCATAGATCGCTCAGGTATTGGAACGTCCACCGGGGGGTGGCCCACCCGGACCGCCGCTCGCGCTGTCGCTCGCGCCGACGACGGTATCGCTCAAGTTCAGACCGATGTCGAAGGTCGCGGAATAGCCGGCCTCGACGTCGAGGGTGTCGAGTTCCTCGGCTTCCAGCGGGACCAGCACCAGAGTCAGCAAGCCTTCGCTTTCCTGGTAGATGCCATCCGCTTCGTTGGACGTATTCGGCAGTCCTCTGGCAGCATAGGGATCCTCAGCGTAGATTTGCTCGATCACCGCCGGATCAAAGAAGAGCTGCGAGGTGTATTCATAGCTCTGCCCGTCGGTACCCACCGTACGGATTTTGAAGTGGATATGCACCGTCCGGCCTGAATACCAGCCGGGGACAATGGTCAGGAACTCGGCCATGCCGCTGTCGTCGGTTACCTGATAACCGCGCAGCCACATCTGCCCGGCGGTATCGAAGACAGGATCAGAAACGTCGGAGTAGACCCCTGCGGCATCACAATGCCAGACATCCACCTGAGCGTCTTTCAGCGGCGCGCAGGTCCCGCCAGTTACGTCTGTGACCCGGAAGATCAGGTGCGGCGGCAGCCCCGCCTTGATCGAGTCATCGCTGGGATCGACACGGATGTCAAAACGATTCAACTGGTCATCGACAAAGTAAAATGTCGCCCGCAACCTGGTCCGTCGTACCCTGAACCAGCTTATCGTTCCCGTTCAGCACCTCCGCAATCTCGTAAATCGCCTGAGATTCATCCTGCACGATGCGAAAGACAACCGCGCCGTCCGAGGCGTCAAGCTGCTGCACGCTGGTCTGCACATTCTGGCTGGGGGCAGCGATCTCGCGCGTCAGGTAGAGAAAACCACCGACCCCGGAAACTGCCGTATTGCATATCACTTGCGAACAGGCCCCAGCCAGCTCAGGGGACCATCAGCCGAATCCTGACGCTTTTCGCCCAGCCGGGCGCATTTTTCCGGCACCTGCCGCAGAAACGCCAGTGGGTCTGGGTAGCGGCGCTGATGGCGGCCTTCGCCGTCGCCAATACGATGACAATGGCAATCCTCGAACGCAGGCACGAGATCGGCCTGATGAAGGCAGTCGGGGCGACGGATCAAGACATCCTGACCATCCACCTGATTGAAGCCGGGCTGGTCGGCTTGATCGGCGGCAGCACAAACCTGGGCTTTATCAACCTGGATCTGTCGCAGTTGAACGGCTCGCTGATCGTGATTCAGCCGGAACTGGCGCTCTTCGCTTTGGCCCTCGCTGCGTGACCACCGTGCTGGCGCTCAAGGCCGAGTAAGCTCAGTCGCCGACGGGGGTCGCGTTAGCCTTGAACTGGCTGGTGTAGAGGCGGTAATAGTGCCCCTCCTTCGCCAGCAGTTCCTCATGGGTGCCGCGCTCCACAATCTCGCCGTCACGGATAAAGAGGATCTGGTCGGCCTTACGGATGGTACTCAGCCGGTGCGCGATGACGAAGCTGGTGCGCCCGTGCATGAGCCGCGCCATCGCCTGCTGCACGTGGATCTCCGTGCGCGTATCGACGCTGCTGGTCGCCTCGTCGAGGATCAGGATCGCCGGGTCGGCCAGGATGGCGCGCGCAATCGCCAGCAGTTGGCGCTGGCCCTGGCTGAGGTTTTCCGCCCGTTCGGAGAGCATTTCCTGGTAGCCATGCGGCAGCCGCGAGATGAAATGATCGGCATTCGCCAGCTTTGCGGCAGCGATGACCTCCTCGTCAGTGGCGTTTAGCCGCCCATAGCGGATGTTCTCCATTACCGTTTCGGAAAACAGGAAGCTGTCTTGCAGCACAATGCCCAGGCAGCGGCGCAGATCGTACTTATTCAGGCCGCGAATATCCTGACCATCCAGGCGGATACTGCCCGAATCAATATCGTAGAAGCGCGACAGCAGGTTGATGACCGTCGTCTTGCCCGCGCCGGTCGGCCCCACCAGCGCGAAGGTCTTGCCCGGCGGCGCATCCAGGCTGACCTGTTTGAGCACCGGCATATCCGCGCGATAACCGAAAGACACGTCCTCGAAATCGACCGCTCCTTCGACCTGGTCCAGCGCTTGCGCATCCGGCGCATTGGCGATCTCAGCGGCCTCGTCCAGAATGCCGAAGACCCGTTCCGCGCCTGCCAGCGCCGACTGAATGGTGTTGAACATGTTCGAGAGATCGCCCATCGGACGGCGAAGCTGCTGCGTGTAGGTTAAGAACGTGGCGATCACGCCGACCGTCGCCATATCGTGCAGCGCCAGCCAGCCGCCCGCGCTGGCGATCAACACGAAGCCCAGGTTGTAGATCATGTTGTTGCCCGGCCCCATCAGGCCGCCGTAGGTCTGGGCATAGGTGCTGGCCTTCCGCAGCGCCTCGTTTTTGGCGATGAAATCCTCGATGCTGGCCTGCTCCTGCCCATAAGCGCGGATGACCTTGCCGCCGGTGATGGTCTCCTCGACCTGCCCGTTGAGCTGCGACAGCGCCTCCTGCTGGTCGCGGAAGCCTTTGCGCGTGTGGCTCGCCACGAAGCGGGTAAAAGCAATCGTCGCCGGTACGATAAGAATGCTTGCAATCGCCAGCGGCACGTTGATGAGCAGCATCAGCATCACCATGCCGATCACGATCAGCAGGCTGGATAGAAAGGTGGTCACATTTTCGGCCAGGACGATGCTGATGTTCTCCACGTCGTTGGTCAGGTAGCTCATCAACTCGCCGTGCGGGCGCTGGTCGAAGAAGCGCAGCGGCAGCGTCTGGAGCTTGTCGAACAGATCTCGCCGCATATCGCGCACGGTGTACTGCGAGACGCGGTTCATCAGCATCAGATGCAGCCAGGTGACCGCGCCATAGCCGACCGCAATCACCAGCATGAGCAGGACGACCTGCGCCAGGCCGGGGAGATCGCCGACGGGATAATGTAACGGTCGATGGCGACGCCGATCAGATAGGGAACGGCGAGGTTGAAGGCCGTCGCCAGCGCCACCAGCAGCACCACCACCAAAGAGCAGCCTGCGCTGCCGGGCCAGATAACCCCACAGACGGCGCAGCGTGCCCGGTGCATCCTTGACGCGCGCGGTCGGCGCACCGGGCACGCCGCGCTGCGGACCCAGGCGAATTTCAGGGGCGGCTGGCTTAGACATGTTCCGGCTCTCCAAGCTGCAATTCGTAAATCTGGCGATAGACCGGGCTGGATTGAATCAGTTCTTCGTGCGGGCCTTCCGCGACCAGACTGCCCATCGTCCAGCACCAGGATTTTATCGGCGCTCAGCACGGTGCTGATGCGCTGCGCCACCACGAAAGACGTACAGTGGCCCATATAGCGGCTCAGGGCCTCGCTGCAAGCGGCTCTCGGTCTCCATATCGACCGCGCTGGTGCTGTCATCCAGGATCAGAATGGCCGGTTGGCGCACCAGCGCGCGCGCAATCGCCAGCCGCTGCTTCTGCCCACCGGAGAGGTTGACTCCGCGCTGGCCGAGCTGAGTGGCGTAGCCCTCCGGCAGATGGTCGATGAACTCTTCCGCCTGCGCCGTCTGGGCGGCGGCTTCGAGCTGCAGCATCGTCGGCGTCCGGCATTGCCCTGGCGGATGTTCTCGGCGACCGTGCCGGAAAACAGCACCGCTTCTTGCAGCGCAATGCTCATCTGCCCGCGCAGCGCCGCCTGGCTGATGTCGCGCACGTCGATGCCGTCAATCGTGACGCGCCCGGCGTTGACATCGTAAAAACGCGGGATGAGATGCACCAGACTGGTCTTGCCGGAGCCGGTCGTGCCCAGTATGGCGACCGTCTGCCCCGGCTCAGCCACGAAGCTGACGTCCTTCAGCACCGGCTCGCCATAACCGAAGGTCACATGCTCGAAGGCCACCCGGCCACGCGCCTGAAAGTCCTGCAAGAGCATCCGGGCGATCCTGCACCTCCGGCACGCGTGTTCAGCACCTCGACGATACGCTCGGCAGAGGCCTGCGCCCGCGCGATGCGCATTAAGCAGCATACTGACCGAGACCAGCGTCGAGAGCATCTGCGACAGGTAGGTAATCACGGCGATAATCTCGCCGGTCGTCAGATCCGCCTCGGCCACGTTGATACCGCCCAACCACAGCACCGCCGTCGTCCCCACCGTCAGCAGCAGCAGCATGACCGGCTGGATCACCGAAGTCAGGTCCATCGCGCGGACTGAACTGCTCACCAGGGCGGTGTTGGCCTCGCCAAAGCGCTCTTTTTCGTGCTGCTCGCGCACAAAGGCTTTAATCACCCGCACCCCGGCCAGGTTCTCCTGAATGACTGTGTTGATGCGGTCCAGGCTGCGCTGCACCTGCATGTAGCGCGGGTGCGCCCGCCGCACGACCCACCACAGCATCAGCATGACCGGCAGCACCAGCGGCAGCGCCACCAGCGCCAACTGCGGGCTGGTCAGGAAGGCCATCACCATGCTGCCGACGCCGATCAGAGGCACCCGCACCAGGACGCGCAGGCTTATCATGATGACGTCCTGCACCTGAGTCACATCATTAGTCAGGCGCGTCACCAACTGCCCGGTGCCGAAGGTATCCAGATTGCCGAAGGAGAGTGTGCTGATCTTGCGATAGACGGCGCTGCGCAGGTCGGTGCCGGTGTTGATAGAGGCGCGTACGGCGAAAAACGCGCAGCCAATGCCCCCCACTGCGCCCCACAAGCGCAAACACGACCATAATGGCCCCGGTTTGCAGCACCAGCGTCTGATCGCCGAGGCGAATGCCCTGGTCGATGATGCGCTGCATCATACGCGGCTGCATCAGATCCATCGCCACTTCCAGGACCATCAGCAGCGGCGCAATCAGGGCGGCTTTCCAATAGGGCCGCAAGTACGATAACAAATGTCTCATGGTTGCCAGCCCGTATGCTGTTGAATGATGACGATACCCTTGCCTATGGCGGCCTGCAAGGTCGTCTTCGTCTTTTTTACGAGGAAATGCCTGCTGCGCTCAGCGATTGGCCTGGACCAGTTCAAACAACTCCTGCGTTTCAGGATCCGGTGCGATCTGGAGGGTATCGTTCACAATGGTTTCAAGTGTCCGGTACTGGTGGGCGGCGTCATCATAGCGCTGCTGCTGGAGATAGATATTCATCACTTCGCGGTGAATGTCTTCGCGTTCCGGCACCTCTCTCAAAGCACGGATGAAGAATCCCAGCGCAGGCTGCCAGTCATTGTTGCGTTTATGCAGCCGCGCCATGCTCACCAGGGCCTGGACATAGGACTGCTTCAACTCCTCGGCCCGTTCCCGGCTCCAATCCATCGACACAGTGCTCAGGAAGGGGCCTCGATATTGGGCAATGGCTCGTGCCAAAGCCGCTTCTTCTTTATCATCGTTGATTGCCAGCGCAGACTGCTCTAAGGCCGTCAGAAATTCTGTTACATCATAATGCCGCCGGAGCTTTTCGCTGGGGATATAGAAGCCGCTCTTGTACTGGGTCAATTCATAATTGCCCCCAGCAGCGACCATCATGCTGAGTTGTTCACCAATTTTGCGCTTGGTCACGTGAAAAACGTTCGTCGCTTCCTTCACGGCCAGATTCGGCCAGAAAACGGCGAAGATTTCGTCGCGGGTCGCCAGCGGATGATCCATCAGGTAGAACAACAGGTTACGCGGCAGCGCGCCGTCCCACTGGACAATTTCGCGCCCGTTCACCAGCACATGCCCGCGCCCGAAGGCATAGACTTCAAGCTGAGGGCGGGCTTTATCTTCGATTGTAAACATCACGTGGGTCTCGCGCTGCTCGGTCCCAAGCACGCAGATTTCACCGGCAGCTAAGGCATCGTACCAGGGTTCACGGGCGAAGCTTCGGCCACTGAAGACCAGTTGAATCCCATCGGGCAGCGCGCCCACCAGGGCATTAATCCACTGCCGCAGCCGGTCATCTGATACAGTACGGTCGAACTCGTCGATCACCAGGACCAGCGCGTCACCGCTTTGATATGCCGCCAGGTCAGCCACCAGCGCCTCGCCCCACTGCGCCGGATCTCCCTGAGGGAGAGAGGCACTCAACTGGCTGGCGAGGCCCTCCTGCACCCTGTCCAGGCTAGCAGCGACCTGCTTGAGCCAGTCTTCCAGGGGCAGCTCTGCCCCGCTCAGACGACAATATAGAAAGCGTGCATCTTCAGCTTTTAAGAAATAGGCCAGGAATGCATTTCTGAATCCAGACCAGGGATAAAGCAAAACCAATTTCTTATGATCCGTGCAAGCCTGAAATTGATCCGCTGCGACACTCGTAACCCTATCAGAAGACATATAGAATTTCCTGCATCCCCAAATACGCTCGTTAAGATTATATCATGTCAGAGCGCGCAGGAAAGTTCTGGTTTGCACAAGTGGTCACATTGGTATGCCGGTGGCGCAGCGTTCAGGATTTACTCAGCCAATATTCTCTCTGAATCTGGTCGAGCCGCTGGTTATCCACGCTCAGCGCCTCGCCGGGCAGGTTCTTGAAGCCATGCTGGAAATCCTCATAGGCATAGACAGCCTTGCCTTCTGGATGCGTCCAGATGAGGCTCGTCAGAAAGTTCAGCAGCGTTTCAGGCAGGTAGCCCTGCCGCCGGAACTGGTCGAGCGAGACTTCTTCAAACAGGGCCGATGGCACTTCCAGGGGCGGCACGTGAAGCAAGGTCGCCATATCCCAGCCCAGCGCATGACTGAGCAGCATCTCCTGGGGCACCATCACCAGCGCCGTGCTGCGGCGCAGCTGCGTTGTGACCCGCATGTAATGATTATCGACCACATGGGCAAAATAGGGCATCGGCAGGCCCTGCGGCGTGAGCAGCACGAAATCGTCGAGCGGCTCGAAATGCTGCGGCCCAAAGACCGGGTCGTTGTAGTCCCCCGGCCCGTCTAGAGGCACACGGAACCGGATCAGATACTGCTCACCGGCGGCCAGGCGCGAGGGCATCTCATCCGGCGGGAATTCGGTCTGGCAAGAACTATAGTAGGCCCAACCCAGGTCGATCAGGTCGTGGGCGATTTCCTGATAAATGCTGCGGCGAGCGACCAGTGAATACGGCCCATGCTGACCCAGGTCACGGAATTCATCCGGGACAAGCCCCAACCAGGATACCATGTTGAAGACGTGGTCAGGGTTCTGTTGAGGCAGGGGGTCGGGGTCGCTGTCGTCCAGGTGCAGGATGAAACGTCCGCCGCTGCGCCGCGCCAGAGTGTGCGCGATGATAGCCCGGAGCGCATCTTCCAGCGCCAGGTAGGGCTGGTCTCGGATGCAGAGGCTGACGACCTCTGCACAAGGTTGCAGATCCCTGCGTGGGGGGAATTGAGATTCGAAGAGCTTGAAAGACATGACGTCCTCCGCATGAGCGCGATTTCCCCTACTGTAAAGAGAAAACCGTCGCCGCAGTGTCGCGGAGCTGTCATGTCTGAGGCTTATGCCCGGTAAGCGCGCTCCCACAACTGGCGCAGGACATCCTGTGTATCGCGCCACAGACGTACATCCGAGGCGATTTCTTCGGCGCGCTGGACGATCTGCGGTTGATTCGCTTCCAGCCAGCGGCGAAAAGCGCTGAAGCTGCCGGAGAACTCGGCATCCTGCCCGGCGTGAATGCCCCGAAGGTCCGACACCAATATTTTGAACTGCTCTTGCGAATTTATCGTTCTCGGTACCATCTGACAAAGCCTCTCCCTTAGATGACGTACATTCTATCATGTTATTATAATTAAAACATTAACGTAAGCCAAGAATGCGACTTTTGACGAGCAGCGCGCTGGCTTTGCGCTTCCGGCTGCTCGGCAGCCCAGCTAGCTCTGTTAGAACCGCAGCGGAACGAGTATCATCAGGCATCGGTTGAGTTGAGGTCGGCTGATGTTGAAATCCCTGCGCAAATCCTTATCTCGTTTTCGTCCGCTGCGCTATATCTGGCACAGCCTGGGCAACTGGCGGCGCGGGCGCGCACGCAAGCTGGATTACATTCTGCTGCTGCTGCCCTCGGCCATGCCTGCCCTGCCCGAACAGCGCTCCTGGATGCGGCGGCGAGTTCAGGGGGACCCCCCGTTGAGCCTGGCGGACCTCGACCTTATGTTTCGCCAGATCGGCGCGGACCCCCGGCCTCAGGGCGTAATCTTGCAATTTCGCGGCCTGGCGCTGCCCCTGGCGGACCTGCAAAGCCTGCGCCAGAGCATTATCCGCCTGCGCAAACAGGGCAAGCGCGTGATCGCTTACGCCTCCAGTTATGACAACCGGAGCTACTACGCAGCCAGCGCCTGCGACGAGATCATCCTCCAGCCCGGCGGTTTGCTGGATACCCTGGGACTCGTCTCGCAGCCCGTTTTCCTGCGCAGCGCCCTTGATGCAATTGGCGTACAGATGGATTCCGTCGCTATCACGCCCTTCAAAGGTGCGCTGGACATGTTCACCCGTGACGAAATCTCGCCGGAAGGCCGCGAGCAGTTGAACTGGCTGCTGGATTCGCAGTACGAGATCCTGCTGGAAGGCATCGCCGAGGGCCGCTGCATGGAGATGGAGGCGGTGCGGGCGATGATCGACACGGCTCCGCATCTGGATAAGCCTGCGCTGGAGGCGGGCTACGTGGATGCGCTGCTGCGCGAAGAAGACCTTGCGGCGCATCTGGGCGATGCGAAACTGCGCACCTGGGACGATGCGCGTAAAGTACTGCTGCGCGAATGGCGTCCGGCAGCGTCGCAATACGTCGCCGTGCTGCCCGTCAGCGGCATGATGGTCGAAGGCGAAAGCGCCAACCCGCCGGTTGATCTGCCGATTCCCTTCCTCGGTGGCGAGCGTATGGGTGACCTGACGGTGGTCAAGCGAGTGCGCGCACTGATGCAGGATAAATCGGCGGCGGCGGTCGTATTGTGGATCGACAGCGGCGGCGGCTCCATGATGGCGGTCGATGCGATGGCCTCGGCGCTGCGCGAACTGGCGAAGGATCGCCCGCTGGTGGCCTACATGAACAACGTCGCCGGGTCTGGCGGCTATTATATCGCCACCCCGGCGCAGTGGATCGTGGCCCAACCGGGGAGCATCACCGGCTCGATTGGCGTCATCATGGGCAAGGCGGTCACGGGCGGACTCTATGATAAGCTCAAGGTGCAGCGCAGCAGCTTCACGCGCGGGGCCAATGCGACGATCTTCAGCGACAATACGCCCTTTGACGAGCAGCAGCGAACGCAGATGCGCGCCATGATTGAGCACGCCTACCAGCAGTTTATCGAACTGGTCGCCGAGAGCCGTCACCTGACGCTGGAGGCCGTGGACGCGGTCGGCGGCGGGCGTGTCTGGACCGGACGTCAGGCGCTGGCACATGGCCTGATCGACGAGGTCGGCGATCTCAAGGCGGCGGTGGCGAAGGCGCGTGCCCTGGCCGATCTGCCGGACTCATCTCCAGCAGTTGTGGTGCAGAGCAAGGCCAAGGCAATGGTCCCGCAGCTCGCAGAAGAGGCCAGCCCGGCGGCGGCGCTGCGCTATATGCAGGAAAATCTGCGTGCGCTCAGCGGCTCGGTGCAGGCGCTCATGCCGGTCGAGTGGCGTTGAAATAAATCCAGGCCGGGGCATTTTGTACCGGGCAATAAATTACCCGGCAAGCGTCCAAATCCTTTCAGGATTGACTGGCCGCTGCGAGTCCCGGAGGGACTTGAAATCTTGCCGTCGATTTCAATCGGCGGCGGAAACTGAGGGAAGCGATTGGTTAAAGCATTAGTGACCGGCGGGACGGGATTTGTCGGCTCGCATGTGGTGCATGTGCTGCGCGACGCCGGGCATGAGGTCCGCGTCCTGCACCGCGCAAGCTCTAAACTGGATGCGCTGGCGGGCCTGGATTACGAGTCCTGCATTGGCGGCCTGCTGGACGAAGCGGCGCTGCGCGAGGCCTGCACTGGCTGTGACTGGGTCTTTCACGTGGCCGCCGTCGCCGATTACTGGCAGGCAGACGTGGCCGAGATGTACCGCGTCAACGTCGAGGGCACGCGGCGCTTGCTGCGGGCGGCCCGCGAGACCGGTGTGAAGCGCGTCATCCTTACCAGCAGCGCGGCAGCGGTGGGCCGACGTGAGGATGACTGCCCGGCGGACGAAAGCCTGGATTATGGCGGACGTCCGCAGCGTTTCCCTTATGCCTACAGCAAGCTGATGGCCGAGCGCGTGGCACGCCATGCCTATCACGATTACGACCAGGACGTGGTGACGGTCAACCCGGTGATCGTGCTGGGACCGGGCGATCTGAACCTGATTTCCGGGCGCTTCATCACCGAAGTGCTGCGCTTGCAGTGGGTCATCCCGGTCACAAGCGGGCGCATCGGCGTGGTCGATGTGCGCGACGTGGCGCGCTGGCATCTGGCGGCGGCAGAACGCGGTGAATCCGGCGAGCGCTACATTCTGGGCACCGCCAATTATGATCTGCGCGACTGGTACGCCATGTGCGCTCAGGTGGTCGGCGTGCCCGCGCCTTTCATTCCCGTGCCCAACTTCATGCTGCCGCTGATCGCCTCGCTGGTCAATGCGCTGGCCCAGGCCGGGCTGCATCTTCCGGTAGATGCCTCTCAGGTGCGGTTCTCGGTCAAGAAGCTGCATTATGACTACCACAAGGCGCATACAGAGCTTGGCCCGCCGCAGATCGCCATGCAGCAGAGTCTGGAAGACACCTACCGCTGGTATGCCGAACACGGCTATCTCAAGCCGGACCCGCTGGGGCGTGTGATCGGTAGGTTGGGGAAACTGCTGGGGCTAGACCAGGATTGATGGACAAATGAAAGCACATAACTTGCCGCGTTTAACAAACTGCTTCATCGGACGAGGCCGAGAGCTGGCTGAGACCCGAGCCATACTGCGTGATTCGGGCCGTCCTTTGCTCACCCTTGTGGGTCCGGGTGGCATCGGCAAGACGCGACTGGCAGTAGAGGTAGCATCGCAGCACCTTGATTATTTCGAAGACGGCGTCTACTTTGTGCCGCTGCAAGCGTTGGAAAAGGTCGAAACCATTGAGACGGCGATCTTCGATGCCCTGCCGACCCAGGTCACAAATCATGATGCGCCACGGCGGCAGCTGTTGGATTATCTTCGCGACAAGCACCTGCTGCTGGACAATTTTGAGCATCTATTGGATGGTGTAGATATTCTGACCGATATCCTTGCCGTTGCCGAGCAAGTAAAGCTGCTCGTCACGTCACGTGAGCGCTTAAATTTGCGTGCCGAACAGGTCTGGCCGCTGCAGGGTCTGGACCTGCCGGAAGATACGCCGGGTTCACTCAAACTTTCCAGTGCTGTTGAACTGTTTGTCGACCGTGCCCGGCGCGTGCAACCTGATTTCCTGCTGGAGCAGCAGTTGGACGGCATAGCAGCTATATGCCGGACGGTTGATGGCATTCCCCTGGCCCTGGAACTAGCGGCCAGATGGGTACATGTTATGATTTGCGAAACGATTGCCGGGCAGATCAAGCACAATATCGATATGCTCGTGTCCAGGCAGCGCGATCTCCCCCATCGCCATCAGAGCATACGGGCGGTGTTCGATCAATCTTGGGATTTGCTGTCTGAAGCTGAACGTGCTGCGTTTTCCAGACTTTCGGTGTTTCGCGGAGGCTTCACTGCGGAGGCCGCACAAGCAGTGGCGGGCGCTTCTCTCCGCACGCTGGCCTCGCTGATTGACAAATCACTGGTGTTAGGACTTACGCAGTTGCCCGAAGGACAAGAGATGGATGAGCCAAGTAAGCACGCATAGCGTCACGAATAATGGCGGTCTTGGCCTCAAAATAGGATGTTTGCCGCTGCAAACGATGAGCTTCCAAACGGACAAAGGCGCGGATCGCCAATCCAATATGGTTATGTTGCGCAATTTCCAGACGAAACTGCCCACGCTCAATGCCGGTGAACTGCTTCAAGCCGCGATGGTAAACCTCGATCTGCCAGGCATCGAGCGCATAAGCTGCCGCTTGTTGGATTGTCATGTCCAATTTGCTGGTCGCCCAGTACTCCGCGTCGCCGTTTGTGCCGACGGTCCGAAACACCTTGATCCAGCCGTAGCCTTTGAGATGCACGATCAGACCATTCACCGGGATAATCAGGTCACTGACCGCACGGTTACCGCTGTGATCCACACTGACCTGTCGATTGCGCTTGAGTTGGGTCAACCAATGCCATTCTTGCTCGCGCAACAACTTCAAGTTCGGCAAACTGGCGTACCAACTATCGAAAGCCACGACTGTCGGTTCAAAACCGCGTTCCTGAGCCTGTGTAACCAGGTGACGGAAATGGTCATTCTTGCTCAAACCATCCTGCGCTTTGTGATACAGACGAAAATCACAGGGCAAGCGCGCTGTTCCGTCGCTCCACACCAGCGACACAAGATTAATGCCCTGCACCACAGCACCGTGTTTACCCGACCAGTGCCGCGTCACCAACGCCATGTGCCGCGCATACGGCTTGTCCAATGTACTATCATCAATCACCAAATGCCGCTTTTGCGCTTGACCAGAGGTTCAACCTCTTGCCAAAGTGCTGTGCTATCCGGTGGCGTGCGTTGCAACAGACGCGTATAGGCGTCATGCGCTGGCTGACGCATCCCCTCCGGAGACACTTTCGCTGCTTCGACCGCGCTGAACACGCGTTGAGCAGCGATCAGGAAATTGATATAGTCCAGTTCATCAACTTTGGGTGCATTCATGACCCCTAATTTAACATCATTCGCTCAACTGCGTAACTTCTACTTGTGTTGAAACCCTTGCGTAGCCGACGAGCATCGTTATAGTCCCCTTTCCGAAAACCCATCTACAGTCTAGCTTTTCGGATGCGAGGTTTCAAGAAGCAGTTTTGAGAGGCTATTTGCGCGGTTTCAGGTGTGGCATCAGGGCTTCCTCAGCGCTTCCCAAAAACGACCTGAAAGAGTTGGTGTTCCTGTCAAATGCGCCATCTGAAGCTCCATTACATGAGTACCTGAATGGGCATGAACGTCGCCAGACTCGCAGGGTCAAGCTTAATAACTCGTCCAGTCAATTCCCACAAGATGATTAGGCTTCCGCGCCCTGCTCGATCTGGCGACGTATGACTGATTACATATCGATGTTCACATGCCGGGTGAGCTGACCATTGCTTTCCCAGTAGGTGATCTTGTTGGCAATGACGGGATCGGTGGGTGCAGGCTGAATATGTTCGCCGTCAGCATTGATGGCTCTTGAAGTAATACTATGTTCGCCCGGTTGAGGATATTGGCCAGTCGAGCGTCCAGAATATCCAGGCATGCTCAGCCTGCTGGCTGGTGTCCAACTGGGCCTGCTGCCATTCACCCTCGTCGATCTTGACTTCTACAGCGGCGATGGGTGCTTCTCCGCCCCAGGCTGCCCCGTCAATGCGATAGCTGTCCCCGCTGCGCACCACCCGACCCGGTGCCGACTTCAGCAGGTTGCCGAGGCCTACCGAGGTCTCGGTCCAGATCGGATTTT
>CAVYXZ010000007.1:0-1859381 GCA_963772595.1 uncultured Chloroflexia bacterium | reverse complement strand
TCCCACTCAATCGTGCCGGGCGGCTTGCTGGTGATGTCGTAGACCACGCGGTTGACGCTGCGCACCTCGTTGACGATGCGGCTGCTGACCCGCGCCAGCAGGTCGTAGTCCAGCCGCGACCAATCGGCGGTCATGAAGTCGTCGGTCGTCACCGAGCGCAGCGCGATCACCTCGTCGTAGGTGCGCCGGTCGCCCTGCACGCCCACGCTCTTGACCGGCAGCAGCACCGCGAACGACTGCGCCGTCCCCTGCCGCAGCAGATCGGCCTGCGCTAGTTCGTCGAGGAAGATAGCGTCGGCCTCGCGCAGGCTTTCCAGCCGCTCCCAGGTGATCTCGCCCAGGCAGCGCACCGCCAGACCCGGGCCGGGGAAGGGCTGCCGCCAGACAATCAAGTCCGGCAGGCCCAGCGCGCGTCCCGACCCGCCGCACCTCGTCCTTGAACAGGTCGCGCAGCGGCTCGATCAGTTCGAAATCCAGGTCATCCGGCAGACCGCCGACGTTGTGATGGCTCTTGATGTTGTGCGAGACCTTGCTGCTGGCCGCGCTCTCGATCACATCCGGGTAGATCGTCCCCTGCGCCAGATACTTGACGCCTGCCAGCCGCCGCGCTTCCTCGGCGAAGACGTCGATGAACAGCCCGCCGATGATCTTGCGCTTGCGCTCCGGCTCGGTGACGCCGTCTAGCGCGCCAAGAAATTTCTCGGTCGCATCCACCGGCACCAGATTCATACTGCTGTTCGCCGCGAAACACCTGGACGACCTGCTCCGGCTCGTCTTTGCGCAGCATTCCCGTGTTGACGAAGATCGCCGTAAGCTGCGCGCCGATCGCCCGCTGGAGCAGCGCGCCCGTCACCGCCGAATCGACCCCGCCGCTCAGGCCCAGCAGCACCTTTTCGTCGCCCACGCGCGCCTGGATCGCCTGGATCGCTCGTCGATGAAGGCTTCGGCGGACCAGCTCGCCTCGCAGCCGCAGATCTTGAAGATGAAGTTGCGCAGCAGATCGACGCCGCGCGGTGTGTGGCTGACCTCCGGGTGAAACTGCACGCCGTAGAGCTTGCGCTCGACCTGGCCGATGGCGGCGTAGGGCGAGTTTTCCGACTGCGCCAGCGGCACGAATCCGGCAGGCGGCTGCTCGATGCGGTCCCCGTGCGACATCCACACGTCCAGCGTCTGCGGCAGCCCATCCATCAGCGGACTCTGCGGCGTATGCGTCACGGTCGCCGGGCCGTATTCGCGCTGGCTGGCCGGTGCGACCTGTCCGCCCAGGGCATAGGTCATAGCCTGCATCCCGTAACAGATGCCCAGAATCGGCTTGCCGGTCTCCAGCAGATGGCGGGGGAACTGCGGCGCGCCCTCGTCATACACGCTGTTGGGGCCGCCGGAGAGGATGTAGCCGCGCGGTGCGTAGGCGTCAATGGCCTCCGGGGCGGCATCGTGTGGCTGTACGGTAGCGTAGACCCCCTGCTCGCGGATGCGGCGGGCGATCACCTGAGTGTATTGTGAACCGTAATCGAGAACGGCGATGCCGCCGTCGCGTGCCTGGGTCATGGGGTCCTCCGGGCATAGCAGGCTGTGCACCCTACAATGTCTTGTGGATAATGTGGCGGACACGGCACGCCGTGTTCTACTGGTCTTTCTTTGCGATCCTCTGCGTCCTCTGCGCCTTTGCGTCAAATCTCTTGACCTGCTCTTGACCTTGACGCTATTCGCCCAGGATGATCTGGCCGTCATCCATATTGACAATCTGCACCAGCGCCTCGACCGGGACGCTGTAACCAGCTTTCAGCAGCAGATCACGTCCGCCTTCGAAGGTCTTTTCGACCACCGTGCCCACGCCGACCAGGTTGGCCTGCGCGCTCTTGACCATGCGCGCCAGCGCCAGCAGAGTCTGCCCGGTCGCCAGGAAATCGTCGATAATCAGGATATTCTCGCCCGCGTGCAGGAATTCCGCCGAGACCAGCAGCGAGACGTCGCCGCCTTTGGTGTGGCTGGGGGCGGTTTCCAGAAAGACCGGCCCGGCCATCGTGATCGGCTTCTTCTTGCGCGCATAGACCACCGGCACGTTCAGCACCATTGCCGTCGCCAGTGCGGGCGCGATGCCAGAGATCTCAGCGGTGAGAATGCGGTCAATCGGCAGCCCGGCAAAACGCCGCGCCATCTCCTGGCCCATCGCCACCATGAGTTCGGGGTGAATCTGGTGATTGAGGATGCTGTCGATTTTGAGGATCCCGTTACCCAGATTCTGCCCTTCGGCCAGGATACGGGTCTTCAACTGCTCCATGCCTAGTCCTCCACCTGTGGGTCGTCTGCCGTGCTGTCTGAGGGCGCTTCCTCGACCTCTGCGGCTGGAATCTCCGCCCCCGCAGTCTCTTCCGCCGTGTCCGGGGTTTCGTCTTCCGCCGGGCTGGCTGATGCGGGGGCTGCTTCAACTGGCGGTTCCGGTGTCTCGCCGCCTGCCTCTTCGAAGACCTCGGTGAAGATCAACTCGTAGGTGCTGCTGCTAAAGCGCCGCAGTCCGCCCCCGGCAGCCTGTCCGGCAGGTGAGCGCAGTGCCTCTTCCATCGCCTCCTGCGAGTCGAAATAGACTTCGAGGATGCGGTAGAAGACTGTCTCGCCCAGCGGGCTGCCCAGGACATTCACGACCTGGCGCCGCTGGATACCGGGCATTTTCTCCACCAGTCCCAGGAAGTTGTTATAGGAGTTTTCGAAGATGCGTTCGTGGCTGGGTGTCTGAAACAAGATCATGAATTTGTACATAGAGTCTGCCCTGAAATCGTTACAAAAAACCGGGCTGCATGGCCCGGTTGAGGATTATACGCTGAATAACGAAACTTGCTAGCGGCGGCGCAGCAGCATCCCCACTACAAAGCCGATAATAAAGGCCACCAGCAGCGCCTGCCAGGGATTAGCCTGCACCGCCTGGGTCGCGTCCTTGCCCATCTCTTCGAGTGAATTATCGTTGAGATACTGCGCGGTCCGTTCCAGATGCCCGGCGATTTCGTCTACTTTGGCAATCGCCTCTTCATCGGCTTCATTCTCGCGCATTTCCTTACGAATATTCTCCGCTGCAACGTTTAATTTCTTGGCCGCCTCTTTGCGGATTTCCTCGGCCCTGGCGTAGACTTCCCGCCGCATTTCATTGGAGTCCACCTTCGATTTATCAGTTCCATTGGCCGTAGCCATGATCTGCTCTCCTTAACACTCCAGATGCTCTTATTATACGCGAAAATCGCAGCAACTGCGAAGTGAATCCGGCCTCTGAGGGGAATCCACCAGGTGGGTGAGCGACCGGGGGGCCAGGTGGATCATTTTGCCCGCTGAGCAGGTTAAACGGTGGCAAAAACTCATGCAGCACTCAGGTTTCAGGATTAGGGTGCAGCCAGATGACGGCCTGCGCCGTTGTCGAAATTGTTGCTAAGAATGAGGAGAGATTGTATGCGTAAGTTGATCGTATTGGTACTGGCACTGGGCCTGCTGGTTGTCCCTGCCCTGGCGCAGGATAGCACCACGACCGGTCAGGATACCAGCAGCGAGCCTCAGATGGCCCCGACGATGGAAACAAGCACATCGGCTTCGACAAGCAGCCAGGCTAGCGGGATGGTGTTCGCCTCGCCGACGGTGGTCGATATTGTCAATCAGGACTTCGTCTACTTCTCAAAGGCGATTGCGGCTTCTGGCCTGACCGATACGCTGGAAAGCGGCGAATACACGATCTTCGCGCCCAACGACGGCGCTTTCATCACACTGACCAATAATCTTGATATGTCGCTGGATGATCTGATGGCGAACCCGGCGCTGCTGCGCGTGATCGTGAGCTATCACGTGATCCCTGGCCGCGTGCCGGTCGAGGACCTGAGCAACCTGGACATGGCCCTGGATACCAGCACCCTGCTCGGCCCGGCGCTGTCCTTCAGCATGGACTCGAACGTGAGCCGTGTCACCATCAACGGCGGTGCCGCATCCATTGAACAGGGTGACGTTGCCGCGACCAATGGCTACGTTCATGTGATCGACAACGTGCTGCTGCCGGATAATTATGAAACCCTGGCTGCTCAGACTGCCGCGACCATGAACCAGTCGATGGCTTCAAACAGCGAGAACAACACGGCTGCGACACTGCCGCAGAGCGCGGGCGATTACGTTGCCAATAACTTCGTCATCCTCGAAGCAGCAGTTCAGGCGGCGGGCTTGCAGGATGAACTGGACAGCGGCCAGATCACCCTCTTTGCCCCGACTGATGGTGCCTTCAAGACCTTCCTGACCGAGGCGAATATCTCGGAAGACCAACTGCTGTCGAATCCATCGCTGCTGAAAGATCTGCTGCAATACCATATCGTTCCGGGGGCTGTGACCTCGGCTGAACTGCGGAATAACACTGCGCCGACCACGTCCAGCAATCAGGAAGCGCTGAGCTTCGGCTATGATCCGAATATCAGCCGCATCACGATTGACAATGGCCGCGCCTCGGTAGTGGCCTCGGACATCCAGGTCAACAATGGCGTCGTGTACGTGATCGACAACGTGCTGGTACCGCCGGATGTCACACTGCCCTTGCACTAAGCATCCTTAGGCGTTCAAATGAAACGGCGTGGCCTGATGGTCGCGCCGTTTTATTAACTCAGGGGCTTTGCCCCCGAACCCCCACCAGGAGATAGCGTCTCCTGGACCTCTTTCCTTTTGCCCTTGTAGCGGTCGGAACGAGTGTCACAATAAGTTGTGCGCGAAAGAGGTGGGACGTGTTCCCTGCCGGGGCGTGGGGCATCGCCCCACCAAGACTAAGAAGTTGTGCTAGCGCAGCATGTGGACTTCGTCGAGCAGAATATAGCCGTCGCGCAGCGCCAGCAAAGCCGCCTCGTTGCGGTCATGAGCGCCCATCTTATTCATCGCGGAAGCCAGCATCTCGATCACATCGACCATGTTCATCTCCAGCCGGTGCGCGATAGCCTCATTATCGAAACCCCGCGCGACATAGAGCAGAAGCTGCCGCTCGTTCTGGTCGATCTCGCTGTCGCTGTCTTCGCTCGCGCCCTTCAGCAGGCCGGTGACCACCTTCTCGGTCACGCCGCGCCCCAGCACCAGATGCCCTTTGTGGACCTGGAGGATAGCGTCGCTGAGTTCGTCTTCGTCCGAAGACTTGAGAATATAGCCGTTGGCTCCGGCGCGCAGCGCACGCACGATGTAGCCGCTTTCCTCGCGCCCGGTCAGCACCAGCACCTTGACGTCAGGGGCCTGCTTGCGAATTTCCGGCAGCACGTCCAGGCCGCCCTTGCCGGGCATATTCAGGTCCAGCACCAGCACGTCCGGCAGCAGTTCCAGGGTGCGCGTCAGCGCTTCGTCGCCATCGGCAGCCTCGGCCACCACCTTGAAGTCAGGCCGCAGTTCCAGTTCGCCCACCAGCGCGCGCCGCAGAACGCTGTGATCGTCGGCCAGAATCAGGCGGATGATGGGCTTTTCGGAAGGGCTGATCGGCTGGCGGACCGGGTGCGGAATTTGCGCCGTCGCACTCTTCAGCAGCGAGTCGTGCAGCGCTTCGGCCATGTCCCGGCAGGACTGGTAGCGGCGCTCTGGTTGCTTGTCCAGCGAGGTCAGGATCACTTCTTCCAGGCCGGAAGGAATATCCGGTACGATCAGACGCGGCGGCGGCGGGGGCTGCTTGACCTGCTGCAACAGCAGTGCCGAGATCTCGTCCGCATCAAAAGGAAGCTGTCCCGTCACCATTTCGTAGAGGACGATGCCCAGCGAATAGATGTCGGTGCGGTAATCCAGCTTGTGGCCCTGTGCCTGTTCCGGCGAGAGATAGGCCGGCGTGCCGATAATCATGCCATCGGCGGTGACTCGGGTGGCCTCGCGCGGCAGCGCCAGCCCCAGGTCCATAATCTTCACCTGGCCTTCGGTCGTGACCTGAATATTGGCGGGTTTAATATCGCGGTGGATGATCTCGCGCTCGTGGGCGTAATCCAGCGCCATCGCAATCTGATAGCCCAGGTTGACGACCGTCTCCGGCGGCGAGGGGATGTAATCCGACAGCGGCAGCCCTTCGATGAATTCGACCACCAGAAACGGCTGCTCGACGTCTTCGACCATGTCGTAAATCGCCATGATATTGGCGTGATTCAACTGTGCCGCAGCGTGCGCTTCCTGGAAAAAGCGGCTGCGTGTCGTCGAACGCACATGCGGCAGCAGAATCTTCAGGGCGACCGGGCGGCCTAGCCGTGTATCGAGCGCTTTATAGACGGTGGCTGTCGAGCCATCGCCCAGGTGTTCAATGATTTCGTAACGCTTTTGTAAAATCTGTCCGATCATGGTCTCTCACCCTATACGGGTAGCATACCACAAAGATCCGGCTGTTAACCATGTATTGACTTAACTTTAGCGAATTCGGAGAAAAGTGGCAAAAAGCGGGGGTGAGGCCGTGCAGAAACGGAGCCGCACCGCCAGGAGAATCGAAACGTAGAGGCAGACCCATCGATCTGTCCATATTTGTGCCCGGCAAAGAGGCTGTCCACCCCGCACGCGCTAAAAATTAGCCCGCAGCGACAGGACAATATCCCACAATTTGAGGTCCAGATCGTTGTTGATCTGCGCGTAATTATCCGGCAGCGGCCCGGCGGACTGAGGGAACAGCAGGCAGTAATCGTGATAAATCGGCGTCATAGCGTCGAGAATGGTCTGGCCGTACTGCTCGTAGTCCGCGTTGTTCTCACCGCCGGACTCCAGCCGGTTCTGAACGTAATCGTACACGCGGTTGAAGACCGTACAGTCGTAAGGATTGGAACGTATCGCCTGCCGCAGCGCCAGCAGATTATCGGCCAGGTCCTCGCTGGGTTCAAAGGGCAGCGGGGTGTTGGTCGGGAAGGGCGTGGCTGTCAGGGTGGGCAGGGGCGTATTGGTTGGGATATTGGTGGGTGTCACCGTGGGCGTATGGCTCGCGGTGGCCGTCAGTGTGGCGGTGGCTGTGATCGTCGGCGACAGGGTCAGCGTCCAGGTCGCGGTTGCAGTAGGCGGCAGCGCCGTCGGGCTGGGCGGCTGCGTATCCACCAGCACCGGCAGGGGCGTCTCGCTGGGCGGCAGCAGATTCACCGCCGCAGCCGAAGCGGTCACGGTCGGGCTGGCCGTATTAGGCGGCGCGCCAAAGATCAGCACCGTCACGGCGATCAGCGCCACCAGGATCACCCCGGCCACGATAATCGTCACCGGGAAGGTGTTGCGCTCGTTCAGCCCGAAGTCGTCGATGATCCGCTGCGATTCCTCGCCGTCAATCGGCACCGGGGCGACACTGCGCGTCCGCTGAGCGCGCCGCTGGCTCGGCCCGACTTCCAGCGTTTCCGGCGGGCTTTCAGGCTCAACGGCCCGGCTGATCCGCTCCGGCACCGGGAAGGTCGCCCCACGCTGCTGCATTCCGGCGGGCTGAAGCGGCTGCGTATCCAGCGTAGAACTATCGGCGTTGAGGTCGATGGCGGCTTCCAGCGTGGAGGCGAAGGCCAGCGGCTCTTCATAGCGCTGTTCCCGGCGGCCAAAGACTCGCTCGAAGATAGGGTCCAGCCGCGCGCCAAAACGGCCCCGCATATCGGGTGTAATCTCGACCGGTGGGATCCGGCTGGGATAGAGCCACTGACCGCTTTCGATCCGCGAGGCCGCCAGTTCGCGGGCCGCCGAGGCCGAGGTCTGAATCTTCACGTAGTCTTCGGTGCGAAAGAGAGGATGCCGTCCGAAAAGGATCTGGTAGCTCAACAGGCCGAAACTGTAGAGATCGCCCAGCTTATCCATGCCGCCGTCGTAGGGCAGGTAGGCGCGCGTCTTGATGCTGACCTGCGACCAGTCGATCAAGGCATCGTTCAAGCTGATGCGGTAATCCAGCAGCACCGGGCTGTCGATCCCGCGCGACGTTGGCCGGTTTAATGTCGCGGTGGGCGATCCCGGCCTTGTGCAGGGTGGTCAGCGTCGTCGCCAGTTGGCGAATCAGGACCAGCCGCCGCTCCAGCGGCACCTGAAGCAGCCTGCCAGAGCGGATCAGACGGTCGTAAGTCTCTCCCTCGATCAACTGCGTTGCCAGGTAAGGCTGCTCGCAGACGATGTCCCAATCGTAGAGGACAGGGAGATGGGGGTTCTGGTCCAGTGCCCGGAGACTTTCGATCTCGTCGTCCTGGCGTTGGCGCAGGGCGGGCTGTCCCGTGCTATCGACTAAGTCCGGTTTCAGCAGCTTGAGCGCGACTTTGAAAGCGCCTTCGCTCGCGCTCCAGACTTCACCAGATGCTCCTTTGCCCAGGCGAGATTCCAATTTGAAGGTCTTGATGCCCAGGCCCGGAATGAATTTCGCCATTTAGATCCTTTGTCATGTTGTAGTGCATGGGTGAAGATGGTCTGTCAATAGTAAAAAAGAACTCTTTTAGTATACGGTTAAAAGAAGATGAGTGGATTAAACAATCTTTTTAGGTAAATGTACAGGCCCGCCTGCCTGCGCAACCCGCTTAATGGTAATCGTCACCTACTATATGATACTATGACATAGATTACGGGAAGGCTCCACTATAAGTGACAGGTTCGATGAAATCGGACGTGGTGTCCACAGGATGGGTCCGGCTCACACAACCAGCCCGGCGCGTACTCAGGCCAGAACTGCGTAAACGCTCGGCAAGGCTGGCCGCGCTGCATCTCGTCGCATTCCTGCTGGCCCTCCCGCTGGCGCTGCTGTTCCGGCAAGCGCTGCTGATCCCGGCGATTCTGGGCCTCTATATCATCAACCGCCTGGGCTACATTAATCTGGCAGCTCGTCTGAGCGTCTACAGCGCGGTGGCGGCGGTCGGGCTGGCAGGGCTGGGCGGCAGTCCCAGCATCCTGATCTGGCTGATTATCCCGCTGCTCTGCGCGAGTTTCCTCTTTTCGCTGCACGAACAGCGGCTGCTGGCCGTCCTGGTGCTGCTGGTCGCGCTGGTGGACCCGATGCTCAGGCCGGGCCAGAATCTGACCGCTGTCCTGACCGGTGCGTCGGGCGCGGTCATCGTGGCGGCGCTGCTCAGCCTGCTGCTGCCCATGCTGTTTGGCGACCACAGCGACCCCATCGAGCGCATTCTCGGCGAACAGGAGCAGACCTTCCGCCAGTTGATCGAGAACTCGCCCGATTTCGTCTATATCTGGGAGCCAGATACTGACCGTATCCCCTATTTTAACCGCGATGGCTTTTTGGGCTATACCCGCGAAGAATTGGCGACTCCCGGCTTTCTGGCGAGCGTGACCCATGAAGACGACTGGCCCACGCTGCGCGACCACTGGCAGACCCTGCTCAACTCCGGCACAGCCGCGCCGCTGGAATACCGCATCAGCCACAAACAAGGACATTGGGAATGGGTCGAGCGCCACAGCACGGTCCTGGTGCATCACGAGGAAGAGCCGGGCGATACCTTACGAGTTCTGATTCTGCTGCGGCTTATCACCGAGCGCAAGGCCCGCGAGATCGAACTGCGCCAGCAGGAAGCCCGCAACAGCGCTCTGCTCAGCGCCATCCCGGATATGATCGTCCGTATGGATGGCGAGGGCAATTACCGCGAGGTCTGGCCTTTCAAAGCGATTCGAGATCGCCGGCCAGACCGCACTTACAATCATCTGGTCGGCAAGAATATCCTGGATGTGCTGGAATCGCCGGTCAGTCAGCAGATTCTTGATCGCATCCAACAGACCCTCGACAGCGACGAAACGCAGTTCATGACCTACGAACTGAACGAAGCCGATGGCCGCCATTATTATGAAGCCCACTGGGTGCGCTATGGCGAAAACGAAGTCCTGGCGACGATCCGTGACATCAGCCGCCGCCGGGAAGATGAAGTCCGCTTGCAGCGCGAGGCCAGCATCTTCCGCCACGTCGTCGAGGCCATCATCGAGACGGAAATGATCGGCCCTGAACCCTACATTATCAACATGAACAAGGCCGCTCAGGACCTCTACGGCTGGAGCCTGGACGAAGCGCGTGGCAAGTCGTTTCTGGAGGTGATTCAGCCCCAATACAGCCCTGATTTCCCGCGTGACCGGGTGCGCGAGACGCTGATTCAGCAGGGTCACTGGGCCTCGGAGGTCCTGCACCATCACCGCGATGGCAGACCCATCCCGGTCTACAATTCCAGCAGCATGTGGTTCGACAGCGACGGTTCGCCCAGCGGGGTTATCACCATCGCCCTGGACCTCACGCAGCAGAAGGCGACCGAGGCGGCGTTGAAGATGGCCGAGGACCGCTTCCACACTGCGCTGAAAAACACCTCTATCGTCGTCAGCAACCAGGACCGCGACCTGCGCTATACCTGGATGCATGATCCCGCGCCGGATTTCGACCTGGACCAGGTGCTCAACAAGACCGACCGCGACCTGCTGGACGATCCGCAGGGCGTGGAACTGCTGGAAAGGCTCAAGCGCCAGGTGCTCACCAACGGGATCGGCCTGCGCCAGGAGGTCATGCTGCATCCAGGCGGCCAGGAGCGCCATTATCAGGTGACGATTGAACCGCTGCGCGATGTCGGCGGCACGGTGGTCGGCATCACCTGTGTGCAGGTGGACATCAGCGAGACGGTGCAGAGCGAACTGGCCCGCCGCAAGATTCAAAGCCTGCTGCAAACGCTGATTGCCAACGTGCCGATCATGGTCTGGGCGATGGATAAGGACGGCACGATCAGCCTCTCTGAGGGTCTGGGACAGCAGCAGCAGTTGGGCCAGGACGCCGCCGCTATCGTCGGCCAATCAGCCTATCATCTGTATCAGGACGAGCCGAGAGTGCTCTACAGCATCGAGCGCACGCTCAATGGCGAATCCTTCACCGCGTTTCACGAGCACGCAGGCATCCAATACCAGACGCATTATCACCCGGTCTATGACGCGCAGGACCAGGTCAACGGGCTGGTGGCGGTGACGATTGACCTCTCAGAGCGGATGCACCTGGAGAAGAATCGCCTGGAACTGGCGCTGGAACGCGAGCGCATCAACATGCTCCAGCGCTTCATGGGCGATGTCTCGCATGACTTTAAGACACCGCTGACCTCAATCAAGCTCAGCCTGCATCTGCTCAGCCGGGCGCAATCGCCGGAAGACCGGCAGCGGCACCTGGACGTGCTCAATATGCAGACGACGCGCCTGGAAAACTTCATGAACGATCTGTTCGTCATGTCGCGCTTCGACCGGGGCGAGACCAATGAGTTCAACTTCGGCCCGGTGGATTTCAACGCTCTGCTCGAAGAGATCATTACGGCGCATCGCCTGCTGATCGAGCAGAAGCAGCAGCATCTAAGCTGGGAGCCGGGCGTGATCACCGCGACGGTGCTGGGCGACCGCCCGCAGTTGGATCGTGTGCTGACCAATCTGCTCGTTAACGCCAGCACCTATACACCCGCCGGGGGCGAGATCACGCTGCGCACCCGCCAGGAAAACTCCTGGATCGTGATTGAGGTGCAGGACAATGGCATCGGTATCCCGCCGGAAGAACACGAGCGCATCTTCCAGCGCTTTTATCGCGGCGACCCGGCGCGCGGCAGTGAAGGCGGCGGCATGGGCCTGGGGCTGGCGATTGCGCATAAAATCGTCGAGGCGCACGGCGGCAGCATCTCGGTTGAGAGCGTACCTGGCGAAGGCAGCACCTTCCGCATCCTGCTGCCCAGCGGTGACGCTGCCCCGTTTTAGATGTAAATAGAGCCGGGCGAGTTTTACCTCACCCCTAAATCCCCTCTCCAACATGGCGAGGAGACTTAAACCCCCTCAAGCCGGATTGTTCATCATAGGGCGGCCAATCCCAGCGCGGCTATCAAGAAAAGAGGTCCAGGAGAGGGCATCTCCTGGTGGGGTCTGGGGGGAACCCCCAGACTCTTGACCTCCAGCCCTAAATCGCCAGCGATTCGTGCGGGCGCAGCGCCAGATCGAAAGCGTCTGCCACCGCATCGTAGGTGATGTGCCCCTGGTGCAGGTTGAGGCCCTTCGCCAGGCCGGGATCGCCGCGCAGGGCATCGTCCAGGCCCATGTCGGCCACTTTCACAATGTAGGGCAGGGTCGCGTTCGCCAGCGCGAAGCTGGAGGTACGCGGCACCGCGCCGGGCATATTTGCCACGCCGTAATGCAGCACGCCCTCGACGAAATAGGTCGGGTTGCTGTGAGTCGTCGCGTGAGTCGTCTCGACACAGCCGCCCTGGTCCACCGCCACGTCCGCGATCACACTGCCGTCGAGCATATCGGGCAGCATATCCCGCGTCACCAGATGCGGCGCACGCGCGCCAGGGATCAACACCGCGCCGATCACGCCGTCCGCCGTCGCTATCGCCTCGGCCACGTTGGTCGCGTTAGAGGCCAGGGTCGTCAGGCGGCCCGTCAAGACCTCGCTGAGGTAGCGCAGCCGCTCCATGTTGATGTCCAGCAGAGTCACACGCGCGCCCATGCCCAGCGCCACCTGCGCCGCATGAGTTCCCGACCGTGCCCGCGCCCAGAATCACGATATGTGCCGGTTTCACGCCCGGTACCCCGCCCATCAGAATACCGCGCCCGCCGCTGGGTTTTTCCAGATAATGCGCCACGATCTGTGTCGCCATGCGCCCGGCGACCTCGCTCATGGGCTGCAAGAGCGGCAAACGGCCCTGCCGGTCCTCGACCGTCTCGTAGGCCAGGCCGGTCACGCCGCTGTCGAGCATGGCCTGTGTCAGGTCCATCGAGGCCGCCAGATGCAGGTAGGTGAACAGGATCAGGTCTTCGCGCAGGTAGCCATATTCTGAAGGCTGCGGCTCCTTCACCTTGAGAATCATCTCGGCCTGCTGCCAGACTTCGGCGGCACTCTCCAGCACCCTGCCGCCCGCCTGACGGTACTCGGCGTCGCTGAAGGCACTGCCTGCGCCTGCATCACGCTGCACCAGCACCTCATGACCGTGCCGGACCAGTTCGCGGACGGCATGAGGCGGCAGCGCTACCCGGTATTCGTTGTCTTTAATCTCTTTCGGAATGCCAATAATCATGAGAACTGTCCCATATATCCCCGATTCACTACCATAATTGTACAGGGTGTCGGAATTATGTACAGTTAATTCGTCCATAGTGTACGAAAGAGTCGTTTGTGCGGGGCGATTGGCTAGCCTGCGTTGAGACGGGCAGCAGCCTGCTTGCGCGCCTCTTGCAAGGTGTCGGCAAATAGAATAAGCGGTGCCAGATGGGGAAAAAGCTGTACATAGATACCGCCAATCGTCCGAACCATAAGATTGGCTCCAACGCCCACGACGAGCGCGGTATGCGGGTGCTCGCCGATGGCCCTTGCCTGCCCAAAGGTGCCGGTGATGCCCGTAGGGACCATGTGCGTATTGTGTAAATCCATGAGGATACAGGCAGCATGGTCGATAGAATCCAGCAAGGTTCGGGTTTCCGCATAGGCTTGAGTCAGGTCGGCCAGTGTCCATGCCTCTTCAAATCTGAAAAGAATAATGGAGTGATCTTCGTTGTCCCATTGCACATTCACTGGCATTGATTGTCCCTACCTGTATTCAACATTTCAGCCATGCACCTGCCAGCTATTCATGAATGATATTAGTATTCTATGCCCATAAACCCGGTCATGCACAATTCACTAATCAGAGGATAATGGATATTGCGATGCAGCCTGTTGCCAGGAGCAAAAATGGATTCATCTCAACCGAGCGTGGAATTACGTGCAGTCATCGACAGCGATCTGCCGCTGTTTTTTGAGCACCAGCGGGACAAAACGGCCAATCACATGGCGGCCTTCAGCGCGACTGACCCGGAGGACCATGCCGCCTTTGACGCGCACTGGCTGCGAATCCGGGCCAATCCGGCGATTATGCTGCGCACGATTCTGGCCGATGGGGGCGTTGCGGGTTACGTTGCGCATTTCGTCCAGTTCGGCGATCCGGCGGTGGCCTACTGGCTCGACCGGGCGGTCTGGGGGCAGGGCATCGCCACCCGTGCGCTGGGGCTGTTGCTGCAAGAGATTCCGACGCGCCCGCTCTTTGGCCGGGCTGCCAAAGACAACCTCGGCTCGATCCGCGTGATGGAGAAATGCGGCTTCGTCATTATCGGGCAGGATACCGGTTTCGCCGAGGCGCGCGGCCAGGTGGTTGAAGAGGTTATCTTGCGCCTGGATGCGCAGTAGGGCTTCAGTGAAGTCCTATTTGGGGGATAGGTTCCCTGGGGCAGCGCCCCACCAGAAATCGTGGTCTATTGAGTGAGCTAACGCAGCGACTTGAACAGGTCGTGACACCAGGCGAAACGCTGGTCGAGCAGCAGTTGAAAATCGCGGTTGTGCCAGCTTGCCAGGTCGGCGATCATCGTCTCCAACGCCAGCGTGGCATGGAAGCCACAGCGGGTCTTGAGCGCGCTGTGCAGCGTGCGCCGGTTCTCGAACTCGCTGCCAGATCATAATCGACCCGGCAATCGGCTGTTCGCGGCCCTCCACGATGGCGATATACTGCTGCGGCTGCTGCGCGGCATCCAGAAACTCGGCGAAGGCTTTGCTGGTGTTCTCGGCCTCCACCTGCGCCGTATCGTGCAGCGTGCCGTGCGTGAGCGGATCACAGCGCATGAGCGCCACGTAGAGGTCCTGGCGGTAGATGAAGGCGAAGTCGAGTGTGCTGCCGCGTGAGGCATCTTTGCGGCGCAGGACCGGGGCGTCGAAGGCCCTGTAGGGGGAATGGGGGTCTGCGGCCCAGCAGCGCACAATGTCCGCGCTGAACAGGCTGAACAAGTCCGCTATGAAGCGTTTGCGCTCTGGCGTGCCGGATTGAAAACTCTGCTCGATGCTCATTGCTGCCAGCCTGATAAAGCTACAATGACTCAGTTCCATAACATGGGGCGCTGCCCTGGCAGGGGAAGCATCCCCTGCACCCCATTCCATTGACGATGGTCATGCTGGAAAGAGGTCCAGGAGATATTGTCTCCTGGTGGGGTGTTGGGGTGAAACCCCAACGGTACTCCCTGTTTTACACTAACATACATCCAACCCCTTGACATATTGATAAACATCGATATAATAGCGCTATGGTAAACATACAGGTCCAGTTTGCGAAGGCCCTGGCCGACGAAACGCGGCAGGAGATCATGCAGCATCTCTGCTGTGTCTGGTTGAGCGTCAACGACGTGGTGGACAAGCTCGACGGCGAGGTCAAACAGCCGACGGTGAGCCATCACCTGAAGATACTGGAAGAGGCCAATCTGGTGCAGGTACGCCAGGAAGGCCGCCAGCGCTTCTACACGCTTAATCAGGAAGAGATGACCGTCTGCTGCGGCAGGCTGGTGCAGAGCTTCGCGCCCGATTTTGCCGGGACCATTCCGCTGTCGAGCATTGAGTAGGACCTCTTTTTTTACCATAACGTATCGACGTTTATCAATATGTGAGGAGGCAGACATGCCAGACAATGCGCAAATTCACGAGACCGTCCGTCAGCGCTACGCCGGAATTGCCGAGGCGACCACGTCCAGCGGCTGCTGCGGCGATGCGAGCTGCGGCTGTGAGAGCGGCCTTTACAGCGCCGACATGATCCAGACGTTGGACAGCGAGACGGTCAACCTTTCGCTGGGCTGCGGCGATCCGGTCAGCATCGCCAGCCTGGAGCCGGGTCAGACTGTGCTGGACCTGGGCAGCGGCGGCGGGATCGACTGTTTTCTGGCGGCGCGGCAGGTCGGCGAGAGCGGTCAGGTCATCGGTGTGGACATGACGCCGGAGATGCTGGCGAAAGCCAACGCGGCCCGCGACCGTATGAGCCTGCACAACGTCGAGTTCCGCCGGGGGCAGATCGAAGCGCTGCCGGTGGACGACAACACGGTGGACGTGGTGATGTCCAACTGTGTCATCAACCTCGCGCCGGACAAAGCGCCGGTCTTCCGCGAAGCCTTCCGCGTCCTCAAACCGGGCGGGCGCGTCAGCATCAGCGACATCGTAACCGAAGGCGAGTTCAGCGCCGAACTGCGGGCCGATACGGCGCAGTGGGCTGAATGCGTCACCGGGGCAATTGACTCCGCCATCTACACCGGCCTGATGCGTGAGGCTGGATTCGTCGATATTCAGGTGGTCGATAAGTCCGACGCGGACGACATTATTCCGCACCGGGACGGGATGCCGCGCGTCTTCAGCGCCCGCATCACGGCGCGTAAACCTGTGTAGAGAAGAAAATTCGGGGCGCTCCCCGGACCCCGGCAGGGGATTCGATCCCCCGCACCCCGATTGCATTTTAGGGACACGGTGCGCCGTGTCCTTTTTGCGCGGGTGAGCGGACAGAGCCATGCCCTGTCCCTACGGATTACATTGAGAGGTCCAGGAGATGCCATCTCCTGATAGGGGCTTGGGGACAAAGTCCCCATAATCACTAACCGTACGCCGCCATTTGTTCGATGATGAGCGCCGCCACTTGAAGCCGGAAGGCCCAGCGGCGCGGGCTGGCATCCAGCGCGTCGAGCCAGGCGCGGTAATCCGGCCCGGCCTGCGCATGATCGTAACCGTCGCCGGATTCGAACTCCAGGCCCTCGACCGTCCAGTAGGCCAGGCGCAGCTCCGCCGCCTGCCGCAGACACAGCGGCCAGGAAGCATCCACGCCAATCGTATCGTCGGGACACTGCGCGTTGAGGGTGTCAATCGCCCGGCGCGAGAGTCCGCGTGAGCCGGAGCCGAGATCCCAGTGCAGGCCGCTGACCCGCGCGAACACGCCGTTGATGATCGCCTCGGTCTCCCGCTGCACCGCCGGGTGCGATTCAAAAGCGCGCTCGCTGCGGCCCAGCACGGTGAAATCCGCCTCGCTGACGCGCTGCGCCGCCTGCCGCAGTTCATCGGGATAGCGCTGCGCCCAGTGCAGCACGCGGTCGCCATCACAGTAGTGGACATGCTCCGCGCCGGTTTCCAGGGCCAGCGTCACCGCCCCCCGCCGCGCCATGCCCAGCCTGTACATCGGCGCGCCCTCGCCACGTGAATCGACCTGGATCAATGCGCCTGCTGCTTTCCACTGCGCCAGCACCCCGGCATTGGCCTGCGGACTGGCCCCGATAGCGATGCCTGCGTAAATCTCGTTCAGTAGGGGCAGACAGTCGGCGACCTGCGCGCCCAGCTTGCCCTGCGGATCGTGGTAGAGGATGGCGAGTGCGGGCTTCATAAGGCTAACTCGCGCAGCAGATCGCGGTAGCGGGGGTGATCTTCCAGTTCGTGCAGCATCTCCTCGCGCAGGCGCGGATTGGCTTGCGCCAGAGCCGGACGGCAAAGCTCCAGCGCGGCCTCTTCGTCGCCTTGCAGCCAGGCGATCAGCCCGCGATTGAAGGGGATCACCGGATCGTCCGGGATGATTGCCTCTGCGGCGCTGTAATCCTGCCCGGCCTGATCCAGAAAGCCCAGACGGCGGTAGGTGGCGGCGCGCGCCAGATGCAGCCGCGTTTTGATCGGTTCCAGGTAGGGGTTCTCCTTCAACTGGCCTAGCTGATCGAGCGCCTGACTGTAGCAGGCGGTCGCCAGCATCGCGTCGCCCTGCGCGGCCAGGATGTCGCCCTCCAACTGCCGCCAGCGCCAGGTCGCGGGTTGGCTGCGCAGCAGCATCAAGGCCGACTCGCGCTCGTCCTGGGCCAGCATCAGGTGGACACAGCGCTCGGCCAGGCCCTCGTGCTCCGGCCACTGCTCCAGGCCCACGCGCAGAATCGAGAGCGCATCGCCGGGGGCCAGCAGCAGCGCCAGGGCGATGTAGTCCTCCGGCAGCGGCTCGTCCAGATGCTCAAAATCGGCCCAGGCGAGATCAATGTTCCCGTCAGCGGGGCGGTAGCGCAGCGCCTGAATCCGCAGCCGCCTGGCCCGCACGTCGTCCGGCTGAGCCTCCAGGTGTTCCGCCAACGCCTCCAGGGCCTCGTCCACTTCCCCGGCCTGGATAAACGCGCCCACCCGCTCCCATGCGCTGTAGCTCATGCGGATCGCTTAACCATCGCCCACCTGACCTCACCTCCCGGTCCCCTCTCCAACGTGGAGAAGGGATTTAAGGCTTGTCCGGTATTCCGGATGCGATGATATGCTCCAGTGACCTGCTGTGACCCCTCCCCAGCCCTCCACGAATTCGGGGAGGGAGCCGGCAGCGCACGCAGTATCCTCCCCTGAATTCGGGGGAGGTGGCGCGCTAGCGCCAGAGGGGGTCGATATGGCTCATAAGAGATCATGTCAGCCGTTATTCTAATACCGGACAACGCTATTTAGGCTGAGGGTCAAAGCAAAAGCCTCACCGGTCGTCGCCGGGCAGGCCGAAGGCATAGGCCCGCTTGCGCGCATCCATCGCCGCGCCCAGCGTGGTCTGATCGCGCGTGCGCCAGGTCACGAAAATGTCCTGAATGAAGCTGTTGAGCAGCCCGTAGGCCAGCATAGTGAAATCGGTCCCTTGAATGTCGGCCTCCTGGCGCGGCCAACCGTAGCCCCAGGCGAACCAGGAGCCATCGGCCAGGATCAGGAAATCGTAGAACGAGGGCTGGTCCGGCTCGCTGCCGATGAAGACGGCGATTCGTCCGCAGATTTCCTTGAAAGCCAGCGGCGGAATCTGCGCTTCGTCGCGCAGGTTGGGCCGGGCGGCCCCCACCAGCGGCACAAAGACGATGCCCCAATCCTCAATCGACAACTGGAGCGCCCGCCGTCCACCCGCTGGATGGTCGATCAGGCGCGGCTCGCCCAGTTCTGTCAGGCCGCGCTGGCGCAGATCATAGACTGCGGCTTGCAGGGCCTGAAACAGCGATTCGGTAAAGGACTTGGTCAGGTCGGCGATGCGCTCGCGCTGCTGCCGCCGCCGCTTGAGCAGGGTTTCTACGTCGGCGATCATCGCCTTGAGCTGTCTATCGTCGTGATGTTCCAAATCTATCATGGCTGTTCATCCAGATGCTTGAGCAGAACGGTAAAACAACTGCCCGCGCCGGGCGTGCTTTCGACGCTGATCTCGCCGCCGTGCATATCGACGATCTGGCGGGCGATGCTCAGGCCCAGGCCGGTCCCTTTGACCCGGTCGTTGGCGCGTACAAAAGGCTCAAAAATCTGCGTCAGATATTCCGGCGAGATGCCAATGCCCGTATCGATCACCTGGATACAGGCCTGCTCCCCATCTGCCAGGCGGATCGTCACCTGGCCGCCTTCGAGCGTATAATGCAGGCCGTTTGTGACCAGGTTCGTCAGCACCTGTTCCAGCCGTGCCCGGTCGCCCATCACGTAGAGGTCCCGGTCGGCCATCTCCGCGCTCAGCGTGATGCCACGCGCCTGCGCCTCGGCCTGCTGGGTGTTGAGCACGTCCTGCACCAGCCCTTGCAGCGCCACCTTTTCTAATTCCAGGCTAATGAGACCCCGGTCAAAGCGTGATTGGTCGAGCAGGTCCTCCACCAGTTTCTGCATCCGCAGCACGACCTCTTCCATAACGCGGGTGTGGTCGTCCATGCGCTCCGGTTGGTGCTGGATAAGGTATAACCGCGTGCGCATGTTGGTGATCGGCGTGCGCAGTTCGTGCGAAGCGGTGGCGATGAAGCGCGCCTTCTGATCTTCCAGAGCCTTTTCCTGGCTGATGTCGCGTACCACTGTGACCGTATGCAGTACACCGGCCCCCGGCGCAGCGCTGCGGGCTACTGTCAGCCCGGCGTCGAAGATCGAGCCATCGCAGCGAGTGATCTGCACCTCACCGCGCCAGATCGGCGTTCCCTGCTCGATGCGGGCCAGGATCGACCGCCACAGCACGGCCAATGTGCCATCCGGGGCCAGCAGAGTAATCGGCTGGTCGATAAGCGCCTCGGCCTCATAGCCGGTCAGGGTCGTCATAGCCTGATTCACGTACTGAATGGCGTCGCCCGCCGTGTAGACGATGCCCTCGCCGGTCGAATTCGAGAATGGCGTGAAGCTGCTTGCGTTCCAGGTTGAGTTCGGCAGTGCGTTCCTGCACGCGCTGTTCCAGTTCGGCGGCGTAGCGCTGCGCGGTATCGAAAAGCCGGGCGTTGCGAATGGCGATCCCGGCGTGGTTGGAGAAAGTCTGCAAGCGCTCGGCATGATTGGCCTTGAAGGCCCCCGCACTGGCGCTGTTGAGTGTCAGGAAGCCAATCACCTGATCGTCCTCGATGATCGGCGCACCGGCAAAGGAGCGCACCCAGGCCGATTGTGCCAGCGGCACCCAGCCCGCATAGCGCTGCGTATCGCTGATGTGGATCGGCTGACGCTGATCGCGCATCTGGCGCAGCGTCGGCATGTCGTCGATGTCGAACTCAACCATCGGCTGGTCGATCTGCTGTTCGGGCTGGCTTGAACGGCGGTTGCGCACCATCCGTGCCTGAGCGCCATCGACCAGCATCACCGTGCCGGTATCGTAGGGCACCACCCGCGCCAGATTCGCCAGGATGCGGTCGAGTACTTCTTCCAGGTCGAGCGTACTGGTGAGGGCAGCGGCGCTGTCGTGCAGCGCTTCCAGCAGGGTGAGCTGCTCTGCCGCTTCCGATTGAATCAGCCCGGCGGCCTGCTGGCGCGCTTCGTACAGCACCGGCGGCAAATCCGCGGCCAGGCTGTCGGAGAAGGCCAGATAATCGAAGGCCCCGCGCTTGAGGGCCTGTGCTGCCGGGCGCGCCCCGTCCTCGCTGCCGATCATTATCACCGGGCGCAGCGGGTAAGCCGCTCTGGCACGGTCCAGCAGCGCGAAGTCCTCGACCACAATCGCCACCTCGCCGTTGTCCGGGTCGTCGGTCAGGCCCACGTCACGGCCCAGGATGCGAGCAAGCACATCCCGCTGTAGGGGGTCATCGGCAAGCACCAGAATGTCAGAGTGGGATTTCATCGCATCCGAAAGCCATTTTCCGGGGGTATCATGCTGACTTCATTATGCGAGAAAAGCAGACGCACGGCAAGCGAGAACTCTTGTCACCGCCCGGCCCCTATGCTACAATGCGCGCCGGTCTGGTGCAAAACCGGACAAATCTCACATGTCTGGACTCCGGCAGGTGTTGTCCCTCGCGGATTGTGCCGGGGAAGGAAAGACATGATCGCTCAAAACACACAATCAGGAGACCCGTTATGCCTTCTTCAGTTACGATGAAGGGGCTTCTTGAGACGGGCGTACACTTCGGGCACCGTACCCAGAAGTGGAACCCCAAGATGAAGCCCTATATTTTTGCCGAACGCAACGGCATCCACATCATTGATCTTCAGCAGACCATCGTCAATCTCAATCACTATCACGATATGATCCGTGATCTGGTGGCGGATGGTGGCACGATCATGTTTGTCGGCACCAAACGCCAGGCGCAGGAATCGATCCGGCGCGAGGCTGAACGCTGCCGGATGCCTTACGTCAATCACCGCTGGCTGGGCGGCACGCTGACCAACTGGCGCACCATCCGCGAGCGTATCGACACGCTGAAAAGCCTCGAACGCCGCCGCGATGAGGGCGAGTTCGACCTGCTGACCAAGAAAGAAGCGCTCATCCTCCAGCGCAAGATCGAGAAATTGCAGCTTCGGCTGGGCGGTATCCGCGATATGCGCCGTCTGCCGGATATGCTGCTGGTGGTCGATACCGTGCGCGAGATGACGGCGGTCAAAGAGGCCAACATCCTCAACATCCCGGTGATCGCTCTGGTGGATACCAACAGCGACCCGGACGAGATCGACTACATTATCCCGGCCAATGACGACGCCGTGCGCGCCATCAAACTGATCGTCGCAGCCATGGCCGACGCGGTGCTGGAAGGCGTCAACCTGCGTCAGGCCGATATGGAGGCCGAAGACGACGAAAACGCCCCCGATTACTCGGCTTACGATTTCGATGAACAGGGCGAGGAAGACGACGAGCAGTATCTCGGCGCATCCACCCTGGCGAAGCTGCGCGATGCGCGGCTCTTCGACGAAAATGAAGACGAAGACGAGGCTGAAGACGGTGAGGGCGAAGCGGCCACGCGGGTCTACGACGAGGACGAAGAAGAGGAAACCGTCGCCAAGGTTGAGACCGAAGCCGAAGACGCGGAAGCAGCCCCTGAGACTGTCCCCGCTGAGACGAACGAGGAAAGCAAAGAGGAATAACATGGCCGAAATCACGGCACAAATGGTCAAGGAGCTGCGGGCAGCCACCGGAGCCGGACCGCTGGATTGCAAAAAAGCGCTGGAAGCCAACAGCGGCGACATCGAAAAAGCGCTCGAATTCCTGAAGGAAAAGGGTTTGGCGCGCGCGGCCAAGAAGCTTGGCGCGGGCCGCACGATGAACGAAGGGCTGATCCAGACCTACCAGCACTTTAACAATCGCCTGGCGGTGATCGTTGAGGTCAACTGCGAGACGGATTTTGTCGCCAATTCGGAACCCTTCCAGGAGTTCGCCCGTAACCTGGCGCTGCACATCGCCAACATGGCCCCGCAGTACGTCAAGCGCGAGGACATCCCGGAGGCGGTCATCCAGGCGGAGCGCGATCTTCAGGTGCGCATCCTGCGTGAAGACGAAAAGAACGCCAACAAGCCCCAGAACATTCTGGAAAAGATCGTCGAGGGCCGCATGGGCAAGTTCTACTCCGAGGTCGTCCTGATGGAACAGGAATACCTGATCGACGACTCGAAGACAGTTGCCGAGGCACTGGCCGAGGTGGTCGCCAAAGTCGGCGAAAGCATGGAAGTCCGCCGCTTTGCCCGCTTTGCCCTGGGAGAAGACTCCTGATATGGGCAGGACGTGGCGGCAGTGAGATAAGCAAAGCAGTGAGGGACTGGCATCCGCTAGGCCCTCTTTTTTTGTCCGTTGCTCAGGGAGATATGCATGAAACCGGTTTATGATCGTATCGTACTGAAGTTGAGCGGCGAAGCTCTGTCCGGGCCGCATGGTCTGGGGATTGACCCCGACCGGGCCGAGGAGATTGCGACGAAGATCAAGCAGATCCACGATATGGGCGTCGAGGTCGCGGTGGTCATTGGCGGCGGCAACCTCTGGCGCGGCGAAACAGGCGCGGCCCAGGGCATGGACGAACCGACCTCGCATTACATCGGCATGATCGGCACGGTGATGAATGGCCTGGCGCTGCAAGACGCGCTGGAACGCATGGGCGTCACCACCCGCGTGCAGACGGCGATTGAGATGAAAGCCGTCGCCGAACCTTACATCCGGCTGCGCGCGATCCGGCACATGGAAAAAGGTCGCGTGGTCATCATCGCCGGGGGGACCGGCAATCCCTATTTCACCACCGATACGGCGGCGGCGCTGCGTGCCTCCGAGATCAAGGCTGATATTGTCATCAAGGCCACCAAAGTCAACGGTGTCTACTCCGCCGACCCCAAGAAAGACCCCACCGCCGTCCGTTTCGAGACGCTGGGCTACCGCGACGTGCTGGAACGTAAGCTGAGCGTCATGGACATGACTGCCTTCACGCTCTGTGAAGAAAATTCGATGCCGATCCTGGTGCTGGATTTCTGGGCTGATGATGACCTGCTGCAAGCCGTAATCGGCAAGCAGAGCGTCGGCACACTCATTTCATGACTGCTGCTGCGCTTCGGCGTATATCTGGTGGCTGAGCGGGCCGCTGGATCCCTGCGCCTGGGCTTCGATCTCGACCGTGACCGTCGCGCCGGGGTCGAGTCCTTCCGCTGTGTTCTGGACGCGGAAGCCCGTCACCTGGCCGTCGGCATCCAGCAGGGTCAGCACCAGTCGAGCTGGCCCGGTCGCGCGATCTGAAGGATTGCGCAGCGTGAGCATCAGCCGGTAGCGCCGGTCCTGCTGTTCAACCCGTGCTTCCAGGACTTGCAGCACGACCAGGTCCTGCGGCATGGGGACGATGTCGGCGCTCATCAGGCTGGCGCTGGTGGAGGTATAAGGCCGCGAGCGGATAATGACGCTGTAAGGCGCGCTTTCGTGCGGTGGAATCACCCGCTGGTCAATGCCGGTGATGGCTTCCGCCACCAGACCGCCCGCCGCATCCAGCAGCCCCACCCGCACCTGCACCTGCTGTAAGGCTTGATCGAAGCGGTTGACGATCAGGCCGAGACAGAGAATGCTGCCGGTAATCAGGTCATAACAGACTGGGGCGTCGAGCGTAAGACCAATCGGCGTGCTGGCCGCGGCCACAGCCAGGCCCGGCTGCGGAATCACCAGCGCCTGGCCCACCTGGAGTGCCAGCGGATCAATGGCCGGGTTGGCGAGTTGCAAATCCTCGACGCTGAGGCCGAAATCCAGCGCGATTCCCAGCAGGGTATCCCCCGGACGGACGACATAGGCATGGGGCGCAGGGCTGCTGGTGGGGACGGCGGCCTGTTCGGTAGTGGTGACAGCGGGAGGCGTGGCGGTAGCTGGCGGTGTTCGAGAGGCCACTTTGCGGAGGGTCAGGGTGACCTGGGGTGGGCTGGTGGGGGATGCCAGGGACGCAGCACCGCTGATGATGTTGCACCCGACGATCCACACACACAGGAACAGGGCGCTTACCAGCGGACGCCAGCCCCAATAGCCCATTACGTCACAGTATCCCTCGTTATCCCAAATCGGTCGGCTTCTATCCCACATTATACCGGCAACGGCGCAGAACTGCATCAAGCTCGTCTGGTAAATTGGACCGCATTTGCTAGGATAGACAGCAGAATCGACAGGGGGAGCATCTATGGCGCAATTACTGGAAGCGCAAGTTGGGGCGGCCCTGCGCGAGCGGGGCTGGACCATTGGCACGGCAGAATCCTGTACTGGCGGGCTGATTATGCACCGGCTGACGAACGTTCCCGGCAGTTCGGATTACGTGCTGGGCGGCGTGGTGGCCTATTCGAACACGGTCAAGCAGTCGCTGCTGCACGTCAAGAGCGGCACCTTGATCGCCCACGGCGCGGTGAGCGAACAGACGGCGCAGGAGATGGCGCTCGGCCTGCGCGATCTGCTGCACTGCGACATCGCGCTCAGCGTCACGGGCATTGCCGGGCCGGGTGGGGGCAGCGATGCCAAGCCAGTCGGCCTGACTTATATCGGCCTGGCCGGGCCGGATGATTTGCTGACGGTGCAGCGCGACATCTGGGAAGGCGACCGCGAGGCGGTCAAATTCGCCAGCGCAAACGCCGCCCTCCAACTCGTGCTGCAAACGCTTGACGAACTGGCACGCTGAGGATGGGCCGGTGAAAAATCGCGGTTTGTGTCTGCTGCTGCTGGGGATCGCTATGGCGGCCTGTCGCCCTGCCGCGCCGCCGCCCGCGCCGCCGGCGACACCTATTGTGCGCAGCACCCTGCCGCCCACCTGGACGCCCTCGCCCACCTGGACGGTCACGCCGACCGCGACCGCGACGGCCACGCCCTCTGTCACCCCGACTGAATCCGCTGAGGATCTCTGCGCCGGTTTCAGCCTGCTCTACGATTTCACCCAGCAGCAGGTCTACAGCCAGGCCAGCTACGTCCCGATCATCGTTCAGTTGAACAGTCCGAATGCTGTCCTGCACTTCCGGGCCAGCCGCAGCGATACCGGCGATGGTCGCGGCTTCGAACTTCCCGGCGGGCGGACGATTGCGATGGAATTTCACCTGGACGCGCTGCCTGGTCCTGGCGATTACGACTGGACGATGGCCGTCCACAGTGAGCAGTATGGCGATCTCTGCGCCATGTCGGGCAGCTTCACAGTCGTCATGCCCACCGTCACGCCGACGCCCGATCTCAGCGCGGCCCTGAGCAGTCTGATCGACCGCATCCTGGGCGGCAGCAGTAATCCCACGCCCAGCCCGGCCTCGCCATGAGCACAGTACGCGCCTTCCTGGAACGCGAGCCGCTGGCGCATCTGGCCCACCTGAAATATCTGCCGCTGGCCGATACCTGGCAGACGCAGGCGGACGGCTCGACTGGCGTCCTGCTCAGCTATCCGACGGAGTCGGTCGCCTGGGATCAGTATCTTTACCCTGAAACGCAGTGGATTCTGCTGCCGGTGGCCGAAGACGAGGCGGCAGCACAGCGCGTCCTGGCCTATGTGCGCGCGCAGTTCAGCGGTTCGGTAGCGTTCAAAATTTCCGACGAAGCGACTCGCGGCGTATTTTCTGCCGCGCTGGATATGACGCCGACGCGCAGCTATCACTCCTTCAGCACGCCTGCCGGAGCCGTCTTCAACACGGATGCAGCGGTCCTTCAGACGCAGACGCCCGATGCCACCCTGCGCCGGAGGCTGGCGATTGACGGCTACAGCGAGGCCGACGTCGCCCATTATTTCGAGGCCGGAGCCTGCGCCTTCGCCCTGGCCGAGCACTATGTCTGCACCTGCATGGCCTTCCCCAACACGGAAAGCATCTGGGAGATCGGCGCGCTGTTCACTCAGGAAGCCTATCGCGGGCGCGGCTATGCCCGGCGTGTAGTGAGCACTGCCCTGGCTTACCTGCTGGCCCGCGATCTGACGCCCCGCTACCAGTCCAGCGCTGAGAATGCAGCCTCGTTGGGAGTCGCACGCTCGCTGGGTCTGACTCTGTGTATGCGCCTGGAGCATTTCACCGCGCAGATCAGCCCGGAGACCGCCCTTTGAGCGACTCGCTGGCTACTTTGTTGGATGCCTTCGCGCCGCAGAGTCATCTGCTGAGAAGCTGGCCGCTGCTCGGCGGAATCTCGGCCCAGGTGACAGCGCTGGAGATCGTCCGGCCTGGTGGCGAGACGCAGACCCTGGTGCTGCGACAGTACGGGGCCTATCGACTCGAAAGCCATCCACAGATCGCCGCGCAGGAGTTCGCCATCTTGCAGACTCTGCACCGTCAGGGCCTGCCGGTCCCGGAACCCTACTTTGTCGATGACACGGGCGCGGTGCTGGGGACTCCCTGCCTGGTGATGGAATTCGTCGCGGGCGAGGCGGATTTCGCCCCAGCGGACCTCGATCAGCTGCTTCAGCACACGGCGGCGCAGCTGGCGCAGATTCACCGGGCCGATGCGCGCGGGCTGGAGTCGCTGGGTGGAACGGGGACGGGCTATCGCGCGCGCGGTTCCGAGCTGGACGACTCCTTACAGGAAGGTCGTATTCGCGCCGTGCTGGAACCGCTGGGGACGATCCCGCGCCGCAATCCGCCCGTGCTGCTGCATGGCGATTACTGGCCGGGCAATGTGCTGTGGCAGGCGGGCCGCATCACAGCGGTGATCGACTGGGAAGACGCTGCCATCGACGATCCGCTGGATGACCTGAGCAACAGCCGCATGGAGTTCAACTGGGCTTACGGCATGGCAGCCATGCAGCAGTTCACACAGGCTTACCTGGCGCTCAACCCCCTGGATACGACGCATTTACCCCATTGGGACCTCGCGGCGGCGCTGCGTCCGGCGGGCCGCCTGGAGTCCTGGGCCACCAGCCCGGAAGAACTGCTCGCCATGCAGGCCGGTCACCGGGCCTTTGTCGAGCAGGCCTTCGCCGCTCTGTCTACGTGAATCATGGGTAGGGGAGCAGCTCCCACCGGTCGAACACGCCGGTTCGTCCCTACACAATACGCACCAAGAATAATATGGTCGGCGTAGGGACACGGCACGCCGTGTCCGTTTCGCATACAATAGAGCATCTGCTCCGCGAGCCACAGGTAGCTGACTATGAGCGATACCCCAAATCCTGACGAGCATGCCGGTTGGGAACTGATCTGGCGCAGTGGCGATATTCCGCCGCGCTACCGCAGCACTGCGGAGCCGAATGCCTCGGTGGTCGAATGGGCGGAGACCCTGCCGCCGGGAGGCGCTGTCTTAGACATCGGCTGCGGGGTCGGGCGGCATGTCCTCTACCTGGGCGGACGCGGCTTTCAGATGGCCGGGATGGATGTATCGCCCAGCGGCATCCGTATCACGCAGGCGGTCTGCGCTGAGCGGCAGATTCCCTTTGATGGGCATGTTGGCGAGATGACGACACTGCCCTGGCCGGATGCCACCTTCGACGCCGCGCTCTCAACGTCCACCATTCACCACAACCGGCGCGCGGACATTCTGCGCACGCTCGATGAAGTCCGGCGTGTCCTCAAACCAGGCGGCCTGTTTCAGGTTGATTTCATCTCGACGGCCCGCGATGACTACCAGCAGATGCGCGCTCTGGTGGCTGCCGGAGAGGTCGTCGAGATCGAGCCGGATACCTTTATTGATGAACGCGCAGATTCACGAGATTCGGATGGTTTTCTGCCACACCACTACTGTGATGAGGCCGAGGTCCGCGATCTGCTGCGCGGCTTCGAGATCCTGCGCCTGTGGGATGATACGCAGCCCGGCAGCCGCGGTAAATGGATCGCGTGGGCGCGCAGGGCTAACCTGCAAACTGACTTGGGCATGTCTGCAAAGTCTTGAAATACAACCCCATCCCTGGCCCTTCCCCTGAATTCGAGGGAAGGTAGCAACTCTGCGATGTGGTTTTGAAGTCCCTCCCTGAATTAGGAGGGATTTAGGGAGGGGTAGGAGAACTAAATCGTGGACTTTGCTGATTGCCACCCCGTTTCTATTCGTTTGCAGACATATCCTGATTCGACCGCCCTGAAACCTCTGTTGGACTTGCCTCCAGGCTCAAGATGAGATAAAACATATGTTCTATGAGACAGTTTGGAGGCAGACATGACCCGCTTAGCGAAATCGGATTACGACCGGGCAGTAAACTATCTGAAGGACAAGGCCCGGCCTCTGGAGCGGGCGCGCTATGCCTACCATTTCGAGGGTGGCAGCGCGGCGGATCTGCTCGATGCGCTGGCGGCTTTTCAGAACGAGGATGGTGGCTTCGGTCACGGGCTGGAACCCGATTTCCGCCTGGGCGATTCCTCGGTGATCGCGACCACACTGGCCTTTCAGACATTCCGCGAGCTGGGTACAGCCAGCGATCATCCGATGGTGGTCAGGGCTTGCCATTACATGAACGCGACCTACGACGCGGCAGCGCACAAGTGGCCGATTGTCCCACCGAACGTGGACGACGCGCCTCATGCGCCCTGGTGGACCTACGATGGCGAGCTGCAAAAGAGCATGGCGAATCCGCGCGCGGAAATCGTGGGTTATCTCTATGATTACGCGGAGCATTTCCCGGCAGCCTTGCGTCAGGAACTGACCGATGCTGTCCTGAGCTATCTGTTGGCGCAGCCGGACACGCTGGAAATGCACGACCTGTTCTGCTATCTGCGGCTGTCGGAGACCGAGGGGTTGCCTGCGGAAAACCGCGCCCGCCTGATGGATAAGCTCAAGCGGATCGTTGACCACAGTGTCGAAACCCGCCGGGAAGGCTGGGCCGCTTATGGTCTGCCGCCGCTGGCGGTGGTGGCGTCGCCGGAATCCCCCTTTGCCGAAGGATTGGAAGAGGCGATTGAGCAGAATCTCGATTTCATCATGGCGGCGCAAACGGAACAAGGGGCCTGGATGCCGAACTGGTCCTGGGGTGAGCGCTGGCCGGAAGCTTGGGCCGAGGCGCAGCGTGAATGGAGCGGGGTGATTACGCTGGGCAATCTATTGACCTTGAAGCGCTTTGGCCGTTTGCCGGACTAAGTGCCTGCCGCGCTGTTTACTTCGCCCGTCCGCGCAGGCTCCAGATAGTGCCCCGGCCCGGCGCGAAGAGGTAGGCCAGCAGGAAGAGGACCGTCATGGTCAGCACAATCGCCGCGCTGGGGGCGATGCGCCCATACCAGGCGATGTACAGGCCGGTCACGCCGCTGAAGACCGCCAGTGCCGCCGAGAGCAGCATCATCCGGTGCAGCCGCCGGGTGAACAGGCGCGCCGTCGCCGCCGGTGTCACCAGCACTGCCGCCACCAGCACGATTCCCACCGCCTGCACGCCGATGACGATGGTCAGTGCCAGCAGGATCAGCAGCAGCAGGTGCAGGCTCTCGCCCGGCAGATGCAGCGTCTGCGCTAGTTCCGGGTCGAAGGCGATCAGCAGAAACTCTTTATACAGCGCCACTGTGATCGCCAGCACCAGCAGACCGATCAGCGCCACCAGCAGCAGATCGTCCGGCCCGACGGCCAGAATGTTGCCGATGAGGATGTGTGTCAGGTCGGCCACGTAGTTATCGGCGCTGGAAATGATGCCGATCCCAAGCGCGAAGGCCCCGACGAAGATCACGCCGATGGCCGTGTCCTCCGCCAGACGCTGACCGCGCGCCAGCCAGCCGATACCGAGCGCCGCCACCACCGCCGCTACCATGCCGCCGAGCAGGATGCCGCTGCTGGCTCCATTGGAGGCCAGGTAGCCCAACGCCACGCCGGGCAGGACGCTGTGTGCCAGCGCATCGCCCAGGAAGGCCATCCCGCGCGTGACCACGTAGGCCCCCATGACGCCGCCGACCATGCCGATCAGAATGATGGCGGCCAGCGCACGCAGCATAAACGGCACTTGAAGGGGATCAAGCAGCAGGTCCATTGCGCCTCACATTGGATTGATACGAGGTCTCAATCATACGCCGGGCGCGAGCCGCTGTCCAGACAAGAAGCCAGCGCGTTTCGCAAAGTACCGGTCGGATGATGGTAAAATGGAGGCGAAGCCATAGCAGCGCATTAGTTCGGGAATTGATAAGCACTCAGTTCCCACAGTGGGATGATTGCCCATAAGCCCGGTGCCGAGTATGGGCACCGATAACGCGCTCCATCGGCGGCATCCTCTCCAAACGCCACCGGACGCAGCATTATCCACTGGTACAAGACCGAGGCCCTGGAACATCTGGAACGCGCCGCCGCCAACGACGTTGCCTGACCTACTCCCCTTGTGGCAGGCCCCACAGCCCGTATAATCGTAAGCTGGTAAACGAGGAGACTCATGCCATGCGAATCGCACGTGCTGTTCTGTTGACTGTCCTGTTATTGAGCATCGCTGCCGGGATGCAGGCCCAGAATGCCCAACCGGCGATCATTGACTTTACGGCGGATCTGCCCGCCATCAGCGTCAGCGCGGCGGAGGCGGGCGCGACCAACGTCACGCTGGCCTGGCAGGCCGTCAACCTGAGCGAGGGGCAGCGCCTGGTGGTCGAGCAGCATATCCTGGGGGCCTGGCAGCCGCTGGTGCCCGCCGAGGAAACGCTCCAGCCTATCGGATCGCTGCTGCTGCCGGTCCAGCATCCGCTGGATTTTGGCCCGCCGACCTACCGCCTGTCGCTGCTGGATGCCGGGGGCGCGCTGCTGGACCAGCGCTACCTCATGATTCCGTACCAGGATCCCGGCGGGACCGCGCCAACGATTGAGCTTTTCACGAGCAGTACGGCGGCGGTCCTGGGTGAATCGCTGGCCGATGGCAGCGCGCGCGTCAACGTAAGCTGGAAAGTGACCAACCGCGTGCCGGGCAGCAATCTGCGTTTTGTGCAGCAGATGGAAAACGGCACGACCGTCCCGGTCGAACTGCCGCGCGAACATCTGTGGGTGAGTTCGTCGGGCAGCGGGGTCGTCTCGCCGGTCCCGCCTCTGAGCGGCAGCGTGATCCGCGTGCTGCTTCAGGTGGTGGATCTGGTCAGCGACGAAGTCTATGCCCAGGCCGATGTCGAGGTTGCGGTCGGCGGCGCGGTCGCTAATACCGTCGCGGAAAACAGCGAGTCCGCACCGGTCCCGACGGTTACGGTGGCCCCGGCCAACTGCTCCATTTCAGAACTCGACGTGCCCCTGCGCGGCGCGCCGGGCGATGGCTGCGACATTTACCTGGATTCGGCCACCGGGCAGACGGCGCGCGTGGCGGCTTTTTCACTCGTTCCGGCGGAGAACGACGTCACCGTCAACTGGCAGGTCGAAGGCGCACAATTCGCCCTGCTGGAGGTCTACGACCCGGATCAACTGGCGCAGGCCGGGCTGCCCGAAGCGCCGGAGATCGTCCGCGATGGTCTGCCGACCACTGGCAGCACCACCATTGAACTGCCCGACTCGCTCAAGGACGGCGCGCGCTTCATCCTCTGGGCCACCAATCTTTCCACCGAAGCCCGCAGCCCCTCGCTGCTCTACGACCGGCTGGCTTATCGCATCATCGACATGCAGGGCAATGAGATCAACGCTGCCGCCGAGATCACGGCCTTTATCGCGCTGCCGCCCGTCGTGACTCCTGGCGACGAGGTCTCGCTAAGCTGGAGCCTGCACGGCGCGGACTCGGCGCTGATCGAACTCTATGATCTCGGCAGCGGGGCGCTGGTGGGCGAGTTCGAGGATCTGCCAATCGTCGGCAGCGCGCACATCGTCATTCCTGACAGCTTCGAGCAGGGCGCGCGCTTCATCCTCTGGGCCACCAACCGCACCGCCGATGGCGATTATGTGCGCTTGATTCAGCAGACGGTCGAAGTCCCGGCGGGATGAAAAATCGGCGCAGATTCGCTATAGTAGCCGTGCAATCGAGAGTGCAAGGTGATGAGACGGCGATCTTCTTCACGCTATAAAGATATGAAGGCCCACCTGGACCATCTGCGCAGCCAACAGGGCAGCGTGCCTCAGCGGGATGCCCTCGGCCAGGTACTGGACGACCTCAACGCCTGGGGTTATCTGGAAGAACAGCAGCAGACGCGCCACGACAGCATCACCTGCTATGGTCCCGGCGTGTTTCGCGGTTATCTGCCGCTGACCTGGGCCGCTGTGACCATCTGGTATAAGCAGCGCGGCTACTACTATTATGACCATCTCTATCTGCTGGGGATCTGGGCCATGCGCAGCGACGAGGACACGACTCAGGTGATCGTCGGCCAGCGCGTGCTGGATTACGAACTGCCCTTCTTCAACCCGGATTCTTATTACCGCCGCATCCAGGAAGAGTACCGGATTTTCTACAAAGACAGCGGCGCGCCCCCTACTGGCGAGAACCAGCGCTACAGCGTGACCTACGACCCGGCGGCCCGGCTGGACATCCGCCGCGAGATTGAAGACGCCCTGCGGCTGTGGGCCATTGACCTCAAGCGGCCCTGGTAACTAGCCATGAGCAGCTGAAGCGGGCAGCTGAAGCGCCAGATATTGGGCCATGCTGCTCATAGCCAGGTCGGGTCGCTCCATCTTCAGATAGGTCCAGGCACGATTGCCATAAGGCAGTGCAAAGTCAGGCTTAATTTCAATCGCCCGATTGTAGTCGGCGAGGGCCTGATCGTAGCGACCGAGTGCGGCGTAGCTCAGGCCGCGCTGGTTGTAGGAGTCAGCATCCAGGGGATCCAGAGCCAGAATCTGGCTGTAATCGAGTCGGGCCTGTTCGTAATAAGCTGATTGAAAATAGAACCAGGCCCGGCTGCGGTATGCCGTGGGGTCAGCAGGGTCAGCCAGAATCGCGCGCGTGGCGTCGATAATCGCCTGCGCCGTGTTGCCAAGATGATACTGTGCCCAGGCGCGGTTATTGAGCGCTGCCGGGTTTTCAGGCTCAATCTCCAGTGCCGTATTATAGTCTGTGATCGCCTGGGTATATTCTGCCTGATCGGCCCATAGCAGACCACGATTAATGTAAGCCGCCGCATCACGCGGGTCAAACGCCAGTGCCTGGTTGAAGTCCTGCAAGGCCCCGCTATAATCCCGCATTTGCCGGCGGACATTGCCCCTGTCGATGTAGGCCAGGGTATTCCTGGGACTCAGGCGGATGGTCATGTCGAAATCCGCCGCCGCCTCTTCGAGTTTGCCCAGGGCCTCGTACACGGCAGCCCGCCGTTGATAGTGGGCGGGCTGCTGAGGTTCCAGGCCAATCGCGCATGTGAAATCGGCCAGCGCAGGTTCGTAATTGTCCTGACGAAAACGTGCATTGGCCCGGTTATGATAGGCGCTGGCAAATGCAGGATCGTAGCCTAATGCCTCGCTGAAATCGTTCTCCGCTAGCGCGAACTGGTCCAGTGTGGCATAGGCCAATCCACGCTGATAGTAGAATTGGGTTAACTGGGGATATAGGGCCAGGATTTGCAAATAAGATTCCAGGGCATCATCCGAATTTGTGGTCGATTCTGCGGCGTTCAGTTGGCTAGAGATTTCGCTCAAAGCCGCCTGAATACCCTGGCTGAAATCGTCGATGGCGGTTTCATAGTGTGTACCGCGAACTTCTGCCATGCCAAGCTGCAAATAGGCAGTGATTAGCGCAGGGGGCGCAGGCAAGACGACATCAGAAAACTGCCACAGCTTGCGATAGAGTAGGCTGGGGTCGTCCAGCGCGGTCCGCGCATAGGCACAATCCGCCTGTGCGTTGAGCGGCGGCGGGCTGACGAGGCTCAGCAGTACAATCAGAAAGCTAATCGCCCGTTTCATAGTTGACGCTCCGGGGTATCCGTCGTCTAATCTTAAGTATAACGACTTCTGAAGACTGTGGGCTCCCACTGGTTGACAGAAGGATGGCATATCAATTGACGAGGGAAGGAAAGCTGCAATGACCAGCCTCACGCCTGACATCGTACAGGTCCGCGATGCGGATCAAATTCAGAAAGCGCGCGCGCTTCTGACAGAGTATCTGAATTGGGTGATGACCGTCGGGCGTGAGGACGTGAGTCTGACAGTTACAGATCCTCACGAGATTCCCACGTTCAGCAACATGGATGCCGAACTGGCGAATTTGCCTGGTGTCTTTGGCCCTGACCAGGGAGGCGCCCTGCTGCTGGCGACTCTCGATGGCGAAGCGGTGGGCTGTGTGACCTTCCAGCGCAAAGATTCGACCACCTGTGAACTCAAGCGGATGTACGTCCGGCCTGTCACACGCGGTCAGGGGATTGGTCGCCAACTTGTCCAGACACTGATCGCCCAGGCCCGTGCTCAGGGTTACCAGAAGATGATCCTCGACAGCCATAAAAGGCTGACCGCCGCCCATGCGCTCTACGAACAGATGGGTTTCATTCGCCTGACGATCCCGGAGCATTTCCCCGATTTCGTCAAGCCGCATATCGTCTACATGGAACTGGCCCTCTAGCAGCGCGCCGCTACGGGCATTCACACGATATTCAGACTCCTTTCCGCATCAGACACCTAATGTGACGGATAATTACGATAGATAACGTACACTGAGGTAAGTATGATGGCTGGTATGAATATTTGTCCGCAGTGCGGTACGAACAATCGGCCTGGCGTTCTGGTGTGCCCTGAGTGTGGCGCAAGCATCTTTGCCACGACCTTTGGGCAGACGCAGGTGGTCGAGGAAGTGCATAATTTCCCCGAAGTGACCATTGTCCCACAAAAAACGACTGAGCTGATTCCTGGTCGCAGACTCGTGATTCAGGTCATGGGTGGGCCTTCACTCAGGGCTGACCTGGACGAGGTCAAGGTGCTGGGGCGCAGCGACAGCCGCAATCCACACCGCCCGGATATTGACCTGACTCGTTTTGATGCCTTCAAGCGCGGGGTCTCCTGCCGACATGCGCTGCTGCGCTGTGAAGGCCAACAGTTGCAGATCGCCGACCTGGGCAGCACCAACGGCACCTATCTGAACGAGAAGCGGTTGATCCCGCACGAGCCGTATCCTGTGAAAGTGGGCGATTACCTGCGGCTGGCGCATTTGATGCTCAAACTGTGCTACGAGGACGAAATCGCCTAGCTGCATAGAAGCTGATGCGTCCGCGCGCTTTCCAGCCGATGACCTCGACGTGAACGTTGGCAAAGAAGGCGTCCGGGTGCTCCCCCCAGGCCTCCATCGCTTGTCTCAAAGCGCGCAGATCGGGCACATCCGCCAACACCCATTGTCCGGATGGCCGTCCGAGGGGGCCACTCGACCATACGCCAGCAGATATTTACGCGTGTGATGCTGGCCGTGATCATGTCGGCTGGGCCTTTCGTGCTCGGTGGATTCGCTCTTGATCGGTGATCGGTCCGCTTCCAGCGAAGATGGCCAGAACCGTCTTACACGACCTGATTCGCTCGCCCAACGGCGGTCTGCTGCCTTATCTGGCGAAGAGAGCGCCGAACGGCTCGGAGCGGTTCGGTGCGCATGCCCGAGCCCCTAAACGTGACGGCATTGACCGCTGTTGACGAGAGGCGTAAGAAGCCGCTGGTTTGAGCATGCTGATGAGCACCTTACGGGCTGCGCGCTCGGCGTGAACCTGGGGAGGAGATTACGACAGGCAGATTTGAGGGATGTTCTTTTAAGGCAGCGGCGCAAGCTTACATCCTCGAAGGGACATTTGCCGACCTGAGTAACGCCGATCTGCATAACGGACTTGAGACATGCTACTTGACATTCAGCACTGGAGGTCCCTCTTGGTACGTTCATCGGCGCAGCGCCTGCGCAGCTTCGAACACATTTGTGAGCCGTATCGTCGATGCGATGCCCGTCACCTGACCTACGGCGCTATCCGCTCGTGCTGCCAGCCCAACGGTAATGGTCCCAGGGCCTGCGAGCCAATATCGCAGCAGGGACATGCCCGAATGAACAGGTAGGGTAGGAACAAAATGGCCATTATGCAACGTGATCGTCTTACCTGACGGCTAGATGGTCTCTGGTGGCGTAGATCCGATTGCCTCGATTTGGCCTGGCGTTTACACCTATGTGCGCGTTCATCCTTTGAGGTCATAGGCTCAAAAATCCACGCTGCCATCGCCATCGTCGTCCAGCATCCCGCCGAAGATCTCGTCTTCGTTGCGGTCACGACGTTTGCGCCGTCGCCGGTAGGAGTCACTGAGCGGAGGGTCAGCGGGGGCGTCGATGCGCTGCGCCTTGAAGTCGGGGGATTCGGGCGTTGCAGGTGAATTTTCTCCGGCATGGCGGGCGACCGCCGCGTCGAAATCCAGAGCGTCAGCCTGCGCGCGCAGATTGGGGCGTGGGCGTCCCCGCGGCACGGTTTGGACCTTATCCTCCTCCGCGCCGCCCAGGAAGCCCGGCAGACTGCCGCCAACGAAGCGGAATCCCAGCACCAGTGCCACAACGATCAGTCCGCCGCAGACCAGCGCCAGCGCACAGGTCGGAATGAGGATGCCGAAGTCGTTCATAAGGTGTTGATCCACATACTTTGCAAGCCGCTCAAGTGGTTCGTAATTCAGTTCGCTTGCAGCGATATGCTCAGCACTCTCTGTTCTGGCCTTATTGTATCACACAGGCTTTTCGCACACAGTGTCGGAGAAATCCTCCGCAATTTGGTGAAGACTGGCCCATACTGGAATCGACAAATTCCTGCATCATGGTCTTGTTGTATTTGACCAATTTCCACCGAAGGACAGTTCTACCATGCGTAATTTTGTCGCCGACAGCGTGCAGCGTATGCGTCCGTCTGGCATCCGCCGCTATTTCGAGATCGCCGCCACCATGCAGGATGTCATCACCCTGGGCATTGGCGAGCCGGATTTCTCCACGCCGCTGCATATTGCCTCAAAGGGCGTCGAATGCCTGGAGCAAGGCGATACGCATTACACGGCCAATGCTGGCACGCAGGAACTGCGCGAGGCTATCGCCGACTACATCCAGCGGCTCTACGGCTTGCATTATGATCCGGTCAGCCAGATCCTGGTGACGGTCGGCGTCAGCGAGGCCATGTTCCTGGCGCTGCGGGCCATTATCAATCCCGGCGAAGAAGTCCTGGTGGTGGAACCCTGCTTCGTGGCAAACCCGGCCATGGTCGAGATGGTCGGCGGGGTGCCGGTCCCGGTCGATACCTACATCGAGGACGATTTCCAGGTCACGCGCGCCAGCCTGGAAGCGAAGATCACGCCGCGCACCAAAGCGATCCTCATCAGCTATCCCAGCAACCCGACCGGCGCGGTCCTCTCCCGCCAGAATCTGGAAGCCATCGCGGCCCTGGCCCAGGAATACGACCTGCTGGTCATCTCTGACGAGATTTACGAGCGCCTGGTCTACGAGCACACGCACATCAATTTCGCCACGCTGCCGGGCATGTACGAGCGCAGCATTATCATGAGCGGCCTGAGCAAGTCCTTTGCCATGACCGGCTGGCGAGTTGGCTACGTCACCGCCGCGCCCGAACTCATCAGCGCTATGGGCAAGCTGCACCAGTATCTGATTATGTCCGCGCCCACCATGAGTCAGGTGGCGGCCCTGCAAGCCCTGCGGCATGGCGATGGCGATGTCGAGATCATGCGCCGAGCAATATGACCGGCGGCGGCGTCTGCTGGTGGACGGCTTCAACAGCATGGGCCTGGACTGCTTCGCGCCCGGTGGAGCCTTCTACACCTTTCCCAGCATCGCCCGCACCGGCCTGAGCGCCAGCGAGTTCTGTGAGCGTCTGCTGCGCGAGGAACAGGTCGCCGTCATTCCCGGTGATGCTTTTGGCCGCAGCGGGGAGGGCTTTGTCCGCGCCTGCTATGCCGTCAGCGAGGAAAAGCTGGAGATCGCGCTGGAGCGCATGGGCCGCTTTGTGCGCCGCTGCGAACCCGCGCTGGTACATTAAGAACCGCCAGCGTAGCCTGTATTTGCATCTGGCCCGGTACCGTACCACACTTAAGCAACATGAAACGCGCGGACGAACACGCCTCTTTCGTTGATTGAGTTTGGGAGAATGGTCGATGCGCCGAAATATTAGCTTCCCCAGTGAGGGCCTTCAGTGTCGCGGATGGCTCTACGTACCGGACCCGCTTCAAGGTCGTGCGCCAGCCATCGTCATGGCGAATGCCATCAGCGCCATTAAAGAAATCACGCTCCCCGGCTATGCCGAGCGCTTCTGCGCGGCAGGTTTTGTCGTGCTGGCCTTCGATTACCGCCACTATGGCAGCAGCGATGGTGAGCCGCGCAATCATCTGGTGCCGCATGAACAGCAGCAGGATCTCCGCAACGCCATCACCTGGCTGCGCGCCCAGCCTGAAGTAGACCGCGATAACATCGGTGGCTGGGGTATCTCCCTGGGCGGAGTTCACATGCTCTACCTGGGGGCCTACGACCGCCGCCTGAAAGCCGTCGTCTCGGTGGCGACCGGACTCAACGCCCTGGAAGGCATCATGGGACGGACCGGTTTGCAGGGTTTTCTCAGCTACATTAACATCGACCGCGACCAGCGCTTCAGGACCGGAGCGCCTGCCACCTATATCCCGGCGGTCTCCATGCCCGGCGAAGGCGGCGCGATGGCCTTCCCGGAAGCCTACGAATTCTACACCGAGGCGATGCGGAGCCTACGCGCCCCGTTACATCAACCGCATCACGCTGGAGTCGCTGGAATATCTGGCCGCCGACCACTCGTCGGATGCTGTCCCGCTCATCGCGCCGACGGCCCTGCTGATGATTCATGGCGAAAAGGACCTGATTCCGCCGGATATGGTGCGCGCCGTTTTCGAACAGGCAGGCGAGCCGAAAAAGCTGCTCGTGCTCGACTGCTTGCACACGGATCTCTATACCCGCGAACCCTGGCTGACGCAGTCGGCAGACGAGGCGATTGCCTGGTTCAACCGCTATCTGCACAACCTGCCGCCTGTCCCGCAGGACGCTGAACGCAACAAAGCGGTGATCCGCCACTTTTATGACGAGACCGCTAAGGGCAACTTCAGCGTTTACGATGAACTCTTCGCGCCCGAATTCGTCAGTTACAGCAGCGCTGCCGGGATGGAACTGCGCGGACCAGCAGCGTTCAAGGCCGCCAACGAGATGTACCTGGAGGCCTTCCCGGATTTCCAGACAAGCATCGATTTTGTCATCGCGGACAATGACCTGGTCATGGTTTATGGCCCGGCAAGCGGCACCAATACCGGGCCATTTCTGGGCAAGCCCGCGACCGGCAAACGTGCCGAGTGGACCGGCATCGCGATCTACCGCTTCAATGCCGAGGGCAAAATCGATGGCCGCTGGCAGGAGTTCGATGGCGCGGGTCTGTTCAGTCAGCTCGGAATCATCCCTCCTGGGGGGAGCGCCAGCGCTTGAGGCCATAGCCCGCTGATGCGCCGCTTGCCCCTTTATTCTTCAGGCATTTTATCTACTGAGCCGTCCGCTTCGTCGAAGCGGACCTTTTCATACACCTCGGCCAGTGACAGCGTTGCGGGGATGGAATGCAGTTCCAGGCTGGAGTCCAGGCCGACCGCCTCGCTGAGCAGCCACTGACCCTCGGCGCTGCGCTCGAAGCGTTCAATGCGTGCCTGATCCTGTGCAATCAGCAGATATTCTTGCAGCGACTCAAGCTGGCGATAATGCTGGAATTTGGTGCCGCGATCATAGGCTTCAGTGCTTTTCGACAGCACTTCGATAATCAACACGGGATTCAGCAGCGTATCGAAATGTTCATCGGCTAACTTTGATTCTCCGCAGACCACGCTGATGTCAGGGTAGGTGTAGAGTCCGCCGGGCTGTATTCGGACGCGCATATCGTTCGCTTGAACGGTGCAGGGTTGACCACGAAGTTGGTTGACCAGGGCAACGCTGGTATACATGCAGATTAAGTTGTGATTTCAAACTCGCACCAACCATTGCGTATATATGACCATCGAGAAATTCATGCTTCATCTCGCTAGCACGTTCAAACGCCAGATACTCCGCCTCGGTCATGGTCTGGATTTGCTGGGCTGCTGCTGCCATTAGGGGCCTCATCCCTCTATGTCCCGCTTACATGATTTTATCACATCAGTGGTACAATGCGGGCACGATTAAATGGATGACGAGGCTTAACTGGATGACGACGATTCACGGCTTTGAACTGCTGCGCGAGCAGGATATTCCCGAAATTAACGCCCATGTGCGCATCTTCCGGCATCAACGCACCGGCGCGGAATTGATCTCGCTGGAAAATGACGACAGCAACAAGGTCTTTGGCATTACCTTTGCCACCCCGCCAGAGGATTCGACCGGTGTGGCCCACATTCTGGAACACACCGTCCTCTGTGGCTCGCGCAAATACCCGGTGAAAGACCCCTTCGTGCAGCTGCTCAAAGGCTCGCTTGCCAGCTTTGTCAACGCCATGACCGGCAGCGACCGCACCATGTACCCGGTCGCCAGCCAGAACTTGCAGGATTTCTATAACCTGATTGATGTCTACCTGGACGCGGTCTTCTACCCGCGCATCACGCCGGAATTCTTGCAGCAGGAGGGCTGGCACTACGAACTGGAATCGCCCGACGACACGCTCAAATACCAGGGCATCGTCTTCAACGAGATGAAAGGGGCCTTCTCCTCGCCGGATGGCGTGCTGGGCCGCTACACGCAGCAGTCGCTCTTCCCGGATACGACCTACGGCGTCGAATCTGGCGGCGACCCCAAGCACATCCCGGACCTGACCTACGACTATTTCAAGAACTTCCACCAGACGCACTATCACCCCTCCAATTCACGTATCTGGTTCAGCGGCGATGACGACCCGGACGAGCGCCTGCGCCTGATCGACGACTTTATCCGCGATTTCGACCGCCTGGATGCGCGGCCGGAGATCGCCTTGCAGCCCCGTTTCAAAGCGCCGCAGCACCTGCGCGAGTCCTATGCGGCGGAGGAGAACGGCGACGGCAACAAGGGCTACATCAGCGTCAACTGGCTGTTGAGCGAAAACGCCGACCCCGAAGAGACTCTGGGCCTGAACATTCTGGAATACATTTTGCTGGACAGCCCGGCCTCGCCGCTGCGCAAAGCCTTGATCGATTCCGGCCTGGGCGAAGACACCTCCGGCGGTCTGGCAAATCACATCCGCGAGATGTACTTCACCACCATTCTGAAGGGCATCGACACTGCCGACGCCGACAAGGTCGAGTCGCTCATCCGCGAGACGCTCTACCGCCTGGCTGATGAGGGCATCGAGCCGGAAATGGTCGAAGCGGCGCTCAATTCAATCGAGTTCAGCCTGCGCGAATACAACACCGGCGGCTTCCCGCGCGGCCTGGCGATGATGTTCAGCGCGCTCTCGACCTGGCTCTACGACCGGGACCCGCTGGCTCCGCTGGCCTTCGACGCGCCTTTGCAGGCCATCAAGCAGCGGGTGGCGAAGGGCGAGCGCTATTTCGAGGGCCTGATCGAGAAGTATCTGCTGGATAATCCGCACAGCACCACCGTCCTGCTGGAACCCGACCCGACCCTGGCCGAACGCGACGCGGAAGACGAGCGTGCCCGCCTGGATGCGGCCCGCGCCAGGATGAGCCAGGCCGAGATCGAAGCCATCGTCGAGAACACGCACAAACTGCGCGAGATGCAGTCCGCGCCCGATTCGCCGGAAGAACTGGCGACTCTGCCCATGCTGAAGCTGGAAGACCTGGACAAGAAGAACCAGGAGATTCCCACCGAGTTCGGCGCTCTGCACGGCAGCGAACTGCTCTACCATGACCTCTTTACCAACGGTATCGTTTATCTGGACCTGGGCCTGAACCTGCACGCGCTGCCCCAGCGTTATCTGCCCTACATGGGCCTCTTCGGGCAGGCGCTGCTGGAGATGGGCACCGTCACCGAGGATTTTGTCCGCCTGGCCCAGCGCATCGGGCGTAAGACCGGCGGCATTCACGCTTCGGCATTGGTCTCGACCACCGCCGATCACGAGACGGGCACGGCCTGGATGTTCCTGCGCGGCAAGTGCATCCCCGATCAGGCGCAGGATATGCTCGACATCCTGCGCGACGTGCTGCTGACGGTCAAATTCGACGACCCCGAACGCTTTATGCAGATCGCGCTGGAAGAAAAGGCCGGCGAGGAAGCCTCGCTGGTCCCGCGCGGGCACGGCGTCGTCATCTCGCGCTTGCAGGCGCAGTACAACGAAGCCGACTGGGCCTCGGAGCAGATGGGCGGCATCAGCTACCTGTTCTTCCTGCGCGAGCTTATCCACCGCATTGAAACGGACTGGCCTTCCGTCCTGAGCGACCTGGAAGAAATCCGCCAGATTCTGGTCAACCGCCGCACGATGATCGCCAACGTCACGCTGGACGCCGCCAACTGGGAGGTGTTCCGGCCCCAACTGGATCACTTCATCGGCTCGATTCCGGCACCCGCAGTCGAGATGGAAATCTGGACGCCTGACTACGGCCCGGCGGACGAGGGCCTGACCATCCCGGCGCAGGTCAATTACGTTGGCAAGGGGACCAATCTCTACACCTACGGCTACCAGAAGCACGGCTCGACCCAGGTAATCCAGCGCTTCCTGAACACCGATTACCTCTGGGAGAATATCCGCGTCAAAGGCGGGGCCTATGGCGGCGGCGGACGGCTGAGTTCGCTGTCCGGTGTCTACACCTACTATTCCTACCGCGACCCCAACCTGCTGCAATCGCTGGCGACCTATGACGCGATGGGCGCTTACCTGCGCACGCTGGACATCGCCCGCGACGAGGTGGTCAAGAGCATCATCGGGGCCATCGGCAGCATCGACAGCTACCGCCTGCCAGATGCCAAAGGCTACACCGCCATGAACCGGCACCTGCTGGGCATCACGCCGGAGGAGCGCCAGCAGACCCGCGACGAGGTCCTGGGTACCACTGCGGCTGATTTCCGCCGCTTCGCCGATTATCTCGACGCGGTGCGCGATCACGGGCATATCGTCGTGCTGGGGTCGGCCAGCAGCATCAACGCGGCTAATGCCGACCTGGGCAATCGCCTGACGATCACGAAGGTGCTGTAAGGCAGCATTTCAGCGGGTCAGCTATTCAGTACAATCGGAGGGGCCGACCCGCCAGTCGGCCCCATTTTTATCGAAGCACAAAGTGTTAGAATTATGCCCATTAGAACGCCATGTTTGGAGTAAGCGATGAAAATCGGCGCTGTTTTTCCCCATGTCGAGTTCGGTACGGATCCTGAGGCGATGCGCGACTATGCCCAGACGGTGGAAGCCCTGGGCTATGACCACATTGGCGCGGACGATCATGTCATTGGCCCGAACCCCGACCGGCCCGGTGGCTGGACGGGCTGGGTCACGAACACGACGCCATTTTATGAGCCGCTGGTCCTGTTTGGCTTTATGGCGGCAGTCACCCGGACCCTGTCGTTTAACACCTGGGTTCTGCTCCTGGCACAGCGCCAGACGGTGCTGGTCGCCAAGCAGGCCGCGACGCTGGACATCCTGAGCAAGGGCAGGCTGCGGCTGGGTCTGGGCCTGGGCTGGAACGAGATCGAGTACATGCTCGCTGAACGCCGATTTCCATACACGCGGCAAGCGCATCGAAGAACAGATGCATGCTGCTGCGCCGCCTCTGGACCGAGGAACACGTGGATTTTCAGAGTGACTGGCACTGTATCCCGGATGCGGGCATCAGTCCGCTGCCGGTTCAGCGCCCGATTCCGCTCTGGTTTGGCGGACAGTCGGAACCCGCCATCCGCCGTATGGCCCGCCTGGGCGATGGCTGGATGCCGCTGTATACGAGCGCTCAGGAAGCCCGACCCGGCCTGGACCTCCTGGCGCGCTATCTGGAAGAGGCCGGACGCAGCCGCGCCGACTTTGGACTGGAAGCGCGCATCCGCTATGGGGCGGGCGATCCGGCAGAGTGGCAGCGGCTGATTCAGGACTGGCAGGCGGTCGGGGCGACGCACGCCGCCTTGCAGACCACGGACTGCGGCTTCACCACGCCGCAGGCGCATCTGGAGGCCCTGCGCCGCTTTGCCGAAGCCGTCGGCCTGAAAGACGGCAGTGTTTGAGTTGATCTCATTACATGAATTGCGCATTTGACGGTGACGAGGGAGTAGTAGTTTCTTATGTTTATACTGACCTCACCCCCGGTCCCCTCTACCGCCAAAAGCGCGGCACTCCGTCCATATATGGCGAGGGGATTTAAGGCTTGTCCGGTATTAGAAATTGGACAATATGATCTATGTTGAGCCATATTGACCCCCTCCGGCGCTGCCGCGCCACCTCCCCCGAATTCAGGGGAGGAAACTGCGTGCGGCGTTGGCTCCCTCCCCGAATTCGGGGAGGGCTGGGGAGGGGTCACAGCAGGTCAGTAGAGCATGTCATCGTATCCATAATACCGGACAACGCTATTTAGGGGTGAGGTTAATCATAAACTAAGGGGGATTCTTGATGACCGAGCAATTGCGTTTAGGCGTCATCGGCGCGGGCAGCATTGTGCTGCGCGGGATTCTGCCGCACCTGACGATGGCGGATGTGCAGGACCGCGTGCGTGTGACCGCCCTGTGCGACCCGGTCGAGGGCCGGGCGCAGGCGGCGGCGGACAAATTCGGCGTCCCGGCGGCCTTTCTGCGCGAGGAAGACCTGCTCGACTCCGGGCAGGTGGACGCCGTGACGATTGCCTCGCCCATCGGCCTGCATTACGCGCAGGGCAAGCAGGCGATTGAGCGCGGCCTGCACGTGCATTTCAACAAGACGATGACCACCACCGTTGACGAGGCCGACGAGCTGATCGCGCTGGCGGCGCAGAAAGGCGTCAAGCTGGTCGCCTCGCCCGGCGAGATGCTGCGCCCGCGTCACCAGAAGATTCGCCAGTTGGTGCAGTCCGGCGCGCTGGGACGCCTGACCTGGGCGGTCTGCGGCTCGGCCTTCGGGCGCTATCACGAAGAAGAATCGTCGGTGCGCCAGGGCGACGACGTGCTGAGCAACATCAACCCCGGCTGGTACTTCCGGCGACCGGGCGGCGGCCCGCTCTACGACATGACCGTCTACGGCCTGCACGCCATGACCGGCATCCTCGGCCCGGCGCAGCGCGTGACCGCTTTTTCCGGCGTGCGCGTCCACGAGCGCGAGTTCAGGGGCCAGATGCTGCCGACCGACATGGACGACAACACGCTGATGATCCTCGACTTCGGCGACTCGCTCTTCGCCTTCGTCTACGGCGTGGCGGCGGGACGGCTGGCCGATACCTGGCGACCGATGATCCTCGGCACCGGCGGAGTCATCAGCAACGGGACGCTCAACGGCGCGGCTTTCGATTATCCGGGCCGCGCGCTGGATGAAGCCAGCGATGTGAACGCCAGCCTGCCGCACGTGGTCGGGGCGCACCGGGGCATGGAAGAGGCGCACGTCTACGAGGACGTCATGCAGTTGGTCGATTGGGTCCGCGAGGGGAAGGCCAGCCTCGCCAGCGCCGAACACGCCCGCCACGTGATCGAGATTTTCGACGCCGCCTACCGCTCCGCCGCCAGTGGTCAGGCCCAGACCCTGCGCACGCGTTTCGATCCGCTGCCTGTTGCCTGAATCGGGGCAGGCTCATCATGACAACAATGAGTGAGAGTAACGCTAAAGCTAAGTTGATGCCGGTCGAGGTTCCCTGGCAGATCACATTATCGACACCTTTTCTGAAGCTTACAGTAGAGGAGTTCGAGCCAACTCAGGTTGAGTTTTTGGCGCGATTCAATCCAGATTTCACCAGTCAGGAAGATGAACGAATCGTAACTGTGACCTTCACAGGTGTCTGGCGTTACCGAGGATCTTCCGCGCTGGACGAAGGACAGTCTCCCATTGACAATTCGTTGTATGACTGGAGTGCGGTTAAGTTTAGGGACGTACCAGTTTTTGATGCTGAGAGCTTGCATGACCGGGCTAAGGCATTCAGTGAGGAATGGAAAACGACTGGATTATGCCCTGACCCCGGTATGTACGAGGTCCGCAATTCGGATTGGTCAATGCTTGCACAATCGAAGGAGTTGGACTGTACACATTTTCTTATTATTGGCGAAGCGAGGTGTGTGGAGATTCTGTCCACGGCCTGGACCTGGCACGCGGTTGAGAAACAAGGTAAAGCATAAAGCTGATTTGCGTTGACGGGTCGGGCGATTGGATCGGCGCTGGTCGAACTGTAGCCCACGTGATCGAGATTTTCGACGCCGCCCACCGCTCCGCCGCCATAGGTTACTAAAACGCCCCACGCGACGAACGACTATAGACTGCCGACTTCAGACTATCGACCGCCGACTCCCCATAGAACCATTCGCCCGGCTGTCAGTGGGCAGGCGGCCCCAGGTCGTTTATCATCAGGGACCAGAGTGTTTCTTGCGATAAGGGGGTTTTGAAGATGGAATATAAGATCCTGGGACGCACGGGCGTCAAGGTCTCCGAGCTGTGCTTCGGCACCATGTCCTTCGGCGACACCGCCGACGAAGCCGAATCCGGGCGCATGTTCAAGCGCTGTCTGGATGTGGGCATCAACTTCTTCGACTGCGCCAACGTCTACGCCGGGGGCAAATCCGAGGAGATTCTCGGTCGCCTGATGGCGAACAACCGCGACGAGCTGGTCATCACCACCAAAGTCTGGGGCCAGACCAAGCCGGGCATCAACAACCGGGGCAGCACGCGGCGGCATCTGATGATGGCCGTCGAGGACAGCCTGCGCCGCCTCCAGACCGACCGCATCGACGTCTATTTTCTGCACCAGTTCGACAAGGACACGCCCATCGACGAATCGCTGCGGGCGATGGACGATCTGGTGCAGCAGGGCAAGATTCTCTACCCGGCGGTCAGCAACTGGGCCGCCTGGCAGTTGGCGCTGTCGCTGGGCATCTCGGCCCGCGAGGGATTGGCCCGCTTCGAGGTCATCCAGCCGATGTACAACCTGGTCAAGCGTCAGGCCGAGGTCGAGATTCTGCCGCTGGCGCAGGATCAGCAGATCGGCGTGATCCCCTACAGCCCGCTGGGCGGCGGTCTGCTCACCGGCAAATACACGACCACGCAGCGCCCGGACAGTGGCCGCATCATCGAAAACCAGATGTACAGCAAGCGCTACAGCGAGGACATGTATTATCAGGTGGCGACCGATTTCAGCGCCTATGCCCAGTCGAAGGGCCAGCATCCGGCGACCCTGGCCGTCGCCTGGGTGATGACGCATCCCGCCGTGACCTCAGCCATCATCGGGGCGCGCAACGTCACCCAGTTGGAGGCTTCGCTGGCCGCGCTCGACCTGGGCATGACGCCCGAATGGCGCGCCGAGATCTCCGCGCTCTCGCCCACGCCGCCGCCGGCGCACGACCGGCTGGAGGAGCAGAAGTAGGGACACGGCAGCGCCGTATCCGGTTTGGCAAATCGAAACGTCGGGGCGGGCCTGCGTGTCCGCCCGTTTAACTGTCCACAGCCAGACCCGATTCGCGTTCCAATCACTCATCGAAAATCCATAGATGATTACGGTTGATCTGCACGCTGGTAGCGGAGTAGGACGACCCCACTCCCGAATCGCCGGGTTTCAATCAGCCGCAAGCTGATTATCTTGTCCAGCGCCGGGAACATGGGTTTGCCGCCTCCCAGAACGACAGGATGGATAAGGGGACGGTATTCATCAATCAAGTCGAGCCGCATAAAACTCGCCGCAAGGCCAGCGCCACAAACCACCATGTCCTTACCGGACTGCGCTTTCAACGCGCTGACCTCTTCGGCAATGTGATCGCTCACCAGCCTCGCGTTCTCGCCAACTTGCTGAAGGGTCTTGGAGAACACGATCTTGGGGATGCTCTGCCAGATACGGGCATACTCGATCTCATGGGCTGGCGCTGACGGGTTGGTATGCGCTGTTGTCCAGTAAGCGGCCATGTTCTCGTATATCCGTCGCCCGTACAACTGGACATCGAAGCCCCGTTCCTGCTCGTTGAAGAAGCGGTGGAGTTCTTCATCGGGATTACTCCAGTCGAGTGAACCGTTTGAATCTTCAACGAAACCGTCGAGGGACACGTTCAGACTGTAGATTACTTTTCTCATGGCAACCCTCTCCAGGCTATTTTATAGAATGCTTCGCCAGGAACGACGCGGTTTTAACCGATGCAGCAGAAAGCGAAGCCCCTCTTAGTTTAGCACATATGTTCGATTCGTCAATTTAGACTCTCAGGGCATTGTTGGGAAAACCGATAATAATGAACTCGCCTTGCGCAGAATGCAGCGAACTGAAAAGCTGTATAGCAAGAACTGTTGGACATTTACAGCGGCCAGAGAATATGATGGGCGGTCCTGATGACGAGTCGCTTGCGCCTGCCGTCCCAGTCAAGGAACTGCGCATTGGGATAGGGGACGCTCCAGGCGAGGCAAGGCTCGCCCTGCGTCAAATAGAAGTAAGGACACGGCGATGCCGTGCCCCTACGAAAGATTGACCTTATCGGAGATACCAGGATTGTCTGGCTAAAAGCTAAGCAGCTAAAGGCTAATCGCTGCTCGCTAAATATAATTCCCCGGCGCGCTCTGATTGCCCTTCTTGCCATCCGGCCAGACGGTGTTCTGGTTGAATTTGACGCCGTTGACGTTGGCCCCCTTCATGTTGGCCCCCTGGAGATTGGCATCGTTGAGGTTGGCCCCGGTCAGGTTGGTCCCGGCCAGGTTGGCCCCCTGCAAATTGGCGCTGGTGAGGTTCGCGCCCTGAAGATTGGCCGTGTTGAGGTCCGCGCCGGGAAGCTGCGCCAGGGCCAGGTCGGCGTAGAACAGGTTAGCCGAACGCAGATTCGCTTCACGCAGGCGGGCGGCGGTCAGGCTGGCCTGCTTCATATTCGCGCCGTTGAGGTCCAGGCGGGTCATATCCAGTTCCTGCATATTGACCCCGGATAGACGCGGGTTCGGCCCGGCGGAAATCAGCGCCAGAATCAACTGCTGACGGGTAATCTCAGGCATGGTTCAGATCCTCTCTATAATAGGCAATAATCTGGTCAATCGTCTCATCCAGCGTCGTGGTAGCTTCCCACTCAATCGTCTGCTTTATTTTATCCAGACTGGGGATTCTGCGCCGGAAATCCTCGAATCCAACCTCGTAAGCCTGATCGTAGGGCACCAGTTCGATCTCCGACTGGCTCTTGGCCCGCTGCCGGACGCGCTGCGCCAGCTCCATAATCGTCACTTCTTCGCTGCTGCCGATGTTATAGACGCCGCCGAGCGCTGCCGGATTCTCCGACAATTCGTGAATCGCCCGCACGACGTCGCGCACATTGCAGAAACAGCGCTGCTGTTCCCCATCACCATAGACCCGGATCGGCTTCGTTTGCCAGGGCCGCCTTTACGAAGCGCGGTACCACCATGCCATACTGCCCGCGCTGGCGCGGTCCGACCGTGTTGAACAGGCGGAAGATCACCACCGGCAGGCCGACCTCACGGTGATAAGCCAGGGCCAGGAATTCGTCAATCGCTTTGGAGGTCGCATAGCTCCAGCGGCTGCGGATGGTCGGGCCGAGTACGGTGTCGTCGTCTTCGTGAAAAGGAAAGCGCACGCCTTTGCCATAGACCTCGGAGGTTGAGGCGATCATCACTTTCTTGCGATAGCGCCGGGCCGCCTTGAGGATGGTCTCCGTGCCGCCGACGTTAATCTCAATCGTGTCGATGGGTTCGGCGATGATCTTATGCACGCCCACCGCCGCCGCCAGATGAAAGATGATGTCGCATTCGCTGACCAGCCGGTCGATCACCGGGATCTCGCGGATGTCTTCGATGGCGTAATGAAAGCGCTCGTGCGTGCTGAGGTGCGCGATATTCTCAAAGCGTCCCGTGCTGAGGTCGTCAATTACCGTGACCGTGTAGCCAGCGTCGATCAGGTGATCGGCCAGATGGCTGCCGATGAATCCGGCCCCGCCGGTAATCAAGGCATGAGTCATACGCGGCTCCTGTGTTGCTCAATCCGGCCCGATTGTACAGAAGTTTGAACCGTTCACCCAGGGGCGGCTTGCCTACGCTTGTCCTACCCCGGCGGCTCAGGTAGATTTCGAACTATACGGAGTGAAACAATGGCGCTTTACCCGGAAATTGACCCCTACGACCAGGGAATGCTCGACGTGGGCGACGGCAACCGCATCTACTGGGAAGCCTGCGGCGATCCGGCGGGCAAGCCGGTCGTCGTGCTGCATGGCGGCCCCGGCTCCGGCTGTTCAACGACCGCGCGGCGCTACTTCGATCCTGCCGCGTATCGGATCATCCTCTTCGATCAACGCAATTGTGGCCGCAGCAGGCCCAGCGCCAGCGACTTCCTGACCGATCTCTCGCACAACACGACCGATCACCTGATCGCCGATATAGAGCGGCTGCGCCAGCATTTCGGCATTGAACGCTGGATGCTCTTCGGCGGCTCCTGGGGCACCACGCTGGGACTCGCCTACGCCGAAGCCCACCCGGATCGCGTCACGGAGATCGTCTTTTTCGGCATCACGACGACGCGGCCCGCCGAGATTGATTGGCTGTATCACGGTGTCGCGCCGCTGTTTCCGCAGGAGTGGAGCCGCTTCCGCGCCGGTGTGCCGGAAGCCGAGCGCGATGGCGATCTTGTGGAGGCCTACTATCGTCTGCTCCAGGATCCTGACCCGGCGCTGCGGGCGAAGGCGGCGAAGGATTGGAACGATTGGGAGTCCGCATCCGTTTTCAGTGACCCGGATGCGAAACCGAGTCCTCGATGGTCGGACCCGGATTTCCTGATGACGCGGGCGCGCATCATCACGCACTATTTCCGTCATCATGCCTGGCTGGAAGACGGCATTCTGCTGCGCAATGCCAGCGCGCTGGCCGGTATTCCCGGTGTAATGGTGCAGGGCCGTCTGGATCTGGAAGCGCCGCTCGTCACCGCCTGGGAACTGGCACAGGCCTGGCCCGGACAGTGAACTTGTCATTATCTCCGGGGCCGGGCATTCGCCGTTGGGCGCTGGCATGGACGAGGCCTTGATCGCCGCGACGGATCGCTTTGCAGGCCGCTAAACATCGCCTTATTGAGTGCCTTTCCGCGTAGCCAAAAAGTTGATTTGGCGCTGGTGCGAAGTTAGCCCTCGGTTGAAGGATGTGTAATAACACGGTTGGTGTATGGATCCGGTATGGCTGCGGTAAAAAGGATTAATTGGCGCTTAAATATGTTTTCGGCTTAAAATAGGTTTATGCGGGGTAAATATTTTATCCTGGGAGAGGATACACAGGTGGATTTGCCCATTGGGTTGGGCTTTCGCTTGCATAAACAAAGACTCCGCGTTTAGAATAGGTTTATAAATTGTAATGGCTTCCGAGGGACACCATGCCTGAGAAGATTCTCGTCATTGATGACGAAGAGACGACTTTGCAGCTCATCACGATTTTATTGGAACGGCGCGGCTACGAAGTGATTAAAGCCACACGCGCCGACGAAGGGCTGCGGCAGGCCTATCGCAACCAGCCAGACCTGGTGCTCCTGGACATCATGATGCCGGATATGGATGGCTGGGACGTCTGCAAGCGAATGCGCGAGATGTCCGACGTGCCGATCATTTTCCTCACCGCGCGCGGCGAGACCCGCGACGTGGTCAAGGGCCTGGAGATGGGCGCGGACGATTACGTCACCAAGCCCTACGACAATGAAGAACTGGTCGCGCGGGTGCGGGCACATCTGCGCCGCTCGCCGCGTCCTAACATGAGCGAAGAACTGGTCTTCAACAACGGCGAATTCCGAATCAACTTCATGAACCGCGAGGTGCGGGTCAACAACGAGGTCAAACACCTGACGCCCAAAGAGTTCAATCTGCTGGGCGTGCTGGTGCGCAATGCCGGGCGGGTGGTGACGCGCAACGAACTGGTCACGGAGGCCTGGGGCGACGAATACGCCGACGCCATCGACAGCCTCAAGCTCTACATTCACTATCTGCGCCAGAAGCTGGAAGGCGACCCCAATCACCCTGAATACATCCTGACTCTGCGCGGCGTGGGCTATCGTTTCATCGACCGCTAAAGGTCAAGGTCAAAAAGAGTCAACGCAAAGGCGCAAAGACGCAGAGAAAATCAAGGTCAAGACCCCTGGCACAGAAGCACTGTCAACCTTAGAGAGGTCCAGGAGATCTCATCTCCTGGTAGGGGTTAAAATCCCCACGATCTAATGGCGTTGCGTCAGGCTAGCGCATCCACGACCATCGCCGCGATGCGGTCCACATCGGTGGGGCGGGTCACGAAATCCAGGGGATCACACTCAATCGTCAGCACCGGGCACAGCGTGAAACTGCTGGCCCAGCGGTCATAGAGGTTGGAGAGCTGGGTCAGATAATCGACCGACATGGCCTGCTCGTAATCGCGGCCTCGCAGCGCAATGCGCGCTTGCAGCGTCTCGATACTGGCCCGCAGATACAGGATCAGGTCCGGCGTTTGCAGCATGGCCCGCGTGACCTTATACAGCCGCTGGTAGGTCGCGTATTCGCGCTCAGCCATGTGCTGGAGCAGATAGAGATTATAGGCGAAGATCTCGGCGTCTTCGTAGATCGACCGGTCCTGAATGACGCTGCCCGGATAGGCCGCCAGTTTGTAATGCTGGTCCAGGCGCTCGGTCAGGAAGAAGACCTGCGAATGAAAGCTCCAGCGGCTCATATCCTGATAGAAATCCGCCAGGTAGGGGTTATCGCTGTGCGGCTCGAAGACCGGAGTCCACTGCAAGCGCTTCGCCAGCAGCGCCGTCAGGGTGGATTTGCCCACGCCGATATTACCCGCCGTCACCAGGAAGTGCTGCATCTTAACGGTACAGGTTGCTGTCGCCCAGGACCAGCGTCGTATCCGACGGAAGCTGCACTGTCCCGCGCGATTCCATCGTCGGGGTGGGCTGCTGGCTCTGGGTCTCAGGCGCTGAAGTCTGGGTCAGGGGCGCGGGGACGAAGATCAACACGAAGATGACCAGCGTCACGACGGCCAGGATGCGGCGGGGCCGGTCCAGCGGCGTAATCATGTCCAGCGGTGTCGCATAGACCCGGCCAAAGAGCAGCAGCAGCACCAGCCAGAACAACCAGACCTGCGAGGCCAGGGCCAGCAGCCCCATCACCACCATCAGCGGGTAATACAGCAGGCGCGCCCGTTCGCCCAGCAGCGAATAGAGGATGTGGCCGCCGTCCAACTGGCCGATAGGGATCAGGTTCAGCGCGCTGACCAGCAGGCCGGTCCAGCCTGCCCAGGCCAACTGGCTGCTGCTGATACTCACGTCGATGACGCCGTTGGGCAGAAACTGGCCGAAGGTGACGATCTTGGCGAAGGCATACAGCAGCGAATCGCCCTCGTAAAGACCGCCTGACGCGACCGGTACGGTATGCGCGGATGCCAGCCCGATAAAGAGGATCGGCACAGCGAAGATGAGGCCGACCAGCGGGCCGGATGCGCCCACATCCAGCAGGGTCTTGCGGTTGCGCAGCGGCTGCTGAAGCTGGATAAACGCGCCCAGCGTGCCCAGCAGGCTGAAGATGGGCAGCGGGATGAAATAAGGCAGTGTCACGGCCAGGCCATGCCGCCGCGCTGCGAAATAATGGCCCAGTTCGTGACTGCCCAGGATCAGCAGCAGGCTCGCAGCGAAGGGCCAGCCGTAAATCAAATTGGCCGGGAAATCGTTGTAAATGCGCTGGGCCAGAAAGAGGTTGCTGTTGGCGATCTCCTGAATCGCCAGTTCCATGCCGACCAGCAGCACGCTGAAGACGGTGACAACAAAGAGCAGCAGGTTGGGCCACCAGGGCCGCGGCCTGGGGTCGATCCGTCCACGCAGCGCCAGCACCAGATGTTTGCCGTCTTCCACGCGGAAGATAGGCGTATAACCTAACCCAGCGAAGGCACGGTCGAGTTGTTCGTAGGCTACTTCCGAATCGAGGCGCAGTTGGCCCAGGAAACGCGCGGCGACCTCGCTGTCGTTGGCGCTCATCATGGGCGGTAGATCGGTTTCTTCAACCGGCGCGAACACGACTTCTTCAATATCCAGTATCGCCGCCACCATCTGCTGCATAGAGGCACGCAGTTCGTCCTCCGGGTCGGGTTCGACCGCAGCGTCATGCGATTTAAAGCGCATACTGCGGGATGATGCGGTTTCGGGCAGCATTCAGGTCTCCTCCATTATCGCGGCTGCATTATACGCTATCAAGCTTAAGGCGGCGTGATAATCTGCCAGGCGGCCCCGTCCGGCAGCATCTCTAGCACAGTGCCATCCGCGCTGCTGACGTAAAGCTCTTTGTCACCGGAGGCCGTGGTTGCCGATTGGAAGGTGCCGTCAAAACGGGCTTCCGGTTCCAGCGCCAGCCCCAGGCGGTTGCGCACGCGGTCACGCCGCCAGACAAAGCCGAGAATGGCAATCGGCTGGGTGAAGCCGGGCGGCGGCACGAAGCTCGGCTCGCTCTCCGGGTTGACCGCCGGGTTGTAGGTGTTGGCGAAGGCGGTCCAGGCCGGGTCGAAGCCGTCGTTGAACAGCGCGTAGACCTCGTTGGTCTCGTGAATATAGAGCATTCGCCCGCGTTCGAAGCGTTCTTCATACAGCAGCGACTCCTGCGGCTGCGAATCCGGGCAGGACTCCGGCGCAGGGATGAAGAACCACTGGTCTGGGCAGGACAGCGGAATGGACAGGCGTTCTTCGACCGCTGGCTCGTCGTCAATGCTCAGCACAAAGACGATTTGGCCCCGGTCGCGGCGGCTGGTCGGCACAGTCAGACGGCCATCGGCAGGCACATTCCAGACCTGACTGCGCTCGCCACCGCTGTCGAGCCGGTAGATGCTGGCTCCGCTGGTGTTGCGCGTGGACCAGAACAGCGTGATCGAACTGCCGGGCGCGGCTGCCAGCACGTCCGAGGTGAAGAACTCGATACGCGGCGCGTTGGGGTTCAGGGCGCGAGTCGCGGTGGGTTCATCCGGGGCCGGGGTGCTGGTCGCGCCAAAGAGCGAGGTCGGCGAAGGTCCGCCGGTCGGCGAAACTGGGATGGGCGTGGGCGTGATCGTCGGCGTATCGTTGATCCCCGGCGTCTTCGAGGGCGAGGCGGTGAAGGTGGGCGTCAGCGTGGGCGGGTCCGTCGGCAGGACCTGCTGCGCCACGCCGCTGCACGCGCTGATGGCGAGGGAAATAAGGAGCCCAACACAAAGGCGCAAAGGCGCAAAGGCCGAAACACGTTTCGTCAGCTGCCGCCTGCAAGCGCCATTTTGTAGGGACACGGCACGCCGTGTCCGTCTGATGTTCAGATCCTTAATCTGCTTGAGAATGTTCTCTGACACGAGTCGCCATCAGGTTCATATACGTTGGGGTCCAGTATAGCGCCAGAGGCGATCTGCTGCCTAGTTCAGGGTAGAATTTCAAAATGCGCTACGTGGGCAGGTCGCACAATTTCGAAATCGCGCCGGTCGAGGGTAAGGATGCGAGTCAATTCAAAACGCTCTGCAACAGCAACTATCGTAGCGTCAACAAAATCGATGCGGGTATCGGCATACTGTTCGAGAATTTGCGCAGTTCGGATGAAATCCCGCTCTTCAAGCGGAACAGGTCGATATTTTGTTTCTGATAATCTGCGAAGAAATTGCGCAACCCCGATGTTACCGACATCTCTGCCGAGCATATAACCCACTTCTGCCAGTACTGACTGAGGAAGAAGCATAGTCTCTTCTTTGCGCTTAATCTCGGAGCAAGCAGCGTACCAGCGGTCAGCGCGATTTCCAAGTGCAATAACAAAGCTGGAATCAGCAATCGGCAAACTCATTGCCTACCTACCGGCGTTGGTCACGTGGGCGGCCAAATTCCTCACGCAAGATTTCTTCGCTTCTTTCTGCCAGATCCTCTGGACCAGTAAAGAAACCTACAGACGGATCATTGTCTTCGTCGTAATCCGCCGGCAGCTTGAAGGATTGCAGTGTTTCGGTATAACGCAAGACTTCACCTACCTGCTCGTCGTCCAGGTCGTTCAGGATTTTGTTGATGAGTTTTTCTCGAATCGTCGGGGCATCCATCGCTTAAGCTCCATCACGCATTGAGTTCATTATACCATGTGCGCTCGCGGAACTCGGCCATGTCAATCGTCTGATGAGTTAGCCGCGACTCCTCCGCCGCGAAGGCCAGCAGATGACTTTCCAGCGATTTGCGCGCTGTCGTCAGGCCCTCGCCCGCTTCGCCCCGCTGCGCCATGAGGAAAGCCTGCACGATGCCGATGTCGCCGCCGCCGTGCCCGCCGCTGCGTTCGGGGATGGGGATGCGTTCGATAGCCCCGCTGCGATGGTCGCGCAGGGTCAGCCGGTGGCCCGCCGGAGGTGAACTCGCCGGTCAGGGTGCCCAGCGTACCGTCGTAGCGCATGGTCCGGCCCTCGCGGAAGCCCTGGCCGTTCATAATCATGCGAGACCGTAACCGCCATCGGCCAGTTCCATATTGACCGTCTGGTGATCGACCACGTCGTTATCGCAGTGATAGACACAGCGCCCGTACCAGCCGGTTTTCAGGGCTTCCAGCCGGGCCGCTGCGCTGCGCTCATAGCTCACCACATCCCAGGGCCAGCCCGCGCGGTCGCTGACGTAGAGCCGCTGCGCCTCATACTTGCAGGAGTCCGCCACCGGGCAGCCATCGGTGCAGCGCAGCGGGACATCGGGCTGCGGCGCGTTCTCCGGGTGGAAATGCGCCAGCGAGCCGAAAGAACTCAGCCAGCAGACCTCCTGGCCCATCAGCCAGTACAGCATGTCGAGATCATGACAGCACTTGGCGAGGATCATCGGCGCGGAGGTCTCCAGATTGCGCCAGTTGCCGCGTACGAAGCTGTGCGCCATGTGCCAGTAAGACCAGATTCTCGCGGTGATCGACGCTGATGATGCGCCCCAGCCTGCCGGATTGAAGCACCTGCCGCAGCGTCTGGAAGAAACGGCGTGTAGCGCAGCACATGGCAGATTTGCAGCAGCCGGCCTTCGCGCTCCGCCGCCTGCACCAGTTGGATACTGCCCGACAGCGTGTGCGCCATCGGCTTTTCCAGCAGCACATCGTAGCCCGCGTGCAGCGCCGCCAGAGTCGATTCGATGTGCATCTGATCCTGCGTGCAGTTGATGAGCACATCACCCTGTTTGCCGTTGTTGAGCAGGTCCTCCCAGGTCGTATAAGTCTGCTCATTGCCGAGGTCGTGCATATCGGCAAAGCGCTCGCGCCGGAACGATATTCGGCTCGGCAACGGCCGGTGATTCGCAGTTCGTCCGGGTGATCCAGCGCGAACTGAGCGTAGGCATTGCCACGCGCTCCGGCTCCAAATACGACTGCGCGAACAGGATTCATAAGGTAACCTCCGGCCATAAATCGGTGCTCAGATACTTCAAGCCGGAGTCGCAGATCAGCACCGCGATGCTGGCTCCGGGGAAATCCGTCTGCAACAGGCGCAGCGCCATCGCCACGTTGGCCCCCGCCGAAAATCCGGCGAAGATACCTTCTTCCTGCGCCAGCCGCCGGGCGACTGTGATCGCCTCGTCGTCGCTCACCTGGAGATAGCCGTCCACATGTTCCGGCTTGATGAAGGGCAGATCGGCCATGCTGTAGCCGCCGCCCTGAATGCGATGATTGGGATAGCGGATCGCCTCACCGGCCAGCACCGCCGCGCCTTCCGGTTCGATGACGTAGCAGCGGATCGCCGGATCATATTCCTTGAAGGCCGCTGCGCAGCCCGCGAAGCTGCCCGCCGTGCCGACGAAATCGCAGAAGACGTCGATCTGGCCGCCGGATTGGGCAATGATCTCCGGCCCGGTATGCAGATAATGTGCGCGCCAACTGCCGTCCAGGTGGAACTGATCGGCGCGGAAAGCGTGACGCTCCTGCACGATACGCTGCGCCACGATCTCGACCTGCTCCAGGTCCGCCCCGGAGACCTGCCCCGGCTGCGAATCCGGCAGTTGATCCACCAGCACCACCTCGGCCCCTAGGGCGGTCATCATGCGCGCCCGTTCCATTGAGTTGCCGCGCGACATCACCGCGACGAAGTGATAGCCGCGCACCGCGCAGACAATCGCCAGCCCGGTGCCGGTGTTGCCGCTGGTGAGTTCGACCACCGTGTCGCCCGGCGAGAGCAGCCCGGCGGCTTCGGCCTCGTCGATCATCTGCAAAGCGATGCGGTCCTTCTTGGAGAAGCCGGGGTTGAGGTAGTCCAGCTTGGCGAGGATGCGCCCGTCCAGACCGCGTGTCAGCCGCGCCAGTTCGACCAGCGGCGTCTGCCCGATAGCCTCCGTCACCGAGGCGTAGAGTCGGCCCGCATGGGGATGCGCGCTCATGCCTCGGACTGCTGCCCCAGGATCGCGCCGACTGCTGATTTCCTGTTGTTCAGTGCCGGGGAGGTGAAGCTGCTCTCTGGCCCAAAGACGCCGTAGCGGGCGAATTTGCTGCCGTCGTGTGTATAAACTTCGATATATTGCGCCAGAGTGTCGATTAGCCAGTATTCTCGAACACCGCTCTTTTCGTAGATGTCGAACTTGGCCCCTCGGTCACGCCGTTCGGTAGATGGAGAGACGATTTCAATCACGAGATCGGGTGGGCCATACCAGTAACCGTCCTCGCGTAATATACATTCCCGATTGCTGGCTAGCACGACAAAAATATCAGGTTGTAGGACGTTCCCATCAAGATAGAGGTCTGTGGGCTGGTGACGAATGTCGGCCTTGATACCTAATATGACAAAGTGTGCCAGGGCTTGCATTGACGTGCGCTGATGCGGATCTTTGGGCGCAGGACTCACAATCAACTCCCCTTGAATGAGTTCTGTCGGCTGGGTGCTTTCCGGCAGTGCCTTGAATTCTTCTAATGACATATTCGTCTTGAGTTGCGGTGTGTCAACCATGATGTACCTGTGTCACCTATTGTCTGCATACAAAATTTCTTCGTCGCGGCTTGACATATCGCCTGGACCGTCGAACAGGTCTTCCCCGGACAACACAGGGTCTTGCGCTGGATCGTATTTTTCCAAGTGCTCGGCCTCAGCCTTTAGAATGAGTAAGTAGTCCAGAACTTGTTCAACATCCTCGTCGCGTAGATTGTCAAGTTCAGTGACAACTTTCTCGTGAATGTTTAGTGCGGCCATAACTGGATAACCTCATACTAAATTCGGCTCTATTGTAGCATGGACTATGGGCAGTTTCGTACAATAGGTACGGGCATTTGCTCCAGCGGACGTCTTTGTCAGTTGATTTATTGTGTGACGATGGGTATTGAATACTCGTGGTCGTCGCCTTGCGTTGTTGTGACGTTTATTGTGAGTATGTGGCGACCCAATTCAAGCTGACGGGTGTCATAGCAATAGCTAAAATACTGGTCCACATTCTCGACAGCGGAATCATCCATGCGCAAATGACCGTTTTCATTAACGTGGGCAGAAGGTAACAAACGACCACCCATTGATATTTCTACTGTACTTCCACTGAGTTCAGTTGCCGAGAGCGCATATTCAATGGGATCAACCTCAATGCAAAAGTCCAGGTCAGTTACCAATTCCTCACCAAAGAGCCAAAGGCCGCGCAGCAGAAAAGGAGAAGCAGGAAACCGTTGATCCAGGTTTCGAAATGGATTCATACTGATGCCGTAAAACATACGCAATCCGTAAATCTGAGAATCCGATTTGTCTACAGAGAATTGGAAGAAGCCGCCTTCAGGTAGAGGGCGGTTACAGCGAATGCCAAACAGCGTATCGGGGGCGTTTGGAGAATAAGAATAATAGGGGAGACGCACTCGCTAAGTCATATTGATGTATGCTGCGAACTCGTAATCAACTGGCGTAAATAGGTTGATTGCATTGAACGGGTCGTAGTGCGGATGCAATCTTCCGAAGCAAAGGTGACTGGTAAATGCGTCCATCGATGCTGCTGTGGCCTGAAACGAAAGGTTAAGCACAGTTAGCCGACCCCATTCGCCATCGTAGCTCACATTGACCGCATCTTGAGGAATAGAGACACTCAGGGAGTCTTCAATGCGCTCAGGTGTCCAGTCGGCGTTGTCATCGTGTATAAGCGAGAACCAACCGAGGGTAATGTTCATGAACTGGCCGCTAAAAAAGAGCCACAGCAGAATCACGCCGATGATATGCAAAGCGATAATGACTATACAGCCAGCTTTTTTGCTTCTTGTACTCACCGTTGGCACGCACTCAATCAGTAGTTGGACGGGATGTTTTCGACCACAATGCATCTTGCTCAAGTACGCAGCAAATCCGAAACAGGAGAGCAAAAAGGCGATGAAATCTAATCCTCTGCGAAACTCTGCGTTCTCCGCGCCACTGCGTCAAAGCCTTTGCCCTTGAACTGCTTCGCGTCTTTGCGCCTTTGCGTTGAATTGCTTGACCTTAGCGCACATTCACCCGGCTGCCATTGGGAGTCTTCTCGACCACGATATGCACCGGGAAGTGATCGCGCAGTTCGTCGATGTGCGTGATGGTCAGGATCAGGTCGAAATCGTCCTGAATGGCGGTGATCGCCTCGACCAGCCGGTCGCGTCCGGCGGCGTCCTGCGTGCCGAAGCCCTCGTCAATGAACAGCGTCCGCAAATGCGCCCCGGCCCGCCGCGCCAGCATCTGCGACAGGGCCACGCGAATGGCAAAGTTGATGCGAAAGGCCTCGCCGCCGCTGTACATCTCGTAATCGCGCGCGCCCAGTTCATCGGCGATCTGAATGTCCAGCGTTTCGGCCATGCCGCCGGTCTTCTTCTCGCGCTGGGTGTTGAAGCCCAGGGTCATGCGGCCATCGCTCATGCGCTTGAGCAGGTCGTTGGCCGCCGATTTCGAGTTCGGGGATGGCCGTCTCGATAATCATGGCCGGGATGCCGTTCTTGCCGAAGGCCAGCACCAGATCCTTATATAAGCCCTCTTCGTAGCGCGTCTCCTCGACCCGCGCTTCCAACTGTGTCTTGCGTTCACGCAGGCTCTCCAGGGCGTTCAGTTCCTGCTGTGCCGTCACCAGCCGACCATGTGCTGCGCGTTCGGCGCTGCGCTGCGCCCGCACTTCCTCGTCGCGGGCCTGATATTCTGCCAGCAGGGTCTCCAACTGGGCGATCTCGCCCTCCAGTGTTTCAATCTGTTCGACCTCTTCTTGCAGGGCGGCTTCGTTGCGCGCCTTGCGATTCTGCGCGCCCTCCAGCAGCGCTTCGGTATCGGGCCGCGATTGCAGTGCGTTGTCCAGTTCGCTCTGACGCTTCTCGTAAGCCTGGAAGGTCTCCAGGGCCTCGCGCGCTTCTTCATGCGAGCTGCGGTCGTAGCCCACTGCTGCCCGCTGTGACTCCAACTGCGCCAACTGCTCGCGCAGATCCTGAGCGTAAGATTCGGCGGCCAGCAGAGTCTCGACGGCGGCCAGTTCTGCCTGAGCCGCTTGCAGCCTGGCCTCGGCCTCGGCCACCGTATCCGCCTGAGCCTGAAGCTGCCCGGCACGTTCCATCAGCGGCTGCAAGCGCCGCAGCTCCTGGTCTATCGTGGTCATGCGCTGCTGACTGCGCCGTCGATCTCCCCGGCAATGTCCTCGATCCGGCCCCGGTTGGCGCGCCAGGTATCGCCCTGCTGCCGTGCCCTCGGCGCTCATTCCGCGACCATCTTCGCCCGGTGCTTCTCGTCCAGCTTCTGGCCGCAGAGCGGGCAGACCGCGCCGTCGGCCTGTTCTAACTGGTCCAGCCGCTGCTTGAGATTGTTCATCTCCGTGCGCAGCGCCTCATTGGTGGCGGATTTCTCAGCGCGTTCCTCACCCAATGCGCTGAGCATCTGCTGCACCGCCGTGCGTTCGTCTTCCAGCTCGCGCAGGGATGCGATCTCCGCCTGGACCGAGTCCAGATCCAGATCAGCGTGCTGGGCCAGCGTGGTCTCAAACTGGGCAATCAGCGCCTGCTGAGTCCGGGCCTCGCCCTGGAGTTCGGCGCGGGCCGCCTGAATCTGCGTTTCGAGTGCCTGCTGCTGCTGGTCAAATTCGCCCACCTGCTGCATCTTGTCGTAGAGGCTGCGGTCCACTTCGCGGGCCGATTGCAGCGTGGCGTATCCGGCCTCAATCTCCTCGCGCTGCGCGATCACGGAGTCATACTCGGCCAAGCGGGCCTGATGCCGGTCGATCTCCGCCTGGGCGCTGTCGATGTCGCGCTCACGTTCCCGCACACGGCGGTCGGCGGCGGCACGCTGCTGGCGGGCGGTCTCCAGATCATGCGGGACCTGTGCCACCTCCTCCAACCGGGCCTCAGCGGCTTCCAGACGCTCGCGGGCCTCAACCTGCTGCTGCTCAGCCTGCCGGAGCGCAGCTTCCAGCGCGGACTCCTGCGCCAACTGCTTGTCGATCTCCTGGATACTGAGGTCGTAGACGGCCAGTTCCTTCTCCAACTCGCGCAGATGCTCCCTGGCATAGGTCTCATAGCGCTCCCAGCGGTCCAGGCCGAGGATGTCGCTGAGGATCTGCTTGCGTTCGCGCGGGGTCTTGGTGGTGAAGGCATCGGCCTTGCCCTGCTGCAAGAAGGCCGAGTTGACGAAGGTCTCGTAATCCAGCCGCAGCAGCGCGTTGATGCGCTCCTGGGTGGCGCGCATGGCGGCTTCGCTGATGAGCTTGAAATCGCCGTCCTCACCCTGCACCAGCAGGTCGAGCGTGCCGGTGCTGCGCTGGCGGCGGGTCCGTTTGCGAATGACGCGGTAGATCAGGCCTTCCTGCTCGAAGTCCAACTGAACGTACATCTCCTGCTGGCCCAGGTGGATCAGGTCCTCGTCGGAGCGCGCCCGCGCTTTGCCCCACAGCGCCCAGGTGATGGCATCCAGCAGCGAGGACTTGCCCGCGCCGTTCGGGCCGGTCAGGCAGGCCAGATGCACGCCTTCGAAAAAGATCGGGTCCGGCGCGAGATAGGGCAGAAAGTTCTTGAGTTCCAGGCGAATCGGGAGCATGGAGAGTCTCTAATCGATGGTCAATAAGCGAGTTAGCAGTAGGGACACGGCGTGCCGTGTCCGCTAGAACATCTGTGGTAAGTCTAGCGCCGGTAAGGAAACGTGTCCAGCGGTGATAGCAGAGATTTTTCGCTATACTGATGCTGGTGATACGCCCCAATGAGAAGGCACAGCTCCGCTGCGTGAGGCCGTGCAGGGTATGCGGCAAGCAGTTTACCAGAAAGGAATCATATGGCGACCCAGGTTGATCTTGCAGGCCAGCGCGTGCTTGTGACCGGTGCGGGCAAGGGCATCGGACGCGACCTCGTGCGCGAACTTACGCACTGCAATGCGCGTGTCACAGCGCTGAGCCGGAGCCAGGAGGATCTCGACTCGCTGGAGGCGGAATTCGCGTGCAGGACGATTGCCGTTGATCTGGCCGATGTCCAGGCGACGCAAGCGGCAGTTCGAAGCGCTGGCGAATTTGATCTCCTGGTCAACAATGCCGGGATCAACATCTTGCAGTCCTTTATGGAAACTACTGTCGAAGCCTTCGACGAAATCATGGCGGTCAATGTGCGCGCGGTGCTGATCGTCTCGCAAATTGTCGCGGAAGGCATGATCGCCCGCGCGGCGGGGGGCGCAATCGTCAATGTCTCCAGTCAAGCGTCGATGCGCGCGCTGCCGGACCATACCGCCTACTGTGCTTCCAAAGGCGCTCTGGATCAGCTTACAAGGGTGATGGCGCTCGAACTCGGTCCCTATGGGATCCGGGTCAATGCCGTCAATCCAACGGTTGTCATGACACCGCTTGGCAAACGTGCCTGGAGCGATCCGGCCAAGAGCGACCCGATGAAAGCGCGCATTCCACTGGGGCATTTTGCGCAGCCAGAACATGTTTCACAAGCAGTCGTCTTCTTGCTCAGTGAGCAGGCGGCGATGATTAACGGCACCGTGTTACCGGTCGATGGCGGCTTTCTCGTAAGCTGAACCCGGCGTTTTCGTCGGCCCCAAAGCGCTGCCCCCAGGTATTTGTCCATTGCACAGCAGCTCGTTATCTTGCGGGTCATGGCCGTGTCCTGCGACATTCGACACCTGCAAATCATGATCTCTGTACTGGAACGGTATCAGGCGCGCCGAAATCGAGCACAATTAGCCGTTGGTGAAAAATATCGAGAGAGATCAAATCCAATGGCAGTTGAACATCGGCGTCTGGGTAAACATGGTGTACTGGTCAGCAATCTGTGTTTGGGAACAATGAACTTCGGCTGGCATACCTCCGAGGAAGACAGCTTCGCAATCATGGACCGTGCGCTTGAATTGGGCATCAACTTCTTTGACACGGCGGATGTCTATGGTTGGTCGGAGGAGAATGGCCGCACGGAAGAGATCATCGGCAACTGGTTTGCGACCGGCGGTGGCCGCCGTGATGCCGTAGTGTTGGCGACGAAAGTTTACAATCCTGTGAAACGCAAGGCGAATTTGCCTGAGGTCAACACTGATGGCAGAAGCCTCTCGGCCTACAAGATTCGCAAGCACTGTGAGGGTAGCCTAAGGCGCTTACAGACGGATTGGATCGACATCTACCAGATGCACCATATTGATCGGGACTGTCCCTGGGCCGAAACCTGGCAAGCATTTGGCAGCCTGATCCAGCAGGGGAAGGTGGTCTATGTCGGGTCGAGCAATTTTGCGGGCTGGGATATTGCCACCGCCTGTCAGGAAGCCGAAAAGCTCGGTATGCTGGGCCTGGTGAGTGAGCAAAGCATTTACCATCTGGACAATCGCCAGATTGAGCTTGAAGTCATTCCGGCCTGCCGCCACTATGGCCTGGGGCTGATCCCCTGGAGTCCCTTAGCGGGTGGTCTGCTGGGTGGTGCGCTGGAAAAGGCAGCGTCCGGGCGGCGGAGTAACGAGAACTTCGCCAAAGAGGTTGAAGAAAAGCGCGAGAAGTTGCAGGCTTACGAAGATCTGTGCCGCGAGATTGGGCATCCTCCCGGTGAGGTCGCCCTGGCCTGGTTGCTGCACAATCCTATCGTCACGGCCCCCATTATCGGGCCACGCACCCTTGAGCAGCTCGAAAGTGCGGTCCGCGCCACAGAAATTACACTGGACCAGGATGTCCTGGACAAGCTGGATGCAATTTTCCCAGGCCCTGGCGGTGAAGCGCCCAAGGCCTACGCCTGGTAAGGCCGGGTAATTACTCGAAGCGGAAGGGGCTGCCGGTCGGCACATGCTGGATAGGAATATCCGGCAGCCTGGCTTGCAGCCACTCGACCAGGTAGGCCATGCCCGCTTCCTCGCTGACCGCGTGGCCCAGCACGATCAGGGCCTGCGGTTGGCCCTCGTAGAGCGCATCGCGGACATATTCTGCCGTTTCCCACTCATGCAGTTCGCCTGTGACCAGCACGTCGATGCCCTGGCGCAGCGCTTCGATCTGCCGCTGTGCGCCGGGGAAGCCCACCATCAAGGCGACTCGCTGGCAGGCCATGTCCGGCGCGCCCATGACCGCGACCGTGTCGGCCCCCAGCCGCGTCTTCAGATGCTGGACCAGTGTCGCCAATGGGGTTTCAGGCAGATTTCAGCAGGACCGGGTTGGTCGGGTCCACGTAATCCTGCCAGCTCAGCGCCCGGCACATACCGGTGAAGACGCCGTCGGGCTGGGTGCGATGCCAGTAATCGTGAAAGCGCCAGATGACCAGCCCGTGTGCCTCCATCAGACGGCGTTTGGCCTCGTAGACCGGGTCTCCGGTCAGCCATTCCGTGTCCTCCTGGTGCTTGTAGAACGGCCCTTCGTGAGTGATGACCAGGTTCGCGCCCAGGTCCGCCGCCTTTTGCAGCACCGCCGTGCTCGCCAGAAAGGTGCTGACGATGCCGGTCACGGGCTGCGCCGGATTGCCCCCCTTAATGGTATCAACGCTTTGCGCGAGGGGCGCGACGTGGGCCTCGTCCAGAATGCGATCAATCACCTGCTGGATACTGAGTGTCATGGGTCGATTGTCCTTTGCCTGTCATCTATCTGGAATACTCTAGCGGATGCCCTGACATTTGGCATCAAGCACGATAATATCTGCCCCGACCAACGAATGCCAGAAAGGGCGAACGCATGCCAGTCAAACGAATCGGGCAGATCATCAGGCTGAAACCAGAGGCCTATGACGAATATAAGCGCCTGCACGCAGACGTATGGCCAGAGGTGTTGGAGACCATCCACAAGGCCAACATCCGCAATTACAGCATTTACCATTGGGACGGCCTGCTCTTCTCTTATATGGAGTACGTGGGCGACGACTTTGAGGCGGATATGGCCCTGATCGCCGCCGACCCGAAGACGCACGAGTGGTGGGCGCTCTGCGACCCCATGCAGCAGCCGGTCCAGGGCGACTCGTCCGGCAGCCTGGAGGGCAACTGGTGGACCGAGATGGAAACGCTGTTCCATGTGGATTGACAGTAACCTATATTACCCTACTACGTAGAGGATCAGTTTATGCACAAAAAACGGTTGTTGCCGCACGCTGGGATCATGTTGCTCTGGGGTCTCCTTTCTTTCTTGCCTGCTGTGGCTCAGACTGAAGACAGGCTTGATGCTTGTTTGACCGCCGTGCCGAAGTTTGAATTCCTGGGCCGGATTGAACGCGGCGTCGTTAATGATCTCGAAGTCAGCCCGGATGGTTCCTTGCTCGCCGTCGCCAGCAGCCGGGGCGTTTGGTTGTACGACGCCAGTAACCTTGAACTGCATTCGGCTCTAATGCTGCCGGATGAGAGCGCGGCAAGCAGCCTGAGCTGGTCGGCGGAGGGGCGTGCATTGGCTGTCGGCTATGCCGATGGGCTGCGCGTATGGAATATCGAACGGACTGCGGTGAGCTGGTGGTATCCTAAAATACCGGATATCAGCCACATCGCATGGTCAGCGGACGGACTTCGGCTGGCGATCATCAACGATGGCTTCATCTCCGAAGGCATGAACACCACGATTTACAGCGACCTGCGCGTGATGTCTCCCTATCAGGATTTAGTCGAGATGCGGCAAACGGACATCCTGCATAACCGGGATCAGGCCTTCTGGTCAGCAGACGGGACCCGACTGCTGTTTCTGTACAGTGATACGGCAGGTCCCAGAGGCGATACGGATGCCGATGCAGCCTATCCTGTACAGGTTTTGCAGTGGTCTCCCAACCGATCACAGCCTGTCCCGCTTCTGCCCCCGGACGAGGTGGATAACTCTGCGCAAGTGAAAAGTGCGACCTGGTCACCCGACGGCACGCAGATTGCAGTCGATGTGGGTGAAGGCGAACAGGGTCAGGTGGAGATTCGAGCGGTCAGCGACGGCGAAATCCTCCAGACACTCCCGCCAGGGGCCGATCCGACATGGTCCTCCGATGGATCCCACTTTGCAGTCTACCAGGATTACTACAAGGAAGGCTTCCACGTCTGGAACGCTCAACTTGAAAGCGAGCGATTTATCGCGGCGGGCCAGGCGCAGCAGTTTGTCCTCGCGCCTGATGGCAGCTATCTGTATGCCTATCAGTGGGGCACGTTGGTCGCGTATGATACCAGCAGTGGGGACGCGGCGGCTGCCTTGGATTTACACCCGCATCGACAACTCGAAGCCGTCTGGTCACCTGACGGCACACTGTTGGCAACGCGCTACGGGGATGACCCCTTTGGGAACGCGAGGGTGTTCATCTGGAACGACGATGGCGAGTTGTTCCAGCGTATCACCAGCGACGATGCCATCAACAGCCTGACCTGGTCGCCGGATGCTGACCGTCTGGCGCTGGCGAAATCGGACGCGGTCGAACTCTGGGGCTTGCGTGAAGAATTGCCCCTCGTGATTGAGGTTGATGCCCCCTTCAGGCTGGCATGGTCAACCGATGGCATGCAAATCGCAGTCATCCTGCGCAGCGGGGATGTCTATGTATGGGACAGCAGCAGCGGCGACGAAGTCGCTTACTGGCCTTCACCAGTGGAGAACCTATCCGGCACTGCGAACTATGCGAACAGCCGCATCCTCTGGTCGGAGACGACGGGCTTACGCTGGTTGATCCGCGATTGGGACGATATGACCCGTGTCTATAGCTTCGATCATGAGGAGCCTCTGGCCGATCTGGGCGCGCCGGATTTTGTCGTCACTGCCGGGACACCTCAGTTTCTGCCTGATGGACGCCTGGTCTACACGCTGCGTGACAACATGACCTACGTATACGACGTTGAACGGGGTGAGGTGGTGGACAATTACAGGCTGCGGGGCAATATCGCGCGGGTATGGCCGTCGCAGGGCTTTGCCTGCTACAGTAGCGCCAGTTCTGATTTCAACGAGACCGGGCGACCCCAAACCATGCTGCGCTTGTATGGCGTGGCGGACTCCAATGCGCTCAATTCCCTGCCATTGCCGCGGCCAATCGAGGACACCTACCGCAGCGGTGGGGCAGCCTGGTCAGCTGATGGCAGGCGGGTGGCCGTCACCCTCGAAGACGGAACCCTGGCGCTGTGGGGCCTACCGCTGGAAAATCAGTGAAGCAGTTGATTACTTGAGCAGCGCAGTGACAGTATGTTCAGATTCCATCCACCGCGTCGAAGACCTGCTGCGCGGCTTCGGCCAGTTCGGCGCGGCGTTCGCGCGGGGTCTCCTTACTGATGAGGTAGCGTTCCAGAAGCTGCTCCGGCGTCAGCCCTTCGGGGTTGCCCCCGAGGCGCGCGCGGTCCGCTGCGTTCGACCTCTTTGCGCAGCCCGGCCAGGTGATAGACCTCGGCCCGGCGCAGCGCATCGCGGATGACCAGTTCGTTCAGGTGCGTCTCGTTCTCCGGCGAGACATCGACCAGCAGCCGCACCACCGCGTCATCCAGCTTGTGCCGGTCGATCTCGGCCAGCAGGTCGGCAGTGGGTCATTGCTCTCGCGCAGGTCGGCGCGCAGCGTCACGAAAGGCCGGGCATCCACCGCGCACGAACTCCCAGGTCGCCGCTGCCGCGGTCCAGTTCCACCCAGCAGAAGCCTTTCGGATCGCCTTCCTCGCCGAAGTCGATGCGTTCCATGCTGCCGCTGTAGATCACCGGCGGCGCCTCCTCGCGGTCGCGCGTCAGGTTCTGATGCTTGTGAATGTGGCCCATCGCCACGTAATCCCAGCGCGGATCGGGCCACCGAGGCCAGGTCGGCCATCACGTCCCGGCCCAGCATGATACCGCGTTCGCTGCCCTGCACCGCGCCGCTGACGGTGAAGTGTCCGGTCAGGACGCGCGGCATGTCATATTGATCGGCCTCGGTCGCCAGATCGTCGAGGATACTCGGTCAATTGCTCTTGCAGCAGCGCGTCGATCTGCGCGATGGTCATCCCGGCGGTGTTGGCCTCTTGCAGCAGCCGCGCGCGGATCGGGTAGGGCGCGGCGCCGACCGCCACCGGGCCGCCTGCGGTTTCGACGCTGCGCACTTCGTACTCACTGGCGATCCAGACATTGGGCACGGCCAGCGTATCGTAAATCTCAATGCTGGAGGCGCGCAGCACGTTCGGCGGCAGGTCGTGATTGCCCACCAGCATCACCAGCGGGGCCAGCTCGCTCAGTTCGCGCACCCGCCAGGCGAACTCGCGCTGGAAGGTCGGGTTGGGATTGCGCGTCTTGAAAGCATCCCCGGCGAAGATGCTCAGATCGACCTCGTGCTCGCGGGCGTAGTCGATCATCTCGTCCATACGCCGCAGGAAATCGCGCACGCGGCTGCTCAGGCCGGTCTCCGGGTCGGTGCGGCCATAATTCTCGACGCCGATATGCACGTCGGCAAAATGCAGCAGACGAATTGTCACGAAAAACTCCCTTTGTTCGGGCCTTCTGGCCCACAGTGTAGCATAAATTTCGCGCTCAGACGTTCTAATTGTGGCGACAGAGGCCTAAGAATCGCTATACTACAACACTGGGCGCTGCGGGACACTGAAGGAGCTGCTATGGGAGATTTCATTCTCCGCGCCATCGAGCGAGAGGACCGGAACTGGGTCGCCCAATTTTTGGACGATCACTGGGGGTCCACACGGGTGGTGAGCCGGGGTCAGGCCTACCTGGCGCATCTGCTGCCGGGCTTTGTCGCCATGGAGGGCGACGAGCCTGTCGGGCTGATCACCTATCGCCTGGATGCAGAAGACTGCGAGATCATGACCATCGATAGCCTGCATGAAGGTCAGGGAATCGGGACCGCTTTGATCGAGGCTGTGCGTGAGGTCGCTGTTGCGGAAAGCTGCACCCGCCTGTGGTTGATTACCACCAACGACAACCTGCACGCGCTGCGCTTCTATCAAAAACGCGGTTTCCGGCTGGTGGCGGTTCATCCCAACGCGCTCGATGAGTCGCGCAAAATCAAGCCGGAGATTCCGCTCTATGGCAAGGATGGTATTCCGCTGCGCGACGAAATTGAACTTGAGCTTCCCTTATAGGCCATGCTGCTGCGTGTCGCGCGCTCGCCGCTGGCCGGGCGCTGCCTTGGTTGGGTTCTGGCGCACATGAGCTTCCTAATTCCGGTAGACCGCCTGCGCGAGACCGAGACTCTCATCGCCTTCACCCATCCCCGGCCCAGCTATCCCTTTCATGTCCTGCTGATCCCCAAACGCGCACGGGACAGCTTCGCCGCGCTCAGTGCCGCCGACGCGGATTTCATGCTGGACCTGATCCAGACGGTGCAGAGCCTGGTCGAAGAATTCGGCTTCGTACCGCTGATGCCCGCGTCCATGTCGATCATGTGGATTTTTTCACGCGGCCAGCCCTGGCGCATCAGGTGTTCGACCATATCAACCGTTTGCAGCGTAGTAGAGATGTTGCCGATCTGTCCCTCCGAGGATTGGCGATAGTACACCGAGACCGGCTTGCCGAGGGGCAGGGGTTGCGCTTTATACGGATCAATCGGCGCAGTTTCAGGGCGCTTGAGTGTTCTTGCCATAATGTTGTCCTCCTTTCCGCTGAACGAAAAACGCCCTGCTTCCGCGAGTTCCTACGCAGAAGCAAGGCGCATACTGTACAATGCGTCTCAGCCCGGCGATGTGGATTCTGTCACTCGCGGGGTCAGCCGGGTCGGAGTGTTGCTGCACTTCGGCCTGGCGTCGCCGTTCCGATTGTCTTCTCATCACTATACTCGTTTTTGGGTAGGCGCGCAACGATCCTGAGCAGGGTCCGTGAGAGATCCACCAGATTGACGCCATCATTCGGTCTGTTCTTCCTGCGATGTTTCAGGCTCCACGTGCATCCTCTGTTTGCTCCAGTTTTACGTCCGCACAAACAGCCTAGCACACCCCAACTCTTCAACCCCTGGAAAATTTCAGGGTCGGATTGGTAGTTTTACGGCGAAAACAGACAATTATTTCAACCTCTCCCCGGAAACAACATGCCAATGCAGGTGTTCTGAGTCCTGGTAATCTCCGAGGTTCGTTACAACACGACATGCGCCGTATTCACTCAGGACATCTTGAGCAACCTGTTTGATAACATTCATCATCTCAAGCAGCAGGTCGTTATTGGTATCATCTAAGGCGATCAATGAGTTGATGTGCTGCTTAGGGATGACGACGATGTGTACCGGGTAGGACGGTCGTGTGTGATGAAAGGCCAGGACATTCGAGGTTTCCATCGCTTTCTGAACACTGGTATTTCCTGACAGTACTTCATCGCAATAAAAATCATCTGCCATAAGACTTGTATATCCATATTCCCATTTCGCCCGCAGATAATGAACCAGAATACTACGGAGTCAAACTGTGACAATAGAAAATTCCGGCGTGCGTGGTCAAGCGCATTTAGACATCTGTCATCCCGAGAAACCGGAAGTTATCAAATTTATACATAAAAGTTGCTTGTGCAAGCCAGCATTTAGAAATGCTAGAAAATTTTCTGTTAGCTCATGCTGGTTGCGTATGCGATAATGGAAGCAGGCATACTGACAGTAACTTCTCACTTATGCCAGTACAAAAGCAAGTTGGAACTATGACGGACCAAACCAACCAGAATGAGATCAATAACGAGTGCAACCTGAACATTCTGCGTTATGTGGACGTCTTCGAACTGGAACCACCGGTGGACATGACGGCTGTTAACGTCGAAATCCGGGACCTGCGTGGCAAACTGGCGGATGCCGAAGCGCAGATGCAGGCCTATCTCAAGGAGTTGGGGCTGGATGGCTAAGCTGCGCAACGTCGATCAGGCGATTGTGCCAGAAGCGAAGATAACCCGCTACCTGCTCGACCTGACGAGCAAACAGGGTAAACCCAAAGCGCAGTTTTTCATCGCGTTTGGCTTTACAATGGAAACAGGGGATAGGCTGGCGACGGCGCTCAAACAGCACGCTCTGGCACATGAAATTGCCAGCACCCGTGAAACATCCTATGGTATCCACTACAATATAGAGGGTGAATTAGAAACGCCGGATCAGCGAAATCCGCAAGTCCGAAGTGTATGGAAAATTGAGAAGGGCGAAACCGTCCCTGCGCTGGTGACGGCATATCCCTTAGATGAAAGGTAGAATGATGCGACCCTTTGACAGTGTGATACTCACTGAAGACCTGAGCGATACGCTCCATGCCGGGACAGAAGGGGCGATTGTTGAAGCCTATGACCATGCGGATGCTGTGTTTATCGTTGAATTGTTTGACCGCGATGGCAAGACGCTGGACGTGGTGGATGTGCGTGCCGACCAGATGACGGTGACGCTCGCCGATTTCTTTGAGGGAGAGCGGATCGCGCTGCTGGCGGACATCCCGGCGCACAAGCTCTTGCGCGGACAGGTCGGGGTGATTCAGAAGCGTGTAGGTGTAGGCTTGTACCGAGTTGAGTTTGCAGATTACCGACAGCAGCCCCTATGCCAGCCTGACCCTCCACGCCGGACAGATGATGCTCTTACACTGGCAACCCACCCAGACTCAGCAAAGCGCCTGATATAACAAGCGAAGTACAGAAGCAGACACATCTTAAAGAGCTGGGGCCAGATGATTAGCCCATGGGGATATAACGAATGACGTTCTCGAAGTCTTCGGGCCTGCCAGCGCCGAGGACCACCTCAAGCTCGTCCAGCAGCTTCCCGCGGGCGATTGTCTCCTGAACGATGACCAGGCCTGGCATTGGCAGAGTTGCACGCACCCTCTCATAAACGTAACCAGGCATGGTTTGGACATCATGGCTGAGCAGGATGCGATTTTCTTGGGCCAGCCATGCGAGCAAATCTGGATCGGCGGCTTCATACATCTCGGTATCCTGCACCCGCACGATGTCTACATCTGGGAGTCGCGCCCTCAGACCGGCCAACAGGTGTCCATTGAAATTCTCGTCGGCGGCAAAGCGCATTACGAGTTCCTGCAACTCGCGTTTTTCAGCCAGCAGCTTGCGGAAGTGTTCGGTACGGGCCTTTTGTTCAGGAGTATAGCGAGCTTCCCATTCCTGCCGGATATGTTGGCCTTCCTCGTCAATCTGCCGCATATGTTCATCGACGATCTCACGGTGAGCGAGATAATAGCTGATGACCGCATAGACATCGGCCAGGGGAACTGTGGGGAATCCCTCCTGGATGGCCTCCGGGCTATCGCCCAACTTATAGGCGCTAATGATGCTGTGTAATGTGACCCGTGTGCCGCTGATGCGGATGTTACCATCCTCATCCGCTTTCATCGGCAGGGCAACGGTTTCCGGCAGATTGATCATTGTGCATCCTCATCCATGTGTGATGCTTGCTAAGATTATACTATAATCCGGCTTTGTTGAATGAATACACGCGCTGAGCGTAGCTGTCCTGAGAGGGATTGAGGCTAAGCCACACGATAGCTGTCAGGCATACCCGGACTGGGTCATGCGGTTGAGTGCCGCGCCTCGAATACGTGCTTCTGTGATTTGCCGATGCAGGGTGCGTGCGCTCAAGCCATTCCCAAAGATGATCTTGAAGCGAAACACGGCAGTTTCGGCTAATGAGCGTCGATGATAGCCCGTCTCGATCTTCCATTGCTTGCGTCCGACCTGCCGAATCCGGCGCAGGTTCTGGTCACGGGGCAGCGGGGCTTGTTTGCAGTTGCCATGCTGCCAGATTTTGGCATTCCGTCGCGGGGGGATGGCGATGTGTTTCACCTTGCGCTGGGTGCAAGCCGCATAGAACTTGGCTTTGTCATAACTGCCATCACCGCTGAGTTGCTCAATCTCGCCCGGCGTATCTCGCAGCAACTGCTTGCCGGCTTCAGCATCGTCTACTCCCGCTTCTGTCAGTGCCAATGCCTGGATTTCTTGGCTGCTTTCGTCCACGCTCAGATGCAATTTGCGCCAGGTGCGGCGTTTGCTGGAGCCGTGTTGACGGACTTTCCACTCGCCTTCACCGTAGACTTTCAGCCCGGTACTATCGACCACAATGTGTTTCGGCTCCTCCGGCTTGCTTGTCGGCAGGCTCACGCCCAGATCCACGCTCCGTTTACACAATGTCGTGTAATCCGGCACGCGGACACCAGCCCCTAACAAATCCATCACCGATTGTCCAAACCCAACCGTTTGACGATAGGCTAGGCGATAGACTGCCTTCAACATGAGCAGACACCTAATGGCTTGATCTGAGTACTGGACCTGTCCCCCACGAGGTCGCCGCCCTTCCGGTTCCGGATGCCAGTTTGCCAGGACTTCTTCGCTGATCCACAGGGTGATTGATCCCCGTTGCTTCAAGCTTTGGTTGTACGCTGACCAATTGCGAATCCGATAGTTGGCTTGCTTTGCTTTTACATCTCGCTTTTTCTTTGTCATGATCCCTATTGTATCGGGACCATTTATTCAACAACGCCGATGACGTGTATAAATTGGAGTAAGGCGAAATGACCTCATTTGGAGAAGAATTTGCCAAAAAGCTGATCGCCAGCCATCTGGTGTATCCCAACAAAGTGAGCGGGTGGACGGCGCAGGAGATTCAAACGCTGATGGAGAAACAGGGCGTTGAGCGATTACCAGAAGTATTCCGGAGTTACTTTGCGCACGTGGGATACGGTAGCGAATGTCTCTTTCTGGGCGAGAGCTATGGTTACGGGGCCATGACTGTCTTGAAAGACTTCATGAAATCAACAATGGCGAAGGATAAGAAATACGCAGATCAGTTCCGGGAAGATGCCTTCGTTTTCGTATCACATAATGGGTATTGGTATGCGTTTATCCTCACAGACAATGAGGATGATGATCCACCGGTATACCAGTACGAGGAGGATAATTTCCTGAAAATCACGCACGCTCACCTGTCTGAATTCTTCAATGAATTACTTGAATGGACAATACGCCAAAGAGATGCTAAGAAGCGCAAATGACTGAAATCACCATAATGTCAGGAGTATATTAATGCCTGTAGTTGAAGAAGCAACGCAAGATGATCGTGGCAATAAGCCGGGTGCTTCCGGTGGTGAAGGTGTCAGCGCACTGGAAGGTGCTGTGGGCGCAGCTTCTGCATTCAATAACTTTCGCGACACTGTTGAAGCCGTCGCTGCTCGTGTCTTAGAAATTCAGGGGGAAATTGAAACGCAGCGGGACGAAGCCCTGGTGCAAATTCGCCAAGAGGCAGACCTTGCCAAACATCGCATTCAAGAGGTTCGTGATAACGCAATCGAGGCTGTCCGCAATGCTAAACCTGGCAACATAAACCCGGTGGGTCCCGACGATACCAGCGAGGCACTAACTCAGCAGGCGAGTGAACCTCGACGCCCTGCCAGTAGCGGTGAAATTGAGTAGGAGAGTGTGATTGATGACCACAATATGGACCATCGAGATTGACTGGAATCGCAACGACAACTTTTCCGGGACCTATGACGACATCACGGATCGGGTCATCAGCGCGAATTGGTCGCTGGGTTTTCAACGAGCATACGCTGACGTGCCCGATAACTCGGTGCTGCGCCTGACATTGGACAACAGCGACCGGCGTTACTCCCCGGAATACAGTAGCAGCCCGCTGAATGGCTTGCTGACTCCCTATCGCCCGGTGCGTATTCAATCGGATGATGGCACGACGGTCCGCACGCATTGGACCGGCTGGATCGAGAGCATTCAGCCGACGGTCAACCCATATGGCGAGCGCATCGTCGAGATCAAGGCCGCCGGGCCAGGGCAGTATCGACGGTGTAGGTTCCTACATCGACGATGCCGGTACGCATGTAGGTGTGGTAGACGTTGATCTCGCCGGTAGGTGTGAGCATCTGGGAGTAGGCTGTCCCATAGGGCTGCGGCATGACGATCACGTCAGTGACGTTGGCGATGACCTCGCAGGAGTCGGTCTGGATGAGATACTGCTCCAGCAGCGCCTCCTTCAACTCCTGAGCATCTCGCATGTGATCCACCGGGAGTCCCGTGCTGATTTGGAGATGCACGACATCCCGGTCCCACACCCCGGCCAACAGCTTGCCGAGGGCGACTTTTGCCAGACGCAGACGAAAAGCGTTGCCCATCCGGCGTTCATTGGCGGTGCGGCCCCGTAGCCGCAGCAACTCTCCAGGCGGGAGCTGTGCCAGCGCCAGGTCGCCCACAAACCAGTCACCATCATCGTCCGTGATCTGGTCGCCGGGATACTTCTGCTGGATGGCGTCCCGCTGGAACTTGATCTCACGCGCATGTCCCATGATCGACGGAAATGCAACTGCATCGTTGTCGGTCACGGCCTTAACCACACCGTAGCCGATGTCCAGCCCAACCGTCAGAATGCCGTCCAGGACCCTGCTGTTCTGCTGCCGTTTCTTCTTTACTTGCTTTGCCATTGTGCTGTTGTCTCCATGACTAGAACGAACAAAATGCGATCAGGAATCATCATGGGCATCGTCCCCTTTCGCTGAATCAGAAGAGACCGAGTCAGACGTATCTGATTCGGTCTCAGTTTTGGATACAATATGGGGGACATCACGACCTTGAAAAGCCGTCGCAATGTCCATTGGATGAAGTGGGTTTAGGTTCTTAGAGGTTGTGTATGGCTCAGGATGTCCCGCACTTGCATTTCCATTTGATCTCAGAGACTGTGCCGCACTGAGCACCTGGACAGACGTAGAGTGCGGGCTTGAGGACAAATGTCAGTTCCCGTTGGACCGCCTCCCACAGCACAATAAGGGCAGTGATTGCGAGGATGAGGCCATTGTATGCACTACGGGATTTATTTACCGAACTTCGGTCCCTTTGGCGATTGCGCTCTAGACCAGCCGGATTCGCATCGGCACGACGGTCACGCCGACACCTCTGGAAGGTGGCACATGAGACCGTGTCGCTGTATCGCTTGTCCGGTGGGTGGCTGGTGCTGGGGGTCGGCATCGGTGGCGGAGACAAAGAGCGCGCGGACCTGGGCGAGCACTGGCATCTGGAGCAAATCCGCCAGCGCATCTTACAGGGACCGCCGCGAATCGACTGAGCGGCAGACCTGCCGTTTATCGTCCGCCAGCCTGCTACCTGTCACTGGTCTGCGCCATGAAAACAGGCTTCACTAGGGGGACACTTTCAGGGGAAAGGGAGTCCTGATGAGATTCAGTTTGCGGTGGATTCTGCTGGCGCTGCTGATGCTGGCAGGCTGCCAATCCGCCTCCTATTCAGCCAGCTGCAACAACCGCACCGACGCCAACGTATCGCGCTGCGACATTACGCTGACGCAGCTCAGCGGCCAGTGGAGCCGCGATGTCAACGTGTCCTATATCGCCGAGTCGGCGGAGGTGCTGCCGCTGAACCTCTCGGCCACAGTCGGCCAGGGGACCGTGCGCGTCAGCTACACCAACGCCCAGGGTGAGGCCGTCAGCCATGAGGTTAATAAGGACACGCCGCTGACGATCAGCGACACGATCCAGGTGCGCGACGATCAGGCGCACGTCGAGTTCACCGCGCTGAACCTGAGCGCATCCGATGTTCAGGCCGTGGTTGAGGTCGGGCCTCCGCCGGGGTGACGGTCAGCCGCCGTAAGACGACTGCCATCATCGCCATTGGACTGCTAATCGCCGGGCTGATGTTGGCTGCCCTGGTCGGGCGGCAGATGATAGCGCGATTGTTCGCGTTCTGGGGCAGCGATTCGTAGGGGCGGACCGGTGTGTCCGCCCGGCGGGAGCGCAGACGTGGGCAAGTGTACCAGATGATGTGGTCGCTCAAAGACTGCCGTTTTTCTCACTTAACCTCACCTCTAAATCCCCTCGCCATTGATGGTGAGGGGACTTTCAATGGCCGTCGTGAGTCGATTTGCTCCTCCTCTCCAACATGGAGAGGAGGCCGGGGGGTGAGGTCAACGAAGCGACGTCTGACCACGTCTCTATGCACGGACGTGCTGCTGGGGCACGGCCTGACTACGGCACGCTGAAGGGGACCTCGTAGGGCGCTTGCAGGAAGCCGCCGCCGTTATCCACCAGCACCAGCCGCAGCGTGAAGTTGCCCGATCCCAGGCCCGGCACGTAGAGATTTTCGAGCTGGCCGTCGGTAACGCTGTTGGTATGCGTCGTGCCAATCGTGACCCAATCGCCGAAGGCCCCGCCGATGACCTCGATCTTGTAGAACTGCGCCTGATCCGACGTGAACTGCACCGTGCCCATGATCGGCGTCTCCTGCGTGAGGACCGCGCCCGGCTGCGGCGAGGTAATCACGGCGGTCACGACCGGCGGGCCGTACTGCGTCACGCCTTGCAGCAGTGAGGGATCGCACTGAATAGTCGGCAGGAAGGCCAGATTGGCATTGCGGGCATAGCGTTCGGCTTCGACCGCCTCTTCGGGGATCTCCGGCGGGGCGATGAAGAGCAGTTCCTGTGCGCCGGAGCCGATGGCCGTCGGAGCCAGTTCGACCGGCACCTGACAGTAGAGCGGCGGCGGGGGCGGCTGCTGGCCGACCGGGACCTGGAACTGGATCTGGTTGGCGATGTTGGTCGGGATGCGCAGCGCCAGCACCCGGTAGACACCCGGTTCGACCTCGGTCAACTGCGGGCCGTTGGTGACGGGCTGCTGCTGCTCCGGGGCAGGGGCCGGGGGATACACAAGGCCGCCATCGGGCTGCGGCACGGCGGCGGGGCTGGCGAGCAGCCACTCGTTATAGTGCGAAGGGCAGCCGGTCGAGCCGTCGGTCAGGCTGCTGAGCAGACACAACTGCGCGCTGATGAGGCCCGCCGGCGGCTGGCGGGTGTCGTTGAGCAGTTGGCCGTTTTCGGCGAAGCTGCCCAGCAGATTGTTATCGTTGTAGATGCCGGTCATGACCGCGTTCCAGATCGGTGCCGCGCCGGTCAGACCCGACGAGTTGACCATCGGGTCGCCGTTGCTGTTGCCGACCCACACGCCGACGGCGACGTTGTGCGTGTAGCCGACCGTCCAGTTATCCTTCACGTTGTCGGTCGTGCCGGTCTTGACTGAGGTGGCGATATTGGGCGTGTAGAGCGGGCTGTTGGACCCCATCGCCGGGCTGCGGGCGGTGTTGTCGCCCAGGATGTCGCTGATGATGAAGGCGATACGCGGGTCCAGCACCTGCTGGCCGAAGCCGCGCTGATTGACTGTCTGCTGTGTTTCGGTCCCCTGCGGGCAGTGGCTCTCGTACTGGTAGAGGATATTGTTATCGCTGTCCACAATGCACAGAATCGAAGTTGTCGGCACGAGCGCGCCCTGGTTGGCGAAGACCGAATAGGCCCGCGTCAGTTCCAGCAGCGTGACCTCGCCGCCGCCCAGGGTCAGCGAGAGACCGTAGCGGCTGGCGTCGTCGCCCAGGCTCTGCACGCCGAAGCGTTTCATGATCGACAGCAGATTGGGCACGCCGATGCGTCGCAGCGTCGCCACTGCCGGGACGTTGTAGCTGTTGGCGAGCGCCTGCCGCATCCGCAGCGGGCCGTGATAGCGGTTGTCGTAGTTGCGCGGCCAGTTGGCGGGCACACCGGGACCACTGATCTTGAGCGGAGTATCCCAGAGCGCATCGCCAGGCGTCATGCCCAGTTCCATCGCCATCGAATAGGTGAAGGGTTTCATGGTGCTGCCCGGCTGGCGCGGCGCAATCGTCACGTTGACGCGCCCGTCGATGGCGTCATTGTCGTAATCAGCGCTGCCGACCATCGCCAGGATCTCGCCCGATTGAGGCCGCAGCACCATCACCGCGCCGTTGGTGACGTTGTTAGCGCTCAGGCGTGTGATCTGGTTGCGCACCGCGTTCTGCGCCATGTTGTTGATGTTCAAATCCAGCGTCGTGTAGACCTTCAGGCCGCCGCGCGTGATGGTGTCCGGGCCATAGCCCAGTTCGCGCATCAGGCGTTCCAGTTCGCCTTGCGCAAAGACGGTGAAGTGCGGCGCGAGGAAGGGCGCGTCCGGCTGCTGGAAAGTGAGGCCCTGGCGCAGGGCATCGTTCCGCTGGGCGTCGGTGATGAAGCCGTCGATGACCATGCGGTCCAGCACGGTGCGCCAGCGCCGCTCCACCGCTGCTTGAACGGAGGGGTCCGGGTTGAGCGGGTCGAGTTCCGCCGGGGCCTGCGGCAGACCGGCCAGCATGGCCGCTTCGCCCAGGGTCAGCTGGCTGACGTCTTTGTCGAAGAAGGTATGCGCGGCAGCCTGTACCCCGTAGGACAGATTGCCGTAGTAAATCTCGTTGAGGTAGAGGTCGAGAATCTCGTCCTTGCTCTTGCGCTGAGTCAGCACCAGGGCCAGGCCGATCTCCTCCAGCTTGCGCTCGATGCTGCGTTCGGCGCGGTATTCCGGCGTAAACAGCAGGTTGCGCACCAACTGCTGCGTGATCGTGCTGCCGCCGGACGAGCCTTCGGCCAGGCCGACGTACTGCAAAAAGGCGCGCGTGGTCGCCTGCACGTCGATGCCGGGATTGCTGTAGAAGTCGCTGTCTTCGATTGCCAGCGTGGCGTTAATCAGGTTCTGCGGAATATCCTCCAGCGCGACATTGGTGCGGCGGCCCTCGTTGAAGGCTTCGTAGAGGACCGTGCCGTGCCGGTCATAGAAGAAGGTACTCTCGAAGTTCTGGTAATTATCCACCTGAGCGACCTGCTCGCTAAGCTGGTTCTCGATGCGCGTGCCGAAGACGGCGCTGATCGCCAGCACCAGCAGGGTCGATCCGCCGCAGAAGGTCACCATCAGGCCGACGAAGATCATCAGGCAGGAGGGCGAGAGGCAGCCCCGGCGGCGCGATTTGCTGCGCGGGGGCAGGGCACGCTTCTGTGAGCGGCTGGGCGGTGTGGGCCGGGGTGGTGGCGTGCGGTTGGGTGGCGGAGTCTGTGAGACGGACTGCACCGGGCGCATGTTGACGACGGTGGCCTGCGACGGCGGCTCGAAATCCGGGTTCGGGTCCATGCCCTCGGTGCCCGGCAGCGTCTTCTTGGGGTCCGGCGATCCCGGCTCGCGCGGGATAGGCATGGTCGGCATATTATGGGCCTCATGCGGCTTCCACGCCGGGATCTCGGTTTGTTCGGTGCTTTCTAACTCTGAATCCGAGTTGTCCTCAACGGGTGGCAGGTGAAACGGCACGTCGTCATCCGAGCCGTTTTCGCTGTCGTCATATTCGGTGTATTCCTGATCGTATTCGTCCGGCATTCCTGCCACTCCGCATAGCTTTGCTGACTGTATTGTATGCGGACTGGCACTGCGCGTCCATGCCGGGGACCCCACGCCTGCGCCACGCTGGGTGCGTCAGGAGCGCGTAGGGCGGGCGTAAATTCTGAATGATTTAGTGGCGCTTCCCACCTACGCGCCTTTGTTCCAGGCTGACCAACGTCTACAGGCCCTAGTTGAGCGGATAGTGTTGATCGAAGTCATAACCATCGTCGAGATCAACGTTTCTTGCCCAACCATCATCACCAAGTTCAGCCACAACGTCGCGATTGACTGCATCCAGGCGATCCGCGAGGTTATCCCCTACCTGAATCTGGGTACGGATTGCATCCATAAAGCGAGCGAATTGTGGCGATTGGGTTTCCGTTTCGAGCGCGGACAAAGCAGCAAGTAGTTCTGTACCTGTATTGAAGTCTGTCAGCAGCTTTTGCATGATGCTTCTGGTGGGTTCCGGGGCATGTTCGGCAATGATCTCAATACTCTGCAAGACGTTGTAGCCATCCCTGAGCGCCCGGCTGAAGACGGCGAAGGTCGATGTAAGCTGGGCGTTAAATTGAGTCGTATCCATGTTTGTAGCCCTCGAATAAGCAGCGGATAGCAAACGTTCTTTCACCACCGTTCTGCCCCAATCGGGCAGCAAGCGCAGCCAGAGAATCAGCAAACCCCGTGCTTTATCTTCGTCGAGGATCGCCTTGCAGCGGTCTTCGTAAAACCACAGCATTTCCTCAGCATATTCAGCCCGAAATTGTGCCGGATAGGCATGAAGCATCCACTTGTATCGGCTTGACCAGCGTACAAGGCGTTTCACGAGGCATCCCCCAACAGGCCGATTTGCTCCGCCTTGCGCAGCAACTGCGCGAGGCGTTCAACTTCAGCGCGGATAACCTGTCCGCCCAGGGGCGTGAGACCGTAGTATTTGCGGCGTGGGTCGTCGGCATGAACGGGTGCGTCTACCTCTTCGATCAGACCCCTTTTGAGCAGTCGCTTAATCGTGGTATAGAGCGTGCCGGGTCCCAGGACAATCGCGCCGCTGGTCTCGGCTTCGATCTGCTGCATGATCCCGTAACCGTGCCGTTCCTGGTCGGCCAGGACCATCAGAATGTGAAATTCCGCCGCTTTCAGCGGCAAGAAGTCTTCCGGTTCGCGTGCAACTTGAGCCATGGCTGAGTTATATCAATCTTTGATATATCGACTTTTGATATACTATATCAAATTTCGATATATTGTCAATAGGGCATGGTAGACGAGCGCAGTTTCAGATCAGATTGACAGAATCCATATGGGCAATCCGCGTGTTCGCCCGAAGCGCTATTTCAGATCATTACTTCTGAAAAGAAGTCAACACGACAAACAACTTTCGATCCCAATAAAACATCGCCTGAAGACGTGTATACTAGGGTCAGATTTTTGCACCCTGAGGCACCCCTATGCTCGTGTTTGACCAACCGGAATTCCGCCGGAATGCGCTGATGGTGGCGCTGCTGGCGGGCATCGTCGTCTTTATCCTCTGGAACATCCCCCAACTGAGCTTTGTGCTCTACCCGGTGCGGCTCTTCGTGACCTTTATCCACGAGGCCGGGCACAGCGTCATGGCGGTCTTCACCGGCGGCCACGTGATCGAGTTCACCGTTTTCGATAACGGCACCGGAGTCGCCACGACGGCGGGCGGCCTGCGCTACATGATCCTCCCGGCGGGCTACCTGGGGACGGCGCTCTTCGGCGCGCTGCTGTTCTACCTGAGCAACACAGTCCCCTTCCCGCGCAAGCTCTCGCTGGCGGTGGGCACGCTGACCATCCTGATTACGCTCTTTCTGCACGCTTCTGGCATCGCGCTTATCATCGGCCTGCTGACCGGGCTGGCGCTGATCTTCGTCGGTCTGCGCGGCGGAATCTATCTGAACGTGCTGCTGCTCAACGTGCTGGCGATCCTCACCGGCCTCAACTCGGTGCTGGATCTGCTCTACCTGGTGCAGGCCAGCGGCGCGGCGATTGGCCCGGTCAAGAACGATGCCGCCGCCTTTGCCGACCTGACTCCCGGCATTCCCCCGGCCATCTGGGCCTTGATCTGGGCGGTGATCGCCATCTTTATGCTGGGCATGGCGGTCTGGTACAGTCTGGTGCGGCCCATGCGCCACGCACACGAGGCGATCTGACGTGTGGCTGATCTACGGTGCCTATGGTTTTACCGGGCGCTTGATCGCTGCCGAAGCCGTCCGCCGGGGTCAGCAGCCTATCCTGGCGGGGCGGTCCGCCGCCAAACTTCAAGCGCTGGCCGAGTCGCTGGGCCTGGAGACGCGCGTCTTCGGCCTGGATGATCTGGACGTCATCGTGCGCAATCTGCATGACTGCGAGCTGGTGCTGCACTGCGCCGGACCCTATGTCCTGACCGCCGCGCCGATGCTGCGCGCCTGTATGCTCAGCGGGACGCATTACCTGGACCTGACCGGCGAGATCAGCGTCTACGAGAGCAATTACGCCTATGACGATGCGGCGCGCAAGCAGGGCCGGGCCATCATCTCCGGCGTGGGATTCGACGTGGTACCCTCGGACTGTCTGGCCTGTCAGGTGGCGGCGCAGGTGCCAGGGGCGGACCGCCTGGAGATCGCTTTCCAGGTGACGTCGCGCGCCAGCGCAGGCACGGCCCAATCCGTGGTCGAGAACGGCCCCAACGGCTTCTGGATTCGCCGTGACGGTGAGCTAGTCGGTCTGCCGATGGGCGCGGGGGCGCGGACGGTCCATTTCCCCAACGGCGACCGGCGCGTGATGCCCATCCCCTGGGGCGATCTCTCGACCGCCTGGCGCTCGACCGGCATTCCCAACATCACGACCTACATGGCCTTTCCGGCTTATGTGCCCGCACTGCTGCGTGTGACCGGGCCGCCCGGTCAGGTGGCGATGACGCTCAAACCGGTGCGCGACGCCTTGAAAGCGCTCATTGGCCTGACCTTTGCCGGACCCAGCGTGCAGCAGCAGGCTGAGAGTCGAGCCATGATCTGGGCGCGGGCCAGCCGCGAGTCGGGCGAGTCCGCTGAAGCCTGGCTGGAGACGCCGGAACCTTATCGTTTCACGGCTCAATGCGCGGCGGCAGCGGTCGAACATGTGCTGGCGACCCACCCGGCGGGCGTGCTTAGCCCGGCACAGGCCCTGGGCGCGGATTTCGCGCTGGGGATCGAGGGTGTGCGGCTGGTGGGACAAGGGCAAGATCAAAAGCCTTAACGCAAAGGCATGGTTCGAGACGCTGTAGGAGCGATGCTTGCGTCGCCCGCTGCTGAACGCAGGGCAAGATCAAAAGCATCCAGAATTTGCCAGCAGACAATTTCCCTCTAAAATCACAGGCGCGTGGGCATATCGAAAGGCGATCTAGTGGCAGGCAATGTAAGACAACAAGTGATGGTACTGTATCTGGACACGTCGGCACTCGACAGCAACGTGCGTGGATGGTCACTCTACGATGGGACCGGTCGGGAAGCGCATACGACCGGTGACAGCGCCGAAGCCCCCTACGAAACGGGCATTGATGCGCTCAAAGACGGCTGGCGTGTGATCCAGTTCCCGCAGTTGATTCCACCCTATCCCGGCGAGGAATACAGCACCTCGTTCATGAAATACGAGTTCATTTTCGAAAAACTGGAGGAAATCTGATGGTCGCCAAACAGTATCTCTTGAATTCACAGCAGATGGCCCAGTTTGTGGCGCGGGGCTTTTTGCGCTTTGATGCGCTGGTGCCGGACGACATCAACCAAGCCGCTATGGCCGAGTTTGACGCCGGGACCATCAAAGGCGCACCGGCAGGAACGCCGCTGTCAGAATGTTATCAGGGCAGCGTGATTTGCCGGTATGCTCGATATGCCCGAAATTCAGGGCATTATTCAGAGTCTGGTCGGTCCGGATCCTCTATTCGACCACGATGCCGATCCATGTGCGCCAGCCGAATGAAGGCAAGGCCCAGGGGATGCACGCCGATTCAATCATTGATACGCGCACCGCATTTGATATTCAGATTATGTACTTCCCCCATGACATTCCGCTGGAGATGGGCGGCACCTTACTCCTGCCCGGCAGCCAATTCCGCAGAGTCAACGAGATGGACATTGCCCGCTATCAGAATTTCCTGGGCCAGATTGCGATGGTCTGCCCCGCCGGATCCATTTTAGTGCTGCATCATGGCATCTGGCACTGCGGTCGTCAGAACAAGACCGACCGCCGCCGCTACATGTTCAAAGTCCGCCTGAACCCGCAGGTGCGCCAGTATCGTTTGTGGAATACCGACGATCTGGATGAGGACTACGCCCGGCACCAGGAGATTTTCGCGGGCAATAGAGACGAGAACGATATTCAGTACATTCTCAGCAAACGCGAACCCTGGTTTGAGGCGGCGTCGGGTCGCCTGGAAATCGTCAATCGGATCAAGCTGTGGCGCTATCTCACAGGCGATGACAACTTTGACGTGCATTACTGGCTCACGCGCCTGGAGAATGTGCCAGCCTGATCCGCGCGAGGCGCAGGGCAAGGGCTTTAACGCAAAGCTACGAAGATCATTTCGGGGGCCTCGGCGCTGACCGGCTGACGGTCCCAATCGCCATAGACCTGCTCAACCTTAAATCCGGCGCGGCTCAGAGACTGTTCAAGCTCGGCCTGCGTGCGGAATTTCAACGCGGCCTCTGAGATCAGTTCGTCACCGCTCTCAGCAAATACATAATGCAGTGCGTAGTGCAGCAGTCGATTGCTGAAACCCTGCGGCTGCACCCACCAGTCTACCGGTCCGACTGCCGGATCATGGACCGTCCGGCGCGTGGTACGGGTGGGCCAGGCGACAGCTTGCGTCGTGCCATCCTCGGCCCAGGGGTGAATCAGGGGATTGCGGCTCTCGAAGGCCAGATGCCCGCCGGGGCGCAGCGCGCCATGAATCGCCTTGAGCGCTTGATCCCAACCGGCATCGTCCAGGAAAAACTGGGCCACGTGGCCGGTCATGATCGCCAGATCGGCTTGCAGCGCGCTCAACTGGCTTGCCGGTCCTGCGATCCATTGGACAGGATTGGGATATTCGCGGGCCTGTGCCAGCGCGAGCATGGCAGGCGAAGGCTCCAGGCCGATCATCCGGTGCCCCTGCTTGGAGAGTTCGTGGGTGAGCAGGCCGCTGCCGCAGCCGATGTCGAGGATGAACTCAGCGTTCAACTCCGCCGCCAGTTTCAAGTAGAAGACTTCGTAGCCGTCGAGGGGACAGACCGTGTCATAGATGGCGACGAGGCGCGGGTCCGAAAACTCGGCGTAAATCGGTGGATTATCATACGTGGTCATATCAGAACTCCCATCGTGTTCAGCCAGTCGGCCATGATCTGGCGGGTAGCGTCCGGTGCGGCTTGCGGGAAGAGATGACCGTAGCCCTCCAGCGTGACGTGCGCGGCTTCTGGCAGCAGCGACTCGGCAACCTCGCCCGCAGCTTTGACATAGGCATCGCTCTGCGCGGCGCGGATAATCAGCGTCGGCAGCAGCCCGCGCAGCTTCGGCAGATCGTGCCAGCCATCAGTGTACATCGACAGGTAGTAATAAGCTTCCCAGTCGCGCGGCCAGCTCAATTCTAACCCACCCTGGGCAGCAGGCTGAGTCATGCTTTCGGTGTAGAGCCGCAGCACCGCATCCGGCCAGTCCTGAAACAGGGGTTTGCCGCGCCAGTAGTCGAAGGCCTCGTCCAGGCTGTCGAAGCGATCCTTGCGTTTGAGCGCGCCATCGACCAGCGGAAGACGCGGGATCTCGCCCCGCTGACGGGCCTCGCGGAAGGCCTCCATGATCGGCGGCGGCAGCAGAGTCGGGTCGAGCAGGATCAGCGCGCGGAAGCGCTGCGGCTCCTCCAGCACGGCCAGCATCGAGGCAATTGCGCCGAAAGAGTGTCCGATGGCGATTACGTCCATCATGTCATGCTGGCGCAGGCCCGCCAGTAAATCGTCGGCCAGTTCGCGCCAGGTGCCGACCGTCTCCGGCGGCGCGCCGATGCCCGGCCACAGTCCGCGCGGCGGCAGGCTGATGACGTGGTAGTCCGCCGTGAAGGGGTCCAGCAGCGGTTTGTAGGTCTGCGGCGGGAAGCCGTTGGCGACCGCCATGTGCATCAGCGGCCCGCTGCCGCCGAAGTCATACAGAGCTTGTGAGGGCATGGCTTCTCCTGATTGTTCTGCGTTTTCGCTGCCGCCTCCGGTTAAAAACCGAAGGCTAAGCAGGGCCGGAAACCGCTAAAGCGGTTGGTTTTTCAGTCGCTTTAGCGACTTTGTACTTCTGTAGCCTGGAGTTTTGAACTCCAGGCGGCGCAAAGATGAAGAGCGCCTATGTGCTTATGAACTCCCCGCAGGCCCGGATGATCTCGCCCAGGGCGCTTAAGGATGCGGCCCAATCCCCGGCCTTGAGGAAGCCGTGATCGAGGCCCTCAAAAACCTGCCAGCGAATCTGCGGATTGTCCTGGACCATCTGCGGCGAGTAGAAGGGGTCCGCCGTGCCAATGAGCGCTAGAGTCGGCGCGGGCGGCTCGCCCCCCAGGGCCTGCGGCACCGGTGTGAGCAGGATCAGCGCATCGCAGCGGCTCCGGCGTGCCAGATCCACCGCCAGCGGCGTGCCCATCGACTTGCCGACAATCACCACCCGGCTGTAATCGCTCAGATCAACGGCGGCCAGCGTGCGGTCGATGTCTTGCAGAAGCAGCGGAAACTGCTCGCCTGACAGGCTGCCAGTGAACTGGAAGCCGTAGTGAATCCCCAGCACATCGCAGCCCTGTTCAACACCCATATAGGCCATGTAAGCCAGTGCCGGATGATGGACCGTGTAGCCGCGTCCAGGCAGCAGAATCATGAGGCACCCGGCGTTATCGGCCCGGTAGAAAGGCTGCGGCAGCGTCACACCGAAGGGTGACTCAATCTCAAGCGTATCAATTTTCATCGTCGCTTCCTCCCATCTCACCGCCTGCTGCACTGGACAAACACGCTGCACTGGCTACAATGTGAACCCAATTTAGCAATGGCTTAAACCTCGTGCCTGCATCCGTCATCCTGATTTATCTTGTGCTTTTTGGCAGCCATATCCTTGTGCTGTGGCTTCTGTTTGCCAGGAAACTGCCGCCCACCGGCAGGCGTCTGATTATTCTACTCTATGCGCTGCATATCGTCTTGATCGTCCTGCACGTGATTTCGCGTGGCTGGTCCGCCGATTTGCAATATTACTTCAATTTCAAATTCGGCGAACACAATCCGTCGGCGAGCTATTCGGCGGCACAGTATCTGCTGGTGACATTTACCTGCCTGATGATCGCGCTGCTGGCCGAGCCACGACGCTGGTGGCACCGGCTCTACTGGCTGCTGATCGCGCTGGTCTTTTTCTATTTCTCGCAAGATGAATACATGATTATCCACGAGAACATCAACGGCTGGCAGTTGATGTATCTGGGCGCGGCGGGGCTGTTAGCTGTCGTGACGGTCCTGGTTTATTTCATCGGGATGAAGCGACAGCAGCTGTGGACCTTTGTTCTGCTCTTTGGCGGCCTGGGCGTGGCAGCACTGGGCGGCGCGGGCCTGGAATACCTGGGCGCGGCTAACTGCCTGGGCTGGGCCGGGCCTTGCAGCGAACTGCCCTACTTTGAAGAGAGCCTGGAAATTATGGGCGTACTGACGGTGCTGGTAGACGTCATGATGTATGCCTGGGCGCACATCCCGGCGGCCTCCTGGACCAATGCGCGGCGTGTGATTGTGTATGGCGGTCTGATTAGTTTTGTCGCGTTTCTGGCAGGTCCCTGGGTTGCGCCGCCGCTCGAACTGAAGTTTATCGCCAGCCCGGCCTACGTCGATTATGGCGAAAGCGGCATGGTCGTCGTTGGTTACTATACGTCGCAGACTCAACTCAAGCCGGGCGACACCTTGAATGTCCGCCTGTACTGGCGGCGCGGGCCTAGCATCGGGCATGATTACGGCCTGTCGCTGAAATCTGCTCAGCAGCCCGAACGGCCAATCCTACGGTCGGGTCAACATGACGATCACCGACCCGGAGTACTGGCAGGCCTCTCACGACATGATTTACCACCGCGACATGAGCCTTCAACTCGATGACGACGCGCCGACGCCGGGCCTCTATTGGCTGGGGGTTTCGGTGTGGAAGGATCCCAACCGGTCTAATGGGATCGAGACGCCGGATTTCACCCTTCAGACCATTGCCGATTCAGATCGCTATGAGGTCTCGCCGGTAATGGCTGTGCTGGGAGACATCCCGGTGATCGACCCGGCGGCTGAGCTGACGACCGATCAGGAGACGCGCTACGACTTTGACGATGGGCTGTCGCTGACCGGCTACAGCCTGCACCTGGAAGCGGACCAGCTTGCGCTGCAATTCGCCTGGGAGGCGCGCAGCAGCACCGATCAGGACTATACCCAGTTCATTCACCTCTTCGATGCTGAGGGCAATTTCGTCTTTGGTTACGATCAGCCGCCGTTTGAGGATCGCTTTCCGACCAGCATCTGGCCTGCCGGGCTGCGTGCCCGCGATGACTGGCAGGTGGCCCTGCCGGAGGACCTGCCGCCCGGCTCCTATCTGGTCAGGACCGGCCTCTACAACAGCGCCACGCAGCTTCGACTGACGGTTCACGACGCGGCGGGGCAGGCGGTTACGGATAACAGCATCTCGCTGGGCATGGTCGAGCGCTAATTCGCCGCCGCCTGCACAATTAGCTATAATCGCGGGGCGTAAATATAGCGTGAGGGTCGGGCGAAAAAGCTGAACGGATAAATCCCCGCACGCTGTATGGTGTAAAGTTTTCAGAATCGAGAACCATTCATGAGCGATGATTTACGTCCCTCACCACGCTACAAACCTGTTTCGCTCTTCGTGACCTGTATCGTTGACGCGATGTTCCCACAGACCGGCGTGTCGGTGGTCAAGATCCTCGATCACCTGGGGATCGAGACCCGCTTCCCGATGGGGCAGACCTGCTGCGGTCAACCGGCCTTTAACACCGGCTTCTGGGATGATGCCCGCCCGGTCGCGCGCCAGTTTTTGCGCGCCTTCGCCGACGCCGAAGTGATCATGACGCCGTCGGGGAGCTGCGCGACGATGATCCGGCATTTTTATCCCGAACTGTTCAAGGATGATCCGCAGTGGCGCAGCGCTGCCCGCTGGGCCGCCAGCATCACCTGGGAGTTCAGCGAATACCTGGTCGATGGCCTGGGCGTGACCGACCTGGGGGCTGCCGTGCCGCCGATGACCGTCGCGTTCCACGATGCCTGTCACGGGCTGCGCGGCCTGGGTCTGAAAACGCAGGCGCGGAATCTGGTCGGCCAGGTCGAAGGCGTGACCATCAAGGAGATGGTCGGGTCTGACCGCTGCTGCGGCTTTGGCGGGACCTTCGCCGTCAAGATGGACGAGATCAGCAACGCCATGCTGAGCGAGAAGATCCAGCGCATCGACGAGGTCGAGGTCGATGCCGTCCTGACCGGCGATTGCAGCTGCATGATGAACATCAACGGCGGTCTCAGCCGACAGGGCAAGACGGTGCGCGCCATGCACCTGGCCGATTTGCTGGCCGAGGGCCTGCCCGAATCGTTAAGACATTCGCACATTTCCCCGCCGGGCCGGGCCGTATAATGGGAAGTGGCAATCTGTTGATGCTGCGAGGTCTTTGGACACGGCGTGCCGTGTCCCTACAAACCCTGTACGCTTAACATAGGGACACTGCCCGACAACCCTGCAACGTGAGCTATTGTAATCACTGACGATGCGATTAACGCTGCTGCGCCCGGTACCGCTGGCGACCAAACAGAGCTATCTCATCTTTTTCGGCCTGAGCGTCTTGCTGATGCTGGCGCTGCCGCGTCCCTATTCCAGTTTGCCATTGCTGGCGCTGTTGGCGCTGCCGCTGCTGCTGCTGCTTGGGAAGCTGCCGCGTCTGCGGATAAAAAGGGCTGCGGCGCTCTCGCTGCTGGGGCTCATCGCCAGCGTGGTCCTGCTGCTGGCGCTGCCGCGCCCCTATTCGACTGCGGCGTTGATCCTGATGCTGGCCGGGTCCGGGCTGGTCCTCGGCCTGCGTACTCGCCGCCGGGTCATCGCGGCACGGACTGCGGCTCCTGCGCGGGCACGAGGTCGTCTGCTGACCCCCCGCCGCTACCTGATCCTCTTTGCCCTGAGCGTCGTGCTGATGCTGCTGCTGCCGCGCGACTCCGCCAGCAAGGTCCTGATCGGCCTGCTGGCCCTGTCGGCAGTCGCCCTGGTGCCGCCGGGTTGGTGGCACATCCCCAGCATTGCATTAGGCCTGATTCCCGTCCCGGCCCTGACTCTGCCGCGCCGCCTGAGTATCAGCCTGGAGATCGGCGTGATCGCGCTGGCGCTGTTTGTCGCCACGCCGGAAATGCGCAATTTTGGGCCGATGATGCGCCTGGACGGCTCGGAACTCTCGTATTTGCTCAACAGTGGGGTCATCGCCAGCGACGTCTTCCATGCCACCGGCAGCATTCCGCTGTGGAATCCCTTCGTAGGTCGGGGCGAGCCGCTGCTGGAAAACCCCTTCTCCTACGTTTTGAACCCGCTGATGAGTATGCCGCTGCTGGCCTTCGGCAGTTTACAGGGTCCGAAAGTCGGCATTCTGATCCACATTGTGCTGATGGGCCTGGGGGCCTGGAGCCTGGGCTACATGCTCAAGATGCGCGCGCCGGGGCGGGTGCTGCTGGCCGTGTTGATGGGATGCAGTGGCAGCATGGTCGGCCAGTTAGGCTACGGTTTCTACCAGATGGGTCTCAGTCAGGTTTACGTGCCCTGGGTCTTCGTCGGTCTGCTGGGGACGGTTGAGCGGCGCTCGCGCTGGCCGGTGGCGCTGCTGGCGGTGGCGCTGATGCTGATGATCTTCGCCGGGACCTTCTGGTACGTTCTGCCGACGGTCATCAGCCTGCTGGTGCTGATCCCCTTCCTCATCATCCGGCGCAAATCCTGGCGCGTGACGCTGGACCGGGTCGCGCTGCGGCGGCTGTTGATTGCCTTCCTGCTGCTGCTGGGCCTCTCGGCGGCGCGGCTGCTGCCTCAGGCGGTCCACATTAATTACATCTGGCACCCGCAGAACCTGCTGGCGATTGATGCCGATCCCTTCACCCGGATGTTCAGTCTCTATTTCATGACCGGTGCCTATCCCGACATGGGGGTCCGCTCGATCTTCTACCACTTCCTGATGCCCGCGAGCTTCGCGGCGCTGGTGGTGGCGGCGCGGCTGCTGCTGTGGCGTGATCTGCGGCTGCGCTGGCGCATCGTTATCCCTGCGCTGCTGCTGCTGGGCCTGTACACCTTCTGGGCCGAGGGCGGGACGACGATTCTGCGCTGGTTTTACGCGCATTTCACGCTGCTGCGGCAGTGGCGTTATGCGCCCCGGATGCTGGCGGCAGGCTCGCCCTGGTTGATTCTGCTGGTGGCGCTGTGCTATGACGAGGTACTGCTGGCCCTCTACCGGCGGGCACGGCAGGCGCTGCGCTGGCGGCGGGCGGTCTATGTGCTGCTGCTGCTCGTGAGCATTGGCGGCGGCGTGCAGGCGGCCAGAGCGGCGATGGAGACCTGGGACCGGGTCAGCGGCGTGAGTTATATCAGCGAGCCGGATCAGAAGGCCCTGGGCTACCTGCGCGAGAAGCATCCCGGCGAGATGCTGCCGGTGCTGACGGCAGGTTTCTTCCGCTACTTCCCCTTCTACGATAACCTGCTGCGCGTCGCTTTCGGCAACCCCGATTATCGCCCGCTGGGCCTGAAGCCGACCCTTGCCACGACCGGCGCGGTCGATTTCCCGCCGCCCTATCTCTTCGGCGTCGAATCGAACTACCGCTACAACCCGGCCAATCGCGGCTATCGTCCGATTGAGGGCGTGCTGCTGCGTTATGGCCCGGTCATCTGGGAGAACCCGACCGTCCCGGCCTATGCTTTCCGCGTGCCGCTGGCGGGTCTAGAAGGCCGCGAAGACCCGCTGACCGCCGCCGAAACGGTTGAGGTCCGCGATTACGTCCACAATATCGACAGCATTGAGTTTCATCTGGATTCGTACCCGGAAGGGCAGGTGCTGGCGGTGCAGGAGACGGCTTATCCCGGCTGGCGCGTGACGGTCAATGGCGAACTGGCTGGATTACACTCGCTGGGCGGCATCCTGGCGGTGGTGCTGCCGGGGACGGGGCCAGCGGACATCGTCTTCAATTACGTGCCGCTGTGGTTCTACTTCGGCTGTCTGATCACCGTACTGGCCGTGCTGGTGACGGTGATTTATCTGCTGCGTCCCGGTTCGTTCGACCGGCAGCAGACGAGCCGCTAGCCGATCAGGCTCTGGGTCAGCGAGTCCACACTTTCCGAGTGCATGAAGGCCGTGACATGATCGCCCTTCTGGAAGGTGGTATAGCCGTGCGGAATCAGCACCTTGCCTGCTCGCTGGATCGAGATGAGGATGCAGTCGTGCGGCAGTTCGGGCGCAATGTCCTGAATCGTCTTGCCCACCGCCCGGTTGCCCTGCACCAGCGTTAACTCGATAAATTCTGTGCCTTCCGGGCTGTAGGTCATGATCTGATCGGTCTGCTGTTTGATTTCACTGCGCCGTGTGAGCGCCAGATTGTAGGCCGAGATGATGTCGGCCCGCCGGATCATGCCCAGCAGATGGGTCGGGTCCTCCCGCGAGACCACCGGCAGACGCCCCAGGCCGCGTTTGCCCAGCCGCGTCAGCGCACTGCCAATCGGTTCATCCGGCCAGGAGACCAGCAGCCGGGCGAGCGGCGTGCAGATCTCGCGGATGTCGATGTCCGCTGGCAGCCCCTGCGCGACCGCCGCATCCAGATCGGTGACGGTCACGATGCCCCACAATGCGCCCTGCTCATCCAGCACCGGGAAGCCGTGATGGTGAGTGCGGTGAAAATTGTCCGAAAGTTCGCCCAGCGTCATGCCGACCATGACAGTGTGTAGATCGCTGGTCATCGCTTCCCCCACCAGCACGCCCTGCAAGACATCGACATCACGTCCGCGTTTGAGGTTGATGCCGCGCCGCGTCAGCTTGAGGGTATAGATCAACTCGCGCTTCAAGAGATAGCGTGAGACGACCGTCGCCACGATAACGGTCAGCATCAGCGGCAGGATGATGCGGTGATCGTTGGTCAGTTCGGTCAGAATCATCACAGCGGTGATAGGCGCGTGCGCGCTGGCCGCGAATACCGCCGCCATGCCCACCAGGGCATAGGCTCCTGCCGGCGCGGTAATATCGGGGAACATGCTGCTCATGACCAGTTCGAAGGCGGTCCCCAGCATGGCCCCCATAAACAGGGCCGGCGCAAAAACGCCGCCAGAGCCGCCCGACCCCAGCGTCAGGCTGGTGGCGATCAGCTTGAGGACCATCAGGCTCAGCACCGCTACCAGCAGCAGCTCATTGCTCAGCGCGTCTTCGATCACCTCGTAGCCGACGTTGAAGATCTGCGGCATTCCTTCCCAGCTAATCGACGTCACCAGCGGATAGATCAGCCCCACCACGCCCAGCAGAAGGCCGCCGATAGCTGGTTTCACCCACTCGGCGATCGCCTTGCCAGGCATCGAAGACGTCTTCTGTGTAATAAAGTAAACGCACAAAGGCCACGCCAAGCAGCCCTGCCAGCAGGCCCAGGATGGGATAGAAGGCAAACTCCCAGACACTGTTCACGCCGTACTCGACCATCAGCGGAAACGCGGGCACATTGCCGTATATCGAGCGCCCGATCACGCTGGCAACCACGGAGGAGACGACTACGGTGCTGAAATAGCTGACGCTGAACTCGCCCAGGATCACTTCCAGGGCGAACATGACCCCGGCAATCGGCGTGTTAAAGGTCGCGGCGATCCCGGCGGCAGCACCACAGGCCACCAGATTGCGGACGCGGTCATCGGAAAGCCGCAGCGCCTGGCCTAAGGTCGATCCCAGCCCGGCCCCGATCTGCACCATGGGTCCCTCGCGCCCGGCAGAGCCGCCGCTGCCAATCGTCACCGCCGAGGCCAGCGCCTTAATCACCGCGACGATAGGCCGGATGCGTCCGCCGCGCAGCGCCATCGCCTCCATGACCTCCGGTACGCCATGTCCCTTGGCCTCACGGGCGAAGCGAAACACCAGGAAGCCCACGATCAGGCCGCCAATGGTGGGGACCAGGATCACGTAGGCTTTGCCCAGCCCGGCGGTTATTTCGGGGATCCAGGTGAACCCGACCCAGCCGACCGCTTCGATCAGCCAGCGGACCACCACCGAGCCAAGACCTCCGCCAATGCCCACGACTATAGCGGTCGTCACCAGGATCGTGTCTTCTGATACTTCAATGCGGTTGAGTAGGGTGCTTACCCAGGTCCGGTACTTCAGAAACAGTGCTGAACTAATTTGTCCCATAATTCTCGCTTAAATCACCACTTCAGGCGATCCCTGTCCTCATTATACTGCGGTTATGTCGCCCTCAAACTTGATAGCGCTGCGCGCGCTGCTCCAGGGCCTCGACGCTGCCTACCGGCGCGAGCGTGCTGCCGAGCATGGCCTTGCCCGGCGCATCCAGCCCGTGAAAATCGGAGCCGCCGGTCATCACCAGGGCGTGCTGCTGGGCAAGCTGGCGGGCCTGCGCTTCGATCTCCGGCGTGTGCTGCGGGTAATTGACCTCAATGCCATCCAGCCCGGCGGGGACCAACTGCGCTACCACTGCCGGGAAATCCGGCACGAAGACCGGATGCGCCAGTACCGCCGCACCGCCTGCCACGTGGATCAAATCAATCGCGGCTTCGGGCGTCAGCGTCTCGCGGGCGACGTAGGCTGGTTGGCCCTGGCCGATGTAACGGGCGAAGGCATCCGGTACCGATTCGACGTATCCGGCATCCACCAGCGCGCGGGCGATGTGCGGGCGTCCGACCGCCTCACGGCCCGCCTGGGCGACCACCTGCGTCCATTCCAGGTGAATACCGAGCCTGTCCAGTGCCGCGACGATGGCCTGGCCGCGATCCGCACGGTTGGCCTGGAAGTGATCCAGCGCGCGCTGGAGGTTCTGATTTTCGTCGTCGATATAATAACCGAGGATGTCGATGCGGGTGCCGTCGTCAATAGCGCCCAGTTCGATGCCGGGGACCAGATACAAATCCACCGCCGTAGTGAAGCCTCGCAGCCCGGCGGTGGTGTCATGATCTGTAATGGCAACGGCCTCTAAACCAAGCTGCCGTGCCAGTTGAAGAATCTCGGACGGACTCTGTTGCCCATCCGATGCAGTGCTGTGGCTGTGAAGATCAGCGCGCATTCATGGCCGGGGTTCGACCCGGAAGCGTACTGCCGTCCGTTCCTGTCCGTCTATGTCAACCTCGGTAAACAGCGGTGTGAAGATGATGTCGATTTCATCACGGCTGAGATACCCGCGCGCAATCGCCAGGGCTTTGACGGCCTGGTTGACTGCGCCCGCGCCGATGGCCTGGACTTCGGCGAATTGATGTTCACGGATGACCGCAGCGATGGCCCCGGCGACGGCTGTGGAGCGCGACTTAGCCGAAACCTTGATGATGTCAACCTTCGGCATCTCGGCTTCGACATCGGCAGTGTCCGTGATGTCGTCAGGGTAGGAAGAAGTGGGATAGTCGTAGTGATCTGTCATTGTAACCCGCCTAATCTCCAAGAAATCTTTTCTAAACGGCAGTAGTTGTAGTGCATAGTTTACACGAAAACGCGAATCAAGTCCACTCAGAAATTAAGAGACTAGAACATACGTTCGTATAATTATGGTTCCATAGGGCTGTTGGTAGAAAATATCCCAACGTTAAAACTTGGACACCTGTCTGATAACAGGTCGCATTCCGGGCCTTTTGGGCTGTTTTAGCGCTAAATGCGGGCTGAATCGACCTGTTTACCCCTACATCTACGCCTTAACCAGTTTGTGACTCCCTGACCAGCTATATCCCAAGAAATGGCTTGAATTGCACGAATTATCCCAACCTTAAAATGTTGTCGATTTGCCGTTTTGAGGGCCAGATTCGGTTGAGCTTTAAGGTTGATTTGGCTATACTAATGGGCAGTGCTTGAGCCAGCACACCATCAATTCCACACCAAGGAATGGGGGCAACCCCACCCGGCTTTAACAAGCCACACTCAAGGATATATCGCTGGAATCAAAGGGCATTGACCTGCCCTTCGTCACCCTCATGCCTGGTGCAGGTGGGGTGTTTGAAGTCTCTGGATTTGGATACCGTGAAACCGCAAGACGCCTGGAACGCAGCCCTCAACCAACTCGAAATCCAACTGGATCGGGCGAATTACGATACCTGGCTGCGTGATGCCGAATTTCAACGCTTTGAAGCGCCCGCGACCTTTGTGATCAGCGTGCGCAACAGCTTTGCTCGTGATAACCTCCAACACCGGCTGTACCGCAGCATCTGCCGTGTGCTGCGCGATGTCTTTGGCGGCCCGGTCGAGGTGCAGTTCGAGCTGCGCAAGGCCGCAGCGCCCATTCAGCCGGAACCGGCGGACGATATGCCGCTGTTCCAGTATATGGCGCGCCGCGAAGCCCCGGCGGTCATCCCCGCGCTGCACCAGCAGGTCGCCCCGCCGCAGCGCCCGGACCTGCCGGAATACCAGTTGAACCCGCGCTTCACCTTCGACCGTTTCGTGGCCGGGAACGCCAATCAGATGCTGCTGGCCGCTGCCGCTGCCGTCGCCGAGAGTCCGGGGCTGGTCTACAATCCCTTCCTGGTCTACGGTGGGGTCGGCCTGGGCAAGACACATCTGCTCCAGGCGATTGCTCATGCCTGCCGCCAGCGCGGCCTGCGCGTGATCTACGTGCCCTCGGAAGCCTTCACCAACGATCTGGTGAGCGCCATCCGCCAGCGCACGACGGCCATGTTCCGCGAGAAATACCGCTCGGTGGACCTGCTGCTGGTCGATGACATCCAGTTCATCGCCGGGAAAGAGGGCACGCAGGAGGAGTTTTTCCACACCTTCAACGCGCTGCACACTTTCAACAAGCAGATCATCCTGGCCTCTGACCGGCACCCGCGCCGTCTGGAACTGCTGGAAGACCGGCTGCGCTCACGCTTCGAGGGTGGGCTGGTGATGGACATTCAACTGCCGGAGTTCGAGGCGCGTGTGGCGATCCTCGAAACCTGGGCCAAAGAGCGCGGGGTGCGGATGCCGCATTCGGTCTGTGAGACTCTGGCAGACAAGGCGCGCATGAGTATCCGCGAGCTGGACGGCCTGTTCACGCAGGTCCTCGCCAAGACGCAGTTGGGCCGCCAGACGCTGACGCTCAGCAGTGCCGAGCGCATCGTGGAGCAGTATGAACGCCCTCGCCGCCAGCACCGCGCCAAGATCACGCTCGATCAGGTGGTGCAGATCACGGCGGAGTATTTCAACCTCAGTTCGCGGGACCTGGTCAGCAAGCGCCGCACCGGGCGCATCAACCACACGCGCCAGATCGCCATGTACCTCGCACGCGAGATCACCGACGCCTCGCTGCCGCAGATCGGCGATGCTTTCGGCGGGCGCAGTCATACGACCGTGCTGCACGGCTACAACAAGGTGGCCGAACTCATGGAAGAGGACGACGGCTTCCGCTACGAACTGCTGGCCCTGCAAGAGCGCATCCTTCAAGACGAAGCGGGCAGCGCTTAGCGGTTTTTGCAGCCTATTTTCGATATAGCCCGAAAATCCAGGTTACAATGGCAGTTGATACTTGTCCGAAGGCGGATCGTGAGACTTGAACGAAGACGGAGATGTGATGACGGATTTCCAGGGGCGTGCTATTCGCCTGGCCCCTGAGCGTCGTGACCATATGCTCAAACATCCTGAGATGGTTGATCAAATGGCACGCATTGCCGAAACATTGGCAAAGCCAGAGACCGTCATCAGTACCGAAGCCGATGCAAGCGTTCACGTCTATCATCGTTTATATGAACGAACGCCTGTCACTCGTAAGTATTTGCTGGTCGCCGTAAAATTGCTGGATGACGATGCTTTTGTGCTGACAGCGTTTTTCAGCAATCGGCTTAAGAAAGGCAATACGGTATGGCCGATGTAAAAGTGTGGTACGACCGTGAAGGTGACCTTCTAGAAGTGATTTTCGAAAATGTGCCCGCCTCAATGGAAGAGATCGAGACGGATGTGTTCGAGCGCCGGACTCCAGAGGGTCGTATCGTGGGTTTTGCCGTCTTCAATTTCAGCCAGCATGACCGTGATGGTCTAAGCCTCCCTCTGGCTGTGACTGCGCTTCCGACGGAATAGGGTCTGCTTCTACCAGGAGATGCCATCTCCTGGACCTCTTTCCTTCAGATACAGGCATATGAGCGGACAGGGCGCACCGGGTCCGATGCCGGGGCATGGGGCCGCGCTCTAATAGCTGCCGAGGTAGGACTGCCAGAGGGCGTTGGCATCCAGCAGGACGAGCACATCGCTGCGCTGCTGCATGTCGATCATCCAGCCGTGATCGAAGCGCTGCGTGACCGCCGTGCCGCCCATTTCCTGCGTGGTGCCCCAGCCCAGGCCGCTGCGCACATCCGGGTTGCTGCGCCAGACCTTGCCGAAGCCGCGCACCGGTTCGTAGAGGCCGGGCGGGGGAGTCTCGCCGCCGCTGTCGGGATCGACACCCTGGACGAAGGTATCCGTGAACTGCTGCAAGCGCCCATCGATGTAGAGCACGTAGATTGGACCATCGATCCAGATCATATTGCCGCGCTCGAAGTTCTCCAGCGCGCTGTTGACCGTATTCGCGCCACCTACCGGACAGCCGAGCGAGGCGGCCAGATCCGGCGCGTTGGCATAGACGGTGCCGAATCCGCCGCTGGGGGCCTGCGCACAGGCGGGCAGCGCCGGAGGGTTCACGGCAGGTCCTGCAACACCGCTTGTGTCGGCAGGCGCTGAATTGACGCTGCCCGGTTCGGTGGGCACCGGCGGCTGCATGGTCTGCGGCAGCACGGTCGCGCGTGCAGCCAGCTCCGCCAGGCCGAAGAGCGCGTCGTGGAGCGGGGTGATGCTGGCCGTCGCGGTGAATGTCGGCGTGGGCGTATCGGTGATGGTTATGCTGGGCGTGACCGTGAGCGTAATCGTTGGTGTCAGGCTGGCGGTGGCGGTCGCGGTGAGCGTGGCTGTCGGACTGTAGATCGGTGTCGCGCTGGGCGGCGGGGTGAAGGTCAGCGTCGGCAGCGCGGCAATGGTCGGTAGATCGGCCTCCGCCTCCGGGCCGGGACTCTGCTGGCAGGCGCTGAGGCCCAGGCAGGCGCAGAGAATCCAGATCCACCAGTGGCGCATGATTACAGGTCCTCTTCCGTATCCAACACCCACAGCATTCCCACGTGCAGGCTGTCGAGGAAGATCACGCCGCTGTCGTAGGTCCCCTCGGCCAGGGGAAGCCAGCGGTCGGCGTCGCGGTTGGTGAAGAACAGCGTCCTGGGGTTATCGGCCTCAAAGAGCGAGACGATCTGTGCGGCCAGGCTGGCGGCCTCGTGAAGCTGCATCAGCGGCTGCCCATGCACCTGCTCGCGGTACAATACCTCAATCAGCACTTGAAGCGCGGCCAGATTGTCGATGCGGATCCAGTCCGCCCCCAGGCTGAACAGGCCCAGGCGCTGCACGTAGGCATCCAGCGTTTCTCTGGCACTGTGGCTGCGGAACTCGCCCACCGGATGGCTTTCCAGCACCACGCGCCCCGCCCGCCGTTTGGCAAGCAGCGTATTTTCCAGTTCAGTCAGGTTAACCGCCATCGGCAGCATGAAGCCTTTCCTGTACCCCTTTGTCCTAAAGATACTGAGATCGGCGAATTTCGCAATGGGGCATTCGGTTCAGCCGCCCAGGCGGATCACGTCATAGGTCAGCCAGGGCAAATTCCCCTCGTCCACCCCATACCAGATGTGCAGCCGGTCCACTGAGAAACGCAGTGGCGCATAGTCCGGCGGCATGGGTAGAGTCTCTGCCGGGTCGAACTGCGCGATGGTCAGGTGCGGGGTCAGATCAGTGCCGTATTTGCCGCCATAGGGCGGGTAATCCGGGAAGGCGGCCAGGATCCGCTGCGACACCTCGCGGATCGGGGCCGGATCGGCGGGCTGCATGTAGATGACGGTGGGGAATCGCCCATAGCCTTGCAGGGTGAGGTCGAAGGGTGGGACCGCCGCGCCAATCTCGCGCAGCACAGGGATCGCCGCGTCGAGTTCGCCGAAGGGCACGAAGGGGTAGCTCACGGTGATGTGCGGTCGCAGCTTGACCAGCATTTCGGGCGAATGGCCCAGTGTCAGCGGCACGGCAACCGCCTGGACGGCGTGAGGCGGCACAATCACGACGGCAGTGGTCAATTCTGCCATGCTTTACTCCCCGCAATATGCTACTATCGACTTGTGTTTACCGGTACCCAAGAGGCCCCTAATGTCCGATATTTTACTGCGTTTCGTGCATATCAGCGACACACACATCACGCACGAGCCGGATTACAAAAACCGCATCATTCCGAGTCATCCGGGCCGCCTGGCCGAAGCGCTGGTCGAACAGATCAACCATCTGCCCTTTACGCCGGATTTCGTGCTGCATACCGGTGACGTGGTGCTGGACAAACAGCCGGAGCGTTACGAAGTGGCGCGCGAGATCCTGGGGCGCATTCAGGTGCCGGTCTATTATCTGGCCGGGAATCACGACGATTCGGCCATGCTCCAGCGCATCTTCTTGCAGCGCGAGACGGTGCAGGAAGATTTCTGCTACGAGTTCGAGGCCAACGGTGTGCAGGTCATCTGCCTGGACAGCACTGGCCCGGCGGAGTGGCCGCGCGGCAGCATCAGCGACTCGCAGATGGACTGGCTGCGCGGCTTGCTGACGGCGCAGGATGAGCGCCCGCTGGTGGTCGGCGTGCATCATAACGTGCTGGCGACCGGGATGCCCTGGCTGGACGATGGGATGCGGCTGGAGAACGGTGATACCCTGCACGAGACGCTGCGGCTGGCCGGGTCGCGGCTGCGCGGGGTCTTCTACGGTCACATTCACCAGAATGTCCAGACCTGGCGCGATGGCATCGTCTACAGCAGTGTGCTGAGCAGTTGGTATCAGCTTCACAGTTGGCCGAATGAGCCGGAGTTCACCGTCGAGTATGGCGCGGAGCCGGGTTTCAACATCGTCTTTGTCAGCGCTGACCAGACCCACGTGCGCCATCATCGTTATGGGCTGCCGGAATAAATGCGGACTTAGCACGAGGCTTGTCCGGTATTAGAAATTGGACAATATGATCTATGTTGAGCCATATTGACCCCCTCCGGCGCTGCCGCGCCACCTCCCCCGAATTCAGGGGAGGAAACTGCGTGCGGCGTTGGCTCCCTCCCCGAATTCGGGAAGGGCTGGGGAGGGGTCACAGCAGGTCAGTAGAGCATGTCATCGTATCCATAATACCGGACAACGCTCACTCTGTGTCCAACAAAAGAATTCAACACATCTTTGGTGAGGCAATATGGCAATTGATTACGTCATCGACTACGACTGTGTACCCAAGCAGACGCTGGGCACGCCGGGGATTCTGGAGCGCCTGAAGGGCCGTGACCGTGCCGAGACGATCATCAAGCTCTATCGGGACAACGGCGACGAACGCCCGCCGACCGAGATGGGTTTCGAGATGGTGCGCACTGCCGCCGACGGCAGCGAGGAGACGCAGATCATCGTCGTGCAGCATCTGCTCGATTCCGCCGACGAACTGATCCCGCTGGAGCCTCACTGCGAGGGCTGCCCGGCCAACCGCACGGGCGATCCTTTCGGCTGCATGGGCAAGATCAGCTACCCGCTCTCGCCCTATGGTGAAGCCTGGCTGCTCAACCAACTGCCGGACCCCTTCGAAGCGCCGCTGGTCTGGCTGCTGCTGCGCCAGGGTATTGAGGAATTCGGTTACGACGGGGCCAGCGTGCGGCTGCTGCGCGAGGATGGGACGACCCACTTTGCCGAACAGCGGACCATTCAGCGCGTCCTGGGCGAGATTACCGTCGATTTCGGATCAGGTCTTCGAGATGACCTTCCTGTTGGGGCACATTCAGCCCAATCATGGCGGGATTCTGCTGCTCTTCTTCGGCGCGCTGGATCGCAACCTGGATGCCGACACCATCATGGAGATCGGCTCCATGCCGCTGGACTACCGCGAAGAGGCCGACTTCCTGATTACGGTCAGTGCCGGGGACGACCCGACGACCAGCGAACTCAAGCAGTTTCTCTACGCGCTGTATCTGGCCTGGCAGTTGGATGTGCAGTTATTGTTGGATGTGTAACCATGCGAAAAATCCTATGCCTGACGGTGCTGCTGGTCCTCCTGTCGCCGCTGTCCGGTTACGCGCAGTCTGATTCGCGCTGTCTCCTAACCGCGCTGAAGGGCTTCAACCTGCGCAGTGGTCCGGGTACTGGGTTCGAAATCCTGGGCAGTCGCCTGCCGGGCCAGCAGCTTCTGGCTGACGGTCAGGCCACAGGCAGCGAAGGGCAGACCTGGTGGCGTTCACACTGGAAATGGCTGCGGGCCGATCTCGTCAGCGAGGACGGCGACTGCGTCGGTCTGCCACAGGTCGAACTGCCGGAGCCGGTGCCCTACGAGATCATCACCCCGGCCAACGCCACCAAGTTGCAGGAACTGGCTTTTGCGTCGCTGAGTGTTCCCCAATCACTGGCTGTGAACGCGGACGGTACGCTGCTTGCCCTCGGAACAAGAGCAGGTGAAGTCCTCCTTTGGGATGCAATCACCTTCGAAAGTCTGGGGGTGGTCGCCGAATATGCCAACAAGGACGAGGTGGAGTTCAGACCGGGTGTCCGCTTTCACCCGCTGGACCCGTACATTCTGGCCGTTGATTTACTGGACGAAAGCCGACTATTCATTCTGGATCTCAGCGATAACGATATCCTACTCGATCTGAAGTTTCCTTCATTTTCTGAGAGTCCCGTCTTTAGTCCGATTCCTGCATATGCTACGACTATGGCCTTTAGCCCGACCGGAACCATGCTGGCAACAGGCAACCGCGATTACAGTGTTCGGTTGTGGGACATCGCATCAGGGGAGTTGATTAACAGGCTGACATTGGAAAGCTGTATTTCCAGTGACTGCATACCGACCTCGCTTGATTTCCATCCTGTAGAACCCTGGATTGCTATCGGGATGAGTTATGGCGGAATATGGAATTACGATACCGGAGACTACAGGAGTTTCTATATAAGAGACGATTATGAGCGGGCGATGTCGGCGGTCTTCAGCCCAGATGGGAGCCTGCTGGTTCTGAAGCGGGAGGCGCACAACTTTGGCGAACTGGGCAATGTCGCTATATGGCAGATTGAGCCACAAAAGCGATTGAATCTGGTTCGGGATTCGTCGAGTGACGATCATGGGATTACGTTTGGGGTTCACGAAAATCTGTTTGTGATGTCCCATTGGTCCTATGGCACAAAGAACGGCAGTTTTGACATCTGGGATCTGGGCACGAATCAATGCCTGATCTCGTTGCCGTATCCAGTTCGCGTTTATGAATCAGCTTTCACACCGGATGGGCGTCGGTTGTTCACCATCGGAGCCGACGGCCTGCGTATGTGGGGCATTCCGATAGCAAGCTGAGCCTTTTTTGCCCTCTTGACAGTTATCTCTATTTCGATACACTTCAAATTAGATAGGTATCGAAATAGGTGCGGACATGAACGACTTGCAGCAGTTAAGCGATTTCTTCAAAGCGGTCGGCGACGAAAATCGCCTGCGTATCCTCAACCTGTTGCACGCGCAGCCCTGTAACGCCGGAGACCTGGCCGAGCAGCTAGACATCAAAGCGCCGACGGTCTCGCATCATCTCAGCCAACTGCGCGAGGCCGGGCTGCTGAATCTGCGCGCGCGGGGGAATCAGCGCGTGTACAGCCTCAATACCGATATGCTGAAGCACATGAAGCAGATGGTTCAGCAGATGGACCAGTTGGACCTTAGCGAGAACGCGCCGGAGGACAAGAGCTGGGTCGAGGCGCTGCCTCTAGATGAGACTGACCGCCGCGTCATCAAGGATTACACCGAGAATGGGCGGCTCAAGCATCTGCCGGTGAAGGCCAAGAAGCTGATGTCCGTGCTGCGCTGGATTCTCCCGGCCTTCGAGGCGGATCGCCAGTACACCGAGCACGAGGTCAACGAGATTCTCCAGCGCTATCACGAGGATTACGCCCGGCTGCGGCGCGAACTGGTTGATGCCGATATGCTGCGCCGCGAATCCAACGGGCGGACGTATTGGCGCAATATGGACAGAGACAGTGCTGAGCAATGAGTGCTGAATCAAGGAACGGAATGATAGGCACAACCGCTTGTGCCGCTACAATATGCTGCGGAATGTGCGTCGTAGAGGAGGGTTTCAAACCCGCCCCTACATCCGCGACTCGACGTAACAGCTTGTGTCCGTATTCATGAGGTGATTGTCGTAGGGGAGAGCCTGTGTGATCGGGCGAAGACATCGCTTCGCCCCTACGCACCGTGTTATTTTGTCTGCGCTGAAACACGGGTCAGGCAACCTGGGCTTGACTCAGCACTCATTGCTCAGCACTCGGCACTAAATCATCACCTGCTTTTCCAATTCGCGGACCCACTGGCGCGCATCGGTCCGGCGTTTGTCGTTGGCCGCCTCGAAGCGTTCCAGCGCCTGCCGCATCAGGGCCAGCGCCTGCTCGTTTTTGCGCTGCCGGTGCTGCACCAGCGCCAGATAATACAGGGTCTCGGCCCGCTCCGGCATGGCCCCCAGCGCACGGCTGAAGGCGGTCTCGGCGTCCTCCCAGTTGCGATCCTGATAGGCCAGCACGCCTCGCCCAAAATTCGCCAGCATCTCGAACTCGTGCTGCTTGAGCGCCGCCTCGAAATCGGCATCGGCTTTATCGCGCACGCCATCTTGCAGGTAGACGTAACCGCGTGCGGCCAGGTATTCCGGCTGATGCGGCAGCAGGGCCAGCGCCTTCGTGAGATTGTCGATGGCCTGATCGTAATCGCCCTGGTCAAAGGCGGTCAGCGCCAGCTTATAGTATTCGTCGGCCTCGTAGCGCGGCAGCCCCAGCCGCCGGGTGAGGTTCATCATGAGCGCTGCGTCCTCAATGGTACTGAAGCACTATGCAGAGGGCGATACTGCCGTCCTGCACCGTCATTATGCTATGCTATAATATCATAGCGTGCGCAGCAATAGGATTTGTTCATTGCCTTTATCGAAGGATCGACACCAACGGCAGGACCCCGCTGCCGGGCTGTTCCAGACCGGGACACTCCAGGTGCCGGATTCGAGCCTGTCCTTCTGGCAGGTCGAGGCCTTGCAGCGCCTGACCGCGGCGGAGCCGATCCTCGTTACCGATGACGACCGCATGTCGCGGTTGTTTTATCGCGCCCTGCTGGACCAGGAGTTCGGCTTCGGCCTGATGGAAACGCCGGACCCGGTGGAAGCGCTGCGCATCTGCCAGGAGCGCCCGATCTCGCTGGTGATCTCCTGCCTGCTCAAGCCAACTGGCATGGACATGGACGGGCTGACGCTGGTGGAGATGCTGAAGCAGGACCTCGACACGCGGCAGATTCCCCTGCTGGTTATCAGCGCCAGCATGAACGCCCAGGAGATTGCGCTCCACGCCGGGGCCGATGCCTTCCTGAGCAAGCCCTGCCACCCCAACCAGATCCTCCACGAAGTCTGGATGCAGCTTCGTCCCCGCCTGCTCTGAAACTTCCTTACCTCTTCCACGCCTGATCTTTTGCTATACTGAGCGAAAAAGAACGCCGGGATTGCTCGGCATATATTGCGGGAATTCGCCAATCGGGTATGATCGATATGGGTTGGGAAGTGGGAACAGGCACATGGACGATATACTGCGCCAGCAAGACTGGAGCGACGAGGACCTCAAAGCGGCGGGTTTCAGCCACTATGCACCGGTCAAACAGTTGGTGATGGCGAAACTGCTGATCGAAACGAAAGACTTTGACGTTCAGGTAGAGACGATTACCGGCAAGATCGGCGATTTCATCTGTTACAACCCTGGCGACGAGGTCCACGAGAACCCCGACGATTACCCCCACTGGCCGGTGCGCAGCGACATCTTCTTCCGCAGCTACCGCCCCTGGGATGAGCCGAACTGGACGCCCAACCCGCCCGAAAAACAGCTGATGGATCTGGGCTGCCAGGCCTATTACAAGATCGAAGGTGTCTGGGCCATGCGCCTGCGCGAAAGCCACAAGGTCCAGTCGCTGGAAAGCCCAGAACCGGTCGAGGTCCCGGCGGGCCGCTGGCTGATTATCGGCGCCAAAGGCGAACCCTACCACAACACCGACGAGGCTTTCCGCAAACGCTACGTGGTGCCTCAGGATTCGCTGCGCGACCGCATGTACTGGGCCACCGTGACCGGTCTGTCGAACTTAACGGACGAGTAGCCACCCGCACAGTAAGTAGCCATCATGCCCCAGAATACCGGCAGTAGATCTGGCCGTCCGGTTATTGAGATGGCTTTTCGCGCAGCCAGGCGATGAAGCGGCCCAGATCCAGCGCAAGCTGGACGACAATGGCGAAGATGAAGCCGATGACCACCAGCGGCACGCCGATGTAGGTGGCGATCTGGATAAAGGGCGTGTCGTTGGGCTGGTTGCTGACGAGCGTCACTACCAGCGGCACGGCCATCAAGCCGCCGCCGGTCGCACAGGCCAGGCTGAACAAGAGGCCGGGCACCCCGCTGAGGGTCGTCGTGAGCAGCGGCCCAATCGACCAGCCGATCTTACGATGCAGCAGCCCCCGCAGACCATAGATGAGTAGCGGCGCTGCCGACGACAATATAGAGTACAGTTTCCACGCAAACCTCAAATGCTGCCGGTCAAACTGCCGTATTTTCGCACACAAGCCGGGCATAAGCCACTGCCGCGCGGGAACCCTTCAGACGGTGATTGTCTGATCTGTAATGACCTTTTATGACCCGAATCGTGCTACAATACAAATCTGTGGCACAGGAGATGAGCGGCATGTGGAAGAAGATTGAAGCGCATTACGATGTGAACCCAGCTTATGAGTGGGAACGCCTGGAGCGGCACCGCATGGAATACGCCGTGACCCTGCGCGCGCTGGCCGATTATCTGCCGGAGCCACCCGCTGCGATTCTCGACGTAGGCGGCGGGCCGGGGCGCTACAGCATCGAACTGGCGCGGCAGGGTTATGACGTGACGCTGGTCGATCTCGCGCGCGGCAATCTCGATCTGGCGGCGCAGAAAGCGCAGGAGGCCGGGATCGAACTCCACGCGATGATCCACGCCAACGCGCTGGATCTGGCGCTGCTGCCGGACGCGCATTACGACGCCGCGCTGCTGATGGGGCCGCTCTATCATCTGCACGCCGAGGCGGACCGGCGGCAGGCGCTGACGCAGACGCTGCGCAAGCTCAAGCCGGGCGGTCGCCTCTTCGCCGCTTTTATCGGGCGCTATGCGGTGCATCGCTGGCTGGCCTGGAACGATCCGGCATGGGTTCTGCGCGAACCCGAACGCCATGAGCGCCTGCTCGCCACGGGCGAAGACGAACGCCCGGTAGAGGCCCCGGTCGGCCAGGGGCTGGCGGATGCCTATCTGGCGCACCCGACCGAAATCGTCCCCTTCATGGAAAGCTGCGGCCTGGAGACGCTGGCCCTGATCGGCTGCGAGGGAATCAGCGATTCGCTGGACAGCCTGCTCAATCAGGCACAGCCCGAAGTCTGGAATGCCTGGGTTGATCTGAATTATCAGCCCAGCCAGGACCCCAGCCTGCACGGGGCCTGTTCGCATCTGCTGTATGTGGGGCAAAAAAGCGCTGAGTGACGAGTAAACCCCCTGGACAGGATGCTTCAGCACTGTGTATCCAGCAGGCGCACAGCGTGGTTTTTGCTTATTGACTCAGCACTCAGCACTGGGCACTCGATCACTGGTATAATGCTGCGCCATGAACGACGACGCATTCTCTTCATTGCACTAACATCGCCCTGCTGCTGGGCGGCGGTCTGACGCTGGACCTGGCGAATCACGGCCTGGCCTGGCGCATGTTCTGGAACCTGACCGGCGAAGAGGAACCGCTGGCCCAACTGCGCGGCATGATCGACTGGCTGGGCAATTTCACACGGGTCCAGCCCGTGACCGAGCCGATGGTGCCTATCGACCACACCTACGAGAATCCCTACGGCGTCAACGTTTTCTTGCAGGAGGAGGTCGAACCGGCCAAGCGCGAGCGCATCGTCCAGATGGTATCCGAGGCCGGCTTCAAATGGATCCGCCAGCAGTTCCCCTGGGAAGACATCGAGATTCACGGGCGCGGCGACTTCGAAGACCGGCGCAACGTCGATGTCAACGGCGTGATCTCGGCCTGGGATAAATACGACCAGATTGTGGCCCTGGCCGAAGCTATACGGCCTGCAAATCTTCGCCCGCCTGGATAACCCGCCGGATTGGTCGCGCAGCGATCCCAACGCCGGGGATTCCGCGCCGCCGGATGACATGCAGGATTTCGTCAACTATGCGGTGGCGGTGGCCGAGCGTTACAAGGGCCGCATCCGCACCTATCAGGTCTGGAACGAGCCGAACATCTACCCGGAGTGGGGCAATCAGGATGTCAGCCCGGAAGCCTACACCGACATGCTCTGCCGGACCTACACGGCGCTCAAGGCGGTGGACCCGGATATTGTGGTCGTCAGCGGTGCCCTCGCGCCGACTCTGGCGCTGAGCGGACGCGACCTGAGCGACACGATCTATCTCCAGCGCATGTATCAGGCCGGGGCGGGAGCCTGCTTCGACGTGCTTTCGGTGCAGGGCTATGGCTTCAACAGCGGCCCGACCGACCGCCGGATGCGCCCGACCTATTTCAACTTCGCCCACAATCTCTACTTGCGCGACCTGATGGTCCGCAACGGCGACGCCCACAAGCCGATCTGGATCAGCGAGGCGGCCTGGAACCCGCAGCCGCGTGACCCGGCCCTGGTGACCTCGCTCTACGGCAATTACGGCATCGTCACGCCGGAAGAAGCGGCACGCTACATGCCCCTGGCCTACCAACGGGCGCAGCAGGAATGGCCCTGGGTCGGCCCGATCTTCTACTGGTTCTTCAAGCGCCCGGCGGATACCGAGATCAACCAGAGCTGGTACTACTTCCGTATGGTCGAGCCGGATTTCACGCCGCTGCCTGTGTATGAGAGCATGAAGGACTCGATTACTGATAGTAGAAGATACTATGACGTGAGTTATTCGGGTGTTCCCAAACTCTATCCGGGTGTTCACCAGGAAAATAACTGGGCGATCAGAGATATGGGCCAGCGTCCAGTCTTCGTCGATGTAGCAGATGCGCAGTTTGGGCAGGCCGCGGAGGTGAATACGCCCCTCTTTGTGGTTCGGGGGACAGACGTGCTCGTTCGCTGGCGTGGAGAAGGTCAGCTTGATGCACTAGAAGCAGCATGGAGTGATCCCTTCGCTCTTACGGAGGGAACATTGAGTATTTCCAATACAGACGAACAAGATGGTTGGCGTCACGGCCATATCACTTTTCTCAATCAAACTCTTCCTCAGCCTGTCAGTATCGTGGTTTGGGCATCGACGGATGACGGCTTAGTTCCCAGTGGGGAGACGACCTGGTTGCTCGACTCCATCACCGTCCTCGACCGGACCTATGAGCACCTCTTCGGCCCGGTGGCGGCGGGGCTGATCGGCCTGGGGATGCTGGCCTGGGTGCTGGTCAGCGCATTGCGGGAAAGACAAAAGATCAAATGATTTAACGCAAAGGCGCAAAGGCCGCAAAGGAAGATCAAAAGCAATGATAAGACGCAGGGGCGCAGAGATCGCAGAGGTTCGGAGAGCGTCATGATTTACGGCAGGGGCGCGGAGATTACAGTGTCACGCAAAGGGTTTTTCCCTTCTTTGCGTCTTTGCGCCTTTGCGTTAAGTCTCTTGATCTTGATCTTACTCCTTGCCTTTGCCCTGCGCGTGCATCTCCTCGGCGCGCAGTCGCTGTGGAACGACGAGGGCAGCAGCTACGTCCAGGCGACCCGCTCGCTGGCGGACATCGCGCGTTTTGCCGCGCTGGATATTCACCCGCCGGGTTACTACTGGCTGCTGCACGTCTGGCGCATCCTCACCGGGGACACCGAATTCGCGCTGCGGGCGCTCTCGGCTTTTGCCAGCCTGCTGAGCGTCGCCGTCGCCTATGCGCTGGGCAAACGGCTCTATGGCGCGCTGGCCGGGCTGGCGGCGGCGCTCTTCGTGGCGCTCAACGGCTTCAGCCTCTATTACGCGCAGGAGGCCCGCATGTACGCCCTGCTGGCGCTGTGGGGCGCGGCGGGATTCTGGGCGCTGGTGGGGCTGTTAACCGCACAGCGCGCCGTGCCCCTACGCCGATGGCAGATGGAGAGGGCATCAGGACACAGCTGCCGTGTCCTACATGGGCGCTGGCGTCTGGCGCTGGTTAATGCCGCCGGGCTGTGGACGCAGTACGCCTATCCCTTCGTGATGCTGGCGCAGGGGGGCGTCTGTGTTTGTGGTTGGGGCAGGATATTGTGGATGCCTGGGCACAGCGGGCGGTGCCCCTACGCCCGATGGGAAATTCGGATGGGGACATGCTGACACGGCGTGCCGTGTCCCTACAAGATCGGTGACGGCGACATGCGGGCACGACATGCCGCGCCCCTACGGATACTGATACTGTATATCGCCGCCAATCTGCTGACGCTGGCGCTGTATCTGCCCTGGCTGCCGACCGCCGTGCAGCAGCTGACGCACTGGCCCAACACCGGCCAACCGGTCATGCTGGCGCAGGCGCTGCAAACCCTGCTGGGCTGGTTCACCTTCGGCCTGAGCTATCCGGCGCTGGATGCCAGTTGGATCGCCGTCGCCCTGATTCTGCTGCTGCTCGGCCTGCGCCGCGAGGGGCAGGCGCTGTGGCGGATGCTGCTGCCCGCCGTCTGGGTGATCCTGCCGGTGGGCCTGTTTCTGGCGCTGGGCATGTTCCGCGAGGACGAACCTCAAGCTGCTGCTGCCCTCGCAGATCGCCTTCGCGCTGTGGCTGGGACGCGGCTTCTGGGTGCTGTGGCGGATTCCGCTGCGCAGGCTGCGGCCTGCTGATCTGGCTGCCCCGGCTGGCGGCGCTGGCGATCCTGCTGGGGCTGGCGGTCAACAGCGCGCGCGGCCTGACTGCGCTCTACGAGGACCCGGCCTACCAGCGCGACGATTACCGGGCGATGGCCGCCCTCATCAGCCAGCATGTGCAGCCCGACGACGCCATCATCCTCGATGCGCCCAATCAGGCCGAGGTTTTTCGCTACTACTACGCGGGCGATGCGCCGGTCTATCCGCTGCCGGAGGGCCTGGGCGGGGACGACGCGGCGACTCAGGCTGCTGTCGAGCAGATCATCGCCGACGCGCGGCAGATTGACGTCGTTGTACTGGGGCGAGGCCGAACGCGACCCGCAGCGCGTGGTTCAGACGACCCTCAACCAGCAGGCGTATGTCGCCGACAGCCAGTGGTACGGCGATGTCCGGCTGGTGCGCTACGCGACGCCGCGCGAACCGGTTCTGGTGGAGGCCAGCGGCGCGCGTTTTGGCGAGTCGATCACGCTGGAACGCTTCGCCCTCAGCGATACGGCGCTGCATCCCGGCGATATTCTCCAGGTGCGGTTGGACTGGCAGACGGATGCGCCGCTGGACACGCGCTACAAGGTCTCCGTTCAGGTGCTGGACAGCGCGGGCCGTCTGATCGCGCAGCATGACAGCGAACCCGGCGGCGGCCAGATCCTGACGACGCATCTGGACACCAGGGGAGACCGTGCAAGACCACCACGCCTTAGTACTCCCTGAGGATTTGGGGCCAGGCCCACAAAAACTCATCGTTACCCTTTATAATATTGATAACGTTCAAGAACGTCTAAATGTTGGAAATGAAGATACACTGACTCTGTATCGATTTAAGTAGAGGAGCTCCCCATGCGAATCATCATCACGGGTGGCACCGGGCAAATAGGCCGGGCGCTGGTGCAGGATCTGGTGCCTGAAGGTCACGAGGTTATCGTTCTCAGCCGCACTCCGGCGCTGGTCAAGGGGCTGCCGCCGAAGGTGCGCGTCGAGGGTTGGGACGCCAAAACGGCCACCGGTTGGGGCCATCTGGCCGACGGTGCAGACGCGATCATCAATCTGGCCGGGGCCAATATCTCCGGCGAGGGTTTCTTCCCGGCGCGCTGGACCGAATCGAAAAAGCAGGCGCTCATCCAGAGCCGTGTCGACGCGGGCCGCGCGGTGGTCGAAGCGGTCGAGCAGGCCAGTGAGAAGCCGCAGGTGGTCGTTCAGCAGGGGGCGGTCGGCTATTACGGCTCGCACCCGATGGACGTACTGCTGACAGAAGACTCGCCGCCAGGGACCGATTTCCTGGCCCATACCCAGGTCGAGGCCGAGCGTTCGACCGAAGCGGTCGAGGCGATGGGCGTGCGCCGGATTATCACGCGCTGTGGGGCGGTGCTGAGCTTCAACGCCGGGGCACTGCTGCGGATGGCGCTGCCTTTCAAGCTCTTCGTCGGCGGGCACTTCGGCAGCGGCCAGCAGCCCTTCGCCTGTGTGCATCCGGCGGACGTGGTCGGCACGATGAAGTTCCTGATCCGCCAGCCAGAGGCGAGCGGACCCTTCAACGTGGTCATGCCCAACGTACCCACGAATGCCAGCTTCAGCCAGGCGCTGGGGCAGGTCATGCGCCGCCCCTCGTTTATGTGGGTGCCGGGGCTGGCGCTGAAGATCCCCTTCGGCGAGGTCAGCGAAGTCGTGCTGGAAGGCCAGAACGTCCAGCCCGCGCGCCTGCTGGAGATGGGCTACAGTTTTCAGTTCCCGGATGCGCAGTCGGCCCTGCGCGATCTGTACCAGAGCGAAGTGACCGGCGCATCGCGCAGCGCCTGAGCCGTCAACGGCCCTCTGGCCTGGGGGCATCCCGCAGGCTGATATTGACGACATTGCGCACGTAGCGTCCGTCCTGCTGATCTGAGGGGACGATGAGGCGCAGACCGTCCAGCGGGCTGCCGTTTTCGTCGTAGGCGATCAACACCGGCTGATTGCTGTAGGCCGGGTCGATCTCGCCCCAGGCGATGACCGCCTGAGCGCCATCCGAACCGGTCACGACGATGGTCATGCTCAACTGGTCATTCGGAATATCGGCGTTGAGGTTGGGCTGGGCGGCGTTGACAATATCCCACAGCAGCGCCCCGGTGAAACTGCTGCTCACCGTCTCCTTGCCGCTCTGGTAGCTCACGTCGAGCGTCTGGGCCGCGAAATCCGCGCGCAGCGTGTCCGCCGTCAGCGACAGCGGGTTGAGCACCTGTCCATCGACGCTCAGCGTGCCATCGGTCGGCAGCGTGACGGTGTCTGGCAGCGGCGGGATGCGCACCGAGACGAAGCCCCACTTGACCAGGATGTCCTGCCCGGCGTCCGACAGCACGAAATCGACGTAAGCCTGCGCCAGATCGGCCTGGGTCGTGTCGTCGGTCAGGGCGATGGGATAGGTCGCAATGGTGTTGAAGACATCCGGGATGGGCAGGGCCATGACCTGATCGGCGATGTCCGGCGTCACGTCGGAGCGGTAGACCACGCCCGCATCGGCTTCGCCCAGCGCCACTTTGGCCGAGACCTGGCGCACGTTCGGTTCTTCCGAGACCAGGTTCGCCAGGACCGCGCTGCGATAGTCCTCGCCGTAGGCGGGATCCGCCGCCATGCGCGCCAGCATCGTATCGGTGTAGCTCCGCACGGGCACGTCCGGCGCGGCCAGGATCAGCTTGACGCCCGGAGTTGCCAGGTCACGCAGCGATTGAATGCCCGCCGGGTTATCGGCGGGGACGATCAGCACCAGGCGGTTCTTGGCGAAGGTGCGCGTCGGCTCGGCAATGCGCTCGCCATCGAGCGCCACCTGCATCTGATTCGGGTTTGCGCTGGCGAAGACATCCGCTGGTGCGCCCTGGACCAACTGCGTCGCCAGGGTGGACGAGCCGCCGAAGTTGTACAGCACCGAGGTTCCCGGATTAGCGGCTTCGAAGGCATCGGCGATGTTTTCAAAGGCATCGGTCAGGGAGGCGGCAGCAAAGACCGTTAGCTCGCCCTGCGCCTGGACCAGCGTGCTGCTCAGCAGCAGGAGAATCAGCAGCAGCAGATAGACCCGTCGTTTCATGTTAATCCTCCGCGATGCGTTCAAAGTGTTCTATCCAGTTCAGGATCGCGTCCATATTCCTGCGTTTCTGGAATCGGGGCGCAGGGGACTTGTTCCCTGCCGGGCTGTGGGGCAGTAATCTACTTGCTCGTTGTTTCCGGCAGGGCGGGGGTTTTGCGCTGGCGGCGGGCGAGGTCGGCCTCAAGCTCAAGCTGGCGCGCGTGATTGGCTTCGCGCGCGGCGCTGAGGGTGGCGGACCAGCCCTGCTGCAAACGCGCCAGCATCTCCTGACCGGAGGCAGGGGCGAAGAACATCACCAGCAGCGCCCCGGCCAGCGATCCCAGCCCGATCCCCAGCAGCCAGCTCAGCATTTTGTTCATGGTCGCCTCCTGTCATGGTTGGACAGCTTGATTATAGCGTTCTACAATGGGGTGCGTCACTATCAAATGAGGAGCAGTCCCATGAAAACTACTGTTTCTGCCTCGCGTGCCCCCTCTGCGGGCGGGCCATATTCCCATGCGGTGATCGCCAACGGCTTCGTCTTCACCGCCGGTCAGGTGGGCCTCATTCCCGGCACGCGCGATCTCGCCGGGGGCGGAATCGAGGGCCAGACGGCGCAGGTGCTGGAAAACGTGCGGGCCGTGCTGGAAGCCGCCGGGTCCGGCCTGGAGCAGGTGGTCAAGACGACCGTTTTCCTGGCGAATATGGACGACTTCGCCGCCATGAACGCGGTCTATGGCAAGTATTTCTGGCGCAATCCCCCGGCCCGCTCGACCGTCGCGGTGGCGAAGCTTCCCCTGAACGCGCTGGTTGAGATCGAGACCGTCGCCGTTTTGTAGGGGGACGGAACAAGTTTATTTTCACAGCAAATCCTGAAGGGCACGAGGCATGGATCTGATAGACCGCGATGAATTAAAGGCAAAACTGGACCGGGGCGATGACTTCAAGCTGATGATGGTCATGGGCGAATGGGCCTTCAAAGCCCAGCATATCCCCGGCTCGATCAACATGAACAGCGCGATGGAAGCGCGCCACATCGACCGCGAGGCCGAGATCGTGGTCTACTGCACCGGCGGGGCCTGTATCGCCAGCAGGACCGCCTATACGGTGCTCAAGGACATGGGCTTCACCAGGGTCCGGCATTATCCCGGCGGCCTGGAGGATTGGAGCGCTGCCGGGCTGCCGCTGGAAGGTGAGCATATCGGGAGCGCTGGCGCATGAAACTGATCTCAGTCAACGTGAGCCAGCCGAAGACGGTACCCTACGGCGACGAGACCCTGACCACCGGCATCTACAAGGAAGCGGTAGCCGGGCGAGTCATGCTGCGCGAATTCAACCTGGAGGGCGACGGCCAGGCGGACCTGAAGAATCACGGCGGCAGCGATAAAGCGGTCTACAGCTATCCGCACGAGCATTACGCCGCATGGCGCGCCGAGCTGGGCCGCGACGATTTCGCCTTCGGCCAGTTTGGCGAGAACTTCACCGTCGAGGGCCTGCTGGAAGAGTCCGTCCGCATCGGCGATGTCTACCGCGTCGGCGAGGCGCGTGTGCAGGTCACTCAGCCGCGCATCCCCTGCTATAAGCTGGAACACAAGATGCAGGAAGAAGGCTTCATCAAGCGCTTCCAGGAGTCCCGGCGCTCCGGCTTTTATCTTACTGTGCTGCAACCCGGCGCGGTCGAAGCCGGTGATGCGATCCACCTGGAACAATCGGACCCGGTCGGCCTGACGGTGCGCGAAGCCTTCGAGCTGCTGTTATTTGACCGTGACAACGCCGCGCTGCTGGCGAAAGCGCTCAGCACCCCGGCCCTGGCCTCCAGCTGGCGCGAGATCTTCGCCAAACGGCTCAATCCGATGTAGCCGCAGTGGCCGGGCGCTGGAGAATGACGATCCCATACGGCCCCAGGTTCAGCATCCCGCTGCGCGACTCGCCGCTGAGCAAATCCGTATAAGCGCGCGCATCCAGCGCCACCTGCTGTGCCTCCGCCGTGAAGTTCATGACGAAGACGAAGTCGGTCTCGCCGTCGCTGCGCAGCTGCACCGTGACCCCGGTCGGCAGCGCCGCCTCGATCATCGGCTTGATCCCCAACTGGGCCGCCAACCGCCCGTAGAAATCGAAGAGCGCCGCCTGATCCATCCGCCCGGCCTGATAGTAGGCCTTGCCTGCGCCATAGCGGTTCACCGTCAGCGCCGGACGCCCGGCATAGAAGTCTGAGCCGTAGGTCGCCATCACCTCGGCGGTCTCGGTGTGGATCAGCGCGCAGAGATCGTGCAGCGCATATTCGTCCTCGATACCCAGATCGTTCTCCTGGGGCACGCTCGTGTTCTGCATGTCCGCCGTCAGCGCGTCGATCTCCTCATCCCAGATGCCCAGCACCGGGCGCAGCGGCCCAGGGAAGCCGCCCAGGAAGCACAGATCGCTCTCATCGACGATGCCGGTCCAGTAGGTCGTGACCAGCGTCCCGCCCGATTTGACGAAGGCGTCCATGCGCTCGGCCACACCGGGTCGCAGCATATACAGCATCGGCGCGATCAGCAGCTTGTAGCGCGAGAAATCCTGCTCCGAATCGATTACATCCACCGGGATGCCTTGCTGCCAGAAGGCGGCATAGTGCTGCACACAGGTCTGTGGATAGCCTTTATCGTCGTTGCGCGGGCCAGCCGCATCGTCAACGGCCCACCAGTTCTCCCAGTCGAAGATCAGCCCGACCTGCGGCTGCACCGAGCTGCCGATGACGCGGTCCAACTGCTCCAGCACCTGGCCGACTTCGGCCACATCCTCGAACATGCGCGTATGCTCATGGCCGACGTGATCGACCACCGCGCTGTGGAACTTTTCATAGGAGCCTCGGCTCTTGCGCCACTGGAAATACTGCACCGTATCCGAGCCGTGCGCGACCGCCTGCAAGGAGGACAGTTTGTGCATCCCAGGGCGCTTCAAGGTGGAGACCTGCTGCCAGTTGGTGATGCCGGGGGTGCTCTCCATCAGCATGAAGGGCTGGCCGCCTTTGAGCGAGCGGTAAATATCGTGGTTGAAGGCGAAGCTCGCGGCGGTGGCGATGTCGTCCCCGGTCTGGTGCCAGCGTGGATAAGCATCCCAGGACATGACATCCAGGTGAGGGGCCAGCCGCCAGTAATTGAGCGGTTTGAAGAAGTACATCATATTGGTGGTGACGGGCACGTCAGGGGTGATCTCGCGCAGCGCGCGCGTTTCGTTGTCGATAAAGCTGACACACTGGTCGGTGGTGAAGCGCTTCCAGTCCAGGTTGAGGCCATGTACCGATTCTTCGCCGAGGGGGCTGGGTGATTCGATCTGCGACCAGTCGCTGTAGGTATGGCTCCAGAAGGCCGTCCACCAGGCTTCGTTCAGGGCATCCAGCGTGCCGTAGCGCGTTTTCAGCCAGTCGCGGAAGGCTTCCTGGCACAGGTCGCAGTGACATTCGCCGCCGTATTCGTTGGAGATGTGCCAGACCAGCAGCGCCGGGTGATCTTTGTAGCGTTCGGCCAGCTTGCGGTTCATGATGCCGACCTTCTCGCGGTAGACTGGCGAGGTCCAGCAGTGATTATGCCGTTTCCCGTGCAGGTTGCGGCGGCGGTCGGCGGTCACGCGCAGCACCTCCGGGTATTTCTGCGACAGCCAGGCCGGGCGCGCGCCGCTGGGGGTCGCCAGCACGGCATAGGCCCCGTTTTCGGCCAGCATATCCATCACGCGGTCGAGCCAGCCAAAGTCGAACTGGCCCTCCGCCGGTTCCGTTTTGCTCCAGGCGAAGATATTGACCGACATGGTGTTGCAGTGCGCCAGCTTCATCAGGCGCATGTCCTCGGCCCAGATGTCTTCAGGCCATTGATCCGGGTTGTAATCGCCGCCGTGCAGCATGTGCGGGAAGCGTGGGTTGATGGGTGGGAAAGGTGCAGCCATGGTCAAATCCTATCGGTTCAAGAAGGCTCCTATTTGCTACAGGCTTAGAATCTACCCGCAGTGGTTCAAAGCTGCCAGCCCATCCTGAAGCTGCTAGCAGGATGCAAGGTTAGGCCGACATAATCGTAGCGGAATTCAAGCTTTATGTTGGAGAGCTTTATGTCGGGAATGCTTGCCGCCGAACATGCCACATCACTCCCTGCTCCGATCCAATCGGTGTTCCGCTACTTTCGCCTGGACGCCAGCGACGAACCCGCGCCCGGTCCTAGCCGCATCCAGATTTTGCTGTGGGTGGCGCTCATGCTGGGCGTTCTGGCTGTGGCGCTGATGAACTACGATGCCTTCCAACTGGGAACCTGGGATGACGACTCCAGCTATGCGGTGCTGGCTGAATCGCTGGTCTTTTCCGACTCTTACGGCCTGAGCAATGTCCCCGGCACACCGCTGCCGACACGCTATCCGCTGGGCTACCCGCTGGTGTTGAGCCTGGTTGTCCGGCTGTATCCGCACCAGCCGCTGATGCTGCGCAGTGTCGCGTTGATCGCCACGCTGTTCAATACGGCGCTGCTGTTCTGGGGCTGGCCTCTGCTGAGCCAACGCCGCTCCCACTGGTGGGGGCTGGGTGTTGGCGCGCTGAGTTCGCTTTCGCCGATGATGATCTTCAACGCCCAGATGGTGATGTCCGAGCCGGTCTTTCTCAGTTTTGTGCTGCTGACCCTGATCCTTGCCGAATATTACCTGCGTGTGCCCCGTAGAAAGTGGTTGTGGGGCCTGCTGCTGGGCCTGGCGATGACGATGGCAGTCCTCACACGCACCATCGGCATTGTGGTGGTGATTGCTGTGTTTCTGCGCCTGATACTGGCCGGGCCGCTGCGCCGTTTTCTGCCAACTGCCGCATCCGTCGTGTTGGGCATCGGCCTGTGTCTTGCCAGTATTGTGCTGCTCACGCCTGCCAGACCGGCTGATTTCCTGCCCTCAGAGTATCTCAATCAGGCGACCAACCCGACCGGTTGGAATGCGGGCCTCACCGAGGGCACTTTGATCGAGCGGGTGAGCCAGTCGCTGGTGATGCATCTGCGCAGCGTCTTCCGCGAGACGGTGCTTCCTGTTGGGGGCGGCATCCGGGAACAGGAGTTCGGCCAGCGCTTTGGCATCAGCGATCTGTCAACCCTGGTCGGCCTGGGAGTCTCCGCGCTGATCGGCCTGGGCCTGATTTCAGTGCTCGTGGGTAAAGGACTCCAACCTACTGCACTGTTGTTCACGATGGGCTTCGTCAGCGCGATGTTCGCCTGGCCCTGGTATGGGGCGCGTTTTCTCTATGCGGTCCAGCCCTTGCTGATTTTCTTGATGATCGCCGGGATTGCGCTGCTGGCCTCGCTGGCGGATAGGCCGCGCTTCCGCTGGAAAGCCTCCAATATTGTGGCTGCTATCGCCGTATTGGCGCTGCTGGCAGTGACTCTCTCGCGCAGCGTGAATACCAACACGGAGCCTACGGTCTCGCCTGTCCGCGATTTTTCGGTGGGCACGGGCTGGCTGGCGGAAAATACCCCGGCGGATGCGGTCGTCATGGCCGAACAATCGCGGGCGATTTATCTGTATTCGCAGCGCCGGACGGTCGATTACGATTACAACATCAGCGATGCTGCTGCGCTGCAAGCCTACTGGGACGAAACCGGCGCGGATTACGTCATGGTCGCGCCTTTCCTCACCTGGCGTCCTGAGGGCGACTTGATCTACGACGACTACACCCGCGATGTCTTCATCCCGCTCATCGACGATCTGCGCGCGGCGGATACATTGCAGCTTGTCTATGAGTCGCCTGCCGATATGGTGACTATCTACCAGATCCTCCACTAGCCTGCCGCATGGACCCGAAGTCACATTTCCCGCCTGTGGCAAGTGCGGCTATACTAAGGGTGCATTTCGTCATCCAGCAAGGGGTCCGGTATGAGAACCAAAACGGGCGTGCTTTTCGCACTCATTATCGTATTCATACTCAGTTTTTCGGCCACGCACGCGCTGGATTTCGGCGTAGGCTGGTCGGGCAATTTCTACAATAACGCCAGCTTCAGCGGCAATGTCGTGGCAACCGTGACTAACATCAACGGCCTGAACTTCAACTGGCCGGGCCTGCCCATCATCAACGGCGTCACCGTGCCGAATGTGGGCGAGGACAATTTTTCGGCGCGTTTTACTTCCTCACAGAGCTTCGCCCAGGCCACCTATCAATTCACCATCTCCTATGACGACAACGCACGGGTCCTGATCGATGGCGCGAACGTCTTCGAGGATTTCAGCGGCGGACCGGTCAAGACGCGCAGTTTCGATCAGACGATGAGCGCCGGGACTCATACGCTGACGGTCGAATTCGCCGAGGTCTCGGCGGCGGCGGTCTTGCAGTTCCAGTGGTTCCTGGGTGGGACGACGCTCACGCCGCTGGGGCCGACGCCAACACCCGGCCCGACGAATACCCCTGCGCCCACCAGTCCGCCGCCTATCCCTGCCGGGGCTGTGACGGCGACGGTGATCCGTGCGACGGTGCTGAACGCGCGCTCCGGGCCGTTTATCGGTGCGCCGCGTGTGAGCCGCCTGCTGCGCGGCCAGACCTACCAGGTGCTGGGCCGCAACGAAGATACCTCCTGGTTCCTGCTCCAGTTGAGCGACCGGCAGGCCTGGGCCTGGGGCTACTACCTGGCAATCACCGGCAATGAATACCTGGTGCCCATCGTCAGCCCCTTCATCACCCAGGGGATGCCCGCCTCCAATACCGGCGTGGTGGCGGTGGCCCATGCCGTGCTCAAGCTGCGGGCTGCGCCGACGGTGGCCTCGACTCAGATCGGGCGCATCGATTGGGGCGCGATTCTGCCGATCATTGGCCGTGCGCCGGGCGGAACCTGGTGGCGTGTGGTCTGGAAAAACACGGAAGGCTGGGTCTATTCGCCCTACCTGCACGTGATCGAGGGCGACATCAACAGTGTCCCCATTATCCAGTAGCGCGCTGCGCAGCCTGACTGAGCACCGCGATCACTGGCCGCTGCCGCAGCGTCCCTGGCTGCTGGCGCAGTCCTGGCATCATCTGCTGTTCGCCCACTGGCCGCTGCCGCTGGATCAGCTGCGTCCGCGGATCCCGGCAGGGCTGGAGATCGACACCTTTGGCGGCAGCGCCTGGATCGGCGTGGTGCCCTTCGAGATGCGCCACGTCCGCGCGCGCAGTCTGCCGGATGTTCCGGGGCTGTCGGCCTTCCCCGAACTCAACGCGCGCACTTACGTCCGCCATGACGGTCTGCCGGGGGTCTGGTTCTTCAGCCTGGATGCCGATCACTGGCCCGCTGTCATCACCGCGCGGCAAACTTTCCATTTGCCCTACTTCAAAGCCGTCATGCAGGCACAGCAGCACGGCAACTGGATGGAGTATCAGAGCTATCGCACGCATTCCGGCGCGCCTGCGGCTGTGTTTCGCGGACGCTACCGGCCCATTGCTGAGGCGGTCTGGTCTACGCCCGGATCGCTGGAATATTTCCTGACGGAGCGCTATTATCTCTACGCTGCGGACCGCGCAGGCCGCTTGTATCGTGCCGCTGTGCAGCACGTGCCCTGGCCGCTGCAAGCCGCCGAAGCCGAGATTAGCGTGAACACGATGGTGCATGATCTCGTTCTGCCGGATACCGCGCCGCTGCTGCATTATGCGCAGTGCATAGATGTACTCACCTGGACGCTTGACCCGCTGTGAACCCGACAATTCACCAGATTGAAGAAGTCTCGCTGACGACCTGGCCCGCGCTGCAAACGGCCTTCTACGATGGCTGGGTGCTGCGCTTTGCCGAGGGCTTCACTCGCCGCTCGAATTCGGTCAACGCGCTCTATCCCTCGACATTGGACCCCGCGCAGAAGATTGAGCATTGTGTTCAGTGGTTCCAGGCGCGCGAGATCCGGCCCGTCTTCAAGCTGACCGATGCGGTAGAACCCGCCGGTCTGGATGCCATCCTCGACCAGCAGGGCTATGCCCGCGAGGGATCGACCAGCGTACAGACGCTCGACCTCAGCCAGTTAGCCAGCCCGTCAGTCGATGGTGTCAGGCTCGCGCCGCAGCATTCGGCGGACTGGGTGGCGGCCTGCGTGCGCTTCAACAATTTCGATCCCGCGCGTGCCGCGACGCTCAACCGCATTCTCGACAACATGACGGTCCAGCGCGCCTTTGCGAGCATCCAGGCGGACGGCGAGATTGTGGCGGTCGGCATCGGGGTAGCGGCGCAGGGTTATCTCAGCCTCTTTGACATCGCTACCGCGCCGGAACATCGTAATCAGGGGCTGGCACGGCGTGTTGTCACGGGGCTGTTGGGCTGGGGCAAGTCGCAGGGCGCAGCACTGGCCTTCTTGCAGGTCGTGCCGCAGAACGCCCCGGCGCTGCATCTCTACGAGCGGCTGGGCTTCCGCGAACGCTATCAATACTGGTACCGGGCATGAGCCGACGCGGTTTCATCGCTCTGCTGCTGGGCACAGCGGCGGCAGGGGCCGGGCTGATCCTGGGACGGCGTGAGATCGCCTACTTTCTCGAAACACGCAAGGCGGCCTCGCTCAGTGCGCTCCCGACTCTGCCGGAGCTAACGATCATCTCGCGCAGCGAATGGGGCGCGCGTCCGGTCAATCACGAAGCGGCGCAGGAATATGGCTTTGCCGGGCCGGGCAACATCACCGGCTGGCTGAATTACGAGGGCGATCTGCGCACCATCTACCATACGGTCGGCATCCATCACAGCGCCCTCGGCCAGGACCGCCCGCAGTCGATGCGTTCAATTCAGGATCTGCACCTGGATCAGCGCCACTGGGCTGACATCGGCTATCATTTCGGCATTGACCCGGCAGGGCAGGTCTACGCCGGGCGAGACCTCAGCGCGCGCGGGGCCTCGGTGGCCGGGCACAATCAGGGTCTGATCGGCGTGATGCTGATGGGGAATTTCGAGTGGGAAGCGCCCAGCGAGGCGGCTTTGACCGCGCTGCAAACGCTGGTCAACCGGCTCAGCGCCGATTACAGTCTGACTCATCTGGTCGGGCATGGCGAAGTCAACCCGGAGACGGTCTGTCCGGGGCGTTTCCTGCGACTCTACCTGAACCTGCTGGCTTCAGGCGCTGGATTACAGCGGGGTTTAGGGGCATAACTCTGGCGCAGGCAGAACAAAGAGGCCCGCCATAATGGCTGTGCCATCACGCCAGGCTGCTGTAATCCTGTTGTCCAGGTTATTTATGGAAGAAACAAAACTAAGCGCGGTCGTAAAGTAACTATACCCCCAGGCGGGTCACGTTACTGGCTTGCTTGCCCTTCTGGCCTTCGGTGATTTCAAATTCGACTTCTTCACCTTCTTCCAGCGTGCGGTATCCCGCGCCCTGGATTGCCGAGAAATGGACGAACACATCCGGCCCGTCGTCTTGCTTAATAAAACCGTATCCTTTATCGGCGTTAAACCATTTTACAACGCCTTTGATGCGCTCTGGCATCGCTCCCATGCTCCTGAAACTTGTCTAAAATCATTACTGGGCTGTGCAACACGAGTGTGTGTCATTCAGCAAGCTTTGAGGTGAAAAACTCCCCCTTGACGTAGGAAAGCATACAGCATTTTGTAAACAAAAGCAATAAATTTGCCCTTCCGATTATTATTTTCCCGGTTTAGTACAGACCCCAATCCTTCACTTAACCGGATTGCTCTGCTTTCCCACTGGATTTCTTAACAATTGCTTCTTAAACTGGATTAAGCGAGGCTCAGCGAACGGGTCCTTGTTGTTTTATAGCGGGCTGATACTTATGACACGCAAGCTGGACCAGATCCTGGTGATCGACGTAGAGGCGACCTGTTGGCCGGGTGCGCCGCCCGCCGGTCAGGAAAGTGAAATTATCGAGATTGGTCTCTGCACGCTGGATGTTACCAGCGGCGAGCGTCTGGAAAAACGCAGCTTGCTGATACGGCCTGAACACTCGAAGGTGAGCGAGTTCTGCACGCAGTTGACCTCGCTGACTCCCAAGCAGGTCAACAAAGGCATAGACTTCCGCAAGGCCTGCCATGTCCTCGAACGCGAGTACCAATCGCCCAAGCGCATCTGGGCCAGCTACGGTGACTACGACCGCACGCTCTTTACGCGCCAGTGCGCCGCGCGCGGCATCGACTACCCCTTTGGCTCCAGCCACATCAACGTCAAGAGCCTCTTCGCCGTCATGTACGCGCTGCCTTTCGAGATCGGCATGGCCCGCGCGCTGGACCTGGCCGACTTGACTCTCGATGGGCGGCATCATCGCGGCGTGGATGACGCCTGGAATGTGGCGCTGCTGCTGTCCAAGCTGCTGCTCCAGCGTGAACCGCTCCGCCTTGCCAACGGCACTCATTCCTGACAATTTAATCGTGGGGCGCTGCCCCATACCTCGGCAGGGGTTAGCTACAGGCACATGGGAGGACACGGCGTGCCGTGTCCCTACAGCGTTCGTAGGGGCGTAATCGTAGGGGCACAGCATTGCTGTGCCATCGGTTCCCCACGCCCTAGCCCAGGTTGAGATTCAAATTGGTCCAGATGCCGATGAGCAGGGTCATCAGCAGAGGCAGAAAGATGAGGTAGGCGACCACGCGGCGCTTGAAGACGCCCAGGAACATCAGCGTGCTTTTGATGTCCACCATCGGGCCGAAGGTCAGGAAGGCCAGGATCGAGCCGCTGGTGAAGGTCCCGGTGAAGGCCAGCGCCAGGAAGGCATCCACCGTCGAGCAGACGCTCAGCACGAAGGCGAAGATCTGCATCGCCACCACCGAGACCACCGGTCCCTTGCCCAGCGCCAGCAGGATGTCCTGCGAGATCAGCGTCTGCATGGCCGCGGCCAGCAGCGAGCCGATAATCAGGTAGCGGCCCATCTCGAAGAACTCATCGCCAGCAAAGCGGAAGGCCGCCAGCATACCCGGCAGGAAAGCTGTGCGTCTGGCGGGCATGATCGCCTCGCCCGACCCGCCCATGACCGGCATCAGCGAATGGGCTTGCAGGACCTCAGTAGGCCGCGCGCCCAGGGCGAAGATCAGGCCGATGGCGCTGGCGACGACGGCGGTAATCACGTAGCGCCCGATCAGGATCGGCCCCATGCCGAAGGCGATATAGGTGCTGACCAGGACAATCGGGTTCATGACCGGCGCGGCCAGCAGGAAGGCCACCCCGGCGGACATCGGCAGCCCCTTGTGAAACAGCCGCCGCACGACCGGCACGACACCGCACTCGCAGACCGGGAAGGTGAAGCCCATCAGCGTGCCGGTCAGGGCCGCCAGCACAGGGTTGTGCGGCACCCAGCGGGCGACGTCTTCGGGCCGGACGAAGACCTCCAGCAGGCCGGAGACGAGCGTCCCCAGCAGCAGGAAAGGCGCGGCCTCGATGAAGATGCCCAGGAAGCGTGTGCTGAAGATGCTCAGCAAGCTGCGGGCATCCTGGCCCCGGACGATCAGGGCGGCCAGAAACGCGCCGACCAGTACAAAGGCCAGAATCAAAAGAATGTAACGGCGAATAGCAGCAGTCATATCAGCACCCGAAAGGAATATTAATATTCGGTTGTTGGCCGATGTCGTAGAGATCGTAGCGCAGGATCACCAGCCCGGTCACTGGCGCTTGCCGGTCGAAGATCAGCGCGTTCTCGACGTTGAGGTTGACGTAGAAGCGCACCGCGACGCCAGGGTCCGGCGCGACCCAGAGTTCGCCGGTGGCGTTCGTCAGCGCGCCACCTTCGGCGAAGTGGATCGATGGCAAGACGAGATCGCCCGGCTCGAAGCGATACTCCCAGGCTTCGATGGCGTTCAACGTGGCATGGCGTCCAGTCGGCACGGCGCGGGTCACGCCCCCGATCAGCAGCCCGGCCCGCAGGTCCGCTGCCAGCGCCGCATCATCCCCGGCATTGCTCAGGCAGACGTCGTTGCGCACCAGAAAGGCGTCAGGCCCCAGGCGCACGGCTTCGAAGACGGTATCAGCATCCTGTCCGATCAGCGAGCCGGAGGTATCGACCTGGACCCGGCGTGCGCTGGCAAGCTGGTTGAACCAGACTTCGGCGCGGGCGGTAGCGCTGGTTGCCTCGCCGGAGTTGGCGATGCTGCCGTCGAATTCCAGCGTCACGATATAGTGCCAGCCGGGCAGGGTAGGAAGCTGCTGGTCGATTTCGGGAAAGGACACAAAGTCGCGGAAATCGGGCGGCGGCGCGTTCTGAGTCAGAAACTCGGCGGTCGCCAAACCTTCCGGGGACGCGAGAGTCGGAATATCCGCCGGGGTCAGGCCGCGGCGGCTGGTGCAGGCCGGGATCATCGCCAGCAGCAGCAGCACCATCAAGCCCTGTCGTTTCATCAAATGCGACCCACTCGATTTGTCATGTAAGGCATTGTAGTCGCGCAGCGTCCCATTGACAATGGCCCGGCCTGCCGCTAGAATGACCCGGCTTGCAAATCGAAGCTTGAAGCACCCGAAACTCCAATGATATAATGACGGTGTGATGCCGCCGTAGCTCAATTGGCAGAGCACAATACTTGTAATATTGGGGTTAAGGGTTCAAGTCCCTTCGGCGGCTCTCCGGGCTGCGGCTCGTGATTGCAGATGAACATTTATTCTTGAGATGAACTATGTTAAATTTGAGTCAGCACCGCAACAGCAAGATACAGGGTAACGTTGGTGTTGGCATCGCAATCGCATGGTTCATGAACGCAGGCTACGATGTCTCGATTCCGGTGACGGATAGTCAGGACTATGACCTGGTGATTGGGGTAGGCAATGACCTGAAAAGTGTGCAGGTCAAGACAACTTACTACCAGACGCCGACCGGGAACTATCAAGCAACCCTGCGTGTTGTGGGAGGTAATCGTTCTGGCACGGGTAAAGTGAAACACTTTGACCCTCAGGCGGTGGACTATGTGTTCATCGTGACAGATGCCAACGAGAAGTATTTTATACCCTCTCATGAAATCGAAACTCGAAGGAGCATTACTCTGTGTGGCAAGTATGATAAATATCTGGTCACATAGGTTAATCGTTTGGGTCGGTGCCCGAGTGGCTAATGGGGATAGACTGTAAATCTATTGGCGGAAGCCTACGCTGGTTCGAATCCAGCCCGGCCCACTAAGTGCCTTTGTAGCTCAGGGGTAGAGCGCATTCTTGGTAAGAATGAGGTCATGGGTTCAAATCCCATCAAAGGCTTTTACGGAGTGAAGTGAGGACACAATGGCGAAAAAAGGGAATCGCATCGTCGTTAAGATGAAAAGTACCGAAAGCGGGCACATGTACATCACCAGCAAGAACCGCCGCACCACGACGGCCCGGTTGGAATTGATGAAGTATGACCCGCTGGTCCGGCGGCACGTGCTCTACCGCGAAACCAAGTAGCTGCTGTGCGGCTTACTATAGGGGAGTAGCTCAATTGGCAGAGCGACGGTCTCCAAAACCGTAGGCTGAGGGTTCAATTCCTTCCTCCCCTGCTAGATTGACGCGACACCGTCCCCTGTGACGGTGTCTTGCGTAAACCGCCCGGTACAGAGTTGAGGAGTTAACGGAAGCAATGTCCACACAAAAAACAGCGGACGAAAAGCCCCGGCGTAGTTGGTGGCCCTTCGGTGGTGCGTCCCGTGCAGAAGAAGAAGAGGAATCCGTCGAGCCTGGGATGACGGCTCCTAAAGGGCGGGCGACACCGGGCCGCCGCACGACCGAGCCCGACGAAGGGAACGCCGTCACCCGCACCTTCGGCCCAGTACGTGAATACTTCGATGGCGTGGTCGAAGAAGTCGAGAAGGTGACCTGGCCCACGCGCGAGGAAGCCATTCGTCTGAGTGCGATTGTCCTGGTAACGACGGTCCTTTCGTCGATTGCACTGGGAATCATTGCTTTTGCCTACAGCCTGCTGTTCCAGTTTGGACTGAACCAACCGATGATCTTCCTGGCCTTCCTGGTACTCGTGCTGGTGGTCGGTTTCGTAGTGTACCGCCGCTCCAACCGGAGTGTTTCCGGCTATTGAGTATAAGGAGTTGGGTCGTGAGTGACGATGAATTTGTGAATGAGGATGCCGAACCAATCTACATGGATGACACTGATGTAGATTCGGACGATGATGGCCTCAATATCGTCCTGGAAGATGGGACGGAAGACGATGACAGCGAGAAGCAGTGGTACGTCATTCACTGCTATTCTGGCTATGAGAACAAGGTGCGCTACTCTATCGAACAGCGAATCGAAACGATGGGGATGCGCGATAGGATTTTCGACGTCATCATCCCGACGGAAGAAGAGATCGAGATCAAGGACGGCAAACGGCGCACCGTCGAACGCCGCGTCTTCCCCGGTTATCTGCTGGTCGAGATGAAGATGGACGAGGACTCCTGGTACGTCGTACGCAACACACCTGGCGTGACCGGCTTCGTCGGCATGGGCAACGAGCCGACTCCGCTGCGGCCCGAAGAGGTCAAGAAGATCATGGACCGCATGGAGCAAGATACGCCCACACCCAAAGTCAACTTCAAGGTGGGCGAGAAAGTCCGCATTGTGGATGGCCCCTTCAACGATTTTATCGGTATGGTGGATGCCATCGACTTCGACAAGACCAAAGTGCGCGTCATGGTGAACTTTTTCGGGCGCGATACCCCGGTCGAACTCGACTTCCTGGAGGTCGAGAAGACCTGAGTACCCAATCCGAGACCTGTAGCGGTGAACCGATGTGTTCGCCTTGCGGGAGTACACACAGGTACTCCCCTACAGATCGGTTTGCAGAACGCTGGATATGAGAATAACCTGAGGATATAGGCGAATGGCAAAGAAAATTAAGGCAATCATCACCCTGCAAATTCCGGCGGGCAAAGCCAATCCGGCCCCGCCCATCGGCCCGGCGCTGGCCCAGCACGGCATCAACCTGATGGCCTTCTGCAAGGAATATAATGCCCGTACCAGCACGCGCATGGGCGACATTATCCCGGCGGAGATCACTATCTTCAGCGATAGTTCCTTCCGCTTCACCCTCAAAAGCCCGCCGACCAGCTTCCTGATCAAAAAAGCGGCTGGTATCGAGAAAGGCTCGTCGATCCCGCAGACGGACAAGGTCGCCTCGCTGACGCGCAAGCAGCTGCGTGAGATCGCCGAGGTGAAGCTGCCGGACATGAACACCGACGACGTCGAGATGATTATGCGCCAGATCGCCGGGACGGCGAAGCAGATGGGCGTCACCATCACAGACTAAGGTGAGCCAGACGGACACAGCCTGTTTGTGCCCGCGATTAATCGGTAATATCGTTCGTGGGAGGGCACACTGCCCGCCAGAACCACAGGAGCAAAATACATGGCACTGGGAAAACGTTATACGGATGCGGTCAAGACCTTTGAGCGCGACGAAAATTACACGCTGAGCGAGGCAATTGACCACGTGAAGGCGATGGCGAAGGCCAAGTTTGACGAAACCGTTGAACTGCATATGCGTCTGGGCATCGACCCGCGTCACAGCGAACAGCAAATCCGCAGCACGGTCCTGCTGCCGCATGGCCTGGGCAAGACGGTGCGCGTGCTGGTCTTTGCCGAAGGCGAAGACGCGCGTATCGCCAGGGAAGCAGGCGCGGACATCATCGCCGATGATGAGATCATCGCCAAAATTCAGAACGACAACTGGCTCGAATTCGACGCGGCGCTCTCGGTGCCGAGCATGATGTCCAAAGTAGGCCGCGTGGCGCGTATCCTCGGCCCGCGCGGGCTGATGCCGAACCCGAAAGCCGGGACTGTCGTGCCGCCCAACGAACTGCCGCGCGCTATCGAAGAGCGTAAAGCCGGGCGTGTGGAGTTCCGCAACGATAAATCTGCCAATCTGCACGTGCCAGTGGGTAAGGCCAGCTTCAGCAGCGAGCAGTTGGTGGAGAACACGCAGGCGGTCATCGACGCGGTCAACCGCATCCGGCCTTCCGCCCTCAAAGGCATCTACATCCGGCGTATTGTGGTCACTTCGACGATGGGACCGGGCGTGCGCGTAGACCCCAACGCCTGAACCTTCAAGATAACGTCAGCGTCTATCCGGGGAGAGTCGCAGGCTCTCCCCTTTGTGTTTCACTGGTAAACCGCTATGCCACTTCGATTTGTCAAAGGTGATCCCTTCCTCACCCAGGCCCAGGTGCTGGCTTTTGCGACCAATGCGCAAGGGCGAGCCGAGGTTAATCCCCTGTACACCCAACTGCAAAACCGCTATCCGGCAGCCTTCGCCAGCTATGGCAAACAGTGCCGCCAGCAGCGTATCCAGACCGGACAGTTGTGGCTGTGGCGCGAGAACCGGCCCTTTCTGGGATTCATGGTCGTGCGTGCCTCGACTGTCGGGGCCACGCGCCTGCGCTATATTGAAGCCATTGTGCTGAAGCTGGCCCGTGATTATCGCCGTGAAGGCATCCAGAGCATCGCTATCATTCAGCCAGGGACCGCGCTCGAATGGCCCGCGCTGAAGCCGGTGCTGAACCGCTGGCTCACCAACCTCAACCTGCCCTGTGTGGTGTATGAACAATATCTGCCCGGTGTACGGGCAGAGTGATTGCGTTTCTTTGGTATTGAGGTTGTAGGGAAGGGTCTCAGACTCTCCCCTACGATAATCGCAACATATCTTACGGGCTTTATCCCCCGGCCACTGTCACCGTGATCTCGTCGCGGTATTGATCGCCTTCCAGGGCAATGTGCGCGCCGTTGGCGAACTGCAAGCGCAGGGTATAGGTGCCCGGCGGCAGGTCCAGGGTAGCCTGCATCGCGCCATCGCCGAAATGCAGATGCGAGTCGTCTTTGGGGATGGTCTCGCCCGGCGCGATGAAATCCGTGTTAATGAGGACATGGAAGTGGCCCGCGCCCTCGTGAATCTCACCGGCAGGCTCAACCACGACGCCTGTCGCCGCGAAGCGCACCGTAAAGGGCGACGTGACTGTCGCGCCATCGGCAGGTTCGGTAAAGGAGACACTCACGCCTTTATCGGCCAGCGTCAGCCCTGCTGAATTGTTGCCGCCGCCCATCACCAGCAGCAGAATGACCACGAAAGCAGCGAAAAAGATCAATATCGGCAGCATCCAATCATCGCGCGTAGACTCCGGCGCGGGAAGCTGCAAAGGGTCCTCAGCCATCAGGGTTCCTCTCCGTAGGTGCTTCAATCCACAGGTTAGAGTATGCCACGCTCACCCGGAAAAGGCTATAGATGTTCAGATCCACAGGTGTTTTTGTGCGCTGGATGCGCGATAGATGGAGACTTATTCCAGGCTGACGACAATGGCGGTGATGTTATCCGTCCCGCCGAGGTAATTCGCCAGCGCCACCAGTTTGTCGCAGGCCTCCTGCGGGTTTTCATCGCGCAGAATGATCTCCTGGAGCTTCTCGCCGTTGACCAGTTTCCACAGGCCATCGCTGCACATCAGCAGGCGTGAGCCAGGCGGCAGGTCATAGACCCAGGTATCGACGCGAATCTCCTGCTCGACCCCCACCGCCTGATAGAGCACATGCTCAATCGGGCTTGTATCGGCCTGCTCCGGCGTCATCTGTCCGGCTTCGATCATCTTCTGGACCAGCGTATGATCGACGGTCAGTTGGTGCAGGCCATCGGGCGTGACCAGATACGCGCGGGTATCGCCGACGTGGGCGATGTGCGCCGTATAGCCCTCAATCAAGACGACGGTGATGGCGGTGCCGCTGCCGGGAAGTTCTTCAAGCAAAAGATCATTGGCATTTTCAATAGCTACTTGCAAAACTTCGGCGTGCGTCATCGCGCCCAGATTCTGGGCGACCAACGACGACACCGTTTCAATGGCTAATTTTGATGCTTTCTCGCCGTCGGCGTGGCCGCCCAATCCATCGGCCACGATAAACAGGCCCACAGCATGGCCGCCGTCAGGTGACGGTAAACTCTGCGACAAAACCGAATCTTCGTTTATGCCGCGCAGCATACCGGTATCGGTGTGCTGTCCGTATGGATGACTGGCGTCGTCGGACATGTAATGACCTCCTGACCCCCCTCGACCATGACACCGCCAGTGGTGCAAGTCCCTTGCCATGTGAGCGTAGCATAAACGCACGAATTTGTCTATTAAGGCCGGAAACCTTTATAGCTTCGGTACAAGTCGGGGTGTTTCAGGCGATAGCGTCGATAACCTCCGCTGCCAGATCATAGCGCCCGAAGGCCGGGATGATGTACGCGCCCTGCACCATGCTTTTCACCTGCTTGAACAGTTCCGAGGCGATCACGACTCCCGCCGCTGCCTGATTCTCCGATGCTTCCAGCCGCTGGAAGATGGCGTCAGGGATCTGAATGCCCGGCACTTCGTTATGCAGATACGAGGCGTGCTTGATGCTGTAGAGCGGGATGACGCCCATCAGCACCGGCAGCGTGAACGGCTCGCCCGTGATGGCTTCGTAGCGCTGGTGGAAGATTTCGATCCGTTCCGGTTCGAAGACGGCCTGGCTGAGCGCGAAATCGGCCCCACCCTCCAGCTTTTTCTGCAAGATGCGGATCTCGCGGTCCAGGTTCGTGGCGGACATATTCAGCGCGCAGCCGACGTTGAAGCTGGTCGGCTGGCCGATGGACTGCCCGGCCTGGTCCACACCGCTGTTGAGGCCCTGCTTGATGAGCTTAATCAGGCCCGATGGCGCGACGTCGTAGCTGTCCATCGCCTCCGGGTAATCGCCAATGTGAGTCGGGTCGCCCATGACGACGAAGAGGTTGCGCAGGCCCAGCGTATGCGCCGCCAGCAAATCGCCCTGGATACGCAGCAGATTGCGCCCGCGCGTGGGGAAGTGCAGCACCGTCTCCAGGCCCAACTGCGACTGCATCAGGTGGCAGATGGCCCAGGGACTCATGCGCATCCGGGCGGTGGGGCTGTCGGCCACGTTGATGACGTTGGCCCCGGCGGATTGCAGCAGTTGAGCGGCGGCCAGCAGCTTCTGCGGCGTGTGGCTGCGCGGCGGCTTGATCTCGACGCTGGTGACGAAATCGCCCCGGTGCAGCATGTTCGCCAGTTCGGTTGAACTGGCTGGCAGGTCCAGCGCCTCTTCGTGTGTGTGCTCGTGCATGTGAATCTGCGGCATGGGACGTGTCGGATCGTCCAGGGCGGCGCGCATGGCGGCGATGTGTTCGGGCCGCGTGCCGCAGCAGCCGCCGATGATATTGGCGCCCATCGCCTTAAATGTGACGGCGTAATCGGCGAAATAATCCTCGGTCGCCGGGTACATCATGCGCCCGCCGACGTTTTCCGGGTAACCCGCGTTGGGCATCACCGAGTAGCGCAGGTCTGGCGCGCAGGTATGCATAGCGGGCAGCAAACGCGCGAGCTGGGCTGGCCCGGTGCTGCAATTGACGCCGATGATGGTCGCCCCAGCTTTTTGCAATTCGCGGGCTACATGCCCCGGCAGTTGGCCCAGCAGGGTACGGTCATCGGGCGCAAAAGTCGCCTGGCAGATCACCGAGATCTCGCTGTCGGCCTCGCGCACGCCGTGCAGCGCGGCGATGAGTTCCGAGAGATCGGTGAAGGTCTCCAGCACGATGGCATCGACTCCGGCCCCAATCAGGGCACTGGCCTGCTCTTTGAAGGTGGCCTGGGCTTCTTCCTCGCTCAGGCGGCCATAAGGCTTCAGGCGCAGACCCAGCGGCCCCATCGACCCGGCGATATAGACATCCTCGTGCCCGCTGGCGTCGATTACATCGCGGGCCAGCTTCACCCCGGCCTGATTGATCTCGACCAGTTCGTTCTCAAAGCCGTGTTCGGTCAGCTTGAAACGGTTCGCGCCGAAGGTATTGGTCTCAATCAGGTTGGACCCGGCTTCGATAAAGGCCCGGTGGATTTCGGCGACCAGCTGCGGCTTGCTGAGGTTCAACTCGTCGAAGCAGCTGTCCATCGGGATGCCGTGCTGGTGCAGCATGGTCCCCATCGCGCCGTCGGCCAGGATCGGCTGATCCTCTTGCAGACGTTGGGCAAAGGGCATCTTGTGTGCCATAGTCCTATACTCCTTGATGCAGAAGCTGCTGGCGCAAGCGGCCAAAGTCCTGCATAAACTGGCGTTCCATCTGCGCGCGCGTACTGTGGGGCAGCAGCGAAGCGCGCAGGGCGTTAAACGTGAACTGCTCTATTGTGCCGACATCGAAGCCGAAGGTCTCGCTGGCGTGGATAAACTCCTCGGTCAGGCTGGTGTTGAACATGGGCGGATCGTCTGAGTTCAGTGTGACGTAGAGGCCCGCCTCCAGCATCCGGGGCAGGGGATGGTCCTCAAAGCGCTCAAAAACGCCCAGGCAGATGTTGCTGGTCGGGCAGACCTCCAGCGGAATCTGCCGCTCGCGCAGCAAATCCACCAGCGCCGGGTCCTCCATGCAGCGCACGCCGTGCCCGATGCGATTGGCTTTGGCAACGTGCAGTGCGCTCCAGATGCTCTCCGGCCCGACCGTCTCGCCCGCATGGGGCACGCAGGGTACCCCGGCCTCAAGCGCCCGCTGGAAAGCCTCGGCAAATCGCTCCGGTGGGAAGCCCTGCTCCATGCCGCCCAGGCCCAGCGCGACTACGCCGTTGCCGATGTTGTCGATGACCCAGTCCGCCGTCATCAGCCCATAGGCCGGGTCCACATCGCGCGGCACATCCAGCACCAGGTTCATCGTCACGCCCAGTTCGGCCTCCGCCCAGGCGCGCGCCCGGTTGATGGCGGCCAACTGATCCTCAAAGGGCAGGCCCTTATGCTTGAAATGGGTGAAGGGCGTGTAGGTCACTTCACTGTAGCGGATATTCTGATCCGCCTGTCCTTGCAGGAACTCGCGCGTCAGCACTTCGATGTCTTCCGGCTCGCGGATACATTCCGAGATCTGCAAGTAGATCGCGATAAAGTGCGAGAAATCGCTGAAGCGGTACCACGCCCGGATGCCCTCGACCGTGTCAGCAGGCAGGGTGATGCCATGCCGCTGCGCCAGCTTGAGCAGAGTCTCAGGCCGGGTCGCGCCCTCCAGGTGAACGTGCAGTTCCACCTTGGGCATGGCGGTGATGAAGTCGCGCAGGCTCATGATGGCTGTTGTGCCCGCGAATCCAGAAAGATCGTCCATGCCTTCGGCTGGCCCGGCTTCAGTATGTCGTGCAGCGTCCAGGGATCGTCGGCGAACATGGCCTGCGCTGCGGCCTCATCCTCGGCGTAGAAGATCACCAGCGCGCCGCTCCAATCGCTGAAGGGGCCGCCCAGCATGATCCGCCCCGCGTCGAAGAGAGCGTCCATGAAGGCCGCGTGCTCATCCCACAGCGGCTGTTCGCGCGTCGGCAGACCCGGCACCCAGGCCGAACCGGGATCGCGCAGGACGACGTAGGGCTTCATCGCAGCATCGCCTCGACCATTTGCAGAATTTCGTGCATCGTCGGCACCGTGTCCTGCCAGAGCATCTCCACCGGCACTTGCAGCTTAGCCAGGACTGCTGAGCTATAGATGCCATTTTCTGGCGGTCGATTGTGGAACAGCCCGTCGTCACCTCGCAGGTAAAACAGCGGCTCGCGGCGGATCGGGTCGAGAATCCAGTATTCCAGCACGCCACCCTGTTCGTACTCGCGGAACTTCTCGCCCCGGTCGCGCTGCACGCTCTCTGGCGAAACGACTTCGACCACCAGATTTGCCGGACCCGCCATCTGGTTCTCTTGCAGGTAGTGCAGCCGGTCCGGCAGCACCACCTGAAGATCGGGCTGGCGTCCGGGTAGGTCTTCGGCTGACCGCATGACGAAGGAGTCGTCCAGCACCTCGCCGCCGCCGGTCAGTTCCAGATAGGTCTGGAACAGCGCGCGTAAGAAGGCGACCAGATGCACATGCTTGAGGCTCACAGGCGACATGGCGATTACGGCTCCAAATATCCACTCGGCATGGCGGCCATAGCTGCCGGACAGAAACTCCTCATAGCTCACATCCTGGGCCACTACCTTGCCGCTATAGGCCAAAGCTATTTCTGAATACTCCTGCTTATCAGTCATGGTTAGCTCCAGACACTGTTTCTCGTCCGAACTTGCTGATTGCATCAATGGCAGCATCACTGATTAGCTGATTATCATGGCTGCACAACGTTTCCAGATAAGGTAATGCTCTGGCGTCTCGCAGTACGCCTAATGACCAGACTGCTGCACGCAATGTTTCCGTATCATCCTCAGTCTGCACCAATCTGATTAAGGGTTCGACAGCTTCCGCAACCTGTCTGCGGCCCATGTACCAGGCGGCAATGCGCCGAACGTTTGACGCATCGTCCGCTAATGCCTGCAACAAGCCGTCACGATTTTCTTCTTTCTCCAGTTTTTTGGTGGCTGCCAGGCGCACCTTTTCCGATTCGTCTCGCAGTGCCAATATGGTTTCATCCGGCTTAAGCCGCTTCACAGTCACGTATCGCACAAGCTCAAATTCATCCTGGAGTGCAAGGGTCACAATAGGATACTTTACTTTGATGACACCGTTAGCAATATCCTCTCGTGCAAGGGACGACCCTGTGCCAAGATACGTTCGAAATAGCGGTACTACCCGCTTGTCATCCAGGGAACAGAGCGCGTCTACCACAACGAAACACTCATAGGTAAAGATGGGGATTTCCAGAAGCAGGCTTAGCAACTGGAATTTGTCAACCCCTTCACTTTCGATCACACGCTCAACGATCTTGCGGACAATATAATCCGCATCAAATGGATCAAAGGCAACAGCATTCAACTGTTGCTGGACTACAATCAGCAGTGATCGCACCGCATCGTAGTCCAGCGTTTCTAGCGCCCGATTCTTCAACTCGTCAAGTGTGTAATCGCTGTCAGGCAACTCAGATTACCCTTCGCCCAAAATCATCTCGACGTGGTCCAGGCTGCCGACGCTGTAGTACCAATCAGCAGCGCGCCGCTCCAATCGCTGAACAGGATGTGTCATGTCCCTACAGCCCGCATTGCCTCGACCGCTCGCGGCAATGGCATCTTCGACCAGATCAATCAACCAGGACGATAAGCGTCCCTGGTCTTCGGTAGCTAACTCGTACAGAGCGGCACCTGGATCCTCCGAATACCCGATGTGATACACCACCGGATCATCTTCATCCACACGGCAGTAGAAGGCACAATCGCCATTCTGATTGTGGGTCAACACCAGCACATCAGTGTCGCGCAGCAGTTGAAACGTTTGTGACTTGAATTCGAGCATATACGGATAACGCAGTTCCGAACCCAGACACCGTTCCAACCCTCCCATAGCGCGTCCCATGCGTGACATGAAGGCCACATAAAGCGCTGGAAGGCGATCAACCGCCTGACTTGACTTAATCTGAGCAATTTCCGCATCGGTACAACCGACAAGCGGTGACTTGTCATCCCTCGCTTGTTTCCAAGCGCCGGGCCAGAAAGTCAATGAAAAACTCATGACCTGATCGCATTGCGACTCACCCTCACTACCCTTCGCCCAAAATCATCTCGGCGCGGTCCAGGCTGCCGACGCTGTAGTACTTGGCGTCGGGGTGATGCACCACAATCGCCGCCGTGCTCTGCTCCGGCACCCACTGGAAGGACTCGGTCAGTTGCAGGCCGAGTTCGCTGGCCTGGGGCAGCAGCCGCATAACGATCTGGTGATCTTCCAGGTCCGGGCAGGCCGGATAGCCCCAACTGTAGCGCTTGCCCTGCTCGGTCGGGATGCCCAGCTCACGCGCGATGTGCTGATGCACATAGGTCGCGGTGGCTTCCGCCGCCTGGACCGCCAGCCCGTGAAAGAAGTAGGCTTCGCTGTAGTTGTCCGCGCTCTGCAACTGCTCGAACTTCTGCGAGGCTTCCTCGCCAACCGTGACGATTTGCAGCGCGACCGTATCCACCTGACCGCTGTCGATGGGCGCGAAGTAATCGCTGATGCACAGGAACTCGCCGTTCGGCTGGCGCGGGAACGCGAAACGGGCGATCTCGCGGCGTTCCGGTTCGGCGCCATTCGCATGGGCAAAGGGCGCGGTGTCCCAAATCACCAGATCGTCGCCGTCGCTGTTGGCCGGGAAATAACCGTAAACCGCCTGCGGACGCAGTGTTTTCTCACGCAGGGCCGCCCGGCTCATGCGCTCCAGGCGCGCCTCGAACTCGGCTTCGAGCTTCGTCCATTCTTCGCCGTGCGTGTTCTTCGCGCCCCAGGAGAGGCGGTACAGTTCCGGCTTGTGCAGGTGCTGCAAGACGATCTCCAGCGGCATCTATTCGATCAGCTTCGGCCCCCAGAAGGGCGGCGTCGGGAGTCTGCGGCGCGGGCTGCACGGTCTTGTGACTGCGCGCGCTGCGCTGCTTTTTCTGAGGCCGTGCCTTGCCGCTCTCCTCGTAAGCCTCATCGACCACCTGCGCCAGGAATTCGGCGCGTTCTGCGGCGTCGGTCAGCTTGTTGACCACGCTCAGGCCCTCGAAGGCGTCCTTGCAGTAGAAGACACCCGGCCCGTAAGGCTCGCCGTTGTCATCCAAGAAGAGGATGCGCCGTCCGAAGCGCCGGTTGATGGCCGCGCCGCCCACCAGCACCGGAAAGTCCAGCTTACGGCGGCCCAGTTCGTTGACGATCAGCGGCATCTGCTTGGAGGTGCTGACCAGCAGCGCGCTCAGGCCGATGGCGTCGGCTTTGTGCTCGATCGCCGCGTCGATAATCGTGTTGGCCGGAACCTGCTTGCCCAGGTCATGCACGGTGTAGCCGTTGTTGCTCAGGATGGTCTTGACCAGATTCTTGCCGATGTCATGCACGTCGCCGTAGACCGTCGCCAGCACGACCGTGCCCTTGCTGCTGCCTTCGACCTTCTCCATGAAGGTCTCCAGATAGGCGACCGATTTCTTCATCGCTTCGGCGCTTTGCAGCACGAAGGGCAGGATCAACTCGCCCGCGCCGAACTTATCGCCCACTTCTTTCATGGCGGGCAGCAGCACGTTGTTCAGTACGCCGACCGCGTCCTGCCGCGTCAGGCAGTCGTCGATCAGCGCTTCGACGCCTTCTTTCTTGCGGTGGACGATCTGCCAGTGCAGGGCTTCCTCGCTGCGTCATATCGGCGGTCGGGTCCTCGACCTCCTGGCCCGCCAGCGCGACGTCGTTCTCCTCGAAGTACTGGATGAAACGCGGCAGCGCATCCTCGTCGCTGTTGTAGATCAGGTCCTCGGCCAGCTTGCGCTGATCGTCGGGAATCTCAGCGTAGGGGGTGATGTGCGCCGGATTGACAATCGCCATGTCCAGGCCGGCCTTGACCGCGTGATACAGAAAGACGCTGTTGAGCACGCCGCGTGCCGCCGGGCTGATGCCAAAGCTGACGTTGCTGACGCCCAGCGCGGTCGTCACGCCGGGAATCTGCTGCTTGATCAGGCGGATGCCCTCGATGGTCTCGATCGCGTCGTTGCGCAGTTCTTCCTGGCCGGTGGTCAGCGGGAAGGTGAGCGTATCGAAGATCAGGTCTTCCGGCTTCATGCCGTAATCGTCCACCGCGATCTGTGTGATGCGCTGCGCGATTGCCAGCTTCTTGTTGCGCTCGTGGGCCATGCCCTCTTCGTCAATGGTCATGGAGAGCACACCCGCGCCGTATTTTTTGGCAATGGGCAGGATACTGTCAATGCGCTGGCGGCCATTTTCCAGGTTGTTGCCGTTGATGATGCCGCGCCCCGGATAGAGCGACAGCGCCGCTTCGGCGACGTCCGCTTCGGTGGTGTCGATAATCAGCGGCACTTCGACCGCCATCGACAGCTTCTTGACCAGCTTCTCCATCTGGTTCTTCTCGTCGTCGCGCTCGGTCAGCGCCACGCAGACATCCAGCATGTGCGCGCCGCGCTCGACCTGGCCGACGGCAATATCGACGATGCTGTCGTAATCGTCTTCCAGCAGCAGGCGCTTGACCTTGCGGCTGCCCTGGCTGTTGACCCGCTCGCCGATCATGGTCGGGCCGGGATTCTGCACCATGCGCGTGGCGGTCATGCCGCTGGAGGCTTTGGCCTCATGTTCCGGCTGGCGCTGCGTCGGCGGAGCGTTTCTCCGCAGGCTGCGGGCGCGTAGTCGTGGCCGTGTACCTTGCGGTAGAGCTTCGCCAGATGCTCCGGGCGGGTCCCGCAGCAGCCGCCGACGACGTTGACACCCATTTTGGCGAACTCGGCGACCATATCGCTGAAGGGGTCCGGCTCCATCGGGTAGACGGCCTCGCCATCCACGTTGATCGGCAGCCCGGCGTTGGGCAGCACCGAGATCGGCAGGGGGCTGTGCTCGACCAGATGCTCAATCGGCGCGCGCATGTATTCCGGCCCGGTCGAGCAGTTCATGCCCAGCACGTCGATGGGCAGCACTTCCAGCGTGGTCATGCGCGGCGTCAATGTCCGTGCCGAAGAGCATCTTGCCGGTGACATCCAGCGTGATCTGCGCCTGAAGCGGCACGCGCTGGCCCGAATCGGCGAAATAGCGGTTGATGCCGACGATCGCCGCCTTGACCTCCAGAATGTCCTGGCTGGTTTCCAGCAGCAGCAGATCGACCCCGCCTTCGACCAGACCCTGCGCCTGCTCGTAGAAGACGTCGGCCAGTTCGTCAAAGGTGATGTTGCTCAGGTCGGGATCGTCGCCGCTGGGCAGCTTGCCGGAAGGCCCCATGCTCCCGGCGACCAAGCGCGGAATGCCGGTCTCGGCCTCGAAGCGGTCGCAGACGCGCCGCGCGAGCTGCGCCGCCGCCCGGTTGATCTCGAGCACGCGCTCGCCCAGGCCGTATTCGCTCAGGGTCAGGCGGTTGGCGCGGAAGGTATCGGTCTCGACCACTTCGCTGCCGACGGCCAGGAAGGAGGCGTGAACCTCCTCGATGACGTCCGGGCGGGTGATGACCAGATAGTCGATGCAGCCGTTGTTCTGCTCGCCGCCGTAATCCTCCGCCGTCAGGTTGTACGCTGGACGCTGGTGCCCATCGCGCCGTCGAACAGGACGACATGATCGGCGATCGCATCCAGATAGCGCCGGTTGGTGAATATCCGTTCCTGTGTTGTCGTCGTCATCTATGCAAGCCTCCGCTGTGTGTCTACAGAAATCTGAATTGACCTCTGATTTCTTCTGCATCATATGCTGCGTGTAGCTCACGCAGCTTGTTCACGATAGTTCCTATAGATGTTCGGTGAGGGACGAATACGATGCCCTCATGTTCGGTATATTGCGCGGCAATCTCGAAAAAATCCGTGTCATGACTACAGAATCCACGCTCTAATTCTGTTGCTCGTCGCAGGTGGTTGGGATCCTTATCGCCCAACTCACCCAAATCCCGCACAGTGACTACGTCGACGCCGCTTTTAGCAAGCTGCTCTGCGATAGCCGGATTCATGTTCTCGTCCAGATAAAAGCAAATCTTACTCAAGCAGCCGCCCTTGTTTTCTTAGTTCCTCTCGCCAGTGCTCTGCGATTTCGAGATCTGTTCATTTCGTGCATCGATCTCGCTCTGGTGCAAGTAATAGTATGCCAGTGCTGCATGAACCTGCCCCAATGGCAGCTTGAAATTATCGGCAATCTGTTCCGGGGTGAGTTGATCACCATAGTCGATGATAAGCCACAATATCGGACACCGAATGTCCCGTCCCGGCGATGACCGGCCTGCCGCCCCGCACGTGTCGGGTCAGAGACGATTTCCTCAATCTGGAGGATGTTTGCGGTCACTCAATTTCCTCCGATTTTCCGAGTACTTATTCATACGCTTAGTTAGAAGCGTTCGATAATGCGGTCACGAGGTTTATCACGAAATCTGATACCACCTTCATATTTCTCATCCATTCAAGTCTTTCTTTTATTTCATCGTCATGCTTCCGCGATTAATTTCAACAAATGCTTTGATGCTCCCTCGAAAGCTCTCTTTGATGTATCGAACTCATGATATGTAATCCAAATTCCCACTCTGTATATCGTGTCTTCGATATTCTACGTAACGTTTCTTGCACCAGATCTTCATCCAGTGTGGATTTGTTGGTCATCAAATGCTCGACTAGCATAGTTGACTAAGTCGAGATTTTCCTTAGTTAAATGGCTCTTCACCATCTAGCGTCAGTTGTTCATGTATCTTCGAAAGAAAAGCCAAATATTCTGTCTCATGACCAGCAGCTTTAGCTTGGAGATCTTCAAAGGATTCGGGATACTCATCCATGGCGTATAAAGTGGGAAAATCGCCGATCTATCTTTTTCCAGAAGTATCCAATTTCAAACCAGACCCATTGACTATCTAGAGAGTTTCAAGTACTCACACTGCAAACAATATTTGCGCGATCCATTCCTAATTACATCTTCACCATTTGTGGACGCGGGTAGCTTGAGTTGCTGACAGAAATCTTTCGACCCAAATCGATACTGCCTTGAGGACGTGTCAGCAAACTCCAGTCTTGTCTGACGAATGGCTGATGAAGATCACTGGTTTGTCGCTCATGACTTCAACCCCTGTTCCATCGCACTCGACGGCGTCTTTGGCCTCTTTCAGACCCAGGCCGCTGAGTTCGCGGTAGCGCTTGACCGCCGCGATCTTGTTACCCGCCTGCAGCAGTTCGTGGATTTCGTCCCGCTCTCAGCACGTCAGTTTATCGGGTCCGCGCGGCTCATCACCCAGTCGCATTTCGCGCTCGATCTCATCTACCGCATCACGGGCCGTGTAGAATCGACGCCGGTGAAGCGCGCGTACAAATCCACCGCCTCGTCTTTGCGTCCGTCAGCCAGCAGATCGCGGACCCCGGCGGCGCTTCCATGGCGTGGCCTGGCGCGCTTCTTCTTGTCGATCACCCCGCCCGCCATCAGATAGTCGATCACGTCTTTGGCCTCTTTCAGGCCCACACCGGTCAATTCACGGTAGCGTTTGATCGCCTCAATCTTACGTCCGTTGTCCATAGCCTCCTGGACCTCCGGGTCGCTGGCGGCAGCCGTATCGATGTCTGCCGGGGCGGCCAGACTGCGCTCGACGAAGGTGTCCCGACGGTAGCGCGATCCCTGGCGGATAATCAGGAACAGGATAGCCGCCATGACCAGTGCCAGCAGAATGATTATCTCGGCTAAGCCCATAGTGCCTCCCGTACTGCGTCAAAATCCGCCGGGAGATTGACCACTGTATCGGCGGAGGCTTCGAGCGACTGGCGCGTCTGCGGGAAGCAGTCACAGGTGCGCGTATCGACCAGCGCCAGCGTGTGCATCTCCAGGTCGGGATGCGCCTCGTGTACCTGGTCCAGCAAGACGAAGGTCTCATCCGGCGGCGTGGTCTCGCTGACCGCCAGCAGCAGCAAATCGGTTTCCAGATCGTCCAGCAGGGGCGGCAGCTCAGCAGCCAGATCGCCCTCCAGGCGGATGTAGTCCGCGCCGGAAAGCCGGGCCGGGTCCGCGTGCAGACGGCGCATCTGGTCGATCACCACGACGCGCGTTTTAGCTGCCTGCGCCAGCACTTCCAGCATCTCGATCTTCTCCACTACCACCAGACCCATCAGGGCGATCAGCTTCATTTTTCCCAACTTATCCCAACTTATCCCAAAGTATTTGGGTAATGTAATGTCTGTTTAATTTACGTTAGCCGATCTTCGATTCTACTGTATCCGCAATCACCGAGCCACAGGGCCGTATCACAGGCCGCGACCTGCGGGTCCAGCCAGAACTGCGCGTAGACCGTCTGCCGCACGCTCAGACCGGTTGCCGGGTCGATGGCTTCCGGCGCGTCGTTGAGCCGCTGCCAGGCCGCCATGTGATCGCGGTAGTACAGGTCCATCAATTCGGCCAGCACGACGTTCGACGTCGCATTGGTGATGAAGCTGTAGCGCTCGTAGGGCGAAACGCCGTCCTGCACCGCCCGTGCCAGATCCAGCACCGCGCTGACGTAGTTGCCGCAGCCAGGGCTGGGAAACTGGTTGACCGCATGAACCGGCAGATCGCGCGGCACGGTGCCGTAGGACATCAGCATCAGCAGCAGTTCGCGCACCCAGCCCGCCTCCGGGTAATATGCCTCGAAACGCGGCAGGAAGGCCTGCACTCGCTCCGCTGGGATCACCAGCGCCTCAAAGGGTTCCAGACGCGCCAGCAGCCGCTTGAGCGTGTCCTGAAGCCGGGTCCACTCGCGCTGCTGCGCCGCCGTGCGCAGGGATTGCAGGTCGGCCTCCATCACAGCACCTTCTTAAAAACGTAACCCGCGCGCGTGTAGTCCATGTGCTGCTCGTAGAAGCGGTGCGCATCGACCCGCTGCACGCCGGAGGTCAGCACGACCCGTTCGCAGTCTTCGTCACGCGCCATGTCTTCGATATAGCTCAGCAGGGCACGCCCATAGCCCTTCGAGCGCGACTCCGCCGCCGTCACCAGATCATGCACGAACATGTGCCTGCCATTGTAGAGGTTCAGTCCGCGTTCGATGCCCGCCAGTGCCTGAATCACCTCGTCGTCGTAGAGCGCGATCAGACGGTAGCCGCTGCGCATCATCTGCTGCACCTGTGCGACGTAAGCGGCTTCATCCAGATGCATCCGCAGTTCGTGCATCACCGGATACGATGCGCGGATTTCCGCTTCGCCGGTCAGTTCGACAATGTTCATAAGCGCAGCACCGCCTCCACCGCCAGCCAGAACAGTCTTTCGCGGATGTCACCCCGGCTGATCCAGTCGCGGTGATCCCATTCGTCAGCATCCAGGTTATCGCCGCAGTAGAGCAGTTGGGCCAGTTGAACCTCGCGGAACTGCGCCACTGCAAAGAAGGCCGCCGCTTCCATCTCGACCGTCAGGCAGCCTTCGTCGCGCCGCCGCTGCATCTTCGCCGGAGTCTCGCGGTAGAGCGCGTCGGTGGTCCAGGTCTTGCCCTGAACAAAAGGCACTTCATGGGCATTCAGCGTCGCCAGGATGGCGGCCAGCGCGTCCGGCGAGGGGCCGACCTCACGGCTGGGCGGCAGATAATGATAGGACGTGCCTTCGTCGCGCACGGCACTGGTCGGCAGCACGACATGGCCGACGGCCAGGTCACGGTTAAGCACACCCGCGCCGCCGCAGGCGATGAACTTGCGCCCGCCCAGGGCGATCACCTCTTCCAGGAAGCCCGCCGCCAGCGGTGCGCCCACGCCGGGATGAAAGGCGGCGAACTGCTGCCCATCAGGCCGGGTGATGACATAGACCGGGTTCCTGCCGATCTCGCTGCTCAGGTGATGGATCACCTCGCTGGCGACGGCATCCCCGGTGTGCAGCGCTTTCAGCACATCGTTGAAGAAGCAGATGACGCAGTGTTCCGGTAGATGATCGACCGGCTGCACGAGCTTGCTCGGCTCGATGATGGCGCTGCGCTCGCTGTCGAATTCGAGAATTGGGAAGCTGGCGTTCATGGGGTTTCCGCCTCCGCAAAGCTGCGCAGTTGTTCAGCATGTTCGCGGCAGTCCTCGTCCAGCGCATCCAGCCAGGCGGTATAGCGCGTCTCTGCCGCTACGACATCAGGCGAGAGACCGCCAGCGCGGGCTACGAAGGCATCGTACAAACGCTCCAATTCCGCTACTGTATCCTCCCAACTCAGGGCCTCACGTGCTGCCACCGAGCGGGCGTTGAACTCGTCGAAATCATAGCGGATGCTCTGCGCATCCCCGGCATCGTACATGTCATAACGCCGCTCGACCTCCACCAGCCAGCCGCTGAGATGCGCTAGCACCTCGCGCGGTGACCAATAGCCGCAGGCCCCGGTTAAGCTGCGCCGCTGGATAGGGTAATCCTCCAGCAGGGCAAAGAGCGCTTGATAACTGCTGCTAAAAGCGTCCAGACTGGCTTGATGATTGCTCATACTGCGCCGCTCCTGAAAACAAAAAAACCCCTTCCGGCATAAGAAGAAGGAGTATCGTCATACTTATGACACGCCTCATCTCGCAGGTTCTCGACCTGCCGGAATTGGCACCTTCCCGACGCTTCGGGGGTTGCCGCGAGATCATAGGGCCGGTCCCTCCCTCGCTCTTGATGAACCTATGTACTTGTCACGGAATGGTATCACGAAGCGCGCGGGCATGTCAAGATGGGTAGAAGCCTTGTACGGATCGTTCACGATGAGGATTTCAACATCGGGCACAACAGGTTGTGCCGCTACGAGGCGCGTGCCCTGCTATGCCCGGTCCGAGCAAGAGGACAGGCCAAAAATAAAAAAGGGCCGACACAATGGCCGGCCCCTGTAACAGACGGATAGAAACGGACTAGATGTCGAAGTAGAGCAGGAATTCGTGCGGGTGCGGGCGCATGTTGACCTGATCGGCTTCGCTTTCCCACTTGTAGTCGATGAAGGTCTCCACGATGTCCTCGGTGAAGACGCCGCCTTCCAGCAGGAAGTCGTGATCTGTCCTCAGCGCATCCAGCACCGCGTGCAGGCTGCCCGGCACGGTGGGGGTTTCGACGTTGGCTTCGTAGAGGTCCACGTCCACCGGATCACCGGGGTCGATCTTGTTCTTGATCCCATCCAGGCCCGCCATCATCAGCGCCGGGAGGGCGTAGTAGCCGTTGGCTGCCGGATCCGGGAAGCGGGTCTCGATACGCTTGGACTTGGGATTGTTGTTATAGACCGGGATACGGATGGCCGCCGAGCGGTTGCGGTTGGAGTAGACCAGGTTGACCGGCGCTTCGTAACCGGGGACCAGACGACGGTAGCTGTTGGTCGTCGGGTTGGTGAAGGCCAGGATCGCCGGGGCGTGCTTCAGGATGCCGCCCATGTACCACAGGGCCATCTGGCTCAGGCTGGCGTAGCCATCGCCGAAGAAGAGCGGCTGGCCGTCTTTCCACAGGCTTTGATGCACATGCATCCCGGAGCCGTTCTCCTGGAAGAGCGGCTTGGGCATGAAAGTGGCGATATAGCCGTTCTTGAGGGCCACGTTCTTGATGATGTACTTGTACAGCTTCATCGTGTCGGCCATCTTCAGCAGCGGCTTGTACCTCAGGTCGATTTCGGCCTGACCACCACCGCCGACCTCGTGGTGGTGAACCTCGACGTCGATGCCGGATTTCATCAGGATATCGACCATCTCGGCGCGGAGATCGTGAGTTTTATCCAGCGGCGGCAGCGGGAAGTACCCTTCCTTAATCCGGTTGAGATAGGCCATCGTCGGGGCCGGGTTCGACGTGTTCCAGAAGCCTTCGTGCAAATCGACCTCGTAGTAGCTCTTGTACTGGGTGGATTCGTACTGAACGTTGCTGAAGATGAAGAATTCCAGCTCCGGCCCGAAGTAAATCACGTCGGCGATGCCGGAACTCGCCAGGTAAGCTTCGGCACGCTTGGCAACCCCACGCGGATCACGGCCATAGGGTTCACGGTGAATAGGGTCGTAGACGTCGCAGAAGAAGGAGATCGTCTTTTTGGCATAGAAGGGGTCAACCAGCGCTGTCTCCAGGTCCGCCATCAGGATCAGGTCGGATTGGTCGATGCTCTGAAAACCGCGCACGCTGGACCCATCAAAGCCGAAACCTTCTTCGAAGAGACCGGCTTCTACAGCAGCGAGCGGCATACTGAAGTGCTGCACCATGCCGCGAATGTCGGTGAAGCGGATGTCAACGGCTTCAACATCGTTCGCCTCGGCCCATTTAAGTAACTCTCCGGGCGATGATTTCGCCTCATCTGGCACGACAAAGTCCGTCATGAGATTGCTCCGTTTGTTTAATGTGACTAAACTGATGAGAAACGAAACGATTATATGCGTCCGGGGTTGAAAGTGCCCCTGTAAATATCACCAAAAACAAGGCCCTACAACTGTACAGTGTGAACAAAGCGTTGTGAAAAGTACACATGGCCCGGCGCTTCCGAGCGCCCGGACACCATGTTACAAGGCTCCTAACCTTTATATTGTCCCATTTCCGCGAATATCACTACAATGAAAGACATCGCGTTTTCGGCATCGGAGTCCAGAAAGGTTATTTATATGCGTCGTCTTGTTGCGGTCTTTATGCTGCTGATTATCCTGCTGCCCGTGACGAGTGTGCTGGGGCAGTCCAACTACGTGCAATATACGGTGGTGCGCGGCGATAATCTATTCCGTATTTCGCTGCGTTTTGGCACCACCATTGCCAGCATCGTTGCGGCCAACCCCAGTATCACGAATCCGAACCTGATCTTCGCGGGCCAGGTTTTGAACATTCCGACCGGCGGCACCCCGCCAACTCAACCCCCACCGACCGAGCCACCGCCGCCCGGCCAGGAGCAGACTTACACGGTCGTGCGCGGCGATTGGTTGTCTACCATTGCCATCCGCTTCGGCACGACGGTCAGCGCCCTGGTCCAGCGCAACGGCATCGTCAACCCGAACCTGATCTACCCCGGTCAGGTGCTGGTGATCCCGGCAGGTGGCACGACCCCGCCGACCCAACCGCCGCCGACTGAGCCGCCACCCAGCAATACCGGTAATTTCGCGCTGGGCGGGCAGGTCTTTGGCTTCCAGTATCCAACGCTGATGTTGGACACCGGCATGACCTGGGTGAAGCGTCAGGTGGTCTGGCAGTCCGGCCAACCGGCCACCATCGCCCAGGGCATGATCGACGAAGCCCACACACGCGGCTTTAAGATCCTCCTGAGCGTGGTAGGCAGCCCTGAAGAACTGCGCCAGAATCCCAGCGGTTACTACCAGCAGTTCGCCAGTTTCCTGGGCGGCGTGGCCGCGCTGGGACCGGACGGCATCGAGGTCTGGAACGAGCAGAACATCGACCGCGAGTGGCCCAACGGACTCATCAGTCCGCAAAGCTACACCACCATGCTCAGCCAGGCTTACAACGCCATCAAGGGCGTGAACAGCAACATTCTGGTCATCAGTGGTGCGCCTGCGCCGACCGGCTACTTTGGCGGGGCCTGCACCAGCGCGGGATGCGATGATGCGCCTTACCTCCAGGGGATGCGCAACGCCGGGGCAGCGAACTACATGGACTGCGTGGGCATCCACTATAACGAGGGGATCCTCAGCCCGAATGCTCGCTCTGGCGATCCGCGCGGCAACCCGAATCACTACACGCGCTACTACCCGACGATGGTCGAGACCTACCGGGCCATCTTCCCGACGCGGCAGTTGTGCTTCACCGAACTGGGCTATCTCTCGCCAGAAGGCTACGGTGAGCTTCCGGCAGGCTTTAGCTGGGCGGCTAACGTGAGCGCGCAGGATCAGGCGACCTGGCTGGCGCAGGCGGTCTCGCTGTCGAAGGCCAACAGCGCTATCCGGCTGCTCATCATCTGGAACGTCGATTCGACCAGCTACGGTGCGGACCCGCAGGCAGGTTACGCCATCATCCGGCCCGATAACCAGTGTCTGGCCTGTAACACCATCGCGGCGGTGTTGCAGTAGAGAACAACACGGGCGGTTCCTGTAACGGGAATCGCCCGATGCTGTATGGCAACAAAAAACCCGTCCTCATTGCTGGGGACGGGTTTATTTTCAGCAGAACAGCTTACTCGGCGAGAGTTACTGCGCTCGCCTGCTTGCCCTTCTTGCCTTCGGTGATGACGAATTCGACCTTGTCACCTTCGTTCAGCGAACGGTAGCCCGTGCTCTGAATTTCCGAATAGTGAACAAAGAGGTCGGGGCCATCTTCCTGGGTGATAAAGCCGAAGCCCTTATCGCCGTTGAACCACTTCACAGTGCCTTTTGTACGTTCTGCCATGGGTTAGTCTCCTGAACTTGACATGCAATAGCCTTGTTCCACACTGGCTTCCTGGTTCAATTCAGGAGTTCCATGCGGTACTCTTGAGAGCAGATTGAGCATCGGCAAAACTTGGGGAAGTTGCTGCAAACTTGTCTGTTTTCTCAATCAGGGCTTATTCGGTGCCTTGTCAATGCACCGATGTGGATAAGACGAGATTGTCTTGGTGATTGCCACATTCAGCAATCACTATACACGCCGCTGGCGGCGAAAGCTATCCCCAACATTGGCATTCCCTATTATCCGACTTCAGCGATCCGGCTGGAGGGCACACAGCGCCTGCCGGATCTCGCCCAGATGATAGGCATTATGGGCCAGCAGGCCCAGTGCGCCGCCGATCTGGTCCTCGTCCTCCCAGCTTGAACGTTGTGCCAGATCACGGATGCCATCGTAGGCCGTGCGCAGACGCTGCTGGCTGGCTGCCCATTCCTCTGGCGTGACCTCGCGCACCCTGCGCCAGATCCTCACCCCAATCCGCAGGGCTGTGGTCGCCCGCAATCCAGCGCAGCGTGACGTTCATGTAGAAGGTCATGTGCTCGACATGCGCGGCCAGGCTGGCGCAGCTTGCCGACAGTGGGCGCGAGGCTTCCTCTGCCGTGATCGTCGCCAGCGTTTCGAAGATCGAGGTGTTGCGATCCAGATACATGCCCTGCACGTGCTCGAAGGTCTCTTCGAGGGCGCTCAGCAGTGCCTGGGTGAAATGCGCTTTTGAGATCGAGTCTGTCACCTGTGTCCTCCTGCCTTCAGAACGTCACAGCGGAAATCATACCACGCCTGCGCACAAAATCAAAACATACGTTCTATTTCTGGCCGAAGAGAAAGGACACGGCAGCGCACCGTGTCCCTGTAAGTCAATCAGCGCCTGGAGTCGGCGGTTATTGGTTTGCCATACGTGCGCGGCGCGAGATCAGGATGACGCCGATCAAGCCCAGCATCACCAGGGCGATCCCACCGGCGCCGCCTGCGCCCCCGGCAGCGAAATCGTCAAAGAAGCCGGTTTCGGGCAGGGCAGTGGGCAGCGGGGCCAGCGGAGTCTGCGCGCCGCCTTCGACCGTCGGGGTGGCACCACCGCCACTTTGCTGAGTCGGGGCCTGTCCCAGGGCGATAGCCAGCGCGGTCGCAGTCATCTGCACGGCGCTCCCTTCGACCGGCGGCGGGCCAGCGGGCGTATCGGTCACGGCTTCTGCAATCGCCGTCTGTGCGGCGGCGGTCTGATTAAACATCTGCGTCGCGGCCAGATCGGTCGCGTTGGGCGTGGCTGTGACGACCTGCGTCGGCGTGGCCGTCGCGGTGGCGGTTGCCGTCGGCTGGGCTGCCGCCGTCTGAGTCAGCGCACCGTCCGCCGTTGATTGAGCGATCAGCATGGCCGAGGCGGTTTCCGTCTGGTGCCCGTTAAACTCGGTGGTCATGTTCATCGCCACAATCGTCGTGGACTGAAGCTCGATGTCCGAGGGTCCCCGGTTGAGCGCGACTACAGCCAGCACGATCAGCGCGATCACGAAGAGCACGATCATCGCCCCGGCGATAATAATGAAGCTCCGGCTGGGGCCGCCGCGACCGTCTTCTTCGTCATCGAAGATCAGGTCTTCATCGTCCTCCAGGCCAAAGTCATCGTCGTCATCGAAGTCGAAATCGTCTTCGTCATCGAAGCTGAAATCGTGATTATTCTCGATGTCGAAATCGTGGTTGTTCTCGATCTCGAAATCATGATTGTTTTCGATTTCGAAATCGTCGTCATCGAAGCCGAAATCGTCGTCGTCAAATGTGTTACTCATAAATCCCTCCTCCAGGTCGGGGCGCTGATGTGTTCATTATTTACCCAAAAACTCCAGATTCGCCAGCGGAACCAGGGGTGATTCGCCGGTGACGAGGTTCACACGTGCGCAGGGCACCCGCAATCCATTGTCTAACAACTGGGGTGTTTTTGGCAAATCGGCGATTTCGCCCACCGATCCCAGGCGCGGCTGGCGCGTCAGCCGGACGGTATCGCCCACGCGCAGGGACTGGCCGAGTCGCGGTGCAGGCGGGCGCTCACCGCTGCGCGAAGGCAGGTTAATAAAGGCTTCGGGGCGTTGGCTGTCGCTCCAGCGCCGTTTCAAAGCTGCGTCCACCGTCACCTGACGGTCGATAAACTGGTCCAGCAGGCTGGAAACATAGCCGCTCATACGCAGATCGCCAAAGCCCTCGGTCAGAAGAATTGCCGCGCCCATGTGCATGGCCTGGTCGATCAGGCTGGGGTCCATGCTGGGCGCGATCACCCCGCCGATGCTCTGATTTTCGATCACCGTGAGGGTGAAGGCTTGCAGCGAGCGGCGGCTGATGACCACTGTACCACCGTAGCGCTGTTCGAGCGATTCGTCGAAGATGCTTTCCAGGCCGTCGTCCGGCTCGGCCCGCAGCGCGCCGATCACCCGGCGGCCATTGCCCCAGACGCCCTGGATCAGCGCGCCGTAGGCTTCGATGGTGACGCCGCGCCCTGACATCGCATTGATGACGTTGCCGACCAGCCCGGCTTCGAGTGTCACCGTCTCCGGCGTTTCCTGAATGATGATGCGGCCTTCGCCCGCGTACCTGAAGATGCCGTTGGTGGGCGCGAAAACCCGCCGTCCGCGCTCTGGGTCCTTGCCAGCCAGCACCTGACCTTCTTCGACGACTTCGCCCGCGACCGGGATCACCAGTGCTTCCAGGTCCTGCGGGTGACGCAGGCGCAGGATACGGGCCGCGTCGATAAAGACGAAGCGTGAGGGCACCGTGCCGCGTGCGACGATGTCGCGCAGGTTGACCTGCTGGCCCTTGACCGCTTCGGCCCTGCCGATGGCTTTCTCCGGCAGATTGCGTTCGCGGCGGATCGTCGTCCAGGCGAGAATGTGGCGGTGGTCAGGATAAGGCATCGAGTATGTCATCCACTGCTAATTCGTTCTCTTCGGCATCTCGTTCGGCCTCTACGGCCTCCTGGTCGAGCCGGCGCAGGTGGCCCCGGCGGCTGGATACAGCGCGCGCAGCGGTCGAGACCTCCGCGCCACCGGTGTCTTGCAGCCAGTCCTCCGGGATGTCCATCACCGGCTGACCGGTCGCTTCGGCGAACCAGGTGACCATCTGGGCGGCGCGCTCCTCGAGCTTTGTGGCCAGCGGCAGCGCCCGGCCTCGCGCATCGAAGATCAGGCCGCCTGTGCCCCCCATCAGGCGCAGCTTGAGCCGCCGCTTGCCGTTGAGCGTCACGCCGCGCCCCATGACGCGGATCTGGACCTCGGCTTCCTGGCCGATAGGCAGCGGGTAGACCCACAGGTGCCCGCCGTTGATACGCTGCTCGACCGTCTCTTCCTCGCTGCGGATCGTCACCTGAAGCGCGGGCCGCTCCGGGCGGGGATAGCCGCTGAGGCTGATGGCCGTGCCGATGGTCTCCAGGCCGGTGCGTTCCATCACCTGCACCACCGCTTCCGGCTTGAAATAGGCCAGCGCGCCCATCGCGGGCATCAGGCCGTAGGGATCAGTATACAGGTCGGTGATGCCTTCCGGCTGCAAAGCATCCAGCAGGAGCATGGCCGTCAGACCGCCGCTGCCGGTCTGTGTCAGGGCTGCGCCCGCGCCGACAATCGGGTTGAAGGCGGGCAGTTCGCCCAGCGGCGGCAGGTGCGCCTGCTTGAACCAGGCCGGGCGCGAGGCGATGACCATCTGGCTGATCCCGGCGCGCAGCAGCGCATGTTCGATGTAGAGTTCGCGCGGCGTCTCCGGGATGGTTGCCGGGCGCAGCATCTTATTGCGGGCATAGGTCGTGATCTCGGCCATGCTGCTGATGAAGGGCAGCCAGCGGTTGATCGGATCGAATCCCAGCAGTTCCAGCAGGGCGTAGGCGCTGTGCCCCTGGCCGATGTCGGTATGGATGGAGGTATGCACGTCACCGCCGACAAAGGCCGACATCGAACTCACCGCGCTGCCCACATCCACCACCAGCGCCTGCTGGTCCAGGCCCCGGCCCAGATACTCGACCATCAGATTATAGCCCTGCGCCGTCGGCAGGATGCCCAGGTTGCTCATATCGCCCACCGCGCCGAAGCCCTCGCCGCGATTCTCCTTGAAGGCATCGAAGGCCAGCCCCAGTTGAAGCTGCGCGCCGTCCAGGTCCTCGTGATCCATCGAAGGCCGCACGTTGGGCGCGATGAACAGGCGTGTCAGGCTGCCGAAGCGGGCGCGAATCTCCGGGGCCAGCGCAGCGTTCCCGGCGTACAAAATCACCGGGCGCTGCGAGCGTTCCAGCAGGTTCAGCCCTAGTTGGACGCTCTCGACCAGGTCCAGCACCGGCTCGCGCGCGCCGAATTCGGTGCCGCCGGTAATCAGGATCAGGTCCGGGTTGCTGCTGACCAGGGCGTTGAGCTTTTCTTCCTCGTCGCGGTTGTCGTTGAGGCTGAAGGAATCGACGATCTCGACATAGGTTCCGGCGGCGGCGCGCAGCCCACTGGCGATGCTGATCTCCGGCACGAGGCCCACCAGAAAAGTCCGCAGCGGACGCCCCGCGCTGGCGGTAGCGACGAATTCATCGACGCCGGACCGGTCGTCCTGCTCCGGGATCAACACGCGGCCATCCTCGCCCAGCAGTTTGCGCCCGGTCACGCTGCTGATCTCGACCAGGCCGCGCTTCATGCCGACCGCCACGTCGTTATAGGGGAAGCCTGTCGTCGTGCGTTCGAGCGAGCGCGCCACCAGCCGGTAGCTGCCGTCTACCAGATCGAGCATGAGCAGGCGTGTATGCACACTGCCGAAATCCGCCGCCAGAATTGAAGGCATCGCTTACCCTCCGCCGATCCGCGCCAGAATAAAACCCAGCCGCTCGCTGAAGATGGTCAGGCTGGTCAGGATGGCTGCCGCGTAGATCGCGCCCAGCGTAATCACGATCACGCCCTGGCCGACAAAGGCCAGTAGACGGATGTGCAGCCGCCGCTGTACCCGGCCATCCGGCAAGCGCCGCGCCAGATACTGGAAATAGACCAGCGTGCAGATCACGCCGATGACCAGCAGCACGCCGTTGACCCGGTTGACGCCGATCATGCCGCTGGTCGAGCTTGCCAGGGGCAGCAGCGTCCCGCTGACCGCGCCCAGCAGCGCGACCGCCGTGCCCGCGCCGATGACGAAGGCCAGCGCCAGATGCCCGAAGCGGCCTAATCGCGGCGAAGCTTTGAACAGCAGCAGCAGGCCGATCAGGACCGGTAGCAGCCCCAGCACGCGGTTGACGATGTCCGCCTCCGCGTTAAATATGGTGCCGTTCACCCAGGGGAGAATCACGCTGTCCCAGGTGGCAACGGCGATGAAAGCCGCCGCCAGCCCCACAAAGAGGTAGACCGCCAGCCGGTAGAGGACGTTATCGCCCAGAATGTAGCTGAAGATCATCAAGGTCAGCACGAAGCTGGCCCACAGGCCGATTTGCTCCACCTATGCCCCCCTTTGCAAGATGGCCCGCGCAATGTTGACGACTGCGCCCAGAATAATCACCAGGATAATGAACAGCAGACCCACATTCATCGCGCTCCAGCGCGCGCCGCCGCTTGGATCTATGGCCTGCGCTACCGTCAGCGGAGTTGGCGTGAGCGTCGGGGCCAGGGTGGCTGTCACAGTCGGTGGGGCCACCGGAGTTCTGTGTGGCGGCTGTTTCGACGGTTGGGGTCTCCGCTTGCATGAGGATCATGCCCGCGCCCGGCCCGGCCATCATCGCTACGACCTGCCCCGGCGAGTAGGCGGAGTCTTCGCCTTGATCGACCGAAATATCGACCAGGAAGGCGGCGATCCAGGCTTCCTGTCCCTCGGCCAGATCAGGATAGTCGATCTGGATCCAGGAGCCGTCTTCATTGCGTCCGATCACGTCGAAGGTATCGCCGGGTTGGGCGGCGCCGACGGCTGCGAAGGTGGTGCCGGGACCGGAGCGGATGTTGACACTGGAATTGGCAATCACACGCGCCCGGACAATGCTCGAAATGGTCGGGCTGGCCTGAACCTGTGCCCCAGGGGTCCAGGTGGGCGGCAGCGTGGGCCGCTCGGTGGCGGTCGGCGTCGGCGTATCGCTGGGCGTAAAGGTGGCGCTGGGCAGGGCCGTCGAACTGGGAATTGGCGTAAAGCTGGGCAGCGCCGTCGTCGTGGGCTGCCGCGTCGGCGTGTCGGTCGGGACCGGCGTGTTCGTTGGCGACGAGGTCGCGCTGGGCACCGGTACCGCGTCTTTGGCGACCAGGGCTGCGAAGACCCAACCGGAGGTGCCGTCGGGCAGGCTGATGTTCAGCCAGGAGCCGTCGTCATTCTGGTCGAGGATCGTCACCGCCTGGCCGGGCCGGATGGTCGCCGCAATCTCGGCGCTCTCGCTCGGCGCGCTGCGGAGGTTCACGTCCTGGTCGCTGCGAATCACGCCCGTGTCATAGACCAGCGTGGGCGAGGGCGTCAGAGTTGGCGTGAGCGGGGTCGGGCTGGGCGTGCTCTCGAAGAGCTGCGCCCGTGTGGGACCGCCCAACAGGCTGCTGTAGGTCAGCGCGTCGCCATAACCCACCAGCAGGCCGTCCAATCCGCTGCCGAAGTAGGGCTGAATCAGCGGTTCGCCGACCTTGCCCGTCGCGCCGTAAATTGAGACCTGCGTCAGCGGCGCGACCTGTTCCATCCAGGCCCGCAGATCGTCCGGCTGCTCGGCGATAACGAGGATCTGGACGAAATCGTCCAGTGAATTGAGGCGGAGGCCGGTCGGGTCGCCGCGATAATCGGTCGCCAGCAGCGTGCCCAGGTTCTGGCTCAGGGCGCGGATGCCGAGCGCATTGCCGCTCAGATAGCGCGTCACGTAATAATCCCGGTCAAGCTGTAAAGGTGTGCTGCGGCCCAGTGTGCTCAGCAGCGGCGAACCGGCTGCGCCCAGGTCGGCCAGCAGATTGTTGGCACGCAGCAGGGCGACCGGGTTGCTGCTGACCACCACCGGCACGGCCTCGCGTTCCAGAATGTGCTGGAGCAGGACCCGTGCCAGGCTGTCCAGTTCGCCCGCCGCCGTCGGCCCGTATTCCATGCCGACCAGTACCGGGTCACCGATGGCGAGATGTTCAATGCCCTGGAAGACGGCCTGCTGGCGGCTGCCATCGGGGAACGCGGTCGGCGGTGGACTGCCGATACGCACATTGCTGACGAAGGGCAGCATCATCAGCACGAACAGCACGATCATAATCAGCAGCCGGTCGAAGCGGATGCGCTGGCGCAGGCCGGGGCGCGGCTGAGCCGGGACCTCCAGCGCTTCGGGCAGCGTCTCGTCTTCGTCCAGCATGAAGGGGTCTTCTTCAAAGGTGTAGGCCCCGGTAGCCTGGCGCGGCTGAATGCCTGCCCCGGCGGTCAACTGCTTGAGCAGGTCCACGTGCTGCTGCTGGGCGGAGGTCAGGCTGGCCGCGATGCCGCTGGTGCCCATCGCCGCCGTATCCAGCGCCGGTTCGTCCAGGAAGGTCACGGCCTCGTCCTGCTCGGTCGTCGGGATCTGCTGGCCGCGTTCGCGCAGGTGCTTCAACCGGTCGGAAAGCTCGTCCAGCGGGCGGTCGTCGCGCTGGCGCAGCATGGCCGCTGCCGACAGACCCGCGGTCGCCCCGGCTTCGGTCAGCCAATCGGGCGATTCGGGCTGCAATTCATCTTCGTCCGCTTCCTCGACCCGGGGTTCGATCTCGCTGAAGGCCGGGTCAGAGAACAGGGTGTCGAAATCGGCGTCTTCGGCCAGCAAATCGCCGGTATCAGGCAGCGGAACGTCTTCCATCGAGGCCAGCAGTTCGCCTACCTGGTCGGGGACTTCTTCAGGCGGCTGTTCGATCTCATCGCGCGTGGGCGGCGTGAAATCCAGCGTTTCGTCGCTGACCAGGGCCGGTTCGTCCATCTCGCCCAGGTCGTCCAGCCAGCTCATATCTTCTTCGGCTTCTTCTTCTTCGCCGAACCATTCCGGCTGTTCGTCCTCTGGCCCCTCAATGCCCAGGGCCTTCAGCAGTTCGCCATCAGGGACGAGGCTGGGGTCCACCACACCGGCTTCTTCTTCCTCGTCTTCCGCGCCGAACATGTCCTCGAAGCTCATCGGACGCTCGAACTGCGCGGCATCCGGCGTCGACACGTCCAGCGAATCGAAGAAGTCGTCCATTTCGCTGTCGCTCGGCCCGGCGGCCTCTTGTTCAGCCAGCCAGTCCATATTTTCCGCGTCGGCTTCTTCTTCCTCCGCCGTGAACCAGTCCGGCGCGTCGGAGGTATCAATCTCCTCCATGCCCAGGAACCAGTCCGGCACTTCGTCAGAGTTGCCTGCCCTCCGGCAGTTCACCAGTATCCGAAAGCTGGCTCATCGAGGGAAGCTGCGCTTCCAGGTCCAGGCCGCGTTCGGCGGCTTCCTGGGCGGCCATCCACTCGTCAAAAGTCTGCTCCGACTCGGAGGTTTCCGGCAGGTCGTCACCGCTGTGCAGCCAGTCTTCGGAAAGCCCGCCGGTCTCGTCCATCATCGGCACCGAGGGTCCAGAATCCGCCAGCCAATCCGGCACAGCGTCCAGCAGATCTTCTTCCGGCTCCTCGTCTCCGGCCAACCAGTCCGGGACCAGGTCTTCTAGAGGCGGTTCCTCGATGGGCAGTTCGGCCTCGCCCTGCATCCATTCCGGGATTTCGGTTTCAGGCACAGTACCCAGATCCGGCCCGGTGTCCTCATCGCCTTCACCGGAGCCTTCGACATCCAGTTCTGACAGGGGCGAGGACTGCGGCATGTCGTCAATGTTCTCCAGCCAGTCGTTCGACTGCTGGCCCGGCTCCTGCATCCAATCCAGGTCGGCTTCGTTGAGCGGATCAGTATGCGGCAGGGGAGTCTCCGCGCTGAGCCAGGAGAGGTCATCGCCGCCGCTTTCAGACTCGGATTCGGAACTCGTCCCCCTGCATCCAGGGCAGGTCGCCGGTGAATCCCAGATGACCCTCAGGGCCGGGCTGCTCGTCACCTTGCACCCAGTCCAGGTTTTCCTCGTCTTCTTCTTCCGGCTCGTCGGGGTCTTCCAGCCAGGACAGATCGTCGTTGTCGAAATCGTCGCTCATAAAAGTCTATTCCCGGTACGAACGATCTTGGCCGATGAGCACGCGCACGCCGGTCACAATCGTCGCCAGAGCGATGCCCAGCAAGATGCCGCGCGCGCCCGCGCTTACCGGAACCGCCATCAACCAATCGCGCAGCCCGGCCATCAGGGACAGCCCCGGCAGCGGCAGCGCGCCGATCAACACGACCAGAATGGCAAGCACGAACACCAGTCCCCAGCCAGAAGCGCGTTTGCGCAATGCGCGATAAGCGCCGTAGACCAGCGCGAAAAGCAGCAGGCTCGCCAGGGCCGATTCAATCGAGACCTGCACCTGCTCTAATAAAATCGTCGTAATGGGCGGGTCGTTGTTGAGGACCTTGGCGCGTTCCAGCAGCGTCAGGACGATCACCGCCAGGAAGGCCAGCAGCATGACCACGCTGTAGCCCCAACCCGCTCTGCGTCCGCCGATGCGCCGCAGATGCACCGTCACCAGGTTGAAAATGCCGATCAGAATGGTCACGGCCAGCGTGATCGTCACGATCTGAAGCAGAAAATCGGCAATCGGGATCTGAAACGTCAGGCCGAAGAGCGTCAGAATGCCGACGACAATGACGATAACCGTGCCCAGCGTGGCCCAGATGCGTCCCACGATTAACCCCCTGCCAGTGCGCTGAGGATGTTGCCGAACAGTTGGGCCGCCTGCGGACTGAGCGCAGCCAGCATGGACAGCAGCAGCAGCAGAATCAGCAGCCAGCGCAGCAGGTCCTGTGTCACCAGGGCCGCTGTGAAGCGCGCTTCATCGCTCATATAGGCCCCGGCGCTGAAGAGTTCCTCGCCGATCAGCGGTTCGTCCGCCATCGCGTAAGCAATTGCCTGCCCGGTCAGTTGATCGCTGGCGGCGATCAGCGATTGGCCCCGGCGCTGCGTGCCTTCGGCGATCAAAGCCATCTCCGGCCCGAAACTGCCGACCAGCACGTTGGCGTTGACGTGGTCGATGCCCAGGAGGGCGGTCACAGCAGCGGCAAAAGCCAGCGAACGTGGCCCGGAGGGATACCACTGCATGGCGCTGTTGTCGTAGCTGCTCAGCCTGCCGCGCGAAGCATAGGCCCGGCGCAAAATGTCATAGCCCAGGGGGATGGAGGCCGAGTCGCTGGTGGTAATCAGCGGCGAGGTCGCGCCAATCGCCGCCTGACGGCCCACCTGATAGAACAATTCGGCGCTTGCCAGGGCCAGCAGCGTGTTCTGCCCGCCCAGGCCGCCGCTGCCCAGCGAGAGATGCACCGGCTCGTTGGCCTCAATGGCTGTGCCGACCATCTGCGGCAGGGCATCATAGGCCGGGATCACACGGATCGGGAAGACATCCCTGCGCCGCCGGATCCACTGCGTGGCGATCACCGTCACGGCGAATGCCAACAGAATGGTGACAATGGTCAGGCTGCTATCCACTGTTCCCCCCGTCCTCTGATTCCAGACGCTGCCGCAGCCGTTCGACTCCGCCCGGCTGTTCCAGCACTTCGGCCAATCCGGCCAGCATCGCGCGCCCGCCCCACAGGCCCGACACCGGCTGCGCAATCCACAGCAGCTGCGCGCCCAGCGGTCCTAACGGCTCCAGTACATCCAGAACCGTCGTTAAGGGAACCGCCAACCCACGCCGCTTGACCTGCTGAATCCACGCCTCGTCAATCATGTCGTCAGTATAGCACAGGCGCAAAAAGCAGGAAACCAGTTGCGCCACAGTACTATAGGCCCTGAAACTGGTGATTCATAAGGACTCGATGATGAGAAGACGGACGCAGCGTGGCAAAAGTGTTATGATCGGATATGAGGACTCATACGCAAGGAGGCCTTGCTCATGTGGCTCAGAACGCCTGTCTTCTTATGCTTGATTCTGCTGCTCGGCGTGTCTATCGCTGCCGCGCAGACGGAGGAGTGTGCCGCGGCGTTCCAGGGTGCGCTCGACCGCAGCGTGGATTATTGCCAGTTCGTCACCGATGACGAGATTTGCTACGGCAGCGGAGTCATCGTGGGCAGCCATTATAGCGATCATCAGCCCGTATTCCGCCATATCGGCGATATTGCGGCGTTGGCGGACCTCAAGCGAGTCGTGCTCTCCAGGGTGAATGCCAATGTAGCGGTGGCCGTGGCGCGGGTGCCTGCGCCCTCTGGCTTGTCTGGTCTCGATGCACAGGCGACGCTGCTGGCCTTTGGCGATGTGCTCATCGAGCCACGGCACGACAATCACCGCAGCCTGCTCTGGGCGACGACGAGTTGCAACCCAAATATCCGCAGCGGCCCCAGCGAGACCGCCAGCGTCATCGGCAACATCCAGCCGGACGACGAAGTGCTGCTGGATGGGCGCACGGGCGCGGCGGACTGGCTGCGCTTTCAAAAAGACGAAACGACCTTTGGCTGGATTTATGCGCCCCTGATGAAGATCGAAGGCAATGTCTACAGTCTGGACATCGTCGGCCCGGATGAACTCGCCAGACCGCCCAGCCACCAGACCGAGTTCTTCCTGACGACCGACAACGCCGGATCGACCTGTTCCGGTACCGTAGAAAGCGGTGTACTGGTGAGCGCCCCGCCGAGCGCAGGCGGTGTAACGCTGAGCTTCAATGGCGTTGATGTGACGGTCGGGTCAATCGCCTATGTTCAGGCCCCAGCGGAAGGTGATCTGAAGGTGACGGTTGTGGATGGCTGGGCTGAGGTGACGGCAGGTCATACGGTGAATCTAGGTCCCGGTCAGCAGGCGATGGTCCCAATGCAGCACAAACTGCCGGCGGGCGAGGCCATGGACGCACAGGCTGCCGAGGTCGATAATCTGCCCCTGAGCACGCTGGACCGCCTCACCAGCCCTCGCTTCACTACCTTTGGCGAAACCTGGGCCTGGCAGGGGCAGTATCCGCTCGGCCCCTTTCAAAACCTCTGTGAACCAGGCGATCAGCCCTTTGCCACCAGCCACACAGTCGAAAAAAGGGCGGGTTACTATATCCCCGGTTTCGATATCGAATGGGGTTATTTTGTCGCGGGGGGAACGACACTTGTTTTCAACGCCGACATGCCGATGGGCGAACTCCAGATCTGGCGCGCGGATGGCCGTGTGCATCTCGTGCCGACCACTAACAACCCCGTTCCAGCCCTTGTAGCGACTCCCAGCGACCACGAGGTCGTCTACAGCTTCGAGCACGACCAGTCCTTCGTGCTGAAATGGGTTTATCCGGCCTGGAGCGGCATTATCGGTCAGACTTATTCGCTGGAAATCACCTGCCTCTGATCGAACTGCGCTATCATAGCAGGCTATGAACCTGCTCTTTGTTTCCAGCTACAGCGATCTCGGCGGCGGCGAAACGGCCCTGCTGAACCTGGCGCAGCATCTGGACCCGGCGCGTTTCACGCCGCATCTGCTGGTCCCACGTGAGGGTCAACTGGCGCAGCGCTGGCGCGAACTCGGCTGGCCGGTGCATGTGACGCCCTGGCGCGGCGCGAGCGTCTACTTTGTCCCGGCGCTGTGGGCGCAGCTCCCGGTCTGCCGCCGCATCGAGACGATCATCCGCCAGCAGGAGATTCACGCGCTGCACGCCGAGTATCACAGCCTGCCGGTGGCCCTGCCCGCCGCCGAACGCGCTGGCATCCCGGCACTGTGGACCTGTATGGGCTGGTGGTTTCATCCGCAGCCCTGGCAGCAAGCGCTTCTTTCGCCGTCCTGCTGCCGCCTTCGCCCATTCTGAGGCCATCAAGCGCGGCTTCCTGGGCGATCCACCTTTCATGCCGCCGGACCGGATGACGGTGATGTACCCCGGCGTCGATACGGCCCGCTTTCATCCCGACCTGGACCGCCGCCGTTTGCGCGACGAACTCGGTCTCGCGCTGGAGACTCCGCTGGTGGCGCTGGTGGCGCGCTTCCAGGCGGTCAAAGGCCATGACGTCTTCCAGGCGATGGCGCGGCAGGTCGCTCAGGCGATCCCGGAGGCGCATTTCGTGGTGGCGGGCGAGAACACCCAGACCCCAGCGGACGCTCGCCTGCGTGACCGGCTGCTGGCGCAGGCGCAGACCGACCCACTGCTGAGCGAACGACTCCATTACCTGGGCTTCCGGCCCGATGTCGAAACCGTCCTGGCGGCGGCGGACGTAGTGGTATGCAGTTCCCGCTTTGAGGGCTATGGCATGGTCAATATCGAGGCGATGGCCTGCGGCAGGCCGGTCGTCAGCACCAATCAAGGTGGCCCTGCCGAGACGATCCGCGAGGGCGAGACCGGTTTTCTCGTCCCGCCGGGTGATCCGGCAGCCCTGGCGGAGCGCGTCATCCGCCTGCTGCGCGATCCAGCTTCGCGGCAGCGCATGGGCCGCGCCGGGCGTGCTCGTGTCGACGCGCAGTTCTCCGCCGCTGCCAATGCAGCCCTGTTCAGCCAGACGCTGGAGCGCCTGTTTTGACGCTGATTGTGCATTGCTTGACGCCATATTCTGATACTGATAACATGAATGATCGAGGATTCGCCGATGAACATTGCCACGTCAAGCCCGGCCCGATCAAATTTCGACCTTCGCTTCGACCTCAACACGCAGCAGAAGCTGTATCTTGCCGCTGTGGCTGCTGCGCTGCTGCTCTATCTGCTGACGCGCCTCTACCAGCTTACGCTGCTGCCTCCCTTTATTGACGAAAGCATCCATATTCAATGGGCGCGGGATACCTGGAACGGGCAGCTTCTGGCAGGCGGCTGGGACGGCAAATTCCTGTCCATCAAAATCATGGCCCTGTTCATGACGCTGCCGCTCAACCCGCTCATGGCCGGGCGTCTGGCCTCGGTCGTCATCGGCACTGGCACCGTCTGTGGCTGCGTGATGCTCGGCAAGGCGCTCTTTTCCTGGCGCGCCGGTCTGATCGCCGCGTACCTGTACGTTTTGATACCCTATGCGCTGTTCCACGAGCGGCTTGCCCTGACAGACAATTATCAAACCTTCTTCCTGTCCTGGACCCTCTTCTTCGCTATCATGACGATGCGTTCGCGCAGCCGGACCTACGTCATCATGCTGACGGTTTTCCTGTGCGCTGCCATTCTGGCGAAGCTGACCGCCCTGGTGTTTATCGCGGTGCCACCGATGGCGGCCATCGTGCTGCTCAAACCCCGCGATTGGTTCCGGGGGCTGCTGAAGACACTGCCCGCAGTCCTTCTGGCTGTGGCAATTGTCGGCGTGCTGGTATGGCGCGGCTATGCCCATCAGATCACCGAGAAAACGAGCGATACCGGCGCTTCCCAGGGGGCGCTGGCCTTGATTGCAACCAATGTACAGACGGCGGCAGACTGGTATGTGATCTGGCTGACCCCAGCCGGTGCCGTGCTGGCGCTGCTATCCATTGGCTGGGTCGCATTGCGCCGCCATGACCGCGAACATCTCCTGTTGATTGGTGTGCTGCTCGTCATGATCGGGCCGTTAGTCGTGTTATCGACCGCCTGGTTTTCAAGGTATTTGCTTTTCACAGTGGTTCCGATTGCGCTGTTGGTGGCGGACTTCCTGAACTTCATCCTGCGAGGGTTTCAGAACAAGCAGTGGATTCCTAAGGCTCTGGCTGCCGCCGTTGGCCTCGTCGGTCTGGTGTTTGTCGGTCAGGCGGCTGCGCTCAACTGGACGATTATGTCGGATCCCTATGCGGCGAATATCCCCCCGGACGACCGCGCCCAGTATATGACCGCGTGGAGCGCAGGCCGGGGCATTGAAGAAACAGCCCAGTACCTGAAAGATCAGTCCGCGCAAAGCCCGGAAGGGATCAACGTGCTGCGGTATTTCTATTGGGATCAACCCTACCAGGGGCTGAACCTCTTCCTTGATTCCTCGCCTCAGTTGAGCCTCTACCTCCTGGATCCGGCTGAAGTGACCTTGCCCGAAGACATCGAGCAGCAGATCAGGCTGCGGCCCTCCTTCTTTGTCGTGAACCGGGCGGCTGGCAATGTGGAAACCCCACCTTTGATAGGCGCCGCCGCAGATTTGCAAACACGCCTGGTCTGGTCAAGTGCGCCGTCGGACAGCGACAGCTGGAATTGAAGTCTGGCAGGTCTCATTTGCCAATTCACGTTAACGTACCTCATAATTGATTAGTTGTAAGATAGGGTAATCTAAGGCCGCACTTTGCAGAAGCGCGGGATTTCAGTATGTCTGATGCACAAGGCTATGACAGACTTATTCAGGAAATAATCGCACTGCTTGGCGCTCCTGATTCAGCCGACGACTTTCTGGCGGATCTGCTTGATGTTCTGCAAGGTCACGTCCCTGACCTCAATCAGGCGAACATTTCCGTGTATCTGCGCCAACTGCACCAGGTCTATATACAGCTTGATCGGGCGCAGACTCTGGAAGAGTTGTACATCGGGCTGGTGAGTCTGGGCGCATCACGCCTGGGTTATGACCGGCTGTCTCTGCTGCTGCTGAACGCGGGCCGCTTCGATAGCTGCTATGCGCTTGCGCGCGATGGCGCGCTGGATGCTCAAATCAGCGACTTTGAACCCGCGATAGACCTCCAACAGCGGCTGGATACGCTCCTGGCCGGGCCAGACGAGGCGCGCCTGTGGCTCGACGTTGATCTGTATGAGGGACGGCAGCTCGTGGGGCAGGGCTGGCAGCTTATCGCGCTGCTGACGGATGGCGGGCAGCCTATTGCTGCGCTGGTGGCCGACAACCTTTACAACCAGCGTCCCCCACGCGCTTTCGAGACTGACTTGCTGATCCTCTACTGCGGCGCAACCGGCAATATGATCGCCCGCAGACGCGCTGAGATTCAGTGGCGCGAGGCCAGGCAAACTGCCGACCAGTTCCAATATTACCTCAAAAGCCTCCACGAGATCTCTATCGCGCTGGCGATGCTGGATTACGGCCCTGAAATGTACCGTCGGGTGATCGAACTGGGAAAGGAGCGGCTGGGCTTCGACCGGATGGGGCTGTTCGTGTTTAACCCGCAGACGCAGGCGCTGGAAGGCAGCTATGGCACCGATGTAGAGGGCAATGTCCGCTATGAAGGCGACCGGAGGCCGAACCTGGCGACCCAGCAGGCTTTTCTGGATCTGGTATCGCAAAGCCAGGACCGGGTGCTGATGGAAGAAGATGTGACCTTAACGGATAAGGGGGAACCTGTCGGGCAGGGCTGGCACGCTACTGCTGCGCTCTGGAACGGGGCCGAGGTCATGGGTTACATGGTGGCCGATAACCTGACCCGGCATAGATCCCTGCGCCCCTATGAGCGTGAGTTGTTCTCGCTCTACAGTTCGGCCATCGGCCATTTGATCTCCTACAAGCGCAATGAAAGGGCGCTGCGCGCGAGCGAAACACGCTTCGATGCGCTGCTGGAAATCGCGCCGGTGGCGGTCGTCGTCGTGACCCAGGCGGGCAGGCTGGCCCTGGCGAACAAACACGCCCTGGGCATGTTCGGCTACAGCCGTGCCGAGGTCGGCAGCCTTTCGCTGGAAGATTTGCTGCCGGAATCTTTTCAGATGATGCACGTTGCTATGCGTGAGCAGTTCTTCGCCAGCCCGCACGAGCAGCCCGTCTATATGGCGACTCACATGGAGCCGAACGGGCGGCGGCGGGATGGCACGCTCTTTCCGGTCCAGGTCGCGCTCAGCGCCTTTGAGGCCGATGGCGAGCACATGGTCCTGGCCGCCATTGTCGATCTGACCGGCGAGAAAGAGGCGCAGCAGCAGCGCAATATCCTGGAGTTGGAGCAGGAGCGTGTCGATATCCTGACCGATTTCATCAAACACGCGGCTCATGAATTCCGCACCCCGCTGTCGATTATCAAGTCCAGTACCTACCTGCTGGAACGTGTGGTGGAGGACAGCCGCCGCCAGACCCTTTACGAGCGTATCCGCAGCGAGTCCGATCAGGTCGTCAACCTGGTTGAGGGCCTTTCGACGCTGGCCCGGCTGGATCGCAGCGTGGACCCGGAAATCCGGCGCTGTAATCTCAACAGCATCCTCCACGCGATAGTCGATAGTATGAACGGCAGCATTGAAGAGAAGATGCTCAAGCTGACACTGGACCTGGATGAAAGCCCGGTTATGATAGACGGCAGTGTAGAGGATCTGAATCTGGCGCTGATGTGCCTGCTGGAGAATGCGATACGCTACACATCCCCGGCGGGTTTGATCGAACTGCGGCTGCGGGCCAGCGGCGATTTGGCGGTCCTGGACCTGCGCGACAGCGGGATAGGCATGTCGGACGAAGTCTTAGCCAATATATTCGAGCGTTTCTACCGGGCGGATGACGCCCATTCCACGCGCGGCTTCGGGCTGGGCCTGCCGATTGCGCAGAAAGTAGTCGAGATTTACGGCGGCACGCTGACGGTCAAGAGCGCGCCGGACCAGGGGTCCACCTTCACTATCACTCTACCGCTGCACAGAAGCTAGAGGCCAGATGAATCACAACAACCAACTGCGCGCCATTCTCAGCCCCATGCGCCGCCTGCTGGGACCGCTCCTGCTGGGCCTGTTGTTTGTGACGGGCGCTCAGGCTGCCGAAGAACAGGTGATTAATGGCACGCTTGAGAACCCTGGCGACAGTCAGGAATTCACCGTTTTTCTGAGCGAAGGGCAGGTCCTCCTGGCGCAGACGGAAGACGTCAGCGATACGCTCGACCCGACTCTGACACTCTACAATGCCGAGACCGGCAGCTTCATCATGAAGAACGATGATTACGGCTGGGATACGACTCAGTCTGCGCTGCGCTACCGTGTGCCGGAGTCCGGCGATTATTCGGTGGTGCTGAGCGATGTCGATCAGGGAACCGGCGATTTCAGCATCCGTCTGGTGAGCGGCGGCGACGAGGTGATGGACGAGCCGATCAATCGGGTGACGCTGAGCGGCACGACTCTCAGCCACGAGACCGAACACTTCGTTGTGCATTACAGCCTGGAAGGGGCCGACGCGACGACCGAGGATTACATGAACACGGTGGCGGACTCGCTGGAAACGGCCTGGAATGTCCAGATCAATGATCTGGGCTGGGCCGTCCCGCCGCCGGATGTGCTGGATAACGACCCGCGCTACGATGTCTACCTCGCCAGCATCAAGGACCGGGAGCAGGATGTCGTGGGCTTCACCTGGCCCGAAGTGGAAATCGGCGACAACCCCAACACGCGCCGGGTCGAGACGAATGCCGCCTCGTCCTATATCGTGCTGGAGAACGATCTGGCAGAACAGGGCTTTCTCGATGAGGACAAGCTGCGCGAGTATATGATCGGCACCGTCGCCCACGAATTTAACCACGCCGTGCAGGCTGGTTACGATGACAATGACCCGCTTTCCTGGATCTACGAAGCCACCGCCGCCTGGATGGAAGCCGTCACTTTTGACGACTATGCCTCTTCGCTGGAATACTTGCCGAATGTCTTCTACACGCCGGAGGTCTGCCTGGGGGCCAAAAGCGCCTACGAAGCCCAGGGCCTGGATTATGGCCGCTGGCTGCTGCTCTATACCCTGGCGGATCGCTTCGGGCAGCAGTCGATCAAGGAACTGTGGCAGAACGTTGCCGAGTACGACGGTTACGAATTGCTCGACCGCATGTTAGCCAGCTACGATTCGTCGATCCCGGATGCGCTGGCGAATTATCACGCCCGCACGCTGGCCCGTGATTTCCCCTTCGCGGACGATTTCAACGATACGGTCTGGTCGGCTAACACGATTACTGGCGATGGCGATTGGACCACGCTGGACGAAGGCATTCAGGAACTGGGAGCCGGGTTCTTCTACTTCAAGCGGCCACCCGGCCTGTATCAGGTGCATCTGAGCGACGAAGGCGGCGCGTTCGAGGTCTGGGCCATCAACGTGGGCGCGGATGAAGTGCAGGCGATCCCGCTAGGGCGCGGTGGGACCTTCAGCACCGAGGGCGCAAAGTACAGCTACCTGATGGTCTTCAACTCGCTGGTCAACAAAGACCCGGAGGACTGCCACTTTTACAGTTTCAACCTCAACGTCGGCAAGGGCAGCGGCACGCCTGCCGAGGCCCGCTATACCTTCGACGCCTCCCATTTCATTCAGCCGGAGCTGCGCTGAGCATGATCGAAGGCCGACTTGTCCGCCTGCGCGACCTGCGAATTGAAGATTTTGCCGTATACCGCCGCTGGAATCAACCCGGCCAGCGCTGGCAGGATTTCGACGGTCCCTATTATCCGACCCCGACCTCCGAAGAAGTTGAGCGAACGATTAGCGCGCTCAAGACGCGCATTGAAGCTGATGACTGGCCGACTCCCCGGACGCGGCTGGTGATTGCCGAGCGCAGCTCTGATCTCATGCTGGGGATCGTCAGCCGCTACTGGATCAGCCAGGAGACTCACTGGGCAGCGGTCGGCATTGTGATCTACGATCCAGCCAATTGGGGCCAGGGAATCGGCTACGAGGCGCTGGGCCTGTGGACCGACTATCTGTTCCGGCAGGAGCCGGATTGGGTCCGCCTGGACCTGCGCACATGGTCCGGCAATCAGGGCATGATCCATCTGGCCGCCAAACTGGGATATGTGGAAGAGGCCCGCTTTCGCAAGGCGCGCATCGTCGAGGGGCAGTATTACGATGGCCTCGGCTTTGGCATCCTGCGCGAGGAATGGGACGCGCGTTTTCCTGAGGGCTTCGCCGCGCGTAGTGTCTAATCGAGAAACCGAAACAAAGACCTACAATCAAAGGAGCGATTCAGTCACCGTAATCTGGGCTTCTGAAATAAACGTGCGCACTATAGCTTTCTGAGCGAAGGGTCGCCAATGTGCTAGCGCACGAAGCTCTTTGTCTTTACAATCGTCTGAATCAAGAATATTCCTTTATCCAGCCGATCATCTACCAAAGCGGAGACGATCAGATAATGACCCACCACGCCACCCTCGACATCTTATTAGACCATCGCGTCAACACCCGTGACTTCAACATATTCAGCCACTTCCTGGAACACTTCCACCGTCAGATATACGGTGGAATTTATGATCCCCACAGCTATCTGTCTGATAGCAGCGGATTCCGCAGCGATGTCATCGCCGCTCTCAAAAAAATCAAGGCCCCCGTCATACGTTGGCCCGGCGGTTGTTTTGTGTCTGCCTACCCCTGGAAAAAAGGCGTCGGCAAAAACCGCACCCCCTACTATGACAAAGCGTGGCGCGTCGAAGAGCCTAACACTTTCGGAACCGACGAATTTGTGGCTTTTTGTCGCAGCGTTGGCGCTGAACCCTATATTTGTACCAATGCCGGAACCGGAAGCCCGGAGGACATGTCCGATTGGGTCGAATATTGCAATCTCAACATCGGCGAATGGGCTGCGCTGCGCAAATCAAACGGACACCCCGATCCGTTTAATGTCAAATATTGGAGCATTGGCAACGAAAACTGGGGCTGGTGGGAGATTGGCTCCAAGACCCCTGACGAATGGGCACGGCTCACCCTCGAATCTGCCAAAATGATGAAACGGGTAGACCCCGACATTCAACTATCGGTCGCCTCCATCCCTGATCTCGACTGGAATATCAAGGTGCTGCGAGAAGCAGGCGACTTTTTAGACTGGATCTCAATTCACGGCTACTGGTCGCGGGCCAGCGACACGGGCGTATTTGAAAGCGACTACGACGCCATCGTCGCCCGCGCCTTTGAGCCAGAGGCACGCATCCAGCGCACCGAACATATTCTCGGGGCACTGGGCTATCTTGGCAAAATTCGCATCATGTTCGACGAGTGGAACCTGCGCGGCTGGTGTCATCCCAATTTCTTCAACATCGGGCCTGTCGATCACAGCCTTCTGGACAGAAACGACATCAACAGCAACTATACAATGGCAGACGCCGTGTTCACCGCTTGTTTTCTCAACGCCTGCCTCCGTCACGCCGATACCGTCGGTATGGCAAACTTCTCACCGATTGTCAACACGGTCGGCGCGATTTTCACCCACCCAGACGGCATTGTACTGCGCCCTACTTATCACGTTTTTGACCTCTATACCAACCACACCTATGAAGACATCGTGCATTCCGCCCTTCTATCGCCCTCCTTCGAGGTGCCATCCACCGATGACACAGGCAAAACCGTGCAGCAGCTTGACGCCATCGTCACCCGAAACCCTGCCACCGGTCAGCTCAGCATTGTCCTGGTTAACCTGCATGGGAAAGACAGCGTTCGCTGCCAGATACGCGGCTTAAATGCTCACGAAGCCAGGTCCGTCCACGTAAGAACTCTGGAGGGCGAGTCCGTTGCTGCCTACAACGACATTCAGCAACCGGACGCCGTGCGCATACACGAATTTATTCTATCTGATGTCAATTGGGATCAATTCGAGTTTGAATGTCCCGCACATTCAGTAACGGTTCTAAACACCACAGATTAAGCCCCACACGGGGGCGGTCAATTTGCTACTCCAGTTCGCGTACAAAGAACCAGGTCGGCAGGGGTTGGTAGAACTTACGCCGGCAGTAGCGGCTGAACTCCGCGTTCAGGTCCCGGCCCTGCGCCAGATACCTTGCGCGCTGCTGTTCCCAATGATCTGCCTCATCAGCAGTCGAACGTGTTTTGCGCCTGAACCATCGCATAGGACACTCCGATCTCGGCACATATATTCTCACTATAAATGAGGTCTGCACCGGACACAATAGGGTCTTGGACCTCGATTGTAAGGGGATGGCCGGAACCATCCCCCTCGTAAGCCTCTGAATTACTCGGTCGCCACTTCGCGCTTGCTCAGCATGACCGCGCCGATGATAATCAGGACGACGACGACCCCGGCGATACGGACTGTCAGCGTCGTGCTGGAGTCCACACCAGGACCGTAAAGCGTCACCACAATCGGGGCCGTCAGCAGGGCAACCAGATTCACCACCTTAATCATCGGGTTCAAGGCCGGGCCAGCCGTATCCTTGAAGGGATCGCCAATCGTATCGCCCACCACCACCGCGCGGTGCGAATCGGAGCCTTTGCCGCCGTAGTTGCCTTCCTCGACGTACTTCTTGGCATTATCCCAGGCCCCGCCGGTGTTGCTCATGAAGACCGCCATCAACTGCCCGGTCAGGATGGTGCCCGCCAGAAAGCCGCCCAGGGCCGTCGCGTTTAGCAGTAGACCCACCGCGATCGGCGTTAGGATGGCGATCAACCCGATTGGCAGGAGTTCTCGCTGCGCCGCGCGGGTCGAGACGCTCACGCATTCAGCGTAATCGGGCATCCTGGTGCCTTCCATCACGCCCGGCATACGCAGTTGACGCCGCACAATGCCGATCATCTGGAAGGCCGCGCGGTTCACCGAGCGGATCAGCAGCGAACTGACCATGAAGATCATCGCGCCGCCGATCAGCACGCCGATGAAGATCGACGGATCAGCGATGTTGATGCCGTTGGAAGCAATCGTATCGTTCAGCGAAATACCCATGCCGATCTGCACCACGCGCGTATCGGTCAGGAAAGCGCTGAACAGGGCCACGGCGGCGATGACCGCGCTGGCAATCGCTACACCTTTGGTGATGGCTTTGGTCGTGTTGCCGACCGCGTCCAACTGCTCCAGGATCGCTGCACCGGCTTCGTTGCCTTCGCCTTCGCGCGAGAGTTCTGCGATGCCTTGCGCATTGTCGCTGATCGGCCCGAAGGCATCCATCGACACGTTGTTGCCGGTGAGGGTCAGCAGGCCCACGCCCAGGATGGCGACGCCGTAAGCGATGGCAGTGAAGGTATCGACCACCTGCACGCCTGCCGCGTTGACGATGGGAAAGGCGGTGAAGACGATCACGCTCGACAGCACGCTCAGCGCGATAATCACGATGGCCCATACGCTGCTTTCCATGCCGTTCGACAGGCCGCTGAGCACCACCGTCGCCGAGCCGGTCTGGCTGTTGCGGGCGATCTCCTTCACCGGCCCATGCTCGGTGTCGGTGAAGTAGGCCGTCACGCGGTCAATGACGATAGCCAGCAAGATGCCCATACAGACCATGACAAAGGGCTGCCAGATCAGCACGCCGTCGCCTAACTGCTCGCTGTCGCGCATGTAGGTAAAGGTGAAGATGGCGAAGAGCACGATGCTCAGGCCCGCCGCGTTGTAGAAGCCGCGCGTGATGGCGCTGAGGGCGTCCTTGCCGCCTTCCGAGCGCACCCGGTAGGTGCTGATGATGGAGCTGAGCACGCCCAGGCCGCGCACGAAGAGTGGGAAGATGAAGAAGATCGGGCTGCCGGTGATGGCGCCCATCGCCAGGCCCAGAATCAGGGCGGAGACGATGGCGACTTCGTAGCTCTCGAAGATGTCGGCGGCCATACCGGCGCAATCGCCCACGTTATCCCCGACCAGATCGGCGATCACGGCGGCGTTGCGCGGGTCGTCTTCCGGCAGCCCGGCCTCGACCTTGCCCACCAGATCCGCCCCGACGTCCGCAGCTTTAGTGTAGATGCCGCCGCCGACACGCATAAACAGCGCCAGCAGTGTCGCACCAAAGCCATAGCCGAGCAGGACATCCGGGCTGGCGGTGCCGAAGATCAGGAAGATGATCGTCCCGCCAAAGAGGCCCAGGCCGTCGGTCAACATGCCGGTGATCGTCCCGGAGCGGTAGGAGATGCGCATAGCATCCGCATAGCCGCGTTCCGGGTCCAGCGCGGCAGCGGCCACACGGACGTTGCCCTGCACGGCCATGTTCATGCCGATGAAGGCGACCGTCGCGCTGAAGGTCGCGCCCATGAGGAAGGCCAGCGCGCGTCCGATGGCGGTGGCAATCTTGGCCGTGTCACACTCGCTGCGTCCGCGTTCGACCACAATGGCCTCTTCAGCGTAAACCCGCGCGTTGTGTTCCTCCAGTGTCAGCGTGGCACCATCGGCGGTCGGATTGGCCGCCTCGTAATCCGCGCTGATTTCCTCCGCCAAAGCGGGGCAGAAATGCTCGATGGCGAAGGGGGTGGGGTTGACCACCTGGACGCTGAAGAACAGCGCTACCATGAGGACGATGACCAGGACCACGACAATCCGCAGTTGTGACCGTAAGTAGGCGTTGGCCCCCTCGCGGATGTAATTCCACACGGCCTGCATTTTCTCGCTGCCCTTACTTTCACTCAGGATTTGCCGTGCCAGCCAGTAGGCGTAGACCAAGCCGCCTATGGCAATGGCAAATTGAACCAGGATGAGACCATATTCGGTCGGGCGAAGCTCGCGCATAGATCACTGCTCCATCAAATGTATAGAAATAAGAGAGTTGGCACCTGCTCACACATTCGCGCTGGTAATCGCCCTCCTCGCTGCTTCGAGGAGGACACCGGCTTGAATCTGTCGAGCGCCCCTCAACTGGTGCCATGCGTTAGTGAAAAACGACAACGAAATGTTGTCAGATTTCGTTTATTTTACATCTTGTTTTGAATATTGGGCTAATTGATTTTTCGCCAGATGGCAGGGAATTTTTCGATGCCTGTGTTGCTCGATAGGCACAGCAGGCTGTGCCCCTACAGGTATTCACGACCGCTTGCGTAGGGGCACAACATGTTGTGCCCGATTTTAGTATCTATCCATAAACCATATGTGGAGCAAGGCGGCAGCATTTCTCTTCTCGCCTTACTTCACCTCTCTATTCATGGAGAGGAAGTTTAAGGCTGAGCTTGCTGGTAGGAACAGCGCACTACTGTGCCCGATCTCAGCCTTCCGCCATCGCCAGACCGTAGGCCGCCGCGCCCATCAGGCCAGCTTTGGGATTGAGGATCACCTTGACCGGCATCTGCCGCAGCAGTTCGTTGAAGCGCCCCTTGTGCAGGAAGGCTTTCATGAAGCGTCCATCTTGCAATGTGGGCAGGATGCGCGGTGGAATGCCGCCGCCCAGGTACATGCCGCCGGTCGCCAGCAGCTTGAGCGCCAGGTTCCCGGTCTCAGCCCCCAGGATCGAGACGAACAAATCCAGCGTATGCTCGCACAGGGGCACGTCCTCGTTGAGCGCCGCGTGCATAATGACCGGGTTGGGGTCTTCGGCTTCGGCTATCTTAGCGGACAGCCAGTCCGGTTCCGGGGCGTCGCCGCTGTCTTTGAGGAACTGGTAAATGTGGCCGATCCCCAGGCCGGAACAGACCCACTCGTAGCTGACATGGCCGCGCTTCGTCTGCCAGTATTCCAACAGCGCGAGTTCCCGCGCGGTGCTGGGCGCGAAATCGCTGTGACCGCCTTCAGAAGGATGCGCGCGGTAAGCACTGCCCGTCCAGGTCAGGAAGCCTTCGCCCAGGCCGGTGCCCGGCGCGATCACGCCGATGCTGCCGCCCGCTGCCGCCTCTCCGGCGTTCAGCGTGACCAGATCATCCGCGTTCAGCTCCGGGATGGCGTTGGCGACCGATTCCAGGTCGTTGAGCAGAAAGGCCCGCTCCACGCCTAAGGCATGACACAGGGTTCGCTCGTCCATCTCCCAGGGCAGATTGGTCGCCTTGACCTGACCCTTCACCACCGGCCCGGCCACGCCGAAGCTGGCGTAACGCACGCTGTACGACAGCGAGTCAAGGAAAGTTTGCGCCAGAGCCTGGAGGCTGGGATACTCATCACTGGGGAAGGTTTCTTCAGCCAGCGGCGCGTGCAGGCCCGCCTCCGCCGAAAAAACGGCGAGATTGGTCTTGGTGCCGCCAATATCACCGGCTAACAACATGGTTCACTCTCCTGCATGGTTGCGTAGGTCGATTGTACCGGAAAACCTGTTTCATGCCTGGATTTCTTATGATGTCCTTAACGCAGCCGTCGCCCATCCGTAGAGCCGCCGTCAGCCAGCAGCAGGGTATTTCTTTCTTGCCTCGACTATAATATGAATTGTAACGAAGGAGAGAATCACACATGAGACGTCGCATCATTTCAGTCGTGCTGTTGATGGCGCTGCTGCTGTCAACAGTCTTTGCGGTTTCGGCCAGTCCGGCGGCCCAGGGCTGTAACCAACCGACCCGGCTTCAGGTGGGCGGCGTGGGCCGCGTGACCACCTACCCGGCGCTGCCGAACCGTATTCGCAGTTATCCCGGTTTCGGCGGCACGGTCCTGGGGCAGATTCCTGCCGGGCAGACCTTCGCCATCCTGGGCGGACCCAGCTGCACCTACGGTATCTGGTGGTGGCAGGTGAATTATAACGGCACCGTCGGTTGGACGGCAGAGGGAGACGGCGCGACCTACTGGCTGGAGCCGGTCACGAACGCGCCCCCACCGCCGCCTCCGCCGCCGATGCCGGAATGCCAGCTTCCGACCCGGCTTTACGTGGGTGGTCAGGGCCGGGTAACGCCGGGCCTGCCGAACGTGATCCGCAGCGCGCCGGGCAACAATCAGGTGAGCACGGTCATCGGCCAGATTCCGGGCAGCGGGGTCTTCGACGTGCTGGGCGGGCCGCAGTGTGGCAACGATTTCCGCTGGTGGTGGCAGATTCGCTACAACGGTATCGTCGGCTGGACAGCGGAGGGCGAAGGCTACAACACCTACTGGACCGAGCCGGTCAACAGCGCGCCGGTCGCCTGCCCTGGCTTCCTGCCCTCGCGTCTTCAGGTCGGCGGCACGGGCCGGGTTATCAACTTCCCCAACGTGCCCAACAACATCCGCAGCTATCCCGGCTATGGCGGTGACGTGCTGTACCAGATCCCAGCAGGCGAGCAGTTCTGGATCGCCAACGGGCCGTACTGCGCCGATAACACCGCCTGGTGGCAGGTCAGCTACAACGGCGTCGTGGGTTGGACCGCAGAGGGTCAATCCGGGACCTATTGGCTGGAACCGCTGTTCTCGAACGGATACTGCGCCGGGTCGCCGGTCTCTCGGCTGGTTGGCCTGAACCAGGGGCAGGTGACTCCTGGCAGCGGCAGCAGCATCCGCCTCACGCCGGAAAGCGGTACGGTGCTGCAAACGATGCCCGGCGGTGCCATCTTTAACATCCTGTATGGGCCAATCTGCGGACCCAGTGTGCAGCAGTTGACCTGGTATCAGGTGGAGTATAACGGCGTGACTGGCTGGACCGCCGAGGGACGCGGCAGCACCTACTGGTTGCAGCCGCCGTCGAGCGGTGCCCCGCGCGTTTGCTCCGGCTCGCCGCCGACCCGTCTGGCCGGGCTGTCACAGGCGCGCGTCGTCTACGGCACCGGGCCGAATAACATCCGGGCCGGGATCGAAAGCGGCACGATTTACGGGCAGATTCCCGAAGGGGCGGTGTTTAACATCATCGCCGGGCCGCTGTGTGGGCCGAGCAGCTACAACCAGACCTGGTATGAAGTCGAGTACGGCGGCATCACCGGCTGGACCACCGAAGGTTATCAAGACGAATACTACCTGATGCCCTGACATAAAATGTAATTAATGTAGGGACACGACACGCCGTGTCCTTACCTCACCCCCCGGCCCCCTCTCCATTATGGCGAGGGGGAGAAACCGGATTATTGGTTGTTTTACAAGTCCCCTCTCCACTTTGGAGAGGGGATTTAGGGGTGAGGTAAGAGAAGCAAGATCAATTCTTGGGTCGCCAGGCCATGTTCATGTAGACATCGCCGCGCTGGAGTTCGTCCAGCATCTGCGCCAGCCGTTTGTCCTGGGTTTCCTCACGCTTGGCGCGCTGGATCCAACTCAGGTAATCGTTCTGCTGGTAGGCCGGACGCTGGGCATAGGCGTTCATCAGGCCGCTGTCGATCAGGACCGTCCGCACGAAATCCGGCATGGGGCGTTCCAGCTTCGAGAAATCGACGTTGGACATGCTGCTGTCTCCACTGTGCGTATGTGTGGAGTATAGCATAAATAGAACATAAATTCTAGTCAATGGTTCTGTACCCGCCGCCGTGTCCTGTCCCCAAGAAGCCTCCATGTTCATGCGGGCGCATCGCCGTATAATCAAGAGTATGATCGGCTTTGTCCTCTTTTTCGTCGCCCATCTGCTCATCGGCCTTCTCGCCAAAGAGGTCGCCGGGCTGAGCATCATCGCCAATCCCAACGGCCTGACCTTCTGGGATGCCTACTGGCAGACCCTGACGGCGGGCGATTTGCAGAATCATCTGCTCACCAGTATCTGGACCCTGCACAGCCAGCCGCCGCTGCTGAACCTCTACGGCGGCATCCTCATTAAGCTCGTCTACGGCGGCGTGCTGCCCGCGCTGCATTACAGTAACATCGTGATGGGGGCCGTCATCAGCGGCCTGAGCTACCGCATCCTGCGTTTCATGACGCGCAGCGTCTGGATCGCGGTGATCGGCGCGCTGCTGATTACGCTCAACCCGGCGCTGCTGCTCTTCGAAGCCTATCCGCTTTACACCGTGCCGTCGCTGTTTTTCATTACGCTGGCCGTTTTCTTCCTGGCACAGTTCCAGCAGCGCCGTCTGCCGCGCGATCTCTATGGCTTCATTCTGGCGCTCAATCTGCTGGTGCTGACGCGCAGCCTCTACCACCCGCTGATCCTGCTGCCTGCGATTGCACTGGTGGTCTGGCTGGCGCAGGAACGGCGCTGGCGCGTGCTGGGAATCAGCCTGCTCATTAGCCTGCTGGGCCTGGGCTGGGCCAGCAAGAACGAGCTGCAATACGGCTTCTGGGGGACCAGCAGTTGGGGCGGCCTTAACCTCTGGCATATCGCCGCCGATGGCTATTCGCAGGCACGCCTGGAGGATTTCGCGCTGGCGAAGATCATCGATCCGATGGTAGCGAAGGTCCCGGCTTTCAACTATCCCAGTTCCTATATCGACTACGGTTTCGATGCGACCAGCAAGGTCGATGCGCTGAATCGCAACGACTACAACAACATTAACATTCCGGCCATCGCCCAGGTCTACCAGCGCAGCGCTATCCGCCTGATCCAGTACGATCCGGTCCACTACCTGAGCAACGTGGCGCGCGCCTATAACACCTTCACCTGTCCCTCCAGCGGCTTCAAGCACAACGCGCTCAACGCGCCCAAGATCGCCGGGCTGGTCGATTTCTACGACAACACGCTCTACGGCGCGGCGGCCTGGCAGGCACGGAATATTCAGGTGCTGGGGATGGCGGGCGGTTGTTCGGTCTTGTATCCCGGTCTGCCGCTGAGCGTGCTGGCCTTCGGGCTGCTAGGGTTAGGCGTGGCGGGACTCTCCTGGCGGCGCTGGCGGCAGTTTTTCCGGCAGGAAACGGCGCTGCTGCTGATGGTGGCGCTGATCGTCTACACGATGGTCGTGGGCACCAGCTTCGACATCGGCGAGAACGACCGCTTCAAGTTTCTGATCGAGCCGCTGTGGTGGACGCTCCTGCTGATCCTGGCGCAGCGGGCCGTCCGGTTGGCGCGAGGTCGTTACCCGGATTGGGCGCTGCCGCGTCCAGTGGTCCCGCGGCCTGCACCTGTGCTGACGGTCGAAACCCCATTGCTCCCATCCGTACCGGAGCCTGCGCCAGACTCCGCACCCGTCATTGCAGCCGATGTACCCGAAGCCCCTCCGCCCACGCCGAAGCGACCTTACGCTGTGTTGGGTCTGCTGCTGAGTGCGCTGGCCCTGGGCGGAGTCGCCGTCTGGTGGCGACAGCGAAAAACGGCGGTGCGCTGAACCCCACCGTTCTTTGCCGCAGACGTGTGCCTAGATGTCCAGTTCGATCCAGGTCGGGTCGTGATCGCTGCCGTCGCCGCCATGCTTGGTCCGGCGGTCGATGAATGCGCCGGTCTGCCGGTCCTTGAGCGCCGGACTGAGCCAGATCTGATCGTAGAGTTCGTATTGGGCGGGCTGGCCCGACTCTTTGAAGCGGTGAGTCCAGGCAGTAGACGGCGGCATCGGATTGTCCTGCTTGGGCGGGCGCGTCTCGACAGGGTTCTTTAGCGCGTTGACCAACTTCAGGCCCTTCGATTTGGTCAGCGGTTTCAGCCAGGGGGAATCCGGCGGATCATTCATATCGCCCAGCACGATGAAGCGGCTGTTGGGGCGCATCCGCTTCTCGATAATCTCGGCGGCGACCTCGGCCTGCCGCTTGCGGCGCTGGTTGGCGCGTTTGGCCCCCTCGACCTGATCCTCACCAAAGGGGACGAAGTGGCTCTTGAGATGGTTGTTGTAGAGTGTGAACAGGCGCTTCTGCCGCTTCGAATCCCAGATTTCGACCTCCAACAAATCCCTGCCGAAGACTGTGTTGCCGGGATCGTCGGGATGGACGGCGCGCTGCCAGGAGGTGATCCCGCCGATGGGGAACCTGGAAAGCAGGCCCAGGTCGATCAGACGCGGGTCGTTGCCCTCGACCAATACACTGTACGGATACAGACCGTCGAGATCCAGGCGGTTGAACTGGCGCAGGGTGTCGATGTCTTCGACTTCCTGCACGGCCAGCACATCCACGTCCATCGCCAGGATGCGCTTGACGATGGCCGCTTGATCTTTGATGGACTTGGCATTGACCAGACGACCCTGAAAGGTGCGCAGACGAAAGACATCGTCCTCCGTAAAAATATATTCGATCTCGGCATCGACTCCGGTATCCACATCTTTGATGGCCTCGACCTCGCCTTTGAAATTGTAACGCGAAAAAAGGTTGTTGAGATTGAACGTACCGACAGTGATTTTCATGTGGGGAACCTTGCTCTAAATCGGACAAGGCGTGCAATTGTACTTTATCGTATGATATATTCTTAATAACTGTTTGTCAACGTAAGCAAGATTACGGAAATAGGGGAATCCGAAAGGGCACAGCAAGCCGCCATGCCCTTCCAGCTTCTTGTAGAGGCTATGCTGGTTGCGCGACCGGGACCTCGTCCAGTGCGGCGGCCAGCACGTCCTCGACCTGATGCGCCAGCACGAAATGCAGGTCTTCGCGCACTTCCTCAGGCAGGTCATCCAGGTCGTTCTCGTTCTTGTAGGGGATGATGACCGTGTCCACGCCCAGGCGATGCGCCGCCAGCACCTTGTCCTTGATGCCGCCCACCGGCAGCACCTGACCGCGCAGCGTGATCTCGCCGGTCATGGCGACGTTGCTCTTCACCGGACGCCCCGTCAGCAGCGAAGCCAGCGCCACCGCCATCGTCACACCGGCTGAGGGGCCGTCTTTGGGGACCGACCCGGCAGGCACGTGCAGATGGATGTCGTTCTTCTCAAACAGGCTCGAATCGATGCCCAGTTCTTCCGCCTGCGAGCGCACATAGCTGAGTGCCGCGCGGGCGCTTTCCTGCATGACCTCGCCCAACTGCCCGGTGTACTGGAAACCCTTGCCACCGGGCATCCGCGCCGCCTCGACGTACAGCACCTCGCCGCCCACCGGGGTCCAGGCCAGGCCAATCGCCACGCCGGGCCGGTCGGTGCGTTCTTCCAGTTCTTCGCGGTAGCCGTAGCGCGGCTTACCCAGGATCTCGCGCAGATTCGAGTCATCGATCACGACCGTCTCGTCGCTGCCCTCGGCGATCTGCGTGACCACCTTGCGCGCCGCCCGCCCGATCTCGCGTTCCAGCGTGCGGACCCCGGCCTCGCGGGTGTAATCGCGCACCAGCGTCAGCAGCGCCTCGTCGGTCAGTGCGATCTCGCCTTCACGCAGGCCGTTCTCGCGGATCTGGCGCGGCACCAGGTAACGCTTGGCGATCTCCAGTTTCTCCTGCTCAGTGTAGCCGCTCAGTTGAATGATCTCCATACGGTCACGCAGCGGGCCGGGGATCGGCTCAAGCTCGTTGGCCGTCGTGATGAACAGCACCTCGCTCAGGTCCACGGCCACATCCAGGTAGTGATCGCGGAACTCGTGATTCTGTTCCGGGTCGAGCACTTCCAGCAGGGCGCTGGCCGGGTCTCCGCGGAAGTCGCGGCCCAGCTTGTCGATCTCATCCAGCATAATGACCGGGTTGATCGATTCGACACGGCGCAGCGTCTGGACGATGCGGCCCGGCATCGCGCCCACGTAGGTCCGGCGGAAGCCGCGAATCTCGGCCTCGTCGCGCACCCCGCCCAGGCTCATGCGGATGAACTTGCGGCCCATCGCCCGCGCAATCGACGCGCCCAGCGAGGTCTTGCCGACCCCAGGCGGCCCCACAAAGCACAGGATCGCTCCCTGGCGTTCACGCCGGACATAATCCTGTACGACCTCAGTTTCGCTGCGTTCGTCGGCCCGTTCGGCCCGCAGCTTGCGCACCGCCAGATATTCCAGGATGCGCTCCTTAATGTCCTTCAGGCCGTAGTGATCCTGGTCCAGCACCTCGCGCGCGTGGGCGATGTTCAGATTGTCGTCGCTGCGCTGTGCCCAGGGCAGCGTCGTCAGCCAGTCCAGATAGGTGCGGATCACGCCGTATTCGGCGGCAGCAATCGGCAGCTTGGACAGGCGGTCTACCTCACGCAGCGCCTCTTTCTCGGCCTCTTCGGGCATGTGGGCGGCGGCGATCTTCTCGCGGAATTCCTCCACCTCGACCGCCTGCTCATCGCCTTCGCCCAGCTCGCGCTGGATGGCCTTCAACTGCTCGCGCAGGTAATACTCGCGCTGCATTTTTTCCATCTCGGTCTGGGCCTCGGTCTGGATCTTGCGGCCCAGTTCCAGCACTTCCAGTTCCTTCGCCAGCAGGCCCATCAGATGGCGCAGCTTATCTTCCACACCATCCAGTTCCAGCAGATGCTGAGCGTCGTCCAGGTCGATGCGCACGTAAGTCGCCACGGCGTAGACCAGTTGCAGCGGGTCCTCGACGTTCAGCGCCGAGGTAATCAGATCGCTGGGGATGCTGGGCACGAGATCGGCCAGCCGTGTGAACTGCTCGACCACATTGCGCGTCAGTGCTTCGACTTCCAGCGACTCTTCGTTGAACTCCGGCAGCGATTCGATCCTGGCGCGCAGGTAGGGTTCCTCGCCGGTGAACTCCAGGACTTTGATGCGCGACAATCCCTGTACCAGCAGGCGGATCGTGCCGTCAGGGGCACGGAACAGGCGGTGAATCGAAGCCAGCGTGCCGATGCGTTTGATCTCGTCCGGCCCCGGCGTCTCGATGTCAGGATCAATGGCCGAGACCAGGCCGATCAGCCGGTCGCCCGCCACCACATCATCGACCAGGCGCATACTGCGCGGTTGGCCGACCGTCAGCGGGATCGCCGTCAGCGGGTACACCACCAGCCCGCGCAGCGGCAGGATGGGGATCTCGGTCGGGATCGTCACTTCTTCAGTCTCTTGCGTATCTTCCGCCGATGCAGCGATGTGGATGTTCTCGGCGGTTTCGTCATGTTCAAGCTTGTCGCTCATGATGGCGTCATTCCTGTTCTTGGGCGTCTAAATCCACCACATGGATAGGCTGTTTGGCTCTGCGCGGCAGTTCAATCGTCAAAAAGCCCTGGTCATAGCTGGCTGTCACCGCCTCACGATCTGCTGCCCAGGGAAGTTCCAGGTCCACGCGAAACGGTCCATAGCCGATTTCCACCTGATGATAGGCTGCGGCGTTGCTGCCGTTGCGTTGGCGGGTGCCCCAGATCATGAGGTGCTGGTGCTCCAGTACAATATTAAAATCTCCCGTCTTCATACCTGCAATTTCGACGACGACCAGCATCTTATCCACCAGTTCGATGACATCCGTTGGAGGCACGAACTGGCGTTTATTGGGCTGTAGCATCATCGCGTTAACTCCTCTGGAGCTTAGAGTCCCGTATCGGTTCAGTATAGCGGTTGAGAATTAAAAGCGCGTAAGATTCTCTGGATCCAGGTGCGATTTGGCCCGTGACCAGTGAAAACAGCGTATAATATGAGTAACAAAGGCATTGCAGCGCTTGCTATAAACCATTATAAGGGCGAAGGCAGAGAAACATGAGTGATATTACCCAACTCTTGAAACATATCAGCCTCTTCCGGGGTCTGACCGAAAGCCAGTTAGCCATCGTCGGGCGGATCACGCAGCCGGAAACCTATGAGGCGCACAGTATGATCTTTGACCAGGGCGACGAAGGCGACAAGATGTACATCGTCGATTCGGGGCAGGTTGAGGTGCGGATTATGGACCCCTCTGGCTCTGGCGATACCAACGCTGTCCTGATGCTCGGCCAGGGACAGATTTTTGGCGAGATGGCCCTGATCGATCATGGCGACCGCTCCGCCAGTGTCAGCGCTACGCAGGGCGGCACCCGAAGTCTACGCCATCCCGAAGGAAGAGTTCAAGACGCTGTGTGAATCCGACACGGCTATCGGCTACGTGATGATGCGGAACATCGCGCAGGATCTGAGCTTTAAGATCCGTCACCAGAATCTCTTCTCCTAAGGAGGTGATAGGATGATTTACACCGTGAGCTACGTCGTCGTCGGCGGATCAAAAAAGTACCCCAGCGGCATGATGAACCAGCATGATCGCCCGGTGGTGGGCAATCAGGTCCAGATCGGCGATATGATCTTCCAGATTACCGAAGTCAAGCGGATGCTGCCGCCCAGCGACGATTTTGAATTTCTGCACGTGACCGTCACCCCGATTGAAGAGGACGGCAGGGAATAGCCGAAGTCAAGCAAGAGGCTCATCCTGGACCTCTTTCCAAATGAACAGCACAGACAAAGTATCGGGGCATCCAATCCCCTGCCAGGGTATGGGGCAGCGCCCCATGTACTAAAGCGTCTGTTGGGCATGAGGGCGAAATGATGATTGATCGGACAATGATCGTAGGCGTGCTGGGATCACTGGCCGCTCTGGTATTCATACTCGAAATGGTGCGGCAGCGGCGGCTGCGTGAGGAGTATTCGCTGCTGTGGCTGGCGACGGCGGTGGTGCTGCTGCTGCTGAGCCTGTCGCGCCCGCTGCTGGATGTGCTGGCGCAGGCCGTCGGCATTTTCTACCCGCCCAGCGCGCTCTTTGTGGTGGCGCTGCTGTTCATCCTGGCGCTGCTGATGCACTTCTCGATGGTGATTACCCGGCTGACACAGGAAAACAAGGAAACCGCCCAGCAGATCGCCCTGCTGCGCTACGAACTGTCCCGCCGCAGCTCAGCCGACGCGCATACTGGCGTAAGTCAGGATGATGACCATGCCGACGAGGTAGGCTGAGACCAGCAGCAGGTTGTGCCCCAGCGGGTTGATGTCTTCGGCCACCGGCACAATGGCCTCATCCGAGTGCTTGAGGACCGGGCCGATGACATAGGCCAGCACCACGCCCCCGATAAAACCGCCGATGTGGCCCCAGTTGTCGATCTTGATCGCGTCGGGGCTGAAGTCACTGGCGACTCCCAGCCCGACCTCAATCAGCATAATCACAACCAGACTGCGTAAGCGCTGGGTGGCACGCTGGCCGAGAATCTCGCGGTTACGATACAGAAAGACCATCTCGGCGGCGAAGACGGCGAAGATCGCGCCGGAAGCCCCCACCGAGGGGATGCCCAGCTGCGCGCTGGGATTGCCCGCCAACGCGCTCAGCAGCGAGCCGGTCAGCCCGCCCAGGAAGTAGATCAGCGTAAAGCGAGTATGCCCGGCGATCATTTCGGTGCTGCGCCCGAACAGATACAGGGCGTACATGTTAAAGAAGATATGCGCGAAGCCTGCGTGCAGAAACATAGAGGTCAGCAGGCGGTAATACTGCCCCTGGACCAGAGCCTCGTAGGACCGCAGATAACCGGCATCCATGATCTGGTTGCCCAGATGAGGCGAGAGATACTGCACGGCGAAGATCGCCACGTTGATGATAATCAGCGCCCACATGACATAAGGACGCTGCGCCGCGAACTTCAAGCGGACACGTGGGCCGGAAGGCTGGGGTCGCGCTGGGATGGCAAGCTGCTGCGCCCCTTCTTCCAGGGGGTGACGGCGGCGCGGCGCTTCCTCCAATGGGTGACGGCGTTCGGGTTGGGAATCGTCTTGCATGATGAGTTCGGTTTATCGTCAAGATTATCTCTGCATTGTGTCCCTTTCCGGCGGGATTTGCAATGTGTATCCGGTGAGCAGTCGATGAGGACTGGTAATCTGGCGCGCCACTACTATGATTAAAATGAGAGACACCCAAGAGGTGACAGGAAAATGCCCAGCTATGACTTCCGGTGCCAGCACTGCGGACGCAGGCTGACGCTGTTTTACAAAACCTACAATGCCTACGACGCAGCGACTCATACCTGCCCCCACTGCGGCAGCACCGATCTGACGCGGCTCATCAGCCGGGTGGCGGTGGCGAAGCCCTCGCGCAATTACGCCGACATGTCCTCCGATGAGATGCTGCATGTCATGGAGAGCGGCAGTCCGCGCGAGATGGGTGAGTTGTTCAAACAGGTGGGCGAGAGCGTCCCCGGCGGCGACACCGAGTACCACCAGGTCGCGGAGCGTTTGCTAAGCGGCGAAAAGCCGGATTCCATCGAATCCGACCTGCGCGCCAGCAACGAGTCGCAGGTGGCGCAGGATCGCAAAACCCAGGCCGACCAGAGCGGGGATAGCGCGTAGCGGCGTGTTTGTATATACTCCTGCCCGGCATTGAATTTCTTCTGGAAAGAGTTTCGCACCCTATGGCTGTACAGGGACCCAGCAAGACCGCCCTGCGCGTGGCTGCACTGCGCGCCGTTCACCAGATTGTCGATCAAACGCCAAAGATTCTCGTTGATCTGGTTGTTCTGAAGCTGCTCGATCCAACTTACGTCGAAGGGATCTCCAGGGATTCCGCCCGTTATCAGATGCCCCAGAGCTTGAGACTACGGGCGCATGTTCTCATTCGCAGTCGTTTTGCTGAGGATCGCCTGGCGCTCGCTGTTCGGCGCGGGGTTCGTCAATTTCTGCTGCTGGGGGCCGGGTTCGATACCTTTGCCTACCGCCAACCGGATTGGGCGCGCCAACTGCGCATTTTTGAAGTGGATCAACCGCAGAGCCAGCGCGAAAAACGCGAACGTCTAACGCGTGCTGGAATTTGGACCCCCTCGAATGTCAAATTTGTCCCGATTGACTTTGAACAGACCAGTCTCGCCAAGGGCCTGCGCGCTAGCGCCTTCGACCCGGCTCAGCCGACCTTTATCTCCTGGTTGGGGGTGATGGTCTATCTGAGTCAGGATGCGATTGATGAAGTGCTCCGCTTCGTCGTATCGTTGCCTCGTGGCAGCGAGATCGTCCTGAGCTTTACGCAGCCCCCGCCGCAGGGCATGGCGTCCCGTCTGGCAGACCGTGCCGCAGCGCTCGGCGAACCCTGGAAGACTCGGCTTACAGCGGGCGAACTGGTCCAGTATCTGCGAGACATGGGTTTCCTGGCGGTCACCGTGCCGCCGCCATCGGAGCTTGGGGCCTACTACATCGGCCAGCGGCAAGATGGTCTTCACCTGTCGCCGCGCAGCAACCTCGCCAGCGCGATTGTTTAGCATCCTGGCAAATGCCGCCGTTAACTTATTGAGAAACCGGACCAAAGTCGTACAAACAGAACCAATTCTGCTCTGAGTTTCGCTGATCGATTGTACGTTTTTGAAGTGATTGCTCAATAAATTCTCAAGGAGAATTCACGATGTGGTGTTTGCGAGATGCACTCTTTATAGTGAGTATATTGTGTTTAGTAGGATCACAAGTATCAATTGCGCAACCTGAGTATCCGCGCTTTGGGGACAGTTTGGCACTGCTCAACGTTCCAAATACGTTTATCAACAATGTTGCCTTTTCATCAGGGGGCGATTACGTTGTTGCAACTGCCAATGAGTTAGATAGAGAGTTTATTGCTCAGGGATTTAGCCCTACCTTTCAATTTCTCAACTATAGCCAGTATTTATGGCATATACCACAATATCTGCTCAGTGGGCTGAACTGGCTGGAAGCCGATCAGCATTTGATTTTGGACAAACAAAATCGGGAGATTCTAGGGCCGGATTTTGCGATCTCACCCGATACCCGCTATCTGGTCGTGCGAACCGACAATCAGATGAAACTGTATCGGTTTCCCGCTTTCATTTTAGAAGCGGCAGAGGCCCTTAACCATCCAATTCAAAGGTTTACGAGGGAGCAGTTCAATCAAGTGCAATGGTCAGTAGATAGCCAGCTTGTTGCTACCCTGGATGGTGATGAAATCGTTGTCTGGGATATTCTCGGCAATGAAGTTAACCGCTATGTTTTAGACAAGGAATATGACCGACTTCGCGCCGTACAGGTCGGGTGGTATGTCTACACAGACGATGGGGACTCAGTAAACGGCTTTGGGGTCTGTAGCTGGCGACTGGAACAATGCAGCTTACATGAACTTCCAGCGGCTGACGGCTATTTCAAAATGCCTGTTCCCAATGGGCAGAATGTTCTTACAGGCAGCGGAGATATTGGCTCATCTGACCAAAATCTACGCATCTGGAACCGCCAGCATGATGGCACTTATCGGGCTGAAGACCTGAATGTTCCCGACGATTTGCAGTTCGTTCCGATTGCCTTCAACAATTCAGGGGAATACTTGATCGCTAGCCTGGGGACAATCGGCTCAAGCCTTGATGATCCTGTGAATGTCTGGCGTTTCCCAGACTTGACGTCTCTATCAACCGTGACGCCCATACCAACTCAATATATCTGGCTGCCAGATGATCGTCATTTCGTTACGTTTGATGCCTTTTGGGGACGGGAAGACTGGGATGGACATGTTTTCCGGCTGTACCGGGTTGGTCGTGAAGCACCATTGGATGAGTTGCGACTGCCCATTGAGACAATCAATGGATTTGCGATGCAGTTTTCATCCACAGAAGATGATTTGATGCACATCAGTACCGATGGGCGGCGTCTGCTGCTGAAAGCCGGTTATGGTGTTTTCGTGATACCAATCATCTATGAATGAAATAGTAGATATATTATTCGTGGGCTTTGCGCTTGGCCGGGATTTCGTGCAGCAGAGCGTCAAACGAGGCATAGTCGTCGTAATCGGCGTCCGCGTCCATCAGGCGGCGGCGCAGGACGGCCATCTCTTCGGCGCTGAGATCATCCAGCACGCGGTCGATGCGCTGGCGCGGCGGCTGTTTGTGCAGCACCGGCGGGATGTATTCAAGGATACGCAGGATCTGGTAGGTTACGAAGAGCGCGGCGACAAAGGCGATCAACTGCGGCAGGCCAGCACTCGTTCCCACGATGAAGACGACAGCAGTCGTCCACATCATTGCCAGAATAAGAGTGCCCCAGAGATTTTTGCGAGTCTTCATGCCTTCTTCTCCACCGCTTCCTGTACCGAAGGGTCAACCGGCTTGAGGCGTCCGTCGAGCCGGTCGCGGATAATGGCCTGGATGGTGCCAATATCCTGCAAAGCATCAATGCAGACCCAGCGCTGCGGCTCGGCCTCGATCAATGCCTTATAGCCTTCGTATACGCGGCGGTGGAAAGAAAGTTCCATATCGTCCAGGCGGTTCCACTCTTCGCCAAAGAGGGAAGCCTGTTTGCGGCGTTTCAAGCCTTCTTCAGCCGTGATGTCCAGGTAAAACGTGAGGTCCGGTTCCAGCCCGGCGGTGGCGAAGCGAATAATCGCCTTCAGCCCGGCGATGCCCATCTGATGCCCGTAGCCCTGGTAAGCCAGCGTCGAATCGAAGAAGCGGTCGCAGACGACCACGCCGCCGCTCTCCAGGTGTGGCTTGAGCACCTCGGCGACCAACTGCGCCCGCGAGGCATTGTAGAGCAGCAGCTCGGTGGTCGGGTGCATCTCGGTGTGATCGAGATCGTGCAGAATATCGCGGATCTCGTCGCCGATCAGCGTGCCGCCTGGTTCGCGCGTCAACAGCAGGTTGTAGCCCAGCTTGCGCAGGTAGGACGCCAGCATTCGAACCTGGGTGGTCTTGCCGCTGCCATCCAGGCCTTCGAAAGTGATAAACATGATCTATTCTTCTCCGCGCAGAATGCGGACGTGACGCTGCGGCTCGCGGCCAAAGCTGCGCGAGAACAACTGCGCTTTGGCGGCCAGGGCGTGCTGGCGGCGGCGCACCTCGGACGACTGCGGCGCGAGATCGACGGAGTCTTCCCCGGCCAGGACCCGCGTGATGGCCTGCTCGGCTTCCGACATGGGGTCGCCGTAGCGGCTGCCGAAAGCTGCTTCGCTGTCCAACTGGAAGATGTCGCTCAGGAAGTTCTCCATCTGCGTCACCGTGTTGGCGCGCAGCACATAAATCGGCGTGCCGCGCCGCTCGGCATCCACGATCATGCGTGGACGGCGGCGGTAATAATTTTTCAGCGTGACGACCGCATCAGCCTGCTCAAAGTCGTCGGTCAGCGAGGCCGGGACGTGCAGCCTGCGGGCGGCCTGCTGCAAGCGATTGCGGGCCACACCATAAGCGTAGATGCGGTATCTCATGCTGCCTGCCCCCGTTATGGGCAGCGACCAGTGCGCTGCTGCTGCCGTTGCTGCCGTTCGTGCCATTGCCGCGCGGGCGGCGGCCCTGACGGCGGTTATCGGCCCGCTGCTGCTCGGCAATCGGGCTGATGTCCGGCTGCATGGCTTCGACTTCGATCTCGCCGAACTGATTGCGGCTGCGCACCTCGACCGGCATCGAATTGCCGCGCAGGATGCCATCGACCGCTGCCGAGACGTCTTCATGTACCACCAGACGGTCGCGCGTTTGAATCTCGATCAGCACGTCGAAGGTGGGCGGCGCGCGGCGTTCCAGCACGGTTTTCTGGGTGCCCCGGCGGCGTGCTTCGTCATCCGACAGCGTGACCGATTCGATGCCGCCGACCAGATCCGACAGGGTCGGGTTGAGCATCAGGTTTTCCAGTTCGTTGCCGTGCGCCGTGCCGATCAACTGCACACCGCGTTCGGCAATCGTGCGGGCGGCCATCGCTTCCAGTTCACGGCCAATTTCATCGATGACGATGACTTCCGGGTTGTGGTTCTCGACCGCCTCGATCATGACCTCGTGCTGGCGTTCCGGGCGCGAGACCTGCATCCGGCGGGCGCGGCCAATGGCCGGGTGAGGCACATCGCCATCGCCGCCGATCTCGTTGGAGGTATCGACGATGACCACGCGCTTGCGTTCGGCCAGCACACGAGCGGCCTCGCGCAGCATGGTCGTCTTGCCCACGCCGGGCGGTCCCAGCAGCAGGACGCTCTGACCGGATTCGATCAGATCCTGAATGATGTCAATCGTGCCATAAACGGCACGGCCCACGCGGCAGGTCAGGCCGACGATAGTGCCCCGGCGGTTGCGAATAGCCGAGATGCGGTGCAGCGAGCGTTCCAGCCCGGCCCGGTTATCGGCGTCAAAGTCGCCAATATTGCGATCCACGGTGTCAATATCATCGCGGGTGACTTCACGTTCCAGCAGGACGATTTCCTCGTCGGTATAGCGTGCCGTTGGGACCCGTCCCAGGTCCAGAACTATTTCGATGAGTTGGTCGCTGTTCCCCAGTCTATCCAGGGCTGCGTTGAGTTCGGGGGGAAGGATTTCACGCAGCCGGTCAATGTTGTCTGTGATCCGACGTTCCATTATCGAGTAGTTTACTCCTCGTTGAATTGCTCGATGAGTGGTTCGGTATGCGCCGTCGGCGGTTTAAGTGGAACCACCTCCAGGGCCTGGCCCAGTGGCGCAAAATCGGCTTGACGCACCCCGGCGGTAATGTGACGGACCATCACAGCCTGCCGGACCCAGGGTTCGAAGCCCAGGTCGATGAGGGCGTCTTCCAGCCAGTCCTGATAACGCCGCACCGAGACATAGACTGGCACGCGCAGCGGTGAACGGCTGGCTTGTTGGATGGCTGCTGCCAGGATGGCCGCGGCCTCGCTGAAGATGTCCGGGTGCAGATAGGGCATCAGATAAATTCCGGCGCGGCCTTCCGTGACCGCGATATAGCCTTCGACTCGCTCATTCTTGCGGTAGACCAGCCCGCTGCTGTGATTGGGTGGGGCGGCCACCTGCTGCACGAGGCGCGGCACGATGTTGCGGTAGAGCAGTTGAATGCCCTGGGCGTCGGCCTCGGTTTCTTCGGTCAAATCTACCTCGTCCATCCGTAACTGCGGGATCTCGCCGGGCGAATGCTGCCAGATTTCCTGCCGAGCGTAGATCGAGAAGCCGGCCACACGCATCGTCTCGAACAGGGCCAGATGCTCGTCCACCTCGGCGGTGAGCATGTGTGCGCCGCGCCGTCCTGCCGCCGCCGTCATGGCATCCAGGACGCGCAGCCAGGCGCTGTTATCAGTGTCGTAGGGCAAATCCGGCGCGACATAGACCATACGCGCTTGCTGCGGGTTCTGGTGCAGCCGGAACTGACCCACCACGTGCTGTTTCCCGGCACAGGCGAGGACCGAATGGCTGCTGCGCTGGGGCAGCAGAAAGCTGGACAGAAGCGCCGCGCTGCTCAGATCGATGCTGCCGGTGTAGGCCAGGCCGGAATCCAGCATCACGCCCGAATCGAGCAGGCGAGTCACCAGCGGAATATCGACCAGTTTTACACTGCGCGCACTACTTTGCATCATCCCAATCTACCTCGAATCACATTCAGCGCTGAACGTTTTGTCCTGCGCCTGGGTTGCGGTCTGTCTGGTGGGGGTGTGACTGCTAGACGTTCGCATTTGCCACATATACGTCTATTGTATCACCAGACAAAGCCCATTGACAATATTTGGCGGCGCGGTCTGCACGAATGTAAGGAATGGATTACGACTCCTGTGGATCTGTCAGGATTCCTAAACATTACGCACCCTGACGCGCCCAGTTCCGTATAGTATAAGGAACCAAGAACTCATTCAGACCGTCTTATGGTCTAAAGGTTGCGTTATGATTATCCAGGCCACACTCATGTTATCGAACGACATTTCCTCATCCCCGCCGCCAGGACGTCTGGCAATTTGCCCCTCCTGCGGCTGCAAGAGCCTGTTCACCTATGCCGGAATCACGCACTGGCCGGAGCGGGTGGCACGCAAAGTCGGCGTGGACCCGGACGTGCGTCTGTGGAACTGCACCGGCTGTGACACCACGCTGTGCGAGCAGGAGTTGGACTTCGGCTGCGCCCCGAAATAGGCCAGGTCGCTGCCTGTAAAGTAAACAAAAAGCCCCTCGCCGGGTGCCGACAAGGGGCCAAAGGCGTGGTCCAGACGCCGTTTAGAGATCCCAGGGTTGCGGCTGCTCCAGTTGAATGAGCGCGAAGGCTGCGCCCATCGGGTCTTGCGCGAAGGTAAAACGTCCCACGCCGCCCGCGTCACGCACAGCGCCCATCACTGTGCCCCCCAGTTCAGTCACGGTCGCCACTGCGGCGTCGATGTCCGCCACCGAGAAGTAGACCGCCCAGTGGGACGGGGCATCGCCCCAGTCGGCGCTCAGCTGCATGATGCCGCCGTTGGCCCGGCCATTGGTCTGAATAGTGTAGTAATCCATCCCTTCCATGGCCTCGTATTCCCAGCCCAGCAGGATGTTATAGAAGGCGCGCGCCTTCTCCAAATCGCGGGTGTAGAGTTCGTTCCAGGTCATCGCCCCCGGCGTGTTGACGATGCCCGCGCCCTTGTGGTTTTTGGGCTGCCACAGGCCCAACTGCGCGCCAGTCGGGTCCTGAATGACCGCCATACGCCCGCTGTCGAAGATGTCCATCGCGGGCGCAATGATCATCCCGCCCTGTTCGGTGACGGTGTCGAGCAGCGCGTCCACGTTGTCCACCGAGACATAGTTGGTCCAATATGATGGGATCCCCTGTGCGGCCATTTCCGCCGGGAGTTGGCCCAGGCCCGCCGTATAGACGCCCTGGCTGGTGAACATCGTATAGACGCCCCAGTCTTCGCCGAGGGGCATGTCTTCGGTCCCCCAGCCCATCAGTTTCGCGTAAAAGTCTTTGGCGGCCTCCTGATCGCCGGAGGTGCAGTCCGCCCAGGAAAAATGGCCGTGCGGATACTGCGCTACTTTGAAATTGCTGGTTGCCTGCTCAATCATAATCAACCCCTCGTCAACTCACACCACGAACGAATTCGAACTTTTGTTCTATTCATATTCTACTCGAAAATCTGTTCTAATGCTAGTGTTTGCTTGATTAAAGCTTTGTAAGTCCCCTCGCCGATATGGTTCAGGGGACGACAGTTTTGGGGAGATACTTAACAAACAGGAATTCATAGCGCAGTTAGCCACGAGCATCCGGCAGGCGCTATGAATTCTTCTTTACTGTAGCAGTGGCAGGCAGCACCTGAGCTGTTTCGCCTCGGACGGGACGAGGTCTTTGCCCGTCTGGTCAGCCCAAAACAGGGGCATCAGAACTCTATCTGGTTCCAGACCCCCTGTCTTAAAGTGTCGTCCTCTAGAACGGGAGGGCAGGGTAAGCGAAACGGCAGGCTCGCAAACAATGCTGTTACCGGGGCTGATCATCCACCAGCTTGACTGCTACCTCGACTTCCCATTTCGACTTTAGCGGCTGGATTTTCGGGTCGGTAAGATAGCGCTCGTAACGTGCGCGGTACGCAGTGCCATTCGGAACATCCCATTCATCAAAGGCATGTCCGTTCTCCATAGCCCATCTGGTCAGGGCACCACTGCCAGTATAGCCGCTTCCAACGTAAACGAGGCTGGCATAGCGCCCAGCCGGCAGCACTCCCGGATTCACCCGCCCATTACCGGGCAGCGCTGTGGCAACCGGTATCCCGACTTCAACGTCCATCTCGCCTGCCATATTGATGATGTAAAAGCGAAAAAATGGCTGTCCTGCTGGCTCTACGCCTTCCTGTTTCATCCAGGCGCGTAACTCCTTAAACAAATGTTTATCAATCACCGTGAACATCCCCTTAAAAGGAGTCTGAACCCTGATTCCCATATAGTGCTCGTCGGGTCGCTCGTAGATGCCGGGTTTTCCCACCCTCGTCCTTGTCTTTCCTACCAGTGTCATTTCCGTCATCGTTATTTCTCCTTTTAAGCTTTTTCAACCGGATATTGAACTTCTGTGACATACGTGGGATCGTCAAGACGGACGGGCATCTTGCTATAGATATAGATTTCCCGGTCTGGACCGACGATCCGATAACCATTAGCCTCGCTCCACTTGTGGATGGCTTCATGTGCCTGTCCCATCGTGGTGTAGGGTCCGTGATGAATGGTGGTTGCCATCAGGGTAGCGGGCAGTTCATGAACCCGCATCCGCCCCTTTTCTGGCACACGGCAGCGCAGGATATACGCCGCAGCGCCATCAACCTCCTGTTCTTTATGCTCGGTGTCGTACCACAACACCAGCGATTGCCCATCTGCGCCCGGGCATGGACCCAGTGCTTCGCTGACCTGCGGAACAATTGCCTCGTAAATTTCGGGAAAGAGCGTACCAACCGCGCTGTGACTCGGCAGTATGGCCCTGATCGAAGCCACCAGCAGCGGTTCGACCTGCTTCACAATGACATCGTAGCTCGATACCTGTTCCTCCTGTTCAATCTGATGCAAACGCACTTCGACCTCGACAAGCTGGTTTTGTGTTTCGGCAAGCTGCTGGCTGATCTGTGCCTGACGCAGCCGCAGCATCCCGCGCATCTGCTCAAGCGTGAGTCCCTCGTCCAGCGCTGCGCCGATCTGTTCAAGCGAGAAGCCGAGACCCTTGAGCGCCAAAATGCGATGCAGCCGCGGCAGTTGACTGGCGGAGTAGTAGCGGTAGCCAGTCAGGGAATCTACGTGAACGGGATTGAGCAGACCTACTTGATCGTAATAGCGTAGCGTCGGAACTGGAACCTGACTCAGTTTTGAAAACTCACCGATCTTGAACATTGATCTGAACCATTTATGCCTGCACCGAATTATGGGATAAGGATAAACCCTCAAGCGGCTTTAGAGTCAAGACGTTTGTTCTATTGAAGTGGAATTGGGATCGATGGCTGGACGCCCGCAGCGCTACTGTATCGCAGCCCGAAGGCATTGTGTCTGGAACTCTATCGTGTGCGTGATAGCTGTGGATCCGGTAGCCGAAGCGCTCGAACATCGCCTGATTACCCGTCAGGCTGAGACGCACGGCCTGTTCGATTGCCTCAATCAGACGCTCCGCGAGATGCTGCCCACGTGAGCTTCGTACAGCACCGCGCCGACCAGCGCCGGGCCATCGCGGGCCACGAAACCGCCGCCTGCCTCCAGCTTGTGCTGAATTTGCGCGGGTGTTTCGCGGAAGCCGCCGCCTGAATGCGAATTGTATCGATTTTGCCGGGCCTGCTCATTCAGCCAGGTGGCTCCATTCCTCCAGCGCCCGGTCGAGGTCTTCCTCGGCGCGGGTGTAGGCGATGCCCAGGGCGTGGACCCGGTCGGCGTTGCCGGCTGAACTGGCCGTGTCGATGTCGGCGCTCAATTTCTCGATCTGCGCTTCGAGTTCGTGAATCTGCGCTTCCAGTTCGGCCACGCGCCGGTTGACCTCGTAGGGGTTCAGACCGTGTTTCTTCTCGCTGAACTGCGTCTCGCGTTTACGCCCGTTGCCGGAGGCGGACGACTCGGCTTCGGCCTGAGCTTCACGCTGGCTGACGTACTCGTCGTAGGTACCCTCAAAGACCTCCAGCGCACCCGGACTGGCCGCCCAGATTTGCGTTGCCAGGGCGTCGATCAGGTAGCGGTCGTGGCTCACCAGCAGGATCGTGCCGGGGAAATCGTCCAGCACCGCCTGCAAGACCTCCTGACTGTCGATGTCCAGGTGATTGGTCGGCTCGTCCAGCAGCAGGAAGTTCGCGCCGATCAGTACCAGCTTCGCCAGGGCCACGCGCCCGCGTTCGCCGCCGGAAAGCGTGCTGATGGGCCGGAAGACGTCATCGCCGCTGAACAGAAACTGCCCCAGCAGATTGCGCGCCTCACTGACCGGCATATGCCTGGTGGCGATAATCTCGTCCAGGATACTGTTGGAGTCGTTGAGGCGTTCGTGCGCCTGGGCAAAATAGCCGATCTTGACGCTCGCGCCCAGCGTCACCTGACCCGCCAGCGGTTCCAACTGCTCGATGATCGTCTTCAGGAAGGTGCTCTTGCCGACTCCGTTCGGGCCGATCAAGGCGGCCACCTGCCCGCGATAGAGCGTGATGTCGGGGGCGTCAAAGAGCACATTGCCCGGATAGCCCACGCGCAGATTCTTCGTCATCAGGACCTTGTCGCCGCTGCGCATGGTGTGGCCGATCTTGAGGTACATACTGCGCTTCTTGTGGTGCGGCCTGTCGATGATCTTGCCGTCTTCGCGCATGGAATTCAGACGCTTGAGGCGGCCTTTGGCCTGCGAGGTCAGGCGGCTGCCCATGTGCTTGCGGATGAAGGCTTCTTCCTTCTCGATGAATTCCCGCTGCGCCTCGTATTCCTTAAAGAGCCGTTCGCGGCGTTCCTCACGCTGGCGGACATAGTGGCTGTAATTGCCGCGATACGCCTCCAGCGTGCCGTAATCCAGCTCCCAGATGCGCTGGGCGAAGTGGTCCATAAAGTAGCGATCATGGCTGACGGCCAGCACCGCGCCCGCGAAGGACTTGAGGTAGTTTTCCAGCCACTCGACCGCCTGAATATCCAGGTGATTGGTCGGCTCATCCAGCACCAGCAGGTCAGGCTCATCCAGCAGCAGCCGGGCCAGCAGGGCGCGTGTCTTCTGCCCGCCGGAAAGCTGCGCCAGCGACATGGCGTAATCCTCTGGCGCAAAGCCTAAGCCTTGCAGGACCATCTTGATGTGTGTCTCGTAGAGATAGCCGTCCATGCGCTCGAAGCGTTCTTGCAGCGGGCCATAAGCCGCCAGCGCCGCCTCGTGCTGCTCCGGGTCGGCCATTCGGGCTTCGAGTTCGGCCAGTTGAGTTTCCATCTGCCGAATCTCCGCGAAGGCGTTCAGCGCTTCTTCCCACAGCGAATGATCGCCCAGCAGTTCGGGCCGCTGCGGCAGAAAGCCGACGCGCGTATTGCGGGCGATATGCACCTGGCCCTCGGTCGGCGAATCCAGGCCGACCAGGATGTTCAGCAGGGTCGTCTTGCCCGCGCCGTTGGGTCCCACCAGGGCGATACGTGCCCCCTGCGGAATCTCGACGCTGATGCTGTCAAAGATGTCGTCCGCGCCAAAGGCTTTGGCGAGGTTGTTGGCGCTTAATACGGACATGGTGAGCTTCGTGTGCTATGGACACAGTATACGAATTGGACGGTAGAACAGGGTGGTCGTGTTGTTTTTTGCCTGACCTCACCCCTAAATCCCCTCTCCACCAATGGCGAGGGGACTTCAAAAACTGCCGAGAGCCGGTTTGCTCCTCCTCTCCATTATGGAGAGGGGGCGGGGGGTGAGGTTAGCGAAACAATACGCTTCCCCATGTCTACACAGCGACCCGAATACCGCGTCCCTAAAGTACGGGTCATAAGGGTTCAGTCCGCCATTATAGCACAGCCTCAGCCGGGCTAAAGAGGGGAATATCACTTGTCTTGCTGCGACTGGTCAAGGCGGGCACGCATCCGCGCTCGGCGATCCTGCGACTCGCGTTTCGCTTGGTCAATTAGCGGTTGATGATCGCGCGCAATCTGATCGAAATAATCCTGATGATCGTAATAATAGGCCAGGGCGGCGTAGACCTGAGCAGGGGAGAGATCATATTGGGCCATGACCTCGTCAATGCTTACGCCAGCGGTCAGGTACATCTGCGCAACCATCTTGACCTTCACGTGGCGTCCCTTGACATAAGGCACTTCGTCCAGGATTTCAATGTGGTTGATCGTCGCATCCATCATCGTTATCCAATGTAGTTAACTTTATCGACAATATCGCTTTCGAGCGTCCCTGCACCTGCTGATATGAGTTCGAACAACTCGACAACGTCTCGAACAATCGCACTCACCGCGCCTTGTCCTCGTAATGCAGGATTAACGAAGAATATGCCTTCGTGAGATTGGCCCTGGCGTTTCCATGCCGTATCCAGAACAAGGAAGTCGTCATCCTGTGTTACCAATACACGATTATGCCCTGTCGCGTACTGCAAATGCCGTAAATCCGAAGCTTCGGCCATACCAATCTCTTCACAGCGGACTACATCAATACCTTTGTCGCGCAGTTGAACCGCTACCGCTTTGGCAATGTGTGTGTCCAGGTACAGCGCAAACGACACAGAGCCTCGTTTCAATGATAAGGTACCTGTGAATCAGTATATCACACAGATATAGTTGATCTGATGTTCAATTGAAGTGATACGACTTCACGGCAGCCAGGTCTGGGTGAACTGGACGGCGTCCACGAATTGGCCGTTGACCACGATCTCCCAGTGGAAATGGGGGCCGCTGCTGCGCCCGGTGTCGCCGGTCACGCCGATGATCTGGCCTTTGACCACGTCCTGGCCGCGCGTGACGTGAATCATCGACTGGTGGCTGTAGGTCGAGAAGATGCCGTAGCCGTGATCGATGGCGACGAAATTGCCGCGAATATCCATGCGTCCGGTGAAGGCGACGCGCCCGCTGGCCGAGGCCATCAGCGGCACGCCCAGCGTCGTGCGGATGTCCCAGCCGGTATGCCGGGCCTGCAAGACCTCGTTGAAGGTCCGAAACGCGCCGAAGGGCGAGGTCAGGTCGGCGTTGAGGATGGGCCGCTGGAAGCCGTTGGCATCCCACAGGTGTTCTTCGGTGTGCTGGCTGAAGATGCTGTCCAGCCGGGCCATCTCCGCCCGCTCGATCTCGGCGTCCACCAGATAAGCGCGGTCGGGGGCCATCGTAATATCCTGGCGGATAAACTGGCCCAGCGTGACCGTTAGCGGCAGGGTCACGTGAAGCTGCTGGTTATCGCTGGTGGTGGCGAAAATGTCCATGTCGTAATTGCGCGGCGTCTGCTCCATCCCGGCAGCCAGCAGAATATAATAGCCGTCGCCCTCAATCGGGAAACCCTCAATCGACGTATCAAAGACGCGCGCCCGTGCCCCGGTCAGTTGCGCGGCGGTGACGTGCAGCAGGCCGACCTGACCCTGGGCAATCGTGTCGTAGAACTGCTCGATATGCAGGCCGCCCTCGTCGGTCACGTGGGTGGGCAGCGGCCTGGGCAGAGGGGTGGGCGTGATGATGGGGCTGGCGGTGGCGTTGGCGGGCAGCGGGGTGTCTTCGATACCCTGACCCAGCAGCGGGCCGACACTGAGCAAGGCCACAGCGGCCCAAAGAATGCCGAGGATGCGTTTCAAGCTGTACCTTCCCTGTGAGGACAATTGCCTGATCGTAGGGGCGAACCCACGTGTTCGCCCGGCGGGAGCACACGCTGGTGCTCCCCTACACGCGGCCTGGGACCGAGTGCCGTCCTAGCTTACTGCCGGATGCCGCGCCTGACAAGCCAGCGTAGGCTAACCGCCGGGGTTGAAGTCCTCGACGTGGAAGCGCACCGTATCCAGGATCGCCTGAAGCTCGTCTTTGGCCCCGTCGATGGCCTCAATGGGTTCGACATAGACGAAGAAGACGAAATTGAGACCCTGCTCCTGGAGTCCGGTGAACCAGCCGCGTGTATCCGGCGATTCGGGGCAGTCCACGATGGCGAAATAAGTGCCGGAGCCGCTGCGGTCGCCAATCGGGAAATCGCGCTGGAGATCAGTCCCGGCGTTGCAGCCTGTTTCGACCATCGCCGTGCGGAAGAGCCGCAGGCCATCGACGTAGAGATCGGGGGCTGGCGTGGGCGTGCCCGGCAGGGTCAGCCCGCTGCTGTAGACGTTGGGGAAGCCCCACAGCACCACGATCCGGCCCTTGCCGCCTGTCACCGGGCCTTCGTAAGCCGTGACGTACACCAGCCGCAGCGCCGAATCGACATCGGGCAGCGCAACGGTCAGGTAGCGCGAGGTCCAGTCGTCGGGCAGGTCGATGTCCAGCGGTGGCGCAATGCCTTCGCCGACCAGATCGCTTTCCTGGATTTCAGCGGTCGGTGTGATCGTCGGCGTGAGGGTCGGCGTCGGTGTCAGGCTGGGAGTCGGTGTGCGCACCGGTGTAAAGGTCGAGGTCGGTACGGGGGTATACGTGGGCGTCGGCTGGCTCAGCGCCCCGCAGGCACTCACCAGCAGCACGATACCCGCCAGGAGAGGCGGCCACATTGCATGGAGGCGTGCTCGTATTCGCTGCGGCGATGATCCAATGCCCATGTGCGCTGTCCTGACTGATTAGGGTAACATTTCTTTTCTTATCTTACCTCACCCTCATACATGGAGAGGGGATTTAGGGGTGGGGTTTAGAGAAAAACAGATCACACCCAATGATAAACCTGGTGTATGGATAGGTGCTTAGCATCTCCCTTCTGCTCGCGCAGGGGCGAGATACTCAGGCCCTATTATGCCACAATCAACTGCCGAGCGTCTGGATGCCGCTGAAAAAGCGAATCGAGAGGGTCAGCCCGGCCTCTTGAGTCCCGCCCAGGTTCCAACCGGAGCGCGGAATGGCGGGGTAATGGTCGAAGATGTCCGGGTCGTTGATGCGCACGGTGGAGATGTTCAGCCCTTCGCTCAACTGCCGGGCGAGGGCGAGGTCCTGGCTGAAAATGGTAGCGATCTGCGCGCTGCGCGGCTGGTTCGCCAGGGTCAGCGCCTCGTCCAGGTCGCTGAACATGTGGACGGTGGCGACCGGGCCGTAGATCTCGTCCAGGCTGTTTTCGGGCGCGGCATTGGCGATCAACGTGGGCTGCATGAAGTAGCCCGGCAGATCGGGCAGACGGCCCGCGACGTAGGCCACGCCGCCGCTCGATAGCAGCGCCTCGACCTGCCCGGCGACCGTCTGGTGATGCGCCTCGTGAATCAGCGGCCCCATCACGCTTTCGGGTTGCAGCGAATCGCCGATAGGCAGCTTGTCCAGGTAGTCCAGGACCTGGCGCATGATGCCGTTGTACTGCTGGCGGTGCAGCAGCAGACGCCCCGCCGCCCGGCACCACTGGCCGTTGAAGGCGACGAGAGTCCGCACGATGGCCTCGGCAGCAGCCTCCGAATCGGCATCTTCCAGCACGATCAGGGGATTCACCGCGCCCAGTTCGAGTTGCAGTGGCTTGAACGCAGCGGCGCAGGAGAGCGCGATCTCGCGTCCAACAGCGGTGCTGCCGGTAAAGGAGACCACGCGCACGCGCGGATCATCGACCAGCAGCCTGCCCACATCTTCGCCACCATGCACGAGTTGGAACATGCCGGTCGGCAGGCCGGTCTCGGCGATGGCGTCGGCGATGAATGCACAGGGCTGTGGTGCCCATTCCGAAGGTTTCAGAATCACCGGGCAGCCTGCGACGAGGGCGCTGGCGACTTTGTGCGCGGCGATGACCGCTCCGGCGCTCCAGGGCGTAATCAGCACGGCGGGTCCCCAGGGCAGCCGGCGCATCAGCAGCGTATCAGAGAGCGTCACCGGCTGGACCGCCTGGCTCATGTGCGTGGCGGCCTGCCGGAAAATCGCCGGGATATGGCGGACCAATCGGCGCGCCTGGCCGATGACGACCCCGGTCGTCAGGCTCTCGGCAGCGGCAATCTGCTCAACCTCCTGTTCCAGGCGGTCGGCAATGCCGTTGAGCAGGGCGACGCGCTCCGTCACAGGCAGCCGCCGCCAGCCGCCCGTCTTATGAACACGGGTCGCGCTTTCCAGCGCCTGGTTGAGATGACCGACCGCAGTGGCACGCTGTTCTTGCAGCGTTTCACGGGTGTTTGGATTGTTTATCGTTGCAGGCAGCTTGACTACCGGTGTGACGACCTGATCGTCGATATAGTCCCGGATCGGTCGCAAGCTGACTGGATCTTCTACGTCCATCGCGGTAGCCCTACCGCTAGTAAACTGTTAAAAGCGATTTCTATATGCTAAGCTTGACGCATTTATGGTGTAATTTCAAGCAAGAATCCTTAATTTGTACATTTTTTTACGATCTGGGCTGCCGCTCTCATCGCAATCTTAAAATATCTCGGATCTATCCAGGCCATAATCATGCGATAATTAAGCTTAGGAGTCCACTCCCCCCAGGAATGCGGGGGGACTCGCAATCTTACTCAAGCTTACAATGAATCTGATCCGTTCAACATAAGCAGATGATTATGATAAACGTCGAACAACTCACGAAAGACTTCGATACCTTCCGCGCGGTAGACCACATCACGCTGGACGTGCAGGCCGGGTCGGTCCTGGCGCTGCTGGGGCCGAACGGCGCGGGCAAGACCACCAGTGTCCGTATGATGACCTCAATCCTCTCGCCGACCTCAGGCCGGGCGACGATTGCCGGTTATGATGTGATCGAACAGCCGGAGCAGGTGCGGGCGCATGTCGGCGTCCTGACCGAGCAGCACGGCCTCTACGAGCGCATGAAGGCGCTGGAATATCTCGACTTCTTCGGGCGCATCTATCACCTCGGCGCGCAGCAGCGCATAGCGCGGGCGCTGAGCCTGATGGAGCGCTTTGGCCTGGAAGACGCGCTCGACAAGCGCCTGGGCGAGTACTCCAAAGGCATGAAGCAGAAGCTGGCCCTGGTGCGCGCCATGCTGCATGATCCGCCGGTGCTGCTGCTGGACGAGCCGACCTCGGCGATGGACCCGCAGAGCGCCAAACAGGTCCGCGATGCCATCGTCGAACTCCAGCACAGTGAACGCACCTTCTTGATTACGACGCATAACCTGACCGAAGCGCAGGCCCTGGCCGACCGTATCGCCATCATCCGGCATGGGCGCATCATTGCCAACGGCAGCTTCGAAGACCTGGCGCGTAAATTCGTCGGCAATCCGCTGATGGAGCTGCGCATCAACGGCTACGTCAACGGCCTGGCAAAGGACATCGCGCGGGCTGGTCGAGGTGCAGGAGACGGGCGAGGACTGGCTGCGCTTCCGCGTGAGCGATCCGCGCACGGTCAATCCGCAGCTGCTGCGGCAGGTGGCCGGGTTGGGCATCGACGTGGTGACGCTGGCCCCGGTCTCGCAGACGCTGGAAGACATCTACCTCGAAGTGGTCACCGAAGACGAAGAGCAGGAGGCGCAGGCTCATGGCAAGCATCAGTAATCCAATGGACACGAGCGGCGCGCCGGTCAGCCCGCGCCGGACCGGCTGGCGGCTGACGCTGAGCAATGCGCTGATTATCACCCGGCGTGAGGTGCGCGACAGCTTCCGCGATTGGCGCATCCTGGCCCCGATTGTCATCCTGACGCTGGTCTTCCCCTCGCTGGCGCAGTTTGTGGCCGGGAAGTTCTCCAATTTCGTGGCCGATTACGGCGCGGACATCGTCGCCGAGCGCACGATCCCCTTCCTGCTGATGATCGTCGGCTTCTTCCCGATTTCGATCTCGCTGGTCATCGCGCTGGAGACCTTCGTCGGCGAGAAAGAACGCCGCAGCCTGGAACCGCTGCTCAGCACGCCCCTGACCAACACCGAACTCTACATCGGCAAAACTCTGGCGGCCATGATTCCGCCGCTGGTCGCCAGCTACGGCGGGATGCTGGTCTATCTCAGCAGCCTCGTCTTCGGCAATCTGGCCTGGCGACCGCCGACCATGCTGGTGGTGCAGATTATGCTGCTGACGACCGCTCAGGCGCTGGTGATGGTCACGGGCGCGGTGGTCGTCTCCAGCCAGACGACCAGCACACGCGCGGCCAATCTGCTGGCGAGCTTCATCATCATCCCCATGGCCCTGCTGATCCAGGGTGAGAGCGCGATCATGTTCCTGGCCCCGGATGCCGAATCGCCCAGCGGCATCGGCGCGCTGTGGGCCATCATTGTCGGCATGGTGGTGGTGGTGATCCTGCTGCTGCGCGTGGGCAACAGCATCTTCAACCGCGAGGAACTGCTGGGCCGCTCGATTGACCAGTTGAATCTGCGCGGGACTCTGCGGGCCATCTTCCGCAGCATCCGCGCGGTGGATGCCGACAACACTCCGGCGCGCAGCCTCTGGGAGTGGTATCGCCGGGGGATGCCGCTCAGCCTGAGCCGGATGGGGACCTCGCTGCGGGTGACTCTGCTGGTCTTCGTCGTCGCGCTGGTCGCGGGGATCATCCTGGGCTACCAACCGCAGTGGCGGCTGCCCATGCCCGCCGACGCCAACGTGAACAATCTCAGCGACGGCTTCCAGAACTTCATGCAGATCCCGGTGCAGAGCGGCGTCTTCAGCTTTATCCTGTGGAACAACGTCCGCGTGCTGATCGGCGCGACCGTGCTGGCGATCTTCACCTTCGGCATTGGCGGATTGATCGCCGCGCCGACCTTCCTGCTGATGGGCTACGTCTTCAGCCAGATTTTGCTGGCGGGCTACAACCCGATGCTGATCGCCGCCGCTGTCCTGCCGCATGGGGTCATCGAACTGCCGATGGTGACGCTGGCCTCGGCGGCTGCGCTGCGCCTGGGCGCGTCCTTCACCCGACCGCCTAAAGGGATGACCGTCGGCCAGAGCTGGATTCGCGCGCTGGGCGACACGGTCAAGATCCTGATCGGCATCGTCCTGCCCGGCCTGGTCATCGCCGCGCTGATCGAAGCCTTCATCACGCCGCAGATCGTGCTGAGCGTGCTGTAACGCACCGGTCTTCTAGATGCAATCGTCATGGGGCTGGCGGATCGTCAGCCCTTTGTTTTGATCCCTCTATCGCATTCGAATTTTGACCACAATACCTTCGTGGCATTTCGGCAGTCTCTTGCGCTGAAGTATATGGATAGACAAACGAATAATGCTGCCAGGATAGACAAAAAGGGGAGAAAACCCAGTAGGATGACAGCCAGGATAGCAGGGCAGAGAACCCAAATCCAGGCTCCTGCGCCTATCTTTGCGTGGCCTGAGATATGAGTTAGATCATCTCGATCTTCAATCTTTCCCGTAAACCTTAGGGTTGTCCTACCACTCAGACCGCCAAAGGCAAAGACGTAGCCATTTCCATCAGGAGCGTCCCCTATGACGGAATTCTCCTTCCGGCTGCGACCCGCGTGCAGCGGAGTGGATTCCAGCCGTGAAATGCAGGCATCAAGGGATTGTGGGCAGTCGAATTCGAAATCGACACCTGAAAAGATCGTATTCAGCAAGTTTGACGATTTGTATGTCGAGGTCATGCTCCATCACCCTGTTCCAGGTTAGTGGAGACTACGCTCCATAACAAAGCCCAATACCTGAGGGTCCCACATTTGAGCAGCAAAGCATCATATCCGGCTATAATCGGCAGCAGCAGTCGATGAGCGCGAGGGCCGGTGATGCCCACAGACGAAGCTATCCCCAGTGTCACAGACGTAGACCAGATTAGCGCCCTGGCCGATCCGGTCATCCGCAATTTGCAGATCACGCAGTGTTATCACGAACTGGCGCTGGCGCTGACGGCCCGCAGCGGTCTCTGCGCCAACTGGTGTAGCTTCGCTACCTGGGCCTCCAAACAGGCCGGGCAGACCATCCGCAAGCAGGACCTCACGCGCGTGCTGCAACATATCGCCCAGGCGGAATACGTCGCCGAACAGGTCACGCCGGAGGTCGTCGCCAGCGCGCAGGCCCTCGGCTCGACGCAGAATCAGGCCGCCATCCAGCAGGCGCTCGCCCAGGCGCTGAGTCCGCTGGGGCCGCTGGAGCGGGCCAGCGATGCGGTCGGACGCGGCAACAAGAAGGTCTTCGAGGAGATTGGCCGCGAGTTCGCCCGTTTCATTGCCGCCTGTCTGGACGATCAGCCTTACGATCCGGCGCGGGTAGCCGACTTTTGCGAGTCGCTGCGCCCCGGCGATCCGCCCGACGGTCAGCAATATCTGAAGCAGGCTTTCACCCGCTATTACGCGGCCTTCTTCGAATCCGATGCGCTCACGCGCGCCCAAATGATGCTGCTGGCGAACATCGAGATCGGCTATCACGAGCAGACCCGGCTCCAGCCCGAAATCGCCGAGGCGATGAACGCGGCGGTCGTGGATTATCGCCAGTTCCGGCAGCAGTTGATCGAGTCACTGTTCCCCAACGTCGGCGGGTGGGTCCGGCTGCGATTGTGGCTGCTGCGGCTGCTGAACCGGCCCAGCCCCTTCGACTTTCTGCTCGATGCCCTGCTGATGGAGGCGCGGCGCGCGGCCCGCCTCGTCATTACTGAGTACCTGATGAGCATTGACCTGCCGCCGGATCTGCATCTGCGCCTGGGGCAGGATGTCCTCGGCAGTTTCCCCGATTCGCTCCAGCAGATCAGCCTGCCAGACCTGCGCGCGCTGCTGGATCAACTGGATCCCACGCCGGACAGCACGGCGGGTTCCGGCGCGGTCGATTGGGCCAATCTGCCGCAGCGCCTGCACTTCATCATCGATCTCTTCCGCTGCTATCAGGAGTCCGCCAACCTCTTCGACGCGCCCTTCGCGCCCGATCAGGTGATGGATCTCAAGGCGGGCCGTCTGCCGGAAGGTCGTTTGTAGCCCAACTGTAGCGAAATCTAAAAATTTTCGAAAAAAGCGGTCAAAAAAGCATATACGGGCTATACTCTGAACACGCGCATGTATTGAACTTGGATCTGCTATGGCCCGTATCGTCATTCTTGGTTCTGCCGCTGTAGTGCCCGATGCCACGCACGACAACACCCACTTCGTCCTCATCGGCGAGAAGGATTTGCCGGTGCTGGTAGACTGTGGGTCGAACCCGCTGGGCAAGATCAAGGATCTGGTGATTAGCGATTCCGGCTTACAGGATGTCATCCTGACGCATTTCCATGCCGATCACGTCTCCGGTGTGCCCAACATGCTGATGGCGATGTGGCAGCTAGGGCGTCAGGCTCCGCTGCGCATCTACGGCATCCCGCACTGCATCAACCGCATCGAAGACCTGATGACCATGTTCCTGTGGGAGACCTGGCCCAACTTCTTCCCCGTGACCTTTCACCGTGTGCGCGAACGGGCCGCTGCCCCGGTCATGGAGAACGCCGATTTTCGCATCACCGCCTGGCCGGTGAAGCATTTCATCCCCACCATTGGCCTGCGCATCGAAAACAAGCTGACTGGCAAGGTGCTGGCCTATACCTGCGATACCCAGCCGACCGAGTCGCTCTACGAACTGGGCCGCGATGCCGATATTCTGCTGCACGAGGCGGCGGGCGAGGGCATCGGCCATTCCAGCGCCTATCAGGCCGGGCAGACCGCGACCCGCACCAACGCCAAATCCCTCTATTTGATCCACTACGAGGTCTGGGATAAAGACCCCAGCCCGCTCGTGCCTGAAGCCCAGCAGGGCTATGACGGCCCGGTCATCCGCTGCGAGGACGGCGACGAGTACGAGTTCTAGACTATCCTGGCTGTGCTACAATAAAATCGTTAGCGATAAGGGATTCTGACCATGCTGGAGAATCTACAGCGTGTTGACGCAGCCACCTTTGATGTCTGGGTTGCAGAGCAGCCAGAGGAGCGCCGCTTCGAACTCATTGACGGAAGGGTATTCGAAAAGTCGATGGTAACGAAAGATGAGCACGGGATCGCCGTAACGATATTGTTGAGCTATCTGACCCAGCACCTGATTGTGCAGAACATTGATGGCTACGTCACGGGTGAAAGCAGTGGCTATCTGATTGGCAGTAAACGCTGTATACCTGATGGCGCACTGGTTCTCAGCCAGCCACCGACAGGCAAATCCTATAGTCCTAATACGCCGACATTGGTTATCGAAATGATTTCCAACGAGGAGAACAATACCGAACTCAGTGCGCTGGCACTCAAGCGCGAAATCTATCTGGATGCTCAAATCATTGTTTGGGAAGGCAGTACGGAAGGGCACTACGTCGATGTCTACACCCCGGATGGCCGCTACCAGCGCGTCCGGGACCATCTCACCTTAGCGGCACTCCCCGGCCTCGACATTCCGCTCGATAAGGTGTTTCGCTAAGCTTCACCACGTCTCCCACTGAACCTCTGGCGGGCGATCCCGGCGGCGGTTACGCCACCACATCGCCAGCGCCACCAGGGTGTAGGCCGAGAAGAGAAAGAGCAGCGGATCGGTCGGGACGCGGTAGCGCGTCGAGGGGTGAAAGACGAGGTAGACCAGGGTCATGCTGAGCTGCACGAACCACAGCAGCGAGACCTCGCGCCACAGCCAGCGGCTGCGCCACAGGCCGATCAGCGCCAGCAGCAGCAGCCCGCCCCAGTAAAATCGATGCACTGTGCGTCCGATCTGGTCGAAGAGCGTGCTGGAATACAAGCCCACTGGATCGCCCGGTGGCAGCCCACCCAGTGCGAGCGCGCCATCATCGTCGGAGGAGATCACGTCGCCCTGGTAATTGACGCGCGGCAGTTGGCCTTCAGTCGGGTTCAGACGCGGCGTGACATCCACACTCCAGTAGACCCAAAATTTCACCCACAGCAGTTCGGGGATCTTGCCCGGATTATCGCGCAGCCACTGGAAAGCCTGGGCGAAGCGTTCGGCATCGGCCTCGCGGCTGTTGAGGTCCTCGGTGGTCAGGTCCGGCGCGGTCCACTGCACGTCATAGCCCGCGCGAAAGTAGGGGATGGTGTAGGGGCTGTTGCCCTGCCAGAAGTTCGCGCCGGAGGTCGTGGTCATGGGCACGAAGGCGTGGAAGACCTGATAGTTGCGCAGGATCCAGGGGGCCAGCACAGCGGCACTCAGCAGCGCGACCGGCAGCAGACGCAGAATCGTCTGTCCCAGGCTGCGGCGGAAGAGGAACCACAGCGCCACAAGCAGGGCCAGCGGCGGCGTGATCGGGCGCGTCAGGACCGAGAATCCCAGCACCAGCCCACCCAGCACGGCCCATCCCAGTGTGCCCAGGTCGAAGCGCTCGCGTCCGCGCAGCAGGACCATCAGCAGCACGAAGGCGTTCAGCCAGAACATGAAGAAGGGCGTGTCGATCAGCGTCAGGTTCTGGAAGATCAGATAGGGATAGCCCGCGTAGAACAGCCCGGCCAGCGCGCCGACCCAGTCGCCCAGCGGAAACAGGCGCTTGCCGATATGGTAGATCATGGCGATGCTGAGGCAGTCGAGCAGACTGTGGAACAGACCGACCTGAAGATAGCCGCGTCCGAAAAGACTGTAGACGCCTGCCAGCGCATAGCTGTACAGCGGTGGAATGGCCGCATCGGGCCGGTAGTGGGGGGTGAAGAGGTCGCGGATTCCGGTTAGCGCGTAGTCCGGCGAACGAGTCACCTGAGCGGCGGTCGGCAGCACTTCGATGCGGCCATAAACCCCGGTCGCCAGCAGATTCTGCGCGTACTCGTCATAGGCCGCCGAGCCGTGAATCACGCCGGTCTGGTCGAAGGCGAAGACCTGCGGGAAGGCCAGCAGCGCCGTCAGCCGGATCGCCAGCGCCAGCAGAATGACCAGGGGCAGCTTATAGCGGTCGAGCAGTTCCGTCATAGTTGTATCTGTATGTTGTCCGAGGCCTGCACCGCCAGCGCACAGCAAAGAGATTTGCGCATGATGGTCTCTTTTCCCTACGGTTTCAGTGTAACATCAAAACCTTGTATTCGAGGCAAACAAAAAGGCTGGATACCAGTGGTTCCAGCCTCAGCGAATTCGCTGCTTATGCTGTATTACGAAGTGCGGCGCGAGCGGTGCCGGTTCCGTGAGGATCGACCGCTGCCGTTAAAGGACTGCGGCTTGTGCCCGTTGCCATTGCTCCTGCCGTTCCGGGATGCGCTGGCCCTGCTGGCAGGCTCCACCACGCGGTCGGCGTAAGGATGCTCCTCGACCACCGGGACGCGCAGGTTAATCAACTTCTCGATGTCCTTGAGGTACTTGCGTTCCTCGACATCGCAGAAGGAATAGGCCACGCCTTCGGCCCCGGCGCGTGCAGTGCGCCCGATGCGATGCACATAGCTTTCCAATTCGTTGGGCAGGTCGAAGTTGATGACGTGTGTCACGTCGTCCACGTCCAGGCCGCGCGAGGCGATGTCGGTCGCCACCAGCACGCGCGTCTTGCCCGCCTTGAAGTTCGCCAGCGCCCGTTCGCGCGCGCTCTGCGATTTGTTACTGTGGATGGCTTCGGCGCGGATGCGGGCGCGGTCCAGTTTCTCGACCAGCCGGTTCGCCCCGTGTTTGGTGCGGGTGAAGACCAGCGCGCGGCGGATGGTCGGATCGTCGTCCAGAATGTGGATCAACAGGTCACGCTTGTCATTCTTGTTGACGAAGAAGACCGACTGCTCGACCTTATCGACCGTCGTAGACTGCGGGTTGACCTCGACCATGATCGGGTCGATCAAGATCTGGCGGGACAGCTCCTGAATGGCCTGGGGCATCGTCGCCGAAAAGAGCAGGGTCTGCCGCTGTTTCGGCAGCACCTTGATGACCTTGCGTACATCGTTAATGAAGCCCATGTCGAGCATCCGGTCGGCCTCGTCCAGCACGAAAATCTCGACCCGGTCCAGCCGGACGTGACCCTGGCCCATCAGGTCCAGCAGGCGGCCCGGTGTAGCGACCAGAATATCGATGCCGCGTTTGAGCGCCTGTACCTGTGGGTGCTGGCCGACTCCGCCGAAGATGACCGTATGCTTGAAGGGCAGGTAGCGGCCATAGTCGCCGAAGTTTTCCTCAATTTGAGAGGCCAGTTCGCGCGTCGGCGAGAGCACCAGGACACGGATCGGGCGCGGCTTGCCCTGCGATGGGCGCTGGTTCAGATGCTGCAAGATGGGCAGCGCGAAGGCCGCCGTCTTGCCCGTGCCGGTCTGGGCGCAGCCGATCAGGTCTTTGCCCTCCAGCACGTGGGGGATGGCCTGGGCCTGGATGGGAGTCGGGGTGTCGTAGCCTGCTTCGCGCACGGCGCGCAGCAAAGGATCGATCAAGTTCAAGTCTTGGAACTGCATGAAGCCTCGTTATGAATAGACAAACAGAAAAGGAGGTGCGGGGTAGCACCGTGAGTGTGATCGGCGATTTGAAAGTGTCAAATGGGGGATCGAACTCAGGTTATGTCCCGGTTCATTATAGCATAGATTTGTGGCTGTAAAGAGTGCGCTCAGGAACCGCCCATTTTTTGCTGGATCATGGCGACGATCTCGCGGTGATTGCGCGACTGGGCGAATTCCAACGCCGTCTGGCCGCCATGCGACTTGAGGCTCAGGTCGGCCCCGCCCTCGATAATCACACGCGCCGTGTCGATGTTGTTCTGCCAGACCGCATCGTGCAGCGCCGTGTAGCCATTCATCGGCCCCTGCGCGTCAATATCGATGCCGTAGTCGATCAGCAGTCGCGCTGCCTCGGTGCGCCCGGCATAGGCCGCCGCGTGCAGCGCCGTCGCCTTCATGCCCGGATCCGTGACAGTCACATCCGCCCCGGCCTTCAACAGCAGTTCGACGATCTCGGCATAGCCTTTGTAGGCCGCCATCACCAGCGGGAAATCGCCGCCGGAATCGGCCTCGTTGATATTGGCCCCCTGGGCGATCAGCGTGCGCACTTGGTCGGCATCCTTGCTGTTAACGGCGTTCATCAATGCAGTCATAGAGTCCTGTCTCCGATAGTTTCGCATCTCTCAGTGTAGCGATTTGCCATCCACGCGCCACTAATCCACGTAAAGCCGGTCCGCCACCCAGCGCGCCGGGTTGCGCAGGATGTACTGGCGTAGGCGGTTCAGGTCCGGCTCATTGCGGATGATGTGGTCGTGGAAGCTCCGCTGCCAGAGTTTACCGGGGAAGGAGTCCCAGCTCTGGGCCTGAACGCCGCGTTATGTAGTGTTGGTGGTCATGGTTTTGAACGCAGCGCACGAGGTCCGAGATGCTGTAGGGTCGGACCGACCTGTCCGACCGGGGCATGTAAGTGCAGACGATCCCGTGAATGTGATTAGGCATCACGACGAAGAGGTCCAGTTCGACGTCAGGATATTTTTCCGGTTGCCTGCCACCAATGCGCAACCATCTCGCCCGCCGCGTTGGATGCATGGTATCGTGTGCGATGCGGCCAAACAGGTAAGCCGCTTCTGGGTGCAGATGGTCAGGAAATACATGCCGTCCAGGGCATAGTCGTAATCTTTCAGACGCGGCGATTTGCGCACCGGGTGTTGGGGTGCTTCATTGGACATGAGTGTCCACCTGTCGTAGGGTCGAACCGATGTGTTCGACCGGCATTTTCAGCGCGGGTAAGGTGGGCGGACACGCCGGTCCGCCCCTACGCCCAACCGGATATTTTATTGTATTCGTTAAATGTCTACCCGCTCAGAACCCCTAGATCCTGAACACGCCGGATCTGGTCTTCCTTCCGCACACGCAAGGCCCGGCGTCAACGGGGCGTTGGTGTCACGGCGTAGATGTCCACCGAATTGCGTGCCGATGGATACAGGACAGCGCTGTCTGGCGCAGGCAGATCGGCGCGCAGGGCGTCGAGGGCTATCCAGGCTTGCTCCCGTGCCAGATTGAAGGAGTAGACGGTCGGGTTCTTGGCCCGCCAGTTATCCAGCAACCGCAGCTGCATGGTCAGCCACTGACCGGCCCAGGCACGCGCTACCGGGTTCGTCTCCTGCGCGTAGAAATCGAGCAGGGCCGGGACCGCATCCGCTGACAGCCTGTTGAGGAAATAGACGTCCAGCGCCTGCCCGTTGGCGTAGCGTTCCAGGTTGCGCTGGGCGATGTACAGGTCCGGGTTGAGCAGATTGATCGACAGGAGATAACAAATCGCCGTCAGCAGCACGCCCAGGGCGAAGATGTTCCGCTTGACTTCAAACAGCGACAGGACAAAGAAACAGAACAGCACCGCCAGCCAGACCATGAAGACGTGCGTCAGGACCCGCAGGTGCGTGAAGCCGTAGATTTCTTCGTAGAGATACATGCGCTGCGAGGCCGAGACCAGCATCACGGTCGTCAGCAGCACCAGCATGATCGACAGGCCGATGAACAGGCGGTTCTCGCGTCCCGGCTGGCGGCGGGTCACGAACTGAAGCCAGAGCGCCATGCCCAGCGTCAGTACCGAGACGGCGACCAGCTCGAAGAAACCGCGCCGCGCATACTGCGCATAGCCCATGCCGGTGCGGGCGACGGTGTCCTGACCGCCGAAGAAGTAGGCGAACTGCACCACGACAAAGGCGGCGAAGAGGACGTCCACCAGCCCCAGGACCATCCCGGCTTCGATGATGCCCAGACGAAAGCCAGAACGTTTGCGCTTGGCCGGGCGACTCTCGGTCGATTCCATCGGCACCGGGGGCGCATCGCTGTCAGCGGTGAACCAGGCCTCCGGGTCTTCCTGAGCAGGTACGGTTACAGTTTTTTGCCGGCTTGGCATCCGCCGGGCGATGCCATAGGCCAGCGCGCCCATTGCGATCCAGCCCAGCATAAGGGTGAGCAGCACCTGATTGATGAAGCCTACGTCGGGATTGAAGGCGATCAGATCCCAGGCCTGCTGGACATAATTGGCGAAGACTTCATCGGCGGCGGCCAGCAGCAGCGTAAAGACGATGAGGATAGGCACGGCGAGCACCAGCCCACGTAAGACGGCACTGAGCGTCTGGCTGCGCCAGTTGCGCTGGCTGAACCAGGCCCAGGAGTCGCTGAGTTCCGCGAAGGGTTCGAAGGGGGTCAGGATGAAGGCTTCGGCAGCGCCGCCCAGATGCTGCATCAGGTGATCCTCGTCGAGCGGCTTTTTCAGCGGCAGATAATGCAGGGTCAGGGCACCCAGCCCCAGTGTCGCCAGCACGTTGAGTACGGTCAGCGAGTTGTTGGCGCGCCCGGCGACCATCGCCGCGATCAGGAGCATGGGCAGCAGCGGCCAGAGATTGCGCCAGTTGAGGCCGCTGCGAGCCTGACGTCCGGCGGCCAGTGTCACCAGCACCACCGCCAGAATGAACAGGGGGAAAGACAGTCCGATAGCTTTCTGATAGAAAAGCAGGTCGCCTAACAGGCCGAGTGTTAGGCCGATCAGCACAATCCGGGCTGCCAGCGCCTGACGTGGAGAGACGGCAGTCGCCTGATGCTCAGGCGTCGTTTCCTTCAGTATGTTGCTGCTCATGGTCGTCCTCTTTTGCCACTAACACCTTATCTACACGGTGGCCGTCCATATCCATCACTTCAAAACGGTAGCCCCCCCAGGCGAAGGTATCGCCTGCTTTAGGAATACGGTCGATGCGCAGCATGACGAAACCGCTCAGCGTCTGGTAATCGCGGCGTTCTTCGTCTGGGAACAGCGAGTTGTCCAGCAGGGTCTCCAGTTCGTCCACCGGCAGCAGACCGTCTGCCAGCCAGGAGCCGTCGCTGCGCGCCAGCGCCTGCGGCGATTCGGTCATGGGCAGATTGCCGACGATGGCTTCCAGAATATCCAGCGCCGTTACCAATCCGACGACGCTGCCGTATTCGTCGATCACTAACATCATATGACGCTTATTCTGCTGAAAGAGTTCCAGGGCTTGCAGCGCCGTGCTGGTTTCGGGGACAAAGGCGGGCGTGCGCATCAAGCTATCCAGGTCCAGCGGCTGATTGCGGGCCACCTGCGCCCACAGGTCGCGGATCGAGACCACGCCCACCGGATTACGCATGTCACCGCGGTAGACCGGGTAGGTATCGTGATGCGTCTCGACCATGCTGCTGATGATCTCCTCGTGCGGCGCATCCAGGTCCAGCCAATCCATGTCCGGGTAGGGGGTCATCAGCGCACGGACCTCCCATTCGGCCATGCGGAAGACGTTTTCGGCCATGTGCTGCTCGGCCACTTCAAAGGCCCCAGCACGCGCGCCTTCTTCCAGCATCGACTTGACCTCGCCTTCCGTGACTGGCGTGCCGCTGGAGGGCGGGCTGCCCAGCAGGATCAGCACCAACCGGGTCGAGAGGCTCAGCAGTGAGACCACCGGAGCCGCGATGCGCGCCATAAACTGCATAGGCCGGGCGATTAGCGCCGCGATGCGTTCCGCCTGATTGAGCGCAAGCTGCTTGGGGACCAGTTCGCCGATCACCAGCGACATATAGGTGATGCCGACGACTACCAGGCCGAGGCTGAGGGTTTCGGCGATGGGGGCCAGCAGCGGGATGCTTGCGAACAGGGGTTGGATGCGCTCCGATAGGGTTGACCCGCCAATCGCACCGGACAGGATGCCGACCAGTGTGATGCCGATCTGCGTGGTGGAGAGGAAGCGAGTCGGTTCCTCAGACAGCCGCAAGGCCGCCTCAGCCCCGGCATTGCCCTCATCCACCAGCGCCTGCAAACGGGCCGGGCGGGCCGAGATCATGGCCGCTTCGGACATGGCGAGCAGTCCGTTGAGGACAAACAGGACGAACAGCAGCAGGAGTTCAAGAATCATGGTCAATCACCTGTGATATGTCACGAACCATTATAACGGGCGCGGGATCGTTGGTGAATTGGCATAGACAAAAGCGCCGCCGCGGGTTACAACTGCGGCCAGCAATAGAGGCAGTCGTATACAGGTTTATGGACCCCTTTGATATAGAATTAGGTCAGGCGGCAGGTTTTGATGCCGAGGTATCTGGAAGCCAACCGGGCGGGACGCCTGACGATCCGGCAGCGCAACCGCGTCTTTGCCCGGCAGCGCAGCATCATGATCGCCCTGCTGTTGATTTCGCTTTTTATCGGCATTATTTCCGCGATTGTCATCATCGCCGTGCTGACTTCAGGCCGACGCCTCGGTCGTTGCCGGAATCCTGGCGGTCATTGGCGAGGTGATTACCGTCGCGCTGGGCTATCTGCTGTGGTCGCTGCGGCAGCGCTACCGCCGCTTTTTGCAGCCCGGCTATGTCGAGCAGATCAGCGGCCCGATTACCTGCTACCAGCTCAAAGAGCGCCGCGATGGCACGAAGACCCGCACTGGCTACTACCTGCGCCTGGACGCGATGGAGTTCGAGATCAGCGAGGCGGCCCTGGGCGAGTTCCAGGACGGCCAGTCCTATACGCTCTATTATGTGCCGCGCCCGCTGAGCCTGCTCTCGGCGGAGCGAGTGGTACAATAGAATGGAGTGCTGGTTAATGCGAGTTCACGAGAAACGATCATGAATGCAACCCGCGTTTCAGATTTGACCGTTGATGAACTTCAGGCCCTGATTCGCAGTGCGGTTCGTGAAGCGCTTCAGGCGGAACGCATGGCGCTTACTGAGGAGCCAGAACGCAACCCACAGTATTCTATTCTGGACATCCCGCCCCTGGAACTTGATCCGGGCCATCCGGCCCTACAGATGCTCAGCCGTGAGGATATGTATGGTGGCGAAGGACGTCAAGCCAATGAATCTAACTCGCCTGCCTATGTCAATGCTAAGATTGCGCCCTAAAAATATATATAATTGAGATAGTTCTTGTCTACTTTGTTTTTTTGTTCTAATTTGTATGGGAGTTGCTTACAGAGTCGGTTAGGACATGTCATGACGCTACCAAACTTCTATCACATTCTTGGTGTTGCTCCACAAGCGACGCTTGAGCAAATAAAAATAGCGTACAGAGAGTTAGCGCGCGACTATCATCCTGATAGTGGCAGAGTTAAATCTTCAGAAAGGGTGATGACAGCTATAAACAAAGCCTATGCCATCCTATCTGACACGAATAAGAGACGTAATTATGATCGAGCTAGAGCAAGAGAAATAAGCCATAAGCTACTTTATCAAGTTTCGATTGTTCGCTTACCTCGTGTCAATTTTGCACCAATCCAACAAGAATTACTCAATACGGAGTTTGGTATTTATGTTCGTACTAACGACCCGGAAATACTCTACTTTGCAAGCACGAAGGGTTCCGGATCCCTTGATGCCGACGACGGAATAATCCTTCTTAGTACAAAATTCTGTTTACAGCCTTGAAGAAGAAAAAACCGAGTTAGATAAATATTTGCTTGGTATTTTAAATCGCCGCAGACAAGAAGGTGTTCTTACTAGAAAGCATATCCATTTGGCTTTGGCAAACATAGTAGATCCAGGATCGGAGTTCATCAGCGAGCTTTATAAGCTTGTCTTGAAGTGGAGTTTTCTCTCTCGGAGGTGAATACGTTCACCTTCAAGATTTAAATGATCTGGTCGGGCTTTTTTTGAATAGAGATTATGATGCCGCAAAGCGCTTCTATGGAAGTGATTCTATGGAAGACTGGATGAATGACATTATGAACCCGAAATAGAATAGGGAGACTAAGAGCCATTTTTCTAAATCTTCTCTCGGCGGAGCGAGCGTCAGATCCGCGAAAATAATCCTGTACCCCCGCGCAAGGTGGTTGTACACTGACTGCTTGACAATCTCGCTGCTGCCTGGAAAGCGAAACTATGCCAGAGAAAACCCCTGACGACAAGCAGGACGCGCGCCTGCTGCGTGTGGACGAGGTGAGCTTCAAATATGGCTCCTTTGTCGCGCTCAGCAAGGCCAGCTTTGAGGCCGACGGCGGCCAACTGATCGCCCTGGTGGGCCGCAACGGTGCCGGGAAATCGACGCTGCTGCGCTGCATCGCCGGTTGGACGCGGCCCAGCGACGGCCACGTCTACATTGAAGGCGAAGACGTGGTGCAAAGCGAGTACCAGGTCCGTGATAAGGTGGTGCTGCTGCCGGATACGCCGCCCTTCTACGACGAACTGACCGCCTGGGAGCATTTGCAGTTCGTCGCGCAGGCCAACGGCTGGACCGGCTGGGAGGATCACGCGGAGACCCTGCTGGAACGCTACGGCCTGCTGACCAACCGCGACGCCTTCCCCTTCGCCTTCTCACGCGGGATGCGCTACAAGCTGGCGCTGTGCATGGCGCTGCTGGTGGAACCCAAGCTGCTGCTGATGGACGAGCCGCTTGGCCCGCTGGACCCGGTCTCGGCGGACGAATTGTGGATCGAACTCAACGGGCACCGCAACGATGGCATGACCATCGTCCTGAGCAGTCACCAGCTTCCGCCGGATGCCTACCCGGATCGCTACTTTGTGATGGAGCAGGGTGAGATTATCACCGAAGGCACGCCGGACGAACTGCGCGCCAAGCTCAAGATTCACGACGGCCCGCTGACGCTCGATTCGATGCTGCGTGCCGCCCTGAAGCAGCGGAAATAACGCCATGTTGAGCAAAATTCTGCCGCTGATCGATGTGCGAGTCCTGACCTGGCTGCGCTGGAAGCAGTTCAAGGACGATGCGGTTTACTGGCTGCGGGTGCTGGGCGGTTATGATCCGACAGCCCGCTCGCTGCTGCAAAACATCTATGTCCTCTACCTGCTGGCGATTGTCGGCTTCTGGCTGTTCACCATGTGGGCCTTCGCCGTCGATACCGCCCGCACCATTGGCAGCAATGTCAGTCCGGGCGATTTCGACTCGCTGCTGGAGGCGCTGCCACTGGCGGTGCTCATCGTGCAGATCTGGTCGATGGTGATGGCCCTGCGCAGCACGCCGCTCAAGCTCAGCTTTGCCGATATGGCCTACGTCGCCGGGTCGCCGATTGCGCGCTCGGTGCCGGTGCTGCTGGCTTTTATCCGGCAGGTTGCACTGCGGACCGTGCTCTTCGGCGCGCTGTGGGTGCTGTTGAGCATCGCGCTGCTGGCCCCATTGGTCGAGGTGACGATGGGCCACGCCCTGATCGTCATAGCGATTGTCTTCTTGCTGACGGTCATGACCTGGGCCGTTGCCTGGCTGCTGGGCATCCTGCGGCTGGTCTACCCTCAGGTGAGCCGCATCCCCTTAATCTGGCTGACGCCGCTGCTGCTGCTGGGCGTCTATTACCTCTTCCCGGATGCCGTGCTGTGGCCTGGGCGGGCGGTCATTCTGGTGATCTACAATCAGGCTCCCTTCTGGCTGATCGCGCTGATGATCGGGCTGGCAGTGCTGATGGTGGCGGCCTTCGTGGCGCTGGGCAGCCGTATCAACATGATTCAGGCGGTGGACGAAAGCCGCGTCCATGCTCGTCTGGCGGCCCTGGGCCTGATGGCCTGGCGGATGCCGGGCGTTCAGTTCCGCATCCGCGTGCAGGAATCGACTGCCGGGTCCAAGCCGCGCTGGCAGCTTCCGGTGGCTTATGGCCCGACGGCGCTGATGACTCGCTCCGCCGTCTCCTTCGTGCGACACCCGATTCTGCTGTTGGGCAACCTCGTCTGGGGCGCGGCCATGACCTACATCGTCGTGCTGATCCTGGTGAACAATCTGCCGGTGCAGTTGTGGATCGGCTGGCTGATTGTGGCCGGGGTGCTGCCGCCGGTCGGCCTGCTGCACACCTTCCAGATGGACGTGCAGGAGCGCTTCCTGCGCCAGTTTCTGCCGATCAACGGCTGGCAGATTTTCCTGGCGGATGTCGGCCTGCCGCTGCTGTTTGTCATTGGCGGCGCGATAGCCGTCTGGGTCTGGCAGCCGCTGCCGCCGGATGTGATCGTCCAGGGCTTTATTTTCATCCCGCTTTCGTCGATGGTGCTGGCGCTCTGTGGCGCGTATGCGCTCAATACCTCGCGCGTGCTTCAGCGGCGTCTGCTGGCGGTCGGCCTGAGTTTCGGGCTGGCGATTGTCGCCAGTGTCTGGCTCAAGACACCGGTGGCCGGGCTGGTTGTCCTGGTGGTGGCGATCATGTTCCTGGCGGGCCTGTTGATGCAGGAAGCCTGAGCAGTGCTGAGTGCCGAGTAAAAGACAGGGTTTGCCTCAGCACTGTGAACCACCCAAATTCACTTCAGGTTCGAGACTACATTAACGATTTGAGCAGCGGAATCATCGCCCGCGCAGCCTGACCCCGGTGGCTGATGCGGTTCTTATCGGCCATCGGAATCTGGCTCCAGGTGATGCTGTAGCCCTGCGGAATGAAAATGGCATCGTAGCCGAAGCCGGAGCCGCCTTCGACCTCGGCCAGCGCGATCTGCCCCGGACATTTCCCACGGGTGAAGATCATCGAGTCGCCGCCCGGCTGGGCCAGCGCGATCACACAGGCGAAGTGGGCCGTACGCTGCTCCGGCGGGGTGTCGCCCAATGCGGCCAGCAGTTTGGCGCGCCGCTGCGCCATCGTCAGGCCGGGACCGCCGTAGCGGGCCGGATAGACGCCGGGATCGCCCCCCAGCGCATCCACGAACAGGCCGGTATCGTCGGCCAGGGCAGGGAGTCCGCTGGCGTCGGCATAGGCGCCCGCCTTGAGCGCAGCGTTGGCTTCCAGCGTCGTGCCGTCTTCGGCCACGTCCATGCCCTTCAGGCCGACGTCTTCCAGGCTCACGAGAGTCTGTGGGATGCCGTCAAGCAGTTCACGGTACTCGCGGATTTTGCCGGGGTTGCTGGTAGCGATGAGAAGATTCATTTACTTCGTCTTCCGTTTTTGTACTGCTTCAAGAGCTTAGCATGAATTTTGCCAGAGACACCTGAATCAAAACAGGGGCGATGCGATCCCCCCTGCGATATAAGCGTATGACAGTGCTGCTCAGTCGGCTTGATCGGAGTCCTGCGCATCCAGGCGCTGCTGCCACTGGTCCAGGGAGGCCCCCACCGCCAGGCCCACCGGCACCGCAATGGTCAGATTGTTCCACAGCAGCCCGAAAATGATCCCCAGGACCACCCATAGGCCCACCAGATAGCGCTTACGCCAGTTCATGCTGTCTCCTCCTCACACCGTCCTCTCATCATTAATACGTTGCAGGAGGCCAAATGTTGCGTTCGGCCCTAACGATTGGCGCTTTTCGTAAGTGGTTTACAGTTCAACCTCACCCCTGAAATCTCCTCTCCAACGTGGCGAGGAGACTTTTCAGAACCATCTTGATCCGGTTTTCGCCCCTCGCCATCGCGCAGCGGCATGGAGTGGGGGTGAGTGCGTGCCGGACGAGGTCAGGCGATCTGTCGCAGGCGGAGCGCGCCGACCAGCATCAGCACGTAGCCGATGATGAAGGCGATGTCATGGACAATCGCCTGTGTATCGGCAGTGGTCCAGGCAATGGCGACCGCCAGGAAGCCCGCGACGACGAAAAACATCCCCGCGCCGATCAGCGTCAGCGCCGTCCCGACCAGGCCGCCTTTCAGACGATAGGCATAGACCAGGGTGGCGATGCTGGCGATGAAGCCGATGACGATGGCGATCCACAGGGTAGGTCTACCGGCGAAGGTGGTCGGCCCGGCTGCCTCTTCGTCCTGCGCCAGCAGCGTAGCTGTCATCAACAGGCCGGGCAGCAGCAAGAAAACGGTTCTCGAAATGCGTTTAGTCATCGTTTCCCCCTAAGTCTCTATAAACAAAGAAGGTCCAAAGCGCAGCGCTCAGACCCTATATAATGTTTCTTTCTCAATCCGGCAAAATATGATTTAGACCCGCCTCGCTGATAAGCTGAAGCGCTTTAGCGTCCATGGATTTATCCACCGCCTGCATCTTCCGCTTCACCAGCCCTGGCCCCAGCACACCGCTGGCAAAGGCTGTGGCCTTCGAGAGCAGCGCCTTGTAGACATCGGCCTGCGTGACTTTGAGGTCCACCTTGACCTGACCGAGTCTCATGCTGACCGGCCAGACGTTGCGCTGCGCCGTCTCGTTGACGATTTTCTCCAACTGTCCGGCCAGCCGCTTGCCGCCGGTCTGCGCCAGGAGATTATAGAGAGTTTGTATCTGCGATGAGAAGTACATCTTTAGCACCGACTCTTCCTGGGTTGCCAGAACCTCTTGTAAGGAAATCGTCTCGTAATCGGGCGTTTCGCTGGCCTGCCGCAGCGTTAGGTCTGCGCCGACGAAGGACCCGTCCGAATCGTAAGTTGCGACACCGCTGCAATAAACCGACAGGGTCGCCCCGCTGGTATCTTGCAGCCTCAACGGGCGCGCGTCCACATGCCCGGCTCTGGCAAGGTCCTGCATGAGCTGGTCCACCGTTTCACGGTCGAGACCGACGATTTCGTGCAGCGGTTTGCCAACCACATTGCGCACATCACCCGCGCTGCGCTTTGTCATTTTGAGGAACTGGTGATCGACGAAGATGACCTGTCCGACCATATTGGTGAACAACAGCGCTTCGCGTCCGCCTGTAACCTCTCGTGGGCCGGTGATAATGTAAGGCGCTTCGCTGCCGTCACTCTGCAAAATGCCGACGAGGGCAGTGGCGAGTTCGCCGGTCGAGGGATAACGCATCTCGCTGGCCTTCGCCATGGACAGCTCAATCACCGTCTGGGCTGCCGCCGGAAGGTCTGGCCGCACGGCGAGCAGGTTGGGAATGGGCTTGGTGACATGCGCCATCAACACCCCAAAGGCAGTGGGCGCTTCATAGGGAAGCTGACCGGTCAGCATCTGGAAGACGGTTACGCCCAGCGCATACACGTCGATAGAGCGCGTGGGTTCGCCCGCGTTGGCCTGCTCTGGGGCCATATAGGACGGTGTGCCGATAATCCCCGACCCGGTGAGCTGGACACTGGCTTCCCGCACCTTCGCCAGGCCAAAGTCCGAGAGGTAGACGTTATGTTGTTCATCCAGCAGCACATTGCTGGGCTTAAAATCGCGGTGGATGATGTCTTTGCTGTGGGCATAGTCGAGCGCGGAGGCAATCTGAGTCACCATGCGCCGGATATCCTCGAAGTCCATCGGCCCCTGCTCGATGAGATCGCCTAAAGTGCCGCCCGCAAGATAGGCCATCACCAGAAAAGGGCGTCCATCATGCTCGCCAAAATCATAGACCGGCACGATATGCGGGTGCTGCAAGGAGGCGATAACCTCGACCTCACGATAGAAGCGCTGCATAAAACTATCGTCGTTTGCAAAGTGGGAAGGCAAAACTTTAACAGCCACCTCGCGTCCCATCGAGGTTTGGGTCGCCAGGTAGACGGTCGCCATGCCGCCCTGGCCGAGACGCCTGGTGATCTGATATTGCCCTAATGACTGCCCGACCAGTTCGTCCATTCGGCGTGTGCTCCCGAACATGCCCAATCCGGTCAGCGCGGTCGCGGGGTAACGAACGAGATCCGTCAGGCCATATTGAAGGAATGTCCGGCGGCAGGTTGTTTAGCCCGGCGGTTCGTCGCCCTGGGCCAGCATCATGCCCAGCCCGGCCCCCACCGCCACGCCCATCGGAATGCCGATGGCGATGTTGTTGAGCGCCAGACCGACAAACAGACCGATCACCAGGCCAATGCCCACCCCAAGACCGATTAGTTGACTGTGATTATCCGACACCTGCACCTTCTCCTTAGCGCTAATCATAGCGCGCTTTGGTCAGAAGGTACAGAATCAGGCGCGGCGGCGGCGCTGAATTTCCGGCCAGAGCAGCAGGGCGATCAGGCCGTTGAGTACCACGATGACGGTGCTGCCTTCGTGCCCCAGGACGCCCAGCGGCAGCGGCAGGCTGATAAGCAGCGCGCTGAGGATCAGCAGGATGATGACGGCGATGGAGAAAGTGATATTCTGCCAGACGACGCGCCGCGCTTTCTTGCTCAACTGGATCGCCTGCCGGATCAGTTCGAGTTTATCGCCCATCAGCACCACGTCGGCGGTCTCCAGGGCCACATCGGTCCCGGCAGCGCCCATCGCAATGCCGACCGAAGCCGTCGCCAGGGCCGGGGCATCGTTCACGCCATCGCCGACCATCGCCACCGGGCCGTGCTCGGCCTCGATCTCCTTGAGAATGCGCACCTTGTCTTCCGGCAGCAGCCCGGCATAAGCCGCATCCACGCCCAGTTCGGCGGCGATCCGGTCTGCCACGCGCTGGTTATCGCCGGTCAGCATGGCGATATATTCGATGCCGGACTCGCGCAGTTCGGCGATGACCGCTTTCGATTCAGGACGCGGTGCATCCGCCAGGGCGATAATGCCCATCCAGTCGCAGTCGGTCCGGCCATATTCGCAGGCCCCGCAGTCCTCACACTGGCCTTCGCGCACCACACCGATCACCGTTTTGCCCTGGTCTTCCAGCGCCTCAGCGGCGGATTTAAGCTGCGGTGGCAGCGAATTTTTCTGCTGCAAGTAGCTGGTGCTGCCCAGGCGCACCACGCGGCCATCGACCTGTGAGACCACGCCCATGCCGGTGATGGCCTCGAAGGATCCTGCACATCACTCAGGTGCAGATCGCGCGCGGCGGCAGCGGACACAATGGCCTTCGCCAGCGGATGCTCCGAGCGCGATTCGACGGATCGCGGCCACGCTCAGGAGTTGATCTTCTTCCAGTTCGCAGCAGGAGAGTACGTCAGTCACGACCGGCTTGCCCTGGGTCAGGGTGCCGGTTTTATCGAAGGTCACGGCTTTGATGGCTGCCATCTGCTCGATATAGGCCCCACCTTTGAACAGAATGCCGCTGCGAGCCGCCGACGCGATGGCCGAAATGAAGGCCGCTGGCGTGCTGATAATCAAGGCACAGGGCGAGGCGACCGTCATCAGGACCATTGCCAGATAGAAATGCGCTTCGAAATCCTGAACCCAGCCCAGCAGGGGCGGCACGATGATGAACAGCAGGGTAAAGCCGATAATCAGGCTGGCATAAATCTGCTCGAAGCGTTCCAGGAAGCGTTCGGTCGGGGCTTTGCTGTCCTGGGCTTCCTCGACCATTTTGATGATGCGCGCCAGCGTGGTGTTGGCCGCAGGCTGAGTTGCCTCGACATCCAGAATGCCCTGCTGGTTGAGTGTCCCGGCGAAGACCTTATCGCCGACGCCCTTTTCGACCGGCATCAGATTCGCCGGTGATGCTGGCCTCATCAATGGCGGAACGTCCGCGCTGCACGACGCCATCCACCGGCAGGCGTTCACCCGGTTCGATCAGCACGATCTCGCCCACCTCAATGGCGCTGGCCGCGACCACCTCAATGCTGTCGCCGCGCCGCACCTTCGCCTCTTCCGGGTAGAGCTTGAGCAGGCTCTTGATGGCCTGGCGGCTGCGCCCGATGGCGTATTCTTGCAGCACATTGCTGAGCGAGAAGAGGAACAGCAGGATCGCGCCCTCGTGCCACTGGTCGATACTGGCCGCCCCCAGGGCCGCCAGCACCATCAGCATATCGACATCGATGCGCCGCTCCAGCAGGCTTTCAATCGCCGTCTTCGCGCCGAAGATACCCCCGGCGAGGTAAGCCGTCACGTTGAGCAGCAGCACCAGCGCGGCGGGGGCCTCCAGCCGTTCCGCCAGGAAACTGCCCGCAATCGCCAGTGCCGTCACCAGCACCAGACGCGGTTCAAGCCAGCTCTGTGAGTACCACACAGGCCGGGTTGTTTCTTGTTCTGCATCACGTTGCATAACCTGGGTTGCCATAAGCACAGAACCTCAGTTAATCCACACATTCCATCCGCACTACTTCATTTTAACACTGGTTAATTTATATATACAAGTACCGTTTATCACCATTTTGGCAGATCTAAGACACATTCCTTACTTGCCTGCGCTCGTGCCGGGCCTACAATGGGAAGGCAAGGAGCCTGTATGTTGAAATTTGAGCGTCTGATCGCCACGCTGATCTTTGTGCTGTTGTGGATGTCGCTGGTTCTGGCTCAGGACGATGTGCCGGATTTGACGCATCTGCCGCTGGGCGATGGGCAGGTCTCCACCAGTCCGCAGCAGGGCAGTGTCTGGTCCTGTGTGCAGCGTTTCAACGGGGGCGGGGCCTTCGCCGACGGTCCCTGGCTGCACGCCGACGGCAGCTTTGACCTGACGGCCAAGCCGACGGTCGATGGCGCAGTCGAATGGCCTTCGGAGTTCGAGATCGTCCTCAATGGGACCCGGCGCAGCATCGTCGGCAACGACCTGCCCGACCATCCGACCGGTGTGTATCCAATTGCTGCCTCCGATGACGCTTATCAGTATGACCGCAATCCCAATCGCATCCAGGCGCAGCATATCGCCGTCGAGCTGCCTGCGATTCCTGAGATGGCGGCGCAGCCGTCCTGCGTGCCGATGGGCGCGGTCGGCGTCTGGCTGACGGGCAGCTACATCTTCAACGCGCTGGATGCGGAGGGCCGGGACGCGGTGGCGCATGAGATCCTGGATAGCTGCCAGGGACACCCGGAACGAGACGGCTCCTATCATTATCACAGCCTGTCCGACTGCCTGACCCCCAACGAGGACGGCAGTGGGCATTCAGCGCTGGTGGGCTATGCCTTCGATGGTTTCGGTGTCTACGGGCATTACGGCGAAAACGGCGAAATCCTGACCAATGCGGACCTGGACGCCTGTCACGGGCATACGCACATGATCGAGTGGGACGGCCAGAGGGTCGAAATGTATCATTATCACGCGACTTATGAATATCCCTACACGATCGGCTGCTATCGCGGGACGCCGGTGCTCAATCGTGCGGGTGGCTTACAGCCGAGGCGGCGTTAGGTCTGGCTGGCCCTCGCCAGGACGCCGGGTAGGAATTACAATTTCGCTCATGCCAACGCCTTTCATGCATCTCAAAGTCGCCCAGGATTTGCTGCGGGATCCACTGGTGCCGCCGCCGGTTCGCAGCCTGCTCAACGCCCATCGCGGGGCCTTTCTGCTGGGCAGCATCGCGGCGGACGCCCGCATCAGCTCCGGCATCAAGCGCGACGCGACTCACTTCTACCGCTATGACGAGGTGCTGCGCAGGCATCCCTGGCGCGTGATGCTGGACCGCTACCCCTCGCTCGAACACCCGGAAGACCCGGCGCAGCGCGTCTTTGTGGCGGCCTACGTGGCCCATCTGGCGATGGATGAACTCTGGCTGATCGACCTGCTGCGCGCGCGCTTCTGGGATGTGGACTGGGCCTCGCACGAGACCCGCTTCTTCATGCTGCACACGCTCTTAAGCGTGGTGGACGAACGCGATTATGCCCTGATTGAGGACTGGCAGGCCCAGACGCTGCTGGCGGCTCAACCGCACGACTGGCTGCCGTTCATGCCCGATGCTGACATGATCGCCTGGCGCGATTTGATCGGGCAGCAGTTGGTCGAGGGCAGCCAGACGCTGGAGATCCTGAGCGAACGGCTCAAGCGCAGGCCGGAAGAACTCCGCGCGCTGATCGACTCACCAGAACGGATGCAGGCGGAGTTGTGGACACACGTGCCGCAGGAAGTCGTCGCCCAGGTCGAGGCCGAAATGTACGGCTTCGCCCGCGAGCAGATGCGGGTCTACCTGGACGAATCGGACAGCGCCGGGTAAACTGTCCACCGGGCGATGGAGTTCGCCGATAACCGCCCATGTGGGCTGATGACTCCTGAAACGTTTTATGCGTGGTGGGGTCGTGATGCCGCACGATGACTTACCTCCGGGTGAGTTTTTATTTGCCACGCTGCCATAGAAGGACGATGCCATGCAGCAATGGATTTTGATAGGTTTTGCCGGTGCGATGGGGGCGCTGGCGCGTTACACTCTGGCGGGACTGGTGCAGAACCTGTTGGGACCGAGCTTCCCCTGGGGCACCGCCTTTGTGAACGTGCTGGGGAGTTTCCTGTTCGGCTTCATCTGGTCCCTCGCCGAAGGCCGCCTGGCGCTGTCGCCGCAAACGCGCACGATTATCCTGACGGGTTTCATGGGCGCGTTCACGACCTTCTCGACCTTCATGTTTGAAACCGGCGGCCTGATCCGCGATACGCAGTGGACCCTGGCTCTGGGCAACGTGGCCGGGCAGGTTATTCTGGGGCTGGTGTGTCTCTTTGCCGGTCTGGCAATCGGTCAGCTTGTGTAGAAAGTAGGTGGATAATGAGTTTGCCAGAAGAAGGAACGCTGCTTCGCATCTTCATCGGCGAATTGGATAAGCATGAGGGTCGCCCGCTGTATGAAGTCCTGGTCGAAGAGGCGCGCCGCCGGGGTCTGGCCGGGGCGACCGTCCTGCGCGGGGTGATGGGCTTTGGCGCGAACAGCCGCATTCATACGACCAAGATCCTGCGCCTGTCAGAAGATTTGCCGATGATTATCGAGATCGTGGACGAAGCCGAGAAGATCAACGCCTTTCTGCCCGACCTGGACGACATGATCGGCGAGGGCCTGGTGACCTGGGAGCGCGTTCACATCGTCATTTACCGGGACGGCCAGGCCGACGACTAATCAAGGCGTTTCGGGGCCGTCTGTACCGCCTCCAGCAGGGCGGCCAGCAGCCCATGCGGGTCACTGATGATCGCCGCCCCGTCTGTGACCACTTGACGAGTACCTGCGTCTACGGGTGCGGTCGCGGCCCAGGCAGGCGGGGTGATGCCGAACTCAACCTCCAGACCGCTGGCGTAGAAAACTCGTTTGCTCTGCAAGAGGCCCCAATCCTCGTGTTCGATTCGGGTGGGGCTGCCGAAGGTCTCGATCCAGCGGTCATCCTGGAGGTAAGTCTGCGGATTTGAAGTAATGATGACCAGGTCCACGTCAGAACCTTCGCGGGCCGTGCCGCGCGCAAAGGAGCCGACCAGCAGGACCGCCTCAATCGCTGCCTGACCGGCCAACCACTGATTGAGTTTATTCATGAATGCGCTGATGTCACGCATGACTACAGATAGACCACGACCTCGTCGTCTTCCTGGCGCACATCATAGGTCTTGACGCGCAGCTTCTTGTCGAAGAGCGCCTCGCCGGTTTTGATGTCGAACTCCCATTGATGCCAGGGGCACTTGAGAATCTCGCCCTCGCGCTCCTGCTCAATCTGATGGACACCGGGCGATGTCACCAGCGGACGCAGACGGCCATAACACAGCGGCGCGCTGCGATGTGGGCAGATGTTGCGCAGCGCATAGTAGCTGCCGTCCAGGTTGAAGATGCCCATCTCGCGGCCATCGACGGTGACGATCTTGCGTCCGCCGGGCGGGATATCTTCGGCTTTGGCGATGGCGTGCCGTTTGGCGCTTCTAGAAGCCATACATCTCCCTCGCGTTATCGACCATGATGCGCTGGCGGAAGGCCGGATCGTAGGTATTCAGGAAGGCGCTGGGTTCGTCCCAATCCCAGTGTGGGTAATCGCTGGCGAAGACCATGACCTCGTCGGCGTGCAGCCAGTCGAGCAGCGTGCGCAGGTCGCCGGGGGTGGGCGTATTGGGCATAGGCTGCGAACCGAAGCGGATGTGCTCGCGCAGGTATTCGCTGGGCAGGCTCTTGACCCAGGGTGTGTAGTCGCGCACGGCCTTCCAGTCGCCATCCATGTGCCACATCAGGCCGGGCACCCAGAAGAAATCATGCTCGATGAACAGAAACTTGAAGTTGGGGAACTTCTCGAAGACGCCTTCGCAGATCAGGCTGGCGGTGTGGGCCATAGCGATCTGCGGACGCGCCATGCGCATCTCCAGATAATAGGTCGGGTAGCCGGCAGCGGTCGGCGGCGCTGAGATGCCGGAGCCTTCCGCGCCAAAATGCACACAGACGGGCAGGCCCATTTCCTCGCAGGCGGCGTAGATCGGGTGATAATGGCGGTTGCCGAAGGGCATAGCGGCCCCGGCGGGCATCAACACCTGCACGAAGTCGTCACGCTCGCCCAGGCGGTGAATCTCTTCGACGGCCAGCGCAGGGTCCTGCGGCGCGATGTGGATCGAGGCCCGAAAGCGCGAATCCGCCTCCAGCCAGTGCTCAATCGTATAGTCGTTGAAGGCCCGGCAGTAGGCTGCCGCGTAATCCGGGTTAGAATGCACCGCTGCTGAATAAGGGCCGCCGGTCAGCACGGCGATGTCCACGTCGTACACGTCCAGGTGCTTTTTGATGGCGATCTCCGGCTGGGCACGCGGGTTCTCGTCGGTGTCGGCCCAGAGATCGGTGCGCGATCCCATGCCGGGCATGTTGGTGTGCCCCAGCGAGGGCATCATGGGGCCGAAGTCCTTAATATATTCGACGTAATGCTTCGGCAGATAGGGATACAGGTCGCTGTGATCCATGACATTGTGATGCACATCGCAGTCAATCAGTTGCAGCGCGGTCTGGTCGTTGTCTGTGCTGGTCGGTTGTGCGGTGGCCTGAACCATAAAGAAGCTCCTTATTTCACATCAACGGGATTTTTTACGATGGCTTGACACTGTTGTAACCGAAGCGGGAGCGGGTGGCAAATGAGATGGTCTGTACCTGTCTGCACGAATTGGCCGCAGCCATCCAGAGGATTTATACTATATATAGTCCAACTATGGAGATTAAGCGCATTATAAATCGCTATTTTCGCCTATTCATGCTCGTAGTGTGTGTAGTGCAGCTCTTCTTCGCCGCGGCCTTCCTCTTACGCTTCGCTCCTGTCGTGCGTCTGTGGCCGCTGCCCTATACCAATCAGATGTCCTTTATCTTCCTCGCCTCGATCTTCGCCGCCGCTGCCGCCTCGACTCTGTGGGCCGTCCTCGCCGGGGAGTCTCGTGGTCTGACAGGCATTGCGCTGGATTACCTCATGATTCTGGTGCCGATGTCGATCCTGGTCTTCCAACTGGCGGCCAGCGGTCGCTCCAGCAGCCTGATGATCTTTGGCGTCATCTGCGTGCTGGGGGCCTTGTTCGGCCTGGGCCTGGGCCTGTGGTCCCGGCGGATGCCGGTCCACGATACCCGGCCTGTCCCGCGCCTGGTGCGCTGGAGCTTCGGCTTCTTCGTCATCGCGCTCATCATTGCCGGTGGGGCACTGGTGCTGAAGACCCCCAATATTCTGCCCTGGCAGGTCACGACCGTCAGCGCAGTAATCTACGGCTGGATGTTCCTGGGCGCGGCAGCTTACTTCGGCTATGGGCTGCTGCGGCCCGGCTGGTACAACGCAGCGGGCCAACTGGTGGGCTTTCTGGCCTATGACGTGGTGCTGATCTGGCCTTTCCTGACGCAGTTCCCGACGATCTCGGATCAAGCGCGGCCCAGCCTCATCATCTACACGCTGGTGGTCAGCCTCAGCGCTCTGATGGCGATTTTCTACCTCTTCATCAACCCGACAACTCGTCTGTGGCACGCGCGACCCGCCTGACAGACCGGCATCAATCCGTGTCCGGCAGCCGCCAGTCTTCCAGAACCCAGACGACGGCCTCGTCCAGGCTCATGCGCTGGCCCTCAGCGAAAGCTGTCGAGAAAGCCGCTGGATCCAGCCGGGCACGAACGGCAGCCATGCTGCGCTCATAACGTCCCTTAAAGATGCTATTCGGAACGGTAGAGAAAGCATATAGTTTATGAAGAGGGTCGTCCACTGCTCCCAGAAGCTGTGCTGCGTGCTCTGCTTCGCCGAGCGCACAGATCAGGTCCGCCTGGCTCACAAGAGAATCCAAGGTAAAGCTCTTGCTGCCCGTGTGTTGGCTTAGCACGAGACAGCGTTTAAGCAGCGTCCATGCTTGCCTGGATTTGTCTTGGGCGAGCGCAATCTCGCCGAGGCCATGGAGTGCCCAGACCATTCCACCCTGGTAGCGCAGCTCACTAAACAATGCCAAAGCCTCCTGATACCTGCTTTCCGTGAGCGGGCCGATTTTGTCTTGGTATGCCCAGTCTATAGTTGCTGAGTAACAAAGTGCAAAGGATAAGACACTTTTATCACCCACCTGACGGGCCAGCCTGATCTGTTCTTCCACCACTGCACGCGCGCGCGTATCGTCTCCACGCTCCATCAGCTCTATGGCCAGTCGTCCAAGCGTCTCACAGATCCCCCACTGGTCACCGATTTGTCTGAAAAGCGTCACTGCTTCGTCGAGATATGCTTTCAGTTTCCTTGGTGAATAGGCAACAAATCTCCCAACGTAGCCGAGGCTGCTTAGCAGCCAGGCCCTGACTCTGCAGGTCGTTCACGTCGGACGCTGCGCGTGCTGCCTGCTCGCACAGCATCGCAATAGAATTGAGATCATGAAGCTCTGCGGCCAATTCCAAGCGGTGGTGGAGGGCCTTCGCCCACAGAAGAACCGGGGACTGGCTACCCAGCGCCAGGAACCGTTCCAGCCATGCCTGACCCTCTAGCCAGTGGCTGCGGCGGTTCCAGAACCAGCCTAACGCTCCCGCCAGTCGCAGACCGGACTCGGCGTCTCTGCTCTCGGCAGCCCAATCCAGCGCTGCCCGCATGTTATCGTGTTCAGTCTCCAGGCGATCCAGGGTGGCGCGATTCTGTGGGCCGAAGAACCGCGTTTCCAGCAACTCAGCCAATTCCAGATAGTACTGCAAATGACGGTTTCGCGTTTCCGCTACTTGCTCAAATGCCGCCAGCTTATCCGCTGCATACTGGCTCAGGAGTTCGTGCATCTCGTAGCGGCCCTGGTCATTGAGACGCAGCAGGGATTTATCGACCAGGCCCGCCAGCAGCATCAGCGAGGCCCCGGCCACCTGTCTGGCCGCCTCTGCATCACAGCCGCCGCGAAAGACCGACAGCTTCATCAGGGCGTCGCGCTCGTCGTCGGCCAGCAGGTCCCAGGAATGCTCGAAGACAGCGCGCAGGCTGCGATGCCGGTCGGGCAGGTTGCGCAGCGAGGTCGAGAGGAAATCCAGATCGTGCCGGATCTGCCCCGCGATCTGCTCACAGGGCATGGCGCGCAGCCAGGTGGCCGCCAGTTCGAGGCCCAGCGGCATCCCCTCGACCGCATGGCAAACTTCCGCTACTGTGTGTTCATTGCCTTCAAGTGAGAAATCGGGCTGTAAGCGCTGGGCCGTCTCAACAAAGAGGGTCACGGCGGCGAAGCTGAGCAGATCGTCCGCTGAGTCCACTTGTGGATAAGGCAACCCTTTAATGGGCAGCAGCCACTCTTCGCGCAGGTTGAGCCGTTCGCGCGAGGTGACAATCAGTTTAAGGTGGGGCGCATAGGCCAGCAGGTCCGCCAGCAAACCTGTGCCGCCCAACAGATGCTCGTAGTTATCCAACAGCAGCAGCATTTCCCTGCCGCGCATCATATTGATGAGTTGAGTTTCGGGCGTCTCCTGGCCGTAAAGCGACAGCTCAAGCGCATCCGCAATGGCTGCCGGGATGAAGGTGGTCGCGCCGATGGGCGTCAGCGAGACGAAATAAACGCCGTCGGCGAAGTCGCGCGCGTGCTGGTCAGCCGCTTGCAGGGCCAGCCGCGTCTTGCCGATGCCGCCGGGGCCAACCAGCGTCAGCAGGCGGCAGTGCGGGTCAGCCAGGCGCTCCGCGATCTGCGCCAGTTCGGCCTCCCGGCCAATGAAGGGTGTGGGCTGCGGTGGCAGGTTTGTGCGCAAGAGTTCTTCTTCGGCTGCCGGTTCAAGCTGGCGGGCGAAGGCAATGAACAGACTCCTGGTCCTCCAGCGAGATCGCCAGCACCTCGGCCATGCGTTCGCTGATCTGCTTGGAGGGGCGGCGTTCGTCGGCTTCGATCTTGCGGATCGTGACCGTCGCGCAGCCGACCTGTTCGGCCAACTCCGCCTGGGTCATATCCAGCGCTTTGCGCCGCTGTCGGAGCCAATTGCCAAATGAGCCATCGAGCTTCATATGCCACCGTCAAATTGCTAAACCTCTAGCCTTGTAACCTCTCTCATATTCGCCAGCGCGAAGGCAACTGCCTCCTCCAAACTCATCAACTGTCCTTCGGCAAAGGCAGCGGCGAATGCAGCGTCATCCAGCAGGCCGCGCGTGCTGTCCAGCGACTGCTCATAGTGCCGTTTCTCAAAGTTAACATAATTACAGCCACTACCGTATTCTGCCGAAATCTGTTGGTTCATTGCGCCGAGGAGTCGCGCGGCCCGCGCCGCTTCTCCACCGGCAATGGATTGCTCTACGATACGGAGCAGCCCCCCCAGGATACTGCTCAATTTGCCTGTCTGATGTGCCAGCAGGAGGCTCTGGGCGAGCAGCAGCACCGCCTGCTCGGTCTCACCCCGCGAGAACGCTTCATCAGACAGCCGGGATAGGGCCAGACTCATGCCATTTTTAAAACCCAGCATACGGAACAGGGACAGGCTCTCCTGGTACAATTGCGTCTTGCGCTGCTTGTTGCTGTCCGCAGGATTGCTTTGTACGGCAGCCCAGAACAATGTCCATGAGAGCACACTGGCGTCACCGGCCTGGCGCGCCAACTTGATCGCTTCGGCCCGCAGTGCTTCCGCCTGCTCGAAGCGACCGTCAATGAAGGCTGGCATTCCGAGGCGCAGGAGTGCCTCGCAGATGCCCCACTGATCGCCAATCTGTCTGAAAAGCGCCAGCGCTTCTTCCAGCAGTATCAGGCCATCCGGGGGGTTGCGGACGCCAGACGCAAAGATCCCAGGCTGCATAAAAGCCAGGCCTTAATACGCTGATCTTCCAGATCTCGCACCAGGTCCAATGCTTGCTCAAACACTGCCGATGCGTAGGCGAGATCGCCAAGCTCAGCACTGAGTTCCAACAGGTGATGCAAAGCTTTCGCCCGCGCCGGAGGCGAGTCCTCAACGCCTGCTTCCAAAAAGGTCTCTAGCCAATTACGGCCCTCCCGCATATAGCTGCGCCGGTTCCAGAACCAACCCAGCGCGCCCGCCAGACGCAGGCCGCCCTCAATGTCCCCGGACTCGGCAGCCCAATCCAGCGCTGCCCGGAAATTATCGTGTTCAGTTTCCAACCGATTCAGGGATGGCAGATGGCGTGGTCCAAAGAATTGAGGTTCGAGTACTTCAGCCAGCTCTAAGAAGTACTGCAAATGATAATTTCGGACCTCCACAACCTGCTCCGATTCCGCCAGCTTGTCGGCAGCGAACTGGCGCAGCAGTTCCTGCATCTCGTAGCGTCCCTGGTCGTTAAGCCGCAGCAGGGATTTATCGACCAGACCTGCCAGCAAGGGCAGCGTCGCCCCGGCGACCGCTCCGGCAGCCTCCGCATCACAAGCGCCGCGAAAGACCGACAGCTTCATCAGGACATCGCGCTCGTCAGAAGCTAGAAGCGCCCAGGAATGTTCGAAGACCGCCCGCAGGCTGCGATGCCGATCAGGCAGGTTGCGCAGTGAGCTCGAAAGGAAATCCAGATCCTGCCGGATCTGTGCCGCAATCTGCTCACAGGGCATGGCGCGCAGCCAGGTGGCCGCCAGTTCGAGACCCAGCGGCATCCCTTCGACGGCCCGGCAAAGGTCCACCATCGCCTGTTCATGGTCATCAAGCGAAAAATCCGGCTGCACACGGCGGGCTGACTCGACAAAGAGGGTGATAGCAGCGTAATGGCGCAGGTTATCGTCGGTATTCTGAGCTGGATAGGGCAGCCCGGTCAGCGGCAGCAGCCACTCTTCCTTCATGTTGAGTCGTTCGCGGGAGGTCGCCAGCAGTTTCAACCGGGGCGCGCTCGTCAACAGCGCTTCGAGCAGGTCGATGTCGCCCAGCAAATGCTCGTAGTTATCCAGCACCAGCAGCATCTGCTTGCTGCGCAAGTGACGGACAATCTGTACTTGTGGTTCCTCCGGGCCGTAGAACGAGAAATCGAGGGCAGTGGCAATGGCTGCCGGGATGAAGGTGGTCGCGCCGATGGGCGTTAGCGAGACGAAACAGACGCCATCCGCGAAATCGCGTTCGTGCTCCGCAGCCGCTTGCAGGGCCAGCCGCGTCTTGCCGATGCCGCCGGGACCCAAGAGAGTCAGCAGGCGGCAGTGCGGGTCAGCCAGACGTTCGGCGATCTGTACTAGTTCGGCCTCCCGGCCAATGAAGGGCGTGGGCTGCGGTGGCAGATTTGTGAGCAGGTTGGCGTCTGCCGCTGCCGGTTCAAGCTGGCGCGCGAAACCGATAAAGGAGTCGCGGTCTTCCAGCGAGATCGCCAGGACCTCGGCCATGCGTTCGCTGACCTGTTTGGAAGGCCGACGTTGGTCGGCTTCGATCTTGCGGATCGTGACCGTGGCGCAGCCGACCTGCTCGGCTAATTCCGCCTGGGTCAGATCCAGCGCTTTGCGCCGCTGCCGCAGCCATTCGCCGAACGAGCCGTTCGTGTTCATACGGTCCTCTTGCCTGAGACCTGTCTCATAGTGGCAGCATAACCGATACTGGACTGCTGTTGGAATGGGGTATCGCCGTTTGTATCCCTAATTGTATCGGAAAAGCAGCGATTCGTCGTCCGGGCTGTGCTTCAATCACAGGAGAAAGCAGTTATATGGACTGCTTTCACTGGAGGCAACGGAGTGGTTTCCAGGTTTTGGGAGTTCGAGAACGGACTCAGTCAGCGTCGAGACTCAAGCAACGAGACCGAGCATGGGGCACCCGCAAATATCGTGCGGCTGGTCCTGCTCGCGCTGGGCCTGAGCCTCGGCCTGACGCTCCTAATGATAGCGATGACGACGCTGGCGCGTATGAACCCCGCGCCGCTGCTCAATTTGCCAGAAAGCCTGCGCCCCGGCAGTCCGCTGCCGCAGCAGACGGTCTGCCACACGCCGGTCGATGAGGGCGGGCCGCGCTGCTGGCTGCCGCTGGCGGTGGACATGGTCTACTTCGATGTTGACCCGGCGACGCGGCAAATCCTGCGCAGCGTTATCCCGGCGCAGCATTACCGGATGCGTGATCTCTATGCTGCCTGGGGCCGACCGGATGGTGTTCGCTGGCGTGAGACTCAGGTTCAGGTGTATTGGCAGTCACGATCCGCGCTGTTCTATGCCGACAGCCTGCACGCGGAGAGCCGGGTCGATTTCATCCTCTTTGATCCGCGCGCGCCGGACGAAGTTTCCGCCTGGAACGGCTTCCGTCCGCCGCAGATCTGAACAGCGGTCGCCAGGGCTGTCTGCAAACGAATGGAAACGGTCTGGTAATCGACAAAGTCTACTATCCCACCCCTCCCTAATAGTGTTGTCCGGTATTATGGATGCGATGACATATTCTACTGACCTGCTGTGACCCCTCCCCAGCCCTCCCCTGAATTCGGGGGAGGTGGCGCTTTAGCGCCGGAGGGGGTCGATATGGCTCAAAAGAGGTCATGTCAACTGTATTTCTAATACCGGACAAGCCTTAAATCCCTGCCCTCGAATTTGGGGGAAGGGCCGGGGAGGGGGTGTTGCTGACACACCCTAATCTGAATAGACGTAAGTGGATTCGACCTCAGCGCGTAGTTGCAGATAGCTCTGGTAGCGGCTCTCGGCGATCTCGCCCGTTTTAAGCGCTGTCTGCACCGCGCAGCCGGGTTCGTTCTGGTGGCTGCAATTGCGGAATTTGCAGTGTTCGACATAGGCGGCGATGTCCACAAAGTAGCCGTCGAGTTCTTCCGGCTCGACATCCCATAGGCTGAGCGTGCGGATGCCGGGCGTATCAGCGATGTAGCCGCCGGTCGCCAGTTTGACCAGGGCACTGTCGCGGGTGGTGTGCGCACCCTCCGCGCGGGCGTTGACGCTCTTGACCTGGCGGCCCAGGCCCGGCTGCACGGCGTTGAGCAGGCTGGTCTTGCCTACGCCGGAGGGGCCGGTCAGGACCGAGATATGCCCGGCCAGGACCTGCCGCAGGCTTTCGACGCCCCTGCCTTCCAACGCGGAGGTAAAAATAATCTCATAGTTCATCTTCGTATAAATGCTGAAGCGCTGGCGGATGAGGTCTGCGTCTTCAAGGTCAATTTTGTTCAATACGATATATAAGGAATCGATGCCGGATTTCTCCCCGGCGGCCAGGAAACGATCCAGCATACGGAAATTGGGCGCTGGACTGGCGGCGGCGAAGACGAACAGCGCCTGATCGGCATTGGCGATAATCACCTGCTCGCGCTCGGCCTGGCCCGCGCCGCGATTGCCCTCGGTGCGTGTGGCCCGCGAGAGGACGCTGTGGCGTTCGGCGACCGATTCGATGCTGCCGGTCTCGTCGTCAACGGCCTGAATGGTTACGCGGTCGCCCAGTGCTGCGACGTCCGAAAGCTGCGCTGCTTCCAGCAGGCGGCCCCGCAGGCGGCAGATATAGGTCTGGCCGCTGCCGGTTTCCACCCAGAAAAAGCCGCTCTGATCCTTCACGATCAGTCCCTCGTGCGTGTCGTTCAAAGGCATCTCCTTGTGCTTTGCGATAGGCGTATCGTATATGATTTTTGGCTGAACAACAATCGTATGGTGATGACTGTTGTGGTATGCTAAATGCAAAGTGATTCTAGTCGAAGGAACGAGACGTGACGGTGGACACTGAGGCCATGCCGGAAGAGGCTGCTGCGCCTGTGAAATCACAGGACTCCGGCGAACTGGCCCCTTTTATCGTAATCAAACGCAGCACCTTCAATTATGTCTTTATCGCCGCTGTCTTTCTGGTGGTGGGCATCGTGATCGGCGCCTATTCCGCCTTCAAAGTGGAGCGGGCCAACCGCTCCTGGGTCAGCGACGCGCTAAGCGAAGCAATGGCCGATCAGGCCGGTACCCTGGCCGGGCTGGTCGCCTCGAACACCGGCCCCAGCCTGGATAATCCTGACAGCCACTTCGATGTCCAGGCGACCAGCGATTACTTCGCCGGTGGGGCGGATGCGCCCGTGCAGCTCATCGAATTCGGCGATTATAACTGCACTTACTGCCGCCGCTTCCATGCCGAGACGCTGGGGCAGATCACCAGCACCTTCGGTGACAACGTGAAATACGTCTTCCGTGATTTCCCCATCCTGGGCGATTCTTCAGTGCTGGCCGCGCTGGCGAGCCGCTGCGCTGGTGAGCAGGACCCCTCGGTCTTCTGGGATTATCATAACCTGCTGTACAATAACCCCGGCACCTTTACCGGCGATCAAAGCGCGTTTACCCGTTTCGCTGCTCAGCTTGACCTGGATACCGACGCATTCGACACCTGCATGGAGGAACGGCGTTTTCTCCCGGAGATCCAGCAGGATTACAACGATGCGCGCAGCTACGGTATCACCGGGACCCCGGCCTTCTTTGTCAATGGTCGCCCGATTGTCGGCGCGCAGCCCTTTGAGGAATTCGCCAAAGTGATCGTGGAAGAACTGGACACGGCAGGGGTTGATACCTCGCAGTTTGACCTGCCAGAGCTTCCAGGCGAGAGTGTCGCCTCCTGAGCAGGCTGCGACGAAAGCCACCGCTGCGTGTATTGAGGAAGCGCGGAATTTGATTTGAGCATTCACAACCCGCAGGAGTCCACTGTGGCGAGCTTTACCGGATTAACTTCCGCTGAAGTAGCTGAGCGTATGGCGCGGGGCGAAAGCAACGCCTATAACCCGCACGTAGGCCGCACATATTGGGATATCGCGCGCGATAATATTCTCAATATCTTCAACCTGATTCTCTTCCCGCTGCTGGCGATCATTATCTCCTTCGGCGAATACGCGGTGGCCTTCTTTGCCGGCTTCAGCGTGGTCAGTAATGCCTTGCTGGGCACCATTCAGGAAGTCATCGCCAAACGCCGCCTGGACCGCCTGGTCGCGCTGGCGGCGCAGGAGGTGCGCGTCTATCGCGGCGGGACCATCACTCGCGTCCCAATGGCGAAAATCGTGCTGGATGACATCCTGCCCATCGAGCCGGGCGACCGGCTGCCGGTGGACGGTGTGGTGCTGCAAAGCGATGCGCTGGAGATGGACGAATCGCACCTGACCGGCGAATCGGATTCAATCCTCAAAGACGAGGACGACAACGTCTATTCCGGCGCGTTTTGCATCGCCGGGACCGGCATTGTCCGCGCAACTCGCGTCGGGGCGGCCAGCACGATCAACCGCCTTGCCAGTACGGCCAAAATCTACCGTAACCCAATGACGCCAACGCAGCGCCGGGTGATGACGATTGTCGATATTGCCATCCTGCTGATGGTTTTGCTAACCCCCATGCTCTGGCTTTCCGACAGCCTGGCCGGGCTGCCCATTCTGGAACGGGTCAAGGACGCGGTTGTCTTTGTCACCAGTCTGGTGCCTTATGGCCTGGTGCTGATCGTGATTATCTCGCTGAGCCTGGGTGCGATCAGTATCACGCGCCACCGCACGCTGATTCGCCGGGTCAACGCGGTCGAATCGCTGGCGAACGCGACGGTGCTCTGCTTCGATAAAACCGGGACGATCACCCAGAATAAGCTGGCGGTCAATCAGATTCTGCCGCTGAACGGCGATGCGCCCGGCGACATCTGCCAGATGCTGCATCTCTACACCGAGAACCTGGGCCACAAGAACGGCACGGCGGCGGCGGTCTCGGCTTATGTGCAGCAGAATGCCCCGGCAGAATTTATCGTCAAGATCCGCGAGATTCCCTTCAATTCCGCGCGCAAGTGGGGGGCGGTGGTGCTGCCAGGCGAGACGCTGATTCTGGGTGCGCCGGAGCGCGTGCTGACCGGCGGCCACGATGCCATTGTGCGCCAGGCCGAGGTGCTTTCCGCGCAGGGGCTGCGCGTGCTGAGCTTTGCCCGCAGCAGCGAAGCGCCGATGGATGGGCATCTCAACGGCCATGTCGAGCCTGTCGCCCTGGTGACGCTCAGCGACCAGATCCGCCCGGATATTCAGGAGACGCTGCGGGCCTTCCACGAGCAGAATGTCAAGCTCAAGATCATCTCCGGCGATAATATCGCCACCGTCAAGGCGATTGCGACCCAGGCCGGGATTGTGGTCGATCAAGGCTACATCGGTGCCAACCTGGAAGCGCTGAGTGAGGAAGATTTTGAGGCGGCGGTCGTGCAGGGGATGATCTTCGCCCGTATCGAGCCGGATACCAAGCGCCGCATCGTCAGCGTGCTGCGCAAGCGCGGCGAACATGTGGCGATGGTGGGCGACGGCGTCAACGACGTCCCGGCCCTGAAGGCGGCGGATCTCTCGATTGTGATGAACGACGGCGCACAGATCACCAAAGAGATCGGCGACATCATCCTGCTGGATAACGCCATGTCCACGCTGCCGCGCGCCTTTGCTGAAGGCCGCGAGATCACGCAGACGATCTTCGGCACGGTCAAGATGTTCCTGACCAAGACCTTCTACAACATTCTGCTCTTCGTCTACGTGGGCTTTATGAGTCTGCCGTTCCCGATCACGCCGATTCAGATCAACTGGATCACCTTCGGCACGGTCAACGTCTTTGCGACGCTGGTGGCCTTCAAGTTTCTGCGCCCGGCCTATATGGAACGTTTCCGGCGCGATGTGCTGGATTACGTGACGACCGGTTCTTTCCTGGGCGCGGCCATGATGGCGCTGCTCTTCGCCGTGTCCTATTTCGCCACCGGCCTGAACACCGTCGCCGCCCGCAGTGTCCTGTCGATCTTCGCCACGCTCTTCGGCATCCTGATCTTCTGGAACGCCTTCGGCATTGATCTCGCTGAGCCGCGCACGCTCTGGGAACACCGCATCGCTACGCTGCTGGGGACGGTCTTCGGCATCGTTGTGCTGTTGGGCTTCTACCTGATGCCTGACTTCTTCGAGTTCCAGCCGCCCACGCCCGGCCTGATCGCCCTCGTGACCTCGTCCTTCCTGCTCACGGTGGTCCTCTTAAGCTGGAGCATGAAATACCGCCAGTTGATTAACCGCCTGTGGATGCTGTTCATGCCCTGATTTCCTGTGACACTCGAAAAACTGGTAGTGACGTTAGTATCCCCAGTAATATGACCACAGATCGGCCTCTATCCTGTACCATAAATATGGCCGTTGTTGCTTACGTTGCGGCGGCAGAAAACTACATAGTCATTCGATAGCTGCCGAAAGCCTAACCTCAAAATGAGGGGACGCTTTCGGCTTTTGTTTTGGGGGGAAAGAGGTGAATAAAATGCACAAGCGATGGATTTTCTCAGCTTGGTCCTACTATGCGTGTTTGTGGTACCGATGCTGGCCCAGGAGGAAGGCCCGCCGCAGGTTGGTCTGCGTCCAGATGCGCCGACCTACGCGCTGCACGGCCCGTACTGGGTGGGTACGATGGAATTCGTTATGGAAAACATAGATCGCTCAACACCGGTGACCCTGTGGTATCCCGCACTCAATGAGGGCGGCGCTGCCGAGGCTGTCGTTTATGATATGGGTGTTAGCGACCTTGTCGGGCCAGACACTTCGCTCATTAGTGACGGTCATGCTCTGTTGGGTGCTCCCCCGGCAATGACCGACGCACCCTATCCGCTGGTGGTTATTTCACATGGCCTGGGCGGATCACGCTTCGGTTATTTCCGTTTAGCCGAGCACCTCGCGTCTTATGGCTTCGTCGTTGCCAGCGTCGAACACGTCGGCACAGCACTTCGTGATGGGTTCGAAGGAACCAGCGAAGTTGGCAGTGCGAACAACATCGCGTCGATCTACTATCGCCCTGCGGACATCATGCACGTTATCGATTACGCCGACATGTTGACCAGCACCGGTGGCCCTCTTGTCGGTGTGATCGACACCGATAATGTCGCGGTCTGGGGGCATTCGACCGGGGGAACGACGGCGCTTCAGGCAGGCGGCGCGCGGCTTGACATGGCGGCATTGAGTGCATGGTGTGCGGACAAGGACTCGGAAGAGTTTGCCGCCGAAAGCTGCCAATTTGTCGGCCACGAAGAGGAACTTGCGAAGCTGTATAGCGTTGATAATCCCGAGGCGGGACTTTTCCCGGCCCTCTGGGATACCCGCGTTGACGCTGTTGTTGCAGTTTCCCCTGGCGGTGAACTCCATGCCTTTGGCGATGAGGGCATGGCCGCAATCCAGGTCCCGACCCTCATTACCTTCGGTACGTCGGACGCGATTGTGTCGCCGGAGTACAATTCAATGTGGGCTTATAAGCAGATCAGCAGCCAGACAAAAGGACTCGTGGCGTTTGAGGGTGGTGGACATTTGATGTTCGCAAACTGTCCGGCGGCCTGGAAAGACTTCTGCGGGTATGATGCGGTATGGGATTTGCCGCGTGTCGAAGACCTGAAAGACCATTTCACGACGGCCTTTCTCCTGGACGTGTTGAAGGGGGATCAGGACGCCCACGCTGCGCTGATGCCAGAGAACGTCAGTTTTCCGGGAATTGACTATGAGATTGCAGTGAGATAAATGAGACATTCACCAGGGCGGCCTCGTGAGGGGGCCGCCTTAAACATCACCATCCGAGGCGGCTGGCTCAACCGGGTGCGTCGCAGACGGTCGCCGGGTCCCCCTGACCGGCCTCAAGCTCCAGATCCACGTTATCCAGCACCATATCCGGGATGCCATCGGCTGCCGGTTTGAACTCCAGACGCGGGTTGATCCACTGTGTCTGGGTATTCAGACGCATGTGGTAGGGCTGCGGCGCAGTGCCGGGGGCAATGTCGAAGGTACAGATCGCCTGCTGCCCGTTGGCGGTATCGCTGAGGATCACCTGCACCGACTTCGGCGTATCCGAAGTGTTGCCAATGTCCACCGAGAGCGCCAGCGCGGCGTTGGCCGGGACGCTGAAGTCCAGATCCTGGTAGAGGCCGCCGTCGCCCGGTTCGTAACGGCTGTTCATGAACAGCATCTGCGCATCGACCAGCCCGCCCGCGCCATCCGGCTGCATGGTCCAGGCGTCGGTAATGCCCCAGTTGACCCAGTGCATCGTCTGCTGGCTGAAATCGCCGTTCTGGATCAGGTTGGTCCCCAGCGGCGTCTCGTTCACCGGGGTGGCACAGGGGTTAACCAGGCCGCTTGCGCCGGGCAGTACGCGCAGATCCACGTTGTCCACGATCAAATCGGGAATGCCGTCGGACTCCGGACTGATCTCCACGTGCAGCGTGTTCCAGACGTCGGACGTGCGCAGAGTCAGATGATAGGGCTGCGGCGCTGTATCGGGCAGAATGTCGAAATCACAGGCCTGCTGCTCGCCCGTGACCGTTTCGCGCAAGATCACCTGGACCGATTTCGCTACGTCGGCACTGTTCCCCAGGTCTATCGAGAGCGCCAGAATCGAGTCTGCCGGGATGCTGTAGCTCAGGTCCTGGTAGAGGCCGCCGCCGCCCGGTTCGAAGCGGTTGTTCATGTACAGCGCTTCGACATCGACATAGTTTCCTGTTCCATCTGGCTTGCGGGTCCAGGCATTGGTGACACCCCAGGTGTTCCAGTAGGTCATCTGGTGACTGAAATCGCCGTTCAGAATCAGATTGCTGTCCAGCGGCGTCTTGTCTGCCGGGGCGATGCACTCGACCTCAGGATAGGTCTGGCTGTCTTGCACACGCAGATCAACATTGTCTACCACCAGATCCGGCAGGCCGTCAGGCGGCGGGTTGAGCGCGACTCGCAGCCCGTGCCAGACTTCGCCAAGTTGTGCCCGCATCACGTAAGTGTCTAAGGCGCTTTCCGGTGGAATCACAAAGGTGCAGACACGCTGGAACGGATCGGCAGGTGCATAGAGCAGCACTTCCAGCGGCTTACTGACAGCGGAGGTGTTGCCCAGGTCCAGGGTCAGTTCGATGGCCGACTCTGCCGGGAAGGTGTAGTCGAGTGTTTGGTAGACACCACCGGTTTGCGGCACATGCGGGTTGTTGAAGTACAGGGCCTCGTAGTTGATGAAGCCCCCTGCGTCATCGGGGCGCTTGGTCAGGCTCTGAGTTCGTGCCCCACAGGGTCCAGTAGAGTTGATCCTGGTCGAATTCACCATTCTTGATGAGATTGACAGCAGGCGTGACCAGCGCGGGGGGCGGATCGCTGTAGAAGACCGAGAGCGACATGGTGGTCACGAACTGGTACAGACCCGTCATGATAATCCAGCCTACCAGCAGGATGTGAAACGGCTGTCTCAGCGAACGCCCGATGCGTGAGGCGCTGAGGACTATCGCCAGACCCAGCGGAGCAAGGTAATACTGGTAGTTCAGGTTGTAGACGTAACTGTTTGCCAGCCATGCCTGCGCCAGATCAGGCAGCAGGATCAGCCATGCAGGCCAGATGAGGATGACCAGGGGCGCGAAGGACAACAGCCGCAGCGTGTAGGCCAGCTTGAGACCCGCATCGACCTGGAGATTTTGCAGACATAGCTGGCCGAACAGCAGGGTATCTGCTTTGCAGTCGCCGGTAAACAGCAAATTCGTCAGCGGCCCGCCCAGGGATCGCATAATAAGCACGGTCCCCACCAGCCACAGCGCAGCAACTGCGACCAGGACGAGGCGCGTCCGCCGGCTCAGCACGTCGCGGGCCATGAACAGAATGAGCGGGATGGTCAGCAGGGCGATGGTCTCGCGCGACACCAGTGCCAGGGCAAAGCTCAGGTAGATGAACAGCGGGCTTTTTCGGATGATGGCGTAAGCCAGCAGCGTAACAAAGAAAGCGCCGACACGCGCATCCGAAAAGCCAATGTGTGATCGGTAGGTTGCCAGAAACAGGCTGAACGTGACCCCCCAGACGACCAGCGCCGGGAAGTGGGTGCGGCTGTATTCGCCAACGCTGCGCCCTCCCAGATAGCACAGCCCCACAATTGCCAGACTGTGTAAGTACTGGATCAGGCTCCAGCCTGCCGGGCCAAAGAGCCAGGCGATAGGCAGCAGCAGGAACAGAAAGCTGTTGTTGTGAAGCTGAAATTGGTTGATGTTGCGCAGGGCGAGGTCCTGAAAAAAAAGATGGTTATGGGGATTGGCGGTCGTCATCACGATAGAGAAGAAGACGTCCGTGTCCCCCAGATACACCTGGTTCAGTGCCCGGCTGGCGAAGAGCAGCAGACCGCCCGCACCCAGCAGAATCAGGACCAGCCAGACCGCCGCGACATGCTGGCGCAGCCGGTTGACGATGATTTCGCCGCGCTGGAGCAGGGCCGCTGCCGCGCGTCGTGAGGCCGGAACGTAAAAAAGCAGCAGACCGGCGGGCAGCAGGCAGGCGAAGACGATATTTGACGCGGTCGGCGCGACAAAGCCAGACGTGAATTCCAGCAGACGCAGGGCAAACCAGCACAGCAGCAAAATCAACAGGGGCGCGAGGGTCATCATTCCGTCATTACATTTTGCCAGCCTGTGTATTGGACATCAAAATAAGCGATTGGTCAACGGGGACGCTCTCGCTATAATCGGATCCACGCATAAAGGTGGATGGGGCATGGACGGGGATCGCATTATCGCTGGGCTGGATGTATCCACCTATACGCGCGCCCCGCTGCAAGTCGCGCAGGCCGCCTTCCTGGATGCGCCGCCGCGTTCGGTCTTTGCTGTCGTCAGCAATCACGCTAAGCTGGATTACTGGATGCCCTACGTCTCCGCTGTCTATCTCAACCGCGGGCACGCCGCCGAGCGCGATGGAGTCGGCACGATTCGCTACCTGGCCCTCGGCCCCTTTAGCCTGCGCGAGTACATCATCGCCTATGATCCGCCGCATCTGCTGGCCTACAGCGTCGAACGCAGCACGGTGATTATCGACCACGTCGCCGTGATGCACTTTCAGGCTGAACGCTACGGCGGGACCAACCTGATCTGGCGGCATTATTTCCGCACCACGACCCTGCCTGCCGGGCTGATTCGCCTGGCTTTCGTGGTCATTTATGGCGAATCGCTGAACGCGCTGACTCGCTTTTTCGGTGGCAAGCGAGTCGCCACTTGAGACTTACATGATACTCATGTCTTTTCGCCCTGGCGGCGTTAGAATGGGGCGATAAATTTCAACTGGAGGTTTCCCACAATGAAGATTTCAGCCTGGACGCTTGTGCCACTGCTGCTGCTGGTCGCGCTCACCGGCTGCCGCCAACAGGCCCAGACGACGGCCAAGGATGTGACGATTGATCTGCGCGTGGACCCGGAAGCGCCTGCGGTGGGCGATGCCACGCTGGTGGTGACGGTTACGGGCGCGGATAATCAGCCGATCAACGATGCGACCGTGACGGCGCGCGGCGACATGAGCCATGCCGGGATGGTCCCGGTGATTGAGACTGCCGACAAGGGCACGGACGGCGAGTACATGATCCCCTTCCAGTGGACGATGGCCGGTGATTGGACCGTCGAGGTCACGGTCGAACTGACGAATGGCGAGAAGGCCAGCAAGACCTTCGATTACACGGTCTCCGGCGACGCGATGAACATGGGCGACATGACCATGCAGGCGACCGATGCGACGGACATGGGCGATATGACGATGGAGCCGACCGGCACCATGGACATGAACAGTACGGATATGGCGACCCCTACACAGGAGTTCGCAGACCAGGACGCGGGCTAAACCGATGGCACAGCAAGGAATCCACCGGCCCACAACACTGATCGACGTACTCAAGCTGCCGGTTATCGGCCCGGCGCTGCGCAGTCGTTATGGGCGGCTGCTGATGCAGGTGCCGCTGCTGGTGATCGCCGTGCTGCTGCTGATCGATGGCTTCACCGGGCCGCAGTCCGCCGCGCGCAATCTGGCGACGGTCGCGCCCTGGGTACATTATCGCGGGCTGGTGGTGCTGGTGCTGCTGCTGGCGGGCAACCTGTTTTGCATGGGCTGTCCCTTCACCATCCCGCGCACGCCTCGCCAAGCGCCTGAGCATCAGCGGACGGCGATTCCCGCGTGCGCTGCGCAATAAATGGGTCGCCATCGCCGGGCTGTTTTTCATCTTCCTGCTGTATGAATGGTTGGATCTCTGGTCCAGCCCGTTGCTGACCGCCTGGGTCATCATCGGCTATTTTCTGGCCTCGTTTGTGTTGGAAGCCGTCTTCACCGAATCGGCCTTCTGCAAGTATGTTTGCCCGCTGGGGACCTTCAACTTTGTCTATTCGATGGCTTCGCCGACGCAGATCAGCGTGCATGACCCGGAAATCTGCCGCCATTGCGTGGGCAAGGAGTGCGTTAACGGCAGTTACAGCCCGGAGCCGCTGATCCGCGTGGACGAGATTCCCATCAACGGCGTGACGGAGGTCAAGCACGGGCCGCAGGGGACGCTCGGCTGTGGTACGCTGCTCTTTGCGCCGCAGGTGACGACCAACATGGAATGCACGATGTGTCTGGACTGTGTGCGCGCCTGCCCCTATGACAATGCCGGTCTCTTCATTCGTAAGCCGGGTCACGAACTGATCCGCGCGGATAGCTGGCCCAAACGCTGGGACATCGCTTTCCTGGTCATCTTCCTGGTGGCGATGGGCCTGACCAACGCCTTCGGCATGGTGCCGCCGGTCTATGCGCTGGAAGACTGGATGACGACGACCTTCAAGCATCCACAGCGAACTGATCCGGCTGCTGCCGATCTTCATCACGACCAGCCTGCTGATCCCGGTCACGCTGACCCTGCTGGCGGGCACCCTGGCGCGCCTGCTGACCAACACGATGCGCAAGTTCAGCCTGCGTGAGACGGTCGCGTCCTTCGCCCCGGCCTTCGTGCCCATCGGTCTGGGCATCTGGATCGCGCATTACACCTTCCATCTGTTGATCGCCTTCGGCACCATCATTCCGGTCTTCCAGGAGTTCCTGGGCCAGACGGGCGAGTGGGAGCGCTTCGGCGGCACGCCTGACCTGAACCTGATTTCAATGGTGCAGATTGTGGCGCTGCTGGGCGGCCTGCTGTGGAGCCTCTTCGTCGCGCAGAAGGTCTCCTTCCGGCTCTACCGCCGCGATGCCATGCTGGGGCTGGTGCCCTGGGCGCTGCTGCTGCTGCTCGTCGCCGCCCTGGCCGTGATGATCTTCAGCCTGCCGATGGAGATGCGCGGCTCGACGTTGTTGAGCTAGATTTTTCAACCTGTTTGAAGGTTTCAGCAATTTGAAATGGAATGCGTCCCCAGCCGTTGCCTGATTCCTGTCCTTCGGCGTGATCTTGTTTTTGATTCGACTGTATTCGACACAAAGTCCGCGTCACGCACGAATTATCAAGCCCTGGTTCTTAGATCTTGAAGCGTAATTTAGGATGTTCTTCTTCCGTATCAAGTTCAATGATATCGGGATAATCGATACTCATCTTTTCAATCACTTTTTGCAGTCTTGCCACACCCTTATATTCAATTCGCCCGAAATCCGAAAACAACACTTGCAGCACTTGACCAAAAGCGGACAACTGCACCCAGCCATCCTTATCTCCTCGTTCGGTAGCAGCACGTTTATACGCAGCGCAAAACTTATCGATTTCTCTATCTTCAGATAAGCGCACATAATGAAACACTGGTTTACTGTCTAATTGCTCGCGGACTTCAATCCTTGTGGAGGAAGCCTCGGCTAATGCCTTCAATTTTTCTGCCAGAATTCTCGTATACATCTGAAATCCTGGGTTCAGGTTTATCATCGCTGCCTTTACATCAGGTAATGGGATCCACCCGTCTTCTGTATTAAGGTTGTTCTCTTCTGAAACCTTTTGATACGCCTGACTGAACATATCCAACAAATCATCGTCGGAGATTTCTTCAGTTGACGTTGATACTATTTCCGCCAGTTTTACGGTTTGCTCAATAGGTGATTCAGACCTGGACAACTCCGCCAGGTCTACAAAATCGGTGCAGGCATTGCGGAAAGCTTCGGGTGTACTGCTGTTTCCAATGCCCAACACATATTTATCCTTTGTTTGGATGTGTTTCACTAGAGCAGTGTAATCTGCATCACTGGATACAATACAAAAACCTTCAAGGTCTGAGCGTTCATAAAGCAGAGACATGGCACCAACAACTAGAGCAATGTCCACCGAGTTTTTGTTTCTTGTATTATTTGGAACCCAAATTGGGGTTAAAGAGTATTTGCCAATTATCGGCTCCCAATGCCCCATAGAGGATGTGTTATTGTAGACCTGTTTTATAAGAACTTTCCCTATCGAACTTATTCGATCTAGAATTTCTTGTATCTTTTCCGAGTTCACATTGTCGCCGTCAATAAACAGCGCGAATAATAACTGATTCTCCGACATGACTTCCTTCCAGGGTTCTGTCGTCCGTAGAATTCTCTCTATACATATAGGAGTATGTCCTTGCCACTCAAAACGCACCCTATTCTATTGAGCGATAGGATGGCAAGAAGTAGCATGTGTGGCCCGGCCATGTGAGTCAATGAACCAAATTCAACTTGCGATGAGCCAGCACGACCACTGCGGAATCTCAGTATACTGCAAAGCGGATGGCGGAGTCAGTATGGGTTCAGGCAGACAGTCGCTGTGAATCCGCTGGCGACAGGATTCCTGATGGGCAAAGATGAAATGCGCTGGCGGCATGTCAAGCCTGAGGATATGCTGTATAATGTAAAACAGTTTGACACCGGTACGACGAGAGGATAGAGCCGTGCCCAGAGTAATGATTGTGGATGATGACCGGACGACGGTCAAATTGTTGCAGACCTTGCTCGAATTAGATGGTTTTGAAGTGGACTCGGCGGGGCGCGGTGCCGATGTGCTGCCGACAGCGCAGGTCTTTAGGCCGGACATTTTCTTGATGGATTACCATTTGTCCGATACGGATGGCGTCGATGTCGTGCGCGACTTACGGGCCAGTGAAGAGTTTGCCGCCACGCCGATTATCATGACCTCGGGCCTGGATGTGGAAGAAGAGGCCCTGGAAGCCGGGGCGACCCGCTTCCTCGTCAAACCCTTCGAGCCTGATGAACTGCCGGGTCTCTTTAACGAATTGATCGCACCCTGACGCGCCGCAGGATACAGGAGAGATAAACCTACGTGGCATCCAGAAAAAAAGCGCGGATGCAGTGGTATCGCGTTGATTTACATTTACATACCCCCGCTTCTGCCGATTACCAGGAATCAGATGTTTCCTACCTCGATATTCTTCGCAAAGCCGAGTTTCGCGGCCTCGATATTATCGCCTTTACCGACCACAACACCATCGCGGGTTGGACGGCGATGCTGCGCGAGATCGACCACCTGAACTTTCTTGAACGCCTGGACCGCGCGCAGCCGGACGAGCTGCGCGTTCTCAACGAATACCGCCGCCTGATGGATAAGGTGTTGGTCCTGCCGGGCTTCGAATTTACCGCGACCTTCGGCTTCCATATTCTCGGCATTTTCTCGCCGGAGACACCGGTGCGCCAGTTGGAACATATATTGCTCAACCTCAACGTGCCGCTGGAGACATTAGATGTCGGCTCGTCGCAGGTGGGGGCTTCCGCCGATGTGCTGCGTGCCTATCAGGTGATTAACGAGGGCGGTGGCATCTGTATCGCGGCCCACGCCAACAGCACGCACGGGGTCGCCATGCGCGGCCTGGATTTCGGCGGGCAGACGCGCATCGCCTACACGCAGAACCCGTATCTGCACGCGCTCGAAGTGACAGATCTCACCAGCCGCAGCCGCAGCAGCACCTCGCGCTTTTTCTCCGGCACCAAGCCGGAATACCCGCGCCGGATGCGCTGTATTCAGGGGTCGGATGCGCACCGCCTCAACGCCCTGCCGGACCGCGACAAGAATAAGAACCTGGGCGTGGGCGACCGCGTCACTGAGGTCCAACTGCCCGAACGCTCTTTCGAAGCGCTGCTGGACATGTTCCAGAGCAATGATTTCTCGCGCTCCAAGCCCTTCACCGGCAGTCTCACGCCCTATGATTATGTCGAGATCGCCCGTGAGGAAGGCGAGAGCGTGGTGCAGTCCTTCCACGAGTCAATGACGCGGCGCGGCGGCAAGCTCTATGGCATCGTGGCCGATGTCTGTGCCTTCGCCAACGGTAACGGCGGCACGATTTACGTCGGCGTGAGCGCGGATCGCAGCCGCAAGCCGAGCGGTATCGACAACGTACAGGACGCCATCGACACGCTGCAAGGCGAGATCAGCCGGATGCTGACGCCCACACTGGACGTCGAGGTCGATTCGCTCGACAGCCAGGGCAAGCAGGTGATCCGGCTCCAGGTGCCTGCCGGGGATGACAAGCCTTACGCTATCGAAGACAACAAGATTTACGTGCGCGATGACGCCGATACCTCGCTGGCTGTGCGCGACGAGATCGTCAGTCTGGTGGCCGGGCAGGAATTATTGACCCGCGAATCCGCCGAACCTGCGCCGGAACCCGCTACCAGCACGCAAACGACCCCGGCGGTCGTCGAAGAGGAACAGCCCGGCGAGCTGACTCCGCCGCGCGGTGGGGTCGAGATTATCGGCACCGAGCAGCGCAACGACACGCAGTACCATATCCTGCGCGATCTGCGCAACGGCAATATCGTCAAGAACGTGACTCGCACCTCGGCGCGCCGCCTGTGGCATTACGCCATCACGCAGAAGGAGACCAATCCGGTCAAGGCCGATAAAGTGCAGTGGCAGGGCGAGATCGGCCTGTGGCGCAGCTATGCCAAAGCGGGTGAGATGCGCTACGACCTGGTCCAGCGCGAAAATGGCAACCTGCGCGTTTATTACGGTGTCAGCGAGAGCGGGATGCACGGCCCCTGGCAGGCCTTTGTCGAAGACGATTAGCTCTGCTTGAGCGCTCTGCCTGTGACGCAGGCAACAAAACTGTAAGATGTTCCAGCTACGATGAAGTGAAAGCTTCGTGACAAAGTGGTTGGGACATTCTTTTGAACTTACATCAGACGACAACAAAGCCTCTCCTGTGCAAATTCAACCTGCTCCTGGCGCTATTGCTGCTTCTATTGGCTGCGGCGACGGTCTCCGCCGGGTCCGGCCAGCGTATTCCGTTCATGGGCAGCCGGACCAGTCTGTTTACTGCCGAACTGCCGCCGGGTTGGGTCTGCAACTGCGGCCTGGGTAGCCATCGGCTGGAACGGGCCGAAAATCCTGATGACTGGCTGGCGGTCAGTTTTGCCCGCAGCACTGCGGACCCCGATGCCTACCTCGGCATGGGCCTCAACGATGTGGTGGCGGCGGATCTGGACCCGGATGAGACTCTAGTCGCGCAGGAAAGCGCGCAGGCCGGGGAGCGCCCGGTCATCATCGCCACGATTGAAGATTCCTATGGCATCCCACAGATTCGCTATTATGTCCAGGACAGCCAGGGCCAGACGCTGATCCTGCGCGACCGTTCCGACGGCCAGGATGCGGCAGCGATGCGCGAGGCGGCGCTGTTTATCGCCGGGAACGTCGAAGGCGAACCGACCGAAGCGGCGACCGACCTCTATGACCGCCTGCGCGCCAGCAGTGTGATCCATGATGAGGCGACTCAGCGCTGGCGTGTGCTCGATCCACTGCGGCCTGATCTCCAGCACACGCTGGAACTCCCGGCGGGCTGGACGGTGTATCAGGCCACCAGCGGCGGCTATCCCATGCTGATTCGGGATGACGACCGCGATACCTCGGCGACAGCCTTCTTTTACCTGACGACGGTGGAGGATCCCGGCCCTGGGCTGGCGGTGATCGTGCCGCCGCTGGTGGATGTGGTGGGCACGAGCATCGTGGACCGTCAGGATTTTCAGGTCGGCGCGCGCGAGGTCTTCAGCCTGACGATCAATGATCCCGATATGGGCGGCACAACGGTGCAGTATTTCGTCCTGGACAGCAATAACGACCTGATTAACCTGATCGTGCAGTCCTATGTGCTGGACCCAGAAGCTTTACAGGACGACCTGCTGACTATCGCCGGGCACATCGAGGTCGAGCACCTGGGTTGGGAAGACCGCCTGCGTCAGATCGGCGCTTTGCCGGATTCACCTTGAGACCTCGTGATCCTGAAGACATACTGAGACTTGATCTCCTGCTAGCGGCGTTCAGTGTCTGTCTCCATCTGCTGGATATTGCGCATCGACCAAGTCTAGCAGCACGCGCGTACCGCTCACGCGCATCCTGATCCGTATAGATAGGTGAAGCCCGTTCTTACTTGAGGTATGCTTGTGGTGTAGCATACGAGGGAAGAAGGTTTTGGCAGGGAGTTTCAGGAGTTGTCGCTATGATGAAGCTGGACGATCTGATTCATGAAGCTGAACAATTACCCGCTGCTGGAAAATGGCGCTTGGTCAAACAACTCCTGCATTCTCTGGAAGAAGAACAACAGGGGCAGCCAGCATCTGCCTCAGACTGGCACGAATTCCTCCGCCAAACTTATGGCTCCTTGCGCGACACCCCGATTTAACGCTGGGACCAGGGCGACTATGAAACCCGTGAGCCACTAGAATGAAGTACCTGCTGGATACGAATACTTGTATTCGCTATCTGACTGGCCGGTCTCAGGCAGTGTTCGAGCGCCTTAACAAGACGGCAGAAGCGGACATTTGTGTGTCGAGTGTGGTCAAGTTTGAACTGCGTTATGGAGCACTGCGCAGTAATTCTGTTGAAAAGACTCTGGCAGAGCAAGCAATGTTTCTTGATCGTTTTGTATCATTGCCGTTTGATGATCGAGCACATTTCCATGCAGCTCGTATCCGTGCTGACTTGGCACGTCTCGGAACGCCCATTGGGCCGTATGACCTGCTCATCGCGGCGATTGCACAGGCAAATGACCTCATTCTCGTCACTCATAACGTCGGTGAATTTAGCCGCGTATCGGGTTTACAGATTGAAGACTGGGAAGCTGCTGAAAACCTCTAATCCGACTGCAAAACCACTGACAAACTGTGATCGTATTCTTGCTGACTTATGATCCTTCCCACCGAACAGGCTCAAGTTCCTGTCCTTTGCCCATAGAGTCCGCAAGCCGAGGGCAGGTGAAACGTGGGCTTATTTTTACCGGCGTCTAATGTGCAGCGTGTACTATGGCAGATGCTTGTTTAGCGATAGGAAAGCTCAGGAAACCACCATGCGACGCACAGTGCTTTTGATTGCCCTCATGTTCACCTTCGGCGTCTCTGTTTCGGCTCAGGATACGATGCCGACGGATACGCCGGCAGAACAACTCTGTTTCAGCCACAACGGCACCATTGATGACAAAACCGGGCAGTGCCAGCAGCATATGAACCTTGACCTGAAGATGGAGTATCCCCTGGAACTGGTGGACTATTCCTTCATTAGCGATGAAGTGGACAGCTACTACGATCAGGTACGCCAGAATTTCATGACTATGGCCCAGAGCAGCGGCTTCGCGCCCAGCCCGGTCTTTAACTGGGAGCTTTACGTGAGCTATGACATCGCTGCCCAGACGGATTCGCTCATCAGCGTGATTTTCTATGATTACGAATTCACCGGTGGCGCACACGGGAATACCGCCCTGCGGACCATGAACTTCGACCTCAGCACCGGGCGTGAGCTTGCCCTCGCCGACCTCTTCAGCGGGGGGACGGTGCCCTATGATACGATTGCCAGTTTTGCCGCGAAAACGCTCGAAGACCGTCTCGGCGCGGATGCCACTTTTCCCGAAGGCTACACGGCTGATGCGGCCAACTTCCAGTTCTGGACCCTCGCGCCCGATGGGATCACCTTTTACTTTCCCCCCTATCAGGTCGCGCCCTATGCAGCGGGCATCCAGAAAGTCACCGTTCCGCTGGCCGACCTCGGTCTCAGTGATCTGAGCTATGTGAGTGCTGGCAGTTAAAACCTTCGGGATCAGGGCAGCTTATTGCCCGCCGCCAGATAGATGGCGTACCATTCGTCGCGGGTCAGGCGGATACCGGAGGCCTTGCTGATCGCCTTCACACGATCTGGGTTGGTGGTGCCGACGATGGGCTGCATCCGCGCGGGATGGCGTAGAATCCAGGCAATCGCAATCGCGGTATTCGTGACCTCGTAAGCCGCGGCGATTTCGTCGATAGTCTGGTTGAGTTCGGGGAAATTCTCATTATCCAGGAAGACACCGTCGAAGAAGCCGTACTGGAAAGGCGACCAGGGCTGAATGGTGATGTCGTTGAGGCGGCAGTAATCCAGAATGCTGCCATCCCGGTTAATCGAGCGGTCGATCTCCATATTCACGTTAATGCCCGCGTCGATCATGCCGGTGTTGGTGATGCTGAACTGAAGCTGGTTGAAGATGATGGGCTGCTTGACATAGCGCTTCAGCAGCGCAATCTGCATCGGGTTCTGGTTGCTGACGCCGAAATACTTGACCTTGCCGCTGTCTTGCAGGATGGTGAAAGCTTCAGCGACCTCTTCCGGTTCCACCAGCGCATCGGGCCGGTGCAGCAGCAGCACATCCAGGTAATCGGTTTGCAAGCGCTTCAAGCTGCCATCGACCGCTTCCAGAATATGCGTTTTGGAAAAGTCGAAGGCCCCCTTGCGAATGCCGCATTTGCTCTGGAGGATCATCTTTTCACGCAGATCCGCGGTCATGGGCAGCGATTCGGCAAACTTCGCTTCGGATTGCCCGCCGCCATAAATATCGGCATGGTCGAAGAAGTTCACGCCTTCATCCAGCGCCGTGTGGATCAGTCGGGAGATTTCCTGATTGCTCAGCGAGGCGATGCGCATACAGCCCAGCGAGATTTCGGAAGCTTCGAGGTCGCAGTTTGCGAGCGGTACAGTATTCATGTCAAGGCTCTCCTGTAGGAAACGTCTTTTGCCCAGAACCGCGAGGCTCTGGCGATGATGATTGTCGTGTGTGCAGGCTGAGGGACGTGCGGCCTGGCACGGTTGATTGTATCATGGAGGCGCTGGCGAAACGGACCTAAGCGGTATGACGCTGCGCTAGCGATGCCCTGCCGCCAGCTTGAGCGCCGCCGGGGAGCGCCGCAGAATCTGCATGGCGAGGATGCCCACCACCGGCCCCAGCGCCAGGAAGGCGAAGGCCCACTGCCAGCCGAGCGCCGCCTGAAGGCTGGGGATCGAGCGGATCGTCACCAGAGTCAGCAGGAAGCCCATGCTGGTTTGCAGCGTGAGCGCCGTGCCGACCAGCTGCTTATCCGCCAGTTCGCTGACGCAGGCCGAGAACTGCGCCGAATCGGCCACGATGGCGAAGCCCCAGATCAGCGCGACCAGCGAGAGCAGCAGCGGACTGCCGCCGTAGAGCGTGCCGATAAGCAGCGCGCAGGTTCCGCTGACGGCCAGCGAGATCGTGGTAATGGTCGTGCGGCCCACTTGATCGGCCAGTTTGCCCGCCAGCACACTGCCCAGCCCGCCGACCGCGATCACCGCGAAGGCCATCAGACTGCCGAAGACGGCGTCGATGCCCGTCTTGGCGAAGCTGGCGATCAGAAAGGCCGGGATCCAGGACCACATGGCGTAGAGCTCCCACATGTGCCCCAGGTAGCCCAGGTTCGCCAGCATCACGTCACGGTCACGGAAAATGTGGCCGATGTGCGACCACTGGAAGCGCGGTGAGGCGCTGGTGTAGGGCCCTTCGTAGACGAAGCGCAGCGCGATCACGGCCCCTAAGGCGGCGGAACCTGCCGCCAGATACAGCACGGGCGGCCAATCCTGCACGCCGCCGAAGACGTTCAGCAGATGCGGTGAGGCCGAACCCACCGTCAGCGCGCCCACCAGCAGACCGATGCCCAGGCCGCGATCCTCACGGGTCCAGGTGGTCATGATCTTCATGCCGACCGGGTAGACGCCCGCCAGAAACACGCCGGTCAGGAAGCGCAGCAGCAGCGCCAGCGCAAGCCCATGCGCCAGCAGGGGGATCAGCGCGGTGCAGGCCGCCGCCGCGAAGGCCGAGACGGTGAAGAAGCGCCGCGCCGGAATGCGATCCGCCAGAGTCAACACCGCCGAGCCGAAGGCCCCCACGACGAAGCCGATCTGCACCGACATGGTCAGCCATGCCTGCCCGTTGGCGTCCAGATTCCAGGCAGCGGTCAGGGCCGGGACCACGGCTGAGGCCGAAAACCAGACCGCCATCGCCAGCAGTTCCGCCAGCGAGAGCAGCAGCAGACTGCGCCATTTCTGCGCGGGCACGGGCGTCATGAGGTAATCACCGGGATATGCTCGAAGCGCATCACGTCCACCAGTCCCAGGTCCGAGATGCGCAGTTCCGGGATGACGACCAGCGCCAGCAGGCAGAGCTGCATATTGGCGTTGTGAGCGTGCAGCCGCAGTCGCGCATGGCGTGCAGCATCCGCTCGGATTTCTCGGCGACGATCTCGGCGCGTTCATCCGACATCAGGCCCGCGATGGGCAGTTCGACCAGGGCCAGCACCTCGCCCTCACGCACGACGACCACGCCGCCGCCGACCTCGGCCAGGGTGTTGACCGCCAGGGCCATGTCCGTCTCGCTGCTGCCGACCACCAGCAGGTGATGGCTGTCGTGGGCCACCGTCGCCGCCATCGCGCAGGGGACATTGAAGCCGAAGCCATGCACGAAGCCGTTGACGATCTCGCCCGTGCCCCGGTGCCGCTCGACGAGGGCGACTCGCAGCACATCGTTCGCGAGATCCGGCAGCACCTGAGCATCCTGCACCGCCAGTTCCGCCAGTCAGATGCTCGGTCGGGGCCTGATTCTCGATCACGCCGATGACATGCGCGGTGACGGTTTCAGCACCCGCCGGGGCCGGGACGCGGAAGCGCTCCGCCGTGACCTTGCCTTTGACGTGGACCGAGTGCTTGAAGCGCGGGTCGTGCTGGTAAGCGGGCAGGTCGATGCGCAGCGCGCCGTCTTCGGCCAGCAGCACACCGTTGCTGATAACCATGCTGGCGGCGAAGTCGTCCAGGCTCTCGCTGAGGACCAGATCGGCATAACGGCCCGGCGCGAGGCTGCCCAGGTCGCGGTCCACGCTGAAATGCTGCGCGGTGTTGATGGTCATCATCTGCAAGGCGATCAGCGGATCGCAGCCCAAATCAACGGCATGGCGCAGCACGCGGTCCATGTGGCCCTCGCTGATGAGCGTCCCGGCGTGAACGTCGTCGGTGCAGAGAATGAACTGGCGCGGATCCAGGCCGCGTTCGGTGATGGCCCCAATCTGCGCTTCAATGTCATACCAGGCGGACCCCAGGCGCATCATCGGGCGCAGGCCCCGCCGGGCGCGTTCGACGGCGTCGATCTCGCGGGTGTTCTCGTGGTCGTCTGCCGGGCCACCGGCCACATAGCCGTGAAAATGCGGCCCCAGGTCGGGGGTCGAATAATGGCCGCCGACGGTCTTTCCGGCGCGCATGGTGATCGCCATCTCGGCGTGCATATTGGCATCGTTGTTAAACACGCCGGGGAAGTTCATCATCTCGCCCAGGCCGATGATGCCGTCCCACTGCATGGCCGCTGCCACGTCCTCCGGCCCAATCGTCGCGCCGGGGCGTTCCAGGCCAGGGGCCGAGGGCACGCAGGAGGGCATCTGCACGAAGACGTTGATCGGCATCTGCGCCGCTTCATCGAGCATCAGGCGCACGCCATCCAGGCCGAAGACGTTGGCGATCTCGTGTGGATCGGCAAAGATGGCCGTTGTGCCATGCGGAATCACGGCGCGCACGTACTCGGTGATGGTACACATACTGCTCTCGACGTGCATGTGCGCATCGGTCAGGCCGGGCATCATATAGCGGCCCTCGGCCTCGATCACCTGAGTTGAGCTGCCGGTGCAGTAGGACGCATCCGGGCCGATGTAGGCGATTCGTCCGGCAGCGACGGCGATATCGGTGGCCGGGATGACTTCGCGCGTCAGGACGTTGACCCATTGGCCGCCGCGAATCACCAGATCTGCCGGGGCGCGTCCGGTAGCGACATCGACCAGAATCGTCGTGACCTCATGCCAGGCTTTGCGCATTCTGTGTTCCTCCTGCTGCGATGTGCGCCCAATTTAACTGTGCAGCGGGCACAGCAGGCTGTGCCCCTACCGTTTGTGGGGATACGGGGTGCCATATCCGCTGGGCGGTTATCACAATGCTTGATGAGATTTCATAAGAGCGTACAGAGCTTTAGGCGATGTGGCAAGCAGAGAATTCGCAAAACCGGCCTCAGCGGGCTTTGCGCGTGACTCGCGTGCGATAGTCCGGCGTGGGCACGCCGTGCTGACCCAGCAGCATATTCAACTGGGAGGCATGACCATGCACGTGCCGCAGATTGTAGATGAGCAGTTCGAAGAAGCTGCAATCGCCCCAGCTAAAGGAGCAGGGCCGTTCGGCGGTTTCGTCGGTCAGGGACTCAATTGTCGCCCGGCAGCGCTGGGTGCAGTCGTGCAGATAGGCCAGCAGTTCAGCCTTGGTATAGACGCGGTCCGGCAGCGGGCCATCTCGGTACTGTTCGATCAGAGTGAAGGGGGCCGGGGGCAGAAAGCCTTCTTCAGCGCCGGTCAGGTACAGGTCCAGCCAGAACAGCGTGTGATAGCTGACATACCAGAACTGCGCGAACTCCGGCGGCATGTCCGGTGTCTGCCACAGCGGAGCCAGCCAGAGCGAGTCCGGGCAGGCGTCAATGGTCTTTTCGAGATAGTCAATCGCAGCGCCAAACTGCTCCCAGAGGCCGGTTTGCTGATTGCTGTCCATTGGAATGCCTGCCTTTAACGATCTGGCTTGACCGTACACAGCGCATGACGAATCTCGCCCAAATGATAGGCATTATGCGTTAAGACCTCCAGTGCGCCTTCGATCTCTTGGACGTCTTGCCAGCGCGTTTGTTTAGCTACCTCCACAAAGGCCGCATAGATTTCCTGCAAGCGTGCTTGACTGGCGCGCCATTCTTCGTCCGTGACCGCATGGACCTCGCGCCAGATCTCGCCCCAATCGACCTGAAGGCGTTCGCCCCGAAACAAATGCAGACTGAAATCCAGCGCGACCGTCATATGCGCCACATGGGCGGCAATCGTGGCACAGTCAGCCGAAACCGGACGCGACGCTTCCGCCGCCGTGAGGGTCGCCAGAGTCTCGAAGATGGACGTTCCCCGGTCCAGATAACCCGCGCGTCCGTGTTCAAAGGTCTCGGTCATAATCGACAAAAAAGCCTCAAGAAAATGATCTTTCGAGATTTGATCCACCTCGTGTTGTCTCCTGAATAAAATGTCCTGTTCGCACACTGATTTCATAAGAGAGTACAGAGGTCTAGGCCATATGGCAAGCAGGAAGGAAGTCCATGGAAGCGCCTGCATGGTGCCCCCATGACAATCGCGGCTAAATGAACAGCTTGAGCTTCTCGAAGTCCTTCTTGAGCGTCTCGCGCTGGCTGGCCGTGTAGAGCACCACCGCCGGGTGATACATCGGCACGACGTGGATGTCGCCGTAAGGCATCGCCGCCTTGATGAGCTTGCCATGAAGCTGGCTGATCTTGCCGCGTTTCTCCGGCAGATCGAGCTTTTTGAGCATGTAGACCATGGCGAAGCGCCCCAGCGTCACGATCACGCTGGGCTGGATGATGTCGATCAGGCGGTCGAGGAAGGGCGTATAGAAGTCGATCTCTTCGGGCAGGGGGTCACGGCTGCCAGGCGGATGATCCAGCAGCACATTGGTGATGAAGACGGCGTCGCGGTCGATGCCGATGCTGTTGAGCATTTCGTCCAGCACCTCGCCGCTGGGACCGACAAAGGGTACGCCTTGCGCTGCCTCGACCTTACCCGGCGATTCGCCGATGAAAATGATGTTCGCGTCGGGATTGCCCGCGCCCAGCACCGGGAAGAGGCGGTTCTCATTGCGGAAGCTGTAGAGCGGCGAGTCGGTCGCCCCGACCAGATCATCGCGCACGGCCTTGATCGCGGCGGCTTTCTGCGCGAATCGCCTCGGAATCGACGGGCACTTTGACGGCACGCGCCGGGCTGGCACTCTTGATGCGCTCGATCAACTGGCCCATATCGAAGGCGAAGCGCTGGTGGCTCAGTTCGATGGCGTTGCGCCGGGCCAGGGCCTGCAAATCCTCCGGCAGGTCGTCGGGGGCGGGCATTTTAGCGCGCCCGACCAGCACCGGGATGACCAGCTTGTCCTGCTTCAGCGCGCTGGCGATCTCCAGGCGCACGAAGTCGTTCCACTCCATGAGCCGCGGCTGGCCCTGATCGTCGGCTGCGGTCAGCCATGCCGGGCCGATCATGGCGATAAAGACGTCACAGGCGGCGACGGCATCCTCCAGCGCCTGGATAAAATCCGCGCCCGGTTCGATGCTGTTGACGTCCATGAAAATGTCAGCGGGATCAAAGTGCTGGATGAGGTGATCGTACACGCGCCCGACATAGCCTTCGCTGTCGGTGCGGCGGTAGTTGATGAAAATACGGCTCATGCCCTCGCGTCTCCGGCGCAGTCCATAACCGTAAATATTGTACCGTGAAAGCTGAGCGGCACCGGGACAATTGTTTCGTGACCTTCACGAAAACAGATCGGATATTGTAGATGTGGTAGGGGAGGACCTGCGTGTCCTCCCGCCGGGCGAACACATCGGTTCGCCCCTACACCTCATTGCGATTTCTATGGTCGATTTAATTCTGCAACGATGCTGGGCCTGGGGACGTAGAGCTATTTAGATCAGCGAGCGGACGTAATCGTCGAAGCCGCTGAGGCTGTGCATGGCGGATTCGGTCATCGCCCACAGGTCGCCAGTAGGGACGCGGGTCATGGCCGGGTGAGGACGCGGCACCCGGTAGAGCATTTCGCGCAAATCAGCCAGGGTGAGGTCGTGACGCTGGCGCATATCGCTGAAGCTGTCGAGGGCCTGGGCGATGGCGCTGTAGAGTCTGGATCATTCGGCGGGTATCGGGCGAGTCGTAATAATACTGGTAGCGCCAGTGCCGGTGTTCGTCGGCTAAGGCGTCAATCTGGACGCGGACGTGATGCAGCGTGTTGAGAGCCTGGGCATCGGCTCCACAAATCAGCGCAAGGTCTTCCAACAATGTCAGATAGGTGCGCGCCTGCTGAAGCCGTTTCTGATATTCAGAGTTGATGCGCCATAACTGATGTGCTGGGCTGTCCATCTGTCAATGATCCTAAGGTCACATTTTCATTGTAGCATGAATTACACACAGCGCATCAAATTGTCACAAATCTATCACCAAAAAGAACGTAGACCGGATTCTAATAGAAAACTTGTGCTATTTTTATCGCAGGCTGAAGATAAGTATGGTATGATTTAATCGACTAATTGTCGATCTGGATAAGCTAGTTCTAAGGTGCGTTTTATGACCTTTAGACGACGTGGCGACGACGAACGCGACGACGATGATTTCTACGATGATTACGAAGAAGACGCTATCGACGTCGATGCCGATCTGGAAGACGAGAGCGACGACGAAGACGAGGAATCTGGACGCTGGATCTGGCCTCCGGCGGCCCAGTGTGCGGCCTTTTGGCGATTCCAGCAGTTCAAACCGCCCGGCCTCACGCCTGCCAGGGAGTGTAGGCCCGGCAGACCGGACCCGCAGCACCTCGAATTTACCAGGGAGCCGGGGCAGCGGGTATACGCCGCGTTCGAGCACAGATCGTCCCTCCTACGGGTCGCAGCGTTCGACACCCGGCAGCGCCTCGGACCGGGACCGTCCGCCTTTTTCGTCACAGCGGTCCACACCGGCCAGTGCTTCTGACCGGGATCGTCCGTCCTACGGGTCGCAGCGCTTTTCGTCCAGCAGCAGTGCTTCGGACGCAAGTTCGCCGCCCAGTTCGCGCCCGCCGTATTCCACGCCGAATCGCTCCAGCAGCGGGCGGGATGACAGCGAGGAGCGCAATAGAATCGGGGCGGCCTTCGACGCCCTTTGGCCGCTCAAGCTCGACCGGGACTCACCGGGCGGTAGGGTCCGGGGCCAGCCGAGAGTCGGAGAGCAACACCTCCAGCAGCCGGGGCAGCAGCGTCACGCGATTCGAGCAGTACGCGCAGTAGCAATACCAGCGCGTCAGGCGGCGGTGTCGGCGGCAGATTGAGCCAGGGGCTGGGCGGGCTGCGCTCCAAACTGCCCGGCGGCGGCAAGGGGGCTAGCAGCAGCCCCAGGGCCTCCACTACCACCAGTGCGCCGCGCCGTCCCGGTGGCTTTGGCCGGGGGCAATCCTCCGGCGGCAGCAGCCGCTCGACCAACACGTCGAGTGCTTCATCTGACCAGGGAGGCATTGCCGGTAAACTGACGCAGGGGCTGGGCGGGCTGCGCTCCAAACTGCCCGGCGGCGGCAAAGGGGCCAGCAGCACAAGTAGTTCCAGGAGTTCGGCCTCGCCTGCCTCGACGTCACCTTTTGGCGGCGGTTCGACGAGCAGCAAACGCAGCACCGGCAGCACCAGCGCCGCACGCTCCACTGGCGGTTCGCGCTTTGGCAACCGGAACGCATCGACCCCGGCGCGCAGCAGCACAGCCGCCGGACAATCGAGCAGTGGCGGCCTGCTGTCACGGATTCCGCTGCCCTTCGGCAAGAAAGACGAGAGCGCGAGCGCGTCTCGCAGCCGCACGACCACGCGCGAAAAGATGCAGCGGGCCAGCAAAGCGCCGCGCATCGACGAGAGCGGCCTGACGCTGGATAACAAGCTGGATATTCTGGGCGTGGTGCTGCTTTTCGCCGCGCTGGCGCTCTTTTTCAGCAGTATGTCCGCCACCAAAGGCCAGTTCACCGAGGGGGTCAACACCTTTTTCTCGCAATTACTGGGCCAGGGCGCGATTGCCGTGCCGGTGGTGATGTTCGCCGCCGGGATCTGGCTGATTATCCGCCATTTTGGCGACGAAGCCCCGGTGCTGGACCCGGTGCGCGTGGTGGGTATCGTGCTGCTGTACATCGGCGCGCTGCTGCTGTTCCAGTTTATCGATTCCTTTAACCCGGCCTACGCCAACATTAACCTGGCGAACCCCAGCGAACTTCAGCTTCAACTGGAGCTTGTCCTATAACAAGGGCCTGGGCGGCGGCTGGTTGGGGTCGCAGTTATATTTCGCCCTGGTGACGAACATCACCGAAGCCGGGATGATCGTGGCGATGGGCGGCCTGCTGCTGATCGGCATCGATGCTGGTGCTGCGCATCAGCGCGGCGGAAGTGGCGATCTTCTTCATCAGCCTGTGGCGCAGTTTTGTCGATTCGCGCCAGCGGCGGGCACAGGCGCGTCAGGTACGGGCACGCATGGCGGCGGCAGAACTGGCCGCAGCGGTCGATTCGCGGGTCAACGTCAGTAAACCGGCGGCGGCGGAACTGCCTGGCGGGGCTAATCCGGCGCTCCCGGCGGCCAGCAGTCGAGCCCGAAGAACCGCGCCCGATCCCGATTACGATGGGCGGCAAGACGGTGACGGCCTTTGTCGGCGACGAGGCGGCCAACACGAGCGCGGGCAGCAATGGCAGCGGCGGGAACAATCCGCTGCGGGCTGCGGGACGTTTGCTGAACGCGGTGCCCAGCCTGCCCGGTCGGGGACGCAGCAGCGGTCAAAGCGATCAAAGCGCGCAGCCAGCGGCCTCGCTGCCCAGCACGACTCCCGCAGCGGCGCAGAACACGTCGTCCGGGCGGCTGGGCGGCCTGTTCAACCGGCGCAGCAATGAAGCGCCAGCGACCCCCGCACAGCCAGCAGCCCAGCAAACGGCTCCTGCGGCGTCAGCCCAGGCCAGCGAGCCATCCCCGCCGCGCGTGGGCGATCTGCTCCGGCCCGCCACTGCCCAGCAGGCTCCACTGTTCAGCCAGGCCAGCACCGAAACGGCAGCCGCGCCTGCTGCCAGCTCCGCCGCGCGAGGACAAGGTCGAGGCTGTAAACCCGGCCACGCCCAAAGGCAGCGGCCCGACTCCGCGTGAAGAGAGCCGGAATGTCTGGGCACGCCCGGTCGCACGCAGCACGCCTGAGACGGATGCTGCCGAGTCGCTCAGCGAACGCCGCGACCGGCTCAACGCGATTCGCAGCGGCCAGAACAATCATCCTTCAGCGCCGCCAGAAGATCAGACGGCCTATCCTGCCGACCGGCGCGATGCCAGCAGTGCGGTTCAGCCTGTTGCTGCGGCAGGCACGCCGCCCCCGCGCCGCCAGCCGGTCATCAACTTCGACAGCGAATCGCCGGATGATGGCAAAACCAACGGCGCGAGCAGCAGCCCGCCTGCCACGCCGGTCTTTTCCAAACCGTCCACACCGCCAGTGCGCAGCCAGCCGGTGCGCTCACAGCGGCAGTGGAAGCTGCCCGATTATAAGTCGCTGCTTAACCCCGGTTCGGAGAGCGATTTTGACCGCGAGGTGCTGCTGAAGCGGGCGCGCATTATCGAAGAGACGCTGCAAAGCTTCGGCGCGCCGGGGCGTGTGGTCGAGGTCAACACCGGGCCGGTGATTACCCAGTTCGGCGTCGAGCCGGATTATCTGGTCGCACGGTCGGGCAAGAAGAGCCGCGTCAAAGTGGGCGCGATTGCTCAACTGGACAAGGACTTGCAGCTTGCCCTGGGCGCGAAGTCGATCCGTATCGAAGCGCCGGTCCCCGGCAAGGGCTACGTCGGTATCGAGGTGCCGAACGAAGAAGCCTCGCTGGTGAGCCTGCGCGATGTGATGGAATCGGACGAGTTCCAGAAGATCAAGTCGAAATCCGCCCTGACCCTCGGCCTGGGCCAGAGCGTGGACGGCACGCCTGTCTCCGCCGATCTGAGCGCCATGCCGCATTTGCTCATCGCCGGGACGACCGGCTCCGGCAAGTCGGTGCTGGTCAACGCCATCATCTGCGGCCTGCTCATCAACAACAGGCCGGACCGCGTCCGCTTTATCATGGTGGACCCCAAGCGCGTGGAGCTGACCGGCTACAACGGGATTCCGCATCTGGTCGCGCCGGTCGTGGTGGACCTGGAGCGGACGCTGGGCGTGCTGCGCTGGGTCACGCGCGAGATGGACGAGCGCTACAAGCAGTTCAGCGATGCCGGGGCGCGTAATATCGAGGACTTCAACAAGCATCTGCCCGCAGGCCGTGAGCAGATGCCCTACATCGTCGTGATTATCGACGAGTTGGCCGACCTGATGATGCTGGCCCCGGATGAAACCGAGCGCGTGATTACCCGTATCGCCGCGCTGGCGCGTGCTACCGGCATCCATCTGGTGATCGCCACGCAGCGGCCCTCGGTCGATGTCGTCACCGGTCTGATTAAAGCCAACTTCCCGGCCCGTGTCGCCTTCGCGGTGGCCGGTGGTGTGGACAGCCGCGTCATCCTGGATCAACCGGGCGCGGAACGTCTGCTGGGGCGCGGCGATATGCTCTACGTCAGCGGCAGTTCGCCCGCACCGGTGCGTTTGCAGGGCGTGTTCGTCTCGCCGGAAGAGATCGACAATGTGGTGAACTACTGGAAGCGCCAGAACGCAGAAAATCCCGAACCGCACATCATCAAGTCGATTGCCCTGGACGATGCAGCCCCGGAGCCGACGCCTGCGCAGCAGCATGAACCGCTGGTGACGGGTCAGGCCGCCTTCTGGGATAACGCGAGCGAGAGCAACGGCTCGGTGGGCCTGCACGACCGTGTGAAGGACGAGCGCGATGAACTCTACGATCAGGCGGTCGAGATGGTGCAGCGCCTGAACAAGGCCTCGGTCTCGCTCTTACAGCGGCGGCTGCGCATCGGCTACACGCGCGCTGCCCGTCTCATCGACATGATGGAAGAAGAGGGCATCGTTGGCCCGGCGCAGGAAGGCAGCAAACCGCGCGAGGTGCTCAAGGAACACAAGAGCACCTGAGATCAAAGATTCAACGCAAAGGCGCAAAGGCGCGAAGAAGGTCAAGGGAACTGGCACAGGGCCACAAATACGACTTTGTAGGGGCACAGCACCGCTGTGCCTGTTTGATTCTACCACGTATCCGCCCCGAAATAGATCGGGAGCGTCTCGAAATCGGCCCGGTGCTGCGTCAAAGAACTGTGTTAAGCTGAATGCGTTGTAACGTAAGCGGGGGAGGGTCCTGTGAAGCCGGATAGCGATGGGATATTCAGCAATGCCGAAGCCTACGAAGCTTATGTAGGCCGCTGGAGCCGCCTGGTTGCGCCGCAGTTTGTTGCCTGGCTTGACCTTGTTCCAGGGCTGACCTGGCTTGACGTTGGAGCCGGGACCGGCGTGCTGAGCCTGGTGACCGCGCAGAAGATGTCTCCGGCAAAGATCGTCGGCGTGGATTTATCCGTTGAATATATCGATTACGCCCGTCAACACATTCACGATCACCGCATTGAATTCAGGGTTGAAGACGCGGCCAGTATCGCTGTCGAAACGCCTCAATTCGATGCTGCCGTTGCGGGTCTCCTCCTGAACTTCGTGCCTTCGCCCCAGCAGGTCCTGAAGAACATGATACAGACCGTCAAGCCCGGTGGAACCATCGCCGCCTACGTCTGGGACTACGGGGGTCGTATGGACATGATGCGCCACTTCTGGAAGGCTGCGATGGCAGTGGACCCCGCCGCTCAGAGTATGGATGCCGGTCAACGTTTTGCCATCTGCAAACCGGATAATCTGCGTGCGCTGTTTCAATCGGTGAGTTTAAGCAGCGTTGACGTTGTGGCCCTTGACATTCAAACGCGATTCAAGGACTTCGACGATTACTGGCTGCCCTTTCTCGGAGCACAAGGTTCTGTCGCCAGCTACCTGCGGGCCTTAGACGATGACAGGCGAAGTGCATTGCAGGCGCAGTTGCAGAGGCAGTTACCCATTTCGGCGGGTGGAACAATCGCCCTGGTCGCACGGGCCTGGGCTGTCAAGGGTATCAAATAGCATCGACGTTGGACACGGCGATGCAGGACCACGATCTACCCGGTATCCTCCCCAAATTAGATCGGAACTGTCTCAGCCATCCGCGTTTAGCCGCTTATGCATGATCCATTCCGGCGCTTCTATCGTCACGACTTCCCCGTCGGGTGTCGTGTAGGACCAGAGTTCGAGATTCTCGGCCACGACCCGATAGCCGAGCCGCTCATAGAGCCGTTTCGCATTGGGATTGTCCTGCTCAACGCTCAGCTCGACCAGGGCATAACCGCGTGCCTCAATCAGCGTCTCCGCCGCACGGATCAAGCGGGTCCCGATGCCCAGGTTTTGGAAGGCAGGCAGCACGCGCAGCGCCCAGATAACCGCCGTGTTCTGATCGCGCCGCTTCGTCAGGTCCACCTGCACCTGCCCGACCGGGAAGCCGCCGCGATCCGCCACCAGATAGAGCACTTCCCCGGCCTCCGCCCGCGCAAAGGCCTTGTGCAGCAGTTCCCGATAGGGTGTGATCAGGCCGTGCCATTCCAGAAGGGGTAAATCATCTTCTACAGCGTGGCGAATGCTGATTGGTACATTCAGGTGAAACTGGTCCAGCATGGCTCAGGTCCCCCCGGCGGACGATCCGTATTCCTGGTAGAGCCAGGGCGGATTGATCGCATCCGCCAGTTGACTGCGGAAATTCTGCAACTGCCCGCTGGAGAGCGCCAGCCAGGCCAGCACGATCACTACCAGGGCCATCAGCGTCAGGCGCGCCACTGCCGCGATGAAATGCAGCGGCGACCGGTAGGCATTGCGCACGAAGCGCTGTGTCGCCAGCACGGCCCCGAAGATCGCGGTCACAATCGTGGCGATCAGCACATAGACCCGCCCAACGTAGTAGACCGGGTTCTCTTCGAAGCGCGCGCGCATATAGTTCAGCCGTGCCTCGTGAAAGAAGCCGGAATTCCACACCCACCAGACCAGCGCCGCCAATCCCAGCGCCAGCAGGATCAGCCGCAGGTCGCCCCAGACGGAACGTGCCTGCCGCCCGATCCAGAAGTAGACCGCCAGCAGCGCGCCGCCAATCGTCAGCACCAGCGAGAGAAGCTGTCCGGCAGGCGTCACCTGGAACTGCTTCCACAGCAGCATCATCAGCATCAGCAGCAGACCAAAGGCCGAGACCGCGCCGATCATCAGCAGCAGGGCCAGCAGAATGCCCAGCGGCCCCAGGCGGCCCAGCAGCGGGATCAGGCGGAAGACGCCGCCCAGCGCTGCCTTCAGCAGCCCGCCGGAGATGCGCGTTTTCAGATCCGATTTGTCCTGATCGGAGGGGGAGTCTTGAACAGCCATAAAGCTATTGTCCTTGCGGCAGTAAATACTGGATATTGTCCGGCACCGGGGCCAGCAGATAGACATCCACCCAGCGCGCCCAGGAGACCCAGTCGGCGTCCGAATAGCCCAGGTCGATGAACAGAGGCCGGTAGATCGGGCCGGTATCGGCCATCTCGCCAACGCCGTAACCGGGGACGAAGACCTGTGTGCCATAGGGGATGATGTCCGGGTTAGATGCGACGATGCCTTTTTGCAGTGTCGCGCCGGTCGCGGTGGTGTTATCGCCGCCCAGGGCTTCCGGCTTATAGCTGGTGGCCCACATGCGCACCCGCCGCCAGTACTGACGCGGACCCTCCGGCGTCTCGACCGTCCGCAGCACGATATTGGTGCCGTAGGCGATCACCTGGTTGCGGGCTTCCTGCACGACGCTGGTGTCTTCCAACTGGCGCTGCACTTCGATGCCGTTTTCGTAGCGAATGCGCGTTGAGGAGCGCAGAATGCCCTCCTGGCCGGTCTGGATCACCTGCCGCTGGTCGAGTTCGAGGGCGGCGTCGGCCTGGAAGACCGTCTCGTAAGGCTGACGCTCCTCGCTGCTGCTGATCTCCTCAGTCACGCGGATGACGCGCACGTGCATCCCCGGCACCAGGGGCCGGTCTTCCGCCGGGATCGTGTAATCCTGTCCCACCAGCGCCAGCCCGGCTTCGGCCAGGGCATCGGCAACCGTGCTGCCGCGCACGCGCGTTTCGACTGTGGTGCCGTCGGCACTGATCGACAAGGGCTGCGCCCGCTGAATCTCGATCGTCATGCCGGGGCTGACCGGCGTGTTCAGGTCCGGCGTCACCGCATCAGCCAGGTAGAGCGTGATTCCGGCCTCGAAGAGCGCCTCGCCCACTAACTGGCTGGTCGTCTCGACGGTATAGGCGCTGCCATCGTCCACGATGTTGAGCGGCACGGTCCGCCGCAGCGTGATCCGCATCGCCGGGACCGGCCAGTCGCCTAACTGAAGCGGGTTGACGCGCGTCCCATCGACGATCACCTGATCGTTCTGGCCGACCAGCAGCCCGGCGCTGGCGAGAATCTCCGCCGGATTAGTCAACTGCGTGCGGTACACCTGGGACTGGCCGTCCACCGTCAGGGTGACGCTGTGGGCGCGCGTAATCTGTACGTTGAGGTTTGGGGTCAGGGGGGCGCTCAGGGCCGGGCTGACGGTATCGCCATCGCCCAGGGGAATCTGCTGCTCGGTCAGCAGTTCGGCCACCGTGCGGGCATGGCTGGTGATCTGCTGCGACTGACCGTCTAGACTCAGCGTGACGCTGCGTTCAATGGGCAGGCTCGGCAGCACAAGCGCGGCAGCCGCCGCAGCCAGCGCCAGCAGCATCAGGCCGCCCAGCAGCGCCAGGACGATGAGAATCAACACAGGACGCGCCCTGCGGGCCGGAATCGATTTCAAAACGCTTCCCGGTCTCTCCAACAAAAAGAGATTGTTACGGGATTGCCCAGGCCAGGCGATTCTGCGACACCCAGGATTAACTCCTTAGTGCTGCTCCCGTCAGGGCCTGACACGGTTCGGAGATCCTGCCGCGCAGGACCTGGTCTGGACAAACCAATAACAACCTCTATTGTACCGCCAATCATAGCGGTGCGGCGGGCCGAAATCAAGGCTGACTCGAGCCTGGCCGACAGACACAGCGGTCTGTCCCTACGACGCGCAGGTTGGCGCGGTCATCAACGCTGCTGCTGGCTGAACCACTGGATGAGGCCGGAGGCTTCGCTGCGGCTGGGCGGCTGGATCTCGCTGCCGTAATCCGGGGCCAGTTGGATGCCATAAGGCACGGCGGCGGTGAAAAGGCTGTCGCTCTGCGTCGGTTCGCTGGCGGCGGGACGCAGCCCACTGGCCGTGATCCGGGACTGCTGCGCATCGGCCATCAGCCACGCGCCCAGCGCTTCGACCGCCAATCGCTCGCCAGGGTCGGCCTGGTTAGTCTCGCTCCAGGCAGCCAGCGGAAAATCGAGCATGAACTGGTAAGCCGGGTAATTGAAGACAAAGGAGTTGTCGGCTTCGTCGGTCAGGCCCTTGAGGTTCAGCAGCCAGAGATTCTCCGGCAGCAGCGCCATCGCTGTCGAAGGACCGCGCGCTACCGAGGCGGCAGGATCGGCCCCCAGAGTCTGGAAATTGGACACGCTGGCGATTATCGGAGCCAGCCAGTCGCGGAAGGCCGTGTCGCGGGTGATGTTGCCAGTCAGGTCGGCACTGCCGTGATAACTGGCGGCAGCCGTGAGCAGGGCACCCAGGCCGCTCATGGTGGTATCCGGCTTGGTGAAGGCCAGGTTGACGAAGCGCCAGCTCGCATCCCCGCCCAGCGCCGCCCAGCTTTCGGTCGCCGCCGCGTGCTGCACGGCGGTCCAGTCGAAGGCATCGCTGCCCGCTGCGACATCGACGCGCGAACTGTAGCCACCCCAGACCAGCGGTGTGCGCGCCAGCGAGCCGGTGACAGGCGTGTAGCGGTCGGAATAGCTGACCGACACGGACGAGGCCGGAATCCAGGCGGCAGGGTGATTATCCAGCGTGAAGCCGCTGGTGTTCTGCCAGATCGACATGTCATCCATCACGCTGATGTTGAACTGGATACGCTGGGTCGTGTTGACCACCGGCTGGGTCGCGTTATAGCGCGTGATGGCATCGCGCAGCCAGCTTTCGGCCAGCGGGTTGATGACCACCGTGTATTCGGTCGGCGGCTGGCTCTGCAAAAAGCGGCTCAGGCCGACAATCGCGGCGGCGATCAGGATAAACACAATCAGGATGACGGTACCACGTCTCATCGGCTTCTTTCCATCGGATGCTGTGATTCACTCTATCTATTGTAAGGTACGTCGCGCGAATTTGCCGGGTTGCGATTTCAATAAGCCCAATCATTGAGGGTCCACCGGGCCTTTCAAACATCTTCAAACATTTTCCCGACATGCTTCCGACCCTCTGCCCGGTGACGGTCAAACGCCCAGGATTGTATGGTGATGTCATCGTTAAACATGAAGAGGAGTGACACGATGAGCGAGTTTGATGAATACACACAGGCCGGTCAGGAAAAGCACCAGCGGATGATCCAGCAAGCCAGCGAATGGCAGCGTGGACGGATCACTCCGATAAGATTCTCAGCCGAAGTCAGCGCCAGTCCGGCGGCTGCACCTGGTCTTCAGCACACTGATGAATTTGGTAACGAAATAGCACCGATCAGCAAAAGCGTCGAGATTTGGGGGACTCACATGACCACACTACTGCGCCTGACCGGACTGCTGCTAGCGATCTGCGGCGGCTTGATCGCTGCCAGCATCGTGCTTGGGCATCTTTCGAAGACGGACATTGTCATCGGCAATATGGACATCGAGAGCCAAATCTACACCATATACGTAGAGGACGTGACACATCATCTGCGCATCAGGCTCGAAGGGACTCGTTGTTTTGAGGCTCTGCCGCCCTGGGTCTACCCGGACCTGGATGCGCCTCCCATTACGCCACCGACAACAGACCCCGGCACGTTTTTTGCAGAACTGGTCAATGACATTATGGAGGTGCTTACCCGATGCCGCCCATAGTGTGCGGCTCCTAGTCACACAGGTCTCTGGACCGGATACGGCGCTGGTTCAGGGACCTGTCATTATGAAACCGCTTCGCTGAACTCCTCCAGCAGCTGTACCACGACAGTCTGCAAATCCAAAGCTGTACCCCGGTCCCAGGCGGCAGCATAATCGTCGGGGCTGAGCGTCGCTTCTAGGTCCTGGCGAAATTGCGACCACAGCGGCCACCGTTCCAGCCAGCCGGTGATGCTGTCGGGATGGCTGAACAACAGGCCCATCAGTTCTACCGCGTATTCCTTCTTGCCATCCTCAGCCAGCAGAAGCGCCGCTATCGGCAGCCACTGGGCAGCATCTCTCGCGCTGTAATTCTCGATCAAGCCGCGCAGCCCGGTTTGAGCATGGCGCAGGGCCTGTGTCCTGTCGCCCATGCAGAGCGTGGCGAGGGTCAGAGTTCGCCAGGCGGTGTGATCGAAATTGGGCAATCCATAATAGGAACTTGCTTCCACAGCCTGCTTTACCAGACTTAAGGCAGTTTCGTAATTTCCCTCTATGGTCATAATAAAACCCTGTATGGCGCGCGCGCTTATGCACCAGCCTCGGCGCGTTAAATCGTGGTCCCAGGGCGATCATTTGCTCGGCGTGGGCTAAGCGCCGTCTTCAAACTGACCTTGAAAAAGTGCCATGAACGCCTGGGGTACCAGGCTGTTTACAAGCCCATGCAAATAACCCATCTCTTTACAAATCTGACGGGCTTCAGCAAGCCACGTTGCGCTTTCGGCGTAACGCCCTGCGGCTGTCTGCATTTAATCGCTGCGATATGCAGAGCATCTGCTATCCCAATCCTGTCGCCGATGGCGCGTGTCACGCTGAGCCATTCCTCAATCGTTTCCAGGACGACAGGATCATCAGGTTCCGCCCCCATGGCTACCCATTGAGCGCCTATCATTTTGAGAGTGCGTGCGACCTGATAGTCATCGCCCAGGGCGCGAAAGCGCGCGATAGCTTCCTGATACTGTTTGAACACCTTGTCCCGATCAACCCTCGGCCCGACGGTCTCATACCAGGCCTGCAGCATCACGCAGTGGGCCAGGGTCGTGTCGTCTCCCTGCTGCTGCGCAATCGCCTTACAGCGTTTCAGTTGACTTCTTATCACGTCGGGATCATGCCTGAACGACTCTTTCGCTGTATTTATCCACCACAGCCAAGTCGATTTCAGGGTCGGATGGATCCTGTCATCATGCTCCGCAGCCAAAGCATGTCAGCCGCCGTGTCGAGGAGGTCCTCATTCTCCCGTTGACGTCCGCGCATCATGCAAAACAGCCACAGTCCCTCCATCATGTCGTCCAGCGCAGGGTAATTTGCCTGTGCAGTGGCTCGCTGCCAGGCCGTCCGCACATTCTGGAAATCAGCCTCGATTTCATTCAAGCCCGCCAACTGCCTGCGACCCTGGATATCGGGCGTGCGCTGTAGCATGAACTCTGCGAAATATTCCGTATGAGCAGCTTCGATAGAGGCCAGATCGCCATCTGCAATCAGCTTTTCTTCTGCATATTGCCGGAGCAGTTCGTGGATGTCGTAACGTCCAGTGGGTAGAACTTGCAGCAAGGCTTTGTCGACCAGCTTGCGCAGGTGACGCGCGTTCGCCTCAGCGACGATCTGAGCCGCCTCTGCTGTGAAGCCGCCGCGAAACACCGACAGCTTCATAAAGACCACGCGTTCGGCCTCGTCAAGACGCGCCCAGGTATAGTTGAAGGTGGACCGCACACTGCGCTGGCGCTCCGGCACATCGCGCAGTTCGGTTTCGAGAATGTCGATCCCCTGCTGGATTTCAGCGGCGATCTGATCCAATGTCAGGACGTCCACCCAGCCAGCAGACAAGCACCAGGGCCAGCGGCATCCCGGCGGTCAGGCGGCAGATGCGCGTCAGATAATCCAGATCCTCAACTGAAGTTCAAAATCGGGCCGGACCCGCTGGGCACTCTGCATGAACAGCTTCACCGCATCGTATTCCAGCGCATCTTCCGGCGTTTCCCAAGTCGGGAAGTGCATACCGGAGAGCGTGAAGACTGTCTCGCCGCTCAGATTGAGCTTCTCCCGTGAGGTCGCCAGCACCTTGACCTGGGGCGCGGCCTTGAGGATTTGCGTGACCAGAGCCGCACCCTCCAGCAGATGTTCAAAATTATCCAGGACCAGCAGTAGTTGTTGCTCACGAAAGAAGTTGAGCAACTGCTGTTCCAGCGCTTCGCTGCCGGACAGGTTGAAGCCGACGTTTTCAGCGATTGCGCCAGCGATATGTTCAGGTGAACTCAATGGCGCAAGCGGGACAAAGAAGACACCGTCGGAGAAGTGGCCTACCTGCTGTTCGGCAGCGGCCAGGGCCAGGCGTGTTTTGCCCATGCCGCCGGGAGCCAGGATGCGTCAGCAGGCGCGTGGCCGGGTCCCTGAGCAGCGCCGCGATCTCGCCGAGTTCCTGCTGTCGCCCGACAAAAGGCGTGGCCTGCGCGGGAAGATTGTGCTTGCCCTCCGCAATTGCAGTACCCAGCAGACCGAGCGCCTGGGCCACGTTCGACGGCTTCCTGGCGGTTGGCCACGCCCAGCTTGCTGTAAATCTGCGAGTTGTACCAGCGGATAGTCTTTTCAGCGAGATGAAAGAGATTGGCGATTTCCTGGTTGGATAGATCCCTCAGCCAGACAGGATAGGATCTCCTGTTCGCGTTCGGTTAGCTTGTCGGCGTCAGCTTGCATGTTTGCCACAGAACACCCTCTGCCAGACTACCGGACTTTTTTCGGATTTTGAGCTTCAACATGGAGATCAGCGCCCACTATGCGTGACTTTATCACAAAACCTCAATTGTTCGCAGCTTATATAGCCCATCCGTCCAATATCCCTCATGACAGAATTCGCATACAATACAAAGATGCTATTGGCAATGACACGGGAGGGTATCCCTATGAGCCGTAAGATCATCACGCTGCTGATCCTGAGCCTGCTGCTGACCGGGCTGGTGCGCGCCCAGGATTAGGCGACGACCAAACTCACATCGTGGATTGGGCGGAAACACTGGACGAAATCGGCCAGCTCTATGACGCTTCGGTCTTCTGTATCGCCGAGGCCAATAATCTACTGGCGACCCCCAACGCGCTGACTTACCATCAGGAACTGCTGATTCCGGCGGACTGCGGCCCCTACGACGAGATCGAATCGACCATCGTCGCCAATGGGCGACTGGCCCCGGTGGAAGACCAGGGCGGCGGCCCGACTGTCCCCAGTGACGGCATGGATTACCGCGTGCGCTGGGCGGATACGCTGGACGTTATCGGCCAGACCTATGACATTTCGGTGGCCTGCATCGTGGGCGCGAACGCGATGATTAATGCCAATGAGCTGCACTACGCTCAGATCATCCACATTCCCGGCAACTGCGAGCCTTACGACTCCATTGAATCGGACATCATTTCCAACATGGAAGATACGCGCGACTTCGGCCTGGCGGATTCTGGCCTGGGCCAGGGTGGGGGCGGTGGTCAATCGCTGACCGTGCCGGGCAGTGATGCGGCTCCGGCGGACGATACGGCCATGAGCAGCAGTGCGCCTATGTCCAACGAAGTCTACATCATCCAGACCGGCGACAATCTGACTCGCCTCGCGGCGCGCTTCAACGCTTCGGCGGAATGCTTGATGCGGACCAACGGCATCTGGAACCCGGACTTAATCTACGCGGGCAACCAGTTGATTATCACGCCCGCCTGCCGTTTGAGTGTTTAGTGCGTGTTTGCGCGCTGATGCACACAGGTTGTCAATCGACAAGGACTGCGATCAACCCTTCCCTAAATCCCTCCCCGAATTCAGGGAGGGACTTCAAGAACCGCAGCGTGAGGTTTCTCCCTTCCCTCGAATTCGGGGGAAGGGCCGGGGATAGGGGTGTACTTCAGGGTCTTGCAGATACACACTAGACTGAAAGTCTCATTGAACGTCAATTTAGCCTTGTGCTAGAATTAAGACGCGATGATTATATTATTCAGGAGAATGTCTCATGCGCAGAGTTGTAGTGCTTATCCTGCTGCTGGCCGCCGTTGTGACCCCGGCAGCCGCCCAGAGTTCGACCTATACCGTGCAATACGGGGACGTGCTGGATGTCCTCGCTGCGGGTTTTGACGTATCGGTGCAGTGTCTGGCCGATGAGAGCGGGCTGGAGAACCCCAACGTGATGCGGCCCGGCGATGTGCTGCGTGTCAGCGCGAGCTGCCCGCCCTATGACGGTGCAATCCCGATTGCGCGCGACGCCAGCAGCGCAGATCAGGGTGGCGGTGGGTCTTCGACCAGCGGCGATTACACTGTGGAAGTGGGCGACGTGCTGGACATCATTGCGGCGAATCATAATGTCCAGGTGGCCTGTCTGGCGGAAGCCAACGACCTGGGCAGCCGTATGTTGATCTTCCCCGGCGACCAGATACCGCATTGATACCTCATGCCCGCCCTATGACGGTCTGGCGCTGAATACCCCGGCGAAGCCTGCCGACGCCTCTCAGTAGAACTCAATCACAGCCCGCCACCCATCTGAACCCGGTGCGCGGGCTTTTGATTCTCCCATCTGCACGCCGATGGACTGGCCGAACAAGCCGCAGTGTTGACAAAGCCGCCGACTATCGCCACAATCGCTTTCATCTGAAGTCGAGCCAGTGAAACGCGGCTCGGCACTTATTTCTTGACCGCACATGGGTTGGAATCTGCCATGAATATCGCCGTTATCCCGGTCGCAGGCCTGGGCACCCGCCTGCTGCCGCTCACCAAATCGCAGCCCAAAGAGATGCTGCCGGTTGGCCGCAAGCCGGTGGTGCAGTACATCGTCGAAGAACTCCACCGCGTCGGCATTGACCAGGTGCTGTTTATCACCGGGCCGGGCAAGGTCTCGATTGAGAACCACTTCGACGCCAACAACGAACTGGTCGAGGTCCTGCGCGAGACCGGCAAAGAGGACCTGCTGGCCGAACTCGAATTCGACCGATACCAGGCGCGCTACTTCTTCACCCGCCAGCGCCAACTGCTCGGCCTGGGTCACGCGGTCCTCTGCGCGCGCTCCTTCGTCGGCAGCAAGCCCTTTGTCGTCGCGCTGGGTGATTCGATCATCGGCCTCAACGCGGAGAGCGACATCGTCCAGCGGATGCAGCGCTGCTTTGACGAGAACGACTGCGAAGCGGTGATCGCCTTTGAAGAGGTGCCGATCACCGAGGTGCAGCGCTATGGCATCGCCAGCCCTAAGGACGATAGCGAGGTCTTCGAACTGCTGGACGTGGTCGAAAAACCCGTCCCGGAGGAAGCGCCCAGTCGTCTGGCGATTGCGGCCCGCTACATCTTCACGCCGCGCATTTTCGAGGCGCTGGACCGCATCGAGCCGGGTATTGGCGGCGAACTGCAACTGACTGACGCGATTCGCCTGCTGATCCAGGACGGCTGCAAGGTCTACGGCGTGCGGCTGCGTGAGGACGAAAAACGCTATGACATCGGCAACTTCGAGGCTTATTTTCACGCCTTTGTCGAGTTCGCGCTGGCCGATGAACGCTTCGGCGAGTCGCTGCGGGCCAGCCTGGCCGCCATGCTGGAGGCTGATTGACATGGAACTGATTCGCAAGCGCAGCTATGCGCGGGCCGGTTTGCTGGGCAACCCCTCGGATGGCTATCACGGCAAGACCATCGCCATCAGCGTGCGCAATTTCTGGTCGGAGGTGGTGCTCTACGAATGGGATTCGGTCGAGATCGTGCTGGCGGAACACGACCGGGCGCGTTTTCGCTCCATCTATGATCTGGCGAACGACGTGCAGCTTCACGGCTATTACGGCGGCATTCGCCTGATTAAGGCCACCATCAAGCGCTTTGTCGAATACTGCCAGGCGCAGGACATCACCTTGCACGCGCGCAACTTTTCGATTCGCTATGAATCTAACATCCCGCGTCAGGTCGGCCTGGCCGGATCCAGCGGGCTTATCGTCGCCACGCTGCGCTGCCTGATGGCCTACTACGGCGTTGAGATGCCGCTGGAGGCGCAGCCGAGCTTCGCGCTGGCGGTCGAGACCGACGAACTGAGCATCGCCGCCGGGCTGCAAGACCGCGTGATCCAGTGCTACGAAGGCATGGTCTACATGGATTTCGCTGAATCGCAGGCCCACGACGTTCACGGCATGACCTGCTACGTCTACGAAGCACTGAACGTGACCGCGCCGCTGCCGCTTTACGTGGCCTACCATGCCGATCTCAGCGAGCCGACCGAGACCTATCACAACGACATTCGCGGACGCTTCAACCGGGGTGAGGAGAAGGTGGTCAGCGCCATGCAGGGCTTCGCCGAGATCGCCGCCCAGGGCCGCGAGGCCATGCTTATAGGTGATGTGCCCGCGCTCCACCGCCTGATCGACGCTAACTTCGACCTGCGCCGCAGCATCTCCCAACTGCCGCCCTGGCAGATTCAGATGGTCGAGACGGCGCGCCAGTGCGGGGCCAGCGCCAAGTTCGCCGGGTCCGGCGGGGCCATCATCGGCACCTACACCGGTGAGGCCATGTTCGAGCAGCTGCGCGAGTCGCTGGGCCGCATCCACTCGCGGGTGATTAAGCCGAAAATATACGCTGATTAGCGAGTTAGCCAGTCAGCGGGTCAGCCCTTCAGCATGTCAGCCAAAGAGCTTGTTAGCTGGATAGCCAGTTAGCCTGTCGGTAATTCGGCTGGTCGGCTCGTTTGCCTTTTGCATTCAAAATAAGCCGCAATCCGCTTGCTAATCTGCCAAGTAACCACAATGCCGCTAATTTGCTAAACAGCTATGTCGCTACAAGGCTGAATTGCTGAATTGCTGGCCCGCTTCCCTGCTACCCCGCAGGCACGGCCTCCGGCGTAAAGACCGGGTACTCATTGCGAATGTAGCGCAGGGTGACGTAGAGCGCGGCCAGGGCCATCACAAAGGCGATGACGAAAAGCGTCTCGAAGTTGACCTCCTGGGCGATGGTCCCGGCGAGGATGGGTGACAGCATCGAGACGGCGGCCACGACGGTGTTGAACAGCCCGGCGTAGATCGGGCGCTGATCCGGCGAGGCATAGGTTACGACCCAGTTCTGGAAGGCCATCAGCAGATTGCTCAGCGCGATCCCGGACATCAGGAAGCCGAAGTAGAGCGGCAGCGGGCCGAAGGTCCCGGCCAGCAGGGCACTGAGCGGCAGCAGCGCGCAGGCCAGCAGCGCCAGCCGCATGTACATCAGGTTATTGCGCGCGCCCAGCCAGGTATACAGCAGCGCGCCGCAGACACTGCCGACCGTCTGCAAGGCCAGCAGAGTCGGCACGGCGACCTCGCTCGACAGGCCCAGCGTAACGGTGGCATAGCCGATGTAGAAGGGCTGCGCCATCGCAAACAGGGCCACCAGCACGCGCGTCATCACCATCGCCCGGTAGGGAACGTCGCTGCGCAGCACACGCCCCAGGTCCGGGATGAACTCGCGGAAGGGCGGGGTCTTCGCCACCGCCTTGCCGCCCGGCAGTTCGTGTATGAAGAGATTCGGCAGGATCGACAGGGCGAAGCACAGCCCGGCAGCGATAAAAAGCACGGCGTAATTATTGGGGAAACCGGGGCCATTCGCGCCCAGCACCTGACCGATCAGCGGGGCGACCAGCAGCAGCAGTACGCCGGTAATGGCGATGGTCCAGCCGAACATACGCGCGCGCCAGCGGCTGTCCAGGCTGGTGCCGATGAGGTCCGCCCAGGGCACGCCGACCAGCCCATCGCCCAGGCCCGCGATGCCGTAGCAGATGAAGAAGGCCGCCAGAATGAGGCCGGGCTGTTCCGTGCCCAGCCAGACGATGATGCCGCCGAAGATGAGAATCACGAAGCGCACCGGGATGTTCGGCCCGACGAACCACCATTTCTTGTGTTCGTGGCGGATGATGTGGCGCGCGATCAGCAGCTGCGGCACCGCCCAGGCGACCTGAAACAGATTGCCGGACAGGCCGATGAGGATCTCCGAATCGGTCAGGTGGCGGACGAAATCGGGGATGACGGTGCTGCTGCCAATGAGCGCCATCGCCACGCTGAACAGGATGTTATCGGCCAGAAAGATAAAGAAATTGCGGCGGTAGATGCCCTCGCGGGCAGCCGGCGTCATGTCGGCAATAGGGGTCATGGGGAACCTGTCGGTGCAATCAATTTAGCCTCTGATTCTGCCTGCCCGGCGCGCTTTCGGCTAGGGTCAGCTAGGGCCACATCAAGCCCGCCGGTCAGGAGTCCGGTGTTTCGACCGCCTTGCGCCACAGTGAGGGGCTGACCCGGTAGGCAGCATACTGATCGCTGACCGGTACGTTCGGGCTGTCGAAATGAGGCCCATCCATATCCCAGACGGCCTCCATCCGCGCCAGCGTAGCGTCGTCTTGAGGATCGACAAAGATGACATAGTGTTTGTCATGATCCAGGGACTCAGGAACAAACGAGGCTGCGGGCATGGTTTGAAATGGATGGCTGTCGCCCAGGAATTCTAAAAGCTCATAGGCAAAGACCTCTGGGATTTGCAGCTTGTCATCATAGAGGAAGATCGCATCCGTATTTTCGGGCAGGGCCAGGGTGCGAAAGACCACGTCATAATGCCGCCGCAGCAAGACAATCTGCTCCTGGTAGTAGGGCAGATGCAGGCCGAAATAGTAGCCCACCTGCACGACGCAGATCAGCAGCGCCAGGCTGTAGACAAGCTGGCGGTGGGGACGTCTCAGCAGCAGCGGCAGGCCGCAGCGCAGACCCAGCGCCATCAGCATCGCCAGGGCCGGCATGGCGACGACGAAACGCGGCGTCCAGTTATTGATGTCCAGCAGACCGTTGCCTAACGCTGTCAGCAGCAGCCAGAGAATCAGCAGTACGCCGCCGCACTGGAGTCGCCACAGGGCAAAAACGATGCCCAGCAGCAGCAGCGGGACCAAGATGGGCAGCACCAGCGCTGTCTGGCCTCCGTAGAACCAGCTGGGGTCCGGCGTGTGAACGTAATGCAAAAATGGCGGGAGGATGCTGTTTTTGAAAAGCGAAAGCAGCTGTGCGAAGCCGTCGGGCGCGATCAGGAGCGTCAGAATGTGGTTTGTGCTGGCATGGGTCGCATCCAGCCGGGTGAACAGCGGCAGTTGAAAGCTGACGAGGCTGTAATAAACGGGCAGGGCGATGGGTACGGCGGTCGCCAGCAGAGCAGCCAGACCGCGCCGGCTGGGGGATGGGCCTTTGCTGAAGCGCAACCAGAGGCCCCAGGCCAGCAGCAGCAGCGGGAAAAGCAGCTCACCTGCTTCGTAGAAATAAGGCAGCATCCCCAGCGCAGCCCCGGCCAGGACGTAATCCAGCCGCCGCTGGCTTCGGACAGCGCGCGCAAAAAAGTAGAGCGCCGACACCCCAAAGAGTGGATCGGCGATGTTGTAGATGCCGATGCGGCTCATGTGAATGTGGGGCGGGAAGGTCGCCAGCAGCAGTGCCGCGATAATGGCCGTGCGCCGGTCGATCAACTGGCGAGTCAGGCCGTAGGTCGCGCCGACAGTGAAGACGCCGTACATCACGCCCGCCAGCCGGAAGACTGCAATGGTCGAGCCAAAGAGATCAGTAAAGAGCATCTGCGTGAAGGGGAAGAGCCGGGTTGAGGAGGCAATCGGGTGCATCAGGGCTGTCAGTGGCACCGTTGGGTCGCTGCGCATTTTCAAGATGGCGGAAATGAAAGGTCCTTCGTCCATCTGGATCCGCACCGCTTCGATCTGATAAGCGCGTACCGCCAGGGCCAGGCCCATAATCGTCATGACCAGGATCAGTTCGCGGCGGTGGCTCACGAGCAAAGGCCGCAGCCGGAGCACATCGCGCCAGCGCAAGCCGCCGAGGCCCACGACCAGCAGGCTGATCCCGGCAAAGAGCAATGTGGCCTGGACGTAGATGGGGGTCAGCAGGAAAAACTGCATCCAGAATACAGAGGAGCCGCCGCGCAGCATCACGAGAGTCAGGCAGATCAGGCCCAGGCCGACGGGCAGCCAGCGGATGCGGCGCTGCGTACTCACGGGGTGAAGGGCCGGGCCGAAAAGCGGCGTCTCCGATCTGCCGCGCAGGGCGAGGACCAGGAAGCCAGCGCCAGCCAGACCCGCCAGCACGGGCGGCCACAAGGGACGCTCCCCCGGCCAGAAGCCGACCGCAGCAACGCACATCCAGAAAACGGCCAGCCACGCAGCAGCGCGAACCGAGATCGGGCGACCGGGTCTGAGCCTGGTCAGGCGGGTGTCTGAGCCTTCCATACGTCCAGTTTACTTGGAAACAGCCATTTTTCCGATCAACTGCAATGCCGTGCGGCTTATTCCTGCTGGGCTTCGGGGATCTGATCGAGCAGCCCCAGCATCCGGGCGTTCTGGCGCAGGCTGGCCTGGAGGCTGCCTGTTCCGCGCGCTTTCGGCTAGGGTCAGCTAGGGCCAGGTGGCTGGTGAAACGTGGTGTAGCGTGCCAGAAGGCGAGGATTGTCTGCATTCGAAAACTGCCCAAGCTTGCCTGGGTTGCCCGAACAACCAGCAGTCTTTGCTTGACAATTCGAAGTAACGCGAAGACTATAGCCTCAAATTACAGTCTCCGAGGGGCTATCTGAGAAGGCAAAAATGAGAGTTGCATTTATCTGTGTCTTTTATTTGGCGGCTCTGACATTTGCAGTATCGTTTTTTGGTCAAAGCGAGTTTAGATCAGAGCAGAAGGCTGACTTTGATGCAGCCATTATTAGTATTGACTATGATAATGAGTTGGCAATTGTCGGCACTTTGGAGGGCATTATTTGGCTTTATGATCTTAAGGAACAAACGAGTGCTGAACTCGTTCATGATGGTAACAGGGGTCTAGCCGGAGTCGAATTTGTGCCCCATTCCACTCTTGCGGTTGCCGCCTTTTTCGATGGAACCTTGATCTTCTTTGATACCGTAAGCAAATCTGTCGTAGCAGAATATCCGAGTGAGGGAGATTACGAGGATTTCATATGGTCGCTTGCAATTTCTCCACATGGGCAATACTTAGCGAAGGGTGGTATGGGAAATGTCATTACGGTACTTGGCCCCAAAAATGAACTGGCGTTTGATCCGAATAATATCGTTTTTATGAATAGTGATCATAGGTCATCCTGCTGTTCAATTCCTCATATCTGGACTATGCGCTTTTCCCCTGATTCCAGATTTCTGGCTGTAGCTTCAACAGATGCGACGGTGAAGTTATGGGATTCAACAAGCCTTGAGTACGACGAATCATTTTTCACAGGTAACGAATTGATCACAAGTTTAGCTTTTGCTGTTAGTTCAGATGAGGTTATCCTGGGCATTGCTGACGGAACAATAAGGATTTTGGATATAAGTCAGAAAACAGAAATATCGCGGATCGAGGAACGCCATAAAATTCCGACATCTTTGTTAGCTATCAACAGCAACCGTCTCGCTGTTGGCTTTGATGATGGAACGATCGGACTCTATGATCTTCACTCATCAGGATTGCTTCATGTTTTCTATGGGAATCCCTCGCCTGTTTTGTCGCTCGCGTTCGTCAGTGAAAACAGTGCTTTATTATCAGGCTACGAAAACGGGGACCTAAGAATTTGGGATTTGAACGACAATTCCGAACTAAACACGATTATGACGCATATCCATACTTAAAAACATTAATTAGACAAGCTATAAACGGACTTTTTGAAACCGCGTGCAGCTTATTCCTGCTGCGCTTCGGGGACCTGATCGAGCAGCCACTGCATCCGGGTGTTCTGGCGCAGGATGGCCTGGAGATGGGGCCGGGTGTGCAGGCTGCTGGCGGTCGCCTGGAGGGTGCTGAGCGCCATGCCGTACCAGGTCAGGCGCTCGTCCTCGCTCTCACTGGCCGCGCCCAGGGCATAATAACAGCGCCAGGCGTAGCGTCCGCCGTAGGTCAGTTCTTTATCCAGCGCGGCTTCTAAGGTGGGCCGGGCTTCCGGGTAGGCCAGGGCGTTCATCGCCATGCCCTGCCAGATCAGCGCGCGGCCATGAAGCAGTTGATTGTCCTCAATGCCGCTGTGGAGCAGCGCGGTGCTGTTCCGGTAGCAGGCGGCGTAGTCCTCGACGGCGGCCAGGGCCATCAGCATCGCCAGACGGATTTTGTTGCGGGTCTCGGCGTTCTGGTATTCGGCCTGGACCAGCGTGGAGATCAGGCTCATCCCCTGCTCGACCTCGCCTGACTCGATCCAGCACAGCGCGCGGAAGGCTTGCAGCAGCGGGTCGTGATAATGGATGCGCACCTGCAAGCTCTCGGCCTCCTCGCAGATCGCCAGGGCGTCGTCGTAGGCGAAGAGCGAGTAATAGATGCGCACCAACTGGCGCATGTCGAGGATCTGGTAGTAGGTGTTGCCCTCGCGCTGGTTGCGCTGGAGCACCTGCTCGCAGTAGGCCAGGGCGGTGGCGAAATCGCCGCGATCCAGCGCAATCGTGCCTAGCAGCGACATCACCCGGCTGACCTCGCGCTCGTCACCACTCTCCTGCGCGCTGGCGAAGGCTTCCTGCTGGTAGGCCAGGCTCTCGTTCAACTGGCCGCGCATCTGGAACAGGCGGCCAAAGGTGCGCAGGATGGCGGCGTGTTCGGCTTTATTCTCGCGCGGCAGCAGGCTGTTGGCCCGGTTGAGCGCGTCGAAGGCCTCGCTGTAGCGGCCCAGGCTGGCCTGTGCATGGCCCAGCGTGCGGGCGGCGGTGGCTTTTTCGTCGAACATGCTGTCAGCGGGCAGTTCGTCCAGCAGCATCAGCGCGGTCTGGCTGGCGGCGCTGGCTTCCTCAAAGCGGTTGAGCGCGTTGAAGGTGCGCGCCTGAATCACCCAGAGATGGCTGACGATGGGCAGGGCGATCTCGCGCGGCACATCGCGGGCGGCATTCAGCCCCTTTTCGATCATCGCCAGCGTCTCGGTCATCATGCCGCGCCGGAAACGGTCCAGCGTGGCGACGTGATAGGCGCGCAGCGATTCGGCGTTCTGGCCGCCTGCCAGATAATGCTCGGCCAGGATGTCCAGGTAATCCGGGTGGGCATCGACTTGCTCGGCCAGCCAGCGGGCCAGATGGCGGTGATAATGGGCGCGGTGCTGGCGCGTCAGCATGGAGTAGACCACGTCGCGGTACAGGGTGTGGCGGAAGCGGTGAGCGGCGAGGTTCTCGAAATCGCTCTCTACCTGGGGCAGAATCATGCCGCGTGCTTCCAGCGTATCCAGCGCGCCCTTGAGTTCGGCTTCATCGACCAGCCCGACCATCGCGGCAGGCCAGAAGCTGGTCCCGGCGGTGGCGGCGATCTGAATCACCTGGCGAGCGGTCGGCGGCAGCTCGTCCAGCCGGGTTTGCAGCAGCGCCAGCAGGCCATCCGGCAGGGCCGAACTGCGCATCGAATATTGGAAGCGGTTGATGCGCCAGTGCTCCTGCGCATCCTGCTCGATAATGCCGTTGTCCATCAGCATGTAGACGAATTCTTCGACAAAGAGCGGGTTGCCCTCGGCGCGCTGGCGGATGAGGTCCGGCAGCGAATCGGGCACGTCGTCCACCTGCTCGAAGACCGACTCGATGATGCTGTCGATGCTGTCATTGCTCAGGCGCGCCAGTTCGATCTCCTGATAGCGCTCCGCCGATTCTGCATGTACTGCGGGTAATGTTCGCGCAGGGTGGGCCGGGCGGCAGCGATCAAGGCACCGGGCAGCGCCGCCAGGTCCTGCGCCAGGTACTCCAGCAGGCGCAGCGAGGAATGATCCAGCCAGTGCAGGTTATCGACCAGCAGCAGCAGCGGTCGGGCCTCGGCCTGGGCGCGGAACCAGTGCGAAATCGTGGCAAGGGCCATCTGACTGCGCTCACTTTTGCCTTCCTGCAAACTGCGCAGATGCGGGCTGTCGGCGAAGCCGAGACCGGCCATATAGCCCATGACGTGGGCCGTCGCTTCGGCCTCCTCGTGCGGCCAGCTTTCGCGCATGTAGGCCACGATGCGCTGCTCGATCTCCTGGTGGCTCATCTCTTCGCTGAGCTTGCAGTGGGTCGTCAGCAGGTCCAGCAGCAGGCTGTAGACTGCTGGAACGGCGCTGGTAGTGGCCGACAATCACCATCGTCTCGAAGGCGGAACTGCGCGTGTTATCCAGCACGGCTTGCAGCAGGCGGCTCTTGCCCAGGCCGATCTCGCCGACCACCGTGACCGTCGCCCACTGCTGGTCGCGCAGCGAATGGTTCAGAATGTCGGTGATCTGGTTCATCTCGGCTTCGCGCCCGACGAATTCGGTCTCGAAGGAGGCGATGTAGGGCGTGGTCAACTGCGTTGAGCGGTGGTCGCGCAGGCCCAGGACGGAGTAATACTGCACCGGCGCTTCGAAGCCGCGAATAATGGTGGCCGGGTGCGTCTCGACGATGAACTGATCGCGCACGAGCCGGTAGGTCTGGGCGTCGATCAGCGTCTCCCCGGCGGTGGCCTGGCTTTGCAGACGCGCGGCCAGGTTGGTCGGCGTGCCGAGGGCCAGCATGGTGCGGTTATCGGCACTGCCGAAGAGGCCCACCACCGCCCGCCCGGTGCTGATGCCGATGCGCACGTTGAAGACCAGATCGTGCTTGACGTAGATTTCCTCGCCGTAGCGCGCGATCACTGCCTGAATATCCAGCGCGCAGTGGACCGCCCGCAGCGCGTCGTCGTCGCGGCTGATGGTGCTGCCGAAGAAGGACAACAGGCCATCGCCCAGGTACTGGCCGACCACGCCGCCGTATTTGTGGATCAGCCCGGCGACCTGATTATGCGCCGTGCCGACGGTGGCCTTCCAGTCGTCCGCGCTCAGGCTTAGCGACATGTGAGTCGAGTTGACGATGTCCACGAACATGACCGTGACCAGCCGGATTTCGTCGTCTTCGCTGGTCGGGCACTTCGGATTGCAGCCGCCGGATTTTGTCCTGAATCGCTTCGGTGAGCTGAAGTAGGTTTCTTCGCTGAAGGTGTAACGGCGCGCGGTGAGTTCGTCCAGCGCGGCGTACAAACGGACAATTTCCTGATCGATCCCGGCCATGAGCTAGATCAATGGCAGCCACAGACCGAAACGACTGCCCTTTGCTCCGCTGCTTTCCATCCACACTTCGCCGCCGTGCCGGCTGACGATGCTCTTGACCAGGCTCAGGCCAATGCCATAGCCCTTCTGCTTTGCGCTGGCGCTGTCTGGCGAGCGAAAATAAGCCTCAAATAGCTGGTCCTGGTATTCTGGCGCGATGCCGGGGCCGTTATCCTCCACCAGATAATAGAGCCGCTGGTCCTCGACGTAGGCATCGCACGCTGATGGTCGCCGCCATCGGGCGTGTACTTGATGGCGTTGGTCAGGTAATTTTCGACCGCCTCGCCCAGCAGCATCGGGTCGCCCAGCAGAACCGCCGGGTCGTCGAAGCGCAAATCGAGTGTCCAGCGTCTGCCGCTTTTGTTCGGCCATCGGCCAGACGCGCTCGACCACGCGGCGGATCAGGATCTCGCCGTCGATCCGCTCTTTGGACGAGGGATCGGCCCGCAGCAGATCGTCGAGCAGCCCGCTCATCCGCTCGGTGGACTGCTGAATAATCTCCAGGTAGCGCGGCACCAGCGAATCGGCGTCCAGGTCGGTCAGGTCAAAGCTCAGCATTTCGTGGGCGCTGATGATGAGTGCCACCGGGCTGCGCAGATCGTGCGAGACGACCCGCAGCATCTCGTCTTTGAAGCGCGACAGATCGCGCAGGGTGGTAATGTCGTGCATCAGCAGAATGTAGCCGTCGGCGTGCGATTCCGGCATTGTGCCATCTGGACAGCACCACCTGATAATCGCGCCCCTGCGCATCGTCTGCGCGCCTCGAAGGACCAGGGCCGGTCGGCGGCGGGCGGCTTGGCGATGTAATTCTGCGCCGGGGCCAGCAGTGCGCCGGGTTGATCCTGGCCGACGAATTCTTGCAGGTGATGGCCGAGAATGTCCTGCTGGTCCAGCGGCTTGTCGCCGCCCAGCAGACGCTGCACGCCGTCGTTGATGCGCAGAATACAGCCGCTGAGGTCCACCACCAGCAGAATCTCCGGCAGGGCCTGGAGAATGATCTCAAGCTGGTGCTGCTGGGCTTTGGTCTCGTGGAAAAGCTGAGCGTTGCGGATGGAGACGGCGGCCTGATTGGCGACAATCGTCACCAGTTCGAGATGCTGCTCGGTGAAGTGATTCGGCTCCGGGTGCGCCAGAGTCAGGACGGCCAGCACGTTCTCGTCTTGCATAAAGGGCACGCAAAGGACCGAGCGCGGCGAATCGGTATCGTCGGGGAATTTGATCCAGCGTTTATCGGTCTCGGTATCGTCGATCAGGGCGCTCTGCTTGTTGCGCGTGACCCAGCCCGCCAGGCCCTCGTCCAGGATGGCACGCATGACCACGCGCGATTGTTCATGCTCAGTATTGCGCGTGAGGAAGATGTGATCCCAATCTATAACGCCATCGTCCTGCAAAAACAGGGTGGCGTGTTCTGCCCCGACCATATTGGACATCATATCGACGACCCGTTTCATGACCGTCTCGAGATCAAGCGACGTGAGAAGCTGCGAGACTTCGGACAGCAGCTTGAGAATATCCATTGTCGGTTGTTGGAGGTTCGCCATCATGGATTTGCTCGATAGTTCCTCGTGCCTGAGGGCAAGCCTTCAACGCTGTGCGACCAGGGTTCATTGTTACTTACTGTAACATAAAAAGCCGCAATCTGAGTCGAAAGCTTCTGCTCACAGCCGCAGCATCGTTACGCATTGTTTCGATTGACCTCAGCCCTGAATCCCCTGTCCGTTATTGGCGAGGAGACGTTCAAGGACCGTCGAACGGGGGTGAAGTCAAGTGAAATGAACCGTGTACATTCACCGCTGTCTTATTCTAACACCGCCGGATTCCGCAGCAGCCCGCTGAGCAAGTCGATGCTGGCGGTCACGTCGCGGCTGTCCACCGTTTCGCTGGTGGTGTGGACGAAGCGGCAGGGAATCGAGATGCAGCCGCTGGGCACCCCGGCCCGCGCCAACTGGATGGCGGAAGCGTCGGTGGATCCCGCGGTCAGCAGTTCGCGCTGGTAGGGGATACCGTCGGCTTCGGCCCGCGCGACCATCCACTTGACCACCGCAGGCGGCACCACCAGCCCACGATCATGGATTTTGATCGCTGTGCCTTCGCCCAGGCGCACGGCCATCTTGATGTCTTTGATCTGATCGCCGGTGCCGGTGACGTCCAGCGCGATGCCCACATCGGGGTTGATGCCGTAGGCCGCCGTTGTCGCGCCGCGCACGCCCACCTCTTCCTGCACGCTGAAGACGAAATAAACCTCGTTGGGTGTCATTTCTTCAGCTTGCGCATGGTCTCAATCGCCACCACGCAGCCGATGCGGTCGTCCATCGACTTGGCGACCAGCCGCGTGCCGCGCGCCTCGAACTCGCGCCACATCCCGGCCAGGGCTGCCGACTTCGACCGGGAGACATCGCCGTTGCCCGTGCTGACGTCGATGTAGAAATCTGCTCCAGGTTGGGCACGCTGGTGCGACCACTGCCGAAGCTGTCCGGCACGCCGATGACGCCGAGCGTGCCGTTTTCGAAGCGCACGCGGTTGCCCAGCAGCGTGCTGTTAATCAGGCCGCCGATGTTGGCGAAGCGCAGATAGCCGCTCTCCGGCTCGATGTAAGTCGCCATCATGCCGATTTCGTCCATGTGGGCGGCGATCATCACCTTTGGCCCGCCGCTGCCGACGCGGCAGATCAGGTTGCCCAGCGGATCGACGCGAATTTCGTCGGCCAGGTCGGCCACTTCCTCCTGAATCAGGGCGCGAATGCGATGCTCATAGCCAGAAGGTCCCCAGGTTTCGACCAGGCGTTTAATCAAGTCGTTCAACGTTATGCTCCATTTCCAGGTTCGGGCCGCGCCAGGGCAGCCGGAGACAGATTCTTCAGCGCCGCCTGCACCAGCCGCAGGGCAGCGTCATAATCGCCCATATGGATAATCGCCGTTGGGCTGTGAATGTAACGCCCCGGCACAGAAATTACCGCCGACGGTACGCCGCTGTTCGTCAGGTGGATCGCGCCAGCATCGGTGCCACCCGCAGCGCCCATCTTGTACTGGTAGGCGATTCCCGCCGATTCCGCCGTACTGCGCAGCCAGTTCAGCAGACGCGGATCGACAATCATGCTGCGATCCATGACCGCCAGGGCCGGGCCCGCGCCCAGCCGCGCGCCAGGGCTGTGATGCTCGTGGTCGTCCGGCTCCGCCATCGGGTCGGGCAGATCGTTAGCGGGCGTGACCTCCAGCACCAGCGCCAGATCGGGCTGAAGCTTTCTGCGCCGCCACCTTCGCCCCGCGCACGCCGATTTCCTCCTGCACGGTGAAGGCTGCCAGGATGTCCACCGGGTACGGGCCGCCTTGCAGAATATCGACCAGCAGCGCACAGCCGACCCGGTCGTCAAGCGCTTTGCCGCGCCGGTACTGCGCGCTCATCTCGGCGTAGCTGCTGTCGAAGGCAATCGCTTCGCCTGGTTTGGCGGTGACGCCGTCCTGGCTGGTCGCGCCGATGTCAATGCGCAGGTCGCTGATCTTGACCGTCGTCTGCTCGTGGTTGTGATGGATCGGCGTCCAGACGATCACGCCGGGAAGCTGCGCCGTACCCACTTTGACGCGCAGGCCGGGCAGGATGCGCGCGTCGATCCCGCCGATGTTGCTGAAGCGGATCAAGCCGTCGCTGTCCACGCCGCGCAGCATGAAGCCGACCTCGTCCATGTGCGCCGCCAGCATGATACGCGGGTTCTCGCTGCCTGCTGTGCCCGGCTTCAGCGCCGTGATGTTCCCCAGCGCATCAACCTGGATCGATTCGGCATGGTCCTGGATGGCCTCCAGGATCAACTTGCGGACCGCTCCCTCGTCACCGGAGATGCCGACCGCGTTGGAAAGCTCCTCTAGAATCATTATGTTCAGCCTGCCCGGTTCCGATGATTAATCAATGTCATTTACAAGCTCCTCTTGCAAATCGAGATAGTTTGCCTGAGTTTATGGGGCGCTGCCCCATACCCCGGCAGGGAACAAATTACCTGCACCCCGTTACTTATTCCACCCGGACACTACCTGAGAGGTTCAGGAGATATTCTCCTGGTGGGGGTGCCGGGGCACAGCCCCCCAATGTTCCAGGTCTGTGAACATGCTTTGCACCAGGGCTAACCTTCGGTGGCTTTCAGATCGTCCCAGTCAATGGCGGCCAGGAAATCGGCATCCAGCCCGGCGATGAACTGCGCCAGCAGACGTCCGGCGCGGTCGATGTCTTTCAGGTCCAGCGTCTCGACCGGCGAGTGCATGTTGCGCAGCGGGATTTCCAGCAGTGCCGTCGGGATGCCTTCGCGCGCCACCTGGATCGCCCAGGCATCGGTCCCGCTCGCGCCGGGGATCACATCGTCCTGGATTTTGATCTCGTAAGCTTCCGCCGTCGCCTTGAGCCGCTGCGTTCAGGCCGGGATGAAAATTCGGCCCGATGCCAATTCCCGGCCCGCCGCCCATCTCCATGCGCGTCGTCCTGATCCACGCCGGACTGCGGCGGCAAAGCCGACGTCGAGCGCAATGCCGATGTCCGGCTGGATCCGGTAAGCCGCTGTCGTCGCGCCTTTGAGACCGGTCTCTTCCTGCATGGTGGCCGTCGCGTAGACATCCCAACGGTGCTGCATCCCGTGCAGATAGTGCAGGCAGGCCGTCACCGCGGCCACGCAGGCGCGGTCATCCATCGTCTTGGCTGCCAGACGCCCGTTTTGAAGCTCGATCATGGGCACGTCCAGCGTAATCAAGTCGCCAATGGTGACCAGTTCGGCCACTTCCTCAGCGGGCAGGCCCAGGTCCACCACCAGATCGTCAAAGGTCGGGTATTTAGTGCGATCCCGGCGCTGAGCAGGTGCGGCGGCTTACTGGCGACGATGCCGGGCAGCGGGCGTTTGCCATGCACCAGCACCGGCTGCGCGGGCATCACGCGGTTATCGACGCCGCTGATGCGATGAATGTAAACAAAGCCATCGACCACGTCGCGCACCATCAGGCCGATTTCGTCCATGTGGGCCGCCAGCATGATCTTGCGCGGCGGGTCCAGCGGCTGAGTCGCCGCGTTTGATGCCGATCAGGCTGCCGAGGCCATCCTGATCCATCTCGTCAACTAGAGTCGCTCCAGACTCGGCGGATCAGGTCCCGAATCGGCCCTTCGTGGCCGGAGGGCGCATGGGATTCGACAAGGCTCTTCAGATGGGCTTTCAGATCGAACACAGAGGGTCTCCTCGTTCAATCAGGCTTCTTCCTGAGTCGGGGTGGGCGCACTATCGTCCAGCGGCGGCAGGAAGGATTCATCATTGGTGACATTCTCCTGGCCGCCCCCGTTGTCGGGGGTATCGGTCGGGAAGAAGGGAATCGTCGTCGCCGTCATCAGCGGCTCAGGGGTTTCGCTGGGAATCGGCGTCAGGGTCGGGGCAGGAGTTGCCGTCGGGATCACAATCACCGGAGTCGCCGTCGGCGGGATAAAGACGGTCGGCAGCGGGTTGAAACTGCTCCCCGGCGGTAAAAATTGCAGCGGCGTGGGCTGCAATGGGCTGATCGACGTAGCCGTGATGAAGGGCAGCAGCACCTCGCTGGTGGGCGAGGGCGTATTGGTCGGCAGGTGGGTGCTGGGGGGCAGAGTCGGCGTGGCGGTCTCGCGCAGTGCCGCCGGGACTGCCGGGGCGGCACCCCACAAAATGAATCCCAGACAGTAGAAGGGGAGGGTCGCCAGGATAATGACGAAAAGTGCCACCCGGAGATTGCGTTGGCTGCCATCAGCAGAGCTAAAAAGTTGCCCCATGTGACCCGTGTCCACTTCAATTACCAGTTTACCACTATACCACAGAGCAAAGGCTGCTGGAAATTACCTGCTGTGCCAAAAAGGTCGCAAAATGACAGGTATTTGACTGCACGAACACTTGTTCGTATAATGAAGTGTGGGAGAACAAATATTCGGTTGGAGTCTGTGATGATTGCCAAAGCACGTGATTTTGTGTTTCGCAATGGGACGCTGTGGGAGCGGGCGCTGTTCAGCTATCTCTTTGATGCCGAGCCGCTGGAACGGGTGCATCGCTGTCTGATGCCCTACAAGAACCTCGATGGCGGCTGGGGCAACGGCCTGGAACATGACATCAAAGCGCCGGATTCGCACCCGCTGGCGCTGGAATATTTGCTCACTGTCAGCCGTGATTTCGACCTGCCGCTGGGCGATTTGCTCACCGGGACGGTCGTCTGGCTGGAAAGCGTGCAGAACGCCGATGGCACGCTGCACAACCCGGCCAGCCTGACGCGCTATCCGATTGCGCCCTGGTGGGCCGATTGGGGCGGGCAGACTCAGCCGGATTCCATCGTCGGCAATCTGACGCGCCTGGGCCTGGTCACGCCCACGCTGGCTGACCGCACGCGCCAATGGGCCGAGACGGTTCACAGCCCGGAATTGATTCGCGCCAACGACTGGCTGTTCATGGCCTACCACGCCTACGATTACTTCATGAACGTGGACGGTTTCCCCGATGACTACCGTCAGGCCGTGATCGAAAACATCGTGGACTGCGCGCAGAAGATGCCGGAAAAGCAGTACCATGCGCTCTTCCAGTTTGCGCCGACGCCGGATTTACCGGTCGCGCAGGCGCTGCCGGATGGCTTGATCGACCGCTGCCTGGATCATCTTGAATCGACGCAGCGCGAAGACGGCGGCTGGACGGATGAACACAACCTGCTGCAATGGCAGTCCATCGTCACGATGGGCGTGCTGATGGCCTTGCAGCGCTACGGGAGACTCTAGCATGAACTTCCGCTCCGAGCCGGGGGTGGTGCAGAAGCTGACCCGAATGGGTGATGTGACTCTCTTCGAACCGGCGGGCGAGCAGCCGCTGACCGAGCAACCGGACCTGAAAAGCCTGCCCTGTGTGACCAATGTGCAAACGCCGCATGGCCCCAAGCCGGTGATGAAGACGATGGTCACGACGGCCTGCGAGAAGAACTGCTATTACTGTCCCTTCCGCGCCGGACGCTCCGAGATTTGCCGCGAGACCTTCAAGCCGGATGAGTTGGCGGGCGTCTTCGACCAGATGCAGCGCGCCAAACTGGTCGATGGCCTGTTCCTGTCGTCGGGCATCATCAAGGGCGGCGTGACTGCGCAGGACAAGGTCATCGACACGGTCGAAATCATCCGCAAAAAGTACCAGTATCGCGGCTACGTGCATCTCAAGATTATGCCCGGTGCCGAGCGCGACCAGATCCGGCGGGCCATGCAGATCGCCGACCGCGTCTCGGTCAACCTGGAAGGGCCGACTCCGCAGCGGCTGGAAGCGCTTGCGCCCAAGAAGGACTTCGGCATCGAACTGCTGCGGACGCTGCAATGGGCCAGCGAACTCAAGCGCGAAGCCCCGCACCAGAAGCTGGCAAGCCTGGTGACCCAGTTCGTCGTCGGCGCGGTGGGCGATACCGACCTGGAACTGCTCTCGCTTAGCGAGCGGCTCTACCGGCAGTTGGGCCTGGCGCGCGCCTATTACTCCGCCTTCCACCCGATCCGCGATACGCCCTTCGAGAATCTGAGCGCCGTCGCGCCGGTCCGCCAGCACCGCCTGTATCAATCGAGCTTTCTGCTGCGCGATTACGGCTGGGATGTCGAAGAACTGCCTTTCGTCAACGAAGGCAACCTGCGCCTGGACGTGGACCCCAAGCGCGCCTGGGCCGATCTGCATCTGCTGCACGCCCCGGTGGACCTGATGCACGCGGAGCGCGAAGCCCTGCTGCGCGTGCCCGGCATTGGGCTAAAAGGGGCCGAGTCCATCCTGCGCGCGCGCCGCCAGACTCACCTGCGCGACCTGGGCGACCTGCGCAAGCTGGGTATCCACACGGCGGATCAGAGCGCGCCCTATGTCCTCTTCGATGGCCGCCGCCTTGCGCAGCAGTTGGCGCTGTTCTAGATTTCACAATTTAGCCTGACGCTGCAACTCCCCGGCGGCTGAAACGTATATTAGGTAGACCGGCTCGACGCCTCACACCCGCGCTTGAGCTTGGACCTGATACGATTTGTTGGCGCAGGCCAACAGGGCTTGCGTCAGGGGGGAACACTATGATTGTTTTAGCTTACCTGCTCTCTTTTGTCTGCCTGATTCTGAACGTACTGCTTTTTCTGCAACTCAAGCCGCCTTACAATTTCATGGTCGTCTGGATACCCCAGCTGCTGCACCATGCGCTGTCGCCATTTCTGGTCCTCATCGGTGCGCTGGGCGCAGTGTTGGGCTGGGTGTACGGCGCGCCGCTGGCCGTGATCGCGGGCGTGCTGGGCGCGGGCCTATCGGCGTACTACGTCTGGCGCGTGACTCGACCGCAGCCCAGCTTTGCGCTCGCTTATGGAGTCGATTGGCAACACAAAATCCCGCCCGAACAAGCCTCCCGCCTGATTCAGAGACGGTGGGGCCTGGGCCTGCCACACACCGGCACCCCACGCTGGGAGCGCGATATTCCTTACTGGACGATCCCCGGTACCGAGCGCGACCTGCTCTGTGACGTCTGGCAGCCGCCGGAAGACGTGACGCCGACGGGCCTGGCCTTCATTTATCTGCATGGCAGCGGCTGGTATCTGTCGCATAAAGATTTCGGCACGCGCCCCTTCTTCCGCCAGTTGACTGCTCAAGGGCACGTGGTGATGGATGCCGGTTACCGGCTGTGCCCGGAGGTCGATATTTTCGGGATGGTAGGTGATGCGAAACGGGCGGTGGCCTGGATGAAAGCCAACGCAGCGCGATACGGCATCGATCCTGAACATATCGTGCTGGGCGGTGCCTCTGCCGGGGCGCATCTGGCGATGCTGGCGGCTTATGCCCCCGATCATCCCCGGCTGACCCCGGTGGACCTCCAGGGCTGCGATCTGTCGGTACGGGCGGTGGTCTCGTATTATGGCCCGACTGATTTGCGAGCGGTCTATCAGCACACGCATCAGGAGCGTATCATCGGACAGCCCAGACCGGAAGTCGGCCTGCCCGGCGCGGCAGACAAGGACATCGACATGCAGGATGCGGGCCGAATTGATACGCTGCTGGGCGGCCATCTGCATGAGATCCCCGAGGTCTATGATCTGGCCTCACCGGTCGCCCACGTTCACGCCGATTGTCCGCCGACGCTGTTGATCCAGACCAATCTGGATTTCATCACACCAACAGATGCGACGCGCGCGCTCTACGATAGATTATGTGATTGCGGTGTGCCAGCTGTCCTCATCACCTATCCACTGACGCAGCACGCCTTTGATCTGCTGCTGCCGCAGGTGTCGCCACCGGCCCAGGCCGCGCTTTATGAAGTCGAGCGCTTTCTGGCCCTGGCCGCATGATAGGGGGTGATTCGGTGAGTGATGCGTTCGCGTTATACGTTCAAAATGCCATTCAGTGGGCAGAGGCGCAGCTCGGCTCGCCCGACTACGCCACACTCTGTCTGGCCTTTGTTGAGGACGCCTATGAAATAAGCAATCAGGTCGAGATTTTTGGCGGCAGCAGCGCTCATGAATCCGCCGAGGAATACGCCGCCGCGCGAAATTGCGGGCAGGAGCCGCCTGTAGGGGCCTTTGTCTTCTATGACTGCTTCGGCACGCTCTTCGACCGCTACCAGAACTGGGGCCATGTGGGCCTGTATGTGGGCGAAGGCCGTGTCATTCACGCCTGGGATGTGGTGCGTCTGGATGCCTATCGTGAGGTCGAGGCGCTAAGCCCCGCGCCGGGTTGGACCGCGCCGCAGTATATCGGCTGGGCTTCAGTCGAGCGCATCTTTCAAGGCTATCGCAAGCGGACCGGTTCCTGATCGTGCCTGCCGCGCAGACAACGACCATCGCCATTTTGACCTGTAGCCTTTATAAATAGACGCGCATTGAATATAGGAGAGAGCTATGCTTAAGTTTAGCTTGCGAAGCCTCTGCGCGTTGGTGCTGCTTGCCAGTATGTCCCTGGCCGCCTTCGCACAGGAGATTAATCTGGTTCCGTTCAGCGATGAAACCTCCGGCCTTCAGGGCACGGTGCCCGAAGGCTGGCAGAGCGTCAACGGCGTCACAACCTACCGGCGGCAGGCCAGCGACACGGATTTCACGACGCTGCTGATCCAGTCGGCCCCCCTGAGCATTGACGCGATCTGGCCCCGGCTGCTGCCGCAGTTTGGCCTTGACGCCACCCCGGAAAGCACCGGCAGCTACAGCGGCAGCGCCTTTGACTGGACGCTCTATCATCTTGAGGTCAGCCAGGGGGACATCACGGCAGCGATTGATCTGGGCCTGACCGAGGTGAACGGCACGTCGCATCTGGTGCTGCTGCAAACGACGCCGGACGAATCCGCTGCCCTGCACGATTCCGTTTTTCTGCCGGTACTGGATGCGCTGAGTCCGCTGCAAGCGGCTGAGGTGCCCTACCAGGTCGAGGATCTGACCTTCAACGACGGTGACATCACGCTGGCGGGCACACTGACTGTGCCGGATAGCGAGGGTCAGCACCCGGCGGTCGTCCTCATGACGGGCAGCGGCCCGCAGGATCGTGACGAAATCGTCGTGCCGGGTTTCCCGGTCTTCAAGTTGATCGCCGACCATCTGACTCGCAATGGCATCGCCGTGCTGCGCTACGACGATCGCGGTGTGGGCCAATCCGGCGGCGATTACAACAGCGCCAGCATCTACGATTTCGTCCAGGATGCCGAGGCGGCCATCCAGTACCTGAAGACTCGCCCGGACATCGACCCGGATCAGATCGGCGTGCTGGGTCACAGCGAGGGTGGCGTGGATGCTTCGATTATCGGCGCGGACCCGGCCAGCGGCGCGGCTTTCATTGTCTCGATGGCGGGTCCGGCGGTGGATGGCCGGTCTATTCTGCTGCGCCAGAACGAGATGATTATGCAAAGCGCCGGGGCCAGCGAGGCGCAGATTCAGCAGCAGTTGGATTACTTGAACAGCATCTTCGGCCCCATCACGGAGCGCGACTGGGACACTGCCGCCGAACTGACCCGCCAGCATATAATTGAACAGTATAATGCCATGAGCGATGCGCAGCAGCAGGCGACCGGCGCACCGGATGCTGAGACCTATGCGCAACGTCAGACCGACGCCTTCCTACAGAGCTACAGGACCGAATCCTTCGCTTCCTTCCTGGACTACGATCCCGCGCCGAACTGGGCCAAGACGACCATCCCGGTGCTGGCATTGTTCGGCAGTCTCGATCAACAGGTGAGCGCGGAACAGAACGCCGGGCCGATGGACGCGGCGCTGAGTGCAGCCGGGAACGCAGATTACAGCGTGGTGACCATTGCGGGGGCCAATCACCTGTTTCAGGCCGCCGACACCGGTGCCGTGAGCGAATATACGAGTCTGCCGAAGGAATTTACGCCGGAATTTCTGCCCACCGTCACCGACTGGATTCTGGCACACGTGGACGTGCTGTCCTGACAGATTGCAGGGCGTTGCCCCGCGTGTCGTACCCAGATATTTCATGATCTCAAGCCGCCGTGTTCTGTCGTTCGACGCAGTGGATGCGGCGGCTTGCTTTGGCTGTTACTGCAAAGCTAAACAACTGGTATTGATTAGCTGTTGTCAGCATTATCTGGATTCCACTTTTGATAGGATGTTTGGTACGCTCTGGCAAGAACTTTGTCGCTATCAATGTATTGATCGGAAGCTACTATCTCACTTGCGACTTTTAGGAGTTCTTGCTGGATCAATGAGGTCATTTATCTCGTTGAGTTTGATGTGAATCCACTCATCTGACGGTTTTTCTGGATCAATGTCATATTCCTTGAAACCATTAGCAAGTTTGAGGAACCTTTGAGGACTATCGGGTATTTGTGCATCGACCCATGCTCTTACTGCCTCTCGATCTAACTCTAGCCAGATCACTAAAAAGAAGCTGAAATCTTCGTTATTGAAGACTTGCTCATTTTGTGAAAGTCGCAGAATTTTTTTGTAAATCTCGCCTTCAAATTGAGCAAGATGCCCTTTCCTGTATCAACTGGTGATCCACAGGATCAACTTCATCAGATCCGAATTTCCCGTGTTGACGCCAAGTTCTTGCGATTACATGCAGTGGACTCCATTCCGCGCCGCCTTTCGCTATCGCTTGACAGAGTACCTCTAATCGTTGTTTTCTCATCCCCCAATTTCATCACCAACTCGTAGATGAAGATAAACATATATCGGTAACCGGGATCGCCTGACTTTTCATAGGGTTTGCTGATAGCCAGTAACTTATCCCCAACCTGGAACAAAGCCTCAACAACTGAAGCAATATCTCCATCCTCTTGAGAGATTTGGTCCACATAGTCCGATAATCGGTGGAAGAGTACTGCAACTCTGTCTACGTACTCCGTGGTATCTTGTTGGGCAAATTCAAGCAGTTCTTTGGCGAATTCACTTGACTTCTGATGTTTTGCCCAGCAAATTCTGTAAAGTGTGATTTGAAATACCAAACGAAGACACATTGAGCCGAAAATATGTGTCAAATATGGCCTCACTGCATATTTTGAGTTTTTTTCGCCATCTATCTTGATATGGTGAAGGTACTCCTGTGGCAAGGTACGGGAACAACTCTTTGAGTAGTTTGTCAAGTGCATCTCGTTTGCGGGTCGAGTTCTATTTTCAGAAAGTAACTCTGATAAATTTCCGAACTCATCAGTTGTCCGGTATCCATATCCAAGCAAAAACCCTTCATTATCTCTGATATAGAGATATAAATCAGGAAAAAAAACGCGAATTGCTTCTATAGCAACGAAATCAGCGTCATCCACTTCTCCTTGTGCGGATGCAAAAGTAACATTTAACATGTTAGTAAAACGCACAACGTCGCGGGGAGTATTGATGAACTCAGCTATCAAAGGCAGGTAGCCACGTTGTCCGAGGAAACTCAGATCATACAAATCTCTCGGAAGTTCTCCGATGATTTCAGTCAATTTACTTCGCAAGAATTGAAACAAAGCAAATTTCTCAGGTGGAGGAACCACGAACGAGGCTTGAACTATTTTTTCAAGATACGCTTGACCTTTCTCGTGCGATTGATCGAATGCCTCAGTAACAATATTTCTATCAAACGCCAAGAGATAAATCACATTGGGGAAATCTGCAACAGCTTTAATAAGTAGAAAGAGTTGCTTTGTTTCGTGCGGGGCGAGTTTGTCAATGTCGTCAACGACAATCAATATTCGTTTGTCCTGTTTTTTTAGAGTTCCGGCAATACTCTCTTTCAGTTTAATCACATCCTTTGGGGAACGTTTGAACACTCTTCCTATGATTTCACCTCCAGCCTTGAAACGAGGATCAGGTACTTTGGCTACCAGTTCTGCAAAGGTTCCTACTTGCTTTGCTAGCTTCTTTCCGTATTCACCCAATTTAGTACTAAATATGCGCCCCAATTGATCGAAAAAATATCTGGTGAGATCCTCTTGACCAGAGAACCACCAAGGATTGAATTGCATTACAATAACAAACTCTTGTGTATCTTTATCCTCTTCGAGATAGTAAATGAGAAAGTTGATGATGCTTGTCTTACCTGACCCCCAGGGGCCGTTGATCGCAACTACCGTCCCTACAGGTGATGCCATTTTCTTGATACTATCTGCCATGTGTTTGGCAAAAGGGGCATAACCTAGCCGATCCTCTTTTGGTTTGGCAACTGGTTTGTCAGAAGATATAAATTCTGGTTCTTCATTCCTGATTGTCTTCCTCCGCCTTGGCCGCGTCCCACAGGGCGTCGAGTTCGGCGAGGCTGTACTCGGTCATGGGCCTGCCGGAGGCCGCGACCTGCTGCTCCATGTAGCGGAAGCGGCGGTAGAACTTGCGGTTGGTATCGCGCAGCGCCGTTTCCGGCTCGATGCCCAGCCAGCGCGCCCAGTTGACCAGCACGAAGAACATGTCGCCCATTTCCTCGGCCTGATGCTCCGGCGTTTCGGCGGCCAATAGCTCGTCCATTTCCTCGCGGAACTTGGCGATTACGTCGTCGATCACCGGCCAGTCGAAGTTGACCTTCGCCGCGCGGGCCTGATACTGGTGCGCCTGAAGCAGCGCGGGCAGTCCGCCGGGGATGCTGTCGAGCAGCGACTCGTCCGCCGCGCCGTTATCGGCCTTCTCCTGGCGTTTGAGCGCCTCCCAGTTGCTGACGACCTGATCGGGATTACCGTGTACATCGACATCGCCCCAGACGTGCGGATGCCGCCGGATCATCTTGGCGCTGACGTACTGGAGCACCTCCGGCAGCTTGAATTCGCCCTCGTCGATGGCGATCTGGCTGTGCAATACGACTTGCAGCAGCACATCGCCCAGTTCCTCGGTCAGCGCCTGCATATCGCCCTGCTCAATCGCGTCCAGGACCTCGTAGGCTTCCTCGATCAGATACTGCCGCAGCGAGTCATGCGTCTGCTTGCGATCCCAGGGGCATCCCTCCGGCGCGCGCAGGTGCGCGATGATCTCCTGGAACTGCTCGAAGCTGCTCATCTGGCCCAGGGCGGGGACGTAGAGCGCGGTCATGTGACCGATCTGCGTGCTGCGGTCGATCTCGTAGAGCGGCAGCGCTTCGACCAGCGCGTCGGGTGTCCCGGCGGCGTGGATCAGCGTCACCGTGAAGTCGTCCGGGTACTGGTTCATCAGCGTCAGCTTGACGTTGGAGGCCACCGCCGTGTTATAGACCTGTCCCAGCAGGGCCGGGTAGTCCGGGTTAATGGGCGGGTGGTGCATGGCGGCGACTTGCAGACCGTCCAGAATTTGCAGGCCATCCAGCGCGTCGATGCCCAGCAGGGCCAGCGATGGCTCGACAAAGCTGATGCCGTTGACGATCTCGACCGCGACACCGGCCTCCTGCGCGGCAGCGAGTATGCGTGTGCTGGTCGATTCGCCCACCAGCGGGTCACCCGGCACGGCATAGACCACGTCGCCTTCGTGAGCGGCATCCAGCAGACGCTGCACGATAGTGGCGTAGACCTGCTCGAAGGCATCATTGTGCTCATAAAGCTCGTCAAAGCTGCTGTAAGAAACGTCGTTCTGCGGCAGACAGGAGACGCAGCCGTGCTGGGCCGTGCGCAGATAGACGTGTTCGGCCTGTTTGAGCCTGCGAAAGGCCTTGCGCGAAAGATCGTCGAGGTCGCCCGGTCCCAGGCCGACGATAGTAATGGTCATGATGTCAGTCTCCGATAGCTAGCAGTCGATGGCCTGAAGCGTGTCAATCAGCACAGGCAGGCAGGTCCGGGAACATACGGGCGGCGTAGGCATCCAGCAGCGGCAGCGAGGTGTCGTCAAATTCGCCGTTCTCGTCTGTCATGGCAATGGCGATAGACCAGTCGCGCACGCGGTGTGCGCTGACCGGTTCCACCCAGTAGCGCAGCCAATAGGGCCGCGATTCGCCATCGTCTCGGTGATCGTTGATCTTGAACTCGTACAGGGTCAGATCATCGCTGGAACAGCGTGCGATCTGATGCGGAGTGTCTCCCCAGTTGACGAAGACCGCCGCAAACCAGGCCTTGTCGAAGAACTCGTCCAGATGATCCAGCGTGTAGCCGTTGTCAAAATGCAGCGAGGTGAGTGTGCTCACGCCATTGAATTCCGCATTCGGACGTGAAGACCAGGACACACGTGTCTGAGAGTTGAATTCGTACACCTTAGCCTGCCAGAGGTCCGGTTCGAAAACGTCTGCGCCCGTCTTCAGCAGCGTGAGGATTTCCCCGATGCCCGACGAGTCCTGGGCCTGGAGGCTCGAAGCACTGAACAGAAACAGGCCGAGCAAAGCTGTCAGCAGCGGACGCACGCAGTTCTCTCCGGTGGATCAACGCGGACAGGAGGGCAGGTCCGGGTACATGCGGGCTGAATACTGGTCCAGCAGATCCAGTGCCTCCGCATTCGGGCTGCCATCGGCGTTGGCGGTGGCGAAGCTGATGTACCAGGCCCGCACCCGATCATCGGTCATCGGGTCCACCCAATAGCGCAGGACGTAGGGCGTCACCGTGTCATTGTCATCGCGGTAGGAGAGGGTGAACTCGTGCAGGGTGACGTCGCCATCGTAGCAAACACCGGTCTTGTGCAGGTCTTCCCAGTTGACGAAGAGCTGGTTAAACCAGTCGTCGTCAAAGAGCTGGTCCAGGCTGTCCAGAGTGTAGCCGGTGTCAAAGTGATAGTAGTTGAGGAAGCTGAGGCCGCTGAAGCCCGATTCCAGCCGCGACTGCCAGGTGGCAGAGGTGCTGGCGAGGTTTTCCGAAGCGTTCGCCAGCCAGAGACTCGGCTCGAAGACCCCGTCGCCCATCATCAGCACCTTGATAATCTCAGAGTTGGCAAAAGTGTCGGTATCCTGGGCCTGAACCGTCAGGCCGCTGAACAGCAGAAGCAGCAGCAGGATCATAAATGCTCTGCGCATAAGAGTCCCCTTTACGAAGTGTGCCCCGGTCGTCGTTGGTATTGATAGTAGCAGAATCGCCCAGGGCTGCAACGATCAATACGGCACACGATGCCACAGCCTGGGTCAGATTGCCCGGTCGATTATCCACCAGTTGGGGGATGGCAAGGATCGCGTTTGCCGTGAAAATGAGCTATCAGTCAAAAGAAACAGGACTGATGAAGACAGCTAATCTTCATCGTTAATGTTTAAGCCCTGACATACATTGGCGATGTTGGTTGATGGGTGCGAGGAAACGGTGTTATCGGCGGATAGCACCGTTTTCTTTTTCCGCACTTTGGGGATACAAAAAGCCAGGAATTAGTCTCGCGCTCCTGGCTCAAAAAGCTTAAGGCCGCTGCGCTTACGACGCCATCGGAGGGAAGACCAGAGAACTGATGCTTTGCTCGACCCACAGCAGGCCCACCGGGGCGTTCGGATCGCCGTCATAGCGCAGGATGCGCTTATACTGGTTTTCCGTCGCAATCGTCGTGGTTACAGTCGCTTGATCGGTAATGACGCGGTTGTTGTAGCTGTCCTGCCAGCCGAAGTAGCCGTTCCCCTGAGCACGGGTCACGATGCTGGTCAGCATAGCGGGATCGACACTGGACACATGAACGCCGATGTCATCCACGTTGGCGATGCCGGTGTAAATCAGTGTGCCGTCCGCAAAGAGGGCAATACTGTAAACCGGGCACTGGCCGAAGCAGGCGCCGCGCTGTAAGGTGACAACCGGCGAGACACTGCCGGTGGCAATGGCTGAGACGTGCGGCTGCACGCCGGTCCAATTTGCCGTGTTCGTCATCTCGTCAATCCACTGTTCCAGGAAGGCCAGCGCCAGCGGTGCCGAGGCATCGCCTGCGTAGCGTTCGATTCGCTTGGTCTCGCCGTTATATGTAACTGAGGTGATGACGCTCGGTAGATCGCTGATGCTCTGATCGGTGTAGGCATCATCCCAGCCGAAATAGCCGACTGCGTCAAAGTTTTCGAGCATCTGCTGGACAAGCGCCGGGTCCATTTCGCCGGTCTGTTCCCCATTTATAGTGACAAAGTGCTGACCGTCATAGATAATGCTGCCGTCGTCCATAATGCTCACGGTATAGACCGGGCAGGCCCCAAAACAGGCCGTGCGCTCCAACGTGATTGCGACAGCAGGTTCGGCGTCCTGCGCGCTGAGGGACGTGGCCGTCAGCAGCAAAAGGCCCAGCAGGCCAAACCGCATCCATTCGTTCATCGTGAATTGTTCTCCTTACGTATCCATATTCACAGGACGTCTGACACGGCCAGAAGGTTCCGCTGCGTCTTCTATATAGCATACAGGGGACCGAAGTCCCCTGCATACTAAAGCACTCTAACTGGATGCGGCATCAGGCGGCCTGAGGCGCGCGGGGCTGCCCGCTTTGTCTGTCCTGTTCCGCCCATATGGTTGCGCATCCGGAAGCTGAAGATAATCATGACCGCGCCGAACATGACCGCGTAGAAGGCTACCAGCCACAGCACCGACAGGATGCCGATACCCGGCCAGGCGATCAACACGACGCCGAAGATAATCGACAGGATACCGCCCAGCGCCATCCAGATCTCCCCGGCAAGCTCGCGCCGAAGCTGGATCGCAGCGTAGATTTCCAATGCGCCGGTGATAATTGCCCAGGCTGCGATAATGTACAGCAGCACCAGTGCGGTAATTTCCGGCCACAGGAAGGTCACGATACCGGCAGCGATCCCCGCCACACCTTCAAGCAGCGTCACCCACCAGTGACGATTGTGCTGCCGTCCCCGGATTCCTGCGCTGACAGCGAAGATGCCGTCCACCAGAGCATAAGCGCCCCACAACAGTACCAGCACCGTGAGTGCGATAGCCGGGGCGAAAAAGACGGCGACGCCGAACAACACGGCGACGATGCCCCGTATGAGTAACATCCACCAGTTCTGAGTCATGGTTTGAAACATTTTGCTTCTCTCCTCTCCTCTTGACCTTGTCTTAGGATTGCTCAGCCTTCAAGATGCGCGTCCAGCATCCACAGGTGTTTATCGACCGTGCCGGAGACCTCGGTGAAGAGATCCGCCGTCACCAGATCGCCGTACTCGGTGGCTGTGTCGATGGCGGCCCGGCTGGACGAGGCATAGGCACCGTAACGCTGGGCGAGGACTTCCACCACCTGCTTGCCCGATACGATCTCTACCGGGAACTCTGGCAGTTGGGATTGGGCCGCGACTATGCGGGCGGTCCCCTTCGCCGTACCGCCCAGCGCTGTGACGCGCTCGGCAATCGAATCGCCGAAGTCCAGCAGGCTGGCGGCCAGAGTATCGAAGAGCAGGTGCAGTTGGATAAACTGCATTCCCTTCACGTTCCAGTGGGCCTGCTTGACCTGGCTGTAGAGGTCGTAGGTATCGGCCAACTGCTGGTTGAGCATGGGCACGATGCTGTCCCGCAGGTGGGCGGGCAGGTCGTTGCGTGTCTTAAAACTCTGTTGAGCGGTTTGCATCATTACTGTCTCCCTTAACTCACAAGCTCAGTATAGGAAATCAGTGTCTGATAAGCGTGAGAGTTTTCACTTATTTTTGTAAGAATCTGGGAGGAATTTCGCTGGAAACGCCCGTTTTCAGCCTTGTTTGTAGGCGATGCTGAGGCCCTTGCCGACGGGAATCACCATAGGATCGAATTCCGGCAGCGATGCAATTGCGTCCAGGTAAGTGGCGATCTGATCCGGGTGGGAGAGCACGTTATCGGCTAAAACAAGCGCGCCCGCTTCGAGTTTGGGACGCAGCAGGGTCAACTGGTCGGGGGCGCTCAGCCGGTCGGCATCGAAGAACACGCAGTCGAAGGGACCTTCGAGCGTGGCGACCAGCGCTGTGGCGTCCCCCAGCAGTAAATCCACGTAGCCGCGCAGTTGGGCGCGTGTCAGATTAACTTCGGCCATCGCCTGCTTAGCGGCGTCGCGTTCGATGCTGATGACATGGCCGCCGGTGGCCTGAACGGACCATGCCAGCCAGATGGTGCTGTAGCCGTTCGAGGTGCCGATTTCCAGCACGCGCTTGCACTGTTTGCTGCGAATCAGAATGCTGATGAGGTGCGCCGTATCCGGCTCCAGATTGAGCATCTTCTTGGCGCGATCCTCATGGGCCGCATCGTTGCTGATCCCGAAAGCCTCAAGTTCGCTGAGCAGTGCCCGCAGTGGACTGTCCATAGGTCGTTCTCACTGATCCGTCTTGTATGATTAAATCACAAACTGGAAAATTGGCTAAACGGCTCGTACCAAACAAGCTATCGCATTGCGGCTGCGTTCAACGAATCCCGGGAGCGTTGTCAGATAATTTGGTCCCCTATGAGACACGATTTTTTATTTGTAGCTTCCTACCTGGATTATGCGTGTTGATCTGGCAGCTACATCAGCAATTTTCTCTACGATATATCCGCCCTCAGGATTGTAAACGTTAACTGTACCTGTATCATCTTGCATTTGCTCGAGTACCGGAATGGTTGCTATGTCACCGAGCTTTCCCAATCCCCATGCCACACACCATCGAACATAGTCGCTAGGGTCATTCGCCAATTCTTAAATCCTATTGAGGGTCACATTCCCCTCAGCTTGCTGTGCGTAGTGTACGGCAAAATCCGTTCCGCAGGATGAATTTCCGAAATGCTCCACAGTCTTGCTGCGGGGATAGGAAATTCAAGGATTTTGCTTTTACTGTGTTCTACTGCTCCCACGTTGCCTATATCACTAAGTATAACAATGGCATAGCCTCTGTTTTCTTCATCCGTATCATCCAGAACCTGTAGCAGACTTCTCAAAAGCATGTTTTTCGATAATGGGCCGTGCCCATGAGGGATGCAAAAAGAGAAACTGACGAATACCCTGCAAGGCATTGTGACGCTTTTTCTCTGATGTTGTTTGTATAACATTTATTACGGCGAGTAGAGCGTTCTTTCCTAACTCTTCCAAACCTTGAACAACGGGTTGATAGTCCAGATGGTTTATCAATGGTTCGATTGCACGTTCATTTCCCAATCGGCCAAGTGCCCAAGCGGAAGAGCTAACCACGGCTGGATCAGCATCATCAAGTGCATCAATGAGAGGCTCAACTGCGCGGCTATCACCCAGTTCGCCGAGGTGATAGGCGGAGTTTTGCCACGCCTTGCTATCTCCGCTACGCAAACCGATGAGTAGTGACTCGAAATTCTGGGCTACCAAACCGACCTCTTCATGACCTTGATGCAAATTGGCATAGCTCAGCAAATAGTATATAGGATCCCTGTGATCGTACAGGGATCCTCCTGGTTGCCTGTGAAAACGGTTTTGCGGCTAGACGAAGCCGAGCAGGTGCGCCAGGGTGGCTGTCGAGAAGGTGACGATGAAGGCCAGGGCCAGCGGCAGCAGGGTGGCGACCGTTGTCCATTTGGCGCTCTTGGTCTCGTTGTAGATGGTCATGATCGTCGTGCTGCACGGGTTATGCAGCAGGCTGAAGAGCATCAGGTTGAGCGCCGTCAGCAGGGTCCAGCCGCCCACCTGCGTCAGCGCCTGATAAACCTGCTGCATCGCCCAGTTGCAGCATGACGCCAGACTGCGCCATGTTCGAGCCGCCCAGGGTCAGGGTCAGCATCAGGATGGTGGGGATGATGATCTCATTGGCCGGGATGGCGACGATGTAGGCCACCAGAATGATGCCGTTCAGGCCCAGCAGTGCGCCAAGCGGATTGAGCAAATTGACCATGTGCCCGGCGATGCTGGCATTGCCAATGAAGATGTTGCTGGTCAGCCAGATGACGGCCCCGGCGGGTGCGGCCATCACCACCGCGCGCCACAGCACGATCAGGGTGCGGTCGATCATCGGAGGTATAGATGGTGCGCATGATCTGCGGTGGGCGGTAGGGCGGCAGTTCCAGGCTGTAGACCGAGGCCTCGCCCTTGAGCCATGGTGCGCGACAGGAAGCCGGAGACCAGCAGCGTCACCACGATGCCCAGCGCAGCCACTGCCACGACGCTTGCCGCCGCGACGAAGCTTGCCAGAGCCGGCGGCACGACCGCGCCGACGAAGATCGTGCCCATCAGGATCAGGGTCGGCCAGCGCCCGTTACAGATGCTGAAGTTGTTGGTGATGATGGCGATCAGGCGTTCGCGCGGGCTGTCGATAATGCGCGTCGCCACTACCCCGGCGGCGTTGCAGCCGTAGCCCATCATCATCGAAAGCGACTGCTTGCCATGCGCGCCGACTTTGGCAAACATGCGGTCCAGGTTGAAGGCCACGCGCGGCAGATAGCCCAGGTCTTCCAGCAGGGTAAACAGCGGGAAGAAGATCGCCATCGGTGGCAGCATCACCGCGATAACCCAGGCCGTCGCCAGGTAGACGCCGTCGATCAGCAGGCCGGAAAGCCAGGCCGGGGCGCTCAGGGCGGCAGCGACACTGTGCAGGGCGTTGTAAACTGTGCCCAGCAAAAAATCGCCCAGAAGCTGCGACGGGATGTTCGCGCCGCTGATGGTGATCCAGAACACGGCGAAGAACAGCGCGCCCATCACGATGAAACCGAAGACCGGGTGAGTCAGGGCACGGTCCAGCGCACGGTCGAAGGTCAGGCGCGGTTGGTTCGCGCTGCGGCTCACGCTGCGGTCGGCGATCTGCGAGGCATCGGTGTAGATGGCCTCCATCAGCTTGTCGTGATAATCCTCGCCCATTTCAGCGCGAAGCTGGCTGGCGGTCTGGAGCAGGTCGGCGCTCATGATGCGATGGCCTCCAGGGAGATTAAGCCGTCGGCGTTGGCCTCACGCGGCGGAGCTGTGACGGTGCCGCGTGTCAGATCGCCCAACGAGCGGTTCTTCACCGCCTCTTCGATGCTGGCGTCGCCGTCCAGCAGGCGCAGCGCCACCCAGCGCGCGTTCGGCAGACCGGGGAACTGCGTTTCCAGCGCCGTCACCATCTGCCCGATGACCGCTTCCAGCTTGGCGTCACGCTGCTGGATGCGGTGCGGATGGGTCTCAAAGCGGCCCTGAATGACGTCCTCGACCGCTTGCAGCAGTTCGGGGACACCCTGCATCCGCCGCGCCACCATCGGCACCACCGGGACGCCCAGTTCGCGCATCAGGTGACGTTCATCGACCTTGAGACCATGCCGTTCGGCTTCGTCGATCAGGTTCAGCGCCACGACCACGCGGTCGGTGATCTCGGCGATTTGTAGTGTCAGGTTGAGATTGCGCTCCAGCCGGGTTGCGTCTACGACCACGATGGTCACGTCCGGTTGGCCGAAGAGGATGAAATCGCGGGCGATCTCCTCATCGGTGCTGGTTGAGAGCAGGGAATAGGTCCCTGGCAGATCGACCAGTTTGTATTTCTTGTCGTTGTATTCATAGCCGCCTTCGGCCCGTGCGACGGTTTTACCCGGCCAGTTGCCGGTATGCTGCCGCAGGCCGGTCAGGGCGTTAAAGACAGTGCTCTTGCCGGTGTTGGGGTTCCCGGCCAATGCGACCACGAAATCCCAGTTTTCGGCATCCACGCCCAGCTTCTTTAGCGCTGAGGCGTTATAGACTGGGCAGGTTTCGCAGACTTCAGTGGGCAGCGCTGGCATTGGTCATCCTTTCATCGACACGGATTTCGATCTCACGAGCCTGTTTGCGCCGCAGCGCGATCACCGCCCCGCGAATGCGGTAGGCCACCGGGTCGCCCAGCGGGCTGACCATTTCGACGGTCACCTGCGTCCCGGAGACGATCCCCAGGTCCATCAGCCGCCGCCGGTTGGGGCCGGTGCTGTGCAGGCTGGTGACCGTTGCGGTCGTGTTGGGCTTGAGTTCATCGAGTGTCATCGTGTCCCTCGTTGGCGCGATGATTTTATCTCATCGCAACCGTAATTTAGACAAATCTAAATTCACTATAGCGCATTTCAGAAAATGATGCAAGTCTTTCACGTAAAATTGGTTTTAATGGGCGTTGAAAATGCCCTTATTGCCGTGCGTGACGGTGTGCCCGCTGTTCCTGGTGTCGCGTTCCCATATCGCCCGTTCTCCGGTGGGCCTGTTATACTCCTGGGCAGTAATGGAGGACTGCATGAAGACCCTTGCTCGACCGCGTCTCTACCACCAACTGTTGATCAACTCGCCGTTTCAGAACTCCCGCTGACGTCGTGGCCTGGTTCGGGGCGGTTCAGGCCCAGGAGTACCATTTGGCGAAATGGGCGCTGGGGCTGCGGCTGCCGCCGACGACGGATGCCGCACTCGACGCGGCTTTCAACGAGGGGGCCATCCTGCGCACGCACGCCATGCGCCCCACCTGGCATTTCGTGACGCCGGAGGACATCCGCTGGATTCAGGCGCTGACCTCGCCGCGCGTTCATGCCGCGAGCGCCTACATGCTCCGGCAGGTGGAGGTGGATGAGGCCCTCTACGGACACAGCAGCGACGTGATCGCCGGAGCACTGGCGGGCGGTAAGCAACTCACTCGTGCGGAACTCGGCGCGGCATTGGCCCAGGCCGGAATCGAAGCCTCAGGCAACCGGCTGGCTTATATCGTCATGTGGGCCGAACTGGAGGCGCTCATTTGCAGCGGCCCCCGGCGCGGCAAACAGTTCACCTACATGCTGCTGGATGAGCGCGCCCCCCAGGCTCGCCGTCTGGACCCGGACGAGGCCCTGGCCGAACTGACGCGGCGCTACTTCCGCAGTCATGGCCCGGCCACGATGCAGGACTTTGCCTGGTGGTCCGGCCTGACTCTCGCGCAGGTCAAGGCCGGGCTGAATCTGCTGGGGACCCAGGCGGTCGCTGAGGAGATCGACGGCGTCACCTACTGGTCCACGCCTGACTCCGGGCCTATGCCTGACAAGCCCAGCCCACAGGTGCTGCTGCTGCCGCCCTATGACGAGTACGGCGTCGGCTATACGGATCGCAGCGGCCTGCTGGACCCGGCGCACAGCGATCTGGCGAGTGGGACCATCTTCGGCGGCACGCTGGTGATCGACGGCCATGTGCTGGGGACCTGGAAGCGTCGCATCGAAAAGGGTAACGTCGTCATTGACCTCACGCCTTTCCGGCCCCTGAGCGCGGCTGAGCAGGCGGGAGTCGAAGCCGCTGCACAGCGTTTCGCCGCCTTCGTCGAACTGCCGCTCGTGCTGGCTTGAGTGTGCCGTCCACGCAATGGTCCTGGTCGCGTTGCGCTGACGGGGTGGCTGTGGGTATGCTCTGAAAATATGTTGAGGTTTAGCAATCAAGCGTCACGCTGATTTATGTAAGGAACGAAAAAGATGAGTACGGATTACCCTTTCCAGCCGGTCCCCTTTACGCAGGTGGCCGTACAGGATCGTTTCTGGCTGCCGCGCATCGAGACCAACCGGCGTGTCACCATCCCCTATGATTTTCAGAAGTGTGAAGAGACCGGGCGGATCGACAATTTCCTCAAGGCCGCCGGGATCATGGCTGGGCCGCATGAGGGACGGCAGTTCAATGACTCGGATATCTTCAAGGTGATTGAGGGCGCGGCCTATGCCCTGCAGGTGCAGCCGGACCCGGAGCTGGAAACCTATATCGACGGCCTGATTGAGAAGATCGGCGCGGCCCAGGAGCCGGACGGTTATCTCTACACCGCGCGCACGATTGACCCGGCCAATCCGCCCCCTGCTGCCGGGCCGGAACGCTGGTCGAACCTGTATATGAGCCACGAACTCTATAACCTGGGCCACATGTACGAGGGCGCGGTCGCCTATTATCAGGCCACTGGCAAGCGGGCCTTCCTGGACATCTGCCTGCGCAGCGCCGACTTTATCGACCAGGTCTTCGGGCCGGAAGCGCTGCGCGATGTCCCCGGCCATCAGGAGGTCGAGTTGGGGCTGGTCAAGCTCTACCGTGTGACCGGCGACGAAAAATATCTCCATCTGGCGAAATTCTTCCTGGACGAGCGCGGCCATGCCAACGGGCGCGAACTCCAACAGGCGGCGGATAACCCCGGCTACATGCAGGACCACATCCCGATTGTCAAGCAGAGCGAGGCTGTCGGCCATGCCGTGCGCGCGGTCTATATGTACTCGGCCATGACCGACGTGGCCGCGCTGACCGGCGATGCGGCTTACATTGCGGCGCTGGAACGTATCTGGCAGAGTGTAGTGCAGACCAAGCTGGCGCTGACCGGTGGAATCGGCGCGCGGCATAAGGGCGAGGCCTTTGGCGAAGCCTACGAACTGCCCAACCTGTCCGCCTACAACGAGACCTGCGCCGCCATCGGCAGCATTTTCTGGAATCAGCGCCTGTTCCTGCTGGAAGGCGCGAGCAAATATTATGATGTGCTGGAGCGCACGCTCTACAATGGTTTCCTCTCCGGCGTCTCGCTGGAAGGCGATACCTTCTTCTATGTCAATCCACTGGAGGCCGACGGCGAATACGGCTTCAACCGCGACGACAACAGAAGCCGCCAGCCCTGGTTTGTGACTTCCTGCTGCCCGACTAATATCGTCCGCCTGATGCCCTCGCTGCCGGGTTACATCTATGCCCTGCGCGACGAGCGGCTCTACGTCAACCTCTACATTGGCAGTACGACGACAGTGGACCTGAACGGCACGCAGGTCGAGATCAGCCAGGAGACCAACTACCCCTGGGACGGCCAGATTCAGCTTCAGATTGAGCCATCCGCGCCTGTGCAGTTCACGCTCTCGCTGCGGATACCGGGCTGGGCGCAGGGTCAGCCGCTGCCCGACAGCGACCTCTACACCTATCTGGACGCTACGCCGGGGGAGATTGCGCTGCGGCTGAACGGTGCGCCGCTGGATGCGACTATCGAAGATGGCTACATCAATCTTACGCGGACCTGGCAGCCGGGCGACGGGGTCGAACTGGAGCTGCCCATGCCCATCCGGCGCGTGCTGGCGCATCCCAATATCGAAGACACACGCGGCAAGGTGGCGCTGGAACGCGGCCCGCTGGTCTACTGCGCGGAAGGGGTCGATAACGACGGCCATGCGCTCAACCTGCATCTGCCGGATGATCTGGCGCTGGCTGCCGAACACCGGCCCGATCTGCTGGGCGGCGTGACCATCCTGAAGGGCGATGGCTTCACAGCGATTCCCTACTATGCCTGGGCGCATCGCGGCGTGGGGGAGATGGCCGTCTGGTTCGCCCGGCCATGAGCAGTAAATTTGAGGGCCGATGACCCGCCTCCCGCTGTGTGCGATTCGCGCGAATGGTTATAATAGAGTTATTGAACATCAAAAAACGGCGCATTTTGCGGGAGGTTGGGGAATGAGGCTTTTGAGACGCTATCTTATTGTCCTGAGTATGCTTGTCATCACCCTGATCCTGGGCGTAACGGGGGTTTCCGCCCAGTCACGGATATATATCGTTGGCTCTGGCGATGTGCTGGACCTGATCGCGGCCTATTTCAACGTCAATCAATACTGCATTGTGAACGCGACACCCGGCCTCAGCAATCCCAGCCGCCTGTATCCGAACCAGCAGTTGGTGATTCCTTACGCCTGCGCGCCGTATAACGGCAGTTCCTGGCGTGGCGGGCGCGTGTTTGGCCGCATCTACGCGGCACCTTCACCGGTGCCGGGCAATCAGGGCGGTGGCGGTACTTACGTGGTCCGTCCCGGCGATCAACTGGGCTGGATCGCGCGCTACTATGGCGCGTCGCTGACCTGTCTGGTGCAGGTCAACCACATCTATAACCCGAACCTGATTTATGCCGGTCAGCGCCTGTCGATTGCGCCCTGCCAGACCCCTAATCCTCAGCTTCCGGGCGGCCCGGTCTACCATCCTCCGGCGACGACCTACACAGTCCAGGCTGGGGACAGCCTAACGTCCATCGCGCAGCGTTTCGGCGTGACGACAAGCTGTCTGGTGCGCATCAACGCGCTGCCGAACCAGAATCTCATCCGGCGCGGGCAGGTGCTGCAAATCGGTGGCTGCATGGGCTATGGGACTGGCCTGGGGCAGGGCGGCGGCACGAACACGACCTATACGGTCCAGCGCGGGGATCGCCTGAGCAACATCGCGGCGACCTTCGGCATTGACGTCCAGTGCCTGATCGAGGTCAACAACATCGGCAATCCGAATCATATCGAGGCGGGCGAGGTGCTGAACATCACCTACAGTGCGTGCAGCGCGGAGGGCTAGCTTGCCTGCCGCCGAATGAATTCGACGGCAAAATCCCAAGTCCCTGCGGGACTGGTCACTTGCCGGGTAATTTATTGCCCGGCACTGAATCACAAACCGGCTCACGCAGCCGGTTTTTTACTGCTTCACGCGCAGCATGACATTGCCGCCCTTGATGAACTCATAGTTCACCGGGACGATCTCGAAGGTGCAGTGACTGAAGTCCGGGTCCTGCATCAACTGCTCGACAAAGGCCGAGCGCAGCGCCGTCAGGCTGACCAGCGGGACGATGCGCACTTCGCGCGTGGTGATGCGCAGCAGTTCGTTCAGTACGGTTTTATGGAAGGCGTAATCGAACTGCTCGTCGTAGAGGAACAGAAAATGGGACACCAGCGCCAGCGTGAACTGGCCGTCGGCGAAGGCGTTCGACGGGAAGCTAGCCGGGATATAGCGGGCCGCGCCCTGCTGGCGGTAATCGGCGATGAAGGCCCGGTAGGCGCGTTCACGATGCGACTTGAGCGCAGGCACGTCGGGGAAGGTCTCCCAGATATAATTGTGCGCCACCGCCGGGAGCTTCGCCATCACCTCGTCCAGGTCCACCCGGCAGCGCAATTCAATCGTGTCCGCATCCAGCGCGTAGATCGGGTCCGAGGCCGTGACCTGCCAGCCGCGCGCATTGGCCTCGGCGCTAAAGGAACTGACCCCCGCCGCCGACGTCCAGCACGCGATCTGCCGGGCCGATGTCGTCCAGCGCGAACAGCCGCGCGTATTCGTCAAAGGTCCGGCCCAGCAGCTTGACATCGTCCAACTGCATGTAGCTCATGATTGGCCCCTCCCTGTTCGGATCCGGGGCTATTCTAACGCGCCCCCGCATGATTGGGGATAGCGATATTTCGCATTTTACGTTAGAATATATGTTCTAATATCGACATAAAACAAGGCATGTTAGAATAAACAGTCTGTGTTGCAAACAGGCTTGAACGGAGGAGAGCAGCAATGGCAGGATGGGATCAGACAATCATCATTGGTAACGTGGGGCGCGACCCGGAACTCCGCTACACTCAGGCGGGAATCCCGGTCTGCGACTTCAGCGTGGCAGTGACCAAACGCTATGGCCGCGACGAAGCCGGCAACCAGCGCGAGAAGACGGTCTGGTATCGTGTCACCTGCTGGCGGCAGCGGGCCGAGATCGCCTCGCAGTACGTCCACAAAGGAATGCAGATCATGGTCGTGGGCAGTGTTGAAGCCTCGGCCTACCTCGACCGCAGCGGTCAGCCTGCCTCCTCGCTGGACCTGACCGCCGACAACTTCCAGATGCTCGGCAGCCGCGGCGAGCGTGCGGAAGGCGACTACGGCGATTTCGCGCCGCCGGATGACGTCGGGGATATTCCCTTCTAGCGAGTATAATAGCGCCTGATGTGTCCGACATCGGGAGCGTTTTATGAGTAAACGACAGATCAAGCTGGAACTACCGGCCAATTTGAACGCGGTATATACCAACGCCGCCGTCATCAGCCAGACCAAGAACGAGATCGTGCTGGATTTCGTGCAGATCCTGCCCAACGACCCGCGCGCACGCATTCAGTCGCGGGTCGTGATGACGCCCTCCAGCGCCAAAGCTTTCCTGCAAGCGCTGGAGAAGAATATCCAGATGTACGAGCAGGCCAACGGTGAGATTAAGATGGCCGTGCCACCGGAGACTCTGGCGGACCAGTTGTTCGGCAGCATCAAACCGGACGATGAAGGTGAATCTGATGAACAGACTGAGTGAAATCGCCGAGCAGATTCAGGCCGCGTTTGTCGCCAAGAACGCCGCCCGTGACGAGGCCATCGCCCGCTCGCGCGAGCTAATCCGCCGCTGTGCCGAATCGATCCGGGCGATTCACCGCCGCGAATGGGACAAAGCCGACGAGAAGCTGGCACACGTTAAGCAGGGGGCGGAGGAAATCCGGGCGGTGGTGGCCGAATACCCCGATCTCTACAGCAGCGGTTTCACCCAGGATGCGCTCAAGGAAGTGGTCGAGGCGCACCTGACCTACGCCATCATCCGCAATCAGGCGCTGCCCACGCCGGAATCGCTGAACGTGGAGTACAGCACCTATCTCAACGGCCTGGCCGAGGCGGCCACCGAACTGCGGCGCTTCATCCTGGACATTCTGCGGCGCGAAGACAGCGACAGCGACGAGGCCGAACGCCTGCTGGAATGGATGGACGCGGTCTACGATGAACTGGTGACTTTCGATTTCCCGGATGCCATCACCGGCGGCTTACGGCGCAAGACCGACGTGGTGCGCGGGGTGCTGGAACGCACACGCGGCGACCTGACCATGACCCTGCGCCAGCAGCGGATGCAGGCAGCCCTCCAGCGCTTCGAGGCGCGTATGGATGAGGACGCGAATTGAAATAGCTTGAATTATTACTCCTCTAATGTGAATATCTACCCTCCCTCGCAGAACTGGTGCTATACTAGCCAATGGTAAAACACCCAGTCAGAGGAATATCCAAATGGCACCCCTACGAATCGCAATCATCGGATCCGGCCCGTCAGGGTTTTATGCCGCCGAGCATTTGCAGAAGCAAACCGACCTCGACGTGAGCATCGACATGTTCGACCGTCTGCCGACCCCTTACGGCCTGGTACGCGGCGGGGTGGCGCCGGACCATCCAAAGATCAAATCGGTCACGAAAGTCTATGATCGCATCGCCCAGAAGCCGAGTTTCCACTTTTATGGCAACGTCGAATTCGGCAGCGATATTACGCTGGACGATCTGAAGCAGTATTATCATGCGGTCATCTTCGCCGTCGGCGCGCAGTCCGACCGGCATCTGAATATCCCCGGCGAGAATCTGCCCGGCAGCCATCCGGCGACCGAATTCGTGGCCTGGTACAACGCCCATCCCGATTTCCGCGATTTCAAGTTTGACCTGACGCAGGAAAGCGTGGCCGTGATCGGCGTGGGCAACGTGGCGATGGACGTGGTGCGCATCCTGTCGCGCACGCCGGAAGAACTCTACGAGACCGACATCGCCGATTACGCGCTGGAAGAACTGCGCCACAGCCATGTGAAGACGGTCTACGTCCTGGGACGGCGCGGCCCGGTGCAGGCAGCCTTCACCAACCCGGAGATTAAAGAACTGGGCGAGATGGCCGATGCCGACATCGTGGTTTCGCCGGAAGAAGTCGAACTGGACGACCTCAGCAAGGCCTTCCTGGAATCGCCCAAAGCCGACCGCACGGCTATCCGCAACGTCGAGATCCTGAAAAACTATGCGGCCCAGCCCTCGCAGGGCAAATCGCGCAAGATCGTCATGCGCTTCCTGGTCTCACCGGTTGAGATTATCGGGACGGACAAGGTTGAGGCGATCAAGATCGTCAAGAACGAACTCTACGAAAATGATCGCGGCGTCCTGCGGCCTCGCCCGACCGACCAGTACGAGACGATCCCGGTGGGGCTGGTCTTCCGCTCGGTTGGCTATCATGGCACGCCGCTGCCGGATGTCCCCTTCTACGAAAAATGGGGCACTATCCCCAATGAAAAAGGCCGCGTCCAGACCACGCTGGATGGCGAACAGGTGCCTGGTCTCTATGCCGTCGGCTGGATCAAGCGCGGGCCAAGCGGCATCATCGGCACCAACAAGCCTGAACTCGGTGGAGACGGTTGATATGCTGCTGGAAGACCGGCAGGCCGGCCAGTTGTGGTCGCCCCAGACGACCGATCCACAGGCGGTGGCGCAGCTTCTCCACGAACGCAGCGTGAATTTTGTCACCTACGCTGACTGGCTGATTATCGACCGGATGGAGCAGGAACGCGGCGCGGCAGTAAATCGGTCGCGGCTCAAATTCAGCCGGGTCAAGGATATGCTGGACGCGCTGGCCGCAGAAAAACAGAGCGCAGAACTCGCGGGCGATTGACGCGCGTTCACCTATAAAATCCCCCAGGTAGCGCATTGCGCAGCGGTCCCGAACACGGCACAATGGTCGCAATGAATAGACTGCTTAAGGGGGATTTTTTATGGGTACTTCAAGTTATGCGCTGGCAACTATCGGCAACCGCTTCATCGCCATTTTTATCGACGGGATTATCCTGGGCATCATCACTGCCATGCTGACCGGCGCGGGACGTGGTGCCGGGGGTATCGCCAGTTTTCTGATTGGCGCGGCTTACTACTGGTATTTCTGGACTCGCCAGGACGGCCAATCGCCCGGCAAGAAGCTGATGCACATTAAGGTCATCAAGACGGACGGCACGGCGCTGACCGATGCCGACGCGCTCATCCGCTACGTGGGCTACTACATCAATTCCGCCGCCTTCCTGCTGGGCTGGATCTGGGCGCTGTTCGACGAGAACAATCAGGGCTGGCACGATAAAATCGCGCAGACCTACGTGGTTCAGGAGTAAGCGGGCCGGTCTACGCCTTGAATTACGCCGCGACGGCCATTGACGCGCCACTGATCGTCCTCTGAATCGAGCGTGTCCGCCAAGCCAGCGGGCAGGCCGAGGATCGAATCGCTCTTGCAGGTGCGCAGCAGCAGCATCGGGGCGGGGAAATAGCCGGTGATCTGTGCCAGCGGCGTCTCCGTCGGCCAGAGTCGGTCCTCCGAGATACGGCGGTAGTTGGCATCGCCTTTGAAGAGCACCAGCCGTGCTCCGGCGAAAGTCTGCATCAGGCGCGAGGGCATCTGCGGCAGAAACTGACTGCTGTTCCAGAAGAGGTCCGGGGCCAGTCGCAAGCGTCCGGCATCGAAGGCCGCTTGCAGGCGCTCACTCAGGGCGGTCGCTGCCGGGCCATGCTGCGTCAGGGCGCGCAGAAAATAGTGGACATCCGGTACGGTCGTATCGCTGACGTAGGTCGGGTGCCATTTGACATGCATCACGATCTCATCGACGTGATTCAGCAGCCGGTCAATCAGCACCATGTCCATCGCCAGTTCGGTCCCGGCGTTATCGGCGACGATGTGCAGCGGGCCGCTGCCGCTTAAAATGCGTTCCACCGCCCAGGCGCGATCATCCACCAGCAGGTCGGCATCATCCGAGCCGGTGCCGTGCCCCAGCACCTCCGCATAGCTCAGGTCGATGCGATTGCCCCACAGCGCCGCATCCAGCAGGCCCATGAGGCTGTCCTCCGGCGTGCCGTCGATGCTGAGCGTGCGCTCCACCAGCGTCCAGAGGGCTTCGCTGGCATATTCCTCGGCCTTGCGCGGCGCGAAGGGATCGCGTCCGCTTTCCCACCAGCGCACCGCCTGCATAATCAGCCGGTAGAAATAGACCTCGTTATAGAACCAGGCGCTGTCCTGCCAGGTCTCACCGGCGTGAGCCTCGTGGGCCGCCTGCCAGGACTCGTAATCCGGGGCCGGAAGGGCCAGCAGCGGGATAGGCGCGTCCTTCAGCAGATCATCGCGCAGGCGCTCCAGCGCGTCTTTCACCGGGGCAGGGTAGTCAGGATTGGCGGCCTGAATCTCGCCCAGCAGACGCGGATTACGCACGGTGGTCGTGTAATGAGCGAAGGGGTTTGAGGTACTGGTACGGATTGACGGCGGTTTGAACATGCAGCGGATTGTAGTGGGAATCGGGGCCTTCAGCTAGGCCGTGTTTGCGAAGTCCGCATTGTCCGACAAAAAGCCTGTTAAACAGGAGAGAAACAGGAAGAATTACGATAATTATTACAGATTTTGAGCTAACAACACGGCGCTCAATTCAGCTTCATGTAGTTTACAAACACGCCCTGGTCTGAATTAAGGCTCAGACCGAATCGACCTCGACGGATGCTACCAGCGGCAGCGTCACGGTGAAGGTACTGCCCAGGCCTTCCTGACTGCGGACGCTGATCTGTCCGCCGTGCGCTTCGACACACTGACGCACGATGTTCAGGCCGATACCGCTGCCGTGAATTGTGCCGACATTATCCGCCCGGTGATAAGGCTCGAAGATGTTTGCCAGCGCTTTGGCCGGGATGCCGATGCCCTGGTCGCTGACCTGAAACGCAAGCTGCTTATCCTGCACCGATAGTTCCAGGCGAATCTCGCCGCCATCGGGCGAATACTTGATGGCGTTGGACAGCAGATTGCGCAGCGTATACCCCAGGAAACGCGGGTCGATCATCACCGTCAGCGGCGTTTTCGGGCAGACAAGGCTGAGTTTGTGGCGGCTGTTGGCGGTCAGGCTGAAGTCATCCATCACCTGCTGACAAAAGTTCATCACGTCCTGCGGCAGGGGCTGGAATTCCAGACGACCTGCCTGTGCGTGCAGCACCAGCGTGTAATCAGAAAGCAGCGCGTTCAACTGAGCTACCTGCGAGACAATGTGGCTCAGGTGCCGGGCGCGCACGTCATCGGACATCTTATCCCAATAGCGCCGGATGATCTCCGCCGAGGATTGAATGATCGTCATCGGCGTGCGAAACTCGTGCGAGACCAGCGACATGAACCAGTTTTTCAACTCGTTCAGTTCGCGCTCTTTCTGCAATTCGGCTTCCAGGCGTTCGTTATCGAGCAGAGTCTGGTGCGCCTGCCGCATCTCGGTCACATCGCGGGCGACGGCGAAGATTTCATTTTCTTCGAGATAGGGCACGGCGTTCCAGTTCAGCCAGAGATACTCATCGTCCTTGCGCCGGAAGCGCACCTCCAGGCCGATCACCGCTTCGCCTTCGGTCAATCGTCCCAGTACCACAATGGCCTCATCGCGCTCGTCCGGGTGCATCAGGTCCAGCGTCGTCATGCCCGCCAACTCATCCATGCTGTAGCCGAGAACCGCCTCGAAGGAGGGGTTTACCCGGTGGAAGGAACCGTCCAGGCCGATGACGACCAGCATATCTGCTGAGAGGGCAAAAAAGCGTTCTCGTTCGTGTTCAAGCTGGCGCAGTTCGGTCACATCTGAGAGGATCACGCCCAGACCATCGCCCACCTTAATCGCCTTGATGTCCAACAGCCGGTCGGCAGCCTCTGGGCTGCGGGCACGTTCGGTAACTTCATACGGCAGCCCGGTTTCCATGACCTGCATAAAGGCCTCGATGTGGGGCGAATCCTTCAAAAACGGGGCCATGTCCAGTAAGCTTCGGCCAATGACCGCTTCGCGCGTGCTGCCCTCCATTGTAAGCAGCGCCGTGTTGATTTCTAACATCTTGAAATCCGTATCGCAGATGAAGATGCCATCCGGCGAGGCTTCCAGAAAGCGTTTGAGCCGCTCTTGACTGAGCTGCAAGGCCTCCTGGATCCGCTTGCGCTCGGTGATGTCCGTGCTGGTGCTCACGATACCGCTGATCTGGCCCTGCATATCCATAATCGTGCTGAGCGATATGTATACATGCAGGCAGCGCCCGTCCGGCAGAATCTGCTGGAGTTCGCCCTGCCAGAAGCCGTTTTCCTCAATCGCCTGATAGACCTGCTCGCGTGACTCCTGCGGGTATTCTGTGCGGTAAACGTCGTTCAAGTTCCGGCCAATGGCCTCGCTGGCTGGCAGGCCATAGCGTTTTTCGGCTGCCGTGTTCCAGGTCTGAATGAGGCGATCCTCATCGGTTGAGATAATGGCATCGTTGATCTGGTCCAGCAGGCCCGCCTGATAAGCGAGACGCTGCTCCATCTCCTGCTGCCGCGTCCGCGCTTCCAGGGTCGTGATGCCAAAGGCGACATCGCGGGCCAGTTCTTCCAGCAGGAGCGCTTCAGAGTCGTCAAAGGCATCGGCTGCACAGACGTTGAGCGTGCCCAGGTGCTCCGCCTCGTGTTCCAGATTGAGGCTAATGATGGACTCATAGGCGGCATTCTGCGCCGGATGCACAATCTGCCGGGCGGATTCAGCAGGCCGGATGCAGTCGCGCGCGGCGGCCACATCGTCCAGCGTTCCCCCGGCCAGGGTGGTGATCGTACTGTCCCCGGTCAGGAGGTCGATCCAGGCCAGCGGGTAGCTGCCGTCTTCGACCAGGACCCGGCAAATCTCGTTCAGGAGGCTGTCGCGTGCAGTGGCCCGGACCAGGATATGATTGCTCTGGCTGAGTACGCGATACGCACGGTTGAGCTTCCGCAGGTCCTGGGTGCTTTGATGCGCTTCTTCCAGGGCGGTCGTGATGTTGCTGATGGTCCGGTAAATCAAGATGACGCTGCCGATGAGGACGATGCTGGCGGTGATCCATGAGTTCAGCGGATTGACGGCGAGCGGTTTTGGCGGGAGCGCCCCCTGCTGCTGGATGATGCCAACCAACACGACGACGCCCAGGCTCAAGCCGGTGCTCAAGACGACAAAGCGCCAGCTTGTTGTAAAGGCGGCGACCATGATGATGAACATATAGGTCAGGTAAGCCGAGTTGCTCAGCCCCTGTACGAAAACAGTCCATAAGGTGACGGCCAGCCAGAGAGTCAATACAAAGAAGCGTGCCGCCCTGCCGACGTGGCCTTGATGGACCCAGTGCAGGTAGATCAGCATCAAGGGAAGCAGCGCGGCGCCAATCAGGACGCGCTCCCGGTTACTTTGTGCCAACAGGAGAATCAGGAGGGTGTAAGCCAACAGCCCGAAGACCGCCGTCAGCAAAATCACATGCAGCAGACCCGCGATACGAGTCGCTTCTGCGTTGTCAAAAGTGGGCGAGCTGAGCAAGCGCCTCATTTTCGCTGACATCGGGTCTGACACAACTACGTCCCCCAGCTAGTTTTCCAAATTGATGTAAGGCTGATCCGGTTCCGATGGGGTAGTGACTCAGTGGCTGCGATGCGATGAGTGTGTAAATCGACCGTCTGTATATCCCAAAAGTATAGCAGAAACACAATAGATCGGTCTACGAATATCCCAATGAGTCTGATCTCGCCCTCGGAAAATATTAAGTGTTTCGTTTCAACTCTAATTATTGCATGGGAGCAGGGGCAGGAGTGTAAACAATTCGGCACTGCGGGCGCAGTGCAGTATCCTTGGTCAAAGTCCGTCGATGAAAGCGTAAATCTCGTCTTCGTAGGGGATTTTCTCGATGTGGTCTTCATTGAAGGCGGGCATATCCGGCAGTGGCAGACCCAGCCGGGTCAGCACCGTCTGCGCCCGTTCCAGCCGCCAGCGCCAGACGTAAGGCTCGCCATCGGCCCAGGCCGTCTGGTAGGCCATCCGGGCATAGTCCGCGGCCTGCGCGTCGTCGCCCAGCGCCAGGTAGACCTCTGCCGCGCTGTTATACAGGTCGTGAATGCGCACCGCATCCTCGATGCCGAGCGCTTCGGTCATGATCTGACGCGCCTCGGCATGGAAATTCTCGCAGATGCGGGCATAGGCCAGACGGCCCATCAGCCCGGCCACCGGAATGCCGGATTTGCGTCCCAGGGTAATCGTATCCAGGTAGAAGCCCGCCGCCGTACTGTACTGGCCCTGTTGCAGCGCGCTTTCGCCGCGCAGACGGTAAATCTCGCGGATATGCACCTGGTTCGTGTTCTTCCCGGCCTGTGCCTGCCGCCAGATGGTGTTGAGTTCTTTGCGCGCGTCTTGCCCACGCTGGATGAGCATCTCAACGTAGAAGCGATCCACCGTCGATTCCCACTTTTTCAGCGAGGCGTCGCTGGTCTTCAGCTCGCAGAAACGGTCATAAGCCGCCTGGGCCTCATCCCACCAACCCATATCACGGTAGAGGCCGAAGAGGTACATGTAAGACAGGCCCTGATCGCCCTGATCGTAGGTCGCCTCAGCCACCTTCAGCGCCAGTTGGCAGGCGTGCAGCGAGGTCGCCAGCTTGTTCTGGTCCAGCCGCAGCGAACTGGAATAGGTGCGCAGTCCCACCCCCATGCTGCTGGCACTCTTCTGCGTAATCGCCAGCTTGAGCTTGAGGCCGCGCAGTGCCATCGCCTGCTCGGTCTGGCCCAGGTAGGAATGCGCCGTCGCCATGTCCGTCAGGCAGATGTTCTGGCCGCGATAGCTCGACAGGCGCGGCAGGTCGTCCAGGCCGTCAGGGAACATGGGCCGCAGCAGGTCCACGATCATGTCGTAATGGGCCAGCTTGTAGGTCAGCGCGTATTTGAGCCGCTTGTCGTAGACATCCATCGCATCATCCCAGCGGCCCAGGCGAATCAGCACCTCGTAGAGTTCCAGCGAGCGCTTGAGATCGTCCACCTTCTCGACCTTGTCCAGGTCCTCCGGCGGCAGGCTGGCGAAATGGCTGTGCATCTGGCGGAAGGTGAGGTGCCGCTCGCTTTCCTCCATCTGCTCGTAGGCATAGGCGCGCACGATGGGATGCAAATCATAGCGGTTCTTGACCCGGTCCCACAGCAGCAGCCCGCGATCTTCCAGCTCGGCCAGGCCCTGGTGCAGCTTGACCTTGACGCTGTTCAGATCCGAACGCGCTTCGCCGTTCTCCGGCACATCCGGCAGGAAGGGGTTGACCTCGTTCAGGGTGGGATAATCGACCGGGAAGCGGAAGGTCGCAATCTGGCTGAGCAGCTTGCGCAGTTCCGGCGAGAGACCCGCCAGCGCATACTTCAGAATATGGGTTCGCCGCTGTTCCAGCGCCAGATCGGAAAGCTTCAGTTCGCGGCCTTCGTCAGCATACCAGGCGTCGAAATCGCCCGGCGCGGGCCGGTAGCTCAGGATGCGCCCGGCGATGATGCTCAGCAGCAGGCTGTGATTGCCGAACTGCGCCATAAACGCGGCCAGATGCTCCGGCGTGCCATGAACGCCCAGTTCGCCCATCAGTGCCAGCGCGTCTTCCTGATTGAGACCGTTCAGGTCGATGCTGCGCGCGCCTTTGACCAGGTCGCCCTGGCGTCCCAGGAAGGCCGAGGGAAACAGCCGCGTGCTGACCAGGAACTTCGAGGGGGCACAGGCTGCCAGCCGGGCCAGGAACTCGTCGTCGCGCGGGTCGGTGCAGGCGCGAAGCTGGCGCTCCTTGATCGAGTTCGTCGCTGTCCAGGTGCGAGAAATCGATGCGCTGGTAGGCCGAGAGAATCCGCTCGATGCCGTCCAGTGCGATCAGATAGGGTGCGCGCTGCAATTCGGTCAGCAGCATCTGCTCGGCCTGGCCGCGCGGCAGGTTGAGATATTCGTCATAGGGGCTGCTGGTGAGGTAGGCCAGCGCCTGCGGGATAAAGTTCTCGATGGCCGAATGGCTCTCGTAGAAGCTCCACCACATGATCCCGGCGAAATCGGCTGTCGGATGCTCGATCTGCTGCCGCAGCCATTCCCAGGTCAGCGCGCTTTTGCCCACGCCGCCGATGGCCCGCACCAGGAACAGCACGTCTTGCGAGGCCGCCCACTCGTCCAGCGCCTGCAATTCGCTGCGCCTGCCGACGAAGTTATGCGGCTGAATGTAGGCATGGGCAAAATAAGGCCGCAGCCGCGGGTCGTGGCCCAGGCTGCCGCTGCTGCGCTCCTGGCCTTCCAGCCGGGCGATGTAATGCTGGATCTTGTGGCTTTGCAGCGCCTGGAAGACCTGATTGCTCAGGTCATCGGGAGAATTGAAGAAGCCGACCACGTGCCGCGCGCGCAGTTCCTCTTTCAGCCGGTTGAGCTTGAGCATCTTGGCGGCGTCGGTCTCGATATTCCCGGCAGTCACCTGATGCTCATCCGACATGATGAAGATCAGCACCGGGATGTCGCGCTCCATCGCGTAGCGGTATTCCAGTTCGGTGATCGACAGGCCTTCCGGGTTGCGCAGTGGGTCATCCGGCACATAGCCGTAGCGCAGCGCGAAGATGCCGATGTAGATCTCGGCATCCGCGACCAGGTTGAGCGAATATTCCACCGGGTCCTCGACGGTGGCGACATCGCGTTCCATCATGAGCGGGAAGAGATTGGCCCGCCAGACAGCGTCGCGGGTCAACTGCCGGTGCCGGTCGAGGTCGCGGGTGGTGCTGCTGACGAACACATCGCGGTGGCTGGAGTTGGGCATGAAGGTCTGGTCTTTTATAAGACGTTACGTTGGGCACAGTACACCGTGCCCCTACCTGATGGTGGTTGAGCTGTCACACAGCCACTCAGTAGTATAAAGGACAGTGGCGCTGGTTTCAATTCACGTTCTGTTGAGGTGAGTGGGAAGTCAAAAGATTCAACGCAAAGTGCGCAAAGAACTGCTGAGATTAATATCGTTCTGGGAGTTTTACGTCGTGCTTTCGTCCGGCGGAGTTGACGCCCGTGCCAAACTATGGCATAACTGCGCCTATGCTGCGCTGTGGAATTGACCTCATCGAAAATCAACGAATCGAAGCGGGAATCGCGCGTTTTGGCGAGCGCTTTCTCAACCGCTTCTTCACGCCCGGTGAGCGCGCCGACACCGGCGACCGGCCTGACCGTCTGGCGGCGCGTCTGGCGGCCAAAGAAGCCGTCGCCAAAGCATTGGGGACCGGAATCGGCGTGGTGGGCTGGCGCGACATCGAGATTCGCGGGCACGAATCCAGTGGCCGCCCGCTGTTGGCTCTGCATGGCGCGGCGGCGGTGGAAGCGGCCAGACTCGGCCTGACTGAATGGGACCTCAGCCTGACGCACACCGAGCGTTACGCCTCGGCGGTGGCGGTGGCGCAGTAGGCTTACCAATCTCGTTTCGGTCCCAGACCGACCGGCTTGATGGTCAACGACCATTGCGCGTTCTCGTCCGCCGGTTCGACCTTGAACAGGTAGCGCCCGGCAGCCTCGACAAAGAAGCCTTCGACTCCGCTGCCGGATTTGAGCAGGATCAACTCGCTGCTGCCGGTACCGGGGTCGATCATCTCTACTTTCACCAGTACATCATCAGGCAGGGCGTAATCGAGGCGGTACTGCGCGGCGATCAGGTCCGGAGCCTCTAAGGTGCGCGTGCCCCGGCCTTTGAACGTGCGCGGCGGCGGATAGAGCGGCCTGTCTATGCGGCCCCGCTGGCGCATAGAGCGCAGGGCATAAAGTGCCGCTGCGGTCAGCACCACTGCGCAGAGGATGCCAATCAGGAGGAGTTCGCCGAGTTGGGTTAGGGGCGCGCTGCCATCCATCCAAAGACCTTGATGTACCTGAGCAATAGCCGAATGCCGGGCAATAAATTACCCGGCAAACAGCCAAATCCCTTCAGGATTCAAAGGTCAAGATCGCGAGTCCTGGAAGGACTTGGGATCTTGCCGTCGAATTCATTCGCGGCAATGTGTCTACAGCAAACTTTTCGCTGCTTCAACAACTTTGGCCGGAGTCAGGCCGAAGTGCTCGTAGATCTCCTTGTAGGGCGCGCTGGCTCCGAAGTGGTTGATGCCGATGGCGATGCCGCCGCTGCCGACATATTTGTACCAGCCCTGCGTCACCCCGGCTTCGATGCTCACGCGCGCGGTGACTCGTTTGGGCAGCACGCTTTCCTTGTAAGCCTCGTCCTGCGCCTCGAAGAGTTCCCAGCAGGGCATCGAGACCAGCCGTGCCTTGACTCCCTCGTTGCGCAGTTGCAGGTAAGCCTCGCGCGCGATGTGGACCTCGCTGCCCGCCGACAGCAGAATCAGCTCCGGCGTGCCGTCGCAGTCGTCCAGCACGTAGGCCCCATGCGCCACGCCTTCGTGAATCGCCTCCGCGCCGTTGAGGATCGGCAAATTCTGGCGGGTGAAGATCAGCACGACCGGGCCATCGACCGTCATGGCCGTGCGCCAGGCGGCGACGCTCTCGTTGGCATCCGCCGGACGGAAGACGGTCAGCTTGGGAATGGCACGCAGGGCGGCGAAATGCTCAATCGGCTGGTGAGTCGGGCCGTCTTCGCCCAGACCGATGCTGTCGTGGGTGAAGATATACGCGGTCTTGATGCCCATCAGCGCGCCGAGCCGTATCGCCGGGCGCATGTAATCGCTGAAGGTGAGGAAGGTGGCGCTGTAGGGCCTGAGGATGCCGCCGTGCAGGGCCAGGCCGTTGACAATCGCGCCCATCGCGTGTTCGCGCACGCCGAAGCGCACGTTGCGTTCCGCCGGGTCGTTGAGGCCGGTGAAGGGTGTGTTGTCGATTAACGTCTTGGTGCTGCCTGCCAGGTCGGCATCGCCGCCGATCATGGTAGTCACGTGTTTGGCGATGGCGTTGAGCGCCTTGCCGTTGGCATTGCGCGTCGCCGTCGGCTTGTCATCTGCGCCGTAGACCGGCAGGTCACTGTCCCAGCCCTCGGGAAGCTGGCCGCTCATGACCTGATCCCACTCGGCGGCCAGATCGGGGTATTCTTTGGCCCAGGCGTCGAAGACCTGCTGCCAACCCTCTTCCTGCACCGCGCCTTTATCCAGCGAAGCGCGGAAATGCTCCAGCGCTTCGCCAGGGACGTAGAAATCTTCCTGCGGCCAGCCGAGCGCCTCTTTGGTCAGCTTGACCTCGTCGGCCCCCAGCGGCGAACCATGCGCGCTGCTGGTCCCAGCCTTGTTGGGGCTGCCATAGCCGATGGTCGTATGCACGATAATCAGGGTCGGTTTGTCCTTGACGCGCCGCGATTCGGCAATCGCCGCGCTGACGACCTCAGCATTGTTGCCGTCCTCGACGTCAATCGTGTGCCAGCCGTAAGCCTCGTAGCGTCTGGCGACGTCTTCATGCCAGACCATCGCCGTCGGGCCATCCAACTGAATGTGGTTGCTGTCGTAGAGGAAGACCAGCTTGCCCAGGCCCCACAGCCCGGCCAGTGCGCTGGCTTCGGCGGAGATGCCTTCTTGCAGGTCGCCATCGCTGACGAGGGCGTAGGTGTAATGATCGACCACGTTGTAGCCGTCACGGTTGAAATACTTCGCCAGGAAAGCCTCGGCCAGCGCCAGGCCGACCGCATTGGCCGCGCCCTGACCCAGCGGGCCGGTGGTCGTCTCGACGCCGGGCGTGTCGCCGTATTCCGGGTGGCCGGGTGTTTTGCTGCCCCACTGGCGGAACTGCTTGAGATCGTCCAGTGAGACGTCGTAGCCGGTCAGGTAGAGCAGGGAGTAGAGCAGCATCGAGCCGTGCCCGGCGCTGAGGACGAAGCGGTCACGGTTGGCCCAGTGCGGATCGCCGGGTTGTGCCGCAGATGCCGCATCCACAGCGCGTAAGCCATCGGGGCCGCGCCCATCGGCAGGCCGGGATGCCCGCTGTTAGCCTTCTGCACCGCGTCCATCGCCAGCGTGCGGATGGTGTTAATCGCTAAGGTTTGCAGATCGTCTGTCAAGGTATGCCTCCAGAAAATTCGCTTCGACTCTAACCCTTTAAGTCTACCGCAGAACGTCGATTTATTCAGCGTGCAGCACGGTTGAATAAATCGACGCCCTGAACCCACCACAGCAGCCGATTTAGCGTCTATGAGGTTTGGCGGTAGAATAGCGAAGCCCTGGAGGAGGCGGCGTTTTCGCTGCCGTTCACACAGGCATTGTGTTCGCACACGAGAACATTGACTGAGTTCTGAAATCAACCAGCCGACACCAGCAGCACGGCATCAGTCAAGTGGGCGCGGCTTGTGAGCAACGTCTTCCTCCCGCCGGTCACTATGAGCCTGTTCGCTTTCGTCGTGCTGTACCCCCTGCCGGCAGATCGTTTTCTGCTGTACGCGGCCACCTACATCAGCCTCTTTGTCGCCATTCCGATGGGCTACATCGTGATGGGCGTGCGCGCTGGCCGCTACACGGATTCTGCATTTGCCGAAACGCAGCGAACGAACGGTGCCCAACCTGATCGGTGTGGTCACGACCACGCTGATGTGGCTGCTACTGCGTCAGTGGGCCGTGCCGGATACGATGATGCGCTATGCGACTTTTACTCTAGCGAACGTGCTCCTGCTCAGCACGATTACCTTTGTCTGGCAGATCAGCCTGCATACGGCGAGCATCGCGGGCCTGGTGGTCATCGTGGCTTACCTGTTCGGCATCCCTTACGCAGCTGTCCTGTCCCCTTGCATTCTTCTGGTCGGGTTGGCGCGCCTGACTCTGAAGCGGCACACGCCCCTCCAGATCCTGGCAGGCGGAACTCTGGGGGCTGTCATCGCCTATGTGGTGTTCTTCATGCGCTGATGCGCCTGTATCATTGACATGAGACGTTGGTGAAGCTTTACACACCGCAGGTCTGAAATGCAGTACCCTGATGACAAGGCACCAAATCGCGCGCAGGCTCTTTTATCGAGTTTGTCGCGGAATAGGGTATAGTTGCACATCGTCTACGCAGTACCACATTGAGGTTAGCTTTCGCAGGTCCATAACTCCTTTTCCAGACAAACCCATAGCGCGCGCCGGGATGTACTGCTGGGCTGGCCCCGGCACTGAACGCATGATTCGGCTCAAATATCCCCAGCACAAGATCGATCATCAGAGCGTCTGGCGGTCCTACGATCTGGATCAACTCCAGCAGGCCAGGGATATCCTGGGCGTCACCGATGTCTGGGCGAGCTACTCCTGGGGCTTTTCGGAACAGACCGAACAGGCGGATTATCAATTCCTGCGCGAGCGCCTGCCCAATTTCCAGCGGCTGGGCATCAAAACCCATGCCTACGTGCAGGGGACCAATCTGGTCTGGGCCGAAAATCAGGACGAGGATTACTACTGCCGCGATAATCGGGGCCGCCTGATCCCCTATCACCGGGGCCGCCGCCTGACCTGCCCGAACAATCCGGCCTTCCGCGACTACATTCACCATAAGGTCGCGCTGGCTGCCCAGGAAGACGTGGACGGCGTCTACGTCGATAACATGCACTTTGGGCTGTTTCCGCTGGTGCTGGGCAAGAGCCGGACGAGCTTTTTCGGCTGTCAATGCGCATACTGCCAGGAACGCTTTGCACGTGAAGTCGGCGCGTCGATCCCGTCTCTGTTTCATCTGGGGTCAGATCTCTTCGAAGCCTACACCGACTTTCGCGTGCGCTGCCTGATGGGGCTGGTGCGCGAACTGGCCGATCAGGTTCATGCTGCGGGCAAGGTCTTTGGCACTAACAGCTTCGACCCGCGTCTGGAGCCGCGCCTGTTCTACGGCACCGACCTGGAAGAACTGGCGCAGATTCAGGATTATCTGCTCTTCGAGAATCATTATTTGCCGACCCGCAAACGCTCCAATGCCTATCTGAAACCCCTGGTGAAGCCATCGTCCACGCCGGTCTTCGTGGTGAGCTACAAACGCGGCATTGGCCGGGAGAAACACTACTCGCAGGCCGAGTTTGACGCCGTTTATTCGGAAAGCCGGGCGCTGGGCTATGTCCCCTGCTACAAAGCCAGCGAATACACCACCAAAGGCGTCTGGCATAACCTGCGTTTCGAGCAGCTTCAGCCGGTGCAGCAGCTAACCAAACCCCGCAAGCGCATCAAGGCGACCAAACAGGAACTGCCGCGTCTGCCGGGCGGCCCGGTGTTCAGCCGGGTAGTCAACCGCTACTATGTCCCGGCCATGCGCCGCTACTACGAGAACAAAATGGTGCGGCGCAGCATGGGCTGGCTGTATTATCGCGTGGCGAAGTAAGCACAGCCTGTCCTTTCGACCAGTTTAAAACAGCCCAAATATCAGTTGGACGATGACCGCTTCCGCGCTATGCTCAGGTTAGAGGCTCGTGTGGAGTGAGTCATGCGGAACTGGCAGCGTCAAGAGACCGATACCGAAAAGCTGCGGCGGCGCAACCGCGAACTGTCGATTCTCAACGCGATTGCCGAGGCGCTGAACCATGAAGTGGACCTGCCGAGGGCACTGCACACCGCGCTGATCCTGGTGCCGCGCCTGTTCAACCTCGAAACTGGCTGGGTCTTCCTGCTGGACGAAGAGGACCGGACCTATCTGGCGGCGGCGGAGAATCTGCCTCCGGCCCTGGCCGATCATCCGCGCCGTCTGGGCGGGACCTGTACCTGCCTGGACGAGTACCGCGATGGCGATCTGAAAGACCCGCACAACATCACCTGCAGCCGTTTATGGAATCTGTCGGTAGGGACCGCCGGGCTGCGCTTCCATGCCAGTATTCCGCTGGCCGCCTATGGCAAGCCGCTGGGGGTGCTGAACGTCACCAGTACCGACTGGGAGGAGCTTTCGGACGAGGATCTGGAGCTGCTGCACACCGTAGGCGATCTGGTGAGCATTGCCGTCGAACGGGCGCGCCTGTTCAGCAAGAGTGTGGAACTGGGCGCAGCGGAGGAACGCAACCGGCTGGCCCGCGAGATTCATGACACCCTGGCGCAGGATCTCTCGGCGATTGTGCTCAAGCTGGAAACGGCGGACGCGCTGCTCGAATCGGGCGCGGATTACGAGGCTGTGCAGGACGTGATTCAGAAGGCGATGACGGCGACGCGCGCCGGTCTGGAAGAAGCGCGCCGCTCCGTGCTGGATTTGCGCGCCGTGCCGCTCGAAGGGCGTTCGCTGGCTGACGCGCTGAGTACATTGGCCGCTGACTGTGCCCGCCGGGGCAAGTTGCAGGTCCAGTTCGACCCTGCCGATGCCAGCTATCCGCTGACACTCCGCGTTGAAATCGGCGTGTATCGCATCGTGCAGGAAGCCCTGACTAACGTGCTGAAACACGCCCAGGCGCAGCAGGTCTGTATCCAGATGACGGTGCTGCCCGAACACCTCGAACTGTCGGTGACCGATGACGGCTGCGGTTTTGATCCCACCGCGATTGCTGCCGGGCGCTACGGCTTGATCGGGATCAACGAGCGCGTGAAATTATTAGGCGGTACGGTGGTCGTCATGTCGAGTCCCGGCGAGGGCACGCAGCTAGAGGCCACCATTCCGCTGGAGGGTGCAAAATGAGCGAGCCTATTCGTATTCTGGTGGCTGACGATCATCCGGTGGTGCGCGATGGACTGGTCGCTATCCTGAGCACACAGAGCGATTTCGAGATTGTGGGTGAGGCGGCCTCCGGCGAAGAAGCCGTCAGGCAGATACGCGCCTTATCCCCCGATGTGCTGCTGCTGGACCTGGAAATGCCGGGGCAGGATGGCGTGGAAGTGCTGAAGCAGCTTCAGGCGGAGCAAGTGCCTACGCGGGTGGTGGTCTTCACCGCCTTCGACACGGACGAGCGCATTCTGGATGCGGTTCGGGCGGGGGCGCAGGGCTATCTGCTCAAGGGCGCGCCGCGCGAGGAATTGTTCAACGCCGTGCGTGTGGTGTATGGCGGTGGCTCGCTGCTTCAGCCAATTGTAGCGTCCAAGCTGCTGCGTCAGGTGAGCCGGGAAAGCCGCGACGATACGCCCGAATACAGGTTGACCCCCCGCGAACTGGAGGTGCTGCGTTTGCTGGCACAGGGGAATCAAAATAAGGAGATTGCCCTCAGCCTGGTCGTCAGCGAGCGCACGGTGAAGTTCCACGTCAGTTCCATTTTGGGCAAGCTGGGCGCAGACAACCGGACCGAAGCCGTCCACATTGCCGCGCAGGCGGGCTTGATCGACCTCTAACCGAGAGACCAGACACATAGACCTCAGCGCGCCGCCATCGTTACGATTCTCTTTGTGGCGAATCAAGATGAGGTCCTGATCGGCAAAGCATCTCCGCAGTGCGATCTCCCACTGCCTCCCGCGACAAATATGAATTTTATACATGCAAAACAATGGTAGAGTTGGAGGTAGGCAAAGGATCCGGGGGGAATCCCGGTGCCATGACGGGGACTGTGGCATGGGACACAGGCAAAATCTGCAATTCGGAACGCTTGAGCAGGATGAAAATCTGGCCTTGCAGCTTCGAACGGCTCAATTAGATCATATCCTGGGCCAGAATATCAACGCCCTCGTCGGCCAACCGCTGGCGGCTGTTATGGCCGTGCTTATCCTGTCGCCAGTCGTGCGCGCCTCGTCCCTGCTGATCTGGCTGGCCGTCGTCGTTGTTATAAACGTCATACGCTATCTGCATTCGCTGCAATACCATGCCGCGCCCCGACCGTTGAATGCCCGGCAGGTGCTGTTCTGGTCCAGGGCGCATATCGTTTCGACGGCCATCAGTGCGTCACTGTGGAGCATTGGGCTGTTTGTCCTGTGGCCTGCCCAATCTGAATTTCATCAGGTGGCCTTTATGCTGGTCGTGTTCTTCACGGTTGCCGGGGCGATGGTCGGGCACACGGCGCATAAAGGCTCCTATGTGGCCTACATCGTCTGCGCCCTGATTCCGGCGGCGCTGCGCTTCATCGTGGGCGGCTCACAAAGCCATGTGCTGCTCGGCATCGCTATGATTGTCGGCGTCGCCATGCTGCTGCGCATCGCAGAGCAGAGCAATAAGTTCAGCGTTCAGGCCCTGCTGATCGGCATCAAATATCGTGAACAGGCTGCGATGCTGGCTGAAGCCAACAGCCGGACCGAAACGCTCAATCAGCAGCTGATGGCGCAAGCGACCGCCCTCCAGCAAAGCGAAGCCCGTTTTCGCGGACTCTCCGGTTCGACCTTCGAGGGCATCGCCATTCACGATCAAGGCTGCATCGTGGATGCCAATCAGGCGGCGCTGGATATGCTAGGCTACACACAGTCGGAGATCATCGGGCTGCACATCAACGATCTCATCGCGCCGGAATTCCAGGAGATCGCAGCCCAGCATGGTCGAGAGGGCTACGAGCAGCCCTATGAAATTGGCATCCTGCACAAAGACGGTTCTGTGCTCCCGGTCGAGGTGCAGGCCAAGACGGTGCCCTATGAGGACCGGCAGGTGCGGGTGGTCGCGGTGCGTGATATTTCTTTCCACAAACAACTGGAACAACAGGCGCTGGAATTGAAGATGGAACACGCGCGTGTTGAGCTTTTGAAAACCTTCTTCCAGAACGCCTCGCATGAGTTTAATACGCCGCTGTCCATTATCAGGACCTCGGCTTACCTCATCGAACGCGCTAAAACGGCGGAAAAGCGTGAGCGCTCGCTTGAGAACATCGACCAGCAGGTGGAGCAAATCAGCAAGCTGGTGGAGGACCTGTCCTTCCTGATAAAGCTCGATACGGACATCGAGATGCGGCGCGGGCCAACGGACCTCAACATCGTGATTCAATCCGCCGCCGAGCCGCTGAACGAGTCTTTCAAGCGCAAACGCCAGCAGATCGTCATCCAGACAGACGACCGTGTGCCTTATGTGCAGGCCGACGCGGACCTGCTGCGGCAGTCCTTCGACGCGCTGTTGCAGAACGCCGGACGCTATACGCCAGAAGACGGCACGATCACCATTCGCACGAACTGTGACGACGAACACGTCTACGTGGCCTTCCAGGACGATGGCATGGGCATTACGGAAGACGCGCTGCCGCACATCTTTGACCGCTTCTACCGCGCCGACGAGGCCCATACCACCTCCGGCTTCGGTATCGGCCTGCCCATTGCGCGCAGCATTATCGAACTCCACCAGGGCCGCATTTCAGTGGAAAGCCAGCCCGGCAAAGGCTCGACCTTCACCGTTCAACTCCCCCTGACTTCCGCACTTTGAGGTGATCCGCGCTACAATCTGCTCAAAAGGCGTGATGCTGATGGGCGCGATCTTTAAGTGAGCCTCGCTGCCTGAAGCGGAAGCCCTGTGGTATAGTCGCTGGCAGAACCGGCGAACACAGAGGAGTCGCATCATGGAACAGCGTCAACTGGGGCAGGATGGGCCGCAGGTCTCGGTGATCGGCCTGGGGGCCTGGCCGCTGGGCGGCGGCATGGGCGCGGTAGACGAAGCGCAGGCGATCCACACCATTCAGGCGGCCATCGACCATGGAATCACGCTGATCGACACGGCCCAGGCCTACCGCAGCAGTGAAGCGACCCTGGGTAAGGCGCTCAAGGGAGGCTACCGTGAGCGCTGCTTCCTGGCGACGAAGGTCAGCTTCGATTACTCGCCTGCCGGCATCCGCAGGGCGATGGAAAACAGCCTGCGCGACCTGGACGTGGACTACGTCGATCTCTACCAAATTCACAGCTGGAGGCCGGAGTATCCGATTGCCGAGAGCATGGAGACGATGGCCCGGCTTCAAGAGGAGGGCAAGGCGCGCTACATCGGCGTGTCCAACTTCAACGCCGCGCAGATGCAGCAGGCACTGAACACGGCGGTCTTCCAGTCCAACCAGCCGCGCTACAATCTGATCGACCGGCAGATCGAAGCCGAAGACATCCCTTTCTGTAAACAAAACGGCATCGGCATCCTGGCGCACAGTCCGCTGGCGAAGGGCCTGCTGACCGGCAAGTACCGGCCCGGCCATGTGTTCCCGCCCGACGATGAACGCTCGAACATGGGGCGTTTTCAGGGCGAGGTCTTCGCTAACGCCTTGCAAGTGGCCGAAGGGCTGAAAGACGTGGCCGACGCCAAAGGCTTGAGCCTGGTGCAGTTGGCGATTGCCTGGCAGCTGCGCCTGCCTGAGATCAGCTGTGTGCTGGTCGGCGCGAAGAACACGGATCAGGCGTTGGAATACCTGGGCGCGGTGGGCGTTGAGTTCAGCGACGACGAACTGGCGCGGATCAACTCCATCCTGGCTGAAGGCTGATCGCGGATAGGAACCACTTTTATTAAGGAGCCGCTTGAATGAAAATTGCAGACGTGAACGTAGAGACCTTTCGCTACACCTCGAACATCGTGCGCGATGCCGATGGGCACGGACACCCCGGCCCAGAACACGACGCGACTCAGACGCTGCTGACGATCCGCACCGACGACGGTCTGGAAGGCCACAGCTTCGGGGCCAATGCCGCCGTGATCGAGTCGATGGTCAGGCCGATCCTGCTGGGCGAGGACCCGCTCTACCGCGAGCGCATCTGGCACACGCTCTTCGAGCGGCAGCGGCTGGCGCTGGATCGTCTCTCGGATAAGGTGCTGGCGGCGGTCGATCTGGCGCTGTGGGATCTGGCGGGCAAGGCGGCGACTCTGCCGGTCTACAAGCTGCTCGGCGCGACCCGCACGAAGGTCCCGGCCTATGCCAGCAGCATGTGCGGCGACGATCTCGACGGCGGCCTGAACACGCCGGAGGCTTATGCCGAATTCGCGCTGCAATGCAAGGCGCGCGGCTACACGGCTTTCAAGCTGCACACCTGGCAGCCACCTTATTCCGCCGATCCGAAGCGCGACATCGCCGCCTGTGCGGCTGTGCGCGAAGCCGTCGGCCCGGAGATGGTGCTCATGCTGGACCCCTATCATTTCTACTCGCGGGCGCAGGCCTACTATCTGGCGAAAGAACTGGAAAAACTCGACTACTACTGGATGGAAGAGCCGATGCCGGAGCACAGCATCGCCTCTTACGTCTGGCTGGCGCAGCAGACCGCGCTGCACATCGTCGGCCCGGAGACGGCGGAGGGCAAGCACTTCACCCGCGCCGAGTGGGTCATGGCCCACGCCTGCGACATGCTGCGCGCCGGGGTGCGCGACGTGGGCGGAATCACGCCGATGGTCAAGATCGCGCATCTGGCCGAGTCCTTCGGCATGCAGATGGAATCGCACGGGCCGGATGTCGCCAATATGCACGTGCTGTGCTCGATGAGCGTGCCCGGCGAGTATCACGAACGCGGCCTGCTGCATCCCTTCGTCGATTATGAGACGCCGAAGCCCTGGCTGAACGCGCTTCAGGACCCGATGGACGACGAGGGCTATGTGCATATCCCTGACGGTCCCGGCCTGGGCCTGGACATTAACTTCGATTACATCCGCGACAATCTACTCAATTGACCCCCGCAAAATTGGGGCGCGATGGGGTTCCGGCGGGTCCTACAATGGACGTATTCATTGCCAGACGGGCACAACAGATTGTGCCCTTACACCACACGCGGGATCGTGGTAGGGACACAGCACGCTGTGTCCTCGTACACAATCGGAACAGGAGCAGGCCATGAGTGCTGCGCTTTCCACACAAGATAAAACACCACTGGATAAATTCGGCTGGAACACCGTCGCCAAGCAAATTCTCTCGCCCGTGATTCTGGCGCTGATCTTCTTCGCGCTGGCCGGGGTCACGTTCTGGGGCATCGTCTTCAACGTGGTTCACAGTCTCGTCTGGCTGGTCATGACGCTGGTGCTGATGCAGGCCAATCCGGGCTTGCTCAACGTGCGCGGGCATCGCAAACTGCCGGGCACCAAAGACTGGGACATGATCCTGCTGAGCATCTACGGCATCGCCTGGATTTTGATGATCGTGATGGGGGCTACGGACATGCGCCAGGGCTGGAGCGGGCCGGTCGCGCCCTGGGTCTATATCGTGGGCAATCTGCTCGTCGTGGCCGGATTTGCCCTGCTGACCTGGGCGATGGCGATCAACCGCAGCTTTGAGACGGCGGTGCGCATCCAGACCGAGCGCGATCACCGGGTCATCGAAGCCGGACCCTACCAGTACGTGCGGCATCCGGGCTATACGGCGGTCATCATCGCCTTCTATTTCGGGATGCCGATGGCGCTGGGGTCCTGGGTCGCCTTTGGCATTGGCCTGATCGGACTGCTAACCATCGTTGTGCGCACGGCGATGGAAGATCGCACGCTGCAAGCCGAACTGCCCGGTTACGTCGAGTTCACGCAGAAGACTCGTTATCGCCTCGTGCCGGGGCTGTGGTAATCACCGCCTCGACCTCGATCTCGATCAACATGGCCGGGTCGATCAGCGCGACGACCTGGACCATCGTGGCGACCGGGCGAATCTCGGCGAAGAACTCGCCATGCACCCGCAGATAAATCTCAGCGTGGCTGATGTCGGTGACAAACATGCGCGTCCGCACCACGTCGGCCATTGAAGCTCCTGCTTCGTGGAGGGCGCGCTCGATCTTCTGAAAGACGGCGCGGCACTGCGCTTCGGGATCACCGGGGCCGATCACCTGACCCTGCGCATCGCTGGCGACGGTCCCGGCCACGTAGACGCGGTTCTCCACCCGGATCGCACGCGAATAACCCGCGATGTCCTCCCAGGGCGTGCCGGAGCCGATGCGCTGGCGGTCTGTTTTCAAGCTCAGGAGTCCAGCGCCGCGATCAACTGCTCGACCGCGTGCTCAAAGACCGAGTCGTCAGAATCCCAGCCCTGGAAATCCGCCGCGACACGGGCGCGATCCGCGACTGTGCCGTCCAGATCCAGCGGAATGATCGTGCTGTTGAGCAGATCGCTGTGCGGCTGCTGCTGCGAACAGCACAGCAGGACCGTATCCCAGAACTGAAGCGTCGAATCCAGCGGACTTGCATCCAGGCAGCAAGCAATCCCGCGCGCTTGCAGCGCCTCGTGCAGCCGCCGGGCAAAGGCTTCGTCCGCCGGGCTGTAACTGATGAGGCGCGCCTCGCAGGGCAGCGAGTCCTTGAGCAGGTCCGGCAGGCAGGCGATCAGGCTTTCCGGGACGCCGCAGCCGCGCAGGAAGACCTCCGGCAGCTTCCCCTGCGAACGGCAGAGCGTCGCCATCGGCAGGCTGCTTGGCCCCTGATGATTGATCGTGTCCAGGCCCTTGACGGCGGACAGGTCGAGATCGACAAAGCGGGTCGCCTGGCAGAAGGCTCGCGTGAGATTCGCCCCGGCCAGCAGCGCGCGGCTGAGGTCGGCTTCTCCCAGCTTGGTCCAGGCGAGATTGGCGCCGCTCAGATCGGCCTCCGCCAGCACGGTGCCGGTCAGATCGGCCTCACCGAGGGTGGCCGATTGCAGATTGGCCCCGGTCAGGTTGGCCCCGGCCAGATTCACGCTCACCAGATCCGCATGGACCAGGTCCGCGCCGCTGAAATCCGCCCCGCTGAGATCGGGCAGGCCGTGCCCGTACTGCATTTGCCAATCATTCCAGGCCGTCACCCCCTGCTTCAGGATGGCGACATGCTGTGCGTTTGCCATTGTCGTTCCTCTAGTGCTTTCATGCTGGGCCTATTCTAGCCGGACCTGCCGACGCAGTACAATGGCCGTCATACCGCCAAACCTCACCCCTAAATCCCCTCGCCATTTTGGCGAGGGGACTTTCACAGCGCGACTGATTTGCTCCCCTCTCCATAGCGCAGCGGCATGGAGAGGGGCCGGGGGTGAGGTAGGCCTCACAACCGCGGCTCCGGCGGCGGCTCCTTCCCGCCATCCGTCCGCAGCGCCTTGATGACCCGCTCGATCTCGCGCTCGAAAATGGCGTTGTCGTGTTCCCAGCCCTTGAAATCCGCTGCGAGCCGTGATTTAAGCTGCTGCTTTTTGCCGCTGGCGTAGTCGTCACTGAAGAGAAAGCCGTCCAAATCCAGCGGAATCAGCGCCAACACTTTCTCCCCGCGCTCTTTCATTAGCTGGCGCTCTTTTTCAAATGCTGTGTCGATTTCGTTGTCCACCCACCAGCTTGTGAGCGAATGTTGCGAACCGCAAAGCAGCACCTTGTCCCACAAGCGAATGCCGCGATCCACTTCCTCGTAAATATCGTCGCCGGGGTTCATCTGATGCTCGTCCAGCCAGCAGCGGATGCCCCGGCCTTGGAGGGTGTCATGCAGCCGCCGGGCGAAGGCTTTGTCGGCGTGGCTGTAGCTGATGAAGCATGAGTAAAACTGGATTGGCTGGCTGAGCAGCGACGGCAGATACGTGATGAGGTTTTCCGGTACGCCGCAACCACGCAAGAAAACATCTGGGATTTTGCCTTGTGAGAGAAATAGGGTATCTACGCTAAGTGTGCTGGGGCCAAAATGATGTACAGTTTCTAAACCTATTGCAGTGGACAGGTCTACGTTGGCGAATAAAGCTTCCTGACATTCGGCATCTGTGAAGTCTGCCTCGGCGAGAATTGTGCCGTTGAGTTCAGTCTGAGCGAGACCCGCTCCGTTGAGCTTAGCCCTGGTGAGATCGGCTCGGATGAGCTTTGTTCCAACAAGTTCAGCCCCACTGAGATTAGCTTCAACGAGTCTTGCCGCGCGTAGATCAGCTCGAAGAAGCTTCGCCCTGTGAAGACAGGTTGCGCTGAGGTCAGCATCGACGAGATTTGCGTGCGTGAGTATTGCCTTAGTCAGGTCAGCCCTTCTCAGATCGGCATCCCATATGCTAGCAGCGGTCAGGTCGGCACCGCTGAAATCTGCGTCAAACAGAGTTCGCATGGCTCAGGTCACACCTACGTAGATTAGCTCCTTTTAGTGTGGATCCGGTGAGATTTGCGTCGTTAAGCGAAACGTCTTGAATATCTAGACCACTGAGATCAATCTGGCTCAGATCAGGAAACGGGCGATTGTTCTGTCGCCGCCACGCATTCCATACCTCAACGCCTTGCTTGAGAATTGCCAGATGCTCCGGGTTTGCCATGATTCGCGCCTCAGCGTCATTCAGCCAGTATCCCTATTCTACCCCGGTCTTACAGGCTCCGCGCAGCGCCAACGGATTTCCGTCATGGCGGGCCGGGGATGCGTCCTAGCGAAGGCATACGGCAGCAAAAAAATACCGGAGCGGGGACTCCGGTATTCAGGGGGGAAACGGGGAACGTGTGCTGCGTCACAGGTGGGGCGACATCGGGCGATCAGTCTGCATCCGCATCCTCTTCTTCGAGCAGGTCATACAGGGCTTGCAGGCGTTGGTCCCAGCGGGCCGCCAGCGTGGCGATCCACAGCGAGGCTTCTTGCAGCGGCTCCGGGGTCAGATAGTAGTACTTGTCGCGTCCGCGCTGCCGGACGGTCACCAGACCCGCATCGGCCAGGATTTGCAGGTGCTTGGTCACGCCCTGACGGGTCATCGGCAGGCGGTCGGCAAGCTGCGTGGCGGTTTGCGCACCCTCGTCAATCAAAATCTCGATGAGTTCGCGCCGGGTAGGATCCGCCAGCGCCGCGAAAACCGCCTGCACCGCGTCCATCAGTTTAGGCGGCCTCCACGAAGGCTTGCAGTTCGCCCAGTTCGGAAGTCCAGCCGCTGGAGTTGTCGCTGAAAACGGATGCCGCGTTGGGCAGGGCCGCAATGCCGCTCTCGATCACGGTCAGGCGCGTGCCGCCTTCGCTGTCTTCAAGATCGAAAGTCACCAGGGTGGTGGGCGTGTCAGCCAGCGGCGCGGAATGATCGCCGTCGCTGTGCTCCCAGCGGTAGGCGAAACGGGACCTGGGGGTCATCTCGACCACGACCGCCCGTGCCGACGCATTGTACTCAGGCCAGCCCATGCGGAATTCCTGCCCGACCTTCAGGCTGCTGGCGTCGATGGTGGTGAAGAACCATTTCGTCAACAACTCCGGTTTGGTGATCGCATCCCAGACCCGCTCGCGGGAGGCTTTCAGCAGCATCTGTCGTTCAATCGTATCCTGTGTCATCGCTATTGTCTCCATATGTGCAACCGATTAGTTGCACATAGAATACGCTATTTTCAGCTTAAATGCAACCATTTGGTTGCGCTTCTCATCTGACGCTAATCTTTGGCGGCCAACCGGGCATAATGCCCGATGACCTCGTCCATCATGGCGGGCCAGGTCTGAGTCTCGGCGAAGGCCCGCGCCGCCCGGCCCATTGCCTGCATCGTGTCGCGGTCGGAGGCGATCCGCCGCACGCCTTCGACCAGCGCGGAATGTCGCCCGGCTCGAAGCTGATACCCGTGACGCCTTCCTCGATCACATCGCGCACGCCGCCCACGCGCGAGGCCACCACCGGCAGGCCCGCCGCCATCGCCTCGACGATCACCAGCCCGAAGCTCTCCAGCGCCGAAGGGAAGACGAACATATCCGCGCTGGCATAAGCCTGCGACAGCGCCTCGCCCTGCAGGTAGCCCATGAAGACCGTCGGAGTCCCGGCGAAAGCGGCCTCGATCTCCGCCCGCGCCGGACCATCGCCCACCAGGGCCAGCCGCGTGCCGGGGACCTGTTCCAGCACCGGCTTGAGATGCTGAAGCTGCTTCTCGGTCGAGATGCGCCCGACATAGAGCAGCAGCAGGTCCTCCGGGTGCCCATCCGAAAGCTGCGCGCGCATGGTCTCGCTGGCATGGCGCGGATTGAAGCGCTCCGGGTCCACGCCGCGCCGCCACAGCCCGACCTCCTGCGTCACGCCGATCTCGCGCACGCGGTCCTGAATGTAGCGCGAGGGGGCCAGGTTGTAATCGGCACTGTTCATGATGTAGCGCGTCAGGAAGTTGATGGTCGGCTCGATAAAGCTGGCGTTAAACGGCCCGACCTTGAAGTAGCGTCCGACGCGGCCATAATCCAGGTGATAGGAGACGAGGCGCGGGTAGGGTCCGTTCCGCAGCGCGTGATAGGCCGCCAGCCCGAAGATCGACGGATGCACAAAATGGATCACCTCCGGTGCGAAGGCGTCCAGCTCGCGGTAGATGCGCCGCGTCGGCCAGGCCATACTCAGGTCGGGATAGAAAGGGAAGGGGATGCTGGGCGCGGTCAGCACGCGCGTCCGATTATAGTGGTCGATCTCGCCGTTGTAGGGCGCAAACATGATCGTCTCAACGCCTCGCGCAGCCAGATGGTCCAGCAGCAGGCAGATGACGGTCGTGATGCCATCGACTTTGGGCAGAAAGGTATCGCTGAAGAAAGCAACGCGCATCGGCAGCCTTTGTGCATAGAACGCCCCCAGAAGTCATGCTTGTTTTCACCCCCTCACCCCCGAATTCAAGGGAGAGGGGCTAAAATCGGCTCGCAGCTCTGTTCCCTCCCCGAATTCGGGGAGGGCCAGGGAGGGGTCTACAAAGCAGTCGAGATTTCCAGAGAGCTTTTCAAAGCGGCTGAACGCAAGGTGCTTGCCCCATCACCGCTTGGCATTTACAATAACGATGAGGACCAATATAGCGCAGACATCAGGAATACGGAATGAGCAAGCAAACGGACGTGGCGGTAAGGCTCGATGATCGGCTGCGTTTCATGTCGGCGGTGCTGGCGGCGACCGATTGGCCGGACGAGTCGCAGCACAGGCAGCCGCACGGCACCCATGCTCATGCGCGGGCCACCCGCAAGGTCCTGCACGATTACCTGAATCACCCGGCGGTGCAGAGTATGCAGGCGCTGCTGGACCGGGGCGCGCCGCTGGAGGCCATGTTCACCTTTGCGCTGTGCTTAAACTGGCCGGGCCTGGAACTGGAGATCGACGTGCTGCCCGGTTGGGTGCCGCCGCGTTGGATTATGGAGCTGCGCGACTTCAAGCGCGAGACCGATCTCGAAAGCTGGTGGGCGCAGGAGGATTCCGCCTGGGAGAAGAGCCGCCAGGAAGCCGAGCGCATGTTCAGCAAGGTGGCCTTCAAACCCTTTCTGGAACCCTTCGTCGGCGAGGTCAAGGAAGACCTGGTCTTCGTGCCCAACATCTCCTACCCGACTGACCAGGAGATTGGCCTGCGGGTCGAAAACGAACTGCTCTGCGTGACCGCGCCTCGCCTCGCCTGGGGTGACAGCCCGCCCTGGCCCTTCGACGAGGACCCGGCCCACGTCTACCGCGCCGCCCTGACGCAGTTTGGCCGTCTGCTGCTGCACAAGTACCTGCATCGCAACGCTACCCGCCTGGCCGAAGCCACCCAGACGCCGCTGCCGGTGGGCGAGGAATTCACCAGTCGCTATCCCACCTGGGAAGAGCAGTTCATGGCGCTGTGGCTGGCCGCCGCCGTCGCCATCTACCTGGAGGACTACGTCAGCCAGGCCGAGGCCAAAGCCTACGTGTTGATGGCGCGCAAGGCCCAGGGCATGACCATCCTGCCCGGCACGGTCAGCGTGCTGCGCCGCTACCTCAACGAGCGTGAGGCCGGGCGCTACAGCGAGATGATGGACTTCCTGCCTATCTTCCCCAAGCAGCTTCGTGTCGCCAAGCGCATTGTGACGCTGTAGTATAAGTTCGTGGGACGCTGTCCCCTTCGACATTCATTCGCAAGGCGCATCCTGATCGAACACAGTTCAGGCACACTATAGCCCGAAGGTGTGAAGCGAATGCCTGTCTTTTCCGTCGATGGCCTGCCCGTCGCCACCGGAAAAAGCTGGGAGGAATGGGAATATATTCTGAATACGGGCATCGACCACACATGCGGTGTGCTGCCGGTCGCTCAGTTTCTGCTGAACCGCTATGATCTGGATATGTCCTGGGCGCAGTTAATCGCCCTGGAATATGTGTTGGGGAACCATCCGCCCCAACGGCTGAATTAGCGCGGCAGCTTAAAGTCTCAGGCTGACGATGAAGCCCAGAATGCCCAGGCCTATCAAGAGATAGCCCACCTGCCGGACTCGAAGCTGCCAGTTCGTCAACTTCGGCGGGGCCAGGCTCAGCATCCGGCAGTCCCATTCATAAAACTGCCAGGCCAGGTCTGCATCCCGCAGGCATAGGATTCCCCCGGCAATCACCAGGATGCTCACCGAAATCATCATCACCATAATCAGAACCCTCGTGCGCGACCGAAACGCGCTGCTTAACGCTGCCAGTATAGCACCACCGCCCCGCCGCGGACCTTAAGGCCCTGCTTTTCTCATCAGTCATCCACGACGAGACTCGCATGGAGTCATTTGAAGCCCACCGCCCACTGCCGGACGATCAGCCGGGCCGACTGCATCCTCAAGCATCGCCTCCTGAGCATCTCAGTGCGCACAAAATCTCTTTACGACCTCAAACATTCTGTTAGGGACAGGTTTAGGTCTGCGTTAGGCGGCCTATGGCAAGGTAGTGGAGATCGCACCAAGTTCACGAGGGGTCGCAAGAGGATGAATATACTGTCAGTCGTTATTCCAGCATACAACGAAGAGGGCGGCGTGGCCGAGGTCATCAAGCGCGTGCTCTCCGTTGAGCCGGAATTGCAAGCGTTGGGCCTGGATGGCCTGGAGCTGATTATCGTTGATGACTGCTCCAAAGACCGTACCGCCGAGATCGTCCAGGGCTTCGCCGACCAGGGTGTGATCTTGATTAGCCACAAAGAGAATCGCAACTACGGTGGCGCGCTCAAGACCGGTTTTCGCTATGCCAAAGGCGATTACCTGGCCTTTATGGATGCCGATGGCACCTATCCGCCGGAATACTACCCGGCAATGTTCAAGGCGCTGATCGAGAAGGATGCTGACCTGGTGATCGGCTCGCGCATGGCCGGGATCGAAAGCGACATGCCCCTGACCCGGCGCATCGGCAACACCATTTTCGCCGGGCTGGTGAGCGCGATTGCCAACACGCGCATTACCGACAGCGCCAGCGGCCAGCGCATCCTCAAGCGTGAGGCGCTGGAGAAACTGTATCCGCTGCCGGATGGCCTGAACTTCACGCCGGTGATGAGCACCCGCGCGCTGCACGAAGACATCAAGATGATCGAAGTGCCGATCCGTTATGAAGAGCGCGACGGCGAAAGCAAGCTGAGCGTGGTCAACGATGGCCTGCGCTTCCTCTTCAGTATTCTGGGCACCGCCGCCGTCTATAACCCGGTGCGGCTGCTGGGCGCGCTGTCGCTGGTGGCCGTCGGGCTGGCTGCGCTGGCGGTGCTGCCCTGGCTGCTGGCCGTCACGAACGGCATTGATGATCGCAGCGCCTACACCAACATGCTGTTCGTCGCCATGACGCTGGCGATTGTGGCTGTCAACCTGTTCAGTATCGGGACGGTCTTCAACTATATCGTCTCGCTCTTTCACCGCCGCCCGATCCGGCAGGGCCTGTTCGGCAAGCCGGTCTTCCGGCGTCCGCTGGAGCATCGCTTTGGCTCGACGGGCGCGCTGTTGATCGTCCTCGGCATCGTGATGTTTATCGTCGCGGCGCTCACTCAAAGCCCTGAACCGCTGTGGTTCCTGCTGGTGCCGAGCGCCATGTTTGTCATGACGGGTATCCAGCTTCTGACAAGCTGGATGCTGATCTATCTGCTGACGGAACTGAGCAAACGCGACCTGAAGACTCAGCTAGACCTGGGCCTTGAGACAGCCGAAAATGAAGACGCTACCGTGATTTTGCGTGACACCGCCCTGGTTTGAGACCCGACGCGAGAGATGAGAGGGAGAGACAGATGGCTGATACCAGCAAGTACAACAACGAAAAATACGATGCCGCCCGCAAGGCGGCTTTCCGCAACGATGGACCGTATATCGGCGGTGAAATCACCGGACGTAAGGACCTGGACGAACCGCTGCGTGAAAACCTGGGGACGCGCCGTGTGCCGAAGGTTTCCAATGTGCGCTTCCCGGATGCGGACCCGATTGTCGGGCGCTTCACCTCGGACAATCTGGAATACAACACCGATGTGCTGCTGGTGAATCCGCCTGCGCCGGATGGGGGCATCTGGATCCGCACCCAGCACCGTGTGGGCCGCCGCAGCCGCGAAAACATGATCTGGGGGCAGGTCGAACTGGCGCAGATGGCCGCGATCCTGCACCCGGATTACCGCGTCGCCATTATCGACGCCATTGCCGAGCGCATGACCTGGGACGAGTTCGAAGCCAAGCTGAACGAATACAAGCCGCGCTTCTACGTCACCCACGTGACCGCGCCTACGCTCACCAACGACATCTACGGCTGCTTCCTGGCGAAGTCCATCGGCGCGACGACCATCGCCTTCGGGACTCACGCGACCCCGCTGGCAATCGAAACCATGCGGCCCTATCCTGCGCTGGATTACGTCCTGCGCGGTGAGCCGGACCTGACCTTGCGCGAAGTGGTCGATACCACCATCGGCAAGACCGAGTTCAGCCCGGAGGTCGAGCATCTCTACCGCAGCACCGACGAAACCTGGTCGCCCAAAGTGGCCGAGATGGACATCGCTACCGGCCAGTTCGACATGCACCACGTCAAGGGGCTGGTCTGGCGCTGGAAGGGCGAGATCATCCGCAACGAGGACCGGCCATTCATCCCCAACCTGGATGATCTGCCGCTGCCGATGCATCACCTGCTGCCGCTGGATGCCTACCGCACACCGGTACTGCACGGCTCCTACCAGTTCATCGTCACCAGCCGGGGCTGCTCGGCGGGCTGCATCTACTGCATCAAGCACGTGAGCTACCAGCACGCGCTGCGGCTGCGCAGCCCGGAAAACATCATGGCTGAGATCCGTATGCTGGCGGAACTGGGCGTGAGAAACATTCACATGTATGCCGATCTCTTCACCATCAACCGCGATCAGGTGCTGGGCATCTGCGACCTGATGATCGAATCCAATCTTGGCCTGCGCTTCACCTGCAACAGCCGCGTGGATTACGTGGATGAAGAAATGCTGGAGAAGATGGCAAAGGCCGGCTGCGATACCATCTCCTGGGGCATCGAAAGCGCCAGCGAGCAGATCCTCAAGAACGCGCGCAAAGGCACCACTGCTGATCGCGCGCGCCGCAGCCTGACCGCCTCCAAGCGCAATGGCATCCGCAACTTCGGCTACTTCATCATCGGCCTGCCGGGCGAAACCCGCGAGACCATCCAGCAGACGATTGATTTCAGCAAGGAACTGCCGCTCGATCTGGCGATCTTCCACATCGCCGCGCCGTATCCGGGCACGCCCTTCTTCTTCCAGGTGATGGAGAACAACTGGTTCAAGCCGGGGACGAAGTGGGAGCAGGTCGATATGGATCGATCCACCGTGCTGCAATATGAGAATCTGAGCGCGGAGGACCTTCAGAAAGAGGCGCAGCGGGCGACCCGTGAATGGATGTTCCGGCCCGGCCCGGTCATGACCTTCGCCAAATCAATGACGAATTTCGCCTCCATACGTTCACTGCTGAACATCGGCTTCCAGCAGGCGCGCTGGGCGCTTGTTCCCGAACGCCGCGCACTAAGCTTTTTTTCTCGCGCACGAGACCCCTCTGGCAGATGGCAATGGCTGTCTGCCAGTTTTTTTATGTACAATAGGGCCACGATTTCAAACGTGAGGCCCTATGACCCTGACCAATGCTCATACCCACCTGGAACTTGGCTGGCTGGCCGAAGCCTGCCCGGATGAAGCGGGTCAGGATTACCTGTCCTGGATGCTGGCGGTCAGTGAGGAACGCCGCAAGCTTTCCGCGATGGCCTGTTTTGTCGAGACGCGCTACCGGCAGGCGGTCGAGGCCGGGATCGAGGCGCTGCTGGACGCAGGCACGACCCATATCGGCGACATCAGCGCCAGCGGCTCCAGCATTCACCCGCTGTTCGAGTCCGGCTTGCAGGGCATGGTCTATGTCGAAGTGACCGGCCAGTATCCTGAACAGGCCGACCGGGCGCTGGCGATGGCCCGCTACGTGATCGACGAGGCCCGGCCCCATGAGCGCAGTGGGATGCGCGTCGGCCTCTGCCTGGATTCGCTGCTGACGGTGCATCCGGCGCTGTGGAAAAAGGGCATCGCCTATGCGCGTGAGGAAGCGCTGCCGCTGTGCATCCACGTGGCCGAAAGTCAGGCCGAATACGACTGGGCCACGCAGGACAGCGGCCCGCTGGCGGATTTCTACCGCGATATGGGCATCTCGCTTTCCTCGCCGCATAAGTCGCCGGTCGCCTATTTGGAGGACATCGGCGCGCTGGCATTGCAGCCGCTGCTGATTCACGCGGTCCACGTCGATGCCGACGACATCCGCCGGATTCAAGCCAGTGGCAGCCGTGTGGTCCACTGCCCGCGCAGCAATCAGCGCCTGCACAATGGCCAGATGCCGCTCGAAGCTTATCAGGCGGCGGGCGTGCCGGTCTTCCTGGGGACGGAAAGCCTCGCCAGCAGCCCCTCGCTGGACGTGCGCGAAGAGGTCACGGCAGCGCAGGCCCTGCACGGCGACACACTCGACGCAGCGGCCCTGGCGGCGCAGTCCCTGTCTTGATTGCTCAGGGTAGCCCGACCTCCGCCGACATGCTAGACTTGGCAGCGGTCGGGTACAATCAGGTTCAGTTCATGCGTTTTATCCAGCTTAGCTTTGTCTCCTCCCCCGCGCTGTTTGCGGCTGTTATCGTTGTATTGTGCGCAGCGATCATCGTCCTGGGGCGCGCCCTCATCACCAGAAACCGGGCGCGCAGCCCTCGACTTCGCGGCGGTCAGCTATGTGCTGCTGCCCCTCCTGCTGGTTGCGCTGCTGGCGGTCATCGTGAGCGGCACACAGGGTCTGGTGGAGGCAAGGCAGCGTTGGAACGTGGTCGATCAGGCCTATGACCAGCTGGCGAAGCAGTTCAACCCGGACGATCTCGGCTATGGCCCGGAACTCATGTTTGAGGACGACTCCGAACAGCCCATGACCTACGCCCTGCTGCTATCTGCCGATTCCCTGCACTACAAGGTGACTCAGGACGCGGCGACCAGGGCGCGCATCGAACAGGCTTATACCTGGCTGATCGATAATGCGGATTTGAACGGCGACGGTGTGCCCGGCTGGGGCTTCCCGGACGCCTGGGATGCCTTCAGTGACGGCAGCACCAACCCCTCGAACTACCCCTACACCATCACGACTGCCGAAGTGCTCAACGGCTTTCTGGATATGCTCGATTCGCCTTATCCCCTGGCCGACAGCGAGCGTCAGCGCATCCTCGACCTGATGAAGACAGTGGGCCAGCTCTGGTGCAGCGATTACTGGCAGGATCTGGAGACCGATCTCGGCCCGGCGGGCTACTTCTGGTACGGCATTGAGCCACGTGATGCCTATTTTGCCAGCAATGTCTCGTCGATGATGCTGGCGTCGCTGACACGGCTTTCTGAGGAGCAGCGGGGTGCCTTTGACAGCCAGGACTACCAGCACATGGCGGACTGTGTGGACAAAGCGGCGCGGGGTATGGTCTACGGCGTTCACTGGCGCGGCAGCGGACGTCCCTTCTGGCTGCGCGGCACCGCACACGAAGACAATCTCATAGCAGAGAGCAGCTACTACGACAGAGTTGACGATCTGGTGCATCACGCTTACACCGTGTTTGGCATGGAGGTCTATCGTGCGCTGGCCGGGCGCGTGGCGCTGCCCTGGACGACCGAACAGGCCCTGCTATCTTTCGATGTCTACTGGGTGGATGATGTATTACTGCTGCTCCCTCCGAATCAGTCGGATGGGCTGGGGGATCCGGCTGAATTGATGGGAGCCGGGGCATGGCTGGCCTTCATCAATCGCTGGTCTAATGATCCAGATCTGAAATACGACAGCGTCCAGTATGTGCTGGATCATTATGGCGAATGGCCGCAGATTCAGGTGTTCCCGCCCCCTGCCTTCTCCGATACTGCCTTCTACCCGCGCTACGCGGCGCACGTCCTGTGGGGCCTGGGCTACTATTTCGCGGATTGACGACCGCTCAGTACAAACCTGCCTGATCTTCTTCGTCCAACATGGTTTGCAGCGTCTCCACCGGCATGTTGAGACCGCCATATTTGACCGCGACGTGCGCCAGCGAAGGCAGGGCTTCGACACCGTCCAGCGGCTCTGCGCCCCAGAGATCCGAGCGCAGGATGCACTTGGGGCAGTGGAAGAAGGCTTCTTCAACACTTACGGCGATCAACAATTTGGGGACCTTGCCCTGCACCGCCATCTGCTGGCGCAGGTCTGCATCGCGGATCAGGCTGGCCTGGCCGCTGACGCGCAGAGTCTCGCCCTTGCCGGGGATCAGAAAGAGCAGCCCGACCTTCGGGTTCTGCAAGATGTTGGTGAAGGTATCGGCGCGGCGGTTGCCGGGACGATCCGGGATCAGCAGGGTCCTGTCGTCCAGCACATGCACGAAACCAGGCGGGTCGCCTTTGGGCGAGACATCGACGCTGCCTTGTGCATCATACGAAGCGATCAACACGAGCGGCGCGTGGGCGATCAAATCCCGGCAGTAATCGTCCAGCGCTGTCAGTTTCGTCTTTGAGATGATGTCGTTGGGATAGCCGATGATGTCACGCATCTGGGCCTCGCTCGTGATGCGATCTGAGAACTGGGCCATGGTGTCTCCCTTTGTGGGGTTGTACCGTCCTATTGCCATAGTATAGCATTGTCGGATGACAGGCGTGGAGCGTACCCGGCTAAGGGCTTGTCAGGTCAGCGGCAGCCGGCGGCCCCCGACGACCGCAAAGATCTGGTAATCCAGCGTGACGCGCTCGCCCAGGCGAATCACGTCGCCGTGACGCAGGGCGCGTTCGCCGGTCAACTGCTCTTCGTTGACGAAAGTACCGTTGGAGGAGCCGAGATCCTTGAGCGTAAAAGTCAGGTTATCCTCGCCGCGAATGAACTGCACATGGCGGCGGCTGACCTGCTGGTCGTTGATGACGATGTCGTTGGTGATCTCGCGGCCCAACGTGATGAGATCCTGGTTGAGGTTCCATTCCTGACCCTGCTGCGGCCCGCGCTGTACACTCAGCCAGACGCCCGGCGCGTCCATCTGCACCGTGCCCAGGGCTTTGGCTTTGTCCCAGGTCAGGTCGATGTTGTCGTCCTTCTGGCTGGATTCGTTCTGGATATGGCGCAGCGCTTCCAGCAGGCGGTTCCAGGCCAGTTCCTGGCGGTCCGGCTTGCTGAAATCAATATGCTGCACCGATTCCAGGCGGGGATGCAGCGTGCTCGGTTCCACCACCAGCGGAATGACCTTGATCCCGCTGCCGAGGGCGAAGGCCCATTCAAAGGTCACGTATTCTGAGGCTTTCGCCTCCGGGCTGACCAGCACTAGCATCACGAAGGACTCGCGGATAGCCTGGTCGATCTCCTGCCGCCAGTCGTAGCCAGCGGGCAGTACGCTGTCCATCCAGACCTCAAAACCCTGCTCCTGAAGCCGCCGCAATAACTGCTCAGCGAACTCGACATTGCGCCGTGAATAGGAAATGAAAATGTGGCTCATAGTCCCTGGAAACTCACGCTTGCGTATGGGTATTGTACCAGATTCAATGCTGCGAACGAATGGCGTCCTGGGCTTCCGGCGTGTCGATACGGGCCAGGACTTCGCCAGCGGCCCGCGATAGATGCGGATTGCGCCCGCGCAGGGCTTCGATCAGGCTGGGCGTGGCGATGACGGCCATGGCTTCCAGCGCCCCGGCAGCCGCCTGCCGCACCACGTCGTTGCGGTCCAGCAGGGCTTCGATCAGGCCGGGCACCGAGGCCGGTTCGCCCATGCTCCACAGTGCTTCGCAGGCACTGCGGCGGACCTTCCAGTCCTCGTCTTGCAGCGCTTCGACCAGACCAGGGACGGCGTCCTCGCCCATTTTGCTGAGCGATCCAGTCGCCTTCCAGCGGATATTGCCGTCGCGCTCATGGTTGATGATTTGCAGCAGATGCGGCACCGAACTGGGGTCGCCGATCTCGCCCAGGACCTCGGCAGCGGCGCTGCGTATGCGGTTGTCCTCGTGATTCAGCGCCTCGATCAGACCGGGCACGGCGGCGAAGTCCTTGTTCTCGGTTTGCTTCGCCAGCATGAAGGCCGCGTCGATGCGGACATCGCGCAAGGGATGCTGTACCGCTTCCACCAGGGCGGAATAGGCCGAGGGGTGATTCATCTGCGCCAGGCTGAACAGGGCCGAACGGCGATCATCGGCATTGGGGCTGTCCAGCGCGCTCACCGCCTGCACGACGGCACGCGGAGCGTTCTGCGCCAGCGAGATGGTATCCGGCTTGTATTCGCCGCGCACCTGCTGGATACGGTCGATCAGGCGTCCCCAGGGCTGGTCGAGCGGGTCGCTGAAGTTCAGGTACTGCAAGATTTCAAGCTGAGGGTGCAGCTGCGGCGTGGCGCGCAGCATCACCGGGATCACCTTGACGTTGGCCCCCTGGGCAAAGGCCCATTCGTAGGTGACGTATTCCGACATTTTCGATTCAGGTGTGATAATCAGAATCAGGGCGAAGGACTGGCGAATGGCCGTGTTAATTCCTTCGCGCCAGTTATCCCCGGCCCGGAGCTGCTCCTCGTCGATCCAGACGCGGAAGCCCGCCGATTGGATTTGATGGATCAACTGGTTGGCAAAGATGCGGTCGTCGTGCTTGTACGAGATAAAGACGTGCTGGCCCATGTCAGGCTCCCGGCATCATCTATGCAAGACTATGTAGGCTGATACTGTAACTTTTTCGGCGTATCTGTGCAAGGCAAGCTAGAATAGATCGCATGTTGACCCTCACCACCCGCGATCACTATCGGACTTTGCTCGATGCTGAGCTGCTGCGTGCCGGTGCCGAGCAGCCTGCCATTATCTATCTGAGCCTCGACTCCGAGCCGGTCACGCTGACACGAGGCGAGTTCCGGCGCTGCGGTGGGCCAGACTGCCGCGATGCTCGCGCAGCAGGGGATTGGCGCGCGTGATCTGCTGCTGATCGCGCATACGCAGAGCCTGGAGAGCATTTTCGCCTTCTGGGCCGCGCTGACGCTGGGCGCGGTGCCGAGCATGTTCCCGACGTTGACCGAAAAGCTCGACCCGGCGATCTACAGCGCCTCGATGGCTGAACTGGTGCGGCGTTCCGGCGTGCGTGCCGTGCTGACCAGCGCGGACTTCGCGCCGGTGCTGGCGGATTTGGTTGAATGCCCGGTGCTGACCTCGGCGCAGATGACCGCATCTGCCGGAGATGCAGCGCCCGCCTATGCGCCGGAGCCGGACGAGACGGCTTTCTTGCAGCATTCCAGCGGCACCACCGGGTTGCAAAAAGGCGTCGCGCTCTCCCATCGAGCGGTACTGAATCAGATCGCAAGCTACAGTACAGCGCTCGACCTCAACGCGCATGACGTTGTCGTGAGCTGGCTGCCGCTCTACCACGATATGGGCCTGATCGCGGGCTTTCTACTGCCGCTGGTGCAGGGGATTCCGCTGGTGCTAATGTCGCCCTTCGATTGGGTGCGCAGCCCGGCGCTGTTGTTCCGTGCTATCGACGCTTATGGCGGGACGCTGTGCTGGCTGCCCAACTTCGCCTACCATCACTGCGCGCGCCGCATCCGCCAGCGGGACCTGGAGGGACTCTCGGCGGCCAGTATGCGCCTGTTCATCAATTGCTCGGAGCCGGTCTACGCCGAGAGTCACGCCCTGTTCCTGGAGCGATTCGCACCGCTGGGTGTGAGCGCGTCGATGCTGGCGGTCAGCTACGCGATGGCCGAGAACACCTTCGCTGTGACACAAACGCCGCCAGGTGAGCCGCCGAACTCTGGACCTGATCGACCGTGCCGTGCTGCAAGCCGAAGGTATCGCCCGGTCGGTCGCCGCCGATCATCCCCAGGTCGAGACACGCCTATCCTGCGGGCCGCCCATCGCCAGCGTTGCCGTGCAGGTGCTCGACGCGGATCGTCAGCCGCTGCCGGAGCGTCAGGTCGGGGAGATCGCCGTGCGCAGCGACAGTATGCTCAGCGGCTACTACAAGCGGCCCGATCTCGACCCCTTTCACGACGGTTGGTACCTGACTGGCGACCGGGGCTACCTGGCCGGGGGCGAGGTCTACGTTGTCGGGCGCTCGAAGGACCTGATAATCAACGCCGGGAAGAACGTCTATCCGCAGGACATCGAAGCGCTGGTCAACACGGTGCCGGGGGTCCATGCCGGGCGGGCAGTGGCTTTCGGCGTGCCGGATGCACGCGAGGGCACCGAACTGGTCGCCGTCGTGGCCGAGGTCGAGACCGAGGATACGGCAGCGCGCCAATCCATCGGCCAGCAGATCCGCCAGGTGGTGGCCCAGCGCAGTGAGGTTACGCTCAGCTACGTGCATCTGGTCGATTCGCGCTGGCTCATCAAGACTTCCAGCGGCAAGATCGCCCGTGCCGCCAACCGCGAGAAATGGCTGGCGGAACGGTCCGGTTGAAACGCCAGATTCACTTCTGGAGGTTCAGGGCAACGGCAGCTCGGATGAGGTCCTTCAAGGCGACCTGGTCGATGCGCTCGTCTTCGTGAATGTCGATGGCGCGCCGCACCTTGCCGCCCAGACTGGAGTTGAAGAGGCCCGCCGGGTCGTCCAGCGCAGCGCCTTTGAAGAAGGTCAGTTTCACCACACTCTTGTAGGTCTCGCCGGTGCAGATGCCGCCGCTATGCGACCAGACGGGCGTGCCGGGGCTGGTCGCTTTCTGCCACTTCCACTCTTCGAGGATGTCCGGGTCGGCTTCCTTGATGATGCGGCGCACTTCGGCCAGTCTCTTGCCGCGCCAATCACCCAATTCTTCAATGCGCTGACTGATCAGTTCAGATGCGTCTTGCTCTTCTGGCATACAGGTTCCTTTCTATGCTCATTAACCGATAGGTGGCTGGCGGAATGGTTGTAGGCGAGCGCCGGTGTGCGCTCAATCACCGTCAGAATCATAGCGATCCTGTGCGGCAGTCACCTCGTCGATGTGGGCTTCGGCCCAGTTGCGGATGGCGGCCAGCGGCGCGCAGAGCGTTTCGCCCAGCGGTGTGAGTTCATATTCCACACGCGGCGGGACCTCCGGGTAGACCGTGCGGCTGACCAGTCCGTCGCGTTCCAGGCTGCGCAGAGTCTGCGTGAGCATCTTCTGTGAGATGCCGCCGATGCTGCGTCGTAGGGCGGAGAAGCGCTGCGGCCCTTCTTCCAGCAGGCCGATCACCAGCGCGGTCCATTTGTCGCCGATGCGATCCAGCACCTGGCGCGTCGGGCAGGCGGCGGCGTACATCGGCCCCCTTTGTTGGCGGGTTTCCATGGGGTAACTCCCTTACTTCAAAGTGCCTGCTTCCCATTCTACAGTCAGTCACTTATAGTAACTATTGGCAATTCAACAAAGCATAGGAGTAAAAATGTCTGAAGAACAAACTCTGCTGGTCACGGGCGCATCGGGTCAGATGGGCCGCCGGGTGATCCAACTGCTGCTCGAAAAGGGCGCGAAGCATATCATCGGCACGACCCGCACGCCGGAGAAACTGGCTGATTTCGCGTCGCAGGGCGTCATTGTGCGCCAGGCTGATTTTGAAGACCCGGCCTCGCTGCCCGCCGCCTTTGAAGGCGCGGATCGCCTGCTGCTCATCAGCACCGATACCTTTGAGAACCGGTTGAGCAAACAGCGTAATGCGGTTCAGGCGGCGGCTGAGGCGGGTGTACAGCACATTGTCTACACCTCCATCGTGCGCCCGGATTACGATGCGCCGACGATTGCCAACGCCAGCCACTGGGGCACCGAGCAGGCGATGGCCGTCAGCGGCATGGGCTGGACCGCGCTGCGCAACAACATCTACACCGATGCGCAGGTCGGCACGCTCAGCCGGGCGCTGCAAAGCGGTCAGTTGGTCAAAGCGGCTGGCGATGGCAGGATGGCCTACGTCACGCGCGAAGACTGCGCGCAGGCGGCGGCTGCGGCGCTGACCGCTAACTCCGAGCGACAAGCGTATCCTGAACATCACCGGGCCTGATTCCGTGTCGCAGGCGGATCTGGCGCGCATCGCCAGCGAGATCACCGGCAAGCCGCTCAGCTATGTCGCTATCCCGCTGGAAACGCTGGTGGATAACATGGTCAAGGCCGGGCTGCCGCGTCCGGCGGCGGAGGGCTACGCCACCTTCGATACCGGCACGGCGCTGGGGCAGTTCGACATTGTCTCGGATGACTTCGAGACGCTCACCGGGCACAAAGCGACCGGCTGTGGCGGATTTTCTGGCCGCCAACGAGAGGCACTGTTGGGCGGCTAAACCGGGCTGGCGCTAGTCGCGCTGCAAGAGCATCGACTGGTAGTGCAGGGTGTCGCTGTTCACCGTACGGGTCGTGAAGCGGCGCAGTGTGAAGACCTGCGTGACCACCGCCTGGATCGCATCGTCGCTGTAAAAAGCGAAGAAGCGCTGCGGGTTGTAATCATCCTCAGTCCAGATGCCTTCGAAATCGTAGCCGCCCCAGAGTCCCAGGTAGAACAGGCCGCCGGGTTTCAAGAAGGCGCGCAGGCGTGACAGAATCTGCGGCAGTTCCGCCTTCGGCACATGCAGCAGGCAGTTGCGGGCGTAGAGCGCATCGAAGGACTCCGGCGGAAAGTCCAGGCTGAAGAAGTCCATCTGATGCGCGGTCAGGCCCTTCGCCCGGCACAGCGCCACCATCTCAGCGGAAAGATCGGTGCAGACGACCGCCAGACCGTTCTGCTGGAAGAACTGGCCGTCCTGGCCCGGTCCCGCGCCGATTTCGAGCAGCCGATTTTTGCCCTCCTGGCGCAGCAGATCCAGGAAGCCCTGCCGCTCCTCGATTTGCCAGGCCGGGGCGGCCCGCTGGTCGCGCTCTGCGGCCTTGCGATCATAGCTGCTGCGCATGTCCGGCAGGTTCTTATGGTACATTGTGCCTCAATTGATAGATGTAAAAGCACATGAGTTGGACTATTGAGGGCTTTGCCCCCAAACTCCCACCAGGAGATGCCATTTCCTGGGCCTCTTTGCTTCAGGACACGGCGCGCCCTGTCTCTACCAGCGTGCATCATGTCGTAAGGGCGCAACATGTTGTGCCCATGAACGGGGTGCAGGGGACTTGTTCCCTGCCAGGGCCTGGGACAGCGTCCCACTGATCCTGCTGGTTGCTACCCCGCGTAATCCCAGCCGATGTCCACCAGAGTCAGGGTATTCGCGGCATCGCCCTCGCGCGTGACACCCCCGCCGACCACCTCGCCGACGATGAGGTCGTGATCGCCGCCGCTGTCCAGCGTGTTCACGACCCGGCATTCCAGGTAGGCCGCCGCGCCCTCGACGATGGGGCAGCCGGTTTCCGCTCCGGCGCTGAATTTGGCCTGGCTGACCTTTTCCGGGTGCTTGGCGTAGGTTCGGGTGAACTGCTTGAGGATCTCCGCGCCGTCCTTGTCGAAGACGTTGACCGAAAAGACCTGGCCCTGCGCGATCAAGCCGTGTGAGTAGGCGGTCTTTTGCAGAGCAAGCGTGATCTGGCGCGGCTCAAAGGACGATTGGGTGAGCCAGGTGGCGACCATAATGTTGACTTCGTCATCGCTGCGCGTGCCGATGGCATAGAAGCCATAGGGCAGCCAGTGCAGGGCATCGCGGACCTTATCCTCAGACATGAGTTTGCTCCCGAAAATTCTGCTCAGATGCCGCAGAGTGTAACGCAGAAGCGGACGCGCGTACAGTTTACCGCTTAAGGCCGCTTGAGAAAGAGCGCCGCGCGCGTGACTTCGATGCAAATCTCGCCGTGCTGGTTGCGTCCGGTATGTTTCAGGGTAACGATGCCGCAGTCGGGCCGGGAACGGCTCTCGCGTTTGGCGAGGATTTCCGTCTCGACGCTGAGGGTGTCGCCGTGAAACAGCGGCTTCGGATGGCGCACGTCTTCGTAGCCCAGGTTGGCGACGATGGTCCCCTGCGTCAGGTCCGGCACAGAGATGCCGACGACGATGCCCAGCGTCAGAATGCCGTTGACGATGCGCGTGCCGAACTCGGTCTGGGCGGCGAAGGCTTCGTTGATATGCAGCGGCTGGGTGTTCATCGTCAGGCTGCTGAACAGCACGTTATCCGCCTCCGTGACCGTGCGGCCCAGGTCATGCACAATACGCTGGCCGACCTCCAGGTCTTCGTAGTATTTGCCTGCCATTGACCCTCTCCCTCAATTGCTGTCGCTGAGAGGGTTTCTGATAGCTCGGCTAACCTCACCCCTAAATCCCGCTCCAGAAACCTTCTCGAAGCAAGACCCTTTCCATGCTTATAGTACGCCCACCGTACATTGCAAGCCGGACCTGCGCTATACTATCTGGCGGAGGAAAGATCATGCCGCTTGCGATTCAAGAGACGATTGTACCGGGCCAGAGTTTGCTTGAGCAGTTCGAAACGGCGCGCCGCTATGGCGTGCAGGGCGTCGAGGTGCTGGCCGAGGGCCTGACCGAGCGGGTCCCGGCGCTGGTCGAGGCCATACAGCAGACCGGTCTGCGTGTGGCGGCGGTCCATATGGGCCAGCGCGATGGCTACATCGCCCCGGACCTGGCCGAACGTGAATCAGCCATCAATGCGCTGCGGCAGGGCTGCGCCGATGCCGTCGATCTGGGGGCCGATCATGTCGTGCTGGTGCCGCATTACGGCCCGACCCGGATGCCCGACCTGCGGCCTTACCAATCGCCCATCGAACTCGAATCGCAGATGTTGATTCGCCTGCTGCGCACCGTCTCCGATCTGGCCTACGCGCTCGGCATCGAACTGGATTATCTGCCGGTGAACCGCGAGGAAACCAGCTTTCTCACGCGCGTGACGCAGGCAGTCCGCATCCGCAAGGAGATCAATGCCTCGCGCTACATCAAAATTGCCGTTAATCTCTACCATATGGCACGGGAAGAGGACGATTGGCTGGACGCATTGCGGCAAAATCTGGAGCACATCGGCTATATTCAACTGGATCAGCGGCTGCTGAGGCAGGAGCGCTGCGATTTCCCGGCGCTGGCGGAAGCCTTGCGGGGCTATGAGGGCTGGCTCTGCCTGAGCGGGGCGGCCAGCGAAGCCGAGATCGAAGCGAGTCTGCACAGTTTGCGCGAGGTAGGCTTATGACCATCCGGGTCGCCAACAGCCCGCTTTCCTGGGGAATTCACTCCGACACAGCAGACCCCATGCCCTATGACGAACTGCTGGACATGATGAAGCAGGCAGGCTTTGAGGGTACGACGCTCGGCCCCTGGGGCTATTATCCCACTGCGCCGGATACCCTGCGCGACGCCCTCGATGCGCGCGGCCTGGCGCTGGTTTCGACCTCGCTGCGGCTCAACCTCAGCGATTCGGCGGCTTACGAAGCCTACAGTCCGCATCTGCTGGAGGTGACGCGGCTGCTGGCGGCGGTCGGGGCGGAGACGCTGATTCTCATCGACTCGGTGCCCCCGGAATCGCGGCCTGCTCAGGAAGCCGGGCGGGTGCGCAGTCCCCGGTTGTCGGCGGACGAATGGGACGATTTCGCGGCAGTCGTCAGCCGGATAGCCAACGTAGTCCGCTCAGAGAGCGGCCTGCGAACCGCCTTCCGCCACAGTGCCGGGTCGCACGTCGAGACCGGCGACGAGGTCGAACGCCTGATGGATCGGCTGGACCCCGAACTGGTGGGCCTCTGCCTGGATACCGGCCACTGGCGCTTCGCGGGCGGCGACGTCATGGAGGCGATTCGCGCTTATGACGAGCGCATCTGGCAGCTTTACCTCAGCGATTCCGACCCGGACATCCGCCAGTTCGCCATCGACGAACAGTTGACCTTTTACGAAGCGACTCAGGCTGGAGTTTTCTGCCAGTTAGGGACCGGCGACGTCGATCTGGCCGGTGTGGTCAGGTGGCTGCTGCGCCGCAGCGCCTTCGATGGCTGGCTGGTGCTGGAACAGGATACGCTCTCGGACGATCCCGCCGAGCATCTGGTCACCGCGCACGCCAACCGCGAATTTCTGAGGGCGCTGGGTGTCTGAGGTAGGAACGAATGAGCAGTATGAAATGAGGACAGACACATGAAATCCGATCTGGATCGCTTGATGGCGGCGCGGGAGCTGGTGGCTCTGGTGGTGGTGGGCGACGAGACCTACAGCGCGCCGCGTGATTACCTGACCAATGGGGCCGAAGTGACCGGCGGGCTGGTCATCAAGAAGCAGGGCAGCGCGCCGGTGATGCTGGTCAACGGCATGGAGGTCGAAGCGGCAGCGCTCAGCGGCCTGACCGTCTATACTTATGGCGATCTCGATTACGGCGCGATGCTGAAAGCCGCCGAAGGTGACCGCTCGAAGGCGCAAACCAGCCTGTGGGCCGCTGCGCTCAAGCATGTGGGCGTGCCGCCGGGCAAAGTGGGCATCTACGGTACCAGCGCGGTCAACACTTACATTGAACTGGTCAAGGACCTCAACCAGATCGAGGGCTACACATTCGTCGGCGAGCGCGGCCTGACCCTCTTTGACGAGGCGGCGGTGACGAAAGACGAAGCCGAAATGGCGCGCATTCGGGCCGTCGCGGCGGGCACCAATGCCACGCTGCACGCCACCTGGGATTACATCGCCAGCCACCACGCCGAGGGCGATACGGTGGTCGATGCGGACGGTCAGCCGCTGACGATTGGCAGGGTCAAGCGTTTCGTGCGCCGCAGCCTGCTCGATTATGACCTGGAAGACACCGGCATGATCTTCGCCCAGGGCCGGGACGCGGGCTATCCACACAGCCGGGGGCAGGCCGACATGCCGCTTCAGCGCGGCCAGTCGATCATCTTCGACCTCTTCCCACGTGAAGTCGGCGGCGGCTATCATCATGACGTGACCCGGACCTGGTGCATCGACTTCGCGCCGGACGCCGTGCAGCAGACCTATGAGACGGTCAGCCGGGCCTTCGACATCTCGCTGGAAGCCTATGCTGAGCCGGGCCAGCCCGCCTGCGAGCTTCAGGATGCGGTGCTGGATTATTTCGAAAGCGAAGGCCACCCGACCACGCGCAGCGATCCGAACGCGCTCAAGGGTTACGTTCACAGCCTGGGGCACGGCGTCGGTCTGGAGATTCACGAGCGGCCCTCGATGCACCATCTGGTGCGGGGGGATCTGCTGCAAATCGGCAACGTGCTGACGATTGAGCCGGGCCTCTATTATCCCGACGAGGGCTACGGCGTGCGTATCGAGGACACGATCTATATCGACCCGCAAGGGCAGTTGGAGACGCTGACCGATTTCCCCAAGACGCTGGTGCTGCCTCTGCACGGCTGAGGGGGACGGCATATCGAATTCCCCAGCGCCTGGATCGCGTTATGAAGCTTGCAAGCATGAAGCGAATAGTAGGGGTGGGCCGGTGTGCCCACTCCGCCGGGCGACCACGAATTCGGGGGAGTCGCCCCTACAAGCCGACCCGTACGATCCCCGAATTTGGGGGAGGTGGCGCTTTAGCGCCGGAGGGGGTCTGAATAGCTCACAAAGACCATTTCGGGCCGTCCTCAATGGACAAGCCTTAAATCCCCTCTCTAACATGGAGACACAGCTGTTTCGGGCTTGCGGTAAAGAGACGATTTCGTACCTGCTGCCGGGTATGCCGCCGCGTAGTCGATTGCTTTTTCCTCTGCATGACGTACAATAAGCCTACGGAAGTACCCCAGGGCGGGCGATTTACCGCGACAGAGAGATAAGCAGACGCATGGCCGATCACGAACCGCAGGATCCACCATCCGAGGAAATCGAGTATAAAGGTGGCTGGCGGCAGCCCGAAAAAACGGGCGGCTGGCAGCAGGTAAAGACCGAGTCGGAAACCGTCCAGACCGGTGGATGGCGTGTACCTGCGATGCCCCAGGACCTGAGCGAAGCGCCGACTGCCGAGGGCGAGTGGCATCTGCCCCGGCCTGAAGACACCCGCTTCGGTCCTGAAGATGAGCTTGAGGTCGGCGGGACGACCGAAGCCGTGCGCCCTGAAGATCTTGCCGATTCCTTCGGACACAGCGACTGCTGCGCCCCCAGAACCCGACATCGAAGATTCGCAGGACCTGGAGACCTTCACCGGCCTGGGCGAACTGGTCGTTCAGTTGATGGAGCAGACCGGCGCGACCGAGGCAGAGACCAGCACGGCAGAGGCCGAGACTGAGGACGACAGCACGACTCAGCCCGAAACCCTCGATTTCACCGCGACCGCCTCACCCGAACAGGAGGCCCTGTCGCGCGCGGCAGCCGGGGAAGCGACCGGCGAGGAGCCGACCGAACTGCACCCTGCCGATTACGCTCGCCAGCAGGTCGAGCAGTTGAGCGGGGAAGCGCCAGCCGAAGACGCTGAGCAATCCGCCAGCAATGCCGAAGATTACGCCCGCCAGCAGTTGGCCGCTTTGCAGGCCGAGCAGGGCCAGGAGGCACCTCCGTCTGCCGAGAGTGACGCCGCCGCCATCGCCCGGCAGCAGGTCGAACAGCTCAGTGGGGCCGCTGAAGCCCCGGCCAGCCCCGAAGCCGACCTGGCGGCCAAGTTCCGCGATACCGAAGATAAAGTGCGGGCGCTGCGCCAGCAGTATCACAATGGGCAGATCACGCGCGAGCAGTTGCAGACGCGCCTGCGCGAATACCTGATTCTCGATAACAACGACCAGTGGTGGATGATGGGCGTCGATACCAACACCTGGTATCGCTACGACAATGCCGCTGGCGATTGGGTGGTGGATACGCCGCCGGTCCCGCTGGGGCCGCGCGGAGGCCCGCCGACAGCGACCTCGCAGTTCACGCCGGATCAGGTGCTTCAGGGCAACCTGCCGTATCTGCCGGACGACGAGCCGCAGCAGACCTCCGGCAGTATGTCCACCGAGGTTACGCCGTCCCCGCACGACACCCAGGCCTACCAGTCGGATATGCCGCTGCCGCAGCAGGTACCGACTTACGACCCGGACATGACGATGGTGGGCCGCTCGGCCATTGACCAGAATACGACGCGCTTCAACGACGCCGAGACGCTCGATAGTTCGCAGTATCAGAGCAGTGCGCCGACCGTCCGCGCCACGCCGGTTGACATCGGCGATTACGCCGGGGCACAGCAGCAGCCCGCCTATGAACCGGGCGCGGCCCCCAGCTACAGCGACGTAGACGACGAATCGCGCATTTTCCAGCAGGCGCTCGAACGCCAGCGGCAGTCCAATTTCCGCCGGTTGGCCCTGCTGGCGACTCTGATGATCGGCGGCCTGTTCATCATCGGCATTATCGCCGTGCTGTACATGGTCGTCACCTACAATGGCCGCGCCAATCTCTACAAAGACCAGATCGCCGCGCTGGCGACCTATACGCCGCCGTTCCAGTCGGTCAAAGTGCTGGATTCAACCGGGTCCTTGATCGCGGAGATCAGCAGCGAACAGGGCGGCGCGCGCACCAATATTAACCTCGACCAGATGTCGCCCGAACTGATCTTTGCCATCGTCGGGGCCGAAGACCCGCAGTATTTCAACCGGCCCGGTTTCGATCCCTTCGCCGTCGCCGGGACCTTTATCCAGGGCGGCAGCGGCGGCGACAGCCACGACATCGCCCGGCAGGTAGCGCGCATGGTCATCGCCAACAGCGGCGACAGCGTGACCCCCGGCAGTCTCGACGAGATCGTGGTCGCCTCCGAGATCGCGCGGCAGTATGGCCGCAACTTCATTTTGCAGTTGTATTTGAATAACGAATCCTTTGGCAATCAGGCTTTCGGTGTGGAGGCGGCCTCGCGCTTCTACTTCGATACCAGCGCCAGCGATCTCAACCTGACCCAGGGAGCTATGCTGGCGGCCCTGCTGGAAGACGAAGTCGCCAACGACCCGGTGCCTAAAGAGAATCGTAAGCGCGCCTTTGACGCGACGGATGCTATTCTGCGCAAACTGGCGACCGTCGGCTGCCTTTCCTTCAGCCATCCAGAGGTCTCCGGCGGCGAGTTCTGCGTGCCGGAATCGACCATTTTGCGCAACGCGACTGATTTCAGTTCGCAGATCGTGGTGCAGCGCGCCGAATTGCAGACCGAGGATTTCCACCCCCGCTCGGCTACCGGCAAGCACCCGCACTTTGTCGATTACGTCCGCCGCCAGTTGATCGCCGAATACGGCGACCAGATGTTCCGCGATGGCTTCCAGGTCTATACGACGCTGGACTCCGGCGTTCAGGACGCGGCTGAACAGGCGTTGAAGGATCAGTTGGCACAGCAGGCCTTCACCGGCTTGCAGACCGGCGCGGTCATGGCGGTGAACCCGACCGATGGCTCGGTGCTGGCGATGGTCGGCAGCCCGGATTTCAACAATCTGGAGATCGACGGCCAGACGAACAACGTACTCACCTGGCAGCTTCCCGGCGCGACCATGCTGCCGGTCCTCTACAGCGCGGCGCTTTCCGGCCAGGATGTCAATGGCAACGGCGTGCTCGATTACAACGAATATCTCACCCCGGCGACGATCCTCTTCGACCTGCCGCCCGATTATCAGGACCCGCGCTTCCCGGTCACGAATGGGGACAGCGAGTTCCGGGGATCCGTCTCGCTGCGCACGGCGCTGGCGAACAACCTGAAGCCCCCGGCGATCCGTGCCTACCAGTTTGTCGGCGCAGAACGCTACATTGAAGTGGCGACGAACATGGGCCTGCGCTTCTCCAATAATCCGCCGATTGTGGACCTGGGTACGGCGGTCGGGGCGACGACGGACGCGCGCCTCTACGATATGATGCAGGTCTACAGTGTGCTGGCGAACACCGGCCAGTACGTGCCGCTGAAGACCATCAGCCGCATCACGACGGCGGACAACGAAGAGGTGCCGCTGACCGGCAGCCTGACGCCGCCCAATACCGGCGCGATCACGCCCTCGATTGCCTTCCTGATCCAGAATATTATGAGCGATCAGAGCGCCTTCGACGGCCAGTTCGCCCCGCTGTTCATGAGCGACTACCCCAACCGGATGGCGGTGCGCATCAATTATCTGAACGACAACCGCGATATGTGGGCCATCGGCTTCTCGCGCAAGCGCCGTCGTCGGCGTGTGGATGGGCCGCCCGGATGATCGCGCGACCATCGCCAACAGCCGCGAAGCCGCGCTGCCAGTCTGGCAGCAGGTGATGACGTCCGCCTTGAACGGCAACATGCCTGCGCCCTTCAATCAGGTCTCATCCAGCATTGCCAGCAACCTCAGCAATGCGCGCGTATGCAGTGCGACCGGCGTGGCGGCAGCGGGCACCAACTGTGCGCCGCAGCGCAACGAATATATCGAGATCAATCATCCGCCGCCGAACCCCAGCCAGGGGCAGGGCCTGGTCATCAGCGCCCTGGTCGATAGCTGGACCGGGCAGCTTGCCAACGATTTCTGCCAGGACAACGCGATACAGATGCAGTTTACCCGCCTGATCCCGCGCGATCCTGGCGCGGTGCAGTGGCTGAATACCGGCAGCGGCCAGCCGACGGCGACCCGTATGGGCCTGCCCAGGCCGGTGCAGGAGGTGCCGACTCAGGCCTGCCAGTCCAACACCGAGATTCCGGTGGCGGTCATCTCTGCGCCTGCCGATAACGGCGCGGCCCTGACCGGGACGGTGCAGATTCTCGGCATCGCCTCCGCGCCCAATTTCGGCAGCTACCAGTTGGAGATCGCCCCGGTGGGGACACAGAACTTCACACGCATCGCCGGGCCGGTCACGATCCCGCACGATACGCAGAACTCGGTACTGGCGGATTGGAATACGGCGACGGTGTCGAACGGCCAGTACACCCTGCGCCTGACGATGACCGCTCAGAATGGCGTTGGCTATGTCCAGCGTCAGATCACGGTCAGCGTGCAGAACCAGCCGACCCCGACGCCCACCTTGCCCTTTACGCTGACTCCGGTCATCATCACGACCGACACGACTGTGCCCTTCTTCCCGACAGATACCCCCTTCGGTGCAGAGTCACAGTCCTTTGGCGCAGTCACACCCACGCCAACCATCACGATAGGCGGCTAGGAAGCGCACATCCTCTATAGAATCGAAAGGGACACGGGCCTGCCGTGTCCCTATGCGAAGTCGTATGGAAATGAACGCCTAGCGTTTGGACGGGTTCCAGCGGCGCAGCCAGCGGCGGTGCCAGCCCAGGAAGAACACAATTCCGAAGGGCAGAAAGCCGTAGCCAGTGATGGCATTCAGGCAGAAGAGCATTATCGTCAGCGATATGGTCTGCGGGCCATTCAGCACGTCCTGATATCGGGCAAGAGTGCCGCTCAAACAGTCGATCAGCACCGTGCTGTCGTGCTCTCGGCTAAAGATGTCGATGCAGTTACCAATAAGCTCTGTCAGCTTCCTGCTGCCGCCGCGCCCGGCGCTGTGCGTCGGTCTCCACGATTTCGTCGCCGCTCGGAGGTTCGCCGCCCGGCGCGATGAAATCGCTGCTCTCTGGCGGGCCGCCGTTGGAGTCGATGCAGTCGCTGAGACTGAAGGCCTTCTCGCCTGACTCAGGGGCCAGGTTGCCATTGCTGCCGTAGATGGTGATGGTGTCCTCGCTGTTGCGCACCATGCTCATGAAGTCGCCCAGGTCCTGATTTTGCCCCACGCTCAGCGCGATAGCGTCGGCCAGCGGAATCTCTTTGATCGTCTCATTTTCCGGCTGGGTCCGCACGACGTAGATCGTATCCGTGCCCGCGTGGCAGTAGATGGTGTAGTACTCTGCCCGGTTGGGGCTGATACGGCCATCACTGTCGCCCTCCCAGGGTTGTTCTGGATCGTGGTGGTCCTCGTTAGAATTGTCCCCACCGCCAGAACCCGTCTCACCGCCGCCTTCGCAATGGTCCGGGAACTCCAGACAGTAGTCGCTATCCTGGAGCGCAGCGACGCCCGATACCAGCAGCAGGCTCGTCACAACGGATAGCAGCAGCGCGCACAACAACTTAAGCTTGATCCCTCGCCTCATCTCATCCCCCTGACTTTAATAAGGTTTGACGGGATCATTATCGCATTCTTAGTGATATGCGATGTTGTGGTATTGTTCAGACAGTATATAAAGTCATAAATGCTAATCTGCACTGATGTCGAGCGTGTAGTGCATGGGGACGGTCGTCAGCGCGGCGAAGGGCGAGATCGCCAGCACGACCTGATCCGCATCCGGCCTGAGCGGCAGAGTCCAGTCCTTCGCCACCGGCCCATGCCAGCGCGTGATCTGTGTGTTCGCGCCGCTGCGCTGAATCACCTGCACCCAGACCTGCTGCGGCAGCATGTTGTCGATGCGCACCCAGCCGCGCGCCTTCCAGCCGCCGTCGCCGCTTTCAAAATCGCTGCTGTAGCCAATTTCGGGGATGCTCACGTCGTCGATGACCATGCCGGGCTGTAGCGTCGCGTCGTCGGTAATCATCTCGAAGCGCAGCAGCACATCCTGGCCGACGTAATCGTCCAGCGAGATCGATTCGTCTACCCAACCCTCGCTGGAGCCAGTGTAGCCGGGGCCGTAGGCGGTGCCGTGTGGATTGTCGTCGCTGTGGTGCGGCCCGCGCAGAAACGTCCAGCTTGCGCCGTCATCTGTGCTGAGCAGGACGTAGCCGTAATCCCAGTAGCGCTCAATGTGATACCAGAGCTTGAAATTGAGCGTGGCCGAATCGACACCGTGCAGGTCGAAGCGGTGGGTGAGGGTGGTGTCGCTGTTATCGGCGTAGTTGCTGTACCACATATAGCTGCCGCTGGCTGGCTCGGTGGGCACCAGCGGGACCATCGTGGGCGCATCCAGGTGAACGTGAAGCTGCCGCGCATCTGGCAGGGGGCTGAGCATAATATAATCGCTGCCGTACTGGTTGAGCGTGTTCTCAAACTCGAAAGGCAGTTCTGCGGTGGTGGCGGCGATGAAGGGTGTGCCCAGGCGTCGCAGGCTGTTATAGCCGTAGCGTCCGTCCGCCACGCTGGTGTCTTGCAGGAAATTCGCCAGCACCCAATCGGCGAAGAGGCTGTCGGCGTCGCCTTCGCCGCGCGATTCCAGGACGCTGTTGATCGCCTGCATCCCTTTTTCCGTATTCTGACCCAGGGCGTGCAGGGCATCCTTGCCGAAACGGTCGTAAAAGTAGGTGATGAACATCATCGACGCGCCGTAATGGGCTGCGCGCGGGCCGTCCTCCGGCCAATCGTCAAGCTGAGTCTGCGGCTGCGACAGGAAAGAGAGTCCCTCGGCGGGGCTGTTCTGGTCGAAGCCGCTGTAGATCTCGGAGAAGGTTGAGAAGCCTTCGTCCACCCAGCTAAATTCGCCCCGGTCCAGGTTGGCCTGGATCATGTGCTGGAACTCGTGCGCCATTGTCCCGGCCAGCGATGCAGCGCTGAAATGGAGGCCCAGCGTATCCAGGTTGAAGAAGAACATCTCGTGTTCGTTGCTGTTGGGGACCGCTTCGACCGGGTTGGTGTTCTCGCTGGAAAAATAGGCTGCCAGACCCGGCCCCTGCCCATAGGCGAAGAGACCGTAGACGTGCGGGTCGCCGTCGATGCCGGGCTTGGCCTCGCTGCCCCAGAGATCGTGCATCCGGTCGTAGATCGTCTGGTCGAAGAGCTGCGCCAGATCGCGGAAGGTCTTAGAGTCGTAGCTGAGGCCGGTCTGGACCCAGAGGTAGATATGCTCGCCCGCCGCGACCAATTCGGCTTCGACCTGGAATGTCGTGTTCTCGGATTCGTTGAAGACCCAGAAGGTCTGGGTATCGCCGAGCTGCCACTGCGGGCCTTCAGTCGGCGGCGGCGGAATCTCCTGCACCCCGGAAAGCCGCTGCGCCAGTTCGACCCGGTCGCGGGCCGGGATGACGCTTTCTTCCAGCGCGGTCAGCGTTTCCTCTGGCGCATCCGCCAGCACCAGCGCGCCCAGCAGCAGGCTTAGAACCGCGATCAGCAGGGGCAGTCGTTTCATGCCAGGAGTCTCCATAGCTTGTTTCTGGAGGAAGTGTAGCAAACATCTGCCGCAGCGGACATTCTCAGTCTTACTGGCGGACGCGGTTGTCTTCCGTTATCAGCGGCAGGCTGATGGTGAAGACGCTGCCCTGGCCGGGCGCGCTGCGCAGGCTGATCTCGCCGCCGTGCGCTTCGACGATGAACTGGGCGATGGAGAGGCCCAGGCCAGAGCCGCCGCTGCTCGAACCACGGGCTTTATCGGCCCGGTAGAAACGCTCGAACACGTGCGCCTGATCTTCCGGGCTGATGCCGATGCCGGTGTCGCTCACGTCGATGTGCAGATGATTATGGGCCAGCCGGGTGGCGATGCCAATCCTGCCACCTTCGGGGGTATAGCTGCTGGCGTTCATCAGCAGATTGCTCAGGGCCTGGCTGAACTTCACCCGGTCCAGTTTGAGCGCTGGTGCTTCGACCGCGTCATGGAACTCCAGGTGCTGCTGCCGCTGGACAGCCAGGGGCCGGTGATCTTCGACGACGTGATGCAGCAGGTCACTCAGGTCTACCGGCTCGAAACGAAAGGCGTCGGTGGCGTGATCCAGGCGCGATAGGCTCAGCAGGTCTTCCAGCATACTGTCCAGGCGCAGGACATGGCTGTCGAGCGCGGCCATGTACTGCCCACGCTTGAGCGGTTCATCGGCGAAGCGGCCCAGCAGGTAGAGGCTGGTGCGCATGGCGGCCAGCGGGTTCTTGAGATCATGGGACATGTCGCTGATGACCTGGCGCAGGATCTTCATGCGTTCGTGCTCGACGGCCAGTTCGACACGCTGCTGCTCGACTACGTTGCTGCTCGGTCATGTCCCGGTTGACCGTCACAAAGCCGGTCGGCTGGTCTTGATTATCGGTGATGACCGAGGCCACGCACAGCATGGTGATCTGGCTGCCGTCGCGGGTGGTCTGGAGCATCTCGCCGGTCCAGTGCCGGGTTTGAATCAACTGCATGGCTGGAGGCTTCAATATCTCACCGGCGGTCGGTCGGGATGACCTCGTCAATCCGCCTGCCGATGACCTCCTCGCGCGTCCAGCCGTAAATTGCTCGGCGGAATGGTTCCAACTGACGATGCCGTGATTGAGATCAGTTGAGATGATCGCATCGGCAATGTCGTCGATCAAATCAGCATGATAGCGCAGGTGGTCTTCGAAGCGCTTGCGGTCGGTGATGTCGCGGTTCGTCCCCACCAGACCGATGATCTTGCCGGTTGGATCGCGCAGCGGCAGCTTACTGCTGGCGACCCAGCGCGAACTCGCCATCGACATTCTGGTAGATGAACTCGTGCTCTTTGATCGGCTCGCCGGTCTCCATCACGCGGCGTTCTTCCTGGCGAAAGACGGCGATCTGGTCCGGCGAATGGCGCTCGTCGTCCGTTTGACCGATCAGGTCGTGGCCTTTCCAGACCTGATAGACCGGCAGGTTCGCCAGCAGAAAACGGTGCTCGGTGTCCTTGACGTACAACTGGTCCGGCACGGTGTCGATCAGGGCGCGCAGCAGATTGCGCTCGGCATCCAGCGCGGCTTTGGCCTTGATCTGCGGACGCAGGTCCCGCACGCTCATGACCTGTACCCATTGGCCCTGGTTCATATGCGATTTGCTGATGATCTCGACCGGGATCAGGCTGCCATCGCGGTGGATAATGCGTGTTTCGAAATTGGCTGACGACAGGCCCGGAACCGGCGCGCTGCTGTCTGGTGACAGATGAACGATAAACTGAGTCAAGGCCTTGCCGATGATGTCCTCGCTGCTCAGGCCAGTGAGCCGTTCGAAGGCCGTGTTGATCTCGGTGATCAGGCCGTTCTGATGGACGCAGACCGGGTCCGCCAGCGCCTCGAACAAGCGCCGGTAGCGCCGCTCCATCTCAACCGACTGCTGGTGTTCGTGCTGGCGCAGCAGGGCGAAACCCAGCACGAAGAGCGTGACCAGCAGGTTAAACAGCAGCATCAGCAGGTAGGTGGAAAAGGCCAGATCCGGCAGCGCCGATGCGGATCAACACCAGGCCCAGCCCGATATTGCCGGCAGCGAAGACCAGCGACCAGCGCGCGCCAAACAGGATGTTGACCATCAGCACGGTCAGGCTCATCAGGGCCAGGAACTGCGCGACGACGAAGGGCGCGTCCATCGCGGCCAGGGTCCCGACGGTGAGGCTCGCGTAGATGAAAACGACCAGCGCGGCAGCAGAGAATTGATAATAAATGCTGCGGCTCAGCCGGTAGAGGATGAAAAGGCCAAACACGAAACCGCTGTTGAGTGCCAAAAAGACCAGGTTGGCATCAACCAGGTAGCGCAGCAAGAACAGGGGTGCCGTCAGCACGATGAGACCCAGGATGCTGCCCGTGACCAGACGCGCTTTCTGCCGGGCATCGTGCGTGTCGATCAATGGCGACGGTTCCGTCAGCCACAGGAACCCCTTAGCGATTGTTTCGAATCCAGACACTGCCAGATTCCTTCTGTAATTCGGCCTAATAAAATGATAGCATTAAACTGGTGAACCATAATACGCTTTGTCACAATTCTTAGCGCATTTTATAATGGTCGCACCGCTGAATACGAGACTAGAGAGGAGGCCGGTGCAGACCGCGCACCGCAAAAAACGATGGCTGCAACCATGACGAAGACGAGCGATATTGACCATATTGTGGAGCTGCTGGGCGAGCAAAGCGATTACTTCCTGAACCACCAGTCCCAGACCATTTCCAAGCAAGACCTCTACCTGCCCGGCCCCGATTTCATCGACGAGGTCTACACCCAAACAGATCGCAGCCCGCAGGTCCTGCGCAGCCTGGCGCAGATGTTCGGGCATGGGCGGCTGGCGAACACCGGCTACCTGTCGATTCTGCCGGTGGACCAGGGCATCGAGCATTCCGCCGGGGCCTCTTTCGCGCCCAACCCGCGCTATTTCGACCCGGCGGGCATCGTCGAACTGGCGATTGAAGGCGGCTGTAATGCGGTCGCCTCGACCTTCGGCGTGCTGGGGGCGGTGGCGCGCAAATACGCCCATAAGATTCCCTTCCTGGTGAAGATCAACCACAACGAACTGCTGACCTACCCCAACACCTTCGACCAGATCATGTTCGGTACGGTCAAGGAAGCCTGGAACATGGGCGCGGTCGCCGTTGGCGCGACGATTTATTTCGGCTCGGAAGAGAGTGGCCGCCAGTTGGTCGCCGTCGCTGAAGCCTTCGCCCAGGCGCACGAACTGGGCATGGCGACCGTGCTGTGGTGCTACATGCGCAACCCCAGCTTTAAGATCAACGGGACCAATTACGAGACCGCTGCCGACCTGACCGGCCAGGCCAATCACCTGGGCGTGACCATCCAGGCCGACATCATCAAGCAGAAGCTGCCCACCAGCAACGGCGGATTCAAGGCGCTCAACACCGGCAGTTCGTCCTACGGCAAGCTGGACGAGCGCATCTACAGCCAGCTCACCAGCGATCACCCGATTGATCTGGCGCGCTACCAGTTGGTCAACTGCTACATGGGCCGCATCGGCCTGATTAGCTCCGGTGGGGCCAGCGGCAGCAACGACTTTGCCGAAGCCGTCCAGACCGCCGTCATCAACAAGCGCGCCGGGGGCACCGGCCTCATCAGCGGGCGCAAGGCTTTCCAGCGACCCATGAGCGAAGGTGTCGCCCTGCTGAACACGATCCAGGACGTCTATCTCTGCGACGACGTCACCATCGCCTGACGCGGATAAAGCAATCGCCTGGCGGGAGGACACATCGGTCCTCCCCTACGACGTTGCGTAATTGTCGAATCATCGTAAGGGAGGGTCTCTGGCCCTCTCTTACTTTTTGAGTCCACCCAATTTTGACGAATTGGAAAGCCGGGAGTAAGCTCACGATACTTATTACTTAGGAAAAAGGGCTGCCAAAACATTATGAACGGGAAGCAACTGAGACAGGCACTGCGCGCGGGCGACCGGGTGTACGGGACCGCTATTTATTCGAACTCGCCCAAGTGGCCGGGCGTGGTCAAAAATCTGGATCTGGACCTGGTTTTTATTGATACCGAACACACGCCGCATGACCGCAACACCGTGTCGTGGATGTGCGCGGCCTACAGCGCGCTGAATCTGGCCCCGGTGGTGCGCATCCCTGCGCCGGACCCCTATCAGGCCGCGATGGTGCTGGATGGTGGCGCTGCCGGGGTAATCGCCCCGTATATTGAATCCGCTGAACAGGTCAAGGCGCTGGGTGGCGCGGTCAAATACAGCCCGCTGAAAGGCGACCGGCTTCAGGCTTTCATCGACGGCAGCGCCGGGCTGGAGCCTGAACTGGAGAGTTATCTCGATGCGCGCAATGTCAATCACGTGCTGATTATCAACATCGAGAGCGTCCCGGCGATGAACCGCCTGGATGAGATCCTCAGCGTGCCCACCGTCGATGCGGTGCTGATCGGCCCGCATGATCTGTCATGCAGCCTGGGGGTGCCGGAACAGTGGGAACACCCGAAGATGGAGAAGGCCGTGCGCGAGATCATCACGGCCTGCCGCGCGCATGGCAAAGGCATTGGCATTCACCACAATTTCCCGCATCAGGAGATTGAGTGGGTGAAGGCGGGAGCCAATCTCATCATGCACAGTTCCGATATTTCGGCCTTCAACCGCGCGCTGACCGGCGAGTTCAAGATGATCCGCGAGGCGATCCAGGACGTAGGCCAGATCAAGGACGAGAACGTGCATTTCTAGTGCGCTGCACGATCACCGGAAATCGACTAAAATATTCTGAGCGATCAGTCCACGACAACGCGCATACGAAAAGAGTTATGACTCATGTTCAATATCTGGTTTGAAAGCAGCGTGCCGCCTGATTTTGCTTCGCTGGTGGACAACACAGTCAAGGGGATCAGTCCCGGCGACCGGCGCGCTGAGAACCACCTGTACATGCTCGATCAGGCGGACGCCGTGATTGCGGGCGGACTCCTGTGCGACAGCGCAATGATGGATCAGGCTCCGCGGCTGCTCATCATTTCGCGGGCAGGCATCGGCTACGAGCGCGTAGACATCGAGGCAGCGACGGCGCATCACATCGCCGTCTGCAACACGCCGGATGCGCCCACCGTCTCGACGGCGGAATGCGCTATCACGCTGATGATGGGCGTGGCGCGCAACATCAAAAAGGTCGAGAAGGACCTGCGCAGCGCATTGGAATCCGGCACCAAGCGCGGCTTCTGGAACGAATACGTCGCGCTGGAACTGAGCGGTATGCAGTTGGGGCTGGTCGGCCTGGGACGCATCGGCGGCCACGTCTCGAAGGTCGCCCGCGCGATGGGCATGAAGGTCGCGGCTTATGACCCCTATATCAGCGCCGAGCGCGCCCAACTGCTGGGCGTCGAGGCGGTCGATTCGCTGGAGCAACTGCTGGGCATGGCCGATGTCGTCTCGCTGCACGTGCCGCTGACGCCGGAGACGCACAAGTTCATGAACGCCGAGCGCTTCGCCCAGATGAAGCCGGGTGCGATCTTCATCAACGTCGCCAGAGGTGGGCAGGTCGATGAGGCGGCGCTGATCGACGCGCTCGACAGCGGACATCTCTTTGGCGCGGGCCTGGATGTCACCGACCCGGAGCCACCTGAAGCCGGGAATCCGCTGCTCTACCGCGACAACGTGATCCTGACGCCGCACATCGCCAGCGCAACTCAGGTGGGCCGCAAGCGCATTTTCGACGCAGCGCTGAGCAACGCGCTCCAGGTGCTGCGCGGTCAGCAGCCCGCCGATTTGCTCAACCCGGAGGTCTGGCCCCACGTCCTCGAACGCCAGCAGGCGGCCTTGAAGGGTTAAACCACAAGACACGTTCGTAGGGGAGGGTCTCAGACCCTCCCCTACACACAGCACCCATGTGAACACAGGACCATTCAGGCCGCACCCCGCGTCAAAGCGCGCAGGCTCAGGTATACTCAGCATAACGGATCAATGAGTGGATCGTCCTCACGATGACTCTCCGCGTGGGAATCCTGGCGGATGATTTGTCCGGCGGCATGAACATCGGTGTCGAGTTCGCCCAAGCCGGGTATCGAACGGTGGTGGTCGAACGCGGCCAGATGCTGACCCGTGCCGACGTGCTGATTATGGATACCGGGACGCGCAACCTGCCGCCGGAGCGCGCCTATCAGGCCAACTGTGCGGCGGCCCAGGTTCTGCGCGAGCGCGCACCGGAGATCCTGGTCAAGAAGATTGACTCGCTGATGCGCGGCAGCATCGGGCAGGAGATCGACGCGGTGATGGATACGCTCGGCTACGACCGCTGCCTGCTCACCCCGGCCTCGCCCAAACTCGACCGCCGGGTGATCGGCGGCTATGTGCTGGTGGGCGAAAATCCGCTGGCGGAACAACAGCATTTGCTGGACCCGCTGGCCCCGATGACGACCTCGCACGTGGCCCGCATTCTGGCGCAGCAGAGCCGGCGCGCCGTGACGCATCTCGACATCGACACGTTGCGGCAGGGCGAGGCGGCCATTGCCCGCGCGCTCCAGCCGGGCATTATCGTGATCGACTGCCTCAGCCAGCAGGATCTCAACCGGGCCGTACAGGTGGCCTATACCGAGGGAGTCCGCTGCTTTGCGGGTACTTACGGCATGGGCGAGGCGGTCTGCACTGTGCTGCGCCCGGACCGCAGCCAGCGCGTGCTGGTCGTCGTCGGCTCGCTGAGCGACATGGCGAACCGGCAGGTGGGGGTCTTGCAGCGCGATCTGCCCTGCACGCACATCCAGCCGGATTTCGATGGCAGCTTCCTCGAACAGAGTCCCGAAGCCTTCGCTGTGCCCTATGCCGAAACCTTGCAGGCGCAGGTCGGTTCCAGCGCCGTCTCGATTGTGCAGGTCTCCGCGCCCCGGCCCGTGGTCGATGCGCTGCGGCATCTGGGCGAGACGCGCGGCCATGATCCGGGAGATCTGGCTGAACGGGTCGAGCGGCTGACACAGGCGATTGTGCGCCCGGTGCTGGACCGTTTCGATGGCTTCGTGGCGACTGGTGGCACGACGGCGACCGGTGTGCTGGCCCTCTTCGACTCCGAGGGCCTGGCGCTGGAAGGCAGTGAGGTGACAGCGGGCGTGGCCTTTGCCCGTGTTCAGGGTGGGGCCTTCGATGGCTGTCCCTTTGTCATCAAGCCGGGGTCGCAGGGGGCGGAGGACGCCCTGGTACAGTTGGTCCTCGCGGTTCAGCGGGGCATCATGCGAGAGGAGACAGAAGTTCATGGCTGATCGAGAGGTGATTGGCATCACGCTGGGCGATCCCGCCGGAATCGGCCCGGAGATCGTCGTCAAAGCGCTGGCGCAGGCGCGCGATTTTGATACGCAGTGCCGTCCGCTGGTGATCGGCGACTACCGCGTGCTCCAGCATTATGTCGATTTGCTGCCGGACGCACCCACACTGCGGGTGGTGGAGAATCCGCAGGACACGGCAGGCCAACCGGGTCAGATTGACGTGCTGGATCTGCATAACGCTGACCCGGCCCAGCTCGAATTCGGGGCGGTGAGCGCATTGGCTGGGAAAGCCTCGGTGGAGTACATCATCAAGGCGACCGAACTGGCGCTGGCGGGACAGATTGCGGCCATCGTCACCGCGCCGATCAACAAAGAGTCGATCAACCTGGGCGGCTATCATTACGCCGGGCACACCGAACTGCTCACCGACCTGACGAAAGCGACCAACGTGTCGATGATGCTGGTCAGCAGCAAGCTGCGGGTGCTGCACGTCAGCACGCACGTCTCGCTGCGCGAAGCCATCGAGCGCGTCAAACAGGAGCGCATCATCAAGGTGATCCGCCTGGCGCACACGGCCTGCCAGAGCCTGGGCATCCGCCAGCCGCGTGTGGCCGTCGCCGGATTGAACCCGCACGCCAGCGAGAATGGTCTGTTCGGTGATGAAGAGGCGCGCGAGATCAGCCCAGCGATTGACGCCTGCCGCGCCGAAGGCATTGACGCGACGGGTCCCTGGCCGCCGGATACCGTGTTTCTGCAAGCGGTGCAGGGGCGTTTTGATGTGGTGATCGCCATGTATCACGATCAGGGGCACATCCCCATGAAGCTGTTGGGCTTCGACGAAGGCGTGAACGTCAGCGTCGGCCTGCCGATCATCCGTACCTCGGTCGATCATGGCACGGCATTCGACATTGTGGGCCGGGGCGTGGCGAACGAGACCAGCCTGATTCAGGCCATGAACGTGGCCGTCCAGATGGTGGCCGCACGGAAAGAAGATGCCTAGCGTCATCTACAAAGTGTTTCTGAAGCTTATTGAGAGCGAGATATTGGGTTTTTCCGCACAACCTCACCCCCGGCCCCCTCTCCACTGTGGAGAGGAGGAGCAAAGCGGTGCGCGACTGCCTTTGAAAGTCCCCTCGCCATTTTGGAGAGGGGATTTAGGGGTGAGGTTAAAACAGAAAATATGTTATGACAGCCAGCGTGATGAATGAAGAGATAGGTGTTGAGCATGAGCGTTCAAATTCCACCCCTATGTAAGGTGCAGGTCCAACCGCCGACCGGTCAGCCGGTCGATATTGCGCAGACGGTCGCCAGCGAGTGGGTGCGTCTGGGGCTGGCGGAGCAGGTGCGCGGCAAACGTATCGCCGTCGGCATCGGCAGCCGGGGCGTCGCCGGGATTCAAGCCATTGCCCGTGCGATTGTCAGCGCGATTAAGGACAGCGGCGGCGACCCCTTTATCGTGCCTGCGATGGGCAGTCATGGCGGCGCGACCGCCGAAGGGCAGATCGCCGTGCTGGATGGCCTGGGCGTCAACGAAGCGAACGTGGGCTGCCCGATCCATGCAACCATGTCCACCGTCTTGATCGGCCACACCGCCAGCGGCCTGCTCGCCTATTTCGACCGCAACGTGGCGGAAGCCGACGGCCTGATCTACGTCAACCGCATCAAGCCGCACACCGATTTCCACGACCAACACGAAAGCGGCCTGCTCAAGATGCTCGCCATCGGCCTGGGCAAGGAGGACGGCGCGCGCTTCATCCATAGCAAGGGTGTCTATGGCCTGCGCAACTATATGCCCGAAATCGCTAAATATCTGCTGGAGAACGCCAACGTGATCGCGGGCTTCGCTACGGTCGAGGATGGCTGTCACCAGCCGGTCACGCTGGAGGCTTTTCGCGCGCATGAGATCGTCGCGGGCGAACTGCGGCTGCTCGAACAGGCGCGCCAGCTCATGCCGCGTCTGCCGCTGGAGGACATCGACGTGCTGATCGTGGATCAGTTGGGCAAGGACATCAGCGGCGCGGGCATGGATACCAACATCATCGGACGCTGGCGCATCGCGGGCGAGCCGGAACCGGAGTCGCCGCGCATCAAGATGATCGTTGTGCTGGATGTCACCGAGGCCTCGCATGGCAACGCGCTGGGGACCGGGCTGGCGGATCTCACCGTGCGGCGGCTGGTGGACAAGGCTGATTTCGCCCAGATCACCAAGAACGTCTTCACCAGCGGCTTCCTGGAGCGCGGCAAGGTCCCGCTGATCTACGAGACCGATGAAGACGCCATCAGCGCGGCGATTGAACACGTCTTTCGTGCGGACCCGGACGCGGCGGCCAATGTGCGGCTGATGCGCATCCGTGACACGCTCTCGCTGGAGGAGGTCTGGGTCAGCCCGAACCTGCTGGATGAAGTGAAGGCGCGCCCTGGCTTCGTCCGCGCAGATCCGCCGGAGCCGCTGCCTTTCCACGACGGTCATTTATTCTGAGGCTTAGCGCCTCCGGTTAAAAACCGCAGGCTAAACAAGAGCCGGAAACCGCTGAAGCGTTTAGCTTTGCGTCGTTTGAGGATTTGTTCCGGCGTGGTGTCATAAATGCCGGGCCGAACTCAGGCCCCCGGTCCACTCATCGCGGCGCACAATTCGCCTGCCGATTGGAAGCGCTTGTCCGGCTCTTTTTCCAGCGCCTTGAGCACCGCTTTGGCGATGTGACGCGGCATCTCCGGCACGAGATCGCGCGGGTCGGGGGCAGGCTGCTGGAGATGCGCGAACATTACCTGGGCCGGGCCACCTTTGAAAGGCCGCTCGCCGGTCAGCATTTCGTAGAGGACCACGCCCAGCGCATAAATATCGGCCCGGTGATCGACCTCGCGCGATTCCATGACCTGCTCCGGGGCCATGTACTCAATCGTGCCGATAGCTCCCGTACCGGTGAGGGCGGTGCGGGCGTTTTGCACCTTCGCAATGCCGAAATCCATCAGGATCGCGCGTGTCTCGCCTGTGCCATCCATGTGCTCAAGCATCACGTTCGAGGGCTTGATGTCCCGGTGAACCAGTCCCTGGCTGTGGGCGTAATCCAGCGCGGCAGCCAGATCGCCCAGCGTGGCCTGCACCTCGTCTACCGGCAGCGCACCCGCCTCCTCAATGCGCGCTTCGAGTTCCTCGCCGTCGATGTATTCCATCGCCAGGAAATAGACGCCGTCGGTCTCGCCTGCCGTGTAAACCTTGATGATGTTCGGGTGATCCAGCGCGGCCAGGGTCTCGGCTTCGCGTTCGAAACGTGCCAGATATTCGGTTTCTCCGGCGAGATCCTGCGCCAGTATTTTGATCGCCGCCAGATGGCCCTCGGCGATGCCTTTGTAAACCTCGCCCATGCCGCCTTTGCCCAACACGTCGAGAATCTGGTAGGGGCCGAGCATCTGCCCGGTCAGCGCGCCCGGTCGGGTGACGCGGGGCAGTGCCTGAGCCTCGGCCAGTTCGTTGAGATCAAAGCGCAGGCCGTAGAAGCGCCGGTCGATGACATGCTGCGCCTGCCGCCGTGCCGGGTTAAACAGCGCGATGGCGATCAGAGCCGCCGCTGCGCCGGATAGAGCGGATTGATCGCTGCCCAGCACACGCGCCAGCCAGGGCTGCACGATGAGGAAGATCAGCACGAAGGGAATGGCGACCATGAATGAGACCGCGCCGAAGACCAGCGAGCGGTTGATGACCAGATTGATGTCCCACAGCCGGTAGCGCGTCATGGCGATGCCGACCGTCAGGGCCATAATCACGCTGCCCAGGTTGGTCAGGTTGGTGAAGAAGACCTCGGTGAGGAAGCCGCGCAGGCTAGGGGTCTCCAGCGGCGGCAGGAAGGCATAATACAAGATGGTGATGCCAAACAGCAGTCCCCAGACCCCCAGGCCGTAGACCATCCACTTGACCTGCTGGCGATAGACCGGCGCGCCCCGCCGGTAGCGTTTCACCTGCCCGGCAAAGCCAATCCCTATCACGATAAACAGCGGCAGGTTCCAGCCCAGAAGCCCCAGCGGCTCAGTGCTGCCGGTCAAAAACCACTGCTGCCCCCGGATCAGCTCCCAGACGAAATAGACCAGCAGCAGCCACTTGCCCCAGCGCGGCACAAAGTGGCTGTCCGGCAGGATATACGGCAGCGGCGTCGTCAGCAGGACTGCGCCGTACCACAGCGGCAGGATCAGCCAGGTGTGCCAGTTGTTCACGCCCACCGTGCCCGCGTTGGCAAAGAGACCGTTCGTGGCCGGGGCCAGCAGCACCAGCGCCAGCGAGAACTCGACGGCCAGCCAGTTGTCGGGAAAATTGCGGAAGAGGATCACCGCGATGCCCAGGAAAAAGAGCGTGGCGAGCAGGGGGCCGACCAGGAAAAAGAGCGGGATGACGTGGGTCGATAAGCCCGTCTCGGCAGCCCATTCGACCAGCCTGGGGGTTGTCTCCAGGTAGCGGACCTGTTCGGCGTACCAGACACTGGCCCCGACGCCAATGGCAATCAGCGCCCAGCCGACGACGACAAACCAGACGATGCGCAGCAGCAAACGCAGATGCGGCGCGGCGACCTGCGCGTAGGTTATATCGGTATCAGTTGTTTCGCTGGAAACCGAGGCGCTCATGGATCACGATTTGCTGGACAGGTGCTCCCATTATAGCGCCGATTGCCCGCCCTCGTGAAAAGCGGGCTGCTTCAGTCCCCGTCAATCATGCTCACACAGGTGCTACACAGCCCCTTCATAAGTTCTACATAAGTTCCTGGCAAGATACGCGCAAATCAAGGATCAAGTCAGGAGTTCTATCATGGCACAGAAAACAGTGATGAGTTTGCTAGTCATAACCATTGTCGGGGCTGTTCTGATCGGCATTTACGATGCGGTGCGGCCCTCCCTCGCCAGCGACACCGGAGTTGAAGCCGTGACACAGGTGGCGGTCGCATTGCCAACAGCAACTGAAGCAGCAGTTGTGGAACCCATCACCGCTGTCGAAACACCGGTCACTGCACCCGTGCAGCAGTCGCTGGATAATGTCGGCGACGCCTGGACCGCCGATGGCGTGATTGTCGCGCTGGATGATCTCGGAATGACGCTTGAACTGCCGGATTTCAGCACCGTCTACGTTGAGTTGGGGCCGCCGTCGTTCTGGCAGGGTCAGGGCGTTGCGCTGGCGGTGGATGAGACCGTGTCTGTGACTGGATTTGCCAATGGCGATCAGATCCATGCTGCGACGGTTCTGCTGCCGGATGGCGGCCAGGTGGACCTGCGCAATGAGACCGGTCAACCGCTGTGGTCAGGCGGGGGCAGCGGCAACGGCCAGAGCGAGCCGCTTACGCAGGTGAATCCTGAAGACTGGGTGACAATCAGCGGCACGATTAGCGCCATCAGCAGTTCCACCGTGACGCTGCAAAGCTCTGACGGCCCGATGACCGTGCAGCTTGGGCAGCAGCGCTTCTGGCAAGACCAGGGCGTGACTCTGGCTGCTGGCGACGAAGTCGATATTCTGGGCATCTGGCAAAACAGCCAGTTCCAGGTCGCGGAGATTACCAATACTCAAACCGGTGACCGCATCATGCTGCGCGATCCCAACGGGCGGCCTCTGTGGGCAGGCCCCGGTAGCAACAGCCAGTCTGGCAACGGTCAGGGCGGGAACGGTCAGGGCGGTAATGGTCAGGGTGGGAACGGCCAGGGCGGTAACAGGGGCAACGGTCAGGGCAACGGCTATCGCGGTGGTCGGGGCAGCAACTAGCTGCCCCCATCCCCTCAGGAGTAGCGAATCATGACTGAGCAGTTTGACCCTCGATCAGATCGTATCGAACAGCGCATCCGGGAGTCCATCGAACGCGATGGACTCCCGCTCAAGGATGACCGGAGCCGGATGCGCTACGTGATGAATAACCTCGTCCTGCACATTCACCCCAGCAAAGTGGCCCGGCCTACGCTCAAACTGACCTACACCTGGGGGCTGGGCGGGCTGGCGATCCTCCTGGTCATGATCCTGGTGGTGACCGGGGTGATGCTCATGTTTGTCTACACCCCATCCCCAGAGACCGCCTACACCGACATGCTGGCGCTTCAGACCGAGGTGCAGTTCGGCCAACTGGTGCGCAACCTCCATCACTGGAGCGGCAATCTGCTGGTGATCGTGGCGTTTCTGCACCTGCTGCGCGTCTTCTTCACCGGCGGCTTCCACCCCCCGCGCGAGTTCAACTGGGTGCTGGGCGTGGGCTTACTGCTGCTGGTCGTCGGGGCCAATTTCACCGGCTACCTGCTGCCCTGGGATCAACTGGCCTACTGGGCCGTGACGGTCGGTTCCAGTTTGCTCGGCTATATACCCCTCATCGGCGAGGGCCTGAGCAACCTGATCCTGGGCGGGCCAGAAGTCGGCGCGGCGACGCTCACCAACTTCTACGGTCTGCATATCGCCATCATCCCGCTGGCATTAATGATGATGATCTCCTTTCATATCTGGCGCGTGCGCAAAGATACCCTCAGCATTCCGCGTGGTGCGGATGACCCCCCGCCGGATCGCATCGAAAAAGTGACGACGATCCCGCATCTGGTCAGCATCGAACTGGTGTTTGCGCTGGTGATGATCGGCCTGATCTTGTTGTGGGCATCGTGGGTGAACGCGCCGCTGGAGGCTGCTGCCAATCCTGACCACAGTCCCAACCCGGCCAAGGCAGCCTGGTATTTCATGGGCTTGCAGGAACTGCTGCTGCATTTTCATCCCTTCTTCGCCGCTATCGTCGTGCCGGGGCTGGGAATAGCGGGCCTGATGTTTCTGCCCTACCTGCGCTTCGACCGGAATACCGAGGGAATCTGGTTCCGCTCGCACAAGGGGCGGCGGCTGGCGCTGATTGGTGTGCTGACCGGGCTGCTAATCACGCCGGTGCTCGTCCTCCTCGACGAATACTTCATTGATTTACCCGCCCTGCTGCCCAGCCTGCCGACGCTGATTAGCAACGGTTGGGTACCGCTGGCAGGGCTGCTGCTGTCGCTCAGCCTCTTTTACGTCCTGATTAAACGTCTCTTTCACTCCACTCACGACGAGGCCCGCCTGAGCCTGTTTACCCTGCTGGTGACCTCCTTCGTCGTCCTGACCGTCATCGGCATCGCCTTTCGCGGTGAGGGCATGGCCCTCATGTGGCCCTGGGAGGTGCTGGCATGACTGAACAGGACCTCTCGCGGCGTGATTTTCTGAACATGGCCTGGATGGCGACCGGCGCGCTGGCGGTAGCGGGCACCGGCGCAATGACGCTGAGCTTTCTGGCTCCGCGCGTGGTCGAGGGCAAGTTTGGCGGTGTATTCACCGTCGGCGCGGTTGACGAGTTCCCGCCCGGCAGCGTGACGCCCTTCAACGAAGGACGCTTCTACCTGGTGCGATTGGCGGATGGTGGATTTCTGGCGCTGTATCGCAAATGCACGCACCTGGGCTGCGCGGTTCCCTGGGACCCGGCGCAGGGGAAGTTCGTCTGCCCCTGCCATGCCTCGGCCTTTGAGAACGATGGCGCGGTGATTAACCCGCCAGCGCCGCGCCCGCTCGACCGCTTTCCCGTCACCATCACGGATGGCGTCATCAGCGTCGATACCGGTGAAGTGATCGTCCGTGACCATCCCACTGCCGATGAAATTGTGTACGAGGTATCATGATGGACAGAAATCTGAGCTGGATCGGCCTGCTGGCAACGGTCCTGATTGTCGTGACTCTGGGGATGGCGGCGCTGCGTGAACCCCAGCGTCAGATAACAGCCGCCGCCGACTTGCAGGCAAGCGCCATTGCCGAAGGCATGGACCTGTATGCTGAGAACTGCGTGGTCTGTCATGGGGCTGCGGGCGAAGGACTGGGGTCATTTCCGGCGCTGGCCGAAGTGTCTGACATGGATGCGGAAGCCCTGTTCAACACCATCGACCGCGGACGCTACAATACGACGATGGCCGCCTACGGGGTGGACGAGGGGGGCATTCTGTATGATGCTCAGCTTAATGCACTGGTCACGATGATTAAATATGGGGATTGGAATGCGACCGGAAGCCGGGTGGCCGCCCTGGGGCTGACCCCGCCGGAAGTCGTTGTCGCTGAGGTCCCTGAAGCGCTGCTGACGATGGTCCGCGACCTGCCCGACGGGGCGATGCTGGCTGACGCGGTGGAATGGTACTCTGGCAACTGTGCCGCCTGTCATGGCGCAAACGGTGAGGGGACCACGCTGGCTCCGGTGCTGAACAGTGACGAACTGCGTGGGCGCATGACGGATGCCGACCTGACTCGCACCATCGAACAGGGCGTGCCCGGTACGTTGATGGCCTCCTGGGATGCCGCGCTCTCCGATGCTGAAGTGGCGGGTCTGGTCGCTCTGGTGCGGCGCTGGGATGAATTGGATAGCCTGGGAGTGGAAATGGTGGCGGTGGATGCGGCCCCCATCGACATGAGTCCCGAAGCAATCGCCGCTGGCGCGAAGCTGTTCAGCGTGGCCTGTGCCTCCTGTCATGGCACCGACGCCTATGGGACCCCGCTGGCTCCGGCGCTGAACAACAGCTTGTTCCTCTCCGAAACACCGGATGCCGCCATCAAGCAGATCATCGCTCAGGGCGTGAGCGGTACGAAGATGCCCGCCTGGGGCGGTCGCTTGAGTGATGCCGACCTGAACGCACTGGTGGCCTATCTGCGCAGTCTGGAGAGCAGCGCGCCGCCTATTGTCCAATCCTAACGAGGCTAACACTGGATGAGCCGCAGAATACTGATTGTAGATGACGAGCAGCATATCCTCGATACCATCAATGCCTATCTAAGCAGCGAAGGTTACGAGGTCATCATGGCGCGGGATGGTCAGCAGGCCCTGTTTACCTTCCGCCACGAGAAACCCGACCTGATTGTGCTCGACATCATGATGCCGCAGATGGATGGTCTGGAAGCGGCGCGCCTCATCCGCCGGGAGAGCGGCGTGCCCATCATCTTCCTGACCGCGCGGGTTGAAGACATCGATCAGATCACCGGCCTGGAACTGGGGGCGGATGAATACATCACCAAACCCTTCAGTCCGCGCGTGCTGGTGGCACGGGTTCGCGCGCTGCTGCGCCGCACCTACGGTGATCTGTCCCCTCAGTCGCAGGTCTGGCGGGTGGGGGACCTGGAGGTCAACGCCGAGACCCATACCGTCACCCGGTCTGGACAGCGCATCGACCTGACGCCGACCGAGTTCGATCTGCTGGTGGCCTTCATCAGCCGACCGGGCCGGGTGTTCAGCCGGGCCGAACTCCTCGACCGCCTGGATGACAGCTTTGCGGCCTATGAGCGCGCGGTCGATGTCCATATCAAAAACCTGCGCGCCAAGATCGAAATCGATACGCGCAACCCGGAGTATATCGAAACGGTCTACGGGCTGGGTTATCGCATGAGATCCGATCATGAATAGACTGTCCATCCGTCTCTCGCTGGCCTTCGCCCTCGTGGCCCTGTTGGTCATCGCCGTGATCGCCCTGGCAACGAGCGAGGCGATGGGCAGCAGCTTCCGCAGCTATGTCGCGCAGCGCTCATCCGAAGGGGCGGGGTCGAATATGGCGGCCATGCTGGAGCAGTATTACCTGGATCATCAGAGTTGGGAGGGCGCGCAGAGCGTGATTGCGCCGGGGAGTGCCAGCGACTTGGCCTCGCAGCGGTCAGAAGGGCGCGGGCGGCGCGGGCAGAATTTCCTCCTGGTGGATCTCACCGGCCAGGTGATCGCTGCGACGGACACCAGCCTGATCGGCACTCAGATCGACGTCTCGACCAAAGAGTTCGTGCTGCCGATTCGCATGGAAGATCAAGACGTGGCGTCCCTGGTGCTCGACACCCCTGGAATCCAGGCGCTGGGCGATGCAGAGGAGCAGTTCCTGGCGAACATGGCGTCTACGCTGCTGGTAACGGCGATAGGTGCCGGACTGCTCGCTGCCCTGGTGGGTGGCGTGCTGGCATGGCAGCTTGGCCGCCCGATTCGCCAGTTGACGGCGGCGGTGCGTCAGATGGCCGGAGGGGATCGCGGCAGCAAAGTCGCGGTGCAGGGGACGGATGAAGTGCTGGAACTCGGACGCGCCTTCAACCACCTGTCGGACAGTCTGGCGCGGCAGGAGACTCTGCGCCAGCACATGGCCGCTAATGTCGCTCACGAACTGAGGACGCCTGTAACGGTGCTGCGCAGCCGCCTGGAAGCGATGCTCGATGACGTCTATCCCCTGGACAAAGAGCAGATCGTCATCGCTCACGATCAGACCTTGCATCTGGCGCGCCTGGTGGAGGATTTAAGACAGCTCACCCTGGCCGAAGCCGGGCAGATTCCGCTTGAACGCCAGCCGACCGCCCCTAGCGACCTGGTCCGGCGCACGCTGGATAGTTTCATGCCGCTGGCGCTGGATGCCGAAATTGATCTGAACACGGAAATTGCAGCCGATCTGCCTGTGATTCAGATCGACGTGGACCGCATCCGTCAGGTGCTGGGCAATGTACTGACCAACGCGCTGCGGCATACCCCGGCGGGCGGCACAATCCAGGTGCGGGTAACGCCGCAGGCAGGCCGGGTGCGTTTCGAGATCAGCAACAGCGGCTCATCGCTGACCCCGGCGCAGTTGGAGCATCTGTTTGAGCCGTTCTGGCGGGCCGATGAAGCGCGCAACCGTAACGGTGGCGGCAGCGGTCTCGGTCTGGCAATTGCGCGCCAGCTGGTGCAACTGCACGGCGGGGAGATGTGGGCCGAGCAGCAGCCCGACCGTCTCAGCTTCGTTTTTGAACTGCCGGTCTGATCAACACAGCCCGCTCACGGCACTGGCGTAAAGCTGTACTCGGCCAGCCCTTCACCCAGGATGACGTTAACTGCGCCGTCGGTTTCGACGAACTGCACCTTTATTCTCGATACCGGTGGGTCGATGAGTACGTAGGCGTCGATGACATCGGGCGCGTCCTCTTTCATCACCGGCAGCACTTCAGAGCGAAATTCGCCGACGTCAAAGTACAGACGCGCGTCCTCAAGACTGATCGTCAGATCGCCCAGGATGTCGCTGGTATATGTACCCGTATAGGCCTCGACCACGTCTGTATCGACATGATCCTGCATCGTCTCCGGCAGGGCCAGCAGGCTGCTCAGATACTCGGCGGCGAAGGTCATCATGTCGTCATTGGGGCTGGCATCCACATCGTCGTATACCAGGTCGAACAGGCGAGTACGCACTGCCGAGTTGAAGAGGTTAGAGGCGCGTGCATTGGTCAGCACCACGACCCCCAGCCCGGCATCAGGCAGAAATGCCACGTCGGAGGTGAAGCCGAAGGTATTGCCGCCGTGTTCGATCAGCGGCAGTCCTTTGTAGGTCTCCACGAACCAGCCCAGGCCGTAAGACGCCCCCGCAGAGACCGCTACCTGAGGTTGGCGCGTGACCAGCAGATTCGCTTCCGAGACGATCCGCGTGCCATCCGCCGTCACGCCCTTGTTCAACTGCATAATCAGATAGCGCGCCATGTCTTCTACCGTTGACCAGTGCGCACCAGCCGGGGTGACCGGGCTGAGGACCTCTTCGGCATCCAGCGGCAGCGGCGCATACTCAAGCCCTGGCTTCAGTGCGTGCGGCGTCGCGTACTGGCCGCGCTGCTTCACCGCGTCGAACGAGACGGTGGTCAGCGTCATCCCGACTGGATCGAGCACCCGGCTTTGCAGTTCAGCCGTGTAGGTATCCATCAGATTGCCCCACGATCCGCCCGCTGCCGCCGCCGCGACATAGCCCCCGGTGGCGACCATCTGGTTGCTGTACTGGAAGGCCTCGCCAAAATCGGTGAAGACTTCAAAGGTGGACAGCGACTGCACGATGTCCTCCGCGCTCATGTGATTGGCGTTGAACAACCATTCAAAATCCCGGCGCGGCACGCCCGTGCAGGCGCATACCAGATTCTTGACTGTAATACGCTGAGTCAGATCAGGGTCGGCCATTTTGAACTGCGGCAGAATATCGACCACCGGGGTATCCCAGGTCATCAGCCCGTCGTCGATCTCGCTCGCCATCATCGTGGTCGTCAATGATTTGCCGCTGGAGCCGATCATCATGTGCGTATCGACCGTCATAGGAGCGTCTTGGCCCAGTTCGCGCACGCCAAAAGCATTGCTGTAGACGATCTGCCCATCCTGCACGACGGCGACCACTACTCCCGGAATCTTGAACACAGGCATGAGTTGGTTGATGTAGGCTTCCAGCGCATCGGTGATCTCGGCATCGACCTGACGCGGTTCGACTCCGGTCAGATCTTTTTCGGGTGTCCCGGTGATCTTATAGCCGCTGCCGATGATGCCAATCTGTGCCTGCCGCCGCTGGATCGCCGTCAGTTCGCCCTCAAACAGCAAGAGATACACCTGATCGCCGACGGTCTGGGCCACCGCCTCATAAATGAGATCGTCTTCGCCGCGCTTGTAATTCACGTCTAGAATCGCGTCGACCGGAGGCTGCGAGGGCGGTTCAAGGGTGCTGCTCTCCTCAGCAGCGAAATCCGGGTTGACCAGCATCCAGGCCGCATCGATCACCTCCCGCGCGCTGCCCTCCAGCGGCTGCACCAGGAAATAGAATTTGATCGTCCCTTCGGGCGATTTCAGCACGACATAATGCTCGGTTTCTTCCGCTGTCCAGTTGACTGGAATCGGCACACTGAAACGGCCCTGCGGGTCTTCGTAAGTGTCATCCTGTGCGGCGGCGGCCCCGGTGACCAGGGCCATCCCGACCATTAGCAAAAACGCGCGTGTAAGCAGCTTAAACATCTTTTCCCCCTTTGATCCATATTTCCATATACGCACATTGCAGGGACCGGTTGCATTGCCGCAGACGCATGATTCCCCGATTTGTCAGCCAAATAGTGTGTTGATCTCCGGTACATTAAACTGCTCTCCCAGTGGGCGATCCACAAACCGCAAGCGCGTCTCAAGCTTTGGATTCAAGATTTCCAGGGCATAAATATCGTGCGCGACCAGAGCGCCATCCGAATACTGCACCTCGCTGATTCGCCCCACCCGCCGCGCACCTTTTGACAAGCGTTCCATATACACGACCAGATCCACCGCTCCCGCAATTCGCATCGGGATGAAGGCATCATCGCCCCGCACTAAGCGCATCCCGCTTTCCAGTTTGCCGAGGGCATCCTCCACACTATAGGCCCGCATCGTCGCCAACCACTGCGGCCATGCGCGAATCATCTCGTTAAGGGCTGTGCCATCCAGATCGCCAAGCAAGACGTGTTCCACATTCATCGCCAGCGCCTGCTGGATCAACTGTGTCTTGTTGATTTCTCCCAGCTCCAATGGGCGCGTCTGAAAATGAACCACCCCTTCCTGGGGCAAGCCGCCCACGTCCACATCATCATCCACCACGATGATAAAGTCGTCTCCTGGAAGCAGCTTGCCCAGCGCGACCATCAGCGTAGTCGTCCCTGTGGACGCCTCACCCGTGATGAGGATATTCAATCTCGCCTTGACACACGCGGACAAAAACTGTATCGCTTCCTGATTGATCGTCCCAAAATGAAGCAAGTCCTGGAGGCTTAAATAGCTGCCGTAGCTGTACTTTCTAATCATCAGCACCGCCCCGCCGGGCGAGAACGGCGGAATCGTCGCGGAGACCCGGTTGCCATCCGGCATTTTGAACTGCACAGAAGGGTGGGCGGCATCGAGCGTTTTGCCAAATAGGGTCACGATACGGTCCAGGACCCGCAGCAGATGTTGATGATTCTCAAAACCAAAGTCCAGCTTCTCTAATCGGCCTATGCGATTCACCCAAATCTGCTGCGGACCCAACACGCGAATCTCGATGATTTGCGGGTCATTCAAGAGCGGTTCCAGGGGGCCAAATTCGCCGGCGGCCTGGGTAACTGCCTCAAATAAGCGTGTCCGCTGCGCTCTGGAGAAATTGCTCCCGTGTTCAGCCAGGATTTCATCGAACAGTGTCTGAATACGTTCCCGCATCGCCGGGAGATTCCCTGCCCGCAAAGACTGAATTTCATCATCCGCCTCAACTCGACGGATCATCTCCTCCCGGATTTCCCGATAGGCCTGCGCCTCGGTATTGACTTTCGGAGCCGACTGTCGCTGAGCAGCCGCCTGCAAGAAATCGACCGGGTCGGTTTTCAGATGCGCCTGCTCGTCTTCAGACAGGTGAATATCGTTCGCCTCATCCTGGAGCAGGGCCTCCACTTCGCTTTCCAGCCGCCCATCCTGATTCAGTTTTTCCAGCAGCAGTCGCAATAATCGGCTGCCGCCTCTGCCTTGCTCGATCCGTCTCAATAAACTCATGCTTAGCCCTTCTCAGCCGATGACATTCCCATCATAACGTGAAACCAATCTCGCAGAAAATCCTGGGAACGCATCCCCAGTTGCCTATCCATAAACCTTGTTTCAAGCGCCTCTAATACGTTTAAGTATGTCTGGGCATCAGACCAGCGTGATTCGCCAGGGAATGGGTTTCGTTTCAGTACATTCGGCCACAATGGCGTGTAAAATAGATGCAGGCATTGACGATAGAAATATTCCATGTTGAGGAGTGAATAGATGACGATTAATCCGCCTGATGATTGGGAAAACCCCCAGGTGATTGGACGCAGCAAAGAACCCGGTCATGTGCCGCTGTTCGCTTTTGATGACGAAGCGGCAGCACTTTCAGGGGATCGGGCTGCCTCGCCGTATTTTGATTTATTGAACGGGGAGTGGCAGTTTCACCATGCGCCGAATCCGGCTGCTGCGCCGGATGATTTTTATACCCTGGACTACGATTCGTCAGACTGGGACAGGCTTCCGGTGCCCAGCAACTGGCAGATGCACGGCTACGACTACCCGCATTACACCAACGTGCAGTATCCGATTCCGGTAGAGGATCTGCCGCGCGTGCCTCAGGATAACAATCCGACCGGCTCGTATCGCCATGAATTCACGCTGCCCGAACATTGGGCCGGACGACGGATATTCTTGCTGTTCGAAGGCGTGGATTCCGCCTGTTACGTCTGGGTCAACGGCCAGATGGTGGGCTACAGCCAGGACAGCCGCTTACCAGCGGAGTTCGACATTAGCCCCTATGTTCATCCGGGCAGCAACTTGCTCGCCGTCCGCGTCTACCGCTGGTCGGATGGTACCTGGCTGGAAGATCAGGATTACTGGCACCTCAGCGGGATTTTCCGCGATGTGATCCTTTACGCCGTGCCGCAGGTCACGCTGCGTGATTTTTCGGTCGTCACGGCACTCGACGCGAAGTATCAGGATGCGACGCTCAAAATTCGTGCAGAAATCCAGAACTATAGCGGCCAGAGTGCCGCCTGTACGCTTGAAGCGAAGCTGTTCGCTGCCGACCAATCACCGGTATTCGACGGGCCGTTGTTGGTCAAGGGGACCGTTGAGCCTGATTCGAGCGCAACGCTTGATCTGGAGGCCGCCGTCTCGGATCCGCTGAAGTGGTCGGACGAGTTCCCTAACCTGTACACCCTGCTGGTCACGCTGAAAAACTCAGACGGGCAGGTGCAGCAGGTCGAAGGCTGCCGGGTCGGTTTCCGGCAGGTCGAAATCATAGACGGGCAAATCCGGGTCAACGGCGCGCCGCTGGTGTTTCGCGGTGTCAACCGGCACGAACATCACCCCGATAGCGGCCATGCGGTCACGGTCGAGTCGATGATCGAAGACATCCTCTTGATGAAGCGCCTGAACGTCAATGCCGTGCGCACCTCGCATTATCCCAATGACCCGCGCTGGTATGACCTCTGCGATGCATACGGCCTGTACGTGATTGACGAAGCCAATATCGAAACGCACGGCGTCATGGGCCGGCTCTCGCAAGACCCGGCCTGGGAGAAGGCTTATCTGGACCGCGTCATCCGTATGGCCGAACGCGATAAGAACCATCCCAGCGTGATTATCTGGTCGCTGGGCAATAAATCGGGCTACGGGCGCAATCATGAGGTGATGGCTGATTGGCTGCACGCCAATGAGCCGACGCGCCCGGTGCATTATGAAGGCGGCTATGATGCGGCCTGTCTGGATATGGTCTCGGTCATGTATCCGGGGATTGACCGCCTGGTCATGATGGCGACCGACCCGGTCGAAACACGTCCCATTATCATGTGCGAGTATGCCCACGCGATGGGTAATGGCCCCGGTGGCTTCAAAGAATACTGGGCGGTGATTGACCAGTATCCGCGTGTGCAGGGCGGTTTCGTCTGGGATTGGGTCGATCAGGGCATTCGCCAGACGACGGATGACGGCGAAGACTGGTTCGCCTATGGCGGCGATTTCGGCGATGAACCCAACGACGGCCCCTTCTGCATCAATGGCGTGATCTGGCCGGATCGTGTGCCGCACCCCGCCGTCTGGGAGATGAAGAAAGTCTATGAGCCGCTGCGTTTCGCGCCGATTGACTTGAAGGCCGGGCAAATCCAGGTGAGCAATCGCTACCACTTTGCGGATTTGAGTCACCTGGACGTCGTCTGGAGCCTTGCAGCGGATGGCGAGCTGCTTCAAGAGGGCACACTGCCGCGCCTGAACATCGGGCCGGGCGAAAGCGTGCTGCTGGACATTCCGTTTAAGCTGCCTCAGCTTCAACCGGGCGCGGAATACTGGCTGAACCTGAGCTTCAGGCTGGCCGACCAGACCGCCTGGGCCGAAGCGGGTCACGAAATCGCCTGGGCACAATACCAGCTTCCCATCGGTATCCCGGCCCAGCCCGCGCTGGATAAAACCCGGCTGCCCGCCCTGAAAGCCTCGGAAACGGATGCTGCCATTGAGTTAAGCGGCGATGGCCTGGCCGTCAGCTTTGACAAGAAGACAGGCGTCATCAGCCGGTTTCGGTATCAGGATCATGACCTGCTGCTGGAAGGTCCCACGCTCAACCTGTGGCGCGCCCCGACCCACAATGACGCGCCATCCTGGGGTTACAGTCTGGCGAATCTCTGGCGCGAAGCGGGCCTGGATCGCCTGGAAAACCGCGTCGAATCCATCGCATTCGACCAGCTTGATCTGGATACGGTGCGCGTTCACGTGCAGATGTCGAGCTGCGCCCCAGGCTTGAATCGGCGCGTTCATAGCAGGTGGATGTATACGGTATATGGCAGCGGTGATACCATGATTACGCACAGCGTTGCGCCAGACCCGGCGATGCCACTGCTGCCCAGAGTCGGTATGAAGCTGCGGGTGCCTGGACAATACGATCAAGTAACCTGGTTCGGGCGCGGCCCGCATGAAAGTTATTCGGATCGCAAACTCGGCGCGAAGGTGGGCCTCTACAGCGGCAGCGTAGACGAGCAGTACGTGCCCTACATCGTCCCCCAGGAGAACGGCAACAAGACCGATGTGCGCTGGGTCAGCCTGACGGACAATGCCGGGGTCGGGTGGAGGGTGCATGGCGTGCCGCTGTTGAACTTCAGCGCTCATTATTACAGTGCCCACGATTTTGACGCTGCCAGACATACCTGTGAACTGAAACGGCGGGAGAACATCACCTTCAATGTGGACATTGCGCAATCCGGCCTGGGCAGCGCAAGCTGTGGACCGGGCACACTCACGCCCTACCTGTTGGAGGCCCGTCAGTATATCTATACTGTGTGGTTGAGACCCTTAGCCTGAAATACGATCAAAGGGCGAGCGCAGGCACTGTGTTCGCCCAAAGGTTTAGCAATGACATCGAAATATACGGGCACGCGAACCATTCTCGTCGCCTTTCTGACTTTTGCCGGGCTGGGACTGACTGCCGGGCTGCTCGGCGTGGCCTGGCCCTACATGCAGGAAGAATTCGGCCTGGCCCTGGATGCGGTCAGCGTGCTCTTCCTGGTTCAAACCATCACCTACACGCTGGCGAGCTTTGTCATCGGTCGGATCATGGCACGCTTGGGCAGCGGTATGAGCCTGGCGGGCGGCGCGCTGATATTGGCCCTGTGTATGTTCGGCATTGCCGCCGCTTCGAGCTGGATTATGGTCATCGGCTTCGCGCTGATCGCCGGGTTTGGCAGCGGGATCATCGACGCCGGGCTGAATATGTACGTCACCACCTATCATTCGGCGCGCGATATGAACTGGCTGCACGCCAGCTTCGGGGTCGGGATCACCATTGGCCCGCTCATCATGACCTACTGCGTGTTGAATCTGAAATGGCAGGTCGGTTACGCTATCGCGGGCGCTGCGCTGCTCCTGATTCTGGCGCTGCTGCTGGTGACCCGCCGTCTGTGGCGCAACGAAGGCTTTCAGAGCGCGGAAAACACCCCGGTGCGCCGGGCCAGCTTCGGCCAATCGCTGCGCCTGCCGGTGCTGTGGTTCAGCATGATTACCTTCCTGGCCTACGTCAGTATGGAGATCGGTATCGGGCAGTGGGCCTATACGCTGCTGACACAATCCCGCGAGATTGCGCCGGACGTGGCTGGGACCTGGGTGAGTATCTACTGGGGCGTGTTTACCGGCGGGCGAATCTTCTTTGGCTTTATCGCCAACCGCTTTGATGCAACCCGGCTGCTGCGCTGGTGTCTGCTGGCGACGGTGGCCGGGACGCTCATGCTGGCCTGGAACCCGCTGCCGCTTATCGGTTCACTGGGGCTGATTATCACCGGCTTTGCCGAAGCGCCGATCTTCGCCATGCTGATGACCAGTACCCCGCAGCGCGTCGGATTGGAACACGCCGAAAACGGAGTCAGCCTGCAAATGGCCTGCGTCGGAATCGGGTCGGCGATTCTCCCCGGCCTGATCGGGACGATTGGCAAGACCTTCGGCCTGGAGACGATGACGACGGCTTTTGCGATGATGGCGGTCATCACGTTGATCTTCCACGAACTGGCCCATCTCGCTCATGCAGGCCGCCCGGCCCTGAGCAGCGCCAGCGATTAGTCGGCCAGAGGTCGCGGTATAATGCACGACTGCAATGCACTATGATGCTTGACAAGGATAATACGGATTATGACTGAATCTACCTCGACTGTATCCCCAGATGTCTATCTGGATCCATCCCGTCCAATTGCCGAACGCGCCCGCGATCTGCTGTCACGATTGACGCTCGACGAGAAAATCGGGCAAATGCGCAACCCGGCCCAGGCGATTCCGCGTTTGAACATCCCGGCCTACGACTTCTGGAGCGAGGCCCTGCACGGCGTGGGCCGGAATGGGCGTGCCACCATCTTCCCCCAGGCTATCGGGATGGCCGCGACCTGGGACCCGGTGCTGATCCAGAAGATCGCTTCGGCGGTCGGCGATGAAGCCCGCGCCAAATATCACGAGGCGCTGCGCCGCAATGGGGGGACCGGGATTTTCCAGGGCCTGACCATGTGGTCGCCGAACATCAACATCTTTCGTGATCCGCGCTGGGGCCGGGGCCAGGAGACCTGGGGCGAAGACCCCTTCCTGACCGGCGAAATGGGCGCGGCCTATGTGCGTGGGCTTCAGGGCGATCACCCGAAGTATCTCAAGACGGCGGCCTGTGCCAAACATTTCGCGGTCCACAGCGGACCGGAAAGCCTGCGCCACGTCTTTAACGCGAAGGCCTCGCCCCGTGACCTGAATGCGACCTATCTGCCAGCCTTCAAGAAGCTGGTCACGGAAGCCGGGGTCGAAGCCGTCATGGGGGCGTACAACCGCACCAACGATGAACCCTGCTGCGCCAGTCAGTTTCTGCTGGTCAAGACGCTGCGCGGTGATTGGGCTTTCCAGGGGCATGTCGTCTCGGACTGCCGCGCGCTGAGCGATTTTCACGAGGGTCACAAAGTGACCAAAGATGTCGTCGAGAGTGCAGCGCTGGCGCTCAAGGCGGGCTGTGACCTGAGCTGCGTCTGCACCTACGATCACCTGGGCGAAGCGATTGATCGCGGGTTGATTACGGAAGCCGACATCGACCGCTCGCTGGCGCGCACCCTTGCCACACGCTTCAAACTCGGCATGTTTGATCCGCCTGCCGATGTGCCCTATGCCGCGATTCCGCTCAGTGTGGTGAACAGCCCTGAACATCGCCAGCTCGCTTATGAAGCTGCCGTCAAGTCGATTGTGCTGTTGAAGAATAAGGACAATATCCTGCCGATCCGTGAAGACGCGCGCAAGCTCTTGCTGGTCGGGCCGAACGCTGCCAGCGTCGATGTGCTGCTGGGCAATTACTATGGCCTGACGGACTCCCTGACCACCCTCATGCAAGGCATTGTCGCCCGCGTGCCAGAGGGCGTCGGGCTGGAATACCGCCCTGGGTGCCCGCTCACCCAGCCGTCAGAGTTGAAGGATTGGTCCCTGGTCGAAGCGCCGACCGCCGATGTCGTCATCGCCTGCATGGGCCTCTCGCCCCTGCTGGAAGGTGAAGAAGGCGACGCCAGCATGTCGGAGGCGGGCGGTGATCGCGCGCAGATCGGCCTGCCAGCCGTCCAGGCGGAATACCTGCGCAAACTGGCCCTCAACGGCGCGAAAATCGTGCTGGTCCTGACCGGCGGCAGTCCCATTGCCCTGGGGGACCTGGAAGACCTGATGGAGGCGATTGTGTATGTCTGGTATCCCGGCCAGGAAGGCGGCAAAGCGGTCGCCGATGTACTCTTCGGTGATGCGACTCCATCGGGCAAGCTGCCGCTGACCTTCCCCAAATCGCTGGAGCAGCTTCCGCCCTTTGAAGATTACGACATGGCCGGGCGGACCTACCGCTATGCCACCGACGAGCCGCTGTTCCCCTTCGGCTTTGGCCTGAGCTACACGGACTTCGCCTACAGCGACCTGACTCTGGATGCAACAACGGTCCAGGCGGGCGAATCGCTGTCGCTCCACTGTACGCTGACGAACAGCGGCGCGGTGGACGCTGACGAGGTGGCGCAAATTTACCTCAGCGACCTGGAAGCCTCGACCGTGGTGCCGCTGAACAGCCTGATCGGCTTCCGGCGGGTCCATCTCAAATCCGGCGAACAGACCGTCATCACATTCACCATAACGCCTGAGATGATGGAAATGGTGAACGATGCCGGGGATCGCGTCCTGGAACCCGGCGAGTTTCGTGTGACAGTCGGCGGCTGCTCACCAAGTGAGCGCGGCCAGACGCTGGGTGCGTCTGCGCCGGTCAGTATGGCCTTTTCTGTCACCGCATAAGCTCTGAAAATCAGCCTCGCTTTCCCCTGTGCGCATCGAGAAACGATGGGTTCAGGGGATGGCGCTCCTCACCCTGGCTGCTGTGTTCCATACTGCCAGCAGCCGGACGGCATTATCCACGATTAGCTTCGCGCCGCAGCTTGATTCTGACTGTGTATAGAAGATACTATCGCACAGGATTTCCTCGCCATATTTTTGCCTGCTCCCCCCCGTGTTATCGCCTTGACAGCGATCTTTGAAGGTGTTATGCTTATTTTGCAAACGTTTACAAAAAGTGGCGAATGACGGATCCCTCCGTCACTTTTTAAGATTATTGTTGAAAATGTTTACAATTTATGCAGCGAGAGTAATCCCCCCAAAAAGAAACATGGTGTCACCATCTGGACGTGGCGCATGCTTCAGGCGTGTCCTACGCGACGGTATCTCGCGTCCTGAGTGGCTACGAGTTTGTCAAGGAACTCCACGCGCAGCCGTGTGATGGAAGCGGTGGAACACCTGGGATATGTCGCCAACTTGCAGGCACGCAGCCTGGCAGGTGGGCATTCTCAGATTATCGGGCTGCTCGTGCCGAACCTGGATAACAGACTACGTCGGCACCATCATGCGGGGCATCGATCAGGCGTTGGAACGCGCCAACTATGACCTGATGTTGTACACCAGCCACCGCCACCCGGACAAAGAATCGCTGTATGTCAGCGCCATCGCCAACGGCTTGACCGAGGGCCTGCTGCTGGTCGCCCCACTGGTTCCGACAAGCTACCTGGACGTACTGCGTGAGCAAAATTTCCCCTACGTTCTGATCGATCAGGCGGACGACAAAGAAAACAGCAGTATAGTTGAAGCGACCAACTGGCAGGGCGCGTATGAAGCCACCCGTTACCTGTACCAGTTGGGCCACACGCGGATCGCCTTTATTGCTGGCGCGCTTGTTGTCCGAAGCGCCGTAGACCGGCTGCGAGGCTACATCGCCGCCCTGGCCGACTGCGACATTCCTCTCAAGGAAGAATGGATCATCGAAGGCGATTACCAGCAGCAAACCGGTTACGAGACCACCAAAAGTCTGTTGCAGAGTGTCGATCCTCCACCAACGGCTATTTTTGCATCCAACGATCTCTCCGCTTTTGGCGCGATGGATGCGGCACGCGAATATGGTCTCCGTATTCCTGACGACATCTCTATTATTGGCTTTGATGATATTCCTCAGGCTTCTCTCGGCTATCCCAAGCTAACGACAATTCGTCAACCGCTCGAACAAATGGGGCAGGTCGCTGTCAAGATGCTGTTGGAGCAGATCGAGGATCGGAGCCGTCCGCCGCAATGTGTTACGCTGGCGACACAGCTCGTCATTCGTGATTCCTGCGGGCCGTACCAACCAAAGGTGCGCACAGGAAAAATGTTGAAAAGGACAGGAGGCAGCCTATTGCGAACAAATAACACCCTTTTCACGCTAAATCCGCTTAATTAGGCCGTTTCACAATCGTCTAGTAAATTTCGGAGGAACAAATGTCTAAAGAACTTAGTCGCCGCGATTTCATGAAGGCACTCACTGCCGGCACCGGGACTTTCATGCTTGGCCCCCTGGGGCTAATTCCCGTCCCTGAGGCGAGTTTTGATGCCAGGGAAGTGCTGGCTCAGATCCCGGGGACCTTCCCGCGCGAAGAGACTCTCATCGCCAGAATCCTCACCGGGCGTGTCGGTACACCCGACAACTTCAACCTGTGGAGTAGCTGGAGATGGCAATGACCGGGGTATCCAGAACCTGGCGGATGAGCCGCTGTGGTCGGTTGACTTCGCCACCGGCAACATCATCAATGGCCTTGCTTCTGGCGACCCGACCTACAGCGAGGATTTCATGAGCCTCACCATCCCGCTGCGTGAGGGCGTCTGCCTGGTCGGACGGTGAGCCTTTCACCGCTGCCGATGTAGTCTATGCGGTCGAAACCATGAAGGCTACTGACGGACTTGGGTGCCAACAGCTTCTTTATCGATAACGTCGCCTCGGTGACTGCCGCGGACGACTACACAGTCCAGTTTGAGCTCAATCAGCCGAACTCGCGTTTCCACACCACCTTCCTTGACCGCTGGGGCTGCACCCGCATCTTCCCCAAGCACATCTGGGAGCAGCAGGATGACCCGATGCAGTTCGCCTTCAATCCGTATATCGGCTGCGGTCCTTACGTGCTGCACAGCTATGACCCGCAGGGAACCTGGACAGCCTGGGAAAAACGCGAAGATTGGGACAAAAGCCCGACCGGCATCATGTACGGCGAGCCTGTGCCCACCTACGTCATCTATCAGTTCTTTGCCGACGAAGGCGCGCAAATCCTGGCGCAGTTGACGCATCAACTGGATGTGGTGGAACTCTCCGCCAATGGTCTTCAGGCGCTGTTAGCCCAGTCGGATACCTCCCGTGCCTACCAGCCGACCTTCCCCTTCGTGGTCAACAACGACCCCGCCATCACCGGTATCTGCTTCAACACGGCCAGAGCACCCTACGATAATCTCGATGTCCGCTGGGCACTCACCCTGGCGATTGATATTGTCGAGTACGTGAGCATTGCCGTCAACTCTTCGGGCACCATGAGCCCGGTGCATATCCCGCACCTTGGCCCCTATCCGACGGATTACATCGGGCCGATGCAGGACTGGCTGAAGGCCCTCACCATTGACGTGGGCGATGGCGAGACCTTTGCAGTGTATGACCCCACTGCGCCGCAGCGCGTGGCAGACGACGCCAGGAGCCGTGGCTATGTCTTCCCGGACGATCAGGAGTTTCTCGACAAGACCTTCGGCCTGGGCTGGTATAAGTATGCCCCCGACATCGCCGAGAAGCTGCTGGTGAAGAATGGCTTCTCGCGGGATGGCGACGGGAACTGGCTGCTGCCCGATGGCACGCCGTGGAAGATCTCTTTCCTGACCGAAACGACACTTTCCGGCATGAATGCGCGCAATGCTGCGGCTGCCGTACAGCAGTGGAAGAAGTTCGGCATCGATGCTGAGATGTTCCCATCGGAAGCTCGTGCCGATTTGGAATTCGTCGGCGACTTTGATGTGAGCGGTGCCTGGCCTGGCTATGAACCCTGGGGTGCAGGGCCTGATCTGTATCGTACCCTCGACCGCTGGAACTCGGCCTATATCCGGCCCGTTGGAGAGCGCAACCAGGGTCATACCTCGCGCTGGTCAAGCCCGGAGATGGACGCCATCATCAAGGAACTGCGTGAGACGGATCCCTTCAATGCCGAAGCCGTCATCGCTGTGGGCATCGAGGGCCTCAAGGAAGCGGTCAAGAATATGCCCGGTATCCCGACCTTCGGCTACATCGGCTTTGTCGGCTGGGACGAGACCTACTGGACCAACTGGCCCGGCAGCGAGAACGCCTACAACGAGCCGTATACCCACTGGCCTAACTTCAAGTACACAACACCTTTCCTGAAACCCACTGGCAACGCATAAGGAATTTCAGGGTCTGCTTTGATCATGTTACAATTCTCCCTGGGCGGGGCAACCTGCCCAGGGGAACGTATGCTATTTTACTGGCTTAGCTTAAGGGGGTATAGACGCATGAGGGCAAAATCGTGACCTTCGTAAAACGATATCTCATCCCCCGTCTGATTTCTTACTTTTTAGTGATCTGGCTGGGCATCACCGTTGTTTTCTTCATTCCCAGACTTACCCCGAATGACCCTGTCATGCAAATGATCGGCCAGATGCAGGCGCGCGGTTCAACTATGGAGCCGGGTTCGATGGACAAGATCATCCAGGATCTGACCGAGATGTACGGCCTGTCAGGCTCCTGGATGGATCAGTACTGGGAATTTTGGGGCAGGCTGATCCACGGTGATTTCGGTGTTTCTTTCTTCCAATTTCCCGCACGTGTAAATGATCTTATTGCTACCGCTGCGCCCTGGACCCTGGGCCTCCTGCTGACCTCGACCGCCATCTCGTGGATACTTGGGCAATATCATTGGCGGGCTTAGCGGGTTACTACACCCGAAGGAGCTGGTCGCGAGTGCTGGATGGTATCGCCATGGTGATCCGCCCGCTGCCCTATTACGTCTTCGCCTTCGTCTTGCTCCTGCTGTTGGCCTATGTCGTGCGCTGGTTCCCGATTTCGGGCGGGGCCTCATTGGGCGCTGTGCCTACCTTCACCTGGGACTATATCAAAGATGTCCTGTGGCATTCGTTCTTGCCCGCGCTCTCGCTCAGCATCCTGGGTGCGGCAGTCAACTTCCAGATTATGAAGCTGCTGGTACAGAACGTGAATGCGGAAGGTTTCGTCCAGTATGCCAAGCTGGGCGGCGTCACCGAAGACCGCATCGTGGGCAAGTACATCATTCGCAATGCCATGCTGCCGCAAATCACCGCGCTGGCGCTTTCACTTGGACAAATCTTCAGTGGGGCACTGATTACCGAGATTGTCTTTAGTTATCCCGGCCTGGGCACCTTGCTCTTTAGAGCCATCACCAATGGCGATTACAACCTGATTATGGGGATCACCATTCTTTCTATCGTTGGGATTACCACGGCAATCCTGATCCTCGACCTGACCTATCCCTTGTTTGACCCCAGGGTACGATACACATAAAGGAAGTCCGTTCCATGAAACTCTTCAGAGATTTATTCAGAGATTATCGTTTTGCCTTTAGCTTCATCGTACTGGTGATCATCGTGATTATGGCCCTGCTGTCCTTTTTCTCACCTTATGATCCCACTTTATGGGATGTTGTTCCGAGAGATATGAAGCCGTCGGCGGAGTACATCCTGGGCACCGATTCGAACGGGCAGGATATCTTCTGGCAGGCGACCTTCGCCGTGCGCAATTCCCTGATCATCTCCCTCATCTCGGCATTGGTTTCAAGGGTGATCGCCATCCTGGTGGGCATGATTGCCGGATATAAAGGCGGCTCCGTGGACCGGGTCCTGATGTTTATCAGCGACAGTCTGCTGGTCATCCCGCTCTTCCTGATCTTTGTCATGCTAGCCATGATGGTGCGGGAATATATGAATCTGGTGACTCTGGGATTGATGCTGGCGATCTTCGGCTGGGCATGGGACGCGCGCCTGATCCGCTCGATGGTCATCAGTTTGCGCGAGCGCGATTTCACCATGACGGCCATCCTTTCGGGTACGGGGACGATCCGGCTGGTATTGAACGAATACATTCCCTTTACCATGCCCTTAATCTTCTCGACTGTGATTAATAATATGTCCTGGGCGATTGGCCTGGAGATCACGCTGGCAATCCTTGGATTGGTCAATCTCAACATTCCCACCCTGGGCACGATGCTTAATTGGGCGCTCTTCTACCAGTCTATTCTGTTAGGACGCTGGTGGTGGATACTGACGCCGGTGATCTTAGCGCTCTTCGTGTTTATTGCGCTCTACTGGCTCTCGGTCAGCATCAGTGAATACCTCGATCCCCGCACACGCATCCAGCGGGTGGGAGCCTAGTGGAGACACAGACATGGTAGAAACTAGAAACAAATCGTCCTACGCACCGACCATCTCAAGGCGTCTCTACATCCTGGAGATGCAGGGCACTCAGAAAATTGTCCAAGCCGTTAACGACGTGGACTTGCATATTTACGAAGATGAAATCTACGGTATCGCGGGCGAAAGCGGCTGCGGCAAGACCACGCTGTTGAAGACGCTTTTCATCGAAATCGTGCCGCCGCTGCGCCTGATTGACGGCAAGATTTTCTACCGTATCGATGATGATGACGTGGACGTCACCGAGCTGAGCGGGGAAGAAAAGCGCAAGCTGCGCATGGCGTATATCTCTTATATTCCGCAAGGCTCGATGAGCGTGTTCAATCCGGTGCTCAAGATCAAAGGCACGTATGAGGATTTCATTGGCAGCCATATCGAAGTAAAGAATCGCGAAGAAATCTTCGAGTTGGCCCGCAAGCGAATCCTGGAACTGGGCTTACCCAAAAACGTCCTCGATGTCTACCCGCACCAGTTGTCGGGTGGGATGCGCCAGCGCGTGACAATTGCCCTGGCCGCGTTGATGAACCCGCGCATCATGATCGGTGATGAGCCGACTACCGCGCTGGATGTGGTGGTGCAGCGTGGTGTGATCCAGATGCTGAAGGAGATTCAGCAGAACCTGAAGAATTCGATCATCCTGGTCACGCACGATATGGGTGTCCATGCCAACGTCGCGGACCGAATTGGCATCATGTATGCCGGGAAGCTCGTTGAAGAGGGGACTACCGAGCAGATCTTTGAGGAGCCGCTGCATCCCTACACTCAGTTCCTGATCAATTCGCTGCCTAAATTCGGCGATAAGACCATGCGCGACAGTGTGCCCGGCAGCCCACCCTCCCTGGCAGACCTGCCGACAGGCTGTCCCTTCCACCTGCGCTGCCCGCACGCTACAGATATTTGCCGCCAGCAAATGCCGGACTACATTCAAGTGGATGAAGATCACAGAGTCGCTTGCTGGTTAGTTGGAGAAGAAGATCATGGATAATCTGCTTGAGGTAAATGACCTGACCAAAATCTATGCCCAGGGCAGTGTGATTGCCAGGGTCAGTCTTACCGCTGTGGACCATATCACCTTCAATATCAAACCAGCCGAAATCTTCACCCTGGCAGGCGAAAGCGGCTGCGGTAAAACGACCACAGCCAAGATTATCCTTGGCTTTGAAGAAATCACCACAGGCGAGATTCTCCATAACGGCAAAGCGCAGACCCATAAGGAGAAGACCTGGATCACCGAAGGCGTGCAGGCGATCTTCCAGGACCCCTTCAGCACCTTCAACCCGCTGCGGACCGTCGATTCTCTATTTCCACCAAACCGTGCAAAACTTCCACCTGGCCCGTTCAAGACAGGAAGCCAAGGATCTGATCGATCAAAAACTGCGTCTGGTGGGCCTGACCTATGAGGAATTTGCCGGGAAGTACCCAAATGAATTTTCCGGCGGACAGCTCCAGCGCATCTCGATTGCGCGTGCGCTAGTCACGGACCCGAAGCTGATTATCGCCGATGAGCCGGTTTCGATGGTGGATGCCTCCCTGCGTATGTCGATTGTCAACCTGTTCAAACAGCTCCGCGATGAACTGGGGGTGAGCATCCTCTACATCACGCATGACCTGGCAACGGCCTACTACGTCAGTGACCGGATCGCCATCATGTTCCGGGGCAACATTGTTGAAATGGGGACAGTGGACCAGGTCTTGATGAATCCCAGGCATCCCTACTCCAAGCTGCTGCGCGATTCTATCGCCCAGGCGGACCCCAAAAGGCGCTGGGATACCACAGTCACCCTGGCGGAATTGGAAGAGGAAGAGTATCTGCGTACGGGCTGTAAATTTGCGGGCCGCTGCCCAGAGGCTATGGACATTTGTAAAGGCGTGGTGCCAGCCGATTTACGCATTGACGATGTACTCGTGAAGTGCCATCTGTATAACGAGGAAGCCGAGAAGGCAGCCGCTGCGCCGCACGCATAAAGCGATTTCACCGAGAGTTCTGCCGCCGTGTGCGGGTCGAGCATCGCCGCGTGGTAGATGCGGTGGCTGCGCCCCGACCCGCACCGTCTGCACCTCGTCCTGTCCACCAGGGCGTGTTTGCAAACTACATGACGCTGAATTGAGCGCGGTGCTGTTAGCTCAAGACCTGTAATAATTATCGTAATTCTACCTGTTTCTCTCCTGTTTAACAGGCTTTTTGTCGGACAATGCGGACTTTGCAAACACGGCCTGGCTAATCAACTGAGCCAGAATGGATTGGACCAGGCTTTCCGTTCTGCGTCATCGCGCAGCAGCACGCGGATGTAGGGGCTGCGCCAGTTGCTAATGTCGATCTCCGCTTCAGTCAGCCCATTGCCCGCCACACTTTTGTACTCGGCGGGAATCCCCAATGCGAAAATGCGTGACGTGGGCGAACAGCGCACATAGAGCTTCTGCCCCGCTTCGATCTCCACGTCATAGAGCATCGGCCCTGTGCTGGAGTAGTACTCGCCCGCCTTGAGCGCGTCCAACAAGGCATCGGGTGTAAGCGTCTCACTCTTGACCATCACCCAACCGCGCATTCGATCTCGCGTGTTCGGCACAAAGTGGGCATCATCCGTTGCACAGGCGAAGTAGCGCCGTCCCTGGGCCAGCATGAGGTCCAGCATATAGACGCTTTCGGAGGTATCGTTGTCGTCGTCGCAACCAGCGTTGAAAATCTCTATGGCATGAATATCGCCCAGCGAGAGCATGTCCGCTTCGGTCATGCAGAACCACTGCGGGTGCGCTGCGGCCACAAAAGCCCCGGCGGCCAGCGCTCGCTGTGCCAACTCCGGCCCGGTCTCGTCTGGCGCGGTCGGCGCAAAATCGAAGGGCAGGCCCACGGCGACCAGGTGCCAGAGATTGCCCAACTGCATCTGGCCCGTGTGGATTTCAGCCCCGATGAGCGTAGTAAAACTGTCGCTGCGGTACGGCGTCGTATCGGTTAGCGGCCACTCGTACCGTGCCAGAAAATGGTCGGTCAGCGCAAGAAAGTCGTAGCCTGCCTCAGCGTACTGCCGGCATACTTCTTCCGGCGGCAATCTGCCATCGGACCGGGTGGAATGGGTATGCAGATTGCCGCGCCAGAAATGACCGGGTTTCGCAAACACACTGGGTATCATGCTCAGGTCTCCTCAAGTAGATCAGTTAAGCCAGTAATCCTGCTGCAACGAGACTTGGATAATCTTATAACCATTTGGCGGACTTTACGATGCGATAGAGGGCCAGAAGCAGCAGGAATTTACAAGACAGGGCGGGATATTCACGCCATAATGCAGCAGCAGGCACAGATAATTTCCGAAGCGAGAAGCAGATGGATGACATAAAAAACCTACTCATTGTGGGGCTGGGAGCTATTGGCAGCATTTACGCGGTCAGGCTGTCAGCATATGACCCCGACCGTGTATTTGTCCTTGCGGATGAGACGCGGCAGGCCCGTTATCAACGGGATGGGATCATCTTCAACGGGCAGCGCCACGATTTCAACTACCTCAGCCCGGCAGAAGCGGATCGCCCCATAGATTTGATCCTGATCGCCACGAAATCTCAGGGTCTGGACAGCGCCCTGGATGCCCTGACACCGTTTGTCCATAAGGGAAGCGTCATCATCTCGCTGCTGAATGGGGTCTCCAGCCCGGCAGCTATTGCTGCGCGCTACGGTTGGGAGGGGGTGCTGTACGCTTTCTTTACCGGGCATGGCAGCACCCGTGTCGGGAATACCATCACCCATGACGGGGTATGCACGATTGTCTTTGGAGAAGCGGATAACACGACCCACAGCGAGACGGTGCGGCGTGTCACCGCACTCTTTGACCGGGCGGGCATTGACTATGAGGTGCCGGAGGACATGCTGCTTGCGTTGTGGAAGAAGTTCGTCCTCAATATCGGTATCAATCAAGCATCGGCGGTGCTGCGGGCGACCTACGGGGACTTCCAGCAGAATGAGCGTGCCCTGGATATAGCCATCAGGCTGATGGAGGAGGCGGCAGCGGTCGCCAGGGCGGAAGGCATCCACCATGTCGATGAACTGCTGCCCTGGAGCCTGAACTTCATCCACAGCATGACGCCCGCATTCAAATCCTCCATGTTGCAGGACGTCGAAGCGGGCCGGGCCACCGAGGTCGATTTATTTGGCGAGGTCGTCTGCGAGCTGGGCGCAAAGCATCAGATCGACACCCCCTGGAACGCCATGTTTGTCCGGCTGATCCGGGCGCTGGAGCCAGACTAAACACCTGAACCTGTCAGAAGGTCGATCCCCAGCAGTTTCTGCGCGATTGGGCTGATGTGTGCCGACTGACCCACAAAGCACCAGAGCGTAAAGTTATCCTCGGCCTGGCTGTAGCCCGACAATCCGCCGATAGGCTGGCCCTGGCATTCCAACTCCCCATATCCACCGAAACCGCCGTCGTCATTGAATATATGGAGTGAGTGTCCGCCCACTGAAGGGGGCTGGCCTTCAACATAAGGCAAGGCGGGATTATTGGGGAAATCGCGCACGAGCAGCATCGTAAGCTGGTCCGGCAGGTCAGCCAGATACCCGAAACGCCCGCTGAGGCAGGCGGCAGCGTAACCCAGCTTGTAGCGCTGGTCGCCCGTGATCTTCAGGCGCACCTCGCGTGCTTGAATGCGCTGCAAATCCCCGGCTGCTTCATAATAATCGGCAAACTCCGCGGATCCGTAGGTCGGGATGAGTACCTCGCCCCCTGGATATACCTGGGTCACGATCCAGGCCTCGCTCATGATCTCATCCTGGGCAAACTCTTCTAACCGCACGCGATGTTCATAACCCGCAAAACGAACCCCCTGCATCAGCGCGTCACATTCGGCAAGTGAGTAGAGTGGGTTGGCGGATGGCCGGATCCATCGCTGGATATTCAACGACTTGGTGCCGCTGTGGAGGATGCGCGCATTGAGGCTGATCGTCTGCCGCAGGATGCACGACGAGTTGCCCTGTGGGATCAGCGCATAGTGACCTGGATCAACCGCTGCTGGCAGATCATAGCTGCCGAAGATGTCATCAGGGTCCCCGATGTTGTACTGCCACTCTGGCGCGATCCAGAGCCGTTCACCGCCCAGGTTCCAGTCCCCGGACTCCAGAAAACGCTGAAAGGCCGCGCTGTCTACGAAGCAGTCATTCATCCAGGTCAGGCTGTCGGCCCTGGCGTTGAGGAAGGGACCGAAGATTCGTCCGCCACGCTGCGCGACGACGATCCGCGCCTCAGCTTGAAGCGGCAGGACAAAAAAGGGAATGGCGTTCTCCGTGAGACGATTGATGACGGCTGCGTATGCAATGGCCTGGCTCATCCTATCCCGTCCCTTGTGTCATGCACTAGAGCGTGTCAGGCGAATGGCGATGTCATGCGTAAAGGCCGGCAGGCTGATGCGCGTGCTGCTGCTGCCCTGAATGGTGACTGCCGGTGAGTATAACCCGGTCTTGGGATCGTAGCAGCTTAGCTGGTAGGGACCTTCTGGCAAGCTCACCACGATCTCGCCCCGGATGATGCTGCCCGGCTTGCGCGCGACAATCTCTGGTTCGGGCAGATCACGCGCGGCGATCAGTTCGCGTTCATCGGCGATATAAATCGCCAGCTCCTGATCGGCTGTGCCAAAACTGGTGGCGAGGCAGTGTTCCGGCTGCGCGGTCACCAGATCCGGCAGCGGACGGGCCTCAACCAGATCCAGCGAATGGATGAAGCCAGACAGGTACTTCATCCAACTGCGAAGCTGTGCCTGCGATTCCGGCGTGCCCGTCTCCCGGCCAATGATGATCGAAAAGTCGATGTAATCGTAGTGATTGCCGGTCATCAGCGTGACCCAGGCGCGCTTACGATGAATCGTCCAGGCTTCGGTATCTTTGTACTGGCTGGCGACGTTGTCTTCATCCAGGTTAAAGGGTTTGGGCGCGGCATAAGTCGCCAGACCGAAGTCACGGACAGTTCGCAGCCTCAACTGCTTGGACATGAAATCGCCCAGGTGATAGCGATTACCCTTGTACATCTTGGGCGGATTGAGGTGCGTGTTGACGATGTCGTTCCCCATTGCGCCGAAGCCGCGGTCGGAGGGCTGATGCCAGGGGTCGTATGAAAAGGCCTCCTGTCCGGCGATCAAATGCTGGTTCGGCAGATCCGCTTCTGTATCGCGCACCACACGGATCAGGGTGTCGAGCCAGGCATTGACTTCATCCAGCGAGGGGTTGTCGGCACTGCCGCCGAAGCTGCTGCCCGGCTCATTGCAGACTTCATAGATGATGTTGTCGTAAGCGTTCGTTTCGGTCACGATTTTGCGCACGTGGGCCGCCTGCCGCTCAAAGAGATCGTCGTGACGCTGACTCAAGTATTCCGGCCAGCGGATCTCGCTCAGGCCGTTGATGTTGTTTTTGGCGTTGAGCGGGTTCAGCGCCCAGACGGTGTCGTTATAGGTATTGCTCAGCAAGACGACCTCGACGATGATGCCATAGTCTGAGGCTAACGAAAGGAATCCATGCAGCCGCTCGAAGAACTCCGGGTTGGGCCGGTCCAGGTCATATTTCAACTCCTGATCCAGCGCTCTGCCGGGACCCGTGCGCTGGAAAGGCGCGATGTAATCCGGCGATTTAGGCTTGCAGGTCGAGTAGGGGTTGATCGCCATTTGCAGCTCGCGGAAGAGCATGAACAGGCGGGTCAGGGTAATGCCTTTATCGGCGACATCGGCCAGGTAGGTCTTGTAGTCGAAGGGACGGTTCATGACCGCGCCATAATGCTCGGTCGCCGTCAGTAGGACCAGCGGCTGGCCGCGAAACTCGAAGAGTTTGGGGTTGTCCGGGTGAATGCGGATGGCGGTCATGCTTATTTAGCCTCCAGAATCAGGACCCAGTCTTGCAAGACGGGGGGCTTCGAAAGGTTGAAATCGCCGTTGGCATCGCCCTGGATCTCGTCCAGGGGATAGGTATCGCCGGTTTTAGGGTCGAACCAGTGGGCTGCATAGCGCGTCCCCGCTTCCAGGCGCTTGAGAACCTGCTGCCTGATGCGGACAAACATGATGGCTTCAACCGGCATATAGATGATCCGCAGCTTGCCGGGGATGCCTGCTGCGTAGGAGGATTGGCGGTTGTCGGGCGTCTGGTGCGGTTCGATCCATTCAGGATGGGTCTCGAAAGCCCACCAGTCGTACTGCTCCAGCAGCCGCTTCGCCATGCCGACCTGACCCGATCCTGGCAGCTTATAGGCATCCTGCCAGGGAAGATTGCCCCAGGCCATACCATGCGGCGATGGCCCATGCGGTTTACCGGGCCGGTTGACCTGCCAGATGCCGTTCGCGCCGTAGGTGTGCCCGGCGGCGCCGGAAAGCATACAGGTCCAGAACAGAAAGCGCTGGACTTCCTCGCGGCTGCCCTCCAGGATTCCTTCGTAGCAGACTTCGCTGTCCAGCACGGGCATTTTCGGCTCGCGGCCCAGCGCGTCTTCGAGCATGTTGATCGTGTCTGCCAGGCTGCGATGGCCGTAGTGACCGGTTTGCAGCCAGTCGATGTCCATCGTGCTCGGGTCATCCACCTGATCGGTGCCATGATGGATGGGGTGAATAGTCAGCGGGTTATGGTAGGGGTCGCTCGCGCGGATGGACCGCATAATGTCCGACCAGGCGGCCCGTTTATCAGCGGGCAGCCATTTGTCGAGATCACCTAAGGCGTGCATTTCCTTCCACGCCTCAGACCTGTACCAGGGGAGCAGAGCCTCACCGGTGGCGCACCAGACCACCGGGTAAGCGCCATAGCGCGCGATCAGGTAGCGCCAGTGGGTTTTCAAGACCTCCGGCCCGGCGAAATCCAGAAAGAAGCCCCAGAAGCCGACGATGCAGGGCACCAGACCTTGCTCGACCAGATAGGCCACGCGCAGGTCCACCAGGTCGAAATAGGCCGGGTTGATGCGGCTGAAATCTTCCTCCCAGGGGAAGCCCGCTTCGTTGGCCCCGCGCTCGTCGAAGGGCGGCATATCGGGATACAACCCGGCGACGATCTGAATCAGACTGAAGCCTTTAGCCACGCGATCCCCCGCCAGTTCCTGGAAGCCAGCGGGCCAGGAGAGCCGCTTGCAGAAGCCCATCCACCAGGTATCCCCCAGCCAGAAGAAGGGCGTGCCGTCCTCGTGTTGCAGATGACGCTTGTCGGCAGCGACCCGCAGGCGGCCATGTTGAAACAGCGGGTTGGTCCCCGTGTAAGCGCTGACTTCGAGCCTGCCTTCCTGGTCGTGTAAATCACTGTTGCCGGTGTCCGAACACGCACTGCGGACTCTGTGCGTGCCAATCTGCGATGAACTGTAGCGCACGCGCCAGGTCTGGTCCCCGGCCCAGAAGGCGGGCACGCGCTGCTCGCTGCCATCGGGTCGGGTGATGATCACGTCAAGCTTGACCTCGTTGAACGGGTCGTCATACGCCTTGCCCGATGTGTAGGCCCACTCGGTGGGCACATTCTGGCTGCTGTAATACATCTCTTTTCTCCTGAAAGCGTAGTCTCAAATAATGCTGATGCCATCCGGCACCGTTATTTTTCATATAGGTGGTATGCTTATTGTGGTGGACTCCCCGTTGAAATCATGCGATGGCATCGAAACTGCTGGAAATTACGCGGAATATCCCGATCTCTTGGAATGAACGAGTCAACTTAACCTTGCACTGGTGGGTGAAGCAAGGGGCCAACCCTGTCGCCCTGAAATAAAATACCCGAATCGTGAATCTGGTCATTAAATATACAATGAACAATATTATATACTTGCGTCGGCCTTGTCAACTGACAGGGAATATATCTATTTGCAATATGCACCGCTTTGTATATAATATTTATCATTGTCTATAATTTAGAAAAAAATATCTGACAAAAATTCTAAGGAGAAATCTTATGAAGAAGGGCTTTTTCTTTTTTGTCCTTTTACTGGCGCTGATGTCGCTGGCCGGTCCCGGTATCGCCCAGGATGAAGTGGTCATCTATTTCGAACCTGGCAGCTATTACCCGGCAGAACCAACCGAAGATAATCCCTTCCCACCGACAGTAATGAATGATCTGGTGGATGAATACGAAGCCACGCATCCTGGTGTTCGAATCGAGCTTGTTGAGGTACCTCAGAACCTATCGGAGGATCAATGGCGCATTACTGGTTTTCAGGGCGGAAATGAGCCTCATATCCTGTTCATCCCCTATATCCGCGCCTGGCAGGAATTGGTCAATGATTGGTACTTGCCACTGAATGATTTTATCGAGGAACCCAATCCCTATGTGCCTGAAGGCACACCCGGCGCTGATAAATGGAAAGACATCATCCCAGACGTTGTTTGGAACACAACCCTGGACTCCAACGGCAATCAATACGTGATTACTACTGAAGCGGTTGCCGTCGGCTTCTTCTATAACAAGGCAATGCTCGAGAAAGCTGGCGTCGATACTGAGTTCGATATTCCATACTCATTATGGCGAAACTGGGAAGCAATGCTGGTCGACATGAAGACATTGGCCGAGGCCGGATTAGAACCGGTGGCAATGACCATGAATCCGGCTACCCCCTATTCCTATAATTGGATCGACGGCGTCTCGTTGACCAGTCTTTACCACGACAAGATCGAAAGCATGTGGGAGCCAGGTGCGACGTGGCACGCTTTGAATCAGCGCGAGTTCGCCTGTGCCATCCAGAACGGGATTGTGTCCGCATATGATCCAGAATTCTCTGACTGGATCGATGTCCTCAGTGGCTTCGAGCCTTATTGGATAGACGGCTATACCAGCGCCACCGCAGATGAGATCTATCGTCTGTTTATCAATGGCGAGGTGCCCTTCTACCTGACAAACGCCGCTAGTGATATGCAGCGGGTGTTGCGCGATGCCAACTTCGAATTCGGTTTAAGCTACTTCCCACCGATAGACGGTGAAACATCACCTTACGCCGCTAATGTAGATACCGCGTATCTAGTGGGCGGATTTACGATTGGCATGGCGGTGACCGAGCGTGCAGAACGCGAAGGAATCACCCCACAAGTCATCGACTTTCTTAAGTACATCACAGCACAACCGCAGTGGGAACGTGTCATTGTCGATGCTCCCCGGTCTGTTCCAACGCTGGTAGGTATGGACGTTCCGCTGGCCCTTCAGCCACTGACAAGCTTCCTGCAACTGCCAATCCGTGCCCTGAAAGACCCGGATCCCCGGCTGACGAAACGTTATGGAGAAGAGCACCGTAGGCTCATGCAGGAATACTTTACGAAGCAGATTGACAAAGATACTCTAATAAGTGAGGAAGATCGCCTGCTTCGTAGCGAAGCTGCAAAGGCTACAGCCGAGGGCGACTGGACTTGCGACTTCCAGGTTTCCTAGATCGCGGCTGGTTTTATGCTTCCGAATCTAAACCCCCTCTTGATCAACGGGAGGGGGTTTTAGTGGCACGAGAACAGAATTCGTATGGCTGAGACAATCGCGCAGAGCAACCCTCCAACCAAGACTACGAGACCAACGACCTTCGCTCGCCTGCGCAAACATCGTTTTGTGTATTTAGCGCTCGTGCCTGCATTGTTGCTCGTCCTGATCTTTGAGTGGTACCCGGCATTTTCCGCGCTTTATAATTCTCTCTTTTGGTGGAACGGCGGCAAGCTGCATCAGTTTGTCGGACTCCAGAATTATCAAGACCTTTTGAACGACCGCACCTTCCGGACCGGCTTACAGAACTTGGTATTGTTCGTGGCTTTCCGTGTCATCATGCAGACTCTGATCCCATTCATTGCCGCAGAGATGATTGTTAACCTACGCAGCCAACGCTGGTCGTACTGGTGGAAGGTGATTTTTGTCTTTCCTATGGTCGTGCCCATGATTTTGAACTATCTGATCTGGCGCTTTATTTACAATCCACAAGTGGGTCTTTTGAACCAGACACTGGAATTGCTGGGGCTAGAATCGTGGACTCTGTGCTTGGCTCGCCGATCCTAACACTGCCATGTGGGCGTTGTCTTTAGTTCGCTTCCCCTGGTTGTCCACCCTGCAATTCTTAATCATTTTAGGGGGGATTTAGTCAATACCGAAGGAGATACACGAAAGCGCACAAATCGACGGAGCCGGACTTTTCCAACGAATCTTGCGAATTGACCTGCCGATGGCACGCAATCAGATCGCCCTGGCTATGATCCTGACCGCGATTTTCATGACACAACGATTTGATCTTTTCCTGGTAATGACCGACGGTGGTCCAGGGTACGCTACCATAGTACCGGCGCTGCATCTGTTTCACTCCGCTTTCAACTTCCTGGAATTCGGCTATGCTTCGGCAATCGGGGTCATTTTGTTTGTCATCATGTTGACCCTGACCGTACTCAACCTGCGATTCGGGCGTGGACAGGGAGCAGTGTGATGGAATCGAAGCGAAGCCGAAGCTTCTGGAAAAATCTGCGTCACGATCTGCCGTTTCAGACGGTCCTCCTGTTTTTTGGCATCATCACCTTTTTTCCATTGGTCCTTGTCGTTATTTCATCTTTCAAGAATAACACCCAGTTCTATCAGGAATTCTGGCTGCCGACCCTGCCCCTCCAACTCCATAATTATGGGACCGCATTTAGCCGCATCTGGCATTATATTGTCAACAGTGCGTTTTATTCTGGGACTACCATCATTTTCGTGATGGCGCTCTCCAGCATCACCGGCTTTGTATTTGCCCACTACAGATTTCCTTTCAAGCGCATCCTGTTTCTGGTTTTCATCACTCTCATTATGATTTCAGGGGTTTTGACGTTGGCGCCGCGATTTATTTTGATTTGTGATCTAGGCTTCGTCAATAAACCCTCGGCGTTAATAGTGCCCTGGATATCTAGTGGTATTGTGCTGTCAACCTGGTTGATGCGAAGTTATTTTGAAGCTCAGCCAGGTGAGTTGTTTGATGCAGCGCATGTAGATGGTGCCGCCGATTGGCAGGTCTTCCTATGGGTCTCAGTACCGCTTGCACGTCCAATGCTGGCGACAGTTGCTATGACCACACTCATCAGCACCTGGAACGATCTCATCTGGCCGTTAGTAACGATCACTGACCGCCATTATATGCCATTGGCACAGGGGCTGGTGACATTTTCCTCAAGTTTTGAAACCGAATGGGGTCCGCTTTTTGCCGGGTACGTAATTTCATCCATCCCACTGCTGCTGGTTTTTATCGTCGCGTTACGGCAATTTATCTCCGGTCTGACTTCCGGAGCAGTCAAAGCCTGATTTGGCTTCTAATAAATATTCTCACCATGTTTGAGGGAGTACATGATGCCTGAACAACCCAATATTCTATTGATATTCACCGATCAGCAGCGCTGGGACACGATTCACGCGCTGGGGAACCCGGTCATACGAACCCCTACGCTGGATCGTCTGGTGCGAGACGGCACGGCGTTTACCAGTGCCTATACGCCTTCACCGGTATGCGTTTCTGCGCGCTGTTCGCTGCTGACAGGGCTGCCGCCCCACATCACAGGTTGTACGGATTCGATGCCCATGCCACAGGAGCGAACCAGCGTGATGGATCGGCTGCACGATGCTGGCTATCAAACTCATGGGGTGGGCAAGATGCACTTCCTGCCCGATGACATGAAGCTATGGGGCTTTGAAAGCCGGGATGTCTCTGAAGAAATCACCCCACTTGACAGCACCGAGGACGATTTTCGCTGTTTCTTAAGAGACAGGCATTATGGACATGTCCATGAGCCGCACGGCATTCGCAGCGAAATGTACTATATCCCCCAGCCTTCACAGCTTCCCGCCGAGCTTCATAACACGGCCTGGGTGGCGGATCGGTCCATCGACTTCCTGAAGCGCCGCGATCAGAGCCGTCCGTTCTTTATGTGGAGCAGTTTCATCAAACCGCACCCGCCTTTTGAAGTCCCCACACCCTGGAACAAACTCTATCGAACCATGGAAATGCCGCTTCCTTTTCGGCCAGAAGGCTATGAGACGCTGCTGACCTTCTGGAATTGTCTTCAGAATCGCTACAAGTATCGGGACAGCGGTTACGATCCGCTCCTGGTCCGAACCATTCGCGCGGCTTACTACGCCTGCATCTCCTTCATCGATTATCACGTGGGACGCATTCTCGATGCCCTGGGGGACGAACTCGACAACACATTAATCATCTATGCCGCCGATCATGGTGAACTCATGGGCGACTATGGGAGTTTTGGCAAACGCTCGATGGTCAATCCGGCGGTGCGCGTGCCGCTGTTGGCCCGGCTGCCAGGGAAGTTTCCAGCCGGGTATCAGACGGACGCGCCAGCCAGCCTCATTGACTTATGGCCGACATTTCTGAGCGCCGCAGGGATCAGCCCGGATGAGGCATTCGTCAGTGCCGAATCTGTGAATTTGGCAGCGCTTGCGGCTAATCCCGATAGTCGGGACATCGTCTTCAGCCAGTTCAGTCATGGACGCACCGGCTTATACATGGCAGCCACCAGGGACAGCAAGTATATCTACTCGGCGGCGGATGAACGCGAGTGGTTGTTTGATTTACAGAAAGACCCCGGAGAGAGTCGAAGCGTCGCCGGAAATCCACTTTATAGTGAGAAACTCAGCGATATGCGGGATCGGCTGATCCAGCGCTTCCAGAAGGATAATTATCTGGAGCCAATCGCTGAGGGCATGTGGCGGCAGTTGGGTCCATTAACTGCGCCGGATCAAGAAGGTCTCGCTGATTTTCCCTTGCAGCAGTTGCTCCAGGGCTTCCTGTCTTCCAGCTATACGTCATCCGACAGCGGACTGCTGATCCAGGATCCACCCGGCCTGGGGGAGCAAGTGGCCGCATTGAAAGGCTACGCTTAACCGGGAGGGCCGGTTGGCTAGGTCCGTTTGAGACGCAGCGCAAGGTCATGCGTAAAGCTCGGCAGCGAAATCTGCGTGCCCGTGCCGCCCGCAATCGTGACCGCCGGTGAATACAAGCCGGTCGCCGGATCATAGCAGCTTACCTGATAGGATCCGGCTGGCAAATCCACGCTGATATGGCCCTTGATGAAGCTGCCCGGCTTGCGCGCGACGGTCTCCGGTTCGGGCAGATCGCGCGCGGCAATCAGTTCGCGCTCGTCGGCGATATAGATCGCCAGCTCCTGATCGGCTGTGCCAAAACTGGTGGCGAGGCAGTGTTCCGGCTGCGCGGTCACCAGATCCGGCAGCGGGCGCGCCTTGACCAGATCCAGCGAATGGATAAAGACAGACAGGTACTTCATCCAACTGCGAATCTGCGCCCGCGATTCAGGCGTGCCGCTATCCCGGCCAATGATGATCGAAAAGTCGATGTAATCGTAGTGATTGCCCGTCATTAGCGTGACCCAGGCGCGCTTGCGATGGATCGTCCAGGCTTCGGTATCTTTGTACTGGCTGGCGACGTTGTCCTCATCCTGGTTCAGCGGTTTGGCGGCGGCATAGGTTGCCAGGCCGAAATCGCGCATCGCGCGTAGCGTCAACTGCTTGGACATGAAATCGCCCAGGTGATAGTGCTGGCCGCCGTAGGTTGTGTTGGGCAGGGGATGCATGTTGACGATGTCGTAATCCATCGCGCCAAAACTGCGGTCGGCGGACTGCTGCCAGGGGACGTAAGAAAAGGACTCCTGTCCGGCGATCAAATGCTGGTTGGGCAGATCCGCCTCTGTCTCGCGCACTACGCGGATCAGGGCGTCCAGCCAGGCGTTGACCTCGTCCAGCGAAGGGTTATCGGCGCTGCCGCCGAAGCTGCCGCCCGGCTCATTGCAGATTTCGTAGATGACGTTATCGTAGCGGTTGGTCTCGGTCACGATCTTGCGCACATGGGCCGCCTGCCGCTCAAAGAGATCGTCGTGGCGCAGGCTCATGTACTCCGGCCAGTGAATCTCGCTCAGGCCGTTGATATTGTTTTTGGCGTTGAGCGGGTTGAGCGCCCAGATATTCTCGTTGTAGGTATTGCTCAGCAAGACGACCTCGACGATGATGCCGTAGTCCGAAGCCAGCGAAAGGAATCCATGCAGCCGCTCGAAGAACTCCGGGTCAGGCCGGTCGAGATCGTACTTGAGTTCCTGATCCAGCGCCCGACCCGGCCCGCTGCGTTGGAACGGCGCGATGTAATCCGGCGATTCGGGCTTGCAGGTCGAGTAAGGATTGATCGCCGATTGCAGCTCGCGGAAGAGCATGAACAGCCGCGTCAGGGTGATGCCTTTATCGGCGGCGTCGGCCAGGTAAGCCCTGTAGTCGAAGGGACGGTTCATGACCGCGCCGTAATGCTCGGTCGCCGTCAGCAGGACCAGCGGCTGGCCGCGAAACTCGAAGAGTTTGGGGTTGTCCGGGTGAATGCGGATGGCGGTCATACTTATTTAGCCTCCAGGATCAGGACCCAATCCTGCAAGATGGGTGGCTTGGAGGTCTTGAAGTCACCGTTGGCATCGCCCTGGATCTCGTCCAGGGGATAGGTATCGCCCGTCTTGGGGTCGAACCAGCGCGCCGCGTAAGTGGTGCCTGCTTCCAGTCCCTTGAGCACAGGCTGCTCCATGCGGACGAAGCGGACCGCCTCGACCGGCATATAGATGATGCGCAGCTTGCCGGGGATGCCCGCCGCGTAAGAGGACTGGCGGTTCTCCGGCGTCTGGTGGGGTTCGATCCATTCATGATGGGTTTCGAAAGCCCACCAGTCATACTGCTCCAGCAGCCGTTTGGCGATGCCGATCTGACCCGATCCCGGTAGTTTATAGGCATCCTGCCAGGGGATATTGCCCCAGGCGATGCCGTGCGGCGAGGCCCCGTGCGGTCTTTCCGGCGTGTTCACCTGCCAGATGCCGTTCGCGCCGTAAGTATGCCCGGCGGCCCCGCTGAGCATACAGGTCCAGAACAGGAAGCGCTGGACCTCTTCACGGCTGCCTTCCAGGATGCCTTCGTAGCAGACTTCGCTGTCCAGCACCGGCATTTTGGGGTCGCGGCTCAGCGCGTCTTCCAGCATGTTGATGGTATCCGCCAGGCTGCGGTAGCCCCCGTGCCCGGTTTGCAGCCAGTCGATGTCCATCGTGCTCGGATCATCGACCTGATCGGTGCCGTGCCGCGTCGGGTGAATTGTCAGCACGTTATGATAGGGGTCCGTCGTGCGAATCGACCGCATGATGTCCGACCAGGCGGCGCGTTTATCGGCGGGCAGCCAGGCCGTGCGATCAATGTTGCTCAGCATTTCTTCGAATTCCTCCGATTGGTAGTAAGGCATGAGCGCCTCGCCCGCGCAGCACCAGACGACAGGGTAGGCTCCGTAGCGCGCGATCAGGTTGCGCCAGTGTGCTTTCAAGACCTCGGTCCGGCGAAATCCAGGAAGTAGCCCCAGAAGCCGACGATGCAGGGCGTGAGTCCCTGCTCGACCAGATAAGCGACGCGCAGGTCCACCAGATCGAAATAGGCCGGGTTGATGCGGCTGAAATCTTCCTCCCAGGGGAAGCCCGCTTCGTTGGCCCCGCGCTCATCGAAGGGCGGCATATCCGGGTAAAGCCCGGCGATAATCTGGATCAGCGTGAAGCCTTTGGCCGTGCGGTCTGCGGCCAGTTCCTGAAAACCGGCGGGCCAGCTCATGCGCTTGCAGAAGGCCATCCACCAGGTATCCCCCAGCCAGAAGAAGGGCGTGCCGTCCTCGTGTTCCAGGTGACGTTTATCCGCCGCCACGCGCACCCGGCCATGCTGAAGCAGCGGATTGCTCCCGGTGTAGGCGCTGACTTCGAGTGTCCCTTCCTGCCCGTGCAGATCGCTGTTGCTGGGGTCCGAACACTCGCTGCGGAAGGTATGGCTGCCGACTTGTGATGAGGCGTAGCGCACGCGCCAGGTCTGGTCCCCGGCCCAGAAAGCGGGCACGCGCTGCTGGCGGCCATCCGGGCAGGTGACGATGACGTCGAGCTGCACGGTGTTGAAGGGATCATCATAAGGCTTACCGGAGGTATAGGCCCATTCGGTGGGCACGTTCTGGCTGCTGTAAAACATGTTTTTTCTCCTGAAGTGGATATTCTCAAATAATCGCTGAGACGCTAGGCGGTCTCAGCACTGTTTTCGATCAGCGCGCAGCTTAAAGGCGGCAGGCTGATCGTCAGAAGTTCCTGGTTCAGATCGCGCGAGCTGCTCGTCACGCTGCTGTTCGCCATGTGGACCCGGACCGCAGCCCCCAGACGCGCATCTGTCACCGTCACCGTCTGCTGCTGCTGAGTCCAGTTTGCCAGCACGAGGCCAAAAGTCCCATCTGGACTTTGCCAGGCGGCGTCGAATACCGCCGGGACCGCGTGCATGATCTGCTCTTGCTGCCATCGGACAGTCTGCGTTTCCACCTGCGCCGGGGCCAGCATCCGGCCCAGCACCAGGTACTCATGCCCAGGGCCGCGCCGCAGCGCCGTGCAGGCTTGCAGCATCGCCAGCGATTCCTCATCATCGCCCATCTGCGGCTGCCAGGGTGCCCAATTGATGCCGGGATTGTCCTTGTTGAGCAGGCGGCCATCGCCTTTGAGCACGGCCCCCGGAATCTCGCCCACGACCAGGTTGTAGGCGTTGCGGATGGCGAGGTGATGCGGGTCCGCGCCATGACCAAAACCGCCCTGGATCAGGATCAACTCGTGATACAGAAAATGATACAGCGGAATCGCGCCTTTCCACCAGGCATTAGCCGCCTCGTGCTGCGGCGGCACGACGCGAATATCGCAAATCTGAAAGTAGGGGATCAGGTATTCATTGACCGGCCCTTCGACCGAGAACACAAGTGGTCGGCCTGCTTCGCTGGATTTCTGCCGGAAGAAGTCGGTCAGTTCCAGCATAGCCTCGGTCATCCAGCGGCCCGGCATGGCCGGATGCCCGTGCTCGCGGCTGTAGCAGGGGAAGGTCGCCGCGCCCACGTTCTGATCGAGGAATTGAATCCAGTCCAGGCCATAATCCACAATCTGGTTGACGTAATCCTGGGCGATGGTCTGCGTCTGCGGCACGGCCATGCAGCAGGCGTAACTGGGCCGCCATGTCGCATCCCAGATCTCGGTCCAGAGCTTGTCCTCGTGCGTGCGGCAGACCGTTTGCGCGCCTTCGTGCTGTTCAAAGTAATCGACGCCGTCGTAGCCGCTCCAGTAATGCCCTGTGACCCAGCGCGTGCCGTTGGAGAAGGTGCCCACGTGCCAACCTTTTTCACGTGCCCCGGCGGTGAATTCCGCCAGCGAGTTGCCGCCCACAGGTGGGAAGCAGTCCGGGTAGACCCAGGGGCCGCCGCGCTCCCAGGACATGAGCACGGGAAGCACCGGCGCGTTGATCCGCTGGGACACTTTTTCCAGCAGCGGCAGAATCTTGGGGTAGGGCAGAAATTGTGTGTTTGGCTCGGCAGGGCCATAATCCAGCTCGCCCTGCATTCGGACGATGAGATGCGGCGGGCTGTCCAGCAGCCAATCCGGCACGTCATCACGCTGACTTAACGGTGTCTCGGCCCAGTGCTGCTGCAAGGCCCAATCGCGGTAGATGCCTGCCGCCGCTGTACCAATCGCCTTCGAAACTGCCCAACCGGATTCCATATTCGAGCCTGCGTTCACCCTGTTCCGGCCAGTCGCCCAGGTGGCTGAATCCCAGCCGCAGCCCGGAGGAATGATGCACCGGCTTGATAAGCTTGATGTGGCCTGCCGTATCGTCCGCCGCCATGTAGACCCCGCAGCGCGCGCTGTAGTAGGCCAGAAACTGGGCGGTGATAAAGCCGGGATAATGCAGCACGGTCGAGTTCTCCGGGCGCATCTGCCAGGCGTGCGGCGAATCCGGCTCCAGGTCATAGGGCTGCGGGTTTTGCAGCAGACGGCCCGCCGCCACCGGCCAGACCAGCGCGTGATCGTGATCGCCGTCGGGATCGTCCAGGCCGTAGGGCAGCACGACAAAGGGGTATTGTACGTCGGTGATGCGCAGGCCCGCCTCGTTCTGAAGCCGCAGGGTCCAGCGGCTGAGCATCTGCTCTCGGTCCGCCTCGACCAGCAGCGTCACGTGCAGCGGCAGGCCACCGATATTCTGGTAGCGGAGGCTCAGGCTCTGGCGTGGGCTATCGGCGTTCAATTCGTCACAGCTCAGGCGGCTCGCATCGCGCGAATCGATCTGACGGAAGCGCTGCTGCTCGTCCAGGTACTGGATGACGAAGGCCGGTCGATCTGCCCCCGGCGCAATCAGCTCAATCTCCGGGGCGGTTTTGCGGCGCAGCGAGACCAGGCCGCCCGTCTTTGAATCCATACCCAGGGTATCAACTGCGGTTTCCAGTCTAATCATTGCGGGCTGCCTCTCCAGTGCTAACCTTTGACAGCCCCTGCTGTCAGGCCCTGTAGGAACTGACGCTGCAAGAGGAGAAAAGCGGCGACGACCGGAATCATCATCATGACGATCAGGGCGAAGCGATGTTCCTGCTGGACCATGTTGTCGAATTGGAAGACCAGCAGGCCCTGCGGGAGCGTGTACAGGTTCTCTTTGGTAAGGAAGAGCATTGGCATCAGGAAGTCATTCCAGGAGGCCAGGCCAGTGAAGATGCCCACCGTCGCCAGGGCAGGCCGGGTCAGCGGCAGCAGGATGCGCCAGTAGATCGTGAAGCGCGACGCGCCATCGACAATGGCCGCTTCTTCCAGTTCTTTGGGCAAGCTCTCAAAGAAGCCGCGCAAGATGAGGACCGCAAAGGGCAGCCCCAGGGCGACGTGTGGGCCGATCAGGGCGGTACGGGTATTGAGCAAGCCCAGTGCCGCGTTCACCTGATACAGGGGCACCATCAGGGCGGCGCTCTGAAGCATGAGGCCGGTCAGCAGCAGGAAAAACAGCGGTTCCTTGAAGATGAAATCCATCCGGGCAAAGCCGTAGGAAGCCAGGGATGAGAGAAACAGAATAAAGAAGACGCTGACCCCTGTGACGATAATGCTGTTGATCGCCAGCACTGGCACGTGAGCCTGCCAGAAGACTTCGATAAATTTGCTCAGGTCAAGCTGCTGCGGGATCAGGCTGGGATTGGTCAGGCTTTCGCCGGGCGCTTTAAGCGCGGTGCTGAGTGCGACCAGCCAGGGCAGGATCATCACCAGCGATACAAACATCAGGATGAGATTGAGAAATGCGCTGGTCGGATGCAGCTTGAATGCTTTATGGTTCATGATGTCGGTCTTTCAGACAAGTTTGCCATCGTCTATCCCAACCGGGACAGGTCCTTTTAGCCAAACAATCGGGCACGACCTCTGAGTAGAAGCAGTTGAATAATGGTGACGATTGCAGAAATCGTAAGCAGGACTATGGATAGGGCGGAGGCATAGCCCGTGTGATTGGTCTTAAATGCCAGATCATAAATCTGGTAGGCCATAACCTCTGAGGCGTGGTAAGGCCCGCCGCGTGACAGGAGAAACACCAGACCAAATTGATTGATCGCCCCGATGAAACCCAGGATCAGCAGCGCGCGCGTGGTCGGCATCGTCAACGGTATTGCCAGGTGAATCATCTGGCGCAGGCCGGTTGCGCCATCGACAGCGGCGCTGTCATACAGGTCCTGAGGGATCCCCTGCAAGGCCGCCAGGTAAATCACCACCCAGACCCCCAGCGCTGCCCATATGCCGACCGCGATCACCGCATAAATCGTGACGTTGGCATCCGCAAGCCAGACGCGAATACTGTCTTCCATACCAAGTGTCGTCAGAATCTGGTTGATGATCCCGCCGTTGGTCCGGTACATGAACTCCCAGGTGAAGCCGATGACGACGAGCGAGGCCGTTGTCGGCAAGAAGATCAGGGTCCGGTAGACGTTGCGCAGCTTCAGCCGCTGATTGAGCATATAGGCAATCAGGAAACCCAGGATCGTAAGCATCGAAATGCTGATGACCGCCCACAGGATATTGTTTTTGATGCTGACCTGGAAGGCTCGGTCGTGGGTCAGCAGGTTAATGTAGTTTTGCAGGCCAACGTATTCGCGGTCCTTGCTGATGCCGTCCCAATCCAGAAAGCTGTACTGGATGGTCGAGATAATCGGCCAGGCGATGAAGGTCAGATAGACCAGGACGGCGGGCAGCACAAACAGCAGGCCGCTGTTGATCTTGTAGCGTTTCCAGAATGACTGAGTTCGGGCTGGCGGGGACGGGATAATCCGTCGCCACGCTGGCGGACGTGTCGTTTGACATAGCGTGAAGCCTCCAGGATTGAGTGACTGCACCACAATGGGCAGTCACTCAAGGTCACAACCAGAGGGGAGTTATGCGCTCACCCACTGGCCGCAATTTTGGTCGAAGGCGTCCTGGACATCAGCGGCGGCGATCTCCGCGCTAATCTGACCCGTGACCACACCCGGAATGGCGGTGGTAATCGCGTTGTAGACATCCGGGCAAAGGATGCGGCGGAAGACATTGTCGCCATTCTGCAAAGCGTCAAACAGCGGCTCGGCGATATTGGTGTCGAAGTCGGTCCCGGTTAATGAGGGCGTGATGGCTTTGGCGGCAAAAGGCTTGGCCGCGTCACGGGCATCGTATTCAGCGCCCTTACCGACGGTGGCCCACTTGAGATACTCCCAGGCAGCGGTGGCGTTTTCAGATTCGGCTACGATGGCGACACCGGCGTTAGTGGCGGCCAGCCCCTTGGATCCGGGCAGCACGAAGGTGCCGTAGTTGCTCCGCATATTAGCGCGGACATCGGCATTGTCGCTGTTGACAAAGCCGAACCAGGGCACCCCGGCGAAGGTCGTGCCGATGGCCCCGCCATGCGCATGGAAGGTGTCAAGCGAGGTGCCAGCGTCAGTGGCGATAGCCCCATCCTCCATGTAGTTGTTATAGAGCATGGCGATCAGATTGAAGGTTTCGACCATGTCCGGGTCGGTAAAGCTGCCCTGTCCGGCCTGCACCTGCGCCATCTTGCCCGGCGCGGCCACCTCAACCAGACTCTTGAACAGGTCGGCCAGTTCAGCGGGATGGTCCCCGGCGATAATGGGGACAATGCCCGCGGCCTTGAGGGTATCACAGGCGGCGATGAAGTCGTCAAAGGTCTTCAGGGAGCTGGCATCAATGTCATTGTCTTCAAAATCAGAGAGCCAGTAAAAGGGCCAGCCCAGTAACTGCATGTCGCCCGGCAGGTACATAGCTGCTTCGGGATCACCGACGATGTTGCCCACTATAGCCATCTCATTGAGGGCAGTGTCGGTGAAGACGTCCGTTTTCCAACTCGATCCCCATTCGGCCTCTGCCATTGAATTGAGTGGGGTCATGAAATCCCAGTAGGGACCCATGACGTCGAAGTCGGTGGTGACGACATCCGGCCCGGTCCCTGCGGGGAGCGCGGCTTTCAACTTGGGACCCAGATCAGGCTGGTCCACCAGGTTGAGTTCCAGGGTGAGGCCGAGGTCCTCCTGGACGCGATCAGTGATGAGTTCGTTACCCTCGGCGTCCATTGAACGGGTGAGCTGCGTGGGCCAGCCCCAGACCGTGATGGTTGTCGCGTCTTGTGGGGGCGGCGCAGCGCCGACAGACGAGACCAGCCCGGCCAACTGTGTGGCGGCGGCGGCACCGGCTGCTGCGCGAAGGAACTCACGTCGGGACAAGTGTTTTGATTTTTCAGATGACATCTTTTCAAAACCTCCAAGCTTCATTTGTTTGTCGAAAGGGTCTCATCTCTGGCAGGGTTTTGACGCTTGCATACCTCCCAATAGCTCAACTAAATGCAATCCCGATTTATTGGAATGAACGGGCCAAGATCACCTTGCGCTGGTTAATGGAACAGAGTGCCTGACCTCAGAACATCCAAAATAAAATACCTGGACTGGGAAATTGGCAATTATATATACAATGTACAATATTATATACTTGTGCCCGGCCTTGTCAAATAGCCGGGACCGGCTTCAGACCGCGAGGGCTGCTGCGTGGGTATACCGCTATGAGGGAGCGCGAACCGGAGTTCTTATGCGCGCATGTGGCTGGCAAACAGGAGCAGGTCTCCGCTGCCAGTGTTCTGAACCCGGTGCCACACAGCAGGCGGCACGACGATGGCAGAACCGGTCGGCAGGGGAATCTCAGCCCTGCTTTCGAGTGACTTATCGGCGCTGTAAAACAGGATTCCCTCGCCCTGAAGCACATAAGCCAGTTCAGAATTGGTCTCATGGACGTGCCAGGGGATTTCACCGTCTGCGGCAACAGTGGCGATCAGAACGTCGAGCGGCGGAAACGGGCTGTCATTCTGGACGAATTTGCTTTGAATGCCTGCGATGCTGGGGTGATCTTGCCAGTCTAGCTGAGCAAAATTGATGCTGATGGGGGTCTGCATAGGTCATGTCCTTAAGTGTAATTTACTTCAGAAACCTGTGGAACTGGGGTCACAACTGCGGCCCCGGATTATATATTGTTTATCACTTTGTATTTTTAATGGACACGATTTATACTCTGCGGAATACGCTTTTGCAATCCCAAATGTACGGCTGAAACGCAAGGAAAATTATTTGAATGAACGATAAGGCTAAGATTGCGGTTGTTGGTACGGGCTGGTGGGCGACCCAGGCCCATATTCCGGCGCTGTTGGAAAACCCACGCGCGGACGTGATCCTTATTGACAAGAATCCTGAGAAGCTCAAATACGCTGCGCAGCAGTTCAGACTCGACGAGGCCTACACCAGCATCGCCGAAGCAGTGAGCGAACATCCCGACATTCGCGGCGCGGTGATTGCGGTATCCCACCGGGCACATTACGCCGTCGCCAGGGAAGCGCTGGAATACGGCCTTCATTTGCTGCTGGAAAAGCCGATGACGCTGTATGCTGCCGAGGCGAAGGCGCTGGTCGAACTGGCGCGGCAGCAGCAGGTCCAGATTCTCATGGGCTATGTTTATCCCTATCTGGACTGTATCAAGTTCGCCCGGCAGCACATGGACGATGGGGTCATTGGTGACATTGAGTATGTCACCTGCTGCATGTCCTCGATGACGATTGAGTTTTTGCGCGGGCGTCCCCAGGAATACGGCAGCATCTTCAACTATCCTGTGACCGGCCCCACGACGCAGACCTACAGCAGCCCGGAAGTGGCGGGCGGCGGCCAGGGTCATTTGCAGATTACGCATCTGGCCTCGCTGATGTTTCACCTGAGTCCTGAGCTGCGGGCCAAAACGGTCTCGGCCTTTATGGATAAGCTCGACTGCGCGGTGGATGTCGTGGATGCTCTCGCTGTACGCATGGAAAATGGCGCGCTGGCGACGGTCGGCAGCACCGGTAACCTGGGCAAGGGCGATGGCGGCATCGTCGAAGTGCATCTTCATGGCAGCAAAGGCCGTCTGCGGGTGGATGCCATCTCCGGCCTGGTCTACATTCGCCTGCATGACGGCACTGAGAAGCGCATGGAACCTACGAATCCCGGTTATCCCACGGCCCTGCCGTCACAGCACCTGCTTGAGATCATCCTCGACAAGGTCGAGAACTTCATCCCGGCGGACCCGGTCGGATGGCACACGGTGGAACTGCTGGACGCGGCTTACAAGTCTGCCGCACAGGAGGGCGTGCCGGTGCAGGTCGCCTCGCTCTATGAAAATTAGACTTCGATGCGAAGGAGTGAACTGATGGCAACGGATATTGTGATGCCGAACCTGGGCTTTGATACCCAGGAGGGGCGTCTGGTGCAGTGGGTGAAGCAGGTCGGCGACAATGTCAAGGCGGGCGAGGTCATTGCCGTTGTCGAATCGGACAAGGCCGACGTGGAACTGGAAAGCATTGCCAGCGGCGTGGTCCTGGCGCATCTGGTCGAGCCGGATACCGTCGTCAGCGTTGGCTCGGTGATCGCTCAGGTCGGCGATCCTGATGCGGCAGAGGCAGCGCCCGCAGCGGCGGCCAGTGCGGTCGGCGGCGAACCAGTCAAGCGCGCTGCGAATGTCTCCCCGGTCGCGCGGCGCTATGCTGAGCAGAACCACATCGACCTCAGCGCGGTACAGGGCAGCGGCCCCGGCGGTCGTGTTCTGCGCGAAGACGTCGTGGCGCAGGCAGCTGCACCGTCGAGCAATGGGCATCTCCTGGCGCTGCCGAAGGTGCGCAAAGCGGCACGCGAGGCCGGGATCGCTCTGTCGGAGGTCCCGGCCACTGGATCAAGTGGGCAGGTGACGATGGCGGATCTCGAAGCCTACCAGCGCAGGGCCGCTCCTGTCCCGCAAGTGTCACAGCCAGCCGCTGCCGCTCCGCTTCAGCAAGCCGTTGTACCGGAAGCCGCGCAGGCCGTGGAATTAAGCCGCGCGCGCCGGGTCATTGGCGAGCGGATGCAGCGCAGTATGCAGGACGCGCCGCACTTTTATGTCAGCGGCGAATTTGACCTGGAGATCGCGCTGCAACAGATCGAAGGTCTGCCCGCGCCACGAGTTCAACGACCTGCTGCAATATCTGACGGTCCAGACTCTGTTACAAGTGCCGGAACTCAACGCGACCTTTGACGGCGCGCAGCTTTTGCGCTACGAGTCGGTGCATCTTGCCATTGCCGTCGCTCAGGGCGATAACCTGCTGACGCCGGTCATTCACAAGGCGGATCGTTATTCCCTGCGCGGCTTGAGCGCGGAGAGCGCCGAATTGATCCAGCGCACGCGCGCCAACAAGCTGCGGCCCGACGATTTGCAGGGCGGGACCTTTACCATCAGCAATCTGGGGGTGGTCCAACAGGTGGATCGCTTTACGGCGGTCATCAATCCGCCTCAGGTCGCCATCCTGGCAATTGGCACGGTCAAGCCACGTCCGCTGGTGATCGCTGGCGGCCTGCACATCCGCCGCAGCGTGCATTTGACCTTGAGCGGCGATCATCGCGTGGTCGATGGCATGGTCCTGGCGCGCTTTATGGCGGCCTTCCAGGACGAACTTGACAAATTCAGTAGCGAAAACAAAGGGAAATGACGATGACGACTTCAGAAGCACCCGCATTGCCCGCAGACACCCGGCTGGCTATGCTGCGGCGGATGCTGGACATTCGCTATTCCGAGGAGCAAATTCAGCTCTTGTTCAATGCCAACCTGGTGCGCGGGTCTACCCATCTGTGCATCGGGCAGGAAGCCTGTGCGGTGGGCGTCGCCTGGGCCTTGAAAGAGGGCGACAAGATGACCTGTACCTATCGCGGGCACGGTCATGCGCTGGCGATGGGCGTTGAAATCAAGGCGCTCATGGCGGAGATGATGGGCAAGGCCAGCGGCTGCAACGGCGGCAAAGGCGGCAGTATGCACATGACCGATGCCTCGCTGGGCCTGCTGGGAGCCAATGCGATTGTCGGGGCCGGGCTGCCGATTGCGGTGGGCGCGGCGCTGACGGCTCAGGTCAAGGGCCTGGACAGCGTGGCGGTCTCGCTGTTTGGCGATGGCTCTGTCAATATCGGCGCATTCCACGAATCCCTGAACCTGGCGGCCATCTGGAATCTGCCGGTCGTATTCATCATCGAAAACAATCTCTATGGCGAATACAGTCCGCTGGAGACGACCACGCCCGTAACCAATCTGGCGGATCGCGCCTGTGCCTATAACATGCCGGGCATCATCGTCGATGGACAGGATGTGGAGGTCGTCCACGCGGAAGTCAGCGCGGCGATTGAAAGCGCGCGCCAGGGCAACGGCCCCTCGCTGATCGAACTCAAGACCTATCGTTATCGCGGGCATTCGCGCACCGATACCGGGCCATACCGGCCAGAAGGTGAACTCGAACGCTGGATGCAGCGCGACCCGATCACCATTCTCAAGGAGCGCATGATTGCGGCGGGTCAGCTTGACGAAACTGAGTTTAACGAACTGGCGCAGGCGACCGAACGCAGCGTGATCGAAGTGATTGAGTGGGCCAAGAACGAACCCTTCCCGCCGCTTGAAGCCGCTTACGAGCACATCTACGCATAGAAAAGGCAAATAAAACTACATGGCAAAGCTGACTTACCGCGAAGCCGTTCAGCGGGCACTGGCCGACGAACTGCGCAGCGACGAAGATGTGATCTTTTTTGGCGAAGATGTGGCGAAAGCCGGGGGCACTTTTAAGGTGACGCCCGGTCTCTACGACGAATTTGGCCCCAACCGCGTGCGCGATACGCCGATCTCCGAAGAGGCCTTCATTGGCGCAGCGCTCGGTGCGGCGCTCACGGGGCTGCGGCCTGTCGCCGAATTGATGTTTGTCGATTTCGTGCCGGTGGCGATGGATCAGATCGTGAACCAGATCGCCAAGTATCGCTATATGTCCAGCGGCCAGTTCACCGTGCCGCTGACGATCCGGGCAGCCCAGGGAGCGGGAGCAGGTTTTGGCACGCAGCATTCCGCCTGCGGCGAATCCTGGCTGATGCAGCATCCTGGTCTGATGGTGGTGGTTCCCGGCACGCCCAGCGACATGTACGGGCTGCTGCGCGGCGCCATCCGCGAGAACAATCCGGTGATCGTGCTGGAACATAAGCTGCTCTATAACCTGAGCGAAGAGCTGCCAGATGATCTCGGCCCGATGGCCCTGGGTAAGGCGATGGTCCGGCGGCAGGGCAGTGATGTTACGGTCGTAGCGACTCCAGTTGATGATGCAGCGCTCGCTGGAAGCGGCAGCGGAACTCGCCAACGAGGGCATCGACGTGGAGGTCATTGACCTGCGTTCGATGGTGCCGCTGGATGAAGACACCATCCTGGAGTCGCTGGCGAAGACGAACCGTCTGGTCGTGGTGGAGGAAGCGCCGCATTCGGCAGGCTGGGGCGGCGACATCGTCTCGCTGGCCGCGAGCAAGGGCATCTACTGGTTGGACGCGCCGGTGGTGCGGGTGAACATGGGCGGCACCTTGATCCCCTACAGCCCACCGCTGGAGGACGAAGTCATCCCCAGTGTCAAACGCATCACGCAGGCCATCCGCGATGTCGCCCATGCCTGATGGAGTGCTGCCCTCGCGTCTGCGGCGAGTCATGCTCTTTGTGCCCGCCATCTCGGAGAAGATGATTCGCAAAGCCGCCGGTCTCAACGTGGACTGCGTGATTTTCGATCTGGAAGACTCGGTGGCCCCCGCCGATAAGCTCGCGGCGCGCGACCAGTTGGCTCGCCTGCTGCCTGAACTGGACTTTGCAGGCAAAGAGTGCTTGCTGCGCATCAATTCGCCTGCCAGCAGCGATCTCTGGCGGCAGGACCTGGACTCGCTGATCGACCTGGTCGATGGCCTCGTGATTCCCAAAGTGGACGAAGCGGCGCATCTTCAGATGGTTTACGAGGCGCTGCCGGCAGCGAAGGTCGTGTTTGCCATCATCGAATCGGCTCAGGCCCTGTTGAAGCTCGACATGATCCTGGTCGCTGCGCCACAGTTGACCGGCGTCATGCTGGGTGGCGAGGATATGGCCGTCGATATGAACATGCCCTCGACAGCCGATCACTACTACCTGGATTTTGCCCGCTTCCGTCTGGTGATGCTGGCGCGGGCCTTTCGACTTCAGGCCATTGACACGGTCGAGGCGGATCTGACCCTGTCAGAGCCGGAGCTGGAATCCGCCGCCCAACACGCGCGGCGCTTTGGCTTCGATGGCAAACTGGCGATTCATCCCGAAACAGATCGCGCCCTTGCAGGCGGCCCTGTCGCCCACGTCCGCCGAGGTGGATTATGCGCAGCGCCTGATGGCGGCCTACAGCCAGAATCAGGGAGCCTTCCAGTTTGAAGGCCGGATGATCGACGCGCCCATCATTCAGCGCGCGGCAGCGGTCCTGGACCATGCTCGGCGGCTGGAGGGCGGGGGCGATTAGGGCGTGTCTGCGAATTGTTCCTTGTCGCTTTCCTAAATCTCTCCGAATCCAGGGAGGGACTTCAAAAATCGCGCCGGAGGGGTTCTCCCTTCCCTCGAATTCGGGGGAAGGGGTGCATTTCAGACACAAGCCGTGATGACGGGTTCTCAATGAAGCATCTTAAGAGGTCTTTGCGGGCCCGATTAACCTCACTCCATGCGGAAACCGCCGTTGATGTCCACCGTCGCGCCGGTCATATAGCTGGCCTGCTCCGAGGCCAGGAAGACGGCCATGTTGCAGTAATCCTCCGGGCGGCCCAGCCGGCCCAGGGGGATGCTGGCTTCCAGCGCGGCCAGGCCATCCGGGTTATCCCAGGCTTCGGTCAGCGGTGTGTGCGAGGGTCCGGGCGCGATGGTATTGGCCGTACCGTAGGGCGCGAGATAGGTGGCGAAGGACTTGGTGACCGAAAAGAGCGCCGCTTTCGTCGCGGCGTAGACCGAGACCGCCAGCGATCCGCCGGTGCGCCCGCCGACCGAACTGATGTTGATAATGCGCCCGGTCTGGCGGCTTTTCATGTGGATGGCCGCCGCCTGCGACAGAAAATAGCTGCTGCGCACATTGATCGAGATCAACAGGTCGAAGAAGGCCTGATCGACGTCTTCCAACGGGCGCAGCGGGCAGATCCCGGCGTTATTGACCAGAATGTCAAGCTGGCCCAGGTCGGCAATCGTCTGCCGGACAAGCTGCTGGCAGGACTCCACGTTGGCGACATCGACATGCATGGCCTGGGCGCGCTCGCCCAGCTGCGCGGCCACAGCCTCCGCTTTTTCCAGATTAATGTCCGCGATCACGATGGTCGCGCCGGCTTCGTGCATAGCATTGGCGATGGCATGACCGATCCCGCTGGCCGCCCCGGTGACAATCGCCGTCTTTCCATCAAGTCGAATATTCATAAACCCTCACATTCATTGACAAGCGCCGCGAAATTTGTTAACTTCGGCAAATTATATATAATATCGACATTCTGTATATTATTGATTGCTATGCCCATTTTGTCGAATGATGCTGTTCTCGCAGGCGATTCCATGCTGTGCCTCTTGCCGCGAGACAACCATGCTGGAGAAATGATCCTATGTCTGTTAAGAAGCTTGATGTCTTTCCCCTGTGCTATCAGGAGCCAAATGATGATTTTGCCGACCGCTACGTCACCCTGGTACGGTTGGAAACGGACGACGGCATCGTCGGTTGGGGCGAGTGCATCTCGCAATTTCGCCCTTCGACCTTTGCCACCGCTGCCCTGATTGAAAACGGCCTGGGCGATACCGTCATTGGGCGCGATCCCCTGGAGAATGAGCGCATTTGGAACGATTTGCGCGGCGAGGTCTGGTGGTATGGTGATGCGGGCGGTATCGCGTCCTTTGCCATCAGCGCGATTGATATGGCCCTGTGGGATCTCAAAGGCAAAATCCTGGGGCAGCCGCTTTACAAACTGCTGGGCGGCAAACAGCAGGAACGCCTGCCGGTCTGTGCCAGCACGCACCCGAAGGCCTCGGAAATTGACGACATGGCGCAGGAACTGGCCGGATACATCCAGGCGGGCTACCAGTTGGTCAAGGTCGGCTTCGGTAAGAAAGGCCATGCCAACCTGGGGGTGAGCGCCGAGCGTGACATCGCCTTCGTCAAAGCCGTCCGCGAAGCGATTGGCCCCGATGCCGGTTTCATCGTCGATATTGGCGCGAAGATGCACTGGGACCTGCCTTACGCGGTCAAGATGGCGCGGGCCTTTGCCGAGTATCAGCTCACCTGGCTTGAAGACGTCTTTCACCCCGATAATTTTGAGGATCATATTCATCTGCGCCAGGCCGTGCCGGAGATGCGCATCGGCTTTGGCGAGCGCTTCTGGAATCTGAACGATTATCAGCGTTTGCTGGAGGCCGATCTTTGCGATGTGATCCTGATTGATCCGGGGCGCACCGAGGGCGTGACCGGGATGCAGAAGATCACGCAGTTGGCGGCGCGCTATCGGGTGCAGATGGACCCGCATAGCTGGAGCAGCGCAATCAACACCGCCGCCAGTATTCACGTCTCGGTTGCCAATCCGAACGCCAACATTTTTGAACTTAAGCCGGTTGAGAACCCCATGCAGCATGAGCTGGTCTCGGAACCTTTTGCCCATGTCGATGGCTGGATTTACCCGCCGGAGAAGCCAGGCCTGGGGGTGGAGGTCAACGAAGACGTCGTGCGCAAGTACTGTCTCAGGTAGCCAGAGCTACGTCTCGTTCTGCGTCAGATAGTCGTTCAGGGCCGAAGAGCCGCTTTCGATATGTTCACGCATGAGCCGTCCAGCTAAGTCTGCATCACCGTTGTTGATGGCTTTGAGAATGAGTTCATGCTCATCAGTGGCGGCTTCAGCGCGATTGGGCAGCACGTGCAGCGTATCCCAGGGGAACTTGGTCCAGAGACTTTTAATCATGTGGATAAGGAGCGGCATATTGGATGCCTGGTAGATGAGCATATGAAATTCGTAGTTGAGCTTGCGCAAGATCCGAAGATCGTTGTTCTCGACTTGCTCTCGAATCTGATCCTGGTACTCACGCAGTTGCATGACGTCGCCGATGCGTAAATTGAGCACAGCGGTGCGCGTTGCCAGTTCTTCGAGCGTGCTGCGGATCAGGTAGACCTGCCGCACCTCATCCAGGTGGACTTCGGCAACCTGGACCCCGCGATAGGGGCTGTGGCTGAGGACGCCTTCGGCGACCAACTGCTGGATGGCCTCGCGGATCGGGGTCGGGCTGACATCGAAGCGTTCGGCCAGTTCTTCCTGGAGCAGGCGTTCGCCGGGCACCAGCTCACCGGAGAGGATGGCTTCGCGCATGACTTCGATGATGAGGTCCTTTTTGGTTTTTTGTTGATCTTGATCTCTATGCGGCATACTTTTTACCTTGTTGGCACTGGAAACCCTGGCTTAATACCGGGAAAACCGGCATAAAGATGACGCTGGTTTGCAATATACAATATCACGAATTATATAATATTACGACACGACCTGAATACAAGAATGCGCGTTTGCACGAGTACAGGAGAGTAAAAAATGCGTTTGACCATCAGTGGACATTCATTTGAGGCCCTCCCGCTGGAAGGTGTGATGGCCGTTGCCAAACATCTCGGCTTCAAAGGGCTGGATATTTCGGGCTTCCATGCACGCGGTAAATGCAGCATCGAACCGGAGGACATCCTGGCGGACCCGCAGGCCCAGGCGGATTGGGTCAATGGGCTGCTGGCGACCTACGAACTGGACGCGGTCGATTTCTTCCCGCAGTTTGGCGCATCGCCAGACCAGCACAGCCTCAACGACCCGGACCCGGCCATCCGGCAAAAGAATATGCAGCTTATTCGAGCCGGGGCGCAGTTCTGCCAGCTCTGCGGTATCCCCGGCATGACCATCCTGCCCGGCGTGCTGCATCCAGGCCGGTCTATCGCCGATAATCTGGCGGCGTCGGGCGAGGAAATGTCCAAAGCAGCCCAGATTTGCGCTGAGTATGGCGTCAACTTGCGCTTCGAACCGCATATGGGATCGGTCACACAGACGCCGGAACTCACCAAAGAGTTGATTGATACCTACGCGCCCGACGCCAAAGTGACCCTGGATTATTCCCATTTCACGCTGCAATACATCCCCGACGAGCGCGTCCACCCGCTGTTGGCTTATGCTAATCACGTGCATATTCGCCCGGCGCGGCCCGGCAAACTCCAGTCACGCTATGACGAAAACACGATTGATTGGGTGGACATCATCAAGCGGCTGAAGGCCCTGAATTACCAGAGCACCCTGTCGGTCGAGTATGTCTGTAATCCCTGGTACGACATGAATCAGCTCGATACCTTGTATGAGACGGCGGTGACTAAAGACGCGCTGGAATCGCACATCGGTCAGCTCTAAACACAAACTGCCAGGTCTCTTGCTTGCATTTGCCGCAATATTATATATAATCCGTTAACTTGTATATGAACTTTCTGAGCTGACCCATGAAAATATCTAGAGTTGAAGCTATTCCGCTGAAGCGCCAGCTTGAACAATATTTTGAAGGCGGTACCTATCAAATCGTCAACCGGGACACCATTGTCACCCGTGTCTACACAGATGAGGGGCTGGTGGGCGAGGTCTTTGGTGGCGACGAAGACCACACGCAGGACAAGATCATTTACGTGATCCGCGAAGTCCTGGCCCCGCTGCTGGTGGGCGAAGACCCCCATAACGTCGAGCGGCTCTGGGCAAAGATGTTCGCTCAGAAAGTTGACCTGGGCAATCGCAGCATCCACATTCTCGACCTGTACAACCATGCGATGTTTACGCAGGCCATCGCGGCGGTCGATAACGCCATCTGGGACCTGCTCGGCAAGATTCACGATCTGCCGGTCTATAAGCTGCTGGGGGGCTACCAGGACAAAGTGCCGATTATCGCCATTGGCGGTTATTATGAGGCGGGCAAAGGCCAGAACGATCTCAACGATGAGATGCTGCACTACAAAGAAATCGGCATGGCGGGGGTCAAGTTCAAGGTGGGCCGTCGGACCATTGCCGAAGACCTGGAGCGCGTGGCGAAAGTGCGCGAACTGGTCGGTGATGATTTCATCATCGTCTGTGACGCGAATCAGGGCTGGACGCCGAAAGAGGCCATCGAATTCTGCCGGGCGGCGGAACCGCTCAAGCTCGGTTGGATCGAAGAGCCGGTCATCTGGTACGATCAATTTGAAGGTCTGCGCATGGTGCGCGACAGCACCTCAATCCCGGTCAACGCCGGGCAGGGGGAGATTTCCGCCTTTGGCTGCCGCGACCTCATCATCCGCAACAGCGTCGATATTCTGAACGTCGATGTGACTATTGCCGGCGGTGTGACCGAGTGGCGGCGTATCGCCCAGATGGCGCAGCTATTCCACGTGAAGATGGCACACCATGAAGAACCGCAGATCGCGCTGCACCTGCTGGCCGCGGTCCCCAACGCGCTCTACGTCGAAATCTTCCCCAACTACAAACGCGATCCCATGTGGGTTGATCTGCCCATCGAACAGCCGGTGATCCGCGACGGCTACATGGAAGTGCCGGATAAGCCCGGCTTTGGCATTGACCTGAACCCTGAAATCATCGAAAAGTACCGGGCTGATACCTGATGAAAGTCCTGGAATACGAAGCGAAGCGCCTCTTAAAACAGGCCGGTCTGCTCATTCCAGAGAGCCAGGTCGCCAGGACGGCGGATGAGGTGGCGGCCAGTGCCTTTGCACAGCAGCCCTTCGTCCTGAAAGCGCAGGTCCCGACGGGCGGGCGCATGAAAGCCGGGGCGATCAAGTTTGGCGGCTCGCCTGATGAAGCCCGGCAGCTGGCAGAGGAACTGCTGCACATGGAGGTGCATGGCCTCCCGGTGGATGCCGTACTCATCGAGCAGCGCCTCGACATTGCCCAGGAGGTCTTCATCGGGGCCACCTACGATGACATGGCGAAGACGGCTATCCTGCTGCTCTCGACCAAAGGCGGTATTGAGGTCGAAAGCGCCGATCAGGTCCTTCGTCACCCTTTTTCACTGGCTTCAGCCCTGCCTGATTTCGTGGGCCGCCAACTGGCCGCGACGCTGGGTTTCACGGGCGAAGCCAACCCGCGCCTGGGCCGTTTGATTACGCAGATTGCCAACGCTTTTGCCCGCTTCGATGCCCTGCTGCTGGAATGCAACCCGGTGGTCTTGACGCCAGACGGCAAGTGGTGGGTCGCGGATGTCCACCTGGAACTGGACGACGATGCCAGCTTCCGGCAGGCCGCCGTGCTGGATGCCCTGCCGCACAGCCAGGCCATTGCCAACCGGCGCAGCGATTTCGAACAGCGTGCGCTGGAGATCGATTCTGGCGGATCATCGCGGCGTCGCCGGGCGCTTGATTCCTTTTGGCGGCAATATCGGCCTGCTGATTGGCGGGGGTGGGGCCAGCCTCGCCGTGATGGACCTGGTCCTGGATCGCGGCCTGAAGCCAGCCAACTATTGCGAGATTGGCGGCAACCCCAGCGTATGGAAGATCAAAGAACTGACCAAGCTTATCCTGAGCCAGCCTGAAGTGGACCGGCTGGTCGTCACGATGAATGTGGTCAGCAACACCCGTGCTGATCTGGTCGCGCGTGGTGTGATCAAAGGCGTGCTTGAAATGGGGCGGACGCCGAGTGAGGTGATCGCTGCCTTCCGCATTCCGGGGTCCTGGGAAGACGAGAGCCGCGCGATTCTCGCGCATTACGGCGTGCGCCATTTTGGCCGCGAGACCAGCCTCGATCAAACGATAGAGAGTGTTGGCCCATGATCCTGGCGAATGCAGAGACACACATCCTGGTACAGGGCATCACCGGGCGTGAGGCGGCGACCTTCACCCGCGAATTGCTGGATTACGGCGCGAAGATCATGGCCGGGGTGACTCCGGGTAAGGGCGGCATGAGCTTGTATGGCGTGCCTGTCTTTGATACCGTGCGCGAAGCGGTCGAGATGCAGCGTTTTGACGCGACCATCATTTCAGTCCCGCCGCGCTTTGTAGTGGATGCGGTGTACGAAGCCCTGAGCAATGACATCAAGCTGCTGGTGATCGTGACCGAACGTATCCCGCGTCGTGATGTCGTCATACTGCTCGACGCGGCGGCCCAGCATGGCGCGCGCGTGATTGGCCCCAACAGCCTGGGCCTCATCTCACCGGGGCATACGCGGGTTGGGATGGCCGGTGGATCCGTCGATGCGGTGTATCGTGCCTACATGGCGGGCCGCGTGGGGATTGTGTCGCGCAGCGGTGGCATGATGACCGAAATTGCCAATATGCTCACGCAGGAAGGTATCGGCCAGAGCACCTGTGTCAGCATCGGCGGCGATCCTATCGTCGGCTCGAACATTCTGGACCTGCTGCCGGTCTACGAGGCGGATCCCGATACCGATGCCATTGTGATGTATGCGGAACCGGGCGGCTCCGCTGAGGAACGGCTGGCCGACCATCTGCGCAAGCATCAGGTAAATCTGCCGATTATCGCCTTCGTCGCCGGTCGCTTTGCGGACCAGATGCAGGGTATTCGTTTCGGTCATGCCGGGACCATCGTGCAGGGGAATGTCGGCAGCCCGGCGGCCAAGATCCAGGTGCTGCGCGAGGCCGGGGTGCATGTGGCCGATAGATTGTCCCAGATTCCCGAACTGGTCGAAGCGGCCATTAAGGCAAAGGGCTGAGCATGGGCATTTTCATCAGGATTGAGGCCGATAGCGCACAGGTATCGCCAGAATTGAGCGCTCAGCTTGCGCAGATTTGCCCGGTCGATATTTTTGAATCGGACAACGGCAGGCTTGTCATTAAGCCGGATCGGGAAGACGAATGTACCCTGTGCAATCTCTGTCTCCATGCCGCGCCACCCGGCGTGCTCCGCATTCACAAGCTGTATAATGACGAAATCATGACGTCACACGGGGGCCGGGCACAGTGAAAGACGACACCAGGCGGCTGACGACGCCGCTCACGGACGAGGTCATCACCTCGCTGCATGTCGGCGACCGCGTATTGATCTCTGGGGCGGTCTATACCGCGCGCGACGCCGCGCACAAGCGCCTGATCGAAACCCTGGAACGCGGTGACGCTTTGCCGCTCTCGCTGGCGGGCCAGGTCATCTATTATGTCGGGCCTTCGCCGACGAAAGAGGGCCAGGTCATTGGCTCGGCAGGTCCCACCACCGCCAGCCGCGTGGACCCTTATACGCCGCCGCTCTTGCAGCAGGGGCTAAAAGGCATGATCGGCAAGGGCAAGCGCAATCAGGCGGTCCGGGACGCGCTGGCAGACTACAAGGGCGTCTACTTTGCGACGGTGGGCGGGGCGGCGGCGCTCATTTCGCAGTGCATCAAGGCGGTCGAGATGATCGCCTATGAGGACCTCAAGACCGAGGCTATCCGCAAACTGACGGTAGAAGATTTCCCGGTGGTGGTGGCTAACGACATTTACGGGGCCGATCTCTATGAGCAGGGGCGGCTGGCCTACCAGCGGCAGGGCCAAGCATGAAGACTATCGACGTGCATATTCTGGCAGAGGTCGTCCGCGAGGCCGTTCAGGAAATCAATTTTCACACGCCTGAAGCCGTCATGGTCCAGTTGAACGACATCCTCGTGAACGAACCCTCGGTTGCGGCCCAGCAGGCCATGCAGGACATCGTCCAGAACCGGCAGATCGCCTCAGAACGCCAGGTGCCCATGTGCCAGGATACCGGTATGGTGGTACTTTTTCTCGAAGTCGGCCAGGAGGTGCATCTCACCGGCGGCGAGATCCGCGCGGCCCTGACAGAGGCGGTCGTCCAGGGCTATGCCGAGGGCTACCTGCGCAAGTCGGTGGTGGCGGAACCGCTTTTCGACCGCCGCAACACCAACGACAACGCGCCCCCGGTGATCCATTATGAGATCGTCCCCGGTGATGGACTGCGCCTGACGGTGGCGGCCAAGGGCTTTGGTGCGGAAAATATGAGTCGCGCAATGGTCCTGACCCCAGCGCAGGGGATTGAGGGCGTCAAGCAGGAAGTGGTCCGCTGTGTGGAAGATGCGGGGCCGAATGCCTGTCCGCCGGTGACGGTCGGCGTCGGCGTCGGCGGCACGCTGGAGATGGCGACCCTGCTGGCGAAGAAATCGCTGATGCGTGAGGTCGGCCAGCGCAACGGCAACTCACGCTATGCCGCACTGGAACTCGAACTGCTCGATTTAATCAACGCCACCGGCATCGGGCCGCAGGGTTGGGGCGGTGTCAACACGGCTGCGGATGTGCGCATTGAATTTTATCCGACCCATATCGCCGGTATCCCGCTGGCGATCAATCTGGACTGCCATTTGCAGCGTCACAAGACAGTGGAATTTTAGTCGGGCTGTACCCTTTCTCGGTATATACGAAAGGTTGTAAAAATATCATTTTGTAAATCGCTGGTATATTGTATATAATTAGCCGCGCGATAAATTTCTGAAACACTTAGTAATCTTGAGAGGAGAAAAACAGTGAAGAAGCGTGTTTTTGTAGTTTTTAGTCTCTTACTGGTCTTGATCGTATTGGGGCTGCATGGGATCGGGGTATTTGCCCAGGATGCTACGCCTGACTCAGACGTGATCGAGATCCAGGCCCCGGCAGCCCAGGACGAACGGGACCTTTCGGGCGAGGTCGTCATCAGCATTGCCTCCAATGATGTGCAGACCTATCAGGCCCTGGCGGATGCCTATATGGCGCTGCATCCGAACGTGACCGTCAGCGTCGAACTCAAACCGGCGGGCCAGGAAGAGGCCTACCTGCAATTTGTGCGTTCGCAGTTCGCCGCTGGGACACCGCGCGTCTCCGTCATCGAATCGCCCCACGTGCGTGATCTGGCGCAGGATGGACGGCTTATCAACTGGGGACCTTATCTCCAGGAGATTAACCCCTATACCGGCGATGTCTGGGAAAACGCCTTTGAACCCTGGGCGCTCAACATTGTGCGCGACCCGAATACGGGCGAGATGTACACCATCCCCTACGTGTCGGTGCAGACCTTCTGGGTCTATAACAAAAGCATCTTCGAAGCCGCCGGGATCACCGATGTCCCGCCACAGCCGACCTGGAGTCAGCTTGTCGAATGGGCAGATAAGATCAAAGCGGCGGGCTACATCCCGGTTAGCATGGAAGGGACGGTCGATCAGATCTGGGGCGGTGGCCGGATGCCCTGGCTGATGCGCTCGGCGATGGACCAGTATCACCGCGACGACCTGCAACTGATCCACTGCCAGGAAGGCGACTGGTGCTTCCGCGATGGCATCGACGACAAATGGACCTATGATCCGAGCGACCCGCGCAATGACGATCCTGACAAGGTTTCGACCAACATTGTGCGCCATCTGGATGCTTTGCAGAACGGTGACATCCGCTTTGATACCGCCTGCATGGCCGACATGATGGACCAGATCGGCGAGATTTTCATCACCTCCAACGGCAACGTCCCCGCAGGCTGGGCCGGTATGCCGGATGCCTACCCGCTCTTCCTGACCCAAAAGGCTGCGATGTGGATGGTCACCGGCGGCTTCTACACCACCTTCGCCAAAGACATCCGCTCTCTGGCCGAGGGCGAATATGGCGGCGCTGCGGAAATCACCCAGGCTGACGAGGAAGCTGCCACGCTCTTTGATTACGGGACCTTTGCCTTCCCCTCACTTGAGGGCGACTGCGTGCAGGCTCCGGCCCGCGCCAATGAGCTGACCAACGGCTTCCTGGCGGTTCCTGTCAAAGACAGCGCGCAGAACGAACTGGAAATCGACTTCATCATGTTCTGGATGAGTCCGACCGGGATGCAGATTTACCTGGAAAACAAGCTGGACCCCAATAATCTCCAGGGCGGAATCAATGGCCCGTCGTTGATTAAGGGTGTCGAACTGCCGCCTGAGCTGGCTGCCTTGTTCGAGAACACGACCTTCGTGGGCAACTATGAGAAACCCGGTGCGCCGGGCGATGCGGTGGCGCGCGGCTTCTTCAAGTACGAGCCGACCATCCGTGAGTGGGCTACCATGGCGCAGCAGTTCTTCAACGGCGAAATAACCTCCGAGGAATTCGCCACCAGGTACCAGCAGCTTCTGGAAGACAACTTTGATGACATTGTCGCCTTCCTGAACCTCACCCCTGAGGATCTGGCGTCGCCGGAGAAACAACCTCCGGGCTGGGTCGCGGCAGGGGCAAGCTAGGCCGCAAATAAGCCGACTGGCTGGATCTATTGACCTTACCCTAAATCCCCTCTTCATCCGATGGAGAGGGGACTGGGGGTGAGGTCAGGCAAGAAGCGGCACTGGAACAGTCTTGCTTCACAGATGGTCTATGGATTTAGCCAGTTCGGTCTGTTTCTTGACACCGATTTTTCGTCAAGGTATAAAGCGCAAACAACAGTTTTTGGAAAATACTTCGCTTAGGAACCTGTTGAAATGAACCTCTTGATGCGCCGTATCATACCGCTGCTTATGCTGGGCCTGCTGGCGCTGGTGATTGCCGCCGCAGTCCAGCCCCAACCGACCGGCGTGCTCTGGGATATTGCCAATACCAGCCGTGTCAATACAGCCGCCGTGACCGCCGATGGTCAAATGATCGCCTTTGGCTCCAGCGGCAACCTGATGCGCGTCTATGACCACGCGGGCGAGATACTCTGGGAATTCAGCCCGGAAAACAGCGTGCTGGGCATGGACATCACGCCAGACGGCCAGCGAACGGTGGTCGCCTCGGAAGATCGCAACGTCTATATGCTGGATGAGGGCGGCCAGGTCCTCTGGCAGTACCGGGCACAGCGCTCGATGAACAACGCGGCCATCGCCGACGATTTGTCGCTGATCGTTGGAACCTCCAATGACCTGTCGGCCTACGGTCTGAATGCTGCGGGCGAACTCCAATGGCGTGAAAACTTCGGCGTTGGCGTGAAGGCGGTCGATATTTATGGCACGGGCGACAATGCCCGCCCGGTGATCGGCACGGATAACAGCCGGGTCTACGTCTACAGCCGCAGCGGCCAGCGCCTGCTGGAAATGCGGCTCGATTACGGCGTGCTTGATGTGGCCGTGACCTCCAACGGCGCGCGCATTGTGGCCGGGACCGAGGACGGCAGCATCACCCTGCTGCATGGCGGCAATGGCAGCGTATTGTGGCAGGTCGATGCCGGGTCGCCGGTCAACAGCGTGGCGATCCAACCGGGCGGCGAGTTGATCCTGGCCGGGACCAAGAGCGGCAAGGCGCTGCTGCTGGATAGTGAGGGAAAGATCCTGGAAACGCTCATGCTCGACAGCGGGATTTCAGATGTCGCGCTGTCCGGGGATGGGAATGTGATGGCCTTTGCCACTGAGGACGGCGAGAGCCAGGTTCAGGATCGCCAGATGGCCGCCGCCACATCGCAGTCCCAGACCGCGCAGCGCAACATGATACTTTCCGGTGGGCTGGGCATCCTGGTGCTGGGGACCGCGAGTGCGGGCTGGTTCGTCCACACCACCAGCAGCGGCCAGCAAATCTGGCAGAAGCGGACGGCAGGGCCGCGCCGGGTCCTGCGCCTGATGTGGCGCGCTCGTTTGTCCTACCTGTTCATCCTGCCGACTATCTTGCTGCTGGCGGTGTTCAACTATTACCCGGCTAGCTCCGGTCTGTATCATGCCTTTACGGATTGGAATCCGGGGGCGACCACCACCTTTGTCGGGCTGGATAACTTCCGCTACCTGTTCCAGGATCGCTTCTTCTGGGCGGGTTTCGGCAACGCTATTATTCTGGTGATCGTCGGCCTGCTGAAGATCGTCACGGTGCCCCTGCTGATCGCCGAGCTGATCTTCCACATTCGCAACGCCAGGCTCAAGTACATCTTCCGCACGCTGTTTGTGGTGCCAATTGTGCTGCCGATGGTGGTGCAGATCCTGGTCTGGAACAATATTTACGAGCCGACCATCGGCTTGCTCAACCAGACTTTGATCGCGCTTGGCCTGGGGAACTGGACCCAGGTCTGGTACGGCGATGCGAGCGTTGCGCTGCTGTCCGTTATTTTTATCGGCTTCCCCTGGGCAGACCCCTTTGCGCTGCTGGTGTTCTACGGCGGCCTGATTTCGATCTCCGACGAGATCTTTGATGCCGCCCAGGTCGATGGGGCATCGGGCTTAAGGCGATTTTTGCACATTGACTTTCCGCTCTTGACCGGGCAGTTCAGGCTGCTCACGATTCTGACCTTTATCGCTATGGCGCAGACCTTTGAACTGGTGTTTCTGACCACAGGCGGCGGACCGGGCGCATCGACCTATACCCCGGCCCTGGAACTGTACTACATGGCGACTCGGCTCGACAAACTCGGCGTGGCCTCGGCCATTGGTATTGTCCTCTTTGTCATTATCCTGGCGGGTACGCTCATAAGCTACCGTGCTCGGCGTGAAATCGCATAAGAACAGGCGTGATCTATGGAAGTCAAGCGTAGTCGTAGTCGCAATCAAACGATCATTCTGGCGCTGCTGAGCGTCCTCTTGTTTTTGACCTTTATCCCGATCTTTTACCTGGTGTTTCTGGCTTTGAAAGACAACGGTCAGATTTACGGGCGCTTCTGGGCGCTGCCCAACCCCGTTCGCTGGGAGAATTTCATCCTGGGTTGGGATGTCATCAGCCGCCCCATCCTGAATTCTGTCTTTGCATCCAGTACGGCTACGCTGGGCAACATCGTCTTTGCCGGTCTGTCGGGCTATGCTTTTGCGCGGCACAAATTCCCCGGCAAGGAAATCATCTATACTGCGATCCTCATGCTCTTGATGATTCCGCCGATTTTGATGCTGATCCCGGAATTTGTCCTCATGGGCAGTCTGGGGCTGCTGAACACGCTGTGGGCGGTGATTTTCCCCTGGATGGCCGGGGGGCAGGTATTTTCGCTGCTGCTGTTCCGCACCTTCTTCGCCTCGCTGCCTGAAGATTACTTTGATGCAGCCCGCATCGATGGGGCCTCAGAACTCAGGGTCTTCTGGCATATCGCCATCCCGCTTTCCAAGCCGATCATTATCACGGTGGCGATCATCCGCCTGGTGACGACCTATAACCAGTTCATGCGGCCCCTCATCATGATTTCCGATCCCAACAAGCAGGTGGTAGCGGTCGCCGTGACGCAGTTTACATCTGACATCGGCTCGACCGATCTAGGCCCACAGATGGCGGCCTACATTGTCGCGGCGATTCCGCTCATCATCTTCTTTTCCTTTGGTATGCGCTACTACATTTCCGGTCTCACATCAGGCGGTATCCGCGCCTGAGAGCTGTACTCACAAAGGTTGATCGTCTAACATGCCACCCAACATCCTGCTCATTCATTCCGATCAGCACCGCTATGACTGTCTCGGCGTCAACGGGCATCCCTTTCTCCAAACCCCCAATCTGGACCGGTTGGCAGCGGAGGGCATGAACTTCAGCCGTGCTTTTTGCCCGATTCCGCTCTGTGTCCCGGCGCGCAACAGCCTGCTTTACGGTCAATGGCCGTCCGGTCACATGTGTATCGCCAACGAAGGCTCAGAAGCGCCGCGACCGGCCAACGAAGGCCTGCCGACCTTCAGCCAGGCATTGGATGACCAGGGCTATCGGCTGGGCTACGTGGGCAAATGGCATGTGCATCAGCAGAAGACACCGCTGGACTACAGCTTCCATGATTACGTGTCGGAGTATGATTATGCGGTATGGCGGGCGGAACAGGGCCTGCCGCCGACACCGCACGCCAACACCTGGTTTGGCGAGGTTGATCCCGGCGTTCAGCCCGAACAATCGCGTCTGGGCTGGGGCGCTGCGCACACGATCCGCTTGCTTAACGAATATCACCAGCAGGACCGGCCCTTTTTCCTGCGTTGGGACCCCTACGAACCGCATCTGCCCAATGTCGTGCCCGAACCCTACTTTTCGATGTACTCACCGGACCAGATTCCACCCTGGCCCAGCTTCCCGGATCCGCTGGAGGACAAGCCCTATATCCAGAAGCAGCAGCGGCGCACCTGGAAGGTCGAAGGCTGGTCATGGGCGCAGTGGGCACCGACCGTATCCGCCTACCTGGGCGACATCAGCCTGATGGATGCGCAGATAGGCCGCGTGCTTCAGGCCTTAGAGCAGCTTGATCTGGTCGAAAACACGCTGGTCATCTATACCACCGATCACGGGGATATGTGCGGCGCACACGGCATGATCGACAAGCACTACATCATGTATGACGATGTGGTGCATATTCCGCTCATCATGCGTTGGCCCGGTGTCATCGCGCCAGGGTCGCAAAGCGATGCCTTTATCAGCGGCGCGCTGGATCTCGCGGCCACCTTCTGCGCGGCAGCGGGTGCTGCGATCCCGGAGGTCTTCAGCGGGCAGAGTCTGCTGCCGGTCATGGCCGGGGAGGGCACGACCGGGCGGCAGGACATTTTCTCCGTCTATCATGGCAACCAGTTGGGCCTGTATACGCAGCGCATGGTCCGCGAGCGTGAATGGAAGTACGTGTGGAACGCGACCGCCGTCGATGAGCTGTACCATCTCCCATCGGACCCAGGGGAACTTCGAAACCGCGTTCATGATCCAGAAGCCGCAGAGCATCTGCTCCGGCTGCGGCAGCGCTTGCTCGATTGGCTGCGGCAGACCGGAGACCTCGCGCTCAATGCCTGGACCGAAACACAGATTGCTGAGAATCTGATCCTCTAGCGCTGCGGATTAAAAGACGCCTGATCCAGACAGGTTCTGTTGACTTTTCTCAATTGGGCCGAGATCTGGTGGCGAAGGGGCGGGGGGATGAGGGTAAATACGGCAGCTGAGCTTGCCCTGTGAACCGGATCAAATTGAGACGCAGCTGCCGAAGACGGTATGCGGTTCTCAACGTGACGGTCAGCTTGATTGTCGAAGACCTCGCCTTCGCCAGAACGCTGTTTGCATGAGTTGATGCCGCCTGGAGAAGATGGGCGTTCAACGCCCTCAACTCCCGGTTGTCCTCCTGGACCCTGCTATAATTGCACGTAATGGCGGCAACGGAGATGGATGCGATGCCTACGCTGGGATTCCAGGGCGGCACCCTGGTGCTAAGGAATTGGCCGGAGGATACACGCCCTGATACAGCTTTCCGTCAGATCAAGGCGCAGTGGCGCTGCGAAGCCTACCGTTACCCGATGCTGCTGGACTGGCTCAAACAGCACAAGGTGCGCGATACCGTCCCCCGCTGGGAGCGATTGCGGCTGACTCTGCACAGCGATCATGAGGCACACGATTTCCAGGTGGAGGCTCTGGCGGCCTGGGAGCAGGCGCAGCACCGGGGCAGCATCGTCCTGCCGACCGGGGCAGGCAAGACTTTCGTGGCGATCCAGGCCATCGCTCTGGTCGAACGCTCGACGCTGGTGATTGCACCCACAATTGACCTGCTGCACCAGTGGTATGCCCGGCTGGTCAATGCCTTTCAGGTGCCGGTTGGTGTGTACTACGGCGGCGAGAAAGCCATCCAGCCCATCACGGTGACGACCTACCATTCCGCCGGGGATGTCATGGCCGAGTATGGCAATCACTTTAAGCTGATGATCTATGACGAGGTTCACCATCTACCCGCGCCGAGTTGGGGCGAGACGGCGCTGATGTCCGCCGCACCCTTCCGCCTGGGCCTGACCGCGACCTATCCTGAAGCCCATGAGCAGGGCGGTGGTCGCTGGCATATCGACGAATTGATTGGCCCGATTGTCTACGAAAAGCGCGTTGATGATCTGGTAGGGGAACGTCTGGCCGAATACCGCACCGTGCGGCTGCGGGTCGATTTGACCGACGAGGAACGCCAGCGCTACGACCGCGATTGGGCCATCTACAGCGGCTATTTCCGGCGGCATAAGCTGCAAAAAGGCTACGGTCCCGGCTGGCTGCGTGAACTTCAGCGGCGCAGCGCCTATGAGCGCGAGGCACGGCGGGCACTGCTGGCCCGGCAGCGGATTCAGCAGCTCCTGGCCGCAGCGGAGGGGAAGATTCGGAGTCTGGACAATCTGCTGCGCGAACACAGTCACCAGCAGGTGCTGATCTTCACCGAGAGTAACGCCGTCGTCTATGCCATTTCACGCCGCTTCCTGATCCCGTCGCTGACTCACGAGACCCGCGCGGCAGAACGCAAGCTCATCCTCGACAGCTTCCGCGCAGGCGAATATCGTGCCCTGGTCACGTCGAAAGTCCTCAACGAAGGCATCGACGTACCCGAAGCGAAGGTCGCCGTTGTCCTGGGCGGCACGTCCAGCGCCCGCGAGTACATTCAGCGATTGGGCCGGGTACTGCGCAAGACGGGTAACCAATCGGCACTGCTCTACGAGGTCATCGTACGCAAGACGATTGACGAGGGCAAGGCGCAGCGCCGTCGTCCCCGTGACCTGAGCCATGCTGACCGCTGATCTGGTGCGTCCACGCCTGCGCGAGCGCGAGGGCCGCTTAGAAATTCAGTATCTCCCCACCGGGCAAGCGCACTGGCAGCGGACCGCCACCGACCTCATCCGCTTGTTTCAAAGCCATCTGAACCGCACGCAGGGCGACTGGCAGGCAGCGTTGGAAGCCTATACCGGCGACCGCACCGACTATGAGGTCGTGCGCGGGCTGGCGAAGGTCCTGAGCGATTCAGCCGTCTTCGAGCCGCTGGAAACTCCCATCGCCCCGGCAGAACTGCGCCAGCATCTGTTCGCGCAGGGGCCGCTGTTTGCCAAAGCCGATCTTTTCATGCCAACCACCCGTGATGATCTGATCGTCCAGGCCGCTGCCGAACTTAATCTCACGACTGAGCAGGTCGAGGCGATCCTGTATGCCGACCGTCCCTCTGCCTACTGTATGATCGATGCCGGGCCGGACTGGCTGCCGCTGGAACTCATCCAGCGCTACAATCTGGAACTGGCACGGGCAGCCCTCTACTGGGCGGACCAGATGCAGGTCGAAATCTACGATCATTTCAAGTCCTTCTGGCGCTATCTCAAGTTGTTCAAGCTGATGTTCTGGGCGACACCGCAGGGTGACGGCTATCATGTTGACCTGGACGGGCCGATCTCACCGTTCGTTGTGTCTACCACGCGCTACGGGCGTCAGTTCGCGGCCTTCCTGCCTGCCTTACTGCTGGCGGAGCGCTGGCAGATGCAGGCGACGGTCAAGCCGCCGAATGCCCAGCACAAGCTGGTCTATTCATTGGACGACAGCAGCAGTTTGAAGTCTTCTTTCCAGGCCGAACGTGAATTTGACAGCCGCATGGAGGCGGATTTCGCCGCCGAGTTTCAGGCCAAGTTTGGTGATGAGCGCAGCCACTGGGCTCCTCAGCCGCGAGGACGAGGTGCTGCTGCTTGGCGACACGGTCATGATCCCCGATTTCGCCTTCACCCACAAGCGGGATGGCCGTCGGGCGCTGCTGGAAATCGTCGGCTTCTGGCACCCGGACTATCTGCGGCGCAAGCTGGAAAAGGTGCGGGCGGCGCAGCGTGAGGACCTGATCCTGCTGGTCTACGAAGGCGTCAACCTGGGCAAAGACCGCCTGGACGAGGTCCCCAGCGAAGTCCTTTATTTTAAGAACAAACCCGTGCTCAAAGACGTATTGGCAGCCGTCGAGCAGCGTGCTCGTTAAGTATCATAATGCCGCCTGCGGATTCAGCTCAAGCAGTGCCAGGACGCGATCCAATCGAAAACTCCGTGCGGCAGAGTTTCGGCAGCACTCGACATAGATGACTCCCTGGCTCAGGAAGGAGTCATCCGCCGCGCATGGACTTTCTCCGGCATTCACGGACTGGCAAAGCGATACTCGTTAGGCGAGCAGAACAGCATAGGGGATACCGCGTTGTTCATCCTCTTTTGTCAATGTTGCTTTTAGACCAGGTCCGCGCTGCTGCCGGGTTGCTGCGGAGTCTTATATAAACCGTCCTGGACCTCTGCCGGATAACGGAAATACGGGCGTAGGTGCGGGATGTATTCCAGAAAGACTTTCTCGTGCCCCAATGCGATGTGGTTGAACAGCACCAGATGCTGATGCAGTTGGCCCATATCGCCCACATGCGGCACGACGGGCAGATTGTACTTTTTCGCCAGCAGACTGATTGCGATAAACTCGCTGATCCCGCCCACACGCACGCAGTCCACCTGGATGAAATGCGCTGCGCCCGCCTGGATAAAATTCTTGAACAGGATCCGGTTGGGGATATGTTCGCCGGCGGCAATGGCGACCGGTGCAATCGCGCGCGCTAAGGTTTGGTGTGCCATCACGTCATCCGGGTGCGTGGGTTCCTCAATCCAGTACAGCGACATGGGCGCCAGCTCCTGGCAAACGCGCAGCGCTTTGGGCAGCGTCCACTGCTGATTGCAATCCACCATCAGCCGGACATCGTTGCCAACGACATCGCGCACAATACCGACGCGGCGCACATCGCGGGAGCTGTCCTCAGAGCCGACCTTGAGCTTCATCGCGCGGAAACCATGATCAAGCGCGCGCTGGGCATTCTCACGAATCTCCTCATCGCTGTAATTGAACCAGCCCACGGAGGTATCGTAACCGGGATAGCCTTCGCGCAGGACAGTCTCGCGTTCCTGCCGAGTTGCTTGAGCCGTATGCAGGAGGGCCAGGGCCTCACCAGCGGTCAAGGCATCTTCCAGATAGCTCAGGTCCAGCAAGGCGACGATCTGCTCCGGCGACAGGTCAAGCAGCAGCTTCCACAGCGGCACACCACGCGACTTGGCCCACAAATCGAAACAGGCATTCACAATCGAAGCCAGCGCCAGATGAATGACGCCTTTATGCGGACCAAGCCAGCGCAGCTGTGGATGATCCGCCAGGGCGTGGAAGGTCTGCCCGAAATCGGCCATCAGGTCCTCTATAGCACGGCCAGCGAGCGGCTGAGCCAGCAGACGAATCGCCTCGCAGACTAAGTCGTTGCCCGCGCCCAGCGTGAAGGCCAGCCCCACGCCCGTCTGCGCCGAGTCGCTGTGCAGCAGCGTGACCGCATAGGCATACACCGGGTCTGAATGTACTGCGTCTGCCCCTGCGCCACCATGAAGTGGAAAGCGGGCATCGCGGGTTTCAATACTGCAAATCGTGGTTGAAGGCATTGTCAGCCAGTCCTTTGCTTGTCAGCATGGTACACGCAAACGAAGAGACGAATCAAATGTTAATTGACCCTGAATGGGCATTATCGATATGCGCCAACACCTGTTGCACAGATGCGAAGGTCCCCATCGTGGGCTTTGTACGCATAATCCATTTTTAGCACGTTTACCCTTTAAGATTTCTAGCCATAAGATCGCTCATTGTAGTTCCTAATATGAATTTGAGTGAGCATACATGAAACAGAGTCCCTTGACAAGCGCCTGCCTCGACGCCCCGAACGGTGATTTTGTGCTCAGCCATTGGATTGGACTTGACGGAAAAGTTTGCAGATATTTGTGAATTCATTTTTGCAGGCCCGCAGCCTGCGCAGCGATTTTGGTGACATCGCCTGCATGTGGTTCGATGGCGAATCGCCGCGCCACAAATTCGAGGACGCTATCCCTGATTTTCTGGCGGGTGGTTCCTTTGTCAACACGACCGGCTTCAATTCGCCCGCCGTGTTGGACTTCCCACTGGAAGTCTGTATGGCCATAACGGCCACAGGTTCCATATCGCCGGGAGTACCAACTACAAATCGGCCCAGATCTGGTCGACTATCTGGCACGCAGCGCGAGCGCGGGGGCGAACTATCTGCTCAATGTCGGGCCGAATGCCGACGGCGAGATCATGCCGCTGCATCAATCCCGACTGCGGGCGATGGGTCAGTGGCTGGCGACGAATGGCGAGTTCGATCTATGGGACGCGGGCCGGAGTCATTCCTGCCAGCGCAAGTGTGGTCAGCACCCGCAAAGGCGACACGCACTATGTTCACATTCTGGAGAATATCAGCGATTGGGTTCGGCTGCCCGGCGTCCCCGACAGTGTCAGCAGCGCCTGTTTGCTGCGGGATGGCGCAGCGGTGGCGATGGAGCGTAAAGACGACCAGGTGATCCTGAACGTGCCGGATGAACGACGCGATGGCCTCGATACGGTGGTCGTTCTGACCTGAGTACTGCGAAAATCAGAGGTGGCGGCATGAGCTTGCCACCTCTATTCAGGCGCTAGCCAATCCAAAACTCTGTGTGGTAAAGATGAAAACTCAGGCATTCTAGACCGACTTAGTGTGGATATATTCTGAGGTCTTGCCAAGCAGATTTCGCGGACATCAACTTTTAATATAATATCTCAGCAATAAATCTCTTCCCTTTGAAAGTCCAATTCTTTCCGATGTTTCAATGAACTCAAAAGGAACGCTTTCGCCTTCGATAATGTATAAAGGCGAGTTCGATGAAGTAAGATCTACGCCATTGAGCGTTCTTGTAATGTCAAATGCCTGACAAACTTTCCCCGGACCGCTTGTAAATCCCTTCCCAATTTCTACTCCTCGAAGCTGTTTCATCATTTCAATGCCTTCGATGGGTTCTACGGCTCGAACCAAAACACCGCTTGGCATATCAATCGTTTCGGTAACAACATTAAAGCAATGGTATCTATGGATACTGAATATGTACGCTATGCCTGCTTCTCCAAACAAAACTGCATTTCGCCGGGTCTTTCCCTTAAAAGCATGAGCTGCGGGATCGTTTTTTGCCAGATATGCTTCTGTTTCTACGATTTTTCCAATGAGAAAATTATCATCAATCTTTCGAACAAGATATTTTCCTAGAAGCTCTTGAGCGACAAGTGATGGATCTCTTTGATAGAATTCGCGTGTGATTATCTTAAAGTCTAGATTTTCCATCTATTCGTTTTTACACTACCCCTTGAGATATTATCGTCGCTTCAAGCCCCTGGCTGCCAGGTCATACTCGAATCGAAGGGAAAGAAAGGCCGTTTGAGGCGCGTATACGGCAGCTCGATGATGGCCTGATTCACTGCCCCTGGAGAGAGCGCGAGGTAGGTCTTCTTCGCCAGCGCTTTCAATTCAGGCACCAGATAACCCACTTTGACCACGAGAATTTGCTGCTGTGCGGGGTCGATTTCCAGCGCATGAAACTGCGCCAGATGGTGAAACGCCGTGCGCTTTTCGGTGATAATCATCTGTATGCCGCCGGTCCGCAGCACGACCTGGCGATTGGTATCCTCTATGCTGGGCAGACCGTAACGCTGCACTGGCTGTTGCAGAATAAACTGCACCCTGCCCGTAACGGCGAGCGGCTCACTGTGGCGATAATCCAGCTTGCCGCCGAGATCGAGCGTTAGCTCTGCGCCGACGCCCGCCTCCACGCATCGTCGCACCGCGTCTGGATCCGGAATGCTGGCATACACCAGGTTTGGAACGTCAACTTGGAGCGCACGCTGCAAGAAGTAAGTCACGTCACCCACGCCGCCCGCAGTAGGGTTGTCGCCTGAATCACTGATGACGACCGGATAATCTGTGTCGGCCAGGGCCTGCTGCAAGCACGCATCGACAGACAGCGCCTGAGCACCGAAACGAAACTGATCCCGCTGGTCCCAATAGGCCTGCGCGAGCTGCGCGGCGGCATCCTCGGTGGCCTGACGATCATAGCCTACTGCGATGGCACAGGCTGTGACGCGAGGCTCATCTGCCCAGATGTAACCCACCAGCAGCGAGGCATCCAGCACCGTCTCATGGTCGATCTTTTCAGGAATCTGAGCGTAGAGGCTCGCCCCCGGTTCCCACTCCGTACTGGTCTTTTCGCCAGGAAGCCCTACCGGGATGGGAACAAAGGCTTTATATGGACGCTGCTTGTTCCGCAGGCACTCCACCAACAAGCGGACGGCCCGCTGCCTCGTCTCCAGCGTATCGATGTGAGGGGCGGTGCGATAGGCTGTGAGCAGGTCCAGGTTGGCGATGACGCGATCCGAAACATTGCCATGCAGGTCATAGCTCGCGGCGATAAAGCATTCTGCTCCGACACTATCCCGAACCGAGGCAATGAAGTCGCCCTCGGCGTCATCCATCCCCAGCACATTCATGGCACCGTGCATGTCCAGGTAGACGCCATCCCAGGGGAGGTTCTTGCGAAGCCTGTCTAGCACACCAGCTTTTATCTGCCGGTAGGCGTCCGCTTCGACTGAACCCCCAGGCATCGCACGGGCATAAAGGGTGGGCACAAATTCAATATCAGGATAATTGCTCAGAAAGGGATAGCGCTCCCAAAACTCATTGTCACCCGCACGTACGATGCCGAAATCTTCCAGCCGGGTCGGCAGCGTTGAGAAGGTACAGCTTTCGGTTGCGATACCGCCAATTGCTATTTTCATGGATGCTTCCTTAGCTATTCGAATACCTGCGCTCCGGGCTGTCCGGTTTGACGATAAACCGATGTGCCGGTCCCGAAAATTCCCGTTCGGAAGAAGGCCTTGAGCAGCTCAGGACTCATATCAAGTCATCCCCCGGCGAAGAACTTCGCCAGCGCGAGATCATCTTGCAGATCATTCAGGACATCGATGATAGCGTACTGCGTGAGAATATCCAGCGCGGTCGTGAGTTCATCGAGAATAACCACCTGGGGACTCAGGAGCACACTGAGCGCCAGCCAAGTGCGCTGTTTCATGTCCCCGTCATTGAGCGCTGATAGTGGGCACGGCGGTGTTGATTTCGACTTGTGCGGGTTCTCTTGAACGTGGTTGAGGGCAAACCTGACAACAGCGCGCGAGTTGCTCGAAAGTTACGGCAGAAGAAGCGCGCGCCGTCGCGGAGGCTAACGGCACTCCCGCCCAAAGCATAACACGGGTTGGCGGTCGTTGGTTTCGCAGGTGGTTTTGTCCAAAGATGTGTTAGCGGAGGGATTTAATATCATGACACGGTCAATCGTACTGACCAACCATAAGGGCGGCGTGGGCAAGTCCAGGTCTGCAACGAATATTGCCGTCGGACTGGTTCAGGTGCTGAGGCATATCAAAGCGCCTAACTCGCGGGTGTTGCTTATCGACACCGACAGCCAGGGACATGCCACTTGGTCACGACCGGCTACAACGATTTCGGCAAGGACGATAGTCTCTACAGCGTCCTGATGGCAGATCGCCATGACGCCGCGCATGTGTTGGGCGAGTACATCGTCCAGAGCGAGTGGAACCCTGACCTGCATGTCCTACCCGCCTCTCCGAGCCACTGTCAAAGATCGCCTCGTATTATGCTGCCATCATCCTGACCTGCACGCGAACGGTATCCTGGTCACAAGATAAGATACGCAAGCGCATCTATCTGACCGGTCAAGTGAAGCTGGCAGCACAGCTAATCCGCAGGACGATAGAAACTGGCGACTACATTGTCGGCACGAATTTGCCGGGCAGCGTCGAGTTGCTGTCAGTTTGGCGGGATCATTGCAGGAGGCCTCAGCTAGAGCCTGGTTTGCCTCGAAAGACCCGCAGCACAAGGGGACAATGATCAACCGTGAGACGCTGTGCAGGCTGTGACAGGTCTCCGTACCCATGCTTTTGACCTGGGAGCGACTCGTCGGGATTCGCATCCAGGCCAACTATGCTCAACAGAACGATACTGCTATCGACCGCGTGCCATCATATGCCTACCGGACGCTCAACCGGGATGGCGGCTATGCGGCAGCCTGGCGACTGCCCAATACCTACAGCGTCAGCGATAGTACAATCCAACAACGCTCCCACCCAGGAAAAGCGAAGAAAATCAGGCAAGCAGCCCGTGATGTAATAATGAAGGCAGAACAGCGTGGTTGTAAAGGCGATACCGCGTCGCTCCGTTCTGGCAAGCGCTATTTCATAATTGACGCTCATAGCAAAACCACGCTTTTCAAGCCTGCGGCGACAGCCAATCTTTATCTACGAACCCTACAACATCCGCCTGGTTGTGCAGCAGACGCAGCTTCACCAGCGTCTGATCTGGCAGGAACATAGGAAAGCATTTGTAGTGGTTAAGCAGAAGTTTCGTCATCACATTGCGAACTATTAACTTGAAGCACAGCGAGCGGACAGGATATTTCTGGTCTAAAGGGAATTGAGAAATTCAGATGAGAAGACCGATTATCTATTGCGAGCAATCCATCTGTGACGATAGGATAATCCATCTTGTATTGGGAGATTTGTTATACTTCAACGGATAGTGGTCAGCCGAATACAAACAATTGTGATTGTTTGCGACATTGGCCTGGCGAAGTTTTGTTCAAACCACCAAGAAAGGCAATAGCACTAAATGAAGAGTAGGCGAAGCCCCAATGTGATTGTATTCTTTACGGATCAACAACGCTGGGATACGACGGGTGTTCATGGTAATCCGCTTAACCTGACCCCGAATTTCGACCGGATGGCCCGGCGCGGCACCGATGTGCATTACTCGTTTACCGTACAGCCTGTCTGTGGCCCGGCACGATCCTGTCTGCAAACGGGCCTGTACGCCACGCAAACCGGCTGTTTTCGCAACGGCATTGCCCTGCCGCAAAATCTGACGACCCTGGCGAAAGAATTCAAAGCGGGAGGCTATCGAACGGGATATATCGGCAAGTGGCATCTTGCGTCGAGAGACTACAAAGGCGCGGTGCCGCAGGAATGGCGCGGCGGCTATGAGGATTGGCTGGCGGCGAATTCCGTTGAGTTTGTCAGTGATGCGTATGATACGCACTTGTTTGACAATGACGGTAAGGATATTGCTTTGCCCGGCTATCGCGTTGACGCTCTGACTGATGCGGCGATTCGTTATGTTGATGAGCATCAAGAATCGCCCTTTTTCCTCTTCGTTTCCTACCTTGAGCCTCACCACCAGAATCACCGCGATGACTATCCTGCGCCGTTCGGCTACGATAGGGATTACCGGGCACGCTGGATTCCGCCAGATCTCGCCGCCTTAGGGGGCAGCACACACCAGCATATCGCCGGATATCTGGGCATGGTCAAACGCCTGGACGAGGCCCTGGGCCGCCTGTTCGATGCCCTATACAGCCTGAACATGATGGACAACACCATCGTGCTTTTCACATCCGATCACGGTAATCATTTCAAGACGCGCAACAGTGAATACAAGCGCTCACCGCACGAAAGCTCCATCAGGGTACCCACCGCCATCTGTGGGCCGGGCTTTGACGGCGGTGGGCGCGTGCAGCAGTTGGTCAGCCTGGTGGATTTGCCTGCCACCTTACTGGATGCGGCTGGGCTGGACGTGCCGGATCAAATGGTCGGGCGGTCGATCATGCCGCTGCTCCGCGATGGCGATGCCGACTGGCCGGATGACGTCTTCATTCAAATCAGCGAAGCGCAGGTGGGCCGCTGTATTCGCACCCGGCGCTGGAAATATGCTGTACAGGCTCCTGACCTGGATGGCCGGGCCGACAGCGGCAGCGATCACTACGTGGAAACCGAACTTTACGACCTGCTGGCCGACCCCTATGAGCTGTACAATCGGATCGGCTTTAGCTCCCATGACGCGGTAACGCAGGTCATGCGAGAGCGCCTGAAAAAGCACATCAAGGCGGTTGAGGGTCTGGACGTGACCATCGAAGCCGCTGCCCCGCGCCCAGGCAATGCCCAGTTCAAGGTCACGGCGCAAGAGGCGCAGGCCTGATCCATTGGTGCCGGTTGACCTCACGGCCCGCCGCAATACATGGCGCGAAGGAAAAAACAGTGCAAGCCGGTTTTGGAAAGTCCCCCCTCCAATGTGGAGAGGGGATTTAGGAGTGAGGTTGAATCAGACAGCCACAGGCACGCCCTGTTCGTACCAGTGATCCGGTAGGATCTCTTTCTCGGCGGCCAGCAGGTCGCTCAGGATGGCGTCCGCATCGGCGATGGAGGTCGTCAGTGGATCGATCATCATCGCCCGGCGCAGCAGTGTGTAATCACCTTTGACAATCGCTTCGGCGGTCAGTTCGTGAGTATCGAGGATGAGTTCCTGCATCCCTCGAATGCCGCGCGGCATCTCCCCGACCGGGCGCGGTTTCGGTCCGTTCATATCGACATCACACAGCAGTTCGAGAAAGGCATCGTCGTGCATGTTGGTGACAGCGCCGTTGTTGAAGGTATTGATGTGGAAAGGCTTGCCCAGCCCGCCGACCATGTTTTCGATGATGTCCGTCGCGTGATCCGGCCCGAAGGTAGACATGTAATCTGCAATCGGGATCGTACCATTGATGAAGTCATCCACCTGCTGCCACATGGCCTCATGACGGCGGTAGCGCATATCCGTCTCCCAGATGGACAGCGGCGGAATGGCGTCCTCAAGGATGCCACGCCCCTGCCAGTAGGGCAGATACTCTTTGGTGTGCGCAACACAGGTCGGAATCTTGCCAAAAATCTCGTACAACTGGTAGGCAATCGCATCGTTATGGATCGCCTTCGCGCCTTTGTCGCCGCCAGTGTCTTCCGTTGCCGCTGCCTGCTTCAGGGCTTCGGCGATACGGGGCAGCATGTCCTGGCCTTCGTACTCGCCCTTCAGCATCCAGGTGAAATGATTGACCCCGGCAATACGCATGTCAAAGGCGGCATCAACGTCGTCGCTCCACTCGTCTATGCTGCTGATAATGCCCGCCCGCATCGCGTAGCGCTGCTTTACCTTCGGCATGTGCAGGCTGTCGCAGAGGGCGAAACTCTTCACTTCGGGGGCGTAACGCGCCAGCGCCATGCCGTTGACCGTGCTGGGATTGATGTAGTTAATCACCCAGGCATCCGGGCACAAGCGCGCGATGTCGTGGACGCAGTCCATGATGACCGGCAGCTCGCGCATTGCCCGGAAGACGCCGCCGGGACCAATCGTATCGCCGCTGCACATCCGAACGCCATATTTCTCCGAGATTGTGCAGTCCAGCCCGCGATATTTCACAGTGTCATCCGCAAAACTGAGCACGACAAAATCCGAGCCGGGCAGCACGTCTTTCCAATCCGAGGCGACTTCCAGATTCAGCGAAACGCCCGTTTCACGAATGACCATCTCCGCCAGTTTGCCCATTTTTTCCATACGCGCCGGGTCTTTGTCAACCAGGGCCAGCGTCCCCGTGTTCAGGTGGGGCGAATGAACCATCTGCCAGATGGCCTGCCTGCCGAAAAACAAACTGCCGGACCCTATAACGACGACCTTGGGGTGTTGAACTTCGCTCATAGCGTATTGTCTCCTTACTCGTAGCTATCAATAACCGGCGATACGTCGATGACGTACACCTGTCGTTTGCCCTCGTGAGCCGAGTTCGATACATACAGCCCGGCCATCGCGCCGCCAGCAGGGATGCAGATCACAGCGGATCGGCCCTTTGAGTTCCGGCGGTGCGTAAAAATGCCCGATATTGATGCGCGTAGCGCTCGCCATGTGATAGAGGATCAGGGTGCGGATATGATCCTGGTTCGGATAGGTATCGGTCAACATCCATTGACGATCCGGCGAAAATGAGCAGTGCCCATCGACGGTCAGAATAGTGTCGCCGATGATGCCCGGCTCGCCGCCGTCATCGTTAAAGCGGTAGTAGTGGTTTCCTTGATCCTTATAGTTGGCCCAGGCGACGACCTGCTGTGGACTGTACCAGTCGTAATGCGACACGTAGTCATCATCGGCGACCACGTGGATGTCGCTGCCGTCACGATTGGCGGTAATGAGCCGGGTATACCACTTGGGATCCTCTGGCCCTTGCCAGCGATGCAGCAGGGCAAAGCGTGTGCTGTCGGTGTTGATCTGCGCGTGGTTGAACCAGTGTTTGGCCCCGTGCATGGTCGCCTTGGGCTGTAGATTAGCCGCCTCCGCCAGCGAGACGGCCAGCTTACTTGCACCGGTCTCCAGGTCGATCACATAGGCCCCATCTTCCGCCGGGACCAGTCTGTCTTCGTAAGGGTCGGGCAGCCCGGCATAGCCATAACCGGGGCGGGTCTGGTGCAGCCGGGCGAAATTCAGGCTGACAGCCCACTTGCCATCCCGGCTGAGGGTATAGACTGGTCGCGATAGCTGGCGCGTCTCGCCAGAATCGATGTTGCGCAGTGTGGCGACAAAATGCCCATTCTGGCGCTGATTATAGATGATCGTGCCATCAGGGTCCGTCGGCAGCCATTGCAGCATCGTCGCCTGCTGCCAGTTCCAGGCGGTGGTCGTATCCAGCGGCTGCCAGCAGTTGTCGTCGAGTGTGTCCACCATGCCGATGACAGCCTTGTCATCGGGTGCAGGTTGTCTATCCATGAACGTTGTTTCAAGCGCCAGCACATAGCGTCCGTCACTGTTGTAAGGAAACTTATCGTAGTATCCGAAAAAGTGGTGCTTGCCACGGGTGACAGCCTGCGCATCCAGCAAATGTTCTACGATGGTCATTACTCCCCCTTGTGTGGTCTGTGTATCTTCTACGATGATGAATATAGCCGTCGGCAGCTTAGAAAATTACCTGCTCACTGACTGTCGGCACTGGATAATGGTTTTCGGGCACGGGCCGCAGTCGATTGACCTCGCCCCGCATCAACCAGTTCAGAATCTCGGCGCGCAGTTGTGTCACGCGCGCCTGCTGCGATGCTTCACCGGCGCGGTTGTGCAGCTCGTCCGGGTCGTCTTCCAGGTTGTAGAGTTCTTCTTCGACAAGTTCGCCGTTGACCAGGGTGTAGATATATTTCCAGGGACCGCTGCGAATCATCTTGGCGATGGAGCTTTTTGCCAGTTCGCGCAGGCGGACGGACTGCTCGCACTCGCAGAAAATCGACTCGCGCCAATGCGACACCGACTGATCGAGCACAGGGCGCAGACTGTATCCCTCCACACGCGGCGGAAGGTCAGCAATGCCGCAGAGGTCCAGCACGGTCGGCAGCAAATCGACCTGGCTGACAAACTGGCTGCGGGTTTCGCCTATCGGGATCCCTGGCCCGGCCATGATCCAGGGGATATTGACCGCCGGTTCGTAGAGGAAGTTCTTCTCGATGCAGCCGTGATCGTACATCAGGTCGCCATGATCGGTGAAGAAGATGACCAATGTATCCTCGCGCAAATTGAGTTCGTCGAGCTTAGCCAACAGCTTGCCAACATTGGCATCCATCAGGTGAACTGAGGCATACACACCGGCGCGATACCAGTGTTGATCGGCAGGGGAGGTCTGCTGCCACTGCTCGACCGCGCGCCGCTGGGTCGGCGGGATATTGTCACCCACCGGGATAAGCGGGCGCAGATCGCGTTCGGCAAAGGATTCGCGCAGCGCTGTCTTCACACTGCCGGGGCCATGCGGCTCGACAAATGAGCAGTAGAGCAAGAAGGGGCGCTGCTGTGGGTCGGTGGCAAAGCGCGCCAACATATCGGTCGCCGTATCGCCGGTCCAGTTGACCTTGAGCGCATCGTCGGGCAGATTGTCGGGGTGAATTTGCTGGCGATCCTCCGCCCAGGTCTCCGCGTTAAAGGTGAACAGACCGCGTTCGTGCAGGAAGCGCATGTAGGCATCGTCCATGCCCAGTTCAGGCGTCAGGTGATTATCAATCGTGATGTGGGCTTCCTGGAAACCAAGATCATCGTTTGACGGCCAGAAGTGTGTCTTGCCCACCAGGCCGGTCTGGTAGCCCTGTTTGGTGAAGATTTCAGGCAGCAGGGTGGGGCGCGGCTCCAGCGGCATTTTTAGATGCACCAGTTTCCCATGCGTATGGGCATACTGCCCGCTCATCAAGGAAACACGGGCCGGAATACAGGGTGTCGTCGCGCAGTAGGCCGCCTCGAAGCGGGTCCCGCGTGCAGCCAGTTGATCGATGTTCGGCGTGATCTGCACCGGGTCGCCATAGCAGCCCAGGTGGCGCGCGCCGACCATATCAGAACAGATAAGCAGTAGGTTCATGGTTGCATTACTCGTCTTTGTTCGTTGATTCCTGCAAGGTCCATTTGTTCGGCATAGTGACAACTTGCGGAATGACCGGGTTTGATTTCACGCAGGGTGGGGACCTCCTTCACACAGCGATCCTGGTCATTGAAGGCGCAGCGGTCATGAAAAGGGCAGCCGGACGGGATCGAATAGGGGTCCGGGATCGACCCTTCGATAGCGCTCAGTTTCGCGCCGCGATTCTGCTTGCCCAGACGCGGGATACTGTGCAGCAGGGCCTCGGTGTAGGGATGCTGCGGATCGTAAAAGATTGCGTCAACGTCTGCCGCCTCGACCACGCGCCCAAGATACATCACAATGACGTATTCCGTCATCTGGGCGATCACGCCGAGGTCGTGCGTGATGAACATGATCGCCATGCCCATTTCGTTCTGAAGGCGGCGCATCAGCGAAAGAATCTGGGCCTGTGTGGTGACGTCGAGCGCTGTGGTTGGCTCATCGGCGATCAGCAGGCGAGGGCGGCAGCTCAAGGCCATAGCAATCATCGCCCGCTGGCGCATCCCGCCAGACAGCTGGTGTGGATAGCGATCAATCACCGCTTCGGGCTGCGGCATCCCGACCAGGCGCAGCGTGTCAATGGCAATACGCCGCGCATCCTCCTGGCTCACCTGCTGGTGCAGCACAATGACCTCGATAATCTGATTGCCGATGGTATGCACCGGGCTGAGCGACGTCATCGGCTCCTGGAACACCATCGAGATCTCCGCGCCCCGAATTGAGCGGATGGTTTCGCCCTGCGCGTCCAACGCCGTCAGGTCGATCTTCTCGCCGTCTCGATAGTAGTCAATTCTGCCCCCGACCACGTCACCGGGCGGCGGCACAATCCGCAAGACGGTGCGCGACATGACCGACTTACCGCAGCCGCTTTCGCCCACAATGCCCAGCGTCTGGCCTTTATAGAGCTTGAACGACGCGCCATCCACCGCGCGCACCGTCCCCTGGTCCAGTTTGAAATGCGTCTGGAGATTCTCGACATCGAGCAAGAGGTCAGATTCAGGAGACATCAGCTATACTCCCTGAAGATCAAGTTCTTCGGCACGATGACAGGCGGCCCAGTGACCGGGTACGACTTCGCGCAGTTCGGGCGTTTCCTGCTTGCAGCGATCCACGCAGTAGCGGCAGCGCGGGTGAAAGTAGCAGCCGGATGGCGGGTTCGACGGATCCGCGACATCGCCTTCAAGCACCATCGGCTCACCCTTCTGGCGGGGGTCCGGCTTGGGGACCGCTGACATCAGGGCCTCGGTGTAGGGATGCAGCGGGTTGTCGTAGAGTTCGTCCGTCGTGGTCATCTCCACGATCTGGCCCACGTACATCACGGCGACGCGATCACAGATATGCTCGACCACGCTCAGATCATGGGCGACAAACAAATAAGTCAGCCGGAACTGCTGCTGAAGCTCTTGCAGCAGGTTTAAGATCTGCGCCTGGACCGAGACGTCGAGCGCGGAGACCGGCTCATCGCAGACGATCAGGCGCGGATTCAACGTCAGAGCGCGGGCGATGCCGATTCGCTGCCGCTGGCCGCCGCTGAAGGCATGAGGGTAGCGTGACATGTGCTCTGAACGCAGGCCAACGACTTTCAACAGGTCTGCCACCCGTTCGCGGATTTGCTTGCTGCTGCGCACCCCGTTTACCCGCAGCGGTTCGCCCACAATCTGGAGCAGCGTCATGCGTGGGTTCAAGGAGCTAAACGGGTCCTGGAAAATCATCTGAATCTGGCGGCGGTAGGGGCGCAGTTCCCTTTCGCTTAGCTGGGAGAGATCAATATGGCCCGCGCCGTCTCCACCAAATTCCGCATCCGCCTCGTAGTAGACCAGTTCGCCGCTCGTGGGCACATAAGCGCGCACAATGCAGCGGCCCAGGGTCGTCTTGCCACAGCCACTTTCGCCTACCAGACCCATCGTCTCGCCTTCACGGATGTAGAAGTTCACGTCATCAACCGCCTTAACGTGTCCAACCGTGCGCTTGAGGAAGCCCGCCTTAATCGGAAAGTGCTTTTTGAGATGTTTAACTTCCAGAATCAGATCGCTTTGCGTGTGATTGTTATCGATCATCATGGTCTCCGGTCATGTCGCAAAGGGATCGGCGGCATCACGTGCGCCATCACCCACGAAGTTAAAGGCCAGCACGATAGCGATGACGCATATCGCCGGGCCGATCCATAACCAGGGGTAAAAATGCACGACAATGTTCTTCTGCGCGGCCTGCAACAACACGCCCCAACTGATGGTCGGCGGCAGCAGGCCAATCCCCAGGAAGCTCAGCGCCGTTTCGGCCAGGATGATGCGCGGCACCGCCAGGGTGATGTTCACTATGGCATAGCTCATGATGCTTGGGATCAGATGGCGGGTGATAATGCGCCATTGGCTGCTACCATACAAACGCGCCGCCATCACGAAATCTTCTTCGCGCACGGCCAGGAATTTCCCGCGTGCGACCCGCGCCGTACTGGTCCAGGAGAAGAGCGAAAGCACGATCAGAATGGCAAAATACTGCTGCACCGGTTCCCAGCTTCGGGGGATTGCCGCAGCCAGGCCCATCCACAGGGGGATCGAGGGAATGGCGATGATGGCCTCGATAATTCGTTGAATGATTGAATCGACAACCCCGCCATACAGCCCGGAGACGCCGCCCACGACCAGGCCAAGCATCAGGCTCAACAAGACCGCCACCAGGCCGACAGAGAGCGAAATCTGCGCGCCGTAAAGCAACCGGCTGAACATGTCCCGGCCCAGGTTGTCGGTCCCAGCCAGATTGACAAGCCCCTCATCCGAGCCAAACAGGTGAATGTCGAGTTCGACATAAAGCTGGTCGATGAAATCAACCGGGACCCCGTGCAGCCCGATCTTGTAGGAATCGCCATGAACAAAGAAGCGCACCGGGTGCATTTCTTCCGTGTTCACTTCATAAATCGGGCGCAATGTTTCCAGATCGCGGGTCATGGTCATGCCGTAGACGAAGGGCGCGTGCAGATTGCCGTCGACATCGACAATGCGCGGCGGGTTGGGCGGCATATACAGGTTGCGCCCGCGTGCCAGAGGGTCGTAAGGTGCGAAAAATCCGGCGAAGATTGCCACCAGATAGGCGGCCAGCAGAAAGAGGGCGGAGGCGACCGCGACTTTATGCCGGCGGAATTTCCACCACATCAAGCGCAGTGGCGAAACTACCTGATGGGCTTCACGGATGTGGGCATCGTCTGGTGTCAGCGGCACCGGCCCGCTGTCTAGCTCATGTGATGCTGCCATAACACGAACTCCATAAATTCTTAACTAAGGCGGATGCGTGGGTCCGCCCAAACCAGCAGCATATCTGAAATAAAGGTCCCTACGACGGTCAAGACGCTCAGCAACAGGATCATCGAGGCGGCCAACAACATGTCCTGTGCCAACAGGGCGTTCAGCAGCAGCGGACCTGTCGTTGGCAGGTTGAGGACAATGGCAACAATCGCCGTACCGGAAATCAGCGCGGGCAGTGTGAAGCCTATCGTGCTCAACACCGGGCTGAGGGCGATGCGCACCGGATACTTAAACACCAGGCGTAATTCTTTCAGACCTTTTGAACGTGCCGTTTCCACGTAAGGCTGCCGCAGTTCATCCAGCAGCATCCCGCGCATGACACGAATCGTGCCCGCCGTGCCTGCCGTGCCAACGACAATGACCGGAATCCAGAGATTCGAGATTAAATCGAGCAGCTTGCCCCAGGACCAGGGCGCTAACTCGTACTGCGGCGAGAAAAGCCCGCCGACATTCGCGTTGAAATACTTGTTTCCGATATAGATCAGGATGATAGCAAAGAGGAAGTTCGGCACCGCCAGGCCGACGAAGCCAATAAAGGAGAATATATAGTCGAGAATCGAATATTGATTGAGCGCTGAATAGATACCGATGGGGATCGCCGTCACGTAGACAAAAAGCGTGGACGGGATGGCAATCGCCAGGGTCAAAGGCAGTCGCTCAGCCAGGAGTTCCGATACCGGGCGAAGGTATTGGAATGATATGCCGAAATTACCCTGGAGTGCATTGCTTATCCACTTCACGTATTGAACGTAGATGGGTTGGTCCAGGCCGAACTGCTGCCGCAGCGCTTCGATAGTCTCCGGCGGGACCCGATCTCCACCCGAAAGGTTCGTGACATAGGCGTCGATGAAGTCCCCTGGGGGCAGTTGCACAACCATGAATGCCACCAGGCTGATGATGAAGATCACAACCAGCATCTGCAAGAAGCGTTTCACAAAATAACTGAGCATTCCAACAAGTCCTTTCGCCAAACCGAATGAGCAGAACGGAAGGGAACAAGGCCCCTTCCGTCCTCGGTTAAACGCTGTCTATGCTAACTCGGCGCCCCGGACCATTTACCCCCATCGAAGTACACCTGCTCAACGTGATACTGGTGGTTGCCCAACCAATCAAAGCCGGTGAAGCCAACCTCAGGGATGTTGCGCATGTTATCGCCGATGATGATCGGCAGCGGCACCTGAGCCACCGTGCCGATGGTCCACAGGTTGTTGACGTTGGATTCGAGAATTTCCTTGCCGATCTCTAGCCGTCTGTCCTGATCGACCGTCACCTGCATTTCGGTGTACAGGTCCTGGATCCGCTTGATCTCTTCCGGCGGTTCCTCCCCGGCTTCGCCATTGGTTTCATAATAGCGCGCCCACTCGATCCCCCACTGATTCCAATCGGTGGTTGTAAAGGGAACGTGGAAATAGGGGAGTGTCTGGAACAGGATGTCACTGGATTTACCGCCCTGCCAGATGCCGACCTCAATTTCGTTGTTGTCAATCTGACTGCGCAAGAGATCGCGCGCTTCGCCGCGTGCATCGAGATCGACGCCCACTTCGCCCCAGAATTCTCTGAGCAGTTCGGCAAGGCCATCGTTCTGCGTAGCGGCGACCTGGTAATCAAGTCGCAAAGTCAGCGGCTCACCATCGGGGCGCAGGCGGATCCCGGCGTCGTTGCGTTCCGTCAGGCCGATTTCATCCAGCAGTTCGTTGGCACGATCCACATCATACTCAGTGAATCTCGCCACGCGCTCCTCATCGTACCAGGCTGAGGCCGGAATGACGTCATACTGTGAGGGGATGCCAAAGCCCAGGTAGAGGACGTCCGAGATCGTCTGGCGATCAATTGCATACGACAGGGCCTGTTTGAAGCGCACGTCGTTGATGAGGCCCCGCAGAACCTCGTCCGTGGTCGTGTGATTCAGCATGATCGCGTGTTCGGCCCCACGATTGGTGTTCCAGTTGCGCACCTCGTAGTGATTGGCTTCCGCGTTATCCTGATACAGTGGGAAGTTGGCGAAGGTCGTATCCGTGTTGACGTAGTTCATCTCGCCAGCCGTGATAATCGCATCGCTGACTTCCTGGTTCTCAACGTTCGTGATGATGACCTGATCGATATAAGGAAGCTGGTTGCCTTCAGTATCGACCTTCCAGTAGTACGGGTTGCGCTCAGCCACCATGAGGTTCAATTCCAGCGGTTTTGAGAGCTTGTAAGGCAGCAGCACCGGCTGGTTCACATCGAGCTGCGGCATCCCGTAGTTCGCGCTACTGCTGTGGCTGTTGAAAAGCTGCATCCAGTTCTCGAAGCCTTCTTCCTCGATGCGGGCATTGAGTTCGGCTTCCTCGACAAAATCAGGATGGAACTGCTCCAGGTAGTGCCTGGGCATTTGTTCGACCATGTTGACGCCAAAAGCGTGCGCCAGGTTCAGCGGCAGGTTGGCCGGTATACCCTCGAAATGGAGATTGACGGTGTACGCATCTACCTGCTCAAACTCGGCCAGTTTTCCGTTGATAGTCAGCTCGTTCGGCGATGAAGGTGTGAGGTCCTCATTGAGAATCACATGGTTCCACCAGAAGGCCACGTCATCGCTGGTGAACGGTTCGCCATCGGACCATTTCATGCCTGGGCGGAACTTCAGCGTGAAGGTTTTACCATCGTTGGAATATTCCCAGCTTTCGGCAATGTTGGGCACCACCGTGCTGCTGTCCCAATCAATACGCAAAATTCCCTCCGGCCCCCACATCGACCGAACCTGGAAGCCCCGGTTAGCAATCATACGTGAGCGAATCGCGCCCCCGTAGACGCCCACTGAGTCCAGCGGTTCGACAACCACCGGGTTATCCGGCAACCGGTCCGCAACCGCAGGCAGCTCGCCCGCTGCTACCAGTTCCGCCAGGGCGGGCGCTTCGTTGTAGGTCATCTGGGCAACCGCCAGGTTCAAGCCCCCAGACAGTGCTGCGGCCCCTGCGGTCGAGACCAGTGTGGCTTTCAGAAATTGACGACGGCTTAGTCCGTGAGTATGTTTTTTCGGCATAGCATATCCCCTTCGTAACAACCTATTTTGACGAAATAAGCAATGAGCATCATGTCGTTTCGATAAACACCTCCCGGTTTATCCTTAGCTGTGTCGAACCGGCTCAACGGAGCGTGCCGGAAGCTTCTAGTGCTGCGCGAAAATCGTTGAGCAAGAATGGCTTTTGCAGATGGGCATCAATCCAGATGTCATCCGGGTAGTCTGCGTCTTCCCCTTGCCAGGAGCATAGCAAGACCGGAATATGCTGCTGATCGGTCTGAATAGTGCGCAGTGCTTCCCAATCCGGGTGCGCATCAATATCGAAGACGATGAGTTGAATATCCAAATCGATGCCATTCGCTTGCTGGACACCCAGTCCGAGCGCTTTCGCAAAGCGGTGGATCAGGTAGTAGCTGTCTGGCTCATCGGCAATGACGGCGATGCGCTTCGACATGAGACTGGCATTTATGGACTTGGGTCAGACGGAATGTCTATTGGGAAAGCAAGAAAATAACACATCGTAAAATCCTTTCCATATTTTGGTTTCATCGTAACCAATGGACGATGTGTTTGTCTTGCATTTTTGGAACACGCTTCAGGATATTTCGTGCATATCCTGAAATTCGCTGGGGGAAACACCGGCTTCACGGCGAAATACGCGGGCAAAATAGCCGCTGTCAGCGAAGCCAACCGCTGCCGCGATCTCCGAAATACTGCTGCTGTTGCCGCTCAAAAGCTGCTTGGCTTGTTCGACACGATAGCGATTGAGATAGGTGATAGGCGTCACGCCGAGTTCCTGGCGAAAACAGCGCGTCAGATGCCCATCGCTCACCCCAACGTGGTTGGCAATGTCGCTGCGCTGCAAGGGCTGGTCGAAGTGCTGGTGAATAAAGGCGGTGGCTGATCGTGCCAACTGCTGTGTATCCGCATTGACGTGGCGCAAACGGTCCAGCGTCTGGGTGATGTGCCAGAGAATTTCGTCAGTGCTAAACACACCCTTCGAAAGAACGCTGGCAACCCCTTGATTGAGCCGGGCGACGTCTTCTTCGGTCAATGACTGCGCTGTAATAACGATGACCGGCACCTGACGCAGCTCCCGCTGGCTCTGCATCGTCTCCAGCACGGCAAAGCCGTCCAGTTCGGGCATCATCAGGTCGAGCAAGACCAGATCCACCGCCTCCCGCTGCATGATCTCCAGCCCCTGACGCCCGTTGGCAGCATGGAGAATGCGTGCCTCCGGGAGCTGGCGCAGGATCATGGCGGTGTGCATATCACGGATGTAACGATCATCATCGACGATCAGGATTTTGTGCTGCGCATCATGCAGCCCGAAGCGTTCCAACACATGGCTCAGGGCATCCAGACCGAGGGGTTTGGTCAGCGTTGCCAGATCCAGCACCGTATTGCCATCCTGGTCCATCGAACACAGCAGCACCGGCAGGCTCCGGGTATTTTTGTCCTGTTTCAAGCTGGCGATCAGTTCCCAGCCCCAGGCCTTATCCCGCTGCACATCCAGGATAATGGCATCAGGCGGGAACGCGAACACATTGCTCATCCAATCCGGCATGGTGTGAAAGTCCAACTGGCTGGTTTGAACAGTCTCTACGCTAAAGCCCTGTGCCGCCAGATAGTCTGCGAGTTTGGTGACACGCGACGGCGCTTCAGTTAGCAGCAAGACTGTATTCTGGAGTGTCTCCAGCGCAGGATCATGGTCCAACTCGGTCAGTGTAGGCAGCGTAAAATAAAACGTCGTCCCCTCGTTTTCCGCCGAATCGCGGATGCCAATCGTGCCCCCGTGCAAATCAATCAGGTGACGACATATCGCCAGACCCAGGCCCAGCCCACCGTAGCCGCGTGTCGCGCTGGACTGCTGAAACTCGTTGAAGATCGTTTGCTGCTCCTGCGCCGGGACCCCCAGCCCCGTGTCGGTGACGAGTACCTTCACCTTGTTTTCGCCATGTTCAACGTGCAGCCGGACATATCCTTCCGCCGTATACTTGATGGCGTTTCCCACCAGGTTAAACACAACCTGCTGCAAGCGGGTCTGGTCGCCCAGCACGCGAGGCAGGGGACCGTGCGGGTCATAGCGCCATTCCAGCCCTTTGTCTCGGCACATGACCTCCCCGACAACGGATGCCGCCTGCAATACATCGCCCAGATCCAGCGGTTTCTTGGCAATCTTAAGCTGGCCGACCTGACTGCGTGCCAGGTCCATCACGTCCCGCATCAGGCCATCAAGCTGCTGGGCGCTCATGTGAATCCGCGTGAGATCTGCCAGATAATCCTGTGGGAGCGGGCTGCGCTCGTCTGAGTTTTCGTGCAAGAGCATCTCGCTCAGGCCAATGAGCAGGGTCAGCGGGGTGCGAATCTCGTGGCTGACCATTGAAAGGAAGCGGCTCTTGTCCTTGTTGACCTCGACCGCTTCTTCATACAATTTCTGATTGCTTTCGACCAGCATGGTCACTTTGATTGCGCTGCTGAGCAGCCGCGCCAGTTCATCATAGAGCTGACCATCACGGGGACCCATCTCAAACAGCACGAAGCCAAAGCCCTCATCCTGAAACAAGAGCGGTTCAACCGTGACGTGTGATGAAAGCTGGCGGCAGTCCGGCCACAGATCCTGGACGCGGAACAAACAGTCGATGTCGATCTGTGCCTTGCCGTTCTCATAGTCCAACAGGACACGGGCTGTCGTGTCCGGTTGCTGCGTATCGGTATAGAGCACGACCAGGCAGCGCGGAATATTCAGGTATTCGAGTTCCTGTACCAGCAGGCGCATCATCTGGCTTGGATGAGGCTGCGCATTGAGCATCTGCCCAAACCGCGCCAGGCGCACATCACGCTCTTGCATCAGCCAGTTACGATAGGCGACGTCTCGCTGTGCCCGTTCGCCGATCATGACCCGTGCTTGCTGCCAGAGATTTTCCAGCCGCTGACGCTGCTCAGGCTGGTCCAGACAGGGCAGCAGCGCCGCTCGAATGATCGACACGGCGTCATGCAGCACGAGCGGATTGATCCGGCTGCCGATCACGGCCCGCATGACGTCTTCCAGCGCGGCCAGGAAAACCGTTTCGCCGTCCAGTTCCCGCGCGATGCCATCTACCAACCGCCGCACCAGCGATTCGGGCAGACCGGTGCTCGACATGGCCGATTCGATTTCCAGCGCCAGCGATTCCCAGCGATCCAGCGGCTGTACGGGGCCGTCACTGGACAGTCGGGCAGCGGCATTCACGATAGCTGGAGTCAGGCAGCCGCATAACTCACGGATGACAAGCTGCGTTGGCAAAAAGATGTTCTCCGTAAACTGCTTGCCCTTTATCATTTGGGCAAGCACATTCACCGCCTGACGCCCGCGCGCAAACGCCCGCAGCGAAACTGTCGTCAGCGGCGGTGTGATAATGCTGCTGTGTTCGATGTCGTCGAAGCCCACGACGGCAACGTCAGAGGGGACCTGGAGACCGCGCGTTTGCAGCGCATTGATTAAGGCAATGGCCGTCTGGTCGTTGCTAGCGACAATGGCATCAGGGGGCTGAATGCGGTCATTAAACAACCTGTCCAGAGCGCTGTATTCATCGCGCCATTCTTCAGGCGTAATCACCAGGGCCGGGTCCAGTGTCAGGCCGTTTTCCGCCAGTACGGCCCGGTACGCCCGGCGGCGGACCTGTTTATCATGATAGTTGCCCGGTCCGGCGACAAAGGCGATCCGGCGATACCCGTGATGAATCACCAGATGCTGTACCAGTTCCCGTGTTCCCTGCTGATTGTCCACCAGGATACCGGGCACCTCGGCGTCAATGGCACCGTAGCTGACAACGGGCACATGAGACAGGGAATTCAGGAAGCGGTGACGAATGATCGGTTCGTTTTCAGGGTTGTCGTTGAAAATGGATAATGTGCAGGAAAGTATAAGCCCATCGAGTCGTTTGGTTTGCGGAAGATGGTAAACCGCTTCATCGTGATACTGGCCGCTGTTGTATTGGCCGCGTGAAAATGTCATGGTGCGGATGCTGAGTTCGTCCGCTGCTTGCATCACACCGCGCCACAAATCGCTGTTTTGTGGACCATTGCAGCTATTCAGCACCAGACCAAGAGTCTTTTTTGATTGAAACATATAAGGGTTACTACTTCAAATCGCTTACTAGTGCATCTTCATGAATGATTGCCTGCAAAGTCGAACCTTAAAGGCAGGTCATAAAGGTTCACATGATGGCTTACGGGATTTCTACGAACGATGCATTCAATCTATCAACTCTGATCTTGCACTGGGGTTTAGAGTACCACGAGTATCTGCAATACCTGCAAACTAAGTCCTGCTAATGCGGTCCAATAAGGCGTTGGATTGGGAAGTCGTCGCACCTTGTTTGTCCTGTCCTGGATTGTCCATTTCGTGGTAGTGTAGCTTACTCTATTTTGACCCCGGAAGGATTTCGAACCTTCGACACAAGGATTAAAAGTCCTCTGTTCTGCCACTGAACTACGGGGCCATGCGTTTGAGTTTAGCCGCATGATTATACACGCCTGACTCGACAATTCAAGCCAGAACTGTGCTCGTGAATCCTTGAGGAAAACGTGGTTCGCGTGGATGGGCTGGTGTGGAATTTATTTTCGAACAATGTGTTGTTCAGAAAGCTGTCAGATTTGCGTAAGCACTGCGTAATCCCCAGCGGCCACTATCGGACCAACGTTGGTTACCTTAAAGGAGAGTCTGATGCGGAAAGTCTTATGTAGCGCTCTGGTGATCGTTTTTGTGCTGGGTCTGGTCCTGCCGGCGGCTGCGCAAGATACGTCGATGGACGGGATGATTACCTGCGATTCTACCCTGATTACGCTCTTGTTGGTGGCCGAATCCGATTACGGCTTCCATTCCATGCAGGACACGAGCACCTTCGATAAAGGTCAGTTCCAGCCGCTGTTCGACAGCATGATGGCGATGCAGGACGCGCAGTCGATGGGTGACAGCATGGGTGACGAGTTGATGGGCGACACGGAGATGATGGAAGCAACTCCCACCGAAGACATGATGATGGACGAGGGCATGATGCTGTCGCCCGGCGTAGTCGATGGCGAGCCAGAGGAATGCACCCAGCTTCGCACCGAGATCGAGAGCTACCTCTACGATCACTTCAGCATGACCCTGATGGCGTCTGACGACGGCATGTAGGCCGGTCGGATTCTCGGGGCCGGGTTCAACGCCCGGCTCTTTTTATTTATTCCAGGCCGCCGCTGTTGACGATCTGCGGTGGCACAATGTCGTGTTCCAGCAGGATCGTCATGGAATCGCCTGTGCCCACCGTGACCGGGGCATCCAGGCCGAGCTGCTCGATGAAGCACAGGCTTTCACGCACGGCTTCGCAGTAATAAATGGTCAGGTCGCCGTGCAGCACCGCGCTGCCTTCATGCAGGCTGACCGGCACGTGCAGCGGCATCTCCGGTTCGACCAGGCTTTGCGACTGATTGGCCGCGTCGATCTCGACCGCATCGCCATCACTGCTCCAACTGCTGCTGAAGGGCGCGAGATCGTTGAGCTTATAGCCATCGGGCAGGGTAATGTTCAGTTCAATCTCGCCGTTGCCCGCCGCCAGCGTCTGCTCCGGCAGGCTGACGTGCAGCCCAGCGGCGCTGTTCCCGGCGACCACCGTAGGCCGGTTCTCGATTTGCAGCATCTCCGGGTTAGGGAAGGCGATGGTCGAGACCTCGGCACTTGCCAGGTCGATGACGCGCACCGCCTGATTGTTGGTATCGGCCACGTAGAGCTTGCCCCCGGCGTAGTCCAGGCCGCCCGGCTCGTCGAACTGAGCCAGGTCCGCGCCGCCATCGCGGAAGCCGCCGGTGCCGCCCAGGCCAAAGAGGCTGGTGATCTCCTGTGTGGCCGGGTCCAGGTGTTTGATCTTGCTGTTATAAGTATCAGCCACATAGAGTGTGCCGTCCTCCGCGCCCACGACGCCCAGCGTATGCTGCAAGCGCGAGGTGCCGACTACGCCATCGGCATCGCCAAAGGCGAAGAGGTTGTTTTCCATTGGGCCCGCCAGCGTGCTGACTTCGCGTGTTCGGATGTCAGCGACGCGGATGCTGCTGGATTCGCTGTCGGCGAAGTAAAGCAGGCCGTCATGATAATAGAGGCCGCTGGGCTGGGCCAGTTGGGCGCTCTGGAAGTCACCGTCCTCCAATCCTTCGCTGCCCCGACCTGCCAGTGGGAAGACCAATCCATCGTCCAGCGTCATGGCCCAGAGTTGATGCGCCCCGGCCATCGCAATGTAGAGCGTGTGATTTCCCAGGGCCAGATCCCAGGGGCTGTTGAGCGCGGTTTCCAGGGCCGGTCCGCCCGTCGCGCCGTAACCGCCCTCGACGCCGGTCCCGGCGATGGTCGTCACTTCGCGGCTGCTCAGATCCAGGGCACGGATCAGGTGATTTTCCACGTCGGCCACGTAGAGCGTGCCGCTGTCGCTATCGAGCGCCATGCCCTGCGGTTTGGCAAAGCTGGCTTCGCCAAAGCTGCCATCATCCGCGCCCCGGCTGCCGCTGCCCGCGACGTCCAACACCTCGTAGTTGTTCAAATCAGCGATGACGATGCGGTTGTTGTTCGTATCGCTGATGAAGAGGCGACTGCCGACCGGATCGGCCAGTACCTTGCCAGGGAAGGCCAGCACCGTGTTAGCGCGCTGTGCAGTAGCCAGGTCGAGCGTCAGCGGATCCTGGTTCAATTCGTCCTGTGCGCCGAAATAATCGACCATGCCGCTGACCAGGTGGTCGAAGGCCACGAAGGGAATCTCGCCCGACTGTACGGCCAGGATGTTGCCGCGCGGGTCGATAACGACGAAGGTCGGCCAGGCGTTGACTCCGTAGGCCGAATACTCGCGCCAGACCTGGAAATCATGGTCGTTGATGACCGGATGCTCCAGTTCGTAGCGCTGCACGATCTGGCGAATGTTGTCCGTCTGGCCTTCATTGTCGAACTTGGCCGAATGCACGCCGATGATGGCGACATCGTTGCCGAACTTATCCTCGATCTGCTTCAGCACCGGGAACATGTGAATGCAGTTGATACAGCCGTAGGTCCAGAAATCCAGGACGACGATCTTGCCGCGCAGATCGCTGATGCTGAGGGGCGCATCTACGTTGATCCAGTCGAGGCCGGTCGGGAAATCGGGCGCGGGGTAAGCGGGGTCCGCAACGAAGGGCGAATCATCCTGCGCCGAAGCAGGTAGTACGGTCACGCTCATGACCGCGAATACGACGACCCACAGCAAACGTTTCATAAAGTTTTTCCCTTGACCAATTTTGACCGACTCACATTATTATAGATAGCAAAGATGAGCAAGAAGTGAACAAAGTCTTACAAGGATCAAGGGAATGGGAAACTATCCGCAGGTCGCTTTGTTCGGATCCGTACATGGGGGCTGGCGTGAGTCGCACATTATCCCGGTATTGGATGCGCTCAAAGTGAGTTATTTTGACCCGACCGCTTTTGCAGGCGAGTGGACCAAAGAACGCGGTGACTATGAAGCCGAGGTCATGGCGCGCTGCGAAACGGTGGTCATGGTGTTTAACCGGACCTCGCTGGCTTTCAGCGGCCTGGCCGAGACCGGCTGGGCGGCATTGGGGGTGGTAGAGCGGGGCCAGCATTTCATTCTGCAAATCGACCTGGACTCCGGTTACGATCTGCCGGAATCATTGCGGGAAAACGACGCGGCGCAGGATCTGCGGCGGCAGATGCTGCACTATACTACTGCGACCCGGCATCTGGTTTATAAGCACGCGCAGGAATTCACGCTTGAGCGCTTGCATCTGGTGGACGATCTGGCGGGGGTGGTGACTGCGCTGCGGGCCATTTACAGTAAATAGTGCTGAGCAATGCGTGCCGAGTAAGAACAGAGATCGGTGTCCGGCTGTCAGATCAGGCGCAGACACGCGCAGGGGCCGATATGATTGCTCACGGCAAGAAGGTAGGATCAGCACTTTTTGTCTGCGAATTAGACAAGAACTGAGACGCCTGCGGCCTTAGAGGAGGTGTTCGCCGCCGTTGACGTGCAGCAGTGCGCCGCTGATGAAGTCCTCGCGGGCCAGGTAGACGACGGCACGGGCGACGTCTTCGGCGGAACCGGTGCGGCCCAGCGGAAGCTGCGCACCGACCTCGGCCCAGGCTTCATCGCTCATGTTGCGGCCTGCCGGTTTCATGACCGGGCCGGGCACGATGGCGTTGACGCGAATATCCGGCCCCAGGCTGAGCGCGCTGACCTCGGTCAAGGCCCACAGCGCGGCTTTGCTGATGCCGTGATGCGCATATTCCGGCCAGGGACCGTCCACGCCTTTATCGCAAATGTTGATGATGACGCCGCCGAGCGGGGTGTTTTCACGCATCAGGGCGGCAGCGGCCTGCGTGCAGAGGAAGGGACCGGTCAGGTTGACATCCAGGGTCTGCTGCCAGTCTTCCAGCGTGACTTCCAGCAGGCTCCGTTTTTGAAAGGTTGAGGCGCTGTTGACCAGTATATCCAGGCGGTTGAAATGCTCGCGCACAGCGGCAAAGATTTGCCCGACGCCCTCGGCGCTGCCGATGTCGGCCTGCACGGCGAAGGCATCGACGCCCATCGACTTAATATCCTGAACGGTGCTGCGGACGATCTCGGCACTGGCGCTGTGATAATGCACGATAAGATGCGTCCCAGCGCGCGCCAGTTCCAGGGCGATCTCGCGGCCTACGCGCTGCGCCGCCCCTGTGACCAGTGCAACGCGATCCGTCAGGTCGTAGGGCATCGAGTTAATAACCTGTGGGTGGCACGGCAAGCAGATAGAGCATGGCGGTCAGCGCCAGTCCCAGCGGCATCAGCAGAATGTAGGTGAAGAGCCGGGTATCGGTGCGCAGGTGCATATAATAGGCCACAACCAGCCCGGCTTTGACCACTGCGATTCCCAGCAGGATCGGGATCAGTATCTGAGCGCGGAAGCCGCCTAACACGACTTCGATCAGGGTGGCGAAGGCCAGAAAGCCGAAGACGACGGTGTAAATGCCACCTTCTACCTTGATTGCGCGCCCAAAGACGACGGCGGTATTGCGCTGCATGGGATCATGGGAGTAGATCGCGTGCAAGCTGTCTTTCTGCTGCTCTGGTTCCAGGGTGTCGGCGGCCTCTTGCAGCTTCGTCACCGCGGTATCGAAGGCCTCGACCACCGGCGTTTCTGCCAGTTCTTCCGATTTCTCGACGAGTCCGGCGACTTCGGCCTCAATCTCCGTTTCAGGTTCCGGCAGACGTTCTGCTTCACGCTTGGTGTATTCAGGCGTCGGGCGAATCTCTTCACCAGTCTCCTGATCGTGCAGGGGTTCTTTGGGTTCCTCAGGCATCAGGGCATCCTCAGATCAAATAAATAAGCGTGAACAGGAAAAGCCAGACGACATCGACAAAGTGCCAGTAGAGGCCGAAGATCTCGACCGCCAGGAAATTATTCGCGTTGTAACGCCCGTGCCGCCCGCGCAAGATAATACGCAGCGCCCACAGGACGCCGACGATGACGTGCGCACCATGAAAGGCTGTCGGCGCATAGAAGCGCATTCCCCATTCGGTTCCAATGCTGAGACCGGCATGGGCCAGGTCGGTGTACTCGATCGCTTGCATCCCGACGAAGGCGGCCCCCAGCAGGGCGGTCAAACCGATCCAGCGGACGAAGCCTTTCGTATCGTTAAACTGCGCTGCCCGCAGGCCCATGACCATCGCCCAACTGCTGGTTAGCAGCAGGAAGGTGTTCACGCTGACCAGCCCCAGGCCGAGTTCGTGATGAACTTGCTCGACAATATCCGGGTTGTTGAGGCGGAAGATGGCGTAGACGGCGATCAGCACGCCGAAGACGACAACCTCCGAGGCCAGATACAGCCACATCGCCAGCTTGGAATTGCTGATCTGCTGCGCATCAGGCACCCCATGACCGTGTTCGTGTTCGTCGCTGTGGACGGTGACATTGTCTAAAGTCGCGTCTGTCATAGAAATCTCTCCAGCTTACTGCATCATGTTAGGGACTCGCCGCAGTTGTTTGGCGGTCCAGGATGCGCCATAGCCAAGCCAGTGGGTGACGAATTTCGGGCGCAAGACGATTGCGGCGACCAGGAGGGCATTGTTCAACGAAATGAAGAACAGCAGCGGCGGCGCGAAAGACACCACCAGCCCGATCAAGACGAAGTAAAACAGCGGGATCAGGATGCCTACCAGGATGGCGTACATGCTGGCGACCACCATGCGCCCCAGCAGCAGCCCGCCCAGGATGACCAGATTAAGCACGGCTACGTTAATCATCGGCAGCGGGGCGACGGCGAGCCAGACAATCAGGAAAGCCCCGATCAGCACGAGATTGACGCCGCCGACAATGATGATGGCACGCACCAGCCAGAGCCAGTGGGTCCGTGAAGCCACGGCGCGAATGAAATAGCCCAGCAGCACGAAGGCGATGGCGAAGATGCCACCTCCGGCCAGGAAGAAGGAGAGCGTCTGGAACTCGTTGGTGATCGGCTGGTTCATGAGCCGGTCGAACAGCGCAAAGGCGACCGTCGCCACTGCCGCGACAATGCCCCAGCGGACGATGCCGCGCTGGCTGGTATCCGCGTGTTCCAGCGGTTCGGCGGCTAATGCGGTTTGCTCAACATCTTTGACCGAGGTCAGGCCGCGGCTGAGATTGAAGAAGAGCATTCCGACTAAGCCGGCAATGGCCGTCAGCGAAAGGAACATGACAATGGCGAAGCCGATCAACAGCAGCAGTTGGCTGACCTCAAAGGTCTGGCCGAAGAGGATCAACTGCTCGTAGCCAACGGCGGCCACATCGGCCAGCGGGTCATGAACGGTCTTTAGCGCCGGGCCTTCGGGAAGTTCGGCGAAGGCCACCAGAATGAGCAGCAGGGCGATTAACAGCGTACTCAGCAGCCAGATATAGCCGCCGAGGATCTCGCTCGGCTTGCTTTCGGGTTCTTCGGCGTGTTCGACGACCTCAATTGCGGTTTCATCTTCATCTTCTGGCGGTTCGTGCGCATGGACATTCATGCGCGGGTCGAAAGCGCCCAGGCCCCAGATGAAGCCTGCCGCCATCGTGAATGCGCCGAAGACGACCGCTAGCTGCGGGTCCAGCGGCGGGTCCAACTGTTGTAAAGTGCGCACCACCACCAGGACGAGCATCGCCAGCAAAAAGCCCAGAAGGCCCATCGGCACCGCGCGGCTTACTCCAGGTCGCATAATTTCTCTCCTGCCAACATCACTGGCCTAGAGCCAGTATAGAACCACATAGAACAGCATCCAGGCGACGATCACAAAATACCACAGGCTGGTCGCGCCTTCGACCGGCCAGAAGTTCTCTTCGTTGTAGACCTCAGCCTGTACACCCCGGTAAATCATACCCATAAATGCACCAATCGCCAGCGCATGGACCATATGAAAGGCGGTCATCATGCGGAAGACGTCGCTGTAGACCCCGCTGTAGGGCAGCCGCAGCCATTCGTAGGCAATCGCCACGACAAAGGCCAGACCCAGGGCCAGGGCGATGCGCCACTGCGTCATGAAGCTGCCGTAGTCGCCGATCTTGAGCGCACGCAGTTGCCCGGCGCGCCAGCCAACCGCTCAGCAGCAGGCCCACCGTCACCAGCGAGGGCAGCAGCGCATCCGGCTTGCTCACCCCCGGCGGGGGCCAGGAGGCGAAGCTCCAGCGGAGCTGCCAGTTGACGACCACCAGACAGACGAAGACCAGGATCCAGGAAATCTGGAAGATCGTCAGGCCGGTGCGTTTGTTGCGCAGCGCCAGCAATTCCTCGCGGCTCAGGTGCTGCTCTGTAAGATTTTGCTGCGTCATATCCATGCGATCCGCTGCAAGCCTCAGTCGCCTGCTGCCGGTTCTGGCACGGCTGTGATGGGCCGTTCATCGGGCGGCGGCGGATAGCGCTTGTCGAGCGCATCCAGGTAAGCGGTCGCTTCCTGGGTGCCGTAGCCGTAAGGATCCTCGAAGGGCACCGGATTGCCGTGAAAATTGAAAGGCGGTGGCGGCGAAGTCGTCGCCCACTCCAGGGTCAGCGAACGCCAGGGATTGCCACCGCAGCGCTTGCCTGCATAGATGCTGTAGACCATGTTGAACAGCAGGATGAAGGTGCTCATACCCAGAATGAAGGCAAAGAAGCTAACCAGACGGTTGATGTCGGTGTACTGCGGCAGGTAGGTGGCGACGCGGCGCGGCATCCCCTGCAAGCCCAGCAGGTGCATCGGGAAAAAGGTGAAGAAGAAGCTGATGTAGGTGAGTGCGAAGTGGATCTTGCCCAGGCGTTCATCGAGCATTCGCCCGGTGATCTTGGGGAACCAGTGATACAACCCGGAGTAGATCAGGAAGACGGAGCCGCCGAAGAGCACGAAGTGCAGGTGACTGACGACGAAGTAGGTGTCATGCACATCAATATCGACCGGGACGGAGCCGAGCATCACGCCGCCGATGCCGCCGATGACGAACATCGACAGGAAGCCCAGCGCAAAGAGCATGGCCGATGTGAAGTGGATTTTGCCTCCCCACAAGGTCCCTAACCAGCTAAATATCTTGATGCCGGTCGGCACGGCGATAATCATCGAGGTAATCATGAAGGGAATGCGCAGTTCCGGCTGGAGGCTGACGAACATGTGATGCGCCCAGACGGTGAAGCCGACCAGGGCAATCGCCATACTGGAGAGCGCAATCGCACGGTAGCCGAAGATCGGCTTGCGGGCATGGGTCGAAAGGACCTCGGAGACCATGCCGAAGCCGGGCAAGATCATGATGTACACAGCAGGATGACTGTAGAACCAGAACACGTTCTGCCACAGCAGCACATCACCGCCGGCAGCCGGGTTAAAGAAGCTGGTGCCCGCCACGCGATCCAGGATGAGCAGGGTCAGGCCACCGGTCAGGAAGGGGGTCGCCAGCACCTGGATAATCGAGGTCGCCAGCACAGCCCAGACGAAGAGGGGCATATTCCAGTAGCCCATGCCTTCCGGGCGCATGTTGCGGATCGTCACAATAAAGTTGATTGCGCCCAGGATCGACGAAATGCCCAGCAGATGCAGCGCCATCGCCCACAGAGTCTGGCCGTCGGGCGAGAAGAGGGTGCTGAGCGGTGGGTAAGAGGTCCATCCGGCCTCCGGCGCGCCGACCAGAAAACCGCAGAGCAGCAGGATGCCCGCGGGTGGGATCAGCCAGAAGGCGAAGGCGTTGACCCAGGGGAAGGCCATGTCTTTCGCGCCCAGCATCAGCGGCACCAGATAATTACCGAAGCCCGCCATCATGGGGATAACCCACAGGAAGATCATGATCGTCCCGTGCATCGAAAACAGCGAGTTATAAGCGCTGCCGTTCGACATGAGTATCCAGACTTGGTGTCAGGAGTTCCGTGCGGATAAGCATCGCCAGCGCCCCGCCGATGATGAAGAAGAACAGCGCGGTCGCCATGTACTGAACGCCGATAATCTTATGATCGACGCTCCAGCGCAGGTAATCGCTAATGCGGGGTCTGGGCGGTGCGTTCAGCACACGCCCTCTGCTACCACCCAGTGGGGCCGTAATCGTCGCCATTACAACACCTCTCTAGTAACCGCTAATAATCTGGTCAAGGTTATTCAGGTCGCAGGCTGAGTCGCCTGTGGAAGTTTGAGTACAGAGATAGGACACAATCGCCTTGTGATCGTCCAGCGACATGTAATTCGCCGCGTTCGGGTCGGTGTGCTGGAATATCGGCATGAGCGGCCCGAAGCCCGGCACCAGGAATTCATGCGGGAAGTAGATCGAGCGGCTGATGTACTGCTCGGCAGGCATCCCTGGGACGCGGTTGGCCGCGCGGTCGCCGACACCGGTCAGGTTCGGCCCGATGGTCCCGGTCCAGCCCAGCGATTCCAGCGTGTGACAGCTTGAGCAGGGATAGGCACCACTGCTGAGGAGCTGCTCGCCGTGCGCGACCGGATCTTCCGGCGGGTTCAGCAGGACATCAACCTCCTGGTTGAACCAATCCAGATAATCAGCTTCGCTGGCATGGACGATAATGGTCGAGCGCATGTCGCCGTGCCCCGCGCCGCAGAGTTCGGCGCACTGGATCGGATAGTCTCCCGCCAGCACCGGGGTAAAGCGGATTTCAGTGGTGCGGCCAGGGATCACATCCTGCTTGATGCGCATGGCCGGGATGAAGAAGGAGTGGATGACGTCAGTGCTGTTCATCACCATATCGACCGGTTGATCGACGTAGGTATGCAGTTCTTTGGACGTCACCGTGAGGTCGGAGTGATCCGGCACGTCATAGGTAAAGGACCAGGCGAAGCGCTGGGCGTGAACCCCGATCACCTGCTCGTTCTCTTTGGCCGAGGTCACGCTGACCCAGACCTGGAAGCTGACTATACTCAGAAACAGCACAATGACCGCCGGGATCGCCGTCCAGATCAATTCCAGCGTCGGGTTGCCGTGAATAGTGGCGCCGTCGCTCTTGTCGCCGGGTTTGGCGCGGAAGCGAATAACGGCGAAGACGAGCGCGCCCTGCACCAGCAGGAAGATCGCGCCACCAATAACGATCATAATCGACAGCAGGTTATCCACCTGCTTTGATTCTGCGGAAGCCTCCGGCGGCAGGGTATTGGGGGCCAACGCCTTGAAGAGGAAGCCGCCGACTACCATCAAACCGAAGGCGACGATAATCCAGAGGACAGTCAAATTTCTGCTTGAGGTGCTAGATTTAGCATGGGTCATGGACATATGCTCATTGTTTATGTGGATGATCGACTTGGGACAACTTGTTCTATTTTACACAAGGCAATTCGATTTAGCAAAGACTGATCCTGACTGACTTTTTGGTATAATGAGGCGATTACGAAATCAAGGAGCACAGCTCAATGTCAATCGACGACATTTTGTCGGCGCTGGAAAGTGAAGATCCCCAAACGCGCATAAACGGTATTATCGCCGTCGAACAGAATCATTTTACCGAGATTCTGCCCGAAGTCGGCATGGTTTTGCGCCAGGACATCGACACGGGGGTGCGCTTCCAGGCGGCCAAGACTCTGTCTCATTTCGCTGATCCCTCGACCAGCCCGGAACTGCTGGACGGCCTGCGCGATGTGGATATGTTCGTGCGGGTCCACGCTATCGGCGCGCTGATTCGTATCGGCCAGGCGGCGGTGCCCGGCCTGTTGGAAGCGCTGGAAGACCCGAAACCGGCGGTCCGGCGGGCGGCAGCGAAGGCATTGGGCAAGATCCGGCATGGCGACGGCCTCACTGGCCTGCACCAATCGATTCACGATGATGATGCCGATGTGCGCCGCTTCACCGCGCAGGCCCTGGGGCGTATCGGCGACGAGGGCAGTGTTGGCGTGCTGGGCGAAGCGCTGCGCGATGCCGACGTGCGCGTGCGTAAAGCTGCCGCCGGGGCGCTGTGGGATATTGGCGATGCCTCGCTGCCGGTGCTGCGCGATGCCCTCCACGACCCCAATCCGCAAACGACCATCATCGCTGCCTATACCCTTACCAAAATGGGCTACCACCAGCCACCAGAAGTCTAAGGCTGCTGGCAAATATCCCCTGACGATCTAGCTGTCTGTCCTTATATATACCCACCGACCTGGGCCGCCGGTGAACGAAGAGAGGTCCATCCATGCGCCGCCTGATACTCTGCTGCCTGTTGTGTCTGTTCGCCCTGCCTGCCGCTGCACAAGAGACCGATCTCGTGCCGACGGACGTCACCGTCAGCCTGCAAGTCGATTCCTTCGGCGTCGAGCGCTCGATGGCCGAGGGGATGCTGCTCAATCAGGGCAAACAGGCCTATGAGAACGTGGATCTGCTGGCCGACGCTTTCGACTCTGAGGGGACTCAGGTAGGCGAGGGCATGGGCTATCTGGAACGCGCCTGCGGCGAGGCGCTGCTGGATTACGCCCTTCAGCCTGGTGCGCAGGCCCCCTTCAGCGTGCCGTTGGACACTTACGAAGACGGCGTGGAGATCGATCACGTGACGGTCAGTGCCGAAGGCAGCCCGGCAGCCCCGACAGCGGCCCCGGCGGAGATCGAGGGAATCAGGCGCGTTAGCGATGCTGAAGTGGTCGAGCTGCAATGGTTGGACGAAAACAGCCTGATCTACAGCCCCGGCTGCTACCGCGATGTCTTCACCAACCGGCCCTGGTTTGCCTATCATCTCGACACGGGCGAATCGACCCCGACCGAGCATCCACGTGCGAGCGACGTCACGCCGGAGATGCTGCGAACCCTCGAATTGAGTGACCCGGCGATCTACAACCGCTCATTTCTCAGCTTTGCGCCCGGCCAGCGCCGCGCCGTCTACCAGTCCGAACTCAACACGCTGTTTTCAGCGGAGCCGGATGGCAGCTTCAAGCGCCTGCTCTACGATGCACTGTTCAACATCACGCTGCAAGGCATCAACTGGCATAAAAACAGCGGCACACTGCTGGCCTATTATCACGGCGGCTATGGCGACGACGTGCTCTATCTGGTCGCCAACGCCGATGGCCGCCAGTTCAGCCAGCATCCGACGCTGGCGATCCCCTCGCAGATTGTGCCCGGCTTCGCGGCTAACGGGCGCGGCGTGGTCATCTACACCACGATTGATGGCGTGAGCGGTTATTACCTCAAGGTCGCCAGCAACGATTTCACCATCCTGATGTTCGAGGCCGATGCGCCCGGCAATAACTGGCCCGCACCGTTTTATGAAATCACGCCGGATAATCAGCGCTGGATCTTCATCGCGCGTCCAGTGGATGGTGAGGCGCGTTTGCAGTGCTTCAACCCGGATTCGAAGCAGCTTCACGATTACACGGCGCTGCCGCTGGACCTGGCGACGGATGAACGGGCCTGGATGTGGCTCTCGCCGGAGGACCATACGCTGGCGCTGGCGGCCAACGGTCTCCACAGCGGTCTGTGGCTGGTGGATCTGACGCAGTTTGAAGCCTGCGATTGAGGGTCCGGGCGAACACGCCGGTTCGCCCCTACTACAGGTTGACTTCTGCGCTTAAAGATCATGGGGACGCTGCCAGGAGATGGGATCTCCTGGACCTCTATGCTATGTGGCTTCTGTGGCGCGGGCACAACATGTTGTGCCCCTACAAGGCTGCAGGGACGGATCGAACGTTGCCGCTGTACGGAGGCAATCGTATAATGCGCCAGCGAATGGAGACGTAAACGATGGATTCGACAGCGCTTGACCCCTTGATTGTGAGCTATACCGATGCCTGGAGCGAGGCGGATGCGGCCAAGCGGCAGCAGCTTCTGGAGACGGTCTGGGATGCGCAGGGCCAGTATATCGACCCCTTCGCGGATGTCACCGGACGCGAGGCGCTGCACGCCCTGATCGGCCACTTTCTGGCCGACCATCCGGGGACCTATTTTGAGGTCGCGGGCAGTATTGCGCATCATCACCAGTGCGCTGCGTTTCTTCTGGAAGATGAAGCTGGCTGACGGCACGGAGATCCCTGGTATGGATTACGGTGAGGTCTCGCCGGAGGGCAAGCTCAGCAAGATCGTCGGCTTTTTCCAGCTCTGAGCCATGAAGATTACGACATGTGCCGCACTGGCCGTCCTGCTGCTGGTATTTGCGTTCAGCGCACGGGCGCAGGAGCCGGACCAGCTCAAGCTGCTGACCTATAATCTGCACAGCGAGACCCGTGTGCTCGACCCGATGGTGGACGTGATCCGTGCGGCGGATGCGGATGTCGTCGGGATGGTAGAGGTCATGCCGCAGACCTGGCGACATTTCGAGCAGGTCTTCAGCGAGACCTATCCTTACCACGTGGGCGAAGCGGGCAGCGGCCTGCTGATCTTGAGCAAGTACGCCATCGTCGATCAGCAGGACTATACGCCGGATGGAAAGCGCCTGCTGAGGGCGGTCATTCAGATTTCGGATCGTCCGTTCACCGTGTTCGAGGTCTATCCTTATAATCCGCTCAGCGATGCGGGCTATAATGCCGATGACCGCAGCGCCCTGATTAGCTTCGTGCTGGATCAGGCGGCGCAGGCGACTGGCCCGGTCATTATGATGGGCGACTTTAATATGGAACAGTGGTCCGACGATTATGAGACGTTAGCGGCGGATTACGTGGACAGCTACCGCGATCTGTACCCTGACAAAGCCGGGCTGACCTTCCCCGATTACAGCACGCCGCAGGCACGTGTCAACCTGCATTTCCCTTCATGGTCGCCGCTGCTGCTGCGCCTGGATTACGTCTTCCACGACCCGGCCTTCACCACGCGCGACGCTGAGGTCTGGCCTACGTCCGGCGGCTCAGATCACCGGCCCCTGTTCGTGACGCTGGGCCTGCCAGCTGAAGCCGAGCCGAGCTAAACCTGCTGCGGTTGTTTGAAGAAGAAGACGAACTGCTCGACGGCTGTCCCTGGAAATAACAGGGGTGGACCGACTTCGGTGCCTGAGGCTTGACCCGGTTGCTGCAAAGTACCAACGAGGTGCCATTCATAGACATCGGAGAGCAGGCAGGCACTTGCGGGCAGGTTGGCGTAAGGTGGGTCCGGGAGCGTTTCGGACATTGGGCCAGGCGGGTGAATCTGAGTGAAGTGCGCCTCGCCGCTGGCTGAAGCGGTCAAGGTGTTGTCGCTCCGGTCCCGCGTACCGAGCGCGCGCTCACCGGTCACGTTGCTCATGTCGGGCGGGGGGCCGAGGGAGAAACCCGGCGCTTTGAAGGTGATGATCCACAGGCGGTAGATGCCGTGAGGAATCAAGCCCTGCACGTGAAGCTCGAATCTCCGTTCCCGCCGGGTGACAGGCGGCCAGCGCTGTGCCGCGTGCGGTCGCAAACTCACCCGCCGTAATCTGATGTTCGTCAGGGGCCAGAATCGGCTGGCGGTCACGCCGGTAGTAGAGGGGGATCGTTGGCTCGGCTTCCGCTGGGACGACCGTGTTTCCGTCCGCATCCACCGTGAGTCCTGCGGCGACAAAGAGGTCGGCTTGTTCACGCATGGGCACGGGCCAGTTCAATCTGAGCGTATCTTGAGAAGCGAACGCTTAATTTCAATTGGAGCTTACCTCACCGGTTTTCGCCTCGATCATTCTAGGACAAAGCCGTCGTTTACACAAAGGCCTTGTCGGCAACACACGGAGTCGAACCGGATGGCTCGGCTCAACGGGCCGGGTTATTCGCCGCCGTAAGGTCCCCAAACCAGGTGCGAGGCGGCCCAATTGGGCAGGCTTTCGGGCGTCAAATACGCATCATAGCTGTTGTCGCCCTGAAGATACTCACCGAAGAAGGCGGTCCCGTAATGCTGTGCTAAGTTGGCCTGGTTGAAAATGCTCACATGGGTACCGTTGACCATCGAAATCAGGTAGCGGTCCTCGGTGCCCAATAGTGAGTAAGTGCGCACGGCATTGCCTTCGTAGTCGCAGACCTCATCCAGGGTGCTATGCAGGATCATCGTCGGAGTCATCACCGCCGCCAGAGAGTCATCATTAGTCAGTGGGAAATCGCAGGGATCAATCGCCAGGGCTGCATGGATGCGTTCGTCACCGAAGGGGGTCCAGGTATTGTCCGGCAGTGTTTGCAGGCCCAATTGAGCACGATAGGCGTTTGTGATTTCCAGGGGCATCCCTTCATCAGTGCATTCAATTCCTGTGAAATCAGGATGCTCATCGCACCAGTTCGCGCGATATACCGGGTCAGAGAGCAGACCAAGCATCTGAAAGACAGTGTCTCCCCCTTGGGAAACGCCCACTAGCCCGACATTATTCGTGTCGATCATCCCGACCAGATCACCGTCGGTGATGGCCGCCAATCCGTCCAGGACTAATGCGATATCCAGAGGGCGATCAACGAATTCGTGACTTATAGGATTTGTGTCATGATGCTGGGGCGCTGCGACAATGTAACCTTGCGATGCCAGATGAACGTTGACATCGATGAATTGCAGCGTATTCTGACCGCGCCAGCCGTGTGAAAAGATAATTACCGGGTAAGGCGCGCCGCTTCAGATCCGGTGGAGCATCGGCTACCAGTGGGCTTCCCGCCGTAACGGGCGTACCCTGCGATTCTGTCCGCCGGATACCACAGCCAGGTTTCAAGCTTCCAATTCTCCCGGCTCTCGTCGCCGAACGTCATCCTGGTCACGCGCACGCCATAGGGACCGGGTTCAGTTAGCGGCGGCAGCGCCTCGCTTTGCGACTGAACGACGCCGACAAAGGTGCTGAACATGGCAAGAAACGCGATCAATACAGTGAGCAATACCCATCGTTTTGACATTGCGGTGTCCTTCCTCCAGAACACAAAAGCCGAAGACTCGATCCATACTTCAGAGACCAAGCCTTCGGCAGATGCTGAGTGTCTATGCTGTTTTCTGCCGCTGCAATGTAAACAAGAGCGACAAATTGCTAATTCACAGTGTAGGCGAAATCCTGCTGTCTGTGGTCATATTATCGGGGTGATGAACGCCACGATCTGCGGTTTAGCACGACGCGGGAACCTTTCGCGGTGGGCAAACGTCCTATAATAGATGAGATAACCGGGAAGGAGTGGAAACTCTATGGGACTCATCGACATTCTGGTTCGACTGCTGGTGGGCTTGTTTATGGCATTTTTCTTCGGGGTGCGTGCTGATGTGCCGCTGCCACCGGAGCCGACCCCCGTGACCCTGCCGCCGACTCGCAGTATGACGACGATCCGTGACGTGCAGGTCATCGTGCTGGAATCCTCGCCGATGCAGGTGCAGCTTCACGTCACGGGCGAACAGCCGGACGGATGCGAACTGCCCGTACAGGTGGATCAGCAGCGCGAGGGCAACACGGTGACGCTGAGCATCTACCGCGACCTGCCGGGGGATGTCTTCTGCCCGATGGTGCTTCAGCCTTACGAGGACAGCATCATGCTCGACGGCACTTTCGAACCGGGCGACTACGTTTTTATCGTCAATGATTTTGTCGTGGAACAAACACTCTAGGAGGCAATACCATGCGTAAAACCTTACTGCTGTTGTTCGTGCTGAGCTTTCTGGTGCTGCCCGCCAGCGCCCAGGAGGACAGCGAAAAGCTGAGCCTGACCATCTACAACCAGGGGACGGCGCTGGTGCAGGATGTGCGCAGCTTCGATTTTACTGAAGGGACGAATACGCTCGACTTCACCGACGTGGCCGCCAACATCGACGCGACCTCGGTGGTCTTCAACTCGCTGACCAACCCGACCGGCACCCAGGTCCTGGAACAGAACTTCATCTTCGATCTGGTGGACAGCAGCGCGCTGCTCAACCGCTACCTGGACGAGACCATCAGCGTGACGACCGACGACGGCCAGGTCTTCACCGGCCAACTGCTCAGCGGGCGCAACGGCGACATCATCCTGCGCGATGACCAGGGGCAGGTCTCCGTCTTCAACATCGGCAAGGTGCGCGATATTCAATTCCCCAACCTGCCCAACGGCCTGATTACCCGGCCTACATTGCGCTGGCTGGTCCAGAGCGATACGGCGGGGACGCAGCAGGTCGAACTGACTTACCTGACCGGCGGCATGAACTGGTCGGCGGATTACAATCTGCTGCTGAACGCGGACAACTCGGCGCTGGACCTCAACGGCTGGGTGACGCTGACCAATACTAGCGGTGCGAGCTACAGCGATGCCCAGGTCAAGCTGGTGGCCGGGGATGTCAACCGTCTGCCGCAGCCACAGGCTGTGATGCGCTCGGATATGGTCATGGAGGCTGCCGCCGCACCGCCCTCGCCGCAGGTGGAGCAGCGCGATTTCTATGAGTACCAGTTGTACGAGATCAATCGTCCGGTGACGGTGGGCGATAACGAGACCAAGCAGGTCGAATTTGTGACCGGCAGCGCTGTCCCGGCCCATACCTACTACGTCTACAATCCGACGGCTTTCTTCAACGGCTACTACGGGCCGATCACCGACCAGAATTATGGCACGACCGGCGTGACCGACGTGCAAAATTATCTGGAATTCTCGACTGATGAAGACAGCGGCCTGGGGGCGGATCTGCCTGCCGGGAATGTGCGCGTCTATCAGGAAGACACCGATGGCGCGGCGCTGCTGATCGGTGAGAACAGCATTGACCATACGCCAAAGGGCGAAGACGTTCAGATTTACCTGGGCAATGCCTTCGATCTGGTGGGCGAGCGCGATCAGACGAACTTCCAGTTGATTACCCGCAACACGCTGGAAGAGACCTACGAGATTCACCTGCGCAACCACAAGGACGACCAGGCGGTCGAGATCCGGGTGCCGGAGACGCTTTATCGCTGGAGCAACTGGGAGATTCTCGACGCTTCACACGAGTACACGAAAGTCAACTCGTCTACCATTGAGTTCCGGCCTATCGTGCAGCCGGGCGAGGAAGTGGTCATCACCTACACGGTGCGCTACACCTGGCCGTGAGCATGAAGACCCCATAGGATTCTCTGTACGCCCCCTCCGCGCCGAGGGGGTTTTTATGTATCAGTTATTGAGGTCTTCTGCGGTGATGACGTCGCCCGGTGGCACGAGGATGCGCTCTGGCACGGTGCCCCCGGCCAGCATGACGGTGATGACGTCGATGGCGGTCCGTGAAAACTTCTCCCGGCCCACTTCGACCGAGCCGCGCATATAGTAGCCGCGCTGGATATAGCTGCGGGCCAACTGCTCAGCATCCACGCTGGTAATCACCACCTGGTCAGGGCCGATTCCGGCGTCTTCCAGGGCGCTGATGGCCCCGAAGCTGCCCGCGTCGTTGATGCTGGCGATGACGTCGAAGTGGATTCCCTGGTCGATCAGGTTACGGATCGAATTCTTCGCCGAGTTCCGGGGTCGCGCCGCGATAGCGCCCGATGATGTTGGCCTCTGGGGCCATCGCCAGCAGGCCATCGACCAGCCCGTCCGCCCGCCGCACGATAGGGGGTAGGTCCGGGTAGTCCAGGATGACGACATCGGCATGGCCGCCCATCTCATTGGTGATGATCTCCCCGGCCAGTTTACCGGGTGCATAGCCCATCTGGTATTCGTCGCCCACCACCAGCACGCCGCCATAGCTGGGGATGTCGTTGGACAGGAGCACCAGCGGCATGTGCGCGGCCTGAACCGAGGTCAGCGAGACGCGCAGCAGATCGGCGTTCAGCGGGCAGAGAATGAGGGCCTTCGCGCCATCGGTGCGGGCGCGTTCGATCTGCGTCAACTGCTCGTAATCGTCGGTATCGCTGTCGTAGACCCGGTAGGCCAGGCCGTAATTCGCCGCCATGTCGCCCATTTCGCGGGCCTGAGTGGCGTGGTACTCGCTGGTCTGGTTACAGGTGACGTAGGCGATGAAGCCGGAGGCCCCCAGCGCACGCTGCGCCAGGGCGATCTCCCCCGCGTTGGGCACGATGTCTTCCGGCGGACCTTCTATCCCGGCCTCCACCGTAGGGTGCGGCGGCAGACTGGGCGTGAACTGGTTATACAGCGCGCCCACTGCCAGCAGTATCAGCAGGCCGATGATCGTGGCGGCCATCAGGACGCGCAGATTGCGCCGCTGGCGGGGCATCATGCGCCGTCTCAGTTCGCTCATACGCCCGCTGCTGTTGTCACGTGAGGTGGTCAGACGGCCCAGCGAGAGATCGAGGCTATCGGCCATCTCCAAAATACTGGCGAAGCGTTTGGCCGGGTCCTTTTCCAGCGCGCGCAGCACGACGGCCTCGGTTTGTGCGGACAGGCGGGGATTTTTGGTGTGCGGCGGCGGCGGGGCTTCTTCCAGATGCTTATAGATGATGGTAATGACGTCACCACTGCGGGTGTCGAAGGGCAGTTCGCCGGTCAGCATCTGGTAGAGGATGACGCCCATGCTGTAAATATCGGCCCGCTGGTCAATCGCCGTGCCGCGCAGTTGTTCGGGCGACATATAGGCCGGGGTGCCGACGATCTTACCGGTTTGAGTCAGTGCCGGGGAGTTCTCGACCCATTTCGCCAGACCGAAATCGGTCAGGAAGGCTTCGCCGGTGCCAGAAAACAGGATGTTGCCCGGTTTGAGATCGCGGTGAACGACGCCCTTGCTGTGGGCATAGGCCAGACCGCGGGCTATCTGCCGGAAAATCTCACGGGCCTGGTCGAAGTCCAGCGGTCCATCGGACAGCCGATTGCTGAGCGAGCCGCCGTCGAGCAGGCGCATCGCAATGTAAGTGATGTTATCGACCACGCCATAGGCGTAGACAGGCAGAATGTTGGCGTGCTCCAGGCTGGCGATGACCTTCGCTTCGCGTTCGAAGCGCTCGCGGAAAACGCGCAGGTCGTCTTCGTCGATCAGATCAGCGGCAATAACCTTCACCGCTACTTGACGGTTCACCGAAGCCTGGTAGGCACGATAGACCCGTGCCATCCCGCCGCGCCCAATGCGCGCTTCGATTCGAAAATCCCCCAGTGTCTTGCCGATTAACTCATCGTACTGCATAAACCTTTGCCCTGGAGCGTCAGGCAATCGTAGTCGGAGCGCCATAGACCCGCGCTGGCGATGTGAGTATACTCTAGAGTGAGGGGAATGTGCGAAGGATGTAGTGAAGGTTGTAATGTTATGCAACGAATTGCCCTGATAATGCTCGTCATTCTGCTGGGCGCGGGGTCAGCGATGGCTCAGGAGTCGGCTTCGGCCCTGCCTTCGACCAAGACCTTGCGCGGTTTCGACCTGAACAACTTCGAGTACCAGGGCTGGAATAACTGCGGCCCGGCGACCCTGACCAATGCGCTGAAGTATTATGGCTACAGCGATCCGCAGCAGCGGGCAGCCTCCTGGCTGAAGCCCAACCCGGAAGACAAGAACGTCACGCCGCAGGAGATGGTCAACTTTGTCAATTCGCAGGTGCCGGAGCTTTCGGTCTATGCTCTGACGCGCATTGGCGGGGAAATCGACCTGCTCAAGACGCTGCTGGCGAACGATTACCCGGTCATCATCGAAGAAGGCTATGATCCGCCGCCGCATGACCTGGGCTGGATGGGCCATTACCTGCTGCTGGTGGGCTATGACGACACGACGCAGGAGTTCATCACGCAGGACAGCTACCTCGGCCCCAACCACCGCTACAGCTATGACCACATCGACGAATTCTGGCAGCATTTCAACCGGCGCTACATCGTCCTGTATGAGAGCGGCGCGGAACCGGCCCTGCTGGACCTGCTGGGGTCGGACGCGGATGTGGAGCAAAACGCGCTCAACACGCTCAACGAGGACAACGACGAGGCGACCCGCAACCCGCAGGATGCTTTCGCCTGGTTCAACATCGGCGCGACCTACGTGGCGCTGGCCCCGACCTACCAGCAGCAGGCTTATGAATACGCGGCGGGGGCCTTTGCCGAGGCGATCAAATACGGCCTGCCGTACCGCATCGCCTGGTACCGCTTCGAGCCGATGGAGGCTTTCAACGCGGTGGGGGATTACGACCGCACCTTGCAGTTGACCAACGCCAACCTCAACGACGGCGGCGGCCAGTGGGTCGAGGAGACCTTCTACTATGCTGGCGTGGCCCGTGAGGCGATGGGCGAGACGGCGCGGGCGTTAGACGATTACAAGCAGGCGGTTTACCTCAATCACAATTACGCCCAGGCCCAGGCGGCACTGGACCGGCTGCAAGGGCAGTCCTGACCTCACCCCCCGGCCCCCTCTCCATACATGGCGAGGGGGAGAAAAACAGGCCAGGTCAAGGGCCTGTAAAACAAGAGAGAAACAGATAAAGTTACATAAATTATTACAGCGAAGGCCCTGCTGCCGGGCCATGAACACCCCGGCTGTGGAGTTATGCAAGACTGAAGCGATACCGCTTTCAGACAGTCCCAAAGGGACTTGAGCACTTGCCGTCGAATTTATTCGGCGGCATCGTCGTTCAGGCGCTGCTCGGCGTCGGCGATCCCTTCCAACATCAGATCGGCCTGATCGACTCATATCCATCTTCCGGTAATACGTCTCCGCCTCGCGCCAGCAGGCAATAGCGGCGGGTAGGTCGCCCAGGTCTTCATATCGCAGCCCCAAGCTCTTATTCGAATCAGCATAGTCAATCGGCGCAGTTTTCGGTGTCCAGAACCGAAGTGTCTCTTCAAGCGCGTGGATAGATCTTTTGAGATTCTGTTCCCGATCCTGGTCTTCTGCCAAATCTCTATAAATCAACGCCAGATTATACTGGATCATGGCATAATCCAGTGGTGCAGCCTGCGGCGTCCAGTATTGCAGTGCGGCTTCAAAGGCGACGACGGCGCGCTGGAGATTGGCGGCGCGCTCCTCGATCCCGGCCAGATCCGCGTAGGCAGTTCCCAGGTTGTTCTGGGTCATGGCATAGTCCAGCGGCGCGGCCTGCGGGGTGCGGTATTGCAGTGCGGCTTCAAAGGCGGCGATGGCGCGCTGGAGGTTGGCGGCGCGGTCCTCGATCCCGGCCAGGTCCCTGTAGGCATTGCCCAGGTTGTTCTGGGTCGTGGCGTAATACAGCGGCGCGGCCTGCGGCGTCCAGTATTGCAGTGCGGCTTCATAGGCGGCGATGGCGCGCTGGAGGTTGGCAGCGCGGTCCTCGATCCCGGCCAGGTCGCTGTAGGCATTTCCCAGGTTGTTCTGGGTCGTGGCGTAATCCAGCGGCGCGGCCTGCGGGGTGCGGTATTGCAGCGCGGCTTCGTAGGCGGCGATGGCGCGCTGGAGGTTGGCGGCGCGCTCCTCGACCCCGGCCAGGCCCCGGTAGGCATTACCCAGGTTGTTCTGGGTCGTGGCGTAGCCCAGCGGCGCGGCTCAGGTGTCCAGTATTGCAGCGCGGCTTCATAGGCGGCGATGGCGCGCTGGAGGTTGGCGGCGCGGTCCTCAATCCCGGCCAGGTCCCGGTAGGCATTGCCCAGGTTGTTCTGGGTCATAGCGTAGTCCAGCGGCGCGGCCTGCGGCGTGTAGTAGATCAGCGCGGCTTCATAGGCGGCGATGGCGCGCTGGAGGTTATCGCGTTTGCTGCCGGTTGGGTGTTCCTGATAGATGAGACCGAGACTGTTCTGCGCATTGGCGCGCAGCATGTCATCGGGATGAGCTGCCAGGGCCGCAGCGACACGCTCGAACCAGTTCAGGCGCTGCTCGAAACGACCTCGGTTGCCGAGAAAATGGCCGCAGGCGTTGGCTAGCCAGAGGGCGTCCTCGCCGTCGCCATTGGCAATGGCCCACTCGAAAGCGGCGTCCAGATTGTCCGATTCGATGTCCAGGCCCAGGTAATCCTGCCTGCGGTCGTGTTCGCGGGCCAGGGCAAGGTAGAAGTCGTAATGCGGGCGGTAGGCGACGGAGTCGGGCGCGATGACGGCGGCGGCCAGCGGGTCGAGGGCGTAGCGCTGGCCTTCGAAACGCAGGAACTGCCAGCTTTGCAGGGTGTTGAGCGCGTCGTCCAGCGCTTCCGGAGTCTCGCGGCAGATGGCCTGGGCCGCGTCGTAGGTGAAGCCGCCCTGACAGACCGCCAGACGGCGCAGGATGGCTTCGGCGACCGCGCCCTTGGCTTCGGTCTCGACCATCTGGCGCATGGTGACGTGGATCATGGCGTCCAGGGCTTCTTGCGTGCGCGTTTCATTGAGTCCGCGCAGGTCAGCAATCACCTTGCGGACCGGGAAGCGTCGGGTCTGGCGGACGCTCCAGTCGATCAACCCGGCGTGATACAGCGCGGCTTCGGCGAATTCGGCAGCGGAGTCCAGCAGTTCGGGCGGGGCATCGAAGGCGGCGGCCATGTCGCGGACCACCTGTTCGAGCGGCCTCAGGGGTGAGTGTGTGCGGATGATAAATCCGGCGCGGTTCGTGCAGGTCCTCCCACTCGACGCGGCTGGTCAGCAGGACATAGGCTCCACTGGCAGCCATGTCGTTAATGAGGGCGGCGTAATTGCTACGGCGGGGATCGCCCAGCGGCACGGATTCGGCGTTGTCGATGACGATCAGGCGGGTTTGTGCTGGAACTGGGCCAGCACGTGCTTCGCGTTCGGTGGCGCGGGTCAAGGTCGAAATGCCGCCGCAGCGCCACCAGGATCTCGTCAGCGCGGGAGACCTCTGAGCAGGTGTGCCAGAGCGCACCCTCGACCGCCGGGTAGGTGGCGACCAGTTCCGCCGCCAGCCGCGACTTGCCCAGGCCGCCCACGCCCAGAATCTGGGTGGGCCGCTGCGTATCGAGATCAGTCGGCAACGCGTTTCAGGTCCTCGTCGCGCCCGCTGATGGGGATGGCGACCAGACGCGGGTCGAAGCCGGTCAGGTGGCGTGATGGGCCGAGCGGCGCACCGGCGGGTAAATCTTCGCCTTTGATCGCTGCTGCCAGAGCGGCGATGTCCAGCTATCCAGTCCTTATGGAGGTTAACATACTGGATCAAACGCAGGCGGCCGGGATAGTCTCACTCGTGAGACATCGTCTATGATGCGCGACGTGACTAGCTGGTTACGCGAGCAATCGCATCGCGCCATTCAGCGTCGATTTCGGGACGGTCTACGGCATGTGCGCGACAGCGCCAGCAGCACACAGTCTTTGCTGCCCAGGGCGTCATCGATGGAGTGCCTGCCAGATCGTCGCTCGAGGGCGATGTCTTTCATGATCGACCCACAGATTCGGCCCGGGCGGCTTCGAGCGCGTCGTGCAGGCGGGTGACGGTCGGTATCATCCTTGCTGGCGTGACTTACAAAAATGTGGGGCATTGGCTTAGACCTCCACCGGATATTATGGCCTGTATGGGCGGTCTGGACAAGAAATGGGTCACCGGACCTAGAGCCATTAGGACCACAAGGGTTGACATTGGCTTAGCACTCAGGGTTTAATAAAGGTTCAGCTAAATTTCATTTAGTATTAAACTAGAGAAGGAGTAAGTCCACAGTTTCGGCTGGTTCGTGACCATGCAAGACGACAAACCTGACCCTACGCCCTACAGTTCTATCGGAGGTCTCCGGTGCAAATTCCTGATCTAGCTCAATACCGAGACCTGCTTATTCGATATTTACTCCCTCAGAAAGAACGGGCGGCGATCACCGCGCTCCTATTATTTGGCAGCATCGGCTTACAACTTTATACCCCTCAGCTTCTCCGGCAGTTTATCGACACGGCGGTGACGCACAGCACAGCCTGGCAGATCAATATGGCGGCTCCGCTGCATTTTCCGGTCCCGGTCGATCAGACGGAGAATCATCTCTTAATGATTGCGGTACTCTTTATCGTAGTGGCGCTGCTGCAACAGGTGGTGGCCGTCGTGGCCGTCTATTTCAGCGAGAACGTCGGCTGGACCGCGACCAACTGGATGCGGGCGGACCTGGCGATGCACTGCCTGCGCCTGGACATGACCTTCCATCACGTGCGCACCCCTGGCGAGATGATCGAGCGGGTGGACAGCGACGTGACCCAGGTGGCGAACTTCTTCTCACAGTTTGTGGTGATGGTGCTGGCGAATATCGTGCTGCTGCTGGGCGTGGTGGTGGTCGTGTATGCAGAGAGCGTGACTATCGGCATTGCGATGACTTTCTTCGCTATCGGGACCTTGTGGTCACTGAACAAGGTGCGCAGTCTGGCGATCCCGGCCTGGGCCGAGACTCAGGAAGCGCGGGCACAGTTCTACGGCTTCCTGGAAGAACAGCTCGCCGGGACTGAAGACACGCGCTCCAGCGGGGCGGTCTCCTTTGTGCTGCGCAAATTCTCCGTGCTGCGCAAGATTCAGCTTGAGGCGGAGAAAAAAGCAGCCCTGATGAACTCGATCATCTTCTCGGTCGTGGTGCTGTGCGTGACCATCGGCACGGTGCTGGTCTTTGTGCTGGGCTACCATCTGCTGCAAGCCGGGGCGATTACCGTCGGGACGGTCTTCCTCTTCGTGACTTATACCAACATGCTCACGCGGCCTATGCGTGAGATCACCTTCCAGATTCAGGAACTGCAAAAAGCGGGTGCGGGCATCGGGCGCGTTCACGAGTTGATGAGCATTACGACCAGCATCAAGGACGGCCCTGGTAAGCCGATCCCGACCGGGCCGCTGGAGGTGGAATTCGACCACATGAATTTCTCCTATAACCCGGCGGACCCGCTGTTTGAAGATTTCGACTTTACGCTGGAACCGGGCAAGGTCCTGGGGCTGTTGGGCCGCACGGGCAGCGGCAAGACCACGCTGACCCGTCTGCTGTTCCGGCTGTATGACGTGAGCGGCGGCGCGATCCGGCTGAGTGGGACGGACATCCGTGACGCGACACTGCAAGAACTGCGCCAGCGCGTGGGCATTGTGACGCAGGATGTGCAGTTGTTCCGCGCGTCGGTGCGCGACAACCTGACCTTCTTCGACGACAGTATCCCGGACGAGCGCATCCTGGAAGTGATCTACGATCTCGACCTGGGTCCCTGGTTCGATCTGCTGCCGGACGGTCTGAATTCGCGGATCGCGTCCGGTGGGTCGGGCCTCTCGGCGGGTGAGGCGCAGTTGGTGGCTTTTGCGCGGGTCTTTCTGAAGGACCCCGGCCTGGTGGTGCTGGACGAGGCTTCATCGCGGCTGGACCCGGTGACTGAGCAGCGCATCGAACGGGCCATTGACAAGCTGCTGCACAATCGCACGGCGATTATTGTCGCTCACCGCCTGGTGACGGTGCAGCGGGCCGACGAAATCATGATTATCGAAAACGGTGAAATGATCGAGCACGACGACCGTGTGAAGCTGGCGAATGACCCGGAGTCGCACTTCTATCACTTGCTCCGAACCGGGTTGGAGGAGGCGCTGGCATGACCACAACTACGGTGGATCAAGATCAACTGAGCGTAAACGGCACGGATCGGAAAAACTGGAAGCTGCTGTGGCAGCTCATCAAGTTCCGCCCCTGGATCTTCGCGGCGGCGGTTGTGTCGGCGTCGCTGCTGCAACTGATGCTGCAAGCCGGGGGGCTGGTGACGCGCGAGTTCTTCAACTTCATCTCCAATGGGTCCGACGCCCAGTTCGGCCTGTGGGCGCTGGTCGCCTTGCTGGTGGCGTCCGCCCTGGCCGAAGCGACATCGCGCACCAGCATGATCTATTCGCGCGTTTTGTTCCAGGTGCTGATCCTCACGCTGATGCGCCGTAACCTGCTGGAGCATGTGTTGAGCAAACCGGGGGCGAACCCCATGCCGACCTCGCCCGGCGAGGCGATCAGCCGCTTTGGGGGCGATCTGGACGAAATCGGCCTGCTCTTTCGTATGGTCGAGATCTCTATCGGCCATGCCGTCGCCTCGATTTTCGCCATCTACGTCATGTTGACGATCAGCCCCTGGGTCACGATTGTGGCCTTTACACCGCTGATCCTGGTGGCGCTGGTGGCGAATTTGACCATGAAGCAGGTGCAGCGCTTCCGCGAGGCACGCCGCCGGGCCGCTTCCCGCGTGGTCGGTTTCGTGGCCGAGACCTTCGGCGCGGTGCAGAGCATCAAAGTGGCGACCGCCGAAGATACGGTCGTCGAGGAATTCAAACGCCTCAACGACATACGGCGTAAAACGGCGCTGAAGGACCGTGTCTTCGAAGAAATCCTCGGCTCGATCTTCTTCAACGCGGTCAACATCGGTACCGGCGTGATTCTGATTCTTTCGTCGCAGGCGATGCAAGCAGGCACCTTTACCGTTGGCGATTTCGCGCTGTTCATCTTCTATCTGGAACGCATGACTCAGTTTATGCGCAACATCGGCATGTTGATGGCGCGCTACAAACAGATTTCGGTGTCTTTCGACCGTGTGGAATATCTGCTGGATGGCGCGCCGCGCGAAACGCTGGTGGCGAATAACGAGATTTACATGCGGGATACGCTGCCGGACATCGAATACAAACCCAAGCGGGCTGAAGATCACCTCCGGGTGCTGGATGTTCATAACCTGACCTATCATCATCCTGATTCTGGACGTGGTATTGAGGATGTCAGCCTGCACGTGGAACGCGGCTCGTTTACGGTCGTGACCGGGCGCATTGGCTCCGGCAAGACGACACTGCTGCGGACACTGCAAGGGCTGCTGCCCGCCGAAAGCGGCGATATTCAGTGGAACGGCAGGTTGGTCGAGGACCCGGACGATTTCTTCGTGCCACCGCATACCTCGTATACACCGCAGGTCCCGCGCCTGTTCAGCGATGCGCTGCGGGCCAACATCCTGCTGGGCTTCCCGACCCGCGATGCTGGCATTGACAACGCGATCAAGTCCGCTGTGATGGAGCGCGATCTCAAAGAACTGGACGACGGCCTGGAAACGATGGTTGGGCCGCGCGGTGTGCGCCTTTCCGGCGGGCAGATGCAGCGCACGGCGGCCTCCCGCATGTTCGTGCGCGAGCCGGAACTGCTGATCTTCGACGATCTGTCCAGCGCGCTGGATGTGGAAACCGAGCAGCAGTTGTGGAAGCGGGTCTTCTCGCGCGAGGGGGCGACCTGTCTGGCGGTGTCACATCGTAAGGCGGCGCTGCGCCGGGCGGATCAGATTATCGTCCTGAAGGACGGTAAGGTCCTGGCGCAAGGCAAGCTAAACGACCTGTTGGAAAGCTGCGAGGAGATGCAGCATCTCTGGGCGGGCGACCGGGGCGAAGCAGAAGCGAACGGCGTGGCCGAGGAGGCGCGGCACTAAGGCGTTTCCGATCAACATGAAATTCCGCGCAAAATCTGAGGCATAACTACTCTGTTATGCCTCTTTTTTTGCGTTCATAATGAGTTTGGCCGACGAGGAAAGTGTTCTCGTAAATATCTTATCTAAAATCACTCGGAGATCGAAACGATGTTTAAGAAAGACGACTGCACCTTAAGTCGTGAACAGGTTGAGGCGAAAGCTCAGGCACTGCTTGAGCAAATGACTCTCAAGGAAAAGGTCTGGATGCTCAATGGCAACTGGGACCCGATAGGCAATTTCCAGAAGTACAACAACCTCTATAATCCCACCCCGATTGAGACGAATGGCTGCCCTCGGCTGGATGTTTCGCCCATTGGGTTCACGGACGGACCGCGCGGCGTGGTGATGGGCCACTCCACCTGTTTCCCGGTGTCGATGGCACGCGGTGCCAGCTTTGACCCGGAGCTTGAAAGGCGGATCGGCGATGTCATCGGCCAGGAAGCGCGCGCGCAGGGGGCCAATTATTTCGGCGGCGTCTGCATCAACCTGCTGCGGCACCCTTCCTGGGGACGCTCTCAGGAAACCTATGGCGAGGATCCCTTCCTGCTGGGCGAGATGGGCAAGGCGCTTACCGAGGGAGTCCAGGCGCACAACGTCATCGCCTGCGTCAAGCACTATGCGGTCAACAATATCGAGAATTCCCGCTTCTGGGTGAACGTCAAGGCCGATGAGCGCACCATGCGCGAGGTCTACCTGGCGCACTTCAAGAAGTGTATCGACGCCGGGGCCGCCTCGGTGATGGGTGCCTACAACCTGTTCAACGACGACCAGTGCTGCGAGAGCCATACCCTGCTGACCGAGATCCTGCGCGATGACTGGGGCTTCGAAGGCTTCACCATCTCCGACTTCCTGGCGGGCGTTCGCCATACCCAGAAGGCGATTGAGGCCGGTCTGGATATCGAGATGCCCATGCCGATCCATTACCAGCGTAATTTACTCAAGGCGGTCGAGGAAGGCCGGGTCGCTGAAGAGACGGTCGATACCGCCGTGCTGAGGGTGCTGCGTACCCTGCTCGTCTTCGAAAACAGCCCGGAGAAGATGCACTACAGCATGGACCTGGTCGCCAGCAAGGAACATAGCGAACTGGCACGGGAAGTGGCTGAGAAATCAATGGTGCTAATCAAGAACGCGGGCGCTGTCCTGCCGTTCCCAAAGACGGTCAAGCGTATTCTGCTTGCCGGGGAACTGGGGAACAGAGCCAATACCGGCGACGCGGGGTCCAGCAAGATTGACGCACCCTATGTCGTCACCCTGCTTGAGGGCCTCCGTAATTATTTCGGGGCCGACGCCGAGATCGTGTTCTGCGATGAGGGCGACCTCGACAAAGCGGCCAGCGAAGCATCGAAGGCGGACTGCGTGATTATCGCTGTGGGCAACGATATGCACGACGAGGGCGAATACATATCGGGACCGTCCGAGAACGAGGGCGAATTCTCCTTCGGCAAGGCGATCAGCATGGGCTATGATAATTTGGGCAGGCCGATGACCGATTTCGAGACGCCGTTTTTCGAATCAGAGGATGGCACTTCGTTAGGTGGGGATCGCAAGAACCTTTCATTGAAGGCCGCTCAGATTGAGATGATCCAGCGCATTGGGGGGATCAACCCCAATACCGTTGTCACGCTCATCGGCGGGGGCATGATTATGACGAAGGAATGGGACGATGTCGTTCCCGCTATTCTGTACAGCTGGTACTCCGGCATGGAAGGCGGGAATGCCCTGCCGCGCGTTCTGTTCGGGGATGTAAATCCCTCAGGCAAACTGCCGTTCAGCATCCCGCAGGATCAAAGTCATCTGCCCTACTTCAGCAACACCGACAAAGAGATTAGCTATGATCTGTATCACGGCTATTCCTACCTCGATAAGAAGGGCTACACGCCTGCCTATCCCTTCGGATTCGGGCTTTCCTACACGACCTGGGCCTATGGTGAAGCACGGCTCGACCCACAGGATAGCCGGGTCATGGTCACGGTGGACCTCAAGAACACTGGCGACATCGCCGGTGCTGAGGTGGTTCAGGTGTATGTCGGCATGAAACAATCGACGGTAGATCGCCAGAAGAAACTGCTCAAGGGCTTTGCGAAGGTTTACCTGGAACCCGGCCAATCGACGACCGTCTCGATCCCGGTCGATCTGGATGAACTGCGCTATTTCAGCAATACGCAGCGGCAGTGGGTCTTTGAACCGGGAACCTATGTATTCTACGTTGGGCCAAGCGCTGATGAAGCGGCTTTGCAGGTGAAGGAACTGGCCCTGGCCTGAGCACTGCTCCGGGTGAAATTCAGCGCCAAATCTGAGGCATAACGACACTGGTTATGCCTCACTTTTTGCGTCCAGAATGAGCCTGAGTAAAGGAGCGAATATGGCAGACGCAGTGGATCGGAATGCGCTGGGTCTGGAGCGCATCATGTTCTTCAGCGATGCGGTGATGGCAATCGCCATTACGCTGCTGGCAATCGATCTGAAGGTGCCGCAGGCCGCTAACGTGCTGACCTCGGCGGAGGTGCTGGCCCAGCTCAACGAGATGTCACCGGACTTCGCTAGCTTTGTGATTAGCTTCGTCGTCATCGGCATCTACTGGACCTCGCACCACCGGTATTTTGGCTACATCCGGCGCTACGATGGCGGCCTGATGCTGCTGAACATGCTGTTTCTGCTGTTCATCACGCTGATGCCCTTCGTCGCCAGCTTTCTGGCTGCGTATCAGTATCTGCCGCTTGGCGTGAGCGTCTACGCGGGCGAGGTCGCCTTGATCGGCTATACAATGGGTATCCTGTGGCGTTATGCCACGATCCGGCACCGTCTGGTGGATGCGGACCTGGATGCCCGTTTCATCCGTACGCGCAACTGGGTCGCACTGGTGATCCCGACGCTGTTCGTCATTTCAATCCCGCTGGCCTGGATCGACCCACAGTTGAGCATCCTGTGCTGGTGGACTTCGCCGCTGGTGATGTTTGCTATCTCGCGCCTAGCCAGCCGCAAGTCCCCGGTTCGCCATGCTGCTTAGCCAATACGCTATACTGAGTGGCGAAATTCCAGGAATCAAGAAACCGATATGTCATCCATCCATCAAGCGCCAAAACGGATCATCGTCGTGGGCACGACCGGATCGGGCAAGACGACTCTGGCCGGTCAACTGGCGCGGCATCTCGACGTTGCGCATATCGAACTGGATGCGCTGTACTGGGGGCCGCAGTGGACGCCTGTGCCTGCGACTGTGTTCCGCGAGCGTGTGCAGCAAGCGGTCGATGAGGATGCCTGGGTGACCGACGGCAATTATCGTGCCGTGAGGGACATCCTGTGGCCGCGTGCCGAGATGATCGTGTGGCTGGATTACCGGCTGCGCTTGATCCTGTGGCGCTTACTCCAGCGAACAGGACAACGGTTGATTACGCAGGAGAAATTGTGGGGCGTGAATCAGGAACGCTTGTGGTCCCAGTTCACGCGTGATTCGCTCTTTGTCTGGGCGCTGAAGACCTACCGGCGAAGACGACGGGATTATTTACGGCTGTTTCAAGCGCCTGAATATGCCCATGTTCGCAAGGTTCATCTGCGCACGCCATATGAGACTGAGGCGTGGTTGCAGTCGTTCATAGGCGAAAGCTCGGTCAAGCGCACTGAGTCGTGATTCTTGGGCTGCCTTTGAGGACACGCGCCGCGTAGAGCGAGACCCAGCGGTCGCTATCTCCCAGGTTAGCCCAGGTGCGGCTGCTGTAGGGGCTGACCCCGCGCCAGTGCCCGTTTGCCTGCCGCTTCGAACGCAGCCAATCGAGCGCGGGCTGTGCGCCGGGATGATCCAGGGCGTCCAGTTCGGCGACGACGTGCAGCACGAAGAGGATGTCCGTCTGGTAAAAGAGCGGGAAGTTGAGCTTGTGCCACAGCTTATGGGCCGTGCCCGGCGTGGGGTAGTCGGCCTCAGCCAGCGCATAGGACCCCAGCAGGTAATCCAGGCCCTGCTCGATGAGCGACTGCACACGCGGGCTGCGCAGCACCGCCGGAATCTCCGCCAGGCCCCACAGTGCGCGGGCCACGCCCCAGGCGCAGGACAGTTCGGCGTTGTGCGGGCAGCCCCAGCCGCGCAGCCGAACCTCTTTGGCGATGCCGTTGATGATCGTCTCGGCCTCGTTCAGGCGGCCCCCATAGACGGCATAGCGCAGCATGTTGCCCCAGAAACAGAGGAGACCATAGCTTTGCTCCTCCAGATGAGCCTGAAGCCGTTTCTGTGTATCCGCCAGCATGAAGTCAATGCCCCGCTGGAAGCGCGGATCACCGCAATCGACGCCGAGTTCTATCAGCAGCATCATGCTCCAGTGTGTGCTGGTATATTTGGGGGTATAGTAGCTCTGCTCACCGGCCCAATGGCCTGCCGGACTTTGCCCGGTGAGAATCGCGGGTACCGGGCCGCTGCACATTAATTCGCGCTGTGCTGCTTGCAGGGCAGGATCGGCAGGCGCGCGATCCAGCAGATCGCGGTAGGTGAAGTAGCGGATAGAAGGGCTTTCAGCCTTCAGGAGCCAGTCAATCAAGTCGGGGTCGATCATGCCACTCCTCCAGATTTTTATGTATGATGCCTCGATTGTGCCCCCGGTACGAAGGTCAGAGATCACCAACCCGGCATGACAACCAGCGCTTGTTCCTGAAAAAAGACTGGGGTAGAATGCCCTGTACTCCCAGACCCGTTAGATAAGGAATGGTATCTTGGGCGAAGAACCTAGCGCGTATTCGCCGCGTGTTCGTGGCGATGTCGTTCGTAAGGACATCCCCTGTAATCTCTGCGGCAGCGACTCGCGGGAGCCTTACTGCCCGGAAAACGGTCTGGGGCTGGTGCAGTGTCAGAACTGCGGCTTTGTCTACGTCAGCCCGCGCCCGGACCCCGAAGAACTCTACTCGCTTTATGGCGAGACCTATTTCCACAATAATAAATCGGGTGTGGTAGGCTACAGCAATTACATTCACGACGAGGCCAACATCCGCAAAACGGCGCAGCGGCGGCTGAGGCATCTGGAAGGCTTCATTCAACCGGGCAGGCTGCTGGACGTAGGCTGCGCGACCGGCTTTTTCATCGACGAGGCGCACAAACGCGGCTGGACGGTCGAGGGGCTGGACGTGTCCACCTATGGCGTGGCCTATGCGCGCCGCGAGTTCGGCCTGACGGCGCACGAAGGCGCGCTGACCGGCCTGGACCTGCCGGGCGAGGCCTATGATCTGCTGACGATGTGGGATGTGATCGAACATGTGCCGGACCCGGTGGCCTATGTGCGCGAGGCGGCCCGGCTGCTGCGGCCCGGCGGGATGATCTCGCTGGCGACGCCGGATGTGGACAGCCTCCCGGCACGGCTGGCCGGAAAACGCTGGGTCGGTTACAAACTCTCCGAAGAACACGTCTACTACTTCTCGATCAAGACGCTGACGCGCATGTTGAACGAGGCCGGTTTCGAGGTCGTCAATGTGCGGCATATCGGCAAGTACGTGCCGCTGAGCCTGTTCCGCGACCGGCTGGGCATGTATTTCCCCTGGATGGCCTCGCTGCTGCGGCTGGGCGAGAAAGCGCTCGGCCTCTCCGAATGGGCGCTGTACATCAACCCCTACGACATCGTGCAGGTCACGGCGCGGAAGCGAGTAAGCTGGATAGCCAGATAGCAATTCAGCCAGTCAGCTTGTCAGCCCTTCAGCAGGATAGCATCTTAGCTGTTTAGCTCGATAGCAATTCAGCGTCTCAGCAAGACAGATTGATAGATATATAGCGCGGTAGCAAAAACGACGCTGTGCGCAGCGGGGCATCCCTACGCATGAACTCGTAGTGCTCTTAAGCTGACTGGCTGAATTGCTAATTCGCTAACTGGCTGATTGCCCTGATTGAGCTATCGGGCGACGCAAGCATCGCCCCTACGCAGGACCTCGTTTTTGCTCTTAAGCGTGACTGGCTGATCTGCTGATTAGCTGAAATGCTCATCTGCTTTTCCTACCCCCATACGCACAGTTGTGCGCTATAATGGAAACGCAATTCATACGAGTTGTGAACCATGCAAGGGTCTCGGAGTTGTACAGGCCCGGCGATGTACGGTCAGGAGTTGTATCTGGCCAAATCGGCGCTGGGCTATCATAAGATTGGAATCTCGAAGCACCCGGTCAAGCGCATCGAGCAGTTGGACGTTCCTGGCGTGCTGGATTTAACGCTGCTTCATACCGTTCCCACGATGTTCGCCCGCAAGACCGAGCGCATGGTCCACGATGCGCTGCAAAGCTACCGCATTTCCCCGGAATGGTTCCTGCTGCCCGATGAGGTGATCGCCGCCCTGTGCGAGGCGGAGGGCGAACACGATCTGCTCGCCCTGGTGGGGGCCTTCGCCTGACACAGGCTGCTGTGTCGCTCCAGCTTACGACCATATTCCTATAGTCCCAAAGCCTGAACAGGTTGATGCTGTTTATTCATGGAGTCTTTGAAAGGTAGGTGCAGTCATGCCATTGTTGGGTTCTGATGATCCGCTGAACGACGATGTGTTTAGTATTCTTGATGAAGTCACGCTCAAAGCCTTCACGGCGAAACCGACGGCCATTGGTCCCTTCGGCGCGTCGGTGCTCAACTGGACGGTCAGCGCGCCTTCCGCAGTCCATATCACCTTGAACGGCCAGAACGTTCCCAAAAGCAGCACGCGGATCGTGCATCCGACGCACACTTCGATCTATCGCCTCAGCGCATATGCCGGGCAGGCAAGCCGCTTTTTAGGCTCGGTGGAGGTGAGCGTTGACCGCTCAAGCTGTGAGACTTACGACATTGCCAACCCGCAGTCGGCCATTCTTGCGCCGGTGCGGCAGAGCATCAACAATGACTCAACTCTATATTTTAGCAGCGATCCGGGCATTGCGGTCAGCTTTTCGCCGGGGCGTATTCACCTGAGCCTGAGCCTCAAGAGTGCCGTCAAGCATTTCCCGGATCCTGATGTGGACATCGACGCTAGCTTTGGCCTGGTGGTCCATAATGGAACGCTGGAACCCACTGCTGAGGATATTAATGTGGACATCAGGTTCCCCTTTTATACCTGGTTTGTGCCGGGTGCGCCCCTGGGCCTGTCCATCGCTATCGACGCGGGCAAGACCAGTGCCCACAAGCGGATGCACGAGGCCATTGCCAGCATCACGGATTTGCTCAACTTCTACGCCACACCGCCGGAGGGCAAACGGCTGAGCACGGTGCGGATTGACGATGGAAACAACGGGGCCGGGATCGTCGAATTCACGGCCTGCACCTACGAACTGTTGTTGAAATACGCGGACCTCTCCGCAGTGAAAATCCTCAAGTAGGGCATTCCTCTGCGCTTGACCTCACTCCCGGACCCTCGCCATCTGACGTGATGGTTCAGGCGTGAGGTCAAAGTCGCTACACGGGGTCAGACGGAAATTTCAAGGTAGACGTTGCCGCCGGAACGCAGATCACGCAAGCGGTTGAAGACGAACATGACGAGTTTAGGCGCGCCGAAATGCAACCTGGAGCGCAGCGCACGGGCCTCATCCGCGCTCAACACGCGGCCTTGCGCCGGAATGGACTCGCCCAGGACGGTGCCGCGCGGATCGCAGGGGGCGACCGTTACCTGGCTGCTGTGACGCAGCCGCTTGACCTTGCCGGTGCTGCCGCCAGTGATGACGTAGAGCTTGTCGCCCAGCGGGGCATAGGTCACGGGCGTGGGAACCGCTGTGCCGCTGCGCCGGAAGGTCGTCAGGCAGATAAACTTGTGGCGGCCCAGCGCTTCGAAGGCCCTTGTGTCGCTGTGGATCATGATCTTTTCTCCTGCTGTTCAAGACTATAGGGGAAAGACAGGGACAGGCCCAGCCCGTCCCTGTCCGGTGACTAAGCCTCAATGGCTTCCTGAATCTGTGGCACGTTGGCGACCGAGTGCTGCTTGACGATCTTGCCATCGACCACGCGGTTAAACATGAGCACTTCATATTCCAGGTGTTTGCCGGTGGCCGGATTACCGAAGAGATCGCCTACATGTGTGCCGCTGAAGACGGCCCGCACAGCGACCCATTCGCCTTCGCAGATCACCAGCGGAAAGCTGACACTGCGGTTGCTCAGGGCTTGTGAGACACGTTCGACGGTGGGGATGATCTCGCGCAGGCCGGGATGTTCCTCCATGCCGTCGGTACTGCCTGCTTTGAGGCGGTCTTCGATCATACTGGTCACCAGTTGTTTGCGTTCTTCCGGGGTCATGCGATTTATCTCCTCATTTTTGTGATATGCAGGGTCAGATTTGGGATAAATTGGGATAAAGCTCAGTCTGCCGCCATGCGCGCCTCCTGTGATATTCCCTCCGGTGGTGTGATCGTCCAGCCCATTTGCAGCAGCATTCCGATCTGGTCGAACTCCTGGGCCACGCTGAGGATTCTGCCGTCCTTGAGGGTGTAGATGGCGATGGCTGTCACCACGATGGTCCTGCCGCTGGGCAGGATCGGCGTCTGCAATTTGCCGAAGACAGGCAGCCCCATGAGCGGCCCGCTGTGAGTCGCCTGCATCGTGCTGCGGACGATGACCTGATCGCCTTCCGCCAGCAGGGAGTCGATACTGTAGCGAAGGTCGGGGAAGGCCGTGCGGATGACGGTGAACTGACCAGCCAGCCCGCCTGCCAGCAGGGACCCCGGCAGACAGTATTCGGCGATGCGGTCCAGCTTGCCCCGGACCAGCACCTCCTCGATAAAATCCTGAACGAGCGCTTTATTCGTGTTCATGATGATCTCCTCATCTACAAACTCTTGCGCATGATGGCCTGGCTGGTGGCGAAGCCTTCATCTTCGTAGAGCGATTGGGCGCGGATATTGCTGGCGGTGACGTAAAGCTGGACGCGGGGCAGGTTCAGCGAGTCGGCCCAATCGTAGGCGCGCCGGAGCAGCTTGCGGGCGATTCCCAGCTTGCGATGGGTATCGGCCACGTACAGGCCCTCGACCTCGACCCAACGGCGGTGCTGGAACATGGGCGAGTCGCTGTGGACTCCGGCGATCAACAGGCCGACCGGCTCGTTGCCCACCTTGACCAGCAGCCAGAGTTTGTCCGGCGCGTTCCAGGTCGCCTGGAAGTCCTCGCGCAGCAGTGCCTGCCAGCCTTCAGCCAGGGCGAACAGCGGGTCCAGCGCGGCGTTGTAGCGGTGCAGCGCGCCGAAAAGCCGCAGCACGTCCTCGCAATCGGCCCGGTGCGCCGGGACGATCTGCATCCGGTGGATGGGCCGGGTATACGGAAACAGGCCGGTGTTGTACTTGTGGTCAATCATCATCGCTGCGGCTCCTTCTTGTGGGCACAGCAGGCTGTGCCCCTACGGGCGTGTGGTGCATCGGGAGCATCCCCTACGATTGTTCGGGACTACGAACGGCTGGACTTCCGGGCGGTGTCGCGGTAATTTGCGCGCGTTTCGGGCTGGGCCGGGCGGCTGAACTGTTTGGGCACGAGGGTCTGGATGTGCGCGCTGCCGAAGGCCCCGAAATTCCAGGCGCTGGCCCACTGGTGCGCATATTCGCCGATGAAACCTGAACTGCTGTAGTTGGACCCGTTCATGCTGCTGCCTCCTGTTTGATCTGATGCTGCTATTAAAGCCGAAAGGGCGGGCGCGTTGGTCTCCCTGCTGGGGTACAATGGGGTAGACCGTGAGGGATACAAAAAGGGATACAGGGGGAGCATGGAGACCTACTCCTTTGGCGTCTGGGTGCAGCAGCGGCGCAAAGCCCTGCACCTGACGCAGCGCGAACTGGCGTCCGGTGCGGCCTGCGCGGTCGCTACGATCAAGAAAATCGAGTCCGACGAACGGCGTCCCTCGTCGGAACTGGCGCAGACATTGGGCGAAGCGCTGGCGGTGCCCTCAGTGTGGCGCGATGCCTTCATCGAATGCGCGCGCGGTCAGCGCCCGGTGGATGCGCTGTCCGAGGTGGGCATGGCGGGCGCGGGTGACACGGCAGTGAAGGTCACGTCGCTCCCGGCGGCGAGCGGGTTGTTCCTGGGGCGAGAACACGAACTGGACGAGATTTGCCACCTGCTGAGCCAACCGGAATGCCGTCTACTGACGCTGGTAGGACCCGGTGGAATCGGCAAGACTTCGCTGGCAATCGCAAGTGCCCGGCGGTTGAGCGAGTCTTTCGCCGATGGGGCGGTCTTCGTGCCGCTGGCCCCGGTTGAGGATCCGGCGATGATTCCATCGGCCATCGCGCAAAGCCTGAACATCACGCTGAGCGGTGCGGCAGAAGAGCAGTTAGCCGCCTATTTGCGGCAGCAGAGCCTGCTGCTGGTGCTGGATAACTGCGAGCAGTTGGGCGATGGCGTGGCCTGGTTTTCGACTCTGCTGGTCGAAGTCCCCGGCGTCAAGCTGCTGGCGACCTCGCGCGAGGCGATGCAGATCGCGGAAGAATGGCTGTATCGCGTCCCGGCGCTGGATCAACCGCAGGCGGTCGCGTTATTTGGGCAGGTGGCACGCCGCCGCGAATCGAGCTTCCGGCTGGATGAGCAGGCAGGCGAAGTCACGGAAATCTGCCAGTTGGTGGAGAATCTGCCGCTGGCGCTGGAACTGGCAGCGGGCTGGACTCCGATGATGTCCTGCGCGCAAATCGCCGAGCACATCCGCCAGGACATCGACTTTCTGGCAGCCAACCTGCGCAATCTGCCGGAGCGTCACCGCAGCCTGCGCGCGGTCTTCGATCATTCCTGGGCGCTGCTGAGCGAGGCTGAGCAGGACGCCCTGATGCGGCTCTCAGTCTTTCGGGGTGGCTGGACGACAGAAGAATCGGAGCCGGTAGCCGGGGCGACTCTGCCGCTGCTGCGGTCGCTGGTCGAGAAATCGCTGCTGCGCACGGCAAGCGAGGGCCGCTATGATATGCACGAATTGATCCGCCAGTACGCCGAGGCGAAACTGCGCGAATCAGGCCTGGAGGACGAAACACACCTGCGCCACGTGGACGCCTGCAAACAGGTGGTGGCACGATTTTTCGACCGGGTCGAGGGAATTCTGAACCAGGGCGCTCACCGCTACTTTGAGGATGAAATCGATAACTTCCGCACGGCTATCGCCTGGACGATAGACACAGGGCGCTGGGAACTGGCTTTAGAACTGCTCCACCACCTGTTCTACCCGCTGCTGCGCTATGGTTACTATCAAGAGGGGGAACACTGGCACAAAGCGGCCCAGGCCATCGCCCCTGAGGCGGACAACTACTGGTTATGTCAGTCGTTGATGTCCTGTGCCACCTATACAGCGTTGCAGGGGCGCTTCTCCGATGCTTCCGTCTACTCGAAGCGTGGCGCGGTTATGGCCTACCGCCTGGAGCACCCAACAGCGATCATGCGGATGCACGAACTCTTCATGCAAGCTGAACCGGACCTGGACAAGGCCCGCGAACATTTCGAACAGGCCCGCGAACTGATGAAGGATTGGGATCATCTCGGCCAACCGGGCCGCTTTATCGGTTTACACTGGCTATTTGGCGACCGTTTGTTTCAGGCGGGCTACCGGGACGAAGCCGCAGCGCTTTTTAATTTCAGTACGGAAGCCTATCGCTCGTCGGGCAATCTTGATGCCATTGTGTACGCGCAGGGCAATCTGGGACGCATTGCCCTGGACGAAGGCCGTCTGGACGAGGCCTATGAACGCATTAGCGAAAGCGTCCGCATTTCCCGTGAGGCGGGTGTGCGAGTCGGGATTGCCGATTGGCTGCTTCAGTTAGGCTACGTCCTGCTCTACCAGGAAGACCTGGAGGAATCAGCGACTGCTTTCGATGAGGCCCTGGCACTCTACGAGGAGATCGGCAACCGGCGTGCGATCATGGAATTGCGCACCTGCCTGGGGCGGGTGGCCCTGGCGCAGGGTGACTTGCCGCTTGCTGCCGACTATCTGTCTGATAGTCTCAGCGGCTACCGTCAATTCATGCGACAGTTTAGCAGCATGGCCCCGGAATGGGGGACGCCGTTTTCTGCGGATGTGCTGCACTGCGTGATCGCATCTGCGCAGCTCGCTGTGGCCCAGCAGCACAATGACCATGCTGTTACGCTCCTGGCAATCATCGACTTTCTGCACTCACGTATCCGTTTTGGTCATCTGGACCCGGCCCTGATCGCGCAAATCACGCCGCTGACAGAAACGATGCGTGACCGGCTGAGCGAGTCCGCTTTTGAGGCCGCCTGGGTCAAAGGCGAGGCGTTGCAGGATGCAGAGTCGATGCTGACTTTCGCGCTGGGGGAATAGAGGCCCCATGCTGTTAGCAAACAAGAACGGACACAGCGGTGCCGTATCCCTACGAATTGAGAGTGAAGATGGAAAGTTCACGCGCTCGCCAACAGGCTGACAGGCTGAAGTGCTAAAAGAAGCCGCGTGAGCCGTAGCGCTCCTCTTTGAAGGGGTCGCCGTCGTTGTGATAGCCGCGCACTTCCCAGTAGCCCGGCTTGTCCTCAACGCTGAACTCGATGGCGCGGACAAACTTGGCGCTTTTCCAGAAGTAGCGCTTGGGCACCAGCGTGCGCATCGGACCGCCGTGATCCGGTTCCAGCGGCTTGCCGTCGTACTTATAGGCCAGCAGGACATCGTCATCCATCATGACGGCGAGCGGCAGGTTGGTCGAGTAGCCGAAATCGCAGTGGGCGATGACGTAGCGCGCTGCCGGATGTACGCTGAAAAGCTTGACGAAATCGACGAAGGGCACGCCTTCCCAGACCGTGTCAAATTTGCTCCAGCGAGTGACGCAGTGAATATCGTTGGTCTGGACCTTCGTAGGCAGGTCGGTGAACTCTTTCCAGGACCAGCTCATCTCACGTTCGACCGCGCCGAAGACCTTGAGATCCCAGGAAGCCGGGTCAAAGACCGGGTTGCGGCTGGCGGTCAGCACGGGGAATTTGAGTGTGAGCGATTGACCGGATGGCAGACGCCCTTCGCTGCGGACCTGTTGTTCAGCTTTACGACGTTCCAGAAAGTCCATTTGTCTGTGAGCCTCAATCCTGCATTCGTATGGATTGAGGATATTCGGGTTCTGGCTGGCTGTCAACGAAAATGAGTGGAAACTCTTAGAAAGCCGTATAGGGGTTCATAAGCAGCTCAATTTTGAGCTTCATCAGGCCCAGTTGAATTTCATCCCCATCGCGGATAGGGTAATCGGTTTTGGGCTTCATGCGTTCGTGGTTGAGCAGCGTGCCGTTGCTGCTGCCGTTGTCCTGGGCCATGATGCGGTCGCCATCCAGCTTCAGCAGCATGTGTTCGCGCGAAACGCCCATTTCATCGGCGTTATACGGCCCCAGGTCGATGTCGGGGAAGACGTCCTGTTCCGGGTCCATGCGTCCGATGACCATAGGCCGGTCCATGTCGAAAATCAGGCGGTTTTCTTTTTGCAGCACGCGCAGTGCTACTTTCCAGGGACGCGGCATCCCCCGGTCAATCGCCTTCATTTCTTGCGAGGCAACTGACTCCTGTTTGTCGCTGAGGTTGAGATTTCGGGTATCCCCTGGCAAATTCCCGCCTCCTGTTTCAGTCATTGTAATCATGTGACGAGTATATCATGGTTCAAGCGTTGTCAACATAAGACATGTCGTTTCGCCCGCGCTTGCGGGAATTCTTCATAGAAGTTTCATTGAAGATTATGATAATTGGGCCGAATAGCCGCTCATAGGCGCTATAATGTAAAAACAGAAGTTGAAACGCGAGCTTTATCTTAAAGGAATTAGCCCGATGGTGACGATTGCGCAACCCATCGAAATGCTGCTCGTGAGCGATGACTCGTCGAGCCTCGTGAATGCCCTGAGTCCCGAAGCGTATGCCATTTCGACCGTCGATGACCCCGGCAAAGCGATGGAAATGCTGGGCGACACGCATTTTGAACTGGTCATGCTGGATGAAAAGGCCTTCAGCAACGATATGGTCGGCGTGGTGCGCGAGATTCGCCGCCGCTTCCCGCTGACTCCGGTCCTGGTGATTATCCGCACCCAGGACAACGCCTACCAGACAGATCTGATGGAAGCCGGGGCGACCGATTTTCTGACCGGCGACCTGTATAAGGAAGAACTGCACCGCCGTTTGCGGCTGGTTTTGCAGCAGCGCCGTCAGAACCGCGCCCTGGCCCGCCGCAACAGTAATCTACAAGCGCTGACCACGCTGGCGCGGCAGCTTCATACGGCTAACGATCCGCAGACGCTGGTCGCGGAGGCGATTGACCTGGCCTGCCGGACCTTTAACCTCTACGGCATGGCAATCGTGATGCAGGAAGGCGAGATGCTCCAGGTCTACGCCGGGCAGGAGGGCATTACGGCGGAGAATCTGCACGCCACCAGCGTTCGCGCGCACCAGTATGACCCCTTCCGCCGCGTGATTCAGAGCGGCTTCGTGCAGACCTTTGCCGACATCAAAGAGGACAGCTACTTCACGGCGATTGCGGGCCTGCCGGATATTGAGGCGGTCATCGCCGTGCCGCTGGGCTATCCTGGCTATACCTACGGGGTGCTGGCGGCCTGTGGCAGCCCGGAGAACCCGCTGGACCAGGACGACCTGATTATCTACGAGTTGTTCGCCGCCCAGTTCATCACGGCGCTGGAAAACGCGCAGCTTTACGAGGAGCAGGAGAAACGGGTGCAGTCGATCTCGCACCTGTTGAAAGCCTGGCAGCGCTTCATTACGCTCAACAGCGGCGAAGACATCGCCGAGAGCCTGCGCGAACTGGTCGAAGAACTGTCCAGCGTGAGCGGCTGTCTGGTCTGGTTGTACACGGACGAAACCTCCGAAGATGTCATCGTCAGCGCTACCGACCCGGAAGTCGATGCACGCTTCCGCGAGCTGCACGCTAACGGCCTGGCCGACCAGTTGTACGACGGCCTGGACGACGATCTTCAGGTGACGCTGCGCATGGGCCGGGGTCAGAATAATGCGCTGGGTCCGCTGTACCGGGCGCTGCGCGGCCAGGATATGATGCTCTTCCCGATTACCGATTCGGCGCGGCTGGCGGGTGCGGTCGTGGCCGTTCCGGCGGGCAGCCGACAGTTCGGTCTGGAAGACGTCAACCTGATGAAAAGCCTGGCGCACGCTGCCGGTCAGGCGCTGGTGCGCAACACGCTGACGACTGCGATGAGCGAGAAGGGTGGCCGCCTGGAAGCCATCCTGCGCAGCATCTACGAGGGCATCTTCTTCGTGGATAACACCGGGCAGGTGGCCTTCTGCAACCCGCAGTTTACCGAACTGACCGGCATCACCCCCGGCGATGTCCTCAGCCGGAACAGCGATTATCTGCTGGATCGTCTGGCGCAGGAAACTCACGACCCGGACCAGGTGCGCGTTCTGCTGGACGATGCGGCGCACGCCATCGCCAACGAAGGCGACGAGAATTACACCGTGCTGGACCTCACACTGGCGAACCCGGACCGCGAACTGCTGGTCGAATTCGCCGAGATCATCAGCACGCTCAATAACGATTACCTGGGCTGGATCGGCATCGTGCGTGATAACACGCGCTTCAAGAAGATGTTCAGCACCCAGCGTTCGCTGCTGGACCTGATGTCGGAGCAAATTCGCGTGCCGCACGCCGAATTGCGCGGTCTCGTCAGCACGCTGCAATCCAACCACACGCGCTTCAGCAACCGCGAGCGCAGCCGCTTCCTACGGCAGATCGAGATCAGCATTGAGCAGGTGGGCGAATTGTGGGAAAACTTCCTGGATATGTACAATCTGGAAGTGACCGGCCTGGCGCTGGAACGCGAGGAGAGCGATCTCTATGAGATTTTGCAGCGCGCGCTGGATAACCGCCTCTTTAGCGAGGTGCGGCGGCAGATTCAGGTCGAGGCTCCGGCCCGGCTGCCGCTGGTCAAAGTGGACGAGATTCGCATCGAGCGCGTGATCTGCAATGTGCTGCATAATGCGCTGGAATATTCGCCTAAAGGCGCGCCGATCACCGCCCGGCTGGAAGATCACGACACGGAAGTGCATATCGTGGTCGAGGATCAGGGCGCGGGCACGCCGCAGGATAAGCTCAGCCAGCTTTTCGACCCCTTCAACCGCAGCGATACCGACGCGACCGATCCGATTGGCCTGGGCCTCTACATCAGCCGCGAGCTGGTCAACCGGCACGGCGGGCGCATCTGGGCCGAAAGCGCGATGGGCGATGGCACAACGGTCAGGATTGCGCTGCCGACCATCCGGGGCGGCGACGTCGCGGTCGTGCAGGCTCCACCGCGCCCGGAGATCATCCGGCCCGCGCAGCAGTTGGACACGGTCGAAGACGAGAGCGATTCGCGCCCGGTGCCGCGTCCCGGCGGCTACAGCGTGCAGCGCCGCCAGCCCAAAGCGATCATGATTGTCGAGGGGCAGTCGAAGCTGGTAGCGAATCTGCGCCAGCGGCTGGATGCTGAAGGCTACGAACTGCTGCTCTACGAATCCGGCGAAGAGGCGCTGACCGACGTGAAAGCGATCCGGCTGGATCTGATTGTGCTGGACGTGAACATGTCGGACGTCAACAGCCTGGACATCTGCGAGCGGATGCGCAAGCGCACTGAGGTGCCGATCCTCATGCTGGCCGACGAAGCCTCCGAAGCCGAGGAAATTCGCGCGCTCAAGCAGTTCGGGGCGGATGCCTTCATCACCGGGCCGATCAGCGAAGAACGGCTCATGGCCCGGGTGGACGTGATCCTCAAGCGCGTGATGGACATCCCGACGCGGACGCGCGAACCGCTGGATCTGGGCGATCTGTATATCGACTTTGCCCGGCGCGAGGTCTTCCTCTACAACAAGCCCATTGAACTGACGCGCATCGAGTATGACCTGCTGCACACGCTGGCGATCAACGAGAATCAGGTGCTGACGCATAAGCAGCTTCTCGATAAGGTCTGGGGGCCGGAATATCAGGCGGAGACGCAGTACCTGTGGGTCAACGTCAGCCGTCTGCGCAAGAAACTGGAACCCACGCCGGAAAGCCCGCGCTACATTCACACCCAGCAGGGGGTCGGCTACGTCTTCCGGCGGCCATGAGCTTTTCGCTTAACCCCCGACACAGAGAGGGGGAGCAAAGCAGCTTACGACAGGCGAGGGGCTTTAAGGCTGCGGATTGTGAGCCACGCGAGGCGGAGTTGTAGAGTCGATGAGTCCCGAACGGCGGCGGCGGATTGTCCGCATCCTGCGGATTTTCGCCATTGTCCTGATTTTCCTGCTGGGCTTCGCCCCCTTCGCGCTGGGCTTCGTCACGCTCTGGACCCTGACGCATACGCCCTGCGGCCCGGATTCTCCACCTGATACAGCCGGGATGTCCGATTACGAGGCGGTCCGCTTTTATTCTTCAGCCCTGGGCGGCGAGGTCCGGGGCTATTTCGTCCCCGGCAGCAACGGCGTCACGATCATTATCCCGCCCGTGATGGGCAGCGGCCCTGGTAACTGGATGCAGGAATTCGTCCTGCTGCACGATGCGGGCTACGGCCTCTTCAACTACGAGTCGCGCCAACTGCCTGGGCAAGGTCAACAGCCTGGGTTATACCGAAGCGATTGAAGTGGGCGATGCGCTGGACTACCTCAACAGCCGCGCCGATGTGGACCCGGACAAAATCGGCATTTTCGGTTTCTCCGCCGGGGGCGCGACGGCGACGATGGCGGCAGCCCGCTACCCGCAGATTCACGCCGTGATTACGATGGGCGGCTATGCGCATTTTGCCGACGCGGTGGACGACGTGGCGGGGTCCTCCTGGTATCGTCCGCTCTATCACGCCGGGGCTTCAGTCGCCTACCGGTTGGCGACCGGCCTGGACCTGAGCGCTCTCAGCCCGATTTCGGTCATCGGCCAGATCACGCCGCGTCCGGTGCTGCTGATCTATGGCACCCGCGAACCGGCTTATCCCACAGCGCATTTGCAGTTGATTGCTGGCGGCGAGCATACCGCGCTGCTGGTGGTTCAAGGTGGCACGCACGGGACCTACTGGCAGTATGCGCCGGACCTGTTCGAGATGCGGGTGGTTGAGTTTCCTCGATAAGGCTTTTGGGTGTGGCATAGTCTATAGTCCTGATGGCGTGTGCCGAATGGACAGGGCGCTGCCTGTGCCCCTAAAGCAGGTATGTCGCACAACCGGTGTATTGTCAACAATGCGTATTTTGTGAGGTTAATGACGAGTGCACATCAGCAGCCAAAGACAGCGTTACGCCGCTGAAGACCCCGCACGGCGAGGTCGTCTACGAACTGATCGGCAGGGCTGCCGGGCCGGAGAATGCCGGGCACAGCGTGGCGCATATCGTCATTCCGCCAGGGAAAGCGGCGCTGCGGCATTATCACCCGGTCGCTGAAGAGAGCTACGTCATCCTGGCCGGGCAGGGACTCATGGAACTGGGCGACGAGACACGAGTCATCGGGCCGGGCGAGAGCGTGTTGATCCCGCCCGCCGCTCGTTCACAAGATCAGCAACCAGGGGAATACGGATCTCGAACTGCTGGCGATCTGCGTCCCGGCCTGGGAGCCGTCAAACAGTGTGTACCTGGACGATAATGCCGGGCAGCAGGCCGACTAGAATTCGGCGCTGAGCGCGGGTAAGTCCAGCGCTTCGAGGCTGTCCAGTTGACGGCTGGCGTGGCTCAGATCCATGTCGGCAGTCATAGGATTAGGGACCACGATGCAGAAAATCCCGGCGCGCACCGCCGCCCGTACCCCGTTGGCCGAATCCTCCAGGGCGATGGCTTCCGAGGCGACGAGTCCCAGGCGGTCCAGCGCCAGCAGGTAGAGTTCCGGGTCTGGTTTGGTGACGCTGACATCGTCCTTTGTGACCACCACGTCGAAGTAGGATCGCAGTTCAAATGAATCCAGGCACCAGTTCACCCAGGCGGCGGACGAACTGGAGGCGAGCGCCAGCTTGAGCTTCATCCGCTGTGCGGTCTGGATCGCCTTGAGGACGCCCGGCAGCAGCCCTCCGGCACGGATCATCGCTTCGTGACGCGGCCTGCGCGCGCTGCGGATGGCTTCTCGATCCACCGGGTGGCCGCACTGCGATTCCAGTATCGCGTAGATGTCGAAGCCTGCGCCGGAGCCGATAATCGTTTGCCAGAACGTCCGCGAGAGCGTGGTTCCGTGCGCTTCGAAGACCTCTTGCCAGGTCTCGAATTCCGGCGTCTCGGTGTCGATCAGCAGGCCATCGCAGTCGAAAATGACGCCCTTGAGCGCCATCGCTACAGGTCCCGCATGACACGTGCCACCATCTGGTCGAGCGTGTCCATCTTGGCGACGGTCAGGTCCGGGTCGGGGATGTAGACGCCGAACTCGGATTCGACGTAGACGGCGAACTCCGCCAGGGCAAAGGAGTCCATCAGGCCGCCGCTGATGATGCCTTCGGAATCGCTCAGCGCATAGCTTTCGTCGCGGACCAGTTCACGGGTGATGTAAGCGCGCAGAGTCTCGCGCAGGGTAGATTCGTCCATAGGTGATCATGGCCTTTCCAATGAGGACACGGCATTGCCGTGTCCCTACGTCGCAAAATATCCAGGTTTCGTAGGAGCACAGCAGGCTGTGCCCGTTGGCATCAATCCAAAGTATCCAGCGTCGATTCGATCAGGTCCACCGCCTCGCGCAGGATGGGCACATCGAAGGCGAAACGTGCCCCGGCAGTGGCGAACAGGTCCGGCAGGGGGGCCATGCCGCCCAGGGCCAGCGCCTGACGGTACTGCGCCACCGCGCGAGCCTGATCCGACTGGGCATTGCGCCAGACCTGGACCGCACCTAACTGCGCCAGCCCGTAATCGACGTAGTAGAACGGAATCTGGAAGATGTGCAGCTTGCGATGCCAGCCGGTGACTTTCATGTCCTCCAGGCCGGACCAATCCATGCCGGGGATGAAGCGGTCGAACAATTCGCCCCATTGGGCGTCACATTGGGCCGGGTCCATCGCGTCCTCGACGTGGGTATAGACCCAGTGCTGGAAGGCATCGACCACCGCCATGAAGGGCCAGAAGAGCAGGATGCCCTCCAGGTGCTGGCGGCGGGCATAGGCGACTTCTTCGTCGCTGTAGTAGCCGCCTTCGCGCGCGGCCCAGTAGGGTGAGGAGAGCAGTTCCATCGACATTGAGGCCACCTCGGCGAATTCGATGGGGTAATCCTTCTGCTGGATGTAGGGCAGGCTGAAGCTTTCGAAGCCGTGAAAAGCGTGCCCGGATTCGTGCATGAGCGTGCGCACATCGCCTTCGGAGCCAACGGCGTTCATGAAGATAAAGGGCCGCTGTGTCACCAGGAAGCGTGTGCAGTAGCCGCCAGGGCCTTTACCGCTGCGGTTGGGCAGGTCCAGCAGACCTTCGCGGCGCATGATGCCGAAATACTCGCCCAGCTTGGGGTCCACCCGCTGGAAGATGCGCTCGCCGATGATCTCCAGGTCCTCCGGCGCTTCGTAAGGATGCAGCGGCGGCTGTGCGGGCGGATAGACGTTATCGCGCAGCATGTCCCAGGGGCGCGGGCGCTCCACGCCTTTCGCTGCCGCGATGCGCTGGTAGACGCGGGTGGCGGCGGGCACGACGACCTCTTCAATCGCGGCCTGAAAGGTCTCGCAGTCGGCGGGTGTGTAATCGAAGCGGCCATAGTTCTTCCACTGGTAGCTGCGGAAGTTATCGAAACCGGCGTTTTCGGCGATCTGCACGCGCAGTTCGAGCAGCTTCTGCCACAATGCGTTGAGGCTCTCGCGGTCCTGCAAATGCCGCGCCGCGATGCTGCGCCAGAGCGCTTCGGCCTGGTCACGGTCGATCTTGCTCATCCGGTCATAGGCCTGCACGAGGGTAAGCTGCTCGCCCTGCCATTCGACGCTTTGCGCCCCGGCGATGCGGTCGTACTCCAGGCCCAGCTTGCTGAGCTGAGTGAACAGCGGGATATTCTCCTCACGGAAGATTTCAGCCTCGGCGCGCATCTGCCGCAGCGGGACGGCAAAGTCCGCCGGTTCCAGGCCGCTGGCGAGCAGTTTCTCTTTCAAGCGCTGGTCGGCGGCGATAAAAGGCGGGCGAAGCTGCTCCAGGTAGCGCGTGTAGGCGTCCTCGGCGGCTTTGTCGGTGGTATCCTGCGTGGTCGCCACGTGCAGACGCGAACTGACCTCGCTGAGCAGTTCGGCCACGCGGCTCCAATCGCCCAGCCACTGATCGACGCTGTCCGCCGTCAGATCACGCGCTTCCAGGTCCTTGAAGTAGGGTTCGAACTGGGACCAATCCCAAGCCATGACCGCCTGGATGTTCTGGGTAGGTTTTCAAACACGATTTCTGTCCTCACTGTGTCAGTTAACGGGACTGGCTGAATAAATCGGCGGTCTGCTGCGTGCTGCGGACGCGCCAGTTCAAGATGTCGAGCAGCAGCTTCTGGCGGATCGCTTTGTACTGCGGGTCCGGCCAGAGATTATGCACTTCATCCGGGTCGGCGCTCAGGTCGAAGAGCTGGCCCTCGGCCTCGTCCACAAAATGAACCAGCTTCCACTGCCGGTCGCGGACCATCGTCATATAGGGTCCCTCGTAGATGCCATCTGGCACATGCTCGGCGAAGACGCGCTCGCGCCCGGTCCAGTGAGCATCGCCCTCCAGCGCGGGCAGCAGGGATTCGGCCTGCATGGTCTCCGGCGGCTCAACCCCGGCGAGATCGAGCACGGTGCGGCCCAGGTCCATCAACTGGCAGAGTTCGTCGCGGCGCTGCCCGGCCTGAACCAAGCCCGGCGACCAGACGATCAGCGGCACGCGGGTGATGATGTCGTACATGGTCCACTTCTGGCTGTGGCCGTGATCGCCCAGGCAGTCGCCATGATCGGATGTGAAAATGACGACACTGTTATCGAGATAGCCGCGTTCGTCCAGCGTGTTCAGTATCTGGCCGACCTGTGTGTCGATCATGCTGACGTTTGCCAGATAGTAGGCACGCTGGCGCTGCAACTGCGCTTCGGTTGGCTGATCGAGATGCACGATAAAGTCGTGGTCGATGGCGAAATTGTGCTGGCGAAGCTGCTTGAAGGCGGGCGGCTGGCCGTCCAAATCCTCCTGCGTCACTTCAGGCAGAGGCAGGTCTTTTTCCATGTAAGCTTCGGCGTAGTCCGGCGTGGGGTCATAGGGCGGATGCGGGCCAGGAAAACCGATCTGCATGAACAACGGCTGCGTCTGCGGATAGGTCCTCAGCCACCACTGCGCCATGCTCGCCGACGAAGTTATCCGACTGCATTTCCGGCGGCAGTTCCCACTCGAAGGCTCCCAGGCGCTCGCGGTAATCGGCGTGAGTCCGGTACTGTTCGCGCTGCTGCTTGACCAGCCCACGCGCTTGCAGCCCTTTGTCCCATTCGTCGAAATAGAAGCGGCCTTCCAGGTAGCGGTCCTTGTTCTCGACGACGTAGCGCTCGTGGAAGCCCAGCGGAGTCTCCCAGGGGTAGCTGTGCATCTTGCCGACGTTGACGCAGTGATACCCGGCCTCGGCCAGCAGCTCGACCCAGGAATGCGTCCAGCGATCCTTGTTCTTGAGGATGCCGGTCACGTGTGGATAATAGCCGGTGAAGAGGCTGCCGCGCGAAGGCGCGCAGGAGGGCGCGGTGATGAAGCAGTTGCTGAAGCTCGTGCCTTCTGCGACCAGCCGGTCGAGCGTGGGCGTGTCCATATAGGGGAAGCCCAGCGCCCGGATGGTATCGTAGCGCTGCTGGTCGGTAATCATCAAAATAATGTTGGGCCGGGTCGTGTCGGTCATAATTGTAGGTCAAATGCTCTTTAGACTATGAACGTGCGTTCTGGACAATTCGGCCAGACATCGCCGCCGACGGCTGACGTCCCAAGTCCCTGCGGGACTCGCGGCGACCTGTCAATCCCGAAGGGATTTGGGTGTTTGCTAGGTAATTCATTGCCCGGCAGTGAGTATAGCCTGTTTTCCTCGTATGGTCCGGTCATCAGCGCCCAATAGCATCAAGTCTTCAGGCGCAAAAGCGTTAAGCTATGATACACTGCCTGAGGCAGAGCATGGAGGCTGAACAACGGTGACGGTCGATAACCCGGTGATGTGGGCCGAACTCAAACACCAGCAGCAAATTATCCGCAATGGGCGCGCGGGCTGGTTCTGGATCGCCCTGGCGATGGTCATGCTGATCCCGGCCCTGCTAACCGGCCTGTTTTACCTGGTGGTCGGCTTCCTGTGGCTGGATGTTTCAGCCCTGGCGGATCCGGCAACTGGTCCTGGGCCTGGGCAACGTGGGTTTGGTGCTGCTCATCGTCATGCACGTCGCCATGTACGCCGTCGTCACCCTGGTGACGCTGGCGCTGGCCGCTGCCAGTATCAGCCGGGAGTACGAGGGTGGCACCTGGGACAACCTGCTGCTGACCAACATGAGCGCTCGGCAGATCGTGCGCGGCAAGTGGTGGGCGACGCTGCGGGCCATGTGGGGCGATCATCTGCTGGTGCTGCTGCTGCGGCTGGGCTTCATCGCCTGGCTGGCCTACGCGGCGGATCCAGGTCTTCGCCCAGACCGGGCGCAAGTGCTGCTGGCGCTGCTGGTGATCACGGTCTTCAGTCTGGCCGACAGTGCCCTGACGGTGATTCTGGGCATTCTGCCGCCGATCAGCGGGCGCAATCCCTGGGTGATGACACTGGCGCTGGGCCTGCGGGCGGCTTTATCGCTGCTGATCGTCGCGCTGAGCTTGGGCGCGGGCCTGCTCTACTACCTGTGGGACCCGCTGTTGATCCTGCTGCTGCCGGCCTGGATGCTCATCTATGCCGCTTTTACTGTCGGAATGCTGCGCTTTGCGGAGTGGGCCGCCGTGCGCAATCTCGTGTCCAGCGCACAGACCTCAACACTGGATCGATAATATCATGACTAGAAGACGTCTTGCGGCACTTGTGTTCGCCGTCGTGCTGGTCGCCGTCAGCGGGTTTCTCATCTGGGCGCTGGCAGTGCCCGGCCCGATGCCGACCGCTGTCGAGGACCTGAACTCTGACTCACAGGTCAAGGTCACGCAAAATCAATGGCTGGTCTTTGAGCCTGTCCAGCAGACCCATAGTACCGGGCTGATCTTTTATCCGGGTGGGCGCGTGGTGGCCGAAGCTTATGCCCCGGCTATGCACGCCATCGCGGCGGTGGGCTACGTCAGCGTGATCGTGCCCATGCCGCTTCATCTAGCCGTCCTGAATATCGAAGGCGCGCAGCCGGTCGTCGAAGCTTACCCGAATTTAACTCATTGGGTCGTGGGCGGCCATTCTCTGGGCGGCTCGATGGCGGCACGTTTCGCGGCAGGACATCTGGACGAGATTGACGGTTTGCTGTTGTGGGCTTCGTACAGCGATGTCGATCTTTCGTCATCGCATCTGAGCGTGGCATCCATGTATGGCTCGCAGGATGGTGTGTTGAACATGGAACAGATGCAGAACTCGATGCACCTTCTGCCTGACGATACCGTCGTGACCGTGATCGAAGGTGGCAATCATGCGCAGTTCGGCTGGTATGGTCCTCAAAATGGCGATCAGGAGGCCACCATCAGCCGGGATGAGCAGCAGGCTCAGGCGGTGACGGCGACGCTGGATCTGCTGGCGCGTGTCGAGGCGCAGTCGTGAGTGAGTTGGCTGTCCAGGCTCGACTGCCGCGCCTGACCCGTCTTCTGGCCCTACTCAGCGCGATTTACGGCCTGGGCCTGCTGGTCTACCTGCTGCTGCGCCTGGCCCTGCGGGATTCGCTGTGGTGGTTGGCGCTGCTCAATAATTTCACGCCTTATTATTTCCTGCCGCTGCTGGTGTTGATCCCGCTGCTCGTGATTCTGCGGGCGCGGGCGATGGCGCTGCGCCTGCTGCCGCTGCTGCTGGTCGGCCTGCTGATGTACGGGCCGCGCTGGCTGCCGCGTACTCCGGCCCCGGCGGATGGCGATACGCTCAAGCTGGTCACGTTTAACGTGCTGATCCTGACCGACGAGTTCAGCACGCAGAGCGCCTGGCTGCAATCGACCGGCGCGGACCTGATCCTGCTGCAAGAAGCGGGTAATCTCGACCCGGAGACGGACTTTGCGTCCCTGGACGCGGCGTATCCTTACCTGGTCGATCTGACCGGGACGACGGTGTACATGCTCTCGCGCTACCCGGTGAATAATGCGCAGACGGTCGATCTCGGCGCGTGGTTTATCGACCGTGTCGAGGTCGAGACCAATATGGGACCGCTGGCGGTCTATAACGTCCACATGGACTGGCCGATTCAGCACCCGATGGATTCCAATTTTCCGGCGGTCGATGCTGGAGGCACCACGCTCGATCTTGTCCTGCGCTATGGCGAGACCAACCGCAACGCCCTGATCCGCCGTTTCCTGGAGATCGTACAGGACGAGCCGCTGCCCTACATTGCGGCGGGCGACTTCAACACCAGCGACAACAGCCCGATCTACGACACGATGGCGGCGGTGATGCACGATTCTTTCCGTGAGACCAGCACCGGGCTGGGCGCGACCTGGCCCGCCGCGCTCGGTGACGATCCTGTCCCGGATATTATCCCGCCGCTGCTGCGCCTCGATTACGTCTGGCACGGCGAGGGGCTGCGCGCCGTCTCGACCGAGATCGGGCCGAAGCTCGGCTCTGACCATCTGCCGGTGGTGGCGGTGCTGGCGCAGAACTCATAGATTTCATAATAATTTGACAAACTTCAGGAGCAAAAAGGTTATAATAAAGTTAGAGTTAAGGTAGGGTAAAGGCTCGAACGATGGCAATCACCTTAGAAATGGGACCGCGCCTGCACAGCTTTGCTTCAGAATTTATGTTGATGAACCATAACAGTCAGTTTCTGATGCTGAACTCGTTGATGGGCGAGCGCGGGTTGTTTCTGGGCTTTACCGGCAACATCTGGGATCCGGCCAGTGTGCGGCGCATCATCTGGATGCAGCGGCATTACCCGGAATTCAAGAAACAGGGGGTCAACATGGCTCTGCTGGTCTCGGATCACCCTCAGAAGCTGCTCGGCTATGCCATGAGTTCGCTGACCCCGGTGGAATTTCCGCTGCTGGCGGACTGGGATCAGGCGGTCCACGCGCAGTATCACATGGAACATTACGCCGGGATGGTGCTGGTAGACTGCATGTGGGTCATCCGCGAAAAGTGGATCATGCCGGATGAGCGCGTCTGGCCGCACATCACGGACCTGATGGATACTCTCAAGACGCTCTAAACTATACAAAACATGACTGCTGACGTGGGCCGCGCGCCCACGTTTTTGATTCCTGACGTATTCAGGTTACACTGAACCTCTACTGATGGAAGGCGGGGCAATGGACTCGAATCTAGAACAGGATGTGAGCGTTTTCTGGTCGATTCTGTTCGCCATTTTGATCGATGGCGAGAAGCGGCTGGCGGCGCATATGGCCGCTCACGACCTGACTCCGCCGCAGTTTTTTGTCCTCAAAACCTTGATTGAACACGAGGGAAGCTGCCCTATCGGGCAGATCGCCCGCGAGCATCACCTGACCAGCGCGACCATGACCGGCCTGGTCAAGCGCCTGGAAGCCATGACTCCGCCGCTGGTGGAGCGCCAGCGCAGCCCGGTCGATGGCCGCTCGGTCGATGTCGTGCTGACGGCAGAGGGCGAGGCGCGCTTCGAGGCGGTCAAGCAGTCGGCTTTCGACCAGCTTCAGTTGATCCTGGGCCTGATCGACGAGGAAGACCGGCACACGCTGATGCACTTCCTCACGCGCTACATGGATGTTATCGCGCAGGTCTTCCCGGTCGAAGCCAGCAGCGTCTAGTAGCTCATCCTCATGCCAACCGGTTGCGGGTGGGCGAACTGCTGGCTGTCGTGGGAAAGGCTCAAATCTGGCGACATGTTTCCCCCTGAACTTGTATTCACATCACCTGGGCGCTGGTTATCAGGCTAGGAGGTCTCTGCCGGGATGCCCCAGAGATAGACCGAGCCGGTCGCGCCGAAGAGGGTCAGCAGGTAGCTGTCGGCGGTCCAATCGACGCGGTAGATGAGGGTGTCGCCGGTATCGAGCTGGGCGTTGTTGATGGTGTCGCCGGTCAGGCTGCTCAGGTTCCACAGGTTGACCGGGCCGCCCAGCACGGAGGTCACGACCATTGTGCTGTCGGGCGAAAAGGCTGCCGAGACGCGGTCCTGGCCCACACCGGGCAGTTCGCCCACCTGCTGGCCCGTTTGCGGGTCCCACAACTGCATGTTGGGGATCTGGCCGCCGTTGAGCAGGAAGCGTCCGTCCGGCGAAAACTGCATGACATCGACGCCGCGCCCGCCCGCCTCCAGCAAATGTGCGAAGCCGGACTCCGGGATCGACCAGAGGCGAACGTCGTTGGCAGTACCTGCCGCCAGCAGGGTCTCATCCGGCGAGAGGGCCAGCGTAACCGCGGGCACTTCGTTATCAAAGCTGGCGAGTTTCTGCCGCGCCTGCCAATCCCAGACCGAGAGGGTCTGTCCACCGGCCACCGCCAGCAGTCTGCCGCTGGGGGAGAAAGCAATCTGTGTGACTGAGGTGTTCTGCGCGGAGACCGTGACCAACGCCTTGCGTTCCAGCGGGTCCCAGACGCGCACCTGGCCCTGGCGATTGCCGAAGGCCAGCCAACCATTCTCGGCATCGAAGGCGAACACCCCGGTAAAATCGTCGATCCCGCGAAAACTTGTCAGGGCGAGGCCGGTTTCGGCGGCCATGACGCTGACCAGACCGGTGTTCTCTACCGCGTAGAGTTCGGCTTTATCGGGCGAGAAGAAGATGCGCGTGACCTCCTCGCGGCGGCCCTGCGAGAACAGCGTCTCGCTGCTCACCAGATCCCAGACCATGATGGTCTGATTATCCAGCCCGGCCAGCAGCGTGCCATCGGGTGAGAGGGCGTGTTCGAAGATGGTGCTGGGGGTCAGTGGGTTATCCAGGCGGCCCAGCAGCGTGATCTGCGAGACGGTATTCAGGCTGATGGCTTCTACCGGGTCCTTCCACAGCGGTGCGGGGACGGTCGGCGCATCACGGGGCAGGTTGATGATGCGGTTGACATCAGAGTCCGGTGACTGCCCGCAGGCCGCCAGCAGCAGCGTAAGCAGCAGGATTGAAGCGTAGGCTCGCATCATTCAGGTCAGCGGCCCGGAGACGATGTCCACCACCGCAGCGAGTACGCCGAAGGTGTCGATCTGCTTCAGGCTGCATTCACCCTCAAAGGGTTCGACCTGCCCGTTGCCGTTGACATCGACACCGTTGAGCAGGGCATCCGCCAGCCGGGTCGAATCCGCCAGCAGCGGCGCTGCCGAATCGAAATCGGGGACCACCAGCAGTTGATTCTGCACATCCAGCAGGTCGTTCATGAAGCCGCGCGCATTGGTGACGCACACGCGGATCAACTCTGCCTCGCTTTGCAGACGCAGGCTGGCATCCGGCGCAGCCAGCCCGGCGCTGAGATCGTCTACGATCAGGTCCAGAAAGTGGCCGACACCCAGCTTGATGCTGCTGGGGTTTTCGCCACGGTCGTTGCCGTTGTAATCGATCTCGGTTCCCTCAAGAATGTTGATCGTGTGCTCGGTATGGGTCAGAACGCCGCCCAGGTTGGTGGACCCGGCAGCGAGACCCGCGTGCTGCTTGGCCGTCGTGGCTTCGGAGATCGCGCCCGCAATCAGGCTGCCGCCATCGACACCATTGGGCGAGGCGACCAGAATATCGCTCAGCGACTGGCCGAAGACCGCCGGGAAGCTGCCGCTGAACAGCACATCGCCGGTCGGCGAATCGACGTCGTCGCTTTCGGCGCTGATCTCGACGGCATTGTAGATCGTGGGCAGCATCCGGCCATCGGGGTCGGTATAGGTCAGCAAGCCGCTGCCCAGGCCGTCAATCGTTACCGCGCCCACGTCCAGCAGGTCGTCATCCGCCGTGTTGCGCAGCCAGACCATGTAGCTCGTCCCGTTTTGCGGCTGCGGCAGGCCGTCCACACGCAGGTTGAGCGTGTCGCCCAGGCTCTGGGCGGTGCTGAAGGTGGCCCGGCCAAAAGTGGGGATGGGCACCGGCGTCGGACCGGCAGCGACTGTAGTCGGCACTTCGGCAACGACGGTTGCGGTCGGTAGCACGTTTCCAGGCGCGTTCTTATTGTTGCCGTTGGTGACGAAGACCACCAGGGCGACGATTGCCAGCACCAGCAGGGCGATCACTACCAGACCGCCGACGAGTACCAGCGTGTTGGTCGTCGAGGGCTGGTTGAGGATGGTCGTCTGACCGGGTGTATTTGTGGTCGTCGGCTGAGCCTGGGCCTGAGTCGGGGCCGGGGTCTGAGTCTGCTGCGGGCTGCCGGTAAAAATGACCGTGCCAGGATCGGGATGCGTGTTGATCGTCAGCGGCTCGACTGCGCCGCCGGAAAGCGCCAGTTTGAAATCGTCGGCGAACGCGGTGGCGGTCGGATAGCGATCTGCCGGTTCCTTCGCCATGGCACGCTTCATCACCGTTTCCAGCGCGGGCGGAATGTTATGCATGAATTCGCTCAGGTTCGGCGGTGCTTCGGTCACGTGCTTCATAACGATCTGCATCGGCGTATCGGCGGAATAGGGCAGCTTGCCGCAGACCATCTCGAAGGTGACGATACCCAGCGCGTAAATATCCGCCGCCGGGCCGATCACGCCGCCGGTAATTTGCTCCGGGGCCATGTAGGCCGGGGTGCCGACCAGGCCGCCGGTCGCGGTTAGCTTGGTATCGCCGCCCACCAGCTTGACGATGCCGAAATCAGCCAGCAGGGCATAGCCTTCGGTGTTGAGCAGGATGTTATCCGGCTTGATGTCGCGGTGAACCACGCCCTGGCGATGGGCGTAATCCAGCGCGGAGCCGATTTCAGTCAGATATTTAGCCGCCATTTGCAGCGGGAGCGGCCCGGCGTCGATACGGTCCGCCAGCGAGCCGCCTTGAATATAGGCGACCGCCAGGTAGAGGACATCGCCCTCGGCACCGTAATCGTAGACCGGGAGGATGTGCGGATGCTGCAAACGGGCGATAGTGCGGGCTTCCAGTTGGAAGCGCTTGACGAAATCGCTGTCCTGGCCGGGATGCGGCGGCAGCACTTTGATTGCGACGAAGCGATCAATCTCGGACTGGTAGCCCTTATAAACCGTCGCCATGCCGCCCTGGCCGATGAGTTCAACGATCTCGTACTTATTGCTAAAAGTCTGACCTATTAGAGAAGAACTCACGCCAAATCCTTATGAACTAATGCATATTTTTCATTATATCTGAGGTCCGGCAGTGGGGCGAATAATATTTTGATGAGTGAATCAAAATGCAAATTGCCATCAGGCCGGGGAAGGGGATTGGTCAAAGGCCAGATCCTTAATTAAAAGCGTAATTAATCTATGCTAGGCTGAGCTATGGACAATCGTTAAATACAGTAGAAAGTGTTTCACTATGACATCTCTGCAGGTCCTCGGTCTTCTTCTCATCGTCGTCGGCTTTTTCGCCCTTTACGTGGTCGTCAAAGCCTGGTCGTGGGCCACGAACACCCTGCTGACTCAGACGCTGATCGTCCCCTTTGGCCCCGGCGGCGCGCGGCGTGTTTACGGCGTCATCAGTGCCGCAATCATCATGGTTGGCTGTGCTCTGGTGCTGGCTGCCGTACTGGCCTGAAAACCACAACAGTTTCGAAACGGCGCGCCTGACTGGCGCGCTTTTCATTTGAGCAAGCGCTCAGCGCAGGCGGAGGGCCTGGGCCTGCACCTCGTTCATCGCGTCGATGGTATCCTGCAAGCCGCTGACCTCGTCCTGGATCTCCAGGCGCAGGCGTTGAGCGCGCGAGCTGTCCACCTCTTTGGTGCCCATCAGCGACATCTGCGCGTAGACCGTGCCCAATGAGGAGAGGGTGCTTTCGAGCTGGATCTCGGCCCGCTTGGCGCTGTTAGCGGTGGCTTCCAGGTTGGTCAACTGCTGTTCAAGCTGCTCCAACTGGCGTTCCAGGTCGCGCTTGACTGTCGGGTCGGTTTCGCGCTCGATGCTGATTTTGGTCTTGCGCACCTGCTCCGGGACCATTTTGCGGTCGCGTTCGACCAGTTCGTTTTCCTCGAAGGCGTCCAGGTGCTGGGCCAGGTCGTACATGTGGCCGATCCAGTCTTCCACGTCGTTGACCGTCTGGCGCAGGCTGCTGCGCATGGCACCCCGGTGACGCTCGGCCAGTTCGCGCATGGCGCTGTGATATTCGAGCGCGTTTTGCAGGCGCTCGCGGTAGATGCGGTTCTTGATCTGCCGCAGATCGATACTTGCTGGCGAACTCGCGTTCGACCGCCCGGCGTGCGGCGTCCTCGTCGGTCAGGGTGGAGACGACCAGCGCGGCTTCGGCAATGGCACCGCCCACCAGCCAGAACCAGGGCTGCCAGAAATCAAAGGGTTGGGGCACCGCCAGAAACAGCACCGCTGTCAGGGCAATGGTGAGCAGACTTTCCCAACGTAAAAATGCGCTGCTGACAACTGCCCCCAGCGCGCGCCGGCGAACAAGATCACTTTCCTGGGTCATCGCATACTCCGCGTATCTAAGACCCTATACGCAAATGGGTCCCCGCAGGTCGCAGCATTTTGCGCTTAGCGTGTTCGGGCGATGCAAGCATCGCCCCTACGATCAATGATGATGAACGGCTTATTCGCCGCTGCCACCCACGCCCAGACGTTTGCGCCGTTCTTCAAGCTGGCGCTCGACCTCGCTGCCGCGAATCGCTTCTTCGACCTGATCGGAAATGTTGGCGGTGGCGATGTCCAGGCGCGCGTCTTCGCGGTCCAGGTTGCCCCGGATGCGTTCCGCCAGCCCGGCGATCTGTTCGTCGCCCGTGTTCGCCAGTTGATCGAGGCTCTTGATGGTCTTGACGGTGGTTTTCTTGGCCTCGGCCAGTTCGATCAGCGCCCGCAGATGCTCGCGTTCCTGCTTAATGGTGGTCAGCTTGGCTTCGAGCTTGAGGCGCATGTTGAGCATGGCCTGATACTGGTTTTCCTGGTCGTGCCACTGCTCGTAATATTCCTGGGCAAGCTGCTGCTTGGTGTTGAGTTCGACCTGCGCGGCCCCGGCCAGGTCGTCTTTGCCTTTGACGATCAGGCTGTCGATGTCCCGGTCCAGTTTCTCGGCAGCGGCGGCGAATTCTTCATATTTGCGCTTGAGCGTCTTGACCGTCCCGCCGACGGTTGCCGCCGAATCTTCCAGCGCGTCCAGGTTGCGCTCTACCTGACGAATATATTCATCCATGACCTGAACCGAGTTCGATTCCAGCGCCCGGTCCACGATGGCGTGCAGATTGGCGCTAATCAGCGTATTGATTTTCTCAAACAGGGATGGGGCCATATTTGATCTCCCGGTATGCCGTTCTCATTTGGGGGCTAGTTTAGCACAAAGGCGTGCATTCGGAAACGGATGCACACCTGTTTTACGGGAGAGTTCGGGCTAAAGTTGCGGGGGCGGAGCATTGTGACGATGCGGGCTGGGATCGATGAACGCCTGCCTCTAGCGCCATTTGCGGCGGGCGCTGACTTCGATTTCTTCTATGGCGCTGCCCAGGGCCATGCGCTCGTACATCTGCCGCCGGAGTTCGGCTTCGGTCGTTTGATTAGGCTTGGCGTCCTCGTGAAACGCGGTCTGCACAGGATCACTGGCGGGCGCGAGCAGTGCGCACTTTTTCTTAGCGCCGGTTCTGAATAACACGGTGACACTCCCTTCTACAGTCAATACGGCTACACAGTACAACGGGTCAGGATTGGCCTCCAGGACATATGTCCTGAGCAGGGAAATTCATATAGGATAGAATGCGGTTGGCTTGAGAATTTGAGTGTGTCCCATGCGTGTGATGAAGGCTGAAGCGGCAATTCAGCGCTATGTCGAACGGTTTGACATGGCCCGGTTCCTGAATGAAGATATGATGGAGCATCTGCAACTGTTCCATTTTCCGGCCTATACCAACGTTTTTATCGAGCAAGATGAACAGCACACCCTGTACTTCCTGGTCGAGGGCCAGGTGCAGTGCAGCCATTACCATCTCAACGGCAAACTGGCGGTGTTCGCGCTCTCGAATCCCTTTTCGGCCATCGGTGATGTGGAGATCCTCAGCGAGGAACGCATCCAGAGCAATGTGATCGCCACCCAGGACACGATCATGCTGGGCATCGCCAGCGATCTGGTGCAGCGCTACGGGGCCAATGATCCGCGTTTTTTGCGCTTTCTGATCGACCAGCTTAAGGAGAAACTGTTCACGACCAACGCCTTACAGCAGAATCAGGTCCTGCCGGTCATCAACCGGCTGATTTTGTACCTGCTGATGCAGTCCAACACCTGCCAGGACGGCGCGATTACCCTGCCTAACAAAGAGGGGCTGGCCTCGCTGCTGGGCACGACGACTCGCCATCTGAACCGCGTGCTGAAGGAACTGGTGGACTCCGGCAGCATCAGCGACGGCTATCCCTGCCTGCGGATCCTCGACAAAGCCGGGCTGCATGATCTCTTGCAGTAGGCGCAGCCTCAGACCTGCGGCGGTCCCTGCTGGATGCGCGTCATCACCAGATCGAGCGACTTTGCTTCCCACATGCTTTCGATCCACCAGGTCGCCCCGGCCTCGATCCAGGGTCGCACCGCCTCGGCGGCTTGCTGGGGCGCATCCCCCGGCGTGGTGCCATCCACGATGATGTCGAAGGGAGTCGTCAGCGTGCGATTGGCGTCGATGTAAGCCTTCATCTGCGGCAGGTGGCCCGGCAGAAGGGTCTCGATCTTGCCCTCGGCGTTCATGAAGTGCGGCAGCAGGCCATCGTAGCGCAAGACACGTCGCATCGATTTCATCCTGGGCCATGCGCCTACCACCCAGATGGGGATGCGCGGCTGCTGGACCGGCGCGGGCGCGACATGCGGGAAGTTCAGTTCGGTCACCTGATAGTGCTTGCCCTCGTAACTGAAGGGCTGGCCCGCCCACAGGCCGGTGAGAATGTCGAGTCCTTCGTCCATCAGTTCGGCACGGGTGCGGCGGTCGGTTTCCTCGCCAAAGCTGTCGAAGCCGGAATCGGGTGCGCCCAGGCCAACTGAGAGAATCAGCCGTCCGCCGGACAAGTGATCCAGCGTGGCGGTCTCGCTCGCCAGTTTCCAGGGACGCATCCGCGAGAGCGGCGAAAGCAGGGTTCCCAGGCGGATCGTCCTGGTCTGCATGGCCGCCGCCGTCAGCGAGACCCAGGCATCCACACCCCAGACCGGTTCCCAGACGAAGAATCCGTCCCAACCTGCCTGCTCAGCCGCCTGTGCAAAGTCCGCGGCGACACGCGCATCGCCATAGGGCAAGACAAAGCCATATTTCATCTTGACGCTTCCTTTCTGACTGCGGGCAAAGTTCTCACTCATCCATGATTATATGCGCTTAGTTTGTACCAATTTGTAATGCGCGCGATCCGACGGAATGCGTATAATGGGAAGCACTAGGGGAGCCATACGATCTACGATGATTAACCACGCCATCGCGCCGATGTGCGCTCTTTTCAATTCGAAATCCGGCAGTTGTCCTCAAAACGTGACTCCTCTTTACGTTTGTAAGCGGCGTGTTAGGCGCAGCGAGTAGACTATAAACGGTGGCGGATCCATTGTGCCGGGGTTTCAGCGCAGTAAGGCCACCTGGAAGTGAGATAGAATGGGAATGCGATTGTCTTTTGAGCTGAGCGAAAATATGGCTCACCACATCCCGGACATTGAAGAAGCGACGACGGAAATTCCCGCTCCTGAAGGCTTCAGAAGACCGGTCCGCAAACTCTACGGCCACGATGCGGTCATCAATCGTATTGCCTGGTCGCCGCGCCAGCATCTCCTGGCGACCTCCTCCTTTGATAGCCTGGTCAAAATCTGGGACCTGACTCGTCAGGGCAGCCACCCGCAGCGCCTGGAAGGGCACAGCGATTGGATCAGCAGCATCACCTGGTCGCCGGATGGTAAACTGCTGGCCTCTGGCTCTGGCGATAATACGATCCGCATCTGGGATGTCGAACACGGGCAGACGGTTCGCGTCCTCAGCGGGCATGGCCGCACCATTTTCGACGTGGCCTGGTCGCCGGATGGTACGCAGTTAGCCTCCGCTTCGGGCGATGGCACGGTGGCGCTGTGGGATACACAGAACAATTTCCAGCTTCAGCAGGTGCTGCTGGGGCATAACGGCGAGGTCAACTGCGTGACCTGGTCGCCCATTGGCCGGACCCTTGCCACCGGCGCAGGCGATGCGACCGTGCGCATGTGGGATGCCGAGAGCGGCGAGATGATCCGCATCCTGGAAGGTCACGCCGGGCCGGTCTACCAGTTGGCCTGGTCGCCAGATGGCAGTGTGCTGGCCTCTGGTTCAGAAGACAGCACCGTGCGCCTCTGGGGGCAGGTGACGGGTGTGCTGGAAGGCCATACCGACGTCGTCACCAGCGTGTCCTTCTCCAGCGACAGCAGCTTTCTGGCGAGTAAATCACTGGACTGTACCGTGCGCATCTGGCGCTGTGACACCTGGAACCCGGTGGTGATCCTCAACGAACTGGCCTCGCTCTACTGGACGCCTTCGGTGAGCTTCCACCCGCGCAAGCCAGTGCTGGCGACGTTGGATCGCGGCGATCAGATGATCCGCATCTGGAGTTACGCCCCGGAGGTGCTGCGCGAGGCGGCCCCGGCTCAGCAGACCGTCCGCTATACCAACGCCAAGATCGTGCTGGTGGGCGACAGCGGCGTGGGCAAGACCTGCCTGAGCGATGCGCTGCGTGGCAAGCCCTTCACGCTGCACGATTCGACGCATGGCCGCCAGGTCTGGCGTTACGATACCGAAGAGCGCATGGTCGAAAAAGAGGCCAACACGCACGAGATCCGCGAGATTCTGTTGTGGGACATGGCCGGTCAGCCCAGCTACCGCCTGATTCACCAGCTTCATCTCAACGAGGTCTCGGTCGCGCTGGTGATGTTCGACGTCTCGAAAGAGGGCGATCCCTTCGCCGGGGTCAAGTACTGGAACCGCGCGCTGACTCAGGCCATGCTGCACCAACGGCAGGCCCAGCGGCATTTGCAGAAGTTCCTGATTGCGGGGCGGGTGGATCGCGGCGGCATCGGCATCAGCCAGGACCGGGTGCGCGGCCTGATGCACGAGTTGAAATTCGACCAGTTCTTCCCGACCAGTGCGCGCGAGCACATCGGCATTGCCGAACTGGATTCGGCCATTCACCGCGTGATTGACTGGGAGGCGCTGCCGCGCGTCAGTTCGACGACGCTGTTCCAGCGCATCAAGCGCTATCTGAACGACATGCGCGACGAGGATCAACTGCTGTTCACGGTCGATCAGTTGTACGATACCTTCGTCATCAACCAGGACCTGACCGAGTCCGAACAGGTGGATCTGCGCGCGCAGTTCGAGACCTGTATCGGTCTGGTGGAGGCCCAGGCGATGCTGCGGCGCTTCAGCTTCGGCGATCTGGTGCTTCTCCAACCGGAACTGCTGGACTCTATGCTTCGGCCATGATTACCTCGGCGCGTGACGAGACCGATGGCCTGGGTTTCATGAACGAAAGTAAGGCGCGTGAAGGCCGCTTCAGCATGTCGGCTGACCACCGCATCGCCGACCCGGACCAGGAGCGTCTGCTGCTGATCGCCACGATTCAGGACCTGATCGAGCACGAGATCGTGCTGCGCGAGGTGGACGAATTCGACAACAGCCTGCTGGTCTTCCCTTCGCAGACCACGCGCGCGTATCCGGGCCGAATGCCGGAGCCGGACGCGACGACCACCATCTGGACCTTCGAGGGCGCGGTGCTGAACATCTACTCGACGCTGGTGGTGCGCCTGTGGCATACCGGCCTGTTCCGGCAGCGCGAGACCTACGAAAACGTCGTCTTCTACACCAACGACAGCGACGAGCAGTGCCGCCTCTTCCTGATCGACCGGGGCGAGGGCGAGGCCGAACTGCGCATGTTCCACAACGGCGACCAGAATCAGGGCTGGCGCGTCTATGTCGAGGAGTACATACACGCGCATCTGGAACGCCGGGCCATGCCAGGCACGGTGCGCAAGCGGCGCGTGATCGCCTGCGACCACTGCGGCTCGATCATGAAAGCGGAGCACATCGAGCGCCGCCGCCAGCAGTACGACTGGATGAACTGTCCGGTTTGCGACCAGCGTATCCAGATTGGCCGCGCCGACGAAGAAGTCTCCGCCCGCCGCTCGCTGCTGCGCCAGCGCATGGTGGTCAAGCTGGATGAGACGGCCAACCGCCAGCGCCGCCGCCAGACGGCCATTTCGATTGTGCAGGGCAAGGAAGCTATCGGCGATTACGACGCTTATGTGTCCTATCACGCGCGTGACCGGGCTGCGACCCTCTTCCTCAGCGAGCAGTTGAAGGAACACGCCGTGCTGCCCTGGCTGGATCAACCGGTGCCGCAGGACGGCTCGGAACTACCCGCGCTGATCCGCGAGCGCATTTACCAGATGGGTTCCGAAGGTAAGGTGATGCTCTACGTCGTGGGGTCGCACGGGCCGGGGCAGTTCCAGCAGCGCGAACTTATGTACGCCGTGACCTACCATCTGCGCCCGATCCTGGTGCTGCTGCCGGATGCCGGACGCAAGCCGCGCGTGCCGATTGAACTGCAATATGCCGAGCGCATCGACTTCCGCAATCAGGACGAGCAGACGGTCAAGGCGCTGGTCAACGCCATCCTGCACGACCGGCCCTCGTTTGAATAAGCCCCTTGCATGGACATTGAACTGCCGGTCCGCTTCACCGCCCGTGACGAGCGCCAAGCGGTGCGGACGACGCTGCCCTTAGCTACAGCGCACACGGCCTTCTTGCTGGTGGACTGTAATGGTGACTGCGGCGCGGAGTGCAACGCGGTCATCGAAGCCAATATCGCGCCCGCCTTAGCCGCCGCGCGATCTGTCGGCATCAAAGGTGTGTTCATCTACGGTGAAGAACGCATTCAGGGACCGGCCAGCCGCCCAGCGGAGTATCATGAATTACGCCGGGGTCGCCCGCTGCGTCCGCAGAGGATCCGGCCCATGCAGCCGGAATGGGCCGCCAGCATCAGGCCGCTGGACCACGAACCGGTCATCAACAAACGCACGCAGAACGCTTTTGTCGGCTCCCAACTGGATTCCTGGCTGCGCAGTTGGCAGATCGAGACGCTGATCGCGGTGGGCTTCAGCTTCAAGTCCTGCCTGTTCTACACCCTGGTCGGGGCCTTCGAGCGCGAGTACCGGGTCGTCTTCCTGCGCGATGGGACCGATCCGCCGGGGAGCAACGAATTTGGGGATACGGTCAGCCCGGATTTAGCCGAGGGCGGCTGGGTACGCCTGGTGCTGACCCGGCTGATCGAGGATCACCTGGGCTACAGTGCGACTACCACCGACTTGATCGCGGCCTGCGCCGCAGCGACCTGACAGGCCACAACAGCCCGGCTCATGCTCTCTCGTTTCACGACACCCATCTAGCCAACATAGGTTCGGGTTAGCTGTTCAAAAGCAAATGCACCCCCGAGAAAAGTTGAGAGTTTGCACCCTACGCAGTGTAGAATACCTCCATGTTCAATAATGTGTCTTCCAAGATATTGTCTATTAGTAGTATTGGATCTTCAGTTTTTATCTCACCAAGTGTCGCTTTGAGCTGCTCATACTTGAACTTTTCTTTTACTACTGCTTCTTCGTTGGACCCTTCTCGGACCCTGAAGCAATTCTCCAACGCCATCAGAGATTGATGAAGCATATTGCTCGACATTGTGTTGGCGTACTTCAACACAAAGTTTTGCACAGGGTCTGTCATAATGACAGGATCTGCTTTGCTGACCACCCACAATAGCCCGGCGTATTCCGGCCTAAGGCTTTCTGCCAGTTCGATCAACACATGGATAAGCTCAAGCTGCTCATCGAGTGATAGGTATTCATCGCTCTGCGCATCGTTCTTGACGATGTGGTTTGTGCTATCCTCCATCCTATACATGAGTTCGAGAATGGCATCTTCGCGGGCGGATGCGTCATCCCCTTTAACCTGGGCAATCAAATCTTTTACATCGTCTCTCATACGTTTAGTGCCCCAAATTGTGTCTTCGTGGAACGGTTGGAACAAAACAGATAGGGTGTAGAGGCGACTGGAGCGCCGCCTCTACGTTTAGAATCTGCCGTCTTCGTGCGAGAGCCGGAGGTCCTCGGCCAGGACGCTGGCGGCGTCGTTCTCGACATGCTGCTGCCAGAGCTGCTCGGCCAGGCGCTGCGGGTCCCGCTCGACGCCCTGGCTGGCGAAGTACTCGCAGATGCGCGTCACATCCCGCTCGAAAATAGCGTAGGCGTTGGTGTTGGTCTCATAGGTCACGGCCTGCGGGAAGTCGATCAGGGTGATCTTGCCCTCCCAGTACAGGATGTTGTAGGCCGAGAGATCGCCGTGAATCAGGCCATGATCGAGCATCAGGACGATGTTGCGCAGCGTGCGCTTGAAGAGGCGCGTGCGCTTCCTCCGCGTCCAGCGCGACCGTGTTGAGAGTCGGCGCGGCCCCGTGTTCATCGCCGCAGTAGCCCATCAGGATGGCGTTCTCGCTGGCTGAGAGCGGTTCCGGCACGTCGGCCCCGGCGCTGTGCAGAAGTCTTCAGCGTCTGGAACTCGTACATCAGCCAGGAGAGGTGATTGACGTGTTCGCCGGCGCGGCCCTTCTTCTCGATGTGGCGCAGCATACGCCAGTCCTTGTCGTTGACGGCCTTGCCCTCGGCAGTCAGATGGCGCGCGGCCCTCGCGGTACATGGCGTCGTTGCGCAGGTTGCGCATCCGGCGCGGGCGATAGACCTTCGCCGCCGCCATCGTCATGCCGGTGCGGGGAGTCGCGGCACAGCGGTAGACGCTGGCCTCCTTGCCGCCGCGGACGAGGGCCTCGACATCGCTGATGAGTTCCAGGTTGTAGAAATCGCGCAGCGAGGACAGCAGCCAGCCCTCTTCAAAGAGGCCGGGCTTGTAGCTGGTCTCGAAACCGCCTTCCAGGCCGCGTGTGTCGGCGATCTCGTTGATGACTTCGCGGTCGCGCTCCCAACTCTTGCGGATCGTGCCGGTCTGGGGTTTGCGTTTCTTGCGCGCCTGACGATCATGGCGCAGCGGGTCAAAGTTATCCTCATACACTTCGTAACGGTCGTCGAAGTATGAGTCGTAATCGCTATTCAAGGGTAGTATTTCCTCAGATCTGATCATCGAATCAAAAACAGCCATGTGCGACCGCCTATGACTGTTTCGAATCGAAACAGCCACGACGCCTCTGAACTCAGAGCCAGTCGTGCCTGTGATCTACCCTGGATTTTGAACGAGGGCTTAGCGGAGTGGCAGGCACGTCCTGGCGAACGACAGTCTTCGACAAGCGCTTTGAAATGTGACATGCGGGTACTTGCCTCCTCGAATTAAGTGGATAACAACGGTATAATGTAACATGAATGCGCATAAAGGTCAAGAGGGGTAACTGGGGGTGTTGTGGCGGGCAATATCCCCCACCCGGACTATAGCCAACCGATGCAAGTTGCTCATGTGATGCATGCGCTCTCCGCGTATGATGATAAGGATAAGCCAGCACCTCTACATCCGCAGCATTGACCGCGCATAGCGTATCAAGGATCACTCATGCTGAAGATCAGTCAGGTCATCGACAAATGGTTCAACCGGGGCACAGCCGCGCCGCCTGTGTATCATGTGCTGGTGGTCAGCGATGATGGCCTGTATCTCCCTTATCTGAGCGGCCTGATCGAGGCGCAGGGCCACCGCGTTCACTGCGCGACCGATGCCGCCGAGGCGCTGGACCTGCTTGCAGCGATGGACCTGCCCGATCTCATTATCTTTGACTTCATCACCCCGGCGAAAGAGGCCCGCGACCTGCTGGAACGCCTGCGCATTCGTATGGGGCGCACGACGACCCCGCCGGTGCTGTTCCTGCGCGATACCCCGGAAGACGAGGAAATCGCTCACGAGCTGGGTGCTGACGACGTGCTGTTCAAACCGGTAGACCCGGCGGCACTGGGCGCGCGCGTCAACCAGCTTGCAGGCCGCAGGCGTACGGACACAGTCTGACTCACAACTCGACATTTAAGGAGAGGACAGTACCATGACTATCACGACACTTTTAATCTGGATTATCGTCGGTGCGATTGCGGGCTGGCTCGCCAGCATGGTGATGCGCACCAACCGGCGGCAGGGCCTGGTCGAGGACATCATTGTCGGTATTCTGGGCGGTTTCATCGGCGGCTTTCTGCTGAATGCGTTGAACATTGGCGGCGCTGTCACCGGCATCAATGTAGCCAGTATCCTGACGGCCTTCATCGGCGCGGTCGTGCTGCTGGCGCTGCTGCGGTGCTGCGCCGGGCCTAGGCCCACTTCGGTAATTTCAAGTCCGTTCAGAGGACCGTCTCGGCAGCATTCCGAGGCGGGTCCTTTTCTTGTTATAGACGACAAGAGTTGCTTAGCATTTTTGTGAATTGTGTTACAATCATAATAAGCCTGCTTCATGGGATCCGATCTTCATCGTCCTCCGGCGATTACCCGTATACTTAAAAAACATCATCCCCTTTTAAGGAGACAGCAGCTATGCCTGACAACCCGCCTGTCGATGTTCAAGCATTCGGCCAGAGTATCTGGTACGACAATATCCGGCGCGGTCTGCTGGACAGCGGCGAACTGCAAACGCCTGATCGAGCATCACGGTGTCCTGGGCGTGACGTCGAACCCGACGATTTTCCAGCACGCCATTGGCGAATTCGGATGATTATGATCCGGCACTGATGCGCTGCCTGGACCTGGACCCCCACGCGATTTACGAGACGCTGGCCGTCGAGGATATTCAGCGCGCGGCGGACCTGCTGCGGCCCGACCTATGACCGCACCGGCGGGCGCGATGGCTACGTCAGCCTGGAGGTTTCGCCGCTGCTGGCGAACGATACCGCCTCGACCATTACCGAAGCGCAGCGACTGTTCGATATGGCCGCCCGGCCCAACGTGATGATCAAGATCCCGGCCACTGAGGCCGGGCATTCCCGGCCATCGAAGAATCGATTGCGGCGGGCATCAACGTCAACGTGACGCTGATCTTCGCGGTGGAGAATTATCTGCGAGTGGCCGAAGCCTATCTGCGCGGGCTGGAGCGGCGTCTGGAAGCCGGGCAGGATGTGGATAAGATCGCCTCGGTCGCCAGCTTTTTCCTCAGCCGGATCGACACGATGGTGGACCGGATGCTGGAAAACAACATCCGCGCCGCCCAGGGCCGTGACCTGGACCGGGTGGCCGCCAATCGCAAGCTGCTGGGAAGGCGGCGTTTGCCAATGCCCGCCTGGCTTACCAGCACTTTTCGGAAGATTTTCTACAGCCCACGCTTCGACCCGCTGCGCGAGGCCGGGGCGGCCGTGCAGCGTCCGCTGTGGGCTTCCACCAGCAGCCAAGAACCCCGCGTATCACGATACGATGTATGTCGATAACCTGATCGCCAGGGATACGGTCAACACGCTTGCCGCCGCAGACTCTGACCGCCTTCATCGATCACGGCGAGGTCAGCCGCAGCGCTGATGGACAGCAGTGAGGACCCGCAGGAAGTAGCTCGACATGCTGGCTGAGGTCGGCGTGGATCTGGACCAGATCACGCGGCAGTTTCAGGCCGACGGCGTGGAGCCAGTTTGCCGAGTCCTTCGAGAATCTGCTGGAGCAGGTGGATGCCAAGCGCAACGTGCTGCGCACCGGCATCATCAAGCGGCAGGAAGTGGTGCTCGGCATTTATGCTGAAGCGGTCGCAGACGGCATTGAGCACATCGAAACCGCCTACGTCAACACCCGCATCTGGGAGAAGGACGGCAGCGTCTGGAAGGGCAACAATCTGGTCATTCAGGCGGTGCGCGAGCGGCTGGGCTGGCTGGATGTGAGCAAGACGATTGATCGGGCGCGGCTCAAGGCGCTGCAAGCGGAGGCGGGCCAGTGGTCGCAGGTTGTGCTGCTGGGTATGGGCGGCAGCAGCCTATCCGCCGAGGTGTTGAGCAAGGTCTTCGGCGCGCAGCCGGGTTTCCCGACGCTGCATGTGCTGGACAGCACCAACCCGGCCACGCATTCGCATGGTCGAAGACTCGCTGGATCTGCCGAAGACGCTGTTCATCGTCGCCAGCAAATCCGGCACGACGGCGGAGATCAACGCGCTGTTCAAGTATTTCTACGCCCGCACGGGCCAGCAGGGCGAGCAGTTTCATCGCCATCACCGACCCGGAGACCCCGCTGGCAAGCGCTGGCTGCCGAACGCGGCTTCCGCGACTGTTTCCTCAACCCGCCGGACATCGGCGGGCGTTACAGCGCGCTGAGCTATTTCGGCATGGTCCCTGCGGCGCTGCTGGGCCTGGACCTGGATGCGCTGTGGACCAGCGTGGGCAACATGATGCTGGCCTGCGGGCCGCGCGTTTCTGGCACGTATCATCCCGGCATCTGGCTGGGCGCGATTATGGGCGTGCTGGCGCACGAGGGCCGCGATAAGGTCAGCCTGATTACCAGTCCGTCGATTGCTGGCTTCGGCGACTGGGTCGAGCAGCTTCTGGCGGAAAGCACCGGCAAGCAGGAAAAACGGGCTGATCCCGGTGGTGGGCGCGACGGTCGGCAATCCGCACGATTACGTGACCGACCGGTTGTTCATCTACCTGCGGGTGGATGATGACGACAACGCCGCGACCGACGAGGGCATGGCCTCGCTGCAATATGCCGGGCAGCCCTGCGTGACGCTGCGCGTGCCGGATCGCTATGCCCTGGGCGGCGAGTTTTTCCGCTGGGAATACGCGACCGCCGTCGCCGGGCAATCTGCTGAGTATCAACCCCTTTGACGAACCTAACGTGGCCGAGAGCAAGGCCAACACGGCCCGCCTGCTGGATCACGTTGCAGAGTACGGCAGTCTGCCGGAGATGCCCGCCGCGCTGAGTGTTGGGCCGGTCAGCCTGTATGCCGATGAGAAGACGTTGGCTCTGCTGAGCGAACTGTGCATCCAGCAGGATTACAGCGCGACCGATTTGCTCAGTATGGTTGCGGCGCAGATCAACAGTACCCGCGCGGGCGATTACTTCGCGCTGCTGGCTTACCTGCCGCCGGACCCTGCCGTCATCGAGACGCTGGAGGACATCCGCCGCCGTCTGCGGCACACCACGCGCCGGGCGGTCACGCTGGGCTACGGTCCGCGCTATCTGCACAGCAGCGGTCAGCTTCACAAGGGCGGTCCCAACATTGGCATCTTCATGATTATCACCGCTGATGTGGCCGACGACATCGCTGTGCCGGGCGAACCCTACAGTTTCGGCACCATGCTCACGGCGCAGGCGGTCGGCGATCTGGCCGCACTGCAAGAACACCGGCGGCGCGTCTTCCGGCTGCATCTCTCCGGCGACCTCACCAGCGGCTTGCAGGCGCTGCTGGATGCCATCGATATGGTGGACGAACGGCGCAAATGAACCATGTTACAATAATGGTGACACACACGAGCCGATAAGGGCGCAGACGATGCTCAGCCAGAGACGACTTACGATAGACGAATTCGTCGAACTGGTCGAAAACAACCCGGAGCGACACTTCAAATTCAACGCGGCGGGAGAGGTCATCGAAGCGACCCCGGAAATTATTCATTCCTGGATACAGGTTAATTTCGGTGCTGATTTTGTTACCTATTTTCGGGCGGGTGGATTACCCGGCTACACTGCTGTCTCTGAATTGCTGCACGATCTGGACGGTTGGCCCTGCATTCCAGACGTTGCCGTCGTGCGGATGGACAGCGACCCGATCCCTAGCGTTGCGCCGTTGGTTGTGGTGGAAATCAAATCCGACTCGAACTCGTTGATTGACCTGCGTGAGAAGGCCCGTAAGTATCTGGAACACGGCACGCAGATGGCCCTGCTGCTCATCCCCGAAAAACGTATCGTCGAGGTCTATCAGGCCGGGGCGGATGTCCAACTGCTGACTGCCGAGGATACGCTGGAGGGCGGCCCGGTGCTGCCCGGCTTCAGCGTCCGCGTGGCGGAACTCTTCCCGACGATGGGCTAAGGCCGTCTTTTTCGGACGGTGCTGTGCCAATGTAGGTTGATCCGGGGGAAATCATGGCAAAGCTCCACAGCATCATGCTCGTGCTCTTGATGATCTGTATCGCGCCTCTTTCCCTGGAAGCGGCTCCCATAACACAACAAACCGGTCTATCCGCTGAGGGTCCCTGGCTGCTGTTCCTGGCGACCCCGGAAGGCGAGACCCTGCCTTATCTTTGGGGGATCAACGCCGATGGCAGCGGCCTCAGCCAGCTCAGCGCCCAGCCGGTGCTCAACTTCGCGGTGAATTCCGCAGTCGGATAGTCACCTGGTGGCCTATGTTGGGACCGCCTTGGATGATCTGAACCGGGATCTGAATTTGTATTCACTCAGTTTGCCTGATGCGGCGGTCTCCGTCCTCACGCCCTTGACCTCTGATGAGACTGGCATCCACAGTGACGACGATGACTCGGTGAAGTGGGACATCGCGGCTGCCATAGGCCACCGGCAGAGTTTGGCCTGGTCGCCGGATGGGCAGTGGCTGGCTTTTGTCGGGGCGATGGATGGTCCTTCAGCAGACCTCTACAGCTACCAACTCAGCACTGGAGCTATCCGCTGGTTGAGCGACGGTCCCTTCCAGGCCTACCAACTGCTGTGGCGCGAGGACAGCCGCCAGATCCTCCACTCGGCGGCGGACTGCTTTTTGTGCGCTGGTGGAAGTTACGAAGGCGGCCAGGGGATCTGGGGTGCAGCGCCAGACGGCTCAGCGGTGGTCAAGTATGAGCACCCGGCCTCGGCACGCTTCGTCGTCTGGCAGGACGCGCACCACCTGCTGATTGATACCGGCGATCGTAACGGTGGCCTGGGTAATATGCGTGTGCTGGATGTCGCCAGCGGCAGCATCGAAGCGCTCGGCCTGGGCAATTTCGAATTGGTGGCCTACGACGACAGTGGGCGTTACGCCGTGCTTTATTCTCTTAACGACTCTGATCTGATGCAGGACGGATACGGCTTCTATTGGGTCGATCTCGACACGCGCGAGACGCGCTTCCTCCAGGACACGTTCGCCTCGCTGTGGTGGGACCACTATGCGCAGCGCTTCCTGATTGCCGGGGATTCGGGCTACATCGCGGTTGCGCTGGATGGCACGGTTACGCAGGACGCATCCACTACGTCGCAGGCTCCGTCACCGGATGGCCGCTTCAGCGCCTGGTTTGACAGCGCGCCCAGGCCGAACTGGGACGGCGGCCTGTGGCTGCAAACGGGGAATGGCGAGCAAGACAAAGTGTTGGATGGCGGCGGACTAGACCTCCAATGGTCGCCGGACAGCCAGAGCTTTTTCTATAACATCGGGCCGGGCCTGTATCTGGTGATCGCTGAATCGAGGCAGGTCATCCCCTTATTCAACGAGCCAGGACTGCCGAAGACCTGGCCCTACACGACGCTGAAATGGCAGGCGACCTGGGTGCCGCACAAAGCACCTTACAATTGAACGTGATACAGGTAGCGGGCGGCCAGGCCCTCTGCGTAAGCCTGCTTCATGCCCTGCGCATCGCCTATCCGATTGTCGTAGACTGCCAGAATGCCATCGGCCTCAAAGCCTGCGCGCAGCTCCGGCAGAACCTCCAGACGCCGCCGGGCCAGCCGGTAATCGTCCTGACTGAAATCCTGGGTCTCGAAGCGCAGGCCATTGGCTTGCAGCGCTAGCGCCAGCGGGGTCCGGTTCGGCTGAATCGAGTCGGTTGGGAACTCCGCTTTGGGCACCCAGGGTTCGCGGCCATATCCGTAGAAAAAGGCCATTTGCCCGTTAGGGCGCATCGCCTGAATCAACTGGCGGATGGTCCGCGCATAATCCTCGCTGAAGTACATTGAGTCAATCGAGATCACCACGTCGAATGTGCTGTCGGGCAGGGTCAGCGCGTTGATGTCGCCCACGATGAAGCGCAGCTGGTCGGCTTTGGAGGCCGTGCGCTCCTGCGCCAGCGTGATCGCCTGCGGGATGTAGTCCAGGCCGGTGACCTGCGCCCCGGTGCAATCGGCGATGTACTCGGCGATCTGACCGCTGCCGCAACCGAGGTCCAGCACCTTGTGGCCCGGCTGAAGCTGCAAAACGTTCATCAGCGCCGTGAGTTGGGTCATGTCGGCGAATCCATGCTGGTCGAGATTCTGCCCGAAGACGCGCTCGCAGAATGTGGCATAGGCGGGGCTGCGCACGGCAAGAGTATAGAACAATTCATAAAAGTCACGCACGGTGGTTTCTCCTGCATCGCGTGTCCCCATTATTGTAGGAGCAGAGAATTATGCGCGCCTCATGACGAACTTCACTAAAATGGCGAATCACTGTTGCCATACTGTTGTCACATGGCCCTGCTACGCTGATCTTGACTTTAATCAACCAAGGAGCGAGACCATGAACCTGAATTACGTGATTGTGTACGTGGACGATCTGAACCGCTTGAAGACCTTCTATACCGAGGCGCTGGGCATGACCGTGTCGGACGCTCATTCTGGGCCGGTCTTTGTCACCTTGAAATCGGACGCCGGCGCGATGATTGGCTTGCAGGACAAGTCAGCCTCGGAGTTGGCACCGGGCCGCGAAGTTCAGCCCGGCAGCGTGGAACTGAGCTTTGCGGTTGAGGATGTAGACGCTACCTGGACGCGCTGGCATAAAAACGGCGTGACCATGCTGACGGAAGTCATGGAAATGCCCTTCGGGCGCTACTTCCTGGCCCAGGACCCCGAGGGTCACTTCCTCTCGGTCTATCGTTTCGCATAGCCGGAGCGTTAAACGCAGTTGTCAGATACACAGCAGACTCATGGCGGTCCCAGGCCGAAATCCGCCATGAGTCTGTTGGAGTACCCCCCAGAGTCTTGGTTATTCCTGCCCCTGGATATGCACTACAATAGAAAAAGTAATACTTCTCTACGGGCTGCAAGATGCCCGTTATTCAAGGAGCGCAGTTCAATGGCAACTCGAAGACGACTCCTGCTGGTGCTGGCCGTCGCGGTGCTGGCGGCACTGGTGGCCTGTGATAACAACGGTGGCGGCGGCGGGGGTGGGGGCAAACCCGCCAACGCGATTGACGTGAGCATCATCTACGCGCCGGAATCCGATCTCTACATGCCTCAGGTGATCGCCGATTTCAACGCGGCCTATGCCAGCGGCAAGAATCCGGTCACGGGCCAGAATCTGGCGTCTGGCGAGCTGCCGATCTGGGTGACGGGGCAGCCCGGCTCCTCCGGTACGGTCATGCAGGGCATTGTCAACGCCATCATTGCGCCGAATAACGCCAACGTGGCCCGCCCGACCATCTTCGAACCCTCGGTGAGTCACTGGCTGGCGCTGGCGAATTACCAGAGTGGACGCGAGATCTTCGACCTGGCCGATACGCGCCCGACGGCGCTGGCTCCGGTGGTGATGGCGATCTGGGAAAGCCGCCTGCAAGCGATCCAGCGCACGGTGGGGCATGACGACATCGGCTGGGAGGAACTGCTGGGGGTGCTGCACAGCCCCAATGGCTGGCAGGATTACGGCATTCCTGGCGGACGCCGGACGGTCTATTACGGCCACACCGATCCTTTCATCAGTTCGACCGCGCTTTCGACCCTGATCGCTGAATTTTATGCCTCGGCGCGTGAGGACGGTTTTACCGGACGGCGCATCGGCCTGGATCAGGTCAACGACCCGGCTGTGCAGCAGGGCGTGCGCGATATTGAGCAGTTGATTCGCCATTATTCCAGCCGGACGACCGAGTTCAAGGAATACATCGCGCAGGGGCCGGATTACCTGGATTTCGTGGCGCTGGAAGAAAACGACCTGATCTTCATCAACGAAGGCAAGACCGAGTTCAAGCCGCCGGAGAAGCTGGTCGCGCTTTACCCCAAAGAAGGCACCTTCTGGCACGAGCATCCGATTGGTATCGTCAATGCGGACTGGACCACCGAAGAACAGCGCAGCGCAGCCCGCGTCTTCGCCGATTATTTGCTGACTGAAGACGTGCAGAAGCTCATCATGGACAACGGCTTCCGTCCGGCCAACCCGGATGTCCCGCTGGCCTATCCTTTTGTGGCCGAAAACGGCGTGACCGAGCAAGGCCCAGCCAACGTTCTGGACGTGCCCGCGCCGGAGGTTATCGCGGCCATTCAGCAAAGCTGGTCCTTCGTCAAGAAGCAGGCCGACATCCTGCTGCTGATCGACGTGTCTGGCTCGATGGATTCGGATAACAAGCTGACGCAGGCCAAAGCCGCCGCCGAAGCCTTTGTCCAGAATATGGAACCGACCAACCGCGTCGGGCTGGCGATCTTCAACGATGCCCTGGAGATGCGCATTCCGCTGGATAACCTGGAGAGCAACGAGAACCTGGTCATCAACAACATCCAGTCGCTGGATGCCGGGGGAGGCACCGCCTTGAATGCCGCGCTGCAAATCGCGGTGGAGCAAATGAACAACTCGCAGGCGGAAGACCGCATCCGGGCGGTGGTACTGCTCAGCGACGGCCAGGATACCAGCGACAACGGCCCGACGCTCAACGATGCACTGCAAGCCATCAACGCCAGCCGCCAATCGCTCAACCCGGTGATCGTCATCCCGGTAGCCTATGGCTCGGACGCGGATATTCAGGCGCTCAACGCCATCGCACGGGCCAGCAGCACGACGGTGCAATCGGGCGACCCGGATAACATCCTCTCCGTGCTGGAGATCATCGGCAGCTTCTTCTAGTGGTGGTCGGTAGTCAATAATCAGGGGCGCATCCGCGTGGTGCGCCCTTCTGATGCCCCCTGTATAATTCAGCCAATCGGGGCAAAAATGGCGGGGAACAGCCCTCGCTGGCGGATGCTGCACGTTGAATCAGAGGAGCGATACCATGCCAGAATTCATTGCAGGGCGCGATCTTGCACGCCTGTTTTTCAAAGAGGCTGTGCAGCCGCTCCTGAAAGCCGAGTACCCGGACCTGAAGTACGATGCCGCGCTGATCGACGGCGGCTCCGAGGTGCTGGGTTATGACACACCGCTCTCGCGCGATCATCACTGGGGGCCGCGTGTGACGCTCTTTGTAAGCGAGGCCGACCTGGACCGCCACGCGACCACCATCCACGAAATGCTGCGCTATCGTCTGCCGCTGGAATTTCGCGGCTATCCGACCAGCTTCCGCGAGATCCCTGGCGAGCCGGGCATCACGCAGTTGGAGTCAAAGACCAGCGGGCCGGTCAATCACCGGGTTGCCATCACGACGCTGCGCTGGATGCTGGCACGCTATCTCATGTTCGATTGGGAACGCGACATGGTGCTGGAGGCGGCGGACTGGCTCAGCTTCCCGCAGCAGCGCCTGCGCACGCTCACACGCGGCCCGATCTATTACGGCAGCCTGGGCGACGTCCCGGCCATGCAGATTCAACTGGGCTACTACCCGCACGACGTCTGGCTCTATTTGCTGGCGGCGGGTTGGGCACGCATCGGCCAGGAAGAAGCCTTTGTCGGGCGCACGGGCGACGTGGGCGATGAGCTTGGCTCACGCATCCTGGCTGCGCGGTTGGTCCGCGACCTGATGATGCTGTGCTTCCTGATGGCGCGCGAGTATGCGCCCTATGCCAAGTGGTTCGGCACGGCCTTCGCGCAGCTCGACTGCGCCCCGACACTGATGCCCATTTTTGAGCGTGTGCTTTCCGCCACTGATTGGCGGAACCGCGAACGGCATCTTTCTGAGGCTTATGAGCAGGTGGCCGCGCGGCATAACGAATTGAAGCTCACCGCGCCGATGCCGACGCAGGTCTCCGGCTTCCACAACCGGCCCTATCAGGTGATTCACGGTGAGCAGTTCGCCGATGCGCTGATCGCCGAGATTCAGGATCAGCAGGTGCGGCAGATCGCACAGCGGGGGCCGATTGGCTCGTTGGATCAGTTCAGCGACAGTACCGACCTGCGTGAGGCCGTGCATCTGCGTCACCAGCTTAAAGCGCTGTATAACAGCGAGCCTTAGATAAGAATTACACTAGATCGGCGGGACTTCAGGTCATATTTGTCGTATAATAATCAGGTAAAACTATGAAGAAGTGGGTAGGAGGTGAGTGCAATGGCCTTTGACTTTAATATGGACCGCTCGGTAGGCCAGAACCTGGCCGAGCCACGTGTCGCCGTACAACCGCTCATGCGGCAGGTTTACATGTGGATGACGCTGGGCCTGCTGGTGACGACCGGTGTCAGTTTTCTGACGCTGTACACAGGCTTGATCGACGTGCTGATGGGCAATACGCTGCTGATGTTCGGCGCGATCATCGGCGAACTGGTCATGGTGATCGCCCTGAGCGCGGCGATTATGCGTCTTTCGACCGGGATGGCGACCGGGCTGTTCTTCGCCTATGCGGCCCTGAACGGCTTCACGCTCTCGGTGATCTTCCTGATTTACGATGTTGGCTCGATCACGATGGCCTTTGGCGTCACGATGCTGACCTTCCTCGTGATGACGATGATCGGTTATACCACCCATATTGACCTGACGAAGTACCGCAGCTACTTCCTGATGGCCCTGATCGGCCTGGTGATTGCGATGGTCGTCAATATGTTCGTGGGCAGCGGCCCGCTGGACTTTATCATCAGCGCCGTCGGCGTGCTGCTTTTCTCCGGCCTGGTGGCTTATGATACGCAGCGGCTGAACCGGATGGCTCAGGACCCGAAGATTCAGGCGGACGGCAGCGCGGCCTTGATGACGAAAATATCGATCCTCGGCGCACTGTCGCTGTATCTGGATTTCATCAACCTGTTCCTGTTCATCCTGCGGCTGTTGGGCAGCGGACGGCGTTAAGCCGGTATCTTCAACACAGCATCTCAAACGGGTATGGGCGACCATGCCCGTTTTTGATTCTTTGGGCGGCTGTAAGTTGCAGGCGCTAGGCTGTGATTGCTTCCGTTGTTGGGCAATGGGGTAGGGGAGCACCTGTGTCTGCTCTCATCGGGCGGACGCCTCTACGCCATCACCCGGCAGCTACAAAAACGTGACAGGGAGATGACAGATTATGCGAATACGCTTGATGATAATCGTGATTTTGCTGCTGGCGATGGCTGTCAGTCAGACGGCTGCGCAGGAGGATACGACCTGCGGTGACGCGGCGATCAACCAGCAGGTGGATGATTTAATCGCGCAGTACAACGCGGCGCGGGCGGACGATGCGCAGGGGGCCGCGCAGGGGCTTCAACAGGCGCTGGCGGATTTGCTGGCGGGCTGCGGGATGGCCTCGACGCCGCAGAGCGGCCTGTGGCACCTGGTCTGGCTCGGCGCGGATACCCAGCAGTGCCCGGTCGAGGGTGTGGCCCTGAATCTGGTGGACCGTGACCTGGTGCTGAACGCGGATCCGGCCAGCGGGACCCTGATCGCCGATGACCTCTATGCCTGGAATCCGCTGAACTTCGAGCTTCAGGACGACGGCAGCTACTTCGCCCGGCGCAATCAATCCAACGGCAGCGACAACGTGACTTATGAATACCGGCTGCACATGGAATCCGCGGGCGTGATGAGCGGCTCGGTCAATTCCTTCCTGCCTTCGGCGAACTGCTACCTGATGCTGAATTTTGAACTGCAATTGAAGGACTCTGACATCAGCTGCATCGCTGGGACGCTGAACGCGGCCAATCTACGCGAGGGGCCGGGCACCACTTTCGCGCGGGCCGGGACGATTGCCGTAGGCGATGCCGAAGCGGTCACGGGGCAGGCCACCGGCAGCGACGGCTTTATCTGGTGGCAGCTTGGCGAGGGCCGCTGGGCGCGCTCCGACGTGGTGAAGACCGGCGGTTCCTGTGCTGGCGTGCCGGAGGTGAGTCCCTGACGAAGCGGGATACAGGTTCGTCATTTTGGGAAATGTTTCGGGTGTAGAGGAGGCTTCCCCTACGAACGCTCAATGTATGATGGTACGCCGTGTCTCTACACCCCTGATTAGCGTCCTATTCCAGGGGCGGGCAGGCTTCCACAATGCTGACCGTGTCGGCGCGCACCCAACCGCGAATCGAGGCGGTCGGGCCGATGTCTACCGTGATGAGATACCACAGGCGGCCATCCTGCAAACCGATCTGCTGGCCCGCGACCTCGACGACGGTGCTGGGCGGGATCTGACCGACGCGATTGGCCGTGATCGCCGGGGTAGCGCGCACGTTGATGGCGTTGGGACCCGGCACGAAGACGCGGCACAACACCAGCGGCGTTGGCGTAATCGTCGGCGTGAGCGTGATGGTGGGTGACAGGGTGGCGGTCGGCGTCAGCGTGGGCGTCGGCGTATGAGTTGACGTCAGGGTAGCGGTCGGCGTCAGCGAGGGGGTCACGGTATAAGAAGGCGTGACCGTCGGCGATGCCGTATTGGTCGGCAGGGGGGTACTGCTGGGCAGCGGCGTATTGCTCGGCGTGGGCGTGTCGCTGGGTGTCGGTGTATCCGACGGCGTGGGGGTGTAGGTAGGCGTCGCGGTCGGCGGTGGGAAGACCAGCGGCACCCAGATAGGCTGCGCCAGCATGACGATGATGCCGCCCACGATGATAATGCCGATGATGCTGGCGACCAGGCGTACACGGCTGCTGGTGCGCATATTGCGCAGGTTGTTTTCCAGGCGCGTGACCTCGCTGCGGCGTCCCAGGACGTTGAAGGGTTCGTCGCGGGCGATCTCCAGCCAGCTTTGCGCCTCGTCGAAATTGCGTTCCTCCAGCGCGTCTTCGGCCCGTTCCAGATAGCGGCTCAGCAGATCGCTGACGACCGTCCGGTAGCGCGGGTCCTGGGCGTGCTGCAGCAGCCCGGCCAGCATCGAGCGGGCCTGAGACAGTTCATTGTCGAAGTTCTGCGTCACCAGCGAGGAGGCGCGTTCGATCATCTGACGGGCGCGTTCCATGTCGCTGACACTGGTGCGGGCTTCCAGCAGCGCGCTGGAAAGTTCGGCGTCGCCGGGGTCCAGCTTGACGGCCAGATCCAGCAGGTGCATGGCCTCGTTGGTCAGGGTAAGGCGTTCTTCCAGCGACGTGGCGTTCTCCGCCCGCGAGAGGCCCGCCCTGGCTTGATCGTAAAGCTGCGTCTTGATGCCGTTGAGGCGCTGATTGGCGTCGTCCAGCAGTTGGGTCAGCCGCTGGCTGTTGGGCAGGCGCTGGCGAGCGCGCCCGATGATGCCCAGGATGTTCTGCAACTGGGCGGCCTGCTCCTGAAGCGAGCCGCTGAGCATGGTCAATTGGGCGGCGGCCTGATCGGTATCCTGCTGCACGCGGCGCACCATCTCGATGCGTTCTTCGGCCTGCGGATCGTTGACCACCCGCAGCGCACCTTCGTACTTGCGCAGCGCCTCAGCCCAGTTGTCGGTCGCCATCAGGCGGTCGCCCTCGTTGAGCAGTGTCCGCGCCAGGGCCAGGTCCTGGATTTCCAGCAGGGCCTGCTCGGCGTCCTTCCAACTGAGAATACCGTCCTGTTCAGCCAGATCGCGCGCTTCGCTGTAGAGCCGTTCGGCCTCGTCGTAATCGCCCGCGCGCACCAGCGAATTGGCCCGGTTGTAGGCGACCCGCGCCTCGAAGGGAATGCGGTGATCCGGCACGACACCGCGAATAATGTTGTCTTCGGCCTTCTGGCGATATTCCAGGGCCGTCGGATTGCGCTCCTGCTGGGCCAGGACCTTGTTCGCCAGGTCCACCGTCAACTGGTAATCGCCCGCGTAGTAGGCCTGGGTCAGTTCGGAGAGCATATCGTCCAGGTCAACGGCGGGTGGTGCCACCGGGCCAGGCGCAGACGCGGCAGGCGGCGGGCTGGCGGGGGCAGCCGGGTCCGTCTGCTGTGCGCTGCTGAGAATCTGATCGAGCGAAGCCGGCGGCGTGATGAGAATATCCGGCTCGTTCCCGCCTGCTGCGGGCGCGGGCGCTTCCGGCGCTGTCACCGGGTCGCTGATGCCATAGCGGCCAAAGAGATCGCGCACGCGCTGTTCGGCCTGCGGGCTGTAATCGGCGGCCTGCTGAAGCAGGTGGATGAGTTCGGGCACGGTCGAATTGATACCGAGCGCTTCGGAGAGGATGTCGATGGCGTCGTCGATGTCGTCGTCATCGCCCGCAATCTCGATGCGAATCCGCGCCCGGCGCAGCAGGCCGCGAATGGTGGCTGAGGAGACCGAGGCGGGGTTGGTCAGCCGCGCCAGTTCGGCAAAGAGGGCCTGCGCAGCGCGTTCATAAGGGGTGTTTTTTGCATCTGTGAGCAGAACCCGCGCTTCTTCCTCCAGTGCGACGAGGACGTCGGGATCGTTGGTTGATTTCAGTAAGCGACGTCTCAGTTCGTCTAAACGGGCCTGCAAATTCGTCATTGTGGATCGCCTTATCGCTTCCGTAACGACCAGAAATTACCGCATTCCGAGATGGACAGCAAGTGCTGGCCCTCTGAAGCCGTGCTACAATAAAGGTGTTAGTTGACGAAAGATAGTCTGATGTCCTCACCCCACACCATCATTCCGAACTACAAGGTCCTGGTCTCCTACGACATTCGCCCTGACATGGTTGAGAAGTATTATTACTATGTGCTCAAAGAATTTGTGCCGGAATTGGAGACGATGGGTCTGTACATGTTCAAGATCTGGCACATCGCCTACGGGGACTATCCGATCCGCCAGATGGAGTTCGTGACCGAAGACCTCAACACCATCCGCGATGTCCTCGCCAGCGACCGCTGGTCCACGCTCGAAACCCATCTCAAAGAATTGACCACCGATTACGAGCGGAAAATCGTCCCCTTCCGCAAAGGTTACCAGTTCTAGCTTGCCCCTGATCTGATTCTGCCGTTACAATCGCCCGCATGACTGCACGTGAGCTGGCTACCTTCCTCAGTTATATTATCGTAGGACTTTTCATCGTTGCCCTGCTGCTGTTCGTGTTGGCGGTCCAGCAGCTTCGGCGCGGGCGTAAAGGGCCATACTGGCGGCTGCGGCGGCGGGCCAGCCAGCGCGGCGGCATCCTCTTCCTGGCCTCACTGGCTTTGTTCGTCATCGCCGGGGCGCTGACCTTTTACAGCGGTCTGGCTGCGGTGGCCTATAAGGGCCTGGATGATCTGTTCCGGCGGCCTGGCGGCGGCCTGGTGGGCGTGATCCTGCCCAGCGAAACGCCCACGCCGAATGCCAGCCTCAGCGCGACACCGACTCTCACGCTCAGTCCCAGCCCGGCTCCCAGTGCGACCGCCGCAGCCCAGCCTGACGGCGACGCTGACAGCCAGCCCTAGCCCGACCGACACGCCCACAGCGACCTGGACCCCCAGCGAGACGCCCAGCCCGACCGCCAGCGCCACATCTACGCCGACGGTGGACAGCGTGGTCCAGTTGACCCCGCCGGTCGGTGCCCGTCCCGCCAGCCCCGGTGCCAGTATCGAGATCACGGCGGCGGATATGGAGGTTTCGGCCAGCAGTGCGCCGGTCGAAGCACGGACGGAATTCCCGGCGGGCATTACGCGCATCTACTTCTTCATCCGCTACCGGGGCATGGGGGACGGAGTTGCCTGGTCGCGGGTCCTCTACCGGGATGGTCAGGCGGTACAGGGGCAGGCCTACCTGTGGAGCCAGGGCCAGCGCGGCGAGAGCTTCTTCTTCTTCGGCAACGACGAAGGCTACCCGCCCGGCAGCTACGAACTGCGCTTGTTTGTCGGCGACCACGAAACGAGCCGCTTCGCCTTTGAGGTAGTCACTGGTGCCGGGCAATGAATTACCGGCAAGCGGCCAAACTCCTTCGGGCTTATGAGCCTGCGACCACATTTCCCAGTCTTACAAAGTGTATATAACGGGATTGTAAGATTTCAGCGGCACAAAATCGCAGTATCATGGAAATACAAACCAAATTATAACCTTTTCTATGCGCTTTTCATAAAACGATGTTTGGATTTCGTAATATAATAAACCTTGGGACAGCATTGTCCAAAAGTGAAGGGTGTCGCCGGTGTCGCAAACAGCATTAATCATTGAAGATGAATTTGCTATCCGGGTCGTTTATGAGACCGTTTTGCAGCGTCTGGGTTTCGAGTTGATCCATGCTGCGGATGGCGAAGCGGCGCTCTCGTTACTCGATTATTACACCCCCGCGCTGATCTTGCTGGATGTGCTGATGCCCAAGCTGGATGGCCTGGAAGTGTTCAAGCAGATCCAGACGATGCCGCATCTCCAGCAGGTGCCGGTCGTCGTCATTACCGCGCACAATGAATACCAGCACGCACTCCCCCTGATGCCGAAAGACGTGTTCCTCTTGAAGCCGGTGCGCCCGCGCGATCTCGCGCAGGCCGCCAAACGCCTGGTGACTGTACCGTAGCCCTTGCGCAGCGAATCCGGTAAAATCAGCATACTGCGAGAACAAGAGGGACTATGGCCTTCGATTTCGAGGCGCTCGTCGGGTACCTGTATCTGGTTGGTGGGCGAGCGCTCAATACGTCGCCGCCTGGCCTGCTGGTTCAGGTGGCCCCCCGTAAAGCGGCGCGTGGCCGCGAGATGGATACCTTCTTCACGCTGGTGCTGCCCACCGGGACGGGTCCCGTGCAGGCGCGTTTTTACGAGCAGATGGCTCAGCGTGCCGCCGAGGACTATTTCTCCAGCAGCGGCAGTGTGACCTCCGGCATCCGCAGCGTCTTCGGCAAGCTCAACGACAATCTGCACAAGCATAACGAGAGCGGCGCGGCTCCTTTCGAAGCTTACATGATCTGCGCCATTCTGCATGGCAACGACATCTTCCTGGCGCAGGTAGGCGGCGGCGTGGCCCTGCTGCGCAATCAGGGGTCGCTGAACGTCTTCCCCGGCAGTTTCGATCACGACGAGACGCTCTTCGGGCCGCCATTGGGCGTGCAGCCGGTGGCGGACATCAAAATGACGCAGTACCGGATCGGCAGCGGCGCGCGGCTGGTGCTGGCGGATGGCAACCTGGCCGATCTCGATATGCCGGTCATGGAGCAGGCGCTGAGCAAGGACAACCTGGGCAACGTCTTGCTGGATTTCAAGGCGGTTGAGGCCAGCAGCCTGACGCTGATGCTGATTGAATTCGTTCCGCCGGGCACGCCGGATGAGGTCGCCGTGCAGAGCGCGCCCTCCACGCGCGGTGATCTGCCGGAAGACGCGCCGCCCGCCCCGGCCCAACCGGAGCCGCCGGAGCGTCAGAAATCCTACCGGGTTCAGCGCGGGGTCAGCAACGCGGCCATTAAACTGGCCGACAGCGTGGACGGCGTGACAAAGATCGTGGACCGGGTGCGCGAAGGCGCTGGCAATCAACCCGGACGCCTCAGCCGCTTTGTCAACAACAGCAGTGTGGTGCTGCTGCCGATTGCGCTGGTGGTGATGGTGCTGTTCATGTGGCTGAGCGGGACCGGCCAGAGCGAGTTCGATGTCTGTGTCGAGGATGCCAACAAAGCGGCTGATCTGGCGCGTGGCATCGCCTCAAACGACGTGCAGGGCCTGCTGGCGGCCTGGAACGCCGTGCTGCTGACGACCGAGCGCTGCGACACGATCCGCCCCGGCGAGCCGGAGATACAGACCCTCACGCGCGAAGGCCGGACGGTTATCGACCAGTTGAACGACATCGACCGGCGCGAGACGCTGCCTATCGAAGCCTTCCCCAACGCCAGCCTGACCGATATGGTGCTGCGCGGCGATGATCTTTACGTGCTCGATTCGGGCAACCAGCAGGTCTACCGGATTACGCTTTCGGACGATGGCCTGAGCATGGTGCCTAACACGCGCCAGCCGATTGCCACCATGCGGCGCGGTGCGGTCGTCGGGGCCTATACGCTGGATAACCTGATTGACATTACCTGGGCGCAGGACGGCAGCGGCTTGAGCCAGGGGAACGTCCTGCTGGCGCTGGATCGCTCCGGCGTGCTGGTTGAATATTCGCCGACTATCCTGGCACGCGGCGTGCAGCAGCTCCTGGGCAGCGACCAGTGGGTCAGCCCGGTCAAGATGCAGATCTGGCGTGGGCGGCTGTATCTGCTGGATCCGGGCGCGGACCAGAATCTGGCGTTATGATCCGGTTGGTGGGGCCTTCCCTGGCACGCCGCTGGAGTATTTCGTCGGCGCGCGGCGGCCTTCACTGGAAAATGCCGTCGATTTCGCCATTGACGACAGTGGGCGCGTCTACGTGCTGTTTGGCGACGGCGTGATCGCCATGTTCCGCAGCAGCGAAGAACTGCCCTTCGGCTTTGGCGGCTTCCCACCGGGACAATCGATCACCGGCGCGTACTCTATGTTCCTGGATACGAACCCGCTGGCCCAGACCATCTACATCATCGACCGGCCCTCGCGCACGGTCTTCGTGACCTCGATGGGCGGTACCTTCAATGCCAGCTACCGCGCCTTTGACGAGTTGCTCTTCGATCTACTTGCCGATGTGGTGGTGGATGAGAACCGCCATACGGTCTACGTGACCTCTGGTAATTCGATCCTGGCCTTCAGCCGGTAGGCCTCCAGGTTTGCCGCGACGGCAAGTCTCCAAGTCGCTGCGGGATTCGTGGTGGCTGTCCCTGAATCCTGGATCTGGTTCCTCGCCGGGATGTTTTGCTTTATTCTGGAACTGAAAATCGGGTTGGGAGTAGGGGTGAACCTGTGCGTTCACCCGACGATACGCCGAATGAATTCGACGGCAAGTTTCCAAGTCCCTGCGGGACTCTGTGGTGGCTGTCCCTGAATCCTGATGGGATCGGGGTGTTCCAGGCTCTACACGAGGGTGGAATGCAGGGTGAAGATGCTGACCTCTGCCGGGCAGTTGATGCGGATGGGCGGCAGGGTGGTGCCGACGCCGCGATTGGTGTAGAGGATCATGTCGCCGACCTGATACTGGCCGCTGTAGTATTTGGTGCCGAGGCGCGGCAGCACAACCGGGCCGGTCGGCATGACGATCTGGCCGCCGTGCGAGTGGCCGGAAAGCTGGAGGTCGAATTTGCCGGTGGGCGCGCTGGTATCGGCGAAGTCCGGCTCGTGCATCAGCAGGATCGACCCGCCTTCGTCCGGCAGTTGGTCCAGCACCAGGTCCAGGCGGTCGTAGTGATACCAGGCGTCATCGACCCCGGCGATGTTCAGCAGTGTGCCGTCGCGTTCCAGCGTGAAGACCTGATTGTTCAAGGCGGTCACGTTACTCTGCACCAGGACCTCCTCGACCTGCTCAGTATGGGCATGGCGGTCATGGTTGCCCATCACGGCCAGCACCTGATCGCGGGCGCGAAGCTGGCGCATCGGGCGAATCAGCGCGTCGGCGACCCGTTCGACCGAGCCGAGCGTGACGAAATCGCCGGTCAGGGCGATCAGGTCCGGCTCCTCGGCGTTGACGATCTCGACGATCTCTTGCAGCCGCTGCTCGGTCATGCCGGTGCCCATGTGGATGTCGGTCAACTGGACGACTTTGTAGCCGTCGAAGGCTGCGGGCAGGTGCGGCAGAGTCAGATCGACCGGGTGGACATCGAGTTCGCCGGTCTCCTTCAGCGCCAGAAAGCTCATACCGCTCAGCCCGGCTACCGCCGTAAACAGGGTCGTCTTGAGGAAATTGCGTCGTGTCGGTTTCATAGCTGTATCATAGCATAATTGTAAAATTGGCTCGCATCCTTTAAGCATGTATTTATGCGTGGTACGATCACGGGCATTGTTTTCGGCTCGGTAGGAACAACGCTATGCTGGCACACTATGAACAGGAACAGCGCAAACAGGTGCAGTACTATGGGATGCGCACCGAACAAACGCCGGATGTAGTTCGGGTGGTGGCACTGAATGAGGGCGACGGCGCGGTCATCTACTCGCGGCTGGATGAGTCGAACGCCGACCGGGTGATCCGCGAGCAGATCGCCTACTTCGAGGGGATCGGTCAGGATTTCGAATGGAAGGTCTACAGCTATGATAGGCCCGCCGACCTGCGCGAGCGGCTGATTGCCCTGGGTTTCGAATGCGATGAACCGGAGGCGATCATGGCGCTGGATCTCGACCACGCGCCGGATGCGCTCTTCGCCCCGGTGGCGGCGGATGTGCGGCGGCTCACGGATGCAGCCCAGATCGAGCAGGTGGTGCAGATCCTGAGTGCGGTCTGGGATAGTGACGAGACGATGCTGGGGCAGTTCCTGGCGGACGAACTGACGCAGCAGGGCGACACGCTCTCGATCTACCTGGCCTATGCGGACGGCATCCCGGCCAGCACCGCCTGGATCCGCTTCCACCCGAACAGCCAGTTCGCGGGGCTGTGGGGTGGTTCCAGCCTGGCGGCCTATCGCCAGCGCGGCCTGTACACGGCGCTGCTCTCCGTGCGCGCGCAGGAAGCCCGGCAGCGCGGAGTCCGCTACCTGACCATCGACGCCAGCCCGATGAGCGAGCCGATTGTGCGCAAGCATGGCTTTCAGCATCTCGCCACGGCTACCGCCTGCGTGTGGCATGTCAGGAAGCCGTAGCGCTGTTGCGGCCCGGATTCTTAGCACACGATTGCCCTACGCCAGCCTGTATCCCCTGCGGATTGTCCACTATAATGCCCTCTGTTCCGGTACGGGGCGTAGGGGCGAACCGATGTGTTCGCCCGGCGGGAGTACACACAGGTACTCCCCTACAAGCACGGACCGGGACATTGGCTGTGAACGTGAGTGACAGGTGCTGAATGCGTATTCCAGGCTGGTTGTTTGTGCTGGGGACCCTGTTCGCGGTGGGCGTGACGGGTTTGTGCGCGGCGGTGACGTTTTTCGGGGCGCGTCAGGTCGCGCTGGACCTGGGCGGAGGTGGCATTCAATTTAACCCGCCGCAGGTGGTGCCGACCTTCACGCCGCTGCCTGCTGCGACGGCTGCGCCGACCATCGTGCTGCCGACCGCAGAGACCGAAACCACCTCAGCCCCGCAGGCGCTCGTCACCGACACGCCGGCCCCCACGGAAGACCCGCTGGCGAATTATCAGGTGAACGATCCGCGTCAGGTCCGCATTCTGCTGCTGGGCATCGACCAGCGCACAGGTGTGGAGGATGACGAACGCTACTTCCGCACCGATACGATGATGGTCGTCAACATCGACCCGGTGCGGAAGACGATAGGTGTGCTGTCCATCCCGCGCGATCTATGGGTCGATATTCCCGATGGCGGCCCGCCGGGGCGCATCAACACGGCCAACAGCCGGGGCGACAGCAACGGTTATCCCGGTGGCGGTCCGGCCCTGGCGATGCAGACCGTGGAGAACAATCTGGGCCTGCGCGTCGATCATTACCTGCTGATCAACTTTGACGTGTTCATCCGGGCGGTCGAACTGCTGGCCCCGGACGGCGTGGAAGTCTGCGTCAGCCAGGTGATCGACGACACGCATTACCCCGACGCGGGCTATGGCACGATCCACGTGCATTTCGACCCTGGCTGCCAGACGATGGACGCCGAACATCTGCTGCAATATGCCCGCACCCGTGCCACGCAGGGGTCGGACTTTGACCGGGCACGCCGCCAGCAGGAGGTGCTGTCGGTGATGAAGGACCACCTGACCAGTGTGCAGGGACGTCGGCAATCTGATGGCGCAGGCCCCGGCGCTGTGGGATGAACTGACCGGCAGCTTCAGCACCGACATGACGCTGGACGAGATTCTGAGCTATGGGACGCTGGTGCAGCGCATCCCGCGCGAGTCGATCCACTTCGGCGTGATCGACAACCTCTATGTGACACTGACGCACCACCGCCAACGGCGACCAGGTGCTGCTGCCCAATTACAACGCGATCCGCCAGTTGATCCAGCAGGTCTTCAGCCCGCCGGACGACCTGGGCGAGGCCGAACTGCGCAGCCGGGCGCTGGCCGAAAACGCCGAGATCGCCGTGTTTAACAACACCGATGTCTCCGGCCTGGCCGGTCAGACCCGCGATTGGCTCTCCAGCAAGGGGATTAGCATCGCCAGGTGGGCAATACGGCCGCGGCCAGCAACGCGCCCACGGTCATCCGCGATTACGGCGGCACATCATCACCTGGACGGCGCGCTATCTGGCGCTGCTGCTGGGCCTGCCGAACGGAGCGCATCGAGCCGGGCGGGGACGGTCTGCTGGCGGATGGCGTGGCCGTGATCGCCGGGACCGATATTCAGGCCTTTGTTCAGCGCGCCTTGACACATTTTTCAGAATTTTTCCCGCTTCAATAGGCTCAACCTGACCCTAGAATAAAGTTAGAGTTTATTAACCTAACCTGAATCAGGCTGACCTTAATGAAGCACTTCTATCACACTCATATCAATATCGACGAACGCAGCGTGCCGCCGGAAGACGAAGTTTACTTCCAACCCTATTTACCGGAGGACGCGCAGCAGCTCAATCTGGCCGCAGTGGAGCATGGCGCGTGGGTGGACCCGATGGCGCAGGAGCGCATGGCGCTGGCGCTGAGCCAGATCACCGCCCAGCACATCTGCTGCCGCCGCTGGTGGAAGTGCCGACCGGGGAGGACCTGCTCAATTATCAGGTCAATCTGCGCGAGCGGCTCGACGCTATCCTGGTGCTTGAACTGCGGTTGATCCTGGAGATCGCAGTGGCGCGACCTGGACTGGGTTCAAGTGGGTGCGGACAGCTACACATTCGTCATCGGGGCCGGGGTGGCCGCCACGCTGGACTTGCATCCGGGCCGGGAACAACTTTACCTGCGCTACGCCAGCGACCTGGCCGACGAACTCTACCTGGCCGGGCGGGCGATTGACCTGCCGCGCAGCCGCCTGTTTCTGCAAACCACGCTGTATGAACGGGTCGATGCGCTGCTGGCGCAGCTGCGCGAGCGCTGCTGGCGGTGGGTCTAGGGGAATATCCTCACCGTAGGGATCACCTCTTGCATGTGACAGGTGTATCCGCCAATTCGCCCCTACATCGTTTGAAATTGCGAACTAAATGCCTGCGCCGGAATAAGTCTGCTGGTAGAGCAGGAGCGCCTTACTGACCTCTGCACGCGCTTCAGCGGCTCCGACCCAACCCTCATTCTGCACCTCTATGCCTTCAAGCTGCTTATAGGTCATGAAGAAGTGCGTCACTTCGGTCGGAAAGTGATTCGGGACGTCCGTCAGGTCGTGGTAATCTGAAAAATGCGGATCGGTGGCAGGGACAGCCAGAATCTTATAGTCCGGCTCGCCTTTGTCGATCATCTTAAACATGCCGATAGGCCGCGCCTCGATCACGCAGCCGGGGAAGGTCGGCTCGTTGACCATGACCAGGATATCGAGCGGGTCGCCATCTTCGATAGTAGCTGCGTGGGATAAAACCGTAATCACCGGGGTAATGCAAAGAACTGTACAGGACGCGATCCAATTTGATGACACCGCCCGCTTTGCTGTATTCATATTTGTTGCGACTGCCTTTGGGCACTTCAATCACCGCGTAGACGACATCGGGCGGGTTGGGTCCCGCTGCCAGATCGTGCCAGAGATGTGCTGGCATGGTTGACTCCTCTTTTCTTCAGGACATCTGGACCGGCTTTGCGCCTGTGTTCAGTATTGATTCTAACACCGTCTGGGTGTGAAATATAGCGGGATTAAGCCAGCAGTTTTACAATGAGCCTGAGTGTGCATAGAAGGTCGTCAAAATGGCTCCTAATCTGCAATATTACCTCGACCACTGGACCCTGAACGATCCGCAGCCCCTGGCCGAGACCTTTACCAGTCATGTGTATACGGTGCGCAGCGAGGGCAAAACGCTCGTCCTCAAACTGCTGAAGCCGGTCGCCGAAGAAGAACGGACCGGGGCGCTGGCGCTGCATTATTTCGACGGGCAGGGGGCGGTGCGCCTGCTGAGGGATGACGACTGGGCGCATTTGCTGGAATATCTGCCGGGCGCAGACCTGGTGCCGATGGTCCGCTCCGGCAAGGACGCTTCCGCAACCGCGATCATCGCCCAGGTGCTCAATACGCTGCACCAGCCGCGTGGCGAGCCGCCGGAGGGCCTGCATCTGCTGCAAGACTGGGTCATCGCGCTGTATGACCGGGCCGCGGCGGACCAGCGTGAGGGCAACAACTCGATTTTCCGGCGTGGAGCGGCGGTGGCGGAAAGCCTGCTGAGAGACCCGCGTGAGGAGCGCGTGCTGCACGGTGACATTCATCACGAGAATATCCGGCAGGATGCCAGCGGCAATTGGCGGGCGCTGGACCCCAAAGGGCTGTACGGCGAACGGCTCTACGACGCGGCCAACACCTTCTATAATCCGATGCACATGCCGCAGTTGGTCGAGAATGAGGGGCGCATCCAGCGCAACGCGGACCTGCTGGCGCAGGGCTGCGGCTTTGACCGCTACCGGCTGCTGGCCTTCGTCTTCGCCTATGGCTGCCTGAGCGCGGCCTGGGCGCTGGAAGACGGTTGGAGTCCGCAGGATGTCGAGAATACGCTGCGTGTTGCGGCCCTGGCCGAGGCGCAGATGGGCTAAATGTGCCGCCTGGAGTTCAAAACTCCAGTCTACAGAAGCGACTGAAGACCAAGCGAGCGGTTCTCGAATTGTTCCATCATGGCGGGCACAGCAGGCTGTGCCCCTACACGAAATCTTGACCTTATTCGCCGGAATGGCGGCGCTGGGTGTAGCGGGCTTCGTCCAGCACGAACTCGACCGTGGCGGCGATGGTGGGGTCTGGCAGGGTGCCGGGGGGCAGGTCCAGCACCTGCTGCTCAACAATGCTGAGATCATCCAGAATCACACGCCCGACCTGGCCCGCATCGAGTGCAGCTAACGACAAACTGCGGCCCTGCATCTGTGTGGAGTCGGCGGGCGCGAGGACGATGTGCAAGTCGTGGGCGTCGTCCTCGACCGGTCCGGTGGTGATGTAGGCCCCTGCCTGGCCCCAGGACTCCCCTGAGTCGATTAAGTGAACGCCCAGCGCCTGTTTCGCCAGTTTGGCGCGCGCTTCCGGCGTGAGATAGCCCTCGACGTTGGCTGCGTGGTAGCCCATCGCATCCAGCACGTGCAGTGTCGAGCGTCCGCCGGTGACGGCACAGTGCCAGAGCGAGTTGTCGCAGGCGTTCCCCGTATCCAGCAGCAAATCGACTTTGCCCAGGCTGCGAATGAAGGTGTACAGACGCGGCAGCAGGGCCAGATCGCCGTGCAGATTGCCGGTGTAGAGGATGCGCAGCGTCATGCGTTCAGTGTGACCCAGTAGTGCCGCACCGCGACGCCGTGCCCGCGCGGCGTGACCGACCCGTCGTAGACTCCGCCGTTGGCCTCGATGATCTTGCGTGAGCCGGTATTGGTCTCGTCACAGGTAATCATGACGCGGTCCAGACCCATCGCGGCGGCCTCTTCCAGCACCAGCCGACAGATCAGCGTGCCGTAGCCTTTCCGGCGCTGCGAGGGCCGGATCTCATAGCCGATGTGCCCACCGATCTCGCGCAGGTTGGCGTTGAGATGGTGGCGCACTGAGGTCCTGCCGATGAAGTCCTCGCCTTCGGCCAGCCAGTACAGTGTTTCGGGGACGCGGCCCGCCGCCGGATGCGTCTCGCGCTGGAGCAGGGCATGGACGTAGGATTCGAAATGCCGCCCCAGCCAGGCCAGATCCACGCCTGTATGTCGCTGATCGACCTGCTGGAACTCCTCAATCGCGGCGATAAAGCTGGCCTTATAGCGCGGCTCAGGCCGAGTCAGTACGGCGGCCATGAGCATAGATGAAGTAATTCGGGCTGAACTGCGCTTCAGCTTCGAAGCCGAACTCGGCCAGCTTGGCGCGCAGTGAGTTGGGTTCGTAGAAGATTTTATAGATAGTGAACTCACGGCCATCGTTCAGCTTGCGGACATGGTGGATGTCCTCCGGGTCGTAAGGGGCGTGGTCGATGGCGGTCGAGGTGGCGATGCGGCGCGAATCGACGATGAAGACCTGCCCGCCGGGCCGGGTGGCGGCGGCGACCTGCGCTAGGAAGGCGTCGAGCCTATCGGGCGGCACATGCGACAGCCAGAAGCTGAAGAAGACCAGATCGTATTGGCGCTCCGGCGTCCAGTTGAAGAGATCGGCCTGCTGGTAGTCTACCTTATCGGATTTGAGCTTATCGCGGTTGACAGCGATCACCTCCGGCGAGGCATCCAGCGCGGTGACATGCTGGCTGATCCTGAGCAGCTGCTCGGTCCAGATGCCGGTGCCGCAGGCCAGTTCCAGCGTCTCGCCCAGCGGGCCGATGCTGTGCAACCGCTCCATCACCTGCTTGACCTCGTCAAACCACTGCTGGTTGAGTTCTGGCCCGCGATCATAGCGGCCCAGGCGGTAGAACCACTCGTCATATTCGCCCGCCCGCGCCTGGTAGTAGGCGATTTGCTCCTGAAGTACATCATGTTTTTCCAGGCGCATCATTTCGGCATGGCTGGCAAAGCCCAGTTTTTCCCAGAAATGCCGCCCGCGCGGGTTGCTCGCCAGCACGTCCAGCGCGACGCTGGCCCCTGGCGGAAAATACTCGGCCTGGATGCGCTCGAAAGCCGCCTGACCGTAACCCTTGCTGCGAAAATTGCGGTGGATGAAATACTGGCGCAGGTAGATTTCGACCGGCTCGGCGCTGCGCTGCTGGAACAGGGCATAGCCGATCACCTGCCCGCCGGTCTCGATCAGCACCGCCGTCCAGTCCTCCGAGAGCATCCGGTACATGCGCCGGGTGAGGTCCTGAAGCGACAGGCCGTTCGTGCTGCCCTCATCTTCAATCAGGGCTTTGTTCATTGATGCCAGCAGTTCGTGATCGGCCAGGGTGGCGCGCCGCAGTTCAAATTTCATGAATTGAGCCTCTGTATGAATTCCAGGCGGTTGCCGAAAGGATCTCGGCATTCGAAACGGTCATAGCCGGGGATGGGGATCAACTCGTCCATCTCGATCCCGATGGCAGCCAGTTTACTGCGCCAGTCGGCCAGATCATCGACGGCGAAGGCGATGTGCGCTTTCTGTGCCCGGCGGTCGAGGCCATCCTGCACGCCCACGTGAATCTGCATCGCGCCCAGTTCCATCCAGAAGCCGCCGCGGGCTAGCAGCAACTCCGGCTTGGCGATCTCATGCAGGCCCAGCGTGCCGCAGTAAAAAGCGCGGCCTTCCGCCTCTGTGCCCGGCGGGATCGTGATCTGGACGTGATGCAGGGCCAGAATGGACATTGCCGTTAGTACCTCAGCGCCGAAAAGGTCCAGCCCGGCTCGACCTTCTGCATCTCGATCTCGTCGTTGCGCTCGGTCAGGCCGCAGTCCACGTAGTGCTGGTGCAGCACGGCCAGCTTGTCGCGGTCGATCTCGATGCCCAGGCCCGGCCCATCGGGCACGCGGAGCGCGCCGTCTTCGAAGGTCAGCGGCTTGACCAGGATGTCCTCGCGCTGCCAGGGATAATGGGTATCGCAGGCATAGGTCAGGTTGGGGCAGGCGGCGGCGACGTGGGTCATGGCCGCCAGCGAGATACCGATATGGCTGTTGGAGTGCATCGACAGGCCGCGTCCGAAGGTCCGGCAGAACTGGGCCAGGTTCAGCGTGGGCCGGAAGCCGCCCCAGAAGTGATGATCGGTCAGGATGATGTCTTCCGAATGCAGGCGCACGCTGCCGGGTAGATCGCTGAGCGAGGTGGTACACATGTTGGTCGCCAGCGGGATGCTGCAGCGGCTGCGCAGTTCGGCCATCGTCTCCTGCGTGCGCACCGGGTCCTCGTAATATTCCAGCACGCCTTCCAGCTGGCGGCCAATCTCGACGGCGGTCTCCAGCGACCAGATGGCGTTGGGGTCCAGCCGCAGCGGGGTCTCCGGGCCGAAAGCCTCGCGCAGCGCCAGAATCGCGTCGCATTCTTCCTGCGGGGGCCGCACGCCGCCTTTCAGCTTGATCGACTGGAAGCCGTATTCGGCCACCATCGCCTGGGCTTCGGCCACGACCTCGTCGGGAGTCAGGGCCTGCTGCTGGCGCGCGGCGGGCCAACCGCTGGTCGCCGAGGGGTCCATCTCCAGGCCGAACTCGCCGCCCGCCCCGGCGTATTTGTAGAAGAGATAGGCCGAGAAGGGCACCGGCCTCACGGCATTTGCCGCCCAGCAGATCGACCACGGGCCGTCCACTGGCCTTGCCCATCAGATCGTAACAGGCGACTTCCAGCGCGCTCTGGACATGCACGCCCTGACGCTTATCCCAGGGGGCCATGCCGCGCAGATCGTCGTTCGCGCCGCCGGTCATGGGGGCCAGGGCCGCAAAGATGGCGTTCAACTGCCAGGGGTCCTTACCGATGACGTAGTCGCGGGCGGTCTCCAGCGCCTCAATGGTCTTGGTGCTGCTGGGCACCTCCCCCCAACCGGAGAGGCCGTCGTCCGTCACCAGCTCGACGATGATGCGCAGCGCATAGGGCGCGTGCAGCCCGGCGGCGTTGAGCAGGGGCGGATCGGCAATGGCAATCGGCGTGATGTGCATGTCGGTGATACGCATGAAATTGTCCTTTTCGTGTTCAAAGGCTTAAGTTAACATAATTGCAGCGAGTTTACCGCAAACTCCGGTTCCGGTTAACACCAAAGCGGAATCAATGACCCTGTTTGAGTGAGGGACCCATAGATAATGCTCCACAAATTCTTTGCGTTGGCCTGTCTTTTCGTGCTTTCGATGTCGCCAGTCGGCGCGCAGGATGAGCCAAATGCCCTGGTCAAAACGCTCTCGCTGCTGCCGGACAGCCCCGCGCTGCGCAGCGCCCTGGTGAGTTATGCCGATTTCGCCACCGTCGCGCCGGGCCAGCCCGGTGGACCGCAGGGGGTCCCCGCCGATGCCGGGATTCAAGTTGTCAGCCCCTACGCCAATCTGGCCCCCTTCGCCCAGGCCACGCTCAGCGCCAGCCCGGACGAGTTTGCCACGACCAACGGCTTCGCCTTTTCCGATATTCAGCAGGTCGCCACCGCCGGACAGCCGCCGCAGCAGATCGAGGTCTACCGGGGCGATTACGATGTCGAGGCGGTACAGGCTGCACTGATGACACACGACTATGCAGTGAGCGATGAGCAGGCACCCGCGCTGCTGTGCTGGGTCGAGGGCTGCGACCAGGGTATGAAGCTGAACATTGCGGATCGAGATGCCCTGTTCGCCTTTGGCGGCAGCTTCGGCCAGCATCACCCGTTGGCACTCACGGCGGATGCGATCCTGACCTCGCCTGACGCGGCGAATGTCGAGGCGCTGCGGTTGGTGTATCGGGGTGACAGCGACTCGCTGTATGATGCGCCGGATATTCGTGTGATGGTCGATGCGCTGGCGGCGCGTGACGGCGTCGTGCGCGGGGCCAGCTTCGTCCCGGCCTCTGCGGCAGGTCTTGATCCCGCTGCCATGCTGAACCTTGTGTCGCCGGACCAGCAGTCTGCGCTCTCAGCGCTGAACTTCGGCACGCTGCCTCTCCCGGTCTCGATAGGGCTGGTGGATATGCCCACAGCGGATGCCGAATACAGCTACGTGCTGTTGAGCTATGGGGATGCCGATACGGCACAGACGGCACTGGACGAACTGCTGCATCGTTTTGAGCAGGTGCCGTCGCTGGCTGCGGAAGGTGCGACGCTCAAATCGCTGCTGGAAGGGCGCGGGGCCAGTCTAACGGAGCACTATGTCTACCAATCAGATGCGGGCGCAGACAGCGCGGCGGTCATCGTCTTCGAAAATCCGCAGCCGCAGTATGATGTCCAGCCCGGCGACGATGGCAGGCTGATCCTGCTGAAGTCAGGTCAGGTCTATCAGCTCATGCTGAATATGCTCTATCGCCGGGATATGCTGTGGTTCGTGAGCAGCCTGGATCTGCCGTCGTCTGACTGAAATGCTAGCCGCGTTTGGGCTTGTTCTTGGGCTTCTCGCCCATCAGCAGGCCGAACTGGCCCAGCAGATGCCCCTGAACCGGCACGACCAGCGCCATGCTGGCGACCCAGCCGAGGCAGGGGATGATGTTGAAGAAGCTGATGACCAGACTGGCGAAGATGCTGAAGAGGAGCCACTGCAAGGTCAGGCCCATATTGCGATTGAGCGTGTCCCACAATTCGCTAAACTGGAAGAAGACACTGATCTGCCGCAGTTGCGCGTAGCGCAGCGTGCCGACGGCCAGCACCGGCCAGATCAAGAGGTTGTAGATGATGACGAAGATCATCAGGCAGCAGGTGATCGCCATCGCGCCCCCGGCCATGCTGGAACTGCTCTGCCCATCACCAAAGGAGGGGATCAGCAGGAACGCACCGCAGAGCAGCACGAAGTTGCCCATGTTGTAGATCAGCCCGGCGATCAGCACATTGGCGCCATCGCCGATCTTGTCGCCCAGGTTGTTCCATTCCGGCAGGGGATGGCTTGCTGCACGCCGCATGTTCGCCAGCAGTTCGACCGTGTAGCCTGCCAGCGCGGCCACGCCCACCAGCCCGAAGAGCGGGATCAACGAGACCAGGCTCCAGACCACGACCATAACCAGCTTGCCGACCCAGGCCTCGTCATCAAAGATGTAACTGAAGGCGCGCGATATATCCACGACAGAATTCCCCCAAAGAATCGCTTCACTCGTTTATAGCACGATTAGGCGCAGACTGCTGTATATTGGGTATACGATGCTGTGTATCTTTCGTTGCGATTCTTGAGCGCAACCGGTTGTGCCTCTACGCCTCGATTGAGCGCAATCCCCTGCCGTGCGGACACGGTATGCCGTGTCCCTACACCTGATTGGGCGCTGCGCGGACAGGGCGCGCCGTATCCCTACCGTTCGCTCAACCGTACTGCGCCAGATAGCCCGCTAGATCCTCCGCCGTGATCTCGCCCGGATGAAAGGCCACCACCTGGCCCGCCGCGTCGATCACGAAAGTCGCTGGCAGATAATCGACACTATAGGCCCTGCTGACGCTCAGATCACTGTCCAGGAGGATGGAGACCGCGTCACTGCCCAGGCTGATCTCCTTCAGAAAGCCCTCGATCTTGGTGCTGTCGTCGCCCATATTGACCGCCACGACCCGCGCGTCGGGCTGGTTCATGGTGAAGCCCGCGAAGGCCGGGAACTCGCGGCGGCAGGGGTCGCACCAGGTGGCCCAGAAGTTCAGGAAGACCAGATGCCCGCGCAGGCTCGACAGGCGCAGCGAATCGCCGCCCTCCAGCGTCGCCAGTTCGAAATTGGGCGCAGGCTGGCCGATCAGATCGCTGACGGCGGCCTGGGTCACTTGTTCCGGCACGGATGCCGCGCGCATCTGGCTGTAGCGCAGCGCCACCAGGGCTGTCAGCAGGCCCAGCAGCGGCATGGCGATCACCAGAATCCACAGCGGGTGAAAACGACGCAGGTTCATCAGGGTATCCAGCGGGGCAGGTAAGCGTTCTGCGCAATGAGAGTGAGTGTATCACCGGCCATATCATAGGTCCAGATTTCCGGGCGACCATCCGGGTTGAAGTCGCCGGTGTCGGTGTACTGCGGGAAGCGCTGAATCACCAGCGATTGGCCCAGCGGGTCCCAGCTAAAGAAGCCGTTGTAGTAGTGGAAATCGTTCACCAGGGGTTCGACCACAGTACTGCGCGTATCCAACAGATACAACTGGCGAGTCTCGGTGGCGCGTTCGTCGGTGTAGCGCCGCGCGATCACCAGCCGCTCCCCATCCGGGTGCCAGACGCTCTCGGTATCATCCACCGGCTCGGATTCGTCGATCAGATCGGCCACACTGCCGGACACCAGGTCCGCCATTTGCAGCACCGAGCGAGTCGTCGCGTTGGCGTCATCGTAGATCAGGCGTGGGAAGACCAGCCGCGTGCCATCCGGCGACAGGGCCAGATTGCCGCCGCTCTGGCTGGGAATATTCTTGACGCTGCTGTCGCTCATGTCATAGACCAGGATCGCCCGGCTGCTGTTATCGAAGACGGCCACGTAGCGGCCATCCGCCGACCACTGCGGCCCGTAGCTGAGGATCTGATTATCGCTGAACAGGGGACGCTCGCTGGGCGGCGTGGTCGTCAGGTCGATCAGCCAGACGCGCGTGGGACTCACGCCGACCGTGCGGCAGATCGCTGTTGAGGTCCACACGATTGTAGGCGATGATGCTGCCATCGGGCCGCCAGACCGGTGTGTTGCAGTCGCTGTCGGTGCAGTCGGTGATCTGTTCCAGGCTGCCGGTCGCCAGGTCCAGCAGCTTGATGTTCGAGGTCCCTTCAGAACCGCGCTCGGCCAGGGCGATGCGGCTGCCATCCGGGCTGACGTCGAAGTTGAGGATGCCTGCCGGGCTGAACGTCACCTGTTCGGCGTCCTCCGGGTGGGCCGGGTCGGCTATCCAGATATTCTGCGGCACGGAATCCGCCGGGCTGAGATAAATCACACGCGGCGCGCGAATATCGAAGCTGAACTGCGTATCGGCCAGGATTTGCCGACCGCTGGCACTGAGCGCTCCGGCTTGCAGAGTCACGTCGTAATGCGTGCCGGGGGTCAGGTTGGCTGCCGGGCTGAAGCGCAGGCTGCGGTCGGTGCTGTGGAAATCGCCCTGGATGGGCGGCTCGATGTTCAGGTGCGCGATGACCGAATCCCAGTCCATCGTCTCGCCAAAGCGCAGCAGGATGCGTGAGGTGCTGGCTGCGGTGCCGGTCGGGCTGACGCTCTCGACCTGCGCGCCGACGTGATCGCCCAGCAGAATCGTGCCGCCAATGGCCGCCAACAGACCGACGACGATCAGCGCGACAATCTTATCAAAACGGGTCAGGTTCATGGATAGAGGTAAGGCTGGTCCGGTTCTTCGATGACTTCGACCGTATCCGGGGCGATGACCGGCTGAGTCTCGCCCTGGAAGCTGTCCAGCTTGAACGTGCCGGTGATGTGGACCCAGGTATCCGAATCCAGCGGCTGACTCCATTCGACCGGCAGGCCGACCGCGACTGAATCGGCCACGCAGCAGCTAATGGCGAAGCGCGCGACCATGAACTGGCCCGATGCGTAACTGTCATCCTGGTAGACGAAACCGATCAGGTCCACCGGCTGGCCTGCGAAGCCGCTGCGGTCCTCGCTGGCATTGAAGGCGCGCAGCCAGTCCAGGATATTGCGGTCCTCCGGCGCGACTCCGTAGCCGTTGTAGCTGTCGGTCGTCATGCCGCTGGCGGAGAAATCACCATCGACTGCTGCCGCGCCCAGCGCCTGCGAGGGCACCAGCGTGCCGAGGATCAGCGGCAGCGCCACCACCAGCAGCACCGGCCAGGAGATCAGGCTGTGATCGTGTTCGTGTTCCTCGTGCGCGTGATGCTCATGCGCGTGCGTGTCGGGCTGGCGCAGGCTGGCGAGTCCCAGCAGCAGGAAGAGTGCCGCGCCCACGTAGGACAGCCAGGAGAAGCGCAGATTGACGTAGTGCGAGAGGTTCCCAGCCAGGATCAGGTAGACAAAATAGAGACCCAGGCCGAGCAATACGTAGGCTTTCAAACGTTCCGGCAGGCTGCGCCGGATATGAAAATCTGCCTGCATCACGTTCATAGCGCCGGATTGTACACCCGCTGCCGCCCTGCTTACAGCCTGAGTATAGACCGCCGCGCTGAGGCCCAGCATCAGCCAGAAGACGAAGGCCAGCCGGTCCCACAGCGTAATGGCGTCCACCAGACCGAAGACGGCGTGCGCCAGCAGACCGCCCGCCAGCGCCACGCTGAGCATTCGCAGGCGGTCATCGCCCGATTGGAAGCCGCGCCAGAGCATCCCGGCGGCGACGAGATACAGCGCGCAGAAGATGACCGCGCCGGGCAGGCCCATGTCGGCCAGGATTTGCAGCACTTCGTTGTGCGCGTGGGGCGCGGGGATGCCGTCGAGATCCGGCACGGCGAAGGCGTCATGCACATCGCTGAGGGGGAAGGTGTCGATCCCGGTGCCGGTCAGCGGGTTCTGGCGGATCATGGCCGCCGCACTGTTCCAAACTTCCAGGCGGCCCGAAAATGAAGCCACGTCGCGCACGTAAGACAGGGCCAGGTTGGTGCGGTCCTGGTCAAATTCGCCGGGCGTGAAATTCATAGTTTCGAAGTCCTGGATCACGCGCGCCCCGGCCAGCCCAAGTTCCAGCACCACCAGCCCGACCACCGTAATTCGCAGCAGACGGCGCAGCCTGGGGTTCGGCAGCGAGAATCCGATCAGCCCCAGGCCGACCAGCACGCCCGCAATCGCCACCCGGCTCTGGCCGAGGATCAGCGCCAGCGTCAGCAGCCCGAAGGCCAGCGTGGGCGGCCAGCGCAGCCCGTCAGTCCGCCAGCGATACAGCGCAAGGCCCGCCATCAGCGGAGCCAGCCAGGCCATCGCCCCGCCGATCTCATTCGGGCTGAATCCGCCGGTTAACGCGGGCCAATCCAGCCGGGGCAGCAGGTTAATCAAGGCCTGGAAGCCCGCCGACTTGACGTCCCAGTCGGTCATGCCCAGGGCCAGCAGCGCCATTCCGATGGCGAAGGCGATCACAAAACGAATCGGGCCATCCAGCGAGCGGCGGCGAGTCCAATCCACCAGCGCGACATACAGCGCCATACCCCACAGCAGACGCGCCAGGATCACCGGGCCGCGTGTGTAGGGCGCGATCCACAGGTTCAGCCCGCCGAGCAGCAGCAGGGCAGCGCACCAGGGGTCCAGCGGAGTCGGCGTCCACAGACGGCGGTAGAGGACGAATCGCGCGGCCAGCAGCGGGATCAGCAGCAGCAGAGTCCACAGCCATTCGGCGCGGGTCCGCGAGGGATACCACAGCGCCAGGCCGATCCCCGCCAGGATGAGCGGTTCCAGCCGAAGGACGGCGCGTGCGAGGCGGTGAAGAGGCGAGTCGTTCATGCGCTCAGTGTAGAGACATGGCGCGCCCTGTCCCTACCGGATACCTGTAGCCTAACGAAACTGCGGGATGACCTGCTCAGCAAAGATCTCGATGCCGGTCGTGCTGGGGAAATCGGCAAAGCGCAGGATGAAATGTTCCACGCCCAGATCGACAAACTGTTGCAGATACTCCACCGCGCGATCCGCTGTCCAGGCGTCGGCACCCATGCTCAGGCTCAGCGGTGACGACTTGGCAATGCGGCGTGCGTCGGCTTCGCTCTCAGCCAGAAGAATGCCTTCCTGGGCGGTCGTTTTGACGATGCTGTCGAAGTCGCGCCCCACCGCGTCACAGTGCCCACGCAGCACGTCCAGCTTGTGTGCGTAGTCTTTTGCCGTACCGCCCAGATTCCACCAGTCAGCCTGCTGCGCCACCACGCGCAGGGTTAGCTGCTCGCCGCCGCCGCCGATCATGACCGGGGGCATCGGGTCCGGGCGCGGTTCGCAGTAGGCGTCGCTAATCTGGTAGTGCTTGCCGCTGAAACTGGCCGGGAACTCGGTCCACATCTTGCGGACGATCTGCACCGTTTCGTCCAACTGGCGGATGCGGGTGGCGGCGCTGGGGAAGGGATAGTTGTAGGCGCGGTATTCGTCGTCTTTCCAGCCCGCGCCGATGCCGAAGATGAGGCGTCCGCCGGAGAGCAGTTGCAGTGTGGCGGCGGCCTTCGCCAGATAGGCCGGGTTGCGATAGGACTGGCTCATGACGATGCTGCCGACGTCGAAATTGGGGAAGGCAGCGGCCAGATAGCACATCGTAGTCCAGCATTCCAGCGTGTCTACGTTGTCATCGACCACGCTGGCCCAGGGGATAAAGTGATCGGCTACCCAGAAGGAGTCGAATTTACCGTCGATCTTGCGCAGCGTCTCCGTGATCTGGTTGACGAAGGTCGTGCGGCGGCTCGAATCGAAGGGGAAGGCCGGGACGCGCCAGCCGAATTTTACCTGTGCCATGTGCTTGCTCCTTTTTGTACTCATTCAGGCGGATTATACCCTATCAGAAGTGCCCGGGGCGCTGCCCCGGACCCCGGCAGGGGAATGATCCCCTGCACCCCATTCCGGTTGGGTGTAGGGACACGGCACGCCGTGTCCGTTGCGTGTGTATTTTAGCCTGTCTATCCGGTACAATACCCGGCATGTTGACCCGTCTCATCCGCAGCCTGGCGATAGCCGAAGCCGATACACCCCCCTGGAGCCTGACCTGGGCGCTATGGGTAGTGCTTATCGCTATTGTGGCCGCCTTTGCCGGGACCCTGGTGGCCTATGGGCTGACCAACGGCTCATTGGCCGCACCGCTGCTGGGCTGGACGTTGGGCGGGCTGGTGACGATTGCCTTCATCTGGCGCAGCCGCCGCGCCGACCGTGAGAGCCTGCGTCTGAGCTTCAAAAACGTGCGCCTCTACATTGTGCTGCTGCTGGGCGTGGGCATGGCCGTCCTGGTGGACGTGATCGGCCTGGGAGTTACGCAGGCTTATCTCCCCGCGCCGGAACTGGCGGGCCTCTTTGGTATCCACGTGGACCTGATCGCCTGGCTGCTGGCGGCGCTGTTCATGCTGGCGGTGCAGCCGGTGGCGGAGGAACTGGTCTTCCGGGCTGTGCTGTTCGTCTCGCTGCGACAGAACTCTCGGCGGATGGCTCGGTTGGGGCCTGAACGCCGTGATTTACGCGCTGTTTCACCTGATCGTCTACACCTCGACAGGCGGCGACCTGTGGATGACGCTCATTCAGCCGCTGCTGGCCGGGCTGTTCATCGGGGCCGTGCGCGCCAATACCCGCAGCAGCTCGGCGGCCATCGCGGCCCATATCGGGTTCGGACTCTTCGCCCTGCTCAAAGTGCTCGCGGTGCCCCTGCCATGAAAAGCGTCGTCGTCGCCTCTACCAATCCGGTTAAGATCGATTCGGCCCGCCTGGGGCTGCTGCGCATGTTCCCGGACGAAGAATTCGCCGTCTCCGGCCTGAGCGTGCCTTCCGGCGTCAGCGATCAACCGATGTCGGATGCCGAGACCTATCAGGGTGCGCTCAACCGGGTCAATAACGTGGCCCAACAGCGGCCCGATGCCGATTACTGGGTGGGTATGGAGGGCGGCATTGAAGCGGTGGACGGCAGGCTGCGCGGTTTCGCCTGGATCGTGGTCCGGGGCCGCGAGCGCCTGGGCCAGAGCCGGACGGCCACCTTCACGCTGCCGGACGAGGTGGCCGAGTTAGTCCGTCAGGGCACCGAACTGGGCCATGCCGACGACATCGTCTTCGCGCGGCGCAACTCCAAACAGGATACTGGCTCGGTCGGCATCCTGACCGGCGATGTCATCACCCGCACAAGCTATTACGAACAGGCGATGATCCTGGCGCTGATCCCCTTTAAGAACCCCGACCTGGGCTATGACTACTATCGCTGAAGCCCTGCTTCAAGCCCGGCAGTCCATTGAACCCGTCTCCGATTCAGCGCGGCTGGATGCGCAGCTTCTGCTGGCCGAAACGCTGGGCAAAGATCGTGCTTATCTGCTGGCGCACGATGACGCGCTGCTCAGCGAGACACAACTTGCCCAGTTTATGGCGCTGGTCGAACGCCGTGCAGCCGGGGAGCCGGTCGCCTACCTCTTAGGTCGCCGCGCCTTCTACGACCGCGAGTTCAGTGTTGCGCCGGGGGTGCTGATCCCGCGCCCGGAGACGGAACTGCTGCTGGAGCTAGCGCTAGACCACGCCAAAACGCTCGATCATCCGGTAGTGGCCGACATCGGCACCGGCAGTGGCGCGCTGGCGGTCACCTTCGCGGCGCAGATGCCGCAGGCGCGCGTCTACGCGACCGACATCAGCCCGGAGGCGCTGGCGATTGCGCAGCAGAACGCGGCGCAGCAGGGCGTGAACGTCAGCTTCATGCAGGGCGATCTGCTGGCTCCGCTGATTGAGGAACAAATAATCGTAGACATTCTCATGGCGAACCTGCCCTACATCGCCAGCGACGAACTGGCCGTGCTGGCGGTCAGCCGCTACGAGCCGCGTCTGGCGCTGGATGGCGGGCCGGACGGACTCGACCTGATCCGGCGGCTGCTGGGCGATCTGCATCAGGTGTCCTGCTCTGGCACGCTGGTGCTGCTTGAAATCGGGGCCGATCAGGGCGCGGCGGTGCAGGCCCTGGCGCAGAGTCTTCAGCCACAGACCGTCTCAGTTCACCGCGATTACGCTGGGCTGGACCGGATCGTACAGATTCTGATGTAGCTCAGCTGAGGGCTTCGCCCCCAGACCCCTATGGGTCTCACAACGGACACGGTGTGCCGTGTCCCTACGCACAATGGGCTTTCGGGGTGCAGGGGACGGGTTCCCTGCCGGGGTTCGGGGCAGCGCCCCGATTTGAAACCGCGTTACTGTCTCTCCCAGCCCTGAAGATAGGCGGCGATCGATTGGATAAACGCCTCGTCCACGTCGCCACCGCGCCGGAACTGACCTGCCAGTTCGAGCATGGCGAAACCGTGCGCCAGCGCCCAGAGTCCGCGCAGGGCGGGCAGCGAAGTCGCTTCGCCGGAAAGTTCCGCCATTAGATATTGAAGGGGCATGATTCCTTCCTCCTGCTCGCTGTTCTGCGGGCGCAGTTCAGCAATCGTGTTGGTGAAGACCAGCCCATAGGTGGCCGGGTTGGCCTGGGCGTACTGGCGATAGGCCAGCGCCACCGCCATGAGCCTCTCGGTGGTACTGCCGGAAGTCTGCGCCGCCGGGTCGAGCGCTGCAAACAGACCGCGCACCGTCTCCTCGTTGACTGCGCGCAGCAGAGCCGTCCGGTTCTTGACGTAGCGGTAGAGTGACGGCGTCTTGACGCCCAGCGCGGCGGAGAGCCGGTTAAGCGAGAGTTGATCGACACCCTCGGCCTCGATCATCTCCCGTGCCACTTCGATAATGCGTTCGCGTGTAATCTGCGATGGATAGGGCATGATGGGCTGCCTTTATGCGTTGGCCGATGCGCCGTTGAGGCTGATTTCCCAGGCTTTGGCCGCCGCGCGAATCGCCGCGTCCATGTCCGCTGCCGGGGCCTCGATGACGCGACCATGTCCCACCGCCATCCGGGTTGGGTTCAGCGCGCGCAGTTTACGAGCGCTCGCCAGGGCGGAGGGCTTGTGCCAGGTGGCCCAGGCTGGGAAGGGGAAGAGGATGCGCAGCATCCCACTGACCGCCGTGCCCGCCTGAGTTTGGAAGGCATCGCCCGCAATGAGCGAGCCGTCGCGCGTGTCGATAAACGAAGCGTGCCCTGGTGTGTGACCCGGCGTGGCGATCATCTCCAGCGAGCCGACCCGGTCGCCTTCCACGATCTCGCGCGTGGGCTGAGTTTTGACGATCACGTAGCCGCCGCGCAGTTCGTCCTGCGGTTCGTCCGGGTCCAGGCGCATGTCGCCGCGCAGAAAACGGGCGTCACGGGCCGGGATGATGACCTCCGCATCAGGTAGGGCCGCGTGCAGCGCATCGACCGAGGCGGCGTGATCGCTGTGGGCGTGTGTGACCAGGATACGGCGGATGGGCAGACCCAGCGTGGCTGCCGCTTTGAGGATGCCCTTGGCGCTGCCGGGCAGGTTAGTATCCAGCACCGTCAGGCCGTCGTCCTCGCGCAGCAGATAGCTGTTGAACGCCATCAACCGGGTCAGTTGGAACAGATTGTCACCGTGCTGTGTGATCTTCATGTCATCTCTCCGTGAAAACTAACATCATTAACCTTCAAGGCTAAGTATATTAGTTTTCATGGATTTGTCAAGCGCTTTGGTCTGGTTAGGGGGATCGTGACCGACTGCGTCGGCGATATGCGCCATGATCGCCTGGCCTTCTGCCTCATCCGTGACCTGAATCTGCGCGCTGGTGTAGTAATTGGAGGCTTTCATATAGGACAGGCTGATGCTCCAGATCGGCTTCGTGAATGACACAGCGCTTGATTCCCAATGGATACTGTCAAAGGGAATACGGAACAACTCGCCATCGCGCCAGGTCGCTGTAATCACGCGCTCGACCTTATCAATGGTGAGACGATAATCGACAAATACACGACGGTTCGCTTGCCAGACCATCCACAACACATAGAGCAGGGGACTCCAGAAGAGCAGGGCGATCAACAGCACCAGCAGTCGGGCAAACAGAGCTGTGACCAGCAGTTGTCCAGCAATCAAGATCAACAGACCCAGGAATGCAAGCAGCAGGCCTCGACTGCCTAAAAGGTGGAAAGGCACGGTCCCCAGGGTACGATGTCGATAGCGGTCGTGGCCGTAGACGAGACGTTCAGGACTGTTCTCGATTAAGTGCATCCTCAGTACGCGAAATCCCCCTGGCGGATGCTGTAGCAGTGCAGGTACAAGTCGTAGGCGCGGATGTCGCGGCGCTGCGGGCGCATTCCCAGACGATTGTAAACGCGCTTGGCTCCAGGATTCTGTGGCAGCACAACGCCCAAAATCTGATCCATGCGCAGGGTCTCGAAGCCGTAGGTCAGGACGGCCCGGCCTGCTTCGACGGGCAGGTCGCTGGCGGTATGCGAAGGGTGGAATGCGTAGGCGAATTCGATCTGAGTCTTGCGGTCCAGATGCTGTAAGCCCGCGTGACCGATCAGCACGTCCTCCAGCGTGACAGCCCAGAGGCCGAAGCCGTGTTCAGCCCAATGGCTGTTAATCGAATCGATGATCGAGTCTACGCGCTGGCGAGGGGCCGGGCGGCCCGTCGGTAAAGCACGGACCGCCTGGGGATTGCTCAGGACTGCGGTGTAATAGGCCTCGGCGTCCTCTGGCGCAAAGGCGCGCAGAATTAGCGAGGCCGTCTCAAGCGTAGGCGCGGTGGTCACTAGGGCATATCGCAGTTGCCGATTGGGTCAGCGAATGCCGCAGCGACCCAGCCCTGCGTGTTCTGGTAGACGATGCGGTACCAGTCCGGCAGCCGCTCTGTGACCTGCCAGGTGCTGTCATAGGGCAGGCGGGTGAAAATTGTGCTGCTGGTATCGGGGGCGCTGCGCAGGCGCACGATGCGCGTAATCCGTATACGGCAGCTGGTCAGGGTCACCGCGCCAGGGGCCGATTCGCCCTGCGGCAGCGGCTCATCGGGCTGCAACTGGTCCAGCGCCGTATTGGGCGCGCCACTGCTGGCGGCGGCAGGCGCGCTGCTGCCAGTCCCGCTGCTGCCTGCACTGGCCCCGGCAGAAGGATTGGTGGCGGCATCGACGACAATCGGCTGCGCGCCATCCATCGGCTCGCCAGTCACGGGGTCGAGATGGTAGAGATCGTCATAGCCGAACCAGACCACAATGTAAGGTTCGTTATCAGCGTAAAAAGTATTTAACTGGAATTCGCCGGTCGTCAGCCGGGACAGGATCACTGGCTGCCCGGTGAAGGGGTTGGTCGCGGTTTGAAGCACCACGTTGCCGCTGGTCGGGATGTCATCGGCCACGCGGTTGACATCCATCACCGGCCCGGCGGTCCCGCCATCGGGGTTGGGCGCGACAATGGTGATGCGCGTCTCCGATTGATAAATGGCAACCGGAGGGCTGCAATCACGGTGCGGACGGTCGTTGATCCGGCCATCGTAATAGGGACAATCCGCCGCCTGGGCGGCCACATACGATAAACTCATCAACGCGAAGAGCAGTAGGATTACGGCGCGTCGCATGTCTTTCCTCCTCAAAAAAACCTCTATGCCGCTATTATAGCGCAAGCCTGCCAGAAGGCCCTAATAGCAGGGCAATCGTATGAGAGCGAGTGCTGAGTTTTCCGCCTCCGGTTAAGAACCGATATAGAAATTGTATGAATGTAGGGGCGAAGCGGTGTGTTCGCCCGGCGGGAGGACACGCAGGTCCTCCCCTACCAGATCGCGCAATATCCACATATGTCGTGAACATCCTTTGGTGGCCTAATTCAGCGACCGGAACTGGTACAGGTCGCCATCTTCGAAGCCCCGGCCCCGGTAATATTCGCGCGTGCCGATAGCCGAGATGACGGCCAGCTTCTCGTAGCCTGCGGCGGCGATCTCAGCGGCGCGGTCAATTAAGGCGGTGCCCAGGCCGAGATGTTGGGCCGCCCCAGACGCAGAATCACCGAGTTCAAGTGATTGGCCGTAGACATGCACCTCGCGGATCATGGCGGCGTGCGCCAGTTCGGGCGTGATCGGCGGCAGTGTCGGCAGGCTGAGGCGCAGGAATCCGGCGATGTCGCGCGACTCGGTGACGAATTGCAGGAAGACCTCTTCGCCGACAGCCGTCGTGTAGCGCATCTCTTCCAGGTGCAAATCCTCGCGGCGCACCTGCTGGCGGCGGATCTCGCGGGCGCGGATGTCCTGGCTGCGCTGGCCCTTGCGCGCCAGTTCCTGCTCGACGATCTGGCGGAAGTTGGTCGCCATGTTGCCATCGACGATGTCGGTTGAGGGGATGTCGCGGATCACGCGGGTGAGGCGGCAGTATTCCGGTGTCATCGTGAAGCAGGCGCTCAGCACGTGCAGCAGTTCCTCCCGTGTGTAGGGCCGCCAGGAGCCGTCCTCGTAACGCTGCATCAATTCGGCGCTCTCGATCAGCGAGCAGGGATAGATTTTCAACTCGTCCGGGCGGAAATCGGGATCGCCAAACAGGCGCTCGTAATCCTCGATGTCGGCTTCGGGCGAGGAGCCGTAGAGATTGGGCATCCAGTGCGCGTGAATCTTGAAGCCCGCCTGCCGCAGCAGAGTCACGGCGCGCCGGGTGGCCGCCACATCATGGCCGCGCTTGTTGGCGCTCAGCACGGCGTCGTTCAGGCTCTGGAAGCCGATCTGCACCTTGGTGCAGCCCAGCCGCCGCACGCGCAGCACTTCGTCCACGCTGATATGATCGGGCCGGGTTTCAACCACCAGCCCGACGCAGCGGCAGGCCGCCGTCTCGTTCTCGTGCTGGACCGCTTCGAGTTCGTCCCAGGTGGCGTATTCATCGACCGGCGAGCGCGGCTGCTTCGCCCCGGCCAATCTGCTGGGCGATTTCGTGAGAGCGCTGCATCTCGGCCTTGTAGATGCGCTGCACGACGAGGTTATAGCTTTCCTGCAAGTCGGACCCGCTCAGGGTCACATTGGTGCCGCATCTGACCCGGCTGGAACTGCGAGGCTTCACGCAGCGCCGCCGTCGACCTCATCTCGACGGTCGATGCCCTGGCCGAAATCGTGCAGGGCGTCGAAGGCGCGCTTGATGAACCAGATCTGGTAGGTCTCCGGGTAGAAGCTCCAGGTGCCGCCCAGGACGATCAATTCGATCTTGTCGGTCGGGTGGCCGGTGGCGTAAAAGCTTTGCAGCCGCGTGTAGGTTTGCAGGTAGGGATCAAAGCCGTTCTGCTCGGCCCGCTGCGCGCCGGGTTCATCGGCCAGGTAGCTCTTGGGCATCCGCAGATCGTTGGGGCAGAAGATGCAGGTGCCGGGACAGGGGAAAGGCTTGGTCAGGATGGTGACCGGCGTGACGCCGGAACTGGTGCGCACGGGTTTGCGCCGCAGCCGCAGCAGTACGGCATCGTCAAAGGGGGGCAGGCCGTAGGACCCGGCCAGTTCGCGGTAGGCGTAGATCAGATCGCTGAGGCTGTACATCCCGCCGTCAGGGTGCGGGAAACGGCGCTGCAGGCGGTTGAGTTGTTTGGGCGATAGTTCATCGCGCGTGATGACAGCCTGGAGCAGTGGTACAAGCTGCGTCCGGTGGCGGTCATCCAGATTGAACTGCTGTTTGGGTGGCATCACAAGCCATCATCTGCTTATCCGAACAGGCCTATTCTAGCAGATGACGGGGCGATCAGTTATCGTATTCGAGGACCTCGCGCTCCTTCATGACCTGACCCAGGACGCGGGTCAAATCGTCGGTAGCGACTTCCAGGCCCAGCATATAGCCATCATAGGTGCCGTTCGGGTGGGCCTGCGCGCGCGTGCGGGCGTGCTCTGCCAGTTCGTCCCAGCGCCTGATCAATTCGGTTAACTCTCTAAACAACTCCGGTTCCATGGGTCCCCTCAATTGCTGCCAGTGCATACAGATAGATCGTAAGGCTGGCACTATTCGACCAGCGCTAAACCGGTGCTGCCACCGGAGATCCTCAAAGAAATTAATTGTTTTGGCTGTAGGCAGTAGTCGGTGCGCGCAGTAATCAGCTTGATTGGTGTGTTGGGTTATCTACATCCATCTGCCGAGCATACCACTTTCAGTATACGTTTGATCGTTGATTCTTCAACGAAATTTTTCCCCAAATTTTGGACGAAGTCCATTAAAGTTGGGTTAAGAGCCAACTTCCGGGATACATGAATCAACCCGCACAAAGCACGAGAGTTATGCTGTGATGCCGCAGAGACGCGCTGTTGTGTGCCGGGCTGCTAGACAATCGGCACCGCGTTGATGTCCCCATGCACGCTGACAAAGGGCGCGTAGATCCAGCCGACCACGCCGTTAGCGCGCACCTGGAACCAGTAGTTTTTGCCACCCTGTACTGTCCGGTTGAGCAGCGGGACTTCCTGGCCCCAGTCTACGCTGCCGATGATCGGTGTGCGGGTGCTGGGCTGGGCACGCAGGTTCATCACCGCGCGCGGGGCGGCGAAGGTGCCGGTATCGGGTGGGTTGCCCAGGCCATCGAAGACGCTGCCCGCCGTCGGCGCACTGGGATTCTCGACGTTAAAGGTCAGGTAGCGCCCGGAAGACCAGCCGGTATGGCCGTTGACGTTGATCTGGTACCAGGTCACGCCCTCCTCGCTGGCATTCTGCGCGTAGACCGGGTAGCTTTCGCCTGGGACGGCCACTGTGACCATCGACGCGCCCAGATAGGGGCCGCTGCGCACGGCCAGGCCGCGCACCGAAGCGCTGACGCTGGCAGTCAGCGGCGGAATAGGCGTTTGCGTCGGGGCGACCGTGCCTGCTGGCGCGCCGCCCTGGAACCACTGGAACTGGATCACGGCGGCATCGGCGACCTCGACAAAATCGACGCGGAGGGTATGAGTCCCGGCAGTCATGGTCTGGTTGAAGGACAGGGTCTTGACCGGCCCGCCGCTGAAGTCTTCAAAGACCTGCGCGCCATCGATAAACACGCGGACGTTATCGTCTACGGCGATGTCGAAGCGGTAGGTATCGGCCACGAAATTCTGTGAAGAGGTGAAGCGCACAGAGAAGTTATCCGCCCCGACCTCGGTGATGGTGACGCCATTGACAGTCGGTTGGCCGGGCCAGTTGAAATTCAGGCCGTTGATGCCGGTGACGCTGCGGGCCGGGTTGCCGCTGAAATCGGTGTTATTGTAAAAATCCCCGCTCCAATTGGTCCCGAATTCCGCCAGGACGTTCATGCCGAGCGCGAGCAGCAGCAGAATGAGAATGACACATAAGGCGGCGCGTTTCATCGGCTTCCTCCGCAAGGTCTTATCACATCTTAATTATAGCAGGTTCTACGGCAGAGGTTAACCGGACCTCAGTGGGGGGTCTGGGAGGAATGTCACCTGAGCCAGCTTTCGGAGAAATCTGAAACTGACTAAACTCATGATGCGGGCCGCTAATAAAAAAGACCTAACGCCGTCGCCATATCGATACAGCGGCAATCCGGGAGGTAGAAACATGGCGCATGATTATGATCTCGTCATCGTAGGCTCTGGTCTGGCTGGCGCGTCGCTGGCGAAAGTGATCGCAGAGGCGGGCAGGCGCGTGCTGGTGCTCGAACGAGAAACGCGCTTCCGAGATCGCGTCCGCGGCGAAGGGATGCATCCCTGGGGGGTGGCCGAGCTTCGTGCGCTGGGCCTGTATGACCTGCTGACGCAACGCTGTGCCCGCGAAGTTCGCTGGTGGGTCGATTCGCAAGTCGGCGCTCCGGAAAGAAGAAATGATCTGATCGAAAGCGGCCCACATCACGCCGGTGAACTGACCTTCTATCACCCGGAGATGCAGGAGACCCTGTCCCACGCGGCTGAGGAAAGCGGTGCGGAAGTCCGGCGCGGCGCGATGGTCAAAGCGGTTTCCCCAGGCGATCCCCCTACTGTCACCTGGCAGCAGGGTGATTCGACTCAAACGGTGAGGGCGCGGCTGGTGGTGGGCGCAGACGGACGTGAATCGCGGCTTCGCGGCTGGGGCGGATTCGACGTGGTCCGCGACCCGGAGCGGCTGCGAGTTTCGGGGGTGCTGCTCTCCGGGCTGGGAGCCTCGGAGGATGCCATCCAGGTTTTTTCGTCACCTGGAAGAGGCCCTGCGACACTCATTTTTCCGCTGGGCGGCCAGCGCTTTCGAACCTATTAGAAGTTACGCAGTTGAGCGAATGATGTTAAATTAGGGGTCATGAATGCACCCAAAGTTGATGAACTGGACTATATCAATTTCCTGATCGCTGCTCAACGCGTGTTCAGCGCGGTCGAAGCAGCGAAAGTGTCTCCGGAGGGGATGCGTCAGCCAGCGCATGACGCCTATACGCGTCTGTTGCAACGCACGCCACCGGATAGCACAGCACTTTGGCAAGAGGTTGAACCTCTGGTCAAGCGCAAAAGCGGCATCTTGGTGATTGATGATAGTACATTGGACAAGCCGTATGCGCGGCACATGGCGTTGGTGACGCGGCACTGGTCGGGTAAACACGGTGCTGTGGTGCAGGGCATTAATCTTGTGTCGCTGGTGTGGAGCGACGGAACAGCGCGCTTGCCCTGTGATTTTCGTCTGTATCACAAAGCGCAGGATGGTTTGAGCAAGAATGACCATTTCCGTCACCTGGTTACACAGGCTCAGGAACGCGGTTTTGAACCGACAGTCGTGGCTTTCGATAGTTGGTACGCCAGTTTGCCGAACTTGAAGTTGTTGCGCGAGCAAGAATGGCATTGGTTGACCCAACTCAAGCGCAATCGACAGGTCAGTGTGGATCACAGCGGTAACCGTGCGGTCAGTGACCTGATTATCCCGGTGAATGGTCTGATCGTGCATCTCAAAGGCTACGGCTGGATCAAGGTGTTTCGGACCGTCGGCACAAACGGCGACGCGGAGTACTGGGCGACCAGCAAATTGGACATGACAATCCAACAAGCGGCAGCTTATGCGCTCGATGCCTGGCAGATCGAGGTTTACCATCGCGGCTTGAAGCAGTTCACCGGCATTGAGCGTGGGCAGTTTCGTCTGGAAATTGCGCAACGTAACCATATTGGATTGGCGATCCGCGCCTTTGTCCGTTTGGAAGCTCATCGTTTGCAGCGGCAAACATCCTATTTTGAGGCCAAGACCGCCATTATTCGTGACGCTATGCGTGCTTACTTGGCTCATCCATCTCTTGTCCTTCGGGCAACTGCGTAAGTCCTACCTATATTGTGAGCGGAAACCGTTCCAGGTCCGGGCTTCTCAGCGGGAATGCGCAGGTTCAGCGCTTCATTGAACATAGTATTTCCACCGGTGTGCCGGAGGCATGGTACGCCGGAGTCGGCGTCGAAGGCCCGCTGGCGACCTTCGAAGGCGCGCCGGTCTGGACCAGATACCCTTACCGTGATGGAGTCGTGCTGATTGGCGATGCTGCCGGTCAGGCCGACCCGACCTTCGGCTGCGGCATGTCGCTGACCATGCGTGACGTGCGGGTGTTGAGCGATCTATTGAAAGAAGACGCCGATTGGCGGGCCGCTGCGGAGCGTTACGCTGTGGAGCACAATCGCTACTATCAGGCGCTGCACATCATTGAAAGCTGGGCGACCGAATATATCACTGGTGAAGGCCCCGGCTTTGACCAGTTTCGCGCTCAGGCCGATCAACTGTGGTCGCAAGGTCTGGGGCCGGATTTCATCTGCGTCGGGCCGGATCTGCCGCCGGACCGGCTCGCGTTGCTGCAACTGCCAGGACATTGACAAGCTGATACGCTGCCGCATTAGATATTTGTAAGAAGCCTGCCGCCGCTGCAACACTGCTGCCGCATCCCGCGTATACTGAGGTATAGCTAGTGCTTAGGGAGGATAAACCCATGACTGAATCACCAAATCCGGACGGCGAGACCAAGACCTTTACTGAGGAAATCGAAATTGCCGGGAATCAGGTCGTTGAGCGTGTCAAAGACCTGGTGGAAGAAGGCAACGTGCGGCTGCTGCGCATCAAGAGCGTAGACGACGACGTTTACCTGGAAATGCCGCTGACTATCGGCGTGCTGGCGGGCGGCGCTGTCGCTCTGGCTGCACCCTGGCTGGCGGTGCTGGGGGCCTTTGCGGCCCTGGTGGCGCGCGCCAAGATTGAGGTCGTGCGCGAAGTTCAAGAAGACGAGGTCGAAGAAACCGAAGTCAGCTAGGCTTCGGGTTCCTCGTCTGCTGTATCCCTGACAGCGGCTGTCCAAACGGGCAGCCGTTGTGATTCGCGTGCTTTATGCCTCAGCAATAAGCGCGATAGAAATCTTTATGCTGTGTTAATCCCGGCGAAATCGCTCTCCTCAGCCAGGATAAAGGTGCCTTTTCTAGCGAAGATCCTGTCGCTTGCAGAATTGCCTCGATATTCCGCAGGCACGGTGCGGTTTGCTCCTGAATCGTGCTGCCAACCACGTCTGGTATCAAAGGGTTCCTGGCCCGATGACCTGTGCAAAACGAAGCACAATGAGGACAAGCGTCCTGACTACGTTTCCGAATTAGAATTCTATGCTAAAATCCTAGGTACACACCATCATCTCAAACCGCAGGAGACAAACTCTTGGCAAGATCACGAACGGAACAACTGGTAGAACGGCTGCGCGATCTACAGGCCAGTTCGGGGGACGTAGAGGGCGCGGCTATCGTGAGTGTCGATGGTCTCAGCATGGCCTCGGCCTTACCGGGGGATGTGGAGGAAGACCGCGTCAGCGCGATGTCGGCAGCCATGCTCTCCCTGGGCGAGCGGATTTCTACTGAACTTGGGCGCGGCGTCCTGGAACAGGTTTTCATCAAAGGGGAAGAAGGCTATGTGATCCTCACCAGCGTGGGCGAAGAAGCCGTGCTGACGGTCCTGGCCCGGCCTGAAGCCAAACTGGGTCTGATCTTCCTGGATGTGAACCGCACGGTTGAGGACCTGGAGAAACTGGTCTAGGAGCTGTGCTGGAACCCAGTGGTTTTTATTATCCCAACCGCTTTGCACGTGCCTATTTGCTGGGTATGCAGCAGACCCTGGGGGCAGACGGCTATGAAACAATCCTGGACATAACTGATTTGGCAACTTTCCTCGCCGAGCTGCCGCCAGACACCCTGGACCGCCAGTTCGATTTTGTTTATCTTGCCACCTTAAATCAGGGCCTTGAGGCCATGTTTGGCGCGCGCGGCGGGCGCGGCATGGCGCTGGCAATCGGGCGGGCCTGGTTTGCCCAGGGGCTGGGCAGCTTTGGAGCCTTCGCCGGGCTGGCGCATCCGAAATTTCAGGCGCTGCCGCTCGATAACCGTGCGCACATCGCCTTGCAAGCCTTCGCCGGGGTATTCCAGCAGTACAGCGACCAGTTGATGCACCTGCGTGTGCAGGACGATGGCTACGAACTCAGCGTGGACAGCAGCCCGATGACCTGGGGCCGCCAGACGGAACAGCCCGTCTGTCACTCGCTGGTGGGCCTGCTGCAAGCCTGCCTGCGCAGCGCCTCCAACGGCTACGAATACCACGTCCACGAAGTGGCCTGCCGGGCCGCCGGGCAGGACCTGTGTATTTTTCACGTTAATCTCAAACCGATAGGACAGCTTTAAGAGGACACTCATGGACGACAAGCCGCGACTCCTTATCGTCGAGGATGACCTCGATTTATCCGAGATGCTCAGTTCATTTTTTCAGGTGCAGGATTACGAAGTCGAGACGGCAGCCTGGGGCGCGGACGCTATCCGCCTGAGCCGCGAATCGCCTTTTCATCTGGTGATGCTGGATATTCGCCTGCCGGATATTGACGGCTACGAAATTTGCCGCCAGATGCGCTCTCATTTTTCAACTAAAGATACGCCGATTATCTTTCTGACCGAGAAACGTGACCGCATAGACCGCCTGCAAGGGCTGGAACTGGGCGTGGTCGATTATATTACCAAGCCCTTCGACATTCAGGAACTGCATCTGCGCGTGCGCAACGCCATCAACCGGGCCGCGCAGGCCAATATCAGCAACCCCGTGACCGACCTGCCGGAGGGCGACATGATCCGGGAACGGCTGGGCGCGTGTCTGGCTGGCGAGGACCCCTGGGCGGTGCTGGTGCTGTCCATCAACCGTCTGGGCGACTTCCGCGAGAGGTATGGCTTTGTGGCGGCGGATGAAGTGCTGCGCGCAGTGGCCCTGATGATCCGCAATTCGGTGCGCGAACACGGGGCGGAAGAGGATTTTATCGGCCATCAGGCGGCGGAAAGCTTCCTCGTCATTACGTCGCCCGCGGCGGTCAACGACATTGCCGGGCGGCTGCAAGCGCGCCTGGATCAATCGCGCGAATATTTCTACCCGATGGAAGACCGCGAGAGGATCCGCGAGGGGACTCAGGAAGATCTGCTTCAGATCAGCAGCGTGACGGTGACTTCGGACAGCGGCCCCTTCGACTTGGTTGAAGCGCTGCTGGACTTCATGGAGACGCAGGCCGCGCCCTGATTTAGCCTGCCTCGCGCTGCGATTCCTGCCAGGCTTCGTAATCGGCACGTTCGACCAGCGCACCGCCCTGGATTTCGCTGTTCTGGAGGCGGTGATTCTTGTCGAAATAGAGGGTGACTTCGACCTGCTGGCATTTGTAATTGCTGCTGCTTACCAGCTTGCGGACCCAATAGCCGCTGCCATCGTCGGTCAGGCTGAGGTCGTTGTACAGGTCCACGCGCAGCTGCACGACGTCATCACAGCGGTTAGGCCGGACAAAGTAATAGGCCCCGCGTCGATCTCCATTATTATCGCCACCGGTAAACAGACTCTTCAGAAAATTCATATTGGATAACCTCCCCCCTCATTATCCTCGCCCTTGAGGCAGTCCGACAAGCCTAGAATCGTCCGGTGAGGGCATCGACGTAGCTGGTCAATCTGGCAATAAGGCTATCTGTGGTTATCGCAAATTTTGCAAGAACAGTTTGCATTGGTGAAGTGCCTGACGCCGACGGCTTTGCTGCCGATGCGGTCAGCGCGCTCAAAAATCAGATCGAAAAGCCCGTCTTCACCATTTTCAAGGTACCGCCTCAGTCCATAAGAGCAAAGGTCAGCAATCTGGACCATACTCGTCAATTCACTATCTACAAACAGCGGTGTCTCGACAATATGGTTTATTTGGGTCCACAGCGTTCCCGCTTTGTGAAATCTTTTCATCAAGTCGGTGTGTTTTCTGGCGACCGTCTGGTTATTATCGTGAATTAGCAAGCCAAAGCTGTCTGGTATGCGTCGAAGATACTGTTCGAAACGAGATACGATTTGCTCAAAAGACTGTTCATCGATAGTTTGGGTGGTTCGGGCAGGATCGAAGTGAATTCTTATCCACACATTCAGCAAAGAGCCGGGCAAACTGCCAATTTGCGACACACTGTGCCAATTCCATGACCATCTGACGGCGTTCTTCAAAACTCAGATGGATATAGCTCTGGGTGTGTTTATAGTTCTTCTTCACCTGTTTGTAGAGTTTATTATTTCCAGATCGCTGGAGACGTAGTAATTCGGTGCGTCTGAGACTTTCCACCTGGAAACGCCGCTGTGCCTTTTCAAGCGCAGCAAACCGTGGAATGTTGTTCTGTTCAACGTAAGGGCGCAGCAACCAGGCTACGTGAATTTCTGCATCCGCAATATCGTATTTTTGTTTGATCGCTTCGATCTGTACATCACATTCGCGCCAATGAGCGATGGGTACCGACAGGCCAGCGAGAACAAAGTGCGATGTATTGCCTGGAATATCCGATGTTCCTGATTCGTCCACATAGCACAGAAACATGTAGATGACCTGACGCGGCGTTCAAAAAAAAAGCGACTGAGGTTGAGGCTATAAGCCCCACAAAGAGACGCTTGGCGACTCATCTCAGACGCAACTAAAGTCTATCATTAATGTGATGATAAGTCAACGCGCTCTGAACAAAGCTCAGCAGGTGTTTACGTTCAGAATCGTCCGGTGAGGGCATCGACATAACCGGTCAGTTCGGTGTAGCCGTAGCCGCTGACGTCGCCATCGAGCCGGACCGCGCCTTCCCAGTAGGTGATTCCGCCGCCGTAGAGTTCCTGGTCGCGCAGCAGAGGCGTGACCGTGAAGCCCCAGGAGTTGTCCGGTTCAGTGACCGTCACGCGCCAGCCAGAGGGGTAATCCGCGCCGCTGTGCGGGCTGGTCCAGTGATCGAGTGCCTCGATTTTGAAGTGATCCGCCGGGATCTGGCGTGTGCTGCCGTCGGCCTCGACCAGCATCGCCAGGGAATCGCTGCCGCTGTAACCGCGCGCCGCGCCATCCACCAGCCGGATGCGCCCGATGGTCATCTCACGTCCGTCGTCGAAGATCAGGCCGAACCAGTCCCAGCCCTGGGCATCAGGGCCGAGCGCGCTGGTGCTGAACTCGTGATCCTGCCAGCTCAGGCCGCTGACGCTGTACTGCTGGCCGTCGACCATGACCGTGCCCTCGGTCGGCAGGCGAGTCAGGCTGAAATAATAGCTGGCATTGCCGGGCGTGTCGCTCTTGGGGCTGAGGCCGTCCTTGCCCTGCAAAGCCGGGGGCTTGACCTGGGTCAGGCTGCAGATCCACCGCGCTGCCATCGTTCATAGTGGCGCTGATGTGCGTCTCGCTGGCCTGCGGATTGAGGGCCTGCACGGCCCAATCGTCCAGCCAGACGTGATAGGTCGGGTCCATTGTCGCCCCGGCCAGGCCATCACTGTCGCGGCTGAAACGTTCCTCATGGTGAAAGGCTTCGCCGCCGATGTCGCTCAGAGTGAAGTGAGCCATGTAGACCTGGTTCGTGCGCCATTCCGAGTCGCTGGCGACTGGCGTTGGGCTGAGCGCGCGGCGAAAGATGGTGAACTGGAAGCCGAAGCGCCGCCCGTTCGCGTCGGCCAGATTGCCGGTGTAATACCACCACTCGGTTTGAAAGGCCGGGTGCGGGCCGAAATCCGCCGGGAACTGCCAGTCCCAGGGGCCAATCGCGTGGGCGAAGCCGGAGGTATCAACCGCGTCGCTGCTCAGCAGGGCGCTGGCGCTGATGTCCTCCGTGGTGCCGGTGTCGATGAGGCTGAAGCCGGTGACGACCACGACGATCATGACCAGCCCCAGGCCGAGAAAACGCCACATGAGTTCTGCCTTTGTTCTGAATGTCACAAGTATAGCGCAGGCGGATGAGTCCGGGCTGAGAATAGTGCATAGATAGTGCTGAGCAATGAGCGTGTGCGCCCTGCGCCAAATGTCGACGGCAAAATCCCAAGTCCCTTCAGGACTCGTGGCAGCGGTTTTTGAAATCGTCAAAAGATTTGGCGGTTTGCTGGGATGTTTGTTGCCCAGCAGCCAGTTGTGGTGCCTCAGCAGAACGCATCATAGTGCGGAGTCGGGTTTGAACTCAGCACTCGTTCTCAGCACTGATCTTAAGAGCGATTGAGCGGGAGGTGAATGGTAAAGGTGCTGCCCACGCCGACGCGGCTCTCGACCTCGACTCTGCCGCCGTGCAGTTCGACCACGCCTTTGACAATCGCCAGGCCAGAGCCGGTGCCCTGATCCTCGTGGGTGGCCCGGTCGATCTGGTGGAAGCTGTGCCAGATGTTGTGCAGTTCGCGGCTGGGGATGCCCCGGCCATAGTCTTTCACGCGGATAATCAGGTCATTGCCTTCGCGGACCGCGCTGAAATCGACCGGTCGATCCGCAGAGGAGAACTTGATGGCGTTGCTCAGCAGATGATAGAGCGCCCTGCGCAGGTATTCCTCGTCGGCGATGAACGGGGGAATATCCGGCGCGATGCGCATCCGGCATTCGTGTTCGACTTTGGATGTATTGAAGACCTCGGCACGCACATTTTCCATCATCGCGCCAAAATCTTTAATCACGTGCTTGCGCCAACTGTAGGTGCGAGCAGCCTCGCCGGTCTGGAATTCGACCAGGGTGATGAAATTTTCGATCAGGGAGCGCAGCCGGTCGGCCCCGGTGCTGATGCCCTGGAGAAAGCTGATGATCTCGGCAGGTTCCATCTGCTGCAAGTCCGAGACGTTCAGCAGGTCGGAATAGGCCACGACGAAGGTCAACGGCGTGCGGAACTCATGATTCAGGATGGTGAGGATCTCGCGCTTCAATTTTTCGAGCGCGCCTTCGTGGGCAGCGTTCAGAGACTGGTGCCGGTCCAGCCGCGATTCGATGGCGACCAGCAGGTCCACCGGGTCGTAAGGCTTGGTGACGTAATCGTCCACGCCGAGCAGTTTGGCCTGCTGGATGTCGGTCTTTTCGCCCTTGGCGGTGAGGAAAATGAAGGGGATCGACACCCATTCGCGCACCCGCCGGACTTCTTCCAGCAGTTCAATGCCGGACATGTGCGGCATCATGATGTCCGAGACGATCAGATCGGGGGTAATGGTGCCGTTGCGCAGCAGTTGCAGCGCTTCATCGCCGTCCTGAGCAGTCAGGACGCCGTAATGCTCAATCTCCAGGATGCTGCGAATACCTTCCAGGAGGTTGAGATCATCTTCCACAACCATCACAACAGAGGTCGTGCGATTCTGGTGTGTGTGGTGTCATGTCAAGCAAATCTGATGGGTCCAGATTGGGCATCATCCAACACTCACATGTCATTTTCCTTCCCCATTATACGAGGCGCTGGCCTGAATGGGGCTTAATGATTTCGAATTCACACAATTTTCATGAGCGATGCAGCGCCAGCAAATCAGCCAGCAGCCCGGCAGCGGTGGCGGTCTGGCCTGCGCCCGGCCCGATTAAAGTCACATCGCTGAGCAGGTCGCTGCGGTAGGTGAGGGCATTGGTCGCCCCAGCGACATGCGCCAGCGGATCGCTCAGCGGCAGGCGCATAGGCTCGACACGGCCTCCATCGGGGCCGACACGGGCGATCAGCTTCCAGCGTTCGCCGTTGGCACGGGCGGATTCGATGTCAGCGCTGTTCAACTGCGAGATGCCCTGCACATGCATGTCCTCAAAGCGCAGTTTCTGGCCGAAAAGGGCCGCTGCCAGGATCAGCACCTTGCCCGCCGCGTCCCAGCCATCCACGTCGGCGGTCGGGTCCGCTTCAGCATAACCCAGCGTCTGGGCTTGTGCCAGCGCGTCGGCGTAATCCATGCCCGCTTCCATCTGCGTCAGGATGTAGTTGGTCGTGCCGTTGAGGATGCCGCGCGCGCTCTGGATGCGGCAGCCCGCCAGACCGGCCTCGCCCAGGCGCAGCGCCGGGGTCCCGGCCATGACCGTCGCCTCGAAGAAGACACGCTTGCCGACTGCATTCGCCTGCTGCATCAGTTCGGCATAGGCCAGCGCCACCGGCCCTTTATTCGCCAGGACGAGATGCTGGCCGCTGTCGAGCGCAGCCCGGCAGTAGTCGAGCGCGGGCTGGGCCGTCTTCAGGTTGGAATAGCTGACCTCGACCAGCACGTCGGCTTCGGCTTCACGGATCAGGGTCAGCGTCTCCATGTCACGGCGCAGACTAAGATTCGTGGGGTAGTGGTCGAGATGGCCCTGGGCGATGGCGGCCAGCAGGGCGTCTTTATCCAGACCTGCCGGGTCGTAGAGCGTGCCGCGCGAGCGGGTCGCCACGCCGACGATTTGCGGCGCGAAGCCCTCGTGATCCTGCAAATAAGCGGCCTGATCGTGCAGAATCTGCGCCAATCCCTGCCCGACCACGCCGAAGCCAATCAAAAGAATGCGCATCAATTACTCCTTCAGGTACATGCCGAGCAGATAATAGACCGGAATAGGCCGCCGCGCGAGAATCGGATCTCAGTCCGCCGCCTGGATTTCTCGCACGAGCTGTTCGACAAAAGCGCGGATGAACTCGACACGAGGCCGGGCCAACTGCCGGGCGCTTTCGGTATTCAGATTGTCAAAGCAGCTTATCTGAAAGTTGATCTGATCCATGAGGGTCGGTCCGACACCGGTTCCGGCAGCGAAACGCAGGTCGAAATCGCGGGCAGAGAAGCCCCAGGTCTCGCCGCGAATATGGGCCGGGTCGTAATCGGGCAGGTCGGCGCGTGACGTAAGGCCGCGTACCAGCCCGACTGCGCCGAAGATTTCCAGCATGTCGGCATCGCGCAGGATCGCCAGCAGTTGACCCGGCTCCTGTTTGACCGAATCGTGCCAGCGGATGGCGTGGGCGATCTCCTCAATTGCTTCGTCGTCAAACAGGGCATTTTCGCGCAGGAAATCCGCCGCCATCGCCGCGCCAACGTGACCATGATCGCGCCGCTGCTCGACCTGTTTCAGGGCGATGTCGTGCAGCAGGGCGACCGCCTGCACCCGGTCCGAATGCGGATAGCCTTCCTCTACTGCGATCCTCAGCGCATGACGGCGCACGCGGTCCACATGCTTATAATCGTGGGCGATCTCCCCATCGTGCAGGTGCTGGCGCGCAAATTCCTCTATAGCTGTGATCCGGTCTTGCATGGCACTGGCCTCCACCGTGGTTAGTGTCAAACGAACCGTGTCAAAAGTACAGCAGGCACGCTATGATGAGAAGGTAGAATCTTTGTTGAAGGAGCACGCAACTTTCGCGCGGTGGATGCGTATAGCGTGTTAGATGCCGCCGCACGCGCGGCATGTGAGGGATTGGCAGACCGTGGAAGACCCCGTCATTCTCCAATGGGTAGAGGAGACGCTGAACGGTAATCAGGAGGCTTTTGCGGAACTGGTGAACACGTATCAGAACGCGGTCTATAACCTGTGCTACCGCATGTTGAGCGAGCGCACGGAAGCGGAAGATGCTGCCCAGGAAGCCTTTCTGCGGGCCTACCTGAATATGGATCGCTATGATCCTGCCCGTTCGTTCAAGACCTGGCTGCTGTCGATTGCGTCGAACCACTGCATTGACCGGCTGCGTAAGCGGCGGCTGACCTGGCTGTCGCTGGATGAGCCGCTGCCGCCGAATATCCGCCTCAGCAGTGATGAGCCGGAGCCGGAGGACGCGACTATCGAGCACGAACACAGCCGGGCCATTCAAGCGCTGCTGGATGGTCTCAGCCCAGATTATCGTTCGGCAGTGGTTTTGCGCTACTGGTACGATTACTCCTATGCCGAGATCGCCGATACCCTGGATACGACCGAGAGCGCGATTAAAAGCCGCCTGTTCCGGGCGCGGCAGGCCCTTGCCAGTTCACTGGAGAGCCAGTCGTCACCCTACAGCCAGCTTATACGACCGCTACTGGAGAGGCTGTGATGGCACGACGCGATCAACTCATGCAGCGTGGGCTGGATGAAGACCTGACGGCGGAAGAAGCTGCCGTGCTGCGCCAGCATTTGCAGGAAGATGCCGATGCGGCCCAGGTCTATAACCGGCTGCACCAGGTCGATTCGATGCTGCGCGAGGCCCCGCAGGCGCGCGCGCCGCAGGGAATGGCCGCCAAGATTCTGGCGAACCTGGGCGATCTGGCTGAGATGGTGGATATGCGCCGCCTCTCACGAGTCTCCGGTCTGGCGCTGGCGGTGGGCCTGGCGCTGGTGGCCGGGGTGATGATCCCGATTCTGATTCTGGTCGTCTGGCTGGTGATCGCCGCGCTGACGAGCGGCCTGGGCCTGGCGGCAGTGGTGCAGCAGGTGCTGGCGCTGCTGGAAGTGATCGTGAACCTGGGCCAGGAACTGCTGCTGCGTTTGCAGGCGCTGTTGAGCGCCAATCCAATCGTCAATCTGCTGTTGGTGGCCTTGATCCCGGTGGCACTGCTGTGGCTGCTGCGCTACAGTCCGCGCCGCCGGGCTGCTGAGCCGCCGCAGAGCGGAACATGAGGTTATGATGCGCGGAAAAGCCTGGTTAACTTTAGGGCTGCTGATTGTCGGTGTGGTCGCCCTGGCGACTGCGGCCCGGCAACTGTTGTCTCGAGGCCCGCTGGAGTCGCATGACGCAGTGGCCTTCGAGCAGGATTACAGCCTGAGCGGCGTGACGGACTCTGGCCTGGTGGTGCTGGCCGACACGGTGAACTTCGACGCCGACAGCGAGGTGCGCGGCAACGCAGCATTGATCGCGTCAGAGGTTTATTTGAATGGCCGCATTGACGGTGACCTGACGGTGCTGTCTGATAAGGTCACGCTGGGGCCGGAGGCGGTCGTCAGCGGCAACGTGATGTTCCTCTCCAAGCAGGCCGAGGTGCATGGCGTCATCAACGGCAGCCTGAACATGCGCGGTGCGGAACTGCTGCTGTACACCGAACCGACCTGGCAGAGCCAGAACATCTGCGTCGATCAAGTGCTGAATACCGGCGGCGCGACAGTGGTCGAGCAATCCAGCTCGTCGAGCGGGCACTGCGATACTCACGATTTCTTCGCTTCAACTCAGACGCTGGAGACGCTGCGCAACCCGGAAGTCATCCTGCCGCTGCTGAACCTGACACTGGGTGGGGCGGTGGCCTACGTGATCTTCTCGACTTTTGCTTCGCTGGCGCTCTCCGGCCTGTCGATTCTGGCGGTGGTGGTGTTCCCGCGCCAGATCAGCTACATCGAAGAGGCCATTCGCCGTAATCCGCGTGGGCTGGGCGGGACCGGCTTTGTGATTCTGCTGCTGGCCGCCGGGGTGAGCGTGGCGCTGGGCCTGCTGCTGGTGGCGCTGCCGCCGCTGGGCATCGTGATCGTGCCGTTATACTTGCTCATCGTGCTGCTGTTCTGCGGGATGCTGCTGGCCGGGTGGATCACGGTGACGCTGATTATCGGCGACCTGATCTTGCAGCGCATGGGCCGCAGCAATCTGCCGCCGCTGGTGATCGCCGCCGTCGGCAATATCTCGATGCTGCTGGCCTGGAACCTGCTGGCGCTTAACAGCGTGAGCCGCTTCGCCGCCTTCCTGGTGCTGCTGGTGCTGGGGACGGTCGGCCTTGGCGCGACCTTCACCACCCGTCTGGGGACGCGGCCTGCCTACCGCAGCTACCTCGTGCAGGGTTGATTCCCCTTTTCCTATAGATCTCGTTTCAAGATCGCCATGAACGGCTGAGTCTTCGGCTTTCCAGTCGCCTGTTGTGGATAAGTCGAATTAGACGAGTGGCCTAGAGAAACTCGTCCTAATGACTGGGGTCTCTGCAAAGGCTGTGTTCTAAACTGAGAAAAACAGCCATGCAGGAAACTCCGATGCGAGCCATAGCCCTGTTCTTTGTCAGTCTTGTCATGTGCGTTCCGGTGGTGGCACAGCCCGCGCTGCCGGAAACCATCACCGTCAGTTATCAGAATATCAGCTTGAGCTACGACGCCAGCCTGGGCAGCGCGCTCAGCCTGGAGACGATTCCGGCAGTGGATCCGAGCCAGGATCTGCCCTGGTGGGGCCTGCTGCCGCAGTACACGCAGATCACGCTGCAAGATTATCCGCAGAACCGCGACCTGATGCCGGGCCGGGTGATGCTCTTCCCGGTGTCCGATTACGAGGCAGTTGGCGGCGAGCAGGTGAGCGCCCAGCTTCAGCAAATGCATATCGCTGCTGGGCGGGAGCACCGCGCTGGACTCAGCCGCGAGCCTGCCCTATCTGCCGCAGGTGAACGCGCAGCAGGTCTTCCACGCGCAGGTGGCCCGGCTGAGCTTCGGCGGGGGCGAGGGCATCCGCTACCTGACCGCTTACGCTCAGGGTCCCTGGCCCCTGTCGGACTCGGAGATCTACTATACCTTTCAGGGGCTGAGCGCCGATGGACAATATTACGTTTCGGCACAGTTCCCGGTACGCAGCAATATCCTGCCGGAGACGCCGGACGCCTCGGCTGTGGATCCGGCGACCTTCCAGACGCAGTTGGATCAGACGGTCGGCCAGTTGAACACGCTTGCGCCGGAGCAGTTTACGCCGAATCTGCATATGCTGGACGCGCTGGTCGAATCGATGCTGATCGGCGATGCCGCGCAGGCAGTGGGCTGAACAGTTTAGCGGGGCTTCAAGTAGCCGGTTCGATAATGCGGTTTTCCAGCTAGGGGCTTCTCTGCGCCTGATTAGCCCTCACCCTAGATCCCCCTCCCTCAGGGCGAGGGACTTTCAAAAGCAGACTCGTGGTTTTCTCCCCTTCGCACTGAGGGAGAAGGGGCCGGGGATGGGGGTTTCAGTGCATTGAGGACGCTGCCTACACCGCCGTGACCAGGATGGGCCGGCCTTTGGTGATGATGATGGTGTGCTCGTACTGGGCGGCCAGGCTGCCGTCGGTGGTGCGCAGGGTCCAGCCATCCGGGTCGGTATTGACGTGGATCGCACCCATGGTCAGGAAGGGTTCCAGCGTCATGACCATGCCCTCGCGCAGGCGAAAGCGGTTGCGTTTCACGTAATGATGGGGGACGGCGTGCGGGGCTTCGTGCAGCTTGCGCCCGACCCCGTGCCCGCCCAGTTCGCGGATGATCTGGTAGCCTGCCGGTTTGGCGACCGATTCGACCGCCTTGCCGATGACGTTGATCGGCTCGCCCGCCCGCACTGCCTCGACCGCCGCGTTCAGCGCGCGCTTCGTCGTGTCCAGCAGACGCTGACTTTCCGGCGCGACCGGGGGCACGGCGTAACTGCCGCCCGTATCGGCGAAATAACCGTCCAACTCAGCCGAGACGTCAATGTTGACCAGATCGCCCGCTTCGATGACGCGCGAGCCGGGGATGCCGTGCGCCGCTTCGTCGTTGATGCTGATGCAGGTGTGGCCGGGGAAGTTATAGGTCAGAATAGGGGCCGAACGCGCGCTGTGTTCCGCCAGGAAAGCCGCGCCGATGTCGTCCAGCGCTTTAGTCGTCATGCCGGGTTGCATCGCAGCCGCCATGTGCTGCATGGTCAGCGTGACGATTTGCCCGATTTTCATCAGGCCTTTGATGTCGTGGTCGTTGTCGATGGACATGGACATATTCCTTATAGCAAGCAGATGTCGCCCGACATATGATCCTTGTGGAGGATGAGCAAGCGAACGCCCTAGACTATACTGAGAGTCCCGGTGCAAATCAAGATGGGCGTAGGCCGAGCGTATCCGAGGCGAACTGCGCGGCGGCTTACTTTCTCCTAAGATGAAATTACAGGACTGCGCCGAGTTTAGACTATACTATGAGTAACGGAGGACGAATTGAATGCTGAAGAAGCTGATTCTATTGTGTGTACTGCTGTTTAGCGCGGCGTTTCAGGTGGTTGAACCGCTCCCGAACAGCGCTGATCCCAACGCTAACATTAGCTGGCCGCCGCCAGTGTACGTCCTGCGCGGCGAGGTCGAGGTGCGCGGCACGGCCAACGTACCCGGCATGAACAGCTATTTCCTGGAGTTCCGCCGTCTGAACGACGATTTCACGCCGATGGACGACACTGTGCCCTGGAACCCGCTGACTCTACCGGCCCAGAGCGCGGTCGTGGATGCCATCCTGGGGACCTGGAACACGACAATGGCGACCGTGCCGGACGGCCTCTACGAACTGCGGCTGACGATCAACATGAACAATGCCCCGGCGGTTCACGCACGGGTCAGCCCGCTGCGGGTCGAGAACACGCTGCCGCCCTTCCTCGCCACGCCGACGGCGATTGCCCTGCCGACCGCTGCGTCGCTGCCGACTCAGGCCCAGCAGTTCCCGACTCTGCTGCCCACGCCGACCGCCTTCGACCTGGCGCCGCACGCTGTGGCCCGCATCAACGCCAATGTGCGCGCCGGGGACAGCACCGCTTACGAAGTCATCGGCGGGCTGGAAGAGGGCGATGAGGTCAATTTGATCGGACGCAGCAGCACCGGCAGCGGCTGGTGGGTTATCCGTATGCCCAACGGCCAGCAGGGCTGGGTCGCGGGCAGCGTGGTGATTATCTCCGGCGATACGAGCAGCCTGCCCCGGATGAACCCGCCCTGGACGCCGACTCCGATTGCGTCGCCGACTCCGCCGCTGCCAGATGCGACGATTACCAACGTCAACTTCGACCGCGAGATCGTCGAGGGCGAGAGTTTCCAGACGCTGGTGACGGTGCGCAACAACAGCCCGGTTCCCCTGCCGAAGGTGTCGGTGGCCTGCAACTTCACGCCAATGGATGCCTTCTTCAGCGGCTTTATCGACGGCGGCCTGAGCGGCAACAGCCAGATCACTATCGCGCTGGTGGTGAAGCTGAACGAAGGCGGCGGCGATAACGTGACGGCCAATTGTGCGGTGGATGTCAATAATGAGGTGGCGGAGCTTGACGAAAACAACAACTTCTTCAATCTGACCGCACACCTGAGCAATCCATAATATCCGATTGACCGGGGCGGCCACTGTGTCGCCCCGGCCCTGTTTCTGAGGTGCTGACCATGCTGCGGCGCGCGAAATACATCTTTGTTTTACTGCTGGCTCTGCCTCTGTTGGCGGTGCAGGCACAGGCATTCAACCAGGATCCCGGCGCGCATTTCACCTGGCCGCCGCCGGTCTATGTGCTGCGCGGCGAGGTCACGCTCTACGGGACGGCCAACCTCGCCAATATGGTCAGCTACTTTGTCGAGTACCGCAGTCTCAATCCAGATCTCAGCGAGGATGAGGCGCTGAGCTGGCTGCCGCTGACTCTGCCCGCCGCTACGCCGGTCGTGGATGGGCCGCTGGGCCAGTGGAACACCGCTACGCCCCTGACTCCCGACGGTCTCTATGAACTGCGTATGACGATCAACGTCAGCGGCGGACAGCCAGTCTATGTGATCCTGAGTCCGCTGCGCATCGAGAACAATCCGCCGCCCTTCGTCGTTACCGCCACGCCGCTTGTGGTGGAACTGCCCGCCTCGCCAACAGCCAGAGTTCATCTTGCCCACCTCTGCCGTTTTCCCGACTCTGGTGCCGACTCCGACCCCGCTGGACCTGACGCCGCGCGTCGAAGCGACGGTCAACGCCAACGTGCGCCAGGGGGACAGCGTCAGCTACCCGGTGGTGGGGGCGCTGCCGGTGGGCGAACAGGCGACGATTATCGGCATCAGCACGACTGGCTCCGGCTGGTATCAGATCCGGCTGGCCGGTGGAGGCGCGGGCTGGATTTCGCCCAGTGTGGTGCGTGTCAGCGGCGATGTGCGCAGCGTGCCCAACGTCGTGCCGCCTCCGCCACCGCCACCCACACAGACCCCAGTGCCCACGCTGCCGCCCGCAGCGGCCAATCTGGTGATCGACAGCATCTCGCTGGACCCGGCGCAGCCGCGCTGTGCCGAAACCTTCACCATTCGCGTGCGCATCCGCAATGCGGGCAGCGGCCCCAGCCAGACCGGCGGGACCATCTCGCTGCAAGATCTGCACGTCAGTTCGGGCACGGTCACAGGCTCGACCATCGGGACCTTCCCGCCGCTTGGGCCGGACCAGAGCTACGACTTAATCATGCGTCTGACGGTGAGCGCTTACTACCAGGAGACGCACCGCATCACCGTGATCGTGGACTCGCAGGGCCAGGTGCCGGAGACATCCGAGGTCGATAATGTCGGGGTCGTTGAATATTCGCTGCGGCGCGCTGCGTGCAGCTAAGGCCCTGTCGATAGCGGATTCGTAGCCCGAAGCGCTCATTTTGTGTCATAATGGGAGAAATTCGAAGCGAGACGATGGCGAAGACGGTCCAGGTGCAGGCAATATTTGAGAATGCGGTCACACCCGGCAGCGCAGTGCAGGCCTTCCTGGATTGGATGGCGCAGCATTATGGCCCTGGCCTGATCGCGTTCTATGACGCCGCCAGTGACCAGCTAGAAACCTACACTACCGGGCCGGGTCAAAGCCCGCTGCACCTGCCTTTCGAACCCGAACGCGACCTGATCGCACAGATTATTGCCGAGGGCCAGCCGGTCACCTGGCAGCACGCCCCGCAGCAGTCGATCTACAGCCAGGGCTTCGACCCTGATGCGCCGCCGCCGGAATCCTTCCTGGGGATGCCGATCATCTTCGAGGGGATGACGCTGGGCGCGATCTGCGTCCGGGCGGAGCGGCCAGAGGCCTTTGATGACGACGCGCTGGATGCCCTCAGCACGCTGGCGGATCAACTGGCGGCGGTCTTACAGCGTGACCGTGTTCAGTACCGCGTGGAGCGGCAGGCCCGTGCCCTGGAATCTGATTCAGGACGTCAGCCAGGCGCTCAGCCCGCTGGATTACGATGCCCTCTACGAATACATTGCGCGCTATTTCGAGGCCTCGTCGGTCTTCGTCGGCCTCTACGACGCCGAACGCGGCGAACTTCACTTCCCGCTCAGCATGGATGAGCGCAGCCCTGTAGCCGACGAACAGGTGCCCTTGCAAAGCCTGTGCTATGCCCTGATTTAGCACGGCATCCCGCTGTATTTCCACGATCTGCTGGCTGAACGCCCACGTCTGGGGGCGTTGGGATTGGGCACGGAGGGCCTGGCGGAGATCGCCGAGTCCTCGACGCGGGCCTGGATGGGCGTGCCGCTGTACAATCGCAACCAGTCCATCACCGGGATTCTGGTGGTATCGAGCACGCTGGCTGTCAGCTACAGCGATTCCGACCTGAGCCTGCTGACCACGCTGGGCCGCTGCCTCTCGGTAGCGCTGGAAAACGCGCAGCTGGTGGATACCGAGCAGGAGCGCCGCCGCATCGTCAACACACTGATCGACGTGAGCCACGACGTCGGCTCCAGCCTGCAAATCGAGGAGGTCCTGGCCCGCGTGCAGGATCACATCGAGCGGGTGGTGGCCTATGACCGGGTGGCGATTATGCTGGCGATGCCCGATTCCTCGCTGGTTTTCTCAGCCACCAAAGGCTATGACCCGGCGCTGCGCGGGCGCAAGCTCCAGCTTGGCCCGGATGATCTGCTCAAGCGCGTGCTGGAATCGCGGCTGCCGATGGTGCTGGGCGCGACGCCCGACACGATGACGCTGCTTTCCGTGCGCGATACGCAGGAAATCTGGCCGCGCGGCTTCGGCTGTATGCTGGTGCCGCTGGTGATTGGTGACCGCAGCATCGGCATTATTTCGCTGTGCAAATCCGACCAGAAAGCCTATACCCAGCAGGACGCCAGCGCAGCCTTCGCCGTCGCCCGGCAGGCGGCGGTCGCCATCCATAACGCCCAGACTCACGCGCAGTCGCAGGCGGCGATGGAGGTACTCCAGCAGCGCAATCTGCGCCTGGCTGCCATTCACCAGATCTCGACGATGGTCAATTCGACGCTGGACCGCGACGAGATTCTGCACCTGGCCGCGCAAGCTTTGGCCGACATTTTCAAGACCGATCACTGCGGCGTGGTGCTGATGAACGCCGCCCAGCCGGATATTCAACTGGTGGCCGAATGGCCGCAGATGGGCGCGCAGGGTCTGCGTCTGCTGGTCAAGCAGCCGGTGATTTAAGAAAGCCTGAACGAGGGCCAGACGGTCTACATTGAGGACGTGGCTTCGAGCGATATGAGCGCGCAGGTGCGCACCGCCTGGAACCATACCGGGGTGGTCTCGGTGCTGGTCGCGCCTTTGATCGCCCGCAAACGTCTGCTGGGGGCGATTGGCCTGCACAGCATGGCGCGGCGGCGCTTCTTCACCGCCTGGGAGCAGGAAACGCTGATGACGATTGCGCGGCAGTTGGCCCTGGCGATTGCCAATGCCGATCTCTACGAAGAGATTCGTGCCGCCAACCTGCTCAAGAGCGAGTTCCTGGCGAACATGAGCCACGAACTGCGCACGCCGCTCAACGCCATCATCGGCTACAGTGACATGCTCAAAAACGGCAACTACGGCGAGATCAACGAGGCGCAGTATCACCGCCTGTCGCGCGTGGAGGTCAACAGCAACCAGCTTCTGGACCTGATTAACAACATCCTCGATATTTCCAAGATCGAGGTTGGCCAGATGAAGCTCAACCTGGAGTTCGTCTATTTGCAGGACCTGATCGATCAGGCGATTACGCCTGTGACCTTCCTGGCGGAGAAGAAGGGTCTGACGCTGAGGCAGGACATCGCCACCAATCTGCCGGAGATTCAGGCGGATTCGCAGCGCATCCGGCAGGTGATTACCAATCTGCTGGGCAATGCCATCAAGTTCACGCAGGCAGGGGAGGTCAGGCTGGAGGTGCGGCCTATCCATTTGCGCCATCATCACGTTGAGGGTGAGAACTGGCTGCCGCCGCTGCACGTGCCGGTGCCGGAGGGCAAGTGGATCATGCTGCGTGTGATCGACACGGGCATCGGCATCGCGCCGGAAGATCAGGCTTATATTTTCGACGCCTTCCGGCAGGTGGATGGTTCCAGCGCCCGTGAGTATGCTGGCACAGGGTTGGGGCTGGCGATCTCCTACCAGTTCGTGACCCTGCACGCGGGCTATATGTGGGTCGAAAGCGCGCCGGACCAGGGCAGCACCTTCACCGTGCTGCTGCCTTACGATCCGCTCAATCCGATCTCGGAGACGGCGGAACTGGACGCGGTAGACCTGGAAAAGCAGCTGGTGCTGGTGCTGGATGACGATAAAGACGACATTCTACTGGCGAAGGATTACCTCAATAACGAGCAGTTCCACGTCCTGGGCCTGACCAATCCCCGGCGGGCGCTGGACCTGGCTGAGCAGCTTCTGCCTGCCGCCATTCTGACCGACGTGCTGATGCCCCAGACCAGCGGCTGGGAGTTCGTGCGGGCGCTGAAGCGCAACCCGCAGACGGCGCACATTCCGGTGATCGTCTGGTCGGTGGCCGATTCTGATGGCTTGCACGTGGATCTGGGCGTGCATGATTACCTCATCAAGCCGGTGCGGCGCACGCTGCTGCTGGAATCGGTCGTCCGCGCCACGAAAGATTAGCATAGAGGTGGATTATGGTCTTCGAGACCCGGCCCGTAACCATTGAAGAATTCGAGCGCTATATCCTCCTGCCGGAAAATATCCACAGGAACTTCGAGTTTATCGCCGGGGAGATTGTTGAAAAAATGGTATCTAGCCGACGTTCCGCGAATGTTGCCGCCTGGATACTGATTCAAATGGGCACTTTTGTCCTTGAACATGATCTTGGCACTGTCAGCGGGGCCGATGGGGGCTACATCGTTTCTGGCGAGCGCTACATTCCTGACGTCTCCTTCGTGTCCAAAGCGCGCAGTTCAGCCGGTGATGATGTTGCCTACTATCCCCTGCCGCCTGACCTCGCCGTGGAAGTCCTCTCGCCGACCAATACCGACGAGGAGATGCGCGTGAAGGTGTCTAACTATCTGGCCGCCGGGACCGTGCTGTGGCTGGTCGCGCCGCGTAAGCGCATCGAAGTGCATCGTCCGGGCCAGCCGGTGCAGGTCCTCTATGCCGACGACGTGTTGGATGGCGGCGACCTGCTGCCCGGTTTCCAGCTTTCCGTGCGCGATATTCTCAAAAAATAGACCCGGTGCGGGCACGGCGTGCCGTGTCCCTACAATTATTTGAAATAGGGGAGTTTTTGTCATGCCTGCGCTTGAAACCGCCTTTACGATGGATACCTCCAGCATCAAATTCGGCCCCGGTGTGACCCGTGAGATCGGTTATGATATGAGCCGCTACGGGGTCCGGCGTGTGATGGTGCTGACGGACCCCAATCTGGCGGACAGTGAGGCCGTGCAGATCGTCTGCGAGGCGCTTAAGGCGAGCGGCATCGACCCGGTGCTTTACGATCAGGTGCGCGTCGAGCCGACCGACAGCAGCTTCAAGGCAGGCGATTGCCTTCGCCAGCGAGGGTAATTTCGACGGCTACGTGGCGGTGGGCGGCGGCTCCACGATGGACACGGCCAAAGTCGCCAACCTCTACGCGAGCTATCCGCCTGATGACTTTCTCGACTATGTCAATCCGCCCATCGGCAAGGGCATGGCCCCGCCTGGCCCGCTCAAGCCGCTGATCGCCATGCCGACCACCGCCGGAACCGGCAGCGAGACGACCGGCGTCGCCATCTTCGACCTGCAATCCATGCACGCCAAGACCGGCATCGCACACCGTGCCTTACGCCCGCTGATGGGCATCATCGACCCGGACAACACGGCGACTCTGCCGCCGATGGTGGCGGCCTGTACCGGCCTGGATGTGCTGAGCCATGCCGTCGAATCGCTGACGGCCATTCCTTATAACAGCCGTCCCGCCCCGGAGAGTCCCGCGCATTGCGCCCGGCCTACCAGGGAGCCAATCCGATCAGCGACATCTGGTCCTCGAAGGCGATTGAACTGGTGAGCCAGTATCTGCTGCGGGCCATGACCGATACGAGCGATGTCGAAGCGCGCGGTCAGATGCTGCTGGCGGCGGCGCTGGCGGGCATTGGCTTTGGCAACGCCGGCGTGCATCTGCCGCATGGCATGTCTTATCCGGTTTCCGGCATGGTGCGAGATTTCCGACCAGACGGTTACAAGGTCGATCATCCGATTGTGCCGCACGGCATGTCGGTGATTCTGAACGCCCCGGCGGTCTTCCGCTGGACTGCGCAGGCCAATCCGCAGCGGCATCTGTAGGCAGCCAGCCTGATGGGCGTGGATACGCGCGAAGCGACCGACGACGAAGCGGGCACCGTGCTGGCCGACGCGATCATCGACATGATGCGCAAGACCGGGATGCCCAACGGTCTCGGCGCGCTGGGCTTCACGGAGGCCGATGTCGATGCGCTGGCCGAAGCGACTCTGCCGCAGCACCGTGTCACCAAGCTCTCGCCGCGCCCGGCGGACAAAGATGATCTCATGGGCCTGTTCAAGGATGCGATGCGTTACTGGTAGGGAAGTGCTGAGGAACGAGTGCCGAGTGCTGAGTCAGGAGCGAGCGCCCGGTTCTTCGACTTTTACTCAGCACTCATTGCTCGGCACTCAGCACTGACATTAGTTCCAGCCACGCCGCGACTTGATGTACTCGTAGGCTTCGGCCAGGGCGCGGAATTTCTCCTCGGCCATGCTCTTGGGCAGGGCGCTCACGTCAGGATGCACGCTGAAGACGCGCCGCCGGAAGGCGATCTTGACCTCTTCTTCGCTGGCGTTCATGGGCACGCCCAGCAGGTCGAAGCTGGCTTCGAGCCGTGTGGCCGGTTTGCGCGGCGGGGCGGATCTGGGCGGCGGTGGTGGCGCGCTGTTTGGCGGCGGCGCTGCGCCATTTTTGGGGGGTGGTTTGGGCTGCGGATCGCCGGGCACACTGCGTTGATACTGGCGGCGGGGCGGCGGTTGGTAGCTGCGCGTCTGCCCCTGCCAGAAGCCGTTCAGGCCAAAGTGAGCCGTCAGCCAGAAGCCTTTGACATAGCGCTGTTTGACGTTGACTTGCCCGAAGTTCAGGTCTTCAACATCGACTGGCGGACCGTAAATCGTGCGGCAGCGCTCGGTGGCGTCCAGACGGTCAAAGTGAAGCTGCAACAGTTCGGTCTGTGCGGTATCCGGGTAGCTGTAGATGCGCTCGTTGCCTAATGCGTGCAGGGCCAGCAGCCATTCGGGGGGCGAGAGGATCTCGTCGTGCTGCGGCAGCAGCGCCGGAGCGACGATGAAGAGCACGCCGATGCCCTGGTTGGTCTCCAGTTGCAGCAGACCGCGCAGGCTGCGGGTGCGCATCGGCTCGGTCACAATGTAGATGTGGATGACCACGCCGGTCCACAGCATCACGCGCAGGTCCACCGGTACGGCGCGCGGTGTGAGGCCCAGTGAGGGCTTGACCACACAGCTTTGCACACGCACCAGGCCGCGCAGGGTCTCATATAACCACAGGCGAATCATCAGCGATGGCATCGCCGAATCTTACCACATTCCAATAGCAAATCGAGCCGTTGGATCCCCAGACGACTCGGAATATTCACCAGTTGTTAAAGGTTCTTAGCCCGCTGTCACCTGGAAAAGCTGGATCAGGTTGCCGCAGGTGTCATCCAGGATGGCTATGGTCGTCGTCCCCATGTGGGTCGGTTCCATCGTGAACTCGACGCCCAGCCCGCGCAGACGCTCGTATTCCGCCTGAATGTCGTTCACCTGGAAGCCAGTGTAGGGGATGCCATCGCGGACCAGCGACTCCTTGAGCGCCTTCATGGCCGGATAGCTGGCGTTTGGCTCCAGCAGCAGTTCGGTGCCGTCTGGCGCTTCCGGCGAGACCACTGTCAGCCAGCGCGCGCCCTGGCCCAGCGGGATATCGCGCTTGAGCACGAAGCCCAGCTTGTGGGTGTAGAAATCGAGCGCTTTGTCATAGTCGTCTATCGGGACGCTGGTCAGGGTAATTCTCATGCCAATCTATCCTCTCCTGAGAAGCTGGGTTGCACTGTGACAGTCCAGCGCGCGGAACTCACTGGGACTGAGACCAAAGTGCTGCTTGAAGGCTTTGCTGAAGGCGGCGTGCGTGTCATAGCCAGCGGCCAGCGCCACCTCGGTGATGTCCACCGCGCCGAAACGCAGCTTGTGCCCGGCGCGTTCCAGCCGCACCCGCCGCACATAGCGGGCCAGGCTCTCCCCCTGCGACTCGCGGAAGAGGCGCTGCAAATGCGGCACCGAGAATCCGGCGACTTCGGCCAGGACCTCGCGGCTGAGCACTTCGCCCAGGTGCTGGCGAATGTACTTTTGCACCTGCTCGATGCAGGGGTGGGCTTCGGTCATCATGCGGGCATTATAGCGCAGCCGAACAGCCGTTCGCTATTCCAAATGGATCATCGTCAGGCGGCAGCGTCCGGGTCGCGGCGCAGGGCCAGCCAGGCCAGGCCCAGGCTCAGGCCGACGAGCGCGCCCGCCAGCGCCCAGACCGCCGCGCTTTGCAGGGTGGTCAGCATGAGCAGAGGCGGGTAATCCGGGTAGAGGTGCGCGTGCCGGGCGTTTTTGAAGAACATCAGCGCAACAATCAGCACCCGGCTGCCCAGTCCGACTACCAGCCCGCCTGCCAGGGTCAGCAGCGGCAGCCAGCGCGCCGCCAGCGGGTGCAGCCTGCCCAATGCGTGCCAGATCAGCAGGAGCAGCGCACCGGCGATGCCCAGCAGCGTCACCGGCCAGAGCGTGCTGTCCTCCAGCGAGAGCCAGATGAACAGGCTGATGCCGTAGACAATCAGGCACCAGCGCAGCCAGAGGCCGGGTGCAGGCCAGTGGATCACCGTTTTTCGAAGTGGAAAATGTGCGATTGGTAGGGTGCGAGATCGACGTAGAGACCCGATTCCGTGAGTTCCTTGCCGGACCAGGTGTATTCGCCGCCGTTGAGCACATCGTGCAGCCGCCACTCGTGTTTGCTTAGATTGGTCCAGCGGTCGAGCTTGATAACGGCCTGAGACTGCACCGCCATCAGATTGACGACCACCAGGCGGTATTCCTTGCCCTTGACCCAGCCATGCGCCACCAGATTCTTGTGGCTGTTATTACCGCTCCAGGCGCTCAGCGGGTCCAGCAGCCACCAATCGCCTTTCTCGTAAATCGGGGCGTGTAATTGGCCCAGCAGCCGTTTGTAGAAGGCCGCCAGCTTGTCGTCCTCTGGTTCGTCTGGCTCGCGTCCGATCTGCACCGGCAGCTTGGCCCGCCGCCCACTGAACTGCCCATCGTGCAGCAGCAGGCTGCCGGGCACAGTCGCGGCCAGAGTCGCGGCAGGGCGTTCTTTCTTCGGTCCCAGGCTGGTATAGGCACGCGCTTCGTCGTGGTTCTCGATAAAGCGGATCAGGTGCCGCTGGTAGGCCGAGTCCGCGATCAGGTGCAGGCGCACTTCATCCGGCCTGCCGCCGATGAGCCGGTCATAGAGCTTCTTGTCGTAGGTCAGTTCGAAGCCCATGCGCTGCATTTCGTATTCCATGTCCCAGTAGACCTCGGCCATGAACAGGAAATCCGGCAGTTCGGCTTTAATGGCGGGGATAATGTCATCCCAGAACTCGGTCTCCGGCACGGTGTCGGGGTCGAAGTGGTCCTCCCAGGTCCAGGAGAAAATGCGGCTGACCATCAGCATCGCCATGTCGCAGCGCAGGCCATCGCACTGCCGGGCAATATCCAGCAGCAGCTTAAGCGCCGCCTGACGATACTCCGGGCTGAAGGCATTGACCTGCGCGGTATCCGACCAGCCAGGGAAGTAGGGGTCGCGCCCATGCGCCAGTACCAGCGCGCGGCCCCAGGCGTCCTGCGCGGCGAAGAAATCTGAGGGGCGCTCCTGGAGGTCTTTCTGACTGCCCCGGATGAGATAACCGGGGTGCTCTTTAACCCAGGGGTGATCCAGGGCGACGTGATTGGGCACGTAATCCAGAATCAGGCGCAGCCCGCGCTTGCGCAGGCGTTTGCGGAAGGCGGCCAGCGCTTTGCGCCCGCCGAACTGAGGGTCCACGTTGTAGTCCCAGACTGCGTAAGGCGAGCCGACGATGTCCTCCGGCGTGATGTCCGGCAGGGCGGCTTGATACTCGTGCAGGTAGGCTTTGGCCTGCTGGCGGGCCAGCGGACTGCGAGTCCAGACGCCCATCAGCCAGAGGGCATCCAGCTTGAAGGCAGCCAGCTCGTCCAGTACCTCGTCGGGCACAGTCGCCAGGGTAATTGGCTTGCCGAGGCGCTGGCTGAGACTGTTTAACCAGACCCAGGTGTTGATTTCATAGATGACGGATTTTGCGGGCCAGGTCATGCAATGATCTCGTGATGTATTGATACGGCGAATATAAAGAGACTACCATAATCCTGGCCCTTGTAGCCAGTGCGGATCGGACTGGCGTGGATTGTGGCAAAGGCATGGATCTCCCGGCATAATAGTAGGGTATAAAGTAACAAAAGCTTAAAGGATTAACATGTCCGATGGGTATTTTGTGACCCCCAAAGATGCCAAACAGGTGAAGATGGCCGAGGGCCTCTATCGCCGCACGATGGGTACGACCGATGAAGCCATGCTCATCGAATTCTTTATTGAACGGGGGACCACAGTTGCCGAACACAGCCACGAAAACGATCAGGTCGGCTATATCATCTTTGGCCGGATCGAGTTCACGATTGGCGGCCAGGTGAAAATCCTCAATCCTGGCGACAGCTATGCCGTACCCGGCGGAGTCAAGCACAGCACCCGCGCCCTGGTGGATTCGCTCGAAATCAGCATCTTTTCCCCGCCGCGCCACGATTACCGCATCGAGGCCCGCTGAGCAAAGCCGGAGCAGGCACACCAGAGACCTGCTCCGTTCTCTTACGCTAACATTTCCTTATGCAGACGTATCTGCCTCAGTCGCAGTGCTCGAACTCACGCACTTGAAGCGTATAGGTGCCCGACGCCGCGTCCTGGTAGGTGCCGACTTCGATAATCAGCGTGAAGCCGCCGGGGACATCCAGCCCCATCAGGGCGGAGTTGGGTGCAGTCGCGCCGGAGTCAGCATCATCGTTCTCGATCAGGAGGTTATCGTTGGTGTCGTACAGCCGCAGATGGGTATCCAGTGCGCTGGCCTCGTCCGTCAGCAGGATGTCGATGGTCGTATCCTGCTCGATGTTGAGCGTGTAGCGCACGCGCTGGCGAGCGACCAGGGTGCCCGTAACGCTGTCGCCGATCTGGATCGTGCCGGCATCTTCCACGTTGAGCGCGGTTGCATCGTCCAGGTAGCCTACCCCCGCGTCGAGGATCGGGTCGCCGTCGCTGAACAGGGTATCCTCATCGACCGGCACGCGCACAGTAGGCGCAACGCCGGTGCCTTCGATAATGATGTTGCCCTGGGTATCGATGGTACGGCTTCTCGAATACTGAAGCTGGATATTCCCTGGCATGAGATAGGTCTCCTGGCCCCCGCCCAGGCCTGCGGTTGGGTACTGCCCCACGATTGCGGCGCGATCTTCCAGCGTCATGTCGTAGGTGAAGAACTCGCAAGCGCTGTTGCAGTTTGGCCCGACCAGGACAGCAATCGGCGCGTTATAACGCAAATCTTCGGGCGGCAGGTAATAGCGGGCTTCAAGTTCAGGATCCGCGTAAAACTTGCCGAGACTCTCGTCATAGCTCTCGCTGTTGCCCAGGTCCAGCGGATCGTTGAAGAAGTAGGCCGCCATCTGATCGCTCAGGAAGCCGCTGCCGCCGCCGTTCTGCCGCATGTCGATGATGAGGCCGGGCACGCCCAACTGGTTCATGGTCTTGATCATGCGCTCCCACAGTTGGATGGTCAGCAGCTCGTTTTCGATGAAGCTGTAGATTTTGACGTAACCGTAGCCGTTATCCAGCACTTTGAAGTCAAGCGGCAGCTCTGCGCCGGACAGGCCCTGGTTGAAGGATGAGAAGCGGAAGCTGTCGGACTCCGCAACGGTGGTCAATGTGGCCGTCGCGGGTTCGGCGTCGCCCGGATTCTGGTAGGTGATCTTGACATCGGTATCGACGGGGAAGCGCGTGACGTAGCGTAACTGCTGCAAGCGCAGTGTATGTTCAGAACTGAAGGGCGATGACCAGGGGACCGTCTCGCTGATAGCATCGTCAATCGGCTTGCCGTTGATGGAAAGGATGTCGGCTCGCAGTTCGATGCCCGCTTCGTCCGCTGGGCCGCCAGCGAGGATATAGTTGGCGACGACTCTGCCGTCGTCCAGATCGCGGATTGCCATACCCAGACCGCCGCCTGTCTCCTGGGCAAATTGAACATTATCCAGCGGCGCGTTCAGATGCCCATCCGGGATCGACCAGATGAAATCGCGCATTGCCAGTTCGTAAGCCGCCGGGTCGTTGTTGGCATCGGCTTCCTCGAATGCCGGGCGGAACTCGGCCTTCTTCGCGTCCCAATCAATGCCTTTCAGTTCGGTAAAAGCGTATTTCTTGCGGAACATTTCGATGACCGCGTCGAAGGCATCGGTGTAACTGAGGTCGGAGAAATCGGCCTGCGCGGCCCCCTCGCCCTCAATCAGGTCGATGACCGGGTGCTGCGAACGATCATAAGTGAAGGGATCGGTATCCATATCGACGACGGTGTAGCCCTGGGGCAGGGTAACAATCGGGTCGTCATCAGTGAACAATTTGCCGTCCGCGCCAAAGCCGGAGGGGAAGCCCTGTTGATCGTCCGGGGCATAGACGAGATACTTGCCGCCGATCACCTCGCCGTGTGCCGAGGGATTCTGATCCACGTGAGTGGAGGCATAAGCAGTGGACCAACCGCCGCCGAAGAGATCGCGCTCCTCCAGGTAGGCATCGCCCCAGGTATTGGTCCAGTAGGCGACAGCGTAGATCATGACGCCGGTGTCCTGCGTGTTGTCGTGATCCACATCGCGCAGGGTGGCCGCTGGCTCAATCGGCAGGTCAACGCGATAGCTGAAGGGGGACGTGAAGAAATCCGACGTAATTTTGCCCAGTACCTGGGAGGCTTCCGGCATCAAGAATCCATGATCTCGATCCACAAACCCGGCTTGATCTTCCAGGATGACCAGGGGTTCGGCGACCCCGGCGGTGAAGTAACCGTTGCTGTAGGCGACCGATCCCGTCACCGATACGGGACCGCCTTCGTCGTTGACGATCTCAGCCGGTGGGGCCTCATCCTGGGCCAGAACACTTGAGAACAGACCCAGGCTAAGCAGCAGCACCAGGCATAACGCGATAGTTGACTTCCATTTCATGGGAACGTACTCCAGATTCCAGAGACTCGTCTCTTAAGTATAACCCCTATGCACGCTCAAAATCGCCGGAATTGGCCTGACACGTATTTTGGATATTCTTCATGTCTCCTCCCGCCAGATTCCGCTGCTTTGAGTTTATCATTTGTGTAACGCACAAGGCTCTACAGGTACGACCATGCTCCAGGAACACAGACAGGAAAATCGGACGGATTCGTTATACGGTGAGGAATCGGATCACAGTGCGCTGGGGGAAGCTCCACCCGCTGCACAGGATTATTTTAGTTCGGTGGTGCAGTCCATGTCCGATAGTCTGGTGGTGATCGGGGCCGACGGCTGTATCGCTTCGGTCAACCGGGCCACGCTCGACCTGCTGGGCTATGCGGAGGCGGAACTCATCGGGCAGCGCCCTGGCATCCTGTTCGCGGATGGTACAGTGCGCGGCACCGGCCTGGAGACCCTGCACGAACGCGGCATTATCCAGCGCGGCGAGAAGATCCTGCGCGCCAAAGATAACCGGCAGATTCCGGTGTTCTATTCGGGGTCCGTGCTGCGCGGCCCGACCGGCCATGTGGACGGCGTCGTCTGCGTGATGCACGACGCGACCAAGCAGAAAAAGCTGGAGAATCGCTTGCGGGATGCCCTGCGCAAACAGCAGGAACTGGTGCAGTTGAAGTCGCAGTTTGTAGCGACCGTTTCCCATGAATTTCGCACGCCGCTGGCGATTATCCAGGCCAACAGCGAGATGATGCACCGCTTTCAGGATCGCATGGATACGCAGCAAGAAACGCTGTGCTTCGACCAGGTACAGAAGCAGATCAAGCACATGATTAGCCTGCTGGAAGGCGCGCTGACGCTGGAGAAGATGCAAACCGGCAGCATGGACTTTCAACCTGTACCGGTGGACCTGGACCGGCTGTGCAGCGAGCTTATCGAGGCCGCGCAGGGACGGGTCCGGCGCAGCTTCAGCTACCATTTCCAGGGCGAACATCGCAAGGTGAAAGTCGATCAGCGCTTGATTAAGCAGGCGCTGACGAACCTGCTGTCGAATGCGATCAAGTTCTCCAAACCCGGCTCCGAGATCAGGGTAACGCTGACGCTCAGTGATGAAGTGAGCCTGGAAGTACGCGACCAGGGCATCGGCATCCCGGAAGCGGACCAGGCCAATGTGTTCGACCCCTTCTTTCGTGCTTCGAACGTCAGCACTATTAGCGGGACCGGCCTGGGGCTGGCGATGGCCCAGATGGCTGTCGAGCTTCATGACGGGACGATTTTGATCAAGAGCCAGCCCGGTGAGGGCACTGTAGTGACCATACACCTGCCATTCAGCCCGGCGAAGGCCGCTGGCGAATGGTTTGGCTGATTGACGATGATGAAACTTTAGAGGACAATCCATGACCCGGTTGCTCGTAATTGAAGATGAAGCTCCGCTGCTCAAGACCGTGCTCAATGGTTTGCGTTTTGCGGGTTACGAGGCGGTTGGCGCGCTCGACGGCGCAGTGGGCATCGAAATGGCCCGCAGCTACCGGCCCGATCTGGTGATTTCTGACATCCGTATGCCGGAACTGGATGGCTACGGTGTGCTTGAAGCCCTGCGCGCAGACCCGGAAACCGCTGATATGCCGCTCATCTTTCTGACGGCCAAAACGGAACGGGAAGACATGCGGCGCGGGATGGCCCTCGGCGCGGACGATTACGTCTCGAAGCCCTTCACCTTTGACGAACTGGTAGCGGCGGTCGAGGCCCGGTTGGCACGTCACGCGCCCTATAAAGATATGCAGCAGCGCCTGGCCCAGGTCAGCAAATCCGACCAGTTGAAATCGGACATGCTGCTGCTGGCCGCGCACGGGCTGCGCAACCCGATCTCGTCGATCCGCATTGCACTGCACATGCTGGAACGCAAATATGGCGATCTGCATCTTGATGAGGACCTTAAGGAACTCAACAGCATCGCGGCAGCGGCGATGCGCATGGAAGAGATCACGGGCGACCTCCTGTCGCTGGAACGCATCGAGACTGCCGTGTTTAACGATACGGTAGAGACGGTCATCCTCAACGAACTGGTCGAGGACTGCTGCATCGCCTGTGTCGATCAAGCCCGCGCGCAGGGGCTGACGCTGGAATGGGACATCGCGCCCGCGACCATTGTCGTGCTGGGCGACCCGGTTCAACTGCAGGAAGCAGTGCGAAATCTGCTGACCAACGCCATTAAGTACACGCCGGAAGCAGGGCACGTGCATGTGCGCCTGGACAGCGCGGGCTACAACTGTGTCGTGCTGGTTGAGGACAGCGGCTACGGTATCCCGGCCAGCCAGCTTGACCGCGTCTTCAAGCCATTTGATCGGGCGCGAATTCCTGAAACGCTGAAGGTACAGGGCACCGGCCTGGGCCTGCATCTGGTAAAGAACATCGTCGAGCGTCACCAGGGCGAGGTCTTCGTCGAGAGCATCTACGGGGAGGGCAGTGTCTTCGGCTTCTTTCTGCCGCTGTATCGGGCCTCCGGCCCAGCGCCCGAACCGGCCCCGGTGCTTCAGCAGACCAACCCGGACGCGGTGCTGCGCCTCATCAGCCACATCATCAGCCTGTGAGAATTGCAATGTTGGCCGGGCATTGAACGTCCCGGCAAACGGCCAGACCCTTTCAGGATTCAAGCATTCGGTGGCAGTCGATTCTAGCGATATTCAGCGACATCGTTGGTCGGACGGTTCTCGCGGAATCGCTGGCGGATTTTCTCGACGCGGTTCATGACTGTGCTGGCGGGAATGCCCATTGTGGCTGCCGGGATCTCATCCTCCGGGTCGAGGCCTTCCACCGGTTCGGCCAGACCGCTGCGGCGGTAGCGACTCAGGATTGAGTTAAAGAGCACGCTGATCCCGATGCCCAGGACGAAAACGGCAATCGCCAGCCTCGCCATATAAGGACTCAGGATCATCAGGTAGCCCGCAACCAGGACCAGACACATCAGTGCGGCGACGCCCAGCGCGCGCCCGATGCGGTAGGAATGGACCTGCGAAATACGCAGCACGGCGATCCCGCCAAAACCAGCCATAAGGCCCAGAACACCAGGCACGAAGGTCGCCAGAAAGCTGATCTGCGCGCCACCACTGCCACCGTAATCCAGGGTTGAATCCGGTGTGGTGTAGGGCAGACCAGCACTCAGGACGATAATCAGAAACAGGCCACCCAGCCAGCCGAGGGCGTAGCCGGCATACTCGCGCTGTTGAAAGGCATAGGCGGTGATCCAGAATCCGGCAGCCGCCATGATTGTAAAAACAAGCAAATCGCTCAGGATAACGCTCTGGACAAAGTCACCCATAGGTGCTGCGCTCCGCGTCAACTAACACTCTCTTTCACTTTACCCGCAGCCTGCGCCGCTGGCCTGGGTCGTTAAGCGCAGGTCGCCCTGGGTCGGGTGGGGGATTGCTTGGAAGACTGTGATTCGTCGCAGCGGCGGAACCTGGTGTACAATAAACAGCGTGTTTGTCTAGACGAATTTATTGTGGACCTGCCGTTATGGACGAATCACTCGAACCCCATCGTAAGAAAATGCACCGCGCGCGGGAACGCCAGCGTCGGCGTCAGGAACGCGGCGTGACGACCCGGCAGATCGCCCAAAATGCGCTGCCGCAGGTAGACCTGCCGATTTCGCGGCTGAGTCCCGTACCTCCGGCGCGGCAGGCTGCTGGTGCAGGATGTCTGGTGGTATCTGCGCAACACGCCCGTCGTCATGGTCGGCATCGCTGCCGTGATCGGCGTGTATCTGCTGCTGTTTACCGCCTCGCATCTGGTTCAGGGCCGCATCTTCCCCAATGTCTGGACCTTTGGCGTTTACATCGGCGACATGACCGAAGAAGAAGCCACTGCCGCCCTGCAAAACGCCTGGGATAACGATCTGCGCATCCGGCTGGTCGATGGCGACCGCGAATGGGAGGCGACGACGGCGGATCTGGGCCTGAGCCTGGATGTCGAGCCGGTCATCAAAGCGGCGCGCGAGGTCGGCATGGCCGGGATTCCGCTGGGGATCAGCGTGCCACCATCGGTCGATATGGAGTACCTCAAGGCGCAGTCCTACCTGCTCGATCTTTCGACGCAGGCTGAAGTCATCCCACTAAACGCCCGCTACGAACTGGACGGCGACCAGGTCACCGGCATCCCTGGCAGCGAAGGCAAGAACCTGGACGTGGGCCTGACGCTGGAACATATGTCGCAGGACCTTGCCACGATGATCCGGCTGCGGCGGCTGGACCTGATTATGCAGCCGCTGGAACCCGATTTTCTCGACCCGGAGCCGTATCTGGCGCAGGCGAATCAGTTCGTTCACCAGCCCTTTAAGATCACGGGGTACGACCCGCATACTGCCGAAACGCTCAACTGGAGCACGACGCCGGAAACGCTGGCCTCCTGGCTGGAAGCCGGGTCGGACGGCCTGAAGCTGCGCGAGGATACTTACCTGCCTTTCCTGGATGCGCAGATGGCGTCGCTTAATCAGGACGGTGGCGATGAGCGCTACCTGGATTCGAACGAGGCGGTCGAGAAGCTGGACGAGGCTATCGCGCAAGATCAATCGCAGGTCTACATGCGTGTGCGCTACCGGCCCAGCGAATATGAGGTGGAGCCGGGCGACAGCGGCTTTAAGATCGCGCGTAAGACCGGCATCCCCTATTACCTGATCGAACAGGCCAACCAGGGCCGGGACCTCAACATTCTGTCGGTGGGGGATATTGTCAACCTGCCGTCGAGCGATGTCTCGATCCCGGTGGACCCGCTGCCGAACAAGCGCATTATCGTCGATATTGAAACGCAGACCCTGGTGGCCTTCGAGAACGGCCAGGAAGTCTTCCGCTGGCGAATCTCGACCGGCATTCCCAGTGCCCCGACTTCACCCGGCATCTACGAGATTCTCAATCACGACCCTGAAGCCTACGGCAGCAGCTACACCCTCTGCGGTTCGCAGGGCTGCGGCCAGTGGACCATGTACTGGTTCATGGGCATCTATGAAGTGCAGCCGGGCCTGGTGAACGGCTTTCATGGCGCGGTCGAACTGCCGGACGGCACCTACCTGGGCGGTGGCAACGTCGGGCGGCCTTACACCTTCGGCTGTGTGATGTCGGAGGACTCCAACGCCAAGCTGCTGTATGACTGGGCCGAAGAGGGCACACCGGTGGAGATTATCTCGCGCGAGTTCCCGCCGCAGAGCGCTCTGGCGCGCGAAGCCTTCCCCGACGCAGCTATCTGAGTTGTTTCATGCCTTAAGGCGCAATACCCCTGTTTTTCGTGTAAGCATCCTGATCCGTCTCGGTCGCCGAGGCGGACTTCTTTGTGTAAAGTATACGAACTTCTCAGCACCGTCCGTTGGTCACTGTATGAATAATTGAGCCACTTTGACCAATTTATTAAAGGAACCTTAATGTACGATGGCTCTGGGAAGCTTCCCAGAGGCGGTATATTCATGGGATTTGACTATTGTGCAAAACATCATTATCGTTAATGAAACACTTCACAAATTGAGTACATGGTAAGCCAGTTTCACTTGATTGACGGCGCGCAGTTTTGCCGCTATGATGTAGTCAGTGGAGTACAGAGAGTGAATAGTACTTATTAAAGAAACTTTATTTCACTCCACACCAAGGGTCCAGACGCCTCGCTTTGCGGGGCGTTTACATTTCCCCTAAATCATCCAGTGCGGCTTGCAGACGGTCAATGTCGGCTGCCGTCACCAGCTTGACTTCAGGCACTTCCTCGAAACCGCGCTGCATCACTTCCGCCACCATACTGCCGTAAACGTGGACGTTCAAAAAGACGACGCTGAAATCGCGTACCGCTGCCTGCGCCTCATCTGACACGAGGTAGCCGCTGCGGACACCGGGTTCCAGCCGGGGGATCAGCAGCGGGGACCATAAGGCTTCGTCGGAGAACTCGGCATCGACCGCGCCATCCACTCGCAGCCAGAGATTGTTCCGGCTGTGGGCCTGAAGATAGTGGAAGAGCGTCACTGGTTGGCCGTAATGCTGCCGCGCAAAGCGGGCGCTCTGGCCGGACGGCGCTTCGAGCCGCAGCAAATCCGGCAGGCGGTCCAGGTCGTTTGTGGGCAGCGCCGATTCCTCGTCCATGACCATCACGGCGGGCATCCTGCCCAGCGAGTCGATGTCGTCGCCCCACCAGGGTTGATCGCCATTCGCGCGGCTGCTGTTCAGATCAACCGCCGCCTGGCAGGCCGCTTCCTGGCCGCAGAAGCGCAGCGCCGCCATGCCGCCCAGCCCGTGCCCGATCACCGCCATGCGCGTCAGGTCTAAGGCTCCAGCAAAAGGCCCGGAGTTGTTCAGGGCCTGGATCTGCGACCAGACGAAAGCCAGGTCCTCTGCCCGTCTGGCGCTGGCCTGAGCCGGTGTCTGCGTGAGGGCATCGGGTGTCCACAAGCTCCCGTCGGGATAGACCATATCCAGGGCATCCCCTGGATGGTCCGGGGCGAAGACGACATAGCCAAAACTCGCCAGGGCCTCGGTCAGGAGGCTGCTGCTGAAACGGCTGCGCTGCCTGTCGTGCGAGAACAGCACCACCGGATAGGACCCGGGTGTCGTCATCAGCGGCGCGTCGGGCTGGCTGTTGGTGCCGATCAGATGCGCGTGGCTGAACAGGAAGGGCAGGCCATAACGGCGGCCCAGGGCACGGGCGCGGGCCGGATTGTCGAAATAGGGGGCGTGCGCTGCGCTGACCTCGTCGACCGGATACCAGACCTGGACCATATAGCCGGGCGCGTCGTTGCGGGGGAAATAGAGCGTTTGCGTGCCGGTCTGATAAGGGCCGGGCGGCGGGGGCAAGTTGAAGGCCGGAAACAGCGTTCCCAGCAGCAGCGCCAGCCCCAGCAGAAACAGACCCGCGCCGCTGCCCAGGACTCGCAGCCAGATGGGAATCGGCTGCCGCTTGAGAAGGTTGAGCAGGCGGGCCAGGACGAGCAGCCCGACGACCAGGTAGGCCGGGACCATCTGCCAGCGGACGATGCCCTGGACGACCAGCAGCAGTGCCGGGACCAGCGGCAGCAGGGTGAAACCGGTGATGACAGCGGGCTTCGGACGGTTGGCTGCCGGGAGTAGGGCGAAGATCAAGACAGGGACTGCCGCAAGGACGAGAATGATTTCCTGAATCTGCATGGCGCGTACCCCGGTGCCTAAAATCGAACTCAGGTTATAATAACAGCCATGTCAAAAACATGCGCTCTCATTCTCATCCTGATTCTCGTCGCCTGCGATCCGCTGACGCCGATTCCGACGCCGACCGCTCAGGTCATTATCGTGACACCGCCGCCCTCGGTGACTCCGATGCCCAGCCCAACTGCACCGGCGACGCGCACGCCATTGCCGACCCGCACGCCGAATGTCACCGCCACCGCGACTATTCCGCCCTGCGAGGCCGAAGGCGGCACGATGCTGGCCTTCGAGGATTTCCGCAGCGAGGTCGCCAGGGAGACGCTGCCGTACCGGGTCTACATCCCGCCTTGCTATCTGGAATTGCAGAAGCGCTACCCTTACGTCTTCCTGCTGCACGGGCAAGGCTCCGATGAAGTTCAATGGGACCGGCTGGGGATCGACGAGGCGCTGGATCAGGGCATTCGCCTGAACGCGATTGCGCCGATGATCCTGGTCATGCCCTATACCGGCAGCATCGCCAACCGCGACAGCTTCCCGCCGGACCCGTCTTACGAGACCGTCCTGCTGGACGAACTGCTGCCGGCTATCGAGCGCGATTTCTGCACCTGGAACGACGCGGCGTATCGGGGCATCGGCGGCATCTCGCGCGGCGGATTCTGGGCCTTCAGCATTGGGATGCGTCACCCGGACATCTTCAGCCGCATCGGTGGGCACAGCGCTATCTTCGATGAGAGCAACGCGCCGCCCGCCTTCAATCCGCTGGACCTGGCGTTGAACGCCTCCTTCCTGGATGCTGCCGACCTGCGCATCTATATGGATAACGGCGCGAACGACACCGCCGCGCAGCAGGGTCAGGAACTGCTGTCCAGCCGCCTGAGCGACCGGGGAATCCCGCACACCTACCTGATTCATCCGGTGGGCGATCACGACGAGACCTACTGGCAGGCGCATGTCGCGGAGTACCTGGAATTCTACGCCCGCGATTGGCCGCGCGACCCGGCTGAACTGCCGAGCTGCGGCGAACCCAGTCCCTGAGGCGCGCATGTCCTATTATTTGTCCGGCGCGGAACCGTTCTTCTACCGGGGCAGCAGTACTGGCTGTCTGGTCCTACATGGTTTTGGCTCCTCGCCGGGTGAAGTGCGCTGGCTGGGCCAGCATCTGGCCGGGCAGGGCTGGACGGTCTGCGGGCCGCGTCTGGCCGGGCACGGTACGGATTACCACAGCCTGTCGCGCACGCGCTGGCAGGACTGGTATGGCAGCCTGCTGGATGCCTATCACATGCTGCGCGGCGGCTGCGAGAAGGTCGTCATCGCCGGGCATTCGATGGGCGGCTTGCTGGCACTGCTGGCGGGGGCCTCGCTGCCGGTGGATGCGCTGCTGGTGATGGCCGCGCCCTTCAGCTTTTCCTCACGTCTGATGCCCTATGCGCATCTCGTCCGCTTCGTCATGCCTTATTTCGACGCCCGCGATCATTCGACTCTGCCGCAGATTCTGCGCGAAGAACAGGCCCGGCGCGGTGAGACCGAACGTGGCCGGGTCCGCTATGATCGCTGGGCGACGCAGGCCCTGGGCGAACTGTACCGTCTGGCGCAGACGACGCGCGCGGTGCTGCACCGGGTGCAGGCCCCCCTCTGCCTGATCTATTCGGCTGCCGACGACACCGTTTCCTTTGCCGACCGCCAGGTGATCCTTGACGGCGTGGGCAGCCGCATCGTCGAAAGCCACAGTCTGGAACATTCCGGCCACAATCTGCCTATCGACATCGAGCGCGAGACGGTTTTCGCGCTGGCGAGCCGCTTTATCTGCCAGCAGTTGGAAGTGGGCCACTCTTGACTAAGCCGCCGCTCTCGCTGGGCGAGGACATGGGCCGCCGAGTCCTGACCGGGCTGATCGGCGCGCCGATTGTGATCGTCATGACCTTCGCCGGTTCGCCCCTGTTTGAACTGGGGGTCAGCGCAGTGGGTTTGATCGCAGTAGCCGAACTGGCGCAGATGATCCGGCTCGGCGCGGCTCAGCGGGGGGCGGTCCTGAGTACGGTGCGGCTGTTCGGCGGGGTGGCCTATATCGGCGGGGCTATCGTCACCATCAGCTTGATTCGCGGCGGCGCGGCGGGGCTGCACTGGACCTTGCTGCTGCTGCTGAGCAGTTGGGGCACGGACAGTTTCGCGCTGTTGGGGGGGCGGCGTTTTGGCAAGCATCTGCTGGCCCCGCGCATCTCGCCTAAGAAGACCGTCGAAGGCGCGCTGATCGGCTTATTTGCCGGGCTGCTGGTCGGCCTGATCGTCACAATGCTGACCGGGCTGCCCACCGGGCTGGGCTTGATCGCCAGTATACTCGTGCCGCTGGCGACCGAGGCCGGTGATCTGCTCGAATCACAGCTTAAACGGCAGCTTGGGGTCAAAGACAGCGGGCATCTGCTGCCGGGACACGGCGGCTTCCTGGACCGCATCGACGGCCTGCTGCTGGCTGCGCCCAGTCTGTATTTGCTGCTGCTGCTGATTACTATGATGTAAGACGAAGCCCTTCTCCGATAGAGAGCGGCTTTCGAAGACTCCCGCGCGTGTGTTTTTTCATGTGTGGAGATGGGGTGAAAGCACGCAAAAGCCTCAATCCAATAACACGCCATACATAGCGCTGTTTGTCAACAGTCCCTAGCAAATGCTCGAATTTTTCCACAATCTTGTGTATAATAAAGTCGCTTGTGGATTTGTGCAGCGATTAAATCGAACTTTGGCACCCCATCAATCCCACCAGTTGGTGGTTTCAAGGTTCCGAGGAACCGCAGCCACACAATCCCAAAAAGACCCGCTCAGTGGCGGGTCTCTTTTTTGTTACTCTTTGTTATGACCGTTGAACATGGTTCCGGCGAAGTCCTGCGCCATCTGGATCAGCTCCACCGGCAGCACGAACTTGGTGGCCGGGCTGACGCCGATTTCGCGCAGGGTCGTCATGTACTGCAAGTACATGGTGTTGAGGCCCACAGCGTGGGCTTCTTCTTCAATGGCTTTCAGTGAGGCCGAGTAACCCTGTGCCTTCAGCAGTTGGGCCTGGCGTTCACCTTCGGCCTGGAGAATAGCCGACTGCTTCTGCCCCTCAGCCCGCAAAATTGAGGCCTGCTTCTCGCCTTCCGCGACCGCGATGGCGGCTTCGCGCTCACCGCTGGCCCGCGTGACGACGGCGCGGCGTTCACGCTCGGCGGTCATCTGCCGGTTCATGGCATCCTGCACCTCGCGCGGCGGCTCGATCTCGCGGATCTCGACAGTGGTAATCTTGAGACCCCAGCGTTCGGTCACCTCGTCCAGCTTGACGCGCAGCGTATCGTTGATCTGCTCACGCTTGGACAGCACATCGTCCAGCGAAATGTCGCCGATGACGGCGCGCAGGGTGGTGGTAGCGATGTTGGTCGAGGCGCGCACCACATGATCGACCGCGATCACCGAGAGCTTCGGCTCTACGACCCGGTAGTAGACCAGGAAGTCGATGGCAATCGGCGCGTTATCCTGCGTGATGGCCGTCTGCGAGGGGATGTCCAGGAACTTCTCGCGCATATCCACGCGGGTCGCCTGTTCCAGCAGGGGAATCACGATGGTCAGGCCAGGGCCGCGTGTCCCGGAATATCGACCGAGCGCCAGGATCACCAGCCGCTCGTATTCCGGCACAATGCGGAAGGTACGGATGATGATGTAGAAGCCGATGATAATCAAAAAGATAATCAGGGTTGAGCTAATGTCCATGGCCTTACTCCTCTGCGGATGCTTGCGGGGTGCGTTTGCGCTTGACCCCTTCGACGACAACATTCAAGCCCTGGCGGTCAATGACGACGACCTCCGTGCCGGGCTTCAGGGATTTGTCACTGGTAGCCGACCACATCTCGCCGCCGACGTACACGGTCCCGGTCGGGTTGAGCGCCGTGACGACACGGCCCGTTTCGCCGATGAGGTTTGAATCGTCATCGACCAGCGGAAGCTCGCGCATTTTTTGCAGGATGGGGATGAGCGCATAGCGATAATACAGCAGCGAGAGCAGCACTGTCAGCCCCACGATTAAGGGCGAGACCTGTCCCAGGCCGAACATAAACAGGCCGCCAATCGTTTGCAGGATCAGGCCGCCAACCGCCAGCAGCACGAAGCGCTGCTTGAGGAAGGGCAGCACAATAAACATGAGCGCGCCCAGCACCAGGATCACGACCGCGCTCCATTGGGTGGGCATATCGCGCAGGGTGAAGACGACGGCGATCATTGCGACCACCGCGACGCCTTCGATCAGGCCGGTGCCGGGAATGTAGGCCGCAGTCACGCCCAGCCACAGGGCAATAAGCAGAGCCAGATAAATCACATTCGGATCAATTGCAAGCATCACACACCTCTTACGCCAAATTCGTAACAGGGCGTCTATCTTTATATTTATTATAGTCTTATTTCCTGCTACCCGACCCCCAAATGATTAGGGTGGCGCGAACGCGGGTAATTTCCCCTTGCAGCTTCAGCCGGAACAGGGTATGCTTGCGAAATTAATGTATCCAAAATGGATATAGTGAGATGCTGAACTCTTCTGAACCGGATCTCGAATCGCTGCTGCCGTTGAAGCAGGCGGTTCTGCACATTTTGCTGGCGCTGGCCGATGGCGAACAGCACGGTTACGGTATCATGCAGTCGGTGGAAGCCTTCACGAAGGGGCAGGTGAAGCTCGGCCCCGGCACGCTCTATCGCTCGATCAAGCAGATGCTGGATGCAGGCTGGATCGAAGAATTGGACGAGCGGCCCGACCCGGCCCTGGACGACGAACGCCGCCGTTACTACCGCCTGACCGGCCTGGGTCAGCGGCTGCTGGAAGCTGAACTCCAGCGCATGGAGTCGCTGCTGCGTCTGGCACGGGATTACGGTCTGCTGACGGAGCGGCGTGCCTGATGCTGCGGCTCTATCGCTGACTGCTGAATGTCTATGAGCGCAGGCGTCAGGCTTTAAGCGACTCGAAAAGCTCCGGCATTGCCATCTGGACCGCCAGCAGGTGGTTGCGAATATCCAGCCGGATGGGCAGTGAAATACGTCGTCCAAGCAGCAGCGACTTATCGCCGGGCGGGTCGATATTGTAGTAGGCCATCACCTTCGAATTATCCAGGTCAAATTCATGCAGCACTGGCAGCATGGCATAGAGGAAGATGGCCTTCTCCAGCGAATCGACGCCCAGCCAGGCTTTCTCCGTCGTGCTGCCCAGCCGTCCGACGTTGACGTGCTCGGTGCTGCGAAAGCTCAGTGGGCTGCCGCCGCACTTCGGGCAGATCGGCCCCGGTTCCAGCGTTTCTCGCGGCTCGCGCTCATCATAGTTCAGGTAGGGGATGGCGTAAGCGTAATCGTAGTATTCGTCCAGTGTGGGGCTGTAGCCGCAGCCAGGGCACTGGCCGGTGCTGAGGGGAATGTTGACGACCGACTGGCATTCCGAGCAGACAAAAACGCCGAGATGTTCCGGCCACAGGCCGATAGCGAAGGTATCCCCCTCGCCGCAGGCGCTGCAATGGCTTTCCACTGAATAAGGCATGAGGTGGCTCCCTCGATATTTTGCCTGGATTGTTGCAGATCCAGGACGAAGGAGCAAGCATAGTGGATGAGCGCAGAGGATCTACGCGCCCATCCAGTCGCGTCTTAACTGCCGGAGTCGATCAGGCTAAGCTGTACATCCAGGACATAATTCTCGCCCGAATAGCGCTGGCTGCTTTCCGCAATCGAGAGAAAGACCACGCCGGATTCGGGGAAGTTCACATCGACCAGCATTTCGCGTGCGTTTTCGCTCTGCGCGCGGTCCAGCGCCGTATGTCCATCGGAGATTTGCACGCTCAGGCCATAGCCGCTTTGCTCCGGGCGCAGGCGCAGCGACTGCGTCGTCCCCGGCGCGCCTTCCAGACGCAGCACGCGCTCAGGCACTTTGGAGGTCAGGCGGACCGGACCGGGAGTGAAGTCAGGGGCCTGTTCACGGTCCACCGACAGGGTGAATTCGCCGGTTTGACCGTTCAGCGCCGGAGATACCAACACCAGGATCGTATCGTCAATGGCCGTCATCAGGTTGAAAAGCTCCGGGTTGAAGCCCAGCCCGCCATCATCGTCCGATGCGCTGAACTGGCGCTGGATGGAACGCAGATCCAGTTTACTGTCTAGATTGGCGTCGTCTACCCGGACGCTGAACATATCGCCTGCGCTGACCTCGAAACTGTAGGCTCGATACGGATGCGCCGCGTCGATAGTGTCGTTGACCGCGCTGTTTGGGTCGATTGAAGTAGGTTGCAGGCGCTCGAAGCGGATGTGATAGCTGCCGCCTGAGTTGATCTGGGCCGAGTTCTGGCTGGAGAAGATGACGTTCATCGTGTCGCCCGCCTGAAGCTCGGTTAGCTGCGGTGATTGCACCGGACCGCCGCCGCCACCGCCACCGCCGCCGCTGCCAAAGGGTGTATTGACCGGGGCGCTGCGCACGCTGAAGGCAGCCATTGCGGCGAATCCCTGGGTATCCACCAGCGTAACCAGCGTCATCGCTTCCGGCGCAACGTAGATGAAGGCGACGTAGGGGGCCTGTGCGTTCAATTCGCCATTGTAGTCTGTATCTAACTCCAGCGCTGTGGCCGGGTACTGTTGCAGCACATCCTCCAGTGAGGTCATGGCCTGCGGCTGGACAAATTCGGCACCACCTGCAACCGGCGTGGGGGTCAGTGTGGGGACGGTGGTGGGGGTCTCCGTCTCTGCCTGGAGCAGAGCCGCTGGTATGTTGGGTCTGGTCCCCATCGTCTGCGCGGCCAGCAGGATGGCGCCAAGCAGGACCAGTGTCGTGATGGCCGCCACCAGGGTATAGGGCAGCAGCGGGCGTTTCTGAGGGTGTTCCAGGGGTAATGTCGTCATTGTTTGTGTCTCCCATTCGGATTCGTTTATGGGCAGCGCCTTGTGATTGTGAGGCTTGATCGCGCCGCTCAGCGCACGCAGCCACAGACGATCTGCCACACCCGGTTCAACCGGGGGATTCGCCGCCATCATGCGCGCAAAAGCGGCGGTCTCGGCATCGAGTTCCGGCGGGGCCGCTGCCTGCGAATCTTGCGCCAGCGCGTTTAGAAACTGTTCCAGCAGTTCTGCCTGCCGTTCTTCCTCGTTCATGCTTCAACCTCCTGCTCGAACAGCAGCCGCAGCCGCTTCATGATGCGGTGGAGTTCCACCCGGACCGCGATGCCAGTCTTGCCGACGACGGCGCCAATTTGCTCGGAACTCAACTGTCCCGCCAGCTTGAGCGCCAGCAGCTCCTGCTGATCTGCCGGGAGCATCGCCACAACTCGCGTCAATATCCGGGCATTTTCCTGCGCGAGAACTTGCTCCGATGGCAGCAGCTCCTCGGCGATAAGGTCGGTCTCATAGGCCTCAAGCGAGAGCTGTTCACGCTGGCCGCGCCAGTGATTCGCCAATTCGTTATGGGCGATTCTGAACAGCCAGGCTCCTACATTCCCACCCCGGTAGCTGTCGAGATGGCTCAGGGCCTGGGTAAAGATGCTGCTCGTCAGGTCCTCAGCCAGGGGTCGATTTGCCAGGCGGCGCAGGCAGTAGGCATACACACGCGGAAAATAGGTCTCGTACAGCGGTGCGAATGCCTTCGGGTCCTGTTTCGCCCGCTCCATCACACTTTTCTCATGCATACTTGCGCTGTCGTTCAAATGTTTCGGTCCCAGATGTGTGCGGCCTCACACCTATTAAGACACGCGAATCGAAAAAGTGTTACAAATTGACCGGCGGCTGCTTGTAACATCCGTAAGAGTTTGTCTATAATGGAACAAATCTGGAAGTGAAAGATCAGCGCCGTTGCAATCCTTACCACAGATCAAGATCAACAGTGACCGTTTGCAGGCCGATTTTGAGGAAATCTCCCAGATTGGCCTGACCGACAACAAGGGCATTTCGCGTCTGGCCCTCTCTCGTGAAGACCTTGAGGCCCGCGCCTGGTTTGCAGACCAAATCGAGGCAGCGGGCCTGTTGATTCATGATGACGATGCGGGGAACCTCAGCGGCGTGCTGCGTTCAGGCACCAGCGGCGCACGCACGCTCATCATCGGCTCGCATCTCGATACCGTGCCCAATGCCGGGCGCTTCGACGGGACGCTGGGTGTGCTGGCGGGCCTGGAATGTGTGCGAACGATTCAGGAAGGCGGCATCGACCTGCCGGTTCACCTGGAAGTGATGGATTTCACCGACGACGAAGGGGCCTGGATGCCGATGTTCGGCAGCATGAGCCTGACCGGTGGCCTGCCCGCCGACGTCCTCAACCCGGCTGACCCGGAGAAGAGTGCCTTTCGTGCCGCGCTGCGCCGGGCCGGGATCAACCCGGATGACGTGCGCCGCGCCCGACGCGACCAGGACTCGGTAGCGGCCTACATCGAACTGCACGTTGAACAGGGTATTCGCCTGGAACGCTCGGCGACCTGCATCGGCGTGGTGACGGGTGTAGTCGGGCGCAGCACGCACCGCTTCGATTTTCACGGACAGGCGGGACATTCCGGCACGGCCAACATGGTCGAGCGCCGCGATGCGCTGCAAGGCGCGGCCCGTTTCATCACCCGCGCGCATGAACTGGTCCGCGAAGCTTTTGCCGATGGCACGCTCAACTGCGGCCAGGTCCAGGTGCTGCCGGGGTCCTTTACGATTATCCCGAACGAGACCCGCCTCACGGTCGAGTTCCGCCACCCGGATGCGAGCCAGTTGGCCGCGATGGAGGCGGCGCTGCGCGATCTGGCCGAACGCTGCGCGGCGGATTACGGCCTGCACGTGACAACCCGGCTGCTCAGCCAGATCCCGGCGGTGACGATGGCTCCACAGGTCATCGACGCCATTGAGAAGGCCTGCACGCTGCTCGGCGTCAGCCACCAGCGCCTGGCGAGCTACGCCAGCCATAACGCGCAGGTCATGAGCAGCTTTGTCCCCAGCGGAATGCTCTTTATCCCCTCGGTCAACGGCACCAGCCATCACCCGGCGGAACTCTCACGCTGGGACGACGTGGTCAACGGCACCAACGTGCTCCTCAGCACTATTTTGAACCTCGCCTTGTCCTGATTGCCCCGGACATGGCAATGCCGTGCCCGCTGAGCAGCCGTTCCAGGGCTAAGGATTCTGCGGCCTCGCGCTGTATATCATCTCGACGCTAAGCTATCGTCGAGGTCGCCTATGATCATCATCGCTGCATTGACTAAATTCGGGCTGGCGCTGGTGAACGCCTATGCTTTCAGCGTGGCTGGGTTTCTGCTGCTGCGTCTGCTGGTCGGGGAGTCCTGGTCCCTGGTCGCGCTGTTCAACAGCTTTATTTCCCTGCTGCTGATTCCGGCGCTCTTTCTGCTGCCGCTGATGCTCGTGCTGCGCCGCCGCCTGAGCAGCGGCCTGCTGATCCCGGCGGTGCTGGCTTTCGCGCTGGGCTATGGGACGATGTTCCTGCCGCGCAGTGTCGAGGCCGCGCCGTCGGCATCCCAACTGCATCTGTTGACCTATAATCTGCATTCCAGCCGCAGTGAATTCGACTCGCAAATGGCCCTGATTCGCGAGTCCGGGGCGGACGTGGTCGCTATGCAGGAACTCAGCGCCGAGATGGCCGCCGTCTTGCAGCGTGATCTCAGTGATCTGTATCCTTATCAAGCGCTGCACGGTTCGCCTGAGAGCGGCATTCCCGGCCAGGGCGTGCTGAGCCGTTTTCCTCTGGCGGATGACGAGTACTGGCGTATCTATCTGGCCCACCAGCGTGTGAGCTTCGACTTTTCTGGAGATACCATTACTCTGTACAACGAGCATCCGATTCATCCGCTGCGGCCCGGCGGCTACGGCCAGCATCGCGCCGAAACCGACGACTTGCTGCGGCGCACCTCCGCCGAAACTGGCCCGCTGCTGCTGGCAGGCGACTTCAACATGAGCGATCAATCGACCGATTACTGGCGCATCGCCAGCCGTTATGCGGATGCCTATCGGGCGGCAGGTTGGGGCATGGGCTTCAGCTTTCCGGCGATAATGCCCTACGTCAGCCGGATGGTCCCGCTGGTGCGGCTGGATTACGTCTTTCACGACGCGAACTTTGAGACGCTGGAGGCGCGAGTCTGGCCGCATTCGGGCGGCTCGGATCATTTCCCGGTGTTTGTGACGCTTCAGTACAGCAGTTGAATACGCGCGCGGTGGACCTTGCGGAAGTTGAGCGGCCCGGCCTGATCCGCTTCGGTCGTGCGCAGACGCATTTCGTAGGGCACCTCGCCGCGTTCGTCCAGGTAAGCTTTGAAGAGGCTGTCCGGGGCCATCCGGCGCGGCCAGAATCAACTGCGTGCCGCCCAGAGCGTAGGCGACCGTCTCGGCCTCGGCGATGAAGGGGCCGGGTTCGGCGGGTAAGTTCAGGATGGCGCTGAAGCGGTCGATGGCCCGGTCGAGCTTGCGCACGGCCACCACCAGCGCTTCGGTGCCGATCACGCCGTTGTCATGCCCGGTCAGAGCCGGGTCCTGCGTGGCGCGCAGTTCGCGCGGGGTCTCGTCCTGGATCAGGAAGGGAGCGCGGTTGTTGCCGATGCTGATCGTCTGCCAGGCCAAAGCTGTGCCATCCAGACGCTGGCGGCTGCCAGGGATGAGCGGTGTCACCTGCAAGCCCTGGGTATCCATGCGCGCGGCGTCAGCCTCCAGATCCTCGCTGAGCAGTGCGAAACCAGCCCAGCCTTCGCTGCGGGCCAGATAATCCTGGAAGCGGGCGAGATCGAAAGTCTCCTCGGTGTCCATCACCTGCGGATTGACCGGGGCCAGCAGTTCGAGATAGCTGCCATCGGCGAAGACGATCAGGGCGTTATGTGTTTTGCCGTCGCCATGCTGGCCGCCGCGTGTCACCGTGAAACCCAGCCGCTTAAAATCCTCTATCGCGGTATCAAGCGACTGTACGGTCAGGATCGCGTGATCGAATCGCAGCCCCATTTATAAGCTCCCTACAGGAAAGGTCCAGGCCAGGGCTTCGGGGAGAATGGCCTTGAACGCGACCAGGCCGTGCCCGCTGCCGGTCTCAATGAATTGCAGCGCTGTCTCCGGGTGTTTGCGAATGGCGTCGGCCAGCCGCCGTCCCGGTTTCAGAAAGCGGGTGAAGGCTTCGTAGCGGCCCACCGATTGGAAGATGCGCGCGGGAAGCTGCGCTGCGGTCTCGAAGCGGCGGCGGTAATGTTGCAGCGATTCCTCCGTCCGGTTCTGACCCTGAAGCGGGGGCGAAAGCATAATCAGGCGGCTAAAGGCCCCGTAGCTGTTCAGCATGACATGGGCGGATGCCAGCGCACCGATGCCGACGCCACCGATGCCCACGTTGAGCGAATCGATGTTGTAGTGCTGCTCGATAAAGGGCAGCAGTTCCGCCAGCACAAACAGGACGTAACGGTCGTTGGAGATAAACTCCGCCGCGCGCTGCTCCTGGCTGCCGCTCTGCATCATGGCGATGACCAGCGGCTGGAGCCGTCCGTGTTTGATGAGCGCATCGGCGATGAGCGGCACTTGCAGCGGCCCAGTACACCAATTGCCGTCGGCCAGGATCAGCAAGGGATAGCTGCGCTCCGGCTGGTAGCCCGGCGGTGTGTAGACCCACAGGCTGCGACCTTCGAAACCGAGGCGCTGGCTGTCCAGCGAGTGCTCGTTGATCGTGCCGCGCCGCACGCTTTCCATCGCCGCCCAATCCGGGAAGGGGCGGGCCTGCGGCATCCGCAGCACCGAGACGTCGATCTGGGCCGTTTGCAGCTTGAGCGGGTTCAGCGGGTCAGGCTGCCAGTATTTCGAGACGCGCTCGACCAGGTTCGGCTCCAGGGCCAGCGAGGTCATCGGGTCGTCAATGGCGAGCATGTAATCCAGCAGGTCGTCCGGTTCAAAGTCGCGGCTGACATACCACAGCGAGGTGCCTTCAAGCTGTTTCATCGGCGCGAAGGGCGGGTCGGCCTTGATGGTATCCAGGTTCAGCGCCGCGCGCTGGGTGCCCATTTTGGAAAAGACAAAGGTCGCCCGGTTCCCGTCGATCCAGGGCCAAACGCTGCGCTGGCGCAGGAGGGCATTCACCAGGTCCTGCCGCTGCTTGGCATCATCCAGTTGTTCGACATCGGCCAGGAAGGTCTCAAAGGAGTCCCAATCCGACATTGTCCGTTCCCTCCGTGTACGTCATGACTAGAGGTATTGTAACATTAAGTCCTACCGCCGCCATCCGTGACTTGCCCTGCGGCTGCGGCAATAGCATAATAAACCCGTGCTATCTGCTGCATGGAGAAGAGTTCATTTTGCGATATTTCTGGATTGTGCTGCTGCTGTTGAGTGCCGCCTGTTCACCGGAAAGTCAGGTCCAGAGCGAGGCGCTGGCGCAGTCGCAGCCGACCATCGCCACCGCGCCGGTTGACGAGTCAGGGGAAGCACTGGTGGCGAAAGTCAACGGCCAGGGCATCACGCGCGCCGCTTTCGACCGCGCCCTGGCGCGCACTCAGCAGGGAGTCATGGCTGCCGATTCCAGCGCGCTTGAGGCGACGGTGCTGGATTTGATGATCGAGCAGGTGCTCATCAATCAGGCGGCTGCCGACGCCAATGTCGTCATCAGCGACGCGGATGTCGAGGCGGAATATCAGGCCAACCGTGCCCTGGTGGATAGCGACGCGGCCTGGCAGCAGTGGCTGGACGATAACCTCTTTACCGAGGTGGAATTTCGCCAGCAGATCCGCGACAGCCTGACCGCCGGGGCCATGCGCGACCGGGTGGTGGGCGATCTGCCGGATACGGCGGTACAGATCCACGCGCGGCATATCCTGGTCTCCAGCGAAGCTCAAGCCAACGATCTGCTGGCGCAGTTGCAAAACGGGGCCGATTTCGCCCAGCTAGCGCAGCAGTATTCGCAGGACATCACCACCCGCGACCAGGGCGGCGACCTGGGCTGGTTTATCGAAGGTGAACTGCTGGAACCAGCGCTGAGTCAGGTGGCCTTTGCGCTGCAAGACGGCCAGATCGGCGGGCCGGTGGCGACTCGCCTGGGCTATCACATCGTGCAGACATTGGAGCGATCCGAACAGCCGCTCCCACCAGAAAAAAAGGTGCTGCGGCAGCAATTGCAATTCGAGAATTGGGTGCGCGGATTGTCGTTCAACGCCATAATTGAACGGTATCTGGGCTAAGAAGACACACAGGGGATCTTATGGGGCGAACAGCTATCTTTAATCTTATCGCAGCCGTCTTCACGATCCTGACCGTTGCGACGATAGCCCTGGTTATCCGGGGCCTGGCCGGGCCACCGGCCACCACGACGACCGCTGCCGAGGTGATTCTGCCGACGGCTATTGTACTGCCTTCGCTGACGCCGACCCTCGACCTTCACGCCCACACTGACGCCGACCGATACGGTGACGCCCAGCATCACACCCACGCCTTCGACCACGCCCTCGCTGACGCCCTCGATCCCGCCTTCGGCGACGATCACGGATACAGCGACGGTGACGTTTACCCCCAGCAACACGCCGACTCCGCTGGCGACCTTCACGCCGCAGCCGAGCGCCACGCCGACCGGGCCTTCGCAGACGCCCTCGCCGACGATTTCGCCTTATCCCTTTAAGCTGCGTGAAGACGCGGTGATCCTGACGCAGAACGTGATGAACACGGCGGGCTGCGCCTGGCAGGGCCTGGGCGGGCAGGTCTTCGGCCTGGATGGTAATCCGCTGCCGGGGCTGCAAATTCACATCTTCGGGGCCGATGGCGACATTGACTCCTTCCGCCAGTCGGGCGAGAACTCGCTCTATGGCGCAGCAGGCTGGGAGCAGCCGGTCGGTAACACCATCAGTGCGCGGACCTATTTCGTGCAACTGCTCTCGCCGCAGGGCACGCCGGTTTCCGAGCGCATCCAGGTGACCTTCCCCTCGGATTGCACGCAGAATCTGGCGATTGTCAACTTTGTTCAGACGCGCCCGTTCTAGGAGCGCTGACCATGCGGACCGGTTTTTTTACCTCAGCCCTAAATCCCCTCTCCACCAATGGAGAGGGGACTTCAAAAGCCATCGTGAGCTGCTTTGCCCCCCCTCGTCATGTATGGGGGGTGAGGTCAGGTAAAACAATCCGAAACACGGTGTTGGACAGTTCCGCCAGCCGGGTGTTCTCCGGTGCCTCATGAAAGACTCGCGCAAGCCGCTCTTTCCCGAAGATGACGACTCGCTGCCGCCGCTGGAAGATCTGGTGGAGGAGGACGAGTCACCGGAGGCTGATGCCGCGCCGGAAGCCCCTGCTGAGCCGGTCCACACGCCCCCGGCAGAGCGCTTCCCGCCGCTGGACCCGGCGACCTTTGCCGAACAGCCGGAGCCAGATCCTGAGCTAGCTCCTGCGCCGCGCCGCAGTCATCTGGGACATAATCTGCTGGCGCTCATCTTCGCGCTGGGGACTCTGGGCCTGATCGCCTACTTTGCGCTGCTGTGGCGGGACCCCTCCAACCCGCTCAACCCGCTGCCGCCGCTGACCCCGCTGCCGCAGATCATCACCACCACGCCGCTGCCGCCGACTGCGACCGTGCCGCCCAGCGCCACGCCTGAAATCGCCACACAGACCTTCACGCCGCTGCCTGCCGCTGTGATTTCGCCACAGCCCAGCTTTACCCCGGCGGCCTTCCCCTTCACGCTGGTCGATACCGGCGTCGATTACCGCAGCAGTGAGTCCGGCTGCGACTGGTCCGGCATTACCGGCACTGTGACCGACCTCTCCGGCGCGCCAGTCCTTGATTACAGTGTGCGCATCCGCGATCAGGATGGCCCGCTGAACACGACGGTCAGCACCGGCCCGGAGGGTTACAGCTATCAGGTGGCCGAGTTGGCGCAGCTTGCGCCCTACATCGTCCAACTGCTCGATTCGGGTGGCGAGCCAGTCTCGGATGAATACCTGGTCGTGACCAGCGATCAATGCGAGCAGAATGCAGCGGTGGTGGATTTCGTCCAGAACCGCTGAGGACAAAGATCAAGGGATTCAGCGCAAAGACGCTAAGAAAATCAAGGTCAAAAGCTTTGACACAGGAGCCTGGAGCACGCTGAGCCGCGTAGGGAATGATTGGTTTTCCTTTGCGGTCCTCTGCGCTCTTTGCGTTGAATCTTTTGAATCTTATTCGGTGGTGGCGTCGCCGTTGTAGAAGCGCCAGCGGACCTTGCTGTCGGCGGGGTTGGGGTATTTGAAGTTCTGGATCAGCTCGGCCAGCTTGACCTCGCGGATGTCGTTGTAACCCAGCAGCAGATCAGACAGCACGATGTCGATCACCAGCAGCAGACGTCCGAAGGTGCCGAACTGGCCCTGAAGCGCGGTGAACAACACGGCGAAGACGCGCTCGCGCAGTTCGGTATCGACAATGCCGCTGCCCGGCCAGCTCACCGGCCACTGATCCTGATAGGTGCCGATGCGCAGCACGTCGTTACGCAGTGTAATCAACTGGCGGATGGCGGCCTTGCGGTCATGGGCGTCGATCAGGCGGCTGGTGCCCCGGTAAGGCACGTTGGGGAGCTGCTCGTAGACCTGGCCCGGCGGCGTGTTTTCGATCAGGCGGAACATGCGCAGGTGGTTGATGTCCAGCGCCTCGCCGAGCGCCTGAGCACAGCGCCGGTAATACTCGACCCTGGCAGGCTGATTGGTCGATTGGTCGAGCCGCCACAGAATCGACAGGTAATCGCCGAAATCGAGGGGGAGACGCGGTGATTTATCTGGCCCGTAAGTCGAGGTCAGTTGATTGATCCGGGTTTGCTCGAAGCGGCTTTCAATCATTCTGCGTGCTACTAGCGGCTGAACGTGTCCTCTAGTATACCGCGAACCCGAATCGTTTCCATTGTTATTATGAATTGTTAACAGAATTACGGCAGCACGGCCAGAAATCGCTACAATGAAGACGTGGGTGAGATACTATGTTTCAAAACAGTCTTCGTTTTGCCACTTTGATAAGCCTCTGTATGCTGCTCGCGGTGTTGGGCTGCGTCTATGCCGGGCAGCAGCATCAGACCCCCGACGGCGTCCACTTCGTGGAGGACTTGATCTGCGTGACGTATCAGTGCGTCAGCCGTGATTTGCCCGCTGTTGTGGGCAATTATGTGGGCCTGATTCACGAGCTGCGCAACCATGCACAGGGGATGGTCCATTATGCGCACTACCGGCTGCGCTTCTGGCGCTCGGTGATTAACCGGAATCTGGCGCTTTCCATCGAGTTCACGCCGAGTTCGGCACAGGTCGCGCTGGGGGATCTGCTGGTCTATTACGGGCTGCCCTGCTCGGTCACGCTGACGGACTACTCGGTGAATCTGCAATACCCCGATTTCTACGCCACGTTTCCGGCAGCCTATGACATGACGCAGCCGGAAACACTCGCCGCGCCGCTCTCCGCCTTCACGCCTGTGGATCGCGTGGAACTGGTGAACGGGCGCATCTCCTGTGAGACCCCGCTGCTTTTCCCGGTGGAGCACAATTACATCAGCACCTGGCATGGCTTACGCAGGGTGGCCTATTATCTCGACCATGCGCGGTGATTTTCAGTCCCCGCCTGCGGAGTGTCACCATAGAACTGGGGTGCGGGCGAAACCACAATTGAGATGCGGATCGAAAATGACAAGGATCAAAAGACTTAACGAGAGTGAATTTGGTTCCTGAGAATGCGCATTCTCGTACCATTGCGCTAAATCTTTTGATTTCCCCTTGATCTTTAAGGAGACCCACCGGTGACTCATTTTGACATCACACATTACATCAAAGGCGAGTTCATCCTGGCCCTGAGCAATTGCGACGGTGCGCGCTGATGCGATTTGCAATCTATGGCAGTGGCGCACTGGGCAGCTATTTCGGCGCGAAGTTGGCCCGGCACGGTCATGAGGTCATCTTCATCGCGCGCGGCGCTCAGCTTGAGGCCATGCGCACGAAGGGCCTGCGCGTCGAGGGTGTGGACGAAGCCTTCAGCCTGCCGCAGGTACGGGTGACAAACGATCCAGGACGCCTTAGCCCGGTCGATTTCATCCTGGTCGCGGTCAAAACATGGCAGGTGGAGGACACGCTGCCATATCTGGACTCAATGCTGCACCAGCAGACACAGGTACTGACCTTGCAAAACGGTGTGGAATTGCACACACGCATCGCACAGCGCATCGGCGCGGAACGTGTGCTGGCGGGCATTGTACGCGGCTTCTTCTTCCTGGATGGTCCCGGCGTGGTGCGGCATCTGGGCGTACCGCCCAGCATCACCTTCGGGCCATCGAGTCCGCTGGCGGAGGCCCTGTGCGCGACTCTGCTGGAGGCGGGAATCCAGGCCATCATTCCGGCGGACATCGACGCGGCCCTGTGGGAGAAATTTCTGCTGGTGACGGCGGTGAGCGGAGTCGGCGCGCTGACGCGGATGCCGATGGGACCTATTCGCGCCTATGGGCCGACGCGCCAGATGCTGGAAGATGCGATGCGCGAGATTGACACGCTGGCACGGGCGCGGCAGGTGCATCTGCTGGATGACGTGGTCGAACGCACGATGGCCTTTGTCGATACCTTCCCGGAGGATGCGACCGCTTCGATGCAGCGCGACCTCATGGAAGGACGGCCATCGGAGCTGGAAGCGCAAACCGGGGCGGTGCTGCGGTTGGCGGAGGCGAGCGGCGTGGCTGTGCCGCTGAATCGCCTGATCTACGACAGCCTGATTTTGCAGGAGCGGCAGGCGCGTTCGACGGACTGAGATGGCCCGAAGGGCACCGGCGAATTCACCTTGTTCAAGATTATGACGGCTTTCTCCTGTTGGATTCGGGCCGCATTAGCATCGCTTGTTTCGTTTTGTCAGTCGTTAAGCGGTCCATGAGATACGCTCTCCAGGGGTATATCATGGCTCATGAACGCAGATTTATGGTTTACAGGCAGACCCTCAAGCGTGGCTGGCGGATCTTGAATTTTCGCTTGCCCCAAACTCCGAACCCGCAGTACAATTCAAGAATGCAAACAGATGCAATTGCCGCGACAATTGAAGATTTTGATCGCCGGGCCGCTAAGTATGCGCCGGTCGCGCTGGCGCTGACCTCCTTTTATGGGGAACCTCAGTGGCGCAAAGGCACGCCGCCAATGGATGAACTGGTAAGCTGTATCCTGAGCCAGAACACCAACGATAGCAACCGCGACCGGGGATTCGACGCGCTCAAGGCTCGCTATCCCGACTGGGCAGCGGTGATGGATGCCCCGACTGACGAACTCATCGACACGATTCGCGTCGCCGGGCTGGCGAACACGAAGGCCCCGCGCATCCAGGAGGTGCTGCGTATCATTCTGGACCAGTGCGGCGAGTTCAACATCGACTTTCTCAACGATCTCCCATTGGATGAGGCCAAAGCCTGGCTGACCGCGCTGCCGGGAGTCGGCCCCAAGACAGCGGCGATTGTCCTGTGTTTCGCCTTTGGACGTCCGGCTTTCCCGGTCGATACGCATATCAACCGCGTGAGCAAGCGCATCGGTTTTGTGCCGGAAAAGATGAGCATCGAACGCGCGCACGATCTGATGGAAGCCATCGTCCCGCCAGACCAGCATTATGCTTTTCATATTAATCTTATCCGGCATGGTCGCCGGACATGTCAGGCCCGTAAGCCCCGCTGTACCGACTGCCCGCTGACCAGCCATTGTGATTATTATCAGAGAGCCGCCTCATGAATGCCAAGCCCACCAGCGATATCCCTGTCTGACCGCGAAGTCGCCAGTGCGCGCCAGAATATTACCCTTTTACAGAGCCAGATCCGCAGCGGTAAGGTGGACGTGGCTTTTCTGACGCGCCAGGTCGATAATTTTGCCGATCTGCTGAACAAGGTCGCAGAAGAACAGAAGCAGCGCAAGAAAGCCAGCCGTTTCGAGGTGCTGTATAACACCAGCGTGCTGCTGGGGACCTCGCTGGATCTCCAGGTGGTGCTGGATCATATTATGGACGCCATCATTCAATTGACCGGGGCCGAGCGTGGTTTTCTGATGCTGCGCGACGACGACGGCGGCCTGACGGTCAAGGTAGCGCGCAACCTCGACCAGCAGACGCTCGACAGCGATAACTTCCTCTACAGCCGCACCATCGTCAACCGGGTGATCGATAACGGCGAAGCGGTGGTGACGACCAACGCCGCCGAAGACCCGCGTTTCGCCGGGCAGGCCAGCATCGTCTCGCAGGCGCTGCGCAGCATCATGGCGACTCCGCTGCGGGCGCGCGGCAACGTCATCGGCGTGGCCTACGTCGATAACAAGGTCGTGACCGGCCTGTTCGGCGACGAGGACCTGGCGGCGCTGGATGCCCTGATGGGGCAGGCGGCGGTGGCGCTGGATAACGCGCTGCTGTTCGCCGAGACCGACGAAGCGCTGGCGGCGCGCCTGGAAGAACTGCGCCAACTGCGGCGCGTCGATCTTCAACTCAACGAGACGCTGGACCAGGACAAGGCCATCCAGATCACGCTGGAATGGGCCTGCCGCCTCTCCGGCGCAGAGGGCGGCTACCTGGGCCTGCTACGAAGGCGACCCGCCGGTGGCGCGCCCGGTCTGCTCCTATGGCATCGTGGCCGAGCATTGAAATGCCGCCGACGCTGGAATCCGTCTACGGCGATATTACGACCGGCTGGACGGCAAAACGACGACCGTCGAGACGCCCTATGCCTCCAACAGCCTGGTCATTCCTATTCAACGCGAGCATGAGACCTTCGGCGTGGTGGTCCTCTTTCCCAGGCCGGATGAGGGCTTCAGCCTGGACCAGCGCGACTTTATCGAACGGGTGGTCGCGCGTGCGGCAGTGGCGATTGAAAACGGGCGGCTCTACACGGCGGTGCAGGCGGCCGACCGGGCCAAGAGCGAGTTCGTCGGCGTGGTGGCGCACGATCTCAAGACGCCCATGACCAGCATCGCCGGTTATGCCTCGCTGATGCTGATGCACGGCGAAAACCTGGAGGAGCGCCAGAAGGAATTCCTGGAACTGATCCGCAACACGGTCAAGCGCATGGAAGTGCTGGTCTCCGATCTCTCCGACATCAGCCGGATCGAGAGCGGTCACTTCTATCATGGAAGAGACACAGGTCGACTGTCGCCGACATTTTCCAGGCGGTGAAAGACAACACCCTGCCGCAGATCGAGCAGCGCGGTCACAATTTCGTCGAGGATAAGCCGGACAATCTGCCGGATATGTACGTCGATTACTACCGCCTGCTGCAAGTGCTGACCAATCTGGTCAGCAACGCCTATAAATATACGCCCGATAACGGCACGATCACCCTGCGCGCGCGTCAGATCGGCGACCGCGTGGAGTTCAGCGTGCGCGATACCGGCATTGGCCTGACCGGCGAGCAGATCGCCAAGCTGGGCACCAAGTTCTGGCGTGCCGAGGACGATTACACCCGCTCGCAGCCAGGGACCGGCCTGGGTTTTGCCATCACCAGCGCCCTGGTCGAGCAGATGGGCAGCCAGATCGTGATCGAGAGCGTGGTCGGTGAGGGCAGCAGCTTTACCTTCAGCGTTGCCGTCCACAAAGGCGAGTAAAGACAAGCGCTTTTACCAGAACAGACCGTCCGTGAGGGAGAGTTTCAAATCTCTCCGACCATGTAGCTTTGATTGTTTGTGACCGAAAATAACCATCTCTTTCTATCCCCTCACCTTGACGACGCGGTGCTGAGCTGCGGCGGCACGATTCACCAGTTGGTCGCGCGCGGCGATTCGGTCACGGTGATGACGCTGATGGCCGGGGACCCGCCGGATATGCTGCTCAACACGCCGATTGTGCGCGATCTGCACCAGCGCTGGCAGGCGGGTTACAGCCCGGTCGAGACGCGGCGGCAGGAAGACATCGCAGCCGTGACCCACCTGGGCGCGCATCCGCGTCACTTCATGCTGGCCGACTGCGTCTACCGCTTCGGCTGGACGGCCCATAAGAAGCAGGCCTTTTACCCGACCGAAGAGACGCTCTGGGGCCAGATTCACCCGGATGACCCGGCCCGAATCACCCTGGAAAGCCTCTATATTGCGCCGGGCGCGACCGTCTATTTTCCGCTGGGCGTCGGGCGGCATGTCGATCATCTGATTGTGCGCGATTGGGCGTTGAGCCTGGACAAGCAACTGGCGCGCATCGGTTACGCGGAGTATCCTTATAGCCAGCAGGACGACGCTATCGAGGCGGCGCTCATGGCGCTGGACTCCTGCTATCTGGAGCCGGAGCCTCGTTATTTGGAGGCGCGTGACGTGCAGGCTAAGATCGACGCGATTGCCTGCTACGGCTCGCAGCTCAGCACCTTCTGGGAGAGCCGGGGCGCGATGGCTGCCGAGGTCCGCGCGGCGCTCAACAAGGCCGGGAACGGTCGGCCTGCCGAGCGCTTCTGGCGGTTGGTGTAGGCAAGCGTCCAAATCCCTTGGGGATTGTGCTGCACTTTGGCGAGTCCCGCCGGGACTTGGGCTCCTTGCCGTCGATTTCAATCGGCGGCTGTGTAATGTGAACAACAGGCGAACCCTATGGCAGATGAGAACTCAAATAGCGCAGGCGATGGCCCTGGTGGACGAACTGCTGGACGCGGCGAAGACCGGCGCGATTATCCCGGTGCGGCTGCCCGGCCAGATCGAGGCCATCAAAGACGCCCTGAGCGAGGCAGCGGACTCGGATGATGCGGCCCCGCCTGCCGAATCGCCTGACCTGGACGCCTACAAAGCGCAGCAGGCCGAGTTTATGTCCATCGCCATTCACGAACTGCGCGTCCCGATGACCAGTATTCGCGGCTATGCCGATATGCTGGGCACGATGGGCGAATTGAGCGACATGCAGAAGCAGTTCCTGGAGACGATTCGTACCAACGCGAAGCGCATGGAAGGGCTGATGAAAGACGTCAGCGACGTGAGTAAACTGCGCGGCGGTACGCTGCACGTGACGCCTAAGATGGACATGTTCAAGAATATCGCCATGCGCGTCGAGAAGGACATGACGCCGGTAGCTGAATCGATGGGCCGCAGCCTGGAATTCGAGATCCCGCAGGGCCTGCCGATCCTCACGACCGACGGCGAACTGCTGGCGAAGGCGCTGGGCAAGCTGGTCGAAAACGCGCTGCGCTACTCGCACGATGACGGCCAGGTGAAAGTGAAGGCCGAAGCGGATGGCGCGCTGCTGCGCGTGGTCATTGAAGACAATGGCATCGGCATGTCGCCGGAGGATCAGGCCCAGTTGGGCACGCTCTACTTCCGCTCTGACGACGATGTCGTGCGCGAATACAAAGGCAGCGGCCTGGGCATCCCGATTGCTTACGGCATTATCGACTTACTGGGCGGTCAGGTGAGCGTCAAGAGCGCGCTGGGTGAGGGGACGACGTTCACCGTCACGTTCGAAGGCATGAGCTAATGGCTTTGCAGTTAAGTACCGCGCTGGAGATTCTGGCGCGCCTGAAAACGGCTGCCCCGCCTGCGACCGCAGCCCGCCTGGGGCAGGTGGCGGCCTTAATGCAAGCGCTCGCGCAGGAAAACGCCTTCCTCAACGCGCAGGTTCAGGAGTATCCTACGCTGCTGACGGAGACGCTCCAAGCGCCCGCTGCTCCCGAACCGGCCCCGCCCGCCGACGACGAAACGCTTACGCCATCGCCCGCCGAAGCGCCCACCGTTCCGGTGCAGGACGACATCTCCGAATCGATGGCGGTGCAGTTGATGACCGGCATGAACGATGCGCTGCGCGCGCCCTTGATCGCCATTCGCGGACGGGCCGAATTGATCGAAGCCGGGATGCTGGGTCAGATCACCGGCGAGCAGATTGCCTGGCTCAAGGCGATTCAGGAGAATACCGACCGCTCCTTCCGTATGTTGGATGCCATCCAGCGCCTGATCGCCATCCAGAAGGGCGAGGTCCGCATCGAGTTGAGCAATTTCATCGCCAGCGAACTGCTGCAAGAGGCTCATGCCCGCATCCAAGACCGTGCCCAGGCGCACCAGCATACGCTCAGCGTGCAGGTGCCGGAATCACGTGCCCATGGCGCGCGGCGACTTCTTCCAGAGCATGATTATCCTCAGCGATCTGCTGGATAACGCGGTGCGCTACACGCCCGACGGCGGCACGATCCGACTGTCGATTGACAACCTGGGCAGCCATGTGCTCTTCAGCGTGGCTGACAGCGGCATCGGCCTGCGCCCGGAAGTGATGGACCAGGTCGGCACGGCTTTCTGGCGTGATGAATCGCAGCCGCTGGTGCGCGAGAGCACCGGCACCGGGCTGTCATTGTTCCTGGCGAAGCAGATGCTGGCACTGCAAGGCGGCGAACTCATCTTCTCCGGCCAGGCGGACCTGGGCAGCACCTTTAGCTTTACCCTGGCGACGCCGACCCCCGATACCGACGCCCTGGGCAGCAAATCGGCGTGAAAAATTTATCATAAATCCTGTCTATAAACTCAGACCAATTTTTATACTGTTTTAACTTTACATCATTTGGATTTCATGCTACATTACGGTAGTTTTCTTAAAAGCATCCATTCGTAGCACAGCGAGGGCTGTGCTTTTTGTACCGTGTGCTATTGAGCAATAGCGCATTTTTTCGTTTAAGTGGGAGCATGATTATGTTAGGTCAACCTCAATACCTGACGCCCGAAGGCTACAAATCTTTGCACAAGCGCCTGCGGTTCTTCACCGAGGTACGTCGTGCAGAGGTTGCCGAGCGCTTGCACAAGGCGCTCGAAGAAGGCGGTGATCTCACCCAGAACGCCGAATACGAGGATGCCAAGAATGAGCAGGCCTTTGTCGAGGGCGAAATTCAGCGTTTGGAGAACATCCTCAACAATGCCGAGGTCATTGAGAGCGCCGGTGCTGCCGACGAGGTCGTCCTGGGGTCGAAAGTGACTGTCACGGAAAAAGGCAGCCGTGAAAAAGAGGTCTATCACATCGTCGGTTCGGCGGAAGCCCGGCCTGCCGAAGGCCGCATTTCGATTGAAAGCCCGATGGGCAAGGCCATGCTAGGCGCGCGTGTGCGCGATACCGTCACGGTCAAGGCCCCGGCGGGTGAAATCGTCTTCGTGATTAAAGCCGATCGAATAAAACTGATCGGGAGGGCGGCGCGGGCTGCCCTCCGGCAGGTTGCTGAGTGTCCCCGGCTGCATAGCAGAAGCTTGAAAATGCGATAGAATAGAAGAACAAGCACACGGGGGACATAACAGACGTGGATTTTGAATCCTTACTTGACGGCCAGGTTGTGCTGGATGCCCTGAGCCAGGGCGTCTTGATTTTTGACGACCAGGGCCGCCTGGCAATCTGCAACCGGAGTGCCGAAACGCTGCTGGGTCCCCATGATCTCAAGCTGATTCGTGTCGAAGGTTGGACGGCGGCGGCGGTGCTGCTCAACAGCGGCCAACAGGACGCGGGCAGCCTGGATGCGGTGCGCAAGACGGCGCTGGATTCGCAGGAAGCGCAGCGCTTCCGCTTTTATCGTCACGGCGAGTTTATCCCCTGCTGGGTGGCGTCGGTGTGCAGCAAATCCGATGCGCTCTACACCATGATTACGCTGGAAAATCCCGATTGGAGCATCGCCAACGACCTGGTCGATCTCTTCCACGATCAGGTGGCCGAGGCGGTAGACGCGACCGAGGGCCACATCCGGCTGATTGACGGCAGTATGGACCGCATGGCTGCCGACGCGACCGTCGGCGATCTGCGCAAGCGCATCGGCGGCTTCAGCCGTTTGATTGCGACCCACATGTACCGCACCGGCAACCTGATGGACCTGATGGACCGGATGCACCGAATGCGCACGGGCGACCTGCGCCGGGCGATCCAGCAGCAGCGGACACGGTTGATGCTGCTCGACTTTCTTGAAGATTTCCTGGAAGACCTCGATACGATTACACTGCTGGATCCGGAGACGGATCAGGAGGATTATCGCGCGCGGCTCTTCCTGGAAGTGCCGGATGACCTGGAGGTACTGGCTGCGCCGAATCACCTCGCCATTATCTTGCGTGACATGGTGCGCAATGCTATCATGTACAGCATGAAGGCCACGCCCGTGACCATCAGCGCCTCGACCGATGGCAAGCTGGTGCAGATCGACGTGATTGACGAGGGCTACGGCGTGCGCGCCAAAGAGATCGACAAGGTGTTCCAGCCTTTCTTGCGCGCGCGTCAGCCGCAGATCATCGCCGAGTTCGGACACGGCCTGAGTCTGTATCTGTGTAAGCAAGAAATTGAGGCGATGGGCGGGGCGATGTGGTTTACGACTGAGGAGCAGGTGGGCAGCATTTTCAGCATTAAGCTGCCGCGTGGCGATTCCTCGTCGCCCAGCGTCCCCTGACCGTGCCTGATTCACCGTGCGAATAGACCTCGTCCTGGGTGAACAGGGCGGGGTTTTTTTATTGTAGGGTAGCGCTGAGTGTAGGGGCGAACCGACGTGTTCGCCCGCGGGAGCACACATAGGTGCTCCCCTACAGGCACTCATTGCTCAGCACTCAGCACTGATAATGGGCTGAGTTTGTGGAAAGCGGCACCATGATGGACATCTTCACCCGCCAAGTTTTTGACCTGTTGATTGTCATCGTGATTCTGCTGGGCCTGGCGCTGGCGGCGGTGCGCCTGTATGACGATTTCACGCGCCCGCTGCCGCCGCGTTACGACGACGATACCCAGCCGACGCGGACGATTAAGACACCGGACTCAAAGGGAGACTGAACCATGCTTGATATTGCCCTGATCCGCGAGAACCCTGATGCGGTCAAAGACCAGATTCGCAAGCTGAACGATCCAGTGGCGCTGACGCGCATCGACTCGATTCTGGACCTGGACCAGCAGCGCCGCGACCTGTTGACGAAGGCCGAATCGCTGCAAGCCGAGCGCAACAAGCTCAACAAGGCGATGGGGCCGCTGCGGGGCAACAAATCGCTGGATGATGGCAGTAAGTCCGCGCTAATGGAGCAGGCGACGGCGAAAATTCGCGCCGGAGAATACGAATCGGCCCTGGCCGCCATGCAGCCTGCGGGCAGTGTAGCCGCCAGCGCTGCGAGCACGGACGTCAACACGGCCATGCAGGGGCTGGTGGATGCCCTGCGCGAGATGGGCGACCGCTATAACGAGTACCAGGAGCAGGTCCGGCAGGTCGAGAGCGATCTGGAAGAGAACATGCTGTGGATTCCCAACCTGCCGCACAGCAGCGTGCCGGTGGCCGACAGCGAAGAGGACAACGTCCCCTGGACGCCAGAGGGCGAGTTCTTCGAGTTTGATGCGCCGCCGCTGCCGCACTGGGAGCTTGGCCCGGCGCTGGATTTGATCGATTTTGAGCGCGGCGTCAAGCTGGCCGGGACGCGAGCCTACATTCTCAAAGGCATGGGCGCGCGTTTGCAGCGGGCGCTGATCAACTTCTTCCTCGACATGGCCGCCGAGAAGGGCTTCCAGGAACTCTATGTGCCCTTCATCGTCCAGGAAGCCATGATGTACGGCTCGGCGCAGTTTCCCAAGTTCCGCGACGTGGTCTATTTCGACCCGGATGCCGAGGTCTATTTCCTGCCGACGGCGGAGGTCGCCATCACCAACATGCACCGCGACGAGATCCTCGACGAGGCCGATCTGCCGCTGTATTACGTCGCCAATACACCCTGCTTCCGCCGTGAGAAGATGAGCGCCGGGCGCGATACACGCGGTATCAAGCGGGTGCATCAGTTCCAGAAAGTCGAGATGTACAAGTTCACCACGCCGGAGACCAGCTACGACGAACTCGAATCGCTGACCGAAGCCGCTAGCGACCTGTGTCGCGCGCTCAAGCTGCCCTTCCGCCGCCTGGAGATCGTCACCGGCGACCTGGGCTTCGCCGCCAGCAAGAAGTACGACGTGGAAATCTATTCCCCCGGCTGCGACGAGTGGCTGGAGGTGAGTTCATGCAGCAATACCGAAGTCTTTCCAGGCACGCCGCAGCAACATCCGCTTCCGCCGCGAAGGCGAAAAGCGCCCGCTCTTCGTCCATACGCTCAACGGCAGCGGTCTGGGCATGACGCGCACGATCATTGCGATTATGGAGAACTACCAGCAGGCCGATGGCACGGTCAAGGTGCCGGAGGTGCTGGTCCCCTATCTGAACGGTCTGAAAGTCATAGAGAAGGTGTAGATGATGATGGATGTCGTGGAACATCGTACACGCGACACATTGGACGCCGCGTATGCCACGCTGGATCCTTCACCGCAGGACGCGGGCAGGCTGGAATTGATCGTCGCGCGCCCGGATGTGGGTGAGCGCAAGCCGCTGGAGGAGGCCGAACTCAGCACCGAGGTCGGGCTGGTGGGCGATAACTGGCTGGCGCGGGACACGGCTGTACCCGAAGCGCAGATCACGCTGATGAACAGCCGCATCATTCAACTGCTGACTCAGGACCGCGAGCACTGGCCGCTGGCGGGCGATCAACTCTTCGTGGATTTCGACATCAGCATGGAAAATCTGCCGCCAGGACAGCAGATACGGATCGGCACGGCGCTCCTGGAAATCTCTGAACTGCCGCACACGGGCTGCAAGAAGTTTATGGCGCGCTTCGGTGAGGATGCGCTGGCCTTCATCAGCACGCCGGAAGGCCGGGCACAGCGGATGCGCGGCGTCAACGCGCGTGTGATCCAGGGTGGTGCGATCCGTGTGGGGGATGCGGTGGTGAAGGTGTAGCCTGCCGTCTCAGGTTCAGAAATTGTCGGGCGTAGGGGCGAGCTGGTGGGCACACCGGCCCACCGCTACGCGCCGCATCATGCAATATCCGCTATTGTAAACTCCTGAAGTGGCCTTAATTTGTTAGCCTCTCCCGCTGTCATCGCTGCCCCCACTCCCGCTGCCGTTGTCACTCCCGTTTCCGCCACTGCTGTCGCGGCCACTCCCATCGCTGCCGCTGTCATCACGCTGCGAATCATCCGAGCCGCGCTGCTGCTCCTGCTGACGGTTGGGCGCATCGGTGTTGCGAAATTCCGGCGTGGCGCTAGAGATGGCGTTCGGCGCGGTGGTTGCGCGGCGCTGTGGCTCATGCGGCAGGTAGAGTTCCTGACCTACAATCAGGCGGCGGGCATCTTCGATACAGTTGGCGTCGCTCAGTTCGTCTACAGTGAGTCCGGTGCTGGCCGCCAGTTCGGAGGCCGTGTCGCCTGCCTGGACCGTGTAGCGCAGCCAGCCATCGGGCGCGGTCGGATTACAATCGTCCGTGCCGGTCGCGGTTGCGGCGAGTCGAGCGTTCTGGCCGGGACTCGGCGTTGGACTGGGTGAGGCGCTGCGTGTGGGCCGGTCGGTCTCGCTGGGCAGGGGAGTTGCCGTCTCGGAAGGCCGGGCCGTCTGTGTGGGTAGGGGCGTGTTGCTGGGCTGTCGTGGTCGGCGTTGGGCTGGCGTGGCTAAGGGTACAGGCGGAACCGTCTCTTCGTCCAGATGGTCGATTTCGGTGGCGATGAGCTGGCCGTCCGTGGTTGAGTAGGCACGCAGCATCAGCCGGTCGCCGACCGCCAGCGTGCGCGCATCCGGCACCCGAATACGCAGACCCTCGATCCAGATGATCCCTTCGCCGACCGCTTCGACCCTGCCGCCGAACTGCAAATTCGCCTCACGCCCCAGGTTGAGAATCTGCCGGGCCTCGTCAATGCGCCGCTCGGCGAATGCCTCGACCAGGGCGGGATCCTGATTGCTCAGGGTCAGGCGCAGCGATTCGGTATAGAGCTTGAGGCCGTAGAGCGTATTGCCGGGCAGGCTGGTCTGGGCCAGGATTCCGGCCCCGCCGAAGGTCAGCAGGCTGACCAGCACGATGCTCGCCACCAATCCCAGCAGGCGGCTGCTGAGCGGTCGACTGGCCGACCGTGACACAGACCGGGAGGACTGGCGGATCGCGCGCTCGAATTGCAGACGATTGCGTTCACGGGCGCGCAGGGCTTCCGCCTCGCTGGCCTGGACCTCTCGCAGCAGCAGCCCCGCCTCCAGCAGCGTTTCGCAGCGCCGCCGCATGACGAGGATGCTCGCGCAGGCAGTCGTGCAGTGTCGCGCCTGCGTTCAGCCGCTCGATGCTGTGGTCCAGTGCCTCCATAAGCCCTAGATCAGCCACGTTCGTCTACTTTCTCAAGCAGCATCCGCCGCAGGCTGTTGAGCGCCCGGTGCTGAAGCTGCTTAACGCTGTTGGTCGTTTTACCCATGACATCCGCCGTCGCTTGCAGGCTCAACATCTGGCCGAAGCGTAAGATCAGCACCTCCTGCTGCTCGTCGCTGAGCTGGCGCAGTGCCTGCCGGGCCGTCTCGACTTGCAGCGCCTGGATAAACTGGGCTTCCGGTTCGTCATCCGCCGGGACAGGCAGCCAATCGTCCAACGTGGTCTCGGTGAAGCGCTGCCGCCCGTAATGATCGTGCAGCAGATTGCGCGCCACCTTGAACAACCAGCCGCGCAGGCTCTGGTCAGGTGTCCGGCCCCGGTGAAAGGCATCGACCAGCTTGAGGAAGACCTCTGCGGCGAGGTCCTCGGCGGTTTGCACCTCGTCGGTGCGAAAACGGATGAACTGGTAGATGGGCACATAGTAAGTGTCGTAGATCTGACGCAGGGCCGCAGAATCCCCCCGGCGGATACGCTCCAGGAGGTCGTCTTCGACACTGAAATCGGGCAGAATCAGTACGATCATCCGTAGTCCATGCGGCAGACGCGGCGCAAAAGGTGGCGCGAAGGCTGCGGAGAGGGCTATCTTACCCTCTCCGCTGCGCCGGAACCAGCTAGTCGTGACCGCTGCCCCGGTCACGGTTGCTGTCGTCGCCCTGGTTCTGACTGCCGTCACCACTTTGGTCCCGGCTGCGATCCTGGCTCTGATCACCAACCTGGTCGCCGGTATGGTCACGCAGTTGTTCCTGTTCCTGCTCTTGTTCCTGCTCGCGCAGTTGGTCGCCAGGCGGATCGTCGTTCACGAGCTGGCGGCATTCGTCAGTGCTCAGCCCGGCCAGGCGGCAGCGCTCCTGCACGGTGTTGTCGTCCGCGCCATCGAGCGCATTCCATAGGCGGCGGCACTCCTCGGTACTGTAGCCCGCATTGGTGCAGCGCTGGGCGAAGTTGTCGTCAGGCGTGTGCTGGGCGTTCCAGATACGGCGGCATTCTTCGCTGCTGTAGCCCGCATTGGCGCAGCGCTCGGCGAAGTTGTCGTCGTTGAGGTCATTGCCGTTCAGGCCGTTCCAGATGCGGCGGCATTCCTGCTCGGTATAGTCTGCGTTGAGGCAGCGGCGCAGGAAAAGCTGTGTGCGGCTGGGGGCCGGGGGCGTCGGCACGTAAATCTGCTGGCCGACCATGATGCGCCGGGCGTTCTGGATGCAGTTGGCGCGCATCAGTTCGTCGATGCTGGCTCCGCTGCCCGCCGCGATGTCGGAGAGGGTATCGCCGGGCTGCACATCGTAAACCACCCAGCCGTTGGGCTGAGCCGGGGTACAGGTGGCGCTGTCGTCCTGGGCGCTGGCGCTGGCAGCCCCCAAAAGGCCCAGCAGCAGCACCAGCGTAAGCAGTGTCAGAGTACGGGTTGAGAGACGCATGATTCTCTAGCTCCTAATTTGCTGTCGTTACGCATACCGACTGCAAACAGAGCCAGAGGTTATGGGCGGGTAGGGCGTCTTGACAATTCCCTAACAATTAGGCGAGAGGCTTTGGCGGCTGGCTCAAGCGGCCAACTGCGCCCACAGCGTGATACCGTGCGGTGCGATGGCCCGGCAGTGATCCCAGGACCCTGGCGGCGCGTCAATGTCGCCGCAGATCTCTTCCCACAGACCGCGCAGAGTGAAACCGCGCTGGATCAGACCGTTGACGACCGTGCTGAGGGTGTGCTTGAACACACGCGGGCCAGCCACCTGCCGGACGGTGCCGTCGAGGTCCTCGAAGACCCAGACATTGTCCTCGTCTACGTAGTGTGTCTCGCCATCGGCATAGGGTTGATTGAGGACGTAGCCGCTGCCGGTCCAATCGGTGTCGTCCAGCGTGCCACTGAAGGGATTGTTCCATTGCAGACGGTAGAGGCCGCCGGGCCGCAGCACCCGGCGCACTTCGTCGAAGACCGGGGCAGTATCGGGGATGAAGTTTATCGACCAGGCGTGCCAGATCAGATCGAAGCTTTCGTCGGCGAAACGTGAGAGATCGCGCATGTCACCCTGTTCGAGGCGGGCCTGCAAGCCGTAATGCGCCAGGGCCTGCCGGTCGCGGTCTAGCTGGGTTTCCGAAAAATCCAGCACGCTGACCGCAGCGCCGAGCAGGGCAAAGGCCGCCGACTGCTGTCCGCCGCCGGAGGCCAGACAGAGGACGTTTTTTTCGTTTACTTCGCCCATCACCTGGAAGGGGTCCAGAACCTGCCGGGAGGAGTCAGCGTTCAGGCCCAGAAAGGGGCGGGAATAATCGACGTTGGCCTGCGCCAGTTCCTCCCAACGCGCTTTGTTATGGCGGGCGATATCGTCATGCATGGACTGTCTCCTGGTACAAATGCAGCGCCATTATAACATTAGACCTGCGCTGTATTGGATGTGACTCAGGCGCTCAACACCGCCCACAGCGTCAGATCATGCGGCGCACAGGCCTTGAGATGCTCCCAGGTGCCGGGCGCGGCCTCCGAGTTGCCCATCTCGTCCTCCCACAAACCCAGCAGGGTGAAGCCACGTTGAATCAGACCGTTGACCACCGTGCTGAGCGTATGCTTGAACTCGCGCGGACCGGGGACACGCCGCACGGTACCCTCGGCATCCTCGAATTCCCAGTCTGGATCGTCAAAGTGGACTTCGCCATCGACGTACAATTCCTTGAGCGCGTAGCCTTCGCCGGTCCAGTCAGTCTCGTCAATGCCGCTGGTGAAGGGATTGCCCCAGGTCAGGCGGTACAAGCCCGCCAGGCCGCAGCACCCGGCATACTTCATCGAAAACCGCCCGGTATTGGGCACAAAATTGATGGAGTAGCCATTCCACACCAGGTCGAAGCTGTTGTCGCCGAAGCGCGAGAGATCGCGCATGTCGCCCTGTTCGAGACGAGCCTGTAAGCCGTAATGCGCCAGGGCCTGCCGGTCGCGTGCGAGCTGTGTGTCGGCAATATCCAGCACCGTGACCGAAGCGCCCAGCATCGCAAAGGCCACTGACTGCTGCCCACCGCCAGCCCCCAGGCACAGCACGGCTTTGTTCGCACATCGCCCATCATGCCGTAGGGGTCCAGCATCTGGCGGGCCGAAGACGCATCCAGATGGAGCAAGGGGCGTGACCACTCGACGTTGGCCTGCGCCAGGGCTTCCCAGCGGGCTTTATTGAAACCGGCCACTTCGTCACTCATGGGTCGCCTCCTGGTGAAGCAATGCTATCGTGTCATTATAACAGGATAGCAAAGAGGGTTCGAGCCGTGCAGCCAGAACCCTCTCGCAGTCGAAGTGAGGAGATTTTCAGTCAGATATTGTGGGATAGGTTTAGTGAGCCGTGTTCGGGTTGTGGCCCAGGTTCTGGAGGATGCTCCGCGCTTCTTCGCGCAGCCACCAGATTTCATCGGCACTGTCGGACACCGCCGTCAGCGCGCCGATGGCCTGCTCAGTGCCGATCTCGCCCAGGGCGCGGATCACCCACATACGCCGCTCGGCATCGGTCGATTCACGCAGATTTTGCAGCAGCGGCTGGGTGGCATCGTTGCCCAGTTTGACCAGCGACTTCAGCGCGTGATCGGCCACGTCAGGCACGTCGTCGCAGAGCGCGTCGATCAGCGAAGTGACGGCTTCTACGCCGCCGATCTCACCCAACACCAGCGCGGCGTAGATGCGATTATCGGCCTGCGGATCGAATTGCAGCACCTGGATCAGACCGTCCAGGGCGCGGATGTCACCGCGTTTGCCCAGTTCAAACAGGGCGGTCTGCTGTTCCTCGACCTCGGCGTCGAGATCGCAGTACACGTGATGCAGCGCGTCGGTCGCCAGGGCGGAGGTCAATTCGCCCAGGGTCACAATAGCTTTGGTGCGCACATCGCGGCTCTCGTCGTAGGCCGCGTCCACCAGCACTTCGATGGCGCGGATGTCGTCCAGGCGGCCCAGCGCTTCGATGGCAAACAGGACCATCCAGCGATCCGGCTCGTTGTAAGTCACGTCAATCAGGCAGTCGATGGCGCGGATGTCTTTAATATGGCCCAGGGCCTTGATGGCTTTGGTGCGCAGGGTCGAATCCGGGTTATCGACGATGTCAATCAGGGGATAGACGGCGCGTGCATCCTGCATCCGGCCCAATGAAATGGCGGCCTGCTCCCAGACGCTCGCTTCCGGGTCGTCCAGCGCTTCTGCCAGGGCATCCGCCGCCGAGCCATCGCCGATGCGGCCCAGGGTCTCCGCCGCGTTGGCGCGTACCATCGTTGCGCTGGAACGCAGCGCCCCGATCAGCGGCCCGACCGCGTCCCGGCCAATTTTCGCCAGCACGATCACCGCGCCAAAGCGTACCCATTCGTCCAAGTCTTGCAGTGCGTCGATCAGGGAGGGGACTGCCCGCGTACCGCCCATGTGCAGCGCCCAGACGACGCTCTTGCGGACCTCGATATCGTTATCGTGATCCAGGCATTCAATCAGGGGAGTCAGCGCCCGCATATCGCCGATTTTGCCCAGCGCTCGCGCTGCCCCAGCTCGCACGTTCGGGTTCGAATCCTCCAGCGCCTCGATCAACGGCAGCACTGCCGGGCTGCCGATCTGGACCAGATCTTCAACGACCAGTGTATGAGCGCGGCGGTCAAGCGTGTTAAGCGCGACGATTAAGGCGGATAAATTACTGTCTCTCATGAATAAACTCTCCCCAAACGGGTTGACCCTGTGCCTATCTACTAAGCTTTGCAAATGATACTATTACGAACCTGACATAAGACTAACATAAAGTTGCCCAAACGTAAATTTTTTGGCCCTCAAGCGTAAATCACGTTTTTCAGCAGGAATTGGTAGGCACTCCGATAATACTGTTCGATGGTGTTGGGCAAGCGCCAGCCATGCCCTTCGCCCGCGTACACCGTGTATTCGTGCGTGATGCCGCGCGCTACGAGCGAATCGACGATGCGGTCGGATTGATTCTGCGGTACGACGCGGTCGTCGCTGCCCTGGTAGATGGCTATCGGATCCACCAGCTGGTCAGCGTGGAAGATAGGCGAACGCGCCCGGTAATGGTCAGCGGCCTCCGGCAGTGGTCCCAACAGCGTATCAGTGTAGCGGGCCTCGAATTTATGCGTCTCCATCGCCAGGGCGAACTGGTCCGAGACGCCGTAGCGGCAGATGGCGGCCTTGTAGAAGCCCGGCTTATCGACCAGCGACTGGTAGACGGTGAAGCCACCCGCGCTGCCGCCCATAATGACCAGCCTGTCGCCGTCCACCCGGCCTTGATCGACCAGATACTGCGCGCCGCTGGCCGAATCTTCCACGTCATACAGGCCCCATTCGCCGCGCAGCATATTGCGGTAGGCCCGGCCAAAACCGGTGCTGCCGCGATAATTGACCTCCAGGACGGCGAAGCCCCGGCTGGTGAAGAACTGCGCCTCGCTGTTGAAATCCGCTTTCACTTCGCTGGTCGGGCCGCCATGCACGTTGACAATCAATGGCGGCAGGCCGCTGCCTTCAAAGCTGCTGCTGGTCGGCGGGTAGTACAGGCCGTGGACCGTCTGGCCGTCGTGCCCGCGCCAGGACAGGGCCTCGGCTTCGGCCAACTGCTCCGGCAGCCAGTTTTCGCTCGTGGCACGGCGGACCACCTGAACGCCGCTGGCGGGCCTATAGCGCAGGATGCGCGGCGGCTGCTGTGAGGCGCTGGCGATGAGGGCGATCTGACCGCTGACAGGTTCGACGGTGATCTGGCTCAGGGCGGTATAGTTGTCCAGCCCTTGCACACGGACCGCGCCGCTGCCGCTGAGGTCATCATGCCACAGGCTGACGAAGCCGGATTCATAGCGCAGGAAATACAGACCATCCACGCCCCAGGCGTAGCTGCGCAGGCCCTGCACCCAGGCGGGCAGGCCATGTTCGGCAGGCACGGTGGTAATCTGACGCACGCTGCCGCTGTCGAGATCATGCAGGTAAAGCTGCCACCAGCCGGATTCGTCACTGGCGTAGCTCAGCGTGCGGCCATCGGGTGAAAATTCGGGCTGGAAGATCGAGGTCTCGCTGTCCCCGGCCAGGACTGTATCTGCCGTCACACGCGGCAGGCTGCCGCTGGTATCCAGGTCCAGCAGATGCAGTTCGGTGCCATCCCAGGGCATCTGCGGATGCTGCCAGGCGATGCAGGCCAGACGCTGTCCATCCGGGTGCCAGACCGGCTGCATGACGAAATCGTGGCCGGTCAGCAGCTTCTGCGGCCAGTGTGCGCCGCTGCTATCGACCACCGCCAGGCAGTCGTCGCCTTCGTAGCTGTGGACGTAGGCCAGCCAGCGGCCATCGGGGGAGAGTACCGGCGAGGCCGCCTGCCCAAAGGCCGGAGTCAATGCCTTCGCGCCGCCGCCATCCAGCGACTGCCGGTAGAGCCGCCCGCTGGCAACGAAATAGACCGCGTTTTGCGCTGCGGTGAAGTCACCGCCGCCGTAGCCGACCCTGGCGCGCACATTGAGATCACTGGTCAGGTCACGCGGGGCATCCGCGCCCTGCTGGGCCACCAGCACCCCCTGACCGCCGCGTCCTTCCAACCAGACCAGCGTGTCGCCCATCCACTGCACGTCGTGCAAGCGCAGCGCCCCGGCCATCTGCGCCGCGCCGATTGGGCTGGGCCAGGTACCATAAGACCGCGTCTGCTTGGACATGAGCAAAATCTCCGTGATGGGTGAGCAGCGCCGATTATAGCACTTTTGCCAGGTTTCCCAATGCTCTGGCGGACGCTCAGTCCGGGTTGTCGGGGGTACCCCCGAGCAGGGCATTCCGGGCGGCCTCGCTGGTGGGGTCCAGGGCCGCCGGGATCGTCTCCTGCACCGCCGGAGTGGTCGTCAGGCTGGCGTCCTGGGAAGTGGGCGGGGGGGTGTTGCTGCTCACCACCACCAGGATAATCACCAGGGCAGTCAGCAGGCCGCAGCCGATAATCGCGCCGACGGCTGCGCTCATCCACAGATTGGAACGGCGGCGAGGCCGGTAGAGACGGCGGCTGGCCGGGGGCGTGCGCGGGCTGGTATAAGGCGGCGGTGGCGTGAGGGCCGGGGCGGCATGATTGACGATAGGCCGCGTCGTGCGCAGTTCGACCGGTCGCGTTGGGTGGGACATGCCCGGCTGCGTATCGAAGATGCTCGCGCCCAGGGCCTGACGTAGTGCCTTCGCCATCGCCTCGCCGCTGCGGTAGCGCTGCTCCGGGTTCTTGTGCATGGCCTTGTTGATGACGACTTCTACTTGCAGCGAGACTTTCGGGTTAATGGCGCAGGCGGAAGGAGTCGGCGCCGTCACCTGGAGTACCGCTACGCCGTAGGGTGTCTCAGCTTGAAATGGCCGCTGCCCGGTACACATCTCGAAGAGCATTACGCCCAGTGCGTAGATATCGCTGCGGCTGTCCAGCGTCTTGCCCTGCGCCTGTTCGGGACTCATGTAGGCCGGGGTACCGACGACGTTGCGCGTGGTGATGCTGATGCCGCCTTCGTTCTCGCCCAGCATCCGGGCGATGCCGAAATCGGTCAGATAAGCGTCGTGATTTTCGTCCAGCAGGATGTTGCTGGGCTTGAGGTCGCGGTGCAGGACGCCTTTGCTGTGGGCGTAATCCAGGGCCGGGGCGATCTCGCCGACGATCTTCAGGATCGATTCGGTATCCAACGGGCCGTCGCGCAGCAGATCGTCAATGGATCCGGCGGGCATGAAGCGCATTACGATGTAGGGCTGGCCCGCGTGCTCGCCGTAGTCGTGGACCGGGACGATGCTGCGATGCTCCAACTGCGAGACGATCTCGACCTCGCGGCTGAAGCGCTGCATGTAGGTGTCATCCCGCATAAACTGCCGGGGCAGGACCTTGAGCGCCACAATGCGCGTGCCTTTTTGCCGGGCGCGGTAGACCGTCGCCATGCCACCATAGCCGATCAGGTTCAGGATCTCATAGTCGCCGATCTGTGTGCCGCTCAGATTTTCCGCCTGCGGAGAGTCTGTCATTGCCCTGTCCTGCATTTTTCGACCCATTATACACAGTGCGGCAAAAGGGACTATGGCGGTTTTAGACCACCGAAGCGCAGCGTGGCAGCGAAAACAGTGTTAAGATTTCTGGGGGCCGTTAACGGATAATTGCAAGTGAGTTAAGCTTATGCCAATCAGTCATGAATGGGATGATGAGGCGCATACTGCCTATCGGATCGAGCTGGCAGGCAGCGATTGGGTCTGGCAGGAATTGAGCGACGCGGTGCGCGAGATCTACCGGAATCTGGGCACAGTAGAGCATCGCGTGAACCTGATTATGTGGTTCAAGGATGCACTGCCGCCGGGCAATGTCCTGGCGCACATGCGGGTCATCGGTGTGGCGCAGCCGCCGAATATCCGCCACACCGTGTTTATCAATAATTCCGGCCAGTTCCTGGAAACGCTCATCACCAGCTTCGACCGGGCCAACAAATGGACCGGTCCCCGCTTTGTCCAGACGCTGGCGGAGGCGCGCACTTACCTGGCTGAGAAGAACCGCGAAGACCAGGAAAACCCGCCGGATTAGGAATGGATACCGGCAGAGATTACCATTTCCCCCAATGCACCACCTCGTCGAAGGGCAGGCGGCCCCCGGCTTTGGGTTTATGCGGCTCCTGGTCTTTCGGATAGCCCATCGAGAGCAGCAGCGGCGACCACCAGTCCGGGTCGATCCCCAGCCATTCGCGCACCTTGTCCGGCTCGTAGATGGTCCCCAGGCTGGAGCCAACCCCCAGGCTGTGTGCGGCAAGCTGTAGATAGCTGGCGCTCTGGCCCAGGTCGAAGTAATTCCACAGCGTCAGGTCGTTTTCCTGCGGAATGCACAGGACGATGACGAAGGCGGCTCCGGCGGCGTGCTTCGTGCTGCGCCCGGAGGTCGAGAGCTTCTGCTTCATGGCAGCGTCCTGGACGACGATGAAGCGCCAGGTCTGTTTGTTGTACCAGCTTTGCGCGCGCCGCCCGGCGTTGAGAATGGCGCGAATGTCGTCTTCCGGCACAGGGCGATCCGCAAATTCGCGCAGGGCGTGCTTGGACCGCACCGCTTCAAGAACTTCCATTAGAATCTCCTTTGTTACCAGTGGTCCCAGTGAACCACCGAGTCGAAGTTTTTACGCTTGCCCGCTTTGAAGGTCGGCGCATAGTCATCCGGCGGATAGCCAAAGGACAGCAGCATCCGCGCCTGCCACTCTGCCGGGAATCCCAGCAGGTCGCGCACTGCTTCTGGATCATAAATCGTCCCCAGGCAGGAGCCTATGCCCAGTTCCAGGGCGGCAAGCTGCATGTAGGCGGCGCTCTGGCCGATGTCGAAGAAATTGTAGACCGTGCGGTCGTTGTCTGCCGGGATGAGGATCACCACACAGAGGGCTGCCCCGGCCACGTGATGCAGGTTATCTTTGCCAATCCCCTGTAGAGTCTCGCGGTCCTGCACGGCGACGAACTGCCAGGGCTGGCCGTTCTTGGAGCTTTGCGAGCGCCGCGCGGCATCCAGAATGCGCTGGATATGATCGTCCTTCAGCGGCTCGGCCTTGAACTGCCGCACCGCCCGTTTATCTGCGAATCGCAGTCCCAAACGTCCATATATGTCACTCCTTAACTCTTCAGCCCTGGCGGTCCAGGGTCAATGTATAGCTGCCGCCGCTCTGGCCGAAGCCGGTGACGACGATGGTGTACTGGCCGCTGGACGAAATCGCCTGGTCGATTGTCGCCAAATTCTGCCCGCTGCCTGCACTGAATGCCAAATCCCTGAAAGCTGCTGTCCGGGCCGTAAAGGAAGACCACGGCGACGAGATTCTCGTTTTGCGTGCGCAGCGTGATGCTGTAGTTGTCACCGCTGGATGCCGCTAAAGGTCCATGCCTGATCTCGCCGGGCGTGACGCTGCCGTTACCGTCTGCCCGGTTCGATGCTGCCGCGCCGGTCGAGATCGGCGGGCAGCGTCACATAGCCGAAATTGTATAATCTGTGCGAAGGCCGCGCGGACCTCCGGGTCGTTAATCGCCTGGATGATGTCGGAACCGAGGCTGCCGCCCAGTACGACCAGTGCTGAGGGTACACAGCCCACAGGTGCCGAGGATGAAGACCAGCAAGATCACCAGACAACTGCAATTCTGGCGCTTCGGTTTGGTGACGACCACCCGCTGGCCGCCGCCTGAGAAGGCTGGGCCGGGGTCCGGCTCGTCGAAATCAAACTGAGTCTCGTCAACCGGCTCCTCCAGTTGAGCCATCATCGCCTGGGCACGGGCATGATCCGGCTGCAAACGCAGCACCTGCCGCAGCGCCGAGCGTTTGCGGATGGGGTTGTCTACCGCATTCGCCAGCAGCCACCAGGCCTGCACGTTATCCGGGTCCTCTGCCACAATCGGTTGCAGCAGCGTCTCAGCCTGGCGGCCCTCGCCCGCTTTAATCAGGTCGTAGGCACGCTGTAACTCATCGCGGGACATGGGGAAGGACTCCTTGAGGTCTAAGAAATATCTACGGCTGTTAGCCCTTAGCTATTTGCTTATTGCACGGGCAAAGTCTTCAGTCAATAGTCTGTGTAGTCGAACGCTCTGTCATTGGTCTTCTCGTTTGACTTTGACTATCGACCACTCCTATCATAGCCTATTGCTCACAGTTCCCCAAAACCCACGCCCTGATGTATCATGACTGCTGGAAGGAGCGAGCGTATGACGGCCATTGCGGGCATTCTGATCGCGGCTTTCGGCGCGGTCAACTGTTTTTTCGGCTATCACTACCAGCGGCTGATCCTGGGCCTGTGGGGCGTGATCTTCGGCGCAGGGCTGGCCCTGTCGCTGACCTCGCAGGCAGCCCCCATCGTTGTGCTGATCGCGGCGCTGATTGGCGCGGTCATCGGGCCGCTGCTGATCCTGTTCGCTTTTCGCGTCGGTCTGTTTCTGATCGGGGCTGGGGCGGGCTTTGTGCTGGGAGCGGGCGTGATGCTGACTCTCAACTACCCGGAGAGTACGCTGCCTGCCGGATTGATCGGCGGCGTGATCTTTGGCCTGCTGGCGCTGTTCCTGCGCCGTCCGATTGTCATCGTCCTGACCGCGCTGCTGGGGGCCTCGGCCATCGTGACCGGGGCGCGCATGTTCCTCTACGGCGAGGACCTGGTGACGCTGTACACGACGCGCCAGTTCGACCTCGTCCAGCAGCCCACTACCGATTATGAGCATCGCCTGGCTGCTGCTGGCCGCTGACCGGAATGCTGGTCCAGTTCCGCTCTGCCCGGCGCATGTGAGCTTCATCGCACTGGATCGACCTTGACCGACTTCCGCTTTGGCTACATTCCCTATCCGCTGTGGCGCAGGCAGGGGCCGCTGCGTCCGCTGCTCCAACTGGCGTTCAGTCCCTTCTACCCGGTGGATACGGATAATCATCCGCCCGCCACCCCGCGTCAAATGGCCCGCTACCTGGCCCGCTGGCGTTTGCTGGATGATCTCGACGAGGCCGAGGCACGCCGTCTGCTGGAGGCGGACCCCAACCCGGTCGATCTCAGCCGGGCCGACAGCGATCTGCCCGATGCGCCGGAGAAGCCGGTACGCCTGCCTGCGCAGTGGGAGCCGCTGGACTCGGTCATCCTGAGCTGGCCGGTGCAGTATCCGCCGCTGTGGGCCTTTCACGCCGCCCTGGTGGAAGCCATCGTCCCGGTAGCCGACGTGACCATCATTGTCCCGCGTCCGACCTGGGCCAGCGGCATTCGCCTCTACCTGACTCAGCGCGGCACGGTAGATCTATCGCGGCTGCGCTTCGTCTACTTGCCGACGGATGACATCTGGGTGCGTGATTACGGCCCCTTTGTCGGACTCAACGGTTCTGGCAAGCCAGTGGCGGTCTCAGCGCATTACAACCCGCAGCCAGACTATCCGCATCAGGCCGACGACGCGATGGCCCGGCGTTGGGCAGGCTACGAAGGCATCGCTTCGCGCCAGATTCCGCTCTACATTGAGGGCGGCAATTTGCTCAGCGACGGCCAGGGCACGCTGATAATGAGCGACCGCTTCGAACGGCTGGGGCTGCGCTTTAGCCGTAAGGAGATGACCCAGGCACTGCACCGCGTCTTCAAGTTCGATAAGCTGATCGTCACACCGCATCTGCAAGAGGAGGCGACCGGGCACGTGGACCTGCTGCTCAAGCTGGTCGATGCCGAGACGGCCCTGGTCACGGCAGCGGGCGATTCGATCAATATGGAGCGTCTGGCGGAGACGGCCAGCCTGCTGCGCGAGGAGACCAATGCGCGCGGCATCCCCTATCACGTGCTGGAACTGCCGTTTTTGCCGCCGTACTACAACTGGGCGGTATATCCCATCTGGCGCAGTTACACCAACGCGCTGACGGTCAATGGCCGGGTGCTGGTGCCGGTCTATGGCGAGCGTGCGGACGAAAAAGCGCTGCAAATCTACCAGTCGGCGCTGCCACATTACAGCATTATCCCCATCGACTGCCGCCTTGCAATCAACGGCGGCGGTGCGGTCCACTGCCTCACCAAAGAGGTCCCCAGCACCAAAAATTCATAGCTTTTTCACAGGCGATTCACGGGTTTTTCACAACCTTACAAAGTCCCGAAAAAGGGCCTTAAATTTCACGAAGTTTTCACGGCTCAGGGGGTATTTTGTTTGGATTCCTCAAGGTGGAAGGCGGATAGTAGAGGCAGCGTAGGGTGAGTGAAAGACCAGTGTTGTGATGGGTATCACGGTTGATTGGTATGACGAAACGGATCATTCAATTCTCTGCTGGACCTTTGATGGTCGCTGGGACTGGTCGCATCTTCAGGCAGCCGCTAAAGAGACAAAACGGCGGGCCGCATATAGTGAACAGTCTGAATCTGATCCTGGATGTCCACCAGATGGGCCTGGTTCCGATGAATATCGCGTCAGGGCTGCGCCGGATGCGCAATACCGATCAGTCGTTTCGCGGTGGCGGCATCAATGTAATCGTCGGTGCCGATTATTACCTGAAGCTGCTGTGGCAGTTCATGTCACCCGATTTTCCGCCACAGTGGACGCTGCATTTTGTCGAGACTTATGACGATGCGCTGCGGTTAATCAAGGACGCACGAGCGGTTGTCGAACGAGTGTAAAGCTTTGCCAACCTGCCGAGGAGGAAAGGGACGGTTATGGCGATACAAGTGGAATGGGACGACCAGGAACAGCATATTGTCCGCTGGCGCTTCATCGGCCACTGGACTCTGGATGATCTCATCAAGGCTGCGAAGTTTACCGAGCGTCGTTTCCTGGACGAGGCCACCCAGCCCATAGATTTCATTATTGACGTGACACATGGCGGCTTGATCCCGCCCCGGCTGATGCCCTTCGCACGCGGCGTTCACGTGGCCGAACATCCGCTGGAAGGTATGAAAATTTTTGTTGGAGCTGACCGTTACTTACACATTTTTTTCGCGGAATTCTCACGTTATGCACCTGCTCACTGGGATATCCGCTTTGCCGAATCTTATGAAGACGCACGAGCGATCATCCGTGCACAACGACCTACGCTTCTTCGCTCGTGATGATCTTTCCTCTCCCCTGTAATGGCCGGGTCATGTGACTCGGCCATTCACTTTTTAGCCCTGGTTCAGCGCCCCGCTTTCCCCTACAATCCAGACGCGAAGCAACGAGGCAGACACTCATGACCCGATTCGCGCTCAACTACTCGCCCCAGGCCGCCGATCTGCTGCGTGCCGGGCAAATCGAGATCGACCTGTTCAAATGTCCCGCCTGGCCGGACCTGATCGCCGAAGCACAGGCTGCTGCGCCCGGTCTACATTCACTTTTCATTCATCGCCGGGCAGCATAACCTCGAGAAAGCCGGGATCGAGGGGGTCGCCGCCTTCCAGTCGCAGACCGAGACGCCCTATGTCAATACGCACCTGGGCGTGCGCTTCAGCGACCTGGCCGACCCGGAAGACGCGGACGAGGTGCTGGAAACCATGCTCCAGGACGTGACGCCAATGACCGAGCGTTTCGGCGCGGAACGGGTGATTCTGGAGAACGTGCCGTTTCCCGATGTCTACCTGGATAAGCCAGGGCTGGCGAGCGATCCGGGCGTGGTCTGCGCAGCGGTGGAGCGCAGCGGCTGCGGCCTGCTGCTGGATCTGGCTCATGCGCGGCTCTCGGCGGAGTCGCTGGGGATAGATGTCTACGCTTATATCGAGCAGCTTCCACTCAACCATCTGCGCGAACTGCATGTGACCGGTGTTGGCCTGGACCCGACCGGCTTTCGCCAGGATCATCTGCCGATGACGGACGAAGATTGGGCGCTGTTCGATTGGGCCATGCGGCAGATCGTCAGCGGAGCCTGGCCTGCGCCCTGGGCGGTCTCCTGCGAATATGGCGGCATCGGCCCCATGTTCGAGTGGCGCAGCGATCCAGCGGTCATCGCCCGTGACATCCCACGTATGGCCGCCGCGGTGCGCGAAACGCTTCGCTGACCAACGGGACTCTGTCAGTCCGGCAGCCTGGCTTGCCAGAGCAGCCGCCGGTGCCGCAGGATTATTCCTCGTGACCTGCTATACTTCTGGAAGATTGCTGCAAACTGCTGCTCGACGTTCTGGTACTCTGGCGTGTCGGTAGCCGCAGCACCGCCCAGTCGCATATATAATTCATAAGGGCTGCGCATAAACTCCGGCACATCTATCCACCACAGACTGTAATCCGAAACGCCAGCGGTGTGCAGAGGGTCGATTACCCATCCGGCCACTTCGTCAAAGGGCAGAGCCTGAAACACGCCCCGGTATGGTTCCGGCAATTGATCACGCCAGATCGGTGCAGGTGCGTTCCCAGCAGGATGCAATCCTACAATGGCCGCTCCCTTGCGAGCCACCCGCAGCGCTTCATCCAGGTAGCGCTGCAACAGGGGGCCGCGGCGGTTGACGAAGAGGTCGATGCTGTCATCTTCTAAGGGGATACCGGCGAAGACTCGGTCTTCATCCCCAATTCCGGCCAGGTTCACCTGATAAAAGCGAACATTCGCCATATTTTGCTCTGCAGCCAGTTCCTCGGCCAGCACGAGATAATCGGGGTTTCGCTCGATACCGACGATGCTGCGGCAGCGCGCCGCCAGACTGAGCGTGAGTTCGCCATGTCCACAGCCGAGATCAAGCACATCGTCGTCAGGCCGAAGATGCTGGTCGAGTAGTTCGATGAACGCATCTTCCCCGTTGCCCGCTGCGACTGAAGACTGCCAGCGATGCGCAAATCCGCGTGTGGCGATCCGTGAATCGCGCAGCCAACTATCCATGTCGGGCGCTCGCGCGTATCTGGTCATACTTCCCCCTTTATCATTGACCTGTCTTGAAATAGATGGATAACCAGCAGCATCACCTCCTGTTCGGGCAGCCCCTCCGTCAGGGTCTCCCGCCAGTTAGTTGGCCGCACTTTCGGCTTCGCTGAACTCCAGCAGAGGATCCGGTATGAGACCGCGAAAGGCCAACTCGTTCGCCTGGACGAGGATATGCGCCAGTGCGGTGGGGGCCAACGGCGCGAATTTCAACATTCATTGGGGCAAATCGCGCAGGTCCGGTTCGATCCAGTTGTAGCGCGCGGCCTCGGACATCAGCAGGTCGTGGCTGTAGTATTGTTCAATGATCGTTTTGTCAAATAGAGCGGGGTTAGCGGCTTCGAAGATAGCGAAATCGTCCACATCGGGGGCGGCGTTAATCGCAACCTGCACCTGATGCGCCCAGAAGCGTGTGATCGTCTCATGATATATGATCACGCCATGATGCGCCGCAAAGCGCTGGATTCCAAGCCGGATCAAGTCGTAGCCGCGAGTCCAGCCATCCCGCCGCAAATAAATCCAGGCCATGCGAATGTGATCGCGGTGCGGGAAGGGATGCAGCGTGCCGGTCTCGAAGTGATACAGAAACTGTGCGTCGTCCACAGGGGGTGTGCCTCTATATCATGCTGGGAATGAGCAATCCCACTATACCAGAATGGGGCCAGAGCCGATATGGCCTTCTGCTCAAACGTGATTACAATAGCGAACAATCCATAGCGTGTGAGGAGCGAAGCCTTATGACCGACGGCCTGACAATTCTGGGTAGCACGGTGCGTGAACCACTGCGCCAGCTTGAGACCTTCCCCAATGAACACCCCGGACGGCATTACGTGGTCACACTGACGACCAACGAGTTCACCTGTGTCTGCCCGATGACCAATCAACCCGATTTCGCCACCCTGACGATTCGCTATGTCCCGGCGGAACGTATTGTCGAATCGAAGTCGCTCAAGTTGTATCTGTGGTCCTACCGGGATGAAGGTGTCTTCCACGAGCATGTGACTAACCGCATTCTCGACGATCTGGTCGAGGCGCTGGTTCCGGTCTGGTGTGAGGTTAAGGCTGAGTTCAACGTGCGCGGCGGCATCGCCCTGACGGTGGAAGCTCGTTATGATCGTGATTCGACGGACGCTTAAGATCGCCGTTCTGCTGGTCCTGCTGAGCGGCTTTGGTGGGGTTCAGGCGCAGGCGGACTGCCGGCTGCCGGTCCGGCTTCAGGTGGGCGTGCGCGCTCAGGTCGAGCCGGGTCCCGGTACGGCCAACCGCATCCGGGAAGCGCCGGGTCTGCAAGCCGAGATCGTCGGTGCGATCCCGCCCGGTGGACGCTTTCGCGTGGTCGATGGCCCGCGCTGCGCCGATGGTTACCAGTGGTGGCAGGTACAGTATGGTGAGGTCTCCGGCTGGACGGCGGAGGGCGGCAGCGGTGATTACTGGCTGGAAGCGCTGACCGCGCCGGTTGATCCCGCCCTGGATGACCTGGACTTCTGCCAGGAGCCGCCGGACGATTACACCATTGTCGATTTCGGCTATGCGCGCTTGAACCAGCGCAGCCTCGCCATGCTCGATCAGGCGACCAATATCTATCAAGCGCGCGGGGGTTTGCTGAGCTTCGATTTCCGCGATGCCATTGTGCAGGGCAGCTATAATCCCGGCGAAGTCGCGGCCAGCTTTGGCACCCATGACGGCGGCGGCGCGGTCGATCTCTCGGTGCGGGAGCGCGGTACCTTTGCCCTGATGGAAGACGAGATTCCGCTGATGCTGCGCGCGCTGCGAATCGCTGGATTCGCGGCCTGGCTGCGCGATATGGACGAACTCTATCCCGGTTCGCCCATCCACATTCATGCGATTGCCATCGGCGACCGGGAGCTTTCCGAGGCGGCGCGCGGGCAGATCGACGGGCCTTTTGGTTATCTGCGCGGCTATAACGGCCTGCCGCAGGACGACGGGGTGCCGCTGCCGGATACGTCGGGCGAGATGGTCGTCTGCCCCTGGATGCAGGCGCTCGGTTATCAGGACCTGCGGGAGCTGCCTTGATCCGCCGTCTGCCCATCTGGACCTGGGGCCTGCTGCTGATTGCGCTGCTGGGCCTGATCTACGTGCTGCTCAGCCGTGCGCGCAGCAACAGCCGTCCGGTGATTGCCCGCTGGTTCGACGACCCGGCCTCGCACGCGAGCCTGATGACCCTTCGGGCGAGTTGTCCTGGCGCGCCGTTCGTCCTGCCCTCGGATGGCTTCATCGGCCTGCTGTGGGATGACCCCGCCGGACCCTACAATCTGTTCAACACCCACAGCGGAATCGACATCTTTGGCGATGGGCAGCCGGGCGAGGTGCCGGTCTACGCCGCCTATGACGGCCTGCTGACCCGGCTGGAACCCTGGCTGGCGACGGTGATTATCCGGCATGAGGACCCCTTGCAGCCGGGCCGCATCATCTGGACCTATTACACCCACATGGCGAACCGCGACGGCTCGGTCTCCTACGTGAGCGACGCATTTCCGCCGGGGACGGCGGGCGTGCCGGTGCGGCAGGGGGATTTGCTCGGTTATCAGGGCGATTATGGCGGGCCGGGGCAGACGGTCGGGCTGCACGTGCATTTCAGCATTGTGCAGAGCGAGGCGGACGGCAGCTTCAAGAACGAAGCGCAGACCGGCAATACGCTGGATCCCTCACCTTACCTGGGCATGACGCTCAATATCCGGGATCTGCCGGAGCGCCCGATCAGCTGTCGCTGACTTCAGGCGCGCCGCAGTCCTCACAGTGGAAAGAATTGACCGGCACGCCCTGCGCCAGGTCGCGCAGCCAATCGACCATGCGCTGGTCGCCGACGCGGTACTGGTACAGCCGGTCGAATTGCAGGACGCAGTGTTCGTTGCCCCCGGCGACGAAGTAGCTGAAATTCGGGGCCGCCGCGCTGATGCGCTGCATCACATCATTAACATGAGGCGCGAAGGTGAAGGGGATGATGCTGTAAAGCGACTGGATTTGATCGTACTGGCTGTTGTACTGGGCAAAGTGGATGTCGGGATAGTACTGCGCCATCGCAATGTAATAATCGGCGGTGCGGAAAGCGCTGGCCGAAGGCAGATCAGGAATCCAATCCGGTAGGCTGGCCTGGGCGTTCCAGAAGCCTTCCAGGTCGGTCGCATCGTAGAACAGGCCGCCCAGCGAATCGCCTAAGTGGGTCAAGCGGGCATCCGGGTACTGTTGAATGAAATAGGGGGTGCTGACGGCGGAGCCAAAACTCCCGGCGCTGCAACCGGTCACGAAAACCGAGTCGGGCTGTGGTACTGCGGTCTTCAGAAAGCTCAATACCGCCTGCATGTTGGCGAATCCCTGGTGATGGATGACGACCCCATCGCCGTAATCACTGTCCACGCTGCCGATATAGGCATCGCCAGAACAGTTGGGGATGAAGACCATCGTGTAATCGCGGAAGGGATTCTCCTCCTGCGCGAAATCGAAGACCCCCTTGAAGTACCAGAAGTAATAATCGGGATCCGGCACAGCATAGGCTTTGTACCAACTGCTGCCTTCCTGGCAGGTAGCCTGGCTCCAGCAGGCCCCGCCGCCCTCGAAATAAACGAGCAGGTCGGGTCCGCCCTGGTGATAGAAAAAGCTGAAGGGGGTGCCATGCGCGCAGACCGGCCCGTTCTCGACTGTGATGACCTGCCAGGTGGGCTGGGCGCATTGGTTTGCGCTGCAATCCGATTGTGCGGCTGCGGTGCCACAGGTGAGCAGAACTAATAGCAAGAACAACGGTGAAAGCTTCATGGTGTATATGCTATCTTTAGCCTGTCAGTAATGACTTTACTATAGCATGTGTTGCCGAAATAGACAAACAAGCCTTAAGGCAGAATCCGGCAGGACAGAGCCTGCTTGTGCAAGCGTTGGATGCGAGATGGAATTCAGGCGCTGAAAGCGGCTGCTCAGTAGCCCAGTTGTAAGAAGATGAAGCCCAGCACGGCGATCAGCAGGATCAGCAGGCCACCGTAGAGCAGCAGATTGCGCAGGACGGTGCCCTCGTCGCCGCTGATGCCGACAGTGCTCGCGCCGACCAGAATCTTGGCCGGGGCCATCAGGCTCGAAATCGCTGCCGAGGCGGTCTGGATCGCCAGGACCATCGCCACGCTGAGGCCCATCAGTTGGGCAGTATCCATTTGCAGCCCGGCGAAGACCGCGTTGGAGTTGGTGTTGCTGCCGGTCATGAAAGCGCCCAGACTGCCGATGATCGCGCTGACGAAAGCGTAAAGCTGTGGCGGGACGGCCCCGGCCAGCCATTCCGCAATCGCGCGCGTCATGCCAGCGTCCTGCATCACCAGGGCCATCGCCACCATCGAGAGGATGCCCAGGGCGGGTTTGCCGCCTTTCTGCCAGACTCCGCGCAGAATGCGACCGGTTGCGCCAGCCTTGTAGTGGCCTTTCCAGCGGAAGAGGGCATAGGCCAGCAGGGCGCTGTAGCAGCAGGACCGAGCCGGTGTGCGCCAGAATCGGGAGGCCCAGGCCGGAAGTGGCCTCTGTGACCCAGCCGAGGCTGGTCTGCACCTGCGGCACATCAACCGAGGGCCGGACCTGCCCCAGGAAGCCCTTGATGGGCGCGATACCGATAATCACGACTGCCAGAACCACCAGGATCAGATAGCCGGAGATCGCCAGCGGGAAGGACGGCGCGTTCGGGTCCGGCTCCGGCAGCGCAACCTCGCTGGTTACGCGCTTGTACAGGCCCCAGCGCGTCACCCACAGCCCGGCGGCCAGCCCGGCTAATCCACCGCAGGCCGAGGCGATGTTCCACAGGCCGTTGGTCGCCGCGATGTACTGCACCACGGCCATCATGACGCCGATAAAGAGTATCGCAGGCAGCGCGCGCCGCAGGCCCCGGCCTCGCCCATAGACATAGGCCGCTGCGATGCCGCAGGCCACCGCGCCGAAACCGAGCAGGATCGCCGCTGGCGGAGCGAGGAAATCCGCATCCAGGCCGGTGACGCCGGTCAGGGCGATGAAGGAGGACCCCAGCGAGCCGAAGGTCACGGCCCAGGCATGGCCCAGCGAAGGCACCACGACAGCAGCCAGCGCAGGCAGTCCCAGGCCGACCAGCAGCGGCGCGACCACCGCCACCGGCACACCAAATCCGCCGACGCCTTGCAAGAAGGAGGTAAAGACCCAGCCCAGCAGCAGCACGCGCAGCACGTCATCGCCGGTGAGGGCGCTGAACCAGCGCGCGATCACATCCAGCGCGCCCGCCTCGCGCACCACGAAGTAGAGCAGCAGCGCCATCCAGACGATCAGCACCACGTCAATCGTCAGCACCAGTGCGCGCACGTGCGCCCACAACATCACGTCCACGCCCGCGCCGAAGCGCAGCGCCGCGATCACCAGCGCGACTACCCAGCCCGCCGGACCCGCCTTACTGCCTCCCCAGCGGAAGCCGACCATGAGGATCAGCACGACCAGCGGCGGCAGAGTCGCCAGGATGACATTGAGCGTATCGGCAGACATAGGACGGTCCTTCTGTGTGATTTCAGGGGCGTATTATCACACTTTGAGGGTCATCCGGCAATGGATGTGATAAGTCCAAAGGGGTCTATAGGACAGGGGAGGAACAGCGGGAAGTAGGGCCATAGTTTCTGAAAACCCCAACATCACTGGAAAAGATCGCGGAAGTCGCTCCAGCATAAAATCCGGCAGACCCATGCGTTCAGCAAGTTTCCTGGCATCCTCCATGACTTTGTTCCGACCGCTCGCTATCGCCCGCTTCTTTAGCCGCACTGGCTTGCGACATCAGCTCGGTCATTTCTTTGAATGCGTTCATTACCTCTGCGACTCGTGTTGGCGATGGCATAAGTATTGACGACGACCCGAACTGCTGCATTGGCCTCGCGGGCATTCCACGTATAATAGGCCCCTATGCAAGATACCCTACCGGATTATCATTTTCTGCTGATCGCCTCGAACCTGGATGTCGAGTGGTTCTTTGATGCCGCGCGCGCCTACTGGGAGCGCTTTCGCCCGACGGTTGTCAGCGACCTGACGCTGGTGAGCCTGGTGCCAGAGGATTACAGTGTGGCCGTGACCGTCATCGCACGCCGCGACCGGGTGGCGCAGATCGGTGTGGATCTGTCACGGCTCAAGCCAGACGCGCTGTTCGACCCGGTGGTTCATGATTTCATTGACGAGACGCAGCAGGAGTTAGACGAGCGCGCAAGCCTCAACCAGCCCTTCGGCGTGCCGCTGATCCCGACCGAGACGCCGACTCCTGGGCCGACCTCAGCCCCGATTTACCCGACGCCTGGCCCGGTGCTTGGCTCCGGCTTTATCACGCAGACACCGTCACCAGCCGGCGTGCCGCGTCAGGAAGATTTGAACGTGACCAGTCCGCCGCCGTCGCCCATTTTCCCGACACCCGGCCCCATCACCGGGGATAACTAGCCTTGCGCCTCGATCAATACCAATGGTCGCGTAACCCACGCGGCCTGCACGTGCAGCGGGTGCTGATTACGCCGCTGGACCTCGATCACTGGACGCGGCCTCATTTCGGCTGGACCAAGCTGGTGGCTGCTGGAACCGAATACGTGGACGATTCGGTCGAGTTCCTGGCGCAGGGCATCACGCCAGTGGTGCGCCTGTTCCGCGAGCGCTGGGGCGCGCAGCCCTTCGACCGCTCGATGCGCGACCAGACGCTGGCTTATCTCCAGGCCGGGGTCAAGTGGTTCGAGTTCTACAACGAGCCGAACCTGGGCATCGAATGGCCGGGCGGGGTCGATATTGACTGGCGCAACCAGTCGATCATCCAGCCGTTGATGGAAAACTGGCTGGTCTGGGCGGAATTCATTATCAGCCAGGGAGGCTATCCCGGCTTCATCGCCCTGGCCGAAAGTGACGATCCGAAAGCCTCGTCGGTGGGCTGGATGGAAGCCTTCCTGCGTTATCTCCAGCAGGCCCAGTACGACCGTTTCCGCGCCGTGCTGGCGAACGGAGCCTACTGCGCGACGCATCCGTACATCCTGAACCATTTCTACCAGGAAGTGCCCGGTGGTGGGCCGACCAGCGCGCGTACACCGGAGGCCGAGGTCGCGCGCGAGCCGGGCTGGCATTTCGAGTACCCCTACGATCCGCTTCAGCAGGGGGCGGACCCTGGCCGCACGGTATCCGGGGGCACCGGTCTGACGCCGAACGGCGATCCGGTCGGTCTCACGGCGATGGGCCGCTACTTCAACGAACGCTGCACGGCGCTCTTCGGCACGCAGGCGATCCCGGTGGTGGGCACGGAAGGCGGCATCTGGCCCTTTTTGCCGCACGACGGCGGGCGCTACTATCAGCAGGACAACCGCTATCCGCCTTACGACGAAGACAGTTCGGCACAGGCGACGGTGGCGATGTTCGATTGGATCGCACGGCAGGCTCCGGCCTGGATGTTCGGCGTCTGCCTGTGGAAAGAGGATGAACTCTACAACCCGGACCGCACCGCGCCTATCGTGCAGTTGGAACAGAACGAACCCTACTACAAGGCCGTGCCACCGCTGGAAGTCATGGCTGAGCCGCTGCCCGAACCCAATGAGGTCGTCCCCGGTCCCGGCCCGATTCATGGGCAGGCCGATTTCCATATCCTCTACATTGCGCCTGGCGTGCAGACCGACTGGTTCTTCGATACGGCCCGGCCTTACTGGCAGCGCTTCCGCCCGATTATCGCCACCGATCTGCGCCTGCTGGACTTCTTCGAATCGGACAAAAGCCTCGCCATGACCGTCCTCGCGCCGCCCGATCTCGTCGATCAGGTGACGGCGGAGATCAAGGACCGCTTCCCCTACGTCTGGTTCGACCTGATCGTGGCCCACAATCGCCAGGACATCGGCGACATTCTCAACGAGCGCGTGCAGCGCGACCAGCGATTCTAGACGCGGCGGTTATTATTTAGAGCCTATTCATATGCAAGCAGGAATGGGTGCATGAAGTCTTTTCTCCTAACCTCACCCCTAAATCCCCTCTCCATCCGATGGCGAGGGGACTTTCAAGCGCGTCATGAGCCGATTTTCTCCTCCTCTCCATGAATGGAGAGGGGGCCGGGGGGTGAGGTCAGCCAGAAAAAGGAATGATACCCTCTTGTTGCCACCTGCTTTACGGATAGATACTTACCGCACTGGCGTCTGCGCGGTACAATAGAACAAATGACCGCATTGCGGAGGTAAATTGTGATGGATTTGCTTGCGCTGATTGAACGCAAGAGTCCGCCCGGCGATTGGGTAGAGGGCGAGAAAATCCCCTGGAATGACCCCGACTTCAGCCGCCGGATGCTTCAGGAACATCTCAGTCAAGCGCATGATGCCGCCAGCCGCCGTTTCGCCACCATTGACCGGCACGTGCAGTGGATTCACCAGCAGGTCCTGGGCGCGCAGCGGACGAAGATCCTGGATCTGGCCTGCGGGCCGGGTCTTTACGCCAGCCGTCTGACTGCACTGGGCCATGAGGTACAGGGCATTGATTTCTCTCCGGCGTCGATTGAATATGCCAGGGAACAGGCCGCTGGGAACTCGCCGCGCTACGTCCAGGCGGATGTGCGCGAGGCCGACTACGGCAGCGGCTTCGGGCTGGCGATGCTGATCTTCGGCGAGTTCAACGTGTTCCGCCGCGAGGACGCCGCGCTGATTCTGCGCAAGGCCCATGCTGCGCTGGACGAGGGCGGCCAGATTCTGCTGGAACCGCACACTTTCGACATCGTGCGCGAGATGGGGCAGGAGGGGCCGTTCTGGTATTCAGCCGCCAGCGGCCTGTTCTCCGAGCGACCACATCTTTATCTGAGCGAAAACTTCTGGAATGAGGACGCCAGGACGGCCACCACGCGCTATTTCATCGTGGACGCGGCGACGGCGGCGGTGACGCGCTATGCCTCGACCATGCAAGCCTACACCGAGGCCGATTATCGTATGCTGCTGAACGAGTGCGGTTTCGGAGACGTGGCGTTCTTCAATTCGCTGGCAGGCAACATCGGCAGCGAGGCGCAGCCGGGATTGTGCGCGCTGCTGGCTCGGAAAAGCTCATGAACGCTGATGACGTGCTGCATGACTTCATTGTGCGCGCTAAGGCCGCCTGCTATGTGGGGAACGGTAGTCAACTGCTGTCCTCGCGGCCCGGCTCGCATGATCTCCAGTTTTATGAGGTCCCCTACACCTATCTGGATTCCTATTTCGGTGGGACTAACTTCATCGGGCAGGAATCGGTTTACCAGGAGGCGCTGCCGGTCTGGGCGATGAATTACTACGGCTATATCCTGCGTCCTGATGTCATCACGGCGGCCCAGGCCGGGCTGGTGATTCAGACCAGCCTGACGCAGCTCTATCAGGAGGGGCGCTTCCTGGGCGGCTTCAGGCATACGGTCGATCACTGGATCTACACTGACAGCAGCGAGGGAGATTACCGGCATTTCACCGGCATGGAGTGGATCACCATCGACGGGGTCCGCGTCTACGAGCTTGTCTATCATGGCGGGCTGATTAAAGCCTGAGCGAGGTGCATCATGACTCAGACCGCTTTGCTGCAACAACTGCGCCACAGCGAGGACCCGGACGAAGCGCGCGAGATTGCGCTGGAACTGCTGTCGAGCAGCCGTAAGCGCGAGATGGTGGATGCGGCGCTGCGGACACTGGAACAATCGGACCTGGATGACACGGCTCGTTCTGTCCTGCGGCAGAGCGCCCATTACTATTTCGACAACGACAGCAAGGACAATGGCGCGCTGATCCGCGAGAAGCTGATCCGCCTGCTGGCCGATCTGGATCACCCGGACGACTGCGATCTGTTTTTGCGCGGACTCAATACCTACGAGGTTGAGCCGTTCATGGGCGAGGTGACGCAGAATCTGCGGGCGGTCTCGCTGGCGTCCCTGGCGGCCCATCAGCCAGAGCTGGCGCATATTTATGCGACCAAGCTGCTGAGCGAGATCGACTCGACCTCGCAGTTCAGCGGCGAACCGGCGGTGACGGCCATCAATCTGCTAGTCCAGCATGAGAAGACGCTGCCGATCTACCAGTTTTTGCTGCTGGGCGGGCTGGATGCGCTGGAAGCCGGTCAGAACGAAGTGGTCGGCAAGGCGTTGGAATCGCTGGGCGCGAAATTCCCGGCGGCATTGTACCGCGACCTGTGTACGCTCTTCGTCAAACGCGACCGGGCGGTGGTCAGCATGGGATTGCTGACGCATATCATCGAGAATCAGGTCAGCGACCTCTACGACGTGGTGGACGATATCCTCACCAGCACGCGCCACGACGAACTGCATCACTATGGCGTGCTGCTGCTGGCCGCCTCGCGCAGCGATGCGCTGGTGCAGCGGCTGTTTGCGCTGGCGAAGCTCAGCCCGGAGCGGCATGTGCCCAATTTCATCGAGGCGCTGGAACTGGTCCCTGGCCCGGCGAAAGACGATCTGCTGGAGTCGCTGCGTCGCGGCTCTGAAATTGAGTTGTGTTTATGTAGGGGCCATGCTTGCATCACCCCTACACCCCATGCGATTTTAATTTTGACCTGCTAACGGTAACAGCTAAAGACTATTCCGCCATCAACCAGCGATAGCCGTAGGGTTCCAGTTCGATGCGGCCATCACGCAGGCGCCGCCGTGAGAACAGCACGTCGCGGTAGTTGAAGCCTTCCGGCAGCAGCAGATCGCAGGGCGTATCCGAGAGGTTATGCAGGGCCAGGAAGCGGTGGCCCCCGGCCTGCCGCCAGAAGCACATCGTCTCCAGGGGCAGACGATCCAGCCAGGTCAGCGATCCCTTCGCCAGCATCGGCAGGCGCTTGCGGGCATGGATCATCTCGCGGGTGCGATGCAGCAGCGAATCACGCTCGGCCTGCTGGTTGCGCACATTGACCTGTGTATAGCCGAAGGTCGGGTCTTCGATGACCGGCGAGAAGAGGCTTTCCGGCGCGGCTGCCGAGAAATCGGCGTTGGTTTCCGGCGACCACTGCATTGGCGTGCGCACGCCGTTGCGGTCGAAGAGGGCCACATTGTCGCCCATGCCGATCTCGTCGCCGTAATACAGCACGGGCGCGCCCGGCAGGGTGAAGAGCAGCGAGTACATGAGTTCAATTTTGCGGCGGTCGTTGCCCAGCAGGGGAGCCAGCCGCCGCCGGATGCCCAGATTGAGGCGCTGGACCGGCTGCGGCGCGTAAAACTCCCACATGAACTGGCGCTCGTCCTCCGTCACCATCTCCAGCGTCAGTTCGTCGTGGTTGCGCAGGAAGGTGGCCCACTGCGCATTCGGCGGAATCTCCGGCAGGTCGTTCAGGATGTTCACCACCGAACTGCGGTCCTGAGTCGCCAGGGCCATGTACAGGCGCGGCATCAGCGGGAAGTTGAAGCACATGTGGAATTCGTCGTCATCGCCAAAATAAGGCCGGACATCTTTGGGCCACTGGTTGGCCTCGCCCAGCAGAATGGCATCGGGATAATGTTCCTCGACATAGCTGCGCAGCTTTTTGAGGAAGTCGTGCGTCTCCCCCAGATTCTCGCAGTTGGTGTCTTCGCGTTCGTAGAGGTAGGGCACGGCATCCACGCGGAAGCCATCCAGGCCCATGTCCATCCAGAACTTGACCACATTAATCATGGCCTCGTGGACGGCGGGATTATCGTAGTTGAGGTCCGGCTGGGTGCTGTAGAAGCGGTGCCAGTAGAACTCGCCCGAATGCTCGTCGTAAGCCCAGTTGGAGACCTCCGTATCCAGGAAGATGATGCGGGCGTCGCTGTAGCGGTCGTTGCTCGGACTCCACACGTAATAATTGCGCAGCGGCGAGTTGACATCGCTGCGGGCCTCGACAAACCAGGGGTGCTGGTCCGAGGTATGGTTCATGACCAGGTCTACGATGACTTTCATGCCCCGGCGGTGAATCTCATCGACGGCGAAGCGGAAATCTTCCAGGTAGCCGTAGACCAGGTCGATGCCATAGTAACTGCCGATGTCGTAACCATCATCGCGCAGCGGGGAGGGATAGAAGGGCAGCAGCCAGATGCAATCCACCCCCAGCCATTGCAAATAATCCAGTTTTTGGCGCAGGCCCACAAAATCGCCGTGACCATCGCCGTTGCCATCAGCGAAGGCGCGCAGGTACAGTTCATAAAAAATCGCGTTAATGTGCCAGCTCATCAGCCTGAGTGCTCCTGATGGATGTAGTAAAAAACATCATGTAAGGGCAGACTTGCCTCACCCTTACATGATCTTCTGGTATACCACAAATTTACGCTTTTTCGTGTTGAAGTTTAACCCTTGACTGCCCCTGCCAGCAAGCCGCGAACAAAGAAGCGCTGGAAGCCGATGAAGATGATGAGCGGCACCAGGATACTGATGAAGGCCGCCGCCGTCATACGCTGCCAGCCGCCACCCAGCGAGTTCACCAGTTGGCTGAGTTGGTAGGTCAGGACAGGCCGGTCGTTGCCCAGGAAGATGAGCGCGACCAGCAGGTCATTCCACACCCACAGGAACTGGAAGATACCCAGCGCCGCAATGGCAGGCATCGACAGCGGCAGAACGATCTTGCGGAACACCGCGAAATGGCCCGCGCCATCCAGATAGGCCGATTCGAACAGGTCGGCAGGCAGCCGCCCGATGAAGTTGCGGATCAGGTAGATGGCGTAGGGCAGGCCGAAGCCGGTATGGAATAGCCAGACCCCCAGGAAAGTGCCGTTCAGGCCCATATCCGTGTAGATGCGGAAGATCGGTACCAGCACCATTTGCAGCGGTATGATCTGCAAGCCGACCAGTGTGGCGAAGAGCACACGCCGCCCATTGAAATCCATCCACGACAGCGCGTAGGAGGCGAAGCCCGCGACAATAATCGGCAGGATCGTCGCCGGGATGGTGACGATAAAGCTGTTAATCATGCCCTGCAAGACGGCATTGCTGCGCGTCGCATCGGTGAGAAAATCGCAGGTGCGGTTGCCGGAGGGACCTTCATCGGCGCAGACCTGCTGATAGCTGCCGCTGCGGGCGTTATAGCCCACCATCACGTCTTCATAGTTGTTGATGGTGAAGGTCGGCGGCGCTTGTTTCAGGCCGGATTGGAGTTGCAGATAGGTCAGGATGTCCGCCGTCTGCTGGGCATCCGGGCGCTGCGCTTCGGGAATGTGTACCGTCCCGTTGTACTCTTTATTGTAGGTGGCCGAAAGCTGTATGGAGCGGCGGAAGCTGCCGATGAGATCTGGATTGCTCAGGTCAGCGGCAGGGATGGTCTTCAAGTCGCTGCCGTGACAACTGCTGCAAAAGGTCGCATAATCCGCCGTGCCGGTGGGCGTCGAGTTGAAGGCGGTCCACCAGCCGGTGGTATTCACCGCTTCTTGAGGCCGGAACGAGGTCACCAGCAGGCCCAGCGTCGGCAGCAGCCAGATGGCGCAAACGATAATGATCGCCAGATTGACCGGGATCTTGTTGACAATTTGGACAAAGGCTTCGCGTCTCATCGTTCGGCCTCCTCCTGCCCGAAGCGCCGGATGTTATAGACCGTCACCGGGATAATCAAAATAATCAGGATGACGGCGAAAGCGGCAGAAAGCCCGTTGTTCTGGTACAGATAGAGTTCCGAGACCATGCGCGTGGCGATCACGTCTGTTTCGACTCCCTTCATGACCCAGACAATATCGAACATTTTGAGCGTGTTGATGGTCATCGTGGTCATGACGACGGCAACCGTCGGGGCGATGAGCGGCAGCATAATACGCAAAAAGACCTGAAGCTCATTGGCGCCGTCCACGCGCGCCGCTTCCAGCAGGTCCGATGGGATGTTGCGCAGCGCAGCCGCCAGAATCGTCATGGTAAAGCCGGTCCATATCCAGATGCCGATCACCGTCAGCAGGAGGGTATTCCCCGGTGGCGATGTCGCCAGCCAGGTGTGCGGCTCACCTCCGAAGAGGCCGACAATGGCATTGAGCAAGCCGATATTCGGGTCTGGATGATAGACGAAGCGCCAGATAATCGACGCGCCAACGAAAGAAATCGCCATCGGCATGAAGATGATGGATTTGGCAAGCGCTTCATAAGGCACGCGGTCAGTCAGGACTGCCAGCAGCAGGCCGAAAATCGCCGTACCAGGGACCATTACCAGCAGCCACAGGAAGGTGTTGCGCAGCGCGATTTGCCCGGTGCTCGAACTGATGGCCTGGCGGAAATTTTCAAAGATGCCCCAGCAAGGATCGCCCGCGCGGCACATGGCAGCGGCGGAAGCAGAGGCATCGGCATTTTGGAAACTAAAGAAAAAGGTCCGCAGGGCGGGATAAGCAACAAAAATCGTGAGAATAATCAGGGCAGGAGCCATGTACATCCAGGGCGTCCAGCGGCCCTGCCGCATAATCATCGGCGTTCTTTTCATGAACATTCCCCCAGTAATGTGATACTGAGCAGGGGCGCGACACCTGTGTGCCACACCCCCGCGTCAGGTAAATTTACTCTTTTAGAGGGGCACAGTCGCCCATGCCCCATTCACGTTGTTACATAGACATCGCGTCGTCGTAGGCCTTCTGAATGGCGGCAAGTGCATCTTCAACCGTCTGGCTGCCACCGACCACGGCGGTAATGCCATCGAACTCGGCCTGACCAGCGCCACCCGGTTGCAGATCGCCAACGTCATAGCTGACATCCGGCGCATCACCCAGCGCAGCGGCTTTATCCGACGAGATCGGGTCGGTGTAGGACATCGCATCGACTGCCGAATTCGGGGTCAGATCGAAACCGGCTGCGGCCCAGGAATTGGCACCGTCAGCGCTCGACAGATACGAAATCAGGGCGTGAACCGCCGGGGTGTCGTTGAAGGCGACCATGAAGTCGCCGCCGACCTGCATCGGGACGGGGTTGCCGTCCATCGTCGGCAGGACGAAGAAGGCGAAGTCTTGACCGTAGACGAAATCGGGGAAGTTCGGCGCAATCGTCGCGCTGCCCGCGAAACCGGACTGCTTCACCATCCAGGCATCCGGCGGATCGTTGAAGGGTTGCAGGATCGCATCGCTGAAGCTAGTCGTCAGTGCGCCATCCGCGCCACCGGCCCCGTAGTTGTTCACCAGGTCCACGTACATGTTCCAGGTGTCCGCGACGCCGGGGTCCGTCCACTTGGTCGCGCCAGTGCCCAGACCATTGGTGAAGTCTGCGCCCTGGGTGCGAATCATCAAGTCCTGAACGAAGTCAGTCGCCGTCCAGCCAGTCGCGCCGCCGCTCTCGAAACCCATTGCCAGCGGGGCGGGGCCACCATCGGCCACCATCTGATCCATCAGCGCGGTGAATTCGTCCCAGGTGGTGGGAACTGTGTAACCCGCCGCATCAAAGGCGACCGGGCTGTACCACACCAGGGATTTGATGTCGGTTTTCACCGGCAGACCCACCCAGGTGCCGTCCGCAGTGCTGCCCAGGTCTTTCCAGCCCTGAACATAGTTGTCGGCATTGACTCCCAGGCCGTCCAGCGCAATCAGGTTATCCGCATAGGTTGCGATTGCGCCGGGGTTCGACAGGTCGGCCAGATCCGGCGGCGCACCACCATCCACGCGGGTGGGCAGCAGCGTGTTCATATCGCGGGTGCCTTCGTAGCTGACATCCAGATTACAGGCTTCCACCACCGGAGCGATAATCGACATAAATGTGTCCTGTTCCTCGCCGGACCAGGGACCCATGATCGACACAGATGCCCCATCGGCACCCATGCAGTCGATCATCGGGGCATCCTGAGCGGCCACCAGGCCGGTGCCACCGAGGACGACCAGAGCGATCACCACTAGAAAAGTAATGCGTTTCATCATGTGGAAAACTCCTATACGTATATCGGACGAGATACCTTGTGAACCGTATCCTTATTTTGCCGTCATTTCCTCCTATCTCTGTAACGCTCGGCAAATGACCGGTTCCGACCTGCGCCGCGTTGGGCTGCGCCGTCAGGATGCCGGGATTTACACCTATTTATGCACTGCTCAGGGCCTGTGTCGTCTGCCGTTCGATGACCTCGAAACCAGGCAGCAGCGGCACAACCTTGCGCAGGGTTGCCTGCTCAACATAAGGTTCTTCTGCCAGGCGGAGCATTAGCTTCATCGCCAGGTAGCCCGCTTCTTCCAGGTGTTGGCGCACCGTCGTCAGGCCCATCAGGGCGCTGATTTCAATGTCGTCAAAGCCGATCAATGAAATATCCTGCGGGACCTTGAGACCGGCATCTCGAATCGCGGCCAGACAGGCCAGAGCCTGAATGTCGCTCATACAGAAGATTGCCGTCGGTGGTTGGGACAGATGGAGCAGGGTCATCGTCAGTTCGTATGCCACCTCTTTATCGTGCTCGCCAAGCTGTACGTAATCCGGGTTGAGCGGCACGCTGTGTTTATACAGGGCCTGTTGGTAGCCTTCGTAGCGCTTCTGACTGGTCGAAAATCCTGTTGGCGAGGGGAAGGCATCACCTACATAGGCGACTCGCCGGTGGCCCAGCTTCAACAGGTATTCGGTTGCCAGTGCGCCGCCTGTCACGTTGTCTGCGCCGATGCACAGCCAATCTGTGACCGGATGGTCGCTGAATTCCCACGAAGATCAAGCCAGACTCCTCAAGTAAGGCCAGGGCTTCGGGCGAGAGTTCTATGGCTACCAACAACAGCGCTTCAACGGTACTTTGCTCGATGATGGTCAGCAGTTGTTGGTAGAAGCGATTCAGGGAACTGATGTAATAGAAGATGAGATCATAGTCCAACTCGCTCTCCTGCAGCGCGCGCTGAACACCTTGAAGCCTCGACATAAAGGAGTAATCAGCGACGAAGGGTGAAATGATGCCCAGGCTGCGGATGCGGGTGCCCCGCGAGAGCTGGCGGGCAAACTGGTTTGGCCGGAAGCCCAGGCGCTGGATTGCCTCCAGAACCCGCTCGCGTGTCTGTGGGCTGACCTGACGGCTGTTATTAAGTACCCGCGAGACGGTTCCTATGCCCACACTGGCTTCGCGGGCCACGTCACGTATCGTCGGTGATCGCTTCAAATAAATATCTTCAGCTACTCCTTAACCTTTGGCTGTGAAATCTGGAACCGGTTCCACATGCATCTCCAATTATAGAGAAACTATGGGAACAGGGTCAAGCCGAGTGGTCGATCTTTGGATAAATTGCCCAAAATGCGGAAATCCGACTCTCGATGATTTGCCATCCACTTGAGCGAAATCTGCCGTACCTATATAGTGAACTTAGCGTCTCAAAAAAGGACAGACTTATGTTTCGTGCTTTCTACGCCGATTGATTGTGCTGCTGCTGACCGCGTGCCTGCCGCCGCTCAGGATGTCGTGGCCGACGGACTGATGAACCCGCGCGGCATGGCCTTTGACAGCGAGGGCAATCTCTACGTGGTCGAAAACGGCAGCGCGGGCGACATCATGATCGAAGCCGGGACGCGGGCGCGCGCCGATGACGACCGGACGTGGCGGCCAGGTAACGGTAGATCACGCCGGAAGGGGACCGTTCGGTGATTATCCGCGGTTTGCCCAACCAGGGCACCGAAGGCCAGACGCGCGGGGCCTCGGGCATTCTGGTGACGGACGACTCGATCTGGCTCGCCTCGGCCAGACGCCGCCGGTCTATCCCTTTAGCATGGGCGTGGTGGCATTGGACCGCGAGCGATAGCGCATCCAACGCTTTATCGACATCTACTCGGTCGAGATGAGCCAGAACCCGGATGGCGACACCCGCGAATCGAACCCGGTTGATCTGACGATGGCGGACGATGGCACGATGTACATTGTCGGATGCCAGCGGCAACTGTGTCTACAGTTGGACGGCGGCGGATGGTCTCAGGTTGTGGCGGCCTGGCCGGCGGTCAATGACCAGTCGCCAGTGCCAACCGGTGTGGATATTGGCCCGGATGGCGATCTCTACGTCAGCTTTCTGAGCGGTTTCCCTTACCCGGAAGGCAGCGCCTGGATCGAGCGCTGGTCTGGCGGCGAAAAAGTGGAGACTTACAGCGGCCTGACCGCGCTGACGGACGTGCTGGTGAGCGCTGACGGCACGATTTACGCGGTGGAGTACGGCGTCTATGGCGATGTCGGCTGGGGACCGGGCCAGGTCGTGCGCGTCACGACGGATGGGCCGGAGACGGTTCTGGGCGGTTTGAACCAGCCTTATGCCCTGGCGATGAACCCGGCGGGGCCAACTGCTGGTGACGGTCAACAGTGCCAGTGGCGCGACCGGTCAGGTGCTGGCGATCGATTTGTAGGGTGTCGGGCGATGAGGGTTCGTCCAGGCTATGCGGCTCTGATCGGTATACATCAAATTGTCGGACAGTCCGGCAGGTGAACAAAAGCCGAACTTAACGTCAGTCGGCCAACGCGACAATCGGTGCTTATCTGGGGCGCGGCGCGCTCCCTATGCGACTATTATCTCTATTCAGGAGGACGGTTTCATGGGACGAGGAACAGTAATTATGATCGCGCTGGTCAGCCTGAGCCTGGGCGTGGCGGTCGGCGTGTTAGGCATTACCTGGTTTGTCGGCGGCTCCGGCGAACCCAGCAGCCGATCAGCGCGCCAACGCTGTCGTTGAACCCGACCGTCGATCCCGGCTCCATTGCGACTCAGGTGGCGGCTCTGGATAGCAAAGCTGGACGCGGTCATGGCGCAGCTTGAGGACAATGGCCCGGCCAGCACCCTGAGCGCACAGATCGACTCGATTCACGAGGAGATCGCGGCGCTGTCGCAGGTGGTGGCGGGGATCGAGCCGGGAGTCGTGATGATTACGGCGACGGCTGCACCAGTCGAGCCGACGGCTACGCCGGTCCCGGCCACTGAGACGCCGCTGCCGACTGCTGCCGACACGACGGCTGCGGATGGCCTGAGCGGGCGCGCGCTGTTCCGCATCGACAATGAGCTTTCCGAGGTACGCTTCGAGATTGACGAGGAACTCAGCGGACTGCCCAATCATGTTGTGGGCGTGACCAGCGAGGTCGCGGGCGACATCATCGTCGATTATGACCAGCCGGCCAATTCGACCGTTGGCGAGATTCGCATCAACGCGCGCACCTTTGTCACCGACAGCGAGTTTCGTAACCGTGCCCTGCGCAGCGAAATCCTCGAATCCAGCACCGACCAGTTCGAATTTATCAGCTTTGTGCCGAGCGGACTCTCCGGGCCTGCCGGATCACGTCGCGGTGGGCGACGAGTTCACCTTCCAACTGAGCGGCGACCTGACGATTCGCAGCATCACACAGCCTGTGACCTTTGACGTAGACGCGACGCTCTTCTCCGACTCGCGCATCAACGGCACGGCCACCGCGCACGTGACGCGCGACAGCTACAATCTACAGATTCCCTCGGTGCCGAATGTGGCGAATGTGTCGAATGACGTGCTGCTGGCTTTTGACTTCGTGGCCCGCCTGGTGGATCAGGCGAGTTAGACTGTCGCAGGACGCTGGCCGAAGAGCCGTTCGAGCTGGTCTTCGCATTCCGGTGCGGCGACCAGCGTGACCCAATCGCCGGGTTGAAGCTCGGTGGCGCCGTGCGGCACCAGCAGCTTGCTGCGGCGCTGGATTGAGGCGACGACGCTCTCGGCAGGCCAGTGGATGTCCTGGATATGCTGCCAGGCAATCGGAGCGTTTTCGGCGACGTAGAGTTCGATGACGTGCGCGCCGGTGAGATAGCTGAGCCGCACCTGCTCGGCGTGATGCTGGTCCTGGAGCTTCTTGGCAATCGCTTTGTTATAGGCGGACACGATGTCATGGCGGCTGACGATGCCGACCAGCTGGCCTTCATCGTCCACCACCGGGATGCGGCCAATATCGTGCGCACCCATCAGGCGGATGGCGCGCCAGAGCACATCGTCGGGGCTGGAGGTGACGACCTCGCGGGAGCATATATCGCCGACGGTCAACCCTGACGTATCGTCCGGGCGTTCGTCAAAGATTTGCTGGAGGTCCGTCAGGGTCACGATCCCGGCCAGACGCCGGTCGTCATTAATCACGATCAGCGAACGAATATGCCGCTGCCGCAGGGCATCCCGCAGCTCGATCAGTGAGGCATTTTCGTTGATGGTCCGGGGCGGGTCCATGACTTCTGACACACGAATCCCCTGCATCAGGTCCACATCATGGCCTTCGCGCAGGTGAATGCCCTGACGTGCCAGACCCAGGGTATAGATTCCCAACAGGGTAAAGCGGCTGGTGAGGAAAATACAAAACACCGAGGCCAGCATGATCGGGATAATCAGCCGGTAATCGTTGGTCAGTTCGAAGACCAGCATGATCGCCGTGATGGGCGAACGCACGACCCCGGCCATCATCGCCGCCATGCCCACGATGGCATAGGCCTGCGCGCCGCTGGTGATCCCGACAAGGCCGAAGCTTTCGACGATGCGGCCAAAGACATTACCGAACATGAGGCCAATGAACAGCGCTGGCGCAAAGACCCCGCCCACGAACCCCCCTGCCAGACTGAAGCCGGTCAGGATGATTTTGGCGAGGCCTAATGAAAATAAGAGCAACAGCGTGAAGCGCTCCGGCTGTTCCAGTACCGCATTCATGGCTTCGCGGCCTGCGCCCAGGACATCCGGCAGGGCGATGCCGATGAGGCCCAGGATGGCGCCGACCAGGGCGGTCTGAATCGGGCGCGGGATTTTATGGACGCGCTCATGCCATTTATCGTGCTGCCAGTAGACGCTGCGCACGAACAGGATCGCCGGGATTGCCAGCAGCAGCCCCAGGACCGCGTAGAGCGGCAGTTCGAGCGCGCTGCCCAGAGCGTAGTTGCGCAGGTTCAGCGCCGGTTCGTGCAGTACCGTCGCCTGGGTCAGCGCTTCGGTGACAACGGAGGAGACGACGGCAGACAGCACGACCACGCCAAAGTTGCTGGCCGAGAGTTCCTGAAGAATGACTTCCAGGGCAAAAAACACCCCGGCAATCGGGGCATTGAAGGCGGAAGCCAGTGCGCTGGCTGAACCGGCTGCGACCAGCAGACGCACCCGGTCTTCGTCCAGCCGTAAGCGCTGCCCTATCGCCGAGCCGATGTTCGCGCCGATCTGAATGCTGGGGTCCTCTGGGCCGACGGAAGCGCCCGCGCCGAGGGAAAGCGCTGAAGAGATGGCTTTGGCCGGGAGCAGACGATAGTTTAAGCGTCCGCCGCCCAGCGCCACCGATTCCATGATGCCCGCAACGCCGTGATGGCGTTCTTCGCCGACGAAGCGCTGCATTGTCCAGCCCACGACCAGCCCGGCCAGGCTGAGACCGAGGATGAGCGCGACACGCGCCATGTCCTGGCCCAGCAGACTCGCCAGACCCTCGATGAAAATGGCGTGAAAGACTTCGATGCCGACACGGAACAGCCAGATACTGATGCCTGTTGCAAACCCGACCGTCAGGGCCAGAATAAGCAGGGTGGAGTTATCGTCGGGCTGAAGATAATGCAGCAGGCGATAGAGTAATGTGCGTTTGGTATTGAGCATAGAATCCGTGATTTGCCGTTGATGGTCAGGCCATTATACACCTGCCACGTCGCTCAGGTAAACGGCGGTGGCGTCATCATGTATTTTGAATCGCGGGTATTGATCGCGCCCGGCGTCGGCGGCTTCGACGGCACGCATGGATTCGCAGTAGGCTTCGAGACCATCGCGCTCGATTGTCGTGCGCATGGCTTGCAGCCGGGCCGCACAATCCGCCTCGCTTTCGTCCAGCGGGGCAGGCCAGAGGAAGCCGTCGCTGCATAGCAGGATGCCGCTCACTGCGCTGATGTCCACTTCGGCAGTCTGCATATATTCGTCAAGCTGGGGCAGGCCATTCACCACGCCGACACCAACGTTAAGGTCTATATCGCCGTTTTCGTCTACATAATTATGATAGAGAGCGTTGTTAAGCGCCTTCACGCGCGGGTCGTCCAGAACGTCGGCCAGGTGCGCGGCCTGCTGGCGGCGCTGTAAGCTGAGCGCAAAGAAGAGCGTGTTATCTTCATGGTACTTCATCTGGTTTATCGTGGGGGCGGTCACGCGGCCATCACGGTGAAACAACAGCAGGGCGGTATCTCCGGCGTGGGCGAAACTTAGCTGCTGCTGCGCCTGATCCACGCGGGCCACCGTTGCGACACAGACCGGCAGTGCCCAGCGGATGTGACGCGGATCGGATCGCAGATCATCGGCCAGGGCCGGTTCCTGCTGCGCCAGCGATTCGGCGCTGAGATCGCCATACACCGAGCGCCAGTGAGCGGCCAACCGCTCGTTGGCCTGGATGAGAAGATCATGCGGGGCGGCGCTGGCGGCATCGGCCATCGTTTCGCGGACCACCTGCGCGGCGAAGCGAGCCGCCGTCGTATCCGGCCCGAAGAGATCGCGGGTCCGGCTGGTCTTCAAGCGCCGAGACGCGCCATCGGCCACCATCAGCAGCGCATGATCGCCGTTCAGGTCGGCCCAGAAGGCATCTTCGTTGCGATGATCGGGCATAACGGCGGCATCGGAGAGCGTGGTAAGATGCATTGATAGAAAACTCACTTTCGACTCAGCAATTTCTCATCGCTTACGAGTATAGTTTTGACGATCATTCCCGTCAAACAAGGCCGAAACTTTCTTGTGGACTCTGTTTAGAGAGGTGCAGCACATGCATTTAAGACGACACGTTCTTATTGTGGCGACCGCAGTGATGCTGGTCGCTTTTGGATTTATAATCGGGACGGCAGCCAGCCCCAGTATGGCCGCCGGGCATGTCAGCCTTCCGGCGCTGGCGCAGCCTGCAATCCCCGGTTCGCCGGACCTGGACCTGGCTTCGCACGAGCAGTATCTCGCCAACCTGTACAATACGGTCAGCCCGTCGGTGGTTTCCATTAACGTCCGCCTGGAGATCCCCGGTCACAGGGGCGTCACCGATACCTACGGTGCGGCGACTGGCTCCGGTTTCGTTATCAGCGACCAGGGCTACATCGTCACCAACAACCACGTGGTGGAAAGCGCGGCAGCCGATGGCATCGAGGTGAATTTCCACGACGGGACCATCGTGCGTGGGACTCTGGTTGGCACGGATCCCGATTCGGATCTGGCGGTGATCCAGGTAGACCTGCCGACTTCGGAACTGCCGCCGGTCACATTTGGCGATTCCGATCATCTGGTGATCGGCCAGACGGCACTGGCGATTGGCAGCCCCTTCGGCCAGCGCTGGACCCTGACCTACGGCGTCGTCAGCGCGCTGGATCGCACTATTCAGGGCCTGACCAATTACTCCATCGGCTCGGTGATTCAGACGGATGCGGCCATCAACCCCGGCAACAGCGGCGGCCCCCTGTTTGATCTGAAGGGCGAGGTGATCGGCGTCAATTCGCAGATCGCCAGCGAGACGCGCGCCAATTCGGGCGTGGGCTTCGCCATCCCCAGCAATCTGGTCAAGCGCGTGTCCGAGCAGTTGATTAACGAGGGTCATGTCAATTACAGCTACCTGGGTATCACCAGCGCGCCGGAACTCGACATCGACATGATCGAAACGCTGCACCTGCCCAACAATCTGCGCGGGGTGGTGGTGGCCTCGGTCTTGCCGAACGGTCCTGCCAGCCAGGCCGGGCTGCACACAGCCAGCGACCCGGTGATGGTGCGCGGCGTGCAGATCCCGCGCTACGCCGACGTCATCACGCAGATTGACGGCGAGCCGATTGTCAACATGAACGACCTGATCTCGTATCTGGCGCGCAACACGCAGCCGGGCGACACGATCAACCTGACGATCTGGCGCGATGGGGACACGCTGACGCTGCCGGTCGAATTGAGCGCGCGGCCCAGTTAAGGGCGGCGGGCACGATACGTCTGTAATAGTTTGTGATTTCTGTGGTGGACACGGTCATGCCGTGTCCCTACAACCCACATTTTCCTCGTGGAGCACAATACGCTGTGCCCTTGCACAATGGAAGAATGCAATCCTCGGTCCCGCGCCGGGGATGTTATTTTTTGCGCCACAGACGCAGATATTTGATCTCATAGCCCATACTTGCGTAGAGCGCCTGCGCGGCCTCGTTGAAGGCGAAGACCCCCAGTTCAAACTGGTCGATTCCTCGCTGATGGCCCCAATCGTGGACGGCCTCCATCAGCGCGTGTCCGATGCCCTGGCGCTGGAGCGCTTCATCGACCACCAGCGTATCAATGTTGATGAAAATACGCGGCACCAGCAGCGGGAAGCTTCCTGCCGCCTGGATGGCGAACTGGATCAGCCCCGCTGGCTCTTCGCCCTGGACGGCTAACCAGATATGGCGGCTGTCCGAGTTGACCCATTCCTGGACGTATGCTCGGCTGCGCGGCGGCTCGACAGACTTGAATAATTCCGGGTAGGCGGCCCGGTGCTGGTCGTCAATCTGACGCATTAGACCACAGATTGCATGATAATCATCCATGCTGGCGGGGCGAATTTCGACTATCATGGATGCAGACTCCCGATCCGATATACAGAATGTAATGCTGGTAATGCGGTATACTGGATTCTGGAGTTGGGGGCAAGTGAATGAACAATGACACTTCAGAGTGGGTGAGCCTGCGCGAGGCGGCGGACATCCTGGGCGTGCATCCGGCGACGGTGCGCAACTGGGCCGATAAGGGCGAACTGCCCTCGCGGCGGACTCCGGGCGGGCACCGGCGCTTTCGCCGCAGCGATCTGCTGCGCCATGCCGAGACCCAGGGCGAGATCCAGCCTTCGGAGATCCGCGTGATTTTGCAGAGCGCGCTGGGCCATGCTCGGATGCAGGTGGGCGGCGGCACGCTGACGAGCCTGCCCTGGTACGAGGCCATGAGCGACCCGACGCGCACGCATATGCGCGAGCAGGGACGGGCGGTGCTGGAAGAACTGCGGCACTACCTGGCGGAGAACGCGCCCGAATCCGGCCTGGCTACCGCCATCACCCTGGGCAAGGACTACGCGCGGATGCTGGTGGATGACGGCCTGACCCTGCCACAGGCGGTGCGCGGCTTCTTCTATTTCAGCGATTTTGTGATCGATTCCGTGCTGACCTGGTCCGAACTCACGCCGCCGCGCAGCACCTCGGAATGGAGCACGATGCTGCGCCAGATCAACACCTTCATTCACGCCATGCTGCTGTCAATCATCGAGTACTATGAAGAAGACTAGCCTGTGGATCGCCCTGAGCCTGGCGAGCCGCATCGGCAGCAAAACCCTTCAGCGCCTCTTTGCCCATTTTGACGACGATCCGCAGGCCATTCTGGAGGCCAGCGGCGACGATCTGCAAGCGATTCGCGGCATCGGGCCGAAAACAGCCCTGGCGATCCGCTCGGTAGATGTCGAGGGGACGCTGGCCCGGTTAAGCGCCTGGGAAGCGGCTGGGGTGCGCGTGATGCCCTACTGCGATCCAGACAGTGGGTATCCGGCGCACCTGCGACAGATTGAGGATCCACCGCCGCTGCTCTTCGGCCTGGGCCGCTGGAATCCGGCTTTTGACCAGACGATCTCGGTGGTGGGCACGCGCCAGCCTTCGGCGGAGGCGGCTGCTCTGGCGCGCCCGCTGGTGGAAAAGCTGGCCGAGGCGGGCTTCGTCATCGTCAGCGGGATGGCTCGCGGCGTGGACACGCTGGCGCATGAAGCCGCGCTCAGGCGCTGGTGCTTTACGGTGGCCGTGCTGGGATCGGGCGTGCTGCGGCCTTACCCGCCGGAGAATCAGGCGCTGATCGACTGGCGTTCCGGGGAAGGAATGCTCTTGAGCGAAGTCGCGCCGGATGTGGAGACGAGCCGCGCTCGGCTGGTGGCCCGCAACCGCATCATCAGCGGCTTAGGCAGCGCGCTGGTGATGATCGAGAGCGCGGTGGATGGCGGGGCGATGTACGCCGCGCGTTTCGCCCGCGAACAGGGGCGGCCCGTGCTGGTGCTCGACCTCGACGCCAGCGGCAATCGTGCTCTGCTGGAAAGCGGCGCGCAGTGTCTGTATAAGGATTTGTCGAACCTGGAACTTCTGCTAAAGGAACTGAATCATGCCTGATATGCTGGTCAAGCTTTACGAACTGCCGGATTACCCTGCTGTCCTGGCCTCACAGCGGGCGATGGGAATTGACATCCGGCGCTGTCTCGGTGCGGAAAAACATGTGGTGACGAGCTGGGTGCGGCAGCATTTCAACGTGGCCTGGCAAAGCGAGACCGAGGTCTCCTTCAGCCGCGTTCCGCTGGCCTGCTTCATTGCCACCGAAGGCGACACCCTGCTCGGCTTCGCCTGCTATGACGTGGTGCGCAAGGGTTTCTTCGGCCCGACCGGCGTGGACGAAGCCCAGCGTAAGCGTGGCATCGGCAAGGCGCTGCTGCTGGCCTGTATGGACGCCATGTGGCACGAGGGTTACGGCTACGCCATTATCGCCGCCGCTGGCCCGACCGGATTTTACGAGCGCTCTGTCAACGCGGTCGCTATCCCCGACTCCTCGCCCGGCGTCTTTCGCGGGATGCTCAAAGGCGACTGAGCGTAGGATGGCCGTCAGGTAAGACCCCCACCGGCAGTATTACAATGTACATTATCATCGCGTGATGCGATGATTTTTCTTTGAGGGGGAGTTGTCATGCGCAATTTAATCGCTATCTTATCCATTGTCTTCGTCGCGGGCTGCACGCTGACCACGCAGGCCCCGCAGGATGACGTGACGCCGACGACTCTGGTGATTGTGACTGATGAAGCAGCACCAGAAACGACCGCTGAGACCAGCGCCGGCGATACAGTGGGCGGGCCGTTCACCAACGGGTCGAGCGACACGACCTCGAACACGAGCAGCGGCAGTACGACCACGAACACATCCGGCGGCAGTACGTCCAACACCAGCAGCGGCAGCACGTCGAATACGACTGGCGGCAGTCTGCCGGTGTGCTACGTGCGCAGCGACTGGCCGGTCTATGCCGTTGTCGCCGGAGATACGCTGGCGAACATCGCCCGGCGCAGCAATTCGACCGTGACCGCGCTGACGCAGGCCAACTGCCTGAGCAACCCGAACGCGCTCAACGTGGGGCAGGTGCTGCGGGTACCCATCATCCCGGCTCCGCGTGCCAATTTCAGCATCGGCCAGGTGGCCCAGGTGACGCCGGACGGCCATGATCTGCGGGTGCGCTCGCAGCCCGGTACCAGCTACGGTGTGATGGGCGAACTGCTCAGTGGCATTTGTGTCACGGTTACAGCCGGGCCGACGACCGTCAACGGCTATACCTGGTGGCAGATTCAGGGGCCGCGCGGTCTCAACGGTTGGGTGGCTGAGGGGGGCGACGGTGAGATCTGGCTGAGGAGCCAGTATACGACCTGCACGCCGGTCAGCAATGGGCCAGACCCAGTGCCTGACCCGATTGTGACCTTCAACTGTCTGGATGCGCGCTGGCGTGTGATCGGCAGCAGTTTCGTCACGCTGTCGCCTTACCAGAAGTTCAGCAACGGCTGTTATCAGCTTGACGCCGGGACCAATCTGACGGTGTCCTGGCCGGGCGCGCCGCCGAACTCAACCCAGGTGACCTTCTACCGCCGCAGCGATAACTCTACGCGCTCGGACGTGATCGGTGTGGATAACAACCCGGCAGATGGCTTCAGCATTTCGTACAGTGTGCCGGGTGCGATGCCGCCTTCGGTGATCTATGCCGAGGCCGTGGCCGGAATTGTGCAGGGCAGTCTGGTTACAAGCGATATGGTCGGTTTCTACACCTGGGAGGTCGCCGAAGCATGTCCTGACTGGGTTCAGGTCTCGAATCCGATTGTGCAGATCACCCCCAGCAATGGCTTTGATGGCCGCTGCTACCAACTGGCCGCCGGTACGACGGTGACCATGAGCTACCCGGACGCGCCGCCCGGCACCATCGAAGTGACCTTCTACCGCAACAACCCGGTGCTGCCGAAGGCCGATGTGATGGGCGTAGACCGCGACCCTTCGGATGGCTGGAGCATTCAGGTGGCGGTGAGCAGTTGGGCGGCGTCGGATATCTTCGCCCGCAGCAACACCGGCGAGCAGGCTTCCGAAACGGAAAGCGGCCACGCCGGGGTCTACGTCACGAACTGACAGCGCGGGCTACCCGCGCGCCCCGTCTCCCCGTATAATAGAGACATTCATCACGCAGAACGGATCGAGACACGATGTTAGACAAACTGGCAGGCATCGAGGCGCGCTACGACGAACTCGGACGCCTTATGGCCGACCCCGATGTGATGGGGGATTATCAGAAGGTGGCCGAGTACGCCAAAGAACGGGCCAGCCTGGAAGCCATCGTCCAGGCCTATCGCAGCTATCTCCAGCAGCTGGCTGAACTCGATGAGGCGCGCGAGATGGCGAATGAGGAAGAGGACGATGAACTGCGGGCATTGGCCGAGGAAGAGATCGGCACCCTGCGCGAAAGCCTGGATGACCTGGAAGAGCAGCTCAAGCTGATGCTGCTGCCCAAAGACCCGCGCGACGACAAGAACGTCATCGTTGAGATCCGCGCCGGGGCGGGGGGCGACGAGGCCGGTTTGTTCGCAGCAGATTTGTTCCGCATGTACAGTTATTATGCCGAGGGCAACCGCTGGAAGGTCGATATTATCGATCAGCACGAGACCGGCGTGGGTGGTTTCAAACAGATTGTCTTTGAGATTCGCGGCCAGGGGGCCTACAGCCGTCTCAAGTGGGAAAGCGGCGTGCATCGCGTGCAGCGTGTGCCGCAGACCGAAAGCCAGGGACGCATCCATACCAGCACAGTGACCGTGGCGGTGCTGGCGGAAGTGGATGATGTCGAGGTCGATCTCGATATGAACGACGTGCGCGTCGATGTCTTCCGCAGCCAGGGTGCAGGCGGTCAGTCGGTCAACACGACCGATTCGGCGGTGCGCATGACGCACGTCCCGACCGGCATCGTGGTCGAGGTCCAGGACGAGCGCAGCCAGCTTCAGAACCGGATGCGCGCCAAGCAGATCCTGGCGGCCCGGCTCTACGAGATTGAAGTCGAACGCCAGCGGCAGGAACAGGAAGCCGACCGGCGCGGTCAGATCGGCACCGGTGACCGCTCCGAGAAGATCCGCACCTACAATTACCCGCAGAACCGCGTGACCGACCACCGCATCAACCTGAGCAGCCACAATTTGCCCGCTATCATGCAGGGCAAGCTGGACGAATTCATCGACGAACTCGCCACGCGCGATCAGGCCGAAAAGTTAGCGGTAAAGGTATGACGTGCAGCCCTCGCTCTTTGACCTCCCGCCGGATAAGCACCTGATCGACAGCGTTTATCGCAGCGATGTCAGGACGACGCTGTTTCATGGCGACCGGCTGGACCTCATCGAGCAGATCAAAGCCACTGGCGATCAGGCCACGCTGATCCTCACCTCACCGCCCTACAACACAGGCCGCGATTACGAAGAAATCACCGATTTCGAGGCTTACGTCGAGATGCAGCGCGAGACCATCGCCGCCTGTGTCGAGATCCTGGCCGAGAACGGCTCGATCTGCTGGCAGGTAGGGCATTACATCGAGGGCAGCAAAGAGGCCAAAGAAGCCTTCCCGCTGGATCTGGTGCTGTACCCGGTCTTCAAGTCCTTCGGCCTGAAGCTCAAGAATCGCATCATCTGGACCTTCGGGCACGGCCTGCACGAGACCATCCGTTTTTCGGGCAGACACGAGACCATCCTCTGGTTTACGAAATCGGACGATTACGTCTTCAACCTGGATGCCGTGCGCGTGCCGCAGAAATACCCTGGCAAGCGGGCTTTTCGCGGCGAGCACAAAGGCGAACCCTCCGGCAATCCACTGGGCAAGAACCCTAGCGACGTTTGGGACATGCCCAATGTCAAGTCGAACCACGTCGAGAAGACCGAGCATCCCTGCCAGTTCCCGGTGGGTCTGGCCGAGCGCCTGATTCTGGCGCTGACGAACCCCGGTGATCTGGTCTTTGACCCCTACCTGGGGGCAGGGACAACCGCTGCTACCGCCGTACTGTGTGACCGCCGCGCTGCCGGGGCCGACATTGAGGCGGAGTACCTCAAGATTGCGCTGGAACGGGTGCAGCAGGCCGCACAGGGAACCTTGCCCTACCGCCCGATGAACAAGCCAGTCTACGAGCCGAAGCCGGATTCGAACCTCGCCTCCCCGCCGCCGGAGTGGCAGAAAAAGCGCTAGTTGAAGCGTCGCGCCTGCCGGGCAATCAATTAACCGGCAAAACCCCATATCCTCAAAAATCGCCACTACGAGTCCTGGATGCTTGTCGTCGATTTTATCGGCGTCAGCACAGCGACTCCAGTACGCGATCCCGGCGTTCGCTTGGCGTTTGGCCTGCGCCTCCCTACAATGAGAGTGACGTGGATGCAAGCTCAACAGGAGGCCGGATGCCCGCCATCTATAATCTCTCCGATGTCTTCATCTCCTATTCGCGCCGGGACAGCGACTATGCGCGCAAGCTGGACGCCGCGCTGCGGGCCGCCGGGCATGATGTCTGGGTGGATTGGGAGGACATCCCGCCGACTGCCGACTGGTGGAGCGAGATACAGGCCGGGATCGAGGCCGCCAGCACCTTTGTCTTCATTATCAGCCCGGATTCGGTGACATCGGATGTCTGCCACCGCGAGATCGACCATGCGCTGCAATGCCAGAAGCGGTTGGTGCCGGTACTCTACCGCGACGTGAGCGATTCGGCGCTGCGCGGGCAGATGCACCCGGCCATCAGCACGCACAACTGGGTGACGCTGAGCGATGGGCCGGATTTCGACGCACAGTTCCCGCGCCTGATTGACGCGATTATGACCGATCTGGATTACCTGCGGACTCATACGCGGCTGCTGGTGCGCGCCCGCGAATGGGAGCTGCGGGATCGAGACGCCAGCTTTCTGCTGAGCGGCACGGCGGTCCAGGAGGCGCAGCTCTGGCTGACGCGCAGCGCCGGGATGATCCCTGCGCCGAGTCCCTTACAGACCGAATATATCCTCGCCAGCCAGCGCGCCCAGACGCTTCGACAGCGGCAGATTCTGGCCGGGGTGAGCGTGGCGCTGGTGATCTCGCTGGCCCTGGCGGTGCTGTCCTTCGCGCTCTACCGCCAGGCCCAGGCGGCGGAGGGAGTCGCGCTGGCGCGGGGGACCGACGTGGCGAATCAAGCGGCGACCAGCGATCATAACGCCGACGCAGCGGCGACCAGCGCGGCGATTGCCAGCACGAATGAGGCCGAAGCCTTCCACCAGAGCACGGCGGTGGTGAATCAGGCGGCGACCAGTGACGCCAACGCCAACATCGCCAGCACGAGCGAGTCGCTGGCCCTGCTGCGCAGTACGGAAGTGGCGAATCAGGCGGCGATTGCCAGCACCAACGAGGCCGAAGCCCTGGCGCGCGGGACCCAGGTGGCCGATCAGGCGGCGACCAGTGACGCCAACGCTGCCGAAGCGGCCAACCAGGCGCAGCGGGCCGTGTCGATTGCACTGGCGGCGCAGGGGGAAACGGCGGTCGAGGCCGGGAATTACGAGTTTGCGACCCTGCTGGGCATCGAGGCGCTGGCGAACCGGGCCTACACCTGGGATGCGGAGCGCGTGCTGGCGGAGGCGCTTCAGCTTCAGCCGGAGACGGTGTCGAACGTGGTTTTTCCGGGTGGGGCAGGGGACCCACTCCTCTCGCCCGATGGCAGCCTGCGCCTGGAGATCGACCCGGAGAAGCCGCAGCAGGCGCGCCTGATCGACACGGCGACCGACCATGACGTGGCGACTCTGATCGGGCATACAGACGACATCGCCGGGGCGGCCTGGTCGCCGAACGGGCGCTTCGTCGCCACTTTCAGTCGTGATGCCACCGCGCGCATCTGGCGGGCTTCGAACGGGCAGTCAGCGCTGACTCTGCTGGGGCACAGCGCGCCGCTGACCGCCGCCGCGTGGTCTGGAAACAGCACACGCCTCGTGACGGCCAGCAGCGATGGCACGCTGCGCATCTGGAACGCGATTCTGGGCGGCAAGCCGATCACGCTGCATTACGACGACGTGATCACGCGCCTGGCCTACACTGCCGACAACACCGAACTGTTCATGCGCACTGAAGAACATGGTGTGCTGCGCTGGCCGCTGTGGACCCTGCCGGAGCAGCTTCTGGCACGGGCCAGGGCACAGGTCGCGCGCAGTTTCACCGATGAGGAGTCCATTCTGGTCGGCCTGCCGCTGGTGCCCAGTGCGCCGGTACCGGACCCTATCGAAAGCTGCGAGGGCGCGCCGGAGTCGCAGTTGTATCCTGGCGTGCGCGGGCGTGTCACCAGCAGCGATCCGATTCCGCTCAATGTGCGTGTGGGGCCGGGCACTGATTCTCCCCGGACAGGCCGAGTCGCGCCGGACCAGACTTTTCAGGTGGTGGAGGGGCCGGTCTGCGGGCCGGAGAATCGCGCCTGGTTCCGCATCGTCTACGGCCTGATCGCGCGCGGCGGCTGGATCGCCGAAGGCGAGATGATTAACGATGCGCCTTTTTACTTCGCTGAGCCAATTCCAGGGCGATAAGTTAGCGCGCGATCAGGCGGCGAGGTCCTGGCGTTCGAAGAGCAGTCGCGGCGCAATGGTCCCGACGGCCAGCGCGGCCAGGATCAAAGCCGTTTTGATGGCATTGACACTGACATACCAGCAGGGCCTCGCTGCCAGCGCCTGAATCCGCCGCATTGACGACATCAAAAAGGCCCAGCATTGTCTGGTAGGCGAAGACGCCCGGCACCATCGGAATGACCCCGCTTACGCTGAAGATCAGCCGGGGGACATGGTGGCGGTTGCCCAATCCCACGGCCATGAAACCGACCAGCGTCGCGCCGATCAGCGTGCCCATTTCCAGGGTCAGTCCCGACTGGACACAGAGTGTGCGCAGCGCATGACCGCTGGCACCGGCCAGCATACAGCCCATCAGCGTGCGCCGGGGCACATTGAAGAGAATCGCAAATCCGAGCGCGGCTAATGCCGACCAGAAAGCATCGTAAAGGAGCATCTGCGGCAGGTCGTTCATAGGCCGCTCAGCCCCATCAAACGCATCGCCAGCATCAGGCCGAGGGCAATCGCCCATGCGATCAACACACCGGTCATGCCATGCACCAGACCGACGACCATATGTCCCCGGATCATATCCTGTGCCCCGTTAATCAGCGGTACGCCCGGCACCAGCAGCAGGACCGAGGCCGCCAGCGCCGTCTCTGGCTGCGGGCTGAGGTGGAACACTGTGGCGGTACTGGCAATGAGTCCGGCGGTGAAGGCGGTGACGATGGTCACGAGGTACGTATTGAAATGGCGAGCCGTAAGCATCTGCCGCACGACGGTGGCAAGGCTCGCGGCCAGCACCGTCACCCCAAAAACGACCCAATCGCCGCCAAATAAGCGGCTGAAGGCAGCACAGGCCAGGCCTACCGTCATGGCTACAACCCAGCGGCTGTAATTGGGCGCTTGCTGGCTGATTTGTTCCAGCTCGGCGCGGACCTCTTCGCGTCCGATTTCGCCGCGCTGGACCTGATGAGTCATATGGCTGATTTCTGTCACGCGCTGCATATCGACGCCGCGCCGGATAACCCGCCGGACCTTTGTGCGAAACTCATCGCCGCTGCTGGTTGTCGCAATGATGGCGTTGGGCGAGACCAGGACATCCATCCAATCGCAACCCAACGATGTGCCGATGCGGTGGACGGTCTGCTCGACACGTCGGCTGGCGGCCCCGTGCTGCATCACGAGCTGCCCGGCCCACAGCGCGAGATCAATGACGTCACGCAGGGTTTCACGATCCAGCCCTGCGCTTTCGACGGGTTCGGACATGTACCTGTTCCTTTAGGGCATGATAGTCACGCCTGAAACACTGAGCGATGGCGTGAACAAGACCCTGTCGCATTATAGCGTAGACCCTTGAAGAGTCGCACAGCGGGTTGAGGACGGCTGGAGACAGGCCTCAATATGCCGTCGAAGGCGCATGACAGCCTAGTTCTGGCAGGTGATGCGGCGGCGCTGGTTGCAGTAGGAGTAGAGTGTCTGGCCGCTGCGGGCGTACTGCGCCAGCAAATTGGCCGTGTAGATGAAGTCGGTCCCCTGTGTCGCCATGTGACAGTTGAAGCAGGCGTTCAGGTCCTCGTCAAAGCGCGCGCTGCCGTCGATCTGGAAGGAGGCGAAATTCCACTGGCCCGACCGCGCAGCAGACGGGAAATCGCCAGCCTGCCAGTCGCTGCGCTTCTCGGCGACGTGCAGCATGGGCAGCGGATCGCCCGCGATGAAGTGGCCGTCGGCATCGGTGATCGGATCGCCGTTGGCGTCCCGCTGCGCGTCATAGGCTTCGACCACGATGATCGTGTGATCGGGGATGCGCCGCGAGGCTTGCAGCGAGGCGATGGCGTTCGGGCTGACGTAGATATAGCGCACGACAGCGTCCTTGCGGTCCACCGTGACGTATTGGAGAAAAGTGTCACGGTAATTGGCCGGGTAGGGCACGGCGGAGACCGGCCCGCTGGGCGCATCAGTCGGCACAGGCGTGGGTGGTGTACGCGTGCTGGCAGCGGGCGCGCAGGCCGCAGCGAGCAGAAGGGCGAAGCAGAGGATCATCCGGCGCATGAAGGTTTCCTTGATGTAAATCCTGGATCTATTGTGCCATCGAATTCTAACGTTTTCCTGAACAAAGCCTGAAAGCATCGGATTTCGTTAGCATGGGCGTAGTCGTCCCGCTATACTCAGCCCTTCATGGACCTGGGAGGATGCGATTATGGGTCAGAAACTACGCCAGGGCGATCCCTGGATGCCGGGTTTTCGTTACGGGGCGCTGCTGCCGCCGCTGTCGCTGAATCTGATCGTTCAGGAGATCGAGCGATCCGTCCAGTTCTATCAGACGGTCTTTGAAGCCGAAGTGCATTACTACGACATCGACTTCGCCGCGATGCGGGTTGGCCCAGCGGAAGTGATGCTTCATGCCGATCACACGCACGAAGATCATCCCTGGTCCCCGGCTTTACAGAATGGAACGCCGCGCGGCGTCGGGGCACAGATTCGTCTGCTGGGGATTGACCCGGACGCGGTTCAGGCGCGTGCCGAAGCGATCCATGCGCATATCAGCCGCCCCGTAGCCGAGAAAGGGCATGGCTGGCGCGAGGTGCTGGTGCGCGATCCTGATGGTTATGAATGGGGAGTCGGGGTCCTGATCGATCCGGCCAAAGGGCCGCTGCATCCCCACTGAACGGACTGCCCTGAATCTACCCGATAAATTCCAGCGCTCCTGTGCTATCCTGGATTCGATAGTGGGATACAACAGGACAGCACACATGGCAGCAGCACTGAAGATTCCCCCTGGCCCGACCAGCTCCACGCTGGGTTTTGGCAGCATCGCCAAAATGGGGGCCAAAGGGCTGATCGACTTCTACTATGATCTCTGGCGCGAGTACGGCGATCTGGTGCAGTTTCGCACCGGCCCGATCAATTCGCTGATGGTGACACGGCCAGAGCATATCCAGCACGTTCTGGTCAAGCACCCGGAGATTTACATCAAGGGGATGAGCCACGAGAAGCTGCGCACGGCTATCGGCAACGGCATTTTCAACCTGGAAGGCGACCCTTGGCGGCGGCAGCGCAAGCTCATGCAGCCCTCGTATACACCGCTGGGAATCCGGCAGTATGCCGACATCATGACCGGCGAGGCGACGAATCTGGTCCGGCGCTGGCAGGCGATGCCGGAAGGGCAGGTGCTGGATATCAACGTTGAGATGGTGCGCATCACCATGAGCGTGATCTCACGCTCGATTTTCGGCGTAGATATTGGCGAGCATCACCGCGTTTTCGGTCAGGCGCTGCACCAACTGCTGGAATACACCACCCGCAGCAGCTTCAGCATCCTGGATGCACCGCTGTTTGTGCCCACGCCTAAGAATCAGCGGCTGAAACGGGCCAAGCAGATCGTGCGCGAGTTCATCTTCGACATTATCCAGAAGCGCCGCGACGAGGGCTTCCAGGAAGATCTGCTGTCCATGTTGATGAACGCCCGCGACGAAGAGACCGGCGAGACCATGACCGACGAGGAACTGCACGACGAGATCCTCATCACACTGTTTGCCGGGCACGAGACGACGGCCACGCTGCTGACCTGGACCTGGTACCAACTGGCGACACATCCCGAAGTTGAAGTACAGCTTCATGAGGAACTGGCGCGGGTGCTGGTCGGGCGGACGCCCTCACTGGACGATGTTGAGAGGCTGACTTACACGCATCAGGTGCTGAATGAGACGCTGCGGCTGTATTCGCCGGTGCCGATCATCGCGCGCGACAGCGTCGAGGCGGATACCCTCGAAGACTTCCAGATTCCGGCGAAGGCGCTGGTGGTCATCGTGCCCTACGTGACGCACCGCAACCCGGAGTTCTGGGATAATCCGCTGGCCTTTGACCCGGCGCATTTCAGCGAGGAACAGGTCGCCGCACGCCCGCGCTATGCCTTCTATCCCTTCGGGGCCGGTCAGCGCATCTGCATCGGCAACCATTTCGCCATGCTGGAAGCTGTGCTGCTGCTGGCCGAGATCGCGCAGCGCTACCAACTGCGGCTTGGCGGCACGCAACAATGGCGATGTCAAGTTTGTCGGCGTGGTGCGCCCAGCCTCCCCGCTTGAGATGACCGCCTCGGCACGTTAACCCGCGATTCCCCAGAAGCGCAGCGATTTATCCGCGCTGGCCGAAATCAGCAGCGTGCCGTCGGCGTTGAAGGTCAGCGCCCCGACCGTATCCGTGTGGCCGCTGAGGATGCCGACCTCTTCGCCTGCGTCCACATCCCACAGGCGGATGCTGGCGTCGTTGCTATTGCCGCCGCCGACCGCCAGCAGGCTGCCGTCCGGGCTGAAGGCCAGGCTTTCCCCGACCAGACCGGGGCTGACCAGCGTGCTGTAGGTGTCCAACTGGTTCATCTCCCACAGGATGACCACGCCGGTGGTATCCAGCGAGGCCAGCAGGCTGCCATCCGGGCTGAAAGCGACCGCCTTCACCGGGGCCAGATGCTCCTGCATCATGTCGATGACGCTGCCATCGGCGAGGTTCCACAGCCGCACGCCGTAATCGGTCGATTGGTCGTCACCACTGGCGGAGGCCAGCATGGTCCCATCCGGGCTGAAGGCCAGGGCATTGACCGTCGATTGACTGTCCATCAGCGCCTGCACCTGCGAGACCGCGTTTACATCCCAGATCAGAATCGCGTGGTTGGCATCGCCGTCGAAGTTGGTCACGGCCCTGTCGCCTGCCGAGGCGACCTGAGTGCCATCCGGTGAGAACGCGACCGCTGTTGTCAGCTTCTCGTTCGCCATGTCGAACCAGCGTTCCAGCAGCGTCGTCTGCGGGTCGGTGGACCAGACGCGGATGCCGCCGCTCTTATCCCCCAGGACGACCGTATCGCCTTTGGGGCTGTAATCAATGCTGGTAAGCTGTGTGGTGCCGCGCAGCAGGCCCGGCAGGTTGTCCAGCCCGTTGAGGTCATAGAGCCAGACGCCGTTGGTGCCGTTGCCGCCCAGCACGGCCAGCTTAGAGCCATCAGGCGAGATCGCCAGCTTGCCGACAATGTTGGCCTCACTGTGGCTGACTTCGGACATAGCGCCCAGGTTATCCAGGCTCAGCACCGCCATGGTCGGCGGCAGCGCTGCCGCAGGCCGCATCGACAGCCAGTAGGTATCGTCCCGGCCCTCGACGGTCCAGCCGACCTGGTCCTGGTAATTGACCTGCCACCAGACCTCGGCGTCGGCACAGACCGGTCCGGCCACGATCTCCAAGATCGAGTCGCCGGGGATTTCGCCGATCACCGCGCCGCTGTCGCTCGGTTCGCCGCGTTGAATAATGGGTGGGCCGCTGACGACCTGGGCCTGAATGTTGGCCGTCAGGCGCTGCGGCAGATAGACGACACCGGGTTCCGGGCTAGAACAGCCGACGGCTTGATCCAGGGTATCAGAACCGGTTGGGGTGGGCGTCGCTTCGGCCAGTTGGGCTTCGCTGGCGCGGCTGCATAGAAAAGCGATGCTTTCATCCGCCGAGATGCGGTAATCATAGACCACGCCGTTGTAGGTGAGCAGGAACTTGTAACCCTGTGTGACCACCTGCGCATAGGCCGTATCGGGCTTGAGGACAGCCCAGGCTGACATCCGGGTAGAGGTCCTGCGACCAGCGCCAGTTTTGCAGATCATCGAGCGTCACGGTGCGCCCGATGCCTTGGCTCAGAAAGTGCAGGGCGACGTCGATCTGTTCGGGTGCGCCCTGCGCTGTGACTGTCCCGATAGAGAACACTGCCAGCAGCAAAATCGTTACTATCCCTGTTCGCCTGAGCATTCTTTTCATCCTTTCCCAATACCCCTAGCATACCCTTCGTTGCCTATCCTCGGCAACTGCCAAGGTATCGGATCGTCCAGTCAATGTAAGCGGTCAAAACAAGTGAGGAACAGTCAGTAAGGTTCTCCGGGTGTAGAGGCGGGTCTCAGGCCTTCCCCTACGGACAGCAGGTCATTTCGTAAAACGATAAATCTTCTTACAATTCGTAATCTCATAGACGCCGCTGGCGGCCCATCGTCCGGTAGGCGCGCACGCCCAACACCAGCGAGACCGTCGGCAGCCAGACGAGTCCATAAGCGCTAAATGCGGCGGCCAGCACCGTGCTCAGGCCTGCGCCGAGATCCAGGCTGTAACCCAGCACCCCGGCAGCCAGAAAAAGCCCGGCAGCGGGCAAACTGCGGCGGTCGAAGCGCAGCGGCCCGTCGAAGAGCATGGCTCCGCTTTCGCGGTGCTGGAACCACAGCAGCAGCAGGCAGTAGCCCATCAGCACCGGCAGCACGGCCAGCGAGATCGTGTCGATAGACGGCGCGTTGACGGCGGCCAGCAGCAGCAGCACCAGCCCGACCGCAGCCCATTCCGGCGGACGCAGGCGCGCGTCGCTCCACTGGACGGATTCATGCGCGGCCAGCCACCACAGCGTCAGGATGATCGCCAGCAAAATCGCAGCCGTCAGCAGCATCAGCGGCAGTGGCACCGGCTCGCGTGACGATGTTCGAGACCGAAGGCAGCCAGCGCAGCCACAGGCCCCACAGCAGGCCCACCAGCCCGGCCACCGGCAGCAGGCGCTGCGGTCGAATCAACAGCAGCAGGACGCCCAGGCCCAGCAGACTGTGCGCACCCAGCACCCGCGTGACCCAGGTGCGCGGCACATCGACCAGGGCCGTCTGCGGATTGACCAGCAGGCTGTTGGTCAGGCTGTAGACGCCCGCCAGGGCCAGCAGGCTGAAGAGATCATGCACACGGTAGCGCAGAGCCAGGTCCACGATCAGCGCTGCCAGGGCCAGGTAAGCCAGCACCAGCAGCAGCCATTCCAGGGGGCTGCGGTCGCCCGGACGGTTCCACAGGACGATTTCGGAGACCAGTAGAAAGAGGGCGGCGACGAAGCCGCGCAGCATCCAGCGACCGGCCAGCGTCACGGTTTGATGGCCGCCAGCCGTGAAATATGGTCCGAGTCGCTGCTGTGGAGTATCTTCCAATCGGCAAAATAGCTGGCGAGTTCGCCCGGTTCAAGCAGAAAATCTACGTTGAAGTTGGGGACGATCTTCAGATAGCTGCGGTTGAAGGTCTCGTAGATCACACGCCCGCCGGACTGCGTGCAGGCGCGAACCTGGCTGAAGAGATCGCGCTTGAGGTAGCGAAATACGCAGACCAGGGCGTAGTAGTCGTCTTCCAGATCCATGTGGTCCAGGTCTTGCAGCAAGAAGTTGATGTTGCGCAGATCCCGCCTCGCCATTTCATTGCGGCCCCGGATCAAGGCCATACGGCTGATGTCGATCACGTCCACGACATAGCCCTGCGAGGCCAACCACAGGCCGTTCTGACCCATGCCTGCGGCCAGGTCCAGCGCGCGTTCTTCGCCCTCCGGCGGCGGCGTGAATTCGAAGAGCAGCGGGTCCGGCTCCGGGAAAGGTTCCTGGCTGCGCTGGCGGTAGATGTTATCCCAGCGCTGGCGGTCCAGCTCGCTCATGGTTAGTCGTCGCAGCCTCCATAGACCGGGACGTAATCGAGGGCGTTAGCGACCTGCGCCATAACCGCCTCGTCGCCCGGATACAGGCGCGCGCCCGGTTTGCGCTGCTGGCGCAGATGCAGTTGGTAGGCATCGCGCAGTGCGCCGAAATCCGGTTCGCGCCAGTTGGTCGGGATATTCAAACAGGCCATCACTGCCTGAATGCGCTGCCCGCCTGCGCTGTCCCACAGCGGTCCTTTGTCATCGATGAGCGCCCTGGCCTGACTGCTGAGATCGGCGCTGCCGCGTCCCTGGCTGACTTTATCCAGCAGGCTGCGGCTGGCGCGGTCGATCAGCTTTTGAGCCTGCTTCTGATTGACCCTGGAGGCCATGGCCTGGACGTCTTCCGGCAGCGAATTGGCCAGTCTGGACGGTTTCCTGCGGCGCAGCCTCAGCGACGTCCTCGTAAAGTGCCCGGCGCAGCGCTTCGATCTCGTCACGGCGGTAAGGCGCGAGCGATTCCAGGGCATCACGCGGATAGCCGCTGGTATAGGTTTCGATCAGGGCGGTGTCGCCTTCCAGCCGCAGGTAGAGGCACATCGATTGCGAGAGCGCGCCGAGCATACGCGGGTCCGGCCTGCCCAGGATGCGCACCCAGCCTTCGTGGGCCGGAGCGACAAAGAGCCGCAGCACCTGCTGGTAAACTTTGCCGGGAATGCCGCCGAAAGGATCATAGCGCGTGTAACCAAGCGCCGTCATAATTTCTTGCAGGACCGCCACTACCTCAGCCTGGCTATTGGAAGGCAAGTACAGGCTGTCCCAACTCGTCGTCATGGTCTTCCTCGCTGGCTGCTGACGAGTTTGCAGCATAGCATATCATGCTGCCAAAGTCCAGAAAGCCCAGGTCCTGGCGAAGCTGGTTTTCGTTCGCGCTGCCGCCCTGGGTAAAGACCAGCGCGCAGCCTTGATTGAGCGCTGCCTGGAGCGCGGCTGTCTGCAAGATCCGTGCCAGAGAATCGTTATAGTTGTGTTGAGTCAGCGCGTGGGCGAGGATGTGCCCCACGTCCTTCTGCACGCCGATGCGGGCCACACCGACCGGGAAACCGCAGTCGGAAAGCGTCACGTCGATATAACTGTCCTGATCGGCAAAGAGGGGTTCGACATTGGAAACGGTGACGTTGTAGTGCGGGCTGTTTTGAATGTAATGCCACAGCGCCGAGCGGTGCTGCTCGCTGCTGATTTGCAGGCCCTGCGGCAGCGGCGGCATCTCGACCGGCTGAGGCGGCTGCCCGTTGAATCCATCGCGGACGTAGACCCTCAGCGGCTCCTGCCATTCGACACGCAGGCCCAGGTCGTCCATAATTTTGCCGAACATGGGGGGAAAGAGATCGCTCATGATGCGCACCCGGCCTCGGCGCATCTGCTCCTGCATTTGCTCCAGGCCACGTGTCACCATCGCCCCTGAGACCCAGCCGACCCCGCGACGGGGGGTGAGGTAATTGAGGCTGCCCAGGTGACTGCCCTCGTGATGCAGCACGTCCACCATGCCGACAGTCTCGCAATCTGCCCCCAGAGAGTTGTGCGCATCGTATAAGTATTCCTGAATCCGGCGCAGGATCGCCTTGCGCGCGCCCCTGAGTTCCCGGTCGTCCATTTCAACTGTCATGAGATTCACCATTTCGCTAGCTAACAGAGGCCTAGACCCTCTCCCCAGGGTTGCCCTTGCGCCGCACCGTTATGGACATTTGTCTACCGGCACTGAAACACAATTCAACGCTACTGCCTACTATTGTAGTAAGCGTTGAGATTTGCGCCAGCAAGTTTTATAAATAAATGTATTACTTCACGAAAATTTCATGATATGGAGGATAATTCAGTCCGATTCCGCCTCTGAACCGTTGGAAATCTGCTTGCGCGCGCTGAGCTGCTCCTTCAATTGCTCGAAGCTGATGCCGTAGCGCAGGGCGATTTCGCGGGCGTAGCTGCGGCCCATCGGCGGGCTGGGGACGATATGGTAGGTGCGGCGCACGCGGTCGCCATCCGGGCTGTCCTCAATCGAGACCATCGAAACCAGGCTGATGACCTTACTGTCGCCTTCGGTTTCGCTGTTGATCGAGTCGGTGTCAGCGGCCAGTTCGTGCAGGTGGGTCGAGAAGATGGCCCTGGCCCCCAGCAGGCGCACCACGCGAACGACATCACGCGCCAGGTAGAAGCTCTCGCTGGCGCTGGTGCTGGCGAGCGATTTGTTGAACAGCAGCAGACTGTAGCGCGTGGCCTCGTCAAAGATGCGGCTGAGGCGCATGGCCTCCTCGCCCAGGCGACCGGCCTCCTGGTCGGGGCGTTCTTCGACAGCGAAATGGGTGAAGATGGCATCGACCGGACTCATGGCGGCCTGTTGCGCCGGGACATAGAGACCGGCTTGCATCATCACCTGCGCCAGCCCGACCGCCTGGGTGTAAGTCGTCTTGCCGCCCCGGTTCGGCCCGGTCAGGATGAAGATGCGGCCCTCGTCGTCGAAGTTCACGTCGTTGAGGACGATCTCCTGGCTCAGGTCGCAGGGCTTGGGCAGCGGGGCCATACGCAGGGTCAGGTTGAGGTTGTAGCTGGCCTTCATCTGGCAACCGCGCGTCTCCAGCGGCAGCACCTCCGGGCGGCAGACCGGCAGGCTACAGGCGCGCAGATGCTGGATCAGCCGGACCGCGCCCAGGTAAAAGGCGATCTCGTCCAGCAGGCCAATCAACTGGCGTCCGCTGATGTTGACGTAGCGCCGCAGGGCCTGGGCTATCGGCTGGCAGGTCTGGTTCATCACGTCGGCCAGATCTGCGAACAGCGGCTGAAGCAGAGGATTTTCTGGCGGTCGCAGCCGGACCGCGCCGACCCTGGGCCGGGTTTCGACCTTGTGCAGCGGCCCCAATGTACCGGTCGATTCGCCGCCGAGCAGACGCCGGAAAAAGGGCGGCCAGTCATCGATAAAGCGCTCGCCGTAAATCGACAGCAGGATGGCCTCCGCCGGGCGCAGTTCGTTATCCAGGTTGATGCCGATAGTGATGCTGCGGATGCCGCGAATTTGCTCGATCAGGTCGGGCAGCTCGGCCTTCAATTCAGCAAACAGGGGCGCGCGGGCGGTCGTCTCGACAATATCGCGCAGCGTGCAGAGGGCCTCGGCGTGCAGTTCGGCGGCTCCCAGGCTGGCGCTGAGATGGTCGATGCACAGGATATAGTGTTCCAGTTCGCTCAAGCGCCAGGCGACCTTGCGCAGCTCGCTCTGTTCCCACTGCGGCTGCATCATGTAGCCTTCGAGCGTTTCGATGATGCCCAGGGTCGTTTGCAGGGCCTCGACCAGATCCGGCGAGCGCAGCAAATCGTCGATCACATCCAGGCGGTAATTGAGTGTGGCTGCATCCATCAGCGGATTCTGGAGGATGGCTTTGGTGCTGTTGAGGTAGCGGTTGCTGATGCTCAGGCTGTGCGTCAGCGGCTCCAGGTTGAGGTCAGCCGGATGGCGCTGCTGGGCACTGCGCAGCGAATGGCGGTCGTTCGGATTCGTCCACAAGAGGCTGAGCGGCTGGCTGGTGGTCATGCCATGCCCTCACGATTCCAACACGCCATTGACTGTGATTCTCCACATCTGGACAACAATTCTGCCAGTATAACTGATCCACTGTCCGGGTAAAAGAGCTGGGTGCTGTTGTGATGGCCGCGTTCCTGGCATATCATTAGGGTGAGAGCCTGTCGTTCCCAGGGAGAAGGCATGTCGGAACTGGACGTTTTTGAGACCAAAGTGAACAACAATATCAAGCTGTTGTCGTCGCCGGATGCCCGCACGCGGCGCAAAGCGGCGGCCTGGCTGGGCGAGGCCGGGGATCCCAGCGCGATTATCGAACTGCGCAAGCTCTACGAACGCGATCCGAATTATAAGGTGCGGCGGACGGCGGGTGAATCGCTGGGGATGATGCGCGCGCTGGAGCAGGGCCTGGCGGGGGATGACAATGAAGTCGTGTACGACCTGCTGGAGGATGTGCAGCTTCGCAACAAGCTGGGCAAGCGCACCAGCATCCCGCTTCCGGTGCTGTCTCGCATTATACTTGGGCTGCTGACCTCGTTGATCGTGCTGCTGGTGTTCAATTTCGTCATCTGGCCGCAGATCAGGCCGCCGCTGGACACGGGCGCATCCAGCAGTATGTCCAGCGCGCCGGTGGATGCGGCTGCGGCGAAGGCGGACCTCATGGCGATGTCGGCCAATTTCCGCGCCGACGCGACCGGCTTACAGGCGGCCTATCAAGATGCGGCCAACCTCAACTGCGATCTCATCCTGAACAACCCGACACCGTATACCGCTGACCTGAGCGGGATGGACCCGGCCCTGGCCGACATCGCTGCACGCCTCAACGGGCAGGTGCTGGAACTGGTGACGGCCAGAGCGCCTTACGTTACGGCCTGTGCGGGCGGCACCACGTTGACCGAAGACCAGGTGGCCGCGCCGCTTGCTACGCTGGGAACTCCTTCTGGCGGTGCTGGACAGCGTGGACACGGACCTCGCCGCAGCGGAGTAAGCTCACACAAAACGACAAACTGGGCATGGCACGCCTGTCCCTACAATTCAGCATTTGAGGATGCTGCACAAAAAATCCCCTCTCCGTCTGCGGAAAGGGGATTTGTATTTCTACGAAGTAAGCTGGCTTAGCCGCCTCCGGCCTGACAGAGCAGGTCGCAGGGCACACCGTCGCCATCCGCATCCAGGCGCGTCAGCCCCAGCGCATAGCAGGCCTCCGCCTCGGCACAGCTTGTGAACATGTCGCAGGTGAAGGTCAGCGAGGGACAGACGACCGCCGTCGTGACGTTCGGCGTCGCAGTGACTGCCAGCGGAGTCAGGATGTTGGGCAGGTTGGGGCTGGCGATTGCCGGTTGACCGGTCGTCGGATCGAGGATCAGGCCCGGCCCGACGATAGTAACGCCGGTGGTATCGGTGATGAGAACGGCGAAATCGCTCACCAGCGGCTCGCTCAGCGTCGGGTCATCGTGGCTGATGAGCAGTAGATAGCGGCCCGACGTGCTGATGAGTACTGGCCCGACGCTCAGGTTCCCACCGGTACTGGTCGTGATGCCGTTGGCGATGAAGGCCGTCGGGTTATCGAAGGGACTGACCGAGATACGCAGTCTGGCATTGCCCGATACCTGCAGGGACTCGAAGCGAAGCTGCTGGCCGGTCGTGGCGTCGAAACAGAATCCATAGGCTCGCTTGGAGGCATCCAGCGTGCCGCGTCCGATCTGTGCCAGAGGCAGCAGGTCGATGACCTCGCTGGCGTTCTGGAAGGTGAACAGACACTGGTTCGGCCCGAGTTCGATCTCCGGGGGCAGCAGGGCGTTGATGCGCCGCCGCAGTTCGGCGAACTGCTCGTCCGCCAGATTGACGATGCCCATTGCGCCGCTGACCGTCGCCTGACCGACTACGCCGCGCACGGGCTGTGGTCGGCTGCACACCTCGACCCATAGATCGACGGCGTGATGCACGTTCAGCATGGCGTCGTTGAACAGGGTCCGCAGCGGTTCCAGATTGGGATAATTGGCCGCCAGGATCGGGTTAGCGATGTTGATCTGGGTCGGGCGCGGCGGGTAATTGCCGCAGGCCGCCAGTTCGCCCAGGGCGATCCCGGTCCAGATGCTGCGCATAGTATCCAGCGAAGGCTGCGCCAGGTCCAGGCGCGCCAGCATCAGCCGCAGTGTGGCGATGTAGTTATCGGCGGTGTCCTCGTGAAAGCGGCGCTTGATCTGCGACGATGCCATCCATCGGCAAATCGAGCATGCTGCCGCCGTTGAATCGTCACCCAGGGGGTCGTGACCCAGCCGAGCGTGCCTTCGAAATTGACCTGAAGCCAACTGTTGTTGCGGGTGCGGCCCAGCAGCGGGAAGATGGTATAGCGCGGCGCGTTGGCCAGCACCGGGTAGGCCCGGCTTGGACCGGCGCGCACCCGCAGCCCGCTGGTATCCAGTTTGCCGGTGACCGGGCTGGTGGCGCTGGTGGAGCCGGAACGCGGGCTTTCGAAGCCGCCAAAGGGAATCGAGCGCGGGTCGGCCACCGGCAGGGCGTTCATGTCGCCAAAGAGGTTAATCACCGGGAAGCCGACCCAGCCTTCTTCGCCGTTGAAATCGATGCGAATCCACTGGCCGTCGCCGCTGCGTCCGGTAGCCGGGGCACGCCAGCCTGCCTGGACAAAGCCCAAGACTTCCGCGCCGATGGCGGGGTAAAGGCGGACGTTGACGTTATCGCGGTTCACGAGGATCTCCGGGCCGGACTGGGCCGAGACACTGCCGATTGCCAGCCACAGCAAGGCTATGAACCACATAAACGTTCTGCGCATGAGGTCTTCCTCCGGTGTAACGCAATCAGTATAGTCAGCCCTGAGGCCGCTCTACCAATACTGAGGTTTAGTATAGCAAGAATCGATTCATGGGGATAGCGCACACAAGTCCCGGTTGCATCGCGGCGGCTGTTGTAACGAATTCATCACGAAATAGTCTATACTCATACGAAAATGGAGCGAAAGGACGGGGATGATGCGCATTATCGGGGCAGGTTTTGGGCGGACCGGCACGATGTCGCTGTGCGCGGCGCTGGAAAAACTGGGCTATGATCCCTGCTACCACATGATCGAGGTCTTCAAGCATCCGTCGCATATTCGAATTTGGCAGGACGCGGCGGACGGCAAGGATGTGGACTGGCAGGCCTTCCTGGGCAAATACGGCTCCGGCCTGGATTATCCCGTCGTGGGTTTCTACAAGGAGCTGATGGCGGCCTTCCCGGAGGCCAGGGTGATCCTGACCGTGCGCGACCCGGCCAAATGGTATGAAAGCACTATCGAGACGATTTATCAGGGGACTTTCGTGCCGGAATGGCTGCTCCGCTTTCTGCCGCCGTTCAGGAATTTGGCGCGCATGATCGATGCGACCGCCTGGCAGCGCATCTTCGACGGACGCTTCGAGGAGCGCGACTACGCCCTGAAGGTCTATGCCGATCATGTGGCCGAGGTGCAGCGCGTGGTGCCTGCCGGGAAGCTGCTGGTCTTCGAGGTCAAAGAAGGCTGGGGGCCGCTGTGTCAGTTCCTGGACGCGCCCGTGCCGGATGAACCTTTCCCACACGTCAATGACCGCCAGATGACGAAGCGTGGCTATCTGCTGGCGCGGGTTGTGGCGGTGGTGCTGGTCATTATCCTGCTGCTGATCGCAATCGCCGTGTTGCAGGCGATTCTAAAAGCAAGACAATCGTAAGAAAGCAGTGCTATAGTGGTTCTGGATCGTCCGGTTTGAGGTCCTGGCGCGAGCGTGGATCAGCATTGATATGGGCTTCCAGCGCCAGTTTCGCCTCGTTGGAGCCGATGCGTTTGAGTGCGGCGCGGGCGGTGCGGCGCACGTATTCGTTCTCGTCACCGAGGCGTTCCGCGATGCGAGCGACGGCCCAATCGGCGCGCAGTTGGCCCAGCACGGCCACGCCGTTGCGGCGGATTTGCCAGGACTCGCTCTTGAGCGCGGCCAGCAGAGTCACCACCGCCGGGGCGCTTTCCAGTTCGATCAGGGCTTCGGCAGCGGCCAGCCGGACAAAACCCGGTAACTGCTGGTTGTGGAAGATGACGACCAGCGCTTCGACCGCCGTTTTGTCCTTGAGCGCGCCCAGGTCACGGGCGGCCTTGACGATGACTGCCGGATCACCGCTTTTGAGCCTGGCGACCAACTGGCGCGTCCGGCTGGCGACAGGCAGTTCGCCTTCGGGTGCTTCCTGGAGCAGGCTGTCGATGACGGCACGGAGATGTTTTTGTGTGGCTTCGTCGGTCTCGCTGGTGAGCAGCCGCCGCAGCGTGGGCAGCGCCTCGACCGCACCCAACACGCGCAGTGCCGAGGCCGCGTGCTTACGGGTCTCACGGTCGTCGTTTTGCAGCGCGTCGATTAAGCCCTTAAAATCGCGCTGAGCTTGAAGCTGCCAGATATTGGGTCGATGATCGGCTGACATGTTCTTAATCGTATGCCGTGTGCGCCTGTTTACAAGCATATCACAATTATGAGGGTCCTGAAGCTGATGAATACCCGGAGTCAAGCCTTTTATCGTCAGCCGGTGGTGCAGCTTCTGGCCGGGCATCTGGCTGCTGATGCGCTGACGCTGCTGCTGCTGGCGGTCCCGCTGCTGAAACCGCCGCAGGATGCGCTGTTCGAATTCTTCCTGCTGATGGGGGCGACCGGCAGCGTCAGCCTGATCGTCACCTATGCCATCTACCGCTTCGGCCTGATCAAGCGCTTCCACAGCCTGCGCGACAGCCTGATCCTGCTGGTCATCCTGACGGTGAGCGTCATCTTCTTCACGGTCTGGTTCCTGGCGGAGGAGATGTTCTTCGAACCGCACGACCTCAACCTGACCTCCGTGCTGCTGGTCTTCGCGGCTTTGACCGCGCTGGGCTGTGCCTATTTCATCGCTATCCCCTTTACCCGGCGGATCATGGCGGTTTCGAATGCGGCGGGCGAGCTGGCGGCGGGCGATCTGAGCGTGCGCGTGCCGGTGGAAGGCGAGGACGAGGTGGCGGACCTGGCGACGGCCTTCAACATGATGGCCGGGGGCTTGCAGGAGGCGGCGGAGCAGAAAGCGCGCATGGAGCAGAACCGGCGTGACCTGATCGCCTGGGTCAGCCATGATCTGCGCACGCCGCTGGCCTCGCTGCAACTGGTGATCGACGCCCTGGTCGATGGCATGGCCGATGACGAGGCCACCCGCCAGCGCTACCTGACGACCGCTCAGAGCGAGATCGCCAACCTCAAGGACCTGATCAGCGACCTCTTCGAACTCTCGCAGCTTGAAAGCGGCCATATCGACCTCAACTTGCAGCGCACCTCGCTCAGCGATCTGCTATCGGATACGCTCAGCACCCTGCGCACCATGGCCGAACGGCGCGGCGTGACGCTGGACGGCCACGTCTCCAGCGACATCGACCCGGTGCAGATCGACCCGGAGAAGATTCAGCGCGTGCTGTATAACCTGCTCATCAACGCCATCCGTCACACGCCCTCGGGCGGTGAGGTGCTGCTGACGGCGGAACTGCGTGGGCGATCAGCGTGAAGGTGACGGTCAAGGACAGCGGCGAGGGTATCGCCACCGCCGACCTGCCGCACATCTTCGAGCGCTTCTACCGGGGCGAACGCGCCCGCACCCGCGACACCGACGGTCAGCGCGGGGCCGGGCTGGGGCTGGCGATTGCGCGCGGGTTGGTTGAGGCGCATCAGGGCACGATCATGGTGGACAGCCTGCCGGGGCAGGGCGCGCGCTTCAGCTTCACGCTGCCGCGCCACGCGGCGCTCGGAGGCTAGCCAAAAAGCGGACACGCCGGTCCGGCCCTACGCACAAAGGCTCACCTGACAAACAAAAAGCCCCTGCTCGATCAACCGGGCAGAGGCTTTCGACTATAGACTATGGATTATCGACTGCCCTTAGCAGCCACCCTTCTTCAGCGTGTACTTCTTTTCGCCCCGGTTATCGCCTTCGTTGGTCTCGCTGATGGCGTTACCAGGGTCGATGATGACGGCCAGCACGTGCTCGGTCGAGAAATTGGTGCTGACGGTCAGCGGGATCGGGCCGACGTTGATCGTCTGGCCGGGGTCGATCTCGCCGAAGACGCCTTGCGTGCGCGTTTCCAGGCCGTTGGAGGTATCGACCATGTCGAGGCTGCCGCCGGGCGAGCGAGTCTCGCCGAAGTTGGCGATGTCTACGTAGACCTTGAAGGTCTCGCCGCAGGTGATGTCTGAGCGGTCAAAGGTGACGTTGCCAGCCACCAGATTGACGTTGATGTTGGGCGTTGCGGTCGGGGGCACTGGCGTAAAGGTCAGCGTCGGGATGGGCGGGCCGTCGTCAATCGGCAGGCTGTCCACATTGCCGGAGATGCTCGCCAGATTGGCGTAGACCCAACCTTCGGCATTGTAGTAGCGCACCTTGTACCAGTCGTGGGCCGTATTGACGGCCAGCACCTCGGTCGAGTCGTTGGCGGCGAATCCGCCCAGCGGCGGGTTAAACAGCGTGCTGGGGCCTGACCGCACATTCGCGCCGGTCAGGAAGGTCGCCATCGGCACGTTGGGCGTCGGGCTGTCGGTGGGCTGCGGCGTATTGGTCGGAGCCGCCGGAGTCGTCGGCGTGGCCGTTGGCTGCTGAATCTGCTGATTGCTGTTGTTTGATGGGGCCGTGACTGGGCTGCGGCGTCGGCACGCTGGTTGAGTTCCCGTTGGCCGTGTTGTCCTGCGGCTGGCCGACCTGAGCGACCACGCTGACGCTGACGCTGGCCGGGGCGCTGCTGGAGCCATCGCCACGGAAGGCCGTCACGCTGATCTGATGTGTCCCGGCGGCTTGCGCCTGCCAGGACTGCTCGACGCTGAAGGAGGGGACTCCCGCTTCGTTCGGCGCGGTCCCCGTCGCAATAATCGTATCATCGACGGCGAATTCCACGCGGTCAATATCGGCCCCGGCGTTGCTGACCAGGACCTGAATGTTTACTGCTACATTTTCAAGATAAGTGGCGTTGGGCAGCGGCGACATGATCTGCACCTGCGGCGGACCGGTAATGGTCTCGTTGGTCGTACCGGGGGCCATATTCAGGTTACAGGCTGCCAGGACCAGCACACTCAAACCACTGAGCAGGCGCTTCCACATAGCTTCTTCTCCACGAACCGCGATTTTCGCCTCACCACTGTAACCCAGGGTGCGTATTTCTGCGAGGGTGGCTGTGAGGATCGTAGAGAAAACGTCTACTGAGCGGTGAAAATCCCCATCTCCTGCACATCCACCGCCACACCTTCAAGTTCAGTCGGGATGCGGTCTTCTTCCGCCACTTCGCTGGCCGGGCGTTTGCGATCCACCATGACCACAATCCCGACCTCGCTGGTGTATGCGCCCTGGCGCTGGATCAGGCCGACTGCCGTCCCCTGGACGTTGGCTTTTGCCAGCAGCATGTCGTTGTACTTCTCCAGGACGCTGGCGGCTCGCGCCATCGTCTCTTCAGACATCGCCCGATGCTCCTTAAATGTCGATCTGTAAGGCGTTCAAAACCTCGTTGATAGGGATGAAGATCATCGCCTGAGGCGAGCCTGCGAAAAGCAGCCCCACCGCGCGATTCTCCGCTGCCATCAACCACCAGCGAGCCGGAATCGCCGCCCTGGCTCATCGGTGTGGTAATCACCTGCCCGGTGAAGCGGGCCGTCTTGGTTCCATAGGCCACGTTGACGGTGGCGTTGAGCAGTGTGACGGTGCCGGTGGTCAGGCCGGTCGTGCGGCCACTCTTGCGGACGGTTTGGCCCAGGCTGGCCGCTTTGGTCCCGCTGACCGCGCCGATGCCGAGAATCTCGCCGGTAAACATGTTGGGGTCTACCGGCCTCGCCAGGGCGCAGTCCACCAGATTGCTTACAACCTGCGCCGGAACGGCGGGCCTGGCCGTTGTGGTCTGCGGCGCGCTCCCGGAGACCGTGACGCGGGCCTGTGAACTCAAGAGATTGGCGACCATATTGAGGATGTTGGCCGCGATCAACAGACAGCCGCCGTTCGGGTCGCTCGGCGGTTGATCGGTAGGCGGGGGTGTCGTCGGGTCGTCTACATAATGCAGGGTGATGAAGCGTTCCAGGTGCGCGACCACGTCGGCGGGGTTCTGGCCGCCATCGGTCGGGCCGGGCTGCAAGATCGGATCGCCAATCTGCGCGTTATTGCTGTTGGCGAGGACATGATTGTTCGACAGAATGAGTTTGTCGCCGGTGTTGCGGTCAGTGACGATAGCCCCCAGCGTCCCGGCGGTGATGGCAAAATGGCCGATGCTCACGCCGCAGGGGATCGTCGGGCGGAAACGCTCGGTAGGGGCCTGGAAGGCGCGCAGATAGCCGACCTCGTAGACATCGGTGCGCACGCCGTCGATGTTGGAGGGAATGACATCGTCGGCTGCCAGGGCCGCCAGCGGCAGCTTACGCTCGACCAGGACGACGACCGCTTTTTCGCCGTCGGCCACCGTTTTGTCCGTTTTGTTGCCTACAGCCACGCCGACCACGTTGGCGCGTGACAAGAACGATTCCTGCATCGCTGCCTGTGCCTGATAAACCTGTTCTGTAGACATAAGGTCTTCTCTCCCTGAAGCCTGACGAACGCTTTGATTCCATTGTAGCACGAGGCCCAAGCAAGATAATAGTCTCATGAAAGGCCGGGGCGCTGGCTGAAGTGCGCGGTATGCTTGTATAGTTATGGTTCAAAGCTGGAGCGGCGAGGCTGATCTCGCCCTGGGTAACAGGTAGATTCCCCTAACTGCGTCAGACGAGGAGCTTGAATGTGAGCAAGTTTATGCGGATCGCTATATTCACCATCACAGGCGTGTTTGTGCTTGCGGCGTGCAGCAGCGGGCCGCTGCGCACCGTCAACACCGGTGACGAACTGGCGAGCTATGACTTTTCCGAACCAAACAGCTTTGAAGAAGGCGCCTATACCAACGCAACGCTGCGTGTTGTGGATGGCGTATACCGGATGTCGCTAACTTCGGGGGACAGCGAGGTCTGGTGGGGCCAGTGGGGCGACAGCGAATCGGATACGGTGATTGATGTCGATATTACGCAGGTGAGCGAGGCCAACGAAAACGCTTATGGCATCGCCTGCCGTTTGCGCGGGGCGGTCGGCCAACCGGTCCCGGTGGACCCGGAACTGGCCGCGATTGCCGAAGGCGCAACCCCGAATGCCGAAGCTACCGACGAAGCCACTGCCACAACGGCTGTGGACGACACCACCGTGCCCGATGGCGATGGTTACCTGTTCCTGATTCGCGGCAGCGGCTCCTATGCCATTTTGCGCGCGCGCAACCGGCAGCTTACCGCGCTGGTCAACTGGACGCCCTCGGACCTCATCACGCAGGGGCCAGGACATAACCAGCTTCGTGCCGTGTGCATGGGCGATTACCTGGCGATGTATATCAACGGTGAGTTCGCCGCCGATACCACCGACGACAGCTATACATCAGGGCAAGTCGGGCTGGCCGCCAGTTCGTCGGGCCGTCTGGGCGTAGTCGTTGAGTTTGACAATCTGTTTGTGCATCAGGCCCAGTCGGAATAGACCCCATTGCTCAGCTGCTGTATCCCGCCTATACTCTGGGTAAAAGGGGATTGATTATGACCGCAGCCTGGGCAAGTGGAATCGTCGATACTATTCATTACACGCGCACTGGTGGCGACAAAACGCCGCTGGTTCTGGCGCATGGCTTTACCGATAACGGTCTGTGCTGGACTCGAACCGCGCAGGTGCTGATGGCCGATTACGACGTCATCATGCCGGATGCGCGTGGTCACGGCCTGTCGCCCAGCCCATCGCAAGAATACAGCGCGGAACTTCACGCCGACGATCTGGCCGATGTCATTCGTGGCCTGGATTTGGGTCAGCCAGTGGTGATAGGGCATTCGATGGGGGCCATGAATGCGACTTATCTGGCGGCCCGGCATCCTGATGTGGTCAGCGCCGTGATTCTGGTGGACCCGCCCTGGCGCGTTAAATCGCAGATGCGGCCAAACGATTTCCGGCCCAACTGGCGCGACAGCGTCGCGGAGCGACAGACAATGGACGACGATACAATGAACGTCGCACATCAAGAGGAACACCCCACCTGGCACCGGCTGGATATAGAAACCAAGACCCTGGCGATCCACCAGTTTGACCTGCGCACCTTCGAGCTGTACCAGCTCTCGCGGCGTCCCTGGCAGGACGTCCTGGCTGAAATCAAGTGCCCGGCGCTGCTGATCTATGCCGATGACGGCATCGTCACGGCGGAGGGGGCGGCAGAGGCGGAGCGCATCGCGCCGACGCTGGAGTCGCAGATGATTAAAGACAGTGGGCACAGCATCCAGCGCGAACAGTTCGAGCCGTTTATCGCGGTCGTGCAGCAGTATCTCAAACGCCAGGACCCTGCGTAGACCCAGCCAGAGCCGATGACACAGGTCTACGAGATCCATCTCTACGTGCCCAAGACCGGCGAGCTAACGCCGGAGATGTTGGACTGGCTGTTCCAGAACGGCCAGCGGACCGATCTGCCGGAAGCCTACTGGCCGGTGCGGCGCATCAAGCCGCGTGTGCTGGCCCGTAAGATGCTGCGATTGGATACCACGCTGATCCCGGTGCAGGGGCCGGGTGAGGACGTCGAACTGCATTACCCCAACGCCGAGATCGGCATTGTGCTTTACATCCATGATCGCGGTGTGATCCTGTTCTTCCCTTACATGGCTTACAGTGTGTATTCGCGGGTCGTGCTGGGCATCTGTTACACCTATATCCGCTTTCTCTACGATCTGGCCGGGTTCTGGAGTTTTGACCCACAATTGGACGTGCTGTCCTACGCTGATGATTACATGGCGCTGGAGGCAACAGCGGTCCTGATGGATAAGGTGATGCCCCGGATGCTGACCTCTTAAACAACGAAAGACGATCATCATGGATATTCGCCCTTCGGAGCATCCCAACCCGGTCGTCAGCCGCCTGCTCAACGGGGCCGTCATTCCCCGGCCCATCGCCTGGGTGAGTACGGTGGATGCTGACGGGCTGCCCAATCTGGCCCCTTTCAGCTTCTTCAATGCCGTGTGCGGCAAACCGCCGACGGTCCTGTTTTGCACCGACGTTCGGGCCAATGCGCAGCCAAAAGACACGCTGCGCAACGTCCGCGCGACCGGCGAGTTTGTGGTCAACTTCGTGACTGAGGGCCTGGCGGAGGCGATGAACGCCACATCTGTAGAAGCGCCGCCGCAGGTCAACGAGTTCGAGCGGGCCGGGCTGACGGCGGTACCGGGGCAAACGGTGCAGGTGCCGCACGTGGGCGAGACGCCGATTTACTTCGAGTGCAAGCTGCACGAGATCGTCACCATCAGCGATGAACCGGGTGGTGGATCGATTATCATCGGCACGGTGAGCTTGATGCACGTGGACGATGCGCTCTTTCAGGAGGGCGGGTATATCAACCGCGATGCCTATCACGTGATTGGGCGCACCACTGGCAGAGGCTACGTGCGCCTCTCAGATCGCTTTGAGATGCAGCGTCCGCCATCCGAACTCTAGCACTGCGCAGGTTTTTGCCGGATTGCAGGTGACGATTTTCGAACGTATATGGTATCATCCGAGTACCTTAAGTAGCGTTTACACAGGTACAACGTTCTGAATTGTTCTTGGGAGGCTTCTGAATGAACAAAGGCAAATTTACTCGTATTATGAGCCTGGTGGTGGTCGCTGCCATGCTTCTGACGCTGGTCGTTGGTGTGGCCGGCGCGCAGGACATGAAGACCATCCGTTTCCAGCTGGGCTATGATGACACTCCGACCATGGATCCCGCGCTGGCGACGAACTCAGCGTCGATCCAGAGCCTGATTGGCACCTACCCCGGCATGACCATCCTGAATGAGGAAACCCTGGCTGTGGAACCTGGTATTGCCAGCAGTTGGGACGTTTCCGACGATGGTCTGACTTACACTTTCCACCTCATGGATAACATCCCCTGGGTGAAATACAACGCCGATACCGAGGCGGTGGAACAGGTGATGGATGACAGTGGGAACGCGCGCATGGTGACGGCGCAGGATGTCATCTATGGCATTATGCGCAGCCTCAACCCTGACACTGCCGCCGATTACGCTTACGTGGATTTCCCGGTGGTTGTTGGGGCCAGTGACTACAATTCAGGCTCAGGCAGCGCGGATGCCGTGGGTGTGAGCGCGCTGGACGACCATACCGTCCAGATTGTCAGCCCTAACGCGGCAGGCTATGCCGCGAACATCTACGGTATGTGGATCAACCGCCCGCAGCCGCAGTGGGCCATCGAAGCAAACGGCGACAGCTGGATCGAGCCGGAAAACTTCGTCTCCTACGGGCCGTTTGCCATGAAAGACTGGGAACACGGCGATCACATGACCCTGATTAAGAACCCCTTCTGGCCGGGAACCGATAACATCCCGCAGTCCAAGTTGGACGAGGTTGAACTGGACTTCGTCATTGAAAGCACCGCTATGTCCAGCTACGAAGCGGGCGAAATCGACGTGCTCAGCGCTGTCCCGATTCAGGACCTGGACCGGATCCAAGCGGACCCTGTCTTGAGCGAAGAGTACCATGTCCAGCCCCAACCGGCCACCTACTACTATGGCTTCAACGTCACCAAGACACCGATCGACAATGTCCACATTCGCCGCGCGCTGTCGCTGGCGGTGGATCGCCAGGGCCTGATCGACAACGTCGTTAAAGGCGGCCAGACTCCGGCGCAGTGGTTCACCAGCCCGGCAGTCGCCGCAGCCCCGACCCTGGAAACGAGCCCGGATCTGGGTGTGAAATTTAACCCCGATCAGGCGATGCAGGAACTCCAGATGGGTCTGGATGACATGGGCCTGGCCGATGTCAGCGAACTGCCTCCCATTACCCTGATGCACAACCAGAGCGAAGCCCACGCAGCTATCGCGCAGGCGATTCAGCAGATGTGGGCGCAGTACCTGGGCCTCAACGTTCAGATCGCCACCCAGGAATGGGGCGTGTATCTGTCTACCCTCGATGAGGACCCGCCACAGATCTTCCGCCTTGGCTGGAGCCAGGACTACCCGGATGCGAACAACTTCGCCAGCGATGTGTTCCTGTCCACTTCAGGCAACAACCATACCAAGATGGACGATCCCAAGTATGATGATCTGGTGACCCAGGCCTCGCTGATGACTGATGTCGATGCGCGTCGTGCGCTCTACGAGCAGAGTGAAGAGATCCTGGTCTGGGACGATGCCGCGATCATCCCGCTCTACTGGTACACGAATTCCAGCCTGACCAAGCCGAATGTGGTCCGCACCTATGCTCTCGACGCCAATGAGCGCTTCGAGAAGTGGGACCTCACTCAGTAAGTCAATCTGGTCAATAGATCAGATCCATTCAGGAGGGGAAGACCTGGTCTTCCCTTCCTGTGTACCCGGTATAGACGCTCATCAAGGCAAAGGTGTGTGCCAGCCTGGGTTGAGCTAAGCTCTTGAAGAAAAGAGGCTCCAACGAATGTTTGTCTTTATCGCGCGGCGAATGTTGTGGATGTTGGGGGTCCTGTTCGTCGTCTCTATCATCACTTTCCTCTTGATGCACGCCGTTCCGGGCGGCCCCTGGAGCAGCGAAAAAAAGCTGCCTCAGCGCATTCTTGATAACTTGAATGCAAAATATCATTTGGATGACCCGCTGATGGTTCAATACGCCAATTACATCAGCGAGGCGATTATCCCGCGTATCACCTCCGGCGATCAGGACTCGAAAACGACGGGCGATTACTTAATCAATATTCCGCTGCCCTTTGGCGACCAGACGACAATCCGCTGGATGAATTTCGGACCTTCTTTTACCTCGCGCAGCCAGACGGTGAACGACATCTTCCGTAATCATTTGCCGGTCTCGGTCCAGTTGGGCACCGCCGCTATGTCGGTGGCGGTCGCGCTGGGGATTCCGCTGGGTGTAATGGCTGCCTTGAAGCGCAATACGATTTACGATTACGCCAGCATGGGCATCGCTATTTTCGGCGTCTCAGTCCCAGTGCTGGTGATGGGACCGGCCTTACAGTACATCTTCGGTGTACAGCTTCGGGCGCTGCCGGTTTCCGGTTGGGGGACCTTCGCTCAGATGATTATGCCCAGCTTCGCGCTCGGCATCTCCTATTCGGCCCTGCTGGCACGCTTAACACGGGCCAGTCTGCTTCAGGTGCTGCATGAAGATTACATCACGACCGCGCGCGCCAAAGGGCTGTCACGAAATGCCGTGATTATCGTCCATGCCATGAAGAACGCCATGATTCCCGTGATCACAGTGCTGGGACCGCTGTTCGCAATTGTTCTCACCGGGACGCTCGTGACCGAAACGGTGTTTAACATTCCGGGCCTGGGCAGCTTCTTCGTCAGCAGCATCACCAACCGCGATTACGCCGTTATCATGGGCACTATCTTACTGTTTGCCTTCTTCCTGGTGGTCGCAAATACAGTTGTCGATATTATGTATGCGTGGCTGGACCCGCGTATTCGTTACGATTAGAGGAAATTTTATGGCCGTCGCAGAACAACAGGGTCAAAGCTCGAGCAGAGGAGTTGTCCGGCTGGATGAGACGGACAAAGGCCGCGGCCTTTGGGCTGATGCCTGGCGGCGCTTGATCCGCAACCGTGCCGCAGTCCTGGGAATTGCGATCATTGTCATCTTCGCCTTGTCGGCGATTTTCGCCAACTTTGTTGCCCCGAAAGATTACTGGACGCAGGTGCTGATGGATAACAACGCGGCGCCGCGCTGGGTCATTGACCTGTTTGGTGTGATGACCCCGAAAGACGAGGGTGGCTATGTGACCGTCAGCGACAAATATTTGCTGGGGGCAGATAACCTGGGTCGTGACCTGTTCAGCCGGATCATCTACGGCGCACGAGTTTCGCTTTCGGTTGCGCTCATTGGTCCCTTCGTTAGTATTGTCATCGGTCTCAGTTTCGGCCTGGTTGCGGGTTACTTCGGCGGCAAGGTAGATAACGTGATGATGCGCATCGTGGATATTATGTACGCATTCCCCACGCTGCTGCTGATTATCCTGATGATGACCTTTTTCAGGTCCAGTTTCTCCAATAATGCGCCGGGGACCTTCGCCTATACCTTAGGGCAGATTGACTCGGCCTTTGGCGGGATGCTGTTCATCTTCATCGGCATCGGCATTACCTCCTGGATGCAGATGGCCCGGCTGACACGCGGTCAGGTCCTCTCGCTGCGCGAAACCGAATATGTCGAGGCGGCGCGGGCGATTGGCGCGGGCACCCGCCGGATTATGTGGCAGCACATTCTGCCGAATATCCTGGGGCCGATCATCGTGGCCGAGACGCTGACGATCCCGACTTACATTCTCTACGAAGCCTTTCTGAGCTTTATCGGCCTGGGCGTCAACCCGCCGACGCCCAGTTGGGGCGCGATGATTAACGAAGGCGCGCAGGCGATCCGCAGCTACCCGAATCAGGCGCTGTTCCCGGCAGTGGCGCTGTTTCTGATTATGTTCGCCTTCAACTTCCTGGGCGATGGCCTGCGCGATGCGCTCGACCCGCGTCTGCGCGGTGTGGATTAGGCACACGCTGAAACAGGGGCGCTGCCATCACGGAGCGCCTTTTTTGTTGGCCCCCTGTAGAACATTCGCGCTATCAATAAAGCCTATGTATGCTGAGGTTGCTTTGAACGTGCCGGTGCGCGGCACTTTTAGTTATCACATCCCGGATTCGCTGGCCGGGCAGATTGAGGTCGGGCAGATGGTGCAGGTGGCCTTCCGCACCGCTGAGCAGCACGGCCTGGTCGTCAGCTCTGAGCGAGACGAGCGCTGTCGAGCAGACCAAGCCACTGCTGGACCTGCTGGATTCGCGCCCGGTGGTGACACCCGCGCAGATCGCTATCGCGCAGTGGATCAGCACGTATTACCGGATGCCGCTCGGCTCCTGTTTGTGGCTGTTTCTGCCGCCGGGTCTGACCGGGCGACGAGACCTGATGGTCAGCCTGCTGGACCCGGAAGCCGATAAACTCAACGCGCTGGAACATGAAATCGTGGCCCTGCTGAAGCGTCGCGGTCCGCTGCGGGGCAACCAGATGAATCTAGCGCTGCCGGGCAAGGATTGGCGCGGGGCGGTGGATGGGCTGGCGAAGGCGGGCGTGGTCGAGGCGCACAACATTCTGTCGCCGCCGCGTGCGCGTCCCAAGCTGGTCAGGCGGGCCGCCCTGGCGATTCAACCCGATCAGATTATGCACGTGGCCCGGCACCTGGGCCGCAAATCCAAGCAGGCTGATCTGCTGGAGGTGATCGCGGCGGCGGGTGAGGAGGGGCTGCCGGTTGAGAGCGCGCTGCGCTACGCCGAAACAACGCGCTGCGACGCTTGAAAAAACTGGAGGAAGCCGGGTATCATCTCAACCAATCGCCATGACCGGACCGAGGATGAAGCGCTGCGGACCTGGCTGCTGATTCCGCGCGAATCGGTGGATGAGGTGTTGATCGAGCTGCGCAAGGGGGAGCGCTATCTGCGGGTGCTGCGGGTGCTGGCGCGCGAACCGGGCGCGATGGATGTGAGCTGGTTGTATGCCCAGGCGGACGCAAAACTCAGCGATCTCAAGCGCCTGGAAGACGAGGGTCTGGTCGTGCTGGGTGAGCGTGATGCCTGGCGTGATTCGCTGGCCGAGCGCGATTTCGTCCCCACGCTCGCACCCACGCTCACGCCGGAGCAGCAGCAGGTCTGGGCGGTGATCGAGGCGAGACTGAAAGCCTGGGATTGGGCGACAGCTAAGCGCACCCCTCCCCAGCCCTCCCCGAATCCGTGGAGGGAGCAGACTCCGCGAGCGTGACTCCTCTCCCGAATTCGGGGGAGGTTGGGTGGGGGTCTGAGAACGAACGAAAATGGAACAGTCCGCCCCATCTGTGGCATGGACTGAAGCCACTGGCGCAAGAAATGCGTCAAAATCCGACGCGTTGCCGAAGATCGGCTCTGGCAAGCCCTGCGTCGCAAACAGACAGGCGCCAAATTCAGACGCCAGCACGGCATCGAACGTTTTATCGTCGATTTCTACTGTGCCGAAGCGAATCTGGTGATCGAGGTCGATGGCAAGATTCACCAGTACACGCAGGAAGAGGATGCCATTCGCCAGGAATTTCTCGAATCACAGGGCTTACGCATCCTGAGAATAAGAAATGCCACTGTGTTCGAAGAATCTGGACGCGGTCCTGAGCCAAATTGACCAGGCGCTGTCGGAATCAAAGCCTGCCTCTTCTGTGATGGAGGAAACAAATCGCGGCGCGATCTTCCTGCTGCACGGCGTCACGGGCAGCGGCAAGACGGAAATCTACCTGCGGGCGATTGAACTGACGCTGGCGCAGGGGCGGCAGGCGCTCTTTCTGGTGCCGGAGATCGCCCTGACGCCGCAGACGATCCGGCGGGTGGCGGCGCGGTTTCCAGGGCAGGTAGCCGTCATGCACGGCAGCCTCAGCCAGGGCGAGCGCTACGATACCTGGCGGCGCGCGCGCGATGGACTTATCAGCGTGGTGGTCGGGGCACGCTCGGCGCTGTTCACACCCTTCCCGGACCTGGGCCTGATCGTGGCGGACGAGGAGCACGACCCCAGCTACAAGCAGGGCGCGGGATCGTCTCATCCTTACTATCATGTGCGCGACGTGGCCGAACAGATGATGCGCCTCAACGACGGTGTGCTGATCCTGGGCAGCGCCACGCCGGATGTCGCCAGCTATTTCCGGGCGCAGCGCGGCGATATTGAGCTGCTGGAACTGCCGCAGCGCATCATGGGGCACCGGGCGCGCATCCTGGAGCAGTCCGAGCGGGAAGGTGTGCTGGCGCGCTATTATCCGGCGCGGGCCGAGGATGCGCTGACCATCGACCTGCCGCCGGTCGAGGTGGTCGATATGCGCCGCGAACTCAAGGCGGGCAATACAGGCATGTTCAGCCGGGCGCTGCGCGATGCCCTCAACACCGTGCTGGAACGCCAGGAACAGGCCATGCTCTTCCTCAACCGGCGCGGCAGCAATACCTACGTCTTCTGCCGGGACTGCGGCTATGTCGAGCAGTGCCCGAACTGCGACCTGCCGATGACCTATCACAATCATGACGACCGGCTGCACTGCCATCTCTGCGGCTTCGAGAAAGTGCCGTCCTTCACCTGCCCGAACTGCGGCTCGCGGCGTATCAAGTATTTTGGCGCGGGGACGCAGCAGGTCGAGGAGGAACTGCACCGCCGCTTCCCGATGGCGCGGGTGCTGCGCTGGGATGCCGATACGGCGCGCACGCCCAGCGATCATGAAGAACTGCTTGCAGCGCTTCATCGAGCGCAAGGCCGATGTGCTGATCGGCACACAGATGGTCGCCAAAGGGCTGGATTTGCCGCTGGTGACGCTGGTCGGTATGGTCAGCGCGGATGTGGGTCTGAATCTGCCGGACTTTCGCGCCGGGGAGCGCACCTTCCAACTGCTGACTCAGGTGGCGGGCCGGGCCGGACGTGGTTTGCTGGGGGGCCGGGCTGTGCTGCAAACCTACCAGCCGGAGCATTACGTCATTCAGGCCGCCGCGGCGCAGGATTACGCCCGCTTCTTCCAGCGCGAGATCGCCTACCGCCGCGAGCTAGGCTATCCGCCTTATCGCAGGCTGGCGCGTATCGTCGTGCAGATGCCGCATGAGACTCGCGTCCGCGAAGAAGCGGAACGCGCCGCCCGGTTGATTCAGCGGCAGATCCAGCATCGCGGCCTGAGCGGCACGGAGATGATCGGCCCCGCGCCCTGTTTCTACGCCCGCATCAACAAGGTCTACCGCTGGCATTTGATCCTGCGCAGCCCGGACCCGACGCTGGCGCTCGATGGTCTGGATTTGCCGCGCGACTGGCTGGTCGATATTGACCCGGTGAACCTGCTCTGAGCTTCAGGGCTGGTGCAGGTGTTCGTCCAGGGCGCGGTACTGTGCCCAATAGGTCTTGAAGGCGCGCTGCCCCTCCGCTGTCAGGGCGCAATCAGTGTGCGGATATTTCCCCTTGAAGCTCTTGGTGACGGCCACGTAGCCCGCCTCCTCCAGCTTACGAAGCTGCGCCGAGAGGTTGCCCTTGCTCAGGTCGGTCGCGTTTAGCAGATACTTGAAGTCGGCGCTCTCGCAAGCCGAGAGCACCGCCACAATCGCCAGCCGGGCCGGTTCGTGAATCAGCCGGTCGAGATCCGCAATGGCCTTGATTTCATCCATTGCGCTGTGCCTCACGCATCGCCTGACGCAGCGGGCCGTAGCCGCTGGCGACCAGGAGGACGAACCACAGCAGGCCAAAGAGCAGCCCGGTTTGCCCGACGGTCAGGGCAGGCAGCAGCAGCAATGTAGACAGGGCTGCGCCGGCGATGCCGCTGGTCACGTAGCGGGGCAGATCGAGATTGCGACCCAGCGCCGCCAATGTATAGCCGAGCGACCAGCCGCTGGCGACGAACAGCACCCGCAGAAAGATGAAATCGCCTGAGCTGCCCGCCCATTGCAGGCTGACACCCAGCGCAATACCGAGCAGCACGATCCCACTGGCGATCAGGTTCACCGAGCGCGGCACCGCCTGGCGCTTTGAGCGCACCATGCCGCTGTCGCGCCACAACCAGCGCTGCCGCAGCCGCCGCATGAGCGGCAGGGCCAGCAGACCCAGCACCGAGGGGATCAGCACGATCAGCATGACAACCCACCCGGTCAGGGCACCCAGCGACTGCTTCAAGTAGACGACCGCCTGAATCCACAGGTCCATGTGGTCAAAGACAAACCAGGTGACGATGCCCATGCCCAGCAGGACGACCGCCAACTGTATGTCCCGCAGACCGTCCTGGAACTCATAGCGTCTGGTCTGGTGAATGAGTTTTTCGACATTGGGGGTGTTCATTTTACAGGTGTCCTATTTACGTCAAATTCGTTCATTGTCATTATAAACTAGTTTATGGCGTAAACAAGTTGATTTGTGCAACCTGCATAATGCACTCAGAGGACGATGACCTTGCGCAGGATTTATAGCAAATCGCCGTGCAATCGATTCCTTTGGGTATTTCGAACGTGCGTTGGCCCCAACAAATAGGCTGGATTGCCGGGGCAGGCGGTCTGATCCACAATGGTAGAATTGACCCTGCTGGAGGTGTGCTATGTCTATGGATGCGAAGGCGCTCAATGCGATGAAAGAAACAGAGAACACTGGCGATCACATTCAGGAGTTGATCGACCAGATTCAAAATCTGGACAACCTGCTCAGCCCGGCGGCGCAGGAACTCATCCGCAGCTTGCGCTATCATACCGTGACCGATGACGTCTACGATGAACTGGCAGGGCGAGCCACACGCGGCGACCAGTTGGCGGATCGCATCGCCATCATCGCCGGAAGCTGGCCTTTTCTGATCGGTTTTGGCCTGTTGATGACGGTGTGGATCGGGCTAAATGTCGCGTTGGGCTTAGGCGCATTTGACCCCTATCCCTTCATTCTGCTCAACCTGGCGCTGAGTACACTGGCCGCTATTCAGGCCCCGGTGATTATGATGTCGCAGAACCGGCAGGCCAAGAAGGACCGTGCGGTGGCTCGCAACGATTTCGAAGTCAACATCAAGACCGAGTTGGAAATCGCCGACCTGCATCGCAAGCTGGATAAGATCATGCAGATGATCGAACTGCAAAACCAGCGGATCGACTCGCTGGCCGGCGTGCATCGGCCAGGAGAATAAGCTTCAAGCGCTGAAATCGCGCAGGGCCGGGTCGCTGGTCAACTGCGCAAGCTCGATCTCCAGCCGGTCGCGGGCCGCTGAGTCACGGCGCAGGCGCTTTTGCAGGTAGGAGAGGCGCAGCAGCCAGCGCGCGTGCTCCAGATCGGCGTCGCTGCGCATGACGTAGCTGATCCAGCCGCTCTCTGGCTGAATGTGATGCGGTCGGGCGAGGTTCTCCGTGACCAACTGCTCGCGGATGCGGCGCGTAAAGGGCACGTCCACCAGCCCGCTGCGATGCACGTGACCGATCTCGACCCGCTGCCAGAGGAACTCCTTCCCGCCGAAGCGGTGCGGTTCCACCCGGACGTCTTCCCAGACGGCTACCATCTCGACCAGGGAATCGACTCGATCAGCCATGCTGCTCGCTCTGTAGAGCCATCGCGGCCTTGACCAGTTGGGCGTGGATGCGTGGATTGGCGACGATCATGCCTTTGTTGGCCGCCAGCGTTTTGCCGTGCGTGAAATCCAGCGGCGAGCCGTCGACATCGCTGACGACCCCGCCCGCTGCCTGCACCAGCGCGACCCCGGCGGCGTGATCCCAACTCATGTGAGGCCGGGTGTTGCCCGGATTGGGCAGCCGCAGGTAAATATCGGCATCGCCCGCCGCCACCTGGGCGTATTTCTCCTGGCTGTCGATGCGGATCACCTGCGCCGCGCCGAATCCGGCCCGTTCGCGCAGCTGTTCGGTCAGGCTCTGGCTGGAATGGGCTTTCTCGAAGCTTTCCAGCGCGACCAGACTGGCTGGCTCCGTCCGCTGGGAGGCGTGGACCTGCTGCGCGCTGCCTCCGCTTAAGGCTTCGGCGAAGGTGCCGCCGTCCGCCGTGTAGAAGATCGCGCCCTGATCGTGGTAGCCCGGTGTCGCCATGACCCCCTCGCGTACCTGCCCGTCGATCAGCAGGCCGATGGCGATGGCATACTGGCGCAGGGCGATGAAACCTTTGGTGCCGTCAATCGGGTCGATGACCCAGGTGCGGGCGGCGCTGCGCTCCTGACCGTAATCGAGCCACTGGACCACCTGCGCCACGCTGACCGGCTCGCCCAGCACGGCGCCGATCAATTCGCTGACGGTCTGCTGGTCGCCGCTGCTGATGAGTTCGGCGAACTGGCTGCCGCCTTCTTCGGCGATGATCGCGTCGTCCGGGAAGGCCTGGCTGATCGCCCGGCAGATAATCGCCTGCGCGCCGTAATCGGCAATCGTGACCGGTTCAGCACCGGCTTTTTGAGCGACCGACTCGCTGGCGAGATAGCGCATCTGGACCTCGCGGCACAGCGCGGCAGCCTGGCGAGCGGCGTCAATCATCGGTTGTAGATCAGTCATAGCGTCCTCTGCGTGTCAATAGAATGACCCTTCGATGGCATATTACAATAGTCCTTATGGGTGATACTGGTCGAGTTCACGCTCGCGCTCGCGGAAATCCGGCATGTGCTGGCGCATGAGCGCTTTGAAGTCCTTGCCGTGATTGAAAACGCGCAGATGCACCAGTTCGTGCAAGATCACGTACTCGGCCAGATGCGGCGGGATGCCCGTCAGCGAGGCATTGAGCGTGATGTTATCGCGGCTGGAGCAGGATCCCCATTTGCGCTGCATAGTCCTAAATGTGATGCGTCCTGGCTCGACCTCCAGCACGGCGGCCCAACGCTTGACCATCGCACGCAGTGCTTTGCGCGTGCTGTGCTGCGGCAGTTCGGGCGGCACCTTATCGGCCAGCTTCTTGACGCCTTCGGCGACAAAGCGGCGCACCTGTGGGCTGTCCTTCTGCATCCACAGCGGGACGTAGACCTCCAGGCCGCCGCGCACGGCACGCATCATCAAATTGCGGCGGTGCTGGTGGCGAATGGTGATTTTGGGGTCCATAGGCGTAATCATAGCGGATGTATCTCGATCAGGCCAGAGAGCGGTAGAGCAGGGCCAACTGCGCGCCCAGCAGGGCGATGAAGAGGGCGATTTGCAGCGGAATCTGCCAGCCGGAGGGGACCCGCTGGATGAGTACCACGCCAATCAACAGGACCAGCAGCAGCCCGGCATTCAGCAGCAGATAGCGCCGCCGGGACCCCTGACCGCGCCGCGCGCCGGGGAGGTCCCGAATGGCGCTGTAGTGCGCCTCAAAGTCGAGACCATGATGACCGGCGAAGACGTGCAGCTCGCTCAGGATGCGCCGGGCGGTCTCACGGTCGCCGAAACCGCTGCTCATGAACAACAGCGCCAGGATGTGCTGGACAAAGGGTTCCGGGGTCTCCATGCCCACGCCATCGAAGTAGAGATTCTCGCAGGCCAACTTATGCGCCGGGGTGTTGAGAGCCGCGCGAATCTGGCGGCGCTGTGCCTGGGTCGTCGTCTCCGCCAGGAACAGGTCCGCCAGGTCCAGCAGCGCGCGCTGATCCTCCGGTTGGGCCTGGACGCGGCTCAACAGGCTCTCGAAATCCTCCTCAGTTTCGTCGTTCGTCACCATTTTGCCTTAGGTAGCTTGTTATGGACGCCGTAATGTGGCAATCTATCCCAGTATAATCGTCACAGCGCGATTGATGGAGTACCATTCATGTTCGATGCGAGGGAAAAAGCGATTCTCACAGCCGTCTGTGATACCTTTGTCCCCATGCTCGATGCTGAGGCAGGCGACGACCCCGCGCTGTTTCGCCTCAAAGCCTCGGATCTCTGCGACAGTGACCGCCTCCCTGACATCATCGACAGCGTTGCCTACGCCCCCGACCGGCGGATGCTCAAGCTCTTTCTGGCGCTGATCGAGATCGGCCTCTTCAACGGTCTGACGGTGGGGCTGGCGCTACCCTTTTCACTGATGACCACTGCGGAGCGCGAGGCCCTGCTGCTGGCCTGGGGGCAGAGTCCTTTCCCAATGGCGCGCAAACTCTTCCAGAGCCTTAAACGCCTGACGCTGGCGGTCTTCTATGCCGTCATGGTCGATGAGCAGCCCAACCCGACCTGGCCCAGCCTGGGATACAGCGGCCCGCCGGGGGCGATGGCCGATTGTCCGCGCACGCTAACGCCGCTGCGGATCGACTCGGCGCAGACGCTCTATGCCGATGCGCTGGTGATTGGTTCTGGCGCGGGCGGGGGCGTGGTCGCCAGCGAACTGAGCGCTGCCGGCTTCGACGTGATCGTGGCTGAGAAGGGCGGCTACCGGGCCGAGGCGGATTTTCACGGCGCGGAATACGACAGCAGCGAGCACATGTACGAACGCCGCGCACTGCTCACCACCGCCGATCTAAGTATGAACGTGCTGGCCGGGAGCACGCTGGGCGGCGGCACGACGGTCAACTGGACTACCTCGCTGCGGCCCCCAGATTACGTGCTTCGGGAATGGGCCGAGGACTATGGCTTCAGCGGCGCGACCAGTGAGGCTTACCAGCACAGCCTGGAAGCGGTTCGCCAGCGCATTCACGTCACCACCGAGGAGAGCCAGGCCAACCCGCTCAATCAGGCGCTGGAAGACGGCTGCAAAGCGCTGGGCTATGCCGTTGATGTCATCCCGCGCAACGTCAGCGGCTGCGACGACTGCGGCTTCTGCGGCTACGGCTGCCGCTTTGGAGCCAAGCAAAGCACGCTCAAGACTTATTTGCAGGATGCACAGGATCATGGCGCGCGAATTCTGGTCAACGCGGAGGTCGAACGCATCCTGATCGAGCAGGGGACGGCGCAGGGGGCCGAGATCCGCGTGCAGACTCCCGGCGGCGAGACGATCTCGCTGACGGTGCGCGCCAAACTGGTCATCGTGGCCGCAGGCGCGATTCATACGCCAGCGCTGCTGCTGCGCTCTGGCCTGAGCAATGCGCATGTCGGGGCGAATCTGCATCTGCACCCGACGACGCTGGTCGCCAGCCGCTTCGAGCAGCCGATCAAGGGCTGGGAGGGCGCGCCGCAGACACGAGTCTCGCGCCACTTCGCCAACCTGGATGGGCAGGGCTACGGCGTCTGGATGGAGACCGCGCCGATGCATCCGGGGCTGGCCGCCAGCGCCTTCCCCTGGCAGTCGGGCCGCCATCACAAGCGTGTCATGCAGCGCATCGCCCATTTCGCCGACATCATCGTTCTGACGCGCGACCGCTACGGCGGGCAAGTCACGGTCAACGAGGCGGGCGAGCCGCTGCTGCATTACCATCTGCATCCCTACGACGGCAAACATCTGATGCGCGGCCTGCTGGAGGCGATCAAGGTCCATGCCGCTGCCGGGGCGCAGGAGATCTACGGGCCGCACCAGCATCTGGGACCCTATACCGCCGGCGAGGATCTGGACCGCTTTCTCTCGCGGGTCAAAGCTGCCGGGATGGCGCGCCATGCCTTCGCGCTCTACAGCGCTCACCAGATGAGTTCCTGCCGCATCGGCGGCTCCAGCGCGGTCGGGGCGGTCTCGCCGGAGGGCGAGAGCTACGAAGTCCGCAATCTCTTTGTGGCCGATGGCAGCGTGCTGCCCAACGCGCCGGGGGTCAACCCCATGCTGCCGATCATGGCGACGGCGCATTATCTGGCCCAGGCGATGAAGGCGCGGCTGTAAGCCTGTCATTGCGCGTGATCCCAGCAAGTCACTCTAATCCGACATATTCTGGTTTATAATGGCAGGAGCCAGACACGGAGAATAAACGATGACCGATGTCGATGTCACCCTACGTTTGCCAGAAAAGTTGGTCGAAAAGGCGCGGGCGCAAGGTGTATTGAGTGACGAACGGGTTGCCCTCCTCCTGGAGGCAGAAATTGAGCGCATGGAAGGCTGGCACTCCCTTGATCACTCGCTGGATGCCGTTCGTGAGGCCTTCCGTGCCGACCATGCCGGGATGAGCGAAGATGAAGTCACGGCGATGATAAACGACGTTGTTCATGAGCTGCGCGCAGAACAGAAGACGGCGCAGGATAAGGACGCGGACGAGGATTAGGCTGAGCAGTGCAGCGGGTTGTGGTTGACACCAATACGACTGTTTCGGCGTTCCTATGGGGAGGGACGCCGAGACAGTTTTTCGAGGCTGCAATCGAGAATGGCGTTATCCTTCTGAGTTCTAATGCTTTGATTCAAGAACTTGAAGCAACGCTCAACAAGCCGAAACTTGAGAAGTATGTCGCGCTCAGCGGCAAAACGTCGTCTGAATTGGTTGCAGAGTTTGTCAAGCTCGTGGCTCTTGTTGAACCTAAGTCGCTCACACTGGAAAGGCTTCGTGATCAGGATGATCTAAAAGTTCTGGAGGCAGCAGTTGGGGGTAGAGCAACCCATATTGTTTCCGGTGACAGCGATTTACTGTCACTCGACACCTTTGCAGGTATTCCGATTCTGAAAGCCAGCGCGTTTATTGATGTTTTGAAATCGACCGATACGTGATGCGCCTTGTCTGGCTGACGGACATCCACCTCAATTTCGTACTGCCGACCAGTCTGAACCGCCTGCAAACGTCGTGCGGCGCGAATCTCCGGATGTGGTGCTGATCTCTGACGCCATCCGCATAGGGCCAGTCAGACCTTGTGTCTTCACTGTTCGCCGGGACATGAGGTAACATAGGGCGGTTGCGCCAGGCTATCATCAAATGAGAGAAGGATCATGAAACTGAATTTTGAGAGCAAGGTCTTCACCAAAGAACTGATCCAGGTGGGAGATACCGAAGAATACATCGTGCGCGGCGGGCGCAATCTGTTTCCGCTGCTGCCGAAAGCCTTCGAAGGCATCAAGCAGATCGGCGTGATCGGCTGGTCGTCTCAAGGGCCAGCCCAGGCCCAGAATCTGCGCGATTCGCTGGAAGGCACGGATATTGTCGTCAAGGTGGGACTGCGCGAAGGGTCCTCGTCGATTCCTGGCGCGGAGGCGGCGGGCTTTACCCGGGCCAACGGCACCCTGGGCGAGATGTACGCGGTCATCCATGAGTCGGACCTGACGATTCTGCTGATTTCGGACGCGGCCCAATGCCAGAATTACCAGCGCATTTTCGAGGCGATGCGACCCGGCACGACCCTCGGCCTGTCGCACGGCTTCCTGCTGGGGCATCTGCGCAATGTCGGCGACAATTTCCCCGACAACATCAACGTGATCGGCGTGTGCCCGAAGGGGATGGGACCGTCGGTGCGCCGCCTCTACGAGCAGGGCAAGGAGATCAACGGCGCGGGCATCAACTCCAGCTTCGCTATTCATCAGGACGTGAATGGTCACGCGACCGATTATGCGCTGGGCTGGGCGGTCGCCATCGGCGCGCCGATCATCTTCCAGACCACGCTGGAATCCGAGTACAAATCCGACATCTTCGGCGAGCGCGGCATTTTGCTGGGGGCGGTGCATGGCATTGTCGAGTCGCTGTACCGCTGGTTTATCGCCCATGGCATGAGCCAGGAAGACGCCTTCAACCATTCGGTCGAGGCGATCACCGGGCCGATCAGCAAGATGATCTCCAAACAGGGCATTCTGGCGGTCTTCGAGTCCTTCAACGAGGACGACCGCACCATCTTCATGAAGGCTTATTCCGCCGCCTATCACCCGGCCTTCGAGATCCTGATGGAAATCTACTAGGATGTCGCCAGCGGCAATGAGATCCGCAGCGTGGTGGAAGCGGACCAGCGGCACAAACGCTACCCGATGGGCAAGATCGACGGCACCGAGATGTGGCAGGTGGGCGAGAAGGTGCGCGCCAAACGCGACCCGGACGCTATCCCGGTGGACCCGGTGACGGCGGGCGTGTACATCGCCACGATGATGGCCCAGATCGACCTGCTGAAAGAACACGGCCACCCCTTCACCGAGATCGCCAACGAGTCGATCATCGAAAGCGTCGATTCGCTGAATCCCTATATGGATTACAAAGGCGTGGCCTATATGATCGACAACTGCTCGACGACGGCCCGTCTGGGCGCGCGTAAATGGGCACCGCGCTTCGATTACATCCTGACGCAGCAGGCCTTCACCGCGCTGGATAACGACAATCAGGTGGACGAAGAACTGGTCGATGACTTCGTGAATAACAACATTCACGAGGCGCTGGCCGTCTGCGCCGAACTGCGCCCGCCGGTCGATATTTCGGTGACGGGGCAGGGTGCGCGTTAAACCCTGAGCAATCGCGCTGTGATCGGTGGCCCTGTGCTGCCGGTCATGGCGATGATAGGCTGCTGATTTTCGCAGAACCTCCGCGAATTGTTCCAGCACGAAATCCCGGATAGTGATAGCATAGCTGCATGAACAACTCATGGGGTGAACCATGCGTCTTGCCTGGCTGACTGACATCCATCTCAATTTCGTACAGACACCGGAACTCGACCGCCTGACGAGCGCCATCCTGCGGGAATCGCCGGATGCGGTGCTGATCTCTGGCGACATTGGCGAAGCGCCTAATGTAGCCTTCTATTTGCAAACTCTGGCGAAAAATCTCCAGCGCCCAATCTACTTCGTACTGGGCAATCACGATTTCTACCGGGGCAGCTTCGAAGCGGTCACGGAGATCGTCCGCGATGCCTGCGCCCGCACGGTCGATCTGCACTGGCTCAACGATTCCGGCGTGGTCGAACTGACGCCGACGACCGCGCTGATCGGTCATGATGGCTGGGCCGATGGCCGGATGGGCGATTACGAAGGCTCTGAAATCATGATGACCGATTACGCGCTGATCCAGGATTTCATCGGCCTGGATAAGGCGGGCAGGTTGGGGCTGCTGAACCGGCTGGGCGATGGGGCCGCGGCGCATGTGCGGCAGGTGCTGCCCGCAGCATTGGCCCACTACGAGCAGGTCTATCTGCTGACTCACGTGCCGCCCTTCGAGGCGGGCTGTGTCAACGAAGGTGAGCCGTCCGGCGAGGAATTTCTGCCCCATTTCGGCTGCCAGGCGCTGGGGGATGCGCTGGTGGAGATCATGCAGCGGCACCCTCAGCAGCGTCTGACTGTTCTATGCGGCCACACTCACCAGCCGGTACGGGTCCAGATGCTCGATAACCTGTGGTCCTGGACCGGGGCGGCAGACTATGGCAGCCCGCAGGTTGAGCAGGTGATTCAGCTCGATTCCTGAGCCAACATCTCTTCTGGCGTGAAGCGCTGCTTGAAGTTGAAGGCCAGCGGCGTCGGCCCGTGGTCCTTGAAGTAGAGAATCTTGGCTTCGGCCTCGTCCAGCGTGGGGATGTGACCCGCCGGAATCCACCACATCACCAGCGAGGGCATGTCCGGGATCGGCTCCAGCCATTCGCGTCGGCGGCGGAAGAACTCGACGTGTTCGCTCTTGTAGGCGAAGTCGAAGACGCGCCTCAATCGTCTCCCAGACGGTGTAATTGACGATGTTGAGCGCATCGCCAAAGACGCTGAAGCTGGTCGAGTTGCCGTCCGCGTTGACCAACTGCCAGACGAAGCCCGGCGTCTCATAGCCCAGGCCGTTGATGCGCGCCAGATTGTTCATGAAGTCGGCCATGCGCGGGTCGTCCAGCGGGTAGCGCGCGTGGGCGATGTTGATCTGGGCCAGGTGATAAACGGGTTCGGACATGGCAGATTCCTTTCGTCAAAACAAGGCCAATTTTCGTGTTCTGGACATAAGGATATGTCATAGATGGGCCGCGAAGAAATCGACGATGGCGTTGTAGCAGCGGACGCGGTTGTCGTATTTCAGCACGTCGTGGCCCTCGTCCGGGAACATCAGATAGTCGATACTCTTGCCGGACTCGCGCAGCGCCTCGACCACATCGCGCGATTCGGGTTCGACCACGCGCGGATCGTTCTTGCCCTGGATCACCAGCATGGGCGCGCTGAGCTGCTGCATATACGTGCGCGGCGAGCGTTCAACCAGGAAATCGTGATCTTTGACCGGGTCGCCCAGCGCGATCACGAAATAGGGCTTCCAGGTGGGCGGGATGCGGTCGCTGAAGCTGAGCAGATCGTAGGGGCCGAACATATCGACCGCCCCGCGCCACAGCTCCGGGTGACGGAAGGCCAGCGTCAGTGTCATGTAGCCGCCGTAGGAACGGCCCACGACTCCGGCCCGTTTGGTATCCAGGCGCGAATCTTTGGGCAGCACTTCGGTCATGGCGTAAACGTGATCCAGGCGATCCTGGCCGCCCCAGTCCTTATCGACCTGCTTGGTATAGCTCAGGCCGTAGCCGGTGCTGCCGCGCACGTTGGGCACGAAGACGGCGAAGCCCTTCAGCGTCAGGAACTGGATCAGCGGCATGGAGAACCAGGCGAAATCGGGCCGCTCCTGACCCTGCGGGCCGCCATGCACATAGTAGACCAGCGGATAGGGGGCATCGTAACCCAGCGACTCTGCCGGGAGATAGAGCCGCGCCGAAATGCGCAGGCCGTCATGCGATTCGAAGGAGGCGTCTTCGCCTTCGGATAGCAGTTCCGTCGGGATGCCCAGGACGCGCTCGCGGGTGTGCTGGATGACGTGACGATCCGGCCCTTCCAGCGTGTAAATCTGCGTCGGCGAAGTCGCCGTCGAGTAGGAGACAATGTGACGGTCCCCGATCTTATCGTAGCTGTGGGATTCGAGCACGCCGCTGGCGATCTCGCCCTGGCCGCAGAGCACACGCTCCGCCGTCATGGTCCGTGACGCTACGTCGTATCGGGCCTCGTAGAGCCAGGAGACGCCGTCGATGTTGAAGCCCAGGACGTAGCGCACGCCGCTCATCTGCTTGAGGAAGGTCAGTTCGCCTGCGCCCCGGTGAATCAGACCCTTGAGCGTCACCGGCTGAAGCGGCTCCGGCTGGGCCAGGTCCAGACAACCCAGGCCGCCCGCGTCGTCGAAGAGCGTGGTCACGAAGATCAGGCTGCGATCCTCATCGACAAAGTGGCTGTTGCCAATGCTGCTGAGCGGGACCTCCTGCCCCTCGCTGCGCTCCTCCAGCGGGATGCCGTAGAGCAGGCGAGTCTCGCGGCCATCCCAGTGATACAGCACGTGATCGCCGACGGTGTAGCCGTCGATGAGGATGGCCTGATTCTGGTCGCTGTTGACCCCATCGGGATACGCGGCCCAGGGACTATCGAAAATGGCCTGAACCTCGCCGGTTTCCAGGTTGCAGCGAAAGGCGGTGTTGACCGCTTCCTGTCGTGATTCAGCTGTAAAGAAGACGATATTGAACTCCGGGTCGCAGTGAATCAGGTGGACCCGGTAGTTGTTGAAGGTATCGCCGAAGGCCGCTTCGGGCAGGCCGCCGTCCACCGGAATGCACGACTGGCTGGTAATTCTCGTCGCCGTTGTCGTCCAGCATGACCAGAATCTGGCTCAACTTGGGGAAGACGAAATAGCTGTAGCCGTCGACGAGGTGCGGATTTTGCAGCACGACGTTGGGCGGCAGCAGTGGTTCCGGCACCGAGCCGCCGTGATCCATCGCGTAGAGGCTCATGTGGCCGCTGAGGTTGCTGATGAAGTAAATACGGTTGCCGACAAGCTGCGGGGCCACAAACTGGCGCGCCGCGAGCAGGGATTCAATGCGAAACTCGGTCAAGGGATAGTCTCCATCCAATATTGTCTCTTGTCATCATTCGCGTATGGTGAATTGTGTCCACATGCCTGATTATGCCGCAGGATGGCGGGCGCTACCACAGGTATTCACCCAGATAAAGCTGGGCCGCCTCGAAGTCAGGCCGGTGCCGGACGCCGAGATCCGAGACGAAGAGCATCATCGCAAAGCTGCCTTCGTCCTGCGGCTGAGCCGGGTCGCCGCTGAGGGTGTGCAGTTTGGGCAGATGCGTCCATCCGGCCTGGTTGTAGAAGCCTTCCAGTTTTGGCTCGGTTTGCAGCCAGGCGATGTCAGCATCCGGCGCGGCACGAATGGACGCGGTGGCGGCGTCCACGACCTGACGGCCATAGCCACGCTTACGCCAGTACGGATAAGTCATCACGGCGCTGAGACCGTAACACATGAAGGATTCGCCCGCGTGCTCGATGCGTTTGCGGACGACGGTCGCCGAACTGTACAGCGCCTCCTCCTCGACCAGCACGTGGAAGACCGGGTCCAGGTTCGGCGAGCCAGCCGCCGGGGTCAGACTGTCTTTATATATGTCGTACCAGTGAATGCGGACGAAATCGAGAATTTGCTGCGCGTAGCCCTTCGGAATCGTAGCGTTGGTATAAGTTTTGAGTTGAACCATTATCATCCCTCCTGACCCGGTACAGCATAAGCGAAAAGGTCGATAATGGGAAGAGGGAAGCCGCAACAATTATGTGTAGAGGAGGGATTCAAACCCTCCCCTACAAACGTTTCGTAATGTGGATCTTGTTCGGGATGACTGGCACAGCGGACTGTGCCCCTACGAGTCAAATTTGTGTATGGCGTGCCCGCTGTCTATTCCGTCCAGAAGGATTCGGAGAGGTATTTGTAGGCGTTATCGGCGAAGACGGTCACGATCACGGCGGGTTCGCCGCGCACGGCCAGTTCGTTCGCCAGTGTCATCGCACCCAGCATGGCCGCAGCGGAACTGATGCCGACCAGGTAGCCTTCTTCACGCGCCAGCCGCCGGGCCATCGCGTAGCTGGCTTCGGTGCCAACGGTTATGTTGCGGTCAGCCAGGGAGGCGTCGTAGATGCCGGGCTTGATCGCCGTCGCCATGTGCTTGAGTCCCTCCAGGCCGTGAAAGGGCGAATCGGGCTGGAGCGAGATCACCTGCACGTCCGGGTCATAATCTTTCAGGCGGCGGCCCGTGCCCATCAGTGTGCCGCTGGTGCCCAGGCAGGCTATGAAATGAGTCACGCTGCCCTCGGTCTGGTTCCAGATTTCGACGCCGGTGCTTTCGTAATGGGCGTGCCAGTTGGCCGGGTTGTCGTACTGATTGGCGTAGAAGTAGCGTTCCGGCTCGCGCTGAACCAGATCGCGCACGGCCATGATCGCGCCGTCGGAGCCTTCGAGCGGGTCCGTCAGCACCAGATCCACCCCATACGCGCGCAGAATCGCCAGACGTTCCGGGCTGGCGTTGGCGGGCACAAAAAGCTTGACCGGGATACCCCGCGCCGCACCGATCATGGCGTAGGCGATGCCGGTATTGCCGCTGGTGCTGTCCACCAGAGTCATGCCGGGGCGCAGCGCAGCGCTGGCCTCAGCTTCTTTGATGATCCAGTAAGCCGCGCGGTCTTTGATGCTGCCGCCAGGGTTGACCCACTCGGCTTTGGCGAAGATCTGCACGTTCTGCGGCAGATGGGCGGTGATGCGGCGGAAGCTCAGCAGGGGCGTATGGCCGATCTGCTCTTCCAGTGTCCGGGTTTGCGGGCTTGCTATGGCTGCGATCATGTTCCCTCTCACAAAATAAAACGGCCAGCAGACAACAAAAAAGCGCGTTACGTCACACATCTCAGGGACGTTTCCGCGCTCCGTCGGGCTGGCCGGTTTCAGATTCTGGACCGATTACTGCCTAAAGGGGTACGCAACGTCCCTGCTTCAGACAGATACAACAACTGGTCATAATAAACTCCACTTTCGCACTGCACTCAGCATACTGGACTGGGTATGATCTGTCAATGCGCCAATTGGCCCTATTGTTCGCTGGTATCGCCAGTAGTCTCAGTGGTTTCAGTTTCTGCGGGTGCTGGAGCAGCGTCTTTGGCTGGTTCTTCAGGGGCACCGTATTCGAGCGCAAAAGGATGCTGTGCAGGATGTTTGTGCGGCGGTTCCGTCAGGACCATTCGCATCACAAAGACCATAAAGAAAAAGTCTACCAGAACGATCAGGCTGAGAACCAGAATGCCGAATTGCACGGTGATACTCCTTCAATGCGCTGCTTTCCTCTACTACTTTACCATATCTATCCCCGTGCCCCAAGATTGCAGTTGACAAGCTGCGCAATACGGTGTGATGTCCTTCACTGCCAGCCTGCCGCGCTTTCACATAGGCTGAATATAACTGACGCCCTGGATGCGCGTATTGTGGCTCGCCTGTCGAGGCAATTGGGCTTGATAGTGCAGGAGTGGAACCTTGCTGACCAAAGAACCGGATACGCTGAAGACTCGAAGCACAACTTCGACGGTCGTCACCGAGGCCGATCTGGCGGGCTTGCCCGCGCCAGTACAGCGCTACATGCGCTACAGCGGGGTCGTCGGCCAGCCCTGGATCGAGACGGCCCGTGTGCGCTACAGCGGCAGGTTCCGTATGGCGCTGGATAAGCCCTGGCTGCCTATTCAGGTCGATCAGGTCTACCGGACGGACCCGCCCGCCTTCCTGTGGAAAGCGCGCTTCAAATTCTATGGTCTGCCCCTGATGCGGGCGACCGATACCTTCCGCAATGGGCACGGCCACATGTTGGGCAAGCTGGCGGGCCTGTTTACTGTCGTGGATGGGCAGGGCGACGAGGTCGATCAAGGCACGATGATCCGCTATTTACAGGAGATGGCCTGGTTCCCCAGCGCCTACCTGGGCCAGAATATCACCTGGGGGGCAGTGGACGATCACGCTGCCGATGTCACTCTGAACGACAGCGGGAAAAGCGTCACGGGGCGGATGTATTTCGACGATACAGGCCGGATGCTCAGCTTTTCAGCCCAGCGCTATGGCGAGTTCGAGGGCCGCTTCGAGATACGGACCTGGACTGCGCCGATGACCGAATATGGTGAGTTTAATGGCCTGAAGTTACCTGTGGTAGGCCGAGGAGTCTGGCAGCTTCCGGCTTATGATCTGGCCTACGTTGAGGTCCAGGTCCAGGATATTGTCTTTAATCAAGCAATTAATGATTTTTAGTTTCACGCGAGAGGAGAGTACTTATGGAGACGCGCGTGTTAGTGGCTTATGCCAGCAAGTATGGCGCGACAGCGGAGATCGCCGGGCGAATCGGCTATACCCTGCGCGAGGCAGGGCTGCAAGTGGATGTGGAATCTGTCGATCTTGTGCAGAGCATCAAGTCGTATCAGGCACTGGTTCTGGGCAGCGCGGTCTATGCCGGGCAGTGGCGCAAAGAGGCGGTTCAGTTTCTCGAAGATTTCGAGGTCTGGATGGCGAAGATGCCGGTCTGGTTGTTTTCCAGTGGGCCGACTGGCGAGGGTGATCCGGTCCAGTTGATGAAGGGCTGGGATTTCCCGGAGGCGCAGCGGCCTATCGCCGAACGCATCCACGCACGCGACATCGCCTTCTTTCATGGCGCGCTGGATATGAAGAAGCTCCACTTTGCCGAGCGCGTGCTCGTGCGGGGGATCAAAGCGCCGTTGGGCGACTTCCGCGATTGGGCGGCCATCGAAGCCTGGGCCGCTGGCATTGCAGAGGCGTTGCAACAGGAACAGCCGGTGCCCTGAGGGGTCTCTTCCACCTTCGCTTCAAAACCGAAAGCTATCACAATGCTCGAAAACCGCTGAAGCGGATGGTTGCGATCCGCCGGGCGGACATGGCCTCTACGCTCTCCCAATTCATGCGTTGTGAGGGCACACTCCGTCATGCCAGCCGCACCCAAACCTACTAACACAAAAAAACAGGGCTGATGCGTATCAGCCCTGTCCTTCGGGTAGGCAGCTCAGTCCCTAGATGGTGGGGCTGGGCTGTTTGGTACCGACAACGGTCTCGACAGGCTCCTGCCGGTCGCTGCGATGCACGGACCAGGCCACCAGGGCCAGGCTGACACCGGCAACGACCACCAGAGTCAGGGTCGCGTCCGTCGTTTGTACGATGATGGGGGCCATAATCAGGGCGACGAGGTTCATCACCTTAATCATGGGGTTCAGGGCGGGACCAGCGGTATCCTTCAGCGGGTCGCCGACGGTATCGCCGACGACGCTGGCCTTGTGATTCTCAGTGCCTTTGCCGCCGAAGTGACCGTCTTCCACGTATTTCTTGGCATTATCCCAGGCCCCGCCGGCGTTCGCCATGAAGACTGCCAGCAGTTGGCCGACCAGGATGACCCCGGCCAGGAAACCGCCCAGGGCCTCTTCTTTCAGCACCAGCCCGACGGCAATCGGCGTCAGGATGGCGATCAGGCCCAGCGGCACGAGTTCAGATTGTGCGGCTTGGGTGGAGATGGTCACGGCTTTGGCGTAATCGGGCGTTTCTTCGCTGTTCATGACCGCCGGGATACGCAGTTGACGCCGCACCTCAGCCATGATCTTGCCTGCGGCCCGGTTGACCGCTTTGATGAGTAGGCTGCTGAAGATCAGCGGCATCATGCCACCGATCAGCAGACCGACGAAGACGAGTGGATCGGCCAGGTTGATCGAGCGCGTGTAGTCTTCCAGACGCTCTATCGGCATCACACGTTCGATGTCGATAAAGAAAGCGCCGAACAGCGAGACGGCGGCGATCACCGCCGAGCCGATGGCGATACCTTTGGTGATGGCTTTGGTCGTGTTGCCTGCCGCATCCAGATCGGCCAGGATCTGGCGCGCGTCGGCGTCGAAATCGGCTTCTCCGGCCAGTTCGGCGATGCCGTTGGCGTTATCGGAAATCGGGCCGAAGGTATCCATGCTGACGTTATTGCCAGTGTGCGAGAGCATCCCGACACCGATCAGCGAGACGCCGAAGAGGATGAAGGTGAAAATCTGATCCGTTGACACCGGCGAGCCATCGGCCAGGACCGGTACCCGCATACTGATAAGGAACAGACCTGCCACGACGATCCACATGGCGCGGAAGATGCCGCCCATTGTGTTGTGGCGCAGGTGTTCGCGCGCGAAGGCCACGAGGGCCAGGACGATAGCCAGCGCAATGACCGGCAGTTGCAAATTCTCCGGGAAGTTGACGGAGTAGACGAGAATTGACGCGCTGATTGCGCCAACGATCACCAGTACCGACCAGACGCTGGAGATGTAGCCCAGCGATAGACCTTCCAGAATGACCAGGGCCGGGCCGAAGCTCGTCGCGCGGGCGATGGTCTGCACGCGCGCGCTGTTGGCACTGGTTGCCAGGGACGTGATCGGGTTGAAGCTGACTGCCAGCGCGACCCCAACGGCTACCAGCGAGCCGATGGACAGATAAGCCAGCGGGCTGCCTCCGATATTTTGCGATCCGGCATAGAAGAAGGCCAGCAGGAACGCGCTGGTGATGGTAATCAGGCTGGAAAGCTCATAGCTCTGGTACATCGCGTGTTCGGCATCCTCCGTTGTCCACAGGGAGACGGCGTAGGTGCCGACGATGCTGCTGATGACGCCGATACCGCGCACCAACAGGGGCAGCACGATCCAGAACAACTGGCCGGTCAGTGCGGTCAGGGCCAGGCCGAGGATCAGGCTGGAGACAATCGTCACCTCGTAGGATTCGAAGATGTCTGCGGCCATACCGGCGCAGTCGCCCACGTTATCACCCACCAGATCGGCGATCACTGCGGCGTTGCGCGGGTCGTCCTCCTCCATACCGGCTTCGACCTTGCCCACCAGGTCTGCGCCTACGTCGGCAGCTTTGGTGAAGATGCCACCGCCGACGCGCATGAACAGGGCCAGCAGCGTCCCGCCGAAGCCGAAGCCCAGCAGGACGTCCGGCGCGGCTTTACCGAAGACGATGAAAATGAGCGTGCCGCCCAACAGTCCCAGGCCATCGGTCAACATGCCGGTGATCGTGCCGGAACGGTAGGCAATCGTCAGCGCTTTCTTGAAGCTGACTCGTGAAGCCGCCGCAACGCGCACGTTGCCTTGAACGGCCATGTTCATGCCGATGAAGCCGACGGTTGCGGAGAAAATCGCGCCCATCGCAAAGGCCAGCGCACGACCTACCGCGACACCGGTCACGGCGGCGGGGCAGTCAACCAATATGGGATCAGCCGAAACACGATCCGGGTTGAAGGCTTCGTAGCCGTTGGCCGAAGCAAGCTGCTTGGCGGTCATTTCCGGTGCGGCCAGGGCGGCCAGCACTTCGTCGGCGGTCAGGCTGGTATTGTCGGCGATGTTCAGAGCGTAAGCCTGCTGCACGGTCGCCTCGCAAAACAGTTCGTTGGCCTCGCCGGTCGGGCGGACCAGAGCGACGCTGAAGAACATGGCGATGGTGAGGAGCACGATCAGGATGGCAATCGTGCGCAGCTGCGTGCGCAGGTAGGCATTCGCGCCGCTGCGGATATATCCCCAGATGCGCTGCATGGCCTCGCTGCCCCGGTCGGCAGCAAAAGTCTGGCGCGCCAGCCAATACGCATAGGCCAGCGCCACCACAGCCGTTGCCAGGACGGCCAAGATCATGGCTTGTTCAAATGGCTGAATTCCCTTCATTGCTTGCATTGTCTGTTCCTTCGTCGATGCTAGCTGAATGTTGTCGCAGGTCCGTGATCACATGGATACGCTCATTGGGGACCTGTAGACCATAAGCGCTGTGCCAGAAAGATTTCATGCTGTCGGCGGTCTCGCCGCTGCTGATGGTGTCGTCGATGAAGATGGCATCGCTGCAAAAACGGTGCTTCATCGGGCATTCGGTATGCAGACAGACCCAGGAGCCGTAGAGGCAGTCATTTTTCCACTGTGGCTGCACTTCCACTTCGTCACCCAGGCTGATCTCATAGCCCATACGTTCGTCTTGCGGATTGAGCATCCAGACCGGGATCAATATTTGGATTTTGCCCAGGGACTCGCGGCTGAAGACTTCGACAAAGTGCCGGTAGCCGAGCATGGAGGCATAGGCGACGAGGCAGGGCAGCGCCCGATTGTTTTGAGCGTAGGCCCGTTCTGCCAGGTCGTGGAAGGCCTGCTGCCAGTGTTCGGAACCCGCCCGGCTGATTTGCAGCAGCTTCGCGCTGCCCAGTTGGACATCATCGGGCAGGCGTTCGTTCTGCTGGCGGAGAAATTCGCGTAAGTCGTCGAGATGAAAATCAGCCCGGCGGTAAATGCGCGTCAGGCCTTCGAGGAACTTGCGCTGGCGCTCTGGTACGGAGGCCATGCCTTTGGTGGTCAGGTAGACCGCTTCGTAAGAAAAACGGTCGATCAGCGAGCGAATTTCCGCTTTGCCGAGTTGAGCCTGTTTGTGGCTGAGGGCGAAACGCACATCCTCAGGATAGAGCGAGCCGTAAAAATCGCTCAAGGATGTTTTGGGGCTTCCACCCCCTAAGAAACGTTGAATCCGCTGCATGACCATAGTCTTATGCTCGCTGCAAACTCCCGCTTGTTACCCAATCCAACCACTGATCCAGGCCCTCGCCGGTACGGCAAGACAGCGGGAAAACTTGAACGCCAGGGTTCAGAATTTCGACTCCCCGGCGGAAACTATCCATATCGAAGGGCACGTAGGGCAGCAGATCGGTCTTATTGATGAGGACCACATCCACGCCGCGATACATGCCGGGATATTTATAGGGCTTGTCATGACCCTCCGGGACGGAAGCCACCAGCACATTGCGGTGGGTTCCCAGCCGGAAATTGGACGGACAGATCAGGTTGCCGACGTTTTCCACGATCAGCAGGTCGATCTCGTCCAACGATCAGTTGCAGCAGCGCCTGCTGGAGCATGACGGCATCCAGGTGACAGTTGCCGCCGGTGTTGATCTGCACGGCGGAGGCCCCCGCGACCTCGATGCGGTCGGCATCGATGCTGGTGGCGATGTCGCCTTCCACCACTGCGATATTTAGCTGTTTGCTCAGTCTGGCGATGGTCTGCTCGATCAGCGTGGTTTTACCCGCGCCGGGCGAGGCCATGACGTTTAGCGCGAAGACACCGGCTTGATCCAGCCAGTCCCGATTGGCGGCAGCGATTTGATCGTTGGCGTTGAGAATGTTTTCGCGTACATCGATAGTTTTGCTCATTGTTCTACCTCAATCGAACTCAACGTAGAATTCTTCCCCGGCCATCAACCGCGCCGCAGTCGAACCGCAGTAGGGACAGATCCAATCGTCTCCACTGAGCGGATAGGTCCGCTGGCAGGACTCGCAGTGTAGTTGAGCCGGGATGCGCTGAAAATCCAGCGTCGCGCCCTGGGCGATGGTGCCCGCGCTGATGATGTCCCAGTAAAACTGCACGCAGTCATCCACGATGGAGGCCAACTGGCCGATCACCAGGTGAATCACGGAAATCTGCCGTGCATCGTGATCTTCTGCATGTTGCAGGACGATGTCGAGCAGATTTTGGGTGACGGATAACTCGTGCATGATTGTTTGTGTCTTTTCCGAGGGCACGACATGTCGTGCCGTTAGACGTGCGCGGTGTGGGAGAGGGCGTCAAACCCTCCCCCTACAACCGCTCAGGTACTGTGTGTTACTTAAGCTTTGCTTCTTTGGCGCTGAAGCCCTGTTCCACCAGGGCCGCGTGTGCCGCCGCCAGCCGCGCAATCGGGACGCGGAAGGGCGAGCAGCTCACATAGTTCAGGTGCGTCTTATGGCAGAACTCGATGCTTTCCGGGTCGCCACCATGTTCGCCACAGATGCCGACTTCGATGTCGGGCCGGACCTCGCGGCCTTTGCGGACCGCCAGATCGACCAGGTAGCCGACGCCCTCGGCATCCAGCACCTGGAAGGGATTCTTGGGCAGCAGCCCACGCTCGACGTAATCGAGCAGGAATTTGCCCTCAGCGTCGTCGCGGCTGATGCCGAACGTCGTCTGGGTCAGGTCGTTGGTGCCGAAGGAGAAGAACTCCGAGTATTCGGCCATCTGGTCGGCGGTGATGGCTGCGCGCGGCAGTTCGATCATCGTGCCGACTTTGTACTCGACCTGGACATCCATCTCGGCCATGACCTCGTCAGCGACCTCGATGATCAGTTCGCGGATGGTCTTGACCTCCATGTAGGTGTTGGTCACGGGGATCATGATCTCAGGATTTACGTCCAGCCCCTCTTTCTTCAACTGGCAGGCGGCGGAGAAGATGGCCCGCACCTGCATGGCGTTGATGGCCGGGCGGATGATGCCCAGACGCACGCCGCGCAGGCCCAGCATCGGGTTGAACTCGCGCAGACTCTTGACCGCTTCCATCATCTCTTCGATGTGGGCCAGTTCGTTGGGCCGGTCACCGACGACGCGCAGGCTGGCTGCCCGCAGCGCCAGGGTTTCGTGATCCGGCAGGAACTCGTGCAGCGGCGGGTCGATCAGTCGGATGATGACCGGCAGGCCTTCCATGGCGCGGAAGATGCCGTAGAAATCGTCATGCTGGAAGGGCAGCAGCTTCTCAAGCTGGATTGCCTCTTCTTCGCTGTTCGGCTCTGAAAGGATCATGGCCTGCACGACGGGCAGCCGCTCTTCCTGGAAGAACATGTGCTCGGTGCGGCACAGGCCGATACCGCGCGCGCCGTATTCGCGGGCACGCCGGGCATCCGCCGGGTAATCGGCATTGGCGTAGACGCCCAGGCTGCGGAACTGATCGGCCCAGCCGAGCAGTTTTTGCAGGTAGGCTTCGCGCTCGAAGTCGGGTTCGACCATATTGATCTCGCCCAGGTAGACTTCGCCCGTGCCGCCGTCAATCGAGATGATGTCGCCTTCGTAGATGACCACGTCGCCGACGTGCAGCGTGCGGGCATTGACGTCAATGTGCAGTGCCTCGGCCCCGGCCACGCAGGGGACACCGAACTGCCGCGCCACCACTGCCGCATGGCTGGTTGCGCCACCCCGGCTGGTGAGGATACCTTTGGAGGCCAGCATACCGTGAACGTCATCCGGTTTGGTTTCGGGCCGGGTCATGATGACCGATTTGCCCGCTTTGCCCCATTTTTCGGCCAGGTCCGCGTCGAAAGCGACCACACCGACCGCTGCGCCAGGGGAGGCGTTGACGCCGTGCCCAAGCAAACGGCCTGCCGCTTCGGCGACGTGCTTATCGCCCATGTCGAACTGCGGGTGCAGCAGTTGGGAAACCTGGTGCGGCGAGACGCGCAGCACCGCTTCTTCGCGGCTGATGACCTTTTCTTCGGCCATCTCGACGGCGATACGGATGGCAGCGCGTGCCGTGCGTTTGCCGTCACGGGTCTGGAGCATCCACAGTTTGCCCTGCTCGATCGTGAACTCGACGTCCTGCATCTCGCGGTAGTGCGCTTCCAGCTTGCCGCAGATTTCGATGAACTGGTCGTACAGATGCGGCATTTCCTCTTGCAGCTTGGCAATCGGGCTGGGGGTACGGATACCCGCGACCACGTCTTCGCCCTGCGCGTTCATCAGGTAATCGCCGAAGAGTACGTGCTCGCCGGTTGAGGGATTGCGGGTGAAGGCGACACCGGTGCCGGAGGCACTGCCCATGTTGCCGAAGACCATCGTCACGACGTTGACTGCCGTGCCCAGGTCATGGGAGATCCCGGCGGCGTTGCGGTAATCGACCGCGCGCTTGCCGTTCCAGGATTTGAAGACCGCCTCGGTCGCCAGTTTCAACTGCTCGAAGGGGTCCTGCGGGAACTCGTTGCCGACTTCGGCTTTGTAGATGCGCTTGAATTCTTCGGTCACGATCTTCCAGGCCGCGGCATCCAGTTCCGCGTCTGTTTTGACGTGGCGTTCCTGCTTGATCTCGGTCAGGAAGTCTTCGAAGGCTTCGTCTTTAATATTCATAACGACCGAGCCGAACATCTGCACCAGACGGCGGTAGGAGTTGTAGACGAAAGTTTCGTCCTTGGTCAGTTTGACCATGCCTTCGACCGTTTCGTCGTTCATGCCCAGGTTCAGCACCGTGTCCATCATGCCCGGCATCGAGAATTTCGCGCCGGAGCGTACCGAGACCAGCAGCGGATTGCCGGCATCGCCAAAGGTCTTGCCAGCTTTCTCCTCGACCGCTTTGAGCGCGGCCAGAGTTTGATCCCACATGCCTTCCGGGAACTTGCCGGCACACGCTGTAGGCATTACAGGCTTCTGTGGTGATGGTGAAACCAGGGGGAACCGGCACGCCGATGCGGGTCATCTCTGCCAGACCGGCTCCTTTGCCGCCGAGCAGCGCCTTGACCGAATCCCAGGAGCCGTCCCCGGCTTCTTCAACAAGGCCTACCTCTTCGAAGAGGTACACCCAGCGGGTAGCTGTCTTGCTGCTTGCACCGCGTTTCTTGCCGCCGTTTCCTGCTTTGCTTGCGACCGCCATAGTGATTTTCTCCTTGCTCGCGTACTTAACTGTGATAAGTGGTCAGTGCCCGCATGTACTGGGCGCGTTCAAAGGCGCTCGGGTCTCCGGAATGCCGCTGGCTCATGCTGCCGCGCATCTGTTGGACCGAGTCGTATTCGTGTTCCTCCATCCACTGCCGCAGGTCTGCTTCCACCTTCGACAGATGTTCGATGCCGTTTTTGAGCAGGGCTGACGCCATCATGGTGACATTGGCACCGGCCATGAGCAGCTTCAGCGCGTCTTCCGCCTGATGCACGCCGCTGGTTGCCGCCAGGTTGGCGTCGATGCGGCCATAGAGCATGGCAATCCAGCGCAGCGGCAGGCGCAGGTCCTGCGGGGTGCTGAGCAGGACGTTGGGGAAGACTTCCAGTTCTCCAGGTCGATGTCCGGCTGGTAGAAGCGGTTGAACAGCACCAGCGCGTCGGCCCCGGCCTGGTCCAGCTTGTCGGCCATGTTCGCCATATTGCTGAAGTAGGGACTCGAGCTTGACCGCCAGCGGGATCGACACCGCAGCGCGCACCGCTTCACGACCGACAGGTACTGTGCCTCGACCTCGGCCCCGGTCTGATGCAGATCGGTGGGGATGTAGTAGATGTTGAGTTCCAGTGCATCGGCCCCGGCTTCTGCGATCAATTTCGCGAAGTCGGTCCAGCCGCCCAGTGTCGAGCCGTTCAGGCTGGCGATGATCGGAATATCGACCGAGTCTTTGGCCTTACGGATGTGCTTGAGATAGTCTTCCGGCCCGACATGGAAAGTCGTCAGGCTCCGGGAAGTAGGTCAGCGCTTCCGGGAAGCTTTCGGTGCCGTAGGTCATGTGGTGGTGCAGTTCGAACTGCTCGTGCGTGATCTGCTCCTCGAACAGTGAGTAGAGCACCACCGCTGCCGCGCCGACATCTTCCATGCGCTTGATGTTGAACAGCCGTTCCGACAGCGGCGACGCCGATGCCACCAGCGGGCTGCGCAGGGTCTTGCCCAGGTAAGTCGTTGTCAAATCCATTGTTACTTCTCCTCTGCCACAGCGGCGACGTGCCCATTGCCATTGCTGAGCGCGACCGGCCTTTCCGCCAGGTATTCGTAGAGCGCCCAGCGGGTATCGACGTCGTCTCTGCGCTTCCTCCAGCAGTTCGCGTGCGACTTCCGGTTTGCTCTTGGTGAGCATCTTGAAGCGGTTTTCCATGTACATGTATTTCTCGACCGGGATCTTCGGCTTGCGCGAGTCCAGTGAGAAGGGATTCTCGCCGGCTTCGGCGCGCATCGGGTTGTAGCGGTAGAGCGGCCACTGACCGGCATCGACGGCGGCCTTCTGGTTCTGCATCGCCGTGCCCATGTCGATGCCGTGCGCGATGCAGTGGCTGTAGGCGATGATCAGCGAGGGACCGTCGTAGGCTTCGGCCTCGATGAAGGCGCGCAGGGTATGTTCGTCGCGTGCGCCCATCGCCACCTGCGCCACGTAGACGTTGCCGTAGGACATGGCGATCAGGCCCAGGTCTTTCTTGCGGGTCGGTTTGCCGCCTGCGGCGAATTTGGCGACCGCGCCGCGTGGGGTCGCTTTCGACATCTGGCCGCCGGTATTGGAGTAAACCTCGGTATCCAGCACCAGAATGTTGACGTTGCGGCCACTCGCCAGGACGTGATCCAGGCCACCGTAGCCGATGTCATAGGCCCAGCCGTCGCCGCCGATGATCCACAGGCTCGTTTCGACCAGCACGTCGGCCAATCGTCCGACAGCTGACGCGCCTGCGGCGAGTCGAGTGCTTCCAGACGTGCTTTGAGCAGAACGACCCGCTCGCGCTGTTCGTAGATGGCCGCTTCGTCGCCCTGGACAGCGTTCGAGCAGACCGCTCGGCCAGGTCCGCGCCGATTTCAGCGGCCAACTGTGCGACCAGTTCTCTGGCGAAGTCGTCCTGCTTGTCCAGCGCGACGCGCATCCCCATGCCGAACTCGGCGTTGTCTTCGAAGAGCGAGTTGGACCAGGCCGGGCCGCGTCCGTCGGCGTTGAAGCTCCAGGGCGTGGTCGGGTGGTTGCCGCCGTAGATCGACGAGCAGCCGGTGGCGTTGGCGACAATCGTGCGGTCGCCGAACAACTGCGAGACCAGTTTGATGTAGGGTGTCTCGCCGCAGCCCGCGCAGGCCCCGGAGAATTCGAAGAGGGGCTGCTGAACCTGCTGCTGGCGGATGCTGGTGACCTTGATGTTGCGCCGGTCCATCTCCGGGATGCTGCAGGAAGAAGTCCCAGTTGTCCCGTTCCTGCTCGCGCAGCGGTGGCTGCGGCTTCCATGTTGATCGCCTTGCGTCCGGCGTCGGATTTGTTCTTGGCCGGGCAGACATCGCACACAGATGCCGCAGCCCGTGCAGTCTTCCGGCGCGACCTGGATGGTGTACTTCAGGCCCGCCCATTCCCGATCTCGGGCGTCCATCGCCTTGAAGGTCTGCTGGCGCGTTGTCGAGATAGGCGCCGTCATAGGCTTTGATGCGGATGACCGCGTGCGGGCAGACCATCGCGCACTTGCCGCACTGGATGCAGATGTCTGGATCCCAGACCGGGATTTCGTCGGCCAGGTTGCGCTTCTCCCACTGCGTCGTACCGGTGGGGTAGGTGCCATCGACGGGCAGGGCGCTGACCGGCAGCTGATCGCCTTCTTTGGCGATCATCGTGCCCAGGACCTCGCGCACGAAGGCCGGTGCGTCTGCCGGGACCGGGGCCAGCCGTTCGATGTCGCTGCTAACGGTCGCGGGCACCTTGACTTCGTGCAGGTTTTCCAGGGTGTTATCGACCGCGGTCAGGTTCATCTGGACGATCGCTTCACCTTTGCTGCCGTAGGTCTTGCGGATCGCCTTCTTGATCTCCTCGATCGCCTCATCGCGCGGCAGCACGCCGGAGATGGCGAAGAAGCAGACCTGCATGACCGTGTTGATGCGGCGGCCCATCCCGGCGTCGCGCGCCACTCTGTAGGCGTCGATCACGTAGAATTTCAGCTGTTTGTCGATGATCTGCTGTTGGACCGGGCGCGGCAGTTGATCCCAGACCTCATCCGGGCCAAAGGCCGAGTTGAGCAGGAAGGTGCCGCCCGGTTGCGATCACGTTGAGCATGGCGTATTTTTCGAGGAAGATCGGCTGGTGGCAGGCCGACGAAATTCGCCTTGGTCAGCAGGTAGTTGGAGCGGATCGGCTGCGGGCCGAAACGCAGATGCGAGACGGTCATCGCGCCGGATTTCTTCGAGTCGTAGACGAAGTAGCCCTGGGCGTAATTGTCGGTGTTCTCGCCGATGATCTTGATCGAGTTCTTGTTCGCGCCGACCGTACCATCCGACCCCAGACCGTAGAACAGCGCCCGCACGACGTTATCCGGTTCGGTGGAGAACTCCGGGTCGAAGTCCAGGCTGGTGTGGGTCACATCGTCGTTGATGCCGATGGTGAAGTGGTTCTTCGGCTGGGACTGCGGCCAGATTGTCGAAAATGCCCTTGACCATTGCCGGGGTGAATTCCTTCGAAGACAGGCCGTAACGCCCGCCGACGACCTTCGGCAGCTGCGCGAAATTGCCCCAGCCGCTGGTCTGGCCCTCGAACAGGGCGTTGACCACATCCAGATAGAGCGGTTCGCCGCCGCTGCCCGGTTCTTTGGTGCGGTCGAGCACGGCGATGGCGCGGGTGGTGGCGGGCAGGGCATTCAACGAAGCGCTGGCTGTCGAAAGGCCGGTAGAGCCGGACCTTCAGCACGCCGACTTTTTCGCCCTGCGCGTTCAGATAATCGACGGCTTCGTGCGCTGTCTCGGCACCGGACCCCATCAGCACGATCACGCGCTCGGCATCCGGCGCACCGAAGTAATCGAAGGCGCGGTACTGCCGCCCGGTCAGGCTGGCGAACTGGTCCATCACGTCCTGCACAATCCCAGGGCAGGCCGTGTAATAGGAGTTGACCGTCTCGCGTGCCTGGAAGAACACATCCGGGTTTTGCGCCGTGCCGCGAATGAAGGGATGTTCCGGTGAGAGCGCGCGGGCACGATGTTCGAAGATCAGGTCTTCGTCGAGCATGGCGCGCATAGTGTCTTCGTCGAGCAGTTGAAGTTTTGCAATTTCATGCGATGTGCGGAAACCATCGAAGAAATGCAGGAAAGGCACCCGTGCTTTGAGCGTCGCCGCCTGGGCGATCAGCGCAAAGTCGTGTGCTTCCTGGACGGAACCCGATGCCAGCAGTGCCCAGCCGGTGCCGCGCGCGGCCATCACATCGCTGTGATCGCCGAAGATCGACAGCGCCTGCGCCGCGACCGAACGGGCCGCAATATGAAAGACTGCCGGGGTCAATTCGCCCGCAATTTTGAACATATTGGGCAGCATTAATAACAGCCCTTGTGAGGCGGTGAACGTGGTCGTCAGAGACCCGGCCTGGAGCGCGCCATGCACGGCACCGGCAGCCCCGGCCTCACTCTGCATCTCGACCACATGCGGAATAGTGCCCCAGATATTGGGCTTCTCCGATGCGGACCAATCATCGGCCCATTCACCCATCGGCGAGGCCGGGGTGATCGGATAAATGGCGATCACCTCGTTGATTTTGTACGCAACGCGCGCGACAGCCTCGTTGCCGTCGATGGTTGTTACTTCAGCTTGTGTCATGGTGTTAGACCTCTGGATTGTCTACCCGATTATCGCCTAGCCACGCTTAAATTTCGCGTTCTTGCGACGGTATCTATAGACTACTGAGGTTCATGCTTTGGAGGTCAGGATATTTGTCCCCTTGTATCCTGACACACATCACAAACGTTTGTGAGGGCCGGGGAAAGGCTTGTGGGCCGTGCCGTTAGGACGCGGCGAAACAACGGGTTCACCCGGTGGAGGGCACATCGGCCCTCCTTTACGCAGCATATGAAATCTTCAGAATGGGGTGACGGTCTTTAGCAGATGCGCGGGAGCTGCTCGCCGCTGAGCATATCGACAATACGGTTCGCGCCGATCATGCTGGTCATCGTGACCATATCGGGCATGTCGCCGCTGACGCTGCCGATTTGCGTGGCGTTTTCGCTGATCGGATGCGCGTGCAGGATCTCCAGGGCGCGTGGGGCATCGTCGGGGTTCACGAAGGCGACGAAGCGGCCCTCGTTCGCCACGTACATCGGGTCCAGGCCCAGGATCTCGCAGGCCCCCTGCACATCTTCACGTACCGGGATGGCGGATTCTTGAATGTGGATGGGCTGGTGTGACGCCTGCGCGATCTCGACCAGGGCCGTCGCCAGACCGCCGCGCGTCAGGTCGCGCAGACAGTGAACGCGAATCCCGGCATCCAGCAGGGCCATGACCAGATCGGCCACCGGGGCCGAATCGCTCTCGATCTCGGTCTCGAACTCCAGGCCCTCGCGCGAGGCCATGATGGCGATGCCATGCCGCCCGATGTCCCCGCTGACCAGGATGGCATCGTCGGGCTGGATGCGCTGCGGTCGGATCTCCCGTCGTGTGTTCGATCAGGCCGATTCCGGCGGTATTGATGAAGACGCCATCGCCCTTGCCACGATCCACCACTTTGGTGTCGCCGGTCACGATCTGCACTTTGGCATCGGCGGCAGCCGCTTGCAGGGACTGCACCACGCGCCAGAGCGTCTCCATCGGCAGGCCCTCTTCGAGGATGAGACCCACGCTGATGACCAGCGGACGCGCGCCGCACATCGCCAGGTCGTTGACCGTCCCATGCACAGCCATGCGCCCGATGTCGCCGCCGGGGAAAAAGAGCGGCTGCACCACGTAAGAATCGGTCGTGAAGGCCAGTGTCGTGCCGTTCAGCTTGAGCACTGCGCCATCGTGCTGCGATTCCAGGTGGTCGAAACTGTTGGCGAACATCTTCTCGATCAGCGTGTGCATCAGGTGCCCGCCGCCGCCGTGTGCCAGCAGCACCTGCGGGTATTCCGTAATCGGGATAGGGCAGCTTAACGCGAAATCAGGCTCGGTCATGATAGTGAAATCTCCCTGTATGAACATGGCAACCGGGGCTGCCACGCTCATTATAGTCCCCTACAAAGGCCGCCGTTTAAGATAAAGCTCCGATTCCTGCTGGCGGATCGTCATGTAGCGCGTGAGCGTCAGCAGGGCAGAGATCGGGCCGAGGATGAAGCGCAGCGCTTCCGGCAGGACATCGGCCAGATGACTGGGAACACGATCAGTAAAACCAGGGACCCGACCGCCAGCAGCAAACTGGTAGCCGCCTCGAAAGGCCGTGCCGGGTGTCCTGGCGCGCATAGCGGGCGCAGAGATGCCAAAGTGCAGCGGGACTACAGGCAGAGCATCTCCAGCGGGCCGAATCTCTCGGTGAAGAAGCCGAACAGGAGCAGCATGAGGACGACGAAGACCAGCTCAGGGCCTCGCTGCCAACCGGACAGGATTTCTTGATCGTCTCTTGCGCCGCTTATGCTCACGCGATTCTCCTCCTTCCCGTTTTGGGGCGATGCACTGAGGCGCGGACGCGGTCATTGACGCGCTGGATTGCATCGCCTGTTGAAGAAGCTGGCGTCCAATTTCGGTCGAACCTCCTGCACTTAGCGCAATCTGAGACATGGTCAGACCCTCCGTACGCTCATTGTCGGTAAGAGTGAGGCTTCGCTCTGCTGTTGAATGTCGCGCGAAGCCGGAAACGAAACTTAAGACGATGCAGACCAGGCCAAGCAGTCGGCGACGACTGGGTTTACACCAGCGGCCATTCTTCACGGCTCGGACGCGGCCCCAGGGGCTGTGGTTCAGGCATACGGATGGCGAGATAGACCAGGATCACCAGGATGATGGCCTGCGCGATCCGCAGCACGATTCCCCAGATCTCAAAGGCCGGTGTGCGCTGCGAAGCGAGATCGAAGTAAGTGTAGATGACGAAGATTTGCAGCACAGCGCCCAAGGCCCAGATCATCCGGCGGTTCACGGCGACCAGCAGCAGCGCGCCCAGGGCATAAGCCACCCCGGCATAGATGCCGAAGGTCTGGTCGGCGCTGGCAAGGGTGGCCTCGTCCAGTACAGAGACGACGTTGAAGCCGATCATGAAGTAAATGACAGCAGTCACCGCTGCGATCAGGGCCGCAACATAACGGATTCGATTGTCTACTGAAATGTTTGCAGACATGGGTTTCTCCTTATCAAGCTGGCTGGGCTGGCATAAGCTTCGGCGGCAGACTGCCTGCCCAGGTGCGGATGGCCGCCCAGTCCCGATTGTCGGCAGCGGGGAGATCGTGGAGCGGGCTGGCGGGCAGCGCGCTGAGCAGGTGGTGAACCGGAGACAGGCGGTCCGGGGCATATCTGCCGACGAACATCTCCTGCGCGACTACCATCAGCCAGGGATACTGCATTAACTGTTTATTGAACTGTGCCCGTGACCCCAACATCTCGTTTTCATCCGTGCTGACCGGGCCAAGCGCGAACACGGCGACGGCGCGTTGGGTCAGGGCTTTACGAAAGTGTTTCACAAAACGGCGGGCATCTTCGTGCCACTTGCCGATATAGATGGGTGCGCCCAGTACCACCCCCTGATAGGCGTCGAGGCTGTGTACATTGCGTATGGTCTGCAGATCAACCTCCAGCCCGGCTTCGCCCAGGGTCGCCGCGACGGTCCGGGCGACTTCCTGGGTTGAACCATAGCGCGTGGCATAAGCCACAAGAATCTTGTTTGGCATTGCACATTCCTCCTCCCTCACATACGCGAACGATTACGGCCCCAGTCGAGCGCCCAGGTCCTGTGACCAGGCGCGAATTGCCTCCCAATCGCGGTGATCGCCCTCCGACCAGACGCCGAGGGCGACGCTGACGCGAAACTTGATCCGTTCACTGAATGACGGCACTTTGCTGATGTCCAGGATCCCGGCGAAATAGCCTTCGCTCACCGGCTTGACCAGCGCCCGCACCGGCTCCAGCCAGTGAGGCACGATCTTGCGCGCATCGGGGTTCTTCATTGCCAGCGTCATGCACACCAGGAAAGCGGCGAAGGGCTTTTGATTCAAGACGTCACGATGCGTCCTGACGAAGGCCATCGCCTCCGGCAGCCATTCCCCGGCCTGGATGGCGCTGCCCGCCACGACCGCTTGATAGGGCCTCAGGTCCTCGACCTCCTGCATGGGACGGACCTCGACCGAAGCACCGTTCTCGGCCAGAGTCGCGCCGATAGCTTCTGCGACTCCGGTAGTCGAGCCGGTGCGGCTGGCATAAGTCACGAGAATTTTGTCTGGCATAGATTTACTCCTTCACGGCGCGCGTAAACAGGATCGGCAGGGCGCATGGCAGAATGCCGATGACGAGGAACATGAGCAGGCAGTCGCTGCCCACCGGATCGACAAGTTGGGATGCGGGGTAGAACTGCGTCTGGTCGAGGAGACCGGCGAGTGAACTGATCGCCACCAGCAGCGCGATCAGCAGTGAGAAACCATAGGCGAGCCTGAGATCATCACGGACCGGCAGGCTGGCCGGCTGCGCCATCCTGAGTTCGGTGTTAAGGCCCTCCCGCACCTGTAATTTCGTAGCCATGAACCCTGTCCTCCTCAGGTCTGACTCGGCGGTAGCGATAGTAGGCGGCGCAGGCCCCTTCGCCAGAGACCATCGTCGCACCCAGCGGATGCTCCGGCGTGCAGCGCGTGCCGAAAGCCGGGCAGTCCAGCGGTTTCTTGATGCCTTGCAGCACCAGCCCGCTGATGCACTCGCGCGGCTCCTCCACATGCTTATCGCTGAGGTTGAAACGCTGTTCAGCGTCAAAATAGTCGTAGGGTGTGCGCAGGCCCAGGCCGCTGTGCGGGATCGAGCCGATGCCGCGCCACTTGCGCGGAATCACCTTGAAGACCTGGCGGATAAGCTCCTGGGCCGGGATGTTGCCCACCCGCTGCACCGAGCGGTCGTACTGGTTCTCGACCTCGGCCCGGCCTTCCTCAAGCTGTTTGATCACCATGTAGACGCCCTGGAGAATGTCCAGCGGCTCGAAGCCGGTGACGACGAAGGGCACGCCGTACTTGCGCGCCAGCGGCTCGTATTCTTCAAAGCCGACGACCGTACAGACGTGGCCTGCCGCCAGGAAGCCGTTGACCCGGTTCTCCGGTGAGGACAGAATCGCCTCAATCGCGGGCGGGACCAGTACCTGCGAGACCAGCACCGAGAAATTGTCGATGCCCAGCGCCCGCGCCTGATAGACCGCCATTGCGTTGGCCGGGGCGGTCGTCTCGAAGCCGACCGCGAAGAAAACGACGGCTTTATCCGGGTTAGCCTGGGCGATCTTGAGCGCATCCAGCGGCGAGTAGACCATGCGCACGTCGCCGCCGCTGGCCTTGACCGAGAGCAGGTCGCCATCGCTGCCGGGGACGCGCAGCATGTCACCAAAAGAAGTGAAGATCACGTCGGGGCGGGCCGCGATGTCCAGCGCCTTGTCGATCTGTTCCAGCGGGGTCACGCAGACCGGACAGCCGGGACCGTGCAGCAGAGTGATCTCCGGCGGCAGCAGTTCGTCGATGCCAAACTTGACAATGGCATGAGTTTGCCCGCCGCAGACCTCCATAATGTTCCAGGGCTGCGTGGTGATGGCGCGGATCGCCTGGGCATAATGCTGCGCTTTGGCCTGGTCGCGGTATTCGTCAATGAATTTCATCGGGCTTCAACTCCTCCAGTTCGCCGATCATATCCAGGTACTCAAAGACCGTCTCGGCCTTGTCCTGGTCCAGCGTACTGATGGCAAAGCCGACGTGAACCACCACGTAATCGCCGATCTGCGCCTCTGGCACGTAGGCCAGATTGACCTCTTTGACGATCCCGCCAAAGCTCACCTTGCCGGTGCGCAGAATCGGGTCCGCTGCTTCGTCAATGCTCATGATCTTGCCGGGAATCGCCAGGCACATCAGGCACCCCTCCTGTACTCGCGCGCGGCGGCCATCACCTGACCCAACGCGATCCCGCCATCGTTGGGCGGGACCTGATGGTGCCAGTAGACGGTAAAGCCAGCGCCTTCTAAACGGTCAAGCAAGGTTTCAGAAAGAAGCTTATTTTGAAAACAACCGCCGGTCAGGACGACCTGCGAGATTCCGACCTGCTGCGCCACCGCCACTGCCATCCCGGCCAGCGTGTTATGGAAGCGCGCCGCGATCATGCCGGGCGACTGCTCGTCTGCCAGATCATCCAGGACCGCGCGCAGCATTGGCTCCCAATCCAGCAGGCCGTCGTCATAGCTGAAGGGGTAGCTTTCACCGGTCGAACAGGTCGTGGCGGCGAATTCCAGCGCCATCGCGGCCTGTCCCTCAAAGCTGGCGACCTGACACAGGTCCAGCAGCGCGGCCATGCCGTCGAAGAGCCGCCCCATGCTGGAGGTCAGCGGGGTGTTGAGGTCTTTTTCCAGCATCGACCACAGGACCCTGCGGCGCTGCGGCAAGAAACTGCGCACCGGGGCGAGGTCAATCCTGCCGATGCAGGAGCCGCCGAAGACTTCGTACAGCAGGCCCAGGGCGCTGCGGCGCGGTTCCACGACGGCCTGGTCGCCGCCGGGCAGTTGGAAGGTCCGCAGGTACGCGGCGCGCTGGAAGTCCCGGTCATTGACCGCCAGCCATTCGCCGCCCCAGATCGTGCCATCGCTGCCGTAACCGGTGCCATCCCAGCAGATGCCCAGGACCGGGCCGCTGAGCTTATTTTCGGCCATGCAGGCCAGCACGTGGGCGTAATGATGCTGCACCGCGACCTTAGGCTGGGGCAGAATGTGCGCATAGCGAGTTCGAGCGGTAATCCGGGTGCAGATCGTGCGCGATCAGCGCGGGCTGCCAGTCGTAGAGCGTTTCGAAATCGTGAATCGTGCGCTGGAAGACCCGGTCGGATTCGACGTTGTCGAGGTCCCCGATGTGCTGGCTGACGAAGACCTGTTGACCGGATGCCGCCGCGACGGCGTTCTTCTGCTGCGCGCCCAGGCCGAGCACAGCGGGCAGTTGCGCATCCAGCGTAATCGGGAAGGGGGCATAACCGCGCGCCCGGCGTAGAATCTGCGGCTGACCCACCAGCACGCGCACGACCGAGTCATCGACCTGGCGGCGAATGGGCCGGTCATGCAGCAGAAACAGATCGGCTATCTCGGCAAGCCGCCGCAGCGCGTCGTCATTGTCGATGCAGATCGGCTCGTCGCTCAGGTTGCCGCTGGTGGCGACGACCGGGAAATCGAGATCGGCCATCAGCAGGTGATGCAGCGGTGTGTAGGGCAGCATAACGCCCCGGTAGGGATTGCCCGGCGCGATGGCTGGCGCGAGCGGCGCATCCGGCCCCCACAGGAGCACGATGGGCGCGGCAGGTGAGGTCAGCAGGTCGGCCTCCAGCGTGGAGACGGCACAGTCCTGCCGGACCTGTTCCAGCGAGGGGTACATCAGCGCGAAAGGTTTATCAGGCCGCTGTTTGCGCTGGCGCAGCCGTTGGACAGCCTGCTCATTGCGGGCATCGACCAGCAGTTGGAAACCACCCAGGCCCTTGAGCGCCAGAATCTGCCCCTTGCGCAGGGCGTCCGCTGCCGCCAGCAGCGCTTCGTCATGGCTGAGCAGACAGGTGCCTTCAGGGTCCCAGAGTTCCAGATGCGGCCCGCAGACCGGGCAGGCATTGGGCTGGGCATGAAAGCGCCGGTCGAGCGGGTCCTCGTATTCGGCCTGGCATTCGGGGCACATCGTGAAATGCCGCATCGTGGTATGGACGCGGTCGTAGGGCAGCGCGTCGATGATGCTGTAACGCGGCCCGCAGTGTGTGCAGTTGGTGAAGGGATAGCGGTAGCGGCGGTTGGCCGGGTCGAAGATTTCGTGCAGGCAGTCCGGGCAGGTGGCGATGTCGGGCAGCACCAGCGCCGTTTTCTGGCCGCCGCCCTGGCTGTGTTCGATGCTGAAGTGATCGAATCCGGCAGGCGGGACCGCTTCGGTATGCACGTGCTGGATGACCGCCAGCGCCGGATGTTCGTCGTGCAGGGCCGTCAGAAAGTGCTCCAACTGCGCGGCAGACCCCTCGACCTGGATGCTCACGCCGCCGGGTGTGTTCTGCACCTGACCCGCCAGCGCCCACTGCTGCGCCAGACGGTAGACAAAAGGCCGGAAGCCAACGCCCTGCACCGCGCCTTCGATCTCGATGCGCATCGCTTCGCGTTCAGCAGCCATGTTGCAGCGCCTCTATCGCCCGAATGATAACGGGCACTAACTTGCGGGCAGCTTGCCCAACTTCCGGCGAGAGATCCGTCCCGAAGTCGAAACACTCGCCCTCAATGCCGAAGACCAGGAAGCAGGGCGGCAGTTCGTCTATCGACCGGGCCAGTTCAGTCGCCTGGGCCAGGCCGAAGGTGTGGCTGGAATAGGTAAAGAAGCGCGGCGGCAGGGGCCGTTCCTGGAGGTTGAACCTGAAGAGGGTGCCGGGTGTGCAGCCGGAACACACGGCGTCGATCACAATGACCGCGTCCGCGTCCTGCCAGGTATCGATCAGGCCCAGGCCCTCGCCGCTGTGTTCGATTACCCGAACGCCGGGCAGCTTGCGTGCTTGCAAGGCATCAGCCACCCTCGGACCGAGCGAGTTGTCCTGACGGTAAAGGTTGCCGATGCCAATGCACAGCACGTTACGCATGGTAGCGCTCGATTCCTAGTCACGGTCGAGGTCGAGCTTCAGGTAATGCACCGAGCAGGAAATGCACGGGTCGTAATTGCGGATCGCCTGCTCGCAGTGCCAGGTAAGTTGATCGTCCGGCAGGTCCAGCGCCATCTGGACAAAGTTGCGCAGATCATTCTCAATCGTCTTCTGATTTTGCGAGGTGGGCGGCACGATCTGCGCGTCCTGGATTAAGCCTGCCTCGTCAAGTGTGTAACGGTGATAGAGTATGCCGCGCGGTGCTTCGGTGCAGCCGTAGCCGGTGCCTGCCCGCTCCGGGGCATCGACAGCCGGTGCCGCTGGCATCTCGTAGGCACGGATGATGCGCAGCGCTTCCTCAATGGCGTAGAGCGTTTCCACATTGCGCACGAGGATGCTCTTGAAGGGATTGTTTACCGTTGTGCCGAGTCCGGCTTCGAGAGCGGCTTCCTGCACCGTACTCGGCAGCCTGTCGAAATTGAGGTTGTAGCGCGCCATCGGGCCGACGAAATAGGCCCCGCGTTCGCGCAGCACCGAATGCAGTGCTGTTGAATGCTCGACGTGCTGTTCCTCAAAATGAGCATCGTATTCGCTGATGTCGATGTCCAGGCCCCGGTTGGAAACCAGCCGCCCCTCATTATAGGGGTACTCGTCCGGGTGGCGCAGGGCGACGAATTCGTAGTCCTGCTCGAAATCCGGGAAGGTCAGCCCGGCGGTGAAGCGCAGCATTTCGAGCGCTGTCTCGCGCGCCCATTCCAGGTCGTCCACCATCGCCAGCAGCTCGCGCTTGCTGGGCACTCTGTAGAAGCCGCCGACGCGCACGTTGATCGGGTGGATCTCGCGCCCGCCGACGACGGTCATCAACTGCGTTGCCGATCTTCTTCAGACGCAGCGCGTTCTTGACCAGCTCCGGGTGATCCTCCGCCATCGCAATCGCGTCGCTGTAGCCGAGGAAATCCGGCGCGTGCAGCATGTAGACGTGCAGCACATGGCTCTCGATCCATTCGCCACAGTAGAGCAGACGGCGCAGTTCGCGCAGTTGGCCCTCGACCTTGAGGCCGAGGATCTGCTCCATCGCGTGGACCGAACTCATCTGGTAGGCGACCGGGCAGATGCCGCAGATGCGCGCGGTGATGTCCGGCGCTTCGCGGTAGCTGCGCCCGCGCAGGAAAGCCTCGAAGAAACGCGGCGGTTCGAAGATCCTTAACTGAACCTCTTTGACCTGATCGTCGCGGACTTTGACGTAGAGGCCGCCTTCGCCTTCGACTCGCGCCAGATAGTCAACTTTGATGGTCTGCGTGCTCATGCGCACTGCTCTCCTTTCGAAATGCTTCAGCGTAGGCGTTAAAACCTCGGAAGGCGTGAACCAGACGAAGCTCATCTGCCCCGAACTGCTGCCACCAGCCGCTCAGCGAGGCGGTGTTGGGGCTTTCCATCGGCCCATAGCAGCCAAAACAGCCGCGGTTGTAGGCCGGGCAGAGCGCATTGCAGCCCGCGTGAGTCACCGGCCCCAGGCAGGGCGTGCCCTGAGAGACCATGACGCAGGTTACACCGCGCCGCTTGCACTCCATGCAGACACTGTAAGCCGGGGTGTTCGGCTTGCGCCCGTTCAAAAAGGCGCTGAGCACCTCGACCAGTTGGTGTTTATTGATCGGGCAGCCGCGCAGTTCGAAATCCACCTTGACGTGATCGGAGATCGGCGTCGAGGTCGTCAGCGTATGGATATAAGCCGGGCTGGCGTAGACAATCGAGACGAAGTCGTCCACGTCCTTGAAGTTGCGCAGCGCCTGAATGCCGCCTGCGGTCGCGCAAGCGCCAATCGTAATCAAGGCTTTGGACTGCTGGCGAATCTTCTGGAGCCGCGCGGCATCGTGGGCTGTGGTGATCGAGCCTTCGACCAGCGAGACATCGTAGGGACCGCGAATTACGGCGCGGGTAGCTTCAGGGAAATAAGCGATCTCGACCGCCCCGGCGACTGCCAGCAGTTCGTCTTCACAGTCCAGCAGGCTGAGCTGGCAGCCATCGCAGGAAGCGAATTTCCAGACGGCGAGTTTGGGTTTACGTGCAGGTGTCATGTCATAGCTCCGCGCGATTAATCCAGGTTTCGACATGGGGATAGGCGAAAACCGGCCCATCCCGGCAGATGAAGTCTGGCCCGAACTGGCAGTGCCCGCAGAAGCCCACGCCGCACTTCATGTTTCGCTCCATAGAGACGTAAATCTGGTCCAGGCTCGACTCCCTGGCGCTGTAGTTCAATAATGGTGAAGCGCATCATCACTTCCGGGCCGCAGATCATCGCCAGAGCCTGGGAGGGGTCGTAGTGTGCGCCCGCGATCAAGCGCGTGACGACGCCCACGTTGCCCAGCCACTCCCCGCTAGCCTGATCGACAGTGGCCCGCACCTGCATATCAAAGCGCCCGCGCCAGCGTTCCAGTTCCTTGAAGAACAGTAAATCCGTCGGGGTACGTGCGCCGTAGAGCAGGATCACCTTGCCGTATTCTGCACGGCGGCTGAGGATTGTGTAGAGCGCCGGTCGCAGTGGTGCGAGGCCGATGCCCCCGGCGATCAGCAGTACGTCCTGGCCTTTAGCTTCTTCAATCGGCCAGGCCGTGCCATAGGGGCCGCGCACGCCGAGTAAATCGCCTGCTCTCAGGCGGCTCATCGCCTGCGTGACGGTCCCGACGGCGCGAGTGGTATGTATCAGCCGTTCAGGCTGGGCCGGGTCGCCGCTGATCGAAATGGGCACCTCTCCCACGCCGTAGACGTAGAGCATGTTGAACTGCCCCGGCGCAAAGCTGAACTGCTGCTGCGGGTTACGCGCTGCCAGTTCGAGGGTAAAGGTGTCGTGAGTTTCTTTAATCCGGCGCTCGACTCGAAAGAGATCGGGCAGCATCGGATTAGTCGTTATGGGTTGGGTCTGCTCAATGGTATACATCCATTACCTGCATTCTGGTGGCCTGTAAACGTTCCATCATGATGCCTGCAAAGCGAAGCATGAGTTCATAGCCCAGGTCATGATCGCTTTCGCACTTATCGCGCAGGCATTTGCCATCGAAAGCGGTGGCGCGTACCAGCGTGACTGCGCGGGCATCGAAGTTCCAGCGGTAGGGCGGGAACAGCCAGGACCAGCCCAGCACGTCATGTTCCACGACGGTCTGGATTGCTACGCTGCCACGGGCTGCATCTCTCGCTTCGATAGTGGCGACGCCGTGCCGAATGATGTAGAAGTAGTCGGCGTTTTCGCCGCCGTGAAAGATCGCCTCGCCCGCGTTAAAGCTGACGTTGGAGGCGCAGCCTGCGATAAAGTGGAGCTGTTCCGGGGCCATCCCTTCGAAAAAGCGGTGCTCACGAATAATATCTTCAACGGTTTTCATGTTTCGCTTCCTTCTTGTGCTAGCTGGCTTTCCTGGATAGCACTGGCTTCCACCGTGATGTCAATCCCGACTGGACACCAGGTAATACAGCGCCCGCAGCCGACACAGCCCATCGTCCCGAACTGGTCAATCCACGAGGCCATTTTATGGGTGAGCCATTGGCGATAGCGCGCGCAGGCTGAACTGCGCACGTAGCCGCCGTGAATGTAGGAAAAGTCCATCGTGAAGCAGGAATCCCACTTGCGCCGCCGCTCGGCCTGCGCGCCGCTGAGATCGGTTATATCCTCGACGGTCGTGCAGAAGCAGGTCGGGCAGACCATCGTACAGTTGCCACAGGTCAGACAGCGCTGGGCCACCTGTTCCCAATAGCCACTCTCACTGCTTTGATACAGCGCCTCTTTGAGATTCGTGGTCTCGATGCTGCGGCCCATGTGCGCGGCGGTTTCCGCCACGATCTGCTGCGCCGCCTGGATCTCCGCCTCGACTGCCACACGATGCGGCAGTTCCTCGACGATTTCCAGACCGCGTGAGCTGCCCGCTTCAACCAGGAAGTAGTGCGCGCGCTCGTTGATGACCTCGGTCAGGCTCAGGTCGGCACCTTCGCCCACCTGCGGCCCGGTCCCCAATGAGGCGCAGAAACAGGTTTCCCCGGCCTCCCCACAATTGACGGCCACGATAAACAAGCCCTCGCGCCGCTGTTGGTAATTCGTGTCCACATAGCCAGCCTGGAGAAATACCCGGTCCTGAACGGCGATGGCGGCCAGTTCACAGGCGCGCACGCCGATAAAGGCATAAGGCGGCTCGTCGTAAACTTCCGGCGTGATTTCAAAGTCGCCGTTGCTCCGTTGAGCCTGCCACAGGCGCAGGTCGGGCGGGTGAAGAAAGCGTTTCCAGGATTGCGGACTCTGGGTGTAGCCGAAGAGTGCCTGGTCCGCACGCTCGGCCAGCCGGTAGCTGCCTGCGTCTTGCGTATTGCCCCAGCCAACCGGCATATCGGCTACCGACGCCAGCTCGTCATAAATCACTGCCGAATCTTGTAGGGTCGGGCCGATGACGCGATAGCCGCGTTGAAGTAAAGCATCGAGCAAATGTTGAAAATCTGAGCGTTCTAGAATGTAAGCATGTTCACCGATCATAGACATTGTCCTCTTTGCGACACCATCATGCCATAGGGCCGAATAGGACATCTATAGCAATGTGCAGCTTTTATTGTGACAAATATCACAAATGATATTGGCATAGACACGGTGAAATCATGTTGTTCTTCACTGTCCCGAATCTACCAGTCTGTTTAGGCTATAAATACAGAGTAGGTCAGGAGCGGAAACATGCTGTCTACGATTGTAAGCAGTGTCCTCGTGATCTTCGTCACGTTTTGCGCCGTGAAGGCGGTGCGCGCGTTGAAACTGCTGAATTCGGCATTATGGCTGGCCGGGGTGAGCGCTGGGGTCACGTTGATGCTATTTTTGATCGGCGCGCCGCAGATCGCGGTGATTGAATTGAGCCTCAGCCTGGGGCTGGTGACGGTGCTGCTGGTCTTTGCCATCAGTATGGTGGGGGCTAACTCGCCCGATCTGCCCGTCAGAGGCCGTACCGCCTGGCTGCTGGTGCTGCCGATGCTGCTGCTGCTGGCCGCGCTAATCCTGCCCGCGCTGCCTGCGCCACCTGAAGCGGAGGAGGACGCCTTCTCGACCGTGCTGTGGGAAGGGCGGCAGGTGGATGTCCTGGCGCAGATCGCGCTGATCTTCGCCGGGGTGATGGGGATGCTGCGTCTGCTGGGCCTGCCGGATGCGCATCGTCACAACGCGATGGAGGCCGAAGCTGAGCATGAAATGAGCAAGGAGATCGCCCTGTGAGTGAACTCTTCTTTCTGGCGGCGCTGATTTTGCTGCTGGTGGCGCTTTACGGCCTGCTCTTGATTCGCAACCTGATTAAGATCGTCATCGCCATTCAGATCTTAATTAAGGCGGCCATGCTGGCGCTGGTGGTGGCCGGGAAGGTGACCGGACAGGTCAACCTGGGCCAGAGCCTGGCGGTGACGGTTATCGTGGCCGATACGATTGTGGTCGTCATTGGTCTGGCGCTGGCGATTCGAGCGCAGCAGCGCTTCGGTACGCTTGACGTGAATGAAATCGTGAACCTGGAGGGCTGACGATGCTGTCCTTTGCTCCGCTGATTGCGCTGCCACTGGCGGCTTCCCCGGCCATCTATTTGAGTGGACGCAGCCTGACCCGCTATGCGCGGCTGTCCCAGCGGCTGAGTTTGCTGGCGCTGGCGCTGTGCTGGGGGCTGTGGGTGGTCACGGCGCGTGACGTGGCCGTCGAGGGGACGCTGACGATGCGGGCCGGCATGGTCTGGCTGCGTGTCGATGGCCTGAGCCTGCTGATGATCTTCCTGGCGCTGCTGTTTGGCACGCTGGTCGTCCTCTTTTCCGGCCCGGACATGCGCGGCGCGGTGGACAACGAGAAATATTACACCATCCTGCTCATCAGCATTGGCGCGATGATCGGGCTGGTCTGCGCCGCCGATCTGTTCAACCTCTGGCTGTGGTTCGAGATGATGGCGATCACCTCGTATTTGCTGGTCGGTTTCTACTGCGATCAGCGGCGGGCACTGGCCGCGAGCATCAAGTACCTGGTGCAGACGGCGACCGGTTCGGCATTGGTGCTGTTTGCCGTCGCGCTGATCCTCTCGCAGAGCGGCACGCTGGAATTGGCCGCCATTCATCTGCCCGCATCGCCGCTGGCGGTCGTGGCCGGGACGCTGTTCTGCATCGGTTTCGGCGTCAAGATCGCCATTGTGCCGACCTATACCTGGCTGCCGGATGCCTATGCTTATGCCCCTTCGGGTGTGAGCGCGCTGCTTTCCGGCGTCGTCACCATCACCGGGCTGGCGGCGCTGCTGCGGGTGCTTTCGGCGCTGTGGGTGCTCTCGCCGGATTGGGGCGCACTGCTGATCGGCTTCGGCCTGCTCAATATCATGGTGGGCAACGCGCTGGCGCTGTCGCAGCGGGAGGTCAAACGGCTGCTGGCCTATTCCAGCATCAGCCACACCGGTTTCATTCTACTGGCGGTCGGCATCGCCCTCTACAGTGGGCAGGCGGCGGGCCTTCAGGCCGGGCTGCTGCATCTGGTGACGCACGGTCTGGGCAAGGTGCTGGCCTTTCTGGCGGTCGGCGCGCTGATCTATGTGCTGCACCTGGACAGCCGGGCCACCCTGGACGATCTGGCCGGGACGGCGCACCGCTACCCTATGCTGGCGCTGGCACTGGTGCTGGCGATCCTCAGCCTGGTGGGCATTCCGCCGCTGGCTGGCTTTATGTCTAAATGGCAGATTTTCGCGGCGGGTCTGACAAAGGGCGGGACGCTGATGGATCTGGTGGTGATCTTCGCCGCACTCAACAGTGTCTTCACCCTGAGCTACTACCTGCCCTTGATAAACGCCCTGTTTCGCTCAGACGACCGGCCTGCGGATTTGCGCGTGCCGCTGGCGATGCAGGGGCCGGTGCTGGGGTTGGCGGTGGCGCTGCTGGTCGTGGGTTTGTTTCCGCAGATTCTCAACGGCCTGATTCAACCGGCAGTCCTTGCGATTCTTGGTCCCTGACGTTGTGGAGATTTTCATGTTGACACCCCCTGTCGCCTTTCTGTTCTACATCGCACTGGTTGGCCTGCTGTATCTGATGGGACGGGTGCTGGCCGGGCCGCCGGATCCCTCGCAGGCTAAATCGAGCGTCTACGCCAGCGGCGAATCCGGGCCTGGGGAAGCGCTGCCCCCTGGCTACCGGCCATTTTTCCGTGTGGCGCTTTTCTTCGCCGTCGTTCACCTGGGCGTTATTGTCCTGGCGAGCGGGGGCGCATCAACGGTCAGCGCGATCTATCTGCTGGGCATTATGGTCGCCCTGGTCGCGTTGATTCTAGGATAGTGAGGCGCATCATGACGCTGCAAGACACATGGCAAACCGCGCTGGATGGAATCCGGCTGTGGGCGCGCAGCCACTCGCCCTGGGCCATCCACTTTAACACCGGCTCCTGCAACGGCTGCGACATTGAGATTCTGGCGACTCTGACGCCGAAATACGATGTCGAGCGCTTCGGCATCAAGCTGGAGGGCAGCCCGCGTCACGCCGACATTCTGATCTGCACCGGCCCGGTGACACGTCAGGCGCGCGAACGACTGCTGCGAGTCTATGAGCAGATGCCCTCGCCCAAGTACGTCGTTGCGGTGGGGGCCTGTGCCATATCGGGCGGAGTCTTCGCGGGCTGTTACAACGTGATCGGCCACATCGACGCAGTGATCCCGGTAGATGTCTACATCCCTGGCTGTCCGCCGCGCCCGGAGGCGATCATCGACGGTGTCGTCAAGCTGCTGGAACAGATGCGCGCGGCACAGGAAGCGGAGGAACGATGAGTCATCTGGAAGCGGCCCAGGCGCTGCTGGCTGATCTCAAGCTTGAGTGGCAGGAGCCGGAAGAGAACCGCCTTGACGCACAGGTTGATTCCGCTGTGCTGCTGACGGCGTCCTCGCTGCTGCGCGATGCCCGCTGGGGCTATCTCTCGGCGATTACCGGCCTCGACAACGGGACGGAGATCGAGCTGCTGTACCACTTCTGTCTGGCGGAGGCCGTGCTGACTCTGCGCCTGAGCTGCCCCTACGAGGCGGCTCGCGTGCCGAGCCTCTGCGCGACCTATCCCTATGCCAGCGTTTACGAGCGCGAACTGATCGAAATGCTGGGCGTTGAGGTGGAGGACACGCCGGATAAGTCCCGGCTTTTCCTGCCGGACGACTGGCCGGAAGGTGTCTATCCGCTGCGCAAAAATGGATTGGAGGGGAGCGATGAACGGGAAGAAAACTGAACGCTTCATCGTACCGATTGGCCCGCAGCACCCGGCGTTGAAAGAACCCGGCCATTTTGAGTTTGGCGTCGATGGCGAGATCGTGCAAACGGCGACGGTGCGCCTGGGTTATGCCCATCGCGGCATCGAAAAGGCGGTCGAATCGCGCAACTGGGTGCAGGACCTGTATCTGCTGGAGCGTATCTGCGGCATTTGCTCGCATATTCACGCGCTGGCCTACTGCCTGGGGGTTGAAAAGCTGGCGGGGGTTACGGTGCCGCCGCGCGCCCAGGCGATCCGCGTGCTGATCGCCGAACTGGAACGCATCCACAGCCATTTTCTCTGGCTGGGTGTGACCGCCCACGAAGCGGGCTTCGATACCCTGTTTATGTATTCCTGGCGTGACCGCGAGACCGTGATGGATCTGCTGGAGCGGATCACCGGCAACCGCGTGAATTACTCGGCCAATATTCTGGGCGGCGTCAAATTCGACCTGGACGAGCAGTTAGTGGATGCGGTGCTCAGCGGGGTCGGTTTCCTCGAAGAACGCGCGCGCTATTACATGCAGGTGGTCAGCAGCGACAGTCTGTTTCTGCGGCGCACGCGCGGCATCGGCGTGATGACCACCGAGCAGGCTGAAGCGCTGGGTGTCACCGGTCCGACAGCCCGCGCCTCTGGCATCACGCGCGATCTGCGGGTGGATGCGCCTTACGTGGCCTATCAGGAGCTTCCCATCAAGCCGGTGGTAGCGCAGACAGGCGATCTGGAAGCGCGCATGATCGTCCGGCTGGAAGAACTGCTGGAGACCTGCCAGTTCATTCGCCTGCTGCTGGAGCAGATGCCGGAGGGCGACCTGACGACCCGGATGCCGCGCCGCATCAAAGCCGGAGAGACGATCAGCCGGGTGGAAGCGCCGCGCGGTGAGTTGTTCTACTTCATCAAGAGCAACGGCAGCGATATGCCGGAGCGCATCAAGATCCGCACGCCGACCCTGTGCAACCTGGCCTCGATGATGCAGCAGGCGGTGGGCGGGCATCTGGCAGATGTGCCGCTGCTGCTGGCGGGGGTAGACCCCTGTTTTTCATGTAATGACCGCATGGTCACGATACGGGAGGGTGCCAGTACAAGCGGCTGGGCCTGGGAAGACCTGCGGACTCACGGAATTGAATACTACCGGAGGTGAACTTATGAATAAGAAAGTTCTGGTTGTTTATGCAAGTAAAGTTGGTTCGACGGCGCAGGTGGCGCAGGCTATCGCGGACGTGTTGGCTGAGGGTGGGATCAGGACGGACGTGCGTGCTGTAGCCGAGACCCGGTCGGTCAAGGACTACGGTGCGGTGGTGCTGGGCAGCGCGATCCGCTTCGGCAAAGTGCTGCCGGAAGTCCAGCGTTTCGTGGAGGCAAATCGCAGCGACCTGCTGAAGGTTCCGGTGGCCTATTTCGTCTGCTGCATGACGCTGCAAGACGATACGCAGGCCAACCGGGAGACGGTGCGGGCTTATCTTGATCCGCTGGTGACTCTGGTGCCCCCGGTCGATTTCGCCCTCTTTGCCGGGACTGTGGACGTGAAAAAGCTCGCGCCAATGCTGCGGGCGATGGTTAACGCCATGAAGGCCCCGCAGGGCGACTTCCGCGATTGGGAGGCGATCCGGCGCTGGGCTGCGGGCCTGCCCGCCGTGCTCGTCAATGAAAACGGAGTTGATAGCTGACGTGATGCAAACGTTGTTGGCCTTTCTGATTTTTCCATGTGGTCTGTTCGTGCTGGCAAACGGCCTGCTCTACGAATGGATTGACCGCAAGCTGGTGGCCCGGCTGCAAAACCGGGTCGGCCCGCCCTGGTTCCAGCCGCTGGCGGATCTGGTCAAGCTGCTGGCGAAAGAGGAGATCATCCCGGCGGGGGTCGATAGACGGCTGTTTGTCGCCCTGCCGGTGGTCGCCCTGGCTGCCGCTCTGACCGCGATGCTCTATCTGCCGGTGGCGGGGCTGCCGGCGCTCGCCAGTTTCCCCGGTGATCTGATCGTGACTATCTACTTCCTGAGCCTGCTGACGCTGTGTACCGGGCTGGCCGGGGCCAACTCGCGGGGTCGCTTCTCGCTGGTCGGGGCGACCCGCACGCTGACGCAGTTGTTCGCCTATGAGGCTCCTTTCATGCTGGCGCTGCTGGGTCCGGCTTTCGTGGCTGGAAGCTGGCAGATCAGCGAGATCCTGGCCTTCAGCGGTACGCACTGGCTGATGTTCTCACAGCCGGTAGGCTTCGTCGTGGCGCTGATCGCCCTGATGGGCAAGCTGGAACTGGCCCCCTTTGACGCCCCAGAGGCCGAGACCGAGATCGTCGCCGGTGCCCTGACGGAATACAGCGGGCGCGGTCTGGCCCTGTTTCACATGGGGCAGGTGGTGGAGCTGGTCGGCGGCCTGACTATGATCGCGGCCTTCTTCCTGGGCGGCATCCATAACCCGCTGGGCTACGCGCTCAAGACGCTGGTGCTGCTGCTGCTGGTGGCGGGCATCCAGACGCTCATGACGCGCCTGCGCATCGACCAGACGGTCGGTCTGTGGTGGCGCTACGGCACGCTGCTGGTCTGTTTGCAGTGGCTGGTGCTGATCCTGGCCGGAGGCGGACTGTAATGCATATCGGGATGATGTTGAGCGACATTCTCCGTTCGCTGCTGCGCAAACCGGCGACGGCGCTGTACCCGGCGCAGGTGACGGAGACACCGGTGCGGCTGCGCGGCGTGCTGCATTGGGACCCGACACGCTGCACGGGCTGCTGCCTGTGCAACAAAGACTGTCCATCGGATGCGCTGGAACTCATCACGCTGGATAAGGCCAACAAGCGTTTCGTCATGCGTTATGACATGAGCCGCTGCACCTTCTGCGCGCAGTGTGTGCAAAACTGCCGCTTCGACTGCCTGTCGATGTCGTCGGATGAATGGGAGATGGCGTCAGGCGATAAGCGGCTCTTTACCGTCTATTATGGAGATGCGGATGATGTCGAGTCTGTCCTGGCAGGACTCCCTCAGCAAGAAGCTGAACGCACACCTTGACGCTCGGATCGCTGTGCTGGGCATCGGCCAGTCACTCTGCGGCGATGATGCCGTCGGGCCGCTGATCGCCGACTGCCTGCAAATTCCTTCGGACGAGCAGGGGCGCTGGCTGGTGCTGAACGGTGGCAGCGCGCCGGAAAACTACCTGGGGACGCTGCGTCATTTTCAACCGCAGGTCCTGCTGCTGATCGACGCGGCTTACCTCAATCAGGAACCGGGTGAGGTGCGCCTGCTGGACCCGCGCCACTCGGATGGCTGTTCGGCCAGCACGCACACGCTGCCGCTGTCGCTGCTGGCTCAATATGCCGAGATCGAATTCGGCGCTGAAGTGCTGCTGCTGGGCATTCAGCCGGGGCACACGACGTTCGGCAAGGCGCTGACTCCCGCCGTCCTGACGCGCGTGGCGGAAATCACGGCGTGGTTGAGCACGCTGGTCCTGGGGTAAACTAGGCGCGCACCCTGATTAATCTGGATACGCGCGCTATGACCACAGGCTACATCTTCGACCTGGACGGTGTTCTCACCGATACGATAGAACTGCATTTTCGCTCCTGGCAGCGGCTGGCTGAGGAGGAGGGCTTACCCTTTACGCGCGCCGATAACGACGCGCTGCGCGGCATGACCCGGCGGCGCAGCCTGGAGATTCTGCTGCGGGGCCGCGAATATTCCGAAGCCCACAAGCACCAGATGATGGCCCGCAAGAACGACTATTTTCGTGAACTGATGACACAGATGACGCCCGGAGGATTTGCTGCCGGGTGTGGCGGATTTCCTGGCAGAGGCGCAGGCACAGGGGATCAAGCTGGGCCTGGCCTCGGCCAGCCGGAACGCCCGTGAGGTCTGCGAGCGGCTGGGTATTCTGAGCGTCTTCGAGGCCTTTGGCGATGCGTCCAGCGTGGTGAACCCCAAACCCGCGCCGGATTTATTCCTGTGGGTTGCCGGTGGGCTGGGGCTGAACCCGCAGGACTGCATCGTCTTTGAGGATGCCGGCGCTGGGATCGAGGCCGCCCTGGCCGGTCGCTTCTGGACCGTTGGCCTGGGGCCGGTCGAGCGGGTCGGCAAAGCGCACCGTGTCCGCGACGGTCTTCAGGGTGCCCGCGTGGCCGATTTCGTACCGCCTTTTGAAATCGCCCCGGATGCATTCAGTCAGGGTGCAAAATAATCAGGTCAATCTTGTGATGGGCAGGCAACAAAAAAGGCGCTCATCACGACACGCCTTGTGTTCGAAAAAACCGCTGTGTGACCCCGGAAGGACTTGAACCTTCAACCAATTGATTAAGAGTCAACTGCTCTGCCAATTGAGCTACGGGGCCATCCGTCACAATATAGCAAATGGCCCGGCATTAATCAATACTGAAAGCGTGCATGAAGGTTGCGTTGACGGCGTTAATCTGCCATGATACTCTGTAAATGAGTGTAACGCTTGACCGCATAATGGACCTGGTGAGAAAGTTCGGGCATGTTTTCGGCTGAATTTGCCTTTCGCCTCGGTGGGATGTTGATCTTTACCCTGATTGGGGCGCGGATCGGGGTTGACGCTGCCGGATTCTTTTCGCTGCCGGAGCAGGCGACCGCCTTGATTTTCGCGCTGGTCGGTGCGCTCTTTGGCCTCATCATCACCCCCTGGATCACCATCCGCCCGGTCCGCTTCATCCGCAAAACCATCAACGAAATGTCGCTGGATGTGCTGTTCACCGCCTTCATCGGCCTGCTGCTGGGCCTGCTGGTGGGGGTGCTGGCCGCGTATCCGCTGTCGCTGCTGGACCCGCCGCTGGGCCAATGGCTGCCTGCGGCCATAACGCGTAGTCGGCGGCTACCTGGGGCTGACGATTTTCAGTGTGCGCTCGCGCGAGGTCTGGCTGTTTCTGCGTGACCGCTGGGGGCTGCGCTTTGCCCGGCAGATCCCTGGCGGAGAGCGGTGAACGCGAAATTCTGGTCGATACCAGCGTGCTGATCGACGGGCGTATTGTCGAGATCGCCGAAATCGGGGTTCCTGGGCGGGATGCTGGTGGTCCCGCGCTTCGTGCTTTCCGAACTGCACCGCGTGGCCGATTCGCCGATTCGCTGCGGCGCAATCGCGGGCGGCGCGGGCTGGCGAAGCTCAACGAATTGCAGCACAACGACGACATTCCGATCAAGATCATCGACAACGATTTCGAAGCCGTGAATGAAGTCGATGACAAGCTGGTCATGCTGGCGATTCAGCTGCAATCGCCGATTATCACCAACGATTACAACCTCAACCGCGTGGCCGAGGCGCAAAACGTCCAGGTGCTGAACATCAACCTGCTGGCGAACGCCGTCCGCTCCGTTTACATTCCCGGCGAGAGCTTCCCCATCCACATCATTCAGGAAGGCAAAGACGCGGATCAGGGTGTTGGCTACCTGGAAGACGGCACGATGGTCGTTATCGCCGGGGGCAAGTCCTACATGGACCGCACGGTCACGGTCAAGGTCACGCGCCTGATTAACAAGCAGACCGGGCGCATGATCTTCGCCGAACTGGATAACAATCACAAAGGCTAAGAGGTCGTCAGTCGAGTAGTCTGGAAGATTCGACGAATGCAGCCGGGCTTCTGGCTATGGACTATCGCCTTTTGCCACCCCATAGATCGCATAATCCCCATCCTCGTGAATCAGGCGCAGACCAGCCTGCCAGCTTGTATTGCCTTCCGCCAGATCGTGCTCTGGAGGGCCGACAAAGACGTACTGCACGCGGTCGAGCAGGGCGCGGCGGTCGGCGTCAGGCAGAGTTCCGGTGAAAAACTGTGCCACCTCTTCCACCTTGCGATTGGCGTACAAGGTTTCCGGGCCGTGCCCCAGATACGCGCGCAGGTTGGTATAGGCCGGGATCAGATTGCCGCTGGCGTGGCTGCTCAACACGACCTCGCCGGGCAGAGCGGCCCAATCCAGCCAGTGCAGCGTCTCAATCTGCGCGGTGGGATAGAAGACCTGCGGCGAGGCGGTATTCAAGGCAGTGGCATAGGCCCCGGCTAACAAGAGCAGGCTGGTCGGCAGGGTGGCGAAGAGGGTCAGGGCGATTAAGCGACCGCGCGGCCAGCGCTGCGCCAGTGCGGCGATGCCATAGACGGCCAGGATCGCCAGCGGGACGATGACCGCTTCGGCCAGGCGGCGCTGCACGTTGATGGGCAGGTAGACCAGCAGCGGCACGATCAGCGGCCAACCGATCAGCAGCAGGCGTGCCTGCATCGGCCTCGCGCCAGCGCTGCCGTGCCCCGACGATCGCCAGCAGGGCCAGCGGCAGATAGGCCAGGACGTAATGCAGCGGCGGCGGCGAGCGCAGGATGTTCTGAGCGGACCATTGGGCGAAAGCCGGGTTCTGACTGAAGATGAAGGCGAAATAGAGGAACAGCGGCAGCGTGATCCCGGCGGCGATGAGCGCGCGCCGCAGCAGCGACCAGGGAAACCGGCGCTGCCAGATCCAGGTACACAGGCCCCAGGCCCCCAGGATGCAGTAGATCACGGCCAGATAAAAGGGGACGGCCAGCCCGACGATCAGCCAGCACAGCCCGGCCAGGATGGCCCGGCGGCGGTTATCGGCCAGGAGCAGCAGCAGGCCGCTCAACAGGGCCGCGCGCGCCAGCGCCAGATGCGGCAGGCCGAGCAGGATTTGCAGCGTGAAGCCTTCGGGGATGTAGAACTCCGGCGGCGGAGTCGTACCCACTGAGCAGCCAGCCCAGGCCGCCGCCCAGCGTCGCCAGCAGCAGCGCCAGCATCCGCATCCAGGGCGCTTCGACGAAGGCGGCGATGAAGCGGTATATCACGAAAATCAGCAGCGCGCCGAAGCCGATCCGCATCAGGTGAAAGACGCCGATAAGCACGCCGGTCAAGGCCGGGTCATCTGCTGAAACAAAGCGCCCGACGATCTGGCCGGGCAGGATGTAAGGCAGGAAGACCAGTGGGGCGCTGTCGTGCGGCTCGTCGGTGTAGACCAGCGAAAAGTCCCAGTGACCCTGCGCGCCTTCTCGCATTTTGGCGACGTAGGAATTGCCGTCGTCTATGCCGTAGAGGAAGCCGCTGAAGACGTGGTCCGTGCCCTGCTGTGCCCAGCCGAGCGCATAGGGCAGCGAGACGATCAGCAGCAGCAGCGCTGCGTAGACGGCGACGCGCATCCATTCCCGACGCTGAATTTCTGTGTTCATGACCTCATAATTCCATGAGCGTTACCGGGCGCTGTTCAGCGATGCTCCGCGACACCGCCTCGGTAAAAGCCATGTATTTCACGCCTGTTTCGAAATCGGTATGCGTGACGGTCTCCAGGCCGCGAATCGCGTTGACGAACTCTTCCTCGACCCGCCAGCTACCGGCTTCCTCCGGCTTGATTTCGAGCGGCTGAAGCGCGTTATCTCCTCGACGCCCACCATAGAGTTTGCCTTCGGCGTATCGCAGCGTGCCCTCACTGCCGTAGAGCGTTGCCCTATCTGGCCCGGCCAGCCCGGTCACACTGGACATGGATACCTTAAGCTGTGCCCCACAGGCCATGTGTCCAATCATATCGAGATGGTCAGGGACCTGCACCGCGCGCATGATCCCCTTGTCATCGCGCCGCATCGGCGTAAAGGTCCGGCCCATCGCCATGACATCGCGCGCCTCGCCCACCCAGCGCAGCAGGGCCTCATACCAGATCCCAAGCCCCATGATATTCAGGCCGCTCAAGTCGGTGTCCTGCCGCCAGTGCAGCGGTGCATCCCGATTGATGAATGCGTTCCCGGTCCGAACCTCGATGGCGAGCAGGTCGCCCAGGTCGCCTTCGGCCAACAGCCGCTGGATCGTTTTATCGACCCCCAGCGTCATCGGTGAGGGGACAATCTGCGTGACCAACTGCGGCTGCCGGTGGGATGCGGCCAGCATCTCGCGCGCCTCGCGCAGATTCATCGCCATGCGTGCCTCGCACAAGACATGTTTGCCCGCTGCCAGCGCACGCAGGGTCACGGGATGGTGCAGATACGGCCAGGTGCCAATGACAATCGCATTGGTATCGTCGCTATCGACCAGCTCCCACCAGTGTTCGTAGACTTTCGGGATTTTGAAGGTCTCGGCCACGCGCCGGGACGACTCCAGGCTGCGGTTACACACGCTGACGATCTCTACATCGTCAAAGGCTAACAGACCGGGAATATGCCGGCTGCGGGTGTTGCCGCCCGCGCCGACGATCCCCACGCGAATTGCATTCATAAAGCAGCTCCTGAACATGATTTTGGCCCATAGTCTACCGCAAGATAAGCGCTGCCTGATAAGATTGGCAAAATCGAGCCGACAGCGCTACAACCGGGTCGCATTCTCAAATGCTTAGTGATTAAGGAGAGTCCTAAAATGCGCGCACTTGCCGTCATTCCCGGCACGACGACCTTACGGATGGTCGAACGGCCAGAACCGCAAATTTCAGCACCCGACGACGTGAAGGTCAAAATACTGCGCGTCGGTATCTGCGGCACGGATCGTGAAGAAGCCGCAGGAGGCCGCTCGAAAGCGCCGGACGGTCAGCAGGACCTGGTGATCGGCCACGAGATGTTCGGTCAGGTGGTGGCGATTGGCGCTGCCGTCACGCGCGTCAAGGTGGGCGATTTGGCCGTCTTTACGGTGCGCCGGAGCTGTGGGAAGTGCAGACCCTGCTTGATGAACCGCTCGGATATGTGCGAAACGGGCGAGTATCACGAGCGCGGTATCTGGGGCATGGACGGCTACCAGACCGAATTCGCGGTGGACAAAGAAGAATATATCGTCCGCGTGCCGCCTGAACTCAAGGGGCTGGGCGTGCTGGCCGAACCGACCTCGGTGGCCGAAAAAGCGATTGAAGAAGCGGCCCGAATCCAGACCAGCCGCCTGCCGGATGCCCTGGTCACACCCAACTGGTTGTATGGCCGCCGCTGCCTGATCGCCGGATTGGGACCGATTGGCCTGGTCGCCGCCTTTATCCTCGTGCTGCGCGGCGCGGAGGTCTACGGTCTGGATGTGGTCGATGCGAACACCGCGCGTCCGCAGTGGCTCAAAAAGATCGGCGGCAAGTACATTGATGGTCGCACGGTCAAGCCGGATAAGATTGACGATGCGATTGGCGAAATCGACCTGATTTTCGACGCGACCGGCGTGGCCTCGCTGGAGTTCAACCTGCTCAGCGCGCTCTCAACCAACGGCGTCTACGTCGTGACCGGAATTCCCGGCGGCGATCATCCGATTCAACTGCCTGGCGCAGAACTGATCCGGCAGCTTGTGCTGGACAATCTGGTGATGCTCGGCAGCGTCAACGCCTCGCGGGCGCACTTCCAGATGGCTGTCGATGACCTGAGCGTGGCCTATCTGCGCTGGGGCGAGCACATGGCTGGATTAATCACCGACGTGTATGCGCCGGATGATTTCGAGAAAGCGCTGGGGCACCATGACGTTTCGGAGATCAAAGTGGTGCTGGAATGGGGCAGCGTGAGCAGTTGAAGGCTTTACGGCCCGGCTTCTTCCGTTACTTGCGGTACGGAGGTCTGCGTGGCGTAGACGGCGCGCTGGGTATCGCGGTAGCGCACGGTCGCCGTTTGATCCACCGTCGCCGAGCGCGTGGGGGTCAGACGGATGGTGCCGCCGCCAGAGCGTAGATCGTCCGGTTGCTGGGTCAGGCGTTCGCCGGGCAGGGGCAGCGGAGTCCAGGTTGAGGTTGGCGTTCGGGACGGCGTGGGCGTCGTCGAGGGCGTGTCGGTGGCTGTTTCCGCCGGAGTCGGCGTATGAGTTGGCGTGGCCGGGACGCGCGAGGTCGGCGTGACGTTGGGCCTGCGCGTCGGTGTAGCGCTCGCGGTGGGCGAGGGCGTCAGGCTGGGCATGGGCGTAAACGTGACCGTCGGAGTCAGGCTGGGCCGGGTGGTTGCGCTTGGCTCAACAGATGGAGTCGCCTGGCTGGGCGGCATGAGCGAATCAGGCGGCTGCATCGTTCCGCTGGCCGAGGGCAGCACCAGCAGCAGAATGTCGTCGCGCAGCGTTTCATTCGCACCGCTGGCCGAGAGCTGGTTGAGCCGCTGCCGGGCTTCCTGAAGATACTGCATCACCTGCGGGGCAGTGTCCTCATCAGCCAGATAAATTGCTTCGGCAGTCGAGTGGTAGAGGTCGATCAGAATTGTTTCGTTCAGCAGGCCGCGTTCAGCCAGAGACTCGGCTTCGTCCAGCCGGGTCTCGGCCAGATGCAGCCAGACATCGTCCTGCGCGTGATTTAGCGAGGATAAGGCCAGGATAATCGCTTCCCAGAGGCGCTTAAGCGGGTAGAGGAAATCGCCGGGCAGGCTGTTGGCCGAGGCCGCTACCGCACCGCCGCTCGCAGCCATCGTCAGCAGGACGACCAGCGCGATCATGGCCGCCAGTTTGCGATAGGGCGCGAAGAAGGGCGGACGCTGCCGCCGCTTTGCCAGCATCTCGCCGCGCAGCCGGGTTTCCAGGGCATCGACCGCATCGTCTGCCATGACCGGTTTCTTCAGATGATGCGTCAGCAGGGCCACCTGAAGCGCAGGCCGCAGGGCATCCGTCTCGTCGGGATAACGCGCCAGGCAGTCTTCCAGGCCCATCTGGCCGGAGAGCAGGGCATCCAGGCATTCATCCAGGATGCGGTTGAAGTCAGCGCCTTCGTTCACGACAGGTCCGTCAGCAAACTCTCAATATCGAAGCCGGAGCGGCGCAGGCGATTGCCCAGGCTGCGCAGCGCCCGGAACTGGAGCGCCTTGATGGCGTTGGGCTGCTTGCCCATAAGCTTCGCCACCGCTTCGGTACGATAGCCTTCGATAAAGCGCAAGATAATCACCTGCTGCTGTTCGTCGGTCAGGTCTGCGATAGCCAACCGCAGTGCCTTGGCGGCCTGCTGTCGCAGCATACTCCGGTCCAGGTCCGTCTCCACCGAGAGCGGCTCGGCCTCGATGTCGCTTTCCGCCGGGCGGCGATCCTGGCGGCGGTAATGGTCGATTACGCGCGCTCGCGCGATGCGATACAGCCAGGCCACAAAGGGCTTGCCCCGGTCCTGGTAGGCCGCGATCCCCTTCAGCGCGTTGGTGAAGACATCGCCGGTCAGGTCTTCCGCCAGTTGGTGATCGTTCACGCGGTAGGTGATGTAGCGGAATACGGCCTGCACATTGGCGCGATACAGGGCGGCAAAAGCCTCGGCATCGCCGCGTTGGGCCGCTGCCAGCAGCCGCTGCTCTTCAGCGCGGTCCACTGGACTGCCTCCCTGTGTCTGTCTCCCATTGTGCGCGTTCTAGTATCATTACCGTGCGATGGCTAAAATAGTTACGGTTAACGGGTGGTCTATCTCTATCATACCCTGCCCGGCGGGCGGAAACTTAAGAAATGTAAAGCAGCATCTGTGGGAATCGTATTATTGCACATCCCAATCCCTTTTGTATAATCCAGACCTAAGATGATCTTCTTTTGGGGTAAGCAGATCGTGGCACAAAAAGAGCGCGAAAAACAGCCGGTCGCCTCGTCGTTGTACACCGAGGAATACTTTCGTACCGCCTGCGAGGGCTACGACGAGTTCAACAGCAGCGAGGGCGAGCATCTGTCGCGGCGTCTGAAGGCGGCCTTTGAACTGGCCGAGGTCACGCCCGGCATGGCGATTCTCGATGTCGGCTGCGGGCGCGGCGAGATCCTGCGGCACTGTGCGCAGCTTGGGGCCAACGCCTACGGGGTCGATTACGCGGCGGTGGCCGTCTCGATGTCGCAAGGGGTGATTCAGGCGCTCGACGGCGTGACTCCCGGCAGGACCGGCGTGGGCCAGGCCGATGCCAAGATGCTGCCCTTCGCCAGCGGCAGCTTCGACCGCGTGCTGATGTTCGATGTGGTGGAGCATCTGCACCCCTGGGAACTGCACGAGGCCATGCGCGAGGTGCATCGCGTGCTGAAGCCTGATGGCCGCTTCATCATCCACACCGCGCCCAACGTCTGGTACGACCGCTACGCCTATCCCTGGGTGCGGCGGCTGCGGACGCTGATGGGCCAGGGCGAGCAGTACCCCAAAGACCCGCGCCAGTTCCTGGTCAACGTCAACGAGCACGTTCACGTCAACGAACAGTCGATGCTGAGTATGCAGCGTGCGCTCAAACAGGCCGGCTTCAAGGGCAAGGTCTGGTTGGACAGCCCACCGCAGAACCGCAGCGAACATGGGATCCTGGCTCTGCTGCGCAAAATCGCTTTCGATCTACCGCCCTTCCGCTGGTTCTTCGAGCGCGAAGTCTTCGCCGTCGCAGCCAAGATGGAGCCATGAAGTCGATTGATTCGCTCAGAGCGCAGCTTAATCAAGAAGGCATTGATACCAGCACGCTGCGCAGCCTAGCTGAAGAACGACCGCACGCAGCCTACCAGACATCATATCCAGAGAGCGAATGGATTTACTTACTGAATGCACCGGGCAGCAGCGATCTGGACCTGTGGCAGCATCTGCGCAGGCTGACTCCTCTTACCGAATATATGCCTGTCGTGCTGGCGGAATATGATTTCCCCAATCCTTATACAGATTACAGTTTGAATGATGTTTTCGAAGCAGCGGATGCCCTGGATGGCAAAGCCTGGCTTGATGAACAGTGGCAGGGCTATTTTGATACCTGTACCGCCGAAGGTACTGACCCCTATGAAATCCGATCTGCCTGGCCGCTTGACGAACTGTATGATGATCGCTTCGAAAGTTTTATCGATGCCTATTCAACGACGATCCTGCGTACGACGCAGCCTTTGATCGCTCTGCTGCCCACATTGCATAATTGGGAGATTCCCGCATATCTTCTTTTTGGTGATGTGAATAGCTGCCCTGAACCCGCAGTGCATGTTGCCGTTCATCATTATTGGCAGCTTCGTTACCAATCAGAGATCGTGCTCGTGGCCTACGACAGTATGTGTTGTATGGTGGGTGAGCCACCTGAAAATCGCCATGAGGCGCTGGCGCTTGCCACTGAGCAGTTTAGTTACTGTGAAGATCTTATTTTCAGGGACAACAACAAAAGTTTGGAGTATCTTGCTTCGCGGCTTATGAATGGGTCGGGTTGGTATTTCTGGTGGGCATCCAACATACAGTAGGTGGGTTCATGGTTCAAATCGGCACGGATGTGATTGGCGTGGGGGTGGGCGCGATGGTCTTCAATGACCGGGGCGAGGTCTTCCTGGCGCAGCGCGGCCCGCAGGCCAAAAACGAGCGCGGCACATGGGAGTTCCCTGGCGGCACGGTCGAGTTTGGCGAACGCCTGGAAGACGCCATCCAACGCGAATTTCTCGAAGAATACGGCATGGTGATCGCCATCGACTCGCTGCTCAAAGTCGAAGATCACATTCTGCCGGACGAAGGCCAGCACTGGGTCTCCCCGACCTACCTGGCGCATCACGTCTCCGGCGAAGCCCAGATTCGTGAGCCGGGCAAATGCAGCGGGATCGGCTGGTTCGCGCTCGACGCGCTGCCCACACCCCTGAGCGTCATCAGCGAGGCGGATGTCGCCGCCTACCGGGACCGGCAGCGGTGAAAGCGGTCCTCTTCGACCTGGACGACACGCTGGCGGATCACCAGTACAGCTATCGCAGCAGTCTGGCTGCCGTTCAGGCGCAGTATCCGGTGCTGCAAGCTGACGACCTGGAGCAGGTCTACAATCACTGGCTGAACCGCCTGCACAGCGAGGTGTTGGCCGGGCGCTATGCGCTGGATGAGGCGCGTATCGAGCGCTTCCGGCAGATTTTCCGGCACTACGGCGTGGTGCTAAGCGAGGCCGAACTGGACGCAGTGGCCCAGTTGCAGCGCATCAGCTATCAGCGTTCGCAGCGGGCTATCCCCGGCGTGATTCCGCTGCTGGAACATTTACGGGGACTCAAGCTCGGCATCGGTGTCGTCACCAATCACCTGAGTGCTGAGCAGCGCGACAAACTGCGGGACTGTGCGCTTGACTCCTACGTCGATGTCATGGTCACGTCGGAAGATGTCGGCCTGCCCAAACCGGACCCAGCCATGTTCCGAGCGGTGCTGGCGGCGCTCGACTGCGGCGTCGAAGATGTCGTCATGATCGGTGATTCCTGGCAGTCCGATGTGCTGGGGGCGACTGCTCTGGGGATGCGCGCGCTGTGGCTCAACCGCTATGCCCTGCGCTGCCCGGACCCGGCGCTGGCGCGCGAGTTTCACAGTTACGAGCCGCTGGACCCCGTGCTGCATCTGCTGGATCTCCCGCAATAGACATCCATGCGCAAGCCCCACGCCCGGCTGACGCTGTATCGGTGGGCAGGCGTCAATCAATCACGCTGGAAATCTAATACACTAAGATCGTGTTGACATAGAGCGCGCTTCAAACGCGCTGATTGGGGGAGAGATTCGATGCGCAAGCTGTATGTTTTGATTCTATTGGCCTGCTGGGTCATGCCAATGGCAGCCCAGGACACGGGCTGCGAGTCGGCCCCGCCGCCGCAGTTGGCAATCGGTCAGGCCGGGCGGGTGGCTGTGCAGGAAGGTTTCATGCTGAACCTGCGCGCCGAGGCCAGCACCGAGGCCGAAGTCCTGCTGCAATTGAATAACGGCGAGGAATTTACCGTGCTCGACGGCCCGGTCTGCGCCAACGGGCTGTACTGGTGGCAGGTCGATCAGTTTGGCGTGCGCGGCTGGGTGGCCGAAAGCGATGGCCGCAGTTACATGGTGGAAGCTCAGGCCCTGCCGGAGCAAACCGCAGTGACTGAACCTGCTGCGACTCTGTCGCCGGTGCTGCTGGCCGATGAGCCGACCGATTTGCAGACGGCGGTGATTCACTGGGATTGGGCGCAGTTCCTGACGGACACCAATAGTTACATCCAGGCCCCGGATCCGCTCAGCCTGGAGATCCCGGCGACTTACCAGGGCCACATGCCGGAGGTGCCCATCGACCTGAGTACCCTGCGTTTCCTGGACGATGCCCACCTGAACGGCGCACAGCAAGCGCTGCTGGCGCAGAACGGCTTCGTCGTGGTGCCGGGCGATGGGGACGTCTTTTTCGATGACGCCTACCGCTTCAACAACGTCTGGGACCCGGAGACCGGCCACAGCCTATGGGTCTCGACCGATGCGCTGTTGAACGCGCTGCACATCAGCTTCGATAACCTGCTCAAGCTGCTCGAAATGGAAGAACTGCACGACCGGCTGCTGAACACCATCAGCCCGGCCTATACGGCGGCAGCGGAGCAGTGGCAGTCGCTGAGCGGCAGTCCGCTGGAAGTGGTGGCGCGCAATGCGGCGGTCTATTACGCGGTGGCGCTGGGCCTGCTGGATCACGATGCCTATGCCGAACAGGTCGATGCGGAGATCGCCGCAGAGGCCGACCCGCTGATCCAGGCGGCCATGACAGCGGAGGGGCGGCTGGACATCCCCTTCCTGCCGCAGTACCAGGAAGATTTCAGCCAGTACAAACCGCGCGGCCATTACACCAGCTCACCGGAGACCGAAGCCTATTTCCGCGCCATGATGTGGCTGGGGCGGATCACCTTCCTGACGCGCGACTATGCGTCACTGCAAACGAGCCTGCTGCTGCTGCGTGCCATGCAAAGCGCCGACGTTTATGATGGCTGGGCGACCATCTCCGATCTGCTGACCTTCCTGATTGGCCCGACCGATAATCTGGGTCCGGCGGAATATCAGCCGCTGGCAGACGAAATCTTCGGCGCAGGGCTGCCCTACGATAAGATTTCTGATCCCGGCCTGCTGGACCAGTTCCAGGCGGCGGTGAAAGCCTTACCCGGCCCGCGCATCAACAACGTCGTGCGGCCCATCGGCACGCAGGCTAGCGCACTGGACGAGACGACGCGCGGCTTCCGGTTGTTCGGCCAGCGCTTCACCTTTGATGCCTACGCTATGCAGCGCCTGATCTACCCTGAAGTGGGGACGGTCGGTAATGAACGCGCACTGCCCTCCGGCCTGGATATCGCTGCCGTGATGGGGTCCGATCTGGCCTTCCAACTGTTGGATGAACATGGCGATACAGCCTATGCCAACTATGTCGATCATGTGGCCCAACTGCGCGGGGATGTCAGCGCCTTGAACGCAACCGACTGGTTCCAGAACGTCTATGGTGGCTGGCTGTGGGCCTTGCAACCGCTGTGGGCGCGCAACCCGGTGCAGTATCCGCCGCTGATGAGCCGTGATGCCTGGCTGCGGCGCGATTTGCAGGCCGGGTTGGCCTCCTGGGCCGAACTCAAGCACGATACGATCCTGTACACGGCGCAGCCTTACGGCGGCCTGGGCGGTGGCGGCGATCAGACTCTGACCACGCATGGCATGGTCGAGCCAAATCCGCTGGTTTTCGCGCGCATTGCTGTCATCAGCGCCTCGGTCTACCAGTTGATGCACGACGATGGCTTCGGCGACTTCAGCTACGCTCAAGGTGGAGAACCGCCTGGCACCTACTTCCTGCGCGATGCCTTCAGCAGCCTGAGCAACCTGAGCGCCAAGCTGGCCGAGATGGCCGCCAAAGAACTGCGCGGCGAGGCCCTGAGCGATGACGAAGAGTTGATGCTCAAGTACGGCTTCGCAAGTTGGCTGGGATCCGTCCGCTACAGCGCGGAAATGATGATGGACCCTGAGCAGAAGCCCAAGATGAATGCGACGGTGGCCGATGTCGCCAGCAACCCGGACGCAGGCACCATCCTGGAAGTGGGCACGGGCGAGATCGATACGATCTACGTCGTGACCGACAGCCCGGATGGTCCCCAGTTGACACGCGGTGTGGTCTACAGCTACTACGAGTTCACGCGCGGCATCGACCAGCGCCTGAGCGATGAGGATTGGCGTGCCCTGCTGCGGGGTGGTGAAGCACCGCCGCGCCCGGACTGGATCAACTCCTTCTACAGCCGCTAAGTCAGGCCTTTCCTCGCCCCGCTTCGTTTGGGCTGCCTTGTGTCTTGCGATAGACGCGCGAACGAGACACAATCGGTCCAGACGAAGTAGGGGTCAGCATATATTATGCTGAAGGAGGAAACATTAATGACGGAGCGTGCGCGTAGAGATGAACTGCTGGGCCAGATCGATACCGGCTGGCAGGAACTTAATCGCTATCTCAACAGCCTGAGCGATGCGGATTTCACCCTCCACAGTGACGCGGCGGGCTGGACGGTCAAGGATCATGTGATTCATCTGGCCGCCTGGGAGGATGGCGTCTGGGCCATGCTGGCAGGCCGCTCGCGCTACGAGCAGATGGGCGTGGACAAGGCCATCTGGGACGGCCATGACGTGGACCAGATCAACGACGCGATCTACCAGCGTCACAAGGACCTATCGCTGGCCGACGTGCGCAAGCAGTCGAACGCCGTGCATGTGCGCTTTGTCGGCGCCATCTATACGCTTAGTGATGAGGATCTGCAGAAGCCCTACAGCCACTACCAGCCCGAATATGCCGACTGGGAAGATCCGGTTATCAAGTGGATTATCGCCAACAGCTATTCGCATTACCGCGAGCATCTCCCCTGGATCACCGCCATTGTGGCTGGTTGATGCGAGACGCGGCGACCGGGTTATAATCAGGGTACCGTCTTTGCGTAGGGGCGGACCGGTGTGTCCGCCCGGTGGGAGTGCCCCTACGACGAATTATGATCTTCATGGGAGCAGGGTCATGCTGAGCGAGCAGCAGTTGCAGGATTATCATCGCCAGGGCTTTATCGTCGCGCCGGGACTGTTTAGTGCGGAGGAAGTGGCCTTCTACCAGGACCACTTCGAGCAGTTGCGCCAGCGCGAGGTGATCGAGCCGAACCCGGAACTGCTGGAGCTGGTCGGGCAGCCGGACGTGGACCCGCTGCGCATCTATCCACGCCTGATGCAGCCGCACCGCCGCGATGAGGTCAGCCTGCACTGGCTGATCGACTCGCGTATCAACGCCTGCCTGACGGCCATCCTCGGCCAGGAACCCTTCGCCGTGCAGACGATGGCCTACTTCAAACCGGCAGGGGCGCGCGGTCAGGCCCTGCACCAGGATCAGTTTTATCTGCGCGTGCAGCCCGGCACCTGCATCGCCGCCTGGATGGCGATGGACGAGATCGACGAGGATAACGGCTGCCTCTACGTCGTGCCCGGCAGCCACACCTGGCCGCTGCTCTGCACCACGACGTCGGATCCCAGCCAGAGCTTCTCCGAATTCACGGTCGAACTGCCGGAAGGCGAAGAAGCGGTGCCAGTGCGGATGCAGCCCGGCGACACGCTGTTCTTCAACGGCCAACTGGTGCATGGCAGCTATCCGAATTCCAGCAAAGATCGCTTCCGCCGCTGCATGATCGGCCATTACATCATGGGCGAGGCCACCGAGGTCTACCGCTATTATCACCCGGTGCTGCGCATGGATGGCACGGAAGTGACGCTGGGCGAGAGCGAACGCGGCGGCACCTGTGGCCGCTGGACGGCGCAGGACGGCCTGCCCGTGCTGGCGATGGAGGATGAGCAAGTTTAGTGCGATTTAGAGACAGGGTATAGAAAATCTGGGGCGCTGCCCCAGACCCTGGCAGGGGAATGATCCCCTGCACCCCATTTCCCGCGATTCGCCTGCAAAAGAGGTCCAGGAGATGCCATCTCCTGGTGGGGGATTGGGGGCAAAGCCCGCAAATATTTCAGCAATAGGTTCTGAAGTCGTCAGGCCATGTTTGATTTCGAGCGTTTTCCCACATTAGAGACGGATCGTCTGCGTCTGCGCCGGATCACGGCGGCGGATGCCGAAGCCTGGCTGGCGGTCTGGAATCACCCGGCGGTTATGCGCTATCTGATCGACTTCGACCGTGACAGCACCGATCTGGACGAGGTGCGCGGCATCGTCGACTGGGCGGATCAGGTCTTCGCGGACCATACCGGGATTCGCTGGGCGATCAGTCTGAAGCCGGATGCGACGATGATCGGCTCCTGCGGCTTTCACCTGTATTCCCAAGCGCATCGCTGCGCCGAGATCGGCTACGAACTGCACCGAAATTACTGGCGGCGCGGCCTCATGACCGAAGCGCTGCGGGCGCTGCTGCGTTTTGGCTTCCACGATATGAACCTGCATCGAATCGAGGCCAATGTGACGGTTGGCAACGAGGCCTCGGCAGGCTTACTGCGCAGCCTGGGCTTTTGTCAGGAAGGCACCTGGCGCGACAAGGTCTATGCGCGCGGTCAGTTCCATGATCTGTGGCAGTTTGGCCTGCTGGAAGACGAGTACACGCGCACGTAATTGTGCGTGACGTAGAGGGCGGCCCATTGTGTCCGTATTGATCCATGTGCCTGAATGGCTGCTGGTCTCCGCTGAAAGTTTTGCGCTATAATCTCTGTGACCGGAATGACAAAAAGAGTATATTAATATTTCCGACATCGCAGCACAGGGAGCAAGCGCATGAGTAGAGAAGTTCCGCGCATCAAACGGTATTTCACGCTGCGGGCCATCAGGACCTTGTATCGACTCCTCGCCATCGCCGTCGTGTTATTCTGGATCGTCTTTATCGTCGTCACCGCCTTTGCGGCTGAAGACAAAGGTCTGTATGTGCAAAGCATGATCGTCCCGACGATTCAGGCGGTGATCGTGGCGCTGAGCTTCTACGCGGTGGCGCAGGTGCTGGACGTGATGCTGTCAATCAACGAGAATCAGCGCCAGCTTGCCATTCAGAACCGGACGCTGATGCGCGGCATCAAGCGGATGCTGGCCCGGATGGACGATCTGGAAAAGAAGCAGATGGAACTCCACGAACGCCAGCACCGCATCCTCAAGAAGATTGATCCTGGGCATGATTGCGGAGGGAGCATTCTCATGAAAGTCTTTCTATCATATTCGCATCATGATGAATTCGTTGCAGCTTGGATATTCAATCTTTTGGACCAGGAGGGTCATGATGTCTTTTGGGACAAACTCATACCCGATGGAGTTGACTGGTGGAGATACTTAAGAAAGGAAATCGAAAAAACTGCCGATGGCGGTATATTCATCCTGCTTGCGTCAGTATGGTCACTTCATTCTCTTTATTGCTTACGCGAGTTCAACCACGCGGTACACCACAAATCAAAGGCAGTGATTTTACGTTTGGACAGAAACACACCTGATTTGGATACAATAGGCAGCATCCAATATATCTCCCTTCATGACACGATACCGCCCCACTTTAATAAACTACAAAATGACAATGTTTCAACAAGGCTTGTCGATGCACTTAGTAAACCAGCAGAATTGGATCCAAACAAGCATTTGGTGAACCTACCGCCCGACAAGAGTTTCGAGCGGGCACTAGAGTACCTTGAAACAGTAGTTGGCGACATAATGAAGAAGCGACAATGGCAACCAGGTAGCGAAGCGGGGCAGCGGCATGATGAATTGGGAATTCAGCTAGAAATCCTGAAAATAGTCATTGGTGATTTAAGGAGTTGAGTTCCGATGTTAATGTGTTTAGCGAGATATTGAATGGCGAATTTGACGAAGACCCTGAAAAGAAGTCCCGCAAGATATTTGCTCGGATTGGTGTGTTAAAGCGTTATATCAGCGACACCGCTTTGTTGGAATATTTTCAAGACGAAAATGAGAGATGACGCTATGAGCGCAAATGCATTTTTATCCCTACCTCAGGCCCTTCCTCCCTGTCCCCGAATGGCTTCGATAGTCTCTGCGTGTTGGATTTCGCGCCGCATGGCTACTGCATTACGCCAATAGAAAAATGCAAAGAAAAGTAGCGGCAAGAAACCTGTACAGAAGAAAATCCCCAAACCGATTCCAGATCCGATGGTAGTGCCAGCATTAGCTGCCCCAAGAGACAGACTGTCATCTGCGAACTCAGCGGCATTTTGAGCTGTATGCTCAGCGAATACGTTAGTCACAACCGAAATTCCATAGCAGGTCCAGGCCAGTGCTAGTAGGGCGAGGACACCCCAGATATTGCGCCAAAGCCGATGAGATCGAGCTTTTGGCGGCAACTTTGCCTTTGCCATAATTACAAACCCCCGAATAGATGTGTTTAGATTACATTAATTATACACACCTAGAGGATAATAATGCCATAAATTGTTAGCTGGACAATTGGATACGGCTAGCTCAATCCGGTTTGACGCAGCCGGTGAAGGAGAAGCTGTAGAAGCCGACACCCTGCGTCTTGACGCGCAGGACCAGTTCATGCGGCTCGAAGCCGGGGTTGCGGACCAGGTTGTACATGCGCGGACGGTCGATCAGCACGCGGCCATCCTCGGTCAGGTCGCGGCCCCGATGTGACTCGTCCAGCGGCATTTCGTCCTGCCAGACCTCGACGCTCACCGTCTGCGGGTGCAGCATCCGCTCGACCACCTCGCCGTGTGGCGTCAGGACGGCGTTGACCTCGACCGCTTCATAGGGCACGCGGATCAGACCCTCGATCTGGCCCTGGAACATGAAGTATTCCTCATGCGCCTGCCATGCGCCCGCCAGATAAAAAGCGCCTGCTTCACGCGCGTCCGGCATGGCGTAGAGCATGGGCGCGCCCCTGGCGTAGCCCTGCGGATTGCCCAATGCGCCGAAGAGCAGTCCCGCGCTGAGTTCCCCGGTAGGCCGGTAGCAAACCGCACCCGGTCGATCTTCCTCGCGTAGCGGCTGCATGATCGGCGGCAGGTCGAGATCGGGGCGCTCTTCGCGCAGCAGCGCCTGGATGGCCTGCTCGGTGACGCCATAGCTGCCTTCGCCGTGATGTTCATAGCGGATATAACCGCGCTGGTCGATCAGGTACTTGGTGGGCCAGAAGCGGGTGGCGTAAGCATCCCAGTTCTTGAGCTGGTCGTCCATCAGGACCGGGTAGGGGATGTCGAATTCTTCGATGGCAGCTTCGATTTGCTGGCGTTCGCGGCCAAAGCGAAACTCCGGCGAATGTACGCCCACGATCACCAGACCCTGCGGCGCGTAACGGTGGTGCCATTCGCGCAAATAGGGCAGCGTGCGGATGCAGTTGATGCAGCTGTATTCCCAGAAATCGACCAGCAGAACCTTGCCGCGCAGGGCATTCAGCGACAGCGGCTGCGAGGTGTTCAACCATTGGCCGGGCGCAAAAGCTGGGGCGCGCAGAACGCGCGCGTTGAGTGGGTTATCCAGCATCGGCGGTTAAGAGCAGCGATTGGTAAACATCTTCCAATTGTAGCGCAACTGCGTCCCAGGTAAACTGCGTTTTGACCAACTCGCGGCCACAGTGGCCCATCGTCCGGCGCTGAGCGGGGTCGCGCAGCAGTTCGACCAGGGCGGCCCGCAGCGGCTCGACCTCCGGCTCGACCACCAGCCCGGCCCCATGCATCGCCACTTCAGGCAGGTAGCAGCCCGGCGAGATAATCACCGGCAGGCCCGCGCCCATCGCCTCCAGCACGACCATCGGCAGCCCTTCGCCCACCGCAGGCAGCGCCAGCAGATCGGCAGCGGCAAAGGCGGCCAGTCGATCCGCGCCGTCGAGGAAGCCGGTCAGGACGATGCGCTCATCCAGCAGCGGCTCGATCTGCGCCTGCATTCCGGCATCCGGCCCGACGATCAGCAGACGCGAATCGGGCACGTTGGCCGCTTTGAAGGCTTCAATCAGCAGGCTAATGCCCTTGCGCTCGTGCAGGCGACCCATAAACAGGCAGACCGGCCCCGTGCCCAGACCATAACGCTCGCGCAGACGCGCCCGGCCCGGCAGGTCCTCATACTCGTCGGGATCAATGCCGTTGGGAATCACGCGGAAGTGAGTTGGCACGCGGCGGCGGCCAAAGGTGGCCCAGAGCTTCTGCGCTTCGGCCACTTCCAGATGCGTCAGGCCGATGACTTCATCGAAACGCTGCGCCACTGCCGGGCTGAGCACCTTATCCCAGGCGATTTTCAGATGACTGCGCCCGCTGTCGAGGCTCAGGGTGCCGTGCGGCGAGAGGATCAGCGGCTTGCCCAGCTCGACGGCGACCGGTGTCACCAGCAGATTCTCGACCGTGCGGAACTCGTGGCAGTGGACCAGATCGGCCTCCGGCAGAAACTGGCGCGCAATGGCCTGCATTTTGCTGGGTGTGGAGAGGTTGAGATGCCCGCGCAGCCGCCGCGAGATGTTGCTGGCGTGCAGCACCCGGACACCAGCGCGCCATTCTTCCGCCGGGCCATCATAGCGCGAATCGAGGTCCAGCGCGTCGGTGGTCAGAATGGTCACGTCGTGCCCACGCCGCACCAGCGCACGGGCCATGCCCTCGACGGCACGCACCACCCCGCCGAAGCTGTAGGCCGGGGCGTAGTAAGGGGTCAGATGCAGGAGTTTCAAGCGGCTTCAGGTCGCTCATCAACGATGAATAATTGTATCACGGCTGGTCAAGCATTTTGCCTGCCGGAAGTCCTGTAAAACAGGGAAGAACAGGAATTATTACAATAAACATTAAGACCACTCGTCCGCTCAGGTCAAGTTGAAGTAGTCGTTGTCGATCCTCGAAACGATATAGGTTTTTGCGGGTGTCACGCCTATTGTGTAGTCAATCATAAGATTGGTCAGTGTTTCGCCGTCAATCAGAATGATTTTTTGTTGCTTAAAATCCTTGACCTGATCAACGGCATCTTTTGAAAAGTGCGATGTTGTCATCAAGATTCCCTTTGAAACACCAGCGCGCAACATGCTTCCGGCAAAAGCATCCACTATTGGACGGCCCACGACTTGCTCTTGTGCCCATCTTTTGGCTTGAATATAGATTACATCCAGACCAAGTTTGTCCTCGTTGATGACGCCGTCAACGCCACCATCGCCAGGACGTCCAATCGCTTTGCCTGCATCCTCCACCGAACCACCGTAGCCCATTGCTACAATTAGCTCAACAACAAGCTCTTCGAAAAATCCAGGGTCGTTATCCATGATGGCGTCGAGCAACTCTTGAGCAAGCTGCTTTCTTAGCGTTCGATAGCTACTGTCCAGTATTTCTTCTGGTGTTTGTTCATTTTGACCTTCTGGTAGTTGGTCAGCAGCCGAAAATGTCGAATTGGGGGTAGGTGTGCTAAACTCCACAAATTCAGGGAACTGCATCAGATAATCTCTGTCGATGTTTGTTGCGTTCGTATCTAACGCAGCGTACCCCCTCTCGGTTATTTGGAATACCCCTCTGCGGACGCTTATCAGCATTCCGGCTTTCTTGAGGTAGGTGTTGGCCCATTGAACCCGGTCGTCAAATTTGAATTTCTTGCCGCTTGGGAGGCGTTCGCGGCGCTCAATCTCAGAAAGCTCAAAATATCGTGCTAATGCTTCGATTGCATCACGAATGTGATGTTCTTGACCGTCGCTCGCAAAGTCAAGCAATGGAAGCATACATTTGTCATATGTCGGTATAGGCATAGCAATTACCTGATTTGAGCCGATAACTATTGAATAGTATATTCTAACCTTCTTACAGGCAATCAAACGACGATTCTTCGAGAATCTGCTAAACTCCACGCTATGGACATTTTCGCATTGACCACACGCGGCCTGGAATCACTCAGCGCCGATGAGATGCGTGCGCTGCCGGATTTGAGCGTGCAGCAAATTGCTTACCGCCGGGTCGAAGCGGAGTACAGTGGCGATCTGGCGGCGCTCTGCGCCCTGCGCGCAGTGGACGACGTCTTCCTGACGCTGGCCGCCTGGGACGGCATCAGCCACGAACGCGCCATGCTGAGCCGCTTCGTCGAGTGGAGCGCTGCACTGCGGCCCGCCGATTCGCTGCCGCTGCTGGCTACCCTGCGCATACTACCGGAAGAGCCGGCTTTTTCGGTGACGGTCAACTTTGTCGGCAAGCGGAATTACAGCGCGCCGGAGGTCAAGGCCGTGCTGGCCGAGTCGCTGGTGGGGCAGAATCCCGGCTGGCGCTATGCCGAAGACGACGCCGAGGCGGACCTCAACCTGCGCCTGTTTATCGAGCATGAGACCGCGCTGGTGGGCCTGCGCATCGCCCGTGATCCGCTGCACCGCCGGGCTTATAAAGTGGCGAACCTGCCCGGCGCGCTCAAGCCGACGGTGGCGGCGGCCATGCTGCAACTGGCCGGGGTGACGAAGCGTTCGCGGCTGGTCGATCCCTTCTGCGGCAGCGGCACGATCCTGATCGAAGCGGCGCTGCGGGGCGCGACAGCTATCGGCGGCGATCTGGACCTGGAGGCACTGGAAGCGGCTCGGATCAATGTGCAGCAGGCGGGGGTGCGGGCAACTCTATGCCAGTGGGACGGACGCCATCTGCCACTGAGCGAGGATGCGGTAAGCTGTGTCGTGGCGAACCTGCCCTGGGGGCGTCAGATCCCGGTCGATGTGGGACTGGAAAGGCTCTACCAGCACAGCTTTGTCGAGATGCAGCACCGCGTGATCCCCAGCGGCAAGATCGTGCTGCTGACGACGCATCCCGACCTCATCGGCAGGTCGCCTCAACAGAGCATCGAGATCAGCCTCTATGGGCAGACGCCGCAGATTCTGGTATTTTCGGTCTAATCGCCTTCGGTCAAAAACCGAAGACGACTGGCTGCGGCAGGTCACGTGACCGGTGTGCAGATCAGTGTGACGCTAAGCTGGTAACAGCCCCGCACATGCGACCTGCTTTGCGCCGCCTCTACATGCTGGACGGGGCGGGTCCATTGATTTAACGATCAGTATCTCGCTCAATCCGCATCAGGCCGAGCCTTGTACTATAATAAAAGAGCCATGATATACTCTAGAACAAATAAGCGGATTTGAGGGAATGCTCTATGCCTTTTATCGAAGCGCCTACCACCTTCTACCTGGGCAAACGCTTTGACCCGGCCCGCCACCGGCTGGCGGATGAAACGGTCTATTACGACTCGCGCGATCTGACGACTCATGCCATCGCAGTGGGTATGACGGGCAGCGGCAAGACCGGCCTGTGCATCTCGCTGCTGGAAGAGGCGGTCCTGGATAATATTCCGGCCCTGATTATCGACCCCAAAGGCGACATTACCAACCTGCTGCTGAACTTCCCGGATTTGCAACCGACTGATTTTCAGCCCTGGGTCAATGTGGATGACGCGCAGCGGGCCGGGATGGACCTGCACGCTTTTGCGGTTGATACGGCCAAACGCTGGAGCGAGGGCCTGAGCAGTTGGGGGATCGTGCCCGACCGCATGAAATGGCTCAAGCTGGCGGCCAAATACAGCGTCTATACGCCGGGGTCGGATGCCGGGCTGCCGATCAGCATTCTGGCCTCGCTGCGCGCGCCGCGTGAAGGCTGGGCGGGCAACGAAGAAGCCAACCGCGAGCGCATCAACGGCACGGTGACGGCGCTGCTGGCGCTCATCGGCCTGAACGTCGAGCCGGTCAAAGACCGCGAACACGTGCTGGTGGCAAACATCTTTGAGTACGCCTGGCGGCAGGGGCGTGATCTCACGCTGGAAGACATCATTCTCCAGGTGCAGCAGCCGCCTTTCGAGAAGCTGGGCGTCGTCGGTGTGGATGAGTACATGTCGGAGAAAGACCGCTACAAGCTGGCGATGAGCCTCAACAGCATCGTCGCCGCGCCTTCGTTCCAATCCTGGATTCAAGGCGAGCCGCTGGATATTCAGAGCCTGCTCTACCAGCCCAACGGACGCCCGCGCATTTCGATCTTCTACATCGCCCATCTTTCCGAGCCGGAGCGCCAGTTCATCATCACGCTGCTGCTGGAAAACATGCTGGGCTGGATGCGCGGCCTCAGCGGGACGACCAGCCTGCGCGCGCTGCTCTACATTGACGAGATGTTCGGCTATTTCCCGCCCTATCCTAAGAACCCGCCGACGAAAGAGCCGATCCTGCGGCTGCTGAAACAGGCGCGTGCCTTTGGCCTGGGGCTGATTCTCGCCACACAGAACCCCGGCGACCTGGATTACAAGGGCCTGTCGAACGCCGGGACCTGGTTTATCGGACGACTGCAATCGGCCAACGATCAGAAGCGGGTGATGGCCGGGCTGGAATCGCTGGCGACCGCCGACAACGGCTTTGATTTAGGCGAGGTGGAACGGCTGATTGAGCAAATTGAGCCGCGCGTCTTCCTGATGCACAACGTTCACGATACCGGCGGGCCGATTCTGGTGCATACGCGCTGGACGATGAGCTATCTGCGCGGGCCGCTGACACGCCAGCAGGTGGGCGTGCTGATGGCCGATCAGCGCCGCGAATTGATGCAGCGCATCCCCATGCAGCAGCCGGTCGGTGCGGGAGGAGGGCAGGCTCCGCTGCCACCTAATCTGCCCGGCCAGACGACCGCCGCTGCGCCGCCGCCTTCGGTACCGGGATTCTCGTCGCAGGCTGCCGCCGTGCCTCAGTCCCAGCCTGCGCCGCCACCGATCCCTGGGGCTTCGTCGGGTTTTTCGCGCACGCCGCCCCCGCTGCCTTCGAGCATCGCGCAGTATTTCGTGCCGCCTACGCTCAACGCACAGCAGGCGCTGGGAGCCTGGCAGCAGCGCACCAATTTCACGGCCCAGTCGGTCACGAACACGGCGCTGGCCTACAAGCCCGGCTTGCTGGCGCAGGTCGCCGTTCGCTACCAGGATCGCAAGTCGGACCTCTACACAGCGCGCTACTATGCCTATTTCATCCCAGACCTGGATAAGACCGGCCTTATTCACTGGGATGAATACGCGATTCAGTCACTGGATACGCGCCAGTTGACCGGCGAAGCGCCCCAGGCCGCCATCTACGCTGATCTGTCACCCGGCCTGACCGACTCTGAAGCGGCACACTGCGCTCAAGCGCGAACTGGCCGATGCGCTGTACAACACGGCCCGGCTGGTGATCCCTTACAATCCGACGCTCAAGCTCTACGGTGATCCCAACGCCGCACAGGGCGAGTTCCTGTCGCAGGCGGCTCAGGCGGCCCGTGAGCAGCGCGATCAGGAGATCGACAAGGTGACGGCGGATTACGAGAAGGTGGTCGATAAGCTGGAGGACCGCCGCGAGCGCAAGGTACGCGAACTGGAAGCCGAGCGTAAAGAGCTGGCGGACCGCCGCCGCGAGCAGTTGTACACCACGGGTGAGGCCGTCCTCAGTTTGCTGCGTGGTCGCACGACCTATACGCTCTCACGCAGCAGCCGCGCCCGGCGCTATACTCGCCAGACCGAAGAGGACCTGACTGAGAGCGAGGAAGTCATCCGCGACATCGATCAGGAATTGGACGATCTACAAACGAAATTTGAGGCAGATCTGCGCGAGGTCAACGATAAGTGGGGGAAGATCGCCAACGAGACTGAAGATTATCTGGTGACGCCCTACAAGAAGGACATTCACATCGACTTGTTCGGCGTGGGCTGGATGCCGAACTGGTACGCCATCGTCAACAGTCAGGAAGTGCTGCTGCCGGCGCTATGATGGACTTCAGGCTGGCCCGATACCCAGGGCGTGCAACCCGCTGTAGAACGCCAGCAGCAGGAGCAGTGTGCCGATGGTGATGATGCGTACCCACCGGGGAAGTGCCGCAGCCGGTCGGCGATGAAGATTGTCAGCGGAAAGAGCGTGAGCGTGTAGCGAGAGTAGCTTTGCGTGCCGAATACCACCGTCGTCCCGTGCAGGTAATTGAGCTTGGCTGCGAACACCAGCGCGTAACCAAAGCTGTAAGCCAGCACGGGCAGGCGCCGGTAACGCGGATAGCGCAGCATCAGGGCGGCCAGCGCAAAACGAGAACCAGCGTCCAGCGGTCCAGGTTCGTCAGCGACTGGACTGGGTTCTGGATGATGACGGACAGGTTGGTCAGGACTCCGTCGATAGGGTTGGTGAGATAGACGTAAGAATAATCCCGGTAGATGACCGACAGTGCAGGCAGATGGAGGCTTGCGCGCCAGGCTTCGTAACCCAGGAAGGCCAGCGGAATAAGCGCGAGGGACCAGCCTTTGTGGATGAGGACGCCTGCTGAATGTCGCCAATCCGGGTAAGCCTGGAGCAGAAACAGGCCGATTACACCCGCCATAAAGACCCCTTGTGAGCGGGCCAGCGTTGCCAGTGCGGCAGCCCCTGATGCCAGAATCAGCGTGCTCGGCTGGCGCAGTAGAAGGCTGCCAGGACCAATGCCAGGTAGATCGATTTCAGACATCGGCGCGGCGAAAAAATAAGAGAGGGGCAGCAGCACCGTCAGCAACAATGCCCAACGGGCCAGGTTCACATCGTCAAAGTAGGTCGCTGTCAGGCGGTACAGGAGGCTCAAGGCCAGCCCGAAAGCCAGCGTCGTGACGACCATCGCTGCCAGGTCAAGTTCGCCCGGTAGAAGCCGGTCCGCCAGGCCGAAACTCAGCGGCGTGAGCAGGCCGAAGACTGTTGGGCCGGGATCGCTGGCGCGGTAGCCGTTGACAGTCAGGTTGAAATAGTGCATGGCGTCCCAGCGCCGCCATATGCCGAACAGCGCCTGCTCGACGGGGGTTTCCAGGGGAGGCAGCGAATCGACTTTGGCATTGTAGTGCATTTGATTTGCGCCACCAACCATGACCAGGACCAGCGCCATCCAGAGGGCCAGCAGCAGGCGGTGGAGCAAGGCGACTTCAAAGCCCCAGCGTAACGCTGCCCGCCATCCGCCGCTGTCCGGTGACTCTGTGGACTTAAGTCGTTCATAGTTTGAGTTGTCCTCTGGCTTCGCTTGATTTACGATTAGTATCATCATTTCTTAACCTGATATAACACGACTTTGAATTAGGGGAAAGCCGATGCCGGGTGCAACCGTACAGACGATTGAGCGGCACATTCTGGACCAGCAGGAGAAGTACCCGCATGCGACCGGGGCCTTCACCGGCCTGCTATATGACGTGGCGCTGGCGGCCAAGATCATCGCGCGCGAGACGACTCGCGCCGGATTGGTCGATATTCTGGGGGCAACTGAGGACGAAAATGTCTACGGCGAACGCCAGCAGAAGCTGGATATTTTCGCCAATCGCGTGATCTACCAGATGAACGACCACACGGGCCGCCTGTGCGCGATGGCTTCAGAGGAAAACGAGGACCTGATCCCGATCCCGGATCAATTCGCCAAAGGCCGCTACCTGCTGCTCTTTGACCCGTTGGACGGCTCTTCCAATATCGACGTAAATATCTCCGTCGGTACCATCTTCGCCATTCATCGTAAGATCAGCCCCGGCGAACAGGGAACGCTGGAAGACGCGCTGCAACCGGCGGGCAAGCTGGTCGCGGCGGGCTATGTGATCTATGGGTCCAGCACCATGCTGGTCTACTCAACCGGGCAGGGCGTGCATGGCTTCACGCTGGATCCGGGTGTAGGCGAGTTTCTGCTCAGCCACGAGAATATCCGCCTGCCGGAGACGTCGCATTATTACAGCGCCAACCAGGGCTACGAATCGACCTGGCCCAAAGGCGTGCGAGCCTATACGCGCTGGCTGCAAGGGCTGGCCGACTACGCCACGCGAGCCGCTGGCCCAGCGCTACATCGGCTCGATGGTCGCGGATTTTCACCGCAATTTACTGCGCGGCGGGGTCTTCTACTATCCGGGGACGATGGACGCGCCGGACGGCAAAATGCGCCTGATGTTCGAGGCGCAGGCGCTGGCCTTTATCGTCAGCCAGGCCGGGGGCTATGCCTCGGATGGCGTCGGCAGCATCCTCGACATCCAGCCGCATCACCTGCACCAGCGCGTGCCGCTGTTCATGGGCAACCGCGATCTGGTCGAAACCGCCGAAAATTACATCCGCGAGCACGATCAGGACTGGATCAAGGCCTATCTGCCCCTGCGCCAGGGCAAGGGCTGATGAGGCAATCAGGGCAATATGCCTGACGCAGGGGCCGCTGACCACCCCCTACTAATCATGAAAGGGGCAGCTTGACTCGAATTCAGAGTAAGGGCGGCATCTTCAGGTTGTTTGCAGATGCGCCCGTAGAAGCTCAACAAGAGCGCTGCGATCCGTCTCGTCGTCGTGATCAGCCAGCGCCCAGGCCAGGGCATCCCGATGATGCTGGTTGTCCCGACGCAGCGGGTCTGCATCATGGTCCAGCAGCAGTTGCGGCACCTCGGTCAGCAAACGATAGACGCCAACATGCTGCTTCATCTGCTCTAGGCTGGGCAGGGGATCGAGCATCGCGCGCGGTCCCCGCTTGATGCAGAACAGGAGCGGTGTGATCGCATGGTAAGCTGCTGAGGCTGCGTTGACATCCGCGTCACGATCAAGCAGCAGGGCGATTATCTCGGCCTGTCCGGCCTGTGCGGCCAAATGCAGCGCCGTCAGACCAGCACCCAGGGCATGATTCGGCGGGGTGAAGGCACGCGCTAGTGCTGGTCGGGCCATCAACTCATGCTCGACCTGTGCGATGTCGCCCGTCAGGCTGGCGAAAAAGATGTCGCTCTCTATACGGCTGTGCTTCATCATCAGTTTCATGGACTCGAACTGTCCGCGAAACGCGGCGCACTTCAATGGGGTGTTGGCTTCGCCATCCGGCATGATATAGACGCGCAGCGGATCAGCTTCGTGTTTGAGCAGGTACTCCACTCCCGCCGGGTCCTGTACAAACGACAGCAGGGTGCTGGGGCCAGGCCCAATGTCGTTGACCAGCGCCGGGTTCTTTTGCAGCCAGGCATCCACGCCCTCGATATCGCCGAGCCACCAGCAGGCCCAGACATCTTTCTCGCGCCGCGTTCCAGCAGAAAATCAATCATGTTCAAATCCGCATATTCTGGGACGAAGCCTGCCAGATCGATGGCATGGATCAGGGCGGTGAACAGGTACTTCGGGTCGCGGGCGTTGATGTCTGCGCCGTGGGTGAGCAGCAGATCGACAATGTCCTTGCGCCCGTGCATGACGGCCAGATGCAGCGCCGGAGTTTCCGCGCCCCACAGCGAAGTCCGCACCGTGCCGCTGGCGCTAGCGAGCGTGCTGTCGTGATTGAGCATCGCACGGACCGCCGCGATGTCGTTCTCCTGGGTGGCTTTGAACATTCGCATCACTTTCTCGCTGAATTCGCCGTCCTTAGAAGGGCGCTGGGCCGAGAGATTGTCTTTCATGATCGTCAATAACCTCGCTTTAAGTAGCTTCCGGGCGTGGTGGAGACGTGTCTTACCGTCCCCAGTGGAATATCAAGAAAGGCCGCGATCTCCGCCTGCGAATGCTCAGCGATGTAGTACAGGATAATGACACTGCGCTGGGCTTCCGGCAGCTCCTGAATCACTGTGTCAAGTGACAGCCCGTTTCGCGTGCTTCGATCCACTCCGCCGGTTCCGGCAGATCGAAACCGGTTCCTTGAGCTGCTCCAGCGACAAATCCGCGGCTGGCGCAGATGACGCAGCGCTTTGTGATGCACAATGCGTCGGAACCAACCGGTAAAAGCCTCCGGGTCGCGCAGGCCAGGTAGGGCATAGTATGCCGCAATGAAGGCATCCTGCGCGGCATCCTGCGCCAGCGGCCAGTCGTCGAGGATGGCATAGGCGTAGGCCACCGCCATATCCTGAAAACGCTGTACCAGCAGCCCATAGCCTGTCTATCGCCTTGCTGTACCTTGCGCACTATTGCCAAAATGTGTCCATGACACTTCATTGTTACGGCCTTCTACCCATAAGAGCCGATTTTGACCTGCGAGGTTCATTATTCATGAAAAAACACGGTCAGACGGGTTCGATTATGGCATATTGGGTCTGCTGCGCCGGGTCGCCGACAGAATGGCCGGCCACTTATTGCCCTACGTTGGGACCGGGGTAGCGTTGACACTGACCCTCACGATGATATAATCGCCCGATTAGCCCGAAACTTATGCGGCGTTTTCGTCGTGGATGGTGGTTATATGCGTCGTACATTGTGGAGCCTGCTGCTGCTGTTGATCCTGGCGATTCCAGCGCAGGCCCAGGTCGGCAGTTTGCAGAATCCCGGCCTGGACGAAGGCTCTTTTGGACCTTACACGGGCCGCCGCAGCGGGCTATTCCCGATCTATCTGCCAGCGGGCTGGAATGTCTGGCTGGCGGCGCAGTCAGGCGAATATTACAACCGCTCGGATCGCATGGCGATTAATCCGCATCCCGGCCCCGCGCCGCCACCCGTCGAGGGCAACCGCGCGCTGAGCATTGACTGCGGCTACGTGACCTGCACGGTCGCTATCTACCAGCAGGTGACGGTGGCAGAGGGCGTAAACGTCCAGGCCAGCGCCTGGGCCTATCTGACCGCCTGCAACCTGCCGCCGAATGGTGACAAGTGCTTCTCGTCTCCTAAATCCGGGGCGCAGACGCGCGTCGGCATTGACCCCAATGGCGGCGACAACCCCAACGACAGCGACGTGGTCTGGTCGGCCTGGGCACAGCCGCACGATCAATGGCTGCAAATGAACGTCAGTGCCACGACCAGCGGCACGACGGCGACCGTTTTTCTCTATTCAACTCAGGCCAATGTCGCCGATGTCAACAAAACGATCTGGGATAACGTGAGTTTCCAGGGCGGTGGCGAAGGCAGCGCGCCGAACGCGACCCCGGTCCCGACTGCGCCGCCAGAAGTGCCCTTTGTCGTCCCGCAGAACGCCCGTGACGACGGCTCGATCATCCATGTGGTCGGGTCAGGTGATACCATCGACAGCATCGCCGTCGCTTATGGCATGACGCGCCAGGAGATTCTCGACCTGAACCCAGACATCACCGACCCGCGTTTGATCCGCCTGGGGCAGCAGATTTTGATCCGCGAGCCGCAGCCAGACGCCCAGGGCCAACTGCCCGGCGGTGAATCGACCGAGGAAGCCGAAAGCAGCGCCTCAGGTCTCAACCTGGAAGCGACGGTCAGCGATGAGGAGATGAGTGCCGGAGCGACCGCTCAGGCAGCAGCGACCGGCACGGTGAGCGACAGCGGCGGCGAGAACGCGACACCGGTTCCACAGGAAGTGGCCCAGGCTGAAGCGCCCGGCGAGCCGAGTGATGTCATGGCGACGCCGACCGATGCCTTCGCCACGCTGACCCCGGCCCCGGTCATTTCGGTCGCGGAAGGGCTGGTCGTCCCGGCCAGCGATCCGGGAGCTTTGACCGCGAACGTCTGTGTGACGATGTTCGATGATACCAATAAGAACCGTATCTGGGAGCCGCAGGAGAGCTTGCTGGCGGGTGGGACGATCCAACTCAGCAGCGTGGACAGCGGCGACGTGGCGGGTACGGTCGAGACGGACGGTTTCTCCGAACCCTACTGCTTTGAAGACCTGCCCAGCGGCACCTATGTCGCTGCGGCGCAGGCCCCACCGGATTACGGCCTGACCTCGCCGGATCAACTGCGCGTGCAGGCTCAGGCGGGCACGCGGTTGGATGTCCATTTCGGCGCAGCCCAGGGCATTGTCCCGGTGACGGCTCCACCTGCCGATGCAGGTAATGTCGAGACCAATCTGGTCAACCAGACGGCGCCATCGAGCCAGCAGGGCGGCCTGAATGACCTGCTGAATATCAGCGGCTTAATGATCTTTGGGCTGGCCGGGCTGGTGCTGGTTGGCGGCCTGGGATTGACCCTGTTCATGCGGCGGCGCTGACATGATACGTCTATGGATTGCAGCGCTCATTCTGCTGAGCCTTAGCCCGGCAGCGATGGCCCAGACAGGCGGTCAGTTTTGTGTCCGCGCCTTTGAGGACCGTAACAGCAACGGTATCCGGGATACCGGCGAACCGCTGCTGAACAGCGGTGTCAGCGCCGACCTGCTCAACGCCGAACAGATCGTCATCGCCAGCGCCCTGTTGTCCGATTCGCCCACCGCCGTACAGGGAATAATCTGCTTTCAGATGCTGGCGGAGGGGCAGTATTCGCTGGTGGTCACGGCGGCGGAATTTACGCCGACGACGCCCAATACGCTCACCGCGTCGATCAGCGATGGGACCCTGCCGACGGTCATGGAGTTCGGCGCGCGCCGCCTGGATATGGCCCCGGCAGCGGCGGAGCCAGCGGCTAGCCCGTTATCTGACCGGGATATGCTGGCCCGGATGGTGCTTTCCGGCCTGGGCGCGCTGGTCGCCATGGCGGGCATGGTCGTACTGGGCGTGCTGATCTATCTGGTGATTATGCGGCCTCGCCCGGCCTATGCACCGGCTTATCCCGAAGCGGTGCGTGAAGCCGCGCCGACGCCGACCCCTGGCAGCATCCCGCCAGTCGTCGCTTCTGACGATTCGCTGGCGGATACCGACGAGATTCAGACCCTCTGACCCCTAATCCGCTGGCGGCTTGTATTCGGTAATCTGACCGAAGGTCTCAAAACCCAGATGGCGGTAGATAGGCGCACCCTGGCGCGATGCCTGGAGAATCGCCCGGCGGTGGCCCTGCGCCCGCGCATCCAGCAGCGGCTGTAGAGTCAGGGCCGTGCCGAAGCCGCGCCGCCGGTAATCGACCCGCGTGCAGATGTTGTAGAGGCCCACCACACCGCCGCCGACGGCAAGTTCCGCTGAGGCGACCGGATTGTCGTCCACATAGCCTACATAAAGCCAGAGCGCCGCCGCACGGTCCAGCAGCACCGGGGTCGCCATGTCGTAGAATCGCAGCACATCGAGGTCCGGTGGGTTCCAGTTGGCAGCCACCACACGCCCGAAATCCTGGATTCCGCTGGCCGTGCGCACGCGCCGGATTCGCAGACCCTGCGGGGCCAGGTCGGCCTCGGCCAATTGGCTTAAATCAGCCACCATTGCCTCTTCGGTCTCGGCTTCCTGAAGGCCCGCTGCTTGCAGCAGGTCCGCCAGGTCGGCAGGCTGATCGCCAGGGCTGAGCCACCAGGCGAAGGGCCGCCTGACCGCTGTGAAGTAGTTGAGGGCTGCCTGAATCCGCTGCGCGGCGGTCTTGGCTTCCAGCCGGGCGCGGCAGACGAAGTTGAAGGTATCGCAGGGCAGGCCCGAATCGATCAGCACGTAATCATCTGTCTCGCGCACCCGCATCCCGGCGCAGCGGTTTTGCACCCAGCCTGCATGTGCTGTCAGATTGGCGACTGCCGCTGCCGCGATGTCCGGTTGTTGAGGTGTCGCCATTGGATGCACTCCCTGATCTCAAGTTCTTAGCTTAGTGAAAAAGCGCTGGGCTGCAAGTATGCGCTATGTCATGGAGTGCCGGGCGTCCTTCAGACGGATCTGTGACATATGTCACTACTCCCGCTCCCGCATGTGATCTTCAATAAAAGTACAGTGGATTGAGGAGTAAATGTGATGTACGTTAAACTTGATCGTGATGCTTGTGATCATCAGCTAGCCATTTGCGAACGCTGCCTGGGGCGTTTCCTGGAATATCCGCTGGGCTATGAGCGCCAGTGCTTCCTCGAACTCCGGGATGACGGTAAGGATATTCTGACCGTCGATATGCACACCAACGGCCATGATGTCCGCCTGGAACTCACCGATGAACAGCGCAAAATGCTGGCGAGCGAAGGCTGGGCCAACTTCATGGATTTCGCTGTGCCCATGTACCGCGAATAAACGGTACATCTGTCCGAGAAGGGACCCAGGCTGAGGTAAGCAGACGTTTTGCAGATGAGTGCTCAGGTGCCGCGTATGGGACCTGGGCAGACGACGGCCACGATCAGGCGCAGCCAGGGTGCGTCTGGTAGAGTGCAGAGCGTTCGCTCGACCGGACTGAGATAGTAGGTACTCCAACTGCCCTCAGCGACCCAACCGTGCGTACCATCGTCGAGTTCCACGCGCCACCACAGATAGCCGCCGTTGCAGCTTGGCCCGGCCAGGACGGTCATTTGCGTTCCCGTGTAGAGCAGCCCCAGCTCACCCGTCCCTACCGCAGGTAAAATCCGCAGCCGCAGCCGGTCGATCCCGGCGGAGACTTCAGCACGATCCCCGACGGCCAGGCGCGTTGGCGGCGGATAACGGCAGGGATCCTCATCCTGAGGGTTCGGGCTGGCAAAAGCGCCAAAAAGCAGCAGAATTGAGAGGAGTATTCGCATAGCGCCGATTATAACCCGGCGCGGCCCCTTCCACCTGACGGGATGGCGACGATTGACATTCTCCTCTGAAGCCGAAGCAGTCACCTACATTTTTCGCTCAATGCGCAAGCTGCGCGGCCAGATCCGCCCGCCGGACGACATTGGGCGCACGACGGAACCGACCCGCCGTCTGATCGAGACGCTGGATCTGCTGGCGATCCCGCGCGATTATGTCGTCGTCACCGGCAGCAAGGGCAAAGGCTCCACGACGGTCATGACGTCCAAACTGCTGCAAGCGTTGGGCTATCGCGTGGGGATGATCACCAGCCCGCATCTCGTCACCTGGCGCGAGCGCATCCGCGTGAACGGGCAGGCCATCCCATTGCCGGATTTCCTGCGCCTGCTGAATGGACTGGCTCCCACGATTGACGCCATCGAAGACACGCTCGATAACGCCACCTATTTCAGCCCGACCGGGATCTTCCTGGCGACGGCCCTGGGCTGGTTCGGCGAGCAGGGCGTAGAAATTGCCGTGCTGGAAGTGGGGCGCGGCGGGCGCTTCGACGACATCGCCCTGGTGCCTAACGCGCTCAGCCTGTTTTCGCCGATCACGCTGGAGCATACCTACTGGCTGGGGCCGGGATTGGACCGCATCGCCTGGCACAAAGCCGGGATCATCAAGCCGGAGGGGCTGGCGCTGACGGTGCCGCAAACGGAGGCGGTGATCGAGCAATTACAGGCCGAAGCCGAGCTTCAGCGCGCGGCGCTGCGGGTGATTCCTCCGGCGCAGATTCTGGGATCCGCTGACGACGGCTGGCGCATCGCGGTCGAGGGCCTGGGCGAGATGCACCTGCCGCTGCTGGGGCGTTATCAGGCGGTCAATGCGGCGCTGGCGCTGGCGGCGGCTCAGGCGATGCGCGTGCAGCGGGGTGAGTCGGCAGCGGACGATCCCGAAGGCCTGCGTGCCGGATTGGCCCGTGTGCAGTGGCCGGGGCGCTTGCAGCAGCTTCAGGCGGACCCGGCGGTCTTTCTGGATGGGGCGGTGACGCGCGAGTTGGCGCAATCGGTGGTCGAGAGCCTGCGCGACCGCCTGACTCAGCCGCTGGTGAGTATCGTGGCCGTGCCGGAAGACAAGGATTACGCCGGGGTCTGCGAGACAGTTCAACCCATCAGCGAGCGGCTCATCATGACCGCCACCGAGCGCAACCCGATTTTGACGTTTCCCGGCGCGGAGGTCGCCAGCCGTTATGGGGCCAGCCACCAGCCGACGCTCGACGCGGCACTGGATGAGGCGCGGGCCGCTGCCGGAAGCAGTGGTACAATATTGATCCTCGGCACGCAGTCGATTGTGGCCGATGCGATCTTGCTGTGGGGTTTCAGCTACGAGACGATTTGAAAATCTGTCCATATACTGAATGTGCAATCACATTGTTGAATCATTTTCTTTAACCTCAGCCCTAAATCCCCTCTCCAAAGTGGAGAGGGAGCCGGAGGGTGAGGTAAACCAGAGAGTTGATAATTTTGAGACCTGTGTTTGGTTGGTGGATCGTTAAATGAGCGACCTGTATCTGGCCTGCGACTGGATCATCCGGCCCGGTGTCAATTACCTGCGGCTGGCGGAAGCGGCAGCGGAATGCGGCTGCGCGCTGTCGCTGGCGGAAGCCACTGCGGTCACGCCGGAGAAATTCGTGGTGATGCGCTTCGCCCTGCGCGCACCCTCGCAGGCGGCCTTTGACGACTTTCTCAGCAAAGTGGGCCAATCGATTGGCCTGACCGACTGGCAGCCCTGTGCCGAACTCTATTTCGCCAAGGCCCAGCCGATGGATTTCGGCGGTGTGGATGCCAATTTCTTGCAGCAGTGGATGGCGGCCATGCACGCTTACGGTTTGCACAACGAGTCGCTGCGCCAGCAGGGAGGGGACTGACACGATGAGCGAGCAGTCGATTGCCTTTGACCGTGCGGTCGAGTATTACGACGAAACGCGCGGCTTCCCGCCTGAGGAGGTCGAGCATATCGGCAAGTTTGTCGGCGATCAGCTTCCGCCGCAGGCCCAGGTGCTGGAAGTCGGCGTCGGAACCGGACGAATTGCGCTGCCGGTCGCGCCTTATGCCGCCGCTTACTATGGTCTCGATCTCTCGCTGCCGATGATGGCGCGGCTGCGATCTAAACAGCAGACCGGGCACATCTTCCTGGCGCAGGGGGATGCCACCCGTCTGCCGTATCCCGATGACTACTTTGACGCCGCTATCACCGTGCATATCTTCCACCTGATCCCTGGCTGGCAAACGGCCCTGGCTGAACTGGCACGGGTGCTCAAACCGGAGGGGCAACTGTTCAACTGCTGGGGCGACAGCGAGCCGCATCCGAAGGGGAATTCTGATCTGGAACGCCTACGAAGCGGCGGTCCCGGCCCAGCAGCGCAAACGGCCCGGTGTGGATTTTGACCAGGACAAGGACTTTCTGGGCAGCGCCGGATGGCAGCGTGTTGGCGACAGCAGCCACCACTATCAATCGGTGTCCACGCCCGGTAGATTTCTTAGCGGGCTGCGCCGCCGCATCCAATCGAGCATGTGGAAGCTAACGGACGAGGAACTGGCCGCCGGAATCGCTGCGGTCGAGCAGGTGATCGCGCAGGAGTTCAGCGGCCCGGATGACCCCATTGTTTACGAGATGGTGTTTCGCGTGCAGCGCTACCTGCCACCCGGCTCATGAGCAGCTCAGGTCGGTCGGCGTAGTCGCCTCGGCCCAGCGCCGGTCAAACTCGGCGATATACTGCGCGGCCAGGTCGTGGTCCTGGATAATGACCATGTTCTCGTCGTTGGACCGCGTCGCGCTGGCAGAGAAATTGAAGGACCCGGTCAGCACGGTGCTGTCGTCGATGATGATGACCTTGTGATGCAGCACGAAGGGATTGCCATCCTGGCGCACCGCCAGCCCGGCGCAGAAAAGCGGCGTCAGTTCGCTGGACGAGGTCTCGCTGCCCACATTTTCGAAAATGCCCTGGACATCCACATTGGCGCTGGCGCGCTGGATCATCGCCTCGCCGACGTTATCCAACGTATACGAGAAGGCCATAAAGCGGACGTTAGATTGAGCGCTGTTGACCTGGTCGATGATCGCGCCGACCACGTCGTCTTCCGGCGCGAACAGGATCTGGATCGGGTCGCCATCCTGCGTATAGTTGGCGGCGTTGCCGGTGGGCGAACGCGGCCCGAACTCTTTCTGAACGAACATTTCGCTGAACTCGGCTTCGTAGCTCTGGACTGCCCGCTGCGAGCGCATCATCAAGAGATTGTTGTTGTTGCGGTAGACGCCGTTGATGGTGTAGTTCAGCGAGCCGGTAAAGACCACCGTGCTGTCGATAATCACGAACTTGTTGTGCATCAGCGCGCTGCGATCATCCGGCACGACCGGGATCCCGGCATCGACCAACTGATGCAAGCTGGTTTCCGGGTCGTCGATGCCGTGCTCGTTATCGGTGACGATGCGCACGGTCACGCCGCGTTGTTTCGCCAGCAGCAGCGCTTTGGTCAAAATGACGTTGTTGAACTCGAAGGCGGCCATATCGATGCTGCCGCGTGCGTCGTTGATCGCCTGGGCCAGCGGGCCGTCGATGCCGCCGGTATAGGTCGCCGCATCCCGGCTGCCGGTCGGCGCGGTGAAATAGACTGCCCAGAAGCCTTCCAGATCGCTGAAGCCTTGCGAGATGGCCGGGACCGGCACCATCAGCGAGGAATCGGCCACTTCGGTCGATGAGGCCGGAGTCACGACGGTTGTAACAGCGGCGGTTGTGGCGGGTGTGCCCGGCGTGGGCGTGACCTGCTCCGAGCCAGGGCCGCCCAACAGCGAGATGATGACCGCCACCACCAGGATAATCAGACCGGTCACGCCGCTGATCGCGGTCGAACGTCCACTGGACTGTTTACTGCTGCTCATAGGGGTCGGCTCCTGAATTCTCCTGGCCGCTCATGACAAGGGCGATCAGGGCGTGGACGTTGGCGTGAATATTGGTGACGGCTTCCTGCGCAGTAAAAGGGAATAGAGTCTCCGGCGGCACGGTCAGGTCGATGCGGCTGGCCGTCTCGGCGATGCTGCGCAGGGCCTGCATCTGGTCTTCCGGCGGCAGACTGTCGCGCAGCGCGGCCAAGCGCCCCATGTGACGCAGCAGGCGGTTCAACTGGCCGACGGCTTCGTCAAAGGCTTCGTCGTCCATCTCCTGAGCCGCCAGGCGCTGTACCTGGCTTTCGCCCCAGCCCAGCAGTGTTTCAGCCTCTGCGTCGATCAGATCGCCGCGTGTGCTGGGGTCTTCGTAGAGGCGTTCGATACCCCAGGCGGCCTGCGATTCGGACATGCTGCTCCTTTGTTCCAGGCCGGATTCTAACACAAAAATGCTGGCAACGAAGGCAGATGGTGCTACACTATGGAACCTATGCAACAGACACAGGCAATTATTCAGCGCGTCCATCGCATCAATACCCGCTACCAGCGTCTCGACCTGGCGGTGGAAGGCGCGCTCAACGAGATTCAACCCGGCCAGTCGCTGCTGGTGCGGCGCGGCAAGACCTGGCAGCCTTACCTGCGCGAGCAGTGGTGGCCGGTCTATATTACGCGCGACACGCTGGTGGTCGAGCGGCCCGGCGACGAACGCTATGAACCGGGCGAAGTGCTGGACGTGCTGGGGCCGGTCGGCAAATATTACATGTACCGGCGCAGCCTGCGTCATGTGCTGCTGCTGGCTTATGACACCATGCCGACGGCGCTGCTGGCGATGATTCCGCTGCTGCTCAACAACCAGACCAGTGTCACCCTGGCGCTGCTGGGAGATGCACGCTGGTACGAGACGACGCATCTGCCGCCGCAGGTCGAGGTATTGCACGGCGGCGGCAACCTGGAATGGGAAAATCAGGTGATGACGGTCGGGCTGGCGGATCAGGTCTTCGCGGTGGTGCGCCCGGATGACGAACTGCGGCGCTTCGGCGAGCTGTGGACCCTGTTCAACAGCCTGCGTGCCGACCTGCCCAAATATTACCTCTTCGGCGTGTTTCAATCGGTGCTGCCCTGCGGCGCGGGCGCTTGCAGCGCCTGTATGCTGCGCATGAAGGAGACTACCGCCCTGATCTGTATAGACGGCCCGGCTTTCGACCTGGCGCAGGTGGAGCTGTCATGATTGAGATTACCAGCCCCGGCAAGCAGTCGCTGGTCTTGAACAACCCGGTCATGCCCGCGGCGGGGACCTTCAGCTACGGCAGCGTCTACCGGGGCATCGTCAACGTCGAGCATCTGGGCGCGATTGTGACCAACCCGGTGACGCACCAGCCCTGGCAGCCCGCACATGGCACGCGCGTGATCCCGCTGGATGCCGGGGTGCTGGTCCACACAGGTCTGCCCAATTTGGGCATCAGCAAGACGCTCAAGCAGTACCGGGCCGGGTGGAGCAAGCTGCCGGTGCCGGTGATTATGCACGTCGTCGCTACCACGCCGGATCAGGTGGGCCGCTGTGCCCGGCGCATTGAGACCGAAGACGTCATCGCGGCGATTGAACTGGGCCTCAACGACGATACCGGCCCGGCCAGCGCGCAGGATCTGGTGCGCGCCGTGATCGAGTATACCGATAAGCCGCTGCTGGTGCGTTTGCCGATGCAGAACGCTTACGAACTGGCCGATCCGGTGGTCGAAGCCGGGGCCGGGGCGCTGGTGGTGGCGGCTCCGCCACGCGGGACCGCGCGCGACCCTTACAGCGGGCGATTGGTGCCAGGACGCATCTACGGGCCGCTGGTCAAACCGATTGCGCTGCGTATGGTCGGCCAACTGGCGCAGCGGGTGGCCGTGCCGATTATCGGCGCAGGCGGAATTCATTCGCCGGATGACGCCCGCGATTACCTGGAAGCCGGGGCGCGGGCCGTGCAGGTCGATTCCGTGACCTGGATCGAACCGAAGATGCTGGAGATCATCGCCCGTGATCTGGGCGGTCTGACGGTGACACGGGCAATGGACGCGCTGGGCGATGAATGGTACCCTGGCATGAGCGACAGCACCTTAGCCCGGCGGCGCAGCACCCTGCGCCCGGAAGACGATTGAGCGGCTCAAACAGCGGAAACCTTCTACGAAATGAATCAGCCCCCAGGATTCCATTCTTGTGCTATAGTAAATTGGGGAGCAGGGTAGGCTTAGATGACAGACGAACCACAAAGCATTCTGGCGAAATTGAGCTGGCTGGATCCGGAATCCCAGGCCATCAAGGAATTTGTGTTGGCCGAAGGCGCGACGGCTTCCATCGGGCGCATCGAGTCCAACGACATCTGCATTCCTGAACAGCACGTTTCGCGCCAGCACGCCGTCATCAACTTCCGCGAGGGCGTCTTCATGGTGACGGACCTGGGCAGCGCCAACGGGACTTTCGTCAATGACAAGCCGGTGGACGCGCCCTATCCGCTGGCGAGCGGCGATGAGATCCGCCTGTATGTGCCCACCATCAGCTTTTCGTCTGCCGTGACTGTCGAAGAAGAGCAGCACGCCAAAGCCTCCGGCACGCTGATTATGCGCAAGGAAGGCACCGGTCGCGCCAAGCTCATCATCACCACCGGCCCGCAGGAAGGCCAGACCATTCCCCTGCTGATCGACCGCATCACCGTAGGCCGGGCCACCAGCAAGACCGCCTGGGAGGTCTCCTTGCAGGACCCCTCGGTCTCGCGGCCTCATGCCCAGCTTGAACTGACCAACGGCGTGTGGATTCTGCGCGATATGGGCAGCGCCAACGGCACACTCATCAATGGCTCGCCGGTCAGCGAAAAAGGCCGCCACCTCAGCGACGGCGACCTGATCGCCTTCGGCACCACGCTGGCTCTCTTCCGCGAAGCCTGACAATTCACCTCACCCCCTGGCCCCCTCTCCATGAATGAAGAGGAGGAGCAAAGCGGCTCACGCGGGGTTTTGAAAGTCCCCTCGCCATTGGTGGAGAGGGGATTTACGGGGTGAGGTTCAAACCGCTTATTTCACAATCTGAATGTTGAAATGTGAGGTGCCGACGCTGCCCATGAGGGAGACCCACAGCGGCAGGTACATCTCGACCGTGCGTGCCGTCTTGATGTCGCCCAGGTCAATGACCGATTGCCAGCCGAACCAGTCGCTCAGAATCGTCGTCACCTGCGCTTTGGCGGCGGCGTCGTTGCCGCTGACGAAGACGCTGTGCTCGCCGGGCAGCATTCCCGGATTGACCATAATGTCGCAGTTGATGGTATTCAGTGACTTCACGACCTTGAGCGAGGGCACGGCGCGCTGAATCTGCTCGCCAAGCGAGTTGTCGTTGCTGATAAACAGGCGCGGCGGCATCCCGTGCGAGAAATCGAGCGGGTTAGAGATGTCGATCATGACCTTGTCGTGCAGCGCGGCTTCGTCGATGGCTTGCAGGGTTTCCACACAGGCCGCACCATGCAGCGCGTTAAACAGAATCTCGCCAAAGGCGGCGGATTCAGCAAAGCTCCCGGCGCTTAGCCCTGAACCGGCCTCGCGCAGCCAGTCCGCCAGCTTCTCGACGCTGCGCGTCCCGATTTTGACCTCATGGCCCAGACTCAGCAGTTTGGTCGTTATCGCTTTGCCCACCATGCCCGTACCCAAGACACCGATCTTCATCACATTCCCCTTTTCCAGTCAACGATAAGGCGTACAGAGACATCCTACCTGATGCCGGTGGTCGATTCATACCGGAAATTTGGGTGGGTTGGTGCCATCTTAACCTCACCCCTCCGGCCCCCGCTCCATGAATGAAGAGGAGGAGCAAAGCGGCTCACGACGTTCTTGAAAGTCCCCTCGCCAAAATGGAGAGGGGATTTAGGGGTGAGGTAATGGGGAATCTTGCTTAGGGGTAGCGCTGGACCAGGTCTATCAGTGTCTGGTGCATATGCCCGTTAGAGGCCACGAGCATTTTGCCGTCGAGCGCGCTTTCGCCGCCGGTGTAATCGGTCACGCGGCCCCCGGCCTCGCGCACGATCAGGATCCCGGCCATGCAGTCCCAGGGTTTGAGACCCGTTTCCCAGAAGCCGTCGAAGCGCCCGCTGGCAACGAAGCTCAGTTCCAGCGCCGCCGAGCCAAAGCGCCGGACGCCCTGCGTGCGATCCAGCAGATCCAGGAAGGCTTCGGTGTTCAGCCGCTTGTGATTCACGACATCGTAGGGGAAACCGGTCACGAAGATGGCATCCTCCAGCGATTCGGTCGGGGCCACCTGCACAGGCGCACCGTTGAGAGTTGTGCCGCCGCCTTTGACCGCGCTGAACAGGCTGTCCGCCACCGGGTCCAGCACCAGGCCGAGCAGCGGGTTCAGGTCACGGTCGGTCATGGCGATGCTGATCGAGAAGAAGGGGATGTGATGGGCGAAATTCGAGGTGCCGTCAATGGGGTCCACGTACCAGCGGTAGGCCGCTTCGTCGATGGGCGCACCCACGCCGCCGCTTTCTTCGCCGACGATGTGATGATCGGGAAAGGCCGCCAGCAGCGCCTCGAAGATCAGTTTCTCGACCGCTTTGTCCGCCTCGGTGACGATGTCGAAGACCGAGGATTTGGTGTCGATAGTATGGGGATGGTTGAAATAATGCAGCGCTTCCCGCCCGGCCTGCCGGATAATGCCGGTGGCGGTCTCGCGTACAGCCTCTAAATCCATGATGAAAAAGCTCCGTTCAGCGGGTGAAGATGGCGACCGAGTCAATATAGTAGGTCTGCGGTGAGAAATCAATGGGTGAGATGGTCCCCAGCGTGTAGCCCTGCCGCACCAGTCGTTTGGCATCGCGGGCCAGGGTGGCCGGGTCGCTGCTGACGTAGACCAGGCGCGGGATGTTCTGTTCGACCAGGCTGTCAATCGCCTCGATGCTCAGGCCCGCGCCGGGCGGATCGAGGATGGCAGCCTCGTAGCCGGACTCAAGCTCCGGCAGCAGGTCCTCGACGCGGCCTTCGATCAGGTCCACGTGCTCGAAATCGGCCAGATTGGTGTCGGCATCCGTCACCGCCGGGGGATAGCTCTCGACCAGCGTGACCAGATCGGCCTGCGCGGCGGCAAAGGCGCTGAACAGACCCACGCCGCCGTAGAGATCCAGCACCGAGGCTGCACCCTCCAGCCCGGCCAGCACCAGATCGACCAGAGCCGGGATCTGCGCGACATTGGCGCGGAAGTCGCTGCCCGCCGTGACGCGAAAATCTCGCCCGCTCAGCGTATAACGCGAATGCGATTCGCCGATCAGGTTCATTGGCTCGTTGTCGCTCAGCAGCATGTTGACGCTGACCGGCATATCCGTCAGCAGTTCAGGCGCGTTGTCATCGGCCATGGACAGGATCAGCATGGCGTGGCCGTCCGTGCCCAACTGGAAGCGCAGCCGCCGCAGCCCCTCGAACTGCAAATCGAGCGATTGATAGAGCGCCAGCAGGTCCGGGTGCAGGATGTGGCATTCGTCGATGAGGATAATGCGCTCGTCATCGAGCGTAGGGAAGCCGGGCTGGCCGTTCTCCCCGGCGCGCAGGCTCATGTGATAGTTGTAGCCCCAGATCTCCGGGCTGGCGATGACGGGCCGCACGTCCGTATCCTCAAAACCGCCGATGCGCGCCATCTGGTCGGCCAGCACGTCCTGCTTGAGCAGAAGCTGCGCGGTGTAGTCGATGTGCTGCCACTGGCATTGGCCGCAGCGTCCCGGCCCGAAGTGCGGACAGCGCGGATAGACCCGGTCGGCGGAGGCTTCCAGCAGCGTGAGTCCCTCAGCGAAGGCAACGCGCCCTTTGTCTTCAATAATGCGGGCTTCGATGCGTTCGCCGGGAATGGTGTAGGGGACGAAAATGGTGCGCTTGTCGTGACGGCCTAATGCCCGCCCACCATGCGCCATTGCTGTCAATTCGAGTTCAAAACGGTCGTCGGGCATGAAGTTACTTGGCAATGGCCGCCAGCGCTCGCTCTGCCGCCACGCGGCTCTGCTTGCTGGTCTGAGGATCGTCGCACAGGGCGGTCAGGGCCTCGACGGCGCGTGCATCGCCCAGCACTCGCAGCGCGTGGATCGCCCGAAACTGTACGTCATCGTTTTCGTCGTCCAGTGCCTGAATCAGCGCATCCACTGCCGCCGTATCCCCCAGCGCTTCCAGGGCTTTGGCCGCGCTGGCGCGCACACTGGTCTCGGTGTCGGTCGTCAGGCTGCGGATCAGCACGTCCATGATGCGCTTGTCCTTGAGCATCCCCAGGGCCTCGGCAGCCGAACTGCGCACGCCTTCGTGCGTCTCGGTTTGCAGCGCCGTGACCAGCGCCTCGACCGCGCTCTTATCGCCGATCTGCCCCAGTGCTTCGGCGGCTTTGCGCTTCTCCTGGTAATTCTGGTCGCCTTTGGTCTCCAGGATATTGCTGAGCGATTTGATCGCTGCGCTGCTTTGAAGCTGACCCAGGGTCCAGATCACGCGCAGGCGCACGCTGCGTTCCGGGTCGCTGAGGGCGGTCAACAGGGCGTTGATGCCGTCTGTCCCGGTTTTTGCCAGCGAGTCCAGTTCCGGTTCAATGTAGGCCAGCGCATAAGCCGCACGTCCGCGCACGAATTCACTCTCGTCGCCGGTTAGCATCTCCGTCAGCCTGGCTGTGGGGCTGGGGTTCTTGAACTGGCCGAGCCAGCGGGCGGCTTCGGCGCGGATTTGTTCCTGCTCGTCGCTCAGCGCCGCCGTGAAGGCCTCGACCAGTGCATCTTGATCGAGCTGATTGCGAATGCTAACCAGCGTGTTGAGCGCGCTCAGACGTACACGGACCGCGGGATCGCTGTGCAGCCGCTCCTCGCAGGGTCCGAAAGCCTGAGGAGCCAGCGCCGCTCCCAGAATGCTGGGGCCGATATGTCCGATGGCCCAGACCGCGCCATAGCGCAGTTCCTCGTCCTCGTCCTGAAGCGCCTCCAGCAGTGGGGGAATCGCCGCTTCGCCAAACTGGTGCAGCTTGGCCGGAACGCCGTCGCGCATTCCGCTGTCTCCAAGCATCAGAATCAATTGATCCAGACTTGGCGATTGGTGATCTAACATCGGCCTTTTGCCCCCTGTTTTGTGTCTACCGCCCTTTATTATACATGTTTCTGGGCGATTTGTATTTTAGGGGACATAAGGCCGCTTTCGCTCAGTCGCTTATGATGCTCAGCCCGCCGACTCCGCCTTCGAAATGCAGGTCGATCTGGAACTCGGCAGCCTCGTAATCCGCAGTTTCCCAGGTGCCGGAGGTGGCGATGAACTGGTCCACTTTAACCGGCAGCAGATGATCCGGCACGTTGACGTCGCCGATCCCGGTCGCGGCCTTCAAGCGCAGCGCCGCGTCGGCAGGGACATGCAGCACACATTTGCCCACGCCGCCCTTGATATGCGCCGACAGGGTGACGTTCGCGCCGATCTGAATCTCTGTCTGGCCCGCGCCAACATTGACGTGGAGGTCCATGGCCGCACCATCAGGCACGTCCAGGGACAGGGACCCCGCGCCGCTGTTGACCGTCACCGGGTAGCGCGCGCCCATCGTCGGCAGCTTGAGGCGGGTGGACCCGGCCCCGCTGTTGAGCGACAGCGCCACCAGTTGCAGCGCGTGCAGTTCGAAGTCGTTGCTGGTCGCGCCGCTGTTGATCTGCAAATCCAGCGGCAGATCGGGCGAAAGGCGCATGTCCCAGGTCAATTCGTCGCGGCGGCCAAACGCGCCCAAGGCATCGCGGATCGGCTGCATGACGTCGTTCTGCCAGGGCTGCCACAGGTGCAGGTTGGCCCGGCTGCCTTCGCGCTTGGTCTCGAATTTCAGGGTGCCGACGTGGGTAATATCGGCCTCGAACAGGCGGTCCGAATCGGACAGGGCGCTGATGCTCGCCAGGCCAATCGTCGGCTCTAAGGTGATGCGCGCCTCGCTTGCGCCATCCAAAGGCTCGACAAAGCTGGCCGTCTTGATTTCCAGGTCCTCGCCAATACCCACCGAGCGCAGCCCACTGCGGATGCTCTCGTTCAGGTTGGCAAAAGAGAAAGCCCACTCGGTTTCGTACTTTTTCTTCATGTCGTTTGTCCTCACCACTGCCTTTTTTGTGTGTTGGACACAGCCTGTGTCCCTACAAGCGTTTCGTCGTCATGTAGATACGGCATGTCGTATCCCTCCGCAGAGTCAATACGTGTGCCTGCCAGATTTGTTCAAATCTGCCTCAGCGGATGCTCAACTGGCCGACACCGCCGCGATAGTTGAGGGTGATCTGCTGCCCCGCATTCTCGAAGCCCTCGCTTTCCCAGACGCCCGATTTGCCCAGTTCGAAGTCGCTGCTGCCGCCGCTGACCCGTTTGACCCGTGCGGGCACCGAGACATCGCCGATGCCACCGTGCGCCTTGATTCGCAGCGCGGTATCGTCGGGGATATTGACCGTGATCTGGCCGACACCCCCCTGAATGTCCATTGTCATGCTGGTGTCCGCCGGGATGCTCAACTGCACTTCGCCCACGCCGCCGTCAATGCGCGCCGCGTAACCGGTCTCGGATGCGGGCAGGCTGGCGACGATCCGTCCCGCACCGCCGTGCAGCCGCAGGTCCCTCAGCTTGAGCGTGCTTAAGTCCATTTTGGCCTGGCCGACTCCGCCGTGAATGTTCAGATTGAGCGGCAGTGTCGGAGTCAGCTTGATCTGCCATTCATACGGCTCGGTCGCGCCGAACCAGTTGGCCGGGTTGATCCAATGCCAGACTGAATCGCTCGTCTGGCGCAGCAGCACCCGCTTATGTTCCGCGCCGGAGACGTCGAAGTCGATGTCGCCGACGTAGGTCAAATCCGCTTCGATCAGGTTCTGCGAGTCCTTGAGCGTGTCGATGACCGCTTCGCCTACTGACAGATGCAGGTCCACGTCCGCGCCGGTTGCGTCGTCCAGCGGCGCGCTGAAAAAGCCGGTCTGCGCGGTGCTGCCGATGCTGTTGCGGCCCATCAGCAGGTAGCCTCCCAGGATGATTAGCAGCAGCGGCCACAGGCGCACGAAGCTGATATTCAAAACGTTGACCAGCAGCAGCAGCACGCCGATCCCGATCAAAATGTAAGCCCCGGTCTGATTCGAGGCGCTGTTTTTGCGTTTTTCCTCACTCATGGTGTCTCACTCCAGTTCAAACGTACCGGATGCAATCGTGTCGATCACGATCATAATTTGCTGCTCCGCGTTGGCGAAGCCTTCCGTCTCCCACATGCCTTCATTGCTGCTGCTGCCTCGGATGCGCAGCAGGGCGTATTCCAGATTGATTGAGCCGGACCCCACGTCCAGCACTTCCAGCCGCAGGGCCGCCCGGTCAGGGATGTCGAGATGCAGTGTGCCGGAGCCAATCGCAATGTGCTGCGCGCTCACGCTGCCCCCGCCGACCGTCCAGTCCATGCGGCCTGAGCCGATCTCGACCTGCTGCATGTCCAGGCTGCCGCCCGCCATCTCCAGGCTGACCTGGCCTGATTCAATGCGCACGTTCGCGCTCAAATCCGCCTGCGGCAAGCTGACGTTCATGCTGCCGGAAGCGACCGTCAGGCTTAGCTGCGATAGATTCAACCCGGCGGCATCCAACTTGACGCTGCCCGAATCGCTGCTCAGGTCCAGGCTCCAGGGCCGCATCCGGCGAGAGACCGACCGTCCATTGCAGCGGCGTGTCGCGCGTGCCGGTCTCGTCCGGATTGCGTTCGCTTAAGGTCAGCACACCGTCCACGCCGCCGAAGGTCATCTCGCTGAGATGCTCGACCTGGGCGTCGATCAATTGGCCGCCGGATTCCAGCGCGCTGATGTTGACCGTCTCGAAAGGCGCGCGAATCCTCACCTGGGCCTCGCTCTGATCGCCCAGCGGGGCGCTGAACTGGCTGGTCTGGACCTCGTCGGCCTGGGGCACGACTTTGACCACCGGTGCGGTGGAATCGCAGGCCGCCAGCAGGAACGCGCAGATGAGCAGCAGTCTTTTCATCGCTCAGAAGCCGATGCTGATCGAGCCGGAACCGCGGCTCTGAATTCTGAGGGTCGTGTGGTAATCCTTGCTGCCGTAGCCTGCCGATTCCCACACGCCGCTGTCCTTATCGCCGCTGGTCTGCGTCCAGGCTCCCGGCACGTTCACGCTGCCGCTGCCCTTGTCCTGCACCTCCAGCTGGACGCCCAGATTATCCGGCACGCTGACGCTCAGGCTGCCAGAGCCGACGTCTTCGAGGGTCCAGATCAGATCCACGCCGGAGGGCAGACTGACGTTCCACGCGCCGCTGCGCTGGGTTGACCGGAAGGCGTAAGGCAAGGCGCTTGATGGCAGCCGCAAATTCATAGAGCCGGAGCCGCCGTCAATGCGCAGATCCGTCACTTCCACATCGCTGAGGTCCAGATCGGCGCTGCCGGATGCCAGATCAAAGGCCAGGCTCAGCGGCAGCCCCGTAGTCAGGTCAATATCCCAGAAGCGCGGCGATGCGCCAAAGCTCAGGAAGCCGAAGGACAGCCCGGTACTCTGACGTTCCAGCGTGATGCTGCGCGCGCTGCCGCCATCGACCAGCAGCCCGACATCGCCCGTATCGTGAATCGTCGCGTCGAGAATGTCCGTCATATTCGCGCGCCCGGCCACACTGATCGACGTCGATGCGCCGTTGATGCGCAGGCTGGCGCTCTCGGCCTCGTTCTGCGGTGCGGTCAGGTTGAAAGTTTGGATCTCGGCATCGGCCCCCAGGCCCAGCGCCGGGCCGAAAAGGGCGATCAGCACGAAGACCGCGACCGTCAGCAGGCCCAGCAGCGGACGAAGCTGCGGGCGGTCATGGCCGATCAGCAGATCCAGGCCGATGAAGATCAGCAGCAGCGGCCACATCTGGAACACGGCGGCGATGCTGGCGCTGGAAATGATGCCCATGTTCGCCAGCAGCCAGATCACGCCTGCACCGATCAGCAGTACCGGCCAGAAGATCGACCGCGACTCGCGATTCTTTCTTTTCTCCATATTTCCCCCTGCAAGAGCCTGTCCGCAGTTCGAAGCGGGCGACGTTGGTATCGTGAGGCAAGCTCAGCCCTACAAATAGTATGGCGGTTTATTGGATATTCAGCCCGCCGATACCGCCGCTGTAGTGAATGGTGATGCGTTCGGCTGCGGAGGCGCTGTCATACGACGGTGACTGCCAGCTTTTATCATCGCCGCCCACGTGGGTATAGTTCGATGGCACCTGTGCATCGCCCAGCCCGCCGCTGGTTTCGACCCGCACCGCAGCGTTATCCGGTAGATCCATGCTCAGCCCGCCGACTCCGCCGTCGATGTTGAAGTTCATGCCCGCCGCCTTCGGCAACGCTGATGTTCAGACCACCGACGCCACCGTGAATATTATAGTTCGCTTCGCCGTCGGGCAGCTTCAGGTTGACCTCGCCCACGCCGCCATTCATCGAGAAATCGGCGATGCGCAGCTTGCTCAGGTCCAGCATGGCTTTGCCCACACCGCCGCTGATGTTCAGCGTCAGCGGTACGCTGGGGCTCAGGCGCAGGTCCCAGCGCAGATCCTCCTGATTGCCGAAGGCACTGCCCAGGAAGCTCAGGCCGTTGAAGAAGTCGGTGTCCTGATTTTCTGCGCGCAGATGAATGGTCTTGGCGCTGCTGCCATCGGCCTCGAAGACGACGTTGCCCACATAGGTCAGGTCGGCCTGGATGAGATCGCTCGAAATCTTCCAGCGCGTTGATCGTGGTTTCGGCCACGCCCAGGCTCAGGTCAATGTTGGCGGAGGTCGCATCCTCCAGCGGTTCCTGAAAGCTCGTGCTCTGAGTCTCCAGGTTGCTGGCGCCCAGGCCAATCGACGGCCCGACCAGCATCAGAGCGATAATCAGGACAACCGCGCCGATGCCGATGGCGGCCCCAATCAGCGGGGATTGGCGGCCAAAGAGCAGGTCCAGGCCGACGATAATCAGCAGGACCGGCCAGATGCGAAACAACACAGCGATATTGGCCGCAGAGATCAAATTCATGTTGCCCATCAGCCAGATTACGCCGACGGCAATCAGCACGATAGGCCAGAATAAGGAGCGGTAGCCGCTCCGGTGAATCCGTACTTCCCCCATTGTCTCTTTCCCTCCTGACTGGATGCGTACAGGCACCCAGGCATAAATCCATGTCTGCATATCAATACGTATTCAGCGTCGGAATGTTGCGGCTGTGGGAATGACCGGCGGGGTTACGCAGAGCGGCGGGCCTTCAGGCGGATAGATCCAGGTCTGAGTCAGGCCGCTGGTGCTCGCCATCGCGCGGTACTCGTTGTAGGTCGCCAGCAGACCGATGCAGTCGCCCTGAATCTCCGCCGCCTGACCTTGCAGGTACCAGCACTCGAAACGGCGCTCGCCGACCGGCACGCCCTGTTCGACCTGGAGCGTGGAGCAGCGGTGCAGGCTGGGCTGGGCCAGTGCGAAATTGCCCTGCAAGAAATACTCGCGTCCTAGCTGATACCAGCCATCGGCCCAGGCCGGAGCCATCTGAGTTACCTGCTCGCAGTAATTGGTGGCGGAGTCGTGTTCGCGCAGCACGCTGGACAGCTCGCAGAGGCGGAAGCGCGCCTTAACGTTGTCGGGGTCCAGCGCCAGCACCTGAAAGTAGGCCACCGTCGCCGCGTCGGTATCGCCGATCTGCCGGTCATAGAGCGCGCGCTCGAAGTAGAGCGGGATCAGATGGTCATTAAGCTTGATGGCGCGTTCGATGCTGGCGATGGCCTCGGCATAATTGCCGACCGCGCTGTAGCTGATCGCCAGGGCGCGGTGCGCATCCAGCCGCCAGCCAGGGCTGGAAACCGCCTGCAAGCTCTCGCGCAGGGCGATATTGTGGCTGCCGACCTCGCTGTAGCCCATCGCCAGCGCCACCCGCGCCAATGTGTGATCCGGCTGGCGATCCAGCACCTGTTCGGCGGTCTCCACCGCCAGCACCGGCTCGCCGGTCACTTGCAGCGCCAGGGCGTAGATCGCCTGCACGTCGTTGTCATGCGGCTGACGGGCCGCGGCAGCGCTGGTGATTTGCAGGGCGGTCTCGCGGTCGGGATCGCGGTTGTATTCGCTGTAGCTGCGGTAAATGAGGGCGCGGGCCAGCAGCACCAGGGCGGCGCTGTTTTCCGGCTCGGCATCCAGGATCTGCTGTGAGAGTTCGACGGCGCGGTTCAGGTTGCCGCGATTGAAGGCCGCCTCAGCAGCGCGCAGATCGGGCGGCGTGGCGAGACCCTGCGGCGCGTTCTGCATCAGCCAACCGCCCAGCATGTTCCACGACAGGGCCATCAGGCCGCCGATGATGATCCCCAGCAGCAGGGCAGGCGATAAACAGCCGCCGCGCCGACGGCTGCCAAATCGAAGCCGGGACCTGTTCCGATCTATCCGCATGAACCTTTGACCTGCCCTGACAGGTGCCTTTGTTATCGCATGATAGCGTAGGAGCGATCATCGTGTTCGCTCTACGGGAGGACACGCCGGTCCTCCCCTACCACATCGCGCATTATTCGTCGTGTCATTCGAAGGAACTTGAGCCTTTGATGGCTGAGAGTCTTCCCCCTTAATCCTGACACTACACTGTCGGGTTGGGCTTATTATATCCGCCAAGAAAATCAGGGCAATATTGGTGAACAATCGCTATGGTGATGATCTTGCAGGCAAGCTAAGGTATACTTTATTTTCCGAGGCGGAGTGTATGACGACGACTAACCATCAGGTTATCCAGAAACCGCAGTTTGAGCGCTATGAGTTTGGCAGCGCTTATGACGAGATGTTCAGCGAACACGATCAGGCGCGGATGCACTATCAGGCCCTTTACCGGCGCATCCAGGAACTCCTGCCTGAAGACTTCGCCCGCCGCCAGCGCGCCGCCGATCTCTCCTTTCTCAACCAGGGCGTGACCTTCACCGTCTACAGCGACAATCAGGGCACCGAGCGCATCTTCCCCTATGATTTGCTGCCGCGCATCCTCACCGGTGACGAGTGGTCGGTCATCGAACGCGGGCTGGTCCAGCGCATCACGGCGCTGAACCTCTTCCTGAAGGATGTCTATCACGAAGGCCACATCCTCAACGACAAAGTGGTACCGCGCGCGCTGATCTACTCCTGCAAGCATTACCGCCGCGAGATGCGCGGGCGTCAAGGTGCCGCGCGACATTTACGTCTCGGTCGTGGGGACCGATCTGATCCGCCTGCCGGACGGCCAGTTCGCTGTGCTGGAAGATAACCTGCGCGTGCCCAGCGGCGTCTCGTACATGCTCGCCAACCGCCGTGTCATGAAGCACGTCTTCCCGCGTCTGTTTGCCGATTACGGCGTGCGCCCGGTCGAGAATTACGGCCAGGCCCTGCTCTCGACACTGCAGACCCTGGCCCCGCGCCAGCAGGCCGACCCGACCATTGTGCTGCTGACGCCCGGCGTCTTCAACTCCGCCTACTTCGAACACGCCTTCCTGGCCCGGCAGATGGGTATCAAGCTGGTCGAAGGCCGCGACCTGACCGTTCACGACAACGTCGTCTACATGCGCACGACGGCAGGCTTGCAGCGCGTCGATGTCATCTACCGGCGGCTGGACGACGACTTCCTGGACCCGATGGCCTTCCGACCCGACAGCATTCTGGGCGTCAACGGCCTGTTTAACGCCTATCGCAGCGGCAACGTCGCCCTGGCGAACGCCATCGGCACCGGCGTGGCCGACGACAAGGCGATCTATGCCTACGTGCCGCAGATCATCAACTATTACCTGGACGAAGACCCGATCCTGCCGCACATCGAGACCTACCTGCTGGACGACGAGGTGCAGCGCAATCACGTGCTGGCGAACCTCGACAAGCTGGTGGTCAAAGCGGTGGGTGAATCCGGCGGCTACAGCATCCTGATCGGCCCGCAGAGCACGCAAGCCGAACGCGACGACTTCCGCGACCGCATCCTGAAATCGCCGCGCAATTTCATCGCCCAGCCGACGCTGGCCCTGTCCTGCGCGCCCTGCTGGTCGGCGACAAAGTGGAGGCTCGCCACGTCGATCTGCGTCCCTACATCCTCTACGGCGACCAGGTGCGCATCGTGCCCGGCGGCCTGACGCGGGTGGCGCTGCGCAAAGGCTCGCTGGTGGTCAATTCCTCGCAGGGCGGCGGCAGTAAGGATACCTGGGTGCTCTATGACTGAAGCAATGCTTTCTCGCGTGGCCGATAATCTGTACTGGATGAGCCGCTATCTGGAACGGGCGGAACATACGGTGCGGCTGCTGAAAGTCCACCTGGACATGATGCTGGATTACACGCCGGGCGGGGCCGAAGCGCGCTGGCAGGCGCATCCTCGACAGCTTGATGGTCCCGGTGCCGGAGCACATCAGCGACGATGCCATGCTGCAACTGCTGGTCTACGAGCCGGAGAACCCGAATTCCATCGTGCATCTGCATCGCCACCGCGCGCGAGAACGCCCGCCATGTGCGCGAACTGATCAGTTCGGAGATGTGGGAATATCTCAACACGCTCTTTCTCCAGGTGCGCGATACCAGCCTGGATACGATTTTCCGCGATGAACCCTTCGCCTATCTGCGCGAGGTCGAAAACGGGCTGCTGCTCATTCAGGGTGTGACCGATTCGACCATGAATCACGGCGAGGGCTGGTACTTTATCCAGGCCGGGCGCTGTATCGAGCGCACGCTGGCGGTCGCGCAGCTTCTGGATGTCCACAGCCCGGTGCTGCACAGTTCGCCGACCGATGACGCGGCCCAGCGTTATACCGAATGGGTCGGTGTTCTCAAAAGCTGCACCGCCTTCGAAGCCTACGTCAAGATTTACAGCGCCGATGTGCAGCCGCGCTACCTGATCGAGTTTCTGACGCTGAACGACGAGTTCCCGCACGCCATCGGCTTCTCGATTGGCCGCCTGGAACTGGCGCTGAACGCCATTGCCGAGGCGACCGAGCGGCGCAAGAATATCCGCGTCAACCGGCTGGCAGGCAGGCTGCGGGCGATGCTGGGCTTCACCACGATTGACGAGATTATGGAGCAGGGTCTCTCCAATTTCCTGGCCGACCTGCGCCGTCAGTGCGATGAGATTCACCTTGCCCTGCAAGACACTTATATCAATTACCCTATTGAACTGGCACTGGATTCCTGAGCAGCGATGAAATATACGATCCGACATTTGACCCGCTACGATTACAGCGACCTGATCCGTGAGAGCGTGATGGAAGTGCGCAAGCAGCCGCGCAGCGATGGCAACCAGCACTGCTACCGCTTTACCCTGACGGTCGAACCCTCGGCGCGTGTCTTCCAGTTTGAGGATTACCAGGGCAATATCGTTCACCATTTCGACATTCCAAAGGCGCACCGCCGCCTGATTATCACTGCTGAGGGGCTGGTCGAGGTGAATCTGCCGCCCGCGCTGCCGGAGTTGCTGCCTGTGTCCGCCTGGGAAGACCTGGACGTGGCGATCAGCGATGACAGCTTCTGGGATTTGCTCATGCCCAGCTACTACATCCAGCCTTCAGATATGCTGGAGATGCTGGCTGAGGAACTGGACCTGATGGCACGGCGCGATGACCCGCTGTCGCTGCTGCGTGAGGTCAACGCGGCGGTCTACGACAGCTTTGACTACCTGCCCAGCACGACGACGGTCGATTTGCCAGCCGAACACGCGCTGGAACAACGCAGCGGGGTCTGCCAGGATTTCGCGCACATTATGATCGCGCTGCTGCGGCAGTATCTGCGCATCCCCTGCCGTTACGTCAGCGGCTACCTTTACACCGGCGAGGACAATCACGACCGCTCGGCGGAAGATGCCAGCCACGCCTGGGTCGAAGCCTGGCTGCCGGACCTGGGCTGGATCGGTTTTGACCCGACCAACAACCTGATCGCTGCCGACCGTCACATCCGGGTGGCTGTCGGGCGCGATTACGCGGATGTACCGCCGACGCATGGCATCTTTCGCGGTGAGGCCGAATCCGAACTCAGCGTCGGTGTACAGGTCAAGATCGCCGACGATCTGCCCTTTGACGAAGACTTTTTCGTCGAGCTTCAGCAGCCCGCCTTCGCCGTCGAAGCCTATCACGAACAACAACAGCAGCAGCAACAGCAGTAAAACATCAGCGCGTGTATACTGGCACCTGTTCCAGGCTTTCAGGGGGAGGTGATTATGGATGCCGTACTGCACGCCATTGTAGGTCGCCAGCGCGGACCGGAAGATTGGGTCGCGCATCTCCAACACTTCGAACTTGGCACGGCTGAGGCCGTGTCCTCGCAGATTCTGCTAGAGCAGCCCGGCTGGTCCCCCTACAGCATTGAGCATGAGCAGCGGCAGATGATCTTTGTCCAACTGCCCGCCGAGATTGATCTGGCGCAGTCGGTCTTTGTCTACGCGACCCAGTATGAGGCGGCCCAGCGAGTTCTTGATTGTGCCTTATGACTCCTTGCCTGCGCTGATCGACCAGGTCCCCGAACCGGAGACGCTGATCTATGTGCCCAACATCGGGCGCTGTGGTTCAACGCTGCTCAACCAGGTATTGAACCAGATCGAAGGCGTCTGGGCGCTGTCAGAACCCGACATCTTTACTTTCGTGGGGATGATGGAACGTCACGAGGCGGACGAGACGGACTTGAAGCGGGTGCTGGAGGCGGCCACGCGCTTGGCCTTCCGGCCCCCGACGCCGCAGCAGCGCGTATTCGCCATCAAGTCCCGCAGCCAGGGGACCTACTGCGCCGATCTGATGTACCGCGTCTTCCCGCAGGCGCGTTTTGTCTTCATGTACCGGGACGCCCTGAGCTGGACGAAATCCTGGTATGAGTTTGTCCAGCGCTACGGATTCCCGGTGGTTCTGAGTGAAGAGATGCAGAACGAAAGTTGGATGCTGTTGACCAGCCAGCACAACCGGGATTATCTTGCACCCTATATTGGCGCAGACGCCGATGGTGTTCATCTGGAAGTAGCCATTGCCCTGGCCTGGGCTTTCAACATGGAATACTATCTCCATGAGTTGGCGGCGGGCATTCCCTACTATGCCCTGCGCTACAATGAGTTTGTCGGCGAGCGCGAGACGACCCTGCGCGACCTGCTGGCGCACTGCGGCCTGCCATTGAGCGCGATTCCATCGGCCTTGCGGGGCTTCGCCGCGGATTCACAGCGCGGCACGGCTGCCGCCCAGGGCCAGACGGTCGATGTTCCCTTTGCGGAAGTCCAGGCCAGTCGTGTTCAGGCGATGCTGGCACGGCATCCCCGCTTCAAAGACCCGGACCTTCTGCTGCCCGATATTTACCACCTGGATCGCCATAGCTGACGATTTTTTCCAGCACACAATAAGGGGTTATTTTCATGGTCGAAGTAATGTTTGGTTGGAACGTGCCGACAGGCCTGCCGGAATACGTGAGCGGCGCGGAGCATGTCGCGCGGGTGATGCAGGTCCTGGGCGATGTCCATGAGTTCTACGACTTGGTATGGCTTTACGATCACTTTCATGCCCCGGCCTTTTTCGATTCGGACGATTACCCGCGCCTGGAAGCCTGGACGACGATGGCCTACCTGGCTCATGCTTTCCCGGATGTGTATTTCGGCAACATTGTGCTGGGGCAGTCCTACCGCAACCCGGCGCTGCTGGCGAAGATGGCGGCCACCTTCCAGCATCTGAGCGGCGGCAGGCTGATTCTGGCGATTGGCGCGGGCTGGATGGAATCCGAATATCACGCTTACGGCTTTGATTTTCCGAAGGCCTCGGTGCGTATCGCCCAGCTTGAGGAGGCGGTACAGATCCTCCGCCTGATGTGGACCGAAAAGCGGGCGACCTTCGCGGGGAAGTATTATCAGGTGAAGGATGCTGTCTGCGAGCCGAAGCCGGTTCCGCTGCCGCCCATTATGATCGGGGGCAATGGTGAAAAACGCACGCTGCGGGCGGTCGCGCGCTATGCGGACTGGTGGAACAGCCTGGACCTGGACCCCGATGGGCTGGCGCACAAGCTGGACGTCCTGCGGGCGCACTGCGAGGCTGAGGGCCGCGATTACGACGCCATCGTCAAGACCTTCCTGGGCATCATCTCCATTGCCGAGACGGAGGCCGAGGCGAAACGTCTGGCGCAGGCCTCACCGCGCCGGGCGAACATGAACTTCGTGGGCACTCCCGCGCAGGTGATCGCGCAGCTACGGCCCTACGTCGATCTGGGCGTGTCGCATTTCATGCTGGATTTCAGTGACTTCCCAAACTCGACCGGGGCGCGCCTGTTTGCCGACGAGGTGATGCCCGCGTTTCGCTAATCACCCCAATCGAACGAGTTAATCGGCCAGACCGGCCCGTGCCCGCCATAAATCATCCTTGCTCCGGCAGCCCGGACACTGGCCCAACTTGCGCGCAATGTCCCGGCATCTTCGCCCAGCAGCATCGGGTGAGTCAAATCGCCGGTAAAAGCCTCGCCGCTGTCGAGGATCAGGCTGACGCTGTCGTCGGAATGGCCGGGCGTGTGCAGAATCTGGCCCGCGATGCCCAGTTTCGCCAGGAAATCACGGCCCTCGTCAAGCTCCAACTGGAGGCACTGGCTCAGGTCGATGCCCTGATACTGATGTTCCGGTTTCAGATGCTGGCGCAGCAGCGGCACCGCCTCGACCTGCACATCCAGTACCAGCAGCCTGACTCCCAGCGCCATCAACTCCGGCGCGAGACCGGCGTGGTCGGGGTGGTAATGCGTCGCCAGCAGATAGGGGATGGCGCGCAGATCGACATCCATGCGTTGGCACTGCTGCTGCAATTTGGGCAGGGTGCGCGGGAATCCCACGTCGATCAGCAGCCGGGGACGCGACTCCGCCAGGACGTAGTAGTTGGTCGAATCGTAACCCACGTTCACGATGTGCATGAAGCGAGTATAGCGTCCTGAAGCGTCTGCGGCTATGCTAAGAGCGTGCGATAGGCGTGAGGGGCGGCAGCGCATGAGCCAGCAACAGCACAGCCAGTGGGATGAGGCACTCGCCCTACATAAGCGCTGGGTCGAGACGATAGGCGCGGAAGGTCAACAAATCGAGCTGATCTACAAGGACCTGCGAGAGGTCGATTGGACCAAGTTTACGCTGCTTCAAGCGGTCGTGCCCGGATGCAATTTCGATGGCTGTCATCTCGCTGGCATGGACTTCTATGCGTCTAATGTCGCGTCGGCTTCCTTTATCGAAGCAGATCTGACGGAGGCTATCTTCGGAAAAGCCAACCTGAGCTATGCGGTGTTCCGGCGATGTAACCTGATTGAAGGAAACTTGCTCAAAGCAGACATGTGGGAGACGGATTTGCGCGAAGCCAACCTCACTGATGCCAATCTGGTACGTGCTGGTCTGCATGATACTGATTTACGGCATACGCTGTTACGCAACGTGCGCTTTGACCAGGCAGCATTCGATGGAACACGGTTGGCAGGTGCTGACTTGCGCGGTGCGACCGGACTTGACAGCGCGCTTGTGTACTGGATTGATGTTGGGGAAGATACGCCCGTGAAGCTTGAAGCTGATGAGGCCAGGGCCTGGCTGGAACAAAATGCCTCTCATTGGGTCCGCGCAGATCACTACCCACTGGCATCAGATGGCATGGCATTCATGGGAGATGTCATGAGCCAGCGGCAGCACAGCCGATGGGATGAAGCACTGGCCTTGCATAAGCGCTGGCTTGAAACGCTAGGCAAGGAAGGACAGAAATTAGAGCTGGCCGACAAGGATATGAGAGAGGTCGATTGGACCGATGTCACACTTGCTAAAGCGGTCTTATCTGGATGCAATTTTGATGGCTGCTATCTCGCTGGAATAAGTTTGAATCGAGCGAGCCTGGTTTCGGCATCCTTTATTGGAGCAGATTTGACGGGGATCGATGTAACAAAGGCGGATTTGAGCCATGCCTTATTCCAGCGCTGTAAGCTGGTTAACGGGATCCTAGTTGGTGTAGACATGTACAAAACGGATCTGCATGAAGCCAATTTGAGCGGTGCCGACTTAACTCGCGCCAACCTCGTTCAAACTGATTTGCGGCACACAATGTTACGCAATGTGCGGTTTGATGGTGCAGCTTTGCAAGGAACACGTCTGACAGGTGCTGACTTGCGGGGAGCGACCGGATTCGACAGCGCGCTCATTTACTGGATTTATGTTGGAGAAGATACGAGGCTTGAAGCAGATGAAGCCAGGGCATGGTTGAAACAACGGGCTTCTCAATAGTGTGAGATGGATGACCGCAGACGATAGATGCAGAGGAGGACAGCAATGGCCGCTGAATTTGAGGGGCAGGTCGTGATGATTACCGGGGCCAATGGCAACCTGGGCAGTGCCGCAGCGCAGCATTTCGGCGCGCTGGGGGCCTCGCTGGCGCTGGTGGTGCGGCGCAGCAGCGATGACTGTGCCGGGCAGGCCAACTGTCTGACGCTGGAAGCCGATGTGACTGACCCGGCCAGCGTGCAGCAGGCGGTCGAGGCCTGTGTGGCGCGTTTCGGCAAGATCGACTCGCTGGTGCATACGGTCGGCGGCTATGCCGGGGGCAAGGCCGTGCATGATCTGGATCTCGACCAGTGGGATCGCCTGATGACGCTCAACGCGCGCTCCTTCTTCGTCACCGGCGGCACGGTGGCGCGCTATATGGTCGAGGCCGGGCAGGGCGGGCAGATCGTCGCCGTGCTGGCGCGTCACGCTTACGAGGGTGCAAAGAATCACGCGGCTTATGGGGCCGCCAAAGCCGCCACGCAGCGCGTCATGCAGAGCATGGCGAAGGAACTGCTGCCGCACAATATCCGCGTCAACGCCGTCGTGCCGGGGACCATCGACACGCCGCAGAACCGCGCCGACATGCCCAACGCCAACTTCGACAACTGGGTCGCGCCGGAGTCTATCGCCCAGGTGATCGCCTTCCTGTGTTCGCCTGCCGCCGCCAGCATCAGCGGGGACAGCCTGGCCGTCTATGGCCGCTCCTGAAACTTTTCGCCCTTCTCCGGCGTAGAGATTCCAGGCACAATAGCTGTAGTTTAGGAGGGCGAGATGGTCGATAAACAGCGTGCGGACCAGATTTCAGGCGGTGTTTTCCTGATCGGTCTGGCGATAATGTTCATGACAAGGTTCTGGTGGCCCGGCATCCTCTTCGTCATCGGGGCCAGCAGCATGGCGCGCGGCATTGCCGAGGGCCGCGACTGGTACAGCGTCCCTGGCGGTATCTGGATGATCGGCCTGGGGCTGGTGTTCCTGTTTGGCTTCAGTTTACCGATGCTGCTGATCCTGATCGGCGTGAGTATGCTGCTGGGCCAGTCCTGGCGCAGCCATGAGAAGACCAAGCGGGTCATTGTCACTCACGATGCGCCGGAAAAGCGCAAAGTTGAGGACGTCTACTATGTGGACGAGAGCGAAACCGGCCCGGAAACGACGGTCGAGGACCTGATCGACAGCGACCCGCAGGGGAGTCTTTGATCCGCATCGTGATAAATCGACGTCTCCGCCTGATCCTCTTCGCGCTGCTGCTCACCAGCGTCGCTCCGGTGCTGGCGCAGGCCGCGCCGGATGCTGTAGTCAGCCAGTTTCTGGATAACTGGCGTGTCGCCAATTATGACGGCATGTACAATCAGATCGCCCAGGCCAGCAAGGATCTGACGACCTTCCCAGTTTTCGAGACCACCTATACCAACGCCGAAACCGCCATCAGCATTGCCGATATGAGCTACGAAATCCACGATGTCGTGATTCAGGGCAGCTCGGCGGCGGTCCATTACGATCTGCACATCGACTCGGCCATCTTCGGCACGCTGGACGATCCCGGACGTATTATGCGTCTGGTACAGAGTCCGGCGGGTTGGCGGGTCGCCTGGTCGCCGATGGACATATTTGACGGCATGACCGCTTCGTCGCAGCTCCGCTCAGTCGGCCAGCGTGAAGCTCGCGCCAACATTTACGACCGCAACGGCCTGCCTCTGGTCGAACAGGGCGGCACGGTCGTCACGCTTTACGTGCAGCGCCAGGCGATGTCGGGCGAAGACGAGTGCCTGGACCTGTTGGCCTCGCTGCTGCGACGCCAGCGCAAGGATCTGGCTGACTTTTTCAATACCTATAATCCCGATACGCTTTTCTACGCAGGCGAACTGGATCTCGATGTCTATCAGGCGCGCCAGGATGATCTGAGCAGTATTTGCGGCGTCACGACGACGGTTGAGCGGCAGACACGGCGCTACTACCGGGGCAATGCCGTCTCGCACGTCACCGGTTACATCGGCCAGATTCCTGCCGACGAGGTCGCGGATTGGGAATCGAAGGGTTACAGCAGCGACGAACTGATCGGGCGCAACGGCATAGAGCGGGCTTACGAGCAGGAACTCAGCGGCCAGCCGACCCGCAGCCTGCAAATTACCGAGCCGGGTGGGGTTGTGCTGCGCGAATTTGGCTCGACAGAAGGTGTCCCGCCCACATCGGTCTCGCTGACGATTGACCGTGAGCTTCAGCTTGATGTGGCCCAGGCGCTGGCGGATGCCTACACTTATGGCGAAGGTAACTGGGGGGCGCGCAGCGTCTCGACCGGGGCGGCAGCGGTGGTGATGGATGTCAACACCGGCGCGATCCTGGCGATGTCGAGCTATCCCTCCTTCGATCCAGATGTCTTCAACACCGATACGCAGTGCTGCACCTTCCTCACCGCCGGAGATTACATTCAGGGGCTGCTGAGCGATCTGCGCCAGCCGCTGCTCAACCGCGTGACCCAATCGCAGTATTCGCCCGGCTCAACCTTCAAGATCGTGACCACGACCGCCGCCGCTGCCGAGCAGTTGATGACCCCGACCGAGACCTTCGACTGCACCCTGACCTGGGATGGCTCGAAATATGGCGACGATGTGGGCTTTGAGCGCGTGGACTGGCGCTATACCGATGGCCTGGACCCGACCGGGCCGGTCACGATGTCTCAGGCCCTGACCGCCTCCTGCGATCCTTTCTTTTACCAGATGGGCGCGCGGCTCTACGGTGAGGTCGGCCCCTCAACTCTGGCCGATTTTGCGCGCATGATGGGCTTCGGCAGCCCGACCGGCATCGGCTACTATGGCCCGGAAGCCGCCGGGTCGATCATCGTGCCGGATGCCGTCTCGCAGGCCATTAATGACGCCATTGGTCAGGGAGACGTGCAGGTTTCGCCGATCCAAATGGTGCGCATGATCGCTGCGGTCGCCAACGGCGGCACGGTCTACAAACCTTATCTGGTGCAGCAGGTCGGCGGTGTGGATGGGCAGGCGGTCAGCTTCCAGGCTGAGCCGGAGATCGTCGATCAGATGGACGTGCCGCCGGAAGTGCTGCGCATCGTCCGCGAGGGCATGTGCGAGGTCACGACCAATAAGGACCTGGGCACGGCGGTCGATAGCTTCGGCAATGCGTCCTATCATGCCTGCGGCAAGACCGGCACGGCCCAGACGGATCGCTATCCCAATGCCTGGTTTGTGGCCTACGCGCCCTCGGATAACCCGCAGATCGCCGTGGTGGTCATCGCGGAGCAGAGCCGCGAAGGGGCCGATGTTGCCGCGCCGATTGTCCGCCGCATCATGGATTACTACTTCGATGCGCCTGTGGTGGATTACCCGGCCTGGTGGCACAACCTGGAATACATCCCGGTGGACATTCCTGAAGGCGCGACCGGTGGTTGAGATCATTCGCTGTGTCTCCTGCGACGGTTACGGCTGGTTCGAAGAAGTGGACGGCACGGTTTCCGACTGCGACTGGTGCGGCGGGGTGGGCTACGTCTATCGTGATGAAAACGACATGGATCACAAAATCCCCGAAGCGGATTTCGCCGCCGTCGCCCAGCGTCTGGAACAGCTTGAAGCGGCCCGGATGCGCGAGATGGGCTACAGCGGGACGGCTAAAAAACCCTGGGAGCAAGCGGTCCGTCAGGCGCGCAAGCGGGACGACAAGCCCTAAGACAAATCAAGTCACGTCAGGTTCATTGGGGATTTCATCCTCAAACCCCGACCAGGAGATGGAATCTCCTGGACCTCTATCCCTGGTAATACACATTTTGGGGGTGCTTCCCCTGCCAGGGTCTGGGACAGCGTCCCAGGCATTTGACCTGTCTTGTGCGTCAGGTGGCGCGGCGCTTCTTGCGTATCTCTCGCAGGCCCAGGCCCAGAATCAGCAGCCCGAAGCCCAGCATGAGCCAGACATGCCAGGGCGGCAGCGGATTGAGCGTACCCTCGACACGTGCCTGCTGCGGGTCCCGGATGGAGTAGAGAATGTTCACCGGTTCGCCAGGGCCGCCAAACAGGTCATAGGCGTCGCGGCCTTCCTGCGTTACCTGATAATACTGGTCGTCCAGCCAGAACTCGAAGGTCGCTTCGTAGAGATCCCCATCGTCGCCCCGGTCGGTATAGCGCTGGCTGATCCAGGTGCCTTGCAGCGGCTGACCGTAAGCGCGCAGCTCGGCATAGCTCCGGTACTGGCTGTAGAAGCCCACCGCTGCCAGAATCAGCAGCAGCAGCGCCGTGCCCATGCTCCCTAGCAGTTCAAGTTCATCGCGCGACAGACCGCTAAACCAGGCCCTCAGTCTGCGCATCATCGGGTATACGACCCATCGTCGAAGATGCCAGTGGGGTGACAGCCCAGGTTAGCCGCCGCAGCGGCACGTTCCAGGTCGCGGAACTGCGTGAAGTAGGCCGTATCCGGTGGATAGGAGACCACTTCCGCGTAGCCTTCTTCGACCAATCGCGCATTAACGAAAATATCGCCCACGTAGACGTAGCGCAGCAGACGGTCATAGACGTCGGTCTCGCTCACGTCCTTAACCAGCCGCACCGTCTTGCCTTCGACCAGACCGGCGTTGGCCTGTGTCGCGGCGGCGTAGCAGACCTCATCGCGTTCCGGTGTGTTCATACCGATGTAACGCACGCGCTGGACCTCCCCGTTGAGGACCACGTCAATCGTATCGCCGTCGATCACGCGGTTGACCACTGCCGTTTCGCCTGCGCCGGGCGGATTATCCGGCTTCGGAGTCTCCGGCGTAAAGCCGACGGTGCAGGCCAGCGCGGCCAGGACGAAGGGCAGCAGAGCGGTCAGCAGGGCACGACGCAGGCTCATGGAAGTCCAGTCAATGATCGGTAGATGCCCTAATGATAACAGGAAACGCTTGACGGCGGAGGAGTGATGCACGAGACGCCGCACAAGCAGGCGTCTAGCTGGTTTCCGGCTTCTCCAGCATCTGCTGCACCAGGGCGATCAGCGCGTCCCCTTCGGGGAGGTCATCTTGCCAGAGCAAGGTGGGGTCGAGGACGAAACCGGGCAGCACGCCGGACGTTATGCGACCCTGTTCGTCAAGTGGCCGCTGGCGATAGCGACTATCCGCGCCAAATTCATAAATAGAGGTCTGCTGTCTCAAGGGATCGAACAGCCAGTACTCACGCACGCCAGCCGCCTCGTATTCGTCCAGCTTGTCGCCGTGATCTCGCTTTGAACTTTCCGGTGAGACGATTTCAACGGCAATGTCCGCTGGCCCTTGAAGCCTGTTTTGCTTGATCTGGTCCTTGTTCTGGCTCAACACAACCATGATGTCCGGTTCGCGTGCAGGTTGATCTTCGCTGATATACATGGGCACCCCTGCAGAGAGTACGCGGCCAAGTCCTCGGAAGCTTACAAACAGGTTGAGCAGTGTGACCAACAAGGTTTGAATCCGGTCATGGATCGTGTTATTGGTCACGATCAGAATTACCTTTCCCATCAGCCATTCCGCGTGTTGTTCTGAGTAACGTGTCAGGAAATCTTCGAAACTAACGCCTTCAGCGACGACCGTTTCGTGACGGGCCGGGTCCTGAATGTCAAGCTGGTCAACCATCGGCTATAGTCCTTATTTCGCTGCCTCTACTTTAGCATAGAAAACCGGAATCGTAAGACGCCTCCAGCCGGTACTCCTGGACTCAAACCCGTAATAATAACCGTAATATTTCCTGTTTCTCTCCTGTTTAACAGGCCTAATTCAGCGGGACCATGTGGATAATGGTCACGCCGCTGCCGCCTTCTTTGGGACCCGCTTCGGTGACTTTGCTGACCAGCGGATGCTCAGACGTGCGTTCGCGGACGGCCTTACGCAGCGCACCGGTCCCCTTGCCATGAATGATGCGGGCGAAGGGCAGGCCGGAGGTATAGGCCGCGTCCAGGTAGGTCTCCAGGCGTTTGAGCGCGTCTTCGACCCGCTCGCCGCGCAGGTCCAGTTCCAGGCCCGGCGATTTGCCCTTCGGCGCAACCGGGTCCGGCGATTTCTCATGATTGCGGATGTGCCCGCGCTTCATCTCGCGCTTCTCGCTGCGCTGGCGGTGGCGCAGTTCGTTATAGCCCGCACGCACCCGCAGCGCGCCCACCTGCACGACCGCTTCGTTGGCGTCCATCTCGGTGATGACACCCTCGGCGTTCAGCGTTTGCAGCCAGACCGTATCGCCCAGGTGCGGCACCCAGTCCATGCCTTCCGGCATCTCCAGCTCGCTCTCGACCGGCTCCTGATTGGCGCGGGCTAACTCTGCCGCTTCGGTTTCCATTTCGCGGATTTTGTCCAGCGGCAGTTGGGCCAGCCGCAGTTCACTGCGCAGCCGCTTGATCTCGCGCTGCATGTCCTTGAGTTCGCCCTCGGCCTGCCGCCGGGCGGCGTTGATGACGTCGCGCCGTTCATCCTCGATCTTATCCAGCCGGGCATAAAGCTCTGCCTGATGCTCTTCGATGTCTTCCAGTGTGGCGCTGATAGCGCTCTCCTTGCGGCGGATGTCCTCGCGGCTGCGCTGAATCTCGTCCAGCAGATCGTCGGCTACCAGATCCTCAGTGGCGACCATGCTGCGCGCTGAGTCGATAATTTCCTGGTTGAGTCCCAGCCGCTGGGCGATGGCGAGTGCGTTGGAGCGTCCCGGCAGGCCGATGATCAGATGATAGGTCGGGCGCAGCGTTTCCAGGTCGAATTCGACGCTGGCATTGCGCACGCCGGGCGTCTCGACGCCGTAAATCTTCAGTTCGGGGTGATGCGTGGTGACGATGGTCGTCACGCGCCGGTCACGCAGATAAGTCAGCAGCGACCGCGCCAGCGCCGAGCCTTCTGCCGGGTCCGTGCCCGCGCCAACCTCATCCAGCAGCACCAGCGAACGCTCATCCACCTCGCGCAGAATCTGGATCGTGTTGGTCATGTGCGAGGAGAAGGTGCTCAGCGACTGCTCAATGCTCTGCTCGTCGCCGATGTCGGCGTAGATGCCCTCGAAAACGCTCAGCTTAGCGTCCTCACAGGGCAGATGCAGGCCGCACTGGGCCATCATCGCCATCAGGCCCATCGTCTTCAGCGAGACGGTCTTGCCGCCGGTGTTCGGCCCGGTGATGACCAGCACCCAGGTATCGTCGTCCAGTTCAATGTCAATCGGCACGACATGCCCGCTCAGCAGCGGATGACGCGCCCCCTGAATCTTGATCGTGCTGCCCGGCTTCTGCGCGTCGGGTCGGAAGGGGACGAAGACCGGCTCGACGGCCTCTAGAGCCTCGGCATAAAGTGCTTTCGCCAGGACCAGATCCACGTAAGCCAGGACCTCGACCGTCCGCACGATATATTCCGATTCCTCGCCCACCTGATCGGTCAGGGCAGCCAGGATGCGGCGGATTTCCTTCTCTTCGTCAAGCTGAAGCTCGCGCCACTCGTTGTTGGTCTCCACCGTCGCCAGCGGTTCGATGAACAGGGTTGCGCCACTGGAGGATGAATTGTGGATCAGCCCCGGAATGCGCCCCTTGAACTCGGCCTTGAGCGGGACCACATAGCGCCCGTTGCGCGTGGTGATGATCGGCTCCTGGAGGTACTGCTGGTTGGTGCTGTTGCTGATGATGCGCTGAAGCTTGCCCATCAGCTTATCATAGGCCACTTTGAGGTTGCGCCGGATCAAGGCCAGTTTGACGCTGGCGCTGTCCATGATCTCGCCGTTGTCGTTGACCACCTTGCTGATGGCTTCTTGCAGCGCGACGCATTCTTCGGCCTCGTTGATGATCTCCGCCAACAGCGGGTACTGCCCCTGCATCCGCCCGATGGTGCGCCGCAGCGTGGTCGCCCGCCGCAGCGTCTGGCGGATGTCCAGCAGAGTCTGCGGTTCGCAGATGACGCCGCGCGTGGCTTGCAGGGCCGGGTCGCGTACATCGCGCACGCCGCCCAGGGTGATATTCTGCCGCTGCTCGTACAGCAGCCGCGCCTCCGCCGTCTCGCGCTGCCACTGTGCCGCCTCGTCCACATTTACTGAGGGGAACAGCTCGCGCGCCAGATCCATCCCGGCGGAAAAGGTACAGTATTCGGCTAATTTATCCAGGACTTTATGGAGTTCCAGCGTCTGGATGGTTTTCTCGTTCATCGTGTCGATTTGTAGGCTAACAAACAGCGCGCAGTATAATGCAGCGGCCCAGTTTTTTCAATGCCGACAGTTCATAATGGGGCGTAAAGGGTCAAGCTCACTGCTCGAAGCCTGCTCACGAGGTCACGCCTGGTACAGTTTCCGGTTCACCGGGCCAGTGGCTTCATAAGCTGTCCTCAACCCGGTCGATGACCTTGTGCCTCACCGGCGAGGACAGCACCAGCGAGGTCGTCGTCTGACCATAGCGGCCAAATTTGGCGATCAAATTCTCCAGTGCCTGGGTCGAGGCGACGGCGACTTTTATCAGAAAGCAGTCATCGCCGGTGACGTGGTCACAGGACAGCACTTCGGGGCAGGCGATGGCGATCTCGCGCACGTCACCATAATCCCCATGTGGGAAACGCAGCCGCAGCACAGCCACCAGCGGCCTGCCCAGCCGGGTCACATCGACGTGGGCGTGATAGCCGGTGATGATGCCTGCCTCTTCCAGCCGCCGCACCCGCTCCATGACCGCCGGAGCCGATAATCCGACTCGCCGCCCGATCTCGGCATAGGGCATTCGCGCGTCATTTTGGAGTTCGCACAGGATCGCCCAGCCGACCGAATCGAGCAGTTTTTCCGTACTTTCGTTTATAAAGTCAATCATCGTAAATCCCTTCAAATCGAAAGCATAAGCCACAAAATATCATTGCTTTCCCATTCATTCTCGATGAATTGATGTGTATTCTAAACAAAGATGCACGAGAAAGCAAAGGGAGGTCAATATGTTCACCGCTAAAGCGACTCATGAGCAGCGCATCCGTGTCAACAAGGACGAAGCCTGCACGCTCCCGGCGCATACCCGTGCCGTTCGGGTCTATCAAGGTGGGGCCTGGCTCTCTCACCGGGGCGAAGATTTCCTGCTGGCCGAGGGCGAGATGCTGCACCTGCAGGCAGCGACCTACAGCCCGGTGGTGACGGCGCTGGGGCAGCGAATCCTGGTGCTGGAAATCTTTACCTGACGAAATTCGTCAAAATTGGTCAAGTGAATAGACCTAGATGGACTGAATTGGTATAATGGCAAGAAAATCAAGGCGGTACTTCAGGAGAATTTCTTGTTATGAACCAGGTCAATCTGTCTATTTCGCTGGACCGTGACGGCGAAGAACCGATCTACCGGCAGCTCATTCGCCATATTCGCACACAGATCGACAGCGGTAATCTCACCGCCGGGACCCGGCTCCCCGCCAGCCGTGATCTGGCTCGCCAGTTAAACATCAGCCGTATCAGCGTCGTCAACGCTTATGCTGATTTGCGCTCGCAGGGCTACCTGAGCGCTCATGCCGGACGGGGCACCTTCGTCGCCGGCGACAGCAACGGGAACGGCACGAATGGCTCCAACGGCAGCAGCCAGAGCGCTCCGCTGGACGATATGCCCACCACGCCCGACCGGACCATGCGTGAGATGATGCGCCTGGCCCGCCAGCCGGGCGTTATCAGCTTCAGTCACGGTTCGCTGTCGTCAGATTTCTTCCCGCTCGCTGCGCTGCGCGATGCGATTGACACTGTGCTGGACCGCGATGGTGCGCGTGCCTTGGGCTATGAGGCGACCGAGGGCTACGGTCCGCTGCGGCCTGCTGTGCGCGATTACGTCAGCGCGCTGGGGATTCAATGCAGTGCCGGGGACGTCCTTATCAGCGGGGGTGCGCAGCAGGGCATTGACCTGGTGATTCAGGCGCTGCTGTCCGAAGGCGACCTGGTTGTCACCGAGAACCCGACTTACCTGGGCCTGATCGACATCATCCGCACGCGGCGGCTCCAGGTGCATGGCATCAAGATGGACGATGATGGCATGAAGCTGGACGAGCTGGAACACTTCATCATCGACAACAACCCGCGTCTGATCTACGTGATGCCCAGCTTCCATAACCCGACCGGCAGTGTCATGCCGCTGCACCGCCGCCGCCAGCTCCTGAACCTCGCCAACGATTACAACATTCCCATTCTGGAAGACGGTGTGTATCACGAGTTTCGCTTTGATGGCGAACATGTACCGCCGCTTAAGGCGCTGGATGAGACCGGCATCGTTATCCATGTCAGCGCTTTCACCAAGATGATGCTGCCCGGCTTGCGGATTGGCTATGTGATCGCCCATCCGCGCCATTATGAACGGCTGGTGCGGGTCAAGCAGTCAGCGGACATCTCCACCTCCGGCCTGAACCAGCGCGCGCTGCACGTCATCCTGGAGCGTGGTCTGCTGGCGCAGCAGCTTGAGCGGAACATCCGCGAACTGCGCCGCCGCCGGGATGCCGCGCTGCAAGCGGCTCACGAATATCTGCCGCCCGGCTCCTGCTGGAAGGTACCGGCAGGCGGGCCGTTCCTGTGGGTGCATCTGCCCAAGACCGGGCCGAACGCTGCCGAACTGTATGTAACCGCTATTCAGCACGGGGTGGCCTATGCAATGGGCAACGTCTTCTATACGGATGGCTGTGGCAGCAACCGTCTGCGTCTGAATTATGGAATGCAGCCGCCTGAACTGATCGAAGAAGGTTTCAAACGGCTGGGCCGGGCCTGGCGCGAGCTATCCTGCGATTACCAGGAAATCGACAAGTCGATGCTGCTCTAAGTCAGGATTGGCTCGACTGTTTCTGCGCGCTGCTGAACTGGGGGACGTATTCGGCAAACCAGTCTCTCAGATTAGCCAGACCGTGCAGGGTTTCCGGCAGGTGATGGTACAGTACCACAACAGCGACCCCCAGCAGACCGATGATGCCCGCGAGACGCACCTGGGCCACGAAGGTCTGACGTAAATAGTCGCCGGTCAGAAAGAGCCAACCAGTGCCAAAATCCCACTGACCGACGCGGTTCAGCGGGAGGTTTTCGAAAGCCAGCAGCGTGTAGCACGCAGCGAAGGCGATCTGTGTTTTCAGGGAAATACGGTCGCCTCGGCGCACCAGGCCATCGGCGATGACCCCGAAAGCCGGGATAAACCAGACCAGATTATGCTCCCAGGTGGTGGGCGAGATCAGCGCGATTCCCATAATCCACATGACCAGGACTAATGATGCGGGCGCTTCGTGGGGCACCAGCTTTTTCAGCGTAATGAACGCCAATCCCGCGAGAACCAGCAGGGTAGAACCCCAACGCAGCAGCGGCAGGGCAGCAGGCGAATGGAGCAGACTGTTGGCGGTGAAATAAGCCAGACCTGCCAGCGAAACATTCGCCGGGATACTGATCTGACTCCCCATTTCGGCACCAATAATCCTGGAGAAGTAGCCCATCGCAGCCTGTGGTCCAGGAATCAACAGGGATGGGATGAGCAGCACGAGCATCCCAATGATGAAACCGGGCAGCACACGCCAGCGTTTTTGCAGCAGGAAGTAGCCTAACAGCAGCAGCGGGACGATCTTGATCATGACGCCGAGCGCGATGACCACGCCGACCCAGGCATCGTGCTGCCGCCGCGCCAGATGCAGCACCAGGCATAGGACCAAGAGAACCAGCATATTGACCTGGCCGATGTCCAATGCCAGATAGGCCGTGTACATATTGGCGACCAAAATAAAGGTAAAGGGCCAGGCCCATTTGCCCAACGCTGGCAGATTACGCGCCACCAGATCAATAGAGACAAAAAGGCAGATGAGTTGGATGAGCAGCCAGACCCGGTAGGCGAGCGGGAAAGAGAGCAAGGCCAGGGGCATATTGACAATGGCGACCAGGGGCGGATAGACGTATGGCGCATTGGTGAAGTTGATAAGCTCAGGGGCCATGCTCTGCATATGCGCGATGTCATACAGATCCTCACCCCGGTTTAAGACGGTCCCGGCCATGTAATACGCGCCGTAGTCCCCGCCCTGTGAAAGCGAGCGGCCCATCATCTCCAGCGCGACACCATCGACCAGGAAACGCGCGGCGGAGAAGACCAGCACCACCACCATGACCGTCCGCAGCAGCGGCGGCAGCGAGCGAAGGAATGCCAGGGGGCCGAGGTACTCATTATTTCCGATGGTCTCGGCGGACACGACAGGGGTTGCAGAGTCTCCGTCCAATTTAGCTGCTCCTTATAGCAGAAGTTGATCGCAACCCATTGTGTGCTGCCCGCCTTGCCAGCGCCTATACCGGCGGTACAAGCCCTTGACTGCGTGGGACCACCAGCGGCAGCGTGATCGTGAAGGTGGTGCCGCTGCCCAGCGCGGTCTCATAGGCGATGCTGCCGCCCTGGGCCTCGACCGACTGCTTGACGATGACCAGACCCAGGCCGGTGCCGGCAATCGTCCCCACGTTGGAGGCGCGGTGAAAGAGGTCGAAAAGATGCTCCTGGTCTTCGGGCGGGATGCCGATGCCCTCGTCCGCGACTCGGATTGTCATCGTCGTGCCGTCGCTGCGCAGATGAACATGAATCGGGCGGCCTACCGGAGAGTATTTGGCCGCGTTAGAGAGCAAATTGCTGATAATCTGCCGCAGCAGCTTGGGGTCCATTTCCGCACCGGCGAAGCTGCCGGTGAACCTCACATCAAACTCGTGCGCGCCATTGTCGATCTGCGCGATCTCCTGCACGATTTCCTGGCACAGGGGCTGGGGATCTACCGCGAAGACCTGTGGGTTAATCCCGACCATGTCGGCCCGGCTGATGGCGAGTGTATCATCCAGCAAGGCCGTGAGCAGTTCGACCTGGTTGAGAATACGATTCACCATCTCGGTCCGGCGTTCCGGCGACATCGTCTCACCGTAACCTTTGAGCAGCCCGGCAGTGGTGTAGATGCCCGCCAGCGGGTTACGAAACTCATGCGAAGCCATCGACACGAAGCGGCTCTTGAGTTTGCGCAGGCGCTTTTCGGCGGCCAGGGCCTGCCGCAGTTCATCGCTCTGGCGCTGGCGGGTCACGTCGAGAATAAAGCCTTCCAGCATCTGTTCCTCAGCGGATTCATGCGGGACGACGCGACCCTGCTCCCAGACCCATTTTTCCGCGCCGTCGCGGGTATGAATCCGGTAGCTCAACAGGAAGGGGCGCTCTTCCGCCAGGGCCTGCTGTACATCGTCCTGCACCTGCTGCTGGTCATCCGGGTGGATCAGGCTGGCATAGCTCAATACGCTGTTGGCGATAAACTCGTCGGGCTGGTAGCCGGTTAAGGCCAGACTGCCTTCGCTGACGAACTCCATCGTCCAATCGGCGTCGATGTGGCAGCGATAGGCCATGCCGGGCAGGTTTGCCAGGAGGGTCCTGAAGCGCCGTTCGCTTTCCTGCCACTTCGCTTCGATCTGGGCAAAGGACTGCTCGCGCTGCTCCAATACCGCCAGACGGGCGCGCAGTTCCTCAATCTGGCGGTCCTTTGATTTGTCAGCCTCATTCATAGAAGGCATACTCCGGGACACGCAGGATGCCATCCGTATTGTGTGTAAACTTGCCGTGATTCAAGAACGCGCGCAGTTTGCGCTGAGAATCAATCAAATTCGGGTGCCATCAGAACATATTGCCAGTATTATACATAATTGTACCGGAGCACAGTGTTAAGGACATAAATCTGGAGCTTTCTATTAATTGTTCTTATAGCGTTCGAGGTAGGGTCAGGTGAACATATCCGCAGACGAACGCGACACCTTCCCGGTGGTGGTCATCGGCGCGGGTATGGCGGGCCTGAGCGCAGCGACGCATCTGGCGGCACGCGGAATCGCCCCGCTGGTGCTGGAAGCCGACCGCCTGTGGCCCGGCGGACGCATGGCTGGGGGCGCGCCGGACGAATTTGACTATGCAGGCCGCCGCTGGGCCTTCCCATCCGAACATGGGATGCACGCCCTGTGGGGCAGCTACGTGAACCTCTATGCCCTCATCGAGCGCTTCACCGATCTGACGCTGATCCCGTCGCCCGGCGAGGAATGGATCAACCGCTGGGGCCGGGATGTGCGCGTGATCGAAGCCGGGAACGCCATCCGCTCGCGCTGGCTTCCCGCGCCGCTGCATCATCTGCAACTGCTGTTTCATCCCGAAATCTGGGCGACGATTACCCCGCTGGATTTTCTGTCGCTGCCTGGTCTGCTGTTCAGCATCCTGATGACGGTCGGCATGGACCCCTTCGCCGAACAGTTGGCGCTGGATGGCCTGATGATGCGCGAGTTTTTTCGCGGCTGGACGCCGAACCTGCGCGCGACCTTTCGCGGCCTGGGGGTGAATCTGCTGGCCGCGCCGGAAGAAGACATCAGCCTGATGGCTTACATCGCTGCGCTGCGCTTTTATACCATGTTGCGCCGCGATTCCTGGGTGATGCACTACCTGCCCGGTCCACCGCAAGCCAGTCTGCTGCCACCGTTGATCGCGCAGGTCGAGCAGGGCGGCGGAATGTTGATGCTGGGTGCAACGGCACAGCGCCTGGAAAGGCAGGCGGAAGGCTGGCGTGTGGTCGTCGAGGATTCCCAGCGCGGCGGCTTACGCTCTCTGCTGGCCGAACGGGTCATTCTGGCGGTGCAGCCCCCGGCGGCGCAGCGTCTGCTTTGCGGCAGCCCGGACCTGGCGGCTGAGGCGGCCCGCATCAAGTTCCCCGGCGCGACTCAGAACGCGACCGTGCGCCTGTGGTTCGATACCAGCCCGCGCCCCGGCACGCCCGGCGGGATGCTCACCGGCGATTTTCTGCCCGATAACTTCTTCTGGATGCAGCGCCTCTACGACGAGTTTGCCGAATGGAACGACGTGACCGGCGGCAGCGCCCTGGAGATGCACCTCTACGGCGGCCCGAAGCTGGCCCAGCAGCCGGAGCAGATGCTCCTGATTCAGGCGCTGAACGAGGCACAGCGGGCCTTCCCCGAACTGCGCGACCATTTCGTGCATGGGACGGTGCGCCTCAATACGCTCGACCAGACCCTGCTGCGCATCCCGACGGCGGAGAGCCTGCACGTCGAGACGCCCTGGCCGGGACTCTACGCCTGCGGCGATTGGATCGGCTATCCGACGCCCTCGCTGTGGCTGGAACGCTCGGCCACGACCGGGATCGCCGCTGCCAATCGAGTGCTGGCTGCGCATGACCTGGAGCCGTACCCGATATTGGACCCGCCGCCGCCGGAGATACCGGCGCAGGTCTTAGGGGCCGTTGTCCGTGTATTTCGCCATACGGTGGGGCGGGGCATTCTGGCTGTGGCACGGGCCATCAACCGCCGTTAAGCGGATCAGGGCGTATCCCCGGCGCTGCGGCAGAAAGCGGTCAGGTCCTGCGGGGCCAGATACTGATCCAGCGGCATCCCGGTCATCTGGCTGATGGAGGTCTCTGAAAGCCAGTAAAAATTGGGCAGGTAAGCCGGGCAGTCAATGCGCGTAAGCAGGCTGATGTGAATCGGGTCGTCGCTACTGCGGTAGCGGACGTCGTAAGTCACCATGTCTAGCAGCGGCCAGTACTGGACGTAACCCTCGTTGGTCTCGCCCAGGCCGAGGTAGAGATCCTGAAAGCGCAGGGTCGTGGTCACTTCCACCTGATAAACAAGCTGGCGGATGTCGTGGCTGCGGCCAGAGCGGGCATAGATGGTGCCGCGCCGGTTCGGGTCGATAAAATCCGGCTGCTTGCCGCTCCAGATCCATGAAGCGACCGAGTCGAACTGCGAGACGCGCTGCGAATAGATGCGTTCGACCCAGTCGTTTTGGCTCAACATGGCGACGGCGTCGTCCAGCAGCATCCCACTGCGGACGCCCATCAGACAGGGGGTCTCGCAGGCGTCGGAGGTCATGAACAACTGCTCGTAGGGGGCCATATCCGGCTCGGCCTGGGGCAAAAGCTGCTCCGTGGCGATCAACAACCCGAAGAGGGCCAGCAGGATCAGATTCAGCCGCAGCATCAGCCCCAGAGTCATTCGCGCTGCCTCCTAGCCGAGGGCCTCAAGGCGACACAGGGCCGACAGAGCCTGAGGAGGCACGCGGGTCTGAATGGCTGGGAATAGGCTCTGGCTGAGCAGTGTGTCGGTCAGCCGGAAGTACTGGGTGAGATGCGCCGGACAGGAAAGCTGCGTCTCGATAATGGTCCAGTACTGCGTGACTGAATCGTAGGCGCTGGCCGCATAGCTGATCCGGTCGCTGCGCTGCTGGTAGAGGGCGCTGCTCCAGCCGCTGCGCATAGTCGATTGTACAGCCTCGAAATGCAGGCGAGTCGCGATCTCGATGCGAAAGACGCGCTGCTGCTGGGCGTAGAGAAAGCCGGGACTATCGGCGTTGATGAAGTCCGGCTGCTCCCCGTTCCAGAGCCAGTGAACCCAGACCTCATTGTCTGCATATCGCGGCTCAGCAATCCCCGGCAGCGAAACCGTCCTGACCCATTCGTGCTGGCTCAGCACCTGAATCGCTTCGTTCAAAGGCATTCCGAGCCGGATTCCCATCAGGCAGGGGGTCTCGCAGACAATGGACGTCATGAACAGGTGTTGGTAAGCGACTTCGTCTCCGCCGCCTTGTGGCAGCAGCCTGCCCACTACGATCAGCAGTGCGAAGCCGACCAGCAGCTTCGGCGTCAGGCGCAGCAGGAAGGGCAGAGTCCGCATCTCAGGCCGACAGCATCACTAGGCTTTGCGCTCCCGGATAATGCGGGTGATCTGTTCGAGATGACCGGCTTCGTGCGTGCCCACCTGCACCAGCGCGTCCATCAAGCTGAAACGTCCGCGCTCCGGGTGGATGCCTGCGCGGCTCCACAGCGTCTCGTCCAGGTTCTGGAAGAAGCTGACGAACTCGGCGCGAGAGGCGCTCAGCCGGGCGTAGACCTCGGTCTTATCCTGGCCGTTATAGTCCTCGTCAATCGCCATTTGATCGTGATCGTAGGCGGGCAGGCTGGGATTATGCTCCTTGAGGATCATCTGCGCGCGCAGGTAGAAAATCTCGTTGAAGTCCGCCAGATGACAAAGGACCTCCAGCACGGTCCAGCCGCTGGGTGTGCTGCTCTGATCGCGCCAGGTGGTCGCCTCTTCCTGCGTGATGCCATCCAGCACATGGCCGAGCGTGGCAAGCGTATGCTGCATGAGACCGATGTGCGTCTCGCGCAGTTTGGCGATGTTCATCAGGTCCTGTTCCGGCTCGGCAGGCGCGTCGTCGACCTCTGGTGTTTGTTGCAAGGCAGATCGGACCTCCGCACGCAGGTCGTCCGCTTTGATGTCCATTTGCGTGAAGATGGTCAAGGCTGCATTGGGCTTGCGCAGCATCCCCAACAGCAGATGCTCCGTGCCAATATAATGATGCGACATACGCCTCGCTTCATCGACCGCAAATTCCAGCACACGCTTGGTATCCTGGGTGAGATCAAGGTTTCCCTGACCAGCCCGGCTGCCCTGATCCAGACCGCTGCGCACGGTTTCGACGTCCACCTTGAAGGTCAGCAGCACATGTCGGGCGACACTTCCTTCTTCGCGCAGCAGACCGAGCAGCAGATGTTCTGGCCCGATGTGGTCATGCTGTAGACCTTCGGCCTCTTCCTGCGCCAGCATCAGCACGTGCCGTGCCCGCTGGGTAAAGCGTTCCATTTTGTTGGGCATGTTGCTTTGCTCCGCCCTTGCTCTTTGCCTTCATGATAGCAGTTTTTGACCGGTCCTGAAACGTCTTCGCCTAAGACAGTTTTCAGAGGAATACACGCTCACGCACCAGACCCAGGCGGAGACGCTTGCCAACGGTCTGTATGGCTTTGGCGCAGGCCTTGATGCGCGCGTGACTGGTATCGCCTTGTATCCCTATTGGGAGATGTTGGCTGCGGAGTGGGCGCTGGTGCAGGGGTATACCTATAGACAAGGCTGGTAACTTACAGCCTTGTTTCACATATGATCTGAATTACAATATACTAATAATTTCGTTATTAGGCGGGATGTCAGGATGCGCATCAGATCGGTCACGATCAAAGACTATAAAGCAATAAAGGAAGTTACGTTGCGCCTGGATAAGCCATTGATTCCTATTGTTGGGATCAATGAAGCTGGAAAGTCAACGATTCTTGAGGCGATTCTGGCATTCATGTCTGACAATGATGAATTGAATAACGGAAACCATTTGGATCCTACTAATATCTATACTGGTACCCGTGAGGCGCAAATTTCGGCTGAAATCATGTTGGAAAGTATTACGGAAATTACCAGCTTGCAGTCACCAGACCGCGACAACGCAAGAAGAGATATGTTCAATAATATCAAGAGCAATCTTCGTTTGATGTGGAAGAATGAAAAACGCATCTTTGTCATAACTCGTCACTTACCGACCCTAGAGTATTCCTTTGTATCTCCGCTAGCATCCCAACATCGTGAAGAAGGGCGTTATGAAGACACCTATTTTATTAGGCAAATTCTAGAAAGATTGCCCAAATTTGTTTATCGTGAGGATTTCAATGATAGAATTCCCAATAAAATCTCTTATATTCGTACTGCGAGTGAAAATAGTTTAGAGTTTCGATCCGATCAGAACAATAGCTTGTGGCTATCAATAATTCGTGAAGTATTTTCGCGTTCGGATGTTAATTTCCATGACTACATAGCTCATGTTGAGCGAGAAACATACCCGGATTCTGACCCTGAACATCTGCAATTAAGAACACATCTTGAACAGTTGAAGCTTGTAAATAGACAACTCAATCGGCAATTAGCAGAAGAGTGGTTACAACTATCGGGTGAAAAAGAAGATCATACTTCTGAGACTATTCCTTATACGGTGGAACTGGAACACGCCTCATCTCGGATAATTCCGTCTGAAAACGGGAAAGTTGTTGAATTTAGCCATGAGTTTCGATTTAGAATTGAAGATCGTCGGTCTCAAAAACAAACAGGAGCATTCTACGTCACACAACGCAGCAAAGGCTACCAGTGGTTCATTAATTTTGTTCTTCAGGTCATTTATAATCCAGATTATAGGAATACTCGAGATCAAGCACTCTTCCTGCTAGATGAGCCAGGGTCATATCTTCATCCTCTGGCCCAAGATCGTCTTCTTGATAAACTTGTTGAAATCTCTAAATCAACGCGAATAATCTACACAACCCATTTTCCGCAGTTGGTTAATCCAGCCAAGATTCGATTGCATGATTGTCTAGTTGCTTATCGAGAGGGAAATCGTGTCGAGCTAGATAGCTATGGCAATATGCGAGAAAGCCAAAGTATTGGAGCGCTGACCACTCTGCACAATGCCATGAAAATCAACTTACCTGGAATAATGTTCCCAAACAGCCCAATTCCTTTTGTTATCACTGAAGGAATCACCGAGTTTTATGTATTTAGCATGGTCAAGAAATACACTTCACTTTTTGAGGGGTGTGAGTTCTCATTAGTGCCTGGTGCTGGTGTTGACCAGCTAAAAGACTTGATCTCGCTGGCAATCGCGTGGTCTGATCAATACGTGGTCATTTTTGACAAGGACGATCAGGCGACTAAAGCTATCAATAGGTATGGTGAGTTATTTGGAGATGAACAAAGAGAGAACTATTGGATACAGATTGACAACAGTCGGCAAGACAAAAGAGTGACTTTGGAAGGGCTATTTAGTGAAACTGATCGAGATCAGTTGCTAGATGTTACCCAAGTTCAAGATATGAAACGAGCATTTGAATTGCTCCATTTTTCTGACCCTGATGAACAGCAAGCCTATTGGAAAGGAATTGACCAGGAGACCAGCGATAACTTCGCTTTGGTTGCCAACAAAATTAGAGATGTCTTGGGTTCAGCGGCAGCCGATGAGGCATCCCCTACTTAAGCAGGTTCCTAACTCCTCGGCACGGCGACCTTGAGCGCTTCGGCCACGCTGCGGACCTGGAGCAGCTCGATCCCCGGCGGCACGTCCTCCAGTTGGCGGCGCGTCCTGGGCAGCAGCACGCGCTTGAAGCCGATCTTGGCCGCTTCGTTGAGGCGCATGACGATCTGGCCGACGGTGCGCAGTTCGCCGCTGAGTCCGACCTCGCCGACGAAGGCCAGATCCGCCGCGATGGGCACGTCGTAATAGCTGGAGGCCATCGCCACCGCCATCGCCAGATCGGAGGCCGGTTCGCTGACTTTCAGGCCGCCGATGACGTTGACGAAGATGTCCTGCTCGTGCAGCTTCAGGCCGACGCGCTTGCTCAGCACGGCGCTGATGAGCAGCATCCGGTTGAAATCGACGCCGTTGGGCGTGCGGCGCGGGTTGCCGAAAGACGTCGGGCTGGTGAGCGCCTGCATCTCGACCAGCAGCGGACGCGTGCCCTCCATCGTCACCGCGATGGCCGACCCCGGCGCGTTGACCAGCCGTTCGGCCAGGAAAGCCTCGCTGGGGTTGGGCGACCTCGACCATGCCGCCCTGCTGCATCTCAAACACGCCGACCTCGCTGGTCGCGCCGAAGCGGTTTTTCACCGAACGCAGCAGCCGGAAGGACTGGAACTGGTCGCCTTCGAGATACAGCACCGTATCGACGATGTGTTCCAGCACGCGCGGCCCGGCGATGCTGCCGTCTTTGGTCACGTGGCCGATGAGGAAGACGCTGGTCCCGCTCGATTTGGCGAGGGCTTGCAGGCGGCTGGCGCACTCGCGCACCTGAGTCACGCTGCCGGGCGAGGACGTGCTTTCGTCGGTGTAGGCCGTCTGAATCGAATCGACCACCAGCACGGTCGGGGCGATCTGGTAGACCTGCTCGAAGATGCTGCCCAGGTTGGTCTCGGTCAGCAGGTAGAGATTCTCGGCCTTCAGGCCCAGGCGATCCGCCCGCATCTTGATCTGCCGGGTTGATTCCTCGCCGCTGACGTAGAGCACATTGCCCAGAGACTGTGCCAGCAGGGCGCTCAATTGCAAGATCAGCGTCGATTTGCCCACGCCCGGCTCGCCGCCGATCAGGATGATGCTGCCGGGCACGATGCCGCCGCCCAGCACCCGGCTGAACTCCTCGACCGGGACGAAGAGACGGTCGCCCACATCGCTGGTGATCTCGTGCAGACGCTGCGCATTGGCATGAGCCGCGCTGGAGGGCCGGGTCGCTTTGGCCTTGCTGGCACTGGCGACCTCTTCGATGACCTCTTCCATCGTGTTGAATTCGCCGCAGTTGGGGCAGCGGCCAAAGTGGCGGGGAGTCTGCCGCCCGCAGTTGGAGCAGACGTATTTAGTGCGTATTTTCGCCATGAAAGCTCTCAGTGTATGAACGTTTGTGCTATGCGCCCATTATAACAAATCCAGGCGCTTCTTCCCATGCCCGCCGCCTCAATGAAAAGACCCTATGGTGGTTCCCATAGGGTCCAGGTATCGGGCAAGCCATCGCCCCTACAGATGCGGCATCATGACTGTGTTTCTGGGGCCAGGTAACAGCTCGCCAGCGCTGCATTATCCGCAGTAACGGATTTACCCAGCGTGGTCAGAAAGGCCTGATTCGTGGCGAAGGGTCGCTTGCTGATGAGCGTGTTCGCCAGTGTTTTGGTCACGCCCGGTAGCTGCATGAGCGTATCCGCATCGGCTTTGTTGGGGTCCACGGGTACATAGAGGTAGGTTTCCCAGGCCGCCTCCTGATCCGCATCGACAGACGTGCCGAGCGCGCTGCGGAACTGCTGGATGCTGGTATAGGGTTGACCGTCCAGGACGACGCTCACCATATCTTGCGGGAAATCAGGGATGGACGCCGTCAGGTCGGCTTCGGTCAGCGTGTTCAGGTTCAGTTTGATGCAGGTCGCAGCAGCGCTGCCCTCGGCTTCGGTGCTGCGCTCTTCATCGCTTTCGCTGTTCTCCTCCGCCGCGATGCTGCTGGCATCGGCGACGACCTGGGTGGGCATGACGGTTGATTCGTCGTCGGACGGGGTGGCGATGGCATCGGGTGCGGTGAGGGCCGTGCTGCCCTCGCCTTCGGTATTGCGCTCTTCGTCGCTTTCGTTATTTTCCTCCGCTGCGATGGTGCTGGCATCGGCGACGACCTGGGTAGCCATCGCCGTCGGCTCGTCGTCGGTCGGGGCGACAGTAGGCGCAGTGGTGGCTGTGCTGGCAGCCTGAGAGGACGGGCTGCACGCGACGAGGGCGACCAGGGCCACGAGTACGGCGACAATGAACATCTGACGCGGAGTTCGATGAAGATAAGACACGGCAATCTCTCCTGCATACAAGGTAACGATATGCAGACTACCGTACACAGGAAAGCCCTGGCTTATGATTAGCTTAGAGTTTGTATAATATTGCACAATACATCAGCGGGTTTATTGAGCCATCCACCAACTGCAAATCTGCGTCTGCCAATCGGCTGCACCGGGGTCAATGCCGCTGCGCTGAGCCAGCAGACGCTTAGCCGCGACCGTCTCGACCTCGTCAGGATCGTGGGCGATGGCCGTCAGCAGATACGGCACACGGCGCAGGTCGCCCAGGGCTGCCAGCAGCACCGAGCCTGCCGCGATGCGCAGTTCGGCGTTGCTCTTGGCGTTGGCGATCTCCAGGAACTCCGCCGTCGTCTCCCAACCGGGCATGTCGCCCATCTCGGTCAGCAGCGATTCGGCGAAGGAGAGATCCCAGCCGGCCAGCACGCGCTCGCTCTCGCTCACAAGGTCGATCAGCCGCTCGCGCAGCGCTTCGGCCTCGGCATCCAGCGGTGCGTTCTCGACCCTGCGCAGGGCGAAGGTCATCGTGTCCTTGATTTCAATCGGGGCGATCAGCGTCTTGAACTGCCGCAGCAGAATCATCAGCAGTTCCTCAAGCGGCGCCTTGTGCAGTTCCTGAATACGTCGTCCGCTCATGAGATCAACCGCAGCGGCTTAATCAGACTGTGGTCGAAATCGGCGATGGCGTCGGGGTCCATTGCTTCCAGTTCAGCGCGCACGCGGGCGGAATCCTCGCGCAGGCCCTTCACGTCCACGCCCTGGCAGACATCCGGCAGGATCAGCAGCCACTGGATCGAACGCAGCAGCATCTTCAGCGCGCCCTGCGGATTGCCGCGCTCGATCTGATAGTAGGCGATCCCCACTTGCAAAATGGCACGGTAAAGATCGCGCACCGGGCCGTCGGTCTTCATCCACTGTTCCTCGAACAGATCGTGCTGGCGGTAATACTCGCCCGCGTTGAACTTCTCGACGCCCTGACGGGCCAGGTCGGGCAGGGCCTCCTGGCATTCGCAGTCCAACTGCTCAATTCGCTCCGGCAATTCGACCCGCGCGTAATCGCGCACGAGGTCGAGAATCTGCGCATTCAGGTCGCGCGGGGACGGCGCTGAGATCGGCTCCGGCCAGGATCGCTTCGCGGCGCTGCGCAGGGGAATCGGTCACGATGAGCACCGGAATGCGGCGGGTGGCGTTGTTGGCTTTCGCGGCGGTGATCCAGAAGCGCCAGTCCGGGTCCTGGCCGTCCACCAGGATCATGGCGGCGTGCGCATCGGTCAGGCGCGGGACGTAGTTGGGACGCTCGACGAAATGGGCGACTTCGTAGGCCGCGCTGAGTTGCTGCTCAATGGACTTTGCCCAGGGCGGCTGGCCGGGGAGGACGATCAAGGGTTTTTCGGACATGGTGCTATACTCACATCGCTTAGGATAAGACTTTGCGGCGCGTCCAGCGGGACCAGACCGAAGCCGAAGTGCCCCTGCGGCGTGACGACCGCGTATTGATTGTCGATCCAGGCCACGAATCCCAGCGGGCCGCCGGGTGCAGTCGGGGCCTCATGAACCACTCTGCCATCGACACGAAAGGTCGCGCCATCGCTGCGCCAGTCCAGTGCATAATCGTGGGTCTCCGTCCATCATGCTGCTGTCGAGCAGCGCCTCGCTGACACCGATCAGCCGCTGGCCGGTGGGCCACAGCAGGCGGTACAGCGCCGGGATGCGCATCAGCAGGACAGCAATCGGGGTCGTTGGGGCCAGCAGCAGAGTCAGCCAGCGCCGCGCATCGAAGGTGGCCGCCTTCCAGCCGGGACCCGGCACACCCTGGGCCAGGCTCATATTGCTGGGCGGCGAGGAGAAAAAGAACCAGATGGCCTGGGGCAGCCGCAGCCGGACATTCCCCGGCTCAAAGGGGTGATTCCAGAAGCCGAAGCCCGCCGTCCCGCGCAGCGCGTCGCCCGATGCCGAGAACCTGGCCCGGACTTCCATGCGCAGCGGTGGTCGCCAGCGGAAATCCGAGCGGCTGTAATCGCTAATCTGTGCGTTGCTGTAGGCCCGGCTGCCGGTGGGCTGGGTGCTCAGGTAGAGCAGGCCATCCTGCGCCGTTACCTGCGCCCGACCTTGTTCGGTAACGCGCCAGTCGGTTCGATTCATAGCGTTGCTGGCACCTACGCATCCGGTTATAATTACTCAAGATGATACCGGACAAGCGATCAAAAGGGAAAGATCTTTTTGGACATCACCTGGTACGGGCACAGCTGCTTTCGGATTACCGAACGCGGACAAATCAGCATTGTCACCGATCCATACGCCGATTCTATCGGCCTGCCAGCCCTCAAGTTGAAAGCCGAAGTGGTCACGCTCAGCCGTGACGACCCCGCCCATAACAACGTCGGCATGATTCGCGGCGAGCCGCTGGTGGTCGCCGGGCCGGGCGAGTACGAAATCGGCGGTGTTTTTATTTCGGGCATTGCCATGCATCGCATGGAGGATTCCACACCGCGCTGGAACGTGAGCTATTTGATCCAGTACAATTCCCTGACAGTCCTGCACCTGGGCGACCTGGCCCACGTGCCCGATCAATCGACCATCGAGGCCCTGGGCGAAGTCAACGTCGTGCTGGTCCCGGTGGGTGGGGGGGGCAGCCTGCGTGCCACCCAGGCGGCGGACGTGGTCGCGCTCATCGAGCCGCATTACGTCGTGCCGATGCACTATGCGCTGCCAGGACTCACAATGGACCTTGACCCGGTAGACAAGTTCTTACAGGCTATGGGGGTAGGGAAGCCGCAGGAAGAAGAGGCTCTGCGTCTCAACGTCAGTTCACTGCCAGAACAGCCTCAGGTTGTCTTACTTCAGCCGAAGCTGGGCGTAGAGTAGTTATGGAAAAGAGGGTGTACCTGTGAATGTGAAATTGATCATGAACTGGGACATCAAGCCAGGGCGTGATCAGGAGTATTTTGAATTTCTCGTGCGTGAATGGATCCCTGGCACTACCAACCTGGGCTTGAAGCATTCCGGGGCCTGGGTGACAACCTACAGCCGAGGCGATACTTCCCAGATCATGACCGAGGGGGTCGCCAAAGACCTCGATGCGATGAAATCTATCCTGGACAGCCACGATTGGGAAGAGCTGCGCGATCAACTCATGGAGTATGTGGTCAATTACGAACAGAAAATCGTGCGTGTCACCGGCGATTTTCAGCTTTAGCGCGCCGTTCCCCAACCCCGCCTCCCCGAAACCGGGGAGGGTCAGGGCAGGGGAGAGGACCGGCAGTCCAGCCTTCCCCCAATGTGTTAAATGAGATGATCTACTGTTTGGCGCGGATTTGCGGGCCGTTAAAGGGTGCGCCGAAGAGGGGCGCGAAAACGCAGAAGTCGAAGAGTCCCGCCAGCAGCGGCACTGCGCCGATGATCGCCACGATATAACCGGCGCTGCCTTCGATTGCCAGCACGCCCAGCGCGATGAGCACAATCCCGGCCACGATGCGTACAATCCGACCCGTGCCAGAAGCCAAAAAGCCAATTAAAGGATTCATCCCTGCGAGTCTCCCTGTCTGTTTGAAACGTTACAGGCAGTATAGGACAACAGGGGACGGCAGTCTGTGACTAAGTCACCGAAGGCTGGCGGCTTCCAGCGCGTCGGCATCCAGCACGTCGATCAGCCCTCGGCCTAGCTGGATCAGGCCCTGATTGCTGAGGCTGGCGAGCAGGCGGCTGATGACCTCGCGTGAACTGCCCAGTTCCGCCGCAATTTCCTGATGCGTAATGGGGATGGGGTTCTGGTCCTGGCTGCGCTGGAGCAGAAAAGCGGCGACTCGCGCATCCAAGCGCCCGAAGGCGACTTCTTCGACGATCTCGATGACGCTGGCGAGCCGCTGTGACAGCAGATCGAAGACGAACTCGCGCCACAGATCATAACGGTTGACCCAATCGCGGAACTGGTCCGCCGGGATCATGACCGCTTCGGCATCTTCTTCAACGGTAGCGAGCGCCGAGAAGACCTGATGGTTGAGGATGGCGTTGGCTGTGAGAATGCAGGATTCGCCGCTGCTGAAGCGGTAGAGCGTGATCTCCCGGCCTGTCTCGCCGATCTTGTAGACCCGGACCGCGCCGGAAAGCAGCAGGGCGATGGCGCTGACCTCGTCGCCTTCGGCGAAAATGTCGCGGCCTGCCGGGATGCGGGCATAATAGGCGCTCTGCTGAAATTCGCGCTGCATCGCGGCTTCGGCCCGTTGGAGGCCGGGCAGGATATGGCTGATTCGAGTGAACTGCTCGGCGTTTATCATGAGTGTCGCACAGGTCCAGCGTGTTCAGTTGTCGATGTGGACGAGCGCGGCTAATCGGCTGCCGATTCGCTTTTGCTGGGGGCTTTGGCCTCGGCGGTCGTTTCGCCTTTTGGCTCGCTGCTGGAATCTGACTTCGCTTCCGGCGTGCTCTTGCCTTCAGTCTTGCCAATCGTGCTGTTGTGGGCCTGCTTACTGTCGTTAACGTAGAAGCCGGAGCCTTTGAAAATGATGCCGGGGGACTGGATCACACGCACGACCTTCTGTCCGGTGGTCGGGCAGGTCTGGAGCGGTTCGTCCAGAAACTTCTGTTTGTAATCAAAGGTCGTGCCATCTTCACGACGATAAGTATAGACTGGCATTGCCGCACACCTCAATTAGCCGAATGGATTCGCCATCCAATATCATAGACTTTTTTTGCGCTTAAGTCTATGTCCGAAGCGAATCTCTGATACATTATTGACATTTTGGCGAAGATCTTCCGCGCAGACCACCGGGCATCCTGGCTTGTGCTTTCATCTCGGACTCGCTAATATCGTAGCAGCGAGCAGCGCCTGGACACGAACGATGACCGAACTGCAAGACTGGCCGCCCTTGATGCCTCTAGCCCCAGAGACCTTTAACAGCAGGGAACTCAGTTGGATCGAGTTTAACCGGCGTGTGTTGGCAATCGCTCAGGATCCGCGTGTGCCGCTGCTGGAACGTCTGCGCTTCCTCGCCATTTTCAGCAATAATCTGGACGAATTTTATATGGTACGGGTCGCCACCTGGCACAATAAAATGCGCCTGGGGCTTTCGACCACGCGGCCCGATAACTACCAGCCGCGCCAACTGCTGCTGGAAATCCGCAGCCGTGTGCAGGACCTGATGCAGCTTCACCGCCAGACGATTTTCGAGGTGCTGGACGCGCTCCGTGATGTGGGCATCAGTATCGTGAGTACCGGTGAGTTGGGCGATGCCGAGCGCGACGCCATCAAGGCCTATTTTCAGGAAGAAGTCTTCCCGGTGTTGACCCCGCTGGCCGTCGATCATGCGCGACCGTTTCCTTTTATTTCCAACCTCAGTCTGAACCTGGCGATCTGGCTGAGGCGGAAGGGCCGCAACAGCGGCTACGATTTCGTGCGGCTCAAGGTGCCGGATGTGCTGCCCCGGCTGATCGACCTCAATGGCCTGCTGCGGCGTTTTGGCGGCAGCCCCGGCCAGGACGACGTCTACCTGTGGCTGGAAGACATTATCGCCGATCATCTGGGCCTGTTGTTTCCGGGCATGGAGGTGATCGCGCATCATCCCTTCCGCGTGACCCGCAATGCCGATATTGACTACGAATTCGAGCAGGAAGACCTGCTGGACATGAGCGCCCTGATCGAGGAATTGCTGCAAGAGCGCAAGCGTGGCAACGTCGTCCGCCTGAGCCTGAATAAGAACATTGACGACCGGACGCTGAACCGGCTGGTTCAGGCCCTGGGTGTGGACCCCGACCTGGACGTGTATCAGGTGGATGGACCGCTGGGGTCGGCCTCGCTGGATGAACTGGCCTCGATCAACCGGCCTGAGTTCAAGTTTCCCTCTTACGTGCCGCGCGTCCCGGATGCTTTCGCGCCGCAGGGCCAGAACATCTTTCAGGCGATCCGTCAATCCGATCATCTGCTGCACGTGCCCTACGACAGCTTTCTGCCGGTCGAAGAATTCTTTCGCAGCGCGGCCCACGACCCGGCGGTGCTGGCGATCAAGGCCACACTCTACCGGGTGGGCAAAAACTCGCCTATCGTCCAGGCCCTGGCCGAGGCGCGCGAGAACGACAAGCAGGTGGCTGTCCTGGTCGAGTTGAAGGCCCGCTTCGATGAGGAGAACAATATCGAGTGGGCGCGGATGTTGGAGCATATCGGCGTCCACGTGACTTATGGCGTGGAAAAACTGCCGATCAAAACTCACGCCAAAGTCGCGCTGGTGGTGCGGCGTGAGGGCAGCGGAGTCCGGCGCTACGTGCATCTGGGCACCGGCAATTACAACAGCACCACCGCCCGCGTCTATACAGATCTGGGTCTGTTTACCTGCGATCACGACATCGGGACCGACGCGCTCAACCTCTTCAACCGCCTGACCGGTTTCGCGCCCGGCGTCTCGTATAAGCGCCTGCTGGTCGCGCCGGAATACCTGCGGGATCACTTCATCACGCTGATCGACAATGAGATCGAAGCGGCGCTGCAAGGCAGACCGGCTCACCTGTTTTTCAAGATGAACCAGTTGGAAGAAGACACCATCATCCAGAAGCTTTATCAGGCTTCGCAGGCCGGGGTGCAGATCGACCTGATCGTGCGTGGCCTTTGCTGCCTGAACCCCGGTATTCGCGGTATCAGCGAGAATATCCGCGTCCGCAGCATTGTCGGGCGCTACCTGGAACATAGTCGGATTTTCTACTTTCACAGCGCTCCACCGGACCAGCGGCTCTACCTGGGCAGCGCGGACCTGATGCGGCGTAACCTGTATAATCGTGTCGAAGTCGTCTTCCCGGTGAAGAACCGCGCGATCCAGGAGTACGTGATGCGCGTGTTGACGACCGGCTGGCTGGATAATGAAAACGCCTGGGAGCTGCAATCAGACGGCCACTACGAGCGGCTGGCTCCTGGCCCGGACGAAGCGCACTGGAACAGTCAGGACATCTTCATGCAGAATAGTTACGGGCTTGATACTTTGCCAGAATGGTGGGAGGCTTAAACGAGAACGTACAAAGGCGACCTGTTGCCAGCGTAGACCATCTAAACATTTTGTTGAAGCCGTACTTATAATTAAATGGACCTTACGTTGTACTCTTTGAGGCAGATGGGAATCACGCAGGCCCTCGCTGCTAGCTGAGGAGGTCAAAAAGATGAGATTGTGTGTGATTGAAGGCGATGGTGTCGGCCACGAGGTAGTGCCAGCAGCAATTCAGGTACTTCAGAGCGTTGTGCCGGACATAGAGATTATCCGTGCCCCTGCGGGTTGGGATTACTTTCAGGAACATGGCACGCCGCTGCCAGAGGAAAGTATTGCACTGGCGCGGGAATGTGGGGCGGTTCTGTTTGGGGCGGTGTCTTCGCCCTCCTATCCTATCGACAATTATTACTCGCCCGTCGTGCGGCTGCGGCGTGAACTGAAGGCGTATGCCAATCTACGCCCGACTCGTTCGCTGCCGGTGCCGACGGCACGCGGGGGCATTAATCTGATTATTGTGCGCGAGAACACCGAAGATTTGTATGCCGGTTTCGAAAGCACCCAGGACGAGGGCCAGACGGGCATCGCCAAGAAAGTCATTACCCGCGTGGCGACCGAACGAGTCGCGCGCCTGGCTTTTGACCTGGCAGTGCGCACCGCGCGCGAACGTGTGACGATTGTCCACAAGGCGAACGTGCTGCCGCAGTCTGATGGGCTGTTCCGGCGGGTGTGCCTGGAAGTCGCCGCCAATTACCCGGACATCACGACCGATGAACTGCTGGTCGATACCGCCGCTTACTGGATGGTCAAGGACCCGACTCGCTACGACGTGATCCTGACGCCCAACCTTTACGGCGACATTCTCTCGGACATGGCGGCGGCCTGGGGTGGTGGGCTGGGACTGGCACCATCGCTCAACATTGGCGATAATATTGCTATTGCTGAGCCGGTGCATGGCTCAGCGCCGGACATTGCCGGGCGCGGCATCGCCAATCCGACGGCGGCCATTCTCAGCGTAGCGATGCTGCTGCGCCATCACTGGCATAATCCTGAAGCGGCACACAGCGTCGAAGAAGCCATCTTTCTCGTGCTCAACCAGGGCGATCATACAATCGATATTAACGGCGAGGACGCGATCTCGACGGAGGAATTCACTCAGCATGTTTGCCAGAATCTAAGCTGACGGTCCTCTGTAGAAGTATTCAGCAAGGTAGTCGCATGACAACGGTTTTAGTCATTGATGACGAAGCAGGATTTCTCCAGATTATCCAGATGATCCTCAAGCGGGCGGGCTTCGGTACGCTGGTCGCCAGTGACGGCGAGCAGGGGATCGAGATGGTTTACGCACATCGCCCGGATGTCATCATCCTGGACGACATGATGCCGGGCATCACCGGTGGGGAAGTCTGTATGAAGCTCAAGAGCGACCCGGCAGTCGCCGATATTCCAGTGGTGATGCACAGCGCCGGGGCCAAAGTACGCAACCCGGCCTACATCGCGCAAATTGGCGCGGACGATGTCTTATTCAAGCCTTCACTCCCCAACGACATTGTCGAGAAGATTAACGCCTGGATTTGAAGCCGATGCGCATTATCCGGGAAATGATTATTCTGGCAGTTGCTGTCTTCCTGGTCATCTATTTGCTGAACCCGACGGCGGGCTTTCTCGAACTGCTGCCGGATAATTTGCCTTTCATCGGCAACCTGGATGAAGCCACTGCCGTGGTGATTCTGCTGCGCATCGCGGCCTATTACGGAATCAACCTCTCCTGGCTGACCGGCGGTAAGCCGCGCTCGCGCCATGACCTGCCGCCGGGTCGGGAATAATATGTTACACTCCTGAATTGAACACACCATACAACTGAGGAAACGCTCATGTTTCAGCGGAAACTCTGGACAGCCGTCCTGCTGACGCTGCTGCTGGGCACTGCTGTGGTGCGGGCACAGGAAGAAAGCTGCTCGGCCCAGGTGCAGGCAGCGCTAACCTACACGGACACGGTCTGCGACGGGATCGGACGCAATCAGGCCTGCTATGGCAACCAACTGCTGGATTACACGGCGGTTGAGGATGCGGCGGATCTGGCCTTCGATGCGCCGGGCGACCTGGTCGATCTGACGCAGATCGGCTCGCTGCGCCTGAGCCAGTTGGTCGCGCCGGACGAATGGGGTGTGGCGATGCTGCAAATTCAGGCCAATCTGCCGGATACGCTGCCGGGCCAGAATGTCGCCATGCTGCTGTTCGGCCAGGTCGAGATCGACAACGCGGGCGGCGAACTGCCCACCCGGCTGAGCGGGACCCTTACCTCGAACGCCAATCTGCGCGGCGGGCCGGGGACGAATTTTGCCGTCATGGGCGCGGGCGCGAACGGTGCTGAAGTCGAGGTCGAGGGCCGCAACGCCGACAGCACCTGGTTCCGCATCCGGCGGCCTGACGATACGCGCGCCTGGGTTTTCGGCAATCTCATCAGCATCGAAGGCGATGTCGAAGCGCTGCCTGTGCTGGAAGGCGACGAGGCGGCGGGACCGCTCTTCGGCCCGATGCAGGCTTTCACCTTCCGCACCGGCCTGGGCGAGACGCGCTGCGATGGGGCACCGCGTGACGGCATCCTGGTGCAAACGCCCGCCGGGGCAGGTAAGATCCAAATTCAGGCCAACCAGGTCGATATTCGGTTGGGTTCGACTGCCTTCTTACGGGCGATACCGGGCGACGGGATGACCATCGACGTGATCGAGGGCCAGGGCACGGTGACAGCGCAGGGCACGACGATCATTGTGCCTGCCGGGGCGCGAGCGGTCATTCCGCTGGACGATGCCGGGCTGGCGGCGGGACCGCCGGAACTGGCCGTCTACACGGAAGACGACGTGGCCGATCTGCCGGTGAGCATTCTGCCGCAGGAAATTGAGATCGCCGCGCCGCTGGACGAATCCGCGCTGGCGGTGAGTAACATCGACGGTTTCTACATGCAGACTGCGGATGCGCCGCCTATCGATTGCAATGGGGTCCACGAAGATGGCGGGGGTACTGGATTTGTCTTCCGCCTAGAACGCACAGAGACCGGCCTGCGCTTTTACAATCCTGAAAACGGCTTCTCATTTGATCTCGAGCAAAGCGGGCCAACCGTCTATACGGTCGTTCAATCGTACAATACCACGCCCGGACCCGTGACCTACACACAGCAGTTCGAAATGACCTCAGCTACGACGGGCGTCAGAACGGTCACGGTGGATTACGATGACCCCAGTTGTGACCAGACTTTTGAGTATTCGATTCCTTTTGTGCGTGCCGATGACCCGGATGCCGGGGCGAATTAGCGCTGGCTGACTGATACTATGACCATGCGATATGCTGCTCTCATCGTGCTTATTTGTGTTTTGAACAGTGCTGCCCTGGTGCAGGCGCAGGATGACGGTGCCTGCGCCGAACAGGTCCAGGCGGCACTGACCAGTGTAGACGCTGCGTGCAGCCCTATCGGGCGCAATCAAGTTTGCTATGGCAGTCCGCCACTTCAGGCGCTGCCGGAGGGCTTGCTGAATACCCCAGGCGACACCGCCGACCTGGCGCAGATTGATTCGCTGAGCCTGAGCCGCCTGGATGTGCCGGAGGCCTGGGGCGTGGCGCTGATGCGGATTCAGGCTAATCTGCCGGACCAGAACGTCACCCTGCTGCTGTTCGGCAAAGTGGAGATCGACAAGGTGAGTGGCGCACTGCCTGGGCCGTCGAACGGGACGATCAGCTCGATCACGGAGTTGGCGGGGTCGGTTTTTGGCCCGATGCAGGCCTTTGCCTTCCGCAGCGGCCTGGGCGAGACGCGCTGCCAGGGCGTGCCGCCTGATGGCATCCTGGTACAGACCCCCGCCGGGGCAGGTGAGATCCCCTTGCAGGCCAATCAGGTCGATCTGTGGCTCAGTGCGACGGCCTTCTTACAGGCGATTCCGAGTGACGTGATGACCATCGACGTGATCGCGGGTCAGGGCAGGGTGACAGCGCTGGGCACGACGATCATCGTGCCTGCCGGGGCGCGGGCGATCATTCCGCTGGACGAGGCCGGGCTGGCAGCAGGTCCGCCGGAACTGGCGGCCTACACTGAAGACGACGTGGCCGATCTGCCGCTGAGCTTGCTGCCGGAAAGTGTCGAGATCGCCGCACCGCTGGACGAATCCCGCCTGCGCGGACATGATGTGCTTGGGGACTGGGTCTATACGGATACGCTGGGGCGTATGACTTGCAGCAGCGACGAAACGCTGGTCGCCTTTAACGGACTGCACGCGGGCGATGCTTCCACGTGGAACGCAGCCCGGACGGCATTGTCGTGAGCGATCCCGCCACCGGCGATAGACTTGACTATCAGCAGACCGGCCCCGGTACCTATGTCTATACCAACGTTATTGACGGCGGCGTGGCGCGGCGGATCACTCAGACGGCGACCTTCGCGTGGACCTCAGCCACAGGCGGAACCTGGACCCTTGCGGTCGATTACAATATGGCAAGCTGCACTGAATATCACGAAGTTTCAGCAGGATTTGTACGCTCAGAATAACAACATCAGGGAGGACCGTTCTTATGCCTGCACGACATATTGCTCTCCTCATGCTCATGGTCATCTTCGGCGGGCTGACCGTCGTTCAGGCCCAGGACACGGGGGTCTGCACCGAGCAGATTCAGGCCGCGCTGGTCTATGTGGACGAAGCGTGCAGCGGGATCGGGCGTAATCAGGCCTGCTATGGCAACCAGCAGCTTCGGGCACTGCCGGAGGACCTCTTAAATGCGCCGGGCGACACCGCCGACCTGGTGCAGATCGACAGCTTGCAGCTCAGCCAGTTGGTCGCGCCGGACGAATGGGGTGTGGCGCTGATGCAGGTTCAGGCCAATCTGCCGGACGCGCTGCCGGGTCAGAACGTGGTGATGGTGCTGTTTGGCGCGGTCGAGATCGACAATGCGGGCGGCGAACTGCCTGCCCACCTGAGTGGGACAATTACGTCGAATGCCAATTTGCGCGGCGGGCCGGGGACGAATTATGCGGTGGTGGGCGCTGGCGCGAGCGGCGCTGAGGTTGAGGTAGAGGGGCGCAATGCCGATTCAAGCTGGTTCCGCTTTCTGCGCCCAGACGACAGCGCTGCCTGGATTTTCGGCAATCTGATTACGGTCGAAGGTGAGATCGATACGCTGCCCGTTCTGGAAGGCGATGAGACGGCAGGGCCACAGTTTGGGCCGATGCAGGCTTTCACCTTTCGTACCGGGCTGAGCGGGATACGCTGCCAGGGTGCGCCGCGTGACGGCATCCTGATCCAGACTCCTGCCGGGGCAGGCGAGATTCAGATTCAGGCCAATCAGGTCGATATTCGGCTCGGTTCGACGGCCTTCCTGCGCGCGATTCCGGGCGATGTGATGACCATCGACGTGATCGAAGGCCAGGGCACGGTGACAGCACAGGTAACGACGATTACGGTCCCTGCCGGATCGCGGGCGGTCATTCCGCTGGACGATGCCGGGCTGGCGGCGGGTCCGCCGGAACTGGCGGTCTACAGCTGAGGACGACGTCGCCGATCTGCCGGTGAGCATTCTGCCGCGCGTGGTTGAAGTGGCTGCACCGCTGGATGAAGAGGCGTTGGCTGCCAGCAGTATCGAGGGGGAGTGGGTCTGGACCGAAGATTTCCCCGCCTATACTTGTGGCAACGCCAGTGGCCGCGTGAGTGGTGACGCTGCCGGTGCGGGGATCCGCTTCAGAGTCGATCAAACCGCGACCGGTATCCGCGTGACCAGGTTAGACGGCAACTATGTCACTGAGCATGAGCAGACAGGCCCAGGTGTTTATGACAGCACGACGACGGTGTCTTATCCCACCGCAGGGACTGGTACGATGACCTATCGCATAGAATTTACGTCAGCTTCCGGTGGGGTAGCGACTGAAATCTATGACTACGATCTCGTCTACTGCCATGAGACCATAGAGCGTTCCGCAGCTTTCGCACGCGCGGATTAGCGCTGCTGGCTTTCGGTATCCTGATCGGCCAGCAGTTCGTCCAGGCTCAGACCTTGCAGGCGATTCTCGGCCAGGGCGGCGCGCAGTTCGCTGCTGATCTCGCCGTCCTCGCCCAGGTGACGCCGCACCAGGGTCGTCGTGGATTCCTCCCAGGCGAAATGATGCAGCGCCAGCGGCACACCGTCCGCGCTCACCCGCAGCAGCCACTCGCCGGTCGCCTGGGCCGGGTCGATGCGCAGCCGCGCCGCCGGGCTAATCAGGTTGCGACCCTTCTCAAGCTGGTGATGCTCCTCGTGGATAAAGACCACCTGGCCGCTACCGTCCTCGATCTCGAAACGGATCAGGCCGACCGCTTTGGCCGCCAGCCGAAGCTGCACGTAGGGCTGGATGTACTCCACGTCATCGTAAATATCGCGTGTACGGCAGACCACCGGGTCCTGATCGCCATGAAAGGCCATCATGCCGATGTCGGTCGCCAGCACGGCCACCGTCTCCGGGTCCAGGCCCGCTGCCTCGACGGCATCCAGCGCGTGCTGGTAGATGCGGTGCTGCGGGGAGCGGCTGACTATGGGTTCTGGACGGCTGAGTTCGACCTCGACCGGGTCACGCGCGCTGCTGCGCGAACTGCCACCGGCTTCGAACTGGCGCACCATGAAGAAGATTCCGGCCAGCACCAGCAGCGAGACCCAGGCCTCCGGGTTCTCGATGACGGCCAGGACCGCCAGCACTATAAAGAAGAGCGCTACCGCAGAAGCGGGCGAGCGGGGACGTCTCCACATAACGACTAGACCCCTTCGCTGTCCTGACCGCGCAGCAGTTCTTCGAAGCTCTTGACGCTTTCGGCGGCAGGCTGATCGGCCAGGCGCGCGCGGCGGCTGGACTGCGCCAGATCGCGTTCACGCTCGAAAATCGAGGGCGTCACGTTGAAGGAGAGCATCCCGATCCAGGTGCCATCGACCGAGACGCGCAGGTCCCAATCGCCGCCGTTGCGGTTGATCTCGCGGTTGTTGAGCAGCGGCAGATGATGGTCGGCCAGGATGTTCATCTCGCCATCGCGCAGGTAAGTTTTCATCTCGTGGACGTAGCGCTGATCGCCGTTCTGGTCGATGATCTCGAAGCGCACGACGGCCTGCCGGTCGGCTTCGGAAGGCGGCACGTGCAGCGACACAAAGGGCCGCACGCCGTCGTCATCGCCCGAAATGCTGCGGCTCTTGCGCATGACCATGCCTTCGGCAGTGGACTGCGAACTGATGAGTCCGACATCCAGCAGCATCAGATCAGTAGTTAGATGACCGCTCAGGCGGCGGCGTGCCCGGTCGCTGGCCTCACGGGCTTCGGCGCTCATACGCATCCGTGTCAGCGGCGAGGTTGTCATACTGCTGCGCAGCCGGGCCGGTTGAAATTCTATGACCGAGGCCGCCGCCGCCACCGCAAACAGCCCGATGAGCAGTGTCGCCAGTTCGGGCGTGACGGCTGGCGAAAGCATAACCACGCCGATCAGAGTCGCCAGCACGGCCAACCAGGCGATATTTCGTCGTCTAAAACGCATTGTGTATCCTGGGAATAATCAACAAGAAGCGCCTCGATTCCTCGCTTATCCTCTCTAGTATACGACAAATCAGGGGCGCTGGTTGCGATCTCAACCGGCGATTCTCGTCAGACTGGCCCATTCCTCCAGTGTCAGAGTCTCGGCCCGGCGGCGCGGGTCGATCCCGGCCTGTTCCAGCAGGTCCGCAGCCTGTGCTGAGTCGATGCCCAGTCCACCGCCCAGCGCGTTTTTTAACTGTTTGCGTTTCTGGCCGAAACCGGCCCGCACCAGCTTGAAAAAGGTCTTTTCGTCGGGCACATCGACCGGCGGCTCCGGGTAAACGTCGATGCGCACGACGGCGCTGTCCACATCCGGGCGCGGCCAGAAGACGGCGGGCTTCAGGTGGTTGAGGATGTGCGGCTGGCCGTAGAACTGCACGCTGATGCTCAGCACGCTCATGTCGTTGGGCTGGGCGATGAGTCGCTCGGCCACTTCGTGCTGCACGGTCAGGATCAGGCGGCGCGGCTTGTGCTTGATCTCCAGCAGGTGGCGCAGGATGGCGCTGGTAATGTAATAGGGCACGTTGGCGACCACAACGTAATCGTCCGGGCGCATTAGCGTCGCCACATCGACCGCCAGAATGTCCTGGTAGATCACCAGCGCGTTGGGGTAGTCGGCCAGCTCTTCCTCCAGAATCGGGCGCAGCCGCTCGTCGATCTCAACCGCGACCACCTTGCGCACGCTGCGCGCCAGGACCTGCGTCAGTGTGCCGGTCCCTGGCCCGATCTCCAGCACCACATCGTCGGGCATCAGATCCGCCGACTCGACGATTTTCTCCAGTGCGCCAGGATCGTGCAGGAAGTTCTGGCCGAGCGCTTTCTTAGGATGGACCGCGTGGCTGTCCAACAGGCGTTTCGGATTCATGGCTGTTCCCTCCCCGCAGAAAGATTATCTTACCTTGATTGCTAGTTGGGGTGCTTCATTCAATCATTCAAACCTCACCCCTAAATCCCCTCTCCAACGTGGAGAGGGACTTTCCAGAGCCTTCGTAAGCCGGGTTTCTCCCCCTCGCCGAAGCGGAGAGGGGGCCGGGGGGTGAGGTCAGGATAAGATGCGCTGCTGTCCCTCAGACTGGCAATCAAGGTTATCTTATCATATGGCCCTGGGTCTGCGATGCGGTATAGTCAGGGGAGATCGTCAATAGTGCTTGGTAAAGGGGTTTCTCATGTCAGAAGCTAGCAAGCAGTTTACGCTGGACGAAGCCCGCCAGATCGGCGAGCAGTTGGGCATCACCTGGCAGGACTTTGATGTCGAGCAGTTCCGTATGGGCCTGCATGTCGAGCTGGAACATGGCCTGCACGACCCGGAAACGGATGTAACCAATAACGACCCGCTGTTGACCGGCAAGATCGCCTGGGCGCATCTGAAAGAGTTCCCGGATTACTACACGCGCCTGGAAAAGCTGGAAGACGAGGCGGAAGCCTACTGGTCGGCCCAGAAGCGCGGCTGATAAAAAGCAAACGGCCTGCGGGAACAGCGCTCAAATGGATTGCTCAGCGGGCCGCAAAGTAATCCAGCAGGTAGCGATGCACGAAGATATAGCCGCCGCCGACCTTGCGCAGCAGGCCCATCTGGACGCAGCCATCGAGGAAGCGCGCTGTAATTCCAGGGGACCTTGCCCTGCTGCCAGAGGATCAGCCGCAGCAGAAAATGCTGTAAGAAGATGCCGCCGTCGGTCAGGATGGTGGCGAACAGCAGCACCATTGCCATCGGGATCATCAGGCTGCCCGCCGCTTCGACGTCAGTGGAGCCGAGGTAGAACAGTGCCAGACTGCCCAGCAGCATCAGGACGATGGCGGCGATGCGGCCTACGCCGATGTTGCGCGGCGAGACGGAGCGCTCGTCGCGCAGCGCAAAGCCAAAGCCGAAGGCTCCCAGCCCGTTGAGGCTGCTGGCCCAATCCCATCCGGCACGCATCATCGAGACGACCAGCACGAAAGTGATCGCGCTGGCGGCGATAAAGACCACGCCAATCACGATTGCCAGTGTCCCGGCCCAGTTGGGATCCAGGCTGCCGACGCGAATGGCGATGAGGCCGAAGATGATCTCCAGCACGCCGCCAAGCGCCACCATCGCGGCAAAGGTCTTCTGACCTACCAGCCAGGTCGCGCGCAGGCTCTCGACGTAGAAGACCACCTGATGATGCGCGCGCATTTGCACGGCCAGGGCGCTGAGATAGCGCTGAGTCATCGCCAACGTGTAGCCGCTCTGCGGCTGGTACTGCCGGGCGACATAGCGCTCGAAGAGATGATCGCGCCGCGAATCCAGCGTGTCAAAGCCGGTCAGCGCGCTGTAAGGCTCGTCGTGATAGGCCGCCGCCAGCGCCTTGAGCAGGAAAGGTGTGCGCGCCATCTCGTGGACCTGTGAATTGGATTTCGATCAACTGGCGCAGCCCGGCCAGTTCCGGTGCGGCGACATTGGACTCAATCACGTCATCGCTCAGTGGCTGAAGCAGGACCGCGCCGCGCAGGTCCAGCTTTTCGGTCAGGCTGTCGTAGGCCTCATTGCGGCTGCACACGACCATATCGACCTGCGGATGGGCCTCGCGGAAGGTATTGATCGCCGTCACACAGGCCTCGCGCTGGTCATCGGCCACTTCGTCCAGGCCGTCCAGCAGCAGGCTCAGGCGGTCATGATCCAGCCATCCCCGCGCCGTCTGCTTGGGTACCTGATATTTCAAGCGCAGCCGGTCCATCAGCCAGGAGGCCAGCGGCTCAGGCGTAGCGGCCCAGGAGGCCAGGTTGAAGAGCGCCGGAATCGGCTGCGCCGGGTCCTGCCGGGCCGCGTCGATCAGTTCCTGCGCCAGATGCAGCAGCATGGTCGTCTTGCCTGCGCCCGGCGCACCCAGGATGAGCAGTTCGCGCTGCATCCCGGCATAGATTTCGCCCACATCGGCATCCGACGGCAGGGTGACGTCGCCGTACTCCTCGTGCCGCAGCACGGCTTCCGGTTGAAGCCGCCAGCCGAGGCCGGTGTCCCCGGCGTGTAGGGCCGGTTCCAGCACGCCTTCGATCCAGAACTCGTGCATCTTTTGCAGCATGGTGCTGCGTTCTGTTCCAGCGGCGACCGGCTGTGCTTCTTCTGTCTCTTTCTTCGCCAGATCAGGCGCTGCCGCGCTCCGCCTGGCCCGTGGCATGGGAATCTCAGCCGCCACTTCGGGTTCGGGCGCTGCTGCTGGCGGTGGCGCTGCACCGACCGACTCATCGGCCTCTTCACGGAGTGCTTCACCCGGCGGGACGATGTCGCCCAGGACCGGAGCCGATGGCGGCAGGACGTCGTGCAGCGGCAGATTGGCCTTGAGCGCGGTCTGCAAACGCTCGAAGCCCTCGTCTTCGCTGCCGGTGAAGTCGATGTAGGACAGAATGCTCAGGAAGTAGATCAGTTCGGCCTGGCGGTAGAGCAGCGGCAGCAGATAATTGCGCTCGAAGCCATAATGCAGTTCCGCCAGCACCTGGCGCGAGGCCATTGCTTCCGGCGTGATGACGCCCAGCATCAGGTCACATTCGCCAAGGCCCTCCTGGATCGCCATGTAGAACACTTCGCCAGGGGGGATGTCGTCCTGGTCGAACCAGGTCGTGTAACCCCAACCGTGCAGTTTATCCCTCAGGCGGATCGCAAAATCGCGGTATTCGCTTTTGTAGCTGATGAAAACGCGGGTCGTCATAGCCTGCTGTCATTCCATAGTCGCGCCGCATGTAGTGTAGCGCAAATGGGACGAAGCTGCTCAATCTGCGGTGGATTCGTCCCGCCGCAGCAGGAAGGCCGGGAGCAGCGCGAAGCCTGCGACGACCGCGCCGATCAGGCCCAGGTCGGCCAGCACCTGTACGGTAATGTTGGCATAGACATCAACCGCCTGCATCGGGTCCACGCCGACGCCGCCTAATGCCTGCGATGCCAGGGCATTGACCCGGTTGAGCGAAATGGTCGTCAAGGCGGACACGCTGATGGTCATGCCGATCAGCCGCAGGATAATTACCAGCGCCGAGGCCACGCCGCGCTCGCTCGATTGGGCCGCGTTAATCACCGCCGCGCTGATGGGCGAGAAGGTCAGGCCCAGGCCGATACCGATCAGCGCCATCTCGACGGCCACAATCGAATCGGCCATGTCAATCGCCCAGGTCTGCCACATTGCCAGGAAGCCGATCACGCCCAGCCCCAGGCCCAGCATGGTCGTGTTGCGATAGCCGATGCGGTCGCTCAGCCAGCCGCCGGGCACCGCTGCCAATGCCATCGGGATCGTCAGCGTGGAGAGCAAAATGCCGACCTGCTGTGCCGCTTCGGCCAGTGTGCTGGCATCCTCCTGGCGCACGTTGACCAGAATCGGCACGCTGACCAGACCGATCACCAGACAGAATCCGACAAAGAGGTTGGTCGCTGCCCCGGCTGCGATGTTGCGCCGCTGGAACATCTTCAGGTTGATAAGCGGGTCGCGCACGCGCGATTCGACCCAGACGAAGACTGCCATCAGGACCAGTGTGAGCGCCATCATCGGCACGAAGAAGGGCGGCAGCACGCCGAGATCTTCAAAGCCGGAGGTGCTGGTCGAGATCTCCAGGTTTGCGCCCAGGCCGATGTTGAGGGCGATCAGCGCCCCGGCGATCAACACGGCACCGAGGAAATCGAAGCGCCCGGCGACTTTCGTTTGCGGCAGCTTGCGCAGCGCCCACATCACCAGCGCTATCGTGATGAGCGTCACCGGCACGTTGATCCAGAACAGCGTCTGCCAGCTCGGCGGCGGCCAGTTGAGGCCCAGCGTGTGCAGCAGTTGGATGTACTGCTCGCGTGCGAGGTGGAAGTGATTGACCAGCAGCCCACCGTAGAGATGGCCCAGCACCCAGCCCATCGTATCGACAGCGGCTACCACGCCCAGAGGCCGCGCCCGGCGTTCCGGCGGGAAGAGATCGCCCACCAGGGCCAGACTCACCGGCACCAGCGCGCCCGCGCCCAGTGCCTGAATCACGCGCCCAATAATCAGCACCTGCAAGTTGACGTAGGCGATGTCGGGCCGCTGGCCCAGGCGGCGGTAGAGGGTGTAGAGCAGGTCCGTCGGCCAGGTATGGGCCGTCGCCACCAGCAGCGAGCCGCCCAGGAAGATCGACAGGCAGATCAGGTAGACGCGCCGCCGCCCAACCAGATCGCTCACCCGGCCCATAAAAGTCAGGCTGATGCTGTAGGCCAGCAGGTAGCCGCTGAGGATCCAGGCCGCGTCATCCAGGGCGGTCTCGAAGGGCAGTTCGAGTTCGAGGATTAGTTCGGGCAGAAAGGCCGAAACAATGGTCAAATCAAGCGCGCCGATAAACACCGGCACGCAAATAATCGCCAGGATAAGCCAGCGATTGGGCTGGTTTTGCGCTCTGGTCATGGTCTACTCGTCAGGTACGTCAAGGTCGGCTGCGGCGTTAATATCGTACACGTCCACCGTCCAGGTCGTTGGCGTCGGCTCGGTATCTGTTACGGTGTCCGGCTGAACGATCACGAATCGCACCGGCAGCACCGTATTCTGGTCGATAAAGACATCCACCAGCACCTGACCCGTCGTCTCAATCAGGTTCGCCAGCAGGGCCGAGATGTCCGCGCCATCGGCGATCCCGGTCAGGTGATAGACCGGCGTGCCATCTTCTAGCGATTCGCGGCCTTTGTAGGACAGGTCAATCAGCGAGTTCAATGCCATCTGAAAACCGGCGTCTTCGGCGATCAGTGTCGCCGGGTTGAAGCCCTCAGCGAAAGGGGCATTGTACCAGCGATTGGCCGTCAGCACCCTATGGCGGTACCATTGATCATTGCCGCGCGAGAAGATGTCTACGTCCGAAGGCATCCCGGCAGCGATCAGACGCACGGTGGCCTGCAAGGTGTCGGGCGCGACGAACTGAGCCTCTGCACGGCGGAAATCTACCTTGCCCAGGTCAGTCTCAATATAATAGGATGCCCCGGTCCGCTCGACCGTCATGCGGAAGGTATCTGTTGCGCGGATATTCTCAAATGCCTGCGTCACGAGTTCAATGGGATCAACCGGGGGGGCCTCCGTAGCGCTGGAAGCACAGGCGGCAAGCGACAGCGTGAGAAGCCCGGCGAGCAAATAGCGCAGCATATTGTCCTCAATGCCTGGTGAACCTGACGATTATACCTGATTTCTTGTACGCAGCACGGGCTTTTCGGGTTGCTAACCTTGTTCGTAAGAATCCAGCGGCTGGTGCGGGATATACTGGTGCCGGCTGGCGCGGCGGATTGCCTCCAGCGCCTTCGTGAAATTGGCTTGCGGCGGCAGAATCAAATCGACGACCGTTGCGTTATCGTTCCAGGGCTGGTAATAATCGCGCATCCGCAAGACATCGTCCCAGCCCACCGGTCGCCAACCGGGCACGTACTGCACACGGTGTTTCATCCGGTTTTCCCAGACATTGTCATCAGAACAGTGGCAGTAAATGGCGCAGAAATTAGCCTCGTGGCGGGCGGCGATCTCGCTGGCAACGATGCGGAAGTGATCCAGCGGAAAGGTCGCGTCCAGGATCACGCTCATCCCCAGGCTCAACTGCTCATCGGCCAGGTCCAGGATGAGGTAATAGCCATCGCCCGTATTCTCCTTCGCCAGGTGATGATCGCGCAGGATCCGCTGCATCCGGTCTTTCGAGAAGAGCGGGATCTGTATTTCCTGGGCCACCAGGCGTGCCAGCGTGGTCTTACCGCTGCCTGGCATTCCGGCAAAGATAATTAAGGTCGGATCCATAGGCGTCTCAAAACGGCACTAGAGTTAATAACACATTCGCCAGGCGCGGGGCACAATTCGCGCTGACATTAATATCTGCGAATACTAATTCAGTATGGCGCAGACCTGCTGGCGACGCAAATCTCTTAACGAATCTTGGTCCAGGTGCCGGAGTCGCCACCGGAGAAGCGGAAAACGCCCGTCGGCGCGTCGATATAGAAGGCACCGGAGGTCTCGTACTGAATCGTGCGCGAGTCACGGTTGATGTCGCTCGTGCCCCAGCCGATGGCGTTCTGCCAGGTGCCCACCGGGGCCAGCGTGTTCACAAAGGCCCAGCGGAACTGGTCACGCGGCTTGAACAGGCCGGAGGGCGGGTCATCGTAGCTGATGCCGCTGCCATCGCCTGCCGCCACGTAGCTGATGTAACGATTACCGTCGTTCTGCATTCCGAAGACGGTGTTGAGGCTGTTGGCGTTGACCCAGATCATCTGGCCGCGCTCGAACTGCTGGAAGTAGCCGGTGCCGACTGCGCCAACTGCTGCGGGACAGCCGCTGTCGGGCGGGGCGTACTGGTCGCCAAAGAACCAGGGGATAGCGCAGGTGATCTGAATCGGGATCGACTGCTGCGCCTGCTGGCCGCCTCGGATCGCCACCAACCGGTAGACGACCTGTCTGCCGCTGTTGGAGGGCAGGCTCACCGGGAGCTGACCTGAGGGCACGACCGAGAAGGTCTGGGTAATGGTGCCCTGCTGGTCTAACTGGTCGATGCGCGCCGAATCGGCTACGGCGGACCATGTCAGCGTGACGCTCGTGCCGGGTTGGGCGGCGGTTGTGCTGGCCGCGAAGCTGATGATCGACGGCAAATTCGGCGTGGCCGTAATCGTGGGTGTCAGGGTGGCTGTGTTGGTCGGCGTCAGGGTAAAGGTTGATGTCACCGTGAAAGTCGGCGTCAGCGACGAAGTCACTGTCACCGAAGGCGTGAAGGTCAGGGTCGGTAAAGGCGTCGAAGTATCGGTCGGGGTCAGTGTCGCCGTCGGGGTAGGCGTGTTGGTTGGCGTGTTTGTCAGGGTTGGAGTATTACTTGGGGTGAGACTGGGCAGCACGGCGACCGTCGGCAGTTCGGCGACTTCCGACTGTGGACTGCAAGCTGCAATCAGCAGCACCAGCAGGATAAAGGCACGTGACATTTTCAACAGCATAGTAGTAGCACCCCGCACCCATGAGATTATTCTATATCCTTATCATACTCATCATTGTATCTGGATGCCAGACGACTTTAGACCCACTGGAGGCCGCGGCCAGCACAGTTGATGCGCCAACGGCCTATGCACTGCCACCCACAGTGCGCCTCAACCCGGTGCGCAGTCCGGTGCCGACTGAAAGTCCCGCTGCTGTGACCGCGTCGCCTTTCCCGACCGCTGCCGCGACGGCGATCCCCGGTGCGCTGGTCGTGGGGCATACGGTCAACGGGCAGACGATTACGGCACGTCGGCTTGGCACTGGGGCGCAGGTGCTGCTGCTGGTGGGCGGGATGCACGGCGGCTGGGAGGCCAACACCGTGCGGCTGGTCGAGGCGCTGGGCGATTACTTCGAGGCGAATCCGCAGGACATCCTGCCGGGCATGTCGCTGATCCTGATTCCGGCGGCCAACCTCGACGGCCTGCCTTACGAACGCGAGACCCAGGGGCGTTTCAACGCGCACGGTGTCGATCTCAACCGCAACTGGGGCTGCGAGTGGTCAGCGGACGCGCGGTGGCGCGATGAGACGGTTGATGCGGGGCCGGAACCCTTTTCCGAGCCGGAGACGCGGGCCCTCTCGGCCTTTATCCAGAGCCTGCATCCGGCGGCAGTCTTGTTCTATCACAGCGCGGCAGGCGGAGTCTATGCCGGGCACTGCCAGCGCGATCACGGCTCGGCAGCACTGGCGGCGGTGGTCGGCCTGGCGGCGGATTACAGCTACGGTTCGCCCTTCACGGCTTACCCGGTGACGGGCACGGCGGCTTCCTGGGTCGATGGCCTGGGCATCCCGGCGGCGGATGTCGAACTGGAAAGCTGGACCGACCCGGAGTTCGACCGCAATCTGGCGGCGGTCATGGCTGTGCAGCGCTGGTTGATGCAGAACTGAAGGCTTCCACTAGGCCGTGTTTGCAAAGTCCGCATTGTCCGAGCCTGTTAAACAGGAGAGAAACAGGAAGAATTACGATAATTATTACAGATTTTGAGCTAACAACACAGCGCTCAATTCAGCTTCACGTAGTTTGCAAACAGGCCCCAGACACTTTAGACGCTAGAACTCTTGTGCTATCTGGCGGCGCAGGGTAGAATACCAGTGCTCACTGGAGCTGAGAGGCAGGGTTTCCAATGGATACAGGTTTGAAAACGGGGATCTGGCGGCAGTTCGGGGCCGCCATTGACATGCTCGACGATGCGATCAGCACTCTGCCCGGAATGGCTCTGGACTGCCGTGCTGTGGGAGGATGCAGATGATCCGCGCTACGGACAATTCTGGTTTGTGGCCTATCACACTTTGTTCTGGCTCGACCTCTACCTGCACGGGTCCTTCGAAGGCTTTGCGCCGCCTGCCCCCTTCATGCGTCGTGGGCTGCCAGAACAGCCATATACCAAAGATGAGGTTCTTGGCTATCTGTCGCAGTGTCGTCAGAAATGCCAGGCTCTGATTCAGGGACTGACGGATGAGCAGGCCTATGCGATTCACAAGTTCGACTGGATGGAACCGACTTTTGTGGAGCTGCAACTCTACAGTATGCGCCACGTTCAGGAACATGCCGCGCAGTTGAATTTGCTGCTGGGGCAACAGGGGGTATCCGGTCCTGATTGGGTGGCGAAGGCCAGGGACTGAGCTGCCACTACGAGTATATCTTGAGGAGCAAGCGATGAAGAAATCCGAACTTCTGAACTGGTTGAAGGATGAGCACCGGCAGTGGGAAGCCTTGCTCGACGAGATCGGTCCCGCGCGCATGGAACAAACCGGTGTGGCTGCGCACTGGTCCATGAAAGACATCGTCGCACACCTGAGCGGTTGGAATCGCAACCTGGTGGCGCAGTTACAAGCCGCCCAACGTGGCGAAGCTGCACCGCCTCCGCCCTGGCCGCCAGAACTGCACACGGATGATGAAATCAACGCCTGGATCTATGAGACCAATCGCGGGCGCTCGCTGCGCGAAGTCCTGGACGATTCGCAGCAGGTCTTTCAGCAGCTCTTCGCGGTCCTTGAAGCCTTTCCCGATTCAGTCCAGATCGACATCTATCGCAGCGAATCGGGCCAGGAGTTCTACCTCGTCTGTGTGGGCGATGCACGCATCCCGGCGGGTGAATTCTTTTACCATTTCCATGATGACCATGAGCCGGACATCCGGGCCTGGCTCGCGCGGGTTGACAATCAATGAAATCCTTGACGTGGCAGCAGGTGAATGCATGGCGACTGGCGCAGCACGGGCTGGCTCCCCGTCTGCCGCGTGAGGCTTTCGTCGATCTGACCTCGCGGCTGTATGGGATTCATGCGCAAGTAATGTCTGCCGCCGAGCTTGCGCTGGGCGCACGCTGTGATGGCCTCAGGCCGCAAGATGTGCAGACGGCGCTCTGGCAGCATCGCAGCCTCGTCAAGACCTGGGCCATGCGCGGCACCCTGCATCTGCTGGCTGCTGAAGACCTGCCCCTACATACTGCGGCACGGGTCATTGATCCGCGCGGCTGGATCGACTTTGAAGCGCACGGCATTTCGGAAAAACAGCGCGAGGCATTTCTGGAGGCGGTGCCAGAAGTGCTGAGCAGCGAGCCGATGACCCGCGAGCAGCTTGCCGCCGCCGTCAGTGAGCAGGTTGGGCTGCCCGCACTGGGCGAGTTGATCGCCTCAAGCGGCTGGGGCACGCCTTTGAAGCTTTTCGCCTTTCGGGGTGAGCTGTGCTTCGGGCCGAATCAGGGGCAAAACGTGACCTTCGTGAATCCGAGGCGGTGGCTCAAAACCTGGGAGCCGGTCGAGCCAGAAGCGGCTTTTCAGGAGATTGCGCGCCGTTATCTGCGGGCTTATGGCCCCCTGACGCCGAAGCATTTTGCCCGCTGGTGGAACGAGGGCCGGGTGAACGTCGCCAAAAAGGTCTTTAAACAAATCGAGGACGAGTTGGAGACCGTGGATGTCGAAGGCTGGCAGGCGGTGGCGCTGCGCTCGACCATCGAGGCGATACAGCGATCAACCGTATCGGGCGTGGTCCGGCTGCTGCCCCTGTTCGATGCCTACGTGCTGGACATCGGGCGCATGGGCGAGCCGGTTCTGCCAAAGCAATACTGGAAGCAGGTCTTTCGTCAGGGCGGATGGACGACGGCGGTCGTGCTGGTCGATGGGATCATCAAGGGAGTCTGGGACTACAAGACGAACGAGGCCCAGACCACGATCACCGTCGAGATTTTCGACCCACCGGCGAAGCGTATCCAGCAGGGCATCGAAGCGGAAGCCGCACGATTGGGCGAATTCTTGGATACGTCGGTCGTCCTGGATTACGGCCCGATCAAATGATTTGTGCGGCCCTGTTATTCATTACCACTTACTTTGCCCCCATTACCGGGTAAAATAGCTGCCCGTAGGGGAGGGTCCCGGGCCTTCCTCCCGATGCCCAATATACCGTTTTACGTTATGCACATTGAACATCTCTCGCTAACCAATTTTCGCAATTATGCGCGCCTGGAATGGTCGATTCCGAAGGGCACGACGGTGCTCTATGGCGAGAACGCCCAGGGCAAGACCAGCCTGCTGGAAGCGATCTACTACATTGCCACCTCGCGCTCGCCCTATACGACCAGCGACCGCCAGTTGATCCACTGGCGCGCGGCGGATGATCCGATCCCCTATGCCCGGCTGGCAGCGGAGATTTGCAGCCAGCACAGCCCGCTCGACAAGCTGGAAATGACGCTCATGCTCGACCAGAGCAACGGCGCGGGCCGCTTCAAGAAGGTGATGAAGCTCAACGGCAATGACAAGCGGGTCATGGACCTGGTCGGGCTGGTCAACGTGGTGATGTTCCTGCCGCGCGACCTGACGTTAATCGAAGGCTCACCAGCTGACCGCCGCCGCTTTATGGACGACACGCTCTCCCAGGTCAATCAGGGCTATCTGAGCGCGCTGGAGACCTACGACAAGATTCTGCCTCAGCGCAATGCCCTGCTGCGGCGCATCGCCGAGAAACAGTCCGCACCGCACGAACTCGATTACTGGGATTCGCAGTTGGTGCAGGCCGGGGCGGTGATGATCGCGGAGCGGCAGCGTTTTCTGCGTGAACTGGAAGCCGGGGCGCAGCGGGCGCATCACGACCTGACCGGCAGGCAGGAGACGCTCACGCTGGAATATCTGCCCAGCTTCACGCCGACGGCGGGCCATGACGGCCAGTTGTCCTTCAACATGGTCGGGCTGGATTTGCACCGCGAATTGAGCGCCGAGGAAATCGCGCCGCAGTTTGCTGACGAACTGGAAGCCGTGCGTGAGGACTCGATTCAGCGCGGCGTGACGCTCAGCGGGCCGCACCGCGACGAACTGCGCCTGAACATTAACGGCCACGACGTCGGCCTCTACGGCAGCCGGGGACAGTCCCGCACGGCGGTGATGGCGCTCAAGCTGGCCGAACTGGAGTGGATGAAAGCGCGTATCGGCGAGTGGCCGCTGCTGCTGCTGGATGAGGTCATCGCCGAACTGGACTCCAAACGCCGCGCCTATCTGCTGGAACGCCTCACCGGGGCGACTCAGACGCTGATGACCACCACCGAACTGGAGATTTTCACCCCGGCATTCCTCGAACGTGCCGCCGTTCTGCACATTGTCGATGGGCAGATCGCCTCCACCTCCTGACCCCCTGCCATCCCCATTTCGAGTTTGATCCGCGCGCGGTATAGTGGACGGAAATACAAGCAAGGGGGAGATGAATATGCGCACGAAATGGTTTCGCCGCCTGTTTTTGATGGGCTGCTGCTTGAGCCTTGTCGCCCCAGTTTATGCCCAGGGCGAAGCCTGCCCGACCTTTGTGAGCCAGGCGCTGGAAATGACCGGCGATGTCTGCAATGCCACCGGGCGTAACCAGTTATGCTATGGCAACAGCAGCCTGGAGGTGACACCACGCCTCGAAAACGAACCCCTGACCTTCGAGCAGCCGGGCGACATCGTGAACGTCACCGATATTCAGCGGCTGCGCTCGGCCCCGCTGGACGAAACTAACGACGTCTGGGGCGTGGCTTTGATGCGCCTGCAATCGAATTTGCCAGCTGTTCTGCCGGGTCAGGCCGTGACGATTGTGCTTTACGGCGACGCGGAGATCCTCGATTCCAGCCCTGGCGATGCGGCACCGGTCACGATGGACATTACCGCCGACAAGGGGATGAACGTCCGCAGCGGGCCATCGACCGATTACGTACTCGCCGGAAGCCTGGCTGCCGGAGACACCGCGCTGGCCGACGGTCGCCTGGCCGATGGCTCCTGGCTGCGCATCCAGATCGAACAGGGAACCGGCTGGGTCTTCGCGCCGCTGGTGTCGCCGGTGGACGACGGCAATCTGGATGACCTGCCGGTGGTGACAACCGGCGAGTTAGCTAACCTGCTGCAAGGCTTCTACATTCGCACTGGTCTGGGCGATGCGGCCTGTTCCGAGATGCCCAACAGCGGCGTGCTGATCCAGACGCCAGAAGGGATCGGCGAGATCAGCCTGAACATCAATGAAGTTAGCATCCACCTGGCCTCAACCGCTTTCATTGAGGCGCAGGCAGGCGCAGAAATGCGTATCAATATGGTCGAGGGGCGGGGACGTATTGAGGCGCAGGGCGTGGAGCAGATCGCTCTGCGAGGGACCAGTATCACCGTGCCGCTCAACGAGCGCCTGCAAGCTGCCGGTCCGCCGAGTCCGCCGCGTCTGTGCCTGGCCGCCGATATGCAGGGCCTGCCGGTCGACTCCTGGAGCTGTGATCTGGTCGAGGTGCATCAGGATTATGAATGCCCGGCAATGATCCCTTCCGGTGCGCGTGTGCTGATCTCCCGGCCTATCCCCGGTGGACCGTTTACCGAGGCGCAAATCGACGATATGATCGCCAACTCGCCCTCGACGATGGAGATCAATGGGCAGAGCGTCCCGTTTCAGAATGCCCGGTACCCGGCAGACAACGGACTGACCGGTTATGACCTGCAATATAACTGGACAGCTCCTGATCCGGGTGTGTATGTGGTCACAGGCAGCAGTTTGGGCACCAGCTACAGTTGTACGCTGACCGTCGTCTAGACTGATTCCAGGGCGGCGATCTCGTCCAGCGAGAGCGTCAGGTCGCAATCGCGCAGGCTGTCCTCAAGCTGGTCGAGTGTGCGCGGGCCGATGACCGCCAACCACCGGGAAGGGCTGCGAGGTCAGGTAGCTGAGCACGATCGCGGTGATAGACACGCCATATTGTGCGGCCAGCGCCTGCGCCCGTTCGAAGCGCGCGTCGTTAGTCGGGTTGTCGAAGCGCTTGTGATCGGCCTCTTTCATCCGCCCCTCGGCGCGCTTGGTAAAGTAGCCGTTGGCCTGGGAACTGTAGGGGATAGCGGCCAGCCCGGTCTGGCGGTGATGCTCCAGGCATTCCGGGTCCAGTGTGACCAGCGTCTTGTCCGTAATCGATTCAGGGTTGCGCACGCCCAGGCTCCACAGCGGCTGATTGGCGACGAAGCCCTCGAGTCCCTGGCTGCGGGCGTAATGATTGGCCGCCTCGATGCGATCCACCGACCAGTTGGAGCAGCCAAAATAGCGAATCTGGCCGGACTGCGCCAGATCGTTCATCGTGTCGATAATCTCGCTGACCGGCACGGCCACGTCGTCGCGGTGCAGCCAGTAGAGGTCGATCCGGTCCGTTTGCAGGCAGCGCAGGCTCTCGGTCACATCGGCCTGGATCTCCGCCGGGGACATGCGCGAGATGTGCATCGTCTCCAGGCGTGGGTGCGCGCCTTTGGTGGCAACCACCATCTGATCGCGCAGCCCGCGCTCGCGCATCCAATCGCCCAGGGTGCTCTCGCTGGCCCCGGAGCCGCCGGGGAGCCAATCGGCATAGACACGGGCTGAATCGAGCATTGTGCCGCCCGCTTCGACAAAGCGATCCAGCAGCGCGAAAGCTGTCTCGCGCGGAATACCCGTGCCGAAATGTGAAGACCCCAGGCATATCTGGGATACCTTCAGGTCTGTCCCTGGAATAATGATCATTTTCATCTTATTTTGCCTCTGCTTGAAGTCGCCACCAGCGGAGCAGCAGCCAGCCCGCCGCGATGAGCAAAGTATACCCGGCCATGAGGACAATCAGTAGGGATCTGATATAGGGCAGTACGTTAGCGGGCCGCTGCGCAATCGCTGATTGTCATGAGAGGACCATCAGCAGCAGTGCCGGGATGACGATGCCGACCACGCTCCCGGCGATGACCTGGCTGAGGGTGTGGCGGCGCAGGTTGAGGCGAGCCGCGCCGACCAGAATCACCAGCGGGATCACCAGCAGCGCCCACCAGGGGCCGAACCAGACGGCAGCGGCAACCACCGCGCCGGAGATGCTCACGGCATGGACGCTGATCTGCCAGACCAGCGTAATCAGCAGCATGATGACGATCTGCACCAGGCTAAACAAGGCGAAGAGCGGCACAATCGGCGGCGCGCCCATCAGCCGCAGCACCCACCAGGCAATCGTCGTGCAGACGATGCTGACCAGGAAGGGCCGGATGCGCTCCTCGCGCACCTCCATGTGCAAATCGGTGATGCTGCCGCGATGCACCATCCAGCCGATGAAGATCACCGGCAGAATGCAGACCAGCCCGGTATAGACCAGTGCCCAGGTCAGCGCCTGCTGCTGCGAGGCGGCGTCGCGGAAGGCAATCGGAAAGGCCATCACGGCCCAGACCATTGGCGGGCTGAGGATGTTTGAGACCAATCGCGCCCAGGAAAGATTAATACGCTTTGGCAATGTGCGCTTCCCATTTTGTGATGTCCCCTGTAGCTTAGCCGTCTCGTCGTCATCCGTCAAGTTAAGGGCAGGTAAGTTTGTTACGTGTACTTTAAGTCGATTGTTCATTACAATGGGCGCGCCTCAAGCGGGACCTGGAGACACTTTATGGTCGATTTGAAACAAGTGCGAGTAATCGTGATTGTCTGCTCGTGTTATATCGCCGCGCAGATTTTCTCCGACATCGCCAGCCTGCGCATTCTATTTCTCGCGGGCTTTGCGGTGGATGGCGGCACGCTGGTCTATCCCTTCACCTTTACGCTGCGGGATTTAGTCCACAAGACCTCCGGGGCCTCGATTGCGCGTACCCTGATCTTCCTGGCGGCCATCATCAATGTGTTCATGGCGATCCTGTTCTGGCTGGTGTCTGTGCTGCCGCCGGATCCCAGCACCGGCCTTCAGCCAGAGTTTGGGCACGTCCTCTCGCCGGTCTTTCGCATCGTCATCGCGTCGATCATCGCCGAAGTGGTCTCTGAACTGGTGGATACGGAGATGTACGAAGTCTGGGTGCGTTTCATCGGCCATCGCCACCAGTGGGGCCGGGTGCTGGTGAGCAATGCCGTCAGCGTGCCGACCGACAGCGCCATTTTTGTCGTCGGGGCCTTCGCTGGGGTGCTGACACCAGAGACGGTCCTCAGCATCTTCTTCGCTAACGTGCTGCTCAAGGCCTTCGTCACGATCATCTCGATCCCCGGTATTTACCTGGTGAAAGAACGCGAGCACAGTGAGACGGATCACGAGGGGTGATCTCGGCCCATTAATGAGGTTCACGAAAACAAAGCAGATATTGTCGTAGGGGAGGACTGGCGTGTCCTCCCTCCGGGCGAGCACACCGACTCGCCCCTACACCCCATACGATTTATGGAGTGGTAGTCGATGACTGCGACTGCCGCAGCGGACGCATCCCGTTTAGCGTGACGATCAGCGACATTCCCACATCGGCGAAGACCGCCGCCCACAGCGAAGCTCCGCCCACCAGCGCCAGCAGCAAGAAAACGACCTTCAGGCCGATGGCAAGCGCCACATTTTGCTGGATCAGGTGCCGCGCAAAACGGGAAAGCCGCAGTGCGTAGGGAAGCTGAGTCAGGTCGTCGGCCATCAGGGCCACGTCGGCGGTTTCCAGGGCCTGGGCACTGCCCGCGCCGCCCATCGCAATGCCGACGGTCGCGGCAGCCAGCGCCGGACTGTCGTTGACACCATCGCCGACCATCGCCACCTGTCCGTGTTCGGCGATCAGCGTCTCGACTGCACGCAGCTTGTCCTCCGGCATCAGATTGGCGCGCACGTCTCGCACGCCCACCGTCTGGGCGATCGCCGCCGCCGCATTGGCGTTGTCGCCGGTCAGCATAATCGTCTCCAGGCCGAGCGCGTTCAGGCTGCGGATCACCTCGGCGCTCCCGGCGCGCGGTTGGTCCGCCACGGCGAAGTAGCCGCGCAGTCCTTTGTCGTCCGCCAGCAGCATGGCTGTCTGGCCCTGCGCCTCAGCCGAGTCAATCAGATCGCAGATGTCCTGCGAATGCGGGTGTTTCTGGTCGAAGAGGCTGTGGCTGCCGATCAGCACCTGCTGCTCGCCCACCTGCCCGGAGACTCCCTGCCCGGCCAGCATTTCGACCCCGGTCGCCGGGGCGTACTGATCCAGCACACGCTGATCTTCAGCAGCGCGCACAATCGCCTGCGCCAGCGGATGCGTGCTGCGCTTCTCGACCGCTGCCGCCAGTGCCAGCAGATTGTCCCGGCAGGTGCAGGTTTCCGGTGTCGGCGAGGTGCAGTCGAGCGCACGGATCATTGTCACGGTCGGTTGGCCCGCCGTGAGCGTGCCGGTTTTATCGAAGGCAATCGCCTTGACCTGGCTGAGCGCTTCGAGATAGGCCCCGCCTTTAATCAGGACGCCGCGCCGGGCGGCTGCCGTAATGGCCGAGATCACCGTGACCGGTGTACTGATGACCAGCGCGCAGGGGCAGCCGATGACCAGCATTGCCAGCGCGCGGTAAAGCCAGCCGTGAGTTTCCGGCGTATCCAGGAAGGGCGCGTTGAACAGCAGCGGCGGGATCGTGGCGACCAGCAGCGCCATCACCACCACAGCGGGCGTATAGACCTCGGCGAAACGGTCAATCATGCGCTGGCTGGGGGCGCGGCGGCTCTGTGCCTCCTGGACCAGTTGGACGATGCGATTGAGCGTGTTATCCGCCGCCAGTTTGGTCACACGAATCACCAGCGTTCCGCTGCCGTTAACCGTCCCGGCGAAGACCTCGTCGCCCGCGGATTTCTCGACCGGCATACTCTCGCCGGTAATCGGGGCCTGATTGACGGCACTGCTGCCCTCGGCAACTGCGCCATCCATCGGGATGCGTTCACCCGCTTTGACCAGAATCTTGTCGTCCACGCGCAGCGCAGCCACCGGGACCCGTTCTTCCAGCATTCCATAGACTCGCAGCGCTTCCGCCGGGGCCAGATCCAGCAGCAGGCGCAGACTGTCACGCGCCCGGTCGCCGGTATAGCCTTCCAGCGCCTCGCCGATGGCGAAGAGGATGATCACCGTCGCGCCTTCTAAATACTCGCCGATGACGACCGCGCCGATGGCAGCAATGGTCATCAGCAGATTGATGCTGAAACTGTGGTTGATACGCAGATTATTCAGGCCGCTGCGCGCAATCGGGTAGAGCGCCACCAGCATGAAGGCTGTATAGAGCAGGCGGATGAGCAGCGTCTCCTGGCCCAGCGCCAGCGCGAAGACCAGCGTCAGCAAGGTGCCGCCGCCGCCGATGACGGCTAACTGCGTTTCGTGACGGCTGAGCAGAAAATCCCAGAAGCCGATCACACCGCCGCGCGTAGCCGCTGGACGGTCAGGATCATCGGTCCCGCCGAGCGTTTTCCCCAGTGCTTCGACCCGGTCTTTAAGGGCTGCTTCGTCTACGCCGCCGTTCAGACGCATCTGCCCGGTCGCGTAATCCACCGTCACCGACTCGACACCGCTGAGCCTTCGCACGCCTTCTTCGACCTCGCGGGCACAGTTGGCGCAGTCCATATTGCCGATTTTATAGACTCGTTCTGCCATGATTGATACATCGTCTCAATATATGTCTACTCACGCATATATTGTACGATTTTACGTCAATGAAGTCAATCAGAATGGCGCTCCAATAGTCCTGATTAGTTCAGCACAACGGGTGCCGAGAGGAAAGTCACAAATCCGCGTTCGGGGGAAACCAGGCTTACGACGGCTCTAGAAAGCCCCTCATCCAACGCGGAGAGGGGATTTAGGGGCGAGGTTTGAATGAAGACGCCCCGCCTAGCAATCAAGATATCCTGGGATTTACACAAATAACGATGATATAATTAATAAATTGCTATATTTTAACTACTAGATTTAAGAGGGTAAATAAGATACACAAGCTAACCCCGGATGGATCCGACGCCCAAAGATTCCAACATCTCTAAAGCACTTTCACTCCTACCACTGACCCAGGACTACTAGTCAATATTGTCAATGCCAAGGTGCGGACTTCATTGCTTCCGTTCCCGAAGCTGCCTGTGCTTAAAGTTATCGATGGTATACATTACGAAATAGATTTTCATTTTGATCTGCTTCATGGCGACGATACCTATTCCCGACGAGCCATTAAACAAATATGTCTTGATGCTTATGAACCAATGACCGTGCAAACCATTCGGAAATGGCTCAAGCCAGGTGATACTTTCCTGGATGTTGGTGCGAACCTGGGCTACCTTTCAGCTGTCGGTGCAAGCGTGGTGGGCACGGATGGTCAGGTACACAGCTTCGAGCCTGTGCCGGCCTATTATGAAAAGGTTGAAAAACTCTCGACGATGAACCCTGATTATAAGATCAAGGCTAATCAGTACGCCGTTGGAGACGAGGACGGCCATGTGACGATGCATATTCACGGTTCAGGAATTGGGGAAAGCAGCGTCGTTCCTAGTCAGGTTGGGAACGACAACTTGCGCGAACGTTTACAGGTGCCGATTGTCCGGCTCGATACCTATATTGCCAAGCACAAGTTGGACCGGATATCACTCATCAAGATTGACGTGGAGGGATTTCGAATTCTCGGCTCTTGCAAGGACTTCAAGCCTTCTTTGAATTACAACAAAGCATCCTGCCATAATCTGCGAGATTTCACCAAATGCTTATGCAGAGCAAGGTCACACAGCGGCGGATATAAGCAACTATATGAAGAACTATGGTTATCAAGCTGTGACGCTGATTGATCCCACGCAGGTCATCCAGATTGAACACTTTGAAGATGACACCATGAATGTGTTATTTCTGTCCGATTTGTCTTGATATTCAGTTCAGGGTGCTGCGTATGACTTTGCGAGCTTGACGTAACTATCCATATTCATCGTGGTTTCGACCCGCTGGCGCGCGTTCTCGCCCAGGCGCTGCCGCATGGCGGTGTCATCCCAGAGCGCACGAATGTGCTCGCGCAGCGCCAGCGGATCGCCGGGGTTGACGTACAGCCCGCTTGCCTGATCCTCAATGTAGCCTGTGATTCCGCTGGTCCGGGTGAGGATGACGGGTTTTGCCATCGCCATCGCCTCCAACAGGGCGTTGACCCCCGCCGCGTAATCGACCGGGCGCAGCGGCACTACCACCAGACGCGCCGCATCGTAGAGCGCGCGCAGTTCAGTAAAGGGGATGTGATGCCGCAGTTCGACCTCGGCATCAATCTGGCTCAGGTCGATCTCGCTGGTAGACCAGGGGCTGGAGGCCACGACGATCAATTTCAGGCCGGTGCCGCTGACGGCATTGAGCAGGGTCGGATAATCGCGCTGCTCCTGGCCGACCGCCAGGATGAAATCGCCCGGCGGGCTGTCCTGAGGCTGGAAAAAGTGCTGATCCACCTTATCGTAGACGAAATGGATACGCTCTGGCTGGATGTTGAAAATCTGGCTGGCCTGATTAACCTGGGCCTGGCTGACGCAGATGATCCCGGCGAAAGCACGGTTCAGGTCCAGCATCCGCAGCAGGCGCGTCTTGGAGCCTGAGGTCAGCTTGTGGGCGATAAGAAAGTGGGGCAGGTCCTGCCGTGTGAGTTGCAGCGCCAGCGCCAGCGGGATTCCGGCTTTTTCGGACATGGACACCACCAGATCATAATGGCGGCGCTCGCGGTAGGTTGCCAAGACCTCGATCATATCCAGCTTGAGCGCTCTTTCCAGCTTGCGCAGGGCCGAATACCCGGCATTGTCCGTCTCCGCATAACCCCGCATCTGAGCATCTAACACGCGCGCCAGTTCGATATAATCCAGGCGAGGTTGTTCAGGACCGCGGCGGAATGGATGCGGTTGCTCACCAGGAGAAGCGGGCGGGACATATACGTCAACCTGTGATCCTGGCGTAAACCGTTTTAATATGCCGCTGCGCGATGTCCGTCCAACTAAATGCATGGGCCAGACTGTCCAGGTTGCGCTTCAGAGTTGCCATCAGGCTGGGCGTCGTCAACAGCTCGTACACCGCGTTCTGGAAGGCAGTTTCATCGCCCAACGGGGTCATCATGATATTCTGTCGGTCTTTGAAGTAGGTCTTGAGGGCGGTCAATTCCGGTGTGGCGGTCGTCACCACAGGCAGGCCGTGTTCGAAGGCGGCAATGGTGGTGCCATGTCCGGTGCTGATGCCGTTGGTAAAAGGGAAGACGCCGAGATCTGCTTGGTGCAGCTCTTCTGAAACCTGTTGATCCGCCAGTTCGCCAGTGAAGTGCAGTCTACCTGCAACGCCCAATTCCTGCGCCAGGTGCTGCATTTCGTCATAATACGCCTGATCTTGAATGTCGCCTACGATGCGTAACTGTGTGGCTATACCCTTGTCCAATAAGTAGCGCAGAAGCCGGATTAACTGCTCTACATTCTTGCCGCGCCAGATGAAGCCAAAGAAGAGCAGGACCGGTTCGTGTGGGGCGGTTTCCGCGGCGGGCAGGGTAGGCGCGGCGACTGGGATATTCGAGCCTATCGGGATCAGGTTCAGTTTGCGGTTGAGCAGGGGAACCTTCCTGAAGGTCATATATGGCTTATCGTGGGTGACGATCACCTGCCTGCTGGCGAACAACTGCGAAAAGACCAGCGCCTTGCCGGGTTTGCCGAGATGCACCGGAGTAGCGTAATCGTGAAAGGTGGTGACGACCGGCCAGCGGCTGCGGTAGGGCAGTGTGTAGATCAGGCTGCCGTCGTCGAAAGTGGCGATCTGATATTGAACATGGACAATGTCGGGTTGTATCTGTTCCAGGCATTCTCTCATAGCGGCCCAGGCGGAGGGCCGCCAGTGTTCCATGATTGGTAGAACCGATACACCCGGCACCTGGTCTGGTTGCTGATTATCAGCCGAAGTAATGACGTAGACCTCGGCCCCTTGTTCGGCAAGCGCACGGCTCAAATGCTGCGTGTAGCTGCCGACGCCGCACAGAATCGGCGGAAAATCCCCGGTTAATTGAACGATCTTCACGATATTACCTCAATTACAGACCAGGAAGGGCGAGCAGCAAGCGCCATTGGGATTTTATCCGGGTCGTCTGATTTCTTCTCGCAAGATGCTGTAGCACACCGGGTCCAAGTCGTATAATGCAGCCCAGCCCAATCATGATCTTCAACAAACCTGCCGACAGTACTCCATGATTTTTCCGAAAGTACTGGACCTTGCTGCGATACATTTGCACGTGCATCAAAGACGACACGCGCCCAGCGGTCCCGCCCCACAAATGGACCGCCTGGGCATCAGGATTAAACAGGATTTTCCAGCCCTGCTGCTTAATACGAAAACACCAGTCCACTTCTTCTGAATACATGAAGTAGCGCTCGTCCATGACCCCCACTTCGTCAATCACCTGGCGACGAACCAGCATGAAAGCGCCCATCACAACCTCGACATCGCGGACGTCGTTATAGTCCCAATGCAGCATAAGATGCTGACCAAAAATCTGACTTTTGGGAAACAACTTTTCCAAACCGAGAGTCGCGTACAATTCGCTCGCCAGTGTCGGGAAACGGCTGCAGGAGGGCTGCAGGCGGCCATCCTCGTAGAACAGCTTGCAGCCCGCCATGCCCGCTTCGGGGTGTTCGTCCATAAAGGCGACCATTGTGTCCAGCGTTTCGTCGTTCACAAAGGCGTCACTGTTGAGCAGCAGCACATAGCGACCCTGGCTGATGGCGATGCCCTGATTGTTGGCGGTGGCGAAGCCGGTGTTCTCGCTGTTCTCGATTAACTGCACATCCGGGAATTCGTGTTGGACCATCGCCTGACTGCCATCGGTTGAGGCGTTATCCACGACGATGATTTCGTAGCTGATGTTCCGGGCGGTTTGCTGCACGTGCTCCAGGCATTTGCGGAGGAGGTCCTGGCCGTTCCAATTCACAATAATGATGGACAAATCCAGCATTGCCACATTTCCATACTTGATGAACAAGCTGTTTGTAGCAGCGGCACCTTGCCAGGTACTAACAGGCTCAGGTCGGGCGCTCGCGGTGCGTGCGGATGGTCGTCTGGGCCAGTTCGAGAAAGCCGCCCAGGTTGTCGATACTGCCGATGCTGTAGCGGCCTACCACGTGGTATTTGCCCTTTTCGCGCGCCTGAATGACCAGCCGCTGCCCCTTGAGGCCGACTTTCAACTGCTCCCAGGGATATTCTGCCTTGCCAACCTGCAAGCCGCCGGGCCAGACGATGATTTTCGGGTGGATGCGGATCGGTTTCTCCTCGCGCAGCCGCCGCGCCATACGAATGCCGACGTATTCGCCCACGTGAGGCCGGATGATGCGGGCCATCCGGCGCAGATTGCCATGCCGGGGCAGCAGCACGAAGGTCTGCTTATCGCCCATCAGCAGGCGATGCGACCCCCATTGCAGCAGCGCACGTTTGCCCAGGTAGAGGCCGTGTCCGCCTTCGCGGAAAATCTGCACATTGGCCCAGCCATACTGCTGTTTCTGATCGCCGCGCGTCCAGCTAAAGCCTTTGTTGAACATGCGCAGCGTCTCGCTGGGGCGGTTGCGCCATCGCACCAGGTTAATCACCAGACGAATGCTGGCAAGCAGGATAATGGCTGCCGCGGCTAAGGCCCCGATGCTCACGGCCCGGCTGTCGGCTGCGCGCAGAGTCTGCTCCTGATTCAAGGCGAACCAGGCCCCCGCGCTAACGATAATGATCACAAGCAGGAACCGGCTGCGCTTGCGATAGTGGCTGCGGTCAATGATGACCTGATAGAGCAGTTTAGGCGCTTCGAGACTTCGGGCTACCGTCATAGCTCCATCCTACCGCAATTCTGTGCTCAGAGTTTGAAGATTTGCACGGCTCAACTCTCGTCCAGCACGGCACTGACGCGGAACTGATCGTCCTGCGCGTCGGGCGCGTTGGCGACCACCTGTGCCGGGTCGAGAGGGGGGAGGGCGGTATCGGGCCGCAGCACGTTCTTGAGGGGCAGCACCGAGGCCGTCGGTTCGATGTGCGAGGTGTCTAATTCCTGCAAGCGCTGGAAGTAGTCAAAGACCTCGGAAAGCTGGCTGGTGAAGCGTTCCACTTCCGCCTCGCTCAAGTCCAGGCGGGCCAGTTCCGCAATATCCCGTACGGTATCGGGGCTGAGTTCCATTGCACATTCCCTGTTTTTGCCGGGTGCCGCAGACCCAAAATTAAGTTGAGCTACTGTGCTGCGTTGAATGTCACTAATAGTATCACTTCTCGAACAAAATACAAACTTGTGGCGCTGGTCTTTACTTATCTCAGGCCTGATTCCTACAATTATTAACAACAATCCGGGCCTTGTAACATTCAGGTTTCCACTATAATGGAAAGGAGACGGGCTGCATTCATGCATCCTGTTGTACTTTCAGCGTGACGGCAGAAATATGGCGACCAAGAAACTCACGCCGCATCTGGACACAATCATTGCGGCCAAACGCTATTATCTCAAACAGCGGAAAAATAAAACCCCTCTTGAAGCGGTGCGTGCTCTGGCAAGTATGCAGCAGCGTGCTCGTCCGATTCTCTCGACCGTAGCCGGGGAAGATGAACCGGTGGTCATTATCGGCCAGATCAAGCACGACCTGGGCATGAACGGCAGCACGGTGTATGACCCGGTGGGGACGGCGCTGCGCTATGTCCAGCGTGGGGTGGATGCGGTCGCCCTCTTTACCGACCAGATCCTCTACGAGAACGGCCTGGACGATCTGATGTTTGTCGCCAACGCCAGCTACCGCCCGGTCATCAGCCAGGATTACGTACTGGACGAATATGAGATTGTCGAGGCGCGGGCGGCGGGTGCCTCGGCCCTGCTGCTGGATTCGGCCATTCTGGATAACGACACGCTGCGCAAGATGATCTCGGATACGCAGCGCAACCTGATGACGGCCATTGTGCAGGTGCATAACCTGGAGGAACTGGATTACGCCATCAGCCTGAGTCCGCATGTGATCAGTATCAGCACCGATAACCCCTTCACGCCCGAAATCGAACTCGACCTGGAGATGACTCGCCGGATGCGCGATAAGGTCCCCAGCTATATCCGCGTGATGATTAGCGAAAATCTCAGGACGCCCCAGGACATTGCCACCGTCGCCAAGCTGAGCGTAGATGCCGTCATGGTCACTGAACAGATGCTGGACCGGGTGGGCGACGCCGAAGGTCTGCGCGGTACCTTCCGCAGCAGCTAAGCCTCAGCGATTGAATCCTCGACGGCTCTTGCGTTACATTAAAAGTCAGTTAGAATTGGCGTAACAATTGCCAGTGACACAGGCCCGTGTTTCGTGTTCCAACGCCGAAGGAGAAACGCCGTTGAAAAAGTTGCTTCTAGCAGCCTCATTGTTGGTTGCATTGATCCCCCTGATAGGTATGCAAGAAGCGCGGCAGCCGCGTATGGAAATCACCGGACTGAATGCCACTGGACTGCCAGATGTCTCGGTGAATGTCAACGTTTTTGACGATCTCGGCCAGCCGGTAGCCGGTCTGACCGCTGCCGATTTCGAGGTCTTGGGCGATCTGGCAGATCGTGCCTCGGTCGTCGATGTCACCAGCTTCAGCGATGTGCAGGTACCCATCTCCATCGTGCTGGCGATTGATGTCAGCAGCAGTATGGCCGGGACGCCGATTGAGCGGGCCAAAGCCGCTGCGAACCTGTTTATCGAGGGCATCGGGCCATCGGATGAGGTCGCTATCGTAACCTTCTCCTCCGGCGCGAACGTGGTGCAGGATTTCACGACTGATCACGACGCCCTGACCCAGGCCGTCAACGCCATTGGTTTTGGCGGCGAGACTTTCCTCTACGATGGCGCAGTGGAGGCCATCTCTAAAGTTGCCGGATCGGATAACCCGCGCCGGGCGGTCATCCTGCTCAGTGATGGTGCCCAGTACGATACGGGCCGCTTTTCGCATTACACTGAAGAAGACGCGCTGAACGCCGCCGTCGTCAATGGCGTGCCGGTCTACACGATTGGCCTCGGCTTTGGCACGGATCGCCAATTCCTGCAAACCCTCTCCGCCCACAGCAATGCCCTGTTCCGCGAATCGCCCTCGCCGGATGAACTGGCGGGGATTTATAAGGAACTGGCCGACCTGCTGCGGACTGCAGTACGAAGTGCGGCTCAACGTGGATGTGCCCGCGGATGGCACAGTCTATGATCTGAACCTGCAAGTGACCACGCCCCAGGGCACAGCCCAGGCGACCGGACGTCTGCGCGCGCCGATCCCGGTGCCGATTGTCAGCCTGCCGGAGCTTAGCGGCCCCATCGACAGCCCGACCGAAATCACGGCTCAGGTGGCGGCAGACGACGAACTCAGCACGGTCGAGCTTTCGCGCGATGGAATGCTTCAGACGACCTTTACGGTGGAGCCATACAGCGTCACCATCGACCCGGTCACACTGGAACCGGGCGCGCACAGCCTGACCTTCACCGCGACGGACGTCAACGGCGACGCAGGCTCGGCCACGCTCGACTTTGAGGTCGCCGCGCTGCCTTCTGACGTGGCTTTTGAGCCGCTGCTGGAAGGGGAAATCAGCGAGCCGACCACTTACAGCCTGAATATCAGCGGCCAGACCGCGCCGGTTGAGGTCAGCCTCAGCCGGGATGGCGCGGCTGCCGAAACACTTGAGGCACCTTACAGCTTCACGATTGATCCGAACGTGCTGGCCCCTGGCGATCACAGCGTCAGCCTGAGCGTGACCAACGCGGGCGGCGTGACCTCCACGACGGATGCCAGCTTCACGGTGCCGCAGCTTCCGGCTCAGTTCAGCATCAGCGGCCTGGAAGCCGGGCAGACGGTCGAAGACGAGACCAGCGTTCAGGTGGATGTCAGCAGCAGTCAGGCCCCGGTGGCGGCGATCCGCTTCCTGGTGAACGGCGAAGCGCTGGATTCCAGCGATGGGACGACAGTGCTGCGGGCCGCTGATTTGCAGCCTGGTGCATCGACTCTGACGGTTGAGGTCGAGGACGAACTCGGCCAGGTGACGTCAGACAGCGTCAATTTCACCGTCGCCGCGCTGGCCCCGGAACTGAATATCTCCGGTCTGAGTTCGGGCGATGTTCTGGACTCGGATCGCACGATTGCGGTGGATGGCGGCGGCCAGACAGCGATCACCAGCATTGTCGTCAACCTGGACGGCGCTCAGATTGTAAGCGCTGAGGCAGGCCCGGTACAGTTCACGCTCTTTGTGCTGGACATGGCCCCTGGCGATCACAGCCTGTCGGTGACGATCCGCAATGCGGGCGGTCAATCCGCCAGCGCAGACGTTGACTTCTCGGTCTCCGAAGCGCCGATGCTCACGGCGACCGCGTCCGCTGCGGTGACGACTGCGCCAAGCGCGACGGCGACCCTGACCAGTACGCCGCGCAGCACCTCCCTGAACACGGCTGAGCCGCAGACCCCGGTCAGCACGACCGAGGCGACCGAGATCGTGGAGGCCACCAGCGAGCAGAGTCCGGCGCTGGATATTACCGCCAGCATTGAGGCTGAAATCGCGCTCACCCAGACGGCGGAATCTGCTGTCGAAGCGACTGCTGAGGAAGCCGACGCTGCCGCGACGGCGACCGATCAGGCGCAGCAGCAGGCGACGGTGGATGCGGCGGAGACAGCGAACTTCGTGGCGACGGTCGATGCCGGGCAGTTGACGGCGGATGCACAGGCTACGAGTGACGCAGCAGCAACCCTGACGGCCCAAGCAGCCCTGGATACCCAGGCGACGGCGGATGCGCAGGCCACAGATGCGACGCACCGACGGCCAAGAGCCTGGAACGCAGGCGACGCAGGACATGCTACAGGCGGCACTGTCACGGCAAGCAGATGCACAGCTTACACAGGATGCACTCGACAGTCAGGCGACGTCAGACGCGCAGGCTACAGCGGTCGCTGTCGCTGAACTGCCGAGCGCCACAGCAGCCGAGACAGAGGTTCAGCCCAGCGCTACGGCGACGGTTACGGAAGAGCAGCCGACCGCCACGACTGCGGCGACCGAGACCGAAGCAGAAGTGCAGCCCAGCGCGACCGAACAGGCATGCTGAGACGGAAATGGCGACGGCTACGACGCAGGAGGAAACACCCACTACGGCGGCGACTGAAGCAAGCAGTCAGGAACCCAGCCCGGCCCCCTCGATCACACCCATCGGGACGCTGGTCCCGGCGCAGGCCCAAACCACGCCGGAGAACCCCAGTATCACGCCAATTGTGGTCATCGTCGTGATTATCATCATCATTCTGCTGCTGGCCTATGCCTTCTTCAACAGCCGGCGGCAGGACGAACGGCGCTAACAGCAGCGATCCCTGGCATCTAAGAATCCTCAAACGGCCCAGACTAGTCTGGGCCGTTTTGATTCTTACAACCGGAGCCTGGGGGTATCGCGCAGTGTATTTGAAGGGTATAAGGCAGGGCAGCTTTGAAATCGCTGAACAATATGATCTGGCAGGGGTTTTCGCGTTGGCAGCCGTATCTGATCTCCATGCTGGGCAATGAAGCTCAATGGGTGTGCAACGTGCGAGCGGCGCATGGCAAAGCTTTCATCCGCAGCGGCAAGCGCAGGGAGGTTCTGCTTGAAGAAGTGCCGGTCGAGCAGCGCGCGCCTGTGCTGAAAGCCTACCTCAAGCGTGCCCCTGGCGCACGGCCTCATATCCCGGTGGCCGCCGATTGCCCAGCTTAATAGCCTGTGATTTTGAATCCGTCTTTTCAGGCAGGCTGTATGATCTCCAGCAGGCGTTCTTCATCGACATTGCCGCCGCTGAGGACGACCACTGTCTTGCGGTCATCCTGCTCGACCACGCCGCTGCGCAGCGCCGCGATACCGACCACGCCGCCGCCTTCGACCACCCAACCTTGCTTGAGCAGTGTCCAGCGCATGGCCTCGACGACCGCCTCCTCAGATACCAGGACGACCTCATCGACGAAACGCTGCGCCAGATCCACGGTGATCGAGTCCGGCTCGATGTCACCGGAGAGCGCTTCCGCGACCGTTTCCCAGATCTGCGGATGCGCACTGCCGTAGAACAGGTTGTACATGGTGGGCGCGGCCTCGGCACAGACGCCGATCACCTCGACATCCGGCTTGACGCTCTTCAGTGCCAGGGCGATCCCAGAGATCAGCCCGCCGCCGCCAATGGGCACCAGGACTCGCTCGACATCCGGCAGGGCGTCGATGATTTCCAGGCCAATCGTCCCGGCTCCGGCCACGACGTTGGGATTATTGTAAGGCGAGATGAAGGTCAGCTTATCTTTGTGTTCCAGACGCCGGGCTTCTTCCTCGGCCTCGTCGTAATTATCGCCCCACAGCACCGCTTCCGACCCGTAACGCTCGACTCCCTCAATCTTACGACGCGAGGTATTGTGCGGCATGAAAATCTTGGCCCGCAGTCCCAGCAAATGGGCGGCATAGGCGACACCCAGGGCGTGATTGCCTGATGAACAGGCGACCAGCCCCTTGATGTGCTGCCGGTCTCGGAGGGACAGCAGCGCGTTGAGTCCGCCGCGTACCTTGAAGGCTCGCGTCTTGTTGAGATTTTCCAGTTTGAACCAGAGGGCAGGTTCGACATCTTCAAGCGGAGTAGCGTCGAGGTAGGGGCTGATGCGGTAACGTGCGAGGGCCACATCGGCTAATTCAATCATTCATGTCTCCAAAAACGATTCGGCATATAATGAATATTGTAAGAATTTTGCGCGCTGTGGCCTGGTTTTGCAACATGCAGCTTTGCCTCGGTGCTGCATTGGGGCGATAATTTGCGTACTTTTTACAATTGGGGAAGCTATGGATCCGGCAACCAATTCAGAGATACTACGGCAGCAAGCTTATGCCACTGACGAAATGCTCAACCTGCGCTACCGGATTCATGAGGAATACAGCGTGCCCAGGATCGATTTTCGAGAATGGGTGCTCAGCCGCCTGCACTGGCGCGGCAATGAATCTGTGCTCGATCTTGGCTGCGGGCCGGGGCTTTACCTGGAGTCGCTGCGGCTGATCGCGCCGAACGCAGTCTATTACGGTCTCGATTTCTCGGCGGGAATGCTGGAGAAACATCCGGGCCGCCGCTCAATTGTCCAGGCGGACAGCCAGGATCTGCCTTTCGCCACTGAGCAATTTGATGTGGTGATGGCGAATCACATGCTCTATCACGTGCCCGATATTGACCGCGCGGTTATGGAAATTCGCCGTGTGCTGAAGCCTAACGGCATCCTGCTGGCCTCGACCAACAGCGCTGAGACGATGCCCCAGTTCCGGGATTTGTTCAAGCGCGCCATTATGGTCCTCACCGCGCCTGGCAATCAGATCGTGGTCCCGCTGCCCAGCAGCCATGCCTTTACGCTGGAAAGCGGCACGCGCAAGCTGGCCCAACGCTTCTTCGCCGTGATGCGCCAGGATTTCCCCAGCGCCTTTGTCTTTGACACGCTGGACCCGGTCATGAGCTACCTGGAAACGATGCGCAGCATGTACGAACCGCAGCTTCCCCCCGGTGTCTCCTGGGATGCGGTCATGATGATTGTGCGCGAACAGGTGCGCAATCAGTTGAACTATGTGGGGCAGCTGGTCGTCCACAAGCTGAGCGGGGTGCTGATCGCCTCGGATCGGGGCGGCTTCATCCGCGATTACGTCCACATCCGCGAGCATAGGCACTAAAAGTCGATAGTCTTTAGCCAACAGTCGTAAATATGTTGACTCTATGGTCATTGCTTGAGCTGCGGCATTCGGAAGCTCAGAATTAGTCGCGCCAGTCCATTCCGCGAATCCGGGTTTTGACTAAGGACTAGTGACTCTAGACTTTCGACTAGTCGCTGTACGACCGCATATAAAAGCCGTTGCGGCCTACCAGCGGGGAGAGGCGCAGGTGATCGACCTCGTCGATATAGAAGGTGTCGCCCTGGCGCGTGACGATGTGGAGATACTGGCTGCTCAGCGAGCCGACCGGCAGCACCAGCCGTCCGCCATCAGGTGAAAGCTGGGCGCTGAGTTGCGGCAGCAGCGTAGGAGCCGCTGCCGTCACCAGAATGGCGTCGAAGGGAGCCATGTCGAGCAGGCCCTGGCTGCCATCGCCGACGTGAATATCGAGGTTCTCGTAGCCGAGTTGATCCAGCACACGCGCCGCCCGCCCGGCCAGCACGGGGCGGCATTCGATACTATAGACGTAAGACGCCAGTTCGCAGAGAATCGCCGTCTGGTAGCCGGATCCGGTGCCAATCTCCAGCACTGAGTCCGTAGACTTAAGGCGGAGCGCCTGGGTCATCACGGCGACAGCGTGAGGTGAAGGCAGCTTCTGACCGTAGCCGATGGGCAGCGGTTGATCGCGGTAAGCGAAGGGCTGCGCCTGGGCGGGCACAAAGCAATGACGCGGCACCCGCGCCATGACATCGAGCACAGGCCGGTCCGCGAGACCGCGAGCCGCCAACTGTGTGGCTACCATTCTGCTCCGTGTGATCGCGTAATTGTCGTCCATAAAAGCCTCGCTCATAGTGTCATGCCTTTTGCAAATAATACTATTACTGACCTATCGCGCAACTAAAAGCAGCCGGGAAATACAGCACAACGACACAGTTTTCTTATTCACTAAACAAGGGATTGAAGTTGATTATAAGTATACCGCAAGCCTGACTGCTCGCAAGCATTATTGGTATGGAATTTGTTTCGAAGATTCCGATTTCATGGCACACTATCCAGCAGGAAAAAGGGAGGAAATGGTCATGCGGCCTCTGTTAGTGCCTGTGTTGATCCTCATACTGCTGGTCGGCGGCTTGTTTACGAGCACGGCTCAGGAAGACCTGCCCGCCTTTGCGACCAATACGCCGGTCCCGCCCGCGCTGGTTCGGGTGACTCCGGCGGCGGCCATGAACCGCTATGCGCTGCGCCCCTGGACAGCGGCGGCTATGCAGGACGTGCTGGCGGTCTACGTCGCGCAGTTGGGCAGCGGCAGCAGCGAGGCCCAGAAGACGGTGCGTCTGCTTCAGTACGAGATGCAGCGGCGTTTCCCTGGTGCGCCACGTGACCAGGTGGCCCGGCAGCGGCTGCTGAACCTGATGCTGGCGGCCCCGCCCGGCAGTGTCGATATGCGCGCGCTGCTGCGCCCCTCTGTGGAGACGCTGCTCAACCAGCGCGGCGTCACGGCCTCTGGTCTGGCGGATTTCCAGGCGAACGGCTTCAGCGTCGAGGTGACGCCCGCCGATTTCGACGGTCAGGACCCGCTCGATGCCCTGTTACACGTGCGCTACGGCACGCGCTATGAAGAGTATCTGCCCGCCGTCGCCAGCGAAACCGGCCAGTGGCAGGTCGCGCGCCTGGGGTCGCTGCCTGCCGTGCCGCTGGGTGATCTGCAAGCGCTTGACCTGGTCGGCCTGGATGATTACAACGGCGATGGCCTGGACGACCTGGTGCTGTCGCTGGATACAGGCGATGTCAACCGCGAACTGCGTGTCTTTGGCTGGCGCGGCGGCGGGCTGGCGGACCTGGTGCAGCCGGGCACAGCGATCCGCTACGGCGGCGCGCTCGACTGGACGCCGGGCGATGCGCTCAATGTTCAGGTTGACCGCGTGGAGGACCCGCTGTGGCGCTGTATGGGCGTTCAGGATGTAACCTGGGAATGGCGCGGCAATCTCTTCCGCGCCACGCCGGACCCCTCAGGCTTCTACTTCGACAACACGGCCAACTGTCTCTTCTACGGCGCGGAACCGCTCTTCGCCATGCCGGTCAATGACGCGCTGCAAAGCATCCGCGAGATCATGGCCTACGTGCCGGACGATGCCGATTTCGCCGGGCAGCGGGCGCGCGTGATGCAGGTCATGCTGACAGCCTTTCGCGGCGATACCGGCTCCGCGCTGGCGCTGGCAATGCAGCTCCAGACTCAGGCGGAGGCGGGGTCCTGGCTGGAGCAGCAGGCCGGGGCGCTGGTCTCTGGTCTCCAGCAGCCAGATATTCACCCGCTGGAGATCTGCGCCGCGCTGGTGGCGCTGAGTCCCGATGGCGGCTGCAATGTGGACGATGCGCTGGGCCGCATCCTGGAGGAGGAGCCGCTGCGCCGTGATACGCCCATCGCCGAGCAGTTGGCTGAACTGGGGATTCACGTCCAGGCGCAGACGAAAGTGTCGCAGGTGGGCATGGCCGACCGCGAGATCGTGCGCTTCGACATGGCCGGGCAGCACTGGTGGGCTTTCGCGCCGCTGGACCGTGAGTTCTACCGCGCCGAAAAGACCGATCCGGTCCCCTCGATGATGCCTGCCAGCGCGCCGCTGCCGGTTGCCGTCGTGCCGCCCAACGTCTACGATGCGCTGCTGGTCGATAACGATCCCTCGGCTGTGCTGACGGCCCTGGACAATCTGCTGCGCGAAAATCCGCAGGCGGCGGTCTCGCCGGAACTGCGCTACATGCAGGCCCTCAGCCTGGACCTGCTGGGCGACCGCAGCCGGGCACGGCAGGCCTACTTTGAATTATGGCAGGGTGAAGCGCTGTCCATCTGGGGCCAATTGGCGGCGGCGCATCTGGAACAGCGCTGATTCGACAGTTACAATAGGGACCGAAATCAAAGCAGAACGAATGGACAGTAAACGATGAAACTAGTGAGCTTCTCCTACCAGAACCGCCATGCATCTAGGCGAAATCGTTGATGACCAGGTGTACGTTATTGCCAGTTCCGATACGCTGCGGATGCACGAACTGATCCGGCGCGGCACCACGCCCTCGCGCACCAGCCAGCATTATCCGCTGGATCGAGGTGCAGATTTACGCGCCGCTGCATCCCGCGCAAGATCGTCGCCATTGGCCGCAATTATGCCGAACACGCCGCCGAGACCGGCAGCGATCTGCCCGACAAGCCGCTGATCTTCGCCATTTTTCCCAGCGCGGTCATCGGCCCCGGCGAGACCATCACCTGGAGCGAATCGATCACCAAAGAGGTCGATTGGGAGGTCGAGCTGGCGGTCGTGATCGGCAAGAAGGCCAGCAAGGTCAGCGAAGAAGAGGCGCTGGAGCATGTCTTTGGCTACACCATCGGCAACGATGTCTCGGCGCGCGATCTGCAACTGCGCATCGACGGCCAGTGGACGCGCGGCAAGAGCCTGGATACCTTCTGCCCGCTGGGGCCGGTGATCGTGACCCGCGATGAAATCGAGGATCCGCAGAACCTGAATCTCTCGCTCAAGGTCAACGACGATGTGCGCCAGGAGAGCAACACCAAGCACATGGTCTTCGGTGTCGCGCACCTGATCCACTACATCTCGCAGTCGATCACGCTGGAACCCGGCGACATCATCATGACCGGGACGCCTAACGGCGTCGGCGAGGGCATGGACCCGAAGACCTATCTGAAAGACGGCGACGTCATCACCTGCACGATTGAGAAGATCGGCGAACTGGTTAACCCCTGCAAAGTGGTCGAATAGCGGTCATTGCATTATCCAGAATCACGAACGCTGATTGTGCCCAGATGGACAATCGTGCCGCTGCCATCCGCCAGGTTCAGCGCCGTGCTGCCGCTGTAGACGCGCATCAACAGGTCGTAGTCGCCCGGCGCAAGGTCGCAGGGCAGGTTGATAAAGCGGCGGCTGAAACCTCCTGTGATCGTCAGCGCTGCGTGACTTTCCAGCAGAGGCACCTTACGCGCATCCACCAGATAGAGTGTCTGGTCCAGACCATCGGCCAGGCCGCTCCACCAGAAGCTGAGGTAGAGCGTCCCGCAAGGCGGCGCGGAGTCAGGCAGGTCCCCAGCCAGCAGGGTGGGGCCATGTTCGAAGCGTAGATTCAGCAGCGTATCCGGCGGCGGCGGATGCTGGCGGTAGATCAATACCGAAGCCACCTTGAGCGCCGGGTTGTACTGGTGCAGCACCTGGCAGTGCTGGAAGACTTGCAGCGGCTGCACGACACTTTGCGCCAGCGTAAACGAGACGCCGTCCTCGCGCAGTGTGTAGATTGCGGGCTGGTCGTTGCAGTTGAGCGAGATCAAATCATCCTCAGCAATCGTACCGTTGGCATAGCTGATGTCGATTTGCAGGTCGCCCGGCCCGAAGAAATTGACCGGGATGCTGACATCGACGCGGAATTCGTCGCGGTTGACCATGCCCTGCGCCGGATCCAGCAGCATGTAATTCTCGTGCGCCGTCTGGATGCGCTGGTAGCCGTAGTAGGCGACGGCGCTGGGCTGCTGAAGGAAGTCCTCCGGTGAGGCGACGATCAGGCAGCTAAACAGCGGATTCAGCGAAAAGTAAAGGTAAGGCTGGTCGCCTTTCGTACAGGAAGGAATCGGCGCAAGCATCAGGCCGGTATCGTTTGTGGCGAGATAATCCTCAATCTGCGGGCCGGGCACCAGCCGGAAATGGTACTCCGGCAGCGCGTTGAGGAAGTCCCACATGCGCAGTTCGCCGCCGGTCAGCGCCAGCGTGGACCCCGGCGGTAGGATCGTGTGCAGAAAGTCACGTTCGTGGGGACTGATTTCGGCCAGGTGTTCGCGGTCCGGCGCGATGCCGTCCAGCAAGGCAGGCAGCCGCGCGAAACCGGCGAAGGTGGTGTGCCCGGCGCTCCACAGGGCGATCAACGCCAGCGGGATCAGCCACAGCAGCGCGATCCGGCGCGGCAGGACCAGCCAGGGCAGGGCAGCCGCCAGCAGCAGCGGCACCACCAGCAGGAAGAATCGCGGGCGGTAAGGGTCCCAGGGCAGGATTCCAGCGGTCAGCAGAATCCAACTCCAGGCTATCAGCAGCAGGGCCAGCGCGAGATCGTAACGGCGGCTGCGGCGCGCCCGCCAGAGGAAGACGAGCAGCAGCAGCGGGCTGACGATCAGGATGGCGTAGAAAATCAGGCCGAAGCCAGAGCCGTAGACATCGACCGAATGGATGCCAATGCCGTAATAGGTGAATTCGGGCACGCTCTCCGGGTTCAGGCCGCTCCACTGGCTGATCGTCTGGTAGAGGCGCTGGTGTTCGATAAACAGCGGGCTGCGCTCGTCGAGGCCCCAGACGTCCCAGTCCATCATCTGGTAGTAGTAGCGAATCAGGTTGGTTCCCAGGCCGTAGAGATTGGGACGGCGGGGCGTGCCCTCGTTGATGGCTGAAGAATCGCTTAACGGGCGGCTGGAGATCGGGCTGCCGAAGTCGGCGAAGTTGAGGACGTAATTGTAGGCTCCCAGCAGCGCGAAGCCGATAGCAGCGCTCAGCGCTAGCGCGACCAGAGTCCGCAGCACGGGCGGTCCCTGCCGCCGCCAGCCATAGACCAGCAGTGCCAGCGCCACCCCCGGCAGCAGCAGAAAGACGGTCAGCTTGCTGCCCAGCGCCAGCCCGAAGGCCAGCCCGGCATAAGCAAGCTCAGGACTGCGCCAGCGGCCCTTTTGCAGCGTCCGCAGCGCAAAGTACAAAAAGATGACGCTCATGGCCGCCGTGAGCAGATCGCTGTGGCGAGTCGCCATTTGCAGGATGGTCCCGGTCGTCGTCAGCAGGACCAGCCCGGTGAAGAGGGCCGCGCGGCGGCTCTGCCCGGCCAAGCGCACCAGGCCCGCCGTGCCCACTGCCAGCACCAGCCCGGCCCACCACTCCGGCAGATGCAGCCAGACCGTACTGCCCGAAAGCAGCATCAGCCACAGGAAGCTGAAGGAGCCGTCCGGCGGGAACTCAACCTGACGCGGATCAAAGGTCACGAAATGGCGCGCCGTCTGCTGCTGCGCCCAGAAGTAGACGCGCGAGAGATGATAGGCAACCTCGTCCGCGCCGTGTGTCGGGTAGACCGCGCTCAACAGCAGATTCGCCACACAGAAGGCCAGCACCACGACGGCGAAGAGACTCAGCAGCGGGTTCTGCCGCGCCGCTCGCCACAAATCCGCCGGGGCAATCCACCAGGAGTTGGTTAACTGCCGCAGAATTTGAAAGGGTGCCGAAACGGCAGCAGACGGGTTTGAAGTCCCTCGCCCTGAGGAAGAGGGATTTAGGGGGAGGGTTGTGCTTCGCCACCACAGGACCGCCCCCGCCAGCAGCACGCCATGCCCGGCCAGGTAGCCCGCCGCCGTCATCAGGTGAAGCTCCGACAGCAGCTCGCTCAACAGCACGATTTGCGCATAGCTCAGGCAGGCCAGCGCCAGCAGATTCGCCAGCCGTCCGCGCGCCGGGAAGGCCGCGTTCAGCAGCAGCGCCGTGAGCAGCAGGGCAGGGAGTCCGATCAGCAGGGCCATACGCTGATTATAGTCAAGTCGCTGCGCGACGACACAGCGTGCTGTGTCCTCAAACCAGAGTAACCATCGGCCTTAAGTCTGGTATTAGCCCGATGCCCATCCAGCCTGTATAATACGCCAGTGATTTAAGCAGTCGAACAGGGAAGCTGGCGTGCCGATTCTGCGCGAAGGTGAACTGGATATTATCAGCCACAGTGTCGAGCAGACTCAACGTTTGGGGGCACGGCTGGGGGCATCACTGGAACCGGGGGATGTGATCTGCCTGTCGGGCGACATGGGCGCGGGTAAGACCATGTTCGCCATCGGCATCGGCCAGGGATGGGGGGCGAAGATGCCGCTCACCAGCCCAACCTTTAACCTGATGCACACGCACCGTCACCTGAGCGAGAATAAGCGGCTTTATCACCTGGACTGCTACCGGCTTAACAGCCCGGAAGAAGCGGAGCAGATCGGCCTGGATGATGTTCTGGATGGACGCGGGCCGGTCGTCTTCGAGTGGCCGGAACGCATTGAGAGTGCGCTGCCTGCCGAGCGCCTGTGGATCGAACTGCGCATCCTGGAGCAAACCCGGCGGAACCTGGTCTTCAACGCGACCGGCGAACGCTATCATGCGCTGCTGCAAGCCTTCCGCGCCTCGGCCTACGGAATGTAAGTCATGCTGCTTGCGATAGATACTGCCACCCGCCTGATGAGTCTGGCGCTGCACGACGGCCTGGACCTGCTGGCGGAGGAGACCTGGCACACCCAGAATAACCACACAGCGGAACTGGCCCCAGCGATTCGCGCCATACTGGCCCGCAGTGAAGTAGAGATCGACGATCTGACGGCGATGGCCGTCTCGACCGGGCCGGGATCCTTCACCGGGCTGCGCATCGGCATTGCGACGGCGAAAGGCATGGCGGCAGGCCGTAAGCTGCCCCTGGTAGGCGTCTCGACGCTGGACACGCTGGCGGCAGCCCAGCCGCAGTACCCGCGTCACGCCTTGATTACGGTCGTGGAAGCCGGGCGCGGGCGGATCATCGCCGCGACCTACCGCTGGGGCACGGGCCGCTGGGTCAACCGGGGCGAGCCGCGCCTGATGCATTGGGATGGCCTGCTGGAAAGCATCGACGGCCCGGCCTATCTCACCGGAACAATCAGCGCCGAGGGTCGCGCCAGCCTGGAAGCGGCCCAGGATAACGACGTGCCGGTCAAGCTGGTCTCCGGGGCCATGCGTCTGCGCCGGGCCGGGTTCCTGGCCGAGACCGCACTGGCCCGCCTGGCCGAAGCGCCGGACGATTTCGAGCCAGCCAAACTGCTGCCGCTTTACGTCAAGACGAAAGCTATCCCCTGACAGCCCTGATGAGTGACTTGACACTGCGTTACATGCGCCCGGCGGACATCAGCCAGGTGGTGGAGATCGACCGGGTGTCCTTTGACCCTCCCTGGTCGGTGCGTTCGTATCACTTCGAAATCAGCGAATCAAGCTACAGTCACATGGTCGTGCTGGCGCGCGGCGGCGAGACGACCAATGGCTGGCGGCGTTGGTTCGGTCGTCTGAACCAGCCCGGCGGCGAGATCCTCAGCTACGGCGGCCTGTGGTGCATCCAGGATGAGGGCCACATCAGCACGATTGCCAGCCATCCGGGCTATCGCGGCCAGGGTTACGGCGAGATTGTGCTGGGGGCCATGATCCGCCGCGCGATCACGCTCTCGGCTTCGTATGTGGTGCTGGAAGTGCGGGTAAGCAACACGACGGCGCAGAATCTCTACCGTAAGTACGAGTTCGAGACGATGGAACTCAAGAAGAATTATTATCGCAGCAATAACGAAGACGCCTATGAAATGCGCCTGGACCTGGAGGACCCGGTGCTCGTCAAGCGCTTTATGCAGCGTTTCGCCACCATCCAGGCCCGCCATGACTTTGTCGATGCCTTTACCGGTGTGGCGGCCACGCGCTGACAAGCCCTCTCCGAATTCGAGTGAAGGGCTGCAGTGGGCCAGAGATCGCCTCAATATAAGGCTTGCCGTTGATGCAGTATGAGTCCATTGGCGCAGCGTATATCAAAGCGCGTTACAATCGCCAGAGTGGTTGAAGAGACAGGATGACAAGCAATGACACAATCCGCCGTAGACCTGGCCCGTGACCTTGCCCGGCAGTTTGCCAGCCGCGCCGAACAGGCCGACCGGCAGGGACGGCTGCCCGATGAAGACGTCCGCGCCCTCCAGGACTCCGGTTATCTCAGTCTCAGCGTCCCGAAAAGCGCCGGGGGCTGGGGCCTGGGGCTGCGTGACTGCGCCGAAGCACAGCTTGAACTGGCGCAGGGCAGCGGCTCGACGGCGATGGTGGCGACCATGCCGCTGCATCTGATCGGCGCGGCGCAGGAAACGAAGTTGTGGCTGGGCGGGCAGTTCGAGCGCATCTGCGCTATTCTGACCAGCGGCGGCCTGATTAACTCGCTTGCCAGTGAGCCGCGTCTGGGCAGTCCCTCGCGCGGCGGTGCCTTCCAGTCGCGGGCCGAGCCGGTCGATGAAGGCTGGCGCATCAACGGCCAGAAGAACTGGTCCACCGGCGGACGGCATCTGACACACCTGCTGGTCAAATTGGATATCGACGGTACGGCAGGCCAGATCCTGATCCCCAACAACATTGACGGTGTGCGCTGGGAGGAAACCTGGTGCAATGCGCTCAGCCTGCGCGCCAGTGACAGCGACGATGTCTACTTCGAAAACGTCATCGTCCCGACCGATTCGGTGCTGGACCGCAGTGAAGGCGGCACAGCACCTGGCCCGAACGCCTGGTTCCCGGTGCTGACGGCGTCGGTTTACCTGGGAGTCGCGCTGGCAGCCCGGCACGATACGATCCGCTTTGCGCTGGACCGCGTGCCCTCGGCCCTGGGCAAGCCCATTGCCACACTGCCGAAGATTCAGCGGCAAATCGGCGAGATGGACGTGCAGCTTCAGGTCGCGCGGCAGTATCTGCTCTACGCGGCACAGGCCTGGGATGAGCAGGGCGCGGCGGCCTGGGCGCAGGTGGTCACGGCCAAGCATATCGCCAACGAGGCGGCCATCAGCGTTACCGAGCAGGCGCTGCGCGTGGCGGGCGGCCAGAGCATCACCGGCAAGATGGCGCTGGAACGCTACTTCCGTGATGCGCGCGGCGGTCTCACGCATCCGCCATCGGGCGATACCTCGCTGGAGATTGTCGGGCGGGCGGCGATTGCCGAACTGGAAGCTTGAGCGTCGAGCAGTTTCTCTACATGACCAGCATGGGCTGGAAAAGCGGTCAGCCGCACGAGATCGAAATCTGGTACGTGGAACACGAGGGCTGCTACTACATCGTCGCCGAAGGACGCGAGCGCGCGCACTGGGTTCAGAATATCGAACATAACCCGGCGGTCAGCATCCGCGTCGGCGATGTGAGCTTTCAGGGCCGAGGCCGCAGCATTCACCCGGCGACCGAACCGGACAAAGCGGCTGCGGTCGCCGCGCTGATGGATGCTAAATATGGCTGGAGCGACGGTCTGATTGTGGAACTCTGCCCGGTCTCCTAACGCTGGTCCCACAACTGGCGCGTGATCTGAGCATGGCCGAGGTGCAGGCCGGTGTGTTCCAGCGCGTGCAGCAGCGCCCAACCGACGCTGACCGGCTCGTCACGGTAGGGAGTCTCACGCACGACCGGCAGGTCTGCCAGGTTGAGGCGTTCCAGGGCACCTTCCACGTACTGCTCCAGATCCGCGAAGCAGGCTTTCAACTCGACAGCGCTGAGACCCCTGGACTGGAATTCCGCGTCACGGTCGCGGTTTGAGTTCTCTCCCAGGCCCATGTCGCCGATCCAGAAGCGGGCGGACCCGGTGGTGTGGACCACCAGCACACAAAAAGAATTCATCTCCTCGCCAGGGACCCAGTCCAATGCCTCGGCGGGCAGGCCGTCAAAGCTGGCGATGAAATCGCGGTCCAGGTCTTGCAGCCGCTGTAGATAATCTGCGAAAAAAGGGTCCATCGGTTGTCCTCCAAAGCGTGAGAAAAAGGAAATAACTGGCGTGTGCCCATTAGCCCGTTTTATCGAACAAAACCAGAAGCTGTGTGCCCCGGTCGGTCAGATGATAATACACGTGCTTGCCGTTGCGGAAGGCTTCGACCAGCCCGGCCTCGTTCAAACGGTTCAGATGCTGCGAAACCGCGCCCGCCGAGACCTGCAAACGCCGTGCAATCTCACCAGTATTGGTCGGGCGCACCAGTTCTTGTAACACGCGCGCCCGGCCTTCGCCCAGGGCCACTTCCAGCGCCGGGTTGGCTTCAGCACTGTCCTGCCCCCAGAGGCCCAGGCCGCGCGGGCCATAAATAATCATCGGATGCCAATCTGGGTCGATCTGCCAGGAGACGCCGGGGCCGGAGAAGATCGCTGGGACCAGTTGCAGCCCGGTTCCGCTCAGTTCGTAATCGTAGTCACGCTGCGGCTTGTGAATCTCGATCATACCATCGTGATATTCGATCATCGGATGGAGGATCTTGCAGCATGACCGTAGGGCCTTTCAACGCCATCTGCCGGGCATGATACAGCACGTCACCGTCGAGGACCGCGGTCAGACGGGACCAATGCGGCTCCATCGTGCGCTGCCAGTACTGCCGCAGCTCCTGGGCCAGGCAAAAGAGCGATTCGCGCGGGTATGCCAGGAACTCGTTGAGAATATCGTTTTCACCGACCCGCCCAATCAGTTCCTGGATATTGCGGCGGACCAGGTCCGTCGGGGTTTCCAGCATACGCTCGATTTCCAGATCAATACTCAACTGTACCACGCTGGGCGTAGGCGTCAGGAAATCGGGCACATAACCACTGCACTGCCAGGGCGTGTCCACGGTCTTGTTCACCGGAAAGATCAGCGCGTCCATGTAGGGCAGGCTGAGGCCATCCAGCACCTGCAAAGCCTCGTCAACCCAGCGGTGATAGTAAAGATGCAGATCCGGGTTCACCAGCACATGATAACTCACCGTAAGTTCGACCAGCGGGTTGTAGGCGAAGCGAGTTTGCAGTAGATCGTCGCTGGTGATCTGGATTCTAACAGTCATTTATAGACCTCCCTGGACTCTCCTGATTATACAACAGAACAGCCGATCTAGGGCTACATTTTAGTAAAAACTAAATCGCTTCGGCCAGAACAGATATGCGGTTACACTGAGCTTGTCAGTGAGATCAGAGGGCTACACATGAACGAGCATCAACTGCAAGCCTACTATGAGTATCAGCGTGGGAAATATATGGACGATGCCCGCCGCGCCCGGCTGCGCGCCCATATCCTCCGCAAGGCACAGCCCCGGCCCGGCATCCAATGGATTCGCAGCCTGGGACAGTCGATTAGCGGCTTGCTGGCCCGGCGTCCGGCGCAACCGGCCCCGCTGCCTGTGGTCCAGTTTGAAGATTTTATGGAATGCTAAGCGCGAACAGGTTCACGCAGACCGGAGCTTTTGACAAGGCTCCGGTTTTTTTGATTCTGCTCCTTGCGGCGTGCCCGGTTCCTGTTCATACTTAGGCTTCAGGAGGAAACAGGACCGTGACAACAATAGACGAACTTGAAACCCCCAGCGTCTTGATCGACCTGGACCGGATGCATCACAACATCGACCGGATGCAGCAGCGCTGCGACGAGATTGGGCTGGCCTTTCGCCCACACATCAAGACGCATAAGCTGCCGGAGATCGCCCAGATGCAGTTGGCGGCAGGGGCGGTCGGCATCGCCTGTCAGAAGCTGAGCGAGGCGCAGGTCTTCGTGGATGCCGGTTTCGACGACATTCAAATCCCGTACAATATCGTAGGGCCGCAGAAGACCGCTCGGTTAGCCGATATGGCGATGTACAACCGCATCACCGTCAGTGCCGACCACGAAGACGTGGTGAAGGGCATCGCGGAAGCGGCCCAGGCGATGGGCATTACCATTCGCGTGATGGTCGAACTCGGCACCGAGATCGAGCGCACCGGCGCACCGCCGAGCAAGGTGGTCGAACTGGCCCAGATCATCGACGCGGCGGATTCGCTGCATTTCGCCGGGATCCTGGTCTACCCCAGCTATCCCTCGGTGCGTCCGGCGCTGCAAGAGGCGATTGAGGGCCTCAACCGCTCCGGCGTGGGGTTGGACAGCGTCAGCGGCGGCGGGACCGGGGCGTCGCTGGTGGCGCATGAGGTGCCCGAACTGACCGAACTGCGCGTCGGCACCTACGTCTTCAACGACATGAACACGGTCAGCCATGGCTGGTGTACGCTGGAAGACTGCGCCATGACGGTGATGGCGACGGTAGTCAGCCGCCCTGCCGAGGACCGCGCCATCCTCGACAGCGGCAGCAAGACTCTGGCCGCCGACCGGGTCGATGAGGGGCACGGCACTATCGTGGAGTATCCGCAGGCGAAGATTCATAAACTCAATGAGGAACATGCCTACGTGGACCTCAGCCAGTGTGACAAGCGCCCGGCCATTGGCGAGCGCGTGCATGTGATCCCGGTGCATACCTGTGTGGTAACGAACCTGCACAATCGAATCTATGGTGTTCGTGGCGACAGTGTCGAAGTGACCTGGGAGATCGCGGCGCGCGGCCTGGTCTGGTAAATAGGGGGGAGGCAATGAGCTATTCACTACGGTTAATCAGCCTGAAGTGTATCACGGCGCAGGAAGACGACGGCGACGACGTCTACGTCACGCTCAACGATGAGAAGATCTGGTCCGTATGGGGCGATTACACGATGCGCGACGAGTTGGAAACCTCATTTCACATCCGCGAGGTCGATTTCGTGGCCGGGCGTTATTACGTGAACGAGGGCTGGAAGATGATTCCCGGCTTTGTCGCCGATAGCTTCCTGTTTGTCGCCCGCGCGGGCGAAACGAAGCTGGAGATCTGGGATGCCGACAAATTCCGACGCGATGAGCATTTCGGCAATATTATCGTGAATGAATCGGATTCCGGGCATGGGCCGATTGCCGGGGTGGCGGCGCTGGGGGGCGCGCATTATGTGCTGACCTACCGGGTGACGGCTGATTCTTAGATGTTTCTCACGGTGCAATCATCCGGGTGTAAGAATTTCTTGCTTTAATAAGGCCAGCATCAACGCAAAGAAGTTTCCCCCTTCCCCCTAATGTGTTGTTGCCGCGGCGCTCGTCTCAATCAGGCGAGCGCTGCGCATTTGTGGAGGTGGCGCGATTTGCACGCGCGTCCGAGTCTGCACCTTTCACGTCCGCTTTTCACGTTGAACCTGTGGGCCTTTGCGCTACTCGCCGGACAGCACAGCCCGTCGAAACTGGTTCACCCCCATACCTTCATTGTAGCAAAACAATCATTAGATTGACATTGTCGCCTGCTTGATTCAGACGGCAGCCATGTGATTTGTGCTGCTGTCTGATACGCTGTTTGGCTCACGCGCTCGCCAGGGATCGGGTCGCAGCGTCGGTTTTGCTATTGAGTGCCACACCCGTCAGTATCCAGCCGACGCCGATCAGCAACAGCACGGCGAAACCGCTCCAGTTTACCTGGTAGGCGCTGACTGATTGGGGAAAGCCAAGCACAAGGACCGTCAGCGGCAGGGCGCTGCCAATCAGCAGGGCAGCATTCCACCGGGGCAGCAGATGGGTCGTAGTGGCAAATCCGCCAAAGACCGAGTGCCCAGCCAGATAGAGCAGAAAGGCCGCGAAGAACAGGTTCCAGATGTCTGTGTTCGCTACCGCTATCATGAGCAGCCAGGCGATTGACGCGAGCATTGCGCCAATCAGCGCGGCGAACAGTGACAGCTTGCCAAAGAGGTTGATCTGGGCGCTAAATCGCAGCCAGATGCCCAACAGGCCCAGAGTGATGAAAATCATCGCAGGTACGAGCGCGGCAGACAAAATCAGGTTGATCTGCAAGTTGGTTTAAATCAGGCTGAAGCCGCAGGCGCTGAAGAAAATCCCACCGAGGATGCACAGCCAGCCGGTCCAACGGATATAGGTTTCCCGTGACATTGAGAAGTCTTCCTTTCTGTGTTCTACGATGACGCTTTTCACAAGGTCGAACAGTGTCGTCGCCCACCAGTTTGCCAGGCCCCAGAAACCACCCTGGCGATAGGCATCGCGGCACAGATCGCGGAAGACCTGGACCATGTGCGTGCCGTATTCTTGCCGGAAATCCACCGGGTACAGAATGAGCAAGGCCGTATAGGCTCGCTCGGAAATAGACAGCAAGGGGATTGAAGCTGAGTCTCTCTTCATGAGCCACTCTCTCCGATCAGATTTTTCAGGGTGGCGGTGCGGATGAGGGCCGCCAGACGCTGGCTTTCCGCCCGGGCGACGCGCTCACCAAACGAGGTGAGGTGGTAGTAACGGCGGCGTTGGTCGTCCATTGCCGGATCAGGACGTTCGTCACTCTCACTGATCAGGCCAGCCTCCATCATACGTTTGATGGACCCGTACAGCGTGCCGGGTCCCATTTTGACCCGGCCCTCACTGATCGCCGTCACTTCCTGCATGATGGCATAGCCGTGCTTTTCGCCGTCAGCCAGCGCCAGCAAAATGTGAAAAACAGCAGGGGTGAGGGGCAGCAGGTCTTCCGGCGTGGTGTTGGTAGGTGTCATGACGTACCTCATTTACATCGGTTGCGGATATATCCACTACCGATATAGTGAGGGCAAATGCCGATTTTGTCAAGCAGAGAGATTTCGAGCGCTGAGTCAGTCGCCCGGCACGATGACCTTGAGCGCCCCCGGCAGCACGGCGATCTCGACCGGAGTTTGAGCGAAGGGGTCGCCATCGAGATGCACAGCCTGACTCGGCTCGCTGTTGATGCGCATCTGCTTGCCCTGCCAGTGATCGAGGATGTCGGAGACGTCACGGTTGGTCAGGGGAGCTGTCACCAGGGCCAGCACGGCGCTGATGTCCTTAATGACGAAGACATCCAGCAGGCCATCGTCAGGCTTGACGGTGTCGCTGAATTTGAGGCCGAAGCCGCCTAACTCGTAGTGATTGGTCACGATGCAGGCGATACCGCTGCTGCGACGATCCTGGCCGTCGAGCGTGATCGCAAACTCAATCGGCTGCATATCGCCCAGCCCCTGGACCGTCGAGATCAGGTAGGCCAGCAGGCCCAGCCGCTCCTTGAGTTCCTGCGAGGCATCGCGCGTGGTCACGGTTGAGATGCCCATGTCGGCCCGTAGAACAAAGGGCTGGTCGTTGGCGCTGCCCATGTCGATGCGCTTCACCGTCCCGCTGAAAATCTGCTCCAGGGCCTCATGCAGACCGCCCGCGATCCCCAGACCCTTCGCCAGGGCGTTGCCGGTGCCGCCGGGCAGCAGCGCCAGCGGAGTCTCACTACCGATCATGCCTGCCGCGACATCGCCCAGCGTGCCATCGCCGCCGTAAGCCGCGATGAGGTCCACACCGTCGGCCAGCGCCTGCTGCGCCAATGTTGCGCCGTCGCCTTTGGCGTGCGTCACGGCGATCTGCCAGTCTACTTCATGCGCGTTGAAGACTCTGTTGAGCACCGCCAGGACGGGTTGGGCCTGGCCGGAGGCCGGGTTGGCGATCACTCGAATGCGCTTAAAGGGATTGGTCATCGACCCGACTCCTGATAGGATTGCATGGCATTAATTATACTGAGATTCTGGCGATGGTCCCCGTTCACACGAGCTATTTTGTTCTGCGCGAATATGAATGCGACGCCTACGGGCATTTGAACCAGGCCAATTATGCCCGCTTTATGCAGGAGGCGGCGATTCAGGCCTCGGCAGCGGTGGGCTATGATGTGGCCCGCTACGAAGCCATGCGGCGCGTCTGGGTGGCACGGCAGACTGAGATCGAATACCTTCAGCCGCTGGTCTACGGTGACACGGTTGCGCTCAAGACCTGGGTGGCGGATTTCCGGCAGGTGCGCTCGCTGCGGCGTTATGAGTTCTACCGCGATGAGACACTCATGGCGCGGGCCACGACCGATTGGGTCTACCTGGACCGGGACAGCGGGCGGCTGGTCAGCCCGCAGGCTGAACTCATCGCGGCTTACGGTGGCGACATGCCGGAGCCGCTGCCGCGTGTGCCTTTCCCCTCAGCGCCACCAGCCCCAGCAGGTGTCTTCACACTGCGCAAACGGGTCGAATGGCGCGACATCGACGCCATGCAGCACCTGAACAACAGCGCCTATTTCAACATCCTGGAAGATGCGGCGATCCAGGCTTCGCGCTGGCTGGGTTGGCCGGCGGCGCGGCTGCTGGAGCAGGGCGTGGCGGTAATGATCCGCCGCCAGCAGATCGAGTACAAACAGTCGGCGCAGTTGGATGACGAACTGGAGATTCGCAGTTGGGTCTTTGACCTGCGGCGCAGCGGCGCGACTCGCCATTATGAAATCCGGCGCGTAGCTGATCACGCCCTGATCGCGCAGGCGCAGGCCCAGTGGGTGACGGTGAACATCGCCACCGGGCGGCCTATGCGCGTCCCGCCGCAGATTCTGGCCGATTTCATGCCGAACGCCGCCAATCCCCCTGAAAACTAAGGGTGACAGCCGCCTGTTCTCGTTTATGCTGTAGATAAGCCATAAGATGGGGGCACTTTATGGAAGAACTACGGCGCATTGTAGACGCGATTTTCTCCCAGACGGTCCTGCTGACCATTCTGGCCTCGTTTGTCCTCTTTTTCGTCGTCGCGCCCTTATTTGGTAAGCTGTTCCATCGCCTGATGCGCCGTGTCCTGCCAGGTGATGACATCGTCGTCGTGCTGGCATCCGGCCTGATCGTCTTTCTGCTCAGTTTCGCCGTCTTTACCGGCCTGCTGCTGAACTCCGGCCTCGCCGTCAGCATCGAACTGGGACCCACACTGCTCATCAGCGCGCTGCTGGCCCTGGTCGTCACCGTCCTGAGCGCCTACTTCCTCAAGCGCAGCCTGGACCGTGCCGCCGCCAAAATCGACCCTGATCAACACGTCTTCTCCGTCTGGGATGAGGACCAGCGCAAACGCCCGCGCGACTTCCGCCGCCGCTAATTCGCTTGACAGGCCGCCGCTTTGCGCTTATGATGGAGGTAATCTACCCGTTTAAGCGGGTAAATGATTAGAAGGCATAATTTCGTGAGCGATCAAGGTCTGGTACTCGCCCCGCAAGCCATCAAGGTCCGCTTTGCGCTGGAACCGCTGCTGAACGCCATCGACAGCCTGCTGCTGTTGAGCAGTCTCGACAACTTGAGCGGCCTGTCAGATTGGGTCTACGAGACGCGCGCCAGCCTGCCGGAGGCGCAGCGGCATCTGCATGACGTGGTGGTCAACGGCCTCAAAGTGCTGGATTACGAGCCGGAATGGCCGGATTTCCCGGCTTTTCTGGCACATCTGGAGGCGCTGGAGCCGGAGGCGCTGCGCGACCACGCCATGCACTGGATGTTCGACGCCGATCATCTGGAGGCGATGGGTCTGGACATGCCGGACCGGGAGCGCTTGCTGGACGATTTCGCCTACTTTCTGGATTTCCAGCAGCACGCGACGGCGCACTTCCACGAAAAGTACGGCGATAAAGACCTGGGCAGCGAGGCGGACGAGGCTTTTTACGCGGAGGTTCACACCCTGCTCAACGACCCGCCGCACATGAAGCGTGTGGTACTGGATCACCTGGCGACCATGTGGCGCGACTATGTCGAACCGGCGCTGCATCGCAGCCTGCCGATGCTGCACGAATTGGTAGCGGCCTACGAGCAGTTGGACTTTAGCGGTCTCAGCCCGCTGGAAGCCATCCGCGCCGTGACCGGACGAGAGCTTTCCGGCTACTGGAACGACGCGCTGGAGAAGGTGGACACGCTCATCTTCGCGCCCTCAGCGCATCTGGGACCCTTTGTGCGGCTGGTGAAGCACGACGATAAGCCCTATGCGCATATCATGTTCGGCGCGCGTTTGCCCCAGGGATCGCGCCTGCAATCGGCAGCGCTGAGCCGCTCGGAACTGCTGATCCGTATGAGCGCGCTGGCCGATGACACGCGCCTGCAAATTCTCAAGCTGCTGACCCAGCACGAGGAACTCTGTGCCCAGGACATCATGACCGAACTTCAACTCAGCCAGTCCAGCGCCTCACGGCATCTGCGCCAGCTTACGGCTACCGGCTATCTGGTGGAGCGGCGGCGTGATGTCGCCAAATGTTACAGCCTGAACCACGAGCGAGTCGGGGATACCCTGCACGCGCTCGGACGTTTTCTCTCGCCCGCCTATGAATAGACATCCGCAGGGGGAACGGAATATGTGGCCTTCCTATGAACATGAAGAAGCACGAATGCAGGCGCTCAAACAGCGGCTGATGGCGGAAGCGGATGCCCAGCGGCAGCTCAAAGCCCTGGTGCAGATGCGCCGCAAGCGCCGGACGAAACTGCTGCGCACCGGCCTGTACCGTGTGGGCGGCTGGATGCGGCACTGGGGCGAAAGTTTACAGCGCCGCTACCACGAAGACAGACCGTCTGACGAGACGCGCTGGGCGCACGGCTAGGCCGATTTTCTCATCGAATTCACAGTCATAAGGCGCTGAGGACCTATCCTCAGCGCTTTTTTGCTGATAGAGTGGCTTGCTGTAAGGACTTCGTTAGGGAAACGTGTGGCAAGATAGCGTAGTATGAAACTGCGCAGCATGGCAGCAGGATAATCGTTTGAGACGCCTGATTTTCTATTTTCGATACGCACTTCAGAACCTGCGCGGCAGCGGTCGCTGGACTACCTTTGCGGTCCTTAGCGTGGCGGCAGGTGTGGCGACAGTGGTCGCCCTCCACAGCCTGGGCCTGGCGATAGGCGATTCGCTGATGACCAACCTGCGCGACATCAACCGGGGCGATCTTACGGCGCGAGCGGTCGGTGGCGGCCCTTTTTCCTTTACCTTTAACGCTGGCGAAGTCGAAAACAGCATCTTTCGCCCCAATCAACTGGCGACTATTGAGCGCGCCATTGCGCCTTATGACGCGCGCTTCAGCACCTACAGCATCTACAACAACGTGCAGATTACGCCGGTGGAGGCGGCTGCGACAGGTCGTCCGCAGTTCATCACCTCGATGTTCATCAACCCGGATACCTTCATGCTGACGCGCGACATTCTGGCGGAGGAGCCGAATAACGCGCTGCTCTCCACGCTGCTCGGCGACCCGCACGACGTCGTCATCAGCCGGAATCTGGCCGATGATCTGAGCCTGCACGTGGGCGATCAGGTGCGTGTCACGGGGACGGAGGAGATGTTCTACGTGACCGGCATCGTGCCGACGGATACCGAGGCCAATGTCCGCAACATCGCGGCGTCTTTCTTTGGGTTCGCCTACTTCCGCCAGGATGCCGCTAACATTATGGGCCTCAATGCCGCGCCCAACTACTTCAGCATTGTGCTGCCGGAAGACACGTCTTCTGACACGATCCGAAGCCTGACCACGCAGCTCTATCAGCTTAATGTCGGAATCGTCACCATCTCCACGACGCCGGATCTGCTGGAACGCAACGCCGAAATCGCCGACATGATCGAGCGTTTTATCGTGGTGCTGGGCCTGGGCGCGCTGCTCATCGGTGGGGTGGGCATTGTCAACACCATGCTGGTGATGGTGGGGCGGCGCAGCCTGGAAATCGCCTCGCTCAAGACCTTTGGCATGAAGCGGCACCAGATCGCGCTGCTATTCAGCACTGAAGCCTTCCTGCTGGGGCTGGCGGGCAGTGTGCTGGGCGCGCTGATCGGCGTGCTGTTGAGTATGGGCGTCAACCGCTTTGGCGAACTGCTCATCCAGCAGAAGCTGCCCTGGCGCTTTCACCCGGATGCGCTGGTCTTCGGCTTCACGCTGGGCATGGTGGTGACACTGGTCTTCGGCGTGCTGCCGGTGATCGTGGCGGCGCGTATTCGACCGGCCATTATCCTGCGGCCCAATCAGGCGCATATTCCCCGTGCCAGCCTGACCGAAATTCTGCTGTCCCTGGTGATCTTGATCGTTGTGCTGGGCTTCATCACCGGGCAGATCGTCGGGCCGCTGGTGGATACCGTGCTGGGCAGCAGCCTGGCTTACCTGTCTATCGGCATGATCGTCGTCGCCGTGATTCTGGCGGTGCTGGCGCTGCTGGTGGGCCTGCTGTGGCTGGTGGTGTGGGTGGTGGGCCATCTGCCGACCTTTGGCAGCGTCGATTTGCGGCTGGCGCTGCGCAATCTGACGGCCCGGCGGACGCGGACGGCGACCACACTGCTGGCGCTCAGCGCCGGGATGTTCGCCCTCAGCAGCATCAGCTTCCTGGGCCTGGGCGCGCGCCATATCGTCCAGTTCCAGATCGAAGACACTCTGGGCGGCAACGTCATGGTCGCGCCGCTGATTCGCCATGAATTCGCCAGCGTCTTCGTCGATCTCTGGCTGGCCTTGCAGCAGGACGTGAATCATCTGACGCGCATGGGGGCCTTCTTCGTCCGGCTGGAGCGGGTCGATGGCGAGCCGATTTACAAAGGCGACGATCCCTTTCCCGGCGTGACGATTCCGCTGGTGCTGCGCGAGACCGACCGCGAGAACCTGCGCAGCGGTGTGCTGCTGGCCGGGCGCGACCTGACGCCCGAAGACGAGGGCAAGCACGTGATCGTCCTCTCGGCGCAGTCGCTGCTGGAAACCGCGCTGCGCGATTTTACGCTGGATGACCTGGGTATCCACGTTGGCTCGACCGTGCAGGTGCGCATCAACAATGAACCCTATGATTTCGAGGTCGTGGGCATCGTGGGCAGCGCCAATGGCATCGTGCCCAATATGGGCGGCGCGTTTATTCCACCCGGCCTGATTGACATCGAGAGTTCCTGGTGGCGCGTGGACGTGCTGGATGTGCCGCCGGACAAGGTGAATGACGTGCTGCTGACCATCTCCGGCGTGCCGATTGTCGTGGCGGTGGATGTCACCTTTATCGACAGCCTGATGAGCCGTTTGATCGACCAGATGAGCGCGATCCCGACCATTGTCGGCCTGCTGTCCCTGGTGGCTGCGGCGGTCATCATGGGCAACACGGTCTCGCTGGCTACGCTGGAACGCCGCCGACAGATTGGCGTCCTCAAGGCGATGGGCCTCAAACGCCGCCGCGTGCTGCGCGTGCTTCTGCTGGAAAACACGCTGATTGGCCTGCTGGGCGGTGTGCTGGGCCTGGGAATTAGCGCGCTGCTGGTCTCGCTGATGACACTGCTGGGCACGGGGGTCCCGGTGCCGGTCCCGGCAGAGGGACGGCTGCTGGCGGTCAGTCTGCTGGTCATCTCCGTGCTGATCGCCTGGGCCGCGACCTTCTTCAGCGCGCGCGTGACCGTCAACGAACGGGTCGCCCGCGTCCTGCGTTACGAATAAAATAGAACATACCTCTTCCAATAGACGAACGAGACGCGGTATGTCGAACGATTCGTGGAGCGATTCAAAATCTGCGACTGTTTCCCTGACGCGGCGCGAGCGTGAAGTGCTGCATCTGATGGAGCAGGACCTGCAAAACGCAGAAATTGCCGAGCGGCTGGTCGTCACGCCGGGCACCGTCAAATGGTACACCAAACAAATCTACACCAAGCTGGGCGTCCACAGCCGCGACGAGGCGGTTGCCGTCTTCCAGGACTCAGCGGCGCAGGCGCTTGAAGACGCGCCAGAGAGCAGCACGCCGAATAATCTGCCCGCGCTGATGACGCCGCTGGTTGGGCGGCAGGACGAGATTCGCCGGATCAGCCAGCAGTTACGCGGCGATCAGATTCGACTGCTCACGCTCATCGGCACGCCGGGCATCGGCAAAACGCGCCTGAGCATCGAGATCGGCACTGCGCTGCTGCCTCACTTTCCCGATGGTGTCTATTTCACTGGTCTGGCCCCACTGGCGGATGCGGCGCTGATTGCCGAGCATGTGCTTCAGACCCTCGACACGTATCAATCAGACCATGACGAGGCCGTGAAACAGCTCAAACACTGGCTGCGCAATCGCCGTGTGCTGCTCATTTTGGACAATTTTGAGCATCTGCTGTCCGCCGCGGGGCTGGTCTCGGATTTGCTGGCAACTGCCCCAGACTTGAAGGTGCTGGCGACGAGCCGCGAGCCACTGCGCCTGTACGGCGAGGTCGAATATGCTGTGCCGCTGCTCACACTCTCGGACGACAACTCATTGGAAAACCTGCGTGCCTCAGAGGCGGTCAAGCTGTTCGTGCAGCGGGCTGCGGCGGTCCGGCACGATTTTCAACTGACAGAAGAGAACGCTGCCAGTATCGGACAGCTTTGCGCTGCACTGGATGGCCTGCCGCTGGCGATTGAACTGGCCGCAGCGCGCGTCAAGCTCTATCCGCCAGAATTATTGCTGGAACGCCTGAGCCAGCGATTGCATACGCTGACTGGCGCGCGCGATCTCCCGGCCCGGCACCAGACGCTTGAGGCGGCTATCGCCTGGAGCTGCGACCTGCTCAACGTGGATGAGCAGCGCCTGTTTGCCCGTCTGGGTGTTTTCGCCGGCGGCTGGACCCTTGATGCGCTGGAACAGGTTTGCGCTGACGGTTTGCAAGCGGATGTATTCGATGTCTTCGAGTCGCTGCTGAACAAGAGCCTGGTACAGCCGGTGGAAGGCGACAGGGCGGAACCGCGCTTCTACCTGCTGGAAACGATCCGCCAGTACGCGCTGGACCGGCTGAATGCCTCAGGCGAAGCGGAAGCCTTGCAGCAGCGGCACGCGCAGTATTTTGTCAGTTTCGCCGACGAAGCCGGGCGGCTGTTTTGCCTGCCAGAACGCTTTGACTATTACGCCTGGCTGGCTGACGACGTGGACAATCTGCGTGTGGCGCTGGATAGCTTGCACAGCCGGGACGATGCGCTAGAGGATGAATTCCGCATGGTAACTGGTCTGGGCCTGTTCTGGCTGGCGCGCGGTTATGTCCGGGAGGCTTTGATGCGCGCACGCGCAGTTCTGGAGCGAGAAGACGAGAGCATTTCGGCGGAACTGCGAGCGGGGGCCTATTACGCGCTCAGTATGGCGCAGCAGTGGTGGACCGGTTTTACTGTGTCGGTGGATGACAGGCTGAAGAGTTACGAGTCCATGCTGCGGCTAGCGCGGCAATCCGGCAGCACGGTTTGGATCATCCGCGCGCTGTGTCATGGGGTCAGCAACGACACGGCTGAAAATCTGCGGCGGAGCATCCAAGATATAGAAGAAGCCCGCGTGCTGGTCCGTCAGCTAGACGATCCGTATCTGGAATTGTTCGTCAATGTGCGCTATGCGATGGTGTGGCTGTGGGCTGGTGACTATGATCGCGTGCTGCCGCTGCTGCCCCAGAACGCTCAGCGCGCCCGTCAGCTTGGCGATGACTTGCAGCTTGTCGTGACCCTGCAACATATGGGGATCGAGCTGATGTACGAGGAACGCTACCAAGAAGCCCTTGAGCAGGCGCTTGAGGGCCTGGCGCTTACACAGCGCACCGGTGGCCTGCATAAGCACGCCGAATTCTATTTCCAGCTCGCTATGGCCCAGATGATGCTGGGAATGCTTGACGAAGCGCTCGCCACATCTGCGGATTATATTCAGTTTGCCGAGCAGAGCGATACCTTAGAAAGCGCGCTGCTGCTGGATGCCTTGCTCTGTGCAAGCTGGGTGGCGCAGGCCGCCTTCGAGACTGACCGGGCCAGGGATCTTCTGCTGCGTGCGCTGCGCATGGGCAACGGCGTAGCCCATGGAGACATGGCCCGCCTGTATCAGCTCCCCATCATTGGCGTGTCGCTCAGCCGGTTCGAACTGCATCCGGTCGCAACCCGGGTTTTCGCTGCCGTACAGGGTTTCTGCCAGCGCTTCAAAGCCGATTGTCCGCGAGATAGCATCCAACCCTTCGTTGATCGCAGTATCGCAGTCACCCGCGCGGCGTTAGGGCCGGAACGTTACGCGCAAATCGTATCCGACAGCCTTGAGCTGCCGCTGCGGGATGCCTGGGACCTGGCGCTGCACGCGCTCGAATCTGACGATTAGCTTCCGGCCAGTTCACGGATGCGCGCCAGGAGCCGCCTCTGCTGCGCGGAGTCGTCGGTCAGGTCCAGGGCAAAGCGCAGTTTGGCGAGCGCGGTCTGCGGGTCGCCCAGTGCCAGATACGAATCGGCCATCAGCATATAGCCCCCGGCAAACTCGCCGTTGACGTCAAAGCTCTGCTGGTAGGATTCTATCGCCTCGCGGTGATGCCCCGCCGCTGCCAGGATGCGCCCGCGATCAATGTAAAGTTCGTGACCGTAAGTCGGGGAGATGAGTTCGTCGTAGTAATCGACGCCTTCCAGTTCGTCAAAGTAGTTCATTGCAGCGTCCAGGTCCCCATCGCCGTACCAACTGATCAACGCCAGAATGTAAGTCGCGGGGTAGGCTTCATCGCTCAGGGCGCGAGCCGTCTCGGCCCATTCACGTGCCTGGGCATAATCTCCGGCGGCGTAGGCCACATAGGCGGCGGTCCAGTTTTCGTCGGCCTGGACCAGTTCGCGCGGGTAGGCTTTCACCAACTGGTAAGCCGCAGCCGGATGATCCAACTGGATCAGCGCCCCGGCGGCCAGGGACATTGAATAGGTGTCCGGTTCCGCGCGGTACCAGGTGACGAGGTAGGGGGCCGCGCGCTCGTACAGGTTCTGGTCGTAGAGCATGGTCCCGGCGAAATTGGCGAAGCGGAAGCCTTTCGCGCCGTTAGCCTCGGCTCGCTGCAAGGCAATGCGTGCCGCGCCTTCGTTATCCAGCTCATAGTTGGCCTGGGCGATGCGCCACAGCGCTTCGGGATTGCCCGGATCCAGTTCCAGGGCTTTCTGAGCAGCATCCAGGCCAGCCTGGGCGTCATCTGTGGACCAGTTCAAATTGGCTTCGCTGAGGGCGATATAGCCCAGCGGCGAGTCCGGACCCTGGTCGATAGCCGCCTGCGCATCCGCAAGCGCGGTATCAGAGTCGCCATCCCAGGTGGCGGCAAGAGATCCAGCGGTCAGCGCTTCCACGTCATTCGGGTCATCGGCGAGATGTGAATCGATCAGGTTCTGAACTTCGTCCGTTTGATCCTTCAGCAGCAGGCTGTCCACTTCATCCTGGAGAGGCGACAGCCCCGACAGCATGACCGGGTCTACGTCACCGCCGCTGAGCGGCAGGCTGGCGATTTCAACGCTGGGGGCTTCAGTAGCAGCGATTTCTGTTGCAGGAACGTCGCTGCCTGGCAGGTCGGTAGGCGGTATGCTCGTAGCTGGGATATCCGTCGCAGGAATATCGGTAGGCGGAATCTCGGTCGCAGGGATTTCGGTGGCGGCTTCAGCGACGACGGTGGATGTGGGCAAATCTGTTTGCGTCTTATTCCGGTTGGATAAGGCGCTGACGATGACCAGCAGGACGATGACCAGCACGATGCCGACTCCGCCAAGCTGCATCAACAGCCGTGAGGCGGATGGCGCGCTGGCGTTTTTCTCAGGCGGCATGATGACCGTCTCAACCTGCTGCTGCGTTGGCTGGGGCGGCGTTTCTTCTTTGGGGATGCGCACCGTATCGCGGCCAGCATCCTCGCGGGCCAGTTCGGCACGGGCGGCCTCGACAGCGGCCTTCATCGCGTCGGCGCTCTGGTAGCGGTCGTCGGCTTCCTTCATCAGGGCCTTGAGGATAATCGCCTCGACATCCAGCGGCAGATCGCGCCCGTATTCCGAGCGGGTCGGCAGCGGCGCGTTGACATGTTTCATGATGATCGCCATCGGCGTATCGGCTTCAAAGGGCACCTTGCCGGTCAGCATCTCGTAGAGAATGATGCCCAGGCCATAAATATCCGAACGTTCGTCTACCTGACGGCCAAAGGCAGCGTCCGGGCTGAGATAGGCCGGGGTGCCGACCATCGCGCCGCTGGCGGTCAGGCCGGGCTGGCTCAAGATGTGAGCAATGCCAAAATCGGTCAGGATGGCCTGCTCGTGGCTCTCGTCCACGAACATAATGTTGGCCGGTTTAACGTCCCGGTGAATCATCCCGGCTTTATGCGCATAGCTGAGGGCATCGGCCATCTGCGAAGTGATGCGCAGCGCATCGTCAAAGGGCAGGCCGCCGGGGTGCTTGGCGATATAGGCCTTGAGGTTCTCGCCCTTGATGAACTCCATCACCATATAATAGATGTCGTCTTCAATGCCGAAATCGAAGACGTTGACGATGTTGGGATGGCGCAGTGTGCCCACCGCTCGCGCCTCGCGCCGGAAGCGTTCGATGAACTCCGGGTCGGTCGCCAGATGGCCCAGCATGACCTTGACGGCGACGAAGCGATCCATGCCGGGTTGAAAGGCCTTATAGACATCGGCCATCCCGCCGCGCCCCAGGCGTTCGCGCAGCTCGTACTGGCCCAGTGTCCGTCCGCTTAAATCCTGTGGCATAATCCCAGTTCCCCTGACTTAGCCTGTTGATTCGATTATAGAGCCATTCTGCTTTCTGGGCTTAAGGGATGGTGGAATAAAAAAGAGGGGTTTGGGCACCCCTCTCTGCGTTTTATGGCTGTGATGTAGAGCTGCTGCGTCAGTCGCCGACGGCAGGTGATTTCACCGCCATCGCTTCCCCGGCACTCGCGCCGCCTTCGCTAGGCAGAGGCAGGACATCCGGCCATGCCGAGGCGGCGTGTTCGTAAACATCGATGCCGACCACATCCGCTTCGTGATGCACGCGCAGACGGCCAACGGCTTTCAATACGCCGAAGGTGATTGCCGCCGTCACGCCAACCCAGATCACGGTCGAGGCGGAGCCGATCAACTGCCACATGAACATATCCAGGCCGCCGCCCAGGAGCAGGCCGCCTGCATCGCCGGTCAGTTCGGGCTGGCCGACAATACCGATCATCAGCGTGCCGAAAATACCGCAAGCGCCATGCACTGCGAAGGCACCCACCGGATCGTCGATTTTGAGGCTCTCGATGAGGTCCACGACCAGGATCACGAGGATACCGGCCAGTGCGCCGATGACGACCGAAGCCCAGGGCGCGACATAGGCGCAACCTGCCGTGATGGCAACCAGACCAGCCAGCGCGCCGTTGAGCGTGATGCCCAGGTCCCATTTACCGGTGCGGAAGTACATCCAGAACATTGCCATTACCGTACCTGCCGAGCAGGCCAGCGTGGTGTTGACCGTCACCAGACCCATCAGGCCGGTGTCGCCGGTGCCCAGGGTTGAGCCGGGGTTGAAGCCGTACCAACCGAACCACAGGATACCTGCACCCAACATGGCAAGCGACATATTATGCGGTTTGGGCATTTCGCCGAAGACACGCCCGACACGGGGGCCAAGCATGATTGCGCCAACCAGCGCCAACACACCACCGACCGTATGCACGACGGTGCTGCCTGCGAAATCGTGGAAGCCATTCTGAGCCAGCCAGCCGCCGCCCCAGGCCCAATGCACGACGATGGGGTAGATGATGGCCCCGGCGATCAGGCTGTAGATCACGTCGCCGATGAAGTCGGTGCGCTCAGCCATCGCGCCTGTCGTAATCGTGCTGGCGGTCGCCGCAAAGGCGAACTGGAAGAAGAACAGGGCGAAAATACTCAGTCCCTCGCCACCGTAAACCGGGGCACCCTGCGCATAGCTGAGGGCGTCGCTGAGGAAGAAGTTACTCGTGCCGAACAAGCCGCTGCCGTTGTCCGTCCCGAAGGCCAGGCCGAAGCCGACCGCCCAGAAAGCCAGACCGGTCAGGCCAGCATCCATGAAGTTTTCCAGCAGCGCATTGACGACGCCGGTCTGCTGGATGAAGCCCGCTTCCAGCATGGCGAAGCCGACCTGCATGAAAAAGACCAGGAAACCGGTTAGCAGTACCCAGGTGGTGTCGATGGATACCTGGAGGTTCGTAATCGTTTCCATCGTGACGGTATCCTGTGCGCGGATAATAGGCACGACGACCGTCATAACGAGTGCGGCAATGGCAATTGCCACCAGACGATACCAAATACGAGATCGTTTTTGACGCTTCATTGCTGTTTCCCTGTACTGTTTTGGACGAAAATGAGAGAGAGATCACCGTGTTGTCGTGCAAACACACAGCTCCTGAACTGTGGCCGCGGGCGCATCACGTGAACACCAAATCCATGCTTTCCCCTTCCTCCTGTAAGGATAATTTAGGACAATTAGACAACTAGAGGCAGTTTACTCCGATGTCGGGACCCCCTTAATGACAAGAACCGCCAAGCTTTATCCGCATGATTTGTGAACATCTTACAAAAAGTCGTATATGCTGCCGGGTTTGTGGACGCCTATTGACGAATCAACAAAAAAATGTGACAAAACACGCTAAACTCAGTGCGCTGCAACTTGTGCTGTTTCAAAGCGTACACGATGCTATATAGCATTTCATTGTAGGAGATGCCCATGTTTTACCTGCTTTATGCGGCGCGCAACCTGTGGCGCAACCGGCGCTGGTCGGCGTTTGCCGTGTTTTCGATTGCGGCGGGCGTGGCGACGATTGTGGCGCTGCGCAGCCTGGGGCTGTCGATTGGGGATTCGCTCACCAGCAACCTGCGGGCGACCAATCACGGCGACGTCACGATCAGCCAGGGCGCGTACAGTCTCATGAGCTTTGGCTTTGGCACGAATGACAGCCACAGCTTCGACGCGGACACGCTGGATGCGCTGAGCCAGTGGGCGTCCGAGCGCGGCGGCGAGATCAGCGCCTATTTCAGTACTGCGGCGGTACAGATCACCGCAATGGGTACCGTCACCGTTGGACGCCCGCAGTTTCTGACCTCCTATTTCATCGATCCGCAGACCTACCCGCCATCGGGGCCTATTGAAGCGCTGGACCCACCGGGCGTACCGCTCAGCGACTTGCTCAGCGACGGGCGCGAGGTGGTCATCAGCCAGAACCTGGCTCAATCGCAGGAGATTCCGTGTCGGTGATCCGTGCGAGTCAGCGGGACGGAAGAGACATTCACCGTCACAGGCATCGTCTCCACAGAGTACGAGGCCGGGTTCCGCAACCTATTCGCCGCCTTCTTTGGCTTTGCCTATTTCAATATTGCCCAGGCTCCCACACTTTCGCTGGATCTCGCGCCGAATGCCGTCAGCATGAGTCTGGCGGAGCAGTACCGCCCCACCACCATTGACGAAGCCAACCAGATCCGCAGCCAACTCCAGCCGCTGACGAGTGAAGCGATTGCCACCGTGCCGGACCTGCTGGCGGAAAATCAGCAGATCGCCGACCTGACCAGCCAGTTCATCGTGGTGATGGGCCTGGGTGCGATGCTGATCGGTGGGGTGGGCATCGTCAATACCATGCTGGTGATGGTGCGGCGGCGCACGGAGGAGATCGCGGCGCTCAAGACCTTTGGCCTCAAGGCGCGGCAGGTGGCGCTGCTGTTCATTGCCGAGTCACTATTGCTGGGCTTTGTGGGCAGTCTGCTAGGGTCGCTGTTGGGCGTGCTCCTCAGTCGCCTTGCCGACAGCTATGGCGAGACGCTGATTCAGCAGCCGCTGGTCTGGCGCTTGCAGCCCGAAGCGCTGCTCTTCGGCATCGTGCTCGGTGTGATTGTGTCCGGCATCTTTGGCGTACTGCCGGTGCTGACCGCCGCGCGCATCCGCCCTGCAATCATCCTGCGGCCTAACGAAACGCATATCCCGCGCGCCGGAGTGCTGCAATCCATCGGTGCGTTGATCTTCGTTGTGCTGGCGCTGGGGCTGGTCGCCGGGCAGATCATGGGCAGCGTCCCCTTCGGTGTGATCTTTACCAGCGTGACTCTGCTCGTCCTGGGTATCCTGATTCTGCTGCTGTGGGTGGTGGTCTGGCTGGTGGGGCGGATTCCGGCCTTCGGCAGCGTGGATTTGCGGCTGGCGCTGCGTAATCTGCGCGCGCGGCGGCTGCGCACCGCCACGACACTGCTGGCCCTCAGCGCCGGGATGTTCGCCCTCAGCAGCATTGCCTTTTTCGGCGAAGGCTCGCGCCAGATACTTAACCTGACTCTCAGCGATACCCTGGGCGGCAACGTGATGATCTTCCCCATCCTCCCGCCGATCATCGCGGACCCTATAATCAACAACCGGCTGGACAACCTCGACGGCGTCATCTCACGCACCCGCTATGAAATCTACGATGCGAGGATCACTGCCATCAACGGGGAACAGGTAGACAGCGCCACCGTCTCCCAACAGCAGCGGGAGCTGCGCCAGCAGATCCGCGAAGCCAGAGAAGCAGGCGATTTCATGCGCATGGCAACGCTGGAAGATGCCTTTGATAAGCTGCCGGATTACAATCTTGGCATCACCGTTCGGGATACGACCGGCAGCGACATCGGCGGTGGTCAAACTGTCACGGCAGGCCGGAATCTCACGCAGGATGATATAGGCCAGCCGGTGATGCTGCTGCGACAGGAGCAGATGGACAATCTGGGGTTGACGTTCGGGGCGGTTCTGACGGTCGAGATCGATGGGAAGTCCTATGATTTCGAGGTCATAGGCGCACAGCCTGTGGTCAGTATGGTCCCTGGCGAGGCGATGGTGCCCCCTGATGTCATCACATCAAAAGGGAACAGCCCGCCATTCATCCTGGCTGATGTGGAACCAGATCAGTTGAACCAGGTGCTGCTGGAAATCTCGGCCCTGCCGCTGACGATGGCGCTGGACATCAGCTTCATCGACGGTCTGATCGGGCGCTTTATCAATCAGTTCAGCGCGCTGCCGATCCTGGTCGGCTTGCTATCGCTGGGCGCGGCGGCGGTCATCATGGCGAACACGGTGGCGCTGGCGACCCTGGAGCGGCGGCGGCAGATCGGCGTGCTCAAGGCGGTCGGGTTGAAAGGGCGGCGCGTGCTGTGGGTGATGCTGCTGGAAAACCTGCTCATCAGCCTGCTGGGCGGCGTGATCGGCGTGGGACTCAGTGCATTGGGCGTGCTGATTATGTCGAAACTTGGTATCCAGGCGACGATCCTGGTGCCGACCAACGCCATGCCGGTCGCCATCGCACTGATTGTGGCGGCCATCGCCATCGGCGCAGCCGCAACCTTTGCCAGCGCCCAGGTCGCCATCCGCGAGCACGCGCTCAACGTTCTGCGCTACGAATAGGCTCAAATGCGTGTTAAAATGATGGGTATCGTCTCGTACGATACCCTTATTTATGCTGCACAAGCCACGCTGCATAATCGCTCTTGCTCAAGGCGGGATCAAAGCGGTAGACTTTCAGCCTGAAAAACCTGATGGGACCGGAATGGAACGTATTTCTGCTGCTGAACAAATGATGATTGAGATGGGCGATGCCCAATGGCGTTTAATCAGCAATGGCAGCCGTGAGCCGCTGGTGCTGATGGAAGCCTCACCGGGTAAAGCCCTCAGTTACCTGCCGGATTTCGCCTCGACTCGGCGCTTGCCTAAAGGCGGTTCGCTGCCGCTGGAGTACATTCAACGCATCGTGCTGGGCTGGTCCGCTGAGGATGAAAGCTGGCACCTGGGCCTGATGCTCAATCCTGATCTGGCGCAGGCACGCGGCAGCCGCTGGTGCGAGATCGCCCGCTGGCCGGACCCGCACACCAATACCTTTGACGAGATCGCCAGCCGGGCCGGGCGCTCGCTGGCGGAGGTCATGACGCGGCCTTTCTCGCTGGTTCCGCCCAAGCCGAAGGAACCGGAGCCGCCGCGCGAACTGCCCGCGCTGCCGATTGTGCTGGAGGATACCTGGACGCTGGATCGCAGCGCCGATGGCAACCTGGAACTGCTATCGGATAAGGGCTGGCGGCGGCAGGCACTCCGCCGGATTCTGTGGTACAGCCTGTGGTCGCTGGTCTATGCGCTGCTGATCTACGGGACTATCACCAGCAACATCGCCCCACCGAACCCCTGGTTCCTGCCGCATCTCGGTCTGTTATCGATGGTGCTGCTCATCGCGCTCATCTTCAAGAATCTGTACCGCCTGATGACCCGGCCCACTCATTTTGTCATCGACCCGACGCAGCAGGTGATTCGCGCGCAGCATGGCAAAGGCACCCGCTGGATGCTCTACGACCATGAACTTAAGGGCGTGTATGTCTCCCAACTGGTGGGCAAGGCCCGCCACAAACCAGCCACCCCGGTCTATGGTGAGTTGAACCTGCATCTGCGCCACGCCAACGACAACCGCTTCCGTTTTTTGCTGCGCGCCGAAGAGATTGTCGAGTTTGAAGACGAACTGGACGGCACTGAAGAAGCGGTCGTCGAGTTGAACAACGAGAATTACACGACCGATTTGCAGGCGATTGGCCTGTACATCGCCGATGCGCTGGGCATCTCCGCCTGGTATGACCGCCGCCCCAATTGATGGACCCGACGATGGAGCAACCACTCGTACTCTTTACCAATGACGATGGCATCAATTCGCCTGGCCTGTGGGCTGCGGCTGCCGCTTTTGCCGATGCAGCGGAACTGCTGGTTTGCGCGCCCCGTGAACAGCAGTCCGGCACCGGGCGCAGCCTCCCCGTCACCAGCAAGGGCCGCATTCAAAGCCAGCGGACCCGCATCGGCGACCAGGATTATACGGTCTATTCGGCGGAAGGCACCCCGGCGCAGACGGTGCAGCACGCCGTGCTGGAACTGGCCGAGCGGCGGCCTGCGCTGCTGGTCTCCGGCATTAATTACGGCGAGAACGTGGGCAACGGCGTCACCATTTCCGGGACGGTCGGCGCAGCGCTGGAAGCGGCCAGCCTGGACATCCCGGCCATTGCCGTCTCGCAGCAGACGCCGAAAGATCTGCACCTGAGCTATTCCGGCGAGGTGGATTTCAGCGCCGCCGCCTATTTCGCGCGCTTCTTTGGCGACTGGTTTCTTCGCAGTCGTGCCCCGGATGACGTCAACGTGCTCAAGATCGACGTGCCGATAGGAGCCACGCCGGAGACTCCCTGGCGTGTGACCCGCCTGTCGCGCCGCCGCGTCTACTGGCCGACTCGCCCGGAGCGCGTCTCGCTTTCGGATACCGGGACGCTGGGCTACCACTTTGACGCCGACCCTGCGCGTGCCGAGCCGGATTCCGATGTCTATGCGCTGCTGCATCAGGGGATGGTGTCCGTCACGCCGATCAGCCTGGATCTGACCTCGCGCACGGATCTGTATCGCCTGGAGCAGTACCTGCGCGGCGAGCAGAAGTATGGCGGTGATTAGGGGATGCCTCATGAAGCGGCGTCCAGCCCTTCTCTGCCTGATTGTGCTGCTGGGCTGCGGCCTGGCGGTCTCGGCGCAGGATAGCCCGGATAACCTGCTGACCTATGGTGGCAGCGTCAGTGGGCGGTTGAACGATGGCGAACCGCGCGCAGTCTACAGCTTCGATGGACAGCGCGGCGAAGTGGTGCAGATTGACTCTGCAAGTCACAAGCGGCAATCTCGACCCGGTGCTGGCCGTCGTCAGCGATACCGGTGAGATCCTGCTGAGTATGGATGACCTGGCCGGGAGCCGGACTCCATCGGTCGATGGTCTGCGTATCCCCCACAGTGCGCGCTACCAGATCATCGTCGGGCGCTATGGCTATGGCCTGGGCACTACCAACGGCAACTACACCCTGGCGCTGGACCGCGAAGGCGTCAGCAGTAAATCCGGCAGTATGCTGCGCTACGGCGATCAGGTCATCAACATCATCAACAACATGACCCCGCAGTTGTATTACAGCTTTCGCGCCCGGCGCGGCGACATTATCGACGTGCGGATGCGGCGCGTCTCCGGCAATCTCGATCCTTATCTTCAGGTGGTGGACAGCGATGCCTTTGTGCTGGCCGATAACGACGATACGTTAGGCGCGGCGACCCCCTTTGACAGCCTGATTCAGGGGCTGGTGATCGAAAAGGATGGCATCTACGTGATTGTCGCCTCGCGCTATGGGCAGGCAGCCGGGACCAGCAGCGGCAATTTCGTGCTGACCCTGGACGAAGCCGATAACAGCGGCCTGGGCAACACAGCGGAGACGGCGGTGCCGATTCTGCTGGGCGATTCGGTCAGCGGTGAACTGACCGACAAGCAGTACGAGCGTTACTATCGCTTCGACGCTCATGCCGACGACATCGTCACGGTTCGCATGACGCGCAGCAGCGGTTATCTGGATTCTTACGTCGTGCTGGCCGATTCAGGTCTGGTCGAACTGGCGGCGGACGACGACAGCGCCGACAATCAGAACGCCTTGATCGACCAGTATCGCATCCCTGCCGATGGCAGCTACTACATCATCGCCACCCGCTACCAGCTTGACGAGGGCACCACGACCGGCGCGTTCCGGCTGGATCTGCAAACGCTGGGCAACGCCTTCGACGGCGTGCCGGAGGATGTGCCGCGCGTCAGCTATGGTACGACGATTACGGGCCACATCAGCGACGAAACGCCGGACCTGCTCTATGCTTTCTGGGGCGTGGAGGGCGATGTCATTACCGTCTCGATGAACCGCAGCGATGGTGACCTGGACCCGGTGGTGAGCCTCCTGGACGCCGATCAGAACGTGCTGATCAGCGATGACGACAGCGGCGGTGGTCAGAACGCGCGCATTGGCGAGTACACGATCCGCACGACCGGCACCTATTATGTCCGCGCTAGCCGCTTTCATGGCACCACCGCACCCGCCAACACGGAGGGGGCCTTCGTCCTGGTGCTGGCGCGGCGCATTAATTAGACGGGGTACGTCTATGGGTAAGAAAAAAGGCAAGGTCCGTCCGCTGGCGCTGGCGATCATCTGGCGCGACGACCGCATCCTGGTGACGGAATACTACGACACGGTCAAACAGCAGACCTTCTACCGTCCGATGGGCGGTCGCATCGAATTTGGCGAGTATGGACGAGATGCGGTTGTGCGCGAATTCCGCGAAGAGATCAATGCCGAGATCGTCGTCGAGCGCTGCCTGGGTACCCTGGAGAACATCTTCGTTCATGAGGGCGCGCCCGGCCATGAGATCGTCTTGCTCTACGAAGCGCGTTTCAGCGATTCGACCCTGTATGCGCACGAGTCCTTTGTGGGCCAGGACGACGATGAAATTCCATTCAACAGTTACTGGAAGCCGCTGACTTTCTTCGAGGCGGGCAGCCCGCCGCTCTACCCGGATGGCCTGCTGGCGATGCTGAAGGAGGGAGCCGGTGACGCAGCGCAACACTGATCCACAGGAGACGGTCGTCGAACTGCTCACGCTGGCCGCGCTGCTGATCGTCCTGGGGCTGCTGCTGCTGAGCGGGATCAAGGATTCGCTGGCGATGGTGGTCGGGGGCCTGATTTTGCTGGCATCCGGCCTGTACCAATCACGGCGCGGCTGGCACGTCAGCTTCACGACCTGGCTGCTGGCGGGCATCTTGCTGGCCGGGGGGATCGGCGTGCGGCTCTTTCTGGTCACGCGCCTGCAAATTAACTGGGTAGCGATTGCCCTGATTCTGCTGGGGGCGTATACGCTGTATACCTGGCTGCGCCGATAGCGTTTTTGCCAGTCAGGCCAGAACGCCTAGAAACGGCTCCACATCGACTTCACGCTCAAGCTCGGCGGAGCGCAGCATCGCCTCGATGACCGCCAGATCCTGAAGCGCTTCCTGCGGCGAGTTCCGCTGCGGGCTGCCGGATTGGATCGCCTGGGCGAAGGCGCGCAGTTCCGCGCTAATGCCTATCGCCCCACCGATCTTCAACTGCACCTGCTCGTTCTCGCTGTGGCGGATGGTGATGGCCGTACGGCTGATCTGAATCTGCCCGGCCTCGCCGATGATCGTAAAGTTGAGCATCGGGCCGGGTCCGGTGGCGTAGGTCACGGCGTAATGGCCCAGCAGACCGTTGGCAAAGTTGAGATTGGCGATCAAAGTATCGGGGTTTTTCAGCAGGCCGCCTGTGCGGCTTGTGGTGGCGTTGACCGAGAGAATCTCGCCCAGGGTCATGCGCAGCGCGGCCATGTGGTTGACGCCCGCGCCCAGCAGCATGTCATGCGAGCTGGCACGAAACAAGTGCCTATCCGGCGTCATGGGGTGATGCGCGACGTAATGCGCCAGCAGGGGCCTACCGATCTCGCCGCTGCGCACCAGGTCCGCTGCCTGCTGATAGCCAGGGTGATAGCGCTGATTTTCCGCGACCATCCAGACCTGATGGCTTTGCTGAAGGGCCAGCAGGGCATGGGCTGTGGCGCTGTCGGCAGCGATGGGATTTTCGCTGAGGAGGTGCTTACCGCTGAGCAGTACCTGCTCGATCACTTCTGGCCGCGGCACGAGAATATCGACGGCGTCGATGTCTTCGCGGGCCAGGACGGCCTCGATCTCGGTCTCAAAATCGACGGTATAAGGCAGCATGGCAGCCAGATGCTGAGCCGCTTCCGGGCTGCGGCTGCACATAGCCTTGATCTGGAAAATGTGCTCACCCAGCGCAACTAGCGCAGGCAGGTGCGCCTCTTGTGTGAAGCGTCCCGCGCCGATGATCGCCAGCCGGATCGGACTCGTAGCTGTCATAAACTATCCTGTAGCCATGCCTATCTTTATCATATGCAGGATCAGCCAAACAACTATAGCGATTTGGTCCGGCGCGGCTGCCTGAAGGCGCGAAAAAAGGCTACAATGTGAGGAACAGAAAGGAGCTGTTGATGTCCCTTGCTGCTCATTTTGACGACAATATGGATTACTGGCTTGGCGGCCTCGACACGCCCTGGGCACGGCTGCGCTACACTATTTACCAGCACAATCTGCGCCGTCATCTATCGGGCGATAGCCTGCGCATTCTGGATGTCGGCGGCGGCAGTGGCCGCGAGTCGATCCCGCTGGTGGAGGCCGGACACCAGGTCACACTGGTGGATGTCTCCCAGGGGATGCTGGATGAAGCACGCCGCGCGGCGCAGGCCCTCGATGGGCAGCTTGACCTGCTCCAGGCGGACCTGTTCGACCTGCCGAAACTGCTGCCGGAGCCGGACTTCGACGTCGTCATCTGCCACAACGTCATTCAATACCTTGACGATATGCCGGGGGCGGTTCGGGCCGTGTGCGCGCCGCTCAAGCCGGGCGGCATCGTTTCGGTGGTGAATATCAACCGCTATTCGGATGCCATGCAGACGGCGCTGCTGAACCTGGACCTGGACGCGGCCCGTAACTTGATCGGTGTGCGCGAGAGCTACAATCCGGGTTTTGATCTCTCGTTGAAACGCTATGCAGGTGCGGAAATGATCCCCGCGCTGGATGCGGCGGGCTGTACGCTGCTGGGGCATTATGGGGTGCTGTGTGTGACGGGTTATATTGCCGATAACACGTTGAAAGAGGACCTCGCATTTTATGCGAGGTTAGAACGCCTGGAACTGGCCTTGAGCGATCAATATCCCTACTACCTGCTGGGCCGCTTTTTCCAACTTATCGCCCGGAAATCAAACGTCCTCTAGGGCATTTTCCTCAATCGGCAGGCTGCCAACTGCGACGCGAATCACGTAGCCCTGCCGTTCGATGCGCACGCCGGGCAAATCTGCGGCGATGCTTTGAATTGAGGCTTGTAACATGCCGGTGCGATGGAAGTTCTCAATAGCGGCTTGATTATCCCAGAACTGGATTAACTCGCAGAACTGTTGGTCATCTGCCTGTTCCAGCAGATAGGCCGCCATGAATCCGGTGCGGGTGCGCACAACAGGCAAGTAACGCTGGGCGATGATCTCGCGCAGTTGACCAATTCCGCCAATAGGGACTCGTATTGTCGTCTTTTGCGCGTACATGAGCCTTCTCCTTTAATCTTATTATATGTCTGTTCTTGTGGAAGCTGGCTATGACATTTGTCCAGTATGCACAATCAATGTGGCAGCGCTTGCCGTCGTCAGGAACGCGGGTTGAAGCTGTGGGCGATGCGGGCTGAAGTCGTAATATATGTGATAGGGGCCGATCTCGACGCGCTGGTACTGGAGACCCTGAGCGCTGAACATGGCTTCCAGATGCGTATCGAGCAGGGGGAGATTGGTCGTAATGAAGGCGACTCGATCCGCCGCATCCGCCGCATCCTCGTAGGGCGCATAACGATTGTCCGCCGCGTTGTAGTGCAGTGTGGTCTTATAAGGCAGACGGGAACTGTATTGCAGCGCCTCGTCACTGAGAAAGGCCAGCCGGAAGGCGACCCAGTAATTGCTGTAGCCGCGCATCAGGTGCTGGTCTTCGAGAAAGGCGATCAGCGCGTCGTCATAGTCGTTGGACAGGTGGGTGATGCGGTCGAACTGGGTGGTGAAACCGGTCTCCGATTGTGCCGCCGCGATCTGCCCCAGCCCTTGATAGACCAGCAGCAGCAGCACCGGGGCCAGCGGCAGCAGGCTGGGCAGGCCGCGCTTGCGGAGGCTCTCGACCAGCACACCGGCAGTGACGCCCAGCGGCAGCACCAGCGGCAGCAGATAGCGTCCGGTAGGGTCGCCGCCGAAATCTTGAGAAGATGAAGATCAGGCTGAAAGCGACCAGGAGCAAGAGGATCAACAGCCGTCCGCCGGGCTTCAACGGCGATTCGGCCCGCAGTAGAGTCAGGAACGCTGCCGCGTAGATCAGCAAGACTGGCAGGCCCAGCGGCAGGAGAAAGAAGGCGGAATCCCAGGGAAAGCGCAGGCCCATCAACCCTGGCAGACCGATGACAATCAGGCCCAGTGCGCGCAGGCTGGGCGGCACGTAGGTCAGCCCGGCGGCGGCGAGATCGCTGGCACTGGCGCTGCCGAACAAGGTGGCGAGGGCGGCGTGATCGTGGCTGAAGTCGTAAACCCACCAGGGCGCGCTGCCTACCATGAAGGCCAGCCCGGCCAGTGCGACAAAGGGGGCGATTTGCCCAGGATTGCGCCGCTGCTGCCAGAGAATCAGCAGGCCGCCGGGGACGATGTAGATCACGATCAGGCCCAGAGTCCACCAGCCCAGCCCGGCGATGAAGCCCAGCGCCGCCCAGCGCCAGATCGAACGCGGCGCGTACTGGCTCAGGCTGAACGCCAGCAGCAGGATCAGGTTGCCGAACAGCAGGGTTTCGTTGTAACCGCCCAGCGTGGCTGTCGTATAGAGCGCTGTATTGACCGCCGGGACGGCCATCAGCAGCCCGGTCACGGCAGCGATAAGCCGCTGTTCCGAGATGCGCCAGGCCAGCAAATAACCTGTGCCGACCACCAACAGATAGAGCAGGCTTTGCACGATGCGAATCGTCAGCAGCGAATCGCCCAGCAGCCGGAAGCCGAGGGCGATCAACCAGGCATCCAGACTGCCCATGTAGGCCTGGCCGTAGAAGAAGGTCGGGCGTGCCCCGGCGATGATGTGCCGCGCCATCAGGCCGATGACCGCTTCGTCACTGTGAAAGGAGACCGTGCCGCTGGCGAGCAGCAAGACGCGAGCCGCCAGGGCGATCAGCAGGATGATGAGCGCATCGCGCCAGGGAATCCGGGGCTGAGTGATTGCCATACAGGCATTGTATGTGCTTATATCCGATTTTCAAATCAAGGGACTATAATAGCCCTTCAATCAAGGAGGTCCTACAGTGATGAAGACCCAGGCTCTGGTTCTGGTTGCCATACAGTTTGTTTTTTTCGCGCTGCTGGCCGGGGCGCTCTTCCTGCTGCCTGCCGGGCAGGTCGGCTGGGCACGGATTCTCGGCATCGTGCTGGCGCTGCTGGGCCTGGCGATGATCGGCCTGGCGATCCTCAATCACTGGCAGATCAATCGCGCGCTGGTTCACGTCTCGCCGGAGCCGAACGCAAGTGTCGGTCTGGTCCAGGGCGGACTCTATACGCGCATCCGCCATCCCATCTATACGGGCGTCATGCTGGCCGCGCTGGGAGCCGCCCTGGCACATGGTCACCTGGTCCCGCTGCTGATCGCGCTGGGCCTCTGCGCCTTTTTCACTTACAAATCGACCTTTGAGGAGCGCTGGCTGATGCAGGTCTACCCGGCCTATGCCGCCTATCGCCAGCGGACCGGGCGTTTTCTGCCGCTCTGGTTTACGCTTTTTATTAATGCCTTTTTCGTATTGCCTTAAGCTCCGCTGGGGCGCATCCCCTTTACAATTGTTATATCGTCCCCCGGAAGTAGTGTCGATTGTCCTCTATGGTTCCTTCATATGTTCGTTCGGAGACCACAGCCAATGAAGCACTGGCTGCCGTGATTCTGGTGGTTGAGGACAGCCCGACAGTGCGCAAGCTCGTGACTCAGACACTGACCGTGCAGGGCTACGAGGTCTACAGCGTCGAGGATGGCGTGGAAGCGCTGGAATTCCTGAGCCATACGGTGCCGGACCTCATCATCTCCGACATTCACATGCCCCGGCTGGACGGCTTAGAGCTGCTGACGCGGCTGCGCGAGGACCCGCGCACGGCGGAAATCACGATCATCCTGCTCACGGCCATGAACGAGCCGGACGACATCGTGCGTGGGCTGGAACTGGGCGCAGACGATTATCTGGTCAAGCCCTTTAATCTGCCGGAACTGCACGCGCGCATTTCGGCCCGCCTCAAACGCCCGCCAGTGGATGCGGAACAACTGACGCAGGACCGGCGCACGGGGGTCCTCAAGACCAGCGCCTTTCTGGGCGAATTAGAACCGCGAATTGACCCGCACCCGCCAGCGGAGCGCGAAAAGCTGCGTGGCCTCCATCGCCTTCTACGAGACGACCGTGCTGGCCGGGCAGGTCGGTCGTCTGGACCAGCAAATCGGCGACCAGTTGATTGAACTGATGCAGATGGACGGCGACATTCTGGAGGTCGTCGGCCAGGGCAGCGATGACGGTTTCCTGCTGCTGATGCCGGAACAGGATCACATTCAGAGCCAGGCACGCCTGCGGACCCTGGCCCGGCAGATCGCCGAGCATGACTTTATTGTGCGTGGCGAGCATATCCGCCTCACACCGGTGGTGGGCTACGCGGCCCTGGGCCGACGTGCCAGCAGTGAGGAGACGATCAGACAGGCGGTAACGGCCCGCGATTTCGCCACTCACCAGTTGGACCTGGAACCGCAGTTGTATGATCCGGCAATGGAACCCTCAGCCGGGCCGCTAAAACGCATGACGATGGAGATCAAGCGGGTCACGCGCTGGACCTGGTTTGAAAAAAACAGCCGCTTCATGGCTCAAGTGGCGATCATGTTCCTGGTCTTGCTGGTGATCCCTTTTGTAATCTACCTGCTGCTGGGACCTTATGGCCCTGGCGGCCAGTTGGATCGTCTACCTGGGCGTCGTCGTGGCGCTGTTGGGGACCGCCTTATTGATCTGGTACGAGAGCTTGCAGGCCCTGCGCAGCGAGCAGCTTCCGCCGGTCGGCGCGCCTTTCCCGAAGGCCTCGGCCATTATCCCGGCCTATCTGCCCAACGAGGCCGGGACCATCGTGGCGACAATTGAAGCCTTCCAGCGCATGGAATATCCTGGCGAGTTTCAGATTATCCTGGCCTATAACACCCCGCGCGATATGCCAATTGAGGCCGAACTCCAGGCGATGGACCGCCGTGACCCGCGCTTTATGGCGCTGCGCGTGCCCTACAGCACCTCGAAGGCGCAGAACGTCAACGCGGCGCTCTCAATGGTGCAGGGCGAATTCGTAGGTGTCTTCGATGCCGATCACCAGCCGGACCCCGACAGCTTCACGCGGGCCTGGCACTGGCTCTCGAACGGCTATGAGGTGGTGCAGGGGCACTGTCTGATCCGCAACGGCGACAGTACGCGCGTGGCGCGGACGATTGCCATCGAGTTCGAGGGGATTTATGCTGTCAGCCATCCGGGGCGGACCCGGCTGCACCAGTTTCGGCATCTTCGGCGGCAGCAACGGCTACTGGAAGACCGAACTGCTGCACACGACGCGAATGCACGGCTTCATGCTCACCGAAGACATTGATTCCTCGATTCGCACCGTCACCGGCGGCCACCGCATCAAGACCGACCCGCTGATTATCTCGCGCGAACTGGCCCCGACCACGCTCTCGGCGCTGTGGAACCAGCGGATGCGCTGGGCACAGGGTTGGTTCCAGGTCTCGGTCAAGTATGCGCTGCCGGGCTTGTTCAAGTCCGAACTGACACTGCGCCAGAAGTTAGGCATTTTCCACCTCTTAATCTGGCGCGAAGTCTATCCCTGGATCTCGGCCCAGGTCTTCCCGATAGTCTTCTACTGGGCCTGGGTGAAGGGCGGTTTCGACAAGATCGACTGGTTTGTGCCCATCTTCATCGTCACCACCCTGGTCACCATGAGCGTCGGCCCGACCCAGGTGCTGTTTATCCGCCACCTGGGCCACAAGAGCGTGGTGCGGCGCAAACGCTGGCTGCTGTGGTATCTGCTGGTATCCTTCCCCTATACCGAGTACAAGAACACCATCGCCCGCATCGCCCAGATCAAAGAACTCAGCGGCGAGCGCAAATGGAAGGTCACACCGCGCGGCTGAGCGCTCACTGCACCGGCAAATTGTTGATGTTCCCCTGCAAGTAGCCAATCCACGAGGCCACCCAGCCCGACCGCCCATCGTAATTGACCAGCAGCCAGTTGTTATCGGCGCTGCGGGCCACTGCCTCGACGGTCGCCGTGTACGGAATAATGGCGACGGTGTCGCTGTCCGTGCTGGGCGAGACACGCATCCGCATGGTGTACTGCACCGCATAGGGGATCGACGCGCCGGTCTGTACCGGGGCATTCCCTGACGGGGTGGTGCCCACGCCTGCCGCGCTGCCCTGGCTGATGTTCGCATAAGCTGCCGCGACGTAGCCCGTCTGGCCGTTGAATTCAATCGCGTACCAGTCGCCCAGGTCCTCGATCAAGGGGTAGGCGTCGCCAGGATTCAGCGCGCCGATGCGGGTCTGATCCAGTCCCGGCCCGCGCCGCACGCGGACGCTGTTATTCGACGTCACCATCGGGCGGGTCTGTGCCGCTCCGCCGCTGCTGCTCACCAGCCCTGCGCCGGGCGTGCCGTTGAGAAAAGCATCGTCCCAGTAGACGCCGTTGGGATCGCCGGGGGTGTCCTGCGTGGCGAATAGGAACAGGGTGGCCGTGCCCCCGGCAGCGGTCGCGTTCGCCGTCACCTGCACCCAGCCGAAATGATAGCCGACCCAATCGCCCCAGACGACGCTCGACGCGAAGGGGTCCGCGCCGCCGGTCGGGTCGATCCCGACGCGCACACGGCCATCGGTGCCGTTCTCGACGTAAGCCCAGGCCCCACCGTTCAATGGCGATCCGGCCACCGTGCTGACCTGCTGGTACAGGTAGGCGGTGAAGGTCGCGCCGCCGCGCGCCATGTGGAAGGATCGATCCCCGCCGAACTTAATCGGGCCGGTGTTGGGGTAGCCGTTTGGCTGGGCATTGATCCAGGCTGGCCCACCCGGATTCCGCACCACGCCGCCGCTCCAGCCATTGGGGACGTGATAGCGTGTGTCGTCGGTCGGGTCCCGGCTGATGAGGGTGTAGGATTCGCCCTCGAAACCAGGGTCTACCAGCAGATTGCTGGCCTGTGCGCTGACCTCAAGAACGCCCAACAGGGCGATCATGATGAATAGAGTCATGCGTGCGAGAGTCTTCATACCTGCCTCACTCTTCGATAAACCTGGCTTGATTGTACCCCAGTGCAGAGCGGTGTCGGATAGTCTGGATTTGGCCTTTTCTGCAAAGGACTTCTAAAAAAGCTGGATTGCGGGATCAGCGGGATAAGCTTACAATCCGCTGCGGTGGTTTGCGAGACCACCGGACATGCTCTCAAGTGGAGGACTTTCATGCCTGCTTTCTAGTATCTCCAATGGATAGATGGTTGACCCCTGTCTATCCGGTTTGTTCAGGCTCATGGACGAGTTAACTCATCATTGGCACCGCGAGCGAAGCAGCGCTTCGTTCATGCTGTGTTGGGTGGATTCTTCTATCCGAAACAACCCTATCGTATGTGCATCGCGCTTGCCGGTTATCCTGGTGGGCGCTGCGACGAAAATCAAGCGGAGATACTACGATGAAAGTCGATGAAATCAAACTGCTGTATGAATACAATACCTGGGCCGATGCGCGTATCCTGGCGGCCTGCGCCAGGGTGACCGCGGAACAGTACGCTGCCCCAAGCGCCGTCGGAATCGGGCACGGCAGCCTGCGGGCCACAATGGTCCATATGCTGGACAACATCTGGCAGTGGCGCATCACGCTCCAGGGCTTTTACAAAGAACCTCTGGCGGACGAGGCGGCCTATGACGCGACAGAGCTTCATGACGATGCTTTTGCGACATTCGCCGCGCTGCGCGAGCGCTGGATGGTGGAGCAGCGAGAGATGTGGGCTTATATCGACACATTGACCGAGGAAACGCTGAACAGCACGATTCGTTATGTCATCCCCGGCGTGCTGCGCGAACATGTTGTGTGGCATATCCTGCTGGATGGCATCATCATCCATGCCACGCAGCACCGCAGCGAGGCCGCCGCACTGCTGACCGTCTACGGACAGTCGCCCGGCGACTACGACTTCACTCTGTTCCTGAACGAACGGGCCTGATCGTAAGCAAAACCGCTCGCCTGACCCGGCGGGCGGTTCTTTGTTCAGCGCAAATGGATACTGGCGAGGCGCTATCCAGCCAGGTGGCGTTCCAGATTCGCCAGATTCTGGTCGATCACCTGGGTCAGCGCGCGGTTCATGAACAGCGATTCGAGCAGGCGGCTGAATGGCCCCAGCGCGGGCAGCAGCCGGTATTCGACCGACATCTCCACCTGTGTGCCGTCGGGCACGGCAGCCAGCGAGAAGCGAATGGTCGAGGGCAGCGCTTTCGACTCCGAGACGTGTGTCTGGCGGGTCATCGGGTCGAATTCGGTCACGAGCCAGCGCGTCGCCTGGGGAAAGGGGCCGAGGCGGTTGTAGTCGCAGTACAGGCTGTTCAGACCATAGGGTCCGGTCGTGACTCGTTCAGCGCGTTCCAGGCCGACGACCCAATCGGGCGTATGGTCGATGTCGTTCAGGCTGTCCCATACGCTCTGGATGGGCGCATGAAGTGTTCGGGTAATAGCGACACACGGCATGGTATGACTCTCCTTAAGCGGCTGCTATCCTGAGCCAAGTCTGGCCCTGAAGGATCGGCCAAAGGGCCGAGAAACCGGGTGAACCTGTCTTCTCTTTTGCGGAGACCCTCAGTATCATAGCGTTTCACGTTTCAGTGAAGGAAAAAATCCAATGCGTCATGTTTTGCGCCTTTGCCCGATTTTGATCCTGCTGCTGGCTCCTGCCTGGGCAGCGCGCTCACAATCGAACGATCAGCCTTTTATTGCCTTTCATTCGAACATGGATGGCGACGACGAAATATACCTGATGGATACCGATGGTGGCAACCTGCGCCAGATCACCCACAACAATCGGGACGATGGCTGGCTGGGTATCTCGCCCGATGGCAGCCACATCGCCTTTGAAGCCTATCTGAACAGCGGCGATCTGCCGGATGTCGAGATCGGCGTTGTCGATGTCGAGACCGAGACGGTCGATATTGTCACCCACAACGACTATTTCGACGGTGAACCGGAGTGGATCAGCAACGACAAAATCGGCTACGAATCGCGGCCTGACGACAACGGTGATCTGCGCATGATCGACTTTCCGCCGGATGGCGACCCGGTCGATGTCATCAGCGGCCCGGCCCTGACCGGCTGGCCGGATTGGTCGCCCGATGGCAGCAAGGTAGCTTATGTCCTGCGCGGCAGCGAGATGGACTTTGGCGACATTGTCGTGACTTATCTCGATGAGGACCGGACGGTCGATATTACCCACGACGATGTATTTCAGGGCGAAGCGCAGTGGTCGCCGGATGGCCGCGTGCTGGCCTTCTCATCGTTTTTCGACGGGGACCTCGATATTTACCTGCTGGATGTCGAGACCGGGGATCTGCGCCAACTGACGAACAACGATGCCGACGACATGCGGCCTGCCTGGTCGCCGGATGGCAAGCAGATCGTCTTCGCTTCCGACCGCGATGGTGACTTCGAGATCTACGTGATAAACGTGGATGGCACGAATATCCGCCAGTTGACCGATAATCATGCTGAGGATCACCAACCGCGCTGGTGGGGACCGCCGGTGCCCAATGTACATGTGGACATCAGCAACGCGCCCAGGCCGAAATTCACCGGCCCAACCGGAGCGCCCGCTTGACAGGCGGGGAAAATTCCGGTTACAATGCGCGCATTATGATTTACTTCACCGGTCAAAGCCTGCTCAACCTCGCCATGATGGCGTCCATCACCCGGCGACCCAGGGAGGACTCCGTCTGTTGACCGTGTTGTAACAAATTTCGTAATGTTTGCGGCGATGGACGTTTCTGGTTCATCGCCGTTTTTGATTCTGGAGGGCCTTATCATGCATATCATCAATCTGGACCACGTGACGATCAACTACGCCGGGCGGCTGATCTTCGAGGATTTAAGCTGGGCCATCGGTGACCGCGACCGCGTCGGCCTGGTTGGCCCTAATGGGGCGGGCAAATCCAGCCTGCTCAAAGCCATCGTGGGCGAGGTGATCCCGGATGCGGGCAGCGATCACGCGCACCGGGCCGGTCAGTGTCGGCTATCTGCCGCAGCAGGTCACACTGCCGCCGGAGACGCGCCTGATCGACGCCGCGCTGGATCCGCCGCCGGATCTGGCCGCTGTCGAGCGTCAGCTGGCGCATTATGAGGCGCAATTGGGCGACCCGGCGGTCTACGGCGACGAGTCGGCGCTGGCGCGTGTGCTGGCCCAGCAGGAGAAAGCGCTGGTGGAATACGAGCGCCTGGGCGGGCCGCGTCACCAGAGCAGCGTGCGCGAGATCCTGGCGCACCTGGGCTTCTGCGCTGAAGATTACGACCTCATCACCGATACGCTCAGCGGCGGGCAGAAGAAGCTGGTCGCGCTGACGCGGCTGGCGGCGGCAGCACCGTCTGTGCTGCTGCTGGACGAGCCGGACAATCACCTGGACCTGACGGCGAAGCGCCACCTGGAGCAGTTTATCCAGCGCTTCCCCGGCGCGGTGGTGATCGTCTCGCACGACCGCTATCTGCTGGACGAAGTGGTGACTCAGATGGCCGAACTCGACCGGGGCAAGCTGACCGAATACGTCGGCAACTACACGGCTTACGCCACCGAGCGCGAACTGGCCGCTCCTGCGCCAGCAGCAGATGTATGTGTCTCAGCAGAAGCGCATCAAGCAGATTGAGGAGCAGATCACGCGCTTCGCCCTGTGGGCCAAACTGTATGATGACGAGCGCTTTGCCCGCAAGGCGCGCCACCGCCGCAAGATGCTGGAGCGCATGGAGGACAACGGCGAGATCATCGAGAAAGTGCACCGAGCGCCGCCTGATGGAGGCTCAGTTCGAGGGCTGGCGCGGCAGCACCAAAGCGCTGGAAATCCTCGGCCTGGACGCCGGGTTTTGACGACGAGCTGCTGTTCCTGGACCTGAACCTGCTGGTTCGGCATGGCGAGCGGGTCGGCTTGATCGGCCCCAACGGCGCGGGCAAATCGGTGCTGTTCCGGCTGATTCTGGGCAAGCTGGAGCCGCTGGCGGGTGAGATCAAGATCGGCCCGAGCACGCAGATCGGCTACTATGCGCAGGAGCATCAGACGCTGCGCGACTGGCTGGACCGCACGCCGCTGGATCGCATCCGCGACATTCGCCCCATGCCCGAAGGCGAGGCGGTGGCTTTCCTGCTCAAGTTCCAGTTTAAGTACGAACAGCTTCGGATGCCGATTCGCACCTTCAGCGGCGGTGAGCGCAGCCGATTGCAGTTTGCTGTGCTGATGCACGAACGGCCCAATCTGCTGCTGCTGGACGAGCCGACCAACAACCTGGACATTCAGACGGCGGAGGTGCTGGAAGGCGCGCTGGAAGATTTCGAGGGCGCGGTGCTGACCATCTCGCACGACCGCTACTTCCTGGATCGCACGGTAGACCGCGTGCTGGACCTGCGCGACGGCACGCTGACCAGCTTCCTCGGCGGCTACACCGATTATCTGGAGGCCAGTGGACAGGCTTAGACTGAGGCATCTTCAAGATGGGGTGTGGGAATTACTGGGGCGCTGCCCCAGACCCCGGCAGGGGAATTATCCCCTGCACCCCATCCTCTGATCGGGGAGAATCCCCAGAATTCGGACAGTCTGTCTTAAGTGGAGAACTGGAAGGGCAGCACCGCGCCGGTAATGAAGCGCCCGGCCTCGGAACACAGGAAGGCGATGCTTTCGGCGATGTCCTGGGGCGAGGTGGTCGGGCGGCTCAGCCAGGAGCTGCCGTGCTGGCTCAGCGTGACTGCTTCTTCCAGGGTGCCGATGTCCGAGACCGGGCCGGGTGCGACGACGTTCATGGTGACGCCGTGCGCCCAGGCCTGCCCATGCCCCTGAATCATCAGCTCGCGCCGGGCGGCTTTGGCGATGTTGTAGGCGTAGGCGGGCGAGGGCAGCATCGGATTCATGCCCACGGCGATGATGCGTCCCCAGTCCTGAGCGTACAGGCGCGGCAGGAGCAGCGTCAGCAGATTCAGCACCGGCGCGGCTTCGTGTTGGATGTCATCGAGCGCTGCGGCAGGGTCAAGCCTGTCGAGCGCTTCCGGGTGCCAGCCGCCGCCGGGATTGATGACGCAAATATCGACCCGCCCGAAATGGTCGGCGCTGGTCTCCACCAGATGACGGCAGCTCTCGGCCTCGAAGACATCCGCCTGCACCGCCAGAGCTGCGCCGCCTTGTGTTTTGATAAGGTCTACCAGGCGGGTGGCCGCATTGGCGCTGCTGTGATAGTTGACCACAATCGACGCGCCTTCACGCGCCAGGGTCAGGGCCGTGCAGGGGCCAATGCCGCCGCTGGCCGCCCCGGTGACGATGGCGACTTTGCCTTCTAGATTATTATTGTCTGACATGTTTGATGCCTTATAGCGCTACCTCGATAAAGGGGCATACACCGCATGATACGCCGCCAACTGTGCGTCACAAGCCCAGGTTTCGCTGGGGAAGTTGCCCGCTTCGCCAGCCATTTTGATCGTGATATAGTCGTCAGGCGCGTTATAAGTCGGGCGATAGATATAGCCGAAGCGGTAGTAATCGCTGCCGCCTTCGTAGCACCAGTTTTGCTTGCTGAACAAAATCGCGTTGGGCAGTGTCAGCAGGTAGCGCGGCGTTAAGGCCAGCAGATCGTCCGGGTAGGTCCCGTTGTCCTGGTAGTATGCCTGGATGGCACTGTCGATCTGCGCAGCACGCGCGGCTGCGACCTCCGTGGGTGAGGTATCTGCGGACTGCACCTTGTTGCCCAGAACAACTGTCATGCTCAGCAGCAGAACATACACGGCCAGCCCGCGCCAGCGTCCGCTCCAGATGAGCAGCAGCGTCATGATGCCGCCGCCAAGCAGCGGCAGTAAGGTGACGAAAATTACGCCCAGGTCGTCGTTGGCGATGTCGAGCAGCCAGACTTCGCCGAACTGCGTGATGAACAGGGTCAGGATCAATGCTGCGGCTGCCAGACCGGCGGCGATTCGCTCAATCCGGTAAGGTCGGGCGGCGATGAGATGCAGCGCGATCATACCAAGCAGGATCGGGACCACCAGGGGCCAGATAATCAGCGAGACCAGCAGTAAAGCAAACTGTGCCGGTTCCGGCCAGGCGTAGAACAGGCTGTTGGGGATGTAAAGCTTGACGATCACGAGGCACAGCAGCAGGCCGATCAGCGCCAGGATGAGCGCTCGCCCTCGGCCTTGCCAGCGACCGGCATTCCACATCAGCAGCGTGAACAGGCCGCCCGCCACGATCACGACCGGCACCGGGCCGAAGCGAGGTCTGGATAGGGCGAAGAGCAGCAGCAGGAGCACAATCAGCGCTGCGCCGCCAATCAGCAAAAGGGTCGTTTGCCGCCTGCGGGTCTTCTGCCATTGGAGCAGGAGAACGGGGATCATGGCGGTGGCAGCCAGGGCGATGAGTTGATCCGCCTGTGGACCCCAGGCCTGACCAGGGACCAGCAGGGCCGCTGCCAGTAAGAGAATCACTCCGCCGAGCAAGAATAGAAATGCCCGGCGCGCTGCCGTTTCGCTTGCTGCCATGTCGATGCGTCTGCCGATCAACAGCAGGACTCCGGTAGGGACCAGTGCGTATAAGAATTGGGCGATCATAACAATATTCCCCCTGTGAATCCGTAACAGCAGCGCTTCAATGGAGCGGACGGATCGCTGTGCCCTTAGCCGGCAAATTCCGCGTTGAGACTGCTGTACTCGGCTTGATATTCGGCCAGTTGCGCATCGCAGACCCAGGGCTGCGCCGGCAACGTGCCGCCTTCTCCGGCCAGCTTGACCGTGATGAACTCACTGGGCACGCCGAAGGCCGGACGATGCACATAGCCGAAGCGGTAGTAATCCGCGCCGCTTTCGTAGCACCAGGTCTGGTTCCTAAACAGCGCCGCATTGGGCAGGGTGAGCAGATAGCGCGGCGTTAAGGCCAGCAGCGTATCGGGATAAGTCCCGTTGTCCTGGAAATAAGCCTGGATGGCGCTGTCGATCTGCGCCGCGCGCTGCGCCACAACATCGGTAGGCCGCATCCCCGTCGGATACTGCACCGCGTTGGCGATGCTCACGCTGATGACGGCCAGCAGCGCAAAGACCGTCAGCGCGCGCCAGGAACCTTTCCAGATCAGCAGCAGGACGATAAGGCCCGCGCCGAGGGCGGGCAGCATCTGGAAGAAGGCGATGCCCAGGTTATCGTTGGCGATGTCGGATAGCCAGACTTCGCGGTATTCCAGGATCGTCAGGCTGACCATCACCGCGATAACGATTAATCCGGCGGCGATGCGCCCAATGCGATAGGGTCGTGGGCTAATCAGGCGCAGCACGATCATGCCGATCAGAATCGGAACGATTCCCGGCCAGATCGTCAGGGTGACCAGGTCCAGCCACTGCTGCGTGCTGTCTGACCAGGTGTTGCGGATGCTGTTGGGCAGGACAAGCTGGACGACCAACAGCGCCATCAGCAGCGCCAGGGCAAGGAACACCAGGATGCTCCACCGGCTGCGCACCCGGCTGAGCTGCCAGATTGCGAGGGTCAGCGTACCGCCGCCGACCATCAGGATCGGCATGAAGGCATAGCCGGGGCCAGAGAGCGCATAGCGCAGCCCCAGAATGGTGCCGAGGATCACGCTGCCCAGCAGGATGAGCGTCGTTTGCCGGGTGCGAACCTTCGACCACTGAAGCAGCACAATCGGGATCAAGCCAGTCGCAGCCAGCATCACGAAATAGGGCAAGGGCGGGCAGCAGGTGCTATCCAGCAGAAAGACCGCTGTCAGCGCCAGCAGCAGCACGCCCAGCAGGAAAAAGAAGGCGCGCCGGGCCGCCTGCTCCGTCTCGGAAAGCTCGATGCGCCTGCCGATCCATAACAAAATGCCGGTGGGAACCAGGGTTAGAAAGAAATGTTCAAGCAACATGTTTTTCTCTCGTCAACTCATCATCAATCGGTGATGGCGTCGATGTAGCGCCGGGCGGAAAAGGCCACGCTGGCTTTGCCGTTTTCGGGCACCACGTTGCCGAACCAGGCGCTGTAAATCCGGTCATAATCAAAGGGTTCCAATGCCGCTGTGATCCGGCGAATGGCTGAGGGCGGCAGCGGGATCAGATTCGGGAAGCTGTACATAAAGCTGACGTAGCGCCGGTCCTGCACGACGTTGACAATATCGCCGCTGAGCAGCGCGCCTTTACCACCTGCGCCCGCCGCCCAGTGCAGCACCTGCCCGCCTTCGAAATGCCCGCCGCAGCGAATCAATGTCAGGCCCTCGCCGAGCGTATGCGTCTCGCCCGACCAGAACTGCACCGCCGGGTCCGGGCGCATGACCCAGGGACGTTCGGCTTCGTGAATGTAGATCGGGGCGTCGAAAGCCTTGCTCCACTCGATCATGCAGCCATAGTAATGCGGGTGCGAGATGGCGATAGCTGAGATGCCGCCCAGTGCTTTGACCTGCGCAATCGTCTCGTCGTCGATCAGGGTGATACAGTCCCAGAGGATATTGCCACCCGGAGCCTGCACCAGCAGCGCGCGCTGCCCGATGGAAAAGCGCGGTTCGGTGCCGATACCGGTCAGCCTGGGTTCTTCCGGCTTGAAAACGTTGTGATGATCGCTGCGCAGGGCTTCCAGCGTGGTCCACTGCTGGCCGTTCGCGCCGACGTACTGGCGCGAATCTTCACAGATGGGGCAGTGTTCGGGCGGTGCTTCAGATTCGCTGAACTGGGTGCCACAGGTGAGACAGATGTAATGGATCATACCGAGGTCTCCTTCTCAAGAAACCATCTGCTCGATAGTATGGAATAATTTACTTACAGGAAGCTAATTTTACCCCAAAACAGATGGGGCGGGGATATGCGGGCGCATATCGTGATTATTGGCGTGTGAGCTTGTGGCTAGATTAAGCATGAGCGGCCAGCGGCACCAGGATGGTGAAGGTGCTGCCCTGGCCGGCTTTGCTGGCGACCGTGATCTGCCCGCCGTGCCCCTCGACGATGCGTGCCACGATGGGCAGGCCCAGGCCGAAACCAGGCGCGTTCTGCGATTCGCTGCCCCGGTAGAAGCGGTCGAAGATGCGCGGCAGTTCCTCCGGCGTGATGCCGCTGCCGGTATCCTGAACCTCAAGGGCGAGCTGTTCATCGTCTTGCAAACGTGCCCGCAGCGTGATGCTGCCGCCCGCCGCCGTATGCTGGATGGCGTTTTTAATCAGGTGCGACAGGGCCATATTGAGCTGTTCCAGATTGGCTCGGATCAACGGCAGGCCCGGCTCCAATTCCAGGGCCAGATTGATCCCGGCCTCGGCAATTTGCGTGCGATAGCTGGCCTCCAGCGCCTTGAGCAGGTCGCTGCTGCTCACCGTGCCCGTCTCGAATTCGATGCCGCTGTCGAGGCGGATCATCGTGACCAGCGATTCAACCAGAGTCAGGATGCGCTGAGCCTGCTCCTCGATGCCGTTGAGATGCCGCTCGCGTTCCTGGGCGTCTTCAGTTCTGCGCGCCAGATACAGCTTAGAATTAATGAGCGAGAGCGGTGTGCGGAAGGCGTGCGAGGTATCGCGCACAAAATCCGACAGTATCTTCATGCGTTCCTGCTGCACGGCGATCTTGAACTGTGTCGTTTCCATCTCCTTGCGCTCGGTGATGTCTTTCGTCACCCCGGCCACGCGCTGAATCACCCCGGCCTCGTCATAAATGGGGAAATTCCGGCTCCACATCCAGCGGATCCTGGCCGTCCGGCAGCACGATGCGGTATTCGATGTCGGTACCGTCGGGATTGTGCAGGCTGACGCTGCGCGCGATATACCGGTCATCAGGATGCACCGCCCGGATGTAAGACCGGATATCCTCGTAAAGGTCGCGGCGCGATTGCTGCCACAGGCGCTCGTAGGCTTCGTTCATATACAGCACCTGGTCGTTCTGCACGTCGATGAGGTAGATCATTTCGTCGATGTTGCTGGCGAACTGGCGGAAGCGTTCTTCGCTCTCGCGTAACTGCTGCATCGCTTCAACCCGCTCCGTCATATCGCGCACGACGACCAGCACCTGGTTAGAATCGTAGGCCACGATGCGGTACTCGAAATGCCGCATCGTCCCGTTGAATTCAACCGGGGCGTCGAAGGTCTGAGTCTCGCTGGTTTTCAGCGCCAGACGGAAATAAGTATCCATCAACTCTGCCAGAGCTGGCGGCATCACCTCACGATAATGCTTGCCGACCTGTTCCTCCGGGGCCATGAACAGCATGTCCGGGTCGGGCGCGTGACAGTCCTGATAGATGCCCTCCGCATCGAGGCGGAAGTACATATCCGGCACGGCCTCCAGCAGTGCGCGGTGGCGGGCCTCGCTTTCCAGCAGCAGCATCTGGGCCTTCATCTGGTCGGCAATGTCTTCGATCATCGCCAGCACCAGCATCTCGCCCTCGTTTTCGGGGGGGAAGGGCGCGACGGTCAGGCGGGCGGGGAAGCTGCTGCCATCCTGCCGCACGAAGCGCTGCACAATCTGGTAGTGGTTGCGTTCACCGCACAGCACCTCGTTGAAGAGTTTCAGGTTGATCTCGCGGTCTTCGGGGTGGGTATATTCGGTAAAGTTCATCCGGCGCAGCGTATCGGCATCATAGCCCAGCATCTCGCACATACGCGGGTTCATCGAGACGGATTTGCCCTCGGCATTCGTAATCGAGATGCCAAAACGTGTGTTTTCAAAGACGGCGCGGTAGCGGGCATCGCTTTGCTGGCGCGCCTCCGCCACCCGCAGACGTGAGACCAGATGGCTCAGGGTCAGGCTGTAAAGCGACAGCATTTCAAGCTGCTGCTGCGAGACAGGTTTCTGCGACATCAGATTGTCGGCGAAGAAGACGCCGATGATCTCATCCCCCCGGAACAGCGCTCCCTGAGCGTTCCAACCCTCGCCGACGACATTCTGGTCCGTATCCAAGAGTTTCTGATGTCTCGTGAGCGTGACGGGCTGCGCCTTGTTCATTTGGTCGGAAATGTTGGCATGAGTCAAAGGGAACTGTACATGGCGCTCATCAATCGTCTGGCCCTGGTCATCCGTGCCGAAGGTGCCGTGCATCCTGTCTTGCTCAGGGCTGATTAGCCACAGACTGAAGCGGTCGAAGCCAAGCTGCTGGCGACCTCGTTCCACGGCCTGACGGCACAAGTCGTCCAGCGATTCGATCTTCGCCAGATCAATGCTCAGGCGCTGCAAACCAATCAGTTGGCTGCGAAAATGCTCCAGGTTCCTTTCTGTTTGCATACGCTCGCTAATATCGCGCACGAAGGTCATGGTGGCCGGGGCGTTGTCGATCTCGATATTACTAATCGAGACTTCGACATCAATCGTCCGCCCGTCGAAGCGCACGAACTGCTCGCGCCGCTGCCGCACGTACTCGTTATCGTGGCCGTGACTTTCGATTCGATCCTGGATCGCCTGATGTTGGCTGGAATGGAGCAGGTCGAAGACGGTCTTGCCGACCAACTGCTCTGCTGACTGCGCGCCGAGCATATCCGCCATGACCGGGTTGCTGTAGTAGACCACCGAGCCAATCGTTATCAGGATGCCATCAGGCGAGGCGTCGATCAGGTGATGGTACTGCGCGATGCTGCCTTGCAGCGCTTCGTCGGATTCCTTCAGCTCTGTGTTGTCACGGCCCAGGATCTGGATTTCGACGACCTGGTGGTCGCCGTTGTGAATCGGCTGCCAGGCCCATTGAATCCAACGTGGCACGCCATCGGCCCGGTGCAGCCAGTGATCCTGCCGCGTCACCGCTTCAGGATGAGCCAGACAGCTTTGCAGTTGTTCCGCCACCGTTTCAGGCTTGCCCTCACCGCAGAGCAAATTGACCACATTCTGGCCGCGCAGCGCCTCGGCGGGCTGCTGCACAAAATGGCTCAGGGCTGTGTTGGCGAAGGTCAGCGTGCCGTCGGGCTGGCAGCGGCAGATGAGATCGCTCTGTTGTTCGACAATGGTCTGGTACAGGCGTTCCTGTTCCTGAAGTGCCTCCTCGTAGTGCTGCTCCTGTTCGAGGAAGAGATTGCGCAAGAGGCTCCGGCTGTGTTCGTCGCTGCCACACTGCTCAATCAGAGCGATTTGTTCAGGGCTTAACATGCGAAAAGATCCACTTTTTTGTACGATGCACTTCACTGTCGTTATTTAATCTTATAGGCAAAGATCCGATTTTCAACATATAGGTAAGAAGTCACGCTTCAGTGGCGTCCATAGGCAGTAATACGCATCCAATGTGGCTTGCATTTCACTAGTGACAAGAAGAGGGCAGAATGCCAGAACCAATCACTCTAAGCGATGACAACCTTGACTCGGTGCTGATGGACGAGCGTCCGGTGATGATCCTGATCTCCAATGGCGAGGGCCTGCGCGGCGATTTCCTGACCGCGTTTAGAAAAGCCGCCGCTGAGGAGAGCAATATCCTCTATGCCAGACTGGACCCGGCCAGCAACCCGAAGGCAGCTGCCCGACTGGATGCAGGTTCTAAACCGCTGCTGCTGGGCTGGTACTGCGGCGAAACCCTGGTGCGCCGCTCCAAACCCTGGGGCAGTGACATGGTGCTGGCGATTGAACAGATGAATCAGAAGATTGCGGAGATAAACCCAATGGCAATAGCCGATACGACCAACGAAGTAGAAGAAGCTGAAGCTCAGATCCCGGTGGACGATGCCCCGGTGCATGTGACCGACGACACCTTCCAGCGCGATGTTATCGACTCGCCGCTGCCAGTGCTGGTCGATTTCTGGGCCGAGTGGTGTGGCCCCTGCCGGATGGTCGCGCCCATTCTCGATAAGCTGGCGAAGGAATTCGCCGGGCAGATCCGCGTCGCCAAAGTCGATGTCGATCACAACCCTGGCCTCTCGCAGGCCTTCCGCGTCCAGAGCATCCCGACGCTGATGATGGTCAAGAACCGCACCATCGTCTTCAGCCAGCCGGGCGCGCTGCCGGAAGCGGCCCTGCGCGATCTCATCGGCCAGTTGATTAAGCTGGAAGTCCCGGACCCGGAGACGCAGCCGGAACAACCGGAACAATAAGCCGTTCCGAATAGCGCAAATCACAGACCCTCGCCGGATATGCTGGCGGGGGTCTTTTTAATTCGCCGGAAACGTGCTACATTCTGCGCATTGGAGAAGGATGTGGCGATGGAGGAGTCATCGCTTTACGAGCAGCTCACCCAGCGTGAATACGAGGTGCTCAATCTACTGGCGGAAGGCCTGACCAACCAGGAAATTGCGCAGCGCCTTGTCATCGCCCTGAGCACGGTCAAGTGGTACATCCGCCAGATCTACAACAAGATGGGCGTCGAGAATCGTCGTCAGGCAGTGGCGCGCGCGGTCGAAGCCGGACTGCTGCGGTCAGATGGTGCCAGAAAGCTACGAGGTCCCCAGCACGCTGCCCGCCGCCACGACCCCCTTTGTCGGGCGCAATCTGCAAATTCGCCAGTTAATTGAGTTAATCTCCGACCGCGACGCGCGGCTGGTGACAATTCTGGCTCCCGGTGGCATGGGCAAGACTCGTCTGGCGCTCGAAGTCGCTGCCCGCCTGGGGCAGGCTTATGTCGATGGCGTGTTTTTCGTGCCATTGGCGGCCCTTTCTTCCCCCGATATGCTCGTTCACGCCATTGCCGAGAACACAGATTACCGTTTTCAACCGGACAGCCGTGACCCTTTCCAGCAGTTGCTGGATTTCTTGCGGCCCAAAGCGCTGCTGCTGGTGCTGGATAACTTCGAGCATCTCCTGGAGGCCGCGCCGCAGGTGACACAGATCCTGCAAGCCGCGCCGGAGGTGGCAGTTCTGGTGACCTCGCGCGAGCGGCTCAACCTGAACAGCGAAACGGTCTACAACATTAGCGGCATGAGCTACCCGCTGGACGAGGCGGAGAACAACATCTGGGATTACGAGGCGGCTCAGTTGTTTCAACAGAGCGTCCACCGGGTGCAGCCCAATTTCGACTTCGGCGAGGCAGATCAGCCCCTGGTGGCGCGCATCTGCCAACTGGTCGAGGGGATGCCTTTGGCGCTGATGCTGGCGGCGGCCTGGATCGAAGTCCTGCCTCTGAGCGACATCGCCGAGGAAATCAGCAGCAGTATCGACTTCCTCAGCGCGGAAATGCGCGATGCGCCGCAGCGTCAGTGGAGCATTCAGGCCGTCTTCGAACCGACCTGGAACCGCCTGAGCGATTCGCAGCGGGCGGTGCTGATGAAGCTCTCGGTTTTCAAGGGGGGCTTCACCCGCCGGGCCGCGCAGCACATCGCCGGGGCCAGCCTGCCCGTGATGTATGAACTGGTCAACAAGACGCTGGTGGTGCATATCGAAGAAGACCGCTACACCATGCACGAACTGCTGCGGCAGGTGGCTGAGCAGAAGCTGATCGCTTACGGTGAGGTTCAGCCGCTTTACGATGCCCACTGTGCCTACTACGCCGATGCCATGCGCACACGGCTGCCGGATCTGAAGGGCGCGCGGCAGCTAGAGACCCTGCACGACATCGAAATTGATCTCGAAAACGTGCGGGCAGCCTGGCAGCGGGCGATTTAGCGTGGCGACTATGCCCTGGCTGAGCAGTTTGTCGAAGGATTGGGCATCTTTTACTACATGCGCGGTCGCTTGCAGGAGGGTCTGGCCTTCTTCGCGGCGGCCACCGATTGGCTGCGGGATCAGACCACGGGCGCGGGTCGCAGTCTACTAAATCATGTACTGGCCTGGAATTCACTGTATGCCGCCTACGTCTGGGATTTTGACGCCGCGCTGCCGCTGGCCCGGCAGGCGCTCGACATAGCACGCCGTGAGGAGGACCAGCGGATGATCGCGCTGAGCGATTATGCGCTCGGCATGACTCTGGCAAATTTGGATGTCTTCAGCGTTGATGCCAAGCGCGCGCAAGCGCAAGAAAGCCTGGCCTTGTTTAGCGAACTGGACGAGCGGTTCTGGATAGCACGGGCCTGCCAACTGCTGGCCTATATTGATTACATTGAGGGGCAGGCCGAGAGCGGCTTGGCCTATACTCAACGGGCGCTGGACCTGCGCCGCGAGGCTGGCGAACCCCTGGGTATCGCCAATTCGCTGATTAATCTGGGTGCGGGTCTACAGGAAATCGGTCAGTGGGACCTTGCCGAGCAGTACACACGCGAAAGTCTGGAGGTCTGCCGCTCCTTTGGCTACTGGTCGGTTCAGGGGATCGGGCAGCGTAATCTGGTCGCCCAGTGTCTCTTTAAGCATGATTTGCAGGGCGCGGAGGACACGATCAAGGAAGGGCTGGCTCAGGCGACCCGGCAGCGCGAGCTGAACCATATCGTGGCCTTCGAATTCCAGCGCAGCCTCTGGTATCTCCTGGAAGGCGCGTATGCCGAGGCCGAAGACTGGGCTGATCGTGCCCTGGCGGATGGCATGGCGCTCGCCAGTAACGACAGCAGCCGCTTCGAGGCGCAGTATCCACGGGCCGCTGTCGGTTGCGGACGGGTGGCCCTGGGACGTAGTGCGGAGGCCAAATCCCTGCTTTTCGAGGCCTTACCCCGGATCGCCACTGCCCCCGCCGCCAATATCGCCTTGCGCTACTGCCTGACCGGAATCGCCGCCGTCCTGGCCGACGACGGCCAGATCGAGCGCGCGCTGGAACTGCTCGCCCTGGTCTGCCAGCATCCATTGTCCCCTGCCTGGTGGCAAGAGCGCGAACCGCTCACCGGCAGATTGCTATCCGATCTGCGAGCGCAGCTCAGCGCTGAGGTCTGCGATGCTGCCTGGACTCGCGGCGGCACGTTCGAGATGGATACGCTCATCGCGGCATTGAGTGCCGACGATGCTCCCGGCTCTGCGAGGAACTGAGCTGTCCCTGTTGCTTTGACCACTTCGCCTGTGCCCGCCGGGTCCATGACGCCAGCCACAAAGTCAGGCGTGGCAGCCCTGAGCCTTGGCGATCTGTGCTGCGCAAGGGGCTGCCTTGCCGCCAGCGCGCCGCTTCAGCCTGCCGCCGGGTCTGATATTCACGGTTCAGGTCCATATCTTTGCGATTGAAGTTCATGATTGTGCCCTCCTTAAAGTCACCCTGACTCTTAGGGCAGGCGGGTTCACACATCACCCACCGGGCGGGCGGGAAAGTGGGCGGGAAAAAGGAGGGGCCTGTGCTATAATCGCCGCGTTTGCACAGGAGCAGGGGCGATGACGCAGCAGCTTATTCTCTTTGACATCGACGGTACCCTGCTGCATGGCAATGGCATCGGGCGCGAGGCGACCCGGCGCGCCATGCTGGAGGTCTTCGGCAGGGCCACCGGTATCGACATGCATCAGTTCGGCGGCAAGACCGACTGGTTCACGCTGCACGAACTGCTCAGCGCTGAGGGCCTGAGCGGCGGCGAGGTGAGTGCCCGGCTGGCGCGTTATGAGGAATTGATTGGCCGTCACATGAGCGATCTGGTGCCCGATTACGAGGTGGTCATGCTGCCCGGTGCGCTGGACGTGCTGACCGTGCTGCGCCAACGTGACGCGGTGCTGCTGGGGCTGGTTACAGGCAACGTCTCGACGACCGCGCCGGTCAAGCTGCGGGCCGCCGGATTTCGACCCGGACTGGTTCGTCGTGGGAGCTTATGGCAGCGAATTGATGAACCGCAATGATCTGCCGCGTCTGGCCCTGGAACGCGCCAACGCGCTGACTCAGGCCGCTATCGCGCCGCAGTCTGTGACCGTCATCGGCGATACGGTCGATGATATTCGCTGTGCGCGGGCGCTGGGGGCGGTCGCCGTCGCCGTGACGACCGGCTTCACCGCGCGTGAGGCGCTGGTGGCGGCCCGGCCCGATTATCTGCTGGATTTGCTGCATGGTCTGCTGGAGATTGTGGCGGATTGAGCCTCAGTGCGAGCGATACAAGTATCGCCCCTACAGCAAACCATTGAGCACTGTGTTAGCTGGTGATGACAATCACCTGAAGCTGGCCTGGCCCGTGCATCCCCAGTACCAGACTCTTTTCGATGTCCGCCGTGCGGCTGGGACCGGAGATAAAGCAGAGGTTGGAAGCGGCGCTGATGCCTGCGTGACCGTCTGGCCTGCTGCGCGGCGACCCAGTCTTCGAGGCGCGGCACGATCTGATCCTGACGCAGAATGACCATATGAATCGGCGGCAGCACGGTCGGGATACGGCCTTTGCCCGGCCCGGTACTGACGATCAGCGTGGCGGTCGTGGCCGCGGCGGCATCCGCCCCGGTGAGGCCGACCGGCACCTCGGCCAGCTTCGATAAATTGTCCTGGCGCTCGTCCTGGTGAATGTCCGGCAGGTGGATCTCGATTCCGGCCTCGCGCAGAGACTGCTCAAGCCCGGCGACCGGGATATACTGGAAGTCCCAGGCCAGGACAGCCTTGGCTGCGTGCGCGTTCAGCAGCTCCATGACCTTTTCGCTGGCATGGCGCTCATCCGGCACGACGAAGACTCTCGCCGTTGAGGGTTTCCAATTCTTCGGTGAAGCGGTCCAGCAGCGCGCCGGGAGAGCGGTCGTCCAGCCGTGTGACCGGCAGATAGTCCTTCGGGCGCGGCGGCGCATCCGGGAAGGGTTGGCGGGCCTGGCGTAATTTCGCCAGAATGGTATCGCGGCTCATGAGCGGTCCTCGCATGTTTAATTCTGTCCGATAGTGTACCCATTTCTGGAGTAACAGACCATGCTTGCGCGTTTCATTGACCGCATCCACTTTTGCCCCTGACGAGCAGGTGCTGCTCTTCTTCGCCGCGCCGCCGCGTCTGGTGGAAAGCATCGCGGGTAGGGTCGCGCAAGTCGTGGTTCACGAGGTCGATTTCACCGCGCGCGAACGCCTGCGCGCAGTAAGCGGGGAAACTGCTACGCTCCGCATCGCTGAGGCGGTCTTTCCAGAAGATGCTGACCGTTTCGATCAGGCGGTGATCGTCTCACCCAAGGGCCGGGGCTTTGCCCGCGCGCTGCTGTGGAGCGCCTATCGCAGCCTGAAACCGGGCGGCACAGTCTATATGATCGGTGGTAATGCCGAGGGCATCAAGTCGGTTGTCAAGGATTCGGCCCAGTTTTTCGGGCACAGTCCGCACCCTCGACATCAAGCAGCGCCAGCGTCTGGCCGCCGCGACGAAGATACATGATGAAGCGGTCTGGCCGGAGGCCTGGGGTGATCTGCCGACGGTGATCCAGCAGCGCGAGTTCGAGACGGCGCTGGGACCGGTCCGGGTGGGTACGCTGCCGGGGGTCTTCAGTTGGGCGGCGCTCGACGAGGGTACGGCGCTGCTGCTGGCTCAGCCTACGCTGCATGAAACAGCCCGCGAGGCGCGTCTGCTGGATCTCGGCTGCGGTACCGGTGTCATCGGCTGCGGCGCTGCGTCCGTTAGCGCGCGAGGTATATCTCAGCGACGTGAATCTGCTGGCGGTGGCCTGCGCGCAGGTGACCGCTGAATTCAACGACATCCCCCCGGCACAGGTCCACGCAGCGGATGTCTACAGCGGTCTCCCGGCGGAGTTCGACCTCATTGTGAGCAATCCTCCGTTTCATGAAGGCTTCGAGACCTCCTCGGCGGTGATCCAGCGTATCATCGACGGCGCGCCGGATCATCTGCGGCAGGGCGGGCAGTTGATCCTGGTTGCCAATGCCTTCCTGCCTTACGAAGCGCTGATGCAGGCCCGCCTGGCGGATTTGCGCGTGCTGGCACAGACGAATCGCTTCAAGGTTCTGGCTGCTCGAAAAGCCTGAATTCAGGGTGCAAGGACGCTTGCCCTTTCCTTTGCGCTATACTCCCGATGCCATAAAGACTTTTTCGGAGACATCCATCTCATGCAAGACACTCAGACCGAGGTATTGGGACGCAGGCAGCGTAACCTATTCATTCTGCTGCTCGTAAGCGTCGTGGTGATCGCACTCCTGGCGCGGCTGATGCTGGTGACTCTGGGACTGCCCTACACTTACAACTGGGATGAGCTGACCAACATGAATAATTCGCAGCGCATCTTCACATCGGGCGATCCCAATCCGCACTTCTTCAACTATCCCAGCCTCAGCATTTATGCCCATACGCTCCCCTTTTTCCCACTGTACTGGATGGGCACATTCGAACTCGCCGCAGTCGATTCCCGAAGGGGTCGGTCTGGTCGGGGGCACGACCTATGTGCCGCGCCCAGAGGTCTACGCAGTTGGGCGCGCCTTTGCGTCGGGGGTCAGTCTGATTTTCCTGGCAGTTCTCTTCAGCATCGGGTGGAGGCTCACGTCCAGCCCGTATGGCGGCTTGATTGCGTTGGCCGCTGCTGTCGCTTCGCCTACCGTGTTTCGGAACAGTTCCTGGGCCAACCCGAATATCTATGCGCTGCTTTTTATCACGCTCACCTTACTGGCTGCCTACCGGATCTATCGGCACGGCGGTGCGTGGGATTATGCCCTGGCGGGGCTGGTGGCGGGTCTGGCCGCATCATCGAAATATAACGCGGCGCTGGTGGTCGTCATTATTGCCGCTGCGCACTGGCTGCGTCCAGAGCTGACGCTGTGGCAGCGATTGTTCAACCTGAAGCTGCTGACGGCCATCATTGGTGCCGCGGTCGGGTTCTTGCTGTTAACCCCCTATGCCGTCCTGGACTGGAACGAGTTCAGCAGAGACATCCAGGCCGAGATGACTCATTATTCAACCGGGCATCCGGGTTGGGACGATCAATCGTTCTATCTTGAATATCCCTTGCAGAATTTCGCCATCCCGTTTCTGGTGGCGATTGGTGTCGCTGTCTATGCGCTGATCCGGCGCAAGCGCCTGCTGCTCATCGCCATTGCCTTCCCGCTGGTTTACTTCCTGTTCACCTCACGCTATGAAGTCAAGAATTTGCAGACCTTCCTGCTGATTGAACCCTTCCTGTATCTCTTGTTCGCCTGGGCTGTGGTCGCGTCTGTTTCGAGCTATTCAGCAGCGCGCGCTGCCCAATCAACGTCTCTTGTATGGTGTCCTGCTCATCGGCGTCATGGCCGCCCTCGCGCAGCCTGCCCTGGCGAGCATCCGCTACTACCAGGAGGAGGCGGCCCAGGTTCAAATCAATGCTGCGGCGCAGGCATGGATCGATTCGCACGCTGCGGCGAAATCCAGGATTTTCCTTTCGCCGTATTCGCCTTTTATCGAACTCGAAGACGTATCACATTGAAGCGGGCGACATCCCGCCACAACCCTACCTGATGTACCGGATTTAACGGATCGACTACATTGTGCTGAGCAGTGACGATTTTGCGCGATTCTACGCCAACCCGCTGCTCTATCCCGATGAAGTCAAGAATCTGGATGAAACCTTCGCGCATTATAGGCCCGTCTTTCACGAGCAGGCGCATGGCTATGAAGTCTATATCCTCGCCACGAGCAGTTCATGACGATGCTGCGCAATTTGTGAAAATCGTTGCGCCGGATTTCCACCGTTTGTGAAGACAAGGTTAAGACTCCAGCCCGGATTCAAACCGGAGTGTTACCGTCGTGTAAGGTGCAAGCAAATACCGCAGCGCATAGTAGTGTGCAGAGCGATGGATTATTTGTCTGTACTACCATGTCCTCAAAACTTCTCAAACGCCTCAACCAGGGGCCTGTTGCGGCAGATGAGGCGGCAGTCCTGCGGCTGCTGAAGCTGCTGAGCAATGACAGCCAGCGCATCCGGTTGGAAGCCGCGGGGCTTCTAATTCGCGCCGGGGAGACAGCCGTGCCCGGTCTCGTTGCCGCGCTGGGCCACCCGAATGAGCAGGTCTGGCAGTTGGCCTCGGCGGCGCTGTGCAAGATTGGCGACCCCGCCGCGCCTTATCTGATCGAGGCCCTGTCGCACCCCGACGAAAGCATCCGCATGTATGCCGCTGCGATCTTGCAGCGCATGGGCCGTCCCGCGCCGGACGAAAAAGGTTTCGCCCTGATGTGGCAGGAATACGGCAAGCTGTTGGCGCGCCATCACCGGCAAAGCAAGCAGCGCTAGAACAGCCCACCCTCGAAGTAGCGCCACTTAGGCCGGATCTAAAGAGCAGAATGACTGAGCGGGCCACGATGAGGCCCAGCAGCGCCAGCAGCAGCAGGACATCGACCGGCGGGCTGAACAGGGCCAGCAGTGCTCCGGCGACCATCACTGCCGTCCACAGCGCCAGCAGGATCACACCCCATTTTTTGAAACGCCACACGGCGATAAAGAGGATCACCACGCCCAGGCTGACCGCCATTGTCGCCAGAAGCTGCGGCGTGACTTGTTCAGCAGAGACGGTGCTGGGAGTCGGCAGGAAGGTCTGCCCCAGCAGCACCAGTAGGCTCAGCACCACAATGGTCCCCCAGAGCAGAATCTCGAAGCGCAGATAAGCGCTCAGCAGCGGACCGCGCAGAAAGTCGAGTTCGGGCGTGGTGCGGAAAATGCGGTTATTGAACATGCTGCGCTTTCATCAAGCGGACAATCGACGACTATTGCTCCCGATTCGCACGCCACCAGTCGTGGAAGCTTTCCTCGGCGAAGGGCGGGAAATCGCGGTAATCCGTCCAGCCATCCAGCGGCGGCGGCAGCATCTCCAGGTGATCCTGACCGGTGGCTGCCGTGAAGGCTCTGGTCGCTGACTCCGCGGCCTTCGCCCCGGCCTGGAACAGCAGCGGGTGCTGGTTGCCGAAGGACCAGCCCTTCATACCGAGCTTCCAGATCGGGTCCTGTACGGCTTCCAGGTCCCGGCGCAGCTTGCAGCAGCATATCCGGGATGTTGATGTCCACCGGGCAGGCCGCTTTGCAGGCTCCGCACAGACTGCTGGCGAAGGGCAGCGGTGAAGCGTTCTCCTTGCCCATCAGCAGCGGCGTGATAATCGAGCCAATCGGCCCCGGATAGACCGTGCCGTAAGCGTGTCCGCCGACGCTCTGGTAAACCGGGCAGGTGTTCAGGCAGGCCCCACAGCGGATGCAGGCCAGGGCTTCGGTGTACTCGCTGGCGTAGATGTCGCTGCGGCCATTATCGACCAGGATCAGGTAGAAATGACGTGGGCCGTCGCCTTCTTCACGGGCGGGACCGTTGAACATATTGCAGTAGACGGTCATGCGCTGGCCGGTCGCGGCACGGGGCAGAGTCTGCACCAGGGTGGCGTAATCGGCCCAGGTCGGCACGATCTTCTCGATGCCGACGATGGCGATATGCACATCCGGCAGCCCGGTCGAGAGGCGTCCGTTGCCCTCGTTGGTGCAGATGACGACCGTGCCGGTCTCGGCGATCATGAAGTTGCCGCCGGTGATGCCGAAATCGGCGTCCAGATATTTCTGGCGCAGCAGCCGCCGGGCGAACTTGGTCATGGCGGTCGGGTCCACTTCGCCGTCATCGGCTCCATGCCCAGCTTTTCGACGAAGAGATCGTGGACCTTCTCTTTGGTCATGTGCATGATGGGCGTGACGATGTGGCTGGGCGTGCTTTCATCGACCTGCACCACGAATTCGCCCAGGTCGGTCTCCAGCATATCGACCGCCGTGCTGCTTGAGGAAGGGCACCAGGCCGATCTCTTCCGTGACCATGCTCTTGCTCTTCACACCGCGCTTGAGATCGTGTTCGCGGCAGATTTCCAGCACCTGCTGCCGTGGCCTCGGCGGCGTCAGCGGCCCACAGCACCTGACCGCCGTTCGCGGTGACGTTGGCTTCCATCTGTTCCAGCAGGTCGGGCAGGTCGGCCAGGGCGCGCAGTTTGGCCCCGCGTCCCTGCTGGCGCAGCGCGTCGCCCCGGTCGTCTCGTTCATGATCTCGATGCGCTTGGCATCCGCGCTGCGGGTGCCCCGGTCCAGCGCCGTGCGCAGTTGGATATCTTCCAGCGCAATAGTCGCCGAGTGCTTAAATTCGTTCGCTTTGAGTTCCATGAGGTTTCAATTTCCTGGTATTCGGGAAAGTCAGTAATTGTGTTCAAAATGAGCTTCAACGGTCACGATCCTCACGGATCATTTCCACAATAGAGGGCTGGCCTGGTTTTGTTTCGATAGTGTTCTTACACATTGATTCCAGAATTTCGGATACCGGTCGATCACTCTGCTGGAAGCGTTTGGCAATTACTTCAATGACGAAGGCTTCCAACGCTGCTTTAGTCATGTCGCCAATACGGTCAGCCGCCATATTCAGCCTTGTCCTGTCTCAATACCTGCTATAATGGTAGCGATTATCATGTACACCTGTCAATCTATGGTCACAAACGTTCTGACTCGCATCGAAGCCACGACGGATTCGACTGCTCACTATCTGCCAAGCGAATATCTTACCGATGTGAACTCGTATTCATCACGAGCCTGTGCGTATTGACAAGACTCTCTACAGCGAAGCCGTTGACGAGGTCTATCGTCTGGGCGTTGTTTCGGTTGATTTCCTGCGGCGGCAGTTGAAACTCGCCTATCCCCAGGCGATGCACATCGTCCAGCGGATGGAGGCGGAGGGCCTGATCCGCCGGACCTCGTATCGCGGCTGCGATCAACGTCAGGGCTGGCGCTACGAAGTGCTTTGAAGTTCGAAAGAAGGAAACCCTATGCCCGCTGCACTCGTTCAAGTCTGCGTCGATGAACGCCTGAATCACGAACTGCTGCGCCTTCAGGTTCAGCAGCGTCTGGCCGCCTCCTATTTGAAGGCCAACCGTATTTTCGTGTTGAACGAACTGGGGGGTAATCTGGGCCAGAACTTTACCAACACGGCGCAGTTGATGCTCAAATCCCATGAAAGTATTGTTCTGGCCGCAGTGCTACATCACGATGACTGCAAAGCAGCACAGGCCGGACTGCGCAAGCCGCTGGAGGAAACACTGGCTCAGACGGCGCGCTTTCTATCCGGCCTGAAAGTCAACTGCCTGCTGGTCTCCGGCTTGATCCAGACGAGCAACAACGTCATCGTCTGGCAGAGTGAACAGCAGATTCACCCGGCGGACTAAAAGAGCAGTTTCGCCACACCCAGCGCGCCCTGTTTCCAGGGGACACGGTGCGACACACCTGACTGGTGCTCGAACTGCGCCAGATTGTCGATGTACCACTTATAGTTGCGCACCAGCGCGTCTTTGTTGGAGTATTTGGGCTTATAGCCCAGCACCTTCTTCGGCCTTCTCAATCGAGACGAAAGAGTCTTTGGAGGCCGTTTCGTAGACCCATTTGTACAGCGGTGACAGATTGAGCGCTTCCAGCACGCGCAAGGTCCAGATCATTGGCTCCGCCGGGAAGCCGCGTATGTGCTTGCCGAAACCAGCGGTGTCCAGCACAGCCTGATAATCCTCTTTCATGGTGGTGAATTCTTTCGCGCCGATATTGAAGGTATCGTTGACCGTGTCGCGGTCCAGCGTAGCGCAGAGGTAGATGGCGTCGCAGAGGTCTTCCACGTCGAGCAGTTGGTAGCGGTTGTCCCCGCTGCCGATCATGGGGAAGCCGCGTCCGTCTTTGGCCCAGTCGTAAAAGAGGGCGAAGACGCCCAGGCGTTCCGGCCCGATAAAGGACTTGGGGCGGATAATCGGCACGCACATGCCTTTTTCGCGGTAAGCACGGCAGACTTCTTCCGCCTGGATCTTGGCCTCGCCGTAGGGGCCGACGCCGTCCAGCTTGTCGTCTTCATACAGTGGGTGATGATCCGGGATGCCATAGACCGCGGTCGAAGAAATCTGGATGAAACGCTGTACGCCGTGTTCGTAGGCCGATTTGATCAGGCCGCGTGTGCCTTCGATGTCGGTCGTGTAGATGTCTTCCGGGCTGTAGAGCGGCAGCGCGGCGGCGGTATGGATGACGATCTCGACACCCTCCATCGCCTTATCGACCAGCGCGCGATCCCGAATATCGCCTTTGATCTCGTTGATCTGGCTGCGTTCGGGATAATCGAAATCGGCGATATCGAGGCTGCTGACCTGGTGGCCGCGTTCGAGCAGATAGCGCACCAGGTTAATGCCCAGGAATCCGGCTCCGCCGGTGATGAGATAGTGTTGTGATTTAGTCATTGAGCATGTCCGTTAATGATATACGTATCCGGCGTGATCGTGTCATGCCGGTAAAGTAGCGATTATGAGCGCGAGTCGGGCGGGCTGATCCACAGATCCGCCGTGTGGAAGTTGGCCGAGCGCACGCTGGTGCTGCTGTAGGTGTAAGGCACGAAGAATTGCAGCAGCCCGTCTACTGTGCCGACCGGGGCGGCAGCACTGCCATCGGGTAAGATGACCTCGGTGACCGGTTCACAGATCGCCAGGGCCGTATCGGCGGGACGGTCACAGAGCTTCATGCGCACGCGCGCCATGTCGTTCTGATCGCCCGCGTCATAGTAGATGACGATGTTGGTGGTCGCGCTCACCAGACCGGTGGTGGCGAGTCCCTGGCTGCTGGATTGACTGGCAACGTTGACTTCGGCCCCGCACCAATCCGCAGAGCAGTGCGCGTTGACCTGCGCGGCGTTCACATCCGGCAGGCTGTTAAAGGTCGCCTCGTCGATAGTCGTGGTGGTGTAATCGACGAAGACCTCGAAGTCTTCCCCCTGCACCAGGGTCATATGTGAGAACTGGACGAAGCTGCGCGCGACCGGCGCGAAAGGCACTGTGGGCGGGATCATGCCGACCCGGTGATTGGCATGGCGGTCCAGGAAGGCGATGGCGACTTCCGGCAGAGCATAATAGCTCTGGCCTCCATCGGCGCTGCTTTCTGCTTCGGCGGCGGATTCCGTCAGCGGCTGCGGGGTCGGCTGGGTCAGCAGGTTGACCTCGGTGAACTGGCTGACCTGATTGGTGAGCGCGCGGCAGTAATCCGGGTTATCGGGCGATACGCTGGGTGTGTACAGGTTGCTGCGTTCCAGCAGCGCGACCAGGTTTTGAGTTCGAGCGGTCGCAGCGCATCAGCGGTACATCGCCGTTCCAGCCAGGAGGCCGCACGTTGAAGCCGACGACGGCATCCGCCAGCAGTTCCAGATCGTGGCGAATGTCACGGGCGATGGCGATAGGGGTGCTGGGCTGTGCGCCGAACCAGCCCGCCGGGACGTGATCCAGGCCCACCAGCGTCGCCATCAGCAGGTCGAGATCAGAGCGAATTAAAATGGGAAGCTGCGGATTGTTGACGTCCAGGCTGCCGGACCAGCCCACCGGGCGCACGCCGACGCCCATCTGCTGATCGACCAGGATTTCCAGATCGCTGCGGCTGCGGACCAGGACCGTCAGGGTGTCTCCGTCAAAAGCCGGGGTATCCTGAGCCAGGGCTGCCCCAATGCCAAACAGCAGCGCCCCGATACCCAGGATCAAAGCAATATGCCTCACAGTGCATTCCTTTGTTTTTGTCGATCCATCGTCTCGGTTTGAAAGTGTTGAGGGTTGAGTGCTGAGTCAGGGTCAAACACTTCACCGCTGGTTGTTCTCAGCACTCAGCACTCGATACCGCGTCTTATAAAGAAATACCTAAACCTACGATGTGTATTATACACGGATCAAGGTCGCTTAAGGCCCAACGTTACTTAAGATTTCACCGACGAAGCGGCAGATGAGGTACAGCAGGTCCAGGTCAGTATCGGAGAAGGGTTCGTCGGCGGGCTGGTTGAGCGCTTCCAGAACGCCGAAGATTTTGCGATTGCCGACGACCGGCACGGCGATGATCGACTGCGTGCGAAATTTGAACTCCTCGTCTATGTTGTGCGAGAAGCGGTTGTCGTGGCGCACATCCCGCACCAGGGCCGGGGTCCGGTTCTGGATCACCCAACCGGCGATGCCTTCGTCGGCGGGAATGCGGTAGTTGATGAGCCGTTCGGCCAGCGCGCCGCGTACCAGCACGAACTTGAGTTCGCCGGTCTCGTCATCCAGCAGCAGCAGCGAGCCTTCTGGCGCGTTGAGCAGGTCCATCGCCTGGCTGAAGGTTCGGCGCAGCATCGGCAGTAAATCCGCGTCGCCAGTGACTTCATCCTCGATTTGGCACAGATGCTTCAGGATATCGACAAAGCCCTGTAATTCGGTCAGTTCCTTCTGAAGTTCCTGGTTCTCATTCTGCAGGCGTGCGTTTTCACGCTGTAAGATGCCGACCGTATTCGTCACCATAACCCTCTGACCTTCTTCTTACTTCTTCATTATTGTACCCAGATTACGTTGAAACCGGCAGTCAAATTGCTCATAATTGTCAATTTATCGCAAATTAAGCCCATTTATCCCAAATATTCGCTTGACGTAGACCCATATTTGTGATTATGATAGAATATCGCAGGAAAGCAACCACTTCTTCTCATTCTGCACGACTTTCTACCAACTCAATAACATCGGGCGTTACTGCGTCCAGATTGTTTACCGAACCACCCCTTACATTCATACCTGTAGTACGCCTGCGCGGGCGAAATACGTGACATTCGGAGTTCTACAACCTTATGGACATTACACAACTTGAACGCAAGACCCTTGACGAATTGAGGAAATTGGCCCGTGAGGCGAATGTCTCCGGTTACAGTCGTCTCAAGAAGCAGGATCTCATCCTGTCGCTGCTGCGCGACGAGGCCGAACGGCGCGGTCACAAACTGCGCGGTGGGGTGCTCGAAGTGGTGGACGATGGCATCGGCTTTCTGCGAGCGGATAAGTATCTGCCAGGGCCGAACGATGTCTACGTCAGCCAGACGCAGATTCGTCGCTTTAATCTGCGTACCGGGGATATGGTCATCGGCCAGGTGCGTGCGCCGAAAGACTCGGAGAAATACTACGGCTTACTCAGAGTGGATGCGGTCAACGGCCTCAACCCGGAAGAAGCCAAGAAACGCCCGAATTTCGAAGTCCTGACCCCGATTTTCCCTGAAGAACGCTTTAATCTCGAAACCAACCCCCGCATTCTCTCAACCCGCCTGCTGAACCTGATCGCGCCGATAGGCCGCGGCCAGCGCGGGCTGATTGTCTCGCCGCCGAAAGCCGGTAAAACCACCGTTCTGAAAGAGGTCGCCAACGGGATCAGCAACAATTATCCCGAAGTACATCTGATGATGGTGCTGATCGGCGAGCGGCCTGAAGAAGTGACCGATATGGATCGCTCGGTCGATGCCGAGGTGATCGCCTCGACCTTCGACGACCCGGTGCAGCAGCACGTCAAAGTGGCCGAGATGGCGCTGGCGCGTGCCAAGCGGTTGGTGGAAAGCGAACGTCACGTCGTGATCCTGCTTGACAGCATCACACGGCTGGCGCGCGCGTATAATCTGGTGGTGCCCACCAGCGGGCGCACGCTCTCCGGTGGTCTGGACCCCTCCGCCATTCATCCGCCCAAGCGTATCTTTGGCGCGGCGCGTAATGTCGAAGAGGGCGGCAGCCTGACGATTGTGGCGACCTGTCTGGTCAACACCGGCAGCAAGATGGATGACGTCATCTACGAAGAATTCAAAGGCACCGGCAATATGGAACTGCACCTGAGCCGTAAGCTCCAGGAGCGGCGCGTGTTCCCGGCCTTCGACATCGAACAATCCTCCACCCGGCGCGAAGAACTGCTGCTGGGGCCGGACATCCTCCAGCGTGTTTACACCCTGCGGCGCATGGTGGCGCATCTGTCAGAGGACCCGGATATGGGCTACGTCGGCGCTTACGAACAGCTCCTGACTCAGTTCCGCCAGACCGACAGCAACGAGGAATTCCTCAATACGCTGCCGGGCGCGAACGTCAGCGTCAACAGTCACGGCAGCTTTTTCTAGGCCGACTCATTTGCACAGCATCACGAGCCAGGGGTTGGGATCACATGGATGAGGTCCGCCCCTGGCTTTTTGTTGGCCGTTACCTCAACTCGCGGGACCCGGATCTACTGCGCCGCTGCCAGATCAAGGCCATGCTGCATCTGGCTGAAGATGTACGGCAGCCTGGGGTCATCAGCCTCTATCTGGCCGTAGACGATGGTGTGCCGCTCCCCATACCCGCCCTGCAAAGCGGACTCGAATTTATCCACACGCAGAAAGCAATGGAACACCGTGTGCTGGTGGCCTGCGGCGCGGGAATCAGCCGCTCGGTCAGCTTTGTTATCGCTGCGCTGAAGGAAGAAGAGGGCCTGAGCCTGGTGGACGCCTATCATGCGGTCTGGCAGGTTCACCCGGAAGCCATGCCGCACCCTGCGCTCTGGCAGTCGCTCCAGGATTATTATCACGAGGACACGTCTTTCGGGGAAGTCTTCGATCTCCTGCGCCAATGGGAGCAGGCCTGAAGTCACTGCGCCAGCCCGCCCTGAATTCGGGGAGGGATTTCAGGGCGGGACTTCAAAAACCGTCGTGGTGGTTGCCCTCGCTTACGGATTCTCAGCGCGCTGTACAAACACGCAGCTTAGAATTCAAAGCCGAAATATTCCAGCAAGTGACGTTTGAACTCGGCTTCGCTGTCGAGATCATACTCGGTGCGCTGGCCGTTCTCGGTGACGATGAAGCGGTGGTCACTGAGGGTGATGCGGCCCGTTGGGGTCGCCAGCGAGCAGATGCGCTGTTGGGTGAAATGCGAGCGCGGCGAATACTGGTTGAAGCGGCAGCCCGGCTCGAAGTCTTCCAGGCGGCGTGGTTCCAGCCGGAATCGATACTCGTCGTGCCAGTCGCCGGACTGAGTTTGGCGTGCATAGACGCCTTCAGTCTCGTCGTGCAGCACGCGAAAGACGCCGTTCGCCTGCGCCTGCTCGCCGGGGTAATCGAGGCGCAGCGGGTCCATAAACGAGTCGCCGTAGCCGACATCAGGCATCCAGCGTTCGTCTAAAGTGACCAGCAGCGTCATGTGGTTATAAGGCTTGCCGCTGTCCCAGTTTTTGGCGCCGACTCGCGCTTCCAGCATCTCGACCTCGAAACCCAGCCCGCGCAGCACCGCCGCGAAGACGGCATTATGCTCGTAGCAGAAGCCGCCGCGCCGTTGGTAGACGATCTTCTCAAACAGACGGGCCTCATCCAGCACAATAGGCCGCTTGAGGTGAATGTCCAGGTTTTCGAAGGGGACCGCCAGCAAATGCGCCCGGTGCAGGCCGCAGAGCGTCTCCACATCCGGCGTGGTGGGGCCATCGTAAGCAATGCGCTCGAAATAGGCGTCTAAATTCACAAGCTCTGTCGCTCCACTTCAGACAGGTCTCGACTATTGCACAATACAGAACAGACGTGCTATGCTTGGGTGCGTTGTCCGCACGGGGGAAAATATACCATGTCTGCTGTAAATTCTGAAACAGGGCTGGCCGCGATCAATGGGGCGCAGTTGTATTACGAGATCGCTGGACAGGGACCGAGTCTGGTCATGATTCATGCCGGGGTGGCAGACAGCCGCCAGTGGAACCATGAGTTCGCCTACTTTGCCCGGCATTACCGCGTGCTGCGCTACGACATGCGCGGCTATGGTAAGAGCGAGCCAGTGGACGGTGAATATCGCAACCTGACGGACCTGACTGCTTTGCTGGATGCACTCAAGATCGAGACTCCTGCGGTGTTCATGGGCTGTTCGATGGGCGGCGGGCTGGCGATGGACCTGGCATTGGCGGAGCCGCAGCGGGTGCGGGCGCTCATCATGGTCGGTTCGGGACCGAGCGGCCTGGATCTCGACGCGCCGGAACCTGAGGAATTCGCCCAGGTGGAGGCCGCCTATGAAGCGCAGGACTGGGACCGCGTGGCCGAGGTCGAGACGCGGATCTGGTTCGAGGGCATCGGGCGCAGCACCGATCTTATCAATCCTGAAATGCGCCAACTGGCTTACACGATGAACCGGCTGGCGCTCAGTCACGAAGCCAAAGGGCTGGGTCAGCGCCGGGCGGATCTCACTCCTCCGGCAGCTGGGCGACTGGCTGATTTGAAGGTAGCGATTCTCGCCATCGTCGGGGCTTATGACATCCCCTACATCAAAGCGGCGGCGGATTACATGGCCGAGCAGATCCCGACGGCGCGTAAGGTCGTCATCGAGGACTCGGCCCATCTGCCGAACCTGGATCATCCCGATGAATTCCGCCAGATCGTCGAAGCCTTCCTGAGCAGCCTGGAAGCCTGATGAACGCCGATGTCTTTCGACATGATCGGGCGCATGTAACGCACGGGATACTCAGCGACGCATTTTTTTGCTATACTGCCCGGTTGTACAGCATCCCAGATGAAGGTAAAAGTATGGCAATCGACGTAAATCAACTGCGCAAGGGCACGACCTACACTGAAGACGGCGACATCTTCAAAGTCGTGAATTATTCGCACAACAAACCGGGGCGGGGGTCGGCCACAATTCGGGTGCTGGTACGCAATATGCGGACCGGCGCACAGTTCGAGAAAACCTACAATTCCGGCAACCGGGTCGATGACATCCGGGTCGAGGCGGTACAGGTTGAGTATCTGTACGACGATGGCGAGTTCCTGACCTTTATGGATTCGGAAACCTACGAACAGCCGCAGATGAACCGCAGCCTCTTCGGCGACGATGTGCAATACCTCAAGCCGAACCTGGTGATTAAGCTGCTGAAATACGGTGACGAAATCATCGACTACGAGCTGCCCACGACCGTCGATGTCGAAGTGACCGATTCGGAGATGGCCGTCGCGGGCGATACGGCCAACAACCCGACCAAGCGCGTCACGGTCGAAACCGGCCTGGAAGTACGGGTGCCGATGTTCGTCAACGTAGGCGATACGATCCGAGTCAAGACCGAAGACGGCAGCTACGTCACCCGCGTCTAGGCGCACCGCTGGACATGCGCCAGCGCCTGTTCGCCGGGCAGGTGATCCTGCTGCTGGTCCTGGCGGTCATCACCGCCTGGCCGCATGATCTTTTCTACTCCAATCAGAATGACAAATATGGGCGCGGGCTGTATTTAGCCGGGCGTGACTTCCTCCAATACGATTGGGTGGTCCAGACGCGCCCCACGCACCCGGTCTTCAGCCAGTTGGTCGCCGGGCTGGACCGGCTCGGTTTACTCGAAGCCGGGTCGGATGCCCTGGAGATCGCGCTTTATCTGCTGCTGCTGCTGGCCTTCTGGCTCATCATCGGCAAAGTCTATGACGCCCTGGCCGGGGCGGATGGCACGCTGCAACGACGGCGCGAATTCAGCCTGCTCGTGCTGGGCAGCTACGTCATCTTGCAGAACGTCCCCGCGCTGCTGGCCGGATTCTATCGCGCTGCTCGACGGTCTCGGTCTGAGTCAGGCGGTGCAGGGCTGGTCGCGGCTGTGGGAGATCGACGGACTCGCCAATCAGTACATCTTCGCGCGCTATTTGCAGCCCAGCGAATTCGCCGTTCTAGGCCTGCTGGCGATTGCGCTGATGCTCTACGGGCGCTGGCGCATCGCCGTGCTGCTGCTGGCGATTACCACGAACATTCACGAGGGCTATCTGGTCCACTTTTCGATTGTGGTTATGGCTGCCGCAATATGGCTGCTGGCGCGGCGCAAAGTACGGCCTGCGGTCGAGATGCTGCTGGTCTTCGGCCTGGCGAATCTGCCGGTGTTTATCGGCGGGCCGCTGGCCTTTGCGCTGGAGCCGGGCGCTGCCGAAACCGAACATCTCCTGGCAACCGTGCGCATTCCGCATCACACGCTGCCCTGGCTGTGGTGGAGCGCGCAGCAGGCGCAGAAGATTCTGTTCATGGTGGCCGCTGCCATCTTGCTGATCTGGAAGGTGCCGGGGCTGCTGCGCTGGTTGATGTGGGCGGGCCTCATGGTTGTGCTGGCGGGCATCCTGGCCGTCATGGCGACCCGCAGCGAGGGCCTGGCGCTGATGCACCTGTGGCGCGGCAGCATCTATCTGTACCCGATCAGCCAGCTTGTGATCCTGGCTTTCGTGGGCTTCGGCCTGCTGCGATTGGCACAGTGCGATGGGCGCATGGCCGCTGCTGGTCCGGCTCTTCAGCGTGCTGCTGCTGGTGATGACCGCCGGAGAGCTGGTCGCGCAGCATCCGGCCCCTGCGCCGAGCAGCCTCGCCTGGATCGCCAGCGTGACCCGGCAGCACACCCAGGTCGATGACGTGATTATGGTCCCGGCCAGCCTGACCGACATCGGCTATTTCAGCGATTTCAAGATGCAGGCGCAGCGCCCGCTCTTCGTCGAGATGAAGACGCATCCTTATTATCCGAGCGAATTTCTGGAGTGGTGGCGGCGCATTCAACTGAACCGGACCTTCTACTCGCAGCCGCATTCCGTTCGCCTGCAAATCTGCCAGCAGGAAGGTATCCGCTACTACGTCATCCCGACCGATCTGCCGACTCCGCCGGAGGCTGTCATCGCCACTGCTGAGCCGTTTGAGCTGGTGGACTGCCGCTGAATGACTCTCTCGTGAACGTTATTTGACAATTGTTTAATCGTGACATAAACTGGTCTTAAGTTGGCATTGAAGGAGATTTCATCTCTATGGATATGCTTAGCCAACAGTCTGGGAAAGACCTTCAGCACGCGGTTTGGTTCGCTTCCAAGCCGCGTGTTTTTTATTTCAGCCCATTAGTATAGAGAAGAGGAGTTTTCATTCCAATGGACTACGGCATGATAAGCCAGATCGACAAGGCCCGTCTTTACGCTGAAGAACCGGAAAGGATCAGTTTTAACCAGCTTGAGCTAGTCTTTCGCGGAGATAACGATACTTACACACTGAGTCTGGATGGCGATCAGTGGCATTGCAGCTGCTCCGGCTTTGAAGCCCATCGGATCTGCCCGCACGTAATGACAATGGAGCGCGTCTTGCGCCCCATGCTGAAGATCCCGCCTGTTCCCTATGCCCCCGGCCAGAACGTGGTGAGCGATGTCGAAAAGGCGACTCGCTACGCTGACGAGACCGACCGCATGAGTATCACGCGCTTTCAGGTGACGATTAAGGGGAACAATGGCGATCATGTCGTGAGCTATGACCAGGGACGCTGGAACTGCGACAGCAACTCCTTCCGGCTGCGCGGTGTTTCCAGCCACACCATCGCCATGGAGCGCCTGCTAAAGGGGATGCTGGCGGCTGAATTGGCCCAGGTCGCTGAATAAGTGCCATAAATCTGCCCAATATCGAAGGTTCATCCAATTGGGGTGAACCTTCTTTTTTGAACATGGGTAGATAGTTTGATACAATATCCGCCTACACTTAGCAAGTATCATAATGTGAGACATGAAAGGAGGGCCACGCTTGACCGTACTCATGGATGTCAAGGACCTCGTAGTCCGATTTTATACTCAGGAAGGCACCGTTTACGCGGTCAACAGTGTGTCCTATACCCTGGATGAAGGCGAAACGCTGGGCGTCGTCGGCGAAAGCGGCAGTGGAAAAAGTGTGCATTCGCTGGCGATGATGGGCTTGATCCCCAGCCCACCCGGCAAGGTGGAAGATGGTGAGGTGACCTTCCGGGGCCGCGATTTGCTCAAACTCTCGCCGGAGCAGATGCGCCTGGTGCGCGGTTCCGAAATCGCCATGATCTTTCAGGACCCGATGACCTCGCTCAATCCGGTGTTGACCATTGGCTCGCAGATCACCGAGGCGCTCAAACTGCACCTGGGCATGAACAATAACGAGGCCCGCGTGCGTGCAGCGGAACTGCTGTCCCTGGTGGGCATTCCTGATGCCGAGAGCCGCCTGGATAATTACCCGCACCAGTTTTCGGGCGGGATGCGCCAGCGCGTGATGATCGCTATGGGCCTGTCCTGCAATCCCAAGCTGCTGATCGCCGACGAGCCAACGACCGCGCTGGATGTGACCATTCAGGCGCAGATCCTCGATCTGGTGAAGCGCCTGCGCGAAGAGTTCGACATGGCGATCATCTGGATCAGCCATGACCTGGGTGTGGTGGCCGGGATCGCCGATACGATTAACGTCATGTACGCCGGGACGATTGTGGAACGGGGGCCGGTCGAACTGGTTTTCAATGATCCGCGCCATCCGTATACGTTGGGCCTGCTGCAATCGCTGCCGCGCCTGGATGCGAAGGAACAGCGCCTGATTTCGATCAAAGGTTCGCCGCCGGATATGCGCAACCCCATTCAAGGCTGCCCTTTTTATGACCGCTGTCCCTACCGGATCGACAAATGCTTGAGCGAAACCCCCAAACTGGAAACAGTGCCGGATGCAGACAACGAGTTGCACACGATGGCCTGCTGGGTGGATGTTCGAAGTGTCGAACCCCTGCTTGAAGGAGTGAACGAAGCATGAGTGCCCTGCAAAGTCAGGCCGCCGTAGCAAGTGACAGCGCTGAGAAAGATGTGCTGGTCCGGGTGCGCGGCTTAAAGAAGCATTTCCCGATTACCGCCGGTTTGATTTTCCAGCGCGAGGTCGGAGCGGTCAAGGCGGTGGATGACATCAGCTTTGACATCTATAAAGGCGAGACCCTGGGGCTGGTGGGTGAATCCGGCTGTGGCAAAAGCACGACCGGACGCACCATCTTGCAGCTTTACGAGCCGACTGAAGGCTCAGTCCAGTTGAAAGACGTGGACGGCGGCGGTCAGGAAGTCTTCCGCGAACTGACGACGATGAAGGGCGAAGATCTGCGCCAGATGCGCCGCCGGATGCAGATGATTTTCCAGGACCCTTATGCCTCACTCAACCCGCGTATGTCGGTGGGCCGCATTGTCAGCGAGCCGCTGCGCATTCATAACGTGATGGGCAAGAAAGAACAGCAGGAATATGTCCAATCGCTGCTGGAGCGGGTGGGCCTGAACCCCTATTACGTCAACCGCTACCCGCATGAATTCTCCGGCGGCCAGCGGCAGCGTATCGGCATCGCGCGCGCACTGGCCTTAGAGCCGAGCTTCATCGTGGCCGACGAGCCGATTTCGGCCCTGGACGTGTCGATTCAGGCACAGGTGGTCAACCTGCTGGAGGATTTGCAGGCCGAGCGCAACCTGACCTACCTGTTCATCGCCCATGACCTGAGCATGGTGCGGCACATCTGCGACCGCGTGGCCGTGATGTACCTGGGCAAGATCGTCGAACTCGCGCCGGCCTCTGAACTCTATGAAAACCCGCTGCATCCCTACACGCAGGCGCTGCTGTCTGCCGTGCCGGTGCCGGACCCGGTCAAAGAGAAACAGGCGCAGCGGATCATCCTGACGGGCGATGTGCCCAGCCCGGCTAACCCGCCGCCTGGCTGCAACTTTAATACCCGCTGCCCGGTGCGTTTTGGTCTGTGCTATCAGGAACCGGACCCCGGTCTGATCGAAGTGTCGCCGGGTCATTTCGTGTCCTGTCACCGCGTGCTGTAGGCCGGCCTGTGCCGTCCATCGCGGGCGGCTGGCTGTCCCATTTCAAGCGGAAGGCCGTCTGCGAACCCCGTTCGCGGCTGTAGCGGCGCGAGTCTTCGTAGCTCGCGTCCGGGCGGTTGCTCCATTCGTGCCCGAATTCCGACTGCGGCGATGACCGCAGCGTCCGGCGCAGCTTATCGAAGCGCTGTCGCAGGTGGCTGGCATTCTGCCACAGATACAACACGATCAGCACCATAAAGACCAATACACCAAAGCCGCTGAGAATCAGCAGGCTGAGGATAACGGCCAGGTTGAAGTTATTGCTCACCGGCTTGTTCAGGGCATTGCTGAAGAACTGGAACGCCAGAACGGACACGATGAGACCGAGCAGCGAAATGAGCATGACGTGTCCTGAGAAATATGCCGTTATCATCTTAGTAGGAAAAACGCCTGTCAATGCCCCTAATTAATTGGGGTGTCAGGGAATCTGTGCTGCTTCATTGACTCCTGCCAAACAGGAAAGTCTCCAGATGCTGCTGCAGATCCAGTTCGAACTGCGCTGCGTCGGTGCTTGCTCTCTGGGCCATATTGCAGAGCATGATCGGGCCGATGAGCGAATAGAGCGTTATCTGTGACGCTTCCTGTTTCAGCAGCCCCTGTGTCTGATAGGCTTCAATGATGTCCAGAATCAAGCGAATATTGTTCAGAGGTCTGTCCAGGAAGGGCTGAAGCGATGGATCGCGCGCCACTTCCACGAACAGCAGCGGCATGATTTCCCCGTGCAGCTTGCTGGTCTCGACGTAGGCCTCCAGGATCGCCAGCAAATCGGCCTGAAGCGCGCCAGTATAGCGCAGGTGGTTTAAGGGGGTATCCGTCAATTGATGCTGAATTGCCTGATGGATTAAGTCGAACTTGCTGCCGTATTTTCGAAACAGCGTGGCCTCGTGGACGTCTGCGGCGGCAGCGATGGCTTTGGTCGTGGCATTTTCATAGCCTTGCTGCACCAGAATCTCGATGGCGGCACGAAAGACATTTTCATCGTCAATGACTTTGGGCATTGGTGGCTCCATATCTCGCGTGTTTTAATGCGAGTGTTGACTTGCAATAAAAATTGTATTACACTTTATGCAAGTAGTCACTCGCAATAAAACGGACATCAACTCATGAATGCCATCCTAACACATCATGTCATCGAGGAGCGCAAAAGCACCCGCACTTTTCTTAACACGCCGCTGGAACCCGCTGATCTGGATAAAATCCGGGCCTATATTAAGGCCCCAGAGTACCTGATCGGCCCCTTTGGCAGTCACCCCCGGTTCGAAGTGGTTATTGAGGATGAAGGCGACGGCAAGAAGCAGATCGGTACCTACGGCGTCATCGCCAATGCCCAGGGCTACATTCTGGGCGGTTGCACGAAAGACACGACGCGCCTCTTTGATTACGCTTATGTGCTGGAAAACATCGTCCTCTACCTGACCTCCGTCGGAATCGGTACCTGCTGGTTAGGCGGGCGATTCAGAAAACAGGAGGCGATGAGTCACCTGTCGCTGGCAAAAGAAGAGATCATCCCCGCCATCACGCCAATTGGCTATCCGGCTGAGAACCGGCGTGTGAAAGATCGCGTGATGCGCTCCTTTCTCAAGGCAAAGAAAAGAAAGCCGGACGATGAACTGTTCTTCTACGAGCATTTTGACCAGCCCCTCGGCGACCGGGCTGGCGAGTTCCGGCAGGCCCTGCATTATGTCCGAATCGGTCCTTCGGCCCAGAACAAACAGTCCTGGCGATTGGTCTTCAGCAGGGATCTGTCTCAAGTTCATTTCTATTTCGTCAGCGGCCTGGCCGATCATCCGCTGTATATGTGCGAACCGGAGTATCTGGATATTGGCATCGCCTATAATCATTTCCAGTCGGGTCTTGAGGAATACGGCATCACCGGCACGCTGGTCATCGACGAACCCGATATCGAAAAGCCGGAAGGCTCCACCTACATCACCAGCTGGTATCGGAATTGATGTTGTTCCGGTCAATCGCAGACACGTGTCCCTACGAGTACTGATGGGATCAGACAGGGGCGGCTGTGACAACGATGCGCTGCTGGTAAAGCTGGTGCTGCGGGTCATAGGAGGCGGCATCACAGGTGATGAGCGTCAGGCGTTCGTCAGGGGTCGGGGCAACGACAGCGGTATCGTACATCGAGACGATGCTGACGCCAGTCACGACGTAGCGGCGGCTTTCCCCATTGAGGTCGATGAAGATTTCGTCGCCTTCCGCGAGGCTGTCCAGATGGGCAAAGAGGCCCGGTCGGCGGCCCGGCAGGACCGAATGCGCTGCCAGCACCGTATTGCCCGGCGTGCCGAACCAGCCGGTGCCTTCCAGGTGCCCCACTCCGGTCGCCCAGGGACTGATGCGCCAGGTCGTGCGCGCCAGCCGAAACTCGGTCAGCGCTGAATCGACCTCTAACGCGGGAATGCGAATGTGCGCCTCATCCTGAGCCAGCACGCCTGATACAACTTGAAGTAGAATCAGCAGGGCAACCGCTAAGATGCGCATGATTGACCTCTCCTCGTCTGAGGCTATTATAGCGGTCAATCAGCCCTTCTGCTTAATCCGGTAGTTCGTCCGATAGGTATGGCGCTCAGCAGACGGTTGTCGGCATCGCGCCCGGAGATGAGTGGTTCTTCAATGCCCCAGGGGACGGCCAGCGCCGGGTCGTTCCAGGCCACGCCGCGTTCGTCGGCCCCGCCATCGTAGTAATTGTTGACGATATAGGTCAGGGTGGCGTCGGTCAGGGCCAGGAAGCCGTGCGCCACGCCCATCGGCACGAAGACGCCCATGTTGTTGTCGTCGCCGATCTCCAGCGTTTCGACCGCCTTGTACGTAGGCGAGGAAGGCCGCAGATCGACCATCGCCACGCGAATCATGCCCTTGCTGACGTACCAGTAGTCGATCTGGTGCAGGTGATAATGCAGGCCGCGCAGGACGTGCTGCTTGCTATCGGAGCGGTTGCCCTGCATTTTCTCCCAGTTGATCCAGGGGAACCATTCGCGGCGAAAGGTCTCCATAAAACGCCCGCGCGAGTCTTCGAAGACGCGGATCGGCGCGTGGTAGACGCCGCTGATCGTCGGGGAAGGCTGGATGAAGTCCGGTACTTTCTGTTCGGTCATGAGGTCCTGTCTTTGTAATGTCGTGGCTCCTGAGCGCAGCGCAGGGCAGCCGGTGCCGCTGCGGATGGGTCTGAATGTTCATGCGTTTCGCTATGAACCTTATTTCCTGGCCCTTGCCCAATGCTAAAATCGTGCCCTATCTGTACCGGACTTGCGCGCATTTTCAGCCAGCCGAGCGTTGCGCAAATGCTTCCACGCTGCTAAATTTGAGGTTAGTATTCTCTTACGAAATTGCATCATGCCGCCCTCGACCGCTTATCTTGAAGCCCTGGACCGTCTGTGCCAGCCTATCCGGCGCGGCGAGTATGTCTTCAGCCTGCGGCCCATGCGCCAGCTTCTGAGCGCCCTGGGCAGCCCGCAGCGGCAGCTTTGCGCGGTCGTCGTCACCGGGTCCAGCGGTAAGGGCAGCACCTGCGCCACCATCGCCCAACTGCTGCGCGCCAATGGCCTCAATGTGGGCCTCTACACCAGCCCGCATCTGCACAGCTTCCGCGAACGCTTCGTCTACAATGAGCGCATGATTACACCGGAAGAGTTCATCGCCGGGGCCGAGGCCGTGCGCGCCGCTGCCGCGCAGGTCGGGCGGCAGTACAGCACCTTCGAGAACGCGACGGCGCTGGCTTACTGGTGGTTCGCGCAGCAGAAGCCGGACGTGGTCGTGCTGGAGATCGGCCTGGGCGGGCGCTGGGACGCGGTCAACGTGGTCGATAACGCGCTGGCGGTCTTCACCCGTATCGAAGACGAACACGCGGCCATGCTGGGCGGGACGCTCAGTTCGGTGGCCTGGCACAAGGCCGGGATCATCCAGCCGGGCGGTCACGCGGTGACGCTCAAGCAGGACCTCAGCGTCTACCGCATCCTCTACGCCGAAGCCTACCATAAACACGCCCGCTTGAACCTGACCGGCGGCCCCTGTGTGCCGCGCGAGAGGCATGATCTCTCGCTGCCGCTGGCTGCCTGGGAGAATCTGCTCGAACGAGGCATTATTCCGCGCCGTCCCTTCGCGCATCCGCTCAAACTGCGGCCTCTGCCAGGGCGGCTGGAACGGATCGCGCTGAAGAGCCACAAGCTGCTGATCGACGGCGGCCACACACCGGAAGCGGCGCGCTATCTCTACAGCGAGATTGTGCGCCTCAGCGGAACGACTCAGCCAGTGCGCTTGATCGTCGGCCTGCTGGACGATAAGAAAATTCAAGACTACCTCAGCGTCTTCGATTCGCCGCGTTTTCATCTGGTGCTGACTCGCGCGCCCAGCCATCGCGGCGCGGACCCCGAATACATCTGGCGGCACAGTCGTTGTTCCGCCACGCAGCGGTCGAACTGTGAGCCGAACCTGCGCCAGGTTTTCGATCAGGTGGAAAACGCTGCCGGAGGAATGGGTCGTCATTGGCGGATCGCTGCGCATGGCGGCAGCCGCCCGCGAACGCTTTGGCCTGCTGGACCCGGACGCGCTGGCTGAGGCTCGCGCTACCCGCGCCCTGTTCGATGGCGTCTCCTATCTGGCGAAGCTGCGCGCCTGAGCACTTACATGCGGGAGTTCAGCCAATCCGCGATGGATGCGGCAGCGGCCAGACCCCTGATCGACGCGATCTTCCAGGTGCAGCGCGCGGTAATCGCTGCCGATCAGCGCGATGCCCGGCGGCAGCTGCGCTTCGATCTGCGCCATCACCGCCTCGTGTCCGGGTAATGCGGGTCGAGGCAGTGGCTTTCCGGCCAGTAAGCGGCCTGGGCACGGCGGCCTCATGCGGCCAGCCCATGTCGTGCTGCAAATGGGCGACCAGCGCCTCCGGCGTGCTGCGATCCAGCGGCCAGCGCAGGCCGACCTGCAACAGCACATGGCCCGGTGGGACGCGCGCGGGATTGCTCGGTCCAGTAGCCTGAGGCATAGCCCACGTCCGGCGGCGGAATAATCGGCAGGGGGATCTGCTCGCGGCGGTAGCCCAACGAGACCCGCGTGATGGTATCGTAGTGGAACTCGCGCAGTGCGTCGCTGATCTCCGGCACGTAGCTGTAAAACATGCGCTCAGTGTAGCGGGCCGGGGCCGCGACGATCAGCGCGGCAGCCTGAAGCACCATCCCGTTTTCCAGGCAGACGGCGAAGCGCTCGTCAATCGTGCCCAGGCTGCTGACAGCCATGCGGTGGATGATGCGCCCGCTGTCCAGTTTGCGCGCCAGGGCATCGACCAGCGCCTGCGTCCCCTGCTTGAAGGCCACCAGCGGCTGGTTATAGGTCTCGTCGCTAAGGTCGAAGAGCGCGTCGTCCAGGCCGAGATCATGCAGCCAGGGCCAGTCGCGCGTCTTATGCAGGGCAAAGGGGCCGCCGTCGAGCGTGAATCCAGCGCGTGTTTCGCTGCGGATGCTGCCGCCCAGGCGTCCCTTAACCTCGATCAGGGTGTAGGGTAGGCCGCGCTGTTCCAGGCCCCAGGCTGCCGCCAGACCGCTCAGACCGCCGCCGATGACAATCGTATCGCTCATGGTTTAGCTCACCGCTGGGAGGGCGTCACGGGCCTCGCGCAGGGCATCACGCAGCCGGGCGCTCTCGTCTAATCGTATCGACCTCGGCCATGCCGTGCCAGCCGGTCGTCTTCATGTATTCCACGCAGATGTGCCGCTGTATTCCACCTCGCGCAGGGCCTCGAAGACCGCGCTGATGTCGAGCTTACCCTTGTCGAAAGGCGTTTGCAGCTTATTGCGGGCCGCCTGCCGCAGCTGCACATGGCGCGTATGCTCCAGCAGCGGCTTGAGGGTCCTTATCGCGGATGCCCTGGCAGATCATGTGCGCCCAATCCAGCGTGATCTCCAGGCCCGGCCACCTCGTCGAGCAGCTTGAGCGCCGCTTCCGGGCGTCGAGGCCATCGAATCCAGGTGCGGCTCGATGCTCAGGCGCAGATCAGCCTCTTTGGCCTGGCGCAGCATCTGACGCAGCGCGGCGACACTGCGGTCGCGGGCCTCCACGTCATCTTCAGGATGCACCAGCCCCGGCGAGAGCGTGATTCCGGGCGTGTTCAGCGCCTGGGCGAAGGGCAGCAGCGCCTTGAACAGGTTGAGGTCCTGCTGGCGTTTGTCCTCGTCGTCCAGCGAGATACGCGGCAGCATCAGGTAAAGATCGGCCACTTTGAGGTTGAAGGTCGCCAGATCCTGCTTGATCTCGGCGGCGACGGCCTCCGGGTTCTGAGCAGCACGGGCTGCGTTGAGGTTCGCCCCGCTGCCAATATCGACGTAGCGGAAATCCCAGGCGGGCAATCGTGCCCAGCGCTTCCGGCAGAGTCAGGTCGTTGAAGGCCCAGCTATGGCAGGAAAATTCGATCATGATGTCTCTAGCATACCTGTTTCGCGGCGCTGCGACCAGAGTAGGCAGGCCAAGAATTACCCGGCAAGAATCCAAATCTTTTCAGGATTCTATATTCCGTGAGTCCCGAGGGGACTTGGGACCTTGCCGTCGAATTCATTCGGCGGCACAGCGGCTACTCAGGCGATTCTAAACAGCGGCACGGCCTGTTCTTTGGTACTATAGAGCCAGGATCAGGATTCGTTCATGGGCCAGCTTGTCTTTCTCAGCTACAGCCATAAAGACGTCACGACGGGTGCGCCGCTTCCGCGATCTGCTGCGCGCGCTGGGCTTTGCCGTGTGGCCCGATCAGCGTCTGACCCCCGGCACTACCGCCTGGACCTCTCAGCTGGACCAGCGCCTGAGTGACAGCGCGGTGATCCTGCTCTTTCTCTCGAAATACACGACCGAATCGAAGTGGGTCGGTTATGCCCTGGACCATGCCCGCCGCACGGAGACACCGGTGCTGCCGCTACTGATTGATGGCGATCCGGGGCACGTCCTGCTGGTGCAAGTGACCGGCGACTCCTGGTTTGACCTGCGTTGGAGCCGCAATTACCGCCGCGAAATTGGCGAACTGGTCGAGACCTTGCAACAGTTTTCGAAGCCGGTGATGATAAAGTAGGGAGTCAACCGGCGCGTTTAGCTATTCGTCGCTATCCGCGCTGCGGACCTGCGAGCCTTCCAGGTAGCCCGCCATCCATTTCATAGCATCGACCGCGCTTTCAGGCTGATGTTCCCCGGATAGCAGCGAGCGGTCCACGTTCTGCCGCACGAGGCTGCTCTTGCTGCGGTTATCGCCCATCTCGCCGATCAAGGCCGCCAGTTCTTTGAAATTCTTCGCCAGGATGCGCCATTCGTGCTCGTTGAGGGCTTCGTGATTGGCGTCGAGTTCAGCGCGGACGGTTTCAAAGTCGAAGCTGGTGCCGCGCCGGGGCGAAGGATCGAAGGATTCGGCGATGTCTTCCAGCACCGCGTAGACTGTGTTGACCGCGCTGGCGAATTCGCCCAGGCTGCGATTGCCTAACATGCGGCGGAAGGCCAGCGTCGTCTGGACCACCGAGCGATATTCGGCCAGGGGTTTCTTGCCTTCGAGCGCTTTATCCAGCCGCGTGAGACGGACCAGCGCCTGCGCGCGGATGAAATCGCGCCAGCGTTTGAGCGCGTACTGCTGCGTGTGCTGGCTCCACTGCAAATAATGCTGAAGCTGGCTCAGCGTTTCGATAAGCTCGCTGTCGGCGGCTGCGGCGTCCGCGCCGTCTTCGACGGTGCTGCGTTCGATGTCGTTCATGACCTGCTGCGCGCTGATGCGGGCGACCGGCTCTGAACGGGCGTTCATGGCGATGTCCAGAAGCTGCCAGATGGTCGCCTGGTCGATGTCCAGCGCCGGATTCTGCTGCACCATGCGGGCCAGATGTTCCACCAGCGGCAGGGTGCTTTGCCGCCACTGGCGCGTATCCAGGATCGCCACGAAGGTGTCGAGCGCGATGTGCTGGTCGATGACCTCGCTGGCGACAAGCTGGCTGGTGAGCGTAATCACATCGTCGATGCTGCGCTGGCTTTCGTGCAGGGCGGCGGGCAGCAGCGCTTCGAGCAGGTCCTGATCCGCCAGCCGGGCCGCAAACTGCTGGAAAATCTCGTCGCGCCCATCAGCCAGCATCAATTGCAGCAGCTGACTCTGGCTCTCGGCAGGCAGCCAGTTGACGCCATCGTCGATCAGGCGCTCGATGATCTGTGCCGGTTGGAAATGCAAAGGCAGATTGATGCTGCCGCCGGTCGTGTAGATTTTCCAGAGCTGGTCGATCACCTCTGGCGTGAAATTAGCGCTGGCCTGAGCCTGTGCCGAGCGCGCCATTGCGATCAGGAAAGTTTCCAGGCCGCGCACTTCGAGCAGGCGCAGCGGTTCCCCGGCGTGATCGCGCAGGACTTCGCCCAGGTTGTTCGGCAGGGCGGCCAGCAGATCCTTATCGGCCAGCAGAATATCCAGCGAATCCGGGTCATGTTTGGTGGCAAGGCTAAGCAGCGAGCGCGCCAGGTCCGGGTCGTCGTGGGTGCGCTCCTGAGTCGCCAGTATGCCCTCGTGCAAAATCTGCGCCAGACCATAGCTGTCCGGTTCGCGGGCGATCAGCCGCAGCCAGTTGATGATCGTTTCGCCATCGGCATCGTTGATCGCCACGTGCAGCGAGACCAGCGCCGCGCTGTGCAGCCGCTCCAGCCAGCGGGCATCCGGTTCGACAGCATCGCTCAGGCGGGTGCGGGCGAAGACGTAAACGGCGTCCGGCTGGTTTTCCAGCGCTTCGCTCAGGTCCTCGTGGAGGGCTTCGTCTAAGGCCGGGTTGGCATCCATCCGGCTGGCGACCAGCATCGCGGCGTCCGTATCGCGCGAATCGAGCGCCTGGGCCAGCAGTTGGCGGGCGTAGAGCAGTTCGAGGTCCTCGCTCAGCGGCAGATCGCTCTGCATGACCGCTTTCACCTGGTCCGGGTCTACTGTTTCGCCCGCGCGCAGCCTCTGATTCAGTTCGACCTGTTCGGCCAGCGCGCTCAGGCCCTCCGCCAGGTCGGCAGCGGTGGGCAGAAGCTTATCGGCCAGCGCGTCGAGATCGTCCAGCGCATGGATAAAGGCTTCGCTGTCGTCCTGCCACAGACGGTGCAGCAGTGCGATGTAAGGCTGGTCCAGCAGCTTCTGATCGAGATAAGCGGGCATCTCAGCATCCACCAGCCAGCGCTCGGTCTCCAGGTCCATGCTGGCGAAAATCACCTTCGTCTGCAAGCCGTCCGCCTGGCTCACATGGGTCGAAAAGCTCAACTCAGGCCGGGCATAGGCAGGCAGCAGAGCCATCAAGCCCTCGACCAGGCTCAGACGTGAGGTGGTGTTCTTGCCGGGCGCGCAGATCAGCAGATGGCGTGCGTCCAGCGCCGCCGCCAGCAGCCGCAGCACTGGCCCGATGTGCCCCTGCCCGTAATCGTCCAGCAGGGCGCGAAAGTGATTCAGGCGTTCTTCGAAGCTCCAGGGAGTCAGGTCCGGCGTCTCCAGGGGTGGCAGAGGACTGCTGAATTCCGCTTCCTCCGGCGCTTCCAGCACCAGCGCGGCCAGCGGTTCGAGCTTGCCCGCCGCCTGAAGCAGCAGCTTGCGTGGGACCTGCACGTATTCGTAGATGGTACGGTCGGAATCGGTGTTATAGGCCGTGACCAGCAGGAAACTGCGGCCCGGCCCGGTGAAGATCCCCAGCGTTTGCGACGCACGTTTGGAAGCGTGGGCCTGCGGTTCGAGGGCCACCAGGGTCGGCCAGAGGGCGACATCTTCCGGGCTGAGTGAATCACTGAGCGCCAGCAGTTGCAGCGCTGGTGTATCCGCAGTAGTCGATTGGCCGTAGATAATGCGCTCTAGCGTATCCGTCACTATCACACCCGATGAATGTTCAGGCGGCGTTAGTGTAGCATGACATCAGCGTGTCTTACGATAGCGAATCATCTTATTGTAAGGCGAAAACGGCCTGTGGGTTGAAGAATGTAACGAATCCCAAACAGGAACGGCGGGTCAGAGACTCAATCCTCAATCTTTACGCCGTGCCAGAAAGCCACGTAATTGCTGATGTGTTCGGCCTTCTCGCTGGGTTCGGGATAGTACCAGGCGGCGTTCGAGTTGACCTGCCCATCCGCCTGGACATTGTAGTAGCTGGCGAGTCCCTTCCAGTGGCAGCGCGTGTGGTGATTGCTTTCGTTGAAATAGGCGGGGTTAATCGAGTCGGGCGGGAAATAATGATTGCCCTCGACCATGATGGTCTCATCGCTTTCAGCCAGAACAACGCCGTTCCAGATCGCTTTTGCCATGTTGGAAGCTCCTCACTGACTTCATCTGTCAGATAGACTTGCCGAACGCGGCATGTCTTACCTCAGGATGTCGTCAACGTGGTGATCTTCGATGAAAGCGGTCAGGCGATTCAGGTCTGCCCTGCGCCAGGCCATCCGGTGCGCATCGGAGTTATCCACCAGGACGGTCATCTGCACGGTAATGAAGAGCTTGCCCAGGACCGAGAGCTTGTAATCGTGCCAGCAGTCCTCAAAGCTGTAGCCCTGCACGCCATGCTGGACCAGGGTCTCATGATAGATTCGTATCAGGTGTTCTTCCGTCTGGCGGCGCTGGTCCGGTGGGATCGAACTGATAATAAAGTAGCCTACATCGCTCACGCCGCGCCCTGCGCCGACCGTCTGCCAGTCGATCACCACGAAAGCCGGGTTCGCCCCTGGGGCCCTGAACAGCACGTTATCGACGTGAATGTCGCGGTGAATACAGGCCAGCGGATGACCCTCCAGGCGTTCCAGCAGACCGGGCATGTCGGCGGCGAAGCGCTCGCCGACGCGCAGCAGCGATTCCGGCAGCGGATAATCCGGCAGCAGATCGGCCACGACCTGCGGGTAGCGTGACCACCAGTCAGGGTAGGGTGCATCGGCCAGGGAAGCCAGCCAGGGCATCGCCTCCAGACGCGGATTATCCCACCAGGAGGCATGAAAGTCCGCCAGCCCGCGCACGACCTGTTCCACATCGTTGGGCGCGCAGCCGCCGATAAAGCTCACCCGGCGCAGGTGCCCCAGGTCCTCCATCAGCAGGACGCTGGCCCCGGTGTCCAGGTTGATGTCGGCATAATAGCAGTGCGGCACCGGGAACTCACCGCCTGATGCGATCTCTTTGTAAAAGCGGATCTCGCGCTCGTTGCCCGGTTTCATTGCCAGGCGCAGATCCGGTTTGATGGAGGAGAATTTGCCGATAATCGTGCGTGGGGCCTGTTCCTCGTCGCGGTCGTAATCGAGGTCAAAACGCAGCAGAAAGCCCGCGAAGCCCTCCTGTTCGCCGATGCGGGTCGTTTTGAAATCGCGCACGGCTGCCCGGTCGATGCTGCCGCTGCGGCGCAGCGCTTCGGTCAGCCAGGCGGGGGTCACGGCATGAGAACTGTCAGGGATGTCAAGCATGAGGATTAAGCCGGTCCTTCTTCAAATCAAAACTCTATTGTCCCGAATCAGCCCGGTCTAGAACAGGCCGAATCGCCGGTGCCGGACGGGTTCTGCGCCGTGCGAGAGCGTGACCAGACCGCCGCCCCAAAGGTCGAAGATCGGGCGCAGTTCATCCAGCAGGCGCTGGCGGTCCGGTGAGAGACTGTGATGCTGGGCCATCTCCCACAGCCCGGCGTGCTGGCGATAAAAACCCTGCACCGCCTGCGGGTCCAGCGAGGCCAGGCCCGCCTCCGGCACACCCTCGACTTCAACCTCGACGTCCCAGCGCCATTTCTCCGGGTAATAGTAATAGTAGAGCAGGTAAGGCAGCGGAGTCAGCACCGAGACCCCGCGCTGGCTGAGCGCCCATAAATCCTGACCCGCGTGCGAGGCCGCCTCAGCACAGAGAATGAGCGCCTGGACCGCCAGCAGCATCCGGTGCAGGCTCAGGGCCGGGTCGCCATCCACCGCCGCCTTACGGACGTAGCCATCCGGGTGCAGGTCGTGCCGCACCGCCTCGCTGAAGCCTTCGACCGCCTGGCTGAAGCGCGCCTCGTCTTCCAGCACAATGCCGCCGATCAAGCGCAGCGTATTGCGCCACAGGGCTTCGACGTAGTTCGCATCCAGCGTGTCGATCTCATTCAGCAAAGCCGCGAAATCATTAGCCAGGGCTGCTGCTGAACGAAGCCGGGATAATCGCGCAGAGTCTCGAAGGCCTGGGCATAGCCCATCAAGCTGCCCATGCGGGCGATGGGGTCTGACGGGAGACTGCGCAGCGCATCGTGTTCCAGGATGTTCATCCCCCGTTCCCCGGCTTCGATATCCCCGGCGAAACGGTAGCGCAGGGCGCTGCACAGGGCGATCTCCAGCAGGTCCAGTTCACGGTGCTGCGCCAGCCAGTCCCAGGCCTGCTGAAAAGGCGGCTCGTCGCGGTGAGTTTGTGCGTATTCCACCTGGGCCGGGCTATAATAAAGACCGAAGTGTTGAGGGTCAAACATCGTCAACCTTTAGCTGCAAAATATTATGGTACGATGATAACCAGGACTGGCCTGGAAAACGATCAATCACGTGAACAATCAAACGCCGCCGCCTGAATCTGATAACAGTACGCTGCGTTCGCCTATCCGCCCGGCTCACCGCGACGTGTTAGGTGCATCAGCGCCTGCCTCGGAACCATCGTCCGAAAATGGTCAGGTGCTGGATGATCTTCCTGTGCCGGATAACCCGCAGCGGGCGCTTGAGGCCCTGCGCCGCAAGATGCAGGAGGCGGTCTCGGCCTTCGCCAGCGGCAAGATCAACCGTGCCCAGTTTAACGCGATTTACGGGCGTTACGATGAAAAACGCGCCATTATCGAGCGTTTGCTGGCGCGCGACCCCAACAGCACCTCCTGGCAGCAGGTGGTCCAGGCCGGGCAGACGACCTTTTTGCTGGAACATTTCGCCGCGCGCTGCCTGTATTACCTGGTCTTCCGGCACGGCCAGCCCAGCCCGCTGATGTTTGGCGGCCAGCAGCAGCCCGACATCCAGCAGATTGTGCCCATTCTGAGCGCGTTGTACAAGATGCCAGACCGGCCCAAGAACGGCCTGGCTCGCAAAGTGCTGAAGAATCGCCACTGGCTGATCCTGGCGGTAGGCCCACAGGCCCTGACCATCGTCGTCTTCAGCCTGGAGCCATCGCCCGCGCAGTTGAACCGTGTGCGCGATCTGCATCGTGATTTCGAGCGCGCCAACGCCCTCGCTTTGCAGCGCGGCACCACCACGCTGGAACGCATGGTTTTCCCTCAGCGCGCGCTGGTCGAACAGGGCTGATGACGGAGTATCAAGATTTCCAGCAGCCGCCCCCAACCGAGCTTGAACCCGTCCCGGAGGCTGTCTTCTGGACCCGACAGCGCATCCTCTACGCACTGATCGCCATTCTCCTCATTATCGCCTTTCTGAGCATGATCCTGTGGCCTGCACTGTCGCTCTGGTTCCAGCCTCCGCCGCCGCCATCGCCCACACCGGTTCTGCCGCGCGTCTGAGGCGCTGTGAATCCCCATCTGCCTGACTCGCTTCAGCCGGTCCTGAGGGCCTATCTCGACGCCTTCGCGCGGGACTGTCCCGGCCTGCTGAGCGCCTGTTACGTGCATGGCTCGGTCGCGCTGGGGGCTTATGACCCGCACCAGAGCGACGTAGACTGCCTCGTCGTCCTCAGCCGCCGCTGCACCGCCAAAGATGTACAGGCGCTGGACCGGATTCACACGGCTATGGCGCAGCAGTACCCCGGCGTCAGGCTGGAATGCAGCTATCTGCAATGGGCCGAACTGGGCCAGGCGGATACGGAAATCGCCCCCAGCCCGGTCTATCATGAGGGCCGCCTGCAACCCTTAGGCAAGCTGGACAGCAACCCGGTGACCTGGTGGCTGCTCAAGACGTGCGGCATTGTTGTGTATGGGCCGGACACGCTCGATTATGAGATCGCCTGGGATGATGTGACCGGCTGGATGCGGCAAAATCTCAACAGCTACTGGCGCAGCTTCACGACCGATCCGCGGCGGATGCTCTGGCTGCTCTCAGATTCGGGCCTTCAGTGGGCGGTGCTGGGCGTCCTGCGGCAGTATTACAGCTTCGTCGAGGCCGACATTACCTCCAAGCTGGGCGCGGGCGATTATGCGCTGACGCATCTCCCGGCGCGCTGGCAGTCGCCTGATCCAGGAGGCCTTGAACATCCGGCGCGGCACGGGCGAGTCACAGTATCGCCTGCGCTTGCTGCGCGGCATCGAGGCGCTGCGCTTCCTGCGCTACGTGATTGGCATCTGCAACCGCACGGGCTGAGTGCTCCAGAGTCGCTGCGATTCCACCCCTCCCTAAATCCCCTCCCCGAATTCAAGGCGGGACTTCAAAAAACCGTGCAGTGGGGTTTCTCCCTTCCTCCGAATTCGGGGATAGGGGTGCTTTTATGCAGCAAAGCTTAACAAGTTCTAAAAGCTCAGCAGTTCCGGCGGCAGATGCCCGATGGCATTGAAGCTGTAGAGCGTCGTCAGCGTGATCCCGGCCTCGCGCGCTTCGAGAATACCTTTCGGCGCGATGATGATGGTCGTCAGGCTGCAATGGGCCAGGGGATAGAAATTTACCCAGGCGTGTGGCTCCACGCCCAGCGCGCGGCAGACAAGATAGCGAATCACGTTGCCGTGACAGACCAGCAGATCATGACGCTCATGGTCGGCAGCGGACTTGAAGCGTTCCGCGTAGGCCGCGTCTAGCTGTTCCTGCACACGCTGCGCGGCGTCAGGCCGGTAGTCGGCGTTCAGACGGGCCTGAGTTCGCAAAGAGGGCGCTGTACTGCGGCGGAATGGTCGGCACGCCTTCGCACAGGCGCTCATCGGCAATCAACGGGGCGTCCGGCAGCGTCTCAGCGATGATGGCTGCTGTCTGGCTGGCGCGCTGCATGGTGCTGTGATAGATCGTCCCAATCGCCTGATCTTTGAGCCATGCGGCGGCTGCGGCGGCCTGCTGGCGTCCGCGATCTGTCAGGGCTGGATCGCGGCCTGCGGCGGGCTGTCCGTGACGGATGAGTGTCAGACTGACCTGAGGCATCGAGATTACTGCGGCAGGACGTTCATCTGCGTCGTATCGGTCACGCACACAACACCGGCCAGCGCGAAGGCCAGCACACCCCGGTCATTGATCGCCAGACTGTTGAGGACGACCATGCGCGGCGGCAAATCCGCCAGAAGCTGGACCTGGGTGGCTTTGGCGATCAAATCTTCGGCGTGGCGCTGGTAGCGCGGGGTCATGGCGGCGCTGTCGTAGACACGGATCACGCTGGTGTCGCGGTCGCAGCAGGCCAGGTGCTGCCCATCCGCCGAGACGGCGAAAGCGCCAATCGGGTAGTGGAGTTCCTGCGTCTTGACGACCTTGCCGTTAGGGTCCGTTTCGATGATCTGGCGGCCATGCACCACGAAGACGCGATCCTGCCGCAGCAGGACGGCGGCGGGCAGACGCGGCGCGAAACCCTTCAACCCGATGTCGAAGCGGCCCACCGGGACCGAGCGCTGGTACAGGTGCAGATAGCCCTCGCCATCCAGGCCGCCGATCAAACTGCCTGCCGGATTCAACCCGACGGCCAGCAGACGGGCATTGATGCGACTTTCCCGGCCATCGGCCAACAGGGCCAGCTCGCCTGATTGCAGGTGATCCAGCCGAAGCTGACCGTCCTGGCTGAGATGCAGGGTCCGGTCGGCGGCGGGGATCACGGTCGGCAGGCTGCCATCCGGCGCGCGCAGCGAGTCAAGCTGCTGGCGCCATTGTTCCGGTTGGCGGGTGTTCAGGTCTTCGTGCTGCTGCTCGCGCAATAAGGAGGCACAGTCGAGATCATAATAGACGACATGACCTGGCTGGGTCCAGGCGGCCAGCAGGGGCATTGTTTCGCTTTCCAGAATATCGAGACGCAGTAGCGCCCGGTTTGACAGATGTACACGCCAGGACATCGCGGAGCCTAGTTTGGGATATATTTGGGATATGTTTGCGATAAATATACACCAAAGCACGTTTTGGATCAAACAATTGGGAAATTATTGGGATGTAACTGTCCATAATAGTAAAAAGTATGCATAAATAGATATATATGTTTGTGCAGGCTGCCTATAAGGTGCCGTTTGCATCGTATTAACCTCATCCCTCGCCAGTGGTGCAGAGAGAATTTAGGGGTGAGGCAAAAGAACAAAAGCGCCGTCGCACGGGGGTACGCGAGGTGGCGTAATAGAATTCTGGATGTCAGGGATTGCGAACGATGATCTGTCCACTGGGCGCGGAGACGGCATAACGCAGCACGATCTCGGCGGTTTCAATATTGCGCGATTCGAGACGGTTGAGGTCGGAGAGATAGTTGTAGACGTTGGGGTCGTATTCCGGGCGTGCGCCGACATCTAACTCTAACTGCACGGCGATGTCGCTGTTAATCAGCAGTGTGAGATCGCCGCCTCGCACGGCCAGGGTACCCAGCGTGTCGGTCGGCTCGGAGAGCACCGGATCGTAATGCGGCAGTGTGACCAGCGCGTCACCCGCGTGCAGGTCCAGGTTCATGCGCTCGACGGCCAGGTCGCCCATATTCAGCGAGACGGTGCCGTTCATTGACCTCCAGCACAATGTCCAGCGGGATGTCCGGCGGCAGTTCCAGGTGCATCGTCCCGCGTCCGACATTTTCCAGCAGGGGGATCTGGCCGGACTGGACCTCAGCCAGGGTGAGATTGGCATCCGCGCCGTTTTCGCTCGTAGCTGCTGTCGAGGCGGCTTTCCAGGCTGCCGACAAATTCCCCCGTGATGAGCCGCTCGTCCGTCAGGCGCGGCAGTACTTCCAGGTTGGCCGTCACCGTTTGCACGTCGATGTGCAGCAGCGTGATCGGGTCAGCCACCGCCTGATTGACCGTTTCGTGATAATCGTCGCGCTGCTGGCTGGCGCGGGTGGAGTAGCCCAGGGCCGCGATGCCCCCGGCCAGCACGACGCTGAGCAGCAGGGCCAGGCCGCTGCCGAAGCGCAGGCGCGAGCGCAGGAGGATTGACAGGCCCGCCAGCACCAGCAGCACCGGCCAGGCGCGCAGCAGCAGGTCAAACAGCGACTCCGGCACAAGCTGCTGCGCCTTCGCCACCAGCAGCAGGGTCGAGTCCCAGCAGGACCAGCCCCCAGAGTAAATTCGTCCGCCGTTTAGTGCGCAATCAGGCCCCTCTCAGTTGGCGCAGGAAAAAGACGAAGGCCAGCACCAGCCCCAGGGCCAGCCAGTAGAGCGGTTCGCCTGCCGGGCCGCGCAGTCCGCCGCCGATCCAGACGATCCAGCCGCCCGCAGTTGCCAGCAGCAGGAGGATCGCCAGCAGCAGCATCCAGGCCCCACCGCGCTGGTTGGTCACGAGGCTTTGCTGAGGCACCATCATCCACAGAATCAAATAGTAGAGTGCCGCCGCGCCCAGGCTCAGCACGGCCAGCACCACAAACAGCAGGCGCAGCAGCCAGGGGTTCAGCGAGAGCAGCGCCGCCAGCCCGCCACACACCCCGCCCAGCACACGGTCGGTAAAACTGCGATACATAAGAAACGCCCTGTGTTAAGCAACGGATACACTATACCAGCGGAGTGTTCCTGCTGCAATTACACCAGTCAGTGCTGCTCGGAGGGGATCGGTTTTCAGTGAGCGCCAGAGGAGCGCACAAAGCGAATGACGGCGCGCAGACGGCCAAATTCGAGTTCGTCGCCATCGCGCAGGCGGTAATCGCGGCCTGTATCCAGTTCGAAGCCGTTGATGCGTGTGCCGTTGGTGCTGTCCAGGTCGCGGATGTACAACATGCCCCGGTCATAGAGGATGACGGCATGTTCGCGGGAGACACCGTTGCTCTCCGCGTCAAAGGCAGTCAGATTAATGTCAGGGATCAGGCCCTGGCTCCGGTTCTCGCGGCCAACGTAGATGCGTTCCTGGACCGGTACGCCCAGCGTGGTGCGGTTTTCGCCGTTCACTTGCAGCAGCAAGCGCCAGGGTGGGCTGAGTTCATCGGTGCCGGGCGCAGGGCTGCGCTCTTCCATCGGCGCGGCAGGGACACGATAGCGCAATATATCGGTCTGGCCGTCGTTCATGTTATCCGACACAGAATTCATTTCCCCTCGCCTTCGCAGATCGTCTTCAGTGTTGATGATGAAGCCACGATTTGCAATAGCCGCTCTGTACCGTACAATCGTGGGCATGATCGCAGATGAGGAACAATAATGCGCTGGCGGTGGCGGCTTTTGATGATCCTGATGGTCCTGCTGCTGGCGAGTCCGGTTGGGGCGCGCGGGGTCGTCCAGGGCGATAATTGTGTGATTCCGGCGGGCGATTCCATCGAGGGCGATGTCTTTGTCCTGTGCCGGGTCTTCGTTTTGAACGGGCAGATCGACGGCAACCTGATTGGTCTGGCCTTCGATGCCGAACTGCGCGGGTCGGTCACGGGCAATGTCTATATGATTGCCGGGCAGTTAGATAGTTATGGCCGGATTGGCCGCGACCTGCTCTTCGCCGGTCCGGCACTGCGGCTGCATCCGGGCACACGCTTTAGCGATCCGCGCGGTGCGTTGATGAGCCTGAGCCTGAGCAGCGCGGTGCAGCAGGGCGTGCGCGTCCCTGGCAGCGTGACCAGCCTGGGCTACCAGCTCGAACTGGCGGGCGACGTGGGCCGTGAAGTCAATTTCTGGGGGTCGGCACTGCAAATTGAGGGGCATGTAGCCGGGGATATTGACGCTGCGGTGGGCAGCCCGACCACCAATGACCTGGCCCAATGGCAGAGCGTTCTCCTGCCGCTCCGCTTCGATATTGCGCTGCTGCCGCCTGGTCTGGTGGTGACGGAAGACGCCCAGGTCGATGGCCTGCTCAGCTACCGCGCGCCGGGGGCCGGGCAGATCGACGGCACACTGGCGCAGCCGCCCATGTTCGAACGCATCAGCATTACGCCCGATTTCTCGCAGCTTCACATGGACGAAGAGAGCACCGCCGCCAGCCTGACGACCTATCTGGCGCGTGTGCTGCGTGAGTTCATCAACCTGGGCGTGATCGGCCTGCTGATCCTGCTGCTGCTGCCGCGCCAGATGCAGGCCCCCGTGCAGCAGCTTCAGGCGCGCCCGCTGCCGAGCCTGGGCTTTGGCCTGCTGGCGCTGGTTCTCTCGGTGGTGCTGTGGCTGATCGTGCTGGTGCTGCTCATTCTGGCGCTGTCGCTGTTTCTGGCGCTGAACCTGAGCGATCTCGCGGTGGTTTCGGCCCTGTCGATTGCCGTCCTGAACCTGGGCGGCGCAGGCGTCCTGTTTGTCATTATCTTCTACATTTCGCGCATCGTGGCCTGTCTGCTGGTCGGGCGCTATATCGTCCGCCTGAGCCTGGGCGACGATGGCACGCCGCGCATGATCTACTTTAATCTGGCTGCCGGGCTGGTGCTGCTGGCGGTGCTGGCCTATGTGCCGCTGGTGGGCGGGGTCGTCAATGCCCTGGCGCTGCTGACCGGCCTGGGTGCGATCTTCCTGGCGCTGACCCAGCGTTTCCAGCGAATGCCGCGCCGGGTGCCGGTGGGGACGGGGCTGGCACGTCTGCCGGATGCGGCTCGCCAGATTCCGCCGCCGCCGCTGACAGAGCGGGAACTCAAAGGGCCGGGGATGGATAATCTGCCGGAGGGCTTCCGCTGGTGGCCGGAGGATGATTAAAGATCATCCAGATCGCCGTTGCGCAGCGCGATTTCGAAGGCGCGCCCGATCAGGATCATCTGCTCAATCCACAGCGCCACATCGTCCTCGTCGCTGTGCTCCAACAGGGGGTCAATCAGGTTGTCAGGCGAACTGTAGAGGATCTCCGTTGCCAGGCAGGAGATGGCCTGGACCACCGAATCGCGCGATTCAGGCGGGTCACTTTCGACCAACTGGTCGAACCAGCGTGCGATGATGGGATGTACCTGTTCGCAGGAGGAGCCGGTGCCTAATTGCTCGTTTGCCAGGTCTTCAATCTGTTTCAACCAATCGGGGTCTTTTCGTGACTTTTGATCCACCAGATATTCCCTCTTGTCGCAGCAAACGTGTCCTCATACTAACACCAAAAGATAGCCTGAGCAACCACTGCGGACGGCACCTTTCAGACCATTGTTCAAGGTATTTGCAAGCCTTGCGCATGATATAATGACAGTACATTTTTCTTCGCCGGCTACGTATTGGACGCATCTATGACACCACGCAAATGGCTCCTTGCGCTTGCCGGGATCCTCATCAGCATCATCTTCCTGGTGCTGGCTTTCCGGGATCTGAATCCGGCCCAGGTCTGGGCAAGTGTTCAACAGGCCACCTGGCCGCTGTTGATCGTCGCCGCAGGCTGGTATTTCAGCGGGGTGACGATCATTGCGCTGCGCTGGCAGTTCCTGCTCAACGCGATCCAGCGCATTCCACTGCGCGAACTGGTCCCGCTGGTTTGCATTGGCTATGCCGGGAACAATATCTACCCCTTCCGGGGCGGCGAACTGCTGCGAATTCTGCTGCTCCAGCGCCAGCATGGCGTCGCCTTCACACGCGGGATGACGACCGTTGTGGTCGAACGGGTCTTCGATGGCCTGGTGATGTTGAGCTTTATCGTGCTGCCGCTGGCGGTTTTGCAGGTGACGTCGACGGAAGTGCGCCATGTAGCGATGATCGCCGCACCGATCTTCCTGGTTGCGCTGGTCGTGTTCCTGGTGCTGGCTGCCCAGCCCAATTCTGCTGCGCCGGTTGGTGCTTGGCGTGACCCGGCTGCTGCCGGAAGCGCTGCGGGAGCCGATTGTGGCCCTGGCAGAAGATGTGATTACGGGCCTGGATGGGCTGCGCACCCCGGCGAATCTGCTGGGCGCGGTCGGCAGTTCCTACCTGACCTGGGCGCTGGAAGCCTCGGTGTACTGGCTGGTGAGCCGTGCATTTAATCTGGACGTTGGCTACCTGACGATGCTGCTGGTCGTCGGCGTGGTCAATCTGGCCGGGTTGATCCCTGCGTCGCCGGGGCAGTTCGGCGTTTTTGAAGCCTTCGCCTCGCTGGTGCTGGTCGCTTCGGGCGTGCCAGAAGTGCAGGCGCTGGCCTTCGCGCTGACCGTCCACATGGTCATCTGGCTGCCGGTAACGCTGGTGGGCCTGTACTGTCTGTTCCATCAGGGCCTGGGCCTGTCGATGATTACCAGAGCACGCCGGATGGAAAAACACGCACTCGGTTAAAGGAGTAGTCATTTGAAGATTGGGATCATTGGCGCGGGCGTGACCGGGCTGGCCGCTGCCTGGGACTTAACACGGGCCGGGCACGATGTCGAATTGTTCGAAGGCGCGGCGATGGTCGGCGGGCTGGCGTCGGGCTTCAAAGACCCGGCCTGGGACTGGCACCTGGAGAAGTTCTACCACCATCTCTTCGAAGGCGACCAGGATATTCAGGGCCTGATCGCGGAGATCGGTCAGGCGGATAAGCTCATCTTCCCCCGGCCCAAGACCAGCTACTGGATCGACGGCAAGATTTACCGCAGCGAGATCTCGCCCAGTGCGCTGATGCTGCCGCTGCCGATGATCGCCAAAATCCGCATGGGCCTGACCGGCATCTACCTCAAGCTGCTGCGCGAAGGTCAGAAGCTGGAAAGCGAGACGGCCCATGACTGGCTGCGCCGGTACATGGGGCAGGCGGCTTACGAAAAGCTGTGGCAGCCGCTGCTGATCGGCAAATTCAGCGAGCGCTACGACGAGGTCAACATGGCCTGGATGTGGGCGCGCATCTACACGCGCAGCCTGCGCCTGGGTATCTTCGAGGGCGGGTTCCAGGCGCTGAACGAGGCGCTGGCCGATGCGGTGCGCCAGCAGGGCGCGCAAATTCATCTCAACACGCGCGTTGAGCACCTCGGCAGGCAGGGCGAGCAGTGGGTTCTGGAAAGCGGCGGCGAGTTGCAGGTCTTTGACGCGGTCCTCAGCACAGCCTCACCCCAGTTGACGCTGCGGCTGGCCGGGGATCTGGCGGAGACGCCCTACGGTAAGACGATGAACGAGCTGGAGAGCATCGGCGGTATCTGCGTGGTCTTCGCGCTCAAGCAGTCGCTGCTGACCGACGGCACTTACTGGCTGAATCTGCCCGCGACCAGCGCCGACAAATCGAAATCGCGCTTTCCCTTCCTGGCACTGGTGGAACATACCAACTGGATGGATAAAGCCCACTACGGCGGCGATACGCTGGTCTATGCTGGGGATTACGACCCGCCGGATCACGAATACTTCAAGCTCTCGGATGAGGCCCTGGCTGAGCGCTTCATGGCGGTGCTGCCGACGTTCAACCCCGATTTCAAGCCGGATTGGGTGCGTAAGTTCTGGGTGTTCCGTGCGCCCTATGCTCAACCTATTCCTGGAATCAATCACAGCCAGAAGATTCTGCCGGTGAAGACAGCGCTGCCCGGTCTGTACTGGGCCAGTATGAGTCAGGTCTACCCCTATGACCGGGGGACCAACTTCGCCGTTGAATTGGGCCGCCGCGCGGCGCGCGAAATTATCGCTGCCGGCAATGAAGACTGAAGCTAATCCCGTATTTTCCCGTACCGTTTGTGTGATAAACTCAGGTTTATTAAGCCCGAAGCGAAGCTGAGGAAACCAGTATGAAAATCATTGTCGTTGGAACAGGATTTGTGGGGCTAACTCACGCCGCCGTTTGCTCGGAATACGGCCACGAAGTCTACGCCTATGACATCGACGAGGAGAAGCTCGCCGCCTATCGTTCGACAGAGCGCGAGCGCATCGAGCATTATGTCAACGAGCCGGGTCTGGCGGACCTGATCGCTGAGACTCACAATCGCTATCTCTTCTTCACCAACGATATTGAATCGATCATCGAGGGCACGGATGCGATCTTTCTCTGCCTGCCGACGCCGCCGAATAACAACGGATCATCGGACCTGAGCTACTACTTCAATGCGCTGGGCACGATTGCGCCCATGCTGGCAAACCGGGCCGATCAGCGCCGGGTGGTGCTGATTAACAAGAGCACCGTGCCGGTGGGGACAGCTCGCCAGCTTGAGACCTTCCTCAAGGACCATAACGTGCCGAATTTTGGCATCGGCTCCAACCCGGAATTTCTGCCGGAAGGCGACGCGGTGGAACGCTCGCGCCGCCCGGACCGCGTGGTGGTGGGCGCGGACAGCGAGGCCGACCTGGGCATTATCCGCCGCATCTACTCGCAGTTCGTCAATCACGTGCGCATCCGCTACATCGAGACCACGCCGGAGACCGCTGAGGCCATCAAATACGTCAGCAATACGCTGCTGCTGACCTACATTTCCTTCTGGAACGGCGTCGGGGCGCGCATCGGTGAGACCTTCGACAACGTGAACATGGAAGACCTCAAGCGGGGCGTGACCTCGGATAACCGCATCAGCACCTGGGGGTCTTACGTCTCCAACGGGGCGGGCGGCTCCTGCTTCGGCAAGGATATTCAGTCGCTTATCTACCAGCTTCAGAATGCCGGGCAGTCCGCCGTGCTGCTGCAATCGGTCTTCGACATCAACGAGTACCAGAAGACCTACCTGATCGACCGGGTGATGCAGGAAGGCGGCGTCAACTTCAACCACAAGAGTGTGGCGCTGCTGGGGCTGGCCTTCAAGAAGCAGACCAACGACATGCGCGATGCCTCCTCGCTGAAGGTGGTCGAATCGCTGCTGGCACGCGGCGTGCGTGAGATCCGCGCCTATGATCCGCTGGCGGTGCCCGAAGCGAAACGCTACTTCAACCCCGATAAGAATTATCTTTTTGAGAAGATCAGCTACTTCGATTCGGTGCAGGAAGCGCTGCAAGGCAGTGACTGCCTGTTCATCTCGACCGACTGGGAGGAGTTCCGGGGCCTGTCACGCACGATTGAGCAGTGCGCCGAGCCGCCTTACCTGGTGATGGATGGCCGCCGTATGATCCCTGATTACCGCGAACTGGTCGAGCATGGCTATGATTTCGTCGCGGTGGGATCGCCCTATATAAAGGGCAAGGCCAAAGTCGAGGCCTGAGGTGGCCGCCTTCGCCGGTCGTCGCGCGCGATGGCTGCTGGTGCTGGTCTTGTGTTCGTGCGTACTGGCACAGGATAGTCCGCCGGATGGCTCGCGCTACCGGCTGGAAGAGATTGCGTCTGGCTTTGAGTGGCCGGTCTATGTCACTAACGCGGGGGACGGTTCCGGGCGGCTGTTCGTCCTGGAACAGACCGGGCGAATCTGGCTGCTGCCAGCGGACGGCGGCGCGCGGCGGCTCTTTCTGGACTTGAGCAGTGTGGTCAGCCAGGAGCGGCACGAGATTCAGTATTCCGAGCGCGGCCTGCTGAGCATGGCCTTTCACCCGAATTTCAGCACGAACGGCCAGTTTTTCGTGGATTACATTGACAACGCGGGCCTGACGGTGATCCGGCGGTTCAAGGTTCGCCCAGACACGCCTGATGAGGCCGATCCTGCCGGAGCGGAATTTATCTTCACTTACAGCCAGCCGGACCGAACCCACAACGGCGGCCAGATCGCGTTCGGGCCGAAAGGCTATCTCTACATTGGCCTGGGCGATGGCGGCTCTTCCGGTGATCCTGATAACAACGCGCAGAACCTGGACCTGCTGCTGGGCAAACTGCTACGCATTGATGTTGATGGCGGATTGCCGTATAGTATCCCGGCAGGGAACCCGATCTATGGCACGCGGCCTCAGCTTGCACCGGAGATCTGGGCCTGGGGCCTGCGCAATCCCTGGCGTTTCAGCTTCGATTCGCTAACCGGCGATCTGTACATCGGCGACGTGGGGCAGGATCACTGGGAGGAGATCGACTTCCAGGCGGCAGGCAGTCCCGGCGGCCAGAACTACGGCTGGCGCATCCTGGAAGGGCAGCATCCGAGTTCGGGCGAGACGGTGCCTGACGATACCACGCTGCCGGTGGCGGAATACAGCCACGAGGCGGGCTGCGCGGTGGCGGGTGGCTACGTCTATCGCGGCCAGGCGCTGCCGGATTTGCAGGGCATCTACTTCTATGGTGATTGGTGCTCCGGGACCATCTGGGCGGCCTACCGCGATGCGGCGGATCAGTGGCAAAGCAGCGTCTTTATGCAAACGACCGGCCTCTCAATTACGTCTTTCGGCGTGGACGAGGCTGGTGAACTCTACGTGGTGGATTATACGGGCCGCATCATGAAGCTTGTCGCTGCGTGACGCGGTATCGACTCTGAGCCTGTAATGGATAATCTAGTGTTTACGAGAGGTATGGATGCGTAAGTTACTCTGTGTGATTGTTTTGTTGAGTTTGTCCTTCAGTCTGGTCGCGGCGCAGGATTCTGTCACCCCGCCCGACCCCTCACAATACCAGTTCGAAGAAGTGACCGACGGCATCTCCTGGCCGGTCTACGTCACTAATGCAGGCGATGGTTCGGGCCGTTTGTTCGCGCTCAGCCAGGTCGGCATCATTACGATCATTCAGGATGGCGTCAAACTGGCCGATCCTTTTCTGGACATCACCAGCCTGGTGACACAGGGCATTCGCAGCGGCTACACTGAACAGGGCCTGCTGGGGCTGGCCTTCCATCCTGACTTTGCCGAGAACGGCGAGTTCTTCGTTCACTACAACCGTGCTCAAGATGGCATGACCGTTATCGCGCGCTATCACGTTAGCGCTGACGACCCGAATAAGGCCGATCCGTCCAACGCGGACATCCTCCTGACCCAGGAACAGCCCTATTCCAACCACGATGGCGGCCAGATCGCCTTCGGGCCGGATGGCTATCTGTACATCGGCCTGGGCGACGGCGGCAGTGCGGGCGACCCGCAAAATCACGCGCAGGACCCGCAGAGCCAGCTTGGTAAGATCCTGCGGATCGACGTGGACGGCGATATGCCCTATGGCATCCCGGCGGATAACCCGGCCAATACGGTCAACCAGGCGCTGCTGCCGCAGATCTGGGCCTGGGGCTTGCGCAATCCCTACCGCTTCAGCTTTGACAGCGCGACCGGCGATCTCTACATCGGCGATGTCGGCCAGAATCAGTGGGAAGAGATCGACTACCAGGCGGCGGGCAGCGAAGGCGGTCAGAATTATGGCTGGCGCGTCTGGGAAGCGACACACCTGTACAGCCCCAATGATCCCGATCCTGGCGACACCGTGCCGCCGGTGCTGGAATACAGCCATGCGGACGGCTGCTCGGTGACGGGCGGCTACGTCTACCGGGGCGAGGCGCTGCCTGCGCTGGACGGCGTCTACTTCTACGGCGATTACTGTTCCGGCACGGTCTGGTCTGCTTACCGTGATGCAGCGGGCGAGTGGCAAAGCCAGGTCTTCAAGAGCGGTACCGGCATGAATGTCACCTCCTTTGGTCGTGGACGAGGCCGGTGAACTCTATGTGGTCGATTACGGCAAGGGCCGGGTCATGAAGCTGGTCGCGGCCTCGTAACCAGCACTGACGGGCGCATGGCAGGGCATGGTATCTGACCGCCTGTGATGCCGGACTGGTGATGCGGCTGGAGGCGCGGTAAACTCCGGCGGTTGATTTAGCTTCTTGAGGTTTTGCCATGCGCCCTGGCTGGCGACAGCTTGTCTGTATTGTCTTTGCGTTTTCCGTCTTCTCCGTCCAGGCTCAGGAACCCACGACCTGGCGTACTACCCCTCCTGATCTGACTCATTATGGCTTCCGCAGCGTGGCTTATGGTTTCGAATATCCGGTTTACCTGACTCACGCAGGGGATGGTTCCGGTCGTCTGTTCGTGGCCGAGCAGGATGGCCTGATTTTCATTATGCAGCAGGGCCTGATTATCTCAGACCCTTTTCTCGATATTCGAGATCTGATCCCCCCGGTGGACAGCGACCACCCCGAAGATGGCATCCTGGGCATGGCGTTTCACCCCAATTACGCCCAGAACGGCCAGTTTTTCGTGCATTATAATCGTAAAGGTGATGGCGCGACGGTGATCGCGCGTTATACTGTCAGCGCGGACGACCCCAACAAGGCCGACCCAAACAGCGCGGAGATCATCCTGACTCACGCGCAGCCTAATTACAATCATGATGGCGGCCAGCTTGCCTTCGGGCCAGATGGCTATCTTTATGTAGGCCTGGGCGACGGCGGCCCCAGTGGGGACCCGAATAATCAGGCGCAGAACCCCCAGAGTCTGCTGGGCAAAATCCTGCGGATCGATGTGGATGGCGATGCGCCTTATGCAATTCCGGCGGACAATCCGGCGAACACCGTCAACGCGGCCCTTGCGCCCGAAATCTGGGCCTGGGGTTTGCGTAACCCCTGGCGTTTCAGCTTTGATGCGGCGACCGGGGACCTGTACATCGGGGATGTCGGCCAGTTCAATTGGGAAGAAGTCGATTTTCAACCGGCGGGCAGCGCGGGCGGCCAGAATTATGGCTGGCGCGTCTGGGAGGGCCGGCATCACTACGCCCCGGATGACCCGGACGTCGATACCCCTGTCTTTCCGGCCCTGGAATATGGTCATGACCAGGGCTGCGCGGTGACGGGCGGCTACGTCTACCGGGGTCAGGCCCTGCCGGAACTGGACGGTGTGTATTTCTACGGCGATTACTGCACAGGTCGCACCTGGGCCGCCTATCGGGATGGCGCGCGCGACTGGCAGACCCTGCCGTTTCTGGATACGGAAGCCTCGATTGTGTCTTTCGGGACCGATGAGGCAGGCGAACTTTATCTGGTCGATTACAGGGGAGGCGTACTGGAATTATACCGCGCCAGATAATCATGGTAGCACAACCAGAGCGCTTTGAGGTTACGCCAGAGCTGCTTCGCGCGCACGCGACCGATCATGCCTGGTTGACCGAACACTATGAGTTAGTGTGTGTCCAGGTCCAGGCGGCGCTGCGCGAGGGGCCAACAGTCCGTTACGCGGTCACGATGCTGGCCGCTATCATTCCCTATGTCACCAGCCGCGAGGACCGGCTGCGTTGGCGCTCGCCTCTGTACGATGCGCTGCTGCTAGCGATGGACATGCACGACGACGCCTTCCAGATTGAGGTCTGGTCGCTGCTCGGCTCAATCCTGCTTCGCTCAGGCAGCCACAAGACGGCGCGCGCGGCCCTGCGCAAAGCCCTGGCCGATTCGAAGAGCCAGCCCTTGGCAGAAGCCGTGCTGCTGGCGCGGATCGGGATGCTCAGCCTGTACGGGATGTATCACTTCAACGATATAGACGGCTTCGTTACCGAGACGCTGGATTTGGCCCGGCGCAGCGACCGGTTGGATCTGCGCGCCCGGCTGTTTTCCAACCTGGGCACGGCCTATGTGCATCGCGCCCGGACGATGGAGTCGCTGGCTTATATGCAGTTGGCCTATGCCCTCTGGCGGACCCTGGGCAACGCAGTGGAGCAGCGGCGCGCGCTGTTGGTGATGGCTGAGGCCTGCCGCGTGGGCAACCGCTTTGAAGAATCCATGCGTTATTTGGAGCAGGCGGGCGAGGATGAATCGGACAGCTACAGCACTGGCATCCGCCGCTATCACGAAGGTGCGCTGCTGCTGGCGCGCACGCAGTATGAGGCAGCCGAACAGACCTTGCAGCAGGCGCTCGCCTTGTTCGACACGCTGGATTACCCCTATCTGACGGCTTCGGCGCACCATGCCCTGGGGATCGCACAAATTCATTGCGGCCAGTATGATCGCGCCCGTAAGCACCTTATGGAAGCGCTGCATGAATGGGAACGCAGCGATAATCAATACCAGCGGGTGGGCGTGATTCACTGCCTGGCCTACCTCGACCACATGCGCGGCGATTACGACTCCGCGTGCATTCAATATCAGGATGCCCTGCGCTTCCTGGACGATCTCCCCGAATCGCCCATCGTCAAGACTCTGCGTCTGGCGATCCAATCCGACCTTGCCGATTTGCCCACTTAAAAAAATCGACCCGCCATTCGGGCAGGTCGATTGATCGTGCAGCCTAATAACGCGGCGGCGAGATAATGGGGGGGATGGGTGGCATCTTCCACTCCTTCGATGCTTGAGGCGAACGATGCCTTTAGCGTCTCAAAGTAGGGGGTGCCGTGACTACGAAAAACGGACAGTATCCGGTCAGGATACGGACACATCTCGATAAGAAATCGACCCGCACGAAGGCAGGTCGATGTGGGCTGCAAATCTTCAAGCTATAAAGTGACAGCGGGTCTCGGAGCCATCAGATCAGCCAGAGACGCAGCACCTTTCCAGCATCGCATGGAAAGCGGGGCGGGGCCAGGGGATCCGGTCAGCCTGCGGTCAGGCTGCGGTCATGAGAGGCTGCGTTTTGCCAGCAGAAGCGCCAGCCAGCCCAGAATCAGCGGGATCAGCAGCGGCACCAGCAGAATCTGGTTCAACTGGCTGCCGGACGTTTGCATTTCATAGAACAGGCCGAAGATCAGGAACAGGCCCACCGAGGCCAGCCAGTAGAGTAAAATCACCCCCAGGGCGATGCTCTGGGCGTTCTCGTGGTGGCGCAGGCGATTGGCGATGGCGAGGCTGGACATGCCGCTGAAGTACATGGTCACATAAGGGTGCAGTGCGATAAACAGGGTGATGACGGGCAGCAGCGCCAGGGCCTGATCGCGGCTGAGATCGCCATCGACGATGATATAGACGGTCAGGCCGATGGTCATCATGCCGTGCAGCAGTTGGTAGACGCGCATGGTCCAGGTGCGTTGAAGCTGCCACAGGCTGGCAGCCCACAGGCTGAGCAGCAGTTCGCGGCGGTCGAAGGGGGTCAGGCGAACGAGATCCCAGGTGGCGGCGTCGTGCGCTTTGTTTACCGTGCTGATCGCCATCTGCATCAGCAGCAGCAGCGAGAGCATCAGGTAGATGACCGGCAGGCTCAGGCCGCCCAACAGCAGCACCAGTCCGCTGGCGCTGGCGGCGATCAGGGCCTGATAGCGCAGCGGCTGCGGGTGGCGCAGGTAGCGCTCGACAATCGGGTGATCGCGGCGCAGCCAGGCGACCGAGAGGGTAGACGTCATTTTCATATTTCCAGTATGACAAATCGTGCCGCAGCGTGTGGCCCTCGTAAGAGAACCTGGGCAAATCTGAACAAGACGTTGACAAGCCGTTTGCAGACCGTGGGTCAGGCGACTTGGAAAGAACAGGCTTTCGCCCTATTATTACTTAACATTAGCCGCCGTATCCGTGATTACATGGCAAGGAAGCATTCATGCGCGCCGTCTCCGTTATCGTCCTGGTGATGCTGGCCCTCGTCGGGCCTGCCGCCGGGCAGTCCGCCGCCGATTACGCGATTGAAAATATTCGCTCGCCTGCGCTCTCTCCTGACCAGACTCTGGTGCTTGTCGTCTTCGATGTGGTCAATCATGGCGCGGCAGCAGAGGTGCCTGCGACGGTTCGGCTGACCGACACGGAAACCGGCCTGGATCTTGCTTCTGACACGCTGGAGCCTTTGGATGCTGGTGAGGGCGTAACGGTGAGCCTCAGCTTTCCTGTGGATCGCCTGCCTGCTGAAGGGCCGCAAACTCTGCGCCTCACGGTCGGCATTGACCAGGTAGAATCTTCCAACCAGGATGTCAGCAACAATTTCGGCAATGTGATGCTGCGGCCTCTGGATCAACTGGAGACCGTGCCGGACGCTCTCCCGGCCCCGGAAGCAACTGCCGAAGCCGATACAAGCAGCAATACGCCCATCGCAGGCGGCAAATTGGACCTGCTGGGCTTCGAGTTCAACACCAACGACCCGCTGCATGTGGCGGCGCTGGTGGGGATCGGCCTGGCGGCCCTGATGATGCTGGTGCTGCTGGTGGTGATTCTCCGCCTGTTAATCCGGCGCGATCTTAGCTTCCAGATTGAAGCACCGCCTTATGCGAACATGCCCGCACTGGCCCCCAGCAGCAACGCAGGGCGGCGGCAGGGCTGGCAGTTCCACGCCAATAACGACCTGCCCCCGCCATATCACGCTGAGGAAGGCTCCACGCACATCCGCAAGCTGCTGACGGGGATGGATGGCCGCAAGTTCGGCAACTGGAAGATCGCCGGGCTGCGCCTGAACCAGTACGACCAGTACGGGCGCATCAGCCGCAGCGAAGTGATTGCCGCGCCGCGCATGGTGCGCCGCCTCAATAAGGCCGCCGAGCAGGCTCCCACGCTGGACCCGGAGCAGATGCGTCAGCGCCTCAGCCGGGCCGCTCGACCGCTGACGCGGCAGTTCGCGGGCCGGATCAACAAGCGCAGTTCCATGCTGCCGGTAGCGCTCGATTTACGCTTCGAGGGCGTGCATGGTGAGGTGCGCATCTTCTTCGAACTCTTTCAGCTCGATCACGGGCGCTGGCAGCCGGTGGATACCTGGGAGCCGGAGATGATGGTGCGCGGGGGCGTGATCCACGAGAATTTCACCTACACGCTGCGCGGTTTGCAGCAGGGCGAGACCTTCAAGGTCTTCTCGCAGCGCCTGGCCGATGATTTGACGCGCCTGCTGACGGCCATGCTGGCGCAGGAGGCCCCGCCGGAACCGGTCTCCGAGGATACCGCTACCACCCACGGCTAGGGGCACAGCACCGCCGTGTCCAGCCCACACACGCCTATTCACGCTTCTTGTCCTCTCCCGGATCGTCGGTTGGCCCGGTGAGGGCGTAAATCAGCACGCCGAAGGCCGCGATCAGGAAACCGCCGATCAGGCCCATCGCCTGCCAGGGGCCGAAGAAGATGTCGGAGCCTTCCGCACGCGGATTGGAGCCGAAACCGAGGACGTCGGCCATCGCGGTCATTCCGGCGAAGAGCAGGCCGGTCAGCGCCAGACGGATGGCAATCGATTGGGCGAAGGTAGCCGGGTCATCCGGGTAGAAGCTGTATTTGGCGTAGATCAACGCGCCGAAGATCAGCAGCGTAAACCCGGCCAGGATCGTCACCAGTTGCAGCGCGCCGATGCCCGCCGTCGGGTCCAGACCGGTCACGCCGGGGAACAGGCCCATGAAGGTCAGGACGATACCCAAGGCCCCCAGGGCGAATCCGATCTGCCCAACACGAACCATCGGGGTCAGGCTTCGCTCAGGGCTTCACGCAGCTTGCGGATCATATTCCCGCCTAAGATCGCCTCGATGTCGGCAGGCGCATAGCCGCGTTCCGCCAGCGCCGTGCCGATACTCCACAAATCGGTGACGGTATCCAGGCCCTGCGGCGTGCTTTCCATGCCGAAGCCGCCGTCGAAATCGCTGCCCAGGCCGACATGCTGCGCGCTGCCGGTCAACTGGCAGACGTAGTCGATGGCGTCCGGCACGATATGGAAGGGCAGGCGCGTACCGGGTGTCCAGTCATTTGCCAGGAAGCGGTTGTAGAGGACGATGCCCATCACGCCGTCGCGTTCGGCCAGGTGGTGGATCATGTCATCAGACAGATGCCGGTCGGTGTTGCAGAAGCGGCGCGGATTGCTGTGGCTGGCGATGATCGGCCCTTCGTAGCGGTCGAGCGATTCCTCGAAGGCCGCCTCAGCCATGTGCGAGAGGTCCAGCAGGGCATTGTACCCGGCCATAACCTCCAGCAGCTCGCGTCCCAGGTCCGTCAGTGGCCCCGGTTCGCCAGTGCCGCCGCAGTAGCGCGAGCTTTTCCAGGCCGGGCCAACCAGCCGCAGCCCGCGTTCGTACCATTCTTCGAACTGCTGCGGTTCCAGGATTGGGTCGGCGTTCTCCATCAGCATCACCAGCCCCAGCTTGTGATCGAGAAGATCGGTTCCCTCGGCCCAGGTCGCCAGGACGGCGTCGAGATCCGCTTCGTTATAAACCAGCGTAATCTTTTCCAGGTCCGTCAGCGATTCATAGTAATCCAACTGGCGTGAGGCCATATCGTAGGCCTCTTGCGGGCTGTTATAAGAGCCGAAATCCCGCAGGGCATTGCGTCGAAAGGGCGCGGTGAACAGGGTGGCAAAGATGAGCGCGACCCGGCCCAGCAGGGCATCCGGCATCCCGGTGGTGGCGATTCCGTTCGCTGAGGGCGCGTCGGCTTCCTTCTGGCGGTGATAAAACGCGCCGTAACGGAAGTCCCGCCCGCAGGTGAGCATGTTGTAGGCTATATCTTCGTGTGCATCGACTACGATCATGTGATTTCTCCAGAGCGCCCTGATTGTACGCGGACTGCGACAAATTGCCAATTGTAAGACATTCGAAAGAAAGACCTGCTAAGATTAAAACAATTGTGGCAGTCTAGTGAAAGAGGTATGTGATGGATACGACCAGTTTACAGCAGCACAGGCAGCCGGCAGCAGTTCGTCCTCTGGCTCATCCATGCGGCCTGGTGCCATCCTGGGCGGGCTGGTTGGCTTTCTGCTGACTCTCCCGCTGACAGTGGTCTTTTTCCTGGTCGCGGCCCTGGTAGGGACCTCTATTGTGCCCTACGCCATGTTTGATTGGACCGTGCAGAACTTCCCCGGCGCGCTTATCAATTTCGGCAAGGAAATCATGATCGGCATCCTGACGACGCTGTCGATTGGCGAACTGTCCTCGACAGCGAAGATTGCTGAGAACTTAATGGGCATCATCGGGATGCTGGCGACCGGGGTCATTGCCGGGGCCATTTTCTTCGCCTATATGAAAAGCCGCGACGAGGCCCCACGGAGCAAGCTGCCCGGCGTGATCCTGGGCCTGATCCTCGGCATTCCGGTCACGCTGGTTACCTTGCAGGTCTATTTCACCGCGACCGCGCCCGCTCCGGTCAACGTGATCGTCGTCGCTGCTCGCTTTTGGCGGCTGGGGGGTGCTCATGCAGGCCGTTTTCGAGCGGCTCACCGTCCCAGCACCCGCGCCACAGCAGCCAGCCACTGTCCAGGTTATGGACCGGCGTTCCTTCCTGATCCGGCTGGGTGGTGCATCAGCGGCGATCACGCTGGTAGGCGCAGGCCTGGGGGCGGCTTTCCAGCCAGGTACCGGCGCTGCGCCTCAGGTGGCGAGCAATACCGGGACCGGAACAACACCCTCAGAACCGCTGCCGAACGCGGATGCTGCGGTCCAGCCGGTGCCCGGCACGCGCCCTGAACTGACACCCGTGGCCGATCATTACCGCATCGACATCAGTTCGTCACCGCCGGTGATCGACGGCGAGACCTACACCATGCCGGTCTTCGGCCTGGTAGATAACGAACTCTCGCTCTCGCTGGATGACCTGCGCAACAATTACGAGCCGATGACGCAGTACATCACCCTCGCCTGCATCTCCAACAATATCGGCGGCAGCCTGATCGGCACGCAGAAATGGACCGGTGCGAGCTTGCAGAAGGTCCTGGCGGATGCCAATCTTCAGGATAACGCGCATTATCTGCGCATCACGGGTGCGGACGGGTTCGACGAGACAGTAGACATTGACCTGATTAACCAGGATGAGCGCATCATGCTCACCTACGATTGGGACGATCAGCCGCTCCCGGCCCGCAACGGCTACCCGCTGCGCATCTACATCCCCGACCGCTACGGCATGAAGCAGCCCAAGTGGATCACCGAAATCGAGGTCGTGGAAGCGTACGAGGATGGCTTCTGGGTGCGGCGCAACTGGGACCGCGACGCCATCATGGTGACGACCTCCGTAGTGGACGTGGTCGGCGTGGATGAGGTCTACGAAGAGAACGGCCAGCAGTTTGTGCCAGTGGGCGGCATCGCTCACGCTGGTGCCCGCTCGATCTCGAAGGTCGAGGTTAAGGTAGACGAAGGTGCCTGGGAAGAAGCCGAGCTGCGTGACCCGCTCTCCGATAAGACCTGGGTGCTGTGGCGCTACGACTGGCCCTTCCAGTCCGGCCAGCACACCTTCTCGGTGCGCGCGGTCGATGGCGACGGCAACCCGCAGATCGAGACGCGGCGGCCTACCCAGCCCAGCGGCGCGACCGGCATCGACAGCCTGAGCGTCGAACCTCTAAGCACGATCAGCAAGATAATTCACACGAGGGCGGCCAGCAGGTCGCCCTTTTTTGTTGTCTATGTGCATCGATCGTGCCGCGATTGTAGGGACACGGCGCGCCGTGTCCTGATCTGCTATTCGACCCGCCTGCGCCGTGACGGTCAGTTCCAGGATCGGGCGCAGGGTGGGGGCGGCGCGCTTCGAAAGTCGCCTGGAAATTGGCGGCGTCCTCAGTGCTGTGCGGCAGGACCTCGTCGATAATGGCGTTGCGCGTTTCGACCACCTCGGCATCGACGGTCGCGTATTCCTCGACCGGGGCCTGAATTCCCAGCACGCCGACGGCATAGAGTGCGAACGACAGAAGACCAGCACGGCCAGCAGCGCACAACGACCGCGCCCAGACGGCGGTTGGCGACGATGACATCCGGCGTGCGCACCTTCAGCTGCAGTGCATCTCGGCCGCGTCCGCCAGCGTGGCGGCCAGCAGCGCGTCGGATCGTAGCCCTGGCTGAAATCGAGCGGATCCAGGTGTTCGATCAGTTTGGGCAGGGCGACCGGCCTCGCCAGCACCGGGACGATATGCTGCTGCTGCTCGAACCGCGCGCACAATCGCCGCCTGAATCTCCGCGTCGTCGCACGGCCTGCGGCGACAGAATGACGATCGTGGTCCGCTCCTGCATATCAAGGTCGCTGAGATCGGCTTCGATGCGGGCCGCCAGCGCCGCATCCGTGGGGTGATAGGTCAGGCTTGCCATATATTATTCCTCCAACGTGCGGATGTAATTGACGATATGCCAGCGGTCGGCCTCGTTCAGCGGACCGGTGCAGGCGGGCAGGCTGCGCCAGCCATCGCGGGTCATCGCGTAGAGTTCCTCGTCGCGGTCGCGCGCGCAGACGTTCGCAGCAGTGTCTTGAAGTCCGCCGTCTGTGGTCGCCAGCCACTACAATGGCTCGTAAACAGGCTCTGGCCCAGAGCCAATGAGTCCGCATCCGGCAGCACCGGGTTGATGACTTCCGGCGTCGGGTTGAATGTGGCGTCGTAATCGCTCAGCCCTGGTTGATTGAGTTCACGGCCATAATCAGGAAAAAGGCCGTCATCACCAGCGCAGCGCCCGCAATGGCGACGCTGGCCGGTCGCCAATCCAGCCAGCGATACAGGCGGTAGGCCAGTGGGAAGAGGGCGTAGCCGACAGCGGCCAACACGCCCAGCAGCGCCAGAATATTCAGCGGACCGGGTGTGCGCGCAGTCTGCACGCTGCCTTCGGGCGTAATCGTCCAGGTGAAAGCGGCGCGCTGTGGGTCCTGACCCGGCAGGCTGATGTCCAGCAGAGTCCACCACGACCCGGCGGCGTTGATCTGGTCGCCCGCGGTGACGTAGAGGCCGTCCCCCGCCAGCGGCATCTCCAGCCAATCGCTGCGGCGGTCCTCATCCGGCGAGACGATCTGCATGGTCACGTCGGCATCGTTGACCACCGCGCCGCCAGAGCGAATCACCGTGCTGATGCTGTTCACGCCTGGCCCGCCCGGCGAGATCGTCACGCTGAGGTTGAGGTCGCCGACCTGCTGCTCGGCTGAGGGCGCGGCGACGGTATCGTTGGCGAAAGCAGGCTCCGGCGTGGCGGATGCGCTCAGCAGGGCTGCCGCCGCCAGCACGGTGCAGGCCAGCAGCGCCTCCAGCGGCAGGGTCCGGCGGATGTTGGGCAGCCGGTCCAGCAGATGCTGCCAGCGGGCGAATCGCTCCGGGTTGGAGGCGATGAAATGCAGGCCGCCCAGCATCAGCACACTGCGCGAACAGCGCCATTTTGAGCAGCAGCGCCTCGCCCCAGCCGGTCTGCGACAGGTCCGACGGGCTGTAGAGCCAGGTGAACGCGCTGTAGATGCCGGTGCTGATAATCAGCAGCAGCGCGACCACCACCATGCGCGAGTATCGCCGCAGCGCCGCCAGCAGGCCTGCCGCCGAGCCTCGCCGCTGTAGGGACTCAGGGCCACCGGCAGCACCAGCGTCAGCGCCGCCAATCCGCCGACCCATAACGCCACCGCCAGCGTATGCAGCCAATCGACCGGCATGGCGAGCCAGGGCCAGCAGCAGCGACCCGGAGGCATGGCTGGTCACGCTGAAGCCGCCCAGCAGCAGCACGCCGACCCAGATGTCAGCGGTCCAGAAGGCGCGCACCGTACTCCGGGTGCTCCCTGCGCCAGTAGTGGCCCAGGCCGACAAACAGCGCCGCCAGCACCAGCAGCACCATGCGCAGCGTCCAGACGTCGCCGAAACGCGAGCCGATGCGCACGATCTGCCACAGACCCTGGCTGATGACTTCCTGACGCGCCGGTGTTGAAGAAGACCATCGACTGCTGCACGATGGCGATCAGGTATTCGCCCCGAAGGCCAGCACCAGCGCCAGCGCGACGATCCAGGTCAGGCGGCGCATCACGCGCGGTGGCAGCAGACCCGCCGGGAAAGCCGGGCTGCCCCAGGCCGGGACCAGCACCTGCGCATAAAGCAAAGGTCCCGGTCAGCAGGACGGTCGCGGCGTAGAGCAGGGCACGCCACAGCACTTCCAGCGGGATCACCTCGATAATCCCGCGCCGGAACCGCTCAGGTCGCTGGCGTTCTGGCCGACGAAAAAGACGCGCGATTCGGCCACCACGTGCCCGTCGCTGGAGAAGGCCGGGCGCAGATCGACCACATAGGCCCCGTCCGGCAGGTCGACGGGCACGGTCAGAGTCAGCAGCGAGGTGTTGTCGGGGTCTACCTGACCCTCGGCCATGGCCGTGCCGCTCTGGTCGCGCAGGGTAATCGTGCTGAACTGCGGCTTCGAGCGCCTCACTGAACCAGTATTGCAAATGGGCCGGGGGATGGTCGAGTTGGGCGCGGTCTTCCGGCAGGGAACGCAAAATATAGCCGTGCGCCCAGGCTGCGCGTGTGCCGAGCGCCAGCAAAATCACAACTGCTGCTAGAGAGAGGAAACGTCGCATGGCCCAAGTGTAGCAGAGCTTGTTCAGTATTTCACGAGTCGGGACACGGCTTGCTCAGCAACTGCTCATGACTCGCGTTTCACCGCTACACCGCGAATGTGTGGGCTGAAGAGGTATTCCGGGGTGTGAAAGGCTTGCACATCCACCTGGGCGAAGCCAGCACGCCGGATCGCCGCTTCAGTATCGCGGTCCGGTGTGCAGCCATCGGCGACAAGTTTCCAGACTGGCTTGATGGCCCGCTGTGCCCGGCGCAGGGTGGTCCCTTGCGGTGCGCCCACGTGTTCCAGAAAGGCGAAACGTCCACCCGGACGCAGCACGCGCAGAATCTCGGCCAGGGCAGCGTCGAGATCGGTGACGGAGCAGAGGACGAAAGTGCTGATGACCGCGTCGACGCTTGCGTCGGGCATGTAGGTTTGTTCGGCGGTGCCGGTGCGGATCTCGCCGCGCAGCTTCACTCTGGCGAGCGACTGCTGCAAGACAGCCTGCATGTAGAGGTTCGGCTCCACGCCGATCCAGTGTGTGTCCTCGGCGAAGAAGGGCAGATTGTCCCCGGTGCCAGGGCCGATTTCCAGGATGTCACCGCGCAGTCCGGCAAAGATCTCCCGTTTGTAGTCGTCCGTCAGGTGCCGGTAGTCCGAGTCCTGCGTGCGCCCATAATACCAGGCGAAGAAACGCTGCTGAAGACCCTGGCGGCCTGGATTGTCGGGCATGGTCTAGCTGAGTCTGGAAATGATCTGGCGAGTCTTCGGCTGGCGCGGCAGGTTCACCCGGCTTAGCTTCGGCGTCGTCCTCATCGAAGACCTGGTTGCGACTGCGCACCCAGCTCAGACCCATGAATCCGATGAAGAGGATCGCGATGCCAAGGTAGATCAGTTCGTCGTATTGTCCCAGCACGCCATGAGCGATAATAATCGGCATAAGCTATTCACTCCCAGCGACATTATACGACCGGATCTACGCGAATCACCAGCCCTAACGCCGCTGCCTGGCGCGCGTGATATGTTCGTAGGGATAGGGCAGCCCCGGATCGCTGACCGTGTTCAGCCGCTCCATTTGCGCGTCATCCAGGCACCAGCCGCTCGCACCGATGTTGTCCTCAAGCTGCTGCATGTTGCGCGCGCCGATGATGGGTGCGGTCACGCCGGGACGCTGCAAGAGCCAGTTGATGGCGACCTGCGCGGCGGATTTGCCGCATTCTTTGGCCGTGTCCAGCAGCGCGTCGAGGATGTCCCAGGTGCGCTCGGTGTTGTATTTGGTCCAGGATTCGCCGCCGCCACGTTTTTCGGCGCGTTCGATGCGCGTCCCGCTGAGGGGTTCCTCCATGCCGCGATGATACTTGCCGCTCAGCCAGCCGCCGCGCAGCGGACTCCAGGGGATGATGCCCACGCCCTCATTCAGGCAGACATCGGTCACTTCCCATTCGATGCCGCGTTCCAGCAAATTGTACTGCGGCTGGAGACAGGTATAGGCTTCCCAACCCTGGCTGCGGCTGATGTCGATGGCCTTCTGAAGCTGCCAGCCGCTGTAATTGCTGACGCCGATGTAACGCACCTTGCCGTCCTCGACCAGGCGGTTGAGCGCGCTGAGTGTCTCTTCCAGCGGCGTGATGTGATCCCAGCAGTGGACCTGATACAGGTCGATGTAATCGCTTTGCAGGCGGCGCAGGCTGCCCTCGACCCCGGCCATGATGTGCTTACGGCTCAGGCCCAGGTCGTTGGGGCCGTCACCCATCGGGAAGCGGACCTTGGTGGCGATCACCATGTCGTCGCGGTTCTGCTGCTTCAGCCAGGTCCCGACGATTTCTTCGGATATGCCCCGTCCATAGACATCCGCCGTGTCGATGAAATTACCGCCCGCCTCGACAAAGCGGTCCATAATGGCGTGGCTGTCGGCTTCGTTGGCATCTCCGCCGAAGGTCATGGCTCCCAGGCACAAATCGCTCACCCGGAGACCGGTATTTCCCATAAAGCGCGTATTCATATGCTCTCCTCTGATCTTGCGACCGGTGAGGCGTTTATAGCGGACCTGTCGCGGCTGCGCAGCAGGCCATTAAGACCGATTAGCTGGGGCCGAAGATATGGCAGCGGGCAGCTTGACGGTAAAGGTCGTGCCGACATCCAGCAAACTCTCGCAGGCAATCGTACCCTGGTGCGCGTCCACGCTGTTTTTCACAATTGCCATGCCCAGGCCGGTGCCGCTTATCACGCCGGTGTTGGTCGCCCGCACGAAGGGATCGTACAACTGGGGTAGACTTTCGTCTGGAATGCCGATCCCCTGATCGCTGACGCGCAGGATCACGTCGCCGCCCTGACGCCTGACTTCCAGGTGGACGTCGCTGCCTTCAGGCGAATACTTGACCGCGTTCGACAGCAGGTTCACCAGGATATGCTGCAAGAGCTTGGCATCGAGCGCGACGTCGGAAAGGCTGCCGTTGTGCTGGAATATCAGCCGGTGCTTCTCGTTATCGGATACCTGAATGCGTTCCAGTGTCGTCTGGCAGAAGTTGACCAGGTCTAGCGGGGCCGGGTTGAAGTCGAGCTTGCCCGCCCGTGCTTTGTTGACCGTCAGGACGCTGTCGAGCAGGGAGACCATGAATTCGGCCTGGGAGACCACGTCGCCCAGATGTTTGAACTTGCGCTCGCGGCTGAGATTGTCGTAGTAACGGCGCAGCAGCTCCGTCGAGGAAATGATCACGGCCAGCGGTGTGCGGAATTCGTGCGAGACGAGCGAGATAAAATGCTCTTTGAGTTCGATCACTTCCTTCTCTTTTTCGAACTCCAGCCGCTGTCGTTCAGCCTGCTTGAGCGCTTCCTCAGCCTTCTTGCGCTCGGTGATGTCCCGGTTGACCGACACAATGCCGACCCGGCTGCCCGCAGTGTCGGTCACATAGGAGGTCGAGGCAAGCACGTAGACCTTGCTGCCATCTTTGCGGTATTGGACGGTTTCACCGCGCCACAGGCCCTCGCTTTGAAGCTCTTCGATAGTCTCGGCTTGCGTGCTGTTGGCGAATTCACCCTTGAGTAACCGCAAAGCTGACTGGCCGTAGACTTCGCTGGCCGTCCAACCGTAGATACGTTCCGCTGCCGGGTTCCAACTGAGGATATTGAAGTCGATGTCGGTGGAGATGACGGCATCGGAGACATTGGCGAGCAGCAGCGCCTGATAGCGGATCTGGTCCTCCAGTTTCTTCTGCTCGGTCATGTCGTAGCATATGCTGACGATGTGCGGCTCGCCGTCCAGGTCGATCAACTGGGCGGAGACCAGCAGATGCAGCGGCTCGCCAGATGTCGTCTGGGCGTGGACCTCAAAATTTCGCAGCCCACCCTGGGCGGCGATCTGCTCAACAACGCCGAATCGCTCCGCCATATCGGACCACAAACCGGTCTCGATGCTCATGTGTCCAACCAGGTCGTCGCGCTGGCAGCCCATCATCTGGGTGAAGGCTTCGTTAACGTCTACGATCCGGCCATCGTCCATGCGCGTGATGCCGATTGGCACCGGACTGGCGTGAAACACGGTGGTAAAACGGTTCTCAGAGGCGCGCAGGGCGTCCAGAGTGCGAGTGCGTTCGGCAATGTCGTCCTGTAAGGCCTGTTCCAGGCGGTCATGTTTACGCAGCTCCGCCCGCAGGACCAGGAAGAGCGCCAGCGCCGTGACCATGACGTAGATCAGCCCTTTGAACGCGCTGATAAACGCTAAAGTTTGTGGGTTCTCGCCCATAAGGACGAGCAGGATGGAATCGGAGAGAAAGGATCCAGAGCGTTGCGGTCACGAAATAGACCAGACTGACTCGGATGTCGAAATCGCCGTAATAAGGGACGCATAATGCACTTGCCTGCAAAAAAGCAATTTGCGGTTGTTATTCATTATAAGCGAGGACTATGTAAGAAAGCGTGAAATACCACAAGGATTCTGGGGTGTGGGCGCATGTTGCGTGAGTAGAACATGCGCCCGAATGCAATAACCTAGCTTGCCAGGCGCGTGACCGCTTCCACCAGGGCCGTGATATAGCCGGTGGAATAGGCATGACCCCGATGCCGCCAGGTGCTGTCGTCCAGCATCTGCGGCACGTGATCGTCGATGATGAAGCCATCGAAGCCGACCTCATGCAGGGTGCGAATCGCCTCGACGACATCGACGTTGCCTTCGCCCAGGAAGCACTCCTGGAAATCCGGCACACAGCCCTGCACGTCGCGGAAATGGACGTAGAAGAGCTTGCCGCGCTCGCCAAAGTAGCGGAGCGCATCCAGCACGCCCTGGCCGCTGGATTTGTCAGCGTAGGCCATCTCCGAGAAGCAGCCCATGCAGAAATCGAGGCCGCTGTTGGGGCTGGGCACCGCCTCCATCGCCCGCTTGAATCCGTCGGGATTGTAGAAGAGGTGCGCGATGCCGCCCAGTTCCGGGACAGGCGGATCGTCCGGGTGCAGCGCCAGCTTGACCCCGGCTTCTTCGGCCACCGGCACGACCGCTTGCATGAAGTAGACGTAGTTCTCCCACATCTGCTCGGCGCTGTAGGTCCTGCCTTCGGCCTCTGGCACCGTGACCACGCCGTTCGTCACCTGACCGGCGCTGGCGAGCGCCATGAATCGAAGGCTGTTACCTTGACGCCGCCGCGTCCGGTCGCCAGTCGGAGTCCGCCAGACGCCGTTGGGCATCCAGTTGTAACCCAGGATCGGGATTCCGGCCTCGCCCATGTTGCGGATGATCGTCTGGTAGTTCGCGATCTGCTCATCGCGGCCCGGCAGGCCCAGCATCGCCTTGAGGTAGAACTGCCGGGGGACGTTCTCAATCGCCTCCAGAGCGAGATCAAAATCGTTGACACGCTGCTTGAGGCGCTTGAGATCAGCAGCAGTCCAGTAGCCCAGCGTATCAGGCAGGTCCTGAGTGGCCCGCTGGATGTTGAACTGCACGCCGCTGACGCCGAGTTGTTTGGCAAAGGTGAGGTAGTCATCGGTCGCTGTGTGGTACTGACCAATAATGACACGCATTTTTTGACCGGTCATGTTTTTTTCTCCTGAAGATACAGGCTGTTTGGTGCTGAGATTTTTTATTGAAAACAGGTCCAGATAGCCGGACGGCTACACTCTAGCACGGCCTCTATACGCCTGCAAGCGCATTGGGCGCATAGGGACTACTCAGGGTCAGGTGGCCTGATTTCAGCGGAAAGGGGTGGGCGGCAGACATTTTGCTGGCTTGACTGTTAAGAGCTACATCATGTATATTTAACATACTCTTAAAGAAACTGAAAAGATTTCTTAAAGAGAGGACCGGGTATGTTAAATCTTTTGCCAATCCTTACATTGTGCCTCATCTACGGCTATCTCAATGGCCTGCACAGTTCCGCAAGCCTGACCGCGACCATGATTTCCTCGCGGGCGGCATCCCCACGCATGGCGCTCTTCCTGGCGACGATGGGCGTGGCCCTGGGACCCTTTGTGCTGGGGGTGGCGGTTGCCAATACGATTGGCACTCAGCTTGTTCGCGTGGATGCCACGACCGTGCAAATCGTGATCGCGGCGCTGTTGGGGGCCATTGGCTGGGGCGGCCTCATGCTGTGGTTCAAACTGCCCATCAGCATTTCGCAGGCGCTGGTCGGCAGCCTGATCGGGGCGGTGCTGGTCGGTTTTGGGGCGGGCGCGGTCATGATGCCCGGCCTGCTAAAGATCATCCTGGCGTTGTTTGTATCGCCGCTGCTCGGCATCCTGGTTGGATTTCTGCTGGTGCGGCTGGTCTACCGGCTTGGCATTACGGCACCCCCCTCGATCAACCGTTGGTTGAACCGGGGCCAACTGCTGTTTTCGCTGCTTCTGGCGATGTTTTTCGGCGCGAACGACGGCCAGAAGATCATGGGCATGGTTATGCTGGGCCTGATCGCCACCGGGCTGCGCCACGATTTTGTCGTGCCGCTGTGGGTGGTCGGATTCAGCGCGCTCGCCATCAGCATTGGCAGCTTCGTCGGCGGCTGGCGGCTGATGCAGACCCTGGGACGCGGCCTGTATACGATTCGCCCGGTGCATGGCTTTGGCACCCAGGCCGCTTCGGCAGGCATTCTGTTTTTCGCCAGCGTCCTGGGCGGCCCGGTGAGTGGCTCGCAGGTGATCACCTCGGCCATCGTCGGCGCGGGCAGTGCCGACCGGGTGCAAAAGGTCCGCTGGGGTGCGGTGCAGCACATTCTGACAAGCTGGCTGCTGACAATCCCGCTGTCTGCCGTGCTGGGCGGACTGGTCTATTGGGTCATCAGGGGCCTGGCGTGAACGTGTCCAGCGCCCTGACTCAGGCCCGGCGCTTGTTTGTCAGCCCGCCGGATCGCTTTGTTGCGTATCTGAATGAGCAGGCCTACATTGTGAGCATCGGCACGCAGGTGCTGAGTGACTACATGCGCGAGCCAACTCACAAAAACCAGGTTCATCTGCATCACCTGGAGCAGAAAGCCGATGAGGCGCGCTACCGGCTGGTCAACGAGTTGAACCGTTCCTTTGTAACGCCGATTGACCGCGAGGACCTCTTCGCTTTATCCCGCGCCATCGACGACGTGATCGACTTTGCCCACTCGACCATTCAGGAGATGACCATCCTGAACATTGCGCCGAACGATTACCTCAGTCAGATGGCGGAGCTGCTGCATCGCGGCGCGATAGAGATTTACGCGGCCATTCAGCATCTGGCGACGGAACCAGGGCGCGCCACCCGCAGCACCTTAGCCGTACGCACGCTGGCAGCGCAGATGGAAGGTCTGTATGCTGAAGCCCTCTCAGCGCTGTTTGAATCGGCGGACAGTCTCCAGGACATCGTGGGCATTATGAAGCTGATGGAGATGTACCGGCACATGTTCCGGGCGGTGCGCAGTGCCAAAGAGGCCGGGGACGTCATCGGCGACATCCTGATTAAGTTCTATTAGGGGGAGCCTCAAGACACGGCATTGCCGTGTCCGCGCTCTGTACCCCCGACAGGACTCGAACCTGTGCTCAAGGTTTAGGAAACCTCTGCTCTATCCTCTGAGCTACGGGGGCATTGTGCCTTCATTGTAGCAAAGGCGGGGGTGCGCTTCAACGGCCTTCCTCCAGGCCCCAGAGATAGACCACATTGTCGCCGCCGCCGCTGGCGAGATAGCGACCATCCGGGCTGAAGGCCAGCGTCAGCACCGGTTTGTCATGCGCGGCGATCTCATGCAGCAGCGTGCCGCGCTCCAGATCCCACAGCTTGATCGTGTGATCGCGTCCGCCGCTCGCCAGCAGGCGTCCATCCGGCGCAAAGCTGATACTGTCCGCGCCGTTCATATGCCCCGGCAGGCGCTTCAGTTCGGTCCCGGTCTCGACCTGCCACAGCCGCAGCGTCATATCTTTGCAGGCCGTACCGAGCAGGGTCGGGTCGGTCGGGTGCGGAGCCATATCCCGCAGCCAGTCGTCATGCTGAAGCGTGTGTCGCAGCATCCCGCTGGCCGCATCCCACAGGCGAATCGTAGTATCCCAGCCCCCGGAGGCGATCAGGCGGCCTGCCGCGCAGAAGGTCACGCACTGAAGCTCGTCGGCGTGGCCTTGCAGGACGTGAATCGCGCGCATCAACTCCAGATCCCAGACGCGAACGCTGCGGTCCGCACTGACCGAGGCCAGCAGGCGGTCATCCGGGCTGAAAGCAACGCCGTTGACCGAATCGCTGTGCCCGGCCAGCACCTGGTAGCTTCCCCCCTCGGCCAGATCCCACAGGCGAATGGTCGTATCCGCGCTGGCGCTGACGACCCGGCGGCCATCGTGGCTCACCGCGACGCTCTTGACGTGCCCGCTGTGCCCGCTCAGGAGGGAGCGCAGCCGCAGCCCGGAATCGTCCAGGCTGTAGAGCGCCACGCCTTCCGAGCCTGCCACCGCCAGCGCCTGCCCATGCGGTGCCCAGGCGACGCGCGTGATCCAGCCGCGTCCGGCGCGGTCGATCTGCTTCACGTGCTGAGCATTGTCGATGTTGAGTGTCGGAGGCATCATCTGCCTTTCGTCAGTGTATCGAGGATCAAATCCAGCCACTGCGGACCAGAATCTCCTGGGCGATGGCTGCCGGGCTGCGGTTCTCAGTCTCGATCTGCATATCGCCGATCTGCTCGCGGTCCATGATGGCGATCAATTCGACGGTGCGCTGTGAATGCCAGTCGAGGCTGCTGCCCGTTTCGCGCTGGCGCAGCCGCTGCAAAAGGGTCGGCAGGCTGGCCTGGAGCCGCACGACCTGAACCTCAGCCCCAGGGACCGCGTCGGCATAGGTAGCGACCTGCGCCCGGCTTTCGACGACGTCGGCCAGAATCAGCCGCTGCGCCCCGACGGCCCGGTAATTCTGCCAGATGGCCGCCAGATTGCGCAGGCCGAGCGCCATGTAAAACGGGTCCTCCGGCGCGCTGGGATGGCACATGCGGATCGCGTCCATGTCCAGTGGGCTGTGAGCCAGGTCCAGTTCAGCCAACCGCGATGACAGGGCGAACATGGTCGTGGTCTTACCCACGCCGACCGGCCCGGTGATAACGAGTACAGGAACCGTCATAGTCGCCCCATCATACCCGGCTTGGCGCGGCCTTGAACAGTGCTATAATGCGCGACATGGTTCACGTAGGATTGAACGCGCATCTGCTCTCCGGGCAGGCCAGCTATCGCAGCGCCGGCATTCATGGGTATATCTTCAACAGCCTGGTCCATCTGGCTCAGGAAGCGCCGCAGGACTGGCGCTTTACGGTCATGGTCGGGGCGCGCAACGCGGCGGAGTTTCCGGGGTTGACCATGCGCCGCAGTCGGTGGGATACCGAATTGCCCTGGCGGCGCATCCTCTGGGAGCAGACGATTCAGCCCGCGCAGTTGGGCGATTTCGATCTCTACCATGCGCTGGCCTTTGTCGGGCCGCTGCGCACACCGCCAATGGTCGTCACCGTCTTCGATCTCAGCTTCATCCACTATCCCCAACTGCTGACCCCGGCGCGGCGGCTGTATCTGCGCCTGTTCACACGCCTGAGCTGCCAGCGTGCCCGGCGAGTTGTCGCCATCTCGGAAAGCACGGCCCGTGATGTCGTGCAGACGCTGGGGATCGCGGCGGAGCAGGTGGATGTGGCTGCTCCGGGTTATGATCCGGCACGCTACAAACCGCTCCCGGCGGAGGCTGTAGCGGAGTTCAAACGCGCGCAGGGCCTGCCAGAGCGCTTCTGGCTCTTTGTCGGCACGCTGGAGCCGCGCAAGAATTTGCCTGTACTGCTGGAAGCCTACGCGGCGCTGCCGCCACAGGAGCGTCTGCCGCTGCTGCTGGGGGGCGGAAAAGGCTGGCTTTATGACGAGGTTTTCGCTACTATCGAGCGTCATCAGTTGGGAGAGAGTGTGCGCTGGCTTGGCTACCTACCAGCGAAGGAGCTGCCGCTCTGGTACAATAGTGCGGAGCTTTTCCTTTATCCTTCGGTTTTCGAAGGCTTCGGGCTGCCGGTGCTGGAGGCGATGGCTTGCGGAACGCCGGTGATCGTCTCAGATGCCTCCTCACTGCCCGAAGTGGCCGGTGATGCCGGTCTGACGCTGCCACCACAGGACCGCAGCGCCTGGACCGACGCCCTTCAGCGGGCGTTTCATGATGAGACCTGGCGGCAGGCCAGCCGTGTACAAGGTCTGATTGAAGCGCGGCGCTACAGTTGGCCCATGACTGCCCGACAGTTGCTCAGGAGTTATGCTTGCGCCTTAAATTTGACGATGTCGTAGAAGAATATCTCGAACACGCCGAGCCGAAGAAAGACGACTCGCAGGAACTGCCGATTCCGCCCCGGCGCGATAATCCGATTCCCTGGTGGACCCTGCCGCTGGTCGATACGCTGCTGGCGCTGCTGGCCTTTGGCCTGGCCTATCTCACACGCTACGAACTCAACCTCTTCCGCCAGGTGCTGGAGATCAACCGCGCGCCTTTTGGCCCTTATATCCCCTTTGCGCTGCTGTATGCGGTCGTGCTGTATCTTATCAATCATGGGAACAGACTTTACCGTGTGGTGCGGGGACGCGCCTGGATCGAAGACAGCTATATCATCGTCAACAGCGTGACAACCTCCACCGTGCTGCAACTGGCGCTGTTTTTCCTCTTCCAGCCGCTGGTTTCCAGCCGTCTGATGCTGGTCTACGTGGCAGCCTACACCATTATCCTGCTGAGCGTGGCCCGGCTCGTCCTGCGCATCGTTCTGGCGCGGCTGCGCAGCCGGGGGATCGGCGTGCAGCGGGTGCTGCTGGTGGGCGTAGGCGACAGCGGGCAGGCTGTGCTGCGGGTGATGATGGCGCGCAAGGACCTGGGCTATCACGTCGTCGGCTATGTCGATGACGACCCTGACCGGGGCAATGTAGACCTGGGCCGGGTCAAAGGTCTGGGCAAGCTGGACAATCTGCGCAGCACGATCCGCAAATACGCGATTGATCTGGTTGTGATTACGCTGCCCTGGTCGCATCACGAGCGCATTCTGGCGCTGGTGCGGACGGCGCGCAAAGCCGGGGCCGAGGTGCGAGCGGTGCCGGATGTATTCCAGTTGAACATGCGGCAGGTCCACGTCGAGAATCTGGATGGCATCCCCTTGTTAGGCTTCGGTGGGACCAGTCGCCATATCAGCGGGACCGACCGCCTCATGAAGCGCACCATCGACCTGACGCTGATCTTGCTGGCCTCGCCGCTGCTGCTGGTGGCCTTTACGCTGACGACGATTGCGATCCGCCTGGAAGGGCCGGGGCCGATCATCTACCGCACGCGCCGGGTCGGCGAAGGGGGCCGCGAGTTTGACATGTTCAAGTTCCGCAGCATGGTCCCGGACGCCGATAAATACCGCCAGCAGTTGGTGGAAGCCGCCGGGGAAGACCCGCGCCACCCCAAGATTAAAGACGATCCGCGTATCACCCACGTGGGCGCGTTTATCCGCCGCACCAGCCTGGACGAACTGCCCAACCTGCTCAACGTCCTGCGCGGCGAGATGAGCCTCGTAGGGCCGCGTCCGCCGACGCCGGACGAGCTGGCGCTGTACGACACCTGGCACCGCCAGCGCTTGCAGGTGATTCCTGGCATGACCGGGCTGTGGCAGATCAGCGGGCGCAGCGACATTCCCTTCGACGAGATGTGCCTGCTCGACATCTATTACATTGAAAACTGGTCTGTTCGGCTCGACCTGGGGATTCTGGTGATGACTGTGCCGTATGTGCTGCTGCGCCGGGGCGCGTATTGACCTTATTTATGACGCTTGAAAATCTATCGCCTCTCTTTGATGTCCTGCTGAGCATCGTCTTCTTCGCGCTGGGGATCCTGACGGTGATCGTCATCATCGGCTCGGTGATCCGCAGCTTCGTGCTGCCGCGCGCCCAGAATGCCTGGCTGACCCGGCTGGTTTTCATTATCGTGCGGCGCTTTCTCAACAGCTATATGAACTGGCGCAAGGTCGATACCTACGAAGGTCAGGATCGTATTCTGGCCTTTTATGCGCCGGTCAGCCTGCTGATGCTGCCGGTCGTCTGGCTGATCTACATCACCCTGGCTTACACCTTCATCTACTGGTCGATGGGTGTGCGGCCCTGGTCGCTGGCGCTGACCGTAAGCGGGTCCTCGTTGCTGACGCTGGGGACAACGCCCTTCGTCAACACCTGGGTGACGGTCTGGCAATTTTCCGAGGCGGTGCTGGGCCTGGGGCTGGTGGCACTGCTGCTGGCCTATCTACCCGCCATGTATGCCAGTTTTGCCCGGCGCGAGGCGGTCGTCTCCATGCTGACGGTCCGGGCTGGGTCGCCACCTTCGGCGGTCGAACTGCTGAAGCGGGCCTTCCGCATTGGCGGCCTCAAGGAACTGAATCACACCTGGGAAGATTGGGAAGTCTGGTTCACCGACCTGGAGGAGAGCCACACCTCACTGGCCCCGCTGATCTTCTTCCGTTCGCCCAAGCCGGAAAACTCCTGGATCACCGCCGCCGGGACCATCATGGATTCTGCTGCGCTGTTCCTCTCGACGGTGGATGTCTGGCCGGAAGCCTCGGCCCAACTCTGCATCCGGGCCGGTTACGTCTCGCTGCGGCGCATCAGCGATTTCTTCTTCCACGAGTACGATTCGAACCCGCAGTTCCCGGCTACACCCATCACCATCAGCCGCGAGGAGTTCGACGAGGCCTATGACGAACTGGCGGCGGCCAACGTCCCGCTCAAAGCGGACCGGGACCAGTGCTGGCGCGATTTCGCGGGCTGGCGCGTCAATTATGATGAGGTGCTGCTCTTCCTCGCCAACATCACCCAGGCCCCCTATGCGCCCTGGTCCTCAGATCGCGGCACGATGGTCCGCCGCAAGCGCTAGCGATTGATCCAGGACCCCTTGCTTTCGTCATAGAACCAGCCGGAGGGCGTTTCCGGCGCGCAGGAGGGCGGCAGCGAGGCGTCAGACTGGTCGAAGACGAAATTGACATGTTTGCCGGTTAAGGCACCGACGAAGTTGCCCAAAACTAAACGCGCTTCCTGTTCGCCCCGGTCCAGCAGACCGCTTTCGAGGGCATCATCGCGGAAATCGCTGATGGCGGTGTAATTCGCCAGCAGGCGGGCCTGATCCCAATCGACGTTGCAGACGGTGGTCGAGCGGCTGTACTGTCGGATGAAGTCGATGCGGCAGGAGGTCAGTGCAGGCGCGGGCAGGTGCAGCGTATAGGTTTCGCTGGCGGCATCGTAACTGATGTCTTCCGCCGAAATCCGGCTCAGGTCAATCCCGGCCTCAACCGTGCCCTGGGCGACGTGGCTGGCCGAGAAGCCGCAGGCATTGAGGCCACTCTGCTGCACGCCCACGTCGATGTCAGCTTTGGCAAGCTGCACGCTGATACTCACCAACTGGCCCAGCGGCTGGATGCCGGTCAGGATGGTCCTGGTCGTCACGGTGCGGGCGGTGGTGGGCGGGTTGACCGCCTGGCTCAGCGCGTTGGTGACACGATCCAGCACCCCGGTCCCGATCAGCGTAGGCACCGCTACCGCCAGCAGGGCGGCCAGTGCCAGCAGCACCAGACAAGTCAAAAAGGCTTTACCCAGGTTGCTGCGCCGCTCGACGTAGACCGGCTCGCTGCTGACAATCGTCTGGCGAGACTGCTCTTCAGGCAGGTGGCCGGGCGCGGGGTTTTGGGACATGGAGAGCAGGTGTCCTTTTCTGTACAATCGTCTATAATGGCGCTTACGCTGCAATAGAGTTGCCATAGCAATATACGGCACAATCACACAGAAGGCTAGAAGTAAAGTAGGTATGATGACCAATGAAGCCAGGTTAGATCGCCGCGTGGTCCGCACGCGCCAACTGCTGCGCGACGCGATGATGGAACTCATCCTCGAAAAGGGCTACGATGCCGTCACGGTCAAAGACATCACTGACCGGGCCAATGTGGGCCGTGCTACGTTTTACCTGCATTACGCTGGCGGCAAGGAAGACCTGCTGCTGAGCAATCTGCAAGAAATCTACGACGAACTGGTGGACCGTCTGGTCGAGACCAAACAGGCTCCCTTCCTGACAGGCCGCAACCGGTCCAGCCTCATCGCCTTTGAACATGCGGCGGAACAGCGCGACCTCTATCTGATCCTGCTGCGTGGGCAGGGGGCAGCGGTGCTGACCCAGCGCATCCGCGAGTATCTGGCCGGGTTGATTCAGCAGGAACTGCTGCAAGAACGGCAGGACAGCCAGGTCCCGCTGGAGATTATCGCCAATTCCATCGCCGGGTCGCTGATCGCTTTGATTACCTGGTGGCTGGAGAACAATATGCCGCATTCGCCCGAATACATGGCCGACGTCTTCTCGCGGCTGACGGTGCCGGGTGTCAATGCAGTGGCCGAAGTGCTGCCAGATTAACTGCTCAGGTCGCGCCGTTCGTCCAGATACTGTTTGAGGTTGTTGAGCGAAGTGACGGTCTGCCCGTTGAGACCGCTCATGACAAAAGGCCGCATGAAAAAGTAGAACCAGGGAATGCGCACGTCAATCGTGACCGTGACCTGAGTCCCGCTGCTCCCGGTAAAATTAAAGAGGTAGGTGGTGCGGAAGGGGAAGCCGCCCATGATGCCGCTGTAGACCAGCTTCTGGCCGGGCGAGACATCCACCACATCGGCGTTGACGAAGACCATCCGGCCCATCATGCGGCGTTTCCCGACCACCATATCGCCCAGTTTAACCTTCCCGGCGCGCTCAAGTTGGACGCTCGGCGGCTGCCATTTGGGCGTGTTGCCGAAATCGACCACGAAGCGAAAAATCTCTGATACGGACCGGTTAATCGTAATTTTGTGTTCAATCAGCGGCATAACGCTTTACCAGGTAGTTTGGATAGTAGCGCAATATTAACACATTGCGGTTGCCAGCGCATGGCTTTTTATGGTAGACTCACGTCAGTTTTCCCACAGCGATCATGCGTAACAGACGTGTCTGAAGACCCTGACCAATCTCCCTCTCATCGAGCAAGCCAATTGCATCGTGATTCGTGCCGGCTATATACCGGCTTTTTCTGTTCGTAAGGCCCAAGGAAGGTACCCAATTTGGACGACGGCACTGGATCGAGTCTTAGCCTGATTCTATTGCTTATCGCCTGTTATGCGTTTTTCAACCTCGCCTACAGTGCAATCACCAATGCGCGCCCAACGCAAACCCGCGAACAGGCCGAATCAGGACGGCGTGGCGCTCAGCGCGTGCGCCATATTGTGGATAACCTGGTGCGTTTCAACATCGTGTATCACCTGAGTCTGCTGCTGCTTGGTCTGGCGATGGGGGCGATTGCCGCGCAAAACATCGCTCAGCCGTTGATGGCGGCCAGGCCGGATCTCGCGCCGGTGGCCGTGTATGCACTGGTTTTCGGGCTGCTGTTTGTGGCGGTGGTCCTGGTCGGCCACACGCTGCCCTCGGCCCTCGGCAGCAGTTTTGCGGATTTGCTCGCGCCGCTGCTGGCCGGACCCACACGCTTCGTCATGCTGCTGCTCTCACCGGTTGTGGTGGTGATGATCGGCTCTGGCAAGCTGATGTCCAATCTTTTCGGCGGCAATACGCTGGCGGTGACGGTCACGGAAGAAGAGATCATGACGCTGCTGGATGCCGGTCAGAAAGAAGGCACCATCGACGACGAAGAAAAGGCGATGATCTTCTCCGTCCTGCAATTTGGCGAAACGCTGGTGCGCGAGGTCATGGTCCCCCGCATCGACATCGAAGCCTCGGAGATCAACACACCGCTGGATGTCGCGCTCAGGCAGTTTGTCGAGAGCGGACATTCGCGCATCCCTGTGTATGACGAACACATCGACAATATCGAGGGCCTGCTCTACGCCAAAGACCTGTTGGCCGTGCTGAACAACGGCGGCCCGGAGAGCGTCTCGATCCGCGATTTAATGCGCCCGGCCTATTTCCTGCCGGAGACCAAGCGGGCGGACCTGGCGCTCAAAGAGATGCAGAAAAGCACGATTCACATGGCGATTGTGGTCGATGAATACGGCGGCACCGCTGGGATCGTGACGATTGAGAACCTGATTGAGGAGATCGTTGGCGACATTCAGGACGAGTACGACGTCGAAGAGGAAGCCGAGTATTTGCAGCACAACGACCATGAGTGGACGATTGACGCCAGTATGGACCTGCACGACGTCAGCACGCTGCTGGATGTGTCGCTGCCCGCCGACGAGTACGATACCCTGGGCGGCTTCATTTATGCTATTCTGGGGCGTGTGCCTGTCCCCGGTGAGATGATCGAACAGCCAGAGTTTCACCTGTCGATGGCGGTCAAGACGGTCGAAGGCCGCCGCATCCGCAAAGTGCATGTGACGCGCCATATTACCCAGGAAGAGAAGGCCGCCGACGATGACCTGCCCACTGTGAATGACCACGCCAGGGCCGGATGAGCGACTCAGCGCTGATTCAAGCGGCGGTTGATGCGGCAGGCCGGGCCTATGCGCCCTATTCGAATTTCCAGGTTGGCGCGGCGCTGGAAAGCGTGACAGGCCAGGTCTTCACCGGCTGTAACGTCGAGAACGCGGCCTACCCGGCCACCATCTGCGCTGAACGGACCGCGCTGGTCAAGGCGGTCAGCGAGGGCGAACGGCAGTTCACGCGGCTGGCGGTGGTCTCGCCCACCGGGGGCACGCCCTGCGGCACCTGCCGCCAGATGCTCTACGAATTCGCGCCGGATTTGTGGGTGATTATCGCCCGGCTGGATGGCGAAATCGTGGCCGAAATGGCGCTTAAGGCGCTGCTGCCGCACGGCTTCGGACCATCCGACCTGCGGGGGGATGCGTAAGCTCAGACGACGGACGTAGGGGCGATCCGCTGTGATCGCCCGGTGAAGAATCTCATGCACGGTAGGGGCACAGCCTGCTGTGCCCGTTTCCGATAGATCGAGCCATAGAACAGGCCTGGACCACGTGTCACAACGGGAACGTTCTTTTCGAACCGAGGCGATCATCCTCAAACGCCGCGATTTTGGCGAGGCAGACCGGCTGCTGACCGTGCTGACACCCCGGCGCGGCAGGCTGGATGTGATCGCCAAGGGTGCGCGCAAACCGGCCAGCACCAAGACCGGCCATGTCGAACTGCTCACTAAAGCCGACCTGCTCGTTCACAAGGGCCGCGACCTGGGCATTGCGGTGCAGGCCGAGGTGATCGACCCGCTGCTGCCGCTGCGCGAAGATTTGCAGCGCGGGGCCTACGCCAATTACGTGGCCGAACTGATGGACCGCTTCACGGCCAGCGGCGACGAGGACATGCACAGCCTGTACCTGCTGCTCGACCAGACCTTGCAGCATCTCTGCACGGAAGAAGATTTACGCCTCGTCGTGCGCTATTATGAGATACGCCTGCTGGACGACGTCGGCTTCCGGCCCGAATTGAACCAGTGCGTCATCAGCCGCGAGACCGTCGAAGCCGAGGATCAATACTTCAGCCCGGCGCAGGGCGGGGTGATCCGGCCTGAATATGCCGCGCGCAGCGGGGGCAGCTTGATGCCGATCCCGATGGTGACGCTCAAGGTCTTGCGGCACATGCAGCGCAGCCCCTTCGCGCAGGTGCAGGCGCTCAAGATTTCAGACGCCCTGCACGACGATCTGGAACGGATCATGCAGGCCTACCTGACCTACATTCTGGAACAGAAGCTGCAAAGCGCCGATTTTATCCGGCGCATCCGGCCCGCAACCTGACCCCTCCCTAAATCCCTCCCCGAATTCAGAGAGGGACTTCGAAAACCATCCACATGGGTTTTCTCCCTTCCCTTGAATTCGGGGGAAGGGCCGGGGATGAGGGTCTAATGCGGCATGGTTTGACATCGTCTTGCCTTAATTATTGTGAAAGGAAGCTTACTCATGCGTATTGGACTCATGCTCGAAGGCCAGGCTGGAGTCACCTGGGACTACTGGCAGCGCTTCCTCCAACTGGCGGAAGACTTGAATTACGACTCGTTGTTTCGCTCAGATCATTTCGCCTTCGCCAGCCCGCCGGACAAAGCCTCGTTGGAACTCTGGGTCTCGCTGACCTACGCCGCCAGCCACACGCAGCGCATCGAATTCGGCCCGATGGTCACGCCCGTGACCTTCCGTCCGCCGGTCGTCACCGCCTGGATGGCCGCGCAGGTAGACGCGCTCAGTGAGGGTAGGCTGGTGCTGGGCATGGGCGCGGGCTGGAATGAGTTGGAACACACCATGTTCGGCATTCCGTTTTACGACACGAAAACGCGCATGGATATGTTTGCGGAAGCGCTGGAACTGACGACGCGCCTCTTCAAGGACGAGGAGCCGGTGACATACCAGGGCAAGCATTTCACGCTGGAAAACGCCACGCTGCTGCAACCGCACCGGCCCGGCGGGCCACGTGTCCTCGTCGGCGGCTCTGGCCCGACGCGCACGATGCCGCTGGCGGCCAGGTATGCCGTCGAGTGGAACATGTTCGGCTCCGTGACCCGCTTCAAGGAGCGCAGCGCCCTGCTGGACGAACTGCTGGAAAAAGAGGGCCGTCAACCCGGCGACGTGCAGCGCTCGATTTCGACTAACACGACTTTTGGCAAGACGGATGCGGATCTCAAAGCCAGGTTGGACGCCAAGGGAGTGACTGTCGAAGCGGCCTGGGAGCGCGGCATGACGGTTGGCACCGCCTCACAGATGATCGACCGATTTGGCGAATGGCAGGAAGCCGGGGTCGACCGGCTGCTGCTGCAATGGCTGGATCTGGACGATACGGAAAGCATAGAGATGATCGCCCGCGACGTCCTGCCACATTTTCACAAAGGCTGAGTATCCGGCGGCTCGGTGTGGATGGTGACGCGCTCGACCGAGGGGATGGCGCTGCGGATTTGCAGTTCCATCTGCTCGGCGATGTGATGCGCGGCCTCAACGCTCAGGTCTGGCGAGAGGGTCAGGTGCATACTGGTAGCGTAGCCGCGTTCCAGCGGATGCACGTAGAGATGATGCCAGCCTGAATTGGGGTAATGGTGGTGCAGCAGGTCCCGTACCCGCGCTTCGACCTGCTGCGTCTGTGGGCTGCCCTGGGCCGGGATCGGGGTGGCCTGAAGTGCCGGCTCGATGTGTGTAATCACCTCGACCACATCCGGCAGATTCTGCTTGACCGCCTGTTCAAGCTGGCTGACGCGCGCGTGCGCATCGACCAGCCGCTGATTGGCGGGCACTTCGACGTGCATTTCCACGACCTTGCCATCCGGGCTGTCGCTGACGACGACCTCGTGCGCGCTGAGGGCCAGCGGTACCGCCTGGACGCGGGCGGATTGGGCGTAATCCGGCTGCTGTGCATACCCTGGCGCGAAATGGACCTCCACCTCGCGGATGCCTGGCATCTCGCTCTGTAAGCGGGAGCGCACGCTCAGGGCCAGCGCGGCGCTCTCTTCGGCGGTCATGGTCGGGTTCACGCTCAGGTCAATATCGACCAGGGCCTCACCGTTACTGCCCCGGCTGCGCACGCGCAGCACGTCTTCCACCGCCGGGATCTCGCGCACTGCCGCTTCCAGCACCTCCGGCGCGAAAGGCGCGGTATCGACCAGCACGCGCCCGGTGCGGCTCAGAATCTTGAAAGCCGCCCGGCCAATCAGCACGGTGACGAAAAAAGCGGCGGCCACGTCAATCCAGCCCCAGCCCAGCAGGGCGGTCAGCGCCATGCTGCCCAGCACCGAGAGCGTCACCAGTACGTCCGAGCCGGTGTTCGCCGCGTCTGCCAGCAGAATCTCGGAGTCGAGCCGTTTGCCTTCGCGCACCTGGTAGCGGTTTACCAGGATGTTGATGACGAGAGTCGCCAGCATGACGCCAAAGGCCAGCGGGGTCAGGTTGGGCTGGCTGCCGCTGTGCAGGCGCTCGATGGCCCCCTGCGCGATCTCGAAAGCGGTGAAGAGCAGCAGCACGCCAATCGCCAGCGCGGCCAGGCTCTCGTAGCGGCTGTGTCCATAGGGATGGTCATCGTCCGGCGGCGCGGCGGCCATGCGCGTGGCGATCAGCCCGGTGACGTTGCCGGAACTGTCCACAATCGAATGCAGGCCATCGGCGGAGATCGCCAGCGCGCCGGTCATCAAGCCCAGCAGGATCTTGGCGGCGGCGACGGCCAGATTCAGGATCAGTGTAATGCTCAACACACGGTTAATAGCTTGACTGCGTGTGGGCATAGGGGAGTCCTCGATCAATACCATATGTTCATGATAAGGGTGCTCAGGCTGTTTCGACAATAAGGAACAGAATTCTTAGATCAGGCTTATTGTGAACTTCGCCGCCTGGTGGAGAAATCTGCGGCATGACGAAGTTCAGCGCGTTTATTTAGAGCGCAAGAAGGGTCGTAATAGACTAAGAGGTGCTGCGCGATGCCAGCAGACTCTCGTACAAGGCCAGGGTCTCGCGGTTGACCTGCGCCAGCGAGAACTCCCGTTCAGCCAGGGCGCGACCGACAGCCCCGTAGCGCTGCCGCGTGGCCGGTTCGTCGATCAGACTTTGCAGCGCGGCGGCGAGATCGGCCAGATCATCCGGCTTGACCAGCAGGGCGTTGTGCCCCTGATGCGCGATCTCGCGGCAGCCGGGAATATCGGTCGTCACAATCGCCCGGCCACAGGCAGCGGCTTCGATCAGCACTTTGGGCACGCCTTCGCCATAGGTGGAGGGCAGGCAGACGATGTGCGATTGGGCGAAGACCTCCGGCATGTCGTCCCGCTGGCCCCACCATTCGATCAAGCCTTCTTGCTGCCAGGCTTCCAACTGCCGCTGCGGCACCGCAGAGGGATTATCCGCCTCGGCGATCCCGGCGATGACGAAACGCGCCTTGCCCCGCAGCAGGTGGGCTGCATCCACGAACTGGCCGATGCCTTTCTGCCACATCAGCCGCCCGGCGAAGAGCACGACCGGCAGACCTTCCGCCTCCGGCTGCGGATAGAAGCGCTGCATATCCACGCCGGAGCCTTTGATGAGGACTGGACCGGCCCGCGCTGATGAGATGCGCCCGGATCAAAGTGGCGCGATCATCCGGGTTCTGGAAAATGCTGCAGCGAATTGGGGTGATTCAGCGCGAACCACAGAAAGGGACTTACGGCGCTGCGAATCAGGCGCGGGCGCAGTCCCCTGGCGGTAAAGACATAGCCCAGGCCGCTCAGGGCGTGAACCACCGCCGGGACCCCGGTCAGCCGGGCCGCGATGCCACCGTAAACGACCGCCTTGATCGTGACATGATGGACGAGGTCGGGCTGAAGCTCGCGGTAAAGCTTGGCGGATGGCGTTGAAGCGTCCGCCAGTTCGTGCCAGGGAGGGTGCTGTGCTGGTGCAGCGGCAGCGGGTGAAAGGGCAGACCCTCCGCCTCGATGCGGGCGATGTTATCCGCGTCGTTCATGGAGCTGGCGACATGAACCTCATAGCCAGCCTCGCGGGCGGCCAGGGCCAGCGGCAGCCGGTGGGTGACGAAGAAGCGCGGGATGTTCACGACATAAAGCAGGCGCATAGCATCGCAAATCCAGGCGGTGGAGTGTCGATTCAGAGCGGATATTATACATGCAGCGGCCGCTGAGTACCGAGGCGATATAATGCCTCGAGCATGGAGTATATAAAATATCCAGCTAACAAATACATAAGTCTTCGCCTAGAGTCACTTCTAGAGCAGTGTCGGCGGTAGAGCGCGACGGTCTGGTCCACCATGCGGCGGGCGCTGAACTGCGATTTCCAGGCGGCCCTCGGCGTTCTGGCCCATGTAGCGCCGCAGCGGACGGTCCGCCAGCAGCGTGAGCATAGCCCCGGCCAGGGCATCGACATCGCGCGCGGGCACCAGCAGCCCGGTTTCGCCATCGACCACGATCTCCGGGATAGCGCTGACCGCCGTCGCCACCACCGGAAGCTGGCGCGCCATCGCTTCCAGGATGACCAGGCCGAAGCCCTCCCACAGGCTGGGCATCAGCAGCAGATCGAAGGCGCTCATGAGGCGGTCCACGTCGTCGCGCCAGCCCAGGAACTGCACGCAGTCCGCCAGGCCCAGCGCCTGCGCCTCCTGTTCGAGCGACTCGCGCAGCGGGCCGTCCCCGGCGATCAGCAGTCGCGCCTCAGGCATCTGCGCCGAGACCTGGGCGAAGGCTTGCAGACCGTAAGTCACGCCTTTTTGCTCGACCAGACGGCAGACCATCCCGGCCACCGGCGCGTCGGCATCCAGGCCGAGCGAGTCGCGCATCGTCTCGGCGCGATCGCCTGCTGCGGCTGCCGGGACCTGACGCTGGAAATCCAGGCCATAGTGGATGGTGTGCAGTTTTTGCGGCGGCGCGCCCTCGACCTCGGCGGCAAAGCGCGCGAATCAACTCCGAGATGGCGATCCCGGCGTCGGTCATGCCCACAGCCCGCGGTTGAGGCTGCGGTAGGGTTCGCGGCGGCGGAAGGCGTTGTCGTTGTGGCGGCTGCTGACGACCGCCTTCACCTGTGCCCAGCGCGCGGCAGGGATGCCGTAGAGATCGGCGTGAAACAGATGCGTATGGACGACGTGCGGCTTCATCAGCCGGAGCCGCTGCCGCAGCCGGTAGGGCAGCGTCGGATCGAGATCAGCGCGAATGATGAGCCGCTGCGCCGGGATTGCTCGCGCTTCCAGGGCCTGGACGTAATCGTCCATCGGTTTGCGCGCTTCGACCAGCAGCAGCACCTGCGGGTCGATCTGCCGCTGGCGCAGCCCGGCCAGCAGGGTCAGCAGATGGGTTTCCGCCCCGGCGATGCTGGTGACTTTGATGACGTGCGTGACACGCAGCATGGCTCAGTGAAGCTGCAAGTCTTCGGCGGGGAGGGTCGTAAGCGGCGGTGAGATCGGTCGGGTGAGGTTTCTGATAGCGCTGCCGCAGCCAGATCAACAGCAGCACCGTCAGCGCCAGCAGAATCAGGCCGAAAGCTTCCAGACGCAGGGCGACGTCGGGCGGCGATTGGCTGACCAGCAGGGCCAGCAGACCGTAGAGACCGACAGAAGCCGTAAATGAGCAGCAGCGCGCCACGCTGGCCGAAGCCGATGCTCAGCAGGCGGTGCGAACTGTGGTCCTTGCCCGCCTCGTGCAGGAGAGCGGCCCTCGAAGAGGCGTGTCCAGGTCACCAGATTGATGTCCATCACCGGCAGCATCAGCACGAAGACCGAGATCAGCCAGCGCAGCGAGAAGGGCTGGTCGAATTCGAGCTTGATCGCCAGCACGGCCAGGATAAAGCCCAGCGGCAGCGCGCCCATATCGCCCATGAAGGTGCTGGAGGGGTTGAAATTGTAGACCAGGAAGCCGAGCGCGCTCCCCAGTACGGCAGCGGCCAGGCTGCTGACCAGGCTCAGGTTCTGGGTGAAGGCGATGAGCATGAAGAAGAAGGCCGCGATCGCCGCCACTCCGGCGGATTGGCCGTCCATGTTGTCGAGATAATTGGTCGCGTTGGTGATGGCGACGATCCAGATGACCGTCACCGGCACGTCGATCAGGCCAATGCCGGTCAGGTGCATCTGCACGCCGGTCACGACGATGCCCAGCGCGGCGATGATCTGCACCAGCAGACGGGGCCGGGCGGGCAGGTCGTAGCGGTCGTCGAGCAGGCCCATCAGCGGCCAGCACGCGCAGCGCCCACCAGCACCGCCAGCAGGGCCGCGATGTGGCGAGGCGGACTGAAGAGCAGCAGCGCGCCTGCCAGGGCGACGTAGATCGCCAGGCCGCCCATCATCGGTTTGTTGTCCAGGTGAATCTTGCGCTGGTTAGGCTTATCCACCACGCCCAGCCGCATGGCAAGCTGGCGCGACAGCGGCGTGAGGGCCAGCGACGCAGCAAAGCCCACGATCAAGATGGGGACAAACTGCATGATTTCGGGCATTCAATGTCCTCGTCCCAGCTTCGGCCAGCAGTATAACGCCGAACGAGAGCACAGTCGATAGTGGATCGCTGCTTTACGGATAGCACAAACGTGCTATACTACACCTGTGATGGGTCCTGGAGCAGGTTGAGGAGATACACATGTCACAACCCGATGGCTATCTGGCAATGCCCTCTAACGGTCAAGGCGGTGGGGTACTGGTGCTTCACGCCTGGTGGGGCCTGAACGACACCATCAAGGCGATCTGCGAGCGCCTGGCCGAAGCCGGTTTCGCGGCTTTCGCGCCCGATCTCTATCACGGCAAGATCGCCAGAACCATTCCTGAAGCAGAGGCCCTGGGCAGCGCGTCCGATGAAAATTACCTCCAGAATAAGGTCGAAGTCGCGCAGGCTGCCCGGTTTCTCAACGAGCGCGCCGGGCAGGGCGAGCGCGGTTTGGCCGTGCTGTGCTTCTCGCTGGGGGTCTACTATGCGCTGGAACTGTCCGCTGCCGAACCCGACCTCATCCGCTCCGTCGTCATCTTTTACGGCAATGGTGGTGATGAATTCAGCGGTTCGAAGGCCGATTATCTGGGCCACTTCGCCGAGACCGATCCCTATGTATCCGAAGCCGAACGGGACGAACTGGAAACAGCGCTCAAGCGCGCCGGTCGCCCGGTGACATTCTACACCTACCCCGGCACCGGTCACTGGTTCTTTGAACCGGATCGCGCGGATGCTTACGATGAAGCCGCAGCGACCCTGGCCTGGGATCGCACGCTGGCCTTCCTGAAGCGCTGAGCCTCAAAATAAACGCGTCGACCAGCAGTTCAAAGGCCCCGCTGCTGAGATAGCCGTTGACGCGCACCTGATAGGTCCCGTCCGCGGGCAGGGTGGCGCTGAAGTGCGGATTGAGGCTGTTGTCGCTGTCGTCCCCTTCGGCGATCACACTGCCGTCCGGGCCGATCAGCGCGGCGACCGGGTCCAGGCCGGTCCCTGGCCGGGCGTTGACCAGGATGAGAAGATGCTGCCCGGCCACGCCCTGGAAGGGATAGAAGCGGTATTCGCCCTCGTTAATCGTGTCGTCCACCGAAAACAGCAGAATCCGGGGCGCGTCGTAGGTCGGCGTCGGCGCGATGTTCACGTAGCGCCAGATCAGGCGGTAGGGTCCGGCAGTGGCTCCGGCTGCGGCACTGACCATCAACGGGTACAGGCCCGTGACTGGCGCGCGCGCCTCGTTGATGAGCGCGTTGGGATAGCCGCCGCTGTTATCGTCGCTCGCCACCAGCGAGCCATCCGGCGCAAAGAGGGCCAGCACCGGGTCCAGCGCGGCGTTCGAGGGTCCAGCCGAGATGCTGATCGCGTCCCCGGCGTTCAACGCCAGCGTCCAGATATCGCGCGCACCGCGTCGGGTGATCTGGCCGTCGTAGGGAATGTCCGCTGTCGCCATGCCCTGGCCCAGGTTCTCGTAATAGGGTCCCTCGCCATAGGCGATCACGTAATCGCCGCCGCCCCCCTGCGCCGTCACAAACAGGCTGTAGCTGCCACTCTCGTTGATCGGCAGCAGCGTGACCTGCGTGTCGCCGCCCGCGTTTGAGGTCTGCGCGTTGACGCTGGCAAGCAGGTCGCCTTGCGGGCCATAGACCTCCAGAACCGGGCGCAGCGCCGAGGCCGGGTCCAGCCGGTGCGCGTTGATCGTGATGACGTCGCCTTTGCTGGCGCGAATCGCGTGCCGCCGCACATCGCCGGGGCCGGAGAGGCTGCCCGTCACCGGGACGTAAGCTACCAGCGGTTGATCCGGCGCGGCAGTCGGCAGCACATCGGCATCGGTCGCCGGGGGCAGAGTCGCGCTGGGGATCACGACGATAGTCGGCGTCACCGGCACCGGGTCTCCGGCGCTCAGGCTAATCTGGTAATCGCCGGACGCATTCCCGCCGCTGGCCTGGATCTGGTACAGGCCGTCCTGACGCAGCGGGATATTGCGCAGCAGGGCCGCGCGTCCGCCGCCGCTGTTGTCATCGACCGCCAACTCCTCGCCGGAGGGATCATACAGCCTCAGCAGCGGGTCCACCGTGCCGGAGAGGCGCATCATCGAGACGGTCAGGTAAGTCCCGGCCCGGCCCTCGAAGCTGTAGACCTGCGGCTGAACCGGCGGTTCCAGAAACGTATGCTTGACGGTCTCGCCATCGCTGAGCGCGCTGCACGAAAACGCCGAGATCGCTAAAGGCTGCGGTCGGGGTCGGCACGCCGACCGTCAGCGGGGGCGGAGTTACCGTGTAATCGGCAGGGTTGGGCCGGTCGGTATAGGCCAGACCTAACTGGTAGCGGCCCGCTGGCCCGCTCACTTCGACCGTATAGGTCCCGGCGGCGCTGAGCGTGGCTTCTACCGGGGTGCCGCTGGCGATCTGGGCACCATCCGGCCCGTAGAGCGTGAGCTGCACATTGCCCAGGGCGTTCAGACGTACCGGGTCCCCGGCCTGGGCCGTGAACAGCCAGCGGTCGGCCTGGTCGGAGGCCAGCAGTTCGCCCGTGACCGATTCCCAGAACTGGATCGGGCGTTCCGGCGGCGGGGTAGGTGAGAGCGTCGGCAGTACGGCCAGAGTCGGCAGCAGCTCGGCCTGCTGGCCGCTGCACGCGCTCGTCAGAATGAGCAGTAAGAAAATGAAACGTCGGGTCATCGGTTTAAGGTGCTCCGGGGCGGGTTCAAACCTTCATTATAGAGACGCCGCGCCAATTTCAAAAACCGGGCATTGGACTATAATGGCGAATCATGACACAGACAATTCTTGCTTTCCAGCCCCCCGATCCTCAGGTCACGATCCGGCCCGTCCGGTTGGGTGACCTTAGCAGCTTGCAGCACAACTGCTGGCCGCAGCGTGACCCGGATTGGATTTACCACTTTGTTCTGCGTATCCGGGAGAACGCCAGGGCGGGACGCGGGCATGGCGCGGTCATCGTGGACGATGAGGACGCCGTGCTGGGCTACGGTCAGTTCATGCTCTGGCCGCGCTGCGGCGAGATCAGCGATCTCTTCATTGCGCCGGGCTACCGCGATCAGGGGCTGGGGACGGCCTTGATCCAGTATCTGGTGCGCGTCGCTCACGATATGAACGCTGCCTGCGTAGACATCGGTGCAGCCCGCAGCAACCCGCGCGCGCTGGCGCTCTACCGGCGGCTGGGCTTCCGCGACAGCTACACGCAGCGCCTGAATCTAGGCGATGGCGAGGAAGAGGTCGTCTACCTGCGGATCAAGTTCCGGCGGCGCAAGTAGCGCCCGGCCATTGGCTCTAGGCCGAACGCTTGCTGCCTCCTACAATTGGCTGTGAATCGTTAACTGCATTGTTGAGAATACCAGCCTTTGCGCCGCCTGGAGTTCTCCAGGCTACAGAAGAGCCAAGTCGCTAAAGCGACTGAGAACTAAGCGCTTCAGCGGTTTCCGGCCCTTAGAAAAGACCTTCTTGCAAGGAGAAACGCCCATGCTCGCCTTTACACCCGTCACCCCACAAATCTGCGACCAGTTGCGGACCATTGTCGGCGCGGAAAATGTCAGCAGCGCCCAGGCGGACCTGGACCTGCACGCGCGTGACCAATCGCGCCACCCGGCCAAACGCAGTGAAGTGGTCGTCTGGCCGACAGCAGCACAGCAGGTGGCCGATGTGCTGAAGCTGGCGAATGCGCAGCGTATCGCCGTGACGCCCTGGGGCGTGGGGACCTCGCTGGAAGGCAACCCGATCCCGCTCTATGGCGGCATTCTGATGAGCTTCGAACGCATGAATCAGATTATCAAGATCTATGCCGATGACTTTCAGGTGACGGTCCAGCCCGGCATCGGGCATATGGACCTCAACGAGCAGTTGGCGCGCTATGGTCTGTTTTTCGCGCCGGATCCGGGCGCGAACGCCACCATTGGCGGGATGCTGGCGAACAACGCGGCGGGCATCCGCACGGTGAAATTCGGCGCGAGCAAGGATAACGTGCTGCAAATGCAGGTGGCGCTGGCGGATGGCCGCCTGATCCGCGTCGGCTCGCGCTCGGTTAAGCAGTCGGCGGGCTATGACCTGCTGCACCTGATGGTTGGCAGCGAGGGCACGCTGGGCGTCATCACCGAGGCGACGCTCAAGCTGGTGCCGGTCGCGGTTCACATGAGCGCCGCGCTGGCGGCTTTCGAGACGATTGAGCAGGCGGTCGAGGCGGTGGTCGCCATTCGCGGCAGCGGCCTGGACCCGGCAGCGCTGGAACTGATCGATGATGCCCACGCCAAACTGCTGCGCGAGGCTTCCGGCGTCAATCTGCCGGAGAATCACACGCTGTTTATGGAGTTCCACGCCGTTCACCCGGATGCGCTCAGCCTGGGCCTGGAGATGCTGCAAGAAATCTGCGAGGACGCGGGCGCGCTCTCCTTCCGCTCCACCACCGATCCGGCGGAACGGAAGCAGCTCTGGCACGCGCGCCATAATTCCTGGGAGTTCACCAAGCGAGTTTACCGCGACGAGGATTTCTTTATCGGCGACGTTGCCGTGCCGATCAGCGCCTATCCCGAATTGATGGGTTTTATCCTGGCGCTGCGCGAATCGACCGGCAAAATGTTCTATCTGCTCGGTCATGCGGGCGATGGCAACATTCACGTCGAGATTCCCTACACCAACGATGCCGAATATGAGCGCTGCGCCGAGATCAACGCGGCCATTGTCGAGAAGGCGCAGGACCTGGGTGGCACGGCGACCGGCGAACACGGCGTCGGCATCGGCAAGGCCAAGTTCATGCGGCGCGAACACGGCGAGGCGCTGGATGTGATGCGCGGGATCAAAAATCTGCTGGACCCCAGGGGCATCCTCAACCCCGGTAAGATTTTCCCCGAAGAATAGATCCAGGCACAACAGGTTACGCCCATCGCGAGGGCTTCAAAGATTCAGACCCCCAGCAGGAGCTTGGCAATCGTCAGGTAGATGGCGAGGCCGGTGGCATCGACCAGGGTGGTAATCAGCGGCGCGGAGACGACCGCCGGGTCGATTTTGAAGCGCTGCGCCACCAGCGGGATGATCGCCCCAATCGTATTGGACCAGGTACAGATCGCCAGAATCGTCAGGCCGATGACCAGTGCAAAGTTCAAATCCAGGCCGCCCCAGAGTAAGGTGCGGAAGAAGGCGACGATTCCCAGCAGCAGGCCGATCAGCATCCCGCTGCCCAGTTCGCGCACGATCACGCGGCCTGTGTCCTTGAGGCGGATTTCCTTCAAGGCGATGCCGCGAATAATGGTCGAGACAGTCTGCGCGCCGGTGTTACCGCCCGTGCCGATCAGCAGCGGGATGAAAAACGACAGCGCGACCACCTGGGCTAATTCGACTTCGAAGTGGCGCAGTACGGTGCCCGTCAGTGTCTCTGCCAGGAACAGCAGCAGCAGCCAGCCGACGCGACTGCGCAGCACCTGCACCAGGGGGACGGTGAAATAGGGCTGATCGCTGACCCCACCTTCGACACCACCGAAGCGCAGAATATCCTCGGTGTTCTCTTCGGTCAGCACGTCGATAATGTCATCTATGGTGATGATGCCCAGCAGGGTCTGGTCCGCGTCCACCACCGGGATCGCCAGGAAATCGTAATGAGCCACAATGCGCGCGACTTGTTCCTGATCCATCGTCGGCGGCACCGACACCAGTTCCTCACCGGAGACCATAAAGGACTTGATTAAGGCTGAGGGAGCCTGCCTGAAGACCGCTCGCAGCGAGGTGACCCCAAGAAGCCGGTTTCGATCGTCCACGATGTATAGATCGTTGATCGTTTCGACCTCTTCGTCCACCTGGCGCACGTAGTCCAGCACCTCAGCGGCGCTCATATCGTGGTCGATGTGGACAAAGCGCTCGGTCATAATCAGACCCGCGCTCTGCGGTGGATATTGCAGCAGGCGCTTGACCTCGGCGCGATCTTCCTTTTCCATCGCGGCCAGCAGTTGATCCTGAAGTTCGGGCACGTCCTCGGTCAGGATCTCGACCGCATCGTCCATCGGCAGTTGGTCAAGCAGATCGCCGATGTGATCGACGGGCAGCCGTGTCAATAGATCGCGGGTTGATTCAGAACCCATTTCGTCCAGCACTTCGGCCTGCGAGTCTTCGGCGTGAGCAGTTGAAAGACCTTGAACTGATCGTCTCCATCCAGGCGTTCCAGGACCTGAGCGATATCCGCCGGATGCTGTTCGGCCAGGATGGCTTGCAGGCTGGTGAGCTGCTGCATTTCCAGGGCTTCGCGCACCTGGGGTTCCAGGCGTTCGAGGATTGTGGACATACGAATACCTCCTAGAGAATAGCTATTATGTGATTGTCACTTGTGGAACTGTCACAAACCGGAGTTAGCCCTACAAGAGGGCTGGCAGTAACGCGGGCGCGCTACCTCCCCGGCAGCTATTCTAGAGGGGGGCTAACGGGCATCAGAGCGCATTACTGCCGCTCGGTAAGGGAACTTGTTCCTGAGTACCACTACTGTCGTTCATGACATCCGTTACTCGTCTTTCAGACATCAAATATTGTACACTGCTTCAAAGCTCAGAAAAGAGCCAATCTCTAGAGGTCGTCATCGACGTAATAGGCGGCTTCGTCTTCCTCATCCTCTTCGTCGTAGTACAGATCGTCCTCGTCGTCATAGAGATCAAACTCGTCTTCATCCTCATCGTCGTCGATCTCGTAGCCTTCGTCGTCGATCTCTTCTTCTTCTACTGTGTCCAGATCAATGTTGAGTTCGAGCAGATCGATCTCGTCATCGACGAGCAAGCTCTCGTCATCCTCAAAATCCAGGTCGTCGGAATCCAGGTCGTCGTCCTCGAAGTCCAGGTCCTCGTCCTCGGCTTCCAATTCGTCGTCTTCAAATTCACCATCGTTGTCACCCAACATAGATGACCACTCGTCCATGTTACGCCAATCCCCGTGTGCTGCCGGATACTTCTCTAAAATATTGTAGCATTATTGGACACAGGTCAAGCGCTATTTTCATCATTCAAGGTTAGAAAATAGCGATGGAAGCGCAGATCGTCGGTCAGTTCGGGGTGAAAGGACGTCGCCAGCAGGTGTCCCTCCTGTACGGCGATGACGCGCCCATCCTCCAGACGACCCAGGACTTCAACTCCATCCTTCACTGCCGTCACCACCGGGGCGCGGATGAAGACAGCGTGATAGGGGCTGTCGAAGCCTTTGATGTCCAGATCCGTCTCGAAGCTGTCCACCTGCCGCCCGAAAGCATTGCGGTCCACCTGAATGTCCATCAGGTTCAGGATAGGCTGCTTATCCTGGCCCAGGTCCTTTGCCAGGAAGATCATCCCGGCGCAGGTGCCCCAGGTCGGCTTGTGCGCGGCGAAATCGCGCAGCGGCTCGATGAGACCAAATTCGACCGCCAGCTTGCCGATGGTCGTGCTTTCACCGCCGGGGATAATCAGGCGGTCCAGGTCGTCCAGGTCTTCCGGCAGCCGCACCTCGACCGCTTCGACCTCCAGTTTGCGCAGCATTTTAACGTGTTCGATGAAGGCCCCTTGCAAGGCCAGGACTCCGATTTTCATCGCGCTACCTCTGCTATTGCGAATGCTGCTGTAATGGTGGTGCAGGCCGGGGTATCGGTCAAGGGGGCCATGAGACCAAAGGGACAGTCTTTAGCTATCAGCGCCGCCAGGAGTTCAAAACTCCAGGCTCTAGAACTACGAAGTCGCTGAAGCGACTGAAAACCAACCGCTTTAGCGGTTTCCGGCCCTTGCTTAGCCTTCGGTTTTTAACCGGAGGCGACGAGCTGTCTGATGGCGACCCTCAGGCCGTAATCTCGACCACCACGCCGTTTTCGGCCCAGTTATAGAGCGTCTGCGCATTCGCTGAACTGAGCAGGATGCAGCCGTAGGTGACGCGGTGGCCGAGGTCATTGGTCCACAAAAGTTGGCTGCCGCCGCGCGTGGGGAATCCGTGAATGCCATTGGTGAAGTCAGCGCCGGGGATAGGCCGGTAGACGCCCATGAAATTCGGCATCCACAGGTTCCAGTTGCCTGCGTAGGCGTTCGTCTCATGCGAGATGATCTGGTAGACGCCGGGCCAGGTCGGGCTGGAATTGATGCCCGTGCTGGCGACCCAGTCATAGATCATCTGGCCGTTTTCGAAGACGCGCATCCGCTGCTGGCTGATGCTGACCTCAATCCGCTTGTTGGGCACAACCGGGAAATCGAAGAAGTTATCGGCGCTGGGGATGGTGATCGACTGGCCTACGGTGAGCGAATCGCCAACGCCGGGGTTGGCCTGCTGGATCCAGGGGTAGGGCACGCCGTAATCCCAGGCGATGCTGATGATCGTCTCGCCGGGCTGGACCACGTGCTGCTTGTCATGTTCGTAGATGCGCAGATTCGCGCGCAGGCTGCGGTCAGTCAGGGCCTGTTGAAGCGTGCTGACGGCATCGTCCAGCTTGAAGTACTGCTCGTCGTGCAGCACGCCGCTCTGTTCGTTCAGGAAATCGCGCAGGGTCGAATCGTCCAGCGCCAGCGCCAGCCCAACCGACTGTTCGAATCGGACGTGGCCGTCAGCCACTGGCTCCACTGTTCCGGCGGCAGCGACCAGTTGGCCGTCGAGTTCTCTATCGGGTCAAACAGGGTGATTTGCAGCGGCTTCGCCAGCAGATCGCTCGCCAGGTTCAGCATCGGTTCGGCATCGGTCACGCTCGGCTCGACGCGATACATCGGCAGGTCCAGCACGCCGTCGGCGATCTCCGCCGAGAGGTTCGTTTGCAGGTGGTCGAGCAGGGCATCCAGGTTCAACTGGCGGCCTTCCTGCGGCGGAGTCGTCTCGATCTGCCCATTGGCGAAACGCAGCCCGGCATTGACCGGCGCGATCTCGAAGCGCGGCGCGAGGTCCGTCAGTGTGGCGCTGGCGGTGGCGAGGTCCACATCCAGCACCGGGGCCAGATCCACGCCGCTGAAGATGGCGCTGAGCGGGTCGCCCGCCGTGCGTCCCTGGGCATAGGCGCGTTCGGCGCTGGCCTGCGCATCCAGGCTGATTCCCAGGTCCGCCGGGTTCACGTTCCAGGTCCGCTCGCCATCGCGCAGTGTCAGGCTCTGCCACTCGGATTGCAGCGCAGCGGCAGCAGCGGACTCTGACAGCCCGCCCAGATTCACCCCGGCCACACTGACCTGCGGCAGCACGCCCCGGCCATAGATCAGCCCCGCACCCAGGGTCAGCGCGGCACAGGTCGAGACCATCAGCACGCCGATCAACGCCAGCGGCGCGATCAGCCACCAGGAACTGCGCGTTTTGGGCGGCGCTTGCGGGCGCGGACGCGGCGCGGCCTGCCGGACCGGAGGCTGTGGCGGCGATGCCGGGCGAATCACGCGCGAGGGCACGGTCGCCTGGGGCGGCATCTCCGGTTCCAGACGGATCGGCTGGGTCGACTTCAGCATATTGAGGCGGTCGGGCGGCCATTGCGCGGGTATTCTCCACTTCTCAAAGCTCATTCATTATACTGGCGACCGGATTTCGGGAACAAGCGGTCTACTCCGCACACAGACCCGGCAGCGCGGCCAGCATCGTCTGAAAGGTCGATTCATAGTCGCTGAGAGTCCCGGCAGGAGCCGAGACCTCGGCCAGATAGCCGGTCGTCTGAAACAGATAACCTTCGCGCGCACCGGCCAGGAAGGGGACCGGCTGCTGGCAGGACACAGGATCACTCAGCCTGAAGCGCGCCTGCACCTGGTCCGGCGTGGCGCTGGCCGCAGGGATCAGGCGGAATTCAGCCTGTCCGCCGCTGATGACGATCTCGTCGCCGTCCATATGCTCGATCCAGCCCTCAGGATAGGGAATCTCCAGACGTAATCAGCGGGATCTGCGCGCCAATCGGATTGGATAAACAGCGTGTTCGGCCAGTCCGCCGAGGCGTAATACTGGTAGGACTGTGCGTAGGCAAGCATGGCACGGTACATCGCTTCGTGTTCGGCCCAATCAGACTCGCTGGTATACAGACCATACATTACGCCATGCTCGTCCTGTAACTGAATCGAACGCATATCAAAGCGCAGTTTCAGCCTGTTGGGCTGCGGTTCATAAAGTCGGCGATCCGCATACACCCTGTCGAGGTCCAGATAGGTCAGGAGATTGCGTTCCTCCAGCAACGGCCCGGCATAGCCATCGGTGATATAGCGCTGTTTCGAAAAAACGAACATAGGCGGCTGCGTTTGATCGCCTTGCAGCGCTGCTGAGACGTTCTCCGCTGTGACCGTTTTTGGCGACAGCGCATAGACTGTGCCGTCCGGGCTGCGCAAAGTGTTGAGCTGCCAGTCTGGCGGGTAGGCCAGGCCCAGACGGAGATCGTCAACGCGCAGTCGCCCGGTGGGCAGATTGGCGCGTGAGGTCTCGTCCAGAGCCGTGCGGCTGCTGCATCCCCAGTAGGTGAGCGGGTCGACGTACCCGTTGAGGTCGATGACGTTGGAAAGGTCCGGCTGTTCCGGCGCGGGTTCATAGATCGCATAGGGGCTATCTTCTGACGGATTCACACGCAGGCGGGTGACATAGGGAAAGCTGCGAATGACCTTCTCCAAACCCGCATTGTGGCTGTCCTCTAGCGAGGGGATGATGTCGCTTGACCCGGCATATTCAGTCACCGCAGCACCGTCGGTCAGCACACGATTGCGCTCTTCCAGGTAATCGCGTGCGGTCAGGGTCTGAAAATCGTTATTGACCCATTCGTAATATACCCCGCTGCCCGTATTGCGGATCGTGTGGGGCGCTCTGAAATGGCTGAAATTCGGCTGCGTCAGCGCGATATTGGCAGCCTGATAGGGCAGGTCACCAAATATCCAGATGGTGGAGGTCTCCGGCACAAAAGGTAGGGGGATGGCTTCCTCAGACCAATCAAAGCTGAAAGTGTAGGGTGGGCCGTAGAGTATGTAATCAATCGCGCCGCCGACTTCCTCCAGCTCAACATCAAATTTGACGACCAGAAACGAGAATCCGGCTTCAGCCTGTGCCCGGACCTGGGCTAGCTCCGCATCAGTCAGTTCGTAGCCCTTGTCGTGCAATTGATTGATGGCCGCTTCGGGGCTGCTGTTGTTGATCTCTAGGGCCGATGTGGGGGAAATCATCAAACTGGCGGTGAAGCTGTGGTCGCCTGATCTGCCGATGTAGTCCATCGTGTCGTAACAGTAGCGCGGCAGTTCGGGTTCAAAACGTGGGCGTGTGACTTCGTCTATCTGATCCAGTACGCCAGAATAATAGCTGTCCGGGTAGGGTAGATAAAACAGCGAGTCGGTGACATCAATGGCAGGCGCAGGCAGCGGCAGAATCCACAGGAATTCGTGGGTATAGTTCTGGGTTGCGACATCATAGAAGTCGTACCAGCGGAAAAATGGCTGGATCACGACCTTCACACGGGTTTCCTGGCGATCTACAAACAGCAGCACGCGCGTCCCGCCGCGCTCGATCTCCGGCATATAGATCGGCTGCGCCGACGCCGGAGGCAGCAGGGGAACCGCCAGAAGGGCAAAGCAGAGCAGGTAGATCAACCGCGTGCGCATCGGTTCGCCTCTGCAACAATATTCATACCTACGATTATAGGATGATTCACAGGCCGTCTGCGGCAGTGAAGAGCAAGCGCAGGGTAAGCAGTGGTTCGTTGCCGCTGATGAGGGAAGATGGTATGCTCAACGGGCATTTTGCACTGGGGGATTCCGCAATGAGCGAGGTAGAACTGGCCTTTGACAGCCGCGACCAGTTGGGCGAAGGGCCGATGTGGAGCGTGGCCGAACAGGCTCTGTACTGGGTCGATATTGAGGGCTTTGCGATCAATCGCTGGCACCCGGCCAGCGGCGCGCACCAGCGCTACGACATCGGCCAGCATGTCGGCACCATCGTTTTTCGCGCATCGGGCGGCTTTGTGCTGGCGCTGCGCGATGGCTTTGCCTTCTGGGACCCGGAGACCGGCCTGACGCCGATTGCCGACCCTGAAGCGGATCAGCCGGATAACCGCTTCAACGACGGCGCAGTGGATCGCCAGGGGCGCTTTTGGGCCGGGACCATGTCGATGCGCGGCAATGCCAACCCGCAAGGCGCGCTCTACCGGCTGGACCCGGATGCCAGCCTGCGCAAGATGGTCCCCGATGTATACGTGTCCAATGGTCTGGGCTGGAGTCCTGACAATAAGACCATGTACTACACCGATACGCGCCCGCACACGATCCGCGCCTATGATTTCGACCCGGCCACCGGCGCGATTGAGAACCCGCGCGTGCTGATTCACGTGCCGGATGACCCCGGCGAGGGCGGTCCCGATGGCATGACGGTAGACAGCGAGGGCTTTATCTGGGGCGCGCGTTGGGGCGGCTGGAAAATCTGCCGCTATGACCCGGAGGGCAAGCTGGAACGCGAAATTAAGGTGCCGGTCGAGCGCGTGACCAGTGTCATGTTCGGCGGGCCGGACCTGGACCGCCTGTATATCACCACCGCCTGGAACGGCCTGAGCGAGGCCGAACGGGCTGCGACTCAGCCGCACGCGGGCAGCGTCTTCGTCTGCGAGCCGGGCGTGCGCGGCCTGCCCGAACCTGCTTACGGAGGTTGAAGATGGAAGAAACACGCGCCTATTTACGGCAGCTTGGCCTGCCTGCCGGCGATCTGTATGAGCTGCCCACGTCGAACAAGCGCTTCCCCGATGGCGCGCAGTACCGCGTCGAGATTCCCAGCACCGAAGGCCCCAATGCGCTGCGGGTGGTACTGGAAGAAGCCGAGAAACATAACGTGCTGATTTACCGCGTTTCACAGGGCAGCGGCATCATGCTTATGACCGATGAGGAAATCCGCGAGATGGCCCGCCTGGGGGCCGATGCCGGGATTGAGGTCAGCCTTTTCGTCGGGCCGCGGGCTGCCTGGGATACCGGCGCGCAGATTCTTTCTGGCGCGGGCAAGAACCTGGGGGCGCGGCTGCGCGGCATGGATCAGGTCGTCTATGCGGTTGAAGACATCAAACGCGCCTGCGCGCTGGGAATTCGCTCGGTGCTGGTGGCCGACGAGGGCCTGATGTGGCTGGCGACCGAGATGAAGCGCAGCGGTGATCTGCCTGCCGATCTGGTGCTGAAAGTCTCCGTGCAGATGGGCGCGGCCAACCCGATCTCGGTGCGCTGGATGGAACAGTTGGGCGCGGGCACCTACAACGTGCCGACCGATCTCTCGCTGCCGCAGTTGGCTGCTATTCGTCAGGCCATTGACCTGCCGCTGGATATTTACGTCGAGGTGCCGGATAACTTCGGCGGTTTTGTGCGCCATTATGAGGTGCCGGAGATGGTGCGTATCTGCGCGCCGATGTACGTCAAGCTGGGCTTGCGCAACGCACCGGATATTTATCCCAGCGGCCTGCATGTCGAGCCGACGGCGATCAACCTGTCACGCGAACGGATCCACCGGGCCGGCATCGCGCTCGATATGATCCGCCGCTACAGCCCCGACGCGGTCACGTCTAAACGCGGGGCCGCCGATCTGGGTATTCCGGTTATCGTCTAGGGCCGATGATCGCCATCCGGCCTCTGACCCGCTTCGACAAAGCCGACCTGGATCGCATCATGCCCGGCTATGCATCGCGTGAGCGCTATGACGTGCATGTCACGGAAAGCGAGGATGGCCGCCGTGTTGGCTTTGAGCTGGAACGGGTCGCCCTGGACACCCCGTTCGTTAAAGACTGGCTGAACGACCACGACCCGGAGACGCTGGCGAGCTATGCACGCTTTGCCGAGTCCGGCCTCTCGCGCGGGGCTTACGATGGTGACCGGCTGGTCGCGCTGGCCCTGGCCGATGTGCAGGGGTGGAATCGAACGCTGTGGATCTGGGAGTTCGGCGTCGCTGAACCCTACCGCCGCCAGGGGATCGGCCTGCGCCTGATGGAGGCGATGGTCGAGGTGGCGCGCCAGCAGCGGCTGCGGTCGGTTGGCCTGGAGACGCAGTCGAGCAACCTGCCCGCCATTCGCTTCTACCGCCGGGCTGGCTTTGACTTCGACGGCGTGCGCCTCGCTTTCTACAGCAATGATGATGTCGAGCGCGGTGAGGTGGCGCTGTTTATGCGGCGTAAGATCGAGACGGCGTAGGCACAATGGCTCTGAGTCTACGACCCATGCGCCCTGGCGATGAGGTGCAGATTCAAGACCTGGTCTTGCAGGGCCTGGCGCAGCGTTTTGGCGTGCTGCGGGCAGACCTCAACCCGGATCTGGGCAACCTGAAAAAGTATTATCTGGACTGGGGCGCATCCATCGTGGTGGCCGAGGATCAGGGACGTATTATCGCCTGTGGGATGCTCATTCACGAGGAAGGCAGCGCCATTATCGCGCGCATCGTGCGCATGTCGGTCCATCCCGATTACCAGCGGCGCGGCATCGGGCGGCTGATTGCTTCAAGTCTGCTGGATATTGCCCGCGAGCGCGGCTTTCTCCAGGTAGTGACAGAGACCAATTCGGATTGGGACAGTGCGCTGCGGCTCTACCAGTCGCTGGGCTTCCGCGAGTACATGCGGCGCTATGTGCCGGAGTTCGACTTCACCGAAGTCCACATGAGCCTGAACCTGCCGCTGGCGGATCTGGACGAAGCCACGCACTAAACGATCACACAACCGCTTACTTGCTGCGGCAGTATTTGCAGACGTTGACCTCTACGCCGTTGATCTGGCGTGGATACAACAACTTGACTCCTGTGCGTTTGCAGATCGGGCAGGTCCCGCGCCCGCGATTATAAAGCTTACGCACACCCTTACCACGATGCGATTTTCCCATAGTAAATCAGCTTTTCTCCTGACATATGCTGATTTACTATACCCTTAATGGGTCAGGAAGGTCCAGTGACATTCATCACGTCTCAGCCGGTCATTTCCAGCAGGCTCATGGCGCGTGTGCGTGCGTCCTGGAAGACGATGCGCCTGCCATCCGCCGAAACCGCCCAATCGCCGTTCATGATGGTGAAGGGCAGGCTTGCCCGGTCGGTCAGGGTGCGATCCTCGCCGCTGCTGACCTTATAGTAATGCAGGCTGTGCAGGTCGCTGGTCGGGTCGAAGGGAATGTAGTAGAGGCTGTCGGCATCGCGCCAGCGGTAGCCGCCGAACCAGGGCAACTGCTGCGCCTGCGCATCCGGCGCGATCTCGATCACGTAGACCCCGTTGGCTGCCGGGTCCTCCTGGAAGCTGAGGTAGAAGGCCAACCGCTCCGCGCCTGGCGCAATGCGGACGTCGCGCATATTGGCCCAACTGCCCAGGACGTAGCTGCTGCCATCGACCACGCTGAGGACCGTGAGCTGTCGCGTGCGCCCTGCGCCGGATTTGCCGATCAGCAAATGCTCGCTGTCCAGCCACTGCGCACTGATCCCGGCATCGCTGAGGACGACCTGGCCGTTTGCGCCGTCAATGCCGCTCATCCAGACGGTCGTGGGCACGCTGCCCTGACCCGGTACGTTATCCCCCGCGCGGGTGATCCACATCAGGCGCTGGCCGTCCGGGCTGACCGAAGGGATCACGCCGCCGGTAAAGAGCATACGGCTGCTGCCATCGCGCATATCGTGCAAGGTGATGCTGTTGCCGACCTTGTCGATCTCGTAGAGGCCGTTGGCGGCGAAATAGGGGATGTCCGTCCGCGCTTCGCCGACTGCCTCGCCCGTGCTGACATCCCAGGAAGTCAGGTGCGCGCGTTCATTGGCACCGCCATCGACCACGTAGAGCCGGTTCGGGTCGGTCGGATCCCAGAAGTGAATCCAGCAGCAGTCTGCCCCGGCCATCGCGCGCAGAGTCCAGCTGCCAGTCCGGTTCCGGCAGATCGCGGAGAGGCGCGGTATCCGGCGGTCCCTGATTGCTCGCCGAAGGATAGACGTTGGCGTAATCGTTCAGGCGGCGTCCGCCAAAGACCACGTCCGGCTGATCGTCCAGCGTCACCCAGCGCCGCGCGTTGTTCAGGTCGGTGGCGAACAAGGGATAGCTGTAGGGGCCGATCAGCGCCAGACTGTCCCAGTGCGCGTCTATATACTGCACCGGGTTATAGGTCGTGCCGTAATTGGCTGAGCGCAGTTCGTAATGCAGATGCGGGCGCGAATCGCAGGTATCATCCGGCGTGCCGGATTGCCCGACGACCTGACCCTGCGTCACGTGCTGGCCGGGCTGCAAATCGGGCGTATCCAGCAGGTGCCCGTACAGCGAGACCAGCCCCAGATCCGTATGGCCGATGAGTAAATTGTGCGGCGCGGAGCCAAACGACATGTTATCGACGTACAGCACCTCACCATCGGCCACGGCCACCAGCGGTGTGCCGCAGGGCATACTCAGATCAATGCCGAAGTGCAGGCCCTCTCCGGCGCTGTACCAGGCGGTCCCGAAGCGATAGGCTCCGGTCGTGTTGCCATAAGCTTGTCCGAAGAGCCAGTGATCCGGCCCCGGCGGCCCCTGCACCGGCATAATCAGTGGGCGGTCGGCGGTCTGGGCGAAGCTGAAATGGAGCGGAATCAGGCTGAACAAGAGGATTAGCAGGACACGTCGCATGGTGTTTACTCTACGATAAGCCAATAGTCTATAATCGAGACCTTATTTTACCCGGCAAACGGATTGAATCCCCATGACTTAGCCGACTCTCATTCTCGACGCTCAGGGCCTGGGCCACCTGGACCTGGACCCCGGCGCGCCGCTGGAAAAACTCAGCGCGCGTCATAACCGGCTCACGACCCTGCCGGATGCGCTGTGGACCCTGCGCGGTCTGCGCTTTCTTTCGCTGGGCGAGAACGCCCTGACGACCATCCCTGAGGCCATCGGCCACTTGAGCGCGCTGACGCACCTGTTCCTGGATGGCAATCCGCTGCGCAGCCTGCCGGATTCCCTGGGCGACCTCACGCGCCTGCACACACTTGACCTGGGCCACTGCCAGCTTGAAGCGCTGCCGCAAACGCTGCGCAAGCTGGACTCGCTGGTCTTCTTCTACGCCAGCGACAACCGTCTCACAGAATGTCCTGCTTGGATCGGCGACCTGGGCAGTTTGCAGTATTTCAACATGACCGATAACCGGCTGACCGCGATCCCGGACTCTGTCGGCCAGCTAGCGACTCTGATCGAACTGCGGCTCTACAACAATCAGATTACGTCGCTGCCGGACTCGCTGGGGTATCTGACCCGTCTGCGCGAGCTGCATCTGCGGGGGAATGCGATCACTAAGCTGCCAGAGTCTATCGCTGCGCTGCGCGACCTGTGCCTGCTGGACCTGCGCAACAATCGTCTGGCAGACACTGCCCGACTCCATCGGCCAGCTGGAGCGGCTGCTCTATCTCGACCTGCGCGGCAATCAATTGAGCCGCCTGCCGGACTCGATCGTTAACCTGTCCCGGCTGGAAAAGCTGGACCTGCGTTGGAACCATGTCGAGGTCAAAACGGAGACCATGCGGTCGCTGGAATCGCGCGGCTGCCTGGTCTATATCTAGATGCGAGTTCGCTGGTAGAATCTTCTGTGATGCGTTCCATCAATCGAAGGGATCAAAAAGGGATGGACAGGTCAGGCGAGGTGCGGACTGCCGACGGCGCGGTAATCGAATATGTCACAGCCGGTCGTGGAGACGTTCCAATTGTATTGATTCCGGGGGCAAGCGACGGCCTGAACACCGTTGGCAACGCGGCCTGGCAACTGCGCTGGCTCTATCGCCAACGTTCAGCCCGCTATCGCATGATCATTTTCAGCCGCCGCAAGCCCTTCCCCCTGGGCTTCAGCGTGGCTGAGCAGGCAGATGATTTCATTTACGCTGTAAAACAACTCGATTGGCCGCCGTCTATATGGGAGTTGAACTCGGCAGGTGGACCAGTGGGACAGTGGGTGGCGGTGAAACGTCCTGATCTGACGCGGGGGCTGGTCCTCTCGTCAACGCTGCACCGGACGCCACCGTACTGCCGCCAGATACTGGAGTTGTGGATTGACATGGCTCAGGCAGACAGATGGGCTGATTTGACCTGGGACACGATTGTGCATACCTACAGTGAGCGACGGCAGCGGATGTATCGACTGCTCAAACCTGTCATTGGCTTGATGGCCCGTCGATCCAGCTATCCCGGACGTTTTGAGGCTATCTTGACTGCTTTGCTGGATCTCGACCAGCGTGATTTGTTACCCCAGATTAGCTGCCCGGTCTGGATCAGTCATGGTGTTGAGGACAGAGTTGTCCCGAAGGACATTGCGGAGGAGATGCACGATCTGCTGCCCAACAGCACACTCACGCTGTATGAGGGTTATGGACATGGGAACGAAATTGAAAACCCGGCCTACCGTCAGGACTTTGATCGCTTTGCGGCGATGATGTAGAGAGTACAGGTCTTCAATATAAAAGAACCGGAGAAGTACGTCTGAATTTCGGACAGTTGATAAAAAAGGGGTGATACATGAAATTTGGCGTCGCGTTACCCTATGGTTCGGCACGTTCGACGGCGAGGCTCTGTCAGGTTGCCGAGGAAGCCGGGTGGGATGGCTGTTTCATGGGCGATGCCATCTGGTGTGAAGACCCGATGATTGCGCTGGCCGCTGCCGCGATGGTCACGCAGCGAATTCGGCTTGGCACGATGATTATCCCAATGCCACTGCGCCGCCCGTGGAAGGTCGCCAGCGAGTTGGTGGCACTGGATCATCTGTCGGATGGACGCTTGATTCTGGGGTTGGGGGCGGGTGCTGTGTGGATGGGCTGGCAGGGTTTTCCCGATGAAGTGACCGATACGCGCGTCCGTGCCGAGATGCTCGATGAAAGCATTGACATTCTGACCCTTCTCTATCAGCGCAAACCCTTCGATTATGCGGGAAAACACTTTCACCTTAAGCTCACGCTGGTGGATGAGATGCATTATCCGCCACAGCCCGTTCAACAGCCGCGCATTCCCCTATGGGCCGTTGGCATTTGGCCCAGCCCAAAGTCCATGCGGCGTGTGTTGAAGTGTGATGGGGTATTGCTGGAAAAGCGGAACACAGACGGACAAGGGGCAGACGTGACTCCCGCCGATGTGCGTGAAGTGCAGTCCTTTGTGCAGGCACAGCGCACGCTGACTTCCCCGTTTGACATCGTGATTCAGGGCAAGTCTGGTCATCTGGCCCCGGCACAGCGACAGGACGTATTGTTGAAATGGAAAGCGGCGGGCGCGACATGGTGGATCGAAAACCTGATTGACTTGTCTGAAACAGAGGCTGCTGCGCGTCTTCAGTCGGGATCGCCCCAACTCACTTGGAGATGAGAGGAACACGCACTAGCGTTTTGGGTTTTCGTAGACGCGAATCTGGCCGGATTCGAAGACGAGGGTCCAGTGGGTTTCGATGTCGTCCAGCATGGGCAGCAGCGGCGGGATGTTGAGCGCGGCCCAGTTGTGCCACAGGTTATCGACGATGACGAAAGCGCGCGCCCTCGTACTGCGGGTCATAAGCCCAGCGATCTGCCGGGACATCCGCCGGGAAATGCGGCGTGGCCTGCCCGGAGGCCGCAATCGCCATCTGGAAATCGGCGGCCTGACCCTCAATCAGCCAGGCGACGCCGGGCGAAGCGATGACCAGATCCTCTGGGTCCAGCGCGGCATTGACGTAATCGGCGGCGGCCCGCGTATCGGTAGGGTTCAGCAGAATCGGGTCAATGCTGGTTGGCAGATGATCGTTGATCTGCCCGACCGTCAGCAGCAGCGAAGTGCGCAGCGGCGCGCCAATCAGCAGGGCGGTGAAGACGCCCGCGATCAGCGACAGGCTCAGCGGACGCAGACGGATCAGCCTGCCGATCTCCTGCCGGAAGGTCCGCCAGACGATGAGCGTCGCGCTGTAGAGAAAGCAGCCCGCGCCCAGGGCCACCAGCGGCAGAAACGGGATGAAATAATAGGCGCTCAGGTCATACAGGGCGTTGGTCCGGCCAATCACGGCGATGGGCAGCAGCAGGAGCAGCAGGGTCATCATGCGCAGCCGCCGTCCCGGCCCGAAGCCGAAGAGGCCCACCAGCGCCGCCAGCAGCCAGAAATCCTGCGCCAGCAGCCGCGTGAAATTCAGCGCCAACCCGTTGATCTGGTCGCTCAGTGAACGCCCGCCCAGGCGCGTCAGCGTGAATTGCAGGTCGAAGAGAAAGGCATCGGGGACGCTCAGCAGCATCGCCAGGACGTAGACTGCGAAAGGCGCGGCGACCAGCGGCAGGGCGATCAGCAAATGGCGCGGTTTCTTCAGCAGCACGACCAGCAGCAGCGGCACGGCGAAGGCCCCCATGATGACGTCCGAAGTCACGCCCAGGCCGACGCTCAGGCTCGCCAAGGCCAGCCAGGGCCAGCCCGCGTTTTTCCAGTATCGCAGCAGTGCCCAGCAGCAGCAGCAGCACCAGCGGCATCAGTAGATTGTAGCTGAAGCCGAAGCGGTTCAGGATCACCGCCTGCGGGTACATGGCGAAGAGGAAGGCCGCCAGCAGCCCCAGCAGCCGCTGACGGGGCAGGCTCAGCGCCACAACGACGTAAAGCAGGCCAGTGGTGAGCACGCCCAGCAGGGCGGTCAGGTGGCGCAGGGTAGTCATGGTCACGCCGCCGAACTGCGAGGCCAGGCTCAGCAGCGCTTCGAAGAGCGGCAGCCGGGCCACCAGCAGAGTCGATTGATTGAGCGCCAGATACTGCACCCGGCCCGCGCGCAGATTCTGCACGATGCTCAGGTGCGTGCCTTCGTCAGTGTACCAGCCGGGCGTCGTGCTGACGTTGGCGAGGCGCAGATAAGCCGCCAGCAGCAGCACGATCAGCAGCGCGACCCAGTACAGCCAGGCCGGGACCTTGCGCACGCTCAGAGTCCCGCCGCCATTTCCTGAACCTGCTCGTTAGCGGCCCGGATGCGCAGACTCAGCGTGCGCACAATCGCCTGCATGATCTCGGTGCGGGTCGCCATGACCTCCATGAAGGCCTCACGCTCGATTTGCAGCAGCGACGTATCCTCGACGGCGGTGGCGGTAGCCGAGCGGGACAATTGATCGAAGACGGCCATCTCGCCCAGCGTATCGCCCTTGTGGAAGATCGCCAGCGTGTGGTCGCCGGTGTGGACGCGCACCTGTCCCTTCACGATGATGTACAGGCAGTCGCCGGGGTCGCCTTCCACAAACAGCGCCTTGTCCGCTTTGACATGAACTTCACCGGCGATCTGCGCGATGTGGAAGACCTCATCGGCGGGGATGTCCTGAAACAGAACCACGCCGTGCAGCAGGATCGTTTTTTCGAGAATCGTGTACACCGACTCCTCCTTGAAATAAGGCGGGAAGCGCAGATGCGGCACCTTGTCTGCTACGTCCTGAAAATGACCGTTGTAATACAGCATCCGCCCCACCAGCTGCTTGTTGGCGCGGGTGGCGGGGACCCGCTGCCAGTTGAGCCGCATCAGCAGGGATTTGCGCTGGCTGCGCAGGGCGAAGTTGAGTGCCACCAGCGAGTGCCAGCGGTTGCGCGAGAAGATGTAATGCGCCAGCGAGCGGTCAACGTCGTCTTCGATACCCTTGAAATGCTGGATGCCGAAGTCGGCTAACTCCTCGACCGGGCGGCCCTCGAAGAGCGGAATGATGATCTCACGCTCCTTGCGCGACATGACGTTGTCGAAAATCTCCAGGATGTTCGCCAGATGATCCGGGTGCGGCGTCTGAAGCTCGGCGATGATCGTGTCGATCTGCGTATCCGGCGCGTCCATGATCGCCAGCTTGAGGAAGGCAGGCAGGGCGTCGTTGATCTCGGATTCGATGATGTCGCGCAGCAGGCGGTCGAGCTTGCCCACTTTGGACAGCAGATAATAGTTCTTATAGATCACGTAGGCCAGCCGCAGCGTTTCACCATTGAGCCGCTCGATCTGCTCCGGGCTGATGCGCTCCTGCCGGGTGATCTCCAGCAGACTGTTGACCGCCTCGGTGTACTGCGCCAGCCGGTTGACCTTCATCTGGTCGAGGATGGTATCAGCCACCGCCTGAGTTGGGTAATGGGCCAGCGTTTGCAGCGCGCCGATCTTGAGGTCTTCGGTTGTGCGCGGGTCCTTGATGAGCTGGGTCAGGATCTCGACGACCTGCTGCGGCGGATAATTCGCCAGCACCTTCTGCGCCAGCGGGCGCGTCGAGGCTTTGCGCAGGTTCTCGGCGATGCTGATGATCGTCTCGCGGTCGTCCAGGTCGTCCAGCGCCCAGGAACCGGGCGTCACGGCCATTTGCAGGATCACCTTCTGCGCCTGAGTCGAGCGGTTCGCCAGCATCTGCCGCATCGAGGAATCGTGCATGACCTTCGTGGCGATGGGGGCGGGCAGATCAGCCAGGGCCTGGAGCGCCGGTGCATTCAGGCGCATATCCGGGCTTTCGGCCATCGTCCGCAGCACGTCCTGGGCCATCTCGATAGGCCCTTCGTGCATTGTCAGCACGGCGCTGGCCGCCGCTGCGCGAATCTCCGGCGCGGTCTTGCGCTCCGGGTCCAGGTACTGGCCCAGCAGTGGGACGATCTGCGTCAGATTGCGGCCCCCGGCGGCGACAATCGCCTCGTCCACCAGCAGATCGCTGTCCTGGCCCTTAATGATGTCGATCAGCGCCTCGTCGGGGATGATCTGCGGGTAGTCGCGCGCGATGTCGAGGATCTTCTGACGAATGAAGAAGCTGATGCTGTGCTGGAACAGGTGGCTGAGGTCCTCGGCCCAGGGCAGCGGCGAGATGTTCTCGATCAGGCCCAGCGTAAAAGCCTGTTCGACCGGGTCCTCGCCCTTGAGGCTGCGGTCGATGACGCCCACGATGGCCGCGTCGGTCACGTCGATATTGAGGTCTTCCAGCACCAGTTCGCGGTGCTGAATGCTCTTCATCAGTTCGTTGAGATAGCCTCGGCGCAGCCGGAAGGCCATCGGGATCCACAGCGCGATGATCCCCAGTACCACGATGCTCAGCGCGCGCAGGTCGAAGCTGGCGATCACAAAGATGATGAGCAGCCCGCCGATCCCCTGCATCACCGTCGGGATCGTGCCGTTAATCAGCGGCTTGACCACCAGCTTGCGGCGCGGCGAAATCGGCACCCACAGGATTTCCATCGCCGTTTCGTTGAGCGTGTAGCGCAGCACCTGATCGACCGCCTTGAGCAGCACGGCGCTCCACAGCATCGGGCTGACGAGGACGGCCACTGAACTCAGCGCCAGCGCCAGCGGCAGCAGCAGCAGGCCCGCCAGCACACCCAGGATTGACAACAAATTGCCGACCACGAACAGGCGAATCACGATTTGCAGGAAGCCCACCAGGGCGAAAAAGGTCCCGAAGAAGGCCGTCAGCTCGCCTTCATCGGCGATGCCGTGTGTCGAGATGACCTTAAACTGGTATTCGACAATCGTCGCCACCAGAATCGTCGCGGCGATGACGATGCCCATCGTCAGCAGATAGCCATCGAGCTTGCCCGCGTCGCGGTCCGGCATTTGCTGGTCCCGGCTGTCCTCTTCGACCGGCTTCACGTAAGGCCGTGCCAGCCAGGCCATGACAATCCACATCACCATGAAGACCGCCGTCAGGACGATCACCGCCTCAGAGCCGAGCAGTTCGGTAAAGGGGCCGAGCGCCAGCCCGCTTAGCACGCTCGCCAGCGCGCCGCCCACGCCCAGAATGCCGAAAATCCGCTTGGCCTGGCGTGTATCGAAGATGGTGCCCGCGAAGAGGTAGAACTGGAAGAACAGGATAATGTTGACGACTTCCATGAAGACGAAGAGCGCGTAAGGCGTCCAACTGTGTTCTATGAAGAGGCGGAAGCCGATCAACGCGGCGGCAAACAACAGTCCAGTTGAGGTCAGCAGGGACAGCAGGCCGGCTCGTTTCGCCAGCCGGGTGTAGATGCCCATCACGACCACGCCGGTCAGCGTGACCGTAATCAGCATCAGCGGAAAGATAGTGTCGGCATTCTCGATGCGGGTGAAGAAGAGCGCATTGCTGACCGAGCGGCCTGCGATGGTCGTCGCCGTGATGAAAAAATAATAGGCGGCAAGCAAAAACGTAGGGCGACCTTCGCCGCGCTGAATATTCAGGAGTTCTCGTGAATGACACGACTGCAATCTCACCACACGCTTGTGAACGGTTCAGGCCCTGGGTTGACGCGCCGTTATTGAGGGATGCCTGGCTCGAACTCTTATGGTATCACATTGCGAATGAGCGGAAAAGCACAGCGCGGTTTGGGCACTCAGTCGAAAAGCCCATGCATAGAAGTTGCCCGATCTGCAAAACGACATGCCTGCTTTGTCCGCTGCGCTTGATTCTAAGGTTACAATCCGCCGCGACTACCCTAATGCAAATAATCGTAAAAGTTAGCACAATAATCTGCAAGATAATGCTATCCTGATGTCCAGCATAATTCGTCAGGCAAGTCAATAACAAGGAGGTTCATCATGCCAAAACACTTTAAGATTTTGTTGATCGTGTTGCTGCTGGGTGGGCTTGTTCTGCCTGCTGTCGTGCAGGCCCAATGGCCGACGATCCATGTCTGTTTTAGCAATGCCACTGGCGGCGTGCGGGTGGTCACGTCGGGCGATAGCTGCGCCAGCTCGGAGGCCCACTTTTCGATGGATCTGAACGACATTGCCTGGCTGATGACGATGTTGAAGGGCGATCAGGGCGATATGGGTCCCCAGGGGCCTGAAGGTCCACAGGGACCGCAGGGTGTGCAAGGCCCGTCCGGCCTGACCGATGTCAAGATCGTTCAGACCGCTACCGGCCAATATACTGCGTTTTCGATCAGCACGTCCGCGACTTGCCCCAGTGGATATGTTTTAACAGGGGGTGGCGCAACCATAAACCCTGCTTATCCGAACATCTTTATTACGAGCAGCTATCCCTCCAGCAGCACCCGCTGGCAAGCATCGGCCAGCCAGGTCAGCGGCGGTACGCTCAATAGCTGGGGGCTGAATGTGTACGTAGTCTGCGCAAAAATCACCTCCTGAATATTCGCCGCGCGAAACCGGAGTTTGCCTCATACCGTTTTCAATGACGAGCGCGGTGTATTTAGATACGCCGCGTTTGCTTTTATATGGATTGGGCAAACGGTCGAAATGAAACCGTTCGGCCTGGAAAACGATAAAGTCTTGCGGACAAAACGCACTAAGCGTTAGCCAGAGGTATTAAACGGGCATTCGACAGTCAATCCGCTGCCACGACCGGCGGAGGCTGTCTGGGAGTTTAGCTGGCGAGGGGCCGCTCGCGCAGCACCTCGGCACCGATCATGGCTGGTGTAGTGCGGTGAATAGCGTCGAGAATGTCGAAGATGTCGTAGGGCTTGGGCACGTAGTCGTTGGCCCCCAGGTCAAGGCCATACATCAGGTCATCCAGATCGTAGCGGACCGAGGCGAAGATGAAGGGGATCGCCTGCCAGCGCTCGTTACTGCGCATGGCGTCCAGTAGATCAAAGCCGTTCATGATGGGCATTTCAACATCTGAAATAACGAGATCGGGGCAGTCGGTTTCGAGGATCCGCAGCGCCTCAAAACCGTTGGCGGCGGTCAGGACTTCAAAACCAGTGACTTCTAAAAGAAAGGCCAGATTGCGCAGCAGAGGTAAATGATCGTCAACAATCAGGATGCTACCAAGTTGATTCATCGTTAACCGTCCCTCGCGTTTAATTAATGACCTCAATGTAATAGATAATTTGGGCCGTGTAAAACGAATTTCGAAGTTTTCACAGAAAATTAGATTCGCCTTCACAGCTTGCCTAAATTGCGCACTTACAGGCCTGATATTTCGTCCCTATTTTGGCACAAATGGTCTATAATAGAGCGGTATATTGAAAGGACAGGATCATGAGACAAGTGCTTCACGCGGACCATTCCAGGTAGCCAGCGGCCATGAATCTGATTAAGAATCAGCGCCTGGTCGCCAAAGACAATTTTAATACGACGCTCTGGCTGGAAGGTCCGGCGGGGACCGGTAAGACGACGGCGGCGGTCGAGCGCATCAAGCAGTTGATCCGTGACGGCGTGCCTGCCCGGTCGATTCTGCTGCTGGTGCCGCAGGCTACACTGGCGATCCCCTACCGCGAAGCCCTGCGCCGCTCGCGCGTGAAGGCCAGCACAGACATCAGCATCGCCACGCTGGGCAGTCTGGCCCTGGAGATAGTCGATCTCTTCTGGCCGCTGATCGCCGACGAAGTGAGCTTTTCGCAGCCGCACAAGCGCCCGCACTTCCTCAGCCTGGAGATGGTGCAGTATGCCATGACGCGCTTTGTCGAGCCGGAGATCGAGGCGCGTGACTATTTCAACAGCGTTCACATCAGCCGCAACCGCCTGTTTACGCAGATCGCCGATAACCTCAACAAGGCGGCGCTGGTCGGCTTCTCGCATGAGGAGATCGCGCAGCGGCTGCGCTCGGCATGGCGCGGCGATGTCGAGACCGCTTACATCTTCGAGGACGCTCAGACCTGCGCTGATCTCTTCCGCGAGGCTTGCTACCGCCATAACCTGCTCGATTTCTCCTTGCAGGTCACGCTCTTCGTCGATCTTCTCTGGCCGCTGCCGCAGGTGCGCCAGTATGTCCGCAAGCACTACCGTCACCTGATCGTGGATAACGTCGAGGAGGACACCCCGGCCACGCACGACATATTGCTGGAATGGCTGGCGCTGGCGGAATCCGGGCTGGTCATCTACGACACGGACGCCGGTTACCGCCGCTTCCTGGGGGCGGACCCTAAAGAAGCGCAGAAGCTCAAGAAGCTGTGCAAAGTGCATGTCGCACTCGACCGCAGCTACGTCATGTCGCCGGAGGTCACAGCCCTGACGGAACACATGGCGCAGAGCCTCAGCGGTGTGGTCCCGGCGCAGTCCAAAAGCGATGCCGCCGCGCGTGACGCCATGCAGTTCCCGCCCGACATTTCATATTACCCACAGATGATCGACTGGGCCGTCGAAAACATCGCCTCGCTGGTCCATGACGAAGGCGTGCCGCCCAACGAGATCGTCGTGCTCGCGCCGTATCTGCCGGACGCGCTGCGCTTCTCGCTGGTGACTCGCCTGGACGAACTGAAAGTCCCCAGCCGGACCCACCGGCCCTCACGCGCGCTGCGTGATGAACCGGCGGCGCGGGCGCTGCTGACTCTGGCGAAGCTGGCGCATCCCGCTTGGAACCGGCGGCCCGGCAGCTATGACCTGGCCTATGCGCTGACGGCAGCGGTCGCCGACCTGGACCTGATCCGCGCGCGTCTGCTGGCCGAGGTGATCTACCCCAAAGATACGCTGCTGCCCTTTGATGCCCTGCGCGAACGGGTCCAGAGCCGCATTACCTTTGACCTGGGCGCACGCTACGAACGCCTGCGCGCCTGGATCGAAGCCTATCGGGCAGAGGACCCGGCAGAACTGGACGTTTTCCTCAGCCGCTTGTTCGGCGAACTGCTGTCGCAGCGCGGCTTCGGCTTCCATGACGATCTGGACGCGGCCCACAGCGCGGCCAACCTGATCGATTCGGCGCGGGCTTTCCGCCAGACGGCGCGCGCGATCGACCCGGATCTGGACGTCGCGCCGGAATACGTGGCGATGGTGGATCGCGGCCTGATCGGCAATCTGTATCTGCGCGATTGGGAGGCTTTCGAGGAGAACGCCGTCCTGATCGCCCCGGCCTACACCTACCTGATGAGCAACCGCCCGGTCGATTATCAGCTCTGGCTGAACGTCGGCAGTCCGGGCTGGGGGATGCGCCTGTTCCAGCCGCTGACGCATCCTTATGTCATGAGCCGCCAGTGGCAGGCCGGTCAGCTCTGGACCGACGCCGACGAGCAGCAGGCCAACGAAGCGGCCCTGCATGATCTGGCGCTGGGCTTGCTGCGCCGCTGCCGCAAGCGCGTCTACCTGGGCACCAGCCAGTACGGTGAACAGGGTTTCGAACAGCGCGGACCGCTGCTGCTGGCCGTGCAGCGCAGTTTACGACGGATAGCCAGCGAGGGCAGTGATGTTCCAGCCGCGTCCTAAACAGCAGGAAGTCCTCAAGTACACGAAGGGGCGCATGGCCGTCCTGGCCGTGCCCGGCAGCGGCAAAACGCGCACGCTTTCGTATCTGGCGGCGCGGTTGGTCGCTGAGGTCCCGCTGGAAGATGACCAGGAGATCCTGGTCGTCACGCTGGTGAAATCCGCCGTCGGCCATTTCGCGCGCCAGGTGGGCGACTTCGTCAGGGGGCAGGGCCTGCTGCCGGGCATTGGCTACCGCGTGCGGACGCTGCACAGCCTCGCCAACGACATCGTGCGCGAGCGGCCCGGCTTAGTCGCGCTGGCGGATGACTTCACCGTGATCGACGAGCGCGAAGCCGACGAGATCCTGCAATCGGCGGTCGAAGCCTGGGTGCGCGCCAATCCACAGGCGGCGGACGAATACCTGAGCGAGGAGCATTTCGGCGACGCTTACGTGCGCAATACGCAGTGGCCGGATCTGGTCAAGAACATGGCCGGGAACTTCATCCGCCAGGCCAAAGACGAGGAACTCTCGGTCGAGCAGGTCCGCGATCTGCTGGCGGCTTACCGCCGTCCGCTGCCGCTGGCCGAGATTTGCTACGCCATCTACCAGCAGTACGAGAGCGGCCTGCGCTACCGGGGCGCGGTCGATTTCCAGGACCTGATCCGGCTGGCGCTGCGCGTGCTGCAACTGGACAAAGCTTATCTGGAACGTCTGCAAATGCGCTGGCCCTACATTCTGGAAGACGAGGCCCAGGACAGCAGCAAGCTCCAGGAGCAGATTCTGCGCCTGCTGACCGGCGCGAGCGGCAATTGGGTGCGCGTGGGCGACCCCAATCAGGCGATTTACGAGACCTTCACCACCGCCAACCCGCGTTTCCTGCGCGATTTCGCCGCCGAGAAAGGCGTTCAGGCCCGCGAACTGCCCAACTCAGGCCGCAGCACAGCCAGCATCATCGGCCTGGCGAACCAGTTGATCCGCTGGTCGCTGGCGCATCCCAATCCGGCGGTCCAGGCCATGCAGCCGCTGAACGAACCCTTCATCCAGCCGACCCCGCCCGATGATCCGCAGGGCAACCCACCCGACCAGCCGGATCAGGTGACGCTGTTCGAGCGTGCCTTCACCTCCGGCCAGGAGCGCGAGGCGATCATCAAGTCGCTGCAAAGCTGGCTGCCGGAGAATCAGGACCGCACCGTCGCCGTCCTGCTGCCGATCAACGCCAGCGGCGCGACTCTGGTGCAGGCGCTGCGCACGGCGGGCCTGCCTTACGTCGAGAATCTGCGCTCGACCACCGGCACGCGGGCGGTCGTCGGGGCGCTGTCGATCATCCTGGAATACCTCAGCGACCCGAAGGACAGCACGCCGTCTGGCGGCGGTCTACCGCGTGTGGCGGCGTGAGGAGCGTGACGACGCCGAACAGGCGCGGGTCATCGGCGAGATCGCGCGCGAGCTGCGGCAGATCAGCAATCTGGAGGATTACCTCTGGCCCCGGCTGGAGGACTGGCTGGATACGACCATCTCGCAGGCGGATAACCCGGCCCTGCACGCGCATCTGAGCCAGTTTCGCGGGCTGGTGCGGCGCTGGCAGTTGGCGGCGGATTTGCCCATCGACCAGATGATCCTGACCATCGGCGCGCGACCTCTTCGCCCAGGAGTTCGAGATCGCCACGGCCTACAGTGTGGCCCTGCACATGCGCCGTTTTGCCGATATGCACCCGGAGGCGCGGCTGCCGGAATACACCGAGGAACTGACCCTCATTGCGCGCGGCCAGCGCGGTTTCAGCGGCATCAGCGGCGACGACGACGCCTTCGACCCGGATCAGCACAAGGGCAAGGTCACGGTGACGACCATGCACAAGGCCAAGGGCCTGGAATGGGACCGCGTCTACGTCATGTCGGCCAGCAATTACGATTACCCCTCCGCGGACCCCTACGACACTTTCATCGGCGAGCGTTGGTTCATCCGCGACAGCCTGAACCTGGATGCCGAGGCGCGCGGCCAGTTGGCGGCGCTGAAATCCGGCGAGATTTACCGCGAAGGCGAGGCGACGCAGCAGGCGCGGGTCGAATACGCGGCGGAACGGCTGCGGCTGCTGTACGTGGGCATCACGCGGGCGCGCAGTGAACTCATCATCACCTGGAACACAGGCCGTCGCGGTGAGCAGGTCGAGGCCCGTCCGGTGGCGGCCCTGCGCGGCTGGTGGGAAGCTCAACGGAGGACCAACGCATGAATTTGCCGCAGGATTTCGTCTTCAGCCAGAGCAGTTTGCAGGATTACGTGGATTGTCCCCGGCGCTTCGAACTGCGCTACCTCAAGCACCTGCGCTGGCCCGCCGTCCAGGCTGAGCCGGTCGAGGAACACGAGCGTCTGATGGCCCAGGGCGCGGATTTTCACCACCTGATCCACCAGTACCTGAGCGGAATCCCGGCGGAGACCCTGGCGCAGCACATCCCCGACGCGACTTTGCGCGGCTGGTGGGACAATTTTCGGACGACGGTGGCGGAGCATCTGCACGGCGATCTCTTCCCGGAGACGACGCTGACGGTCCCGCTGGGCAATTATCTGCTGACGGCGCGCTATGATCTGCTGGCGCTGGGCGAGCGGGCGCTGATCTTCGACTGGAAGACCTCGCGCAAGCGGCCCACCATGCAGTGGCTGGCCGGGCGGATGCAGACCCTGGTCTACCGTTATGTCCTGGCGGCGGCCCACCAGAGCGGCCCGCAGGCGCATCCCGCCGGAGCGCATCGGCATGAGCTACTGGTTCGCCAACGATCCTGGCGCGATGCCCACCCTGAGCTATGACGCGCAGCAGTTCCAGGCCGACGAGACCCACCTGCTGGCCCTGGTGGACGAGATCGCCCTGCGCACGGATTTCCCGCTGACGCCGGACCTGAATCGCTGTGCCTACTGCGTTTACCGCTCCTACTGCGGACGCGGCGAGTTCGGCGGGCGCGCTGGACGCCTGGGAGGCCGATTTCGACGCCGCCAGCCTGGACGACTTCGAGTTCGATCTGGACCAGATTGCGGAGATTGAGTTTTAAGGTCAAAAGATTCGACGCAAAGGCGCAGAGGACGCAAAGGTTCGCAAAGAAATCAAACAGTGTATAGCTACGGAGTTGACTTTTATCAAGCAATCTAGGGAGATTGACATGCATGTAGCGGATTTGAATCAAGTGATCTCCGATGTGGTGACAAGTCCAGATCCAGATCCAAACCAACTCCCAGGCAATTTCCCTATCCTCGATGCAGCAGATAGGAAAATCGTTAGTTTCTATAGTAGATACAATCTATGGATTTTCGATTATGCTGAAACACTGGCTATGGGAGCAAGATTACATACATTGGACACGGATACTAGACACTCCATTACAGGTAACGCGGGCTTTGCAGTGCTGACCCTTTTGAACTCATATTTCGATACATTGGGCCGATTGTGTGGTAACGACACAGACGACATATATGTTTCTCTTAAAGGTGGAAAAAGCTGGAAATTATGGGATAAGACGCCAACACACAAGAAAAGGCCTTCTGTGGAGCAATGTATCTGGTATGGCATTAACGAGGTATTTAGCGCACATCTAGAACAACAGGGTATTGATCCCGTCACTGATACCTTGTGGCATCAAGTTTGCGATCACCTTTATCAACAAACTCGAAACGGCATTGCTCATATTGGTTTTCCTGGTGGAACGATTATTTTTGTTCCACAACCTGAACATACACAAGCAGAATATCATCAACCACTATTATGGGGCGATTATGACGGTCAGTTTACAATAGCCATCAATTGGATTGCTTGGCACAAATACTTGCGAAATCATTTCGAGACTTATATTTTTCGACTACGCAATGCGTACTTTGTCAATCATCGACATCCTGACTGGCAGTTGCGTAAGCGGTTCTTAAAGCGTATAGATCGCCTTCGTTAACCAGGAAATTTTCAATATTATAGAAGTTACGCAGTTGAGCGAATGATGTTAAATTAGGGGTCATGAATGCACCCAAAGTTGATGAACTGGACTATATCAATTTCCTGATCGCTGCTCAACGCGTGTTCAGCGCGGTCGAAGCAGCGAAAGTGTCTCCGGAGGGGATGCGTCAGCCAGCGCATGACGCCTATACGCGTCTGTTGCAACGCACGCCACCGGATAGCACAGCACTTTGGCAAGAGGTTGAACCTCTGGTCAAGCGCAAAAGCGGCATCTTGGTGATTGATGATAGTACATTGGACAAGCCGTATGCGCGGCACATGGCGTTGGTGACGCGGCACTGGTCGGGTAAACACGGTGCTGTGGTGCAGGGCATTAATCTTGTGTCGCTGGTGTGGAGCGACGGAACAGCGCGCTTGCCCTGTGATTTTCGTCTGTATCACAAAGCGCAGGATGGTTTGAGCAAGAATGACCATTTCCGTCACCTGGTTACACAGGCTCAGGAACGCGGTTTTGAACCGACAGTCGTGGCTTTCGATAGTTGGTACGCCAGTTTGCCGAACTTGAAGTTGTTGCGCGAGCAAGAATGGCATTGGTTGACCCAACTCAAGCGCAATCGACAGGTCAGTGTGGATCACAGCGGTAACCGTGCGGTCAGTGACCTGATTATCCCGGTGAATGGTCTGATCGTGCATCTCAAAGGCTACGGCTGGATCAAGGTGTTTCGGACCGTCGGCACAAACGGCGACGCGGAGTACTGGGCGACCAGCAAATTGGACATGACAATCCAACAAGCGGCAGCTTATGCGCTCGATGCCTGGCAGATCGAGGTTTACCATCGCGGCTTGAAGCAGTTCACCGGCATTGAGCGTGGGCAGTTTCGTCTGGAAATTGCGCAACGTAACCATATTGGATTGGCGATCCGCGCCTTTGTCCGTTTGGAAGCTCATCGTTTGCAGCGGCAAACATCCTATTTTGAGGCCAAGACCGCCATTATTCGTGACGCTATGCGTGCTTACTTGGCTCATCCATCTCTTGTCCTTCGGGCAACTGCGTAAGTCCTATATTAAACGGCGTTGTTGAATAAATGGTCCCGATACAATAGGGATCATGACAAAGAAAAAGCGAGATGTAAAAGCAAAGCAAGCCAACTATCGGATTCGCAATTGGTCAGCGTACAACCAAAGCTTGAAGCAACGGGGATCAATCACCCTGTGGATCAGCGAAGAAGTCCTGGCAAACTGGCATCCGGAACCGGAAGGGCGGCGACCTCGTGGGGGACAGGTCCAGTACTCAGATCAAGCCATTAGGTGTCTGCTCATGTTGAAGGCAGTCTATCGCCTAGCCTATCGTCAAACGGTTGGGTTTGGACAATCGGTGATGGATTTGTTAGGGGCTGGTGTCCGCGTGCCGGATTACACGACATTGTGTAAACGGAGCGTGGATCTGGGCGTGAGCCTGCCGACAAGCAAGCCGGAGGAGCCGAAACACATTGTGGTCGATAGTACCGGGCTGAAAGTCTACGGTGAAGGCGAGTGGAAAGTCCGTCAACACGGCTCCAGCAAACGCCGCACCTGGCGCAAATTGCATCTGAGCGTGGACGAAAGCAGCCAAGAAATCCAGGCATTGGCACTGACAGAAGCGGGAGTAGACGATGCTGAAGCCGGCAAGCAGTTGCTGCGAGATACGCCGGGCGAGATTGAGCAACTCAGCGGTGATGGCAGTTATGACAAAGCCAAGTTCTATGCGGCTTGCACCCAGCGCAAGGTGAAACACATCGCCATCCCCCCGCGACGGAATGCCAAAATCTGGCAGCATGGCAACTGCAAACAAGCCCCGCTGCCCCGTGACCAGAACCTGCGCCGGATTCGGCAGGTCGGACGCAAGCAATGGAAGATCGAGACGGGCTATCATCGACGCTCATTAGCCGAAACTGCCGTGTTTCGCTTCAAGATCATCTTTGGGAATGGCTTGAGCGCACGCACCCTGCATCGGCAAATCACAGAAGCACGTATTCGAGGCGCGGCACTCAACCGCATGACCCAGCTGGGTATGCCTGACAGCTATCGTGTGGCTTAGCCTCAATCCCTCTCAGGACAGCTACGCTCAGCGCGTGTATTCATTCAACAAAGCCATATTAAACCCTGGCTTAACCTTGAGTCGCCTCCTATCCCGGAAGACCTCGCGCAGGCGGTGGGTGTGTATTTCGTAACAATAATCGTAATAATTCCTGTTTCTCTCTTGTTTTACAGGAACTCTAACGCATCATGAAACCCTGGCTTGACCCTGAATTGCTCCCCATCCCGGACGACCTCGCCCAGGCGCTGGGCAGGCCACCTCAACGATCCTTGACCGCACAGGGCGCTATACTGATAGTAGGGAAGATAGTATCGTGGAGCTTCCAACGTTTTAGTAGAGAGGTATCACGATGGCACTGCGCAAGTTCACGATTGGCCTCATGGTGTGCCTGCTGATTCTGGGCGTGGTCATGCCCACCGCCGCCGAACTCGCCGACGATGGCCGCATCAACGTGGGTCCCTATGCGGGCGGGACCGCCATTTACTGTGTCGATGCGAATAACAATGTTTCCGGCGGCTTCGAAGACGGCGGCCTTAAGGTGCTGAGCCACGAAGGAGCCTTGCTGCTCTTCGCCTCCGGGGACGAATTGAGTCCGCTGGTGGAGGCAGGCCGGGCTGGCACGCTGGCAAAGAATACCCTGGTTGCCTCCGGTCCCAACGCCTTTGGCACCGGCGACCTGATGCTCTACGTGTTGACCAACGGCTGGTTTATGCTGACGGGCTACGATATGCACGGCTCCTATTTTGACTTTAGCTGGCAGGGCTGCGATCCCATCCTGCCGCCCGCCGAGGTGAAGGAGCCTACACCTGCGCCAGCCGTCACGCAGCAGGTCAAACCGACCTAGACCAGCGCCGCTTGGCGATCAAGCTGTCACAGGTTAGAGTCTGCCCATGTGACCGGCGGGTGATTTGGCGCAAACGTGAAGCCCTGGCTTGATCCCAATCCCATGACGATCCCCGACGACCTCGCCCAGGCCGTCGGGGGACATCCGCTGCTGGCGGCCAGTCTGCTGCGGCGCGGCATTCACACGGTTGCGGCGGCACAGCGCTTCCTCGACCCTGCCGCCTACACCCCGGCGGACCCCTTCGACCTGCCCGACATGGAGGCAGCGGTCGGACGTGTCCGGCAGGCCATCGAAGGCGGCGAGACCATCCTCATCTGGGGCGATTTCGACGTGGACGGCCAGACCTCGACCGCGCTGCTGGTCCAGGCGCTGCGTGATCTCGGCGCAACGGTCAATTATCACATCCCCAACCGCTTCCGCGAAGGGCACGGCATTCATCTGGAGACGCTCAAGAGCCTGCTCAGCGGCGTCGGTCTGCTGCTAACCTGCGACACGGGTGTGGCTGCGCATGAGGCGGTCGAGTACGCGCAGTCCCATTTTGTCGATGTCGTCGTGACCGATCATCACAGCCTGCCGGAGGCGCTGCCGCAGGCTTACGCGGTCGTCAATCCCATGCGCCTGCCGGAAGGCCATCCCATGCGCGAGCTGCCCGGCGTCGGCACGGCCTACCAGTTGATCCGCGCGCTCTACGGCCCGCGTCCCAGCGAGCATCTGCTGGATCTGGTCGCGGTGGGTATCGTGGCCGATGTCATGGTGCTGGTCGATGACACGCGCTACTGGCTCCAGCGTGGCCTGGAGATTCTGCGGCAGGCAGAGCGGCCCGGTCTGCGCGCCCTCATGCAGCGGGCGGAAGTCGATCCGGCGCTGGTCACTGAGCAAGACATCGGCTTCAGCATCGCGCCGCGTCTGAACGCCTTAGGCCGCCTGGCGGATGCCAATCCGGCGGTCGAACTGCTCACGACGGACGATCCCGCCCTCATCGCCGAGCATGTCAGCGCCCTGGAAGGGCTGAATCAGGAGCGGCGGCACCTCACCCGCCAGGTCGAAGCGGCAGCGCAGGCGCAGATTGCCAGCGATCCCGCGCTGCTCAAATATGCCGTGCTGGTCCTCAGCCATGCCGATTGGCACAGCGGGGTGGTCGGCATCGTCGCCAGCCGTCTGGTCGAGGAGTATCAGCGCCCGGTCGTGCTGCTGAGCGTAGCGGAGGGTGTCGCCAGCGGCTCGGCGCGTTCGGTGGCGGGCTGCAACATCGTTCAGGCGATTGCCACCCAGGCGCATCTGCTCGAATTCCTATGGCGGTCATGCAATGGCGGCGGGCCTGCGGCTGCCGGAGGAGAAGGTCTTCGAGTTCCGGCGCGGCCTGTCGCAGGTGGTGCGGGAAATGCTCGGCAAAGACGTGGCTGAACCGGCGCTGCCGATTGACGCTTATGTCGATCTGGCCGATCTCACGCTGGACCTGGCCGAGGACATCGGGCGCTTGGCCCCCTTCGGCAATGGCAATCCGCCCGTGCGGTTGGCGACCCGCGACCTGGAGATTGTCCACCTGCGCACGCTGGGCAGCCGGGGCGATCATCTCGACCTGCGTGTGCAGGATGAGCATGGCGTGACGCGGCAGGTCAAATGGTGGTTCGGTGATGAAAATGCGCTGCCGCAGGGCCGCTTCGACCTGGCCTATACGCTGCGCGTCAGCACTTTCCAGGGCGAACGCGAGGCCCTGATCGAGTGGCTGGATGCGCGTCCGGCAGCCGGTGTGACCTGGGGCATCGAACGCGGCCCGGCTTATGAGGTCCGCGACTTTCGCCAGCATCCCGATCCCCGCACGGCCCTGGCGCAGATGCAGCAGGAATATCCTGACGCGCTGCTCTGGGCCGAAGGCTCGAAGCTGCCCGGCAGCCTGAACCGCGATCAGCTTCACCCGGCGCAGACGCTCATTGTCTGGACGGTGCCGCCCGATAGCGGTGTGTGGCAGGCCGTTCTGGACTTCGTGCAGCCCCAGCGCCTGATCGTCTTCGGCGCACAGCCCATCCCGGCGCTCAAGGACCTGCTGCCGATCATCGCGGGCATGGTCAAATATGCGATCAACCGTAAGGACGGTCAATTTACGCCGGAAGCATTGGCCGCGGCGACCGGTCAGACCCCGGCGCTGGTATCGCTGGCCCTTCACTTTCTTGTGCTGCAAGCTGCGTTAGACTTAAGTAGTCTGGACTGGCCGATGGATCCCCGTCTGGACCTGGAAACCGCCCAGGCTCGCCTGCAAATGGCCTATCAGGGCACCCTGGCCTATCGGGATTACTGGATGCGGCAGACCTTTACTTCGCAAAAATAGGAGTTCTTCAATGACTGAGCTTGACGCGGCAATCCGGCAGACTCGCAGCACGGAGGCCGAATTGACTCTGATGCACGACGGCGCGCCTCTGGCGAATCGGGCGGTGGTCGTCACGCAGACACGGCATAAGTTCCTGCTGGGCGCGAACTGGGGCAAAGACAATATGGCCCTGTTCAACGATGAGCTTTCCGGTGACGCCAAAGCCCTGGCCGAGCAGCGCAACGCGCACTTCCTGGCGCTCTTCAACCAGGTGACGCTGCCCTTCTACTGGGCCAATTTTGAGCCGCAGCGCGGCAAGCCGGATACCGAACGCCTGAAGAAGATGGCGCAGTTCTACAAGGACAAGGGCTGCACCATCAAAGGCCATCCGCTCTGCTGGCACACGCTGGCCCCTGACTGGCTGATGGACATGCCCAACGAGGACATCATCGAGGCGGTGGACGCCCGCATCCAGCGCGATGTGGCCGCCTTCGCCGGGCTGATTGATCTATGGGATGCGGTCAACGAGGCGGTCATCATGCCGGTGTACGACCGCTACGACAACGGCATCACGCGCATCTGCAAGGACATGGGCCGCGTCGAATTACTGCGCCGCACCTTCGAGACCGCCCGCGAAAGCAATCCCAACGCCACCCTGCTGCTGAATGATTTCGACCTCACGACCGCCTACGATGTGCTGATCGAAAGCTGCCTGACGGCGGGCGTCCCAATTGATGTGCTGGGGCTGCAAACGCACATGCACCAGGGTTTCCGGGGCGTTGAGTGGACGGAAAAAGTGCTGGAGCGTTTCTCGCGCTTCGGTCTGCCGCTGCATTTCACCGAGGTCACGCTGGTCTCCGGTGATCTCATGCCGCCTGAAATTGAGGATCTGAACGACTGGCAGCCGGCGGACTGGCCCAGCACGCCCGAAGGTGAGGCGCGTCAGGCCGAGGAGGTGCTGCTGTTCTACAAGACGCTGCTGGCGCATCCGGCGGTGGAGGCGATTACCTGGTGGGATATGAGCGACGGCGGCTGGCTGAACGCGCCTGCCGGGCTGCTGCGGCGCGATGAAACGCCCAAACCGGCCTATGACCAACTGCTCAAGCTGGTCAAAGACGAGTGGTGGCTCAAGCCAACGACGATGACGACCGACGCTGAGGGCAAGCTGCGCTTTAACGCTTTCTTCGGTGACTACGAGGTCACGCTCGACGGCCAGACGACCGCTTTTGCCATCGACGCGCCGGGGATCGTCCAGTTAAGCATCTAGATGAGGCGGAACGGTCCACCGTAATTGACAGGGGCGGGGGGCCTTGCTATGCTCAGCCCATTGTTCAGGGCAGGCCCTGAGCGAATCACTAGAGAAGGATAAGTCATGAAACTGGTAACTTTTGTTGAGGATCGGGTGCGCCGTCTGGGCGTTCTGACCGATAAGGGCGTTGTGACAGCGACGATGTCGCCGGAAGCGTTTTACCGCACTGGAACCCCCGCGCTGGCGGCCCTGGCGAACGATGTGGACTGGCAGAGCACAGGCGTGCCGCTCGAAACGCTGACTCATGCCCCGATGGTGCCCGATCCAGGCAAGATCATCTGCGTGGGCCTGAACTATCGCAAACATGCCGAAGAGAGCGGCTTCGATGCGCCGGAATATCCGGTGTTGTTCAGCAAGTTCAATAACGCGCTGGCGGCTTGCGGTGAAGACGTGCCGATGGCGAGCGATTGGGCGCAGGTCGATTACGAATTGGAACTGGCGGTCGTAATGGGTAAAACGGCCAAAAATGTCTCCGAAGCCGAGGCGCTGAACTATGTGCTGGGCTACTGCAACGCCAATGACTTCAGCGAGCGCGCCCTGCAATTCCGCAGCGGACAGTGGCTGCTGGGCAAATCGCTCGACAAATTCCTGCCGCTGGGGCCGATCCTGGTGACGGCGGACGAAATCCCGGACCCGCAGACGCTGGCGATCAAGGGCTGGCTGAACGGTGAACTGCGTCAGAACAGCAGCACCGCCGATATGATCTTCTCGGTGGCGCAGATCATCAGCTACGCCAGCCAGTTTATGACGCTCAACCCCGGCGACGTGATCTCGACCGGCACGCCCGAAGGTGTCATCGTGGGCATGGCGGAGAAGGTCTTCTTGCAGCCCGGCGACGAGTACATCGTGGAGGTCGAAGGCCTGGGTCAACTGCGCAACAAGCTGGTCGCGGGGTAACAGCCTGTATGGACCTGGACTTAGGGGGCAAGGTCGCGGCGATCACCGGCGGCAGCGTCGGGATCGGCCTGGCGGTGGCTGAGGCACTGGCCGCAGAAGGCGTGCATCTGGCGCTGTGTGCGCGCGACAGTGACCGGGTCGCCGCACGTGCTCAGGAGATCGCAGCGCGGCATGGCGTGCGGGCGATTGGCGTGGGCGCGGATGTCAGCAAGAGCGAGGATCTGGCGCATTTTGTGGCGGAGATCGAGCGCGAGTTCGGCGGGGTCGATATTCTCATCAACAATGCCGGGACCGGCAGCGAAGAGAAGATCATGGACGCCGCCGACGATAAGTGGCAGTACTACTGGGACCTGCACGTGATGGCCGCCGTCCGGCTCTCGCGCAGCCTTGCGCCGCTGATGCAGCAGCGTGGGGGCGGAGTCATTCTGAACAACGCCTCGATCTGCGCGACGCAGCCGCTCTACTATGAGCCGATCTACAACACGACCAAAGCCGCGCTGGTGATGATGTCGAAGTGTCTGGCGAATGAGTTGATCCCGCACAATATCCGCGTGAATACCGTGAATCCCGGTCTGGTGCTGACTCCCGACTGGCGCAAAACGGCCACGCTGCTGACGGAAGGCACGGACTCGAATGCCGACGAGTACCTGGATAAGATCGCCAGGGACAACGCGCCGATTGGCCGTTTCGCCTCACCGGAAGAAGTGGCGCAGGTTTTTGTCTTCCTGTGTTCGCCACGTGCCAGTTACTGTGTCGGCTCGTCCTACTATGTCGATGGCGGTTGGCTGAACGTCGTCACTTGAGCGCTGCATTGCCTGGACGCTTACACGAAGGCAGCAAGATATGACATCAGGACAGGATACCGCGCCGGTACGCATTGGCCCCGGTGGCGTGGCTCACGCGCCGCTGGGCATGGGCGGCTCCTTCTACGGCGTCGGCCAGTATTCCGGCGCGATGGATGAGGCGCTTCTGGGCGCGATGGAAGCCGCCTTCGCACGCGGCATCAGCCATTTCGACACGGCCAACGGCTACGGCAATGGACATTCCGAGCGGCTGATCGGGCGCTTCATCACGGCTGAACCCGACCGGCGCGAGCAGTTGTTTCTGGCCTCCAAAGTCAACCAGGACGAAATCTCTGCCGAGGCCATGCTGCGGGCGATTGATACCAGCCGGGAGCGTCTGCAAAGCGATACGCTCGACCTGTATTACATTCACTGGCCGCGCACGGGCCAGGATATGCGGCCCTGGATGGACGGGCTGGAGACAGCGCGTCAGCAGGGCAAGATTCGCGCGGTCGGCGTGAGCAATTTCTCGGTGGAGCAGATGCAGCAGCTAGCTGAGGTGGGGCGCATCGATGCCTGCCAGATTGGCTACAATCTGCTGTGGCGCTTCCCAGAGCGCGACGTGATCCCTTACTGCATCGAAAACGACATCGCCGTCGTCTGTTACAGTGCGATTGCGCACGGCATCCTGGCCGGACGTTATGCGCGTCAGCTTGATTTCGCGCCGGAGGACCAGCGCAACCGCATCCTGCTGTTCCGCGAGGACGTCTGGCCGAAGCTCTACGAGGCGGTCGAGGCATTCAAGACCATTGCTGACGAGGCCGGGCGCTCGCTGCACCATCTGGCGATTTGCTGGCTGCTGCATCAGGCCGGGGTGAAAAGTGTGCTGGTGAGCGCCAAGAACCCGCAGCAGGCTATCAGCAACACTGAAGCCCTGAGCGGGGCGATCCCGGACTCGGTCTTCGACGCCCTCAGCGCCGCCAGCGCCCCGGTGATTTACGACATCCCGGACCTGGGCAATCCTTTTGGCTATTACCCTTGAGGAGCAAGAAAAATGGCTGTGGAAGGCATTGTCGATAAAACCCTGGTGCAGGTCTGCATCATCGTAAAGGACCTGGAAGCGACCATGCAGCACTACGCCGACGTTCTGGGCTTTCCGCTGCCGGAGACCCAGGAGACGCTGCGCTACGAGGATACCGAGGCGACCTACTACGGCAAGCCGACCGATGCGCGCGCCCGCCTGGCCTGCTTCGAGATCGGCAGGCTTCAGTTTGAGCTGCTTCAGCCGCTTGATGCGCCCAGTGCCTGGATGGATTTCTTGCAGCAGCACGGCGAAGGCATCCATCATGTGGCTTTCTTCGTGCCGGATACCGAGAAGGCGGTCCAATCCTTCGCCGACTACGGCTATCAGGTGACGCATCAGGGATTGTTTACCGGGCGCGGTGGCAGATATACCTATCTGGATACCGACAAGGATCTGGGCATCGTCATCGAACTGCTGGAACACTTCAACGGCAGCCCGACCCTCTCCGCGCCATCGTTCCCAGCGGATCAAGGCATCGGCACCGACATCGTCTGTCAGGTGGGCATTATCGTCAAGGACCTCGAAGCGACCGTCCGCCGCTACAGTGAAGTGCTGGGGATGCCAGAACCGCCGGTTGTGGTTGCTCAAGGGACTGACACGGCGAAGGCGACCTACAAGGGCCAGCCCAATTTCGCCGCCGCCAGACTGGCCTTCTTCGACTTCGGCCAGGTCAGCATTGAACTGATCGAACCGGACGAGCTTTCCAGTGTCTGGCGCGATTATCTCGACGCAAAGGGCGAGGGCGGCCAGCACATCGCCTTCCAGATCAAGGACACTGAGCGCGTAGTGCAGTATCTGGGTCAGGCCGGGATCCCCATTGCGCAGCAGGGCTACTACAGCGATGCCAGCGGAGTTTACACCTACATGGCGAGCGAGCCGCAGTTGGGCACAACGGTCGAACTGCTGGAAGATTATGAGTTCTAGCTGCCCAGGACCGTGATCTCCGGCGCGGCGTCAGGGCCTGACTGACTGAAAACGCCCCAGGACCGGCCATCCGACCAGAAGGCGCGGAAAGGGCCGTCATCAGGCGAAGCGGCAAAGACCGGCGCGAAGCTGAGCTGTCCGCTGCCCACATCGCTCTGCTGCCCGGTGAGCGCCAGCAGCAGCGCCCAACTGGACATGCTGCGCGCGTAATGATGCCCGCATTCGACCTCATTCCAGGGGTTGCGCCGGATGCCATCGTGACGCGCCCGCGCCGCTTCGACAATGTGTAAGCCCTCGTCGAGCCAGCCTTCGTAGATCAACTGTGCCGCGACCTGATATTCGATGCCGGTCCAGACCTCATCCGAATAGACGAAGGGGAACTGGGGCCGTCCGCCTATCGGCCAGGTGCAGAGCAGCAGCCCGGCTTCGTCGTTCAGCACGTAGCTGCGCTGGCAGTTGACGTGATCCTGGAAATTCTCGCGGAAGTTGTAGTCATAAATAGATTTGGCCGCCTGGCGGATGTGTTCGGCGGGCAGCAGATCGCCCAGGCCCAGGATGCGCGCGTGAAGCTGGCCCAATAACTGGTCCGATAGACAGCCCGCGCCGTGCTGGTATTTGTGCGCGTCCACGTCCTCCAGCTTCTGAATGTAGTATTCACCGTTCCACAGCAAGGCATCGAGGGTCTGGCTGCCCTTTGCGAAGGCCGCCGCACAGCGCTGCGCGGTATCCGGCTCGTTCAGGATACCGGCCATCGCTTCGACCGCTCGCAGCGCCGCCAGATAATAGATGCTCGACAATGGGTTCGGGCCGTAAAATTCGATGTCGTAGGTGTTGTGCTGCCTGCCATCCAGTACCTGATCGCCGTCGCGGTCCCATTGGATCGAGGCGAAGTCGATGGCGCGCTTGATGCCCGGCCAGATTCCCCGCAGCCAGTCCTTATCGCCGCAGAGCCGGTATTCGCGGTAGGCGCGCAGAATGCTGCCCATCTGCCCATCGACGGCGGCCTCCGGTTTCTGATTGCCCCAGGACCACGTGAACTCATCGCCCAGGGCCGCGAAATTGCGAAAGCTCATGTAACCATCGGCCTCGGTCTCGACGGTGAACTCGATCTCGCGCATGGAGCGTTCCAGCGAGGGGAACAGAAAGGCCGCCGTCTGCGCATAGCTCCACACATGCGTACAGGACCCGGCACAGCAGCCTGCATCGTCATAGCAGCCTTCCCAGCCGTAGAAGCGTCCGTCTTCCAGCCAGAAACAGGTCTGGCTGCGCACCGGCACGATGTTGGCCGCCAGCGCGTCGATGACCGCCGGCGGCAGCGTGCCTTCGAAGAGCGCATCGCGGAACTGCCGCGTCGTCGTATCCAGACGTTCAAAGTTGTCGTAAACGTAATCGGCCACGGCCCAGGAATTGGCGAAGCGCGTGGCGTAATGTGCCCTGGTGATGCGGTCGGAATGGAGGTCCCAACTGTTGAGGCGGTTGGGGAAGTGCCAGGCTAGCACAAAGCGGTAGCGGCGCGTCTCGCCCGCGCTCAGCGTATCCACCAGCCCCAGCGAGCCGCTGTCAGGGCGGCCATCCGGCGAAGGCTCGGTATAGCCCAGGTCGTTCAGCAGGCCGTCTTCGCTCAGGTCCGTCCAGAATTCCTGCATAAAATCGTACCAGCCGCCGCGCAGCCAGTAGGGCTTGACCGTCACCTCGGCGTGGTCCGTCACCAGACTGACATTGCCGCAGTAAAGATGCTCCGGCGCGATGTCCACCGCGTCCATGTACAGGCCGCGATAGCCTGCCGCCTCGCGGAACTGGTTGCGGCTGCGTCCGATCCGGTTAGGTCGCCGGTTGCCATACGCATCGACTTCAGGTTCTCCGGCAGGGTTCATCAGGCTGCCAACCAGCGTCAGACGGGCGCTTTCCTGCGTCGGGTTGCTGATGGTGTAGGTCAGGATGGCGCAGGGGATGCCGGAGTCTTCCGGGTTCAGCGGGATCAGGGGCGTGTAGGCTTCAAGCTGCACCTTGAGCGGAAAGCGCTCGTCCTCAAACTGAATGGTGGCGATAGGGTAGGTGCCGCGCAGGGTGGCCTGCTGCAAACGCGGCAGCCCCGCCGTGGTCGAGGGATGATAGCCGTGCGAGAGATCATGCGGCGGCTGCACCGGGCCTTCCAGCACGCGCGTCACCGACGGTTGATCGCCTAGTTGAGCGCGCAAGGCGAAAAAGGTGGTCGAGAGATTGTTTCCCTTGTCGGGCCGGTAAGCGATCTCCCAATCGCGCAGGTCACCGCGTGCCCCCAGCGAGACGTTGCCGGTGCCGATGCCGCCCAGCGGAAAGGCCGCCACCGCCGCAGTCGAATCGTATTCACGGACCATCGCTTCATCTCCCAGCATCCAGCGCAGGCCAGAGTCTAGCAGCCGCCTGTCATCAGGACAAGCGGCTCGAAGCGAAATCCCATGCCTAATTCGTCGGGTAGCAGGCCTCTTTAGCCGGATCCCAGTACCCCCCCTGTGCCTTACAGGTGCGTGGGTCGTCGATGCCTGACATCGGTATGGGTTCCGTTGGCTGTATGGCTTCCTGCCCACCACCGATCAACTGGATGAATACCCGGTCGGTCGAGCAGATGTCCTGACCGCCGGAGAGCGCGTGAACCTCCCATTGCAGCGATGCAGTGTAGGTCGCCTTCAGATCGGCGGTGAAGTTGGTCTGCTGCGTGTCGATGATGCTCAGCACCCCGGCGTTGGCATCCAGCAGGATCCAGCGGTAGCCATCGGCCCCCGGAGCCGGGTCCCAGTAGAAGGTGTTCTGGCCCACGCTGGCCGCGTCCAATGGCGAGGTAGCGACGAATCCGGCACAGTCCCCCGCTGCTGACGGGGCCTGAGGCGTGGTGTCGCCGCTCTGGTCATTGCTCGGTGGCGGCGCGACCGGCTGGCTGATGGCGGAACGCACCCGCGCGATCTCGCCCAGGGTGGGCAGCACGATGGCATAGTGCAGCAGGTTGGACGGCGTGCCTTCCAGCCATTTGAACGACTGGAGTTCCTGGCCGGTCAGCGCGCGGAATCCTTCCCAGGGACCCGCCAGCCCCTGCCCATCCGGCGTCAGCGGCACCTGAATGGTGAATCCGGGCGGAATCTGAATGCCATCGACCACGGCCACGCCGCTGATCGTAATCAACTGCAAGAAATTGTCAGGCGTGGTGCGCAGCGCAATCGTCGAGCCGATCTGAATATCCGCGCCGTTCACGCTGATGTTGACCCGCACATTTTCCGGCCCCTGAACCACCAGGACCGAGGGCGCATCCAGGCATTCCGTGCCACCAAAGCCGGTGCGCAGATGGATGGCCTGCATGGGCGTACGCGCTGAATTGCTGATGACCGGCAGACCGTTCAACGCACCGCTGACGTCAGGCTGCACCAGGTTCCGGCTGACCCAGGCCGACGTCTCGTTGTAGAGCACGCGCACCCAGGTCTTATCGCTGTTCAGGCCGTCGGCGGTCATCTCTGACCCTATGGGAATGCCGATGACCACGTTGTAATTGGTGCTGGGTCCGCTGCGTCCGTTGGCCGTTACCAGCGCCTTGACGTTGACCACGTCACCGGGAAGGAAGGCCTGATCCGGCGGCACAGCGTTATCGACCTGCACATCGCCGTAGAGCAGGTAAACGGCAGCCTGGCCGGGCAGTCCGCCGGGGACGTTGGCCTGTACGTTCATAACCGCCACGCCCCATTCATTGCTGGTGCTGTCCAGCGGGGTAGTCTGGATCGTCTCCAGTTCTGACAGGGCGGCGCGGTCCGACGGGGTCGAGAAGAAACCTTCTGGCTGCGGCTCGAAGAAGGCGCTGTCCACCCGGTTATAGCCGTAGCAGACGTTGTTGCGGTCCACTGCATCGCAGTTGCTGCCGATGTCGGTCAGCGCCTGCTCTACCAGCGCCGGACAGGTTGAGTTATCCTGCGCTGCACTGGACCCGACCCCGACCAGCAGCCCGATACACAGCATCCCGATGATGGCGAAATAGCGCTTAAGCATTTTCATTCTCTCCTGATTGCATGTTTAGCCTAGCACTGTTTTGCAGCGCCGGGGGTGGTGAATAAGTCACATTGGCTGGTTTACGCACTGAAGAAGGTGCTGTAGAGCAGGTAGATGTTGAGCACGGCGATGACGATGGCGATGAACCAGGACACAATTTTGAGCAGGCGCGAATTGACGAAGACGCCCATCTTGGCCTTCTCGCTGGTGAACTGGACCAGCGGCACGACGGCAAAGCTGAGCTGCAGGGACAAAATCACCTGGCTGAGGACCAGCAGTTCCCCCGTGCCGCGTTCGCCGTAGAGCGCTGCCACGATCACCGCCGGGACGATGGCGATGAAGCGGGTAATCAGCCGCCGCAGCCAGGGCCGGATGCGGATGTGCAGAAAGCCTTCCATGACGATCTGTCCGGCCAGCGTGCCGGTCAGCGTTGAGTTCTGGCCGGAGGCCAGCAGGGCGATGGCGAAGGCCGTGCTGGCAAGCGTTGCGCCCAGCACTGGCGTCAGAAGCTGGTAGGCGTCGTTGATGTCGGCGACGTTTTCGTAGGCGGTGCCGTGAAACGTCGCCGCCGAGACGATCAGGATGGCGGCATTGATAAAGAAGGCGAACAGCAGCGAGCCGGTCGAATCGATGGTAGCGAATTTGATCGCCTGGCGTTTGCCCTTCTCGCTGGCCCCGATGGCGCGCGTCTGGACAATGCTCGAATGCAGGTAGAGATTATGCGGCATGACCGTCGCGCCGAGGATGCCAATGGCAATGTACAGCGCCGAGGGATTGAAGACGATCTCTGGTGACGGGATCAGTCCGACAAGCATGGCGCTGAGAGGAGGCTGCGACACGATCAGTTCGTAGGCGAAGCAGGCGAAGATGACGAAGATCAGCGCGCCGACCATGGCCTCGATATAGCGAAAGCCGCGATGTTGCAGGAACAGGATGATAACCACGTCCGAGGCGGTGATGATCGTCCCGATCACAATCGGAATGCCGAAGAGCAGGTTGAAAGCGATGGCCGAGCCGATCACTTCGGCCAGATCCGTCGCCGCGATGGCGATCTCGCACAGGATCCACAGAATGATCGTTACGTTGTGCGAGTAGTGATCGCGGCAGGCCTGCGCCAGGTCGCGCCCGGTGACGATCCCCAGCTTGAGCGCCAGGTGCTGGAGCACAATCGCCATCAGGTTCGAGATCAGGATCACCGACAGCAGCAGATAGCCAAACTGCGCGCCGCCTGCCAGGTCGGTGGCCCAGTTGCCGGGGTCCATGTAGCCGACCGCGACCATCAAGCCGGGCCCGACGAAAGCCAGCAGGGTGCGCCAGAAATTCGACCCCTCAGGGACGCGAATCGTGCCATGCACTTCCGGCAGAGAGGTCATCCCCCGCTCATTGCGCCAACCCTCTTCAGGATCGGGCGCTGTGAGTGTCTGTGAATCGGGCTGCTTTCCCATTGTCCTGTGGTCCCTCGAAGTAATACACTGCGAAAACTGAGTTTAGCCAGGGCTAAACAATATGCACAGTAGTCCCAAAATGGAGCCATGTCAACCGCCAAGACGGCTGCATCGCGCAATGGTATACTGGAGCATATTCCAGGAGTAAACCCGATGAAATTTGATGGAAAAATCGCCCTGATTACGGGAGCCGCGAACGGCATCGGCGAAGCGACCGCGCGTCGTCTGGCCGCCGATGGGGCGCGCGTTGTGCTGACCGATATTGAGTCCGAGCGTCTGGAAGCCGTGACCCACAGCATCCAGGCCTCCGGTGCTGAGGTTGTGCAGTACCGGCTTGACGTCACCCAGCGCGACCAGATTCAAGCGGTCTTCGATTCAGTGTCCGCGACCTGGGGCGTGCCGCACATTATCGCGCATATCGCCGGGATGGTGGTGGTTCACCCCTTCCTCGACATCAAAGACGAGGACTGGCGCAGAGTCATCGACATCAACCTGACCGGGACCTTTCTGATAACGCAAGTCGCGGCGCGAGCGATGGTCCAGGCAGGCATCGCGGGGTCCATTGTGATGATGGCCTCAACCAATGGCCTGGTCGGCGAAGAAGATCTGGCCGCTTACAATGCCTCGAAGTTCGGTGTGGTGGGTCTGACGAAAACGATGGCGATTGACCTGGCTCCCTATCACATTCGGGTCAACAGCGTGAATCCTGGCCTCATCAAGACCCGGCTGACACGCGGTACCTGGGACGACCCGGCAGCCAGAGCTGCTTACGAGGATCAGCGCATTCCCATGCGCCGCCTGGGGACGCCGGACGAGGTCGCGGCCTGTGTCGCCTTCCTCGCCTCGGACGATGCGTCTTTTGTCACCGGGCATTCCCTGGTCGTGGATGGCGGCCAGCTCACATTTTAGGACTGTGCTACCGCAAGAATATCCGTTGTGAAGCCAGAACACAGCGGATCCGTCGATCACGAAGGACCCACGCGGATAGTTCCCAAATCAATTAGATTGTTCGGGACGGGCTTGCCATCCTGGGTGACTGGGAGACGCTCATTGGAAAGCGGATCGTAAAATCCGGTGGACACCTGATAATCCCCCGGTCGAAGGTCATCGGGAAGCGCCAACTGCCAGTGGTCAACCAGATGCGTGCCGACGATCCAGGCCGTTGTTGGAAAGCGTCCATCGAAGGGCATCGAATCGAAGCCCACCACGAGCTGGTTATTACTCGGATTGATGAGATGAACAAACTGTGTCGCGTTAAGCGTGGGGGTAGCCTCCACCGTCCATTGGAACGACACCTCCAGCACCGGCCCGGCAGCGATGTCGGGCAAATCGTAACTGCTTAAACTGAAGGTGTCTCCGATCTGGTAATCTGCCGATTGCGAAAGCAGGACGCCGCTCTCAGGAGCCATGATAGATACCTCGGTCAGAATCAGGGTATCTGGGGTCAATAACCGGATGTCGCTGTTGGAAAGCTCCGTGTTGATGGTTTGAGTGGGATAACCGTCTGTGAATGCATAGACAGCCAGTTGAATATAGTCACTGACCGGTGTTGTCAGGTCGTCGGGAAGACGCAAGGAGATCATCTGGCGGACGACCTGACCGCTTCCCCAGGCATCGGTTTGCAGCCGGACGTTTGTATTGGCGATGGACTCGAAATCAGTGTTCAGGAGATGGATTGACACACCGACCGGCTGCGCCAGGTAAGTCGGTATTTTGAAGTAAAGCGACAGATGGACCACATCACCGGGGCGATAGTAATCCTGATCCAGATCGTAACCCACCAGTCGCAAAGCGCCCTCATAATAGGCCACGTTTGCATCCACTGCGGCGAACTGCTGCACCATAGCAGATTGCGATAGGAAGCCAGCGATCCAGACACCCCATACCAGCACCCCCGCCCCAGCCAATCCCCTGCGCCAGACTGCCGATTTTCGACCACCGGGGAACAGGACAGCGACCAGACCATAAATAGAAAACATCAATGGATACAGCAGCGCGCCAGCAATGTAGCGGAACATGGTCACAACAAAGGGATAAATGAGTGCTAGATAGGCGAAGGCGGCCAGGGGAACCCAGGCTGTTCGCCAACGCCGGCGCGGCAGTTTTACGAGGCCAATGCTTACGCTCAGTAACGTGAACAGGCTAATGAATACGGAATATCTGTAAAGATCGGTATTCACGTAACCGTAAGTCTTGGCGATGTCGAGATCCAGCCACTGAAAAGCGAGAAACCGGTGCAGCACAAGGTGGAGATAACGAATCGGATGCTGGCTAATGATACGCAGGGCCTCTGCCGTGAAAATGCGATCCAGTTCGGCCTCGTTTTCGTCGCCCCGGAGATCAGAGCGTTTGCTCAGGAGGTTTTCAATATAACTCCGAGTTTCTTCAGCGCGCACGTAGCGCAGGTAATTGTCCTCCAGAAGGATATGATTATGGCGAAGCAGGTTGTAGCCATTCAAAGTTGAACCGGGCACAAAAGCATCGAAGACCTGATAATTACGAACAATCCAGGGAAGCAGAAAAACACTGACCCCGATGAGTATGATGCCCAGACGACTGAGTGTACGCCGCAGGTCACGTCCCAATGCAAAATAGAGACCGACCGGCAGCAGCGCAATCGCATATAAAAAGACGGCACGGGTGATGAGCGTCAGCCCAAAACCCAGGCCCATCAGCATGAATCGCCAATAGGTGGGCTTTTCGACAGCGCGCATCAAGAGATAGACGGTCAGTGTGAGCAGAAAGGCTAACAGTATTTCCGACTGATAGTAACCAACGAATCGTGCCATCGGAAGATAGGTCGCCCACAGGGCCGCGACAATCAAACTGACACGCCCGTCATGGAATAATTTCTCCGCAATGGCATACAGCAGAATCCCTGTCAGCACATTCAACAGAATGTGAATGTACACAAGAAACTGAAGATGCAGGTGCTGGCTCACAGCCCGATAGGCGGCATAAAACAAGACTGGCAGGGGTGGACGGGCTGCGCTTGGCGCTCCTTGCTGGCAGGTCACGAAATATAAGCTGTTGCAGCCCGTGTATCCCTGTCCGTCAGCCACTGACGTTGCCAGGTCGAGCACTAAGGTGTCGTCCCAACCGGGAGGATAAGGAGCAACTGCATATTGAAAGATGATCAACAAGCCAAGCAGACAGAATAACAGAAGATGGCGATGAAATGGCCGAAGAGTGTTAGCCAGCGGATTCACGCTGTGTTCCATCATCTGAAGCGGCGCTGAGAGGTGCAGGTCTCTGATATGATTATCCTTCGGGATGCGGATCGTATCCTATGACAAGAAAGACAACCCTTCAAAATCACCGACAAACACCACGATTTCATCTAGCTCTGATTTGTTTTCGGGGGTGTCGTAATTGAATATGCGCTGGGTCGAAATACTCATTATCTACTGTCCAGCAATAATGACTCTAACGCGATCAGCCGCGTTTGCCCAGGACGATCTCATCGTTGAGGCCCATCACACTAAACAGCATCTGAGCCTCTGGTCTAGTGAACGACCCTTGCGATATTCGGCCCTATGCGACGATATAATGACTATGATTGAGTGTGTGACCTGTGCGTGTAGTGAATGACCGGACTGAGTTTTAGCATGACAGATGCAGGCATCAAACCGACACAAGAAGGTCATAGGCCCTGATGTCGGCGGACGACCTGACCCGGATTATCCAGCAGGCCCAACAAGGCAATCGTGAAGCGGTCGCTCGGCTTTACGATACGTATGTGGATGCAATCTACCGGTACGTGGTTCATCGTGTGCCCACGAAAGAAGATGCGGAGGATGTGACTGCCGAGGTATTTCTGAATATGGTCAAGAGGCTGCCAAACTACCAGGTGACCGGTGCCCCTTTTGAGGCCTGGCTGTATCGCATTGCGGCGGCCCTGATCGCCGATTTCTATCGCAAGGCAAGGCGACGCCCAGAGGCGGAACTATCCGAGCGGCTGAGTGACCACAGCCCAGCGCCAGAAGAACAGGTTCAGCGTCTGCAAGAGGTCGAAGCGGCTCGTGCCGCGCTGCAAGAACTCAACGAAGAGCAGCAAACTATCGTGTTTCTTCGTTTCCGCGAACGTAAAAGCCATGAAGAGGTCGCACAGATTCTAGGAAAGAGTGTCGATGCGGTGAGAAGCGCCCAGTATCGGGCCTTAACGCGCTTAGCGGGGCTGCTCGGTTCTGAGGGCAAAGCCCGCCATTATTTGCGAGGTCAGGATGACTGAGCAGCGTAGCAACTCTGATTTGCTTGCCGAGCGCCTGGATGTCATTGTGCCGCCTGGCCGTTTTGAGGTACCTGCACGTGATGCCGATGCGCTCGTTGATGCCGCAATCCTGGTGGCAGCACCCGCCCAACCGGAACCGCTGACGGCAGCGGCCAGGGCACGGATCCGCGCGCAGGTGCTGGCGGCGCAGCCATCCCCAACGCGATCACCCATTCGGCCAAACGCTATTCGCTGGATGATGCGCTGGGGATTAGCCGCCGGAATCGCTCTGGTCTTTCTGTTCATCGGTCTGAGACCCTCGGTGCTTGCCAGCGTGCCCGGCGATTTGCTCTACCCCGTCAAGCAGACAGTCGAACAGGCAGAGCTGAGCCTGGCGGCGTCTGCGCAGGATCAGGCCTTCGTTCACATGACCCATGCTGAGCGACGCGCTCAGGAAGCCATTACGGTCGTCGAACGCGGGCAGTTGCCGGACGCGCTCATGATCCAGGCGTTGGATGACATGCTCAGCGCCAGCCAGATTGCGCGCGCCGATCTGACCCTGAGTACCAGCACCGTCCTGCAACTGGAAGCCCGCACGGCAAAGATCAATACCTTGATCAATGCTGCTCTGGTGCTGGCCGGTCAATCCGACCAGATTCCGCAAGCCGAGGTCATCGACCTGACGCAGCGCATCCAGGCGACTCAGATGAGTGGGGGACTGCTGCTTCCAGACACGGTGACCCCGCCCAGCACTACGCCCACGTCCGAGCCGAGCGCGACCGCAAGTCCACTGCCGACTGCTGAAGCGGACAGCATACCCGGCACAATTGTGGTGGAAGGCCCCATCCAAGCCATCACTGACGATGGAATCGTGATCTTTGGTCTGGAAATCAAGGTGCGCGGCGATGGTCCTGGTCTGACAGGCCTTCAGGTTGGACAAAGTGTGCGCGTGGAAGGCAGTACAGAAATGCAAGGCAGCGGAGTAGTGATTGTTGCGATCAGCATTCAGCTTATTCAGATCGAGATGACCGCTGCACCTGCCAGCGCTCCGCCACCCAGCGGCTTGCCGTCCAACTGTAGGGTCAGCAAGAACGGCAAAATCAAGTGCAGCAAGAGACCCCGCTGAATGAACCGACTGCCGCTGACGGGGTGTTAGGGCAAGGAATTGGCGGTCATTTGCTGGACCGCCGGAGTGTCAAAGACGATGAACTGCGTCACACCGTTGGCGCGCAGAATATCCGAAAGGGTGGTCTGGTCAAAAGGCAGTGTATCTGAGGCGAGGATGAGGCTCGACCTGGCTGAAGGGAGCGCAATGACCATCACCTGATTAAACCCGTCGAGATCGGCGGCTGCCTGGCGAGACGCGCTTTGCTCAATCCCGAAGATCCCTGCCACACGAGTTCATCATGACCTGCTCGGTACCGGGTTGTGCCAGAACGGCCTCATAAGCCAGCGCTGAATCCTGCGACGGAGGCGGAGTTGAAGGTTCCTCAGACCTGGCCCAATAGAAGAATGTCACATTCACGACAATCATGATAGCCGCCAGCGCGGTCAGGCCGAGCCGCGAAGAGGACCGGGCAGCGCTGCCTGAACGTACTGTGCTGGGCCCGGATTGGTGCAATACAGATGGCGGGCTGTCGGCTGTCGAATCTTCTTGCGCCTGAAAGGTCACTGCGTAGTCCATAGACACGAGGTATCTGAGCAGTGCGTAGATAAACACCACGACTCCCTGCATCTCGAACAGCTCTTCAAGTGTGCCGATAGCGAGGTAGAACAGGGTGATGCCATTGTCGTGAACCCACTCATTGGCGCTGATCGCATCGACAATCAAAGCGCCGCCTACGTACAACCCCCCGGCCAGAATAAATAGATTGCGCGTGCCTGCCGGTAGGTGCAGCAGGAAGCGTAGATAGACCAGAGCGAAAAGCACGACCAGAGGCGCAGCGGCGATTTGCCAGCCGAAAGCCAGGTAGCCCGTGCTGTGAAACAGCGTTTGCAGCGGATCGGAAAGGATTTCATGGATGACCGCACTTTCATCCATCGACAGGTAGAAGAAAATGACCGCCAGCCCGATCCAATATATGCGGAACCGGTCACGCTGCGCCTGTTTTGCGACGGCAATCACCGCCAGCAGCGTCCCTGCGATAGTCAGGATCAGTGCGTTGTACCAGGTGGGAATGCTCTGTTCCAGGTTGACGCTAAAAAGATCGAGTATCGGTCCGAGTAGAGCGGTCGAACTGCTGCCCAGATAGGTCTCTACCAGATATTCGCTGTAAAGGCTCTCCGCAGCAAGGAAGAGGGCGATGATCCCAAAGATGAGGGCGACTTTGCGCGGATTGATGCTGTAGCGGAGTGCCATAGCCTGTATCTCCTGACGACCTCAGGCTGACGTGCCCATGGCTCGAAATCGAGCAAACACGTCAGCCTGTTAAACGGTGGAAGTGCCTCTGTGATCGCTGAACTCGTCTAGCTTTTCTTCTTCTTACTACATTTGATGTGGCCGTTTCGGCTGATCCGGCAGCCATTCGGCAGACCAGAATTCACGATGATCACATTGGGATTGTTATCGACAATGATGACGTTCACAATCGTGATGTTCACCGCCACAATGATAATCGTATTGCCCTTTGGCCGGGGATTGCCCTCCACCCGGATATGGTCGCCGACATGGAGCGTGGTAAGGATCGGAGCTGTCGGCTCAACCTCAATGTCGATGTCAAAAACCGTGATGACATTCACATTGATGGCCTCGACCGGGCCTTCGACCACGACAGTGACAGGCACATTACTGGTATCAGGGTTAGGGTCAGGGGTCGCCTCTGGCTCAGGCGTGGCTTCCGGTGTTGCCTCTGGATTGGTTGTATCGACGTCGATGACGATGACGACCTGTACCGGAATAATCAGGATGCTTCCGCCAGAATTGACCAGGTTGCCCGCCACCGAGATGAGATCGCCAACCTTGAGCTGTGCGAGCATTTGATCGTCTGGATTGAACTGAATGTTTATGTTGTATATGGTGACGATATTCACGTTGATGGTCTGAACCGGCCCTGTAATCGCTATCAGCGGTGTGACGATGTTGCTCCCTGTCACCACGACTTGCGCAGCTTTGATCACGAGAACACCGCTTGAGTCGTCTACATCCCCCTCAGCCTGGACGACATCGCCTACCTGGAGGGTCGTGAGCAGAGGGTCGGTGGCCTCCACTTCGATATTGATGTCGGCAATCGTAATGATATTCACGTTAATCGCTTGAACAGGACCTTCGATCACGAAATTGGGTGTGTCCTCTGTGCTGCTGTCCTGAGCCGGAGACGTGGCACCGACGGCGGGCGCGAACACCATTATGGACAAACTCGCCAGTGCGATAAGTGTGGTCTGGAACCTGGTAAACATGGGGATTCTCCTCATAGGGTGACGATTCCATTGTTACATCATTAATCGCTTTACAAGCCTTAATGTGACGCACCAGTTTTCAGGATTGCAGTACGAGATCAAGCTCTGCTTCGGAGAGACGCAGCGGATTCCGTCACATTCAGCCAGCGAGGGCGATTTAGAAATTGGTGATTCCGGTTCTATAATGTTTATGTGCGAATTGTGGAAATGCCCGTATTGTGAACTTAGAAAACGGCTTGTATTGAGCGGGAGAGACTATGTGGCGTAAGATCATGATCATTGCTGCCTTACAGGTTCTGTTTGCCCAGGTCGTCTGGGGCCAGGCCAGCGTTACCGTGCCGGACGTGACCGGGATGACCGTCCCGGTGGCCGCCGCCGCCTTGAACCACGCGGGTCTCGCTCTCGGTCATGAGGTGGGCGAAGCCTGGACCGCCGAGTCCGGTCTGGCCCAAAATACTATCGCTGTCCAGTCCGTCGCACCCGGCACAGCGGTGGAGGCAGGCACCGCGATTGATCTGACTGTACTGCATTCACCCAATACGCTGCTGCTCTACGACGACAATGACCTGACGCTTGTGAACCAGACAGGTGCTGATCTTGACCTGACAGGCTTGATTTTTCAGGCACAGGATGGCAATCAGGCCAGCTTTGCCGCGAGTTGTTGGGGAGCCAGTTTGCGTGAAGGTCGCTGCGCACAGCTTTGGTCGGTCGGTCGCAATGGTCCGAAAGGTTTGGACGAATGCCAGTATATTGAACACTGGTTGGCGACCACCAACAATGCTGAGCATTTTTGGACAGGCGAGGGGGGCACGACGCAGTTCAGCGTGAACCAGAATGGCATTGAGCGAGCGCTGTGTCCGGTCGCTAATCCGGGGCGCTGCGAGTTCTATTTGCCGAGCGCCGGTGCTCAAGACGTAACCGGGTTTGTCTACCTCGTATACACTCAGGATCGTCTGGCAATCATCAACAATACCGATGATCGCTGGATGCCCCTGGGCGGCTTGCGATTTCTCAACAACTATGTCGAACCACGCGGCGCGGCTATCAATCCCGCCGATTCCTCATTGTATGGCAGCAATCGGAACCCGGCGGCTGACTTACAGCGTCTTGCCCCCGGCCAGTGCATTCTCTTCACCAACAGCAGCCCGGATTCTCAAACGCCGCCCCAGGCTTGCGATGTGGTCGCGCAGCTCAATGTCGGACCCAGTGTGATCTTCTGGGCCGCTGATTTTCCAGTGGACGGTGTAACCGATAACCTGGATCATGCTTGCCCAGCCGCGACATCTGAGGGAATGACTCTATGCATCATGCCGCGCTAGGGGCGATCATCCAGCGTCACAACCTGAATATGCGGATATACTAAAGCTGTGACAGCCGGAAAGGCATCGAATAGATGAGCAGCGTGTTTATCAGTTACCAGCAGAAGCCGAGTGCTGTGCTGGCAGCGCTGATTGCTCAGGAACTGCGTAAGCGTGACATTGATGTCTACCTCGATACGCAGCGCAGGGATTCTGCGGAGGCTTTCCCGGAAGCGCTGAAAGACGGTATTCGCAGCAGCGACGTGTTTGTGTGTCTGGTTGGCGCGACAACGTTTGAATCCGAATGGGTACAGGCAGAAATTCACGCGGCCCTGGAACTGGGCAAAGCGATGATCCCGGTTTTCCAGGAGTCTTACCAGCAAGGGCAGCCCGCGCCAACATCAGCGGTTAATGCGCTGCTGGAACGTGACGGCATCCTGATCTTCGATGAGCAGAACGTCCATATTGAGCAGTCCGTCGACATGCTGGCACGCATGATCGAGAACGCCACGGCTGAGGTACAGGCCGCCAGCAGTGCTGCGACCCCGGCCACCGCGGTTCCCAGCCTGAGCCTGAGTGAGTTAGCGGGTCATAGGCTCGGCCAGTATCAACTGCGGACGCTGCTGGGAATGGGCGGCATGGGTGCCGTTTACCGCGCCTACCAGCCCAGCCTGAACCGTGACGTGGCGGTCAAGGTGCTTGCGCCCGCACTGGCGACCGACGAGGGTTATGCCCGGCGCTTCGTGCGTGAGGCGCAGACCTCCGCTGCCCTGGAACATGCGCACATCGTTCCAGTCCATGATTACGGGAGCGACCAGGGTTTCAACTATGTTGTCATGCGGCTGTTGACGGGCGGGTCGCTGGCCGACCGCATGGAACACCAGCAGGCCGCGCATCTCCCGCTGCCATCGCTCGCCGAGATCGCCGATGTGCTGCATAAGTTGGCCGCTGCGTTGGATTACGGTCACAGCCGCGGCGTGATTCACCGCGACATCAAGGCCAATAATGTCATGTTCGACGACCAGGGCACGCCTTTTGTCGTCGATTTTGGCATCGCCAAGCTCACCGGTGCGACTACAGCGCTCACCCTGACCGGCATGGTGATGGGCACGCCCTCGTACATGGCCCCGGAACAGTGGCGCGGCGAAAGCGTGACGGCAGCGACCGACCAGTATGCGCTGGGCGTTCTGGCTTATGGGATGCTCACCGGGCGGATGCCCTTCGAGGCGTCCACTCCCTATGCCCTGATGCACCAGCACCTCAACGACACGCCGCCGTCGCCGGATCAATGGCGGGATGATGTGCCCGAAGCGCTCCAGGCGGTCATTAACCGGGCAATGGCAAAAGAACCGGCGGATCGTTATCCGTCCATACTCGACTTTGCGCGTGCTTTTGACGAAGCCATCGGTGCGGACAGTGCGCCTGTGACGGGTTTCTTTACCGCTGCGCTGCCGCAAAAGCCGCCGCCCCTGGTGGTGACGACGGAGAAATTTGTCCCGGCCAGGCCTACGTTTGTGCCCGGTCCCGTACAGACTGAGACGACTGAAGCTGCTGCCACCCGCTCACCGCTGCGGAACCCCATCACCTGGGCCGCCGCTGCTGCCGTCATCGTGGTCGGTCTGCTGGTCATCGCCCTGGTGGGCGGACAGCCCGGCGGATTCCTGGCGGCTGCACCCACCATCACGCTGTCGGCGACTCCGCTGCCCACCATCACGCTGTCGGCAACTCCGCTGCCTACTGACATGCCGACCGATACGCCCATCGCTGCTTCCGCGCCGACCTTGCTGCCTACGCAAACAATGATACCGCCGACTGCGACTGTCATCGCAGCGGTCATTCTGCCTACGACCGTGCCCACAGTACCTACGGTCACTTCCTCGCCGCCGCCGGTGAATGTGCTGCTGCTCTATGACAATGTCTCGTTTACGCTGCACAATCGCTCCGGGCAGACCCTGTCGCTAGAGGGGGTGATGTTCCGCAGTGCGCATGGCACCTGGGACGCGCGCAACTGGGGGCCGAGCCTCTACGTGAGTTTGCCGGATAACAACTGCCTGCGCCTGCGTGATGCCAGCACCGGCAACCGGCAGCCACCGTCGGTCTGTGGCAATCTGTACGGGCTGCAACTGGTCGGCACATCGGCCCTGTTCTGGTTGAATACCGACAGCTTCGACGTGGTCCGTAATGGCGCGGTTATCGCAACCTGTCCCACCGATCACGAAAGTTGCGGGGTACATATTCCCTGAATTTATGCTGAGACGTCACACCGGGCTGAGAGTCGAAACTCAGCCAGCGACCCTCAAAGAACTTGGCGAGTGGGTTGATTTGCCGGGTATCGGCAATATCCAGGTCATCCACGAAGAAGCTGACGTTCGTTTGGTAAGGGAGGGCAGCGCGTCCAGCGGCGCGTTACCCAAAGGCTGCGTACAAAGGGTCGACTAAGCGAGTAGTTCAAGAATCGCTGTAGACGGCAAGTAGTTACCGAGACAGATCGGCTACTCTAACCACAGGCTTCACAATGACAATTTCACGTTTGGTGGATGAAAGCAGCACAAGCCGCTCGCGTTTTCCGTACTCCTGGCGTATCGCTAACTCCGTCAGTTATCATTGCTTATGATGAGATGCAGTGCCGCAAATGGGGCAACATCCGGATGGAGCTTGTGCCAACTGATTTGTTGAGCTTTGAAAAGGAGTGGGCGAGTTTGGCACAGTGGTGTATAGGGCAAGCTCTCGTTCACTCCCAGAACTTGATGCGTACAACCGCAAAGTGGACAGCACCTTAGCCAGTGAATTCCACCGTAATTTTCAATAATAGCTTGTGGAACTCCGTCTTCAAGGATCAGGCTGAAGGTTTTCTGCAAGTTAGCGGCGAATGTGGGCATTCTGTGAATCTCCTTTGTATTTATGCCAGTATCATTCTGTCAAATCATGGTGTCTGCACTTGGAACAGCGAGTCTCACCAGGCAACTCTGATCTAAGACTACGGTTTTGATCCGCATTCCTCAAGCCAATCGAGCATCGCACGAATGCTGCCAGTCGCCATGCCAATGCTGGTATCGGCTGCGCCGTAATACAGATTGATGGTGTCGCCATCCGGTGCGATGGTATAGCCACAGGGAAAGACCACGTTACCCACATCCCCGATTTGCTCGTAGGGTTCTTCCGGGCCGAAAACCCACTCGTCGCCGCGGCGCAGGCAGCGTTCCGGTTGCTCCAGGTCAAACAGGGCCAGCCCCAGGCGGTAAATACAGCCAGCCGCATTGAGCCGCACACCATGATAAATCATCAACCATCCCTGAGGCGTTTCGATGGGTGGCGGCGAGAGGCCGATCTTGGTGGCGTCCCACCAGGCACCACGCCGGGCTTCCAATAACAGTTTGTGTTGCCCCCAATGGCGTAAATCGTGCGAGTAGGATATCCAAATGTGGGCCCTGGAACTACTGACAGGGCGATGGATCAAAGCCCACTCGTCGCCAATACGATGCGGAAACAGAGCGGCATCTTTATCTTCCGGTGGCATAATCACGCCATAGCGCTCGAACTGGTGGAAATCCTCGGTGAATGCCAGGGCCACGCCGGGGCCATCGCGAGTATAGGCGGTATAGACGATGGCATACTGACTGAGTTCAGGCACATAGGTAATGCGGGCGTCTTCAATCCCCCATAATTCTTCGGGGAAATTGTCAGGATCGGCGGCCAGCGTCGGGCGAGAGTCAATCTGCCAGTTATCCACGCCGTTGGCCGAGCGGGCGGCGCATAAGTGAGAATGCCCACGCTGATCCTCGACGCGACACAGGAGCAGCGTTGTGCCATCACGCAGCGTCGTCGCAGCCGGGTTGAAGACGCTGTGTACCGGGTACGGCCAATCGGCAGCACTTAGAATTGGATTAGTTTTGTGCCGCTGAAAGAACTCGACTTGTTGATTGTTCATTGAGTTGTGCCTCCATGATTTGCAGTGGGTTTTCGGCCAGGCGCAGCTCCAACCAGGCTTGTAAATAGGCTAAGGTAAACTCGGCACCCTGATTCTCGTTGGCGCGGTCAGGATGGAGGCCGTCGCGGCAGCCGCCGGTTGTCGGGTCGTAGACGGTAAGGCTCAAATCATTGCGACCTAGAAACCACTCGAAGGCCCGCTCGGCTTCAGTATGCCAGCATTTGTCGCCCGTACTCCGATAGGCTTCCAGGCAGGCGGAGACCATCGTCTGTGCTTCTACGGGTTGTTGGTCAAACCTGGCTCGTTCACCACCTTGCTTATAGAATCCGTTGGATCCAACAGGCACGAAATGGCCCTCGCTAGCACGGTGTAAATCGGTCAACCAGCGCAGCGACTCCAATCCGGCTTCGGTCATAACGTTATTAGGTATCCACTGACCGCACATCAGCATCGCTTGAGGAAGCACGGCGTTGCAATAGGTCAGCCCATCTTCAAACCATCGCCAATCATCTGACCGGCAGTTTTGATATAGGGCCAGCAAACGGCCAGCCAATTCGTCACGAATATGCCCAATCAAGCGGTCACCTTCGAAGCGCCTCAGGTATTCATGAATGCCGATGAGCGTAAAGGCCCAGGCGCGCGGGCTGGTGGTGTCCATGATGGGGGGGAGCGCCTGTTCGAACAGCCAGCTCGCCATATTTCGCAGTGCCGGTGCGTTAGAACGTCCGATCACGGTTCCTAATGCCCAGAGTGTGCGGCCCTGGCTGTCGTCTGATCCAACGTCTTCCAGCCAGTGGCGCTGGTAGTCCATAAAGTTGCGAAAACGCCCGACCTCAGTATTGAAGGCGTACCAGATGAAAGCGAGATACCGGGTTGCAAAGTCAAAGGCATCACCATTCACGAGTTCTTCCAGGTGAATGCTCACGATCAAAGCGCGCGCATTGTCGTCAATACTGTAGCCTTCGTCGTAATTGGGTACGGTGAAACTCGCGTGCTGTAGGATGCCCGTGTGATCCGTCATGCGATGTAAATGATCCAGCTTGAGCGGGGGGAGTTCGCCGGGACGTTTGTCCAAGGGCTTGACCACGAAGCTGCTGGTGGATGAAGGGCGACCTGCGGATCGTGCCCGTTCAAAACTCTCCATATAAAGGTTCGCCACCTGCGGCCAGATCATGTCGCGCCCAAACATATAGGCACGCTTGCGCATTGCGTCGCGCCCAGGTTCGTTATCCAGGAGATCAATCACAGCCTCAGCAAGGCTTGCCGGATCCCGGAAGGGCACCAGCAGACCGCGTTCGTCAGCCAGCACTTCCTCGGCATACCAATAGGGCGTTGAAACAACGGCTTTTCCCGCGCCGAGCGTGTAGGCCAGTGTGCCAGAAGTGATTTGCGCTGGCTCTCGATAGGGAGTCAGGTAAATATCCGCTGCGCTAATGAACTCATTGAGTTCCTCTAAGCTCACAAAGCGATTGTAAAAGATGACGTGGCCCTCGACCCCTTTGTCGCGGGCCAATCGTTGCAGGGACAAACGGTAGGTTTCGCCCTCGTTTCTCAAAACATGGGGATGGGTCGCGCCGAGGATGAGATACACGACATTGGGATGTTGCGCTACTATGGCAGGCAAGGCCGCAATGACATCCTCGATCCCTTTATTGGCCGAGAGTAAGCCAAAGCTCAGCAGCACCATTTTCCCTTCGACACCAAACAGGTCCTTGTGAAAACTGGAGTTTGTAAAAGGTACATCGGGAATGCCATGCGGGATGAAGTCAATCTTCTCCAGCGGAATCTTGTAGACCTCGCGTAAGAAATCCACACCGCGCTTGCTCATCACGACGAGGCGATCTGACAGGGCCGCGATTTCTTCAAGCACCCGTCGCTGATCCGGGTCGGGGTCCCGCAGCACAGTGTGAAAGGTGGTGACGATGGGCATATGTAAATCGCGCAGCAGCGCCAGGATATGGCTGCCCGCTGGACCTCCATAGATGCCATATTCGTGCTGCAAGCTGACGAGATCGACATTGTTGATATTGAGGAAATCCGCGGCACGCCGGTACGAGTCAATGTCCTTCTCGGCCAGTTCAAAACGCACACGAGACGGATAAGCATAGCCATCTGGGATGTCATTAACGGGCAGGGCAATGCAGGTCATGTCACGGTACTCGGTTGCGATGGCCTCACATAAGTCCGTCGTAAACGTGGCAATACCGCATTGGCGTGGTAGGTAGTTACCCACAAAGCCAATGCGGTTGATGGCTGAATTCGTTGAGTCATAGATCATATTGTTAGTCCCTTATTTGCAAACGGTCTCCGACGGCTGGCCCTCGTTTGACCGCCAGAGATCTGTCCATTTGCTTGTGAGTAGTTCGTGCGTATCTGTTAGCGTGCCTGGAGAGTCTTTGCCGCCCAGTGATGGGATCAAGCGTCGCAAGTCACCTTGGAGTGCTTCAACTGTCGCCAGCAGGCGTGCTACTTCAGCTTCGGGCATCTTTGCTGGCGCAGCGTTCACAGGCTGACCATCGAACTGCCGAGGATTGGGGTTCATGTTGTGCCTCTTATTCGAAGGACGTCACATCTTGCGGAATTGACGTAGAAGCCTGATAGATTAATGGCCTCAACCAAGCGAGGCCTCCCGTTTTTGAACGTCGCTGACCAGGGCTTCCGTCGTCAGGATCATTGCGGCGATGCTGGCAGCATTGCTGACAGCGCCACGCGTGACTTTGGCCGGGTCAGGGATGCCCGCTTCGATCATATCGACATAGGTTTCGGTCATGACGTCGTACCCGATGCGATGATTCTTGCGGATTTTCTGCAAGCGATGCACCGTATCAATCACGACCGCACCGTTTACACCGCTGTTCTGGGCGATACGCCGCATCGGTGCTTCCAGTGCGCGGCGTACAATATCGATGCCCGTGTTTTCGTCCTCATAGATAAGCCGCAATGTTTCGAGCGCCTGGATGGCGTTGATAAGGGCGACACCGCCTCCCGGAACGATTCCCTCTTCGACAGCGGCACGAGTTGCGCTCAGGGCGTCTTCTACGCGGTGTTTCTTTTCCTTCATCTCGGTCTCGGTCGCTGCACCAACCCGGATGATCGCCACGCCACCCGCCAGTTTTGCGAGTTGCTGCTGCTGGTTTTCGCGGTCATAATCGCTGGTTGTGTTATCGATCTCGCTGCGGATTTCCTTGATGCGACCTTGAATTGCCGTCTGTTCGCCGCCGCCATCAATAATGGTGCTGTCGTTTTTGGTGCTGATGATCTTACCGGCGTGGCCGAGGTCATCCAGTGTAACGCTTTCGAGCTTGCGTCCGATCTCTTCGCTGATAACTGTGCCACCTGTAAGGACCGCGATATCCTGTAGCATGGCCTTGCGACGATCCCCGAAGCCAGGCGCTTTGACCGCCAATACGTTTAGGACACCGCGCAGCTTGTTCAATACCAGCGTCGCCAGGGCTTCGCCATCGACATCTTCGGCAAAGATGACCAGGTTGCGTTTGCCGACCTGCACCAGCTTCTCCAGGATGGGCACCAGGTCCTGTGCGCTGCTGATCCGCTTGCCATAGATCAAAATTTGAGCATCTTCGATGATGGCTTCCATAGCGACCAGATCAGTCACGAAGTAGGCGCTGATGTAACCCCGGTCGAACTGCATCCCCTCGACATATTCGGTCTCGAATTCCAGACCCTGGCTGTTCTCAACCGTGATGACGCCGTCCTTGCCGACTTTGCCCATTACGCCGGCAATAAGCTGGCCGATCTCCGTATCCTGCGCGCTGACGGTGGCGACGCTGGCGATTTCATCGTGGGTGTTGATCGCCATGGATTGTTCCAGAATGTGCTCGGAGACCGCATCCGCTGCGGCCATGATTCCACGCTTGAGCAGCATGGGGTTCGCGCCAGCGGCAACGTTCTTTAGCCCTTCATGCACAATGGCCTGAGCCAGCACAGTCGCGGTGGTTGTGCCATCACCAGCGATGTCATTGGTTTTGGTGGCGGCTTCCTTGAGGAGCTGCGCGCCCATGTTCTCGAAGTGATCGAGCAGCTCGATTTCCTGGGCAACGGACACACCGTCATGGGTTACGGTGGGTCCCCCATACGAATTGTCAATGGCGACATTGCGTCCTTTAGGGCCTAGCGTGGTCGCTACCGCCTCCGCGAGGACATCAATCCCGCGTTTCAGGTGAATCCTTGCGTCATCGTCGTAAACCAGTTGTTTCGCCATCTCGACTCTTTTCTATCCTTTATGAGGATCACGCATTTGTCAGAATACTGTCTGTGGATCTGTGGCCTGCATACGCATGGCCGCTGTTTCGCGTTAAGCGATTAATGGGTTTTGTCGAACAAGGGCGCAATACCTATGGCAAACCCAATGACGACGATTGCCCCAAATGCCGGAAGCAGAATATGGGCCAGATCGTTTGCCGCATCAGCGCCAGTCGCCAACCAGAGAAGGGCAGCGAAGATGATGAAACCCGCGAGAGCTATAGCTATCTTCCGCATGGCGAACTCCTTTTGGGCCGCTGCCTGGAGCTTCAGGCCCGGCTGAGGTATTGCGAATTTGTTGAGATCGTAAACTTGCGTTGCGGTTCAGTTTGATGAGCACAGGAGACCTGAATCGCGTTTAGATTATCGCAGCGATTTGATATGCAGCATCAACCGAAATGAGGGGGAAATGGCGAGTGTCCTGACTCGCTGGAGATGGTATTTCGATGTTGAAGGTCATTCTCCTGAAATCAGCATACCATCAGTTCCGTTGTATTCACGTTGGAATTGCGATTGGTATCCAGGGGGCATCGTGAGCGTCTGACCCGGCTGGACACTGTCCCGTTTCTTGGTGATGCTGCTCAGGCGCACGATTTCCACCGCAATGTGATAAACCGTGTCGGTGACGTTGCAAATGCTGAGTAAGTGATCGCCAGGGCCAACCGTGTACTGCCAGCGATCACCAATGTTGGATCAGGGACAGACTTGCTTCGATCCGCCCCATGTTGATCTGTCGCAAATGAACGACTGCGGTGGCACCTTCTCATGCTGGCCGAAGTCAGGCCCTGCGCGCGGCAGCTGCCGGACTCTCCGGTGCAGCGGGGCTTGGCTGTGCAATGGGAGCCGATGCCTTATTGCGGCGAATCAGCTTCATCCAGGCATGACCGGTGGCGTTGGACATGTAGAAGAGCGCGCCCAGGATGACAACCACAAGCGCGATCAGCGTGGTTTGCGCGTCGTCGGCAGTGACCGGTTGCACAACCGCTTCAAGCCGCGAGTTTGCGCTGGCAACAAAGTGTACGTCCGTCCCACGTGTTATGGTCAGCTCGCTGACTCCTGGCGGCAGCGCAAATTCAATGCGTTGTGTGGATGTGTTTCCACTGCCTTCACGGGTTGACGAACCCGCTGCACCGTCAATGCTGCTGGACATGGCGAACGACCGCGTTCCTGCACCAACGAACTGCACAGTGATCGGCGCATCGGACGGATTCGTCACCGTCACAGGGCCGCCGCCGACAGCAAAGTTCAATTCAGTGCCGCTGTAGGACCGGGTACGCAGCGAATTTACGCCCCAGAACGCGACTGCAATCACCACAACTAAACCGACTAAGACTTTCCAGTTAAACTTCATAGACGTTTCCTCTAATCTATGTTGAGCAGGTCGATAAGTGACGAGGTATCATCCATCTTGCCATGTTACCCCGCCGTATGGATGTTCCTTAATGCGTGTAAGTCAGTTTTCTCAAGGCACGCGCTCTACGATCTGCCGCGCGTCGTTCTCCATGCCAATACCGCGATTCTGGGACAGCTTGAACGGGCAGCTGCCTGGCTTCCAGAAACGCAATGTACGCGGTCAGCGAGGCTCCTGCATCAAGCGGAAGGTCTGCGGCAATCGTTTTCAGGATGGCCGTGATGGGCTCCAGTTGATCGGGTTGTCTGGCTTCCAGGTCAGCGAGATATGCTTCCAGCGTAGCCACCACATCTGCCGGATACTCCAGGACAACGGTTTCCAGGATTTTTGCTATCTGAGAAGGTCTTTCTTGCGGTGACATATCATCCTTCTTTCGTGGTTTCAAAATGCGTTGGTTTAAGCTGGTACAGGCGCAGGGTCATATTACCGCTGCCACTGGCTCGATTGCGGTCTGCGAGTTTTACGCTTGTGCTGCGAAACCCGCGAGGGTCTCGTCAAAATGAGGAGAGACTATGGGCAGGGCGGTCGTATCGTGCCTACAGCCCGTTCCTGCGTCTATCTTTTGGGGGGCGTGTTTGACCTCTTGGGCACGATCACCGCTGGCTGATTCTCAGCAATCGGTGCTGCGTTGTCCGCCTGCTTCGCCTTTTTCTTCTTCTTGCCTGTGCGCCTATCGACCATAAGAGGGACTCCTGCGGGACCCATACGGATCCATTGCCTTGCAGTGTGAGGTCTGGGGCTGTGTCTGGTGAGCGGGAGAGGCCTGAAACTTGTTTGAGACGATAACAAGGTTTCAACCGGCATCACGAAACTTAGGTGGGAAGTTCGAGAGGGAAGACCATACAATTTTGTCAGTAATGATTTTCTAAAAATTTTCCTCCTATCAATATTATAACACTATTTTTAAGTTTATTACATTAGAAACGTGATAGAAAGGCTGCTGCTAGACCTCGCCGTAGGGGTACTTGGTCGTCTCTTCGATCAACTGGCGCTCCTCCGGTGTGAGATCGAAGGCGTCGTAGACGATGGCGTTCATGCGGGTTTCCAGCGCGATGATCTGCCCGGTCAGGTCCTGATGCCCAGTCTTCTGTTCCGCCAGGAAGCCGCGCCACTCGCTGCGTTTGCTCAGCGGAATCTCCTGATCGAAACGGCGCTGGATCTCGTCGCTGAGGGCCTTCTCGTCGTCCAGTTCCCACCAGCGGTAGAGGGCGACCCGCGTGCTGATCTCGTTGCCGTTGAACTCATTGCGGATGGTCTGGCGCATGGAGTCGTGCTGCTGGTAGCGCTGGCGAGCCAGGGCGGTGATTTCCTCGGCGATGGCGGCCAGATTCTTTCCTGCTCCGCGTTCAGGTCGGGGATGGGTAGGCGTTCGACGAACTGGATTTTTGACTGATATTGCCATAGCCCTGCACGAAGTCGCAGAGGAGTTGCAATCTGAGACAGAGCGAACCAGGAAACACGTGAGTTTAGAATAGCGAGATACGTTTGTGACGGAGGAACAATAAAGAACCCTTTGTCATTGATAAACGTTCGGTTTTCATCCCACGAGAATCGCGGTAATTTGCCAATATCGGTCCAGAGAATTTTGGATTGCTCGAATTCATCGTAGTATGAGCAGGGCGAAGTTCATACCATTTTGTGCTTCCATTAAGAACCTCGGAGCGTCGAAGAAGTTGATCTCTGCTTGGTCCAGCTTCGCGCCCCAGCGTTTGGCATCGCCCAGGGCCAGAGCGTGGGCAATCTCGTGGGGCTGGTAGACCGCGTTGGTGAGTGCGCGTGCTTCCTCCTGGCTGTTGAGGAAGAAGTAATCGGGCTTGCGGTGGCCGGTCTCGCGGTAGCGAATCTTCACCTGCACCGTGTAGTGATGGCCCAGGATGTGCAGCAGCGGCTGGATCCACTGTTCTTCAAGCTGGGCCTCGTCCAGTGCCTCCGGCTGAATGCTGGCCCGCAGCGCCTGAATCTGTTCCAGCGCCTGCTTACCCGCGTTGAACAGGTCCGGCAGAGTCGGGACGATTTCGTTCAGATAGTAATCCGAGAACAGGCCGTTGTTGCTGTGGCTGATGGTCAGGGACTGTTGTTCGTAGTCTGACATAGGCGATGTCTGTAGCTGCCGTCACTTACACGCAGGCTTCATTATAGCGGTTTCATCCTGATCTGCTTAAGTCTTTTACAGCCTGGACCAGAAACAAGAAGTGGATACTCAATGGTATCCACTTCATCACGTGCTACTTGTTCTGCATTCAGACAGGTTAACTTACCAACCGCGCTTGCCGAGAATGACCTCCTCCGGCGTGACGTTGATGCCGACCAGTGAAGGCCCAGACAACCCAATCTAGAAAGCGGAGATTGGGATTTGTCGCACTCATATTCAAGTCTTGAACACAATTTCATAGCGATTTATAGCCATTTCGCGTGCCTGAAGGCGTGTTTTGGACGATTTTGTGCTGCTTCATGCCCAATCTCCAGCGAATTGTACCTGGAGGATGGAGCAGCAATGGCAAAGCAAGTAAAGAAGAAACGGCAGCAGAACAACAACGTCCTGGACGGCATTCTGACCGTCGGCCTGGACATCGGCTATGGCGTGGTCAAAGTCGTCACCGACGACAGAGGCGCTGGCCTTCCCCTCGGTCATGGGACATGCCCGTGAGATCAAGTTCCAGCAGGAAGCCATCCAGCAGAAGTATCCCGGCGACCAGATCACGGACGATGAAGGCGAATGGTTTGTGGGCGACCTGGCGCTGGCACAGCTCCCGCCCGGCGAACTGCTGCGACTGCGTGGACGCACGGCCAACGAACGCACGATGGGCAACGCCTTCCGCCTGCGGCTGGCAAAAGTCGCCATCGGCAAGCTGGTGGCGGGGGTGTGGGGGCGGGATGTCGTGCATCTCCGCATCTCGACAGGGCTTCCGGTGGACCACATGCGGGATGCCGCTGAGCTGAAGGAGGCGCTGCTGGGGCAGCATCTCATCCAGACCGACTCCTGCGAGGTCATCGCCAACGTGACCGACGTGATCGTCATGCCGCAGCCTTATGGCACGCCTACTCGCCAGATGCTCACGCCCACCGGCGAGATCAACGTCTACCACACCTACATGCGGACCGGGATCGTCGATGTCGGAACCTACACGGTCGATATTGCCCTGGATGACGACGGCGAGTTCGTGGACAGCGAGAGCGGCAGTGTCGAAGGCGGCGTCTACACCGCCCAGGAACGCATCAGCGCCATGCTGGAGCGCGACTACCGCGAGAAGATGCCCTACAAGATCATCGAGCAGGTACTCCGCACCGGCATTTTCACCGCCAGTGGCAAGCCCATCGACTACAGCGAGGAAGTCGAAGATGCGCTCTCGCCGCTGCGCAGCGCGACGCTGAATCTGCATGTCAGCGAGAAGTGGCAGCGCGGCACGACGGTGGATGTCATCTACCTGTCGTGGCGGCGGCGCGGAGCTGGTCTATGAGCAGGTTGTGGATGCCTATCCACAGACCAAGCTGGTGCCGGAAGCGCAGATGGCAAATGCGCGCGGCTATCTCTACTACGCCAACTTCGCCGGACGCGAAGATTAGTTCTGGACGGGGGTTTTACAGAGTATGACACGGTGCAGTATACCGCGTAAAACCCCTATAAGGAGAGGACGAACTATGCCAAGAAGAAAAAGAGCAAACGCGAGCTACAAGCTGATCGCCTTCAAAGCCTACCACGACACCGATGCCGACATCCTGGACTGGTGGGAAAGCATCGAAGAAGGCGAACGCAGTGAGACGATCCGCGACCTGATTCGCGGCTTTCTGGGGATGCAGCCGAAACGGCGCAAGTCGCCGATCATCGACCTGCCGGAACTGCTGGAAGTTCGCCAGGACACGCTCTGGATACGCGATGCACTGAACGACATGCCCGCCTATCTGGAGCGCGTCATCCAGCATGTGGCCGCCAACGCCCAGCCAGTGGCCGTCGGCCAGGAGCAGCCCAGAGCATCGCCGGTGCAGGCACAGACCATGAGCCAGCCCTGACGGATGCGGAAAGCCAGCGTCGGACACGGCGCATGAAGAACGCCACATGGTAGCGCTTGATCCGTGTCCGACGATATGGCCTGCTGGCGCAGTCCATCCCTGTTGGGCAATGCCCAACAGGGTACGGCCGGAGGGAACACGCGGGCGTGTCTGCGGGGATTAATATCCCCCCTCCGGCCTAAGCCAGCTAAATCGCTGGCCCCTCAGACGCCGGGAGGGCTTGGTGCAGCGCGCGTTGCTGGCTGCACCCGTGCGGCGGTGTTGCGCACCCGCCGCACCTGTCGCGCTGGTCCGCCAGCCCGACAGTCCGCACACCCGCGATAGTTTTCGCGGTGTGCGGTGGTGTTGCTCTGAGGAGCAACAGTCAGCCGGTCATGCGACGGCTGACCAAAAGCAAAAAGCAAATGAAGGAGTGAACTGTGTATCACCGAGATGTGATTGCCTATATCGCCAGGCGACTGCCACACCGCACCCGCCGGGATGTGGCCGAGGTGGTCGAGGTACTCACCGAAGTCTGGTCAGAGGAACTGATCAAAGGAAGCGAGGTCATCGTGCCGGACATCGGACGACTGCGTATCGAGGTTCAGGACATGAGAGCCGGTGGCGCACTCGGCCAGCATGGACGGCTGCGCCGGGTGTATGGCCGCTTCCGTCCAACACCCGGACTGAAGCAGCAAATCGAGGAGGTCGAACTTGAGCAAACGTAAGCAGCGCGATGGCTACACCGAACGGCTGTCAGTGGGCTTCACGCCGGAGCAGATGCGCCGGGTCGAGGAACTCCTGCGCGTCCGCGCGCGGCAGGGCGAGATGCAGCACAAGACCGACCTGATCCGCGATGCGCTCAATCTGTATCTGTCCCATCAGGACGACATCCCCGGCACACGGGCGGCCATCACGCGCAAGCTGGAAGGGCGGCTGGATGCCGTCGAGCAGCAGCTTCAGCGCCAGAACGAACTGCTGGAGAAGATGGTCGCCTTCTTCAGGAAGCGGCGGGAGGCGTAGCGCATGGATCGAAAGCAGATGTGCGTGACCAATGTGAAATACAAGAAGCCGACCCAGAACGAGGCCAGGCGGATGAAGAACCTGCTCAAGTACCTGACCTACCGCGACAGCCGCGACGACTACGTGCCGCAGGTCAGCGGCGTGGAGCGCTGGGTGGATCGCGGCATGGGCCACTCCGTGACAGAGATCGCCGACCGCTGCGATGCTTACCAGAGCGAGCATGTGCTGCTGTTCAGCCTGATCTGCAACCCCAACCCGGACCTGATCCGCATGGTCCCGCATGACCAGCGCGAAGCAGTTTGTGCGCCAGTTGACCGAGCGCACCGTCGAGGACTTCTTCGAGGCGCGCGGCATTGATACCGGCGTCGAGTACAGCTACGTCACCCATCACCGCGATACCGACGGCAAGGAAGCGCCCGGCCAGCACGATCCGCACACGCACATCGTCCTGCCAGGGACCTACTACGACGCCGATGAGGGCAGGCGCAAGCCGCTGTACTTCTCCGCAAAAGCGCGAGGTCAACCATATCGACCTGCTGCACGACGATCACCCAGGACAACATGGCCGACCTGATGGATCGTTATGTCGGGCGGGAATGGGAGCAGCGCTACGACGCGCTGGCCGCCATCCGCGAACAGCAGGCAGCAGATCGCCTATACCGAGGAAGCGCATGGGCGAAGCCAGAGATTGAGCCGGTGTGGGCTGGCGTGCGCCGCACAGACGAGGAGACCAGTGCCGTCGGGTTCTATGGCTTCTTCGAGAATCGTGAGGGCAAGACCGAACTGCAATTCCGCCCGGTGATGGCGGACCTCGATCACGAGGAAGCTGAGCGACTCGCCGATCCAATTGAAGGACAACTATCTGAACACCGCAGACCCAGGAAATCGACATGAACGCCGACCTGGGTCCGACGCTCGACTTATAACCTTATCCATAACGCACACAGGAGCCGGAAGCGCATCGTCGCCAAACGGAACGCGCTTTTAGCCCCTGTGAGCATCATAAAGGAATAAACATAGTATGACACAGAAAACGACGAGTGAACAACGAGCGAATTGTTGCGCGCAGCGATTTTCTTGCGGCGCTGTATCCCGGATGTACCTGATGATCTCTGGCTGGAACTGCGCTGTATCCATCCTGAAACGGGCGAAGTTCGGGCATTCTGGGCGCAGATCGGCAATAAGAAACAGCGTGAAAGTCGTGCTGAAGCAGGCCGATAAGCTCAATAGCGAGGGCTATGGCGTGTACTTCGCGCCCTGCCTGCGGCAGGAGAAAAAAGGCAGTGCGGCATCCGCTGCACTGCTGCCTGCCTTGTGGGTCGATATTGATTGCGATGGCGACCAGATCAAGCGTGATAAGGGACTGGCGAAGCTGCGCGACTTCGATCCTGCGCCGTCCATCATCGTCGATAGCGGCGGCGGCTGGCACGGCTACTGGCTGCTGGACAAGCCGTTCATGCTGGAAACCGATGAGGACAAGCAGCGCATCGCCACGATCCTGCATGGCTTGTTCTCAGCGCTGGATGCTGACGAGAGCTTATGTGAAGTCAGTGGCCTCCGTGATGCGGCTGCCAGGCAGCATCAACACCAAACCAGAGCGGAAGAATGCGCCGGTGCAGATCGATCGACTGCCATCCGGATCGGCGTTATGCGCTGAGCAGCTTCGACTGGCTGGCGGTCAAGCCGCAGCACAGAACGGTCATACGTCGCGATGTTTTCGACCAACGGCAATGGACATCATCCACTGCCGCCGAGAACCGAGCAGTATCTGGCCATCAGGCGCACACAACGGCAGCCGCAACGCAGAACTCTTCGCCGCCGCCTGCCAGATGCGCGATGCGGGCTACAGTCAGAGCGATGCCGAACGCGAACTGGTCGCCCGGCATGTCGCCGATGGGAATGGTTCAGCGAGAACCTCAGCAGCGCGGGAGAAGGAGGCGCAGGCGACGATCGCCAGCGCCTACAGCCAGCCGCCCAGAGAACCGATCGCTGCACCCAAACAGCACGCCCAGCAGGTGGTTGACCAGCTTGTCGGGCAGTACCAGGTCGAGCAGAAACCGGAGCGTCCGACGACGCAGCAGATCGTTGAAGCTGTCGAAGCCTGTATCCATCTCAACCCGGTCGAGTGGGCGGAGGAGCGCCAGCGTCTCAAAGCACTCATGCGGCGATGGGCTGAAGATCAGCGACATCGACCGCCTCTATAAGGAAAAGAAGCGCGAACTGGACTCGTCAGCGCCAGCAGGAATACGTCGATACCGAGAGTTATCTGCTGCTGGATGGCAAGATGGTCTACCGCAAGGAGAGCTATCGCGGCACGCTGGAGAAAACCGTCGCCGACTGGTCAGCCACCGCGCTGCATCAGACCTGCCAGGTCGATGATGATGGCAAAGAAAGCCATCGTGACCACGCTGGAACTGCGACGCGGCGAGCTTGATCAAAAAGCTTGATGTACCGGGCGATGTCTTTGTCGATGATATGGCGCTTAGGCGCTTCATCGGGGCTAATGCCGGATCGCAGTACGTCGTGCGGGCCGGAATGTCGAAGCACCTGGTTCCGGCCATTGTGCAGCTGTCCGGTGAGTTCCCAACCCATCGCCACTACAACTTCATGGGCTGGATGGAATTGGATGGTCGTTGGGTCTATGTCTCACCGCAGGACTGCATCACGGCGAAAGGCAAGCTAGCCGAACCGCCTTCGGTTGAACTCGATCACCGTCTCCGCGACTATGGCCTGCAGGCTACAAGCTGGGACGAAAGCCTGACGGCATTCGACGCAGTGACGAAAGTCTTGCCGCCGCATCTGGCGTCCTGCCTGATCGCCTTTGCGCTGCTGCCGGTGCTTCAGCGTTTCTTCCCAGCCGACGGCCACACGACCCGCCGTGCATCTGGTCGGCACATCGGGCAGCGGCAAATCGGAGATTGCCTCGCTGCTGAGCAGCTTCTACGGGCAGTTCAGCCGCGACACACCACCAGCTCAGTGGGGCGACACCATCAATACGGTCGAGACGCTGGGTTATCCACTGGCCGACGCTCATCTTCTGGGTGGACGACTACAAGAGCATCTATGCTGACGAGAAGACCTTCACCCGCTTCCTGCAATCCTACTCGCGAGGCATGGGACGCGGACGCCTGACCCGTGAGGCGAAAGTGCGCCAGGAGAAGCCCTGTCGCGGGCTGATCCTCTCCACCGGTGAGACGACGATCGAGGGCGAGATGTCGGTGATTGCCCGGATGCTGGTGTTGGAAGTGCCGCCCTGGGAGCAGCGCGATCCGGATGGGCAGGCATTATCCCAGGCCGAGGACTTGCGCGACAAATTGCCCGGATTCACTGCTCACTTTGCATCCTGGGTGGCAAAGCAGCTTGAAAGCGGTACCTGAAAGACTGATATCGCCAACTCGCTTCAGCAGCAACGTGAAGGGCTACAAGGCGAAGCTCGCCGCCGAGATCGGCAGGCAGTCCAACAATGACCGGGTAGTCAAGAACTGGGCGGTGCTGGTGACGGTCTACCAACTGCTGTCGAAGTTTCTTCACGAGATGGACGAGGATTACCTGCTGCCCGCATGGCAGGATGTGATCGTCGGAAAGCGTTCGCTCGCTGCGTCAGGAACGTGCCAGCGAGGTGTTTCTGGATATTCTCGGCCAGCTCATCGCTGGTGGACAGGCCGTGACTGGACGACGACATGAAGAATCCATGCGAATATCCGCCTGGCGTGACCGTTGTTGGTTACAAGGATGACAACTTCGTCTACCTCCTACCGGAAATCGCGCACCGAGAAGTCAATCGGGTGCAGCCGCTGCGCTTCACCGCGACCGCCATTGGGATGCAGTTGAAAGAAGATGGAATTTTGATACCTGGACCGAACAATCTGAGTGTGCAAAAACGGGTGCGAGGTGGCAGGGTGCGATTTCTGGCAGCTCACTACCGATTCTTTTGTTGAGACACTTGAGCCACCTGAGACAGAGGGCTTGTGAGCCGCACAATATGACCGTAAGTGCCTGTGAAAAGGCTGAGACAGTTGAGACTCCTGAGACTCTTGAACTTGAAGAGTCTCTTTCTTTTGCAGTGAGTACCCTATGGTGTCTCAGCTGACACAGGTGGCACAGCCTGAGACAGTTTCTTCTACTCAATTTGCAGAAAATCTACCCCTGTCGAAGACACGCCGCGAGTGCCAGGAAATGGGCTGAGACAGTTGAGACTCTTGAGACACGTTTCTTGCGCGGAATCACAAACTCACGGACCATAGGGTTGAAAATAATATTCGCTTCCTCTACCCTCAGAAACCCAACCAGTCCAGTAGTTGACACACTGGATTTGCCACCAACTCGTCGGTGAATTGCCGATATTTTGACACCTCGGTCCGGCAATCACATCGACTATATCGCCTGGATAAAGCAGGAAATTTGTTGTGCCGCCTCCTGGCTCGTTTTGGACTCGAACGGGGTCTTTGCTCAAAGTCTGTTGTGCCTGACCTCCGACATACAGTCTTTGGGGAAGTGCTCCTGAACATTGATTTGTTGTGGTCACAAGGGAAGCCTGAGCTGACGTTTGACCGGTAGTGGATGAGGTATTTGCGGCAGTCGCACTTGATTGCGCGATGACGGGTATTTCTGCACTGGTATTACCAGTTAGCCGCACGTACTGAGCGTTTATCCAGCCGCTTCTATCGCCTATATTGACTTTGTAGAACAATCTATCTGCGCTGACGCCTACAATATCTACGACAGCGCCCGCGTCGAGCGTATCCGGGTTGTCGAGTTGGCGATACTGATTTCCTGGACCACCCTTGATACGCAACACAGTTTCAGCGACAGCACGAACGCCTATGGGTGGTCCTGCAATATCCCAGTCGCCAATTTCACTAAACGTCACCGGCAGCTGCGCAGAATTCCCATCGATAGAAGTGTATTTGGCATTAACCCACTGCTGGTCACTCGCGTTGAGCTGTACCCATGTGTTATCGGCATTGCGTCCGATCAGCGAGATATGCTGTCTATTGGTGAGTAGAGCGACCTGGTCGTACTCTGGCCCTGGTCTGCGACGCACGTTCAGTTTGTTTGCAGTCACAGTTGCCGGTATTTCAATCACCGTTTGCGGTGTCGGGGTGACTGTCGGCTCGCTCAGACGCGACCGCATCTGGAGACAAAATAGTCGGTTCACCGTCAATCCGTTCAGGAATCCGCCCTTCTATCCGACTGGGTGAACGCACCTGCCACCATGTCTCACCACTTGCCATTTCAGGACCGCCGATCACCTCCAGAATCACTCCGCTTACGGTGGCTTCTACGGGATTCGAATCGGCTTGAGGCTCAGCGTAGATCACTACGACTTTGCCTTCACCAGCAACGACAGCCCCACTGCCAACGCTCAGACCGAATTCCTCTTGTGGTTGAGCCATACCGGGCAGCAATAGAGCAGGTTGACCATCTGCCGTCTCTGGAACCCATCCTTCAAGAGTGCTCGGTGAACGCACCTGCCACCACGTCGTATTCGCTGATTCCTCTGGCCCTCCGATTATAGTTAGAACCGGCGTTGTTGAATAAATGGTCCCGATACAATAGGGAGCATGACAAAGAAAAAGCGAGATGTAAAAGCAAAGCAAGCCAACTACCGGATTTGCAATTGGTCAGAGTACAATCGAAGCTTGAAGCAACGGGGGTCAATCACACTGTGGATCAGCGAAGAAGTCCTGGCAAACTGGCATCCGGAACCGGAAGGGCGGCGACCTCGTGGGGGACAGGTCCAGTACTCAGATCAAGCCATTAGGTGTCTGCTCATGTTGAAGGCAGTCTATCGCCTAGCCTATCGTCAAACGGTTGGGTTTGGACAATCGGTGATGGATTTGTTAGGGGCTGGTGTGCGAGTGCCTGATTACACGACACTGTGTAAACGGAGCGTGGATTTGGCAGTGAGCCTACCGACGAGCAAGCCTGAGGAGCCGAAACATATCGTGGTCGATAGCAGTGGACTGGAAGTCTACGGCGAAGGCGAGTGGAAAGTCCGTCAACACGGTTACAGCAAACGCCGCACCTGGCGCAAATTGCACCTGAGTGTGGATGAACACAGCCAGGAAATCCAAGCCCTGGTGCTGAGCGAAGCGGGGGTAGACGATGCCGCAGCGGGCCAGCAATTACTGCGAGATACCCCGGGCAAGATTGAGCAGGTCAGCGGCAATGGCAGCTATGACAAGGCCAAGTTCTATGCGGCCTGTAGCCGACGCCAGGTCAAACACCTCGCCATCCCGCCGCGACGGAATGCCAAAATCTGGCAGCATGGCAACTGCAAAAAAGAACCCCTGTTCCGGGACCAGAACATGCGCCGGATTTGGCAGGTCGGACGCAATCAATGGAAGATCGAGTTGGGCTATCATCGACGCTCATTAGCCGAAACCGCCGTGTTTCGCTTCAAGATCATCTTTGGGAATGGCTTGAGCGCGCGCACCCTGCATCGGCAAATCACAGAAGCGCGCATTCGAGGCGCGGCACTCAACCGCATGACCCTGCTGGGTATGCCTGACAGCTATCGTGTGGCTTAGCCTCAATCGCTCTCAGAATAGCTACGCTCAGGGACTGTATTCATTCAACAAAACCTTTTGGTGGTGTAATTCCAATCACAGCGATACCCTTGAATGTCGAGTGTGAGATCTGCGCTGAACGTCGTCATACTGATCTGATGCAGGTCTTTCGCGTGCCGTTTGTTTTCCGGTATCCTGTGTGCAGGTCGATTCCTGGTCTCGGCTTGGGTGAGCACTAAACTTTGACCGAAATCGACCGCTTTTTCAAGCCACTTTCAACTCTCGTGATCTACTGAATTTGCAATTAACAGGATGTCTCGTACTGAGGTTTCACCGCATCGCCAGCCTGATCTTTTCGCGTCTGCCGGGCTGAGCGTTCAGCCAGCGTTTTTGACCGGGCCTGTCGATTTGCGCACGATCAGTTCCAGGAGCAGTTTCTTCGAGGCGGGTGTTTTATCGGGATATGCCTGCAATTTCAGCAGATAATCGAGCGCATGAGTGCCCAGGTACTCAATCGGCAGCTTGACGGTCGTCAGGGCCGGGCGCACCACTGCCGAGAGATCGGTATTGTCGATTGAGGCGATGGACATATCGTCCGGGATTCTTCAGGCCGCTGTCATGGATGGCCGCCATCGCGGCAACCGCCGCGTCATCATTGGCGCAGAAGACGGCGGTAATGGCAGGCTCCAGGTGAACCAGTTCCAGGGTCAGTTGATACGCCGAAGCATACAGATCGGTACTGTCGATCATCCGAATGATCGCTTCGTCCGACGGAATACCGTGCTCCTGAAGCGCCTGCATATAGCCGTGATTGCGCTCGTCATGCAGCGAAAGAAAGGCGATCCGCCGGTGCCCCAGGCCAATCAGGTGGTCCGTCGCCATGCGGGCCGCGGCATCCAGGTCGATCTCCAGCGCGGGCAGATTGTAAATGGACTGCTCCAGGCACAGGATCGTGTCGATGCGTTCGGTGATGCGGCGGAAGATCGGCTTGAAGTCGGGATCGTTGAGGATCAGCAGCGGCATCAGGATGAGCAGCGACGAAATCTCCTCGCGGTGAATGTTCTTGTTGAAGAAGATCGGGTCCTTAAAAGCATCGAAGAAGCTAAAGAAGCGAATGTGCTGGTTCAACTGGTGCGCACTATCGAACAACCCGGCCAGAATGTGGCTGTAGTAGGAACGTTCGAGGACATTGTAGCCCTTGCCGCCAATAATGATGCCGATAGAGTTGTGGGCAAAGTCATCGCCCATCCGCAACCGCTGCGCGTGCTTGTTGGGGCGATAGCCTAATTCCCGGATAGCGTCCAGCACCCGGTCGCGCGTCTCGACCGAGACGTGGCGCGGGCCACCGTTGAGCACGTAGGACACGACGGCACGACTTACGCCCACGTAATTGGCGACATCTTCCTGGGTAATCATTTCACGGTCTCGTTCTTGTGACATGGATTGTTCTAGTGAATCCCGTTGAATACAAGAGGCTCGTTCTGTCGTGTGTTTTGCTGGTTTGGCGTATCACATTCACCTTAAGATTGTAAAGCCCGAAGAGGGTACTGGCAATGATGAACCTTTATGAACCCTTAAGAATCCCTTACTAAGGCCGTCCGGCGCGCCGATCAGAATTATTTGACTCGATACACATTGCCCGTATATAATCATTTTCGAAGGAAATCAACACGTGTAACCAACACGTGTGAAAATAGTTTTAGATCTATTTTTGTGTTTGAGGATCCAAAATTGACCGGTCACAGCTTGACCCCAAGCATTCGCTGTCTTCGTCGCCGACAATTGGATACCGTGACCTGCCACTCATCAGCACTCCATAAAGCAACAATCGGCTGACCTGAGCCTTTGACTCGGTCAGCCGCGCTGTTTTGAAGAGAGGCTTATCAAGGAGACAGGACTTATGAGCAAGAAGTTGTTAAGTCGGCGTGAGTTTTTGCGCGCCAGTATGGTCGCGGCAGGAGGCGCTGCGCTGGCCGGCAGTCTGCCTCAGGCCTTCGCTGCGCCCCCGGCACAGGATGGCGTCGCCATCCAATACTGGGTGTTCTGGAATCAATACGGCGATCCGGCTGAGCAGTTTGGACCGGCCCTGAATGACTTCGTCGCCCCCAACACCGTAGAGATTACAACCGGCGTGGGCATCAGCGATGCCTTCCTGACGGCGGTTGCCGCGGGCACCCCGCCCGATGTCGGGACCGGCGCACGCTATGCCGATTACATGGCGAACGGGCAGGTCAACGAAATCACCGATTACGTCGCGGCCAGTGACGCTGTCAAAGAGGAGAACTTCGCCGGCGCAGCCTGGGATACCACCATCTGGGAAGGCGTACAGTACGGCGTGTCCGCAATCGAAGCCTTCGTCCGCCGCGGGCTGAACTACAACTCGAATCTGGTTGAAGAAGCCGGACTGGATCCGGACAACCCACCGCAGACCTGGGAAGACCTGATGGTCTGGCACCAGGCGCTGACCAAGTTCGACGATGCCGGGAACGTGCTGCAGATCGGCCTGGATCCCTATGATGCCATTGGCGGCCAGTTCGCCAACAGCCAGGACGGCTCCTTCGCCGCTGAATCCTTCGGCGTTCACTGGTGGGACCCGGAAAATCGCGTCATCAACTTCGACGGCATGGCCGAGTCCTACGATACGATGGGTGAATTCGTCAAGGTCGTCGGCCCGGATAACCTGTCCGGTTTCCATAGTGCCGAAGGCCAGGGCACCTGGGGCGGCTCTTACAGCACCGGCGTGCAGGCCATGATTATCGAGGGTTACTGGCATCCCGGCGAGACCACCAATGAGAATCCGGACATCGCGCAGTACAACCGGGCCACCTGGGTGCCGGTCCCGGCGAGCCGCGCGGGAACCAAGATCCAGGTCGCGGGCGGCCACATGGTCTTCTTCTGGAAAGACGCCGTCGTGCCCGCCGATGTGGCCTGGCCGGTGGCCGAATTCCTGCTGACCCCGGAGCATAACGATTCGGTCTTCAACTCGATTGGCTGGCTGCCGGCCTTCCTGCCTTACCTGGCGACGGCAGATCCGAACAAATACCCTGGCCTGAAGTTCTACTTCGACTCGCTTGACACGGCCAATGAATGGGAGCCGCTGGTCAAGATGGAGATCATGCCCTTCATCGAGCAGAAGAATCTGGAACTGCGCGAGCGTGTTTTCCGTGGTGAACTCACGGGCGCAGAGGCAGCTCAGGAACTGCAAGATGCGGCGGTCCAGGAATACCAGGACGCGGGTTTCGCTTAAGCACCCTTGCGTTATGATGTCTTTGAAGAGTTGGGCGAGACTCGTTCTTGCCCAACTCGATTAATTTAGTAGACCAAAATGTGATTAAGGGTTATTCGATGCTATCGCTTTCATTGTCAAGACCACGACTGCGGCAGTTGTCTCATGACGAACGGCGTAACCTCCGCTTAGGACTCCTTTTTGTATCGCCCTGGCTGATCGGCTTTTTGCTGTGGACACTGGTGCCGATTGCGTCTTCATTGTATTTCAGCTTCACGCGCTATACGGTGCTCAGACCACCGGTCTGGATCGGCCTGAGAAATTACACCAGCCTCTTCCAGGACAAAGACTATCTTCAGGTGGTTGGCAATACGCTGTGGTGGGTGATCCTGGCTGCACCCCTGGGAGTGATTTCCGCTTTTCTGCTGGCGAATTTGCTGAACTTAAAGATTGCCTTCCGGCCCCTGTTCAGGGCACTGTTTTTCTTCCCCTCGATTGTACCGGCCATCGTGACGACCACCGTCTGGCTGTTTCTGCTCAACCTGCAATGGGGCGCTGTCAACTCCGTGTTGAGAGCAGTGGGCATGCAAACGATCCCGTTTATTTCTAATCCTGACTGGGTTAAACCGACCATTATCGGCATCCATATGTGGGCACAGGGAGGCGCAATGGTGATCTTCCTGGCCGCCCTGCAAGACGTGCCGCGCGAACTCTACGAAGCGGCGACTGTGGATGGCGCGTCCGGTTGGCGCAAATTCAGACACATCACCATCCCCATGACCAGTCCGGTCATCCTGTTCAATCTGATTCTGGCCCTCATCAACGCCTTCCAGCAGTTTGACCTGCCCTGGCTGCTCACCGCTGGCGGGCCAAACCGGGCCACTGAATTCTATGCGGTCAACCTCTACCGTGTGGCTTTCCTTCAACTGCGAATGGGTAAAGCATCGGCCATGGCCTGGATCCTGTTCATCGTGATCCTGATCTTTACCTTCATCCTGTTCAGGTCCTCTGCCCGGTGGGTCTACTACGGCGGCGAGAGCCGGTAAGGAGCGCGATTATGAGCGAACAAGTCACTGCTTACCCTGAGCTAACAAGCACCGCCAGAAAACCGCTTACCGCTACCGGCGTTATGACCCAGGTCATCAAATATGTCGTACTCGTCTCCCTGGCTGTCAGTTTCATCTTTCCCTTCTTCTGGATGGCCTCATCGGCTATGAAAGATGACCAGCAGGTGTTCACTGTGCCGCCGGTCTGGATTCCTGATCCTGCCTATCCTCAGAATTTCGGCGATGCCTGGGGCCAGCTTGATTTCAACCAGTTCACCATCAACACGGTCTTCAAATACGCGCTTCCGGCCATGATTGGCACGCTGCTGTCCTGCTCGATTGTCGCTTACGGCTTCGCGCGCATCCAGTGGATAGGACGCAATCTCCTGTTCGGGATCTGTCTGGCGACTCTGATGATTCCGTCGCAGGTACGGCTCATCCCGCTGTTTGTGATCTTTAAGGAGATGGGTTGGGTCGGCACGTATCTGCCCTTAGTCGTGCCAGCATTCTTTGGGAATGCCTTCTTCATCTTCCTGCTGCGCCAGTTTTTCATGTCGATTCCCAACGAACTCTCGGATGCAGCCCGTGTGGATGGCGCCAACGAGTTCGTCATCCTGTGGCGCGTGATCCTGCCGCTGACCAAACCCGCGCTCACGGTGGTCGCCCTGTTCACCCTGCTGAATTCCTGGAACGATTACTTCGGCCCGCTGATCTACGTCAATAAAGTGGCGGAGTATCCGCTGGCGCTGGGGATCAACCGGCTGCGCGGCGCGCTGACGGAGAATGGCATCCAGCAAATGGGCTTCCCCTACCTGATGGCGGTGAGCACGATTGTGACGGTCCCGATTCTGATCGCCTTCTTCTTCGCACAGCGCTCGTTTATCGAGGGTATTTCGCTGACCGGAATCAAGGGTTAAGGCGGCGATGCCGAAATCGAGACGCCCGCGCCTGGTCTTTCAACCCAGAACCTATCAGGGGATGCAGCGCGGCATCAACCTGATGGCCGACGCGGTGCGACCGACGCTGGGGCCGCTGCCTCGCAACGTGGCCGTAGATCGTATTGTCAAGACGGAAAGCCAGTCCTTCGCTGAACTTCTGGATAACGGCGGTTTGATCGCCCGGCGCATTTTGCAGGTGCCGGATGCCGATGCCGATGTGGGCCTGATGTTCATGCGCCAGCTTCTGTGGCAGCAGCATCTGCGGGTGGGCGATGGCACGGCTCTGACTGCGGTGCTGTTCCAGAGCATCTATAACCAGGGACTCAAGTACATCACCGCAGGCGGCGAAGCCATGCGGCTGCGCGGCTTCCTCGAACAGGGGATGCGTGTGGTCATCAAGGAACTGGAGGACATGGCCCGCCCGCTCGAAGGCGAGCAGATGATCGCCCAGTTGGCTGAATTGGTCTGTCATGACGAAGCGCTGGCGCAGGTGCTGGGCGAGGTCTTTGACGTGATCGGGGCCTGGGGTCAGTTTGAGATCCGCGCCGGTCATGGACGCGGCATCGAGCGTGAATACTACGCCGGCCCCTTCTTCAAGAGCGGTGTCCTCTCCGAGCATTTCGTCACCAACCGGGTAAACGCCCGCGTGGAGATCAACGAAGCGGCGGTGCTGCTGACCGACCTGGAACTGAGCGAGCCGTCGCAGATCGTTCCCTGTCTCAAGCAAATCTACGAAAGCGGCCAGAAGGGGCTGCTGCTCTTTGCGCGCAGCGTCTCCGATTCGGTGACGAGCGTGCTGCTGAGCATCAACAAACAGCTTGCGCCCTTCACGATTGTCGCCGTCAAAGCGCCAGATGCCCTGCATGGTTTGTCGGACTTTATCCAGGACCTGGAGGTGCTGCTGGGCGGACGCGCCTTTTTGCGCGCGGGCGGCGAGAGCCTGGACAGTTTCACGCTGGACGACCTGGGTATGGCCCGCAAAGCCTGGGCGGACAGGACCTACACTGGCTTCAACGGTGGCAAAGGCGCGGCAGCGGACATCATCGCCCATGTCGAGACGCTGAAAACCGTGTATGCCAACGCCGACAAGGCCGAAGATCGCGAGAAGCTGCTGGAACGCATTCACCTGTTCATGGGCGGCGCAGCGGTGGTCTGGGTGGGCGGCTTCACCGAGAACGACATCAAGGCGCGTAAAACGCTGTCAGAGCGCAGCGCAAGCTTGATTCGCAAGGCACTGATGAGCGGAATACTGCCGGGCGGCGGCGTATCGCTGCTGGCCTGCCGTCCCGCGCTGGACCGGCTGGCCGACTCCGCTGAGGATCTGGACGAACGCAGTGCCTATCGCATCCTCAGCCGGACGCTGGAAGAACCGCTGCGCAGCATTCTGATGAACGGCGGCCACACGCCCGGCCCGATTCTGCATGACATTATGGCGGCGGGGCCTGGCTCCGGTTTCGACCTGCGCAGCGAGCAAATTGTGGACATGATCGAGGCGGGCATTATCGACTCGGCGGAGGTCATGACGAGTGCTGTCCATGAGGCTATCGCTAGCGCGGCCCTCGCGCTCACCGTCGATGTGCTGGTGCATCATCGCAAACCGGAGACGGCTTACGAACCCTAAGAGGGGCTCACCCCTAGATCCCCTCTCCAATGTGGCGAGGGGACTTTCAAGGGCCGTCGAATGCCGGTTTGCTATGAAGAAGGGGGCATGGCTGAAGTCGGAGGACATACCGGACGGAACCTTGTACCCCTGTGATTCTGGAGAACATCGTGCAAGACAACATCATCGCTCAAGACATTGTGTACGCGCTCAGTGCCGCGCCGGATGGTTCCTGCTGGGCGGCGCGTGGCTCCGGCTTGCAGCGCTCGGAGGACGGCGGCCAGACCTGGCAGCCTGTCATCGTTCACACTGAACAGGATGAGCAGCCCTCGCTGACTGCCTTCGCGGCGGCTCAGGGACCGGACGAACGCTTAGATATGCTGGCTGGGGTCGTGGGTGGCGTATTGGTCTCCAGAGATGGCGGCGCGACCTGGACACCCAGAGGGTTGGCGACAGCCCCGCCTTTCATCACCGCGCTGGTGACCTCGCCCAATTACGCGCAGGATGGCATCGTGCTGGCCGCCAGTATCGAGGACGGCATCTTTCGCAGCGAAAATCATGGCGAGACCTGGCGCGCATGGCCCTTCGGTCTCTTTGATTTGCATGTGCTGGCGCTGGCGATCTCACCCGCCTTCGTTCAGGATGGCACGGTCTATGCCGCCACCGAGAGCGGCATCTACCGCAGCCGCAATCAGGGCCGCTCCTGGCACTTAACTTCTTTCCCGATGGAGGCCGCGCCAGTGCTGTGTATCGCCATCTCACCGCAGGATGGCAGACTTTATGCCGGGACGGAAGCGGCGGGCCTTTATAACTCCGATGACGAGGGTCAGTCCTGGCAGTCGATGCCCCAACTGGAAGTCGAAGGCTCGATTAACGCCATTCTGCCCGGCGCGCAGGACCTGCTGGTGCTGGCGGTCGAGCAGTGCTGGTGTTCAGCCGATGCCGGTCAGTCCTGGACGCGCTGCTATACCGACCTGGACCTGAGCGAGGGCCTGACCGCTGCCTGCGCGCCCCAGGGCGCTGCGGTGGGCCAGTCGCTGCTGCTGGGTTTGGCGGATGGCCGTATTCTTCGCAGCACCTGATGGGACTCCTGATGAGCGCAGATTCCGCAGCACCCCCTGAAACGACAACGCCTTCCGGCCCGAACCGCCTCGACCTGCTGATCGCTCTGGCGATTGGCGTGCTGGCCGTACTGATCTATGCGCTGGCCTCGGCCCCGGACATGCTCTACAGCGACAGCGGCGAATTTCAGGCCCTGGCCTACACCTGGGGCACGACGCATTCGACCGGCTACCCGGTCTACCTGATTCTGGCCCGGCTCGTCGGGCTGATCCCGCTGCACAGCCTGGCCTGGCGGGTGACGTTTTTCTCAGTGCTGTCCGGCGGCGCGGTGATCGGCATGATCTACCTGCTGGCGCGCTACTTCACCCAGCGGGGCGGCGCGCTGCTTGCCAGTGTCGTCGTGCTGCTGTCTTACACCTTCTGGGCGCAGAGCATCATCGCAGAGGTTTATACCCCGGCGCTGGCCTTCATCTGCTTGATTCTGGTGTTGGTTTTCGCCTGGCGGACGCATCCGGCGCAGCGGCGCGGGCTGCTGTTCCTGGCCGGTCTGCTGATGGGCCTGGGCCTCGGCGTGCATATGTTTCTGGTGTTGATCGGCCCGGCAGTGCTGGTCTTTGTGCTGTGGGGCCCGCTGGCGGGTCCTCCGGAGGAACGCGGCCATTGGGATCATCTGGCGCGGCTGGCGCTGGGTGGGATCCTGGGACTGGTCGGCTTCTACCTGCTCTTCGCCTTCATCGACACGCGCCCGACTGTGACTAATTTTCTGGATACCAGCATCATCCCCTCGCGGGATGCCTGGAACCTGAGCCTGGCGGATTTTGACAGCACGCCGAAGCGCTTCTGGGTCACGTTCTCCGGTGTGCAGTGGCGCGATGCTATGCTGCCGGGCGATCTCGATTACGGCGCGAACGTGAACACCTTCTTCAACGATTATCTATCGCGGGAATACACCGTCCCGGCCCTGCTGCTGGCCGTACTGGGCGCGGTGGCGGCCCTGGTGCAACGGCGGCGGCACTTCGCGCTGGTACTGGTGGCGCTGGGGGTGGCATTCTTCGCCGGGCTGGTCTACCAGCCAGGGGATAAATTCATCTTCTATCTGCCGGTCTATGTGCTGGTGGGGCTGCTGGCCGGGGTCGGCGCGGGTGCGCTGCTGACCGTTCTCAGCAGGCCGCTGCCCGCCGGGCCGCTGCGTCTGCTGCTGAACACAGTGCTGGCGCTGATATTGATTGGCCTCTGCGTCGGGCCGCTGCTCGCCAGCCGCTGGCAGGCCGTGGAGACCGGCGAATCGCGCTTCGTGACCGAGAATTATCCTTACCCGGTGCAGGATCTGGCCGAACCGCGCCGCGAAGCGGAATGCGCTGTCTCCAAAGTGGCGGAAGACCATGCCGTGCTGGTGCTGGACTGGCGGGCCATGTATTCGATCTATTATGTGGCGCATGTCGAGCAGGGCCGCACCGGTCTGGTACTGCATGAGGCGCGGCCTCACGGCACCGATGTGATTACCGCGAGCCTCCGCGATGAGATCGCCGCGCAGATCGCCGCCGGAGTGCCGGTCTATGTAGACAATCAGGACCCGACGCTGCGCCGGAGCTATACCTTCACGTCGGTCCCCGGCACTTGCAGAGACTACAATCTGTTCGCCCTGACCACGCGTAACTAAACGAAATTCAGTAGATCACGAAAGTTGAAAGTGGCTTGAAAAAGCGGTCGATTTCGGTCAAGGTTTAGTGCTCACCCAAGCCGAGACAGGAATCGACCTGAACACAGGTTACCGGAAAACAGACGGCACGCGAAAGACCTGCATCAGATCAGTATGACGATGTTCAGGGCACATCTCACACTGGACATTCAAGGGTATCGTTGTGATACCAAGATGCTGTTCAACGTGCTGACCAAAGCGGCGCTGGAGAATGGCAGCCTGCAATTGGCCTGTGATGACCTGGACGGTGTGGCCGACGGCAACACGCTGCGCGAGCATCTCAATGATGCGCTGGATGTGGCCGATTTACAGCTCTATGGCAAAACCCTGGAAATGCAGGCCTACACCTGCCGGGATCGAGCGAAAAAGGGGATCACTCACTTTTTTCGCATCACCAGCGCGTCGGTGCTGTGGCGTGGCATCCGGCTGACGCTGGCACTTAACCCTACGTGCTGCCAGAATACAGCACGTAGGCTGCTTAGCAAACAGGTCATCAAAGACTTGGGCAAAGGCTTCCAAAGGGCCGGGCGATGCAGTCGCGGGTATCCGTTGCGTCATCTTTCACCTCCGCCCTGCTTCTACACCACTTCACTTCCTATGTCAACAAACTACTGCTATCGACGATCAGATACTCGGTGAACTTATGCATATTCAAATCATGCCAGAATTGATCCCTCTGATTCGCGACAGTTACACAAACGAAATCGCCCGTAAACTGGGCCACTTGCGCCCCTATGAATGTGAAGATTTACATGCAGCACTGAAGGCAGTGGACCAAGAGGAAGCGCGAGCGGCACGCTTGTTTGCAGCGGGGAAGATTACTGAGCGAGTGTGGGATACTCTTTGGGCTGAGTGGTGTGATCGTCGACACACATTGCGAATGAATATCGAGGTTTTGCAGCAGAAACGCGAGTATCATATCGCAAATTTGGATGCTGCTCTGTACATCATTTCAAAAGTGGGTATATTGTATGACAAGCTGGACCGTAGCGAACAAAAAGAGTTGCTGCACCAGATAGTCGAGCGGGTTGTAGTCAACCCGGAGAAAATGATCATTTGACTGGAGTTGCTTCCCCCATTCTCGAGGTGACTGAGCGGGTACAGAATAGCGGCAACAGTGCGGTTATGGGAAAAACAAAGACCAGCATAAAGGCTGGCCGTTGTTAGGACTACGTCCAATCTAGTACATCGTCAAGTAGAGATTGATGGGCAAGGTGGGTATAGTTATCCAAAGTGAAGGGATGAACTATGCCAGGCAAGAAGTACATGGTCGAACTGACGGCTGAAGAACGCCAGTATCTGCTGGATATAACGAGCAAGGGAAACATCGGCGCACGCAAGATGAAACGCGCCCAGATTCTGCTCAAAGCGGATGAGGGCCTGAAGGATGAAGACATCGTTACGGCTCTGAACACCAGTCGTCCAACCGTAGAGCGCATCCGCAAGCGCTTTGTCGAGGGTAATCTGGACAAAGCCCTCAACGATGATCCACATCCAGGTGGCAAGACGAAGATCGATGGACGCGCCGAAGCCCATCTGATCGCACTGGCCTGTAGCGATGCACCCGATGGACATGAGCGCTGGACGCTGCGATTGCTGGCAGACAAACTGGTCGAGTTGGGAGTGGTCGCTGCGGTTTCACACGAGACGGTGCGCCAACGCTTGAAAAAAATGATCTGAAGCCTTGGCGTAAGCAGATGTGGTGCATCCCCGCCGCCAATGCCCATTACGTCGCGGCGATGGAGGCGGTGCTTGACTTGTACGAACGTCCTTATGATCCGCAGGAACCGGTGATGTGTTTTGACGAGACGAGTAAACAACTGATTGCAGAAACGCGCTGTCCTTTGCCCGCACAACCGGGTCAGCCGCTGCGCTACGACTATGAATATGCGCGTCGAGGCACGCGCAATTTGTTCCTGTTTTTCGAGCCACTGGCAAACTGGCGGCATGTGGAAGTCACCGAACGTCGTACCCAGCAGGATTTTGCTTACCAGATGCAGTGGCTGGTCGATGCGCGCTACCCGGATGCCGTTTGCATTCATATCGTCCTGGACAACCTCAACACCCATACTGAAGCTGCGCTCTATGAAACATTTCCACCGCGGGAAGCGAGGCGTATTTTGAGCAAACTACGCTTTCATTACACCCCTAAACACGCCAGTTGGCTGAATATGGCTGAAATTGAGTTCAGCGTCTTCTCGCGCTCTTGCTTACGACAGCGCATGCCCGATGAGCTGGCTCTCAAACGCCATGTCGACGCCCTTGAACATGAGCGCAACTCTCGCCAAGCGACCATTGACTGGCAATTCACCTGTGACGATGCTCGAATTAAGCTCAAACGCCTTTACCCATCTTTGTCCGATTGACAGAGTACTATAGTGTTTCAGAAAACGTTATGGACTAAGCGGCAATGGTTGTGCCATTGGTCGCCGTTGCCATCTCGTCGAGATAAATGGTAAACAAGGATTTAACGTAATCGGGCTGACTTTGGAAAAAGGCCAGGGCGTCTTCCACCGAAGCAATCAAGGTGGCAAATTCGGGAAAGTAAACATTATGGGTGGTGCGGCGTTTCAGCGCCCGCCATAAGAACTCAATTGGATTGTAATCCGGTGAATAGCTGGGCAATTGGGCGACGGTCAGCCGGTGGGCATGGTGTTGGAAAAATTGCCGGGTGTGCTTTGCAGTGTGATAACGGGCGCCATCCTGTACCAAAAACACAGGTCGATGGGTCACTTTCAAGACCTGTTGCAGAAAGGTGACATAGCGTTCGGCATTGAATTTGCCGTCCATGCCTTGATAAAACAAGCGGCCACTGAAAAAGTCAATCAAGCCAAACACCTTGTAACCTTTGCGTTTGCCGCTGGTGGCGACGGTAGGTTGTTGTCCAATGGGCGCCCAGGTGTAACTGAGCGATCCCCACTGGGCAAAACTGGCCTCATCACCGAACAGCAACCATCCCCCGGCAGCCTGCGCTTGCCGTTTGAAATCGGGAAACACCTGGGTCAGCCACACCAGCCGTTTGACCTCATCGAGATGGTCCGACACAAAGCGCGCTTTCTGATAGGAAAACCCCAGATTTTTGAGCAGTTCACATAGATAGTGGGCGTTGTACAACACGCCAAACTCCCGCTGGATCAGGTCTTGGATCACCAGCGCCGACCAGCAACCACACGGATAACCCACCGCCTGGGGTCCCGCTTGCAACCACTGGCGCAACTGCTGCCGCTGCTGACCGGTCAATTTGCGCGGTCGCCCACCCCGCCACTGCGGTTTCAAAGCCGACAGACCCTCGATCAACAAGGCTTTGAGCCAGGCATAAATACTGGACACGGCGACGCCATGCTTGGCCGCTATCGCGTCGGGGTGATCTCCGCGACTGAAATCCAGCAATACGCTAATGCGTTTTACCATCCGGCTATCTCCGCTTTTGTAGGCTTTACGCAGCGCTTCCAGCAATGCCTTGACCGTTTCACTGCTGATCCGTATTCTTATGTGCATGATCGTTGGCTTTCTGGTGGTTTGAGCGCTTCCAGTTTGCCAGCGATCCCCTTTTTTGCCTATGGCTTTTCCATTCCTTTTTCTGAACGTCTATAGTACCGGAGCTATAAGCACTTGAATCCAGACGGGCCAGTGGCAGGTCGCATAAAGAAGGTCTTCAACTATTTAGCCAGGGCGTTCAAGGAAGTAACACCAGAGTTCAAAGGGCGTGCCCAGTTTGTTTCGCTTTACTGGCTGGTTTCGCAGACGATGGACATCTACGCGATGACTGGGCAAGAGGATCAGTTGCGTGAATTCTACATTGATTTCGAAACTCGACGTCAGGAGAGCGATGATGAGGATCTTGACTTCATACGCTACTCGGAAGCGCTAAGCCGAACATCCGATGGGCGCGAAAGAATTCAGTATCGTCACGATATGCTTCTCCGAGAATGGCTGCTGTTCATGCCTGGTTTGGCGCTCAAAGATCCAAACCGGGATTTTACTGAGGAACAGCGTATCGCAATCTATCGGCGGGATAATGGTATCTGCCAGATATGCGGAAACGAAGTCCTGTTTGTGGAGTTTGAGGCTGATCACATCGTACCGCATTCTCGTGGCGGTCAGACGACCGTTGCAAATGGTCAGACGACACACAAATCGTGTAATGGTTCCAAAGGAAATCGGTGAGGTGAGAAGTGATTCGCTTTCTGGCGGAAGCCGTTGAAGGTTGACTACATCGTACCTCCAAAGCGTATCGATCTTGTTGCAGAGTCCGATAAACTTGCGGTCATCGGTGATCCAGTCCTCATCGACGCGGTACAGCTGGCTTTGTTCTGTTCGGTTAAATGCCCGGCGTCGATCATTCTCAAATCCTACGAACTTGCGCAGCAGCTAAAAGATCGCGGCGTTGGCGTATTCAGTGGCTTTCATTCTCCTGTGGAAAAAGAAGTGTTGGTCACACTTTTGAGAGGTGACGCTCCGGTCGTTGTCTGTCCCGCGCGCAGCATTACCACCATGCGTGTACCGTCCGAGTGGAAGCCACATATCGCCCAAGGGAGAATTCTGATCGTCTCTAGCTTCATTGATAGTCAAAGCAGAGCGACTCAGCAGTCGGCTATGCTCCGTAATCAGCTGGTGGCTACACTCGCTCAGCAGGTGTTTATCGCTTATGCAGAACCTGGTGGCAAAACAGAAGGATTTGCAAAGGAGATAATCGCAGGTGGAACAAAAGTTACCACATTTGACCTTGACGCAACGAAGAACTTACGTGATGCAGGTGCGCTTGTCTATTGCACTGGTGATTGCTTGTGAGGGCGAGCAATAATTTCATTTGTGGTCAATTTCGATTAATTTCTCACATCAAATCACGCACAAACAACGCTGACTTCAGTTCTTTATTGCTCCAGTAGCCAGGTCAGCCGTAACCAGAGATGTTCCGCGATTTGCCCCGGGCTGGAAGGTTTCGTCACGTCAGGGCCTCCGCGAACAAATGCTGTCATGCCCATCAGCGATTGGAGGGCCAACTCTGAGTCATCTTCAGCAGGCACGATCATATCGTTGTACCCATTGTCATCGTTGATGTTAAACTGCCCCTCCGCGTAGTGAATTTGCTCGCGGGCCGAATACGGTTGGCTGCCGATCCAGATTTTGCCACGTGTCTTCAATTGCCCGTTCAGATAAATCTCGCAGATGAATTTGGTGTCGCTGACACTTGTGATACTGCCTTCAATCCCTGGCACAGCGGTATCAACTGCTTCACCGCTGCATCGAAATACTGGCGAATCACCGCAAAGGCTCCGCGCAAGTAATCGCGTCGATCCTTGTCGGAAAAGGACTTCTTGATTTTGGGCATTGGAATTGAAGGCGCGTTCGATGGCTCGGTTACAGGTCTTGCTGCTTCATCAGCCTCCTGCAACCAGCGCAGCTCGTACAATTCCATCTCGCCATACTGTTTTGCCAATTTCATCGAACCCTGCGGAATGCCCCGGATTTTGCCGACCCCACGACCCTGGAGCAGTTCGTAGAATCGCGCTGAGCAAAACACTGCGTTCGGTTTGGTGACTGGCTCAATGCGCGCCGTTGCATCCACCCCGACGCCGATAGCATCCACAATCCTGCCGTCTGCATCATAGTGAACGATCATTTCGTCAATGTGTAGGCCAATACGAATCAGAAAATCCTCAGGAAAGCCCTTTGATTTCCAGTCGGCATTTCTATACGCGTCGCGGGCAGCCAATGCTGTTTCGGCCAATGGTAACGGTGTCTCACAGGCTGCCATCATGCCGTCCCCCATCGTTTTGAGGAGCCGCACGCCTGGCCGACTTGCCCGCTCGAAGATCGTTTTCATCTCTTGCACGATCTGGTTCTTTTGTGGGTCATTCCTGAGGCCGGAATAGCCTTTCAAATCAGAAAACAGGATGCAGAGGAGTTGTGGCTTCTCGGTTCTGGATTGGGACATGCGGTTTCTCGCTATAACAAACGCAATCTATGTTGATATCTGCTTCGGTATGGCAATTACTCTCTCTTTTTGTATAGATTGCTGCAAGATGCCCACATTGTATCATGTTGCCAAAGGAGTCGTGCTGCCTGACGGTGTGAAAATTGGTTGATTCGGTCACCGCCGGAAAATTACAGCGCGGATCCGTAATTTTACCAACCTGAGATGATAATTTTCGCAGTAGATCCGTGACCACATTTGATAGGCTATATGTATCGACACACACGTATGCCCAAAACCACCATCATATGTGTCGGAATACAGTACAACTATGCAGGTCATGGATGAAAATGGCGCAGCGAAAGAAGCAGATTGAGTCGTCGCAACAATCGAATGAGACGGACCTGGCTGACCGCCTGCATCCGAGCCTACAAACGGTATTTGAGCCGCTGCCCAAAGCTACGGAAAGCCTTACTGATGAGCAGCTTGCCGCCATCTTCAGCGGTGACCTGAAGGCGCTGCGTGACATAGTGCGTCTCGTTCAATGGCCGGTGGAAGACCAGTCTGACCAATGAGGTGACAAGATGGACGAACAGCAGTACACTCAAGCATACACATATAGATATAGTTCATCTGGTCTAGTAATGGCTGATTCGCCTCAATACCAACCGACGCCTAAAGCACAAGACATTCTCGATGTCTTGCGTGCGGCGGATGGGTGGATCGGTCGGTCTGAGCTGGCAAAACGACTCCACAAGAATGCCCTGAACAAATGGGATGTGGTGTTGTTGAGCAAGCTCGAAGTCGCTGGTTTAATAGAGATGCGCCAGATACCTCATCACGGGCCAATCGGCTACGAGTGGCAGTATCGCGCACTATCGAATAACCAGAACTAGACCGGAGGTGAAATGGCAAAATGTATTATCTGGTGTGCGGTGTCCTCACGGGCACAGAACGAGCCGGACAAGATCAGTCTTCCGCAACAGGAAACTGATGCCCGCGCTTTAGCTGAGGGTAACGGTTGGGAAATCGCTGAAGTCCTGAGAGTTCCGGGACACAGCCGCCGTTACATCGACTTTCACCGGCTTGCGTCCGATGCAGCCAAACAGGGCGTGGATGCGTTCCATCGCCTCGAGCAGCATTGGGAGACGCGAGATTTCGACATCATGATTGTTCGGGATGGTGATCGTTTTGCACGAACGCAGGCGCTTCATGCTTACGTCGTCGAACGGACCATCAACATCAAAGCGAGGATTTACTCGCTTCAGGACGGGTGGATTGACGACACCAACTACCGCATGTGGATTGCGATGGGCGGCTATAAAGCTGCCGGAGACATCGACAGGCTGGTCAAAGCGCGTGATCGCGCGATGACGGCCCGTGCCAAACGCGGCCTGCCGATCACAAGTCGCATTCCAATATCGCATCAAGCGGTGCGCGATCAAGCCACAGGTAAAACGCTTTGCCTGAAGGTCAACGAAGACAAACGTCGTCTCTGGACTGACCTCGCCGAGCTGATATTGGAGGGTGTCGCCTGGTACAGCATTGAAGACGAGCTTTATGAGCGATTTGGACATGTCAACGACAATGGCAAGAAATACTATGCCGGTTACATGTACCGCTTGATTATGAAGCCGCTCTTCTGGGGACACATCGCTCGTTACTACAACAGCGCAACGGCAAAGAACGGCTTCAAGTATGGAGCCTGGATCTACGACGAAGACGTGCCGATGCCTGAAGGAGCCGTCATCTTTCACGATACGCATGATGCTGTATGGACTGGTGAACTGGCTGAGCGTGTGAAAGCTGAAATCAGGCGGCGGTCTGAAACGGTGCGCGGTCACACAGACCCAAGAAATACGCATCGTTTCAGTGGTCTGGGCGTATGTGGTGTGTGCGGTAGCTTCTGGGCAACCCACGTAAAGAAGGCCAAGAACTATCGTGGGGTCCTGTGTCCAGCAGCCAAATCGCGTAACACGTTGCCGGATTGCGACAACAAGCGTATCATGAGCGAAAAGCGGCTCACGGCCCTGATGAATGACTTCCTCCAGCAGATGCTGGAACGGCAGTCAACCGACATCTTTAACGAACCGGACCCGATACAGGACGATTACCTGTCGAGGGTGCAGCAGTTAAACGGCGAGATCGCAGCGCTGGAACTGGAAGCGCGCAGTCTCATTCGAGATCAGGCGAAAGCAGGTTCTGAATTGAAGAGTATCTATCAGGAAGAACTGGCTCAGATCAATGCACGCCTGAAGAACATGAAAGTGACCCGCGACACCATGCAATCGAAGGTCACGGCCACCGAGAAGACGACGGCAGTGCAGGACGCGACCTTGAAAGAACTGGCCGAACTGTCACTGGAAGCCTTCTGGAAACAAGAGAGCCGGTACATCAACCAAGTTCTGCACCGGCTCATGGGCAAGAAGCGTTTTCTGCTTCTTGATGGAGAAATCGTAGGCGTAGCGGAACTCAACCGTCGGCAACGGTCCCACGCCTAGACCATACCACCTCTTTTACCAACCACGTTTACCCATATACAGGTTGTCTGGACCAACATTGATGCCGACCATCGGCTCGCCCAGGTTGCGGCTGACTTTGACCAGAATGTCGGGGTCGTTGTAATGGGTGACGGCCTCGACAATGGCCTTGGCGCGTTTGGCCGGGTCGCCGCTCTTGAAGATGCCGGAGCCGACGAAGACGCCATCGACGCCTAACTGCATCATCAGGGCAGCATCTGCCGGAGTGGCGACACCACCGGCGGCGAAGTTGACCACCGGCAGGCGGCCCAGTTCAGCCGTCTCTTTGACCAGATCGTAGGGCGCACGAATCTCTTTGGCATAAGCGAACAGTTCATCCTCGTCCATGCTGGTCAAGCTGGCGAATTTCGCCGTTGACGGCCCGCGCATGGCGTACCGCCTCGATGACGTCACCGGTCCCGGCCTCGCCTTTGGTGCGGATCATGGCCGCGCCTTCGTTGATGCGGCGCAGCGCTTCGCCCAGGTTGCGGCAGCCGCAGACGAAGGGCACTTTGAACTTGTGCTTGTTGATGTGATTCTCTTCGTCCGCCGGGGTGAGGACCTCGCTCTCGTCGATGTAATCCACGCCCAGCGATTCCAGAATCTGCGCTTCGACAAAGTGGCCGATGCGCACCTTCGCCATGACCGGGATGGTCACCGCCTTCATGATCTCTTCGATTAAACCGGGATCGCTCATGCGGGCCACGCCACCCTGCGCCCGAATATCCGCCGGGACACGCTCCAGCGCCATGACCGAACAGGCCCCGGCATCTTCGGCGATGCGGGCATGTTCTGCCGTGACGACATCCATGATGACGCCGCCTTTGAGCATCTGCGCCAGCCCGGCTTTGACCTTGAAGGTGCCGGTTTCGCCTTGAGGATGATTGCCGTTCGTTTCCATATTGAATCCACGCTCCTGATCGTTTTAGCTAGGGTAGCCGTGCAGTCTGACCGCTTGTATGTCCAATCTATACCAATGGATTTTACCACGCGGGCAAGCGCGAATCCTTGTTATTGCTGCACAGGGTTCCGGTGTATACTCAGAAAAGGTTGGGATTACTGGGCTATGTCGGATCAGTTGGAACATTGGGACGAAATCTGGCAGGCATTCCACTGGGATGATCTGGCGGATACGGAGGCGGCGCTGCGCCAGCGGCTGCGTGAGCGCGCCCGGCAGTATGCCGAGCCGGTGCAGCAGCTTGACCTGGCCCCGGAAGAAGCACGCGCGGTGCTGGGCTTCCAGTTAGGCAGCGAATCCTACGGCGTGGATGTGATGTCCGTACAGGGTGTGCGCACGGTGAATATGATTACGCGCGTGCCGGGCACCCCGCCGTTTTACCTGGGCGTGGTGAACGTGCGCGGCCAGATCATCACCGCGTTGGATTTACGCATTTTCTTTGACATCCCACTTAAAGAAGAGCAGGGAACCCCCAGAGAAATGGTGATCGTCGGTTCGGAAACGCTGACCATCGGCTTGATGGCCCATAACGTTGCCGGGGTCGAATCGATCCCGCTGGCGGAGGTCGAGCCGGTGGACAATATGCGTTACGCCTGGGGTGTGACGCGCGACCAGACGGTGCTGCTGGACATTGTGCGCCTGCTGGAAGACGATCAGTTAATGGTGGGGGGATCAGATGAAACCTGAGGGAGTAGTGTTATGACCAGTCGTGCGGCAGATAATCCGCTGGGCCGGATCGCCATGCAGGCGACCAGTCCCGCCGTACTCGTGACCGCGTTGAGCGCAGCCGTACCGGTGCTGCTGCTGGGCCTGACAATGGGAGGGCTTTCCGGCGGGGCGCTGGCTTTATGGGTGCTGGGGTCTTTCGCTGCCGGGGTGGTCGTCGGGACTCTGGTGAATACCAGCGGCCAGGCTGACCTGCTGGAGCAGTATGTCGAGACGCTCGACACGATTGCGGCGGGAGATCTGCGCCAACGGCTCGATGTGAGCCTGATTGACGCCAGCAGCGAGGCGGGCCGCAAGATGGTCCGGCTGGGCACAGCCATTAACCAGACACTGGACCAGGTGCAGGGGGTGGCGATGGGGGTCAGCGAGGCCCTCAAGCGGATGGAGCAGGATACCATGTCCATCCTCGACGCGACCGCGCGGCAGATCTCGATGGCGAACGAGCAGGACAACGTCGTGACTGAGACGACGGCGACGGTGAACGAGGTCCGCGCCACCGTGACCGAGACAGCAGAACGGGCACAGAGCGTGGCGGAAACGGCGCAAGTGTCGGTCGATATTTCGCGGGCTGGGACCGATGCCGTCGATGAGACGGTCGCCGGTATGGAAGTCATCCGCAACCGGGTGGAGAACATCGCCGATAACATCCTGGTGCTGTCAGAGCACACGCAGCAGATCGGCGAGATCATCGCCACGGTCAACAGTCTGGCCGATCAGTCGAAGATGCTGGCGCTGAATGCCTCGGTAGAAGCGGCCCGCGCGGGCGAAGAGGGCAAAGGCTTCGCGGTGGTGGCGCTGGAAGTGCGCAATCTGGCCGATCAGAACCGCGACGCGACGGTGCAGGTGCGCGAGATATTAGGCGAGATTCAGCGGGCGACCAACGCGGCGGTGATGGTGACGGAAGAGGGCAGCAAAGGCGTGGACGCCGGGCAGCTGCTGGTCAACAAGGCGGGTGAATCCATCCGCGAGCTGACTCACGCGATTGAAGAGGCGGCCATGGCCGCCATGCAGATTGCGGCCAGCACGCGCCAGCAGACGATTGGCATGGATCAACTGACTCAGGCTATGCGCACGATCAAGCATTCGACCGCCGAGATGGTCACGCGCACGATGGAAGTTGAATCGAGCATCCAGCGGCTGCGGCGGGTGCGTGAGGACGTAGATAAGGTGTTAGGCGAGCTAAAACTCTAGTGCCATGAGCGATTCGACTGAGACCAACCTGCTCAATATCTTCCGGGATGAGGTCGCCGAATATCTGGAGACCATGAATACCCTGCTGATGCAGACCGAAACGGCGACCACGATGGGCGCGAACTCGGTCGATACAGAGGCGCTGCGCGAACTCAACCGGGTGGCGCACAGCATGAAGGGGGCGTCCAGGGCGGTCGGTCTGAAGGTCATCGAGACCATCGCGCATTACATGGAAGAGGTCTTCGACGCCGCGCTCAACCAGGGTCTGAAACTGACGCCGGAGGTCTGCGATCTGGTCTACGATGGCCTGGATTTGATCCAGCATGTGGTCGAAGGGCGTGAACCGAAAGACGAGCCGCTGGCGATGGTATTGGCCGGGCTGGAGCAGGTGGTGATTCGCAGCGCTCTGGCCGACGTTGAAGTCGAAGACGAAGCGCCAGAAAGCGTCAAGCGCAGCCCCGAAGAGATGGACTCCGAACTGCGCGAAGTCATGCGGCAGATCGGTGAGTTTCAGGTGCCGTCCGGGCTTGGGATGGGCAAAGACACCGGGACGGTCGTGCTGCGGTCGGCGGAAGAGAGCATCCGCGTGCCGGTGGGCAAGCTGGACCGTCTGATGGCCGAGGTCAGCGAACTGCTGGTGGCCCGGATGCAGGCCGAAGAACGGATGCGCCAGCTTCATGCGCTGCGGCAGCTTCACGGCAAGTGGCGGCGGGAGTGGCAGGGAATCCGCGCGGCCTATATCCGGCTGGCCCGCCGTTTGCAGGAAAAAGAAGCGGGCACCGGCGGCGACATGGCGATCATCTTCGATTTCCTGGAGAATAACCAGCGCTATCTGGCCGCCGTCAGTCAGAACCTGGCGCAGTTGGTGCAGGCACTGGGGCAGGATAATCTGCGGCTGGCGACTCTGGCCGACCAGTTTCAGGACGACGTCGGCGGGATGCGGATGCTGGCCTTTGAGACGCTGATGGGTGGCTTCCAGCGCATCGTGCGGGATCTGGCACGTGACACCGGCAAAGAGGTGCTGCTCGACATCGAAGGCGCGATGATCGAGGTCGATAAGACGGTGCTGGATACGCTCAAGGACCCGATCATGCACCTGCTGCGCAACGCCATCGATCACGGTATCGAACTGCCGGACCTGCGCGAGCGTCGGGGCAAGTCGCGCTCCGGGCGGGTAACGCTCGACATTGACCAGCGCGGGCACGAGATCATCGTCTGCGTCAGCGACGACGGCGCGGGCATCGACATCGAGCTGCTGCGGCGCAAGGCCATCAGCGGCGGCTTGTTCACGGCACAGGAGCTTGACCTGTTGTCGGAAGACGATCTGCGCAGCCTGGTGTTTTATCCTGGCGTGACGACCTCAGACGAGGTGACGCCGATCAGCGGGCGCGGCATCGGCATGGATGTGGTGCAGGACCGCGTCGAGAGTTTGCGCGGCACCGTCAGCATTCAAAGCGAACTGGGCAAGGGCACGACCATCAGCCTGAGTGTGCCGGTCTCGCTGACGCGCATCCGCTGTGTCTTGCTGGACGTGGGCGAGGAGACTTACGCCATTTCTTCGGCGGTGATTACGCGCATGATGACCCGCCAGCGCGACGAGATCTTTACCGCTGAAAATCACGAGATGATCCTGATCGACGATCAGCCGGTGCCGCTGGTGGCGATGGCCGAGATTCTGGGCGTTCCGGCGGTGATTAACCCGGAGTCGGAACTCAAAATTATGGTCCTGCGGGCGGCGGATCGCAGCGTCGCCTTTGAGGTCGATAACCTGGAAAGCGAGCGCGAACTGGTGCTGAAGTCGCTGGGGCCGGAGATCGCGCGCGCCCCTTACGTCTCTGGCGCGGCCCTGCTGGGGACCGGCGGTGTGATCGTGGTGCTGGACGCCAACGATTTGATTCGCAGCGCGACCGGTCGCACCCGGTCGAGCAGGCCGCTGCTGCGCATCAAGCGGCAGACCGCCTCCATGCAGCGCCAGAAATATGTGCTGGTGGTGGATGATTCGATCACGACGCGCACGCTGGAGAAGAACATCCTGGAGACGGCAGGATTCAACGTCAGCGTGGCGATTGACGGCCAGGAAGCCTGGCAGAAGATCGGCGAGCAGCCCTTCGACGTGATTATCTGCGATGTGGAAATGCCCAAAATGAACGGCCTGGAACTGACGCGGCTCATCAAAGAGACCGAGCGCACGCGGCATCTGCCGGTGATCCTGCTGACCTCGCTGGCTAAGCCGGAGCAGCGCGAGGCGGGCCTGGAAGCCGGGGCGGATGCCTACCTGGTGAAGTCCGGTTTCGACCAGGCCGAACTGCTGCAAATGATCCGGCAGGTGATCTGAGGCCTTGGCGCGGGCGAGCCAATGCTAATTTCCCATGAATATTGAGTTCCGAACACGCATGTGGTGGCACAATAGAGTCTATGGACACTACCGCGAAGATCGTCAGCGTATTAATCGTCGATGACAGCCCCACGATGCGGCGTCATCTGGCCGATATGATTGAGGCCGCGCCGGGCATTCGCGTGGCGGGTGAGGCGCGCGACGGCGACGAAGTGCTCCAACAGGTCGAGAAATTGCGGCCTGATGTGGTTTCGATGGACATTCGGATGCCGGGCATGGACGGTCTGGAGGCGACGCGCCATATTATGAACCGCTGTCCGACGCCGGTCGTGGTCGTCAGCGGATTGGTCGAACGCGAGGTCGATCTGGCGTTCCAGGCGCTGCAAGCCGGGGCGCTGGCGGTGGTCGAAAAACCGGGCGACCGCAATGCACCGGATTTCCCGTCCAAACAGCGCCAACTGCTTAATACGCTGGTGGCGATGTCTAAGGTGCATGTAGTGCGCCGCTGGGAGCTTGGAGAAGCCATCAGTCCGCCGCCGCCCAGGACCATACCGGAACCAGGCGCAGCGGAGATCGTCGCCATCGGAGCCAGCGCGGGCGGCCCCAGCGCCTTGAGCCTGCTGCTGCGTGATTTTCCGGCGAATTATCCGCTGCCGATTGTGATTACCCAGCACATGCCGGACGGATTTACTGCCGGGCTGGCGCGCTGGCTGGATAAATCGACCGTCTTGCCAGTTTGTGTGACCGAAGACGGGCAGAAATTAACACCGGGTATGGTACACTTAGCCCCAGGTGAAGCGCACCTTATCATCACGCGCCATGGCGGAGGGCTGCGTACCCGTTTGCTCCACGAACAGGGCGAGCATCGCTACTGGCCGTCGGTCAACGTGCTCTTCGAATCGGTCGCCAACACATGCGGCGCAGCGTCGATTGGCGTGGTGCTGACCGGTATGGGCGACGATGGCACGGCAGGACTGCTGGCGATCCGGCAGGCGGGCGGCACGACCTACGCCCAGGATGAAAGCAGCAGCACGGTCTTTGGAATGCCGGGCGCGGCAATTGCTGCCGGAGCGGTCGATTATGTGTTAAGTTTATCAAACCTCGCAAACGCACTGGCACGATTAAAAGTGCGGTAAACTAGAGGTATATACAGAGTAGAGGTAACATGGCGTTAGAAGCGCTTTTAATTGAAGATAGCAGGACACAGGCTGCGCAGATCCGAGAGACGCTGGAAAGCGTGGGGCTGCATGTTCGTGTGGTCTATGACGGCCCCGAAGGACTGCGCGAAGCTATCGAGAACCCGCCAGCCTTGATTGTGCTGGATGTCAAACTGCCGTCGATGGATGGTTTTCAAGTGTGCCGACGTCTCAAGCGCAATCCATCTACGCAGGATATTCCGGTCATTATGCTGACCGAAAAGGCCGACCCGAAGGCGACGATGTCCGGGCTGCGGGCCGGAGCGGACGATTACATTCCGAAGGACATCTTTGCCGCTGAACACCTGGTTGCTACACTCCAGGAACTGGGTATTTTGTAAGGCGAAGCGACGATGCCAGGACCAACAGGACCGTATTTCATGCAGCCGCCAGTGATGACGGTGACTGTGGAAGACAGTATGGACATCATGATCGTGCGCGATACCGTGCGCCGCGCCGGGAATCTGCTGGGCTTTTCGCCAGCCGACCGGGCACAGCTCGCCAGCGCTGCCGCGACCCTGGCCGAACTGGTCTTAAAGGCGGGCGGGCGGCAGGACATTCACCTGAACGGTGTGCGGCAGGCGCAGAAAACGGGCTTGCAAGTCTCGGCCTCCGCGCCCTGGCTGACGAATGTGTCGTCCAATAACGTTATTATTGCGCTGCGTTCCAAGCTGGGTGATCTGGTGGACGAGATTGTGGTGCAGGGCGAGACGCCGCCGGTGATTTATCTGGTGATGTGGCTGGGCAACAGCCACCGGGCCGAGCGCGTGACGCTGGGAGACGGCGATAGTGGTAACTGAGACCTGGCTGCCTTACCTGACCTTTTCGATTGGCGAGCAGTATTATGCTCTGTCGATTGATTATCTGGTCGAGGTGGCGGCGATGGTCGAACTCACCCGGACGCCGGATATGAATGCGCAGTTTATCGGCATTGCCAACCGGCACGGCACGGTGCTGCCGCTGCTGGACCTGCGCGCGGTTTTCCAGCAGGATGCACCCGCGATGGATGTCGCCACACTGTTTATCGTGGGGCGGGTCGGCGAGCGGATGGTTGGCCTGGTGGTCGATACGATTGATCAGATGGAATACATTGCCGCGAATGAGTTGAGTGCCAGCCAGAGCAAGGATGCTTTCATTGAGCAGATTATCACGCGCGATTCCCGCCTGATTCAGGTGGTGGCGCTGCCAGCCGTAATGGCGGCCTGCTTACCGCAGGATATGAAGGTTGAGAGTGAGCAATGACCGACGCAGCGACGAAAGACCGCATCTTAATCGTAGCCAAAGATGAGGATCTCCGGGTCAATCTCAGCGAGACGATGATGGATACCGGCGATTATATGGTGGTGCTGGCGGAAAATTTCGAAGATGCCCTCAGCGAGATCCTGCTGACTGAATTCGACCTGATTATCACCGAGGCGGAACTGCCCGACCTCAGCGGGATGGACCTGCTGGCAGTGGTGGGCGGTCTGCGCCCGAATGCGCGCGTGATCGTGATTGACGATGACCTTTCGGCCAAGAGCGCGGTGGCAGTCTTCCGGCTGGGCGCGGTGGATTATCTCTACAAGCCGCTGAACATGACCTTTGTGCTGATGCAGGTCGAGCGCCAGCTTGAAAACGCGGCGGCCAGAGCCAGGGCGAAGGCCATGAAAGATACGGCTCCGCCACCGCCCCCGCCCCCGCGTGACCGGGCCAGACGCCTGGATCCGCGTACACGCCCGGCGGTCCTGCTGCTGCGCCGCGAGCATTTCAACCTGATTAACCGCGAACTCAATTTGTTGCTGAGCCACGTCCACGCCAGCTTTGCCGGGCTGGTGGATGGCGACGGCAATATGATCGGGGCGGCGGGCACGCTGGAAGATTACGACTTGCAGCTACTGACCCATGCGCTGAGCATCGACCACAAGGCGCAGCGCTCGCTGGCGAACATCCTCGAAGAGGACAAATTTCACTCGACCTATTTCGAGGGCGATGCCAATGGCGTCTACATCATCGAGTTTGGAATGCCGCACGTGGTCTCGCTGGCGGTGATCTGCAACGCCGAAGTCAAGCCGGGCATGGTCTGGCTGTACAGCAAGCGCACGGCTACGATTATCGATGAGATTATCCGCAGCATCCCGCAGCCGCGCACCCTGCCGAATTTACAGGATTAGTGACAGTCGCGTATATCGGCGATAATCTGCGCGATACGCTGCGCGATCTCCGGCGGCACACGCGGATTGAAGGGACCGCCGGTCCCGGCTTCCACATCGTCAAATCCACCCTGGATAATGGCTTCCATCACCGCTGAATAATTGTAGGCACGTTCGTAGGCGAAGCGGATTTCCTCCAGCGGGGCGATGCGCGCTTCGAGTTCGCGGGCGGCGGCATAATCCCCCCGGCGCTGGGCATTGTTGATGCCATCCGAAGCCTTCGCCACCACAATGTTGATGCCAGAGGTATGACCCTTTGCGCCGCGTTCCGCCGCATCGCTGGAGCGGTCGCCTACGCCCCAGATGACGATCTTGTCGTCCGGCAGACTCTCGACGAAGGGAGTCACGTCGGCGGCTTCGGTGCCGATCTTTACGCCCACGAAATGCGGCGAGTCTTTGAGCAGGTTGATGACGCAGTCGCGGTCGCGCGACCGGCGGAAATAGTAGAGGAAACGCGCGCCGTATTCGCTGCCGTAATGCTCGGCGAAACTCATGAACTGCTGGTACATGCCTTCCGGGCCGTAGGTGCCGGTCAGCGGCATGATGAGGAAGGCATCCGGCGGGCGGCTGAGGCGCGAGAGGGCGGAGACCAGGTCGCCTGCCGCGCCAATCGGGTTGGGCACCAGCGCCGCGATCAGCACGCCATCGGACCCCATCTCGCGGCCCGTGAGGTCGAGCAGCCGCACCTGATCGTCAAACTGAATGTGGTGAATCAGGCTGGTCCCGGCCAGGGCGATCACGCGCGGGCGATGATCTGAGAGCTTGTTCGTGTTCATCAGGTAGCTGATGTTCTTCGCGTGCCCCTCGAAATCGATCTTGTCACCCTTGAAGGGAATGAGGGGAATGCTGATGACGGAATTCAGCGCGTCTAATAAAGCGCTTGAACTCGATGCTCATGCCACACGTCCTTTTAATAAGTAGATTGATTGTCCGCTACATGGTCTCGTAGAGGTCGTAGAGTTCTTCTTCGCTCAATCCGGTCAACTGATCTTGCAAGAGATGATCGATGAAATAGCTCAGGCGGTCCACCTTTTCTTTCGAGGTGATGCCGGAATGCAGGCTCTGGTCCAGGCAGATCGCGCCGTAATCCGCCAGCGGCAGGATGAGCACAAAGCGCAGCTTGGGGAAGGACTGGTTCGTCACCGGCGCGCGAGTCGGATCCAGGGCCATCGTGTAATTATCGGTGATGAGCGGTTTGCGATCCTGCAAGGCCTTCTGGACGGATCGAATATAGGGTCCTTCGATGGCTTCCGGGCGAATATTGAGCGTACCGAGGATGTTCAAATCGGCATCGACGGCGAAAGCGCGTTCGGCCCGTGTGACGTCGTAGGCCACGCGCATGAAATTGAGCAGGAAGGTTTCGATCATTCTGGTATTGGACCCTGTGTCATTCGCTTAGTGCAAGGGTAGCGTGCTTAGCCAGACTGCGCAACTGATTGTACTGAGAATCCGCTTAGGACCTGCGCCAGAGTCTCGACGCCTTCTTCTCCGGCAAGCTGGCGAATCACCGGACTCAGCAGGCTGAGGGCGGGCATGGTATCGGCCAGCGGCAGCCGGTGCAGATGCTGGATCAGATGCTGCCAGAGAGCATAGCTCTCGTCGGCTTCGCTGGTATCGACCCAAAGCGCGGCGGCTTCGGCCAGCAGGCTCAGACGTTCCGGCGTGCTGCGGATGTCCAGCAGGTTCAGGATGGCCTTTTGTAGCGCAGCGTGACGGTCCGGCAGGGGGCTGAGCAGGCTGTCATCCGGCGCGGCGGCCAGCAGCGGGGCCAGGATAGCAATGGCGCTGGCCTGATCGTATTCGTCCATAATCGAGCCGATAATCATCGAGGCCATACGCGAGAGATCCGGGGCCGCCGTCAAAGGTAGATAGGGCGACAGCAGGACCAGGGCGCTGGCCGCGTCGTAGCCGTTCTCGACCTCGGTAATTAACTGCCAGCAGCGTCCCATGATGCGCCGCCGCTGGTCGAGATCCAGGCGCGGGATCAGGGCGATCAGGGCAGTAGCACGGTCCACCGGGTCTTCGAGCGACTGCGCCAGGTTCAAGGCGTCGGCGATAGCTTCATCCGGCAGCAGCGGCGAGATTTCAGCCATTGCGCGGGCACGCTTGTACTCGTAAGGCAGTTCGCGCAGGGCGCTGAACAGATCGTCTGCCAGGGCGTGACGCTCGCTTTCATCCATCACCTGCGCCAGGCTGTTGACAGCGGTCAGGCGTTGTTCAGCGTTTTGCAGGCTCTGCGCCATTTCCAACGCGCGCGGCAGCATCCGCATGGGCAGGACCGGGGCCAGCATACTCAGCGCGCGGGCGGCGGCGTTCTCGTTTTCGATCATGTGGGCCGCGTTGAGCGCACTGGTCAGCGCGTGGTCCTTCAGGGCGGGCGGCAGTTCATCGGCCAGGTTCACCAGGGCGCTGACCCGCTCGAAGCGGCTGGTCAGGCTGAGGGCGGTATCGAGCGCATCCTGGATGGTGCGGCCACGCGCGCTTTCCGGTACGTAATGGGCCAGCGTGGTCAGGGCGTGGACGCGGGCGTCCTGCTCGTTCATGCTGTTGGCGACGGCCAGGCTGGCGATCAGCATATCTGAGGGCAGTGCAGGCGCAAGCTGGCTGAGCAGCATGGCCCGCGAGCGTTCGTTGCTCAGACTGTGAACCGCTGCCAGCGCTTCGCCTTGCAGGTCGAGCGTTAGATGTGGGGCCAGGGCGACCAGCACACGCGCGCGCAGATGCCGCCGCCGGATGCTGATGGCGATTGCCAGCGCATGTTCCAGCAGACGCGGGAAGTTATCAGTGTTGGTGACGTATTCCAGATGCGGCGCGAAGGCGATGAGGGCGTTGGCGCGCTCCTCCATATTGGTAATGGTGCTGATGGACGTCAGCGCGTCCTCACGCAGGTTGGTTTGCAGGGCGATGGGCAGATAGCGTGCCAGGGCGGTGAAGGCGCGCGCCCGTTCGGCAGGGTCGGCGATGGCTTCGGCGCTGCGCAGTGCCCGTGCTTCGATCTCCGGGATCAGATGATTCGCCAGGGCCGTCAGCGCCGCTGCCCGCTGCGCCGAGCTGGTCAGGCGGTCGATTTCATCGAGAATGCGATACAGCACGCGGATGCGCATACTGTGCGGCAGATAAGGCACCAGGGCCGTCAGACTGCGGATCTGTGCCTCGCTCTGGCCGATAGCCTGGGCAAAGGCGACGATCTCCAGCAGGCCGGGGGCGACCGCCGGTTCATCCTGCGCCAGGGTGAGCAGGGGAGTCAGGCCCAACAGCACGCGCGCGCGGGCTTCGGGTGTCTCCAGCCGGTCCACGTCGGTCCAGGCGTGGCGGATAATCGTCTGGAAGTGATGCGGTGGCAGCCACAGCGCCAGCCGGACCTCATGGATCATTTGCGCTTCGAGATCATCCAGGGCCTGAATGGCTTTGTAGACCGCGAGCCGCTGCTCCTGGTCGAGATAATCGGCCAGGTTGACCAGCGCGCTCAGGCGAGCGGTATCCGGGTCCGGCTCGTGATGGACCGCATCAACCGCCGGGCCAGGGGTGACCGCTGCACTCAACGCCAGGACGCAGCGGATCTGCTCGTCGATCTGCGCGGGACCAGCCGCCAGTGCAGCCAGCAGGGCACGCTCCGTCTGCGCCGGGGTTACAATTGGGCTGTCGAATAGCTCGGTCATGGTGGCGGCTTCGATAGTGAGAGCGATGCTATATTCTACGGTAGACTGACCTCCCAGGGCAAGCCTGGACAGGCAAACGTGCCGAGTGCTGAGTGGCCTGTAAAATCTGTCCGATTTTGTGCGACGTTATAGGGGTAAATCGGGGTGGGAACACATGGGTGCTTCCCTAGCCATAACACGATGAAACTCACGCCTCGGGTGGCTCTGGCGGCGGGCTGCGAGTACAATTACGGCAGATTCGCCTGCTGAAAAGGACCTGTGATGACAACTCCCAGCTTAATTATCCTGGCCGGAGGATCCTCCTCGCGGATGTGGCCGCTGCACGAAAAGCTGCTGATGCGCTTCGGCGAAGAGCCGCTGCTGACACGCCAACTACGCCACTATGCGGCACTGGGCTTCCATGAGATGCTGATCGTCGCTAACCCGGAGAATGTCGGCGCGATCCGCAGCCTGAGCGGGCAGGTCGATGGGCTGGCGGTCGAGATTGTGGTGCAGGAACTCCGCGCGGCATGGGCGATGCGCTGCTCAAGGCCGAGCGCGGGATCACGCCGGACGCGCCGGTCTATGTGACGCAGGTGCATGACATTGTCGAGGACTGGCTGCACGAGGCGATGCTGATGGCTTATAACGACGACCCATCGGCCTCGTATTTAGCAGGCGCAGAGATGGAAACCTACTTCCCCGGCGGCTACCTGACCATCGATGCGGCGGGACGCATCAGCGGTATTGTGGAGAAACCCGGCCCGGAGAATCGCCCCAGCAATCTGGTGAACATCGTGAACCACATTCACAGCCATGCCGGGCGGTTGTTTGAGGCTATCCGCAGCGAATACGCCAGCGCGGAAGCCACTGACGATCACTATGAGCGGGCGATGGATGCCCTGATGCGGCAGCAGGTCTTCCGCGTGGTGCCCTACAGTGGGGTCTGGAAGTTCATCAAATATCCCTGGCACGTGCTGGATGTGATGGATTACTTTCTCCAGCAGATCCAAGGCGGCCCGCAGGTGCATCCCAGCGCCAGTATCGCCCCGACGGCCAGCGTCGGCGACCGGGTGGTGATCGGCCCCGGCGCGCGTTTGTTCCCCGGTGCGGCGGTGGTCGGCCCGGCCTACATCGGCAGGGGCGTGATCGTCGGTAACAATGCGCTGGTGCGGCATTCGATGGTGCTGGATCACGCCAACGTCGGCTTCACAACCGAGGTCGCCCGCAGCTACGTAGCCGAAAACTGCCAGATGCACGCCTGCCGGGTGCTGGATTCGGTCTTTGCGCCCAACGTCAATTTCTCAGCGGGCTGCACGACGGCCAATCTGCGCATCGACAAGGGCGTGGTCCCCAGCACGGTCAAAGGTGAGGTTATCGCCACCGGACGCGACAAGCTGGGCGCGATCATCGGCGAGGACGCTTTCCTGGGCGTGGACGTGATGACCATGCCCGGCACGAAGGTCGGCTCCGGCGCACAGATCGGCCCCGGCACGCATGTGTATAAAGACGTCAAAGATCGCCAGCGCGTCTATGTGAAGCAGCAGTTGATCGTCTCCGACGACTAGACCTCAAACATCGAGTCGTCGGCCTCGCGGTCCGGGAAGAGCATGTCCAGTGCCTGCTGTTCCATGTCCCAGATTTCCAGTTTGGCCTGATTTTGCAGCAGCTTGCGCAGGCGGTGATAGCCATCGCTGTACTCTTTGGCCCACTCCCTGGCGAACTCGCCGTCGCGGATCTCTTCCAGCGTGATCTCCATCAAGCGCTTCAGCTTGAGATCGTTGAAGCGTTCCAGACGGCTGAAGGTGCCGTACTGGCTGGTCAGGGAGGCCAGCCGCAGCGTCGGGAAGAGGCCATCGCGCCCGGCCCGCTGGAGATAATCTTCCAGCTCACCAGAAATGTACAGATCGACAAAGGCGGCTTCGGGCGGGTAGCCCGCTTCCATCAGAAGTTCGGCTGCTGAGACCAGTACCTGATGCAGCATAGGCAGGATGGCCTGTTGGAGGAAGAGGTCGAGTTCGGCCTCGCGCTCGAAGCCGATCTCAATCGCGCCTGCGCCGGGCCGCAGCGAGCCGATAGCCTTCGCCAGCGACAGCACCGTATCCCAGGCTTTACCGGTGGCATCCTGGCCGACCGACACGAAGCTGAAGAAACCGCGATCCGCCAGATAACGCTCGCGCACGGCCACGCCGATGGTGCGCGGTGCGACCAGCCCGACATCGACGAAGGGCGGCGCTTCGATATAGCCGAAGGCCAGATTGTAGGCGCTGCCGAAGACCAGCGTATCGCCGCGCGACAGATAGGGCGAGATCTCGTCCAGGTAAATCTGCGGCATGAGTTCATCCGGCACCAGCAGCAGGATAATGTCGGTCTGCTGGACCAGTTCGGGGATGTTGACCATGCGGAAACCCTCGCGCGTGGCGATTTTGTAGCGGTTGAGGTCGCGCTCGCTGACGATGACGTCCACGCCGCTGTCGCGCAGGTTGAGGGCGATAGGCCGTCCCAGGTTGCCGTAGCCTATGATGCCGACCTGTTTGCCTTCCAGATAGGCGAGATCCGCGTGATGCTCCTGATAGATCATCGACATAGCCGAATTCCTTTTTCAACAGTGCTGAGTGCTGAGTTTCGAGTGCTGTGTAGGGGCGACACTTGTGTCACCCTGGACGATGCGAGCATCGCCTCTACTCTGGTTATCAGCCTACCTTAGTCGAGGGGAATTGTCCACACGCCGGGATCATAGCCGTTGCGCCGGAAACCGAAGTGCCGGTAGAGCCGCTGCGAGGTCAGATTGTGGGCCTGGGTGTTGACCGTCATGCTGGTGACGCCGCGCCCCAGGAATCGCCGCAGGACATCGTGCAGCAGCAGACTGCCGACGCCTTGATGCTGGTGGCTGGGGGCGACCGCGAGCCGTGCCAGATGCGCGCTGTCGCCATACTGCGTGCTGATCTGGTAGCCGACCGCTTGGCCCTCGTATTCGGCCAGGGTAGAGATCGCCGCCACGCGCCGCGCCTGCCACAGGTCCTCACCGGCCATCTGCCAGGGCGGGTCAAAGGCGGCCTGGTCAATCGCCGTGATCCGCATTAAATCTTCCGGGTCGGTCAGGCGCACGCTGAGCGGTGATTCGGCCAATTCGGGCAGGTGCGTGCCTTCGCGTTCCAGCGTGATGACGTCTTCAACGTAGCGGAACTTCAGGTGCCGGATTAAGGGCTGGATCCAGTCACGGGTGATGAGTACCGAGACGCTGTCGATGCCCCTGGCACGCAGCTCCGGCAGCAGGTCCTGCCAGAGCGTATCGCTAATCTGGTAAGCGGGCGCGGTATCGTCAAGCGCCAGAATGCGCAGCCAGGCACTGTGATTCAGCGGCTGCGAGATCGCCATCATCCCGGCCAGACGCTGCCCCTGCCAGGCCAGCCGCACCGGCGATTCGTCACGGCCCAGCCAGTCCAGCACGTCGTACCAGTCCAGATGTGTATGCAGGCGGTAGCAGTGGAACACAAGGTCTTCGACCGCCTGATGATCGCGCGTTTGCAGCCGGCGGATTTGAATCTGAGGTCGGATCATTAACGCTGCCTGCGGTGAATGCGCTGCGAAAAGCTGGGCGCGGTAATGGCGATGATGCGGCAGCGGCGGCGGTCCATCAGGCGAGTACGGATGCGCTCGTCCTGCTCTTCGATCTTCTGCGCCGAGGTGATGACCGTCGGTAGTTGGCCGGTGTAGCGGTATTCGATCACCTGGAAGAGCTTCTCGCGCACCCAGGCTGAAGTCTGCTCGCCACGCATGTCGTCCAGCACCAGCAGCGGGACATCCAGCACGGTCTGGAAGCGCTGCTGAAGCGAGGTCGTCACGGTGCCGGTAAAGGTCACGCGCAGGTAATCCATCAGGTCGGTGACGGTGGTGAAGATCACGCCCGTACCCAGATCGCGGCGGTAGTTGGCGATGCCCGCTGCCAGATGTGTCTTGCCGCAGCCATAAGGGCCGATGATGGTCAGCCAGCCCTGCGGATTTTCGGCGTACTGGCGCGCGATGCCCAGCACGTCCTCCAGATTTTTCTGCTCTTCCAGCGTTGCGCCGCTGCGCGTATCGAAGCTGTCCAGCGACATATCGCGGTAGTGGGCCAGGTTCGTCAACTGCTCCTGCTGGTTTTCGATGGGCGTGCGGTAATCCGGCGCGGTGATGCGGGCCTGCCGCATGAGTTCCTCATCCAGCATCCGGCTGCGAATGCGCCCATCCAGCCGGTCCAGATCGACGTTGGTCGTGATGACGGTCGGCAGGCGGTGGCTGTAGCGGTAGTTGAGCAGTTGGAAGAGCTTCTCACCGGCCCACTGGCTGGGGTTCTCTGAACCAAGGTCGTCCAGGATCAGCAGTTCAGCCTGACGCACCCGGTCGAATAATTCGTCGTAGCCGATCTCAGAGGTCGGGCCATAGGTGCTGCGCAGATGGTCCAGCAGGTCTGGCGTGGTCAGGAAAAGGACTACATCGCCGTGCTGGAGCCGGGCGTTGCCGATAGCAGCGGCCAGATGCGTCTTGCCACAGCCGTAGGGGCCTTCCAGCAGCAGCCAGCCCTCCGGTTTGTTGGCGAATTCCAGCGCCCGGTTATAGGCCATTTCCAGGGACAGGCGTTCGCTTTCGGACAGCAGCGGACGGTTTACGACGAAAGCTTCGAAGGTCTTGTCGGCGTAAGCATCCAGGTTGCTGATGCGCCGCATACGTTCCTGGTGGGCGGCATCCTGCTCGACCGGGTTGTTGGGGCAGCGAAAAAGCTTGCCGAAATCGGGATGATCGACGGGCACGTCATAGCTGACCACGCCCAGACCATCGCAGATCGAGCGCTGGCCGCAGAGCGAGCACAGGCCGTCGTCAGTCCTCGCTGCGGTTGTCGATGAAGGCGGCGAACTGTCCGCTGACGTATTCCTGCCCATCTTGTTGAGTAAATCGCCCAGTGAGTCCACGATCTCGTCCTTCCCTGGCCCAGCGATCCAGGATCGCGCGGGCGTATTTCCAGGCGCGCTTGTTGTGTGCCACCGCCAGCCGGATGGCTTCTTCCAGCCACAGGGCGGGGAACTCCACTTCGGCGTCCTTGAGTTCTTCGGCGATCATCGGCGTGATCGAGCCGATATTGGCCTCGTACAACTGGTAAATGTTGGGGCGTTCCGGCAGAATCTCGACCGGATTATGCAGGTCGCCGGGCCGCCACTGACCCGCCTCGACCGCGCGCACCGCTGCCCGTCCGTCCGGCGCGTTCATGAAGTAGAGCGTCTCCGGGCCGGTCTCCAATGGCACGCTGACGGATAGCATCGCGCCCTGCTGCACGGCCAGCTCAAGCGCCTGCCGCAGCGTCTCTTCTGGTGGACTGTCCGGCGCGGTCTGGCGTATCTGCTCCAGCAGTGACTCAGTCTCGAAATCACGGGCGCGCAGGTAGCGGTAGTCGCCGTCCTTTTGCGCCAGCGCCCAGACAGCATAGAGCAGCAGTTTGAGTTCGGCCAGGTCCTCGACCAGCGGCACCAGGTCGGTAAAGAAGCTGGACCGCAGCCGGATGTAGCGCTCGGAATCACCTTGAAAACCCTTGAAGCTCGCCATCATGCCCTCAGATCAATGTTCTGCGCAGTGGCATCCAGGAAGCGCGTAATCTTGCGGTCGAAGAACAGCGAGATCGTCCCGGTCGGGCCGTTGCGATGCTTGGAGACGATGATGTCCGCCTGATTGGGGAATTCGGTCGCTTCATTGTAGACCTCGTCGCGGTAGAGGAACATCACGACGTCCGAGTCCTGCTCAATTGAACCCGATTCTCTCAGGTCACTGAGCTGCGGGCGCTTGTCCTGACGCTGCTCGACCGCGCGCGAGAGCTGGGCGGCGGAGAAGAGCGGCACGTTGAGTTCGCGCGCCAGTTCCTTGAGATGGCGGCTGATGTAGCTGATCTCCTGGACGCGGTTGTTCTCGTAGAGTCCCCCGGCGTTCATCAACTGCATGTAATCGACGATAATCAGGTCGATGCCGGTCTCGTGGGCCATGCGGCGGCATTTGGTGCGCAGTTGCAGCGGGGTCAGGGCCGGGGTGTCGTCAATGAAGATGTTGTGGTGGCTCAGGCGGTCCATCGCTTCGAAAAGCCGTGATTCTTCCTGTACGTTGATCTGCCCCAGGCGCAGCTTCTGCATGGAGATGCCCGTCTCCATCGAGATGAAGCGCTGCAAAATCTGCTCGACGCCCATTTCCATCGTGAAGATGGCAATGCGGCTGCCGAAGCGGGCCGCGTTGAGCGCCACCGAGAGCATGAAACTGGTCTTGCCCATGCCGGGCCGCCCGGCGAAGATCAACAGGTCGGAGCGCTGCAAGCCGCCCAGCAGTTGATCGACGGCGCGGAAGCCGGTCGGCAGGCCGAGGCTCTGATCCGCCGACTGCATCAACTGGCCGATGCGGTCGAAATATTCGCTGATGGCGATGCGCATTGGCACCAGGTCGCGCTGGGCCTGGCTCTCGGTGACGTTGAAGAGGCGTGCTTCCGCCATCTCCACCACCTGCTCAATCGCCATTTCTTCGTTGAGCGCCACGCCGCGAATCTCGTCAGCAGCCGTCAGCAGGCGGCGGCGCAGCGAAGCCCGTTCCACCAGATGCCCGTAGACCTCGCCATGCACGGAGGTCGGCGTGTTGTTAATCAGGCGCATCAGGTAGGCCATGCCGCCGATTTCGTCCAGGTGGCCGAGATCGCTCAGTTCCTGGCTGACGGTCAGGTAGTCGAGGGTGTCGCTGCGTTCGGCAATACGCTGGATCGACTGCCAGATCCAACGGTGCCGCAGCAGGAAGAAATCTTCGTCTTTGAGAAAGGCGGCGACGTTGTAATAGACGTCAGGATCGGTGAGAATAGCCCCTAAGACGGCCTCTTCGGCTTCGGGACTAAAAGGGACCGATTGTTCCAGGGGCTGGTTGGTCATCGCTTGCGGTATCCGGGATCACAACACGGCCCGCTGACCGGATTGTCGGGCATAGGGGGCGGCTTATTCGTCGCTGTCTTCCAGGTCGTCCAGGTCCAGCGAATCGACGAAATCCGCGAAGGCGCTCAACTGCCTGGAATCCGGTTCGCTGGTCTCTTCATGACCGTGACTGAGTTCGCTCTCGATGTCCACTTCTTTGGTGATGGCGGCATCTTGCATCACGTCTTCATCGACGAAGATCGGGGCCTTGACCCGCACCGCCAACGCAATCGCATCGCTGGGCCGCGAGTCAATCTCGATCTGCCGGTCGCCGAGGTCCACCAGGATACGCGCGTAAAAAATGTCCTTACGCAGATCACTGATAAGGATCTGGGTGACGCGCCCGCCCAATTCCCGGATCGTCGTCTTGAGGAGATCGTGAGTCAGAGGGCGTTTGCTGGGCTGTTCTTGCAGTTCCAACGTGATGGCATCAGCCTCGCAGGGGCCAATCCAGATCGGTAAATAATTGTCCGCATTGACGTCTTTGAGGACGACAATGCGTTCCTGGGACATTAAACTTACGCGAATGCTGTCAATGATTACTTCAATCATGCCGCCTGCGACCTCAGTGGCTTAGGGACAAACTACCGTTGTATTTCTCTAAAGCGATTATACACTGAAGCAGACATTCAGCAAGTCTCGGCGCAGACTGCAAGCATGAGGAGTTGGTATGAAAATTCGAGCGGCGCTGGCGAGCAGCGGGCTGTGCCACAGCAAATCGGCGCGCAGGGTGATCGTGTTTTGAGATTGCGACTCTGGGCCGGGTTGATTCTGCTGCTGATCGCTGCGGCTTGCCAGTCAGCGCCGGTGTCGATGCAGGAGCGTGGGCCGACGCGCCATGTTCTGACCGGCAGCCAGCGCAGGCTGTATGCCTTCGATCTGCCTGAGGGCTGGGATCTCTTCGGCGTAGCGGGCGACCAGGCCCGTTTCAGTCTGGTCGATGGCAAGTTAGAGGCCTACGTCGCCGCCGACCGGGGCTACATCATGACCCGCAACGGTGTGACCCACAGCGACGTGATTATCAACGCGACCGTGCGCCAGACTCAGGGCCTATCGGGCAGTGCCTATGGGGTGGTGTGCCGGGCTGATGAGCGCGATAATGGTTACTATTTCCTGATCTCCGGCTCAGGCGAGTTTACCATTGCCGTCGGGACCGACGCGCGCGATGATCTGTTCCAACTGGTGCCCTGGCAGTATCACAGCGTCATCAAAAAGGGCTTCCAGGCCAACGATATTCGCGCCGTCTGCGTGCAGGATTACCTGGCGATGTTCATCAACGACGTCTTCGTGGCCGAAAGCTACGATTATGAATTCACCGAAGGTGAACTCGGACTCGCCATCGGTGCGGTGCATCAGCCTGCCGCTGCTGACTTCGATAACGTCCTGATCCGCGACGCCTATATTCCCGGCTAAGGGGCCGGGATCACCAGTTCCTGACCGACCGCGAGCCGATCCGGGTCGCCTATTTCGTTAGCCGCGATGATGCTGTTCATCGTCACGCCGAAGCGCTGCGCGATGGTGTAGAGCGTATCGCCGCGCTGGACGGTGTAGGTCTGGCCGCCAGTATTGATCGGTGTAGCCGTCTCACCGGCAGGCGCGATAATCGGCGCGATTCCGGTTGGGCTGGGCGTCGCGTTGACCGCCGGGCCAGCTTCGCAATCCGGGATCAGCAGCAGGTCGCCGGGATGAATTACCGGATTCTCGCCGGTCAGGTCCGGGTTGGCTTCCTGCATGGCCGCCACCGAGGTATCGTGCGCGACCGCGATGCGGTAGACCGTGTCGCCTGGGCGAACGGTATAGGTACAGGGGTCTTCCGCGTTCAATTCGGGCACCGGGTTATCGCTGGTGAGATCCAGTGCTGTCGGGGTCACCAGCCCGGAAGGTGTGGCGGTTGACGCGCCGCCTGATGCGGTCGGCGTGGTCATGGTGACGTTAGGGCCAAGCGGGCTGCCGGGCGTGATGAAGGTGGTCGAGGACTCGGTCGTCGCTTCCGGCATAGGGGTCTCAGTCGAGGCGACGACAGCCGGGGTATTGCTGGCCGCGATAATCGTGATCGGCGGGAAGGTCGGCGAGACCGGGCCAAGCTGTGCCGGGACCGTCGCCGTCGTGTCGAGAGTCATCAAGACGGGCGGTGTATCGGTGGCGACTGTATCCAGCGTTAGCAGCACCGGCGGTGTTTCGGACGCGGTTTGCTGGTCATCGCTGGTGGTAATCACCGGGGCAGGGGTCGCCGTATCCTGCTCTATCGGGACGTTGACATCGCTGCCATTTTGCAGCGATTCACCGGCTTGCTGAAAACAGCCCGCAAGCACCAGTAAAGACAGCAGGCTTAAAGTCCGCCTCCAGGCTGAAGACATAGACATGACGCTCCCCAGTTGACCATCTTTCGATTCCTGAGCATACACCGAAGCGTAAGGAAAGGCAATTGTGGTACTATACTTGTGAGTTTAGCCAAGCCGAAGGAGCGGCCCTGTGACATCCGAGCGCCAGCCCCACATTCTGGTTGTGGATGACGACCCTGACGTGCAAGAACTCGTTAGAAAACTGTTCCAGTTTGCGGGTTTTGTGCATATCCCGGCCCAGTCGGCGCGGGTAGGTGCTCAGGTACTCAAACAGCGCCCCCTGCCGGACTGTATGGTGCTGGATTTGATGATGCCGGAAGTGAGCGGGATGGAGTTCCTGCGGCAGGTGCGCTCCCATCCTGAATTCGATGCCCTGCCGGTGGTGATCCTCTCAGCCCTGGCCGACCCCGATACGATCCGCAGCGGGCTGGAACAGGGGGCGGATCGCTACGTGACCAAGGTTTATCTCGGCGGCAGCCTGGTAAAGGTGGTGAAAGAAGTGCTGGCTTCCGGGCGGCGCAAGTCCTCCGCCTGAACTCACGAAGCGTCCTCAACCGGATACAGGTCAATGCTCCAGGGTGGGATCAACTGGTAGACGACGAAGCGCGCCGTGCTGAATCCCCGGCGTACGCCGAAGCCCGCCTGACGCAGCGCATCCAGCCAGGGTTCGACCTCCACTCCCACCGGCACCGGCAGATAGCGCGGGCCGATTTCATCCAGGCGCAGCGCATCATCAACCAGTGATTCCGGCGTGGGATAGTAGACCATGCGCTTATCGTGCCACTGGCCCAGGTAGTAGCCCAGTTCCCAATTCAACCAGTGATCGTAGATGACCGTCGCCACCGGTGTCGCGTTGAGATAGGCGGCGACCATGTCGATTCCGCTGTAGGCATCCTCACGGGCCGGGCCGCTGGTGAGCATCAGCAGAGCCAGCAGCAGCAGAAAACGTACTCGCAGCAGGGACAGGGCACGCGCGACCAGCAGGATCAGCGGCGGCAGCAGCGGCAGCAGATAGCGTTCGTAAGTATCGAATGCCAGCAGCCAATGCAGCAGCCCATAGCCCAGCACGTAGAGGCCCAGGCACAGGTCGATGCGCGTGGCCGGGCGGCGCGCCGAAAGTCGCCAGATCAGGGCCAGCAGCAGAATCACAGTCAGCCAGGGCGGACCGAAGAGATACTGCGCGTGCTGGCTCAAGGCGCTCAGACGCGGCAGCATCTCCGCAGGATTGACGAGTTGTGCCGGATTGTTGTGCTGGGCGGCCAGCGTAAAGACGCTGAGACCAGGGCGTAGACGGTCCCAGATGAGGAGCAAGAGGGTAATGGCTCCGAATCCGACCCCGAATCGCAGCGCGTGCCGGGTGTTGAGCCTGCCTTGTGCCCAGCCGAGGCCGATCAGCAGCGGCAGATAGAGCAGGGCCTGAAGCTTGGCTGCCAAACCCAGGCCGAGCCAGATTCCACTGTGCCCCCAGCGTCCGCGTGCCAGCAGGAGCAGCGCCAGCGTGATGCCCAACAGCATCGGCAGGTCGGTATAAGCCGTCGCACTGTAGGTCAGCAGGAGCGGCGACCATGCCGTCAGGGCCAGAGCGTAGAGGGCGGTCGCGCGCTGGCGGTAGAGCGCCCAGGCCAGTGCGTAGACGGTCGGCATGAGCAGGATGCTGGCGAGGGTGCTGGGCAGTCGTGCGGCGAACTCGCCCTCACCGACGACAACTTGCGCCAGGGCATTGGCATAAAGCGCCAGCGGCGGTTTATCCAGCGGACCGGGGAAGAACCAGTCGCCGATGAGCGCTGCCGCCCGTGCGAAGGTACTGAACAGCGCTTCGTCCGGCTGTAAGCGTTCGTCCCGTGCCAGAAGATGCAGCCGCAGGGTGATGCCCGTCAGCAGAATGAGCAGGATGAGAGCACAGCCCGCTGTGCCCCTACGAAGATTGCCAGATGGCTCAGCCATGCCTTTTGCTGGGCAAGCAGGTGGGATTAAGCAGCTTTAAAGCAGATGGGTAAGGTTCGTGGGGCGCTGCCCCACACCCTGGCAGAGAATTCCATCCCCTGCACCCCGTTTCATGTCTCACGCCGCCGCTTGCTGAGAGGTCCAGGAGATCCCATCTCCTGATGGGGGGGTGAGGGCGAAGCCCCCAACATTCCGTGTAAGTGTGCCGGTTTTTCACGGGAGAAACTATGTTATTGCTTTCCGAAACGCTGGCGCAGATACTCCAGCGCCACCCGGTCGAGATGGTCCGGCTGATCGTCCGGTGCCCAGCGCTCCTCCAGGTTTTCCTTGCCCACCAGCGCCCAGAATGCCTCCTGTGTCGCCGCGTCCCACTGGCCGTTGAGCGCCTCCAGGTAGAGGCCCTGCGCCCGCATCATCCTTTGCAGCTCGCGCGCCAGTTCGGCGTCAATCGGCAGGCGGTCTTCGGGGCGCACCGTGCCAAAGTACAGGTGGTGAATGTTGAGAATGCGCTTTAGCTCATGGACCGGTTCCGGGTGATCGTCCACGCGCAGGTTGAGGTAATCGTCATTGTTGCCGCCGTAGCCGCCGTTGGGCTTCTGCACGATGACGGCAGCAGACTCCTTGCCCCGGCTGTCTCCGCCGATGGTATCCCCGGCCAGCAGGGCCGCCACCAGCCGGTCGGCCAGTTCGCCGCTGGTGTTGGTGAAGGTCTCGGCCATCGCCTCCAGCGTTTCCGGCCCGGTGAGAATGTTGCCCTGGCAGGTGAAGCCCTCGCCCGGCAGGTGCCCGGCCCAGGCATGGCATTCCGCCCCGGTGTGCGCCGCCGCGCCGTCCCTGCGTATCGACGATGCCGACCTGGCGTTTAGCCGCACCGGGATCTGCTTGCAGCAGAGCGTCCAGCGTCTCCTGGGCGGATCGGCCCTCGGCCATCATCGCCAGACCGTCCGGGCCGAAGGTCACATTGGCATAAGATTGGGTTGCTACCGCGCCCGCGCCGGCTTGCACCCAGGGCACAACCGCGCCGACGGCCAGGAATTTGCTCGCCACCGCCACGCCCCAGGCCCCCTCATCAGGATCGAAGGCCACGATTGAATAGGTCATGCTTCCTCCAGTTTTGCGTTGATTGTAGCGCAGGCGCGAGTATAATGCCGAGGTGCATGGCAGGGAAAGGCGGGATATGGGGCAGTTCAAAGCGATCATTTCGGATATGGATGGGGTGCTGTGGCGCGGTCAGGAGCCGCTGCCAGGGATCAAGGACTTCTTCGCGCTGTTGCAGGCGCGTGGCTGGCCTTATGTGCTGGCGACCAACAACAGTGCCAAAACGCAGCAGGATTACGTGCAAAAACTGGCCTCGATGGGCGTGACAGGGGTGCCGGACACGGCGATTGTCACCTCCGGCACGGCGACGGCGACCTATCTGCTCAAACATTATCCGGCAGGCAGCGCCGATGCACGTCTTTGGCGGCCCAGGTCTCTATGACGTGGTGACGCAGGCCGGGTTCAAGCTCAGTGACGATGGCGACACGCGGGCGGTCGTCGCGGGATCGAACCGTGACTTTACCTATGACGACCTGTGGCTTGCCAGTCGTCTGATTCGCGGTGGGGCGGATTACATCGGCACGAACCCGGATACGACCTTCCCGACGCCAGAGGGGCTTGCACCGGGGGCGGGCAGTATGCTGGCGGCATTGGAGGCGGCCAGTGGAGTCACGCCGGTGATTATCGGCAAACCTTACCCGCACATGTTCGAAGCGGCGCTGGACCTGCTGGGCACGACCCCAGAGGAGACGCTGATGATCGGCGACCGGCTCAATACCGATATCGCCGGGGCGCAGCAAGTCGGACTGCAAGACGGCGCTGGTGCTGACGGGCATCTCGACTGCGGATGAACTGGCTGCCTACGAACCGAAACCGGATCTGGTCTACGACGATCTCCCCGGTCTGATACACGCCCTGAGCAATGCCTGACTTATGAATTCGACGGCAGTTCATGATGCTGCCTTTCCTGGCCCTGGTGCAGGATTGGAGCGAGGACACAGCGACAACAGTCTCCATGCGGGCCAGTCTGGAACAGGTCTTCGCGGGCCTGAATATGGCGCTCGACTTTCGCGGGATCGACTCGAAGCAGGACGAGGTCTTCCGCATTCAGATCAACGCCGAACAGTTGATGCCAGTGGCAAGCTGCTTCAAAGCCTTCGTCGTACCGTATTACCTGAGCAATACGCCGCGCGATGAGTGGGAGACCGGCCCGAATTCGCTGCTGTACAGCATGGCGGTCCACAGCAACAACGAGGCGACCGGCATCGTGCTGGAAAACGTGGCGCAGCGCGTGCGCGGCCAGAGCAACGCCATCGTCAAGTTTAACGATTACCTGCGCTATATCGGCATCCGCAACGGCCTGCACACCTGGAACTGGGAAGGCAGCCCGACTGTCGGCATGACCGATCCGCGCTTTGCGCCCTCGGCGATTAACGGGCGCGTGGTGCGCGCTCACGGGCAGTACTTCCAGGTGGATAACGTCTTCACGGCAGCGGATCTGGCGCGCGGCCATGACTTCATCACACGGGGCGAGTTCTTTACGCCGCACGAGCAGCTCCGCGAGATTTTCCACCAGACCAAAGAACTACTGTCGATCCCTTCCAGCGCCACCGGCTACCAGTCGCCCATCGAGCGCGTTTTTCCGCCGGGCTACACCGGCAAGGACGGCATCCTGCCTGCCGATGACATCGCCACTGGCCGCGTGGTCGATGATGCCGGGGTGCTCAGCGTCGGCGACATGCGCTACATTGTCAGCTTCATGTCGGCAGGCGAAAGCGAATCGACCGTGCTGGACATCCTGCGGCAGGTGATGGGCGAGATCGACGTCTACCAGCAGGCCAACGGCGGCGTCTCTATTGAGGACCTTCCCCATGTTACCGGATGAATTTCAATATGCTCTGATGGATGCTTATTTGCAGGCTCCCTGCCAGGTATTGGCCGCGCCGCTGTGGCAGACGCTGCCCGGCCTGGAGGGTATCGAGACCTCGGTGGCGCGCGATACGCAGGGGGTCAACCGCCTGGAAGCGTATACCGACGACTCGCTGCTGGTTTACTGGCGGCGCAGTGGGCGCCAGCCCTCGCTGCTGGTCAACCGGCGGCTGGAATACCAGCGCTTCGCTCTGATTCACCAGGACTTTCTCGATGCGCCGACGGTGGCCGGTTTCATAAGCTGGGAGTTCGCGCTACCGCCTGATCTATCGTCCAGAGACGTTCTCAGAGGTCAGGCTGCCGCAGGGCTTTGCCTTTCAGACAGCGGTCAAAACGCCCGGTGACGCGGCGGCGCTGCGTGGACATGTCGCACTGGCTGAGGACCCCGCCTTAGCCATCGCGCAGGACTGGCTGGACAGCCCGGCTTTCGCGCAAGATTTGCTGCTCTGGCTGCTGGACGAGGCCAATGCGCAGCCGGTTGGCCTGGGCGTGGCCCTGCTGGATTCTGACCGTCCACGAGGCGGTGATTGAAACGGTCGAGGTTTCGCCGGATTATCGCGGGCGCGGGCTGGGGCGGGCGCTGGTGCGGGAACTGCTGCGGCGCATCGGCACACGGGCGGTCTTCACGACCGTCTCCGGCATCGTAGAGGACCGCGATAATCCGGGTGCGTTCTTCCGGCGCTGCGGCTTTACCGGTGAGGACGTCTGGTGGTGGCTGCGGCGTTAGAAAGCGCCCGCGGCTTTGTGCGCAGCGCGCACCGGTTCGGGCAGGCGGAATTTGGGTGTACAGGCCATAATCAGCCGGATTGAGGACTCCAGGTCGATCAGATGGCCGGGCGAGATGAAGACCGGTTTCACGTTCGTCCGGGTCCGCAGCACGACGCCGAGCGGTTCGCTGCGGTAGATCAGCGGGCTGAAGTCGCCTTTTTCCTGGCCCGGTTCCTCAAACTGCCCAAGCAGCTTCGATTTGCCGCAGCCGACCGTCGGCATGTTCAGCCACAGGCCCATGTGCGCGGCGATCCCCAGGCGGCGCGGGTGCATGATGCCCATGCCGTCGAAGATGAAAACATCCGGCACGGTCCTCAGCTTGCAGAAAGTAGTCTTCCAGCACCGGCCCTTCGCGGAAGCTGAGCAGGCCGGGAATGTAAGGGAAGGGCGTGGGCTGCTGGGCACGGACCGTCTCGACGATCGCAGGTCGGGGTAAGTCATCACGACGACCGCCGAACGGGAGACGTTCTCGCGCACGCTGACATCCACGCCAGCGACCAATTTCACAGCGCTCAGGTCCAGCGGACGATCCGTGATGATCTCACCCGCCATGTCTTTTTGCAGGGCGATGGCTTCGTCCGGCCTCAGGTCCCAGTCGTGGCGGTGGGTGATGTTCATGCGTTGAGCATGGCCTGAACATCGGCCACCATTTGAGGTGGATCAGGCAGTGGGTCTGCCCACAAGGTCGGAATATGAAGGCGAAGACCGGGTAACTGCGGCGTCTGGTAATTCGCATCGGTTTCGATACGCTGGTAGACGCCGCCTCTATTGAGGCGATAGAAGCGTGTATCCCGGTGCATAGGGTCCAGGATCCAGTATTCTGGGACACCACCCTTTTCATACTCTTCGAACTTCGCGCCGTGATCGCGCTGGACGCTCTCCGGCGACACGACCTCAATGCAGACATTGGCAGGGCCATTCATATAAGTCGGGGTCAAGGTGTGCGGATTGCCAGGTAGAATGATTTGAAGATCAGGCTCACGAGAACGTCCGATTGTCTGATAAGCGCATCACAAACGGTGCCTGCCGGATCTGGCCGCCTTGACGGAATGAAAAGTAGGTAGCGAAAAGAATGGCAAGATAGCGTGTGAATAAATCATGCCGGTCGTGAATAGGTGACATCTTCTCGACAGTCCCTTCAATCCATTCGCAATAATCCGCTGCGTACTTTTCGAGATAGTCCTCGAAAGAGACGTCTGTGGCTACAATCTCGCCCGTAATCCCGCGCAGGACTGATTTCTCGACCATAGTGTCAAACCTCGGCTCACTCTCTTCTCATTATAACAAGTAATCACCAAGCCCCGGCTCGCTGTGCGAAAACCAGGAGTTCAACTATAATGCAGTGTTCCGATTATTGAGAAGAGGGCGTTTAGATGAGCGGTCAGTCCCCCGCTGCAAGTAGAATCACAGAGCTTGCGCAAAGCATGGCGGCATTTAACAGCTTTTTCAATGACTCGCTTTATGGCAAGCTGGTCGGTGAGGTTGATGTAAACGACTTTACCTTAGGTAATCCGCAGGAATTCCCGCTGCCGGGTTATGTGGATGCACTGCGACAGCAGGCGGAGCCGCAGAACAAGAACTGGTATGCTTATAAGTTCAGCGAACCAGAGTCGCAGCGAACAGTTGCGGAGAGTCTGCGCCGCTGGCGTGGGGTCGATTTCCAGCCAGAAGACATCTTCATGACCAATGGAGGCTGGGCCGCGATCTCGGTAGCGCTTTATACGCTGGTAGATCCTGGTGACGAAGTGATCTTCATCACACCACCCTGGTTCTTTTACGAACTGCTGATTTGCCAGGCAGGCGGGACTCCGGTGCGCGTGAGTGTCAAAGCCCACAGCTTTGATCTCGACCTGGAGGCCATTGAAGCCGCCATCACGCCCAGAACGCGCGCGATAATCGTCAACTCCCCGCACAACCCGACGGGTAAAATCTATGCCCAGGAGACCTTGCAGGCGCTGGCAGAGATTCTCACACGGGCCAGCCAGCGCAATGACCGCAGCATCTATCTGCTATCTGATGAAGCCTACAGCCGTATCGTCTTCGACGGTAACTCTTATTACAGTCCGACCGCTACCTATGCGCACAGCCTGCTGCTTTACACCTACGGCAAGACACTGCTCGCGCCAGGCCAGCGGATCGGCTACATAGCACTACCACCGGCCATGCCGGAATCGGAGCGTCAGGTTCTTCGCCATGCCGTGATGGTCGCGCAGCTGGCGCAGTCTTATGCTTTTCCTAACGCACTGCTGCAACATGCGCTTCCAGAGATCGAAAAGCAGTCGATTGATATTGAACACTTGCAGGAGAAGCGCGACCGGCTGGTGAGTGGGCTGCGAGGATTGGGTTATGATGTGCATTCGCCTGAAGGCACCTTCTACCTGCTGCCGCGCGCACCGATGGCGGACGACATGGCCTTCATCGACATTCTGGCAAAGCACAGGATTCTCGCGCTGCCAGGCACGGTTGTGGAACTGCCGGGCTTCTTCCGCCTCTCGTTGACGGCTTCTATGGAGATGATCGAGCGTGCGCAGCCTGGCTTCGAGGCGGCGATGCACGAAGCCTCCTAGAAGCCAGCGAAGCATAAAAAAGGGCGACCACCTGGGTCGCCCTTCGCGTTATTGATCGGGGAGTGCTTAGTCCTGGCCGCCGCCGTCGCTGCTGGCGAGGCTCAGCAGGCCGGTGTTCAGACGCGGCTGGCGCGCCCGTTCATCTTCCTTGCCGAACTTGATGACCTCACCGCTTTCGGTGATGGCTTCGACCGCCAGGCCGAGGCTTTGCAGTTCTTTCACCAGCACGCGGAAGCTGGTCGGGATGCCGGGTTCCTCGATCGGCTCGCCCTTGACGATGGCCTCGTAGGTCTTCACACGACCCTGACACATCGTCGGACTTGACGGTGAGCATCTCTTGCAGCGTGTAGGCTGCGCCGTAGGCTTCCAGCGCCCACACTTCCATCTCGCCGAAGCGCTGCCCGCCGAACTGAGCCTTACCGCCCAGCGGCTGCTGCGTGACGAGGCTGTAGGGGCCGGTGGAGCGGGCGTGAACCTTGTCCTCGACCAGATGCGCCAGCTTGAGCATGTGCATCATGCCGACGGTCACAGGCCGGTCGAAAGGATCGCCGGTGCGGCCATCGCACAGGGTCTGCTTGCCGTAGACCGGGACCGTGTAGCCGGTGCGCAGCATCACGTTATCGGCGATGTTCGAGCAGTTGGCGGCGGTCAGCATCCTCCGGGAGTTCCAGTTCCGGGTCAGCCCACTGGATCCACAGGCGCAGCGCCACGATAAAGGCATTCGCGTCACGGATCGCGCGTTCCTCAGGCGTCACGCCCTCGGTTTCGAACAGCAGCACGTCGTCTGGGTGAATGCCCTGTTCGCGCAGCCACTCGCGCAGCACAGCGCGGCGGGCATAAATCTGATCGGTGATGAGCATCTCGACGTCGTATTCGCTGCGCTGCCCCAGCCATTCGTGGATGTAGAGGCGGCGCACCTCGTTCTCGTCTTCCAGTTCTTCAGGATTGTATTCAAACTGCTGGATCCACTCCCAGGCGCGTTCGGTGATCGCGTCCCAGGCCCGGTCGATCATCCAGGCACGGCCCAGTTCGACCTGAATCTCATCTTCCTTCGCGCCGTCGAACACAGGCGTGATAGCCCGGAAGCCGAGCCGTTCCGCCGCCCAACCGAGATGGATTTCCAGCACCTGGCCGATGTTCATACGGCCCGGCACACCCAGCGGGTTGAGGATGATCTCGATAGTCCGCCCGTCGTTCAGGAAGGGCATGTCTTCGATCGGCACGATCTTGGAGATGACGCCCTTGTTACCGTGACGCCCGGCCATCTTATCGCCGACGGTCAGCTTACGGCGCTGCGCCACGCTGACACGCACCATTTTCTCGACACCAGCCGGCAGGTCACGGTGTTCCTCGCGGGTGAAGGTCTTCACATCCACGACTTTACCGGAGTCACCGTTGGGCAGGCGCAGCGAGGAGTTTTTCACCTCACGGGCCTTCTCGCCAAAGATGGCGCGCAGCAGTTTCTCCTCTGGGCTGAGTTCTTTCTCGCCCTTCGGCGTGATCTTACCGACCAGAATGTCGTTGGCGTTGACTTCCGCACCGATGCGGACGATACCGAATTCGTCCAGGTCCTTCAGCGCGTCCTCGCCGACGTTAGGAATATCGTAGGTGATTTCCTCCGGGCCGAGCTTGGTATCGCGCGCTTCGATCTCATGCTTCTCGATGTGGATGCTGGTGAACTTATCGTGACGCAGCAGGTCCTCGCTGATGAGCAGCGCGTCTTCGTAGTTGCCGCCGTCCCAGGACAGGAAGGCCGCCAGCACGTCATGGCCCAGGGCCAGATTGCCGTGATCGGTGGACGAACTATCCGCGATAACCGTCCCACCGGTGATATGCTGGCCTTTGAAGACTACCGGACGCTGGTCGATACAGGTCGATTGATTCGAGCGGTTGTACTTACGCAGCCGGTAGATGCGTTCCTCGCCGGCCTCGTTGCGCACGGTGATGCGGTCGCCCTGAACACTGGTGACTTCGCCGTCTTCTTCGGCAACGAGCACCTGACCGCTGTCATAGGCCGCGTTGCGCTCCATACCGGTGCTGACAATCGGCACATCCGGCTTGAGCAGCGGCACAGCCTGACGCTGCATGTTCGACCCCATCAGGGCACGGTTGGCGTCGTCGTGTTCCAGGAAGGGGATCAAGGCGGCGCTAATGCCCACGATCTGCCGGGGCGCGACATCCATGTAATCGACGCGCTGAGCAGGCACGACAGCGAAATGCTGATTATGACGGGCCGAAACACGCCGGTTGACGAACTGCTTCAGGTCGTCCAACTGGGCGTTGGCCTGGGCGATGACGAAGTTGTCCTCCTGGTCCGCTGACATGTAGACCATCTTGTCGGTGACGAAGGGCATGATCGGCACGCGCTCGATCTTGGCTTTGGCGAGCTTCTTCGCCAGGGCACGGTCGATGATGGCTTCACCTTCGGCCAGCAGCTTACCGTTGTCGTCTTCGATGTCATCGCGCACCGTGCGCCCGATGATCTGTTCGTCATCCGGCGACATGAACTTGATGACCTCGCGGTAGGGTGTCTCGATAAAGCCGTATTCGTTCACCCGGCCATAGCTGGCAAGACGACCAATCAGGCCGATGTTCGGGCCTTCAGGCGTCTCAATCGGGCAGATGCGGCCATAGTGGCTGTGATGCACGTCACGCACATCGAAACCGGCGCGCTCACGGCGCAGACCGCCAGGGCCGAGGGCCGAAAGGGTGCGCTTGTGCGTCAGTTCCGCCAGCGGGTTGGTCTGCTCCATGAACTGCGAAAGCTGCGAGGAGCCGAAGAACTCGCGGATGGCGGCGACGACCGGGCGGATGTTGATGAGCGTCACGGGCGAAATGTTGTCCGATTCGCGGATCGACATACGCTCCTTGACGACGCGCTCGGTGCGGCGCAGGCCGATGCGCAGTTTGTTCTGGATCAGTTCGCCGACGGTCTTGACGCGGCGGTTGCCCAGGTGGTCGATGTCGTTCGGGTTGGCCTGATTGTTGTTGATAGCGATCATGCGCTCGACCAGCTTGACCACGTCCAGTTTGGTGATGGTGCGGGTCTCGCGCGAGATGATGTTATCAATTTGCAGACGCTGGTTGAGCTTGTAACGGCCCACGCGCTCCAGGTCATAACGGCGCTGGTCGAACAACTGGCCTTCCAGGTATTCGCGGGCATTATCCAGTGTTGGCGGATCGCCCGGACGCATCCGGCGGTAGAATTCCAGCAGGGCCGCCTCGGCGACCGTCTGGTTCTTCTTCAGATCCCAGGCCGGTTCGTTCTTGATCGTTGCGGCGATGTACTGGCGGTCCGTATCGTTATCCACATCGGCATAGATCGCCAGCAGTTCTTCGTCGCTGCCGGTCTGAATCGGCGAGGTCGATGGATCCAGGCCGTCGCTCACTGCGGCCAATGCGCGCAGCAGAATGGTCACAGGCACAGTACGCTTGCGGTTGAACTTGAGCGTCAGATAATCGCTCTTGCGTGTCTCGAATTCCATCCAGGCCCCCCGGTCGGGGATCAGTTTGGCGCTGGACATACGCCGCCCGGTGGTGCGGTCCTCTTCGGCGTCGAAGTAGACGCCCGGCGAGCGGATCAACTGGCTGACAACGACGCGCTCGGTGCCGTTAATAATAAAGGTGCCTTTTTCCGTCATGAGCGGGAAGTCGCCCATGAAAATGTCGGAGATCATCACCTCTTCGCCCGCTTCAAGGTTGACCAGGGCCACACGCACATAGAGCGGCGCGGCGAAGGACATGTCGCGTTCGAGGCAGATTTCTTCGCTGTACTTGGGTTCTTCGAACCAGTAGCTGAGGCCGAATTCTTTGGCTTCGGGGCGGTTGCCCGGCAGGTAGAGTTTGAGCTGCCCGTTGAAGCTCTCAATCGGGCTGATTTCGTCGAACAATTCGGCCAGGCCATGTTCGCGGAACCAGTTGAAGGACTGGAGCTGGATTTCGATGAGTGATGGCAACCCCAACGAGTTGGGAGTCCGCGCATAGTTCTTGATACGGTCTCTTAATTGCACTTGTTCCGCTCCTCAATGACTTAGCTGACGGTGGCGGGTAAACGAGACACACCCACAGCGATCAGATCACTGTCGGTGATAGGTGGGATGTATACAATTGAAACACAAAGACTCAACGTCATAAAATTGAGACGACCGGTAGAGGTTTTGCGAACCCAAAGTATACACAATTTCGACTCCTATTGTCAAGCCTGGGGATGGCCGTTTTTCTTGGTTTGTTGACTGTCTAAAATATAGCACTTAACCGAGGAAGCGAAGCCGTGCTGTATTGTAAGGGCAGGTAATTGAGGGCCGCAAGACAGGATATAATAAATTCGAGGTGTCGATGTCATTGGAGCATCTGAGATGATTTCTAATCAACTGCTTGAAGCACTCCAGAAATTGAATCGGGCCGATAAGCTTCGCGTTATACAGATGCTGGTTGGCGATCTGGCGGCGGATGAGAATGTTCATCTTGTCAACGATGCGACCTATGAAGTCTGGTCGCCCTACGATGCGCCCGAAGCCGCTGCGACGTTATTAAAGATGCTCGACGAAGATAGGGATCACGATGGCTGAACGTGAGCAGTATCCCTATGTTTCAGTTCGTAATGTTCGCCGGGAAGAAAGCTTGCGGCCCCTGCTGCCGATAACTCTGCAATATGGAACGAATCAGTACGAACTATATGGACTTCTTGACACGGGCGCAGACGTCAATGTCTTACCTTATGGACTGGGTCTGGATTTGGGCGCAGTATGGGATGATCACTTAATCGATGTCCGGTTATCGGGCAATCTGGCCCATTACGAGGCGCGCGGTATTCTGTTGGACGGTATCGTCGCTAATTACGTACCGGTTCGACTGGCCTTTGCCTGGACTCGTGCGGAGACTGTGCCGCTCATATTGGGACAGGTCAACTTCTTTATGGAGTTCGACGTGTGCTTCTTTCGATCACGCGGAGTCTTCGAAATCAGCCCGCACGCAACCTGAACCGGCCTGCTTGCAGCCTACTGAACAACCAGGGTTTCCTGGGCTTCAGGTTCGCCTGCGCCGCGCCGGCGCGACAGGATGAAGACCCCGGCGACCAGTGCCAGCCCGGCGGCGATCTGCACCCGCGGTGGCAGGCGGCGCACCTTGACCAGCACGTTGCTGGTATCGGTGCCGTCCAGGTCTTCTCGCAGACGGCGGACGAAGCGCGGTGAGGGCGTGACTGGAGTCAAACTCTGGTAGAGGCTGTCGATGACTTGAACGAGGTCGCGGACTTCGGGCGACTCCAGTTCGTGGGGATCAACGATGCGCTCCAGATCACGGTTGCCGGAAAGGATGCTGTCGGTGATGGCAGCCAGGAGGTCCTGGAGATCAGTGTACTTAGCCATTGCTCTAGCCTTCTTTGTCGGTCATGCTGTCATAGAGACGGGGGCGAAGCTCGTCGCGCAGCGCGCTCAGCGTGCGATGGTACAGCGATTTTATAGCGCCTTCCGTGCGGCCCATGATTTCGCCGATCTCGGCATTGGGCAGGCGCTCGATGAATTTAAGGACTAGAAGCTGCTGGCGCTCCTCCGGCAGGGTGCGGATCGTTTCCAGCAGGATCGCTCGTTCTTCAGCGGATTCAGTCTCGCTGTCGGGCGATTCGTCGTCAGGGTCCGGGCCGATGTAATCTTCCAGCGCGATGATCTTGCGCCGTCCCCGGTCGCGGTGCCAGTTGGCAACCAGATTGTGGGCGATGCGATAGAGCCAGGCCTGGAAGGGGATGCCGCGCTCGTGGTAGTTCTGAATATGGCCTAGCGCGCGGTAAAAGACCATCGCCGTCAGGTCCTCAGCGTCATGATGGTTGCCCGTGCGGTAGTAGACGTAATTGTAGATCTTGTTCACGTAGCGTTCGTACAGGGTGCCAAAGGCTTCCTGGTTGTCTTTCGCCAGTTGAACCAGTTCGCTGTCGCTCAAGGCACTGAAATCCTGCTGCTTTCGGTTCCAGGGTCGTTTCATTGCATCGTTTTCGTTTTACTCATCACAACTTAAAACACTGGCGCAGTCAGGGCGTTACGCTTTTTCTGCCTAATACAAAAAGCCTGGCGTTTCTGCCAGGCATACTCACATTCTGCTGATTGACTTTGCGGCTCAGGCCCTGACGAGCTTGGGCAGTCCTTTTGCCTGGGTAATCCAACCGGTGATCACCTTTTCCGAGGGCACCTGTTTGAGCGCCTTTTTCTTGGCTTTGGCGTTGGCTTCCGTGATGGCCGTGTGCAGGACGGCGGGTTTGCTCTTGGCGAGCGCTGCCAGGGTCTCTACACCGGCTTTCTCCAGCAGATCGGCGCTTTGTGCCCCGATCCCCTTGACGCGGTAGATGTCCGCGCGGTTGACCCAGGCCAGGAGCTTCGCCTCGTCGATTTTGGTCTGCTCGGCTAATGCCTGGCGACCTTTGACTTTGGCAGCTTGCTCCAGCAGGGCTTCCACTGATTTGATGCCCGCCTTTTCCAGCTTCTTGCTGTTGGCGGCCCCGATACTTGCAACCGAACTTAAGGCAGTCATGGTGTCCTCTACTTATATAAAGTGACGAAACAGACCATCAAAAAAACGAGATGCGAAATACCGCATTTTTAATATAGCATCATTCTGATTCCTGCAAAGTCGAGGCGCAGCAGGTCTCCCTCGATAATCGGCCAGCTTCCTTCTATAATACGAAGCCTGTACCCGCATGACAGACGATTCGGATAATGGCATGGCTCTTAGCTTCCAGGAAGTGATCTTCAAACTCAATGAATTCTGGGCGGCGCAGCACTGCGTTCTGTGGAACCCTTACAACATCCAGGTGGGCGCGGGCACCAATAACCCGGCGACTCTGCTGCGCGTGCTGGGGCCGGAACCCTGGCGCGTGGCCTATGTCGAGCCGTCGATTCGCCCGGACGATGGCCGCTATGGCGAGAACCCGAACCGGATGCAGATGTTCTACCAGTACCAGGTGATCCTCAAGCCGGACCCTGGCAACCCGCAGGAAATCTACCTGGAGTCGCTCAAGGCGCTGGGGCTGAACCCGGCGGAGCAGGACATCCGCTTCGTCGAAGATAACTGGGAAAGTCCGCCGCTGGGGGCCTGGGGCCTGGGCTGGGAGGTCTGGCTCAACGGCCAGGAGATCACGCAGTTCACCTACTTCCAGCAGGCGGGCGGCCTGGAATGCGAGCCGGTCGCTGTCGAGATCACCTACGGCATTGAGCGCATTGTGCTGGCGCTGCAAGGTAAAAACTCGGTCTGGGAGATCGACTGGCTGGGCGACCTTAGCTATGGCGATGTCTACCTTCAGAGTGAGATCGACCACTGCCGTTATTATTTTGAGATCGCCGATGTCGAGGGGCTGAGCCAGACGCTGAACGTCTACGAGCGCGAGCATTACCGGGCGCTCGAAGCCGGGGCGCTGATCCCCGCCTATGACTACATCCTCAAGTGCAGCCATCTGTTTAATGTGCTGGATGCGCGCGGCGCGATTGGCGTGACCGAGCGCGCGACTCATTTCCGGCGGATGCGCACCATGACGCGCAGTATCGCGCAGGCCTTTGTCGAGCAGCGCGAGTCGCTAGGCTTCCCGATTGATAACACGCAGTGGCACGCGCCCCCGGTGCCGGAGCTTCCTGCCATGCCTGACGTGCCGACCGAGGCGGCGGACTTCCTGCTGGAGATCGGTGTTGAGGAACTCCCAGCGGCGGATGTGGATACCGCGCTGGCCGCTTTGCAAAGCGGGGCCGAAACGCTCTTTGCCGAGGCGCGCCTGTCACACGCGGGCCTGAATGTTTATGCCACGCCGCGCCGTCTGGTCGTTCATGCTCTGAACGTCGCCGCCCGCCAGCCGGACCTGGAACAGATTGAGAAGGGGCCGCCCGCCAGCCGCGCCTATGACGAGTCTGGCAAGCCGACCAGAGCGGCAGAAGGCTTCGCACGCGGCAAGGGCGTCAGTGTGGACGATTTGCGCGTCGAGAGTATCGACGGCGGCGAGTACGTCGTCGCGCTGGTGAAAAGTGTGGGACGTCCGGCGACGGAGGTACTGGCCGAAGCGCTGCCGGGCCTGCTGGCGAGCATCAATTTCACCAAATCGATGCGCTGGAATGCCAGTGGGGTCAGCTTCTCGCGGCCTATCCGCTGGATCGTGGCGCTGTACGGCGAGGCCGTGATTCCCTTTAGTTATGCCGACACGATCAGCGGCAGCAGCTCACGCGGGGCGCGGCAGTACGGCTCGCTTCAGCAGAACATTCAGAACCCGACACAGTATTTCGACACCATCAAGCAGCAGGGCATTCTGCTGGATCGTGAAGCACGGCGGGCAGCGGTGCGGACGCAGATCGAAGCGCTGGCGCAGGAAGTCGGCGGGCGCATCCCGGACGATCCCGGCCTGTTAGACGAGGTCGTGAACCTGATCGAAGTGCCAACGGCCTTTCGCGGCAGCTTCGAGGCCAAACATCTGGTCCTGCCGCGCGAGGTGCTGATGGCGGTCATGCGCAAGCACCAGCGCTATTTCGCGGTCGAAGATGAAGCGGGCAAGCTGATGCCCTATTTCATCGCCGTGCGCAATGGCGACGACAATCACCTGGAAAATGTCGTCCACGGGAACGAACACGTGCTGCGGGCGCGCTTCTCCGACGCGGACTTCTTCTATAAGGAAGACATCAAGAAACCACTGGCGGAGTATCTGCCGCGCCTTTCGACCCTGACCTTCCAGGAAGACCTCGGCTCGATGCTCGATAAAAACCAGCGCGTGGCCTCGCTGGTCGAGCCAACCGGACGTCTACTGGACCTCGATGGGACGGTGCTGGCGATTGCGCAGCGGGCGGCGCACCTGGCGAAAGCGGACCTGGTCACACAGATGGTGATCGAGATGACCTCGCTGCAAGGGATCATGGGCCGCGAATACGCGCTGCTCAACGATTATCCGCCGGAGGTCGCCAACGTGATCTTCGAACACTGGCTGCCGCGCGGGGCTGACGATATGCTGCCGCCGAGCGAGGCCGGGGCGCTGCTGGCGCTGATCGACCGGCTGGATAGTCTGGTAGGTCTGTTTGCGGTTGGGCTGGCCCCCAAATCGACAGCGGACCCCTATGGACAGCGGCGGGCGGCGCTGGGTATCATCCAGATTATGGTGGACCGGCACTTCGACATTGACCTGATGCCGCTTCTGGAACTGGTGGCCTCAGCCCAACCAGTTGACGTCAGCCACGAGGCATTGGGGCAGGTGCTGGATTTCATCGGCGGGCGTTTGCAGGTCTGGCTGGGCGATCAGGGCTGGGCGGCGGATGTGCTGGCGGCGGTCATGGCGGCCCAGGCGGGCAACCCGTACCGGGCGTCGGTCGGCGTGCGCGAACTGAGCGATTGGGTCCAGCGGGACGATTGGGAGCCGATTCTGGACAGCTTCGCCCGCTGTGTACGCATCACGCGCGGCGAGAGCGAGCGCTATCACGTCAAGCCAGACCTGCTGGTCGAACCTCAGGAGACAGGCGCTGTATCAAGCCTACACGGCGGCCCACACGAAGCTTGAAGACGGCTTAAATGTCGATGTCTTCCTGTCCGCCTTCGCGCCGATGGTCCCGGCGGTAAGCGCGTTTTTCGACACCGTGCTGGTCAACGCCGACGACGAAGCGCTGCGCCATAACCGGCTGGGCCTGCTGCAAGCCATCAGTGCCATGCAGCACGGGCGCGCCGACCTCAGTCACCTCAGCGGATTCTAATGCTGCGTTAGGTGCCCGTATGGTTGGGATGTTTATGCTGGTACAGGCTGGTATCAGTGTACAATATGTTCACTGTCTCCGGTTTTTTCGTCTCGTCAACTGAGAATGGTCAAACCACATGGAATCGTTTCTCACCACCGTTGGGTATATTGGGGTTTTTGGAATAGTCTTTGCCGAGTCGGGCTTGCTGATCGGCTTTTTCCTGCCGGGCGATAGTCTGTTGTTTACGGCAGGTTTCCTGGCCTCGCTCAACGAACCGGTCTTTTCGCTGCCGGTGCTGCTGATTGGTTGTTTCATCGCCGCAGTGGTCGGTGACAGCACAGGCTATTTCATCGGGCGGCAGGCCGGGGTACGGCTGTTTCAGCGTGAAGATTCGGTCCTGTTCCATAAGAAACATGTCGAACGGGCGCAGGCCTTCTATGATAAATATGGCGGCAAGGCGATTGTGCTGGCCCGCTTTGTGCCGATTGTGCGCACCTTTGCCCCGGTCGTGGCCGGGATCGGCACGATGAATTACCGGCGTTTTGTGATATTCAACATGATCGGCGGCTTCCTGTGGGCGGTGGGCGTGACGCTGGCCGGGTATTTCCTGGGCCGCAGTATCCCCGATATTGACCGCTTCCTGCTGCCGATTGTGTTCGTTATTATCCTCGTCTCGGTGGCTCCGATGGCCTATCACATTCTGAAAGAACGCGAGAACCGCGAGGAGATTCGCCAGGGGATCGCTAAACTTCTGCGGCAGGTGCGTTGATCGCGTCACCAGGCTTAGCTCACATGAATCCGGCCAGCGATGCTGCGCCGGTTTTTATTTTCTAACATCTAGCCTGCACAGCCTTCCATTGATTTGCTATAATGGCACAGATGTTCAACCTTTTCTGGTTGCATGTCTGCCCACTCATACTTATAATTCGTCTACAGTTTGCGAGAGGTCTGGCCCAAGATGTCGGTTACCGACGAAATCAAGACCCAACTCGACATTGTCAGTTATATCCACCAGTTTGTACCCCTCAAAAAAGCGGGTCGTAACTTCAAGGCCTGTTGTCCGTTTCACAGCGAGAAGACGCCCTCTTTCGTCGTGAACCCGGAAACCCAGACCTGGCGCTGTTTTGGGAGCTGTGCAGAGGGTGGCGATATTATCAGCTTCGCGCAGAAGTATCACGGCTGGGACTTCCGCGAGGCTCTGGAAGCGCTGGGCCAGCAGGCCGGGGTCGAGGTCCACCAGCAGAGCGCCGAGCAGAAACAGCGGGCCGAGTGGCTGGATTCGATGCGCGGGCTGATGCAGGCGGCGGCGGATTTCTACCAGGACGCACTGGGACGCAATGAGGCGGTGCTGCGCTATGTCCACGAGACGCGCGGCTTCAATGAGGAGACGGTCAGCGTTTACCAGATCGGCTACGCGCCGGATGGCTGGCAGACGACGCTGGATTTTCTGATCGCTTTGGGCTATCAGGAGGACGATCTGGTCGCGGTCGGGCTGGCGCGGCGTAATGACCGGGGTGGGGCTTACGATTACTTCCGCAACCGCTTGATGATCCCGATCCGCGATGAGCGGGGCCGGGTGATCGGCTTCGGGGCGCGGGCGCTGGCGGCGGACGATAACCCCAAGTACCTCAACTCGCCGCAGACGCCGCTCTTCGACAAGAGTCATGTGCTGTTTGGCCTGGACCGGGCCAAGCGAGCCATCCGCGACGGCGAAACGGCGGTGATCGTCGAAGGCTATATGGACGCCATCCAGGCGCATCAGGCGGGTTATCTGAACGTGGTGGCGCAGATGGGCACGGCGCTCACCGAACCGCAGTTGAAGGCTCTGACGCCGCGTTATGCGCAGCGCATCATCATGGCGCTGGACAGCGACGCCGCCGGTCAGAACGCGACCATGCGCAGCCTCGAAGTGGCGCGTCAGGTGCTGACGGCGGATTATGCCGGGAAGCTGGCAGTTGATCTGCGGATTTTGCAGGTGCCGGGCGCGAAGGACCCTGACGATCTGCTGCGCGAAGACCCGGCGCTGTGGCCGGATCTGGTGGACGCGGCCATGCCGGTGGCCGAATACGTCATCGAGACCGAGACGGCCAGCCTGCCGCCTCAGGCGACGGTGCAGGAACGCGAGGCGGTGGCCCGGCGCGTGCTGCCGATGCTGCTGGCTTCGGAGAATGACCTGTATAAGCAGGACAATTTGCAGAAGCTGGCGATGCGGCTGCACATGGCCGAGCGCGAACTGCTGGTCTGGGCGGCTGAGCAGCAGGCGATTGAACGTGCCCGCGCGCCGCGTCGTACTATGGAGACGTCTGAGGAACCCCCGCCGCGTGATTACGATACGCTGGCCGGGGATATGCCGGACGAGGAAGAGGCGGCTCCGTCAAGACCCAGATCACAGGGCCGCGAGTCGCTGCGCTGGGAGCTGGACTGTCTGCGCGGCTTGATGGAGCAGCCAGACCTGTTCTACCAGATCAATCGCAAGCTGCGCGAACTGGCAGGCAGTGACGAGTCGCTGCGCTGGGGGCCGCTGGAAGACTTCGGTCCGGCGGATTTCAGCCAGGGGGATCTGCGCGCGCTGATGGAGGTCTTTATTGAATCGCTGGCCCAGGACGACTATGCCAACCTGGACTACATCGTCGCCAGTGTCGACGAACTGCTGCGGCAGATTCTGCGCGATGAGATCATGGTAGACAGCACTGACCAGTTGCGCGCACAGCTCCGGCACGGTCTCTCGATGGATTTGCCGGTGGTCCTGCGTCACAGTCAGGTGGTGAATCCTGGTGTGCAGTTGATGAAGAATGCCCTGCGCTTGCGCCGACAGCGCATCGAGCGCGAGCGCGAAGACCTGTATTTTGCGCTCATGGACCCGGAAGCGGCTCAACAGGAGGAGCTGCACCGGCGCATTCAATGGTCGATCAAGGCAAAGGCGATCATTGATGCGGAACTTGAGCGGCCCATTAAGGATAAAGTCTGAGCGGTGGCAGCACCGTTCGCCCATCCTGCGAATGCTGAATAGGTGATTGTGAAGAGCGATGGCGAAAAGAAGAAATCGAGTACGGTCCCCTAAGGAAGTCGAGTTGCGGCGAGACGACGATTTCGAAGAAGAGGACGAAGAGATCGAGGACGAGGATCTGGACGACAGTAGTTCGGATGACGACAGCGGCGAAATGCTCAGCAGTGTCGATGAACCGGACGATGAGGATCTGGAAGACCTCGAAGACGATATGGAGGAAGAGGACTCCGTGCTGGGGGCGATTTCGCTTGCCGATGATCCCGTGCGGATGTATCTCAAGGAGATCGGGCAGGTTCCGCTGCTGGATACCAACCGCGAGACCTGGCTGAGCATCCACATTGCGGCGGATCACCAGCTTCAGCAAGTAATCGATTTGCTCTCGGTGGTCGAAAACGGCCATGAAACAACCGGCGTGCCGGAACCGAGGCGCGTGATCGAACTGGTCTTTGAGGAACTCGCCCGCGACTGGAGCGAGGTGATGGAAGGGGCAGAGGCTTTCCAGGCGTCTGAACCGGACCTGCAGAAGATCATCGACGAGGTGGTGCTGATCCAGGATAGCTGGGACATTGACGCAGCCTCCTATGTCCGGCAGTATCTCAACCAGCGCGAATGGGGCCGTGACGAACTCTGGACTGAATTGGCGCGGCGCATGTTTAGCGTGGTGCAGGGGCTGTACGTCCTGCCGCTGGACCTGCAATATTTTTTGCGCCAGCAGTATAACGAAAGCGGCAAGCTGCCCACCTCGAAGGCCTTCCAGAAGTATCTGGATTCCGAGCCGGATGTGGTCGAGGACCTGCCGGATCGCTTCGATATGGTCGAGCAGAAGGCGGTAATCGCTACCGAGGCCCTGACTCGCGCCAACCTGCGGCTGGTGGTCAGCGTGGCGAAGCGCTACATGGGGCGGGGCATCAACTTCCTGGACTTGATCCAGGAGGGCAACATCGGCCTGCTGCGCGCCGTCGAGAAATTCGACCACACCAAAGGTTACAAATTCAGCACCTATGCGACCTGGTGGATTCGCCAGGCGATCAGTCGCGCCATTGCCGATCAGGCACGCACCATCCGCATCCCGGTTCACATGGTCGAGACGATCAACCGCCTGATGCGTGTGCAGCGCAATCTGATCCAGGAACTGGGCGGTGAACCGAGCGCAGAGCAGATCGCGCTGGAGATGGATTTCCTGACGCCGGAAGAGACTGAGGCGATCAAGGCCATCCGCAAAGAGGGCATCCGCATGGACCCCGGCTTGCAGCGCAAACTGCGGCGTGCGGCCCAGAAGGTGCGTAAGATCATGCGCATCAGCCAGGAGCCGATGAGCCTGGAGATGCCGATTGGTCAGGAGGACAGCAGCATCCTGGGCGATTTTATCCCCGACGACAACGTCCTCGGCCCGGTGGACGCGGCCAGCCGCCAGCTTCTCAAAGAGCAGATCCGTTCGGCGCTGGGCGTGCTGAGCGAGCGCGAGCGCGAGGTGCTGGAACTGCGCTTTGGTTTGCAGGACGGCCAGGATCACACGCTGGAAGAGGTTGGCAAGCATTTCGGCGTGACCCGTGAGCGCATCCGCCAGATCGAGGCCAAGGCCCTGCGCAAGCTGCGTCATCCCACCCGCAGCCGCCAGCTTCGGGATTACCTGGAGATGTAGGGCACCATCAAGTCAATCTTTGATCTATCATTAAGGCGGGAGACAACCCCGCCTTTTTGTTTGCGATGAGGGGGTGAGAGTGACATCGAGACAATTAGTTGAACTAGCTGAACTGTTTCATGTAGAAGTAGCCGACGATAATGCCTTTCAGCGTCGGGCACGCCTTCTTCAGTCGATATGGCGCGAACAACAGAATTATCCCATTGGAATTCACAAAGAGAGGCCACTTGGTTCACGTTTGGCAATGCCCTGGGCGCAGGAAACCCTATCTAACTACCTAACGGATACAATCCGACATGTGGTGATCTGCGAAGTGAAGAACAAGGCACGCTCTGGTAAGGTAATAAGCGAACCCCGTATTTATGACAATCTGCTTTCAAGCCAACCACTGTGTTTCAATCTGTTTGCCGAACTGCAAAATGATTTGGATCTAGCTACCAAAGTATTCGACAGGCTAACCGCGAGCAGGAGCGCGAGAGTTACAGGAATTGAATTCGAGCATTCACCGGGACGAGGGGATCGTCGGTACTTGGCGGATGGGTCAGCATTTGATGTTTATGTGACGTATCGGACGAAGTCTGGTAAGAATGGATTTGTTGGCATCGAAGTCAAATATCATGAGAACCTCAACGATAACCCGGCATCGCACAAACCACGTTACGATGAAGTCGCCAACTCAATGGGATGTTTCTTGACGTCAAAACGCTCTGCACTAATGACGAGGCCTCTTCAACAGATATGGCGCGATCACTTGCTGGCTGGAGTGTTGCGACAGGTTGATATCTTTGACGACGGGTTCTTTGTATTCTTATATCCAGAAGGTAACATGAATTGTCAGAACGCAGTGCAGAGTTACCTGAATTGTTTGACCAGTACTGATAGCTTTGCCGTCTGGACGTTAGAGTCGGTGACTAACGCGGTTTTGCAGGCTACCACTGCGAAATGGGTACATGATTTTGCGGATCGCTATCTCAATTTTGGCAAGATAGATGCACTGTTGTGAGTGTTTAGTCTGCTGACAGATGTGATTCGAAGAAGGCCGTGACGCGCGCCCAGGCGTCGGCTGCGGCGGCTTGATTGGCGGCGTTCGCCTCGCGGCGGCCATTGAAGAAGGAATGCGTCGCGCCCGGATAGACCTTGATGTCGTGCGCGATCCCCTGGGTATCTAAGACGGTCCCCAGCTTCTGACCTGCGCCTGCGGTGAAGTCGCTTTCAGGATAGGAGCCGACTACCGGACAGGCTCGTTTGACTGCCTCCAGTGGGCGAGGGTTCATGGCATAGAAGGGCGCGACCGCCTGCAAGCGCGCATCGGTGCAGGCCCAGGCGACGGCGAAGCTCCCGCCCAGGCAGAATCCAATCGCTCCGACTTGATTGCCGTCTACCTGGGGTAGGGCGCTCAAATAGCTCAGGCTGGTTTTTAGATCGCGGATCGCCCCGCTGCCCAGGCTGTTGAGAAAGAGATTCGCCATAAAGCGCGCCATACAGACCGTTCGATTGCGTCCGGCGAAGAGATCGACCGCCAGCGCGGCGTAACCTTCGCCTGCAAATCGCTCGGCGATTCCGCGTATGTCCTCGTTGAGGCCGAAGATCTCGTGGATGACGATCAGGCCGGGGTACGGGCCGCTGCCAGAGGGCTGCGCCAGGTAGCCGCTGAGGCCCTGCGTGCCGCCAGGGATAAGCAGAGTTTCGCTCTGAATCGCCATCTGTGAGTCCTTCCATTTATACTCCACTTAATCATAGCCATAAGCCGCGAAAACCCAAGTCAAATCCCGGTTAAACCTTCGCATAATCCGCAGTATGGGGTATATTTGACACTGGGGTTGAGATGTGCTATGTTCTGGGAGATCATACTTGTTCCAATTTGAACAAACGGATGGAGGCAGTGAATGGCCTTAGACGCCTTTGCTCCAATCGCCGCTTTGCTGGTTATATCGTTCCTTGTGACCCTCCTGATTCTGTTCATTTCGAGCATCTTTGGGCCACACCGTCCCTCGTCGCGCAAGGCTGCGCCTTACGAGAGCGGTATGAAGCCGATTGGCCCGGCAGTGCGCCAGACTCCCGGTCCAGTATTACCTCGTGGCCGTGTTATTTATTCTGTTTGACATCGAAGTCATTTTCTTCCTGCCCTGGGCCGTGATTTTCCGCGATCTGGCGGTCTACGGCCTGGTGACGATGGGGGTGTTTACGCTCATTCTCACCATCGGGCTTGCATACGAGTGGAAATCGGGAGCATTGGAATGGGAGTAAGTTCAAAGCTGGGCAACCTGGGCGTTGTCACCACGACGCTCGATGAGGCGATCAACTGGGCGCGTACCGGGGCCATGTGGCCGCTGTTGTTTGGCCTGGCCTGCTGCGCCATCGAATACATGAGTACGCAGGCGTCAAATTACGATATGTCACGCTTTGGCATGGAGTTGAACCGCGCCACCCCCCGGCAGGCCGATTTGCTGATCGTCTCCGGGCGTGTGACGCGCAAGATGGCACCGGTCGTGCGCCAGCTTGTACGATCAGATGTCCGACCCCAAGTGGGTCATTTCGATGGGCGACTGCGCCTCCTGCGGCGGTGTCTACAACAACTATGCCGTCGTGCAGGGTGTGGACGAGATTATCCCGGTCGATGTCTACGTCGCCGGATGCCCGCCCCGCCCGGAACAACTGCTGCATGGTATCCTGACGCTGCACCAGCAGGTGCATGGCGAGACGATTTCGGACTGGGCCTGAGCGATGCAAATTCCTGATGCGCGTGACCCGGTGGCGGCGCTGCGCGAAGCGCTGCCGGATGTACTGCTGGATGTCAAGCAGTTTCGTGACGAGACGACACTGATCGTGGACCCGGAGCGGGTGGTCGAGACGGCGCAGCTTTCTGCGCGATACGACCGGTCTAGTTTACAATTTCCTCTCCGACATCAGCGCGGTCGATTACTGGCCGGAAACGACCCGCCCGGAGCGTTTTGGCCTGTCGTACCATCTCTATTCGATGCTCTATAACCGCCGTATCCGCGTGAAAGTCTACGTGCCCGAAGACGACCCGGTCGTGCCCACGATGACCGGCGTCTGGCCGGGGGCGAACTGGCTGGAGCGCGAGGTCTTCGACATGATGGGCATTCGCTTCGATGGGCATCCTGATATGCGCCGGGTGTTGATGCCGGAGGACTGGCAGGGGCACCCGCAGCGACGAGATTATCCGCTGGGCTACGAACAGGTGCAGTTCTCCTTCAATGTTGAAGAGGTTCTGAAGCACAAGCCCCTGGCGAAAAAGTAAAAGGAACGACTCATGGCCCTCGTACAATCTCCGCAGGAATCGATTCAAGAAGGCAAATGGGAAGGCAGCGTCGAGGACCTCAAAGGGCTGGTCTCAGAACGCGCCATTACCGGCGAGACGATGCTGCTCAACATGGGGCCGCACCATCCCAGTACGCACGGCGTGCTGCGTCTGCTGCTGGAACTGGACGGCGAACGGATTGTGAGCACGTTGCCGGACATTGGCTATCTGCACACGGGCATCGAGAAGAACATCGAATCCAAGACCTACGAGAAAGCGGTCACGCTGACCGACCGCATGGATTATCTCTCGCCGCTGTCGAACAATATGGCCTTCTGCATGGCGGTCGAGAAGCTGGTGGACCTGGATGTGCCGGAACGGGCGCAGTTGATCCGCGTGGTGGCCCTGGAACTCCAGCGTATCGCCAGCCATATGGTCTGGCTGGGGACGCACGCGATTGATCTGGGCGCGATGAGCGTCCTGCTGTACTGCTTCCGCGAGCGCGAAAAAGTGCTGGATATGCTGGAGATGCTCTCCGGCCAGCGCATGATGGGCAGTTACTTCCGCCCCGGCGGCGTCTGGCGCGATATTACGCCGGACTTCAAGCCCGCGCTGCGCAAGTTCCTGGATGAGTTCCCGGGCGCGGTGGACGATTATGAAGCGCTGCTGGAACAGAATCCGCTGTGGCTGGATCGTACCCAGGGCGTGGGCGTGATCGAGCCGGATAAGGCGCTGGCCTGGGGGATGACCGGGCCGAGCCTGCGCGGCAGCGGCGTCAACTGGGACATTCGCAAGGCCATGCCCTACAGCGGCTACGAGAACTTCGAGTTTAACGTGCCGCTGGGCGATCACGGCGATGTCTATGACCGTTTCCTCTGCCGTGTCAGGGAACTGCGCGAATCGGTCAAGATTCTGGAGCAGGGCCTGGAGCGCCTGACGGATAAGGGTGTGTTCCGCTCGAACAACCGTAAGTTTGTGCCGCCGCCGCGCCATGAATTGGGCCAGAGCATGGAGGCCGTGATCCACCACTTCAAGCTGTGGACCGAAGGCTTCGATGTGCCGGACGAGGAAGTCTACGTCAGCTGTCGAAAGCCCGCGCGGCGAGATCGGCTGCTACCTGCACGGGACCGGCGGCAACAAACCGCGCCGGGTTCATTTCAAGACGCCATCGTTTATGCATATCAGCTCGCTGCCAATCCTCGCAGAGGGGCATTTCATCGCCGATCTGGTGGCGATCATTGGCAGTGTGGATGTTGTACTGGGTGATAGTGACCGCTAGGAACGACTATGTCGATTAAAGACCAGAAGTACGAGGCGCGAATCCAGGCGCATTTCGCCAAATACCCGGATAAACGCTCCGCTGTGATGCCCCTGCTGTATATCGCGCAGGAGGAATACGGCTGGGTCAGCCCGGAAGGCATCGCCGAAGTGGCGGAACTGTGCGAAATGGAGCCGACCCAGGTGCGCTCTATCGCCGGGTTCTACACCATGTATTCCGAACAGCCCAAAGGCAAGTACTGGCTTCAGGTCTGCACGGACCTGCCCTGCGCGCTGAATGGGGCCGAGGAATTCCATAAGGAACTCAAGGAATATCTGGGCGTAGACGAAGGTGGCACGTCGGAGGATGGCCTGTTCACGGTCGAACATGTCATGTGTCTGGCAGCCTGTGATAAAGCGCCGATGCTCCAGTGCAATTTCCACTACATGGAAAAGCTGGACATGGAGAAGATGAAGGCGTTTATCGAAGAAAAGCGGGCCGAGCTGGAAGCAAAGTAGGGGCGCAATGGTAGAGCAGAGACATATCGTACTGCGGGGCCGCGAGATCGAGAACATCGACCAGTTCGATGTTTACGTTGCCAACGGCGGCTACGAAGGCTTGAAGAAGGCCCTCGGCATGGAGCCGGCGGCGGTGATCGACGAGGTGAAAGCCTCGAACCTGCGCGGGCGCGGTGGCGCGGGCTTCCCGGCGGGCGTGAAGTGGAGCTTCATCCCCAAGAATGAGCCGAACAAGTACGTCACGGTCAACGCCGATGAGAGCGAGACCGGCACCTTCAAAGACCGCGAGATTATGGAGACCAACCCGCACCAGTTGATCGAAGGCGCGATGATCTGCGCCTATGCGATCCAGGCGACGGCGGTCTACATCTACCTGCGCGGCGAGTTCTGGGATGTGGCGGCCAAGCTGGACGCGGCCATCGCCGACGCAGAAAAGGCCGGTTTTGTCGGCGAGAATATTCTGCGGCTCGGATTTCTCCTGCCCGATGTATACGCATCTGGGCGCGGGGGCCTATATCTGCGGCGAAGAGAGCGCCCTGCTCAACAGCCTGGAAGGCCTGCTGGGCCAACCGCGTGTGCGTCCACCTTTCCCGGCACAGAAGGGTGGCGGCCTCTATAAAGAAGCGACTGTCGTCAATAACGTCGAAACTCTGTCGAACGTGCCCTGGATTATGGTCAACGGCGCGGACGAATATAAGAAGATCGGCACCGAGCAGAGCAGCGGGACCAAGATTTTCTGCGTCAGCGGGCATGTGCCCAGGCCAGGCAATTATGAACTGGCGCTGGGCGCGACTTTCCGCGACCTGCTGGTGGATATGGCCGGCTGTGACCCGGAGGACATCAAGGCGATTTTGCCCTCCGGCGGCTCTGGCCCGATTGTGCCCGGCACGGACGAGGTGCTGGATACTCAGGCTGAGCTATGAGGACATGGCGGGCATCGGCACGATCCTCGGTTCGGCCTCGGTGATTGTGATGGACAATTCAGCGTCGATATTACCTGGGTGGCCTCGAAGGTGACCAAGTTCTTCAAGCACGAAAGCTGCGGCAAATGCACCCCCTGCCGTGAGGGCACCTACTGGCTGGACAAGGTGCTGGATCGCATCATGGCGGGCGAGGGCAAGCCGGAAGACGTGAAGCTGATCGACAACGTGGCGAAGAACATGGCCGGGTCAACGCTTTGCGCCCTGGGCGATTTTGCCGCCAACCCGATCATTCACACGATCAAGAACTTCCCGGCGGATTTCGAGCAGCACGTCCAGCCGAAAGAAGTCGAAGAAGCTACCGGCTGCCCTCTGGCGGCAAGGGCCGCGCGTGCGCGACGTGCCGCACCAGCCGGGGTTAGTGGATGACCGCGCCGTTTTCAGACGATGAAAATGGCGAGAGCTTCTGGGATTGGCTGCGCGAACGGATTTTCTCGCCGCCGCGCATTCCAGCCGAGCGTCTGGAGGCACTCGACCGGGCCATTGCAAACGACCCGGACGGCGCGTCGAATTACGTCCTGCGGGGCGACCTGCGGCTGCAAACGGGCGACTACGCCGGGGCGGCTGAGCGATTATGAACGGGCGCTGAACATGGCCGCCCAGCAGTATGAGCAAGACGACTGGGGGCTGCTTTCCCAGGTGCTGCGTGACCAGGCCGAGATCGGCTTGGAAGCAGCGCAGCGCAAACTGAAGCGCAAAAGAGCGTAAGGCGCGTGCCCAGGCCGCGATTTGTGGAGGCTTTTGTATGGCGGACACTGTAAAGATTATCGTTGACGATGTGGAATATGATGTCCCTGCCGGGATGAACCTGGTGGATGCGGCCCGGCAGTCAGGGCATCGAGATCCCGATCTTCTGCTACCACCCCAAGCTGGACCCGGTGGGCATGTGCCGGATGTGCCTGATCGAACTGGGCAGTATCCAGCGTGACCGTGCGACCGGCGAGATTCAATATGACGACGCGGGCAAGCCGATGGTGCGCTGGTTCCCCAAGCTGCAAACCGGCTGCACGCAGACGGTCAGCGATGGCATGGTCGTGCGCACCAAGACCGAGCAGGTAGCCCAGGCGCGCAAGAACGTATTGGAATTCCTGCTGACGAGCCACCCGCTGGACTGTCCGATCTGCGATAAGGGCGGCGAATGTCCGCTGCAAAACCTGACGATGGAATTTGGGCCGGGCACCAGCCGCATGGTCTTTAGCGATAAGATCAACCTGGACAAGCATGTGCCGCTGGGCGATCTGATCTTCCTGGACGAAGAGCGCTGCATTCAATGCGCGCGCTGCATCCGCTTCCAGGAGGAGGTCGTCGGCGACGATGTGCTGGCCTTCCACGAACGCGGGCGCTCGCTGCAAATTATCACCGACAGCGATCCTGGCTTCGACAGCTATTTCTCCGGCAACACGACCGATATTTGCCCGGTGGGTGCCCTGACGACCGCTGATTTCCGCTTCGGCGCGCGGCCCTGGGAACTGACCGAGATCCCCAGCATCGACCCCTGGGATGCGTCAGGCTCGAACATCAGCCTGAGCACGCGGCTGGACCGCCAGGCCGGGGGCCGGACGGTTATCAAGCGCGTCATGCCGCGCCAGAACGAATACGTCAACGAGATCTGGATCAGCGACAAGGCCCGCTTCGGCCATCACTTCACCCAGAGCGCCGAACGGCTGGAACACCCGCTGGTCGGGCAGTCGCGCGCACCCTGGCCGGAGGCCTTGCAGACCGTCGCGGATAAGCTCCGCACGGCAGGCAAAGACGTCGGCGTGATCGCGGGCAGCGGCCTGAGCAATGAAGACCTCTACGCGCTGCGCAAGGTCGTCGGCGGGCTGGGCGGTACGCTGGGCGCATGGCCGCCAACCCATGCCGGGGCGGATCTGGTAGCGCAGGTCGGTGTCGGCGTCGGGCACCAACCTGGGCACGCTGGGTCAAGGGCGATGCTGTGCTGGTGATCGCCAGCGACCTCGAAGAAGAGGTGCCCATCTGGCGGCTGCGGCTGAAGCAGGCGGCGGATCGCGGCGCTTATCTGGTGGTCGCCAATTCACGCTGGACGCGCATGGATGACTTCGCCAGCGAAACGGTCCGTTACGAGACCGGCGAGGCGGCTTCCGCGCTGGCCGGGCTGGAGGATGCCGTTGCCAAGACCCTGCGCGAGGCCGAAAATCTGATTATCGTGGCCGGTGCTGAAGGCCTGGACCTCGACGGCAGCCGGGCGCTGATGCAGACGGCGGCCAACTTCTTGATTGACTCCGGGCACGTCGGCAAGCCGAACAACGGCCTGCTGTCGCCATTCCCAGGTCCGAACGGTATGGGCCAGTATTACCTGGGCTTCACGCCGGAAAACGCGCAGACCATCATCGCTAATCCGCCGCAGGTGCTGCTCATTGCGCAGGCGGATGTGCTGGCGGATGACCCCAACGCAGCAGACTGGCTGAGTAAGGCTGAGACGGTCATCAACCTGACGCTGTTTGAGGATGAACTCGGCGATAAGGCCGCTATCACGCTGCCCATTCAGAGCTTTGCCGAACATGACGGCAGCTTTACCAGCGGCGAACGGCGCGTGCAGCGCTTCTACACCGCACATGGGCCGGTGGGTGAGGCGCGTCCGCTGTGGCAGATTCTGCTCGACATCGGTGAGAAGCTGGGCCGGGGCCGCACCAAATTGACGGCGGCGGCGGTCATGCACGAGATGACCGGCGAGATTCCGGCTTTTGCGGATTGTTCCTACAAAGCCCTGGGCTGGACCGAGCAGCAGTACCCGATGATCGGCGATGACGTCTGGTATGGCGGGACCGCTTACAAGAATCGCGGCGGCCTGGGCGTGCAGATCCCGACCGAGGCCGACACCGGTAAGACGCCTAAAGCCAGCAAGCCCAAGCTGCCCAAAGCGATCAAAGCGGGGCGTGGCAAGCTGCTGGTGCTGCCGGTCGTCAGCCTGTACAACCGCGAGCGTATGTTCCGCCCCAGCGATCTGATGGACGTGCGTGTGCCTGCGGCTTACGCAGTGCTGGCAGCGGACGACGCCAAACGGCTCAAGGTGCAGCCGGGCGATACGATTGAAATTGAGGTCGAGGACGGTCCGGCGGTTCAGGTCGAGGTCCGTGTGAGTGAAAGTCTGCCGAAAGGTACGCTGCTGCTGCCCCGGCATCTGACCACCACCGCCATGCCTCTGGCTCCGGCGGCGGCATCGGTCAGCAGTGTGCAAGTTGCTGAGAAAGTTAAAGGTTAGAGACATATGGTCGTCACGGTCAAGATGGTCAAGAACCTCGCGTTCCGCGCAGGAGTCGTCACCAATGCGATCCTGTCGCTGATTGCGATCCTGATGATACTTTCCGCTGATGCGGATGCGCTGACCAAGCTGATCCTGCTGGCGGTGCTGGCGGCGACGTTCTCGCTGGTGCTGGCGGAGCGCGATCAACGCATTCCTTACGGGCTGCTGCTGGTGCTGGCCGTGCTGCTCATTATCAGCCTGATACAGGCCGGGCACCCGATTTTGCTCTTGTTCGGCTATGGCCTGCTGATCCCGGCGGCGCTGCTGCCACCCTTTTTAGTGGTCTATTTCAAGTGGGACCGGCTGATTTCAGTAGCGATGACCACCGGAATCGCCATCGGCCTGATGATTGTGGTCAACTGGCCTGCGGTCTTCGCCTGGGGGGATGGCGCGCTTCAATTCGTTTTCGATCCCTCTGTCCGCCAGATGAATGTGGTCGTCTGCTCAGCCGACAGCGGCTGTTCGGTCGTGTGGCCGATTATCTTTGGGCTGCTGTTCTTCTTCGTCGTGCTGACCAGTTTTGCCTATACGACGCTGCTGGAACGGCGTCTGCTGGCGATTATCCAGCAGCGGGTCGGTCCGAACCGGGTGGGGCCGCTGGGCTTTTTGCAGCCCCTGGCCGACGGCATCAAATTGATCTTCAAAGAGGACTTCATGCCTGCCGGGGCCAGCAAAGCGGTCTTCACCATTGCGCCGCTGCTTAAGACGCTGCCGGTACTGCTGCTCTTCGGTGTGATCCCGATTGGCCCGCAAATCCTGGTGCCCTGGTTCGCGCCTTCGCTGGGCGATGTCTGGTTCCGGGTGCCGCTGGGCCTGGCGGACCCGAATGTGGGCCTGCTGTGGCTGCTGGCGCTGACCAGCCTGGGGACCTACGGTGTCGTGCTGGCCGGTTGGGCCAGTGCCAATAAGTACGCTATGCTGGGCGCGCTGCGTGCTTCGGCACAGATGATTAGCTACGAGTTGAGCTTCGGCCTGGCGCTGGCGGTGCCGATCATGCTGGCGGGCAGTATGAGCCTGGGCGATATGATTCACGGCCAGACGATGATCTGGGAATGGTACGCCTTCCAGAACCCGCTGGCGGCGGCGATTTTGCTGGTCGCTATCCTGGCGGAGACCAACCGCGCGCCCTTCGACCTGCCCGAAGCCGAGCAGGAACTGACGCAGGGCTACCAGACTGAATACAGCGGCATGAAGTTCGCCATGTTTATGATGGCCGAATACCTGGGTATGATCGCCGTGAGCGCGCTGACGGTCGCCACCTTCTTCGGCGGCTACAACGATGGTTTCGGCCTGGTGCAGTCCGCGCCGATTTTGGGGCCGCTGGTGATGGCCGGTAAGATTTTCATCCTGCTGGCAATCATGATCTGGGTGCGGGCCACGCTGCCGCGCATCCGTTACGACCGTCTGATGCAGTTCGGTTGGAAGGTGATGCTTCCGGCGGCGCTGGTGGCGGTTGTCTGGACGGCGGTTTCGGTGGTCGTGTCCGATGTCTTCGACAGCACACTGGTCTACGGTGCGGCGGCGGGATCTTCTTCGTAGTGGTTGTCGGCGGGGCCTACCTGATGTTCGGGCGCGGTGGCGCGGGCGAGGCTCAGTACGACGAAGAATCTCGACCCGATGATTACTGGCGAACGGCGCGGCATCCCCTGGGCGATTTTGAACGTCGTGGGCGGTGTACTCGCTATCCCCTTCGTCCTCTACGAACAGCTTCTGCATGTGCTGGATAAGCTAGCGGCGCTGTACCCGGAGGAATTGGAAGAGACGGCGATTGAGGCAGTGGAGACAGAGACGCATCCGGTGCAGCAGCGCGGCGGCGGCGATTAGTGAGGTTACAGCTATGAACTTGATTCGCGGTTTCCAGACAACCTTTAAGCATGTGCTCGAAGAGCCGGTGACGATCCAATACCCGGAAGAGATGCGGCCCTTCAAGCAGCGTTTCAAAGGGCGTCATGAACTCCGGCGCTATGATAACGGTCTGGAAAAGTGTATCGGCTGTTCGCTGTGTGCGGCGGCCTGCCCGGCGGATGCTATCTGGGTGGAGGCGGCGGAAAACAGCGACGAAGCACGCTTCAGCCCTGGCGAACGCTACGCCAAGACCTACGAGATCAACATGCTGCGCTGCATCTTCTGCGGCTACTGTGAAGATGCCTGCCCGACAGAAGCAATTGTGCTGACGCGCGAACACCGGCTCAGCTTTTCCGACCGGCGCGACGCTATCTATACCAAGGATATGCTGATCGTCGATCCGCCGGAGGGAATGCCCGCGACGCCGCAGCAGGTGGAACCGGGCAGTTTTGACCGCTCGATTCCAGATATGGAAGACCCGTATTAATCGGGTTCAGAGCAGGGGGAACGCAGCGCCGGAGGTTTGACTCTGGCGCTATTTGCGCTAAAATCCACAAAGTTCCATAGGACTGACGCGAATGACCGAAGTGAGCTTGTTTATTATTGTGGGCGTAATCGCTGTCGTCTCGGCTGCGTTGATGCTGTTGGGCGATAACGCCGTTCACAGCGCGCTGTTTCTGATCGTGACGATGGGCTGTATCGCCTTTCTGTTCCTGATGCTGAACGCACCCTTCCTGGCGATGGTGCAGGTGATTGTATACGCCGGGGCGATCATGGTGCTGTTCTTATTTGTGATTATGCTCCTGTCCCCAGCTAATTTTGAGGGCGGCACGCCTTTCCGCTGGCTGACGCCGGTGGCGATGCTGCTGGCGCTTGGTGTTTTTGTTTGTCATCGCGCTGGCGCTGGGCGGAGGTCCGGTTAACGAATTCACGCCGGTCAGCGGGGAGCCGCGCTTGCGAGTGGCGCTGCTGACCTCGCAGGATGCGTCCCTGGCCGTTGATGGCGAGACGGTTGAGGCGGACCTGGCCTTTGGCGGCTCGGTCGGCTACATGCGCCTCAGCCCTGGCGATCACGAACTGACCGTGACTGCTGTAGATGGCGGTGCAACCTTGCTGGACCAGACAGTCAGCCTGGATCGCGGCTTTGTCGGGACGGCGCTGGTGTATCCGTCAGACGGCAGCACCAGCCTGAGCGTGATTGACGATAACGTCGCGCCTACATCTGAACGCAGCGGGCGCGTCATGGTGTTTAACGCCTACACCGAGCCGGTCAGCCTGGTCGATTCTGGCAACGCGACTGACACTGAGGACACGGTTTCGCTGCTGTCTGACATTCCTGCGGATACTCAGTCTGCGGCGCTCGAAGTCCCGGAGGACACCAGCCTGCAAACCTGGGCCATTGTGGATCAGAATCAGAATGTGCTGGCTCCGCTGCGCAATCAGGAAGTGTTCAAGGTTGCGCGCGATACCCTCACGCTCTTGATCGTCGCGCCGGATCAGCGTTTCCCCGATGTCACGCGGGCGGTAGCGCTGCCCTTGATCGCGCCGGTGGCCCCGCCCTTTGGCAGCCCGGTAGATGTGGGTGAACTCCTGTTCAGCCGTTACATGCTGCCGATGCAGGCGGTCGCGTTCCTGCTGCTGGTGGCGATGGTCGGCGCAATTGTCCTGACCCATAAGCCCAGAGAGTTCGGCTGCACTGGCTCATGCCCGGCTGGGACGCCGCCGCGTCAGCCGTCCGCTGACCAGCGTGATCGCATCGCAGGTGGGGCAGGACGTGACTCAGGAACGTGGCAGCCCGCCGGAACAGCTCCCGGCGGCAGCAGATGAGCCTGCGGGCGATTAGGAGACGATGACGATGGTCACGACCGATGCCTATGTGATGCTGTCCCTGGTGTTGTTTGTCCTGGGCGTGCTGGGGGTGCTGCTGCGCCGTAACGCGATTCTCGTGTTTATGTCGGTGGAATTGATGCTGAATGCGGCCAATTTAGCCCTGGTGGCCTTTTCGCGTCAATGGGGCAATGCCGACGGGCAGTTATTCGTCTTCTTTGTAATTACCGTTGCCGCTGCCGAAGTCGCCGTTGGACTGGCGCTGATCGTGGCGATTTTCCGTACCAAGCAAAGCATCAGTATTGACGATTTGAACCAGCTTGAAGGTTAGCGATGGACACGTATCCACAGCTTGTTCCCTTACTTATCCTCATCCCCTTCACCGGGATGCTCATCAACTTTTTTTGGGGCGCGAAGTTAGGTGAAGCCTGGTCCAGCCGCGTGGCGATTCTCGCCTCGTCGCTGACCTTTGTCATCGCGCTGCTGCTGTTAGCCTACCTGAGCGGCAATCACGGGCAGGCCGCCATTGTCGAATCCGCCTATTCTTGACGGCTGGATCCGTATCGGCGACGTGGTCGAGATTCCCTGGCAAATGCGGGTGGACACGCTCAGCGTCACGATGATGATGTTCGTCTCCTTCGTCGGGACGCTCATTCACATCTATGCCATCGGTTACATGCACGGCGACCCGCGCTTCCCGCGCTTCTTCGCCTACCTGAACATGTTCCTGGCCTTCATGTTCATCCTGGTTTCGGGCAACAACTTCCTGATGATGTTCGTCGGCTGGGAAGGCGTGGGCGTTTGTTCCTTCCTGCTGATCGGCTTCTGGTTTGATAAGCCCGGTGGCGTGGGCTGGAAGAACAGCAACGCCGCCCGCAAGGCTATGATCGCCAACCGTGTCGGCGACTTCGGCATGTTGATGGCGATCTTCCTGATCTTCTGGACCTTCGGCACGCTCGATTATTACCGTCCCGGCGAGATCGCCAATGTGCCGTATCTGCAAGAGAACGTGGCTGAGTTGAACGCCGAAGAGGAGGCTGCTGCTACTCCAGCGGAGGCGGCTCCGACCGAGGCTGAACATGCCGCAGAAGCCTCGACGACGGCGGAAGCAGGGCACGAAGGTGAATCGAACTTCCCGCCGCCCTACCTGGATAACCAGGTGTTCGCCACTGAGCAGTTGGGCGTCTTCGGCCAGGCTCAGCGGATGATCGATGCAGGTGCAACGGTCCAGTTCGGCAACATCAACCTGCCGATTGAGACGGTTATCGTCCTGATTACACTGTTCCTGTTGTTAGGTGCGACAGGTAAATCAGCCCAGATCCCCTTGTTCGTCTGGCTGCCGGACGCAATGGCTGGCCCGACACCGGTCAGCGCGCTGATCCACGCGGCTACGATGGTCACGGCGGGCGTTTACATGATGGTGCGCTCTAACGTGCTGTTCTCTAACGCCGAAGTGACCTCGCTGATTGTAACGCTGGTCGGTGCGGTCACGGCGCTCATCGCGGGTTATATTGCGATGGGGCAGTGGGACATCAAGCGCGTGCTGGCTTACAGCACGATCAGCCAGCTAGGCTTTATGGTGGCGGCGGTCGGCGTCGGCGCGTATGGCGCGGCCATATTCCACATGGTGACGCACGCCTTCTTCAAAGCGCTGCTCTTCCTGGGCAGCGGCTCGGTCATTCACGGCATGGAGCACGGCCATCACCACGCCCATGAGCATGGGGACGGGCACCACGAGGACGAGGACGAGTTCGACCCGCAGGACATGCGCAACATGGGCGGTCTGGCGCGGCGAATGCCCCTGACTTACATCAGCTATCTCTTCGGCACGCTGGCCCTTGCCGGGATCATCCCCTTCGCCGGGTTCTGGTCGAAGGATGAAATTCTCGGCGATTCCTGGCTGGCGGGCCTGTACCGTCAGAGCGTCCTGGGGCAGATCAGCGGCTATGTGGCGCTGGGTCTGCTGCTGGTGGCGGCAGCCTTTACCGCTTTCTATATGTGGCGGCAGATGGAGATGGTCTTCTTCGGCTCGGCACGCAGCGAGGCGGCTGAGAACGCGCCGGAGAGCGTGCCCTCGATGACGATCCCGCTGTTGATTCTGGCACTGGGCAGCCTGTTTGTGGGCTTCATCAACACGCCCTCGCAGATTCTGGGCCTTCCAACATTTTCGGCGAAGGCAAGCTGATTCACTTCCTGGAATGGTCGCTGGTGAATGTGCATCCTTATCCGCCGCAGGGCGGGGTCTTTAACCCGCTGATCGCCATCCCGGCGCTGGCGCTGGGCCTGGGCGGCATCTGGCTGGCGCGGCGCATCTACGGGCATGGTCACGCGCTGACGACCGATGGCAGCGACCCGCTGGCGGTCAACCCCAGCACCGGGGCGATCTGGAACCTGTCAAACGCGCGCCTGTACTGGGACGAGTTCTACTGTCCGCATTTTCGTGAACCCCTACAACCAGACGGCGGCCTTCCTGGCGAACCAGCTTGACTGGAACTTCTGGCACGATTACGTTCACAACGACGTGCTGCTGCGCGGCTTCAACGCGCTGTCGCAGCTGCTCAAGAACCCGGTGGACCAGGGCTTGATCGATGGCACGGTCAACGGGGTAGGGACGCTGACTCGCCGGGCCAGTGGACGGCTGCGGCGTGTGCAGACGGGCTACGTACGGACCTACGCCATCAGCCTGCTGCTCGGTGTAGTGTTTGTCATCGTCATTATTCTGTTACCGATGATTCAAAACGGCTGAGGGAGAAACTTAACCTTATGGAATCGACTGCGCTTTCGCTCATCTCGGTAGTTCTGTTCCTACCGCTGCTTGGGATGTTCGTCCTGCTGTTCATGAAAGAAGAACAGACTGAGAATATCAAATGGACGGCCCTCGGCTTCAGTCTGGCGACTTTCGTCGGAATTCTGGTGCTGTGGGCTGGCTATAACCAGTCGGAGCCGGGCCTGCAAATGGTGCAGCGGCTTAACTGGCTGCCACAGTACAACATCAGTTACTACGTCGGCATCGACGGCCTGAGTTTGCTGCTGCTGCTGCTGACGGGCTTCATCATGCCGCTGGCGATTCTCAGCTCCTTCCGCGCGCATGTCATTGAAGAGCGTGGACGCGCGAAGCTGTATTTCGCCTTCATGCTGCTGCTGGAATGGGCCATGCTGGGCGTCTTCGTGGCGCAGGACCTCTTCCTGTTCTACATCTTCTGGGAAGTCACGCTGGTGCCGATGTACTTCCTGATCGGCATCTGGGGCGCGGAACAGCGCGTCTATGCGGCGGTCAAGTTCTTCCTGTATACCATGGCCGGGTCGATCCTGATGCTGCTGGCGATCCTGTTACCTGGGTACGCCAGGCCGGGACCTTCGCCCTGCCGGACGTGATCGCCATGATCCAGAGCGGCGCTCTGGACCTGCCGTTCAACGGTCTGCTGGGCGCGGGCAGTGTGCAGTCCTTCCTGTTCCTGGGCTTCTTCATCGCCTTCGCCATCAAAGTGCCGATCTGGCCGCTGCACAGTTGGCTGCCGGATGCGCACGTGCAGGCCCCGACGGCTGGCTCGGTCATCCTGGCGGGCGTGCTGCTGAAGATGGGGACTTACGGTCTGGTGCGCTTCAATCTGCCGCTCTTCCCGGAGGCCAGTGTTCACTGGGCACCCGTCATCGCCATGCTGGCGGTGATCGGCATTATCTACGGCGCATGGGTCAGCTATGCGCAGGATGATGTCAAGAAACTGGTCGCTTACTCCTCGGTAAGCCATCTCGGCTTCGTGGTGCTGGGCATCTTCGCGCTCAATTCGCAGGGTATCCAGGGCGGCGTGCTGCAAATGGTCAATCACGGCGTCAGCACAGGCGGCTTATTCTTGATCGTCGGGATGCTCTACGAACGACGCCATACCAAAGCGCTTGAATGCTTTCGGCGGAATCTGGAAGGTGATGCCGCTCTTTGGCGGTGTGAGCCTGCTGGTCGTGTTAAGCAGTATGGGGATGCCGGGACTCAACGGTTTCGTCGGCGAGTTCACCATCCTGCTTAGGGTCGATGGGCAGCCAGGTGCTGAGCTTCGCCTTCACGCTCTTCGCGACGATGGGCGTGATCCTGGCCGCGATCTACTTGCTGTATCATGTTCCAGAAGGTTTACATGGGCGATGTGACCAACGAAGAAAATCGCGGTCTGCCGCAGCTTCACTGGCAGGAAAAAGCGGTGCTGGTCCCGATCATCATCGCTATTCTGCTGATCGGTATTCAGCCCGCGCCCTTCTTCTCGACGATGGATGCGACGGTGAATAAACTGGTCAGTGATGTTCAGGGTCATATCCCCCAGAAGGACAATGTCGCGTACGCTGCCGGATCAGAACGCGCTGGTCCTGAACCAGGATCGCTAGGAGGGCTTCATGCTGCTTGACGCACCGACTCTCGCAGATCTCAACCTGGCCTATACCTGGCCGGTTGCGAGTCTGGCGCTGGGGGCCAGTTTGCTGCTGGTGATCGATCTCTTTATCCCCAAGGACCGCAAAACGCTGACGGCCTGGCTGGCGATTGCCGGTATCATCGTGAGCTTTGTGCTTAACCTGGGGGCCTATAACGTTACGGATACGGCCTTCTTCGGCATGTTCCGCGTCGATGCCTTCAGCGCCCTGGTCAACGTGGTCGCGCTGCTGACGGCCTTCATCAGCATCCTCATGAGCATTGATTACGTCAAGCGGACGGGGTTGGAGCGCGGTGAGTATTACACACTGATCCTGTTTACGACCAGCGGCGTCATGCTGATGGGGCACGCCAACAACCTGATCGTCATCTTTGTGGCGCTGGAACTGCTCAGCATCCCGCTCTACGTGCTTTCGGCCTTCCGCTATCCCAATCCGAAATCTGAAGAAAGCGGCATGAAGTATCTGGTGCTGGGGGCTTTCTCCAGTGCCTTCTTCGTCTTCGGTGCGGCCCTGGTCTACGGTGCGACCGGGACGACCCAACTGCCGGATATTATGGCCGCGCTCACGGGCGCAGTTGTCATCAATTCGTCGCAGACGCTGCTGCTGGTCGGCAGCGGGCTGGTGATCGTCGGCCTGGGCTTCAAAGTGGCGGCGGTGCCTTTCCACATGTGGACGCCGGATGTCTACGAAGGCGCGCCGACCCCGGTAACGGCCTTCATGAGCGTGGGCGCAAAGGTCGGTGGTTTCGCAGCGCTGCTGCGCGTGCTGATCGTGGCGCTGCCCACCTTCGTCGTCGGCAGTTCGGATGTGGTCGCCTGGCAGGTGACGATCTCGCTTATCGCGGCTGCCACATTGATCCTGGGTAATCTGGTCGCCGTCGTGCAGACCAACGTGAAGCGTCTGCTGGCTTATTCCTCGATTGCTCATGCCGGGTATGCCATGATGGCCGTCGCGGCAGCGGGCACGGCGGGCTTTGCTGATCAGGCGGCGCGGGCGGTGCTGGTGTATCTGCTGGCCTATATGTTCACCAACCTGGGGGCCTTCGCAGTGGCGATGGCGCTCGAACGCGATGACGGCAGCGGGACCGATCTCGACCAGTTCGTCGGTCTGGGCCGCAGCAAGCCGCTGCTGGCGATCATTATGTCGATCTTCATGCTCAGCCTGACGGGCATTCCGCTGACGGCTGGCTTTATGGGCAAGTGGCTGGTTTTCCAGGTGACTCTGCAATCCGGCCTCACCTGGCTGGCGGTGCTGGGCGTCCTGATGAGCGTCGTCAGCGCGTATTACTATGTGGGTATCATCGTCCGCATGTTCTTGCGCGATGGCGAAGGCGACTCCGCCCCTGGCGAGACTCCGTACCTGAATTGGGCTATTTACGTCACCTTTGCCGGGACCCTGCTGCTGGGCATCTTCCCTATGTTGATGACGAATCTGGCAGGCCCCATCGCAATCGCACTGGCCGCGCCCTAAGCAAGCAACTTCGTACTGCTAAACGGGACACGGCCAGACCGTGTCCTTTTTGCTTATTGATAAGACTGGGTTCATGAAAACTCTCCTACACAGCGGCGTCGTCTTTATTTTGATCGGCGTAGTGGGCTACTCCTGCTTTCCTATCCTGGTCAAATGGATTCAGGAATCCGGCATTCAGCCGCTTGACATTGCCATCTGGCGCTTTACGCTGGCTTTTCCGGTGATCTGGGCGCTGATCTTTGCGCTGCGCCTGCCGCCGCCGGATGAGCCGCTGCCGCGCCGGGGGTTGATCCTGCTGGGTGCGCTGCTGGCGATGGGCGCGCTGACAGCCTTCATCGGCCTGCAATATCTGCCTGCGGGCATCTTCACGCTGCTGTTCTTCAGCCATCCGGCCATGATCGTGGTCATCAATCTGCTGCGCGGCGAACGGCTGCCGCTGCAAACCTGGCTGGCGCTGGGGCTGGTTCTGCTGGGTATCGTGCTGATCGTGCCGCAGGACGATGTCAGCGCGGGGAATCAAGCGGCGTTAGGGGTGCTGCTGGCTTTCGTCAACGCCCTGCTGATCGCGCTGTATTTCCTGTTGAACAACCATCTGGTGCGCGGCAATCAGGCGGCCCGCCGGGCCAGTGCCTGGACTCTGACAGGCACGTTTATCAGTGTGTGGCTGCTGGCCCTGCTGCGCGGAGTCAGCCCGCCGCCAGACCTGCGGACCTGGCTGCTGCTGATCGTGCTGGCGACTTTCAGCACGGTGATGCCGGTCTTCCTGTTCACCCTGGCGATTGAACGCCTGGGGGCCTCGCGGGCGGCCATCTTCAGCACCATCGAGCCGGTGGGGACGGCGGTGCTGGGCGCAGTGCTGCTGGGCGAGCGGATGGGGGCGATTCAGGTGCTGGGTGGTGCCCTGATTGTGGTGAGCCTGGTGCTGCTGCAAGTGCGGCGTTCGCGGCGGCGGATCCCCGCCATCGAGGCGGCTGATGCCCGGACCTGATACCGTACCGCCGGAGATGCGCGAGCGTCTGCTGACCAACCGGGATGGCAAGCTGACCGGCGAGCAGTGGAAAGACATGGTCAGCGAGCCGCTGGTGGTGATTTTGCTGCTGGCCTCGCCCGCGCTGATGGTGCTGGGGCCGCGTCTGCTGCTGGGTTTCCGGGGAATCCTGTTTATCGCGGCGGTGGTACTGCTGGTCGTGATGGTGCCGACTCTGTGGCGCGCCTTCCGTTACTCGCGCGCGCCGGTTCGTTTCGCAGAACTCTACACGCGCGATCAAGCCATCAACCACCTGTTCACCTGGCAGACGCTGGTGCTGTACACGAAGGATGGCAAGCGCATCCGCTTCAAGAAGCGGCTGGCTCCCTGGCTGCCGCTGCGTGCCAACCAGACCTACATCGTGTATTACTTGCGGAATCCGAAGGCGAATGTGCTGTTGAGCCTCGCCCCAGCGAAGCACCGTGATGTAGCAAAGTGGCGGCCCAGCGAGGTCTTTCGTGGGCATATTGATGGGCTGTCATAGGGCGATGGAGAATCACATCGCCCACAGTATCCGGCATCTGGAAGTGATGGCTTGATTGCTGAGACTTCAGGGAAATGAAAGGAAGCGCGGCGCTGGTGTCAGACCCGTTCAGGCAGCCCGGTCAGCGCGAAGTGCGATTCTTCAGAGGTCAAAGCGCCAGCAATTGCGGTTTCACGTTCGACCTGGCCCACGAAGACCTGGATCGCCTGGCTCAATTGGGTCAGGCTATGGACATCATCCAGGGCGAGTCCACGCAGCGCTTTTTCGCTGATGTTCTGATCCAGTCCCACTGCAAGCAGCGCTTCGATGGTACGCTGCGGGAAATAGAGTAGGCCGTTACGAAAATAAGGCTCAAGTCTACGGGAGTTGGCGTTCATGGCATATGCCTCTCTATATTACACCTTGATTAAATTCTAAGGCGAAAAGCGCGTTTGGGACTTGCGGCAGCGTGAAAAGATTCCGAATAATGAGTAAATTATAAGATGCGATTTAATAGGCCAAATGGCTATGTTCTTTTAACCTGATATATGTAAAAATAGAGAAATGTCCGATAAAACCGGCAAGCTGGCATCAACAGGATACTTTACGGTCGAGATCGTGGATCCTCAAGTCACCGTGCAGCAGATCGCCGCGCCTGGTATCACGGGCTACGTGCTGGGGCGTTCTGATCCGCGAAGCTCTTACCGGCCCGATATCGATCTAGCGGACTTCAAGGCCCTTGAACTCGGCGTCTCGCGGCGACATGCCGCCCTGGTCAATCACGAGGATTTAGTTTATATTCTCGACCTCGACTCGGTGAATGGGACGTTCTTGAACGGTGAACGCTTGCAGCCTGACAAGCCTTACCCCCTCTATCAAGATACCGAGCTGCGCCTGGGTTCCCTTAATCTGTTACTCAGGAAGGTCAAATAGAATAGCGTCACCGCTATATTCTGCACTACGAACGAGATAAGTGGACTATCAGAAAGCTATGACTACTACCAACGGAAAATCTCTGCGTTTCAATGGATCAATCTGGTGCAACCTCGACATCGCACTACGCAACCTTGACCAGGTTTTTGGACAGGTTGTCCAGCCGCTGGGTCTCACTGTGATTGAATGGTACATTCTGCGCGCTCTCTACGAACAGGACGGTCAACATGCGTCCGAACTGGCGCGGGCGGTGGGCCGCGCGGCGACCTCGTTTACGCCCAACCTGGATAAGCTCCAGAACAAAGGCTTGATCGAGCGCCGGGCTGACCCATCCGACCGGCGGGCCGTGCGCATCTACCTCACGGATGCGGGTCAGGAATACAAGACAGCAGTACGCAAGAGTGCGAAAGAGATTGATTCTCGGCTGGCGGAACTTTTCGCCGGTGGCAACTACGAATCCTTCCAGCATGTGCTGGGTGTGCTGCAAAATCTGTCACTGGACTAAATCAGGAGCGCGCGTCCACATCCGGGCGCGCTGTCACCAGCCGGGTGAGTACCCTGGCGTAAGCCTGGTGCGTCTGCGGGTCAAAGAGGACGAAGCGGACCAGGTGTATTTGATCCTGGCTGCTGGCGAAATCGCAGACGGTCGTCAGGGCGATCTCTGCCGCTTTATCGACCGGGTAGCCGAACACGCCGGTGCTGATCGAGGGGAAGGCTATTGAGGTGATGCCGTTTTCCAGGGCCACTTCCAGGCTGCGCTGGTAGGCGCTGGCGAGCAGTGCAGCCACCTGCGGATCACCCCGCCGGTAGACTGGTCCTACGGTGTGAATCACGTGCCGCGCTTTGAGCCGGTAGCCCTTTGAAATCTTCGCGTCACCGGTCTGGCAGCCGCCCAGCGTGCGCGTCTCGGCCAGCAGTTTCGGCCCCGCCGCACGGTGAATGGCCCCGTCAACCCCGCCACCGCCCAGCAGCGAGGAATTCGCCGCGTTGACGATGGCATCCGTGTCTTGATGTGTAATGTCGCCCTGAACCAACTCAAGGGTAGTCTGATGAATTTGAGCTTTGTCCTGCACGGATAAACCCTGGTTGTGCATAGCTGGCTTAGTCCCATTGTAGCCGCCTGTGTTATAGTCTGGCAAGACTACAGAATGTTAAGAGATTTAAGGGTGGCTGATGAAGATTTTGATACTGGGTGGGACGGTGTTCGTAGGGCGTCATCTGGTGGAGACGGCGCTGGCACGGGGGCATACGTTGACCTTGTTCAACCGGGGCCAGAGCGGCGCAGACCTGTATCCGCAGGTCGAGCAGCTTCGTGGCGACCGCGACGGTGATCTGGCCGCGCTGGAGGGCCGCGACTGGGACGCGGTGATCGATACCTGCGGCTATCTGCCGCGTGTGGTGCGGCAGTCTTCGGGCCTGTTGAAGGGTCATGCGCAGCAGTACGTCTTCATTTCGTCGCTTTCGGCTTACGCAGACATTGGGCCAGAAGGCGGCGACGAATCCAACCCGCTCGAAACAATGGAAGATGAAAGCGCGGAGGAAATCGGACGCTATTACGGCGCGCTCAAAGTGTTGTGTGAAAAGGCCGTGATGGCGGATTTTCCTGGCGCGGCGCTCATCGTTCGGCCCGGCATGATCGTCGGTCCCTACGACAAGAGTCCACGTCTGGCCTACTGGCTGCGGCGGGTGGCAGCGGGCGGTGAGGTGCTGGCCCCCGGCACGCCGGAGTTGCCGCTTCAGATTGTCGATGTGCGCGACATGGACGCCTGGCTGCTGGACATGATGGAAGCACAGCGCAGCGGCATCTACGACGTGACCGGGCCAATGCTGTGCTTCGGCGATTTTCTGGACAGTGTGCGCCGCATTACTGGCGGTGATGTGCGCTACATCTGGGTGGACGATGCCGCGCTTCAGGCCCAGGGCGTTCAGCCGGTCGATGATGTCAAATACTGGCTGCCCGCCGAGTATCATGGCCTGTTCAAGTGGAGCATTGCGAAGGCACGGGCGGCGGGCTTTACGTCGCGTCCCTTAGACGACACCCTGCGCGACACCTGGGCCTGGCTTCAGACCCAGCCCCCGGCGACCGAAGGAGTTGGGCCGCGCAGCATCGGTATCAGCCGCGAGCGCGAGGCCGAGATTCTGCGCAGGGCGCATGGCTGAACTCAAGCTCATCATCGTGCCGGATGACGACGACCCGGACGCTGCCGGAGTCTTCGTCGATGGGCACATTGGCGGCAGACCTTATCGGTTTTTGCTAGATACGGGCGCGGCACGCACCCACGTTATTTTCGATGATTATACTGCCACCTTGAGTGCGCACGCGAAGGATGAATCCTCCGGCGTGTTTGCGAAAAGCAGCGACGACCTGATTGTCGTGCCGGAACTCAGCGTCGGGCCGATCTCACGGCAGGACTTCGAGGTTGTGCGGCTGCCAGAAGGGGCACCGGAGCGGGACAGCCTGATTGGTATGGACCTGCTCAAGGACTTCTGCTGTCATTTTCGCTTTGACGAAGCGCGTGTTGAGATAGATAGTCAGGATAGCTTCGCCGGTACCGCCTTTCATACGCTGCGGCTCGACCAGCGCTTTCACCCGTATATTGACGTTCAGCCTGGCCGCGCGATGGCGAATGCCGTCTGGGATACCGGCGCGAGCCTCACAGTGGTCGATGCGAATTTCATCGCCCAACACCCGGACTCCTTTGAGCCTGCCGGGCAATCGACCGGCACCGACTCGACCGGCTTCCAGATGGAAACGCCCATGTTCCGCATGGCTCCGGCGGTCATCGGCGGCAGAAGCTTTCCGGCTCAGCGCGTGGCGAGCGTGGATCTGGGGCGCGTCAACGCCACGCTTGATCTGCCAATGGATTTGATCCTGGGCTATAACACGCTCAGCAAAGCACAGTGGTGTTTCGATTTCCCACGCCAGCGCTGGGCTATTACGCAGTGGTTGGGGGCCGATTAAGCCTCAGATCCCGCTCATCTCGGCGACCGATTTGGCGATGCCCGCCAGGGCTTCCAGCACGGTCAGCAGGCGGAGCTGCCACTCGTCTTCACGGTCCATCGGGAACTCGACCGCTGTGCGGCTGACCTGCGCGCCTATGCCCAGGTGCGCCGCCAGTGCATTCCGGTCCAGGCGGTCCAGGTAGGGCAGCAGCACCGAGATCTTGCGATCACGGCCCAGCACCGCCGTCGCGCCTGCCGCTAACGCCAGCAGCTTCACGTCAATCTGATACAGCAGATTCTCGACCGCCGCCGGGCATTCGCCGAAGCGGTCGCGCAGTTCCTCACGCATCAGGTCCACATCTTCTGCGCTTTGCAGCCCGGCCATCCGCCGGTAAATACGCAAACGCAGCTCCATCTCCGGGATCCAGGCCGTCGGCAGATAGGCCGGGACGGGCAGGTCGATGCGCACGTTCTCCTGATCCGCCGGGGCCAGCGTGGCTGGTGTGGCCTCGCCCTTCATCTTGCGGACCGCATCGGTCAGAAGCTGGGTGTAGAGATGCAGGCCGATGGCGGCGACGTGGCCGGTCTGGCGCGTGCTGAGAATGTCGCCTGCGCCGCGCAGTTCCAGGTCGCGCATGGCGATCTGAAAGCCCGCGCCCAGGTCGGTATTCTCGGCCAGCGTCTCCAGGCGGACCCGTGCCTCATCGGTGATGCGATTCGTAGCCATCGTGGAAGAAATAGGCGTAAGCCTGCTGCGCGCTGCGGCCCACGCGCCCGCGAAGCTGGTACATCTGCGACATGCCGAACCAGTCGGCCCGGTCCACAATCAGGGTGTTGGCGTTAGGGATGTCGATGCCGTTCTCGATAATCGAGGTGCAGACCAGGGCATCGTATTCGCCGCGCGCGAAGTCGATCATCACCTTTTCCAGCGTACGTTCGTGCATCTGCCCGTGCGCCACGACCGTGCGGATCTCCGGCACGATGCGTTCCAGGCGCTCGCGGGCCATCTCAATCGACTGCACGCGGTTATGCACGTAGAAAATCTGGCCGCCGCGTTCGAGTTCGCGCAGCACCGCCTGCCGCAGCACCTGCTCGTCAAAGCGCCCGACCTGGGTAATCACCGGCAGACGTTCCTCCGGCGGCGTGTGAATCATGCTGATGTCGCGCACCCCGGCCAGGCCCATGTACAGCGTGCGCGGGATGGGCGTGGCGGTCAGCGTGAGAATATCGACCTGGGCGCGCAGCTTCTTGAAGTGCTCTTTATGCGTCACGCCGAAGCGCTGCTCTTCGTCGATGATGAGCAGGCCCAACTGGTGGAAGGTGACGTCATCGCTTAACAGGCGGTGCGTGCCGATAATCACGTCGATCTCGCCCGATGCGATCTTGGGCAGCAGACGGCTCTGCTCCTCGCGGCTGCGGAAGCGCGACAGCATCTCGACCTTAACCGGGAAGGGGGCCAGACGGTGGCGGAAGTTCTCGTAATGCTGCTGCGCCAGCACGGTTGTCGGCACCAGCACGGCCACCTGCTTGCCATCCATGACCGCCTTGAAGGCCGCGCGCAGGGCCACTTCGGTCTTGCCGTAGCCGACATCGCCGCAGATCAGGCGGTCCATCGGGTGTTCGTTCTCCATATCGGCCTTGACCTCCTGCACCACGCGCAGTTGATCGACCGTCTCGACATAGGGGAAGCTGGCTTCCAGTTCATGCTGCCAGGGGCTGTCCGGGCTGAAGCCTGGCCGCTGAGTCTGCGCGCGCCGGGCATAAAGTTCAAGCAGGTCGCGGGCTTCCTCCTCGGCGGCGCGTTTGGCCTTACCGCGCGTGCGCGCCCAATCCGGCTTGCCGAGATGGCTGAGCTGCGGCGGACGCTCGTCCGGGCCGACGAAGCGCGTCAGGCGGTCGGCCTGATGAATCGGCACGAAGAGCTGATCCGTCCCAGCGTAATCGACCAGCAGGTACTCGCGTTCGTTGCCCTCGACGGTGCGGCGGCGCATCCCGGCGAAGCGTCCGATGCCGTAATCGACATGCACCACGAAATCGCCCTCGTGCAGGTCGGCGAAGTTCGTCTCCGGCGCTCTGGCGCGCTGGGTCAGCTTGCGGCGGCGCGGCTCCGGGCGCGACCAGCCGAAGATTTCGTGATCGGTCAGCAGGTGGATCTCGCCCGCGTCGGTGTGCAGACGCCAGCCTTCCTGCAAGGCTCCATTGACGAAGCACAGCGTCCCGGCGGGCGGCGTCTCGGTCAGGTTGGTCATGGTCGGGATAAAACTGTCCTGCTCGTGCCACAATTCGCTCAAGCGTGGGGCCTGGGCGGTGACGACGATCACGCGCGAGCCGGATTCAGCGCGCATGGGCCTGAGTTGATCCAGCATCATACGCAGTTGGCCGCCGAAACGCTGTTCGGGCGCGAAGAGGGGCCTGTCTTCGGCCTCGTCGCTCAGGCCCAGATGCAGAGCGCTGCGTTCGTCCAGCGCGTCGCGCAGCGTATCCCAGGTGAGGTAAGCCAGCGGATAATCCGGCGCAAGCTGGCGGGCGGCAATGCGCTCCTCGCGGTTGCTCAGGGCGTTTTCCTCGATCCCGGCGACGGTATCGCGCAGTTCAGCCCAATCCTCGACCAGCAGCAAGGTGTTCTCCGGTGCGTATTCCAGCAAACTGACCGGCTCCGGGTAGAGATAGGGCAGGTAGTGTTCCAGGTAGGGGAAGGCCGTGCCCATTTGCAGCGAGTCGAGATCGGCACGCGGGCTGGTCGGGTCTTCGGTCGGCAGCGTCTCGAACCAGGGATACAGACGTTCGGCCAGGGCCGCGCTCTGCCAGGGCAGGACCTCACGCGCAGGCATGATGATCGCCTCGGCCAATGTCTCCTGTGAGCGCTGCGAGGCCGGGTCGAAGCGGCGCAGCTGCTCGATCTCGTCGTCAAAGTAATCGACGCGCACTGGCTGATCGGCGGCCAGCGGGAAAATATCGACCAGACCGCCCCGGCGGCTGAAGCTGCCCGGTTCGATCACCATCGAGGCCGGGTTGTAGCCCAGGCGCAGACACTGCTCCAGCAGGCGGTCGATCTGAAGGTGCATCCCTGGCTTGAGGTGCAGCGATTCCTGGCGGAAGCTCTCCGGCGGCAGGGTTGGCTGCATCAGGGCGCGGGCCGAGGTCACGACCACCGGTCTGTCTTCGGCCAGCAGGGCGGCCAGCGTGCCGAGACGGCTGCGGATGACGTTCTCGCCCCAGGGCGCACGGTCGTAAAACATGGAAGTCGGCTCGGCGAAGCGCTGTATCGTGCGCTCCGGCAGCCAGACGGGAAGCTGTTCCGAGACGTTGTAAGCGCGGTCCACGCGCGCGGTGAGGTAGATCAGCGGGCCGGGCCAATCCTGTGCCAGGGCAGCGGCCACGTAAGGCCGGGCGGCACGAATGACGCGAAGCTGCGCCTGATGCTCTGGGCCGCGCAGGCTGTCGAGCGTCGAACGATAGGCTGCACTCTCGCGCAGCAGGGCCAGTAATCCATTGAGCTGCATAGGGTGGTCTCATCTCCAACAAAGCCAGGCCGACAGGGCTGTCGACCAGCCTCTATGATAACATGACTGCGTCAGAATGGAGTTGGAATACGCGGCGGATTTGCTACAATGCAGGCCGGTATTCACACCTGGGGCGGGATTCATGAAGCTGAACCGACTGCCTTACAAGATCAAACGTGGGCTGGATTGCTACGTCCGGCTGTATCTGCGCGGCCAGATGCCGGTCCTGGTCTATTCGACCGGGCGCGTCGGCTCGATGGCGATGCACCATTCGTTGGAGCAGCAGGGTCTTTTCGCTATTCAGGCCCATACCTTCGCCCCGGACACCCTCAAAACGGAAGCGCAGCCGGGGACGACCACCTGGGCCTACCAGCACGTTATCAGGCCGGGCCGGGCGGCGCAGATCATCACGCTCTACCGCGATCCGCTGGCGGTGATGGTCTCGGATTTCTTCCCCAAGCTGCACTGGATCACCGGTGACGATGAGGCTTACCAGCACCATACGGTGGACGAACTCTGCCACCTGTTCAACACGGCCTATTTCGAGCAGGGCCGTCACCTGGACAAGCTCAACTGGTTCGAAGATGAGATGCACACCTCGCTGGACATCGATGTGTATGCTTACCCCTCGCCGCGCGATGACGGTTACGTTCAGTTCGAGCAGCCGCCCTATACTGTGCTGGCACTCCAGACCGAACTGGACGACACCCGCAAAGCACGCCTGGTCGGCGACTTTGTCGGGCGTGCGGATTTCAGCCTCATGCGTTACAACGTCGGCGAGACAAAGGTCTACGGCGAGGTCTACAAGGCCTTCAAAGCACGGTTGGTGGTCGATCAGGCGCACATCGACACGGTCTACGGCTCGCGCTACGTGCAGCACTTCTACTCAGACGCGGCCATCCAGCACATGATCGCCCACTGGCGCAAAACGACTCAGTGAATCTCGACGCGCGCCTTGCGCTGGGCGCTTTCGATGGCCCCGAAGACCATTGCCAGGCTCTTAATGTTGTCCGTAGCGACTGTTTCCGGCGTGGCTCCGCTGCGCACGGCCTGGACAAACTCTCGGATGCAGCCCGTGTGACCGCCAGTGTGTTCTAGCGGGACCTCGGCGGGGAAATCCAGATCTACCGGTGTGTAGATCAGGCTGTCGCTGGGCGTGGTGGACTGCGCTTCTAAGTGCTCGTCGTCGTGCCAGCGTGCGGAACCCTTCGTCCCGGTGATGCGCCAGTGGCTTTCCCAGGAAGTGCGCAAGCCCTCCGCGCTCCAACTGCCGCGATAATTGTAGACAATGCCGTTGGACATCTCGAAGATGGCGACAGCGGACGCATCCTGCGCGTACCAGGACCCGGCCATGTTCCACTCGTGACAGTAGACGGCCACCGGGTCCGCCCGGCTGAGGAAACGGGCCGCGTCGAAGGTGTGGATCGCCATATCGAGCAGCAGAACGTGCGCCATCTCATCGCGGAAGCCGCCGAAATGCGCGCCGATGAAGAAATCGCTGTGCAGGCTGGTCAGCGGGCCGATCTGGCCGCTGTCGAGGAGGCCGCGCAGCCGCCGAATGTAGGGGTTATAGCGCCGGTTCTGCATGACGGCCAGCATTTTGCCCTCAGCCTCCGCCGTAGCGATCATGGCGCGGGCGCTCTCCATTGAGGACGACAGGGGCTTCTCGACCAGAACGTGTGCGCCGTGTCGCAGCGCCATCTGAGCCGTCTCGGCATGGACCTCTGGCACAGTGCAGTTGAAGACGATGTCCGGCTGAAGCTTCTCCAGTGTCGATTCCAGATCGGTGCTGACCAGGGCATCCGGCGTGCCGAACTCTTCCGCCCGCCCGGCAGCGGCCAGTTCACGCAGGTCGACGAAGCCGACCAGGTCCAGGTCGTCGATTTCCAACGTGGCTTTGCCCCATGCATTGCTGATGCCCCCGCAGCCAACCATGACCGCGCGCAGTGTTTGTGCCATGCGTTCATCCTTTCTGATGTAAGCGGATACTACCGCAGATATGGCTAGTGTACACCTGACCATTTTTCCGGTGGTTCGAAGCTGCTGCCGGGGTTATGCTATTACCTGGAGGTGCCTTATGATGGGAATGGGAGGCGGTCGGGGCATGTGGTCCTTCTACCGCAACAGCATGGAAGACAAACCGGATACCCAAATCACCTGGGCGCTGCTCAGGCGGGTGATGGCCTATGCGCGGCCCTACTGGACCGGGATCGCGTTCATGCTGCTGATTATCCTGATTACGACGGGCTTGGGCCTGCTGACACCGCTGATCTTCCGCGATTTGATCGACTACACGCTGCCGCAGGGCAAGATCGACCGGCTGAACCTGCTGGCGCTGGCGCTGGTCGGGATTCCGGTGGTCAGCGGGGCGCTGCGGGTGGTCCAGCGTAAGATCAACGCGACGGTAGGCGAGGGCGTGATTTACGACCTGCGCGTCAGTCTCTACAGTCATTTGCAGAAGATGTCGCTGCGCTTCTTCACCAATACCAAGACGGGCGAACTTATGAGCCGTCTGAACAACGATGTGGTGGGGGCGCAGACGGCTATCAGCAACACGATTGTGGACATTGTCACCAACATTGTGACTGTGATTGCTACGATGGGCGTCATGCTGGCAATGGAATGGCGGCTGACCATCCTGGGTGTGGCGGTGCTGCCGCTGTTCATCCTGGCCGGACGCCGTTTAGGCAGCCGTCTGCGCGTGATTGCGCAGGAGCAGATGGACCACAACGCGCGCATGAACGCCATGATGAACGAAACGCTCAATATCAGCGGGGCGCTGCTGGTCAAGCTCTTTGGACGCCGGCACGAGGAGGTCGCGCATTTCCAGGAGCGGGCGGCAGCGGTGCGTGATAACGGCATCGAGCGCGCCTACGTGGGCAGCCAGTTCTTCGTGCTCATCAGTCTCATCAGCGCGGTTGGCACGGCGCTGGTCTACTGGCTGGGTGGGCATCTGGTGCTGGAAGGCGTTTTCACCATCGGCACGATTGTGGCCTTTGGTTCCTACCTGATTCAGTTGTTCGGCCCGCTGCAAGCGCTGACCAACGCGCCGGTGGCCTTCGCTCAGTCGATGGTGAGCTTCGAGCGCGTCTTCGAGGTGATCGACCTGCCGCTGGAGATTGACGAGGCCCCGGATGCGGTCGTGCTGGAGGCGGTGCGTGGCGAACTGGTCTTCGACAACGTGAGCTTCAGCTACAGTGTCGATCCAGCCTCGCTGTTGAGCCAGGTGGTGCGGCACGGGCGTATGGATAATGTCGATAATGTGATTTCCGGCAGCGGCGCGATCACGCGCGGCAACGGGGCCAGCAAGGAGAACGGTGGCGGCGAATGCGCACTACAGTCAGGCCCGCGAGCAGGCGCTGGATCACGTGTCCTTCACCATCGAGCCGGGGCAGTTGGCGGCGCTGGTGGGTCCCAGTGGGGCGGGCAAGACGACGCTGACTTATCTGATCCCGCGCCTCTATGACCCCAGCGAGGGCCACATTCGCCTGGACGGCCACGACCTGCGCGATGTGACACTGGAATCTCTGGCAAAGCAGATCGGCACCGTGACCCAGGAGACCTATCTGTTTCACGATACCATCCGCACCAATCTGCTCTATGCCAACATGAACGCCAGCGACGCCGACCTGGAAGCGGCCTGCCGGGCGGCCAACATCCACGAGTTCATCGTGGGCCTGCCGCAGGGTTATGACACGGTGGTGGGCGAGCGCGGCTACCGGCTCAGCGGCGGCGAGAAGCAGCGTATCGCCATCGCCCGCGTGATCCTCAAGGATCCGCGTATCCTGGTGCTGGACGAGGCCACGAGCCACCTGGACAGCCAGTCCGAAGCGCTGATTCAAGAGGCGCTGCGCACCGTGCAGAAAGGTCGCACCTCGATTGTGATCGCGCATAGGCTCAGCACGATCCTGGCGGCGGACCTGATCCTGGTGATGGATCGGGGGCAAGTGATCGAGCACGGCACACATGAGGAACTGCTGACCCAGAACGGGCTGTACGCGCAGCTATATGAGACACAGTTCAGCAAGACCCATGCTTGACCCTTTCTGACCCCTTGTGATATGCTGTGATTGTTCTGAGAACGGGCATGACAGAGTGGACGCACTTGTAGGGACAACACGGCAGGCCGTGTCCACTGCTGGAAGGGGGAAGGGCATGTTCAAGAAATCGGCATGGTTCTACGATGCGATCTACACCTGGAAAGATTACGCTGCCGAATCGCAGCAGGTTCACGCCTGGATCCAGCAGTATAAGCACTCGCCGGGCAATACGCTGCTGGATGTCGCCTGCGGGACCGGCCTGCACCTGGCGCACTTGCAGGCCCATTACGATGTCGAGGGCCTCGATCTGGACGAGCAGATTTTGAGCGTGGCCCGCGAACGCCTGCCCAACGTGCCGCTGCATCAAGCCAGCATGGTCGATTTCGACCTGGGCAAGACTTACGACGTCATCACCTGCCTGTTCTCGGCGATTGCCTACGCGCAGAGCCTGAACGATCTGCATCAGGTAGCAGCGGCCATGTTCCAGCATCTCGAGCCGGGCGGCGTGGCGATTGTCGAAGGCTTCATCACGCCGGAGCAGTGGCGGGACCGCCACGTCGGGATGCAGACGGTCGATCAGCCGGAGCTTAAGATTGTGCGCATGAACACCAACCAGCGCGATGGGCGCAGCCTGACACTCGATTTTCATTACATGGTCGGGACGCCGGAGTCAATTGAGACCTTCACTGAGCAGCACCGGATGAGCCTCTTCAGCGATGCCGAATACGTGGCGGCCTTCGAAGCGGCGGGGTTCAAGGTCGAGACCATTTCCGACGGTCTGATGAAAGATCGCAGCGTGTTCATCGTCCAAACGGGTGTATAAAGAAGGTAAGTGTCATGTAGGCCAGAGAGGCGGCCCCTGTGGGCATTCACGTCACCTGGAGCGATCAGATCGACAAGGTCGTGCTCTATACCTTCGACCCGGAATGAACCTGGCATGATTATGAACTGGCCTTCACCGCCGAGCTTCGCCTGGCTGAAACGCTCGGCGTCAGCGTGATCGTCACCCACAACATGCTGATCCGCAGGCTGTATTCGGTCATGGTGAGCGCCTACCCGGAGAGCCGCAATGCTTTTACCCTGGCGGATTCGCTGGACGAAGCCTGCACGATCATCCTGGAGCGGCGGAAGGCGTAAAAATCCTGCCTGCACAGCGATCCTGTCTTGTCTATCGGCTGTGATCCGGTAACATAGGCTTGGCAGCTATCGAGCGATACACCGACATGTCAGATCGTTACCTCATCGTGGGCCTGGGGAATCCGGGCAAGCAGTACGCACAAAATCGCCATAACGTGGGCTGGCAGGTGCTGGACGAACTGGCCCGCCGCTACACACTGCAATTCGACAAATCCGAAAAGAAGGCCATGACCGGCAGCGGGCAGATCGCCGGGCGGTCTGTGCTTCTGGCGAAGCCGCAGACTTACATGAACGACAGCGGTGTGGCCGTGCGTGGACTGGTCGATTTCTACAAGGTGGACCTGGCGCGGCTGCTGGTGATTCACGACGATCTCGACATTCCGCTGGGGACGCTGCGCTTGCGCAAGTCGGGCGGGGCAGGTGGTCAGGGCGGCATGAAAAGCATCATTCAGCAGCTGGGCACGCGCGAATTCGACCGGCTGCGCGTGGGGATCGGGCGGCCACCCGGCAAAATGGACCCCAGGGATTACGTGCTGCAAGACTTCAAAGGCGACGACTTGATCCTGCTGCGCGAAGTGACCAGCAACGCGGCGGATGCGGTCGAGGTCTGGCTGCGCGAGGGCATGGAAGCGGCCATGACAGGCTTTAACGGTGACGTCCGTCAAACCAATGTCGCGCCGCAGGAATCGGACCCGGAAGCGGATCTAGCGAAATATATCCGCGCGAGCGAACTCGCCCCGCGTGACCCTGGCCCCATCGAGGCCGTGATTGGCACGCTCAAACACCTGGGACGGCTGGACGAGGCGGCGGACTGGCACGTCAAGCTGGCAGACATCTTCGACACCCGCGGCAAATCGCTCAAGGCTCTGGCCCAACTCGAACGGGCGGCCAGCCTGGGCGCGCAGCCGACAGCCCTGCATCGCAGGATCGCAGCCGGCTATCTGGCAGCGGAACAGCCGAAAAAAGCGATCAATCGCTTGCTGATCCTGGCGACACAGTTAGCCGCGAACGGCGAATTTGACGCGGCCCTGGCGGTTGTGGACGAAGCCCTGGCGATCAACCCGCAGCATCCGAAGGCGTTGGGGCTGCGTCAAGAGTTCCAGACCAAGGTGCGGACGTAGTCATGTGGCTGCTGGCGCTGGTGGCGCTCCCCTTACTGGCTCTGCCGATCCTTGCGATGGTCTTCGTCGATTACGCCTTCGGGCGCTGGGGCGAAGTGCAGAATGACGTCGGCCTGAACGGCGTGGAGGTCGCGCAGCGCATCCGGGCCACGGCTCAGCTTCCCGCTGCGGTGGAAATGACCAGCCTGGAAGACCATTACGACCCGCGCAGCGACATCGTGCGCCTGAACGAGAAGACGGCCAGCCGCTCCTCGGTGCTGGCGCTGGCGGTGGCGGCTCACGAGATGGGCCATGCTCAGCAGCAGCTCGAAAATCCGGCCATGATCCGCTATCGCAATCTGCTGGTGCCGCTGATTCAGCTCAGTCCGACGGCGTCCTACGGGCTGGTAGCGGTCGGTTTGCTGCTGCGCTTTTATCGCCTGATCTGGTTCGGCGCGGGGCTGTTCGGCCTGGTGGTCGTCTTCATGCTGCTGACCCTGCCGATTGAGATCGACGCCAGCCGCCGGGGGATGCGTTTGCTGCGCCGTGCGGGGCTGCTGAACAATTCGCGGGACCGGCGCGGCGCGATTCAGGTCCTCAGCGCGGCGGCCCTGACATATGTTTCGGCGTCGGTGCTGTCGCTGCGGCAGCTGTGGCGCTATATCCAGATGGCCCGCCTGGGCTGAAATTTAACCCCCCTTAAACTCAAATCCCCACCGGGTTGTCCTCCGTATTTACCTGGGACAGCGTCCAGGAGTCAATCCAGTCAATTTGAGCCGCAACACCTGTGAATACCAGCGTGCGCTGCGTGCATTTCTGCGATTAACTGCCTCAGTAGACTTCTGCCGCCGAATCCGGCATAGTGACAGGGGTACCGAGGAAGCTCAACAAGGAAGGTCAGGAAATCATGCGGAGAAGCACTTTGCTCCTGTGGTGTTTGTTTGCCATTGCTGCTGGTGGCTCCGGCCCTGGCGCAGGATGCCCCCGCAGCGGACCTGGAAGCGATCAAAGCCTTCGCCCTGGATCACGCGACTGGGATGAAGGCGGCAACTGAGGACTATCTGGCGACGAGCCAGCGGTATTACGATCTCATCCAGGCGCAGAACTTTGATTACGAAGCGGCCTGGGCTGACCACGCGGACGAACTCAAGACGCTGCTGGAGCAGGCGCGCAGCCAGTGGTTGGTCGCCAGCACGCACTACGAGACCGACGAAGGCATTATCGCCGGGGTGCCTTCGCTTTCCTACTACGATACCTGGCTGGATGCCGGGGCCAGTGCGGAAGTGGACCCGGAAGGCGCGCTGGATTACTCGCTGGCGCTGCCGGATGGCCGCGTGCTGGAAAAGCCGGGCAACTTCTTCCACTACATCACCGAACCGGCCCTCTATGGCACCCACCCGGACTTCGTCGGCCTGCAAGTAGACCTGGATGGCGATGGGACGGTTGAAGGCGGCGAGGTGCTGCCGGAGGCCAATGTGCTGCTGGGCGGCGCACAGGGCCTGGACGAGGCGACCGGCGAGATGGTGGAGGCAGTCACGGCCTGGGAACCAACGGTGGCAGATGCCTTCACGGCGATGGTCGTCATGGTGCCGACGATGAGCGAATACTTCGAACAGTGGAAAGAATCGGTCTTCATCAGCGCCAATTCTGACGAACAGAGCTTCGTGGCCGTCAGCCGTCTCTTCGACATCAACGGCATTCTGAGCGGCCTGGATCTGGCTTACGATCAGGTGGGGCCGCTGGTGGCGGCGGAGAACCCGGAACTGCACGCGCAGATCGACGTGGGCTTCAACCAGTTGGTCAATTACGTGGGCGATCTGTTCGCGCAGGAACAGGCCGGGACGGTCTTCACGCCGGAAGAGGCCGATCTCTTCGGCAGCGAAGCGCAGAGCCGTGCCGAAGCCCTGGCTGCGCTGATTACCCAGTCGGCGGATGAACTCTCGATCACTCTGGAAATTGAGTAAGCCTTTGTTGTTCACAGACCGGGTGCTGCGGACGCGCTGCCCGGTCTTTATCTATTGAAGGAAGCTTATGCGATCTCGTCTACTGCTCATCATCGTTGGGCTGTGTCTGTTCACAGCCGCCGCCATTTCTGCCCAGAACTTCAGCTACTGGCAGGACGCCCAGTCTATCCGCTCGCTGACGCTGCAAGCCCAGGCTGAACTGCTCTCGGCCCCGCGCAGCGACACGCCCGATTTGAACTACCAGAACGCCGCCGGATACATCGCGCAGGCGCAGGAACTCTATGATTCCGGGCTGCAAGTCTCGTATGCGGATAGCGCGGCAGATGCCGACGCCATGATTAGCGACTCGCTGGCCGAAGCCCAGGACGCGGCGGCGCAGGGAGACTCGGCACGATTGGCAGCGGCCAGCTGGACGCCTCAAGACGGCGTTGCTGTGGGGCAGTTATACACTGGCGCTGGATACGCTGGAAAACGGCAGCGTCGCGGATGCCTCGCCTGGCTGCAACTGCGCGAGTTTCGCCAGCCGACGCGGGTCTCGCCGGTGGATAATCAGGCCAGGTGGCGCTGAAGTCGCTGGCCGCTGGGGAGATCAAGCTGCCGACCGCGCTGGTAGACGTGGGCGAGGACCTGCGCGATACCTATTTCTTCCGGGCACGCGAGGCGCTCAACAACCTGGACGAGGCGCTGGGCAAGGACATGGGATCGCGCGCGGCGGAATGGGCCGGGCAGGCGCGGGCCTATTTTGCCATTTTGCAGCCGGATTTCGCTACCAAGCTGGGTGATGATGCGGCGGCCAGCCTGATCGCGGACCTGGACTCGCTCCAGACGGCGGTCGTGGCGGCGGACAGTGCCAGCGCGAGCGATCTACTGGCGCGGATTCGTGACGAGATCGCGGACTACCAGCCGGTGCGTCTGACCTCGGTCGAGGTCTCCGAACGCGGCGCGCTGCTGCACACCTTCACCAATCTGATCGCCACTGAATATCGCAACGCGGTCTTCAACGGCACGATGACCAATGCCATCGAGTTCCAGGAAGCGACCACCTTCCGCGATCAGGCGCAGACGGTCTTTGAGGAACTGCGCGGCGACATTGCCGATGCCGACGCGGCGCAGCGGCTGGGCGACATTTACGCGCAGCTCGACAGCCTGATGGCGAGCTACGGCTCGAAGGATACGGTGATCGATCTGGTCACGGAAGCCAGCGGGCTGATCGAATCCTCGCTGACGATTGATACGACCGCTACCAATGCGACCGCTGCCTTCGCCATCATCGACAATCTGCTGGGTAGCATGGTCAAATCAGCGCGGGCAGGGCGCTATGCCGAGGCCGAGCAGCTTCGCCTGCAAGCCTACGCTATCTTCGACTCCGGGCCGGAACCGCATCTGGTGGCCTTCGCGCCGGATAGGATTCCACAGGTCGAGGGGCTGTTCTGGCAGGGCTACAACGATACTGCCGGGCTGGCGCAGGCCCTGGCGAATGAGGCTCCGGTGGCTCAGGTGATCGCCACACGCAACCAGCTTGCCAATGCCCTGGCGGACGCTAAGGTGATCGTCGGCCAGAGCGCGAGCGAACCGCTGGCGATCATGGTCAACGCGGCGGTGATCGTATTCCGTGAAGGGCTGGAGGCGGTCGTCATCCTGGCAGCGCTGATGGCCGGGATGGTCGGCGCAAACGCCTATTACCGCAGACCGCTTATCGCCGGAGCGGGGGTAGCCCTGGTCGTCTCAATCGCCACCTGGTTCCTGGCGCAGGGCATTCTCGATATGTTCCGCGCCTTTGGCGAGCAGTTGGAGGCGGTCGTCTCGCTGATTGCTATTGGCGTGCTGCTGCTGATTACCAACTGGTTCTTCCATAAGGTCTACTGGACGCAGTGGATCGCCGGATTCCACAAGCAGAAGCGCAGTCTGCTGGGCCGCGAGGTCGAGATTGGTCAACTGCTGGGGCTGGCGCTGCTGGGCTTCACCAGCGTCTACCGCGAAGGTTTCGAGACGGTACTGTTCTTGCAGGCGCTCGAACTGGAGGTCGGCACGTTGACCGTTTTGCAGGGGGTGCTGCTGGGCGGCCTGGGCGTGGCGCTGGTCGGGCTGGTCACGTTCCGCTTACAGCGGCGGCTGCCTTACCGCAAGATGCTGGTCTGGACCGGCGTGCTGATCGGTGTGGTGCTGGTGACGATGGTCGGCAACACGGTGCATGTGATGCAGGTGCTGGGCTGGCTGCCGATCACGCCCATTCGCGGCCTGCTGCTGCCCGCTGCGCTGGGAGTCTGGTTCGGCATCTTCGCCACCTGGCAGGGCATTCTGCTGCAAATTGGCGCCGCTGCCTTCGTCATCGGCAGTTACTTTCTGGCCGAACATCAGGCCGCCCGCCGCCGTAGCAAACCGCGCGAGATCGGGGCGATAGAGGCATCGGGTTCCGTTTAGTGTCTGATATTTACACCGGGAGCAAATCTTTCAGGATTCAAAACCTGTTATCACGAGTCCTGAAAGGACCTGGGATCTTGCCGTCGATTTCAATCGGCGGCAGGAGTCAGGCTTAACGACGGCTGGTCGTGGCGACGAAACGGTCGGGACTCATGGGGACGGGGCCGCGAATGGCAAAGGCGATCTGAAAGCTCGGCTCAAGCGGCGACTTCGATTCGAAGACCTGCGCCAGCGGACTGCGCGGGTCATAGGCAATAGACAGGCTGGTGCCCATACTGCGCAGGTCCCAGCGCAGCGATTTCCAGAAGTGTTTGGCCGCTGCGACCTGACCAGGAGCGTACCACAGCCCATCGACGCCGATCTCGCGCAGGGTATTATCCGCTGGCACGATGCGGACGAGCAGGTTCCCCAGGCGCAGCGGCAGCGGCATTTTGCGCATGTTGATCCTGTCCACCATCAGCAGCCCACGCCGCCGCAGCAATGCTCCGGCCAGCAGGTCTCCGCTGTTCGTCTCGGCGATCCAGTAATGGAAGCTGCACTCGCCGCTGGGAGCATGGGCCAGAATCGCCGCCAGAGATTCGACCGTCAGCGGCTCATAGAGGTTGTAATCCGCGTAGAAGGCGTTCTGCTGCTGCACGATGGCGGCGTAATCGCTGGCCTGCGCCTCGCGGACGACGACGCCTGCCATTTTGGGTGCGGGACGTTTGCGCACCGGCGAGATCCGGGCCTGAATCGGCTCGAAAAACTCGCGGCACCATTTGCGTGCTGTGGCCCGCGAGGCATCGTTGTCGCTGGCTAAACCGGAGCGCAGGACGATGTCCTTACCGTATTCCGCTTCGGCGTAGTCAATGGTCGCTTGAACCAGATGGCTTGCCAGGCCCTGCTTGCGAAAGCGCTGGGCCACCTGCCAGCTATCCAGCGAGGCAAAAGGCAGCAGCTCGCCCTCAAACTGAACCTGGCCGAAGCTGACGGTCGCCAGTCCGGCCAGACCGTCAGCGTTCGGCGCTTCGGCCACCATAACGACGGTCTTGTGCTGATCCGCCTGTGTGAGGACCGTATAGCTGTCCAGCAGGAAATGCGTGGTGATGGCAGAGTCGCCATCCTCAGTCATTAAGCCTGCAACAGCTCCGCTGTCGGAGGGCTGCATTTCGCGCAGCGTGAAGCTTGATGAGGTCACGGCTATACTCCTGATTAAAGTGGATAGTATAGCATGAGAGGCAGGCAGAGACTTGCAACTGTGCCTCTGCCTGTTTCTTGTGTCAGACGGCCTGGCGCTGCGGGCTGCCCAGGGCTTCTTTGAGAAAGGCTTTGACCACATGCACCGGGATCGCCACGCCGACCGCCGGGCCGTTCATGATGGTGTTGACGCCCACCAGACACCCCTGCGCATCAATCAGCGGGCCGCCCGAATGACCGGGACGCAGCGGCAGATTGACCGCCAGCCAGTCCTGGCCGTTGGCAAAGCGCAGATCACCCAACTGCTGGCCCTGCGCGATCACGATTCCGGCGCTGAGAGCGTTGCGCAGGCCGAAGGGATGGCCCAGGGCCATCACCCAATCGCCTGCCCGCAGCGTCCGCGAGTCGCCCAGTTCTATCGTCGGCAGGTCTTCTGCCTGGATGGACAGGACGGCCAGATCGCGCTGCGGTGCTTCCGCCAGTAGCTGCGCCGGGTAAATTTCGCCGTTTTGCAGGCGAACCGACAGGTTGCCATGCCCGGCGACGACGTGCGCGTTGGTGACGATCAAGCCGTCGCTGTGCCAGATGGTCCCGGCACCCACCCCGGCCCGGTCGTTGCTGATCTGCACCAGGCTGGCGATGGCCTGCTCGGCGGCCCCGCTCATGGCAGCGTTCAACTGCTCGATAACCGGCTGCATCAGGCACGCTCACCAATCGTCAGGCCGACATCGGTCAGGCTGCCACCGCGCACAACGCGCAGGGCTGCTTCCTCGCCAACCCGGTCGCTGCCCAGCAGTACCAGCAGTTCGTCAACCGATTCGATGGCGTAGTCATCCAGCGTGACGATGATATCGCCCAACAGGAGACCGCCTTTTTCCGCCGGGCTGTCCGGCTCGACCGAGACGATCATCAGACCAACTTCCTGGTCGAGTTCTTCGGCGATGGCTGCCGACAGGCGCACTGGTTGGGTGCCGATGCCCAGATAACCGCGCTTGACCTTGCCGTGCGAGAGCAGCGATTCGACCACGCGCCGCACGGTGGCGGTCGGGATACTGATGCCGCTGCCATGCGCCAGGGCGGAACTGTTGATGCCGCGCACCGAGCCACCTGCGTCGATCAGCGGGCCGCCGGAGAAGCCGGGATACATGACGACATCGGTCTTGATAACCGGGCCGAGATTGCCGCCGAGATGGATCAACAGGTCTTCCGCTTCCAGACCCTGCATCCACATCCGGCGCTCACGCCGTCCGCCGCGCGGACCGCCGTGCCTGGGGCCATGCCCATGCCGCTCGGCGTGGAGCCGCTGCCGCATCGCATCCATGCCCTGCGAGACCAACAGCTTGCTGACGACGCCCAGGGTGGCCTCGACGTTCTGGCCGGGACGCCCCAGCGCCAGCACCAGATGCCCGACCTTAAGGTTATCGTCGTCAGCCCAGATGGGCGCTGTGGTATCCGCCTGTACGCGCAGGACGGCCAGGTCGGTGTTCGGGTCGCGCCCGATCAGTGTGGCCGGGGCGACTACGTCCCCGCCGAGACCGATATTGATGTCCTCATTGCGCTCCACGATGTGATGCGCGGTGACGATCACGCCGTCAGAAGACCAGACGATCCCGGTCCCCGGCAGACGCCGCCGCCCTTCGACACGCACCACGCCAGGGCTGGCCGATTCGACTGCGCCAGCCAGCGCGTCCGATAAATTCTGTAAGACATTATCTGCCATTCATACTTCTCCTTATGGTTGTTGATGAGGCTATTGTCCCACAGGCGCTGGAGGCGAACATCCATCTTCTGTTGAGGGTTGACCTGGAAGAATGGGTAGGCTGTGCTTAGCCGGACGGGTAGGAGGATAGTGGTTTCAGATCGGGCGGGGAGTGTCTGTCTTGAGCATCTGCCGGGCCTGGTCGAGGTCATCGGCGAAGCGAATCGGGCGCTCGGCGAGCTGTGCACCGTAGACGCTGCGCAGGCCCTGGTAGGCGGCTCGCGCCAGGGGACCCGCGCCAATGACGATGCGCTGGCCTTCGTTAGGCCGGGCGTCACCCTGGTCAAAGAGGTCCTGGGCCACGCGCAGAAAATCACGCGGGATGCCGCTGCCGCGCAGGTCGATCAGCAGATGTACCTGATGACCGACCGAAGTGATCAGCGCATCCGCTTGCGCGACCGCCTGCGTCAACTCCTCCCAGGTCCAGCCGCGTTCGAGCCGCAGCAGAATCGTCGTTTGCGCAGGGTCGCCCCACGCGACTTCAATCGGCATGAGATAAGCTCCTTGACAGGTATTCTAAGTCTTATACGCGGAAAGCGGATCGGGAGTTGCTTAGCCTGTCTGGTCGCTCATGGCGGCGATGGTAAAGGGAATCGGCGAGCTGACCGGTGTGCCGTTCAACTCAAGCTGAACGCTCCAGGTCCCGGCGGTGAAAGCCAGGTCGGTCTGGTCGATATAGAACCAGACGCAGGCGTCCTCGATATCGAAGTCAGGCGTGAAGTCGTGGCTGATCTCCTGGCCCGCAATCGAGAAACGCGCGGCGATGTTGGTGCCCGCCGGGATATTCACCCCTCTGGCGACGATGTAGATTTCCTGTGTGTCGGTGGTGAAATCGGAGGTCGGGTTGACCGCGCAGTCGTCATCGCCCACGCCAGGGGCCATCACCGCATCCACCAGGGCCGGTGCGCCGGTTTCCGGGGGCGGGGTCGCCGTTGCATCAGCGGCTGTCGTGACCGCGCCATTGGGCAGGGGGAGATCGGTCGGGGCTGCGGCTGCGTTGTCAGGCGGGGGATTCTGCGCGGCCTGGGTCGCCACAAGCTGCGAATGCTGGTCCTCTGCCCGTCCAACCAGCGTGCCCATGTAATCTACGGTAATCTGAAGCCGTTCGGTATCGACCGTCGCGGTCTCGCGGACTTCGGCGATCTGCGTCTGGAGGGAGATGTTCTGCGCCACCAGGGTGAGTTCGGCTTCGTTCTGGCGCTGGCAGGCGGTCAGGCTGAGACCGATAAATAATGCCGTGAGCAGTGTGCGTGGAGTCAAAACAGCAAGCTCTCCTCTGGTCGAACGGCTGGAAGTGTAGCAGAGCATGGGCACGGTACAAGGCTAAAAACAACAGCCCGCCGGACCAGGGCGGGCTTTTTTGTGGAGGTGAGCGGAATCGAACCGCTGTCCAAAAGATTCGACTATACACGTCTACAAGCTTAGTTCGCTGTTAAGTTTCGCCGCCAGGATCCCCAGCGAACATGGTATGCTGACGACTAGCCGATGGTCTCTTTGGCCCGCTTTATCGGCGTCAGCGCAGCCGCACGCCATCTTTGATGACGCCCACCAATCCAACCGGATGGCGACGGTTGGGGCAGACGGCTAGCCTCGCAAGGCTAGCTACACTGCTCTAAGTGCCTTAAGCGGCGACTGCGAGCGGTGCATAGGTAGTGTTGTTGTTGGCATTTAATTGCCTTGCCCGTTGTTACGCGGTACAGGCCCCGCGGCTTGCAGTATATAACCAGCCTCCCCTGTCGAAGCCATGACACCCCCGACAGTCTCTATTTTACCAGAATGGGGCTGCTTTGTATATCCTGCTCAATCCGCCTGTTCGCGGCGAATGATCTCCGCCAGGGTGGCGTAATTCGGTGGTTTGCGCATGTAGTGAACCCGCAGACTGCCCAGCAGCTTGGCATCCGGGTTTTCCCCGGCGGTCAGCAGGATAATCGGGCGCTGGTCGCCCTTATCGCGCAGCGCCTGGGCCAGTGCAACGCCGCTGGCCCCAGTCAGAATGGCGTCGAAAATCAGCGCCACCGCCGAATCGTAAGGCGCGGCCATCAGATCCCCGATGCTGTCCAGCGCGACATCAGGCACATGAAGAATCTGGATGCCCTGACGGCGCATCCCGACCTGCATGATGAAGGCTTCTTGTTCGTCGTCTTCGACGTATATGATCTCCGGCGTAGTCATCACAGCCTGGCTTGAATGTTGAGAGTGCAATAGTTTTGATTATGCGTGATCTCGCAGGTTTTAGCCAACCATTCTAACGGTATCGGTAGAATAAACTAACCTGTAGGCAACATAAACGCAATGTGTAGGCGGCCTGTTAGGACAGACCGCCGAACATCAGCCCAGTTTCTGCTTGAGCGCTGCCGTCAGCGCCGGAACCACCTGGTACAGATCGCCGACGATGCCGAAGCGAGCCAGGCGGAAGATCGGTGCATCGGCATCTTTATTGATGGCGACGATGACCTTGCTGGTCCGCATCCCGGCCTGATGCTGAATCGCGCCGGAGATGCCGCAGGCGATATAGAGATCCGGGCTGACGGTCTTGCCCGTCTGGCCCACCTGATGCGCATAAGGGATGTATCCGGCGTCCACTGCCGCCCGGCTTGCCCCGATGGCTGCGCCCAGTACTTCTGCGCAGGGCTTGAGCGTGTGTTCAAAGCCGTCCTGTGCTTTCCAGATGGTCGCATCGTCCGCGTCCGCCGGGGCGTCCTTCGGGTTATTCCCCATACCGCGCCCGCCGGAGATAATGATCGCCGCGTCCGTCAGGCTGACTGTGCCCGAATTCGACCTCGAAGCCGTCAATTTTGGTAGCGATAGCGTCTTCGCTCAGGACCGGCTCAACGGTCGTGATGCTGGCCGAGGCGCTGCTGTCGGCGTCCAGCGGCTTGAAGGCGCGCGCCCGCAGAGCCAGGAACTGGGTCCCGCCGGGCTTCAGAACCGCCGTACTGAGGATTTTCCCGGCGTAGACCGGACGGCTGACCTCGATGCTGCCGTCGGCTTGCAGGGCGAACTCAGTCGCTTCGGTCAGCAGGCCGCTGTCGGTATCGGCGGCGGAAGCAGCCAGCAGTTCCCTGGCCCGGCTCGTGCCGACCGCCAGCACCACGCGCGGCTGATTTTCCTGCACCAGATGTCGTCAGCAAGGCGGCGTAAGGTTCCAGGCGAAAGCCGTTCAGCGTGGCATCCTCGCAGACCAGGGCCGCATCCGCGCCATACTGCCCGGCGGTTTGGGCAACAGCCTGCGCGTTCTCGCCGAAGACCAGCGCGGTCAGCGGGACGCTCAGCGACTCAGCCAGAGTCTTGCCTGCGCCCAGCGCTTCCCAACTGAGAGGATTGGCCTGGCCCTCGAATGTTTCAATCCAGACGTAGACCGCGCTCATAAAACCTTCTCCTCTAGCAAACGCTCGACTAACTGCGCGGCCTGTTCCTCCGGCGTGCCTTCCAGCATCTCGACCTGAACGTCCTGTACTGGCGGGTTGGTGTAAGCCTTGATCTCAGTCTGGACCGGCGCTGCGCTCAGGCCCAGATCGGCCAGCGACCAGACCGGAATCTCGGCTTTTGCGGCCTTACGGATGCCGATAAATGACGGATAGCGCGGCTCGTTAATGTCCTTCATGACGCTGATGACAGCGGGCAGGCTGCTGCTGACGGTCTGCTTGCCCTGTTCCAGCAGACACTCGACCTTGATCGTGCGGGCGGCGTAATCGACCTCCAGGATGCGGGCGACGTAGGCCAGCATCGGCCAGCCGAGCTTGCGCGCCGTCTGGTAAATCTGCTGGTCGCTGGCGACATCGACGCTTTCCTTGCCGAAGATCAGCAGGTCCACATCGCCCAGCTTCTGGACCGCTGCGGCGGCTGTGCTGGCGAAGGCCAGGCTGTCGCTGTTTTCCAGCGCCGGGTCCCAGATGCGAACTGCCGCTTTGAGGCCCATTGCCAGGCTCTGTTTGAGCGCGTCGTTGTGCATCTCCGGCCCGATGGCGAGGACGCTGGACGTGCCGCCAGCTTTTTCAGCCTGCAAAATACATTCTTCCAGGGCGTATTCGTCCCAGGGGTTAATCACGGTCGCCGCGTCACCCCAGGTGACTGTGCCATCCGGCCCGACCTCGACCTTTGCCGCCGTATCCGGGGTGCTGCGAGTAAATGTCACCACGTGCAAGGTTGTACTCCTTAATACATATGCTATGGATAACGCATATTTTAACCATACATACGGGCAAAACCGAATGCCGATTCAATTGTAGCATTATACAAAAACTTGGATCAGCCCGCAGCCGTGAAAGTGGCGAGGGGAGTATCCGGCGACCAGGCGCTGCCATCTGGCAGGGTGCTCAGTTCGTTAAAACGAGCGCCGGTCAGGTTCGCGCCACGCAGCGAGGCCCCCGACAGGTTCGCGCCGCGCAGATCGGCTTGCCAGAGATTAGCTCCGCTCAGGTCGGCGGATTGCAAATCGGCGTTGCGCAGGTCCACCTTCGCCAGATGACTGTCACACAGGTCCGCGCCGCGCAAATCCGCCTGAGTCAAACGGGCATCCCCCAGATTACCGCCTGCCAGGCGCGCCGTCTGGAAGTTGGCCCCGTGCAGATTGGTCGCCCCGAAATAAGCCGACCGGCAGTCCGCGCCCTGCAAAATAACGCCCGGCATCTCGGCGCGTGCCAGCCGTGCATTCGCCAGCGCCGCGTTGCGCAGGTCCAGGTTAGCGAGGCTGCCGTCCCGGGTCCAGCCCGCCTCCTGCATCTTGTGCAGCGCAGCCAACGCCGTCTGGTTGTCGCCAGAACGGATCCGCACGATCAGCGTCTGTTTGGATTGCGGAATGCGGTTCAGGATGCCGCGCAGCATGGCCCTTCCTCAGTGTTTGTCCTCGTGATCTTGCCAGCTTACTCGGCGCGCGTCTGTCTGTCAAATGTTCATTCAAGGCCAAGAAAATCGACAATCAGGCGGGCCATGCGCTCGGCGGTTTCTGGCATGAGGTGCGAGCCGTCGAAGCTGAAGGTGTAGCCGCCTTCGGCGCGCGCACGGTCGTAATCTGCCCAACCCTCACGGATATGCTGGCCGATGCGGTTGATCCTGCTGATGCCGAAGGGCGGGCGTTCAGGGATCACGGCAGGGGTGAACTGTGTGGCGAAATTGAGCACGTCGATGTTCAGGCTGCGGGCGATTTCATCCGCCAGCGTATTGTATTCGGCAAAGGCAGTCACCAGGGGCGCGCTGTATTCGGTGGCCTGTAAGCCAACCCATGCCTGAATATAGTGGCTTTTGATGCGTGTCAGCAGCTCACGGTAGGCCTGGGCGAACTGCTGCGGCGTCACGACTCCGCCGGGAATTTGCTGCACCTGCTCGTAATAAGGCCGCGTGTCCGGGTAGAGGTAGGAGATGGCATCGTTGCCGCCCACCATGACGAAGATGCCGTCCGGCCCCTCGTCCAGCAGGGGATCGACCCGGCGCAGCAGGTTAACGACGGTATTCCCGGCCTCTCCGGCGTTGATGACCTCGTGCTCCGGCAGCAGGTCCTGCACCGCCGCCACGAAATTGCCGCCGTAGCCGCCCCAGGTCAGGCTGTCGCCCAGAAAAGCCAGTTTCATAAGCCCTGTGTCCTCAGAAAGTCTGCGATGTGGTCGGCAAAGGTCTGCGCACTGCCTTCGGTCAGATGCACGCCGTCGAAGCTGTAGCTGTAACCCCCGGCCTGGCGCAGCTTCTCGTAGCCCTCGCCCTTGAGCGTCAGGCTGCGGATCAGATTGCGGCCCATCGAAGACACCAAACTCAGCGGCGGCTGCGCAGCAACCTCTGCCGGGGTGAATTCGCGCATCAGGTCCAGCAGGGGAATCTGCATATGCTGGCAGAGTTCCGCCGTGTAAGCGTTCATCTGGTGCAGGGCATCCACCACTGCCGGAGACGATTCGACCGGGGGCAGGGCTACCCAGATTTTGATCTGTGCCACGCGCAGCTTGGTCAGGATGGCGCGCATATTCTCACGGAAGCTCACCGGCGAGATCTGCCCGCCGCGAACACCCTTATAGAGGCGATAATACGGGCGAGAAGCCGGTTCCGCAAAGGTCATGGCATCGTTGATGCCAATCATGATGAAGACGCCGCCGGGCTGCTCGTCAATCACGTCACGGTCGAGGCGTTTGAAGAGGTTCAGGCTGGTGTCGCCATTGACGCCCATATTGACGAAGCGGTGGCCGGGAAGCTGCGGCGCGAGCTTATCGACGATGCTGCCGCCGTAGGTGCCCTGAATCAGGCTGTCACCGAAGAAGACGACCTTCACGATTGCAGCATCGCCTCGACCAGCTTCACGATGTCCGGTGTGCCGGGCAGCGGTTCCTGCCAGAAAGTCTCGACTGCGATCCGCAGCCCTGGCAGGACGCGGCTGTTAAACAGACCATCAGAATCCAGCGGCAGCGGCTCGTACATCCCTTGCGCGTTCAGGCTGTAGAACAGGGCTTCCCGGCGTTCACGGTCCAGAATCCAGTATTCGGGGACCCCACCTTTTTCATATTCTGCGAACTTCTCAACTCGGTCTCGACGGTGGCTCTCTAGCGAAACAATTTCGAGGACCAGATCCGCTGGGCCTGCCAGTACATACTCCTGAACCATGTTGGAGTGTTCCAGCAAGACGACTGTAATGTCTGGCGCGCGTGCGGGCAAATTCGGTTGAGGCTGCATGACAAAAGGTCTATGCAATATGCGTCCACCGGGACCCATGCTCAGGAAAATATCGAGCAGGGCGATCAGAAAGACTGATAAGTCATTATGCCACACGTTGACCGGCGACATTGTGATGACATCCCCGTTGATCCATTCGACATGCTGACCGTCGAATTGGGTCAGAAAGTCTTCGAAGGCGATACCGGAGGCGATCACTTCGCCACTGGGGGCGATAGGTGTTTCGATCATGGCAGTCATCCTGTCACTATCGTTGCCGCTATTATACTATGCCTCGCTCTGCCAGAAATCCTCGTCGTAGGCCGGGAGTTCGCAGCGCAGCGGGCGGTCCTCGCGCTTGCCCAGGGCATAATCGGCCTGCATCAACTGGTGGATCTCGCTGGTGCCTTCGTAGATGACCGCGCCCTTGCTGTTGCGCAGATAGCGCTCGACCGGGTATTCGTCGCTGAAGCCATAAGCGCCGTGAACCTGCACCGCTTCCAGCGCGGCTTTGACACTGTGATCGGTGGCGTACCACTTGGCGAGGCTGGTCTCACGGGTGTTGCGCTGGCCCTGATTTTTCATCCATCCCGCGCGCAAATAGAGCAGGCGGGCGGCCTCGTACCACTGCTGCATGTAGGCGATCTTCTGCTTAATCAACTGATGCTCGCCGATGGGCTGGCCGAAGGTCTTGCGCTCGGCGGCGTAACGCAGGCTGGCTTCCAGGCTGGCGCGGATCAGGCCGGTCGCGCCGCTGGCGACGGTGTAGCGGCCATTATCCAGGCAGGACATGGCGATCTTAAAGCCTTCGCCTTCCTCGCCCAGGCGGTTCTCGACCGGGACCATGACATCCTGCATGGCGACCCAGCCCGTGGACCCGGCACGCACGCCCAGTTTGCCGTGAATGTCGCCGGTTGTCAGGCCGGGCATATCGCGGTCGATGATGAAGGCGCTCATGCCCCGGTGAGCGGTTGGGCATCGGGGTCATGCTTGGCGACGACCAGGAAATGATGGGCTTTGGTTGCCAGACTGATCCACATCTTCTCGCCGTTGAGGACATAGTGATCGCCATCCCGGCGGGCGGTCGTGCTCATGGCGGCCACGTCGCTGCCCGCGCCCGGTTCAGTCAGGCCAAAGGCGGCGTATTTTTCGCCGCGCGCCTGCGGGGTCAGGAAGCGCTGTTTCTGCTCCTCTGTGCCCCATTGCAGCAGCGCCATGCTGTTGAGGCCCATGTGGACCGACATCACCACACGCAGAGTCGTATCGGCCCGCTCCAGTTCTTCGCACACGAGGCCCAGCGTCACGTAATCGAAGCCCTGGCCGCCGTAGCGCACCGGGATATTGATGCCCAGAATGCCCAGCTCGCCCATGCGGGGCAGGATAGCCGGGTTCATCTCCTGCTTGCGATCCCATTCGGTAATGTCGGGCAGGACCTCTTTTTCAGTAAAATCGCGCACCATCTTCTGGACTGCGTCATGTTCTTCGCTAAGTGAAAAATCCATAATTGTTCTCGATTCTTACGTTCGCAAAATTGACCCTGAGTATACCGCTGGCGGGTGGGGGTTCAAGGAAATAATCATAGTGGAAATCACTGTCAAGCGCTGGCTGGCTCTGGCATAGCGATGGGTTGTGGTCTGCGACGATGTTTTCGCCAGTTCCACCAGATGACGGCAATGGGCAGCGCCATCACCGGCACGAAGTTGCCAAGTGCAAAGGCCAGCAAGATCGTAATCCAGTTGAGGGGAACGAGCAGCCATGCTGGGGCCGTATCCATGAGCGTCATCTGCGTATAAAGTAAGCCGAAAGGGCTGCCTAGCATGGCACAGGCTTTGCCAATCTCTTTGGACGGCTGAATTTGTCCAACTACTAGAACAGTCACTGCGATGATGGCGAGGACAATAAACAATAGGAGAACCTGTGGCTCCAGTGCCTTTGTCAGTATCTGCCCCCGTAAGCCTGAGAACGGTAAAAACACCGTTGGATACACTGGCAGAGTAAATCAGGCTGCCATCCCCACTGCTCCGCGCGACCAGCCATGTAGACAGCCAATCGGGCCGCCACAGGAGTGGCAATCCCCATAACAAGGCCGTACAGCCGATCCATTTTGCGAGTGTCACGCGGTCATGGCGAAGCCAATCGACTAGATGCCAGGGGAGCAGAATAATCGCGGTTTGCGGTTTCAAGGTAATGAAAGCCCCCAATATGGCCCCACGCCAGCCAGGTTTCATATGGCGTTCGAGCGACCAGAATATCATTTCGACCTGGCCGGAACTCAATAGGTGAAAAAATGGGAAAAAGAAAATCCACTTCCAAAAATTCTTGCCGAAAGCGTGAATCAACAAGGCTACATTCAGAACGCCCCAAAGAACAAACATTACCGGCATTGCATCATAGCCAGGCAGCGCCAGAAGGGCACAGAAATAGGTAAACGGGAATGGGTAGAAGTAAAGCGGATTCATGTAGGGGTTTTGCCCATTCAACAACATCATGCCCGCCACGTAGAACACAGAAAAATCGAAGGCATTCATGCTGAGGTCTTACCTTCCGCTACCTTTAGATAATGGAGGTGGGAATTCCTGTCTGATTATAGCATCTGCTATACTGGCGTTTGCGTTGATGAACATGGGACAGGCTATGATCGATACCCTTATTACGACCTACCTGGAAATGACTGATCCGGCGCAGTTTCGCCCGGCTTTTCTGGAGGATACGGCCTCGCTGACGATCATGCGCATGGAGACGATGGACCTGCCGTTCTATATGTTTCTCTATCGCGCGGTGGGCGATGCCTGGCGCTGGCGCGACCGGCTGGTCATCAGCGAGGAGCAGCTGGCGGCGGAACTGGCGGCCTGCACGGTGGATGTGCTCTACGTCGAGGGCATCCCGGCGGGTTACGCCGAGCTGCTGCCGGAGGCTGATGGCAGTGTCGAACTGGCGTATTTTGGCCTGCGCGAGCGCTTCATCGGGCGCGGCCTGGGCAAGCATTTCTTAAGTTGGGCTGTCGAACGGGCCTGGGCGGATGGCGCGAAACGGGTCTGGCTGCATACCTGCAACCTGGACAGCCCGATTGCGCTGGCGAATTATCAGAAGCGAGGTTTTGAAATCTTCAAGACGACGGAGACGCCCGATGCCGGAGCACTATCTCTAGTCCTGGAGGTGAATTGTGCGCATTGATGAACCCCATGTCCATGACCAGATTTGGGAAGTCTATCTGGTGGCGCGCGGACTGGCTGAAATTCGTGTGGATCAACAGACTGTCGCCTTGGAAGTAGGGGATGGGCTGGTCGTTGAGCCGGGCGAGGCGCACACTTTCCTGTCCTCGTCTCCGGATTACCTGCATTTCGTGCTGCATTCTTCGGTTCCCGAAAGTGGAGACAAGCGGCATGTTTCGCGCGAGCAGTTGGGATTGTCCTAGTCGATGTCGGCTTTGAGGGTGAAGACGTCGTCGGCAATCGCCGGGAGATTTTCGACTTTAGTGGGGCGTACCTCGAAATAGGCCTGATCGTCCCAGAAAGCCTGAATCATGCGCGGCAGCATAATATCGTCTACCGGGGCCTGATCTTCGGAAAGTTTGAGGCGAAAGGTCTGCTGCTTGTTGTTGGCCGGGTTGAGGCAGACGACCTCGACCAGATCGACCGTGTAATCGGGCCGCAGATGGATGTCCACCGTGTGGTGAAGCTTGGTGTTGGTGGCTTTGAAGCTTTCCTGGCTGCTGGTTTCCAGCTTAACGAAGTGTTCACCAAGCGGGGTCAGCAGGACAGCGGCAATCGCCCAGATGCGCTGCTGTAAGGAAGCGACTAGTTCCACGTTCTCGATAATCTCCGCCTGACCACGCCCGCGCAGCTGACGGTAGACTTCGCCGTCGAAAGCCTCAATGCCGCGCTGGACCGGCACGCCAACCGGACGAACACTAAAATCCCAGCGGATCGCGCTGGGAAAGCGGAAGCGTGTGACGTTATGGACCGGCACCCAGGTCATGATCTGGTCCAACTTTGGCCCGCACACGCCCACTGAGCGTCATCTTGAGGTTGTCAATAGCTGGCGGACTTACGGCGTAGCGTGCTTCAATCGCCTGACGCAGTAGATTTCTGGCTGCTTGGTCGCCCTGGGCAAGTAATAAGACAGGCACAGAATCCCCCAACGTGCTACGTATTGTCTCCAGGCTTCATTACCTGTGCCATCTATAAAATTACCACAGAAGTAGGGAAGCAACAACAAAGGCGCGCACCATCTGGCACGCGCCTGCTAAATTCTAGTAGGTCGCCATCGTCGGGTCGATCTCTCGCGCCCAGGCGAGAATGCCGCCCTCCAGATTGACCAGCTTGTTCTTGTAGCCGATCTGCTGTAAGAAGCGGATCGAATCGGCACTGCGTACGCCGGAGCGGCAGTGGACGATCACCTCGCGGTCATCAGGTATCTGCGCCAGGACAGTAGCCTCACGCGGCTTGCGCCCGGCCAGCACATCGTTCATGGCTGCCTCGATCTGCGGCTTGGGGATGCGCAGCGAACCATCCAGGGCGCTGATCTCCCATTCCATCGGGTTGCGCACATCCAGAATGCAGACGTCTTCGCCGCTGTCCAGCCGCGCCTTCAATTCCTCTACGCTGATTTCTTCCATGCCGTTTTCCTCGTGCTGGTGGCCGTTTTCGCTGCCATAATCGCTGTGATCGTGCGCGGGCATCCCGCAGAACTGCTCGTAGTCGATCAATTCGACCTGATCGCGCGGGATGGAGCACACCGGGCAGTTCGGGTCCTTGCGAATCTTAATGGTCGTGAAGCTCATCTCCAGCGCGTCGTAGAGCAGCATCCGCCCGATCATCGGCTCGCCGATACCCAGCAGCAGCTTGATGCCTTCCGTCGCCTGAAGTGTGCCGATGGTCCCCGGCAGAATGCCCAGCACGCCACCCTCGGCGCAGTTCGGCACCAGGCCGGGCGGGGGTGGTGTGGGGAACATGCAGCGATAGCAAGGGCCTTCGTTGGCATAAAAGACGCTCACCTGGCCTTCAAAGCGGAAAATGCTGCCGTAGACGTTGGGCTTGCCCAGCTTGACACAGGCATCGTTGACCAGATAGCGTGTCGGGAAGTTATCCGTCCCGTCGATAATCACGTCGTAAGGCTCGAAGAGGCGCAGGGCGTTATCGGAGGTCAGCGGCTCGTTGTACTTGTCGATCTGCACATAGGGGTTAATGTCGCGGATTCGCGCTTCGGCGCTGTCGATCTTGAGCTTGCCGATGGTACTCTGGCCGTGAATGATCTGGCGCTGGAGATTGCTCTCGTCCACCACGTCGTAATCAACCAGCCCAATGCGTCCGATTCCGGCAGCCGCCAGGTAGAGCGCCAGCGGACTGCCCAGGCCACCCGTGCCGATGAGCAAGATACTGCTGGCCTTGAGCTTGCGCTGCCCTTCGAGGCCCACTTCCGGCATGATGACATGACGGCTGTAGCGGGCGATTTCCTCGTTGGATAGGCTTGCCTCTTCGGTAATCAATGGCTGCATTCCAGCATATCCTTTTCTCGCTAACTAGCGTTGAGTTCTTGTTTGAGACGTTCCAGGCCAACCACGCCGTTGAAGACCTGACGCGGCTCGCCGCTGCGGTCCAGGACAAACAGCGTCGGCACCGACAGCACCCCCCATTGGGCCGCTGTGTCCGGCTCGGCAGTAGCATCGACCTTAATCAGCCGCAGCCGCTCGTCGCCTAATTCAGCCTGCAACTGGTTCAGGATCGGCGTCTGCTGAAGACGGCAGGGCGCGCAGGTCGGCGTTGTGAAGTAGACAATGGTCGCAATGTCCGGCACGACCACTTTCATTTCTTGTGTCGCTATTTGTGCGCGGCGCAGCTGCCCGCGCATCACCCGGCGGTAAGCCAGGACGGACAGCAGCCCGAAGAGCAGAACAATCAGCAGTCGTTCGATCATGAGATGGGTGTCCTGTCGAAGCCGGGTACACCCAGCCGGTTAAACTGGTAATACATCCAGCAGCCGAGGCAGAAGTTCAACCAGAAGTTGAGGTTCGCCAGGACCACGACGATGCCTGACAGCACCCAGCCGATGAACGGCACGCCGCTCAGCAGCGCGAGCACCGCCAGCCCGTTCATCACCGCGCCCAGCAGCATGGCGAAGCGATGCGGCTCCGGATTATCGGCCTCGATACGCGGCTTGACAACCCCACTGGGCTTGAGGACGTACAGGTAAAACAGGCGGTAGGGCGCGAAGGGCAGGCCCAGCCCACCCAGAAGCTGCGCCAGCGCGACCAGCGCGACCAGCGGCCAGGAATCCAGCACAAAGGCTAGAATCAGCAGGATAATCGTCAGCGCCTGCCCGGTCTTCAGGCCAGTCTGGTCAAGTTTCTGAACCGTTTGCGTGCCCATTATGTTCGCCTCTCGTCATGCCGAACAAATCAGGACAGGGTACGCCCTGTCTCTACTTACCGTCCCCCGGCAATGCTGGGGATGATTCGCACGCTGTCGCTCTCGTCGATTTCGGTCTCTAAACCGTCAAGAAAGCGCACGTCTTCTTCGCCGACGAAGATATTGACGAAGTTGCGCAGTTGATCGCCTTCGTAGAGATGGGTCCGCAGCTCCGGATACTTGCCCGTCAGATCATCCAGTGCTGCGCCGATGGTTTCCCCGCTGACCTCAATCACCGCTTGATTCTCGGTGTAGGCCCGCAGAGGGCTGGGAATTTTGATACTAGGCATCAGGCCGTCACGCCTTTCACGATAGGATTACCAATCAGATTGCCCCATTCAGTCCAGGAGCCGTCGTAATTGCGAACGTTTTCGTAGCCCAGGATGTACTTGAGGGCGAACCAACTGTGCGAGGAACGCTCGCCGATGCGGCAGTAGGCGATGATCTCGTTGTTAGCATCGCTGATGCCCTTACTGCCGTAAAGCGCTTTCAGTTCCTCGGCGCTCTTGAAGGTGCCGTCCTCGGCGACCGCCTGGCTCCAGGGGATATTCGACGCGCCAGGGATATGACCGGCACGCTGGGCGGTCTCGCTCATGCCGGGCGGGGCGATGATCTCGCCGGAGAATTCAGCGGGTGAGCGCACATCGACCAGGCCAAAGCCGCCTTTGCCCAGGCGCTCTTTGATGTAATCGCGGTCGGCACGCAGCTCCTTATTGATGTGCTGGACGCTGTAATTGGCGGGCGGATAATTGGGCACATCGCTGGTGGTCGGGCGGTTTTCGTTCATCCACTTTTTGCGCCCGCCATCCATCAGGCTGACCGCTTCGTGCCCGTAATATTTGAACAGCCAGAAGGCATAGGCGGCGAACCAGTTGTTGTTATCGCCGTAGAGGACCACATGGGTATCGTTGGCGACCCCGGCGTAATCCATCAGGACCTTAAATTCCTCCTGGGTCGGGATGTCGCGCAGAATCTGGTTCTGAAGCTGAGTCTGCCAGTTGAAGCCCACCGCGCCCGGAACGTGGGCGGCTTCATACTGGGTGGTATCGACATCCACCTCGATCAGGCGGACCTTATCCAGGTTGTCGGCGACCCATTGCGTGGATACCAATGCATCTACCATAATGCCTTTTGCTCCTCGTCACTCGATTGATAAACTGTCGGCGTTGAACTTCTGCCGGTCATCGGCCAGCCACCAGGCCAGCATCTCGCCCGCTTTAGCGGCATAGACCGGCGTGATCAGGTAAAGAAACTGCGGCAGGGCGTGGTCCCGGTCGTAGATCGAGGGGATAGCCGGGGAATCCGGGTGGCTGTGGAAGTAGCCGACCAGCATCAGACCGCGCTTGTCGGCTTCATCTTCCAGACGGCTCCAATCCTGGGGCGTCATCGCGTAACGGTGATACTGCTCCTCGGCCTCGAAGACATTGTCGATCTCGATAGCTTCGGTCACGCGCAGCGTATCACCTTCGCGCAGCCCCAGCAGAAAGCCGCCGCCCTCGTTAGGGTAGCTGCGTTGCAGATGGCGGAAAATCTGCGCCTGTACATCCTTCAACAGGATTACGGCCATGCACTTATCCCTTCAAAAAAAAGAGCCAACCGGGGGGCTGGCTCTGCTCAATCTGACCTGACTCTAATCGGCCTGAAGCGCCCCGGAATCACCAATGCCCGTACATACAGATACAGGTACAGGGGGCGCAGCACATTAGAGTAGAAAACGCTTTGTTTTGCATGGGCAGTAGGCTAACATGAATTGGACCGGATTACAAGGGTCCGGCTGCAAAATGGTGCTATACCCCGGTACCTATGTGGAGGAAAGGCTGATGGTCTCTGTGCGCAAGCTGCCCGATGGCGAACGTGATACGCTGATAGCGACTCTGGGCGATGACCTGGCAGACGGTCATCAGCACGCACCATCTGCGCCGTCATCTGGCGGATGCCTGGCTGGTGGGCGCTGCCACAAGGCCGGAAGGCGTGATCGTGGCGCGCCTGCCGCAGGACGAAGAACCGACCGCCTTCGGTCAGAATCCGGCGGCCATCTGGACGATTCTCCAGACGCTGCACGGCTGGACCTGCATCAACGTGGACTATGCGCTGGGCCAGCCTTTGGCTGATCTGATGCGCGCGGCTCTCCAGCAGCCGGTTCGCCTGTACGACGACGTCTATTATACGCTTGACGCGCCGGTGGATGTCGAGCGGCATCTGGCGGCACTGCGGACCGGTGCGGCGACGCTGCGCCTGCTGGGGCCGGAGGACGCCGACCTGCTGCGCCATGCCTCAGCACCTGAACTGCGCGGGGCCGGTTTCGGCTCTATCGAGGCTCTGCTGCGCGAAGGCTTTGTCGCCGCCGGGATCGCCGAGGGACAGATCGTCGCCATTGCGCATACCTATGCGCTCTCGGCGCGCTATGCCGATATTGGCGTCTATACCGCTGCGGCCTGGCGCAGAATGGGCCTCTCCGCTGCGGCCAGCGCCCTGGTGATCCACGCCGTACAGCAAGCCGGGCGCGTGCCGACCTGGAGCACGGGACAGGATAATCTCGCCTCCCAGCGCGTCGCGGATCGCCTCGGTTTCAAGGCGGTTGGCCGCCGTGTGTATCTGATCCCGCAAGCCACAGCGGTCATTGATTAGGCTATGTCCCGGTGTTATACTGAGCCATAATCACCCTGTTAAGGTATTCTGTCCTCTTGCGAATCCTGGAGCGCAGCGGCTCCGAGCGCAGTCGTGAATCCCCCAGGTATGGGCGCGGAACAGAAGCAGTCATTCATGGAGAACAACAATGGTCCAAGAGATTAAAAAAGGTCTTGATTCGGTGGTCGTGACGGAAACGACGACCAGTTTGGTCAATGGTCTTGAAGGTAAATTGATTTATGGCGGCTATCGAATTGAAGACCTGGCCGCTCATGCTTTGTTTGAGGAAGTGGTCTACTTATTGTGGAACGGTCGTCTGCCGGATAAAGCCGAGTTAGAAGCCTTACGCAGCAGTATCGCGGAAAGCGCTGTACTGCCCGCCGATCTGCTGCAGATCCTGCATATGTTCCCCACCGATGCCGAGCCGATGGCCGTACTGGAATCCGCCGTCGCCGCCCTGGCCTTCTATGATGTGGACGCCAGAGACAATTCGCTGGAGGCCTCCCGGCGAAAGGCGCTGCGCCTGGTCGGGCAGATCACGACGCTCTGCGCCGCCTGGAACCGCCTGCGGGCCGGTCAGGAACCCATCGCACCGCGCAGTGACCTGACTCTGGCGCAGAATTTCGTCTACATGCTCACCGGCACCGGACCGGATCAGACCGCCAGCGACGCCATCAACGTTTACCTGGTGCTGCTGGCCGATCATGGCCTGAACGCCAGCACCTTTACCTCGCGCGTCGTCACCGGCACCAATTCGGACATTCACAGCGCCGTCGTGGCGGCGATTGCCGCGCTCAAGGGACCGGCGCACGGGGGCGCGAATGCCGCCGCCATGCAGATGTTCCTGGAAATCGGCAGCGTCGATAAGGTCGAAGACTGGTTCGAGCGCGAAGTGAAAAACGGCACCCGCCGCATTATGGGCATCGGGCACCGCGTTTACAAAGCGCCGGATCCGCGCGCCGGGGTGCTGAAGGAGCATTCGCGCGCCCTGGCCGAAAGCTCCGGCAACCGCCAGTGGTTCGACCTGGCCGAGAAGCTGGAACAGACGGCCCGCGCCGACGACTATTTCATCGAGCGCAAGCTCTTCCCCAACGTCGATTACTACAGCGCGATCCTGCTGTACACCATCCATCTGGATACCGACATGTTCACGCCGCTCTTCGCCATGAGCCGTGTCGCCGGTTGGTCGGCGCATATCCTGGAGCAGCAGGCCGATAACCGCCTGATCCGTCCGCGTGCCACCTACGTCGGCCCGATGGACCTGGATTGGGTGCCGGTGGAGCAGCGTGGTTAGATTGCCAGTGGGCGAGAGCCTCGCTCCTACAGTTTGACCTTTGACTGGACAAGACGAACGCCTCGTACTGCACGGGGCGTTTTTGATTCGCAACCCGCGCTGCCTCCCGCGCGTATAGGTTCTTGAATAGATCTGGCGGAGACTTTAAGCGATGATCCCACTCGGCACCTATAACAATCCGACCCGGCGGCGCGCGTATCTCACTTATGCCTTGATTCTGATCAATATCCTGGTGTTTTTATGGGAACTGCGTCTGCCGCAGCAAGAGTTGAGCGCCTATTTCTTTGCCAGCGCGCTGATGCCCTGCCGCTTTATCGGGGCCTTTACGCCCGGTCAGGTGCTCGACATCTTCCGCAGCATGTTCCTGCACGTCGATTTCTGGCATCTGGCGGGCAACATGATCTTCCTGTGGATCTTCGCCACCAATGTCGAAGATTTCCTGGGGCGGCGCTGGTTCCTGGCGCTCTATTTCCTGGGCGGAATCGTGGCTGCCCTGGTGCATACTGTGCTGTATAACTGGCTGTGTATCCCGATAGTGGGGGCCAGCGGCGCGGTGGCAGCGGTGCTGGGGGCCTACTTCGTGCTGTATCCCGGCACGCGGGTGCGCGTCGGCATTCCCTTCCTGCGCTTCTTCATCCTGCCGATCACGATACCGGCCTATTTCATGCTGGGGCTGTGGTTCCTGCTTCAGATCCTCAACAGTATGGTCGGGCTGGCGTCCACGACAATGGGCGGTGTGGCCTTCTTCGCCCATATTGGCGGTTTTATGTTCGGCCTGCTGCTGGCGATCCTCTACACCAACCGGCACGGCGCGCCTGAACAGGTGGTCTACCCGGATTGAGCTTTACGGAACATCGACAAAATTTATAGTACTTTCACATCCTGTTCTCCAATCGCCTATATGATTAATATATCGGACTATTACGATCAGTGGAAGCTTATGCTGACAGGTCCGTGACGGAAAGCTTGGGTTGTTTGGGAGCTGGAATGAACATCTGTCCAAATTGTAATCGGAACAACCGTGATGGTGCGCTGCTATGTGACTACTGCGGTCACAGCCTGTCAGACGCGGCGTTCGAGGTACTCCGTACGCGCGTGGTCCAGGGGAACCGTGATTCCGATGCCCTGCAATGGCATGGGAACAGCAGCTTCACCCAGGATACCCAGATTATCCTCTACGTGCGCGGTGAGAAGTCCCCGCTCGTCCTGCCGCAGAAACAGCGGCTGGTGCTGGGACGGCTTAACGCGGGCCACATCCCGGATGTGGACCTGTCCCCCTTTGGCGCGTTCGAAAAAGGGGTATCAACACGGCACGCGGCCCTGGAGCGCGGCAGTGACCAACTGATGATTATCGACCTGCGCAGCACCAACGGGACCTATCTCAACCGGGTGCCGGTAGAAGCCTCCATACCCACACAGGTGCTGGATGGGGCCGAAGTACAGTTGGGTGATCTGATCTTGCGCCTCTACTTCGAGACGACGGCCTGCGCGATTCCATAGCACTTCCTCGCCGTTACAATCGCGTTATCTTTGATTGCGGGTCGCCCATGTGTGCTATACTGGCAGCATGATTCCTGATTCGCGTCGTGACCTCTCTCTGGCGGATCGCACCGCCACCTTCAATCTATTGGCCGCGCTGCCGGGGCGCAGCAGCAGCGTCCATACGCAGCGAGCCTATTATCGCTGGGTGGATACCTATCTGGTCGATATGGCCGGGCTGAAGCCGACTCAGGGCGACCAGCGCATCGCCCGGATGAGTATGCTGCCGCTGCACATCCTGACTCAGAGCATCAGCGCCGCGCAGCTTCGTGCCTGGCTGGGTAAGCTGGCCGGGCAGGGCTACGGCAAGCAGAGCATCGACCAGGCCCGCGCCGCCATCGTGACTCTGACTCAACTGCTGGTTGAGGCGGGGTGGCTGGACGATTACATCGCGGCGATGGTCTCCAACGTGCGCCCGCCCAAAGCTGAAGAAGGTCAGCGACCGGGACGCTGGTTATCGACCGACGAAATTCACCTCCTGATGCAGGCCGCCCGCCAGATGGCGACCTCGCGCAATCAGGAACTGCGCAATCACGTCGTGATGACGATGCTGTGTACGATGGCGCTGCGCCGTGATGAACTCGCCAGCGCGGCCTGGGGCGATTTCAGCAGCCAGAATGGCCGCCCGGTGATGCGCGTGCATGGCAAAGGCCGCCGCACCGCCGTGATCGACATTCCGCGCCCGGTGCTGCAAGCGCTCGACCAGTGGCGCATGGTTGTGGACCACCAGCAGCCTCGTCCGCCCGCCGAATCGTCCCTGCTGCGGCGTCTGTGGAAGGGGGGGCGGGTGAGCCGTTTCGGCCTGACGCCGGATGGTATCTGGTTGATTATCGACCGGGCCTCGGCCTATGCCGGGATCGGCCACGTCGCCCCGCATGATCTGCGCCGTTCGGTGGCCGGGGCGCTGCAAGAATCGGGCGTCGCCATCGACAAGATCAGCCGCCTGCTGCGCCATCGCAACCTTGCCATCACCGAGCGTTATCTCAGCCGCCTGCCGATGCGCAATGAAGGCGGCATCCTCATGAGCGATTTGCTGGGCCTGGAAGAAGACGAAGACGACCTGCTCTGGGACGAGGCCTTCAGCAGGCGATAAAGAGTCCGCTCACAAGCGCTACTGGATAAAGGGAATAAAGATCAACACCAGATTGACGACGATCTGGCAGACCCAGGCCGCCGCCATGCCGTTGCGCTGGCGGACGTAGCTGTAGGTCAGGTTGGTCATCGCCAGCACCAGGACGATCAGAAAGCCGATGAAAGGGAAGGTATCCACGTGGACCAGCGGGAGAAAGACCAGCGCGCCCCACAGGGTACCCATCAGACCGACGGTCCAGAAGGAGCGCTCCTGCTGCAAGACGCCGCGAAAAAACAGCGTCTCGGCCAGCGGCATGACGAAGATCAGGTAAGCCAGCAGCGTGCCCTGTGACATGCCCAGGAACAGCGCGTGAACGGTGGCACTGAGCGTGCTGCCGCCGACGGCCAGCAGGGGCGTGGCGATGATGAGCGCGAAGGCCAGGCCCCAGGCGACGTTTTCCGGCGTGTCTTCATAGACGCGCTCCGTATCCCCAAACAGCCATGCCAGCACGCCGAAGAGCGCAGGCAGCAGCCACAGGATGGTATAGCGCAGGTCGTGCTGATCGGGCGGGAGCGCCGCCAGCCCCAGCGCTAAGGCCAGCGCGATCAGGTAACCGAAAGTCGGGTCGTTGCGCGCGCGCCGGTCGGTGACAGGGACTTCAGACGACGCATCGGCCTCGTCGTCGTTCTCGATGTAGGTCATGAAAGCAGTGTCCGCATGGCATCCAGGGTATGCTCTACATCCTGGCGTTTGATCCAGTAATGCGTCACCGCGCGGAATTTGCCATTACGCGGGCCGCTGAGGACGACGTTATAGTCCTCTTTCATACGGGTGATCAGTTCCTTGATGCTGATCGGCGCAGAGTCATCGACGCTGAACAGGATCATATTCGTCTGCACCTGTGCCAGGTCCAGATGCACATGCGGAATCTTGAGCAGTCCCTCGGCCAGCAGGCAGGCATTGTCGTGATCCTCTTGCAGGCGCTGAGTCATCTCGCGCAGGGCGATCAACCCGGCTGCGGCCAGAATCCCGACCTGCCGCATCCCGCCGCCCAGGCTCTTGCGGACGCGCCGTGCTTCCTGGATAAACTCTGTCGAGCCAACCAGGATGGACCCCACCGGTGCGCAGAGGCCCTTCGACAGGCAGAAGGTCACGCTGTCCGCCGGGGCGACCAGTTCATCTATCGGAATCTTGAGCGCTGTGGCCGCGTTAAAAATGCGCGCGCCGTCGATGTGCAGCTTGAGTCCGTTTTCGTGGGCGATTTCGCCGACCTGCGCCGTATATTCCGCGCTGACCGGGGTGCCGCCGGTCGCGCCGTAGGTGTTTTCCAGACAGATCAGCTTCGTGCGCGGATAATGGATGTTGTCCGGGCGAATCGCACTGCGGATCTCGTCCAGCGCCAGTGTGCCGTCCGGCTGGACCTCCAGCGTCATCGGGTTGACCCCACCCAGGGCCGCCGCGCCGCCCGCCTCATAATAGAAGGTATGGGCGCTGCGCCCGACGATAATCTCGTCGCCCCGACCACAATGGGCAAGCACTGCGGTCAGGTTGCCCTGCGTGCCGCTGGTGACGAAGAGACCGGCTTCTTTGCCCAGTTTGGCGGCGGCTTCGGCCTCTAACTGGTTGACGGTCGGGTCTTCGCCATAGACGTCGTCGCCGACGGCGGCGTTTGCCATCGCCTCGCGCATGGCGGGTGTAGGCCAGGTTACGGTGTCGCTGCGAAAGTCAATTGAGTCCATGTCTGTCATCCTTTGCTGCAATCTGCTGATAGCGTAGCCAGCATTGGGCGAAATGACAAGCGCAATCTGCGATAGAATAGGTAGAAAGGAGTGTATGACGATGACCACCGTGACTTTCGACCATGTAAGTAAATGCTTTCGCCACAATATAGACGGTGAGCGGCGTATGGTGGTCGCCGTAGATGACGTCTCGATGAAGCTCAACGACGGCGAGGTGCTGAGCGTCGTCGGGCCGTCTGGCTGCGGCAAATCGACCATGCTGCGCTTGATCGCTGGCCTGGAAATCCCGGACGAGGGCACGGTCTATTTTGACAATGTGCCGCTGCAAGACATCGACATGCGTGACCGGGGCATCGGCATGGTCTTTCAACAGGGCGCGCTGATGCCGCACTGGGAAGGCTGGCGCACGGTGGGTCTGTTTCTGGCGCTGCGCCGGCGGGAAAAGGAAGTGCCGGAACGGGTGCGGCGGGTGGCTCAGGTGACGGGTGTCGGCCTGGAAGTGCTGCTCGACCGGCGTCCGAAGAGCCTTTCCGGCGGCGAGAAGCAGCGTGTCGGCATCGCGCGAGCGCTGGCCCGTGACCCGCGCGTCTTTCTCTTTGACGAGCCTTTCGCCAACCTGGACGCCAAGATTCGCGCGCAGGCCCGCTTAGAACTCAAGCGCCTGCTGCAAGAATTCCCGGTGACGTCGGTCTACGTGACTCACGACCAGATTGAGGCCGTCGCGCTGGCGGATCGAATCGCGGTTATGCGTGCGGGGCGCATCGAGCAGGTCGGGACCTTCCAGCAGCTTTATGAGAACCCGGTCAACCTCTTCGTCGGCGGCTTCATCGGTATGCCGCTGCTCAACACCTTTGCGGGCGAGGTGGTCGAGGGGCACTGGCAGGGAGCCAATTTCGGCGGCTATCCTATCCGGCGCGATCTCGAAGGTGCGCGGATCGTCATGGGTGTGCGCCCGGAGCATGTGCGGTTGGTCAGCGAGGGAGTCCCGGCGGAGGTCGAACGCATCACGCCCTTCTTTGCCGAGCGCTACAAGCTGGTCAGCGTCTACAATGGGCGCGAAGACTGGCAGTTGACCATCCCGATGGAAGAAGCGCTTGAGGTCGGCGCGACGGTTCACTGCGCGCTGGACCCCGATACCCTCCTCTTCTTCGACTTCAGAACCGGCCAGCGGGTGGGGTAAATAGCTTTTAGTCGACGCGGCATGTTGTGCGGGCAGGGTATTAATCGAAATCGATCAGGCCTTCCAACTGCGCGAGCAACGCAGGGCCGATGCCGCTGACCAGATCCAGGTCCTCCATCGTGCTGAAGGGGCCGGTTTGCTCGCGGAAGTCAATGATGCGCTGGGCCAGCGTGGGGCCGATGCCGGGCAGCGTTTCCAGTTCCTCCACGGTTGCCGTGTTGATATGCACAATTCCGCCGGTATTGGGCGTCGGTAGAATGACCTCTTCGCCTGCTGTGGGCACATGCACCTGATCGCCATCGCGCAGCACCGCCGCCACATTCACCCGGTCCAGATCGGCGTTGTCGAGCGGCCCCCCTGCTGCATCAATCGCATCCATCACGCGGCTGCCTGGGGGCAGGCTGAGCGTCACCTGCGGCTGCCCGACCGCGCCGGTCACATACACGATGATCGGGCCGGGCGTGGGGGAAGGCGAAGGCGTCACGGTCGGTTCCGGCGGATACACGGTGATTTGCACCGGCTGAGGGCGCGAGGCCAGTACCACGACAACGCCGACCACGACTGCCAGCGCGAGGAAACTGAAGGCGAAGATCAACTGCCGCGAAGAAGGCTCAGGCGTGTCCATGTTCAGACGATAGGCTCCAGTCTATAAGTAGTCCATATTAACATGTGCAGCAGAACCCAGCCAGCTTCAGGGGCGATCTTCCAGGCGGTAGACGAACTTCAGGCCGGACCAGACGGCATCAATCGCGGCGACCTTGACATCCACCAGACCGTTCGCCAGCCCGGTCTCGCGCACGACGCCGTCGCTCAGATCTGTGGGGACCTTTGAGGCTTTCTTGGGCCAGGAGACCCACAGCATCCCGGCTGGAGCCAGCGCTGCTTTCAGCCGGGGAAATTCGGTCTCCAGTGCAGCGCGTTCTTTGCTGAAGATGTGGATGAAATCGAGCGAATCCGCCAGCGTATCGACCTGAGTCACGCCGTCGGGCAGCGCTCCGAGTGTTGTAGCGTAATCTGCCGGAGCATTGAGAATCAGAATCGTAAATCCCGGCTTGATGCCGAGCTTCTTGACCAGTGGCGTGCCGGAATAGCCTGCACTCATGCGCGCTAGTATTTGCGCACGAGAGTCCGGTAGGTGGCAGGCTGGCGGTTCTGAATGAATTGGAATTCCTCGCGGTTCTTGCGCACCTCGTCCAGGTCGATGCGGGCGACGGCAAAGCCTTCCATCGGCTCGCCGCTTTCCGGGTCGGTCTCGCTGGTGAGCGAGGCGTGGATCTGGCCGCGCGGGCCGACGATCATGCTCTCGCCGCCGAAGGTCAGTGTCACGTCTTCGCCGATGCGGTTGGCCGCCGCCACGAAGACCGAGTTCTCGTAAGCGCGGGCGCGCACGTAGGTCTTCCATTCGTCAATGTTGGCCGCTTCCCAGTTCGCCAGTACGACCAGCAGGTCCGCGCCATCCAGCGCCAGGCTGCGCGCGACCTCAGGGAAGGCCAGGTCGTAGCCGATCATCAGGCCGATATTGCCGACTTCGGTGGGGATAATCGGCAGCTTGAAGCCTTCGCGGAAGGCCATGCGTTCCTCGCCGCGTAGATGCACCTTGTTGTAGACATCCAGCAGTTCGCCATCCGGCCCGACCATGACCGCCGAATTATACAGCACGCTCTCGACCCGTTCTTTACTGACCATGCCGAAGGCGATGTAGACGCCGTGTTCGTTGGCGCGCTGGGCCATCAGGTTGACCGTTGGGCCAGGGATACGCTGCGCCAGTTCGGTAAAACGCACGCCCAGTTCGTAGCCGCTGGTAATCAGTTCGGGAAAGACAATCAGATCGACCTTCTGCTGCGACGCTATCTTGGAGATCGTCTCCGACATCGTGACCAGGTTATCTTCCTGCTCGCCCAACTTGGGTTTCATCTGTGCAACTGCGATTGTCACCTCGCGCATATTGGCCCACCCCTATTCTGGAAAAGACTACACTGCCTATTTTAACGGTTGTTTACAAAATGCACGACCTAGAAATATAGAAATCATGCTAGACTTGATTTGTGGCAGGCAAACATCAACTTTTCACACACAAGGGACCGCAAAATGAAGTATATAAACGCCCTGATTCTATTTCTATTCCTGAGTGTATCCGGGGTCGCTCTGGCTCAAACAGGCGATATGAGTTCAGAAGAGATTGACCGTATCGCCCACAGTGTCGTCATGGTGGGCATTATTCAGAATGGTCAAGAAGTGGGCATCGGTTCCGGGACCATTGTCAGTTCGACCGGTCTTATTTATACGAACCGGCATGTCGTCGAAGATGGCGACGATTTTAATATTTACCTTCTGCAAGACATTAACGAGCCGCCAGTGTTGACCTATAAGGCCCGCCCGCTCTCGGTATTTGGCGAGATGGATTTCGCCATCCTGCAAATTGACCGGAATGCGAACGGTGGAACGGTCATCCCTACCTCGCTGAATCTGCCCTACCTGACGCCGGAACATACACAGGTGGAGCGGGGCACACGAATTTATACCTTTGGCTATCCCACGATTGGCAACGGTTATCTGGTATTGGCCGATGGGCTGATTGCCTCAGCAGAAAATGGCACGATTGGCGGGCAGACGATGCCGGTATGGTATCAGACCAATGCCGAGATCGCGCCGGGCAACAGCGGTGGCCTGGCAGTGACTGCCGATGGCGAGCTGGTCGGAATCCCGACCTCAGTCTCATCGGAAGAGCGGAACTCAGGGGCGTCTGGGCGGCATTCTGCCGTTTCAGGCGGTGATGGCCCTGGTGGAATCCGGTGAAGCGACGACGATCAATCTCAACAACAATACGAATCAGCCTTCGAGCACCGGCCAGGGCAGCGCCCAGACGGATGTGACCAGCATAGATTTTGACGTGACTCAGGACGGTGCCTTCGGCATGATCGTCCACATGCACGCGATTGTGAACGACTACAAGGGGCAGGATGTCCTGGCAGCGGTCTACTTCTACAACGACTCCGGCGGCCTGGTCGCGGCCACCGATGGCACCGACTCGGCCTATGTGGATGGGAACGGCTGGCTGCGCAGCACGATGCCGCTGACGCCGGGCTTTGACGCGACTGAGTACGATGACCTGTCGCTGTTTGTGCCTTACAGCGGCTTTCCAGACGGCGATCCAGGTAGTACCGTCGCCTATCAGGCCGAGACTGACGTTTACGACGGCAGCGACTGGATTGCGCCCAGCGACCACTACAGCTTCGATCTGACGTACAATGGCTCAAGCAGTACGCAGAATTCCCAGAGTACACAGACCGGCAACTTTACCGAGATCACCAATATCGAACATAATATCAGCCAGAATGGCGTCAACGGCATGATCGTCCATGTCCACGCGATTGTGCGCGGTTACAAGAACCATGACGTGCTGGGCGCTGTCTACTTCTACGATACGGACGGTCACCTGGTCGCTGCTGGCTCCTCGGCGGTAGCGGACAATATCGACGCCAATGGCTGGCTGCGCGGCACGGTATCGCTGACGCCGGGCTTTGACGCGACTGAATGGGACGACCTGACCATGTTCGTGCCCTACAACGCCTTCCCGGACGGTCTCAGCGGCGACGTGACCTTCTATGCCGAATCCGATGTCTACGATGGCAGTGACTGGATCGCCCCCAGCGAGCATGTGCCGCTGATCGTCACCTACAGTTCGGACAACTCGACGAATAACTCTTCAAGCAACAATACGACGACGAACACGACCGGTGGCGGGATCACGGCTTCATGCAGCGATTTCACCATCACCAACGGCGTCGAGATTGTCGTGCGGCAGATGCGCCCGAACTTCACCTACACGGCGACGGCTATCGGCGTGGGCGACTTCGACCCGGTGCTGATCGTGGCCGATACGGCCAACCCGGCCAACAATCTCTGCAATGACGATTCGGATGCCGCTGCCAAGTACAGCGTCACCCTGCCGTCGAGCGGGCAGGTCAGCTCGTCGAGCCGCAGTTCGCAGATGCAGTTCCACCACACCAATGCCAACATGACCGATATTTCGCTGATCGTGGGCGATTACAACGGTAACGGCGGCGAGTTCATCCTGATTCTGGAAGGCATGGCTGTCACCAGCGCAGACGGGCAGGGAGACCCCTTCACGGTTGTGTTGAATCCCAGCGTGGTCAATTCCGGCGTCCCGCTGTCGGTCTATATGGTCGGCCTGGAGTCACAGTTAGACCCGCTGATGACGCTGCTGGATGGCAATGGTAATCAATGGAACGATGATTCTGGCACGGCGATTGCTTGCGACGATGCGGGCGGGCCGTGCTGGGGCACCTCGCAGGATCTCAGCAGCGCAGTGCTGCGCCGGGGCAGCTCTGGAACGGCCAACGGTGATAGCAGCGATGCCATGCTCTCGCTGGCGATTGGCAGCGTGGTGCCGCAGCCGATGACCTTCCTGATGAGCAGCTACGAGCACTCCTCGACCGGCCTGTATGCCATTGTCTTTGATATGGGCCTCAGCTAAACCGGATTTTCCCCATGACATTCTGTAGGGACAGGGTCTGCCGGATTTGGCAGATACTGTCCCTACATCACCAGGAGATCGCATCTCCTGGACCTCTTCCCTGATGCTCTATGCGTGGAAACGGATCAGGACCTGCTGCACCCTGCCCCTATAAGGGTCAGAACGAGTAGGGGCACAACATGTTGTGCCCGAAAGAGAGAGCGTCCCCTGCCGGGGCGTGGGGCAGCGCCCCATCATTTTCGTCTTGTCCCTGAAATCCAGGTTAGCGCAGCTTGTCCAGCAGGTTTTGCCAGTCCGGCAGGCAGCGGCGAGTCGAAGTGAAGCCGCTCCCCCGTGCTGGGCTGGTCGAAGGCCAGGGCCGTTGCGTGCAGAAACTGGCGCTTGAGCCGGACGCGCTGCTTGCGGTAGCCGTAGACGTGGTCGCCGACGATGGGGCAGCCGATAAAGGCCATGTGGACGCGGATCTGATGTGTGCGCCCGGTCAGCAGGCGGACTCGGACCAGGGCCTGGCCGTCTTTGAAAGCGTCGTCGATGACGGTGAACTCACTCACGGCGGGCTTGCCGCTGCGGACGACGGCCATCCGTTTGCGATTCTTCGGGTCGCGCGCGATAGGCGCGTCGATGCGTCCGCTGCTGGTGTTGGGGCGGCGTTCCAGCAGGGCCAGGTAGCTTTTCTCGACCGTGCGCGCCTGGAACTGCGCGGTCAGGGTCCGCCGGGCGCGGTCGTTCTTAGCGATGACGATCAGTCCGCTGGTGTCTTTATCCAGCCGGTGGACGATGCCTGCGCGTTTTTCTTCCATCGGCATGGCGGCGATCTGAGGCCAACGTGCCAGCGCCGCACTCAGCAGCGTGCTGGTCTCGTTTTGCGCGCCGGGATGCACGATCATGCCTGCCGTTTTGTCGATGACCGCCAGGTCCTCGTCTTCGTAGACGACGTTGAGCGGAATGTCCTCTGGCTGCACCGTTTCGGGGGCCTCGCGTGCCGGGATGCGCAGTTCGATGTGCTCGCCGCCCTTGAGCTTCGTCCCGGCTTTGAGATGATCGCCATCGACCTGGACGAAACCGTCGGCAATCAGAGTCTGCAACTGAGCGCGTGACAGCCGGTCGCCAATCTGCGCCAGGATAGCCTTATCCAGGCGTTCGCCGGTCGTGTCAGCGGTGAATTCGATGGTGTCTTCGTAGGTCATACCGGGTCCATTTCGTGAATGCCGACCACGCGCACCAGGCTGATAATGCTCTGGCCGGGCAGCGGATCGGTGCGGGCTTCGTCGGTAAATATCTCGATGCTGCCCGTCTTGCTCAGCAGGAAGAGCGGGATGGCTTGATCCTGGTACTGCGCTTTGAACTGTCGATAGTCGAACTTATCGGTCAGCGGCGTGGTGCGGACTTCGACATCCGACTGGCAGAAATGATCCAGGTAGTCATAGCTCACCGCCGGGCCAAAGGCGAATCGCCCGTGCAGCTCGACCGAGAGTTCTTTGCGAGCGGTGCTGCTGCTGTTGTGCGGCGAAAGCTGGTAGGTCTCGGCACTGTCGAAGACCTCGGCAAAGTGCAGCATCGCCAGCGAGTTCACTTCGTCGTTCGAGGTCATGGCGAGGATGCGTCCAATGCCGTTCAGATTAATGTCCTCGAACAGCGATTCTGACAGGATACTGCCAAAATAGACTGGCAGGCCCAGCATCCGCGCCGCCTGGATGTTGTCGTAGTTGCTGTCGATCATCAGGACGCGCGTACCCGTATTATGCAGCGCGAGGGCGATGTCTCGCACCCAGGAATGCGCACCGACGAAGATGATCCCCTGTGGGTCGTCCTGCGAGATCTTCAGCCAGCGGGCGATTGGCCCGGCGCTGAGGCTGTAGAACGAGACGGTGCCGATGATGACGAAGAAAGTCACCGAAGCCAACTGTTCCGCCTGAGCGTATCCATGATGGCTGAGTTCGAGCGCGAAGACAGCCGAGACCGCCGCCGCTACGATCCCACGCGGGGCCATCGCAGCCACGAATGCGCGTTCGCGCCAGGTCAACTGCGAGCCGATGGTCGAAACAAAAGCCGCCGCCGGGCGCGCGATGAAGATCAGCACCAGCAGGAACAGCACGCTGGCGGTCCCTAACTGGCTGAGATCGCTCAACTTTAAGCGGGCAGCCAGCAGGATAAACACGCTGGAAAGCAGCAGCATCACCAGATTCTCTTTGAACTTGATGATGTTGCGCAGCCTGACTCGACGCTGGTTGGCGAAGAAGATGCCCATCACCGTCGCCGTCAGCAGACCGGATTCTTCTTGCAGGATATTGGCCGTTACGAAGGAGGCGATCATCACCATCAGGACCATCGGACTCTGAAGATGGTCGGGAATCCAGTAGCGTCGCAGCGGCACATACAGAATCACTGCGCCAACTAGACCGGTGATGCTGCCGACAAGCAGCGTTTTCAGCACGCCTGTCCCGATTGCCAGGGGCAGCGAGGCCACACCATGACCGGCGATGACGGCCTCGAACACCAGGACGGCCAGGGTCGCGCCGACCGGATCGACCAGAATGCCCTCCCACTTGAGCGCCGAACTCACGCGGTCAGTGGCCCGCACATGGCGCAGCAGGGGCGTGACGACCGTTGGCCCGGAGACGGTCAGCAGGGCACCCAGAAGAATCGCCAGCGACAGTTCCAATTTCAGGATCCAGTAAGCCGCCAGGGCCGCGATCACCCAGGTGACAAGAACGCCCAGGCTGATGAGACGGCGCACGACACGGCGCGTCTCGCGCACCTCGGCGAATTCAAGGCTGAGGCCGCCTTCAAAGATGATGACGGCCACCGAGAGCGACACCAGCGGAAAGAGTAGATCGTCCAGCAGGGCGGTCGGATTCAAGATGCCGGTCAGCGGTCCGACGATGAAGCCAAACAGCAGCAGCAGTAAAATCGAGGGCAGTCGCAGCCGCCAGGCCAGCCACTGCGCCAGAACACCCAGCACAAGAATGCTGGTCAAGCCAAACAGGGGGTCTTCGGTCACTTCAGCCTCCTGAATGCAATATCGACCGGGTTAAAGGGATAAAGTTCCTAGTTTTGTAGATGAATATGATAAAAATTGCAATATGCGATCTTGTCAAAAACCGGATACACTGTGGACAAGGACCATGAGGTAGTCCTCCTATGATTGTCGTGAGAACGCTGGCTATCTTCGTGTTTGTCTCCCTGGCAGCCTGGCAAATTGGCCTGTTTGGGAAGCGATTCCGCCTGCCACTCATCAGCGGTTATCTCCTGGCCGGGGTGGTGGCGGGGCCCTTTGTGATCGAAGCCGTTACGCTGGAACAGGTCGAGGACCTGCGCTTCCTGGAGGAAATCTCGCTGGGCTTCATCGCCCTGGCCGCGGGCAGCGAACTCCACCTGCATGAACTGCGCGGACGATTGAAAAGTATCGCCTGGCAGACGGTGGCCCAGTTAGTCAGTATCTTCTTGGTTCGGGACGCTTGCAATGCTGCTGCTGGCGGACCTGGTGCCCTTCATGCAGCCGATGCCCTTGGGCTGGCGGCTGGCGATAGGGATGCTCACCGGTACGATCCTGGTGGCGCGGTCGCCATCGTCAGCAATGGCGATTGTGACGGAGCTGCGCGCTAAAGGACCTTTTACGCGCACCGTCCTGGGCGTAACCGTGCTCATGGATGTGGTCGTGGTGGTGAGCTTCGCTGTCACCACGTCGGTGGTCGATGTCATCGTCAACGCCGAGGGCTTTGATCTGGTCTTCGTCGTCATCCTGGCGATTGAGCTGGGGCTGTCTGTGCTGCTGGGGATCCTCGTCGGGCGACTGCTGGGCGCCATACTGAAAATCCAGTCTCATCAATATTTCAAGGTTGTGGTGCTGCTGCTGACCGGGCTTGCGATCTACTCGCTGTCCGGTGTGGTTCGTGAGTTTACTCAGCAGTGGCTGCCAGCGGAACTGCTGCTTGAACCCCTGCTGATCGCGCTGATCGCCGGATTTTACGTCAACAATTTTACCGCCTACCGCGCGGAATTCGTCGAGATCATCCGCAAAGTTCGGGCCATTTGTGTTTCTGGTCTTTTTCACGCTGGTGGGCGATGAGCTGCGGCTGGACATCGTTCTGGACTCGCTGCTGATCGCGCTGGTCATCTTTGCGGTACGGCTGCTGGGACTCCTGGTAGGGGCCTACGCCGGGGGGATGCTGGCGGGGGATCCGGCCCGGCACAATCGTGTCGCCTGGTTAGCCTATGTCACGCAGGCCGGTATCGGACTTGGCCTGGCCCGTGAGGTGGCGGTTGAATTTCCGCAGTTTGGTGAAGAATTCGCCACGCTCATCGTTTCAGTGATCGTCATCAGCCAGTTTGTCGGCCCGCCGCTGCTGAATTTCGCGCTCAAGCGGGTGGGTGAGGCCCATGTCCCGGCGCAGGCCGAGCCAGATGCGGTGCGTGATGCGCTGATACTCGGCATCGGCAGCCATGCCCAGGCGCTGGCGCAGCAGCTTCTGGCGCATAACTGGCAGGTCACGATGGTGGATTGCGACCCGGAGCAGGTTGAACGAGTCCAGGATATGCGCATCGCAGCCCGTCTGATCCCGGAAGCCTCCGCCGCAGCGCTCAAGGATCTGGTCAAGCCGACGCTGGACGCGCTGGTGGTGATGACAGGGCAGGACGACTGGAACCTGCGCGCCTGTGAGTTGGCCTACGAAATCGGTGTGCCGCGTATGGTCGCCCGGCTGAACGATTATGCGCAGGCGGAGAAATTTACCGACCTGGGTGTGCATGTCGTCAATCCGAGTTCCGCGATGGTGCATCTGCTCGACCAGTTCGTGCGCTCGCCTCATACGGCAGCACTGGTGATGGAGGAGGAACCCGGCGACCGTCAGATCGCGCAGATTACGATTACCGGGCCGCAGTACGACAATATCCGCCTGCGAGACCTGCGCCTGCCGGATGACATTCTCGTACTGGGTATCCTGCGCGAGGGCACCTCGATTCTCCCGCACGGCCATACCATCCTGAAATTACGCGATGAGGTGACGCTTATCGGCAGCCCGGCCAGCCTGGAGCAGATAACGCTGCGGATGGGATTTTAGGCCGCGGCATACAACTTCGGCGGGTTTTCATCGTATAGTAGGGTAGAAGAGTGGTCAAACGTGCTCCTGCGCGTTATTTCACCCCGGCCCTTCCTCCAAATTCGAGGGAGGGACGAATTGTGAAGTGACCCGATGATAATTCTGACCCAGAGAGACCATGTGAGGCCAGCGTGACCAATATACTCGATACCCTGATTACCGTGATTGTCGGGACTGTGACGAGCGTAGCGAACACCGTCTCGACAGGAGTGAGCATCGTGCAGGATTTCTTCTACATCAAGATCTCCGGCCTGTCCTTTATCGTCCTGGGCGCGCGCCAGACCGGTAAGACGACGCTCATCGAGTGGCTGCGCGGTAATATCGCTTCGATTGACGATTTCGAACCGGAACCGACCGGCGCGGGCGGCGAGGTCGTGCCTGATTTTAATACCCTGGTCGATGACACCTACATCAAGGTCAAGCCGGAGCGCGACGTCGGCGGCGAGTACGCCATGTGGGAGACGGATTGGGCCGAATTGTTCCGCACGGCCAGGCCAATGGGTATCATCTTCATGATGGATCATGGCGACGTGCATCTGCAAAAGGACGCGCTCAACTTCGTCATGCAGATGATCGACGACGAACCCGCCGCGGCCCGCAGCCTGAAAGCCTTCTATATCATGGTCAACAAGTCCGACCTGTGGGGCGACGAGACCACGCTGGACGAGATCATGCAGAATTACCGCAACGAGCAGAAGCGGCTCAAAGCCCAGGCGGGACGGCTGAACTTTAAGTGGGCCATCCACGAGGGCAGCCTGAAGACCGGCAAGGGCGTGCGGCACATGATGCGGCAGTTCTTGAACATTCTGCGGCCTCGCTCCAGAGACTGAGATGCTGGTCATCGAATACGTCTTCGAGGGCCACCAGCGCGGCTACAATTTCACTTCCCCGACCAACGGCTACACACGAGGACGACCTCAAAGCCATCTGGCGGCAGGCCATGCCGCGCGGACGGGGTTGGGGGCAGTACGTCGGCGCGCGCTCGCTGAAATGCTTCATGCTCGACCGCGCGGTGGCGCTCTGCGAGACGGAGGTCACGGCGCTGCGTGACGAACATGGCCGGGGCGGAATCCGGCGCACTGAGGTCGAAGTCATGAGCCTGAAAGACGCCCGCTCGACCCTGAAACAGCGGCTGACCACGCTGCCGGAGCCGCAGCGCAGCGCATTGGACCGGCTGCCGAACTTCGGCCAGAAGATGGCGATTGCCAACAAGACCATGCCCAAACCGCGCCGCGCGCAGCGTCTGGTGCTGCTGGCCGCCTATCGTGACCCGGCCTCCTGGCGGTTGATCGAGGCACTGACGATCAAGCTGGCGCTGTATCCATCCGGCCCGATGCGCCGCTGGGGCAGGCTGATCCCCTTTACGACGCTGGCCCTCAGCCATCATGACGAATTGCCGCTGGTAGCCCTGCCAGATGACCTATCTGGTCCTATCGAGCGCGGCACGCCGGTCTTGCGGCTCTAGCCGCCCGCTGTGCGCTGGCGTACAATGGCGCAAGTTTTCTTCCAAATGAGCGCAGTCCATGTCGCCACGAGTCCGCGCGTCCGCCATCTACGCCCTCTACTTCGGCGCTACCGGCAGCTTTATCCCTGTGTTGAACCTCTATTATCAGCATGTGGGCATGTCGAAGCAGCAGATCGGCATTCTGATTGTCACCAGTACCCTGACCACGCTGGTCGCCTCGCCCTTGTGGAGCGCCCTGTCTGATGCCTTCCGCCTGCACCGCTTCACGCTGCCGGTGGCGACTTTCGGCTCGCTGCTGCCAATGGCAGCCATGACGCGCGCCAGCAATTTCAGCGAACTAATGCTGTCGATCATTGTCTATGCCTTGTTTATTGGGCCGGTCATCCCGCTGATCGACAGCGCGGTGTTGGAAATGCTGGGCACGGAACAATCGGGTTACGGCAAGCTGCGTATGTGGGGCGCGGTCGGCTGGGGCTTGTCGAGCCTGAGCATGGGGCTGCTGATCGAGCGCGTCGGGCTGACGGTGATTTTCGTCTCCTTCGTGCTGCTGATGGGCCTGTGCAGCCTGCTGACCGTGCAGCTTCCGGTGAGGCGCTCGGGGTCCAGCGAACCCTACCTGAGAAATTTGCGGCGTTTGTTTGTGGACCCGGCCTGGGTCGGCTTTCTGCTGGCGATCCTGCTGGTGGGTCTGTGCGGCAGTTTCATCTTGAATTTCCTGGTGCTGTACTTCCATGATCTGGGCGGGAGCGACAGCCTCTTCGGCCTGGGCGTGTCCTTTGCCAGCCTGAGCGAACTGCCGATCTTCTTCTTCTCGGCCCTGTTGATCCGACGATTTTCAGCCAGCGGGGTGCTGCGCCTGGCTTTCCTGATGTGGGCGCTGCGTGCTTTGCTGATCTCGGTGGTGCCCTCGCCGGAAGTCCTCATCCTCACCCAGTTCATGCACGGCCTGACCTTCTCGGCGCTCTGGGCGGCGGCGGTCGTCTACGCCTCACGTCTGACTCCGCCCGGCCTGGGCACGACGGCGCAGTCGGTGCTGGGTATGGCACAGTTCAGCATTTCCGGGGCGCTGGGCGGTTGGCTGGGTGCGAATCTCTATGACAGCATCGGCGCGCAAAACATGTTCCGCGTGGGCGCTTTGCTGGCGCTGCTGGGTTTGATGCTGTTCCTTGCGGTTGAACTGCGGGCACGCCGCCGCCTGCGTCTGGCGGAAATGCGGTAATCCTGACCCCTTATGAACGTTTATGAACTTCTAACACGTCGGGTGATGACGCCAGCCGGGGCCTATGATACAATTTGAGGACACTCAATCAGGTTCAGGAGGCGCACTCTGGACTCATTAGCACTCGCTCGCCATGCCGTAGACGTGCTGGACGAAAACAAGTCGGAAAACATTGTCCTGCTTGACCTTCGCCCGGACACCATCATCGCCGATTTTTTTGTAATTTGTACCGCGACCAGCGACCGCCAGATTCGTGCGCTGGTCGATTACGTCAAGGAAGGGGTAAAAGAAGCCTTCCAAAAGACTCCCTTCTCCATCGAAGGCACCCCGGAAAGCGGCTGGCAGATTCTGGATTATGGCGACGTTGTCGTCCATATTTTCCTGGCCGACAAACGCCGCTATTATGATCTTGAAGGCTTATGGCACGAAGCCAACGTGATGGTGAGTATTCAATAAGCCGGGTCTTACTCGAAAATCCAGCGGTCGGTATCGCGCGGCCAGGAGATAGCCTCGGCTTCATCGAAGAAGTTGGCGAACTCCAGTTGGCCGTTTTCCACGCTGTCCGACCCATGCACCAGATTGCGTCCGATCTCTAACGCCAGGTCGCCGCGAATCGTCCCGGCCTCCGCCTGGCTTGGGTTGGTCGCGCCAATCGTCTGGCGGGCTGCCGCCACTGCATTCGTGCCTTCCAGGCCGATCACCACCACCGGCGATGACGTGATATAGCTGACCAGTCCCTCGTAGAAGGGTTTGCCCTTGTGAATGGCGTAATGCTTCTCGGCCAGCTCGCGCGAGACCTGCATAAACTTCATGGCGATGATGCGCAGGCCGCGGGTTTCGAAGCGGCGCAGGATTTCCCCGGTCAGGCCGCGCTGGACGGCATCCGGCTTGATGATGATGAGTGTGCGTTCCAAGTGATTATCCTTTGTATGCTGAAAATGGGCATAAAAAACGAGCCGTTCGCACGACCCGTTTTATTCGATTGCAAGATGCAGGCGATTATAGCTGATTAAGCGCCTTGCGGTAAGTGTCTAATGCCGCCTGGAGGTCCCCCTGGCGCATCTGGCAGTCGCCCAGCAGACGGTAGACCGCCGGGTTGTCGCTGTGGCTTTCCAGCAGGCCGCGCAAATCCGCCGCGACGTGATTCAGTGCGCTGTTGCCGCGAATGATCCGTTCGTAATCCATAAAACTGCCATCCAGGTCGCCGCTGCTGGCCTTTTCGCGGGCGCTTTGCAGCACGGTCTCGACCTCAGCGGGCGGCGGTGCTGCCGGCTCGACCACCGGGGCAGGCGCAGGTGTTGGCGCTGCCGGGGCAGGTGTTGGCTCAGGCGCAGGGACCTCAGCAGCGAAGATGTCTTCCGGCACTTCGTCCGTTTCGACCGTATCCAGCAGCCAGGCCGGGATCTCTTCCGGCTGAACATCCAGGTTCGTCTCGGCCAGCCAGTTCGGCACCTCGTCCGTCACCAGTTGAGGTTCCGTATCCGTCAGCCAATCCGCGACCGGCTCTTCCGCTGGCTCGATTGTCTGTCCGATGCTGGCCCAATCCGGGATGGCTGTTTCCTCGCCTGGGGGCAGCGTGCTTTCGACGGGCAGGTCGCTCGCCGCAGCGATGACCGGCTCCGCAGGTGGCGCTTCCGGCGCTTCGGCTTCTTCTTCTTCCGGCTCCTCTGGCAGCAGGCCCATCTGCTGTTCGACAGCGGCGATGCGCGCCGGGTCGTTGAGGTTCTGCTCGTACCATTCCGGGATAGCATCCGGGTCCGCGTTGGCTTCTTCGTTGAAGGCCTGCACCCAGGGATCGGAAGCATCAATATCGCTGATCGTCTCCGCTTCCGCTTCCGGCGCAAGCTCGAAAATGCTTTCGAGATCCATCGCGGCGCTGTCTACCTGGTCGTCACGCAGCCAGTCCGGCAGTTCAGCCTCGACTGCTGGCGGCTCCATGATGTCTTCGAGCAGAGCGGGCGGCTGCTCCTCCTGAACCTCTTCGACGGGCAGTTCTGCGTCCGGCTGCTGCACCTGATCCAGCAGCCAATCGGGAATCTCGGCGGGGATGGGCGGGGCATCCGGGTCGTAATCGTCGCCCGGTTCCATCGGGACATCCCCCCCGGCCAACTGCCGCTCTAACTGGCGCGCCAGGAAAGCTTCCATCTGTTCGGAGGGAATCTCCATGCCTGAATTCAGCGCCTTCTGGATGTCCTCATCCGACATTTCACCGCTGAAATCGAGTTCTGGCGTTTCGGCAGGCGGCAGATCGAAGGCGGGAATCTCCGTGCTTTCGGTCGCGGTGGTCATCGATTCCAGCCAGGCTGCCGGGTCGCTGCTTTCTTCGGCAGGTGTCCGGGCGGAGGGATCGGTCTCGACCGAGAATTCTTCGTAACCCGGCCCGGTGTCCTCGTAGTCTTCGGGCGTGGGCACGTCGATGTTGGCGGCGGTGGTCAGCTCCTCCTGCTTGGCTCCCTGACGTTTCGCCAGGCTTTCCAGCCAGAGCATGGGGTCGATCCCGGCGGCCAGTGGATCGTCAATTGACGCGAGATCCAGTTCGTCGTTCTGGATCGCCGGCACCGGCGCGGTATCAGCCTCTTCAAATTCGACGCCCTGATCTTCAGCCAGATTTTCCAGCCATTCCATCGGGTTGACGGCCTGGGGCGCTTCGGTCTGTTCAAGCTCAGCAGACAGCGCCGAGAGGTCCATCTCCGGGAAGCCGGTATCCTGGTCGGCAGCCAGGCTTGCCAGCCATTCCATGCCCGTTTCTGCGGCTTCTTCTTCGACTTCCGGTTCCGGTTCCGGCTCTGGTTCGGGTTCAGGGGCCGGTGCGCTGGCGGCGGGCTTGACGGGCGGCGCCTCACCAAAAGGCACGTAACCCGGCTCGTCGATCTGGACGGTCGATGGATCAACCTCAGCGATATCCATGTCGGCCTTGGTGGTGAAGCCTTCGGCATTCGCACCCTGACGGCGCGCCAGACTCTCCATCCAGGCCATCACTTCTTCGGGGGTCATCGAATCGAAATCAGGTGTATCGGCAGGAGCCATGATTCGTACCTTTCAAGCAACCTGTGACCTATTGCAGCCAATCAGGTAGTTCAAAATCATTGTCCGGTTCGTCTTCGTCATCTTTTTCAGTCGGTACACGCAGCCAGGCGGGCTGACGACTAAAGCTGAACCGCCGCCGTTTCGGGGGCGCTTCGTCTTTGATCGGCTTAAACTCGGTTGTTTCCTCGTCCACAATCTCGACCAGCCAGTCGATGTTGCGCTCGGCTTCCTTCGGCTCTGACGGCGTTTCGGCCCGCATCGACGATGGCGCACTCTCCACATAGGCAGATTCTACCGGTTCGTCTTCTTCGGTGGCCTCGTAATCGAGGTCCAGGCCCGGCACCATCGCGTTGAGCCAATCCGGCGCGTTCTCCGCCGGGGGCGGTGCGTCTGCGGCGGCCAGGGCAGCCTCATCAGCTTCGTCCATCGCCATCACCGGCTCATCGCTGATCTCTGCCTCGACCGCTTCCGCTTCGTCATCAGCGGCCAACCAGTCGAGCGCTGCCTCATCGTCGCTCGTGTCCATGCGAGCGGCAGTGTCCTCAGCCCCTGGGGCAATATCGGCCAGCCAGTCCGGTTCGCTCACCGGGGCCTGCTCAGCTTCTGTCCACGCGAAGGAATCGGCTTCTTCGGCTTCGGCTCTCGTCCATCGTCTCAGTTTCGGGCTGCGCTTCGGCCAGCCAGTCGGGAATGCCTGCTATAGGCGCGGCGGCTTCTTCTTCGCCCTCGTCGGCGCTGTCCTCAGCCATCCAGTCGGCTTCTTCAGTCTCGGCTTCGGCCTCGCTGGACATCTCAGTTTCGGGCTGCGCTTCGGCCAACCAATCGGGAATATCCGCAGCAGCGGGAGTTTCTTCTTCGCTCTCGTCGGCGCTGTCTTCAGCCATCCACTCGAAGGAGTCGTCTTCAGCTTCGGCTTCGGCCTCGCTCGACATCTCAGTTTCGGGCTGAACCTCAGCGAGCCAGTCGGGCATGTCGGCGGCAGCAGGAGCCGCTTCTTCTTCGCTCTCGTCGGCGCTGTCCTCAGCCATCCACTCGAAGGAGTCTTCTTCAGTTTCAGCTTCGGCCTCGCTCATAGTCTCAGTTTCAGGCTGCGCCTCGGTCAGCCAGTCGGGAATATCCGCAGCAGCGGGGGTTTCTTCTTCGCTCTCGTCGGCGCTGTCCTCGGCCATCCAGTCGAAGGAATCGGCGTCTTCAGCTACGGCTTCGACCTCGCTCATGGTCTCGGTTTCCGGCTGAGCCTCGGCCAGCCAGTCGGGAATATCCGCAGCAGCGGGGGTTTCTTCTTCGCTCTCGTCGGCGCTGTCCTCGGCCATCCAGTCGAAGGAGTCTTCTTCAGCTTCAGCTTCGGCCTCGCTGGACATCTCAGTTTCGGGCTGCGCTTCGGTCAGCCAGTCGGGAATATCCGCAGCAGCGGGGGCTTCTTCTTCGCCCTCGTCAGCGCTGTCCTCAGCCATCCACTCGAAGGAGTCGTCTTCAGTTTCGGCTTCGACCTCGCTCACGGTCTCGGTTTCCGGCTGAACCTCAGCGAGCCAATCGGGCATGTCGGCGGCAGCAGGAGCCGCTTCTTCTTCGCCCTCGTCGGCGCTGTCCTCGGCCATCCACTCGAAGGAGTCGTCTTCAGTTTCAGCTTCGGCCTCGCTCATCGTCTCAGTTTCGGGCTGCGCTTCGGCCAGCCAGTCGGGAATATCCGCAGCAGCGGGGGCTTCTTCTTCGCCCTCGTCAGCGCTGTCCTCAGCCATCCACTCGAAGGCGTCGTCTTCTTCAGCTTCGGCCTCGCTCGACATCTCAGTTTCGGGCTGCGCTTCGGTCAGCCAGTCGGGAATATCGGCAGCAGCGGGGGCTTCTTCTTCGCCCTCGTCGGCGCTGTCCTCAGCCATCCACTCGAAGGAATCGTCTTCAGTTTCAGCTTCGGCCTCGCTGGACATCTCAGTTTGGGGCTGCGCTTCGGTCAGCCAGTCGGGAATATCCGCAGCAGCGGGGGCTTCTTCTTCGCCTTCGTCAGCGCTGTCCTCGGCCATCCACTCGAAGGAGTCGTCTTCTTTCAGTTTCGCCCTCGCTGGACATCTCAGTTTCGGGCTGAACCTCAGCGAGCCAATCGGGCATGTCGGCGGCAGCAGGAGCCGCTTCTTCTTCGCCCTCGTCGGCGCTGTCCTCAGCCAGCCACTCGAAGGAGTCGTCTTCTTCAGCTTCGGCCTCGCTCGACATCTCGGTTTCGGGCTGCGCTTCGGCCAGCCAATCGGGCATGTCGGCGGCAGCCGGGACCGCTTCTTCTTCGCCCTCGTCAGCGCTGTCCTCAGCCAGCCAGTCGAAGGCATCGGCGATCTCGGCTTCGGTTTCCATCTCGGCTTCAGCTACCGATTCGGTGTCCGGTTGAGCCTCATCGAGCCAGTCGGCCTTGTCAGCAGCGGCAGGGGCGAGGTCTTCGGCCTCTTCTTCGTCCATTTCAGCCATTTCTTCGGCCAGCCACTCGAAAAAGTCGTCGCTTGCCGCTTCATCGACCGGCTGGGATTCAGCAGGCGTCTCGTCTTCCGACGCCCAATCGGGCACTTCGGAGACCAGTGGAGTCACGTCGAGGGGTTCATCGGCCATGTCGTCCGCCATCCAGTCAACGGAGTTGTCGGCTTCAGGCTCCGTCTCGACTTCGGCGGTCGTCTCGGTCTCCGGCTGCGCTTCGGCCAGCCAATCGGGCACATCGGCGGGCGTCAGAGTCTCGTCTTCGTTCTCAGGCTCGGCAGCCGTCTCTTCCGGCATGTCTGCCTCCTCGTCAGCCTCGGCCAGCCAGCTAAAATCACTGCTGACCTCATCGGGTTCTTCCGTTAACCACTCGGGCTGTTCGTCGTTGTCTTCGGGGAGCGGCATATCTTGATCGGACATAGGTTCCTGCCATTCTGTGTCACTGGTCCCGGCGGGTTCTGACTCGTTTGTCGGCTGGTCTGCTGTATTCAAGGACTCGATGTCCATGAGTTCGTCCAGTATCGAATCGTCACTCAGCCAGGTCAGATCCTCATCTTCAATCGAGTTCGCTGCTGGGCAGCGGCCCTGCGAGTTCCACTTCTTCCGCTGTTTCGCTGTCCTCAACCCATTCTAATGAGTCATCGCCTTCGTCGGCAAATAGGTCCGGCGCAAGCTCGATAGCCTCCACGTTGAGGAAGTCGGTCCCTTGCGCTTCGGGGGCCCCTGCTTCTGTCTCTTCTTCGTCGCTGCCTTGCAACCAGGCCAGCGGATCGTCAGCGTCAGGTTCGGCGACGGGCAGTTCTTCTTCTTCCTCAGCCTCATCGCTCAATTCGACGCCGGTGCCTTGCAGCCAGGCCAGCGGGTCGGCTTCATCAGGGTTTTGAAATTCGATCTCGTCGTCTTCGAGTGCCGCCGTTGGTTCGGCTTCCTCGCTTAATTCGACGCCGGTGCCCTCCATCCAGGCCAGTGGGTCTTCCTCGCCAAGCCCCTGGAATTCAAGACCGTCGGGCAGTTCCTCGTCAACCGCTTGCTCGTCCTGCTGCATCCAGTCCAGCGGCTCGTCCTCAGCCAGATCGGTCTCAGTGTCGAGTTCTGCGAAGAAATCAGGCAGTTCGTCAGAGTCGCCCGGCGCTTCGAGGGCAGGCAGTTCAAGTTCGCTGGCCTCGTCCTCAGCACCCAGGTCTATCCCGGCGAAGAGATCTTCAGCTTCCTCATCGAGGAAATCGATCTCTGCGGGTTCCAGCGCTTCTTCTTCCTCGTCCGAATCCAGCGCGGCCAGCAGGCCGGTCATGCCGCTGCGGCCCGATGTCGTCGAGGATGTAGGCGTGGGCAGTGGCCCGGTGGGCGGTTTTCTGGGCTGAGTCACCGCTTCGTCAGGCGAGACGCCTTCAGGGTATTCCAGCTCACTGGTGTCGATCTTTTCCAGCCAGTCAGGCCGCTGCGCCGCCACCTGAGCCTCGGCCATGCGCCGGTAATCGAGTTCCGGCAGGATGAAGGCATCGTCGGGTGGCGGGCCGCCCTGGGCCAGTTGCAGCGCCAGGTAGGGGTCCACCTCTTGAATCTGGTTGAGATAGCGCTGTGCGTCGGAAGGCCGCTCTTCGGCCAGCCACAGCAGCGTCATAATCCGGTTGGCTTCCAGACAGTAGGGCAGGGCATTGAGCACGTCGAGCGCCACTTCGGCGGCCTCGACTCGCATCCCGGCTTCCCACATGGTCTGCGCCAGATGCAGACGCAGATCCACGCGCCGGGGCGATTTCTGGAGCGTGCCTTGCAGCGTGTCAATCGCCTGGGTATAGAGACCGTTGCGGATATACTGCCGGGCGACGGCCCCGGTCGTCAGTTGAAAGCGGGGGTTCTCGATCCCGCGATATTCACCATAGAGGTTGCGCAGCGAGTCCAGATACCCTGTGTTGCTGGGATCCTGCTCCAGCGCGCGTTCGAGATGCCAGATCGCCGTCTCGGACTTGCCCTGACGTTCGTTGGCCTCGGCCAGATTGCTGTGCGCGACCGGATCATTCGGGTAGATCGCCAGCGCGCGCCGCAGCACCGACTCGGCTTGATCAAGGTCGGAGGTCTGTACCAGCGCCTGCCCCAACAGCAAAATTGCCGCCCCATTCCGAGGGTAAACCGTCAGAATATGGCGACCATGCTGGACAACTTCGTCGTATTTGCGGGCCTTAAATAGCGTATAGACTTTATCTAAATAGTCTTTCAGGCTAATATCAGCCATGACGCCCCTTTGTTACCGGCAAATGTGGGAAAAGAGTTTGCAGACACACAGGCCTAATTATAACATAAGCAGGTCAAAACACGCATTCAGGCGACCCGTTCACCGTGAATGCCTGTTCATGTGTACTATATACCAAGTCGTAGATATGCTCAAGTTGACGCGCGGCGCGGGCGCGTTGGGCCTGGCGCATAAGTTTATTCAGCCTGACGCTGCTGCTGGTACAGGTTCCGTTGGCCTTACCGACCCTGGATGATTTCTGGGCCGGGCGGGCGAGTTGGGTACTGGAAAACCCCGACGTGGGCCTTCCGGTGGGCGAAAGCGACAGTATTTACCGGGGTGAGGGCGCGTACTGGTCCTATCTGCACGCCAGCGATCAATCCGCCGGAATCATCGACCAGTGCGGGATGCCGGTCGAATTCCCCGGCTGCATGACATTGTGGCAGAGCGAGGACGGCGGCGAGTCCTTCGGGCTGACGGCCCCCATTTGCCTGATGTCCTGCGGCTCCTGCCCCTGCGATGACCAGCGCGACCACATCACCGCCCAGCAGTATCCGCGCGTTGTATTTGCGGACGATGAGGCTTACCTGGCCTACGAATGGCACGCCCAGGTGATGCTGCGCCGCTCCAGCGACGGCCTGAACTGGTCGGACTGGTCCTATCTGCTGACTCCGGGCGGCACCTGGCCCAGCAGCTATGCCGCCTTGCAACAGCGTCGAACACATTGGTGAACACCCCAATATTCGCGGCGAGGTCGATGACTGTCTGGTCGGCGCGCCGCCGGGTCTCTACGTCGAAGGCGACATGCTCTACGTTTTCGTGGCGGCGGGTTCCGCGCCCGGTCATATGCGCTGCTACAAAGGCGACCGTCACGGCGACCTGAGCCAGTTACAGCGCTGCGCTACTGATCCACTATTTTCCGGCGCATCCGAGTACGGCCCGCTGGACATCACCGCAGGCCCGGCCATCAACCCTTATTTTGACTTCCGCTACGTGAGTTCCGCCGACGTGTTGAAAGTGGGCGATCATTACTACATGAGCTATGAGGGCGTGCGCGGGCCGGACGTGCTCGAACGCGGCAGGGATACCCAGTTCGGCCTGGGCTTCGCGCGCTCGGTCGGGCCGGAGATCGACGGTCCCTGGGAGAAATATCCCGGCAATCCGGTGCTGGGGCCGGTTTCGGATAATTTCGGCATCGGCCACGCCGATCTGCTGGTGGTGGACGGTCAGACGATCATGTACACCGCCACCTCATTGACCACACGCGGGCGTTATGTCCTGCAATGGCTGGAGGCTGAAGCTGCCGGGCAATGAATTACCCGGCAAATGTCCAAATCCTTTCAGGATTCAAAAACCGTCGTCGCGAGTCCTGAAGGAACTTGGAATCTTGCCGTCGATTTCAATCGGCGGCAATTGCAGCAAACACAACTTACACCACCCCCTCGGCCCGGCAGCGGGCGATGGCCGCCGCGTCCATGCCCAGCACATCGCGCAGAATTGCATCCGTATGCTGGCCGAGCGTGGGCGGCATCTGCCGGACTGTGGGCGGCGTTGCCGAGAATTGGGCCGCTGGCCCCAGCAGACGCAGCGGGGTGCCATCCTCCAACCGACCCTCATGAATCAACCCACGCGCCTGAACCTGGGGGTCGTTCAGAATCTGGCTGACCGTGTTGATCGGTCCGGCAGGAATGCCCGCCTCCACGCACTGCGGCAGGAGGGACTGGCTGTCATGCTGGCGCAGTGCCTCAGCCAGCAGCGGGATCAGGCGCTCCCGATTCGCCACGCGCTGCGGATTGCTCACATAATCGGGATCGTCGGCCAGGGCAGGCCGTCCGATGATCCGGCACAGGGCGCGAAACTGCCGGTCGGTGCCGACGGCCAGGATGATGGTGCCGTCCGCCGTCTCGAAGGGCTGGTAGGGGACGATATTGGGGTGGGCATTGCCCATGCGCTGCGGCGTCTCGCCGGAGACGAGCGCATTGCTGGCGATGTTGACCAGCGCGGCAAGCTGTGAATCCAACAGGGCGATGTCGAGGTACTGGCCCTCGCCGCTCCGCTCCGCGTGACGCAGCGCGGCCAGGATTGCCGTCGCCGCCGTCAGCCCAGCCACCACGTCTGAAATCGCCACGCCGACCTTGTAAGGCGGGCCGTCTGCCGGGCCGGTGATGTCCATCAGCCCGCTCATGGCCTGCGTGACTGCATCATAACCGGGCCAGTCACGATAAGGGCCGGTCTGACCGTAGCCGCTGATCGAACAGTAGACCAGCGCCGGATTAATCTGGCGCAGATGTTCGTAGCCCAGGTCGTAAGCTTCCATCTGGCCGACCTTGAAGTTTTCGATCAGTACCTGACTCTGCGTGGCGAGGCGCTCGACAATGGCTTTGCTCTGCGGGTGTTTGAGGTTGAGCGTCATGCTGCGCTTATTGCGGTTAACGCTGGCGAAATAGGCGCTCATCTGCTCGCCAACCCAGGGCGGTCCCCATTGGCGCGTGCCATCGCCTGTACCGGGCTGCTCAATCTTGATGACCTCCGCGCCCATGTCGGCCAGGGTCATCGTGCAGAAAGGACCGGCCAGCACGCGCGTAAAATCCAGCACGCGGACACCATCCAGGGCAGCCACCGGTCACGGACCTTTCGTAATATATACCGTAATATTACCTGTTTCTCTCCTGTTTATCAGGACCCCTCTGCCAGCGCTGATTCGATGGCGGTGTAGCGGCTGCGTGCCTCCCCAACGAAGGGGTAGGGGTAAATCTGACTCCAGGTGAGCACCCATTCATACTCGTGAAGAGCGTCTTCCGGCTCTTCCAGCCCTTCGAGAATCTGCCCGCGCAGGAAGCGGCGGCTGCCGGTCTCGCCCTCGCCCAGCGCCCGGTCCAGGTTGACCAGCGCATCGCGGTAGTTACCTTCGAGATACTGCGCACGGGCGCGATATTCGTTGGCCGTCGCCTGTTCATCGGCGGGCAGAGCGCCCAGCGCACGGCTCAGCAGGTCAATCGCCTGATCCAGATCGTCGGTCGCGTTTGGCCCCGCATCATCGACCAGGATGCGGGCGCGAATCAACTGGATTTCGGCTTCGGGCAGGACGTTCTGGCCGTCCAGCGCCTCGGCGTCCGCCAGGGCGGTGCGGTTGATCCCGGCGAAGTAGCTGGCGACCATGCGCTTGGCCCGGATGGCCGGGTCGCCGCTGATGCGGAAGGCCTCCGACAAGTCCTGCTCTGCCAGATCATAGCGGTTCTGCTGGCTGTAGATGTCGGCACGCGCCACCAGCGCCTCGACGGTCGTATCGGATTGATCGCCGGCTTCCAGCGCCTGCGAATAATCAATCAGTGCCAGGTCGAGGTTGCCTTCGGCCACGCGCGCGTCACCGCGCAGTTTGTAACCCAATGAGCTGCCGGGATAGTAGTAGAGATAGCGGTTGCTGTAGATCACCGCCAGGCCGGGATCGCCTTCAGCCAGCACGGAACGGATTTGCAGCAGATGCGCCGCTTCGATAGTCGGGTCAATGTAGAGCGCGGTGTAGGCGTCCTCTTCGGCCAGGTTATAGTTGCCCTGCTCGTAGAACACCTGCCCCCTGGCGACCAGCAGATTGGTGTCATACTTCAGGCCATCGACATCCAGCCCTTGATCCAACACTGCCAGCGCATCGCTGTAGCGCCGGTCCAGCACATAGCGCTGCGCCAGGACCGTATAGCTTTCGACCAGCAGCGGATCGCGTTCCAGCGCGGCCTGTGCCCGTTGTTCGGCGGCATCCAACTGATCGTTGGCTTCGTTGCCATCGTCTTCAGCCAGTGCGCGCTTCGCCAGCGCCAGATGCACCTGCGCGAAACCCAGATCTACCAGCGGGCGATAATTGCGATTCGGCGTCTCGCTCAGGCGTCCCTCGGCCTCCTGCATCCGCGCCAGCGCGATTTCCAGGTCGCCGGTGCCGATGAGGGCCATCGCTTCGTAATAGTAGGGTGCGGGATCGAAGCTAAACTCGGTAATGTCGCGTTCGCGTTCCAGCGTGGGCAGGGCTTCAGCGTAATCCCCCCGGTCGATCAGGTTGACCGCGTTCAGCACGCCTCGGCTGACGATCTGCGGGTAAACCTCAGTCGCACGTGGAGCCAGGGTGCCGCCGGGCGTCACCGAAGCGTCTATCGTCGGCCTGGGCGTGGAGGAGACCTCCGGCGTCGGCGAGGGCGTGGGCGTATAGCCGGGTGTTGAGGTCGGTGAGGGGGTGGGGGTATAAGTCGGCGTAAAGGTTGGTGCGAAAACGAGGCTGCGCAGAGTTGGCGTGTTCCAGACGAGCAGGCCACCGCCGATTACGATCACCGCGATAATGGCGATAGCACCTACCCAGACATAGACGCCCAGGAAGAAGGAATCGCGCTCACCAGCCCGGCCCCGCGACTTCTTGACCCATTCAATTCCCTCCAGGCGCGCTTCGCTTGCGCGATACTCGCGCAGGACTGCGTCAAGCCGCTCCTGTGCCTCCGCGAGGCTGTCGGGGTCTGGCATGGGCACGCCAGGCTCGTTACTTCGTCTTTCGCGTGCGGAGGGCTGAGGCGCAGCAGCCGGGGCGGCTGAAGTCTGCGCGGCGGGAGCTTGTGAGGCTGCCCTGATCTCTTGCAGGGCTTTGAGGCCCACTTCATTTTGCGGGTTAACTTCCAGTAGTTTCTGGATGCAGAAAAGCCGTTCACGCTGGTCCCGCGCCACGCTCGCCAGCCAGATCCAGGCCGCCTCGTTGCGAGGGTCCAGCCGCAGCGACCGCTGCAGCAGCTCGCGCGCCTGATCTCGCTGCCCGGCTTTGGCGGCGGCAATGCCCTGCCGTCTGAGATTCCGTGCCTCCTCACTGCCCACGCGCCTGCCTCCCCAATGAGTGCCCTATCAGGAGTTATTCTATATCAAACGCAGCAAAGCGAAAAATGTTGAGGTGAAGCAAGTCAGCAGATCAGACCGGCGGCCAGGGATAATTGGGGCCGCGCCCTGGCCGGGGGAAACAGCCAGAGTGCAGTAGTTTTTGAATCCGGCGGTGGAAGGCGCTGATTTCGTGCGGGTGCAGCAGACTGTCCAGGTTGTGGCGGTACTCGCTTTTGGTATCGTCCACCTGCTCACAGAGCCGCTCAATATCGGCCAGCAGTGGATCGGGGATAGCCTGACCGGCGAAATCCCAGATGACGGTGCGCAGCTTGTGTTCGACGTTGAAGGTAATGCCGTGATCGATGCCCCAGAGGTGATTGTCGGGGTCCAGCAGGCAGTGGCCGCCTTTGCGATCCGCATTGTTGACCAGATGATCGAAGGCCGCGATTCGCAGAAGCTGCGGGGCGGTGGTCTCCGTCAGAGAGAAATAATTCACCTGCGGGTCATGCTCGATGTAAAGCTGAAAGGAGCCTAAGCCCTGCGGCCCTTCGCGCAGCACCGTCGGCGGGACAATCTGCCAGCCCAGCAGGCGCGAGGTCTCGAAGGAAGCCACTTCGCGGTAGCACAGCGTGCCATCCGGGAAATCCCACAGGGGCCGTTCGCCGCGCTGCGGCTTGTACACGACCATCGTTGGCCCCTCGTCGTGCTGGATCTCAAGCAGGAAGGTGTAGTTCGAACTCCAGCGCATGACGGCATATTCGTCACCGATCTGGCCCTCGCGCAGGATGTTGAGAATGCTGTCTTCCGGTAAAGCGCTCATCAGGTCCAATAATAGACTACACGACCATTCTGGCGCGGGTCTGCACGGCCCGCCTGTACCGTTGTAATCGCCTGCATACTCAACGCACGCATTTGCAGGCGGTCACACCACATCCTCACGATACCCGGCTCTATCGATTCCGGGTCCACATCTTCGTCGGTGGAGACCAGCTCCTGGGCCACCAGGACGACCATATTGTTTTCTTCGTCATAACCCAGCCCCATCTGCGCCACGCGAAAGATGGGTTCAATCGGCTCGCGCAGTTCCATATCGATCAGGTCCAGGTCGGCGTCGCTGGGCGAACCGGCAGGGTTCGGATAGCGTTCGTCCAGATCATCGACGAGTTCTTTCACCGCTTCGCTGAGCGCCCAGGCCTGTTCCTTCTCGATGGTCAAGGATACGATCTGGCTGCCCTTCCCGGCTTGCAGGTGAAACACTCGCCGCCCTTTCGGGCCAATCGTGCCGATGGTGACGAAATCCACCGGCTTGAGTTCAATCTCGGTCGGCGGCATGGGTCAGTTTGCCTCCGCTTTGGCCTGCTGTTTTTTCAGGTCAAGCAGGTGCGCCACATCGTTCATACTTCCAATATACGGACGACTGTAGCCGAGCGCAAGGGTACTAATAGAAGCCGGAGAGACGACGATGCGCTGGAAGCTGTCCAGGTGCATCCCCAGGTAGTGGGCCAGGGCCATCTTAATCAGGTCGGCATGAAAGACAATGGCGACCGTATCCGAAGGATGCAGCCGTGCTAAATCCTCGATGGCATCAACGATACGATTCTGCACGCCGCGCATGGTTTCGCCGTTTGGGAAATAGGCGCGTGAGGGATACTCCTGCACGACGCCCCACATCTTGCGGTGGCTGAGTTCGTCAATCGACTTGCCTTCCCAATCGCCATAGCGCACTTCGCCGATGTCCGGGTGCTGCTTGATTTCCAGGCTCGGATGGTGCAGGCAGATCGCCTGGGCCGTTTCCATGGTGCGTTCCAGTGGGCTGGCATACAGGTGATTGATCGGCGCGTCCGCCAGACGTTTCCCCAGGGCTTCGGCCTGGGCTTTGCCTTCGTCGCTGAGATGCACACCGGGAGTCCACCCGGCCAGTTTGTGATCTTTCACAAAGGTATTGACCGCGTGGCGGATGAGCAAAAAATGAGTCATAGCTGGCAATCTCTGGTAGAATGCTACTCTAATTGCATGATAGCATATCCTGCCTGGAATAACACCTCATATTTGTGCCTGGAGCGCTGCGGATGGCGATTTTCATCGTCACAGGCACAGACTATCTGGAGCACAATCGATGCGTGAGCCACTTATCAGACCGGGCTGTGATGCCCCAATTCTGGTATAATATGGGCATTCTGTCTGTTCGAAGGTTCAAGGATGAAAATCGGGATCATATCCGACATTCACGGAGATTATACAGCCCTAACGACGGTTCTGGAACGCCTTGACAATTATCACCATGTGGATCGCATCCTCTGCGCGGGCGATCTGGTGGGCCGGGGTCCGCAGCCCGATGAAGTCGTCAGCCTGATTTGCAAGCGAAGCATTACGACGGTACGCGGCAACCATGATGAATGGTTTGCTAACCTGACCGGCGAAAACCTGGCGTTTATGCAGGCGCTGCCCATGTTCTGGTCGGGCGAAGTGGGCGGCGTGCGCATCTATATGTGTCATGGCAAGCCGGGCAACAATATCTGGGGGCTGTACCGGGATCATCTCTCCGATACGCTGCTGAATATGATGCTGGATTCGCTAAATGCGGACGTGCTCGTGACCGGCCATACCCACATTCCACTGTGCGTCTCGGTGGATAAAGGCGTGCTGGTGAATCCGGGGTCGCTGTACCGCTTCGGTTATACCACGCGCCCTTCCTCACACAGCTACGGCGTGCTGTATCTGCCAGGCATGGGCTTCGAACTGTTCGATGTCGAACAGTCACCTTCGACCAGCATCCCCTGCGAGACCTGAGAATCTTATCCTGACGATTTAAATATCATTCAGTTGCGTGAGACTATCGTGCCACAATAATTTATAGCACGTTAGGCGCGTGATGATCGGCACTTGCGATTTGAAGGTGAGAGTATACTGTAAGGAGGTATACTTTAGTCGTCAATAAATATCTTTCAAAACTCTTTTCGTGAGCCAGATCGCCAGCAGGTTGATCTACGTCCGAATGGACTTGATGCAGCGGCGCACAGGCTAGGAGAGGAAGGGTTATTGTGCGCTGAATGAAGCATCGATGTTCGCTGACCAGAGGTCTTCCCTAGCCGGGAGTACATAATGGAAAAGCAACGATTCTTTACTGTTTTGGCTGCGGTTGTGGTGTTGATTATCTTGCTTGTCGGAGGATTCTGGTTTTACAGTGGTCAGGAACAGCAGCTAAAACAACACGCCGAGGATCAGCTCCAGGCTATCGCCCAACTGAAAGTCAGCCAGATAACCGGGTGGAGAGCTGAACGCCGGGGGGACGCAGCTGTAATCTCAGACAATCAACTTCTGGTCAAACGCATCGCCTCCTGGTTGGCCGGTGAGCAGACAGAAAGCTCCTGAAGATATCCTTACTTACTTCCAATCGGTCCAACGCAATTATCTTTATGCGGATGTGCTGGTCGTGGATACGACCGGACAGGTCCGCTTGAGTCTGCGCGGTGAAACCGCTGCTCCTCATGATGGATTTCAGCAGTCACTGGCCGCCGCATTGCGCAGCCAGAAGCCGCTGATGACTGATCTATACACTGGCCCGGATGATTCTGTCACCACATCTGGATGTCATTGCCCCCCTGGTTGCAAGCAGTCAATCGAATGCTGATCCTATCGGCGCAGTGGTACTGGTAATTGACGCCAATCAATACTTGTATCCACTGATTCAGTCCTGGCCCATTCCCGATAGCAGCGCCGAAACGCTGCTCGTGCGCCAGGATGGCGACACAGTGTTGTTCCTGAATGAACTCCGCTACCAATCCGATACGGCGCTCAAGCTGCGCATTCCCCTGACTCAGACCAATGTGCCAGCAGTGATGGCGGTGCAGGGCAGGGAAGGTATCGTGCAGGGCCTGGATTATCGCGGGGTCAGTGTGCTATCGGCGCTGCAAGCGATCCCGGATACATCCTGGTTCATGATCGCTAAAGTGGATACGGCGGAAGTCTTCGCGGACTGGCATACACGCTCTGTGCTCATCGTGGTCCTGCTGTTGGGGCTTCTTGCGACGGTGGGGACGGGGGCGGGCCTGGTCTGGCAGGGAAGTCAAAACACACACTACCGGACTTTGCTCCAGATAGAGCAGACGCGGCGAGAAAGCGAAGCGCGCTATCGTTCCCTGTTCGAGAATATGTTGAATGGTCTGGGCTTTCACAGGATGCTGTACGAGCAAGGTCGCCCGCAGGACTATATCTTTCTGGAAGTGAACAAGGCGTTTGAAGAACAAACGGGTTTGAAAGATGTTATTGGGAAACGAGTGACTGAAGTTCTTCCAGGGATACGCGAGTTTGACCCTGAACTATTTGAGATTTATGGCAGAGTGGCGCTAGGTGGGGAGCCAGAGTCCTTTGAGACCTATGTCGAATCATTGAAGGAATGGGTTTCTGTCTCAGTGTTTAGTTTTGAAAAAGAGTATTTTGTTACTGCGTTTGACGTGATAACAGAGCGCAAGCTCGCTGAAGATGCGCTGCGTCGCGCTAATCGGGCCTACAGGACTCTGAGCGATGGCAACCAGGCCCTGCTGCGGGCCGAGAGCGAGCCTGCACTCCTGCAAAGTGTGTGCGATGCTGTCGTGAACGCGGGAGGCTACAGCCTGGTGTGGGTGGGCTTCGCTGAGCACGACGAGAGGAAAACGGTGCGGCCCGTTGCTTTTGCGGGACATGAAGCAGGATTCCTTAACACAACAGACATGACCTGGGCCGATACTGAAGCGGGCCAGAGGCCGGTTGGACAAGCTATTCGCAGTGGCGCACCCGTTGCCATCGAATATCTGGCAAAAGACGTAAATCCTGAAGCCTGGCACAAAGCCGTCCTTGAGCGTGGCTATAAGTCGATGATCGCCTTGCCTATCGAGGTCGATGACCAAATTATCGGTGCACTGAGCATCTATGCGGCAGAATCAGCGGCCTTTACCGGGGAGGAAATCGTCTTACTCGTAGAAATGACCGCCGACCTGGCTTACGGTATAAGGGCCTTGAGAACTCGTGCAGACCGTGAGCGTGCTCAGGAAATACTCGCACAAGAACGCAACTTGCTGCGTACATTAATCGATAATCTCCCAGATTCCATTTACGCCAAAGACGCTGAAGGCCGCTTTCTGCTGAAGAACAGAGCCGATGCTGCGCTTATGGGAGCTAAGTCTACCGCCGAAGTTGTTGGCAAGACGGACTTTGACTATTATCCGCCCGAACTTGCGGAACAGTTTCATGCTGATGACCAGCAGGTGATGGAGTCCGGTAAGCCCCTGATTGACCGGGAAGAACCGAATATCGATGCACAGGGGAACACCCGTTGGCTTTTAACGACAAAAGTGCCACTACGAGACGACCAGGGTGGCGTGATTGGCCTGGTTGGCATAGGGCGCGATATTACCGAACACAAGCAGACGGAGGAAGCGATTCGCGAGTTGAACGCAGAGCTGGAGCAGCGCGTCATTGAACGCACCGAACAACTCAATCGGATCAAGGAACGTGTTGAAGCCATTCTTAACAGCAGCACAGACGTCATCCTTCTGTGTCGTACAGACGGTTTCATCGACCAGGTGAACCCGGCGGTTGAGAATGTGTTTGGCTGCCGACCGGAGGAGGTGCTGAATCAATCGCTCAGCAATCTCGTGATTTCTGAACATGCTGCCGCTGTGGAGGGTGCCTTCACAGAACTCATCGCAAACCAACAGCCTCAGCGGATAGAAGTCACCGCGCAGTTCAAGGAAGCTGCGGCTTTCGATACTGATGTGGTCATGTCACCGATGATTGAACAGAGTAAGGGGTTGTTAGGAGTTGTATGCAGTCTGCGGGACATTACGCAGCGCAAGCAGATGGAAGTACAACTGCGCGAGGCACTGGAAAGCGAGCAAGAGCTAAACGAACTCAAGTCGCGGGTTGTTTCAATTGTTTCACATGAGTTCCGCAACCCGCTGGCCGCGATTGCCAGTTCGAGCCAGTTGCTCCGTAATTATCGAGACCAGATACCGGAAGAGCGAAGAATTCAGAATCCTGGACGGCATAGCAGACCAGGTTGAACGGCTCACCGAACTGCTGGAAGACACGCTGGTCGTCAGCCGGGCCGAAACGGTTGGTCTGGAATTTGACCCAATCCCGCTTGATCTGGAGGCTTTATGTCGCAGTCTGGTCGAAGAAGTCAGGCTTAGCAACGGGGAAACCCATAATTTCGTATTTACGACGAATTCTGCCTGTGAACAGGCGATGATTGATGAGAAACTGCTGCGGCAAATCATGGGTAATTTGCTGTCCAATGCCATCAAGTACTCGCCTGATCGTAGTTCCGTGTATGTTGATCTTGATTGCTCGAAGGAAAAGGCTGTCATTCAGGTCCGGGATGAAGGCATCGGTATCCCAGAAGAGGACAGGGAGCGGCTGTTTGAGACCTTCTTCCGAGCTGGCAATGTCGGTCATACCCCCGGAACCGGGCTGGGGACTGCAATTATCAAGCAGGCTGTCGAGACGCATGGGGGTTCAGTGTTCTTCGAGAGCGAAGTCAACCAGGGCACACAGTTCACGATCACGCTGCCCCTCGTCACATTGGATTAAGCTGATTTGACGTCAGGCGTTTGAAGAGGTAGCCGTTCACCTGAGCAATCCTTTAGGCTCGATTCTAGAGAACCGTGTTACTGTGAATTCAGTGGCGGATACCGCCTCGGCGGTATCCACTACCTCGCGTTTAGCGCCGTCCTTCCCTGGGCGGCGCTTTTATTATGGTATTATTACGGGCATAAAACAAGCGATTGAGACCAGTGCGCCGATGAGCAAACAGGACGTTCCCGTCGAGCATTACACCCGTGAATATTTCGAAAAATGGAACTATGCAGATCGCGGCCTGGGCAAGTACAGCATGTACTGGTTTGCCCGGCGCTACTATGCCGCGCTGATCCGCCGGTATGCGCCACCCGGTGGCGGCCAACTGCTGGAGATGGGCTGCGGTCTGGGGCATTTGCTGGGCCTGCTGCAAGACGACTTTCACTGCATCGGCATCGACCTGATCGACTACAGCATCGAGCAGACGCGGCTCAATGCGCCCAAAGCGACGGCGATCCAGATGAGCGCCGACGATCTGAGCGCCTTTGGCGACGGTCAGTTCAGTGTGGTCGTGGCGCTGCATCTGGTCGAGCATCTGCCTGACCCGGAGGGGACCATCCAGCAGGTGAGCCGCATCCTCAAACCGGGCGGTCTGTGGCTGTTTGCCACGCCGCAGCCGGATTATACGCTGCGCCGCTTCAAAGACCGCGAGAACGACGCCATCGGCAAGGACAAGACGCACATCAACGTGCATCCGCCAGCCCAGTGGCGCGCCTGGTGCGAGGACTCCGGCTTCACCATGCTGCGGCACTTTGGCGATGGTCTGTGGGACGTGCCCTATCTGCCGCTGATTCCGAAAGTGGTTCAGTTCGGCCTGTTCGGTCTGCCCGCGCTGGCGCAGGTCTTCACCCGCACGACCTTCACGCCGCTGAGCCAGGGCGTGAATCAGATCGGCATCGCGCAGAAACGGTAAAGTCAAGATCAAGCAATTCAACGCAAAGGCGCAAAGTCAAGCAGGAAGGGTAGACGATGGCAGACAAAACCGATACTCAGATGACCGTCGAGGAGTTCCTGGAACTGCCGGAATCGAACTCAGATTATCCAGCTCATTTACGGAGAAGTGATTATAAGTCCAGCACCCTCTGATTTGCATCAACAGCTCATCGGGTCGATCTTTGTCTATCTCAAAGGGCTTGTCCCATCAGGGACCCTGCGTATGGCTCCGCTGGACGTTTATATCGGGGATGAAATCGTCGTGCAGCCCGATGTTTTCTGGGTCAGCGAAAGCAATGACCAGTGCGTGCTGGTGGACGGCAAATATTGGCGCGGCGCGCCGGATCTGGTGGTCGAAGTGCTGTCGCCCTCGAATGCGCAGCTTGACTGGGCGACAAGTTCGACATTTACCAGCGTTATGGCGTCAAAGAATACTGGCTGGTCGATCAGCAGGGTTTGTTTGTCCAGGTTTATCGGCGGAGGATGGCAAGTTTGCCCGGCAGGGCGTCTTCGGTAAGGGGCAGCGTTTCGTCTCAACGGTGCTGAACGGGCATGAGGTGGACGTCACGGCGCTGCTGGAGCAATAAGATCAAGGTCAAGAGATTCAACGCGAAGACGCAAAGGCGCAAAGAAAACGCTGGTCTGGTGCGCCGATCATCAAGTGGAGCAGGGGCATGTACGACACGATCATTATTGGCGGCGGGATTGTTGGCACGGCGGCGGCCTATGAACTGGCGCGGGCCGGGGCAAAGGCGCTGCTGATCGACCGGCACGATGCGGGCACGGCCACCGATGCAGGAGCCGGGATTCTGTCCTTTGTGACGCTGGCGCTGGGCGACGAGGGACCACTCTACGACTTCGCCATGCGCTGCGGTGCGTATTACGATACGCTGGTCGAGCGTCTGCCGCAGGAGCAGGACGGCGACCTGGGCTATGCGCGCACCGGCGAACTGATTATCGCCACCGGGACCGACGAAATCCCCTATTTTGAACGCAAACGCCAGGGTATGCTGGACCAATCGCAGCGGACAGGCCATCCCAACCCGGACGCGCTGCGCGATCTCACACTGGAGGAGGCACGCGCGATATTTCCGCCGCTGGCTGACGTGCAGCGGGCCTTTTTCAACGCCGATGCCGGGCGAGTCGATGGCCGCCTGATTACGGCAGCGATGCGCCGGGCCGCGCTGGCACAGGGGCTGGAAGTCAAGCAGGCGAGCGCTGAAGGAGTGGCGATCAGTGACGGCGTAGTCAATGGCGTCGTGGTCGAAGGCGAGACGATTGCGGCTGAGCGAGTGATTATCGCCGGAGGAGCCTGGACTCCATCTTTTGCTGAAGCGCTGGGCATTGAGCTGCCGATTGCGCCGATGCGCGGGCAGATCATCCACTTTAGCCTGCCGGGGATCGAGACCCGCCGCTGGCCGATTGTGCATGGCTTTCGTGGGCATTACATCGTCTGCTGGGATGACAGCCGCGTGGCCGCCGGGGCCACTCGTGAGGCTGAACTCCGGATTCGCGCCGCATACCACAGCCGCCGGGGTGCGCGAGGTGATTGACGAAGCGCTCTATGCCGCGCCAGGTCTGGCCGGGGCACAGATCAAGGAGATTCGCATCGGCCTGCGACCGGTCAGTGCGGACAATCTGCCCTATCTCGGCCCGGTGGAGGCGGTCGCGGGTGTCTTTGTGGCAACCGGGCACGGTGCATACGGCCTGCAAATGGGTCCCTACAGCGGCAAAGTGGCGGCGGATTGGACCCTGGGCAAGCCTATCGAGGCGGATTTGAGTCCCCTTTAGCCTCATGCGGCATAGCCAATGAGACCATTTATCCAGGTTTGACGTGCTGCGGGGTGTAGACTGAAGCAAGGGGCGTAACGCGCCCTTAACAAGCTGCAAGTCTGGACCCTGGTTCCAATGCTGAACACCTCAAAGCTACGTTCTGGCCGTTTCATTACGGAATTTCCTGTTTTCTATGGTTGGGTTGTGCTGGGCGCGGCCACGCTCGGCTATGTCATGGCGATTGTCGGGGCAAACAGTGCCCTCGCCCTGGTCCTCGACGACCTGATTGCGGAATTCCATACGAATCGGACGACGATGTCTGGCCTGCTGGGCCTGGGTGGATTTGTGGCGGCCTTCGCGCTGCCCTGGGTGGGCCGGCTGGTGGACCGCTTCGGCGGGCGTATCGTTGGCCTGCTGTCCGGGCTGCTTTATGCGCTGTCGCTGATCGGCCTGTCTCTGGCGGGTAGTCCGCTGACTTTTTTGCTGATGATCGTCTTCATGCAGACGGTCGGCGCGCGCCCGCTGCAAATCATCAACAGCACGGTCGTGGCGCAGTGGTTCCGCAGCAGCCGGGGCCGGGTGATGGGCGTGATGGTGATCGCGCTGTGGCTGCTTCAGAGCGTCTACGTGCCCACTCTACAGCGTCTGCTGGAGATTTACGACTGGCGCAGCATCTGGCGCACGGTGGCGCTGGTGCTGGCCCTGGGAGTCGTGCCGCTCATCTGGCTGTTGATGCGGGACCGCCCGGAGCAATACGGCTTGCAGCCGGACGGCGTCTCGCCGGTTTCTGATGCCGAGGCCGTCTACGAGGGCGATTCCTGGACTCTGCGCGAGGCGCGCCGCACGCCGATCTTCTGGATTTTCGCCATGGGGCGGATGCTCATTCCGGCGATGGGGTCCTCGCTGATGCTGCATCAGGTGTCTATTTTCGGCCTGCTGGGGCACTCTCCGGCGGTGACGGCGCAGACCTTCAGTATGATCGCCATCGTGGCGGCCATTGGCTCGATCCTGGCGGGCTACCTGATGGACCGGGTGCGGCCCGGCCTGATGATGATGGCCCAGCTAGCGGGGATGCTCATCAGCGCGGTGCTGGCGAACACGATGACTACGGACTGGATGCTGGCGCTCTACGCCTTCTCCTTCGGTATGAGCATTGCGACCGGCAACGTCTTCGATAACGTCGTCTGGGCCAATCTCTTCGGACGCCGCTACCTGGGCGAGATTCGCGGCTTTGTGACCATCTTCAAGTCGATTGGCATCACGATGGGACCGGTGCTCTTCGGCTGGTGTTTCGATACTTATGGCAATTACCGGCTGATGTTCGCTATCTTTGGCGCGTTGTTTCTGGTCCAGATGGTTTTCGCCTATCTTGCCCCGCAGCCGCAGCGTTCAGTGGATGAGAGCGGGCCAGATCAGGAAGATCAGCATCCCCAGGATAATCGTGAGTATCAGGTTTTTGCTGCGCCAGGCGATGAGGATGCTGAGGACGCCAGCGACCAGGTGCGCATTGTGCGCTGAGATGTTCAAATTGCCACCGCCACCGCCAAACACGAGGTCAGGCACGACGATAGCGGTCAAGATGGCGACCGGGACGTAGCGCAGCGCCCGTATGACGATCTCCGGCAGGTCCATGCGCCCCACCAGCGCCAGCACCGGGTAGCGCACGCCAAACGTCACCAGTGTCATGCCGGCGATTAAGACCAGTTCGTTCACGTAGTTTTCGCTTTGTACGATTCTGCCAGCAGACCGGCCAGAATGCCGGCAATGGCGGCGATCATCAGGCCAAGCTTGTTGGGTATCGGATACGTGAGCGTGCTGACCAGCCCGGCGACCACCGCCGCGATCAGCATGGGCCGTGTACGCAGCAGCGGTACGACGATGCCGATGAAGATCACGATCAGAGCGAAATCCAGACCCAGGTCCCTGATGCCTTCGAAGCGCTGACCGGCCAGAATGCCGATGACCGTGCTGGTGTTCCACAGAACGTAGAGTGTCAACGCCGAGCCAAGGTAATACCAGTGGCGGTGGGGCGCTTCTGGCGCGGCTTCAAAATGCTGGATGGTGACGGCATAGGTTTCGTCGGTGAGCCAGAAGCCCAGCGGCAGCAGCCAGCGCTGCGGCAGGTGCTTGACGTAGGGGGCCAGCGATGCGCTGTAGAGGGCGTGGCGCAGGTTGACGACGAAGGTGGTCAGCACGATGAGTATGAGGGCCGCGCCCTGGCCGTAGAGCAGCGCGCCGATGAACTGGGCCGACCCGGCGAAAACAAACAGCGACATGCCTATCACGGCTGCCGGGCTGAGACCGGCGCTGATGGCCTGGGCACCAAAGATGAGGCCGAAGGGGATAGCGCCCAGCATCATCGGCAGCGTTTCGCGCACGCCCACGAGAAATTCCTGGCGACGGCTCATCTTACTCGACTGCCGCGAAGGCGCGCACGGGGAAGGTGCCGAAGGCTTTCACTTTGACCGGTACGGCGAAGAAGCGCAGCGGACAATTCTCCGGCAGTCGCTCCAGACCGGTCATGTGTTCGACAATCAGGATCTCGTTGTGCAGCAGAGTCGAATGCACCGGGCGTTTGCCATCGTCAGTGTCGTCAATGTTGTACGAGTTGATTCCCACCAGGCTTACGCCGGACTCGCGCAGACATTCCGCCGCGCCTGCCGTCAGGAAGCTGTGACCTTCGAAATACTGCTCGGTGTTCCAGTGCTTCGCCCAACCAGTATGTACCAGCAGTGCCTTGCCGCGCAGGTCGAGCTTCTCGAAGAAGCGCGCGTCGATGGCCCGGCCATGATCCGGCGGTACACGCACGACGACCGTCTCCAGATTTGCCATCTGTTCCAGGCGCAGTTCGGACAAATCGTGACCATCGGCGTAGCGGTGAAATGGCGAATCGATATAGGTGCCGGTATTGGCAACCATGTCGATCCTGCCGATGTGGAACTCGGTGCCCTCGGCGTAATGGGTGCGCGAGTCTTCGCGGCTGAGGTAATCGCAGATGATCGGGGCGGGCAGCCCCTTATAAGTCACTAAGCCGTGCTGGACCGTATGGCTCAGATCAATCAACATAAGACAATAACTCACTTTCAGATGCTGGTGACATATTGCCCCGGCGTGACGCCCACAATCCGTTTGAAGCGCCGTGTCAGGTGACTCTGGTCGCTGAAACCGGTCGCGGCGGCCACCTCGGCTATCGTTTCGCCCGCCTGCAAGTGCGCTTTGGCCTGGTTGATGCGCAGTTGAATGAGATAAGTATGCGGTGGCAGACCCGTCTCCTGGCGGAACACGCGCACCAGATGATCAGGGACTCAAGCCCGCGATGCGCGCCAGGTCGTCCAGCGAGGGATTACCCATGTAATGCGCTTCCAGATAGCGGCAGACGCGCTGCACGGCATCCCGTTCATGGCCCAGGCGCAGCGTGGACAGCGCTCGATTATCGGCGTGGCGGGCGATGAGCGCACCCAGCGCAGTCCTTAAGCGGACGTCACGCTCAAGCTGGGTGTTCGTGATGCCCTGTTCCAGCGTGTGATGCAGGTTGACCAGCAGCCCGGCGGCGTAATCATCTTCAACCAGGCATTGGGGGAAGAAAGGCAGCAGCCAGTGCCTGCCGGTGACTTCTTCCGCGATCTCGCGCATTAAGCTGACCGAAGGGTACAGGGCACGGTAGGTCCAGCCGTTCTCGGTGATGGAGTAACCGCTGTAAATCTCACCAGGGTTGATCAGAATGATCTTGCCCTGCCCGGCGATGACGTCTTCGCCGTTACAGAAGAAGGCATAATGACTGCGCACAACCACCGCCACCACATATTCTTCGTGGTAATGCTTGTCGAAGACGTGGGTGATATAGGTAGCGTGCAGCAGTTCGAGGTTGTCGAATTCCTCGGCCCGCCAGAACTTGGCCTGCTCACGTGGTTTGCCGCTCATGGGTCAAGCATACCAAAAGCGAGAGCCGATGTCTTGTACATTATTGCGCCATTAGAGCGCCCCGGCCAGCCAGCGCTGCACGATGGTCTGCGAAGGCAGGAAGGCGACTTCTGGGACCTGTTCGCGGCTGAACCAGGCGACTTGTGCGGCATCGTCCTGAGCACGCAGGCTGCCACCGGTGATATGGGCCGCATACGCGATCACTATGTCGGCCATGCCGCCGTCGTCGGGCGTATGGAAGATTTCCAGCAGACGGTCGATGACGATTTCAAGATTGGTCTCTTCCAGTACTTCGCGGCGTGCAGCGGTCTGCGGGTCCTCGTCGTAATCCATGAAACCGGCAGGCAGCGCCCAGCAGCCCGCCATCGGGTTGATTTTGCGCTGGACCAGCAGGACTTGATCGCGCTGCGTAATAAAGACGGCCACCGCGACTTTGGGGTCGAAGTAGACGACGTAGCCACAGGCCGGGCAGACCGGGCGCAACCGTCCTTCGCGCTCCTGCTGCTCTAAGGCAGCGCCGCAGCGCGGGCAAAAATTGGCTACGCGCGCCTGACTCATGCGCGCAGGCTCCGGCGGCGGAGCAGAGTCGTCAGCAAGGCGACCAGCAGAAAGATTCCACTGCCGATGAGGAGCAGGGTGCCCAATGTGAAATTGTCAGGGGCCTGCTTTGCCTGCACGACGGATGGCGGCGGGACCACCGGCTCGTACTGGGCAGTCGTACCGGTCTCGATCTCGTCCAGTGTCTGTGCCGCAGCGGTAGGCGTGGCGGGCATCAAGATGGCGGCCTCGGTAATCTCCGGCGCAGGGGCGGGCGGATTGGTGGCGGCAAAGTAGCCGCTGGTCGCCCGTTGGGCCTGCTGGTCGTCGCTGTGCAGCGTACCGTCCGGGGCCGCCAGACCGGCGTCAGTATCCTGCATGTCGGCTCCACCTTCTGCTTGTGACGCTTCCAATTCCTCTTCTCCTGGAGCTTGCAGGGCCAGATTCGCGGCACCGGCTAACTCGGCACTCGCTGGACCCTGCGTCGGCGCAGGCGTGGGCGTAGAGGGGGGCTGTGTGGCGCTGGGCAGGGCCAAGGCCGTCGGTTGGATGAATGCAAGCTGCGGCGTGGTTGTTGGCATGAGATCGGTCGGTGCAGCAGCGACCGCTGTTTGCTGACGCAGGACGACCTGATCTGCTGCGACCAGAACTCTGGTTGAGGATCGGCACGGGCCGTCCCGGCATTGAGCAGGAAATAGCCGCCGAAAATGAACAGCAGCACCGCCGCCGCGCTGCTGAGCGCGCTGAAGCTGGCGGTCAGCGGGAAGGGCAGGACCGTGCGGCCCATGCGGGCAGGCAGGCTGAAATCACGCGGGGCCTTCCGCCGCGGCAGTTGATGTATCAGGGCCACCGTCTGCCGCAGGCTGGTGAGTTCGGCGCGCAGGGCCGCGTCATTGTCCAGGCGCTGTTCCAGGGCGCTGCGTTCGGACTCGCTCAATTCGCCGTCGAGGTAGGCGGAGAGCAGTTCGATGTCCTGAGGGGTGTGTTCGGCGCTCACAAGCTTAATCCGGTACTTCTGTATCTGTATTGGTAAGACGATAAACGGCAGGCAAAAGTTCCTGCACGGCCTGCAAACAATCGCGTACCTGCACCCGTGCCCGGCTGAGGCGCGATTTCACCGTGCCGACTTTGACCCCGACCTGCTCGGCGATAGACTGGTAATCGAAGCCTTCGACATCGCTCAGCACAAGCACAACGCGCTGATCCTCGCCGAGCGCGCCGATGCAGTCCTGAATGGCACGGTTCAATTCGCTCTGTTGCGCGACCTGTTCCGGCGTGGGGGCATCATCCGGCAGGGGTGGGCCGTCGTCGAAGTCCGCGCCGGGCATATCCTCCAGCGAGGTGGCCGGACGGCGTTTGAGGCGGCGCAGTTCGTCGTAACAGGTATTGGTGGCGATGCGCATCAGCCAGGAGCGAAAGTTCCCGCCCCGGAAGCTCTCCAGGCGGCGGAAGGCGGTGATGAAGGCGTCCTGCGTCATATCTGCCGCGCTGGCATCGTCGTTCATGATGCGTGCGGTCAGGCTGAATATTCGGTCCTGATAGCGCAGCACCAGCACGTTAAAGGCCTCGACGTCGCCGCGCCGTGCCTTCCTGATGAGACCGGGTTCATCCTGCGATTGACTTGCCATTGACAGCCGGGTCGTTAAAATCTATGATCTAAGCAGCGCCGGTGTGATGGAATGGAATACATGGTCGCCTCAAAAGCGACTGGGCGCACGCCCATGTGGGTTCAACTCCCACCACCGGCACAGACAAGTCAGGCCAAGCCGCCTGACTTTTTGATTCCGCTGGCTGCATAGTATACTGCCCCTATCTTAAAGTCAACGTTTCAAACCCTTGATGCACCGGTGTTCTACATTGGGCGCTGGTGAAAAATCGCACAAGTGTTACTATGTCCTATAATGAAAATACTGCCTCGCTCGATTTGTATTCGATTCGCAGGCAGGCCAATAGACCCCCCTTAATGAAGGATGAACATCATGTCTACCGTGACTCAAGAACCACTCCCGAAGACCATGCAGGCGATGGTGTGTTACGGCCCGGAGGATTACCGTCTGGAAGAATGCCCCGTGCCAGAAATCGGTCCCGAAGAGGTTCTGGTGCGGGTCGAAGCGGTGGGAATCTGCGCCAGCGATCTGAAATGCTATCAGGGCGCGGCGCTCTTCTGGGGCGATGAGACCCGCACAGGGTACTGCCAGCCACCGATCATCGCCGGCCATGAGTTTGCTGGCAAGGTTGTGGCGCTGGGTCCGGGCGCGGCTGAGAAGTATGGTCTGGCGCTTCGGCGATCTGGCCGTATCGGAGCAGATTGTCCCCTGCTGGAACTGCCGCTACTGCCAGCGCGGACAGTACTGGATGTGCCAGAAAGCGCATGATGTCTACGGCTTCCGGCAGAAGGTGCCCGGTGGCATGGCCGAGTACATCCGCTTCCCGGTCGGTGCGCTCAATTACAAGGTGCCGGAGTCGATCTCGGCGGCTCACGCTGCCTACGTAGAGCCGCTGGGCTGCGCCATCCACGCCGTGCAGCGCGCGCAGATCGAAGTGGACGATGTCGTCGTCATTGCCGGAGCAGGACCCTTAGGGCTGGGCATGGTAGCGACCGCTCGCCAGAAAAATCCGCGCCTGCTGATCTCGCTGGATTTGAAGGAGCACCGGCTGCGCGCTGCCGAAGCCTGTGGCGCGGACCTGACTTTCAACCCGGACAAGGTCGATGTCGTGGACGAGATTCTCAAGCTCACCGAGGGCTATGGCTGCGATGTCTACATGGAGGCCACCGGCTATCCCTCCGGCGTGCAGCAGGGCTTGCAGATGATCCGCAAGCTGGGCACCTTCGTGGAGTTCAGTGTCCTGCGCGAGAACGTGACCGTCGATTGGACGACGATTGGCGACACCAAAGAACTCAACATCTATGGCTCGCACCTCAGCCCTTACTGCTATCCGATTGCTTTGCGGATGCTGGAAAAGGGCCTGCTGCCGATGGACCAGATCATCACGCACAGCCTGCCGCTGAGCGACTTCCATAAGGGTATGGACCTGGTGGCGTCGGCCAACGAGTCGATTAAGGTCTTGCTCAATCCCTAAACCGGCCCTTGTGCTATAATCCCCACTTGACGACATGGGCAATTTAGAGGGACCAACGTGCGTGTTTTGATTTCGCTGCTGCTGGGACTCATCATTGGCACAGCCACCGGCCTGTACGCGGGCTGGGTGCAGTTCCCGAAAGAGTTTATCAACAGCCCCATGACCGATCTTTCCGGGCGCTATCGTGATGACTACACAGTCATGGTCGCCGCCGGATACAGCGCCGATCATGATCTCAACGGCGCGGTCGAACGGCTGCGCCAGCTGGGCGAGGACAATATCCCCGATTACGTCCAGAACATGACCGAGCGCTACATCTCCAATTCGCAGCGTGTCGAGGACATTCGCGTGCTGGTCATGCTGGCGCAGGGCCTGGGCCGCCTCAGCCCGATCATGGAACCTTACCGTCAGGTCAGCTTGCCAGGGAACGGCTCGTGAGCAAACGCACGCCAAGACCGCCGCGCACCCTGCCCGAACAGATGCCGCCGCCGCGCAGCCGCTACAATCGCCCACGCCGCTTGCTGTCGCTATGGGGTCTGGTGATCGGCCTGGGGCTGGGCATCGCCGCCGGGCTGACCTATGCCTGGGTGGTGGACCCCGTCGTCGAGTATGACAACGAACCCTGGCAGCTTCGCCCGGTGGACCAACAGCATTACATGGCGGCGATTGCCCTGGCTTTTGAGGGTGACAGCGACCTGGACCGCGCCATTCAGCGCCTGCTGAGCTTGCAGTACCAGAACCCGAACGTCGATATTTTCCAGCAGATGGCCGACGCCGCCTGCCGCTTGGCTTCATCCAGCTACGTCGATAACAGCAGCGGGATGCAGGCTGTTCGCGCTATGATGACCTTCTACCAGCTACAGGGCCGCAAAGGCTGTGCCGATACGCTGATCCCGGCCAACAATGTCGAGCCGACCGCAGTGGTCGTAATTGAAGCCGCCACGCAGACACTTCCGCCACCCGCCACCAAGACGCCCACGCCAGTCAGCCTGATCGAGGCCAGCCCGACAACTCCGCTGGTGATTGTGCCGACCAGTCCGCCGCAGCGTGATTTCGTGCTGGCGAACGTGAGCACCTTCTGCGACAGCGAGATTTCCGGGGTGATTGAGGTCTTCGTGCAGGATTACGGCAACGTCGGCCTGCCGGGGATGGCGGTGCGCGTGCGCTGGGACACGGGCGAAAGCACCTTCTATACCGGTCTCAAGCCCGAACGTGGCCCGGCCTATGCGGATTTCCAGATGGAAGAGGGCAAGGGCTACATCATCGACATGCCTGGCCGCGCCGATCCCTCGCGCGATCAACTGGTGGCTGTGCCCTGCCAGACCGATACCGGCCAGGATGCGATTATTTCCTACCGGGCGGTGTTCCTCCCGGCCAGTTGAGGCAGGGCGGGGCATTTGTGGAATTTCTAGAGCAGATTTCTCAAGGTGTGCGGCGTTTTCGCGGTATTGAGATTGAAGAACTTGATTGTTCCAACCTCGAAACCTATGAACTCGATTTTCACGACTGCACCTTCCGCAATGTAAATTTCGCTGCTGCTGTGCTGGAGAGCTTACAAACACGCCGTTGTACGTTTGTGGCTTGTAACTTCAGCCATGCGAAGCTCATCAAATCGCAATTTCATGAGACGTCATTCTATCAACCCTCAGCAGAGTGTACATTTTATGACGCCGATTGTCGCCTCTGCGAGTTTACGGAGTGCGATCTTCGTCTGGCGAATTTCGAACATGCCCAGTTGTTTCGCAGTAAGTTTCACCGCAGCAACGCAACGGGCGCGAGCTTTCTTCACGCAGATTTTGACGGTGTGGTCGAGATTGTAGACTGCAACTTTCGCATGGTGGACCTGCGCGATGCACAAGTCGCACATTGCGATCTCCATAAGACTGTTTTTGAGCAAGCGGATTTGCGTGAAGCGAATTTCTCGAAATGCAATCTAACAGAGTGCGATTTTGCCGGTGCGATGACCGCGCATTTAGCCATCAAAGAGGCTGATTTGCGCGGCGCAAATGTTGCGGATTTTGATATTCGCAAGCTGGACTTTACAGGCGTCATACTCTATGAAGAGCAGGGCAAGTCTTTGCTCGAAACCGCAGGGATTACGCTCGTAGCGCGTACTTAGGCCATGCTCCGTACAGTCGCTGGTTCAGGGACGTGTCGTCAGCAAATTCATGGCGGCGGGGGCGTTTTCGAGCGGATCGGCCCAGGCAAGGTAGAGGTAGCGGTCACGGTCGGTGCGTAGAGTCGGCGGGCGCAGCAGGCCGCTGATCCCGGCAGCGCGCTGAGAACCCACGATCTCGCCTGCGTGCAGATAGACCAGCATCAGATCGCCCTGGCTGGCCGCCGCGATAGGCATCAGATCGAACTGGCCCGGCAGCGGTGCGACCCAGGCCAGCCAGCGTTCGCCCGCCTGTGCCGCCGTGATCGGCCCGGTGTTCAATCCGGCTGCGGGTGCGTTGCCGTCAGTATCCGCAATGCCCAGACGCGGCACCTGAGTCCAACCGGAAGCGTCCAGCGCGCGCGTGACCATGCCACTTTCCAGTGAGCCATCGCGCCGTGTCAGGTTCCACAGCAGATAGTCGGACCCCGTATCCAGGCCCGCCGCCATCGAGTCCAGTCGGTCGCCGCTGCTGAGCGTGAAGGTTGTGTCGATGGTCTCCTCGCCGCTGATCTGCCCATCGTTTAATCGCCCGTAGCGCAGGGTCTGATCGACCGTATCCCACCAGAAGAGGTGAATCGTGCCGTCGTTAGCCTGCACCGCCGCAGGCCAGTCCGCACCATGCGCCAGCGTAAGCGCCGCCTGTGTGATGAGGCCGCGCGCATCGACCCGGCGGGCGTACAGAGTTGGCTCGGCCATCAGACCGCCGCTCCACAGCACTAAGGCCGCGCCGTCATCCTGCGGGACCGCTGTGTAGCGCAGCGCCAGGTCTTCGCTCAACGGCAGCGGGCCGCGCTGTGTGCTCAAGTCCGCGCCGATCAGCGCCGAATACAGCCAGATCTCGCCGTCGGTCTCGGTCGAATCGTCCAGCCAGAAGAGATGCAGCGCACCGTCCAGGCTGGGGAGAAGCTGCTGGGCATAAGGCTGGTTGGCGCGGTACTTGCAGGCTGACAGGATCGCTCATCTTACCGTTGAGAATCTGGCGAAACTGCTGCTCAACGCCGTAGGAGTCGATGGCGACCCAGGCGGCTGTGATGTCGCCGGAGTCGATCCACAGGGCCGGAGCATCGCTTACCTGACTCTGGGCGATGGTCTGGACCGGCGCGAGGGCGGCGGGCGCACAGCCCACCAGCAGCAGCGCCAGCAGAATCAGACGCTCAGGTCTCATCGTCTGAAGTGACCAGTACGTTGATGGTCCGTTCGCGGCTGGGGACGCCGTCGGGGCGGTAGGCAATAGCCGTCAGCGAGTGATAGCCGATGCCCTCGGCCATCCAGTTCATGGTGACGCGGAAGACCGGCACCGCACCGGAATCCTCCGGCTGGCTCTGGCTGTAAACCAGGTCATCCACCAGCAGATCGACGCGGGCGATTCCCTCGGTTGTATCCTGGGCGCTGATGAGGATGTCGAGCGACTGACCCTCCACCACCTGCGCGTTGTTAGCCGGGGCTTCGAAGTCGATCTGCGGCAGGTCTGGCGTGGGATAGGCCGTCGGTTGGCCGACTTGAAGGTTGCAGGCGGCGGTCAACAGGAGCAGCAGCACACAGCAGCTACGCAGCATGGAGTCGCTCTCCAGATGACTCAGAGGCCGACACAGGCGGTCAGTTCGCCCGATTCTTCCAGGCCCAGCCAGCGGTCGAACTTAAACAGCCAGGACCGGTCGGTGTCGTCATCTTCGACCCGCACGCTGACGACGTACCAGCCGGAATCGCCTTCGCTGTTGTCGTGGCCGATGCAGCAGCGCGTCAGGTCGCCCAGGTCGGGCACTTCCAGGACGTATTTCTCGGTGCTGCCAGTCTCGAAGGCAAAGATGTCGCGCGCCGGGAGCAGGATTGATTCGGTCTGCCCGCTGCTGCCGAACAACTGAATAAAGACGTTCGAATCGGTCCCGGCCAGTTCGTCGTCACCGGTTTTGACCCATACGGTGTAAATGTTGGTTTTCATCGTGCCAATCTACCTCTTGCTTTGCCCGGTATTATCTCAAATGGACCCGGTGCTGGGCAGGGCCTAGTCGTGAAAACGCAGGCCGAAGAGGCGGTCGATAGGTATCGTGAAGATGAGACCGTTGTCCGGTTCATCCAGGCTGCCCAGAATATCCTCGGTCGCCTTGACGATGGGGTCCACCATCGCCTCATCGTGCAGGACAGTCATGGCGACGACGCTGTTGCGCTCCTGGCTGCGCAGCAGTTCGAGCATAGACAGGGTGCCGGGCAGCACCTCGACCGAACGCCGGGCCTCGCGCAGGCCCTGGATGCCGTAGCTTTCGATGAAGGTCACGCCGCTCACGCCCAGCCGCTGCCAGGCGTCGCCAAGATCGTGGGCATGGTCGGTGCGGGTGGTAATCAGAATGAGTAGTGTAGCCATAAGTTACCTCTGTTGGTTTTGCATGGTTCAGGGGCTTTGATTGGCTATTGGACCGGGCGTACCGATCTGGAAGACCCGGCGCACGAGCGGGGGTGTGACGACGGTTGTGAGCAGGATCACCATGAACAGCGAGACGAAGAGCGGGTCGCTGCGGCCAAAAATGCCGGAACTGAGGCCCAGCGAGGCGATAATCAGGCCAACCTCACCGCGCGAGATCATGCAGACGCCCAGCCGCAGCGCCTCCAGCCGGTTGAAGCCGCCCATCAGCCCGCCCAGGCCGCAGCCGCCGATCTTCGACAGGGCCGCCATGACCAGCAGCAGCAGGGTTAGCGGCAGGGCTGAGGCCGGAAAGCCGCTGAGATCGGTCTGCAAGCCGACGCTGACGAAGAAGATCGGCACGAGAAAGGCGTAGGAAACATTGGAGACGGCTTCGTCGATCTCGCGCTTCACCGCGTTGTGTGCGCGGCTCAGGCCGATTCCGGCGATGAAGGCTCCGGTGATCGGGGCCACACCGCCCAGATATTCCGCCGACCAGGCGTAAATCAGCAGCAGCACCAGCGCGAAAGCGGCGTTGCCATAGCTACCGCTCATGCCTGGCTTCGAAGCGATCCAGTTCATCAGGCGCGGCAGCACAAACCAGGCGATGGCGGCGGCGGCAGCGATGTAGATCGTCATGCGGAGGATGATGAGCAGCAGATCCCCGGCGGCGACCTCTTCTTGTGGGCCGGTGATGGCGATGGTCAGCGAGACCAGCAGAATCGCCACGACGTCGTCGATGAGCGCAGTTGCCAGCAGGGCGTTGCCTTCTTTGGTGCGCAGGACGCCAATTTCGATCAGGACCTGGGCGGAAATGCTGACCGAGGTGGCGGCCAGAGTCACCCCGGCGAAGAGGGCAGGCTGCCAGCCATAGCCGAAGGCCATAATCAGCGGCGCTGCCAGCGCCACCGGCAGCAGCGCGCCGATCACACCGGAGAAGGCGGCTACCCGGCCCACCTTGAGCAGCTCTTCCAGGTGGACTTCCAGGCCGACTTTGAACATCAGGAAGATAACGCCCAGTTCGGCAAACTGTGTGACGCTCTCCTGCAAATGCGCGTCGCCCAGGCCAAACAGACCGGTACCGAGCAGGTCGAGCAGGGTCGGGCCGAGCAGAACACCGACCAGCAGTTCGCCCAGGACGCGCGGTTGGTCGAAACGGCGGGCAATCGACCCGGCAATACGCGAGGCGGCGATGATGATGCCCAGTACAAGGAAGAGGGCAATAACGGGGTTATGTTCCATAAAGCCGTATCTCTCTGCGGCAGATTGCGTTGATGGGTGGGGTGCTGCCCCACACTCTGGCAGGGAACCTGGTCCCCTGTCTCTGTCTCGGCTTGCCAGCAACCGGGAGAGCGTGTCTCCTGTTCGGGCGCTGAGGGTAAAGCCCCCAATAGTCCATGAATGGCTGCTGATATTGCACTAGTCTACACTACTTTGACGGGCTAATCGAGTGGACGCAGGAACAGCAGGTAGTTGTGCTGCGGTGACTCGCTCGGCAGCGCGCTGCCCAGGGCGACGCGGCCAGGGTCATACTCGCGGCTGTAGAGCTGCATGGTGCGGCGCAGCAGGGCGAAGCTGTCCTCGATCTCCAACTGCATCGCCTCCGGTCTGAAATCGCGCAGCCAGGTCGGCAGTTCGTCGCCGCGGATGTCGAAGGCCACATACACGCGGGCGGCCCGGTTGAGGCAAAAGCGCACCGGCTTCAACTCCTGGTTGGGCAATTGCAGCGCCGGGCAGCCCATCAACAGCGGTGGGACGCGGCTGATCGTGAAATCGCGGTCACTGTAAACCTTCGCGCCGATGCGTACACGATAGACCGACATGGCCTCGTCTTCTACCTCAGTCACGATGTCCAGGCCGGGCAGCTTGCGGGACGGCAGTTCGTGCGCCATCAGGGCAAAGCCGCCCGTGACTGAGATCAGCGGATCGGTCGATTTGACCCGCTCCGCACCGAATATCTCCGCCAACAGGTCGCCGAAGGCTGGAATCAGCGAGGAACCGCCAGTCCGCAGCACCGAGTCGATGGCCCCGGCGTCCAGATGTGCCTGACGCAGCAGCTCGCGGATCGCGCTGGCAACCCGGCTGACATCGGCGGCGATCATGCGGTCGAAGCGGCGGCGCGTGATCGTCTCATGGATCTGCACCGCCTCGAACTCGAAATCGAGTGGGGCGCTTTCGTGGTAGGAAAGCTGCTTCTTCAGGCGTTCGATCTCTTTGAACAGCCGGAAGCCGATATTGTGCGAGATGAGCGTTTCCAGCGCCCGCATTTCCGTGCTATGCCCACGCCGCTTGAGCGTCTGGATGCGTTCCAGATAGCGGGGCCGCGAGAGTTCTGGCATGGTCTGCCAGGCCAGCAGCTTATCGCTCATATCGGCGGGCAGGATGCCATCGTCTCCGCCGCCAAAATAGGGCAGCAGCGATTCCATAATGCGCCGGTCCAGGTCGTCGCCGCCCAGTGAAAGCCCGCCGGTTGCCAGGATGACCGGTGCCTCGCGTCCGCCGATCTCGGCAATCGTCAGGTCGAGCGTGCCGCCGCCGAAGTCGAAGATCAACACGCGCTGCCGCTCTGGACTCTGGCGGTGATACAGATGCGCCACGCCGACCGGCTCGATCTGAAGCTGCACGTCGCCAAAGCCTGCCAGATAGGCCGCCTTGAGCAGGATCGATTCGGCCCGCGAATCCACCAGCGGATTCTCCGAAAAACGCACCGGCCTGCCCAGGACGATCTCGGTCGAGGCTTCGCCGGTCTCGCGCTCTGCCGCCCGCCGCAGATGCCGCAGAATCATGGCGATGAGGTCTTCGATGCGGTAATAATGGTCAAAGACCGACGTGCCTTCGTAGCGCGGGTTGAACAGGGCTGTCTTGATAGATTGGATCAGGCGGCCATTGGCGCCTTCATCGACCAGGACGTTGACCGTCTGGAGGAATTCAATCGGCGCGCCGCCGATGCTGCCCACGCTGGCGACGGTGATCGGGATCTGCCCGGCTTCACGTTCGCGCCAGCGTACAGGCCGCCCGGTCTCCTGCGTCATATACCGGTCCGCTGCGCTGGTCCCGACCGTTACCTGTCCGCCACGATCAATGTAGAGAATCGAAGGCGTCACGGCAGGATTGTCGTTGGCCGGGTCTGTGAAAATGGGATGGAGTTGTGCGCCATCATACAGCGCGATGGCTGAGTTGGTTGTGCCGAAATCCACACCGACGCGCATACTGGCCCTCAAACCATATAGAACTTCATCATACACTAAGCTGCTGCGTTTGTCCCCCACTACTGGTCCTATTCCTTAAGCAGTACCTTAGTCCACCCTTGAGGCATGTCTTAATGAGCGAAGGGCTATAATAAGGGATCTGAACGCGCTCGCCCCGGTTAAAAACCGGAAGCTAAGCATTATGCGGATATGCGCGGTGTTGAGAATGCTGCTGCCATGCAAATAGATGTTTTGACCCTCTTTCCAGGCATGTTCGATGGCCCGATGAACGCCAGCATGATGTGGAAAGCGCAGGATCGCGGCTTGCTGGATCTGCATGTGCATGATATCCGCGACTATGCGCTGGATAAGCACCATAAGGTGGACGATACGCCTTATGGCGGCGGTGGGGGTATGATTATGCGGGCGGATGTGCTGGTGCGGGCGGTTGAGGCACTGGCGCAGCCGGGCACGCCGGTTGTCCTGATGTCGCCGCAGGGCCGCGTGTTTTCCGATTCCATCGCGCGCGAACTGGCCCAGCACGAGCGGCTGATGCTGGTCTGTGGGCATTACGAAGGCGTGGACGACCGCGTGCGCGAACTGGTGATTACGGACGAGATCAGCATTGGCGATTACGTGCTGACCGGCGGCGAACTGGCGGCGATGGTCGTCATGGACGCGACGCTGCGCCAGATTCCCGGCCTGTTGGGGGCAGAAGGCGCGGCGGACAGCGACAGCCACGCCGGCGGAATCCTGGAAGGACCGCATTACACGCGCCCGGCGGTCTTTCGCGGGCTGCCCGTACCGCAGGTGCTGCAAGATGGCGACCACGATAAGATTGACACCTGGCGGCGGCGCGAAGGGCTGCGGCGGACCTGGCAGCGGCGGCCAGACCTCCTGTTCAGCGCCGCTTTGAGCGAAACGGAGCAATATTGGCTGGCTGAATTTGCAAATGAAAATGATAATCTCTAAACTGGAACAGGAGCGTCCCGCGCATATTACGGTTATACTACGACCGATACCATGAAGAAGAGGTTGTATGGCTCAACAGTATCGTGACGACCAACTCGAGAGCACCCTCAAGCAACTGCACATCGCGGTCGATGGGGTGCGCGCCTCGGTGGTGGTCAATATTGATGGCCTGCTGGTCTCGGCCTTTCCGCCGAGCGACGAGGATAATCCTCACGAGAACCCCACCAGCAGCCCGCAGGTGGCGGCGATGTCGGCCACGTTAATCGGCCTGGCCGACCGGACCCTGAAACGCCTGGCGCAAGGGGAATTAGAACGGCTGCTTATCGAGGCGGAAGAAGGCACGATGGTAGTGTATCCGGCAGGGGCGCGGGCCTCGCTGGCGGTGCTGGTCCGGCGGGATGCTCAGCTAGGGAAGGTCCTCTTTGCAGTCCGCAAAGCGGCAGCCGATGTCGCGGGAATTCTGGCCTGATCAGGCGTTTTTCTGGAAGAACAGGTGAATCACCATCTGCCCCAGGCGGACCTCATCGCCATCGCGCAGCGGGTTAGGCTGATGCGGTGTGAGGCGCGTGCCGTTGATGAAGGTCCCGTTGCTGCTGCCCAGGTCCCACAGATTGAGCTGGTCGTTTTCCAGCGCCAGTGAGGCGTGGCGGCGGCTGACCCCCATCCGATAGCCCGCATAGGCGGTCAGATCGACCTCCGGCGTTGCGCCGGTCGTCGGGTCGCGGCGTCCCAGAATCATGTCCTCAGATTTGGGCTTGATGATGATCGGGTCCGGCCCACCGTCAATCTCGATGCGCAGATACATCTCTTTAGAGAAGCTGCCCGTACCGGCGGTCTTGACCGCGTCGTGATTTTCTTCCAGGACTGCACGTGCGGCAGCCGCAGCTTTGACAGCGTCCGGGGCCGATTCAGCAGCCGGTTCCGCCCGCAGATCGCGCGTCCCTACGCCGGACTGCTGGCCGGTGAGCAGGTTGGTGCCGCAGTTTTCGCACAGCAGCACGCCGGGCCGGTTGCGATGGGCACAGGTCGGGCAGACCTGTAAGGTGCCCAGATCAGGCTCAGTCTTGGAGGGCGGCGCTGCGGCAGCCTCGGATTCGGATTTGCCCTGCACCAGGGTCTCGTGTTTATCGGAATCGGAATTGGCGGTCGTCACCTCAGCGGCTTTGCCGTTAACCCCCTCTTTTGTGCTGGCCGCCTCAGTTGTGGCCTTCTTGGCCTCCTCGGCAGCACTGGCCGATGGGTCTTCCAGCGTTGAGGTATCCGGCAGCCCGGTGGTTGCGGCAGCGTTTTCAGGGGCAGGAGCCGCTTCAGAATCCTTGTTCAGCTTTTCCACGACGTAATTGACGTACCAATCAACCCAGGTGCTGTCGACAGTGGCCGGGGGCTTGGCCTCTTTTTGATACGCGCTGTGAGCCGCCTTAAGTAAAGTCTTTAGTTTCTCTTTGCTGATTACTATATCGTCAGTCATACTGGCACTTTTCTCGACGCAAGCCTAAGGTCTTCGTTTATTCTACAGTGAGGATTGTACACGATGCAAGTCCTTTCCGATTGCAGCCGCCAATGTTAAGCTTGAGACCATGCGCGTCCACCGGTACAGCCTCCTGTTGATCCTCCTGCTGGCGGCAGGGACACGACTCTATTATATCAGACCCCAGAGCATCTGGTTCGACGAAGGCTGGTCGGCCTTTGCGGCAGTTCAGCCTACGCTGCAAGCCGCTGTTGAGGCCGATCCGACCAACCCGCCGCTCTACTATCTACTGCTGAACCTCAGCGCGCGCGGCCTGGGCGACAGCGCTTTTTCGCTGCGCGTCGTCTCGCTGCTGCTGGGCCTGCTGACGATTCCGCTGGCTTACCGGCTGGCCCGGCAGAGTTTTGGCCCGCGTGCCGGATACTACGCGGCGACGCTTGACCGCGCTTTCACCGCTGCTGTGGTGGGCCTCGCAGGAAGCACGCATGTATACGCTGCTGGCTGTGCTGGTGCTGCTGCTGGCGCTGGCCTGGCAGCATCTGATTCGCCAGCCGCGCCGCTGGGCCTGGCTCATGCTCTGGCTGGCCGAACTGGGTCTGCTCTATGCTCACAACACCGGGCCTGCGGTCGTGCTGTGGATCAATGGCGTGACTCTGCTGGTCTGGCTGCGCCGCCGGAGCCTCAAACAGCCGGACTGGCGGCTGTGGATCATCGGGCAGGTGGGGGTTGGCCTGTTGTGGCTGCCCTGGTTGAACCGCTTCCTGAACATCAGCGCGGCCAACAGCGCTGTGCAGAGCGGGCCGCAGCTTTCTCTGCCGATGCTGGCGGGTCTGTGGCAGGGCTTCTGGACCGGCCCCTGGGAGATGGTCTGGCGCGAGCCGGGCGTCTTCGTGCTGGCGATTCTGACGCTGATTCTGGCGGTTCTGCTGATCCCCTGGCGGCGGCGCGGGCTGGTTCCTGCTGCATGTCCTGTTACTGACCGCCGGGCTGCTGCTGGGCCTGGCGCTGATCGGCAATCCGCTGCACGGGCGTTATCTGGTGATGATCGTGCCGCTGCTGCTGGTGGCCCTGGGGGCGGGCCTGGCGCGCTTGCCGGGACGTATGGCGGCGGCGGCGCTGGGCGGCTTCACGGCGCTGCTGCTGATCGACATGGCGGCGGCGCAGAACCCGGCTTACCAGCATGACGACGCGCGCGGCATGGTCCAGTATTACGCCGACACATTGGGTGCGGGCGATACCGTGCTGGACTGGTCCTATGCCGACCGCTATGATCTGCTCTACTACTGGGACCGGCTGAGTGTCGAAGCGCGGCGAGTCACGCTGCCGGAGGGCGGCGGCCTGGCCGATATAGTCGATCTGCTGCCGCACAGTGGCAACGTGGCGCTCAATGTCTGGTATACGCAGCGGGCCGATTTCCGGGGGATGCTCAACTGTCTGTACAGCAATGGCCGGGCTGATCTGCCCATCGAACACACGGTGTACGGCATGAGCAATCTGCTGTTCAGCGATGTGACGCTCAGCCTGCCGCAGATGCAGCCGCTCGACCAGCCGATCATAGCCGAGGGCCAGACTATCGCCACGCTCGTCAGTGCCGGGGTGGTCCAAACGCGCCGGGCAGACGAGGCGCTGTGTCTGCCGGTGACGCTGCGTGTCAATCAGTCCATAACGAGCGACCTGCATCTGGTGGTGAGCCTGCGTGATGCCAGCGGCTGGGAGATTCTCAGCCAGGACGTGATCTTCGCTACGGCCAACCAGCGCCTGACCTCCAGTGCTGCGCCGGGCGAGACACTGACCGCCTATGCCCTGCTGCGCGCGCCATACGGGCTGCCGCCGGGCGATTACGATGTGCTGCTGCGCGTCTACGATGACAGCGCGCCATCCGGTTACGACATGCTCGACGCCGAGGGGCATGTGCTGGGCAAGGATTTGCCGCTGGATCAGTGGAAGCTGCTGCCGGGGGCCGAGTGGCTGGCAAGCGGACGCGAGACGACGCTGCCGGTGCGCGTCGATCTGCCAGTGTCGGACGATCTGACCCTGCTGGCGCATGAACTCCATACCGGACTCGGTGCAGGCGGGGCAAACTCTGGCGCTTGAACTGTTGTGGCAGGGGAATGGGCCGCTGCCCGACCTGACGATTCGGGTCGGTGACGCAGGCTGGGCGCTGCGCAGCCATGTGGACCTTCACGATGACATTACGCTCGACCGGCGGACGCTCGTCATTCCGCCGGACACGCAAGCTGGCCCGGCGCAGATTCTGCTGCCCGACAGTGACATATTGGCCCAATTCCAGGTAGAGGCGCTGCCATCGCAGGCCGAGGAGCCGGACTTTGCCGTCCCGGTCGATCAGCCGCTGGGGCAGGTGGCGCGCCTGCTGGGTTACACGGTCGGTGAGGTGGATTTGGACGCCGCTGCTCACGTGACGCTGGTCTGGCAGGCCGGGGACGCGCCCGCTGAGACCGCCTACACCGTTTTCGTCCAGCTTCTGAACAGTGAGGGCCGCCTCATTGCGCAGAGTGATTCGCAGCCCGCGCAGGGGCAGCGCCCGACGACCGGCTGGCGCAGCGGCGAATACATCGTGGATCCGCACGATCTGACTTTCAACGATCTGGCTGCACCGCGGCGAGGCGACTCTAATTGCAGGCATGTACGATCCGCTGACAGGTCAGCGTATTCCGGTGGCGGACGGACAGGATTTTCTGACGTTGGGGACGATCACGATTCGCTGAGCCGGTGCATGGCGTCGCGCAGCGTGGGGTAGAGGCTGCGGTAGAGTTCGCGGCGCTCGGCATAGAAGGCGGCACTCTCAGAATCCGGCGTCACGACCGTGCTGCTGCGAGGAATCTGCTGCACGGCCTCCTCGATACTGCTATAAACTCCCGCGCCGACCCCGGCCAGCAAGGCCGCGCCCACACAGGCGTGATGCTCGCCATGTCCCAGCAGCAGGGGATGTTCGTAAATGTCGGCCTGAATCTGCTGCCAGACTGGCGAGGTCGCCGCGCCACCGGAAGCGATGATCTCCACCGGGCCGTCATGCAGGCTGCTCACGAGGTCCAGGCAGTCGCGCATGGCGAAGCAGACACCCTCCATCACCGCTCGCGCCAGATGCCCGCGCTGGTGGTAGAGGCGCAGGCCCAGGAACATGCCGCTGGCCTGCGGATCCAGGTGCGGCGTGCGTTCCCCGGCCAGATAGGGCAGAAAGACCAGCCCTTGCGCGCCCCTGGGGACCTCCGCTGCCAGTTGGGATAGATGAGCGTAGTCGTTCAGGCCAAAGAGATCGCGCAGCCAGCGCAGCGCCAGCCCGCCGGAGAGGATCGCCGCCGCCGCATACCAGCGCCCGCTCATGGCATGGTTGTAGACCGAGCAGCGCATCTGCGGGTCACGCAGCGGCTGTGTCAGGGGCATGAAGACCTGTCCCCCCGTGCCGATGGTCGTCAGGATGCGGCCCGGTTCGATCAAGCCGTAGCCCAGCGCCTCCGCTGCCTGATCGGCGCAGCCGGTCACGACCGGGATTCCGGCGGGCAGACCCAGCGCTTTCGCTGCTTTAGCGGTCAGCGTCCCGGCGATTGCATCCGAAGGCAGCACCGGCGGCAAAATGCGCGAATCCAGGCCGCAGGCATCCAGCAGGGCAGGCGACCAATCGCCCGATTCGACGTCGAAAAGCCACGTGGCCGCGGCGTCGCTGGGATCGGTAGCCGCTTCCCCGGTCAGGCGCAGGCGCAGGTAATCTTTGGGCAGCAAGACGACGGCGGTCGAATTGAGCGTCTCCGGCTCGTGTTCGGCCAGCCACATCAGAGTCGAGGCCATGTAGCCTGCGGCGGGTGGACCGGGCGCGACTGCCGCCAGATGCTCAAGCTGAGCCGTCAGTGCGCTGGCCTGGGCGCTGCTGCGCGCATCGGCCCAGATGATGGCGGGACGCAGCGGTTCGAGGGCCTCATTCAGGCAGATGACGCCGTGCATCTGCCCGCTGAGTCCGATTCCGATCAGACCCTTCGGGGTGGCTCCGGCGCGCTGCATGGCCTCGCGGACGCTGTTGACCGCTGCCTGCCACCAGTAGGCCGGGACCTGTTCGGCATAGCCGGGCCGGTCCTGATGCACCGGGACCTCCTGGCTGGCCTGCGCTAGAATTGTCCCGCTGTCCACGTCTCGCAGCAGAGCCTTGACGCTTGAGGTACCGATGTCGAGTCCGAGTAGATACATCCCCATCGTTCCAGGTAATCGTAGGGGCACAGCCTGCTGTGCCCGCACAACGCATCGTTCCCCTGAGTTAAGCCGCGAAACAGTATTCTGTCAAGCGCGGTGCGAAATGGATCAGGTACGCTGTGTTATCATTGTATTGTGAAGAAATGTACAGGAGTATTCCGATGAACTATCGAGCATTGGGCTGCACCGGCTGGCAGGTGTCGGAAGTGAGCTTTGGCGCGTGGGCGATTGGCGGGTCCTGGGGCGATGTGGATGATTCCGAATCGCTGGCGGCGCTCAATCGAGCGATTGACCTGGGCGTGAATTTTATCGACACGGCAGATGTCTACGGCGATGGCCGCAGCGAGCGTCTGATCGGGCAGGTGCTGAAGGAACGCCGCGAGACCGTTTACGTGGCGACCAAGATGGGTCGCCGCGCTAATCCGCACGTGGCCGAGAGCTACAACCGTGAGAACATGACCGCTTACGTCGAGCGCAGCCTGAAAAACCTGGGTGTCGAGGCGCTGGATCTGGTGCAGCTTCACTGCCCGCCGACCGAGGTCTACTACATGCCGGAGGTGTTTGGTGTGCTGGATGATCTGGTCAAGGCAGGCAAGGTCAAGCACTACGGCGTGAGCGTGGAGAAGGTCGAAGAGGCGCTGAAGGCCATCGAATATCCTCACGTCGAGACGGTCCAGATCATCTTCAACATCTTCCGCCAGCGCCCGGCAGGGCTGTTTTTCGAACAGGCGAAGGCCAAACAGGTCGGCATCCTGGCGCGAGTCCCACTGTCGAGCGGCTTGCTGACCGGCAAAATGACCCGTCAGACCACCTTCGCAGCGGACGATCACCGTAATTTCAACCGGCACGGCGAATCCTTTGATCGCGGCGAGACCTTCTCCGGCGTCGATTACGAGACTGCGCTGGATGCCGTCGAGGAAATCCGTCCGCTGGTTCCCGCGGACGCGACGATGGCCCAGTTCGCCCTGCGCTGGATTCTCATGTTCGATGCGGTGACCTGCGCGATCCCTGGCGCGAAACGCCCGGCCCAGGCCGAGGACAATGTCGCGGCGGCAGATCTGGCCCCGTTGAGCGAGACGACCATGACCCGGCTGCGCGAGATCTACGACCAGGATGTGCGCGATCAGGTTCATCAGCGCTGGTAGGGCATGAGTTTAATCACGACGCCGCAGGGCGAACTCACTGCTCGAATTTCGCCGGGGCGAGCTGCCGGAATCCGAACGCGGGATTCCGCTGCCGCTGGCGCTGGTGCTGGCCCGCTTCGAGGGCAAGACGTCTGTTCATCTACAACCGCTGGCGCGAAGTCTGGGAACTGCCGGGCGGCAAAATCGAAGTGGGCGAGGCCCCCGCCGATGCTGCCCGGCGCGAACTCGAAGAAGAAACCGGCCAGGTGGTGGCCCATGTGGATTATGTCGGCTGGATGAAGTTCCGGCTTCAGCCTGATGAACGGCTCGAATTGGGCCTGTTGTATTGCTGCGACCTGGAGACGGTGACGCCCTTTGAGGCCAATGAAGAAGCCAGCGCGATCATGCTCTGGGATTTTCAGAGTCCGGTTACGGGGCCGGTCAACCCTATCGACCGTTATCTGGCTGAAGTCGACCCGCTCGAATAGGCGCAGTTCGGCGCGGACTTGGTATAATACCGGAAACTACTATTCACGCGGGGGGTTTCATGGCAACGATTACGAAAGCGGCCTACGGCACCACGCCGGAAGGACGCAGCGTTGACGAATATACCTTGACCAGCGCCGGGGGCGTTGAGGTCCATATCATCACCTACGGCGGCATTATCACCACGCTCAAAGTGCCGGATCGGGATGGCGTGGTCAAGAGCGTGGTCATGGGCTTCAACTCGCTAGGCGATTACCTGGAGCGCAGCCCGTATTTTGGCTGCATCACCGGACGCTATGCCAATCGTATCGCCAACGCGAAGTTTACGCTCGACGGTGTCGAATATACGCTGGCGAAGAATGACGGGCCAGGACATCTGCACGGCGGCCTGAAGGGCTTCGACAAGCAGATCTGGACGGCATCGGTGCAGGGTGAGAGCCTGGCGCTGCATTACACCAGCCCGGATGGCGAAGAAGGCTATCCTGGCACGCTGGAAACCACCGTCACCTACACGCTTAACGACCAGAACGAGTTCACGATTGACTACCAGGCGACGACCGACAAAGCCACTGTCCTCAACCTGACCAATCACACGTACTTCAATCTGGCCGGGGAGGGTAGTGGGCCGGTTGGCGATCATATCCTCATGCTCAACGCCGACCGTTTCTCGCCGACTGATACGGTGGCGATCCCGACCGGGGAGCCTGCCGAGGTCGCCGGGACACCCTTTGATTTCCGCCTGCCCAAGCCGATTCACCTGGGGCTGCGCGACGGCCATTATCAGATCGCCATCTCGCGCGGTTTCGACCACAATTTCGTTTTGAACCGCCCGGATTACAGCGATACCTCGATGCTGCTGGCGGCGCGGGTCCTGGACCCTACAACCGGGCGGGTGATGGAAGTCCACACCACTCAGCCTTGCATCCAGTTCTACACAGCGAACTTCCTGGATGCGACCCTGGTCGGGGCCAGCGGCAAGGTCTACCGGCAGGGCGATGCGCTGTGTCTGGAGACGCAGCACTTCCCCGAATTCGCCTAACCAGCCGGGCTATCCATCAACCACGCTGCGACCCGGAGAGACTTACCAGACAAGTACCGTCTTTAAGTTTTATGCGATCTGATGGCGAAGCCGGGCGAAAACTTCTACCTTGTGCCCATGTCCCTGGAGCAGGCTCAGGCTCGTTTGGACAAGGTAAGCGCGCTGGGAATGCGTCTGGCGCTGACGCCGCTGGAAGATGAGGCTTTCAGTTATCAGGTGCAGCGCCTCTCGCCCTCTGGCCGCGCGCTGGACGAGGCCGGGGGCAATATCCGCCGCTGGGATAGCGATACGACGCAGGTGGAGCCGCAGGTCGCCGAGGTCAAGCTGTGGAAAGTGCTGCTGTTTTACCTGTTTTGCCTGCTGCTGGGTGTGGTGCTGGCGCTGCTGATCGCTACGGCGATTGGTGGTCTGCGCAGCCGGACGATTCTGCGAGTAGCCCTGGCGGTCCTGGTGGTCTACGGCGGCCTGTTCTGGCTGCTCCAGCCCCAGCGCTGGATCTTCCGCACCCGCGATTCGCGCCTGAGCGACTTCATTAAGGCCATCCTCAGCGGCCCTTATGCCGACCCGGCCCACCTCTACGAGCATTATTTCCCCGGCCAGCCCTATTGGCAGCGCCATTATGACGAATTGAAGAACCGGCGCAACGGCGACTGAGCGTTTACGTAAGTTATATAAAGCTTCGGTACACTGGTGCATCGACTCATTCAGGGTAATACATATGGCGAACCTGCGGGTGCTGGTCATTGCGGAGAACATCCTGGCGCGCGCAGGGCTGGCCGCGCTGTTGAGTGAGGAAGCCGATCTCACTGTGGTGGGGCAGGTGGCCGGGGGCGATTTGCTGGCCGATGACATCGACATTTACCGGCCTTCGATGCTGGTCTGGGATTTCGGCTGGCAGACAGAGGATTCGCGCACGGCCTTTCTGAACCTGGTCGAGGTGGTCAGCGCGGAAAACATGCTGCCGGTGCTGATTCTGCTGCCGGATGACAGCCAGGCTGCCGAGGCCGCGACCTTGTTAAGCAGTACGCCTGCCGGAGGTCTGCTGCTGCGCGATGCCGAACCGGCGCAGCTCATCAGCACGCTGAACGCCCTGGCGCTGGATCTCTTCGTCTTCGATCCCTCGCTGGTCCATCTCCCCACAGCGGATTCCCTGCCGCCTGCCCTGACCGAACAGCTGACCCCGCGTGAACTGGAGGTGCTGCAACTGATGGCCGAAGGGCTGGCGAACAAGATGATCGCGCGCCAGTTGGAGATCAGCGACCATACCGTCAAATTCCACGTCAACGCCATCCTGACCAAGCTCAACGCCCAGAGCCGCACCGAAGCCGTCGTCCGCGCCACCCGCCTGGGCCTGATTATCTTGTAAAACGAGTAGCTCGCAAAATGGCACATCGGCGCAGGGTTAAACACCAGTGACCTGGAGTCCTGTAAGGACTTGGGATTTTGCCGTCGAATTCATTTCGCCCCATTGGTATTATTACTTTCTTTCGCGTGAGGTTACAATCGATGCTCCTGATGGACAGAATTATTGAGGGGGTATAGCTATGGATTTACGCAATTTTGGACGGACTGGCGTGCCTGTCAGCCCGCTGTGCCTGGGCTGTATGAACTTCGGCGGGCCGACCGAAGAAGCCGAGTTGATTAAGATGATCCATCATGCGCTGGACCAGGGCATCAACTTCCTGGATACCGCCAACGTGTACTCACGTGGGACCAGCGAGGAAATCGTCGGCAAGGCGCTGAAAGGCCGCCGTGAGAAAGTCTTCCTGGCGACTAAGGTGCATGGCCGCATGAGCGATGAGCCGCTGGACGCCGGGAACAACCGCCGTCACATTATGGAATCCGTTGAGGCCTCGCTGCGGCGCTTGCAGACCGATTACATTGATCTCTACCAGCTTCACCGTCCGCAGTCCGACATGGCCGTGGACGAGACGCTGCGTGCGCTGGATGATCTGGTGCGGGCAGGTAAAGTGCGCTACCTGGGCAGCAGCAGCTTTGCGTCCTGGCAGGTGCTGGAATCGCTGTGGGTTTCCAAAGAATACGGCCTGAATCGTATTGTCAGCGAACAGCCGCCCTACAATCTGCTGGATCGCAGCATCGAGCGCGAACTGGTGCCGATGGCGCAGACCTACGGCATCGCCATTATTCCCTGGTCGCCGCTGGCGCGCGGCTTCTTGACTGGCAAGTACAAACGCGGTGAGGAGCCACCGGAAGGCTCGCGGCTGGCCCGTGATGGCAGCAATCGCCCGCCAGAATCCCACTTCGCGCGGCGCACCCGCCAGCATCTGAGCGACCGGGGGTTTGACGTGCTGGACGTGGTTGAAGCACTGGCGAAGGAAAAGAACTGCTCCATCTCGCAGTTGGCGCTGGCCTGGACCATGCACCAGCCGGGCATCACCAGCCCGATTATTGGCCCGCGCACGATGGATCATCTGGTGGATAACCTGGCTGCGCTCGACGTGGAGATCACCGACGAGGACCGGGCACGGCTGGACGAGGTGGCCCCGCCGGAACAGTCAATTGCGACTTATTACAGCAGTAATGCGATGGACTTTAAGCCGTCGCAGCATCGTTGGTAATTTACGCAAAAAAGGAAATCTGAAGTGGCGAAAATCGCATTACAAATGTACAGCATTCGTGAGGAATGCCAGAAGGACTTCCTGGGAACGCTGCGCCGCGTGGCCGCAATGGGCTATGATGGCGCGGAATTCGCAGGGTACTTCGGCGTTCCGGCAGCGGATGTGAAAGCGGTGCTGGATGAAACCGGCCTGGAAGCGGCGGGCGCGCATGTCAATATCAAGCTGATCGAGGAAGATCTGGAAAACTCGATTGCTTACACCAAAGCGCTCGGTTGCCCGGCCTTCATCTGCCCTTCTTTCAGGGTCAACAAGGAAGACCCGGCCAGCACTTTCAACTACATCGCCGATCTGTTCAATAAGACGGCCAAACGCTGTGCCGACGAGGGCTTGCAATTCCAGTATCACATTCACGGCCACGAGTTCATCGATGTCAACGGCACGACCGGGATGCAGATGATCCTCGACCAGACGGACCCCTCGCTGGTCTTCTTCGAGCCGGATACGATGTGGATCGACCATGCGGGTGTGGATTCGGTGCAGTTCCTGCGCGATAACGCCGAGCGCTGCGTCTACATTCACCTGAAGGACTTCAAGGACCGCGAGACCTGGGGGGATACCGAGATCGGCAGGGGGCAGTTGAATATCCCGGCTATGATTGAGATCGCCAACGCGCACAACATGCCCTGGTTTGTCATCGAACAGGAAGGCTTCGACATGCCGATGATGGAAAGCGTCGAGATCAGCCTGAAGAACCTGCGGGCAATGAACCAGTAGCTCGTCGCATCGTATAAAATGGAAGGGCGGGCCGACAGCCGGTACGCCCTTTTTGATTCTCGTTTGATCTGCGTTAAGCTACACAGCGTCACGTCAGCCACACAGAAAGCAACACAGTGTGAAAGTTCTGGTCACAGGGAGTCATGGCCGGTTGGGCCAGTACGTCGTCCGCGATTTGCTGGCGCATGGGCATGAGGTCCTGGGTGTGGACATCAACATGCCTGCCAGAAGATCGGCCACATTTCTCAGAGTTGATCTCACGGAGCCGGGCGAGGTGTATCAAGCTCTGGCGGCGGTCAGGGCGGAAGCTGTTGTGCATATGGGGGCCTGGGCAAACGCGGGCATCGTCCCCGATACCCGCACCTACGGCGACAATGTCCAGGGCACGTTCAATGTGTTTCGCGCCTGTGCGGATATGGGCATCAGGCGTATTGTTTCGGCTTCAAGTGCGCAGGTCTATGGTTTTCATCTCGCACCACCGATCTATTTACCGGCAGACGAACTGCACCCCTTGCGTCCTGGCAACAGCTATGCCCTCGCCAAAATGGCAGGTGAACAGGCCGCCGATTACTTTGTCAGCAATCACGGCCTGAGCATCCTCTCATTTCGCATCATGGGCGCGCGCAGCCCGGCACAGATTCCCGACGACATCGAACGTACACGCCAGGACCCGGCCCGCAACGGCGGGCAGTTGTGGTCGCGCGCGGATGCTCGTGATATCGCCTATGCCTGCCGGTTAGCCATTGAAAAAGACAGCGTCGCCTCTGGCCCGTACAACATCACCGGCGGATTGGTGCTGGCTGACCCTGCTGAGCAACTGGTGAAGCGCTATTTTGCGGACCGGACCGAGGTTCGCGCCGATCTGGGGACATACCCTTCACCGCTCAGTTGTGCGCGGGCCGAAGCCGAATTTGGTTATCGCCCTCAGTATTTGTGGTCCGAGACCCAACAGTACCCTGAAAGCTAGAACCTTCCCAAAGCCTGTATGAACCGGGTGTTGGCAGCGGGCACGACGGTACCGTGTCCCTACGATGCTGTGATCCTCTAAACTTTCTCGTGGATCGGGTTCAGCGGCTGCTTGGTGTTCACGATGCGGCTGGCCTCGATCTTATCGGGCGCGGCCCACAGGACGGCGTTGTACAGGACCTGAATGATCTCCGGGTTGTGGAAATGCCCGTAGCTCTCGTGGCCGGGGCGGAAGTAGAAGACCCGTCCGCGCCCGCGAGTCCAGCAGCCACCGCTGCGGAAGACGTTGCCGCCTTCGAACCAGCTTACAAAGACCAGTTCGTCTGGCGCGGGGATGTCGAAGGGTTCGCCGTACATTTCAGCCATGTCCAGTTCGATATACTGGCCCAGCCCGGCGGCGATGGGATGCCCCGGATTGACGACCCACAGGCGTTCCATTTCGTCGGCTTCGCGCCACTGCAAGTTGCCTGTCGTGCCCATCAGCTTTTTGAAAATCTTCGAGAAATGGCCGGAATGCAGCACAATCAAGCCCATGCCGGCCAGCACGCGCTGCTGCACCTTCTCGACGATCTCGTCGTTGACTTCGCCGTGCGCCATGTGTCCCCACCAGAGCATGACGTCGGTCCCTTCCAGGACCGCATCGGTCAGGCCGTGTGAGGCTTCGTCCAGTGTGGCCGTGCCGACCGTGAGGCCCTTGTTGCGCAGGCCTTTGGCGATGGCGTTGTGAATGCCATCAGGATAGATCGTGGAGGCGGCATGATTGGCATCTTTTTCGTGCCGGAACTCGTTCCATACCGTAACGCGAGGTGTAGTTGCCATGAGGGAAACTCCTTCTAAGAATTAAAGCGTAACCAATGCGCCCTGCTGCGCTGCTGATTGCTGGATTGCATCCCACAGCCGGGCCATGCGCAGGCCGACTTCGGGCGGGCAGGGATTCGCCAGCGTGCCCTGACGTACCGCCAGGAACTGCTGCCAGGTGCCCAGCGACTCCGGGACCTCGACCGGCTTCAGCGCGTCGTTGCCATCGAGGGCCGATTCCAGACGCTCGCCCCAGACTCCGGTGCGCAGCATCCCTTTCGTGCCGAAGACTCGCAGGTCCGAGCCAAAGACAGCGGCATCACCGCAGCCGTGCATAGTAACCATGACTCCCGATTGTAACCTGCCCATTACCACGCCGACTATATCCACTGCACTGCCGCGATTGTCCAGCCAGGCCCCGACCTGGACAAACTCCTCACCGGCCAGGTCCACCACCGTATTGAGCATATGGGCACCGGTATCGAAGAGGAAACCGCCCCCGGCGATCTCCGGCACCTGCCGCCAGGAATTGGCGGTCCCCAGTTTCCAGCGCTGCCAGACGGTGGCGGAGATGCTGAGTACCTCGCCCAGATCGCCGCCGCGCAGCATCTTGACCGCCGTGCGCACGTTGGGCGACATGCTGCCGTTGAAGGCCACCACCAGCAGCCTGCCGGTCCGGTCGCGCACCTGGATAAGCTGGCTGGCTTCGTCGGCGTTCATGACCATCGGCTTTTCCAGCAGGACATCCAGGCCGGATTCCATGCAGAACGCGGCTTGCTGGAAGTGGACGTTGTGCGGTGTGACGATGAGGACGGCGTCAAGCTCGTCGCCATAATCGGCGACCATTTTTTCCAGGTAAGATTCGTGCGGCGGCACCGGCAGACCGGCTTCTTCGAAGATTTCGGCAGCGGCCTTGTAGGCGGCTTCGTCGGTATCGCACAGGACGCGAATCTCGGTGGTATCGCGCTGCTGCACCATCTGACGGATGTGGTGACGAGCCATGCCGCCGGTGCCGATCACGGCGACGCGCACAGCTTCAGCTTGGGTCATGTTTTAATGTCCTTTAAGATGAATGCGACTATTGCGCGTGATTGTACTCAGATTGACGGAAAACAATAGGGCCTGTGCTTTCTTTCAGACCATCGCTGCGGCATAATCAGCGCTAGAGCCTGTCTGTCTTCATTGGAGTTGTCATGCCTGAGCTGCCGCTGCACTTCGTCCACGTCAGCGATACGCACCTGCTGCATCCTTCCCAGCAGAAGGACTTCAGCGGTATCAGCCCTGACCTGGCGCTGTATGTCGAGCAGATACAGGCGCTGCCTTACTCGCCGACTCATGCGCTGGAGGCGCTGATTCGTGAGGTCAATGCGCTGCCTTTTGCCGTCGATTTCGTGCTGCATACGGGCGATGTCAGCGCTGAGGTGGACAGCGATTACGAGTTCATCGCCGGGCTGTTGGAGCAGATTCGCTGGCCGCAGATTTACCTGCCGGGCAACCACGATCACTCGGAAGGGGTGGAGCAGTGGCTCAGTCGCCGGGCCGCGGGGCCAGTCTGCGAATACAAGGTCAAGGGCGTGCAGATCGTCTGCCTGGACAGCGCGCGCTACGGGGCGAATCACGCAGGTTGGCTGGATGACGCGCAGCTTGAAACCCTGCGGCGCATCTGCACAGCCGACGATGACCGGCCCCTGATCGTCGCCACGCATCACCATCCTATCCCGGTCGATGTGCCCTGGCTGGACGCGCTCAGCTTGCGCAACGGCGCGGCTCTGCACGAAGTTCTGCTGATGGCTCATCAGCGGCTGCGCGGCGTCTTCTTCGGCCATATTCACCACAGCATCGACATCGTCCGCGACGGCATCCTCTACAGCGCGGCCCCCAGCGCGGCCTACCAGTTCGTCGCCTGGCCGGGACAAGAACAGGCGGCGCTCGACCTGGCCGAAGACCCCGGCTTCAACGTTGTGACGGTCACGGCTGAGCAGACCTTTGTGCGCCATCATCGCTACCGCATCCCACTGGACAATACCTTATGAAAATCGTCGCTTTTTCGATCAATCCGCTGTTTCCCGACCACGTGATGGGCGGCGCGCCCAAGCATTTGCAGAGCATCGCGCTGCACCTGGGCGAGTTGGGGCATCAGGTGACGGTTCTGGCGACCCGCCGCGAGGACAGCGCCGTACCCTTTCGCTGGCACGAAAACGTCGAGGTGCGGCCTGTGCTGCCTTTTCACCAGCCCTTTCCGCAGCCTTACGGCATCCCGGCTTATGCTATGGCGGCCATCCTTCAGGATGTAGGCGAAGCGCTGCTGGAAGCGCGACCGCTTCTACATGCACGATGGTGAGTTTCTGTTCCCCTTTGCCTACCGTAAGGTGCCGACGGTCGTCTCGCTGCGCGATAACGTCTACCCGGAGACGCTGCACGGCAGTTTCCTCTTCCAGGGCGACCGGCTGATCCTCATCTCGGAGTATTCACGGCAGTATTTCCTGCACACCGCCGGACGCTTCTTCCCCGACTATGCCGAGCGCGCGACCGTCATCTATAACGGCGTGGATTGGGCGCACTTCAAGCCGACTCCGCCGCGCGAAATCCTCGACCTGATCCCGGTGCAGCCGGGTGCCTACCCGATCCTGCTGCATCCGCATCGGCCCGGAAGAATCCAAAGGCATCCGCCAGACCCTGGCCGTCGCCGATTGGCTGGTGAATCAGTATGGCATCAGCGACCTGAAGGTGCTGGTGCCCAAGTGGCTTGATTTCGATCTGGACCCCGGCCTGCGCGCCTTCTACGACAGCCTGGAAGCGGAGATCGCGCAGCGCGGCTTGCAGGAGCACATTGTCTTTCACGGTTGGATTCCGCAGTCGCTGATGCCGCAGTATTACAGCCTGGGGTCGGTGACGCTCTCGCTGGGCAGCTTCGTGGAGACCTTCGGCAATACGGTCTACGAATTGCTGGGCTGCGGCACGCCCTCGATTGTGGTGCGCATCGCCTCACACCGCGAATTACTGCCGGAGATGCTGGTCGATAAGGTCGATTACGACGATACCGAAACGGCCGCCGCTGCTGGCCGCCGCCATCATCCGCGAGAAGCGCCGTACCTCGCCGGAAACTCTGGCCTATCTGCACGAACATTACGGCGTGGAGAAGCAGCGTGCCGCCTATGCCGATGCGATTCTCAAGCCACGCCGCAGACGGAGCTGCGCTACCGTTTGCAGCCCGCTCGATGACCGCACGCGCTACAGTCTCGCGCCCTGGTGCTACCGGGCAAAACGGGGCTATTTATCATGATTTTCATGCCGATTACACGCCGGTCAGAGGCCCTGGATGATCTGCTGGACATCCTACCCGGCAGGATTTACGGTGGGGATGGCCGAATCAGCGGGGTCTGAGCGCCAATTCCCTGGCCGAGCTGTATCGCTCTGGCTTCCTCGTGCCCCTTGTAAACTGGCCCACATGGGTTCATACTTGGAGCATGGGAGAATAGCGGAGGTCATTATGACAAAATTGCATGAACTGGCCGATCTCGGGCAGGCCATCTGGATTGACTATATCCGGCGTTCGTTCATGACATCAGGCGAAATGCAGGCCTGGATCGACAAGGGACTGCGGGGTGTGACCTCAAACCCGGCCATTTTCGAGAAGGCCATCGCGCACAGCGATGATTACGACGAGCAGATCCAGGATTTGCTGGATCGAGGATACCGACGTCGAAATCTTCGAGGCCTTGGCCGTCGAAGACATTAAGATGGCGACAGACCTCTTCCGCAGTGTCTATGACGAGACCGGCGGCGGCGATGGCTACGTCAGCCTGGAAGTCAACCCGCACCTGGCCTATGACACTAAAGGCACGGTTGAGGAGGCGCGGCGCTACTTTAAGGATTTGCAACGGCCCAACCTGATGATCAAGGTTCCGGCGACCCGCGAAGGCATCCCGGCGGTCGAGCAGCTCATCAGCGAAGGCGTCAACGTCAATATCACGCTGATGTTCTCGATGGAGCATTACGAAGCGGTGGCGGATGCCTACATCTGCGGGCTGGAACGGCTGGCCGAGACGGCGGCGACCTGAGCAAGATTGGCTCGGTGGCGTCCTTCTTTGTCAGCCGCGTCGATGGCAAGATCGATCCGCAGTTGGAGGCCAAAGGCGCGGAGGATATTGATGGGCAAAATCGCCATTGCCAATTCGAAGGCGGTCTACCAGCGCTTCAAAGAGATCTTCAGCGGCGACCGCTGGCAGCGGCTGGCGCGATAGAGGCGCGCGGGTGCAGCGTCCGCTGTGGGCCAGCACCAGCACCAAGAACCCGGCTTATCCCGATACGCTCTACGTCGATACGCTCATCGGCCCGGATACAGTCAACACCCTGCCGCCGGATACGCTGGAGGCCTTTCTCGATCATGGCACGGTGGCCTCGACCGTCGAAGACGACATGGACGCGACTTACGCGCAGTTCAAACGGCTGGAAGAAGTCGGCATCAGCCTCGACCAGGTGACGCAGGAATTGCAGCAGGAAGGCGTAGACAAGTTCAGCGGCCCCTACGATTCGCTGCTGGCGACCATCGGCGAGAAGCGAGACAAGATCCGCAATGGCTGACCCAGAATATGAAAGCACGCCTCCACATGCTGGAGAGCGAGGTAGACGCGGCGCTGGAGACGATCGAAGAAGAGAACATTGTCCGGCGAATCTGGGAGCACGACTACACCGTCTGGCGGCCCTTCCCGGAAGAGATCACCAACCGGCTCGGCTGGCTGGACATTGCCGACCGAATGCTGGCGCTGTACGACGAAAATGTCGCCAATCCGATCCAGGATCTGGTCGATCACGTGCGCGCCGATGGCTACACGCAGGTGCTGCTGCTCGGCATGGGCGGTTCCAGCCTTGCGCCGGAAGTCTTCCGCGAGATCTTTGGCGTGGCCGATGGCTATCTTGACCTGGCCGTACTGGACAGCACGGATCCGGGCGCGGTGCTGGGCTATGCTCAGCAGTTCGACCCGGCCAAAACGCTCTACATCGTCTCGACCAAATCTGGCGGCACGGTGGAGACCCTGTCCTTCTTCAAGTATTTCTACAACCAGACGCTGGACGCGGTCGGCGCGGATAAGGCCGGGGCGCATTTTGTCGCCATCACCGATCCCGGCAGCCGCCTGGAAGACATGGCGCAGCGCTTTAACTTCCGCGCTACGTTCCTGAACGATCCCAACATCGGCGGACGTTACTCGGCCCTGTCCTACTTCGGGCTGGTGCCTGCGGCGCTGGTTGGCGTGGATATTGCGAAACTGCTCAAGCGGGCGGTGGCGATGGCGCAGGACTGCAAGCCGCCTAATATCGGCAGCGACAATCCCGGCGCGTGGCTGGGCGCGATTCTGGGCGAAGCAGCCAGGCCTGGCGCGATAAGGTCACGTTTATCGCCTCGCCCTCGGTTGCTGGCTATGGCGATTGGGTCGAGCAGTTGATCGCCGAGAGCACCGGCAAAGAAGGCCGGGGCATCCTGCCTGTGGTGCGCGAACCAGCCACACAGAACTTATGGCGATGATCGCCTGTTCGTGGCGCTGCGGCTGGAAGACGACACTGCTCAACTCCCGGACTGCCGCATTGGAAACTGCGCATCCGCTGGTGCGTCTGACTCTGAGCGATCTCTACGACATCGGCGGGCAGATTTTCCTGTGGGAATTCGCCGTCACGATTGCCGGGCAGCGCATCGACATTCAGCCCTTCGACCAGCCCAACGTCGAGAGCGCCAAAGTCCAGGCGCGCAAGATGGTCGATGCCTATACCCAGAGCGGCAAGCTGCCCGAACAGCACGCCAGCCTGAGTGTCCCTGGCGTCACGGTCTACGGCGACGGCGACGTCAGCGGCGGGAATTTGCAGGAGGTCCTGGCGGCCTTTCTGGCGCAGGCAAAGCCTGGCGACTACCTCTCGCTGCAAGCTTACGTCACGCCCATGGACGCGACCACGAACACGCTCGAACGGCTGCGCTTGCGCCTGCTGGATAAGACCGGGCTGGCGACGACGCTGGGTTATGGCCCGCGCTTCCTGCATTCCACCGGCCAACTGCACAAGGGTGATGGCGGCGGCGGTCTGTTTATCCAGTTCACCTCCGACCCGGTCGAAGATGTCCCGATTCCCGAAGCCGCCGGAGAGTCCGAATCGAGCATCAGCTTTGGCGTGCTGAAGCTGGCACAGGCGATGGGCGACCGGCAGGCCCTGTTGGATAATAAGCGCCGCGTGATTCGCTTCCACCTGGGCCAGGACGTGGCCGCAGGCCTGAAAGCCATCAGCGCCGCCCTGTAACGGAGAGTCGCTGTGGTGACAGACGCGGTTACACGCCTGAAGCAGCAGGCAGCATACCGGGCGGTTGAATTTGTCGAGTCGGGCATGGTGCTGGGCCTGGGGTCCGGCAGCACGGCGGTCTGGGCGCTGCGGCGTATCGCCGAGTTGTATCATGCCGGCACGCTGCGCGACCTCGTGGGCATCCCCTGTTCCGGTTGGATCGAGGCGGAGGCCCGCGAACGTGGCATTCCCCTGACGACCCTCAACGAACACCCGGTCATCGACCTGACGATTGACGGCGCGGACGAAGTGGACCCCCATCTTGAGCTGATTAAGGGCGGGGGTGGGGCGCTGCTGCACGAGAAGATCGTGGCCCAGGCCAGCCGCCGCGAGATCATCGTCGTGGATGAATCGAAGCTGGTGGACCGGCTCGGCACGCACTTTGCGCTGCCGGTCGAAGTGATTGAATTTGGCTGGCAGGCGCAGGTCGCCTATCTCGAATCGTTGGGGGCATCAGTGGTCCAGCGGCAGAAGGACGACGCAGCCTTTCGCACCGACCAGGGCAACCTGATCCTCGACTGCCGTTTTGGCCCGATTGATGACCTTCAGGGCCTGAGCCGGGCGCTGGAAGGGCGCAGTGGTATCGTAGAACATGGTTTATTTCTCGGCCTGGCGACGGATATGATCGTTGCCAGCGCTGAAGATGATATCCGGCACGTTTCGCGTTCTTAATGGGGTTTCGCTATGACTAATCCAACGACTATCGTAATCTTTGGCGCATCCGGGGACCTGACGCGCCGCAAGCTGGTCCCGGCCCTGTACAACCTGTATCGAAAGCAGCGCCTGCCGGAGAAGCTGAACATTGTAGGCAATTCGCGGACCCCCTACAGCCATGACGACTGGCGTGACCGACTGCGCGATGGTGTCAAGGAGTTCTCCTCCAGTACCTATGACGACTCGGCCTGGAACGACTTTGCCCAGCGGCTGTGGTATGTGCCCGGCAGCGCCAGCGAAGACCCCGATATGGGGTCCTTCTGCGATTTTCTGAGCGAAAAAGAAGGCGGCCCGGCCAATCGGCTCTACTATCTCTCCGTTGCGCCAGGCCTCTATGCCCCGGTGATTACCAATATCGGGCACCTGTGCATGGCCGAGGAGGATGAAGGCTGGCGGCGGGTGATTATCGAAAAGCCCTTCGGCACCGACCTGGAGACCGCGCGCGCCCTCAACGAGCATGTGCATACCGTCTTCGAGGAGAGTCAGGTCTACCGCATCGACCATTACCTGGGCAAGGAAACCGCGCAGAACATCATGTTCCTGCGCTTCGCCAACGCCATCTTCGAGCCGGTCTGGAACCGGCATTACGTGGACAGCGTGCAGATCACGGCAGTGGAAACGGTCGATGTGGGGCACCGCGGCGCGTATTACGATCATTCCGGCGTGCTGCGCGACATGTTCCAGAATCATCTGCTGCAACTGCTCACGCTGATCGCTATGGAACCGCCCGCCTCCTTTGATGCCGACCTGATGCGCAACGAGAAGGTCAAGCTGCTGAAATCGGTGCGGCCTATCGAGATGTCGAACACTGTTCTGGGGCAGTACAAGGGCTACCGGGGGGCCGACGGCGTAGACCCGAAATCGCGCACGCCGACCTACGCGGCGATGAAGCTCTATGTCGATAACGGGCGCTGGCGCGGGGTGCCTTTCTTCTTGCGCTCTGGCAAGGCACTCCAGCAAAAGCATACCGAGATCGACGTGATCTTTCAGGCCTCACCGCATCATCTCTTCGAGAACCCGGCGGAAGACTTCAAGCCCAACACCCTGTCGATCTGCGTGCAGCCGGACGAGGGCATTCACCTGACCTTCGAGGCCAAAGAGCCGGATGTCACCCGCCTGACCCGCTCGGTCGAAATGGAGTTCCATTACGCCACCAGCTTTGACGAGTCGGCTATTCCCGAAGCCTACGAGCGCCTGCTGCTGGATGCGCTGCTGGGCGACGCAGCGCTCTTCTCGCGCCGGGATGGTATCGAAGCACAGTGGGAATTGATGGACCCCATCATCAAGGCCTGGGAGGACGGTAGCACTGTTGATCCGCTCAGCTACGAGCAGGGCAGTTGGGGGCCAGAGGCAGCCGATGCGCTGCTGGGCAATTCCGAGCGCAGCTGGATTTTGAGCTGTGCTCACGACGATTGAGGATTGTGATGCCGGATATTCGCGTTTTTGCAAATGCCAGCGCCCTGACCGAGGCGGCGGCTCAGTACGTAATCGCGGCCTACAAAGCCACGACCGGGCCGTATTTCAGTCTGGTGCTGTCGGGCGGCAGCACGCCCCGACCGCTTTACGAAGCGCTGGCCCGGAGCGACGCCATTGACTGGTCGCGCGTGCAAATCTACTGGGGTGATGAGCGCAGCGTGCCGCCAGATCATCCGGACAGCAATTATCGTATGGCGAAAGAAGCGCTGCTGGATGTGGTTGCGCTGGCTCCTGCCAACATCCATCGCATCCCGGCAGAGCTTGATCCGCAAGAGGCAGCGCAGCGCTATGAACAGACGCTGCGGCATCAGTTCAGCGGAATGCCGCGCTTCGACCTGGTGCTGCTGGGCATGGGCGATGATGGGCACACGGCCTCGCTCTTCCCGGAGACTGCTGCCTTGGACGAAACACAGCGCCTCGTGGTTGCCAATTTTGTCCCCAAGCTGGATACCTGGCGCATCAGCATGAGCGCGCCGCTGCTGAACCGGGCCGCGCGGGTCGCCTTCCTGGTGGCCGGTGAGAAGAAGGCTGTGCCGCTGCATCAGGTGCTTAACGGCCCGCGCCAGACACATCATTTGCCCTCGCAGATGATCGCGCCGGAGCATGGCGAACTGGTCTGGTTTGTCGATCAGGCTGCCGCCGCTGAACTGGACACCTGACGATGATCGAACGCCCGCCCGATCAGGACGCCTATTACCAGATCGTCTGGGACATCGTGCGGCAGGTGCCGCCGGGTCAGGTTGTCACCTTCGGGCAGATTGCAGTCATGATCCCCTGCCCGGAAGGCGTCGAGCCGGACATGTACCGCCGCATCGCGCCACGTTGGGTGGGCTATGCCATGAACGCCGTTTCCTTCTCCGATAATCCGACCGTCCCCTGGCACCGCGTCATCAACAGCAAGGGCGGTATCAGTCTGGCGGAAGGGTCGCGCCCGGCCATGCTCCAGCGCCAGCGTTTGGAAGCCGAGCAAATCGACTTCGACAGCAAGGATCAGGTCGATTTCAACGCGGTCGGCTGGGATGGGCCGGACGAGGACTGGCTGCGCGAGCGCGGCCTGGAAAAACCGCATTCAATGAAAAGCGCCGACGCCGACAATCCGCAGCAGTTGAGCCTCTTTTGAGCCATGCGCGAGAGCTTCGATAAGACCGTCTGGAGCATCGTCTGGCAGATTCCGCCCGGCAAAGTCGTCACCTACGGGCAGATCGCGTCGATGATTCCGCCGCCGGAAGGCATGGACCCAGCCGCTTATCTGGCAATCGCGCCTCGCTGGGTGGGCTACGCCATGCGCCGCTGCGCCAGCGACCCGGCCAACAACCCCAAGGACCCGGCTCAGCCTTCCATCCCCTGGCAGCGCGTCATCAACAGCCAGGGAGCCATCAGCCTGCCCGAAGGCAGCCCGGAAGCCGCGCAGCAGCGTATTCGTCTGGAAGATGAAGGTGTCGAATTTGACCGGCGCGACCGCGTCGATTTACGGCGCTACCGCTGGAATGGCCCGGACGAGGCCTGGCGGCGCGAACACGGCCTGCTTATATCGCTTTCACCGCCGCGCGATACTGATTGATCCGTGTGTTGAGGTCACGAGCGGCTGCACCGGGGTCCTCGCTGAAAATGACACTGCGTGAGGCGCTGATAATCAGCCCCGCGCCCGCCTGATTTAGGCCTGCCCGCAGTGCCTGTTCCAGATCGCCGCCCTGCGCGCCGATGCCGGGCACCAGCAGAGGCATCTCGCCCACGATGTCGCGCACGGTCGCCAGATCTTCGGGGTAGGTTGCGCCCATGACCAGCATACAGTTGCCGTTTGTGTTCCACTCGTCGTGGACCTTCTGCGCGATATGCTGCCACAGGGGACGCCCGTCGATCTCCAGGTTCTGAAAATCGCCGGAACCGGGGTTCGAGGTGCGGCAGACGATGATGCAGGCCCGGTCGGCGCGCTCCAGGAAGGGCTGGAGGCTCTGCCCACCCAGGTAGGGATGCAGCGTCACGGCGTCCGCGTCCAGGTCGTCGAAAATCGCCCTGGCATAAGCCGCGCTGGTCGAGGCCATGTCGCCGCGTTTGGCGTCCACAATCACCAGAATCTCCGGGTGCTGTTCTTTAAGGTAGCGGATCGTCTGGCGCAGTGCCTGCATTCCGCGTTCGCCCTCGGCCTCGTAGAAAGCAATGTTCGGCTTGTAAGCGCTGACAAAGGGCTGAGTCTGCTCGATGATCCAGCGGTTGAAGACGAAGAAGGGTGACTCGGCCTGCTGGAACTGCGGCGGGATTCGCTCCGGCAGTGGGTCCAGGCCCACGCAGAGCAGCGAGCCGGACTCTTCAACTCGGCGCTGGTATTTCTCAATACTCTTCGGCATCCGTCAAACCCTGCCTTTCTGCCCACTGGTGCGGCTCGTTGAGCCAGTCTTCGATGATTTCAATGTCGCTGGCGTCCAGTTTGCCCAGGTTGACGCCTTCCTGGACAATGGTGTAGAAATCGGTCAGCGGGTGCAGCCGCATCGCCGCCACCTGGAAGGCATGGTAGGCCATCGGGAAGCCGTAAGTCGTGATACTCAGGCAGTCGGTGATCTCAGCCCCGGCCTCGCGCATCACCGTGACGCCGTTGAGGCTGCTGCCGCCGGTCGTGACCATATCCTCGACCAGCAGCACATGCTTGCCGCTGATGTCGCCGCCTTCGATGCGGTTCTGCGTGCCGTGTTCTTTGGACTCTTTGCGCACATAGACCTGCGGGACGCCCAGCTTATAGGCCAGCGCCGAACTATGCGGCACGCCGCCGGTAGCGATTCCCGCGATAACGTCGAATTCGAGCTGCTGCGCCTCGATGACATCCGCCAGACCCTCGATGACTGCGTGCCAGGGTTCCGGCGAGAAGATCAGGCAGCGGTTATCGACGTAGACCGGCGAAACAATGCCGGACTTAAAGGTGATCGGTTCGCGGGGGATAAAGCCCACCGCGCCAATGTCGAGCAGCAGCCGGGCGAAATCTCTATCTTGCATGGCGATCCTCGTTCAAAATCAAGGCGGCGGCCAGTGGTCCCCGGTACACCAGGGCAGACCAGTACTGCGCGGCCTGGGCCTTACTAAACTGCCGGAAGGTCGAGCCGTCCATCACCCCGCCGCAGGCGATAATTGCCAGCGAATCGGCCTGGGCTGTAGCGGCTAATCGTATTGTTGCGTCAAGGGCACAATTGTGCAAGCCTCCACCGCCGATCCCAGCGCTCAATTCGGGTTGATCTGGCGCGGGCTGGGCCAGCGTATTGGTGGCGATAACCGCGCGCACACCGGTCTCGGCGAAGACCCGCATCAGGATGGCATACTGCTCGTCGTCCAGGTCCGGGCTGATCTTGACCCACAGCGGCACCGGCAGCAAATCGACCAGCGCCTGACACAAACGCCGCGCCTGCGCTTCGGTCTGACGCGCACCGGGGTCGTCACCGGTGTTGGGACAGCTCAGGTTGAGCGTGAACCAGGATGGATGCAGCCCCATCCCTAAGAAGTGATTGGCCGCCTGCACCAGTTCCTGTTCGATCACATCGTTGTCGTCTACACCAGGGCTGGGGGCCAGATTAATGCCGTAGACTGGCGGCAGATGCTCGCGCTGCCGGATCAGGAAGGCCGCAGCGGCTTTCGCGCCGGGGTTCTTGAGGCCGACACGGTTCTGCGTGCTGCGCGTCGCCACCTCGCGCCACATCACCGTGCCCGGATTGCCCAGCCGCGGCCAGGGCGTAAACGAGCCGAACTCGACCGGGCCGACCAGCGCGGGCATAGCGCGCCAGCCGGGGATGATATTGCGTCCCTGTTCGACCGCTGCCAGCGCGGCGTCCTCGTCGGCGAAACCGTCGCCTTTGACGAAGCCCGCCGCCAGGATTAAGGGGTAGGGCAGGTCCACGCCGCCGACGTTCACCGGCTGCGCGTCGAAGGCCCAGCGCTGCGCCTGTTGCAGCAGGGCGACCGCCCAGGGCTGACCATCCAGCCAGCGCAGCAGGCGATGATTTGCTCGTGCGCGTGCTGCGCACGTGCTGCGAAAGATCAGTGGACGAATCGCGCTGTAAGCTGCCGCGTTCAGGCGCAGAAAGACCATGTTAGGCATAGAGCTTGTACCCGCTGCCCGGCACGGCCAGGATCTGCTCGCCGTCGTAGACCTGCTGACCCCGGATGACGACCGACACGACCCGTCCGCAGACGCGCATCCCCTCGAAGGGCGACCAGCCGCAGAGCGTGCGCAGGCTTTCGCGTTCGATAGCGTATTCGGCGTCGAGATCGACCAGCGTATAGGTCTCCGGCGGCGCGTCAAGGCCCCAGATGCGGCGCGGCGCATCGGCGACCAGGTCGATCAGGCGCTCGGTCGTCAACCGTCCCTCGTGGACCGCCCGGCACAGCAGCGGCAGGGTCGTCTCCAGGCCGGGCACGCCGTAGACAGGTCGCTCACCGTATTTCTCGGCCAGTGTGTGCGGCGCGTGATCCGATTCGACGACGTCCACCAGCCCGGAGTCGATGGCTTCCCACAGCGCGGCCTGATCGCGCGCGGTCTTGAGTTCCGGCTTCATCAGCCCCAGCGGCCCCAGGCGCGGCAGATCGTCTTCGCTCAGGTAGAGATGGTGCGGGCAGACTCCGATGCTGATGGGCAGGCCCTCGGCTTTGGCCGTCCCGCAGGTAGCCGATCTCTTCCGCCGTGCTGATGTGGCAGAAATGCGTCCAGCGGCGGTACTGGCGCACCAGCGCCAGAATCTCGCGCACGGTCTCGCCTTCGGCATGAACGGCGATGATCCCCGGCCAGTGGGCGTAATGCTGCGCGCGCACCGCCTGATCCTCGATCAGCAGCGTGCCGGTGGTCTGGTTGTTATAGATTTTCAGGCCGCAGACGCGATCCGCCACCGCGTCATAGTGCCGCCAGTTCTCGGTCATGGCCGCGCCGTAGTAAACCGCCCAATCGCAGTGCGCTTGCGCGCCGAACTCGCTCAGTTTGCGTTCCAGCGCGGCAGGCTCGATGGTCGGCGGCGGGGTGTTGGGCATATCGAAGACGGCCCAGTAGCCCCCGGCCAGTGCGGCAGCGGTCTCGCTGGCGAAGGTCGCCTTGTGCGCCCAGTCCATCCCGCGCAGATGGACGTGAGGATCAAGCATGGCGGGAATCTTGAGGATCATCGACAGGATACCTTAACTCTGTAACAGCGGGCCATCAGTGCCGCCGATTGAAATCGACGGCAAATTCCCAAGTCCCTACGGGACTCCTGACGCCGTCCCTTCAATCCCGAAGGGATTTGGCTGTTTGCCGGGTAATTCATTGCCCGGCAGTGGAGCAAGGGAAAATCGCTAGACATGCACACCGCGCAGCACTTTGGTCAGCAGGGCCATACGCACGTACATACCGTTCTCCATCTGCTGGAAGTAGACCGTGCGCGGGTCGGCGTCCAGCACGTCATGATCCGCCCGGGTGCCCATCTCGTGTTTACGGGGCAGCGGGTGCATCAGGATGGCATCGGCTTTGGCGCTGGGCCAGCACCGGCGGCGTCATGATGAAGCCGTCCTTGATCGCCTCGTACTCTGCCGGGTCGGCAAAGCGCTCTTCCTGCACGCGCGTCCAGTAGATCACGTCGCTCGTCGCCCAGCACCTCGTCCAGGTCCTCGGTCTCCAGCACGCGGATACCTGTGGCGCGCACCCGGTCCAGAATGTCTTCCGGCATCCGCAGCGAGGGCGGCGCGACACAGTTGATCGTCACGATTGACCCTCTAGACGGGCGATCAGTCGTGTCAGTGAATGCACCGTGCGCCCGTGCTTGAGGTCGCCGACCAGCGTAATATTCAGGCCGTCCAGTTGGCCTTTCATATCGACCAGCGTGAAGAGGTCGAGCAGGGCCTGAGTCGGATGCTCCCCGATGCCGTCACCGGCGCTGATGACCACCGGCTGGCGCTCGATCTTGCTGCGCAGCATGTCCAGGTAGTAAGCTGCCTCGAAAGACGCGCCCACCTCCGGGTGCCGCAGGACGATTACATCGGCATAGCAGCCCGCCGCGCGCACCGTATCGGCCAGATCCTCGCCCTTATAGACCGAGGAGAAGCGGATGCCGTTGCTCGCGCCGACGACCTCGCCGCCCAGCCGCCGCATGGCCGTCTGGAAGGAGATGTCCGTGCGCGTGCTGGATTCGTAGAAGAGCGTCGCCATCACTTTGCCGCTGCATACTTCGACCAGCCCACGATCTTGCTGGCGCAGACGCTTTTTGATCGAGCGCACGGCATCGAAGATGATCTCCAGGTCTTCGCGGGCGAATTGATCGACCGAGACGATATGCTTGCCGACGAAATCGCCGTTGATCGGCTGGGGATGGTAAAGCTGGACGTAATCTTTAGGCTCTTGAAGGACTTGAGGTGCTGCGAGTGTCATGGTTCCTCCTCGGAAGATAACTCACAAAATAGCGTGTAACTGGAATGGCAGCCAGTGGGCTGAGAACATAGATTGCGATGACGATCAGCGCCTGAATAGTCGAGTAGCTGGCGCGGTTGAGGACGGTATACAGTTTCAGGCCGTCGCGTGCGAAAGCTGAGACCAATAAGAACGCTATGCAGCCGCTCAGGATAATGGCTCCCGGTCACGGCGGCGTAAACCAGCCCGATGATGATCTTTCGACGCATGATCTCTCGTGTCCAAAAAAAAGCCACCTCATCGGGTGGCTTAATCATCCTCATTAGAACTCTTCTTGTGGGTACGCAGTTCATATAGAAACTGCTTGACCGCCTTGAGCAGAAGCCAGGCCTCGCTCTGGCGCATTCGCTCTTCGAAGCGTTCGGGTGTGTCTTTAGGTTCGACCGGTACGACGATTTGCCGCATGACTTTTCCTGCCTTGCCTTCCGGCTCGACGTAATGGACGTTGCAGCCGGTCCACTTAATCTCGCCCCGGCGGTAGGCGTCGTAGGCCGCGGACACCGCATCCGCCACCGGGAACTGGCCCGCTAACGCTGGATGCAGCGCGATCACCTGCTCTGGGAAGGGATCCAGCACTTCGGCGTTCAGGTGATGAGGCCGGTCGAGTACGACCACCAGATCCGGGTCGTTGGCCGTCAGGGCATCGCTGAGGGCAGCCTGATCGTCGCTGTATTCCAGCGTCTCGATTTTGGCCTTGCTGGCACGCGCCAGAGCCTCCGGTGCGGCAGTGGCGACCAGCGTCAGCTCACCGTCCTTGAGGTTCTTGGACTGGTAGGCATCCAGCAGGACATCCAGGTTGTAATTGCTGTCCGCGTTGACGATGGCTATCCTGGGCATAAATGCTCCTTAACCTGGCCTATTATCCTCCCAACGGGCCAGATGAGCAAGCGCTAAATCAGGGATTCGCGCACAGCGGCGGCCAGTTCACGGGCGCGCTGCGGCGCATCGCCGACGTATTGATCGGCATTCAGCAGTTCGCGGATGGTCTCGGCAGGCAGCAGGGCAGTCAGTGCCGGATCCGCGCTCAGGCTCTCGGCCAGCGGGTTTGGCTGGCCCTTTTGCAGCGCGTCCCAGGCGGTCAGGCTGTGCTGGCGGATGACTTCGTGCAGGTCCTGGCGGTTGCCCCCGGCCCGCGCAGCAGCCATCAGCACCCGCTCGGTGGCCGAGAACGTGCCGTAGGTTGTCAGATTCCGCTGGATAGTCTCGCGGTTGAGGCGCAGGTCGTCCAGAATGCGGGTCATACGGCGCAGCAGTTCTTCGATGGTCAGGAAAGCTTCAGGCAGCATGATGCGCCGGTTAGCCGAATCGTCCAGCGTGCGTTCCAGTAGATTATGCGCGCCGTTATCCCAGGCCACGCGCGGCAGCGTCGCCAGATAGCGGGCCAGACTGTTGATGTTCTCGGCGTTGATCGGGTTGCGCTTGAAGGGCATGGCTGAAGAGCCGACCTGGTTCGCGCCAAAAGGCTCGCTCCATTCACCGATGGGCGGCGTCTGCATCAGGCGCAGGTCCAGCGCCAGCTTATACAGCGTCATGCCTGCCCCGGAAAGCGCGGAGATGACCGTCCAGTCCTGGCGGCGGCTGTGCGTCTGGGTGGCGATCAGATAGGGGTCCAGGCCAAGCTGCTCCATGACCAGCGCTTCGAGTTCATGCGCGGTCATGCCGGTGCCTTCCAGCAGGTCCGCATAGGAGGCCGAGGTGCCGACCGCGCCCTTCAGCCCTTTGGCGCGCAGGTGCGTCGAAAGCTGTTCCAGCGCCCGGTAATCATCGAGCAGATCCTGCGCGTAGGAAGCCAACCGGTAGCCGACGGTGGTCGGTTCGGCGGGCTGAATGTGGGTGAAGGCCATGCAGACGGTATCGGCTTCGCGCTCGATCAGGCTTGCCAGCGTCGAGAGCAAATCGGCCAGGCGCGTCAGGACTAACTGCAAGGATTCGCGCAGCCGCAGCGCTTCGGCATTGTCTTCGATGTCCATACTGGTCGCGCCCAGGTGAATGATGCCGCCGCCGATAGGGCACTGCTCGGCATAGGTCTTGATCTCCGACATCAGGTCATGATGAATTTCGGATTCGATCTCCTGCGCTCGTTCAATATCGACCGCGTCCACCTTACTGCGCAGGTCCTCGACCTGAGCCTCCGTGACCAGACCGGCCTTGTGCTGTGCCTCGGCCAGCGCCAGCCAGACCTGCCGCCACAGCCGCCGCTTATGGGCCTCGGACCAGATCATGCGCATGGTGTCAGAGCCATAGCGCCACGTGAAGGGGCTGAGAAAGGTGTACTGCGTATAGGTCATGGGATTTATCCGGCTGTGAGCGGTCTGCTGGCCTTTATTATATGCGAGACCGGGTGGCTGACCAAGTACTCGATGAAATCGCGCTCGATCCGTTCTCGCTGCCCACCCGAGTGCCGGGAAGCATGTTAGAATGGACGCCGCGTTGATTATTGAAAAGAGTGCATCCTCATGAGCAAAACGATTCTGTGCTATGGCGATTCGAACACCTGGGGGTCTGTACCCACGACCTCAACCACCGGCAGGCAGCGCTACGATGTGCATACACGCTGGGCCGGGGTGCTGCGCGACACCCTCGGCGAAGGCTATTGGGTCGTCGAGGAAGGGCTGGGCGGGCGCACGACTGTCTGGGAGGACCCGGTATCGCCCAATCGCAACGGCGCGGCCTATCTGCTGCCCTGTCTGGAATCGCACCAGCCGCTGGACTTGGTAGTGCTGATGCTGGGGACCAACGATCTCAAGCACCGCTTCGCCAAATCGGCCTACGACATCGCCAGTGGGGCCGGGGTGCTGGTCGAGATGATCCAGCGCAGCATGACCGCGCCTGATGGCGGAATCCCGCAGGTGCTGCTCATCTGTCCGCCGCCGACCACGCCCGCGATTCCGCCTAAGTTCGCCGACATGTTCGCCGGAGGCTATGAAACGTCCTGCGATTTGCCGGCGCAGTTCCAGAAGGTGGCCGAAACCTACGCCGTGCATCTGCTCATCGCTGGGGAGATCATCGAATCCAGCCCGGTCGATGGCATTCATTTAGCCCCTGAGGCCCACCGCACGCTGGGTGAAGCGGTGGCGCAGCGCGTGAAAGCGATCCTCGGCTGAAGCACCGGAGGCCAGGGCAGCAGGGTAGTAGGCAAAGCTACTGCCCTTAAGTACAGACAATCCCGGACTTTTGACGGAAGATTTGAATCCCTGAAGTCAGTTATTATGGTCATATCCCGGCGTCTTAATGTGGGCCGGAGAACCCGCACCGTGCCTGAAAGTGAAGGTCCCTTATTGACCCTTATGGACTCTTGTGATATATTGTTGGCTGGAAAAACTGGCCGACCCCATGCATTGGGTCTATGGTACGGCAAGTTATGGATGTATAATGAGGATCTGGCTGGAGTTACCACAACTCCAGCATTTCTTGTCTGGAGCAAAGAGGTTTTTTCGCAGTGACAGACTACGATTTGAAGAACTCGGTTGACGTGGGGCGCGCGCGCGGTATCTGGCGTATTCTGTCGGGCCGCCGCTTGCTCTTCGCCGGTGCGAATCTGAGCCTGGCGATAGCGACTGCGGCGAAAACCGCGACCTTCATTCTGCTGGCCTATTTCGTGGATACCGTGCTGGTTCACACCAACATGACGGCAGCCTATTTGATGCCGTCGGGCCTTCAGGTGAATTTCCAGCAAGGCCCTGACATTACGGTCGTCCTCCTCTCGGTGGCGGTGGGTTTCGTGCTGCTGGCGCTGGTCGAAGGCTTCTTCTCGTTCCAGAGTGGGCGGTTGGCCTCCAAGACCGGCGAAGGCATCGCGCGCTATCTACGCAATTATCTTTACGATCACTTGCAGCGTCTGACCTTCTCCTACCATGATCGGATGCCGACGGGCGAGTTGATCCAGCGCGTGACCTCTGACGTAGACGCGATCCGCCGTTTGCTGGCTGAGCAGATGATCGGCGTCGGGCGTATTGCGACCTTTTTCGTCATCAACTTCGTGGCGATTCTGCTGATCAACGTCCAGTTGGCGCTGGTCTCGGTGATCGTCGTGCCGCTGCTGGTCCTGATGTCGCTGATCTTCTTCCAGAAGATCGCCAGGATTTACGAGGCCTTCCAGGATCAGGACGCCGTGCTTTCGACAGCCATGCAGGAGAACCTGACCGGCGTGCGTGTGGTGAAGGCCTTCGCGCGCCAGCCCTATGAAATCGAGAAGTTTGACGTCGAAAACTGGAAGCGCTTCGACCTGGGCCGCCGGATGCTGCGGATGCACGCGATCTTCTGGCCGGTGACGGATTCGATGGGCCTGATTCAGCAGATCGCGGGTTATATGATCGCCGCCGTCATGGTTATTCACGGTGACCTGACGGTCGGGGCCTTTGTGGCCTACGCCGGGATGGTCACGCGCATCATCTGGCCCATGCGCGAACTGGGGCGCTTGATCGTGCAGATGTCTACCGGCTGGGTGTCCTTCGACCGCGTGATGGTGATTGTTCGCCAGGACCGCGAGGCGATGGAGGCCGGGCTGTGGCCGGATCACCCCCTGCGCGGCGAACTGATCTTCGAGGACGTGGGCTTCGAATACGAAGAAGAAACGCCGGTGCTGCACGACATCAGCTTCTACTGCGCGCCAGGCCAGACGATCGCACTGCTGGGCGCGACCGGTTCCGGCAAGACCTCGCTGGTCAACCTGCTGCCGCGCTTCTATGAGTACACCTCAGGCAGCATCTGCCTGGACGGTGTGGAATTGAACGAATATGCGCGCGGCTACCTGCGCGATCAGATCGGCATTGTCGAACAGGAACCTTTCCTGTTTTCGCGCACGATCCGCGAGAACATCACCTTCGGCCTGAGCCGTGAGGTGAGCGAGGACGAGGTGATCGCGGCGGCGAGAGCAGCGGCGGTTCATGACGTGATCGTCCGCTTCCCCAAAGGCTACAATACGCTGGTGGGTGAGCGCGGCGTGACCCTGTCCGGCGGCCAGAAGCAGCGGGTGGCGCTGGCACGGACGCTGCTGAAGAACCCGCGCATTCTGATTCTGGACGACGCGACCTCCTCGGTGGATACCGAGACCGAGGCCGACATCCGGGCGGCGCTTCAGCGCTTGATGAAGGACCGCACCACACTGGTGATCGCCCACCGCATCCAGAGTTTGATGGCGGCGGACCTGATCCTGGTGTTAAACGACGGGGCGTATCGTCCAGCGTGGCACCCACGAGCAGTTGATGGCCCAAGAGGGCATCTACCGCGAGGTCTATGAGGTCCAGGCGCGCATTGAAGATGAACTGGAGCGGGAGGTAAGCCGTGTCTAGCGACTATTTTGACGAAGAAGAGTTCGACGCCAAGTTTGACGGCGGGACGCTCAAGCGTATTTTCGGCCTGACGCGGCCCCACTGGCGTTGGGTAGCCGGCTTCATGGCTGCGGTGGCGCTGGTCTCGGTGCTTGAATCCTACTTCACCTATATGACCAAGCGGATCATCGACGAGGCCATCATCCCGCAGAGTCCAGACGCCCTGACCGGGTTGATCCTGATCTATGGGCTGCTGCTGATCGGCTTTGCCTGCGGCGTGTTCACCTTTGTCTATCTTGCCGGTGTCCTGGGGCATCGCGTGCAGTATGACCTGCGCAAGCGGCTGTTCAATCACCTGCAAGAATTGTCCTTCAGCTACTTTGATAAGACACCGGTGGGCTGGATCATGTCGCGGCTGACCTCGGATACCGAGCGCATCGCCGAGCTTGTCACCTGGGGTCTGCTGGATGTGACCTGGGCCGCCATGAACATCGTCACCGGCGTCATCTTCATGCTGGTGATTAACTGGCGGCTGGCGCTGGTCGTCTTCGCACTGATCCCGGTGCTGGCGGTGATTGCGATCTGGTTCAAGCAGAAGATCCTGGTGCATTTCCGCCAGGCGCGCAAGATCAACTCCAAGATCACCGGCGCACACAACGAGAACATCACCGGCGTGCGTGTGGTCAAAGCCCTGCGCCGCGAGCAGCGCAACCTGGAAGAGTTCGGTGTCTTGACGGATGACATGTACAACGCCTCCTTCCGGGCGGCCTGGTACTCGGCGCTCTTCCTGCCGACTGTGCAGTTGCTGAGCGCGGTAGCCCTGGGCCTGATCGTCTGGGGCGGCGGGCACATGGCGAACGACGGCACCATGACCATCGGCGGCATTCAGGCCTTTATCGCTTACGTGACTTTCATGCTCTGGCCGATCCAGGATCTGGCGCGCGTCTACGCCTCGATGCAGCAGGCGATTGCTTCGGCAGAACGGGCCTTCTCGCTGCTGGATACCGAAGCGCAGATCGTGAACCGTCCGAACGCCTATGATCCGGGCACGCTGGCCGCAGAGATCGAATTCGATCATGTCGAGTTCTACTACGAGGAAGACAAGCCGGTGCTGCGCGATTTCTCGCTGCGGGTGCGAGCAAGGCGAGACGATTGCCCTGGTCGGCCCGACCGGCGCGGGTAAATCGACCATCGTGAACCTGATTTGCCGCTTCTACGAGCCGGTCAAGGGCCAGATTCGCATCGGCGGGCGCGACTACACCGAGTTCACGCTCGACGGCATTCAGTCCCGCATCGGCATGGTGCTGCAAACGCCGCATCTGTTCTCCGGCACGATCAACGAGAACATCCGCTACGGGCGGCTGGATGCCAGCGACGACGAGGTCGTCGAAGCCTCGAAACTGGCCGGGGCGCACAGCTTCATCGCAGGCTTTAGAGGATGGTTACAACGCTGACGTGGGTGAGGGTGGTACGCTGCTCTCAGTCGGCCAGAAGCAGCTGATCAGTCTCGCGCGGGCCATCCTGGCGCAGCCGGAGATCTTCATCATGGACGAGGCGACCAGTTCGGTCGATACGCTGACCGAGGCGCTGATCCAGCAGGGCATGGAGACGCTGATGCGCCAGTCCACCAGCTTCGTGATCGCGCACCGCCTGTCCACCATCAAGCGAGCTGACCGCATTCTGGTGCTGAACAACGGCCAGATCGAGGAAATGGGCACGCATGACGAACTGCTGCGCGCGCGCGGCCACTACTACCGGCTGTACACCAAGCAGTTCCGTAACCAGATGGACATGGACGAAGGGGCCTTCGGCGAACTACTGGGCGCACCGGTCTATGGCGGGGATTAAGCCCGGCATCACATGACAGTTTTTTGTAGGGGCACAGCACTGCTGTGCCCGTTTTTTGTTACATGGAGACCCGGATACGGCGGTGCTGCGTCCCCACTAATGCCTAATCGTCGAAGCGGACCTCGCGCCCGGTCTGCTGACTGCGATAAATACCATCCAGAATCATCGCTACCTGGAGCGATTCTTCCGGCGGCACCAGCGCAGGCGCACCGGCAGCCAATGCCTCGGCATATTCATAAGCCTCTTGCGCGTGCGGCTCCATCAGGTCTTTCTTGAGCTGCAATTCGCGGTTATACAACTGGCGTGTATCACCGTTGGCGCTGTAAATCTCGCAGTTGGGCCAGTGACTGCCGCCCTGCTTGCCGTAGAGCCAGATCTGCCGGTCTTCGCCGACACTCGCCTGGTGCAGCATCCAGCTCACCTCCAGCATGAGGGTCGCCCCATTCTCGAAGCGGACCAGCGCAGCGGCAAATTCCTCCACGTCCATTTCAGCGGGGATACTGCCATCGCCCCAGATACTGAAGGCCCCTGGCTGCTTTGCCAGTTCAGTGCGCGCCACGCCGGAGACGGAGACCGGCTTCGGGTGCCCCATGAACCACAGCGTCAGGTCGAGAATGTGGACGCCAATGTCGATAGTTGCGCCGCCGCCGCTGTGCGATTTGACGACGAAACCGGGCCGACCGGGCAGCGTGGCACGCCGCAGCATCCAACTGCGCGCGTGATAAACCTCGCCCAGGCTCCCAGCGTTGATCTCCGCTTTCAGGGCTTTGGACGTGCCCATAAAGCGCATATGCTGGGCGGTCATCAGCGTTTTGCCGGATTCGTCACGGGCGGCGATCATGTCGCGGATTTCCTGAGGCTTGGGGGCCAGCGGTTTCTCGCACATCACGTGCTTGCCCGCCTTCAGCGCGGCGATGACCAGCGGTGCATGGTAATTATTGGGCACGCAGACGTCGATGATGTCGATGTCGTCCGCATGGATTAAATCATCGACGTTGGTCGTCAGGCGGCTGACCCCGTTGGCCTCCCCCCAGGCCGCCAGCGCCGCTTCGCTGAGATCGCCGCCCGCGACGACCTCGGCATTGGGCGAGGCGTTCCAGCCCGGCACGTGGACGCGGCCCGTGTAGCCCAGGCCAATCACCCCTACTTTAAGTGTCATTTTAGGAATCTCCTGTTGGTATGAATAAGTGAGGACAGGCAGGCGAAGATGAGGCGCACCGCACCTCGCCCGCTGATTGATGACGCTGCTTAACTTTGCCAGAAATTGCTCAAGGTTTCCAGGTAATGTTCCGGCAGACCCAGATCAAAGCGCTGGCCGTCCACCATCAGGCCGATGGCTCCCTGTTCCTGCCGCAGTTGATCCAGCGCGGGGGTCAGTTGAAATTCGCCCTGCTGGCGCACGTTATTGTCGATCTGCTCTTCGAGGTAGTTGAAAATCTCCGGCGTGATGATGTACTGGCCGAAGACGGTCAGGTATTCGTCGTCGGCCAGGCCGGGCACCTGGAGATTGGTCCGCGCGTAGTCGAGTGCCGGTTTCTCGGCGAATTCGGTGATGTGCAGCAGCTGATCCGGCTCCAGCCAGCGCCCGGTGACGGTGCCGAAATTGGCGATCTGATCGGCGGGCGTGCGCCGCAGGCCGAGCGTGCTGACGCCGTGCTGGTTGTACACGTCGATCAACTGCTGCGCACAGCTGACTTCGCCGTTAGCGCGGTAGATGTGATCGCCCAGCATGAGCAGAAACGGCTCGCTGCCAATCGCCTCGCGCGCGCTGTAGATCGCATGGCCCAGGCCCTCCTGCCGGTCCTGCACCAGAAAGCGCACCCGGCGGCCCATGTCCAGCAGCCTGAGCGAATACTCCTGGAACTGCGGCGGCAGCTTGTTGAAGTTTTCAATCGAGACCTGCACGTTGAAGAAGCTGCGGAAGGCTTCGATGTCTTCCTGCTGCACGATGATGTAGACCTCGTCCATCCCGGCGTTGATCGCCTCCTCGACGCTCAGCAAAATGGCTGGTTTGGCGATGCCGTCGCGGTCGATCACCGGGAACAATTCTTTCTTGGTGGCTTTAGAGGCCGGGAACAGCCGCATTCCGAAGCCCGCCGCCGGAATCAGCGCTTTTTGCACGCGCGACCCGGCCTTGATGGTCAGCTTCAGGGCGGACATGCCCAGGTCCTGCTCAATCAGGTCGATGATGGCCTGCTGGTCAGCCTCGCTGCGGGCGATGAACTGCGCCGTACCGTCCCCCTGTGAGCCGACCCCCTTGCCGCCCCAGATGTGCGGCTTAAGCGGCGCGTAATTCAGCACCTGATGCAGCACCGGGGCGTTGAGTTCTTCCGGGCAGGCGGGCGCGGCCAGCCGGTCGAAATTGGCCTGGCCCTCGTTCATCAACTGGCCGATCCGTTCGGCGTCGGCGGCCTGGAGCGCTTCCATCGCAGCGCTGACGACTTCCTGGTTGATCGGGCCGAGAAGCTGCTGGACGCCGCGCTCAATGTCGGTATCGGCAAAAGGATAGGCCCGATTCAACTGTGCCAGAATTTTAAGCGTGTCCTTCTGCGCGTGCAGGTCCACGATCACCATGTACAGGTCCCCGGCGACGCGCAGCTCCTCGGTGTCCAGCCGGTCGCCATCGAAGGTCATCAACACCGGACGGTCGCCAAAAGCGCAGCCCTGGTCCAGGCGGCCACAGCGCGAGGGTGTCACGATCTCGCCCTGGTAGGCCATCTCCATCTCGCCGCGCACGGTCATCTTGAGGTCATAAATACGGTTGAAAGCGCGCGCCGTCAGCACGCAGATGGCTGCGCTGGACGACAGTCCCTTCTTGACCGGCAGGTCCGTCTTGTAGTTGTCGATCACCAGCCCGCGCACGTGATAATGCGTCAGCACCTGATAGGCGACCCCGGCGGTATAGCTCCAGAAGCCGCCGCGCTGCGCTTCTTCCAGCAGGGCCGCCGGTTCCATCGGGATCGTGTAGGGACCGTGACGCTCGCCATTGGGCGAGGTTGAAGTCAGCACCAGCGAGTCAGGATGCGGCGAGACCTCGGCATAGATTCCCTGGTTGGTACCGACGATCAGGGCGTGGCCTTTTTCGATCTCGTTGTTGATGCGGCGGTAGCCTCCGGCCCAATCGGAATGCTCGCCAAAGAGGCAGATGCGGCCCGGAACGAATATCTTCAAGCTGGCTTTCCTTTCGACACGACGATAGGACTGTAGTGTCGCAGATTGAACTATCTTCGTCCTTACAGCCTACCACAGGCCAGGGAAGAGCCGGAAGCGGGTTTTCTGGGCATAGTCACGATAGCCGGGCAGTTCGCGCTGCAAGGTGGCATCTTCCAGCGCCGTCCGAATCACGACCGCGACCAGCATCACGGCCACCAGGATCAAAGACCACAGCGAACTGAGTACCAGCGAGACGCCTGCTGTGCCGATCAGCAGTCCAAGATAACTGGGATGGCGCACCATGCGGTAAGGTCCGTTCGTGACGACCTGCTGGCCCCGCTCCTGCTGAATACGCACCGTGCTGGAGAAGTAAGGGTTGATGAGCATCGGCCAGGACGCGAACACATAGCCGGCGATCATCAGCGCGATCCCTGCCCATTCGACCCACCCGGCAAAGGCGGGCGACCAATCGTAGCGGTAATCCAACCCGGCGACGATGATCTGCCCCAGGGGAACAATCACCGCGATGATGGGGGCCAGAATCTTGTCCCAACGCTTCGTATCGTCGCGGCTTAATGCAGTAGTCCGTTCTTCCAGCAGGGCAGGATTGCGGCGAATCATCAGGTAGCGGCTAAGCGTCGTGATGCTGACGACCAGGACGACGTAGACCCAGCCCATCGGCCAGTCCAGCCGTCCGGCGGAAAGAAACAACAGCACCGGGAACAGGAGCGCCAGTAAGAGCATCCTGACCGCGAATTTAGTCCAGTTCGCGGATTTTGGCATTTGCTGAGATGACGTTTGAGCAGTCATTGTAAGTTCCCCAAATCATTATTTAGGCTAATCTAATTATAAGTCTAATACTGCCCCGCCGTGCTGCTCCCCCAGAGATTAGGGGGCAGGCGACACTGCAAACTGCACAAAAATCTTTGTGAGATTCGCCATTGTGCTTTTTACACATTTTCGAGTATGCTATCTCTTGCACGGATAAGTGGATAAATCATGAACGATAGTTTCGGCAAGAAGGCGAAGAAGACCCCACCTGACTCCTAGTCTGGGTACTTTCGCTTGCTTGCCTGAAAACGTAAGCCTGCCCGGACTGCCGGAGCAGGTTTTTTTTTGCCAAATTGGAAAGCTGAGGGCTGCATGGAAATCGGTGCGTTTCACATTATCGAATCGACTTTGCGCGAGGGCGAGCAGTTCGAAGGCGCGCATTTTACCCCGGCGGATAAGCTGGAGATCGCGGCGGCGCTGGATGCCTTTGGCGTGGAGTACATGGAACTCACCACGCCGATTGCCAGCCCCAGCAGCGAGGCGGATTTGCGGGCCATAGCCAAGATGCCGCGCCGCTTCCAACTGCTGACGCACATCCGCGCCAAACTGGATGAAGCGAAGCTGGCGGTGGACTGCGGCGTCGATGGCGTCGATATTTACATCGGCACCTCGCCCTACATGCGCCAGTACAGTCACGGGCGCAGCTTGCAGGAGATCGTCGAAGTCAGCCGCGAGATCGTGACTTACCTCAAAGCGCAGGGGATCAAGACACGTTTCAGCACGGAAGACACCTTCCGCAGCAACCTGGCCGATGTGTTCACGGTCTACCGGGCGATGGATTTGGAAGGTGTGGACCGGGTGGGCGTGGCCGATACGGTCGGTGTGGCCGAGCCGATGGGCACGCACCAGTTGATTACCATGCTGCGGCGGGCGGTGGACTGTGACATTGAGTTTCACGGCCACAACGACAGCGGCTGCGCGGTCGCCAATGCCCTCTGCGCGCTTCAGGCCGGGGCGACTCACATCGACACGACCGTGCTGGGCATCGGCGAGCGCAACGGCATCACACCGCTGGGCAGCCTGATCGCCCGGCTGTATACGATCAATCCTGAACTGGTGCGCAAGTATAACCTGCCCATGCTGCGCGAGATCGAGACGCTGGTCGCGGGCAAAGTGGGCATCGACGTGCCCTTCAACACACCCATTACGGGCCGGACCGCTTTCCATCACAAAGCCGGGGTGCATACCAACGCCGTGCTGCAAAATCCGACGAGCTACGAGGCGATCAACCCGCTGGATTTCGGCCTGGTCCGCAATATCGACCTGGCACACCGGCTGGTCGGTTGGAACGCCGTCCGTGACCGGGCAGCAGGCCTGGGCCTGAACCTCAGCGAGGCAGCCCTGCGCGATGCGACCCGCGAGATCAAAGCGATGGCTGACCAGCAGCGGATCACGATGGACGACGTGGACGCGCTGCTGCGGGCACGCATGGCGGAGACTCTGGCACAATGAGCGGCGCGACCTTTGCCGAGAAAATCCTGGCGCGCAATGCCGGGCGCGACTCCGTGCAGCCGGGCGAGGTGCTGGACATCTCGCCGGATGTGGTGCTGAGCCACGACAACACGGCGGCCATCAGCAAGATCTTTGCCGAACTGCCGCACAAGAAGGTGAAATACCCGGAGCGGCTGGCGATCACGCTGGACCATGCCGTGCCGCCGCCGACGCCGGTCCACGCGCAGAATCACGCGACGGTGCGCCGTTTCGTCGCTGAGCAGGGTATCACCAACTTTTTCGAACAGGGACGCGGCATCTGCCATCAGGTGCATACGGAAGAGGGCATCGTCGGGCCGGGGATGATTCTGCTCGGCTCCGATAGTCACAGCACGCACTGCGGCTGGCTGGGGGCCTTCGGCGCGGGCATCGGGCGGACGGAAGTGGCGGCGCTGTGGGCGACCGGCTCGCTGTGGCTGCGCGTGCCGGAGACTCTGCGCGTGACCCTCACGGGACGCCTGCGACCGGGCGTGATGAGCAAGGACGTGGCGCTGCATCTCATCGGCCAGTTGAGCGCGGAGGGGGCCAATTATCGCTCGGTCGAATTCGACGGGCCGGGCGATTGCGACGCTCTCGCCGGATATGCGCCCTGTGCTGCCGAACATGATGGCCGAAATGGGCGCGAAAAACGCCTACATGGCCCCAGATGAGACGACCTGGGCCTGGATTGAGACGAATCTGCGCCGCAATCGCCCGCAGACCTGGCAGGAGCGCCTGGCCTATTTTCGCCAGCAGGCCCTCTACCCGGATGCAGACGCGGTCTATGTCGAAAGCTACACGATTGACCTGGACCAGATCGAACCGGTCGTCGCGCGGCCTCACACGGTCGATAACACCGCTCCGGTCAGCGCCCTGGCCGGGACACGGATCGACGTTGGCTTCATCGGCACCTGCACCAATGGTCGTCTGGAAGACATCGCGGCGGCGGCGGATTTGCTGCGCGGGCGGCATCTGAAGACGCGGCTGCTGGTCATCCCGGCTTCGTCACGGGTGCTGGAGGATGCGCTGGCAGCGGGCTATATCAGCGATCTGGTCGCCGCTGGCGCGAGCATCGGCACGCCGGGCTGCGGCCCCTGTATGGGCAATCACATGGGCGTGCTGGCCCCCGGTGAGGTCTGCATCAGCAGTGCCAGCCGCAACTTCCGCGGGCGCATGGGCGAGCGCGACGCAGACATCTATCTGGCGAATCCAGCGGTGGTGGCGGCCAGCGCCCTGACCGGCGTCATCACCGACCCGGCAGCGCTGTAAAAGATTCAACGCAAAGGCGCAAAGACGCGAAGAAGGGCAAAAGCGAGATCAGCAATTAGAGCGCGCAGGCAAGACTTATGAATTGGTTTTTCTTTGCGATCCTTTGCGCTCTTAGCGTCTTTGCGTTAAAGCTTTTGATCTTGACTTTGAATTGAGGGAGCATGATGGAACACAGAGTTTGGGTTTACGGCGACAGCGTCAATACCGACGTGATTTTTCCCGGCAAATATACCTACACCATCAGCCACGACCCGGCGGAACTGGCGCGCCACGCGCTGGAAGACCTGGATCCGACCTTTGCCGGGGCGGTACAGCCGGGCGACGTGATTGTGGCCGGGCGCAACTGGGGCAACGGCAGCAGCCGTGAGCAGGCCGTGACCTGCCTGGTCGCATCCGGCGTGAAAGCCGTGATCGCCGCGTCCTTTGCGCGCATCTACTACCGCAACGCCATCAACAGCGGCCTGCTGGTCATCCAGTGCGCTGAGCTTCTGCCGCTGCTGCGGACCGGCGATACCATCGACCTGGATCTCGACCACAGCACGATTGCGGCGGCAGGTCAGCGCTTCAACTTCCCGCCGCTGCCCGAATCCGGTGCAGCACATCGTTGCGGCAGGCGGCTTGATCCCCTATCTGAAATCACGCCATGATTGAGTATTCTGTATATACATTTGCATAGGTTAATTGTAATCTTATATGTTATCTAGGACGACATGGCGTATACTCAGATTAGGGACCCTGCCTGATACAACTGTCTGCATAGTGTTCTATGTCAGACATGACCAGAGGACATCAGAGCGGTTTTGGATATTTTTCTGAAACGCCCGGCACCGATTGCACGGATCTGCGGCGCATTGCGCAGGTTTGTGCTGTTGTTGTGTTTATTGCAGGGACAATCGGTTTCCTGGGCTGGCTGTTAGAAGTCCCCGCGTTTCGTCAGGTGCTTCCAGGCCTGGCAACGATGAAGGCCAACACGGCCCTGTGTTTCATCGGGCTGAGCCTTGCACTGTGGTTGCGAACAAATCCTCGACCTTCACAGAGCCAGCAGCGGCTGATGCTGATTTTGGCTGCTGCTGGTGTTTGCCATCAGCAGCCTCACCGTGATCGAATACCTGCTTGACGTTAATTTTGGCATCGACCAACTTCTGTTTGCAGACTCTGAAACCTTAGCGGCCAACTTTCCCGGTCGCATGTCACTGGCGACCGCGCTCACCTTTGTTATTGCCAGCACGTCGCTGTTGTTGATAGCCACCCGTGCCTATGTGTTCTTGAGCCAGAGCGTGGCAGTCGCTGGCTTGCGTGTTCGGCCTCTTGGGCACTGCCGGTTATCTGTATAGTCCCCAATCGCTGTACAGTGCGTCGATGTTCAGCACGATGGCCCTGCATACTGCCATCGGCTTTCTGGTGATCGGTATTGGTATACTGCACGCGGTTCCGGGCCGGGGCTTCATGGCGATATCGCTGGACCCAGGGCCGGGTGGACGCCTGCTGCGCTGGCTGGTCCCGGCTGTGGTAGCGATTCCGCTGGGCCTGGGCTGGCTCATCTCCAGGGCAGTCGAGGCCGGCAGCTATGACTACGTCTTTGGCCTCAGTCTTTCTGGTCTGGCGAGTATCGTTTTGTTTGGCTGCTCATCATCTGGCGCGCCTATGTAATTCAGCGCAGTGACGCGGCGCGAACAGCGGCGGAAATCGCCCTGGTGCGGCGTAATCGCCAGTACCGCACCTTGAGTGCCTGTAATCAAACGCTGGTGCGCGCAACCGATGAAAATCACCTGCTGGACCAGATTTGCCAGGACGTCACCTATGTGGGCGGCTATGTCGCGGCATGGTTTGGTTACACCGCAATCGCGATGCCCATGCAGATTCAGGCGGCTTCGCTGCGGCGGAATCTCTCGGACCCGAATGTTGACCTGGCGATTGACCCCACCTGCTTTGTGTCGCTAACGAAGAAGGCTGCATCGCGACGAACAGCCTCAATTGGCGCTGGACGTGGCGCAGCAGTACGCTGATCTGCCAGGATGAAGCGGAGCGCCTGGGCTACCGGTCGGTCGTAGCGCTGCCGGTGCGCGATGGGGATAGTGTCTATGGTGTCCTGCATATTTACTCGGATAATGCTGTAAGCTTCGATGCCGAAGAGATGAATTTGCTGCAAGAGCTGGCCGGGGACCTGGGATTTGGCATCCGCACGATTCGCACGGGCAAGGCGCGTGAAGCGGCGGAAGCCCATATTCGTTATCAGGCGCAATCTGCTCGCCAACGTTTCCGATGCGGTCATCAGCTTTGATCTGGACATGAATATCCGCAGTTGGAACCGGGCGGCCACGACGATGTACGGTTGGGAAGCCGACGAAGTGATCGGCAAACCAGCGGACCCGTATGCTGTGGACGCAGCATCGTCGGCGGCAGTGTCGAGAACTTGTTCAGAATCGTGAAGGAACAGGGAGCCTGGCAGGGCGAGGTGGTCCAGTTCAACCGTGACGGGCCGGCGAGATGCAGGTGGTCGCATCCATATCCAACACCATTGGCCCGGATGGTGAGGTGGATGGCTTTGTGACGCTGAACCGCGATATGACCGAATATGTCGCCATGCAGGCGAATCTGCTGGCCGCGGAAAAAGAGCGGATGGCACTGGAACAGCAGCGAGAAATGCTGGCGCTGCGCGAGGAGTTTATCGCGACCGTTTCACACGATTTTCGCACCCCGCTGACGGTGATTTCGAGTTCCATATCATATTCTGCGCGAATATTATGACCGCCTTGGACGATGAGCAGCGGATTCGGCATCTCGACCAGATTGAAGACCAGGTCCAGTATATGACGTGCTCTGCTGGATGACGTGCTCAGCCTGACCAAAGCGCGATCCGGCAAGCAGCAATTGTGAACCCACGCGGATCAATCTGGAAGGCTTCTGCCAGGAATTGTTTGAACAGCTTCAGGTGCATGGCACGGCGGAGCATCGCTTCGAGTTCTCAGCGGAGGGTGAGTTGCACGCCGCCTTTGATGGATCCGCACATTCTACGGCGCATCCTGGTCAATCTGCTGTCGAATGCGATCAAGTACTCCCCGCAGGGAGGCGAGGTGCGCCTGTCGCTCAGCCGGGTGGACGATGAGGTGCGCTTCGAAGTCAGCGACCAGGGGATGGGTATCCCGGCGAAAGATCAGCCGCATATCTTCGATGCCTTCCATCGCGCGGAGAACACCCGCAACGTTGAGGGCACGGGCCTGGGGATGGCAATCGTCTACGAAAACGTAATGATGCACGGTGGTCGCATCGACCTGTGGAGCAAAGAAGGTGAGGGCACGCGAATCACCGTGCATCTGCCTCCACATGATCAAGGCACAGCCAGTACCTGCCCTTAATTCCGCTCCCCAGCGATCAGGGACGTTCTAATACTTAATATCCACCATGCGCCCGGTCTGGGCCGATTCGACAATCGCATCGCAGATGACGCTGTTACGATAGCCATCGACGAAATCCGCGCCGTAAGGGGCGACCGCTTTGTCGTTGACGATGCAGTCGAAGAAGTGGTGGAACTCATGCACGAAGGTATGCTCCCAGCCGATGATGTGCCCGGCAGGCCACCAGTTCGCCATGTAGGGATGGTAGCCTTCGGTCACGATCACGTCGGTGAATCCCAGCGTCTCCTTGCGGCCATCGCCCCAGTAGACTTCCAGTTCGTTGAGGCGCTCCATGTTGAAGCGGATGCTGCCCTTCTCGCCGTTGACCTCCCACATATTGCCGTTGCGGTGGCCGTTGGCGAAGCGCGTGGCTTCGATAGTGCCCAGCGCGCCGTTCTCGAATTCGAGCAGGGCGGTGACGGCGTCATCGACATCCACCTTGACCCGTCCGCCTTCGCCATCGGGGCGTTCGTCGATAAAGGTCTTGGTCATGCCCATCACTTTCGTCGGCTCGCCCACCAGGAAACGGCCCAGGTCGAGGATGTGTGATCCCAGGTCGCCCAGCGAGCCGCTGCCCGCCACATCTTTGCGCAAGCGCCAGACCATCGGGAATTCAGGGTCCATGATCCAGTCTTGCAGGTAGACGGCGCGGAAGTGGTAGATGCGCCCCAGCGCGCCGCTGGCGATCAGGTCGCGGGCCTGGATGATCGCCGGAACGAAGCGATAGTTATAGGCGACCATGTGCTTGACCCCGGCTTTCTCGACGGCGTCGAGCATGGTCTTGGATTCTTCAGCGGTGCGTCCCAGCGGTTTTTCGCAGAAGACATGCTTACCGGCAGCGGCAGCGGCGATGCATGGCTCGGCGTGAACGTTGTTCGGCCCGCCGTTGTCGAAGACCTGCACTTCGTCATCGGCGATCAGGTCGTGCCAGTCGGTATAGACTTTCTCGTAGCCGAAGCGCTGCGCGGCGACGGTCACGGCGGCCTCGTCACGGCCCGCCACCGCCACCATACGCGGGATCGCCACCGGCGGATACATCATGTAAGGGATGGTCCTGAAGGCATTAGAATGCGCTTTGCCCATGAAGGCGTAGCCCAGCATTCCGATTCCGAGTTCGGGCACGTCGGCGCTGGCCGCGCCAGCAGCCATACGGGTGAAACCACGATCATCACTCATGAGGTCAGACTCCTACTTGTTGGATGCGAAGGCGGCTTCGAAGGCGACATCCGAGGGCGCGAAATCGGTATTGCGCACAAACTTGAGCGCGTCCTGTGGGCCGTATTCGCGGTTCATGCCGTTGTCTTCCCATTCGACCGAGAGCGGTCCCATGTAGGAGATACGGTTGAGGCTGCGAATGATGCTTTCGAGATCGACATCGCCGTGCCCCGGCGAGATGAAATCCCAGCCCCGGCGGTAGTCGCCGAACTGCAAATGCGAACTGAGAATGCTGCTGGTCCCGTTCAGATGCAGCTTCGAATCCTTCACGTGGACGTGGAAGATGCGCTCCGGGAAGCGGTTAATGAAATTCACCGGATCGAACAACTGATGGATAAAATGGCTGGGATCGAAGTTGAAGCCGAAAGCCGCGTGATTATCCAGCGCTTCCAGGGTGCGTTCAGCCGTGTAGATGTCGAAGGCGATCTCCGCTGGATGGACCTCCAGGGCGAAGCGCACGCCGTTATCGTGGAAGGTATCCAGGATGGGTTTCCACTGCTCGGCGAAGGTGGCATAGCCTCGGTCGATTAATTCCGGCGGGGTGGGCGGGAACTGGTAGATCATATGCCAGATGGGGCTGCCGGTGAAGCCGGTGACGACGTTGACGCCGAATTTCTTGGCTGCCGCTGCCGTATCCTTGATCTCCTGAGCGGCACGCTGGCGCACGCCATCCGGGTCGCCGTCCCCCCAGAGACGGCTGGGCAGGACACCTTTATGCCGTTCGTCAATAATGGCATCGCTGACGCACTGGCCGACGAGATGAGTCCCGATGGCGAAGCACTTGAGGCCGTTTTTGTCGAGAATGTCCCACACATGCTGGGTGTATCCGTCTTCCGACAGCGCCCGATCTACCTCAAAGTGATCGCCCCAGCAGGCCAGTTCGAGGCCATCGTAGCCCCAGTCCGCGACCATCGCCGCGAATTTCTCCAGCGGAATGTCCGCGAACTGTCCCGTAAACAACGTAACAGGTCTTCCCATAAGATTTGCTCCGGTAGTAATAGCGCATCAAGTTTCGGAAAGTGTAACAAATGTACGGATACGCTGCCATAGGCTGTGGCCGCAAAGGGGAAGTTTGATCTGTTTTTGAGAGCCATCTGTTACAATTGCCGAAAGAATAAATGAGGTAACCGATAGTTGCGCGCCAGAAAATCACTGCGGCGGACTTTGACCAGATCAGCAGCCTGCCAGAGAACGCGGACAAGCGCCTGGAGCTTATCGGAGGCGAGATTGTCGAGGTGGTTTCCAACAACTATTTGTCTGAGACCGCTGCGAATCTGCTGGGCCGTGTAACCGGTGCCGATGGCGGCAGCATTCTGCCCGGTTTCCAGATGCCAGTCAAAGACTTCTTTCCTGATTGACTCCCCTCAGTTGTGCAGTGCGGCGTTGAAAAAACCGACCAGCCGCTCCTCGTATTCCGCCATGTGTTTGTACATGGCTTCAACATGCCCTGTCTGCGGCAGTTCCCAAAATTCGGTTTCGGGATATGCCTGCTTCAGAGCATAAGCGTTAGCTATCGGGACAATAGTATCCGTATCCCCATGCACAATGAACAAGGGTCGATGATTGAAGGCGCTCAGCTCATCGACAGGTTTGTGCGCTAACAGGTCATCACCCACGACGATGCGTCCGTAGGCTAGAGACAGCGGCTTGAGCCAGGCGAGATAGGGATACTTTTCGAGCATTCCGTCAATAATCATCTCGATGTCCGCGAAAGCACTGTCAGACCAGACCGCCGCAACGCGCGGTTCCTCCCCGGCAGCGATGATGACCGACGCGCCGCCAAGCGAATAGCCGAACAGGCCAATACGTACTGGCGGGATGCCTCTCTCGTCCATCAGCCAATCCCAGGCTCCCAGCACGTCCAGATATTCATCGGTCCCGGCAGCCTGATAACCGTCTTCAAGGGTCGAAGCGCCATAATCGCGCAGGTCAATGAGCAGAACATTGAAGCCAGCACGATGCAGCATCCCCGCTGGCAGCAGTGAATCCGGCGACTCTTTGCAGCGGGCAGTTCCATGCACAATGATGACCGCCGCAGCGTTTTGATTGTCGTCAGCAGCCGGGATGAAATCGCCGCTGATCTGAATATTTTGTTGACGGCTTGGAAAACTGACTTCCTGGTAGTCCGGCATCAAGTAGGGCGTGATATTGAGGTTGTCAGCATGAAAGTTCGAGGGAGTATAGCCTTGCTGCGATTCACAGGTGGCGGTTGTCCGAGTTCAAGGTGGTATAGGCGAAAGCTGACAGAAGAACTGCGCCGAGCACCAGCACCACGGAGAGTATCAGAACGATGCGTAGGACAGTGACATGCCATCTTCTCATCGTTCTGATACCTTTGCGTCACGAAGCTCAGGCCTTCAACTGCTCAAGATACTGCTTACGGAACTTGGCGACTTTCGGCGCGATAATCACGCGGCAGTAACCCTGATTGGGGTTGTTGGCGTAGTAGTTCTGGTGATAATCCTCCGCCGGGTAGAAGGTCTCCAGCGGCGTGACCTCGGTCACAATCGGACTGCTCCACAGGCCGGACTCGCTCAGCTCGGCGATAGTCTGCTCGGCGATGGCCTTCTGCGCGTCGTTGTGCGTGTAGATGGCCGAGCGGTACTGCGTGCCCACGTCGTTACCCTGACGATTCAAGGTTGTCGGGTCGTGGATGGTAAAGAAGACGTTCAGCAGGTCACGGTAGCTGACGACCGCCGGATCATAAGTGATCTGGACCACTTCGGCGTGGCCGGTGGTGCCGGTGCAGACCGCACGGTAGGATGGATTGGCGACGTGCCCCCCGGCATAACCAGAGACGACCTTCTGCACGCCCTTGAGTTCGACGTAGACCGCCTCCAGACACCAGAAGCAGCCGCCCGCCAGGGTTGCTTGTTCCGTAGCCATACAATTGCACCTTTCTGGACGAGACGCGCTCGTCCGCTCTCTGAATATGCCCCTATTGTATGCGCCAGAGATTAACAGAATCTAACCCCGGCGGCTTTCCAATACACTTCTAACGCGCGTAGACGATGCGCCCGCCGATCATCGTCTTGCAGATTTGCGCCTCATCGTCCAGGAAGATCAGGTCGGCATCCGCGCCAGGCACAATAGCCCCTTTGCGTCCGCTCAGGCCCATCGCCTCCGCCGGGACTGAGGTCGCCATCGGCAGGGCTTCGGGCAGGCTGAGACCGGCGAAGGTCATCATGTTGCGCAGCGCCTGATCCAGCGTGACGGTGCTGCCCGCCAGTGCGCCGCCCAGCGTGCGCGAGATTCCGTCACGGACTTGAATGGGCTGCTGGTCGAGCGTGTAATCGCCATCCGGCAAACCCGCCGCCGCGACCGCATCAGTGATGAGGATGGTACGCTGCGGTCCCTTGGCGCGCAGCAGCAGCTTGACCATCGCCGGATGCACGTGGATGCCATCGGCGATGACCTGGGCGTAGATACGGTCCTCGGTCAGGACGCCGCCTAGCGTGCCCGGTTTGCGGTGATGCAGGCCGAGCATCCCGTTATAGGTATGGGTCGCCTGGCGGACTCCCATATCTGCCGCGTGAATCACCGCTTCGTAGCTGGCTCCACTGTGGCCGATAGCGAGTTCGACACCCTGTTCGAGCGCGGCGGCGATCAAGGTCTCCATCCCCTCAAGTTCGGGCGCAATCGTCATCAGCTTGACCACGCCGCTGCTCAGCCAGGCTCCGTACTCCGCCGGGTCAGGCGGACGCAGCACTTCAGGCGGCTGTGCGCCGGGATGATCGGTGCTGAGATACGGGCCTTCGACGTGGACGCCCAGGTGCTGCGCGCCGTCTTCCGGCTGCGGGCAGGTCCGCACGTTCTCAATCGCGGCGCTGACGGCCTCACCGGGGGCGCTCATGGTAGTGGGGAAGTAGCTGGTGACGCCGTGCTGGGCGAAGAATCGCGCCATGCCGTGCAGCGCCTCTGGCGTGGCCTGCATGGTATCGCAGCCGATGCTGCCATGCACATGGATGTCGATCAGGCCTGGTGCGACCCACAGGCCGCCCGCGTCTACGATTTCGCCGCCAGCCGGTCCGCTGACGATCTTGCCCGCCTCGATATTCAGGTCTTCATCCTGGCGGACTCCCTGCGGTGTTATAATGCGAACATGAGTAATACGCATAATGTTGTCTCCCGGATTGAGTGTATCCGATCAAGAGGATCGGGGGTAGCCGGTGGTCAGCCCAATCGCAGAACATATCGATGCAATTAAACAGGTGGTATCGGGCCTCGATGACGAGAGCTTCGAACTGCTCAAGGCCGGGGTGGCCTACCGCCTGAATGGGGTCCCGGCGGAAAATTCCCCGGAGATCATTCTCCTGATGCAGGACGCCTTGCAAATGGTGCGCGAGTTTCCCTTTGACGTGACGATTTACCAGCTTGCCGTCGTGGTCGAGGATGAGGACCGCGAACGCGCGGGCTATTGAACGCCGCCTGCCTGCTGGTCCTCCGATAACTGGATGCGATAGTCAATGATGAGTTGAATCGCGTCGTCCAGGGTTTCAACGACATAGCGATTCTGAGCGGCACGCGGCGCGATCTTGCCTACGACCTGATTATAGGCCTGCATATACTCGGTCGGGTTTACCATGACGATCAGCCGCTGGTTCTCCGGCACCATACGGTCAGCATACTGGTAGGCTGAACTGATCCCCGGCGGCGGCCCGTCAGCGGTGCGCATGTCGATAATCAAGTCTACCGGATAGCCCGCATCGAGCAGTAGCTGACGCGATTCGTTGACCGCGGTGATAAATTCCTGAGGGGTCCAGTTGCCGTCGTAAAGATGGCGCAAGACCGTTTTGTCTTCGTCGTACCAGATCAACTCAATGCTCATGGTTGTAGCCCATGTGACAGAATACCACGACTAATGTCATTGTAGCAGCATTCTATGAGCGAGCGCATTGAGGAAGCTAGGTACTAACGCGAGTCCGATTCCAGATTGAGCCAGGCGACCTCAGCCTCGCTCAGTTTGAGTTCCTGCGCGGCGATGTTCTGCTCGGCATCGGTTTTGCGACGGTTGCCGAACAGCCCGAAGATGTTCAGCGCTTGACTGAAGACGTAGGCCACCGCGATCTGCGCCAGGGTGACGCCTTTTTCGGCGGCCAGCGCCTCAGCCCGGTCCAGCCGTGCGAAGTTTTCCTCCGAGATGTAGGAATTGACCACGATCTTATCGAAATACTCGGTGAAGCTATCCAGGTTATCGCGGCGGAAGCGTCCGCTGAAGAAGCCCCCGGCCAGGCTGGACCAGGTGAAGAGCGGCATCTTCTGCTGCACGTACCAGTCGCGTTCGTCGGCGGCCTGCGGCGCACTGATGGAGACACAGCCCGGCCAGGGTTCTTGAGTCTGGACGGCAAGGCTGAAGTTGGGGCTGCTGACGGTGAAGGGCTGGAGGCCGTGTTCGGCGGCGTAGGCATTGGCCTGCTGGATGCGTTCGATATGCCAGTTCGAACCGCCGTAAACGCCGATGACGCCTTTTTCGTGATACTCGTTCAGCTTCTCGACAATCGGCCCAACCGGCCTGGAGGGGTCGTCGCGGTGCAGCAGGTAAATCTCGAAGTGATCGGTCCGCAGCCGGGCCATCGAGTCGTGGATGTCGGCCTCGATATCGAAGGGTGTGACGCGCGGACGGTCGCCGTAAGGGTGCGCGCCTTTGGTGATGACGACCACCTTGTCGCGCAGGCCCCGGTCCTCGATCCAACTGCCCAGGGCACGCTCAGCATCGCCGCGGCCATAACCGTGCGCCGTATCGAAGGTGCTAATGCCCAGGCTGTAGACATCGTCCAGCAGCTTGAAGCTCTCGTCCAGTTTCTCCATGCCGATAATGCCCGCCGTCCCCTGGACGATACGGGAGATCGGTTTTTCTACGCCGTCGATATGTCCGTACTGCATTGAGTTCACTCCATCGGGTAAGTCATGCCCCACTGGGCGCGAATCGCGTCCAGCGTCTGCATAATGGTCAGGGTTTCATCCAGTGGCGTCACATCGCTTTCCAGCCGCCCGGCGCGCAGACAGCGGGCCACTTCCGCCGCCTCGTAATTGTAGCCGTTGCCGCTCAGGGGCAGGTGGATCTCGCTCTTTTCCTGGCCGTAGACCTCTAATGTCATGCGTTCGCCCATCCACCAGGGCGTATGAATCGTGATGCGGCCTTTGGTGCCGTCGATGATGGCAATCTGCGAGGTATTGGTACGGACCGCGCTGCTGGTCACGGCCAGTTGACCGCTCTCATAACCAAAGAGGACCGCGCTCTGTTCGTCCACGCCGGTTTTGCCGATCTCGGCCTGCGAACTGATGCGATCCGGCTTGCCGAAGAGCATAAAAGCCAGCGAAATCGGGTAGATGCCCACATCCAGCAGGCCACCGCCGCCCAGATCCGGGTTGAGGTGCCGCCGCTTGATGTCGTCGTTGCCGCGAAAGCCGAAGTCTGCCGTCAGCATTCGCACGTCGCCGATGCGCCCCTCAGCCAGCAGTTCACGCACGCGGACCATCACGGGCAGGTAGCGGGTCCACATCGCCTCCATGAGGAAGCACTTTTTCTCACGCGCCAAAGCGATCATCTGGTTCGCTTCGGCGGTGTTGATGGCGAAGGGCTTCTCGGTCAGGACCGCTTTCCCGGCGTTGAGGCACAGCAGCGTGTTGGCACAGTGAAAGGGGTGCGGCGTGCTGATGTAAACCGCGTCAATGTCCTCGTCGGCGGCCAGCATCTCATAAGTGGAGTAGCGTCGTTCGATCTCGAAGCGGTCGCCGAAATAATCCGCGCTGTCCTGGCTGCGCGAGCCGACCGCCAGAAGCTGCGCATCGGGCAGTGATTGCAGACCGATGGCAAATTTGCTGGCGATGTTGCCGGTGCCAATAATGCCCCAACGGATTGTTTCGTACATACAGACTCCTTGTGCGGCGGATCCGGGATTGAGGCCCAGAGTATAGCATGGCGGTCGGCTTCAAACCACCAGGATGGTCATAATCAGACTCAATGTCAGCAGGCTCGCCAGGGTCGTAATCAGGATGGTGGCGGTCACGTACTGCACGTCGCTGCCGAACTCGGTTGCCAGCAGCGCAGCGGTCACGGCGGTGGGCATACTCATCTGCACCAGCACGACGTTGCGCGGCAGGCCCGTAACGCCGTATAAGGCCGCCAACAGCATACAGATCAGCGGTGTCACCAGCAAGCGCAGCGTAGCACTCAGGCTGACAGGGGCGATAACGCTGCGCAGATAGCCCTGGACATTGATGCGCGACAGTTGAATGCCCAGCAGCAGGATCATCAGGGGCACGGCGGCATTCGCCAGCAGATCCACCGCGCGCATGATCGGCAGCGGCAGCGTGACCTGCGTGAGATTGAAGGCCAGGCCCAGCGCAGCCGCGTAAGGCAGTGGGACGCGCAGGACGTTCATGATTCCCTGACGAAGGGTTGCATCGCCGGACGAGGCCACGTAGATGCCCAGCGTATAGTTGGAGATTGACGAGGCGATGAAGACGATGATTGACACCGGAATCCCCGCCGAGCCAAAGGCAAATTCGATGAACGGCAGGCCGTAATTGCCCGCGTTCGCCATCATGGCACTGACGACGAAGGCGCTGCGGGTCTTATCGGGTACAGGTTTGAAGAAGCGGACGACGAGGCTGGCGACGACGGTGATGCTGATCGAGATCGAGAAGGCCAGCACAAAGACCTGTCCGATGGCCGAAGGGGGCAGGTTAGATTCGGCGATACCGCGGAAGACCAGGGCCGGGAGAAAGATGTATATTGCCAGCCGGGAGATGGTGCTCGGGTCCGGCTTAAAGCGGCGGCCAAACCAGAAGCCCAGGCCAGCGGTCACGAAAATAGGCGTAATGACCGTGAATGCGACACGAAAGAACTCGGCCATCAGCCAATCAGACTGTCGCCCATGTCGCTGCCAAAGGTCATCAGTTCCTCTACCGCTTCAGGATCGCGCGCTTCGGCATAAATGCGCAGCACCGGCTCGGTCCCGCTGGGGCGGATCAGCAGCCAACTGTGGTCGGCCAGATTGTACTTGATGCCGTCGAAGGTATCTACGCTCGTGACCTGCTGCCCGATGAGCGATTTCGGCGCGCTGTCCGCCAGGCGCTTGACGATCTCGCGCTTGGGAAGCTGCTTGCTGAGGCGCTTGTCGATGCGGCGGTAGTGGGCCGGGCCGAATTTAGCCTGCAAATCGGCCACGATTTCGTGCAGCGGCGCACCGGCATAGGCCATGATCTCCAGCAGCAGCAGGCCCATCAGAATGCCGTCGCCTTCGGGGATGTGGCCGCGAATCGAGATGCCGCCGCTTTCCTCGCCGCCGATCAGAATGTCTTCCTGCATCATCAGGTCGGCAATGTGATTGAAGCCGACCGGTGTTTCGTGCAGCGGCAGGTCATAGGCTTCGCAAAGGTTGTTAATCATGAAGGTGGTTGAGACGGTCTTGACGACGGCCCCGCGCTGACCCCGGTTTTCAACAAGATGCCGCAGCGCCAGGGCGAAGACGTGATGCGGATCGACAAAATTGCCCTGGGCGTCAATCGCGCCGATGCGGTCGGCATCACCGTCGGTTGCCAGGCCGACATCCGCCTGTACCCGCTGGACCGCTGCCACCAGATCGTTGAGGTAGCGCAGAATCGGTTCGGGATGCACGCCGCCGAAGCCAGGGTTGAGTTCGGCGCGGATCTCGCTGACCCGGCTGCGGGTGCGCGATAGAATCGAGAGGAAAGCCCCGCGTCCCGCGCCCCACATGCTGTCGGCCACCACCTTGAGTTCGCGCTCGGAGATCTTGTCGATGTTGACCAGTTCGCTGAGATGCTGGTAATACTCCCAACTGGGGTCAAAGCGCTGGATCAGGCCCATATTGATGGCGCGCTCATAGTCGAGCATGTTCGGCCCCTGGGCGCGGCGTTCCATCGCCAGCAGTTCTTCTTCGACCAGCAGGCACTGCTCGGCGGTCGCGCTGCCGCCGTAGGGCGCTTTGAGCTTGAAGCCGTTGTAACGCGGCGGGTTGTGGCTGGCCGTGATGACGATCCCGGCGTCGGCATTTTTCAGCTTGACGTTATAGGAAATGGCGGGCGTGGGCGTATCAGTGCGGGTCAGCCAGGCGACAATGCCGTTCCCTGCCAGGACGCGCGCGGCCTCCATCGCAAAGCGATCCGAGAGGAAGCGTGTGTCGTAGCCGATAATGACCTGGGGTGGGTCATCGCCCTGATGCTGCTTGTTAACGGCCCCGGCGACCGCCTGAGCGATCAGGCGTAAATTGGCAAAGGTAAACGTGTCGGCGATAACAGCCCGCCAACCGTCGGTACCGAATCCGATCATAGTGTGTGCTCCAGTGCCTAGCGCGCGCTGTCCAGGCCCGTTGTGACCAGCAGGTCATCGACATCCAGCGACTCGCTGTCCAGGTCGTTGAGGATAGAGTAAGGCAGATTATGGTCTTTGACGAACTGCGGCAGGCGCTGGATGGTATCGACAATGTCGTCACGGCGCAGCCGGTTGAGCGGGACCCCCGCAGAGGCAATCGTCTCACGAATAGGGGAGATGTCCTGGCCGTGCAGGGCCGCTGCGATCAGAATGCCAGGGCCGACGAGATCGGCATAAGGCACACCGCGTCCGCTGGCCGTGCGCGGCTCGATGGCATAGGCGAAGAACTGCTCCGCGCCTTCCTGGGGCCGGTTGTGGCCGAGTTGATTGGTCAACTGCACTTCCATGCAGATCAGATCCAGCAGGTTTTCCAGCGCATCGACATCGCCCGCGCCAACTCCGCGCGCGATCTTAAAGGCCTGCTGCGCGATACCTGCCGCCAGCCCCGCTGCCCAGGGGACAAAGCGAGTTTCCGGCGTGTTGCGGTTGCGTTCCGCCGCGTAGCGCCAGTCCAGCAGGCCGGTGACGATGCTCAGCAGTTCGACGATGCCGGTGCCGCGAATGCTGGGCGGTGCGTTGCGCACCACGTCCCAGTCAATGATAATTTTGTCCGAGGGGCCGGTTTCGACGTAACGAACGCTGCCTTCTTCACGCACGGCGACAATCGAAGTAAAAAAGCCGTCCACGCTCAGGGCGGTAGGGATGACGATAGTGGGCAGATTGCGCTGGCGACCGATGAATTTGGCCGCGTCAGATGCCAGCCCGCCGCCCACGCCGTAGACCACCTCGACCTGAGGCGGCAGGTTTTCGGCCAGGTCGCGGAAGAAGTCATAATCTGCCTTATGCGGTTCCGCCTGGACGACTACCGGAAGGTCGAGTTGAGGGCCAGCGGCTGCCCAGGCCGGGCCTCCCGTCAGCAGCGCGGTAGGCCGTGATTCCTGGATACTGCTCAGTTCACGTATCTCGATCTTGGGTAAAGGCCAGATCTCTCTCATATGGCAGCCTCACGGTGCGTGCAGGTTGGATAGGATTGAGATCAACTATAGTGCCAAACGAGAATATTTTCCAGCGGCGGGCTGAATCTGCGGCTTGTACAAATGTGCCAAATCCGAGACAATGGCAGAGTAGACAAGGACGCCTTCGCTTTTATGGAAACGCCCTTACCGAGCAATGATGCACTCATCGCCTACAGCCGCGCGCTTCCCTGGGAAGAGGTCGAACGGCTGAAGCTGGGTTTTATCCAGGAAATCCGGCACATGATCGTCGATGGTCACACGGGGCCACCGTCGATGGCGCGACTCTCCGAGACGCTTGGGGTCCCGGTGCGGGCCTATTTTGATGAGGCCGCCGAGGGCGAGGCGCAGCTTTACCTGGCCGAATCCGGCGGTGTAAGCTGTCTGCTGGGCAGTGCGGTCAGCCAGCGCTATCGCAGCGGACGCTCGCTGCTGGAAAGCATTATCCCCTACGATCTCAACCCCGCCGTCAATCACCAGAACATCACCGAGACCGATGACCAACCGCAGAAGCTGCGTGCCCTGGGCGCTGAGGTCGAGTTGGGGCTGGTGCATACGCATGGCGAATCGCCCAGCGAAGCCGAGATGCAGGACTTTATCCGCCTGTATTACGATCATGCGCAGCGGCTGGGCATCTACCCGCGTCTGGACCGTGAAGCCTGCCAGTATCAGGTGGAGGCGCACGTCGCACCCAGCCTGAGCTACCGCCAGACTCGCCGCTCGCTGGCCGGGATGATGGCGGCGCTGACAGCAGCCTGCGATGAGACCGGGCTGCGCATCGCGTTGATGTCCGCCTACCCGACTCGCTCCGATTTCAAGATGAGCATGGACCCGAAGGTGCAGACGGCGGTGGACCTGATGCTGGACGTCAACAGCCAGGTGCCGGAATACGCGCAGCGGCTGGACGAAGTGCGCCAGCGTTATCACATGCCCGCCAGCAGCCATCACGTCGAGGTCTTCCGCCTCCAGGGTATCCACATTCACCTGGATCTGGCCGGGCGTTCCGAGGCGCTGGGCCTCTTCGCCTTTTACACCCTGCTGCACAGCGCGACCGCTATCGCCAACGGGGCGGTGCTCAAGGGCGGCCCCTTTGTCAACGGCACCTGCGATGCTGAGCGCCTGTGTGTCCGCGAATATCTGCGGCAGTCGAGCATCACCGGGCGCTTTGTCGAGATGCCGCTCAACCCGCATATCATGCCGGGCGACATGGACAAATTCGCCGGGCTGCTGGCGAGCGAGCGCGTCAATTCGACGGCGCGGGCGCTGCTTTACAACGGCGAGACACCCGGTTTCCCGATCTCGGCCATGCATAACCCGATTGGTCGTCTGCGGCCTGACCTGGCGACCGGCAAGCGTATCTGCACCCTGGAAAGTACGGGGATGCCTGCCAACGTCAGTGTCTCACGGGTGGCGGCGGTGCTGACCGATTTCGCCTTCAGTCACTCGATTATCGAGCGTTATTTCCGCCGGTACGGCTGCGACCTGGAGCCGATGTATGCCGACCGGGAGCTTTGGGCGATCCTGGGGCCGCTGGATCGCAGCACTTTCGAGAGAATGCAGACGCGCAGCGATTACGAAGGCAGCGATATGGTGTTGACCACCGCCGCCGGGACCCAGATGACGCTGACCGAATTCTATGAGATGAAACGAATCTATGCACATAAAGCGCTGTCTGATACACTGGATCTTACCCCCCGCGATATTGACGACGTGTATACCAGCCTGAACCGGATGCTTGCGCCGCCAAGCGGCAATCGCGCCCAGACCATTGAGCAGTTTGTGGGCGACCCCAAGCTGCGCAGCACGGGCAACTGGGGCCAGATTCTGCGCAATGCCTTTGTCGAGGCCGGTGGCTCGCCGGGCGCGCACAACCCGGAGGCCGTGCTGGCGGTGGTCAACCAGCTTCACGACGCGGTGCGCGCGCGTTATGCGGTCGAGCCAGAAATGGGTTGAGGATGGAATCAAACTCACAGATAGAGCGCAATACAGACGTTATCTGTGTTATAATAGGCGACAATAAATTAATCCTATAAACTTTCCCTTCTTAAGAAAATCGGTTAATTAAATATTGAAAGGATGTGACCTGAGGGCTGCACGCCATCAGGCTGTTTAACGTATGGCAAAACGTGAGTTACGGATTGTCCCTCTGGGGGGACTCGGTGAAATAGGCAAGAACATGACCGTCTTCGAGCTTGGCAATGACGCCATCATCGTTGATACCGGCATCATGTTCCCCTCGAATGATATGTTGGGCGTGGATTACATCATCCCGGATTTCCGCTACCTGCTGGAACGAGATGACCTGAAAATTCACGGCATTCTCTATACACACGGGCACGAAGATCATACCGGTGCAGTGGCGCATGTCATCAAGTCGCTGCCGGGCACACCCATCTGGGCTACCCCGCTGACGGCGGCGCTGCTGAAGGTCAAGATTCAGGATGCGCGCCTGCAAGATCAGACGACGATCAACGTCTTCGAAGCGGGCGACGAGCTTCAGCTTGGTCCCTTCAAGGTCGAGAGCTTCCATGTCTGCCACAGTATCCCGGACTGCGTGGGCTTCGGCATTACCACGCCGCAGGGCTTGATTGTCCACACGGGCGATTACAAGTTCGACAACACACCGGTCGATGGCAAGAAGCCGGATTACGCCAAACTGGCGGAATTCTCGCAGCGCGGTGTGCTGCTGCTGATGGCTGACAGCACCAACGCGGATCAACCCGGCTGGACTCCGTCGGAAACTGTGGTCTCGGAAGCCTTTGACGACGTCTTCCGCGACGCCAAAGGCCGTATTATGGTGGCGACCTTCGCCTCGCACATCAATCGTATCCAGCAGGTGGCGGATTACGCCCGGCGCTATGGTCGCAAGCTGGTGATCGCTGGCTACAGCATGAACGAGAACTTCAAAACGGCGCGCGCGATGGGTCTGCTGGACGTAGACGACGATCTGGTGGTCGAACTGCAAAACATCAACAACCACCAGCCGCACAAGCTCGTGGTCATGGTCACCGGCACGCAGGGTGAACCTTCAGCGGTCCTGGGTCGCTTGTCAATCGGCCAGCATCGCTTCCTGGACGTCATGGAAGGCGACACGATTGTCATCTCGGCCCATGCCATTCCGGGCAATGAAGAGATGGTCTACCGCACGATCAACAAGCTGTTCCAGCGCGGCGCGAATGTGATTTATGACCCGATTGCGCCGGTGCATGTCTCCGGCCACGCGCGTCAGGAAGAAATGAAGCTGATGCTCAACCTGGTGCGCCCGCAGTACTTCCTGCCGGTACATGGCGAACTGCGGCACCTGCGCGAGCACGCCAAACTGGCGAAGCAGGCCGGTGTGTCAGAGGATCACGTCTTCGTGATTGAGAACGGCGTCACCCTCCTCGCCAACAAGCACGGTCTGCGCCTTGGCGAGCGGGTCCCCGGGGGTTATGTCTTCGTCGATGGCAGCGGTGTGGGCGATGTGGGCCGCGCCGTGATGCGTGACCGCGAGATCCTGGCCCGCGATGGCTTCCTGATGGTGGTCGTCAATGTAGATCGCAAGACGGGCAAGCTGCTGGGCGAGCCGGAGATCATCTCGCGCGGCTTTATCTACCTGCGTGAAGGCGAAGCGCTGATTGACATGGTCAAGGCGACCGTTCAGGACACGCTGGAAAAGGCCTCACCCAGCCGCAATGGCCGCCGCCGCGACATCATCCAGGATAACGTCAGTAAGATCCTGTACAACGAGACCAAGCGCCGCCCGATGGTCTTCAGCGTCATCAACGAACACTAAGGCACTCCGGCTCGCTCGCTCGATTATCACTGGCCTCGATCTCGCTGCCAGGGCTTCACGAGGCGAGCCAGCCAGCGGCGTAGAATGCTGCTGCGGGTATCGGTCCAGGCGGCGTCGGCAGCATCTGACTCCTCGGCAAAGTCCATCGGATGCCGTTGGCCGGGGCCATAGCGCTCGGCGGTGTAGAGATTGGTAATCGCTGTGACCGGGTGTTCGGCCTGGGGCAGCGTGCGGACGATGCGCTGGCGGCGTTCGATAGGGGTCTGGTCTGAGGACAGGTGGATGCCGATCAGCCGGATATAGCGCTCCATACGGGCATAAGCACGGGTAATCGGGCTGAGGCCGCGCATCCCGCGCCATTCCCACCACCACCAGGTTATGAGCGCAATCACCACAAGCAGGATAATCAACGCAAGAATCACAGCCACGACTTTCAACAGCGGCAGGATAAAGCTCAGCAGACTGTTGTTCTGGTTCTGAATGCGCTCCACCGGCGGCGGCACCGTCGGCAGAATGATCGGCGTCGCGGTGGCTGTCGGGCTGGGCGTAAAGGTCGGCGTGGGCGTGGGCAGGCTGCGGCCCTCGTTGTTGATCGGCGGCAGTGTGGGCGGTGGCGGTGTCGTCGGCGTGACCGTCGGTGTGTTGGTGGCCGATGGGCTGGGCTGCAAGGTGGGCGAGGGAAGCTGGAAGACCGGCGCTTCGTCGCTGCGATTCAGCGGAGCCTGCGCGGCAGTCGGCTCAAATTCGATCCAGCCGTGACCGGGGAAATAGACCTCGACCCAGGTGTGGGCATCGCGTTCCTCAACCACAAACTGCTGCAAGCTGGCGTCGTAGGTGCCCTGCGCGAAGCCAGCAGCCATGCGCGCCGGGATCCCCAGCGAGCGCAGCATCACGATCATGGCGGAAGCGTAATAATTACAGTAGCCCTGCTTGTAGTCGAACAGCAGCCAATCGACCGGGTCCTGACCTTCGGGCGGTTCCGGGATCATCTCCTGGTAGATGATATTCTGGCGCAACCAGGATTCAATCGCCTTAGCCTGGTCATACGGTGTGACCGCGCCCGCCTGCGTCACGATCTGCCGGGCCAGGTCCTTCGTGCGCTGCGTCACCGAGGATGAAACGTAGAGGTATAGGTCTGTCACCCAGGCCGGGTAATTCAAACCGGCAGCGCGCAGTTGGCTGGCGGTCGCGTTTGACATCAGGCTGGTGACGGTGTAGATGTCGCCCCGGCGCAGCACCTTAGCCGGGCGAATCGCCGAGATGTTCATCGCCTTGACGTTCTGGTCGGCGCTGTCGTCCGGGTTGATAAAGTGGTCATCCAGGCCGATGTAGCGCAGATCGGTGCGCGTCGGCAGGTCCACGTTCAGCGGCTGCGGCGCGGCATAAACCAGGCGCGAGGCGGGCAGGGTCATCGTAAAGGTCTGCTGAACCACAACCCGCGACTCCGGCACGTAATCTTCGTATGCGATCTCCAGGGGAGCCTGCGGATCGCTTAGGCGGGTATCCGCAGCAGGCAGCCAGCGCCCGTTTTCGTAGGTATCGAAGACGCGCGAGCGCCAATAGTAGCGCCGTCCGGCAGGGGCAGCGACCAGCATCACTTCCTGCTCGCCAAGCTGGATCGCGCCGCCAAGCTGAAGCGAATCGCTGCCGTAATAATCGGTCGTGGCCGGGCCTTGAATATCCCCGGCGGCGAAGAGCCGGTTCCAGAACTCGCCCAGTTCGGTCAGCGGGTCCTGTGCCAGAAACTCGTGGAAGCGGTCGAGCCGGTCCTGCAAATCGCTGGCCGGGATCACCCAGGCCACCAACAGCGCCAGCAGCGCGAAAATGGCCCCCATGCGGTAAAACTGCTGCCGTAGATGCTTCGGCACGCGGATGCCGTTGACGTACCAGTCCCATTCGCGGGCGTCCAGATTGGAATGCACCACCAGCAGCAGCGCACTGAACATGAAGATGATCAGGTAAAGATCGAGGTTGCGCTCACCGGCATAATAGATGCTGTTGGTGATGAGAATCAGGCCTGGCGGCAGAATCGCGCGCCAGACGCGGTCGATGCGGAAGACGTGCCAGGCCGCGCTGTAGCCCAGGAACCACAGCAGCAGCGCAATCAGCATGGTAAAGACCAGTTCGTCCTGGTTGATGCCCCCGGTGAAAGCCGCCAGCAGCCAGTCGAATCCACGCCGGAACACGCTGTAGGTGCCTTGCAGCAGGCCGCCGCCTTCGTTTAGCGCGGCGAAAAAGAGGACGAATGCGCCGCCATAGATCGCGCTCATGACCAGGGCCAGCAGTTCGTTATAGTGGCTGCGGGCCAGCAGGTAGCCGAAGATCACGCTGAGCGTGACCACCGGCAGCAGGGTCCTGAGGTTGAGCGGCCATTCGGCAGCCTGGAGGCTCAGCACCGGCATAAGCAGCACCAGGAAGACCAGCGCCAGGATAATCAGGTCGCCGCTGGCGATGAGGCTGAGCAGATTGTCAGCGAGCCGTTGAAAACGCCGCTGCACCGGCGGCAGGTTTTGCCGCGTTGCGCGTGTTGCCATCGCTTTCCCTGTTAAAAGAATAGGGGATAGCTGTTGACTATCCCCCGGCACCCAAAGCCCATTGTAAACCGATCACAGGGCATAGACAACAGGCGTTTTTATGCCGGAAGCCCTACGCTAGAAGGCCTTGACCAGGATCTGCTGGATGCGCAGTTGACCATCGGCATCCGCGCCGGGGACGGCAACCGGCGTGCGATCCTGCCAGAAGTAGACCACCATCTCGACCAGATAGGTGCCCGAGTAAATCGTTGTGTTCAGCGAGCGCGCTTCCAGGTAAAGCTGGCCGGGGACCCAGCGGCTGGTTTCGGCGGGTGCATCGGGTGGATAGTAGGGCGTGGGTGGGCCGTCTATGCTGTCCTGGATGCTCCCCTGCCAGGATAGATAGCTGTTCACGCTGTAATCGAGCGCGACCGGTTCATCGACCGACCACCACAGCCGCAGCCGGGTGGCTTCTTGCTCGTGACGGGCGACGGTGGACAGGGCCGGATTTTCGCCTTCCATGAGGTCCGCGCCGTGAAAACGCATCCCATTGGCGAAGCGGATGCCTTCGCGGTCCGGCGGCGATTCGTAGAGGCGGAAGGTGCAGCTCGGCGGCCCCACGAAGCGCCCCGGCACGTAGTTGGCGGCCAGCGCTTTCTGCACCGATTCCGGTTGATCGCCCGCGTTGAGCACCCAGACGCGCCGTTCATCGCCCGGCGCATCGACGAAGCGCAGCCCGGCGGGGAAATAGACGCGCCGGTAATAATCCCACTCCATGAAGCTGCCGCAGTCGTTGTAAGGATCGTTGAGCAGGACATCGCCCCAGGTCATCTGATCGCGCAGCCAGGCAAAGTTCTCGTTGAGCGGCGAGAGATTCTGCCAGATTTGATACTGGCCGGAGGTCGGCAGCGGCACGAAGCACAGAATCGCCAGCAGTGGGTAGAGGATGCGATCAAACGCGGCGGGCAGCAGGCTCAGGCCCCAGCCGGTCCACAGGGCGATACCGGGCAGGATCCACCAGCCGTAACGCGGCGAGAAGAAGCCCAGGACCGGGTTCGCCAGATACAGCAGCAGCGGCGCGAGCAGCACCCAGGCCAGCAGCGCGGCGCTCAGACGGCTCAGGCGGCGCTCCTGCCGGAAGATGAACAGGGCGGCCAGCCCGAAGAGTGCCAGCCAGATCAGCGCGACCAGGGGAAAGCCGCCGTAATCCCGGTACAGGCCCGCCAGCGCCTGCGGCAGCGGCCCCGCATCCAGGTTCTGAGTTGCCTGCACGCGCGCCACCGTGATCCGTGCCTTGTCGATGATCTCCGGCAGGATGAACAGTAGAGATCAGCAGAGCCGGACGCCAGCCGCGCCAGGCGCTGCGACCGTAATAGATCACGGCGAAGAGAACCAGCACCGCCAGCGCGCCGATGCTGGTCAGCGAGCTGTAGAACATGGCGCTCAGGCACAGGGCCAGCAGCAGCGCCCGTCCCCAACCGGGATGATCGACATAGCGCAGCAGCAGCCACAGCGCCAGCGGCATCAGGCCCATCAGCAGGGCATAGCCGCGCACCTCCAGGCTGAGCAGGATGCTGAAGCCCAGGCCCGCATAGACCAGGGTGCCCAGCAGCGCTGCCGGATGCCCGCGCAGCCGCCGCAGTGCCCGGTAGAAAAAGGCGCTCCCCAGCATGAAGCACAGCGCCGAGAAGGCCCGCAGCGCGGCGGGATAAGCCCCGGCGACCATGCGCCACGCGCCCAGGCTGAGGTAATAGAGCGGCGGCCAGTCGTAAGGCGTCCACTGGAGAATCTGCGCGGGCGTGCCGAGCGTCTGCCAGACCGACCAGATTTCGTCGCGGTTCATCGTCATCCCGGCCACACGAGTGAATCGGCTGGCGGCGATGACCAGCAGCAGCAGGGTGATGAGACTCCAGAATTGGGTGGATTTTCGGATCATGGGCGGCATTATAACACCCTGTAGAGCAGCGCTTCCATGCTGTAAAATGAGGGCGTCCAGGTTGACCGGGTGATCGCTGCGCTGCTTCGGCGGCGGAGAGGAAAGTCCGCACTCCACAGGGCACGGTGCTGGCTAACGGCCAGGCGGGGCAACCCGACGGCAGAGTGCCACAGAGAACAGATTGCCTCGGCGACGAGGTGAGGGTGAAAAGGTGGTGTAAGAGACCACCGGCGCGGGCAGCGATGCACGCGGCCAGGCAAACCCCACCGGGAGCAAGGCAAACAGGCGCATTGGTGCGGCCCGCACCCGCAAAAAGCGCCGGGTATGCTGCTTGACGCGCCGGGTAACCGGCGTGCTAGATAGATGATCGCCCTCGACAGAATGCGGCTTACAGGTCTGACCTGGACACGCCAATTTCCTAATGGACCACTGGCGCTGAGAATTGTTTTTGGAGATGTGTGTTACACGTCAAACGACAATACCGAAGTCCATCAGTAGTTCGTCCAACGTTGCGTTATATTGCTTTGGATTTTCCTTTTCTACCTCATATGCCTGTGTCTTGTTCACCAGTTCTCTAATTCGAGTGTCGATGTTCGGCGGCAGATGCTCCGCTGGATTGAAACCATGGTGCCACAAAGGCAAAATACGGATTTTTCTTTCCGCATCCAATGCCCAGCCAATTTCAATCGGGACATAAGAGTTTTCATCGAACGTTTCGGGTCCCATCAACACGATGAAATTGTCACGTGACTGTACAGCTCGTTTTAGCTGTACTTCCCAATCTTCACCGCGAACTAGCCTGTTCTCTGGTTCGGGTTCGGGGCCCATATCAAGGTACGGATAGTGACCGTGCTCCTTAAAACGCGCTACGATGAGCAGGGCCAGGGCACTACTTTGTTTGCGGCGATAGGAAATAAAGATCGAAGCGGTAATCGGCTTCCTGGACAATTGTAGTGCGGAACTTGTCACTTGGTATACATGGATCTGGCCGCCCCGATGCCCCTCGTGTCTTATCCAACCCAATTGATCAAGTAGTTTGAGATCAGGAATCTCTTCAAGCCATGTTGTATAGATATAGAACTGAAGATTAAAGTTGTTTTCGTACTCAAAGCTCCAGTTTGAGAATTCGCGAAATATCTTGAATTCGTTCTCCCAGAGCTTATGATAAACTCCCCATGCAAGGTCATGTGCAAGCCGATCAATAGCAAGTGAAGGGTCCTCTGGCACCGGCGCGAAAATGAGCTGATTTGGGTCTCTTAACGTATCCGAGATTTGTGGCGGTGGCGAGTGTCTGAAGTACGCGGCCAGCAGTTGCTTGAAACGTTCTGCAAACGTATCGGTAGCAAGAGTGAAATATAGCTTTAGACTGCCCTCACCGTCATAGTCCATCCCACCGTCGAATACTTGGTCTTTTATTTCGTCGAACTGTTTTGTTCCCCACGGACAGTAGCGAATAAACTCTACCATCTCATTCAGTGCCCGCATTTCAGGGTGTGTGGGTGGCAATACGTCATATAGTAATTTCTGCAACTTGCGATAAGCGGCTTCGCTATGTTCAGAATACGCTTCCATAAATTACCTCCGGCATGAATTGGATGAAATTTCTCAATTTCCATTGGCTCCGGCACAGTGTTTCCGTTGCCAGAATTAATGGCATCAGGCGTGATCTATCTGACTACTGATTCTAATCTCTATTAAAGATATATTTCAAATAGAATAGCCTATGCTTCTGGTGTCTCGTATATTGAATAGCGAGCAGCGTTCGTCACGCCGGAATTGCATAAGACCACTTATACGCTGTTAACGCGGCAGGACTATAATGCAGGCAGTGGATTGAGGCGCAGCCCCCCTGCGCGCTTTGCGAAAGGACAAGTGCATGAAATATCTCATCATCCTCGGCCTGATTCTGGCCTTCATCTTCCCCGCTGCCGTGTCCGCGCAGCCGCCGCAGCCGGTTCCGTACTATAACAATCAGGACAGTCCGGTCGCGCTGCTGGCCTCCTATTACAATGCCATCCAGCATCAGGAATACCAGCGCGCCTATGCCTACTGGCAGTCGCCGCCGAATACCTACAGCCAGTTCATCAATGGCTTCGCCGATACGCTCAGTGTCCAGTTAATCGTGGAGCCGCCGGTGCAGGCAGGTGTGGCAGCAGGCAGCCTCTACGTAGAGATTCCGACCCTTGTGCTGGCAGGTCACAGGGATGGTTCGCAGCACATGTATTACGGCTGCTTTGTCACGCGCAAATCGAACCTTCAGCCGCCTGACATTCCGCAGCCCGATGTCTGGCATCTGTATTCCGCGCATCTGGTGGAAGTGCCTCTCACCAGCTCGATTCCGGCGCTGCTGGCCCAGACCTGCACGATCTAAGCCATCAGCCGAAAATGTTTTTGTTTAGCCGGCAAGTCAGCCAAGAAATCGTGTGTCGTAGGGGAGAGTCTCGGACCCTCCCCTACATCCAATGAGCCGTTTTGATACACTCTGATCCGAACAATTTGCTTAGGCTTCGGCGTGGTTTTGTTGGTTATCATTCGAACAGTGGCTTAGGTCATGGTTCACCTGGCCCATACCCAAATAGATCGCTGGATGGATCGTTCTCCTGCCGTTCAGGCGTAGGGTGGGTAAGAAGTCAGGCCGTCCTATCCTGAATTCCTCCTGGTTCGGCTGAGCTAATTCAGCCGGATCAGTTCTTGTCTGGCTCACGGAAGGAGTACCCTATGAAGTATCTGTTGCTGGTCGGAATGCTGCTGGCCCTGTGGACGCCGGTCTCGGCTCAGACGCCCGTGCCGCAGCCACTTGCCTACGATAACCCGAACAGCCCGGTCGATTTGCTGGCCTCCTATTACAATGCCATCAATCGCGGGGAGTATCAACGGGCCTACAATTACTGGCAGAATGCGCCGGCTGATTCCTATACCAGCTTTTGCCAACGGCTTTGCGGATACGGTCAGCGCGCAGTTGATCGTTCAGCCGCCGACCTTCATTGACGCCGGGGCGGGCAATCTGCACGTCGCCATTTCGGCGGTTGTGCTGGCCCAGCATACCGATGGCACGCAGCACATGTACGCAGGCTGCATTGTCACGCACAAATCGAATCTGCATCCGCCGGATATTCCACAGGAAGATGTCTGGCATCTGAGTTCAGCCGATATTAAAGAGGTGGCGCTGACGGCCTCTATCCCGACCTTGCTGGCCCAGGGCTGCGATGCGACCCTGAACGGCACGGCGTCTTAGGGATGCGGGAAGCTGCTCAGCCATCGCCTTGACGACCGCCAGCGTGAGTTTGGCATCGCCCAGGGCGCTGTGCGCATCGACCACGGGGATGCGGTAGTGGCGTGCCGCATCCACCAGCTTATGCCAGCGGTAGCCGCCGCGTGAGATGATTGCGTGCCCCATAAGCCTCGGCATAGGCTTCCATTGCGCACCACCAGCGGCTGAAGGTTTTCCAATCCGTCTTGGGCAGCCCGGCGCTGGCCGCGCTCTGGTGCATCATCTTGCGGTCAAAGGCGGCATTATAGACGATCAGATCGCGGTCGCGCAGCAGCGCTTCGACCTGAGTCGTGACTTCAGCCCAGGGCGGCGCGTCGATCACCATCGTGTCGGTGATGCCGTGAATCGCCGTCGCCTGATAGGGGATGCGGTGAATCGGCTTGACCAGCGTGTCCATCAGGACGGTTCCCTGCGCGTCAATGATGCCGATTTGCACGATCTCCGCGTGGTTCACGCCGGTCGTTTCGGTATCCAGCACCAGGTAATCATCGCTGCGGATCATGTTCAGGAAGGCACTCAGGCTTTGCCGGCTTCGCTGGCTCATGAGCTTCACACTCTATCTGTCGATAACGGCCCGATTTTAGCGCTTTTCGCCGGAAAACGCACCCCGGCAGCAGGGATGTGTAACAAATGCGGTGACTTCTGTTACATTATACGTAAAGCAATTCTTGTCGATATAAGCTTGAGTTGAAATGGAACCGCATCATCGAGGCTGTGGGCTTTTCCAAACATTGCGCTTAAGGAGAGATTGAAAGTGGCAAGCACTGTCCATGTACCAGCGGGAACAGGTCGCGCATACTGGGCTTTTGGTATTATGTTCACCTTTCTCGTGACCGGCGACGAATTGGGCGGCAGCTACAGTACCTGGCTGTCGATGATCCCACCAGGAAAAGGCCCCATGCCCCATATTCACCACCGGGAGGAAGAACAGTTCTACGTATTGGAAGGCACACTCGAATTTTCAGTCAATGAGCAGACAATTCGTGTCGCTGCGGGTGATTACGTCCATGTTCCACGTGACACAATACACAGCTTCAAGAATATCGGGCAAGGACCCGCGCGAATCCTGGCGACTGTCTCGCCTGCTGGGTTTGAGGGCTTCCTTATGGAAGTGGGCGAAGTGGTGACAGACCCCAACGCATCGCCGCCGCCGGTCACAAAAGAACGCATCGCTCACGCGATGGCGATTGAGGCACGCTACGGTCAGGAAACATTTCCACCTGCTTAGCCGGGCAGCCTGCTGATTTATTCTTGCTTCAGGACGGGCGTCAGGAACTCGCCGCCCATACGACCTCAAACAGCAAGTCGTCTCCGGCTGTGAACTGAATGTCTAGCGCGATCTGTGCCGCCTGTGGGTCGAAATCGCTCAGGCTGCGCTCGCCGCTGCGTGCGCTGATCCAGACGGTCCCGGCGGGCTTTTCAATCGTGAGCCGTCGGCTGCCATCGACACAGGCGTGATAGACCCCGCGCAAGCGTCCCGCGCGCAGGTCCAGCGAGATCAGCGGTGTATCCAGTACAAACTGCTTGCGCGGCACACAGGGGCGAATGAGCAGGCCTTCGACGCTCGCCTCGATGCCGCAGACGCGGACCAGCCCCAGCAGCGACATGGCGTGCAGATTGGCGTTCATCACCGGGAAATCGGTCATGGGCGTGACCGGGCTGGCCCAGGTGCTGGCCCGTGTGCGCGTCGATGCCATCCGGCCCGGACCAGATGTCGTACCAGACGTTCGGAAAGGCGTCTGCGCGGCTTGCCAGCGTGTTCCGAGTCAGCGAGCGCCAGGCCAGGTCCGGGTGGTGGCGTGTATAGCCCCAGGTGAGCAATTGGGAGATGGCGGGCCAGACGGATCCCGTCACCAGCATGGCACCCACCGGGGAGGGATCGTCGCTGAGACTGCAAATCGACTCGATCAACGCGGCTTCGTTCTCGTCGCTCAGGAAGCCCGCGATCAGCGGCCAGACTTGCGCTTCCAGGTCCATGCGGTCGTCGCCCAGCGTCACCGGGTTATCCCAGACATCGCGCAGCACAGCGCGGGCGAACCAGTGCCCATCCCAGTAAGCCATTACAGCAGTCTGAAGCGCCTCCAGGGGCTGGCGCATCTTCGCAGCCAGATCAGGGTCGAGACCTTCAATCAGCGCGGCGGCACGCGGCAGCACGTAGAGCGCCATCTGCGTGTTGGGAATCGACTCGCCACGATCCTTGGAGTTTTCAATCGCGTAGCCGTCGGGTCCATCGCTGACGGAGGGTTCGACCACGATGGAATTGGACCAGTCGCCGCTGCCGACTCGCAGCAGGCCATGACTGCCGGTGCCGATGCCCTCCAGCAGGTGGGTGACGGCAGCGCGCACGTGATCCAGCACCGTGCGGCCCTGCTGCGCCAGGGGGCAGGGTGTTCGGGTTATGGCGCGGGTAAAACTCGACCTCATGTTGCAGAAAACCCAGGTCGCCGGTCGCGCCAATGTACTCGTGCAGGGCCATCAGGAAGAAGAGATCAAGGTCTGACGGTGAGGAATGCAGGCCGCGCGCGTCGCTGTGGACGCCGTAGCCGCCAAAGGCATAGGTCAGCGCGCCGGTCCCGCCGTGCCGCAGCATCATCATCTGGCACAGCATCTCGCGCGCCAATCGAGGACGCACATAGGTCAGCGCCAGCACTTCCAGGCCCAGGTCGCGCGCCGCGCCATCGGCCCCATGCAGGTAGAGGTAGGCCGAGCCTTGCGGGATGCGATGCGCCTCGTAATAGGCGTTGTAGAGTGTCGCCGAGAGCAGATAATAGGCGTGCCAGGTCATCTCGCGCTTGAGGACCGGGTCTTCGCCGGTATCAAAATAGCTCAAGCGCGCTTTCCACTGATCGCCGTTGTTGGGCGTGGCCTCACGGTAGCGCTCCAGAAAGTCAAGCGTCTGGCCGGGCGGAGTCGCGCCATAAGCATAGCGCAGATCTGCGCTGCCCCCGGCCTCGATGTTGAGCCTGCGGATCAGCACCAGACAATGCGCCATTGAAGGATCGACTCCACTGGCTTGAAGCGCTTCGGCGGTACGCTGATCGCGCACGCTGTCCGGTCGCTGCGGACCGCCCGTGCCGAAGAAGCGCATCTTGTCGATCAGCGCGCCATCCGGTTTGCCGCTGAGATCGGCCAGAAAAACGCCCGGCGGCGACCAGTCGATGCGGCTGATTCGCTGTGGATCGACCTTGCGGTCGCGCGGTTCCTGCTGGAAGCGCAGCGCATTCGCCGCCTGATCCCAGCCGATGCGCGCCCTGAAATGCTGGTTGAGAATCTGGCGTTCTTCATCGCCGATAATGCCGCTCAGCCCGGCGCGCAGCCATTGCAGCTTCAACTGGTGCAGGTTGATGTCCCAGTATTCGTAATGCAGGATCTCGACTGGATGCTCGCCCAGGTTTTCGATCTGCACATCGATCAGCAGCGCCGGGTCATCCAGACGAATCGGGCAGTCCTGTGCCGCCTGATCCGGCTGGCTGGGCACCTGCACCCGGCGGGTGACGCGCAGGCCCCGGTACTCGGTCACAGTCTTAAAATAGCCCATGCCGAAGACGCGCTCGGTCTGCGCGCCTCGCGGACGGTAGCGGTAAGCGGTGGACCAGACCTTCTCGCCGTCGTGAATGTAGCTAAAGCCCCCGGCGAAAGTGTAATCCCGGCTGGCAGGCTGGTGTGTGCGGGGCGGCAGCACCCGGTTATCGCGCATCTGCCGGACCACCCGCGTCTTGCGTCGTTCGTAATACTGCCGCGCCAGCCAGCGCAGCAGCAGCAGCCCGCGCCCTTTGAGCGTTCTGGGTTCCGGTGCTTCGAAATGGTTGAGGAAGACCGGGCCGCGATCCGCAATCAACACCTGCACCGTGCCTTCGTTCGAGGCCAGCGCGGTGATGCGGTCGTTGCCGATCTGATGCCAGTGGTCACGCCGGTCCAGGCCAAAACTGTGCTCATAACGGGCTGTGGCGCTGCGGTGCTGATCCAGGTCGTAGCGGTAGGCGGGCAGGCCGTCCTCGTCCAGGATCCAAGTGCCGAAGGCTCCGCTGCCCTCGCTGGTTTCCGCAAATTGTAAAGGCTCGATTGGCTCCGTCATGTGTCCGAACTACTCCCGCCGCCGCCCGTGAGCTTGCGCAGCAGGTCGAACCAGAAGGGCGCACCCTGCGCCAGCGCCAGCGTGGTCAGCAGCAGGCCAACCAGCTTGAGAACCCACAACTTCAGGAAGCCATCGGGATTGTTCGCCGGCGAGAAATCCCAGAGATTACGCGGGCCAAGCCGGTCATTACCCAGGCTTATCTGTTGGTCGCCAGCGGGGGCCGGGATATAGGCCCAACCAATCGGCAGACGCAGTTCCAGCAGGGTGTTGAGCGTGTTCTGCGCGTCCTCGAAGGACTGCTGCACGCCCTGCAGATCGCCGGAGGTCTGGTCCGGGTTGACCGTGCCCTGGTAATTCTGCATGAGTTCCGGGGCGGTGGCTTCTGCGGTGGCCGCGACGGAGCTGCGCAGGGCCGGGTCTTCCCACAGGATACGGGCCATGTGCAGCGTGTCCACGTTCAGCAGCAGCGCCAGCAGGAAGCTGATAATCAGCGAAGTGAGCTGCAGGTGCTTCATATACTGCTCAGAGGCACGCCCCATGCCGCCCTCGAACCAGTCGCCGATTTTCTGACGCGCTTCGCTCAGGTTCTCGGCGGTGTTGAGGATAGCCAGCAAGGCGGTTTCCAGGTATTTGTCCTTGATCTGGCGCACGCCCAGCAGGATCGGGATCATGTCGCTGCTGCTGGCTTCCAGCTTATCCAGCGCAGCGTCCACCAGGTTGAGCGCGACCAGCATCTGGCGGCGTGTTTCCGGGTCGCTCAGGACGTTAATCATGCTGCGCAGCTCGTCCAGGCCGGTGCCGGACAGGCGGATCTGGCGCAGAAGCTGACGGAACTTCGACTTCTCGACGCTGGGTTCCATTTTGTCGATGACCTGTTCCAGCAATTCGTAGAGCTTGTCGCCGACATGCTCCGTCAGCACATCGACCAGCACATCGACAAAGTTCTCGGTCGGGATATAGCCGACCTGACCCTTCTGATTCTCGGTCATGCGCTTGGCGACTTCTTCGGTCAGCCGCCTCGCCATCTGTCAGCAGGAAGTCCGAAACTTCGACATCCACCATGCGAATCAGCGGGTGAGTCATAATCTTGGCCCGGATCACAGGGTCGCTGAGCATTTCGTCCAACTGCTTCTTGAGACCGCCAGCCTTCAGGTTGAGGATGTTGATGATGATGTTATTGATCTGCGTGACCAGAATGCTCAGGAGGCTAAACACAAAAATCAAGCCGATTGCCAGCTCGATAATCGCTGAGTTCCCCATAGGACTGTCCTTCCTGTACTGCCCTGCGCTTGCCATGAATTATAGTCAAGCCGCCCCGTGTCCACAACAAGGCGTCAGCAGGCCAAACCTGACCGATTGTGTGCTATAATCGGCGCGTTTCGCAAAGCCATCACGCAACTGTTCGTTTAAGGAGATAGATCTCGCATGACCTTCGACAAAATAGTGCCCCCTGAAACCGGCCAGAAGATCACAGCCACCAATGGCAAACTGAACGTGCCGGATAACCCGATTCTGTTGTTTATCGAGGGCGACGGAATCGGCTACGACATCATGACCGCCAGCAAACGCATCTGGGATGCCGCAGTCGAGAAAGCCTATCACGGTAACCGCAAGATCTCCTGGATGGAAATTTACGCCGGGGAAAAAGCCGCCGGAATCTACGACGGCAATTACATGCCCGAAGAGACCTTCGATGCACTGCGCGAATATCTGATCGGCATCAAAGGGCCGCTGACCACCCCCGTCGGCGGCGGTTTCCGCAGCCTGAACGTTACGCTGCGCCAGGTGTTGGATCTGTACAGCTGCATCCGCCCGGTCAAGTGGTACGAGGGTGTCCCCAGCCCGCTGAAGCAGCCGCAAGACGTGGACGTGATTATCTTCCGCGAAAATACCGAAGACATCTATGCCGGGATCGAATTCGAAGCGGGCACGCCGGAGAACGAAAAACTCGCCAGTTTCCTGCGCAAGGACCTGGGCGTGACCGGCTTCTTTGAAGGCGCGGGCCTGGGCATCAAGCCGGTGAGCGCTTTCGGCAGCAAGCGGCTGGTGCGCGCGGCCATTCGCTACGCCATTGACCGGGGCCGCAAGAGCGTGACCTTAGTGCATAAGGGCAATATTCAGAAGTACACTGAAGGCGCGTTCATGAAGTGGGGTTATGAAGTGGCCCGCGAGGAATTCCCGGAAGAGACCATCTCCTGGGACGAGGTGGCCGAGAAGCACGGCGGCAAGGTTCCCGAAGGCAAGATTCTCATCCAGGATACGATTGCCGACATCATCTTCCAGAAGATGCTGCTGCGCCCGCGCGAACACGATGTGCTGGCGACGACCAACCTCAACGGCGATTACCTCAGCGACGCTATCGCCGCAGAAGTGGGCGGTGTTGGGATCGCGCCGGGGGCCAACGTCGGCGATGAGGTCGCGCTCTTCGAGGCGACTCACGGGACCGCGCCCAAATATACCAACCTGGACAAGGTCAATCCTGGCTCGCTGCTGTTCAGTGGTGTGATGATGCTGGAACACATCGGCTGGAACGAAGCGGCGGCGCTGGTGGAAAAGGGTTACAAGCAGACTCTGCGCCAGAAAGTCGTTACCTACGACTTCGCGCGGCAGATGGAAGGCGCGACCGAGGTCAAGACCAGCGAGTTCGCCACTGCCATCATCAACAACATGGATTGAGACGTTTCAGTCCTCCAACGATCCACTTAGGGCGCGGCTAGCGCCCTTCTTTATTTCTTTTATAACAAGATTTCCATGCAATTTTCACACAATATTCCGAGGTAAATAGTACCAGAGTGCTATATAATAAGGCTGATGGGGACGAGCAATTGCACTGGTCGAAGTAATTCATGAACTATACCAACGGACACAAGCGCGTACTGATTGTCGATGATGAAGACCTGACCCGGGTTTTGCTCAATCAGGTGCTTGAACGCTCGAAATTTGGTCCCCTTGAAGTATTCATGGCGGAGGACGGTCTGGAAGCGCTGAAAGTTGCCGAAGAGAAGCGCCCCGACCTGATCTTGCTGGACCTGCTGCTGCCCAAAATGAATGGCTACGATGTTTGCCGGGAGATCCGCGCGATACCAGACTACGAACCCAATATCATCATCCTCACAGCGCGTGGTCATAATGCCGACCGTGAGCAAGCCAATGCCAGCGGTGCCAACAGCTTTATGACCAAGCCCTTCAATCCATCCGGCCTCATTGCGAAGCTAAACGCAATCTGGGAAGACGAGCACTAGTCCAGTCTTGAAGCTGAGATTTACCACCATGACGACGAATGAGATGTATTTACCGGTGAATACCAGTATCTTTAACGATCTCTTGCCCAACGAGACCCTGGACGACGTGGTCAGGCCGCTCGAAGATATGCTTGGGCTGGCGGGCAGCTTCAGTATCCGGGATCAAAACGGTATCGTGCAGTATGGCGATGTCAGCATCCCGCATGGCGAAGTGACCGCTCCGATTATGGTCAACGATGAGGTCCTGGGCACGGTTGAGGCGTTTCAGGATGATGACCGCAGCATCGCGGCGATCCACTACCTGGCTCAGATGCTCTCGGTGGTGGCGACGGAGACCTCGCGGCGGCGCAAGATGGCCGAAGAACTGCTGGAACGTTACGACGAACTTAACTTGATCTATGACCTGGCCTCGCTCATCTCCAGTCACGACCTGAGCCAGGACGAGATTATGCGCGCCGTGCTGGAGGAGACCAACCGCATCCTGCGCGCCGAAGCCGGGATCATCTATCTCTACAGCGAAGAAGAATCCGAACTGCGCTCGATTTCCTATTTCGGCCACCGCAGCGACGAGCAGTTCTGGCAGCGCCGCTGTCATGAGCTGGCGCTCAATACCCTTTATGCCTATACCAGCACGCAACTGTTCGAGAATGGCCGGGTGATCTGTGCCCCGCTGCGTTATGACGAGGAACGTCTGGGCGCGCTGGTGCTGATGTATGAAGCCCCTGGCCGCACCTTCAATGCCAACGACGTTAACCTGCTGACGACTCTGTCGCACAATACAGCCCTGTTTATCCAGGCGGCCCGCCTGTATGAATCGCTGGCGCAGCGCCACAAAGAACTGGAAGGCACGCTGGCCGAGTTGAAAGCCACCCGTGAGGACCTTAGCCGCGCTGAACGCCTCAGCCTGATCGGCCAGACGGTCGGCGGTCTGGTTCACGATATGCGCAACCCGCTCAACATTGTGATGGGCTATGCGGGCCTGCTGCAAGAGGGCGGCTTGAGTGAAGAAGACGTGACCCGCTTTGCCGGGCAGATCATTACCTTTGTCAACACCTTTTCGTCGATGGCCCAGGAGATCCTGGATTACGCCCGTGAAGACGAGAACGTCGAGCTTGAGCGCGTTGACCTGGTCGAGTACATGGATTCGGTACAGACGCTGCTGCTGCCGCCGGGACTCAAACGCAGCGCGAAAATCGTGGTGGACTGCTCGCTGGTCGAAGGCTATGCCGTCAACGTAGATCGCCAGCGCTTTGCGCGCGTCTTTCAGAATCTGGTGAACAATGCTCTGGATGCTATCGAAGACGAGGGCGGCTCGCAGGTGACGATTAAGGCCCGACCGGCTGACGGCGACCTGATCGAGTTCCGTATCAGCGACGATGGGCCGGGTGTGCCCGAATCCATCATCGGCAAGCTCTTCGAACCCCTGACGACCACCAAGTCACGCGGCACAGGCCTGGGACTGGCAATTGTGCGGCGTATGGTCTTGATCCATCACGGCAGCATTCACTACGAGGACACCCCTGAAGGCGGAGCTTGCTTCGTCGTCACCATCCCGCAGGCCAAATAACTCCATACCTGTGCGCTCGCCCGCTGTGCTTCTAAACGAAGCAGCAGCGGGCGGATCAGGATTCCACGTTCGCCGCTAATTCGGTCCAGCGCAGGGTTTCATCATAGGGGAGCGCATCGGTTTGCCAATCCAGATTGAGATCCAGGTCGATCTCTTTGTTGAATAGAATGAGATATTCAATCCCATTCAAATCCGCTGTATCCAACTTGCCCTGGAAATTATCGATCCGATGGTAGTTTGGCAGGTAGTAAGCCGGGATACGGAAATCAAACTGATCGGCTAAGATCATACTCTGCTCAGGCGGGAAATTCGCGCGGATGTAGTCGATCTTGTCGTGCAGAATGACGTTGCGACTGTGGATCGCAGGCCATGAGGTGGTGTTCAGGACCTGGCGCTTATCGTTAAACAAAAAGGGTGGCGCTCCGAAGAAGAAAGCGAGGTTCGCCAGGATAAGGATCGTCGCCAGTCCTGAAGCAACAGGCAGGGTCGAGCGCTTCAGCAGGGAGGGGATGACCTTCATGGATGTCAGTGCTACGATTACGATGATGGCCGGAAAAATCGTAAAGATATAACCCGCCTGCTGCACAAAGAAGATATAGAAGGTCAGGCCCGGCAGGATCCATATCAGCAAAATGTGAACGCGAATGTCTCTCCAGATTCTGAATGCATAGCGCAGCGCATAGAGACCGGCGATTAGCAGAATCGGCAGCCCAAGCGGCAAGGCGTAGACATTGTACATAAAAAGTCTCAACCCATTCACAGCCAGGGTGTCGATACCGCTCTGGGCCGATATAGTCAGGTTGCTGCTGCTCTGGTTAGCCATCGCGGTGATGTATGCGTCCAGCCCGCCGCTGAGATAAATCATCTCTGCTGCCCAGGCCGCGACGGTCAGGGCCAGGACCAGGCTTGCCAGAATCCTTAACCGCCAGGGGATGCTGCGCCAGGTGTAGAGCCACAGCGGAAAGAGAAAGACCAGTGTGTTCTGGCGAAAGCCCCCGGCAAGCCCCAGCACAAAAGCCAGCGGAAGCACGTAGCGCCTGTCGCCGGTGAGCACTTTGTAGCTCATCAGGCCGATGAGGGCGACGAAGAAGCCTTCGACGATATACGAGAGAGCAACCTCGCTGTGAAACCAGACCATTGGGCTTGTCAGGGCCAGAATTGCGCTGACGATGCCCACGCCTTCGCCAAAAAGACTGGTGCCCAACCAGTAGACCGCCATAATCATCAACACGGAGAAGACAATGCTGATGATGACGAGGCTCAGGTTGGCGTCCGAGACGATGAAATTCACCAGGCGTGCCGCCAGAATATAGAGTACGTAACCGGGCGGCTGCGGCTGGTGCTTCACGATGTCGTAGTGCTGGATCGCCATCGCAAAGTTGACTAAATCCCAATGATAGAGATACTGGCTGGTGAATGGCAAGCGCGTGAGTAAAGTCACAAGCCCCAGTACGACGCCGATGGACGGTCGAGCTTGCTGTTGGCGCATTAATGACTTTCCTCTGGTTGGGCATGAACCAGATAATGAGTCTCGTCGTGGCCGATCATCTGCCACCGCAGGATGAACACGAAGACCACCAGAATGAGGATCAGGAAAGCGATACTGGCGCGGCCATGCAGGCCGAGAAACATGCCCAGGTTACGTGCGACATCATCCCGCAGGATAAACGGCAGCGAATAGTCGAACAAGGGGTTCGGGTCCCAGGGGGGATACCCCTGACCGCCCAGCGTCTCCGTCCAGACTGCGAAGAGCGACCATGCCGTGAGCAGGCCGGTTAACAGGCGAACGCCGCGCAGCTTGCCCCAACGTATGGCGAATGACCCCATCCCCGCCGCCAGGAACGGCAGCATAGGCACCACATATCGCGGGCCAACGCCGAAGCCACCTTCCCACATGATGGATGAGCCGTTGAACAGCAGAAAACTCGCGGTTGCCCATGTGCAAACGAGCCATTCGGCGCGCTGCTGACCGCTGCGCCACCAGAGCCACAAACCGACCAGCGCCAGCAGCAGTACAGGTGCGATGAAAAAGAGACCCCGGTAGCTGCTGAAGGTGATCCCCCACAGGGCATCGAAACGGGGGCCGGTAAGGCTCAGGAAGCCGGTGTGGTGGATGTCGGTATAGAGTTCGGAATATTCATAACCGACGGGCAGCGGCGTGCCAAAAATCGCCATGTCGTAGGCAATCAGCAGAAGCCCGGGCGGGATCCCGCTGGCAATAAACAGGCCGATCCAGCGCCAGGAATCGCGGGCATAGCGCTGGTACAGCACCCACAGCATGTAGATGAACAGTGCGGCGGCGATCAGGAAGGACGGGTATTCCGAGATCAACGCATAGCCGAGTGCAAAGCCCGCCAGCAGCGCCCAGAGCGGCGAAAGCTGCTTTCGCTTGATCTTAAAGGTGATGTAGAAAGCACCGAACAACAGAAAAGCGACAAACTGGTGGCTGTATAAGGCCCCGGCATAGGTAAAGGCATTCGTCGCCAGACCGTAGATGAGGACAATAGTCGTGCTCCATCCAACGGAAGTCCCCAGATCCAGCAGAAAATAGAAGAGCAGCACCCCCAGCACAGCAGAAGGGACGACGCTGATGCAGAAGGTTACGGCGTAGAGAATCGCTGCGCTGTAGATTTTGTCGGTTTTCAGCCCGGTTCCCTGGTCATCCAACGTATTGGAGAAGGCTTCATTGTTAGCTGCACGCTGCATGATCTGTTGTACAGGGTCAGACAGCAGAACCGGGCGTATGATGGCATAGATGGGCACCGCCAGGAGCGCAGGGCCAGGCGCTTTGTCGGAATAGTGATGACCTTCGAACAATGCGTAATCGCCCGTATTTTCGTAATAATCGTCTATCTTCAATGTGCCTTGCTCGACAATCGCCCGTGTCAGGTTGATTCGGGAATTCTGGCTCCATTCCGCCCAGCGGGGCAGGAAGTAGCTGTAAGCGATGAGCAAGGTGAGAAAGAGGATAATACTGTGAGTGCGATAGGACTTACTGGTCACGGTGTAGACCTCGATTGCGAAGGTATGCGAACGTTTTAGCAAGGGGACCTTTCAGTAAAATAAACGCTGGCGTGCCTCTCATCAATATATAATGATTGCCCCAGGGCAAACTTGAGCGGTTGGAATGCGATCATAGATGGCCTACAATGGGTTCCATTGTTTGTAAAGGTAAGTGGCCTTGAGCGTGGAACAGTCAAATGCCGAAAAAACCCCGCTGATTCTGGTGGTCGATGACGACTGGATGAACCGTGAGGTCATGGAGGCCCATCTCAAAGGGGCCGGCTACGCTGTGATGATGGCGCATAACGGCGATAAGGCGCTGCAACTGGCGTTCGAGACGCCGCCAGACCTGGTGCTGCTGGATGTGCGAATGCAGGGGGCCAGCGGTTATGAAGTCTGCCGCCAGTTGAAGGCTCACGAGGCCACGAAGGTGACGCCGGTGGTGATGGTCACGGCCCTGGAAAGCGAAGACGACAAGCTGGAAGCGATCCGCGCGGGCGCGGACGACTTTATCTCCAAGCCTTTCACCGCCTTGATGATGCTGACGCGGGTCAAGAACCTGCTGCGTATCAAGGGCCTGCACGACGATGTCGAAGCGCGTAATTCGCTGCTGCGGCAGATTCTGCATCGCTACGTCAACGAGCAGATTACGGACATTATCCTGGCCGAGCCGGAGAAGCAGATGCGCCTGGGCGGCGAGACCCGGCACGTGACCGTCTTCTTCTGCGATATTCGCGGTTTTACCGCCTTTGCCGAGCAGCATCAGGCGGGCGATGTCCTCTCGCTGCTCAATCATTTCTTCGCCGAGATGACCGAAGTGATCTTTCGCAATCATGGCACCTTCGACAAGTATGTGGGCGACGAGGTGATGGCCTTCTTCGGTGCGCCAGTGGCGACCGGCCAGGATGCGTTGAATGCCGTGCGCACGGCGGTCGAGATGCAGGAAATCTTCAGCCGGACGCGCGACGCCATCAGCTACGAGGATGTGCGTCGCCTGGGCCTGGGCATCGGCCTGCACAGTGGCGAGGTCGCCGTCGGCAACGTGGGCAGCGAGCGTGTGATGAGTTACACGGTCATCGGCGACACGGTCAACACAGCCCACCGGCTGCAATCGGTCGCGCCCAGCGGCGAGATCATCCTCAGCGACATGACTTACGACGAGGTAGCGGATTACGTCGAGGCCAAGCAGTTGAAGCCCATCGCCATCAAAGGCAAGCGTGACCCCATGACGATCTACCGCTTCACCAGTTGGAAACAAGCCCCCGGCTGATTTTATGAAACGCGCAACACCGTCCTGGCTCGTCTTTCTGCTCGCCGTCGCGGTCGTCTTCGGCGTCTATTATCTGTGGCGCGGCTTCCAGAATTATCTGGCGAGCGGCGGCCTGGGGGTGATCGAGACGACGACTCAGGCTGAGGAGGTCGCCAGCGCGACGGCGGCGCAGATTATCGAGTCGCGTCCGACAGCCCGCCCGACCTTTACGCCGATCCCGGATTGCACGCCCTTTGTCGTCTCGGTGCCCAGTGCTATTGTCCGTGAGGCCCCTTCCACCAGTGCGCCGCTCGTGACCAGTTGGGAGGAGGGCACTGAGGTCTGCGTGATTGGCCGCGCGCCGGAGAACGCCGAGTGGTACATCGTGGATCGCAACCCGCGCACGCGCCTGATCGAGTTCGCCTACATGCACGAATCGATTCTGGAGGCGGTAAATCCCACGCTGACCCCCAGCCGGACCTTCACGCCGCTGCCTACCGTGACGGCCATGCCCACACTGGAACCAACTCGCTCGCCCACGCCGGTGCCGACGGCCACGATTGATCCCAACGCGACTGATACGCCAACTCCGAGCCGGACACCAACGCCAACGATTACGCCGACGGCGACCCTGGCCTTTGGCAGTGTGTAAATTGCTGGTGAATAGAATAATTGGGATCGTTGCGGGCGAGGCAAGCCGTCGCCCCTACTGTGTTACTGCTGATTACTCGGCGACGGCTACCGGCGCGGGCTGGACGACCACGTAGCTCAGCAGAGCCAGAATCGCCATCAACACACCGCCGAGCATAAACGGCAGGGTTGCGCCGTAGTGCTGGAACAGCAGGCCGCCGATGATGGGCGCGCTGGCATTGGCTGCGCTCACCAGGGCCGCGCTGGAGCCGAGCACACTGCCATAATCCTGCTCGCTGACCTGCCGCGTCATCAGGCTGTTGAGGCTGGGGCGGATCAAGCCTGCGCCAATCGACAGCGGCACGATGGCGATCAGTGCCCACAGCACACCGCCCACGCCCCGGTTGGCCTCGTCCGGCAGCGGCACGTTGATTCTGCCGATGATCGCCTCAGTGCTGGAATCCGATTCCTGAGCCAGTTGGTTGACGACCACCTGACGCACGTAGAAGGGCTGCGGCTGCTGCGGCGTGGCGGCCAGGATGATCAGGCCGAGCGCGATCAGGGCCAGTGCGCCGAAGACCAGCCGGTGCTCGCCGAAGCGGCGCGTCCAGGGGCCGATGAAGCGAACCTGCACCGTCACCAGCAGCACGCCCACGATCAGGAAGACAATGGCGTTACCTTCGCCCAGCAGACCCAGGCGGCTGAGCGTGAACAGGCCCAGCAGGCTCTCGAAGCCGAAAAAGATGAACTGTTGGGCGAACATCAGCGGCAGCAGCAGCTTCAACTGCGGGCGGCGAATCATCCGCAGCACGACCCAGGGACCGGTCACGCGGGACCCCTGACCGCGCCGTTCGGGAGGCAGCGTCTCTTTGAAGACGAAGAGCGTCAGCAGAATCGACAGAAAGGAATAAGCCGCCGCCGTAAAGGCCGGGATCGCCAGATTGTTCGAGGCTTCCATAGTCACGATGGCGATGACCGGGCCGAAGATAAAGCCGAGCCGAAGGCTGCCCCGGTCAGGCCCAGGCCCTGCGCGCGCTTATCCGGCGGGGTGATGTCGCTGAGGGCGGCCTGCGCAGTGGCGATGTTGGCCCCGAAGAGACCGTCGAAGACACGCGACAGGATAATCAGCAGCAGCGAATTGGCAGCGCCCAGCAGAATGAAGCTGAGGAAGGTGAGTAATCTGGCTGATGAGCAGCAGCGGCTTGCGCCCGAAGCGATCCGAGAGTGCGCCCATCATCGGAACGCCGATCAACTGCGCCAGCGGGAAGGCCGCCGCGACCAGTCCGATTTGCAGCGGGGTCGCGCCGTAGGCTGCGGCGTAGAGATGCAGCAGGGGCAGCACAATCGTCAGCCCCAGAATATCGACAAAGACCAGTGCGAATATGGGGAGAACGCGGTTGAAGTCGAGTTTTGTCACCGGGCTATTATGGCACTGGCTCAGTGATTCGGGTAGAGGCGGCTAACCAGACGTGGCAGATGGTGATCCAGGGCGTAGACGATCCCCCCGGCCAGTAATCGCAGCGAGGCTCCGGCCAGCATCACCGTCACCAGCGGAATGCCCAGGTTGGCGAGGTTGCTGCCAATCATCGGCCCGATGAACGCGGCACAGAACATAACCTGATTGTAAAGGGTGATAAAGCGGGTCATATCCGCATCGGCGACGTCGTGCGTGCTTTCGTACAGGAGGCCAAACAAGCCGATGGTGGCGGCAGTCCAGGACGCGCCGGAGATCGAAGCAGCCAGCAAGGTGGCGCGCAGATCCTGGGCGCTGGCGAGGACGATGGCCGCCAGGCAGGTGCCGACCATTGCGAAGGCGATCATGCGCTGGTTGCCGATGCGCTGCACCAGACGGTTGGTGAAGGCCGAGACGACTGCCGCCGCGCTGATCTCCGCCAGGCCAAACAGGGCCATGAAGCCCTCATTTGCGCCCAGCGATTCGACCAGATGCAGCGGTGTGACCGGTACGATGGCGAAAAAGCTGAGATAGATCAGCACGGCCACCAGCAGGGTGATGCGGAATTTAGGCGACTGCAAGGGACGCACGCTGTTCTGTCGGTCCGGCAGGCTGAACTTGACCGGCTGCACCCGCACGCGCATCAATTGGAGGTGGCTGGCTAGGGCCATCAAGAAGGCGAAGAGAAACATCACTTGATAGTTCAGCGGATAGGGCGCGTTTTCCAGCCAGACGCCGAAGCCCAGCGCGGCGATACCCAGCGTGATATTCATGCCGATGTTGCGGCGGCTCATTAAGGGCGTGAGCTTATCCTGCGGCACGGCCTCGCGCATCATCGAGACGAAAATGGTGTTGGAGATGCCCTGCGGCAGGGCGGCCAGCGCGGCGGAAAAGATCAGCCAGGGCGTCTGCCACTGTGACGGAAACAGCGGCGTGAGGGCCGGAAAGAGAAAGACGAAGCGAAAGCCCAGCGAGGGCAGATAGATCGCTTGAATCGAATTGCTGAAGTGACGCCGCCAGCGCGTGCTGAGCGTGGTCGAAAGCAGCAGTACGGCAAAAGGCAGCGCGGTCAACCAGCCGAGTTGCACCGGAGTCGCGCCGAGACGGATGGCGAAGACCGATAGAAAGCGGCTGGTGGAGGCCAGGGCGAGGCCGAACCACGTGACCTCAAGCACGAGATGTTGGAAATTGCGTTGTTGTGATGGTGGCATCCAGGGACCCTGTATAGACGCAACAACGGGCCACGGCTGTGACCCGTCTGGTCGCGGTGATGAAGTTAATTCACTCTCTATTTCGCATCATAATCCCATTTCTGTCGATAACCATTGAGATCAATGCGACCACTTCCTCGGCAAATCGGTACAGTGGTTGAGGCTTATCTCGAATTGAAGTATAGTAGGGCTATTCGCAAACTTGCTTACTGAGGTTGGCATGACCTTTTTTAGCCAACGCCGCCAGACAGACCCGGTAGACGACACTGAAGACGAGGCGCTGGCTCGCCCGGCGCTCCCGGCAGCCCCACAGCCGGTGGGTTTCGAGACCGTGCTGGGGGCCAACTGCGAGATGGAAGGCGTGCTGCGCAGCCAGGCGAATGTCCGGCTGGATGGCAGTTTCAGCGGGACTCTGGAAATCGCGGGCAATGTGCTGGTGGGCGAAACGGCCAAAATCAACGCCGACATTGACGCGAAGAATGTGTCAATTGCCGGGGCTGTACGCGGCAATGTCAGTGGTAAGCGGGTCCAACTGCTGCGCACCGGGCGTATCTGGGGGGATATTCGCGCGACGGCCTTGACGACCGAAGAAGGCGCGTTTATTGACGGCAAAATCACCATGATTGGGCACGAGGCCAATACGCCAGCGCGAGGGCCTTGACGAAGTCCTGGATCACATCGAGCCTGAACCGACCACCGATGAGATCATCGACAGTGATTCCGATGATGAGCGCCGCCCGGACGATGACGTCTAACTAAATCCTCATTCACTGAACAAGGCGGGAGTCATGCAACTCGTTCTTACCCTGTTGTTTGTTCTCTTGTTGATTATCACCCTGCTGCTATCCGCCGCAGAACCGGCCCACCAGATTGCACCGATCATGCAAGTAGTGACAGTCATCGTGAGGGGCGATACTGGGATAAGCTGGGCCGTAGCGCTGTTCCGGCGCGGCGGCAGGCGGACTCCACGCTCGCAGATCACCGAGATCGAGCGGCTGTATTTCCGCGCCATGCGCGAGATGTTGAGCGAAATCGCCCAATTATCCGCAGGTCATTAACGACCTGAACCGTCTGCTGGCGATTGACCCGCGCTACAAAAATGCGCGGCATTATTTGCTGCGTGCCCAGATTTTGCAGCAGGAATTCGAACCAGGAGAATTTGCACCAGCCGCAGCAAACAAAGGAAGAATTCGACCGTTTGCAGGACCGTTTGATCGACCTGGATCCGGCGGTGCGCAAATCGGTGGTCATGGACCTGATCGGCTTTGGCGAGGATGCGATAGACCCCTTGATCGCGCTGCTGATGGATGATGATGCCGACGTGCGCGTTCATGCGGCGACGGCGCTCGGCTGGGTAGGCGGTCATGATGCGGTGCGGCCTCTGCTGGTCGCGCTGGCCGATTCTGATACTCAGGTGCGGCGTTATGCGGCCCGCGCGCTGTGCTGGGTGGTCGATGACAGCGCCGTGAGGGCGCTGATCGATGTGCTGGAAGACGAGGATAATTACGTGCGCTGTTATGCAGCCCGCGCGCTGGGATGGAGTCAGGACCCGCGTGCCATCGAGCCGCTGAGCGACCTGTTGAACGACGAGAGCGCAGATGTGCGCGATTATGCGGCGACCGCGCTTGATGGATATGGGCGAGAGAGTTGCCGGTGTTTGAGATAGATCATGCAAACCGTATTTGATGTGGTCGATTTATTGCAGCTTCAAGAGGTCTGGGTGCGTTTGCCGATTACCCAGGCTTTTTCGCGGCTGGAACGCCGCCAGAACCTGCTGTCCGGGCCAATGGATTTCAGCGTGCGCTGGCTGATGCCCCGGTTGGGGCAGGTGCGCCGCGCTGCCGGATGGCACAGCAGCACGCCTTCGGACCCTGGCAAGACGCCGCTCTGCGCCCTGACGGACCCGTATCTGGCGGTGCTCTATCCTGATTACGATTCGCCTGCTGCCGGCGCGCGAGCAGTTGTTCCTCTCTGCCTACAATCACTTTGTCGTGACGCGCTACCAGGGCGATTTCGACGCAGACCTGCGCCATGCTTGCAGCCCTGGCGGAGATTCGCAGGGTGTCCGAGTGCCTGACGACGAGCGGCATCCCGCCGGAAGGCTCGAACTTCTGGATCCCGGTGGACCTGACCGACGAGATCCGGGCGCTGGATACGCGCTATAACAGCGGCCTGCCGGATACCCCGGCGACCTACGTGGTGGCGGAAGATTTCTGGCCTCTGCTGGTCAAGGCCAGCGCCGATGATGTCGCGGCGGCGGCAGCACGCTGCTGTGCATCGGACCCGGCCTGTCACGATGACTGCGTTCGCCGGCTGCGGCGCTTGATCGACCTGGCGCGCGAGTGGAACCGCTCGTCTTCGGTGGTGGGCCTGTACTATCAGATCAATGAGTAGCATGGAGCTTGCGTGATTAAGGTACTTTTCGTCTGCCTGGGGAACATCTGCCGCTCGCCGATGGCGGACGCGGTCTTTGCCGATATGGTGCGGCAGGAAGGTCTTGCGGCCCATATTCGCGTCGATTCGGCAGGGACGGGCGACTGGCACGTCGGCGACAAGGCGCATCCGGGCACGCTGAACATCCTTGCAGCGCATCACATTCCTTACGATGGCCGCTCGCGCCAGTTGGACATGGCGGACATCGTCGCTTCGGATTACATCCTGGCGATGGACAAGGCCAATCTCACCGCGATTATGCGCCTGATTAATCGCGGCGAGTGGACCCCGGCGCAGAAGGCCGACCGCTTCTACAACCGCGCAGGCGGGCCGGAGGTGGCGCTGTTTCTGAGCTATGCCAACCGGCTTGGCACGGTGAGCGAGATTGAAGTGCCGGACCCCTACTACGATGACCGCTTCGATTACGTTTACGAGCTGGTGAAACGTGGCTGTGAGGCGCTCCTGGATCACATTCGTCATGGTCGAGCAGCTTTAGTCCGAGCCTATGGCTGACGTCTTTATCTCCTATTCTCGCAAGGACGAGACCTTCGTCCGCCAGCTTCACGCGGCCCTGGCGAAGGCGCAGCGCAACGTCTGGGTGGATTGGGAGGACATTCCGCCGACGGCGGATTGGTGGCGCGAAATTCAGACGGGCATCGAAGGCGCGGACACCTTCGTCTTCGTCATCAGCCCGGATTCGGCCCGCTCCGAAGTCTGCTACAACGAAGTCGATTACGCCTATAAGAACCATAAGCGCATCGTCCCGGTTGTCTGCCGCAATCCCAGCCGCGAGGAGCAAGAGAAGCTGCATACGGCGGTCAACCGCCACAACTGGGTCTTCTTCAACCAGGACGGCCAGTTCGAACAGGATTTTCAGACGCTTCTCTCCGCGCTGGATACCGACCTGAGCTATGTGCGCGATCACACGCGGCTGCTGGTGCGGGCCAAAGAGTGGGAATCGCAGGGGGCGCGACAGCAGTTACCTGCTGCGCGGCAGTGATCTGCAAGACGCGGAAAACCTGCTGGTGCCAGAGCGCTCAGCACCGCCGACCTGCGACCGACCGATTTGCATGACGGCCTATATCTATGCCAGCCGCGGTGCCGCCACCCGCCGCCAGCGGATCACGCTGGGCAGTGTGATCTTCGCGCTGGTGCTGTCGATTGCGCTGGCGATCTTCGGCCTGGTCAGTTCGCAGCAGGCGCAGGATAATTTGCGGCTTTCGCGCCAGACTCAATCGCTTTTCCTGGCCGAACTCTCGCGGCAGCAGCAGGAATCGGAGCATTACCGGTCGGCGCTGCTGCTGGCGTTGGAAGCGGTGCAGTATTTCCCCACGATTCAAAACGGCGAGAGCCTTCGTGCGCTGTTGAACTCCCTGAGCGGCCCGCAGCAGGAGTTAATCGCTCTGCCGCATCAAGCCGAATCCGAGACCGGCCTGGCGACCGTCACTGGCGTGCGCTGGAGCCAGGACGAAAGCCGGATTCTCAGCGTGTTTGGCAACAACGTGCTCATCTGGGATAGCTCCAGCGGCGACATCGTGCTGACCTTGCAGCATGACGACACGGCGCGCGGCGGCCTGTGGAACCAGGACAACACGCGCATCCTCACCTGGTCGGCGGATGGCACGGCGCGCGTCTGGGACCCCTTCATTGAGAACCAACTGCTGACGCTGGTGCATGACGCGCCGGTCAGCGGGGCGCTGTGGATCCCGGAGCAGGGGCGCATCGTCACCTGGGTCGAAGGGCCGGATGTGCATATCTGGGATGCCAATACCGGTGACGAACTGCTGACTCTGAACTACGGTGGGTCGAGTCAGGTGGGTGATGTCCAACTGCGCGGCAATAATCTGCTGGTGCGGGTTGGTTCGGCCCTGCACCTGTGGACGCTGGCCGATGGCTCCGACGGGATAGAGACGACGCAGCATCTGCGCATGGATCACGGCGCTGCCGTGCGCGGCATGGCCTGGAACCCGGCGGGCGACCGGATTCTAAGCTGGTCCGATGACCAGACGGTGCGCATCTGGAACGCTGCTGACGGCCAGCAGGTGGAGCGCCAGAATCACAGTGAGGCGGTCGAAGGCGCGATCTGGAGTCCCGATGGACAATCGGTGCTGTACTGGTCGCGCAATGTGCCGCCGGTGCTGTGGGACTTCGCCAGCCAGCAGACCTGCTCGATTGGTTCGGCGGACAACACCGTTCAGGGCGCGGCCTGGGCGGCGGACAGCGCGCATTTTGCCACCTGGACACGCAGCGGTGCGTTGAGCATCTGGACCGTGCCTGATCCAATGTCCGCAGATGCCTGCGCCAATGCCGTGCCGCAGACGCTCAATTTTGACCGGGCGGTGGAAGGCGCGCGCTGGAGCGCCGATGGCAGCCGGATCCTCGGCCTGGAGCCAGGACGGAACCGCGCGCATCTGGACGCCGGGCACAGGCGACATGCTGGTCTTCGACCACAACGGCAGCCCGGTGCGTGATGCGCGTCTGGAGCAAGGACGAGAGCCAGGTGCTGACGACCTCGCTTGACAACGTGGTGCATGTCTGGACGACGGTCAGCCACAGCGGGACGCGCGTGGTGCTGGATATGCCGCACGACCGGCCTGTGGCGGGCGCGGCCTGGAATCCCGACCAGACCCTGATCCTCTCCTGGACCAGTGGACCGGATGCGCGCCTGTGGACCGCCGACGGCACAGCGCATGGGGCAGTGATGAACTCACCCGGATACGGTCAACGGCGGCGTCTGGAAAAGCGACGGCTCACAGATTTTGACCTGGACGCGCGGCGGCGGCGTCTTCCTGTGGGACAGTGACGGCAAGCTCATCAGCGATGCGATGCGCCATGCCGATTCGGTGGCCGGGGCGGCCTGGAATCCCGGATTCGACCCGCATTCTCAGTTGGGCTGCCGATGGCCGGGCCTGCATCTGGACGGCTTACGGTCAGCCGGATGTCCCCTGCATGACCCACGATTCGGCGGTGGTCGGCGCGGCCTGGAGCCAGGATGGCGCGCGCGTGCTGACCTGGTCGCGGGATAAGCGCGCCTGCATCTGGGATGCCAGCAGCGGTCAGATCGCAGCCGGCACGGCCTGTATGCTGCACAGCGAGGCGGTCCTGGGGGCGGCCTGGAACCCGGATGAAACGCGCGTGTTGACCTGGACGCGCGATAACTTCCTGCGCATCTGGGATGACTCCGGCAATCTGCTGCATGAGATCGAGCATCCGCGCACGGTGCAGGGCGCGCGCTGGAGTCCTAATGGCACCGAGATTCTGAGCTGGGCGGGCGGTGACAGCGTGCTGGTCTGGAACGCCGAAACCGGTGAGCAAATCGCGGATCTGCCGCATGGCACGAGCATTCAGGGCGTCAAAGGCGCGGTCTGGAACCACGATGGCAGCCGCATTCTCTCCTGGTCGTCGAACGGTGTGGTGCGTATCTGGGCGCTGCCGGGGCATGGCACGGCGCTGGCGGACGATGAAAGCCCGCTGCGGGCAACCATGAATCACAGCCGCATCGTCTCCGGCGCGATGTGGAATCAAGATGAGACGCGGGTGCTTTCCTGGTCCAGCGATGATACGGCGCGCATCTGGGATGTCAGCATCGATAACGACCCTGAAGAACTCTTTGTGCTGGAACACAGCGACGCGGTTGGTGGGGCCTTGTGGAACACGGCGGAGACGCGCGTACTGACCTGGTCACGCAGCAGCCTGCGCGAGTGGGTGGTGGATGTCGATACGCTCATCAGCACGGCGCGCAGCCGCTTTGTGCAGCCCTTCAGCAATGAGGAGCGCGAACGCTTCTTCCTGCCCACCCTTGCGCCAACCCTAATCGCGCCTACCCCCACGAAGTACGGATAAGCAGCACGATGTGCGTTCAGGCTCTGGGCGGGGCGAAACGGGCCTTGAGGACGCGCTGGACCTCGGTCAGGAGGATTTCGCTGTTGTCGTAATCGCCCTGGAAAGGGATCACCAGGGCCGCACCTGCCGCGACGATAATCAGGGCCGGGATAGCCGCCCCCTGGCTGAAAGTCACCAATGCGATCAGCACGACCATGGCGAAGACGATCCCCTGGCGGCTGCGAGGAAGGCCGCCGGAGACGCTGCCACGCACGATGGTAGTGCTGCCCTCGCGTTGGGCACGGCCTCGCAGAGTCGTCTTGCGCGGGAAGCGCCCGAAGACCCGCGTCGTGACGCCGATAGCAAAGCGACCGTTCTTCTCTACCCAACCGTCGAACTGGGGGCGCGACTTCGTCCCGGAGGCATGAAGCCGATCATTGAGCGCTTTCATCGTCTGCGCCACGCTCTTGTCGGTATACATCACAAAACGCAAATTCAGCCTCCATGTGCCTGATGATTATGCAATTTGCAGCGAACATCGTCAACAGAAATCTGAAAAACTGCTACACTAAAAAGAAGGCGTAAGCGCTGAGGAGCAAGTGTATGCAAGGTCTGGGATGGATTTTCTTTATTCTGCTGGCGGTGGCGCTGGTAGCAGCCTACCTGGCGATCCGGCGCGAATGGTGGCGGCCCGGCTATGTAGCGGCGCTGACGATTCCGGGGGCCGTGATCCTGATGACGATGACCTCGCTGGGGCAGGGCAACAGCGCGCTGCAAGCGATTGTGGTCGGCTTGGTCGTGGGCGGTCTGTTTGGCGCGGTGACGATTGGCGTCGCCTGGTACTTCCACATGCAGGAGTTTGGGCCGGACGAGCCGTATGAAGACGGTGAGGTGGAATAATCATGCCGCGCTTTGAACTGCTGCAAGTCGATGCCTTCACGACTCAGGCGCTGGCGGGCAATCCCTGCGCAGTTGTGATGGACGCTGATGGGCTGAGCGCCGAGCAAATGCAGGCCATCACCCGCGAGATGAACCTGTCAGAAACGGCTTTTGTGCTGCCATCGGATCACGCCGATTTCCGGGCGCGCTATTTCACGCCAGGGGGCGAAATCCCGATGGCCGGGCATCCGACGATTGCTACCTGTTTCGCCCTGGTGGATACGGGCCGCCTGCACCTGGATGCGCCAGTGACGACGATCTCGCTGGAACTGCAAGTGGGGCCGGTCCCGGTCGATCTTGTGCGCGATGCCGACGGCGGCGTCGAACGCATCGTCATGACGCAGCACGCGCCGGAATTCCTGACGACCCTGACGCCGGATCAGGTGCTGCCGGTCTTCGGTCTCAAGCCGGAAGATCTGCTGCCGGATCTGCCACTTCAGGTGGTCAGCACCGGTACACCGCAGTTGATGATCCCACTGCGCGACCTGGATGCGCTGCGCCGGGCACGACCGGACCTCATGCGGCTGGCGGCGCTGCACGCCGAGGCCGAATTCTTCAGCACGCATCTGTTTGCACTGCATGGAGTCAGCGAGGCAGGCCAGACCTTCGCCCGGCACTTTTCGTCGCCGCCGGACATCTTCGAGGATCCCTTCACCGGTTCAGCGACTGGCGGGATGGGCGCTTACCTCTGGCATCACGGCCTGATCGAGTCGCCGGAATTCGTAGCGGAACAGGGGCACTGGATGCTGCGGCCAGGCCAGGCGACGGTCGAATTGATCGGCCCTCCTGCCGCGATTGCGGGCGTAAAAGTGGGCGGTCCAGCGGTGACGGTCATGCGCGGAGAACTCGTCCTGTAAGCAGGGATTACAGAACCAGCATATCGTCCGCGGTCAGGCCGCATTCCTCAACCATCTGCAAGCCATAGTGCAGTTTCCCGGCGCTGTCGTTGCGGGCGTTAGTCCCAAAGGTGAATTTGATCCCGGCGGCTTTGGCCTCCAGAATAATCTCTTTCTTCGGGACGTGCATCGGCGTGCTGATCTCGAAGGCGATGCCCCGCTGCCGGGCTAATTCGATCATCTTGCCCACGCGATCTGCTGTCCATAGGCGGTCGTAATAGCGCGTGAAATTCACCGGCAGATAAGTGGGCCGGGCAAAAATGGTGATGGGTTCATCGCTCAGGATGTGCTCAATGTGATCCATGTACAACTGCATAAAGGTCTCAATGTCCTCGATGTAGTTGTTATGCCGCCAGATGTGTAGATAGTCCCCATCCCCCAGCGGGACCGTGTCGGCATCCATCAGCACATAGTCGATCTCGTCCAGCAGCGCCCTGGAAAACGGCTCGCACCAGCCGCAGTACATGGGCTGCAAACCGAGATACACCGGGTATTGTTTCAGCATGTTGATGTATTGTCTGAGATCTCTGTCGGTCTTGATGCTGTACTGCGGCCCAGGATGTTCGACGATGCCAAATTTCACATCGCGCGCTTGCGAGAGTTCCATCGCCATGTCGATAGTGAAGTCTTCAGTGAGGTGGACGTGATAATCAATCCGGGGAAATGTCACGCTGGATGATTCTGTAGTCATTGCTTTATCCTATCGCCAGATCGTAATTGCCTGCGCCGTCGAAGCGGACCGCTTCCAGCCGGTAGCTGCCATCGTCAGGCAGCGTGACGTGAAGCTCCGCGCCCAGGCCAAAGCCGATGTTCTCGGTATCGTCATTCTCGGCGATCAGGCTGCCATCCGGGCCGTAAAGCCGCAGCAGCGGGTCTAATGTGCCGCTGGTCGGGGCCAGCGTGATCGTCAGGTTCTGCCCGGCGCTGCCGTTGAGCTGCCAGCTATGGACCGGAAGCACCGGGTTCAACTCGCCGCTCAGCTCGACCGGTTGGCCTTCGCTAAGGTTGAGCGTGGCCGTTTCTGTCAGGCCCAGCGAGTAGGAGCCTTCGCCATCGACCGCTTCCACCACGATACTGTAGTCGCCATCGGTGGGCAGGCTCAGGGCGGCGATCTGGGCATCGGCGGGGTTAGCGATGTCCTGGCTCTCGTGGTTATCGTTGTAGGCGATCTCGCTGCCATCTGGCGCGAGCACTCGCAGCGCAACGTCCAGCGCGACGCCGCTGTTATCCAGGGCGGTGAGCGTGATCTCCGTCCCGGCATCTGCTGTATAGCTCCAGCTTTGCGAGGGCGTATCGGCGCTTAACAGGCCCTGCACGATCTGATCCGGCACCAGCGCCTCAGCGCCCAGGCGATCCTGAGGGATACCGGGACTCATAGCGCTGATCGCGCCGAAGAAGCCGTCGCTGTCCACGAAATACAGCATGTTATCCTGGTCAACCACAACCGCAGACGGCGCGACCACCTGTCCCGCACCGGGCAGGGCCTCGACAATCGTGCCCACCTGCGTCAGAAAGTCGCCGTTAGGGGCCAGCAGGAAGATGCCCTCGTGCAGACCGGCGACCACGACACTGTCATCGGGCGTCAGGGCAAAATCGTTCAGCGACTCGACCATCGGCCCCAGGTCCGCTAGGCTGATGATACCGTCCGGGCCGACCTCGGCAAGCTGGCCGAAGGGGTTCATGAGGACGATGCGCCCATCCGGCGTGGTGCTCAACAGCGGCTGCTCCTGGTAATCGGCGGACAGGGGGATTTCGCGGCTGAGTACACCGCCTTCGAAAACGCGGATCGAGATGCTGCCGTCGCTTTCCACATTGGTCGCGTAGAGCGTGCCGTCAGGGCCGGTCGCCAGATGCGCGGGTGAACTCAATGCCGAAGCCGGTCATCAGGCCAGTCCCGGCGTCCATCTCGACCCCTTCGCCAAAGGGTAAATCCAGCCACACGTCATCCGCCGTGAGCGTGAAGATACAGGCGCAGCTTAGATCAGCCACGTAGACGCTGCCATCGCTGCCGACTGCCAGGTCGCTGGGGAAGCTGATATTCGGGTTGGGTGTAATAGCCTGGACGCGGCCACTGTGCGCGTCGATCTGCACCACGCCCAGGTCGGCTTCGTAGGTATACAACTGCTGGCCCGGCCCTAGGTCGAGGCCGATCAGGTTCAGGAAGGCGTTCTCGGCGTCGTTGACGTCCCGCTGGGTGTACCAGAGGATGCCGTAGGCCGGGGCATTCTGGTTTCCGCTGGCAGGGCCTTCGCCGCCGCTGATCTGGATGCTTCCCGCGACTGTATCGAACAGATCGCCAAACTCGGCGCGCTGGTCCGTGCTGCTTCGCCCGACCATGACCAGCGTCTGATCGGCGCTGAGCGGGGCCGCCTGCGCGATGCCGAACAACTGGCCGTCCGCGTTCGTGCCGGTCAGGCCGGGGGCGATGTCGCCCATAAACTGGACCTCCAGCGGCGGGTCCAACTGGTCGATGCCGATGCTGTTCAGGCGGCTGCCCAACAGGTCGAGCGGATCCTGTCCTTCCGCGGGCACGACGCTCAGAATAATGGTCGGAATACCGGGTGGACGCACGTCGATGGGCGTATCGGCCAGTACTTCGGCCAGTTGCAGGCTGGGATTGCCGTCAATCTCGGTCGCTGCCGGGGTCTCCCAGTTCGCCGGATAGCTGAGCGTCAGCCCGGCCTGGGTCCATTCAAACGTGACGGTATCCTGAGCGGAGAAGCTGAGGAGGAGCAGGAGCATAAGAAAGCGCATAAGATGTCCTGAGGCTTATTTACGGGGGAGAGTGCCGATCACCGGCAGGCCGAGCGCTTCCAGCTCGTCGCGGGAGCGCAGATTTGGGTCCAGATAGTGCGCCAGGAAGGCCAGCCCCAGCCCGGCGACCAGGCCGAGCGCGATACGGATCAGCGGGGCGAAGCGGTTGGTCAGCGGCGGCGGCGCAGGCACGATCACGGCGTCATCCAGCAGGGTCACGGCTGCCGGGGCGCTGCCCACCTGCGGAAAATAGGCTTGATTGCGGTTGCGCAGCACTTCGACGGCAGCGTCGGCAATACGCTGGAGCGTGTCGGCATCCGGGTAGCTCAGGAAAAGCTGGCCGATGCTGCGTTCGTTATCGGCGGCGATGCTCAGGCCGTTGAGCAGACTGGCATCCCCCAGCACCTTCGCTATCTCATCGCGGAAGCTGTCGGTCTGGACCCAGGCGGTCAGCGCGTTGACGGTCAGTTCCGAAGCCAGCCAGATGTCCTGATAATCGCCCTCACGCGGTGGTTGGGCCGAGGGCTGTTGGGCGGCGCTGTAGCGCAGCACAGTCGTAAAACCCCCGCTCGATACGCTGCGGTCGAGCAGCGCCGGTGCGGCGATCACGCACCGTAATCGCGGTCGGGATCAACACCAGCCACCAGTAGCGGCGCAGCACACGCAGAATGAGTCGCAGTTCCATCAAGTTCCCTTCGATACATTTTGCACCGGATCCTGCCAGACGAAATCACGTTCCGCCTGGAATGCTGCCCAGGCCTGATCGACGTAGGCAGCGATACGCTGCTGGAAAAGCCGGGTGTCAAAACGCAGCGCATGGTCCCGAATTGCCTCTGGATCGTACCGCGCCGGGTCGAAATTCGCCATCACTGCTGCCAGTGAATCCACGCTCAACTCGTGAAAATGCTCGCCGCTGAGGCCCGGAATCACCGTATCCAGCGCGCCGCCACCGCCGTAAGCGATCACCGGGCGACCGGCAGCTTCGGCCTGCACAGGTGTGATGCCGAAGTCCTCCAGGCCAGGGAAGATGAAGGCTTTGCAGCGGGCCATCAGGTCTGGCAGTTCATCGTCCGGCACGTAGCCGAGAAATTCGACCGTTGGCCCGGCCATCGCCTGTAAACGTTCCAGATCGCGGCCCGTCCCACCGACCTTCAGCGGCAGATTCAGCCGGGTCGCAGCCTGCACGGCCAGGTCGATGCGCTTGTAAGGGACCAGACGTGAGACGACCAGGAAGTAATCCTCAACTGGGGCGCTGGGCTGGAAGCGTGCGGTATCGACCGGCGGGTAAATGATGACTGAATCGCGGCCATAATAGCGCTGGATGCGCTGCTGAATCGCGGTCGAGATGGCGATAAAATGATCGACTCGCCCGGCAGCGCGCCGATCCCAGCCTTGCAGCAGACGCACCAGCGGGCGCAGCGCGACTTCGACCGGCAAGCCCAGGCCCTCGCGGGCGATGTAGCTGCTCAACTGCCAGACATAGCGCGTCGGCGTAAGGCAGTAGCAGATGTGCAGCGTCGAGTCGTCATGCTGGAAGCCGTGACAGAAGCCGCTCTTGTTGCTCAGGACCACGTCATACTCAGACAGGTCCAGGCCGCCCCAGGCCAGCGGATAGAGCGGCAGGTAGCGCTGGTGATGGGCGTGGATGCCCGGCAGGCGGTCCATCCACAGGCGGCGGATGTTCCACTGACGGTAAAAGTCAGGCATTTTGTCGGGCGCATAGAGCGCGGTGTAAATGGGCCGCTGCGGGAAAAGCTCGACCAGCACGGCCAGCACATCCTCCGCGCCGCCGATCTGGTTCAGCCAGTCGTGAACCAGGGCCAGCTTCAATGCGCTCGATCCTTGAGCAGAGCCTGCACGGGCTTGTAGCTGAGGCGGTGCAGCGACGAGGGGCCGAGCGTCTTCAGCGCCGCGCGGTGCGCCCCCGTGCCGTAGCCTTTATGCGCGCCAAACTGGTACTGCGGCAGTTCGGTATCCAATTCGCGCATCATCTGGTCGCGGGTCGTCTTGGCGATGATGCTGGCGGCGGCGATGGTCACCGAGCGGGCGTCGCCGTCCACAATGGTGATCTGCGGGTAATTGCTGAGCTGTTCGGGCCAGATCAGCGCGTCGAGAAAGAGGCAGTCGGCTTTGAAATCGGGGAAACGCTGGAGCGTGTCGTCCAGTGCCCGCTGCATGGCGAGCCGGGTAGCGAGGGTGAGGCCCTGCTCGTCGATCTCCTGGTTGCTGACGTGGCCGACTCCCCAGGCGACGGCATGTTCCTTGATCTGCTCGACGCTGCGTTCACGCTGGCGCGGGGTCATCGCCTTGCTGTCGCGTAGATCGGTCATGATCTGACGCAGGTCCGGGCGATCCAGCGGCAGACAGGCGGCACCGACCGTCAGTGGACCGGCCCATGCGCCGCGTCCGACCTCGTCCATGCCCAGGATGTGGTGATAGCCCTGGCTATGAATCTGATTCTCGTACATCAGGGTCGGTTTCCGTGTTTTTGGCATACACGCCTCGCTGCCAGTTCCGGTGAATGTCCAGGATTTCCAGCAGGATATGCAGCGAATCGAAGATCAGGCGCATCCTGCTGTCGGCGTCAAAGTACCAGGTGATCGGCACTTCCTTAATTTTATAGCCGCGCTTACGGGCAATGAAGATCAGTTCCACGTCGAAGCCGATGCCCACCATCTGCTGCACGCTGAACAGGTCTTCGGCAGCCCGCCGCGTAAACATCTTGAAGCCGCACTGGGTATCGTTGAAACCGGGCACCGCCGTCAGTTTAATGATTGTGTTCAGCACCCGGCCCATAATATGCCGGTGCTCCGGTTCGCCCACTCGTTTCGCGCCCGGCCCCTCGCGCGAGGCGATGATGACGTCGTAACCCTCGACATTGGGCGGCAGAAACTTGACGATTTCCTCGATAGGCATCGAGAGATCGGCGTCGCAGACGAAGCGGTATTCACCCTGCGCCACCAGCATTCCCTCTTTGACGGCTAATCCTTTGCCGCGCATCGCTGCCTGGATCACACGCACATAGGGATGATCCTCGGCGAACTGCTGCGTCACTTCGACCGTGCGGTCGATGCTGCCGTTCTCCACGACGATGACCTCGGCGTCGATGCCGGAGGCTTTGAGAAAGCTGTCGATCTTGACCAGGCTGGGCGGCAGCCGGAATTCTTCATTGTGGGCCGGGATGACGATGGAAAGCTGCGGACGGGTCATGTGCAGGGCGTTCAACTCCAGGTGCAGGCAGGTCAACAGGCTAAGGATACTTTATGGCACGCGGATGTAAATGGCAAATGTTAACGCCCGGCAAATGCGCTACACTCGCCGCATCAATCAGTGTGCGCAGGGAGCAGTCATGAGCGAGACGTTTGAAACTCAATTAGCAAAATATGCCGAGGTGATCGTGCGCATTGGCCTGAATTTGCAGGCCGGACAGCGCCTGATGATCCGTTCGGGTAAAGGGTTGGATGGTGTGCCGCTGGAGGCCTATCCGCTGGTGCGCGCGGTGGCGAAGGCGGCTTACAAGGCCGGGTCGCCTCTGGTAGCTGTCAGTTGGGACGATGAGGAATTGCAGCGCATCCGGGTAGAGCAGGCTTCGCTGGAGAGCATGAGCCAGACGGCCAACTGGAAGCACGATGTCGCTATCGACTACATCGACAACGGCGACGCAATTCTGTCCGTGTCGGGGCGCAATCCCGATCTGCTGGGCGGCCTGGACCCGGAGAAAATTCAGCGTAAACAACGCGCCGAGACCCAGCAGTCGCAGGCCTACAGCGCCCGCATCGCCGTGAATGCCACCAACTGGTTGGTCGCTGCCGCCCCGGTGAGCGGCTGGGCGGCCAGTGTCTTTCCTGATCTGCCGCTGGATGAGGCAATGGCGCGGCTGTGGACGCTGATTTTCGCGGCCTGCCGGGTCGATCAACCGGACCCGGTCGCCAGTTGGAAGCAGCACCTGGCCGGTCTGGCGAAGCGCACCGCCTATCTGGATGCTAAACGCTATACGGCCCTGCATTACCGGGGGCCGGGCACCGACCTGACCCTGGGTCTGGCGGATGGGCATCTGTGGATGGGCGGCGGCATCACCGCGCAGAACGACGTCTACTTTGTGCCCAATCTGCCGACCGAAGAGGTCTTCTCGATGCCGCATCGTCATCACATTGAAGGTGTGGTGCAGTCCACCAAGCCGCTGAGCTACGGCGGCAGCCTGATTAAGAATTTCACGCTGCGCTTTGAAGGCGGGCGCGTGGTCAATTCGGCGGCAGAAGTGGGGCAGGATGCGCTCGATACCCTGCTGAACACCGACGACGGTTCGCGCAGCCTGGGCGAGGTCGCGCTGGTGCCGCACAGTTCGCCCATCTCGCAGTCGGGTGTGCTGTTCAACAACACGCTCTTTGACGAGAACGCTTCCTGCCATCTGGCGCTGGGCCGGGCCTACCGCTTCACGATGGCGGGCGGCGTTGTCGATGTCGGATGCGGATTATGACGCGGCGGGCGGCAACGTGAGCCTGAATCATGCCGATTTCATGATCGGCAGCGCGGCACTGGACATTGATGGACTCGACTCGGATGGCAATGTCGAGCCGGTTATGCGCCAGGGAGAATGGGCTTTTACGGTTTAGACTCTGGAGGCGAAAGGCGCTGTTCCAGTTCGTCGAGGCTAATACGTCGCATGGCCTGCACTGCGCGTCGTTTGGGCCAGATACGCGGCAGCGCGATCAGCCCGGCCAGCATCCCGCGCAGGCGTGCCCGTGCCTCTTTGCCGCGCCAGGCTTGCAGCGCTTCCCAGGCTAAGCGGCCCTGCGCCCGCAGCACCAGCCCGCCGTACTTGCGCCACAGCGCCGCCGGGTAATTCTTGGCGAGGATGAAGATCAGGTTGCGCCCGTCATAGTAGCTGGCGGTCACGCCGCCGCCGGTGGCCGAGAGATGGTGATAGACGACCGCGCCGGGCACGTAGCGGCACTGCCACCCGGCCAGTTGCGCGCGCCAGCCCAGGTCCACGTCCTCGCCGGAGAAGAAGAAGTCGTTGTCCAGCAGGCCGATCTCGTCCAACATGGTCCGGCGGTAAACGGCGGAGCCACCGCAGGCGCTGAAGACCTCGGTGGCGTCATCGTACTGGCCCTCGTCGCGCTGCCAGACGCCGCGATTCCCGGCCCGGCCATCCAGCGTGAAGTAATCGCCAGTGGTGTGGATGTGGTCGCGCCGGTCATAGAGCAGCATCTTGCTGGCGATGCTGCCCACTTCAGGATGAGCGGCGAAGGCATCGACTACCGCCTGCGCCCAGCCCGGATCGACTTCGGTATCGTTGTTCAGCAAGGCGACGAATTCCCCCTGCGCCGCCTCGATCCCGGCGTTGCAGGCCCCGGTAAAGCCGCGATTCTCCGGCAGGACGGTCAACCGGACCTCCGGGTAGTTGTCCCGGATCAGCGTGGCGGATTCATCCGACGAGGCGTTATCCACGATGATGACTTCCAAATCCGTGTAAGTCTGTGCGCGCAGGGAATCCAGGCAGGGCGGCAGAAAACGCGCGCCGTTCCAGTTGGGAATGACGATGGAGAGCCGCCCGGTCTCAGTCACTGGTTTGCAGCACTTTGCGCACAATAGCGGGCGGGTGATAGGGAGCGTCGCCCAGTTCGCCCAGACTGAACCAGCGCGGGGTGCGCAGGCCCCAGCGGGTCGCCTCACTGCGCGCCTGTCCGCCGCTAATCTGACCCTGGTAGTAGAAGGTCACGCTGTGCCAGGGCTGATCCGGCTTGACGATTTCGTAAACCTCAATCAGATGGTCAATCGAAGCGCTGTAGCCGGTTTCCTCAAGAAACTCACGGCAAGCTGCCGCCTGAACATATTCGCCAAATTCCACCGCGCCGCCTGGGATGACCCATTGCACCGGGCCAACATCCGTGTTGAAGTGAGGCACGAGCAGGATCTTGCCCTGCTGAACGACTGCCAGAGCTGCCCGCAGCCGGATCGCCGGTGTCATGCCAGCAGGCCCTCTTTGTCCAGGAAGGCATCGACCGCCTCCTGCCAGGGGCGCAGCGTGATGCCGACCTGCGGCCCGGCCAGGTTTTCCATCGCCGCGTAAGAGGGGGGCACGGAGGCACGCGGCCATTGATGGCTGCTGATGCCTTCAATCGGCGTGGCGGCATAACCGGCTTTGTCCAGGAAGTAGCGTGCGAAATGGTAGCGCGAGCAGATGCCGCTGTTGACGAAGTGATAGATGCCGTAGCGCCCGGTCTCGACCAGTTGGGCAATGGCATCGGCCAGATCATCGTTGTAGGTCGGGTTGGCGACCTCATTGGTCACAACCCGCAGCGACTTCCCGGCTTCGGCGGCACTGAGAATCGCCTGAATAAAGTTCCGGCCTCCATGCGCGAACAGCCAGGCCGTCCGCACGATGTAATGGCGCGGATTGAGGCTCAGCACGGCGCGCTCGCCGACCCATTTGCTGTAGCCATAAGGGTTGGTCGGATTCGTGTAGTCATACTCCCGATAGGGGCGCTGACTCTGGCCGTCGAAGACCTCGTTGCTGCTGACGTAGAGGATGGCCGCGCCGATCTGGGCCGCGCCCAGGGCGACGTGCTGCGTGCCGAAGCCGTTAATCGCAATCGCCTTCTCTGGCTCGCGGGCACAACCGTCCACGTCAGTCCAGGCGGCGGGATGCACGACAATATCCGGGTGCAGATCGCCGATGAACTCGCAGGCCGCGGCGTGATCGCTGATGTCCACGTGCTCGACGCCTTCGCCGACGATGTCGAGGCCAGTGACGCTGTGCCCCTGGGCGCTCAATACGGTGGTCAGGCGTGTGCCCAGACGGCCTGCGGCCCCGGTTACGAGAATACGCATATCAATCCCCTCTGCCGGGAAAACGGCGGTGCATGAAGTAAAAGCCAACCCAGATCAAACCCCAGGACAGCAGTGCGGCAACCGTGCTTACGAAGGACAGCGCAATCGACAACAGCATGACAATCGGCGGAATCAGGCTGCGCTGTTTGCCCCAGGTGACGAGAGCCGGGCTAAAGTCTTTCGGGATCAAATGGTGCTTATTCGTCGCGTGCCACCAGATCGAAGCTTGCGCGATGCCGGTGATCGCCAGCGAGATGTCGAAGAAAATGATCGCCGAGCGTTCGGTCGGGAAGCGCCCGATCACCGTGCTGGGGACCGGCATGAAGGCGATGCACAGCAGAAAAAAGACGTTGAGCCAGATCAGGGTCGTATCGTAATCTTTGATGTTGCGGAACACGCGGTGATGGATCACCCAGTAGTTGCCGACGATCAGAAAGCTGAGCGCGTAGATACCGAACTTAGGCAGCAGGCTGAAGATTTCCTGGGAAAGGTGGTTGACGTCAATATCCTGAGGCAGGTAAATCTGCACCGACAGCAGGGTAATCGCAATGGCGATGACCGCGTCGCTGAAGAAGATAATGCGCTCCAGTTCCAGACTGGCTTCCTGGATGCGCTCTTGTTCTTGCGTAGACAGCTTATCGTCATGCTTGATTTCGCTTATCTTTTCGATCATCTGGCTCGCTCCAGCATAAGCAATCTCTGAGACGCTAGAACCTGCTGTATAGTCATAAGGTATATAGAGTGTAGTGGCTATTGTACCCGGCCAGCGCCTTATATCAACGGAGGACAGGGTGAAACAACTCCTTATTTTTACACTTCTATTGATATTGGTGAGTCCCACCGCCGCTGATCCGCCTGCACCGGGGGCCGTTGGCATCGGCGATCCGTATTTCGATCACCTGGGCAACGGTGGCTATGATGTCCAGCATTATGACCTGGATATCGACGTAGACATGGCGGCGCAGTCCATCAGCGGGGTCGTGACCATTGACGCGCTGGCGACGCAGGCCATGCCCATTTTTTCGTTGGATCTCGTCGGATACGACGTCGAGAGCATTCTGGTCGATGGTGTGAATGCGTCTTACTCGCGTGAGGACCGCGATCTGTCCATCAGCCCGGAAGTGCCGCTGGAGGATGGCAAGCCCTTTACGGTCGTGGTGAGCTACAGTGGTAGCCCGCCGGAACTGCCCGATGTGCCGCCCTATTCGCGGGGCTGGACGTTCTATGACGATGGGGTCTACGTCGCCAGTGAGCCGGATGGCGCGGCGGCCTGGTTTCCCTCCAACGATCACCCGCGCGATAAGGCCACCTACAGCTTTCGCATCACCGTGCCCGACCCGCTGGTCGTGGTCGCCAACGGCACGCTGGAAGACAGGCTGGATAACGGGACCGAGACGACCTACGTCTGGGACAGCGCCTACCCGATGGCGACCTATCTGGCGACGGTTAACATAGGCGATTTCGTCGAAGTGAGCGAGGACGGGCCGGATGGCCTGCCGATTCGCAATTATTACCCGGCGGACCTGGCCGATAAAGCGCCGGAATTCTTCGCCCATACCGCCGACATGATCGCCTTCTACGATGACACCTTTGGCCCCTTTCCCTTCGAAGCCTACGGCGTCGTACTCTCGAAGGCCAATTTCAGCTTTGCCCTGGAGACACAGACGATGTCACTGTTCGGCGCGCCTTTTCTGACACTGGTCAACGATAATACGGAAACGCGCCGTCGCAGGGAGATTACGGTCGCGCATGAACTGGCGCACCAGTGGTTCGGCGACAGCGTCAGCCCGGCCAACTGGCAGGACGTCTGGCTCAACGAAGGCTTCGCCAGCTATGCCAGCGCCCTGTGGATGGGGCATCGCTACGGGCAGGGCTATTACGACGGCATGATGCAATATTACTATAACGACATGCATGGTCAGCACTATACGCCGGGCGATCCGCTGGCGCATGGGCTGTTCAACGCCGGGGTCTATGAACAGGGCGCGCTGCTGCTGCACACGCTGCGCGATCAGTTAGGCGATTCGACCTTCTTCAGCCTGCTGCGCGAATACGTGGCGCGCTACCAGTATGGCAACGCCAGCACCGACGATTTCATCGCGCTGGCCGAAGAAATCAGCGGCCAGGACCTGGGCGATTTCTTCGATGCCTGGCTCTATTCTGGCGAACTGCCTGAACCCATACCGGGTATTTCGAGCTAGCCGTTAGATTTCGTGCCGCTTGCGCCGCGAGTCCCTGCCGGGACGCAGCAGCAGGCCAGCCCCGATGACGATCAACAGCAGCGGCAGGCCGATGGTCAGGAGTTCCGTGCCCAACCCGGCGAAGCTGCCCAGCAGGAAGAGGCTCAGGATCAGCATCACAGCTGCCGGGATGAGCAGGGCACGTTCCTGCCTCAGGTAAGCGCCCACGATAAAAGGCAGGCCGATAGCGGCCAGTGTGTAGGGCGCAACCATCTCACCTGCCATCGTGCCGGTATCGACCAGCAGTATCATCAGCGCGATGACGAACATGACGTAGGCTGGGATGAGCAGGGCACGCTGTTCCGCGCTGCGCAGGCCGAAGTACAGGAAGGGCGCGCCGATGAAGACCAGCACCAGAACCGGCACGATCACACCGCTGAGCACATTCAGCGTGACCACCAGTATGGTCAGGGCGATCGCAGCGCAGACGTAAGCGCCAACGGCGGCCCCGACCTCATGGCTGCGCAGGTAAATCCAGCCATAGGCCAGCGCAGCCGCAGCCATCACCGGAAGCCAGAACCAGGGTAGATCATTGGCGACCAGCAAACGCCGGTCCAGCAGGGCAAGTACACCGATCAGGACAATCAGAAACCCTGTGAGAAAACGACTTGTGATTCGTGGTAACATCGTGTCTTCCTCCTAAACACTTCATCCCCATTGTGCTTAATTCCTATACGCACCAACAGTGTGATTCGTCACACACCGGGGTAGCGAGAGTAAGTTCAGATGGCAGAATAAAAAAACCGCCAGCGAATCTCGCCAGCGGTCATGATGCTTGAGGAAGAAATGTTCAAGCGCTGTCTGCCGCAGCCAGGCGGGCGGCGTACTGGCGCTTGTAGTATTCCAGGTATTCGCCGGTCTTGATCTTGCGCCACCACCACTCATTGTCCTGGTACCAGCGCACCGTAGCCTCCACGGCACTGTCGAAGCTGTACTGCCGCTCCCAGCCCATGCCGCGCAGCCTGGCGGCATTCATGGCGTAGCGCAGATCATGGCCTTCGCGGTCCGGCACGTGCTTGATGAGCGACTCCGGCTTATCCAGCAGGTCCAGAATGCGATGGGTGACGTTGATATTATGCTCGTGATGCTCCCCGGCAATGTTATAGGCTTCACCCGACTCGCCGTTGAACAGGGCAGCGGCGATCCCCAGCGCATGATCGTCCACATACAGCCAGTCGCGGATCTGCATCCCATCGCCATAGACCGGCAGCGGGCGGTCGTCGATGGCCTCGGTAATGAAGAAGGGCATCAGCTTTTCAGGGTATTGATAGGGGCCGAAGGTGTTGCTGCCGCGCGTGACCACCGTGTTGAGTCCGTGCGTGATGTGATAGGCCCGCACCATCAGTTCCCCGGCGGCCTTGCTGGCGGCGTAGGGGCTGTTGGGCAGGAAGGGATCGTCTTCGACCGAGAAGGTGCCCGGTGCGATGTCGCCGTAGACCTCGTCCGTCGAGACCTGAAGGAAACGTTCGATGCCGAAGAGCCGCGATTCATCCAGCAGAATGTGGACGCCGACGGCGTTGGAATGCACGAAGGCATCCGGCGAGAGGATGCTGCGGTCCACGTGGCTTTCGGCGGCGAAGTTCACCACCGTGTCGATGTCATGCGCCTCGAAGGCCCTGCGCACCGCCTCGCGGTCCACGATGTCGCCCTGCACGAAGCGGTAATTCGGCTCATCCGTTACCGACAGCAGATTGTCCAGGTTTCCGGCATAGGTCAGCTTGTCGTAGACGATGATGTTCAGTTCCGGGTGCTGTTCGACCATGAGGCGGACAAAGGCGCTCCCGATGAAGCCTGCGCCGCCCGTCACCAGTAGATTTTTCATGTGCGGTCCTCAACTGGGCTTTCAGTTTTCAATACGAAGCGGTTAATCACTTCGGCCACGCCGTCGTCTTCGTTGCTGCTGACGATGTGATCGGCGGCGTCTTTCAGCCCTTGCGAAGCGTTGGCGACGGCAATGCCGATCCCGGCCTGCTGGATCATCTCGATGTCGTTGTCGCCATCACCCATTGCCAGCACCTTGTCTGCGGTGATCTTCATATCGTCCATCAGGGCCTTGAGCGCTGTGCCTTTGGATGCCCCGCGCGGCAGAATCTCCAGCATGATCGGCAGGCCCGGCTGAACCAGATGGCAGGAGCCGCCCAACTGCGTATTCAGGTGCCAGCGCAGTGCCTTGATGTCGCGCGCATCGGCACGGTGAATGGCGAAGACCTTGTTGACCGGCCCGCCAATCAGAATATTTTGCAGCGGGCCGACAGCGCTTTCACGCCCGGTTCGCCGTATTCTTCCAGCAGATTGAGAATTGTGGTTGCGCTTCCGCACCAGAATATCATTGCCCCGGTACACGCCCATCGTCAGGCCGCGCTCCTCGCCAAAGGTGATGACCTGGCGGGTAATAGCATCGGGCAGGGTCGTCTGGCGGCGGATGCTGCCATCGGCGTTGAGCGTAATCAGGCCCTGGTTGTAGATGCCCGGCGTTTCCAGTTCCAATTGTTCGATCAAGTGCGCGGGCGGAGGCCGGTGTCTTGCCAGTCGCCAGGACGATCATCAGCCCCCTGTTCGCGCGCGGCCTGAAGCGCCTGAGCGTTGCGCAGGCTGAGTTCATGCTGGTTGTTGAGCAGTGTGCCGTCCAGATCAAGTGCGATCAATTCGATAGTCATATCAGGCTGTGTGCCTATCCGTTCTACAGGAGCGAAACGTCGCTGTAATCGCCCAGATTCATCTTAATGGCGCGGGGTTTCTCGTCACTGCGCCGCACCGTCGCATTACGCCCGATGAGCGTGTCCTGGAGGCGCGACGCCGATGTCCTGCACGCTGCTGTTTTCCAGGATGATGCTGCGCTCGACCTCGGCGTTCTGAATGACGACGTCGTTGTAAATGCTGGTGAAGGGGCCGATGTAGCTGTTCTCGATCAGGCAGTTCTTGCCGATGATCGTCGGGCCGCGAATCACGCTGTTGATGATGCGCGCGCCGCTTTGAACCGTGACGCGCGAATCGATCTGCGAGCCTTCGATCACGCTGTCGGGCGCGATGCTGTGGGTCAGTTCTTCCAGGACATGGGCGTTGGCTTCCAGCATGTCGTGCGCTTTGCCGGTGTCGATCCACCAGCCTTTGTGGACGTGCGGGAAGACGCTGTAGCCCGCTTTGATGAGCCACTGGATGGCGTCGGTAATTTCCAGTTCGCCGCGCGCCGAGGGTTGAATGCTGTTGACCGCTTCGAAGATGTGCGGGTCGAACATGTAGATGCCCACCAGCGCCAGATTGCTGGGCGGGTTCGCCGGTTTCTCCACCAGATAGTCGATGCTGCCATCGGGCCGCAGCGCCGCCACACCGTAAGCGCGCGGGTCCTCGACCTCTTTCAGGACGATCTGGCTGTTCCAGTGATTGCTGGCAAAGTCTTCGATCAGACTGCGTGATGCCGCCCTGGATGACGTTGTCGCCCAGGAACATGACGAAGCGGTCGCTCGCCCAGATAATCCTGCGAGATCTTGACGGCGTGCGCCAGCCCTGCCGGACTGTCCTGTTCGATATAGGTCAGGCGGACGTTGAAAGCGCTGCCATCGCCCAGCGCCTCGCGGATTTCCGGCCCGGTCTGGCCGATGACGATGCCGATGTCGTTGACTCCGGCTTCGCGGATCGACTCGATCACGCGCACCAGCACCGGCTTGTTGGCAACCGGGATCAACTGCTTGGCGCGGGTATAGGTGAGGGGCAGCAGGCGCGTGCCTTTGCCGCCGCTGAGAATCAATCCCTTCATTGGATCATACTCCAGTTTCGCATCGACGGTATCTTAACACAGGCTCAAGACACCCGCCTAGTTTGGGTTGCAAGGCTAACATGGTCCTAACGAGTGCGCTGACCCAGCCTGAATTCGCGGGGCTGCTGCATCGCAGGTCTGGGCCGCTGAAACCTGCAAGGCTGTGGAAAGGTAGCCTGCCTATTATGATCAGGATTTGCCAACTCAAAACAATAAAAAGGTGTGCGATGCCCGCCCAACATGACGACTCCAACGCACTGCGCTTCAACCCTCGTCACCATTGTCATGCCCGCATACAACGAAGAACATCGTTTGCCGAAGAGTGTGCCCTCGATCATTGACTTTGTAAAGCAGCAGGATTATGCAATCGAACTTCTCGTTGTCGATGATGGCAGCGAGGACCGGACTGCCGACATCGTGCATGAGTTCCAGGCGCAGGCCCCCTTCATCAAGCTGCTTGCAAGTCGAACATGGCGGCAAAGGACACGCGGTGCGGGCCGGGATGCTGCACGCCCAGAGCGAGTATCTGTTCCTCTGCGACAGCGACCTCTCTATGCCGATTGAGGAACTGTCCATTTCCTGCCGCCCATCCTCGATGACTTTGATCTGGCGATTGGGTCGCGCGAAGTCGCCGGAGCGATTCGCTACGATGAGCCGCCTCACCGGCATTTGATGGGCCGGGTCTTCAACGGCCTGGTCGCGCTGCTGCTGGTTGGCGGAATCAGCGACACACAGGCCGGGTTCAAGTGCTTCCGGCACAGTGCGGCGCAGGAGCTTTTTGGCCGTCAGACGATCAAGGGCTGGGCCTTCGACGTCGAGAATCTGTTCCTGGCCCGGCGGCTGGGGATGAAGATTGTCGAGGTGCCGATCTCCTGGCACTATCAGGATGACAGCCGGGTCAAACCCCTGACAGACACTTACCGGATGATTAAAGAAATCTTCCGTATCCGAATCAACGGATGGCGCGGCCTTTACGGTCCGGCGAAGCCCTTACAGGTGCTTCGTCATGTGACCGTTTCGGGTCGGGAAAAAGAATGACCACCGCAAGCGAACGCAGTCTTCACCCATCCAGGACATTCCCCGCGCTCAAGACCTGGCACATCGTGCTGGCTTTCGTGTTCCTGGGGCTGGTGCTGTACGTCGCCTTTCCCTCCCACGCAATGGATGGCAACGCGCTGGTGGAGGTGCAGGCCGTTGACTCCGGTGGTCTGGATCTGATTTCGCCGAATCACCTGCTGTATCGCCCGCTCGTCTATCTGCTGCGTCTGCTGATTCCTGTATCCGCCCTGACGACGCTCGCGCTGGCGCAGGCGGTGACAGCGGTCAGCGCAGCGCTCGGCCTGGGCCTGTTCTATGTCTGGGTCTCCGATCTGGTGGAGTTGCGGGGGGTGGCCCTGGTGACAACCCTGGGCTTTGGAACCTCCTGGGCCTATTGGACCTTTGCGACCGATGCCTACTACATCACCCCGGCAGCGGCTGTGGCCCTGGTGGCGATCATTTTGTTTACCCGGCAGATGCAGCGCCCGGCGATTTAGCCGGTCTGGCTGGCGGCATCGGGGGTGAGCACGGCGCTCGCGGTGCTTCTTTGGCAGGCGAATGTCTGTATACTGCCTGTGATGCTGATCGTCCTGGTGCCTGCGGCAGCGTTCGCGGCGGCTGTGGCGCTCGTTGGTCGTGTTTGTCGGTGCGCTGGTTCTGGTCATTGGCGGAAGCTATCTGTATGCCAGTGTGCGCACCCTGGGCGACCAGTGGACTCTTCAGGCCTTCCTGACCTGGCCGATGCAGTATGGCGGCGGCAAGCTGGGCATCTGGGGGGTTATTGACGCCTCGCGCATTAAGCCGCTGGCCCAGAGCGTCGTATCAAGCTTTATCCCGATCTGGGAGGGCCTGGGGCTTCGCGCCCTGATGCAAGGTCAAATCGAGCTGGACAAAATTATTCGCCTGTTCAGCCTGCCTGCACTGGCCCTGGTCCTTGCGCTGCCGCTGTTGATCACGCTGCGGCACCTGGTCCGTCGTCAGCGCCTGCTGATCGGCATTTTGCTGGCGGCTTACGTTTCCTATCTGGTCTTTGTGTTCTGGTGGGACCCCTTCGAGCCGAAGTGGCTGGTTGTCCCCAATATTGCCGCCTGGGCTGTCCTGGCGATTTTGTGGGATAAGGCAGCGCAGTCACGCTGGTTGCCGGTCCTGCCTGCTGCCTTGCTGTTAATCGCGGTCGCCAATTTTCAGGGGACCATCTGGTCGCGTCACGTGGCGGCCCAGGCGATGGCGACTGCGGACTGTCTGGCTGAATATGTGGGGCCGGAGGATTTACTCGTCACGCAGGGCTTTGAGTATGGTGAATTCGCCTACCTGCGCGATGGGGACATTTTTTCCCTGACGACCGCCAGCAGTGTGCAGCCCGACCATGCAGCCGTGATTGACGAGCTTAAGGCGAAGATCACGGCGACGCAGCAGGCCGGTGGCGATGTGTATGCCTGGGATATTGCGCAAGTTCCGCAAGCGCAGTGGGACTGGCTTGCCAATGCGACGGGCCTGACCCCGGATGAACTCGGCTTCCTGCGCGGTCAGCCGGTCTTTAGCTGTGACGATTGGGCCTTTGCGGTCCTGCCCCGTTGAGCTAGCGGTGCTGTTCCAGAAACCAGCGATACAACTCAGAATTGTTGTAGGTGCGGCTCCAGGCGTATTCGCGCTCGCCATAGACGGTGAGCCGGGCGCTGCCGCCCTGCGCGCGGATGCGATTGACCATGACCTTCGTCTCGATCAGCGGCACTACGTCGTCCGAGTCACCATGAAAGGCCCAGATCGGGATCCCCTTCAGACGCTCCACCATCCACCAGTCGCCCCCACCGCCCATTGGCGCGATAGCAGCGAAACGAGACGGGTAACGTGCCGCCAGAAACCAGGTGCCGTAACCGCCCATCCCCATCCCGCTGAGATAAACGCGGCTTGTGTCGATGGCATATGCGGCGGCCAGATCGTCGATCAGGGTCTTAAGCTCCAGGCATAACTCCGGCCAATACAATCCTGCCGGGCATTGGGGTGAAGCCACTACAAAAGGAAAGTCGTCTCCGGCAGCGATGCGTCCCAGCGGGCCGCTTGCCGTAAGCTGCTCCATATCCTCGCCCCGCGCCTCTTCGTCATGCAGAAACAGCAGCAGCGGCCAGTCCTCGCGCGTATCGTAATGCGGCGGCTGGTAGAGCAGGTAGCGCAGTGCGACCTCTTTTGTAATTTCAGCAGAGAGCGATTTCGCGTGCAGGTGCATCTAAACTCATCCGTAGTAACTGGCGGTGCTTTCACGCGGCGCGTTGCTGAGGACCGCCCCCACGATGCGCACGTGGACCCGGTCCAGCGCTTCTTTGGCGCGGGCGGCGTCTTCACGCCGGGTCTGACCGGCACGGACCACCAGTAGCACGCCGTCCAGCCGTGAGCCGAGCAGCGCAGCATCGGTCACGGCCAGCACAGGCGGGCTGTCGAACAGGATGTAGTTGGCGCGGGCTTTCAGGATTCCGATGACTTCGTCCATGCGGCTGCTGCCGAGTACATCGGCAGGCGCGCCGGGCAGGGGGCCGGAGGGTAGGATCTGCAAATTCTCAACTTCGGTATCGACCAGCGGCGGGTTCGCCATCGCGGCGGCATCCAGCATCATGGTCGTGAGACCCCGCTCGTTGGGCACCTGCCAGATCTCGTGCTGCGCAGGCTTGCGCAGATCAGCATCGACCAGAATGGTCTTGTGACCGCCCTGGGCAAAGGTCACGCCCAGATTCGCCACAACATGGCTTTTATCCGCGTTGACGGCAGGTGAGGAGACCAGCAGGGTCGTGATCGGATTCTGCACACTGCTAAACATCAGGTTGGTGCGCAGGGTCCGGTAGGCTTCGGCAGCGCCAGAGCGGGGATCGCTCAGCATAATCAGCTTGCTCATCGTCAGGCCTCCGTCGGCGGGATGCTCGCCAGCACCGGGATTTCGGCGCTGCGTTCCAGATCATCGCGGCTGCGCACGACACTGCTTTCCAGATATTCCAGTACGAAGACGACAATTGCGCCCAACAGCAGCCCCAGGATGGCCCCGGCCAGCACGTTGATGCTGGTGCGTGGCGAATAGAGGATGATGCTGGGGACATCGGCCAGACTGGCGTTAATGTGATCTTCGCGGCGTGCGCGTTGATTTTCTTCGTTGCGGTATTCGATCAGTAGATTGCCCCATTCGCGGGCGACATCGGCGGCCAACTGCGGCGTGCCCATGTCGGCGTCGATCTGAATGGTCAGGTTAAGCGAATCGTCGGCAATCGTCACACGGCTCTTGAGTTCGGCGGTGGTCATATCCAGGTTGAGATGATCGATCACCTCTTGCGCCCGAAATTGACTGTCCAGATAGGCGACGTGATTGCCCAGCAGGGTCTTGCTGGCTTCCGTCAGGCCCAGGTCCGCACGAGTCGGCTGCATCAGGACGCGCTGGGTGGCGCGGTAGACCGGCTGCTGCTGCTTGCTGAGAAAGAAGGCGCTGCCAGCAGCGATCACGGCCAGCAAGAGCATAATCCAGCCCCGCCGCCACAGAATATTCACGTAGTCGATCAGGTTCAAAGGCCACTCCTTACGCTGTGCGGCGTTATTGTACCCTAATGTTTGGCTTCGAACAGGGTTCGTAAGGCAAGCGTTTACCAGCCGAGGGCCGCGCGTTTCGCCTCGACCAGCCGCAGATAATCGGCGGTCCAGGACTGCGTGCGCGGATGTCGCAGGATCTCGTCGGGCGTTAGCCAGAGCGCGTCGGCCACTTCGCCGGGGTCGCTGATGACGATGTCGCCGCTCGCATAGCGGCAGAGAAAGACGATGTTCAGCACCGAACCGATCTCGCCGGTGAAGATCGCGCTGTGGACGTAGACCGGCTCGCTGATCTCCAGGCCGACTTCTTCACGAATCTCGCGGCGCAGGGTCGCTTCGAAGACATCCGCCCCCGGTTCGCCCTCCTGCGAGCCGCCGACAAAGGCCAGAATTCCGGCAGCCAACTCCTCCTCCTCGCCGCGAATAATCATCAGGTAGCGGCCCTCATGCCAGATGGCCCCCTCGACATTGACGATGAAGCTTCGCTCGAAGTCGAGCGGGGCAGGCTGCATCCCAGTCGAATTCGAGCGCGGCGGCAATCTGCGCCAGCGTCTGACCCATCTCCGGGTGGACGTACTCCGGGGCAAGGTCCGCCAATGGGACGGCCACATGCGCAAAACGTAGAATATCCGGGTCGGGGATGTGCCAGGGCTTCGTGCCATAGTCCAGCACGGCGTCGTTCCACAAGGCGATGTCCAGGTCAATTGTGCGCGGCGCATTTTTGTTGTTCGGGTCGCGGACCCGGCCCAGGCGCGCTTCGATGCCGCTGATTTCCTGCTTCAGTACCGCAGGCGTGAGCCAGGTGCTGAGCTTGACTGCCATGTTCAGAAAATCAGCCTGATCGGCATAGCCCTGCGGCACGCTGCGATAGACCGGCGAGACCGCCAGAATGTGGCAGTGGTCGCCCAGCAGGCTGATGGCCGCCTTGAGATTGCTTTCCGGGTCGATATTGGAGCCGAGGCTCAGGTAGGCTACCGCCGGTTCAAGCGAAGTCATCCGGCGTCCTTTCGATGAGCACGCCGACCGAATCGGAGAAGCGCAGCGCCCCTGGTTTATGCACCCGCACCTGCACGTAAGGCGCGCCATAATCGACCACGCAAATGCGGGCGATGGCGGCGGCCAGCTTCTCTACAAGATAGTATTCCGAGGCTTCTACGTGGGCGATAATGGCCTTCGTTACTGTCCGGTAGTTGAAGGCGTCGTCGGGATTATCCGTCTCGCCGGGCAGGCGCATATCCGTCCCGATGCGCAGGCTGATGACCACATCCTGCCGGTCTTTGCGTTCGTGCGCGCTGAAGCCGATAATACAACGCAGCCGTAGATTGTCGATCTCGATGAGGTCCATTTATTTACCTTGTAAGCTTTGACTCCCAAAACACGTCTATAGTGTAGTGGGACAACACCAGCCGAACAAGATAGCATAGCTTAGGTCTGAAGTCAGAGGACTGTTTCTCTGCTATGATGGACCTATGGTCGTTTTACAGGGAGAGTCGATTATGAGCGAGACGAATGGCAGGCATGAAACCCTGCCCGATGAGATGGTGATGGACGATATCCTGGCGTCGCAGGACTTTCTTCAGAAATTCCAGCTTGATTTGCCGTCGGTCGATCAACAGGCCATCGCGGCAGCCACCCGGTCGATTCTCGAAGCGGTCGGGGAGGACCCGGCGCGGGAGGGGCTGCTGCGCACGCCGGACCGCGTGGCGCGCGCCTATGACGAACTGCTGAGCGGCTACCGCACCGACCCGGCCAAGCTCATCAACGACGCCGTCTTCGAGGTCGAATACGACGACATGGTCATCGTGCGCGACATTGAGTATTACAGCCTCTGTGAGCATCACATGCTGCCCTTTATCGGGCTGGCGCACGTGGCCTATGTTCCCAGTGGCAAGGTCGTCGGCCTGTCGAAGATCCCGCGCATCGTCGATATGTTCGCGCGGCGCTTGCAGATCCAGGAGCGTATGACCCACCAGATCGCCGAGTTTATCAATCAGGTGCTGACGCCGCAGGGCGTGGCGGTGGTGCTGGAGGGCGTCCACATGTGCTCGATGATGCGCGGCGTCAAAAAGCACGATTCCAGCATGACCACCAGCGCTATGCTGGGCACTTTCCGCGAGGACCCCAAAACCCGCGCCGAATTCATGGAACATCTCAGTCGCCACAGCGCGCGCTCGCCAATGGGCGTGTAGTCAGGCTGCGGCCTGAAGCCAGAACGGTCTGCCCCGCGCAGGCCGTTTTTTATTATTGCCCGCGATAATGAACTATGCTATAGTGTGACAGTCATCACGAGCGACGGAGGGATCGGCCCTGAGAAGTCGCGGCAACCCCCGAAGCGTCGGGAAGGTGCCAAATCCGGCAGAGTGATTCTGGAAGATGAACCGGGCTGACCCAGCGACCTCTTCGTACCGGAGAGGTTTTTTTGTTTCTATGCAATGTTCGTGTGCTTTTCTAGAGCGCGTGAGCAACATGTCGAGCTAAGGAGTATTGAGTGGCAAACTTAACCTTTATGACCTCACCGCGCTATTTCTTCACATCGGAGTCGGTGTCGGAGGGGCATCCCGACAAGATGTGTGACCAGATCTCTGATGCGGTGCTGGATGCAATTCTGGCCCAGGATGCGGATGCGCGGGTGGCCTGCGAAGTGGCAACGACGACCGGCCTGGTCGTGGTCATGGGCGAGATCAGCACGAGCGCCTACGTCGATATTGAAAAACTCGTGCGCGAGACCGTGCGCGACATCGGTTACACACGCGGCAAGTTCGGCTTCGATTACGAAACCTGCGGTGTGCTGGTCTCGATCAAAGAGCAGTCGGGCGATATTGCCCAGGGTGTGAACAAGGCCCTGGAAGCGCGCGAGGGCAAGATGTCCGAGGCCGAGATTGCGGCTACTGGTGCGGGCGATCAGGGTATGATGATCGGTTTCGCCTGCGACGAGACGCCCGAACTCATGCCGCTGACCATCTCGATGGCGCACAAGCTTACCCGCCGGTTGGCCGAAGCGCGCAAAAACGACGAACTGCCCTGGCTGCGGCCCGATGCCAAGAGCCAGGTGACGGTGGAATATGCGCATGGCAAACCGAAACGGGTCGATGCGGTTGTGATTTCCACTCAGCACGCGCCTGACATCAGCCAGGAAGAGATCCGCGAGTGCGTCATCGAAGACGTCATCATGCGCGTGGTCCCGGAGAATATGCTGGATGACCACACGCGCGTCTTCGTCAACCCGACCGGGCGCTTTGTCACCGGCGGGCCGTTGGGCGATGCGGGCCTTACCGGGCGCAAGATCATCGTCGATACCTACGGCGGGGTCGCCCGGCATGGTGGTGGGGCCTTCTCCGGTAAGGACCCGACGAAGGTGGATCGCAGCGCGGCCTACATGGCCCGCTACGTGGCGAAGAACGTGGTCGCGGCGGGGTTGGCCTCACGCTTCGAGCTTCAGATTTCTTATGCCATCGGTGTCGCCCGGCCTACCTCGGTCGCCGTCGAGACCTTCGGCACCAACACGATCCCCGAAGAGAAGATCGAAGAACTGATCGTCAACCATTTCGACCTGCGTCCGGCGGCGATTATCCGGGATCTCGACCTGCGCCGCCCGATTTACAAGCAGGTGGCGGCCTACGGGCACTTCGGACGCGATGACCTGGACGTCCCCTGGGAGCGTACCGACAAGGCCGACCTGCTGCGTGCGGAAGCCGGGTTGTAAGTGTCGAAACCATAATCTGTAGCGACACGGCGCGCCGTGTCTGAAACCGAAAGAGTGGTCAGCCGACCGCTCTTTTTTTGTGCCGCGTGGTTTGCTGGTGGGGGACTGCGGATGTATAGTGAGGGAGTTCAAACATCTGTGCTGTGAGGAGTCCGCCATGCGTACGTTTTTCAGCCGCTTCGGCAAATGGGTCTGGCGCTTTATGATTATATTCTCGTTTATGGTCAACATTATCCTGGTGATCGTGCTGCTGGGCCTGGGGCTGCTCTTATTTGACATCAAGAACAATATCGCGGAGCCGCTGGTGGGCGGCCTGCATGGGAGCTTCGTGGGGCTGGACGAGGCGACCATTGATACGACGATTCCGGTACGCGATACGATTCCAGTGCAGTTGACCGTGCCGCTGGAAACGGACACCACCGTCGTGCTGACCGAGGCGGTTCCGCTGACGGCGACAGCCATGATTAACCTCAATGGCAGCGTGGTGCCTGCGCCGGTCAGCCTGAGCCTGCCGGTGGGGATGCGGCTTCCGGTGCATCTGGACCTGGATGTGCCGATTGATCAGGAACTGCCTATTTCACTGGATGTGCGCGCCGTGATTCCCCTGGCCCAGACTCAGCTTCATGATGTGGCCGATAATCTCCGGCTGCTGTTTGAACCGCTGGCACTGGCGCTGCACAATCTCCCCAACAATTTCGACGAGGCCGGGGCTTTCGTCAGCCAGTTGGCGGCCAACAACGTCAATCTGCTCGAAGAGGATCCGAGTTTCGATCCCTGGCCGGGTTTTTCGCGCACAGCGGGCCTGAATTACGCCCTGTTTAACGAACCCGTGCCGCAGGCGAACCGACCGGTCTATACCGGCATTGTGCAGCGCGGCGGAATCCCGGCGCTGGACGAACAACTCCGGCCTGAAGTCTATGCAGAAGGCGGGCCGGATGCGGTCAATGCGCAGGCTGAAACGACCATGACCTCGCAAGGGGTGCAGGACTCCTTCTTCGACGGGAATATTGAGGCAGCCATTGAGAGCGCGCAGCAGCAGAGCAGCAGTCCACCGCAGGCAAGTGGTGACGACAGTGAAAACTTTGGCATTGTGCCGACGGTGACTCCTGGCGGTTGAAAGCGCGCGACAGGCCCGGTACTATAGGCCCCTCACCGTAGGGAGTATGAACGATGCCGGAGTCTGAACCCCCGCGCATTATGGATTACGAAGGCTCGACCTACCGCAGTGACTTCTGGGAAGGGCAGGGCCGCGATTATGAAGACCGGGTCGAACGGGTCGCGCTGCGGCGTTTGCTGCCGGGCGAGGGCAAGCGTCTGCTGGAGATCGGGGCCGGGTTTGGCCGCCTGACCGACGAGTACGCCGGTTTTGAGCAGGTCGTGCTGCTTGATTACTCGCTTTCGCACTTGCAGGACGCGCAGGCCCGCCTGGGGTCTTCGCCGCGTTTCGTCTACGTGGCCGCTGATGTCTACAAGATGCCCTTTCTGCCCGGTGTCTTCGATGCGGTGACAATGGTCCGTGTGCTGCATCACATGGCCGATGTACCTGCCGCGTTCGCTCAGGTTCGCAAGGTCATCGTCAAAGACGGCAGCTTCATTCTGGAATATGCCAACAAGCGCAACTTCAAGGCCCTGATGCGGTATTTCGCTGGTCGCCAGACCTGGAGTCCCTTGACGCCATGAGCCGGTCGAGTTTGTCGAGTTGAACTTCGATTTTCACCCGGCCTACGTGCGGCGGATGCTGCAAACCGCTGATTTCGAGGTGCTGGATGAGGTGCCGGTCTCGTTTTTCCGGCTGCCGCTGCTCAAGCGCTTGTCTCGGTACCAACGCGCTGGTGCGGCTGGACCAGATGCTTCAGCACAGCGGCCTGCTGTATTCGCCCAGCGTCTTTTTGCGCACGGTGGCGAAGGGCTATTCGGTGAATAATCTGGATAAGAAGACGCTGCTGGTCTGCCCGGAAAGCGGTGGGGCGCTGGAACGCGAGGGCGATACGCTCTACTGCCGGTCCTCCGGCTTGAGTTGGGCCATCCGCGACGGCATCTACGACTTCAAATCCCCACTGGACTGATGGACTGAATTCTTACAACTCTTCCAGATGTGCCTCCACCCAGCGATTATAGGCGCGGCGAATCTCCATCGTGCGCGTACCGGGGGAGCCGTCGCCGATGGTCTGGTCGTCAATCTGCACGACCGGGATCACGCCCCGGCTGCTGCTGGTGATGAAGGCTTCGTTCACGCGCGGAAGGTCCTCGACATGAATCGCGTCTCGGCGCAGGATGAGGAGCGGTGGCGCGACGATAAAGATGATCTGCTGCGCGATGCCCGGCAGCACGCCTTCCCCGGCGGTGCGCAGTTCGCTGCCTAACACGGCGTAGAAATTGCTGCTGAAGCCTTCCAGAATCTCGCCCTCCTGGCTGACCAGCAGCGCTTCATAGGCACCTGCGGGTTTCTCCAGGCGGCTGCGCTCGGTCATCCAGTCGTTGGTTTTGGCTTCCGGCTTGCGGCGTATGTATCCTGGCGCGAGGACACAGGGCACGCCGCTGTACACAACCGAGGCAGGCGGTGGCGTGAAGGGTTCCAGCGTAATCACGAGATGGTCCGGTTGCTGGCGTGGCACGGTGATGCGGAAGCGCACGTCACCGTAATCAGCCTCCTCGATCATCTGGCGCATAGCCTCGCGCAGGCGCTGGCGATCCAGGCTGAGGGCGATGCCTTCGCGCTTGGCTGAATCTTCCAGCCGGTCCAGATGCGCATCGAGCCGCAGCGTGCGTGTGCGTTGGAAGGTATTGGCGACGGTGTAGATGCCTTCCGGCTCGAAGGGCGTGGCCGCTTGCAGCGAGTCGGCGGTGTAAGATACAGGCTGAAGACCCAGCGGTGTGAGAAATCGAATGTAGGCAGGTGACATGTGTTTTAAGCCTCGTTTATCGATCAGATAATAACGCAAAAAGGGTGCTTGACAAAGGTCTGTAAAGAAGCTATGCTTTGGCGGTCATCTGGAAATGAGTGGCGCACAATGAAGCACAATTCGATCATGATGGGTATGGGTACTGGTACCTCACACATAGTGCGAGGGGATGCCTTCCTGCCCTGAGGTCGAACATAAACGGCGACCAGAAAGCGTGTGGACATCCCCCACACGCTTTTTTTATTGCGTTTCGGAGGAGACTATGAATTGAGTGACGATGAAATTTGGCGGTACATCGGTCGGCAGCCCGGCAGCCATGCGCCAGGTGGTGAGCATTATCGGCGGCCAGCGCGAGACAGGCAGGCAGGTCCTGGTCGTCGTTTCGGCTATGTCGGGTGTGACCGATTTGCTGCTGGATGCGGCACGCAAGGCGGCGGCGGGCAACAAGTGGGGCTATCTGTCCTCGGCGGAAAACCTGCGCCAGCGGCACATTGAAGCCGTGAACGAACTGGTCCCGGCAGGCGAAGATAATGACCAGACGGTCGGGCGCATCAACGCGCTGGTGGATGATTACCTGGAGGTCTGCAAGGCCATCCACATCCTGGGCGAGTTGACCCCGCGCGTGAACGATGCGATTGTGTCCTTCGGCGAACGGCTCAGCAGCCGTGTGATCGCTGCCGCGCTGCGTGCTGAGGGCATCATGGCGCAGCAGTTCGACGCCGGGGAATTCCTCGTCACCGACGCGATCTTCCAGAACGCCAATCCGCTGTGGGATCAGACACAGGCCAACATTGACAATAAGCTGATCCCGCTGCTGGACGAAGGCGTGACACCGGTCATCACGGGCTTTATCGGCCAGACGGAGCAGGGTGTCATCACGACCTTAGGGCGCGGCGGCAGTGATTACAGCGCGGCCATCTTCGCGGCTGCCGTCGAGAGCGATGAACTGATTATCTGGACGGACGTGGACGGCGTCATGACAACCGATCCGCGCATTGATCCGCGGGCGCGGGTGCTGCGGACGGTCTCCTACCAGGAAGTCGGCGAACTGGCCTTTTACGGTGCGAAGGTGCTGCACCCGAAGACGGTTCAGCCGATCCTGGACAAGCAGATCCCCATGCGCGTCTGCAATACCTTTAACCCGGACTTCGAGGGAACGCTGATCGGCCCCAATAGTGTGCCCAGTGCGACGGTCGTCAAGGCCGTGACCAGCGTGCGCAACGTAAGCCTGCTGACAATTGCCGGGCGCGGCATGATCGGTGTGCCGGGCATCGCCGGACGGGCCTTCCTGACGACCGCGCAGGCCGGGGCCAATATCCTGATGATCTCGCAGGCCTCATCGGAGCAGAGCTTTTGTTTCGTGGTGCTGGACGATAATTCGCGGGCGGTCAAGGCGGCCATTGAGACGGAGTTCGTGCAGGAGATCGCGCGACGCAACATCGAACAGGTCGAACTGCTGGACGATGTCGTCATCCTGACGGTCGTCGGTTCCGGGATGCGCGGTACGCCCGGCGTTGCAGGCCGAGTCTTCACCGTGATGGGCCAGAACGACATCAACGTGATCGCCATCGCGCAGGGAGCCTCGGAGTGCAGCATCTCCTTCGTGATTGAGGAGCAGCACCTGGAACGGGCGGTAATCGCCATTCATGATCTGGCGCTGGAAACGGTGGTCGCGGAAACCGCCTCGGCCTGAGCGCCGGGCAGGCGTCCTGGGCTATAATGAAGCTCAAAATGAAGGGGATGCCTGTCATGAAAAAATCACGCTTATTCGCTGTACTGATCAGCATTTTGACCGGGCTGCTGCTGGGTCTGCCGCTGGTGCAAGGGCAGGGAGACAACCCGCTCTATGTCGCCATTATCTGGCACCAGCACCAGCCCGTTTACTATAAAGACCCCGACACGGGCGTCTACATTCGGCCCTGGGTGCGGGTTCACGCTACCAAAGACTACCTGGACATGGCTCAGACGGTGGCGAAGTACCCCGATGTCCACGTGACTTTCAATATCACCCCCAGCCTGATCCGCCAGTTGGACGATTTCGCCGCCGGGGCCAAAGACCTCTACTGGGTGAAAACCGAGATCCCCGCCGAGTCGCTGACCGATGACGACAAGCGTTTCATCCTCGAACGCTTCTTCGACGCCAATGCCAAGATTATCGCCCGCTTCCCGCGTTATCAGGAGCTGTCCGATTCGCGCGCGGCGCTGGGCGTGGACGACGCGATCAACGCCTGGACGACTCAGGATTTCCGCGACTTACAGGTGCTGTTTAACCTGGCCTGGATGGACCCGGATTACCTGACCCAGGCCCCGCTGGCAGACCTGGCCGAACGCGGGCGCGATTTCACCGAGGCCGACAAGACGACCATCTTCGACGAGACGCTGCGCATCATCAAAGAGGTGATTCCCTATCACGCGCAATTGCAGGACAGCGGTCAGATTGAAGTGACCATGACGCCTTTTGCGCACCCGATTCTGCCGCTGCTGGCCGATAGCAATCTGGCGGCGGTCGCCATGCCGACAGCCACGCTGCCGGACCAGTTTATCTACGGGCAGGATGCCATCGCCCAGGTGGAGTTGGGCAAGCAGTTATACGAGGACCATTTCGGACGCCCGCCGCGCGGCATGTGGCCTGCGGAGGGTTCGGTCGCGCAGTTAGTGATCCAGATGATCGCTGATGCCGGGATCCAGTGGATCGCCACCGACGAAGAGGTGCTGGCGCGCAGTCTGCCGGACGTGGAGGATTTCACGCGCGACAGCCATGACACGGTCCAGCAGGCGGACGCGCTCTACCGGCCTTACACCGTGACCGGCGGGCGCGGTGGTCAGGTGGCGATTCTCTTCCGCGACCACGTGATCTCCGACAAGGTCGGCTTTGAATACTCCAACACGCCCGGCGACGAAGCGGCGGCAGACCTGATGCAGCGTCTGGGCAACATTCAGACGGAGTTGAAGGCCGAAGGTTCCGAGGGACCAAATCTGGTGACGATCCTGCTGGATGGCGAGAACGCCTGGGAGTACTACGATAATGACGGCAAGGAATTCCTGAACTCGCTGTATCAGGACCTCTCGGATGCCGAGAACATCGTCACGGTGACGCCCAGCGAATATCTGGCGATGACCGACACGCCGCGCCCGATTGAGAACCTGTGGCCCGGCTCCTGGATCAACCACGACTTCAGCACCTGGATCGGCGAGCCAGAAGAAAATCAGGCCTGGGAGGATTTGCTGCACACGCGCAACGCCCTCAAGCGGGCGGCCAGCGATCTCGACCCGGAGACGCTCAACAAGGCGATGGAATTGATGTACATCGCTGAAGGTTCGGACTGGTTCTGGTGGTACGGTGCGGACCAGAATTCCGGCGTGGATGAAACCTTCGATCAGCAGTTCCGCGATTATCTGCGGCAGATTTACGGCTTGATTGGCCGGGACGCCCCGGATTTCGTCTACGTCCCCATCATTCCACAAACTCCGGTAGTGCCCAGCCGCGAAATGACCACGCCAGGCAAGATTACGGTGGATGGTCAGGTGAGCGACGACGAGTGGAGCGGCGCAGCCTACTATGATTTGAGCGACGATAGTAGTCTCCTAAACGGACTGTACTATACATTTGATGCGGATAATCTGTACCTCCGTCTTGATGCAGCCCCTGACGCCCGACTGGAATCGGATGACGGTGTGGTGGGCCTCTACCTGAACGTGCCGGGTAATGCCAGCAGCAATGCCTATACCCGCTTTGAACAGCGAGGGGCCGAACCGGTCCTGGGTTTTGGCGCGCATTGGTTGCTTGAGTTCAAGCTGGTGGATGGCGCGCCACAGTTTGTGCTCTCACAGGCGGATGGGCGCGGCAACTGGAAAGAGAAAACCACGCTGGACGATTACGCAGCGGGCGACAACGAACTGGAAGCCGCCATACCGCTCAGCGCGATTGCGCCGGATGCAGCCGGCGGGGATCGCTTCTACTTCCGCGTGGTTGCCAGCCAGAACGAACACAACGTCGCCGTGATGCCCGCCTCAGGGCCGGTCGAAGCCATTCTGCCGGAAGCCGAGCTGACCAACGTGGTGCTGAACGAGCCGGACCCGACCGGGGACGATCATGGGCCGGGGAGCTATACCTATCCTCAGGACGCGATCTTCCAGAAGGGCGTGTTCGATGCCACCAACTTCGCGGTGGCGGCAGATGACGACACCGTGACCTTCCAGGTGACGATGGCTGCTGCGCCGCCCAACGGTTGGGGCGCGCCCAACGGCATGGGTGTGTTGACGGTCGATGTCTATGTCGATACGGATGGCCCGGCGAACGGAGCACGTCTGTTGCTGCCGGGACGCAATGCTGTGCTGCCGCCCGATCATGCCTGGGATGTCGCCGTCTGGGCCGAAGGCTGGACGCCGGGACTCTATCGCCCCGGTACAGATGGCCCGGTCGAGATCGACGGTACGTTGGATATCTCGGTTAATCCCGGCCAGCGTACGGTGACGATGAAGGTGCCGCGCAGCGTCCTGCCCGGTGATCCGGCGGACTGGTCTTACGCGGTCGTCATCGCCAGCCAGGACGGTTTCCCGGTGGCGGGGGTCTGGCGCGTGCGTGAGGTCGCACCGCAGGCGGCACAGTGGCTCATTGGCGGCGGCGCGGACGATAGCAATCACACGCGCATCATGGACGTGATCTACCCGGAGGCGGGCGTTCAGGAAAGCCTGCTGAGCGATTATCCAAGCTCGCAGGACCCGGTCGGCGACCTGGGGCCGGATGACTTCGGGCAGGTGCCGGTGTTCGGCGTGGGCGGCTGATTCTCAGCCTATCAAAACGCAATCTGTAGGGGCACAGCACCGCTGTGCCCTTATTATGTATCATAGGTGAATCGGGACACGACGCGCCGTGTCCCTACACGCGAATCCGGTTTACCCCTTGACGCTGCCGATGGTCAGGCCGGAGATCAGGTACTTCGACTGCCACATGAACAGGACGAAGACCGGGATCGTCACCATGACCGCTCCGGCGGCGTACTTGCCCCAATCGTTGACGAAATTGCCGATCAGGTCGTTGAGGCCCAGCGGCCAGGTGAAGTTCGCCTTGGCCTGCATGATGACGTTGGCGACGATGTACTCATTCCACGAGGACAGGAAGTTGAACAGGAAGACAATCGACAGGGCCGGGACCGAGAGCGGCAGGATCACCCGGAAGAAGGCTTCCAGGCGGCTGGAGCCATCCACCATCGCCGCCTCCTCCAGGTCCGGCGGAATCGTGTCGTAGTAACCTTTCAAGATCCAGATGCTGAAGGGGATCGCGGTCGGCACATAGGCCAGAATCAGGCCGATGACGTTGTTGCGCAGGTTCAACTGCGAGACGATGACGAAGATCGGGATCAGCAGCATCCCGGCTGGGATCATCTGGGTCGTCAACAGGAACATCAGGCCCGGTCGGCGGCCCGGAAAGTTCCAGCGGCTGAAGGCGTAGGCGCTGGTCGCGGCGATACTCACGCCGATGAGCGACACGCACACGGTAATGACCAGACTGTTCCAGATCCACAACAGAAAATCGTCTTCGGCGAACAACTGGAGATAGCTGCCCAGGTTAGCGCCCGCCGGAATCAACTCCAGCGAACGCGAGAGCAGCGAATTAGACGGTCGAATCGAGATACTGATCACGCGCAGCACCGGGTACAGGGTGAAGATGCAGTAGGACACCAGCACGCCATGTATGGGCTTCCACAGCAGCAGGCCCAGCAGCAGCGCGGCCCCCAGGATGAAAATATTGAAGCCGTTGATGATCGCCAGCAGGATACCGATGACGACGACCAGAATCGCCAGCCCCCAGCGCACGACACGCAGACGCTCACCAAAGGTCCCGTGTTGAACGTCCTGGATCGACTGTTGTAAGATCGCACTCATGACTCGTAGACCTCCTTCAGTCCACCGCTGACGCGCAGCCAGATGACCGCAAAGGCGAACAGGATCACGAACAATACAATCGAGAACGCGGCGGCAAAACCAAGCCGCTGAGTTGCTGCCGGGCCGAACGCAGCGTTGTACAGGGCCGTCACCAGGATGTCGGTACTTTCGCGCGGCCCACCTCCGGTGACCAGAAAGATAATATTGACCAGGTTAAAGGTCCAGATCACGTCGAGTGTCACCGCAGGTGAGATGATGGGACGCAGCAGCGGCAGCGTGATATGACGGAAGCGCTGCCAGCCGTTCGCGCCGTCGATCTCGGCGGCTTCAAAATAATCGCGCGAGAGGCTTTGCAGCCCGCCCAGCAGGATCACCATATAGAAGGGGATGCCGAGCCAGATGTTGATGAAGACCACCGCGATGAAGGCGGAAGTCGGGTCATCCAGCCAGCTTACGGGTGCCATGCCCAGTTGAGTCAGCATCACGTTGATGAAGCCGAACTGGCTGTGAAATTCTCCCTTCCATGACAGCGCCACGATGACTTGAGGGATGGCCCAGGGAATCACGATGATCGACCGGTACAGGCCCTTAAATCGAATTTTCTGGTTCAGCAGCAGCGCCAGCCCCAGCCCGCCACCGAAATGAAAGACCACATTGAGAAACGTCCAGATGACCGTGCGGATAAAGAGCGTTGGGAAGGTCGAATTTTCGGTGCGCAGCAAACGTCCCCAGCCGGTGATCTGACCGTTGGCATCGACATCGACAAAGACATCTCTGAAGTTCTTGGCGGCATAATCGACGCCGTAGAGGTGGTCCAACTGGCAGGTGCCGATAGCCGCCGGGCTGTAGCAGTTAAAAGTGCGGATTCTTAAGTCTGAAAAAGACAGCAGGATGTTGAAAAAAAAGGGATAGACCGTGAAGATCAGCAGTGCCACGACCGCCGGGGAGACCAGGGTCAGGGGCATGGCGAGCCGGGTTTTTACGACACGGGTGAGAAAATTGTAGAGTAAGAATTGCAGGCCGATGACGATGGCGATCATGCCCACGACCAGAGGCAGTACCTCACCCAGGGACCCCCAGACACGGTCGGTCGTCAGGCCGCCGATCACACCGTTGGCGCTGCCTGAAATCCACACAGAGAGCATGAGCGGCACCAGGACCACCGCTGCCAGCACCAGCAGTAGTATACGGAACAGGCGCATGAGCGACTCGTCTGACCGCAGATTTTCGAGCATGGCTTCACCTCCTCAAGATTAATCATCCTTCGATCCCGGTTGACTGTAGGGATATCTCGTTGAGTGAAGCGTTGCCCCTACACAGCCCCGATGAGGGCATCAGAACAGGTGGGGCACATGCTGTGTACCCCACCCATTGATCCGATTGATGGCTTAGCCCAGGTCCTGGACGCAGGATTCCGCCGCGTCCTGAGCTTCCGTTGTAGCATCCGCAGCGCTCAGCGAATCCCAACTCGACGCCTTCCAGTGAAGGCCGGACAGCATCCCACATGCAGCGCAGTTCGATGTTCGCGGGCATCCCGATGCCGGTTGCCAGCGCCGCAGCCGATGCGGCCAGGATCGGGTCGTCGGCCACTTCCGGCAGATCATAGGCCGAGGTCAGGGCCGGGAGACGTCCCGTGCCGATAGCGTGGGCCAGGATCGCGTCGGTGTCGGTGGACAGCCAGGTCGTGAAGGCAATCGCTGCATCCAGATTGTCGCCTTCAACTGTGACCGGAATGCTGATGAACTTACCGGAGGTGTAAGGGGTCGGGCGGCCACCATCAGGCAGCAGCGGCCAGGGCGCAATACCCAGGTTATCCGGCCCAAGCGCAGGAGACTGCTCGGTATCCAGGTAGGTGCCGATTGACCAGTCACCGTTGAGGATCATGGCGACGTTGCCTTCTTTGAACAGACCGTCAGCGCAGTCGTAATCGCATTCGCTGGGCACGACGCCATCGACGTACTTCAGGTCATGCACGAACTGGTAAGCATCCGTCCAGGCCTGGGTATCCATGACGAAGTTGCCGTCGGCATCGAAGACCTGACCGCCGAAACCACCCACGAAGGGCAGGAACCAGAAGGGTTCGTTCAGATTGTAGGCGAAGCCCTGCACGTCACCGGTGAAGCCTTTGGCGACCGAAATCAGGTCGTCCCAGGTTTCCGGCGCGGAATCGACCAGGCTCTTGTTGTACATGAGCATCAGGTGATTGCCGCTGTTGATCGGGATACCGTAAGTCTGGCCGCCAAGCTGTGCGGCAGCCAGTGTGCCGTTATAAACCGACAGATCGAAATCGTCATCCAGCGGGCGCAGCAGGCCAGCATCGACGAACACGCCGATGGGGTCGTTGGGGCCGAGGACGAGATCCGGCAGGCCAGAACCGGCGAGACCCGCCGTCAGCAGTTGGTTGCGCAGTTCTTCGGTTTCAATGCTCTGGACCTCCAGGGTCGCGCCGGGCATGTTGTCGGCGGCCCACTGGGTGAAGAGGTCGGCGAAGATCGCGTTGTTATCCTCACCGTCCTGGCTCCACATCACCAGGGCCGGGCCGTCCTGCGCGGCTACGATCTGCAAGCCGCTGAGGGCGATGAGCAGAACGAGCAGACAGCTAAAGAAATACTTACTGGTTTTCATCGACAAACTCCTTGCACTAGGTAAATTGTCCATATCTTATCGAACGAAATACGTTTTCGTCCCATTCACCTCCTTAAGTATTCTAGACCGATTTTCGAACGATGAGTTCAGCGGGTAAGACGTAATTCTTTTGCTCCGGGATCTCGTCGGCGATCAGGGCCAGCAGCAAGCGGGCGGCCAGTTCGCCTTTCTCGATGATCGGTTGGTGAATGGTCGTCAGCGGTGGTTGAGTCCAGAGCGCCTGGCTGATGTTATCGAAACCAATGACGGCCAGGTCATCAGGCACGCGAATGCCCAATTGGGCGGCAGCCAGCAGCACGCCAATAGCGATCACATCGGCAATCGCCAGAATCGCCGACGGCTTGTTGGCCCTGGCCCAGAGCTTCTGCAAGGTTTCCGCGCCGCCCTGGGTGCTGGCCGGGGTAGGGATCACGCGGCGTTTATCCCAGGGGACGCCGTGATCGGCGAAGGCACGCTGGTAGCCCTTCAGCCGCCGCTGCCCAACCCCATAGGAGCCATTCAAGTTGAAGTAATCCGGCTCGAAGATCAGGCAGGCGATCTTGCGATGCCCGTGACTGAGCAGATAGTCCGCGGCCTGCCATGCGCCGTTCTCGTCTTCAATATTGACGCTCAGGCCATCGCGGGTGTCGCCGTCCACGATGACGTAGGGGATATTGCGGCGGCGCAGCAGTTCGACTTCTTCGTGATCTTCGCTGAGGCCGACGACGATCAGACCATCGACCGGGACTTTAGCGACCGTTTCGCCCAGCGACCCGGCCACCGGCGAGAGCGTGAGCAGTGAAAGCTGACTTTCCTCGCAGATGCGGCCTACGCCTTCGTAGAAGTTGGCGAAAAAGGGATTGATGAAGACCGAACGCAGGGTTTGCGGTGTGAGAATGCCGATCACCCCCAGCGATTTCGCCAGCAGGGCACGGGCATAGGGATTGGGCACATAGCCCAGCGCGTCGGCGACGTCCAGGATACGTTTGACAGTTTTGGCGTTCAGGCGATCCGGGTAATTAAACGCGAAGGAAACGGCGGTGGGGGAGACCCCGGCCTGTTCGGCGACTTGCTCAATTCGTACCGCAGATTGTTTCATAAAGGCACAGTTAAAAGCTTTTACTAAAACCTTTTGCATAAGTATAGCAAAGCGTCACCGCCTGTCAAATCATTGGTGAGATGAAGGGCACAAGTTGCTAATTTTCATCCGTGAACGCAGTTTTGATTTGGAAGTGCTGAGTGCTGAGAAAAATCAAGTGCATGACCAGCATTTGACTCATTGCTCAGCACTGGTGCTTCGCTTCGTCCAGCAGCTCTTTAACTCGTCTGATACACATCCGGCGTCAGATCCGGCAGATCGTCAAAGTCCTTGAGTTCGGCCAGATACATATTGGCGTAGCCGGTCAGGTCCGACGTGTAGAGGATGTGGCGGCCATCGGGCGTGAAGCGCGGATGACAGTGAGACTGCTGGCCGTTGAAAGTGCTGCGATGTTCGGCGACGATTTTCGGCCCGCGATAACGCTCACCGTCCCACTGGAAAAGCTGGATAAAGGGCTGGTTCGGCTGGGCGAAGACGCGCGTGCCATCGCCCACGATCAGGTGCTGATCGTCACTGGCGAAGTGAGTCGAGTGGAAGGGGAAGCGGACCTCGGTGTGCTCGCTGTTGTCCCACTTGAGATAGCCGTAGACGTGATCGCCCTGGCCGCTGCGAGGCCGCCCGTGATAGCCGATATGTTCGCCATCGGCGAACCAGTATTCGTGGCCGATAGCGTAATCCTTGCCGTCGTCCTGCGGGCGAATTTTCCAGATCTCGCCGGTCTGGATATTCAGGCCCCAGATGCGCTGCTCGACTTCCTGCCAGGGGCCTTCATGGCAGAAGGTCATCAGCTCTGGCTGCGTCGGCGAGAGATTGACGTGCGTCATGAAGCGCTGGTCTTCGTGGATAACCTCCATTTTGCCGGTGGCGACTTCCACGCGGATGATCTGCGTCAGCGGATGGGCCGGGTAGAGACGCGGGAACTTCGAATAGGGGTACTCGACTTCCGGTTCCGGGTCGGGAACGCGGTCGCGCATCATGTTACAGACGTAGCGGCCATCGGCAGACGTGATGCCGTGAATGCCCAGCACCTTCTCCGGCGGGGCCTGATACACGCGCCGTTCCGCGCAGCTGTCCACGTCCAATTCGTAGAGGCCGCCCTGCCACCAGTAGTAATGCTTGTGGTTGGCCTTGCTGTAGGCCCCTGCCGGGCGGTGATCGAAGACGCGCTCGTTTTCGATGCTTCTGCCTCTGAGATCGGTCAACTGCGTGATGCGATGCGAATCGAGATCATAGCGGAACAGGTTGCTGTGGTTGCCCCGATCCGAGGTGAAGACGAAGGAGCGCCCCTCGTTGAACCAGCAGGGATCGGTGAAGTAGAGATGGTTCGAATGGCCGAAATAATCGCTCAGCCGTGTGACACGGCAGCCGCTGAACTTGTCGCGGTATTCAAACACCGGGTCGGTAAAGACCTCGCCTTTGGACATCATGTTCTCCTTAAGTATGGCGCGGCTGAACGTCGTCGGTCAGCAGCGGCAGGTCCTCGAAGTCGCCGACCTCGACCATGTACATGTTAGAGTACGCGGTCAGGTCTGACGAATACAGCACGTATTTGCCATCGGGCGTAAAGCGCGGGTGCGGATGCGCGTGCTGGTCGTTGAAGGTGCTGCGGTGATAGGCCAGGATGCGCGGCCCGACGTATTCTTCGCCGTTCCACTTGAACAACTGGATGAAGGGACGAGCCACGCCTTGATAGCCAAAGACAGCGGCAGGCGTGCCGTCGCCGACGATGATCGACTTGTCGTTGCTCTGGAAGTGGGTCGAGCGGAAGGGGAAGCTGACCTCAACGTGTTCGCTGTTGTCCCATTTGATATGACCGAAAATGTGGTGATTCTCGCGGTCCTCGCGCGGGAAGCCGTGATAGCCCAGCGTCTCGCCATCTTCGAACCAGTATTCGTGGCCGACGGCGTAATCGTCGTGTTCCTGCGAGCGAATCTTCCAGGTCTCGCCGGTCTCGATGTTGAGGCCCCAGATGCGCTGATCGACCAGGTACCAGGGGCCTTCATGGCAGAAGGTCATGATGGTCGGCAGCTTGGGCGAGGTATTGATGTGGGTGATGAAGCAGTAATCTTCGTGGATAATCTCCATCTCGCCGGTGGCGATCTCGACGCGGATAATGCGCGAGTGCGGTTTGGCGTGGAACATCTCGTGGAAGCGCGAGTAGGCGAAAGAAATGGCCGGTTTGTCCTGCGGCACTGCTTTCATCAGGCGGGTGATGACATACTTGCCGTCGGCGGTCGGGTTGGCGCGCGAGTTGTTCTCCCAGCCTTCGGGAACCTTAAAGAAGACGCGCTCTTCCAGCGTTTCCGGGTTTAGTTCGTGAATCTGCCCCTTCCACCAGAAGTAATGGCGCTGGTTCGCCTCGCTCCAACAGCCGCCCACGCGCCCCGGCCCGTCGAAATCGGTGAGCTGCGTGATCTTCGCGTCGTCCAGATCATAGCGAAAAATGTTGCTCTGGTTGTCCCGGTCCGAAATAAAGAACAGCGAGCGCCCCTTGTTGAACCAGGAGGGATCGGTGAAGTAGAGATGATTCGAATGGCCGAGGTAATCAGTCAGGCGATGAATCTCGCGGCCACTGAAAGTATCGGTATAACGAAACTGCGGATCATGAAAGACTTGCCCTTTACCCATGATAAACACCTTTTTGAGTTTTAACGCCACGCTTGATTGTACCCAGGCTCGCCATAAGCAATCTAAGGCCAATCTGTCGAGGAGAAGCATATTGTCGGCTGCGCCTGAATCGTTCATAATTGCTGTCCACCTCCTTAATTTACCTCACTATAGAGGAACGGTGGCAGGGAGAAAACATATGATGAAAACACTGCAAGAGCTGGACGCCAATACGCGCCATTGGACGGAGAAATCACTGCACTGGGCTGATGCGCAGTGGAACGGCGACCGGGCGCTGCTGCGGGCCGAGAACCTGGAACATCGACCGAGCGGGCTGGTGACGGTCCATCTGGTGCGGGATACGATCTGGTATGCGACCGGGCTGCTGATGCGCCGGCAGGGCGATGACGTGGCGCGGGCCTGCCGGGCCATTGAGGCAATCATCGGAAATCAGTTTAACGACCCCGCCAGCCGTCTATCACGGCACCTTCAGCCGCGCGCCAGAGGAGCCGCATCCGCCGGAGGACCCGGTCGAGTGGAAGGATTACGACCCGAACTGGCGCGAGTTCATTGGCACGGTGTTTATTGTGCTGCTGCTGGAAGACGATACGCTGCTGCCGGAGTCGCTGCGCCAGAAGATGTGGGACTCGATCCGCCTGGCAGCAGAGGGCGCGTACATGCGCAAGGTACGCGCCGAATACACCAATATCTCCCTGATGAGCGCTTTCCTGCTGGATCACGCCGGGGCGGAACTCGACAACTCCGAGTGGCGCGCCTATGCGTCGGGGCAGGCGCAGAAGATTTACGACCTTTTCAACCGCAACGAGACTTTCGACGAATACAACTCGCCGACTTATTATGGTGTCGATCTCTACGCGCTGGTGCTGTGGCGGGTGTATGGCCTGACGCAGGAGATGCGCCGCCTGGGCGAGACGATGGAGCGCAAGCTGTGGCAGGACATTGCCCAGTATTATCACGCCGGGCTGCGCAACATCTGCGGCCCCTACGACCGCAGCTACGGCATGGATATGACCGGCTACCTGGCGCTGATCGGCCTCTGGATTGCGACGGTTGTGCCGCCGGAGCAGGCCCCGCTGCCCAATGTGGACCAGCCCTTCGATCATGCGCACGACTTCTTCTACATGCCAGTCTTCGCGTTGATCGGCGCGCAGATTCCCGATGAGGCCCTGCCGCATCTGACGGCCTTTCAGGGCGAGCGGCTGGTCGAACGCACGATTGAAACCGACCGGACTGTCTCGGCCTGGATCGGGGAGAATCTGCTGCTGGGCGCGGAGGCCGATCATCTGAACCCGGCGCGCAGCAATCAGTTTCACCCGGTGACGGCCCACTGGCGCACGCCCGACGGCTCCATCGGCTGGATACGTACGCGCAGCGCATCGATCATCCGGGCCGAGGCGCAGCCGAATGAACTGCGGCTTTCCGGCGAGGGCGAGATGATCTACGTCTTCGAGATTCGCGCCGCTGGGGCCACGGCGGAGATGATTGGCCCGGCGCAGTGGTCTCTGCCCGGCCTGACGGTCGAGGTGCTGTCTGAAAACGCGCATGTCAGTGTCGAGGGCGAAATAATTACGGTTGAGTTCAGTTCCGCCACACCGCTTACGATGCGTTTTCGCTGAGGACGATGATGAAGATTTTGGCGGTCTGTCTGGACTGTGGCGACACCCTGATAGACGAAGGCACTGAAGTCAAAGACGGTGAGGTCTCGCTGCGGGCGGACTTGATCCCCGGCGCGGCTGAACTCGTGCGTGGTCTCAAAGCACGCGGCTATCCGCTGGCGCTGGTGGCCGATGGCCCGGCAGCGACCTTCCGCAACAATCTGGGGCCTTATGGCCTGTACGAGTTGTTCGACGCCTACGCCATCTCCGAGCAGGTCGGTGTCTCCAAACCGGACGCGGCCATGTTTCGCCATGCCCTGGACCAGTTGGGCATCGCAGAGGCGCAGTATGGCCGCGTGCTGATGCTCGGCAATCACCTGGGCCGCGACGTCAAAGGGGCCAACGATTTGGGAATCATCAGCGTGTGGCTGGATTGGTCGCCGCGCCGCTCGAAGGTCCCCGCTGACGACTCAGAGCGGCCTCAGTACACCATCAAGCTGCCGCTGGAGCTGCTCGACCTGCTCGATCAGTTGGAAGACAGGCCCTTGAACAGCCGGAACCTGAAATGATGCTCAACCGGTGTTAGAAAGGTCAGCAGGATGCGCGTATGGTCGGCAGGCACCGGCTCGGCGTGGCGCATGGCGTAATAGCGGTGGCCCGCCGCGCCCGGCCCGATGCGCAGTACGTCGTCGCCTACGCGCAGCTCACCGTAACCGGATTTGAGAAAGATCACCTGGCCCGGCTGCGTTTGCAGCGCAGTGTCACCGGTCTCCCAGTAAGCGCCCGCCGGGAAGTCGAGCGCGATCTGCACTGGCACCTGATCCAGGCCCTGTAGCGTCCGAAAGTGGAAATCGAAGCCATCCTCGACCGCAGTAATGCGCAGCTCACTTTCGGCAGGCGGCAGGGGATAGACCTCGCGCGCGGCAAAGCTCTCGTTCCACTGTTCAGGCGGGACTGGACGGTTCAGCGGCAGTTCGTAGCCAGGCTTGTGCAGCTTCTGCACCCCGGAGGAATGCAGCAGGACCCAGTCGTCACTCGCCTGCATCGTCTCCGGGACGAAGTGCCCGACTCCGAAATAAGTCTGTGAGATTTTGATGCTGCTCAGGTAGAGCGCGCCGTAACTCAGCGTCATCAACCGTGTGACTCCGCCGAAGACGCTGGCGCTGATCTCGCCTTTACGCACGCGCCAGATCTGATTTTTCGGGAAATGGCGCACGAAGTTATGCGGTACCTCGGCCTCCGCTGGCGGTGGCTCACCATGTCGCAGCATGACGTAGGCGGTCCAGTAGGCCGCGTGGGCATCCGTGTCGCCAGCCTTGTCCCACAGCCAATGCGCCGCTTTCAGATAGCGCTCGCTGGGCCGCAGGGCATGGTATTGCAGCAGCGGCGTAATCAGCCCCGCCGGGACCGTGCGCGTACCGTAATCCTGCCGCCGCGAAAGTCCCGTCTCGGCAGTGCCATCGGCGTGCAGCAGATACAGGTCGAAATCCAGGTTGCGCTGGACGGCGTCGCGGGCCGCCTCGATGTCTGCCGGGTTGTCCCAGTTTTCAGCGAAGAGCAGCAGCGCCCGGTTGCTGACCGTATCGTAGACGCCCACGCTGCGCTCGATATAGGCGCCTTCTTCATCGGCGTCGAAGCCTTCGGCCACGTACTGGCGGATCACGTCGGCGATCTCCAGCCCTTCGAATAACCTGCCCGCCTGCGCGAGCGCGCTGATAATCACCCAGCGGTGATTGGGCGTGTGAAAGCCGCCGGTCTTGATGCCCTCGACTGCGTGCCGCACGAAGGTCTCGATCTGCGCCAGCGGTTCCGCCAGCAGGCTTGACCCTCGCGCCACGCGGGTCAGGGCGCAGAGCAGTTCGACGGCAAAAGCGGTATCCGGGCTGGAGTTGTAATTGGTGCTGCGCAGGTCGATCAGGCCGCTGGACCGCTGCGCACGCTGCATGTAATCGAGCGCGATAGTCATACGATGCAGCAGGTCGGCTTGCTCAGGAGAATCCGGCGGCAGACTCTCCGGCTGGCGCTCCATCACCAGCAGCACAAGGCCCAGGCTGGTCACAAAACGAGTCGTGCCGCCGTGCCCGGCCTCTTCCAGGCCGCTTTCAGGCTTGAACAACGCGCCGTAGTGCGGGTGCTGGCGGTCCATGATCTGCCAGTGACAGTCACGCTGCACATCCTGTACCAGACGCGCCAGTACGCTGCGTAAATTAAGGGTACTCTCCATAAGACTTTTCCTGCTGCCAGACGAACCTCACAACGCTAGCGCAGCCCTGGGCTGTGCGCAAGCGGCGGTTTCAGATGGTTTGTAGAATTGGTGTTATCATCATCGCGCAAGGGGTTGGCCCGCACCCTGAGCCGGGCAGGAGGAGAGAAGAATGCCAATTACTCATCTTGATTCGGAACGATGGATTTTAGAGACACAGCACAGCGGCTATGCACTGGGCTTAAACGATGCCGGACGGCTGGTTCACAGCTATTGGGGACGGCGCATGATGCTGCCGGGCGACTATCCCGCGCCGGAATCGCCCTGGGGCTGGGCCTCGTTCAACGGGCCGGGGCAGTTGACCCCCGAAGAATATCCCGGCTATGCGGGCCTGAACTACACCGAGCCTTGCCTCAAGCTGAGCTTTGCTGATGGCGTGCGCGACGTGGTCCTGCGCTTCGACTCAGCGGTGATTCTGTCGGATGACGAGCCACAGTTGAATATAACCCTGAAAGATGCCCATTACCCGCTCAACGTCGTGCTGCATTACCGCGTCTACGAAGATTACGATTTGATCGAACGCTGGGTGAGCATCGAGAACCAGGGCGATACGCCGGTGACGCTGGAGCGTGTCTGGTCGGCGCAGTGGCATCTGCCGCGCGGCGATAGCTACCGCCTGACTCACCTGACAGGCCGCTGGCTGGATGAGATGCACATCCGTCGGGAAGCGCTGGTCCAGGGCGTCAAGGTGCTGGAAAGCCGCCGGATCACCACCAGCCATCATCACAGCCCCTGGTTCACGGTCGATGAGGGCGGGGCAGACGAGACGCAGGGCGCGGTCTGGTTTGGCACGCTGGCCTGGAGCGGCAACTGGAAGATCGCCGCCGAAGTGACCGATTTCATGTCCACGCGCATCAATATCGGCATTAATGACTTCGATTTCGCCTGGCGCTTGAACCCTAGCGAGATCTTCACCACCCCGGCAGCGCTGGCAGGCTTCACCACCCACGGCTTCGGCACGGCCAGCCAGCGGATGCACGATTACGTCCGCGATTGTGTGCTGCCGAACGGTCACGCACTGCGCAAGGTACTCTACAATTCCTGGGAGGCGACCACCTTCAACGTGGACGAAGCCTCGCAAGTTCGCCTGGCGGAACTGGCGGCGGCGATGGGCGTCGAGCTGTTCGTTATGGACGACGGCTGGTTTCACGGGCGGAACCAGGACAACGCGGGCCTGGGCGACTGGTGGCCGGACGAAAAGAAGTTCCCCAATGGCTTGCAGCCGCTGATCGCGGCGGTCAACAAGCTGGGCATGGATTTCGGCCTGTGGATTGAGCCGGAGATGGTCAACCCGGACAGCGACCTCTACCGGACGCACCCGGACTGGGTAATCCACTTCCCGACCCGCGAGCGCAGCGAATCGCGCAATCAACTGATCCTGAATCTGGCGCGTCCCGATGTGCAGACCTATCTGCTGGATCTGCTGGACCGCCTGCTGAGCGAGAACAACATCAAGTTCATCAAGTGGGACATGAACCGCAACGTCAGCGAGCCGGGCTGGCCGGATGCGCCGGGCGATCAGCGCGAGTTGTGGGTCCGCTATGTCTACGGCGTCTATCAACTGTGGCAGACGCTGCGCCAGCGCCACCCGGACGTGGTCTGGCAAAGCTGTTCTGGCGGCGGCGGACGTGCGGATCTGGGCATTTTGCGCATGGCCGACCAGATCTGGGTCAGCGACAACACCCGCTCCAGCCCGCGCCTGAACATTCAGGAAGGCTTCTCGCAGCTATTCCCGGCCAACACGATGGAAGCCTGGGTGACGGATTCGGACCCACACGCCAAATCGCCGGAGTCGCTGCGCTTTCGCTTTCACGTCAGCATGTGCGGCAGCCTGGGCATCGGCGGGCATCTGCTGCACTGGTCCGAGGCGGAACGGGAAGAAGCGGCTCAACTGGTGGCGCAGTATAAGGAAATCCGCCATATTGTCCAGTTCGGCAAACTCTACCGGCTGCTTTCGCCGCAGGAAGGCCCCTATTCGGCAGTGCAGTACGTGAGCCAGGACAGCACCGAGGCGGTGTTGTTCGTCTTCCGCACGCACATGCCGGACCCGGCCCAACTGCCGAAGCTCTATCTGCGCGGTCTGGACCCGGCGGCGACCTATAAAGAGGTGGACGGCGGCGAAACGCGCTCAGGCTCCGGCTGGATGTATGCTGGCCTGGCTGTGGAACTGACTGACTACAAGAGCCGTCTGCTGCATCTGCGGCAGGTCTGAGCGGCAAACAAGGCGGACACTAGACCTTGTCGTCGCGCCAGGTATATTCAAAGAAGCGGTGCGTTTCAATCGTTCTATCGGCGATTGCCAGCGCAATATTGGGCCGGGATTTAGGCTCTGCGGTGAACAGCGCGTGGATCATCTGGGCCAGTTCAGGGTCCTGGTCGCGGATCTGCTTGAGCGTGTCTTTGTGGCGCGGGACGTATTGGCCCTGCTTGAGAAAATAGTAATTCAGCATATTGGGCAGGGCGTTGTAGATTTCGAGCATCGCCATATCCGGGTCGGCCTCGCGTAAATCCAGCATGTTTTCCAGCGACGACACGGCGCGGTAGCGCATCAGTTGGAGCATGTCGGCATTCGGCTCCGGCGGCAGTTGCAGCGCGTCCCTGGCTTCGCTGCATAGCTGCTTAATGCGCGGGTCTCGGTCCAGAATAACGACGCCATCGGCCAGCATGTGCGCCGTCGTCGGCCCGCCGTTGAGGCGTCCGCGTTCCTCCACAAAATAACGCGCCATGATCTGCACCGGATTGCAGAACATCTGGCAGGGCACGCCATTGAAGAAGCGGTGCTCCATCTGGCGGTAATCGCCCTCGAAGATGACGTACAGGTCAAGATCACTGGTCAGGTCGCCGCGCCCATGAATGACGCTCCCCGCGCCGATAATGCCTATCGGATCGTAGTGGTCGATCACATAGGTCACGGCCTCGTGCAGTGCGGTCGCAAAGGGGTCATCAAGGCTGGGGAAGTTCAGCATGAGATTTCCCTGCGCTAAAGCTGTGCCAGCCCGGCGTCGATGATCGGGCCGAGGGCGGCAAGCTGGCGATAGGCGGCGGCCATCTGCTTGGGGAAGCCGGATTTCGTGAACTTGACGTGCATCCCCAGTCGTTCCGAGATGGTGTGCGCCTTGAACCAGACCTCGCCCGGCCAGGTGGCGACCAGGGCCTCCATGCGCGGTGTGGCGTAGGCGTTGAAGCGCTCGCGGTCGAACAGATTCTTGTGGGTTACATGCAGGTCGATGCCGGTCGCACCCTGCGCCAGAGTCTCGGCTGTCAGCGCCGCTTCCAGATGGATTTCGTCGCCGGTCTGGTTGAACCAGTGCGGCTTGAAGACCTGAAGATAAATGCCCGCGTGATAGTGACCGATAAAGGCGGTCCAGCCCTCGCGCAGGTACCAGTCCTCCTTCGCAAGCTGCCGGATGACGCTCATCATTTGTGGATACTGCTCAATAAAAAGCTGCCAGTCTGCGCTGATCGGCTCGGCCATTCTCATCCCTCCTGAGATCGCACCATGTTCATTGTGGCTCATATGTGCGATTCGCGCCGCAAGGCTAATCGTGCCCCATAAGCTTGTGACATATTGACAAACGATTTGTAGAGACTCCGTAAAAGATCACCGAGAAACGGGCTTCAGCGCGCTTCCAAATTGCGCTTTGGTGGAAAATGCCAAACAATGCATGTAAATCTTGTGGGAAATGTTGCGCGAATCGAACTGACATACTCGGTATGTTTAGCAGCGTGGAACACCAACATAATCTGTATTCGTTCAGCGGCAGCGCACCGATTGGCAAACTGGTGGATAAAGACGCGACCTTGACGGCGATCAAAGAAATTCACGCGGTGCGCGGTTTACAGCACCGGGCGGCGCGCTCTGGCGAACTGCGCCTGGGCTTTGCCCGCCGGGGCGATCACAGCATTATGTGCGACAGCTTCTTTCGCACGCCCTTACAGGTGATGCAGGCCATCACCGATGCGGCTGGCTGCGCCTGTGTCTACATGCTCAGCCCGACCGGTGGGGTGGTGCAGGGTGACCGCTACGACATTCAAATCCGCGTGGAAGCCGAAGCGCACGCGCTGGTGACGACGCTGGCCGCCACCAAAGTCTACCGGATGCCGGATGAGCGCGCCGTGCAGCAGGTGACCATCGAGGTCATGCCGGGCGCGGTGCTGGAATACATCCCGGATGCGGCCATTCTCTTCGAGGACGCCGATTTCGAGCAGGCTATCGACGTGTATCTGCACGAAGGCGCGCTGCTGATGATCCAGGACAGTGTCATGCCGGGGCGGCTAGCGCGTGGTGAGGTGCTGCGTTTCCGGCGTTTTTTGAACCGCCTGACTGTCCGTGATACGCGCGGCTTGCTGCTGCACGAGCGGCAAGATATTCGCCCGCGTGAACTGGACCTGCAACAGATCGGTCTGCTGGAAGGCTATCGCTGCTGGTCAAGCTGGTATCTGCTGGGCGATCTGGCGCGCATCGGGCTAGACGCTCCGGCTTTCTGTGAGGCGCAGTCCGCTGCGCTGGAGGAGAATGCCGCGCTGCTGGGCAGTGCTTCAACTCTGTATCGGGATGGCGTGGCCCTGCGGCTGCTGGCACCGTACTGGTCACCGATGGCGGATGCGCTGACAGCCCTGTGGCGGCAGGTCCGGCAGGACTACCTGCGGCTGCCCGCGCCGAGTTTGCGTAAACTGTGAAAGGACATTTTGCCAATGGATTTATCACCACGCGAGAAAGATAAGCTGCTGGTCTATGTCGCCGCGATGGTGGCGCGAGATCGCAAGGCGCGGGGCCTCAAGCTGAATTATCCCGAAACCATCGCGCTCATCACCGCCGAAGTGCTGGAAGGCATCCGGGAGGGCCGCAGTGTGGCCGAGCTGATGCAGTACGGCACGACCATCCTCACGCCGGACGACGTGATGGAGGGCATCCCGGAGATGATCCCGGAGATTCAGATCGAAGGCACTTTTCCCGATGGCACCAAGCTGGTGACGATTCACCAGCCGATCCGCTGAGCGAGGACACATGATGATACCCGGCGAATACTTTCTGGAACCCGACGACATTATCGCCAACGCGGGCCGCAAGGTCATCACGCTGGCGGTTGCCAATACCGGCGACCGGCCCGTGCAGGTTGGCTCGCATTTTCACTTCTACGAGGTCAACCGCGCGCTGTCCTTCGACCAGCAGGCCGCTTATGGGATGCGCCTGAACATCCCCTCCGGCGTGACGGTGCGCTTTGAACCCGGCGACGAGAAAACGGTCGAACTGACCGAAATCGGCGGCGAGCGGGTCGTCTTCGGCCTGAATAACCTGACTGACGGCGCTCTAGACAAATAAAGGATTGTAACCCTATGCCTTTACCCATCTCACGGCGTGCCTATGCGGATCTCTACGGCCCGACAGTCGGGGATCGCGTGCGGCTGGCCGATACCGAGTTGATTATTGAAGTCGAAAAAGATTACACGCACTATGGCGACGAGGCCAAGTTCGGCGGCGGCAAGACCCTGCGCGACGGCATGGGCCAATCGCCCAACGTCACCCGCGCAGATGGCGCGCTGGATCTGGTGCTGACCAACGCGCTTGTCATCGACCACTGGGGCATCGTCAAGGCCGACATCGGCGTGCGCGATGGCCGCATCGTCGGCATCGGCAAATCGGGTAATCCCGGCATCATGGAAGGCGTCACGCCCGGTATGGTCGTCGGCGCATCGACGGAAGTGATCGCCGCAGAGGGCATGATTGTCACGGCGGGCGGAATCGACGCGCATATTCACTTTATCGCCCCGCAGCAGATCGAGGAGGCGCTGTCTTCCGGCATCACCACCATGATCGGCGGCGGCACCGGCCCGGCCACCGGCACCAACGCGACCACCTGCACCCCCGGCGCGTGGAATCTGGCGCGGATGCTGGAGGCGGCGGAAGGCTTTCCGATGAATCTGGGCTACCTGGGCAAAGGCAACGCTTCGCTTGCGCCTGCGCTGGTCGAGCAGATTGAGGCGGGCGTGCTGGGCCTGAAGCTGCACGAGGATTGGGGCACGACCTCGGCGGTGATCGACACTGCGCTGGCCGTGGCTGACCAGTATGACGTACAGGTCGCCATCCACACCGACACGCTCAACGAAGCCGGTTTTGTGGACGATTCGATAGCCGCCTTCAAGGGCCGCACCATTCACACCTACCACACCGAAGGCGCGGGCGGCGGCCATGCCCCGGACATCATCCGCGTCTGTGGTGAGCCAAACGTGCTGCCCAGCTCCACCAATCCGACACGGCCCTTTACGGTCAACACCATCGACGAGCATCTCGACATGCTCATGGTCTGCCATCATCTCAGCCCCTCGATCCCGGAAGATCTGGCTTTCGCTGAATCGCGCATTCGCCCAGAGACCATCGCCGCCGAGGACATTCTGCATGATCGGGGCGCATTGAGCATGATCGCCTCCGATTCGCAGGCGATGGGGCGGGTCGGTGAGGTTATCATCCGCACCTGGCAGACCGCGCACAAGATGAAGGTGCAGTTCGGCGCGCTGCCACAGGATACGGCCCGCAATGATAATTTCCGCGTGCGGCGCTACATCGCCAAGTACACCATCAACCCAGCCATTGCGCACGGCATGGCGAAGCATATCGGCTCGATTGAAGCCGGGAAGCTGGCGGATCTGGTGCTGTGGAAACCGGCTTTCTTTGGTGTCAAGCCGGAAATGATCGTCAAAGGCGGCTTCATCGCTTACGCGCAAATGGGCGACGCCAACGCCTCAATCCCCACGCCGCAGCCGGTGCATGGCCGCCCGATGTTCGGCAGCTTTGGCCGCGCGGGCTACTCGACCTCGCTGACCTTTCTCTCCAAAGCCGGGATCGACAACGGCGTGCCGGATAACCTCAAGCTGAACAAGATGGTCGCCGCCGTCGAGAACTGCCGGGGCCTGGGCAAGCAGGATATGCTGCTCAACGACTATCTGCCGCAGATTGAGGTCAACCCGGAGACCTACGAAGTGCGCGTCGATGGAGAACTGATAACCTGTGAACCAGCGGAGTCGCTGCCGATGGCGCAGCGTTATTTCCTGTTCTGATGATGGATGCCGCCGCGCTGCTGCCGCTGCTGCAACTGAGCGATTCGGCTTTTCCGAGTGGAGCCTTTTCGCATTCCTACGGCCTGGAGACCTACACGCAGGCTGGGATTGTGCATGATGACCGCAGTCTGCTGGAGTTTCTCAGCGTCCGCCTGCGCGAATCGCTGGCCTGCTGTGATCTGGTCTTTCTGCGCGAAGCCCACGACGCCGATTTTGAATGGCTCTGTGAACTGGACGAACGGCTCTCGGCCATGATGCCGGTGCGTGAACTGCGCGAGGCCAGCCATCAGGTCGGGCGGCGCTTCCTGCGCTCGGCGCTGCCGCTCTATGGCGGGGATATGGCGCGGCGCTACTTTGAGGCCATCCAGGCGCGGCAGTGCAGCGGGCACCAGCCGCTTGCCTACAGCGTGATCTTTAGCGACTTGGGCGCAGAGCTTCAAGCGGCGCTGCTGAGCTACACGGCCAACTTCGTGATGGGCCAGGCGCTGGCGGCGGTCAAGCTGCTGAACCTGGGCCAGACGCGCATTCAGGCCGTGATTCACCAGATGCAGCCGGTCATCGACGAAGCCGTTGCGCGGTCCTGCGACATCCCGCTGGCGGACTGCCGGGTGTTTATGCCCGCGCTGGAAATCCGCGCCATGCAGCATGAATATCTCTTCCGACGTCTGTTTATTTCTTAGGAGTGCCTCCCATGTGTGATACCGATCACGTGCATTCGCATTCGCATACACATACCTATGTTGAGCGTGATACACCCTTCCTGACGCATCTCAAGCCGCTGCTGGTCGGCGTCGGCGGGCCGGTCGGCACGGGCAAAACCACGCTGATCGAGCGCATGTGCAAGCGCATGTCCGGCGACTATCAGATCGCGGTCGTGACTAACGACATTTTCACCAAAGAGGACGCGGCGATCCTCACCCGTCTGAGCGCGCTGGAAGCGGAGCGCATCGTCGGCGTGGAGACCGGCGGCTGCCCGCACACCGCCATCCGTGACGACGTCTCGGCCAATCTGGAAGCGATTGACATGATGATGGAGCGCTTCGGCGGCGAGCTGGACCTGATCTTCCTGGAGAGCGGCGGCGATAATCTGGCGGCCAGCTTCAGCCCAGAACTGGTCGATGTCGAACTCTATGTGATCGATGTGGCGGGCGGCGACAAGATTCCGCGCAAGGGCGGGCCGGGCATCACCAAATCGGACCTGCTCATCATCAACAAGATCAGCCTGGCGGATTACGTCGGTGCAAGCCTGGACGTCATGGACCGTGATACGCGGCAGCAGCGTGGCGATCTGCCCTACCGCTTCACCGATGCGCGCAGCGAGGAGGGCCTGGGCGAGGTCATCCACTGGATTGAGCACCGCATCCAGGAAAAACGTGCCCTGATGCTGAATCCCGCCCACTAAGGCGTGTTTGCAAAGTCCGCATTGTCCGACAAAAAGCCTGTTAAACAGGAGAGAAACAGGGAGAATTACGATAATTATTACAGATTTCGAGCTAACAACACAGCGTTCAATTCAGCTTCATGTAGTTTGCAAACACGGCCTCGTCGCCTCATTGCTAAGCGGGATGTTGCCTATTCCTGCCAAGACATTCGCTGTTTCCTTGTGAACCTTGTTGATTGCTAAAGCTGCATAAACCGACTAGAATGCGCGGTAATTCATTTACTAAGGCCAAGCTGTCGATGCGTGTTCATCTGGGTTGCCGGATCCTCTATGAAAGCAGTTTCCCAACCCCGATGACGCTTGTTCTGCGCCCGCCGCAGACCTATCATCACCATCTGGTGGAGGAACAGCGGCGCTTCAGCCCGGATGTACCGGTGCATGAATATCTGGATGGCTTTGGCAATCTCGTCTGGCGGCTGCTGGCCCCGGTCGGCCCGCTGGAAGTTTTCTACGATGCGCTGGCCGATGTGCCGCCCACGCCCGATCCAGTTTACGCTGACATGCCGAAGACACCCGTAGACGCGCTGCCCGACGACGTGCTGGTCTATACTTTGCCCAGCCGTCACTGCCCCTCAGATCTCTTCATTAACGATGCCTACGCCTTGTTCGGGCATATCGAGGGCGGTTGGGCACAGGTGCAGGCGGTCTGTGATTGGCTGCACGATAACATTGCCTACGGTGCGGGCAGCACGGCCAGCACGACCGGCTGGGATGCCTACCAGCAGAGGGGTGGTGTGTGCCGGGATTTCGCGCACATGGGTGTCTCCTTCTGTCGCGCGCTGAACTTCGCGGCTCGCTACGTCTGCGGCTATCTGCCCGATATTAACGTACCGGTGGATCCCTCGCCGATGGATTTTCACGCCTGGTTTGAAGTCTATATGGAGGGGGCCTGGCGCAGCTTCGACGCACGCCATAACCGGCCACGTACCGGGCGAGTGCTGATCGCGCGCGGGCGTGATGCGGTGGATGTCGCGCTGTCTACTGTGTACGGGGATGCCCAGATGCACACACTTCAGGTCTGGGCTGATCAGGTCGATGACCAGGAAACGCTCAATTCACTCTCGCTGGAAGGCAGCGCGCCGCATGGATGATTCTGCGTTCACACAGGCGGTCAACTATATCGACCATCGCGCAGTGGATTGGGCCAGGGTTCGGCGGACTCGCTGCCAGTTTTACCAGCGGTTCGAGTACGTCTATCCGGGGCCGATTCGTAATCTGAAACAGCGCCTCGTCGTCGTGCCTGCCGACCGCTACGGCCCGCAGCGGCTGCTCAACCATCGTCTGGCGGCTCATCCACAGCCTGCCGCCATCCTGCAAATCGCGGATCGTTTCGGCAATCGCATCATGGAACTGGACCTGCCGGAAGCGGATCGCCTGATCTCGTTTGACGTGTATTTGCTCGTCGAGAGCGCACTGCCTGATCTGCCTCAGCCGGTGATGCCGACCGCCAAGGCCCGGTCATATCTCGATTCGACGCGCCTGACAACGCCGGATGCGCAGATCCGCTTGATCGCACGTCAGTTACGAGTCCAGGCGAGCGACGAACATGATCTGGCCCGGCGTATCAGCGAGTGGGTCTATGGGGTCATGGAGTATGCCAGCGGCAGAACCAGTGTCATGACGACCGCCGCCGAAGCACTGGCGCTGGGGCAGGGCCTGTGTCAGGACTTCGCCCATATCATGATCGCCATCTGCCGGACGGCGGGCTTACCGGCGCGCTACGTATCCGGCCATCTGCTCGGCGAGGGCGGGTCGCACGCCTGGGTCGAGGTGCTGCTGCCGCTGCGAAACGGATTCGGCGCTTTTGCTTTTGACCCCACTAACAAGCGCCAGCCGCACCTGGGCTATGTCACTGTCGCCGTCGGGCGCGACTATCAGGACGTGGCACCGACGTCGGGCAGTTTTACCGCGCCCTATGGCGGCCAGCTCACCTGCCGCAAGCGCGCCGGGCTGACTCTGGTCGAATACAAAGACGGCGAAACCCTCCGCAGCAGCCTCGCCTCCTGATGACCTCAATCTCGTAGACGCAAGTCAATACCGCGCCGCCTGCATACGCTACTGCTTTGGGTCAACCGGGCCGTTTTTTACTGAGTTTCTTATCCTGGATTGCGGTGAATTAAGCATTGGGGAGTATAATCGCCGCAGTCTCATTGGCTAAAAGGACGGGTGGCTATGCGGCGTTATCAGATAATCATACTGGCGATTTCGCTTCTCTCGCTGATTTACGTGGTGGTGTTTACCTTTGTGGTCAGTGCCAAGGCAGCGGAGGGCGGCGATCTGCGCCAGCATCAGGCGACGGCAGCCCCTCCGGTATTGGCGACGAGTGCTGCGCCACAGCCAGGGGAATCGGTGGATGATCTGGCGACCCAGGTTTTCTACGAAACCGACCGGGCCGTGAATGCCGCAGAAGATGCCCAGCGTTATGCTCAGGATGCGGCGGATGAAGTCAGCAAGCATCTGGATACCACTAACGACCTGCTGGGCCTGTTCCAGAACGTGACCGCGATTGTCGGCGTGCTGATCCCGGTACTGGCGGTCGCGGGGGGCTATCTGGGTTTTAACCAGTTGAATGAAGCGCAGAAAAACCTCGAAGAAGCCCGTCTTCGCTTCGAGAAAGAGGTCGAGCAAAAGAGCGCCGAACTGCAAAAAGTACGTGATGATCTGGAGATGAGCGCGCAGCTTCAGCGTGAGAACTCGGCCAAGGCCAATCTCGCGCTCTCGCTCCTGCCACTGGGAGAAAGGCAGTATCGCGCGGGCGATTATGCCGGGGCCATTGACGCTTACAAACGCGCTCTGGAGCTGGACCCGGACAGTGTCGTCACACACTATCGTCTGGGCTACGTGTTCACTCAGGCGGGCAACCTGAACAGCGCTCAGGAACATCTGACACGGGCGCTGGAACTCGAAGCCAATTTCGCCCCGGCCTTAGCCTGTCTGGGCTATGTCTACCGGCGCATCGGCGAGACAATGCCGAGGGGCATTGAACGAGATCTTGAACTCGATCAGGCCTCGACCCTGCTGCTCAAGGCCCTGCGCTTATCGCCCAAACTGCTGGACGACGATAACGAATCCTGGTGGGGGTCCTTAGGGGGCTTGTATCGCCGCCGGGGCCAGGTGGACGACGCAATCTTTGCCTATGAACAGGCCGCTGAAGCGACGCCGCATTCCTCATATGCTTTCAGCAACCTGGCGCTGCTCTATGCCCAGAAAGACAATGTGGATGCCATGCTGAGAATGTACGAGCGCGTCGAGGATCTGGCCTGGGGCGAGGTGCAGGGGCGAGTCGATAATTACTGGGGCTTTGCCGATTTGCTCACGGCCCGGCTGGCACTCGGAAAACTGGACAAAGCGGAAGAAGCGCTGGCGGCGGTGCTGCGCAGTGCGCCAGTCGATTCGCCCTACGTGTTCGAGAGCCTGCTGGATACGCTGCACCGCTTGCAGAAAGCCCTCGGCGAAACACGCTCGGCCCATATGCTGCCCTTTATCGAGCGCATTCAGGCTCAACTGGACGCGAAACAGGGTCCGCCTACCGGGGCTTGAACTTAGCCTATGCAAGGCGATGTCACAAAAAATAACTCCCCAAACCGTGACGGCATGGGGAGTTTTTGTGCCCCGTAGGGGACTCGAACCCCTGTTTTAGCCTTGAGAGGGCTACGTCCTGGGCCACTAGACGAACGGGGCCAGCACTTGCAGCGCAAGTGTAGCGGTTGGATTCCCGACTGTCAAGATGCCAGCATCCCCCGCAAGACTGGGGGCTTTGGTTTACAAGCACTCCAGAAGCCCTTATGATACGACAAGGAGAACCAAACGTTTTTCAAACTTGGGTGGCAGCTTATGTTGGCACAGTCGGCAGATTATCGTCTTGAACAACAGACCGGGTGGCTGAACAGCCTGGCACGCAGTATCGTCAACCTGTTTCGCCTGATAACCGGCTACTATATTCGCAGCCGCAGCAGCCGGGTCCTCTGGCGCGAGCGGCCCGATATTCGCCAGAAGATTCTGCTCAACACCGCGATTCTCTGGGGCGAGGCCTGGACGCTGACCGCGATCGGGGTCTTCGCGTTCTGGGATTACAACTTCCTGCTGCCCTTTGCCAGCCTCTTTCTGCTGGTGACGTTCTGCGCAGGCTTCTTTGTGCTGCTCGGACGCAACCGGGCGGCAGCGGTCATCGCAGGCACCCTCGCGGCGATGCTGCTGTTCTGGTTGGTGATGATAAACGCGCCGATCTTCTTCCTCAACGATCCTCAGAGTCTGCCGCCGCTGTTGGCGCTGCTGGTGGACAGCCCGCTGGCGACCCCGGCCTACGTGCTGTGGGGCTGGGCCTGGATCCTCTTCATCTATGTGATTCTCCTGTTTATGCCGGTCTGGATGATCGAGATCAAGCACGGCGAAGTGTATCTGGTGCAGGACGACAGCAGTACGCCCGAAGGCTTTCGTCTGGACAGCCGTCCAGGGCCGCGTGTCGATAAAGAGGTCGTCGAGGTGCTGGTGGACAGCGGCGTCCCGCGTGATCTCATCGACAGCTTCATTCGCTTCAACGGCCCGGCCTATATGCGCAAGGTGCTGGTTGACAAGCTCAAGCCGGATACGGACGTGGTGACAAAACGGATGCTGCGCCAGCTTTTTGAGCAGGCCGCTGATCGCTCGCGCACGATTGTCCGACCGATTCTATGGGTCTCGGCGATGGATAACGAGCGCCTGCTGTGGGATCGCAAGCAGTTGGTGAAATGCCAGTTGGTGATCGACCAGTTGGTGACCAAGGACGGCCATCCGGTGCAGGTCGAACTCCAGTTCAGCTTCTCCTTCGACCCGGAGGCGATCCGCAAGCCGGAGTTCCGGCACAGCCTGGTGAACATCCGCTCGATGGATGCGATGAAAGCGGTCCTGCGCGAGGTTCTGGAAGCGGGCGCGACCAGCGTTGCCCGGCTCTACTTCATTCGCCTGCCGCTGCGTGCCGCGCTGACTCAGGGCAGCGTCGAAGATTTCCGGCGCGATTTCCCGCAGGAGATGACCGGCTTTCAGTCGCTGGGTATCGTCATTCAGCCGGAGACGACTCAGTGCCGTCCGCTGATGGATCCGGAGGTCCAGCGTGCCGAGATCGACATGCTGGCTTCGCGGGCGCGGGCGCTGGCTGATACGGCGCGTCTGCAAGCGCTGATCGATAAAGTGATGCTGCAAGGCGTTCCGGCGGATTTGCTGGGCGGGCTGCTCATGCTGGATTCGAGCGCAGGCCCCAATCGAGTCTACCAGTTGAACTCGCGTGCCGATCTGCTGCCGCTGCCGGAAGCCAATCCGCAGCAGCAGGCCCGCTACATCTATCACAAATTCCGGGGCGACCTGCCGGGCGAGGTGATCCCGGAACTGCCGCCTGTCCCAAGTGACGATGAGGCGGACGACGAAACCTAGCCCCGTCTGCCTCCGCTTTGTGGCCCGGACTCCTGGCTCTTGCTAGCAGAAAGTCGAGTGCGGGCTAAACCGCTCTGTGAATGGGTCATTAACACAAGATACAAGCCCGACTCCATTGTCAGGTACGACCTGACATTAACTCAATGTAACCTCCACCCTACGTCAATTCATGTGGCTATTAATTGTGCCCCTGCCAGGTTGTGTGGATACATACTTGTGCTATGATGGAAGCACTGAACCTGTCCGTTCCATGCGTTAATACTCCTGGTTTGTCCGGTGCAGCTTGTGCCGCCGCTACTGCTGCTGGTCCCTAAGCAATCAGTTAAGGAGCCTAAAAGCCGTGCTCGTGACCGAACTTATGACCCTGATCGTGCAACTGGCCTTTGTCTACCTGACTGCCACAACGGGTATCGACTACATTCGGCATCGGCACCCAACGCGTCTGATAATCTTTCTCATGTTCTTTTCTTTAAGCGCGGCCCTGGTCACTCAGCCCGTCATGCGGGCATTCAATATTGACGCGCCCTGGCTGACAACGGCGGCGACAGTGGCACTGCTGGCTCATCCCTATCTGGTGCTGCGCTTAGGGAGTAATGTTCGCGCCCTGCCATCCTGGGCATACAGGGGCGCTCTGGGTGGCCTGGTTTTATCGGCAGCCGCAGTAATTTTGCTCCACCCCTTGCCGAAGCCAGTGACCTTGCTGATTGTCGCTTATTTCGGCATCTACGAAATCTACGCAGCCACCATCTTTATTCGGGGGACACTCAACCAGCAGGGGGTTACACGCCAGCGTCTGCGCATGGCGTCGGTAGGTTCAGCGCTGCTGGGCGGACTCATTCTGGTTGCGGGCCTTGCTTCGCTGGCACCGGCACTCGCCCCGATCACAGTTACCGTGATTCAGGTTGCGCTTCTGGCCTCCACTGCTGCCTTCTACCTGGCTTTTGCCACGCCGCGCTGGCTGCGCAAACTCTGGCGATCCGATGATCTGCTCGGCTACTTGAGAGCCTCGACCGAACTGGTCGGCTCCGCCAGTGACCGCGAATCGCTGCTGACCTACCTGGGGGACATCGCTGCTGGTATGGTGGGAGGAACCGTAGCGGCGGTGGCCGTTCGCGGCAGCGGGGATGAAGGTTTAACCTTGCTGGCGGCGAAACGACATCCTCAAACACAATTCGACTCGGTGAATCTCCTGCAATTTGTCGAAAGCCTGGATGAGCATCATGCCGGGTCGGTAGCGTTCTACAAATCCGAGAACAGAGACCCGGTTTTGCAGCAGTTGTTCGACGTGACCGAATCGCGCAGCGCCTATTTTGTGCCGATCAAAAACACCTACATTGACGTGGGCTATCTCATCGTCTTTTCGGCCAATGTTCCCCTGTTCATGGGGGAGATGCTGGACTTTCTGGACCTGCTGGCCCAGCAGAGCACGCTGGTGCTCGAAAATCAGCGCTTGATCGACCAGCTTCATAGCAGTAATGAGCTGCTTGAGGAAAAGGTCGAAGAGCGAACGGTCGCGCTGATCGAAAGCGAAGGGCGCTACCATCGCATTATCGATGGGATGCTCGAAGGCTTCCAGATTCTCGACTTCGACTGGCAGTATCTCTACGTCAACGATTCTGCCGCGCGTTACGGACGTGTCGATCAAGAGGCGCTGGTGGGGCACGGACTGATGGAGGTGTATCCGGGTATCGAAGGCAGCGAGATGTTCGCCGCGATGAAGCATTGCATGGAGGAACGGACGGCACAAATCGCTGAGTTTGAGTTTACTTACGAAGATGGCACAAAAGCCTGGTTCCAGTTCAGCATTCAGCCGGTGCCGGAGGGCATCTCCATTCTCTCGCTGGATGTGACCGAGCGCAGACAGGCAACCGAGGCGCTGCGCTTGATGAACGAGGAGCTGGAACGTCGCGTGGCCGAGCGCACACGCGGGCTGGAAGCGGCCAACAAAGAACTGGAAGCCTTTGCTTATTCAGTGTCACATGACCTGCGCGCACCGCTGCGGGCGATGGGCGGCTTTTCGAAGATTTTGCAGCAGAAATATTCTGATGATCTGCCGGAGCGGGCACAGCATTTCGTCAACCGCATTCACGAGAACGCCAGCCACATGGGCGAACTGATTGACGATCTGCTGACGCTCTCGCGCTTGGGTCGTAAGCCGCTGGATCTGCGCAAGGTCGAGCCGGAGACGGTCATCAGGAACATCCTGAATGAGCTTGATGTCGAAATGGCTTACCCGACGGCAGAGGTCCAGATTGATCCGCTGCCGGCCTGCGAGGCGGACCCGATCCTGATTAAACAGGCCTATTTGAACCTGATTACCAATGCGCTGAAGTATTCGGCCAAAACCGAGTCACCCTGTATTCACATCGGCTCGGAGTTTATCAACGACGAACTGGTGTATTACGTGAAAGACAATGGAGTCGGTTTCGATATGCGCTTCGCCGACAAGCTGTTTGGGGTGTTCGAGCGGCTGCATACCTCAGATGAATATGAAGGCACAGGGATCGGTTTGGCAACGGTTCAGCGTGCCATCCACCGGCATGGGGGCCGGGTTTGGGCCGAGTCGGAAGTGGGCCAGGGGGCCAGCTTTTACTTTACCTTGGATTTAACTGGAGACTTAACTGGAGAATCGCTATATGTCGAACAATCATTGTGACATTCTCCTGGTGGAAGACAACCAGGACGACGAAGAGTTGGCCCTGATTGCGATGGAGGATGTTGGCATTACGGAAAGCATCCTGGTGCTGCGCGACGGCCAGCAGGCCCTGGATTATATCTTTTGCGAAGAGACGTTCGCCGACCGGCGAATCGAAGATCAACCGCGCCTGATTATGCTGGATCTCAAGCTGCCGCTGGTCTCCGGTTCGGAAGTTTTGCGCCGTATCAAGAACGATGCCCGCACCCGCCGTATCCCGGTAGCAATGCTGACCTCGTCGCGCGAGGGGCCTGATGTGACCACCTGCTATGATCTGGGTGCGAACAGCTACATCGTTAAACCGGTCGATCACGATCAATTCATGGACGTTATCAGAGAACTTGAACTGTACTGGCTGGTGAGGAATCAACCGCCGGCCTAGGGTAAGGAGCTATGACTGAAACACTACGCGTACTGATTATTGAAGATTCCGACGACGATGCAGAACTGCTGACTCTTGAGCTGGAATCAAGCGGTTACGATCTGGTACTGGATCGCGTGCAGACCGGGCCGGATTTTAAGGCAGCCCTTGAAACACAAGAATGGGACATTGTCCTGTCGGATTTCTCGCTGCCGGAATTCAGTGCGCCGATGGCGCTCCAGATTCTGCGCGAAAGCGGTAAAGACCTTCCCTTTATTATTGTTTCAGGAACGATTGGCGAAGAAGCAGCGGTCACGGCGATGCGTGCCGGGGCCGGAGATTTTTTCTCTAAAAATAACATTGTGCGTCTGATGCCCGCCATCGAGCGCGAGCTGCGTGACGCTCAGCACCGCTACCGCCGCCGGGAAGTTGAGGGCCAGCTCCAGTACAAGGCACATCTGGAGAAGCTGCTGCAAGAAGTGGCCGTGCAGGCGAACTCGGATGAGTTGGTTCCGAATCTGCTGCACTTCGTCCTGGAGCACGTCTGCCAGTATACACAGATGCCCCTGGCCCATGTCTTCGTTCCGGCCCCGGATAACCCGGCAGAACTGGTCTCGTCGTCGATCTGGTATCCTGCGGATTCGGCTGGCTTCGAGGCCTTTCGCGCTGCGACTGAAGCCCGACGAGTTGTCGCTGGCAGCGGGTTGATCGGCGAGGTGATGAGTACGCGCGAACCTGTGTGGGTTTCTGGCTATTCCGGGGACCATCAGCGCAAGGCAATGCTGGACGAGGCGGGCCTGATCGGCGGGGTGGCTTTCCCGGTAATGGCCGATAGCACGCTCGCCGCCGTACTGGAGTTCTATTCCTATACGCCGCTAACCGGCGACGAATCGCTGCGCGAGATCATCCCACAGATTGTCTTCCAGATCAGCCGGGCCGTCGAGCGCACGCGGCACGTCGAAGCGCTGCGCCAGAGTGAGGAACAGCAGCGCCAGCAGCGGGTACAGGCCGAAGCGCTGCGCGATACCGCAGCGATTCTGTTGAATACCACGCTTGATCTGACCTCCGTGCTGGACAAGATCCTGGCACAGGTAGCGCTGGTGATCCCGCATGATGCCGCCTGCGTCATGTTGGTGGACGACGATGATCCGACGCTGGTGAGGATCGCCCACAGCGTGAGTTATGCTCGCCGCTATGGAGACGAACCCTCGCAACTGCTCCTCCGCATTGCCGAGCGGGACTATCTGCGGCGGATGCACGACACCGCTGCGCCCGTCCTGATCGCCGACACGCACATGGCATCCGGCTGGCATGATGACTGGGGTGACGACTGGATCCAGTCAAGCCTGGGCGCGCCGCTGCGTCAGGATGGGCAGATTATGGGCTTCCTGATTCTCGACAGTGCAGCTACAGGCAGCTTTTCGGAGGATCGGGCGGAGATTTTGCAAGCCTTCGCCGACCTGGCCTCGACAGCGATCCAGAACGCCAATCTTTATGCCGAGCTGAACCTCTACGCTGCGACACTTGAAGAACGAGTGAACGAGCGCACGGCAGAACTGAGCGATGAAAAAGATCGTGTAGAGGCGATCCTCAACAACAGCAGCGATGCGATCTGCCTGGGCAGCTTTGACGCGGTGATCCAGCGGGTCAACCCGGCGTTTCACCATTTGTTCGGCTATCACAACGGCGAGATTGTCGAGCGGTCGCTGTTGTCGCTGGTGGATGTGGCCGACGTCCCGACGCTCATGCAGGCGCTGAGTGCCATCATTCACGATCACGGTACGGCGCGTGTGGAGATTCTGGCCGTGCGCCACGATGAAACCCGCTTTGATGCCGACGTGGTGCTCTCCGCCATTGTTCAGCAGGAGAAGATTCAGGGCATTATCTGCGGCATTCGTGACATTACCGAGCGCAAGCAGGCCGAGCGTGAGATGCAGGCCGCTCTGGAGCAGGCGCGTGAGTTGAACGAATTGAAGGCGCGCTTCACCTCGATGGTCTCGCATGAATTTCGCACGCCGCTGGCGGTCATCGGCTCGTCGGTCGGCATTTTGCGCCAGTATTCGGATCGCATCACTGAGGAACGGCGTATCTCCCACATGGACCAGATTCAATCGCAGATCGGGCGTCTGGAAGCGCTCCTCAACGACGTGCTGGCTTTGAGCCGGGCCGAGACGCTGGAGCTTGAGTTCAACGCCGGGCCGCTGGATATGGTGACGCTGTGCGAGGACCTGGTCTCCGAAATGCAGCAGACGACCGACGATCATGAAATTGCGCTGACGACAAAGGTTGAGAAGCATACGCTTGTCGGCGACAAGCAGTTGATGCGCCAGGCGATTACTAACCTGCTCTCCAACGCGATCAAATACTCGCCAGAAGGCGGTGTCGTCCAGGTCAATCTCGACTGCACGGCGGATCGCGTGCTGCTTGAGGTCCACGACAGCGGGATCGGCATCCCGCAGGAAGAAATGAAGCACCTGTTTAAGGCCTTCCACCGCGCGCCTAACGTCGGCGTGATCTCCGGCACCGGCCTGGGGCTGCCGATTGTCAAACGGGCGGTCGAGGCGCATGGTGGTACGATAAGTGTACAGAGTAAGATCGGGGAAGGCTCGGTCTTCACGATCCGCATTCCCCTGACGAGGCAGACGAGAGACCGGTCGTGACCACGATTTTGATTATCGAGGACGAAATGCATATTCGCGGCAATATCGCCGAGGTCCTCGAACTGGAATATTACGACGTCCTCTTCGCCGAAAACGGGCGGATCGGCGTTGACCTGGCGCTCGAATATGTGCCGGACCTGATCGTATGTGACGTAATGATGCCGGAGATGGATGGTTTTGAGGTGATCCAGGCCCTTCAGCGAGCGCCGGAAACGGCCATGATCCCCTTCATCTTCCTTACGGCCCTGGCCGACCGCCAGTCGATGCGCTTTGCAATGGAACTTGGCGCAGATGATTATGTGGTCAAGCCCTTCATGTCCGATGAACTGCTGGCGACGATTCAGACCCGATTGGCGAAACGGGCTGCCGCGCTGGAAATGTACCGGCAGTTGACCGCAGACACGCCCGAAGCGCCTCCGCCAGAACAGGCGGCAGACGACGAATCGGGGCAGCAGCCGCTGATCGGCGTCACGATGCGCGGCTACCAGATCCTGGGAGGTGATCGGCCAGGGCGGGGCAGGGACGGTCTACCGGGCGTATCAGGGCAACCTGGGGCGCGAGGTCGCCATTAAGATCCTGCGCCAGTTGTACAGCGATGATGTCGAGAGCATCCACCGTTTTCAGACCGAGGCCGAACTGGTGGCCCGGCTGGAACACCCGCACATTATCCCGCTCTACGATTACTGGTACGATCAACATAACGTCTACCTGGTGATGCGGTTGGTGCGGGGCGGCAGCCTGCGTGATGCGATTCTGTCTCAGGATCGTCTGGACATGGCCGCAGCGGCGGATATGCTCGATCAGGTCGCGGGGGCGCTCGCGGTGGCTCACAGTGTCGGCATTGTCCACCGCGACATTAAGCCGGATAACATCCTGCTCGACGAGCGCGGCAACGCTTACCTGACCGATTTTGGGCTGGCGAAGAACGTGCTTTCCGGTGTAGCGGAAGCGGACGAAAGCTCGCAGGAGCTGCAAGAACTGCTGGAGGCGCAGGACGAGTTCTTCGCCGACAGCCCGCACAGTACGCTCTACTTTACCGATATGGACGCGATCACCGGCACCCCGGCCTACCTGTCACCGGAGCATATCCAGGCTGGGAACCTGTCGCCGCAGAGTGATATTTACAGCCTGGGCATCACCCTCTACGAAGCCCTGACCGGCTGGCAGCCCTTCCAGGGCAGTCTGGTTTCGATCATCGAACAGCAGCTCGAAGAACCGCTGCCCTCGATCCACCAGCAGTTCCCCCATATCCCACCGATGGTAGACGCGGTGCTTCAGCGGGCGACCGCCAAAACCCCGGAGGAACGCTACGCCGACGCCACGGCAATGGCTGTCGATTTCCGCAGAGCCTGTGGCCTGGGTTAATTCAAGGCAGTCGGACGCTCAGGCGACCGCTGGCAGCGTCAATGCTGAGCGGCAGTGGGTCCGAGATGTCGCCGACAAAGCCGCCGCTGTGGCTGGCGTTCAGGAAGGCCATGAAGGCCCACTCACCTGAAGGCGTCTCAATCAGCTTGCCCGAATAGTAAGACCCCAGCGAATCGCCCACCAGCAGGCTGTCGCCCACCGCGCGAAACGGCCCCAGCGGCGTATCGGCCATCAGGTAGTAAGTGCCGGTCGGCTGCGGCTGACCCAGACGTTCGATCCGCGCGCGGGAATGCGAGTCAGCGGGTACCGAGAACAGCAGATAGTAGCGCCCGGCCAGATGCACCAACTGCGGCACCTCCATCTGGCCGTAGTCGCCGGGGTCGGTCAGCGGCGGCTGAATCGCCCAATGCAGCAGATCGTCTGAGGTAGCGTGCGCGATCACGCCGCGCCCATCCGCCGAACCCGTATTCACACGGCTGGTAATCAGTGCATGGAACGGGCCGGTCTCCGGGTATTGGAAGACCCAGGGATCGCGCCAGGCCTGATCATGCCACAGGCTTGAGGTCCAGCGGTTCGTACCAGCGCGGGTCCAGCGTCATGAGCGGGTTCTCTGGCTGCTTCTGTCCAGCGCATCAGGTCGGTTGAGGTCGCCAGGCCGATGCGCTGGATCAGCCCATTTTCCGAGCGGCGGCTCCCGGTGTAAAACAGGTACCACAAGCCCGCGTGCTGCATCACACTGCCGGTCCAGGTAGTGTAGTTATCCCAGACGCCCGGCTCCGGGCTGGGCCGCAGGGCATCCGGCAGGATCTCCCACTGCATGAGATCCTGCGAGACGGCGTGGCCGATGGAACTGTGCCAGTGGCGCAGGTCCGGGTTCCCCAGCGAGCGGTCCGCCTGGAGGTAGAAGAGATGATAATCGGCCCCGTCGCGGGCGAACCAGAAATCCCAGAGCCATTTGTCGGGCAGGTGCAAAGTCATTCACTAGCCTTTGATGCCGCTTGAAGCCACGCTCTGGATAAACCAACGCTGGAACAGCAGGTAAATAAAGAGGACCGGGACGGTAATCATGGTCGCGTAAGCCATGATCTGGCCCCAATCCGGCGTCTGGCCGAAGAAGGCCGCCATGCCGACCATCACCGGACGCACCGCTTCGCCCTGCACGGCAATCACCGGCCAGAGGTAATCATTCCAGCGCACCAGGAATTGCAGAATGGCGACGGTCGCCACCACCGGGCGCGAGATCGGCAGAATGATGCTCCAGAAGATGCGGAAGGGACTGGCCCCATCCACCAGGGCCGCCTCGTCAATATCCTTCGGGATGTCCAGGAAGAACTGGTAAAAGAGGAAGATCGAGAAGGCGTCGGCGATGAAGGGGATGATCTGCACCTGATAACTGTTGAGCCAGGAGGTCTCCAGCGTGATTCCGCCGCTGAGATTCAGCCAGGGTAGTTTGGTCACGACGAAGAGCAGTGGGATGGCAATCGTCTCGAAGGGGATAATCAGCAGGGCCAGGATGACCGACAGCATCACCAGACGACCGCGCCACTTCAAGCGCGAGAGGGCGTAGGCGGCCATGCTGTTGACCAGCAAGCCAAAGGTGACGGCAATCGTCGTGATGAAGATCGAGTTGAACATGAACAGACCGAAGTTGCTGCGCTCGAAGACCTGATGATAGTTATCCAGGCTGAAAGTGGTCGGCAGAAAGGCGTTGAGCGAGCGCAGGTCCTGGAAAATGACCTCGTTCGGCTTGAAGGACGAGACGATCATGAAGACGACCGGGAAGATGAAAATGAAGGCCAGGAAGGTCATAAAGACATACATGGCGATCAGTTTAAGACGGTCGTTGTTGCGCTGGCGAGCTGCTGCTGCCGCGACCTGTTGGGCTGTCGTATCCATGCTCATTCCTCCCCTCCGGTCAGGATGCGCCGCTGAATCAGGGCGATGACCAGCACGATAATGAAGAACACGACCGAAATGGCCGAGGCATAGGCGATGTTCTGGTTGCGGAAACCGCTCTCGACCGCGTCATAGACGACTGTCGTCGTCGCGTTACTCGGCCCGCCGTTGGTCATCACATCCACCTGCGTGAACAGGCGGAAGGCCAGGATCGTGGTGCTGATGGCAACGAAGATAATCGTGTTGCGCAGGCTGGGGATGGTCACGTTCCAGAACTGCTGGACGCGGTTCGCGCCGTCAATCGCAGCCGCTTCGTACAGATTTTCCGCTATACCTTGCAGCCCGGCCAGGAAGATGACCATCTGGAAACCAACACCCTGCCAGATCGACATGATGATGATGGCGACCATCGCCGACTGTGGGCTGCCCAGCCAGTCGAAGGGACCGAGCAGGCCGCCCGTGAGTCCGGTCAGGAACTGGTTGATGAGACCGACCTGCTTGTCGTACATGAAGGTCCACACAACCGAGATCACGACCATCGACGTGACCACCGGGCTGAAGTAGATCGTGCGGAAGACGTTCACCCCGGCAATCTTCTGGTTAATCAGCATTGCCAGCACCAGCGCCAGGCTCGACTGCAAGGGCACGACGATAGCCGCGAAGATAAAGTTGTTGATCAGCGAGCGCAGGAAGACCGGGTCCTTCGCCAGGATGTAATGCCGCTGGCCGAAGGCGTCAATGCTGAACCACTCGGTAAAGCCGGTGTACTGCGGGTAGTTTTCCTCGTCACGAGTATAGGCGCGCGAACGCGGGTATTGAAGGTTGCCTGCATCGTCGCGCAGGAGTTCACCGGTGGCTTCGTCTACCTGAGGGTCTACTGACAGCAGGCTGAAGCCCAGCAGGCGGTCGTAATTGCGCAGGCCTACGCCTTCGGTCGGGTTAGGCGAGAGCAGCCGCTGGTTGGTGAAGCTCATGAAAATTGCCAGCAGGAAAGGCACTATTAAAAACACAAAGAGACCAATAAACGCGGGGGCGCCCATCAGCCAGCCATAAAAGCTTGCGCTCCTACGCGGACCGGCGCTCATCGTTGCGCTTGCCATGAGCATGGACCTCCATCTATTTCGGGTTTGGGAGGCGAGGAGTGCGGACACCCCTCGCCAGTAGTAACGCGATCTACTTAGCTTGACATCAAGTCAAAGCCGTAGCCGTTGTTATCTTGAATGTCCTGTTGGATGGCATCGACGGCGTCGTCCAGCGTGTTCTGGATGTCCGCGCCGAGTGCGATCTCACGGGCCGCGTTCTCGAAGGTGCTGGAGATTACCGGGTAGGCCGGTGTGGGCGGGCGCATGACCGAGTAGGCATTCGAGATGTCCACGAAGACCTGCAGCGGGCCGCCTTCTTTGTAGTTCTCGGTCAGCGGTGCAGCGCTGAGGCGCGCCGGGATCAGGCCCGTTGCGTCAGACATCGCCGCGACGTTCTCCGGCTGGAGGATGTAGTCAATGAAGGCCCAGGCTCCATCCGGGTTAGCGCAGGAGCTGCTGATGCCCCACTGCCAGGACGCACCGCCCACCTTCGGGCCGTTGCCAAAGTCCACCGGCGGCAGGATGACCAGGTCATCACCCCATGCCTTGCTCATGTTGGGATAGTACCAGTTGCCGATGTAGGCCAGCGCGGCGCGGCCCTGAATGAAGGCCTGATCGTCGGCTGCCTGCGGGTCCGCCAGACCGCTCTGGAACAGATTCTGCCACCAGGTTCCCCATGCGACAGCGGCATCACCGTTCAGGACGCCTTCGGCCTGGACCATGTTGTCGCGGTTAATCAGATCGCCGCCAAAGCTTTGCAGGATGGGCGAGAAGGCATAGGGCCACCACTCACCTGAGTAGGAGGTGAACATGTCAATCGCGGTATCGAACTGGTCCATACCCTTGAGGGTCTCCAGCGCCGCATTGAACTCGTCCAGCGTCCAGGGATCGTCAATGCCGTTGGGGATACGGATCCCGGCTTCTTCCAGAATCGACCGGCGGCCCCAGATAGCGACCGCTGCGTCGAACTGGCCGACGGAATAGGCCGCGCCCTGATAGGTGCCGATGGCTGAAGGCAGCAGGTCCGACTTCAGATCGTCGGTCAGGTAGCTGTCGAGCGAGGTAATGTGCCCGGCCCAGGCGAAATTCGGTACGGTCGGGCCGTCGAAATCCAGCACACAGGGCAGCTCACCGGCCAGTGAGGCCGCCGTGATCGAGTCCGTGTAGGATTCCTGCGGCAGTTCTTCCCAGTTGACGACGTAGTCGCTCTGGGACTGGTTGAAGCCGTCGACCTGCGCCGAAAAAGCGTCTATTTCGGCCTGCAAATCCGAGGTGTGCCGCCAGAGTGTGATCTCGGTCGGCCCATCCTGCGCGGCAGCTGGTAGGACCAGCGCCATCAGCAGCCCCAGTACCAGGACTCTAAACAAGGTTTTCATCCCATTTCTCCTTATCGAATACCTCATCCTAAAGATGCGATTATTGAACATCGTATGGAACCTTTTGTGCATGGACCCTCCTGAACTTAATGGACAAAGCAAGATTTCATCGAGCTGTTTGTGATAACGAGCGGCACGGGATTTCGATACAGGTGTGGAAGCGCTTCCACAGATGGCCTGTTAAAGCTGTCATCCTTGTTTCTCATCCTCTCCGGTTGGTTTAGGCGCTGTGCCGCTCTACGACCTCAATGGCCTGGACATGGCGTTGAACTGCGGGGGGTGTTTCGTCGGTGAGCCATGAAAGTAAGAGTTCCGCTGCCATCCGGCCACTCTCGACCAGCGGCTGGCGGACCGTTGTCAGATTCATATATTCTGCGGCTTCAATATCGTCGAAGCCCATCACGGCGATTTCATCGGGGACTCGCAGACCGAGCGTGTGCGCGGCATTCAGGACGCCGAATGCCTGGATGTCGCTGGCGGCAAAGATAGCGGTCGGGCGGTCGGCCAGGCTCAGGACCTCGATAGCGTTGGCGTAGGCGGCATCGCGCCCACGCAGCCCGAAGCGGTACCAGGCTGAATTCTGTACCAGATCATGGCGGCTAATGGCCCGCATGAAGCCGTCAAAGCGGTCACGTGTGCTGACGAAGCCGAATTCGTCCTCGATCTCGTCGCCAATAAAGCCGATCTTGCGGTGTCCCTTGCCGATCAGATAGCTGGCGGCCACTTCGCCGCCCTGGATGTTGTCGATCACGATGCTTGGATAATGCTCGACGCTGTGGCTGTCGATCACGACGACCGGCAGTTTCAGCTCGCTGCGCCACCAATCCCCGTCGTCTGCCGGGTAGGTGAGCAGGATCAGACCGTCCACACGCTTCTGGCTGAGCAGTTCCTGGATTTTGTCTCTGAAATGCCGGGGCGAGCGTACGCTGTGCAGGACGAGTTCGTAATCCGAATCGTTGAGCACGTCCTGAATACCGGTTAACCGTTCGACGAAGGAAGGGATTGTGAAAAAGGGCGTTACGATACCGACGGTCAGGGTGCGCCCGCTGGAGAGACGTCGTGCGGCGGCGTTGGGGGTATAGCCTAACTCGTCGATGACCTTCAGTACGGTCTGCCGGGTTGCCGGGCTGACGCGCGGGCTGTTGTTGAGCACCCGCGACACCGTCCCTAAGCCGACTTTCGCCTTTCTGGCGACATCCTCGATTGTAGGCGATTTCATCACGTACATTAATCAAATCAGTTAAATAATTACAGGTGTGGAAACGCTTCCACGCCTCTTATGTTAAGCTATATGAAGGACTTTGTCAAATGTTCAAGAGACCACTGCGGCGCGGCAGCGTGGTTCCGACCCATAGCCTTTTCCGGCATTCGGGATGCACTGATTGCTGTGACCCCTCCCCGGCTCTCCCTAAACTCGGGGAGATGACAGCTTAGCGCCGGAGGGGGGCCACGTAGTCTCGCCTACAACTGCAAGACCTGGAGCATATCGTCTGTGACTGCGTCGCGGTAGCGCTCGAAGTTCTCGGCGAAGCGCTGAGCCAGGGCCAGTGCCTGCGCATCATAAGCCGCTGGATCCGCCCAGGTAGAGCGTGGATCGAGCACGTCGTCAGGCACATCCGGGCAGCGAACCGGCACGTTGAGGTTGAAGAACGGCTCCTGCCGCGTTTCGATACTCGCCAGGCTGCCGTCCAGAATGGCGCGGATCATCGCCCGCGTATGCGCGAGTTTGATGCGGCTGCCGGTGCCGTATGGGCCGCCGGTCCAGCCCGTGTTTACCAGCCAGACGTTGGCCCCATGCTGGCGGACTTTCTCGCCAAGCAGTTCGGCATAACGCACCGGGTGCAGTGGCATGAAGGGTTCGCCGAAGCAGGCGCTGAAGGTCGTCTGCGGTTCGGTCACGCCCCGTTCGGTCCCGGCCACTTTGGCGGTATAGCCGTTGAGGAAATGGACCATCGCCTGTTCCGGCGTGAGCTTGCTGACCGGGGGCAGCACGCCGAAAGCATCGGCGGTCAGGAAGATGACATTGCTGGGGTGCCCGCCCAGGCCGTCGCGCGTTGTGTTGGACAGGTGCGTGAGTGGGTAGGAGGCGCGCGTGTTTTCGGTATAGCTGGCGTCGTCCAGGTTGAGGCGGTGAGTAACCGGATCCATGACGACGTTTTCCAGAATAGTGCCAAATTTGCGTGTCGTATCGTAGATTTCCGGTTCGCCCTCAGCCGACAGCCGGATGACCTTGGCGTAGCAGCCGCCCTCGAAGTTGAACACGCCCCGGTCGCTCCAGCCGTGTTCGTCATCGCCGATCAAAATCCGCGACGAATCCGACGAGAGGGTCGTCTTGCCGGTGCCGCTGAGGCCGAAGAAGATCGCGGTGTCGCTGCCATCCAGGCTGGTATTGGCCGAACAGTGCATGGAGAGCACGCCTTGCTGCGGCAGCAGGTAATTCATAACGCTGAAGACCGATTTCTTGATCTCCCCGGCATAGCTGGTACCGCCGATGAGAATCAGCCGCTTTGCCAGATTGATGATGACAAAGGTGCTGGAACTGGTGCTGTCCTGCTCCGGGTCAGCGCGGAAGCTTGGCACGTCGATGACCGTGTAGGCCGGGTCGAAGGTATCGAGTTCGGCATCGTTGGCCTGGATAAACATGTTGCGCGCGAAGAGGCTGGCCCAGGCGGTCTCGGTGAGGATCCGCACAGGCATCCGGTAGGCCGGGTCTGCGCCACAGAAGCAGTCCTGAACGAACAGGTCACTGTTTTGCAGGTAGGCGACCACTTTGGTGTAGAGATCGTCAAACTTATCCGGGTCGAAGGGGCGGTTGGTATTCCCCCACCAGATTTTGTCTTCGGACGAGGTCTCTTTCACGATGAAGCGGTCCTTGGGCGAGCGCCCGGTATGTACCCCGGTGCGGACGACCAACGGGCCTAAATGTGCCACCTGGCCTTCATTGCGCTGGATAGTGAACTGGTACAACTGCGGCGTGTGCAAATTCCAGTAGACGCTGTGTAGATTGCGCAGCCCTAACGCTTGCAGGTGTGCATCGCGTTGTTCTTTCGTCATCGTAAATTCTCCTGCACTCGATGTGTACTTGAAGCGTTCTCAAATCCTATCCTACGTTGCCATGTGCTGCCGGAACACGACAAATGTCACGAGAATGGGAGACTTCGCTAACTTCACTGCTGCGCAGGCTGCGGCTTACACTGCGTCTTAGGTCCGTTAACAGATTCAGATGGGGATAATTGACCGAAGCAGCCGGGATATTCGTCACCCGCCTTGCCGCAGGGATCCACTATGCTAGAGCTTAAAGCAGGGGAGGCAGACCCAGAATGACTTCAGGAGATGTGGATCACGCTGGCAATATTAATCGCCGCCATCGTGCTGTTCATCACCGAAAAGCTGCGGGTGGACGTGGTCGCGCTGGGCGTGGTGGTGCTGCTTATGCTGACTGGTGTCCTGACCACTTCGGAGGCGCTGGCGGGATTTTCCAACACAGCCGTGCTGACCATCGCATCCCTGTTCATCATCGGGGGCGCAGTGCTGAATACCGGCCTGGCGGGGATGATCGCGGATCGCATTGTGCAAGTCGCCGGGACCAGCGAGACGCGCCTGATCGTCGTGATTATCCTGGCCGCCGCCGTCATGTCCGGCTTCATGAGCGATACCGGGGTCGTCGCGGTGATGCTGCCCACCATCATCAGCATCGCCCGCAGCGTCAAAATCAGTCCGTCGCGGCTCTTGATTCCGCTGGCTTATGGCGCGCTGCTCGGCGGAGCCTCCACCCTGATCGGGACGCCGCCCAACCTGATCGTCTCCGATCTGCTGCGCCAGGAGGGCCTGCCCGCGTTCGGTTTCTTCACCTATACACCGGTCGGGCTGATCCTGATTGCGGTGGGGGTGATCTTCATGCTGACGTTGGGCCGCCGCCTCTTGCCCGATCACCGCCAGAGTCCCAGCACTGCCCCCTTGATTAGCCCGCAGGAACTGGTGGAGCTTTATGATCTGCCTAACGACTTGTTCCGTCTGTGCTTGAAACTGGATTCCGCGCTGGCGGTCCAATCGCTGGCTGGCTCGCGGCTGCGCTCTGATTTCCAGGTCAATGTGCTGGAAATTCTGCGACCAGCGCCGGTTCTCATGGCTGCCGAAGCCAATATCGCGGGGCAGGCGGACAATTATCGGCGGCTGCATCCCATGCCGGAAACCCAACTGCGCGCGCATGACATTCTGGTGGTGCAGGGTGACGAAGAGGATGTCACTCGTGCGGCTGCGCACTGGAACCTCGAGTCTTCAGCCTGCCACCCAGGCGGACCGTGAGATGCTGGTCACGCACGAAACCGGGATCGCGGAGGTGCTGATCCGGCCTCGATCATCGCTGATTGGCAAGACACTCCAGGAAGCGGTCTTTAGCCGCAGCTACCGCCTGATGGTGCTGGAACTCCAGCGGCCCGGCCATGAGGAAAAGCTGGACACGCAGGACACGGCGCTGAGGCCCGGCGATATTCTGCTGGTGCAGGGCCGGTGGTCGGATATTTTCGCGCTCAAACGCCGGCGGCGGCCTGACTTCATCGTCATGGGCGAGCAAGAAGCGGCGCTGGTGGCGGTGAACCGTCAGAAAGCGCCCTATGCGCTGCTGATCCTGTTGGGGATGCTGATCCTGATGGTGACCGGGGCGGCCTCTATCGCCGGAGCGAGTATGCTGGCTGGACTGGCGGTGGTCCTCAGCGGCTGCCTGACCATGGATGAAGCCTATAACATCATCGACTGGAAAAGCCTGGTGCTGATCGCCGGGATGCTGCCGATGAGTACGGCACTGGAAAAAGTGGGCCTGGTGGACCTGATTGCTACCACATTCACCAGTGTCCTGGGTGATCTGGGGCCGCTGGCGATCCTGGCTGGGCTGTTTCTGCTGACGTCCATCCTGACGCAGGTCTTATCCAATACGGCCACCGCCGTTCTGATCGCGCCGATTGCCTTTGCGACCGCCAAGAGTCTGGGCGTGCAGCCCTTTGCCTTCCTGATGGCGGTCGCTATTGCGGCGTCGATGGCATTCGCCTCGCCGGTGGCCTCGCCCGTTAATGCCCTGGTGATGGGGGCGGGGAACTACCGTTTCAGTGACTATGCCAGGGTGGGAATCCCGATGATCCTGGTCGTCATGCTGGTCGCCTTGCTGGTGCTGCCGATTATGTGGCCCTTCTAGGCTGCGGCTGCGGGCTATCATCGGGGTGATGGAAAACCCGCCCCGGACTCCAGGGGGTACCCAGCATCGGCAGGACCCAGCGGTCCAGACCCCACCAGCCAGCGGTCTTCCAGGCCAGCACTAGCAGCAGAGCGCCCATCAACAGAAACGGGTTGGTACTTACCGAGCCGGAGAGCAGATAATTCATGTTCATGAAGCTGCCGAAGAAGGCGGCGATTCCGGTGAACAAGCCCAGAATTAGCGCGATTCCGACCAGCACCTCGCCCGCCGTTACCAGATAGCTCCAGAAAGCGGCATGGGACAGCACGACATTCTGGAGAAAAGCGCCATACCAGCCCTGTACATCCGGGTGACTGCCGCCGGTTTTGTTCAGCGCGCCGTTGACGAAACCCGACAACGCGCTGCCTGCCTGATCGCCGACCCAGGCGGAGCTGTTCAGCTTACCCAGCCCGGCTTGCAGCCATTCCCAGCCGACGTACAGACGCAGCAGCAACCAGATGAATGACCAGCGGGGATTGCCAAACAAAGCCCTGGCGACGGGTGGGTCTTCAAAGTGGAGATTGCTGTGATTGTTGTTACGAAGAGCTTCAGACACGAGGGTTTTCCTTTCGCCTCACCTTAGCGGACCTGTCCGTCACCTGGGGCGGACGATGGGGCCGCGTATGCATTCCACACTAGTCCTCTAGTGTCTGAATCGCGTTAGCTGGCAGGCATTAATCACCGTTTATTAATGTAGGATGTGGTACGATTGGCAGTCAGCCAGGATCCACCGGGCAATGCCCTCATGGAAATCTACTTCGCTTTGCGCCGCGTGTAATCCAGTGTCCAACTCACCGTCCAGGTCTTGCCGCTGTCCGTGCTGCGCTCAAATCGCCAGGCGAAGCTGTTCTCCGTAATATCCGAGAAGACTTCCCGCACCGCAGTTTCCTTCGGCTTGCCGTCTTCGTCGAGCGTGCGGTTGGCATAGCCAGTAAAGGTCTGGTTATCCGCGTCCCAATGGCCCGTCCAGTCCGCAAAGCCTCCAGCGCTTACATCGACCCAGCGCTGCTCCCAGTGTTTCATCGTCGTATTGTATTTGCGCAGGCTCCAGCCTTCGAAGGGCATCTGGAATACGGGACCGCCAAAATGTTCAAAAATGGTGTGGCCGCCGAGAACATAGCTGTGCTCGGTACGGAGATGTTCTTCCACCCACTCAGCTTCTTTGTTCAAGAAGCGGGATACGACATCCCATTCACCGATAAACCAATCCATCTGCTGCATTTCGTCAGGCGCAGGTGGCAGTTCGTTGTCCATTGCATCCTCCTGGTCAAAGTCTCTGGATATTCGGAGACGCTATCAAGCACCATGTTGCGCCACTGCTCTACAGCTTCAAAACGGGAAACTGCATTTCTGTGATCGTCGTTTCATCCGCCTGCGGCCCAATGTGATGGAATATCTCGCGGCTTGGCCCGGCAATTTCGTAGCCATTGGCGTGAATCCAGCGGCCCAGGCTCATGTAGCCCGCCGCAAGAGACAGCCAGGGGCCTCGGTGTATCGTGCAGGCCAGCAGTTCCACACCCGGTAGTTCCCCATAATCCAGACTGCCACCCTCTTGTAGCCTGGGGATTGAACGCCGCTCTGATGGCGCGGCGAAAGCCAGTTCTACGTCGAGTTCGGCATCATTGAGGCCGGAATCGTGAAAGATGGCGATGAGCGGATTTGCCGCAGCGCTGGCAATGGTGCTGCGCAGCGAATTGACCGTCATGATCCGCTGCGCCAGATAGTCGATGCTGGGCATGATTTCGCGGAGGTGCAGCACCTGCTGGGGCCTGGCGACTTTGAGCGAGACCTCGTAGTCCGGCATTTTGCCTTCCTGTTGGATTTGATCCAGGCGTGTCTCAATCATCACTAATTGGGATTGACTGTCGTCAATCTGTTGGCGCAGTTCCGCCTGTTTCAATCGCAGCATACCCCAAATCTCCGATACGGAAATGTCTTCTGATTGCAGGCGCGCTGTTTCCTTCAGTGACAGACCCAGACCGCGCAGCGCTACGATCCGGTTCACCTGTTCCAACTGGTCAACGGCGTAGTAGCGATAGCCTGTGCTGGGATCGGTGTACGCCGGTCTGAGGAGACCCAGGTCATCCCAGTGACGCAGGGACCGGATTGACACCTGACAGATTTTGGAAAAGTCTCCGATTTTGAACATGTTCTATACGCTTCACAAAAAGACCTTCATCACCCATTATCAACTCTCCCACAGTAGGAGAGTCAAGGGATTGCACTGAATTTGCCAGTGACTCCGTACGGCGAAGCGCGGTGTTCAAGAGCAAATCAACGCTTGACGATTACGCCTTGATTGCCGACATTGACCTGACTGATTATCATCTGGTCCAGGGCACAACGAAAACGGGCCAACTTTTTAGAAGTTGACCCGCTGGTACATACTTGGGCGCGAAGGGACTTGAACCCCTGACCTCACGGATGTGAACCGTGCGCTCTAACCAGCTGAGCTACGCGCCCTGATGCGCCAGAGTATAGCATGGCACAGGAGGCCGGACAAGAGCTAAATGAAGTGGCTGTGGATGCTCCTGATCGCGCTGGCGGCCTGCGGATTGGCCCCGGTGCCAACGCCGACGCCATCGCCTACACCGCCGCCGGGCTGGCAGGTCATCGCACCCGGCCTGGAACTGGGCAGCGTCGGACCCTCGGCGGCTCCGCTGGGGCAGCTATGGGTGCTGCGCATCGACCCCGCCCTGTATGGCTTTCGCGTGCATGACCAGACACCGCAGCGCCTGGACTCCTGGCAGGAGTCGCTGCCGGAGGCGGTCGCCTTTGTGAACGCCAGCTTTTTCACGCCCGAATACGATCCCATCGGTCTGCTGGTGGCGGATGGAGTCGCCCGCGGGACGCCAATGGAGGGGCAGGGCGGCTCCTTTGTGGTGCGCAGCGGCCAGCCGCGCATCCTTTCGAATGTCTATGAGCCGGACCTGGGCGCGAATCTGGAACAGGTCGTGCAGACCTTCCCGCTGCTGCTCTACAGCGGCCAGCGTCTGTACAAGGCCTCCGCTCAGGAGCGGGTGACGCGGCGCAGCGTGATCGCCCAGGACGGCCAGGGGCGTATCCTCATCATGGCGACTCCGCTAATCGGCCTGAGCCTGGACCGTCTGGCGCAGTTTTTGCTGGAGAGCGACCTGGGCATTGTGGATGCCTTGAACCTGGACGGCGGCGGATCGACCATGCTGTACGTTCAGACCGGGGCCAGCGCGCTGCGCTTAATGTCACTGGATGCGGTGCCGGTTGTATTGGCTATATATCCGCGATAGGGGTTATACTCGAATCACGTCGTTATAACCCGACAGGGGAGGGTAAGCTGCATGAGTAAACGCAAAGTCGTCGTGACCGGCGCTTGCGGGCGTATGGCCGGGTTGATCCTGGACGATCTGCGCGAGCGCTATGATCTGATCCCGGTGGACATTCGCAGCAGCAATGAACACGGTGACGCTATCGATGGGGTCCAGATTGTTGATCTGCTGAACACGGACCGCAGCGCCTATCGTGCGATCTTTCGCGGTGCGGATGCGATCTGCCATTTCGGCTTTGTCAACACCCCGGATCGCGGTGATGGCGATGCCTACTTCGCCGATGAACTCAAGAACGTGCAAATGGCCTACAACGTCTATCAGGCGGCCTGGGAAGAAAACGTCCGCCGGGTGGTCATGGTCAGTTCAAACCACGCCGCTGATTATTACGAACGCCTGATTTTTGACGCCAAGTGGGACTTTGTGGACCCGAATGGGCGGGCGCTGTCGGATAATTATTATGGATGGGCCAAAGCGACCTATGAGCATCTGGGCTTCGTCTTCGCTACTGGTGCGGTCAATGGCAGGCCGCTGGACAACGTGCAGATTCGTATCGGCGGCCCGCGCGAGACCGATCTTGCCAACGCGACACCGGGCGATTTGCGGCGGGTGCGGCGCGGCCTGGCCGTCTACATGAGCCAGCGCGATATGGCACAGTTGTTCATCAAGAGTATTGAGACCGAGGACATCCGCGACGAGAACGGCGTACCCTTCCAGATTTTCTACGGCATCAGCGGCAACTCGCAGGCCTTCTGGAGCCTGACCAACGCCCGCAAGATTATCGGCTACGAGCCGCAGGACAACAGCGAGATCCGCTTTCACGACTTGATTGCCAAGCACATGCGCGCTGCGCAAGAGGACGCTGATGGCTGAGACAATCACCCTTAAAGATGCACCGGACATCCCCGGATTGAGCTTCCGCTATTTTGCCGATGAATCGGACTTCGACGCGCTGGTGGCCGTCATTGAAGCTTGCCAGGCGCACGATCAGGTGGATCCGCTCTCGTCCGAGGCGGGCATCCCCAGGGTAGAGGAAGTCAGGGCGTCCTTTGCCGAGGCGGAGAATATCGATCTGTATGCCGATATGCTGCTGGTCTGCATGGGCGATGAGGTGATCGGTTTCCAGTGGGTGCGCTGGTGGGAACAGGCCGATGGCACCTGGGTCTATTTCCACCGGGGACGGATTGTGCCGCGGTGGCGGCAGCACGGTATCGGTACTGCGACCTTACATTGGGCTGAAAGCCGTGCCCAGACCCTGGCCGATCTGCATGGCAGCCGGGATCGAGCGGTCATCCGCGCCAATACGACCATGCACGAGCAGGCTTATAACGAACTGCTGTTGAAGGAAGGCTACGCGCCGGTTCACAGCTTTATCGAGATGGGCTTTGACATCGACCAGCCGCTGCCGGAAAAGCGTCTGCCCGATGGTTTCGAGCTGAAGCAGGCCGCTGCGGCGGATTACCGCGCCATCTGGGAGGCCAACGAAGAGGCCTTTACCGAAGAGTGGGGGCATCGCCGCGTGACTGACGAAGACTACATCGTGTTTGTCGGCAAAGTCATTAACGATCCGGGTTTCGATCCCTCGCTGTGGCAGGTGGCCTGGGCAGACGGTCAGGTCGCGGGCGTGGCGCTGTGCGAAGTCAACGAGCGCGGCGTCGGCGAAATCAGCGAACTGAGCGTGCGGAAACGCTGGCGCAGCCAGGGCCTGGGCCGGGCGCTGCTCATTCATGCGATTCACGCGCTGAGGGAACGGGGCCTGGAACACATCCGCATCTTTACCGATTCGGCAGAGGCGCGCGCGCTCTATGAAAGCGCAGGCTTTCGTATCCTGACCGAGTACATCCGCTACCAAAAAACGCTGGAATAATCCCCATAAACGTTTTTTACCAGAATTTTCACAAACTCAAGTGATCCAGGTTAGAAGCGGGCGTAATATGGGAGTAGACCTGGTACATTGATGAAACACGACAGCTATGGTAGTGTATAGACACAACAACGGGGACAGAGGTTCATCTGAATGAACGATAATTCCGTGAGGTTGACGCACGAGGAGTGGGGATTCTTTGCGCTCAGGTGGATTCTGCTGATTCTCGTCTCCCTCGTATTTTATGCTTTGACCGATCACACGGGCGTGAATGACATCACCGGGCCGATTATTGTGGCCTTCTTTGTAGGGGGTGTCCTCAACGCGGCATTCTTCCTGCTGGCCCATTACCCGGCCTTCAACGCGGCGGTCCCGCTGACTGTTTTGCTGGGGGACTGGCTGCTGGTGGGGGTCTACGTCTCGATGGGCTTCAACAGTGCGGCGTTGCTGCTGTGCCTGGGCATGGGCCTGATGCTGACCGGCGCGCTGGTGCTCAATTACTGGACCAGCCTGATTTACGTCGTAGGCGTTATCGGGATCATGATGGGCGTGGTGGCGGCCAGCCAGGGTGTGGATCTCTCGGCGCTGGCGTCTACCTGGGTGGTGCTGGGCGGTTTTGGCCTGATGGCCGTTGGCCTGAGCTACGTGCAAGGCCGCGAGAAGGCCGCGCAGCAATTGGTGGTCGAGCGCATGACCCGGCGCAGCAACGCGATGCTGGAAACGATGCGCGAGCGCAACCGCGTGGTGGCTGATCTGGCGGTGACGCTGAGCGCCAACATGAACCCGGACCGCGTGCTGGAAGTGGCGCTGGATGCCGGGGCCTTTGGGGTGCCTGCCAACAAGCGTGACGCTCTGGTGAGTGCGGCCATGTTGTTTCGCGCTGATGGCGCGCTGCACGTGGCGAATTCACGCGGTTTCATCCGCAGTGATCTGACCAGTGTGCTGCCGGGCAAATCCGGCATTGTCGGACGGGCGTTGAAGCGCTGCGAACCGGTCTTCGGCAAAGACGTCAAGCGTGACCCGGAACTCCAGTTCTTCGCCAGCTTCCAACAGGCGCGCTCGCTGATGTGTATCCCCCTGCACGCCAATTACGATAACTTCGGCGTCCTGCTCTATGGCAGTAAGGACGTGGACGCCTTTAACCGTGACGACACCGACCTGCTGATGGCGATTGGCACACAGACGACCATCGCGCTGCACAACGCTGTGCTCTACCGCAATCTGCTGGAAGAGAAGCAGCGTATCGTGGAAGTGGAAGAAGACGCGCGCAAGAAGTTGGCCCGCGACCTGCATGATGGGCCGACGCAGAACGTCTCCGCTATCGCCATGCGCATGAGCTATATTTACCGTCTCCTGGAGCGGCGTCCGGCAGATGTCCCACCGGAACTCAAGAAGGTGGAGGAACTGGCGCGCAAGACGACCCGCGAAATCCGCGACATGCTCTTTACGCTGCGCCCGCTGGTGTTGGAAAGCCAGGGGCTTGAAGCGGCGCTGGCGCAGTTATGCCAGAAGACGATTGAAACGCACGGCCAGCAGGTGGTCTCGCGGGTGGGTGAGGGCGTCGAAGCGGTGCTGGATGGGCACCAGCAGGGCGTCATCTTCTACATCGTCGAGGAAGCCGTCGGCAATGCGCGTAAATCTGCCGAGGCTGAACTCATCAGCGTGGAAATCTACCGCAAAGGCGACGTCGTCGTGGTCGAGATTGCCGATAACGGCGTGGGCTTTGATGCCGACGCGGTCAACGCCAATTACGACCAGCGCGGCAGCCTGGGCATGGTCAACATGCGCGAACGCACGGCGCTGCTGGATGGCACGCTGCGCATCGACAGTGCCGAAGGCAAAGGTACGACGGTGACGGTCGTGGTGCCGATCAAGAAAGACGGTGATCTGCTCTCTAGCGCTAACGGCAATGGGCAGTCACCGGCCCGGCGGCGAATGCTGCGCCGACCGGCCACGCTTGACACTACCCATTAATCCACTCCGAAAGGCACGTTATGGAAGACCTGGCCGCTGTCCGGGGGGTCCCCAGCCATACCTGGCGGGCCGGGCAGGAACGCCGCCTGGAGATGATCCGCCAGTGGGCCAGCCTGGACGACGCGCGCGTGCTGGACGCCGGGGGCGGGGTCGGGATGTACGCCGCGCAGATCCGCCAGCGCTTTTCGCCGCATGTCGAACTCTTCGAGATCGAACAGCCCTTCGCCCTGAAAGCCCAGCAGCACACGCCGCACGCCCTGGTGGCCGCCGCCGAATTCCTGCCGTATCCTTCAGACTATTTCGATACGATCATCTCGAATGAAGTCATCGAGCATGTGGCCGACGACCGCGAAGCCATGCGTGAGATGCTGCGCGTGCTGAAGCCGGGCGGGCGGGCGGTCATCTTCTGCCCGAACCGCTGGTATCCCTTTGAGACGCACGGCCATTACTGGCGCGGGACCTATCACTTCGGCAATTCGCCGCTGGTCAATTACCTGCCGGATGCGCTGCGCAACCGCCTTGCGCCGCACGTGCGCGCTTATACCCGGCGCGGTCTGCTGGCCTTGCTGGAAGATTGCCCGGCGCGGATCGTTCATCACAGCCGCATCTACGGCGGCTACGACAATATCGTGGCACGTTTTGGTCAGGCGGGGGCGCTGCTGCGGGCGACGCTGCAATCGCTGGAAGGCACACCGCTGGATACCTGGGGGCTGTCACACCTGCTGGTGGTGGAGAAGACGAATTAGCGGTGGACACGGCACGTCGTGTCCCTCAGGTCGAGGGACTTTCAAAGGCAAACTCCGGGTTTTCTCCCCTTCGCCATGACGCGCAGCGGAAGGGGCCGGGGGATGAGGCTTGAAAGCTATTCGTCCACCCAGACGGGCAGGTGCCCTAGCGCGACGACGTTGGTCCACTTGGCGCGGTCGCCTTCGGTGAGGATGGCCGCTTCGACCACCGGCGTGCCGCCCGCGCGGTCGATCACCAGCCGCATCCCCTGGAGCGTGCTGCCGGTCGAGATCACGTCGTCGATCAACGCCACGCGCTTGCCCGCGATCAGCTCCCGGTCCTTCTCATCCAGATAGAGCGTCTGCGCCGCACCGGTCGTGATGCTGAGTGTCTCGGCTTGCAGGGCATTGCCCATGTAAGGCTTGTAGCTCTTGCGCAGCACCACGTAAGGCAGTGCCATTTCGACCGCCAGCCCGTAGGCCAGCGGGATGCTCTTGGCTTCGGGCGTCACCAGCACCTGAATGTTATAGCTGTCGAGTTTCTCGGCCAGCGCCTTGCTGGCGGCCTGGACCAGTTCGGTATCGCCCAGGATATTGAGCACGGCAATGCGCACGCCGGGCTTGATCTCGAACAGACGCAGGTCACGATGCACGCCGGCGATGTCGATGGCGTAGGTATCAAACATGAAGGGTCCTCGCTTTAGTCAGTGTTAAAGAGTAATTTCTCGTTGCAGAGAAAGATTTCGTCCCCGGTGTTGAGCACGTGCGGCTGCGCGATGGGCTGGCCGCCGACGTAGGTCCCGTTGGTGCTGTTGAGGTCTTCCAGGATCAACTGACCGTCCTGGCGGCGAATCTGGCAGTGAAAACGCGAGACGCCTGCCACGTCGATAGGGATTTCGTTCTGCGGCGCGCGGCCAATGCGGATCAGATCACCGTTGAGCAGGAAGGTCTGGTTGTTCCATGTGACCATTGTGGGCATCCCGCTCCGGGCCTGCGTTTGGGGCGGCGTGGGCACGGCCTGATTGACACGCTCAAACTCGCGGATGCGCATGGCCTGCGTGGCCGAATGCCGGTCGGTGCGGGTGTAGATAGCCTCGGTGGACATCATCTTGCGCTTGTAGGAATCGAAGCCTGTCGCGCCCTGTTCCAGCGATTTCGCCTGTTTGAGCAGGGCGATTTTCTCTTCATCCAGCGCTTCAAAGTCGATCCCGGATTCGTCAATGGCTCTGGCGGCTTTGCGCAGCACTTCTGAAGCGGCGGAATAATTGCCCTGATCGGCTTTCTCGACCGCTTCCTGGCGTGCCTGGGCCGATTTGAGCAGCAGCACCGACTGGCTGACCTGACGGTCGGGCAGGGCGGGTTGTTCGCCTTCCTGGGCCACGTTGACGATCACCGGCATCTCGAAGACGCGGTGCTCGACTCCGGCAGCGGTCAGTTCGTCATAATCGAAGCGCAGCGTGGCAATCTGCTGCTCGCCCAGTTCGTCGATGCCCGGCAGCGCCAGTTCCAGCGCCAGCGTCTTGATCTCCTCGCCGAAGACATCCCCCAGGTGATAGGTCACGCGCTTGCCTTCCTCTGTCGAAGGGTAGGCGTTCAATTGGGCGACGCCGGTGACGTGTTCGCTCAGGTTCAGACTGATGTTGAGGTTCTGGCCCACCACGCTCAGCAGGCCGCGCAGCTCTTCCTGGAAGATCGACGGGGCGACCTCCGGGCTTTCGATGAAGTAGAACGCGCCGCCGCTGGCATTGGCAATGGTGATGAGCAGGTCTTCATTGAAATCATCGCCCAGGCCCATCGTCGTGGTGCTGATGCCGCTCGCGTATTTCTGCTTGCCGATGGCGACCAGCCGCTCGGTCTCGGTGATGCCACGATTGGCGAGACCGTCGGTCATCAGAATGACGCGGTTGAGGTAATCCGGCTGCAAATGTACCGCGACGTTGTTCAGGCCTTCCAGCCAGCCGCCGCTGAGGTTGGTGGTGCCGCCGGACTTAATGCGTTCGATGCGCTGGTTAATGTTGTCCTTGTGCTGGACCGGGGCCGGGGCGATCAGTGTCTCGACCCGGTTGTTATACAGCACAATCGAGAGCGTATCGCGGCTGCTGAGATTCTGCACCAGAAACTGGGCCGCCTGCCGGGTGTAATCCAGCTTATCCCCGGCCATCGAGCCGCTGTGGTCGATCACCAGGCTGAGATTCAAAGGCTTACGATGGTCATCTTGCGGCGAGGGACCGGCCGCCAGGCGCGCGATCAGATAGACTTTTTGCGGCTGCTGAACCGTCAGTACGTCGTAATCGAGTACGAAATCTGCCCGCATAATCTCTGCCTCAACCAACTGTGCCTGTATTCTAGCACAAGTTAAGCGGGCGTCATCCTACTACTGGCTCACGCTTGCCTTATGCAGGGCGGCAGGATCGGCAATCTCGCCATCGATCAGCGTAATGGTGCGGTCGGTGAATTGGGTCAGGTCCGAATCGTGGGTGACGATGACGACCGTCGTGCCCGATTCGCGCTGGACTTCTTTGAGCGCCTCCAGCACCACCTGACCGGATTCCGTGTCCAGGTTGCCGGTCGGCTCATCGGCCAGGAGCAAGGGCGGATTGTTCGCCAGGGCGCGGGCGATGGCGACGCGCTGCTGCTGCCCGCCGGAAAGTTCCGCCGGACGGTGGCGCATCCGGTCGCCCAGGCCCAGCAGTTCCAGCAGTTCGCGGGCGCGGCGTTCCGGCTTGAACTGCGGCTTGTGCGCGAACTGGATGGGCAGGGCGACATTTTCGAGGGCCGTCAGAGTCGGGATCAGGTTGAAGAACTGGAAGATGAAGCCGATCTTCTCGTTGCGAATGGTCGTGAGCTGATCTTCATTCATGCGGCTGATGTCCACGCCGTCGATCACGACGCTGCCGTGAGTCGGGCTGTCCAGGCCGCCGATCAGGCCCAGCAGGGTGCTCTTGCCGCTGCCGGATGGCCCGATAATGCTGACCATCTCGCCCTGGTAGACATCCATATCGACGCCGCGCAGGGCATGAACCGTCACTTTGCCGAGCGGCAGTTCTTTGGTGAGACCCCGGACCTGGATGATGACGCTGTGGTTAGCGGACATAGCGAACTCCCATTGATGACTGCGATCTATCTCTCATACGAATGATTCGGGCGAAGGTTGCGACAGCGCCATGTATTGCGTTCAATAAGAATTGTAACGCAGCTATTGTAACTGAGAATGGAGCCGACTGTACACTGCGGAAGTACCCGTTTGACCCGGAAATCAACAACGGCTTCAAATGGGCACGGGAGGCAAGCCATCGCCCTACAAGACCGCGTTTGACTTAGTTCGAGTGGGTCGTTTCCGCCGCCACATCCGCTTCCTTCGCGGGTTGAGCCGGGTAGATTGGGGCGATCCAGTCGCGGTACTTCGCCTCACGCCCGTAGACCGTGTTCATGAACAGGCGTGGTCAGCCGCTGCGTGATTGGCCCGATCTCGCCCGTGCCCACATTGCGGTATTCGATGCGAGTGACCGGCGTAATCTGCGCGCCGGTCCCGCACATGAAGATCTCGTCCGCCAGATACACCTCGGTATGGTCGATCTCGCGCTCCTGCACCTCGACCTTCAGGTCATCGCGCAGCATCTGAATCAACGAGCGGCGGGTGATGCCTTCCAGGATGTTGGCGCTGATCGGCGGCGTGATCACCACCCCTTTGCGAATCATCATGAAATTGGCGGCGCTGAACTCGGCGACATGACCGTCGTTGTTGAGCATCAGGCCGTCATCATAGCCCGCCAGTTGGGCATCCGTCTTGACCATCATGGAATTGACATAGGCTCCGGCGACCTTGCCGCGCGCCGGGATGGCGTTGTCGTCGATGCGCCGCCAGGGCGAAAAACAGACGTGTGCGCCGCCAGGGATGCTGATGTAATTGCCTTCGGGCCGGACGATAATGGCGAGATCGGACTTCATGTCGTGAACGCGGACTGCCAGGGATTCCTCGGCGATGTAGACCAGGGGCCGGATATAGCAGTTGGTGCGAAAGCCCTGCATGATGATGAGCTTTTTGAGGATATCAAACAGATCCTCCGGGCTGTAATCGAAGTGCATCCGCAGCAGCGCGGCGGATTGCAGCAGACGTTCGAAGTGCAGCAGAGGCCGGAAGCTGTACAACTGCTCCTGCTCGGCGTTCCAGTAAGCGCGCATCCCAGCAAAGGCTCCGGTGCCATAGTGCATGGCGTGAGTCATGATGCTGACGTTGGCTTCGGCGTAAGGCACATAATCGCCCCGGATAAAGACGTGGCTGATGCTCGGTTCGCTCATGCTGTGTTCCTCTTTCAATGCGACACTGCGCTAACTGTAGCCCGCTTCGGCCCAAGAATCAAAAACCGGGCGTGCGGCCCGGCTTGGTTGATCGATGGGTTCAATTAGCTCAAATAATCGCGCAGGTTATGGGCCAGGCGCGGGTGCCGCAGGCGGCGGAGCGCTTCTTTTTCGAGCTGGCGGATGCGCTCGCGGCTGAGGCCGAACTTGTTGGCGATCTCTTCCAGCGTGTGCGGCTCGCCACCGCCGAGTCCGAAACGCAGCCGCAGAATGTGGCTCTGGCGCGGCGTAAGTTCGCTGAGGACTTCTTCGATAGTCTCTTGCAGCAGATGCTGGGTGGCGGCTTCGACCGGGCTGGGCGAATCCTGATCTTCAATAAAATCGCCGAATTCGCTGTCGCCATCTTCGCCGACCGGGCGCTCCAGCGCGACCGCGTGCTGGCTGGCATCCATCATGCTGCGCACGTTGTCGGTCGGAAGCTGCATGGCCTGGGCGATTTCTTCGGGGGTCGGACGCCGCCCCAGGTGCTGTTCCAATGACTGCGCTGTGCGGTACATCTGGCGGATGCGCTCGGTCATGTGCAGCGGGATACGGATCGTGCGAGTCTTCTGCGCCAGCGCGCGGGTGATCGCCTGACGGATCCACCAGGTCGCGTAAGTGCTGAAGCGGTTGCCCCGTTTGTAATCATATTTATCGACAGCACGCATCAGGCCGACATTGCCTTCCTGAATCAGATCGGGGAAGGGGAGTCCCTGGCTCATGTAACGCTTGGCGATGCTCACCACCAGTCGGGTGTTGGCCCGGCCCAGATGCTCACGGGCGGCCTGCCCATCAGCGACCAGGCGCTGCATATGCACCTGTTCAGCTTCGGTGTAGAGCGTCGCGGCGTCGATCTGCTCCAGACATTCGCGCGCGTGCTTGCCGTATTCAATTCGTTTTGCGAGATCTATTTCTTCTTGTGCAGTTAAAAGAGGTTCTTGTGCCATCTGGCGGAAATAAAGGCCAACGGGGTCGTCGGCGGACACGGCGTTGATGTCGCCGATGCCAGGATCATGGGGGAGTTCTTCAGGTTCAAACTCAACTTCGCTGTTGTCGGCTAGCACCAGGTCGGGTGTCTCGCTTTCCTGACGGATCTCTATGCCCAATTCGTCGAGTTCATAAAGAACATTTTCTATGGTAGTGATCTCGTCTCCTTCCTCGTCATCCAGAATTTCGAGAACATCGTCAAATGTGAGGTAGCCACGTTGATCGGCCCGCGAAATGAGTTCCTGTAACACGGTCTGTTCCTTGCCTCCTGATGAAGCAACCGAGGATCGTAAATACACGGTAGCTGCTGTCGCATCTCTATTCAATTGTTAAAAACGCTAGTTCATTCTATCACGATTTGTGTCCGTTTGTGAATGAATTCTGAATAAGCAGATGATTGAGATACTGGCCCTCAGGGGGCACTGCTCTTTAATTTCGGGGCCGATTTATGAATAAAATCTGTAAAAATTACAATCTTGATGACCTTCGCTATACAATATAAGAGCCTTTTGAGCATTCTATGATAAAATCAAGAGGTGGAGAACGAGTGGCTTTAAGGACAGGGCATGACGACCCGACGTTTTACTGAAGATCTTCCAGAGTATGAATCCGACGAATCGAACGCCAGCCGTGCAGGCCGTAGAGCCACCCTCGCAACCTCATGTTGCGCCTGCGCCGCGCGGTCCCAACCGCAGCAATGCCCACATGCCGCGTACCCTCACCCAGGTGATGAACGATGCCAACGAGCGAGTTGTTCGTGGCGACCTGGTGGATTACGTGCCGATGTCAACGGGCTTTGATCCGCTCGATGGCTTCATCGGCGGTGGGCTGCGCAAGACCGAACTGGTCCTGCTGGGCGGCGCACAGGGGATCGGCAAGACGATTGCGACGCTGCAAATCGCGCGGAACATCGCCATGCGCCCGGATCAATATGCCTTCTATCTTTCTTACGAGCATACCGAGGCGCATCTGATGCACCGGCTGCTGTGCCTGGAAAGCATCAATCCGCCGGAGATTGACCTGAGCCGGGGGATCAAGCTGCGCGATCTCTATCAGATCATTGTGGCGCAGCGGGCCAAAGAATTCATGGGGCGCGATGGCGGCGCGGGTTCGCTTCAGACGATCCTGCGCGACAACCCCAAGACGGCCCCGGCACTGGCCCGGATGGCACGCTATGCCGACCGCTTGATCCTGGTCAAGGCCAGCCCGGCGGTGACGACGCTGCGTGCAATCAAAGAAATGACCGCGCGCCTGTGCGATGCGACCAACGGCAATGTGACGGTCTTTGTCGATTACTTGCAGAAGGTCGCCGTTCACCCCGAACGGCCCGCGCGACGAAAACGACAAAGTGACCATGATCGTCGAAGGTCTGAAGGACATCGCCCTCTCGCTGGACGTGCCGGTCTGGTCGATTGTGGCGGCGGATCGGGACGGCCTCAAGAGCAAGCGCATCCATCTGTTCCATCTGCGCGGCAGCAGCGCGCTGGATTACGAATCTGACATCGCTATCATCATGAACAACAAGTACCAGATTCTGTCCAAAGATCACGTGACCTTTAACCCGTACACGGCCCGGCAGCACCGCGACTGGGTCGTCTTTACGGTCGAGAAGAACCGCGCCGGGCGGTCGATGCAGGATATGGAGTTCCAACTCTACGGCCAGCATTTCAGCTTTGATCCCAAAGGTCAGAAGGTCCAGCAGCAGTTGATCGATGACAAGGTGATCGAAAGCTAAGCCCCAGCGGTCCATAGTTCGCTGGCAAATCTGCCCGGAGTGCAGATTTTTTGTGATTTCAGCCTGCGGTTTGTGCGATTAATCTGTAGCAGAAGTTTCATTTCTTGTTACAATAAAGAGGTTCACCATAATCAGATTGAACTATGGCACAGGTATTCATTTCCTACAGCGAAGCCGATGAGGCTGTCGTCCGTGAGTTGGTCGAGTATCTCGGAAAACGCGGCGTTGACTATTGGGTGGACATGGAGCGAGTCAGCCCAGGGGACGATTGGATGACGGCGGTCCAGAACGGGCTGCAAGCCAGCGATATCATGCTGCTGGTGCTGTCGCCTGCATCCCAGGCAGCCGCTGAAGTCGAAGAACAGTGGCGGCTTTATCTCAGTGCCGGGAAACCCATCATTCCCTTTATGGTCAGCGAGGTGCATAATCTGCACTTCAGGCTGGCATCACTCGACATGGTTGACGTTCAGCGGCATGGCTTCAGCAACGCCTGCGCGCTGGTGGAACGCGCGATTCATGTGGCTGTGCGCGATATGAATAACCCGGACCCCAACCGAACGATCCTGGAACGACCTTTGTCGAACCTGAAACCCAAGCGGACAGCGATGATGCGTCCAATAGATACGGATCTTAATGTGGATCAGACTACTATTCCCATTGACCAGGATGTGGTACGTGATTTGACGGATCGTGAACATTTCTACAATGAGCAGATGGTGTTGGAATTCACCTCCTATAAAGATCGGGATCTACACCTGGAACTTGAGGTTGTGCCGGGCCGCGTGTATCTGATCGGTCGTTCCAGCCCGGATTTCGAGCCGGATGTCGATCTGAATGTGCTGGGGGCAGAGGGCCAGGGTATCTCGCGGCGGCACGCCATGCTGACGCTGGATAACGACACCATCTTCATCCGCGACAACAACAGCACCAACTTCACCTTTGTTGAAGGGCGCAAGCTGCCCCCGGAGGAAGAAGCGCCGCTGCGCAGCGGTGACCGCATCCAGATGGGGAATTTCCTCTTTATGATCCGGTATCGTTCGCTTTAATCGCGTTCTTCGTGCAGCCGGAAATGATTTAGCCTGGAGAGTTCGCGCACCTGCTGCTCGGCACGATAGCTGCTGCGCACCAGCGGGCCGCTTTCCACCCACTTGAAGCCCATCTGAAGCCCTTCGCGCTCAATCAGGTCGAATTCTTCCGGCAGGTAGAAACGCTCGACCGGCAGGTGCTGCTTGCTTGGCTGGAGATACTGGCCGACGGTCAGAATATCGACGCCGCAGTCCACCAGATCTCGCATGACCACCAGCACCTCGTCCAACGTCTCGCCCAGGCCGACCATAATGCCGGACTTCGTCAGCACCAGCGGATCCATCTTCTTGGCGTTGGTGAGGGTCTGCATGGCCCATTCGTAATGGTCCTGCGGCTGTACCTGCTTGAACAGGCGCGGCACCGTCTCAACGTTGTGGTTGAGAATCTCTGGCTGAGCGTCCATCACGATCTGTAGCGCGCTTTCGCTGCCTTTGAAATCGGGGATCAGAACCTCGACGCTGCATCCTGGCTGAAGCTGACGCACGCGGCGAATCACCATTGCGAAGATCGGCGCGCCGCCGTCGGCCCGTTCGTCACGGTTGACGCTGGTAATGACCACGTGACGCAGGCCCATCGCACGCACGGCCTCGGCCACGCGGTTCGGCTCGGCCCAATCGAGCGGGCTGGGACGCCCGGTCTTGATGTCGCAGAAGCCGCAGGAGCGGGTGCAGACATCGCCCATCATCAAGAAAGTCGCCGTACCGTGCCCCCAGCATTCGCCCAGGTTAGGACACATCGCTTCTTCACAGACGGTGTGCAGGACTTTGGTGCGCATCAACTCGCGCACGCGCTCGTAACTCTCACCGCTGGGCGCGCGCACCTTGATCCAGGGCGGACGGCGGCGGGGATGTTCGGGATCGGGCTGCCATTCGTGGCTGTCGGCGATAGGGATGCTGTTGGGATCAAGCAGGTCGGTCACGTTAAGCTCCTGATAGATGTTCCCCGATTATAGGGCAGGCGTATGGGCCGCGTCCAGTTCCGCCTGTGTCCAGGCTAGTAGGCCCGCGACACCGCGCCGACGCTGTATTCTTCGCCCAGGTTCAGGCGGCGCATCAGGGTTCGCCACATGAGCAAGATGCTGATCTCACGCAGTCCAGCGATGATCACCAGCGCCAGGGCGAAGCGGCTGCAATCGCCCAGCCAGCCGTCCAGATGCAGCGAAAGGTACAGGTTTGGCAGCACGGCGACCAGCAACATCAGCACCGATACCATAGCTGAGGGCCTGAATCAGTCCGAAGAGGCTCAACGCGCCGATGCGGACTTCCCAGGGATTGCGGCTGTAGGTGGGCATCAACATGCCGATCAGGCCGCCCAGGGTGATCGACTGCGTGTCTTCCATGCGGAACCAGGCGATCACCAGCCCGAAATTGAGCAGGATGTAGACCAGCAGCGCCAGCGGTTGATCGACCAGGACGTAGCGCGGCCGTCAGCAAGACCGTCAAGGGGAGGATCAGGTACATGCGGCCTGCCCAGAGATCCTGGGGGCGATAGGTACCCGCTTCCAACAGACGGTAGAAGACGCCGGTACACACCGCCCAGTTGACCCCCAGCGGACCCGGCGGCGTCAGGCAGAGCAGGTCATAGTGGCCGTTGCGCCTGAAGGCGACCAGGGCATCGCTCGCCGCAACCGCCCAGCGCAGCCCATAGTTGATGCCGGTCAGGCCGAAGCGCAGGCCGTAGCGCAGCGCCAGCAGCGGGATCGCCAGCAGGATCAGAAACGAGAGAATGCTGGCAAGCGTGGTCGAGATGAGGATGGTCACAATAGCGAGCGCGACGACCACCAGCGACCAGGTTATCCAGGAAGCGCAGGGCAATCATCTCCTTCTTGGTGATGCGCTTGTAGAGCGTGTGGCCGCGCGGCGGACGCTGAAGGCCTGCCAGAATTCCCAACTTATCATGGCAGCCCCCATGCGATGACGTCGGCCTTGCCCAGCACCGGGTAGATGCCGTTGCTGAGTTCGGTGAAGACGCCGCTCTCGGTATCCAGCGCCAGCAGCAGGTAGCCTTTATCGTCGCCGGGGATGTTGCCGCCGAAGGCCAGATGAGTCCCGTCTGGCGACCAGAGCAGGCGCGGCGGATCCGGCGTGTGCTCGGTGGTGCTGAAGCCGCAGTAAGCGCGGGTGACACCGGTGGTTGTATCCACAATATGAATGACGGCATTGCCGGTCTGCGATTCGTAAGCCGGGCCGAGCAGCTCGATCACCCAGAAGGCGATGCGCGTGCTGTCTGGCGACCAGCTTAGCTCGCTGCGGATGCCGCCGTTGATGCGCACCGCGCCGTAAGCTGCATTGAGGTCGGTGAGCTGCATGGTGCTGCCATCATCCGGGCGGGCGATGTAAATCTCGCCGCCGGCGATGTTGACATTGCTGTCAAAAGTGGTCGGTTTGACATAGGCGAACTGGCTGCCATCCGGTGACCAGGCCGACGCATCGAAGTAGGGCACGGCTTCGCCCAAGGGGATACGCGCGCTGGCAATGCCGCGCAGATCGCGGGTTTGCAGGTTGAGCAGTGTGCGGTCGAAGTGATCGTCGTCCTGTTCGATATGCAGGCCCCATTGGCCGCCGGGCTGCACCGATTCGATGCCGGATACATCGAGATCGCCGCGCGAGCTGTCGTCCTCGGTCTCCCAGTAGGCGCGGTGGCCGGGCGTCCAGATCAGCAGTTTGCCGTCGGGCCACCATTCAATATCGTGCGCGTAATCGGCCAGGATGCTGCGCTGGGTGCCATCGACATGCATCTTGCCCATCGCATCGCTGAGCGGGTCCAGATAGGTGATCCAGTGCGCATCCGGCGAGAGGCGGCATTGGCGATTGCAGGGGCGGGTATCCGGCAGGGGATAGCGGCTGTCCCGGTCGATGTTGTAGACCCACATGCCGCTTTTGTCGAACGCGGTTAAGATGATTCCGCCCGGTGAGAAGTCACCGCTGCGCACCTGAACCGGCGTACCCGGACAAACCTTAACTAACTCGGCAGAGGCATGGCTGAAGCCGGGCAGGGCAAACAGTAGAAGCGGTAATAGAAAATCAACAGACGGCGCATGATGCCCTTATTCTATCCTGAGTCCCGGAGAAGTACATGCGTTGCGCTGAAATTCGTGTTGCATCTGCGAGTGCCTGCGATAAGCTCAGCACGGTGTAGAAAGGAAGAACGATGAAGATTTTTCTGGCTGGAGCGAGTGGGGCGGTTGGGCGCATCTTGCTGCCGCTGCTGGTCGAAGCGGGGCACGAGGTCGCCGGGACCACGCGCAGACACGAGCGAGCGGCGCAGATCGCATCCCAGGGAGGCCGACCGCTTCTAGTGGACATGCTGGATCGAGACTCAGTCGTCGCGGCACTGCAAACCGAGCGCCCGGAGGTGGTCATTCACCAGCTTACCGACCTGAGCGCGCGAGATTTCGCCGGGAATTCGCAGTTGCGCATCGAGGGCACCCGCAACCTGGTCGATGCGGCGCTGGCTGCCGGTGTGCAGCGGATGATCGCACAGAGCATTGCCTGGGTGTGTGTGCCTGGCGAGGGCTTATCGACGGAGGACGATGCCCTGGATCTCGATGCGCCGCCTCCGCGTGGTCGTATGGTCGCCGCAGTACAGGCGCTCGAACAGGCGGTGGCCGAGCTTCCTGTCGGCGTCATCCTGCGCTATGGCATCTTTTACGGTCCCGGTACCTGGAATGCGCCTGATGGTCTGACGACGACGCAAATTCGTCAGGGTGAACTGGAGGCAACCGACGCCGTAACCTCCTTCATCCATATCAAAGACGCGGCTCAGGCTGCTGTGCAGGCGCTGGACTGGCCGGCGGGTCCGGTCAACATTGTGGACGATCAGCCCGCTGCCGGGACCGAGTGGCTGCCGGTCTATGCGCGGTTGGTCGGTGCTGCGCCGCCCGCGCTCAAGCCGGGCCGTGAGGACTGGGAACGAGGCGCGTCGAATGCCAGGGCCAAGGCGCTTGGCTGGACCCCAATATATCCCTCCTGGCGTGAGGGATTCGCCCTGGTTCTGGGTATAAACAGGTGATGAGACCGGTATTAGCTGTTAACATGTCGTAATATGTAAAAAAATACTGAATTTTCAGGTCTTCTTAAGGCATTGTGCTATAATCAAATTGAGGTTGAATTCGCCAGGAGACGGCTATGAAGGACGCGGGTTACGCCATCCCAAATCATGAGGATGAAGCATCAGACCCGACGACCTGGTCCGAAGAAAAGCGCATTTCAAGGACCGGCGTCATGCCTGCACTGCGGCTTGACGACGCCCACAACGCGCCAATGGCGGAAACAGGCACGGTTGAGGTGGTGTCTGAAGGGAAAGACAACACCGATGAGCAAGACGCAACCCGCACAACCGCAGAACAGCAGCCCTCTCCCGCGAATCAGGATGAAAAAGTTATGGCCCAAGCTCCTTCTATTCTCATTGTCGAAGACAACGCCGAACTGGCCGAGATTATCGCGGCGACCTTGCAGCGTTTGAACATGCAAACGGCGCAGGAATCGCACGGCAGCATGGCGCTCGATCACTACAGCGCCATTGAACCGGATGTGGTGCTGCTGGACATTGGCCTGCCGGATATGACCGGCTGGAAGATGCTGGAAGATTTGAAAGAACGCACCAGCAAATCAATGCTGCCCAAAGTGATTATCATCACGGCCTATGGCGACCCGGCCAACCGCCTGATCGGCAAGCTGCAAAACGTCCACGATTACCTTATCAAGCCCTTTACCGCAGACGAGGTGGAGCGGGTTGTCCTGGGCGCGCTCAACAGCGCCAGGGCATGACTGCGAAACATATTCGGAGAGCGGTGTCGCTGCTGGCGCTGCTCTTTTTGATTCTCCTGACCCTGCGGCAGAACTCCTGCTGAGACGCTGCCTCAGGCGGGCAGTCCCGCCGCCCTCTACCAACTGGAATCGCAGGCCATGCGCCAGGGCTGGACCCTCGAAGGTTTGCTGATGGCGGGCACTATCTGGCAGAGCCGGGGCGATGTCACGCGAGCGCTGCCCTATTGGGAAGCTGCCGAGGATTCGCATACGCTCTGGCAGCGGGCCGGAGCTTACCTGAGCCTACAGCGCTGGGCCGATGCAGCGGATGCCCTGAATCAGTTGGTTCAGGCGGACCCCGATAATTTCTGGGCGCAGTATCACCTGGGCCTGCTGCGACTCGCCTTCGATCCTCAGGATGCTGCTGCCCACTTGCAGACTGCCTCACGATCTGCGACCTTCAACCAGGATGCCGCGGTGCTGCTGCGTGTCGTCAATTCATCCGACGATGCGCTGGCGATGCGGGCCGGGCTGGCACTGGCTTCGCTGGATCTGTGGCCCTATGCTGAACTGGCCTTTCAGCACGCCGCTGATCTCGGTCAGAGTTACGCCGAGGCGCTGGCTTACGTCAGCCTGGCACGTGACCGCGCAGGGGAAGGACGGCAGCGAGTTCGATCCATCAAGCCATGATCGCCGATTCACAGAACGCGACGGTGCGTTATCTACTGGGGCTGCACCGGCGCGCCACGGGCGATCTGGACGGCAGCCGCGATGCGCTGGCCGAAGCGGTCGCGCTGGACCCCAATAATCCCGGTTATTATGCTGAGTTGAGCAGCGCCTATCGTCTGCTGGGCGATCTGGACAATGCGGAACGCTGGCTGCGCGTGGCGCTGGATACCTCGAATGATGATCCGCGCTTTTCGCAGATGCTGGCGTTGTTCTACGCCGACGAGGTCACGCAGTTGGACGACGAGAGCCTGACCAAACTGAAGGATCTGGCCGATACCGCCGATTTGCGCGCGGTCTATGCCTGGACTCTCTACAAGCTTGGGGACAGCGGCACGGCCACCGACCTGCTGGATTCGATCCTGGAGGCCACACCGGATGAACCGCGCGCGCTCTTCTACCGGGCGCAGATTTACATTGACGGCGGCGACTTCGATTTGGCGCTGCCTATGCTGCAATCGGCGGCGGCTGAGGACTCGCCGGTGCAGGTGGATGCGCGGCGGATGCTGGACGCGATAACCGGAGGTTCCTGAATGTTGTTTATCGAGTGGCCGGACGTGATGCGGGATCATCCCGTCTTCCGCCTGGATTCAGGCCGCATCCCTTATACACGGTATCACTGGCCCTATATGCGCCAGATGATTCGTCGTGTGCACATCACGTTTCTGGTTGCCTGGCTGCTGATTACAGCGGTGACCCTAATTGCAGGGCCTTCATTCGGCAGTGTCTACGACCTGACAAGTTTCACCGTGCTGGGCATCGGCGCTTTAAGTTGGCTGGCAGGTGGATTTCTAGATGTTGTGAGTGTGCAGACCGGAGCCAAACTCGTCAGCGAAGACGTTCTCAAAGGGCGCTGGGATTTGCTGCGTCTGACTCCCGTGCCCAATCAGGAGCTGATGCAGGCCAAGCACGCCGCCGCTCGGCTGCGCGTCTGGACCATGACTGCTGCGATTGCCAGTGTGCGCCTCACGGTTCTGAGCTTCGGGCTGATTACCTTACTGTTTCTATCCTATGCAAGCGTCGGCCAGAATTACACGATTGAATATTGGGTCCGGCTCTTCCTTTATGACCCGATTAATACGCTGATCGGCCTGCTTGCGGTCGGCCTGCTTGCGCTGGTTTATGTGCTGGAACCTTTCTGGCGTGCGCAGGCGATGACTGCCCTGGGGCTGCTGATCGCCACGCGAGTCACCCGGCGCACGATGGCGATGCTGGCGGGCTTTGCCCTGACCTTCGTCGTCTGGCTTGCACAGGGCCTCATGCTGGGGGTTCTGCTGTATGGCATTCAATGGATGGACCTGATGATTATGGGCAGTCTGCATGGCCCGGAATTCGGCGTGAGTGCGGACTGGTGGCCTGATGAACTGCTGAACCTCCTGTACAGCGTGCTCATTTCGGGCGCGATTCTGGCCTTCTTGCGCTTGATTGAAACCATCAGCTTGGGCAGCCTGCGCCTGCGGGTTGCCGAAAGCAGATGAGCGCCTATGCTGCCTGATTGGCCGGACAGGATGCGGGATCATCCCGTTTTCACTACGAGACACGCCAAAATCGCTATGCCGGGCGGACGCGGCAGGTACTGCGCCGTTTCACGCGCCGCGCTTTTCTCGTGATTCTGCTGCTCTGGATCGCCGGGGCCGTGCTCACGCTAAACGGTGCTGCTATCCCCTCTACGGGCGCTACCAGTTAAGGGACTTCACCGGCGCAATGAGCCTCTTGATCGTCAGTCTGGCCTGGGGGGCCGGTGGGCTGCTGGATGTCGTCAGCATTCAGGCCGGGATCATCCCCATTGGCGACGAGGTTCTCAAAAGGCGCTGGGATCTGCTGCGGCTGACGACTTTGCCCCATTGGGGTCTCGTGCGCGCCAAACATGCCGCTGCCCGGCTGCGGGTCTGGCGTATGACCAGCCTGATCGTTGGCGTGCGGCTGGCGGTGTTAGGCTTCAGCCTGCTGGCAGATTTCGCCGTACAGCTGCTGACCATTGGGCGGAGTTATCGTCTGGAGAGTTTGATTCTTGATTTCGTGGAAGCCCCCATCGACATGCTGGTGACACTGCTCACAGTTGGCGCGTTTGTCCTGTGGTACGTGCTGGAACCCTTCTGGCGGATGCAGGCGCTGACAGGCCTGGGCCTGTGGATTTCAACGCGCGTCTCGCACCATACGATGGCGATGCTGGCCGGTTTTGGCGCGGCGCTGCTGATCTGGATTCTCCAGGCGGTGCTGCTGGGCCTGCTGTATTGGTTTTTCTACCTGCTGCTCTCCGCTCTGAGCCGCAGTTACTATGTGGACAGCTACGATTCAACGAGCAATTTATTCTTTAATGTGGCCTTTTGCTTCATCGTTGGGTCTAGCGGCCTGAGTATTTTCGGCTTCTTTCGCCTGCTGCAAAGTCTCGGCCTGCGCGGTGCGCAGCGGCAAATCGCCTGGATGGACTGACATAACTTGGCGTTTACGGCCTGCGTGGGGCATGTTAGAATCTGCCCCGTTTCTAATGAGGGCCGCCTGTGCGTAATTTCATTGTGCTTGTAGGGCTGGTCGTGCTGCTGCTGGTGGCAAACCAGGTCGTCCAGATGCTCCAGAACTGGCATTATGTGGTGCCTGCCGAGGCGGGTCAGCCGCTGTACGTCGCCACCTTTGACGGCCAGCAGGACGATTGGGTCCAGTTTGAGGGGCGTCTCTCGGCCCAGGTGGTCGATTCGGCCATGCGGATTGAGGTCGATCAGGCCGGACGCCTGCCGATCTCGACGGCTGCGCCTTACTTCCGCGATTTCGACCTGCGCGTGCGCGCGCGTCCGGTCGATGGGCCGATCAACAACGGCTACGGGGTCGTCTTCCGCATTCAAGACCCGGACAATTACTACATGTTCCTGGTGAGCAGCGACGGCTATTATCGCGTGCAGCGGGCGGTCGATGGGCAGGAAAAGGACATCAGCACCTGGATTCCCTCGCCGCTGGTCCATCAAGGGCTGAACGTCGATAACTGGCTGCGGGTCGTGGCGCAGGGCGAGGACTTCCACTTTTACATCAATGGCGAAGCGGTCGAGCTGTGTATCCCCAACAGCGTCTTCGGCGTCAGCACTTACAGCGATCACTGCCAGGACGGTACCATGCTGCCGATGTTGACCGACAGCGCCATCCCGAACGGCAAGATCGGTGTGGTGGCGCAGAGCCTGGATGAACGCGGCGTGGTGGTCGATTTCGATGATCTGGTGGTCTATGGGCCGGAGCGAGCCTCATGAAAGTGCATTTGCGGTTCCTCGGCTGCCGTCTGAACCAGAGCGAGATCGACACGATGGCGCGGCAGTTCCGGCAGCAGGGCCACGAGATTGTAGACGATCCGGCGGAGGCCGATTGGCAGGTGGTCAATACCTGTGCCGTCACGCGCGAGGCGACCGCCAGCAGCCGCAAATTGATCCGCGAACTGGGCCGCGCTAATCCGGGGGCCGAGATCAGCGTCACTGGCTGTTACGCGCAGATCGCACCGCAGGACATCGCCGTACTGCCGCAGGTGAACCGCGTCGTTGATAACACGGATAAGGACCGGCTGGTCGAACTGGTCACCGGGGAACCGCTGGAAGCCTTCGACCGTGAGCCGCTGGCGCGTGATGAGATGCTGCCCGGTGCCAGTGGGCGCACGCGGGCCTTCGTCAAGGTGCAGGATGGCTGCGACAACGCCTGTACCTTCTGCGTGACGACGGTGGCGCGTGGGGCAGGGCGCAGCCGTCCGCTCGAAGATGTGGTGGCCGAGGTTCAGGACCTGCACGCGATGGGCTATCAGGAAGCCGTGCTGACCGGCGTGCATCTGGGCAGCTATGGTCATGACCTGGGTGATCCGGCGGGACTGGTTCAACTGGTGCGCGCCATCCTGAACGATACGGACATCCCGCGCCTGCGTCTCTCGTCGCTGGAACCCTGGGACCTCGCGCCGGATTTCTTCGAGCTGTGGGAGAACCCGCGCCTGTGCCCGCATCTGCATCTGCCCCTGCAAAGCGGCTGCGATGCCACCCTCAAGCGGATGCTGCGGCGAACCAATCAGGACTCCTTCAGTGCCTTAGTGCAGGCGGCGCGCGAGCGTGTGCCAGGGATCAGCATTACGACCGATGTCATCGTCGGCTTTCCCGGCGAGACGGACGAAGAATTCGCCACCAGTGAAGCCTTCATCGAGTCGATGGCTTTCTCCGGCCTGCACGTCTTTCGCTACAGCAAGCGGCCCGGCACGGCGGCGGCGCGCATCAAGGGACACGTGCGCGAAGGCGTGAAGAAGGAGCGCAGTGCTCGCCTGCGCAACCTCTCGGAACAGATGACCCGGCGCTATGCGGCGCAGTTTCTGCATCAGCGGCTGCCGGTGCTGTGGGAGCAAGTGACCGGGGCCACCGAAGACGGATTTATCAATGTCGGTTATACTAATAGCTACATTCGGGTGCGCGGTATCCATCCTCGCCCGCTGATTAATCATATTACACCGGCGGAACTCCGTACAATCAGCGCCGATCTGATGGTGGATGCTCGGCCTGTACTGAGTTAGTCCGGGGAGAGCGAGACTAATGGAAGACCCCAGACCGAAATTGCAAGACGCCCTGAAAGACGCCATGCGCAGCAAGGACAATATGCGCCGTGACGTGATTCGTCTGGCTCAGAGCGCCATCAAGCAGGAAGAAATTGACACGCGCAAGGACCTCAAGGCTGAAGACGTGGTCGCCATCTTGCAGAAAGAGGCCAAGATGCGCCGCGAGAGCATCGAAGAGATGCGTCATGCCGGGCGGGCCGACGACGCGGCTCAAGGCGAGGCGGAACTGAATATCCTCGAAGAATTCCTGCCGCAGCAGATGTCCCGCGCGGAGATCGAAGCTATCGCGCAGCAGGTAATCGCCGAGGTCGGCGCGGAAGTCGCGCAGTGATATGGGTAAAGTCATGGGGCCGCTGATGGGCCGTTGCGCAGGCGGGCCGATGGCAGTCTTGTCAGTCAGGTTGTGGCCGAGTTGCTAAGCCGTTAATGATGACCGAGCAGGTAGCTGCCTTCTCGAACGCTATTTGGGGCTGTCCAATGCCCAGGCGACTCGCATCGCTGCACATCGCGGGCAGCGTCGGTGCGGCCATGTTCTTCGTTCTGCTGGCGACGATGATTGTCTCCGGTGGCACGTTGTTCGTAGGGGGTAGCGACCCGTCCAGTCTCAAGGTTGGCTCCATTTCGCGCGAGAATATCCTTGCGCCGCGCGGCATCACTTATGAAAGCGCCGTACTGACCGAGCGCAGCCGTGAAGAGGCCGCCGAAAATGTCGGCCTGGTCTATGATCCGCCGGACCCCAACGTCAGCCGGACGCAGAGCCAGCTTGCCCGGCAGATTCTGGATTATATCCGCAATATCCGCAGCGATCCCTACGGCACGATCGATCAGCGCACGCATGACATTCAGCAGATTACTGCGCTGACGCTCACCGACGAGCAGGTCGCCGCAATCCTGGCGATGACTGCCGATGCCTGGCAGGCGGTCGATGACGAAGTGATCAATGTGCTGGAACGGGTTATGCGTGAATCCATCCGCGAACTCGGACCTCAGCCGGTGCGCAATCAGCTTCCGACCCAGGTCAGCATCCGCTTCAGCACGCGCGAATCCGGGCATCATCGTCGCTATTGTCGAGGACCTGCTTCGGCCCGAACACCTTCCCTAACGAATCAGGCGACGGCGGATGCCCGGCAGAAGGCGATGGACGCGGTCGAGCCGGTCCCGCGCAGTTTTGTGGTCAATGAAGTGGTCGTGCGGGCCAACGAGCCGATCACCGAAGAAGATTATGAAGCGCTCTCCAACTGGGCCTGCTGCGCTCGGAAGAAGGCCGTGTGCGCGATGTCGCCCAGGCATTCCTCGCCGCATTCTGGTCACCGTCGTGACCGGCCTGTACATCTCCCGCTTTGAGCGGCATCTCTACGATAATTCGCGCTTCATGATCCTGCTGGTGGTCATCTTCCTGATCGTGCTGGCCGGGGCGCGTATTGTCGGGCTGCGCGGGGAGATCTACCTGTATCCTGCGGCGGCGCTGGCGCTGTTGTTTGTGTCGCTAGCGCGAACCCGGGTCGCCGTCGTGGGCAGCCTGAACCTGGCTTTCCTCATGGGCCTGATGCTGAGCGGCTCGATGGAGATCGCCACACTGGTGCTGGCGGGCAGCGTGATCGGTATCCTGACCCTGCGCAGCACGGAACGGCTCAACAATTATTTCGTCTCTGGCCTGATTATCGGGCTGGTGAACATCGTCGTCGTCACCGTATTCAACCTCAGCACGTACGGGACCACGAGCGTGACCGGGCAGGAACTGGGCCTGCTGGTGCTGTTCAGCATGGTCAACGGCGTGTTTGTCGCTGCCGCGACGATTGCGGGTCTGTATCTGGTGACGCTGTTCGTCAACCTGCCGACCAGCCTGAAACTGTCCGAGTTGAGCCAACCGAACCAGCCGCTGCTCCAGCGCTTGCTGCGAGAAGCGCCGGGCACCTACCAGCACTCGCTCCAGGTGGCGAATTTGAGCGAACAGGCCGCGCTGGCAATCGGCGCGAATGCGGAACTGGTGCGTGTGTCGGCCCTGTATCACGACATCGGCAAGATGCTCAACCCGATCTTCTTCAGTGAGAACCAGCAGTTCGGCGGGGGCAACCCGCACGACGCGCTGGACGACCCGTATCGCAGCGCCGACATTATCATCCGCCATGTGACTGATGGGGCGGATCTGGCGCGGCAGTATCGGTTGCCACACCGCATCCGCGATTTCATCCTCGAACATCACGGCACAACTGAGGTCTTCGTTTTTTATCGCAAGGCGGTCAACGCGGCCAACGGCGACGAGACGGCGGTAGACATCGGTGAGTTCCGCTATCCGGGACCGCGCCCGCAGACGCGCGAGACTGCCATCATGATGATCGCCGATAGCTGCGAATTGGCGGTGCGTTCGATTGGACCGACCAGCAAGCAGCACGTGACCGAGATTGTGCAGGACATCGTCAGCGGCAAGATGGACGGTGGTCAGTTGGATGAATTGGGACTGACGCTGAACGATCTCAATGCCATTCAGCACATCATGATCGAGATGCTGCAAGCTGTCTACCACCCGCGCATTGATTATAAGAAGGCGACGACGACGCAGCAGCGCGACGCTGTGCCGACACCGCGTACTCGCACGCCGCCTGTCGTCACCAAAGAGGCGAGCAATGAAATGCCCGCCGTCGTCGCCGAGATTAGCCCGGTCAAACGTGAGGAGACGCCGCCGGTCAACGTCGAGGACGACGATCTGGCGCTGCTGAGCGATGACGACACGCCGATGTCGGATGTCCCGGCGCTGCCGCGTTCCGGTGAGGCACGCGCCAACGGCAAGAAGCAGACCGGGGAGTACCGGGCTGAGGAAAAGGAAACCGGCGATGAGCGGCACGATTGAGTTAATCAATGAGAGCGAGATGGCGCTGGATGAGGCGCGTCTCCACGCGGCGGTCGAACAGGTGCTGCGCCAGGAGGCGGCTCCGGCAGGGGCGAGTCTCAGCCTGGTCATAAGCGGCAATGACACGGTGCAGGCGCTCAACCGGCAGTATCGCGGCATCGACGCGCCGACGGACGTGCTTTCGTTTCCGTCAGGCGAATCGCTCAGCGGTCCTGCGCCCTACCTGGGCGACATTTTGATCGCTTATCCTTACGCGGCGGCGCAGGCGGAACGCGAAGGCCATGACCTGACACAGAGTTTGATGCTGCTGGCGCTGCACGGTACACTGCATCTGCTGGCTTACGATCACGATACGCCGGAGGCTCAGGCGGCCATGTGGGCGGCCCAGGATCGCGCGCTGACGGCGCTGGACCTGCCGCTGACTCTGGTACCGAGTTACGATCATGACTGAGAAATCGCGCCTCACCGAGGCCCTCACCAGCACAATGCGCATCGACCCGGACGAATACAGCCCGATCACCAGCCGCAATCGGGCGTCGAGCCTGGGCTATGCGCTGGCCGGGTGGCTGTATATGCTGCGGCGGCAGAAAAACACGCGCATCCAGGCGGTTGCCAGCCTTGTAATTATGGCGCTGGCGCTGTGGCTGGAAGTTGACGCGACCGGATTGGCGATTCTGGTGCTTGCGATTACCATTGTCTGGATGGCGGAGTTCGTGAACGCCGCCGTCGAAGCGGCGATCAACATTGCCGCGCCGGATCTGCACCCGATGGCGAAGGTCGGCAAAGACGTCGCGTCAGCAGCCGTGCTGCTGGGCGTGGTGGCCTCCGTCGTGATCGGCCTGCTGATTATGGGCCCGCCGCTCGTGCAGCGTATCGCAGGGTAGTTTGAGATGGCCGAAGACACGCCCCCACCGGAAGACCAGGACGACGCACCGAAGCGCCGGGGCCGTGCGCGCGAGCGCCAGCAGCGGCGGCAGGAACGCCAGCAGCGCACGACGTCGCGGCCTCGTGACGTGGGGCATCTTGGAGCGGCGGGGCCTCATTTTAGCCTGCCGACCTTCGATATACGGCGGCTGCGCCTGGGGATCGCGCTGGGCTTTGGCGTGCTGGTCGTCGTCGCCGTGATCCTCTTTCTACGCGGTCTCAAACCTGCCGCGCCGGAGGTGCTGCCGAACTCGCTGTGGATCGGCACCGAATGGACCTACGAACGCCACACCGACGACGAGATTAACACGCTGGTCCAGCAGCTTCATGACAATCAAATCGGCACGATTTACGCCTGGGTAAGCTGGCTGCAAGAAGATGGAACCTGGCGCGGCGCGGAGAATTTTGTGGCGGTCAAAGACTTCGCCAAACAGATTGAAGCGGCAGACCCGGACCTGAACGTCTACGGCTGGATCGGCTTCCCGGTCGAGGTCGGCGGCGAGGATTATCGTCTGGACGATGAGGAGATTACAGAATAATATCGCCGATTTCAGCGCCAGCATCGTCGGCGAACTGGGCTACGACGGTATCTTCCTGAACGTCGAGCCGGTCTGGAGCGGCGATGAGAATTATCTCGCCCTGCTGCGCAAAGTGCGGGCCAGCATCGGCCCAAAGACGCCGATTGCGGTGGCGATCCCGCCGGACTGGAGTCCAGAGGACGCCGGGGTTCCTGTGCCGCCTTTGATCGTGCCCGGCACGATCTGGGAAACAAGCTACAAGCAGAGTGTGGCTCTCTTGAGCAATCAGATGGCCGTCATGGCTTACAACAGCGGCCTGAGCACCACCGACGATTATTCGAAGTGGGTGGCCTATCAGGTCCAGGCCTATGCGGATGCCGTCAGCGAGATTGGGGCCGAGACCAGCCTGATCTTCGGCATTCCCTCCTATGATGCCGCGCCGCCCGGCCACGATCCGGCGGTCGAAAATGTCGAATCGGCCCTCCAGGGGATCACGGCTGGCCTGAGCATGGCAGGGGATGCCGCGCGCTATGTGCAGGGCGTGGCGATTTATGCCTCCTGGACCACCGACGATACCGAGTGGTCGCAGTTCCGCTCATGGTTAACGGCACATTAATGACCTCTCATAAAGGCGTTAAGCCCCACTGATACTATTTTAATCAATCGTATCTACGATAACTATAACGTAATTGGGGGCGATTCTTAGGGATCGCCGATTTTATGAGGAGTTAAAATGAAAAGGCTAGTACAAACAATCATTCTGATTGTCTTGGGCCTCAGCCTGACCGTTGTGCCTTTTGCCTTAGCGCAGGATAGCAGCACAACGACGTCAGTAAGCACTGCGCCGAACGCACTGACACAGATTTATGACCAGGTCAGCCCCTCGGTGGTGGCAATCAACGTGCTGGCAACGCGTACCGATCAGATGGGCCAGCAAGGCACCATCGCCGGTGCCGGTTCCGGTTTTGTGATTGATACGGACGGTCATATCGTCACCAACAATCACGTGGTCGAAGGTGCGACCCGCATTGAGGTCAACTTCCTGGATGGCACCATCGTCCGGGGTGAGGTCGTCGGCCTGGATCCCGATTCAGATCTGGCGGTCGTGCAGGTGGACCTGCCCGCTGCTGAACTGCATCCCGTGACCTTCGGTGACTCGTCTGCGCTCGAAATCGGCCAGCCGGTGCTGGCGATTGGCAGCCCCTTCGGCCAGCGCTGGACGCTGACCAGCGGCATCGTGAGCGCGACGGACCGCAGCATCAGCGGCCTGACCAATTTCTCCATCGGTGGCGTGATCCAGACCGATGCGCCCATCAACCCCGGCAACAGCGGCGGCCCGCTTTTTGATATGAACGGTGCCGTAGTGGGTGTGAACTCGCAGATTCTGAGCGCGTCCGGCAGCAGCTCCGGTGTGGGCTTCGCTATTCCGAGCAATCTGGTGCAGCGGGTTTCCCAGGCGCTCATCAATCAGGGCTATGTTGATTACAGCTTTGTCGGCCTGAGCGGCGGCGATGTGTCGCTCAGCCTGATCGAAGCGCTGAATATCCCCAACAATACCCAGGGTGTGGTCGTAGGCTCTGTTGAACCCGGCGGTCCGGCAGCGCGTGCTGGTTTGCAGAACGCCACCAACTTTGTCACCGCAGATGGTCTCGAAGCGCCGCAGCAGGTGGACATCATTACTGCTATCGACGGCCAGAAGCTGCGCGGCATGAGCGATCTGATTGGTTACCTGGCCTCACAGACGCAGCCGGGCGACACGGTCACGCTGGATGTGCTGCGGAACGGCACGGACCAGATGTCATTGGACCTGACCTTGATGCCCCGGCACTAGACCCGCAGGGGCACTGCCGACAATCTGAAGCACAATAAACATCGTCCGCGTACTACTGGACCCCGGTAGTACGCGGCGTTTATGAACGACTTCTGCCTCTTTATTAAGAGCAAGGTTTAGCAACTTAAGACCTTGAACGCATCGAAAATTGAAGGAGGCAAGATGCACCATCAAGCACTTGGACAATCGGAGATTCAGGCTTCAGTCATTGGCCTGGGAACGTGGGCTATCGGTGGTTGGAACTGGGGCGGCACGAACGAGGCCGATTCCATTGCAGCTATTCACGCAGCCCTTGACGCGGGCGTGACTCTGTTGGATACCGCCCCGGCTTACGGCCTGGGTCTGTCCGAGGAGATTGTGGGGAAGGCGCTGGTCGGGCGGCGCGATCAGGCAATTGTGGCGACGAAGTGCGGCCTGGTCTGGCACACGCAAAAAGGCCGTCACTTTCTCGACGAAAATGGCAAGCCCGTTCACCGTTACCTGGGTGCAGACGCGATCCGCTATGAGGTCGAACAGAGCCTGCGGCGGCTGCAAACCGATCACATAGACCTTTACCAGACGCATTGGCAGGATGTCACCACGCCCATTGAGGAAACGATGGGGACGCTGCTCAAACTGAAGGAAGAGGGGAAGATCCGTGCTATCGGTGTGAGCAACATTCAGGTCAATCACCTGGAAGCCTATGAGCGTGTTGGCCCGCTTGACAGCGCGCAGGAAAAGTTCAGCATGATTGACCGCGAAATCGAGACGGAGATCCTGCCCTACACGCGCGCTCATCACATCGCCATGCTGGCATATTCGCCTCTGGCACTGGGCCTGCTGAGCGGCAAGATTGGGCCGGACCGCAGCTTTGAGGGCGACGACCAGCGGATCACGGACCCGCGTTTCTCAGTTGGGAACCGGCGGCGTGTCCTGACGATGCTTGAGCAGTTTGAGCCGATTGCGGCTGCGCATGACCTGACGATCTCGCAGCTGGTCATCGCATGGACCCTGGCCCAACCGGGTATTACGCACGTCCTGGTTGGCGCGCGCAATGCTCAGCAGGCCATTGAAAATGCACGGGCCGGCTCGGTCACGCTGTCCGAGAACGATCTACAGGCGATCAATCGCATTATCGCCGCGCAGGAGACTGTCCTGGTCTGAACCTTCGCCCGGATGAGAGGGAACAGGGAGGCAAACGCCTCCCTCGTTGATTCAGCTTCCGGCGGCGATCTCTTCCAGGAAACGCATCAACGTGTCGATGCCCTTGTAAAACAGGTCAATATGGAAATTCTCGTTTGGGCCGTGAATGTGCGCGTCGTTCAGGCTCATGCCGAAGGGGATGCCGCTGACTCCCAGTTTGTTTTTCAGCATGGCAATCACCGGAATGGTCCCACCGCTGCGGACGTACTTGACCTCTTTGTCCCAGTGCAGACGATAGGCGCGCACCAGTGCCTGGACAATCGGACTGTCAATCGGCATCCGTACCGGTTCCCCATCGCCGTGCCGGATGAACTCCAGCCGGACGGTGGGCGGGGTGATCTGGTGAATGTAGGCCGTGACCAACTGGTAGATCAACCCTGGTTTCTGGTTGGCGACCAACCGGCAGGTGATCTTGACCCCGGCCTGCGAAGGGATCACTGTCTTGGAACCTTCACCCGCGTAGCCGCCGAAGATGCCGTTGATCTCCAGGGTCGGGCGCGCGCTGATCTGCTCCTCCAGCGAATAACCTACTTCGCCCCAGGGCCGGGCCGCGCCGACCTGGGCGTCCCATTCCTCGCGGGTGATGCCGTTGCGCTTCAATTCAATGCGCTCTTCATCGCTCAGTTCTTCGACATCGTCGTAAAAACCGGGTACTGCTACGCTGCCGTCTTCCTTGTGCAGTTTGGCCGTCATTTCGGCGATGACCTGGGCCGGATTATGCACTGTGCCGCCGTAGCCGCCGCTGTGGAGATCGATCTTCGGGCCGGTGATGCGCACCTCAAAGGCCACGATGCCGCGCATGGCATAGGAGATGATAGGTTGGTCGGCCTCGTCCAGGCCACCGTCGGCGATAATCGCCATATCGGCTTTCAGCAGATCGCTGTGCTGGTCGATGAAGTGGGGCAGGTTAGCCGAGCCGCTTTCCTCTTCACCCTCGAAGAATAATTTGACGTTGACCGGGCAGCTTTCGGTCGCCAGCAGGGATTCCATCGCCTTGAGGCTGATGATCGTGTTGCTTTTGTCGTCGGCCACACCGCGTGCAAAGATCACGCCATCGCGCACCGTCGGCTCAAAGGGATCGCTGTCCCAGCCATCTTCGCGGATGGCAGGCTGCACGTCGTAGTGCGCGTAGATCAGCACCGTAGGAGCTGATGGTCCCGCGCCGAGCCATTCGCCGAACACGACCGGATTGCCAGCCGTCGGGAATGCCTGCACATATTGCATACCGATGCGCTGCATATCTTCTACCAGCCAGTCGGCGGCATGTTGGGTATCGGCAGCGTGACCGGGATCGGTCCCCACGCTGGGAATAGATACGAAGTCGAGAAACTGCTCCATGAATCGCTCTTTATGAGCGCTGGCATAATCATAAGCTGTAGTCATCGGTGAGAACCTCAATCTACATAGATGAATAGACTGCGATTATAACAGTTTATTTGGGCTTTGGGATTTGGTCTTACCCGATGCTATAATAAAGATCTCAGATTAGCTTTATTTATCGAAGGGCTGGTATGACTGAGCAATTATCACTGGACAATGTAGGCCCAGAACACCTGCTAACTCTCTACAAGATCACGCGCACCATGAATTCCAGCCTCGATTTCGAAAAGGTGCTGGATGAATCGGTCAACGCGATTATGGCGCTGACTAAAGCCGAGCGTGGGGTGTTGATGATTGCCGACGAGGAAACCGGTGAACTCGAAGTTCATGTCGCCAGGGGCGTAAGTGGTGAGGCTCTCCAGGAAGAGGAAGCCTACAGCACGACGATTGTGAACCAGGTTGTCGAGACCCGCGAGGCCCTGCTGACCAACAACGCCATGTTTGATAACAGCTACCAGCCCGGCCAGAGCATCATTATGCGCGGGCTTCGGGCTATTCTCTGCGCGCCAATGGTGGTGCAGAATCGGCTGGTGGGCGTGGTCTATGTCGACACCTCAATGCGCACCGGCACCTTCAGCGAGGCTGACCGCGATCTGCTGATGGCGGTGGCTGGTCAGGCCGGGACGGCGATTGAAAACGCGCGGCTCTATGGCGTGGCGGTGGAGAAGGGGCGGCTGGAACGCGAGCTTCAGATGGCGCGCGAGATTCAGGAGGCCATGATTCCGTCTAAGCTGCCGGAATTCGCAGGCTTTGACATAGCGGCGACCTGGGAAGCAGCGCGCGAGATGGCGGGCGATTTTTATGATGCTTTCATCCTGGAAGGCAAGACGCTGGGGCTGGTTATTGCGGATGTATCTGACAAAGGGGCCGCAGCGGCGCTGTTCATGGCCGTGTCGCGCAGCTTTATCCGCAGCTATGCTCATGCAGGGCTGCCGCCGGTGGAATTGTTGGCCCAGACGAATGATCTGATTGTGGAAGATACGGACAGCGGGATGTTCGTGACAGCCTACTACAGCGCCTTTGCGCACGACGGCCACTGCCTGAACGTGAACGCCGGGCATAATCCCCCGCTGTATTACCGGCGGGCGGATGAATCGGCGCAGTATATGCCGATTGGCGGGCGCGCGATTGGCTGGTTCAAGAACAATCCGCTGTCGGCGGTGGAGCTGAATCTCCAGGCGGGCGACGTGCTGGTTTATTATACCGATGGCCTGACTGAGGCGGAGAACGCGGCGGGCGATGATTACGGCGCGGAGCGGTTGCGCGAGACGGTGATGCAGGCCGCGCACATGGGATCAGCCAGTGCTATTCGGGATCGTATCGTAGCGGATGTGGGTGAGTTCTGTGGCGATACGCCGCTGTTTGATGACCTGACCATCGTTGTTGTGCGGTATACCGGATTATAGGAGTATTGCGTTGCGCTTACTGGATCGGGTTCTGATTGTACTGGGAGGCTTATTCTTAATCGCCTGCGTGACGATTGTCGCGCTGGCCCCGGATTCTGTCGTTCACTGGTTGGCAAGTATTGAGGAAACGAGCGTTCTGCTGCGCCTGCTTATCGTGGTGTTGGTGAACGTGGTCATTCTGGCAGCCCTGTACCTGGGCCTGCGTGGGATTCGGAACACGGGGCCGGGCCTGGCGATGCGGGCCTCCGGTGCGTTTACGGATGTGAGCATCGAATCTACTCGTTCGCTGCTGCTGAAGGCGGTCGAAGGGGTGCCCGGTGTCATCTCGGCTGAGGCGGTCGTGAAGGCGATCAACGGCAGGGCAGATATTGACCTGGACGTGAAGATGCTCGATGCGAGTGTCCCGGTGCCGAAGAAGCAGAAAGAGATCAGCCGTGCGCTGCGGCTGGTGATTAACAAGCAGTTGGGGCTGCGGCTGCACGGGCGACCCCGTGTGCATATCCGGCTGGCGGCGGACGAAGCTTTGCCCGAACCGGCGGCTCAGCCCGCCCCAGTGGTCGAGGCAGAGCAGGATACGCTGGTGGTCGAGCCTGAAGAAGAAGCCGAAGCAGCGCAGGAGAAGACGCCCTGGCTGAGCAGTTTTACCTCTGAGAAAGATAAACAGAACGGGATGTAGAGGCCTCTATGCCAGATAAGGATGTCGCGGCGCAGACGACGCGCTGGGTTCTTATTGCGATTCTGGTAACGATTATCCTGGTCGCTTTATGGGCGGTCCGCAGTATTTTGCTGCTGCTGCTCACGTCGATTGTCATCGTCGTCCTGATTACGACGCCGGTGCGCTTCATGACCCGCCGGGGCATTCGGCGCGGCCTGGCGACTCTCATCTCCCTGTTGATGATTCCGGCCTTTTTCATCATCCTGGCAATCACGATTCTGCCCCTGCTGGCCGATCAATTCGCCACCCTTTCCGGCCTGGTGCAGGAAGGTGTTGTCCAGGTCCAGCAAACCTGGGAATCGCTGAACACCTCGCCGCCGGATTACTTTCTGGGCTGGAGCGGTGACGTTCCGGGATTACCCGCGCCGACCGGGCCGCTGGCGCAGGTGATGGCACTGGCGGTCGATAGTTTCCAGTTTGACGCCAACCAGTTGATTACACAGGTCGTCAACCCGATCTTCAACGCTTTCGGTCAGTTCAGTGTCACGGTGATTCCGTTTGTCGGCGGGGTAGCCTCGTTCTTCCTGAATTTTCTGATCGTGATCTTCATGAGTATGTACTTGCTGACCAACCCTAAAGCGCATGAAGATGGCCTGATTCGCCTGCTGCCGCTGCATTACCGTCCGCGCGGGCTATGAGATTATGGCCCGGCTGGATGCGGCCATGCGCGGCTGGCTGGAATCGACCGTGCTGGCGATGATTTTCGTGGCGGTGGCGACCTGGGCCGGTCTGACCATTCTGGGGCTGGATGAGGCGCTGGCGCTGGGCGTGATTGCGGGGCTGCTGGCCTTTGTCCCGACCTTCGGCACGCTGATCGCGGCGCTGCTGGCGGTGCTGGTCGGTATCTTGCAGCAGCCGCAAAACGTGGGCTGGATCATCGTCGTTACCTACGCCATTTCGCTGGTGCAGAGCCAGGTCATCAGCCCGCTGCTGGTGGCTGGGCGCATCAAGATGCCGCCGATTATGGTGCTGCTGGGGCAGATTATCGCGGCGCTCTTCTTCGGCTTTCTGGGCATCTTGCTGGCGGTTCCGCTGACAGCCATCCTGCTGGTGCTGATCGAGGAAATCTACATCAAGGATATTCTGGGCGATACGGCTGCTGAGCAGGCTTTTATCGAGGATCTGAGCGAAGCTGAGCAAGCGGCCCTGCCTGAAGAAAAATTGGCACGAGAGCACCCTTGACCAGCGGATTTTGTCTGCTATACTTCATCGCGCTTCGGCAAAAACTTCAACTCCATATAACAGGTGTCACCTGAATTCAGCGCGGCAGGTTTAAATCGGCTGCGCAGTGTGAAAAGGGATTGACACGGGGTTGGGGGAATGCTAAGCTAATGGGACCCCTCAGGGATGAGGCGGATGCAGTTGGACAACAGGATAGTGGTAGACGGAAGACGTGCGAGCAAGACCGTTAAAGGCAAGTCTGTGGCAGAAAGACAGACAAAGAAAGACACATACGGCGAGTTTGATCCTGGCTCAGGATGAACGTTGGCGGCGTGCCTAACACATGCAAGTCGAACGGGAAGCCCGATTTCGATTGGGCGGAGAGTGGCGCACGGGTGCGTAACACGTAGCTTACCTGCCCCAGAGAGCGGGACAACCTGCGGAAACGTGGGCTAATACCGCATAAGCTCACAGTCTATAGAGGGCTGTGAGAAAAGACTGAGGTGCTTTGGGAGGGGGCTGCGGCCCATCAGCTAGTTGGTGAGGTAACGGCTCACCAAGGCGACGACGGGTAGGGGGCCTGAGAGGGTGGCCCCCCACACTGGGACTGAGACACGGCCCAGACTCCTACGGGAGGCAGCAGTGAGGGATATTGCGCAATGGACGAAAGTCTGACGCAGCGACGCCGCGTGGGCGATGAAGGTTTTCGAATCGTAAAGCCCTTTTCTGCGTGACGATAATGACGGTAGCGCAGGAAAAAGTGTCGGCTAACTACGTGCCAGCAGCCGCGGTAAAACGTAGGACGCAAACGTTATCCGGAATTACTGGGCGTAAAGGGCGCGCAGGCGGAGGAGTAAGTGAGGCATGAAAGCTCCCTGGCTAAACCGGGAGAGGATGTCTGAGACTGCTTGTCTGGAGTGAGGTAGAGGGGTGTGGAATTCCGCGTGTAGTGGTGAAATGCGTAGAGATGCGGAGGAACACCAGTGGCGAAGGCGGCACCCTGGACCTTAACTGACGCTGAGGCGCGAAAGCATGGGGAGCGAACGGGATTAGAAACCCCGGTAGTCCATGCCGTAAACGATGTGTACTGGATGTTCGTCCTGCACTGCAGGGGGAGTGTCTAAGCTAACGCGCTAAGTACACCGCCTGGGGAGTACGGTCGCAAGGCTAAAACTCAAAGGAATTGACGGGGGCCCGCACAAGCAGCGGAGCGTGTGGTTTAATTCGAGGCTACACGAAGAACCTTACCTGGGTTTGACATCGCGGTGGTAGCGAACCGAAAGGGGAGCGACCTTCGGGAGCCGTGACAGGTGCTGCATGGCTGTCGTCAGCTCGTGTCGTGAGATGTTCGGTTAAGTCCGAAAACGAGCGCAACCCTCGGCGTGTGTTACAAGTGTCACACGCGACTGCCCGTGACAAACGGGAGGAAGGTGGGGATGACGTCAAGTCAGCATGGCCTTTATATCCAGGGCTACACACACGCTACAATGGGCGGTACAGTGGGTTGCCAAGCCGCGAGGTGGAGCCAATCCTCCAAAGCCGTTCGTAGTTCGGATTGCAGGCTGCAACTCGCCTGCATGAAGTCGGAGTTGCTAGTAACCGCAGGTCAGCTATACTGCGGTGAATACGTTCCCGGGCCTTGTACACACCGCCCGTCACGTCATGGAAGCCGGTCACGCCTGAAGTCGGGAAGCTAACCTTACGGAGGCTACCGCCGAGGGCAGGGCTGGTGACTGGGACGAAGTCGTAACAAGGTAGCTGTAGCGGAAGCTGCGGCTGGATCACCTCCTTTCTATGGTTATTCCCTCGTCTTTCGTCTCCACTCCCCTGTTGTTCAGCATAAACAGTGTGATGAGGGCCTGTAGCTCAGCTGGTTAGAGCGCACGCCTGATAAGCGTGAGGTCCCAAGTTCAAGTCTTGGCAGGCCCACAGACCCTGACTGTGGGGATGTAGCTCAGCGGGAGAGCGGTGCCTTTGCAAGGCATAGGTCAGGGGTTCGAGTCCCCTCATCTCCACTGGAAATGCCCTTGACAGTGCCAAGCGGCTTTTATATACTGAGATCACGAAAGCGGTAATCAGGAATTTGACGATTTGTATACCTTGGTGATGACATAGCAACATAATCTAGCAGGTATACGTAACGAGGCAGAAGAGCGGCTCGGTGAATATACCGGGCTGTTTTTGTCAGAGGTCCTGGCGGGTGGCTGTGGGAGACCGCAGCCAGCCACGAGGAAGGCTGACGGAAGTGAGCCTCCTCCCCCAGGCGCAAGCCTGTGGACGCAGCTGGACAATCACATAGCGATAGTAATGCGCGAGCAACAATTTCTCCGTATCACATGGATTAAGCGAATAAGGGCGTCTGGTGGATGCCTTGGCGTTACGTGCCGATGAAGGACGTGGTACACTGCGAAAAGCTCCGGTAAGGCGTGTGCAGCCGCAAGAACCGGAGGTGTCCGAATGGGGAAACCCGACAGGGGTCATGCCTTGTCACCCGCAAGGGAGGGAACCGGGTGAACTGAAACATCTCATTAACCCGAGGAAAAGAGAGGATTCCGCCAGTAGTGGCGAGCGAAAGCGGAAGAGCCTAAACCGTGGTAGCAATATCGCGGGGTTGTAGGACTTGCAACAACACGCAGGGTCGAAGTCGAAAGGTCTGGGAAGGCCTACGAGAAAGGGTGAGAGTCCCGTAGACGTAGAACCGACGTGGGGCAAGGATCCTGAGTAGGGCGGGACACGAGAAATCCTGCCTGAAGCTGGGGCGACCACGCTCCAAGGCTAAATACACGTAATGACCGATAGCGGACAAGTACCGTGAGGGAAAGGTGAAAAGAACCCCGGCGAGGGGAGTGAAATAGAATCTGAAACCAGACGCTTACAACCGGTCAGAGGGGGCAAGGCCCCTGATGGCGTGCCTTTTGGAGAATGAGCCAGCGAGTTAATCTTTGTGGCGAGCTTAAGGGAGGGACACCCGGAGGCGCAGCGAAAGCGAGTCTGAATAGGGCGACGAGTGGCAAGGATTAGACACGAAACCAGGTGAGCTACGCATGACCAGGGTGAAAGTGCGGTAACACGCACGGGAGGCCCGAACCCACCAATGTTACAAAATTGGGGGATGAGCTGTGTGTAGGGGTGAAATGCCAAACGAACTTGGAGATAGCTTGTTCTCCCCGAAATAGCTTTAGGGCTAGCGTTGCACGAAAAGTCGCGGAGGTAGAGCACTGAATGGGCTAAGGGGCGTCTAGCTTACTGAACCCAAACAAACTCCGAATGCCGCAACGGGCGTGCAGCAGTCGGACGGCGGGAGATGAGTTTCGTCGTCGAGAGGGAAAGAACCCAGACCCGCAGTTAAGGTCCTGGAGTGCAGACTAAGTGGAAAACGATGTGGTCGTGTCGAGACAGCCAGGAGGTTGGCTCAGAAGCAGCCATCCTTAAAAGAGTGCGTAACAGCTCACTGGTCGAACGCGACTGCGCGGATAATGTAACGGGGCTAAGTCTGCCACCGAAACTCGGGATTAGCGTAAGCTAATGGTAGGGGAGCGTTCTGTGAGCAGAGAAGGTCGCCTGGCAAGGGCGGTTGGAGCGAGCAGAAGTGCGAATGCTGGCATGAGTAGCGAAAAACATGTGAGAACCATGTTCGCCGAAGGTCTAAGGTTTCCGACGGAAGGTCAGTCCGCGTCGGGTTAGTCGGGCCTAAGCCGAGGCCGGAAGGCGTAGGCGATGGACAACCGGTTAATATTCCGGTACCAGTTGTGGGAGGCAGGATGAGCCTCGTGGGAAAGCCCAGCCGCTGAGTGGATTGCGGTGGCAAGCGGTTAACAGCCGTGATGCCGTCCCGAAAGGGAAGAAGTGGGTGGCACCTGGGAGCGAGAAAAGACATTCTGCTGATGAAAGCAACTGTCCGTACCACAAACCGACACAGGTAGATGGGTTGAGAATACTCAGGCGAACGGGAGAACCCTCGTTAAGGAACTAGGCAAAAATGTCCCGTAACTTCGGGAGAAGGGACGCCCAGGCAACTGGGTCGCAGAGAAGTGGCTCTATCGACTGTTTACCAAAAACACAGGTCTCTGCCAAACCGTAAGGTGACGTATAGGGGCTGACACCTGCCCAGTGCCGGAAGGTTAAGTGGAGGGGTTAGCTTCGGCGAAGCTCTGAAATGAAGCCCCGGTGAACGGCGGCCGTAACTATAACGGTCCTAAGGTAGCGAAATTCCTTGTCGGGTAAGTTCCGACCCGCACGAAAGGTGTAACGAGTGGAGCACTGTCTCAACGAGGGACCCGGCGAAATTGAAGTACGTGTAAAGATGCGCGTTACCCGCAGCAGGACAAAAAGACCCCGTGGAGCTTTACTGTAGCTTGTCATTGCGTTAGGGCAGTATCTGTGTAGGATAGCTGGGAGGCAAGGAAGCCTGGTCGCCAGACTGGGTGGAGCCGACGTTGAAATACCAGCCTGATGGTGCTTTGGCCCTAACCTGAAGGAGTGAAGCCTTCTTAGGGACAGTGGCAGGTAGGCAGTTTGACTGGGGCGGTCGCCTCCGAAAGAGTAACGGAGGCGCCCAAAGGTTGGCTCAGGCTGAATGGAAACCAGCCAAAGAGTGTAAAGGCACAAGCCAGCTTGACTGCAAGGCCAACGCGCCGAGCAGAGACGAAAGTCGGGCTTAGTGATCCCACGGTACTGAGTGGAAGGGCCGTGGCTTACCGGATAAAAGCTACCCCGGGGATAACAGGCTAGTCTTCTCCAAGAGTTCACATCGACGAGAAGGCTCGGCACCTCGATGTCGGCTCATCGCATCCTGGGGCTGAATCAGGTCCCAAGGGTTGGGCTGTTCGCCCATTAAAGCGGTACGCGAGCTGGGTTCAGACCGTCGTGAGACAGGTCGGTCTCTATCCGCTGTGGGCGTAGGGATTTTGCGAGGAGCTGCCCCTAGTACGAGAGGACCGGGGTGGACGCAGCGCTCGTGTGCCAGTTGTCGCGCCAGCGGCATCGCTGGGTAGCGAGCTGCGGAGGGGATAACCGCTGAAAGCATCTAAGTGGGAAGCCCACCTCAAGATGAGAATCCCCATCCCTTCAAGGGAGTAAGACCGCTGGAAGACCACCAGCTTGATAGGCCGGAGGTGGAAGCGCAGCAATGTGTGCAGCCGACCGGTACTAAGGGTCGAGGGCTTAACCCCGTGATGCGGAGAAGTTGCTGCTTGAGCATGAAGACGCTATGGGATTGGATGAAATCTTTGGTGGGGACACGGTATGTTGTGTCCGCGCCAGACGACAACGTGTGAAACACGAGCGAGTGAGTGCGTGTGTTGGTGGTTAGAGCCATGGGGGTCCACCCGGTCCCATCTCGAACCCGGCAGTTAAGCCCATGAGCGCTGATGGTACTGCACTGGTGACGGTGTGGGAGAGTAAGCCGCTGCCAACCTCACCTCTCTCGCTCTTTTCTTATATTCTTCACATTTCTTTACTCCGTAAATGTCGGCCTGCCTCTACAATAAAAATACTGATATTCACGCTGTGGACTAATCCTTGACCACCCGCATACTGCTTGTTGACAGCATTCCAGATCGTCGTGAATGGCTGATGGAAAAACTCTCCTGGTCGGAAGACTATCGTGTCGATCAGGTCGATCAAGCTTCGCATATCCCCAAAAGCGTCACCCGTGATTATGACCTTGTGCTGACCTTCGATCTCCCGCTGGATCCCTTCACGGTGCTTGCCAGCCTGAAACAGACTCAAAGCGAGGTGCCGCTGGTGCTGCTGGCGACCGATGGCTCGGAAGCGTTGGCGCTGCGGGCCTGGCGGCAGGGCTTTACCGATTATGTGCCGGTGCCTTTCGAACCCGCGACCCTGACGCGCGCAATTGGCCGTGCGGTCGATAAGCACTTTGAGGAACGCTTCAGTGGAGAGACCAGCCTCAACCTGGGCAAGAACAACCGCGACGTAGCGACTTATCTCAAGGGGCTGGATTACGTTGTCGGGGTCAGCAAGGCCATCACCGCCGACCTGCTGCTCGAAGACGTCCTGCGCAACGTGGTGACTGCGGCGGCCAAAGTCGCCAATGCCGATACGGCGACGATCCTCTTGCAAGACGAACAGAGCGGCGACCTTTACGTGCGCGCGGCCTATAAACTTGAGACACAGTTGGTCGAAGACCTGCGGCTGCGCGTCGAGGACAGCCTGGCCGGGAAGGCTATTCAGACCGGGCGTCCGGTGGTGATTAACGGGCAGAAACAGCAGAAGATCAAGACCGCCTATCTGGTCAAGAGCCTGGTCTACATGCCGCTGCGCATGGCCGACGAGGTGATCGGCGTGCTGGGGGTGGATAACCGCGTCACCAACCGCGTGTTTATGAGCGGGCAGATCAAACTGCTGGGGCTGCTGGCTGATTTCGCTTCGATTGCGCTGGAAAACGCCAATCAGTTTCTCAACACCCAGCAGGAGCGCGATACGCTGGAGGCGATTCTGGCCGGGACGATGGACCCGGTGCTGGTGATTGACATGTACGGGCGTATCCTGCTGTCGAATCCGGCGGCCTGCGCGGCCTTCAAAATCCCGGAAGCCTATTATGGCCCGGCTGCCGAAGTGGTCGATCATGACGATATTCTGCATCTGTTGGATGTGGATCACAACCAGACCGCTGAAATCACGCTGGAAGATGACCGGACCTTTCAGGCGCAGATGACGCTGGTCGATAACCTGGGTCGGGTGATCGTGATGCACGACATCAGCCAGCTTAAGGAGATGGACCGGCTCAAAACCAATTTCGTCGCCAATGTCTCGCAGGACCTGCGCTCACCGCTGACGGCAATCATGGGTTATGTCGAACTGCTCAGCCGGGCCGGGGCGCTCAACGAGGTTCAGCAGACCTTTGTGGATCGCATCATGCTCAGCGCGCAGTCGATCAATGCCGAGATCACCGACCTGTTGGATCTCAGCCGCATCGAGACCAGCAACACCGAGGTCAATTACGAAGAGGTGCTGCTCTCCAGCCTGCTGCAATACGCGGTGGCGACGGTTGAAGGTCAGGTGGATGCCAAGCAGCTTGATCTGATTATCGAGGTCGATGAGCGTTTACCCACGGATGTGGGGCAATGCCCAGCGGCTCAAGCAGATGATTCGCAATCTGCTGGATAACGCCATCCAGTTCACGCCCGAAGGCGGCTGGATCCGCGTGACGCTGCGCTCGCAGGACGATCTCATTTTGCTCCAGGTGGAAGATAACGGCATCGGCATCTCGCTGGAAGATCAGCCGCACATCTTCGACAAATTCTACCGCGCTGAATCGGTGCGCGAGGAGTACAAAGGCTCCGGCCTGGGGCTGGCGATTGTCAAGAGTATCCTCGACCGCCACGATGGCCGCATCTGGATCCAGAGCGAGTCGGGCAAAGGCGCGACCTTTATCGTCCTGCTGCCCGCCGGGGGGCGCAAAAAAGAGCGGCGTAAACTGGGCACCCGCGATCTGGTCTGGACGCAAAATCGCTAGCCGCCGCCCTCAAATCGGGTTACACTCCCATTTATGCAAGCTCCTGAATGGATGGTCGTTTACCTGACCTACAACGTCTACGAGGCGCATATCGTCGCGGGCCGCCTGGAAAGCGAAGGTATCCCGGCGACGGTCTATCAGGCGGCGGGTGCCAACGCTATCGGCATCCACATTGGGCCGCTGGGCGAGGTAAAAGTGCTGGTGCGCCCGAAGGATTACGACGAGGCGATGGCGATTCTCTTCCCGGAGGAACCGGAACAGTTGATGGACGATAACGACCGCATCATTTTTGACGACGATGACGACGAAGACGAATAATACGCTGACCGCTGTGCCGGGTATCCGCGTCGGCCATGCGACGAATCTGGACGGTGGCACCGGCTGCACCGTGATTTTGTGTCCGCCGGGGACGGTGGGCGGGGTGGATCAGCGCGGTGGCGCACCCGGTACGCGCGAAACCGACCTGCTGCGCCCAACTCATCACGTTGAAGAGGTCAACGCGGTGCTGCTGGCCGGGGGCAGCGCTTTTGGTCTGGCGGCAGCCGATGGCGTGATGCGCTATCTGGAAGAACGCGGCCAGGGCTACCGCAGCGGGGCCGGTTACATCGTGCCGATTGTGTCGGCGGCGATCCTCTTTGATCTGCCGGTAGGAGAGCCAGGAATCCGGCCTGATGCGGCGATGGGCTATGCGGCCTGTAACGCGGCGTCGGACGCACCGGTGGATCAAGGGACGGTCGGCGCGGGGACCGGCTGCCGAATTGGCGCGATGCTGGGTAATCCCCAGGCGACCAAAGGCGGCATCGGCTCGGCCTGTGTCGAGATTGACGACGAACTGAAGGTGGCGGCGCTGGTGGCCGTCAATGCGTTCGGCGATGTGATCGATTCTTCGGGCCAGATCATGGCTGGTCTGCGGGCCGCGCCGGACAGCCGCGAGTTTCTGGGAATGCTGGCAATGTTTCGTGGAATGGCGCGAATGCCCCGGCAGCCGCAGCGCGAGAACACAGTAATCGGTGTGGTGGCGACCAACGCGCGCCTGAGCAAAGACCACGTCAATAAAGTGGCGGCGATGGCGAGTGCCGGTCTGGCGCGGGCGATCAATCCGGCCCATACCATGTTCGATGGCGACACACTCTTTGCCCTGGCGACCGGCGCGGTTGAGGCGGATGTCTCGGCGGTCGGGGCCTTTGCGGCACAGGCGGTGACGGACGCGATCCGCAATGCAGTGCTCAGCGCGACCTCGCTGGGGGAGCTGCGCGCGATCCGCGATCTTTAATGTTAAGAAAACCGCTTTGCATTGTTAACATGGGCTTAGCAGTCTGTTGATAATCTTGACGCGGTATGATAGCGACGGGAGTTTGAACTCACATGCCGAAAGTTGTGATTGTCGAGGACGAGGAGACGCTCGTCAACAACCTGGCCGGAAAACTGCACGACGAGGGCTACAAAGTGGTTACAGCCCTGGACGGCGAGGATGGACTCGACAAGATTCGTAGCGAACAACCCGATCTGGTTATTCTGGACATCATGCTGCCACGTCTGGATGGCTTGAGCATCTGCCGGATGGTGCGTCACGACGCCGCCTTGAGCCATATTCCGATCATCATGCTGACGGCGCGAGGCACCGAGGTCGATAAGATTATCGGCCTGGAAAACGGTGCGGACGATTACATCGTCAAGCCCTTCAGCCTGGGCGAACTGCTGGCCCGTGTGCGCGCGGTCATGCGCCGCACGACGCATCGCCCGATCTCCGAAGACGAACTGGCGGCGGGCGGACTGCGCCTCAGCCTGACAGGACGGCGCTTCTTCAAGAACGACGACGAGATCCGCCTGAGCAACAAGGAATTCGACCTGCTGGCCGAACTGATGCGTAATCAGGGTGTGGTGCTTTCCCGCGATTTGATCCTCACCAAAGTCTGGGGCTACGATTATTTTGTCGATAAGCGGACAGTGGACGTTCATGTGCGCTGGCTGCGTGAAAAGATCGAAGATGACCCCTCTAACCCGACCCGAATCGTTACGGTACGCGGTGTAGGGTATCGCTTCGAGGGCTGATGTCGGATAAGCGGGCTGGGTCGCTGCTGGCACTGGGGGCGGCTCCTCCTGATGCCTTTCCTGCTGCTGAGCGATCTGCGCTGGCCTATGTCTTCTTCGGGCGCGGCCTGCGGCGGGTGACTCCGTCGCGCGGTGACGCTCTCGCTGGCGGAGCCGCTGACTGCCGAGCTGCTGGGTTTGGTCGTCGGCGGCGAAACGCTGACCCCTGCGGCGGCGTTCGGCCTTATACTATTGGTAAGCAGCCTGCTGGCGCTGGCTTGAGCAGATTTGGTGAACAGGATGCGGAGTTATGAGTTTCCTTCGTTTTGGCTCGAAATCGAGTGAAGAACTGGAAAGCGATCTGGCGCAGGTCAAGGCGCTGCTGGATTCGGCCTACAACGCGCTGTTGATCGTAGACGACGAGCAGACGGTGCTGGCGCTCAACGAGGCGGCGGCGGCGTTGTTTGACTGCCCGGATCCGGCGGGCAAACGTCTGGAAGAGGTCACGCAGTCCAGTGACCTGAGCGCGATGGTCGATGATCTGCTGGTCAACCCGGAGGAGGGCTTCGAGGCGCAGGTCACGCTCAAGGCGCGGCATTATCGCGTGCGGGTGCGTATGGCCGAAAGTGCTGCCGTTTGTCTGGCGCTAGACGACGTGACCGATCTGGTCCGCCTCAACCGGGCGCGGCGCGATATGGTGGCGAACATCTCCCACGAACTGCGCACGCCGATTGCCAACATCCGCCTGATTATCGACGGCCTGTTCCACGAGACCGAACGGCCCAAGCGCAAGAAAAGCATCTCCAGCCTGCACGCCATTGCCCAGGAGACCGACGCGCTGCTGTGGATGGCCGACGAACTGCTGGATCTCTCGATGATCGAATCGGGGCAAGCGATCATCCGCATGGTTGAGGAACCGGCGCAGCTCATCGCCGAACAGGCGATAGAGCGGGTCGAGGACCAGAGCGCGGCCAAAGAACTGGAAGTCATCAACGACGTGGACGAGGACATTATGGTCCTCTGCGACTTTGACAAGGCACGGCGGGTGCTGGTGAACCTGGTGCATAACGCGGTCAAGTGGTCGCCGCCGGGCGAGACGATCAGCGTCCATGCCGAGCGCGACGGCGATGAGGTGACCATCAGCGTCTTCGACAACGGCCCCGGTGTAAAGGAAGAGCAGAAGGAGCGTATTTTCGAGCGCTTCTACCAGGAAGACACCTCACGTTCGATGAGCGACGGGACCGGCCTGGGCCTCGCCATCTGCAAGCACATTGTGGAAGCGCACGGCGGGCACATCTGGGCCGAAGGCAACAGCGAGCGCAGCGGCGGGCGTTTCTTCTTCACGCTGCCGGCGGGCGATCCGCCGAAGGCCGGGCAGTAAGGCTGCCCACGTGGCCGCTGAGTTTCCCCCGCGCCACATCCTCTGTGTGGGTGCGGTCGTGCTGCGAGTGGATTGCCCGCCGTGTCTTGCAGGGCGATTATCAACTGGTGCTGCCCAACGAAGATACGCCTTACCAGCCGCACACGCCTTTCTATAGACTCTGTTTACCAATCGCCCGCATAGCCAACCGCGTAAGGCTGCACCTGTGCTCTGGTCCAGGCGTAATGCAGTTCGACCAATTGGCGCAGATGCAGGATGTCGTGCGTCACCCAGGCGGCGAACATATCCCCGGCGCGGATTTCACCCCAGGGCGCGGTATAGGTCGCGTCCCAATCTGGTGAGTCGAGTGCGCGCAGCCAGGCCAGCGATTGCTCGCGCTCCTGCAAGAAATTGTCGAGCGAGGGGCCTAAGTCGCGCGTGTTATAGGCGCGTTCTGTCACCCAGCCCTGCGGATCAATGCCCGGCGGATTGACTCCCGGCTTGTGCAGGATGTGATCCAGCCGGACGCGAAAATCCAGGCGTTCTTCGTCGTAGAGATGGTTTATCACTTCGAGGATCGACCAGGACTCAGCGTCTGGTTTCCAGCGCGCCTGGGCATCGCTCACGCCAGCGCTCAACTGCCGGATCATCGCGGCCTGGGTCGACATTTGTGTCACATAATGATCGAGGTTCATACGTCAGCCTTCCTCCAACAGGTCTAATTATGGAACAAAAGTTCTGCACAGTCAACAATGGACCCGTTTAATTCCGGCCTAGTTTCTGTTATACTGGAGGCACAATTAGCAAACCTTCGGGGCAGGGTGCAATTCCCTACCGGCGGTAAGGCGGTGACGCCAAGCCCGCGACCCGTGTCGCCAGCCCTTTCTGGCTGGTGCGTCATGATCGGAAGGTCATGCCGGTGGATCTGGTGAGAAGCCAGGGCCGACAGTTAAAGTCTGGATGGGAGAAGGTGAAGAGGCGGCCTGATCGCGCTGCGGCGCATCCGGCGGTCTGGCTATCTATCCTCAGGCGAGCCATCAGGGCAGTGTTTATATGCCGGATGGCTGTTATGCTATGGATTGATCCTGCCCCGTTGCACGTTTGTTCAGCGGGGTTTTTTCTATGATGAATTATGTCAATGCTATGGACCGGCTGAAGCGCTGGCGTCGCATCGCACCGCTGATGGCCCTCGCGCTGCTCCTGCTGTTGTGGCAGGGCGTGGTGATGCTCAAGCTCTACCCGATCTTCATTCTGCCGTCGCCCGTCGAGGTGGCCCAGACGGCGCTCGACTGGCTGCTGAGCGGTCGCCTGTGGTTCCACACCCAGGTCACGCTGAGCGCGGTGCTGGCCGGGCTGGCGATTGGCTTGAGTGTAGGCATCGTGCTGGGCTATCTGATCGCCAGCAGCCGCCTGCTCGATTACTCGCTGACGCCTATCATTGTGAGCCTGCAATCGACACCGGTGGCGGCTTATGCGCCCCTGCTGGTGATCTGGTTCGGCAGCGGGATCGCCAGCAAGATCGTCACCAGTGCTCTGATCGTCTTTTTCCCTACCCTCATGAACACCGTCGTGGGGATTCGCGGCGTGCCCCAACCCCTGCGCGACCTGATGCGTTCGCAGCGTGCCAGCCGCTGGCAGGTCTTCGCCAAGCTGGAGGTGCCTGCCGCCATGCCGGTGCTCATCGGCGGGCTGAAGATCAGCGCGACCCTGGCGGTCATCGGCGCGGTGGTGGGCGAGTTTGTCAGCGCCAGCGCGGGCCTGGGTTATCTGATTATGCTGGCGCGCAATCAATACAATACGCCGCTGGTATTGGTGGCGGTGATTACGCTGGCCGTTGTTGCGCGTCTGCTGTATGGCGCAGTTGCACTGTTCGAGCGGCGGGCGCTGGCCTGGCAGGCCTATCGCTGAGGTCCGCAGCCGTATCGTCCGGGCGAGATCGCCCTCGTCCCCCGTTTGTTTGAGTGGTCGCTTACCTTGTAATGAGGAGGAATGACATCATGAAGTTACTACGGCGCAGCCCGATTATTCTTTTGCTCATGCTGCTGCTCGGAACGGCAGTCCAGGCCCAGGACATGCGTGACGAAACGCTGTTCCTGACCTACGTGCCTAACGTTCAGTTTTCGCCGGTCTACATAGCGCTGGAGAACGGCTACTTTGCCGATCAGGGCCTGAATGTCACGATTCAGCATGGTGACGAACCCGACGGCGTCAACCTGATCGCTGCCGATCAGCTTAAGTTCGGCGTCATCAGCGGTGAGCAGGTGATCCAGGCTCGCGCTCAGAATCGCCCGGTCGTCTTCGTGGATGAATGGTTCCAGGCTTATCCGGTCGGCGTGGTGGTGCCTGCTGACAGCGGCATCGAAACGGTGGCGGATCTGGCCGGGCACAAGGTCGGCATTCCCGGTCTTTTTGGGGCCAGCTATACCGGCATTGTCGCGCTGCTTTCGTCTGCGGGCATGACGCAAGATGACATTCAACTAGAGCCGATTGGCTACAACGCGCCGGAGGTCATGTGTATCGGCCAGGTCGATGCGGCGGTAGTCTACGTCAACAACGAGCCGCTGCAAATCCAGCAGCGCATTGATTCGGGCGACTGCCCGGCGCTGAGCGGGATTTCGGTGCTGCCGGTCTCAGACGCGGTCGATATGGTCTCCAACGGGATTGTGACCAATGAAGCCACGATTGAGTCTGATCCGGCATTGGTGCAGGGCATGGTCGATGCCTTCAACGAAGGCGTGCAGGTGGCGATTAACAACCCGGCGGAGGCCTATTTGCTCAGCACGGCTTATGTTGATAACCTGCTCACCGACGATTTGAAGACGGCATTAGAAGCTGAGGCCGAAGCACAGGTCGAGTTCCTGGCGATGCCGCACGATTCGGCAGAAATTGCTGACAGCCGGGAGGCGCTGCGGACGCGGCTGCACCAGCAGTTCGACGCGGCGGACCTGGTGCAGTTCGACGTGCTGTTGGAAACGATCAGGCTCTGGGAATCGGAGACGCCGGGCTATACGGACCCGCAGTCCTGGGACCTGACGCAGAACGTGCTGGTAGAATCTGGCGTGATGGACTCGCCGACGGACCTGAGCGGCGCGTTCACCAATCAGTTCGTCGGAGGCTGAGGCGGTGCGAATCCAGATCCGCGATCTGGCGGTCCAGTTCGAGATGCCGGACGGCGCGGCCCTTCCGGCACTCGGCCCGCTTTCAGCGGACATCGAAGCGGGCAGCTTCGTCAGTCTGGTCGGCCCCAGCGGCTGCGGTAAAAGCACGCTGGTTCGCGTGCTGGCCGGGCTGCTGCGGCCCAGCAGCGGCGAGGTTTGCCTGGATGGTCAGCCGGTGAGTGAACCGCTGCCGCACGTCAGCCTGATGTTCCAGGACGCCAACCTGATGCCCTGGCGCAGCGTGCGCGATAACATCGCCCTGCCGCTGGAACTGACTGGAGTCCCGAAGCCAGAACGTTATGCTCAGGTAGGCGGTCTGCTGCCGCTGTTGGGCTTGCAGGGTTTTGCCAGGGCCTATCCGGGCGAACTTTCCGGCGGGATGGCGCAGCGGGTGGCGCTGGGGCGCGTCTTAATTCAGGACCCGGCGCTGCTGCTGCTGGACGAACCCTTTGGCGCGCTGGATGCCATGACCCGCGAACAGATCAGCCTGGATCTGCTGCGGCTGTGGAGCCAGAATCGCCAGACCATTTTGATGGTGACGCATGACATCAACGAGGCGGTGCTGCTGTCGGATCGCGTGCTGGTGATGTCGCCGCGTCCGGGACGGATCGCCGCTGATCTCTCGGTCCCGCTGCCGCGTCCACGCCGTATCGAGGATGCCTACAGCGATGCCTTCGCGCACATCGCGCGGCAGGTACGGGAGGCGATTAATTAGCGCGGGGTTAAGACTTACGCTTCTCGTAAGGATGCGGGTCGAGGGCCAGCGTCATGCCGAAGGTGCTGCCGTGACCGGGGCTGCTGCGGATGTAGACGTCGCCGCCATTGGATTTGGCGACCGATTTGACGATGGCGAGACCGAGACCCGTTCCAGGGAGGCTGCGTGTGCCCGGCGCGCGATAAAAGCGCTCGAACAGGCGGGTTTGCTCCTGAGCGGGGATGCCGGGGCCGTTATCCGTCACTTCGATGTGCAGCAGTTGGCCTTTGACGAAGGCTTTGAGCGTGATCTGGCCGCCGTCCTGAGTGTATTTGGCGGCGTTTTCCAGGTAATTCAGCACGGCGCGCGTGACCAACTGCTGATCAGTGTGCAGGTTGGGCAGCGGCTCCTGGAGTTCCATGGTGAAGTTCAGGCCGTGATTTGCCATGACCGGCCTGATCTGGCGGTTGGCTTCTTGCAGCAGGCCCATCATATCGACCTCATTGCTCTGGATGTCATAGCCCGCCTCGATCTGTTCCAGGCGCAGCACGTCGTCGATCAGCGCCTGAAGCCGGTTGACGCCGTTTTCGGCCAGTTCGATCAGTTCGGCGATGGTCGGGTCGCTGAGATCAATCATGCTCTCCAGCAGTTTGACCGCGTTGATCGTGACGCCCAGCGGGCTGCGCATGTCGTGCGCCGCCGCCGCGATGAACTGCGCGCGGGCCTGTTCCGCCTTACGCAGATGCGTCACGTCATGCAGCACCATCACCCAGCCGTTGGTCGTCGCTTTCTGCTCTAACTGCTGTTCGACATAGACTGGCGAGACTGTAACCGAGACGTGAATCCCGGAGTCCAGCGCGACCTCGAAGGACTTGCGCTTGTCCGGCGCATTGCTTTCCAGCGCGCGCAGCAGCATTGCGAGGACTTTCGGCTCGATAGGAATCTCGCGCAGCAGGGTCCCGCGTAACTCGGTCGCATTGACCTCGAACATCTTCTCGGCTTCATCGTTGATGAGGCGAATGCGTCCCTTTTGATCGGTGGCGATGATGCCGTCGGAGGTCGAATCCAGGATGGCGGTCAGATTGTTCTCGTTCTCGACCGTCGATTTCGAACAACTGCGCGTTGCCCAGGGCGACGCCGACCGTATCGGCAATGGCCCGCAGAACACCGGAGATGTCCGGTTCGAAGTGGCCCGGCTGGCTACTCATGATGCTCAGGATGCCGATGATCTCGCCGCGTGCGTGCATGGGGGCCATGACAATTGAGCGAAATTTTTCTTCGAGAAAACTGGGAATCGCCAGTTCCTCAGCATCGTTGAGGTCGTTATCGACAATCACACCGTCGGTGCGGATCACCCGACCCGACATACCCTGATCGACCGGGATGCGCATCGGGCGTTGGGTCAGGTCGCGTGCCCAACCATGCTGCGCACGGACTACGACCTCGCGCGTCTCCTTGTCAATCAGGCTGATGCCACCGGCTTCGGCATTGACAATTTCCAGGACGGCAGTCAGGGCCGTATCGAGCGTATCATCCAGGTCTAAGGATTGGCTGACCGTGCCCGAAACAATATTGATGGCCGCCAATTGATCGACGCGGCGCTTGACTTCCTGGGTCAGGAGATCGTTCTGGTATTTCAAACTCAAGATGTCAGACACTTTGACTTGCCTGCGATTTTAGTATTTCAGACATTACAATGATACTTTCGTGATGGTTCTTACGCAACGTTTGCAGTCAGATATGAACAAATCTCTGCTAGTCCAGCGGCAGCAGGATATAAGGATCCGGCAGCGGCTCGCCTGACGGACTGCGCACGGGCAGCAGGTCTCCCGCCGGGTTGACCACGCCGATGCGAAGCGTCCAGCCGCTCGCTGCGTCGCTGGCCGGGAAGTACAGATAGTCCATCACCTGCACGCCGGGCTGCCAGCTTGAGGTCGGCGCGTAGCCACCCTGCGCGGCGCGGTCCTGTTGCTGGACGATCTGACCCTGGCTGTCCAACAGGTGAACGAACCAGGTATAATCTTGATCCGGTGTGGTGTCCGCCCTCCAGGCCAGTGTCAGGGACAGACCCTCAGTATCACGTCTCAGACCGTAAGCTGCCAGATCCAACGGGCCGAAGTGCCAGCCGCCGCTTTGCGCAGCTTCTACCGGCGGAGCCAGATGAAAGAGCAGGGCACGGTCGCCGCGAAAGCCGGTCTCGCGGACGAATGACGCGCGCTGCCACAGATCACGCTCCTGCCAGTTTTCCGTGCTCGCCGGAGGAAACCAGGTGATGAACCACGTCAATCCCTCACGCTGCATGGCTTCTGACCAGAGGCCCGCCGCCAGCGGATCGTCCGGCGCGGTCGGCGCATTAGTGGTCACGACGCGAGCCGGAGATTTGAGGTCAATCAGGTTGATGCCGTAATCGGTCGTCGCGGCGATGATCTGGTCGGCTGTGCCGAACTGGGCGGCAAAGTCGGCGTCGAGATGGCTCTGCGCCAGGCTGACTCCGGCGAAGGCCAGCAGAATCACCGCAGTTCCCGCCCGAACATAGCGAGGCCGCCGCAGGGCGACGATGGTGGCTGCGAGGACGATCAGGATCAGCAGAAGATGCACTAGATTTAGCGGCTGCTGCATCAGAGCCGGACGCAGCGGCTGTTCCCCGGCCAGCAGAACCGTGAACCTGGCCGAGAATGGGGCTGAGATCGGCACGGGAATAAACCTCATCACGCAGGCCGGTGAAAAAGCCCCCTGCCACGCCGGACGCATAGTCATTGTAGAGCGAGAGCGTGTAGGGTACGAAATCATAAAGCAGGGCGGGGATCTGGATCAGCGCAGACAGTATCCCCAGCAGCAGCACTGCGTTCAGGCCCACACGCCGCTGCATGACCGGCAGCAGGAACAGGATTAGCAGCGGCAGCACCGGCAGCAGGAAGCGCGGCCCCCAGACGAATCCACCGTGCCAGCTCCACCAGGAGGCATAAGCAGCCGTCTGCACAGCGGCCAGCAGCAGGATAAAACGGGTCAGGCGCGGCATCCGGCGGCTGAAGCGCCAGGCTCCGAAGATCGACAGCAGCATCACCGGGCTGTACCAGAATAGGCCGCGATACGGACTCAGCCACAGGCCGTAGACACCCAGCCAGAAGGGCGAGTTGAAGCCCTCGCCCTCGGCAAAATTGTAGCCGGTGGTCAGGGGCGCGCCGAAGCGGGCCGCATTGTAAGCCAGCAGTCCGCCGACGATCAGCAAGAAGGGCAGGGCCATTCGGGCGATGTTCAGCCCTCGTCGCCGGGGATCGAAGCCGAAAATGTAGAGACCCAGCAGCGGGGCCAGCAGCAGATAGCTCAGGTTGATGCCGACCAGCAGGCCCAGCGCGGTCCCGCCGTAGATCAGCCAGTAAGTGCCGGTGGCGCAGCCGGAAGCGGTAGGCACAGTAGACCGCCCACAGCAGCAGCAGCGCGCGCCAGCGGTTCGCCAAACAGAGTCTGCGCTGTAGGCGATGGCGAAGCTGCCCAGACCGTAGAGCAGCCCGGCGGTGAAGGCTTGCAGCGGGGCGAAAGTCCAGATGACGCGCGAAACGGTAGATCAGCAGCGCGGTGGCGGTCAGCAGCAGGGGGTTGAGCAGCATGGCGGCGGCCCGCAGCGCCAGGGGCGGGATGATCTGGGCCAGCGCGACCAGCGGCAGCAGCAGCAGCGAGGGGACCAGACCCTTCTTGGCGTAGAGATGCCCGTCCAGGCCGAAGCTGCCCATGCGCGATTCGGGCGGCAGAAGACCCTCTGCGGCTCCCAGCACTTCAATGTCGGGGCTGCCGTATTTGACCAGGCTGGACGCGACGGCCAGGGTCGCTTCGCCGTCGATGGTGATGGGACTGCTGACGTAGAACAGCAGGTAGACGCTCAGCAGCAGCCCGCCGAGCAGCAGGGGCAGGGCCGAGTCGCGGGCCAATTCAGCCCATAATTTCTTTGGAGACCGCCGCCGCAAGCTGGTTGCTGACCAGTTCCAGCATCAGCACGTTTTCCTGCGTAATCGAATCGACGGCGCTGCGGCAGGCGACCAGCACGCCGTAGCGGTTGTTGCTGGCGTGGACCGGCACACACACGGCTGCGCCCATCCGGCCTGATTTGACCAGCGGGTGAGTCGGGTTATCGTTGGGGCCGACGGTGCGGCTCTGGCCGTTCTGCGTTACCCAGGCCAGAATGCCACCCTCGGAGGCGTATTCCGGCGCGAGCGATTGGATCGGCTGCGGGCCATCCTGCGCCTTGAGCACCAGCCGCAGCGGGCTAAGCTGTTCCAGGCGATAAAAGGCGACGTAATCGTAATCCATATCCATGCAGGCCAGCACCGCCGCCTGCTGCTTGCCGTATTCGCCGGAGGCTTTGCGCAGACGCTTGGCGAAGTTGCGCACCGCGGGCAGGCTGTCAGCGCGCAGAGTCTCCAACTGGCGGTCGGACATCAGGCGAGAGATGCGCCGCGCCAGGTCGTCGTTGTCAAAGGGTACAGTGCTGATCTCATCCGCCTGACCGGGCAGGCCAAAATCGGCTTCTTCATCGACCAGGATAATCAGCAGACGCGGGTAGCTGTGCCGCAGATCGCTGATGAAATCGAAGACGTTTTCGATGCGATTTTCGATGACCAGCAGGTCGATGTGCTTGTCGGAGTCCTCCAGGTAGCGGATCGCATCGTCGGTGTTGGACGTAATGATGGGACGGAAATCCTCATGGGAGGACAGGTTTTTGTGATAGCGGCTGGCTTCGTCGCGCGGGACGACGACCAGAACATCGACTTTAGCCATAGGGTCTCCTCAGGGTTGATAGGGCTACGACCTGCCCGTATTCTATCACAAGTGGAAGCGATGCCGTATAAACAAGCATAAGGGCATAAACTCTATCGAACCTAAATTACGGCTCGTATTTATCACTGACCCAGGCCAGTCGAGCCAGTATTTTGACCTGAATGTCTGTTTGTGTGTCTATGGTGAACAGGCGGAAGGGAAGTGAAAGCCAGGAATCAAGAGATTCATTCCGCTCCGCTGGCGGCCAGCGTCAGCAGAATGAGCTGGCGCAGCCCGGCTTCGACCGGTTCCAGTTCGACGTATTCGTCCAGGCGATGGGCATTGCCACCGCGCGTGATGCCGATGGTGATGGCCGGACAACCTGCCGCCAGCGGGATGTTGGCATCGGTGCTGCCGGTCTCCAGCGTGCCGAGGATGCCGACCTCTTCCAGGGCTGCCAGCGCGCCGCGCACCAGCTCATGCTGCGGGTCGATACTCCCGGCGGGGCGGTCGCCCACGACCTCGACGGCGAAACGCAGATCGGGGGTCTGGCAAGCCGCGACCAGGTCGCGCACCTGAGCTTCGAGCCAGGCCAGCGATTGCGGCTCTTCCGAGCGCATATCCAGCCACATGCCCGCGCTGGTAGCGATCACGTTGATGCCCTGGCCGCCCTCGATAACACCCACGTTGTAAGTCGAGCGCGGAGTCTTCGGCAGGTCGATGCTCAGCAGGCGGTGGCCCAGGTCGAGGATGCCATGCACGGCGCTGGCCCGCCCGAAATGCAGCCAACTGTGCCCGCCGTCGGCCTCAGCTGTGATGTGCAGCCGCCGGACGGCGATGGCGCTGTGATAGACGTGACCGAAGGCCAGCCCTTCCAGGTTGATGACCGCGCCGATACGCGCGGAGAGCTTCTCGAAGGCCGCTTTCATGCCGCCCAGATCGCCCATGCCTTCCTCGCGGCTGGTGGCGACGAAGTAAATGTCGCGCTCCGGCTGGTAATTCAGGCGGCGCAGGCTGGCGAGCAGGCCCAGCAGCCCGGCGAGGCCGAAGCAGTTATCGCCCAGACCGGGACCCGCCATCGTCATGCCGCTGCGGCGCAGGCTCAATTCGGTCTCGGCGGGGAAGACCGTATCGGTATGCGCCGTGACCGCCAGTGCAGGCAGGCTCGAATCGCGGCCCGGCAGACAGCCGTAGACGTTGAACAGCGCGTCGATTTCAATGTCATCGAGTTCAAAGTCCTCGAACTGGTCCCGCACATAGTCCGCGCGGTCCTGCTCAGCGAAAGTCGGGGCCGGGATCTGTTGGAGAAGGGCGGCCTGTTCGATACTATAGGTGGTGATGTCTGGTAGCCAATCCCAGGGGAGTGACCGGGCCAGTGTTTTGATGCGCTGTGGAAGTCGATTATCCATAATTCAAGCTTTTGTTAAATGTGGTTGACCAAGTCTTAAAGATCAGGCTATAATCGGTTCCCCCAGCTGAAACCGTTTCACAACAGGAGTACCGACGTGACTACTGCGAGAATCGTGTTGATAGGTCGCACTCAGGTTAAGGGTGCATCCTTCCCCGGTTCCTTGCAGAAACGCTATGATCTCACAATTGTCCCCAATGGCAAGCGTGCGCACGAATCAGCCGCTGAAACGAAACCGCACATTATTATATTGGATGCCGTCTCCTTACGCACACCCGGCGACCGTATTTGCCAGAGTTTACGACGGGCGCTGCCCGATGTTCCGGTCATCCACATCCATCCCGGCCCCAAAAAACGCGCTGCCAGCAGCCCGGCGGACGAGGTGCTCTATGCGCCCTTTTCATCGCGCAAGCTCATCAACGCTATCGAACGGCTGATTACCCTCAGCGACGACCGCATTATCGCCTGCGGCCCCTTCAGCCTGAACGTCGAGCGCCGCGTGCTGGTCAGCCCACGCCAGGAGACTCAACTCACGCCCAAAGTTGCCCGGCTGATGGAAGTCTTCATGCAGCACCCTGATGAGACGCTGGACCGCAAGACGCTGATGGCCCAGGTCTGGGAGACGGATTACATGGGCGATACACGCACGCTGGACGTACATGTGCGCTGGATCCGCAAGGCGATTGAGGCCAATACTGGCAAGCCACGCTATCTGGTGACGGTGCGGGGCATCGGCTACTGTTTGAAAATCAGCGATAACGGCGGCTCGAAGGGCTGACGGCGCAATTTCTCGCCGACAATAAAAAAGCCGACTTGTGGTCGGCCTGTGACGTTTAGCTTGCCTGCGCTTGCAGGACGTGAAGCTGCTTCATCAGCCGCGATTTGCGGCGGGCAGCATTACGTGGGTGAATGATGCCCTTGCTGGCCGCCTTGTCGAGATCCTGAACGGCGGCGCGGGTCGCAGCAATCGCTTCGTCGAGGTTGCCCTCGTCGATCAGGCTGCGGGCCTGCTTGACCAGCGTGCGAGACCGGTTGCGGTAGATGCGGTTGGCAACACGGCGTTTTTCATTCTGACGAATGCGCTTAAGCGCGGACTTATGATTAGCCATAGACACGCGGCCTCTGCGAGCCGCCTCTCCTCTCTATGTCGTGGACAAACTGGACGGGAATTTTATCACAGCGCTGACCCCCATACCAGTGCAAATCAAAGGTGACAGCCCAGGTTCATGCACTGGTGAGTGTGATAAAGACCAGCACCAGTGCGCCAACATTCAACACCAACAGCAGCAGCAGGCTCAGCACCATCGCCGTCGGATAGCGTTCGTTGGTGCCGGGCAGGCGCGTTGCCTTAATCTCGCTGGGGATGTAGCCGAAATATTCTTCGGGGTCGAGGGCCGAGAAGCCCGCGTCGTCGAAAGCGCTGTCATCCAGAAAGCCGAAATCTTCGAGTTCGTCATCGACGGCGAAGGATTCCATCAGCGGGTTGGGGCGTGAACTATCGCGCTCTGGCACAGGGGACAGCGGTGGTGGCGAACTTTGCGGGGCCGGGCTGGTCGGTGGCGGCGGTGACGCTGGCGCTGGAGGCTCATCCTCCACGATGTCCGAGCTAAAGGGACTGCCGAGCGTGGCCGACGTGCCTTCGAAAGCCGGGTCGTCCAGGCCGAAGAAGCTGTCGTCCAGTTCAAAGGGCGAATCGGAGCCGAACATATCGTCGTCGCCAATGAAAGGTGCGGCATTCAGTGCCGGATCACCATTTTCTTCATCGCCGAAGGTCTCCTGCGCCTCGTTGCCGCCGATATTGAGGTTGGAGATCCAATCTTCGTATTCATCCGGGCCGGGTTCGGCACGGGGCGGTGTGGCGCTGGCGCTGCTGGTTTCAATCGATCCCCAGGCGACGCCGGTGGGCAGTTCCTCATCCTCGTCGTCATCATCCGCCGAGAAGGGAGAGGCGGCTGCCATTTCAGAAGTGCTCGTGTTCGGCTGGGTGAAGCTCACGTTGGCGAAGGGGTCATCTTCAGCCAATAGCGGGCTGGACTGCGGCGGCGGCGCGGCGGCGGCACTGGCCTTATCGCGCAGGATGCGCAGGCCCTGTTTGGCCTTCTCATTGTTGGGGTTGATGGTCAGGACGTTTTCCAGGCAGGTCTGCTTGTCTGCATCCGCCTCGACCACAGCGCTCAACCACAACCAGGCCTGTTCGTTGGCTTCATCGACCTCAACGGCCTTGAACAGCAGATTGCGCGCCTCTTCGGGGCTGCCCGCGTGATAGGCTTTGATTGCGTCTCGAACCATGCTGTCCGCGCTTGATGCCATCGCGTCCATGCTCCTTCATCGCCTGTGATTTCTGTCCCTATAATAACATGAAGTCGCACATTCTGCGTAACCGGGACCATAGGTTATAATCTCAGTTAGACGAAAGTTGACAAAGGATCTACTATGGCGGCTGTATTGGAAAATGACCGCTTTCGGATGGAGATTCACATCGCAGGTTACGAGTTCGAAGACGATTACCGCGATGAATTTGACGCCAACTGGCTGATTTTCCGGGTGGCACTGCAATCAGTTTTCGGGGCCTGGCGCTGGCAGGTGGAAGATGCCGGGGCGCTGACCTGGGAAGTGGCGGATTGTGTAGCGTGGCTGCGTGACCTGGCAGCGGGTGAGACCGTCGCAAGCGAGACCTTCGGATTTTCCGAACCGGACGTAAGCTTCGAAGTTATCCGTGACGACGATGGTCTGGCTGTCGGGCTGGGGATGAACCTCATGGATGAGTTTCAACCCCCGACGAAGGTGCTGGTCCCGCGCGAGAACAACCTCGTCAGCCTGCGCTTTCACACCCCGTCACAGGTGCTGGCACGCTTTGCCCAGCAGCTTGAAACCAGCCTGGAGCAGTTCCCACAGCGCGGCGAACGGCCCGCAGTGGAGCAGCCTTCCTCCTGAGGCTCAGTCTCCAATTCGCCTGGCGGCGTCGTCTTCGGCAAGCATCCGCGCGATTTCGGCGGTTTCCAATTCGTCTACGTAGTACGCGACGGCTTCGTAGAGGTAGCCCGGCAGCTCAGGATGTACCTGCTGGAAGTTGGCGATGAAGCGCGGGTCAGTGTTATAGGTCTCGCCCAGACCGCGCAGGATCTCCAGTGTCGGTTCGTAGAAGTTGCGCAAATTCTCGTGCCAGCGGGCCATAATCGCCTGGACCTCAGCGCTCTGAGCCGCTGTGCCTGCCTCCATCGCCGCCGCCAGATCCGTGTAAATCTCCCCGGCTTCAGCCATCACAGCGTCCTGCTGCGCCTTGCTGTAACTGTTCCAGCGTTTGATTGAATCGTTAACAAACTGCGGATCATATTGGAGCCGGACCTCGCGCTCGTAGTCCTTCTGCTGCTCCTCGCTGAAGGCTTCAAAGAGGCGTTTCTTGCTCATGACGGATTCTCCTGTCAGGTCTTGTATCGTCTCGTCTACCGTGTTGATGAGATGTTCCAGCCGCTCGATTTTCGTCTGCAAGGCCTCGCGGTGAGCATTTAGCGCCGACACCAGATTGAAATCAGGTCTGTCCAGGACATCCTTGATGTGCAGCAGCTCCAGGCCCATTTCACGATAGAACAGAATTTGCTGGAGCCGGTACAGGGCCGCGTCGTCGTAATAACGGTAGCCGTTCTCGCCTACGCTGGATGGCGGCAGCAGATCAATCTGATCGTAATAATGCAGGGTGCGCACGCTGACCTGCGCGATGTCGGCCAGTTGTTTGACGGTGTACATCACTTGAACCTCTCGACTCTGGTGTCATTCTAAACTATGACGTTACGTCAGAGTCAAGCGAAATCCCTCAGGAGTTTTTGTAACGCCGGATCAGGTCGCGTTTGAGGTCCCACAGGCTTTCAGTGAGCGACACATGATAGATGTGCGGGTTGACGATACGCTTGACGCCCGAATCCAGGCTTTCCAGGTCGGCCTGCCGCTGATCGCGGATGGCATCGAGCGGCGGCAAATCATAGACCAGGCGGCCTTCATCCAGAACATCCACCTGGAGCGATTCGATGCGGGAGATGGCAGCGCGGGCCAGCCTGCGTGAGCGCGTTTCGTCGGCAGGGTGGCGCAGGATGAGCGGATCCGAGTCTGCCGGGTTTTCGTCGCGTGTCGAGAGGATGTCAGCAGTCGCCAGGCCGCGTCGATCATACAGCCGCCAGACGTGCTTGAAGCCGGGGTTAGGCACCTTCTCCGGCGAATCGGAGAGCTTGAGCGCCGGAGTCCAGTCCTGGCCCTTGCGCACGGCCACCAGCTTATAGACACCGTCGAGCGCCGGGTCGCCGCTGGAGGTAATCAGGCGCGTGCCCACGCCGAAGACCAACCGGCTGACCAGATGGTCGGGGTCCACGCCGTAGCCGGGCGCTTCCTCCTCAATCTGCGCCAGGATTTGCAGCAGCACGAGTTCGTCAATCTGGTTCGAGAGCACGATGCTGGTCTCCGGGAATCCGGCATCGTTCAGCATCCGCGCCGATTGAATGCTCAGGTAGGCCAGATCGCCCGAATCGAGGCGAATGCCGACCGGTTTGTGACCCTTTGCGCGCAGGTTCTCAAAGACCTTGATGGCGTGGGGCAGGCCACTTTGCAGCGTATTCACCGTATCGACCAGCAGCAGGCAGTCATCCGGGTAAACGTCGGCGTAAGCCTGGAAAGCCGCCAGTTCGCCTTCGCCCAGGGCCATGAACATCTGGATCATGCTGTGCGCGTGGGTACCTTTGGGAGGATAACCCAGCAGCTCGGAAATGCCCACGTTTGAGGTGAAATCGGCTCCGCCGATCAGGGCGGCCCGTGCCCCGGCGTTGGCGCTGGTCCCCTGGGCACGGCGCAGGCCGAATTCGAGCAGCAGTTGGCCTTTCCCGGCCTGATGAATGCGCGCGGCTTTGGTCGCCACCAGAGTCGGGTAGTTGAGGTGATTGAGCAGGGCGGTTTCCAGAATCTGCGCCATCGCTGCCGGACCACGCACGGTCGTCAGCGGCACGTTCGGGATGTACGACGCGGCCTTCCGGGATAGCGGCCAGCTTGAGGCTTTCGAAATTGCCCTGGGATGCCAGCCAGTCGAGGAAGTCATCAGCGAAGAGGCGGCTGCCAGTGCTGCTGGTCTGGCTGCGCAGATAGGCGATGTCTTCCTCGCGGAAGCGCACACTTTGCATCCACTCGACCAGCCATTCCAGCCCTGCGTTGATGCAGTAGCCCGCCTGATGCCGCCGTAATCCGGGTAGCTGCGGAAGAAATGGTCGAACTGGACCTCGGTCTCATGCAGGCCATAGCGAAAATACAACTGGGCCATAGTGAGCTGGTACTGGTCCGTGAACAGGATTCCTTCTGTCGTTTGCCGCGCTGCCGTGTTAATGGGAATGCCTCCCTTACTGCTCTTGTCTAGCTTCAACCATACCGCCACACACTCAATAATACGAGAAAAATGCGCTACGCACCGCGATGTTTCAGCCTCAAACAATGACATTTAGTCTTGGCCGCTGCCGCCCAAAGCCGGAGAATCAGACTAGCACTTATCGTTTAGACCAGGAGAATAGAAAATGGGTAGCCAAACTCCTCGTCCTGTGTTGCTGCTGCTTGTGCTGTCGGCCTGTCTGGTGTCTTTGAGTCTGAGCGGTTTCCTGGGTGGTTATGAGATGTTGAACAACCCGGAGACGCCGATGGGCCTGGACCTCAGCGTTCTAAGGAACACGCCGTTTCAGGACTATGTTGTGCCCGGCATCCTGCTGATCGTTCTGTGGGGTTTCGGCAGCCTGGTGACGCTGCTGGCCTTGTGGCTGCGTCCGCAGTGGGCCTGGCTCAACCGTCTGACACAGTGGACTCATGAACAGTGGGCCTGGACTTTAACGGTCGCGCTCGGCCTGGCCCTTGCCGCGTGGCTGATCGTCCAGTTGGTGACACTGCCCGCCGTTGCGCCGATCCAGTATGTGCTCTTCGGATTAGCTTCGCTGCTGGTCCTACTGCCGATGCTGCCGGGAATGCGGGACTATTACGAACTGCGCGAGCAGCACGCCTAGCTCATCAGGTGGACGTGCTTTAAGCCGGTCCCGGTGAAGAAGAGCAGCACGCGCTCGTCGGGACCGATCCATTCGCGTTCGACTAAGTCGGGCAGCGCGGCGGCGGTGGCAGCGGCCTCCGGGCTAATGAACATGCCTTCCAGCCGCCCGACGGTTTTCATTGTCTCCACCAGCGAGTTCATCCGGGACGGCCAGCGCCGTGCCCTGACTCTCGCGCAGCGCCCGCAGAATCAGAAAATCGCCCACCGCCGCCGGGACTCGCAGGCCATCGGCCAGGGTCTGGGCGTTATCCCAGGCTGAGGCGAACTCCGCCCCCTCATAAAATGCGCGGACAATCGGCGCGCATCCGGCAGCCTGCACGCTGACCATGCGCGGTCGTTTAGGGCCGATCCAGCCCAGGCGCTCCATTTCGTCGAAGGCTTTCCACATGCCGATGATTCCGGTGCCGCCGCCGGTCGGGTAGACGACCACGTCGGGCAGCTCCCAGCCGAACTGCTCGGCCAGTTCATAGCCCATCGTCTTTTTGCCTTCGACCCGGTACGGCTCTTTCAGTGTTGAGACATCAAACCATTTGCCCGCTTCGACGCCTTCGCGGACGTAGCGCCCGGCATCGGTAATCAGGCCATCGACCAGCGTGACCTGCGCGCCGAGCGCGGTCATTTCGCGCGCATAGGTGGGCGAGGCGTCTTTGGGCATATAGATGTAGGCGGGCAGTCCAGCCCGCGCCGCATAGGCGGCCATCGCACTACCTGCATTGCCTGCCGTCGGGATGGCGACCGCCTGCGCACCGAGTTCGACCGCACGCGAGACCGCCATCACCAGTCCACGTGCCTTGAAGGAACCGGTCGGGTTGAGCGATTCGTCTTTGGCATACAACTGCGATAGACCGAGCATTTCGCCCAGCCGGTGGAGCGGTAGCAGCGGCGTGTACCCCTCGCCCAGTGTAAATCGATACGCTTCGTCCCGCACGGGCAGCATTTCCGCATAGCGCCACAGTGTCGGCAGGCGGTCCTTGAGGACATCACGCGGGAAGGCGCGCCGGGCGGCGTCCATATCGTAGCGGGCAAACAAGGGCTTGCCGCATTTCGGGCAGAGATTCATCAGGCGGTCGGCCTCGTAACGCTGGCCGCAGTAGCTGCATTCTAAATGGCTGAGGAAGCTTTCAGGCATGGTATTGTCTGACCCATCATAGACGGTGAACAACGTGTATCAGAGCCACAACAGGATACAACGACTCCGGCAAAGATAACAGCCTTTGCTCAGTGCCGGGTGGTCGGGTCCAGTCTGTCGCGCAGCCAGTCGCCCAGGATACTGATGCACAGAATGATGAGGAAGATCACGACCCCTGGCACAATGCTCATCATAGTATTCCCTCAGCGTGACCGGGTGTCGCACTTCTCTACGACTAACACTAAATCGGCTTTTCGGCGGGATAAGGGAGGTCTTGCGCTCCCTCACCGCAGCTGAGAGCATCGTCGCGGAGGCTACGGCACTCTTGCCAAAAGCCTAACATGACTTGGTAGGGCAGTGGCCTCGGAGATGATTTCGCCAAAGAGTGGTCGATTGCGGCGGCGCTTTTTTGCGGATTTTGCAGAGCTTGCAAGCAGCTTTCGAGGGGTCAAAATTCGAATTGGTATAATAAAGGTCCACGGGAAATGAGCACGAGGTGCAGTTGATGCTTGATCTGCTGGCGACCAGAGTGCGGATTCCGCCGGGTCCTCATCATGCCATCCAGCGAACCAGGATCGCCGATAAGCTTGAACAAGATGTTCCGCATTACAGGCTGATTGTGGTCGCCGCCCCGGCGGGTTATGGTAAAACGACCCTCCTGGCTCAATGGGCCCATACGAGCCAGTTTCCAGTTATCTGGCTCTCATTGAGTGAAGAGGATAATGATCTGACGCAGTTCCTCAGGTGTGTTTTGACTGCCTGGGAGATGATCCAACCAGACATTCGAGATAGTGAGCTGGGGCTGCTGCTGGGCGCACAATCGCCGGATCTGGACCAGACCCTGCGTGCTTTAACACACGCTGCCAACGAACTGGTAGCGCACACGACGGTCATTCTGGATGATTATCACCTGATTGACGATCCTGAAATTCATGCCGCGATGACACGGCTTCTTGACCACCTGCCGCCCAGGCTTCATATCGTGCTGGCGAGTCGCGCCGAACCACCTTTGCCACTGAGCCGCTACCGGGCACGCCAGCACCTTAAGGAGTATCACGCCGAGGACTTGCAGTTCTCACCTGCTGAAACAGGTGACTTTCTGACCGGGACAATGGGACTTGATTTGAGCCAGGCTGATGTGGCCGCTATTCAGGATCAACTTGAAGGTTGGGTGGCGGGTCTCCAGTTGGCGGCGTTGACTCTGCCAAAGCACCCGTCCGAGCCTGAAAGGATCGTCGTCAGTGGCCGTCATCGATTCATCGGTGACTATCTGGAAGAAGACGTACTCGCCCCCCTGGATGCCGACATACGCGACTTCCTGCTGCAAAGCAGCGTTGCAGATCGTCTCTGCGCCTCGCTTTGTAATTCCATTACAGGTCGAGACGATGGACAGCAGATGCTAGAACACCTCGAACGGCAGAACCTCTTCCTGGTCCCGCTGGATGACCGTCGTGAGTGGTTCCGCTATCATCATCTCTTCAGTGATTTTCTGCGTGAAGCTTTGCAGCGTCTCCAACCGCAGCAGGTCGCCATACTGCACAGCCGTGCTGCCCGCTGGTATCTGGACCACGACCTGCCGGACCCGGCCTTTCGTCATGCTCACGCAGGCCAGGACCGTGAACTCCTGGCTGAGATTGTAGATCGTTATCTCAATTCCAAAGTGGTCGGTGGCGAAATCTCCGTAGTGAAGCAGTGGGTAGATCAGCTTCCGCCTGATTGGGTCCGCAGTCACCCGATTCTGGGTCTGGCCCGCGCGGGTTTCCTGGCCGCGACTGGTGCGTTTGACGAGTGCATCCACTGGCTGGATGAAGTCGAAGCGGCGCTGAGGCCGGTCGAAGACAATGTAGGCCGCGAGCAGCACGCCAAAGTGACTGCGGTGCGCTGTTACGTGGCCTGCTTCCAGAACGATCTGCCAACAGGCAGAAGCCTATGCAGACCAGGCCCTGCGCGACCTGCCGGAAAACGATGTGGGCGGTTATCGCGGTGGAGCCTACGTGGCACTGGGCGACACCTATCGCCGTAACGGCTATTGGGACAAGGCGCAGCAGTCATACGAGCAGGTGCTCCAAGTAAGATACTCAACGCCATTTCGCTTTGGCGCGGCGCATATCTATGGCGCACTGGCGGACCTCGAACTGCGGCAGGGTCGTTTGCACAGTGCGGCAGAATACTGGCAAAAGGCACTGGAGTCGATGCAGGATCGCGCCGCCTGGGGCCATCTGCCGCTGCCCGTCACCGGCTGGGTACATATCCGCATGGCGGAACTGCTCTATGAGTGGAACCAACTGGCCGAAGCCTGGGATCACCTGACTCAAGGCCTGGAACGGGCCGAACTGGGCGGCGATGTGCGCTCGATCATTGCGGCCAGGCTGATTGCGGGCCGCATGAAGCTCAGCGAAGGCGACACCGATGCCGCCGAGAATTACCTGGAACAGGCGCGCCCGCTGGTCAAGCGCGCGCAGTTTGCGCACTGGACCAGCCGCTTTGAACGCTTTCAGCTTGAAGTCTGGCTGGCGCAGGACCAGCTGCGGGCAGCGGTCGAGTGGTCGGATGCCATGCTGCGCGATGCCGCCGTTGAGCAGCGCCCTGAAAGTGAGGTGGCACAGTTGGCGATGGCCCGCGTGCTGATCGTCAAAAGCGATGGTCCCGCGCTCGAACGGGCGCTGGCATTGATCGAACGTCTGCTGGACCTGGCTGAGCGTGAAGGACGCATGGGCGTGAGCATCGAAGCGCTGGCCCTGCAAGCCATCGCGCGCTGGCGGATAGGCGGCTGGCCCGACGCGCTGGTATCGTTGGAAGAAGCGCTGCGCCTGGCCGAACCCGAAGGCTACGTACGTCTCTTCGTCGATCTGGGGCTGCCGATGGCCCGACTGCTGCAAGAAGCCCAGGCTCGTCACATCATGCCGGAATACGTAGAGGCGCTCCTGGCAGCTTTCGATACTGATCTTGCACAGACTGCTGGGACCGGCTTGATTGAGCCACTGACTCAGCGGGAAAAGGAAGTTCTGGCTCTGGTCGCTGCCGGGCTGACCAACCCGGAGATCGCCGAAAAGCTAGTGATCTCAACGGAGACGGTCAAGAAGCACACCAGCAGTATCTACGGTAAATTGAACGTCAGCAACCGTACCGAGGCCGCTGCCCGAGCCAGAGAACTGGACCTGCTCGACTAGGTTCTCCCCAAATACCCCACCTGAATACCCCATTGCGGGCATGAATGAGTGTCCGCTGTGTCCTAAGCTTGGTTTATCAAATCAGAAAATCAAGCGAGGGAATAACAATGGACATCAATTTACCGCTCATTGCCGGAACCATCGCAACGACGTTATTCGCTCTCAGCACACTGCCGATGGTGGTGAAAGCCTACCGCACGAAGGACCTGAAATCTTATAGTCTAGGCTATCTCCTGCTGGGCAATGTCGGCAATCTCTTCTACTCGATCTATGTCTACAACCTGCCGCCCGGCCCGATCTGGCTGCTGCACAGTTTCTACCTGATCGTCACAGCGCTGATGCTCTTCTGGTATCTGCGTTATGAATGCTGGCCCCAGATCCAGCAGCGGCTGCACGATAGAGAGTCCCGGTCAGACGCTCGTGAGCAGGGGGCACAGACTGCCGCACAGCTGTTACAATTAAGGCTGGGGGCATATACCCCACTGAATACCCCGTTCAGGGCATGACTTCGCAGCCTGCGATCCCGTAGGCTAAGATTGCGCTGCAAACACAGCGCACAGCGGTCAACGGAGAAAGGATTCTTATGTCTGAGCAAAACAAGAAGATCGCACGCCAGGTCTTTGAAGAGATTCAAAGTCAGGGCAATTTGGCCCTCATCGACCAGATTGTGGCGCACGATTACGTCGGCCACACCCCACCCAGCGACATTCACGGCCCGGAAGGCGCGAAACAGTTCGACGAAATGCTCCGAGGCGCTTTTCCAGACATTCAGGTCACGGTTGAAGACCAGGTGGCGGAAGGCGACCGGGTCGCCACGCGCTGGGTCTGCCGTGGCACGCATCAGGGCGAGTTTCAGGGTATTCCGGCCGACCGGCAAGCGCGTGACGATGAACGGAATCACCATGTTCCGCATCGCCAACGGCAAGATCGTCGAAGGCTGGAACCGGCCCGATCTGCTGGGCATGTTGCAGCAGCTCGGGGCCATCCCGCAGCCGGGAGAGGCTGGCTGAACGGTAGAGTCTCAGGTTAAGGGGTGGGCTGATGGTCAGTATCCATTGGTCAGGCTCACCCCACCTGGTTGATCCAGACGGAATGAAGTCGGTGAAGAAACAGGAGGAATGACGGTGACAAAGCCAGATAAACATTTTCATACGATTGTAATCGGCGCAGGTCAGGCCGGGCTGGCGCTGGGCTATTATCTCAAACAACAGGGACATAATTTTATCATCCTGGATGGCAATGCGCGTGTCGGGGACTCCTGGCGGCAGCGTTGGGATTCTCTACATCTGTTCACCCCGGCTTATTTCGATGGCTTACCGGGCATGGCTTTTCCGGCTCCGGCGCACACGTTCCCGTCCAAAGATGAAATGGCCGACTTTCTGGCGCCAGTATGCCGCACACTTCGACCTGCCGGTGCAAATGGAGACACGTGTGCTTCGCCTCGGTCGAGAGGAGGGTCGCTTTGTGCTGCGGACGCAGGACCGGCGCTATACTGCCGACAACGTCGTGCTGGCGATGTCCAACTGGCAAAAACCTCGTGTGCCGGACTATGCCAGAGCACTGAATCCGGATATTGTCCAACTGACCGCCAGCCAGTATCAGAATCCGGCCCAGTTACAGCCGGGGCCTGTTCTGGTGGTGGGGGCAGGGAATTCCGGCGCAGAAATCGCGCTGGAGCTTTCTCGAACGCATACCACCTGGCTATCAGGCCGGCATCCCGGCCATATTCCCTTCCGCATTGAGACTTTTCTGGCGCGGCATCTCTTGATCCGGCTCGTGATCGGCGTGTTCTATCACCACGTTTTGACCCTTGATTCGCCCATTGGCCGCCGGATGCGTGGCAAGTTGATTTCTTCCGGCATGTCGCTGATCCGAATCAAACCCCAGGATATTGAAGCGGCGGGAATCAAGGTCGTCCCCCGAACCAGTGCTGTCCGCGATGGCTTGCCCGTATTAGAAGATGGGCATGTCCTCGACGTCGCCAATGTAATCTGGTGCACAGGTTACGAACCCGGTCTGTCCTGGATGGACATCGAAGGCTTCGAGGCCGAGAGCGATGTACCGCCGCGTGGGGTTGTTCGCAGTGTGCCCGGCCTGTACTTCGTCGGACGCAATTTCCAGTACGCCGCGTCTTCGGAAACAATTTTCGGTATGCAGCGGGATGCCGCCTACATCGCCCGGCAGATCGCCAATCGCAGCGCTGACCCCCGCTAATGCAGCGCCGGTCCCGGCCAGCAAGCCGCATATCGCCTGAGACTCTTCAAGCGCGCAAGATCAAAGGAGACAGTACGAGTGGAAAACACAAGATCTACATCACAGAGCAAGGTCCTGGTGATCGGCGCAAGCATGGCCGGGCTGCTGGCGGCGCGCGTGCTGGCGGATCACTTCGACGAGGTGACGCTGGTGGAGCGCGATCATTTCCCCGCGCCGGGCGAAAACCGCAAAGGCGTCCCCCAGGGGCGGCATACGCATGTGCTGCTGGAGCGCGGCCACCAGATTATGGAAGCCTATCTGCCTGGCCTGACAACGGCGCTCAAGGAGCTGGGCGCGGTACATATTGACGACGTCAGCGCCAATGTGCGCTGGTTCCACAGCGGCGCGTATCACCAACCGGGCCAGGGTGGATTCTCTGGGCTGGCGGTCTCGCGGCCCACGCTGGAAGCGGCGATTCGCCAGCGGGTGCTGGAGTTTGCCAAACGTCCGCGCTATCGAGGGCGCAAGTGTCACGGAACTGCTGACGACCGGCGACAAAACTCGCGTGACCGGGCTTCGCCTGCGCGCAGTAACAGGCAGCGCTGAAGACACCTGCATGGCCGAGCTGGTCGATCGATGCTAGCGGACGTGGCTCGCGCAGCCCGGCCTGGCTGGAATCGCTGGGCTATCAACGCCCGGAGGAAGAGGAGGTAGCCAAATTGACATGGGCTATGTAAGCTGCTTTTTCCGCCGCCGCCCTGAGGATCTGCCGGGCATTGATGGCGTCGTCCTGATGGCGACCCCGCCGGATCGACGTCTGGGCGTGCTTCTGGCACAGGACGGCGATCGATGGGTGCTCACCGTGGGCGGCTACCTGGGTGACCATGCGCCGAACGATTTTGACGGTTTCCTGGATGCAGTCAGCCAGCTTCCCACGCCGGAGATTTATGAGGTCGTCAAGAATGCCGGAGCGCTTTAGATGAGCCAGTGGCGCACCGCTTCCCAGCCAATCTGCGACGGCGCTACGACAAACTGCCCGCCTTCCCCAAAGGCTATCTGGTCATTGGCGATGCACTATGCAGCTTCAACCCGATTTACGGCCAGGGGATGACGGTCGCCGCCCTGGAAGCGCAGGCACTGGGAGACTGTTTGGCAAAAAACCCGGAGGACCTTGCCCGCCATTTCTTTGCTGAGGCGAGCAAGATCATCGACCTGGCCTGGAGCGCAGCTGTCGGCAGCGACCTGAGCTTCCCTGAAGTACAGGGGCCGCGCACGCCGATGGTCCGTTTTCTCAACTGGTATCTCAGAAAGCTGCACATCGCCGCGCACAGCAACTCAAGCGTCTCCATCGCCTTTCTGAAGGTCATTAATATGATCGCACCGCCACCCAGCTTGTTGCATCCGCGCATTGTCTTGCGTGTGTTCAAAGCTACCGTTTTGTAACGGAATTCAGGCAACCACTCCCCAGTTGGTCTGGCAAACCAGGATAAAGCTAGTCGTTGCTTGCATGATCATAGACCTCGTAAATCGACAATGTGGGTTCCGCATTCGCAGCACGAAAGATGAGTATCCCGCCCGGTGTGTCAACTGTTGCGCGATAGTCTTCCAGGACCTGGCGGCTGTACCAGACCGTGAGGATACGCCAGATAACTCGCTCGTTTTCATCCTGAACGAGGTAGGACCGCTCGATGGCAGGGGGTAGCTGTTGGCTCGCCTCGTGAAAGGCTTGCTTGAGAGCGTCCCACTGCCCAGACGATACTTTGCCTTCTAGTTGCGTGATAATCATTTTTCTCAGGCCTTTCTTAATAGTCTCATCAGGCTGCATAAGCCATTCACCGCGTTTGGCTAATCCTGTTCGTTCAGGAAGTCGGTCACCGCCTGGACAAACAGCTCCGGGGCGGTATCCATAGCGATATGCTGCTGACCTGGCATGACCACGATCCGGCTGTCGGGCAGGGCCTTGTGCCAGTCTTCCACGTTCCTGTGGGCAAAAGCCGGACTGTCACCACCGAGCAGCATCAGTGTCGGGACGTCCATATTCTTAAATCGTTCTGGCTCAAAGCGATACACTTCCTCAACCGCGTGAAATTCACGGGGAATAGTATGTACAGCCGCCAATCGTGTTGGAAAAATCGGCGATGCTCTCCATTTTTCGATTTCGTGAGGCGGCATCCTGACGAGTTCGCGCACGAAGGTGATTACGGCCTCTTCTCGATCCCCGGCATCCAATGATGCTTGAATACGCTCCATCAGACCTTGTGGAACCGGTGCTGGAGGCGGTTCGTATGCCACTATAGCGCGCATATTAGCGGTGAGCAGTGAGGCTTCAAGGACACAGAGCGCACCGTAGGAATGACCCAGTACGCTGACCCTAGGCCCGATCGAGTCCACGACAGCCGCGACATCCTCAAATTCGCGCTCAAGTGCATAAGGTTTCGTATCGCCGCTCTCGCCACGACCGCGCCGGTCAATGGCATAAACGGTGTAATGCTTTGCCAACACGCGGATATGCTGCCCAAGCGCGCGTGCGAGGCAAGTGTGCCATGCACCAGCACCAAGGGGCGGGCCTTCTCCGCTGCGCTCATAGGCGATGAGTGTGCCGTCTTTTGATCGTATCTTTTCCATGAAGCCGCGTCTCCAGATACCTGCATGGCTAAATATTTACTTTCCATTCTAGGAAACGGAGAACAGCTTATCATGGGCAGTTCTGCCCATCTTTAGAATCAAACAGGGCTTCTGGTGCGAAGCCAGTTCGCCGTGTTATGCTTCTGGTTTGGCCCAACTTTGAGGGGTGTGCCTAGCGGATCAGCTCGTGTTCCATTGCAAAAAACACCGCTGCCGCCCGGCTGGAAATTCCGATCTTGTCGTAAATGTGCTCCAGGTGATGCGCGACGGTTCTTTCGCTTATGACGAGTGCCTGAGCAATCTGGCGGTTGGTGTTTCCTTTAGCGACGTGCTGCAAGACTTCCACTTCACGGTCGGTGAGACCAGCAGGCCATTCGCGCCGAGGTCGGGGCTGTGGTCGCCGCAACACCCATGTCCTCGGCCAACGCTGCAAAACAATCTGGCGAGAACAATGGCCCGACGTCTGGTTGCATCGCCTTCAGGACATCTTGTGGGTCAAGATTGGACGGCTCCGACTTGAGCTGCAGGCGCTCCTGAAAGTCGTCTGCCAGCGCCAGAATGCAGGCACTCACAGGCAGTTCGTCTCCCGATAGCCCGCGATAATATCCCGTTCCGTTCATTCGCTCATGATGCATTCCCGGCGATGGCGGCAATCAGAAGCGAGCGCGGGCACACGGGAAAGAATCCGCTCCGTGTAATAAGGATGGAGACGCAGTTTCTCTTTTTCGACTTCGCTTAACCGGTCCTGATTAGTCAAGATGTGACTGGGAAGCGCAATGATGTCCCAGATCGTGAACCAGTGCCGCCCGGCGGATCGTGATGATCTCGGATTCAGGTAAATCCATCCGGCGGGCTATGCACTCCGCAAAGTGGGCGGTCTCTCTGGAATGGGCCACGGTGGAGGGCGATTTGAGGTCCACAAAATCTGCGGCGGCCAGCGCCACATCGTCCAGTTTTGCCTCACCGATGTAGCGATACGGCGAATCGGGCTCAAGGTCCAGCACGACTTCCCATAAGTCTTGCTTCGCCAGAGTCTGCCACAGGTTGGATTCTCTGGCGACGGAATGAAAAACATCAACCAATCCTGGGTCAAAGATGTTGCCCTTTTGCTCAAGAGCCATGGTCTCCGCCGCATCGTTGCCCATAGGTGAATGGCAGGCGTCGGCCTTCAGCGCCATGTGGAGCAGACGAGCGTTCAGGGGAATCGCGCTCCCTGTCAGACCATAACGGCCCCTTGCCATCCCATCGCTCAAGATAATGTTGAATGGCACTCTGTACGCCCTGGGGGCATGTCGAGCCGCTGCGCCACACGAACGGCCACTTCACAAACGCCGCGAACATCCCCGTCATCAGGGTTATGAAGCAGCGCGCGGAAAAGATTGAGAATCCTTGTTGGAGAGCGGCGCATCAGGCGACACATTGCGTCTCATCCAGCCAAGCATCTCCAGCAGATTCGACTCGTCACGCAAAGTAATATCGGCGATCGCCGCCAATTCATCGCCTTTGATGACCGGAGCCATTGCCAAGGATAGGGCAGCGCAGCCGGAATGCATGAGGAGAAAACTGTAATAAAGTTCTGCCTGCTCCGGAATTTGACAGACGCAGCTCGCGTGCCATCGCCATGCCGAGGTAGCAGGCGCGCAGGGCATGGCCCATAGACTTACCCGTCCCCAGGTCGGTCGCAAGGGAAAAGGCAGCCAGAACCTCCGCCATACGGATCGGACCAGAAGGCTCAGACGGGACGCGCTTGACCGCTGACATTTTTAGCAGACCGCCTCAGATTCTTGGCTGAGCAGGACCTGTCGTGAAGTGGTGGATATCGTCCTCAATAGTGATCGTGCAAGCAAATTCGGCTTGCCTCCTTTTGGCAGTTCCCCTTTGCCGAGTGTAACGCACCAGGACCTGAGGTCAACTGGGGGAATTCCTCACAACTTCCTGGAGGAACATACTTTCATGAACTGACCTTTTCGACAAGAGGCTTGCAGTATAGCAAACAGGTTTATCTCACCGCGCGAGACCATGTTATGATGGGAGAGCATGAGTTCATTCAACTCGCCACTTAACTCAGTTGGGGAGGAAGTCAATCCAGCCTTAATGCATTAGGGCGATGCAGTGGCGGAGGGAGATCATCTGGAGGTCGCGGTGGCTTCTTCTATCGTTCAGGTTTATATGCTTGGTCGTTTTGAGGTCATTCACGACGATCATGTCCTCAAAGCAGAAGATTGGTCCCGCCGTAAAGCGGCAACGCTGCTTCAGCTCGTTGCCCTGGAGCATCGCCTCATAAAAGATCAGGTAATCGAGATACTCTGGCCCGATACTCGGCCTGAATCCGGCGCGAATAACCTCTACCAGACGCTCCATGTTTTGCGGCAAACATTGGATCGTTTTTCTGCCCCAGGTGCTGCCGAAAACATCCTGACCTTTGAAGCTGGTATTCTTTCCCTAGACGAGGTCGTCTGGGTAGATGTTGACGAATTCCAGCGTATTTGCACCAATACAGAGGCCTCGATGAGCGAACTTCAACATGCTCTATCGCTCTATGTAGGCGATCTACTGCCTGACAATCTTTATGAGGAGTGGACACAGCCTCATCGAGAAGCGTTGCAGCGCTTGCATCGACAGGCCGCTCTCAAAGCAGCGGATTTGCTCCGCGAGACAGGTGATTATCCAGCCGCCATGTCCCTGATGATAGCAGCTGCTCAACCGTGACCCAACCGACGAAGCGGCTCACCGGGCCTTGATGCGTCTCTATACCCTGGCCGGTCGCCGCCATGAAGCATTGCGCCAGTACCAGCGCTGTGTGAATGCACTGGCAGCCGATCTCGATATTCCGCCCGACCCCGCGACGGAGGCGCTGTATGCGCAGATTGTTGGTGGGGAGATTATCGCCATGTCTCCGGTGAGGGCCGTATCGCGGGTGCCGGATGCGGTCGAAGCTTGAGACCGCAGGGCCACTTGTCGGGCGAGAAACTGAACTGGGCACACTCAATGCCCTGATTGACCGCTGGCAGGACACGCGGACAGACGGTTCTACTGGCAGGGGATGCTGGTGTCGGGAAATCACGTCTGGCCTATGAAGTGTTGCACATGGCCGCCGCGTCCGGGTATCACCACGCTCGTCGGCGCAGCCTATGAACAGGAAGGCCAGATGGCTTATCAGCCCTTCATCGAAGCCTTTGACCGTTATCTGGCAGCACAGGGCCAAGCGCTGGATGCGAATCCCATAACCCACTTTACACCGCTCGGTTCGAGCGATCCGCAGCAAGAACAGTCGGCCCTCTTTCGAGCGACCGCGCAGTTTCTTATCAGTCTGGCACAAGAGAAGCCCATCGTGCTGCTGATTGACGATCTCCATGCTGCCGACGAAGCCAGCTTACGCCTGTTCCATTATCTGGCCCGGCAGCTGCGATCTGCTCCGGTGATTTTGCTGGCGACTTATCGCCCTGATAGGGTCGGTGCAGTCGATTCGCCCCTGGGTACGCTGCTGAACGCGCTGTACCGCGAACATCTGGGTGAGGTTCACCGGCTTGCACCTCTGCCTGGCGAGGATGTAAGCGAAGATTATGGCGCAGATCCTGGAGGCTGAGATTGACCCGGCACTGGCGCAGAGGGTTGCTGAGATGACTGAAGGCAATCCCTTCTTCGTTCAGGAAATCACCCGCGCGCTGCTCAAATTTGATGAGATCGAGGATCACGGCGGCCAGTGGCACTTGCGGCAGGGCGCAAGTCTGCGTCTTCCTGCCGGGCTGCGCGGCCTGATTCGAGAGCGGGTGGCGCGGCTGGGACCTTCGGTTGAACCGGTCCTGCGGGCTGCTGCCGTCATTGGACGCGAGTTTCCGTTTACAGTCCTACGTGCGGTGACGTCGGTGGACGACGACCGTGTTTTGGATGCGCTGGATGCCGCTTTGACGGGTCATCTCCTGGAAGAAGTCGAAAGCGGCTATCGCTTTCGCCACCAGTTGATCCGCCAGGCACTTTACGAAGGCTTGAGCCGGGCGCGGCGCGCGCATCTGCACAGCCAAATTGCCGAAGTGATTGAATCAGCTTCGAGTCAAGATGGATAGACAGGCGGAGGTGTTGGCTTATCACTTCGATCTCAGCGACCAGCGCGAGCGCGCGATTCCGTATCTGCTTCAGGCGGGTCAGAATGCGGCGCGTGTCTATGCGCTTGAAGTGGCAGTTGATTACTACGAACGGGCGCTCAGTTTGATCGAAGCTCTGGGGCTGGAAGACCCGGCGCAGCGCTGGCAGATTCTGGAACAACTGGGTTGGTGGGGAATCATCCTGGCGGATACGCCGCGGGCGGTCGAGCGCTTCGAACAGGCCCTGGCCCTGCCGCCGACGGCGACCTGGCAGCCGCCGAACACGGATCGCGTGCGGGCACATCGCGCCGCGGTGCAGACTCTCGTCACCGCAGGCAATATGAACGCCGCCGAACATCACTTACGCGCCGCACTGGAATTGATCGACCCGGACGATCATGAGTCCGGCGATTACGCTTACTTGCTCTATGACCTGGCGCTGTGGCACTGGCATCGCAGCGAATTCGAAGCGGCATTCGACGCCGCCCAACGCAGCTTGAGTGCTGCCGAGGCGCTGGATGATCCCACCGCCAATGCCCGCGCCTTTGAGATGCTGGCGCTGGCCGCCCATTCGCTCGGTGATTGGCAGCAAGGGCTGGGTTTCGAAGCCCAGCGTTCAGCGTTGGCCGGGCCTGAGCTTGACGTGACCGAGGCTTTCGACATGCACCTCTGCCTGTGGGAGTATCATCTGTATGGCGATACGCCCTTATCGAGAAGTCAAACAAACTGTAGAAACAACCCTGCAGCAGGCGCGGCGTATGGGGGCATCGCGGGCGATTGCGTTGTGCCAGTGTTTCAACGGCGCGCTCGAATACCAGATTGGGCACTGGCAGGACGCAGAAGATGCTCTGCGCGAGGCGATTCAGCTGGATCACGAGATCGGCGCGGCGGCGGGCGAAGCGCTGGCCTGTCAGCGATTGGGGCGTCTGCAAACCGCGCGCGGTCAACTCGACGAGGCCATGCAAACCCTGGAAACCGGAGTCGCCGCCGCTGAGCACGCGCTGATGCGTGCGCATTGTCTGGCGCGACTCTACGCAACCATGACCCATAATCGCCTGCTGGCGGACGACTTATCTGCCGCCAACGATCTTCTGTCTCTCGGGCTGACGATGAGCCAGCGGCATGGACATTGCAGCACCTGTGATTCGCTCCTGCTGCCGGTGGCAGTCAGCGTTCGCATAGCGCAGGGCGATCTTCCCGCTGCTGAAGAATTCTGTCACCAGCTTCATGAATCCGCCGCGCGCTATGGCAGCGCTACCTGGATAGCAATGGCACGTCAGGCACATGGCGAACTGGCTGCTGCGCGCGGGGAAGTAGATAGCGCGCTCGCCAGTTACCGCGCGGCCCAGGCCAGTTTTCAGGCTTCGGGTTTTGTCTATGAAGCCGCACGCTGCCTGCTTCAAATCGCCAGACTGCACGAAACCCGCCAGAAGGCAGACGATGCCGAACAGGCCGGAATTGCCCGGCAAGAAGCCGAACGCATCTTGCAGCAGCTAAGAGCCTCTTGAGTTTGACCGGACTCCGCTCTCTTTTTCTGAATCGCAACGAAATAAGGGCGAAATAAGATCCTCATAAGCCTCGCGTCAGATGCGTCTGCTAGGCTGTTTTCAGTTTGATCGCTTAATGACCGCAGAGACTGTGAGAGGAGCACACCTGATGACCGAGCTTGTGTTGGAGGATCAGGCGCTGGGCGAAAACTTCCTGGCGGCGCTGACGGGTCGTGATTTTGACCGGCTTGAATCATACTTCCATCCTAATATTCGCTTTCGTGCGCTGGTTCCATCCGGCATCCGCGAAGGCGCAAACGCTCAGGAAACCGGGGCCTGGCTGCGCCGTTGGTTCGACGATGCCGACGAATTTCAGACTCTGGACTTCATCGAGCGATGTCGTCGCTGACCGGCTGCACATCACCTACCAGTTTCGACTGCGCAAAGGCATCGAGTGGCAGTTGATCGAGCAGCAAGCCTACTGCGTCGTCAACGAAGGTCGGATCGAGATCATGAATCTGCTGTGCTCTGGCTTCCGGCCTGACCCCGAAACCCGCCGGGGTGTGGATTACTGCGCGGTCCCATCCCAGACGGCCCAGGCTGATGCCTTCTATGATGCCGGGACGCGGGGATGCGCCGAAGGGCCGCTCGATGACATTGCGGCCTTGATGGGCAGCATGTCCTCCGGACAGATGCTGGAGGTTCACGCCACCGATCCAAGCGTCATGCGCGACCTGCCTGCCTGGTGTCGGTTGGTCGGCCACGAGCTTGTTCAGCATGAAAGGCGATCACTATTTGATCCGACACAAATGAGATCGATATGAATTATTGTTCTCCCATTCAATACGAGTTAGCCGGAGGAGAGGCATATGGGAAAAGTCATGGTTCATAACACGCACGGCAAGGACAATGTAGAGCGGGCATCGCTGGCATTCGTGATGGCGAATACCGCCTTGAACGCTGGTCAGGAGGCCACCATCTTGCTAACCATTGAAGGCGTGCGGGTCGCCACGCGTGGTTACGCCGATGGCCTGCAATCCGAGGGGCTGAGTCCGCTCAAGGAATTGATCGCCCAGTTCGTGCAGAACAAGGGGCGCATATGGGTCTGTGGTGCTTGCGCCAAGCCGCGCCATATTGGTCAGGAAGACTTAATCGAGGGCGCGGAGATCGTCGGAGCAGCAACCGCTGTCGAGGCGATGGTCAACGGCGCGCATACCCTCAGTCTGTAAATAATCGCTCAAATGATTAGAGGTCAAGAAAGGAAAGTACAAAATGCCACTGTTTATGGATATTCACGAGCACATTGATGGGCTGACTGCCGATGCTGTCGTCCACGCCCACGAAGCCGACTTGAAGACCCAGAAGAAGTACGGCGTGCAATACTTGCGCTATTGGTTCGATGAGGGTACCGGTCGGGTCTTTTGCCTGGTCGAAGCACCCAACAAAGAGGCTGCTATCGCCGTTCACCGTGAAGCCCACGGGTTGGTCGCCGATGAAATTGTCGAGGTCAAGGAAGGTTCGTAAGTTTTTCCGGGTGGAAAGCACAACCGATTGATAAAGCGGTGTTGGAAACTGCGGCACCGCTTTATCGTCCATAGTTCAGATGGTCAGGGGATTGTCTTTCCTCTAGGAGGAGAACGACCCCTACACAGATACTCAACGATTGAGTACGTCGTCCTGGCCGCTGTAGGCGATAGCCATCACCTGACTGATGTCCCCTTCGTTGACCCCCAACTCTTCCAGGGTGGCCCGAAAGTGTCCCATAAAGTGATTAAACAAGGTCTCGTCCAGCCCGCGTTTGACGGCGGAGTGGTGGGCGGCACGCAGGTCCCGTCCATCGTAGACGCTGGGTCCTCCGAAGGCCATCGCTAGAAAGGCGCGCTGCTTGCGCTTGATACGGTCCACTGCGACATTCTCGAAGAAGCCGCGCAGCGCTGAATCCGCCATCACTTTCTCGTAGAAAATATCGAGCGCTGCCTCAATTGCAGGGTCGCCCCCAAGCTTTTCGTATAACGATACCGCAACCATGGCTACTGACCTTCTCGAACTTCGACGATCTCGTCGGCAACCAGGCCGTGCGCCTCGCGGTGGACGGCTTCGGCAGCTTCCTTGTTGGGGGCTTCCGCCAGGCAGAAGACGGTGCCATCCTCGACGTTGTACCAGTAACGCAGGTAGTTCACACCGTACTTGCCCTGGGTTTCAATGTCCTTCTGGTGTGCCCCCACTACCGCCTCAGCAGTCAAACCATCAACCCCTTTGTGAATATCCATGAAGAGTGGCATTACATAACTCCTTTCTTATCAATCGTTGTTCCGGTATTGACAGCCTACAGCGCACTCGAGTGGCCGTCACCACTCGAAGGAGCGGCAAGAGGAGGGCAACAGGGTTGACGTACTGGGTTTATGCTGGTTATAGTCCGAACAGGGATGACATGTAACCAGATAACAAGCAGTCAGTGAAAAGCAGTTGAGTTGAGAAGTGTCACCATGGGGTAACTACCAACCTCGGCCAACGTGAACGTAGAGATACCTACACCTGCTGGCTGAAGGGCTAACAGACCGTGAAATTGGACAGCGCATCGGCCTGGCCCTGAATACGGTCAAATGGTACAACAAGCGCATCTACACCACATTAGGCGTGAAAATCGTGCCCAGGCAGCCGCCCGTGCCCGGATTTTGGGCCTGCTGGACGATCCGAACGAAGCCGCCTCGGATCAAGCACAAGCTTCACTCACAGCATCTGAGCTTCCCGTACCCATCACCTCGTTCATTGGCCGCCGCCGAGACTTCAACGAAGTCACACATTTGCTGGAGCAAGCGCGATTGGTGACGATCACCGGACCGGCTGGTTGTGGCAAGACCCGCCTGGCTCTACGTGCAGCCTGGGAGTTGCGACCCTATTTTCCGGAAGGTGTATACTTTGTGCCGCTTGGGTCGGTTGGTGAGCCGGACAATCTCCTGTGGGCTATTGCCGATTATCTCCGTTTACAGTTTGTCTCCAAGGTCGATGCGCGTAGCCAGCTCGCTGATCATCTCAAGGACAAAAACCTCCTTCTCGTGATGGATAACTTCGAGCATCTCGTCGCAGCGGCGGACGTGCTCAGTGACATACTGCGTTCTGCGCCGCGCATAAGAATACTTGTTACCCCGCGGGAGCGATTGAATCTGTATGGTGAAGCGGTCTGGCTGCTACAGGGTATGCCTGTGCCCGACACGCAGGACCTGAACCTGCTGCGCAAGGCCGAGGCGGTGTCGCTGTTTCTGGAACGCGCTCAGGCGGTCAATCCAGCATTCGAGGCAGCCGATAATGACATGGGGTCTATAGCCCGCATATGCCAACTGGTGGAAGGGCTACCACTTGGCATCGAACTGGCCGCAACCTGGATCAATGTGCTGTCGCCAAAGGATATTGCAGATGAACTTGAGCACAGCCTCGACCTGCTGGAAACCAACCTGCGCGGAACCCCTGATTCTCACACCAGTATGCGAGCTGCCTTTGAGCGCTCCTGGCTGCTGCTGGATACCCAACAACAGGCTGCACTCTGCCATCTGACTGTGTTTCGCGGCGGCTTTACGCGCCAGGCCGCCCAGCATGTTGCCGGGGTGAATCTGCGCACTCTACAGGCTCTGGTGGAAAAGTCGCTGCTGCAGACGGATCCGGCCAGCGGTCGTTTTGATATCCACCAACTTCTACATCTCTACGCTGCCGAGAAGTTAGCCGAGGCTGAGGAAGCAGACCAGGCTTACCGGGCGCACGCGACCTATTTTGCGGAATTCATGGCGGCGCGCTGGCAGGACCTAAAAGGCCATCGCCAACAGGCGGCCTTGCAGGAGATCGGTGCAGAGATTGACAACGTGCGTGCTGCCTGGGCCTACTGGATCAAGGCGGAAGATGTCGACCAGATCGGTCGATTTTTGCACGATCTCTGGGTTATCTATGACATCAAAGGCTGGTATCCAGCGGGGATCGCCCTTTTTGAACAAGCCATCAAGGTCATGCGTTTACAGGGAACGCCGGACGCATTGGCCTATCTGGGTTGGCTCCTGGCCGCTCAGGGACTGTATTACGCGGTGGGCGGCTTTTACAATGTCAAGGGCGGTTATCGCAGCGGTTATGCCCTGGCTCAAGAGGGCATCGAAATACTCGGACGACTTGACGTGGAGGGCAACCTGATGATCGTCCCTCTGATAAGCCTGTGTATCTGCGCCCTTCAACTAGGCAAACAACAAGAAGCGCAGGAGGCGGCGCAAAGCTGCCTTGAGATTGCTACCAATAGCGGCGACAGTTGGGGAATCGCCAAAGCCAAGCAATTCCTGGCCGTACAGGCCATTGATAGTCGAAGATATACACGGGCGAAACGACTGAGCCAGGAGGCTTTAAGCATTTTTGAGCAGCATGGCGACCATTGGTCAGAGAGTGTGGTCTGCATTGAAGTGTTGGGCCTGCTTGCCATTGTCCAGCGCCAGCTCGATAGCGCAGCGCAGTGGATACGACGCGGCCTTGAGGCGGCGGAAGCCATCAACTTCGATTATTCGGTGCAGATGGCCTATTGGCAGTTAGGTTACATTGAAGCCTTACGCGAGAATTTTAGCCGGGCGGGTCAGCACTGGGAAAAAGCATTGGAGGTTGGAGGAGATCGCATCCTGGGCACAGGGGTCACCATCGGCTTTGGCGGAACCAGCCGCAACAGCGACTGGGCCAAAGGCGGCGCAAATCTTCCCACAATCTAGTCAGTTAAGGAGTCATGCTATGCCATTGTATCTCGATATTCATTACAAGGTGGAGGGGATCACCGCCGAGGCCATCGAGGCCGCTCATCAGAAGGATCTGGAAGTGCAGGGGAAATACGGGGTCCGTTATCTCAAATACTGGTACGACCTGGACACTGAGAAAGCCTTTTGTCTGATTGAAGCGCCTAACAAGGAAGCCGCAGCAGCGGTCCACCGTGAAGCGCATGGTCTCATGGCGAATGAAATCGTTCAGGTGACCGAGGGCAAATAAGGGCTGGGTGGATAGCATCCATATACTACGCAAATTTCAATCCCGGAGACAGGGCATATCCGCCTCACCGGTTCCTACTTGACATGCGTTAACTGGATGGCGGTATAGGTCGCGCCTTCCCGCAACACTGGCTTGATTTTCCGAACTTCGCTTGTCGGGTATTTGTCCATTGTGCATAATGGGGTCGATGGCTGGATACAGTCGCTATCGGGGCGCGAGTAATGAATTTATGAATACTGGCGAAGGACAGGCCTACCAAACACTATTTGGCCGTGAGCACGATCTTGATACCGTTACGAAGATGCTGCGCTCTCCTGATTGCCAGTTGGTGACACTCACAGGACCAGGAGGGATTGGGAAGACTCGGCTGGCACTACAGGTGGCTGAGCAGCTGCGTTCAGATTTTGACGACGAAGTGCATATCATTCCGCTTCAGGCGCTAAGCACGCCTCAATCCCTCGTCACTGCCGTACTGGAACAGTTTGGCGCGCGGCCACAGGACAGCGGCGAATCTGCGGAACAGTTGCTGCGGGTATTGGCACAGCGGCCTCTGCTTCTCGTGCTGGATAACTTTGAGCACCTTCTGGACGCAAGCGTGCTCGTAGCGCGCATCATGGATGGGTCACCACAGATCAAACTGCTGCTGACCTCGCGTGAAGTGCTCAACTTACAGCGGGAATGGGTGTGGCCGATGCGCGGGCTGGCCTATCCCACTCCAGAGGAAGCTAATGATGCTTATCGTTTCCCGGCTGTTCGCATGTTCGACTCCTGTGGGCGGCGTGTCAATCCATCGTTCTCATGGCAGCAGGAATTACCGGCACTGATCGAGATTTGCGCGCTGGTCGAAGGTTCTCCGCTGGCGATTCAGTTAGCCACCGGCTGGCTGAAATCATTAAGCTGTCAGGCGATTCTGGAGGAGTTACACGACGGCATCAACATTCTCAGCACGCGAATGCGGGATGTGCCCGAACAGCACCGTAGCATCCGCGCGGTGTTCGACCGTTCCTGGAAAATGCTTACGGTGGAGGAACAGGCGGTCCTGATGCGCCTGTGTCTCTTTCGAGATAGTTTCTCGCGCGATGCGGCGCAGCGTGTTGCGGAGACCTCACTTGCCGTGCTGGCCGACCTGATTGATAAATCGCTGCTGCATCAGGATGACACCCGACGGTATTTCTTCCACGAATTATTCCGCCAGTATATCAATGAACATCTGCGTGCTGATTCCGAGGTCTTTAGCCAGGCTGAGCGCGCCATTACGCACTACTACCGGGAGTTTCTGGCGGCCCGTGTAAAGGACATTTGTGGGCGGCGGCAGCAAGGAGCCGTCCGGGAAGTTGCGCTCGAGCTGCAAAATATCCGCAGTGTGATGTCCCAATTGGCCTTTACGGAGGACCCGACTGCCAGCCGCGGAGCAGTTTATGCGCTGTCTGAATGTCTGCATATGTTGGGCAGTTACCGGGAAGCGGCAGCTTATGCCAGAGACATCAGCGCTCAGTTCCAGGCCATGGACGAAAGCTCTCACATAGACGAACACTGGCACTTGCTGGCCGAAACCTTGAGCGGGTTGGGCTGGTTCTATATTCGCCTGGGCGAATTTGACGCTGCCGAAGCTACCATCCAGCGTGCCCAGGACGTGCATGAACGCCACGACATTCAGCCCATCGTCGGCCTGGGGACGGACCCGCGCACGGCCCTGAGCGAGCTCCGGCTGATCCAGGGAGATGTGGCGACGGCTGAGACCTTGAGCGAGGCGGTGTATGCTGACAGTCGGGACCGTGACGATCCGCTGAACGGCAGTACGGCCCTGTACATCCTGGCCGATGTTGCCATGTCCAGAGGTGACCTGGACCGGGCAAGGGAGCAGGTCAGAGAGGCCGTTCACCTGTCTCGGCAGGCGGGCAACTTCTGGTTTCTGGCCTACTGCCTGAAATCAGCAGGGGCACATCTGCCGTGAGCAGGGCGATTATGTCGGCGCTCAACGGCGCTATGAAGAGAGTTTCCGTATCCGAGAAAGCTTTGGCGATCCTGAAGGTCAGGCGGTGGCGCTCAACCATCTGGGCGGCCTGGCCTTGCTGCAAGATCAATATGAGCGTGCCGCCGAGCTATTTCGACAAAGCCTGTCGATCTACCAGCGCATTGAAGATCGTGGTGGCCTGTTTACGGCTCATCACGGATTGGCCGTCGCGCTGACAGCCTTCGAAGATTACGATGCAGCGCAGCAGCACCTGCTCCAGGCGGCCTACGTTGCAGCAGAGGTTGACCTCGCGTCCTGGTGGCTGACCGTGTGCGAGGCAGCCGGCGAGTTTTTTGCGGCGACCGGCGCAGTCGAGCGCGGCGCGGCTCTGGTCCGGTTGGCCCAGCGGCATTCTGAAAGCGCAGCGTCCACACGCCATCGAGCCGAAAGCTGGTTGCAGGAAGCCAATGACAATTCAGCGCCCTTACTGCTTGATCTGGATCATGTAAAGCAGCAGTTAGCGGATGAGATCGCGATGCACAACTGGGCACATGTCTCTGTCCTCAGCCCGGATGAGCAGACGACCGATCTGGTCGAATCGCTCTCCGCGCGCGAACTTGAGATTCTTCGCCTGCTTGAAGCGGGCTTAACCAATCAGGACATTGCCGATTCGCTTGTCCTGACCCTCGGCACGGTGAAATCGCATAACTACAATATTTACAGCAAGCTGGGCGTGAAAAGTCGTAGTCAGGCGGTCCGGCGTGCCAAAGAACTGAATCTCCTCTAGCTGCCCTCGTCTCTCACTTTGGTGATAGCGACAGCCCCACCGAAGTTCTAACTCCGTTTATCACTTTAGTTCGATGATCTTTACGGATGATTCCCTATGCTGAAGAGGCTTTCGGCACCACGCCGAAGACTGAATTGGAGAGAGGACTCATTCTCATGCAAACGACATCTGAATCTCACGACCATCCGCCATAGCTTCCTCGATACGACTTCATTGAACAATTTTGCAGCGCGGCTTCAAGGTCAACTGATCCTGCCGGAGCACGAGGATTACGCTCAGGCGCGTCTGGTCTGGAATGGCATGATCGACCGATTTCCGGCCATGATCGCTCGCTGCGAAACCGTCGATGACGTGGTTGCAGCGGTCAATTTCGCGCGTGAAAACGGCTGCTCGTCTCGGTGCGGGGTGGTGGGCACAATGTTGCAGGCCATGCGACCAATGACGGCGGGATCGTCATCGACCTTTCGCCGATGAAAGCGATTGAGGTCCAGCCCGAACATCGCCTCGCGCATGCACAACCGGGGGTAATCTGGGGCGAACTGGACCGGGCCACCCAGGTTTATGGCCTGGCGACACCGGGCGGTGAGATCTCTGAAACCGGCATTGCCGGGCTGACGCTGGGCGGCGGCGTCGGCATTCTGCGCCGGAAACATGGCCTCAGCGCCGATAACCTAATCGCCGTGGAAATGGTCACGGCCAGCGGCGAAGTCATCACTGCCGATGATTCGCAGAACACAGACTTGATGTGGGCCGTGCGTGGCGGCGGGGGTAATTTCGGCATTGTCACAAAGTTTACTTATCGGCTGCATCCCGTTGGCCCGCAGATCGCCGGGGCGACTGCCATATATCCGCTGGATCAGGCACGGGAGCTGTTGCGAGCCTGGCGCAGCTTTACCGAGACCGCGCCCGATGAGGTCTCCAGCGCCTTCATGATCTGGACAATTCCGCCTGTGCCCGATTTTCCAGAAGCGCTGCATGGACAGCCAGTCTGCATCATTGATGCACCCTATATTGGTGATCCTGAAGTGGGTGCCGCAACGTTACGGCCACTCCGCAAACTGGCGGAGCCGCTCTTCGATATCAGCGGCACGCAAAGCTACGTCGAGGTGCAAAGCGCATTTGATGGTCTCGCTCCAGCCCACGTCCTGCGCTACTACTGGAAATCGCTCAACGCGCTTGAACTGAGCGACGCCCTGATTGATCGTATCATTGCACACGGGCGGACCCGTCCGTCGCCGTTGAACCTGATCGTCATCCGGCATCTGGGCGGGGCGATGAGCCGCGTGCCTGCGGAAGCAACCGCCTTTGGCGACCGCAGCGCACAGTACAACATCAGTCTCGATTCGATCTGGAGTGATTCGTCGGATGACGAGCGTGTTGTCGCCTGGACGCGCAGTGTGTGGGATGACCTGCGGCCCTATTCTGACGGCGGGGTCTATCTGAACTTTCCCGGTTTCCAGGAAGAGGGGCAGGCACTGATGCGTGCGCAGTTCGGCAAGAACTACGAACGATTGGCCGCCATTAAACGGCAGTATGACCCGACCAATTTCTTCCGCCTGAACCAGAACATCGTACCAGAATAACGCAAGCCAGCACCCACCGGACAGCTCAGCCTCAATCCGGTGGGTGTCGCAGTCGACAAAGGCAATCTGGTGAACGACTTCCAAATCCTCGCGGGCAGCGTCTCCAGTCTGATTTTCATGCTGGGCAATCTGAGCATGTTACTCAAAGCGTGGCGCACTCGTGACGTGCATTCGTACAGTTTGGTGCAGTTGCTGCTCAACAACTTTGGCAATGCCGTGCATTGGATTTATGTCGTTGGGCTGCCGTTCGGCCCCATCTGGTTCTTACATGGCTTCTTCACCCTGTCGTCCGCCATCATGTTGTTCTGGTGCGTGACCTACCGCCGCGCGCCCATTACAACTCTTGATCGCACGAAGGCTGTTGTGGGTCGCTTCAGCACCATAGTCAACTTGGGTCTCGATGGCTCAGGCGTTGCGCTGACGGCATACAATCGGGCAATAGGACGCATAGAAAGGATGCAACATGATTATGTGTAGGCATATCAGAATTCGAACATCTTCCAAATGAAATTCAGGCTCAATCTTGTGTCAAGTGCCCATAAACGTGAAAATCTCGCCCATTTGAGCGAGATTTTCTTAATAATGACAATCACTGTGTAATTGTCAGGCATCTGCGGGGAGGACAGGATTCGAACCTGCGGTGCGGGATGAACCGCACAACCACTTAGCAGGCGGCCCCAATCAACCACTCTGGCACCTCCCCAATAGGTCGCATCAGCGGAGCGAGAGGGATTCGAACCCCCGGTGGCGCGGACGCCACAGTGGTTTTCAAGACCACCGCCTTAAACCACTCGGCCATCGCTCCAGGCTGAATTGCCGTCCGAAAAGTGTAGCATAGGCCAGGTACCGGGTCAATGCTCAGAGCAGTGCTATAATAGCGCTGGAATGAGGAATCCAACTCGATGGATGTAATCCCACTGGTTGCGGTGTTGAGCTACGCCGGGCTGACGATTTATCTGGCAAATCAAATTGAGGCGGCGCGCATGATGAGTGCGGATCCGCTGCAATTCGAGGGACGTTCGCGGCTGCTGCGCGTGATGCTATATGGCGTGGTGCTGCTGATGCTGCTGTTTGGCCTTGCCGTCTTCCAGGCCTCACGGCTGAATGACCTGCCACCTGACATGCTAAACGGGCTGTCGCCGGATCAGGTGCCGCAGGTGGATGCACAGGCGGCTACGCTGACCCTGGTGCTGTCCGCCGTGCTGGCCTTCTTCGGCTATCGTCTGCTGAGCGGGGTGAGCTTCCGCGAGCGGGTCCAGCGCGGACTGGATCGCCTCGGTGGGCATTTCGACCCGGACTCGGTGGTGCATACGACGGCGCTGCTGCTCACGCTGCTGCTGATTAGCAGCACGGTCGGCATATTTGCCCTGGAGGGTGGAATTAGCGGTGTGGCGCAAACGCTGCAACAGAACAGCCTGGGTTACAGTGAGACCCTGCTGACCGGCGTGCTGGAGGTTTTGTTCACGGTGTTGGGCGTGGGCTTTGCCATCCGGCGCGGCTGGGCGGCGACGGCGGCGCGGCTGGGGCTGCGCTGGCCGACCGTACAGGATCTGGTCTGGGGTGTCGGCATCGGCGTCGCTGGGGTTTTCATCGTCCCGCTGATGCTCAGCCTGTGGGCTGCTGTGACCTCGCCAGAAGCCTTCGCCGAGCAGATCGCAGCGGTCGAAGCGCTCGACGCGGCAGTGGTTTCGCTGCCGCTGGCCTTCGTGGTGGCGATCTCGGCAGCAGTCGGTGAGGAGATCTGGATTCGGGGTGGTTTGCAGCCGATCTTCGGCATCGTCCTCAGCAGCGTGCTGTTCGCCCTGCTGCACACACAGGCCCTGCTGAGTCCGGGAATGCTACTTTTCTTTACGCTGGCCCTGGCGCTGGGCTGGCTGCGGCAGCGTCACAGCACGACTGCCGCCATGATCGCCCATTTCAGCTTTAACTTTGTGCCTTTTCTGATCGCTCTCAGGTAGACGACACGATGAGATTCCTCGGCCTGCTCACATTGTTTTGTCTGCTGCTGTCCGGCGGCGTGATTCAGGCTCAGGATGGGGTCGAGGACCTGCCGACGCAGCAGGGCTATGTCTTCAAGTGGGGCAGCGAAACCTTGTTCCCGGCGGGTGTGCGCTTTCAGATTACGTTGTCGCGCCCCGTGACGGACCTGCGGCTGGTCACGCTGCACATTGAATACAACGGCCAGACGATCACGCGCACGATGGACTTGAAGAAACCGGTGGTTGATGCGCCGCTCTACAGTGAATTCGCCTATACCTGGCCTTTCCCGGACGACGCCGTGCTGCATCTCTTTGAGGATCATGAGATCATCTACGAATGGCAGGCGCTGGATACTCGCGGCGAGGTGGCGCAGGCGCGCGATACTGTCCTGTTCCGTGATGACCGGCTGGACTGGGTGCAGGAGGACGATCCGCAGGGCTTCGTCAACCTGATCGTGCCGTCGAATGCCCCAGCGCCGGAACAAATCCGCCAGAGCGTACAGGTGCCCTACAATCTGATCTCGGCCAATGTCGGGCGCGTCGAGACCTTCAACGTCCTGCTGTACACCGATTTTGATCCGCTGAGCTGCGCTGAACATATAGATGAAGAGACTGGTGAGCGTGAAGCGGTGACCTTCAGCCGGGTGGACCCGGAGGTTTTCCTTCCCTGTGATCCCGCGCAGGCGCAGCATTTCCTCGACCTGAGCCGTCATGCGCTGGTGGAGAGCGGCAGCAACACGCTGACCCGCATTCAGGCCGCGCTGGTGGATTATTTTACGCAGCAGTTCTACGCTGACCGGAATCTGCCGGGCTGGGTTGTCTCCGGGCTGAGCGACCTCTACACGCCGTCCGATAAGACTCGCTACCTGCTGCCGCTGCGCGATGCGGCCCGCACCAACCGCTTGCTGAGCCTGGACACGATGGCCGCTGCGAGCGATGATTCGCTGTGGCAGGCGCAGAGCTACGCCATGTTGCTTTACGTCGCCGATCAGATCGGCCTGGATGCGCTCTACCAACTGGCGCGGGCCGGATCCTTCGAGAGCGCCTATGCCACTGTGGTCGGCCAGCCGCTGGACGCGCTGCTGCCGAATCTGGCGGGCTGGATCTTCACCGAGCGGGCGGCGCAGGCCTTCAGCGTATCGCCTTACATGCAGGAAACGCCCACGCCGACGGCGACCGCCACCGCCACGCAGACCCTGACTCCCACAGTAACCGATACGCCGACCCTGACCCTGACGCCCAGCGTCACCGGAACGCTCTCGCCGACGCCGACGCAGACACCGCGCCCGACCCAAACCGCCACGCCGCTGCCGCCGTCCGTCACGCCGCGACCTGCCGGCAGCCTGTGGACGCCAACGCCGGTGCCGCAGCCGAGCCTGCTTCAACAGCCGATGGTTCGCTTTGGGCTGGCGACGTTCTTGCTGCTGCTGCTGGCAATTCTTGCCCTGCTGTACTGGATATTGAGCCGACGCCACGATGACTATTGATCTCTATGCGCTTTCGCAAGACGAACTCAAGGACCTGCTGGTCGGCTGGGGCGAACCGGCCTACCGGGCCAAACAGCTTTACGGCTGGCTGTATGAGCGGCGGGTGGACAGCTTCGCCGCCATGAGCAATCTCCCGGCAGCACTGCGCGAGCGTCTGGCTGCCGAGACTCGCCTGGGTGTGCTGGAAATCGTCGCCGAGCAGCGCAGCAAAGACGGCACGCTCAAACGCCTGTACCGTCTGCCGGACGGCCAGTTGATCGAATTGGTGCTGATGGCCTATGACGACGACCGGCGCACGGCCTGCATTTCGACTCAGGCGGGCTGTGCTTTTGGCTGCGTCTTCTGTGCGACCGGGCAGATGGGCTTCGCGCGGCACCTGACCTCGGCGGAGATTTTCGAGCAGGCGACTGGCTTTCGCCGTTCTGCTGGCAGGGGAGGGCGAGCGCCTGAGCAATGTGGTCTTAATGGGTATGGGCGAAGCCTTCCATAATTATGATGAGGCACTGGTCGCGCTGCACCGCATCATGGACGATCTCGGCATTGGCGCGCGGCACATTACGGTCAGTACGGTCGGCCTTGCGCCGCAGATCCGGCGTTTTGCCGATGAAGGCTTACAGGTCAAGTTGGCAATCAGTCTGCACGCGGCGACGGATAAAGCGCGGTCGGCGCTGCTGCCGGTCAACCGGCGCTGGCCGATAGCCGAGGTGCTGGATGCCTGCCGCTATTACATCGACAAGACCGGGCGGCGGGTGAGCTTCGAATGGGCCTTGATTCGCGGCCAGACTGATACGCCCCAACAGGCGCAGGCGCTGGGGCACTTGTTGAAGGGGATGCTGTGTCACGTCAACGCGATTCCGTTGAATCCGACCGGGGCCTATCACGGTGGGCCATCCAGTGTGGAGGCCGCCGAGCAGTTTGTGGCGATCCTGGCGGATTATGGGGTGCCAGCGACTGTCCGGGTCCGGCGTGGGATCGACATCGACGCGGGCTGCGGCCAGTTGAAGGCGTCGGTTATTGCACCGGGAGTAGAGGACGGTGATTTATAAGATTCGCAAGTATCCTTCACATTGGCGAAGCTGGGCTGGAATTCCTCGACGAGTTCCAGGACCAGCGCTTTGTCAGCTTTGAAACCTGCGGACGTAACGCGGTCAAGGTACTGGGTCACGCGGCGCAGCCAGCCTGCGTGGGCCGCCGTTGGGTTGTGGTCGGAGAACACGGGCAGATCAAGCGGCGTTGCAGTTCTTCACCCCGAACCCGACGGTGTTTGAATTCGACTCCGAGGCCGACTTCCGCCGCCTGCGATTCCGCGTCGAGCAGTTGGGCTGGATTCTGGTCTAGCCTGACGACGAAATTGCCAACTGGTCGGCAACTTTGTTAAGATACAGACTGCTGTTGTAATTCAATCAAGGATTTGTTATTGATGCCCTTGCCCATCCTCATCGCGCCATCCATTCTGGCGGCGGATTTTACTCGTTTAGGCGAGCAAATCACTGCTGTAGAAGCCGCCGGTGCGGATCTGATCCACGTTGACGTGATGGATGGCCGCTTCGTGCCCAACATTTCGATGGGCCCGATGGTGACGGCAGCGGCACGGCGCAGCACGCAGCTTCCACTGGACGTTCACCTGATGATTGTTGAGCCGGAAGATTTTATTGAACCCTTCGCTAAGGCCGGGGCCAATCGCATTACGGTTCATATTGAAGCAACGCCGCATCTGCACCGCCTGCTGGGCATGATTCATGAGCAGGGCTGCAAGGCCGGGGTGGCGGTGAACCCGCATACGCCCGCCAGCGCGCTCAGCGAAGTCATGGGCCTGCTGGACATCGTGCTGGTGATGACGGTCAATCCTGGTTTCGGCGGCCAGCGCTTCCTGCCGGAGACCCTGCCCAAGATCAGCCAGATTCGCCAGATGGCTGCCGGGCGCGCGGTCGATATTGGCGTGGATGGTGGCATCGATTCCAGCACGGCACTGCGTGTGATTCAGGCAGGCGCGAACGTCCTGATTGCCGGGACCAGTATTTTCGGCGCGGCGCAGGGCATCGCAGCGGGCATTCAGGCGCTGCGGTCCGTGCGGCCAGAGGTCTAGCGAATAGAGCTTATTGCAATAGAGGTTTGGGAATGACGGTCAATATTGAAGATCAGGTCTGCGATGGGCATCGCTTGAAGTGGTTGTTTGTGGCCGGACTGGCCTGGCTGGAACAGAATCACCAGATCGTGGACGCATCCAATGTCTTTCCCGTACCGGATGGCGACACCGGCAAGAACATGCTGCTGACCATGCGCAGCGCCTACAACGAAATCGCCGGAATGGATGAGGCCGAAGTCGGTATTATCGGCGATGCGGTGGCGCACGGCGCGCTGATGGGCGCACGCGGGAATTCCGGCGTGATTCTCTCGCAGTTGTGGCGCGGTTTCGCCGAGACGATTCGCGGGCAGCGAGGTCTTCGACGCGGCCTTATGCCTGCAAGCCTGCCAGCGGGCGGTGGATCTGGCCTATGCCGCTGTGACCAAGCCGGTTGAGGGCACCATCCTCACCGTTTCGCGCGAAGCCTTCAGGCTGCTCAGCACCACTATCAAACCGAACCGGATGCCAGCCTGCGGGCGCTGCTGGCGGCGATGGTCGAAGGCGGCCGAAGCGTCGCTTGAGCGCACACCGGAACTGCTGCCGATTCTGAAGAAGGCCGGGGTGGTCGATTCCGGCGGGCAGGGGCTGGTCTTTATCCTGCAGGGGATGCTGCGCCTGCTCAACGGCGAGGCCGTGCTGGACCCAGGCGACGGCTTGACCGGAGAAGACGCGAGGACGTCACCGCAAGCTGGCAGGAGGCCCTGGTGCCGGAAGATGAAGAGGGCTACGGCTACGACGTGCAGTTTCTGATTCACGGCCAGGGTATGGACGTGGATGCGGTCCGCAGCGCCATCGACGAAATGGGCTGGTCTACGCTGGTGGTCGGCAATGAGCGCCTGATCAAAGTGCATGTTCATGTTCATGATCCCGGCCAGCCGCTCAGCTATGCCATCGGCCTGGGCTACGCGCTGGCTGATGTGGTGGTCGAGAACATGCAGGACCAGTACCAGCATTACGTCGAGGACCGGCTGGCGCGGCAGTTCGAGCCTGAGCACGTGAATCACGAAATCGCAGTCGTCGCGGTCGCCAGCGGCGATGGGCTGCTGCATCTTTTCGAGCAGGACCTGTACGCAGCGCACATGATCGCCGGGGGGCAGACGATGAACCCCAGCACGCAGGATTTCCTGGCGGCTATCGACGCGCTGCCCAATGACAAGATTATCCTGCTGCCCAATAACCGGAACGTCATCCTGGCAGCAGAGCAGGCGACCCTGCTGGCGCGCGATAAAGATGTGCGCGTGGTGCCCAGCCGGACTCTGCCGCAGGGGATCAGCGCTATGCTGGCATATACGAACATGGCACATTCTGATAATATCGAGGTGGTCATGGACGCGATGCGCAGCAGCCTGGAGCGACGTGACCAGCGCGGAGATCACGCGGGCCACGCGCGATGCGGAAATCGATGGGCTGTCTGTGCGGCAGGATCAGTTTATCGGCCTGCTGGATGGCGACCTGCGTGTGGCGGGCGATGATGTTGAACAGGTGCTGGACGACCTGCTGGACCAGGCGCTGGACGACGACAGCGAGCTGGTCACCCTTTATTATGGTGCATCGCTGCCTGCGACGAGGCCCAGGAGATGGTTGACCGCCTGGCAGCGCGCCATACCGGCCAGTCCTTCGAGCTTGTGCGAGGGCGGCCAGCCGCTGTATCCATTTATTATCAGCGTGGAGTAGATGAGCAGCATACACATTGTCACTGACAGCACCGCGCACTTTGTGAACCCGCATATCGTGAGCCAGTACCCCATCACCGTTGTCCCGAACACGATCACTATTGCGGGTAAAAGCTACCAGGAAGGCGTGGACCTCAGCCCGGAAGAAGCCATGCGCTTGATCCGGCAGGAGCGCCTCATCCCGACCACGACCTCGCCCAGCGAAGCCACCTTTGCTGATCTGTTTCAGGAACTTGCGGAGACCAACGAGGCCATCATTTCCATTCATCCTTCGCGTAAGATTTTTCCGAGTTGGGATAACGCGCGGGCGGCGGCCCGGCAGAGCCTGGGACACTGCAGATCATCGTCATTGATTCGGAGACGATGTCCGCCGCGCAGGGGATGCTGGTGCGGGTGGCGGCCCGTGCCTGCGAGACCGAGGACAGCCTGGAATCGGTGATTCGCATCGTGCGCGGCGCGGTGGAACGCATCTACGCTATGTTTTACCTGGATTCGATCAGCACGCTGCTGTCACGGCAGATGATTATGAGTCCCTCGCACACCATTCTGGGCGCGATGCTGGGGGTCAAGCCCTGCCTGGCGCTGGAAGACGGTCTGCTGCGCCCGGTGGAGAAGGTACGGACTCGCGCGCAGGCCATCGACCGGCTGGTCGAATTCGTGGTCGAATTCACCGATATTGAAGAGATGGTAATCTTGCAGAACCGGACCTTTCCCACTGACCAAACGCAGATGCTCCAGGACCGGCTGCTGGTCGAATTTCCCGGCCAGCACTTTCCCTATGCCCAATATGGTCCCTCGCTGACCGCCTTGATTGGGCCGGATGTCATGGGCATCGTGTTGATGGAAAGCGAGATGGAGTATCTCGGCGATGGCTATGCAAAAAATACGTTTCGTGACTGACAGTACCTGCGATATTCCCGATGATCTGGTTGAGAAGTGGCAGATCGGGGTGGTGCCCATCTTTGTCAATATCGGCGATGAGAGTTATGCTGACGACGGTGAATCGCTGGATCGTGTAGACTATTATGAGCGTTTGCCGTCGCTGCACCCTTTCCCGACGACTGCCGCGCCCTCGCCGGGCATGGCAAAAGCACGCATCGACGAGGCTGCTGCCGAAGCCGATCACGTGATTGTGATTACTGCCCCGGCCAAACTGAGCGCGCTGCACGATTCCTTCCGGTTGGGTTGTGCGCATCTTCCGCCGGAACGTGTGACGCTGGTTGACGGCGGTACGGTGACGATGGCCCTGGGGTATCAGATCTTGATTGGGGCGGAGGTCGCCGCCGAAACCGGCGATCTGGCTCAGGTGCTGGCGATGATGGAGCAGGCCCGCGCGCAGTGCAAACTGGTCGCCGTACTGAATACGCTGGACAATCTGCGCCGCAGCGGGCGGATCAATCTGGCGGCGGCGGGAATCGGAACCCTGCTGCAAATCAAGCCGATGATTACGGTGACCGATGGCGAGGTCGAGATCCTGGCACGGGTGCGGACCAACAAGCGCGCTCATACCGACCTGGTGCAGCGCCTGCGGGCCTTGGCGCCGATGGAGCGTTTGAGCCTGCTGCACGTCAATAATCCAGAAGGGATAGATTGGCTGCGCGAGGAAGTATCCGATATTCTACCGGAAGAGCTGCAAGTGATTAACGTAAACCCCGCGCTGGGGACTCACGTCGGCACGAAGGCGATAGGTTTTGTTGCGCTGCCAAAGAATTGGAGACGATAGGCGATTATGCCATCCGCATTAGAAACCCTGGTAAAGATCCTGAAACTGGAACGTGAACAAGGTGCGAATGACAGCGCCGTGATCGGCGGGCTGGCTTCTTTCGGCCAGAATTGGGTCAAGGATGCGCACGAACAGGCGCGCATCCCGGAGCATCATCTGCTGGTGGATGAACTGGTTCAGCTGATGGGCACCTATGCTGCCGAAGAGAGCCGCACCCGGCGGATGGAGCAGATTCAGTACATGCTGGATCGCATCACCGGGCGTGTGCCACCGCCGCCGGAATTCCAGGTCCAGGAATCGGCGGAAACTGCGCCGTCGAAAGCGGAACCGGCCTCTGAAGCAGAGCCGCCGCCTCAGCCAGTTGAAGCACAACAGTCAGCACCGCGCCGCGAGTCCGGCCCGCGCGAGCAGAAGCAGGAGACCCAGAAGCGAGATCGTAAGCCGGAAGCACGTGATCGTAAGTCCGAATCGCGCGACCGGGGCCGCAAGTCAGAGCGTGAGGGGCGGCGCGAAGGCTCGCACCGGGACCATTACGATGGCGGTGACGAAGGCCGTCCGCCTCATCCCGATCTGCCGCCTGAACCGCGTCTGGCACGTCCACCGCGCCAGCCCCGCCCGGACATGGACCCGGAGGAAGCGGCGGATATTCTGCGCGGCCTGCACCAACCGGTCACGGTCGTGAAGGGGGTCGGCGAGCGCATGGCCGAATCTTTCGAGCGGCTGGGCGTGCATACGCTTCAAGACCTGCTGTATTTCCTGCCGCGCCGCTACGATGATTACCGCAAGATGAGCCTCATCAGCAATCTCCCAGTGGAGCAGGTGGCAACGGTCATCGGCACCGTGCGAACGACCAGTGTCCAGGTGCGCGATCAAAAGCGTCGTGACTTCAAGCTGACGCTGGACGATGGCACCGGTCTGCTGGATGCTGTCTTCTTCGGCCAGCATTTCATGGGCCGCTACATCAAAACCGGCGACCAGATCGTCCTGAGCGGCAAGACATCTATCTATCGCCAGCGCTTGCAGATGACCAACCCGGAATGGGAACATCTCGACACGGACAATCTGCATACGGTCGGCATCGTGCCGGTCTATCCGCTGACGGAAGGGCTGAAAGCGCGCGGGCTGCGGCGGCTGATGCACCGGGCCGTGACCTATTGGGCGGAGCGTCTGCCGGATTACGTGCCGGTCGCCACGCTCGACCGGGCCGAACTGGCGGATCTGGGCTGGGCGATCCAGCAAATTCATTTCCCGGAGGGCGAGGATCACCTGCGCCATGCGCGGCGGCGGATGGCCTTCGACAGCCTGCTGCTGCTGCAACTGGCGATTTTGGCGAACCGCCGCGAGTGGCAGCGTGTTCCGTCCTATCCGCTGGCTGTGGATGACGACTATCTGACGGCTTTCTTGCAGGCCGTGTTCCCCTATACGCTCACCGGCGCGCAGCAGAAGGCGATTGCCGACATCCGGCGTGACGTGGCCGAAACGATCCCGATGAACCGCCTGCTTCAAGGCGATGTCGGCTCTGGCAAGACGGCGGTTGCCATTACGGCGCTGGCCGCTGGCAGTGGCAAACGGCAAACAGGCCGCGATCATGGCCCCGACCAGTATCCTGGCCGAGCAGCATTACCGCAACGTCAGCGAAGCACTGGCGAAGATGCCGGGCGAGACTGCGCCTACGGTGGCGCTGCTGACCGGATCGCTGACTCAGGCCGAACGCGAGACGGTGCGCGCGGGCCTGGCCGATGGCTCGATAGACGTGGTCGTCGGCACGCACGCACTGATCCAGGAAGGCGTTGAGTTTAAGGACCTGGCGCTGGCGGTGGTGGATGAGCAGCACCGTTTTGGTGTGGAGCAGCGCGGCGCTCTGCGCGGCAAAGGCACCAACCCGCATCTGCTGGTGATGACCGCCACGCCCATCCCACGCACGCTGGCCCTGACCATGCACGCGGACCTCGACCTGACGGTGATCGATGAGATGCCGCCCGGTCGTAAGCCGGTGCAGACGCGCGTGGTGGACCCGGTAGCGCGCGAGCGCATCTTCAGCTTTGTCGAAGCTCAGCTTGACCAGGGACGGCAGGCCTTCATCGTGCATCCGCTGGTTGAAGAATCGGAGACGATTGAGGCGCGGGCAGCGGTGGCGGCCTTTGACGAACTCAAACAGGTCTTCTTCCGCTATAATGTCGGGCTGCTGCACGGGCGCATGAAACCCGCTGAAAAAGACGAGATCATGAGCGCCTTCAGCCAGGGCGATTTCGATGTGCTGGTGACGACCTCGGTGGCTGAGGTGGGTGTAGACATTCCCAACGCCTCGGTGATGGTCATCGAAGGCGCGAACCGCTTCGGCCTGGCGCAGCTTCACCAGTTCCGGGGCCGGGTGGGGCGGGGCGAACATGCCTCCTACTGCCTGTTGATCCCTGATAGCAACGCACCGGAAGCGCGTGAACGCTTGCTGGCGCTGGAATCGATCACCGATGGCTTCCGGCTGGCCGAGATGGACTGGCAGCTGCGCGGGCCGGGTGATCTGTTGGGCACACGCCAGAGCGGCGGCGGCCTGCTCAGGCTGGCGGAGTTCATTTCGCCGGAGCTGGTCGAACTGGGGCAGCGCGAAGCCCGCACTATTTATGAGGAAGACCCGGAACTGACGCAGGGGCAGCATCGCCTGCTGGCGGAACGGGTACGCCTGCTGCAAAATGAGCGCAGCGACGTAAGCTAGGAGAACGTGATGCCACGACTTGCTGTCTATCCGGCGACGCTGGACCCGATCCACAACGGGCACATCGACGTCGCCCGGCGCGCTGCACGCATCTTCGACGAGGTGATCGTGGGCGTCTACGACATCCCCAAAAAGCCGCTGTTGTTCAGCCTGGATGCCCGTGTGAAACTGGCAAAGGAAGCCTTTAGGGATGATACTAATATCCGGGTTGCGCCATATTCGGGTTTGACTGTAAACTATGCGAAGGAAATCGGTGCAATGGCGCTCATTCGCGGCTTGCGCGTGTTTTCCGATTTTGAGCTAGAATTCAGGATGGGAATAGCCAACCGAAAGCTTGCACCCGGTATCGAGACCGTCGCGGTGATGGCCGACGAGCGGCACCTGCATATCAGTTCCAGCACGATCCGGGAGATCGCGGAACTGGGGGGAGATGTCAGCAGCATGGTGCCAGCGTTTGTAGCCGAGGCCCTGAAGGTGCGTTTTGCGGAACTGCACGCTAAAGAGAGCAGCCCGGGTTACACAACCAGCATTCGGGATTAGTAAAGGGGAATGTCGCATGGATATACAACACCTGGTTGACCGCTTGGAAGATCTGATCGACGAAGGGCGTCACATGCCCTTCAGCAAGTACACCATGATCGACGAGGAACGTGCCCTGGAGATCATCGACCAGATGCGCATTTCGGTCCCGGAAGAGATCGAGAAAGCCTCGCGGATTCTGGAACAGCGCGAACGGGTCATGGCGCAGGCGAACGAAGAAGCGGCGCGGGTGGTCCAGCAGGCACGCTCACGCAGCGAAGCGCTCCTCGATCAGGAAGTCTCGGTGCAGGCAGCGCAGAACCGGGCGGCCAACATCATCGAACAGGCGCGCCAGGAAGCAGAAGCGATTGTCGCCGATGCGGATACCTATATCCTGGGCGAGCTTTCCCGCCTGGAGCAGCATCTGTTGAAGACACTGACCGTCGTTCGCAACGGTATCCAGGAAGTCAACAAGACGCGCACGCCGCAGCCTCCTGCCATGCAGGCCCCGCCGCCGCAGTCACAACCGCAGCGGTCTCCGGCGGCTGAGATTCAATTCGCGCCCCGGCAGCGGGTTGAGGTCGAAGTTTCGGCACACGACGAAGACAAGGGCTGATCCAGCCTCTATTCTCTTCAATCAAGTTTTCCGACTGCGCAGCAGACAATCTGCCGCGCTGCTTTTGATTCTGCGCTAATGCTCCGCTTGCAGCCATAACTGCACCCCATCCGTCCACAGATGCAGCGTGCCCGATTTATCCGTGCGATAGACCGGTGTATCGTCCAGCATCGCCAGCGTATCGGGGTCCGGGTCGCCCAGACGGTTCGCCGGGTCGGCCTCGACCAGGGCAAGCTGCGGTTGGACCGCCCGCAAGAACGCCGCATCGAGAGTCTCCGCCCCGCCATGTTGAGGAAGCTGTAATACCGTCGCCTGCGGCCACTGACCGTTCTCCAACAGGCTCTGCTGGCCTGCCACACTCAGATCACCTGTGAGCAAAAAAGATACCGCACCATAGCGCAGCCGCGTCACCAATGGCTTCGCATTCAGGCTGTCGTCCAGGCCCGGCTCGTCCGTCGGATGAAGGACCTCAAGCGTCAGCCCGTCGTTCATGTCCAGGTGATAGCCCGCGCGCGCTTTCACCTGTGGCAGCCCAGCCCACTGCGTTTCGAGGTCGCTGAAGGCAGGACTCAGGTTGGGCTGGCCGTTGCTCAGCACCAGACCGACATCGTAGCGATTCAGCACGGCGCTCAACGCGCCCGTGTCGTTTTCGTCCGGCTGTGTCAGCATCAGGACCTCGATTTCGCGGTCGTAAAACGGCATCCGGTCGCCCAGGGCGGTCAGCAAGCGCGAGGGGAAGCGTCCGCCATCGACCAGGATCTGCGCGCCGCCAGGCGACTGCATCAGGACGGCGTTGCTGTGGCCCAGGTCAAGCAGCCAGAGGTGCAGCATGTGGTCCGGGCGGCTGAACAGCACCGCCGCGCTCAGCAGCAGGGTCGATGCCCCGGCGAAGAGGGCTGCGCTGGTGACACTGCGCTGGCGGATGGCGCGGGCCAGGCGCAGCGCCCAGGCCGGTTGGGTGGCATGAAGCATGGCGGCTCCTAACAGAACGATGAAAAACGCGGCGACGAGACGCGGGTCGATGTGCAGTTCGACATCGGCGAAGGGCAGGCGGGCGAAAAGCCTGACAACGCCAATCGTCCAGGACAGCAGCACCAGGTCAAACCAGAAGAGCACCTGTGCGACGGCTGGCAGCACGAAGGCCAGCAGCACGGCCAGGATGCCCAGGACCAGCAGCCAGGCCTGCACCGGCAGCACCAGCAGGTTTGCCAGCAGCGATACCAGCGACAGGCGGCTGAAATAGACCATCGTCAGCGGCAGGGTCGTGATCTGCGCGGCCAGAGTGACGGCGGCAGGTTCGACCAGCAGGCTGCCGAGCGGCTGCGCCAGGGATGCGGGCGCAAGACGGGCCAGCAGGCGGTCAGAGAGGAGGCTGAGTGGATCGGCAAAGAGCGCCAGCCCCAGCGTGGCGAAGAAACTCAACTGGAAGCCGATATCCCATAGCAGGGTAGGGTTGAGGGCGGACATCAGCACGGCAGCCAGGGCCAGCGAGGCCGGGACGTAGGTCTTGCGGCGCATGGCCGTGCCGATCACCAGCAGACTGCTCATGATGGCGGCTCGCAGGACGGAGGGATTCGCGCCGACAAACAGGCTGTACAGTGCAATGACGCCGATGCCGATCAAGGCGGCACGCCGGGTCGGCAGACGCAGTGTTTCGAGGAAACCCATCACCACGCCGCTGAGAATCGCCATGTTGAAGCCGCTGATGGCGATCACGTGCGCCACGCCGACACGCTGGAACGCCTCCTCGACCGCCGGGGCGATGCCGCGCGCGTTGCCCAGCAGGATACCGGTCAGCAGGCTCGCCTGCGGCTCCGGCAGGGCCTGCACGATGAATTGTGCGGCACGGGCTTTCAGATCGCTCAGGCTGCCCAGCAGTGAGGGGCTGTGGCCGAGCACTTCGACTGAGGCGTCGCGCATAATGCTGAAGACTCCGGCGCGCGCCAGGTAATCGGCATAGGAAAAGGTATCAGATTCGCCCGGTGCGATGAGCAAACCCGTTGCGCTCACCTGGTCACCGATGCGGGCCTCCAACAGGCGCGGGGCCTGCACCAGGACCCGGCCACTGATCGGCGTGGTCGTTCCGGCACGAGTTCAGCGTCTCGGCCTCGACTTGAATCTGTGTTTCGGTGTCACGGCGGTCTGGCTCGGCCACGACGCGGCCTGTGATACTGAGTCCGCCGCTGTTATTGAAGGCCGCCAGGTCACTGCTGCGCGGCACGAGGCTCATCCGCAGCCCGCCCAGCGTAAAGGCGATCAGGGCGACGGTCCACCAGCGTCTGTCGTACCAGCATAGCCAGACGCTCAGCGCCAGCAGCGCCCCCCAGGCGAGCAGAACACCCGGCGAAGGGCTGGCATTGTTGGCGGCCAGGACGATCCCGGCGGTCCAGCCCAGAGCAAGATAGACCAGCCGCATAACGCCGTCCGAAATATCCTGGTATCAGGCCTGGAAGAAGAACCAGAATAAGAAGAAGAACACTGCGCCGACGACGGACGCCAGAACGGCAGGCGCGCGTGACTTGCCACTGGTCGTCATCCCGGCGACCAGCGCAGGCAGCAGGAACATCCCGGAATGGACGATCAGCGTGCCAAAGGAATGTACGTCGAAAATGGCGAGTTTGGCGACGAGACAGCAGAGCATCCCGACCGCAGATAGAACGGTCGTCAGGAGGGCCTTATCGCCTTGCATGAGCATGGTGATGAGCGTGAAAATGAAGACGATGTAAATCAGAATGTTCCAGATGAGGGGGCTATTGCCATAGCCGTAATAAATACCCAGACGCCAGAGAATGTCCTGGAGGGTTATGTTTTGCATCGCTTTCGTCCTGTCGTTTTCATGCTGCGATTACACTTAACTATGTTCCATATTTAGCAGCGGCGCAAGCGCTTTTTCCAGATCCATCCCATCCTGGTAACGGATGCCACGCAGGCCCAGCGCCTCCGCCCCGGCCACGTTGGCGGGCATGTCGTCGATGAAGACGCAGGCAGCTGCCGGGCGCTGCAAACGGTCGAGCACGGCCTGATAGGCGCGGGCATCGGGTTTCATCACACCGATCAGCCCGGAGATGACGACCGTGTCAAAGAGGCTGTCCAGGCCCAGCCGCTCCAGCTTTTCCACCAGGGCCGGGCTGTCATTGCTCAACAGGGCCAGCGGATACCCCTCATCGCGCCACTGCCGGATCAGATCGGTGACGCTTGAATCGACCCGGTCGCCGCTGTAGAAATCCTGCGCCAGCGCTTTGACCTGCGCCGGGTCGAGCTTGAGATCACGTGCGACGGCGTCCCAATAGGCTCCCAGGCTGAGATCGCCGCTTTGTGCTCTGCGCCAGGACTCGCTGCCATGCACCACCGCTTCGACGCTGCCCGGCGGAAGGCCCAGGCGTTCATCCCAGGCGCGGCGTGGGTTGTAGTCGCGGGTCTTCATGATGACACCGCCGAAGTCGAAGATAAGGGCACGTTTCATAACTGTATTATAACCTCGTGGGCGAAAACAAAAACCGCCGCAGTGGGTTCACTGCGACGGCTGGGTTCAGGACAGGACCTGTTCGGTGCGCGGCTGCGGGCTTTGCGCGGCGCGCGGGCTGCGCTGAAACAGGCTGCGCAGGTCAGGCAGGCGAAGGCGGTTGGATCGCTGCATTCGTTGGGCGAGCATGACTTGCTTGACCAGACGGTCGTGTTCTCGCTCCTGGTGAGCCTGTTTGATGCGCTGATTACTGTCCCACTGTGCATGTTGCCAGTTGATAAACATGATGACGTTCTCTCCTTGAGCAGTCATTCGGCTGTTTGAACTTTAGAAATCCGTTACGATCTCCTGTGAACCCAGGCGAATGGCGTAAAAAAAGCCACGGTCGCGCCTGTGGCTTGTGTCATCGACGTAGTGGCGAGACGTTAACAAGCGCAGGCAGGTTCTCCGACGTTGGTTCCGCGAGAAACGATTCCGATCACGATCCCTACTCCTTTCGGCATTTCATAACAACGCGGACAGCTTAGCATTTTATCCGTTTTGGGTCAATAGCCCAATTTCTGGGGGGCTGAGGACGATATGGGCAAAGGCCCGCATTTGCAGTACACTTACTATCAGGTTGAGTAATGAGCTTGGGTACCATGTTTGATGAATATGCCTGAGTTGGACCCGGACGACGAAATCAGTGTCGAAGTGGTCGATCACGCCGCGCCAGCGACGGATCGGAGCTTCGCCCGGCGCATTACCTTGCAGGTGTTGTACGAGCTGGACACGACGCATCACATGCCCGACGAAGTTATCGCGGCCCGTCTGGAAGCGCAGGACCCTGGCCGCCGGGAGGCACGCTACGTGCGCTTCCTGGTACGGGGTGTTATGGCGCGTCGTGACGCGATTGACACTGTGATCCATCAGTTTGTGGCCGAATGGCCGCTGGAACAGATCGCCAAGATTGACCTGAATATCCTGCGGATGGCGATCCTTGAACTGGCAATTGAGCAAAAAGCACCGCCGGGCGTGGTGATCGACGAAGCGGTCGGTCTGGCGCGGATCTTCGGTTCGGAGAACTCGCTGCGATTCGTCAACGGCGTGCTGGGTAAGATGGTGCTCGATGAGGAGACTCTCAAATCGCTTCGGGCACTTAAAGGAGAAGGTACTGTATGAACATCCTGGGAGTAGGCGGCGAAGAATTCGTTATTATTATCGTGATTATGCTGGTGGTTGCCGGTCCCAAACGGATGGTGCAGTGGATGTATATTCTGGGCACCTATGTGGCGAAGTTCCGGCGGATGTGGGAAGAGACCGTAGACGTGCTGCAAGACGAATTTGATTCGGCAGGCGTCGGCATCCAACTGCCGCGTGAAGTGCCCACCCGCGCAAACCTCAAGCGAGAAGCGGCCAAAGCGATGAGCGGGATCACCGGGCCGATGCAGGAAGCTTTGAAGGATGTGAACACCGAGGTCAACCAGATCAAGACAGTCACGAAAGACACCGCTCAGGCTGCGAATTCGACCGTGAAGGCCGCCAATGCATCAATTAATACGGCGGCGAAACCGACCAACGGACGCAGCAACCAGGCGGTCATGAGCCGTGTGAACAAGCCGCAGTCGAAGCCGAAAGCCCAGACTAATTTTGGCACCTGGGCGGGCGATTCTGGCTCGGATGGCGACTCGGGTTTTGGCACCTGGTCCAGCAATGGACGCAAGCCACAGTCAAAGGAGTAAGCAGTGCCCAGCTTGAAAGTGCCGCGTCTGCGCAGGCAAGCACCCCCACCCCCGCCCCCGGAACCTGATCTCGACGACGAATATGATGATGAGGACGGCAATGGCGCTCGGATGGGTTTCTTCGACCATCTCAACGAACTGCGCATCCGCGTGTTTCGTTCGGCGTTCGCGCTGGTGATCGGGACGCTGATTGGCGTCGCGCTGGCAACGCCTACATTGGAAGTGCTGCAAGGACCCTACTGTAAAGTCACCACCCTGAACGACATGGCGGCGCAGGGTGAGACGATTGACTACGATCATCTGGTCATCGACTATTCGAAATGCCAGTTTCAGGTACTGGGGCCGACCGGCGGTGTGGTCGCCTTCTTCCGGGTGTCAATCATGCTGGGCGCGGCCTTCGCTATCCCGATGATTACCTACCAGCTGCTGATGTTCGTCTTCCCCGGCCTGACCCGGCGCGAAAAACGGGTCGTCTTGATCTCGCTGCCGGCAGTGACGCTCTTGTTTATCGTTGGCGTTCTATTCTCCTGGTTCGTGTTAATGCCGCCTGCGTTAGGATTCCTTGAAGGATTCCAGCAAAATCTCTTCCGTTCGGAATGGACGGCGGATTCTCTACCTCAGTTTTGTCACCTCGCTGGTGTTCTGGATGGGCGTTGCTTTCGAAACCCCGCTGGTCTTCTTTGTGCTGGGCTACCTGAGCTTGATCGGCCCGCGTGCTCTGATTCACAACTGGCGAATCGCGGTGATTGGCGCGGCGGTCGCAGCAGCGCTGATTACGCCGACAATTGACCCGGTCAACATGATGCTGGTGATGGGACCGCTCATGGCGCTGTACGCGCTCAGCATCCTCCTGGTCTTCGTCGCGCGCCGTCTTTCGCGGGTTGCCTGAGTTTAGACATGGGCGTATACTTTTCAGTGGCCTGAAATCAGACCATCTTTTCTTGCAGGCAACAGAGCATTTACGGGCATTGCGACCCCACTGGCTATGAAAACAACACCGTCAGGCAGTTTTGTTCGCCATTCCAGGATTTTACAGACTGCTGCGCCGCGCCGCTGCCCCACTGCCAGAGCCAGCCTGACATGCGCACACAATCGACATAGGGAGAATCATGTCTAATTCGATCATCGCCCCGTATGGTGGCACACTCGTCAGTCTTTTCGCCGCAGAGGAGGCGTTGGAGGAGCGCAAGGCCTACGCCTCGACGCTGCCGTCGATCCAGCTTTCCGAGAGGACGGTCTGTGACCTGGAAGTGATGAGCGTCGGCGGTTTCTCGCCGCTGGATCGCTTTATGGGGAAGGCGGATTACCAGTCCGTCCTCGATACCATGCGTCTGGCAGACGGCACGCTGTTCCCGCTGCCGATCACGCTGCCGGTGAACGGCGACGGCCCGATCAGCCTTGACAGCGACATCGCGCTGCGCGATTCGCGTAACAACCTGCTGGCGATCATGACGGTCGAAGAGATTTACGACTGGGATCGTGAGGAAGAGGCCCAGAAAGTCTACGGCACGCTGGACCCGCGCCATCCTATCGTGGCCGAAATGCACCGCTGGGGCGGGCATAATCTGAGCGGTAAGCTGGAAGTGCTGGAGCTGCCGCAGCATCACGATTTCAAGCCGCTTCGCCGCACACCGACCCAGACGCGCGCGCAGTTGGCACAGTACGGCTTCGAAAATGTCGTGGCCTTCCAGACGCGCAATCCGCTGCACCGGGCGCACGAAGAACTGACCAAACGCGCTGCCCAGGAGGTCGATGGCGTCCTGCTGCTGCACCCGGTCGTGGGCATGACCAAGCCGGGCGACGTGGATCACTTCACGCGGGTGCGGGCTTATCGCGCGCTCGTCGAGAATTATTACGACCCCGACCGTATCCTGCTCTCGCTGCTGCCGCTGGCGATGCGTATGGGCGGGCCGCGTGAGGCTGTCTGGCACGCGATTATTCGCCGCAACTACGGCGCGAATCACATTATCATCGGGCGCGATCACGCCGGTCCGGGCAGCGATTTGGAAGGCAAGCCTTTCTATGGGCCGTATGACGCGCAGGAACTGGTGCAGGCGCATGAGGAAGAACTGGGTGTTAAGGTAGTGCCCTTCCGCAAGCTGGTCTACCTGACCGAGGAAGAACGTTACGAGGAGGTCACTAAAGTACCGACGGGCGTGACGGTGGCCGATATTTCCGGCACGCAGGTCCGTGAGGAATATCTGCGCAATGGCAAGACGCTGCCGCCCTGGTTCACACGCCCGGAGGTGGCCGAGATCCTCAGTGAAGCGTATCCGCCGCGCCACCGCCAGGGGGCCTGCATCTGGTTCACCGGCCTGAGCGGGGCGGGCAAATCCACGATGGCGCAGGTGCTGACGACGCTGCTGCTGGAGCATGGCCGTCAGGTTACGGTGCTGGATGGCGACATCGTGCGCACGCATTTGTCCAAGGGCCTGGGCTTCAGCAAGGAAGACCGCGACACCAATATCCGGCGCATCGGCTTTGTCGCGGCGGAGATCGTGCGGCACGGCGGGATCGTCATCTGCGCGGCCATCAGTCCTTACCGGGCCACCCGCAATGATGTGCGCAATATGGTCGGGCCGGGCTTCATCGAGGTCTATGTCGATACGCCGCTGGAAGTCTGCGAATCGCGCGACACCAAAGGCCTGTACGCCAAAGCGCGCGCGGGGCAGATCACCGGCTTCACCGGCATTGACGATCCTTATGAGGCACCGCACAACCCCGAACTCACGCTGCACACGGTTGGCTATACGCCGGAAGACAATGCGATGGAAATCCTCGAATATCTGAAGCGTGAGGGCCTCACCCCGAAGCAGCCGAGCAACAGTTCGCATAACTAGATCGGTATGCTGTGACCTGGCTGCTGCGCGGCAAAAAACGTAAACGATTTCTGGTTCTGGGTTGGGATTGCGCCAGCCCAGAACTTGCTTTTGAGCAGTTTGCTGGCGATATGCCGGTGCTTTCCGGCCTGCGGCGGCAGGGGACCTGGGGCCAGTTGCAGTCCTGCATCCCCTGCATCACCATCCCGGCCTGGAGCAGTATGCTGAGCAGTCAGGACCCCGGCTCGCTGGGCATCTACGGCTTCCGCGACCGGGCGGATTGCAGTTACGAGCGGCAGGCGGTCGCCAACAGCGAGATCGTGCGCGCGCGGCGGGTCTGGGATTACTTGAGTGAGGCCGGGCTGGAGTCCTGCGTCGTTGGCGTGCCCCAGACTTACCCGGTGCATCCGCTCAAAGGGCGGCTGGTGAGCGGCTTCCTGACCCCCGGCACCAGCAGCGCTTTCACTTACCCCGCCATGTTCAAGCAGGAAGTGCTGGGCGTCACACCCGATTATCGCTTCGACGTGCGCGAGTTCCGCACGCTGGAAAAAGCGGACCTCTTGCAGCGCATCATCGATATGACCGAGATCCAGTTCAAACTGCTCAAGCACAGCATCCGCGCCGCGCCCTGGGACTTCTTCATGCACGTGAATATGGGCGTGGACCGCATCCATCACGGATTCTGGCGCTATCATGACCCGATGCACCGGCTGCACGAGGCAAGCTTCAGCAGCGCGATTCACGATTACTACGCCATGATCGACGAAATGGCTGGGACGCTGATCGAGATGGCCGGTGATGACGTGACCGTCCTGGTGGTCAGCGATCACGGAGTCAAGCGCATGGACGGTGGCATCTGCGTGAATGAATGGCTGTGGCGCGAGGGCTGGCTGAGCCTGCGCAGCACCCCGCCAGAGGGCCAGATTACGCCTTTCGAGCAGCTTGACGTGGATTGGTCACGCACGCGGGCCTGGGGGACCGGAGGATACGCCGGGCGCGTGTTTCTGAACGTAGCGGGCCGCGAACCGCAGGGTATCGTCCCTCAGGAAGCTTACGAACTCGACACGAGATGAACTCGCTGCCGCGCTGCGGGCGATTCCTGGCCCGGAAGGTCAGGCGCTGAGCACGCAGAGCTTCAAGCCGGAAGCGATCTACCAGCGTGTAGAGCGGGTCGCGCCGGATTTGCTCATCTATTTCGGCGATTTGCACTGGCGCTCGGTGGGCAGCCTGGGGCATGGTCGCCATTTCACATTGGATAACGATACCGGCCCTGACGACGCCAATCACGCGATGGAAGGTATGTTCGTCCTCTATGAGCCAGGCCGTTCGGGCGCAGGTAAGGTCGAGGGCCAGCAGTTGATGGACATCACCCCGACGATCCTCCAGCGCATGGGCCTCAAGGTCCCGGCGCAGATGCAGGGCCGTGTGATTCTTCCCTAGTAAGAAAGGACACGGGTGCGCCGTGTCCCTATGTTCTATGGTAGTGGTGCTTATGCCATCAGGCGGGCGCTCCCATCAGATGTTCATCCGTATGACGCCGGTTCACCAGCTTTTCCGCTTCGCCCACAAACAACACCACCGAAGCGATGAGTGCAGCGCCAATGATCTCCTCCGGGTCGAGCGGGAGAGTCTCGAAAGTGTGTTGCAAGAAGGGCACGTAGACCACTGCTAACTGCAAAAGGGTCGAAGACAGCACCGCGAACAAAAGAATGCGGTTGTGGCTGAACCAGATTTTGAAGAAGGAGGCCCGGTTGCCTGCGTGGATGGCGATGACCTCAAACATCTGCGTCAGCGCCAGAACGGTAAAGGCCAGCGTGCGCGGCAGGCGTTCGGCCAGGGCGATCAGACCCTCGCTGCTCTCCTCCTGTGCAGTGCTGCGACTTTCGTCTTGCAGATACTGCGCAATGCGTTCCTCGGCGCTCAGGCTTTCCCAATCCGCCGGGATATGCTGTTCGCCGACGATGCCCCCCAGTTCCTGCGCCGACATCCTCTCGATACCGAGTGAAGGACTGAAGGGTTCCATGTCATATTTGACATAGCCCCAGGCATAGGCTGCGAGAGTCAGGAAGGCGATCAGGATGCCGAAGCTGACAATGTGCCGCCCGACGCCCCCGGCCAGGACGGTTTCATCACGTGGGCGCGGTTTGCGGTGCATAACGTCGCGTTCTGGTGGTTCGAAGCCCAGCGCGACCGCGGGCAGGCCGTCGGTGACGAGGTTGATCCACAGGATTTGAATCGCCAGCAGCGGGATCTTGAGGCCGATCAGCAGCGACACGAACATGACCAGAATCTCGCCGACGTTGCAGCTCAGCAGGTACTTGATGAACTTGCGGATGTTATCGTAGATGACGCGGCCTTCTTCGACCGCGCTGACGATAGAAGCAAAGTTGTCGTCGGTCAGCACCATTTCGGCAGCGCCCTTGCTGACGTCGGTGCCGGTAATGCCCATCGCCACGCCGATGTCGGCTTGTTTGAGGGCAGGCGCATCGTTGACGCCATCGCCGGTCATGGCGACGATCTCTTTTTGTCCCTGTAATATCTGGACCAGCCGCAGTTTATGTTGCGGGGAGACGCGGGCGAAGGTGGACGTGATCTTGAGCGTGTCAAGCAGCTCGGCGTCGTTCATGGTATCAAGCTGGTTGCCGGTGACGGCCTTCTGTCCGGGTTCGAGGATGCCCAGGTCTCTGGCGATGGATTCGGCAGTCAGGGCGTGATCGCCGGTAATCATAATGCTGCGGATACCGGCCTGGCGCGCGGTTTCGACAGCGGCTTTGGCTTCGGGCCGCGCCGGGTCGAGGATGCCGACCAGACCCAGCAAATATAGATCACGTTCGATCTCCGGCGTAATTTCCTCCGGCACCGTATCCAGTGGCCGGTAGGCGATTCCCAGCACGCGCAGGCCATCCCCGGCCATGCTGTCGATCTCCTGGAACCACTCCTGACGCCGCTCTTCGCTGAGCAGGACCGGCCCATGCGGCGCGGTTTCGTGCGTGGCCCAGCGCACCAGTTGGTCAGGCGCGCCTTTGGTGATTGAAATGTAGGGGGCCTCCTCGAAGATGTCCTCTGCCTCCGGGCTGGCGACCTTATGGATGGTCGTCATGGCCTTGCGCTCGCTGCTGAAGGGCAGTTCAGCCACGCGCGGCAGGTCCTGTTCGAGGCCTTCACGGGTCACGCCGACCTTTTGGGCCGCGACGATCAACGCGCCTTCGGTCGTATCCCCGACGACGCTGGATTGGCTGCCGTTTTGTTCCAGGTAGGCGTTGGTCGAGAGGGCGATGGCCCGCACAATGCGCGATACTGAAAGGTCGTCTTTGCCGTCGTTGTTCAGGTCGGTAATGCGCTGGTTTTCGATGGCGAATTCGCCTTGCGGGGTGTAGCCGATGCCGGAGATAGAGACGTTGGCGTGATGAGGCAGTGAGATTTGCGTGGCCGTCATTTCGTTCTTGGTCAGCGTGCCGGTCTTGTCCGAGCAGATCACGGTGACGGAGCCGAGCGTTTCGACCGCAGGCAGCCGCCGTATCAGGGCATGACGCCGGACCATGCGGCTGGCCCCCAACGATAGGCTGATGGTGATAAGCGCAGGCAGACCTTCCGGCACGGCGGCCACCGCCAGACTGATGGCGGTCAGGAACATATCCTGAGCCGGAATGCCGCGCAGGACCCCGGCCAGGAAGACGATGGCGACGATGATGCCCGCGCCAATCGCTAAGATCTGGCCCAGGCGGTTGAGCCGCCGCTGAAGCGGGGTGATGCCCTGCTGAACTTGCAGCAGCATGGCCGCGATGTTGCCCAGTTCGGTTTGCAGCCCGGTCTCGGTGATGACCATGACGCCCCGGCCATAACTGACATTGGTGCCCATGTAGACCATGTTATCGCGGTCGCCCAGGGCTACGCTGTCGTCGTGATCAATGGCGGCGGTGCGTTTTTGCGAGGGGATTGATTCACCCGTCAGCGCCGATTCGTCTATCTGAAGATTGACCGATTCGGCCAGACGACCATCCGCCGGGATGCGGTCGCCTTCTTCCAGCAGCACAATGTCGCCTGGCACCAGAAGTCTTCGGCGCTGATCTGGTGAATCGTACCCTCACGCCGCACCCGCACCTGCGGCACCTGCATGGCGCTGAGGGCGGCCAGCGAGCGTTCGGCGCGGTATTCCTGGTAGATGCCCAGGATGGCGTTCAGGATGACGATGGCAAGAATGACGATGACGTCTTTCACATCGCCCAGGGCGAAGGAAATCGCGGCGGCGACCATCAGGATAATGACCATCAGGTCGGTAAACTGCCCCATGACGAGTTCAACCCAGTTGGTTCCTTCACCGGCGGGGAGGCTGTTCTCGCCATATTGGGCCTGCCGCCGCTCGACTTCTGCCGTGCTCAGCCCATCACTCTGGCGTACATCGAGTTGGTCAAGGCTGTCCTCGACGCTCAGCCGGTAATAATCTGTCATAGTCGATCCTCAATTGATGCTGCGCTGCTCATATCCTAATTCGATATGGGCGCGCACGACATAGCCAATGCTTTTGAAAATACAAATCCTGCCGCGAAATGCACCAATACCCCCAGAAATGGGGGGATTGTGACAAGGGGCACAAATCTATCCGAAGCCGTATTATAGGGCCAGTCGGCTGCGGTGCGGCCCCCAGTTTTGAGGGGAGAAAAAACGACGCGACCTTGCCGGGAGGTCACGTCGTCGTGATTTGATCTAAACAGGTGCTACTTCAGGCTTTGCATGACCTCTGCCAGCGCCTCGCGCGAGGGGCGCAGGTATTTGCTGTCCAGGCGTGCCAGCGGCGTATCCACCAGATCGGCTGTTTCCGCCAGAGTCAGGCGCGGCTCTTCGTAGTAGAGCAGGCCGGTGAGGAAAATGTGATCGCGGTGAGCAATTTCCAGCGTCTCGATGACCTGGGACAGATTACGCGGGTCGTAGTCGTAATCCGTCTTCTTGAGGCGAATGTAGGAGCCATCGTGCATCTTGACGTCGATGGTCTCGCCCTCGCTGTAACCGTTGATGTGGATTTCTTCCTGTTCCTGGATGAAATCCGGCGTCAGCAGTTCAAGCTCGTGCAGCGCGTGCTCGTGCTCTTTGCCGTAGGGATAGCTCTTGGTCGAAGTCGGCGCATTGTTGAAGGTCACGCAGGGGCTGATGATGTCGATCATCGCCGTGCCTTTATGGGCCAGGGCCGCCTTGAGCAGCGTCTGGACCTGGCTGGGATCGCCGGAGAAGCTGCGCGCCACAAAGCTGCAATTGCCGACGACCGCTTCCAGCGCCAGATCAATCGGCGGCATCTCGTTCTTGCCATAGTAGCGCAGGATCTGGCCTTCGTCGGCAGTCGCGGAAAACTGGCCTTTGGTCAGGCCGTAGACGCCGTTGTTTTCGATGATGTAGACCATCGGCACATTGCGGCGGATCAGGTGCTTGAACTGGCCCAGGCCGATGCTGCCGCTGTCGCCGTCGCCGCTGACGGCAATCGCGGTCAGTTCAGTGTTGGCGGTGGTCGCGCCGGTCACGACCGAAGGCATCCGCCCGTGAATGGCGTTGAAGGCGTGCGAGCGGCCCAGGAAGTAGGTCGGGGTCTTGCTGGAGCAGCCGATGCCGCTCATCTTGATGACCTTGTGCTGGTCCAGGCCCAGCTCCCAGGCGATGCTGATGATCTGGTTGGAAATCGAGTCGTGGCCGCAGCCAGGGCAGAGCGTACTCTTGCCAGCTTTATAGTCGGTGCGTTCCAGGCCGAGTTGGTTTGTTTTCGCCATCTTACTTGCGCTCCTCGTGCAAGATACTTTCGTGAACAAAGCGCGGGGTCATGGGCAGACCATCACCCAGGGGAAGGGACGTGATGTGGGTCGTATCCTGCGGAATCTCCATCCGCAGCAGCTTCGCCATCTGGCCGTCGAAATTGTTCTCGACGACGTAAATGCGCTCGTGCGCCGCGACGAACTCCGTCACCGACTTCGCGCAGCGGCAGTGCCCGAATGCGCAGGTAATTGGTCTCGATCCCGTCTTCGCGCAGCCGGTCGCGGGCTTCCTGGATGGCCGGGTCGTTGCTGCCGAAGCTGATGATGCCGACGCTGACGCCGTCCTGCTGGTCGATTTCCGGCGCAGGCAAGATGCTGCGCGCGGTGTCGAACTTGAGGTGCAGACGGGCCATGTTGTGCAGCCACTGGACGCTGTTTTCACTGTAATTGGCGTATTCGTCGTGGCCCGTGCCGCGTGTGAAATAGGCGGCGCGTGGGTGATCGGTGCCGGGCAGCGTGCGGTAGGGGATGCCATCGCCATCATAGTCTTTGTAGCGGCCCCATTCGCCGTGTTCAGCGAAGAAGTCTTCCAGCGCGGTCTTATCCAGCACCTTGCCGCGATCAATCGGGTGTGTCAGGATACTCGAAGGGATCCGCCATCCAGTTGTTCATGCCGATGTCAAGATCGCTGAGGACGAAGACTGGGTGTCTGGAGCCGGTCGGCGACAGGTCAAGGGCTTTCCAGCCGAACTCGAAGCATTCCGCCGGGTCCCTGGGCAGCAGGATCACCTGGCGGCTGTCGCCATGCCCCAGGAAATAGGTGAACAGCAGATCGCCCTGGCTGGTGCGGGTCGGCAGGCCGGTGCTGGGACCCATACGGGTAATATCCCAGATGACCAGCGGAATTTCGGCGAAATAGGCCAGCCCGGCGAATTCGGCCATCAGGCTGATGCCGGGGCCGCTGGTGGCGGTCAGGGCGCGCGCGCCGGCCCAGCCTGCGCCGACGATCATCCCGGCAGCGGCGATTTCGTCTTCTGCCTGGATGACGGCGACGGTTTCTTTGCCGGTCTCCGGGTCCTGGCGCAGGTGCTTGAAGTGCAGCACGTTGTCGATGAAGCTGGTTGAGGGCGTGATCGGATACCAGGCGGCGACGGTCAGCCCGCCGAAGATCGCGCCCAGTGCCGCGGCTTCATTGCCGGTAATCATGATCTTGCCCTGGGTCAGGTCCATCGGCGCAAAACGATAGGGATGTTTGCGTTCCAGGTTTTCCTCAGCCCACTGGCATAGGCGGCCTCGATGACCTGATAGTTCATCTTGCACCGGCTCTTCTTTGCCCTTGAAGTTGTCCATCAGGGCATCGTGGATGTAATTCAGCGGGATGTCGAACAAGCTGCGCCACCACACCGACGTAGACCATGTTGGCGACCTGATCGCGGCGTGCGCTGGGGATATCGAAGGGCGCGACCGTGTCTTTGACCGGGATCTCGTAGTAGGTAATGTCGTCGCGGCTTTGAGCCCATTTCCATTCCTGCGGCAGGATGCAAACGCCACCGGCGGGCAGGTTGGCGATGTCTTCTGCGGCGGTCACTTCGTTCATGGCGACGGCGATCTCGGTCGTATCGCGGCGCGCCGTGTAGCCGTCTTTGCTGGCCCGGATCGTGTACCAGGTTGGCAGGCCTTTAATGTTGGAGGGGAAGAGATTCTTGCCGTTGACCGGAATCCCCATGTTGAACAGTGACCGCACCAGCACGTTGTTCGAGGTCTGGCTGCCGGACCCATTCTTGGTGGCAACCATAAAGGCGAAGTCGTTGACGTGTTGGTTCAAATCTAGTGAGTGCATCATCCTGAAGTTGTGCAACCATAATAGTTACGCGCCTAGTCGCGTGTCTCCTTTCGCAATTGAACGGTTTAGGAAGGTTTGATTGTCGTCGTCCGAATAAAACGCTCCTTCAGAAAACTAAGTTTTCTCCATGTCCCGCATACGCGGTTGGTAGCGCAGCAGTTGAGTGTGTTCGATAAAGGCTTGCAGCGCCGCGTCGAAATCGCCCGCACAAATGCCCTCCAGAATACGCCCGTGATACTCCCACACCCGTTGCAAGTAGGCGTAATCGGCATAGCGGTTGAGTTCGACGGCGTCGTAGGCATCCCAGTAGGCTTCGAGGATGCCGACCACAAAGGGATTGTTGAGCCGGTGGAAGACGCGCATGTGAAATTCGCGGTGTTCCGCGTTGGGGATCTGAATCCAGGAGTCCTGCAATTTGACCTGCGCCTGCGTCAGGCAGTCGCGCATGACCTGGATGTCTTCCTCGGTCAGCAGGGCGCAGCCTTCATGCCAGAAGGCGATCTCGATATGCGTGCGGACCTCGCTGAACAACTCGAAGTTGCGCAGGTCCTGCGCCAGCGCGAAGAAGAGACTGAGCCGCACCGCCGGAGTGAAGTCGTAATCCTTCAGGCGCATCCCGGTCTTAGAGCGCACCTCGACGAAACCCAGCGCGCGCGCCACTTCAAGCTGCTCGCGGATCTTGCTGGTGCTGAGGCCAAGCATCTCTTCGCTTTTGAGTTCGGAGAGGGTAGGCAGGCGATCACCGCTGGCAAAGCCCTGGCGGGTGATGAAGTTCAGAAGCTCGGAATTCGAGGTCAATCTGGCTCATGATGGGGCTTTTCCGAAGAAACTATCGTATTCATCAGATGAATACGATCAATATGATTTTCATTCTATCACTGCCCAAGAGTTTTGTCCACACGAAAGCCTCAATTTTTGTGGATTCTATACAAGCAGTTTTATTGTAAGGGCGGATATGGCATGGCTCCCTTAACGAATGGGCGGTGCTAGACCTTGGAGCGTATGAGGACTGCGGACCGATGTGTTCGCCCGGTGGGAGGACACATTGGTCCTCCGCCCAGCACACTTCATATATGTTGCGGAACCAGAGCATTTACTTTCGGCGCGAAGGCTAGCCCGCGCTGGCGCTCACCGTCACGTCGAGCGAGTCGAGGACTTCGCCCTGCGGATCGCGCATTTCGAGCCGGGCCGGGCCGACGTAGTCATTGCGCGCCAGTTCAGCAGTCCAGGCGACTTCGTTGAGGCCGGAAGGGTCCTCCAGGTCCACACTGGCCTCGCTGATGAGATCGCCCGCTGCCGCTCAGCAGACGCAGGGTGAGCGGGTCCTCACCCAGGCCGGAGGCGAAGCCGCTGACCGGCATGAGATCGCCGCCCATGTCTGTCCTGTCCAGCGTGAAATGCCCGTAGCGGCCTTCAGGGCGGTATTGCAGCCCGCCGATGACCACGATGGCGAGATCATAGGGGTCGGTGATGGCCGGGTCGTCGGGATATGCGCCGATGACGACCTCGCTGGGGACATCCGCGTAGCCGTGCAGCAGGTCAAGCTGCCACTGTCCATCATTTACGGTGACGCTGGTGCGGGCCAGTTCCTGATTTTCGGGGGCGGTCAGGGTCAGCGTGAAGCGGTCGTCGGGCAGGCCCGCCGCCGTGCCGCCGATGTGGATCACCTCGTTGTAGATGAGCGTGCCGCGGCGGTTGGCTGATGCGTCACCGTGCCAACAGGAAGCGGAGATCTCCGGTGTGGCCGGTGGGCTGGGGCAGGGCCGGGCTGCACGCTGCCAGCAGGATTGCCAGCAGCAGCACAAGTCTTAAGCGCATGGACTCAATCTCCAGGCTGAACCTACTATTATCAACGGCCTCGACAATAGTTCCAGAGTATGGTTGTATACAGCGCGAAAGCGAGTTACAATGCGGAATAGTCAGTGACAGAAAGTGTGGAACCGTATGGATAATCTCGATCTCGTGTTTAGCCAACTGGAAGACCTCTCGGTCGAGCAGCTTGGCTCAGTTGAACCGGCTGCTGGAAGCGGCGCGTGTGAACATGCCGCCCATGAGCCAGACGGACACGACAGCGCTTCCGCCGTTCCAAGCTCATCGCGCAGACTGTCGTGCAGCTTCGGGCCGGGATGACAGATGAAGAACTGGACGAGTTGATCCAGAGCCTGCGCGCTCCGGCTTAAGGCTTCAGCAACTGCCACAGCGCGGCGGAGGCCTGCGAATCCAGGTGCTGCCACTGGCCCGGCTGAATCCCGCCAGCGTGACCGGCCCGATGCTCCAGCGCACTAAGCGCAGGGTCGGGTGGCCGACCGCCGCTGTCATCCGGCGTACCTGACGATTGCGCCCCTCGGTGATTGTCAGCGCAACCCACGAATCCGGCACATTTTTTCGATAACGAATCGGCACCGGGCGTGGCGGAAGGTCCGGCGGGTCCATGCGCTCGACCTGCGCCGGTCGCGTCAGATCCCCCTTTGATCTGCACGCCGCGCCGTAATTGCTCCAATGCGGCATCGTCCGGGATGCCCTCGACCTGCACCCAGTAGGTGCGCGGATGCTCGAATTTGGGATCGGTCAGGCGGTGATTGATGCGGCCCGAATCGGTCAGCAGCAGCAGGCCCTCGCTGTCTTTGTCCAGGCGACCAGCGGCGTAGATTGCCGGCAGGACATACGTAATCCGCCAGGGTGGGGCGGCCTTCCGCGTCGGTGAATTTGGTCAGGACGTCGTAGGGTTTCCAGAAACGAAGGATTGTGGCTTCAGGCATTAAAAGATGCAGCTTGAAAGGCTGCCGCCAGAGTGGTACGCTAGATAACTGCGCGGGGCGGAATATCTCCAGACAAAGGGCCGCAGCATGCGGTTCAGCCCTTTGCAGCTATAATCGGTAAAACCCTTAGCCTATTCGAAATCCACCAGGTACCTCTTCGACAAAGCCTTGCGCAGTATTTCGCCTCGGGAGCTGCCTGACGTCGCCAACGATACCACCGGACCCGAACTCGCCTGATTAACCCTATGCCACCATCCATCGGTGTTTGTCTATTGGCTGACGGCCAAGTTTCTCATAATCCAAGAACTTCTTGAAATACGGGCCATCCGTGACTTCCGTCGAGCGCATTGCTGCCCTCGTATCTGAAATCGTAAGATCATCAACCAGAGCATGGGCATCAATCGCAATGCAGAACCTCAAGAACTCCAATTCGTTTCCTGACTGTTCTCTACATTTTTTGAGATGTTCGAGGGTTCGAAAAAAGTGGCTGATGTAGAAAACACTGCCTTCTTCATAGAGATTCGCTTTTGTGAGCGAACAGTGTTGTTCAAAATCAATCCTGACAGAATAGCCAACGTCTCCAGTAGGATCAGGCGACTTAAATTGCAGATAAACTACTCTGTCAAACCCATCGGCAAACGCGTATCAAACCCCAATTCCTTTTCATGCCTGAAGAAGGGGCGAAGAACTAAACTGGCCCGGATAAGCCGATAGCGTATGGGTAAGAAATAACATCTCTGTGGATTTTTCACTTGGTTTCCTGTTTCCTGGATTATCAAGACAATATTAGTTATTATCCCCTCAACTTCGCCATGCGCTCCGCTGCGGCTTTGAGGGTGTCGTCGCTTTTGCAGAAGGCGAAGCGGACGTGATTCTGCGTCAGGTGTTTGTGCGCCGGGCTGAAGAAGGCCGAGGGCGGGATGCAGGCCACGCCGATCTCGGTAATCAGGTGCCTGGTAAAGGCCACGTCGTCGCCGTCGAAGACGTCCGAGAAATCGCCCATGACGAAATAGGTCCCCTGCGGCATGATCGAAGTCAGCCCGGCGGCGCTCAGCGCCTGCATCATCAGGTCGCGCTTGTGGACGTAGAGCGTCTGGTATTCCTCGTAGTAATCGCTGCCCAGCGTGAAAGCCTGGGCCACCGCGCGCTGCGCCGGGTGATTGGTGGCGAAGGTCGTGAACTGGTGCGAACGCCAGACCCCTGTAACGAGTTCCGCCGGGCCGTAGACCCAGCCGACTTTCCAGCCGGTCATGCCGAAGGTCTTGCCCGCGCTGCCGATGGTCACGGTGCGCTCGAACATGTCTGGCAGGGTCGCCATCGGGAAGTGGCGCGACTTGTCGTAGACCAGATGCTCGTAGACCTCGTCGGAGATGACCAGCGCGTCGAACTCTTTGGTCAAGATCGGCGATCAAGGTTAATTCGGCGCGGGTGAGGACGCGCCCGGTGGGGTTGTGCGGCGTGTTGATGATGATCGCCTTGGTCTTTGCGCTGAAGGCCGCCCGCAGTTCGTCCGGGTCGAGGGTCCAACTCCGGCGGGTGCAGCGGCACGTAGACCGGCGTCGCGCCCGCCATGATGACGCCCGGTGCGTAGCTGTCGAAGAAGGGTTCGATGATGACCACCTCGTCGCCCGCGTCCACCAGCCCCATGATCGAGCAGTAAGATCGCTTCAGTCCCGCCGGGAGTTACCAGCACCATGTCTTTGGGGTCCACGTCCAGGTTGTAGAAGGCCCTTGCATGGCGCGCGATGCCCTCGCGCAGTTCAAGCACGCCCGGCCCCGGTGCGTACTGGTTGGCCGTGCCGGAGCGCAGCGCCTCGACCATCGCGTCAATCGCCATCTGCGGGCCGTCGAAATCGGGCATTCCCTGGCCGAGATTGACGGCCTGATGTTCGCGGGCCAGATTGTTGATTTCAGTGAAAATCGTCGTGCCAAAGCTCGATACACGGTTGGCATAGCGGGGCATAGGTTCTCTCCATGTGCTGTGATGGCGATCGTGGACTATACCACAGCGCCGCTATTTCGTCAGGCGCTCGCGGGCTTCTGTCGCCAGTTGATCGACTCGTTCGTTGTGTTCGTGGCCGTCGTGCCCCTTGACCCAGGCCCAGCTGACAGCGTGACGCTGAGTTGCCGCGTCCAGCCGCTGCCACAGGTCCTGATTCTTGACCGGCTTCTTGCTGGCGGTCTTCCAGCCGTTCTTGCGCCAGTTGTACATCCACTGCGTGATGCCGTTCTTGAGGTACTGGCTGTCGGTGTGCAGCTTGACCACGCAGGGTTCCTTGAGCGATTCCAGGGCCATGATGGCCGCCGTGAGTTCCATGCGGTTGTTGGTGGTGCTGCGTTCACCGCCGCTGAGTTCTTTCTGATGCGTGCCGGAGATGAGCAGGGCTGCCCAGCCGCCAGGGCCGTTGGGATTGGGTTTCGCGCCGCCATCGGTGTAGATTTCGACTTCGGGTTGGGTCATGATATGCCTCCAGGGGCCTGCATTATAGCAGAAGGCCAGAAATCGGGGTCAGGTCGGCGGAAGTTAGTGCAGCTTCTCGCCCCGGTCGAGCATGTCAATGAGCTGTGTGAGGCGTTTCTGGCGAGTTTCGGCGCGTTTGGCGGTGGTGATGCGGTAGAGGACGGCGTAGCGGTTGGCGCTGTTGAGCGTGGCGAAGAAGGCTTTGGCGTCCGGGTGAGCGTCCAGCGCGGCCTGGAAGTCTTCCGGCACTTCGATCTTGCTCTGCGAGGCGTAGGCGGCGTCCCAGCGGCCATCGGCTTTGGCCCGGTCGATCTCCTGCTGACCGGCCTCACGCATCCGGCCTGCGGCGATCAGGTCCGCGACCAGGCCCTTGTTGCGCTGCGACCAGGGGCTTTTGGCGCGGCGCGGCGTGAACTTTTGCAGCCAGTACTGGTCGTCAAACTTCTGCTTCTGGCCGTCGATCCAGCCAAAGCACAGCGCGACATTCAGCGCTTCGGCGTAAGTCACCGTGGGGATGCCCGTGCCTGCCTTGGCGATCTTGAGCCAGAGGCCGTCCGGTTCGCTATAGTGCGCTTCAAGCCAGGCTTCCCAGGATTGTTCCGAGTCAAAAGCTAGAATTCGATAATCAGGCATGTATTAGATTTCTAATCTGTAGCACAATGTCGAAAGAGCTTGTCCTGCAAAGCTTAACCTAGAAGAGTTTTGGTCTGGTGTACTTTCTTAAATCTATAATTTCACCAGAGAGAATCAAATCATACACTTCCTCAATCTCGGCTTCAGGTATATCTGCATCGAGAAAGCGAAACGCCGATGCGGCCAAGTATTGTAAGGACTTTTCATACGCAATCCACTTCCTACCTTCGCTCTCTGCGACACTACCAGTAGTATTTGATCCTGCAAATATATCTACCACCAAGTCTTGAGGGTCTGTCAGAAATCTTATAAAGAACTCAGGAAGCTTTGCTGGAAAACGTGCGGGATGAGCTTTGATACCTACAGTCTTGCAACCACGCAAGTATAAACTGTTTGAATCAGAATTTGGAATACTTAACAAGTTGGAAGGTATTGATCCACCGTTGTTCTTGGAAAACTTCGACCAATATTGTGTCCAGATGGTCGGGACTTTGGAGTGTAGAATTCTATCAGGTATCTTCCAGGAGTTTTTTCATTCGATCACTATATTCAGTAAGAACGTTGGAAACATTTGCTTTAGGAAATTCTGTTTTGCTTAACCACCAAATTGTGTTAACGGCATCTTTAGCTCTGAGTTTTCTTTTGTTTACCCATTCAATAGGACTAGGTAGTTTGGACGGATTATACCAGTAGAAATCCTCGGCTAAGAAGAAGCCAAGTTCGTCGCAAAGATGGATTAATACTCGGAAATTGTACAGGCTTCTGGCTGGAATACCTTTTCTGTAGGCTCCTCCCAAATCAAGCACAAAACTTCCGTCATCCGTCAACTTGTCGTATACAACTTTTGCGAAATCAGCTAACCAAGCTACATATTGTGTTTGTTCTCTATTTCCATAATCTTTTTTGCGTTGTAAAGCAAAGGGAGGGCTTGTGATAACAAGATTAACGCTACTATCTGGCAAGGTGGATAATAAATTGAGAGCGTCACCACAATAGGCTTGGCCTAATTCTGTACAATAAGTGATCCTACTAGCTGTCATGATGGCAACACATCCCGATAATGCTACTCATAGTCTGTAGACATATAGTCATCATATCAGTATTTTCCTAATATGTTAACAGCTAAAAAATCTGCAAGAATGGTTTTTGCTTCAAACTTACTCTACCTAAGGCGACAACGAAACTTACCGCAGGAAGCCTTGGCTCAACTATCGGGACTACATCGAACATACGTTGGCTCTGTTGAGCGAGGAGAGCGCAATATCTCTATTGACAACATGGAAAAACTGGCAATTGCTTTGAACTGCCAGCTTTCTGATCTCCTCAAAGACTACAATGAAACCCCATAAAGATAAAGCAATTTTGGATTTCTCTATTTCCTTACATCCGTCAATATCAAGCACTAGCATCGCGTCACGGAATCAACGATATTTTCCAAGACAATGGCGGGAAGCTGTTGCAGTATTGCTGCTAACTGGTCTCAAAGTTCTACCTGGACGGGAAGGAAATGATGCAATTGACGACCAAGGCAACGAGTATGAGTTAAAGTCGGTGAATATCCTACTCACGAGAAGTTTTTCCACGCATCACCATCTCAACCCCTTGATTATCGAAAAATATCGCAAAGTTCACTGGATTTTCGCTGTATATGAAGGTATCGAACTCAGGGCGATTTATGGACTGACCCCAAATGACTTAGAGCCTTATTATCAGAAATGGGAGAAGCGATGGCATGAACGAGGTGGAAGAGACATCAATAATCCCAAAGATTCCGTTGAAATACGTGATGGAAAAGGGCGAAACAATCTATTTACCTCAGGCGTAAGGATAATTGTGATGCCCGCCTCTCTATTGAGACGGGCATTTTATTCTCTAGTCTTCGACAACATTATTCTTTGAGGAAGTTGCGCAGGACGGTCTGGAAGATGCCGCCGTTCTTGTAGTACTCGACCTCGACGGGCGTATCCAGACGCACGGTGACGGCTGAACTGCTTCTGCTGTGCCGTCTTCGCTGGTGGCGGTGACGATCAGCTTCTGGCCGGGCTGCACGTCATCCGTGACCGGGATGTCGATAGGTCTCGTGCCCGGTCAGGCCCAGCGATTTCCAGCTCTGGCCGTCTTCGAAGGTCAGCGGCAGCACGCCCATCATGACCAGATTGCTGCGGTGGATGCGCTCGAAGCTCTCGGCGATGGCCGCGCGCACACCCTGAAGCAGCACGCCTTTGGCGGCCCAGTCGCGGCTGGACCCCATGCCGTAATCTTTGCCGGCCAGGACGATCAGTCGGCGTGCCGTCGTCGATGTACTTCATCGCGGCGTCGTAGATCGACATTTCCTCACCATTCGGCAGATAGTAGGTCACGCCGCCCTCGCTGCCGGGCACCAGCTGATTGCGCAGGCGCACGTTGGCGAAGGTGCCGCGCATCATGACCTCATGATTGCCGCGCCGCGAGCCGTAGCTGTTGAAATACTGCGGGGCCACGTCGTGATCTTGCAGATAAGCGGCTGCCGGGCTGTTGATGGCAATCGCGCCTGCCGGAGAGATGTGATCGGTCGTGACCGAATCGGCCACCTGAACCAGCACGCGCGCGTGCTCGATCGGCTGGATCGGCTGCGGGTTCCAGCGGCAGGTCCATGAAGAAGGGCGGCTCCTGAATGTAGGTGCTGTCCGGGTCCCACTGGTAGACCGGGTCATCCGGGCTGGGGATATCGTTCCAGGTGGGGTTGCCGGTGTAGACGTTGCCGTACTGCTCACTGAACATGTCCGGCGAGAGCGACTGCTGCACGGTTTCGATGATTTCCGCGTTGCTCGGCCAGATGTCGCGCAGGTAGACAGCTTCGCCGGTGTCGTCCTAGCCCGATAGGGTCGTTATTCAGGTCGATGTCGACGGTCCCGGCCAGAGCGTAGGCCACCACCAGCGGCGGCGAGGCCAGGAAATTGGCGCGTACATCCGGGCCGATGCGTCCGCCGAAGTTGCGGTTGCCGCTCAGCACGGCGGCCGCGACCAGATCGGCGCTGTGAACCGCCTCGCGCACAGCTTCGGGCAGGGGGCCGCTGTTGCCGATACAGGTTGTGCAGCCATAGCCGACCGTGTTAAAGCCCAGCTGGTTCAGATAGGGGGTCAGCCCGGCCTTGTCCAGATATTCCGTCACCACCTTCGAGCCGGGGGCGAGGCTGGTCTTGACGTAGGGTTTCTGGTGCAGGCCGTGCTCGACGGCGTTCTTCGCCAGCAGACCGGCGGCGACCATCACCGAGGGATTGCTGGTGTTGGTGCAGCTCGTGATGGCGGCGATGACGACTGCGCCGTGCGTCAGTTCCACGCTGCTGCCGTTGTCCTTGAAGGTGGCGTGGCTCTGGCGCTGGTCCTCGCTCAGGGCGTAACCCTGCGGCCCTACGGGAGCCCGCAGCGCTGTGTTGAAGCTGCTCTGCATATCGCGCAGCAGCATGCGGTCCTGCGGGCGCAGCGGCCCGGCCAGGCTGGGCTCGACCGTGCTGAGGTCGAGTTCCAGCGTGTCGTTGTATTCGGGGTCGGGCGTGGCATCGGTGCGGAAAATGCCCTGTTCCTTGGCAGTAGCGCTCCACCAGTTGTGATCTGCGCTTCGTCACGCCCGGTGCGCCGCAGGTAGCTCAGTGTCTCCTGGTCCACCGGGAAGAAGCCCATCGTCGCGCCGTATTCGGGGGCCATGTTGGCGATGGTGGCGCGGTCGGGCAGGGTCATGCTGCTCAGGCCGCTGCCGTAGAATTCGACGAATTTGCTGACGACGCCCTTCTTACGCAGCATCTGCGTCACCACCAGCACCAGATCGGTGGCGGTCGCGCCTTCGGGCAGGCTGCCGGTCAGCTTGAAGCCGATGACTTCCGGCATCAGCATGTAGATCGGCTGGCCGAGCATGGCCGCTTCGGCTTCGATGCCGCCGACGCCCCAGCCCAGCACGCCCAGGCCGTTAATCATGGTCGTGTGGCTGTCCGTGCCGACCAGTGTATCCGGCAGGGCGACCTTGCCGCCAGCGGGATCGTCGTACAACTGGACGACCTTCGCCAGGTATTCCAGGTTCACCTGATGCACGATGCCGGTCGCGGGCGGGACCACTTTGAAATTGTCGAAGGCTTTCTGACCCCAGTGGAGGAACTCGTAGCGCTCGCGGTTGCGGACAAATTCCATCTCGGCGTTGCGGATCAAGGCATCCGGCCTGCCGAAGACATCGACCTGCACCGAGTGGTCGATGACCAGATCCACCGGCACCACCGGGTTAATCTTCTCCGGGTCGCCGCCCATGCGATGCATGGCACTGCGCAGCGCCGCCAGATCGACAATCGAGGGCACGCCGGTGAAATCCTGCAAGATCACGCGCGCCGGTTTGAAGGGAATCTCGACCGGATTGTAGTTGTGCGCGTCCCAGTTGGCGATGTTGTTGACCGCCTCTTCCGTGACCTGGAAGTTATCGAGGTTGCGCAGCGCGCTTTCCAGCAGGACTTTAATGCTGAAGGGCAGCCGGTCCAGATGCCCGACGCCGCGCTGAGTCAGGGCGTTCAAGCGATAAATTACGGCCTCGCCGCTGCCGGTATCAAAGGACCCGCGCGCGCCGAAGCTGTCCAATTTCTCAGTCATAGCTGCTTTACCTCGTTGCATATGTTGTGAATATCCCTCATTTTACCCGATGAGCAGGGCCTTTGACACGGTAGTTCGTCGTATTTTATCTGGCGGCGGTTGAACAAAAGGCGACTGTGGCGGTATTATTGCCCTATTGGTCGAGGTAGGACATAGAGAGGTCGAGATGAGTTCACGTACACGAACGCGAGAACGCCGCAAGCAGCGCGAACAGGAGCGGCGGCGTAACCGTCAGGTTCTGGCTGTGGCTGCGGTTGTGGTAGTTGCAGTGATCGCAATCCTGCTGGTGCTGCTGTCGAACCAACCCGCCGAGGCACCCATTCCTGAAGAAAGCAACAGTTACGCGGACATTCCTCAATCGACGAATACCGATGGCTTTCCGGTTCTGGGCAACCCGGACGCGCCAGTTCAGGTGGTCGAATATTCAAGCTTTGACTGCCCGCACTGTGCTGAGTTCCACGAGTTCGTGACGCCGACTCTGGTGGACCGGGCGAAAGCGGGTGACATCAGCTTCACCTATGTGCCGATCTATGGCACAGGCGGAATTCCCAACGGGCAGGGCGCGGCACGTGCAGCCCTCTGCGCTGGGGAGCAGGGCAAGTTCTGGGCCTATCACAGTGCGCTGTTTTCCTGGCAGAGTCTGTATGGCAACACCGCCCTCGGTGGCAACCGTCTGGAATCCGGTGCGTCGAACCTGGGCCTGGATATGGGCGCGTGGCACGCCTGCATCCAGAGTGCTGAGGTGAACGACGTACTCACGACGGCGCGGAATGCAATGACGGCGCAGGCTGTCCAGGGTACGCCGACACTGTTCGTGAACGGGCAAATGGTCGAAAACGCGACCACTGTCAGCGACGTCAACGACGCGATTGACGCAGCGCTGGCGGGCAGTTAAGCTGAGCGCCGTGCCGATGAAACTACGCGCGATGGCGATCATCAGCCTGCTGCTTGTGGCTGGTTGTGCTGCTTTCCCTGGTTCGCTGCTGTTCGATAGCGGCGTTCCAGGGCCGTTTTCAGCCGTTGAGGCCCCGATTCCGCCGGATGCTGAAGCGCTTTACGATGGCGTTCCTCAGTCTATGAACGCGCAAGGCTTCCCCGTGCTGGGTGATCCCGATGCGCCGGTCCAGGTGGTCGAGTACGGCAGCTTCGATTGCCCGCACTGCATGGTATTTCACGACACGGTCATGCCAGCCTTGATCGAACGTGCCGCAGCGGGTGACATCAGCTTCACCTATGTGCCGATCTATGGCACAGGCGGCGTGCCTAACGGCCTGGGCGCAGCAGAGGCAGCGTTATGTGCCGAACAGCAGGGGGCCTTCTGGCCCTATCACAGCGCTTTGTTCTTCTGGCAGGGGCAGTACGGTATCGAGGCTTTCAGTGCTGACCGGCTCGACGCCGGGGCGTTCAACCTGGGGCTGGATATGGCGGTCTGGAGTGAGTGCCACCAGAACATGGCGGTCCCCAAGGTGCTCCGATCCGCTGCGCAGTCCATGCGCGATGCCGGCGTGCCTGGAACGCCGGGTCTGTTGGTCAACGGCCAGCTTGTGAACCATTCTTCGGTGCAAGCCGTCAACGCGGCAATCGACGCGGCCCTGGGCGCAGGCCAGTCTGCTGCTTAAGGCTTGGGCTGGCGCAGCATCGGCCCCAGGGGACGGCCCCCCAGCAGGTGCATGTGCAGGTGAAAGACCTCTTGCCCGGCGTGTTCGTTGCAGTTGACGATCAGACGGTAGCCGTCTTCTGCGATTCCCTGTTCGGCGGCGATTTTCGCAGCGACCACAAACAAATGGCCGAGCAGGGCTTCGTCTTTGGCCGTGACATCGTTGGTGGTGGGAATTTCCTTGTTGGGGACGATCAGGATATGTGTCGGGGCCTGGGGGTTGATGTCCTTGAAGGCCGTCACCCGATCATCCTGGTAGACGATGTCCGCAGGGATCTCCCCGGCGACGATCTTCGAGAAAATGCTGGGCATAGGGTTCTCCTTCGTTACATCACCGTGCCGCCGTCAACGGTCAGCACCTGACCGGTGATGAGCGCGGCATCGTCCGAGGCGAGAAAGGCGACGGCGTTGGCGACATCCTGAATGGTCGCCAGCTTGCGCAGGGCGGCGTATTCCTCGGCCATCTTGATTAGATCCTCTAATTCGCGCGTCAGGTCGGTGACGACGAAGCCGGGGGCGACGGCGTTGACCGTAATCCCGCGCGGGCCGATCTCTTTGGCGAGTGCTTTGGTCAGGCCAATCAGACCGGCCTTGCTGGCGCTGTAATTGGTCTGTCCGCCCTGACCGGCGATGCCACTGATGCTGGTAATGTTGATAATGCGTCCGCTGCGCTTGCGCATCATGCTGCGGGCGGCGACCTTCGAGCAGAGCCAGGCGCTGCGCAGGTTGGTATCCAGCACGGTGTCGAAATCCTCCGCTTTCATCATCATAATGACGTTGTCGCGGGTGGTCCCGGCGTTGTTGACCAGGATATCGATTTGCCCATAGGTATCGAGCGTGGTCTTAATCAGGTGGTTCGCGCCTTCTTCCGTGCTGACATCAGCCTGCACAGCGATGGCCTGGCCGTCAGCGCGGGTAATTTCCTCGACCACGTCGTTGGCGGCCTCGGCGCTGGCATTATAGTTAATCACCACCGACGCGCCGCGTTTCGCCAGTTCGAGCGCGATGCCGCGCCCAATTCCCCGGCTGGAGCCGGTGACAACGGCGATGCGCCCATCCAGTGCTGTCATAAGGATTCCTCTCGTGATGAATGTTTGTGCAACTATACCTTTTTCAGCCTGGAATGGCTATTGTTAACGTCTGCTTGACGCGATCTTAGACAATATTAACAATAAAGACACACAAAGACTGTCTATAATGATTTTAGTCATTTGCAATGGGTTTCTGATACCATGACATGGCATGATAAATCGTTCAACGAGTAGACACTATGGCCGTTACACCCCTACAACCTTCCGATGATGTGATTCTGTATGACGTGAACCGGCGGCGCTATTACAGTCTGGATGCGCTCGCCGAGCTGGTCTGGCGCTTAATCAAGCGTCCGATGACCCTGAAAGAAATCGCCGACGCGGCGGTCTCGCGTTTTGGCGTGGAATCCGAAGTTGTCGAGCGCGACCTGCCAGAGATCCTCAATGCGATGGAGCAGGAGGGTCTGATTCAGGTCGAGGACGACTAGGTCCTAACCGACCCAACCGAGCAGGTGAATCTGGCCGCGCAGGTCGCCGGTCAGGTTGACTGCGCCGAAGCCGTTGTTGTTAGCGACGTAGACATCCACGCGGCCATCAATGATCGGGTTCACCCCGGTAAAGGTCAGCAGCGTGCCATCCGGCGAGAAGGTCGGGTCGCACATGCTGGGCGGCGGGTTGCCATGCGCGATGAAGTTGAAGGACGCATCCAGCACCCGCGCGCCGTAAGGACAGTTGCCGTTGAGTCCACCGATGGCGATTTTGCTGCCATCCGGTGCCCAGGCGGCCTTCATCCCATAACGCGGCAAATTCAATTCGTCCTGTTCCCCAATTAAATTGCCCGCACTGTCGATCAACATCACCGGATTTGCAGCCCCGGAAGCATCCTGGTAGACCACTGCGCTGCCATCCGGTGCCCAGGCTTCGTCCAGCAAAGTCTGGCTGGCCGGGCCGCTGAGCAGCCGGGTCTGCTGCTCAACCCCCGACACAATATCCACCGTGTAAAGCAACCGCTGAGTATCGCCCAGGGCCGGGTCGCCGCTGCCGAAGGCCACCAACCGCGAGTTGATCCACTGTGGCGCTTCGGTCACCAGGCGATCCGAAAGCTTGGTCACCTCGCCTGTGCCAAGTTCGAGGATGTAGGGATTGCCGCCGGTGGGCGCGGGGTCGCTGAGGGCATCGCAGGCCCCGGCCTCGCCAGGAGTCCAGCTTGGGCACTGCGCCCGGTCCGAGACGAAGAGCAAGTACCGCCCGTTGGGCGACCAGGAGGGCCAGAGATCGTAGGCCCCGCTGTTGGTCAGGTTGCGCGCGTTGGTGCCATCACGGCCCACAGCGAAAATATCGGTGGCGTAGGCGGTGGCGAGCATGATCGCCAGTTCAGAACCATCCGGCGACCAGGCCGGTTCGCTGACGAAGCCGCGCTGCACCAGCGAATCAATCGGCAGGACGCGCCCGCTGAGGCCGACGGTGAGATCGAGAATATAGAGACCGTTCAGGTCGCCGCCCTGGCCGGTGACGAAATAAGCGACCGCGTTGCCGGGGGCGGCCACGTAGACCTGGTCCTCGGTCGAGGCATCCATAGCCAGGATAGGCGTGCGCACACCGGGATTGCTGGCCGAGCCGAAATACAGCGTCTGCTTGTTAGTGGCGGGCTGCGGCGTGCGCACATCACCGATGCCGTCGCGGTCGTTCTGGTTGATGAAGGCGATCATCGGCTCGCCGATTCCGCCGCTGATTGACTCCGGGATGTCTACCGCGTTCCAGTGATCGAAGACGAAGCCGACTTCCGGCAGCGGTGTGAGGCTGGCCGTCGGCGTGATGCTCGGTGTCTGGCTCGGCGTTGGCGTATTGGTGGCGCTGGGCGTGAGCGTGGCCGTTGCGCTGGCGGTCGGCGTCGGCGTATTGGACGCAGTCACAGTGGCCGTCGGGCTGCTGGTGACGGTCGCGGTTGGCGTGGCCGTTGGCGCGGCGAACGACTGGCAGGCAGCACTCACAAGAATCAGGCAGAGCAAGAATTGGCGAATCATAGGCGCTACCTCGCGGTTGGCTGGGAAACCTCGATGCTGACGTAATAGGGCACCTGGTCGCCGTTAGGATGGATGACCATCAGTGTGTATCGGGTCGATTGATCTGGGCAGACGTCCAGCGAGTTATGGCCGCTGGTCGGTTTGCCCTCAATGTAGACCTCGCGGATGTTATCGACATCCCAGCGCAGTGTGGTGCATTGTCCGGCAGTGAGGCTGGTTTCGTCAGCGCGGAAATCGGCAACGGTCGGGGTGAAGGTGGCGGCGGGGGTCTCGGTCGGTGTCAGCGTGGGCGTCAGGGTCGGCGTGCTGGTGACGAGCGGCACAGGGACGCGCAGCGCCTGCCCGGCCTGGATCAAGTCGGCATTCTCGATGCAGTTGCCGCTTTGCAGCTCTGCAATGCTGAGGCCGAAGCGGTTGGCGATCTTGAACAGGGTGTCGCCGCTCTGGATGATGTAGGTGTAGGCCCAATCTGTGCGCGGGGTACAGATGGTCTGGAACGCGGTCGGCGGCGCGGGCAGGGTCACCGGCGGCACCGTATTCGTGACCGGCAGGCCCGGAAGATCGGCCTGAGTCGGGGTTGCAGTGGGACCCGCTGGGATCGGCGGCGGAATCTGCACCGGCAGATCCAGCAGGCTCAGCGGTGCGCGCTGAATTACCGCCAGATCAAAGGGTTCCGGCGGTGAAGGTGGGCCGACGACTGTCAGCCCACTGGTCGTGCCCAATGGCAGCGTCGTCTGCGCGCCGGGGCCGATGTTCTGCGTCACACCAAAGGCCGTGACCTGCGCGCCGCCTTCGATGACGGCGATGGTCAGCAGACCATTGCGAACGGCGGTGAAATGCAGCGTGGAGCCGAAGCGGACATCCGCGCCGTTGATGGTCATCGTGACCGGCTGTCCATGCGGCGACTGGATCAGGATGGCCGGGGCGGGCGCGCTGGCGCAAGCCGGGGCACCCAGGCCGGTGCTCATGACGACCGTGTCCATGCGCGGCGTTACATCGTCCAGGGTGGCCCCGCCGTAGAGGACGAACATGACGTTCTCGCCGGGCAGGGTATCCGGCAGGTCGGCCTGCGCCTTCAGAATGGCGACGCCCCAGATGCTGCTGTCCTCGCTGAGTGGGGCCGTGCTGATGAGCCGCAGCGTGTCGATCTGCGCCAGATCCCCCGCGTTCTGGAAGGTAGTCTCCGCGCCGGGGCGAAACTGCGAATCGACCTGATTGTAGCCATAACAGGCTTCGTTGCGGCCCACGGTGTCGCAGCTAGGGCCGACGTTCACCAGCGCTGTACTGATGATGTCGTCGCAGACCTGCGCCTGATCCGGTGGGGCAGTGGGCGCTGCCGGGGGCACGGTCGCAAGATTGCAGGCCGCCAGCACTGAGGCCAGCAGCAAGGGGATGACGCGGTACAGGGATCGCATCGGCTTAACGCTGGATCTCGCTTGCCTGCTCGGCCAGCAGGGCGGTGACTTCATGCAGGTGAAGCAGCGCCAGATCGCCGGGCAAGGTCATCTTAAGGGCGGCGGCAGCATTGCCGAAACGCATGGCATCGGCCAGCGGCTGAGATTCGAGCAGGGCGTAGAGCAGGCCCCCGGCGAAGGCATCCCCGGAGCCAATACGGTCCACCACCTGGACGTTCGGAAAAGCGGGGGCTTCAAACACCGCCTGGCCGTCGAAAGCCAGCGCACCCTCGCTGCCGCGTGTCAGCACGACGGTCGCCCCTTGCCAGTGATCGTAAAGCCGCCGGGCCACCGACTCGGCGTCTAGATCGGGTGCATCCAGCAGGCCGCGGGCGTCGCGCAGCGCGGACAGCACCAGTTGACACTTCGAGGCCAGTTCGTGCATCACCGGGCGGCAGGTCTCCCAGCTCCACAGCTTGGCACGGTAGTTGATGTCGAATGAGACCGCGACGCCCTGCGCGTTGGCCTCCTTGATGGCACGGCGTACCGTGTTCAGGCAGGACTCGCTCAGCGCCGGGGTGATCCCGGTCAGGTGCAGCCGCTGCGTGTGGGCGAAGATCGACCAGTCGAAATCGTCGGGCTGCATCTGGCTGGCAGCGGAGTTGGCCCGGTCGTAGATGACGGTTGTCGGGCGCGGCGCGCTGCCGAACTCGACAAAATAGGTGCCCATGCGGGCATCAGATTGCCAGTAGACGCCGGAGACATCCACGCCATAAGACGCCAGAATTTGAGTCACCCAGCGCCCCATCGCGTTATCCGGCAGGCGTGACCACCAGGCCACACGCTTACCCAGGCGCTGCACCAGCACGGCGACGTTGCTTTCTGCCCCGCCCAGGCTGACATCCAGGCTGCGCGTCGATTCCAGGCGGAGACCACCCGGCGGTGCCATGCGCCACATGGATTCGCCCAGCGTGACGAGGTCGTAATCATTCTTTTTGGAGGATGTAGTAGGAACCACGTTTCTGTCCCATCTTTTTCAAAATCTCTTTAGTCACCAGGTCTACCAGATCGCGCCGGATGGTCTCGGTATGGACGTCCGGGCACAAGCGCTGCAAATCGCTGTTGGTAATGCGTGAGTTTTCGGCGTCGAGCAGATAGATCAGCGCAGCTTCCTGGCGCGGATTGATCTCGACGCCGTTGTAGACGCCGTTCAAGGCCGTCTCCTGCTTCTCGGCGCTCTCTTTTTCAGGCTCTTTGACCGGCTCGTTGTGCAGAATCACGCGGAAGCCGCCCGCCGTCTCCTCGAATTCGGGCGCGGCCAGCTTGTGTTCCTGCATCAGGTGGATCACGCGGTCCACGCCATAGCCGAGACGTTCGATAAAGCCCATGTCCGAAAGCACCTGCACGATGATCGGATTGCGCGAGAAGCGTTCTTCGCGGATGTTCGCCACTGTCACCGGCCCGGCCAGGCTGCCCGGATTGGTGATCTCCAGATGATCTTTGAACAGGAACAGGCGGATCGTATCGCCCCGGATGCTGTAATCGCGGTGCGCGACGGCGTTGACGACCAGTTCGCGGGCGGCTTCCAGCGGGTATTCCAGCACTTCGCTGCGCGCCATCGTCGAGCCAAGCTGCACGCCTTTGCGCAGATGGTCGATCAGGAAGGTCTCGGCGCGGCGGATCTGGTCCGGCAAGGTGCCGAGAATGTCCTCGCGGCTGAAGGTGTCGCTCATCGTTTCCCCGGCGAAACGGGCCGCTGTGATCTCTGCGCCGCGCACGAAGCGCTGCGGGTCCTTGCCGAAGAGCAGAATCCCGGCGTTGGTGGGCCGCAGTGTCGTGTTGAGCATCGACAGGCAGCCGCGCTTAATCAGGATGCGTTTGGTATCGGTCTCGCGGATGCCGCTCAGTTCGGCGGCGTAGGCTTCGACCTTCTCCCAGTCGAGATCGTCCAGGGTCGCGCCCGGCGGCACTTCGGTTTCGTAATGGGCTTCGCCGCGCTCGAAGATCAGGCGGCGCAGTTCAGGCGGCTTGAGTGGGACGTTTTCGGTGCCCTGGCGGGTCAGGTAGCGGCCATCTTGCGAATAGACGTGCGGCATTCCGGGCGGGATGCGCGCCACGACCAGCGGCTGACCGGCGTGCTGGTCCGACTTTGCGGCACCGGGATAATCAGCGGGGGATCGAGCGAGAGCGCGGCCTGAATCACGCGGTCCAGGGCGCTGTCGGCATCGCGCACGCCCAGCACGCTGCCGGTCGGCCCGGCCACGCCTAGCAGCACGGTCCCGCCCAGCGCGTTCGCCATCGCCATCATGGTCGTGGCAATGTTACTGATCGGCGTTTGTTCGCTAAACCAGTCGATCTGCGTATCACGGCCCGCCGTAATCAGACGGCCTAGATCCGGCTCTGTTTCTTTCATCGGTCATTCTACTCGCTGGCCCTGTCCGTCACATCGTCCCCTCGGCGCTTCCAGGAGCACGAGATCAATGACCTGCTCCATCGAATCCACCAGATGAATGTCGAGATCGCGCAGCGCCCGTTTGGGCATCTGCACCAGGTCTTTCTCGTTGTGCGAAGGCAGCATCACGGTCGGGATCAGCGCGCGCCGGGCGGCCATCATCTTCTCCCGGACCCCGCCCACCGGCAGAATCTTGCCGCGCAGGGTGATCTCGCCGGTCATGGCGACGTCATGGCGCACCTTGCGCTCGGTCAAGGCCGAGATCAGAGCCGTCGCCAGCGTGATCCCGGCGGACGGGCCGTCTTTGGGGACCGCGCCTTCGGGCACGTGGACATGAATGTCAAAATTGTCGAATTCGTCGCTGTTGATGCCCAGGTCATCGGCCCGCGAGCGGACGTAGCTCAGCGCCGCCTGGGCGGATTCCTGCATCACGTCGCCCAGGTTGCCGGTCATCGTCAGGCCGCCTTTGCCGGGCATCAGCGAGACCTCAAAATGGTAATGTCGCCGCCGCCGTAGGTCCACACCAGCCCGGTCGCGACGCCGATAGCATCTTCTTCCAGCGAGCGCGTGCCGATGAAGGCGGCGGCCCCAGGTACTTGATCGTCAGGCTGCGGCGTGATGCGCTTGGGAAAGTGCCGCTGCTTCCGCCACCAGCCGCGCCACCTTGCGGCAGATCTTGGCGATCTCGCGGTTGAGATTGCGCACCCCGGCTTCGTAGGTGTAGTCGCGGATGATCGTCTGAAGGGCGCTGTTTTCGAAGTGCACGCCGGATTCGGCCATACCGTGCTTTCCAACTGCTTGGGGATCAGGAACTGCTGGGCGATGGCGATCTTCTCTTCTTCGATGTAACCGGGGAACTCGATGATCTCCAGCCGGTCCAGCAGGGCAGGCGGCAGCGGATCCAGTTCGTTCGCCGTCGTGATGAACATCACCTGCGAGAGATCGTAGGGCACTTCGAGATAATGATCGGAGAAGGCTGATTCTGCTCCGGGTCGAGCACTTCCAGCAGCGAATCCGCCGGATCGCCGCGGAAATCCATGCCCAGCTTGTCGATCTCATCCAGCATAAACACCGGGTTGATCGTCCCGGCGCGTTGCATCGTCTGGATGATGCGGCCCGGCAGCGCACCGATATAGGTCCGCCGGTGGCCGCGAATCTCGGCCTCGTCACGCACCCCGCCCAGGCTCACGCGCACGAACTCGCGGCCCAGCGCGCTGGCGATGCTCTTGCCCAGCGAGGTCTTGCCGACTCCCGGCGGCCCCACGAAGCACAGGATCGGGCTTTCCATCTTGCTGCCCGCCAGTTTGCGCACGGCGATGTACTCGAGAATACGGTCCTTGATTTTGGTCAGCCCGTAATGCTCGGCGTCGAGCACCTGCTGCGCGTGCAGCACGTCCAGGTTATCGTCGCTCTTGATGGTCCAGGGCATGCCGGTCAGCCAGTCGATATAGCTGCGGATGATGCCGACTTCCGGCGCGGCAGCAGGCATGATCGACAGGCGCGACAGTTCCTTGACGGCGCGTTCGTGCGCTTCCTGCGGCAGCTTGGCCTCGAAGAATCTGCGCGCGCAGTTCGCCGAGTTCCTGCTGGAAAATATCGCCTTCGCCCAGTTCAGTCTGGATGACGCGCATCTGCTCGCGCAGGTAATTTTCGCGCTGGCTGCGTTCCATCTCCAGCTGGACCGGCGTTGGTGATCTCGTCTTCAATCTCCAGCACGTTGAGTTCTTTGCTCAGCAGCATGGCGACGTGATTGAGCCGGTCGCCCGCGTCGAAGATCTCCAGCACTTCCTGGCGTTCCTCGATGCTCAGCGAGAGCGTTGAGGCGATCAGATCCGACAGCCAGCCCGGCTCGTCGGCGTTCATGGCGTAGATCAGAATGTCTTCCGGGATGCCCGCGTTGAGATCAACCGCGCGCCGGAACATGTTGACGACGGCCTTCATCAGGGCCTGCTGTTCGCTGTTGGTCTCGGCGGTCTCTTCAACCAGGCGTGCCCTGGCGAGGATATACGGCTCCGTCTGGAGAATTTCCTGCAATCTCCACGCGCTGGCGGCCCTGGGCCAGCATACTGTTGGTATCGTCCGGCATCCGCAGAATGCGCCCCAGGGCGATCTCGGTGCCGATCGGTGTACAGGTCATCCGGCTCCGGATTCTCCAGTTCGGGGTCCCGCTGCGCCAGGCCAATAATCGTGTGGCGCTGCTCCAGGGCGGCTTCAGCAGCAGCCACCGAGCGCCGGCTCTCCAGGAAGAGCGGGGTCACGACGTTGGGATAAATCACCATATCCACCAGCGGAACCACCGGGCAGATAATCATTCCCTGTTCGTCCGGCTGGGTATCCGGGATATTGTAGAAGTCACTTGTGCTGTGTCGTGTGACCAAAGGCAGGATCCTGCGATAAGTCTTGATGTTCGTTGCGCGAGTTTACCGCAGAGTTTCGTCTGGGTAAAGCGTCTGGACAGAAGGCCGTGCCCTGGGCTAGACTAAGCGGGTTTGCACAGACAGAGTGAGTCTGGATTGATGCGTATTCGAATCTGGCTGGATGCTGGGCGCGGCGCTGGTAGCGATGCTGGTGATATGGCTGGTAGGGCAGGCGCTTTTGCGACCTGATCTGCCGTTGATCGTCGATGCGGGCTTTTCGCTGCCCAAAATCACACCCAACGCCGATGGCTCTGATGACGTGGCCCTGTTCAGCTACACGCTCTCGCGCGATGCGCAGGTCTCGCTGGACCTGGCGAACGAGGACGGCCAGACCTTCACCTTCCGCAATCATGAGCTGCGCGCGCCCGATGATTATCAGGTCGAGTTCAGTGGGGTGGTGGATGGTTTCGAGCAGCCGGGCGAGGACATCGCGGGGGAAGTGCTGCGGCGCTTGATCCCAAACGGCGTCTACACCTGGACTCTGACCGCCGAGGCCACCGAAAGCGATGAGACGCAGGCGGTCAGCGGCCAGCTAGAGGTCGCGGATGCCGATTTGCCCCTGCCGGAGATCACCAGTTTCAGCGTCTGGCCGGATGTCTTTACGCCCAACCAGGACGGCATCAGGATCACACGGCGATTAACGTCTACCTGGAAAAACCCGCCGATTTGCAGGTCTATCTGCTGAGCAACGAGGGCGAGAAAATCTACGTGGCAGAGCGGGAGGAAAGCCGCCAGCCGGGCGAGGCAGGCCGCCATCTCTTCGATTACGAGGGCGGCATCGACATCGGCGCGGATCCGCCGCCAGATGGGGTCTATACGGTTGTGGCGCACGCGCAGGATGCCGAAGGCCAGGCCGTGCAGCAGACGGCCCAGTTGACCATTCACAACGGAGGCTATCCGCTGGCCGAAATCGCGCCGCAGGCGGTGGGCGTGGACGTGATCTTCACCGTATGGCCCTATGACGAGCGCTATTTCACGACGGCAGACATGCCGGGCGATCTGATCCCCCCGCCGGACGATGTGCAGGATAACAGCATGACGGCGTTGACGATGCCGGTGGGTGATATGCTGGTGTTCAAGCTCACGGTCGAGAATTACGGCGATGTGCCGCTGCGCACCTCCGGCCCGCCGCCGGGGACCGTCTACCAGCAGGATCAGCGCGCCGCCACACTCCAAGCCTATGACAAATCGGGCGCGTGGCGAGTCGGCATCGACTGCACGACAGCGGTCTCGGATTATCCCTGGCGCTGGGCCGTCGGTACCGAGTGATGATCTCTACGATGAATACGACCCGGTGACGGATAATACCTACCATTACCTGCCAGCAGGCGCGCAGGTTGTCGTGTGGGGCGCGATCCGCATGACCACTATCGAGGCGCGTAACCCGCAAAACTGCTGGGCGGGCCTGATCCACGAAGATGTCGAGATCAGCGTATTCAACAATAATGTCGGCAGCCGCGAGGTCGAACTGGTCGATCCAAACGCCAACTGAGTGCGGAGATTTGCCTCCGCAAGCAAACGATAGTAGGATAACAATCGGGTCTTGTGTCGCGCGGGAGAGTGTCCAATTAAACCTTTATCCCGGCTCTTGCTTGTCATTGTTATCAGTCTGTGTGCCTGTCGTCGGGTTCAACAGCAGGGTCCGGCTGTGCTGCCGACTCCCAGCCCGACGCCGCTGTCTACCCCGCTGCCTGCGCTGCCCACAGCCATCCCCCCCGGCACGGAGGATAACCCCATTCACATGGTCATTAAGCCTGTCGGCGCGGCCCGCCTGATTACCGAGGCGCAGATTAACGAGTTCCAGTCGGTCCTGGTGGATCAAACGGGGCTTGTAATCGAGGTGACGCTGGTGGATCGCTATGCTGAGGCGCTGCTGGCGCTGTGCAATTCCCGCCCGGATAACCTGACCGTCGCCTGGCTGGATGGCGTGAGCTACAAAGCGGCCATCGCGCAGCACTGCGGCCAGGCTTCACTTCAGGTCGAGCGCCGGGGTCGGGGCCGCCAGATCTTCACCGGTGAGACGGTGCATATCGTCGCCGGAACGCAGTTGAATGGGTCCAGCATTCGCGCCCTGGTCGGACGCAGCTTCTGCCGCCTGGGCTATGACGATTATTATGGCTGGCTGCTGCCCTCGCTGATGATGCAGGCCAGCGGAATTGATCCGCTGAACGACCTGGACTAAGTGCAGGATTTCGACCGGCTGGACGACGTGGTCGATGCCGTCGCCGCCGGGGACTGCATGGCCGGGCTTTCGAACAGCGCCTACAACGACCTGCCGCAGTCGTTGAGCGACGAACTGACCGTGCTGGATACATCGATTGAGTTCCCCTACGCCATCTTCATGTACCCGGTTAACATGCCCCTGGGCGAACGGCTGAAGATAGACGATGGTCTGCTGGCGGCGGATACCGATTCCGATGGCCGCACGGCCATGCAGCCCTTCCTCGATCAGGACGGCCTGCGGCGGGTGGATGCTGAGACCTTTGACGACCTGACAGGCTTTTTAGACGACAGCGGTCTGGATTTCGCGCAGCTAGGCAGCTAATGCCCGATCTCGCCATCGTCATCGTGACCTGGAACGTCCGCGATCTGGTGCTTGATGCCGCTGGCGACTCTGCTCGCCGATCTCGAAATCAGCGGCCCGCAGGACTCCGCAATCTATGTGGTAGACAGCGCCTCCAGTGATGGCACGGCACAGGCGGTGCAGGCTGCCTTCCCTCAAGTTCACTAACGGCCAGCGAGACCAATCTCGGCTTTGGCGGCGGCGAACAATCTCGCGCTGCGTGCGATGGGCTTTGGCACGCTGCCGCCGAGGATTGCTGCCGCGCGCAGTCTATTTCCTGAACCCCGATACGCGCACTCAGCCGGGCGCGACACGGACGCTCTACGATACTCTGCTCGCCGACCCGCAAGTTGGGCCTGGTGGGGGCGGCGCTGGAATACGGCGACGGCAGCTTTCAGCACAGCGCTTTCATGTTTCCGGGCCTGCGCCAGTTGTGGGTCGAACTGTTCCCGACGCCGGGCCGCTTCTACGAGAGCGCCTTCAATGGCCGCTACGACCGCACGCTGTACGAATCCGGCCAGCCCTTTGCCATTGATTTTCCGCTGGGGGCGGCCTTCATGCTGCGGCGCGAGGTCATCCAGCAGACCGAGCGGCTTCGACCCCGACTTCTTCATGTACTGCGAAGAGATCGACTGGGCCTGGCGCATCCATAAGGCAGGCTGGCAGGCGCAGTGTGTGCCCGCCGCGCGCGTGACTCATCTCAGCGGCCAGAGCACGCAGCAGGTCCGGCCTCAGAGCATCCGCAACCTGTGGCAGAGCCGTCTGCGGCTGTATCGCAAGCATTATCCCTTCTGGAAAATCGGGCTGGCACGCGGTATGCTGGCGGTCGGCATGGGGCGCAAGATCAAGCAGACCCGGCGAGATACCTCGCTGGCCGCCCCGGACCGTCAGGCGCTGATCGAGACCTATGGCAAGGTCCGGCAGATGGCGCTGCGGGGGGAAAGCACACAGAACGGATGACACGTGCGGCTGATCGCCATCATTTTGACCTATAACGAAGCAGCTCATATCGAGGCCTGTATCGCCCATCTGCAATTTGCCGATCAGGTGCTGGTCTTCGATTCCTTCAGTACGGATGCGACTCTCAGCGCTGGCGCAGCAGGCCGGGGCAGAACTGATGCAGCGCAAATTCGACCATTACGCCGGGCAGCGCAATGCGGCGCTCGAAGCCGTGGCAGGGCAGGCGGATTGGGTGCTGTTTGTGGATGCTGACGAACGGGTCACGCCGGACCTGGCAGCGGAGATTCAGGCGGCGGTGCAGCAATCAGACGTCGCAGGCTGGTACATTCCGCGTCACAATTACATGTTTGGACACCTGACGCGCGGCGGCGGCTGGTATCCTGATTATCAGATGCGGCTGCTGCGGGTGGGCGCGGCACACTATGACCCGGCGGGCAGGTGCATGAACTGGTGCTGCTGGAGGGCGCGCAGGGCTGGCTGGAAAACCCGCTCATTCACTACAACTACGCCAGCGTGGCCCAGTTTCACTACAAGCAGCGCATCTATTCGGATTACGACGCGCGCATCCTCTTCGACCGGGGTATTCGCCCCAGGCCGCAAAACTACGTCTTACAACCGCTGCGCGAGTTCTGGCGGCGCTTTATCACGCTCAAAGGCTACCAGGATGGCCTGCACGGCCTGCGCCTGGGCCTGCTGATGGCGCGCTACGAACTGCGCAAATACCTGCGGCTGCGCCAACTGTGGCAGACGCCTCAGGGTGTTACCGGCACCAGCAAACCATAATCGCCGTGTTCACGCCGGTAGATGACATTGACGACATGCGTATCGGCATTGTAGAACATGAAGAAGGAATGGCCGAGCAGTTCCATCTGCTCGATGGCCTCGATTTCAGACATGGGCTGCAGTTCGATGTCTTTGCGGCGGGCGATGGGCACGTAGTCGCTGTCGCCATCAGGCGAGGCTTCGTACTCGGCGGCCAGCGCCACATATTCGTCGTTGTATTCCTCCATATCCGGGATGTCTTCGGCCAGGTCGAGTTCTTCCAATCGTGGCGATAAAACGTTCCTTGCCTTTGCGGTCCCGCTTGCCTTTGAATCGCTGAATCTTGCGATACATTTTATCGACGGCCTTGTCGATGGCTTTCTTGATGTCGCCGGTCGTCTTTTCTTCAGCGCGCAGGATCGCGCCCCGGTCATGGCGCACGGTGATCTGAGCGCTAACCAGATCCACGCCGCGCCGCGTATGTTCGTGAGCGAGGTCTACCGAAATATCGCGGATGTGCGGCAGATAGCGATCCAGCTTGTCCACCTCCCTGCGTGTATAGGCATCCAGTTCTTCCGTGACCTTCATGTTCTTGCTTGCCAGTTTGATGTCCATCACGAACTCCTTTCGAATAGAGATAAGTTAGGCGCTTGTTATCGTGAGGCCAGAAACACGGACGGCCCCAGCCGCGAGCAGTGTCTGCGCGCAGGCTTCCAGGGTAGCCCCCGATGTATAAACGTCATCGACCAGCAGGACGGCTCGGTCGGTGACGAGCTGCGGAACGGCACGAAAAGCCTTATTCATATTCTCCCGCCGCTGCTGTTTGTTCAGACCGACCTGAGACCGGGTGGCAGCGGCACGCACCAGGGCCTCGGCTACCAGGGGCAGATTATGCAGCGCGGCGATCTGTTCACCCAGTAGTTGTGATTGATTGTACCCGCGTTCGCGCAGACGGTCGGTGTGTAATGGCACCGGCACGAGGATGTCAAACTTCCAATTCAACTCACTCAAACGCTGGTTCAGCCGCTCGCCCAATGGCACGGCGAGACCGGGACAGTGTTCATACTTAAGGCTGTGGATGGCAGCGCGCAGTTTGCCTTCATGTGGGCCGGTCGCAGCGACCGGGAAACGATCTGCCAGCCACTCAACCGGTGGCGCAGAGACAGCATTGATGTCACGCTGGCAGATCGGGCACCAGATTGTATCAACCCTGCCGCATCCGGCGCAGCGGGGTGGAAAAATCAGGTCCAGCGCGGCATCAAACCATGCCGGGGGCATAAAGCGAAAGGCAAATGTTAAAACGCTCCTGTCGAGCCAGAAGTGTTCATGAGAATAATAGCCGCAGGGCCGAGCAGCACGATCCAGATCGACGGAAAAATGAGCAGCACCATCGGGATCATCATCTTGACCGGGGCTTGCTGCGCTTTTTCCTGGGCGCGCTGGCGGCGCTTGACACGCATCTGGTCGGATTGGATACGCAGAATCTGCGCCATACTCACACCGAGTTGATCCGCCTGAATAATAGCGGCGACAAAGCTGGTGACATCCGGCACGTCCATGCGGTCGGCCATCGCTTTGAGCGCATCACGGCGCGGCATACCAAGCTGAAGTTCACGCAGCACACGCCCGAAGGCGATGGCGAGTTCGTTATCCCACTTGTCGTACACCTTGCCCATTGCCTGATCAAAACCAATGCCCGCGTCCACACAGATGACCAGCAGGTCGAGCGCGTCGGGCAGGGCCTTCAGGATGTTCGTTTGACGCCGCGTGATCTTGCTGCGGATCCACAGCATCGGGAAGAAGTAACCCAGTGCTGCGCCGCCGACGGTGTAAAGAATGGCGGTGGTTGGGGCGGTCGTGCTGGTGAAGACGAAGAACAGCAGGAAGGCCAGCAGACCCAGGCCAACCGTTGCGACGATGCGCAGCGCGAAGAAGGACGTCGGCTCCAGCGTGCCGGCGAGACCGGCCATGTCAATCAAATGCCGCGCTTCCTCAAGCTGCTTTTGTGGCGTAAATCGAACGGTAAAGTTTGCGACCTGCCGCAGCATAGGGATCAGAATACGATCCTGAAACGACAGCGACAGTTCGATTTCTTCCAGCGACTCCGGGACATCGCGCTCGGCGTACTGCGCCAGCCGCTCCTGAAGCGGGATCGCGTTCCCGGTCTTCACGCAGGCCGATATACACCAGACCGACGATGACGACGAGACCGATGACTATGGCAACTGGAATAAGGATATTCATGGGCCGCTCAGATCTCTATTTGGACGATTCTTTGAACAATCGCGGAGCCGATACCGATCAATGCCAGGCCGATGCCCAGCAAAGGCCAGCCGCAGCGGGGATTCTCAAACAGGTTTGCCATGTAGGTCGGATTAATCGCGTACAGGAACAGCGCCAGGATGACCGGCAGGCCGCTGATGAGGTAGCCTGTGATGCGCCCCTGCGAGGTGAGCACGCGAATCTCACCCTTCAGCTTGATACGCTCGCGGATCGTGTGGCTGATCGTCTCCAGAATCTCGGCCAGATTACCACCGACCTCGCGCTGGATATTGACCGCCGTGACCACCAGATCCAGGTCCTCGCTTTCGACCCGGCCCAACAAGTGTGACATGGCGTCCGGCATGTCGATGCCCAGGCTGACCTCAGCCACCACCCGGTGAAATTCGGTAGCGGTTGGCTCAGCAGCATCGCGGGAGATGGCTTCCATCGACTGCATGACACTGTAGCCAGCTCGCAGCGCGTTCACCCAGAGGTTGAGCGTTTCCGGCAGTTGATCCTCAAAGGCGTGGAGGCGGCGGCTGGTCTGGCGCGCTACGTAGATACGCGGCGCAAAGAAGCCGACGAAGCCGCTGATAATCGCCATGACGAGCTGGCCGGGGAATAAGATAAATTGACCGGCGAAAAAGAAACCAATCATGCAAATGACGTGGACGGCAGCATATTCTGGAACGGTTAACTTGATGTCGGCGCGGGCAAGCTGCTGTCGCCACTTCTGCGCAAAAGGTCGGTCTCCTATCGCCCGGTCAATCGCTGATTCCAGGGCTGAAGATTTGTCTTCTTCGGGCGCAGTTTCGTCTTCGATATCGAGGAAAGACTGAAAACTGGCGTCTTCGTAGCGGCCCAGACGCTCTTCCACCAGGTCCCGCTCAGAACGCACGCCCCGGATACCGATGACGAGGACGATCAGAGCCAGTACAGTCGCCCCAACGAGAATAAGAATACTGTTATCCGCGATGAACTGATTCACGCTGATCTGACCTCCACCGGCTTGTATACCTATAAATATTCTAGGAAATTAGAGGAAGTGCGTCAAGCCGAACACACTTCCTACCACTCGACGGGCCTGCTTAAAACTTTGACCGGCCCACACCAAAGGTCGAGGGCGGCAGATGGACGCCTGCCTGCTCGATCCGGTCGATGAACTTGGGCCGCAGTCCCGTCGGGCTGATGCGCCCGATGATCTTGCCACCTTCAATGCCGGTCTGCTCGAACTCGAAAATGTCGGACATGGTGATGACTTCACCTTCCATGCCCTGGATCTCGGTGATCTTGACCACTTTGCGCGTCCCATCGCGCATACGGTCCTGATGGCAGATCAGGTCGATTGCGCTGGCGATCTGTTCGCGGATGGCACGAATAGGCAGTTCCATACCGGCCATCAGGCACATGACTTCAAGACGCGCCAGGGTATCGCGCGGGCTGTTGGAGTGGGCCGTCGTCAGCGAGCCTTCGTGACCGGTGTTCATGGCCTGGAGCATGTCCAGCGCCTCGCCACCGCGACACTCTCCCACCACAATGCGGTCGGGACGCATACGCAGGCAGTTGACGACCAGGTCCTGAATGGTGATCTCACCCTTGCCTTCGATGTTGGCCGGGCGCGTTTCCAGTGTGACGACATGTTCCTGCCGCAGTTGAAGTTCGGCGGCGTTCTCAACCGTGATGATGCGCTCGTCGTTCGGGATAAAGCCCGACAGCACGTTCAGCAGGGTTGTTTTGCCGGAACCTGTGCCGCCGGAGACGACCGTATTCAAGCGACCGATGATGCAGGCGCGCAGGAATTCGGCGATCTCTTTGGTGATTGAGCCAAAGCGAATCAAATCTTCGATGGTCAGCGGTTTCTTGGAAAACTTTCGGATGGTGATGGTCGGGCCACAGAGCGCCAGCGGTGGAATGATGGCATTCACACGCGAGCCATCGGGCAGACGGGCATCGACCAGCGGCGAGCTTTCGTCAATACGACGGCCCAGCGGCGCGACGATACGGTCGATGATGCGCATCACGTGATCGTCATCATCGAAGATGACGGCTGCCCGCGTGAGATTACCTTTTTGCTCGATGAAGACGTTCTTGGGGCCGTTGACCATGATTTCGGAGATGCTGTCATCGGCCAGCAGCGGCTCCAGCGGGCCAAAGCCCAGAATATCGGCGACGATGGCCTCAAAGAGGCGGTTGCGCTCGGCACGTGATAGCACCAGGCTCTCGTCGGCGAGAATGGCATTAAACAACTCTTCGATGTGCGCCCGGACCTGCGCCTTCTGCGAGACATCCATTGACTGATCCAGTTCCGAAAGCAGTTTATTCTGCACCCGGCTTTTCAGATCCATATAGGAACTATCTGTTCGACTGCCGGGTCGGGCGGTTTCGGCGACGACCTGACGACGCTGACGCATTGCGGCCAATTTTGATTCATCGGCACCACCGTCTTCGCCGCCGTCACCACCACCCTTCTCAATACGACGCAGTAGGGACATTTACTTTCTACCTCCAAAGGATAAAACGTCTGAGTGAGTAATGCAGCCCCAGATGATGGCTTAACGACCCAGGCGGAAGCTCAACCCAGGACGGCGTACTTTCGCTTCCAATTCCGGCTCTTCTTCCGCTGGAGCCTGCTCCTTTTCCAGTGTATCGTGAACGGCGTCGGCCAGCTCCAGCAGTTCCTTAATGGGCGACTTGCTCTTGTCACGGTCGGTGGCGATGACCGGCACCGCCTTGTTGATGGCGCGGTTGACGACCATCTCATTCGAGGGGATGGCCGTCGTGACTTCATGCTTGAGAAAATCGCTGATCTTTTCCAGCGACACGGCAGAGCGTTTGCCCTGACGGTCATCCGGCACGCGGTTCACGGCCAGCATCACCTTGTCATGCGGGTATTTGAGCTGATCGAAGAGGTCTAAGGCCAGGCGAGCGTTCTTGACGCTGGGGATCGTCGGCATACAGACCATGACGATCAGGCGTGCCATATCGAGGATGTTGAGCAGGACCTCGTCCAGCCGGGTGGAGGTGTCCACCACGATAAAGTCGTAGCTGGCCGAGACCTTCTTGATGATCTGAGCCAGCGCGTCCGGCTTCTCTTCCACGCTTTCGTAGTATTCAGGGCGCGATGGCCCCAGCAGCACCTTCAGCCCACTGTCATGGGTGGCGACGATGTTTTCGAACAACTCGGTATCCAGGTCGTCCACGTCGCGGATCAGGTCTACCATCGTGGACTGCGATTGGAGATTGAGCATGATGCCGACATCGCCGAATTGCAAATCCGCGTCAATCAGCAGCACGCGGACACCTTCCTTCATCAGGCCAGAGGCGAGATTGGTGGCAATGGTGGTTGCGCCAACGCCACCCTGCGGGCTGTAGACCGCGATCACATGCCCGCCGCGTTTGCCCGCCGCGCGTGCACCGGAGCTTGATTTCGCAGCGCTGGGATCAGGCGCGACCGGCATCGCTTTCCGATGGAAGTCATGCACTTTGCGGATCGTGCCGTAAAGCTCATCCATCTTGATTGGTTTGGTAAGGAAGTTGCGTGCCCCGGCCAGCATCGCCCGCCGCATGTAATCAGGGTCATTCTGTACCGACATCATGATTACGGCGGCACTGGGCACGGATTCAGTGATCAGCCCGGTCGCCTGAATACCATCCATATCGGGCATATTAATGTCCATGATGATGATATTCGGGCGCAGCTTCTTCGCCATCGCCACGCCTTCGGTGCCGGTCCGGGCCGTGCCCACGACATCCATATCGGATTCGAAGCTAATCAGCTTCTTGATGTTTTCAAGCGTGTCGGGTATATCATCAACCACCAGGATGGTGATGACCTCGCCGCCTCCTTCGCCTGCCTGCTCAGGTCCTTTACTCATGATGACATTCCTAGCAAACTAATTGGGCAATGTTAATTCGGACTCATCCAGGATCTGGCGAATGCTGCGCAGCGCTGGCTCAATCGTGTACTGCCGTTTGCCGGGCGGGTTGATCTGGAAGGCGGACATGATGTAATCGAGTGTCACGGCCTGAGTCGAGTCAATCGTATTGTCAGTTGCCGGGCGCAAGGCCAATGTCATCGGCAGCTTGGCTTCGATTGCCCAGACCAGCACTGCTGCGTCCTGGAACTGAACGCCGAGCGTGACGACGGTGGGCAGATTCGGTGTTGGCGAGGGGACCGGCGTTCCCTGGTCATTGGCCTGATCTTCAGAGGGAGCCGGAACCGGCGTCGGTGGGACACCCAGGAAACGACCATCGGCAGGGAAGTCGCCGACATGGACGACCAGGGCGTTCTGCACGGTGCGCTGGGTGAGCAGGCGAGGCCGCTGCCGTTCCGATGGGCCGATGATGGCCGGGCCAAGCGTCGTGCTGTCCGGGCGGCCCTGGAGCGTATCGGCGATGGTGATGCCGCTGTCATTAAGCTGGAAGAGCGAGATGAAGTTCGGCTCAATCGTCTGGAAAATATCATCCACATCCACGAACAGCATCGACAGGATCACGTCCACGCGGTCGCCATCCTGAATAGCATAGCTGACGCTGGTCAGACGGTTGATGGGGATAGAGACCGCCAGCATACCGGGTGGCAGCACTGCGGCTGCATCGCTCCCGACCTCGGCCAGGCTGGTGAAGTCATCCGTCACCATACTGGTGAGGATGGGTTCCTCGACGAAGATGCGGGTACGGGCAATTTTGCCAATAGCATCATTGATGTCGGTCAGACCATTAAAAGGTGCAGCGCTCTGCGGCCACTGGCGCACATCCACCGCGTCTTCCGTGATGCGCCAGCCGCGTGGCAGTTCTTGAACGGCGACGACGACGGGAGTCTTCGGTTCGGGTGCCTGGGTTGGCCCCTGTGTCACCACAACACCAGGAGTTGATGTCACGGCCTGCTGCTGATTCTGCTGAGGAATCACAAGCACCACAATCACGACTGCGGCCAGGATGATTATAAATGCTATGACAATTAAGATTCGACCTTGCATGAAGCCCTCCCCTTAAGGGTTGTAGTCGTCTCACCAGCCCATTCGCAGTCTCGCTAGCGGACGCCGTTGGACAAGTAACTCTTTAAGTGTAGTGCAATTGGATCGTTAGGCAAACTCCTAAAAGTCCTGATTCACCGGCAGCTCAAGGCGAACTGTTGTCCCTTCGGTTTCGCTGCTGCTGACGGCGACTGAACCGCCTGCCAATTCGAACTTTTCTTTAAGAGTTAACACGCTCTGAGCGCGTGGGTCCGGCTGCTGGTACTCCTGGTTTCCGGCCAGGGCGGCTTCGGCATCGAATCCGCGTCCATCGTCTTCGACCACCACGCGCACACGCTCCGGTGTCATCTCAAGCTGGATGTGCAGCTTGGTGGGCGCGGCATATTCGCGTGCCTGAACCATCAGTTCCTGAATGGCGCGGAAGACCAGCACTTCGCGCGAGTTTTCCAGCCGCAGGTCATCCCCCAGCAGGTCCAGCGTGGTCTCGATCTCATTCTTTTCCTGGAAGGATTCGGTGTAACGGCGCACGGTAGGCACGACGCCCAGGTCGTCCAACATCATGGGGCGCAGGTCGAAAATGAAATCGCGCACCTTCTGGAAGGTCACGCTGGCGCTGCTTTTCAGGTTATCGAGTTCTTCGGCGGCTTTATCCGGGTTGCGGTCAAAGAGCCGCTGGCAGATTTCCGCCTGGAGGATGAAGTTGGTCAGCGACTGCGCTGGGCCGTCATGCATCTGCCGCGCCAGCCGCTGGCGTTCTTCTTCCTGGGCCTGGATAATGCGCGTGATGTTAAACCCTCCGCCGTTGGTCGATCCATTGCCTGACCCACCCGGCTCAGTACCCGGGAGAATATCGACGCCCTGGATTTTGCTCAGCAGTTGAGCCAGCAGGCTCTGCTGCTTCTCCAACAGTTCACGACTGGTCTGGAATTTCTCCAGTTGGCCGCGCATGGTGCTGAGCTTAAAGCGCGCTTCCATCGCTTCGTCATACTTGGTCCGAATGTCGCTGCGCGGGATGGTATCAATGTTATCCTGCACGGTGCGCAGTTCAGTAGCGAGATCGCTGTTGCGCTGCTGTTCGCGGTTGACGACCATCTGAGTCTGGTCAATCGAGCCTTTGATCTCGTTTAACGAGACCTGGATGCGCTGCATCTCTTCCGTAATTGTTTCAATAATCTGACCTTGCGGATCGTCTGCGTCTGCCATACTCACGCTCTGTCTTCTGAATAGCTGTTCGAGTCTGTATCCTGGATACGGACCCAGCCGTAGCGCAGGGCGGTCACGGCTGCCTGAGTCCGGTCCTGCACATTCAGTTTCTTGAGGATCGAGGTCATGTGATTCTTAACGGTCTGGTGGCTGATGCGTAAGGCGGAGGCGATCTCCTTATTGCTCAGACCCCGCACGACGTACTGCAAAATTTCCATTTCGCGCGGGCTGAGGGGGACGTAATGGTCTTCTGGATCCAGCGCATAGGGGCCGCTAGCCGCCTCGACATGACTGCTGATCCAGGATTTAATGTCGCGTTCGTCAAGGCGTTCGTCGTTGACAACGTAGTACCCGGCAGCAGCATCGCGGATAATCTCGACGATTTCATCCGGGGTGATGTCCTTCGGGCAGTAAGCAGATGCGCCGGTACGCATGGCGTGCAGCACCTGCTCGGTATCGTGGTAAGCCGTCAGCACAACGACGGCGATGTCGGCGCGTTCGCTCTTCAACTGGCGCGTCACCTGGAGGCCGTTCATCTTGGGCAGGTTAATGTCCAACAGCACGACATCCGGGTCGAGTTTCTGGGCTGCTTCCAGCGCTTGAGGGCCGTCGTCGCATTGACCCACGACAGTAATATCATCTTCGAGTTCGATTGCCTTGGTCAGGCCATCCCGAAACAGCGGGTGGTCATCGACAATCAGCACGGAGATATTTCGATTGAACCGCTCATCGCGCATGTTCATAAATTGTGTCGTGCGCCTAACACGCTTGTGCCCGCGCCCCGCTCCTTTCGTTAGTGGTCTTCACGCCTGCCTTCGCGCTGTCTGTGAGCGGTGTGAAGCTTCATAGCAGTATACCCCTATTTTTGCCTTAGCTGCAAGAACGCTGAGGTTTGCTATGGGAAAAGCGGGACAGTCGCGTTTATACTGGTAGCGTGGCATTTTGAGGGCTGTTAACGTGCGAAGAGTGCAAGGTGAGCGGCTGGTTCATTACCAGTTTGAGGCCTGGCCGGAACTGCGGCATGGCATTTTTACGCGCCTGGGCGGCGAGAGCGCTGCGCCCTGGCAGGGCCTGAATCTCGGTGGCAATGTGGGCGATGATCCGCGTGCTGTGCGCCGGAACCACGAGTTAATGTATGAAGCACTGGGCATTGACGAAACAAGGGCCTGCACCGTCTGGCAGGTTCACAGCGCCGATGTGCTGCTGGTCGATGGGCCGGTACGTGGGCGTCGCTGGTTGGCCCTGGCCGACGCGATGGTGACGGATCGCCCGAACACGCCGCTGTCGATGCGCTTTGCCGACTGCACGCCGCTGCTGTTTTATGACCCGAAGCGGCAGGTGATTGCGATGGCGCACGCGGGCTGGCGTGGAACGGTGCAGGGCGTGGCGTCCAATACGGTGCGCACCATGATCGAGGCTTACGGCTGCGATCCGGCAGATATTCAGGCCGGCATTGGCCCGGCGATTGGGCCGGAACATTATCAGGTCGGCGAAGAAGTGGTCGAGGCGGTGCGTGCGCATTTTGGCAGCGTGGACGGCCTGATGCGGCGGGACCCTGCCGATGGCACAGCCTATCTGGATTTGTGGGCGGCCAACCGGCTGGATCTGGAGCGCGCGGGTCTGCATCAGATCGAAGTGGCGGGCATATAGCACGGCTTCGCACACGGATGAATTCTTTTCGCACCGGGCCGAAAAAGGCAAAACCGGGCGCTTTGGGGCGGTGATGGTGTTATGACAATTGCAGACAATATCGCTCGGGTGCAGGCGCAGATCGCAGCGGCCTGCGAACGCAGCCGGGCGCGACCCATCCGAGGTGACTGCTGCTGGCAGTCAGCAAGACCCAATCCTGCCGAGACGATCCTTCAGGCCGCTGCGGCGCGGGCTGCAACATTTCGGCGAAAATCGCGTAGAGGAAGCTGAGGGCAAGATTCCTGAACGTGGAGGCCCTTGCGCCGGTGGTCGCTCACCTGGCACATGGTCGGGCACATCCAGAGTCGTAAGGCCCGGCTGATCCCGCCGCTGTTTTCAGTGGTGCATTCGGTGGACCGGCTGAAACTGGCGCGCAAGCTTTCGGATGTCGTGGCGGAGTCCGGCGAGACCCTGGACGTGCTGCTGGAGATCAACATCAGCGGCGAAGACAGCAAGAGCGGCTTTCCGGCGGCGGGCTGGTCGGACGAATGACGGCGCTTGCGAGCGGCATCTGTGGCAGTCGGTCGGTGCGGTGCTGGCGCTGCCCGGGCTGCGGCTGCGCGGGCTGATGACGATGGCCCCGATTGTGGACGATATGGAAGCCGCCCGGCCTGTCTTTGCCGAGTCTGGCGCGCCTGCGGCGTGGCCCTGGCGGAATCCTGCGAGATCGACCTGCCGGAGCTCGAGCATGGGCATGACCGATGATTATCCGGTCGCTATCGAAGAAGGTGCGACTATCGTCCGCGTTGGGCGGGCGATCTTTGGCGAACGTAAGCAATGAGGACAAAGCAATGTATGCCATTTTCAATGTAGCGCTGTTGTTCTCTGTTGCAAGTCTACCAGTTCATTTTGCTGGCACGGGTGCTGATGAGCTGGTTCCCGGATATTGACCGCAGTAATCCGCTGATGCGTATTCTCTATGACCTGACTGAGCCGGTATTGGCCCCGGTCCGCCGGGCAATGCCACAGACCGGCATGGTTGATTTCAGCCCGATTGTCGTCTTCCTGGGTATCGCCGTCTTGATGCAGCTTATCGTGCGCATGGTTTAGGCGCGCGCTGTTCGGGATTAGTGTATAATAACGGCATTAAGCAGCAACGTTTCCCCGGTTGTGGGGAAGAAACGGTGAGGTTGAACATGCCAGTAAGACGCGATTTCGAGATTACCGACGCCAAAGGCGGGGCGGCCTTTACCGTTCGGGTGGTGACGCGCGCCGTGCAAACCGAAATTGTGGGCACCAACGAAGATGGCTCGCTGCGGATTCGCTTGAAAGCCTCCCCGGCGGGGGATCCGGCGGCGAATAAAGAACTGGTGGAATTTCTGGCGAGTACGCTGGCGGTGAACGCCGAGCAGATCGAAATCGTCGCCGGGGTCAATGGCCGCGAGAAAGTGATCGCCGTCGAGGGGATCACGACGGATGTTCTGGAGAGTAAACTGGCCGGTGATCTGGATACGTAGCGCCGCTATCGGGCTGCTCAGCCTGCTGATTGCGGCCTGTTCGTCGGCGGCAGCACCGACCCGTGCCCCTACGCTGACTCTGATACCACCGACAGCTTCGGCCACGCCGGTCCCGGCGACTGTGACGTCGACGCCTGCCGGTTTGCCCGGCCCCGAAGACCTGGTGACGCCCTCACCAGCCAGCGGGCCGGTTTTGATTCCAGCCTCGGCCCAACCTCTGTTAGAGCAGGCCCTGGCCGATCTGGCCCAGCGGCTCGACGTAGAAGAAGACGCCATTCAGGTGCTGCGCTTCGAGACCGCGCAGTGGACTTCGGTGGACCTGGGCTGCGCGGAATCCGAGACGACGATCAGCGCGCCGCTTGAAATCGAAGGCTTCCGCATCGTCCTGGAGGCTGAGGGCACGCGCTACGAATATCACAGCGATACACGGATCCTCGGTGCGGCTCTGTGCCGGGGTCGGCAGCTTTGCCGGGACGACCGAAGACCTCACGCTGGAAATGGACCCGGCGGCGGCGGAACTGGTCGCGCTGGCTCAGCAGCGGCTGGCGGACGAGCTTGATCTCTCTACGCATACGATTGAGGTGGTCGAGGTCAGTTCTTATGCCTGGCCGGACAGCAGCCTGGGCTGCCCTCAGCCGGGTGAAGACTATCGCGCGCTGGTCATTGCTGGCTACCGCATTGTGCTGGCGGCGGGCGATACGCGAGTACATCTTCCACACCAACGCAAATCAGTTGATCCCCTGTACCGCTGCCCGCGAAGTCCTGCCTTAATTCGGCGAAGGCAAGTCCTCGCCGGTGAGCATCTCCAGGTCCGCCAGCGAACGGTAGGCATCGGCCCGAACCTCATCCTGCCGGTCGCGCAGCGCCGTGTAGAGATTCTTCGCCATCGTGACCGCGCCAAGCTGGCCGACCACGCGCGCGGACATGCGCCGCAGTTCGGGTTCGCCGTCCTGTAAGGCGTTGGCGAGGACCTGATACGCACCTTCGCCCGCCGGGATCTTGTCACCGTGCTGTTTGGCCCAGTCAGCGATCCATTCGATCTCCCACAATTTAGGATGCCTGCGCGGCCCGCGATCTATGCCTTCCTGGAGTTCGTAGAAGGCTTGCTGCGCGGCAGATTTGACGTACCACTGTTCGTCTTCGAGATAGGCGCGGAAGAGCGCGTCAATGGCCCAGGGCGTAGCGACCCGGCGCAGGCCGAAGGTAGCCGCGCGGCGGACCATCATGTCGCGGTGGGTGATGGCATCGAAGAGAATCGGGTGGCCGTCTCTGGGGTTGAGGGCCAGGCTTTCGGCAATCGCCAGCCGAATCGCCTCCTCGCCTTCGGTCAGGCTGACGACCAGGGCCTGAAGGGCTTCTTCTCTGCCGGTGGCACTGAGGGCCATCGAGGCGGCCAACTGGACTTCAGGGAATTGATCTTCCAGCAGCGGGATGAGGTCGCGGATAGCATCTTGCGCCGCCCACCGCGCCCATCCCCAGCGAGGCCAGCGCGCGCACTTCCGGGTTCGGGTTGCGGGCCGCCTGCCGGAAGATGAACAGCGCGTTCTTATCGCGCGTCTCGACAATCGCCGCCGCTGCCCGTTCGCGCAGCAGGGGATATTGATTCGGGACAACCAGCATATTGCCAAGATATTTGAGCAGCGGACCGCGCCACTCGGCATCGCTGGGAGCATAGGCCAGCCAGGAGGCCATCTCCAGCACTTTATTGTTCATCACGTCGGGCGCTGCCGACATGCGGGTACGGAAGGCGGATTCGAAGGGGGTATGGATGGCTGCGTAGGCGACGGCCTGCGACCAGACAGGATCATCCAGGTGCGCCAGAAGGGCACCACTTTCCGCCATGTTGGAACTATCGACGTTCGCCAGAGTCAGGCTGGCAAGATAGGAGGCGATGAAGCGGTGGCGGAACTGGTAGCGTCCGCCTCGGAATTCGACCAGCAGGCCGCTGCGGCGCAGCAGATTGAGAAAACGGCTCTGGGCGCTGCTTTCTTCTTTCTTCTTGTTTCCGCGACCTTTGCTTTCCTCTTCCTCGACCTCTTCTTCCGGAACATCAACGGAGTCTAATTCGCCTTCGCGGACCAGAAATTCGAGCCGTCCCAGGGTGATAAAGCCTTCATCCAATTCCAGCGCCGCGACTTTTGCCATTTGCGGCAGCAGGTCGTCGAGCAATTCTTTGTCTGGCAGGTGGCGTGTCAGGTAAGCCAAGAGCCAACCTTCCGGCCCGGTATATTCGGCATCGTCGGCGAAGACGGTCCACAGCTTCAGGCTGAGATCGACCGGTGACAGCGCGCGGTTGTTGATCCGTGCCCGCGATAGAGTCTCCTCGTCGGGCCGGTCCGCCGGACGCCGCCGGGTGCCCCCGATGCGCGGCCAGGTGGAGGCCCAGCGCCGCACGAGAGTCTCAATGTCCAGGTCGTCGAAGGGGCGCAGATAGACCGGCGTCAGCTCCAGATCGGACAGTGACCCGTAACCGAGCGGGGTCGAGGTGATAATGAAGAAGTTATCGGGATACGTCTCCATCAAGGCCCGCAGCCACTGACGTTTTTCGCGCTGTTCGGCTTCGGAAAGCTCGTCCAGCCCGTCGATCAACAGCAGCGCCTGGCCCTGAGTTCAGCCGTTTATAGAGATTGGCGGGCAGGGTGCGGGCGGTGATCGGGCCGACCTGACTCTGGACGGCGCGCACCAGGGGTTCGCCGGGGTCGATATTGCTGCCGAATTCGCGGCTGGTGACGTTCACGTTACCCACGTGGACGTAGACCGGGAACAACTGGTTGAAGTGCAGAATGTCCGGGCGCTGTTCGGCGTCCTCGCCAAAGTTGAAGATAATGCCGTGCTTCTCGCTGAGTTCTTCGCGTGCCAGTTCGGCGATGCGGGCGCGGGCCTTGACGCGCTCCTTGCGCTCCTCGTCGGTGAGGGCGGCTTCTTCAGCATCCAGGTTGCGCTGGACGAAGTCCTCCATCTGTGAGAACTTCACCAATCCCAGGCTGTGCATGGCGATGGCGAAAAGGGCCGTCGTGCGCCCGCTGCCGGGCATCCCTAGCAGAGCCAGGGCGCGGTCGCCGGTAGCGAGATCGTCCATCGACAATGTTTCGATGTTAAAGGGAGCGTGCAAATATGGGTGATCGTAGATTCGCGGCACAATGCGGAAGACGCTGGGAATCACGTCATCGGAGGGCGGGCCGACCAGTTCCGGGGATGCCAGGAAGCGCGGCTCGACGATCAGATCGGTGAGGTCGGCAAACTGCCCGGCCAGGTGCCGCGATTTTGCCAGCGCTACCAGATCGTTAATGTAGCGGCTGTCCGCGCTGCGAGTCGCGTAATTCTGGGCGCTGCTGGCCTGACTGCGGGCCGAACCGACCACGCTGCCGATTTCCCGCCGCAGCCGGTAGACGATATAGGCGCTGACCCAACCTGCGACCAGCCCAAGGCCGAAATTCTCAACATCGAATCCCATGTCCGGCTCCCCGCTCTATGCTTTATACACCAGGATACGGTCGCAGTTGCTGCAATGAACCAGCGTGTTGCCCTGGCGCACCTCGCGTTCGATAGCCATAGTCTGGGCTACGCCGCAAATACTGCACGTATTGCCCTCCATGATGGCGATGGGTTGGTTATGCTTGCGGCTGCGCATCGAGTCGTAGAGGGCGACGTTCTCCGGCGTGATTCCCGTCAGCACCTGCGCGCGGCGTGTCTGCGTGGCGGCGATGTCCTGTTCCAGCGATGCTTTTTCCGCCAGCAGCTGACGATGTTCGTCACCCCGGCTGACCAGCACCGCTTCCAGACCGGCCTGCGCCTCTTCAAGCTGGGCTTCAGCTTCCTCGACGGCCATCATGGTCTCTAGCAGCATCGTCTCCAGGTCGCTGTTCCGCCGTTGGAGCGCCTGGATTTCGTGCTGAAGATCTTCCATCTCTTTGGGGTTCTTGACCGCGCCGCTGTATAACTGTTGTTCAGAAGTCCGCGCCTTCTCCTCGTTGCTTTGCATTTCGAGTTCGAGGTCGCGGCTGCGGGCGCGCAGCGGGGCAAGCCGGGCCTGGCCCGCGTCCACTCCAGCCTGTGCTTTCTGAAGCGTCTCGTCATTGGCGAGGGTCTCGGCGATTTCCCGCAGACGTTTACGGTCCCGCAGGATTGTGAGATCGGTGTCCTGGAGTTGAAGTAGCGCGTCCGGCTGGCTCACTAGCATCTCATGATGATCGTTGTACAATGTGATTGTGGATTATAACCCTGCGGGAATCCTGGGGCAAGCAGGGCGTTAGAGGATGGGGGGTCATGGAAAGCGGTTTTAATGCCCATGTGACGCGAGCGGAGTGGCGCTGGGTCCTCCTGCTGAGTCTTGGGCTGCTGCTGCTGGCCTATCTGCCTTTTGCGGTGCTGCTGATCTATAACAACAGCACCTGGCAGTTCATGGGCTTCCTGCATAATGCTCAGGATGGGGCCACCTATCTGAGCAAGATGATGCTGGGCGTGCATGGCAACTGGCTGGTGCATTTTCAGCACACGCCGGAACCGCATGAAAGCGCCTTTCTCCAGGTGCTCTACCCGCTGTTGGGTCGTGTGGCTGGGCTGCTGGGAATGCCGGTGTTGATCGCCTTCCATCTGGCGCGTGCTCTGGCGGCGCGTGTTTATGTATATGGCCCTCTACCAGCTGGCAGCGGCGATCTGGATGCGGATTCGCAGCCGCCGGATTTTCCTGGTGCTGGCCGCGCTCGGTTCCGGCTTCGGCTGGCTGTACACCATCCTGAGCGGCGGCAGGACCAATTCGCCGGACCTGCTGATGCCGGAAGTCTTTCCCGTTTTACAGCACCCTGGTCAACGTCCATTTTCCTCTGACCATCGCCTGTCTGGCGCTGCTGGTCGCCATTGTCGTTGTGGCTTTCCGGCCCGGTGTGGACAGCGAACCGCGTGCCAACAATAACGGTCTGGCGGCGGTCTTTTACAGTCTGGCGCTGGGGCTGCTGTATCCGCAGTCGATTGTCCCGCTGGCCGGGGCGCTGTGCGTGTTCGTTGGGCTGCGCTGGTGGCGGGTGCGCAAAATCGTGCTGCGCGAACTCAACTGGGTGCTGGTGATTCTGCTGCCGGTGCTGCCGTTGGCGGCCTATTATGGCGCTATCGTGATCTATAATCCGACTATGACCGCCTGGATGAGCCAGAACGTCACCAGCGCACCGCCGCCCTGGCTGCTGCTGGTCGGTTTTGGACTGCCGCTGCTCATTAGCCTGCCGGAGATTTATCGCGCGATCCGTCATTTCGAGGCGCACGACGACCGTTTCATGCTGCTGTGGCTGCTGGCAATGCTGGTGGCGATGTATCTCCCCTCGAACATTCAGCGGCGTTTCGCGGTCGGCATGATGCTGCCGCTGGCCTACTTTGCTACGCGCGCGGTCGAGGATTTCTGGTTCCAATGGCTCTCGCGGCGTCGCTGGCGCTACCGGGTGCTGGTCCTGCTGCTGCCGATCGTGGCGCTGACCTACGTCTTCGTGCTGCTGATCCCACTGCTGCCGGTGCTGACCAACCGGCAGGCCAATTCACAGGGCTTGTTCCTGGAATCCGATTACGTTGGCGCGTATGATTGGCTGGCGCAGCACACCCGCGGCGACGAGGTTATCCTGGCCTCGGAATACGTGAGTCTGTGGCTGCCGGGGCAGGTCTACGCGCGGGTGGTCTATGGGCATCCTTATGAGACGGTGGATGCGGCCAACAAGAAGATTCAGGTCGATGCCTGGTACAAAGGCGAAGCGGACTGTGCGACGCTGCTCGATACTTACCACGTCCGCTACGTTATCTACGGCCCGGAAGAGGCTAAACTCGGCGATGCGCCCTGCCTGGACGGCCTGAAAGAGGTCGAAAGAGCGGAGCCGTAAGCATCTATGCGCCCTAGCCGGATCGCGGTCGGCGGCGGGCTGCTGTTTCTGCTGCTGCTCGGCTTGCGACCCGGACTCGCTGCCCTTCATCCCCAACGCGCCGTTTTCCGATGCGGCCATCTCGCACTGGCCTGCCGCGCTGCACCTGCACGAGGCCGGGCCGTTTCCCCTCTGGCAAGAGACCATCCTGGGCGGCCAGCCCTTCGCCGCCAATCCGCTCAACAAAGTCGCCTATCCGCCGCAGTGGCTGGCGCTGCTTCTGCCCCCTGCGCTGCATCTCAACCTGATGATCCTGCTGCATCTGCTGCTGGCAGGCTGGGGGATGCGGCGCTGGCTGCGCCTGACCGGCCTGCGTGAAGAGGCGGCGCTGTTCGGGGCGCTGGCCTATGCGCTGGGGCCGAAGCTGCTGGCGCACACTCGGCGCGGGACATCGTCGATTTGCTGTATGCGCTGGCCTGGTGGCCCTGGCTGATGGCGGCGGTCTACCGGCTGGCGCGCAGCTGGCGAGGGCGCTGCTCTGCGACCGCATTAATCGCGGCGCTGCTGATTCTGGGCGATCTGCGCCTGAGCCTCTTCGCGCTGAGTCTGGCGGCGGCTTATGGCCTCTGGCAAGCGGCATTGGCGGCGTGTGCTGCGGCCCTGCGGTGTTTATCGGGCGGGCTGGTTCTGCTGCTGACGCTCTCGGTCAGTGTGCCGCTGCTGATCTGGGCACCCTGGCTGAGCCGCAGCGGCGCTGACCGCCGGCAGACGCCGCCGTCTTCTCGATGGAACCGGGGCACTTGTTGGGTCTGCTGCTGCCGCCGCAGCAGGGCAGCCCGGAGACGCTGGCCTATCTCGGCCTGCCGGTGCTGCTGCTGGCCGGAATCGCCGCTGGTGGCCGAAATGCGCAAGCAGGTCTTCTGGCTGATCGCCGCGTTGGTCGGCCTGCTGTATGCGCTGGGCATCAACGGGCCGCTGTGGCCGCTGCTGGTGAGCGTGCTGCCGCCGCTGACCTGGTTTCGGGTCCCGGCGCGGGCCTGGTTGCTGGTGCTGATGGCCGCCTGTGTGCTGGCAAGCCGGGGCCTGGAGATTTTGATGGATGCGGCGGCGCAGCCCGTTGAGGCGATCCGCCGTCTGGTCGTCAAGCGGTCTGGCGGCGGCTGCGGGGATCGGCGCGGCACTGTTCTGCGGCGGCTTCACGCTGCTGGCCCTGCCGGATCTTCCGGCGACCGTCGGGCCGGGCGTGATGCTGGTGGGCGGTCTGCTGGGCCTGACCCTGCTGCTGCTGGCCTTCTATGGGCGGCTGAATGCGCGGCGGGTCGCGTTGGCGCTGACGCTGGTGCTGGCACTGTCGATCTGGCCTGGACCGGGCACGCCTGGCTGGAATGGCGCGGGCCGGAGCGCTGGCTGACGCAGCAGCAGGCGCTGGTCGATGCGCTGGCGGATGAAGCATCCGGCGCGGATTTATTCGCCCAATTACGCGCTGGAACAGCAGGTCGCGGCGGCCAACGATCTGCACCTGTTCTATGGTATCGACCCCTTCCAACTACGCGGCATCGTGGAGGCCATCGCGCAGGGCAGTGGGGTCCCGGTGGAGGCCTACAGCGTGGTCCTGCCGCCGCTGGACCTCCAGGAAGACGGCGACCTGCAAACGGCCAATCAGGACGCCGTGCCGGATACGCAGGTGCTGGCGGAATGGGCGGTCAGCCACGTCGATCACAACTTATCCTATCGAGAATTGCGACTCGCTGGAACTGCGCAGCAGGTCGGACGAGGACTTACATCTACGCCAATCTGGACTACGCGGGTCAGGCGGCTGAAGGCTGGCCGGAGCACTGGCCCGAATTTGCCGGACCCGGCGCGGTGGCGCAGATGAACCAGATGACGCTGGCGGCGCTGTGGGTTTCGGCAGCTGCCTTCGTGCTCTGCCTCGGCTGTTGTGGAGGATGCGTCGATGACAAAACGCCTGCCGCTGTGGATATTCTTCTTACCCTGATCGTCGTGTTCTTTCCGCTGCTGCGCGGGGAGGTCTTCTTCTGGGGACTGCCCTCGCTGCAATTCGTCCCCTGGCGCGATTTCGCCTTCGAGACGCTGGCGAAGGGTCAGCTTCCACTGTGGAACCCCTACAACGGCGCGGGCGCGCCCCTGGTCGGCCAATTACCAGTCGGCGCTGCTTGTATCCGCTGAACTGGCTGGGGCTTATTCTGCCGCTGGCGAGCGCCATGAGCCTGACGGCGGTGCTGCATCTGTCATCGCGGCCTGGGGCATGTGGGCCTTCACCGGACGGCTGGGCCTGCCAGACCTGGGCCGGGGCGTGAGCGCGCTGGCCTTCAGCCTGAGCGGCTATCTGGTGGCGCGGCTGGGGACCTATCCCGATGATCGCGACGGCGGCCTGGCTGCCCTGGCTGTTGTGGGCGGTGCTGGGCGTGCTGACCATCGGGCGGCGCACGCTCGGCTGGGCTGGCTGGCGCTGGTGACGGCGCTGCTGCTGCTGGCGGGTCACGCGCAGACGGCCTGGTACAGTCTGCTGCTGGCGGGTCTGTTTGCGCTGTTCTGGCTGCTGCGCAAGGGCATCTGGCTGCGGCTGCCTGCTGCTGGCGATGGGCCTGGGCCTGGGGGCGATGATCGCCGCGCTGCAACTGCTGCCGACCGCTGAGCTGCTGCGCGCGCTCTCAGCGAGCCGCGGGGGTCGATTTCGACTTCGCCATGAACTTCAGCTACGGCCTGCCGCGCTGTGCTGAACTTCCTCTCGCCCAACGTCTTCGGCAATCCCGGCAGCGGCACCTATCTGACCGAAGGCGTGTTCTTCGAAGATGCGGTCTATATCGGCCTGCTGCCGCTGATCGCTGCGCTGGCGGCAGTGCTGCGCTGGCTGCTGCGGCGCTTCCGCCGGGATCAGGCACGCCCGGCGGCCTTTGCGACCGTGCCTTTCTGGGTGCTCGTCGCGCTGATCGCCTTTGTCTTCGCGCTGGGCAGCAATACGCCGGTCTTTCCCTTCTTATACCGCCACGTGCCGACCTTCGACCTGTTTCAGGCCCCGGTGCGCTGGCATCTGTGGACCGTCTTCGCGCTGAGTGTCCTGGCCGGGATCGGCGTGCAGGCCTGGGGGCACGGCCACTGGCTGCTGTTCGGCACGCGGTTGGCGATTGCTGCGGGCATCGGTGCGGCACTGCTGGCGCTCTTCGTCGCTCCGACAGTCATTCCTACGCCCAAAGATCCGGATACCGCTATGGCGATTCAGGTGCTGGTGAATGCCGTCGCCCTGACCGGTATCCTGGGGGCAGGGGCTGGCGTGCTCACGCTGCTTCAGCCGGAGCGGGATGCGCCATACTATCGATGGTGGAGCCTGGGCGTGCTGCTGCTGGTGGCGGCGGACCTGGGCTGGGCGGCGCTGGGCCTCAACCCGACGACCGGGGCAGATTTCTACGACGCATTTGCCCGCACCCTGAGGGCACAGCCCGTGCCTACTGGCCGGATGATGCCGAACAGAAGGTGGAGTTCGAGCGCTTCCTGCGCTTTGACGATTACCGGGTGGCGGTGCTGGAACGCGACGCCTACCGCGCCAGCCAGCTTCCTGATCTGAACCTGCTGGATCGCTGGCCGCTGCTGAATAACTTCGACCCGCTGCGCATCGGGCACTTTGAAGATTATATTGATCTGATCGAAGGGCGGAGACTCGCCAGAGGCGCTGTTGCAGGCGGCAGATGTCGGGCGCATCTACGGGCAGCGCGGCGAGGTCTACGGCCTCGATCAGCCGGTGCAGCGCGCCTGGTTTGTCGAGTTCGGTCTGCTGGCACGTCGATGAAGACTTGCTGCTGACTGCGCTCAAGGACCCGGCCTGGGACCCGCTGGCGCAGGCACATCTGAGCGGCGCGGGCGACTGCCCGGCAGCGGGTGAGAGTTCCGGCACAGTGGCGCTGGTCGAAGACGCAGGAAACAGCTTGAAGCTGAGTGTGGACACGGCGACCGGCGGCTGGCTGGTGCTGGCCGATACGGATTATCCCGGCTGGACCGCCAGCATCTGACGGCGCACCTGCACAGATCGAACGGGCGAATCTGGCTTTCCGTGCGGTGAAAGTCCCGGCGGGGGCGCAGACCGTGACCTTCGCCTATCATCCGGCTTGGCTGCTGCCGGGCGCATTGCTAAGTGCTGCGGGTCTGCTGCTGGCGCTAGCCTTGTTACGCGCTGGCCGGAGCCAGCAGGACGAAGACAAACAGCGTCGTCACGATCCAGATCGTGCTGTAGCGTAGGGCGCGGGCGTTCTTGCGATTGGCAGCGTAGAGAATCACGGCGATCTGCAAGCCCAGGATGAAGCGCAGGATGCCCAGCGGCTCGCGGTAGGTCGAGAAGGGGACGAAGAGCATGATCGCGCCGGTCGTCAGCAGCAGCCAGGTGTAGAGATCGACCGCCTGGTCGCGCCAATCACGCCAGCAGCAGCGTAAGGCCCAGAAGGTAGGGACCAGCACGAAGGGGAGCAGCACCGGGATAAAGACCAGCAGCAGACTGGGCCAGCGTGCGGCGGGCGTCTCGCTGAAGATACGCAGAATCCCGGCGAAGGGGATGATCTCAAAGCCGGTCGCCATCGCGCCGCCGGAGCCGATGCCGAAGCTGCCGAAATGCGCATACAGAATTGCCTGCCACGCGGCGAAGGGCAGCAGCGTCAGCAGACCGAAACTGATCGCCTCGCGCCAGCGCCGGTTTGCCAGCAGATAGAGTCCGCAGGCCGCCGGGATCAGCAGAGTCGTTTCGCGGGTCAGGGCTGCCAGGGCGAAGGGTAGGGCGCTCCACAGCCAGCGCTGCCGCAGGAAGAGCAGCAGCCCGGCCAGCGCCAGCGCATAAGCCAGCGGTTCAGGCAGGCTCAAGCGCACCGCGCCGAAGGTGCCCAGCGTCAGTCCGTAGGTGAGCGCGTACCAGCGGCTGACTCCCTCACGCCGCAGTAGATATTCAAAGAGGGCGGTCCCGCTCGCCAGCGAGACAAGCCCGGTGATGAGAAAGAGCCAGGGGATCAGCGCGGCGTTGCCCAGGGAGAGCAGCCAGGCCACGGCCGGCATGAGAATACGCTGGAAACGGTAGGCGGGCACGTCGATATATTGCGCGGCATTCGATGGATCGCGGGCGATGTAGTAGCCGAACTGACCGTCATAGCCCTCTGTGCCGTTGGGATCGCCCTGGCTGAACTGCGTGCCCAGCGTCACCAGCGACAGCGGATCGCCCTCATTGGCGAGGAGAACGCCGCCTATGTACAGTAAACACAATAATGTCACCAGCATCCAGGGACGAAAACGCGACATCTGAGGTATCCTGAGTGAGTTAAGTCTTCTCCATCATAAAGCAGGGGCGAGTATGCGCCAACTGACGATCCAGCGGACCGCTTTCATTATTCTGTTTGCGCTGTTGTTTGCGATGGCCGCGCGAGTCCCGGCGGACAGCGATACCTGGTGGCATCTGCGCAGCGGCCAGTATACGCTGAGCCAGGGCATGATCTACAGCGACCCGTTCTCCTTCACCATGCGCGGCCAGCCCTGGATCAATCACAGTTGGGGATCGCAGATTATCCTTTACGCCTGCTGGCAGTTGGGCGGCAACCTGGGTCTGGCGCTCTATACTGCCGTGCTGGCGACCGGCGGGATGTACCTGGTCTATCAGATGTGCAGCGGGAACGTCTACCTGCGCGCCTTTGCCGTCGTGATCGGCGCGGCGACGGCGGCGGTCTTCTGGTCGGCACGCCCGCAGATGCTGTCCTTCTTTCTCAGCGCGCTGATTCTCTATCTGCTGTACCTGTATAAACGCCGCAAGATCGACCGGCTGTGGTGGATTCCGCCGATCATCCTGGTCTGGGGCAATCTGCACGCCGGGTTCTCGATTGCCTTTATCCTGATAGGCGGCCTGATTGCGGGCGAGGTCATCGCCAACCTGGTCAATCGGGAGGCGGAACATCTCATTAGCTGGGCGCGGCTGCGCAAGCTGGTGATCGTGGCGCTGGTCTCGGTGGCGGCGCTGGTGGTGAATCCTTACGGCCTGCAAATGCTGGCGGTGCCCTTCCAGACGGTGAACATCGGCGCGCTGCGGGATTTCATCCAGGAGTGGAATTCACCGGATTTCCACCAGCGGCAGGTCTGGCCCTTTGTCATGCTGCTGCTGGGCACGCTGGGCGCGGTCGGGGCCAGCCGCAAACGCCTGGATTGGAGCGACTTTTTGCTCTTTAGCGGCACGGCCTTCATGGCGCTGCTGGCCGGGCGCAACATTGCGCTCTTCGCGGTGGTCGCCACACCCATCCTGACCGATCATCTCGACGCCATCCTGACAGAACGCGGCTGGGTGCTCAAGCCGGTGCGGCGGCCCTCGCAGCGGATGGCGCTGGTGAATTTGCTGCTGGTCATCCTGCTGCTGATCGGCGCGCTGGCGAAGGTGCTGCTGGTGCTGGACCCGGAGACGGTCGCTACCGATCAGGCGACGGTGCTGCCGGTGGCGGCGACCGATTTCCTGCGCGAGTCCGATTTGCCGGGGCCGATGTTCAACAGCTATAACTGGGGCGGCTATCTGATCTGGTTCCTGCCTGATGAACCCGTCTTTGTCGATGGGCGGACGGATCTTTATGGCGATGAATTCCTGCGTCAGTATCTGGATACGGCGCGTGGCGCGGAGGGCTGGCAGGATACGCTGGATCAATACGGCATCCGGCTGGTCTTTGTCGAGGCGCAGAGCGGCCTGGCGCGTCAGTTGGCGGTGGATCCAGCCTGGACGCTGGCTTATGAGGATGACATGGCGGTGATCTACAGCCGGGGGCTGCCGAGCGATGCCTAGAGAATCCAACCTGACACCGCTGCTGGCTGATTTCCGGCTGCTGCTGATCCTTTTCGTGGCTTTCCGTTTGCTGCTGCTGCTCGTCTACCAGCCGCTGGTGATCGATAACGTCGAGCGCGGCGTAACAGCGCAGGGCGATTTCCCCTATTTCTACGCGCAGGCGGCCCTGGCTGACGACGGCCTTTATCCCTTCCGCGACTGGTGGACCGAGTTCCCGCCGCTGTGGTATGTCGTGACTGGCGGCGTCTACGCGCTGCAAGGCGCGAATGCCAATTACGCCAGTTTTGCGCTGCTGCTTGGCTTCGTGCTGACCGCCTTCGAGACCGGCAACCTGATCCTCATTCGCCGCATCGCGCAGCGGCTCTATGGCGAGGCGGTGGCGCTCTCGCTGGCCTGGATCTACGCGCTGCTGCTGGCTCCGGTCGTCTTCCTGTGGTGGAACTTCGAAACGGTGGTCGTCTTTTTCCTGCTCTTGGGCCTGTGGGCACTGCTGGCGAAGCGCGACACGACCTCGGCGGTGGCGGTGGCGCTGGGGGCGCTGACCAAGTTTACGCCTGTGCTGCTGCTGGGGGCGGTCTTTCGTTTCCGTGATCTGCGCCCGGCCCTGCGTTACGCGGCGGTAGCGGTGGGACTCTTTGTGCTGGCGTATCTGCCGCTGCTGGCGCAGAACGCGACCATGACCCTGCCCTCGCTGACGGCGCAGTTCGGCAAAGCGTCCTACGAATCGGTCTGGGCGCTGCTGGACGGCAACACGCAGACTGGCATCTTCGGCAGCCTTGAAAGCCATCTGGACCCGTCCCAGGCCGGGGCGCTGACGGGCAATCCGCCGGTGATTCCAGGCTGGCTGCGGCTGGGCGTGGCGGCACTCATTGGCCTCTTCGTCTACGCACGGACGCGGCGCTTCGACGACCGGGGGCTGGTGGCCTTCGTCGGAATCACCCTGCTGATTTTCTTCCTCCAGGCCCAGGGCTGGAGTCCGCAGTGGCTGGCGCAGATCATCCCGCTGCTGCTGCTCAGTTTCCCGAATCGCACTAGCGTAATTGTCGTTGTAATGTTAAGTCTGGTAACATTTGTCGAGTACCCGTTTCTTTTTATCCGTACCGGTGACACAGGTGGTAAAATCACAGGAGCGCTGATGATGCCTTACGTGCTGCTGATTCTGGCGCGGACCGCCATACTCATCGGCGTATGTATCGCTCTGTATCGACGGCTGCGGCAGGTGCCAGCCCGATCATGAGTCCTGATTAGGGAAGGGGATTATCGTGACCGACCAAGCAACGCAAGGCAGTGATAGAGCGGGGCGCTGGGAGTATATGACCATGAGTTATACCTCCTCTTATGGCGCGACGAGCTATTCGATCAACGAGCAAAAAGAGGCCAAGCTGCGGAACCGGCCTCTACACGAGGTGCTAACGCTGTTTGGACAGCACGGCTGGGAGCTGGTGAGCATGGGTGGATCGGACGGCAAGGTCCTGATCCTCAAGCGCCTCAGCGGGGCCGCCAATCAGCAGGAACGAGCTTCAGAGGTTTAGCCTCCGCCGGGCACGCATTTACCGGAGCGTGAGCGGCGCATCGAACGAAAGGAGAAACCATGTCGAACGCAAAGCTGTCGGCGGCGCGTGAACTCATCGTGGATAATCACCTGGACGCGGCGCGGGCCGTGCTGGCGACCATGCCGACCAACGCGACGGCTCAGAAGTGGCTGGCGAGACTGGGTGAAACGGAAACAGTGGAGAATGAGGCTGTGCAAACATGGGAGTATCTTGAGGTTTATGTGCGGGCCAGCGAACGCCTGCCGGGAGAGGTGGCCCATGTGATGGCGGACCAGCCTTTTACCACTGTCGATCACTTCTTCACGCGCCTGTTGAACGATTACGGGGCCGAGGGTTGGGAACTGTTGTCGGAGGCGCTCGAAGGCGGCGATTATTATCGTCTGTTGTTCAAGCGGCCCCGGTCTGTGTCTTGAGGCTCTCTCGTTTCGCACCCTTCCTCATCCTGCTGCTGGCGCTCATCTTACGGCTGGTGGCGCTGGCCTCGCGCAGCCTGTGGTATGACGAGGCTTTTGCGGTGCTCTTTGCACGGCAGGGCCTGGGTGCGATGGTGTATGGCACGCTGACCCCGGTGCAGGGCGGCGCGGCGGATATTCACCCTTTGCTCTATTATGCCAGCCTGAACCTGTGGATGACGCTTTTCGGCCAGTCGGCGGTAGTCGTGCGGCTGTGGAGCGTGCTGCTGGGTCTGGCGACCGTCTGGCTTATGTACCTGCTGGGCCGTGAACTTTTTGATCGCAAGCTGGGTCTGGCGGCCATGCTGATTACGGCGCTGGCCCCCTTCCACATCCAGTATTCGCAGGAAACACGCATGTACGCGCTGGTGACTCTGCTGCTGGTGGCGGCGGTTTACTGTTTTGTGCGCGGCTGGCGCAGCACACGCTGGCGCTGGTGGATCGCCTTCGGCGTCCTGGCCGGGCTGGCAATGTATAGCCAGCAGTTGGCGGCCTTTTTCCTGTTAGCGCTGGCGCTGGTCCCGCTGCTGGCACGCCGTCTGGATCAGGCGCTGCGGGTGCTGGTGGGCGGCTTGATCGCGCTGCTGGTCTATCTGCCCTGGCTGGTGAATCTGCCGGGCCAGTTCGAGAAGGTCCGCGCCTATTACTGGCTCGAAGCGCCCAGTGCGGCCCGTCCCCTGCTGACGGTACGCTCCTTCTTCTCGATTAATCTGGATATTCCCGCCCCGGCCTCGATGATCGCCTTTGTGCTGGCGTTGGTGATCCTGCTGTTTCTGGTGATTCAGGTCGTGCTCTATCTGCGCCGCCGCCGGAGGCCGGACCGCGACCGGCTCCTGTTTATCCTCTGGCTGGCCGGGGGACCTGTCGCGCTGATGTGGCTCGTCTCGCAGTGGCAGCCGGTCTACCTGGAGCGAGCGCTGCTGCCCTCGGCGCTGATGCTCTACCTGGCGCTGGCCTGGTTATTCACACACGGCGGCCTGCCGCGCCCGATTGTGGGACTAATCGCGCTGATCGCACTGCCGCTGGTGGGCATTGGCCTCTACTATCAATACACCTGGGCGACCTTCCCGAATTCACCCTTCGACACGGCTATCGAGGCGATCCGCGCGCAGTGGCAGCCGGGCGATCTGATTCTGCATCAGAATAAGCTGACGGCGCTGCCGATGATCTACTACGGGCAGGACCTCGATCAGCATTATCTGGCCGATTTACCGGGCAGCCCGCAGGATACGCTCGCGCTGCCGACTCAGCAGGCGCTGGGTCTGCTGGCAGATGATACGGCAGCCGCTGCGGTGGATCACGCGCCGCGCATCTGGTGGGTGACTTTTGACTTTGCCGAAGCGCAGTATGCGGCCTCGAATCGCCAGGAGTTCAGCACGGCCATCACCTGGATCGAGGCGCACTATCAGCTTGAATCTGTCGAAGGCTTCAACGACCTGGGCGTCAGCCTCTATACTGCGGAGGACGCCGCATGAACCGGCAGCGGGCCGTCGCCGCGATCCTGCTTCTGCTGCTGCTGGCTGCTGCGGTCGTGCTGACACACAACAGCCTGACTGCGCCCTATCCGGGACTCAACGATTTCATGTCACGCTGGGAAGGCGCACGCTCGTACTGGATCGACGGTTTAAATCCTTATGGCGAAGAGGCCAGTGTCAACATTCAGCAGCGGATTTACGGGCGGCTTGCAGAGGCAGACGAAGACCCCGGCTATTTCGCTTATCCGATGTACATGGTGCTGCTGGTCGGGCCGCTCGTCTTCATGGATTATGCCTGGGCCTCGGCCATCTGGATGGTGCTGCTGGAAGCCTGCCTGATCGCCGCGCTGATCCTGGCGCTCGACTTTTTTCATTGGAAACCGCGTCCCTGGCTGCTGGCGATTCTGCTGCTGTGGACTCTGGTGCTATATTATGCCGCGCGCGGCCTGATCCTGGGGCAGCCGGGTCTGCTGGTCTATTTCCTGGAGATCCTGACGTTGTGGGGCCTGGCACGCGAGCGAGATCGGCTGGCGGGTGTCGCGCTGGCGCTCTCGACGATCAAGCCGCAAATGGGCTTCCTGCTGGTGCCGCTGCTGCTGCTCTGGGCACTACAGGCGCGGCGCTGGCGTTTTGTTCTGGCTTTCGTTATCGCCTTTGGCCTGTTGTTCGGTCTGTCCTTCGTGATGCAGCCCTCGTGGCTGGGCGATTGGCTGGCCCAGGTGCAGGTTTATTCGTCCTATACCGCGCTGGGATCGCCCGTATGGATCGTGACACAGTATTACCTGGGGCTTGGCACGCTCGGCGAGTGGGCGGTGAATCTGGTCTTCTACGGCTGGATGCTGTGGGCCTGGGCCGGGCTGCTGCGCGGGCAGGGCGAGCGCTTCTGGTGGGTCGTGGTGCTGACTCTGACTGTGACACATCTGGTCGCGCCGCGCACGGCCACGCCGCATTACGTGGTCTTCATCCTGCCGCTCATCTTCTATTTTTCGCGGATGAAGGTGCGTTGGGTCGTGTTGAGCCTGCTGGCGCTTTTCCTGCTGCCCTGGCTGCATTTCGTGACGACCGTCCAGGGCGAATTTGAACACCCGACGGTCTATCTCCCGCTGCCGTTTCTCATGGCGGCCCTGCTGTGGTGGACTCGCCGCCTGTGGTGGCAGTACGCGCCCCGCTTGAGCGCGGAGTCATCATGAGACGTGTTCCGCTGGCGGTCTGGGGCTTTGCCGTGCTGATTGCGGCCCTGACCTCGCTGCCGTATCTGGTCGGCGCGCTCAATACGCCGGAGGGCTGGGTCTACAGCGGTGCGCCCGCTGTGCCCACCGGGGCTGAGGTCGATTACAACAGTCATCTCGCCAAGATGTGGCAGGGGCTGCGCGGCGATTTCGCCTATCATCTGCTCTTTACGCACGAAGCGCATCCAGGGCTTCCGCTGGTGCAGGGCTTTTATGTGCTGCTGGGCGTCTTCGGTCATCTGGCTTCGCTGCCGGTTGTGTATCACCTGGCCCGTTTTTTGCTAACCTTGCTGATGGTCGTCGCCATCTGGTATTTTGCCAGCCGCTATTTCGACAAACCGCGCGAACGCTGGCTGGCGCTGCTGCTGGCGGTGATCGCCGGAGGCTGGAGCTGGCTGCTCATTCTGGTCAGTCCGGCGCAGACGGCCAGTGTATCGCCGGTAGAGTTCTGGCTGCTGGATGCCTTTAATCTGCTGGGCGCGCTGACCATGCCGCATTTCGCCGCCGCCGTGATTCTGCAAATTGTCGCGCTCATGAGCTTCGAATCCTGGCTCGGACAGGGCCGGGGGCGCTCTCTGCTGCTGCTGACCCTGGCGCTGGCTGCCGAGAGCCTGATCCAACCTTATGTGATTCTGTTCTTCGGGCCGCTGATCGCGCTCTGGGCCGCCTATCAGGTCTTTATCCGGCAGGTTGTGCCGCTGCGGCGCGCGCTGTGGCTGCTGCTGCCGCTGGCGATCCATGCGCTGCTGGTGATCTACCAGTACCTGGCGATCAATGGCGACCCGGTCTGGGCGGATTTTGCCGCGCAGAATATCACGATGTCACCGCCCCCAGTGTATTTGCTGCTGGGTTATCTGCCGCTGCTGCTGCCCGCGCTGCTGGGCCTGCCTGCACTCTGGCGTGCCGGAGATCACTGGCGGCTGCTGGTGCTGTGGGTGGTGCTGGTGGCGCTGTTGGCCTACGCGCCGCTCACGACTTAACGCCGCTATCTGCTGGGAGTCCAGACGGCGCTGGCGCTGCTGGCGGCTTTCGGCTGGATGCGTGTGATCTGGCCGCGTCTGCGCCGGGGCTATCGTCCGCTGCTGAGCGGCGTTTACGTCACCCTGGCCTCAATCAGCACGGTGGCGATGCTTGGGGCCAGCCTGGCTGCCGTGCGTGATCCATCCAGCACCAATGTCTACTACAGGCCGGAGGAGGTGCTGGGTTTTGCCTGGCTGCGGCGCGAGACGAGCCGTCAGGATTTGCTGCTGACCACCTTCGACCGCAGTGGACAGGGCAGCGGGGGGCGCGTGGTGGCGGCCACCGGCAAGCGGGTGTACGCCGGACACTGGATCGAGACGGCGCATCTGGATGAAAAAGTGCGGCTGCTGCACCGTTTCTTTGATCCCAATGCTGACGATCACTGGCGGCAGCAGTTTCTTACGGACATCCATGCCGCATACCTCTGGTATGATGAGTCTGCGCGGGCGTTGGGCGATTGGGACCCGGCGAGCGCGACGTATCTGGAGGCCGTTTTCAAATCCGGCGGCCTGACGATCTACCGGGTGAGCGTAGCACAGTGAGTCCTGCACGACGCGATTATCTCCTGTTTAGCCTGCTGGCGCTGGTGGCGGCCCTGCTGATCGTGCGGCTGGTGAACGGGCCGACCATTACCGATGCCTACTATCATCTCAACGCGGCGAAGGCGCTCCTTAACGGTGAGGGCCTGACCGACCATTATCTGTGGGTCTACATCGGCGCACCGCCGCAGCTTCCCGCACCCGCCTTTCTCTACTGGATGCCGCTGACCGCGCTCACGGCAGCGCTGGGCATGGCGCTTTTCGGCCAGACTTACGCCGGGGCACAGGTCTTCTTTGTGCTGATGCTGGCCGGGACGGCTTACGTCGCCTTCTGGCTGGGCGCACGGCTGGGGCAGACGCGGCGTCACGCCTGGCTGGCCGGGCTGCTGACGCTCAGCAGCGGCTTCTTCCTGCGTTTCTGGGGCATGACCGATACTTTCGCGCCGTATGCGCTGGTCGGTTCCCTGTGCCTGCTGGCGATGGGCCTGGGCCTGGAACAACGGCCCAGTTCGGCGCGATTCTATGCGGCCTGGGCCGGGGCAGGAGCGCTGGCGGCATTGGGCCATCTCACGCGGGCAGACGGTTTGCTGCTGCTGGCAGTGGCCTGGATCGTGATTCTGTGGCCGAGGCCGATGCCGGGGCGGCTCCAGGCCCTGCTGCTGTGTACGGCGGCCTATCTGCTGGTGATGGCTCCCTGGTTTATCCGCAACCTGAACGCCATTGGCACACCGCTGCCTCTGGGCGGGAGTCAGGCGGCCTGGTTCACCGAGTATAACGATCTCTTTCGCTACCCGGCGCAGATTGGCCCGCAGGACCTGCTCGCCGGAGGGCTGGGTCTGCTGCTGCGTTCACGCTGGGAGGCGCTCACCAACAACCTGGGCACCTTCGTCGCCGTCGAAGGCATGATCGTGATGGCACCGCTGATGCTGGTGGCGTTGTGGCGGCGGCGCGCGCTGCCCTTCTTGCGCGGATTCTGGTTGTATGCGCTGGGGCTGCATCTGGCGATGACCTTCGTCTTTCCCTTCCCTGGCTACCGGGGCGGCCTGTTTCATTCGGCGGCGGCCCTGCTGCCCTGGTGGACGGCACTGGGCGTCGTGGGCCTGGACGATGTAGTGAACTGGATCGCGCAGCGGCGGCGTCACTGGCACACGGGCACGGCGATTCGCGTCTTCTCGGCGGCGCTGTTAGGTTTTGCGCTGCTGCTCAGCCTGTCGGTGGCGCTGGCACGGCCCCAGTCGAGCGGCACACCGAGGCTGTATCAGGCGCTGGCGGAGACTCTGCCTGCTGGTTCACGGGTGATGATTAACGATCCGGCGGCGCTGTATTATTACACCGGCTTCGGCGGGGTCGTTCTGCCGGCATGAAGCACCGGACGTCATCCCGGAGATTGCGCAGCGCTATGGCGTCGGGTATCTGCTGCTCGAAATCGCAGACGGTGGCGGGCCAGACGCTCTGGGCGATGTCGTCGAAACTGATGCCGATCATCGACTCGCCGCCCAACTTCTTGACCGAACTGGATTTCAGTGTGCCGGGTGTGCGGCTTTATGCGATCAATCCTTAAGTATTTTCGCGCTTATGATGCGCTTTTTCCTGATCCTGGCGGCGCTGCTTGGGCTGCTCTACGTGCGGACAGCAGGCGGCGGTTTCCCGCTGGACGACAGTTGGATTCACCACGTCTACGCGCGCAATCTGGCCTATACGGGCCAGTGGGCTTTCGTGCCGGGCCAATTGAGCGCGGCCTCGACCTCGCCGCTGTATACCGTGCTGCTGGCGCTGGGCTACAAGCTGAACATTGCCTACCAGGTCTGGCCGCATTTGCTGGGTAGTCTGGCGCTGGCGCTGTGCGGCATGTTCGGCGCGCGGCTGGCCGGGCGGCTGCTGCCGGATCAACGCTTTGCCCCGCTGGTGACGGGCGCGGCCATCATCTTGAGCTGGCATCTGATCTGGGCGGCTGTGTCCAGCATGGAGACGATGCTCTTCTGCATGTGGACATTGGCGCTGATGCTGCTGGCCTGGCGCGAACTGGACGACCGCAGTCCGGCGAGCGGGCCTATCCTGCTGCGCGGCCTGTGCTTCGGCACGCTGGCGGCCCTGACCACACTGACCCGGCCCGAAGGACTGATGCTGGCAGGCTGGGTCGGTCTGCTGCTGCTGGTGCTGCGCCCCCAAGGGCTGCGCGGGACGCTGCTGTGGGGTGCCGGGGCGGCTATCGCTTTCGCGGTGGTCATCGCGCCCTATTTGAGCTTCAATTTACAGTTGACCGGTGGTCTGCTGCCCGATACCGCCGCTGCCAAGCAGGCTGAATCGGCGCTTGTGCTGGCGCAGGTGAGCTACCCGGAGCGCTTCTTACAGATGCTCAAGCCGCTGATTGCAGGCGGTCAACTGCTGCTGCTGCCGGGTATCCTACTGTATGCCGGGCAGCGTATCCTCAGGCTGCGGCAGGCCCTGTTTGAACTGCTGCCGCTGTTGTGGGCCTTCAGTCTGATCGCACTCTATGCAGCGCGTTTGCCCGCCCCCTACCAGCATGGCCGCTACGTGATCCCGACTTTGCCTGCGCTGATCCTGGTCGGGGTAGTCGGGTCCTTCGACCTGCTGCATCTGGCCGCGCGCTCTATGCCGGGGCGTGTGCTGACACGGGCGCTGGCGATTGCAACGGTGCTGGTTTTCGTGTACTTCGCGCTGCTGAGCGGCCCATCAACCTACAAGCGCGACGTACATATCATCAACGAAGAGATGGTGACGACTGCCCAGTGGATCGCCGCCAACATTCCGCCGGAGGACCTGCTGGCCGTGCATGACATCGGCGCGTTGGGCTATTTTGCGCCGCGCCCGATCATCGACACGGCGGGTCTGGTCAGCCCGGAGGTTGTCCCCTATGATGCAGGATGCCGACGCGATGTGGGCTTATCTGCAAGCGCAGGGCGCACGCTACCTGATGGCCCTGCCGGATCAACTGCCCGGCAAGAATGTGGACGATCCGCGCCTATGCCGCGTCTATATTACCGGCAACCCGACGGCCCGCGCGGCTGGGGGCGCGAATATGAGCGTCTACCGGCTGGAATGGGACGGCACCTGCGATACTTAAGATGCATTAAATCTGTGAAAAGTGTAAAATTAGGACATGAGCGACTTATTGAAGAAACTCAACGTTCTGGTTCGCGCCGGGCTGAATGATTTACTTGACTCGGATCGCAGTGCTTCACCGGCTCCGCAGGGGGATACCCTGTCCAGTCAGTCGGTGGACCGCGAGGTCAGGGTGCTGCGGCGGCGAGTCAACGAAGCCCTGGATTACGAGGATAAGCTGGCGGCGCGAGTTGAAGTCGCTGCGGGCGGAGGTCGAGTCGCTCGATCAGCAGGCTGATGAGGCGCTGAGCCAGAACCTGGAAGAAGCGGCCCGGCGTGCGCTGCGTGATCTACAGGTGGCGCAGCAGCGGCTGACGATGGCCGAAGCGGATCTGCGGGATCATCGCAGCGTGACCGAGGACCTGATGCTGCGGGTCAACGAACTCGACGCGGCGGCGGCTGATCTGCGTCACGCGCAGGCCGACCCGGCCAGCGAAGGCGACGTCATGCAGCAGGCCAGCCAGGCGATGGGGGAGGTCTTGCAGCAGATGCGCGAGCGTATTGCTCATTTCAGCGCGATGGAAGAAAGTGCTGCTGAGGTCAACCCGGCGGTTGACGAAACGGCGATAGATGATGACCTGGCACGCCGTGTCGAGCGATTGAGTAAAAAGTAAAACATGATGGCAGATGTGCCCCAGATTGTGGTGATTTCGGGCTATTACGACCTCCTGGAGCGCACGCAGGTGGCGCTCAAAGACCTGCAGGTCGAGGTGCGTGGCGCGTTCAGCCACTGGGATTCCCTTTATATGCTGGAAAACGAGCAGGTTGACCTGGTGCTGGTCGATGCTGTGATGATGGACCTCTCGACCGGGGAACATACCATCGCGGCCCTGGCACAGTATCAACACGTGCCGGTGATTTTGTATGCTCGTGACGGTCTGTCCGTGAATTATGCGCAGTCGCCGGTGGAACTGGTCATCGGCGGTCTGGATACGCGCACGCTCCAGCGCAGTGTGATTATGGCGCTGCCGGGCCTGGGCGGCAGGCCGCAGGTCAAGCGGACGCCGCCGGTGACGGAAGATTATCTGGCCCAGGTGCAGACGCTCTTCTCCGTCAGCCGCTCGCTCACCGAAGTGCTGGACCTGAGCGAAGTGCTCAACCGCGTGGTCGATGCAGCTCGCCAATTGACGGCAGCCGAAGAAGGCATGATCCTGCTGCCGGACGACGATTTCGGCCAGCAGTTGTTTCTGCGGGCAAGGGTCGGAATCGACGACGAAGTAGCGCGCAATTTCCGCATCAAGACCAATGACACGCTGGCTGGTCAGGTCTTTCACACTGGCAATCCGGTGCTGGTCGGCGCGCAGGGGCCGCAGAAGGTCAAGACGCAGTATTTCGTTAATTCCCTGCTCTATGTCCCGATTCTGCTCAAGGGCGAACCTATCGGCGTGCTGGGCGTGAACAATAAGTCGCGCCACGATGAGTTCAGCGACCGGCATAAGGAACTGCTGCTCAATCTGGCCTCGCTGGCCGCGATTGCCATCGAAAATGCGCGCGTCCACGAAGAGACCGTGCAGCGCACGCGCGAATTGCAGAGCCTGGTCGAGGCGATTGAAGTCGTCAGCGCTTCAGTGGCACTCTACGAGACGCTGCCGAATATCTGCCAGCAGTTGGCGCGGGTGCTGAATGTGGGCTGGTCGGCCATTCTGAACTGGGATGACGAGGCGGATTGTCTGACCATGATGGCCCAATTCCGCCAGAATTTCTGGCGCATGGGGCAGGGGCCGAAGATTTCCGCCATTGGCATCCTGGGCAAGCTGGCCGATCATGACGTGATTACCACGCTGAGCGGGGGCAAATCGACCGGTGACGAGCGGCCCGGCCTGGTGCACGCGGGCTTGGATACCGTCTTGACGATTCCGGTGCGCTCCGATAAGCGCATTCTGGGCGTGGTGCGGGCCTTTTATATTGACCCCCCGGCAGTCGAGATCGGCTCAGACGCCGTGCGGCGGATCAATCATTTAGGCGTGGAAGGGCTGACGACGGTCAGCAACGCCAATGGGCAGTCCTCGCGGCAGGTCTTTCGTCTGCTGCGCGACATCAACCGCCAGTTGGGCGCGGATTGGGGCGAACTGGCGCTGTACGCCAGCGATGGTAAAGCACTCGACGTGCAGGTGGAAGCCGGGGCCGGGATCTGGCTGCGTGAACCTTCCCCAAGAATCAGCCTGGGCGATTACCCGGACCTGTACGAGGCGCTTGAACACCAGCAGGTGTTTAATCATCAGGCTGGGAGCGGCAGCGCCGGGCCGGGCGTGCAGATGCTGCTGGATTTGACGTGCAGCAAGACGATTCTGGGAATGCCGTTGATCCAGCGCGGCCAGGTGCAGGGGCTGGTGCTCTTTGGCGACCCGCGCCTGAACCGGGAGTTCAGCGAGCGCGAGATCGACCTGGGCCGGGCGATTGTGGGGCAGGCGGCCACAGCGCTGGAGAACGCCAGCCTGGTGCATGACCTGGAGTTCAGCTTGCAGGAGTTGAAGGACACGCAGGAGCGCCTGGTGCAGACTGCGCGGCTCTCAGCGATGGGTGAACTGGCGGCGGCGGTGGCCCACCAGATCAACAATCCCTTGACGACGATCCTGGTCGATACCGAACTCATGCTGCAAGATGAGCCGGAAGATTCGCTCAATTACAAGTCGCTGTTGGCGATCTCACGGGCGGGCAAGCGGGCGGCCAGTGTGGTGCGGCGTTTGCTGGCGACCGCGCGTCCCACTGAAGAAGACGCCCCGGTCGAACCCATTGACATTGTCGATACCATTGACGGTATCCTCTCGCTGGTGCGTTCGCACATTGAACAGGACCGTATTCGTGTGCTGGACGATTTGCCGAATCACGCTATCCCGCCGGTGATGGCCGTGCAGGGGCAGATCGACGACATCTGGCTCAATTTGCTGCTGAATGCCCATGATGCCCTGGTGGGTGTGGGGCAGGAAGATGGCGAAATCGGCATCGGTGCGTATTATGAAGAAGGGGATCCGTTTGCTGAAGTCGTGGTCTGGGATAATGGGCCGGGCATCCCGGAGCATATCCGCGCCGAAATTTTCAAGCCCTTTTTTACGACCAAGCCGGTCGGCGAGGGTACCGGTCTCGGCCTGCACATCTGCCATCAGGTGATCGAGCGCATTCATGGATCAATGACGGTAGAGAGCGTGGAAGGCGAAGGTACACGATTTCTTGTTCGTTTGCCGGTCAAGAAAGGTAATGAATAGTGCCATACGTAATAGCTGTCGATGATGATTTGGAGGTTCTGGAAACGCTGGGGCGTGTACTGGAACGCGAACGCCTGGAAGTTAATCTGGCGAGTTCCGGGGTACAGGCGCTGCAACTTCTGGAACGCCGGATACCAGACCTGCTTATTCTAGATATTATTATGCCGGGTATGGATGGCGTGACGATCTGCCGCCAACTGCGCGCAACCCCGCGTTACGTTGCGCTGCCGATTCTCTTCCTGACGGCCAAAGGCAGCACCAACGACGTGGTTGATGGCCTGGATGCGGGGGCCGACGATTATGTCGTCAAGCCCTTTGAACTGGCCGAACTGCGCGCAAGGGTCCATGCGTTGATCCGGCGCGGCCAGCGTGACGCAGGCATGAGTAACTCCGTGATTCAGATCGACGAACTGAAGCTGGATTCGGATACGTATCAGGTATCGCTGCGCGACGAAAGCGTCCAGTTGACCTCGACCGAGCACCGGCTGCTGCGCTACCTGATGGAACACGTGAATCAGGCCCTCTCCCCTGCGCATCTGCTCCAGGCGGTGTGGGAATATCCGCCCGATACCGGCGACCCGGATCTGGTGCGGGCGCATGTGCGCAACCTGCGGGCCAAGATCGAGTTGAACCCGGACCGCCGCTATATCCGCACGATTCATGGTGTGGGCTACATGATTTCGAGTTGAGAAAGCCTCTCATAACACTTAGTTGGGGTATGTCGGGGGATTTAGCGGGCGATTTCATAAATCCTTCATAGAAACGTACATCTTCAGACGCTTTGAGCCACTATACTAGAAAAGTAGCGAAAGCGTAATAGGTCCTGAATATGTACAACATCCTCGTAGTAGATGACGACGTCCAAATGCTGGAACTGATCGGGCAGTTATTGCAGCGCGAAGGCTACAATGTACAGGTAGCGGCCTCAGCGGAACATGCGATGGAGATTGTGGATGCGGGCGTGCCCGATCTGTTCATGATCGACGCCGCTTTGCCGGAGATCGACGGGCTGGCGCTGTGCCGTCAGCTTCGCAAATTTCCGAAGACTCGCTCCCAGCCGATCATCTTCATTACCGGCGCTGACTCGCCCTATGATGTGGCCGACGCGCTGGCGGCGGGGGGGATGATTTCATCCTGAAGCCCTTCGCCGTGCGTGAGTTGATGGCGCGGCTGCGCGCCCAACTGCGCCGCGTGAAGAAGAGCGGTCATGACGGCGACCGTCCCAACGTGAAATTTCTGAACGATAACCGCAGTGTTGTGGTCGATGACGAAGTCGTGGACCTGACGCAGGTGGAATACGCGCTGCTGCATTACATGTGCCAGCATCCCACGCGCCTGCATTCGACGCAGGAGCTGCTGATGGCGGTCTGGGATTATCCGCCGGATGCCGGGGACGCGGCGCTGGTGCGCAACCACATTCGCAATCTGCGGCGGAAGCTGGAAACCGTGCCGGAACGCCCTGAAATTATCCAGTCCCGTCACGGGCGTGGCTACACGGTGCGGGCGGCTGTCGAGTTCGAAACCACCTCCTCGATGCTCTACGCCTGAGCCGGATAAGACCTCAAGATCACCGATAACACCCCGCCATGGGGTGTTTTTTGTTGTCGAATCAGCCAGATCAACGTATAAAGAAATCCTATCAATTTCTCACATCTGCTAAATGCGCAAAGGATGTTCTTGTGTGGTATGATCGGATTGTGAGCCTCTGGCAGTCGAAGAATCAAGTTTTGAGGGTGTGCGATGCTAAGAGTTCTAAGGAAAATCATCGAAATCCTGGATGGCACGCCCGCGGTCTACGGCAAGCAACAGCGCGGCCAGAGTATGGTCGAGCTTGCGCTGGTCTCGCCGCTGCTGATATTTGTCCTGGCGGGCATGGTCGAAATCGGCTGGTTTGCCAGGAATTATATGATTCTCCTTGAAGTGACTCGGGTGGGCGCGCGCACGGCGACGGTCCAGGAAGGCGACCTCAGCCCGCTGCAATGGGACAATGCAGGCAGCATCCTGCCCGGCAATTACGATAATCCCTCCTTTGAAGATACCTTCCCAGAACCCGATTTCAATGCGGATTACCGTACCGTTGGCTGGCCGGCGACCTTCCGCAACTGTAACGCCGCGGCAGGCTCATCGGCGGAATTTGGATTTTATAACTTTGTCGCATGTATTATGCAGCGCTCTCTGGACCCGCTGCCTTTTGGGCGAAAACAGCGCGATGCCGGCCCTGATGACATCATACCGGATGACATTGTGATCTCGGCCTTTGCCGTCCAGACCGTGGACCCGGCGCAGATTCCTAACACTGGTGCCTGGGGACCCATCCGGTCAGATATGCAGTGGCCGCTGGGTGAAAGTGCCGGTCCGCAGGGGATTGTGGTCGGGCGTTGGCCGACCAATGCCAATGAGTGCCATTACAACGCCAGTGGCGGGAATTTTCCTGGCGACACGAACGACGATGGTCTGGATGGCCGCGATCCTTTTGACTGGATCAAAGATCAAGGGCGGGACCTCAGTCCTGCTGCGCCCTCCGGTGCGACGGACGACCGTTATTATCTGGAGATCGCCGAGCCGGATTCCGGCACGCGCGAGAAACAGCGCGGTTTCGCCTGGAACGGCGTGCATCAGATCGAGGGCACCTCATGCTATGGCTCGGAATGGGGTATTCGAGACGTCGAGAATCTGATTAACCTGCAACATTTCAACCTCGATACGAGCCATAGATCTTACGTGCCGAGTCAGGGCCTTGTGCTGGTTGAAATGTGGTGGCAGCATGAGACGATCAGCCAGTTTGTGGGTCTGGCTCCGGTCATTTCGCCCGTCTTTGCTATTCTGGGTGAAGACACCACGATTTATGTCTGGGCTGCTTTCCCCCTGCCACAGGTGGAGCCTCGGATTGATTTTTCGCACTAGACGCTGTGAGTAACTGAGTGAGCTTATGATAAACAGAGCGTTGCCGACCTGGATCAAAAGAGTGACTCGCCGCAGCCAATCAGGCCAGTCAATTGTCGTTTTGGCGATAGGTTTTGTCGCCTTGCTTGCCTTTGTTGGCATTGTGACTGATGTCTCGCTGATGTTCGTGCGCTATACGACGCTGACTCGCGCTATTGACGCGGCGTCGATTGCGGCGGCGGGGCAGGTGCGGCGGCAGGTGCCCTTTCAATCGGAGGTTGATTATAACTGCCCTGCGACGGACACAAACGGGGTCGCTTACACAGTGGATTATCCATGTGATGCGGCGGAAGGGGCGGCGTTTGCCCGCAGTTATGGTAATGTCGGCGTGGCGGCGCGCCAGTTTATCGAGTTCTATGGCCTGGACCCGCAGTCGGTGGCAATTGACACCTGCTACACTGTCAGTACGGTCGATCTCGGATAACAATCTGGTAGCGTTGAATCCGGACCTGCAAGACACCTTTGACGAACTCTGTGTGGGGCCAGATGGACGCAACAGCGAACGCAAGTTGATTAAGGTGACTGCCCAGATTGAATTGCCAACGGTCTTTATGCGACTGCTGGGCTTCCAGAATTTCCTGCTGACGGCCTCGGCGATCTCCGAGACGGCGGTGCTGGACGTTATCGTCATTATGGACGTATCCGAATCGATGCTCAACCAGACCACCTACGATACCTGGGGCGCGGCGGGCTACAACAAAGTCTACGTCCCGCCCGACATCGGCTGGTACAATTACAACTACGCCAATGAGTACTCCACTGGTGTCGGTTTCGGCAAGGTTCGAGACAACAACTTTAGCGACATGACGGGTTATGGCGATTATACAGGGACAGGGAACGCCTGGTACCGTTTCCGTGCGGCTGTAGCCGGGAAGACAGTCGAACAAATCGGCAATTATCTAAACGATCAGGAATTCACGGATGGTACCCACGCTAACCCCTTCTACGTCCGGGAATATACTAACCCGAATTATCCTGGTGCGGGTCTCGCTCCGGCAACTGAGTGCAAGGTGGCTTACTTCCCCCAGTCGTCGCTCAACGTGACCGTGCCACAGAGCGTGCTTGATCTGTATGACGAGTTGGGGGTGCCCTGGACGGTGCCGGTGGACAGCAACGGCTATCATCACTGGACTGGATTTGTCCCGAACTACGATTTCTTCCGCTGCTGCAATGACCCCAACGCAAATGGGACCTTTGAAGACCTGATCTGCCAGCCCTTCCTCCAGGCGCGTGACGCGACCGAGAAGTTCATCCAGCGCATCGACTTCCTGCGCGGTGACCGCCTGGGCTTCGTGACCTTCGACCGCCAGGCCTTCATCATGAATGTGGAGACCGAGACGGGGTCCGGCGTCTATTCACACATGATCGACAACGAAACGGTTGCCACGGATACGCTGAAAAACTACATCGGTGTACGTTCCGAACCGGCGTTTTACGAACCGACAACGCTATCGGGGAATCGGACCGACCCCGCTAATTGGGAGACGGCTGTGCCCTGGGTAGACAAAGATTACGTCGATGGCATCCACACGGATGAAGATTGGCGGCATATCTCTAAGGCTTTGATCGACGGTCATGACTATGAGGTCGCCGATAACTGCCCCTTCTATGATGCCGCGCTGCCCTGGCCCTACAGCCCTGCAAGCGCGCCCACATTGGACGACGTAAATAAGTACGGCCTGCCAGCGGTAGACTATGACCCCTACAGATCTCCAAATCTGCTGCTCCCGGATGCCTTCAATGGGGATCCGGGCGGCCAGCGCATGTTCCCGCGCGGTCCCGGCTGGGAAGGCGCGAGTTCTCCGGGTGTGAACCGGAGTTATGACCTGTGGGCGTCCTGTCGCGGGACCAACATGGGCGCGGCCCTGCGCGCGGCCAGCAATGCGCTCCTCGACCCGCGCACGACACGTACTAACGGCTCGGTCTGGGTCATGGTGCTGTTGAGCGATGGCGCAGCGGGGGCCAGCGATCCGGTCTTCGACTCCAACAACGGCACAGTGACGGAACCGAGCGATCTGGCTTACCCTTACGATAACCTCCAGCGCGTCAAGTACGGTGGCCTGGGGCTGTGCCCGGCGGGGGATAGCGCGGCTGCGCCCGCTGAATTGACCGCTTACGAATTGCCGATCAAGTTCCCCTTCTGTGGGGACGAGATCCCTGAAACACGCCATTTCTGTTTTGACCCGAACCGGGTGCTGGATATTCCTGACGGTTCAGGTGGCTTTGAACGTATCAATACCTACGTGGACCTGGGCTACAACTGCCAGGATCCCAACTACTATGATGTAGATGATTATGCACGCGATTGGGCCGATTGGATCGGTCTGGCGGATTCCGCCGGGCGCACAGGGTAATACAGCGCGTAATTCCTCGCAGCTGCCGACGATCTTCACCATTGGTTTCGGCCTGAACTTTGCAGGGAATACGCAGTCTTGTAAGACGGCGAACACGGATGATGGGACCATTCAAAATACTGACATCGGCGACTGCCTGGGCGAAGAACTGCTGCGCTATATCGCCGATGTGGGCGATAACTTCCGCGTAGATACCGATTACGAGCAGGCGCTCATGACCAACAAGTCGCCGGTCATCGGTTCGATGACGGATGCCGATTTCGGCAGCCGGGGCGAATGCGAGAAAGACCTGGATAACCCTGCGGGACATACCTTCAATGACCTGATCCACCCGCTCCCCGCCGGGCAAAGTTGCGGCAACTACTACAATGCACCCGATTCAGAGGAGTTGAATCGCGTGTTTGACGATATCGCGTCGCGGATGTTCACACGCCTGAGTCAATAAGACCGGGCAACGACTATAGAGGATAGGGGGTGTAGACGTTGAATACACCGCGCAGAACGAGGCAAACGAAAGACAGGCGCAAAGGGCAGACGATGGTGGAATTTGCCCTGACGCTGCCGATCATGCTGCTGATGGTGTTCGGAATCATAGAATTCGGGCGCATTTTCCAGGCCTGGGTGACATTACAGAACTCGGCGCGCGTGGCGGCGCGCTATGCCAGCACGGGTCAGTACGATCAGACTCGCTGGCCCCTGAATGAGAACCTGGAGCGCGATGATAGTTCAATTGTCCGCTGCTCGCTGAATGTCGATGAGCGCGGTACGCTGGTGGACTTTGACCACGTGGGTGATACGGTCTCCGGCTATGATGGGAGTAGTATCACCAACGATGAGAGCCTTTTCGCTACCTGGTACGACGGCGAAAACTGCGAACCGAACCGGATCGATCATCAGGCCATGCGTAAAGACATTGCCCGCATTCTCTCAATCTGGGAGCAGGCTCGTCAGGGTGCAGCAGGGCTGGCTTTGGGACCGGACCCGCTGGAGAATGTGACGACACAGGAAGATGTTGAGAACTTCCTCTACGGCCTGTGGGATCGCCCGGTGCCAGGCGATGGAGATTTTAACCAGCACACCGGTTACGATACGCCCGGCTTTTTCGACGTGATGATTTGTAGTTCGCGTCCGCCGCGCAATGATCCAGCCACGGTTGCTTCAGATTATACGACACGCTTCGCAACGATTCTCGAGCCTGATGACCCTGACACGGCGGTGACGCTAGGGGACCTTGCCACTAGCCAGAGTCGTGCTCCTGTGTGTGTGATGAACGAGATCGCAACGGCAGGTCTGGATCACCACGGAATTCCCTGGTTGGATGCGGGCGGCCCGGGTGACGCAGTAACGATTGTCGTGACTTTCAACCACCCCTTGATTACACCGTTGGGGTTGGCTCCTTTTGTGCGCCTTGAGGCGCGCCGCGCCGCCGTCAACGAAGCCTTCCGTGCTGCGGAAGCGACCGGCGCTCTGCAAGGTGGCCCGGCCCTTACGGCAGACATCAACGAACCGCCCATCGCTAACCTGGTTGTGCTCAGTTCCTACGGGGTTGACAACAATACAATTCAACTACCTCCTACCGCTACGGAGGAGACCCTGGCCGACATTCATTTCGATGGCTGCGGTAGTTACGATCAGGATGAGGGCCATATCGTAAAATGGGAATACACCGAGAACCTGCCTGACGGAGCGTCAAGGCCCATTGCCACCATAACTTCGCCCGATGGTTCTTGTCAGCCGCCCGTTCCTTACGATCAGAAGGGACCAGGCACCTACAACTATGTCCTGAAAGTGACGGACAACGAAGGCGCAGAAGACAGTGTTTCGCTTACGGTCCTGGTGCTTGGGCCGGAACCAACGCCGCTGCCGACCGACATCGCCACACCGCGCCCGACCGCGACCAACATCGCACCTTTCTCCTGCGACCAGATCTCGGTGAGCAACGTGCAGTTCTTCAACAATCGGGTGTTCTTTGAAATTGTGAACAATAACTTCTGGCCGACGGAACTGCTCCAGGTGACATTCAACTGGCGCAAGATACCGGATTTCCCCAACATGTATGTCTCCGGCATGGCCTTGAATGGGACTCTGATCTGGAAGGGCGTTGACAAGTCGCCGCCGACGGATACGCACGTGGATGTCTCGGATCCAGAGGGGCTGTTCTTCAGCGCCGACCGGAACATTGGTGGCTATGCTCATGCCCAGTGGGAATCCGTGTTCACCAACGGTCCCGCGACCATTCAGGATCCCTTCAACGGCGTGTTCTGGATGACGCAGTATGATTTCACTGGCTCCGAGTTTACCTTCGACGATCCGCAGTCGGATACGAACTGTGTCAAGCAGCTTGAGCTTTCGACGCCGACTCCCAGCCCGACGATTAATCCTAACGCGAACTCGCCGACACCAAGCTGGACGCCGGACTGTGCGGGCAGTGAAGTCAGGTTCGAGTTCTCGAACTTCGCCGCACCGGGTGCTGTGCGTATGCTGGTGACAAATCTTCGCAGCGTACCGGCTCAGCTAACGGACTTTAGTATCAGCTGGGTGGCGCATTCCGGCCAGGCGCTCGAATACGTCCTTGTAGGAGGGAACAACGTCTTCGACACCACCAACGGGGTCATCATCTGGCAAGATGCGGGTGGCGGCGATACGACTCCGCCGACCGTAGGCGGCAGTTCCGGGGCCGCTGCCAGTGAGAACAACGGCGGCGGCACTGGCCCAGAACCGACCTGGATCACCGACTACAGCTTCCCGCCGAATTCGACGACGCCGCTGTGGATCAAGTTCGGTGTGACGGCGCAGGCACCTAATCAGGCCTGGAATATGTTCTCATCGGATCTGTCCGGCTCGTGGTTGCAGTTGGGCTGCGGGACGAACCCGGATGATATTGAGGGCGGTGGAGAAGGTGTCTTCTACGGTGGTTCGGGCCGCACCTACGTCTTTGAAGAGCCTAGCCCGATGCCGAGCAATACACTGGGGCCGACGGATACGATCCCGCCGAGCTTCACGCCATCGAACACCTACACGCCGTCGATCACCTACACACCGTCGATCCCGCCGACGATTACAAACACGCCGACGCCATCGAATACGCCGACACCACAACCGACGACGGAGGAACCGCCGCCTGACGAAGGCGAACCTATCGACAATCCTGACGGATGATCTTCACGAAGCCCCGGTCACACAACCGGGGCTTTTTTCTTGTTCATTTCAGGTATCGAGACCGGCCCGGTGCAGCTTCAGCTCAATCTGTTCGCGGGTTTCGCGGAAGGACAGCTCCAGATATGGGAAGCCCAGCCAGACATTCATCAGGCCGAAGAGGATGCCTGTAACGACGCGGAACACAGGCAGCGTTTCACGGAGAGGCCAGAAGTTGAAAGGCGGATAGCCGAAAAGCTGGCTGAAACCGTCGATGCCGATAGGCCCCAAACCAAGGATAACGTAAATCAGCAGTGGAACCGGACGCAGCCTGCGGCGCACAAAACGAAACAGGATTGCACCCACGAAAACGGCCAGGTAGATGGCGATGTCACGTTCGCAGAGCGTGAGCTTGTAGCCCATCGCCTCATCGCCATGAAACTCACGGGCGGCCTTTTCCAGCGGAATCGTGAAAGGGTCCAGATCAGCGCGCGTTACGTCTTGTGCTGCGATTCCGGCGTGCAGCGCGAAGAGACGCACGAATTCCGGGTCTTTAATCGCGTAGTCCTCAAAGGATCCCAGGGCGGTGCCGGTATTGGCGCGCGGGTAAACGGCCTGATCGCCAAATAGAAAGAACGAGCGGAAGCCGAATTGATGGCAGAAGGGGCCGTAAACCGTGTAGATCACGTCGGCTGGGCCGGGCAGCCCGGCTTTCATCAGGATGGGCGCAACAAAGGGCAGGCTGATGTAGATGCCGATGACCAGGGTGGCGATACCCAGCCAGTTGCGGCAGACGGACAACAACAGACGGTTGGCACGGAGTGCCCAGGTCTCGTTTCTTCGTGTCATATTCCTAAATCCGATTCGACGGCGGCAGCTAAAGCGCTCTCGCTCACCGGGCCGTAGAAAATATGGCTGATGACCCCATCCGGCGAGACCAGGTAGGTCGATGGCTGTCCACGCAGCCAGTAACGCGCGGCAATCACCTGATCCTCGTCCAGCAGCAGATCGTAGCTCAGGTCATAGTGTGCCTGCCATGCCGCGATGAGATCGGCGCTTTCGCCTGTGTTCACCGCCAGCACACGCAGGCCTTCAGCCCGGTAGCGGTCAAATATGGATTGTAGATGGGGCATTTCTAACGCGCAAGGGCCGCACCAGGTCGCCCAGAAGTTGATAATAACGGGAGCGCCGCGCAAATCCGCCAGGTGCAGCGAATCTCCGGCCAGGCTGCGCGCCTCAAAATCCGGGGCGGGCGACCCGGCTTGCAGGAAACTGTGCGCCTGAGGTTGGGCCTGGAGGATCAGCAGTGCTGCCGCCATCGAGACCAGCGACCCGGCCAGCAGCAGGACACGCCTGAACATCTCAGGCTGCCATCACCTGGCTGAGCAGTGTCTGGAGTTCGTCGGGGTCCAGGATGCCTTTGCGCTGCATCAGGATCACGCCGTCACGGTCAAGGAGGAAGCTGCTGGGATAGCTGTTCTGGACGCCGTAGAGAAGCTGAATCGCACCTGATTCGTCGAGCGCCAGCGGGAAGCTGAGCTTCTGCTCGTCACGGAAAGCGCGCACAGCGGCGGCGGATTCCTGATTGTTCACGGCGATTACCGTGAAGCCCTGGTCTTTATAGCGATTGTAGACCGCTTCAAGATCGGGCATCTCGACCAGGCAGGGACCGCACCAGGTCGCCCAGAAGTTGACCAGCACGACCTTGCCGCGATAATCGGTGAGGCGAATCGGCTGGCCGCTGTCGGTGAGCGTATCGAAATCAGGGGCCAGATCGCCCGTTTCGGTGCCAAGGCTGGCGGTAGCGCCGTCGCCCAGGTCGCTGATGCTGGCGATTTCGGGCGGGATCCCGTTAGGCGGTACGTTGACCGGCATGGATTCAGCGCGGTTCTGAAGCCCAGAGGGGCGGATCACACCCGGCACAGCAGTCGGCATGACCAGATTAGGCGGCACTTCGGTCCCGGCGGTGTCGGTCTGGCCGGTCAGGGCGTCGACCACCTGCTGCTCGAACTTTGTCTGCGCCAGAGCCAGATCACTGCTGCCAAAGCGGGCGCTCAGGTCTTGCAGGGTGCCCCCGGCGACCAGAATGCCGATTCCGACCAGGAAGGCACCGCTGAGCAGCTCAATGGCGTGCATGTGCCGCTGCAAACGCCGCAGCAGGGTCTGCGCGCGGTCCAGCGCGAAGGCGGTGATGAAGAAGGGCAGGCCCAGCCCCAACGAATAAGAGGCCAGCAGTACAGTCACCTGGGAGACACTGGCGCTGCCCTGAGCAGCCATCGTCAGAATCCCACCGTAGACCGGGCCGATGCAGGGCGACCATCCGGCGGCGAAGACGACGCCCATTGCCGCCGAGCCGATATAGCCTTTGTGATCCTGTGCCGCCGTGTCGATGCGCCGGGTATCGGCATACAGCGCCTGAGTCAGGCCGTCGAGGGTTCCACGCCAGAAAATGGCCGGATCCGTGAACGCGCCGCGTATGACCAGCCAGATCAAGAAGCTGGCGGTGGCGAAGAGGCCAAGCTCCGGTGCCCAGGCGGCGGTCATCCACAGCGCTGAGTCCCAGAATGCGACCTTGCCGCTGAAGCCCCACATCAGCAGGGCGCCGCCCAGCAGGGCGAAGAGCAGGCTGACCAGGGGACTGCTGATGAGCCGGTCACTGCGGCGGAATCGTGCCAGCCCTGTCGGCAGGAGGCCCATAAAATGCAGGCCGAAGACGATAATTACGACGCCGCCAATGCGCCCGATCATATCGCGCAGTGTATTCACATTGTCGCCGCCCACCACATCCACGAAGGCGTAGAGCAGCAAACCCAGGCTGACGAAGACGAAGGTGAAGCCGCCGATGAAGAACAGGCTGTGCAGCAGGCTGGAGAGCCAGCGCTGCCGTTCGGACGGCTGTGAGACGGCCACGCTGTGGGTCAGACGGCCACCCATGTAGCCGATATAGGCGGGCACCAGCGGCAGGACGCAGGGGGACACGAAGGAAATGAACCCGGCGATGAAGGCTATCGGAAGGGTGACGAAACTCGGATCCACTGCTGGCTAACTCCTGCTCACGGTCGTTGGCTTTCCCCTACTATGATAGCGTCCCCTGTTTGATTCTTTCATGAGAGAGGGTCAAATAACATGAACTTTTCATGAGTGTACGCGCAAATGAGTCTCGTCTGGCAGGTGCTGGTACAGCCAGCGGGCCAGGATTGGCGTAACCTGCACGCTGGGGCCGGGCATGACGTCGCCAAAGCGATTGTGCCAGTAAACACCGCTGAGAGCATAATCCGCGCCGATGCGCATCGTCCAGGCCGCGCCATGATGGCCGGTCGGCGCTTGCGGCCCAGCAGGGAGATCACGTGCAATGGCGTAACAGCCCTCTGGCAGGGAGCCGCCCAACGCTACCGGAGCCTGAAGGATCGCGCGTCCGGCTTGCCAGACGGTTAGCTGCCGCGAGTCCAGCGTCAGGTCGAGATCGCGCAGCGGGTGCAGTCGCAAATCCACGGGCCGCCAGTGGAGCGCCTGAGTCCAGCCCACAAAGCGGCCATCAGCGGTTGCGATGCCGTACCAGTCCGCTGCGCCGGGCAGAGAGTCCACCACCTGCATGACGCCACCGTGCCCGATGCGTGAGATCAGGGGGGCATCCGGCGCACAATAGCTGCGCAGTGCGGCCACCGGGGCGCTCACCTCAGCCCAGAAGGGCGGGGCAGGGGCGATCTGGATGTCGGCAGGCAGATGTTCGATAGGCTGAAGCAGCGCGCGCGGGATGTAACCGGTGTCGCTGCGATACCATCCGGCAGCGGCCTCACGAATTGGCGTCATGCTGTCCGGCCACAGATGGGCCAGCGGTGTGCTTGCGGCATCGGGCCGGGGATAAACCGGGGCGGCATCCAGCGCGCGGCCATAATAGGCGGCAGCAGGCGCGGCGGAGGCGAATCCGACAGCGCTGCCCAGCAGGCTGATCCCGGCAAGCTGCAAGAAGCGGCGGCGTGTCAGCAGCGAGTCAGCGGGCATAGAGCGTGATCGTATGCAGCGGCATCGTCTGAAGCTGATTCTGCGCATCGCGGGCGCGGACTCGCAGCGAATAGGCTCCGGCTGACGGCGGCGTCCAGTCAATCGACCAGCGGGCCGCCCCCTGCGGCGCATCCTGCTCGACCGGCGCAGGCATCCAGGGGCCGTCCTCGACGCTGATTTCCACCTGAGCCACCGCGACGGTGCCCGCGAAGGCATAACCCTGTAAAGTCACCGGCTCGCTGAGTGTGGCTTGATCGAGAGGATGGGTGAAGGCAGCGGTAGGGCCGACGGTGCCAGACTGCGGCCAGCCGCGCCCCTCCCAGAAGCCCGCCAGCGGAGCCTCAGCCAGCAGCACGCGCTGGATCCACTTGGGCATTTTGTAACCGTAGAGGCCGGGGACGATCAGGCGCAGCGGACCGCCGTGTTCAGGCGGCAGCGGGGCTTCGTTCATGGCGTAGACCAGTACGGCCTGCGCCAGTTGATCGCGCGTCAGCGAGGTCGAATAGCCGTCCGCTGCGTAGAGATGCGCATAACCGCTGTTCGATAGCGGGCTGATCTCGGCCAGCAGCGCTGTCATGGGGACACCGCGCCAGCGCGCCTGTCCGACAGCGGGTCCGCCCGGCGGATTCCCGGCACAGGCAATCAGCGTCTCATAGTCGAGCGCGGGCATCGCCAGCAGATCGGCGTGGGAAAGCAGCAGCGGCACCTCCACCCGACCGCCCAGCATAAACGACCAGTAATTCGTCTCGATAGTCGGAATGCTGCGGCTGTGCTGCTGAAAGAAGCGCTGCTGATCGAGCGTTGAGCGTGCCACAATTCGAGCGTTCACAGGCTCATTATACTGGAAGCTCACCGGGCAAGAAAAACGCCAGAGTTCGGGTGACTACGGCGTGGATAAATTAGTTGCGCGGGACTGAAGCTTCGACGCACTGCGCGCCAGTGCTGCCGACGATGGCGGCGTGGCGCGTGCCCGCCGGGATGTCAGTGCGGTCGCCGGACCGCAGGATAATGCGCTGGTTGCTATCCGGGAAGATCAGTTCGAGCGTGCCATCTATGACATAGAGGATACGGTGGTATCCGTGACTGCGGACGGCGTAGCGCTGATTAGGAGTGTTGCGCCACATGTAGGGCCGCAAACCTTCCTTCTTCATCAGCCGCGTGACCAGTGAGATGGTCGGGTGTTGACCACCGCGCCAACGGGTCACCTGTATGGTCTCGTTTTGTACTGCCATAGGCGATTAAGCTCTCCCCTGTATGCAGAAATTTAACACTAACGTAGACCAAAAATAAAAAGGTATATACAAAACAGCGATCATCTTAGCGCGGAATCAGGTTTTTTTCAAGTATCCAACTGGGTTCATGCACCTCGCAGACACGCCCCCGGTGATCCACGTAACGCCAGCGCCCTGAGTCGCTGCGGCGGATGCGATAGCCAAGGCGTTCGTACAACTGGCGTGCGCGCAGGTTGGTCCGGGCCGCCGCAATCGTCACCCGTTCGACCCCGCGCTGCGTGACGATTTCCTCGGCTTCTTGCAGCAGCCAGGTGCCGATTCCCTGGCCGCGAAACATCTCCATCACGCGGAAGGAATAGAAGTAAGCCCGCGTCGGCCCGCGAAAACTGACGAACAACTGGCCGATAGGAAAGTCGTTGAAATCGGCCAGCAGCATCAGCCGCCGCCCGCTCTCCTGGTCCTGGAAGGTCCGGCGGAAGACCTTGCGAAAATGCTTGTACTGCCCGTACCACTCCAGCTTGGGCAGGTCGTCCTGCGTCGCCGTGCGCAGCATCACCGGCAGTTGAAGCGCCAGGCTGGCCTGGGGTTCATAGGTCGTCACGGCACAGGTCCTCCTTCACCACCAGCGACTCGCGCAGGGCGATCTCCTCGGCGTCGCTGTGAATTTCCTCATCCAGACCGCGCCTGCCGCAGCCGGGACAGAATCGCGCGGAAGCAGGGGCCTGGCTTCAAGCCGAGTGCCAGCAGATCGTGGCCGGTCGTCAGCGGTGTGATGTCCCGCCAGCGAGTCAAATAGGTGTCAATACGTTCTCGAACGCGCCCGTCCTCGTCGATCAGCCAGGCCGTCAGCAGCGCGATTTCGGTCAGCGGGTCAAGCAGGTCAACGATCTGGCTGGGGCGCAGCTCCGGCACGCCGAGGTCGATGTCGCGCTGAGCCAGCCGGGCGGCATCGCGCAGCGAGTCGCTCAGGTGGCGGCCAAACATCAGGCGCTCGCAGAAATCGTCCAGCTCTGCCAGCGGGATCGCCGCGGCCAGCAGGTGCCAACTGAGGTCCGCTTTCGCGTAGGATGCGGCCCAGGATGGCTGTGCAGCCTGTAACTGCTGTTCCAGATCCGGCGCAAGGACGAAGGCCGGATGGATGGCGCGCAGGATGCCCAGCGACTCCATACGCCGCAGCGCCAGGGCCGGGTGATCCTCTTCCAGCAGCAGCGTCAGTTCGTTGCGCAGCCGCTCGCCGGTCACACGGGGCAGCATCGGCAGCGCCGCCGTGATAAGTTCCGCCGTGCGCGCTTCGATGCTGAAGCCCAGGCGATTCTCGAAGCGGAAGGCGCGTAGAATGCGAGTCGGATCGTCCACAAAGCTGAGGCTGTGCAGCACGCGGAGAATCCCCGCTTGCAGGTCGGCCAGGCCGCCGTAGAAATCCAGTACGCGGCCCCTGACTGCCGCCGGGCTGAGCTGAATCGTCAGGGTATTGACCGTGAAATCGCGGCGTTGAAGATCGAGCTTGATCGAACTCTGGTAGACGGTCGGCAGGGCGGTGGGATGCTCGTAGAATTCGTTACGCGCGCTGGCGAAGTCAATGTGCGGCGGCAGATCAGGATCGTCCAGCAGCCATTTCGCTGTGCCGAAAGGCTTGAAGACGTGGCGTTCGCCGCCGTAGCGCGCTTGTAGTTGGGCCACGAAATCAATCGCGCTGCCCTCGACCACGAAGTCCAGGTCCAGGTTGGGCCGCTGGAGCAGCAGATCGCGCACCGCGCCGCCCACCATGAAGAGGTTCAGGTCCTGCGCCTGCGCTTCCACGGCGACGCGCTCGACCAGATCGCCGACCGCCGGGCCGAGGACCGTGCTGATCTCCTCAGGGCTGATGCTGCGCTGTGCTGCCGCCTGGGCCGGGTGCGCGCTGGCCCAATGCTGGATCAGATCGGTCCGGGTGACGATGCCGAGCAGCTTGCCCTGGTCGTCCACCACCGGGATCTGCCCCCAACCGGATTCAACCATCGTCTGTTCCAGCGTATGCACCGAATCGCCAGGGTGCAGCATGACCTCCCCCGCGTTCATGATGTCGCGCAGGCTGATGTCATCCAGACCGTGTTCGAGGGCGCGGTCGAGTTCGCGGCGGGTCAGCAGGCCGACAATGCGGCCATTATCCAGCACCGGAAAACCTTCATGACCGATCTGGCGCATCTGCCGGGCGACCTCACGCGCGCTCTGGTTCACGTCCAGCGTCTGGACGCCGTGCGACATCAGCGTCTCGACCCGTGCCAGAGGCCGCACATGCGCCTGAATCTGCTCCCAGAGGGCCGGGAGGACGGCCTCCAGCTTCTGGTCGTAAATGGTGGCTGCCGCTGCCCGGTCGTGACCACCGCCGCCGAAATGCCGCGCGATCTTGCCGCAATCCACCGCATCGGCTGTTGAGCGGCAGATCAGCACCAGATGGTTGGGCATCTGCACCAGGACGAAAATGGCGCTGGAATCGAGGACATCGCGCAGGCGGTGAACTACACTGCTGATCTCGGAGACGTGTTCGTCCACGCGGGCATGAGCGACCGTGATGCTGTGGCCGCGCACGCTGCGGTCTTCGCTCTGGTCCATCAGCCGGTCGAAGAGGGCCTGCTGTGCCTCGTTGAGCGGTGGCGAGAGAAAACGGCGCACGGTATCCAACGACGCCTGTTGTTCCAGCAGCCAGGCCGCCGCCCGAATGTCGCGCGCGGTGGTCGTGCCGTAGCTCAGCGAGCCGGTGTCCTCGTAGATGCCCAGCGCTAGCAGAGTCGCTTCCAGCGGGCTGAGGCTGATCTGCCGCTGCTGGATGCGTTCGACCAGGATCGTCGTGGCCGCGCCGACCGTCTCGCTTAGAAACTGTTCCTGCGGCTGGAGATCGTCGCGTGTGTAGGGCTGGTGATGGTCGATAATCTCGACCGGCGTCCGCTTCGGCAGCGCGATCCCTTTGGGCAGGCGCTGTGTATCCACCAGGATGACCCGTTCGGCTTTCGTATCGTGCAGATCGGATTCGAAGACGAAGGGCAGGCCGCTGCGGTAGAGCATCAGGAAGTCATCGACGTTGTAGTTCAGCCGGTCCGGCAGCAGAGGGATCGCATCGGGGTAGAGCTTATGCGCGGCCAGCGAGGCCGCCACAGCATCGAAATCGGCGTTTGGATGAGTGAGAATCAGTTTCACGCGACTACGGGACCCACTGCCTCTCCTGCTGGCATTATACCTTAATTATCGGCTGGTGTAGGTGTGAGGACAGCGGGCCAGCCTTGCAGCGTGAAGCCGATGTCCAGGCCAGGGACGGCCCAGTAACTGACCGGCAGGGCGAAGAGGTCGATCATCAAATCCTCGCTGGGCGGCATGGCGGCCCATAGATTGCGCTCCTGCATCGTGCTCCAGGTGACAAGGGCCAGGTGATAACGGGCGAAATCGCGGTTGAAAGGCTGCGAGTTAAGCGTTATATCCAGCGCGGCAAACTCCGCTTTGAGGCTGTCCACCGCCAGCAAATCCGGGTCGTGGCCCAGGGTCAGGTCGAAGCCATCCGGCCAGCCCGCGTTTGCCAGCGCGGTGTGCAGGCTGCCGGGCGTATCAGCCTCGCGCGATGTCACCCGGATTTCAGGGATGTCCAGATTCTGCACCAGGGTCGCCGGGTCCAGCAGGCGCAGCACAATGTCCGCCACCTGCGGGTCGTCGAGCGGGGCCAGCGCCGTGTTGACCAGCAGCGCATAGTTGACCATGGTCGGGGCAGGCGTCGAATCAGGATAGGCCCCGTAGGTCACGATCACGTCGTACTGGCTGCCCAGGTCGTCCAGATTGACCGCTTCTTCAAGCTGCGTGACCTCCATGCTGGGATTATCCGCCGTGAGCGCGGCGAAGGTCCCGGCCATGTTGGGGGCCAGCGCATAGCGAATCCGGGCCGGTGCGGCAGGCTGAGTCGCCGGGGCGGTCAGAGTCGGCATATCGACCGGAAAAGGCGTCGGCTTCTGTTCACAGGCGGCCAGCAGGGCAATCAAGCCAATGATGACCAGCGAGCGCATGGCTCAGTTGACCATCAACCAGGGGCCAACGATTCCGCGCTGCTGCATACTGAAAGAGGTCGTCGCGTTGAAGAAGGCCAGGATCGCAAAAGCGATAGCGGCGTTGCGGTCATCGCGCCCGCGCAGGAGCGAGAACAGGCCCGGCATAATGACGATCAGGAAGGCCATGTACAGATAATAGACTACAATCCGCTGTGGACGGAGGCCCTGTAAGGTCATCACGACGCCGATCAAGGTGACGCCGACGGCCAGACCGACGTTGATGATTATTGCCCCCCAGTATCCGCCAGGGATCGTCTCGTTGCGAGCCGCGATCACCGTCGCCCAGATGCCCAGGCCGACTGAATACAGCAACTGCATGTTAAATAGTATGAAATGGATGTCGTTCATCAGGACTGCTGATCTTGTTCGATGAGATAGCCGGTAGATTTCTTGTGTGTGAGGTCCACTTTGGGCAGGCTGAAGTAGAAGATGCTGCCCTCGCCCTCTTTGCTCTTGACGCCGATCTTGCCGCCGTGACCCTCGATGATTGACTTGGCGACAGCCAGGCCCAGCCCGGTCCCCCCAAAGCGGCGGGTCGCGCTGCCATCGACCTGATAGAAGCGCTGGAAAATCTTCTCCTGCTCTGCTGGGGCGATGCCGATGCCGTAATCGCGCACGGCGACGCGCACGACCGGTCCCTCGGTATCGCGGGCGATGATCTCGATCTGCTTGCCGTTGCGCCCGAACTTGAGGGCGTTATCGAGCAGCTTGTCGAAGGCATCGCGGATCGCTTTGGCATCCGCCATCACCGGCGGCAGGATCTCCGGCAAATCCAGGATGATCTTGAGGCTGCTGGCGTCGATCTTGCTCCTGGTTCTTCTGAATCGCCTCGTGCAGCAGGCTGTCCAGGTCCACCGGCTGCATGTCGAAAATCTGGCCCTGCTGGATCGCCTGGACCGCGACCATATCTTCGACGATGTCGGCGATCTGCTGGCCTTTCTCGACGATGGTCTTCAGGGCGTCTTCCTGCTCCGGCGTGATCGGGCCGAAGGTGTTATCCGCCAGCAGTTCGGCGTAGCCTTGCAGGTGCATCAAGGGCGTGCGCAGTTCGTGCGAGACGTTCTGCATAAACTGATCTTTGGCGCGGTCGGCCTCCTGGAGTTCGCCGTAGGCGCTTTCGAGCGCTTTGGCACGGCCTTGCAGCGACTGGTACAGGCTGGCGTTCTCCATGGCGTTGCTCACCACGTTGGCGATACCCTGCGCCAGGCTGATTTCTTCGCTGGCGAAGACCCGGTCGTTGATGTCGATCAGCGTCACCATGCCAATCGCATCGCCATGCAGCAGGAGCGGCACGAGCAGCGCCGCCTGGGCACCGCGCGCCGCCAGCCACTGGTGCTCCTCGTCATCGGGCGTGAGGCTCTTCAGCTTAAGCTGCTGGACCGTTTTCGTCTCGATAACGCGCTGCATCGTCGGGTGCTGGGCGATTGCCAGGCTGGGACCGCTGCGTGAAATCCAATCGACGAAGCCGATCTCGCGCAGGAGCGTGCTGCTGTCGCTGCCCGGCGTCCAGGACGTAAATGCCGACGCGGCAGACGCTCGGCAGCGCGAGCAGTTCCTCGGCCAGGGTGGTCAGCGCGCCGTGATCCAGGTCGCTGAAGCCCTCGTCCAGTTGGGACAGCCATTCGCGCACGTGCGCCGTCGCCTGGTCGGTCATGACCTGGTCAAAGCTGTGCTTCTCAATGCAGTAGATCGTGACCTGGCCGTAGACTGTTTCGCCATCGTGAATGGGGATGACCGTCATGCTGGTCATGCCCTCATCGCGCAGCAGAATGTTGTCCGCGCGCTGGAGCGTCGGGCTGTTCAGGGCGGTAGACGTCGTCCTGCGGTTGTTGAGAGCAGTATAGGCTGCCGAACCGGCGATCAACTGGCGGCGCGGGCCGAATTCGTTCAGCCAGTAGGCATTGCTGAACTCAGCCAGCGTGACCAGACGCAGCTTTCGGAGCCTGCCAGGACATCACCGTCGATTCGGCCACGTCGAGGTTGGTCGTCAGGCTGCGGACGATGTGTTCCAGCACGGTGGCGAAATCCAGTGTGGATGACGCGGCTTCGCTTGCGCCCAGCAGAGTCGCCAGTTCGCGCACACGGCGCTGCTCCTCGTCATACAGCCGGGCATTGATGATCGAAACGGCGGCGGTCCCGGCCATGCTTTCCAGCAGGCGCATATCGCCCACGTCAAAGACGCCGTCGTTGAGCTTGTTGACTACTTCCAGCACGCCGATGACCTCGTCGCCATGCACCAGCGGGACGGCGATCAGCGAGAGCGTGCTCATGCCGGTCTGTTGATCGACGACGTTGTAGAAGCGGTTGTCGTGGGCCGGGTCGGTCACAAGCTGCGATCTGCGCTTCGCGCGCGACCCAACCGGCCAGGCCTTCGCCCATCGGCACGCGCACACCGATAAACTCATCGGCCCGGTAGCCAACGGCGGCCACGATGTAGAGTTCTTCACGATTCTCCCGGTTGACCAGGAACAGCGACGCGCCCTGTGCTTCGACCACCGAGGTCGCGGCGTTCAGAATGTCTTGCAGCACCTCGTGCAGCGAGAGGTTGGAGGTCATCGCCTGGGCCGCCTTGTACAGGGCCATCAACTGGCTGGTGTGCCGCTCCAGTGCCTGCTCGCGTTCCTTGCGGTCGGTCATATCGCTGAGGATGATGACCTGGCTGTTCATCGGGCCGGTGTGCGTGCGCGAGCGCGAGATCAAAATCGGGATGACGTGGCCGCTCTTGGTAATCAGGCGCTGGTCGAAGCGCATGGTCGTGGCGTGTTCGGCCAGCAGGCCGCGCACCACTTCCGTCGCGGTCTTCAGGGTGGAACAATTCGCCGACGTGACGATTTTCCAGGTAGCCATCCGGGTAGCCGGTCATGCGTGCCAACCGCCGGTTGGTGAAGGTGATGCGTCCTGCCGTATCGATGACCACCAGACCGTCGCTCATGGTGTCCAGGATCATCTGGCGGAAGGCGCGCTCGCGTTTGGCGATGTGTTCGGCGTCGTAACCGTTCTCGTTGCCGTTTTGCAGACGCTGCACCAACCGGGCGTAATCCAGCGCGGTCGCGGCCTGACTGGCAAAGGCGGACAGGGTCTGGTGGGCACGCGGCGTTTCCATGTCGTGCGGTTGGTAGAAGCCCAGCACCATCACGCCCACGCTCCGGCCCCCGGAGATCAAGGGAATGATGGTCAGGTAGTTGATCTTGAGCTGCTCGGTAGCGTCGAAAAGTTTGTAGGTGGACGAGGAGTCCTTGCAGACGTTCAGTCGGGATGTTGACCTCAGTCTGGCGGATCAGCAGTGCCTCGACAAAGGGGTTCGGCTTGTCGTCCAGCCAGAATTCTGGCCGGTTGGAATTCCGTCTGACCGGGGCCAGCAGGATATCGGCTTCTTCGCGCGAGCCGCTGCTGGTCACGAGCAGTTCGCTGACCAGACGCTGATTCTCCTGTTCCAGCGACAGCAGCCAGAGCATGGAACTGTCGAGAATAGTCCGTGTGGTATGCGCCACTTCATCCAGGATGCGGCGCACATCGACCATCGAGTCGTGTTCGTCGAAGACCGCCGCCACCCGCGCCTGGAGGTCGTCCAGGTCTACCGGCTTGGTGATGTAATCCACCGCACCCGCCATCATGCCCTGCGAACGCGCGTCGCTGGGATCCTTCGCCGTGACCAGAATCACCGGGATACTGGCGGTCTGAGGGCGGGTTTTCAACTGGCGGCAGGTTTCGATGCCGTCAATCTGCGGCATCATCACGTCCAGCAGGATCAGGTCAGGGCGTTCCCTGGTCGCGGTTTCAATAGCTTCCAGGCCGTTTGAGGCCGAGAGCGTCCGATAGCCGTCATGTTCCAGACGGTCAGCCAACAGCATGACCGTATCGGGCACATCATCAACAATCAGGATGCAGGGCGACAGGGCGGCGCTCTGTTCAAGTATCCATGGCGGCGAAAGAGCCTCTTAAATCAGCGGTTGCACACTATATTTTAGTGGAGACCCCCGACATTAGCCAGTACATATCAGGACCGGCTGTTGAAAGGCTGTACAGGCCAGATCAGATCAGGAACAACTGCACCAGCAAGACCTGCGCCAGCCAGATGCCAATCGTCAGGTTGATGGCGACCAGCGACTGGGCCTGCGCGCTGCCGCCGAACTCCGCCGCGCTGCTGCCGCGCATATCGCCGTTGGGCCGGTACAACATGCTCAGGGCGATGCTGACCAGTAACGCCAGGCCAAGCCATAGCGGGAAGACCTGCCGCGCGATGGCCGCCAGCAGACACAGCCCGGCCAGCCCGACCGAGAGGTACATGGCCCGGCGAGCATTGGCCGCGCCCAGCACGATGGCGGTATTGCGCAGCCCGGCAGCTTTGTCCATCTCGTAATCGCGCAGTTGATTGTATAACTGGCCGTAGATGGAGATCAGAGTTGCTGCCGCTGCGACCAGCCAGACGATGCCCGGGTGACTGCCATAGGCGAAGAACCCGGCCAGCAGCAGCAAACCGCTGAGCATGAGCGAATGGGAGACGATGTCGGTCACGGGCCAGGCTTTCAGCCGGACCGGACGCCAGGAGTAGAAATGCGACAGCAGCAGGGTCGCTGCGCCGATGAGGAAGACGGACAGGCCGCCCAGAGCATACAGAATGAGCGTAACGGCGCCAACCACCCGGCAGACCGCATAGCCCATGCGCACGCCGATTTCACCGTTGGAAATTGGATTGCGTGCCGCGCGGGCCGGGTCACGGGCGTCGTCCGGCGCGTCTTCGATGTCGTTAATCATAAAAGCATAGGCGACGGCCAGAATATTCGCGCCGACCACAGCCAGCAGTCGCCAGTCCAAGGGAACGCGGCCCGGTTGGGCAGCCAGCAAGGCCCCCATGACCGTCAGTGGCACGACGAAAGAAACATATTCTTTCCACCGAGTCAGCCGGATAAGCCCTCGGATCTGGATACCTAACTGCGAATTTTGCACGATTGTTCCTCCGTACCCCTAATTGTGAGTACCCAACAGCAGATCTTAGCACAGAACGAGAATGACGCAAAGCACGGAAAATCGTCAGGAGTGCCGTCTATTGGACAAATGTCCTGGCCGATGTATGATGCTGCTATGATCGCAGCACGCCTTCGCTTGATTGTCGCTTTTCTTCTCAGCGCCTGTTCGCTCACGACGGCCAGCGTGCCCTTGCAGGCTCCGACTGCCACCACCGTCCGCCTGGCCCCCGCGACCCTGGTGCCGACCATGCAGCGCCAGCTTAATGCCGTGGCGACGCTCACGCACCCGGTCGAGCCGACTCCCGGCCTGGTGGATTGTTCCGGCACGGAACCAGACCGCCCACACTATGCAGCAGTCGCCAATCTAAATTACGGCCAGCACGCCGCCCTGGTGCGCGAGCAGGTGAGTTACACCAACACGAGCGATGAGACGCTCTCGCAGCTGGTCTTTGACGTCGAGGCCAACGAGTGGCCGGACATCTTCAGTTTCGAAGCGGCCAGCCTCCGGGACATCGCCCTGACCGCCGAATTGACCGGACGACGCCTGACGGTTGATCTGCCGCAGCCGCTCGACCCGGCCTGCCGCCTGACTTTGAGCTTCGATTTCAAGCTGCAAATTCCGCAGATTGGGGCAGGGATCAATGCCTATCGGGGCTACCTGGGCTATACCTCGCGCCAGCTTAACCTGGGCCACTGGCTGCCGACCATCGTGCCGCGTATCGACGGCGAGTGGATTCTGCGGGATGCTATCCTGATCGGTGAGCAGACCCTGACTGAACTCTCCGATTGGGACGTGACACTCAACGTGAACGGCGCGCCGGAGTCGCTGGAGATCGCCGGGCCGGGCGTGGTGAGTCAACCGAGCACGCACAGTTGGGCGTTTCAACTGGCCGGAGCCAGAGATTTCGCTGTCAGCCTGAGCGATCAGTTTCGCGTCAGCAGCACCGTCTCGGCCAGCGGTACGACGGTCGAACTCTACTGCTTTGACGATGCTCAGGTGACGCTGGACAACGGCACCCAGGTCGATGGGGCAGCCCATGCCTTACAGGTCGCCAGCCGCAGCCTGAGCATGTACAGCGATCTCTTTGGTCCCTATCTGCATGACCGCATGGTAGTGGTCGAGGGCGATTTCCCGGACGGGATGGAGTTCAGCGGTCTGGTCTTTGTCGGGCATACCTATTTCACGCGCTATGCCGGGAACCCGGCGGAGTTCCTGACGGTCATTACGGCGCATGAGGTCTCGCATCAATGGTGGTATGCGGAAGTCGGCAGCGATCAGGCGCTGTCGCCCTGGCTGGATGAAGCGCTGGCGATCTACAGCGAATACGTCTTTGTCGAGGAATATTACCCGGACCTGAAGAACTGGTGGTGGTCCTGGCGTGTGGATTCCTATGCGCCCGAAGGCTACGTAGACAGCACGGTCTACGAGTTCAACTCGCTGCGCGATTATATCAACGCCGTCTATTTGCGTGGGGCGCACATGCTCAATGACCTGCGCCGGGACCTGGGCACCGAGGCCTTTTTTGACCTGCTGCGCCGCTATTACGAGGCCGGATCAGGTAAGATTATGGAGCCGTCAGACTTCTGGGCTATGTTGAGTGATGACGAACTGGCCGCGACTCAGGCGACCCGGCGGCGCTACTTTCGCAGCCCCTGACGCCATTGGCGCGCCGAAAGATGACGATGTATCATTAATATCGTGAAAAATATAATCACAAAGTTCTATGGAAAACGTGCAATTGAAGCAAGTAAAGACACTGGCACGTCAGTTGGGCCTTCCAGAGGGACGTGGTCGTCATGCCGCGATCTGTATAGCGCATCTGGTAAAGATGGGCGATGAAACGGTACGTCAGGATGCGCTGGACACACTGATTGATGTCGTAAAGCAGGGACCAACACCGGAAGCACGCAAATGGGCCGCCTGGGCCTTAGGCGGGCTGGCCGGCTGGATTGACCCGCATGACCTGAGCTATCGGGTCGTGCCGACTTTGATTCGCGTGCTGCATCCGGTAGATCTCAGCCGGGTAGATCTGCGTGTGGCGGGGCAGGCCTATCACAGCCTGCTGTACATCGGCACGCCGGACGCGGTGGCGGCGGCAGACCTGTACAAGGCGAAAATCATCGAGGCCCGGCAGCGATCAGGCTGAGGTTACCACCCGGAAGCCGATGGTGCTGTGGTAGCTGTTCGACAGCAGATAATAGCGGAATTCATTTTCGGCCCGCTGGTAAGGGCTGATAAACGAACCCCCATGCACCAACCGTTTGTTCCCATCCTCTTCTAAACACCACTCCCACACATTTCCGGCCATATCATAGACACCGTAGGGGCTGACCCCGCTGTCGTAGCGCATCACCAGATTGGTGAGCTTGATGTCGCTCTCGCGGGTGTTGCAGCGCTCTTTTTCGAACTCGTCGCCCCAGGGGAATTTGCGCTTGTCGTCGCCCTGAGCGGCGCGGACCCACTGCGCATCGGTCGGCAGCGTGATCTTCTTGCTCAGGCGGGTGCTGAGCCACTGGCAGAAAGCCATCGCATCATACCAGTTGACCATCTCACGCGGACGTTCGTCGCCTTTGAAGGTCGAACTGCGCGGGTTGGGATTGCGCGAGCGCCACTGCTTGGCCTCTTCCGAGAAGTTCCACCATTTGGCATCGCTGTAGCCGGTCTCGTCTTCCAGAAAGACCTTGTACTGCGCGTTGGTGATGGGGTACTTGGTAATGTGGAAGGGCGTAACGTCCACCAGTTTCGAGGCGGTCTTGTTCTCCTCTGTGCGCACCGGGGTCTCGACTTTGCCAGCCGGGATCGGGCACCATTCCAACAGCGGCAGCTTGATCTCCGGCGAACGCGGTGTGGTCGGCTCGACGATGACGGAGATGCTCGTCGTCACTTCGTCGCCGCAGCGCTCTGCCAGGTTCTTGGGGTCGTAATCCGGGAACTGCACCTTGAAGACCTGGAAGGCCTCGCAGCCGAGCTTGGTCGTGCGGTCATAATCGACCAGTTCGACGATCTGCTGATATTCACGCTCCGCTTCGCGCAGGTAGGTCTGGCGCTTAAGCCCGGCTTCGGCCTCGGCCAGCACGGCCTTGATGTTGATGAAACGCGAGGTGTAGCCGACCGCCTGGGCCTGTTTCAGCAAGAAGACTGCCTGATCGAACTCGCCGCGCTTCATGGCTTTGGTCGCCGCGCTGATGACCGTGCCAGGGTTCACGCTGGGCGTGCGGATTACCTCCGGCTGAATGTTGTCGATGGAGGCCTGCGGCTGCGGCTCGCCTGTGGCTTTGTGGATCGAGTTGAGCAGCAGCGCGACCGATTCGGCGTTCAGGTCCTTGCTGAAATCGACGTACTGCAATTTCTTCAATTCGGCAGGAATCTCGGTGTCGGGGTGGATCAGGACCGGGAAGATGTGCCGCCCGATGTTACGCGCCAGTTCATATTCTTTCTGGCAGTAAGTCGAGGCGACTGAATCGGGAGACAGGAGGTAGACAAAACCCTCGCACCAATCCAGGCGGCGCAGAATCTCTTTCCACCAGTTCTGACCGGCACGCAGGCGCTGGTCGTACCAGACCTCGTGTTTATCCAGCGTCTCGATGATCTGGATGCAGTACGGTTTATCCACACGCGCATAGCTGATGAAGAGTTTCATCGCATCAACCGCCTATCATTCTTTGAGAATCCAAAGCGTTGTAATTTCCCCACGAGGCATCACCTCAACCCTAATTATATGTGTTATGCTGCAATCAGACCTGACCGGCCTGGCTCGCCATCCATTTCTCCAGCGCGGTTTTCACCTCCGGCGACTGGCTCTTTTTCAGGGCCTTTGCCGCCAGATCGCAAATCCGGGAGTCTTCCCAATAGGGGCCACCGGCATCGTTCAGACATTTCAACAGCGCCGGGAGGGCCTGCTCGTCTGGTTTCTCGGCGAAGTACCAGGCGGCGGTCCAGCGCACATTGGCGTCGCTGTCACCCAGGGCGCGCAGCAGCGGGCGCACATTGCCCTTGCTGTCGATGTTGCCCAGCGACACGGTCGCGGCCAGACGCACCAGCGGCTCTTTATCGTTCAGCGCCTTCGAAAGCCCGCGAATCGCCTTTGATCCGCCCAGCGCACCGAGCGCCTCTGCTGCCGCTTCCCGCACGACGTTGTTCTCGTCGCTGAGCGCGTTCAGCACCGTGTCGGTGGCTGAAGTATCGCCGATTTCCAGCATCGCCCGGATGACGGCGACGCGCACCATCCAGTTTTTGTCGTTGGCGCGCTGGATCAGGCTGGGCACGGCTCCAGGATCGCCGATCCAGGCCATCGCTTCAGCGGCGGCCCAGCGCACGACCCAGTTTTTGTGTGCCAGCGCCTGCGCCAGCTGGCTGACGATGTGCGGGTCCTGAACGCCGTGCAGCGTCATCGCGTATTCGCGCAGCGCTTTGGCGGCGGTTTCGCGTTCGCCCCATTCGACCTTATCCAGGCCGGACAGCATTTCGGAGAGCAGTTCCTTGCGCGGGCCTCCCGGCGTTTTGCGCGTCTTGCTGATGGGGCGAACCTTCTTCACCGGCGGCTTGCTGGGCGATTCCCAGGCCCGGATCGCGCTCAGGGCTTCCTCGCTGCCGATGGATTGCAGCGCCTGCACGGCATAATCGCAGACGCGCTTATCCAGGCCCTCCGGCTGCGCCGCATCGTCCAGGCGTTCGACCAGGGCCTGCGTGGCGATCCGGGCCTTGAAGCGGCCCAGTGCATCGGCACTGCGCGCCCGCATGAGCGCCTCCGGGTGTTCCAGCAGCTTGACCAATGCGCGAATCGCCCGGCTGCCGAGATGCTGTACCTGGAGCAGCACCGCGTCGATCACCTGATCGTCGCTGTCCTTGAGACCGCGCAGCAGGGTATTGATGGCGGTGTCATCCTTGAGCGAGGCCAGGCCGTTGATGGCCGCCACACGCACATCCGGCTGCGGGTCTTCCAGCGCGCGCATCAACAGCAGAATGGCGACCGGGTGCGGTTCGTTGCCGGCCAGGCCGCGCACTGCGTCGCGTCGTGCCCGCCAGTCTTCGTCGTAAAAGGCTTTGATGGTCGTGCCGCTGTCCGGAGCTGCTGCTGTCTCCCGGTCCTTGTTGTCCTTCATAAGCCGCTGCTTGGCGGTTAACGCTGAGGATTTAGAGTCCATATCTCGATTCTCACCTGACTGACCGACCGTGTGATACCAGTGTTCAATAGCACTGCGAAGCTGCGTGATGCTCATCCGAATCATGACCTGAGCGGCAAGATCCGCGACGCGCTTCCGATTCCAGCGGGCAACGGCGCTGTCGTTGAGGCATTCAACCAGCCGCTGCAAGACAGGGCCATCAACTCGTCCCCGCAGCGAGTCAACAGCGGCGGCGCGCACTTCTGCGCTATCATCGTGGGTGCGATCCAGCAGGGCGGGGGCGACTTCAGGGTCATCGACCGCTTTGAGGGCATGAACAACCAGACGGCGCACCTCTTCCTCCTTGTCGTTAAGGACGGCCAGCAGAAAGCGCAGGGCTGGTGTGCCGATGGCACCCAATGCCTGAGCGGCGGCCCGGCGCACCCGCCAGTGAGGGTGCCGCAGCGATTCCAACAGGCGGGGCACGGCGGCGGCGTCCTTGATTAAACCGAGGGTGTGGGCGGCTTCGGCGCTGACGAGGTTATCATCGTCTGCCAGGGTATGGACCAGGCCCGGCACTGCCGCGCGGTCCTTCATTTGGCCCAATGCCCAGGCGGCGCTGCGGCGTGTTTTCCAGCGCTCGTCGTGCAGAAGCTGCAACAGGGTGGGCAGCGCGTTGGCTCCCAGGTGACGGACCGCCGTATTGGTGGCGTCCTCGACGTCGTGTTCCAGTTCTTGCAGAATGCTCGTCAGCCCTTCCAGGCGGGGGATCTCGATCTCCCACAGGGCCAGGGCGGCGGCCTGCCGCACGTGCCAGTGACCGACGCGCATGGCTTCCAGCAGAATCGGCAGCGCCAGTTCGTTGCTCACGCGGGCCAGAATAGTCGCGGTAGCGACGCGCGCATCCTGGTGAGAAATATTCGCCACCTGGATCAATTCGCCCAGAATCGGTTCGACCAGCCGCTCGGAAACGTTGATGCCGTTGGCGATACATTCGAGCGCCAGGAAGGGATTGCGGCGGGCGATGCCGAGAATCAGCGCGTCCGGGTTATGGGCCAGGCTGGCGAAGACCAGGATCGACGGGTCCCATTTCCCGGTGACATAGGTGCCGCCGCGTGCGATGATCGGCTCGCTCAAGCGCTGGGCGATGGATTCTTCGGTCAGCGCGCGGGCTGCGAAATAGGCCGCCAGCGCTTCATAGGCAAAGCGGACGTGGCCGGATTTCATCTCCAGGAAATTCATGCTCAGGGCCGCTTCCAGCAGCGTTGAACTACTGAACTGTGCCAGTGCGTCCCTGTAGGGGATGTAGGGTCCCTGGTCGCGCTCGATCAGGGCAAAGGCCAGATCAGACAGGGCGGCTTCGAACTCCTCAAAGGCCACGCGCGGCGATTCCAGCCGGCAGATTCTCGCGCTGCCACATTTCGATCACCAGCCGCTGAAGCAGCCCGCCCAGATTTTCCGGCACGTCACCGTAGACCGAACTCTTATGGGCCAGGATCATCGCGCCCAGGTAGAAAGGGTTGCGCGCCTGTTCGTAGAGATAATGCTTGTACTGGTCGGCCCAGGGTTCGGCGGGGATGATCTGGTTGACGAGGAAGGGCGCGATCTCCTCGCCCAGGTAATTGACGGCAAACTCGCAGATGTGATCGGCGTCCATCTTGCCGATCTGCACACAGGGCAGGCCGAGATTGGTCTCCGGACCATAATCCGCGCTGCGGCAGGTGACGACGATGCGCCGGGGTGGGCTGCTGGAATTGAGCCAGCGGCGCACGCGCTGAATTTTCTCCAGACGCGCCCCCTGAATCTCGTTCAGACCGTCGAGAAAGAGGATCACCTGCCCGGCTTCGATCATCTCGATAGGGTCATTGGGCAGCCGCCAGTGCTGCCGGATAAAGGTCTGGAAATCGGCCAGGTCGTCCCAGCCGACCAGATTAAGCAGCAGCGGGTAAGGTGCGGTCTCCGGGTCAGCCTGATAGGCATAGATGCTTTTGAGCGCCAAATGGCTCAGAATTGAGGTCTTGCCTGCGCCCGGCTCGCCGATCAAGACGAAGGCGGGCATCTCGGCCATAATGCGGTCGATGTCTTGCAGACGTTTGCGCGGGAAAGCGGGCGGCACAAACTCATGCGCTGATTCCGGGTAGAGGATAAAGCTGGTCGGGCCGGTCCAGTTCTTGCTGTGGCGTGGTTCGGGCCGGACGTATTCGTGACTGAACCACTTATCGGCGTCGGAGGCCAGTTCCAGGTACTCGGTCAGGCCGCGCTGAGTTTCGAGCTCCGCCGCCAGGTTGGTCATCATCTGGAACTCCAGCGCTGGCTCACCGATATACTGCTCGGTAAAGCGCTCCTTGAGCACATCGACCAGCCGGGCCAACTGTTGGCGATAATGGACGGCATCATGCCAGTTGCTGAAATCGACGTACTGCCGCCGTTCGATCTCAATCGGCCACTGGGTATCGTCTAGCGGATGCAGCAGTACCGGGAAAATTGCCTTATCCAGGCGGTCCGCCATCGCCAGCTCGCGCAGACAGTATTTCGAGCTGACGTAATCCGGGCTGAGCAGGGCCACGACAGCCACGCTGTTGTGGACGCCATATTGCAGTGACGAACGCCAATCATCGCCGGGATAGATGTCGAGGCGGTCCATCCATAGTTTCACACCGGCGTTTTTGAGATCAGCAGCCAGCCGGAGCGCAAACTCGACCTCGTTGCTGCGATAACTCAAAAAGATGTGCCGGTCGCCGCTGACCTGAAAGCCTGGAGAATCGATCATACAGCCTTCGTTCACTGGACCATCGTGAGTTCGTTTGTTTATTCTAACCGATTTCCTTTTTCAGGCAAATTCGCTGGGCCTATATATCGAAACTGTAATGCACAAGTATTGACTGATTCTTACGTATACCAAATAGTTAACGGTAATTGTAACAGATTTTGTCCAATCTGCCTGGGATTAGCGCATCCCGCGCGGTGATGGGTAATATAAGGGATAGCTTGCGCGCTTTGAAAGGGGAAGACAATGCTGGCAATGGTTCATTCCTGCGCGGTCGTTGGCCTGGATGGCTGCATGGTTGAGGTTCAGGTCGATTTCAACCCGCGTGCGGTGATTCCCGCCTTTACCATCGTCGGCCTGCCCAGCGCCGCCGTCAAGGAAAGCCGCGAGCGCGTGCGGGCTGCGATTAAGAACAGCCGGCTTCAATTTCCGAACAAGGCGTATGTCGTCAACCTGTCTCCAGCTGATCTGCCCAAATATGGCCCGGCCTATGATCTGGCAATCGCGGTCGGCGTGCTGGCGGCGACCGATCAGGTTCCGCTGGCGGCGCTGGAGGGGGTGCTCTTCGTGGGTGAACTGTCGCTCGATGGCAGCGTGCGCCACGTCAAAGGCGTGATGGCGATGGTCCATGCGGCGCGCGAGGCCGGTTTTGATACGGCGATAGTCCCTGCGGCAGACGTCGTGGAGGCCGGGCTGGTTCAAGGTCCGCGTATTTACCCGGTTGAATCGCTGGGCCAACTGGTCGAACATCTCTACGACCTGAACCCGATTGCGCCTTACCGCCCCTCGTCAACCCGGCTGGGTGAAGCTGCGCTGCCGGATGGCATGGTCGATTTCGCCGATATTAAGGGGCAGGAACACGTCAAGCGGGCGCTGGAAATCGCTGCTGCTGGAAACCACAATCTCCTGATGACCGGCCCGCCTGGCGCGGGCAAGTCGCTGTGTGCCCAGGCCGTGCCCGGCATCCTCCCGGCGCTGACGATGGAGGAGGCGCTGGATGTCACGCGCATCTATTCGGTCGCCGATTTGCTGCACAGCGACCAGCCGCTTATGCAGCAGCGGCCCTTTCGCGCGCCACATCACACCATCAGCCGTGCTGGACTGGTCGGCGGCGGAACTCTGCCCCGGCCCGGCGAGATCAGTCTGGCGCACCGGGGCGTGTTATTCCTGGACGAACTGCCGGAGTTCGGCCAGCGGACGCTGGAGGTGCTGCGCCAGCCGGTCGAAGATGGCGTCGTGACCATCAGCCGGGCCAGTGGCGCGCTGACCTTCCCGGCCAACTTCCTGCTGCTGGCGGCCATGAACCCCTGTCAGTGTGGCTATTATGGCGACCCGGTCAAGCCCTGCACCTGCACGCCGACCATGATCCAGCGCTACCAGGGGCGCATCTCCGGCCCGCTGATGGACCGCATCGACATTCACGTCGACGTGCCGCGCGTCGAGTACGACAAACTGTTGGGCATGGAACGCGGCGAGTCTTCTGCCCAGGTGCGTACACGAGTCGAAGCGGCTCGCCAGCGCCAGCAGACGCGCTTCAAAGAGGAGGCCGGGCTGTTCGCTAACGCGGACATGGGACCGGGGGAGGTGCAGCGTTACTGTAACTTTACGGCAGAGGCGCGGCAGGTGCTGGAACTCTCGGTGCGGCGGATGCAGTTGAGCGCCCGTGCCTATCACCGCATTATGAAGCTCAGCCTGACGATTGCCGACCTGGCCGCTGAGCGATGCAGATCGAAGTGCCGCATGTGGCCGAAGCGCTGCAATATCGCCCGAAGGAGGCCAACACATGGAGATCCTGATTATCAAGGGGGAGCAGGTGCGTGATCTGCTGCCGATGGCCGCCTGCATGGATGTGATGGAGGACGCGCTCAAGGCCCTGGGGCGCGGCGAGGCGCAGAATCCCTTGCGCAGCTTCACCTGGCTGCCGGACCGGCGCGGCCTGCTGGCAGCGATGCCCGCACTGAACGACGAGGTGATGGGCGTGAAGGTGATCTCGGTCATGCCGGGCAATGCGGGCACGGAGTACGAATCGCACATGGGGGCGGTGATGCTCTTTGAGGCGACCTACGGACGACCGCTGGCGCTGATTGATGCCAGCGAGCTGACGGCCATTCGCACGGCGGCGGTCAGCGGCGTGGCGACCCGGCTGCTGGCGCGAGATGATGCGGCTGATCTGGCGATTCTGGGCACCGGTGTGCAGGCCGATGTCCATCTTGAGGCGGTGATGGTCGCGCGGAATATCCGGCGGGTGCGCGCCTGGAGCCGCAGCGCAGCCCATCGGGAGCAGTTCGCCGCGCGTGTGAAAGACCGCTTCGGTGTTGCGGTCGAATTGACCAATACGGCCCAGGAGGCAGTGCAGGGGGCGGACATCGTCTGTACGGTGACGGCTTCGGCAGCGCCTGTGTTAGCCGGGGAGTGGTTGTCGGCGGGGGCGCATATCAACGCGGTCGGCGCAGCCACCGCCAGCACACGTGAGGTCGATACAGCGGCGATGGCGATGTCACGGCTGTTTGTGGACCGCCGCGAATCGGCGCTGAACGAAGCGGGCGATTTCCTGATTCCCAGGGGTGAAGGCGCGGTGGACGATACGCATATTCAAGGTGAACTCGGCGAGATTCTGCTGGGGCAGGTGGCGGGCCGCCGGACGCTGGAGGAGATCACGCTGTTCAAGTCGCTCGGTCTGGCCGTCGAGGATCTCTTTTCGGCGCAGTATATCTACCAGCAGGCGGTCGAAAAAGGCGTTGGCACGGCGGTGGCCTTTGGCTCGACCAAAGGTCCGCAGTCCTGATCCAGAACGCTCTCCTTTGCCGTTCTCGCCATGTCATTGTAGTGGAAAGTCATGGCTCTGGCAGCTCGTAAACCACGCGAATGCACATTCTGTGCTTAACGTAGTCAGGCTGTATAATGAAGCGTAAAATTAAGATAGAATTGACTGAATTTTCATAATCAGGTTGGAAAATTGTGATATGCTTCATTCTTGGCAACCTAACTCCAGGTGCCCGTGTCCAAATAGGATGAGGTTGTAAACGTAATGACCTATGATGTTAACTGGGATGACCCCGAACAGACGATCATCCGCGTAGACGTTGATGGCACGGCCAGTTGGGAAGCTTACCATCGTTCGATAGATGATATTCTACGCCTGGCCGGTGACACAACGGACCGGGTAGATATTGTGTTTAACGATAAGGTCGGGCTGCCGCCGGGCAATCCGATTCCGCACTTTAAACACAGTATCGAGCGGCTGCAGAAGCTGCCTGAGCTGGGTCTGGTGGTGGCGGTGACAGGGCACGGGCTGCCGATGGTGGTTCGCCCCTTTGTCGAGCTGGTCATGTCCGTCTACAAACTTGATTCGAGCCATGAGGGCGATTATGTCCGCTCGATGGACGAGGCGCGCCAGTTGATCGCCAGGAGCCGGGCGCAGGAACGCACAGGTTCCATCAACTGACAAAGGTTCTCGACCAGCCCCTGTCTCCCTCTTATTCGAGGCGGAAATACAGCAGCCAGGAGTGATTACATATATCATTCCGGCACCCTGCTGTCTATCACCTGACACAAATCCTACCTGATTCAATACTGGCGTCATGAAGACTCGCCATTCGAGGCGAGTCCTCCAGTATTCGGATTCGGGGGGATGGTTGGGATTGGAGTTCCATATGGAACAATCGGAAACGGTCATTGAAACTCATGCGTTGAGCAAAGCGTATGACGGGGTCAATGCGCTTGATTCGCTCAATCTCCGGGTGCATCAACATTCCATTTTCGGTTTCCTGGGACCGAATGGGGCAGGGAAGACAACTACAATCAAGCTGCTATTGGGGCTGGTGCGCCCGACATCCGGGGATGCCAGCATCTTCGGTTACGATACCCGGCACGACAGCACCAAAATACGCCGCCGGATTGGCTATCTGGCGCAGGATCCGCGCTACTACGAGTATTTCACCGCTCGCGAAACACTGCGTTTCGTCGCGCATTTCTTTTACAAAGGACCTAAAGCGGACATTGAGGAACGCATTGAAGAGACTTTGCGGCTCGTTGGCCTGGCGGACAAAGCAGATCGCTCAATCAAAGGCTTTTCAGGCGGTGAGCGCCAGCGTCTGGGCATTGCGCAGGCGCAGATCAACTACCCTGATCTGCTGATTCTGGACGAGCCAGCCGCATCGCTGGATCCACAGGGTCGGCATGATGTCCTGGAAGTAATGGAACGGCTGCGCAAACACACGACCATTTTTTACTCTACGCACATCCTCAGCGATGTCCAGCGCGTCAGTGATACGGTCGCCATCCTGAATCACGGGCAGTTGATCGCCCAAGCGCCCATTGAAGAATTGCTGGAAGGCGGGAGCAAAGGGATGATGTATAGCGTTACTGTCAAGGGCAGCAGTCCGGAAGCCGAACAGGTGGTACGAAACCAAGCCTGGGTATCGGCGCTGAGCGTGACTCCTGACAATGGCTTCACGCAGTGGCAGGTAAGCGTGACAGATGAAGTCGCTGCTGAGGCCGGACTGCTCAATCTGATCCTGGCGCAGCCGGGTGTCACCGTCACAGAATTTGGCCGCAAACATTACGATCTCGAAGAAGTGTTCTTGAGAATGGTGGAGGAGGCGGAACATGTCCACTAAGATCATTGCGCTTCAACCCGTTCAGGATCATGGCTGGCTGATGGGGTTTGCCAACCTGTTTCAAAAAGAGAGCAGCGCATGGTGGCGCAGCCGGCGCTGGTGGCGGCTGGCTGTTATCTGGCTGCTGATCGTCAACGGTATCCTGGCCGCGGGGTTGTGGGCCAAGCCGTCAGCGACCGGTGAGACGGTGCCTGACAGCACGCCTGTGCAGGAATCCTCTGAGGAGCTTAAGGACGTGCAGGGGGTTCAGGTGTTCTTTATCATCGGGGGCATCGTGTCGGCCATCGGCGTGACGCTCCTGGCGGAAGGCGCCATCCTTGACGAGAAGAAATCCGGCACGCTAGCCTGGATTCTGTCAAAGCCCATTTCACGAGGCGCCTTTTTCCTGGCGAAATTGGTCGCCAATGCCATTGCAGTCCTGGCGATCATGGTCGTATTGCAGGGGCTTGTCGCGTTCATCCAGCTTTCCGTGGTGAGGCAAGCCCTCTGGCCGGTGATCCCCTTTGCGGGCGGTGTGTTCCTGATGGGGCTGTACATCCTGTTCTTTCTGACACTCACTATGATGCTGAGTGTCGTGGTCGATAATCGTGGCGCAGCGATTGGTATCCCACTGGCCTTAAATCTTGGCTTCCAGTTCTTCACCGGTCTCGGAGTCGTCGAGTTCCTGCCGTACCGGTTGATTTACCCGATAAGCGATGCGGACCCGGCGCTGGCGTCGATGGTCGCCAATCAACAAGCGCTGCCGACGATCATGCCTATCGTGACTACGATTGCGTGGATCCTGTTATTCATTGGCGTGGCGCTGTGGCGCATGGAGCGTATCGAGTTCTGAGCGTGGATTATAGACGGCTCAGGACCCCGGCCAGCACCTCAATGGCGCGCAGGTATTCGTCCAGGTCGAGGTGTTCCTCCGGCGTGTGATCCAGCGCCGAATCGCCCGGTCCATAAGCCAGAATCGGACAGTTCCAGACTGGCCCGACCACGTTCATGTCGGACGTGCCGGTCTTATGGACAAAGCGCGGCTGTCCACCGCAGGCCCGGATCGCCCCGCGAAAGGCCCGGCTGAGCAGCGTGTCGCGTTCACTGAGGTAGGCGATTTCCTGACCGCGCGCGCTCAGGCTGGCGTCGTCGTCGGGTTGCAGGGCGGCTTCGACCTCGTCGGGCTGCAAACCGGGCGGCAGCCGGAAGCCAGCCGTCAGCGAAGCATCGCCGTAGGCCCCGTCCTCACTGGAGTTGATCGCCTGCAAAGTGACATCCAGCCGGGCGAAGACCGCCTCTTTGCCTTCGTTGATCGCATTCGTGTAGTCAAGCACATGCTGCCAGTAGGCGACGGCGCGTTCTGCCGGGCTGAGCGCCTGTCCTGCGCTGTGCGCCAGTGCGCCCACGCCAGCTGCCAATCCAGCAGCAGACGGCCTTTGTAGCCCAGCGTCATGCGATCCCAATGCGAGGGTTCGCCGATGACGCAGGCGTAGGGCTGGTACTGTGTGGCGGCGAAGCGCGCGCCTTTGCTGGTGGGGCACTCTTCTTCGACTGCGCCGATGACGATCAGGCGGACGTTCTCCGGCAGATTGGCCCGCGCCCCGGCAGCGGCGAAGGTACACAGCGGCCCTTTGGCATCCACGGTGCCGCGTCCGTAGAGCAGCCGTCCATCGCGCCGCACCGGAAGCTCGCCGGGGAAGGTGTCGATGTGGCCCAGCAGGACGACGTCGCGCTCGCCCTGGCCGATGATGCCGACCGCGCTGCCTGCCTCGTCTACGAAAGCCTGATCGTAGCCGTGCGCAGCCATCCAATCGACCAGACAGGCGACGGCGGCCTGCTCCTGATAGGAGCGGCTGGGGGTGGCGACCAGGGATTCGAGCAGCGCTTCGGCGTCGGGTCGTCACGCGCTCAGGCATCCAGCGACTCCCGGATGGCGACCAGGGCCTGTTCCAGTTCCGGCTGGCTGATAATCAGTGGCGGCAGCAGACGCAGCACGTTGAAGCCCGCCGGGAGCGCCAGCACGCCCCGTTCTTGCAGCGCTTTCAGCACCGGCGTGACCCGGCCCCGCAGTTCGATGCCGACCATCAGGCCCAGGCCGCGCACCTCGCGGATCGAGTCATGTTGGATGGCGCGCAGTTCGTCCATCAGCCAGGTGCCCATTTCGGCGCTGCATTCTGGCGCGGTTTCGCGGCAAAGTGTGGACAGCGTGGCTATCGCGGCGGCGCAGGTCAGCGGATTCCCGCCGAAGGTGCTGCCGTGTGTGCCCGGCTCCAACTGGCCCAGGCTGCTGCGCCAGCAGACCGCGCCCACCGGCACGCCCCCGGCCAGCCCTTTACCGAGCGTCACGATGTCGGGCAGGATGTCGGCGTGTTCGAAAGCGAACCAGCGCCCGGTACGGCCCAGGCCGCTCTGAATCTCATCGACCACCAGCAGCGCGCCGCGTTCATCGCAGAGTTTGCGCAGCCCGCGCAGGTAATCCAGGTCAGCCACATAGATGCCGCTTTCGCCCTGAATCACCTCGACCACGACGGCGGCGGTCTCCTCGCTGATGGCTTCATCTGCCGCAGCCAGATCGTTAAAGGGCACATGCTGGACCGCGCCGGTCATCCACTGTTCGAAGGGTTTGCGATATTTGGGGTTCCAGGTCAGCGAGAGCGCGCCGAGTGTGCGTCCGTGAAAGCCCTGTTTGGCGGCGACAATGCCGGAGCGGCCCGTCAGCAGCGTGGCGACTTTCAACGCGCCTTCGTTGGCTTCCGCGCCGCTGTTGCACAGGAAAAAGCGGTCCAGATCGCCGGGCAGCAGGTTCGACAGCAGCATATACAGCCCGGCCCGATGGCCGTTGTAGAAAATCTCCGGGCAGGTGACGAGCGTGCTGGACTGGCTGGCAATGGCCTGCGTCACCGCCGGATGGCAGTGGCCCAGCAGCGCCACGCCCTGGCCGCTGGTCAGGTCCAGGTAGCTGTTGCCCTGGTCATCCCAGACGGTGCAGCCCTGGCCGCGCACCAGTTGCAGCGGGCGTTTGTAATAAGCCCCGGAGGTGTGGGCGTCTTCGATCCGGTCAATCGCAGCTATATCACTCATGAGAGGAATACCGTTCCGTCCCCGGCCAGCGCCTGCTGCACCGGGTTCAGCACGCGGCCATCGCCAATGATGACCCGCCGCACGCCCCCTTGCAGCGCTTCCTGCGCGCCGATGACTTTGCGTTTCATGCGGCCCTGCGCCCAATCCAACGCGCTGTCCAACTGCGGGCGCGCGACCTGCGGCACGAAGCTGCTTTCGTCGGGAAAACTGCGGTAGAGGCCGCGCACGTTGCTGAGAATAACCAGTTCCTGGGCTTGCAATGCACTGGCGACTGCTGCGCTGGCCCGGTCGCCATCGATGTTCAACATGCCGTCCGCACTGGTCGCCATTGGCGGCAGCACCGGAACCTGCCCGGCAGCCAGCATGTCCATGAGCAGTGCCGCATTGACGCCGTTAATCGAGCCGCTGTAATCATCGCGGACGATGCGCACCCGGCCATCGACCAGCGCGCGGATCGCGGTTTTGCGCGTGCCGTTGATGGCGTCTTGCACGCCGACCGCGTCGATCCCCTGCCTGCGCAGACAGTCTACGATCTGGCGATTCGCCTGTTCCGCGGCCTCGACGAAGACTTCGCGCGTAGCCGGGTCGGTGTAGCGCGAACTGTGGCCGGAGGGCGATTGCAGTGTGCGCACCGGCACGCCGCGTTCCTCACAGAGGCGGTTCGCCAGGGCGCTGACGCCATGCACCACCACGACCGGGCGCTTCCGAGCCAGGGCCGCGAGGTCTTCGCAGCTTGCGCTGAGGTCCAGCCCTGCGCCGCCGCCGAGTTTCACAATCAAGAGGTTGTCGAGTGTCGTGGCAATCATGGCTCGTCTGTCCTTATGGGTAGATGCCGGGGAATTGTAATCCGGCGCATTCGTCAAAGTGCTGCATCAAGTTCAGGCATTGGACGGCGCTTCCGGCAGCCCCTTTGCCCAGGTTATCCAGTGCGGCGATGACGACCAGATGCTGGCCGCCCTCGTCCATCTCAAAGCCGATGTCGCAGTAATTGGTCCCGGCCACGATGCGCGGCTCCGGGAAACGATGCAGCCCGGTTTTGCTGCGGACCAGCCGCACAAAGGGTTCATTATTGTAGGCTGCGCGGTAGAGTTTCCAGGCCGCTTTTTCGTCCTGCGCTTCCTTAAGATAACAGTGGGCCAGCAGATGCACGCCGCGCACCATCTCAATCGCCGTCACGGCGAAGTCGATGCGGGCATCCGTGCCGAGCATCATCTCGACCTCGGCCATGTGACGGTGGCCGGTCGGTTTGTAGGCCCGTACTGCGCCGCTGCGCACCGGGTGATGCGAGCCGGCGTTGGCCTGGTTGCCACCTTCGGAGGAGCCGACTTTGATCTCAATCGCCGCTGAGTTCAGCCAGCCCGCCTCGACCAGCGGCCACAGCGCCAGGTTGATCGTCGTCGCGTTGCAGCCGACCCCGCTGGCGTAATCCGCATCACGCAGCGCCTCGCGGTTGCGTTCCGGCAGGCCGTAGACGAATTTGTCCAGCCATGCCGGTGCGGGATGTGGGCCGCCGTACCAGCGCGCGTAAGCATCGGGATCGCTCAGGCGGAAATCAGCCGAGAGGTCGATAATTTTCGGTGCGAGAGCCGCATAACGCTCGATCTCGCTCGACGCGGTGCCGTGTGGCAGCGCCAGAAAGAGCAGGTCGCAGGCTTGCAGCGCGTCCGGGTGAATGAACTGAAGCTGAGTCACCCCGCGCAGGTTCGGATGGACAGTGTAGACGTAGCGTCCGGTCTCGCTGCGGCTGGTGATCTGCGTCACCTGCACTTCAGGATGGAACAGCAGCAGGCGCAGCAGTTCGCCGCCCGTGTAGCCGCTGCCGCCGACGATACCGACTGAAATCACGCGGGCACCCTCATCTGGTCCAGGACGAAGCGGACGACCTCGGCGGGAATATCAACGCCGGTGGGAGCGCTGCTGTTGCGGAACTCCATCGTGTGGTTGATCTCGTTGACCAGCAGCTCGCCATCTGGGCTTTCGAGCACGTCGATTGCCAGCAGACCGCCGCCGACCGCCTGCGCCGCCCGCAGGCAGAGCGAGTCGAGTTCGGGCGTGACCGGGCAGTTGCTCGCCATGCCGCCGCGCGCCGTGTTGGTGATCCAGTGCGGCGATGACCGGTAGATGGCGCAGATGCAGCGCTCGCCGACGACGAAGGCGCGAATGTCGCGGCCCGGTTTCTCGACATATTCCTGGGCGTAATAGACGTGGTGATTGTAGTCGCCCAGCGTCTGGCGGTGTTCGATGATCGCCTCGGCGCTGTCCGGGTCGGTCACGCGGGCCAGCAGACGCCCCCAGGAGCCGGTCACAGGTTTGAGGACTGCCGGATAGCCCAGGTCAGCCAGCGATTGCAGCGCCGTCTCCGGGTCGAAGCTAACGCGAGTTTCCGGCTGCGGGACATTTGCCTGTGCCAGGACGATGCTGGTGCGCAGTTTGTCGGCGCAAATGGATGCGGTCTGGTAAGTGTTGACGGTGGGGATACCCCAGCTATCGAGGATTGCCAGGGCGTAGAGGCCGCGCGAGGTGCTGACACAGCGCTCGACGACAACGCTGTATGCTGTCCAGGGGAGACCGGAAGGAGCCAGTTGTTCTGGCCCGGCGGTGACGTTGAAGTTCAGTTCACGATCCAGGAGGATGTCGGGTGTGATTCCCTGTGCTTCAAAAGCCGAGATCAGGAGTTTCTCTTCAGCCCGAATGTGCGTAATCAGAAGGCCGACGCGCATCTTATTCGCCCCAGTCTTCTTCGACTTCCGGCGCGAGGTCAAGCTGCACCGGGTTCAAGCTGATAATTTCGAGTTCAGCACCGCAGTCGGGGCAGGCCAGGAGTTCGTTCTCCATAGCGTCCCCTGGGATCGGCACGTCTCCATCACATTCGGGGCAAGTTGCGGTTTCCATTTTCCTGACTTTCCTTTTCGTTTCTGCTCGCTGACAAAAAAAACGTCCAGTTCTGATCTGGACGGTGACTGTTTGCGAATTCACGGCGACAGCACAGGTTTCCAGATCAGGCATCCTCCTGGATCGACTTCTTCTTGCTTTCGCGCTTCAGTGCGTACATCATCACGTCCCCAAAAAACAAAAAACCCGCTCCGCTAGTCCGGGCAGGTTCGCTTTCACAAGAGGCAACCAAAAACCCCGAACTAACGGTCCGGTCCAGTCTTCTTCGCCTTCTTGCCGAGATACTGCATTGGTGAATTTCCCTGAATACTACCCACGTTACACACTATAGCGAATCTTCAAACAGAAGACAAGGTGTAAATCGCCCGGATTTTATTGTGCAGACTGCCGAGGCTCAGCAGCCAAAGCGGCTGAGTGTGGCGCGTACGGAGTTCACATAGCCGCCGCCGAAGAGTCGGACATGCACCAGCAGGGGGTAGAGGTTGTAGAGATCGCGGCGTTCCTCGAAGAAACCGGGCGCGATGGGCCGGTGCTGCTGGTAGCGCTCGAAGAAGGCGCTGCCGAAGGTGCCGAAGAGGGTCGAGAAGGCCAGTTCGATTTCAGCGTGAGCGTAGTAGATGGCCGGGTCGAGAAAGGCGGTGATGCGCCCATGCTGCGCCAGGATGTTGGTCGTCCACAAATCACCATGAATCAGCGACGGCTGCTCCGGCTCCAGCAGCCAGCGCTCCAGCCGGGCAGCCAGAGTCTCGACTCGGCTCAGCAGATCAGCAGGCAGGGGACCCGCATCGTAGGCCACTCGCGCCATGTAGAGCAGACGCTGCTCACGGAAGAAGTCAATCCACAATTCGCTGGGCGGGTTAGGCTGAGGCAGCGCGGCGATCAGGCTGTCGCGTTCCAGGCCGAAGTGTGGCTGCGTCACATTATGAAGATCGGCCACCAGATCGGCGGCGTGCTGCTGCGTACCAGCGTCGAAATGACTGTCGCCTTCAACGTAATCCATCACCAGCAGGGCGGCGCTGGCATAGAAGACCTCCGGCACGGGCAGGTGACTGTGTTCCGTCAGATACTTGAGCATGTAGCCTTCGAGATCGAGTGTGCCGCCAGTGGACGGGCCGACTTTGACGACGACGCGGCGACCATCCGCCAGATCCAGCCGGTGGACCTGGCCGATCATGCCGCCATGCAGCGGGCGGCTGCTTTTCACCCGTGTATTGATCTGTGCCTCAACCTGGGCGATGAAGGGCGGCTGGCTCAACGGGCCTCCCGCTGAGTCAGCACCTGTTCGTAGAGCGCCGCGAGCTGCTCCATTTCTTCGCCAATCGTCTGGAGCGTTGGGATTCCCTGGCGCAGCCGAGGCAGGAGGGCCGGGTCATCGATCAAACGCTGCATCTGCGCGCTGAGATCAACGGAATCGTTGAGCGCGAACAGCAGGCCGTTGTGCTCATGCTGAATCAATTCGGCCATGCCACCCAGCCGGGTGCCAATCGCAGGCAGGCCCATCGTGAAGGCTTCGAGGATCACGTGCGGGCTGTTTTCATACCAGCGCGAGGGAATGACCAGCGCATCGCTGTCAGCCAGGATGCTCCAGATTTTCTCGCCCAGGAATTTGCCCTGCCAGCGGATCGTCGGGTAGGCCTGCGACCTGCCTTTCAGGCTATCACTGTAGTCCGGGAACTGTGTGTCCGGCCCCCAGAGGTCGAGTCTCAGCTTATAGCCCTGGTCCAGCAGCCGGACAGCGGCATCCACCACCAGATCAATGCCCTTGTGCGGCTGAATTTGACCTACATAGACGAAGCGCATGACCTCGCTGGGCTGCGGTTCGGGGCGCTGTGCGGGCGGGTTGATCCCCTGACGCAAGAAGACGAAGCGCTGCGTATCGAAGTCAAACTGGGCGAACATGTCGATCAGCGTCTGCGAGGGGCAGATCACCAGGTCTGCCGCATCAAGCGCTGCTTGCAGATTCGTGCGGCGTCGTGCCACCGCCTGAGCCATTTGCTGGGCGAAGGGCATCTGCGCAGCGACCGACCAGAAGGCATCGGTCACGGGCGCGGGCAGATACGCGGCGGGCAGGCTGTAACGGCGTTTGTCTTCCAGCAGACAGCGCGCGCACTTTTCGTCTGATTCGGGGCCGCTGCACAGGCTTCCATTGTGCTGCAACAAGTTCAGGCGCGTACACATGAACCAGTATTCGGTCAACGTGATGGCGACCGGCACGCCGAATTCGTGAGCGGTATGGATCACCTGGCCGCCCAGCAGATAGCCGCTGATGATGTGAACCAGGTCGAAGTCGTGCTGCGTGAGAATATTGCGCAGGGCTGCGCCTACGGCTGGATTGTCGTAGGATTTATCCAGGCCATCGGCCATGTCGATGTGGTCAACCATGCGGTGAACCACATAGCCATCGTTGTCGTAGGCTGTCTCGATGTCGAACTGCGCTGCGTTCAGGTCCTCAAAAGCCAGGTATCTCGATCTCATGGCCCTGTCCGACCAGCCAGCGGGCGATTCGCTGGGCCAGACGTTCAGCGCCCGCTGAGTGCGAGGGAGGGAAGCCGTGAACGGCGATGAGTACGCGCATGTTGTCTAATCCTCGTTCCAAATGCTTTCTGTTATAGTGTGCCCTTGCCTATGGCTGCTGCGTGACCACTCCTTGCCGGGTGACGATACGTCGGAAAACAGCGGTGATGAAGGCGGTTTCCTGCGGAGAGATGGCTCCCAGAACGAAAACCATGACCGTGTAAACCAGACCGCCGCCGATGATGGCGACGAACAGGTTGGTATCCCGCAGGAACCAGACGACGATGCCCATGATAATTCCTGCGACAGCCAATCGGGGCAGACGACGCAGGTCCAGGCCCGGTCCTAATGCGCGGCGGAACAGGATGTAGAACAGCCAGCTTCCGGCCAGCATGGTGAGGACCGTCGCTATAGATGCACCGATGATGCCCAGCGGTGGGATCAACAGCAGGTTCAGCACAATGTTGAGCACGCCTTCGAAGGCAAAGATCTGGGACCCCCGGCCTTCACGCTGCATGGTCACAGCGAGGACACCGGCAAAGGACGTATAGAAATGGAAGGGCAGGTACCAGGTCAGGATGCCAAAGGCGACCGCAGCCGGCAGCACGTCTGGCCCATACAGGAAAACGATCATCTTATCCGCCAGAATCGTGCCGCCGATAGCAAAGGCAAAGGTCAGAATCATCATGACCTTCACCGTGCGATAATACCAGGGGCGCACCGTCTCCGGGTCACTCGCATAGAGCCGCGAGAGGGTCGGGAGGATGGCCTGATTGAAGGGCATCGCAAAGACAAACAGGGCGATCATCAAGCGGTACGCGGTCGCATACCAACCGACCATTTCAGCGTCATAAAAGTGACTGAGGACGATGGTGTCTGAATCAAAGGCAAACGAGAGCGAGATTTGAGCGAGCGCGAAGGGAAAGCCTGCAATCAGCAGTTTCCGCCAGGTTGACCTGTCGATATGAAAGCGCGGCGGCGTGAGATCGTTGCGCCGGATCACCCGGATACAGAACACGATCAAGACCGGCATGTTGAGGAATCCGGCGACGACCAGCCAGATAAAATTGAGCCGGGCATACAGGACCAGGCCGCCAAGGATCATGGAGATGATCTGGCCTAATACGCTGAGCATGGCGGTGACATCGACACGCTCGTTGCCATCCAGGATGCTGATGAGTGGTACAAGAAACGCAGCTAGCAGATAGCTGATGGTGTAAAGGCCGGTCGCCAGAACGATGTCTTCTGAGTAGCCGTACAGGATAGCGCCACCGACGGTGATGACTGACGCTATCCCGGATAACAGCAGACGCAGGCTGACGACATCCCAGAAATAGCGGTTGGCGTTGGTATGATCGCGGGCGATTTCGCGGGTCAGATATTGAGAGATGCCCATATCACCGAACACGGCAAAAAGTCCGGCCCAGGCCAGCACGATAGAGTATTGTCCAAAAGCCGAATTACCCAGGTTGCGGATCACCAGTACTGTATAGCAGAAGGAGGCGATCTTCAGAGCGAACTGTGCGCCAACACCGAACGCAGTATTGCGCGCGACGATGCGGCCAGATCCACCCGGTAGCTTGTCTTGCGTGTCTCTCGTCAACGTCCACCTCGCGTATGATTAGAGCTATTCATCATACCTGACAATCCTAACGTGTAAATCACAAAGCGAAGCACAGCTTCGGCCCGGAACGTGCTGCCTTGACATCCTCACGCGCTGGCCTTTATAATGTGGCCCTACAAACTTGTAGATAGTGGATGAAGGAGTAAGCCGGTGGGTCCGCTGCCAAAACGCAAAGTCTCGCGCAGCCGTCGCAATCGCCGTCGTTCGCATGACAGCCTGTCGCTGAATCACCTGGTCATCTGTGAGACCTGTGGTGAATATCATGTAGCACATCACGTCTGCCCCAAATGTGGCAGCTATCGCGGTGAAACCGTGATTGATGTGGACGAGGACTGATACGCTGCACGTCAGTTTGAACGATAAGAGAGCCGCATGGCTCTTTTTTGTATAGGCTTATTATATGGTGGATTGGTCACAAACAGCCTTTATGTTCCCCGGCCAGGGATCGCAAGCGCGTCGGCATGGGCCGCGACCTGGCGAACACCTTTTTAGCAGCCCATGAGGTCTATGTCCAGGCGGATGAGATTCTCGGCTTTGAGCTCTCGACCCTCTGTTTTTCCGGCCCGGAAGACGCGCTGAACGAAACCATCAACACGCAGCCTGCGGTCCTGACGACCGGAGTTCGCCACCTTGCGCGCCTTACAAATTGAGCGGCCTGAGGCTCGGCCCGCGATGGTCGCCGGGCACAGCTTCGGCGAAATTACGGCGCTGGTCGCTGCCGGGTCGCTTTCCTTTGAGGATGGCCTGCGCCTGGCGCGCGAGCGAGGTCGTCTGATGAAGGCGGCGGGCGACCGCTCGCCGGGGGCGATGGCCGCGCTGCTGGGCCTGGACATTGACGCGGTCGAAGCGTCTGGTCGCAGCGGCGCGCGATGAGACCGGCGGGGCGCTGGTGATTGCCAACGACAACTGCCCCGGTCAGGTGGTCATCTCCGGCGATGGCGCTACGCTGGACCGGGCGCTGGAACTGGCCGCCGAGACCCCGGCGCGCAAGGTCGTCAAACTGGCTGTCAGTATTGCAGCACACTCCCCCTTGATGCAGTCCGCCGTCGCGGATTACCGCGCGTTTCTGAATACGCTGGTTTCAGACTCCGCAGACCCCGGTCTATGGCAATTTGAGCGCTGCGCCGCTGGACGACAGTGGACGCGGTGAAGGCCGATCTGGAACAGCAGTTTACGGGTCGTGTCCGCTGGACCGAGTCGATGCAGGCGATGATCGCTGCCGGGGCGCAGCGCTTCGTCGAATTCGGGTCTAATGATGTGCTGTCCGGCCTGCTGCGGCGCATTGACCGGGGGGTCGAGCGGGTGGCTTTGAACAGTGCTGAAGCCCTCAATGCCTTTGCGGAGAACAGCTAAGTGGAGCGTCCTCCGGCCTTAGAAGCTGATCTGGTGCGCAGCTTTGTGATCGCCGGGCATGGTGACCTGGATAAGGTCAAGGCCATGCTGGCAGAGCAGCCCGCGCTCATCAATGCGGCCTGGGATTGGGGCGGCGGCGACTTTGAGACCGCGCTTGGCGGGGCAGCTCATACTGGTCAGCGCGGAGATCGCGGACTATTTGCTGGCGCAGGGCGCACACATGACGATCTATGCGGCGGCCATGCTGGGCCTGCTGGATCTGGTCAAAGCGATCCGCGCCGTTCAGCCGGACGCGCATAAAGTCCCCGGCGCGCACGGCATTCCTCTCATTGTTCATGCTCAGCAGGGCGGTGAGGCGGCCAGCGCCGTCGTGGCCTATCTGCAATCGCTGGCCTAGTTTCCTCAGCGAGTCACGTCAGCAGTCACAGATCGACTTTCGACAAGGGTATAGGGATCGACCGTATAAGCGCGGTATAGAACCGGCGCGTTCACGGCCAACAGATCCTCGGCGCGCTGGCGACCGGGCGGATGTGTGACCAGCGACAGTACAGCGTCTGGCAGCACCCAGCGGACATCGAGCGTTTCGCCCGGCTGCGGTCTCAGTTGACCGGAAATTGCGTGAGCACGAAAGCCAAAAATGAGATAGCTCGGTTCAGGTTGCTGTTAATGAGGCCGAGATCGTCAATGGCGGCCAGCACGCCCGACTCTTCCTCAATCTCGCGGATCAGCGCCTGTGTCAGTGTTTCGCCTTCTTCGACCTGACCGCCGGGAAGTTCCCAGCCGCGCCGCTCAGTTTCAACCAGCAGGATCTCGCCTGCCGGGTTGGTGACGAGAGCGCAGGCGGCGACAATGTGCTTTGGGGACGTGAAATCATGCGATCTCTTGACGTCAACTATATCATGCCAGCCGGTTGATGCCGTCGAAGGCGGCGGTCTTGTAGGTTTCGGCCAGGGTCGGGTAATTGAATACGGTGTTGATGAAATACTCCACCGGCCCCTTGAAGGCCATCACCGCCTGCCCGATGTGAATCAGTTCGCTGGCGCCTTCACCGATGATGTGGACGCCCAGAACCTGGTGCGTTTCCAGATGAAACAGCATCTTCAGCAGGCCGGTGCTGTCGCCGATGATCTGGCCGCGCGCGATTTCGCGGTAGTGGGCCTTGCCCACCTCGTAGGGGACACCCGCGCGGGTCAGTTCGTCCTCGTTGCGTCCCACCGTCGAGATTTCCGGGATAGCGTAGATGCCATAGGGGAAGAGTTCCGGCACACTGTTGGTCGGCATGCCGAAGGCATGACAGGCCGCCAGACGGCCCTGTTCCATGGAGGTTGAGGCCAGGCTGGGAAAGCCGATGATGTCGCCGACGGCATAAACGTGCGGCACGGTCGGTCTGGTACTCGCTCGTTAACTGTCAGCCGCCCGCGGCCATCCGGCTGACACCGATGGTTTCCAGATCGAGGCTGTCGGTTGCGCCGGTGCGCCCGATGCTGTAGAGCGCCTTTCTCCGCAGTGATCTGCTTGCCGCTGAGCAGATGCACCCGCACGCGGTGGCCGTTCTCGCTGTCGATCTGCTCGATCTGGCTGGACTTCCTCACCCAGCCGCAGCGTCATGCGGCGTTCGCGCAGATGATAGACCAGGCTGTCGATAATCTCGTGATCGACGAAGGACAGCAGTCTGTTCACGCTTGTCGATCAGAGTCACCCGCACGCCCAGGGCGGAGAAAATGCTGGCGTATTCCACGCCGATGACGCCGCCGCCGATGATGATCAGTGTCTTGGGGATGTGGTCCAGCTTGAGGATGTCGTCGCTGGTGAAGACATGCTGGCCGTCGAAATCGATGACTGGGATCGCGGGTGGCGCGCGTGCCCACAGCGATGATGATGTTCTCGGCGGTCACATTCTGGCTGCCGCTGCCATCCACCGCTTCCAGATGAATGGTGTGTGCATCGACAAACGAAGCCTCGGCAGGAATGGTATCCACGCTGTTGCGATTGAACTGGCTGTTGACGACGTCAATTTCATTGCGAATGACGTGATCGGCGCGAAAAAGTAGATCCGACATTTCGATATTCTTCTTGACCGTGTAGGCCATGCCGTAGATGCCGCGCTCACGGTAGCCTGAGAGATACAGCACGGCCTCGCGCAGGGTCTTGCTGGGGATGGTCCCCAGGTTGACCGAGACACCGCCCACGACACTGCGCTTCTCGGCAATCGCTACCCGTTTATTTAGCTTGGCCCCCTGAATCGCGGCCCGCTGGCCCGCAGGACCGGAGCCAATCACAAAGAGATCGTAGTCGTAGTCCGTCATACCTCACTCCGAATTGTTTTTTAGTGGGAATCCACTGTTTCAACTATAGCAGCTTTGCCTTCTAATGCCCAAATGGACGAGACTGTAAGCACTTTGAATAGCGCGCTGCGATATGCTCATGAGTGTAATGTTACAATTTGTAACCTCGGAGATGATGATGGGTATTCGGGTATACTGGGAGAACCAGGAGCGGACGCTGATCTGCTATGATTTCGATGGAGTTTGGAGCCAGACGGACCTGGAACGGGCCTATCTTGAAGCGCGCGAGATGGAACTCTCGGTCAATCATCGGGTGGACGTGATGATCCTGGGGTCTAACAATCAGACGACTATTACCTCCAGCAAGTTTATTCTCAAGATGCTGCACCGGCGCAAAAGCAGACCTGTGCGCGCAGGCAGCGGCACGATCTATTAGGTCAGCAGTACAATCTGAGAAGTGAGCAAGGGGCAGCGCAGGCCGCCCCTTTTTGATTACTCGACTGTGACGCTCTTGGCGAGGTTGCGCGGCTGATCGACATCAGCCCCGCGGTGGACGGCGATGGTATAGGCCAGCAGTTGCAGCGGAATCGCGGCCAGCACCGGGTTGAGCAGGGCCGGTGCTTCCGGCACGTAGATGACGTGATCGGCTTTGCTGGCGATGTACGTGTCGCCTGCGGTTGCCAGGGCGATGACGATGCCGTTGCGCGCTTTCACCTGTTCGATCTGGCTGATCATCTTGTCGTAGAGCGCGTCCTTGAGCACGATTGCCAGCACCGGCATGTGTTCGTCGATGAGCGCGATGGGGCCGTGCTTCATCTCGCCCGCCGGGTAGCCTTCGGCATGGATATAGCTGATCTCTTTCAGCTTGAGCGCGCCTTCGAGGGCAATCGGATAGTTGATCCCGCGCCCCAGGTAGAGAAAATCGCGGTACTGGTACAACTGGCTCGCCAGCGCTTCGATCTCCGCCGTGCAGTCCAGCGTCTGGCTGACCAGTTCCGGCAGGTGGACCAGATCATTGGCGTACTGCTGGCGCTGAGCCTCGCTCAGCGTGCCGCGCAGACGGCCCAGGTAGAGCGCCAGCAGATACTGATCGACCAGCGAGGTCGTAAAGGCTTTGGTCGAGGCGACGCCGATCTCTGGCCCGGCGTTCATGCTGATGCAGCCATCGGCCACGCGCATCGCCTGGCTGCCGGTGACGTTGACGATGCTCCACAGCAGCGCGCCTTTATCCTGGGCTTCTTCCATCGCCGCCAGCGTATCGACCGTTTCGCCGCTCTGCGTCAGCGCCAGCACCGCCGTATCGGAGTCCAACTGTGGATCACGGTAGCGGAACTCGCTGCCGTAATCGACCTCGACATGCAGCCGGGCCATGTGCTCCAGGTAGAACTTGCCGACCAGGGCGCTGAAGTAGCTGGTGCCGCAGGCCACCGTGACCATACGCTGGAGGCTGCGGGCGCGTTCAGCGCTCAGGTTCAGGTCGGGTAGATCGACCTCCAATGTCTCAAAGTTGACCCGCCCGGCGATGGTATCGCTCATGCTGCGCGCCTGATCGAAGATTTCCTTCTGCATGAAGTGTTTGTATTCGCCTTTGACCGCGCTGACCGGGTCCCAGGCGACGGTCTGCGAGTTCCAGGCGGACCGGCTGCTGATCCAGCGTCTGGACGCTGTAGCCGCTGGCGGTGACGGTGGTCATCTGGCGGCTTTCCAGGAAGACGATCTCGCGGGTGTGTTCCAGGATAGCGGGCACATCGGAGGCGATAAAGTTCTCGTCCTTGCCCAGGCCGACCGCCACGCCGCCCGCATTGCCGATGCGCAGCGCGACCAGCCGGTCCGGGCTGCGTTTGCTGAGCACGACGATGGCCTGCGCGCCTCTCAGCCGCAGCGCCGCCCGCCGTGTGCTTTCGGTCAGGTCGTGAGCCGCGCCATTCTGCGCGTATTTCTCAATCAGGTGGGCGATGACCTCAGTATCGGTATCCGACTGGAAAGTCACGCCGTCCTGCGCCAGTTCCTCGCGCAGTTCAAGGTAATTCTCGACGATACCGTTGTGAACAACGATGTAATCGCCATATTTGCTGATGTGGGGGTGGGCGTTGTGCTCGGCGGGGACTCCGTGAGTTGCCCAGCGCGTGTGTCCGATGCCGATACAGCCGCCGACCGGCTCCAGCGCGACCCGCTGGCGCAGGTTCGACAGCTTGCCGACATCACGGCGGATTTGCACCTGATCGCCGTTGATGAGCGCGATTCCGGCAGAGTCGTAGCCCCGGTATTCGAGGCGCTGCAAGCCATCCAGGATAATCGAGGCAGCGTCCTTGTGCCCGACATAACCGACAATACCACACATAATCCACTCTCCTTGGGTGGGTGAACAACAGGGTGAAAGACCGGCGAACCGGTTGGCAGTGCTATGCAGTTATAGAGAGTGAAGCCCTCCGTTTGAAGGCTTGCATTCCACTGCCAGCCCTTTGTTCCCGCAGTTGCCTGCCGGCTTTGTGGTCTGGCTTGCTAATGTACGGAGGAAACAGAAGAGGGTGGTGGAGTCACCCTGGCGGCATCCGCTGATCTATCGATTTTCTCCCCGTGCCTGGGGATTAGTTCCATCCTGCGATGGAAAACCGCCACCTCGTCAACCGTAAAACGGCCCTAGCGCTACCTGTTCCCGTTGTTCAAGCCATCGCGCCTCCTATTGCTATCGCCTTGAATTTACTATACATCCCTTGCATCAACGTTACGAATTGACGAATTCGAGGTGTTCTGTGCTGGCTGCGCTAAGATCATTGTAGATTCCGCGCAGCGATTTATCGCTCAGGGCTGCCGAAAGCTGGTACATGGCCTCGTCGGTCATGGCGGTGAGCGCTTCGCGGGGCACGCGCCGACCCCCACCGGTCTTGAAGCGAAAGGCCGGGCCGAAGTTGATCTGGATGTCAGGGCGCTGGAAGTGCGACCATTTTTCCTTCCAGCCCATCGCGCCGGAGATGGCTGTCGGGACGATGACCGCGTCGGCTTTGGTGGCGAGATAGGCCATGCCCTCTTTGGGGCGCGTCAGACCGTTCTTCTGGCGGTGGCCTTCGGGGGCGATGAGGATACACTGGCCGCTTTTGAGCAGTTCAATCGAGTTGCTAATAGCCTGCCGGTCCACTTCGCCGCGCCGGATGGTGTAGGCGTCCCACCACCAGACGGCCAGCGCCCCGGCGATAAACTGTGTGTTCTCGATTTTGGTCATGGGGATGACGAAGCGGTTGGTGACTGCACCCATGATGAGGCCCGGATCCAGCGCGCTGATGTGATTAATCATCATGATGACCGGCCCCTCGTCGGGGATGTGCTCGCTGCCCGTGACGGTCAATTTCACCGCGCGAAAGGGAATCTGGCGGATAACGGCGCGCATGATCCGGCGGCGCAGCCGGATCGTCGGCCTGTTCTGGCGGGCAACGTAAATCTGAACGGTACTCTGGGTGCTCATTTTCTGCGCTGCTTTCGGGGTGGGGCGCGGCGCAGAGTTGGGTCCGGGCTGCGCAGCGCGCGAACGTCGGCAGGAGTCAGTTCGCGCCAGTCGCCGGACTTCAGGTCGCCCAGGGCAAACTGGCCGATGTGCGTGCGCGTCAGGTGGCGTACGGGATGACCTAATTGGGTCGCCACACGCCGAATCTGGCGTTTTTTGCCTTCAGTCATGATGATCTGAAGCGTTGCCAGCCCGCCACCGGAACGAGTCACGCGGACGGAGCAGGGCGCGGTCAGGCCGTCTTCGGGCAGATAAATGCCGCGTTCCCACTGTTCGATCACGGCAGCGGTCGGCAGGCCGTAAACCGTGACCTTGTAGGTTTTGGTGTGCTGATAGCGCGGGTGAGTCAGGCGGTTGGTCAGCTCACCGTCGTTGGTCAGGATAACCAGTCCCTGGCTTTCGGCATCCAGCCGCCCGATCAGGAACAGATGCTCGTCGTTCTTGGGCACCAGATCAAAGACGGTCCGGCGCGGGTCGCCTTTCTGCGCGTTCCGCGACGACAGCACATTGACCGGCTTGTTCAGGGCGATGTAGACCTTCGGCTGGTCCTGCACCTGGAGACGCTCGCCATCGACCGTCACCGTATCGACAGCGGGGTCGGCCTTCGCGCCCAGTTCGATTACCTTGCCGTTGACCCGCACGCGCCCCTGGCGAATGTAATCTTCGCAGGCGCGCCGTGAGCCGATGTTGGCCTGGGCCATGAGCTTCTGTACTCGTTCTTTCACACTGGATTCCTAATGGACACAGCGCGCTGTGTCCCTACGTATCACGATAGAGTTGCTTTGACGATTATGCGTAGGTCCGATTATAGAACAGGTCCTGCCATCATTGTAGGGTCCGACCATTCATATTTTCCGTGTGACGCGGAACTGCAAGGGGATGCCGACCATCAGCCGCGTTTGCGCTTGCAGCGTGGGCAGGGCGACGAAGATCAGCGTCAGGAAGAGCATCAACGGGAAGCTTACCAGCGTCAGCAGGCGCTCGGTCAGGGTCTGCGGATGCTCCGGCGGGCGCGGCGGGCGCACGATCACGTCCTGATACCAGAAGACGATGCTCAGCACCGAGACCAGCAGGAAGCTGCCTTGCAGCGCGACGAAGATCGGGTTGTGGATATTCTCCTGCGTCAGTTGGACCAATATCTCCGGGTGAATCAGGAAGGTGATCTGCGAGCCGACCGTCAGCAGGACCCAACCCGCGCCCGCCAGCAGAATGTCATGCGCCACGCGGAAAAAGAGCTTGAAGGAGGTGCCGAATTCGATCTCCGGGTGTTCCAGCATCTTCGCCAGGATGTAACCGACCTCTTTGCTACCCCAGGCATGACGCAGCGTCTGCTGGTAGCGGTTTTTCGCCGAGTGCCAGATCGTATCGCCGGTGGTGGCATAGGCCGAGAAGGGCAGGAAAACTCGCTCCAGCTTGACTCCACCTTCGCGGGCGAAATAGGCTTTGATGAACATGTGCCATTCGTCCGCGATTACATCCGGGTCCCAGTAGCCGCTGCTATCCAGCAGGCGCAGGCTGAGCGTGTAGGACGACATGGGCATGGGAATCCACCAGGGCGCAGCCAGATAGGCCAGTTCGAAGGCGGTCGAATAGGCGTTAATCAGGCGCATCGGTGGGCTGATCTCCCAGGTGTTGCTGTGGTAGCGGATCGGAGCCTGCCAGAAACTGACGTAGCGGCGCGGATGCACGGCGAAGAGGTAAGTGAGCGCTTCGAAGTAGGCCGGATGCCAGAGCGTATCGGCATCCATCGTCGTCACCAGAATGTGATCGAGCGAGTAGCCCATCTCATCCACCAGACGGCGCTTGGCCCAGCGGGCCGCCCAGGCTTCGTTGGCCGATTTACACTGCATCTCGCCGGGCAGGCCGCGCGGATGCACCGTATAGAAGATGTTGGCGAAACAGCCTGCGTATTTTTCCTGCAAACCGCGGCCTTTTTCAATCGAGCCGTCTTCAGCCGCCTCCATCGCCAGCACAATCGTCAGGCGTTTGGGAGCCTCATACTGCTCGGCCAGCCGGTCCAGGCTTTGTTCCAGCGTGCTGAGGGTCTCGCTGTAATTCGGGATGATGACCAGATGGTGGACAGCCTCCCAGGGCAGGGCGTCTGGCCCGGCGTCGGCCTCGTAGCGCGCTTTCCAGTCGGTCGCTTCCCAGGCTTTGATGCGCCGCAGGCCCATCATGTTGGCGATCCCACCCAGCAGGAAGCGCAGTGACACGTAGACGCTGAGTCCGACGGCCAGGATAAGAATGGTATAGGGGTAGACGATGGCGGCGGTCAGCGAGAGCAGCAGCGCGACCCAGGTCAGACAGCCGGGGATTCCATCCAGCGCACGTTCGGAAACGGGAGGCGGGGCCGCGCCGCCCCAGAACGAACTGCCGACCCCGATCTGGGCGTTGTTACGCCGCCCACCACCTGACTGATAGGGCAAGAGCCAGTCCCTTAAGCTGCCGGTCAGAATGCCCTAAGCATAACACAGGCGTTGAGCATTCTCCATGACATGATAGAATGGCGCAAAAGCCTGATACAAAGAGGATTTATGGCCGCGCGTATCTTGATTATCGAAGACGATCTGGATCTGGCGCGTTTGCTCCAGATCAACCTAGCCCAGAGCGGTTACACTGTCAACGTCGCCAACGATGGCCGCGAGGGGATGCTGCAATTCGTCATCTGGAAGCCCGACCTGGTTATGCTGGACGTAGATCTGCCCGAAATCGACGGGCTGGAGGTCTGCCAGCGCATCCGGCAGCTTTCCAGCATACCCATCCTGATGATGACCGGGCACGCCGTCACCGAGCCGGAAATCGCCAGGGGGCTGAACAGCGGCGCAGACGAGTATATGCTCAAGCCGCTGGGGGATATTGAACTACCTGCCAGGATCCGGGCGCTGCTGCGCCGGGCCGGCATCGATGAGAGCAGGCACGAGATCGCCCGCTACGAAGATGCCTACCTGGAGGTCGATATTAAATCGCGGCATGTGCGCGTGGGTGGCGAAGAGGTGCGCCTGACTCCGACTGAGTTCAAGCTGCTGTCGACCTTCATCCGGCATCCGGGCGAAGTGCTGACTTTCGAGAAGCTGCTCGAAACCGTCTGGGGGCGCGAGTACACCAGCGAGCATCATTACCCGCGCATTTACGTCTCGCATCTGCGGCGCAAGATCGAGCGCGACTCGCAGCGTCCAGAGTACATTCGCAATGAATATGGCGTGGGCTATCGCTTTGTGGATCAGCAGAGCAACGCGGAAGACAACTAGCCGGTCTTGCCGCCCTTGCTGCCCTTGAGGCCGCGCATCTGTGCCAGATTGATGAGATCGCTGCGGTAATCGTAGCTGCTGCGGCGTTTCTCGGCCTGCGATTCGACCGCCAGATTCGACCAGTTCCTGCACCAGTTCAGCGCATGGTCATACCGCCTGCCTGCCAGAGGTAGAAGGCCAGCGAGCCGGGCATGGTGTTAATCTCGCCCAGGTAGACGGTCCCGTCTTCGGCCTTGACCATGAAGTCGATGCGCGCCGTGCCATTGCCGTCGATGGCCTTGAAGGCGCGAATAGCGGTGTCCTTGATCCTGGGCGGTCAGTTCATCGCTGATGCGGTGCCGGGATGATGCGCTCAGCGCTTTTCATGCCCTCGCTGCCGCGCATGTATTTCTCGTCGTAGGTCAAAAAGTCATCCCAGGTCAGTGGCTGCTCCAACGTCGAAGCGCGGATGCTGCTGCCCTCGACCCAGCACGGCACAGTTGATCTCGACATGGCCGGTGACGGCGGGTTCAACCAGGATGCGCCGGTCGAAATGCGCGGCCACGTCAATCGAAGCCCGCAGCAGCGCTTCGTTATCGGCCTTGCCGATGCCGATGCTGGAGCCGGTCGTGGCTGGTTTGATGAACACGGGATAGGGAAAGCTTGCTGGTAATCCGCTCGATCACCGCGTCCGGCGCATCCAGCCAGTCGCTGCGGCGGAAGTCGAGGTCGTCTACCACCGGGATGTCGTGTTGGCGCAGGACCGTCTTGGTCATGATTTTATCGTTGGCGACTGCTGAGGCCAGTGTCATGCAGCCGACGTAGGGAATATCCGCCAGTTCCAGCAGGCCTTGCAGCGTGCCGTCTTCGCCGTGCGTGCCATGTACCGCCGGGAAGACCACGTCCAGGCGCTGGATTTCGCTGCGGCTCAAACGCCCCGACAGCGGGTTGAGGATCAAACCGTGATGCTGGACGGTCGGCGACAGCACGACCGGCTGCACGCCTTTGAGGCTTTCGATCTCGTCCAGGTAATTCTTCATATCCAGCAGCGGCTCGCCGGTGTACCAGCGGCCATCGCGGTTGATATAGATCGGGACGACCTCGTATTTTGCCTGATCCAGCGCGTCCATGATCTGGTGGGCGGTGACGATGGAGACATCGTGTTCGACACTGCGTCCGCCAAAAATGACCCCGACGCTGCTGATACGTCTCGCGCTCATGTTGTTCTCCCCCAGAGTGCAAACCCGCCTACTATGCGGTCATTTTCCAGGATTGTCAACTGTCAGGGCGCAGTTTGCAAGAAGCCTGTGATGCGCTCCAGTTCCTCTTTGTCAAGCTGCACCGATGCGCCGCCCAGGACTCCATCCACCTGGTCGGGCCGCCGGCTGCCGACGATGGCTGCCGTGACTGCCGGGTGATTCAGTACCCAGGCGATGGCGATCTCGGCTGGGCTGGCGTCGTGATTCTCGCCAATCTCGCGCAGGATGTCCACCAGGGCCAGCGTGCGCGAAAGCTGCGGTTCCTGGAAGCGCGGATTGCGGCTGCGCCAATCGCTCGCGGGCATTTTGGCGATGCGTTCGCGGGTCATGGCCCCGGTCAGCAAGCCGGAAGCCATCGGCGAGTAGGCAATGACGCCGATCTTATTCTCCTGGCAGAAGGGCAGAATCTCGGCTTCGACATCGCGCATAATCAGCGAATAGGGCGGCTGAAGCGAGGTGATCGGGGCGATAGCCTGCGCGCGCTTCATCTGCGCCACGCTGAAGTTCGATACGCCGATGTAGCGCACCTTGCCCTCTTTTTGCAGCTCGGCCATTGTGGACCAGCCGATCTCGATGTCTTCATCCGGGCGCGGCCAGTGGATCTGGTAAAGGTCGATCACGTCGATGTCGAGCCGTTTCAGGCTGGCTTCAACTTCCTGGCGGATCTCGCGCATACTGTCGTACAACTGCTCGTTTTCATCCCAGCGGCGCTGGCATTTGCTGAAGATATAGGGGCGCTGGCGGCCTTTGATCGCCTTGCCGACCACTTCCTCGCTGTGGCCCAGGCCGTAGACGGCTGCCGTGTCAATCCAGTTGATGCCCGAATCGAGCGCACGGTGAATCGCGGCGATAGAATTGTCGTCGTCCTGCGGTCCCCAGCCGAATTTCCAGCCGGCGCCGCCGATTGCCCAGGCTCCCAGGCCAATGCGCGTGATATGCAAGTCGCTTGTGCCAAGCTGGCGTGTTTCCATACGTTTTGCTCCTCGTTGCGATGAGATCTGACTTTACCCATCCCCGGCGGCGAGAACCACCCGGTCTATATCCAATACGGCACTCAGGTGCTGATGATGAAGACGAGCAGAATCACCAGCCCGAAGCTGATTTCGACCACGACGCCCAGCAGATAGAGTTTGAGCGCGGCTTTCCCGGCCTGGAGACTGCGGCGAAGCTGGCGCAGCCGGGCGAACTCGACCAGCATCGCCCCGGCCACCATGCCGATAATTGTGCCCAGTATGGGCAGCGGGATGAACAGTGTGCCCAGAATTCCGCCCACAAAGCTGCCGACCGCGCCCAGGCAGGACATCCCCTCGATGCGCAGACCGAAAATCGGCAGCCAGTACTCGCTGGTGACGCCCGCCAGCATCAGCAGCGTCATGATAAGCATGGCGGGACCAGGCACCAGACCGCTCAGAACGGCATACAGCAGGGCCAGACCCCAGATGAACAGCGGGCCGTCGAGATAAGGGATCAGTGTCAGCACCAGCATGACGATCATCGCAATCACGACGACCGTGTGCAGGGCAGCGGTCGCGCTCAGTGGGTCCACAGTTTCGGAACTCAGCCCGCCGCCTCACGCAGCAGGTTCAGGGTCGTTTCGAGCAGCATGGCCGCGCCCACCGGCAGCACGTCTTCGCTGATATTGAAGACCGGTGTGTGATGCGGACGGTTGACCTCATCGTACTTCGCGCCCAGGTTGAACATCGCGCCGGGGGCGACCTGCGTCATGTAGCCGAAGTCTTCGGCCCCCATGCTCGGCTGCGGCGAGACGACGACGGCTTCTTCGCCCAACATATTCGTGGCAATCGTGTGGACGAGATCGGCGACCTGGGGATCATTGTAGGTGGCATCATAGCCCAGCAGGATTTCCAGCGAGTAATCGCCGCCCATGACCTTGACCACTTCGAGCGCCTGCTTGAGTTCGTCCTGAAGCTGCTGCCGGACCTCGGCGCTGTAGCTGCGCAGTGTGCCTTCGATTTTGATCTCGGCAGGAATGACGTTATTGGCGTTCCCGGCGTGGATCATGCCGATGGAGACGACGGCAGGCTGGAGCGGGTCCACGCGGCGGGCGCGGATGCCGTGCATGACGTTGATGAACTGCGCCAGCATGAAGGTTGGGTCGGTGCCCAGGTGCGGTGAGGCGGCGTGCGCGCCGCTGCCGAAGATGCTGGCCTTCCAGTGATCGGCATTCGCCATCGCAAAGCCGCTGCAAATCTTGATTTTCCCGGCCTCGATCCCGCTGGCGACATGCAGCGCGATGCTGCGATCCACACCTTCCAGCGCGCCATCTTCAATCATGCGCATGGCACCGCTCTTACCCTCGGAATCCTGGCTTTCTTCGCTGGGCTGGAACAGCAGGCGGATTTGCCCAGCGGGCCGTTCTTCGGCGGGCATCTCGCTGAGCATTCTCGCTACGCCCAGCAGCATGGCCGTGTGCGCGTCGTGACCGCAGGCGTGCATCACCCCCGGATTCTGCGAGGCATAAGGCACGTCGTTTTCTTCCTGGATGGGCAGCGCATCCATATCAGCGCGGATGCCGACCACCGGAGCGCCTTCGCCGATGCGCGCGACCACGCCGGTCTTGCCGACGCCGGTCTCGGCCTCGATGCCCATGTCGGTCAGCGCTTCCGCGACCAGGCGCGCTGTGCGGAACTCTTGAAAACCGAGTTCAGGGTGCATGTGAATATCGCGCCGCCAGGCGACCAGCTGGTCTTTGAGGCTGTTGGCGTGTTCCAGATGATTAGGGTTGTAAGTCATGATGTCTGGTGCTCCTCGCTCATGATGTGTAGGTGTCCGGGAGATCGTTGAGAAACAAGACGGTGTCGCCAGCGCTCAGGTTGGACTGATACCAGGCGACCGAATCGGCCAGGGTCTCGACCACACGCAGCCGCTCCGCCTGGAAGCCTGCCGCCAGCAGCCCTTCGTAAATAGGTCGGGTCTGCTGTGCGCCGACCAGAATGACATCGGTGGCGTACTGCGCAGCGACTTCGCCCAGCTTGCGATTTTCGGTCTCCATCAGTGGGCCGAGTTCGACCATGCCCGGCGTAATCAGCAGGCGTCTGCCGTTCTCATGCAGGCCCAGCACTCGCAGCGACTGTTCCGCGCCGCTGGGGTTGGCGCTGTAGGCATCGTTAATGATGGTGATGCCGCTGGCGCTGGTCTGGCGGTCGAGCCGGGCTTCGGCAGGATGCAGGTTATGCACACGCCAGGCGACATCGCGCAGGCTCATGCCTTCATGGACCGCCACCGCCGTCGCCAGCAGAATGTTGGTCACGTTGTGCAATCCCAGCAGCGGCGTGCTGAAGCTCTCGCTTTCGCCGGTTTCGTGATCTGTGACCGTAAACGTGATGCCATGCAGGCTTTCCTCGATGTCTGACGCCACAAAACGCGCCGCCTCAGCGCCTTCGCGGCTGACCGTCAGGCGCGTGGCCGGATAGCCGCGCTCGCACATGGCGCGCACCTGTGGGTTATCCCAGTTGAAGACTCCGACTCCGTCCGGCGGCAGGGCCTTGATGATCTCGTATTTGGCGATGGCGATGTTTTCCAGACTGCCGAAACGTTCCAGATGCTGCGGCCCGACTTCGGTAACAATGGAGATCTGCGGATGCGTCAGGGCGCAGATTTCCGCGATCTCGCCAGGGACGTAAGCGCCCATTTCGGCGATGAAGTAATCGACGCTGTGATCGTCGGCCAGATCCCGGTTGATCGCAATGCACACGCCCATCAGCGTATTGTAACTCTTGGGCGTGGGATAAGCTCGAAATCGCCCGTTGAGGATCTGCGCCAGGATGGTCTTGGTGCTGGTCTTGCCGTAGCTGCCGGTGATGCCAATGACGACCGGATGCACCGTCTCCAGTACTTGCCGCGCCTGTTGGACGAAACGCCGCCGGAAGGCCGCCTCGACCGGCTGCATCAGCAGATTGCCGCCAATGAGCCACAGCGGCGCAGCCAGGAACAACATGAGTCCAGCGAGCATGGTGAAAGCGTAACTGAGCAGTGAGAGATCCGGCCAGACGAATACCCCACAGCACGATGAGCATAGCGACGATCCCGGTGATTGCCCAGGACGCGACGAGTAAGCGCAGGGCACGGGGCGTTGCGCGAAAGCGTTTTTTTACTTCGCGTTTGCGGGTCGGCCAGATGATCGCCAGAGTCACTAATCCGACGATTAGGGTCAGTACGAGATCACGAGGAGCCTCACTGAGCAGCAGACCCAGCGCCAGAGCGACGACCAGGATAATAGCCGTGCGCTGCGGCAACCAGCGGGGACGCTGCGCGACAAGCCAGCGCAGATAGCGCCCATTCTTGTATTCTTCGATCTGAAAATAACGTGCCTGACGGTAGACGCGGACAATTGTCCCGGCCAGCCAGATGAGGAAGATGATAATGAGCATCGGCTACCCTGTATCGACGCCGTTGTCTGGCTTGAAGAAATGGTCGATCACGCGCGCGGTATCCGGCAGACGGTCCAGGTAGCTGTAATGTCCCGCGCCCTCCCAGACGACCAGACCGGCGTCGGGGATGGTCTGTTCCAGCTTCTGGCCCTGCCACAGCGGCGTGTCCTGATCCTGATCGCCCCAGAACAGCAGCGTGGAGACACGCACCCGCGCGGCAAAAGGCAGCAGATCCTCGTTGACCACCTTGACGAAGGTCTCGCGCATGGTGCCGCTGGCGGCTTTGTAATCGCTGGAACCGTAGCGCCCGCTGTACCAGGCGCGCAGTTGATCGGCCTGCTGACGAAAGCCTGTACGGTCCAATGCTTTGAGCGCCGTGCGATAGGCTTTGAGGCGCAGTTGACTGCTCGCTGACGGCGGTGTCAGGATTCCCGCGCTGTCGATCAGCGCCATTTTGTCGACGCGGTCGGGAAAATCAGCGCCCAGCACCAGCCCCAATCGTCCACCGAAAGAATGGCCGATGAGATGGACCTGCGGCAGATTCTGCGCGTCCAGGTAGGCGATGACGAGGTTCGTGTAGTCATGCACGGTCCAGCCGACCGGCGGCGGATCGCTCTGGCCGAAGCCGGGCAGATCCAGCAGGTAGCACTGGTAGCCCTGCGGTGCGAGGCGTTCCGCCAACGGCAGCATCAGGTCGAGGTTTGCGCCCCAGCCATGCAGCAGCAGCACCGGAATCCCGTCGCCGATCTGGCGCTGCGCGATCTTCTGCCCCGCGATCACGGCGAATTCGTTCATTTGTACTGAATACATGCGCCAATCGCTTTGAGCTTATCCAGCACGTCGCCAAAGGTATGGCTGATGGATTCGGCGTTGTCGATCACGCTCTCGCCCTCGGCGACCAGCGCGGCGCTCAACATGCCCAGGCCGGTGCGAATATCGGGCGAGGCCATGTAGGTCCCGTAGAGCTTCGACGGCCCGACTACAATCGCCCGGTGCGGATCACAGAGGACGATCTGCGCGCCCATCGCCTTGAGCCGGTCTACAAACAGCAGACGGTTGTTGAAGAGCTTCTCGTGAATCAGCGAGGTGCCTTTCGCCTGGCTGGCGATGACCGTCGCCACGCCGACCAGATCCGAGGGAAAACCGGGCCAGATGGCTGTCTCAATCGAGGAATCGACGTCTTCTTCGCGGTTGAGGACGCTCAACTGCTGGTGCTTGGGCACGAAGAGGCTGTCCTCGTCCAGGTCAAGTTCGATGCCCAGGCGCTGGTAAATCTTGGCGATCATGCGCATATCGTCCAGGCGCGTGCCGGTGATCTGAATGCGGCCCTGAGTCATGGCGGCAATGGCGGCGATGCTGGCTGCTTCGATGTGGTCCGGCCCGACCGTGACCTCAACGCCCTCCAGGTCCGGCGAACTGAAGACGCGCAGCACGTTCGAGCCGATGCCCTCGATATGCGCGCCCATCGCTTCCAGCATCAGGCAGAGTTCGACCACATGCGGTTCACAGGCGGCGTTGTGGATGAGCGTCTCTTTGCCCAGGCTGGCCGCCAGCATCAGCACGATGGCGGTGGCGGTGACGCTGGCCTGCGACAGGAAGACGTCTCTGGAATCCCAGGTGACTGCCTGACATTCGATGGTGCCGCTGCGTACGACCACGTCAATGCCCAGGTCGCGCAGGGCTTCCAGATGCGTGCGGATGCGGTTGAGCGGAAAGTCGATCTCCAGATGGACGTATTGGCGGCGGACCAGCACCGGTGCGATCAACAGCAGCGTGCCCGGCGAACCGATCTGCTCGGCACTCAGGCTGCGCTGGGTCAACTGCGGCGCGTTGATATTCAGCGTCGTGTCGCCGGTTATAGCAGCGCCTAACCATTCCGCAAGCGCGCGCAGATTACGCACACTGGTTGTCTGCGGCACATTGTGCAGCGTCACGGGCTGGTCAGTCAGTAAGGCCGCCGCCAGCAGAGACAGCGCGGCGTTGGCGTTGCCGGATGGCGCATACTCGCCTTTGAGCGGCTGCTGACCTTCGACAGTGATTCGCATGGTTCAGTCCGGCTTTCTCAGGGTGCGAGGACCACGTTGGGCGTGCGCTTGCGCTCGCTGATGGGCTTGACCGGCGGGCACTCCCAGGCCTCGGTGCTGGTCTGCGCGCGCGTCTCGCTGAACTTGGGCAGGATGCCACAGGCGAAGCACTTATCGCGGCAGTCCACCCGCGTCTCACCCTTGAGGCTCATACGATAGTCCTCCAGCAGGAACTTCTTATGCACCGCCGCGTCGATGTGATCCCAGGGGAAGACCTCGTCGTCGTCGCGCAGACGATGATTGTAAAAATCCGGGTCCAGGCCGTTTTCGGCGAAGGCTTGCAGCCAGCGGTCATGATAATGATGATCCTGCCAGGCGTCGAAGGTGCAGCCCAGTTCCCAGGCGCGTTGGATCACGCGGCCCAGGCGGCGGTCCCCCCGGCTGAGGAAGCCCTCAAACTCGCTGCCTTCGACGTCGTTCCAGCGCAGATGCAGCCCCTTGCTGCGCAGCTTGTCCTTGAGAATGCGCTGCTTTTCCGAGCACCTGTTCCGGCCTGTCCTGCGGCACCCACTGGAACGGTGTGTGCGGCTTGGGAATGAAGGTGCTGACGCCGACGTTCACCGTCGCCTTATTGCCCAGCACCTGACGGCCTACGCGCAGCGTATCTTTGCACAGGTCGATAATGGCCCAGACATCGTCAATCGTCTCGGCGGGATGGCCGATCATGAAGTAGAACTTGATCGTGCGCCAGCCGCGTTCGTAGACGGCGCGCGCGGTATTCAGCACCTGATCGGTCGGCACGTATTTGTTGATCATGTTGCGCATCCGCTCGGTAGCGGCTTCCGGCGCAAAGGTAAAGCCGCTGCGGCGCGTGTCGCCCAGTTTGTCGAGCAGTTCGGCGCTGGCCGATTTCGATGCGCAGGCTGGGCAGGCTCATGCTCAGGCCGGATTCGGCGTAATGCTCATGCACACTGCTGACCAGCTCGTGGACATCGCGGTAATCGGAGGACGACAGGCTCAGCAGGCTGATCTCTTCAAAGCCGGTGTTTTCCATGATCTCCGCGACGGCACCGACGACTTCCTGCACGCTGCGTTCGCGCACCGGGCGTGTGACCATCCCGGCGTGGCAGAAGCGGCAGCCGCGTGTGCAGCCGCGCATGATCTCAATCGGCGCGCGGTTATGCACCGTGTCGATGTTGGGCACCAGAAACTTGGTAAACGGCTTGGGCAGCACCGGCACGATCCGCTTGAGGACTCGCGCAGGCGCTTCCGGGACGTTCGGCATTGTGCTGGCGACAGTGCCATCCAGGTTGTATTCGACGTCATAGAAACGCGGCACGTACGACGCCTTGAATCCCGGCCAGCGCCCGCAGTTGAGCCTCGCGGCTGTGACCCGCGCATGTGTCTGTACACAGCGCGCGATCTCGACGATGATTTCCTCGCCTTCGCCGATCACGAAAGCGTCGATAAAGTCAGTCATCGGTTCGGGATTGTAGCAGGCGTGGCCCCCGGCGATCACCAGCGGATAGCTGGAGTCGCGGTCCAGGCTGCGCACCGGCATTCCGGCCAGGTCGATCATGTTGACGGCATTGGTGTACAACTGCTCGTATGGCAGGCTGATGCCCAGCAGGTCGAAATCGCGGATGGCGTGCTTCGTCTCTAACGAATACAGCGGGACTCTGAGCCTCGCGCATAGCCGCTTCCATATCGACCCAGGGGCTGAAAACCCGCTCGGCCAGCATGTCCGGCTGCTGGTTGATCTGCTCGTAGAGGATCATGATTCCCAGGTTGGACATGCCCAGATCGTAAATATCCGGGAAGGCCAGCGCGACCTTGACGTCGGTGGCGGCCCAGTCTTTCACGACGCTGTTGTACTCACCGCCGACGTAGCGGCCCGGTTTTTCAACGTGCAGCAGTTCGCGGTCGAGAAATCGCTCGATCTGTTCCGGCTGCATGATGTTCTCCCTGATGATTGACAGCGCTCATTGTACCTAAAGTCGTGAGCGCTCACCAGACTGGCCTGAATTAGGACCTAATCGCCAGTGCAAGCTGAATTTTCTCATGCTAGCCTGTAATCGTGTGAATTATATACGCCTCAAGGGTGAACGATGGCTGATTGGCAAACCTGGTTTCAGCGCTTGACCGATAATCCCCACATCGAAATGGCCTTGATCGCCGATAATCAGGGGCGCATCCTGACCTCCAGCCAGAATTTGACCAGTGATCATGAGCGCGTGGCCTCGATGCTCCAGTCAATGGAGGTGCTGGGCCAGGCCCTGGCCTACGAAATGACCGGCGGCATGGCCGAGATGATTCAGATTTCTACCGAGTCGCACCACATCATTCTGCTGCCGCTGCTGAGGTCCAGCTATTTTCTGGTGGTACAGGCCAAACGCAGCGCGCCGATGACACTGCTGCTCATTGAAATGGAGCGCGTCGTCGAGCAGGTACGGCAGGATCATTTCCCGGCGATTCAGGCCCGGCAGCGTCGCCTGACCGACGACTCGCCGCTGAACGCCGCTGAATTGATCGAGGCAGTGCAGGATTGGCTGCACAAACGCTCCTCCTAGGATATTTACACATTTAGTATTTTATTCACGCTATTTTGTGAAAGAATTCGCAGGAAGTCCTTTATAATATGGAAAGATATGGCATCCTTTGTTCATTCATCACGAGGTTCTCCGCCCAATGGCTGAGTTAAGTACGACTGAGCAAGATATGGCGCAACCCCACACAATCGTTTGCCCTTACTGCCGCCGTTGTTTCAGTACAGACGAAGACCTGACGCTGCATGTCATCACCCGGCACACGCCGGTCCGTGCGCACGAATCGACTCCCCAGCAGGCCAAAAGCCAGCACTAAGATTTCAATCCAGCTTGAGCAATGCCCCGGCAATTCGGCCTGCGGTCGCAGCATTGTTGACCAGCAGCGCAGTGTTCGCTTGCTGTGCTTTGCCGTCCGAGAGCGCCACCACCCGACTCAATACAAATGGTGTGATCGCTTTGCCGCGTATCCCGGCTGCTTCCGCTTCGGCAGTGGCGCGTTCGATGGCGGCCTGAGCGATGGCTTCCGGCAGTTCATCCTGCGCCGGGACCGGCACCGTGATAAGCACACCCTGACCCCGCCCCAGGCGCAAGGCAGCCTGCACAATACTGGCGGCTTGCTGAACGGTATCGACACGGACATCGACCGGCAGACCGCTGCTGCGTGTGTAAAAGGCGGGCAGCGTATCGGTCTCCAGGCCGATGACCGGGACCCCCTGTGTTTCCAGGACTTCGAGCGTTAAAGGGAGGTCCAGGATCGACTTCGCGCCGGAACATACCACCGCGACCGGCGTGCGCCCCAATTCGATCAAATCAGCTGACACATCCTGCGGGTGGCCGCGATGCACGCCGCCGATGCCCCCGGTAGCAAACACGCTGATTCCGGCCATGTGCGCGACGATCATCGTCCCGGCGACGGTCGTCGCGGCATCTTCACCTAAAGCTACCGCAATGGGTAGGTCGCGGCGGCTGCATTTGCGCACGTTTTGGGCCGATGCCAGGTTCTCGATTTCCGCATCGCTCAGGCCGACCGTGATTTTGCCTTTGAGGATCGCAATCGTTGCGGCGACTGCGCCTGCCTGCTCGACAGCCTTCTGCATCGCCAGCGCCGTCTCGACATTGACCGGATACGGCAGGCCGTGCGTAATCAGCGTCGATTCCAGTGCAACGACCGGCTGGCCGTTGTTCAGCGCTTCGTTGACGTGCGCTGCGAGGTGAATGTCGTAATCCATAAAAAAAGCCCGTTCTCCAGTGAACGGGCCGTATTGTAAAGGAAAAGCATGGCCCGAACCAGTGAGTCCGGGCCAGGGTATCTTTATGGAGTCACTTGCATGGCATCGACGTTGAAGCGGCGTCGTGGCGAGCGGTTCTCGAAGATCATCTGGTGATTGCCTGCGCCCAGACCGAAGATCGAGATCGGTGAGAAGTACTTACGCAGACCGTACTGGCTGAAATTGTTACATTGCAGTTCGTTGACGGTCATGCCAGGGATGACCAGGCAGACCCGAATATCCGGCGAGTTGTAACCGACATTCTGGTAGAGGGTCAGCGTGTTGCCTGCCACATAGACCTGGAGGACGCTGCCCGCGTTGTAGGCCTGCTGTTCGGTCTTCTGCCATGGGCCATAGGGCGGTCCGTAGTAGTAGCGTGTGTTGGCGGCCCAGAACGGCCCTGGTCCAAACTCGACCGCGTCGTTGTTGACCAACTGGGTGTCGTCATACAGCCCTGGCGCAAGCGGTGCCCCGGCGGTGATGTCGCCGAAGATGGCGATTGCATCCAGCCGGAACGTAGAGTAGTAGGCGTTGAGCAGCGGCCCGGCCAGGCGGATTCGCGCGTGATAGGTATCCGGCGCGAGGCCGTAGACCGTCAGACCATACTGTGTATAGCGTCCGGCAGAGACCTGCGGCCCGCGTATCTCACAGTCATCCGAGGTGAAGCCGTCGCTGGTGTAGGTCGTCAGCTTCTCGATACAGATCTCCACCGGGATCCGGTAGATGTCTTCGACGGTAATCACGTCGATACCCGTGCCGTAGAAGTCGAAGCTGGCCGAGGCATCCACCTCTTTGCTCAAGATCACTTCGTTGCCGTAGGTGCCATAGTACTTGGTGCCGTAGGCCGGTGGCAGACTCCAGGTCCCGTCGAGGTCGATCAGACCGCCGTCGGACATGAACTGATTGTCGTAGATGCCTTCGGTCAACGTCGTACCCAGGATCACCTGATAGCCGTCGATGCGGAAGTAACCGCGCGAGAGCATCTGGAAGACGATGGTGAAGTCGTCAGCCGCCCCAGTGTTCGTGGGTACCTGGACGACCTGGTTCTTGCTGCTCGTCAGCGTCGTGATGACCTGGCAGTCCACCAGTGTCGCGCCCTTGTAGATACAGGCTTGCAGCCCATCGGTGCTGTGGCCGTAACCGCTGGCATAGGTATCCAGGATCACGGTCGCGCCCTGGCCGTTCTCAAGATGGAGCTTCATCGCGGCAGCCGCACCGGCATTGGTACTCAGGATGCGGTTGTTCGCACTGACGCTGTAGTAGCTCTGGTTGGAGGCATAGCGCGCATAGATCCCGGTGACTTGGGTCCAGCGATCCTGCGGGAACAGTTGCAGATAGGCATCCCCACCGCCGTTGGCGTCTTCGTTGTAGGTGCCTGGTTCCGTGATCGGGTCCAGCGTCGGGCCATTGAAGATATCGACGTAGTCGATTGCCAGACGGGCCGGGTAGGAGGGGCTGCGCGTGCTGCCGTAGATTTCGGAGGTGCCATCGTCCATGTGGACCACCCCCACGCGATAGGTATCGAAGGGCAGGCCGACCACACTGCGCATCACATCGTAGTTGGTGTAGGCCGTTTCGTTCTGGTACTCGAGACAGGTTTCACCGTTATCGCCGTTCCAGGTGCCGTCAAAGCTGGCGGAGGTGGGCAGGTAACAGATCAGCATCTCGCTGCCGTTGCGTCCCATCAGCGTACCGATGTCGAAGCCGGTGCCCTCGAACTGGAACTGGATGTAGTCACCGGGGGTCGTCGCCTGACGCACGCCCTTGTTGCTGAAGTAGTAGCTGCTGACGGTCGCCCAGCTCGTGCCGTGTTCCACAATCGGGCCGACAGAACTGATATGCACGTCCTCGTAGTGGCCCGCGCGCAGGGTTGCGCCTTCATTGTAAGTGAAGTTGTCGATGCGGAAGTACGATGGAGTCAGCGTCTCGAAGTAGACCATGCGCGTGACTGTTGATCCGGTCGGGTTGTTAATGACCGCGACCTGGAGTGAACTGTTCGGCATGGTATCCAGCGTATCACATTCGATTTCGATGCCGGTCGAGCCGCCGACAGCGCAGTATTGCAACTGGTCACTGTCGTAGATGTAGGTCTGGTAGGTATCCAGCGTGATGCTGGCGCTGCTGTTGGCCGCGATCTCGATCTGAAGCATGGCCGCAGGCCCGGCATAGGAGCGCGAGACGTATCCTGTGCTCGCTACGACGCCCATGAGCGTGTCCTCAGATGCCCCACGTGCGTAGTAGCCGGTGAGCGGTCCCCAGCGTTCTGCCGGGAGCAGTTGCAGATAAGGCATCGCCGCTGCCGTTCACAGCGCTCTCGTTGTATTCACCTGCGTCGCTCAGTTGCAGCAGCGCGGGTGCCGGTGTGTTCAAGACCTCGATGTAATCCACCACACCTACTGCTGGATAGCGCCGGGTGCCATAGATCTCGGAAGTGCCGTCATCCAGGCTGATGACCGCCACGCGGTAGTTGTCTTCGGGCAGACCCGCAATCGTGCGGCTGACCGTATTGCTGGTGGACTGGTTTTCGTTCTGATAGTCCAGACAGTGCTCGGTACCACTTCCGTCCCAATTACCGTCAAAATTATTGGCCTGGACGTAGCAGATGCGCATCTCGGTGCCTGTCAGACCAATGGCTGTTCCGACGGACAGGCCGGTGCCGTGCATCGTAAACTGGATGTAGTCACCTGACTCAGTAGTCTGGAAGCGGCTGCGCTCGGTTGCGCCATAGTTGGTCGCTTGTTCCCATCCGGTCCCACTTGTGGTGAAGGCGTCAATGGTGTTGAAGAGCAGGTCCTCATAAACACCTGCGCCGATGGTGCCGCCCGATATCCACTGGAAACCATCCACACGGAAGTAGCCCGGCGAGTCGGTGGTGATACTCAACGTGATATTCTTGCCGCCGCCAGAGTTGACCAGCGGAATGATCTGATAGCGCTGAGTCTTCATCGTATCGACGGTGGTGCAGTCCATGTCGATCCCATCAATGATGCAGTAACGCAGTTGGTCACTGTTGGCCGAGTAAGCCTGATAGGTATCCAGGATGAAGTAGCTGGTGCTGTTGGCAGGCAGCTTGAGATAAGCCACCACAGACTGACCAGCATAGTTGTAGACGGGGCGGGTCGAAGTGCCCGAAACGCCGGCGTAGCTGCCGTAAGTCGCCGTGCGGGCGTAGGCACCTGTCATGGTGGTCCAGCGATCCTCTGGCAGGGTCTGTATCCAGGGTCTGCCGTTTTCATCGACTGCGTCTTCGTTGTAGCTGCCCGCATCCGTGCTGATCATACGCGGTGGCAGTGCGCCGTAGACTTCCACAAAGTCCACCACCAGAGTCGGCGGATAGCGCCCGACATCGCGGACAATCGGCGTGCTGTAGCGGTTGGAGAAACCGTCGTCCAGGTTGACTACGCCAATTCGATAGGTATCGTAAGGCAGCCCGGCGATGCTGCGCGTGATATTCGTATTGGCGTGCGAGGCTTCGTTCTGGAATTCCAGACAGTGCTCGCCGTCGTTACCGTCCCAGGTGCCGTCGAAACCGGCGGAGTCGGGCTTGTAGCACAGCCTCATTTCACTGCCAAACAGGTTCATGAAGGTGCCGATGCCGACGCCGGTGCCAGTGATCTTGAAGTCGAGGTAATCGCCTTCTTCTGCCGTTTGCAGGTAGCTGCGGTTGGTTGCATAGTAGCTGGATTCGTTAGTCCAGGTTCCATGACGCGCGTCCTGGAGGATGATGTGTTCATCCTCGTGGCGGCCCTCCGTCAATGGGTTGAGACCATCCAGAATCTGCACGTAGTCGATCACCAGCGGGCGGTAGTAGAGGCTGCCAGGGTTGCTATTGCGCACGCGAACGGTGAAGTCACCGGCGGTGGCCCCCAGCTGCGGGCTGGTGTAGACCTGACGGTAGTACAGACTCTGCCCAGAATTGGCCGGGAAGTCCACACAGTTCTGATCGACGTTATCCGCATCAAGTTCGATGCCGGGCACGTAGCAGATTTCCATCTGATCGTAGAGCTTGGCAAAGGCGCCGATCTGGAAATGCGATCCGGTCATGCTGAAGAGAAGCTGCGCGCCGTCCTCGGTCGTGTACTGTCCATAGCGTTCGGTGTAGAGTGACGACGGGCGCTTGATCCAGGTGCCGCTGTACTTCAAGGAGACGTAGTCGCCTTCGTACATGCCCGGCGGGATCGGCGTAGAACTATCGTACAGGTCGATAGCGTCCAGATAGAAGTAGCCGCTGCTCGTCAGGCTGAGCGATATGACGTGGGTCGCGTTCTTGTTAAAGCCAGAGACCAGGTCCACCAGATGGACCACTGCCGGGTCGTTCGTCGCCGGGATGTCGGTGCAGTCGCCACCGTCATCGACACAGAGCTGCATATCAGCATAGCCATAACGCGCCGGGCGGATGATTTGCAGGGTATCGACGCCCTGAATCTGGAAGACGAGGCCCGCACCCGGTTTACGCAGGATGCGATCATAGTTGCTGCCCGAATAGTAGCGGGCATAAATACCGCTGTAGCTGGTCCAGCCATCACCGTAGTAGGCGAAGTTGCCTTCGTCAGCCTGATTAGTGTAGCTGGTCTCGTAACGTGTACCGTCGCCGGTGAGCACGTTAGTCGGCACCGGCGTGTCGTAGACCTGAATAGCGTCGAACTTCATCAGGTGCGTGTTATAGGTCGGTTCGTCCAGGTTGCGCACGACGACGGTGTAGTAGTTTTCGGGCAGCCCCAGGATGGAGCGTCCGACCTGATAGTAGGTATACAGGCTGCGATTGTTGTAGGTGACGCAGTTATCCGCGTCCTCGACGGCCTGCACGGTATCCAGTTGACCCTGCGCCCAGCAGACCTGGGCCAGCCCGGCATAGCGATCCTCGGTGAAGTAGGTCGTGAAGCCCGTGCCGTACATCTGGAACAGCGCGCCTTCGTCAACGACATTCGACTGCGCAGTGGTTTGTCCTGACGAATAGTACCCGGCAGCATATCCACTCAGGAACTGATAGGACCCACCGTTGAGTGTCTCGCTGGCGTCGAAGAAGCCATAGGCGTTGTTGTTGGCGTTCAGCATGTAGTCTTCGTAGTAGCCCTCGCTGAAGGGCTGCGTGCTGTCGAAGACCTCGATCTTATCCAGGTTGAAGGTTTCGTTGGTCAGGCTGAAGATTTCGACGGTATGGATGTTTTCGTCCATCCAACCGTCGCCCCAGCCATCGGAGAAGTCGGATTCCCGGATGACGAGCGGGTTCGGTGAGGTGCGCAGGTTGTATTCTTTACAGGGTTGCTCGAAACCGGATTCACCCTGTCCGCGATCCACACAGACCATAAGGTGCTGGCTGTCCCGGTAACCGGGGTAGCGATAGTAGTGGATCAGGTCCGCATCCGCAGGGACCTCAAAGGCGATGAAGGGGCCGGCAGCCTTGACCCCGTAGTTGAGGTAGGTCAGGCTGGAATTCGACGCCCTGGTGGAATAGCGGGTGTTCAGGTACCAGCTATCACGCTTGCCGTTTTCCACGACAAATGGGCCGACCTCATCGTCCTCAGCCACGCGCTGGGTGAGGGTAATCGGACCGGTCGGTTTGTCGTCGTAGACGCGGATCGAATCGACCACCAGACGCCCGCCTGCGGGCATACTGTTGATGTGGATACGCACGCGGTGCGCGTCCGGTGTCGGATCGACCGGATTGTAGTTATAGCCAAAGAAGGAGCGGAAGACATTATAGGCAGGGTAGGATGTGCCGCCCAGGCCGTTATTGAAGTTCTGGCAGACCTCATCGCCGTAGACGAGATCGACCTGCGGTGTGATACAGATGTCGTAGTTCACACCTTCGTAGACGCCGCCGCCCTGGTACACGCCTTCCAGCGTGGTTTCAATCGAGATGCCGGAGCCGCTGAAGTAGAACACGGGGTCGCTGACCAGCGCCGACGAGGTTTTCAGCCCCATGCCATTGGAGGCATAGTAGTAGCTGAACAGATCCCAGCCGGGGAAGGCAGTGAAGACGTCGGGTTCATCGACATCGTGGATGCCCGGCAGCAGTGGATCGCCAGGGAACTTGATGAAGAAGGCGTCGATTTCCAGATAACGGTAGTTCTCGCGGTTAATCATATCGACCTTATGCGAGACGCCGCCCTCCAGGCCCGAGCAGGTCACGGTATAGGCATTACGGGTATAGTTCGAGATCAGACCATCGACGATAGATGCCCGCGTGAAGCAGGTGACACCGTCGCGCGATACCGTCGCGCTGCCGTCAGGCTGAACTTCCCAGTCGAGCGGGGTCGTGTCGCCATCGAGGCGCAGCTCCCATTTCGCGCCGCCCAGGACACCCTGGAGATAGGCGGTGAAGCCTGAGCCGACGAAGTCAAAAGTAGCCGTATCGTTCAGCTTGCGCGTCCGGTGCAGCGTGTGGTTGATGTTGGTTTTGCTTGTAATCGCTTCCCAGGAGCCGGTGGCAGGATCAGGATCAAGCGTGCCGTACTTGAAGTTGAAGCTGGTATCGTCATGAATACCGCGATCCGGCAGCGCACCCACTGTTTCCAGACGTACATGGTTGGTGATTTCGCTGTTGTGTACGTCCTTGACCGTATAGTCGAATTCGACCACGCCGCGCTCACCTTCGAGCGTGTCAATGGTGATGGTGCCATCGGGGTTGGGATGGGCGATCTGGTAGTTGATATAGTCCTCAGGCGTGCCGCCATCGTTGAGCAGGTCGCTGTTGGTCGTCTGGTAATTCGAGATCGTTGACCCGTAGGTAAAGGGGTAGTCAGCCTCGCTCTGGTGGCTCGTGCCCGCTTCGGAGAAGAAGAAGTTGTTGAAGGAGACCGAAGGCCGCATCCTGAAGACGAAGGCCGCGCCCGCTTCCTGGATCAACTGCGTGTTGATTGGAGCGTTCAGCGGCTGGTCGTCGGTTGGGGTGATGTCGAAGAGTCACCGTGTCCTCGACACCGGTCGAGACGTTATTCGGATCGCCAAGCTGATCGAAGGCGTAGAATTCGAAGTAGATGTTATCCGGGATCACGTCGGGGCTGTCCGTCGAATCGGTGTAGAAGTTGCGTGGTGGACAGTAGTAGGCGAATTTGCCCTGAATAACCAGGCCCTGGCCGCCGCAGAAATCGGTCGTATCGGTGCTGTAGTTGATCGGCAGCGATTTGAGCTTGAAGCTGAAGGGTGGGATACCGCCGTTGACGCCGTCGGTCAGGTCGATGGCAAAGGCGGTCACACGGTCGTTCACCTGATCGAACACGTCTTCGAAGCGGCTCTCGAGGATCGGGCTGGTGGACAGCGGGGTGACTTCAAAGCCGCCCATATCCGGCTCATCACCGTTCATGCTGTCGCCGTCGGTGGCGCGCGGATTGCCGGGGAAATCGACGTAAGGATCGAAGCCCGCGATTAACGCCGGATCGCCGCCGTCAACGCCGAGCGCTGAGTTGAGGATCTGATAATAGTAGGGGTCTGTATCCGGGTCCAGCGGCGCCGAGGGGTTCGCGCCGACGAAAATATCGACGGCGTTCTGCGCGCCGGGGCTGACGATATTGTTGTTCTGATCTGCACCGCTGACCCTGAAGGACTTATCACAGGTCCCGGTAGAGAAGTCGCTCTGCGAGTTGATGACCCAGTTGTTGCGCGCGCCGGTTTCGTTCGTTGAGGGCTGGTCAATCGAGCGACACAGCGGGAATAAACCGCCTGAAAAGTTCTTATGCTCTATCACGCGGTAAACGTTGACGCCGCTGACATAATCGTTATCGCGGTTGTTGAAGAACAGGTTGTTATGCACGGCGAAGGGGCTTGCGTCCGTGCCGCCGCTGCGCAGGATAATCTCTTTATCGTCGTTGACGGCAACCTGATCGGCCACCGTGTTGTTGACGAACTGCGTATCTGGCGCGTTGTTCATGAAGAGCGCCAGATTCTTGTTCACGGCGAAGATATTGCTGAAGACCGTAACTGCTTCGGTCCCATCGTTCTTCGTGTTGACGACCGAGATCACTGATTCGGTGTTGTTGTTGTTGAAGTAGTTGGCGTAAACATCAACCTTCGCCTGCCAGATGTAGATGACGGCATTACGGCTGGGGTTGGCCGAATCATCGGCCCCATGCACGTTGCGGAAGGTGTTGCCCTGGATCAGGATGCGGTCGGTGCTGAGATCGGCATCATAGATGTATATGGCCGTCGCATCGCTGTAATTCGCTGAGGTATTGATGGTGTCGAAGACATTGTCGAAGATGTTGACACCCGTCGTGCGAATGATCTGAATCGGATAATCGGACAGGAAATTGCTGAAAGTGCTGTCGCGGATGATGCCGCCTCCGGCGCTTTCGGTTGCGCCTGGACTGTTAAACATCACGCCGATGATGCCGGTTGTGGTGTAAACATAACTGCTGCCGGATTCTATCGGGTTCGCGGAGCTAAAATTGAAACCTTCAATGGTGAACGCAGTGCTTTGCTGAACCAGAATACCGGCCTTGCCGTCATAGGTGTCGTTGACCCAGAACGAGGCCAGATGATTCATGCCTACAAAAGACACGCTGTCCACGCTATCGACGATAAAATCGGCGATATATTCGCCCGGCATAAACACAATACGGTCGCCGGGACCCGCCGCCGCGAGGGCTTCGCTAGGATGGATGTAGGGATTAGCCCCGGTGCCATCCATTGCGCTGTCGAGATTGCCCGCGCCGACGTAGATCGCGCCGGTACCGGAAATAGGCGGGTTGAAGACCTGGCTCAGGTCGTAATTGGGGTCTCCCAGCGTGCTCAACCCGGAACCATAGACGTTGTCGAAGCCCAGGTCCGCCGCGAAAGCATCCGAAGCGGCGGTGTCGAGGTCGATGACGTGGGACTGGAGGTAATCCTGCACTGCATCCGCTGGGTTCGAAGCGTTGGCGATCTCGGCGGTCATGCCGGGATTGGACAGCAGCAGGGCTGCCATCGCCGCCGTGTGCGTGGCTGCGGCAGATGTGCCGTTAAAGCCACCGGTCGGCGTATTGTAGTTCTGGCAATTGTCGTCCGGTGCGCCAGCGGTCGAAGTATAGACATGCGATGGCGCGGCAATGTCAGGTTTATAGTCGCTGCGTGTGCCGGTCACACTGTCTGGGCCGGAGCCGCCGCCGCCGTCCTGGAAGATCGGCCCGTGAGAGCTATCGACGAGGGGCTGGTAGCGGGGCAGCAGTTGGCGCGGGCAAACCGCACCCACCGTCAGGACGTCGGGTGAATCCGCTGGACGCGCGATGTTTCCGGCGTTGGTGTCTTCGGCAGAACCGGTGATTCCGGTGATTTCGCCGGGCGAGTTCAACTGCACCTGGACGTAACGACCGGTGTTTCCAGAAAAGTTGAGGCTGACGGAGCAAGGCGCTGCGCCCGCAGAACAGGTCCCGGTATATTGGTAGCTGGGTGCATCGACTCGGGACGGGCTGGTCCGGTTCGTGATGCCGCCGCCGGTGAGTGTGGAGGCGACGTTGAGGTCGGGCGTGCCGTCCCAGTCATCCCAGACGACGTTGACGACATAGTCTCCGGCTTCCAGGCTCATGCTGACCACTGTGCCCGGTGTTGTGTGCTGGAAACTGATGTACCGGCCTGTGTTGTTGCCGGCGCTGGCGATGACCAGGCGGCCCTCCGCGCGAGCGGCGGCGATCTGGCTGTAGAGGCTGTCCGCTGATCCCATCCCGCTGCCATTGCTGCCGGTACCGTCACCGGGGCTGACGTTCGCGCCCAGGTCCTCGGTGATGAGGATCACATCTTTGTCAGCCGTGCGTGCGCTCTGGATGGCAGTCGCCATTTGAGTGGCGTTGATGGCCGTGTAATGCTGCACGCTCGCGCCCGGCGTGAAATAGCCGAGCAGATAGTCGATATTGTTCCTGTGCGTAATATCGCCGGTGTCGATAACGGCGATCTTCACGCCGCTCCCGGTGATGCTTTGCGCGTTCCAATCGTTCCAGCCGATGACGTTCGCGGTCGCCGGTGACGATTCACCCGCCTGAGCCGGGGCGGCAGCGGCGGACAGCGTACTGTCGGTAGGCACGGCCACCTGCGGCAGGCGCACGGCCAGCACCTCTTCAGCGCTGATGACCGGAATCAGGTCCGGTAGGGCAATCTGGATGGTCAGGTTCTTCTCGTCCACTGTTGTGACGGTCCCGCCAGCCATTGCGACCACCGGAACAATCGAGTCAGTGTCTCCGGCGGCGGTCGGCCAGACGACGACCTCAACAGTCAGGTTGTCGTCCAGCACCTCAATGCCGGTCGAGGCGGCCAGTTCGAGCGCGCCTTCCTGATCGCCATCCTGGAGCAGGCTCAACACCTGATAGAGCGCGTCGGTCAGTTTCGCGCCGTTTTCCTCGTTCAATTCATAGGTCGGCAGGGGAGTCGGCGTGGTAATCAGATCCGGTTGGAGCAGCGCTACCAGCAGGAGGTCATCCAGGTAGAAGCTGGTTTCGCCATCTGCAAGCAGGCTCACGCTGCCGGTCTCCAGCGGCGTTTCGTCCTGGTAGCTCAGCACGGTTTCGCCGTCCACCTCCACCAGAATGTCGCCATTGACCGCGTTCAGATGAATGCTGTACCAGGTGTTTTCGCTGCGTTCCGCCGGGACGGAAACCAGTTCGACAATATCTTCGCCGGATTGGCGCAACAGGGTCGTGTGCGTCAGGCCGACACTGAGAATGTAGCGGTCGGTCTCGCTGCTGCGGAACTGGAGGTCGAAGCTGCCCGGTGTCACGGCCTGGAAATTCACGCGGCCCGTGAAGTCGATTGTCGCGGCATCGAGCGGTTCATCCGATGTCAGGCTGTCGCCGCCGTTCAGCAGCAGGGCGCTGTTGCCATCGTCCATAGTGACGATCTGAGCGCTTTCGCTGGCTGACCAGCCGCTGAGTTCGCTTTCGAAATCGGCGCTCAACAGCGTCTGGGTAATAGGTTCGGCAGGGCCTGGCTCCTCAGTCGATTCGGGGTTGGGTTCTTCGGTGCTCTCGGCGACAGCTTCTTGTGTCACTTCAGCGGTCGCTTCAGCAGTCGATTCGACGATCACTTCCTCGGTCGATTCCGCTGCCGGTTCTTCAGTGCTCTCGACGGCGGCCTCTGTCACCTCAGCGGTGGCTTCCGGGCTGGATTCGATGGCGACTTCCTGCGTGCTTTCGACAGTCGCTTCTTCAGTCGATTCTACGACAACGGCTTCGGTGGACTCGGCGGTGGCTTCTTCAGTAGACTCGACCACCGGGGTCTCGGTGGGGGGGCTTCAGTGGTGACGATGGGCGGCTCGGTCGCTACGACCGGCGGCTCCGTCACCTCGGTCGGCGCTTCGGTTGTGGCGGGTTGAGTCGCAACCGGGACCGGCGCGTCCAGCCGGTTAATGACTACGTCGTCAATGAAGACCGCGCCCGTGTTCTCGGCACCGGTCACAAAGGAGATCGGTCCGGCTCCCAGTGGATCGGGGTCCTCAATGCTCAACTGCACGGTGCCATCCACCAGGACAGTTACGACCGTGCCCTGTGCCTGAATGTTGACGACATGCCAGGGGATTTCCGCGTCTTCGGGGACCTCAGTGGCGACCGCCACCGGACCCTCAGCCAGCAGAGTGTCGTCGCGGTAGAGGCTGACCTGACCGGCAGTATCGACGCTCAGGCGGTAGCCGCCGCGAATCACGATGTCGAGTGTATTGTCAGCCTGTACGCGCGTGCGCACGCTCAGCGAGAGATGCGGCCAGTCCAGGCTGTCGATCAGCGCAGCGCTGTCGGGCGCGATTCCGCTGAGGACCAGGTTGCCGTTGGCGGTGGTCGTAATCGCCCAACCGGGATCCAGTGTCCAGCCAGCGGAGTCGCCATCTTCAAAATCGTCCTGGAACAGGTCGGGATTCTGGGTTGGAACCGGGGTGGCGGTGGCTGGCTCGGTTGCGACCACTGGCGTTTCGCTGGCGGCAGCGGTCGCTTCCTCGGTCGTTTCGACATTTACAGTCGGCTGCACCGCTTCTTCAGTCGTTTCGGGCGGCAGTGTCACCTGCTCGGTGGATTCGCTAACGACAGGGTTCTCAGTGCTCGCTTCGGTCACGACGGCCTCAGTAGGCGTATCGCTGCTGACCTCCGTCGGCACGTCTGTTGCCGTTGCAGCCTCTGTGGGCACGTCCGTCGGCGGCAAATCGGTCGGGGCTACAGTCGGCGGGATCTCGGTTGGCGTACTGGCCGCCGTCGCTTCTTCAGTAACTTCCGGGTTCGTGTCCTGGGCCTGTGCAATATCCACACCCAATTGAACGACCGGAGAAATGACACCAAACAACATCGCACCGAGCATGACGATGTTGATAAACTTCGCCAACTGTTTACTCATGCTTCCAGACCTCCAAAGTTTTGAGTGCAGACCGCCGCTTTCTTAATTATACTGCCTGCACTATGTTTCTTAGCTAGAAGTTTCGCACACTGACTACCGTACTATCTACTTTCAGGTTATGGGTGAATCACGTAAATTCCATCATGAAACTGTTAGAGAATTGTCGAGGAACAGCCGCCGCCGGTGAACTTGATGTGGATACTGCTCCAGATCCAGCTCGCGCAGCAGGTCGTCCGGGCGGACGTTGCCCTGGTCGCCGACGGCAATGTGGGCGACCAGCACGCGCTCGGCTTCAATCTGAAGAGCATAGATCAATGGGCGCAGATCCTGGCTGCGAGTCCGGCCTTTGCGCTGTTCCGTTTTGATGATGCTCTCGCGTGCAAGCAGCGCATCCACCGCCGTTTGCAGTTGTTCTGCGCTGAGGTCGTCCTCAAAGCTGATGCTGTATTCGGCGCTGCGTACCAGCGATTGCAGGGTTGGGTGGCGGGCGTCGAGGCTTTCCAGCGCGTAGATTTCCAGGCCGGATGGGCTGACCGCCAGCAAACGCTCGCGCAGGCCCTCCAGCGCGATCTCTTCCTTAAGATAGACGTCAATCAATTCGCATTGGCTGCTGATTCCCAGCGGCAGCGGCGAGGCCAGTTGCAGGCGCGGGCGGGTGTTGAAGCCCTGCGAATAGAGCAGAGGCAGGCGCGCGCGGCGCAGCAGCCGCTCCCACATTTTGGCGATGTCGAGGTTGCTGGTGTACTTGAGCGGGCCAGTTTTGCCGAAGGTAATCAGCAGGCGCTGTTTGACGGGACTCGCGTTGTCTGACATGCGGTCATTATGGCATAGAACTGTCCAATTGGACCAGTCTACGGTACAATTGTGCTAAGAAAATGGGCAGGGATCAGGATGGCAAGCATCGCTTCACAAGAGCCACGCGCATCAGAAGTTCGCCACCGCCGCGAGACGTTGCTGCTGGTGATTTTGCCGCTGCTGCTGGTGCTGCTGCTCATCATTGCCTGTGTGGTCGGCGTCCTGCTGCTGCCGCGCCGCGATCAGGTGAGCATCGTTTCCGATGTGATGTTTACACTTTTGATGCTTTGCCCAGCGGTCGTCTGTATCCTCCCGGTGACGATTGGGGTGATTGCGGCGGTCTTTGCCATGAATCGTGCCCACGATAAGGCAGCAGGCCCGCTGCGGCGGCTGGAAGACCTGTCGCTGAAACTGGCCCAACGCGCGGACTCATCGACCGATACGATTAACCGCCGGACCATTGATTTCAGCGCGCGGCTGGGCTTTCTGTACCGTTGGATGTCTGTGTTAGAAGGTGACGAGGATGAGCATGATTGAGGATGCCAGAAGTTCCTCCTGGAAGGCAAAAGCCTACGCAATTGGGGTGATCAGCGGTGCGGTATTTGGCCTGCTGAGCGCCTATCTGTATTCCCGTGCGGCGGAAGAAGAGGCCGAGCGGGGCGACGGTCCGCCACCGGTCCCGGCGACCGCCATGATCGGGATGCTGCTTTCCGCGCTGGGCTTAGCGCGGCAGATCGCGGAGTCCGGCAAGCCGAAAAAGAAGTAGGAGGTCGAGATGTGTGGACGATTTGTGCTGACGGTAGACCCGGATCAGGTCCAGTTGGCCTTCAACCTGACGGACATGCCGCCGACCTGGGCACCGCGTTTCAACATCGCGCCCTCGCAGCCGATTGCGCTGATTACCAACGAGCAGCCGCAGGCGCTGACCTTTCACCGGTGGGGCCTGATTCCCTCCTGGGCCAAAGACCCGAAAATCGGCTACAAGATGATTAACGCGCGATCAGAAACGGCGGCGGAGAAACCCTCCTATCGCGCGGCCTTCAAGCGGCGGCGCTGCCTGATCCCGGCGGATGGCTTCTTCGAGTGGCAGAAGCGCGACGGCGGCAAAGTACCCATGTTCATCCACCTGACCGACCAACCGGTGTTTGCCTTCGCCGGACTGTGGGAAATCTGGTACAGCCCGGAAGGCGACGAACTGCGCACGGCCACCATTCTCACGACCGAGCCGAACGACTTCATGGCGAAGATTCACAACCGGATGCCGGTCATCCTCGAACGCAAGGATTACGAACAGTGGCTGGCCCCGGACGATCAGCGGGCCAACGATCTCATGCCGCTGATGAAGCCTTACGACAGCGAGAAGATGGCCGCCTACCGTGTCTCGACCTTCGTCAACAGCCCGGCCAACGATACCCCCGAAGCCATCGAGCCGGTAGCTTCATAGTCAGACACCTGCGGTCTGTGTGATGGACCGTCTGTGTCACAACCGGGCGTCCGTATTTCTGGTTTCAGGGGGAATAGGGAGATTCAGCAGCTGGGGATGTTCAGGTTGTGGAGTGCGACACCATCCGGTTCAAGCGCCAGATAAGCGTCGAATCCGTCACCGCGCACGCCGACCTCGACAAAATTGTCGCCCACCTGAACGAAGAAGCGCGCTTGCTGGCTGATAATCTGGACGATAACTTCGTGTATTGCTGCGCTCCAGCCTTGACCCCCGACTCGCACGACGAGTCCTCTGGCATTTCTATTCAAGCAGGTAATTTCAAGCCCCGACATTTCCCAGCCTTTGGAAACTGCATAAGCCCAGTCAATTATTTCGCGTTGCGGAGTACAAGATGAAGCGTCGCGTATTGGGCAACATCCGGGTGGAGTTTGTGCCAGGCCGCTTCCTGGACTTTGTACAGGAGACTGAATGACTGGCATAGGGGAGTGTAGGGCGAGTTGACATCCAGCGCGAGAATTTGATGCGTGCAACCGCATAACGGACAGCATCGTAACAAATGTGTCGTCCCCACCTTTTCTACGACCGCCTGCGGCAGGCCATCGACGACGTTCAACTTGAAGTTCTTTTGCAGCGTAGGAATAAAGGCTGGCATAGCGGAACACTCCTTAATATAACGACACAGGCTGCGCTGACGCGGTGGTCCCTATCCTATTCGGTCCAGACGAGACCTCGTTTTTGACCTCGCATCGTGTTTAGTACACGCAGGGTCGGGGCGTAGTCCCTGAGGATAGCGGACTGCAAGTCGTCCGGTGCTTGGATCGTGACCAACGAGCTGATCTCGTCGCTCAATTGGCCTAACAGACCCAGCGTAACGCTTATTGCGTCAAATAGTTCCTTACCAGCGAAAAGCGGGGCCAGGCGCTGCAAGTCACTGTGCAGCAGCCCAATGTTCTCAAGCAGGCTTGTCACTTCGGCGGCTGGCATCTGCACCAGCGTGGCTCTCAAGTGATGATTTTCCGTGTCCGCACTATTCACGTCAGACCTTTCGATGACAGGGGACGGCGAGAACAGCCTCAATAGGCACTGTACTCTGAGTTCGCCGTGTCAAAGCGCCGCTGCCGGTCTTGCTCAAGCTCGCGGGCCAGTTCCTGAAGGGCGGCGACCAGAGGCTCATTGTCCAGTTTGCTCCGCCGGATCGTGGTGAGGAGCTGGCTGACCTGCTGCTCCAGGTCGTTTAACTGCTTCTGAGAGATGGTCTCGAAGTTCATTTGCTACATTCTTTCTCGCACATAAGCACTTTCTCGTATACTTGATGTGACCAGCGATCAGTCCCGGTCCCTCTCGGCAAGTTTTTGCAATTGCGCAGCGGCCATTCTACACACGGCCCAATGATCGTCCGTATCTTTGAAGTCATAACGTTGGGGCGGGCTGTGCCGGTGATCCCACACCACCAACCAGGCAGGCCCAATATAAGTCACCCGCAGATAGCTGTTGAAATGCCAGATGCTGTAAATGCTGTTCAAATTGTTCAGACTGGTAAGAAGCGCCGTCATGCGCTGCGTCGCCTTTCGGATTTATCATTGACCGCTGTGAGTGGTCGGTGTGCCAGGAGGTCTCAGGCTTTGTTCAATGAGCGGAAAAAGTCCGAATCTTGCGTAAGACGATGGCGAAGATTTAACCGGCATCACCAAACCAGGGTGGGAAGTCGGAGAGGAAAGAGCGGCACAATTTTTACCGTAATGTTTTTCTGAAAATTTCCCTCCTCCCTATATTATACCACTGTTTCCAGATTTCTTACACGTGCAAAGCCCGCCTCAGCGCGCGCCCGTGCGTCCAGGAGGGCGCTAGCCCGGCGCGGCGTTCAGCACGTTCAAAATGAAAAGGATCACGACGGCCAGCACCAGCACGACGATTATGATGGCCGACAGGGAGAGCCGCCGGGCCGGTTGAGTCAGACGCACCTGACCGGGAGCCTGGGCCAGTTTTGCCAGGCGTACAGCCGCAGCCGTCGGCGTGATGGCACTGAAATCGGCCATCTGATCGGCCAGCGAGTCGTCCTCATGGTGGCCGATGCCGGTGATGACCGGGATCGCGGATTGACAGATGGCGCGCGCGATTTCCAGGTCGTTGTACACTGCCAGTTCTTCGACTCGACCGCCACCGCGCACCAATGCGATGACATCGACCTCGTTTTCGCGGTTAAGCCGTTGAATAGCGCGCGCGATCTGTACCGGGGCGCGCTGGCCGCCGACTTTGACATCCACAACCTTGATCTGGGCCTGACCGCCTTCATTATAGAAGGTGTCGTAGAAATCCTCGCGGGCCTTGCTGTTCTTGCCAGTCACGAGGCCAATCGTGCGCACGGCCTGGGGCAGAGATCGCTTTTGCGGCGGCCAGCAGCCGGACGTGGCAAGCTGATCCTGTAGCGTCGCATCCAGCACGTAGGGTTCGTGATTGATAAGCCGCACCTGCTCGACGTCAATCTGGACTTTGGCCTGCTTTTCGTAGACACGGACCGCGCCGTAAACGGCCACTTCCATCCCCTGCGCCAGGTCGAAGTCGAGGTTGCTGCGCCGCCGCTCCGGCAGCATACAGTTGATGGAATAGTCCTGGTCGCTGATGTCGAAATAGATATGCCCGTAGTTTGATTCGAAGTAGCGCGTGATAAAGCCGCTGACCCAGAAGGGATAGTTCAGGGTCTCCTGTTCGACCAGCGAGCGGACCAGACTGTTGATCTGCGGAATTGAACGCTGTTGTGATTGCGGATCGGACATCAGTAGCGTTCTTTACTGCGCCGTTCGATCTCTTCCTTGAACGGATCCTCACCCGGTTTGATGAGGACCTTGCGGCTGCGGCCACCGGCTTCAGGCGGACCAATCACGCGCAGTTCGTAAAGCAGGTCCACGATGCGCGCGGCGCGCGGATAGCCCAGGCCCATCTTGCGCTGGATCAGCGAGGCGGAGGCTTCGCCCTCTTCGATCACGAGGTCGATGGCTTCTTCCAGCATCGGATCAGTCTCGGAGAGCAGTTCGCGCCGGGTCAGGCCGCGCTGCCAGGGACCAATCGTGACCGGCTTCATCTTGCCCGCCTCGATCTGCGCTTCGTGCCAGGTCTTCCAGTGATTCACGACACGGCGCACGTCTTCATCGGAGACGTAGCAGCCCTGAATACGGCGTGGCCCGGCGGCGTCGTTGGCGAGGTAGAGCATGTCGCCCTGGCCGAGCAGATTCTCTGCGCCGACTGTGTCGAGAATGACGCGCGAATCTACGCCAGAGGCGACCGCGAAGGAGATACGGGTCGGGAAGTTGGCTTTGATCAGGCCGGTGAGCACATCCACGCTGGGCCGCTGAGTCGCTACGACCAGGTGCATCCCGACGGCACGCGCCATCTGCGCCAGCCGGATCAGCGCGCGCTCGGTATCTTCCTGGAAGTTCATCATCAGGTCGCCGACTTCATCGACCAGGATGACCATATGCGGCAGCCGTTCGCCCTGTTTGCGGCGGCCCATGCGCGCGTTGAAGGCGTCGATGTTGCGCGCCGAGTATTCTTCCAGCAGCTTATAGCGCCGGTCCATTTCGCGCGTACACCAGCGCAGCACGCCGACGATGCGCTCCTGCTCTGTCTCCACCGGGCCGACCAGATGGGGCAGGCCGTTAAAGCGGCTGAGTTCCACCATCTTGGGGTCGAGCAGGACCAGCTTGACGGCGTCGGGCGCGTTATCCAGGACCAGTGCAGTGGTGATCGCAGCGATAGCGACTGATTTACCGGAGCCAGTGGTCCCGGCGATCAGCAGGTGCGGCATCTGGCTGATGTCAACCGCGACGGACTGCCCGGCCACATCCCGGCCCAGCGGGATCAGCAGCGGCGACTGCTTCTTTTTCTTCAGATCGTGGAAATACTCGCTCTCATAGACCGAACGCAGCGAGACCGTGCTGGGATTCTTATTCGGCACTTCGACGCCAATGTAATTCTTGCCCGGCACCGGCGTTTCCAGACGCAGACGGCGCGCTGCCAGCGACAGCGCCAGGTCGTTGCTCAGCGAGGCGATCTTGTTGACGCGCGTCAGTTGGAGCCGGGTGTTGTCCTCGCCCTCTTTGAAGGGACGCAGCGCATATTGAGTCACTGTTGGGCCAATTTTGACGTCCACGATGTCCACGTCGATGTCAAACTCCAGCAGGGTGTTTTCGATCAGCACCACGTTGGTGTTGATCTCTTCCTCGCTGGGGGGCACGCTTTCCAGGTCTTCCAGCAGTTCCAGCGGCGGCAGGACTTTGCTGCGCGCGGCGACTTTGCGCGGCTCCTTCACCCGCTCGACCTCGAAATAGCGCTTGACCCGCCCATCGGGACGTTCGGCCATGGGCGCGTCGGACTTGCGTTTCTTGGGTTGAAGCTCGCCAATCGCGTTGAATTCCGGGATGATGTGCCGATTCTCGCCGATGTTGCGCTCAGTCAGGGCCTCGACCGTGTCCGGGGTGTTCGACTCGGCAGCATCAGGCATTAACTGCTGCCGCTGCGAGGGCAGGATGTTGCTGGGGTCAGGCCGGATGCGTGTGATCTTCAGACGCGAGATTCTCCGGCGAAGGGGCAGGCGTCTCCGGCTCTGGCGCAGGAATGCTCGTGACGATTTCCGGCGCTTTGGGCAGTTCGGGCAGGTCTTTGGCTGTCTCCTGACCGAAGTGGCGGATAGCGCTGGCAGTGCGGCTCAGGCGGCTTGAGACCTGGCTCAGGCGCAGCCCAGCGACGTAAGCCAGACAGACGACGAGCATCAGGCTGTAGACTAAGAAGGCAAAGCCCGAACTGAACAGGCCGCCGACAATCGTGCTCAGACCCCAGCCGACGATGCCGCCGCCATGCCCGGTGCGGGCAATGGTGCGCCAGTCGGTATCGCCGCTGCTCAGGTGCAGCAGGGCCAGCAGGGCCAGGAAGGCCAGTTCAAGCGCGAAGACCCGCGCTGACGGGAAGCTGATGTAGATGCCCAGCTTGGGCAGCAGCACCAGGATGCCGACCGCCAGGATTCCCCCGGCCACGACGATGCTGCCGTAGCCGAAGAGGCTGGTCAGCGCATTGGACCAGGCAGCGGAGATGGTCGCATCGGAGGACACGTCCAGTAAGGAGATAAAGGAGACAATCCCGAAGACGATCAGGACAATCGCTGCGATCTCATCCCCCCAGGGCGGGATGCTGTCCAGCAGGTTATCCCAGAACTCCGGTTTGACCACGTAGCGCCCTTCAAGCGGGGTTTCGCTTGTGGGCTGTTCGGCGGCCTCATCCTTTTTTTCGTCGGTCGTTGCCACGTATCATCCCATAATCAAGCCCGGCGAGGGGAAACCCTCACCTGGACCATCACGATCTGTGGATTGCTTTAAGTATATTATAGTGGCTTTAGGCCGGGTACCCACAAATCAATTTCAGTGCAGCATCCGCAAGCTCAGGCCGAGCCGCCGCGCGTCGCTGTCGATGCTGAGAATCACGGCGTCGATCTGCTGGCCCTCGGAGACAACGTTACGCGGGTGCAGAAAATGGCCCTCGGCCAGTTCGGAGACGTGGATCAGCCCTTCCAGGCCTTCTTCGATGCAGGCGAAAGCGCCGAAATCGACCACGTTGGTAATCGTGCCGTGAATCACCTGGCCGATGTGATAGCGCTCGGTCACGGTCGCCCAGGGGTCTGGGTGCAGCCGCTTGACGCTGAGCGCGATGCGCGCCTGGTCGCGGTCCACGTTGAGGACATGCACGTCGATCAGTTGGCCGCGTTTGAGCAAATCGGCAGGGTGTCCGACCCGGCCCCAGCTCAATTCGCTGATGTGAATCAGGCCTTCCAGCCCGCCCAGATCGACGAACGCGCCGAAATCGCAGAGATTCGTCACCGATCCCTGCACACAATCGCCGGGCTGCAAGCTGTTGAGGATGTGCGCACGCTCACCGGCTTCGACGCTGGCCGCGCGTTCCGAGAGAATGAGCCGGTTCTGCTGTGGGTTCAGTTCGATCACGCGCAGCGTGAGGGATTGGCCGATGCGTTCGGCCAGCTCCTCCTGGCGCACCTGAGTCGCTGTGCTGGCCGGGAAACTCAGCAGTTGGCTGGCAGGCACAAACCCGCGCAGCGAACGCCATTCGACCAGCAGGCCACCGCGATTGTAGCCAACCACGTTGAGAGTCACGGTCTCGTCCTGCTCCATGATCTGACGGATGGCTTCCCAGTCCTGTTCCAGCGTGGTTGTGGACCCGGTTGAGGCGGCTTTGTGCAGGTTGTCAGCGGGTGGTTGGAATGACTCGTGTGGCTGAACTGGCTCCGCGAACTCGCCCTCCGCTAACAATGCTCTCCAGTATCCTTCTTCCAAAGGCGGCGGAGTTAAGTCCTGTTCTTGTAAGTTTGCAGACATCCTGTCTTCCCCCAAAGAAAACTTACAATGATACTATTTAGTTGTTGGATTAATATCCTGCCGTGATTATAGAAGCCTTGCATATCCTTGTCAAACAAGGCTCAGGGGGCTGCGCTGCCATTTTCCATATCAAGCAGGGTGTCGGCTACGGCTTCGATGGCGATCTTTTGTTTGCGGTACAAATCTGGTTCGCTGAGGGCCATTTTCTCGGCCACTTCGCGCACTTTTTGCTTCTCGACGAAGCGCAGATCCAGGATGTTGTAGATGGTCCATTCCGGGCTGAGCAGCTTGCGCTCGCCCTCTGGCCGCTGACGCTCAATCGCCTCGACCAGGATGGCGCGCAAGGCGTGAGTCGGATTGCTGTCATTGTCTTCCAGGGCACTGCGCACGACCGAAAGCTCCAGCAGATTACTGTGCGTCAGGCCGGGACCGCCCCAGTAATGCCGCAGAGCCGCGCGCACCTGCTCGACAAACTGTGAGCGGTCCTCCATGAGCTGAATCGGGTACATCTCCCTGTCGTCCCTGGCGATATTCGACGTCAGCAGCCCGCGAGCGCGTCATGTGAATCTGCGGCAGCAGACCTTCCAGGGCAGCGAAGACCTCGGCTTGCAGTGCCAGATCGTCCAATGCCTGGGCAGCACGCCGGACGAAGCGCTGAAAAGCCTGTTCTTCATCCTCACTGAGATCCGGCTGCGGCGCGCGGGCCTGGAGACCGACGAAGCCAATCAGGGGAGACTCGTCGTCGTCGCCGCGTGGGCTGTCCAGCGCGACGATCCAGTAGCTGTGCCAGGACTGAATTTCGGTGGCCGCGGAATCCGGCGCGAGCATCTCGCGCAGTTCAGCCTGTTCGGCAGTCAGCAGATCGGCGGCGGGCAGCGTCTGTCCGATGGAGGCAACCAGTTCCGGCTGCACCTCCAGCAGCGAGGTCACGAAGGCGGTGTTGACGCGCAGATAGTCGCACATCCCGGCCAGAATCGCTTCCAGCAGTTGGATCAGATCGTTGCGCGTCAGCAGTTGGTCGCTCAGATTCTGGAGCTTGTTCAACTGGTTGTCGTCTTCATTGGGGTAGATGAGCAGCTTTTCCAGACGGGGCAGGCCCAGCGCGATCAGCCACTGCCATAGCAGCACGACCGTGACCACCGCAAAGGGCGTGAAGACCTGGCCCGGCAGGCCGAAGACGCGCGTGGCCGGGACAGTGTAGACCACTGCGAAGAGGGCCAGCACCGCCGTCGCCGGACCCCGCAGCACCATGCGCAGCAGTTCCGTCTTGACGACGCGATCCGGCACGTTGGAGCCAAAGAAAGCCAGTGGGTAGGCCAGGAAGAGCAGCATCAGGATGACCACGATGTTCGAGACGTTGACCAGAATCAGCGTCGTCAACACGAAGTCTTCGCGCAGGCCAATGAACACAGAGTAAGGAAACAGACCCAGCGCCGGGGTCAGCATGGCGATTTGCAGGTAGCCCATGCGCCGCCGCGTATCGCGCGTCAGGCAGCGCAGCCGGGCACGCTGGACATTAATGAAGGCGGCGATTGTCACAACGGCGAAATAGATCAGGTAGAGGAGCATCACGGGGCCAGATTGCAGCCTGACAGTCCCGTCTTCAACCACCGGTACAACGAGAACGTTGGTTTGCGCAGCGGCGATAAAGAACACGGTACCCATGATGTACAGGATGCGAATCACGCGGCGGCGGCGGCCCCGCGAAGGCAGGCCGGTGGTCGCCAGCAGCGCATCGGAGAGGTGGTACAGCGCGACCGGAATCAGCGCGATCCCCAGCCATTGCAAGCGCGTGACATCTTTCAGGACCTCGGCGCTGGGCTGAAGCGTGATGAAGACGTCGGAGATATAGGCGACGGTGACGCAGGCCAGCACCACGCTCGACGTGCGCGCGACCCGGTCACGGCGGTTGCGGGTGAAGTTGTAAAGCAGCATAGAGGCCGCTACGATGACAATTGCGGCAGTCAGGCTCTCGTTACTGAGGTCCAGGAATACGCTCAAATACTCATACATACGTTAACGCAGCGATTCGCTGAAGAATATGGCAATGTCTTGATTCGGAAAGTAGTGGTCATTGAAGCCGCAGAACGCCAGACCCGCTCGTTGACTGAACAATATCCCTGGATAATTCTGTGTCTGCAATTCGACCGTCAATTCGCGCAGGTGATGCTGCCGCGCCCAGTTGCGGGCGATGTTGAGCATTCGCGTGCCGATTCGACGCCGCCGGTAGGGCCGGGAAACCATCAGGTCCTGTAAATTTGCCACATGGTACACAGGATCATTCCGCATTGTCAAGTAGGCCAGAATCTCGTGGGCCTCGCGGTCTTCCGCCACCAGAAGGCAGTGGTCTTTGTCCAGTGCCAGGCGCAGCCGATGCTCGTCTTTGGGCCACTCGTTCTCCAGCATACGCGGCAGTCGTTCGCGCTGGAAGGCGATCTCACGCAGTTCCGGGTTATCTTGCAGACGCATCTGCCAGACGAATTCAGTCTCGTAGGAATGATCCAGGGCCAGGCAGCCGGGGATATCGCTCTCCAAACCGTCGCGGATCAGCAGGGTCGTGGACATACTCAGGCCAGGTAAGCATCGCCAAAGGTGCCGCTCAGGCTCACTTCCACCAGGGGCGCGTCCTCGGCGGCATCGCGCGCCAGGTAGACCCCCGCCTCGATTTCTTGGTAGCGTTCCGGGTCGGCATGGACGCCGAACATCCGGCCTTCACGAGCATAGATCTGGACTTGATAGCCCGGCGGGGTGACGATCTGGATGTTGCCCAGGGCGGAACGAAGCTGGATCGTGCCCAGGGCTTCATAGGGGCAGGTAAAACGCAGGTCGCCAAAGCCGGTGGCGATGACGACGTCCTGAATAATCACATCGGACAGATCCATGATGACCTGTCCGATATGTGTGCTGATGAATAAACGCCAGGGGAGGTCGCGCGCCAGACCCAGTTCCCAGTTTGCCAGGGAAAACCAGGGCGTGGCTGCACGATCCATTTTGATGTGGGCCTCGGTATCGCGCACTTGCATTTGAGGCCGCGACTGTGCCGCATACTGCCCGGCAATCAGACGGCCTTCACGCCGCAGCGCCCGCACCGAGACATCGATGTCCGCCGCGCTGATCTCGACCAATCCGGCTTCGACGCTGCCGCGCGTGATGCCGAAGGTTTGGCTGTGCTGGCCGGGCAGCAGGTCGCCTTGCAGCAGAACCTGCGCACCTGCCAACACCAGCAGCAGCGGCCACAGCAGAGTCGGGTCGAAATCGCCCAGCAGAAGAAAGTTATTGAGCAGTAGGATGATGCCGACGACGACCAGTACAAGCGGCCAAAGCCAGGGGCCTTGCGATTGCCTGGCTCTCATGTGACTACTCCTCGAAGAGGTAGTCCCGCAGCTTGACGTGAGCCGAAGACTGGCGCAGCCGGTTCAGGGCCTGCGCTTCCAGTTGGCGCACGCGCTCGCGGGTGACGCCGATGGTCTGACCCACTTCTTCAAGCGTGTAGACTCGGCCATCTTCCAGGCCATAACGCAGCCGCAGAATCTGGGCTTCACGCGCGGGCAGCCGGTCCAGCGCCTCCGTCAACTGCTCTTGCAGCAGATGCGTGGCGACTTCCTCCGCCGGGGCAGGGCTGTTGACATCCTCGACGAAATCGCCGAAGGTCGAATCGCCCTCCTCGTCGATGGGGGTTTCCAGGCTGACCGGGCGGCGCGAAATCTCCATCAGATCTTCGATCTTGTCCGGCGTCGTTTCCATACCGTCGGCAAGCTCGTCAATTGACGGATCGCGGCCCAATTCCTGCGTGAGTTGAAGTTGAATGCGGCGCATCCGGTTCAACTGATCGCCCATGTGGACCGGGACGCGGATCGTCCGGCCCTGGTCGGCTACGGCACGGCTGACTGCCTGCCGGATCCACCAGGTCGCGTAAGTGCTGAACTTGTGGCCGCGCTGATACTCAAACTTGTTGGTCGCACGGATCAGGCCGATGTTGCCTTCCTGGATCAGATCAAGGAAGGGCACACCGCGCCCCACGTATTTCTTGGCAACGCTGATGACCAGCCGCGCATTCGCACGAATCAAATGCTCCTGCGCCGCCTCGCCGTCCGCGATGATCTCGCGCAGCGTGTAAACGTCGTCCAGCGGCAGGCTGTCACCGCAGGATTCCATTTTATCCTGCGCGTAGACCGCCGCTTCCATACGCTTTGCCAGGTCTACTTCTTGCTGGGCAGTCAATAGAGGTACGCGCCCAGCTTCCTTCAGATAGAGGCCAACGACGTCGTCCGTATCCAGGGCCTGTTGGTAGCCCAGATCTTCGACAATATCGAGATTACCGACCACCCACTCGCGGGTGTCATCCTCGTCCTCGCTGTCATCTTCGGCCCCGTCCATGCTGTCCAGGCGATCCTGCGTCTTGGACTTGGCCGCGTTCGAACTCTTCGTCCTTGCTGGGCAGGACATCAATACCTGCCTCCAGTAGTTCGTCGATGATGTCGTCTACCAGCGGGAGATTGCTCTCCGCGTCAGGCAGGTAAGCGAGAATATCGTCATAGGAAATCGAACCCTGACGTTGAGCTTGCTCTATGATTTTGGTATGTACCTCTTCGTTGTTTGTGTCTTGAACCATTATCATATCGAGATACCGCACTGATTTTTGACCGACTTAAAACCAGGGCAAACACTGTTGCCCTGATATGCCTAAATTACCCTAGTTAACTCTTTGGCGCAATAATTGGATTGATGAGGCGAATACGGGATAAACAATAAATCTATAAAACAGGCATTGCATAAATCGCAATAGCCCGCAAGGTCCCTACAAAATAACCTCATTTCGATTTTTTGTCAAGCGAATGGAGGGGACGCTATTGAGTTTCTAAGAAAGTCCACTGCGCCCCGTTCGACCAGGAAAATCTCGTCCCGCTCGTCCACCAGTACGTAGTATGCCAGGGCCGAATCCATAAGGTTGCCAACGGCAATGGTGTGAGTCTCGCCGTCGGTTTTCAGGATACTGATAAGCAGTTCGGGGTTCGGGTCGAAGCCGTAATCGCTGAACTTCGTGTCGTCCAGGATGTTGATGCTGTGCGCATAAGGGAAGAGCACCAGGGTTCGGGCGATAGCGCTCGCGCCGGTGGAATCCACTGCCTGTTCCGTGTCCGGCATGGTCCAGTTGCCCGCAGCATCGCGGGCCAGCGTGATCTCCGTACCGTCGGCGATGTTTTGCAGGCGAATGGCCTGAATATCCAGCACGGCGAGGTCCGGGAAGACGCGCAGCAGCGTCCCGGTCGGTGTGGGTGAGATCGCAGGCGTGGGCGTGATGGTGGGCCATGGGGTGGGCGTAACGATGTGCTGGTTCTGGAGGGCGACGGCAGCGGCCAGCAGAGCAAACAGAATCAGCAGCACCGGGATCAGGCGGAAGCGTCTCATCGCCGGGCACGCCGGAACCAGACGAAAACCCCGGCGGCCAGCACGACGCCCGGCATAAGAAAGACCGTCACCAGGGCGATGGCGTCCAGCATCTGCCCACTGACGAAGATCAGCGGCTGGGCGGTGGTGAAAGCCTGCGGGCTGAAATTGACCTGTTCGCTCATACCGGTCAGCCAGGACATGCCGTCCGAGAAGAGGATCGCATTGCCCAGGTTGCTGGGGTCGCGCACGAAGCCGTTCGTAATGAAGTCGCTGTCGCCGACCAGCAGGACACGTCCGCCCGTATCCTGGTTCCAGCCCCAGCCGACGCTGGCGAGCGGCCCCGGTATATCTTCGCCTTCGTCAGGCGCATATTCATTCGATTCGGTCAGTGCCTGGAAGTTGGTCTCGCCATAGCTGTTGGGCGAAGACACGATTACCGTGCCGTTCGTGACCGGCGGGTCCCCACTGATATTGATCGCCCGCGCGATGCGGAAAAGCGTGTGGTTCTGAGCCGGGTCCAGCCGCGCGCCGATGGCACTGTTGGTGAAAACCTGATAGCCGATGATGTCGAGCGGCGTGCGGCTGCTGGAAGCGTAATCCACAATGACCGCATTGAGCGCCGAGAGGCCGAAATTGTCCCACAGATAGTGGTTGAAGGGCGTCTCGCCGGAGAGGAACGCGCCGTCGTTAAAGAGAGCATCGGCCATGATGAACAATCCGCCGCCCCGCTTCAGATAATTGTCCAGCAAGGTCACTTCGTCGGGCAGCAGGGCAGTGGTAGGCCGGGCCATGATAATCGCCGAGGCGTCGTCCGGGATTTGCTGGCTCGCTTGCAGCAGTTCGATGAGGTTCAGCGAGTCGGTGACGATTTCGTTGGCCTGCATCCCCAGGTGAATGCCGGAGAGTCCCTGCTGGCTGTCGTCCAGCGGGTCGAGTTCGTCGTGCCCGGTCTCGAAATAGACTTTCAGGGAACCAGACACGTTCAGCCGCAGGATGGCCTGGGTCATTTCGCGTTCCTGCTGGCCGCCCTCCTGACGCGCCACGCGCATCAGCGAGCCGAAGTCAATCGAGCCGTCCTCCTTCAAATAGGAGAGAAACACGTCACCGTTTTGCAGCACGCCGAAGCGCTGCGCCAGCGCTGGTTCGCGGCCTGGATCCACGTAATTGCGGGTGATGAGGCCATCGGTTGCGTCTTCATAGAGCCGGAAGAACTGATCGTCTACCTCGCGCTGCTGCACCGCCGTCGCGTCGTAAAAGCCAGTGATGCGAATCGGACGGTCCAGTGTCGCCAGCACGTCAAGGGTCTCGCGGCTGAGCGTGAAGTGACGCCCCTCGGTCATGTCGAGCGTCAGGGCACTGCGCGCCAGGAAGATGTAGACTAGCGAGACGATGCCGATCAGCAGCAGGGTCGAGAACACGGCCCCTGTGCTGAAGCGAAGCTGCCGTCCGCTGACGAAGTTCATGAAATCGTGCGGCGCGATGAGGACCCACAGCAGCAGCGCGACAATACCGATGGCAAGTGCGCCGATGACTACCGGCGTGAAACCTCCCTGCCATATCCAGCCGAGGATGCCGAACAACAGGGTGACACCGGCTAGATAGCTGATCCACTGGCCGATCTGCTGGCGGCTGAGGATGATGTCGTGGTTCATCCGCGCCACCGGTGCGATTCAACGACGCGAATGGTGATGAAGAGCATAATGACCATGATCCCTGCATAATAGGCCACGTCCTCCGCCCGGAACAGACCGTAGGCGAAAGAACTGGAGTAATGGCCGGGCAGTGTGAGCGCGTTGATAATCCGCGCCAGGTCCACGTTGGCGACAATCTGGCCGACCAGTCCGCTCAGGTAGAGCATGGTGAGCGTCGAGATGCTGAGAAAGGCCGCCACGACCTGATTTTCCGTCACGGCGGAGAAAAAGAGGCCGACCGCCAGGCTGGCCCCGCCGTACAGCCAGATGCCCAGGTAAGCGCTGATGGCATGGCCCATGTCCGGGGAAGTGATGTTCGCCAGGATGACCTGATAGGCCAGCGTCAGGAACAGCAGAATCGTGTAGTAGAACCAGGACGCCAGAAATTTGCCCAGGACGATGCTGCTGTCGCTGACCGGCGCGGTGAGCAGCAGTTCCAGCGTGCCCTCCCGGCTTTCCTCGGCCAGCATCCGCATGGTCAGCACCGGCGCGAACAGCACGAGGCCGAAGGACAGGAAATTCGGGATGACGGCGGGCGAGGCAGGCTTAATGGTGATGCTCGCGGCCAGATCATAATTAAATGGAATCGCCGTCAGCAATAAGAAGGCTGCCGCGATCAGATAGGCGGTCAGCGAAGTGAAGAACTGGCCGACTTCACGGCGAAAGATGATCCAGAGTCCGCTCACGGCTCCTGCCTTACTACGTCGAGGAAGATGTCTTCCAGGGTCATCGCAATCGGGCGTAATTCGACCACCGCGTAACCGGCCTCGTGAATGCGCTCGGAAATAGCCGCCCGCAAATCGGCCCCATTGCGGATGAACAGATGGAACCCGTCACCCTGGGCTTCGACACCGTAGACGCCCTCGATTTGCTCCAGAAGCTGGCGCGCGCTATCCACGTCGGCCCCGGCGATTTCAACATACAGATTGGCGTCCGGCTGAAGCTGGTGGCGCAGGTTGGCCGGCGTGCCTTCAGCCACGATGCGGCCTTCATTCATAATTAGCACGCGGTCACAGACCTGCTCGGCCTCGGCCAGGATGTGGGTGCTGAACAGGACGGTGTGATCCTGGCCCAGCGCCCGGACACTCTCACGTACTTCGATGACCTGCTGCGGGTCAATGCCGATGGTCGGCTCGTCCAGGATAATCACGTCCGGCTGGTGGACAATCGCCTGGGCCAGACCGAGGCGCTGCCGCATCCCTTTAGAGAGGTTGCGGACCAGGCTGTGCTTGCGGCTGCTCAACTGCACCTGTTCGATGACTTCCTCGACGCGCCGCCGGGGCCGTTTCAGACCGCGCAGTTCGGCCCAGAATTTGACGTAGCCGTAGACGGTCATATCCGGGTAGACCGGCACCGTCTCCGGCAGATAGCCGATGTGGCGGCGGGCTTCCAGCGAATCGTTGAGCACGTCAAACCCGGCGATGCGGACCTCGCCGCTGTTGGGGGCCGTGAAGCCGGTGAGAATGCGCATGGTGGTGGTTTTGCCTGCGCCGTTGGGGCCGAGCAGCCCGACGACTTCGCCGGTGTGTGCCTCGAAACTGATGTCATCGACGGCCACCTGGCTGCCGAAGGCTTTGCTAAGCTGTTTGACTTCGATCATGCAGAAATCTTACTTGCAGCCTTTGACGGCGTCAAGCAAGCGTAAAGGTTTATTCACATCCGGGCCGGATATGTTCAGGAAGCGTCAAACCAGGAGCGAATGATCTCCATTGTGGTGCGCGATTTATCCGGCACCTCTTCGCGCGCTTTCTGGGCGCGTTCGATCTGCTGGATGAATTTCCGCACGACATAGCCGTCGCTGAGGGTGAGGATGGCCGAAAGCTCGGTCTCGCCGGTCAGCCCTGATGCGATAGTGCGCACTTTGTCGTTGTCTTCCAGCTTCGGGTTCAGCTTCAAGGCCTGGCTCAGACACTTGATGGCCCGCACGCGGTCCTGCTGACGCTGGTAATAGAATCGTGCGCTCCACGTAATCGCGGTAGCTTAGCTCCGCCTGTTCCATCAGACTGTTGGTGTCCACATCGAGCGCCATACATACGCGCTGCATGAGCAGTTCGCTCTGCTCAATCGTGGAGACGATGACGTTATCGGCCAGCAGCGCGTGGGCTGCCAGCGACTGCTGGATCAACTGCTGGGCATGGGCCTCCTGGCGCTTTTTCTCCGCCAGCCTGGCCGCCTGTTTGGTGACGTTGCGATAAAAGAGGACTAACTGTGCCAGCAGGTTATCCCGGTAGAGCAGGGTAATCACGAGATCGACACGCTGTTCGGGCACACTGTCGAAGTAGAGGTTGCAGATCTCGTCATACAGGGCTTGAAGCGGTTTCTCGACTTGCTGAAGCGTGCGCGGTTTAGTGGCTGAAGTAAGCTGCTGGTAGATCCCGTCCAATTCTTCGGTTAAGCTTGTAAGTTTGCTGGAGCCGTCCATGCCTCATATCCACAGTTTATCTGCCGTATATATAGTGTAACAAAAGGTTAGTATGACAGGTACGCTACTTTGGTACTCCTGGATATTTCGCACAAAAAAACTGCTAAAATGCACAATCTTTTGCGAATGTGTTGACAGCACCTGCCAGATTACTTACACTGTTGCCATTGTCAAGCACTTAACCACACATTCTATGATGTTAGCAACACTCATCCGTCGTCGTATCCGTCGCCCGCAGGCCGCTGAAGGTCCTGGTGGGTGTTTTGCGCTGGCGGTTTGATGGCAGTGTAAGTCAATCGCAGCGTAGAGACGCGACCCCCCGACCTCAGCCAACACGAGGGACGGGGTTTTTGTTTTATGGGAGGAGCTATGAACACAATCCGGGTAGGCATCTACGGCGCATCCGGCTATGCCGGGCAGGACCTGGTGGAGATCCTGGCGCGCCATCCGCGTGTAGACCTGCGGGTAGCGACGTCGAACACCTACAGCGGTGAGCCGGTGCCGCACAGTGATCTACGCTACGTGCCGCACGACTTGGTTGATCTGGCCGATCTGGATGCGGTCTTCCTGGCGCTGCCGCATACCGCCTCGGCCCCGATTGCAGCGCGCGCGCTGGATGCGGGCCTGAAGGTGCTCGATCTTTCCGCCGATTTCCGCCTGAATACCCCCGAAGCTTACAAGCAGTGGTACGGCGTAGAGCATTCTCAGCCCGATCTGCTGCCTGTGCCTTACGGCCTGCCAGAGATCAACCGGGCTGCACTGCAAGGGGTAGATCTGGTCGCGGTGCCCGGCTGCTATCCAACCACGACGCTGCTGGGTCTCTATCCGCTGTTGAAAGCTCATGTCCTGGACCCTGACGCGCCGATCATCGTGGATGCTAAGTCCGGGGTATCCGGCGCGGGCCGCGAACCTAAAGCCAACACCCATTTTGTCGAGGTCTTCGGCAATCTGTCCCCTTATAAGGTAGGCCGCTCGCACCGCCATGTCGGCGAGATCGAGCAGGAGATCGGTAAGCTCAACGGCCAGACCGGGACGCTGATCTTCACGCCGCATCTGCTGCCGGTGGATCGCGGCCTGATGGCGAGCATCTACGTCACGCTCAAGCCGGACTTCGACAGCGCGCAGGCACAGGGCCTTTATGAGGAAGTCTACGGCCCGGAGCCAATGGTCGATGTGCTGCCCGCCGGGGACCTGGCGACGCTGCGTCATGTCGTGCGCACCAACCGCTGCGTCATCAGCCTGAGTCCGGTCACGCCGCGTTATCTGCACGTCACCAGTGTGACTGATAACCTGCGCAAAGGCGCGGCAGGGCAGGCGGTACAGGATTTCAACCTTATCTTCGACCTGCCAGAGACCCTGGCCCTGCTGTAGCGAGGCGTACATGGCACCGACAACGCTTATCAAAATCGGCGGACACGAGATCGACGATCCGGCCTTCCTGGACGATCTGGCGGCCTACGTGCGGGGGAGTTCGACTCCGGTGGTCATCGTGCATGGTGGCGGCAAGGAAATCTCCGATTTGCAGAAGCGTATGGGGATCGAGCCGCGCTATGTCGATGGCGTGCGCGTGACCGACCCGGACTTGCTGGCGCTGGTCGAGATGGTGCTCTGCGGTACGGTCAACAAGCGGCTGGTGCGGCATCTGGTCGCCGCTGGTGTGGATGCGATGGGCATGAGCGGCGTGGATCGGGGCCTGATTCAGGCACGAAGAATGGCGCATGAGAGCATCGACATGGGCTTCACCGGCGAGGTCAGCACTGTGCGCGGCGACCTGCTGCAAACCATGCTGGCGCAGGGGATCACCCCGGTCATCGCGCCGATATGCAGCGGGCCGGACAGCAGTTACAACGTCAACGCCGATCACGTGGCCGGGGCAGTGGCTGCTGCCATTGAGGCCGGTCAGGTGGTCTTCGTGACCAACGTCGAAGGTGTGCTGCTGGATGGCAGTGTGCTGCTGGTGCTGACTCCGGCGCGCGTGGCGCGCATGGTCAAAGATGGCGACATCGTCGGCGGCATGATCCCCAAAGTCACGATGGCGCTGGATGTGCTGCGGCGCGGTGTGCCCCGCGCGGTCATCAGCAATCTCACCGGGCTGCGCTCGCATGGCGGCACGGTGTTTATCCCTTTACCCGCTGAATCCGAGGATAGTCTATGAAAGATACAATTATTGACCTGGAGCAGCAGCACGTCGCGCAGACCTATGTGCGCCCGCCGTTTGTGCTGACGCGCGGCGAGGGCATGACGGTCTACGACAGCGATGGCAAAGCCTACCTGGATTTCGTGGCCGGGATCGCGGTCAATGCCCTGGGTTATGGCGATGCCGAACTGGAAGGTGCGATCACTTCGGCGCTGGCAGGCGGCCTGATTTACGTCAGCAACCTGTACCATACCGCGCCCCATGCCGAACTGGCGGCCATGCTCTGCGAGAAGTCCTTCGCCGACCGCGTCTACTTCTGCAACAGCGGCGCGGAGGCCAACGAAGCGGCGATCAAATTTGCCCGCAAGGTCGCCTATGTCGCCGGTGAGACCGAGCGCACGGACATCGTCGCCTTTACGGGGGCGTTTCACGGGCGGACGATGGGCACGCTGGCGCTGACGCCCAGAGAACACTATCAGACTCCCTTCCAGCCTCTGATGCCAGGGGCCGTGCTGGCCGAGTTCAATAACCTGGACAGCGCCAAAGCGGCCATCGGTCCCACGACCGCCGCCGTCTTTGTCGAGCCGATTCAGGGCGAGGGAGGCATCCGGCCTGCCGACGAAGCCTTCCTGCGCGGCCTGCGTGAAATCTGCGACGAGACCGGCGCGCTGCTGATCTTCGACGAGGTGCAGTGCGGTGTCGGGCGCAGCGGGACCCTGTGGGCCTATGAGCAGTATGGCGTCGAGCCGGACATCATGACGCTGGCGAAGCCGCTGGCGGGTGGCCTGCCGATTGGCGCGGCGCTGATGACCGAGGCGGTCGGCAGCGCGCTCAAGCCGGGCGACCATGCTTCGACCTTTGCCGGGGGGCTGGTGGTCACGAGCGCGGCCAAAGTCGTCTTGCAGCGTATCAGCCAGCCGGAGTTTTCTGGAACATGTGCGCGAGATGGGCGACTACCTGATGGAACGGCTGGAAGAAATCAACAGTCCGTTGATCAAATCGGTGCGTGGGCGCGGCCTGATCTCCGGCATCGAACTGACCGTTCCGGCAGCGCCGCTGGTCCAGGCCGGTTTCGACCAGGGTCTGCTGCTGGTCAACGCCGGGCCGGATGTGATCCGCTTCGTCCCGCCGCTCATAGTCGAGAAAGTCCGACATCGATACGCTGATTGAGAAGCTGACTGTCATCCTGGGAGAGGCTGCTGATGCTTGAGGTGAAAGATACGATTGAGGCGGTCGCCGGGTTCCGCGTGGCCGGGGTGGCCGCCGGAATCAAGAAGCAGGATCGGCTGGATTTCTCGCTGATTGTCAGCGATCAGCCCTGCGCAGTTGGTGCGGTCTTCACGACCAATCAGGTCAAAGCGCCGCCGCTCCAGGTCGATATGGAGCATCTCAAGCAGCGCCAGGGACAGGGCATTCGCGCTGTCGCCACCAATACCGGCTATGCCAACGCCTGCACCGGTGCCCAGGGTATCGAAAACGCCCGGCTGACCGCGCAGCGCGTGGCGGCTCGGCTGGGCATTGAGCCGAATGCGGTGCTGATTCAATCAACCGGCGTGATCGGCCCGCAGCTTCCGATGGACAGAATCGAACATGCGGTGGATCTGGCCGCTGAATCGCTGGATGATGACTGGGAGACGACCGCCAGAGCCATCATGACCACCGACACGCATCCCAAGATGGCCTCGGTCTGCGTCACGAAGGCCAGCGGCGAGCGCTACCAGATCGCCGGGATCGTCAAAGGGTCGGGCATGATCGCGCCCAATATGGCGACCATGCTCAGCGTCCTGGTGACGGATGCGGCGCTGCCGCCCGATATGCCCAGCAGTCGCTCAAAGCGGCGGCGGATTTCAGTTACAATTCGATTGTGGTAGATGGCGATACCAGCACCAACGATACCGTGTTGCTGCTGGCAAACGGAGCCAGCGGGGTAGCCTGGACGACGACGCCGACCGTGCGCAGTTTCAGGAAGCGCTCGAACGCGGTCTGCACTCGCCTGGCACAGGAAATGGTGCGCGATGGCGAGGGCGTGAGCAAGTTCATCACCATTCGAGGTGCAAGGCGCGCCGGATGATCGCGCTGCCCATCAGATCGCCAACACCATCGCAGTTCGCCGCTGGTCAAGACAGCCTTCTACGGCAACGATGCTAACTGGGGCCGGATCATGATGGCGGCGGGTCGCGCCGGGATTGCGTTCGATCAGGACGCGCGTGGCGCTGTGGATGGCGGCAGGGACGGACCTGAGCGACCCCTTGCAGCTTGTGGCGGCAGGGCAGGTGATGGACTACGACGAGGCCGAAGCGACTGCGATTGTCAGCCAACCGGAGGTCTATGTGCTGCTGGACTGCGGCGCAGGCGAGGGCGCGGCGACGGTGTGGACCTGTGACCTCAGCCACGAGTATGTGTCGATCAACGCCGACTACCGCACCTGATGCCTATGACGATGTACGCGGAGGACACGGATACTATGCCGGGAAAGATAGTGCTGGAAGACGGACGGGTGTTTGAGGGCAGCGGTTTTGGCGCGGAAGGCGTCCAGACCGGCGAACTGGTCTTTAACACCTCGATGACAGGCTACCAGGAGATCCTGACGGACCCCTCCTATTATAAGCAGATCGTGACCATGACGGTCGCGCATGTCGGCAATACCGGCATCAATCTGGAAGACGTTGAGTCCGCGCGGGTGTGGGTCTCTGGCTTTGTGGTGCGCTCGCTGAGTTCGACGGTGAGCAACTGGCGCGAACAGGGCCGCCTGGAGGACTATCTGGCTGAGCAGGGTGTGATCGGCGTCAGCGATGTGGCTACGCGCGCCCTGGTGCGGCACATTCGCTCGACAGGGGGTCATGCGGGCGGCGATTGCGCAACGGCGAGGCGGCGCTCGATACCGCTGCGCTGCTGGAGACGGCTCGCAACTCGCTGGATATGTCCGGCGCGAATCTGGTCGATTCCGTAACGACCGATGAAGCCTATAACTGGAGCCAGGGCAGTGATGCGCAGTGGTATCGCGGCCATCATCATGACCAGCCCGGCCCGCTGATCGTGGCCTACGATTTCGGTATCAAGCACAACATTCTGCGCCTGATGACGGATCGCGGCCTGCGGGTGCGGGTGGTCCCGGCCCAGACGACGCCGGACGAGATACTGGCGCTGGCCCCGGACGGCATTTTCCTGAGCAATGGGCCGGGCGACCCGGCAGCCGTAACCTATGCGATTCAGAATGTGCGCGATCTCATCGGTAAGAAGCCGATCTTCGGCATCTGCCTGGGGCACCAGATCCTGGGCTTGGCGCTGGGCGGCAAGACGGAGAAGATGCGCTTCGGCCACCGGGGCGGCAACCAGCCGGTCAAGAATCTGCTGACTGGTGTGGTCGAGATCAGTTCGCACAATCACGGCTTCGCTATCAGCGAGGACAGCCACTTGGGCGGTGCGGAAGTGACGCACATCAACCTCAACGACCATACGATTGAGGGCATCCGCTTCCCGGAGAAGCAGGTCTTTGGCGTGCAATATCATCCCGAAGCCTCACCGGGGCCGCATGACTCGCTCGTATCTCTTCGACGAGTTTGTCAAGGCGGTTCACAGCGAAGCCAGTGTGGTCAGTGATTGAGCGACGTGTTTTCAATGCGCGACGGTCTGATGCTTATCGTCATTCTTATAGTGCCGACCTGGATCGCAGGGATGTTCGCCATCTGGCGTAATCGGCACATGCGTCAAACGACGGCTGCGCGGATTTACCTGGGTTTCATTACCGCGTTGATATGGGGCATGTTGATTCTCTCCATGATTTCTCTCTGGAGTGCATTGGACCCGCCTTTTTAACGCCTATGTCCGAACGTGAACGCAAGTTTCAACTCTGGGGCTGGGGCCTGTTTATTCTGTGTGCGCTGTTGTACACGGCATCGAGCCTGGAAAGCGGGAGTATACTGGGCCTGCTCGGCAGCGGCGTGTTCTTAATTGCCTGTTTCGTGTTTCTGATCCCGCTGCTGCGGCGTGATGAATTGAGTGATGATTGAGCGGTGTAGTGAAATGACAAATCGTGAGGAGTTGCAGGTGACAATCGAGCGCGAGGCACTGAAGACGCTGATTAAAGAAGCCGTGCGTGAGACTCTCCTGGAGATGCTTGCCGACGAGGAGGCCGAACTGGAGTTTGAATTTGAGATTCTGGATCGCTTACCCCGCTTCCGCCGTGAGAAGCTTCACTGAGTGAGCGGAGGTAAGCGCATGGCCGCTTTTGAAACTCGATTAATCTCGGCGGACTACGACGTCATCGCGCCGGATGGTTCCGAGATTCGGCTGGGGCCGGTGCTGGCTGGGGGCAGTATGGTTCACTGCACGCTGCCGCCGGGGGCGGTCACGCAGGCCGTGCGCCATAAGACGGTCGAGGAAATCTGGTACGTGGCCGCCGGGCACGGTCAGGTCTGGCGCAAGCAAGCGGATCACAGCGCGGTCACGGATTTGCCGCCGGGCGTCTTCGTGACGATCCCGCTGGGGACCGATTTTCAGTTTCGCAGTACCGGCGATGACGCGCTGGTGATTATCATGGTGACCATGCCGCCCTGGCCGGGCGACGACGAGGCCGCAGCGGTGGAAGGATGCCCGGAATGGGAGTAGCAAAGCTAGAATTTTCGGATGCGATACGCCAGCTTCTCAGCAAGCCCCTGCTGGCGCGCCTGAGCGTAATCGACCGCGCAGGCTACCCGCATACGGTCCCAGTCTGGTTCGATGTCGATGGCGACGACCTGATCTTCATCAGCGACCGCGACACCGCCAAAGTCCGTTATATTCAGGCCAATCCGAAGGGATCGGTCACGATTGGCGGCGACAGCGGCGATGGCGGCGGCTGTCTTATCAAGGGACGGCTGACGGTCGAAGAGGACCCCGGCCTGCGCTGGATGAAGCAGTTAACCTACCGCTACGAGCCGAAGGAGCAGGCGGAGAAGGACATCGCCGACTGGTCCACGCTGGATATGATGATTATCCGGCTGACACCTGAGCGCGTGTTGAAGGTCTGAAAGACGACCGTAAGCAAGTATAATCCCAGAAAGCAGGTCTGAGGACAGCGTATGGATACCCTGGTCTCCACAACAATTCAAGAACGGGTGCGTGAGATCGTGTTCCTGCTCATGCAGCGGCCCATTACCGAAGAGATCGCCTTGCAGGTGGATAGCTGCGAAGGTTTCGAGGATCTTGATATCGTAAACGGCGCGTGGGTGGGCTTCGACAAGGATGAGTACATGACCGGCGAAGAACACGGACGCATCGAATACAAGCTGATCTTGCGCATCGGCAATCACGTCGAGCAGAACGATCTGGGGATGCTGTACCCTGGCGATACGGACTTTGTGCTTGATGGGGTGCCAGGCGATATTCGCATCAGACGCCGCCCGGATGTGGCTTTTGTGCGAAAAGGCCGCTTGAAGAAGACGCAAGGCTACTACTTTGGCGTGCCCGATCTGGCTGTTGAGATCATTTCGCCCACCGAGAAACCCGACGCCATCCAGGAGAAGTTGAGCCAGTATCTGCAATATGGTGTGGAACAGGTCTGGCAGGTCTATCCTGGCGCTCGGCAGGTGGTTGTGCATCGCCCAGACGGAACGTCCAGGACCTATAGTGTCAACGATATGATTTCGGGCAGCGATCTACTTCCGGGCCTTGAACTGCCGGTAGTCGGATTGTTTGACATTGACTGAGGAAGCAGGCTTGTTCAAATAGGCCACCCCCTATGAGGAGAATCAGTGCCCGATTGCTGCTAAAGTGCATGAACGAAATCTGCTGGGTATTCGTCCGAAGCCGTCGGTGCCGCAGCACGGATAGGTATGTAAAGGGGCGGGGAGCATGGCCGAATTATTGCTCATAAAGAGCATTGCACGCGGCCTGAAATATAGCTCGCTCGATGGTCTAATAGGACAAACTACAAATATCACAAGCCTGGCAACTGCTGAAAATGAGGTGCGTAAGCTGCTTCAACGTAACCTGGACGGGCAATTTGAAGTCCTGCCTTCTAAAGCTAAGTCCCTTCAGGGGACAATCGCAAAGTATGGCATTATTGATGCTACATTTGATGCGCGAAACGTTGTCATGGCAGAGTTTGAAAGCGGCCTTCCGCTGATGAAACGCCTGAATTTGTTGCAGGACTTGCCAGATGACGATGAGTTTGCACGTGAGATTGCGCTCGATGTACTTCAAGGTTTGGTGGGCGAAATTGAGCGTGGAAAGACGCTTGCGAAGGTCTTTTTGAGGACAAATGTCTCAATTTATTCGGTGCGTGAAAGAATTTCATTTGTCACTAATGGATTGCCAACCGATTTCTTTCCCAGGACGTTTGTAGTCGAAGATGCCTGCGTGACAAATGCTGACAGCGTATGGTTGAACAAGCACGTGTATTTCTAGGCAAAAAAGTAGGAAACAATATCTATGCCAAAACGAACTGACATCGAAACTATCATGGTGATTGGCTCCGGCCCGATTGTGATCGGGCAGGGCTGCGAGTTTGATTACAGCGGCGTGCAGGCCTGTAAGGTGCTGCGGCGCGAGGGCTACCGCATCGTGCTGGTGAACTCCAACCCGGCCACCATTATGACCGACCCGGAGTTCGCCGACGCGACCTACATCGAGCCGCTGACGCCGGAGATCTGTGAGCGCATCATCGAGATCGAGCAGCCGGACGCCATCCTGCCGACGGTCGGCGGACAGACTGCGCTCAATCTGGCGCTGGCGATGCGGGAGGCGGGCGTGTTTGAGCGTCACGACGTCGAACTGATCGGCGCGTCGCTTCCCAGCATTGAACTGGCCGAGGACCGTGAGCTGTTCAAAGCCGCCATGACCGAGATCGGCCTGAAATCCCCGGCCAGCGAAGTGGTCGGCAGCGTGGAGGATGCGCTTAAGGCAGCGGAGAAGCTCAATTACCCGGTGCTGGTGCGGCCCTCGTTCACATTGGGCGGCACGGGCGGTGGCGTAGCCTACGACGAGGCGGGTCTGCGGCGGATCGCCGGACGCGGTCTGAAAGCCAGCCCCATCCACGAAGTGCTGATCGACATGAGCCTGCTCGGCTGGAAAGAATTCGAACTGGAGGTCATGCGCGATTCGTCGGGCAATTTCGTCGTGGTCTGCTCGATTGAGAACCTCGACCCGATGGGAGTCCATACCGGCGACAGCATCACCGTTGCGCCCGTGCAAACCCTCACCGATAAAGAGATGCAGCGTCTGCGTGACATGGCGAAAGCGGTGCTGGACCGCGTCGGTCTGGCGACCGGTGGCGCGAACGTGCAGTTTGCCATCAATCCCGACGACGGCGAGGTCTACGTCATCGAGATGAACCCGCGCGTCTCGCGTTCCTCGGCCCTGGCGAGCAAGGCGACCGGCTTCCCCATCGCCAAGATCGCCGCGCTGCTGGCGGTCGGTTTCCGGCTGGACGAGATTTCCAACGACATCACCCGGGTGACTCCGGCCAGCTTCGAACCCTCGCTGGATTACGTGGTGGTCAAGATCCCGCGCTGGAACTTCGAGAAGTTCTCCGGCGTGGATAAGGTGCTCGGCCCGCAGATGAAGGCCATCGGCGAGGTCATGGCGATTGGTCGCACCTTCCCGGAGGCGCTGCAAAAAGGCGTGCGCGCGCTGGATATTGGCGTGATGGGCTTCGGTGCGAAGATGGAAGACGTGCCGGTTGAAGCGCTGGAAGTACCGACGGCGCAGCGGCTGTTCCAGGTGGCGGCGGCGATGGCGCGCAACACGCCGCAGGATGAGATCGCCGAACATACCGGCTTCGATCCCTGGTTCGTGCAGCAGATGGTCGATACCATGCGCATCCAGCAGACAATTGCCGACAAGCATCTGACGCTCGACCGGCTGGACAAAGCCGATTTCCTCAAGCTGAAGCGCTACGGCTATGGCGACGCGCACATCGCGCTGACTGTTGGACGAGACGGAAATGGCGGTGCGCGAACGGCGCAAGGCGCTGGGCGTGGTGCCGGTGTATTATCGCGTCGATACCTGCGCGGCGGAATTCGAGGCTCATACGCCTTATCTCTACTCGACCTATGAGGAAGACGACGAGGCCGAACCGGACGACCGGCGCAAAGTCATCGTGCTGGGCGGCGGCCCCAACCGCATCGGCCAGGGCATCGAGTTCGATTACTGCTGCGTTCATGCCTGCTTTGCGCTCAAAGAGATGGGTTACGAGGCTATCATGGTCAACTGTAACCCGGAGACGGTCAGCACCGATTACGACACGGCGGACCGGCTCTACTTCGAGCCGCTGACGGCCGAAGATGTGCTCAACATCATTGACGAAGAGAAGCCCGACGGCGTGCTGGTGCAGTTTGGCGGGCAGACTCCGCTGAACATCGCCCAGGCGCTGCATGAAGCGGGCGCGCCGATCTGGGGCACCTCGGTCGATACGATTGATCTGGCTGAAGACCGCGAACGCTTCAACGCCCTGATGCGCAAGCTGGACATCCGCCAGCCCAACGGCGCGACGGCGATCACGCGCGAGGGCGTGCTGGAAGCGGCGGAGCAGGTGGGTTATCCGGTGCTGGTGCGGCCCAGCTATGTACTGGGTGGGCGCGGCATGGCGATTGTTTTCGACGACGAACGCCTTAACGAGTGGCTGGACGAAAACGTCGAGTTCAGCGGCCACCCGATCCTGATCGACCACTTCCTGGATGATGCCTACGAAATCGATGTCGATGCGCTCTGTGATGGCGAGACCGTGACCATCGGTGGCATCATGCAGCATATTGAAGAGGCAGGCGTTCACAGCGGCGATTTCGGCCTGTGTGCTGCCGCCCTACAAGATCAGCATGTATCACATCGAGATCATGCGCGATTACACCCGGCAGATTGGCCTGGCGATGGGCGTGAAGGGCCTGTTTAACATTCAGTATGCCATTCAGGACGACGTGGTCTATGTGCTGGAGGTCAACCCGCGTGCCAGCCGGACGGTGCCTTACGTCAGCAAGGCCGTCGGATACCCGCTGGCGAGCTATGCGGCGCAGATCGCGGCGGGCAAAACGCTGTCCGAGATTGGTTTCCTGGAGGAGCCGCGTGTCCGGGGCTTCTTCGTCAAGGAGGCGGTGCTGCCTTTCCAGAAGTTCCCGGATGTGGACGCGCGTCTGTCGCCGGAAATGCGCTCGACCGGCGAGGTGGTCGGCCATGCAGCCAGCTTCGGTCATGCTTTCGTGAAGTCGCAGATTGCGGCCCATTCCACGCTGCCGACGGAGGGCACGGTCCTCATCAGTGTCAACAATTACGATAAGGGCGCGGCCATCCGCATCGCGCGCGATCTTTACAACATGGGCTTCGAACTGGTGGCGACGGCGGGCACGGCAAAGGTGCTGGAACTGGTGGACCTGCCGGCGCGCGTGGTAAAGAAGATCAGCGAAGGCGAGCCGAACCTGATGGACGGCATCCGCGAGGGTGAATTCGCGCTGATAATCAACACGCCGCTGGGGGCACAGGCACACGATGACGGTGCCCTGATGCGCAGCGCGGCCTATCAGAATGATGTGCCGATTCTGACGACGCTCAGTGCCGCCATCGCCGCTGTGCAGGGTATTCGCGCGCTCAAAGAAGAGCCGCTGCACGTCACCAGCCTGCAAAAGCATCACAGCCAGGTCTGAAGACGATGACCCTACCGCGCTGGATCGGCTTCCTGGTCGCCATGCTGGGCGTCACGGCGGTCCTGGGACTGCTGCCGTCCTACGACCGCTCGTTGGGCTATGGCTACCTGGCAGCCTGGATATTCAGCGCGGCGCTCTATTTTGCGACTCTGGCCCTGATCCGTTCCTGGGATGCGGCCCGCCGCATGAGTTACGTTCTGGTGCTGGCGGGCGTGGTGGTCGTCGTCTATTTTCTGACGCAGCACGCCTACCGGAGCTACGAAGAGATCCCTGGCATCATCCTGCGCATCGGTCAGGCGACGACTGTTCTGCCTGACCTGGGCTTGTACAAGCTGCATCCCAATTCGGTCGCTACCTTCATCGAGGGGATCATTCCGCTGGCCCTGGCCCTGTTGATTACGACGCCGAAGCGTCTGGTCAAAGTTGTGATGGCGCTCGCTGCCCTGCTGATGCTCTTCGGCCTGGCGCTTTCGTTTTCGCGCGGCGCGTTCGTGGGCCTGGCCGTCGGCGGGCTGCTGGCGGCGCTGCTCTTCCTGCGGCGGCGACCCGTGCTCATTGCCCTGATGCTGGGGGTCGTGGTGATCGGGATATTGGCGGCGGCCCAATTCGGCCTGGTGGATAAGGCACTGGGCTGGGGCACAGGGCGTATCTTTCTTTACCAGACCAGCGCGCGCGTCGCCAGCGATTTCTTGTATACCGGGCTTGGCCTGGGCGGCACCTTTGCCCTGATCTATTCGCGTTTCGGCCTGATGATCTATGTACCGTTCTTGCAGCATCCGCACGACCTTTTTTTATGGGTCTGGATGGGGAACGGCCTGCTGGGCCTGCTGGCGCTGATCGGGCTGGTCATCGCCGGGTGGCTCTGGATTGCCCGCGTGCTGCGCTCTGCACGGCCTCGACTCCTGTATTATGCGATAGCCGTCGGGCTGGCGATTATTGTGGTCCATAGTCTGCTGGATTTGATTATGCCGGTTGCCTTTATTCTGCTGGGCATGGCTGTCTCGCTGGGACGCCTGGCCCTGCGTGAAGCGGACTGGCAGCCGCAGCCGAGCCGACGTCCGCTCTTTGGGGGTCGGTGGCGCTGGTGGCGGTGATCGGGCTGGTCGTGCTGTTCAACGCACCGCTGCGCGCGGCCTGGTACACCAATCTGGGCGCGATTGACGACGCCAAAGACCTGTTTGCGCCGGACCTCAGCGAGGCGGACCACGCAGCGCTGTTTGAAGTGCGCGAGTCTTATTACCATCAGGCGCTGGCGATTGTGCCGGACTGGCCGGATGCCAACCGCCGCCTGGGCAATATGGCGCTGCGGTCGGATGACTTTGATGAAGCGGTGCGGCTGCTTGAACAGGCGAACGCTGTGGATCCGGGACACCCTACAGCGGCCAAAAGCCTGGGGTTGGCCTATACCTGGGTTGGGCGGATTGACGACGCCATTGCCAGCTTTCGGCGCATGAGCGATATGTCAGGCATCGCCGGAGAACTCTATAGCTGGGGCGGGTATTACGGGAATCAGGGGATGCTCTTGCAGAACGCCCGTCCTGGGCGACCGCCGTGCTTCTGGACGACACGCAGGACCTGAACATCTGGAACCTTGTCGGCGCAACCTATGCTGAGGCGGGCGATCTCGAGCATGCGCGCGCCTGGTTCGAGCGTGTGCTGACGGTTGAACCGGACAACGAAGAGGCGCTTCAGCGGCTGGCCGACCTGGACTCCGGCACTTAGCGCAGCGTCGCCACGATCACGTCGTCTAGGAGCGTTTTACCTGTCTGGAGGTCGCTGACAGATACACGCAGCCGCCGCCGGTCGTCCACGCGGAACTGCGCGCGGATGCGATCCTCGCCGGGGCTGGCGGGTGGCTCCAGGCGGGCCAGCATGTCGAGCGCGAGCGCTTCATTCAGCGGGATAATCTGCTGGGCGCTGCTGTTAGCCTGGGCGACAAACATCGCCTGACCGCCTTCGTACTTCACTTCAATCATCGACACTGCATCCGAGTCGATCTCGCCGACGACGAACTCAATCGCTTGCTGCTGCGGGTGCGCCGCGCCGAGCAGAACCTCGACCGGTCGCTCGCTGGGGTAGGGGCTGCCCAGGGCGATAATCTCCTCATATTGGTGCCTGCCCGTATCCGGGTCGAGATGCCGCAGGCCGTAGCTGTGGATGAGATAATCTTCCAGACCGTACCCGGCCGCGATCTGAAGCGCGCCTTCAGCGACCGCGGTAAAAGGTTTATCAGCCCGGACGGCCATATCGCCGAAATACTGGCCCAGCGCCCGCTGTACCGAGGGCATCAGCGAGGTGCCGCCGACCATCAGGACGTAATGAATGTCCTCTTTGAAGATGCCGCGCTGGCGCGCCACGTGCATGACTTTATCCACGACCCGCCGCAGCGCCGTGAAAAAGCCCTGCTGTTCGAGCAGCGCTTCCAGCCACTCGCGTTGGTAATCCAGCCTGTGCCGCTGGCCGCTGCCGTCTTCAAAATCGATCTGGCGCTGGTCTTCGACTGAGAGCGCGATCTTGAGCGTCTCGCAGCGGCTGAGCAGCAGGGGATAGGCATCGCCCAGAGTGGCGAGGTCTCAGATTACAGCGCGCCAGCACATCGGCCAGCAGCCATTGATCGACATCGCTGCCGCCGATGATCTGCCCGGCTTTGGCGATGACGCGGGCGGCGTGTTGTGAGGCAGGGCTGCGCAGCAGTTTGCCCAGGAAGCCACCGGTATTGTCGCGGTGTTCGGGAAGCTGCACCAACGAGAGATCCAGCGTCCCGCCGCCGAAATCGAGCACCAGCACCAGCGCGCCCGGCTGAGTCACCGCGTAGCCCAGCGCTGCCGCCGTCGATTCATCGACGATGCGGATATGGCCCTGCCGCTGCCTCCGGCATGACCTCACTGAGCCAGTTGAGATAGCTTTCAAAGGAGACGACCGGCGCGGTCAGCACCAGTTGATCGATCTCGCTGTCCGGCAGAGTTGCCACCAGGCCGCGCAGAAAGCTGTAACCGGCGTCCCGGTCCTGCCAGGATTGGCCGTCGATCAAACGCGGCGGGGGGCCGTGGCTGGCGACGATCCCGCGCTTGAAATTACGAAACAGACGGTTATCTTTCTGCTGGTCCAGCGCGGCATCCAGCACCGCCTGGCCGATGCTGACGCGCCTGGCCTGTCCATCGTGGACGTAGACCAGCGAGGGCACCAGCGGCGGACGCTGGTCATCCGGGGGGATGCTCATGGCGGGTAGAGTTCAGTACCTGGGCCTGACCGGCACTGTCGTCCCAGAGGGCGGCTACAGTATTGGTGGTGCCGAAGTCAATCGCCAGTTTCTGACTCATCAGGTCGTCATCCGTCACCGTCGCCGGGATGGTAATCGCGCAGGCTGGAGCCGCCGATAAATTCGCGCAGCAGCGAAGTGTCCGGGATGTGCTGCGTCTGTTCGGGAGTCAGCGGCTGGACCCAGTTCAGGAAGGACAGCAGCCGGTTCGCCTCGATATGTTCCGGCGTGCCGTATTTGATTTGCAGCAGCAGCGGCTTGACGAAGGGCTGCAAGGCCGCCACTTCGTAAACCAGCGCCGAATTGAACATGGTGTCGGCGTTTTCCTGGTAGGGGAAAATGTTGCGTTTCTCACCCCGGCGCACGCTCTGCCAGCGCTGCAAGGTCTCCGCCGCGAAATAGCCGCGTGTCCGGGCATCGCGCACGATGCGGCGCATCAGCCGCACGTCGGTCGTCGGCACGCGGTTATGCAGGTCGATATTCAACTGCGTCAGGGCCGAGACGTAAATCCGGTGGATCACTTGATCGGGAATATCGGGCACCAGGTCAGGGTTCAGGCCGTGAATGCCCTCGATGATGATGATCTGGTCCTGCGCCAGCCGGACCTCGCGCCCTTCCACGCTGGTACCGGTCCTGAAGTCGAAGCGTGGCAGCCGCACCGGCTCGCCTGCGATCAACTTGAGAAGCTGCTCGTTGAACAGTGCCCGATTGAGCGCATGGATCGATTCGAAATCGTAGTCGCCGTTTTCGTCGCGGGGCGTGAGTGAGCGATCTACGAAGTAATTGTCCATCTCGATGGTGAAGGGGTGCAGGCCATGCGCCAGCAGTTGGATGGCGAGACGCTTGGAAAAGGTGGTCTTGCCGGAGGACGACGGCCCGGCGATCAGGACGATGCGCACGCCCCGGTGCAGATGGCCCTCGGCGATCTCGCTGGCGACGCGGGCGACACGCTGTTCGTGCAGCGCTTCGGCCACCAGGATCAACTGGTGAACGCGGTCCTCGCGCACGATGCGGTTTAAGCGCCCGATGTCCTCCACGCTCATCCGCTGGAGCCAGTGGTCCGCCTCCTCAAAGACCTGCGCCAGTTTGGCCGGCGGCGGCCACATCCATGAGCACCATCGGCTGTTCCTTGCGCGGATACTGGAGGATGAAGCCGTCCTTCACTGGGCAGCAGCCGGAAATATTGCAGATAGCCGTTGGAGGGCAGCATGTAGCCGAAATAGTAATCTTCGCGCTCGTGCAGCCGGTACATGACTCAGTTGATCGCTGCTGCGCTGTTCCAGCAGCCGGACTTTGTCGTCATCGCCGCGCGCCGCGAAAATTCCCTGGCTTCGTCGATATGCGACCGTGCGCTTGCCAATCGGATCGTCCGCTTCGACAATGCTGCGCATGTAGCGCTTCAAGCCGCGCCAGTTCGTCCGGCGTCAGCGGCGCGTGATCCAGCACCGTACAGTAAAAGCCGCCTTCAGGCACGGCATAGCTGACCGCGACCTTCAGCCCCGGCCACAGTTCGTCCATGGCGGTCGTCAGCACCAGCACCAGGCTGCGCCGGTAGATGCGCCCGCCGTCGCTGCTCGATAGCAGCACAGGCTGGACGTCGGCATCGCGTGTAAGTGGGTACGATAATCTCGCGCAGCCTGCCATCGACCACTGCGCCCATGTACAGGCTGTCGAAGTGCTCCGGCTCGATGTCGGCAGCGGCCATGCATAAAGGTCTCAACGGTCGTGTTTACTGGACCTTCCAGGACCAGGCCGTTGTTCAATGTGATGCGAATTCGTCTCACGAGCTTGCGAAATTGTAATGTCTTGCTGCTGTGGTTTAATCATCTTCTTCTGCTATACTGTGAATAACCTATTCAGTATACTACTGGTCTAAGCTTATACATGAATGATCCACCCGAACTCCGAAAATAAGCCCGACTTGATCTTCGATGCGCCGCTGACCGAGAATAATGAGACGGTGATGCTTCCACAAGGGCGCGCGCCGGATCAAGCGCATGATGTCCGATGCCAGGGAGAACGAACGCACGACCGTTCACAATGTCAGGAGTGTGACTCTGGTGATCCGCGGGATGACTCAGCATGTCCAGTTTGGCGTCGCATAAAATGGCCGGTCGTCCTGGGCCGCATCGACCCGCTCAGCGGCGAGCGCCCGGATATTGATCTCACGCCGATGGGGGCGGCGCAGCGCGGCGTCTCGCGCACTCATGCGCGCCTGGAATTCAAAGAAGGCTATCTCTGGCTGACAGATCTGGGCAGCGCCAATGGCACGCACATGACGGCAAGCAGCTCGCGCCCAACGAGCCGACCAAGCTGCACAAGGGCGATCAGTTGCTGTTAGGCCGTCTGGCTGTCGAAGTCAACTTTGAATAATGACCCTGCCGCACGAAAAATATCTCAAAGAAATCCTCATTGATGGTCCGACCTTGCAGCAGCGCATTGCCGACCTGGGCCGCGAGATCTCGGCCGATTACGCTGACTGCCGGATCTGCTGCTGATCTGCGTCCTGAAGGGCGGCGTTGTCTTTCTCACCGACCTGATGCGCCATGTGACGGTTCCCCATGACATCGACTTCCTCGCCATTTCCAGCTACGGCGTCGGCGTGCGCGAATCGTCCGGCAGTGTGCGCATTGACATGGACCTCAAAGACAACATTGAGGGGCGGCATGTGCTGATCGTCGAGGACATTATCGACAGCGGCCACACGCTGCGCTTCGTTATGGATGTGCTGCTGGCGCGGCAGCCTGCCAGCCTGAAGCTCTGCACGCTGCTGGATAAGGTCTCGCGGCGCACGGTCGATATTCCGGTTGATTACTCCGGTTTCCAGATCGAGGACAAGTTCGTCTTCGGCTACGGCCTGGATCTGGACGAGAAATTCCGCAATCTCCCCTTTGTCGGCGTCGTGGATCTTGACGTGCTGGCGCATGACTGAGCCTGAAGCCCGCCAACCCCATCGCCCCCTGATCTGGCCGGACCTGCTCTACGAAATTCAGGACCGTATCCTTCAGGACTCGCAGCCGGTTTATGTCGTCGGCGGCGCAGTGCGGGATGCGCTGATGGGCCGGCCCGTGACCGATATTGACCTGACCGTGCCGCAAGGGGCGGTCGCGCTGGCCCGGCGCATCGCCAATACGCTGTCGGGCGATGTCTTCGTGCTGGATTCCGAACGCGATGTGGGCCGTGCCCTGGTGGACACGCCGGACGGGCGTTTTATGGTCGATGTCGCGCGCTTCCGGGCTGAAGACCTGGCGGCGGATTTGCTCGACCGCGATTTCACGATCAACGCGATGGCGGTAGCGCTGCATGGCGACCTGAGCGCCTTAATCGACCCGCTGGACGGCGAACAGGACGTCCGCGATAAGGTGCTGCGCCGCTGTACGCCGCAGTCGCTGGCGCAGCGATCCGATTCGCGCGCTGCGTGCCGTGCGGCAGAGCGTCCAACTTGGGGCTGCGCATCGAGCCGCAGACGCTCAAGGACATTCAGGCGGCGGTCCCGGCACTGGGCAGGTCTCGGTCGAACGGCAGCGCGATGAATTTGTCCGGCTGCTGGCCCTCCCGGAGGCGCGGCAGGCGCTGCGCGTGGCCGAGGCGCTGGGGCTGCTGGCGCAGATCCTGCCGGAAGTCAGCGTCGCTGCAAAGCGACCGCGGCACACAGCCGCTGACTATCAACGATGCCTGGCAGGAAACTCTGGCGGTGGTCGAGCCGCATGGCACAGGTTATCGTGGCGATCAGCCCGCAGCGGACCGATCACACGGCGGCCAGCTTCGGCGTCGGCATGCTGGTGATGCAGTTGGATCGCTTTCGCAGCCAGCTTCAGGCACACGTCGCACAGCGCTGGCCCAATGACCGGCCTCACCGGGCGCTGCTGACGCTGGCGGCCCTGATGTACCGGTCGATCCGGCTCAGGCAGTCGCGGAGCGGGCATCGGCGCTGCGGCTGAGCAATGACGAACGCGACCGGCTGGTGACGATGCTGCGTGTAGCCGCTGCCGCTGAGGACGAAGCCCTGACTCCGCTGGCGATGCATCGCTTCTGGCGGCAGGACGGCGCTGCCGGGATCGATGTCTGCCTGCTGGCGGCGGCGCGTTTATCTGGGCGAGGCGGGCAGCGCGCTGAATCAGGATACCTGGCTGACCCTGGTCGAGCGCCTGCGGACGCTGCTCTATGCCTATTTTGAGCGCTATGACGAAGTGGTTGATCCGCCCTGCTGCTGGATGGCAATCAGTTGATGGCGGCGCTGGACGCTGAAAAGCGGCCCGATTATCGGCACGCTGCTGACGCAAATCCGCGAAGGCGCAGGTGACAGGCGAGGTACAGACGGTGGACGAAGCCCTGGCCCTGGCGCGCGAACTGCTGGACAGCTAGAGATAGGTCGCCAGGTCATCCAGGCGAGAACGCGCGTCTTTTTCCGGCACTTCGAAATGCAGGCGCATGGTTGCGGGAATGCGGGCGCTGTCGCTCAGGGCCTGGACCATTGAGGCGGGCATAATCAGCATCCGGGCAAAGGCGGGTAGGGCATCTGGTGCGTCCAACAGGGAGAGCAGGCCGCGATTTTGCCCCCAGGCGCTGAAGGCGATCTGCCGGGCCAGCAGCCGGGCCAGCGACATACGCGGCGAATACCGGTCCTCCAGGCTCAGGAAGCCGCTTGACAACTGCCGAATATCGACCTCCTCCCACATGCCATCACGCGGGTGCTGGAGCATGTGCTCAATCGGCACGGGCGGAGTCTTGATCTCGAAGGCAGCGATAATCTCGGCGGCAACGGTCCTCCAGGCTGCTGAGGCGGTCGTCCACATTAACCGTCCTTTGCTGAGGCGCGTGGACGGAAAAACCACAGCAGGGTATTGCCATAGCGCCGCTCATCGCTGCTGTCGAAATGTTGCAAATCGACGGTCTGCTGTTCAGTTGGGTCGATCTGTACGATGAGCGTGCTGTCCTCATGCGTCCATTCCGGCGTATCGTCCAGCGCCTGGAGTGTTTCGAGCCACAGGCCTTTGTACTGCGGCGGCGCGATGTAGATGAAATCGTAAGGGCTGGCCGGGCGGATTCTTCAGGAAGCGCAGCACATCGGTGCGGCGGATGATGGCCTGGTCGCCCAGCCCGGTCACTTTCAGATTAGCCTGGATGGTCTGCACGGCGCGGCGGTCCAGTCTCGACGAAGACGGCGGTTTCGCCCCCCGGCTGAGCGCTTCGATGCCGACGCTGCCGGTCCCGGCGAAGAGATCAAGAAAGCGCGCATCGTAGATGCGGCGGCCCAGGATGCTGAAGCAGGCTTCTTTGACGCGATCCATCACCGGGCGCGTCGATATCGCCGGGCACCATTTGCAAACGGCGGCCTTTGGCCGATTCCGGCGATAACTCGCAGCGGCATCTCAGGCTCCTGGGGTTTCGACGGCTTCGCGGACGGCGCGCAAATTCGACCAGGGCGACGTGATCATGGCGACGCAGCCGGTCGAGAGGATGAAACGGCGGCCATTGGTCACGTGGATCGCCTCGCGGGCGCTTCGCGAATTGTCGCCGGGCGTGCCGTTGTGCAGATGATCCCACTGCGACAGACCACCGCAGGCCGCGCCGTTGATCTGCGACCGGCCCAGCGCCAGGTCAGGGGCCGCTGCCCGATCATGCCAGTTGATGCACTGGACGTTGAACTCGTTGGCGATGTGGAACATGGGCGTGTCGCCGTGCAGATGCACCATGTTGAACCACCACTTCGCGGGCAGCGAGTCCAGGATCTTGCGGTCGTATGGCAGGCCGAAGTTGTGGTATTCCTCTGCCGAGATCAGGTCGTAATCGGCGTGCTGGATCGCGTAGAAGATGCCCGCGATAGGGCGTGCCGCGCCAGCGCATCCATGATAGCGCAGGGTCGATTTCGGTCAGGGTATTGAGGCCGGTATGCAGCCGGTCGGGCTGGGTGCGCATGTCGCGCAGCAGTTGTTCGCTCGCCGGCCAGGTGCTTGGCCTGGGACAGCGGGCTGAAGATCGTCATCAGCACCGGCGTCTCCGGGTCTTTGCAGACCTTCCGGGATCAGCCGCAGGCACTCCAGATGGCGGCCCAGGACACCGCGATCCGGGTCCAGCGGGCGCAGTTCGGTCCAATCCAGCGAGCGCTGGATGGCGCGGCGGGTCGTCTTGCGCGTGCCCTCCAGGTTGCCGACCCATTGATCCTGAACACCGTAATCCGTCACCGAGTAATTGCTGCTGGCGGTGACTTTGATGAAATCCCAGTCATAATCGTTCTGGAAAGCTCACGCAGGACTGCGCCAGATCGGCAGCGCGCTGATCGTCACCGGGCCAATGCCGCCACAGCGCCACCGGAACCCGGTCGGTCGCTTCGCCGGCAAAGGTCTTTTCGAGACGTTCGCGCTTGTTCATGACTTGACGCCGAGTTCCTCCAGGCGCTGCCGGACCATGCGGCTCAGCATGAGAAAGCGGTCCTCCTCAGGGGTGCGGATGTGTTCCTGCCGGTCCGGCTCGATCACCAGATTGCCCTGTCCCTGGCTAATCAGGCTCAGCGCCTGGTTATACGATTTCAATCGCGTCTTCGCGGTGCTTGAGCTTTTGCTGCGCCAGCCCCAGGCCGTAGAAGGCGTCAATGTCATCGGGATGAGCCGTGACGGTGGTTTCAAACTGCTTCAGCGCCTGTTCGGCGCGGCCTTCACGCAGTTGGTTCCAGGCCTGCGCGATCTGTTCTGTTGCATCGCTCATCAGTGCTTCTCCTATGATATTCAGCGGGGTGATTGTACTGAATCCAGGGCCGGTAAGACAAGGACCTCCTAAGATTGCACCTGGATTGGTGTGTCGAGGAAACTTAACTGGCCGATATTGCGCCCATCCGCGCTGAAAAAGGTCAGGCCCTCGCTGCATTCCGGGCTGCAATCGAAGACCTCGACACTGATGTGATACTCGCCGGGTGGCAGGTCGTCCGGCAGGCGCAGGTCGTAGGAATTGGCCACGTGCATGAAGCTGCGCCAGCGGCTGGTCGGGTAATTTCCTGGTGAGCGGTAGGCCGTCACCGCGAAACGCTCGCCCGTATCGTCCTTGTACAGCGCCAGGCGAGTTTGGTAATTGGCCGAGAGCGGTCGGATAGTCCGCCAGTACAGCGTGACGTTGAGCTGGTCGCCGGGGTGAAGCTGTTCGGCGCTGAGACGGTAGGCCAGTGTCTCCAGACCCGATTCGCTGCGGTGGCGCAGATTCTGGGCGCTGTCCAGGCTCATGCCCGGCTCACGGGGGAAGGCGAAGGGGGCGTTAGGTAGGGCAAAGAGTAGAGCGGCAGCGGCGAAAGCAAACAGGACCGCACTGGCCCAGCGTCGTTCGACCGGTTGAAGCAGGCTTTTGTCCGGTAGGTAGCGGCTGTCCCGCCGAAAACGCCGCCAGCTCAGGATCAGGATTGCCAGCAGCGCGCCGAAGCTCAGGCCCCAGGCTCCCAGGCGCAGCGGCGTGGAGCCAAACTCGATGTTCAATTCGCCGTTCATCGGCGGCACGTCCAGCACGATCAGGCCGGTTTGCGGGTCGGCGGTCAGCTTGACCGGGTTTCCGGCAGCCGTCGCCTTCCAACCGGGATAATAGGCGGTCAGCAGCGTCAGGCTGAGCGGGATCTGCGATGTCACCTGGAAGCGTTCGCGCTCCGATTTGTGGCTGAGCAGGTTGATACGCGCCCGGCTGGCACTGCTGACCGGCGCGATTTTATTAATGTTATCGCTCTCGTAACCCGAAAGCAGCAGACGGTTGGCCGCAGGTAGGGAAGGGAAGGGCGAGGGCAGCGCGGCATCCGGCGGCAGGACGGCGATCCCGAAGCGCTGCTGTTCGTAAAGCAGTTGATTTAGCGGCTGGACGTTGACCGCCAGCACCGAAAAGGGCGGCGTGACCAGAGTTGTCAGGCCGCTGGCGAGCACGACGACCGCCAGCATCACCTGAAAGACCGGAACCGCCCGTTGCGGTAGGTGCTCGCTCAGGTTCAGGGCCGCGCTGCCGCCAATGCTCAGGCACAGGCAGGCGATTCCCAGCAGCCAGTGTTCTTCCGGGACGAAGCCGACGCCGACGATCAGCGCCAGCAGGCCGGTCAGCAGGAAGACGAGGTGAAACACGCGCTGCTTGCCCTCGACGATCAGTGCCAGCAGGCCGATCATGGTCACGACGGGCAGCGCGATACCCAGGCTGAGCTGCGGCAGCGGGATCAGCGCGCCGGGGTCGGCGACCTGGAGCGGCTTGAACAGTGTGCCCCACTGCAATGCAGGCGGCGGCGTGGTCTGGATCCAGTAGACGCGGCTGCTTTCCAGCAGGGCGGGCAGCCAGTAGAAGGCGGCCAGCCCGATGCCGAGACCCAGGCTGACGATCACCCGCAGCGCGACCACCGGACTGTTGGAGACATCCATGCAGAGCAGCAGCAGGCCCAGGATCAGCGCGGCCACCGCGATTGCCGGGTCGGCCAGTACCAGCAGCGCCGCGGCCAGCGTCGTCAGCAGCATGTCGAGCGGGCGGTTATCGGCCAGCAGACGATCCACAGCCCACAGCAGCAGCGGCACCAGCGCCAGCGCCAGGACATGCGCCAGATCGCCGCGCACGTAGGGCAGGGTGTGGCCGAAGTAGGGGCTGTAAAGATAAAGCAGGGCCACCAGCAGCCCGGCAGCGGCACTGCTGCGGCGGCGCACAAAAGCATAGCTGCTGACCCCGGCCAGCAGGAAGGCGCTGGCAAAGATGATACGGACCGCCAGCGCGGCGTTGTTGGTGAACAGGGTCTTGACCAGCGCGGCGCTGTAGGGCGCGGCAGGTGGGAAGAAATTTGGGATCGGCGCGCCGTAGCCGCCCAGCACGTTCGGCGACCAGCGCGGGTAGAGACGACCTTCGTGCAGGCTCTGGCTGTAATCGGCGGTCATATAGACGTAATTCTCAGCCGCCTGAGGCAGACCGGGCTGGCTGAGGAAGGGCCAGGCGGCCAGCAAACTGAAGGCCAGCACCAGCAGCGCGCCCCAATCACGGCCACGCCGCGCCTGCTGCATCCAGTAGGGTAGATCGTCTAAGGAAAGGCTGAGACTGTGCTCCATCATACGTTTATTGTACCGCTTGATTTGTCTGGTAGACGGTGCTATTCTGGCAGTCCGTTAAGGAAGGTATTCAGTCCACATGCCAGAGGTCCAGATTCGCGCCGCCGCTCCTGGCGATATTCCCGGCATGGCCCGCCTGTGGCAGGAAAAAATGGTGGTACAGCAGCAAACCGACCACCGCTACCGGCTGGCCCCGGATGCTGTGACGCGCTGGTCGCAGGCGGTGGCACAGTGGCTGGAGGATGCGCAGGCTGCCGTCTTTGTGGCGGAGCGTGAGTCCGAACTGGTGGGCTATCTGGTCGCCCGTCGTCAGGCCAGCCCGCCGGGGCTGCTGCCGGAACAGGTCGGCATGGTGGCCGATATGGCCGTCGGCCTGCACAGCGATCAGAACGGCCTGGGGCGGCGTTTATGGGAAGCGGCCCGGACCTGGTTCGCGGCGCAGGGCCTCACACGCGCGCTGGCCCAGGTGCCGCGTCACGTGCCGGTGGAACAGGCCTTCTGGCGGGCACTAGGAGCAGTCGATGCAGTGGATGTGTTATGGATGAAGCTTTGATTCGGCCCGCTGCGGCCAGCGATACGGTAGCGATAGGTAAACTGTGGGAACAGCTCGTCGAATATCATCGCAGCCTGGATCCCGACATGCCGCAGGCCACGCCGCAGGGCGCACAGATTTACGCCCGTAATCTGGCGAGCCGCCTGGAGGACCCGCAGACGCGCGTCTTTGTGGCCGAGCGCGATGGCCGGGTGGTCGGCTATGTGCTGGGCGTGGTGGTCGATCTCATGCCGGAGATTTTTCAGCAGGAGGTCAGCGGTTTCCTGGCCGATATTTACGTCGAAGACGCCTATCGCGGGCAGGGAATCGGGCACGCGCTGGTCGATGGGCTGGCGGACTGGTTCCGTATGCACGGCGTTCGTTATATTGAATGGCATGTAGCGGCCAGCAACACGACTGCGCGCGCCTTCTGGGAATCGCTGGGCGCGCGGCCCTGGCAGATCAGAATGCGGCTGGATATTCAGGAATAAATGCTAATGACCGAATTGATTTATCATACCGACAGCTACGTCAAGAGCTTCGAGGCACACGTTACCGGCCACGACGAGGAGGCCCACGCCGTCCTGCTGGACCGCACGGCCTTCTATCCTGGCGGCGGCGGCCAGCCCAGTGATGCCGGGCAGTTGATCGCCGGGGATACAGTCTACACCGTGTCGAAGGTGGCGCGCGGCAACAAGCATGTCATCGCGGGTGATCTGCCTCCGGTGGGCACTGCCGTGCGCGGCGAACTGGATTGGGATCGTCGCTACGCCCTCATGCGCACGCACACCGCGCTGCACATCCTCTGCGGTGTGGTCTGGCGCGATTATCAGGCGCAGGTGACGGGCGGCAACATGGAACCGCTCAAAGGGCGGTTGGATTTTGAATTTGAGCGCATGGAAAAAGAACTGGTGGCCGAGATCGAAGCGGCCATCAACGTCGAAGTGGCCGCCGAGCGCGACCTGGTGGTCAACATTCTGCCGCGTGAGGAAGCCTTCCAGATTCCCGATCTGATCCGCACCAAAATCAATTTGCTGCCGGAAGGTATCCCGGAAGTGCGCACGGTCGAGATTGTGGGCCTGGATTTGCAGGCGGACGGCGGCACACACGTCGCCAACACGCGCGAGGTCGGGCCGATCAAGATCGCCGATTACAAGAGCAAAGGCCGCATCAACAAGCGCCTGACCGTCCAGTTGGAAGGCTGAGCTATCGTGCGCCGTCTGCACGTCGTTGCCCGCCACGAGCGCTTCATCGCCAGTGGGCGGTATGCGCATTATGTGGACGCTGCGGCGACTGGATTGGTCGAAGACTGGTCGATTCATGAGGTTGGCGGCGCGGCTTTCATCCGGGTGGATCATGACGGACGCGAATCCGACGGCGTCAGCCTGCTGATGGAGGCGCTGCGCAGGCCGGATGGGCATTTTGAGCGTGTGGATTTGCATCGCTATGAACGCGGCCAGAGCCAACCGCTGCGGCTCAGCGCCGATTTCTACGAGGGACATGTCGAGATGATCGCTGCCGGGGGCCAGATTCAGCGCTTCGCGTTGCCGCCCGAAAGCGCGGTCTGGCTGGGAAGCTGGAGTCTGTTGGGGCTGGCGCTGCTGCCGGGCACACAGCATCTGCTGACCTGGGACGGTCAGGGTTATGCGAAGTTGCCGGTCAGCGACCAGGGCCGCGACACGCAAACCGCCGCCGGGCGTGACTATGCTGCTCACTGCTACCAGATCGGCGACGACATGCGCCTGTGGCTCGATGACGAGGGTGTGGCGCTGCGGGTCGAGACCGGATCATCGGAAGCGCGCCTGAACTCAATACGCGCGGAGGGCCTGATGCTGCGCGACTTTCAGATTTTTCTGGGGCCTGCCCGGCTGCGAGCGCTGGTGCTGCTGCTGGGCCTGACCGGCCTGTTCAGTTTGATGTTGAACGCTGTCGAGGCCGAGTGGGTCACGGCGGTGCAGACCCTGCTGCTGTTGATCTTTTTCATCGGCACGGCCTTGATTATCGGCAGCCGCCTGGACCGTGAGACTCAGCGCCGCTGGCTGGCGATCCTCGCCCCGGTGTTGGGGGCAATCATCCTGGCGCTGACGGTCGCGGCACCCTTCGCGCTGCCCCTGATGGGCGCGGCATTAGGCTGGGTGGTTGCCGGGACGCTGCTTTTCCGCCCCCGCACCCCCAGAGAATATCAGACCGCTATCCGCCACATGCGCAAAGGTGAATACGCCGCTGCGGTCGATGCAATGGACGGCCTCATCAAGCAGGAGCGCGACAACGGCAATTATTATCGCCTGCGCGCCGAGATTTTCCGCCTCTGGGGCAAGCTGGACCGCGCCCGCCGTGATTACGCCCGCATGACCGAACTCGACCCGGAGTCGGCGGTCGGCCACAACGGCCTGGCCGAGGTCTATCTCCAGGCAGGCGAGTATGCTAAAGCGCAGGAGGCCGGGCTGCGGGCCTATGAACTCGCGCCGGGCACCTGGGTCGCGCCTTATAACCTGGGCATGATTGAGGATCGCCTGGGCGAGGCGAACTCGACGGTCGCTCATCTGGAAGCGGCGCTGCAAGTAGGCGTGCCGGATTCGCGTCACCGCCTGCTGATTCACCTCTATCTGGCGCGGGCCTACCAGCATAAAGGCGATACCGAAGCGGCTCAGGCACAGGTGGACCTGCTCAAACGGGAGCAGGGCGGCCTGGATGAATGGCAGTCGCTGCTGAAGCACGACGAAGCTGCACCGCTGCGGGCTGTCCTGGCTGACGATGTGGCGCTGGCGCGTGATCTGGCCGATGGCACGGTAACGGTCGAGGGACTCTGACATGAGCCGCCGGGTGCAGTGGCTGCTGCTGGCTGTGTCGTTGGGTGTGGCACTGGCCGGAATGCTGGCCTTTGCCGGGGGCCTGCTGATCGAAATCTGGCGCGGCGCGGCGGGTGACAGCGGCCTGTCACCGGCGGTGCAGATCGCGCTGGTTGGCCTTTGTCTGGTCGCGGCCATGTTTTTGCTCTGGTTCGCGCTGGCTGGCCTATTGCTGGCCCGACAGACTCGGCAGCAGGGATCCGGCTATGGCGAAGCCTATCGTTTGATCGAGGCCTTCCGCTTCCGCGAGGCCATTCCCTTACTGCTGCGCTCGATTGCTGAAGGCAAAGAGACCGCCGACGTGCTGATGCTCCTCACCAGTGCCTATGCTCACACCGGCCAGCTCGCCAAAGCCCAGGCGACAGCGGACCGCTCAGTTCAGTTATATCCTGGCAACCCCAACGCCTATATCACCCTGGCGAACGGCTATCGCGTGCAGGCGGCCTATGACGAAGCGGTGGACGCGCTGGAACACGCGGCAGAACTCGCGCCCGATCAGCCGGAGGTCTGGGCTGAACTCGGTGCGGCACAGTTGGTCGCCGGAGACCGTGAGTCGGCGCTGCGCTCCTTCGAACAGGCGGCGTCTCATGCCATGCCCGCCATGTACGGCGTCCGCGTCTATTATCATCTGGCGAAAGCCTACGAAGCGGCGGACGAGACGCGCAAAGCCGTTCAGGCGACGGCCAAGATGATGAGCGCACGAGCCGGTCTGGAAGCCTGGAAAAGCGGCCTGCAAGCGATGGAAGGCACAGCCTACGGCCAGGCGCTGCGCCGCGAGATCACCGCTATCGAGCAGGCGCTGGCCGATGCCGACGCGGGCAACCTCGGTTAAGCTGCCAATGGGCCGGTTGTGGAAACGCTTTCGCCAATGGGATGCGCCGTCACAGATCGCGCTGGGGCTGGCGCTACTCCTGCTGCTGCTCGCGCTCAACGTGGCGGCCTGGGGACCGGCGGCACTGCGACCTTTTGCGCTGGTCGGTGCCTTTGGCTGCCTGGTCGTCGGCCAGGGCGTGGTCATGTGGGCCAACCGTGATATGGTGACAACGTATACCCGCGCCCAGCGGCTCTATATGGCGGAAGATTTTGCTGGGGCCTGCGCCCTGCTCGAAGACATGCGGACGCGGGGTCGGGCGGATGTCCGCGTGCTGACACTGCTGGGGAATGCCTACCGCCAGCGGGCCATGCTGGATGAAAGCGCGGCAGTCCTGCAAGAAGCCTTGAGCCTCCAGCCCGATTTCCATTTTCCACTTTACGGATTTGGGCGTACACTGCTTATACAGGGGAGCTACGCCGAGGCCGCCGCACAAATTGAACAGGCGCTGGCGCAGGGTGGGCCGCCGGTAATTCAACTGGATGCCGGAGAAGCTTATTTTCGCCTGGGCCGTTTTGAGGATGCGCGGCAAAGAATCGAGGCGGGACTCACACACACATCGGAGGCGTATCGCGTGTTGATGGCGCGTTATTTGCTGTACCGGATGGACCAGGGCGCTGTGCCTGACGCGGCGCTGCTGGCGTCTGCTTTACCCTACTGGTCCGCCCAGGCCGAGCGTTACGCTTTCACCGCTTATGGTCAGGCCCTGACTGAAGATATTCGCGCAATGCAGGCATTTTCTGAGGAGGCATAGTAGATGTCCTTTCTGTTTGGTCGTGACGGTGATATATCGCTCTTTCGGGTTGGCACGGTAATCGGCGTCGTCGGTGTGCTGCTGCTGGTTGGTGGTGTCGCGGCCTACTTTATTGATCAGAATTCTTATCGCTCGCCGCTGGCTGTCGATCCCTATCCGGGGGCCGAGGTCTGGGGCAATGTACGTGAACAGGGGAGTTCACGGGTCGCGCTGTATCTGGTGGATAATGCCACCACTGACGAGGTGGTCGCCTATTATCAGCAGCGCCTGGACGAATACAGCGATGGGGAGGACAAGTGTGTGCGAACGCCCGCTACCGGGGTTTCGCCCGACTCTGCTACCAACCCGACCATTGCGCCCTATACGGTGCGCTGTCTGTTCCAACGCAGCGGCCTGGGGGTGAGCCAGCAGACGATCATCACCATTCAGCCCGGCGTTCGCGGGACTGATGCACAGACCAATACCAGCGGAAAAACAGTCATTGAACACCGCCAGTCCTGGCAGCCCTGATGAACCGGGTGAGCGTGGCTTCCCGATTGTTGTCGCGCTGATCGCCGGGGCGCTGGTGCTGCTGCTGACCCTGCTGATCGGCCCGCGCGTCCTGGGAATCCTGACCGGCATCGTCGCACCGCCGGAACCGCCGCTGCCGTCTCAGGCAGACCTCGTGAACTACGAGTTGCCGGTGCATGGGGTGGATCGCTGGCAGTACACGACCGGGGAAAACCTGTGCCAGCTCATCGCTTTCTACCGTCCGCTGGCGACACAGTGCCCGGTGCTGCCGCTGGACTGCGGAGGCACAGCGCAGGACTCGGATTTCATGGCCGCCTGTTACGGCGATGTCGAATTCTCCATTTTTGCCATGCGCTGGCAGTTACGAGTCCCGCTGCGCAGTGTGGGCGGCCCGCCGCTGCATTTCGAAGTCTGGCGAGATGTCTACTGGAACGGTCATCTGCCGCCTGAACCCTTCGATTAGCCCTACCGAAAATGCCGAACATGGGCCATAATGGCCCGGTCCTGTTGTGTAGATGAGACAGAGTTGGTAGGAGGTGCGAACGTGGCTGTGAGGGACTGTCTCACGCCGCGGGTCATTAGCAGCCTGGTGCAAATCGCTTCCTGATTCCATCCCACAATTAACTACCCATGACGGAGATGCACCATGTTTAAGGCAGTTGACCCACAGGTTGACATTCAAAAACTGGAACGCGAACAGCTTAGCTACTGGCGGCTGAACCGGATTTTCCAACGCACGATGGAAGAGCGCGAAGGCGGGCCGAATTACGTCTTCTACGAAGGGCCGCCGACGGCCAACGGCAGACCGGGCAGCCATCATGTGCTGGCGCGTGCTTTCAAAGACCTCTTCCCGCGTTACAAGACCATGCAGGGCTATTATTGTCTGCGCCGCAGCGGCTGGGATACGCACGGTCTCCCGGTCGAGATCGAGGTGCAGAAAGAACTCGGCCTGACCAGCAAGCAGGACATCGAGGCTTACGGCGTGGCCGCCTTCAACGAGCGCTGCAAGGCCAGTGTGCTGCGCTATATCACCGATTGGGAGCGTCTGACCGAGCGGATCGCTTACTGGGCCGATATGGACGACGCCTATGTCACCTTCACCAACGATTACATTCAGAGCGTCTGGTGGATTCTCAAGCAGTTCTGGGATAAGGGCTTGTTGTACCGGGGCAACAAGGTCGTGCCTTACAGCCCCAGTTCCGGCACGCCGCTGAGCAGTCACGAGGTCTCGCTGGGCTATAAAACCATCAAGGATCCCAGCGCTTTTGTGCGCTTCCCGTTGGCGAATCAGGTCGGCGTGTCCTTCCTGGCCTGGACCACGACGCCCTGGACTCTGCCGGGCAATGCCGCGCTGGCGGTGGGGGCCAATATCGACTATGTACAGGTCGAAGGTCCGCTGGAGAACGGTGAGGGCCGCGAACAGTTGATCCTGGCCGAGAAGCTGATGCGCTCGGCGCTGGTCAACCCGGACGAGTACCGGGTGGTCAAGCGCTTCAAAGGTAAGGAACTGCTCGGCGAGCGCTACAAACCGCTCTACACTTTCCTGCCGACTGAGAAAGATTACGCCTACGTCGTCGCGGGCGATTTTGTGAGCATCGACGACGGTACCGGTATCGTCCACATCGCGCCAGCCTATGGCGTGGACGACATGGCCGTCGGCGAGGCCAACGACCTGCCTATGTTCCGCACGGTTGTGGAAAACGGGCGCTTTGTCGATCAGGCGACCGAGTTCCGGGGCATGTGGTTCAAAGACGCGGATCCGGAGATCATCCGCGACCTGCGCGACCGCGGCCTGATGTACAAGGTCGAGGAATATGAACACAGCTACCCGCACAACTGGCGCGACGATGTGCCCTTGATGTATTACGCCCGCGAGACCTGGTTCATCCGCTCGACCGACTACAAGAAGCAGATGGTAGACCTCAACCAGACCATCAACTGGGTGCCGGAACATACCAAGAATGGCCGCTTCGGCAACTGGCTGGACGAACTGAAAGACTGGTCGCTGGGCCGCGAACGCTACTGGGGCACGCCGCTGCCGGTCTGGATTGACGACGAGAACGGCGACATGCTCTGTGTGGGCGGCGTGGAGGAGTTGAGCGCGCTGACAGGCCGCGACCTGAGCGATCTGGATCTGCACCGGCCTTACGTGGACGACATTACCTTCCCCAATCCGAAGGGTGGGGGAATCATGCGCCGCACGCCGGAAGTCATCGACGTGTGGTTCGACAGCGGTGCGATGCCCCTGGCACAGTGGGGTTACCCCTTTGCCAATCAGGCCATCTTCGAAGAGCAGTATCCGGCGGATTACATCTGCGAGGCGGTGGATCAAACACGCGGCTGGTTCTTCACGCTGCACGCCATCAGTTCGATGCTCTACGAAAGCGTCGCTTTCAAAAACGTGATCTCGCTGGGCCATATCCTCGACGAAGATGGCAAGAAGATGTCCAAGACGCGCGGCAATGCCGTCGATCCCTGGGCCGTGCTGGATGCACACGGGGCCGATGCGTTCCGCTGGTATCTGTTCACGGCCAGCCCGCCCGGCGATTCACGCCGCTTCTCGATTGATCTGGTGGGCGAGGTGGTCAAGAAGTTTTGGTCTACCCTGTGGAACACCTACAGCTTCTTTGTCACCTATGCCAATATCGACGGCTGGACGCCGGACAGCCCGCGCCCGGAGGTCAAAGACCGCGATTTGCTGGATCGCTGGGTGTTGGCGGAACTGCACCAACTGGTTAAGACCGTCACCGAGGCTTATGACACTTACGATGTGCTCAACGCCACCCGCCCGGTGCAGAACTTTGTCGAAGCTTTAAGCAACTGGTATGTGCGCCTCAGCCGCCGCCGTTTCTGGAAAAGCGACACGGACGACGAGAAGCTGGGTGCGTATGCCACGCTCTACGAATGCCTGACGACGGTGGCAGCGCTGGTCGCCCCGGCCATGCCTTACCTGAGCGACACGATGTACCGCAATCTGGTGACGGACATGGTCGAAGGCGCACCGATCAGCGTGCATCTGGCCGAATGGCCCAAATATGACCCGGCCTTGATCGACAGCGAGATCATCGAGGACATGCAGCTGGTCCAGCGTCTGGTCAGCCTGGGCTTGTCGGCCCGTAACACGGTCAATATGAAGGTGCGCCAGCCGCTGCCGCAGGTGCGCTTTGCCACTCGTGACCAGAGCGAGGGCGAAACCGTCGCACGCTATGCCGATCTGATCCAGAGCGAACTCAACGTCAAGCAGGTGGGCACGGTTGCCGCCGACGATGCGCAGGATCTGGTCTCGACACAGTACAACCTCAATCCCATCCCGCGCCTGTTGGGCAAGCGGCTGGGGGCCGATTTCAGGCCGCTGCAAGCCATGCTGCGCGAGGGCGAACAGGCCCAGGTGCGCGCGTATGCCGAGCAGCTGCTGAACGGTGAGAACGTGGCCGTGCAGTTGAACGGCAAGTCTATCGAGGTCACACCGGAAGAGGTCGAGGTGAAGGTCACGCAGGACGTGGCCGAAGGCTATGCGGTGGCTGAAGACGGAGGGTACATGGCTGTCCTCAGCACGGCGCTGACCGATGACCTCATCAATGAAGGAATGGCCCGTGAGGTTGTGCGGCGCATCCAGTCCATGCGGCGCGACGCCGACTTTAACCTGGATGACCGTGTCGTCATTCACTACGACGCCAGCGAAGGTCTCTCGACGGCGATTGCCGCCTTTGCCGATTACATCCAGGCCGAAACCCTGGCCGAATCACTGGAACAGGCTGAGCCTGCCGATGGCTTTTTCAGCGCCGATTTCGACATCGACGAGGAGAAGCTCTCCATCGGGGTCAAGCGCGTCACCCCCTGATTGTACAATTCCACCAGTTATGAAACAGGGTAGCTAATCTGAACAGCGGCTGCCCTGTTTTCTTTTGTACGCTTTTTTGGCTTGTTGTCGAAAACTGCCGAAAGCGGGATAATGCTATTGTCTAGAATGAACATAGTTCGCCAGCGGCCCGAAATTTTAGAATTAAGGTAACTCTAGGATAATTGTACATGACTACCAATAACTCTGTTTCACTCCAGGCCCTGTTGCAGTTTGCCCTGCCACTGGGGACGACACTGTTAGTCGGGTCGCCTGATACACAAATCAACTGGTCGGTCACTATTCGGGCACAGCCGCCCGCCTTTCCGGATATTTACGGCGGCGAACTGGCGCTGCTTTCCATGAGTCTGTTGCATTCGTACAGCAGTCGCCTGACCCTATCCGAGGTCATCGAGAGTCTGGCCGACGTGGGCGTCAACGCCATCGCGGTCAAGGATGAGGTCTCAGACATCGCCATCGCCAGCGCGACGGATCGCGGGGTGAGCCTGTTGGCGCTGACTCAGGACAGCAACCTGACCAGCGTGGAGCGGGCGATCAACACCCTGATTGTGAACCAGTCGGCGCAGTTGACCCAGCGCGCGATTGAAATTCAGCGCCAGTTGACCCGGCTGGCCGCCGAAAACCGCGATCTCAACAGCCTGCTGCAAATCATGGCGCGGGCGACAGCCAAGCCGATTGTCGTTCACGACGACGCCGGTGTCCTGATGGCGCAGGTCTACCCCAACATGGCACGGCGTGGTGGTGCTGGGCGCAGCCTCATGCAGAGCCTGCCCTACAGTGCCTTCCAGAGCTGGCTGAGCCGCGAGGCCCCCAATGGCGAGGGCAGCATTGTCTCCAGCCCGCTCGGTTTCACGACGATTCTCAAGGTGGAGAAGCGCATCGCGGGTTATCTCTCGCTGGTGAGCAGCAGCGAAAAACTCGACGATTTTGACCGGTTGGTGCTGGCGTATGGGGCCGATGTCTGCGCGATTGAGATGGCGAAAAGTCGGGCCATCGCCTTTGCAGTGGAGCAAACGCGCGGTGATTGGGTCCAGATGTGGCTGAGCGGCACACAGGCCGACGACGACCTGATGGCGACGCGCGCGCAGCAGGCAGGCTTCGACCCGGAGAGCCTCTGTGTGGTGGCCGTTTTCCGAGCGATCACCGCGTCGGGCACGTCGCTGCCGCTGGAATCGCTGGTGCCGCTGGTGCGCGATGATCTCTCGCGGCGACAGATACCCGGCGCTGTAGGGCAGTATGTAGACGTCATCGTGGCGTTGTACCCGCTGACCGATGCCACACAGGTCAAGAATGCGCGTGGACTGATCGAGGAGGTCCGTGACCAACTGGCGATGCGTGCGCCTAGCGGACTGGTCGCGGCAGGCATCAGCCGTCCGGCCAGCGGCCTGACTACGCTGCGCGAAGCCTACCGCGAAGCCAAAGACGCGCTGAGCATCGCCAACGAATTAGGCGAACTTGAACAGGCCACCTTCTACGGCGATCTCAAGCTTTATCAACTGCTGCTGGCGCTCAAAGAGAAGAACCTGGAGCAGCTGCGCCAGTTTTATGAAGCAACGCTGGGGCCGCTGGTGGAGCATGATGAGCGCAAACAGGCGGACCTGCTGCGCACGCTTAATGGCTTCTTTCAATCGAACGGGAATCTGGCGAAGGCGGCCCAGGACCTCGATGTGCATCGCAATACCCTGGTGTACCGCCTGGAGCGGATCAGCGAACTGACCGAACTCGACCTGGACGATGCGGATAACCGCCTGATTCTGCATCTTGCGCTCAAAATCAGGCGGGTGCTGGCGACTTTGCCAGGTGCTTAGACGGTAATGACATCCTGATCGTTCTTGCGCTTGACTTTCTCGCCAGGTTCCTCCGGCAGGAAGACCGCCAGCACGATGTAAACCAGCAGGCCGGCCCGGCTGCCCAGGACCAACAGGACGAAGAACAGGCGCACGAGCGTCGGGTTAATGTCGAAATACTCCGCGATGCCGCCGCAAACGCCAGCAATCTTGCGGTCATAGGTCGAACGATAAAGCTTCCGGGTCTCGGACATTGCCTTCTCCTTCACAGCAATCAGAACTATATCCATATACGAACCAGACCCGGAAAAGTTGCAAATTCAGAGGCGGTCGCGCAGCTCAGAGGGCAGGTTACGGGTCGCTTCGCGGAAGGTGAGGCCGGACATCTGACCCCGGTGCTGCTGGACAAATTCGAAGACCTGTTCAGGGCGTGTCTTAGTCAGTTCGCGCAGGGTCCAGCCGATGGCCTTGCGGATGAAAAAACGCTCGTCTTTGGACCATTCGCGGCCTTCCTCGAACATGGGGACGGCCAGCCGGGTGAAGAGTGCGAAGTCGCCATCACCGCGCCGGAACTGCGAATTTTGCGCCAGCAGGGCGGTGCGCCGTACCCAGAAATTACCGGATTCGGCCCACTGCGGCAGATAGTCCAGCGTCTGCGGATCGTGGTCGATCAGCGCGCCCACCAGATGGACGGCGATTTCATCCAGGTGTGCCCAGGTGGCCGCCTCGTTTATCATGCGCTCGATCAGCGGCATCTGCGCCATGCTGAGATCCGCGCTGCGATATTCCAGAAGCATAATCGCCAGCGATTTTTCCTCGTGCCAGTCCGAATCCCACAGCGCGGCGGCCATGTCTGCGATGTCGTCTATGCTGCAATCGTGCTGCGTCTTCAGCCAGCTTCGCGCGATGCGCCGCAAATCCGGCACGCGGACCCCGTAATGTTGGAGCGCGGATTTCAGATAAGCCTTTTCATAGGCGGCGCGTTCCGGCGTGCCCTGGTCGCGCAGCGTTTCTTCTAGTTGAGCAATTTCGGCTGTGGTATCCATCAGTCGTAGACCTGACGCACGGTGATATTGAGTTCGGCCTGGATTTTCTAACCCCAGTTCCGCCGGGGCCGTGCCGGGCAGGATCTTCTTGACGCCGTGAAAGACCAGCCGGTCTTCCGCGCCCATAATCAGCACGTCGCCGGAGTGCAAAATCAGCTCACGTTTGGGGCCTTTGCGCTTCAACCCGCCGATGATGAACACGCAGTCATCGCCGACGCTGATGCTGACCACCGGCGCGCGGCTGATCTCGGTGCGGTCCTGGTGCAGGCCCAGGCTGCTGTCGGGATCATACCAGTTAATCAGCGCGGTTTCGGGCCGCAGCGCCAACCCACAGCCTGCGGCAGCCTCAATGGCGATTTGCTCAATCGGCGATGGTATCTTTGGGAAGGCCTGGCCTGTGACCGGGTGTGTCTCGACATAGCGAAAGCCTTTGCGGTCGCTGATCCAGCCGTAAGGCCCGGCAGAGGTACATTTGTAGCGGAAGGCCGCCCCGGTCGGCATGGTCTTGACGAACAAGGGCGCTTCAGCGATGACTTCGCGGCAGACGGCGAGAATGTTCTTTTGTTCGGCCAGAGTCAGTTGACGCACAACGTCGATCATGAAGATTTACCCGCGCGCATTTTAGAACATCTATGCTATTTTAGAACCTGGGGCGGCCCCTGTCAACAAAAAAACCGCCAGCGCCGGGCTGACGGTTTTCGATAGGCTTGAAATTGTGATTACTGGCGGATGGGCGCGATCTTGACGAAGTAGTCCTGCGGACGCCCCAGCAGATTATACAGATGCTGCACCGCTTCCGCCTGATTGTTGAGTTCCAGCGTGTTGATATAGGTGTTCAGCATCTCGTGGACCTGCTGCGTATCGTGCTCGTTCAGCGGGTAGATGTCCACCGGGGCACCCAGCGCCAGACGGCGGCGGATAGCATCGACGGTCAGGTTCATTTCCGGCTGAATGCGCTGGTAGATCACACCGCCGGTCATGCCTGCGCAAATCCAGGGGCCGGGATCGCCCAGCACCATCACGCGCCCGGAGGTCATATACTCGAAAGCATAGCCCTTCAGGTTGCTGCGCGCGCCAAGCCCGCCGAGTTCATCGCGCAGCGGTTCGTTCACTTCGCCGCCGAAGATCGCGTCTGCCCCGCTGAAGCGGATACAGGCGCGGGTATCGGCGTTGCCCTGGACGATGAACAGACCGCCCTGCGCGCCGTAAGCGAAGCTCTTGCCGACCGAGCCGTCCAGTCGCTGGCCGTTGTGGTTCAGGCCCTTGAGGACGGTGATCGTGCCACCGCGTGCGCACTTGGCGACGCCGTCCTGCGCGCCACCTTCGGCAATGATATGTACCGGGCTGTCGATGAAGGCCCCCAGGCCGTTACCCGGAATGGCCGAGTTACTGAAGCTGAGGTGAATCGCCTGGATATTCTTGACGTTCGGGAATTCGGGCCGTTTCATCGCGCCGCAGAGATGCGTGCCCAGTGCGCGGTCGGTCGCCATGACGCTCTCGTCGTCGTAGGTCATTTCGGTCTCGCCTTCTGCCGCGAATTCCATCAGCACCTGGGTAATCTGCTTGCTGAGGGTGTTGCGCGGGCGCGTGGCGAGCCGTCCGACTCCCGGCTGCGACTGGCGTTTTGCGACGCGCGGCACAGGCTGGGTCAGTGGTTCCAGGTCGATACGCTCTTTCATGGCGACCTGTTCCAGCAGGTCCGCCCGTCCGATCAGGTCCTGCGTCCGCTCGAAGCCCAGTTTAGCGGTCCACTTCTTGATGTCTTCGTTAATCATCTTGAAGACGGTGCAGATGGCTTCGACCGAGGCTTCGTACTCGCGCGGTTCAAATGAGGGCAGGCCCTTGAGCTTGGCCTCTTCTTTGGTCTTGATGTGGGTCGTGATGCCGACATGGCAGGTGCCTTCGTGACATTTACGGCAGATTGTGCAGCCGACGGCCACCATCGCCATCGTGCCGAAGCCAATGCGATTGGCCCCCAGGCACATCATCTTGACCACGTCGCGCCCGCTCTTCATGCCGCCATCAGCCCAGAGTTCCACGCGGTCGCGCAGGCCGCTTTCGATCAGCGCACGGTGCGAGAGCAGCAGGCCGATCTCGGCAGGCAGGCCGACGTAGCGCAGCGCATGTGCCCTGGCCGCACCGGTACCGCCTTCGTAACCGGTCAGGTTGATGACATCCGCCCCGGCTTTGGCGACGCCGACGGCGATAATGCCGACACCGGGCACCACGGGGATCTTCACCGAGACGCGCGCCCGTGGGTTGGCGGTCTTGAGTTCGTCGATCAACTGCGCCAGATCTTCAATTGAGTAGAGATCGTGGTTGTTGCTGGGTGAAATCAACGCGACGCCGGGCGTGGTCTGGCGAGCCGCCGCGACCTGTTCGGTCACTTTGAAGCCGGGCAGATGGCCGCCCTCGCCGGGCTTGGCTCCCTGGCCGATCTTGATTTCGATCAGGTTGACCGAGTTTAGGAAGCCGATATTGACGCCAAAACGACCAGAGGCGACCTGCTGACCGCGATTATCGCGGTACTTGCCCATGATGTCGGCCAGTTCGCCGCCCTCACCGTTCACGCAGATGATGTTGAGGCGGGCCGCTGCTTCGGCATAGGCTTTGTAGGCCAGTTCGCCCTGCGAGCCGAAGGACATGGCGCCAATCAGCACCGGGCTGTCATGCGTATAGCCCTTCGCCGTGATGCTCGTATCGACCGTCGCCGGGTCCACCTGCTGATCGCTCTCTTTGAGGCCCAGCAGATGCCGCATGGCAATCGGGATGGTGTCTTCCAGGTTGAGCAGGGTCTCGGTGTATTCTTCCAGGCTCAACTCACCGTGCGCGACAGCTTCGGCCTTCTTCCACATCTTGGGGTAGAAGCGGTCGGGGTTTGTCAGCTTACCGCGCGTTTCGCCGCGCAGTTCTGCCGCGCGTTCTTCCGCGTCCGTCAGCAGGCTGGTCCAGGTCAGGCCGCGCACCTCCGAGCCGAAATAGTTCGGCGTGCCGAAGTAAGCGGCGATACCCGGCCTCAAGCCGACTGAGCTAAAGCTGTGACCGTAGCCGCGCAGTTCATGGCAGCCGATGGTCGAGGTGACTTTCTGAAGCCCGATGGTCAGGACTTCGACCACCTTCGACAGCCACTCAACGATCTCATCCGAATCCGGTGCAGTCTTGGGCGGGCGCGGGGCCAGCTTCAGGCCGACGGCGTACATCGCATAGGGGACCAGGGCATTTGCGCCCAGGCTGAAGCACAGGGCCAGATCATGCAGACAGCGCAGCGCGCCGGACCGCAGCACAATGCCCACCTGCCGCCGGAGATTCGGCGTGTATTCCGCTTCGCGCAGCCCCTTATCGACCGCCGCCACGACCAGTGCCGGGTCCAGCCACAGCCGCTCGCCATCGAAGACGCGCTCGTCGTCGAGGACCACAAGCTGTGTACCGCTGGCGACCGCGTCAACGGCCTCGCCCTGCAAGCGCTCAATGGCAGCTTCGATCTCTTCGTCCATCGCGGCGCTCATCGACAAAAAGGTCACATTCTCGCCAAAGGCCGCAATCAGGCTTTCGACCGTCATCGTCCCGTGCTGGCTGGCGACAAGCTGCATATCTTCCGGGCTGCCCAGATCCGGGTGGCCGCCCAGCAGCAGCGGCGTTTCCAACTGCACCAGGGTCTTGCTCAGGTCGGCCACGTGGCCGATTTCAGGCCGCACGCCCAGGATCACTCTGGTCGAGAACTGTGCGCGTTCACGTTCGCGGTCAATGGCTGGATTGGTGACAACGGCCACCGTTTCCTTAAAGTAATCGGTCAGGTTCGAGCGCGTGAGCGCCATCGCGGCCAGCGGGCCATCCCAACCCAGCGAGCCGATCTGCTCTTTCTGATTTTCGGTAATCGAGTTCAATCAGGCTGACGTGATAGCGTTCCCAGCCCAGCGCAGCCATCGTCTTGGTGTTGATCGCCGCCGCGTTCTCCTGCCAGGGCAGGGGCTTCTGAACGGTCATCAGCAGTTCCGACGTCTGGCGTTCGGGTTGGGTGCTGGTCATGGTGCGCTGCGCCACTCTGACGCTCCCATCACTGGAGCCGCCGAAGTTGGGGGGCATTGGGTCAGGTTGACCGCCTTCGGACAGGTTGAGATCGTTCAGTGACCAGATGCCGCCGGAAAGTTCGGAGAAATGAATGCCGCGCTCGCGGAACCCGTCCAGCAGATGGCGCTGGATGGCCGGGTAATCCAGCACACGGATCGCCCGCCCTGGCGTGACTTCGATGGCGACCTTTTCGCCGGGGGCCAGCGGACGCGGGTCCGAGGACATCATGTCCAGCGGGTAGACGCCCCGTTCCGAACTGACAAAGTATTCCTTCTCGGTCTCGCCAAACCACAGCGGGCGCAAGCCGAGCGCATCCACGCTGAAGACGGCCATGTCGTCCATACGGGCGACGACAGCGGCGGGACCCTGGGCGAAGGGGCCGAAGCTGTAGCGAAGCTGTTCGTACATTTCCTGGATGTCCGCCGAGTTGGCGATCAGGTCGTGTTCGAAGGGCGGGAAGATCAGTTCCATCGCTTCGATCAGGTCCAGGCCGTAATGGCGGCACAGCGACGAGAGCACGCGGTCCACGTCCTGCGAGTTCGAATTCGCCGGGCTGAGGTCGATACCCAGCATCCCGGCCTCCAGGCGGAAGCGCGAAATCGTGTTGAACTCCCCGTTGTGGCCCATGACGTTAAAGGGCTGCACACGCTCGAAGATCGGGTTGGTGTTGGTCGAATAGCGCGCATGGCCCAGCGTGACCGTCGAGGCGTAATCCGGGTCCCGCAGTTCCGGGTAGTAGCGGCGCAGAATTTCCACCGTCCCCTGCACCTTGTAGACGACGCTGTGCGAGGAGAAGGAGGGGAAGTGAATGCCGAGTTCGTTTTCCAGCCGCAGTTGCAGATCAAACAGCGTGCGGTCCAGGTCTTCGCACGCTACCTGCCCATTCATCCCGGCGATCTGCCAGAAGACCGGCGCGTTGCTTTCAGCGTTGCGGCCCAGCACGTGTGGGTCCACTTTACCGGCGTGATCGAGCAGCACATCCAGCCCGGCGCTGGTGATTTGCAGACAAATCTGTTCAATCAGGTTTTCCGCCCGGCTGCGCGCCTCAGCGGGGATCATCAGGTGAGCGACCCAGAAATTGCGGTTGGATGCCAGTGAGGATCGCAGGCCGACGCGGGCCAGCTTCTTGGTCCACAACTGGCGCGGAATATCTGTCATAATGCCGACGCCGTCGCCTTCGCCGTCAATGTAGCCGGTGCGGTGGCCCATGCGCGCCAGCGCCTCAATCGTTCGCTTCACATTACCATGAGTGGCCTCACCGCCCTTGCGGACGGCACAAATCAGCGCGCACGCATCGCGCTCGTTGGTGTCAATCGGATGCATTTCGGGAGCAACGTACTCGTTAGTAGCGGCACTAGTGCTCATCGCGTTCCTCCTTACGGGTTGTCAAATCAGGGTGCAAAACAGCGCGGTAAATACCCCATAGCATCATTATTGCAGACCTTGTGAAATAAACTACACGATCTTAAAGCAAGCCAATTCAGACAATGTGCCTAATTATTGGGTTGAATCTAGCAAAAAAGCCGCCTAATTTCGTGGCGATCTGCACAAAAAACGGAATCTGGACTGATTCCGGCCCTGAATTGTGCCGTTTGCCCTGAGGCTTATTTCATCGTCAACAAACGCCGGATCGTCAGCGCCAGATGCAGCGCCAGACGTGTTTCCGGGCGATTAATATCGACGTTGGAAATATAGTTTATGCGGTTCATGCGGTAGAGCAGGGTGTTGCGATGCACGATCAGCATGTCTGCCGTCTGGCTGAGGTTGCCGTGACAGGCAAAGAAGGCTTCCAGCGTCTTGACCAGATCCGCGTGCTGCCGCCGGTCGTATTCGATCAAACTGCCCAACGTGCGGTCGGTGAAGTCGAGCAGCTTCTCGCGGTCCGAGAGGCTGAGAATCAACTGGTAGACGCCCAGGTCGCCGATGTAAAGTGGAGTCGCCGTCTGGAGCCGCCGTGCCAGATCCAGCGCCTGAACGGCATCGCGGTAGCTGTTGCGCCAGGCGATGACGTCGCGTGCGATCTGTCCGATTCCGATGGCGACGCGCGCCCCGCCGTACTGTTCATGCACTTCGCGGCTGAAGGCCTCGGCCAGGGTCATCGCCGAATCAATCGGATTGTCGGAATCCGGCGGGAAGAAGACCAGCACCTCGCCTTCGCGTTCCCGCTGCCAGACCAGCGCCGTCGTCTTGTGGGTCGTCACCACGCCGTTGACCAGGGTTTCCAGCCGCCGGTTAGACTGCGTGGCTTCTTCCTGCCAGGACAGCACAATGGCGATATGCGCCACGGTCATGTCATGTTCGAAGCGTTCGCCCTGCCGGATCGCTTCCTGCTGGCTGACGTCGCCGATCAGCAGGCGGTCCAGGAAGGTGCCGCGCAGGCGCTTCTCGGTATCGCTGACTGCCTTCGCCTTCGCCATCTCCAGCGCACAGGCCGCCGCACCGTGCTCTGCCACCAGCCCGTCAATGTCGTCGATCTCGTTATCCCAACCGATGATCGACAGGTGGCCGCGCCCGATGTCTTTGGCGATAATCGGCGAGACCAGACGCGCCAGACCGGGCGAGGGCAGGGCCTGCATAATGGTCGGGTTGTCGATTTCGGTGACGCGGTGCCGGTCTTGCAGTTCCACCGGCAGATTGTCGAGTTTGCGCAGGAAGGTTTCGATCTCCTCCCACTGCGACACAAACTGCGGCTGCACCGAACTGTAATTGATGCGCAGGCGCTTATCCTGCACGACGACCGACTTGCCCGTCAGGCGGGCCATCGCGCTCACCAGCTCCGACATGCCCTCGTTGCGCGAGGAGATTTGCGTCAACTGGCGGTAGATCTGCGTGCCGCGCCGTTCAAGCTGGCCCTTGCGGTCCACCAGCAGGCTGACGACGGCTTTCTCGACCAGGCGGATACGGCTGCCAGCGGGCAGCGCCAGCATCGGTATATTGTAAGCGTTGGCTTCGGCGATAGCCGCCGGAGTTGGCCCTTCGCACAGCACGACCGCTGCCGCGTTCATCTCGGAGGCCCAGCGCACCACATCCACGTCGCTGGTCGTCTGCCCCCCGTTGCCATTAGCCGGGGCCACCAGGATCATCTCGCCGCCCGGGCTGGTTTTGCTGACCGTGCCGTTTTCAGGATAAATGACGGTCGTCCAGGTAACCGGCTGGTTCAGACGCCCGTCACCGGCGACCACACGCGTGCCCAGCGGCAGCGCCTGCTTGCGAACGTCTTCAACTGTGATACGCTCTTCCACATTTGACATAAGGTACTCAGACGATTTGCACAAATTCACCTGCTATTTTAACAGGTTATTGAACAAAACGCCCAAAATCAGGTTTCGCCGCTGAAGGTGCCGAAAATGATGACGATAAGCGTGACCAGAAGCGATTCGACAATAAACTGGTGATCCTTCAATACATAAAGGCCCACCAGCGCCAGCAGAAGCAGGACCACGCCGCCGATCCATGTTACCGGACTAACGCGCCACTTCCGCCCATACTGGTACATACCGGACCCCAGCAGGATAATCGACCCGACCAGCGGGACCACCCAGTTGGGGAAGGGGAGCGCGCTGGAAAAGCTGTCCGACAGGAAATAGAGGATGGCAAACATCAGCACCAGCAGCCCCCAGGTCATGCGCTCGACACGGGCTTCGGCAGATGATTTCTTCGCGGCCATAAGAATCTTTACCCCTTGCATAACATCTGTGCCTGCATCATACAATCAAATCGAGCCTTTAGGCAATTGCTCGATACCCGTATAATCGCAGACAACGTTGAGCGGAGTCATGGAAGCCTATGCTTAAATTCTGCTGCCGCATCATTGCTGTCATTGTACTGGGAAGCCTGGTGGCCTGTACCACAGATCCAGGGACCACGGGCGGTCCCCGACTGGTGCAGGAAGCCACTTTACAACCGACCGATGTGCTGCCGGTCCGGGTTGTGACCAGCACGCCGATTGTGATCCCGGTCTCCACTTCGGAGTCGGCTTCACAGGCGACGGTGGCGACGACGAACGCGGGATCGCCCGAATTCGTGCTGGTGACGCCCACCCTGCCGCCCAGCAAAACGCCCACCCTTACGCCGACTCAGAGTCCTACCTCAAGCCCCACGCCGCCGACCTCAGCCGCTGTCTCGACGGCAGTTGCGCAGGCGACCCAGGTTGCGCCGCTGATCCCGCCGACGGTGGTTCGCCCCCCCAGCAATCAGCCCTGTACCTCCGCCTGGTTCTTCGGCTCGAACCTGATTTCGGCCTGCCCGCTGGGCGATCCGCTGGTGAGCGATGGCGTCTATCTCCAGTTTCAGCAGGGTTTCATGATCTGGGTGGCCCAGCAGGATTCGATCTACGTGGTTTACGACAGCGCCAGTGCGCCGCGCTGGCAGGTCTTCCCGGATGAGTGGAGCGACGGTATGGCGGAGCGCGACCCGGATATGAGCGCCGATGCGCCGCCCTATACCTGGCAGCCGCGCCGGGGCTTCGGCCTGCTGTGGGTGACAAATCAGGCGCTGCGCGACCGCATCGGCTGGGCTGTACGCGAATGGGAAGAGATTTACACGGTGCGCCTGCAAATCGCCACCGACGGCACGATATTCCTGGTGGACCCGCGCGATGGTATCATTGCGCTGTATCCCAACGGGCGTGACTGGGATCGCTTTATCAATTTCTAATACACGAGGCGACACGATGAAACGGGTGGGCATTCTCACCGGGGGTGGTGATGCGCCGGGCCTCAATGCGGTGATTCGGGCGGTGGTATTGACCGCAATGCGCCGCTATGGCTGGGAGGTCTTCGGCATCTTGCAGGGTTTCGACGGCCTGTATGCCGGGCTGCCGCTGCTGCCGCTGCGCGAGGAGAACGTCCGCGAACTGCTGGCACGCGGGGGCACCATTCTGGGCGCGGCCAACCGGGGCAGTCCTTTCGCGCTGCCCGTAACCCGGCCTGACGGCAGCGTCGAGGTCGCCGACGTATCCCAGGAAGCGATTGATCGCATCGCCGAATATCGCCTGGACGCGCTGATCGTGGCCGGTGGCGATGGCACGATGGCGATTGCCGACCGCCTGGTCAGGCTTGGCGCGCCGATTGTGGGCGTGCCCAAGACGATTGACAACGACCTCAGCCTGACCGATGTCACCTTCGGCTTTGACACGGCCATCAACACCGCCACCGAAGCGCTGGATAAGCTGCAAACGACGGCGGAGAGCCATCACCGCGTCATGGTGCTGGAGGTGATGGGCCGCCATGCCGGGTGGATCGCGCTCACGGCGGGTGTGGCCGGTGGCGCGGACGCCATCCTCATCCCGGAGATTCCTTTCGACATCGAGATCGTCTGCCAGAAAATCCGGCGCTTGCAGGCCTCTGGTCGCCATTACAGCCTGGTCGTAGTAGCCGAGGGAGCCGCGCCGGTCGATGGCGCACCGTCTTACTATATTGCAGACGAAGCGGGCCGCGAGGGACGGCTGGGCGGTATGGGCCACCTGGTCGGTACCATGCTGGCGGACTGTGCGGCGGCGGAGGTCCGCGTGACTGTCCTGGGCCATCTACAGCGCGGCGGCCAGCCCACGCCGCATGATCGCTGGCTGGCGACTCGTTTCGGCGCGGCAGCCGTGCATCTGGTCGCCGAGTTGAAATGGGGACACATGGTCGCCTTGCAGGGGACTCAGATCGTCGAACTCCCGATTCATCAGGCTATTCAAATGAAGCTGGTCGATCCTGCGGGTGATATGGTGCAGATGGCGCGCGACCTGGGAATTGTCTTCGGTTGAAGCGCTGGCGCTTTCTACCGCTGCTCGTCATCATGCTGGGGGCCTGCCCGGCCTGGCTGCTGGTCTATCTGCTTCTGCCACCCGCTCATTTTGACATCCTGGTACTGGGCGTGGACAGCCGCGCGGGCGAAGGCTGGCTAACCCGCGCCGATACGATCATGCTCGTCGGCGTCGATCCCGGACGGTTTCAGGTAGCAGCGCTCTCCATCCCGCGCGATCTTTCGGTGAACGTGCCTGGCTATGGTTTGCAGCGCATCAATGCGGTCAACATGCTGGGCGAGATGGAGCAGGCGGGCGGCGGCCCCCCGCTGCTGTCCTCAGCGCTGACCCAGAACTTCGGCGTCACGCCCGAAGGCTACCTGCGCTTGAACTTCGAAGGCTTCGTCGCGCTGATTGACTCAGTCGGCGGCGTAACCATCGACGTCCCTTACGCACTGGTGGACTACAACTATCCAACCGAGGATTACGGCACCACGACAGTGCGCTTTGAGCCGGGATCGCAGTGGATGGATGGCGCACGCGCCCTGATCTATGCCCGCACGCGCTACTCAGACGACGACTATAAGCGCGTAGCGCGCCAGCAGCAGGTGCTGACCGCCTTGCTGGCAAAGCTGGCGAATCCGCTGACCTGGCCCGGCGCGGCAAATGCGCTGAGCAGCCATGTAGACAGCAATATCAATCTGTGGGAGTGGCTGAAGTTGGCCCCGGCGCTGCTGCTGGGTGGGCCGCGCGCGGATCGTTTCGTCATCGACCGCAGCACCATCACGGCGACGGCGGACGGCGTGGCGATTCCTGATTATGCAGCGATTGCGCCCTGGGTGGACGCCCATTTCGATTAGCGCTGCGCGGGATCCTCGGCCAGCAGGCGTTCGTAGGCCCCGGCCCACAAGCTCTCTTTGCGCATAAACTTGTTGATCTTGATGTGGCTGAAATGCGGCAGCAGCTTGACCATCAGTTCCGGCAGCCGCTGCCAGTCGTCTTCAAGCACCAGATGCAGCAGATGATCCCCCAGTATCTGGCTCCAGCCCCAGCGCTCGCGGAATTTCTCGGCTTTCATCCAGTAGTCACGCTTCTCCCAGGCCTGGGCGGATTCGTCAATGCCGCTGGCGATGTCCTGAAGGCAGTAGACCAGCAGGGCGACCATGTCTTTGGTTTCGGCGTCTATCCCTGGTTTCGTGCTGAGGCGGCGAAGGATTTCGGCTCCGGTGCGCATATTCTGATTGCGCCGCTTGCCGGGACCGTCAGTGTTGATGACACGACTCATAGGCTGGACAACTTTCTGGAAAGACTATTCATCCTCGTCAGGGAGTTGGGGACGGATTCCTTTGTAAATACGGGTGCTGCTGAAGGTCTTGAGGATCGTGGAACTGCTGCGGCCTGTGCGTTCGGCCAGTTCGGTCGGCGTAAGCGGCTGGTTGCCGTTGGCAAGAAAGACGCGGAAAACGCTGTCTACCAGGGAGGTCTGCGGATTGATGAACTGTGGGTCTTCCGCGGCGATTTTGATCGCCAGGTTGAGTTCGTCAAGCGGCGAGACCTCGCCGGTCTCCGGGTCAATGTAATCGACCACGCTCCCGGCTTCGCTGGTGCTGAGTCGTTCGCGCTGTTCGGGCAGCAGATGGCTGAGCAAATAGGTGCGCAGGTCCTCGCTGGAACGATCCCACCAGGAATAGTCAATCGAAAAGCGGGTATCGAGCGTTGGCTTGACAAGCAGACTCGGTTTGCTGATGGTTTTCACGACGACAGCCTCCTATGAACTGCTCAACTTCCAGTAGTGGCCCCCAACATTCTCGAAGTCAGGGTGCGCGCTCAGTGTAGCGAGTATAGGACCGGGCGGGCATCGTTTGAGGACGTTGACTGCGCTGTAGATGGTTTTGGCGTGGACTGTGCCCTGTGCTGTCAGCGGTATCAGTGCCGTAATCACGCTGCGGATGACGGCAGCCAGCGTCTTGCTCTGCCGCTGAGTGATCTCGAAGAGGTGGTCTACCTGTTCGAGTTCGTCGGCACCGAGGACCATCAGGTCATCGTAGTCGGCGCCAATAGCGCGCTTGGATTCTTCAATGCTGAACTGCTCACCCCTGGGCACGATGATTCGCACCCATTCGGAGCGCGGTTTGTAGGCGTTGAAATTGATCTCGAACTTGCCGGGCGAGTCGGTCTGGGCAGCGGTGACATAGGTCCCAATCGGCAGGCGGTGCTTGCGGTAAAAATTGTTGAGGCCGTAAACGTAGCCGCCCTTGTTCAATACCCAGGCCGGGTACTCCTCGCCGTCCTGACCATCGACCAGGATCACGTAGGTACGCTCGGTCTTCTGGCCGGTCGGGAAGATCACCTTTAAGGCGGCGTTCAACGGCAGGGTGCCCATGCGCCGGTGCGGGTAGATGACGGTTGCGCTGCCCCGGTGCGGCGAGCTGTCGAGATTGGATAACTCGTCGTCGATCTCGCGCTCCAGGTCCAGCATCTCGCCGTCGAGCAGGGCGCGGTCGTAGTCGATAGGCGTGTACTTGAGCATGGCCGGGATCTCGCGCACGAACTCCGGTTCCAGCCGCCGCAGATACCACATGACCGAACCTTTAGGGCCGACCTCATCAAAACGGTTATCGTCCTTGAGGACGTAATTGAGCGAGAAGGCTTCCAGTTCGGGGGTGTTGCTGCCGAGTTCGCCGATTTCCCGGAGGATGTCCTCAGTGCTGAGCGGGCCGCCGCCGTTCATATCCAGCACCGCTTCGGCCAGGTTGATATGGCCGATATTGACTTCGAGCAGCAGTTCGCGCGGGAACCACAGACCGGCCATCTGGACCAGGCTCCCGGCCTTGTGCAGGCTGTCGTCGAGCCGGTTGACCACGTCCAGTTCAGCATCGGCCATGAGTTCTTCGGCGCTGACCTCAGCGGTGAAGAAGTCGTTTTCGATACCCTCATCGCCGATAGGGCGGCTCAGGCTATGCGGCGCGGCCAGCGCGCTGGCATACTCTTTGACCGGTTGTCCGCCGTTGTCGAACTGAACCTTAATGACGGTAAAGGTCTCATATTCTGGATTCAGCCCTTCACGCTCGCTGACGACGCTGCCAGAGGCGTAATCGAGGGCTGGAAAGATGATCCGCTGGCCGACATCATAACGTTCGGCAGGGTTATAGAAACGAGCATCCTTAAAACGTTCCTTCAGTGCGGCCACTTCTTGCGCCAGCCGCTCTTCGATCAGGATGCCAGCCAGGGTTTCGGTTGACAGGGGCTGCTCACGTTCCAGCAGCAGACCGGAAAGGTATTCGATGTCGTTCGAGGTGATTTGAAAATTTCGCGCCCAATGATGCGCCGGCATGAATATAGACTGCCTCCAGCTTAACCGGGGGAAAACAATAGAAGTCAGGATTTTCAGATTGACGACCGATTATACTTGAATTAAGAGCCGTGTTCAAGCGTCGGCTTGACCACGCATAGGCGCTCATGTATACTGGCCCCCTGTTCAGTCCACAGCAGTTTATTAAGGTTGCGCGCGATGTCAACTAAACGAACCTATCAGCCTAAAATCCGCCGTCGCAAGCGGGTGCATGGCTTCCGCCAACGGATGCAGACCAAGAATGGACGGCGTGTGCTCAAGGCCCGCCGCCGCCGGGGCCGTCACCAACTGACTGTCACACCGAATCACGTGAAGAAGGTGAACTGGAAAGCCTGAGTGCGGCGTCACGAGCGGCTGCGCCGCCGGACGGATTTCGAGCGCCTCTGGGCGAAGGGCAGACGCTATTCGCACCAGCGGCTGCGCCTGATGGTCTTACCGAACGGGCTGGCGCACAACCGCTATGGTTTTGTTGCCAGCCGCCGAGTTGGCAAGGCCGTTGTGCGTAACCGGCTGCGCCGCCAGTTGCGCGAGGTGATTCGGACGCTTCAGGCTGATCTCCAGGCTGGCTACGATGTCGTTATCGTGGCCCAACCGGCCCTGGTGGGGCAACCATCCGCTGCTATTCGACGTATAATAAGGAAGTTGGCCCTTGAGGCTGGTTTACTGAATAGCGAAAGCGATTTATCGTGAAAGCACTTGCACTGGCGTTGATCCGATTCTACAAACGCTATATCTCACCGAGTTTGCCGTCGAGCTGCCGTTTTGAGCCTACCTGCTCGGTTTATACCTACGAGGCGATAGAACGCTACGGCGTGATCCGGGGCGGCTGGTTGGGGGTGAAACGAATTGCCCGCTGCCATCCCTTGAACCCCGGCGGTTACGACCCGGTTCCTGATTTCGAGGAGTAAAGATTGAAGACCCTGAAAGCTCTGCTGCGCCGCCGTTTACTGGCGGTTGCACTGCTTGCCCTGGTGATGGCTGCCGCCTGTGTGCCGATCCGCCGGGAAGCCCGCTGGCCCAGCATCCAGCTTCTGGATAATGGGCAGCACATCCTCCTGACCTACAATGACAAGATCGTCATGCTCAACAGCACCGATGGGTCACAGGTCAAACTGCGCAACGCGGATGGCGAAGTGCGGGTAGACGACGAAGGTAAGCCCCGCCTGTGGGATTTCGAAGGCGCGCAGCCCACGCAGAATCAATTCTACTCGGCACCGGTTATGAAGGACGCCAACACGCTGATCGTCCCGGCCTACAACAAGAAGATTTACGAGGTTGATCTGGCGACCGCGCGCGCTGCGACCGCCGAGGGGCGTGATCTCAGCGGCCAGGTTGTGGCGAGTGCGACTCTGGCGAATGATTTGCTCTACGTGGGCGTCGAACGCACGATGGTAGCGCTGGAACCGGATAGCTGGAAAGAGCAGTGGAGCTTTGTGACCGACCAGGTCATCTGGTCCAGGCCCTTGATCTATAACGATGTGCTGTATTTCACCTCGCTTGATCATCATCTCTATGCCCTGAACCCGGAAACCGGCGAGGAAATCTGGAACCTGCCCCTGGATGGCGCAGCGACCGAAGGCCCGGTCCTGTATGAAGATAAACTCTACCTGGGGACCTTCGCCCGACAGGTGCTCCAGATCTCGCTGGATGGCGAGGTGTTGGCGACCTATAACACCAAAGATTGGGTCTGGGGCGCGCCGACAATTATCGATGGTGTGGCCTATGTGGCCGATCTCAGCGGCATGGTCTATGCCCTCGATATTACGGGGGATGGCTTCGACGAACGCTGGACCCAACAGGCCGGTGATAAAGCCATTCGCATGTCGCCGCTGGTTTCCGGCGAATACGTCGTCGTCGGGTCGCGCGATCACAAGCTTTACTGGTTAAGTCGTGCGGATGGTAGTATATTCTGGGGGCGAGAACTCGCAGGCGAGGTCGTGACCGATCTCGTACTCGTGGATCAGAATGAGTTGCTGGGTATCAAAGAGCCGCTGGTCCTGGCAGGGACACCGGAGAATTCCGAACTTTTAGCCGCGTACACGCTCCAGAATGGGGAGCGCGTGTGGGGTTACGGTCGTTAAGCAGGGTGTGATTCAAGGAGTACAACGTTTATGTGGGATCTAATCCTCAATCCATTCATCACTCTGCTGACTTTGCTGTATTCGATCCTGGGTGAGAACATCATCCTGGCGATTGTGCTGTTCACGGTGCTGGTACGGCTGGCAATTCTGCCGCTGACAGCCCAGCAGCAGCGCTCGTCAAAGGCTATGCAGGAGCTTCAGCCGGAGTTGAAGAAACTCCAGGAGAAGCACAAGAACGACCGTGAGAAGCTGGCCCAGGAACAGATGGCCTTGTATAAGGAGCACGGCGTTAATCCTTTCGGCGGATGTCTGCCGCTGGTCATCCAGTTTCCGATCCTGATCGGCCTGTATCAGGCGATCATTTTCACGCTGGCAGCGACGCCCTTCCAACTGTTGGATCTCTCCGGGCGCTTCTTGCTGCCCGGCCTGGACCATCTGGTGCCGCTGAACAATATGTGGCTGGGGATGGACCTCAGCAGACCGCCGACGAATAATCCGCAGTGGGCACTGGCCCTGCCGGTACTGGTACTGGTGACGACCTGGGCGCAGTCCAAGCTGACCTTGCCGCCAACACCTCCGGCGGATTCGGAGGATGGCAAGCCTAACCAGATGCAGGGCATGACTCAGTCGATGACGACGATCATGCCGCTGATGTTCGGCTTCTTCTCGCTGTCCTTTTCGGTGGGCCTGTCGGTCTACTTCGTGATTTCGAACCTGATCGGGATCGTGCAGTACAGCCTGATGGGCAAGTCCAAACTGGACCTGCGCAAGCTGCTGGGTTTTGGCTCAGCGAAGGAGGAATCGCCGGATACCGGGCCAGCCCGTAAGGCCATCGAAAACGGCAGGCGAGATCTCGAACCAAAAACTAAGCGTAAAGTTAAGTCAAAATGACTTATTGTCACAAATGAAGGATGGGCCTATGAACACAGAGCGTTCAATTGAGGCGACCGGGGACGATGTAGAAGCGGCTATTGCAAACGGCTTGTCCGAGTTGGGGGTTGGCCCCAACGACGTGATCGTCGAGGTCCTTGAGGAGCCAAGCCGGGGAATGCTGGGCCTGGGGTCGCGTCCCGCCAGGGTGCGCTTGCAGCTTCTGGTCAGTGCCCCTGCGCGGCCAGCCGAGCCTGAGCCGGTTGAGGATGACGAGGACGAAGTCGCCGACGAGTACGATGAAGATGAGTACACCGAAGACGAATACGACGACGACGACGAGTACGACGAAGGTGGCGAAGAAGACCCGGAGGACGGGGGCGATTATTACGCCGCGCCCTACGAGGGACCCCTGGACGAAGATGCCGAGGTCGGCAAGGTGGTCCTGACCGAACTTCTGGAAAAGATGGAGTATCGCACTGAGGTGATTGTGCGCCGTGCTGAACCGGAACCGGACAGCGATTCCGCGCCGCCCTGGCTGCTGGAAGTGACCGGCCCTGGGGACCTCAGCGCTTTGATCGGACGTCGGGGCGAAACACTGGCCTCCTTGCAATATATCACGCGCCTGATTACCAGTCGTGAATTGCAGCGCCGGGCCAATATTGTTGTGGACCTGAAGGGCTACAAGTCGCGCCGCATGAGCAAGCTCAACGATCTGGCGACCCGCATGGCGGATCAGGCGGTGGAGCAGGGCCGCACAATTACGCTGGAGCCGATGCCGCCTTACGAACGGCGCATCATCCATCTGGCGCTGCGCGACCGTGAGGACGTAGAGACTCGCAGCGTCGGCGAGGGGTCGGGCCGTAAAGTCACTATCGTCCCCTTATGACATGACGCCCCATTATCTGCTCATTGGTCATATCACGGCGGATCTCACGCCGGAAGGCAATCGACGGCTGGGCGGCACGGCGTCTTATGCGGCGCGGGCCGTTCACGCTTTTGGCCTGCCGCTGCGCCTGCTGACCAGCGCGGCTACACCCGAACCGCTGCTGGATGGCCTGCGGTCTTATGTGACCGAGATGCAGGTGATCCCGGCAGAGTCCACCAGCACCTTTGAAAACGTCTACGATGCGCAGGGCCACCGGACCCAGTATATTCGCGGCGTAGCGAGTCCGCTGCGCGTGCAGGATGTGCCCGAAGCCTGGCGGACAACGCCGCTGGTGCATCTGGCCCCGCTGACTGACGAAGTCGAGCCTGCGCTGGCCGAAGCCTTCAGCGGTTCGACCGTGATGCTGACCCTGCAAGGTTGGCTGCGGCGCTGGGACGCCGATGGCCGGGTGCATTTCAAGCGTTGGTTCGATGCCGACGTGCTCAAACATATCGACATCGTCGTCTTCAGTGAGGAAGACATTGAAGCCGCCCCGGAACTCGAAGGCCTGTTCGCCGAGGCTGTGCCGCATCTCTTTGTGACCCGTGCTGATAAGGGCGGTACCTACTACGACAAGGGCCAGCCTCATCACTACAACACCCCGCAGTTCGACGTAGTTAACACGACCGGTGCAGGTGACGTCTTCGCGGCGGCTGTGCTGGCGAGCAAGGACATGCTCGGCGGTGACATGCAGGCGGTGGCTCAGGTGGCTGCTTACCTGGGTGCGACCGCGATTACACGACCCTGGTTGGAAGGCGCGCCGACCCGCGAGGAAGTGCGCCAGGCGCTCGCTATGGTGCAGACGCGATGAGCCTCGTTGACCGTGTCCTCTTCAATGGCAGTATCTACACCTTAGACCCGGCCCAGCCGAAGGTGACGGCCCTGGCGATCAGCCGGGAACGAATCGTGGCGCTGGGCGATGATGAGTCGATGCTGGCCCTGGCGGATGCTGGGACCCTGCGTGAGAATCTGGGCGGCAGGGTGGTCATCCCAGGCCTGACCGACGCGCACATGCACTGGTCCATGACGTCCCAGAGTCTGCGCTGGGTGAACGTGTTCGAAGTGCCCGACAAAGCCATTGCGCTCGACCGGGTCGCCGAACGTGTGCGCCAGACCGCACCGGGCGAGTGGATTCGCGGCTCTGGCTGGACGCAGGACGCCTGGCCGGACCCGGTTTTCCCGTCTGCTGCCGATCTGGATACGGTCGCGCCGCAGCACCCGGTCTATCTGGCGGCCAAGAGCGGGCACGCCGCCTGGGTGAATACCGCTGCCTTGAAGCGCTGCGGAATCACTGCCAGCACAGCCGATCCGCCCGGTGGGCAGATCCAGCGCGATACTGCCGGTCAGCCGACCGGTCTCCTCTTCGAAGCCGCCATGGGGCTGGTTGCCGATCAGATTGCCCGGCCCAGCCCGACCCAGCTTGCTGAGCAGATGCAGGATGCTCAGGCTTTAGCGCTGGCTTCTGGCTTAACTGGTTTCCACGATTTCGACGAACCGGATTCGTTGCAGGCACTGCAAATTCTCCGCGAACGCGGCCAGCTTGGGATGCGTGTGCTGAAGCAGGTCAAGCTGGAATGGATCGACGCGGCCTTAGAAAGTGGTCTGCGCACGGGCTTCGGCGACGACTGGATTCGCCTGGGCGCGCTCAAGGTCTTTGCCGACGGCGCGTTGGGGCCGCGCACAGCCTCGATGGTCGCGCCTTACGACGACGAGCCGAGCAATTACGGTATCTCTGTGATCGACAAAGAAGTGATGCAGGAGGCGGTCAGCCGGGCCAGCGCAGCCGGTTTTGCAGCCTCGATTCACGCCATTGGCGACCGCGCGGTCCATGACGTGCTGGATGTCTTCGAAGCCGTGCGCCGGGAAGAAGCGCAGCGCGGCGAGACGCCCAACTCGCGTCGGCACCGGATCGAACACGTGCAGATTATTCATCCCGACGATGCTTCACGGCTGGCTGAATTGGGCATTATTGCCTCGATGCAGCCCCGCCATGCGACCTCCGATTACGAGGCGGCGGAACGCGGCTGGGGCGAGCGCTGCCAGTGGAGCTATAACATCCGGCTTCAGATCGAGCAGGGAGCCAGGATTGCGCTGGGCACCGATTCGCCAATTGAACCCTTCGAACCGCTCAAGACGATCTTCGCGGCAGTGACACGCCAGCGGCCCGATGGCTCACCCGGCCCGGAGGGTTGGTACCCGGAACTGCGCCTGACGATGGACGAGACGCTGCGCGGTTATACCAGCGGCCCGGCCTATGCGGCGCGCATGGAGGACCACCTGGGGATGCTCAAAACGGGCTATCTGGCGGACTTAGTGCTGCTGGACCGCGACCTGTATACCATTCCTCCGGCGGAGATTCTCGAAACGCAGATTCTGGGTACAATGGTGGGGGGACTCTGGCGTTACGGGGGCGCTGAGGGAGCGTGAACGAATGGCCTAAGGCCCATCCCAGAGTGTGCGTTCAAGCGGCCAGTGTGCCGTTTTTTGTTTCACATAGAAGGAGTACATGGCATGAACGATATTCGATTGGCCCGTCTGGCGAACGTGCTGGTGAACTATTCCACCGCCGTGCAGCCTGGTGAATGGGTGGGGATTCTGGGCGACGTGAGCGCCCTGGATGCGCTGCGCGACATCTATCAGGCGGTTCTAAAAGCCGGGGGCTATCCTTCGCTGCTGATGAGCGATGAGACCATGCAGCGGATGCTGCTGCGCGATGGCAGTGATGCCCAGTTGGAATGGCTCGATCCGGCGCTGAATCTGTATTACGAGCAGGCGGATGTCTATATCCGCGTTGGCGCGACCAATAACACGCGCTCGATGACCAACATCCCGGCCTTGCGGATGCAGCAGCAGCGTAAGGCGCTGCGCCCCTGGTTAGATACGCGGTTGAGCCGTGCGGCGGCGGGGACATTCAAGTGGGTGGGCACACAGGTCCCGACCGAGGCGAAGGCACAGGAAGCCAACATGAGCCTGGAAGAGTACGCCGACTTCGTCTATGGCGCGACCTTCTGCGACCGCGAAGACCCGGTCGCCGAATGGCAAAAGATCAGCGTCGAACAGCAGAAAAAGGTCGATTGGCTGGTCGGCAAGCGGCACATCAAGGCGCAGGGACCGAATATCGACCTGGACCTCTCGATTGAGGGCCGCAGCTTCGTCAACAGCGACGGCCATAAGAACATGCCCAGCGGCGAGATCTTCACCGGTCCGGTCGAGAACTCGGTGCAGGGCTGGGTCAAGTTCGACTATCCCTCGATTGTCGGTGGGCGAGCCGTCTCTGGCATTGCGCTCAAGTTCGAAGATGGTAAGGTGGTCGAGGCCAGCGCTGAACAGAATGAAGACCTGCTGTTCGCCCAACTCGACACCGATTCCGGCTCGCGCTATCTGGGCGAGTTCGCCATCGGCACCAATTTCGGCATCCAGCAGTTCACCGGCAGCATTCTCTTTGACGAGAAGATCGGCGGCACCGTCCACATGGCGATTGGCAGGGGCTACGAAGAAACCGGCAGCAAGAACGAGAGTGCCGTGCATTGGGATATGATCTGCGATATGCGCCACTGACAGCACGATTCATGTGGACGGTGACCTGTTCTACGAGAATGGGGCCTTCGTGGTATAGACAGCGATTAAAAACTGCCGTCTATGAAAATCAGGTAAACCGCTGAGCCTGGTTTTCAGCCGATAACGCTGGCCGCGATGGCCTGCATCCGCGCTCGAATGCGCTGCTGATCCGCCGTGCTGTAGCGCTCGAAGCGGACGGGAAACTGTGCGTAATCAATTGTTTCGCCGAAGAAACGACTGCTGGCATAGCACTGATCGTAAACAGCGCCGAAGTCAAAGGCGAGATGATCGGCACCAGCCAGTGGGATCGAGATGGCTTCAAGGATTTGATCTACTTCAAAGCTGTACAACGCCGTTTGACCTTGATCCAATGAAGGACGTGGATCGCTGACGATAATGCTGTATGGACGAGCGCCCTCCTCATGGTCAGGGTAGCTGGGGATGATATGGATGATGGGCCGGGATTCGTGGAGGAAATCAAGCTCGACGAGACGGAGACCCGCTCGCAGCGTTTCTGTACGCTTCTGGATATAGGCACGGTGATGTGACCCGCCGGGTTTGTTGGCAGGCGACAACACTTCAATACGTGTGATAGCGCGTCCTGGTGGTGTTCCTTCGCCCGTCTGATAGATAACCAGTCCAGTCAGCGTTTCCTGGGGTTCCAATGTCTCCGAGATTGCGTAGGTTGCGGTTGGCCTTGCGACGATGCCGTCTGTACGTCCTTGTGTGGTCGTGACTCCACGTTGAAAAATCATGATGTCTGGCTTACTGCGACTGGGTTGGCGCTGTGATGGTGCGATTTCGCTGATCTGGAGGCCCATTTCAGAGCGAGCCACGTAGCCGGGCGGCAGCTCGTTATCAAGTCCGACCCGCAGAAAAGTAATGTAATCGGCGTGAAAGCTCTCCCAGCCACCGGTCTCATTTTGGAGATAGCTCTGCAAATGGGCGTTGATGCCCGGATACTGGTTCTCGCGGAAATGGATTGGCATAAGCGTTATGTGGGCGATCACAGCGGATCGCCCCTACACACAGACGGTTGAGAACAGTATACCCTAAGTGAACAGTTTGCTGCCCTGACCCTCTTTTTCGACCAGGGCACCGCGTAACTCCATGAGTTGATCGCGCAGCACAGCGGCCTTCTCGAACTCTAGCTGCTGGGCCGCCGCTTTCATCTCGCGTTCCAGCTCATTGATGAGCCGCTGCATCTCGTCACGCGGCAGATCCGCCAGCGGGACCCCATCAGCCGGGATACCCGCCTCTGTGCGCAGATCGTCCTGGATCATCGTGCGCACGCGGTCGGTCAGGTCGCGGACCTGCTTGACGATGCTGGTCGGCTCGATGCCGTGCGTCTCGTTGTGCTCCTGCTGGATTGCGCGGCGGCGGTTAGTCTCGGCGATGGCACGCTCCATTGAAGGCGTCATGTGGTTGGCGTAGAGGATGACCCTGCCTTCGATATGCCGTGCGGCGCGGCCAATATTCTGAATCAAGGCCCGCTCGGAGCGCAAAAAGCCCTCTTTGTCAGCATCCAGAATAGCCACCAGCGAGACCTCCGGCAGGTCGATGCCCTCGCGCAGCAGATTGATACCCACGATCACATCGTAGACGCCCATGCGCAGATCGCGCAGGATCTCGACCCGCTCCAGCGTCTCGATCTCGGCGTGCAGGTAATTGGCTTTCACGCCCATCTCGATCAGATACTCCGAGAGATCCTCGGCCATACGCTGCGTCAGGGTCGTAATCAGCGCGCGCTGGCCCTTCTTGACGCGCTGGGCGACCTCTTGCAGCAGGTCCTCGATCTGGCCTTCCACCGGGCGTACCTCGACTTCGGGGTCGAGGATGCCGGTCGGGCGAATGATCTGCTGAACGACCGCCTCACTGACCTCATCCTCATAGGGGCCGGGTGTGGCGGAAGTAAAGATCGTCTGGCCCATGCGCTGCTCGAACTCGTCGAACTTGAGCGGGCGGTTATCGAAGGCGCTTGGCAGCCGGAAACCGTAATCCACCAGCGCCACCTTGCGTGAGCGGTCGCCATTGTACATGCCGCGCACCTGCGGGATGGTCATGTGGCTCTCGTCGATGACCAGCAGGTAATCGTCCGGGAAGTAATCGACCAGCGTGAAGGGCGGGCTTCCTGCCGGGCGCTGGTCTAGATGCCGCGAATAGTTCTCGATGCCGCTGGTAAAGCCGACTTCGCGGATCATCTCGATGTCGTAATTGACCCGCTGTTCCAGGCGCTGCGCCTCGACGATCTTGTCCTGTGCCCGCAGCAGCGCCAGTTGTTCGCGCAGTTCGACCTCAATATCGGTTACGGCCTGGCGCATCTTGTCGTCGTCGGTGATGTATTCGCGCGCCGGGTAGATGACCAGCGAATCGTGCTGCGTCAGAATCTCGCCGGTCAGGGCATCGAACTCGATCATACGCTCGATCTCATCGCCAAACATGGTGATTCGGTAGGCCGTCTCGGCATAAGCGGGTACGATTTCGAGCGTATCGCCACGCACGCGAAAGGTGCCGCGCCGCAGATCCATATCGTTGCGGCTGTACTGGATCGTCACCAGATTGCGCAGCAGCGTATCCCGGCGGATGGTATCGCCCACCGACAGAGTGACAGCCGACTTGCGCCACATACTGGGGTCGCCGATGCCGTAAATGCAGGAGACCGAGGCGACGACGATCACGTCACGGCGGTAGTTGAGCGCAGCGCTGGCCGAGAGGCGCAGGCGTTCGATATGGTCGTTGATCTCGGTCTGCTTCTCGATATAGAGATCGTGGCGCGGGACGTAAGCTTCCGGCTGATAGTAGTCGTAATAGCTGACGAAGTATTCGACGGAGTTGCGCGGAAAGAGTTCCTTGAACTCGGCGTAAAGCTGAGCGGCCAGCGTCTTGTTGTGGGCCATGACCAGCGCGGGCTTCTGTGTGGCCTGGATGACGTGCGCGATGGCGAAGGTCTTACCGGTCCCGGTTGCGCCCAGCAGCGTCTGGCGGCGCAGGCCGTGATTGATGCCATCGACCAGTTCGGCAATGGCCTGAGGCTGATCGCCGGTCGGTTGGAACTCGGAAACGATCTCAAAGGGTGGCATAGCGCTCCTCGCAGAACGTAAGTTCGATTGGGGAGCCTTATTATAGCCGATTCCCGCAGCAAACGGTAGGCTAAAACACGGCTTCCGGCAGGGCAAAATCCGCTGTCATCACCGGCGGCAGACGCCAGACTGCGTCACAGGCACGGTTGGTGAAATACAGATGCGACGGCGAAGGTTCGCGCGGATTGCCGTCCGCCCATAGGGCATAGAAATCGGGATGCGCATTCACCGGACGGCGCACAAAGCTGTGATTGCCCGCGCTGTTGTTGGTCAACTGCCGCTGCATTTGCCAGGACGCGGCCTGATCTTCGCTGGTCCACAGCGCGATCTCGCCGCCGGGATTGAAAGCAAACGCGCCCGGCTGAGTCGGGCCAATGATGCGCCAGGTCTCGCCCTCGATATACAGCGGTCCCATGTCGTAATTGCTGTCCGACTGCGTCATGGGCCGAAACTCCCAATCCGAGCCGGTCCAGCGCGCTGTCGTCCAGGTGCGCGGATCGTTCTGCGGGCCGGGCAGGTTGCCATGCGAGGTGATGTACAGCACGACCGGATTCCCAGCCGCATCGAAGGTGATGTCCTTCATGTAGACCAGCAGACCTTCGGCGCGGTAATCGCGGATGCGGGCCGGATTCTCGATCTGCGTCAGCGGCAGGTCCAGGACTTCGCCCGTCATCGGTGGTCCAGGTCTCGCCGTTATCGACCGACTGCATCACGTAGAGATTCGTGCGTGCTTCCAGGCCGCCTTCGGTTGGGTGATAGTTGAAGGCGGTCACGACCCGGCCCTCGCGCATCGCCGTCACCTGATAGTGGCCCTGTTCGATCTCCGCCAGTCGCAGCGGTGGGGTCCAGTTGAGGCCGTCGGGACTGGTGGCACAGCGCAGCTTGCGTCCGTTGTCGTACTGTGTGTGCATCAGAAAGAATCCCTTGGGGCCGTGCCAGATTTGCGGATAGGCGTACAGCCAGTCGCTACGCACCGTCTCGAAGCGCTCAATCGAATAAGGCTGGCTGCTGCGATGGATGAAGGACGGCGTAGTCCAGTGGCCGTGTGAGGGCGAGAAAATCCAGATGTAGCCCGCATCATCTATCGTAATGACCGGGTTATCGTGCCCATCGCCGGAATATTTGTCGAAGAGGATCGTCAGGCGCGGGACCTGCCCGCTGTTGTGGTCATAATAGGAGACCATGTGCAGCAGTTGGTTCGGGCCGTAGTGCTGGTCATAAGGCTTGAAATCCGGCACGGTACCGCCCCAGCAGAAAAAGGTTTTGTTCACTTCCGGGCGATAGATGGCAAAGGGGCGGCTCTGATGCGGATAGGTGCCCAGCCCGCCGCTGTATTTATAGACATATTCGTCGTGAGTCGGCGTCTGACCGTGCCAGAGTCCGCGATAGCCACCGGCCTTGCTGCAAAAGACAGCCTGATCCTGCGGGGCAGGCATAGTCTGGGTCATAGTCAATCCTTTTTTGAGATTATGTCAATCCATGTAGCCGTGTTCCAGGGCCGAACGCACCAACTGTGCCCTGGTTTCCAGACCGAGCTTTTCCATGCCGCGCGCCCGGTAGGTCTCGACTGTCTTGACGCTCAGAAAAAGCTCTCCGGCGATTTCGCTGTTGGTGTAGCCCAGCGCTACCAGCCGCAGGACATCGTGTTCGCGCTCCGAAAGCGCCTGCCAGGGGTCCTCCTCTTGGGGCGCAGTGTCGGGGTGCATGACGTTATCGAGCAGCTTTTGCGTCATGGCCGAGTGGATGTAAGTCTCGCCGCGCAGCGTGGCCCGGATCGCCATCAGCAGCTCTTTGTCCGCCGCCTTTTTGAGCACGTAACCAGCAGCGCCCGCGCTCAGGGCTTCCTGGAGATAGTGGGCGTCGTCGTGCATCGTCAGCATCAAGACTCGCGTATCCGGCAGGCTGCTGTGCAGCGCAGGCAGGGTGGAGAGGCCATCTGCGACGGGCATATTGATGTCCAGCAGCACAACGTCCGGGTGCAATGCCTCGGCTTTCTGCAAGGCTTCAGTGCCATTTTCGGCTTCGGCCACCACTTCCAGGTCGGGTTCGTTGTCGATCAACAGGCGCAGCCCGGCACGCAGTACCGCGTGATCGTCCGCGATGAGAATCCGTGCAGTCATGAGTTGTCCTCTTCATTGGTTGGGTCCGGTATTTCGATATACAATGTGGTCCCCTGTCCTGGCTGCAACTCAATCGTAAGCTGGCCCTTGAGCAGTTCGGCGCGTTCCCGAATGCCCTGGAGTCCCAGACTCCCATACTGTGAGCGGCCAACGGTCGTCGGGTCGAAGCCGATCCCCTTATCTTCAATAATGACGCGAATCAAGTGGTTCCGGCGGTTGATGATAACGCTGGCACTGCTTGATCTGGCATGGCGCGCGATGTTGGTGAGTCCCTCCTGCACAATGCGATAAATGGCCGTTTCGATGTCGAGTGACAGACGCCCATCCAGGCCGCTGGCGACCAGTTCAACCTGAATGTCATAGCGCGCGCGGTATTCCTCCAGGTAGTGTTCCAGGGCGCTCAGCAGGCCGAGATCGTCGAGCGCGCTGGGCCGCAGCCGCCAGGCCATGCCGCGCACATCGTCCAGAGAAGCTGTAATCACCTCACGTAGTTCGTCGATGTGTCCGTCTAGTTCCTCGCCAGCCGGGAGCCGCTTGAGGTTCTGCAAGCCGATCAGCAGCGAGGTCAGCGACTGGCCGGTGCTGTCGTGCAGTTCGCGGGCGATGCGCTGCCGTTCATTTTCCTGAGCAGTAATCACCGCGTTCACGTAGTGGCGGCGCAGTTGATCGCGTTCTTCACGCTCCGCTTCTGCCTGTTGGAGTGAGGCTGTCATGCGGTTGAAGGCATCCACCAGGTCGCCGATCTCGTCGTTGGCCCAGCGCTGCACCCGCCGTGAAAAGTCCCCCTGAGCGACTGCCTGAGTCGCCGCCAGCAAATCCAGCAAGGGCCGGGTAAGGATCCAGGTGAGGAAGAACGCAGCGGCAAAGCCGACCGCTACCATGACCAGCGTGATTGAAAAGAGTTGGAGGGTGACGGTGTTCACCGTGTCGTGAATCCGCTCGGTCCCGATGCCGATCCGCAGGACGCCTGCGTTGTTGCTCAAGGCACGGTTGATTTGTAGACTGCTCCCATCGTCGCTCCTCTCCACGTTGTAGGGGTCTGCCTGAAGAGTCGTGAGCGGAGGCTGGGCGGTGCTTCCTGCCGTGCCTGCGATCAACTGGCCGCGCTCGTCCTCAATCAGGATGTAGAGGACATCGGTGTTATGGCTGGCGCTCCGGTAGTGTTCCTTGAGCTGGTCGAGCAAGCTGTCGACCTGGGCCTGGTTTGCGCCGTGGAGTTCGGTTAGGTGGATCGCTATGTCGGCGCTGAGCGCAACTCCCTGGTGTGTGATTCCATCCAGAAGCTGTTCAGTCATGACGGCTTGCATCTGGATAATGATGAAGCCACCCAGCAGCACGATGACACCCACGACGATGCCTAGCACTTTGACGCGGATCGGCGCGGCCCCGGCCACATTCCAGAACTGTTGCAGCAGGCGATTGAGCATAATGTACGTAGTGTAACAGCTAATTGAGCTGCCGGGGAGAACCATCAGGCCCTCTGGCGAATCCAGTATTGACTTGAGATTTGCCAGATGATAGTATCCTCCCTGCGGGGTAGAGCAGAGGTAGCTCGTCGGGCTCATAACCCGGAGGTCGTAGGTTCGAATCCTACCCCCGCGACTGTCTCGTGGTGATATAGCTCAGCTGGTTAGAGCGCACGACTCATAATCGTGAGGTCGGTAGTTCAAGTCTACCTATCACCACAATAAGAAGCCCGCTATTAGCGGGTTTTTTGTTTCGAGTTTTCGGCGCGGAAATCTTTGCGCTATAGTCGTGTCCATCGAATCCAGGCGGTACAATTCTTGCAGAATGGACAGACGAATCCTTCGTGAACAGGCACGTCAACTCCGCCGTGACGGACACTCACTCGGCTATATTGCAGATCATCTCGGCGTGCCCAAGAGTACACTGAGCGGTTGGGTACGTGACATCACCCTTACTGATGCGCAGGTCGAGGCCTTACACAAGAATCACGCACGTTACGGGGCGCAAAACAAAGGCGCGAGTGTAAATCGGGAGCGAGCACGTCAGCAGCGGCGAGAATATCAGGCGGCAGGGCGCGAGCAAGCACGCCAGGGTTCAATGCTGCACGCCATTGCCTGCATGTTGTATTGGGCAGAAGGTGCTAAGAAACGTAATATTGTCTACTTTGTCAACTCTGATCCGCACATGTTGAACTTGTTTATGCGCTTCTTGCGTGAAGAAACAACGGTTGAAGACAGTGCCATACGGATTCATATTCACTGTCACACGCATGATCCGCTTGAGATTGAACGAATCGAACGCTACTGGCTGGATTTGTTGGACCTACCCAACTCATGTTTGCGCAAGACGCAGATCAAAAAGGGCAGCACAACGCGCAAGAACAGGTTGGAGCATGGTGTCTGCGGCATCAGGGTGAACAGCACCGAACTGGCGCAGCAGATTTACGGGGCGATCCAGGAGTACGGCGGCTTCGAGAACCCGGACTGGCTGTTCTAGGGCTTTATCTCAGCAGCCAGCAGATCATCCCAGGTTTCGCGGCGGCGGGCGATCTGCCAGTGCGCGCCATCCGGTAGAATTACGACCTCCGGCGGACGCAGGCGCTGATTATAGTTGCTCGCCATGACCATGCCATAGGCCCCGGCGGTGAGGATCGCCAGCGCATCGTGCGGGCGCATCTGTCGGCAGCATCACATCATGACCCAGCACATCCGCTGTTTCGCAGACCGGGCCGACCACCTGAGCTGGCCGCAAGGCTGCACCGCCTGGATCATCGACCGGGATGATCTCATGATGTGCCTGGTACAGCGCGGGGCGGATCAACTCCGCCATGCTGGCATCGGTAATCACAAAAGTCTGCCCGGCCTGTTCCTTGACGTAGAGCGTGCTGGCGACCAGCAGCCCCGCATCGGCGATAATCGAGCGTCCCGGCTCCAGCAGCACGGTGTAATCTTTGAGCAGCGTTTTCAATGCATCGGCGAAGCTGGCAATGTCAGGAAGCGGCTCGTCAGGGCGGTAGCGGGCTGGCATCCCGCCGCCGATGTTGATCGTGCGCATATCCGGGTAAGGTTCGATCAGGGCCAGTGCGGCCTGAATCGCCTGAATCGTCGCGGCAGTATCGCGCAGTTGGCTGCCGATATGCAGGTGAATCCCGGCGAAGCGCAGATTCGGGTAGTCAGTCGGCGCGCCAGCAGTGTCGGCGACATGTTCGGCGGTCAGGCCGAATTTGGCCCCGCCGTGCCCGGTGGCGATGTGCGGATGTGTGTTGGCGCTGACTTCCGGGTTGAGACGCAGCGCGATCTGCGGCGGTTCTGGCGTTGGCCGCAAGGTCGTTCAGCAGGTCCAGTTCGGCGGCGTTCTCCACGTTGAACCAGCCGACCCCTTTGTCCAGCGCATAGGCCAATTCGTCCGCTGTCTTGCCGACCCCGGCGAAGACAATGGATTCCGGCGCAGCCCCGGCCAGCAGCGCCCGGTGAATCTCACCTGCACTGACCGCGTCAATCCCCGCAGCCTGCGTCAATAAGCTGTTTCAAAACGCTCAGGTTGGCGTTGGCCTTGACGCTGTAATGAATATGGGCGTCCAGTGGCGCAAAGGCGGCCCGGATGCGCGCCAGGTTCTCCAGCGCGCGTTTCAAGTTATAGATATAGACCGGCGTGCCGACTTCGGCGATGATCTCGCGGATGCTCACGGAGTCGCAGTAAAGCGTGCCCAGTTCATAACTCAGGAAGTCGTACAGCATTTAACGAGTCTTTCAGGCCCAGCAGTTCGTAGACCGGCGTGGGCTGGCTGATGCCTTTGAGGGTCAGCGGTTCCAGCGCCTGCACCTTGATCTTGTTCTCGACGAGTTCATAGGTCGCCTGGCTGATGTAGATTTCGCCCGGCCCGGCAGCGGAACACAGCCGCGACCCCAGGTTGACCGCCCGGCCCATCGCCGTGAAATCGGTGCGGATCGGCGGGCCGAATTCGCCGGTGATGACCTCGCCGGAGGCTGATGCCGACTCCCATCGGCGGCAGTTCGCGCCCCTGCAGCGGCGTAATCGGCGATCAACTGCGCTTGAATCTGCTGCATTTCCAATGCGGCTCTGGCGGCGCGTTCGGCGTGATCGTCAAGATACAGCGGCGATCCGAACAGGCCAATGACCTCGTCGCCGACGAATTTATCCAGCGTGCCACCGTACTTGAAGATGACGTCCGTCATCTGGCCCAGGAAGTCGTTCAAGATTGTGACCAGGATTTCCGGTTCAGTGCGTTCAGTCCACTGAGTCGAGCCGCGCAGATCGGCAAACAGGACCGAAAGCTGCACCCGCACGCCGGTCAGCAGCTGCGCAGAGTCCGCCTGCTCCAGCAGGTAGTTGAGGACGTTCGGGTCCACCGAGCGGCTGAGCAGGGCGCGCATCCGGCGGCGTTCCAGGCGCTCGAAGATGGCCGTATCGACCTGGCTGGTGATGGCACTGAGCAATTTGCGATCCTCCCGGCTGAAGCCGCGCGGGTTCTGGCTGTTGACTGCGCCGAAGACGCCGATAATCTTCTCGTTGAGGATCAGCGGGATTGCCACGACCGAACGCACCTCGTCCAGGTTCAGATCGTTATCGCACATCATATGCCCGCTGTCGAGCGTCTCGCGCGAGAATTCTTGCAGCGCGTCGCCGTAGCGCGTCAGGTCCTGCGCGCCGGAGACGGTGGACATGATGAACTCAAAAGGCTTTTCATCCTGGTCCGAATAGAGCAGGATGTAGCCCGCCTCACCGGAGACCACATTGCATAGTTCCATCAGCACTTTCTGAAGCAAGCTGTCGAACTCGACCTCCTGATCGCGGATGCTGTCGATGCGGTAGATGACCTCCAGTTCTTTGTTGCGCTGCTCAAGCTGCTGATGGATACGGCTGTAGGCGATGGCCGAATCCATTTGCGCGGCCATGACCGTCAGCAGACGCTGCTCGCTGGCACGAAAACGGCCCCTGCGTCCGATGACGATCCCGCCCAGGCGCTCGTCGCTGACCACCAGCGGCCCGGCCAGCAGGGTCAGGTTCGGGAAGTCTCTGGGGGCCTGGATCGGCTGCACATTGTCAATTTCGGCCACGATGTCGCGGATCGCGCTGAGCGCTTCCGAGGGCAGGGCAGTGCGGTCCACCACGCCGCGCAGGATCATCTCGCCGCTTTCATAATGGGTGAGCATGACCATACAGAGTTCGGCGTTGAAATAGTGCAGCAGGCTGTTGGTGAAGCCGCCGATGAGGTCGGTCTCGTTGGGCGTTTCGTCGCGCAGGTGGTCGATCTCGTGGATGGCGGCCAGTTCGACATTGCGCTGGCGGTATTTCCAGATGGTGCGCGCCTGCAAGACGGCGGAGTCGATCTGCGTAATCGCTACACGCAGCAGCGCCCGCTCTGTCTCGTCGAAATCGCGCCCGCTCCGGCGCAGCACGACCGCGCCCAACTGCTCGCCGCTGAGCTTCAAGGGCAGGCCGAAGCTGTTGACCGGCACCGCTTCTTCACCCTTAAAGGTTGTCCGGCCCAACGCCAGCACGTCTTCGTCGCTCATGCCCGCACTGGCGATGAGTTCGATCCCTTCGTTGTCGGAGGCCAGCAGCAGGATACCGCAGGAATCGATCTCGAATTCCTCGCTCAGACAGCGGCACATGGCCGTAAACATGCGCGCCGGGTCTTCTTCGTCGCCGGTCGAATCGCGGATCTGGTCCAGCGCTTGAATAATATGCAGTTGCTGTTCTACTGGTTGAAAACTGTCACTCATAGTGGCCTCAGCAAATCATGTCAATATTGGCTAATGATACACCGTAATCGCAGGAAGTTTTCAGGATTGTGTCGCGTCTCAAGGCGCGGTATGCTGAATAAATACCGAAGATGAACAGGAATCACGCGTGACTGTCGAGGACATAGACGCGGCAGGGTCGAAACTGGCGACGGATTACGAAGCCCTGCGCCGCCGGGAGTACGAACTCATTTCCGAACTGCTGGACGTGCTGCCGAAGGTGGATAATCTGCCGGAAGCGCAGTTGGTCCAGATGCGCGACGCGCTGTTCCACGCCGATCATCCCTATATGGTCGCCTTTGTCGGGCCTTTCAGCGGCGGCAAGTCGAGCCTGATTAACGCCCTGATGGGCAAACCGGACCTGATGCCGGTCGGCGTGACTCCTACAACCGATCATATCAGTCTGCTGCGCTGGGGTGACGAGCCGGACCGCATCGCGTCGGGGGCCGAGGTCGAATCGGTCTTCTATCCCTCGCCGCTGCTGAAGAAGGTCGCCTTTGTCGATACGCCCGGCCTGGAATCGATCTTCAAGCAGCACGAGGAGACGACGCGCAGCTTCCTGCACCGCAGCGATGTGGTCTTCATGGTCATGCTGGCGACCCAGGCCATGACCGCCCGCAACCTGGAATACTTGCAGCAGCTCCGCGATTACGGCACCAAGGTCATCATCCTGATTAACCAGGTCGATCTGCTCTCGGACGAAGAAGCGCAGACTGTGCATGAGTACGTCCGGGCAGAAGCTCGCAGCCACCTGGGTGCCGAGACGGATGTCTGGATGGTCTCGGCCCGCAAAGGGCTGAACGCTCAGCAGGATGGCACGCTGGACGAGGCGCTCTGGCATGAGAGCGGCCTGGACCGCATTGTGCATTACGTGGACAGCCAGTTGAGCGATGTGGACCGCCTGCGCCAGAAGCTGCGCACCCCGCTGCAAATCGCGCAGAACGTTAGCCAGACGGCGCTCAAGGCCCTGCGTGACAATGCGGCGGCCCTGGACGAATACCAGAATATCGCCGAGAACGTCGATCAGCAGTTGGCGGCGCAGCGGCGTGACCAGGAAAAGATTATCCGCGAGACGACCACCGAGGTCAGTAGTATTTTCGGCGAAGCGACCATGAAGGGGTCTGAAGCGATCCGCGATGTCTTCGCCTTCCAGCGTGCGCTGGGATCCCTATGGCGCGGCCTGGGCGAACTGGTGGGCCTCAGCGGTCTGCTCCGCCGATCCGGTATCCAGAGCCTGACGCGGCGCAGCTTTGAGGATCACGGCGCGGCCAAGAGCATCGACGAGTTATCGACGGTCACGGACCGGCTGGCCCCGCGCATGGAAGGCCAGGACGTGCAGGATATTGACGATCTGGTGAAATTTGCCCGCCGCGAGATCAAGGCGCTGCCGGAATCGATCCAGGATAAGGTCATCGGCGAGGTCAAAGCGCCGCTGCAATATGACCGCCGGGCGCTGCAAGACATGCGCGGCGTGCTGGAACCGGTCGAGGATGAGGCGCGCCAGGTCGAGGTCGAAAAGCTGGACCAGACGCTGCGCACCGCCACGCTGACGCTGGTCGTCTACGAGATTCTGCTGCTGCTGCTCGCCTTCTTCCTGAGCCAGGTGGCGGTCAACAGCAATGAGGGCCTGCTGACGCTGTTTGTCGTGGCCTTTGCGATGGCGCTGCTGGGCCTGGCCTACATTCCGCTGCGTGGGCGTATTCTGGAAACGGCCTACACCCGGCGCATGTTGGATTTACAGCGCCGCTATATCGAGGCCGTGACCGAAGCGGCCCGCAAGCAGTTGGATTACGGGATGCAGCTTCGCCGTGATTCAGTCGCTCCGCTGACTCGCCTGGTCGAGGCGCAGACCGAGATCCAGAAGGGTCAGCTGCAAAAGCTTGAATCGGCACAGCGCGAACTGGCAAGCATCGAATCGTCGCTCACCTCGCTGGGCAGGCGGCGTATCCTGGGCTTGTAGAGAGGGACACATGACTGACGCCAATCAAAATGTGGCGGTGACGCTGGAAGGACCTCTGGCGGCGCTGCGTGAATCCGAGATTCGTCTGCTGGGCAGCGTGGCCGAGACGCTGGCCGCGATGGGAGATGCCACCGAGGCGGACCGCCGCCGCATCCAGGAGGTTGCGCAGGACCTGCGCGAAGCTTTCTTCCTGGTGGTGGTCATTGGCGAGTTTAACGCCGGGAAATCGACCTTCATTAACGCGCTGCTCGGCGACGCCCTGCTGCCGATGGGCATCACGCCCACGACCGAGACGATTGAACTGATTCGCTACCAGGATACGGTCACGCGCAAGCCGGACATCGCCCAGGATGGACTGCGCGTCTGGGGCCACCCGGATACCGGCGCGCCGGGCGTGGCGATTGTCGATACACCAGGGACCGGCTCGATCTTCCAGAAGCACGAGCGCATCGCCAAAGATTTCCTGCACCGCAGCGATCTGGTGATCTTCCTGCTTTCGGCCAAGCGCGCCTTTGCCGAGACCGAACGTCTCTACCTGGAACTGGCGAAGAATTACGGCAAGAAGATTATCCTGGTCGTCAACCAGACCGACCTGCTGGAGCCGAACGAGCAGAATGAGGTGCGCCGTTTCATCGAGCGGCAGGCCGCCGAACTGCTGGATCTGCGCCCGCTGATCTTCATGGTCTCGTCGCGGCAGGCACTGACGGCAGCGCAGGCAGGCAAAGCACCCGAAGGCGGTGTCGATGCCGTGCGTGCGCATCTGCGCGGGGTCTTCAGCGAAGCGCCCCCGGCTCAACAGAAGCTGACCTCACAGATCGACATGCTTAATGGCCTGCTGCGCCGCTACCTGGGTGAGATTCAGGAACGGGCCGACCTGATTAGCGTCGATACCCGGCGTGTGCGCGAGGTCGAGCATGAGCTTGACGAGCAGGCGATTGGCCTGGATGCGCAGCTTGCCGACGCGCAGGCAGCCGTCGATCAGGTCTTCGAAGGGCTGCGTCAGCGCGGGCTGGCCTTTGTCGATGGCAACCTCTCGATTCGTAAGCTGGGCCGGGTGCCGCAGCGTGACGCGCTCCAGGCCGAATTCCAAGAGAAGGTCATTGGCCGCTCGGTGCGCGACATCAACGAGGCCACCGAGAGCTATATTAACGCGGTGGTGGACCAGAGCCGCCTGTACTGGCGCGGCGTGATCGACCGGCTCAACCAGTTGGCCGAACTGATGGAGCAGGAGTTGAGCGGTCTGGATGCGGGTATGTATGCTGAGCAGCGCGAGAGCCTGCAAGATGCCATCCGCATTGCCGAAAGCGAACTCAGTTCCTATTCGACCGGCAAGGTGGTGGGCGATATTCGCAGCCTGTTCGAGACCAACATGAACAACTTCACCACCTACGCGGCAGCCGGTCTGGTCGGCCTGGTGGCCGCCATTCTGGGCATCGCTGCGCCGGGGCCGGTGCTTGGCTCGGCCTATGTGCTGGTGGGTCCGGCGGTGATCCTGGGCGCGCCGATTGCTGCGGTAGGCGGCATATTTGCCTGGCGCTACTATCGCCGGATGACCCGCGATACCAAAGCCGATTTTAACCAGCGCATCGACCAGTTGGAAAAGAGCTATCACGCGGCGCTCAACGACCTCACGCGCAAAGAACGCAGCCGCCTGACCCAGTATGGCAAGCAGGTCCTCACGCCGATCTTCAGCCGCCTGGAAGTCCTCAGCCAGCGCTATGCCAACCAGAAAACAACGCTGCAAGATTATCTCGATCAGGCTAAGACGCTGCGCGACGGCATCGAATCCGTGTAGACGGGGTCACGTCTATGTCGCTTGAATTACAGCTTGAAGCTGCCGGGCTGCTGGTTTTGGCGGCGATTTTGAGTGCTGTAATCGGCCTCGACCGGGAGGCACGTGCGCCTGCCGGGCTGCGGACGCACATGCTGGTCGGCATCGGGGCCTGCCTTTTTACCATGCTCTCGTTTCACGCCTTCCCCAACAGCGAGACCGCTCGCGTGGCCGCTCAGGTGGTCACAGGGGTCGGGTTCCTGGGGGCCGGGACCATTCTTCAGCGCAAGGGCAGTGTGCATCATCTGACGACCGCCGCCAGTATCTGGGCCACGGCTGCCATCGGCATGACAGTTGGCGTTGGGGCCTGGCTGCTGGCACTCTTGGGCACCCTGTTGATCTGGGTCGTGCTGCGAATCATTCGCGGGCTGGAGCGCAGCAAATACAGCGGTGAATAGGCACGGCCTCAGAGGCGGTGAATGCGCCGGACTTCCTCGATCAGCGGCCTGGCCGAAATCTCCAGTGTGTCTGGCGCAGGGCCGAGCGGATCGCTGATTTCATCGTCGGCCAGCAGGGCCAGCGCGATGTTGCGGACGCCGTGTGCCAGCGCCTCCAGGTTGTAGCCGCCCTCCGTGACGAAGACGATTTTGCCATCGCAGAACCTCTCGGCAATAGCGATCAATTCGCGGCTCAGGTGGTCATAGCCGTGCAGGCTCAGGCGCATCTCGGCCAGCGGATCCTTCCAGTGGGCGTCGAAGCCCGCCGAAACGATCACCAGCTGCGGCTTGAAGCGTTCTGCAACCGGCCAGACGATTTCTTTGTACACAGCGCGGTAGCTGTTGTCGCCGTGCCCGGCGTTGAGGGGGATATTGACCGTGAACCCGGCCCCGTCGCCCGTCCCGGTCTCGTAAAGATCGCCTGTGCCGGGATAAAATGGGAACTGGTGAGTCGAAAGAAACAGGCTGTGCGGATCCTCATAGAGCATGTCCTGAGTACCATTGCCGTGATGCACGTCGTAATCGACAATCAGGATACGGTCCAGCCCATGCACGGCCTGGGCGTGGCGCACAGCGATGGCGACATTGCCCAGCAGGCAGAAACCCATTGCGGTCGCCTGAAGCGCGTGATGACCCGGTGGCCGGACTGCCGCCAGCGCATTATTGGCGCGACCGCTCAACACGGCGTCAATCGCCTGAATAACCCCTCCGGCAGACAGGCGGGCGATTTCAAACGAGGACGGGCCGAAATAGGTGTCGGGGCTTATGAGGATGGTCGATTTGTAGCCCTGGGCGAGCGCCTCCATGCGCGTCCAGGTAGGCGGCACTGTGGACCCGCAGCAGGCTCTCGTGGCTGGCCGGTTCCGGCTCTAGCGTCAGCAGACGCGGGCGGAGGTCTGCAAGCTGCTTCCAGATCGCCTGGATGCGTCCGGCATGTTCAGGGTGGCCCTGCAGGCTGTGTTCGATATAACGTGGATGGGTCACATAGGCGGTGGGCATGAGGCTTCCGTTTATGCTCGCTCTTTAGGAGTGATTGTGGTGGCAAACCGGGTGCGGCGCAAGACTCGATATAATAATCAGGATTGAGGCGAATTGTAATGACTTCTCGTGGGTCTAGCCACTTCAAACCCCTGCCGCGTTCGGCGGCCCGGAGTATGGCAAGGCGTCTGGGCCTGAAGCATAGAAGCAAAGGCGGCGATATGCAGTATGAAAGCCTGGTTAAATGGGCATCCGAAGTGTGGCAGGAACGCTGGCCGGAGCAGGACTATGTGGCTGTCTGGGCCTCAGCGGAATGCGCCAATCACCTGGCGCAAAAGCAGATCAAATCGGGCCGCCGGATGCGCGGTAAGGCGCGCTATCAGGGCCTTGAAACACTGGACTGTCCGGCGATTGTCGCCGTCAGCGATTACGGCACGCGGGGCCGCAGCACGACCTTGATGGCGAGCGCCGGGGCCTATGCTTTCCACTTTTCGGACGATCAGGACCAGGCTTTCGAGGTCATCTACGCCGCCTCCTATTTCGAAGACGATTTGCAGGATATGGTCTGCGTGGCGCTGCTGCCGCCCGACCGCCTGGAGACCTGGGCCGCCTTCGAATCGGCCTGTGCCCGCGTGGTACGCCCCAAGATTCGCCGCCGCCGCGATGTCTACATCATCGGTGGGACTAACGCTTTCTTTGACCCGACCGTTGAGTGGGATGACGTGATTCTGCCGCAGGGGCTGAAAGATGACCTGCTGGAAGATATGGAGGCTTTCTTCAGTAAGGGCGTGACGATCTACCGGGTACTCAAGCTGGCTCCCTTCCGCAAGCTGCTGCTGGCCGGGGTGCCGGGGACCGGCAAGACCATGCTTTGCGCGGCGATGGCGAAGCTGGCGATTGCCCGCGGGCGGGTCGTGGTCTATGTCTCCGGCTCGGACCGTGACGGCGCGTCCTTCGAGAAGATTCAGCGAGCGCTGCAAGCCGTGACGGCGGCGCATTATCCGGTGCTGCTGATCGTTGAGGAATTGGATGCCTACCTGCGCGATGATGACAAAGCGCGTGTGCTGAATGTGCTGGACGGTGTCGAATTGCCCAACAATCCGCAGGGTGCGCTGCTGCTGGCGACCACCAATTACCCGGAGGTCATCGACGAACGCATCGCTCGCCGTCCGGGACGGCTGGACCGCATCTTCGTGATCCCGACCATTCAGGATGAGGCTCACGCCACCGAGATGCTGCGGCATTACATGGCCGAGCAGTGGCGCGAAGAGCATCAGGCGGTGGTGGCGCAGCTCGTGGGCCAGCCGGGCGCATTCGTGCGCGAATTGGCGCTCCATGCGCGGATGCTGGCGGCGCACGCCCACAGCACTGATGTCACGCTGGGTTATCTTGAAGAATCGGTGGACAGCCTGCTTCAGCAGTTGCGCTCCGGCAGCGATTTCCTGCACCGGCGGCAGCCGATTGGCCTCAACACCGAGACCAGTAAGCGCGCCTCACGCTACCCCTTCAATTCGCAGCAGGACGACTCTAGGGAATAAGCAGCCGCTGCCCGACGTAAATGCGCGCCGGGTCGGCAATATTGTTGAGCGCAGCCAGCACAGCTACCGTCGTTCCATAGCGCAGTGAAATGCGGAAGAGATTCTCCCCACGCTGGACGATGTGAATCCGGTAGCCATTAGGATTGGCCGGGGCGGTCGTCGTGGTGCTCTGCGCATAGGCATACGCTGTGCCGTCACCCTGGGACTGAGCGTAAGCGAATGCGGAGCCGGGCTGCGCCCCAGCCGCTGCCTGCGCGTTGCCGGTAGTGGCAGCATAGGCTGTCGCGCTGGAGGAAACGCCATAGCCATAAGGCTGCACGACCGGAATCCGGCCACAGACGTTAGCGTCCACCACGTACTTGGTGCCGTTCGGGTCCGAGTTGAAATGAATCTGCAACTCACCGCTGGATAAGGCCCACAGGCTGAAATCCGAGCCTTGCAGGATGCGCTGATTTTGCCTGGACAGCAGCGCCACCGAGAGCGGCACGCTGATGTCGTCAAACGTCACCCAGACTTTTGGCGAGCCGTAAGCCAGGAACAGAATCCCGCCGACCCCGCAGCGCAGCGAAAACGCACCGCCTGCCGCGACCGGCTGGGCAACCAGGGTCAATACGGCCAGCAGCAAACCCGCACAGGTAGAACCAATCCGTTTCATAGACTTCGTTTCGTTTGAAGGGGTGAACAATCGCTGCTCACCCCTGATTTGCACTTAGCGCCACGCGCCCGATGATGCCGATGCAGTGCCCGGCGAGGAACTGGCGACCTGAACGTAGGTCGTCGTGCCTACCGGAGATGACATCGACTGTGCATAGGATGCGGCGAAACCATTGGACATGCCCCAGGACCAGGCCTGATAACCCGGTGTGTAGGCCCATGCCCCGGCCACCCCATTGCCGAAGGTGGCCGTGTTGGTGATGGCAAAGTTGCCCGCCGTCTGCGCGAACGCGGCAGCGGAGCCGTTTCCAGACGAACTGGCAGAGACCCAGGTCGAATCCTGGGCGCTGGCTGCGGCGGAAAGCGCTAACAACAGCACTGCAAAAACGCCTATTAACACAAGTTTGCGTTTCACATTTTCCTCCTGATTAATTTCACTCTATCTATCATAATCTAATGTTCATGACCCGGATTCATGCCGTCCTAATCTATAACGACCTTATAACCCGGCCACAATATTCCACTAACCTGCTGAGGCCGGGCCGCCGGGCCGGTAGATCAGGTAATCGAAACCGTTCATGTGGACCGTCTCATCAACGTGGTAGTGCTGGCCGATGGCTTGCAGCACCGGCACCGGGTAGAACTGTGCCCGCAGCACCATCAGGTCGAAGCCTTCCTGGTCGATCATATCGATCAGCGCGTGACCCTCAAACAGGCCGTTATTGGCGAGGTTGAGAAGCTGCGTCGGGTTGGTGACGACCGTTTTCCCGGCCAGCAGATTGAAAGCGGCTTCCTCGCTCAGCACCGGGCCATCGACCGCGCGAATCTGGCTGACGATGTAGTCGCCCGCGTCGATGTCGGCCTGGGTCGTCAGATGGCCGATGTCGGCATAACCCGGCGGGTAATTCCCCAGCTCATCGCGCGCTGAATTGTAGAAGCCGTTCTGTGCGTTCGGCTGAACGCCGAGAATCTGCGCGGCGGTGTCGAAGACCGGGCCAGTCGTGGGCAGGTGCAGCACGGCGCGGCCATAGCCGATGTACAGCAGCGGCACGATCACCAGCGCAGACCGCGCAAAAGCCTTCGTGTAGTCATGCAGCGGACGGATGAACAGGCGCGAGAGATAGTTCTCCGGGAATCTGCCAGTCCCGGTTCAGCCAGCGTGAAGCAAAGATTCCGCTCAGCACACAGACCGCCGCGATAGAGGTAGCGAAGTAGCTGTCACCCGCGCCCCATTTACCGGCCAGGATACTGTTGGCGCTGGTCGCCACAAACCACAGGCTGTAGATCGAAAGCCGCTCGAAGTAGAGTTCATAGAGCAAGTAGAGCAGGGCGGGCAGCAGCAGAAAACCATGCAGGCCGATCCACAATTTGAAGAGCGCGACCGTCTGGCTGGGATAGAAGGTATTGACGTTGGCGCTGATCGTTTGCAGCCACCACTGACCGTCTGTGAAGATGTTGATCGCCAGGAAGATCGCCCCGCCGACGGCAGCGAAGCCGGCTCCGTAGAGTATGGCGCGGCGCGGACTGCGAATGAACAGGAAGACCAGCGCAGCGGCGGCGGTCGCATAAGCCAACTGCTTGGTGTATCCGGCGGCGAGTATCAGCCCCAGGCCCAAGATGAGCGCGCGTCGTCGTCGAGCCGGGCTTTCAAGGTCGCCCGCATGGGCCAGGACCAGCACGCCCAGCATCTCGAACATCACCATCGTCATGTGCTGGCGAAACAGCGGCCCGATGTGATAGACGGTATTGGACGCCAGGAAGGCCAGCCCGGAAAGCGCGGCGATCCAGCGCTGCTGGCCCTCGCGGTAGACGGCGAGTCCGATGGCGCTGGCTGTCACCAGCGTGCCGAGGAAGCCCAGCAAACGCCCATAAGCATAGGACGGCCCGAAGAACCACACGAAAGGCGCGGCGATGATGTGAAACAGCGGCGGATAATTGCTGGAGTAAAAAGGATAGGCTTCGGTATCCAGGTAGGGCCACTGTCCCTGGCTGAACAGAATTGTATCGACCAGTTCAAAGCCTTCACCCTGGTCGTAATCAAATGGGAACTGGATCAGGTTGGCCGCATAGACGCAGTAGACGACGAAATAACCGCAGAGGATCAGCAGGGCGGCCCCCATCAGGAGCCGGTTGAGCAGGCGCAGCCGCACCGGTGTGTCGCTCATCGAGTTCAGGCGGGCTGTTTGCCAAGCGGGATCAGGCTCAGGCCGACCAGGGCGATCAGCAGCGCCAGGCCGAGGGCGATCCGCTGCGCCGGGCCGATTCCGCCTTCGCGCCCGATGTCCACCACATCCACCGCCAGCACACCCGCGAAGCCCAGGGCACCCGCCAACAGCAGGAGTAGACCAAGTTGACGTTTCGTCAGTGCTTTATCTAACATAGCGCAGGAGTATACCATAAATTGGACTGCAACCCTTTCGCGCACTGATGCGTATACTAGGCAGAGTGAGAATTACGGGGAATAGTCAGCGATGTCCGACGAGCCAAACGAGGGAATGGATACGGAAGAGCGCGTTTTCCGCTTAAGCGCCGACCCGCCAGGAGGGGAGCCTCACGGCGCGCCCGATGAGGCCGTCGTCCGGGAGTACAAACCGCGCAAACCGAGAAATCTGCCGCGCAGCTACAGCACCATGCACGTCAGCGACGAAGAACGCCGCTGGGCGGCAGTGGCTCATGCCAGCGTCTGGATCACGTTCATCACCGGCTTTGCCACCGCAGGCTTCGGTGTGCCGCTGAGCGTCTTCGTGCCGCTGGTGATTTACTTCATGTTCCGCAACAAGTCCGATTACGTGGCCTTCCACGCGCTGCAAGCCTTCGTCATCCAACTGATGGGGACGGTCGGCGCGCTGGCCCTGCTGGTCGTCGGCGGGATCGTTTGGGTCATCGGCCTGGTAATCGCGCTGCTGCTGGTGCTGGTGTTGGTCGGTTTCGTGGTCGCGCCGCTGTGGGTGCTGGTCGGCGTCGCAGGCTTTGTGCTGATCTGCCTGATGCCCTTCGCCATGCTGCTCTTCGGGACCATCGCAGCCATCCAGACCTATCACGGGCGCGATTATCGCTACCCCTATGTCGCCCATTGGGTGGATAGCCAGCTTTCCGCCGGACTGCTGAACGTCCTCTAAGCCTATCGCTGAAGGATAGGGCAGCGCTCGATCCTGACCGGGCGCTGCTTTTGATTCCCCTGTCTCGAATATTTCCGGCCTCCTATAGATCGTTATGAACTCTTTTGAACCTTATTTGCCTCAATTTTGTCTGATTTCCGGCTTAGCCATTTATTTCTGCGCGCGATCATGTTATGCTTTTTGCCTGTGAACGCTGTCACACCCTCTCAGGAGCAAATAAGACCATGTTAAAGACGATTGATTGCGGGAAGCTGCGGCCAGACCATGCGGGTCAGGACGTGATTCTGGCGGGTTGGGTTCACCGCCGCCGGGATCAGGGCGGGCTGATTTTCATCGACCTGCGCGACCGCTCCGGGATCTGCCAGATCGTGGTGGATGCGGAGAGCGCACCGGATGCCCACGCGAATGCGAACGCCGCCCGCAATGAATACGTTTTGCAGGTAAAGGGCCGGGTGCGCGTCCGCCCCGATGGGACCATCAACCCGGATCTCGAAACCGGCGAGGTGGAAGCCGTCGCCAGCGAGATCACGATTCTCAACGCAATCGAAGACGCCGCCTTTCTACATCAACAAGGAAGACAGCATCGAGGAAGTGGTGCGCATGAAGTACCGCTATCTCGACCTGCGCCGCCCCAAAATGCAGAAGAACCTCATTCTGCGGCACAAGGCGACCAAGTTCATCCGCGATTACCTGGATGCCCACGATTTCGTCGAGGTCGAGACGCCCATCCTCTTCAAGACCACGCCGGAAGGCGCGCGCGACTTCCTGGTGCCCAGCCGTCTCCAACCCGGCAAATTCTACGCGCTGCCGCAGAGTCCGCAGCAGTTGAAGCAGATGCTGATGGTCGCCGGTTACGAACGTTATTTCCAGATCGCGCGCTGCTTCCGCGACGAGGACCTGCGCGGCCAGCGCCAGCCGGAGTTCACCCAGCTTGACCTGGAGATGAGCTTTGTCGAGCGCGAAGACGTCATGGCGCTCAACGAAGGCATGATGACCGCGCTGGTGAAGGCGGTCGCGCCCGATAAACACATCGTTCAGGAACCCTTCCCGCGCCTGCTGTACCAGGACGCAATGGAGCGCTACGGCTCCGATAAGCCCGACATTCGCTACGACCTGTCCGCCATTGATGTCAGCGACATCGCAGGCAAGAGCGGATTTGCCGTCTTCGTCAACAACGTGGCGGAGGGCAAGCCGGTTAAGGTGATCCGTGTGCCAGAAATGGCCGGTGAGTTGAGCGGCACCCGGCTGCGTCAGGTGGCTTCCGACCTGGAAGACCTGGCGAAGAGCGCAGGCGGCAAGGGCCTGGCCTACATGGCGCTGCCGCTGGAAGAAGAGGGCGAGGTCAAGGGACCCATCGGCAAGTTCTTCACCGTCGAACAGAAGCTGGAACTCTTTGAGCGGGTAGCGGCACAGCCGGGCGACCTGCTGCTCTTCATGTCCGACCAGCGCGAAATCGTCTGGGAGATGACCGATACCCTGCGCCGCCATCTGGCCGAGGAACGCGGCCTGCTCGATAGCAGCGTCATGGCATTCTGCTGGGTGATCGATTTCCCCGAATTCCTCTGGAACGAGGACGAGCAGCGCTGGGACCCCTCCCAGCATCTTTTCACCATGCCCATGCCGGAAGACGTCGGCTTGCTGGATACCGACCCCGGCGCGGCGCGCGGTTCGCAGTACGATATGGTCTGCAACGGGCACGAGGTTGCGGGCGGCAGTATCCGTATCCACGACCGTGCGCTTCAGGAGAAGATTTTCCCGCTCATTGGCCTGACGATGGAGCAGGCGCTGGAGCAGTTCGGGCACATTCTGGAGGCCTTCGAATTTGGTGTGCCGCCGCACGGGGGCATCGCCTGGGGCCTGGACCGCGTGATCGCACTGTTGGCCGGGGAGCCGAACATCCGCGAGGTGATCGCCTTCCCCAAATCGCAGACCGGTATGGACGTCATGTCGCAGACTCCCTCAGAAGCCCAGCCGCAGCAGCTTAAGGAGCTGCATATCAAGCTGGACCTGCCGCAGGAAGAGCCGGAGCAGATCTAGTCGCGCAGCCGCTGGAAGATCAGATAGTCGTGGTCATCGACGGTCACGGCCTCCGGCGGCGTGAACCAGCCCAGCGCGTCGATCCGTTCGCAGACGTCTTCGAAATCGACCGCGCAGATGATTGAATCCGGGTCAAGCGCCTGAATGGTCTCGTCGAAACTGGTGCCATAGCGCCTGCGATAGCGGCTCATGGCTGTCCAGCCAAAGTATTCGTGATCCGCTTCTAACGTAAACCAGAAAAGGGGTTCGCCAAGAATGGTGGCCCCTTTTTCGAATCGGTCCGAGATGCTGTCCGCCGCCGCCAGGCGCTGGCTGTTGGGGCGGTCTATCGCCGCCCGTGCCATGTCGAAGAGTGGTGCAGCGGCCAGGGCCGGGATCAAGGCATACAGCACGATCTTGCTGTTGGCTGTGCGCGCGATGGCATAGGCCCAGAAGGGGGCGAACATCGCCCAGTAGCCGTAAGAGGGCGGCGCGAAGACCACCAGCACGACGGCGGCCAGGCTGAAGCTTGCCAGCAACCAGCGGTCAGCCGCGTACCGCGAGCGGATCAGACTTACGCCCGCAATCAGCAGCAGCACAGCCTCGACCGGCGACAAACTCATGCTGAAGCGCAGATGATAATCGAGCAGGACCGGCAGCGGATTCTCTAGCTGGCCGGATGCGGTGACATCGGCATAGATGCGCGCGAATTCGGAGTAATTCGTCAGGTTGGTCTGCACATCCGGCAGGAAATGCACGCCCAGGTAGAGGCCGCAGGCCAGCGCCGCCCCCAGGGCATACAGCGCGACTTCCTGCCAGCGCCGCAGCCGGAAGTGAATCAGCAGCAGGAGACCGGCGCTCGCCGCCAGGATGAAAGCCACCGTCGGGATCGATTCGAGGCCCACGTAGAGTGCCAACCCGGTGAGCAGCGGCCAGATGCGCCGCCGGGGAGTTGTGTCGAAGCAGCCCAGCAGTCCCCAGAGCATCAAGGCACCATAGACGCCCAGGCCGATGTCTGAGCGCAGGTCATGCGAGCTTCGCACAAAAGCGCTCTGAGCGATCAGCGCGATAAGTTCCGGCCAGGACCTGGATCCTGTTCAACCTGCGCTGGCGCAGCAGGACGTAAGCGCTCAGGCCAGCGGCCAGGATGCCCACCAGCAGCGGAAAGGCTCGCAGCGCCTGGATCGTCGTACTGCCCACCGCTTTGAGCCACAGGCCCATCGCCAGGAAATAACGGGGCAGGCCGGGGTCCGGTGTGCCGAAGACCGAGGCAATGTACGAGGGGCTGAGCTGGTTATGCAGCGCGTAATTGGTCGCCATGCTGCTGAGCCAGGGTTCGTCCGGCAGGTCGAGCGTCATGAACTCGCCCAGGCTGGCAATGTGGACCAGCGCCAGTAAAATGCCCGGCACGAGCACCAGGGCCAGCGCCAGACGCGGCAGCGATTGATCCTCCCGCAGCGAGACGACCAGCGCAATCGTCAGCGCGCACAGGCCGACCACCTGGACGATCAGAATCCACAGGCCAAACGGAAAACGAAAGGTGCGGTAAACTTCGTCCCGGCCCAGCAGGGCCATCACGCTCGCGCTGACCACGCTCGCCAGGACGATCAGCGCGAGCTGGACACGAGGCCGCGCCGCCAGCCAGCGCCGGATTCCCCCCTCGAAGGGCATAGCGACCAGCAGCAGTCCCAGGCTCCACAGGAAATAGAGGCGGACCTGCGCGGGATCAATGCCGTAATTGTCAAAGTAAGCGGCTTCGAAACCGGCCCGGCTCTCGACCGCGATCCAGGCCAGGGCTGTGCCCGCTGCGGCACAGAGCGTGTAGGCTGAACTGCGCAGGGACAGGCGGGTGGTGGGTAAGTTGTTCAAGTGTATCCTTCCCTGCGGCCTTGCAAGCAGCGATTATAGCAAGCGATTCGACCGGGGAACACAAAGGACCTGAACGCCGCTGCTGGCAACCCGGCTGATTGAAGAGATCGGCCTTTACCGTCTGAGACCCGCATGGTATAACAGAAGTGAACCTGCCGTGTACGTGATGCCGCGACACTGTATTTGAGCCAACACCCGAAAAATGGGCGTCGAGGGCAGCGGCTGATGCGATAGGCCTGAGCCAAGGCAGAGGCGGACTGCTAGATGCCCAACCTGCGATAAGCAGGCTCAACACAAAGCGACACACGGCATGGCGGGGTTTTTTTATTGTGAGTAGTTTTCCCCAAAGACCTCAACCATTAACTGGCCCAGCCGGGCACGGTCCGGCACGAGTACCTGCGCCCCCTGGGGCGTGGTGTAATTAACCGTATAGGCCTGGTTGATGACCCCCGTGCGAATGTTCTCGGCGGGGATGTCCTTGATATATAGCCCCAATTGAATAATCTGGTCCAGCGTCAGGCCGGTGTAGACCTTGCCATCGACGGCTGCCCACAGGCTGGGCGACTGGACGATGAGCTGCGGCAGAAGCTCCGGGTTCAGCAGACGGTCGCGGATGGCGTAGAGGACCAACTGCTGCCGCTGCGCACGCTGGAAGTCATTGTCGCCGTGCCGCGTGCGGGCATATTTCAGGGCGGTCTCGCCATCCAGGTGCTGCTGCCCGGCCTGGATATAGAAGGGGTCGTAGCCGTAGTTCATACTGGGATACAGCGGGTCACTGATGTTGTAGGGAATGTCGATGTCGATGCCGCCGATGGCATCCACAAATTGCTCAAAAGCCTGAAAGTCGACGGCGACGTAATCATGCACACGGATGCCCAGGTTATACTGAACCGTCTGCATAGCAAGTTCTGGCCCGGAACCCGGCTGCCGCAGTTCGCCCAGGACCATCGGCGTATTCACGCGCTGAAGCGACGAATATCCTGGCACCTCGACGTAGAGATCACGCGGCACGCTGAGGATGCCGATGCTGTTGGTCGCCGGGTCCACGCTGACGAGCATCATCGTATCAGTGCGGTAAGCCAGGCCGGTCTCGCCGGGACGGCGGTCCAGGCCAACGGCCAGGATCGTAAAGCGCGACACGCCGTTCCAGGGCGTTAGCGCAAAGGTACGACCATCACTGAGGATCACCTGCTCACCCTCGGAGGAAGAGGCGAACTGGATGCGCGCATCCACCGGGGTCGGCTGCACGTAGGGCAGGGTTGGCAGCACCTCGGCCTCGGCATGAGACGTGCGCAGCATCAACGAGACACTCATACTCACCACGACGACGATGCCCAGCATGGCGATTGCCACCACGACCCAGGCCCATTCGCCTCCGCGCCGGGAACTCACACGACGGCGGCGCATCCGCGTGCGCGCGGCTGAACTGCGGGTCAGCGTCACGGGCGGTGGGGGCGGCGTATGGTAAATGGGGGCGGTAGAGCGTGTGGTGGCCGCTGGGTTACTGGGGTCCTCGTCGGAGATCAACGGCTTCTGCATTCGTGTATAATACCCTTGTTTCAATAGGACAGTTTCAGTATAGAGTTGGATAGAATATGCGTCAATGGCGGCTGATCTACGACTCTCCTACCGCTGGCGCACGCAATATGGCCGTCGATCAGGCGCTGCTGGAAAGCGGACACCCGACTCTGCGCCTTTATACCTGGCAGCCGGATTGTCTCTCGCTCGGTTACGGGCAGCGCGCCGCTGAAGTGGATCTGAACCGATTGCGAGCCGCCGGTTGGGATCTGGTGCGGCGGCCCAGCGGAGGCCGGGCGATTCTCCATGCGGACGAATTGACCTACAGCCTGAGTCTCCCGGCGGATCATCCTTGCGCACAGGGCACAGTGATCGAAAGCTACCGCCGCTTCAGCACCGCGCTGCTGGCCGGGCTGCGAACACCTGGGCGTGCGGGTCGCAGCGGAACCCATGCAGAAACGCAGCGCTGAGCAGGTCGGGCCGGTCTGTTTTGAGCGTCCCTCCCACTACGAAATCACGGTCAATGGACGCAAGCTGGTGGGCAGCGCACAGCTCCGGCGCAAGGTCGGGCTGCTGCAACACGGCTCGATCCCGCTGGCCGGGGATCCATCTCGAATATGTGAGGCTCTGTCTTATCCTGATGTTGAAAGCCGCGAACAGGCACGCGCTCAGGTCCGCCGCCGGGCCGTTACGCTGGGTGAGGCGCTGGGACGCCCGGTCATCTGGCAGGAAGCCGCCGCTGCGCTGGTGGCCGGTTTCCAGCAAGTCTTTGAGCTTCAGTTTTGTGAGACGGGCCTGACTGAGGAAGAAGCCCAGCGGGCGAATCAATTAGCGGAAACCGTGTACGCGAATCCGGCCTGGACCCAGCGGCGCTAGAGCGCCAGCCCAGGATCAGCAGCGGTCGACTCGACTTTCTCGGTCACCTCCACGCGCTCGCGGTTGGGCACCACCAGTACCGGCATCAGCGCGTTTTCCAGCACCTTCAAGGTAACACTGCCGAACAGCACCCGGCTCAGGCCGGAGCGGCCATGCGTGGACATCACGATCATATCGACCATGTGCTCCTCGGCCAGCTTGAGAATAACCTCTGCCGGGTGGCCCTGCACAATCTCCACCTCGACCTGGTAGCCTTTCAACTGCAAATTCTTGCCGACCCGGCTCATATAAGCCTGAATGTTGCCGTCGTTGCCATGCTGGACCTGGTCGGCGTGCTGAGGCGCGACCGAAACCGCCGTGACCAGAAAGATGCGACCGTCCGTGCGCAGCACTTGCTTGACTGCGCTCAGGGCTTTTTCTGCGGATTGCGACCCGTCCAGCGGGATCAAAATCTGATTAATCATGCAGCGGCATCCTTTGCTGAAGCTTCCTCATATTTTATCATTCATTTTGCGCTGGCGTTCGCAACGTGTTATATTGTTGCCCTTAGCACATTTGGGCTAGACTTGAGGGATGATGATGTCCAGCCGACAAATGCCATTATTTCAGCCGACGACGGCCTCGGAGATCACTGCGCACACGCAGCTGCGGCAGACGGTGTCCCTGTTTCAAGAGTATCTGGTGAAAGAGGGTAAATCCGACCATACCGTCAAAGCTTTCACCTCAGATTTACAGCTTCTGGCCGAGCAGAGCGGCGATAAAACGCCCATAGGCCGCTTCACGACCGAGTCTCTGAACACCTTCCTGCGCTGGTTGGAGAACGGGCGCGGCGTGCCATGCAGTCGCAAATCCTATGCCCGGCGCGTGACCACGCTGAAGGTCTATTTCAAGTGGCTGCACGCCCTGGCCGCCATTCCGCATGACCCGGCCCAGGCGATTTTACAGCGTTCGGGTCCGGCTCCGCTGGCGCGCGTGCTCAGCCCAACCGAGATCGAAGATGCGGTCTTCTATGCCCGCAGCCTGCGGCGTGGCGAAAAACCGGACCCACGCCCGGAGACGCTCTTCCGTCTGCTGCTGGATACCGGCATCAAGAAGGGCGAGACAGCGGCGCTCAAGCGCGAACATATCGACCGCAGTTCGCCCGATCATCCGTGCTGACCATTCGCCACCGCGTGCGCAACGTCTATAAGGAACGGCGCATCGAACTCCAGCCGGACTGGCTGCGCCTTTTAGATGAGTATCTGGCGCAGTATAATCCCAGGCATGAGGTCATTTTCGACTGTACGCCGCGCAACCTGGAGTACGTGCTGGCGGACCTGGCGGACGGGGCCGAGCTGCCCAAAATCTCCTTCGAGATGATGCGCTGGACCTGTGCCGTGCGCGATTTTCGGACGGGTATGGAACCGGACGCGATCCGCGATAAGCTGGGCCTGAGCGAGGCCAGTTGGATCGAGACGCACAACAAGATCCGGCGGCTGGTCGAACAGCAGCTAAAGGAAGAAGCATGAACTCACGCCGTATGGTGACTCTGGCGGTTCCCGTCTTGATTGTGGCGGCCATTGCTGTGATCGTCCTGGTGTCGCCGCAGGAGGCGACGCTGGGCGCGGGCATTAAATCCGTCTACGTTCACGTCTCGCTGACCTGGACCGGGATGCTTGGCCTGACACTGTCCGGTCTGCTGGGGATCGTCGTGCTGCTCCGGCAGAGTGCGCGCCTGGAACGCTGGGCGCAGACCCTGGGATGGGCGGCCCTGGCTCTGTTTAGCAGCGGCTTCCTGATGAGTATGCTGGCGGCACAGGTCAACTGGGGCGGCGTCTTCTGGGCCGAACCGCGCACGGCGATGGCGACGCAGATCATCGCGGTTACGCTGATCGCGCAAATTCTCAGCACCTGGGTAAAGCAAGTGCGCCTTCAGGGCCTGCTGCACTTGCTGGCGGTGGCCTTCATGACCTGGCGTGTGGCAACGACCGAACTCGTGCTGCACCCGCAAAGCCCGATTATGACCTCGGATGCGCGGCCCATTCAACTGACCTTTGCCGTCATGTTCCTGCTGGTCGCCGCCGCTGCCGGATGGCTGGTCTGGCGTCTGGTGCCGCGTCCCGAAGCTCAATAGACCCGCAGCAGCAGCCCCTTGAGATATGCCCCTTCGGGAAAGGTCAGCGCAACTGGGTGATCCTCCGCCGGGCCGAGATGCTGGAGTATCTGCGCCTGTCTGCCGCTGTCGGCCAGCGCGCCAAAGACTACTTTCTGGAACAAATCAGCGCTGATGGCCCCGGAGCAGGAGAAGGTCATCAGGTAGCCTCCCGGCTTGACCAGCTTGAAGCAGTTGAGGTTCAGATCCTTATAGCCGCGTGTGGCCCGCTCGACCTGCTGCTTGTTGTGGGCGAACTTGGGCGGGTCACAGACGATCATGTCGAATTGTTCCCCGCGCTTTACGGCGTCGTGCAGATAGTCAAAAGCGTCGGCCTGCATGAGTTCGTAGTCATTCCCTCGATCAGGAGCGATATTCCCGTGCCCAATATTCAGCTCAATATTCTGCTTTGCCAACCCTAACGCCTCTTCCGAAGAATCGACACTGACTGCCGACACACCAGGCCAACTCAGGCCTGCAAGGCAAATCCGCCGCTGAAGCTAAACAAGTTGAGGACACGCCAGGGGAAATCCGCGCCATATTCGCTGCTCAGAAGCTCACGCAGCAGTCCTCGATTTCCCGACTGATCCAGATACATGCCGGTTTTGTGACCGCTGCGGACGTCGATCAGCATCCTCACCCCGGCCTCGTGAACTTCGATCAGTGTGGGCGGTTCCTCGCCCCACAGCAGCCCGGTTACTTCGTCCAGTCCTTCGCGTCCACGTACATCCACATCGCTGCGCTCGTAGACGCCTTTGACCGGAAGCAGTTGCGCCAGCGTGTCAGCAATCATGGCTTTACGCTGGTCAATGCCCAACGTTAGCGCCTGGAGAACTAGAAAATCGGCATAACGATCTACAATCAGACCCGGCAGAAAGTCGTTTTCTGCGTTGATCAGACGGTAGGCAATAGAATCCGAATCGCTTTGTTTGGGTTCCTCATCCTGGATAACGTTCTGAAGTGCGCGCCCATCTATCGCCCGCTGGAGCATCCGCCGCCACCAGGCTTCGTCGATGGGTTCGTCCTGCCAGGTCAGGAGGCGCACCTGAATCTGCGACTTTGGGTTCCAGTAGCCACGCGCCAGGAAGCCGCCCTTCGAATCGACGACGGTCACGATGTCGCCGGGATTGACGTTTTTCGCACTGGCAATCGCGCCAGAGAATATCCAGGGGTGCTGGTTGCGGATGGGTTTCTCGCGCCCCGCCTTGATGGTGATGATCCGTCAGTCATAGCCACTTTCAAACATAGATGTATCATGACGAAATGGCGATAAGATGCAAACTGATTTAGCATAGAATTATAACAGTTCGGACATAGGTTTCTATAGGTCAATCTAAGCGACTTTATATGGCCTGCTTCTTGTTTCAGCTTCTTGTTTAACCGGCAAATTATGGTACAGAACTGCTCCTGTTTTATCAGCGCCAGTCAGAATTTTCTTTGCGATCCTTGGCGTCTTTGCGCCTTTGCGTTAAATCCCTTGATCTTGATTTATCCCACCATAGCCTTCAAATCGCCCTCGGAGAGCACCGGCACGCCCAGCTTAGCGGCTTTGTCGGCCTTGCTGCCCGGTGAGTTGCCCACCAGGACGTAGCTGGTCTTCTTGCTGACGCTGCCGGTCACTTTGCCGCCATGCGCCTCAATCAGCGCAGTCGCCTCGTCACGGGTCATCGTCGGCAGCGTGCCGGTCAGGACGAAGGTCAGGCCATCGAGCGCGGTGCCCGCGACTACTTTTTCTTCCGCCTGCATATTGACCCCGGCCTGCTTCAGCTTGCCGATGACCGTCTGATTGTGCGCATCGGCGAACCAGTCGACCACGTTTTCCACCAGCACCGGCCCCAGGCCCTCAATGCGCAGCAGAGGCGCAGCGGCTTCGCAGAGTGCTTCGGTCGTGGCAGCCAGCGCGCTCAGCTCCGGCTCAGCGCTGAGGATCGGCTTGAGCAGTCGCCGCAGCTTGACCTCGACATCCTGCGTATCGACGTAGCGCGGAGCCAGTTCGACCAGCGGGTCGCGCAGGCGGCGCAGGCCACGGGCGACGTCCTCCGGTGGCTCAAACAACATCTTTGGTGCAGCATCAATCAGCGGTTGAGCAGCCTGCTTGAAAGCCTCTTCAGCCTCTCGGACCCGGCGGGAAATCTCTAGCAGAGCATCCAGCGAGTCAAAGCGGCTCGCCAGCAATTCCGCCACCGTGCCGCCCACGCCGTCGATGCCCAGCGAGGTCAGAAGCTGCGACAGCGGGCGCGTTTTGGCCCGCTCAATCGACTCCATCAAGTTCTGAACCTTCTTGTCGGCGAAACGTTCAAGTTGGACCAGGGCCTCGGCGTCCAGGAAGAAGATGTCGGCCTCATCGTGGATCATCCCCTGTTCGATCAACACCTTGATCGTCTCAGGCCCCATGCCGTCCATGTCCATCGCCCCGCGCGAGACGAAGAACTCCACCTGCCGGAAGACCCGCTCCGGGCACTGCGGGTTCGGGCAGTAATAATCGACCGCGCCTTCGGGTTGGATCAGTGTATCACCGCTGAATGGGCAGGTCTCTGGCGGATAGATCGGCTGCTCACTGCCATCGCGCGCGCCTGTCACCGGCCCGACCACGTAGGGAATCACATCGCCGGAGCGCTTGACGATGACCGTATCGCCCAGGCGAATATCAAGTTTGGCGATCAGATCATAGTTGTGCATACTCGCGCTGGATACAGTCACACCGCCGACGAAGACCGGCTCCAGGTCCGCGCCGGGCGTCACCTTGCCAGTGCGGCCAATGTTGACTGTCACGCCCAGCAGTTTGGTCGTCACCTCTTCGGCAGGGAATTTGTAGGCAATCGCCCCGCGCGGATCTTTTCCCACAACGCCCAGTTCATCCGCCAGCCGCCGGTCGTTCACTTTGATGACGAGTCCGTCGATTTCGTAGGGGAGTTGGTTTCTGCGGGATTCCCAGGTGGGTATCTGTTGGATAATGTCGGATAGTGTGGGATAGTATTCCGCTGCTTGCGGCGTCAGGAAGCCCATCTCCTGCAAGTATTCCAACATATCCCACTCTTTATCCAACACAATTCCCGCACTATCCAACACACTGTAAATGTAGGTCTTCAGGGGACGGGCGGCGGTGATGCGGGAATCCTTCTGCTTCAGCGTGCCTGACGCCGTGTTACGGGCATTGATATACAGCGGCAGTTCATTGGCTTCTTGCTGGCGATTGAGGGCGGCGAAGTCCTCTTTATGGAACAATACCTCGCCGCGCACCACCAGCCGTTCCGGCGCTGCCGGACCCTCAGGGTCCACCGGGATGCGCAGCGGCACGGTCGAGATCGTGCGCACGTTGGCGGTCACGACATCGCCCAGTGTGCCGTTGCCGCGCGTCGCCGCCTGGGTCAGCAGGCCGTTTTCATAGGTGATGACAATCGTCAGACCGTCGAATTTGGGTTCCAGGACGTAATCCAGCACGGCGTCGTCCGGGATCAGCTTGCGATTGCGCTCTTCCCAGGCACGCAGATCTTCGTCGGAGAAGGCGTTCGCCAGGCTCAGCACCGGCGCGGGATGTTGAACCTTCGGGAAGTCCTCCGAGAGATCGCTCCCGGCGCGTTGTGTGGGCGAATCCGGCGTGATGAGTTCGGGATGTTCTTCCTCAATGTGTCGCAGTTCGTGGTAGAGCTTATCGTATTCCGCGTCGCTGATGACCGGATCGCTCAACACGTTGTAGCGATAAATGTGGTAGTGAAGCTGATCGCGCAGTTCGGCTGCCCGCTGGTGAGATCATCCATTGCTCGCCTCCTGAATCAGGGAATGTAGACCTCAATCAGGTCCGATAGACCATCATTTTCGGCGATCCAGCCGGTTTTATTGTTACGCGGATCGCGGATTTGCCACCAGGTCAGGTCGTCGGCCTTCTGTGGCCCGCCGATGACCTGGAAAGTCTGGTTAAAGTTGGCGACGAAATTGCGCGTGTTGTTGGTGCCGGGCTGAGAGCGCACGTTGACGCCGCCCTGGCTGATAACGATAATCTGCGCGCCTACCGCAATTGAAATAGCTGTCGGTGTAGCCGTATGGGTCGGAACCAAAGTCGGCCCGATCAGGTCGATACTCTGAACTAGGGCTGCCGTGCTGGCGAGGTCTGGTGTGGCGCTGGGCGTGCCGAAGCGCTCGTTCAGGCTCGGTGATGGGGTAGGCAGGGCGGCGGTAATCTGCAACATCGCGGCATTCTGGCTGTGAACCGTTGTGCCGCTGCCCAGGGCGATGAATCCGGCGATGGCGCATCCTGCCAGGGCGACCGCGATCAGCACCGTGACCAGGATCGACCACAGCGGTGGAAGCGGCCCAGGACGGCGCTTGCGTTTGCGCGGTGGGTAATGCTCCTCTTCCGGCAGCGTGCCCGGTGGTGGTATGGGACTCCCCGACATCTACTGACCCCGGTTGTTGATCCACGCGGTAAAACGTTCAAGCGGCCAGGTATTGAGCACGCATTCTGGCGTGACCCAGCCGCGTCGGGCGGTCAGTACGCCGAAGTGGAGCAGATCCATCTGCTCGGCCCGATGCGCATCGGTGTCAATCGCCAGCAGAATGCCCAGTTCGACCGCGCGCCGGGCGTATTGCGCTTCCAGGTCCAGCCGTTTCGGATTGGCGTTGATCTCCAATGCGGTGCCGTGTTTCTTGGCCGCCGCGAACACCGCGTCCATATCCAGATCGGCAGGCGCACGCTCTTCAATCAACTGGCCGTGCGGATGCCCGATCAGATCCACGTGCGGGTTCTCGATGGCGTTAAGAACCCGGCGCGTGACGACTTCGCGCTCCTGGTTGCAGGCTGAAATGCAGCGAGGCGATGACGAAATCCAACTGGGCCAGCACCTCGTCGGGGTAGTCGAGCGTGCCATCGGAGCGGATGTCCATTTCGACGCCGTGAAAAACCTTGAAGTCCGGCCCCATGTCGGCATCCACCTGACGCACTTCTTCACGCTGCTGCATGATCCGCTCGACTGACATGCCGTTGGCGATGGTCGAATACTGCGAGTGATCGGTAATGACGATGTACTTGCGTCCACGCTGCCCGCGCTGCCTCGGCCATCTCGCGCACGCTGAGCTTGCCGTCGCTCCAGGTCGTGTGCATGTGCAGATCGGACTGGATGTCGTCCAGGCGTAATCAGTTTCGGCAGCTTGCCCTGCTGCGCCGCTTCGATCTCGCCTGCGTCTTCGCGCAGTTCCGGCGGGATGTAGGGTAGGCCAACCAGTTCGTAGACTTCTTCCTCTGTTGCGCACAAGACGTACTGCGACTCGTCTTCGACCATCGTCGCCCTTGTCATCGAGCGGGCGGAAGGCGTGTTCGTTCAGGCTGTAACCTTTTTGCAGCGCCAGTTCGCGCATCCGAATGTTATGCGCCTGGCTGCCAGTGAAGTAGTTGAGCGCCGTGCCCCAGCGTGCCTTTTCCAGTACGCGCAGATCGACTTGCAGGCCGTTGTGAAGTTCGACCGAACTCTTAGTTGGGCCATGCCCCAAGACGCGCGCGACGGTCGGCATGGCGACGAAAGTATCCATAATTGGGGCCGCGTTGTCGCTGGCGATCAGAATGTCCACATCGCCGATGGTAGGCCGTCCGCGCCGGATGCTCCCCGCGACTGCGCCTTCAATCGCCTCCGGCAGGGCTAGAAGCTTCTGGAGCATTTCCTCGGCGGCAGGCAGTGCCACCCCCAACGGAGTCCGGCCCGTGCGCCGAGAGAGCGCTTCGATCCCAGCCAGGACCTGCTTTTCGCTCTTCTCGCCCATGCGCGGCAGATCGCGCAGCTTGCCCGCTTCCGCTGCGGCTTTAAGCTGCTCGATGGTCTTGATGTCCAACTGCTCCCAGAACAGCTTGGCCTTTTTCGGCCCGACCCCGTTGATGTGCATGACATCGACCAGGGTAGGCGGAATCTCCTCGGCCAGCTTGTTGTAGAACGCCAACTGCTCGGTATTAAGCATCTCATTGATCTTGTCGGCCAATGTTTTGCCGATGTTGGGCAGGTCCGTCAGCGCATCCTCGGCGGCAATCGCGCGCAGATCACGCGGTAGATCGCGGATAGTTTCCGCTGCACGGCGGTAGGACAGCACCCGGTGGATAATGTCGCCCCGAATTTGCAGCATATCAGCGACTCTATCGAAAGTATCGGCAATTTCACGGTTGGTCAGGGGCACGCTTTAACCGTCCTATGACTTTGTTATCTAGAACATTTGCACTGGCTTGATTATACCTGAAGCGATGCCCAGTGGCTACTGCGTGTCCAGGTCAAACGCACAGCTGAGTCTTGACAAGGGGTAGGGCGAATGGTATTTTTATGGTCGCTCTGAAGGGGGGCGTGGTGTAGCGGTTAACATATTGGCCTGTCAAGCCAAAGATCGCGGGTTCAAATCCCGTCGCTCCCGCTCTGGGTGCAAGCAAAATCGCTTGCACCTTTTTCAATTACCTCACTTAAACCGCTTAGCACATCACCCGGCGCGATGGCTGCGCTGTCGAGAACAATGCCGAAATCACCATGCAGCGCGATGCCAATAACCGTGTTATCGTAAACAAAGACACGGTCAATAATCTTCGCGATGAGCTGCTGTCGCGCTGCTGCGACGTCCCCAACGGTTTCGCATTCCTGCCAGTAATGATTGAAGTTGCTCAGCAGGTCGGCGGCCTCCATCAGGTCGTCATAATCTACCGGACGCAGCGATTCAATTTCGCGCTGTAGCTGCTGGCGTTTTTCGACATACTCCTCTGGGGAGAGAAAGCCTTGCTCCCAACTGAAGTCGATACGTTTGACAATCGTCCCGATCTCTTCCATGCGGCGGATCGATTTAGCATTTTCCACACGCTGACGAACCGCATCTTCAACACGCTCACGAAAGCCAATCGGAATTTCCAGCGTAGACAGTGCTGCGACGACCTGTTCGTCCACTGTGTCCGTGTTTACATAACTCTGGTCGCAGCGATGGTAGCCGCGGTCCCGCGCCATACAACGATAAGAGCTTCGCCGATATTTGTTGCTCCAGCCAGGTCGCATCTTGCCGTAGTTGGCATCGACCAGACCAGTTGGTTTTGCTGCCACACAGCGCGCACAGTAGACACGATCATGCAGGATATAGGTGCGAATAACCTGCGGTGGACGACGCTTCTTCGTCAGGTGTCGGCGCGCATCCATTGCGGCTTCAAATAACTCGTCAGGAATAAATCCTTGATGCTTGCCCTCGTACCATTCTTTGCGATGTCGGGTGGATCGCTTACCCTGGCCCAGACTACCTGAGTATTGTGTATCGGCATGTGGCACTCGTCCGGTATAGACCCTGTTTTGCAGCATGTCCCGGACCATCTCCTTGCCGATAGGTTTGTCATTAGCCCGTATGCGCTGAATGAATCGCAGTGTGTTCATCCACTCGGCAATCGTTGTGTCACTGTAGCGGCCAGACGCATACATTTTGAAGGCACGGCGCACAATCGCTGCTTGCCGAGGATTGATGTACAGACCGGCAGGTTGATCTTCTGTTGCTGCGGCATTCGTCACGAGGTCGAAGCCAAACGGTGCGCTGCTCCCGTTGAATTCGCCTTTCAAGGCCCGCTGCCGCTTGCCACGTTTCGTTTCCGTACTCAGGTTGCGAGAATAGAAGGCGGAAAACACAGCCAGCATTTGCTCCATCATGGCGGTGTAGGGCAAATCGTCATCGTCCTCGCTGAAACCTTCGACACAGTAGAGTTTCAGACCATACTCATGGCGCAGCAGCATCTTGATCATGACGACATGGTCGTGGTTACGTGCCAGGCGGTCGAATTTCCAGAACATCACGGCGTCAAACTTCCCTTTTTCCGCTATTCTACGAAGTGCATTGAAGCCATCACGGTCCAAACTCCAGCCGGATTTCGCGCCATCCGAAAACACATCGATGACAACGCCGTTGCGTTCGGCGATGGCTCGACGGCAGCATTCCTCCTGTGCCTCCAAACTCATGTCGTTCTGCATCTCAGATGAATAACGGGTGTAGATAGCAAAGCGGGTACGTTTAGGGGTCTTGGTGGACATCTAAATCCTCTTCTCCTTTTGCGGACTCGACATTTTGTTTGATTGTCATCTCTCGAAGCATGAGAAAGACAACCAATTCGGTAAATTGCGGCTTAGTTGAAAGAAGGGGCGAAAAGGCATCTTCCTCAACCCGCACTTTACCGTCCGCGAAGATGTACTTGGGCATCAGCACACCTCCGCATAGTCAAAATGCAAACGACCCATACCGACAGATTTATCAGTTGGGCCGCTTCGTCCACGCAGGACAGATGTCCAGCGATTCTGTATAATGCTATGCAGCCCGTTCACTGCTCTGATCAGTGTCGGGTTAGAGCCGTGTGAAGTGTTCGCGCACTTCATGCGGCTCGAATTCGTTTATGGTCGAATGTGTCTTTAAGGTATGTTGTTTGCTGCGCTTTGTCAAGAACTTGATAGGTTGCATGTCGAATATCCATCGTGACTGAGCAATGTATCCAACCTATCAGATTTGGGCGTCAACCCCCTGAAATTTTCCGCACGCTCGCTGCGAAATTTTACATACGACTCCGTGTAATTTTCCCGCCGTTTTGGCAGGCCATACCGTAAGCTGAGTTTGTTAACAGCTTCAAGCCCACGACAATTCAGATTTGGAAAAGAGGTAAGTTGCTTTCTCAGATCAAACCTTTAACTCAAGAAGAGCGCCAGAAGGCTCTTGCAGCGGCCCAGCAGGCCGTTATGCGCGCTGTCGGCGAACGTCCCCTACGAGACCATTTCGACCAGCACAGCGCCTCGCGCTTCCCTGTCTCAGTGACGCGACTCATCAATGGCCTGTGTATCGTGTTGCTGCTGGCGGCCTTCACGCCTTCGGCGATCCGCCTGTTCGTCATTGGCTCCGATACCTTCGGCGCGGCGATCCCGGATCATCTGGCAATGGTCGCAGTGGGCGTGGCGACGGTGCTGACGGCGGAGATCGGCCAGGTCGTGTTCTCATTGGCCCTCGCCACGCTGGGTACGACCGCAAGTACCCGACGCTTGCTCTACGTCAGCATGGGGATCGCCACCGCCATCGCGCTGGTGGGCAATATCCAGGTGGCGCTACCCGGACATGCAGAAAGCCCCTTCGCCTGGCTGGAAGCCATCGCGCCACCGCTGCTGGTACTCAGTACTGCCTACGTTCTGAAGGAGCAATTGCTTGAATCCATCGAAATGCGTCATGCGAACGAACGCGCCTACCAGGAAGCGGTCAACCTGTGGCAGAACGCGACCGCGGACCCGGAACGTCATCCGCAGTGGAAGCAGTTCTATGCCAACGCGCTGCGCGACGCAATTCGCAAGGTGAACAGCCGCCGCAAAGATGCACTGGCGGGACTGAACACTGCTGACTGGCGAGCACTGGTCTACCGAGAACTTCAGGCTGACAACTGGTACGAACAGCCTGCGGTTGAACTCATTGCCGCAGACGTACAGGAGGACGACCAGTCTGAACCGTCCCCTTTAGCCTTGAGCGCCAACGGCAACGGCGCGCATCCGCAGTACGCGAACGAGTAGACGAAAGGGGGTGTGCAGTGTGTGGGACGATACTCGAAACACCTTCACCTTTGGGCGGCAGACCGCGCAAGTATTGCAGCAACCGCTGCCGCCAGCAGGCGAAATGGGACCGATGGCGGCGGAAATACCGAGGTTTTGTGTCAAACGAAGATGCGATTCCAAGGATGAATGCCGCATGAGTAAGCCGACGATCATCCCCAACTGGAAGTACCAGAAGCCGACCAAAGGCGGCTACAAAGGGCTGAAGAAGCTGCTGAAGTACGTCAGTCACCGCGAAAGCCCGGACCATCGACCACTGGAAGCGGAAGTCCGCTGGACCGACTGCGGCATGGGCAGCTCCTGGAAAGAGGTCTATCAGAAAGCCGGAGCGCTGGCCGGACCCTACGTGTTGGCGCATCACATGGTCATCTCGCCTGCGCCCGGACCTGATGCAGATGGTCCCAGAGGATATCCGCCAGGAAGTCGTGCGCGAAGTCACGGAACGCACGATTGAGACCTGGCATATCGAGCGTGGTCTGGCAGTACCGGAGTATTCCTACTGCCTGCACGACCGCGATACAGACGACGATAGGACTTCAGCAGCTGCACACGCATGTCTTCATTGCCGGGACCATTGACAACGGCCTGGGCGAACGCCTGTCACACCGCGTCAACCGGGAACAGGTCTGCACGGATCGCGGCGGGTTGAATCGGGCCGACAACCTGCACCGCATCGCCCGACAGGAGTTTGAGCAGGTTCTGGATCGCAGCATCGGCCTGGAGTGGCGGCTGCAGCGAGAGCTAGATGAACCTCAGCCGGATCCCAAGCTTGAGCCGGATGTAGTACACAGCCGGGAGATCGACCTGTGAGGCGTGGACGTCGTGCGGTGTTGGAAGCGAATGCTGGCGCATTCGCGGCTGTCCCGCCTGTAGTACGGCGGCCTGTATCCAGAATGGATGCAGGCGGGACAGCCTACCCACTACGCAGTAGGGGTAGCGAGTTTAATCAACTCGCTCCTCAGACGCCGGAGCGGCTTATCGCGCCACGCCTCTGCGTTGCGCACCAGCACCAGTGCAGCGCGTGCGCCGCCGGTGCTGGCAGGCATGGCCCGTCATGGCTGACGGCGCGCATGCCCGTCCGAAATCGAGATTTCGTCCGTTATCGAACAAGCTTACGGAGTAATCATGTCCGACAAAAGCAAAACGCAGTACACCAGCCGCCTCAGCCTACACATCACTGAGGCAATGAGCAACCGGCTGGACCAGATCGCGCTGATGCGCGATGAAGCCAAGGCCGAGATCGTCCGGGCCGCGCTGAGAGCCTACCTGGATGAGCAGGAGGACCTGCTGGGCAGCCGCAAACACTTCACCAAGATGTTCCAGCGGCGTGTGGATTACCTGGAAAGGCTGCAAGCGATCACATTGTGGCTGAATGGGCAGATGCTGCAAATCCTCTTTGAGGAGGTCAAGCAGCAGCCTTACGAGCTGGCGGCGCTGTTTGAGGATGCGATTGGCGCAGGGATCCAGAACGAAAATGGCATTCATACCCTGGTCGAACGCGCCTCGCAGCGCAAAACCAAACCGCCAGCGAAATGATCTACTGGCGGCACGGCTGGAACAGTTGTACTCCAAACGTAGACACTTTGAGGATACATCAATCTGGCTGTGCTGTCTACGCGATGTAATACATGAATGAGGAGAAACAAATCGTGAACAGCACGACAACGCCGCCGATTGTGAGAGCGGCACAAAGCAGTACTTATGCAAGCAGCACTGGCCTATGCCGATCTGGGTATGAGTGTGATCCCCCTGAAAGGCAAACGTCCGGCACTGGCAAGTTGGACGCAGTATCAGCAACAGGCAGCATCAAAGGCCAACGATCCAGGAGTGGAGCAGGGCAGGGCTGTTACAAAACATCGGCATCGTCTGCGGCGAGGCGTCGGGCAACCTGGTGGTCCTCGACCTGGACGGTGCATGCTGGCTATCCCGCCTTCGCCGCGACCTTCCCACATCTGGCGCAGACCTACACCGTCGCTACCGGTGGGGGCGTGGGCAAGCATGTCTACTTCCGAGTCGAGGAACTGCCGCCGAGCGTCAAGGCGATGGGTACGCCTATTGGCAACCTGGAGTTGTGTGGGCAGGGCAGGCAGGTGGTGGCTCCGCCGAGTGTCCATCCAGACACCGGCCAGGCATACCGGGTCGAGAAAGCCTGCGACATCCTACATTTCAATGACCTGGATCCGCTTGTTGCATGGATCGAAGCCTTCAAACCGCGTCAGACCATTGGCGAATGGCGGCCACCGACGTTCGTTGGTTTTCCATCTGGAGATTTATCGCTCAATCCGAGGGTGATCGATGCCATTGCTCAAACTCTAGCTGGGCAGGGCTTCAAGCAGCGCGGTGACTGGCTGCATGGCTCCTGTATCCATCCGGAACGCCACCAGAACGGTGACCGCAATCCGAGCTTCGGCTTCAACCTCAAGAGCGGCTATGCCCACTGCTATGTTTGCGGCACGATGCTGGCGAAGGAGGTGTGCGAGACGCTGAACATTGATCTGGATCATCTGGGCGGACTGGTAGAGCGTCCCCAGCCGCTGAATCGGCCTGTCCCGCAATTCGTGAAGTCAAGGTCTATGCCTGACAAGCCTGATGATCCGCCAACTTGCTCGACAGACTACGCGCTGCCAGATTGGTTGCACACTACATGGATTGGGCGGGGACAACGGGCAACCAGACGCCGATGATCTTCCACCAGGCGGCTGGGCTGTGGCTGCTGGCAACGGCAGTTGGGCGCAAACTCTACGGCGAAGCGCCCTGGGGCGTGAAGATATACCCCAATCTCTACCTGATGCTGGTGGCCGGGACGACCTTCTACCGTAAATCGACTGCTTACAAGCTGGCCGATCAGGTCGCACGCGCGGCGATTCCGCACATGCTCATGCCGACGCCGGGATCGCCGGAGCGTTTCCAGGAGGCGCTGGCCGGGCGATTGCCCTCCAACTTCGACAAGCTGACCAAGGAGCAACAGGACCGATTGACCAAGGCACAGCCCTTCGCTTCACAGCGAGGATTGCTCAAAGATGAGGTCGCTGGTTTGTTCGGGGCGATTAACAAGCGAGACTACATGGTGGGCATGAAAGATCTGTTGATGGAACTCTACGACTGCCCGGACTACTTTGACAAAGACACCCAGACTGGCCTGAATATCGTCGAGAATGCTGCCCTGTCGATCCTGGGTGTCACCACACCGGCCAGCCTGTCCTGTGCGGTTAGCACGGGCGACTGGGACAATGGCCTGCTGATCCGCTTTGCGCTGCTGGCCCCGGAGCCTGACTACGCCGAACGACCGGCGGCGAAAGAATATCGGGCTGTGCCGCAGTCTTTGGTTGACGATCTGCGCGTTCTGCATGAAAGACTGCCTGGACCGACCCAAGATGAAATTGGCAAAACGGCGCCAGGCGCGCTACGGCTGAATGTGCAGTGTTGGCCGCAGTGTCAGGACTATGGTGACTGGCTGCGTCGCATGTGCGATCCGGGACGCGATACCGAGTTGGACGACCGGCTGAAAGGCGTCTACGGACGAATGCACGTCCAGGCCTTCAAGCTGGCAACGCTGTTTGCCGCGCTGGATTGGCTGGATAAGTCGGATGAAGTCCCTACCGTGAACGATGACCACTGGCGTGCGGCACAAGCGATTGCCGAAAACTGGCGCTTGAGCGCCCACCGTCTGCTAGAGCAGCTCGACCGAAGCGGGGATGCGATGCAGGAGAAGCGCCACCAGGATCGGATGTTGACCTGCATCCGCGAGAAGGGCAGCCAGGGCTATGCGCTGCGTGACCTCTACCGCAAGATGCATCTGACAGCGAAGCAGGGACGTCAGATTGCCCAGGAGCTTGTCAAAGCGGGTTTAGTGGTCGAGAGCCGCCTGAATGGGGCCGAAGCTTACACGGCGCTTGAATTCATTTCGGCGGCAGAAAATCGGTGACAGGTGTGACAGATGTGACACGTGACTCCGTGACACGTCGAATTTGTCACAGAGTCACATTGTCACAATGTCACGTTTGTCACCCAAAAAGGCCAAAACGAGGAGAAAAGAAGTGAATCACACGCAGAGAATTGCCCATGTTGCTCGCCAGCGACGGTATCTGACCAAAGCGCTTGTTCGTGAGGCAGTAGAAAGCTACTTCGAGGTGCTGGCAGATGACATTAGCACTGGTGATTGGGTCGATCTGCCAGGAATTGGCAAGCTCCAGGTCATCCAAGAAGATGCCAATGTTGAGCTAACCTCGTTTGGTAGTAACGGGCAGCGGGTCAAGCGGCATGTAACCCGTCGGCTGCGAACAAGGATCCGGTTGCATGACAGATTCAAGGTGCGGTGTCGAAACAAATGAAGCCGCTTAGCAATTGGTGGACTCGCCGTTGTCCAGCTTTTCGCGCATGTAGCGGAAGTCAATGTCAATACAGCCATTGACTTCCAGCCAGGCGATCAGCGCAGACACACCGAGTTCCTGGTTGTGGAACCATAGGTCAGTCCAGGTGAAGTGCTCAGCATCTCGCGTGATGTGGAGTTCGTAGTGACTTAGTGCCAGCCTCTTAGCAGGCATCTCCAACCCATAAGGAGAAGGTGTCGGATTCATATGCAGCAAGTATCGCTGCTGCCAGTTCTGTTTGAGCAAATCAATATGTTCAGTCTTGAGCAGTCTGCTATGGGCAAGAATCTGCTGATAATTGGTTTCGTCATCATGCCAGGGTGGTGGATTGTCGAGTGAAGCCAAATCGCCTGCCAGATACTGCCGCACCATGCCTTCGATGCGATCCGCAGTGGCCGGATTAGGAGCAGTGAAAGTTAACGCTGTGGAAAATGCGAAGTCCTTACCAGCCTCAGATTCTATGAATGGAAGATCATAGCCGATTGTTTCTGCGCCTAAGGACGCAAGGATGCCCTCGAAGGGCTGTATCGTCATCCAGGTCTGATCGGGGTTGCTGACGATGACATTTCGCCCCACAATCCGAATGGCGGCGTCGATCATGTGCCTGGCAGATCGCTGTGCATCTATACTTTCGTAGCCAGGCCGATTCTCGAGGTAATAGTTGGCCCAGTTTGTCCAGTCAATTGGATACTGCCAGTCAACCTGAAACTGCTCTGCATAGGCTTGTTCAGGTGGGAGTGCTTCGTTCAATCCTGTCTGAAGCAGAGTTTGATATTCTTCGACATGCTCACGATGCCACTGATCTATTGCGAACAGCATCTCGCGCAGTGTCTTGAATGCCCCTTCAGCCTCGGAAAAGCTTTCAAAGGTCCCGACGACCCAGAAGAAACCGCTGTGATTGCTGCTGAACTGTTGCCAGATGGAGATATGCATTATGCGTTATGCTCCCGAACGATGTACCGTGTTTTGAAGGAATACACCACATTGCTGCAACCGAGTTCGTCGAGTGCGGTCAGAATGCGCTTCAGATCCTCGTGTGGGGAAGACGACCAGGGACTGAAAATATAGTTATCCACCACCCATCGGTCCTGTAATTGATGCACCTGGGAAGCCTGAAGCTTGATCTTCACATCATGTTCAAATTCAAGAACATCCGCGTCGCTAGCCACATGTTCAGGCTGCTGAAAACTCAGGTTGCAGAAGATCGCCTGGTTTGACGATGTTTTTGACTCGCTGACTGCGCTGGCGACTTCTGCCCCCAGTCGAGCCAGCAATTCATCAAAAGGCTGCGGACCGACCCAAATATACGCATGGGGAGCAGTCACAAATGCACATCGGTCATACACTGTTACTGGCTCCTCAAGCTGCCATTCCAAATGGAACCAGTTCAGGCTGTAGGGCCACGCTATCTCATAATCGGCAGCGATTTCTAGTTCGGGAGGTGTCAGTTCGGATGTCTCAGTTTTGTATTTCCAGGCTTCTAATTCTTCCGGTGGGAGCTGCTGCCACCATGTCTGAATACGACGAAGTAACTGTCGGACCTCGTTGGCTGCTTCGACTGCCGCTTCAGGTGAATTGAACTTCCCGACAGTCACGAAGTCCGCGCTGTGATTGCTGCTAAATTGCTGCCAGATGGATATCTGCATGGTTGTGCTCGTCGTTATTGGTCGCCGTCTAGCGAAAAGCTGTCTGTCCGAAGATAGCGTACTCCTTCGATGTCATAGTTCAGATTCTTACAGCCTTTCGCTCGTAGATAGCCAACCAACGTCTCTAATTTCCACTCACTCTGATAGTAGTCCCAACGAAACACTATAGTCAGGCCATATGCATTTAGTGAGTTGGATTCAGGTTCGAATGGGTCAGGGTCGTCATGTGGACTCATTTCTTCCAAAATCGTTGCAACGGCTGTGTCATCAGGGGCATCGCAAACTAACCTGAGATACACAGTGCCATAAGGTGCTCCTTCTGCATCGGTTCCAGCAACGAAACCATACCCACCCAAGCGATTCATGATCTGATCAAAAGGAGATGGACCATAATCAACATGGAAATCGGGTTGAACAACCACAAGTCGATCCATTAAGGTATGAACTTCGACGCGATCAAACCAGTCGATGGCCCCAATCCAGTGAACGTTATATTCCTGCGCCAGTTCCTTTTCAACGGCTGACATTGGCGAAGGATATTCACCGCTGGCCCACAAATCATAGAGTTCCTGGGCGCTTTCTTGATTCGCGGTGTGCCAATCTCGAATACGGTTCAAGATACGTTGAACTTCCTCAGCAGCTTGTTTTGCCTGTTCAGGCGAATCAAATACGCCAATGATAGTAAAATCGCTGCTGTTGTTGCTGCTAAACTGCTGCCAGATGGATAATTTCACTGCTCAGCCCTCCATTGAGTGTCAAGGCTCGGTCTGGCAGGCGCGCACAGCCGCCGATGGCAGCCGCTTGCTGAAGCCTGCGCTTCTGCTGCCAGTAGCGACGGACATCGTCCAAGGTCTCGAAGGGGATGGTCCAGTGATGGAAGGAGCAGGGCTTGATCCGTTTGTCGCTGGTGATTGAGAGAAAGCCATCCCCAGCGCCGCAGTCCGCCGCTTCGAACAGACGCGGCACCTCCGGCAGCATATCTCCCCAGCAGACATCCAGTTTGATCTGCGCAACACCATTGAGCGCTCGGTACATCCGCTGGATGAAAGCTGCGAACGCAGTGTAGTGCTGGTGCTGGAAATGGAGCGTCGGGTCGCTGCCCTTGTAGCTCAGCAGGGCTTTGTTGAATGAATACACGCGCTGAGCGTAGCTGTCCTGAGAGGGATTGAGGCTAAGCCACACGATAGCTGTCAGGCATACCCAGCTGGGTCATGCGGTTGAGTGCCGCGCCTCGAATACGTGCTTCTGTGATTTGCCGATGCAGGGTGCGTGCGCTCAAGCCATTCCCAAAGATGATCTTGAAGCGAAACACGGCAGTTTCGGCTAATGAGCGTCGATGATAGCCCGTCTCGATCTTCCATTGCTTGCGTCCGACCTGCCGAATCCGGCGCAGGTTCTGGTCACGGGGCAGCGGGGCTTGTTTGCAGTTGCCATGCTGCCAGATTTTGGCATTCCGTCGCGGGGGGATGGCGATGTGTTTCACCTTGCGCTGGGTGCAAGCCGCATAGAACTTGGCTTTGTCATAACTGCCATCACCGCTGAGTTGCTCAATCTCGCCCGGCGTATCTCGCAGCAACTGCTTGCCGGCTTCAGCATCGTCTACTCCCGCTTCTGTCAGTGCCAATGCCTGGATTTCTTGGCTGCTTTCGTCCACGCTCAGATGCAATTTGCGCCAGGTGCGGCGTTTGCTGGAGCCGTGTTGACGGACTTTCCACTCGCCTTCACCGTAGACTTTCAGCCCGGTACTATCGACCACAATGTGTTTCGGCTCCTCCGGCTTGCTTGTCGGCAGGCTCACGCCCAGATCCACGCTCCGTTTACACAATGTCGTGTAATCCGGCACGCGGACACCAGCCCCTAACAAATCCATCACCGATTGTCCAAACCCAACCGTTTGACGATAGGCTAGGCGATAGACTGCCTTCAACATGAGCAGACACCTAATGGCTTGATCTGAGTACTGGACCTGTCCCCCACGAGGTCGCCGCCCTTCCGGTTCCGGATGCCAGTTTGCCAGGACTTCTTCGCTGATCCACAGGGTGATTGATCCCCGTTGCATTCAAGCTTTGGTTGTACGCTGACCAATTGCGAATCCGGTAGTTGGCTTGCTTTGCTTTTACATCTCGCTTTTTCTTTGTCATGACCCCTATTGTATCGGGACCATTTATTCAACAACGCCGCTCAGCAGTAGAAAATCCCGCACGCCTAGCGACAGCAGCTTAAGAAATTTCGATTCGATGTGCGGCAGCTCGTCCGGTGTGATGAGCCAGTTGACGCCGAAACGTGCGCCAGACTCGACCAGCAGGGCAATCGTTGTCTCGTAGTGATTGGTCTCATACAGCGAGAGGCGGATGTTACCGTATTGGCCCTCAATGCTCCGTAGGAAGTCCGCCGTCAGCTTCATGCCGTTCGTGGTGAAGTTGATCGCCAGATTGCTGGTCTCGTAGAGGTCGTGGATGAAGCCTTGCCAGTTAGGGAACAGCATTGGTTCGCCGCCGCCGAAAGCGACTTCCAGCACACCCCATTCGCTGGCCGCCTGGCAGAATTCGAGCAAACTGGCGTAGGTCCAGTCACTGGCCGATTTGATGTCTCGATAGCAGAAGGGGCATTGCAGATTGCAGATATTTGTGACCGCAATCAGCAGTGTTCGCGGTGCCATACGCTCCAGATGCGCTGTTTCCTCGCCCTCCAGCTTGATATTCAGGCCGGTGTCTCGATCGAAGAGTAGCAGCGCTCCGTCCAGCGGGTGCGTCTGCCAGTTCAGCCCTCGTAACTCAGAGGGGAGATATTTGCGGTAGTCGTTAAGCATGTTTATTGCCTTCTCCAATGATTTTCATTGTACCATCACTAAGAGACTTCATTGCGAGTGATGTCATAAACATGAACCATTGTGAACCATAGTAGTCCGTTGTAAAATCGTCCGGCTGAAATGACTGAAAGCAATATCGAATGCTGCTGACCATCACCACGACCTACCAGCCTGCGACAGACCTGGGCTATCTGCTGTATAAGCACCCGGCGAAGGTGCAGACCTTTGACCTGGCCTTCGGGCAGGCCCATGTTTTCTATCCCGAAGCGACCGAGAAGCGTTGCACAGCAGCGCTCATGCTGGACATCAACCCGGTGGGATTGCTACGCGGCAAGGGTGATTTTTCGCTGAGTCAGTATGTCAACGACCGGCCTTATGTCGCCTCTTCCTTTCTCAGCGTAGCAATTGCGCAGGTCTATCGCTCGGCGCTGAACGGGACCTGTAAGGATCGACCCGAATTAGTGCAGACTCCGATTCCGCTGGAAGCGAAAATCAGCGTGCTGCCTTCACGTGGTGGGGAGCCGCTGCTGCACAATCTGTTCGAGCCGCTGGGCTATACGCTGACTGCCGAGCGCCATATCCTCGATCCACAGTTCCCGGAGTGGGGCCAGAGTCCCTACTATACGGTCACACTGGCACAAACGATCCGGTTGGCCGATCTGCTGTCGCATCTCTACGTGCTGATTCCGGTGCTGGACGATGACAAGCATTACTACGTCAGCAGCGACGAGGTAGACAAATTGCTGCGGCGCGGCGAAGGTTGGCTGTCGGCGCATCCCGAACGCGACCTGATCGTCAAGCGCTACCTGAAGCATCAGTTCAGCCTGAGGCGGGCGGCGCTGGACCGTCTGGTGGCGGACGCGTCGGACCCAGAGACGCTGAATGCCGAAGAAGCAGCGGCGGAAGCACAGATCGCCGAGCCGGAGGACCAGAAAGTCGGCCTGCACCAGCAGCGATTGGGCGCGGTCCTGGCCGTGTTGAAACAGAGCAGCGCGCAGCGGGTGCTGGACCTCGGCTGCGGGGAGGGTCGCCTGCTGCGGATGCTGCTGGCGGAGAAGCAGTTCACGCAGATTCTGGGCATGGACCTGTCTTATCGCGCGCTCGAAATGGCGTCGGAGCGGCTCAAGTTGGAGCGGCTGCCGGAGCGTCAGCGTGAGCGCATCGCCTTGATTTACGGTTCGCTGATGTACCGTGACTCTCGCCTGGAGGCATTCGACGCAGCGGCGGTGGTGGAGGTCATCGAACATCTCGATCCGCCCCGGCTTGCAGCCTTCGAGCGCGTGTTGTTCGAGTGCGCCCGTCCGGCGACGGTGGTCATGACCACGCCGAACCGGGAATACAATGTCATGTGGGAGACGCTGCCCGCCGGGAGCTTCCGTCACCGGGATCACCGTTTCGAGTGGACGCGGGCGGAGTTCCAGCAGTGGGCGAATGGCATCTGCGAGCGCTTTGGCTACAGGGTGCGCTTCTTGCCCGTTGGCCCCGAAGATGCCGCCGTCGGCGCGCCTAGTCAGATGGCGGTGTTTGAGGTGAACAATGCAAACTAGTCCATTGAAACAAGCTCTAAAGGATTGGACGGATATCGACGTGGCGCAGTTCTATCTGGCTGTAAGTCTTGGAATTATGGGGTATGACGTGTCTTTTCCTTCAGAAGCGAAGTCCGTCTTTTGGACGAATAATCCGGTTGGGAACGCAACCTACGCAATCCTCGAAGCATTAACTACAGCAAACGTGTTGCAAAAACGTGACGAACCAGACTTTCAGTATCGCTGGAATCCCGATTTCAAGGGATATTGGGAGCATGACAAATGACCGAACTCACGATTCCAGAATTCGCGCTCGTGGTGCTGATCGGCGTGTCGGGCAGCGGCAAATCGACTTTTGCAAAGCGCCACTTCGGCCCCTTCGAAACCATCTCCTCGGATTTCTGCCGGGGGCTGGTCAGCGACGACGAGAACAATCAGGCGGTCAGCGGCGATGCCTTTGACCTGCTGCACACCATCGTCGCCAAGCGCCTGCACAATATGAAGCTGACAGTTGTGGACGCCACCAACGTCCAGCCGCCCGCGCGCAAGCAGCTCATCGCCCTGGCGCGGGAGTATCATGCGCTGCCGGTGGCGATTGTGCTGGATATGCCGGAGCGCCTGGCCTTCGAGCGCAATCAGGCCCGGCCTGACCGCGCTTTCGGCATCCACGTCATCAAGCGGCAGCGCGGCGACCTGAAACGCTCGCTACGGCATCTCAAGCGTGAGGGCTTCAACCGGCTCTATCATCTCCACAGCGAAGAGGAGATCGCCGCCGTCGAGATCGTGCGCGAACCGCTGTGGAACGACAAGCGGAGCGAACACGGCCCCTTCGACATCATCGGCGATGTGCATGGCTGCTACGACGAGCTGGCCCTGTTGATGGCCGAGCTTGGCTATCAGATCGAGGGCGGGACCGTCACGCCGCCGGAAGGCCGCAAAGCCATCTTCCTGGGCGATCTGGTAGATCGCGGGCCCAAGATTCCACAGGTGCTCAAGCTGGTGATGGGCATGGTCGCGGCGGGCACGGCCATCTGCATCCCCGGTAATCACGATGTCAAGCTCAAACGCGCGCTGGATGGCAAGAACGTCCGGATCACGCACGGCCTGGGCGACTCGCTGGCGCAGTTGGAGGCGGAGCCGCCGGAGTTCCGCGAGCAGGTACGCCAGTTCATCGACGGACTGGTGAGTCACTACGTGCTGGACGATGGCCACCTGGTGGTAGCCCACGCCGGAATGCGCGAGGACATGGCGGGCCGTGCCTCCGGCAAGGTGCGTGAGTTCGCGCTCTACGGCGAGACGACTGGCGAGACCGACGAGTTTGGCCTGCCGGTGCGCTACAACTGGGCGGCAGACTATCGCGGGCAGGCGATGGTGGTCTACGGGCACACACCGGTCCCGGAACCGGAATGGTTGAATAAGACGATCAACATCGATACGGGCTGTGTCTTTGGCGGCGCATTGACCGTGCTGCGTTACCCGGAGGCGGAACTGGTCTCAGTCGATGCGCTGCACACCTATGCCAAATTGTGCGACCTTTCCTGCCAGACGATAAGCAGTCGGCCCTCAGCGCACAGCAGCAGGACGATGGCCTGCTCGACATTGGCGATGTCACAGGCAAGCGCCTCATCAGCACCCGCCTGCGCCCCAACATCACCATCCGCGAGGAAAACGCCACCGCCGCGCTGGAGGTCATGAGCCGCTTTGCCATCAATCCGAAATGGCTGATTACGCTGCCGCCGACCATGTCGCCCTCGGAGACGAGTGCGCTGGAGGGCTATCTGGAGCATCCAGCGGAAGCCTTCGCTTACTACCGCAGCAATGGCGTGCCCCGGGTGATCTGCAAACAAAAGCACATGGGATCGCGTGCGCTGGTGGTTATCTGCCAGGATGAAGACGCTGTGCGCCGACGTTTCGGCGTGATCGATGAGGGCATCGGCGTCGTCTATACCCGCAGCGGACGTCGCTTCTTCAACGATCTGGATTTGGAAGCGCAGTTTCTGACGCAGATCCGTGATAGCAATACATTGCTCTGTTCGCCGCTGCCTACGCTTCAACTCTTTAAATTAGGTGCTTGCTACCGAGGCGGAGAGCTTCCGGCTGCGCTTCGAGCAGGCCGAGGAGCTGACCGCCCGGGTGGCGGAGGGGGAGACCGGGTGGTTCGAAGTCGGGCTCGACCTGGCCTGGCAGGGGCGCACCATCCCCCTGCTGCCGCTCCTGCTCCAGGCCCTGGAGGAGGGAACCGACCCGGCCGGCGGGTTGCTGCTCGACCAGGGCGAGGGACGCTGGCTGGAGGTGCCGGCCGCGGTGCTGGCGCCGGTGCTGGAGACCCTCTTCGAACTCTATGGCGGCCTGGCGCTGGGGAAAGGCGGCGAGGTGCGCCTGCACCGCAGCCTCGCTCCCTGGCTGGAGGAACTGGACCGGCGGATGGCGGCGGGCGGCGCCCGGCTGGCCTGGCAGGGCGGCCGGGTGCTGCGCGAGCTGGGCAGCCGGTTGCGCAACTTCCAGGGGATCCGGCCGGTGCCGGCCCCGGCGGGACTCGCTGCCGAGCTGCGGCCCTACCAGTTGCAGGGGCTGGCCTGGCTGCAGTTCCTGCGCGAATTCGGCTTCGGCGGCATCCTGGCCGACGACATGGGGCTGGGCAAGACGATGCAGGCCCTGGCCCATCTGCTGCTGGAGAAGGCGGCGGGCCGCTTGACCCGACCGGTGCTGGTGGTCGCCCCCACCAGCGTGCTGGGCAACTGGCAGCGGGAAGCGCAGCGGTTCGCCCCGGCCTGCGGGTGCTGCTGCTGCATGGCCCGCAGCGCAGCGACTGGTTCGAGCGGATCGGCGAGTTCGACCTGGTCGTCACCAGCTATGCGCTGCTGCCCCGCGACGGCGAGGTCCTGTGCCGCAGCAGCTGGCATACCGTGATTCTGGACGAGGCCCAGGCGATCAAGAACGCCCGCACCCAGGCCGCCAAGGTGGCCGCCGCGCTCCCGGCCGAGCACCGCCTGTGCCTGACCGGCACGCCGCTGGAGAACCATCTGGGCGAACTCTGGTCGCTGTTCCATTTTTTGATGCCCGGCTTTCTCGGCCAGGAGAAGACCTTCAACAGCCAATTTCGCACCCCGGTTGAAAAGCGCGGCGACGAGCTGCGGCGGCAGGAGCTGGTGCGGCGCATCGCCCCCTTCGTCCTGCGCCGCACCAAAGAGAGGGTGGCGACCGAACTGCCGGCCAAGAGCGAGATGGTGGAGAACGTCGAGCTGGAAGGGGCGCAGCGCCGCCTCTACGAGAGTATCCGCGTGGCGATGGCGGCGAAGGTCAGCGCTCTGCTCAGTCAGAAGGGGCTGGCGCGCAGCCACATCGAGATGCTCGATGCCCTGCTCAAGCTGCGCCAGGTCTGCTGCGATCCGCGCCTGGTCAAGCTGGAGAGCGCCAGGGGCGTCGACGCCTCGGCCAAACTGGCCGGCTGCTGGAGATGCTGGAATCGCTGCTGGAGGACGGCCGGCGCATCCTGCTCTTTTCCCAGTTCAGCTCCATGCTGACCCTGATCGAAGCGGAACTGCAAAAACGCCGGATCGACTATCTCAAACTGACCGGCCAGACCCGCAAGCGCCAGGAGCTGATCGACCGGTTCCAGCAGGGAACGGTGCCGCTCTTTCTGATCAGCCTCAAGGCCGGCGGCGTCGGCCTCAATCTCACCGCAGCCGATACCGTCATCCACTACGATCCCTGGTGGAATCCGGCGGTGGAGCGCCAGGCCACCGACCGCGCCCATCGCATCGGCCAGGAGAAGCCGGTCTTCGTCTACAAGCTGGTGGCGGCCGGCACCGTGGAGGAAAAAATCCTGCAGATGCAGGAGCGCAAACAGGCCCTGGCCGACGGCATTTACGGTCAGGGGGAGGGTGAGGCGATGGCAGCCCTGAGCGCCGAGGAGATTTTGTCGCTGTTCGCGCCGTGAAATTCTGGCGGGGGCCGGCGGGTCAGGGCGCCATGGGACCCGGCGCTGCGGGTCGGTTTTCCTGCCTGGCATGGAAGGGGGATTGGCGCCCGGTTGACGGGGAATTCATGCGGTGATATTTTGATATCGAAATATTTATCGGGAAAGCAAAACAGGCCAGAGGCCGATGGCAAGTGAATTGAGCGAACAGCAGAAGTTATCCCTGGCGGTCTACGTCAAGCTGATGCGGGCCACCAACACGGCGACCGCCAACATCCACCGGCACCTGCACCACGCGGGCCTGACCCACAGCCAGTTTGCGGTGCTCGAGGCGCTGCATCATCTCGGGCCGCTCTGCCAGGGGGAATTGAGCCAGAAGGTGCTCAAGAGCAACGCCAACATCACCTCGGTGGTCGATGCCCTGGAAGGACGCGGCCTGGTGAGCCGGGACCGCAGCGAGGCCGACCGGCGCAAGGTCCGGGTCGGCTTGACCGACCGGGGGCGGCAGCTGATCGAAGACCTTTTTCCCCTTCATGCCGAGGTGGTCGAGGGGGAGTTGTCGGTGCTGAGCACCGACGAACAGCGGCAACTCGGGCGACTGCTGAAGAAGCTCGGGCGTAAGGTGTAATTTTTTGCCGGGATGTTTCGATATCGAAACAGTTCCCCAGGCCGACAAGGAGCGCAACGATGATCACCATCCGTAAATCGAAGGAGCGTGGCCGCCACCAGGAAGGGTGGCTGGACAGCAAGCACACCTTTTCCTTCCATACCTACCACGATCCCCGCTACATGGGCTTTCGCGACCTGCGGGTGATCAACCAGGACCGGGTCGCGCCGGGGCGCGGCTTCGGCATGCACCCGCACCAGGATATGGAGATCTTCTCGCTGGTTTTAAGCGGCGCCCTGGAGCACAAGGACAACCTCGGCAACCGCGAGGTGATCGGCCCCTACCAGCTGCAGAAGATCACCGCCGGGACCGGGGTGGTGCACAGCGAGTACAACCCCTCGCCGGACGCGGAAGTCCACTTCCTGCAGATCTGGATTCTGCCCGACCGGAACGGGCGCGAGCCCGGCTACGTCCTCGGCGACTTCTCTGCCGCGCCGCCAAACGCCCTGACGCCGATCCTCAATCAGGATGGCAGCGCCGGCGCCGCCCGCCTCTACCAGGATGCAGCGGTCTATTTGGGGCGGATCGACGCCGGGGGCACCCTCGACTATCGCCTGGCGGCCGGCCGCTACGGCTGGGTCCAGGTGATCGGGGGCGAGCTCAAGCTCAACGGCACCGCCTTAACGGAAGGGGACGGGGCGGCTGTCCGCGACAAACGCAGCTCCGTTGCAGGCAGTGACGGCCGCCGAACTTCTCTTTTTCGATTTGAATTAAGCTCGGGGAGGTCTAAACCTGCCGGCCGCCAAGGGCTGCCGGCCAACGCCGCCCGGTCCCTGGTACTGGGGGGGAGCGACAAAAGGGAGACGGATCATGGCCAACATTCTTGCCCATAGCGACGGCGGACTGCTGACCGCCGATAACTGCGCGGTGGTCTTTATCGACCACCAGCCGCAGATGACCTTCGGCGTCGCCAACATCGACCGCCAGCTGCTGGTCAACAACGTCGTCATGCTGGCCAAGGGCGCCGGGAACTCGGCGTCCCGGTGGTGTTGACGGCCGTGGAGACCGAATCGTTCAGCGGCTACCTCTGGCCGGAGCTGATGGATGTTTTCCCCGGCCAGCAGCCGGTGGAGCGCAGCAGCATGAACTCCTGGGACGATCCCGGATTTCGCGCCGCGATCGAAGCGACCGGCAAAAAGAACATCGTCATCGCCGGTCTCTGGACCGAGGTCTGCGTCACCTGGCCGACCCTCAACCTGCTCGCCGCGGGGTACAATGTCTACATCGTCGAGGACGCCTGCGGTGAGACCTCGCAGGCAGCCCACGACGCGGCGCTGCGCCGCTGCGTGCAGGCCGGCGCGGTGCCGCTGACGAGCGTCGCCACGGTCCTCGAATTCCAGCGCGACTGGGCCAACCGCGAGCACTACGATGCGGTGCTGCAGGTTTCCGCCAGCACGGCGGCGCCTACGGCAGCGGCATCGAGTATGCCTACACCATGGTGCACAAGGCGCCCCAGGCGGCCAAGAACCCCCACATCGTCAAGAAGTAGTCGTACCGATCTGCGGCGGGCAGGTCTCGAGGACCTGCCCGCTGCCGGGTAAGCCATGGTGAACACGATCCATGTGGCCATCACCCGCCAGGTCGAAACCGGGCTGCGAAGCGGCTTTCGAAACCGCCATCCTCGAGTTTTTCGCCGATTCCCTGAAGCACCCCGGCATCCTCGGCGCCCAGCTGCTGCGACCGCTGCCGGGTTCAACGGATCGCACCTACGGCATCCTGCGCTCCTTCGCCAGCGAGGCGGACCGCGACCGCTTCTACCGTTCGCCGGCCTTCGCCGCCTGGGAGGAGGCGGTCGCGCCGCTGGTCGAGGGCGGCTACTCGCTGCGCCCGCTGCACAGGTCTGGAAGCCTTCTTCCGCGGGGAAGGCCCGCCGCCAAGCTGGAAAATGGCCCTGGTGACCTGGCTGGGGGTCTGGCCCTCGGTCTTTCTCGTCGCCAGCCTGACCGGCCGGGGGCTGCTGCGGGGCTGGCCCGGGTGGCTGGCGAGCGGAGCCAACACACTGGTAGTCGTGCTCCTTCTGGCTTGGGTGGTCATGCCGCTTCTTACCCGGGTCTTCCGCCCCTGGCTGGTTAGCCCGCACGGCTGAAGAAAGGGGTCCAGTCATGAACGCTGAACTGGTTCTTTACAACGGGAAAATCTCCACCCTGGCGCCGGGCCGGTCGGAAGTCAGCGCCCTGGCCATCGCCGGCAACCGCATCGCCGCCGCCGGCAGCGATGACGAGGTCCTGAACCGGGCGCCTGCCGAAGCCGTGCGCATCGACCTGCACCGCCGCCGAGTTATTCCAGGGCTGAACGATTCCCACCTCCACGTGATCCGCGCCGGACTCTTCTTCAATCTCGAGCTGCGCTGGGATGGGGTGCCGACCCTCGCCCAGGCGCTGGAGCAGCTGAAGGAGCAGGCCCGGCGCACGCCGCCGCCGCAGTGGGTGCGGGTGATCGGCGGCTGGAACGAGTTCCAGTTCGCCGAGGGGCGCATGCCGAACCTGGAGGAGCTCAAC
>CAVYXZ010000006.1:0-36263 GCA_963772595.1 uncultured Chloroflexia bacterium | reverse complement strand
TGGCGCAGTCGGCGCTGGATATGTCCCTACGCCAGAATGACCCGCCCACCCTGGCCCAGTGCCACAACATCATGGGGATTCTCGCGCGGCACCGGGGCGATCTTGAGGCGGCCCAGCAGCATCACCAGACAAGCCTCGCCATTGCGACTGCGTCGGGCATCCTGAGCATGGAGGTGGCGATTCGCAACAATCTGGCGCTGACCTTCATCGCCGAAGACCGCTCGGACAGCGCAGAAGCCATGCTGCTGCGTGCCCTGGCCCTCTGCGAGCAGCAGGGAGACCGGCACCGGGCGGCAGCGCTGCACAATAACCTCGCCGATCTGTATCACAGGACCGGGCAGACCGATGCCGCCATGCAGCACCTCAAACAAGCGGTGGCGCTGTTCGCGCAGATCGGCGCGACGGTCCAGCCGCAGAATCCCGAAATCTGGCGGCTTTCAGAATGGTGATGCCAGGACCTCAGCCGCTCAGGCTGTGAAGATAGGCCACGATCAGGCGCAGGTCGGCATCGGACACCTCACTGGACGGAATCGCCGGAGTCTGCGCGGACCCCACCCGTGTGAAATTGATGATCTCGACGGCGCGCATCGGCGGCAGCGTCACCAGCCGAGGGCCGAAATCGGGCACGCCTTCGCCTATTGCGCCGTGACATTCCGCGCAATATTGTTCATACAGCGCCTGCCCCTGGGTCAGTTCCGCTTCTGAGAGCACGGGCAGCGCCGCCCCGATAATGTGGGTCTGGGCGTAGTCGATGACCACTGCCAGTTGGCCGTTGGAGAGGTTGGTCTCGGCGAAAGGCGGCATAGCGTTATGGCCGTTGCGGATGCGGCTCACCAGGAAATCGACCGGAAGCTGCGGGATGTCATTCAGCGAGGGGGCAATCGCGCCGCCTTCGCCCTGCGTCCCATGACAGACCGCGCACCAGGTCTCGAACAACTGCTGGCCGGTCTCCGCCACCGCCGCAATCTCGGCCTCGGTCGCCAGCGGGGCGCTCGCCGTGCCGTCCACCTCATCCCAGTGCTGAAGCAGCGCCAGTAGATCGGCAATCGTCGCCTCGCTCAGCCGTCCGCTGAAGCCTTCCATCTTAGTATTGCGCACGCCCAGCCCGACGATCTCGGCCAACTGCGCGCTGGACATGCCCCGCACGTAGGCGTTGTTCAACTGCGGAGCGTCCGCCGTGCCCTGGCCTGTCTCGCCGTGACATTCCGAACAGTGCTCGACGAAAACCGGCAGCGTCCTCGCCAGCGCCGCCGGGTCCACCGTTTGTTGGACGATACTCACCGTCTGAGCCGCCGCTTCCGCCGCCAGAATATCAGCCTCGGTCGGGGCCATGCCCAGCGCCTCGACCCGCGCCTGCACGACCTCCCACGCGCCGGTCTGGAGCATCGCCGCCAGGTCGTAAATCTGCACCGGTGTCAGCGGGCCGCCCTCCTCGACGCCAAAAGCGGCCATCTCGGTGGCATAGCGCCCATACTGGACGATGGTCTGCAATTCATGCGGGTCCTTGCTGGCGATGAAGGGCTGGTTCAGCGCCCGGTAGACGCCCAATCCTTCGCCCGCCGCCCCGTGACAGCGCGCGCAGTGCATCGCGTAGAGATCCGTCCCGCTGGCGAAAGTCGCCGCCTGATAATCTTCCAGTGCCTGCTGCTGGCGGGCCGGTTCACGCCCAATATTGACGGCTAACAGCGCGACGATCACGGCAGTAGCCAGCAGACCAATCCACTGCAAGGGGCGGGTCACGACGCGGCCTCGGCGGGATAGACCACGTCGCCCGGCTCGACCTGATCGCGCTCGATCAGCGTGCCGGTATCGACCAGCACGGTATCGCCGTCGAACTTAACCGGGAAGCGGCTCAGGCTGCGTGAGGCCGGGCGGTTGCGCACGCGGCCATCGACCTCGAAACGCGAGCCGTGACAGGGGCAGTAGAACTCGCCGTCCGCCTCCCGCCACAGCAGCACACAGGCCAGGTGGGTGCATTTGTGATACAGCGCCAGGAATCCACCGTCGCCCTGCCGCACGAGGTAGAAGCGCGCGTTGGGGAAGGGCGTCACCGTACCGGGCGGGAAGTCCTCGACCATGCCCGCCGTGACCACACCGCCGAAGTCGCCGTCTGTCGTCTGCGAAGCCAGGAAGCGCAGGCCAACGTAGCCTGATCCCGCTGCTGCCGCCAGCCCCAACCCGGCCCAGACCCGGCTCAGGAAATCGCGCCGGGGCATCATGGCAGCGTCATCCCCGGCCCGCGCAGCACGCCGACGACGGTCAGCACGGCAAAAGCGGCCAGCAGCAGCGTGAAGATCGCCATGCGCCGCTCGCCCGGCGGCAGAGCGAGGCGTCTCAATATGCGGCTATAAATCCACAACGCCAGCAGAATCAGGCCCAGCGGCAGCAGACCGTTGCTGATCCACTCCGGCAAAACCGGCAGTAAGTCCGGTAGACTGGCGACCTGACTGAAGCGGGCCAGCCCGAACGATGCGCCCGCGCCCAGCAGCAGGCTCAACACCACGATCCAGCGGCCTCGCCATGAGCGGAACCAGATGCCGCTGCGGTCTTCTTCATCGCGCAGGTAAGGCAGCGCAATCAGAGCCGTGACGAGCAGCGCCGGGATCACGAAGGCCCCGACACTGGGATGAAAGTGAAACAGCAGTTCTTGCAGCCCGGCAAAGTACCAGGCGGCTTTGGCCGGATCCGGCGGCTGCGCTGGATCGGCGGATTGCAGCAGTGGTGCATCGGCATACGTCGCCCAGGCCAGCAGCAGCGCCAGCACGACCAGCGCATAGACCCCCTCACGGCTGACCAGATGCGGCAGCGTCGTGCGCATCTGCACGGGGACAGTCTCCTGCTCATCCACGCGGCGCGGCCTGGAAAAGCCGTCTTTGCGCACGCGCCAGATGTGATACAGGCCGACCAGCAGCATCAGCAGCGGGATCAGCATCACGTGCAGAGTATAGAAACGGCTCAGGGTCGCGGCGCCAACTTCCGGCCCGCCCAGCAGCAGATGCTGAAGGCCCTCGCCGATCAGCGGCACGTAGCTGAGCAGGCTGGTGCCCACCGTCACCGCCCAGTAGGACAACTGGTCCCAGGGCAGCAGGTAGCCGGTGAAATTGGCGAAGAGGCTCAGCCCCAGCAGGCCCAGGCCCAGCAGCCAGTTGAAGCGGCGCGGCGCGTGGAAAGCCGCTGTGTAGAAGACACGCAGCAGATGCAGCCCGGCCACGATCAGCAGCAGATTAGCGCTCCAGTGATGCAGGTTGCGGATCAACTGACCGAAGGCCACCTGGGTCTGGAGATGAATGATGCTCAGGTAGGCCTCCGCCGGATTGGGCCGGTAAACGAACATCAGCAGCACACCCGTGACGACCTGCACGGCCAGCAGCAGCAGCGCCGTCCCGCCCAGGCCGAAAGTGTAGGAAAATCGCAGCGCCCGCGCGTCCACCCGCGCTGGATGCAGATGCAGGACCAGGTCATTCAGGCCCCGTTTCATGCGCGCCCGCTCTTCACGCGGCGTGGAGGTCATGGGCGGGCCTCCTTAGCGCCTGTTCGTAACCCAGCGGTTGCCAGGACGTATGATGTTTTTTTTCTGTTTAACTCAGCCCTAAATAGCGTCATCCGGTATTGTGGATATGATGATGAGCCGAATTGTTCTTTTGTGACCCCTCCCCAACCCTCCCCGAATTCAGGGAGGGAGTCGGCAGCGAAGGCAATATCCTCCCCTGAATTCGGGGGAGGTGGCGCTTTAGCGCCGGAGGGGGTCTGAATAGTTAGAAAGGACCGTTCGCCGGGCCATTCTAATGCCCTAAACCCTCTCGCCATCGAATGGAGCGGGGACTTCAAACCCTGTGGGGAGCCGGGGGGTGAGGTCAGACAGGAAACGGTCATGCTCAGTTCGTCCCGGAGGTATCGCGCAGGTGGCGCAGATAGGCGATGACGGCCATCATTTCGTCGTTGTTCCAGTCGGGCCGTCCACCGCTGGGCGGCATCGAGACCCCAAGCGTGTTATCCGGGTGATCCGCCGGACGCCCTACTCGTATGAAAATCAGCAGTTCCAGGTCCGAGGCGTACATCACCAGCGGCGAATCCACCAGCCGCAGCCCCAGGCCGGGCACGCCCTCGCCTTCGAAGCCGTGACAGCCCGCGCAGGCTTCCTCGTAATTGCGCTGGCCGCGTTCCAGATCAGGCCCCGCCGAGGCCGCGACGGTCGCATCTGGCAGCGGAGTCGCCGGGGCGCGTTCGGTGGGAACCGCCATTATCTCAGGTGCCGCGCCCTGAGTGTCCGGCTGAAAAACATGCTCAGGGGATAGGAATTCCGCGCCGTTGAGGACGAAGATCTCACCCGCGTTGATCTGATCGTTGCGCACGCCGTCGCCACCCATCGCGTTGGGGGCAATGTCGAGCACGCCGTCGCCATCGACATCGGAAATCGCCAGCGCATAGGGCATCATGTCGTTGTCCTCCGGCCCGATGATGAAGCGCAGCCGCAGCCCCTCTGGCGGGTCGAAGAGCAAAATGCGCCCGTCCTCGTTAGGCAGCACGCCATCCTGCCCGAAGACGACCGCCAGCAGTCCTGCGTTGGGCCGCAGCCGTCCGTCGTAGCCGGTCGGGTCGTAATCCGGCGCACCGTAGAACAGGTCCGCGTAGCCGTCGCCGTCGAGATCGCCGACCCGCAGCGTATCGCCCGCCTTGCTGTCGGCCTGATCGGGATAGATGACCACCCGGCGCGTCGGGTCTGGCGCGGCCAGATCAAACATTTGCCCGGCAAAAGGCTCATGCGTGTAGATAATCCAGGCTTCCCCGGCCTCGTCCAGGTTGTTCTCCTCGCCGTCGCCAACCAGCGTGCCCAGGATGAGGTCCTTGCGGCCATCGCCGTCCATGTCGCCGACGGCGATCTCCTCGCCCAGCAGATCGTTGGCATCCGCGCCGTAGACCACGCTCACGCTGTCGTCAAGCGGTGCGCCCTGCGCGTCAATCTTCGTGGCGAGGTCGATGATCTGGCTGCGCAGCTCCGCATTGCCGAAGACGACGAAGGTCTCACCGCTGTTATAACGGGTGTTGCCAGGGCCATCCGCACCGCCAAAGGACAGGCCGCCCACCCCGCTGGAGGCGCGCCACAGGCCCGCACTGACGATGGCGTCGTCGTAGCCGTCAGCGTTGAGGTCATCGCCCCAGACGCAGGACCCCATCAGATCGTCGTAATCGGCCCCGATGATGCGGGTCGCGTCCTCCGGCGGCTGGTCCATGTCCGTCACCTGACCGTAATGCGCGGCCATGTTCTCACGCCCGTAGATGATCCAGACCTCGCCCGCGTTGATGCGGTGCTCGCCCTCGCCATCGGCCTGATTCGCGCCGATCAGCAGGTCTTCGAAGCCATCGCCGTCGAAATCGCCGCCCTCGACCCACAAGCCCAGCCGGTCCTCAGCAGTCGCGCCATAAAAGACGATCACGTCCTCCGGCAGGGCGCGCAGGTCAATGTCATTGTGCTCGGCGAAATCTTCGCTGCCGAAGAGCACATAGGCCGCCCCGGCATTGCTGCGCTGCTGGTTAGGGCCGTCGCTGTTCTGCGCGCTGAAGAGCAGGTCGTCGTAGCCATCGCCGTTGAAATCGTTGATGTAGGTCTCGGTTCCGGCCATGTCGCCCGCGTAAGCGCCATAAATGGTGAACACTTTCTGGTCGGGCGGCACCGCGTCCATGGCGATCTGCCCGCCGATGTCGCACAGATTCATCACGATACGGACGTGCCCGTTGCTGCCGCGCCACTCGCCCAGGGCATGGGCCGCGTTTTGGCCGGTGATGGCGATGTCGCCGCAGCCGTTGCCGTCGAAGTCGCCGATGTCGAGCGGTTTGCCGGTGGTCGAGGCCCCGGCAGGCGCATCGTAAAAGGTGAACTGCCCGGCCTGATCGCGGTATTCCAGATCCCAGGGCCGCCCACCTGTCGGTTGGCCCTCTTGTGCCAGGGTGGGGAGGATCGTCACACAGAGGAGGAGCATAAATGCCGCCATCGTAGGGGAGCGCCAGTGTGCGCTCCCGCCGGGCGGACACGCCGGTCCGCCCCTACGCCATCGCACCTTGCCACCGATTGAAATCGACGGCAATTTCCCCAAGTCCCTACGGGACTCATCGGATTTCAATCCCGAAGGGATTTGGGATTTCGCCGGGCCATTCATTAAAATACTGAAATCAATACGCATAACATCACTCACAAAGACAACAAAAACGCGATCAGATCGTCCAACTGCTGGTCACTCAGGCCGCGCGCAACGCTGTGGACCGGGTCGGTGCGCGTCAGCAGCTCTTCCAGGGTCTGGGCCACGCCGTCATGCATGTAGGGGGCCGTCGCCCACAGGCCGCGCAGGGTCGGCGTGTCGAAAGACTCATAGGTTTCCAGCGAAAAGGCCGCGCCGGTCAGGTTGTGCGGCTGCAAATCGGTATACAGCGGCGGCGTGTGACAGCCACAGTTGGGCGATCCGCTCAGGAACAACTGCATCCCGCGCTGCGCCGATTCGCTCAGGGAGCCATCAGCCTCAAGGGAGGGGCTGGGCCAGGGGTCCAGCGAAGCGACGTAAGCCGCCAGCGCATCCAAATCCGCCGAGCGCCCGGCATCGACCGCGTCCGTCGTCGGGTCGAAGTCACTTGACGCGATCAGGCCGTCGCCCAGCATGACGTTGCGAATCTGATCCTCGATGGTGTCGTGCAGTTCGGTCATATCGCCCGCCCAGTTATAGGGTGGCATGGCAGCGATCCCGCCCAGGGCCGGGGTGTTGCGCGGGCCGCTGCGGAAATTGATCCAGGTGCGCCCATCGGCCCCGCCGTCGAAATGGCAGGTGGCACAGCTAATCGCCCCATCACTCATGCGCGGGCGCGCTCGCCCGGTGAAACAGCAGCTTGCCGCGCAGCAGCAGCGGGTCCAATGGCAGCGTCGTGACCGGAATCGTCTCCGTCACCTGCTGCGCGACCGTGTCGATGACCGAGACCGTGCCATCCAGCGCATTGAGCACGTAGGCGCGGCTGCCATCGACCACGATGCCGCGCGGGTTCGCGCCGACGGCGATGCGCCCCAGCAGACGGTGCGACGTCCGGATCCAGGGCCACGACCGCGTCGTTGCCCGCCAGCACGACGTAAAGCGCTTCCCCGGCAGCGTCAAAGGCCGCGTCGAAGGGCATGTTGGCCGCCTGATCCAGCATCGAGACGGTCAGGCGCGCCTCGCGGTCCCCGGCCATCGTGTTCAGGTTCAGCACGCCCACCACCGGGAACCAATCCTGCATATATTGCAGCGAGACCAGCGCCAGACCGGTGCGCGTCTGCGGCAGATAGGCCCGGCGGCCATCGGGCGAGATCACGATCACTGAGGCTAATGTGCCGTCCGGCTCGACGTTGACCGAACCGACGACGACCGGCGTGCGCTGCACGTTGAGGACCGTCACCGTGCCGCTGTAGAACTGCGTGCTCAGCAGCCAGTCGCCGCTGAGCGCCAGCCCGGCGGGCGCATCCGGCACGGTCACGCGGTAGAGCAGGTCGCCGGTTTCGAGGTCCAGCACGGCGATCTGATCGTCGGCGAAGCAGCTCACGAAGGCGCGGCGGCCATCGGTCACGACGCCGTAGGGCATGTGCCCGACCGGCAGCACGCGCAGCAGACTCTGCGCCGCCAGATCGACCACCGCCAGCGCATTGTCGCCGCGCAATGTGACCAGCGCCGTCGTGCCGTCGGGGGTGATCGCCACCGCGCGCGGATCGTCGCCCACCGGGATTTCCGCCGTCAGGGTCCCGGTCGCAGTGTCCACCAGACTGATCGAATCGCTGTCCGAGTTGACCGTCACCAGCGTTTCTCCTGCCAGCGCAAGCAGTTTGCTGGACTGCGCATCGAGCAGCGGCGGCAGGCTGGGCAGCGCGTCCGGCGTACTGATGGGCGTCAGCAGCAGCGGCACCGGAGTCGTCTCGGTGGTGGCGGTCGGCACAAACACCGGTTGATCCTGTGCGTTCACTGTCTGGAAGGCCGTCAGCAGCAGAATTGCCAGCAGCCAACGGAGAAGTGTCCACCCTATGCCGCCTACAGCAACCCCCTCCGTCTCGCTGCGCGAGCCACCTCCCCCGAATTCAGGGGAGGATTTTGTATACGGTCTTAGCCCCCTCCCCGAATTCGGGGAGGGCTGGGGAGGGGTGAGAACAGGACTACCCATCCGATGACGGTTGCTTGGGATATGGTGGGATGGAGTCATGGTATAGTCACCCGGTACTCGGCCAGCAGCTTATCGGGCGTATCCCAGCCTTTGACGTCCATCAGGTCGATGAAGGCCCGCCGCAGCGTGAGCTTGACATCCAGCCAGACTTCCGCCTCGGCAGGCAAGGCGAAGACATAGGTCGTTTCGTCGGTCGCCAGCGCCGGAATGCGGTTGTCACTGACCAGACGGGTAGGCCGCCAGTAGGCATAGGTCGGCGTCTCGCCGGTGAAGGCATCGGCCAGAATCTTGGCGTAGAGCACGCCCGGCTGACCGGCGTAGTAGCCCGCTGCCGGGTCGCCCGCGCCGCCCCAGGCCGGGATGGTCGGGCCATCGAGCAGCGCCAATGGTTCGCCCGCGCCGTCTGTTGCGCGTACCCAGAGAATCAGGTTGCGCAGAGGGTTATCGGTCGGAATATCATGGCCCGCGCCGCTGTTGGTCACGCGCACGGTGACGGTCAGATGCTCCGCACTGCGCTGAGTCTTGACCTCCAGCGTGGCGGTCTTCGCCAGCAAGTCCGGGTCCGCTGCGCCGGGCATCCGGTGGCTGAAGATCGTCTCCGGGCTGCGGGCAGAAATGACCGCCATCGCATCCGGCGGAAGCTGCACGAAGCCGGTCGCGCCGCTGTGCGGCATGTGGCAGTCCTGGCAGGTCTGGCCGCTGGCGGGGTCGCTGTAGGGACTTGCCAGCCACTCGCCGAAACTGTCATAAATAGGCACATCCCAGAACTGGCCGCTGTGACAGGCCGCGCAGACCTGGCTCTCATTTTGCAGCGCGGAGTAGATGTCGTCGCCGGGCGTGTCGTTAAAAGGGCCGATAAAGACCTGCTCGCCCGCTTCAGGCCGCAGCAGTTGGACCGACAGCACGCCCGGCAGACCGGGGTCAGGCCGTCCATCCGGGCGCAGAGTCACGTCCTGAATCTTGTGGCAGAGATCGCAGGTGATGCCCTCCGCCGCCACACCCTCCGCCTGGGTCGGATCAGCCTGATAAGGGTCCGCCAGCGCCAGCAGCGGCACATGACAGCTCGCACAGGAGCCGCTCTGCTGCGGGAAGTCCAGGCGATAGCCCGGCCCGGCGGTATCCATCCCCAGCGAGGGCGTGACCGGGATGTTCAGGCCCTGTGCCGGGTCGAATACATAGTGGGTCGGTTCGCCTGCATCGCCCTCAACCGTCGTGCCGCTGTAGAGCGAGAGAAAGCGCGGGTTGGTCGCCGCGCCGGAATGCGCATCCAGCAGCCATTCATCTACCGGCAGCGCCCATCGTCCGCTGCCGTCCTGGTGACAATGGGCGCAGGCCGTCGGATTATCCATATCCAGCACGGGACTGATGAAATCGTAATCGGGGTTATCCTGTGTCGGGTGAGGATGGAGCCTCAGCACGCCGCTGAAATCGGCCAGATCGCTCCCGGCCACGTAGAAACCCGGTGCCCAGGCGGTCAACTGGCGGCTGGCATCGTCCACGACGAGTTCAAACTGGCCCTGCGCGTCCGTCTGCACATAGCGATCACTGCCGCGCAGCCGAACCACCGCGCCCGCCACCGGCCCGGAGTCATCGCGCACGACGCCCCGCACGACCGAGTCCTCGGCGCGCAGCAGCAGACCCACCAGCATCACCAGGAGAATCGAAAACCCCGCCTTTACCATACCGCTCGTCCCCTACTCACCCTCAGTCTAGCCAGCGGACGGCGGCCTCACGAGGGCAATTGTCACGGCTGGCGGGTGAGCGACATCACTGCTCATGCGGCAGGACAATGCCCAGCGCCGGGTTCTGCGTCAGGGCCGCTGCCAGCGAGTTGGCCAGCGGCAGACCGCCCGGAATTACCTCAATCGCTGCCGGTCGTCCGCCGCGCAGGCTCTCCCAGGCCAGGTTAACGTGCATGGGCACATCCGGCCCGGCCAGCGAATCGAAGGCGGGCAGGTCCTGATACAGGGCAGCGGCTTCGTTACCCCAGTAGACGCGCACGAACCACCAGTTGAGGCCGTTGGATTCGCCGGGGTAGGGATCGTTCGCCAGGGCGGCGGCGGGGGTCTGGCTGCGCGCCCACAGCAGGGTCAGCAGCGCCACCTGATCGTGGCTGACCACATCATCGGAGGCCAGCACAAGCGGCTGCGCCAATGGCAGATGATAGCCGCTGTCGGGGCCGTAAGTCGTCAGCGCCTGATCGACCAGCGTCAGAGTCAGGCGCATTTTGTCGGCCAACTGCGGGATGGCGTTGATCTCGACGATCTTCTCCTGGAAGGTGGCCGCGTCGCGGTGCAGCACCATGCGGCTGTGATCGCTGATCCAGCCGACGGCGTTCTTCATGCCCAGCGTTGCGCCCGCCAGCACGTGCTTGCCCAGCCGGGGCAGATTGACGACGTGATCGACCCGGTCGAGAATCTCCGCGACGTAGAGATCCTCCCCCCAGTGATGCGCCATCTGCGGGATGCCAGGAATGTAAGCCTCCGCAAAGGGCACTTCTTCAAAGCAGTGGATCGTCGCGCCGCAGGCTTCCGCCGCCGCCAGCAGACCGTTCTGGCGCAAATTGTCGCGCGTCGAGCCGATGGTTTCGGTCGCCAGGTGCCGCACGAACTGCGCCCCGCTCATATCGCCCACGTAGACCGTGCCCGCGCCTGCCTCCTTGAGCAGGCCGACGACGCCTTCCAGCACGGCGGGCGACGTGACCGAGGGCGGCTGCAAGTTGGAGTTGCTGGCGACTTTGACGAAAACGGAGTCCCCGGCGTGCAGCCAGCTCAGATCGGTGGCGGCCAGCATCGCCGCGCGCACCGCTTCAGTGTTGGGGGTGGCTGCCGGGTCAAAAGTATGCAAATGGACGCGGCTGTTCGGCCCTGGCTGAAAAGGCAGGCCGCTGGCCGACAGGCCAACCAGACCGGCCCCGGTGAATTTCAGGAAGTCACGGCGGGTGAATGTCGTGTGTTTCATCGCAAACCGGCCTCGTTGATCCTCAGCAAGTGAATCATACAGGCCAGCGCTGATGTCACCCCATAATATTCGTCAGGTAATTCCATGACGTGGGGCATAGCTGTCCAGGCCGTGCCCGAAGGGGTACAGCGGCGGCTCCTCGCTGGCGCTCAGGGCGGCTAAGGGCACCTGCGCCATACTGCGCGGCCAGTTGTAGGCCAGCTTGCCGGTGAAGGGCAGGTCCCCGGCCAGCACGGCGGCGATAGCATGAGCCTCCGTCCCTGGCAGCCAGGCGGCGACGACCGCGTCACACTGGTCCAGCACCTCGCTGATAATGAGTGGTCGCCCGGAATAGATGACCAGCAGCAGCTTATTACAGTGCTGCCGGGTGCGCTGGACGAGCGCGACCTGCGCGTCCGAGAGGGATAAATCTGCCCGGTCGCCCATGCCTTCAGCGTAGGGGAGTTCCGACACGACCACGATGCCGACCTCGGCTTTGCCGCTGAATTCAGCGTTGGCGTGATAGCTCACACCGTCCTCGAACTGCCATTCGAGACCACCCAGCAGCGTGCGGCCTTCGGTGGTCGCGCCCTGACCACCCAGCCAATCAATCGACCAGCCGCCGCAGGCCAGGCCGATGTCGTCCGCCGCCTGCCCGGCGACGAAAATCGAAGCGGTCTCCTGGCTGATGGGCAGCGTCTCCCGTTCGTTTTTGAGCAGCACCAGCGATTTCTGCACGGCTTCGCGCGCGACAGCCCGGTGTTCGTCTGCGCCGACGAGATCCAGCCAGGCCGGGTCCGCCAGCGGCTGTTCGAAGAGGCCCAGGCTGAACTTGGCCCGCAGGATACGCCGCACCGCATCGTCAATGCGCGCCTGCGCCACATCGCCCTTCTGCACGGCTTCGGTCAGCATGTCGATGAAGCGCTTGAAATCAAAGGGGACCATCACCATATCCAGCCCGGCATTGATGCTGTCCACCACGCAGGTGTAGTAATCCTCGCTGATCTGGTCGATCGCGCTCCAATCCGAGATCAGGAAGCCTTTGAAGCCGAGTTCACCCTTGAGCAGCTCAGTCAGCAGGTAATGATTCGCGTGCATCTTCTGGCCGTTCCAACTGGTGAAGGAGACCATGATGTTGAGCACGCCCGCCTTAACCGCCTCGACATAGGGGGCCAGATGCAGCGCCCGCAGTGTCGCTTCGTCCACCTGTGTATCGCCCTGGTCGATCTTGTAAAGATCGGTCGGCCCCTGCCAGTTTCGCATCGACAGCCAGGGCATCGGTTTGCTGCTGCCCCAGGTCGCGCCGCCATCGCCCACAAAATGCTTGACCGAGGGCAGCACCCAGGACTCGCCCAGACCGGGGCTGCCCAGGCCGTTGATGTAGGCCAGGGCCAGGTCGGTCACCAGGGCCGTCTGCTCGCTGTAACCTTCGAAAGTGCGGCCCCAGCGGATGTCTTGCGGCACCGAGACGGCGGGCGCGAAATCCCAATGCACACCGGTCGCCAGCAGTTCACGGGCCGTCACACGACCGATGCGCGCCATCAGCTCCGCGTCATGCGCAGCTCCCAGGCCGATATTGTGCGGGAAGATGACCGCCCCGCGCACGTTGTTGTGCCCGTGTACGGCATCCGCCCCGTAAATCAGCGGGATCCCCAGGCGAGAGTTCAGCGCAGCTTCGGCGAATTCGCGCACCATCGCCGCCCAGGATTGCGGCGTGTTGGGGTCCGGGTTACCGCCCCCGCCGCTCAAGACCGAGCCGATGGCATATTCGGCGACCTGTGCCGCCTGGATACTGTTTTTCTCCACCTGAGTCATCTGGCCGATCTTCTCTGCCAGACTCATCTGGCTTAGAAGGTTCTCGATCCGATCTTCGATGGCTGCTGATGAATCCCGAAAGCTGTCGCTAAGTTGGAGTGACATGCGTAAGTCCTGTGTTTTGATCCGGTAGCATATAAAACCGTGCGTTTGTATAGGCTTTCAGCATGTCAGCAAGGACAAATCTCAGCCACACGCTGAAATGTTCAATCACTTATCAACGCCCGTTATTACTATACCCTGAATGAACACTCGCTGCGCCAGGAAGAAGATCGCCAGCGGCAGAACCATCGAAATGATGGCCGCAGTGAGGATCAATTGAGTTTCTGAACTATACAGGCCGTTGAAGTCGGTCAGCCCCACTGTGATGAGGTTATAGAAGATGACCGGCGTCACCATTCAATAGTCGCCTGTCCTTTCTCTATCCTGATAAGTGGTGTTCTAATGCACCGTCCCACAACTGGCGCGGACAATTAGCTGTGTTGGCAGATAAACCTGACGCAGGGGGCAGTCCGGGTCGCTGACAAGCTGCATCAGCGTTTCGACCGCCATCTGCCCGATCCGGGTAATGGGCTGGCGAATGGTCGTCAGCGGCGGGTCGGCCTGCACGGCGGGCGGCAGATCGTCAAAGCCGACGATAGCCACGTCCTGCGGCACGCGCAGCCCGTGTTCCCGCAGCGCACGCATGGCACCCAGCGCCATCGTGTCGGAACCGACGAAGAGCGCTTCCGGTGCCAACGGGATCAACTGCTGCGCCGCGTGGTAACCGCTCTCCAGCGAATAATCGCCTACGGCGACAAGCTGCGGATCATAGGGCAGATCATGCTGTTCCAGCGCGCGGCGATACCCGGCCAGACGGTCGTAGCTGGGCGCATTTTGCTGGGTGACGATGACGGCGATACGGCGGTAGCCCAGCCCGATGAGATGCTCAGTCGCCATCATGGCCCCGCCCAGGTTATCGACATCGACGAAATTCACGTTGTCGGGTTCGCTGGGCCGCCCGATGAGCACAAAGGGAATGCTCTGTTCGGATAGTTGGGGAATAAAGACGTTCTCTTTCAGATCGGCAGTGATAATCAGACCGTCGAGCAGGCCGGTAGCGATGATCTTCTGGATCGTGTCGCGGCCTTCCTGTTCGGATTGGACGATGAACAGCGCTAAGGTCTGGTTGTTCTGGTTGGCGGCCTGCGAGATGCCCTGAGTCAGGGCCGGGAAGTACGGATCGGTGAAGACTTCCTGCGGCCCGCTGGGGATGATAAGGCCGATCATGTTGGAGCGATCCGAGGCAAGCAGGCGCGCGACGTTATTGGGCTGAAAGCCCGTTTCCTCGATCACCCGCTGCACTCTTTCCCGGAGTTCGGGCCGAACGTGCGGGTATTCGTTGAGCACGCGCGACACGGTCGCTTTGGAAACGCCTGCCAGATCGGCAATTTTCGAAATGGTCATCTTCTTCATGATGAAATCTATTTAGACCAATTGAAACCGGTTTCAATACATTAGCGCCAGGCTTCTGCTTTGTCAATATCTGCGTTTCAACGGGCGTCAGGAGACCTGATGTAACCAGGCCTCCTGGCGGATATACAGCCCTACGGGTACTTTTCCAGGCAGTCCCAGGCACGCCCGCGCTCGACATGCACCCACAGCGGCAGGCTCTGGTAGCCGTGTCTTTCGCTGCGCCAGCCGCCCCCGGCAGCGACCTCGCCCGTGAGCAGGTTGCGCCACTCGCCGTCGGGCAGATAGTAGGTCACGTCGCCCGTCTCACTGAAGATGGGCGCGACCAGCAGGGCCGACCCCAGCATGTACTGCATATCGAGCGTGCGGCAGGTCAGGTCGTCGGGGAACTCCAGCAGCATGGCCCGCAGCACCGGCGTGCCGTGTTCGTGCGCTTCGTTCGCCATCGCCAGCAGATAGGGCATCAGCTGCCGCCGCAGATGGTTGAAGAAGCGCAGCACGTCCACCGCTTCGTCATCGAAGAGCCAGGGCATCCGCGCCGTCGTGCTGCCGTGCAGGCGGCTGTGTGAGGACAGCAGCCCGAAGGCCACCCAGCGCTTGTACAGGTCCGGCGTTGCGGTATCGGTAAAGCCGCTGATGTCGTGGCTCCAGAAGCCGAATCCGCTCAAGCCCAGCGAGAGACCACCGCGCAGCGTCTCGGCCATCGAGGGATAGCTCGCCATGTTGTCGCCGCCCCAATGCACCGGGAACTTCTGCCCGCCGCTGGTGGCCGAGCGCGCGAAGACGACCGCCTCCCCCTCGCCCTTGACCCGGCGCAGCAGGTCGAAGACGCACTGGTTGTAGCGATAGCTGTAGAAGTTGTGCATCCGCTCCGGGTCGGAACCGTCGAAGTAGCGCACATTGGTGGGAATGCGCTCGCCGAAATCGGTCTTGAAGCAGTCCACGCCCATCTCGACCAGCGCTTCCAGCTTGCTGGCGAACCAGTCGCAGGCCGCCGGATTGGTGAAATCGACGAAGCCCATGCCCGGCTGCCATAGATCGACCTGGCAGACATTGCCGTCGAGATCGTGCAGCAGGAATCCCTGGGCCGCGCCCTCATCGAACAACGGCGAGGCTTCGGCAATGTAGGGGTTGATCCACAGGCAGACCTTGATACCCCGGTCCTTGATGCGCTTCAACATGGCGGCAGGGTCGGGGAAGTTGCGCCGGTCCCACAGGAAGCTGCACCAGGTCAGCTCGCGCATCCAGAAGCAGTCGAAATGAAACACGCTGATCGGGATGTCCAGCGATTCCATACGCTCAATGTTCGCCAGGATGGTCTCCTCATCGTAGTTGGTGGTGAAGGAGGTCGAGAGCCACAGGCCGAAAGACCACTCTGGCGGCAGCGCCGGACGACCACTGAGGGCCGTGTACTGCTCCAGTGCGTCTTTAACGGTCGGACCGCCAAAGAGGTAATACTCCAGGCTGTGCCCGGCCACGCTAAACTGCACCCGGCTGACGTGGTGCGAGGCCACCTCGAAGGAGACCTTGCCCGGATGGTTGACCAGCACGCCGTAACCCTGACTACTCACGTAGAAGGGCACGTTTTTGTAGGCAAGTTCCGAGAGCGTGCCGCCGTCCGCGTTCCACATCTCCACTGATTGGCCGTTCTTGACGAAGGTCCCAAAGCGTTCGCCCAGCCCGTAGACCGTCTCGCGCACGTCAAGCGATAACTGCTCGCGCAGGTAAGTCTGGCCGTCCTGCGTGAAGAGGCCGACCGCCTGCGGGGCGCTGCCGGTGAGCGGCTGACCGTCGCGCAGATAGTCGATGTGCCACGCGCCGCCTTCCGCCGCGACGCGGACCGTAAGCCGCCCTGATTTCAGCCAGGCATGGGTCTCATCCTGCCCGGTCGAAACCTGCGGATTCGTCCGCTCGTAGTCCAGATCAAAGACTGGCAGGTCTTCGCGCCGGCCTTTGAAGTGCGTCAACTGGACGCGAATCACATCCGGCATAGGCGAAGTGAAGCGGGCCGTGATGACCGCGCCATTAATATAGCTGGCGCGATGGTGAATTTCGCGGTCGAAGCCGATCACCACCAGGGCATCCGGCTCGACCTGAACCTGCACGTTCGTCACCGGGTACATCGCCTGCGTGCCCGGCAGTAAATGCCACTGTCCTGCGTCAAATTTCATCGTTGATCCTTATTCTCCAAGCGCTGAGCGAATATTCTGGTCAGGTCAGGATTCCAGGCGAGCGAGCAGGCCCGTGACGGTTTGTTCGGGCGTAGACTCGCTGTCTCCCCCGCGAAACCTGAGTACCGCCGTCAGGGGCAGGTCACGAAAGAAGCTGGACGGATCCATGCCGATAGTGCTCGCTTCTTCAGCGCCGAACATGGCCTTGAGCAGCGGTTGAACCAGGGCTTCGCCTTGCGGGTCATTCAGCCAGTCGCTCGTAGTGCTCATAAGGGTCAGGGCAGATGGGCGGGCCGTTCCTTCCAGCAGAGTTACGGTCCCGGACAAGCGGATGTCCGCCGATGAACTCCCCAGGAGAATCTCGAATTCTCCCGCATCCGCCAGCCAGCGATGATAAGCCGGATCGTAGTAGCTGAAGGCGCGCTCATCGAGGCTGAAGGTAACGCTCTTCGTTTCGCCCGCCTCAAGTGCCAGCTTGGCGAAGGCTTTCAGTTCTTTGTAGGGCCGCTGCAAGCGCGACGCAGCCTCGTGAACGTAAAGCTGCACGATCTCTTTACCGGCACGCGCGCCCGTATTGCGCACATCCAACGAGACGTCCAGCGCTCCGCCCAGCTTGAATGTGGACGACGAGACCCGTAAATTGCTGTACTCGAACTGAGTATAGCTCAGGCCATAGCCAAAGGGGAACAGCACCTCGCGCTCAAGCGCCTCGTAAGCCCGGTAGCCGACGAAAAGCCCTTCACCATAGCGCACCTGCCCGTTCTCGCCCGGAAAATTGAGATAGCCGGGCGTATCTTCCAGCCGCAGCGGGAAGGTCTCGGCCAGTTTACCGGAGGGGTTGACGTCGCCGAACAGCACATCCAGCACAGCGCCCGCGCCCGCCTGCCCCGGCAGCCAGGCCTCGATCACCGCCGGAACCTGGTCGATCCAGGCCCGCATGTCGATAGCGGAGCCGTTGTTGAGGACGACTACCGTGCGCGGATTGGCCGCAGCCACGGCCTGAATCAACGCGACCTGCTGCGGCATCAGGTTGAGATTGGCGCGATCATAGCCTTCCGACTCGACGCTGGCGGGTAAAGCGATGAACAGCAGCGCCACATCCGCGCCTTTTGCCGCCTGGACGGCTGCCGTAATCTGCGAATCATCAATATCCTCAGCAGCCGCGTCACCAGCAGCATAACGCATCTCGACACGCTCTTGCAGCAGCGCCAGCGCCGAATCCACCCGCGCCGCATTGATGTGAGAACTGCCCCCGCCCTGAAAGACGGGACTCTGCGCCGCCTGTCCGATCACGGCAAAGGTCTCGCTGCCGCTCAACGGCAGCAGGTCGCCGTCGTTTTTGAGCAGGACCATCGACTCGGCAGCGATGCGGCGGGCCAGCGCATGATGCGCCTCCACGTCAATCTGCGTCTGACCTTTGGGCGTCTCCTGAGCGCGCAAAATAACCCGCAGCAGTCGTTCGACGGCAGCATCGAGAACGGTCTCGTCAAGGTCGCCCTTTCGAACTGCATCGACGACAGCCTGAACCCGATCCGGTGAGGGGCCGGGCATTTCGAGTTCCAGCCCTGCCGCCAATGAGGCCACGCGGTCATGCACCGCGCCCCAATCCGACATGACAAAGCCTTGATAACCCCACTGCTCGCGCAGGACCTGCGTCAGCAGAACCTCATGCTGCGAGCAGTACTCGCCATTGACGCGATTGTAGGCGCACATGACCGTCCAGGGGTCGCCCTTCTTGACGGCGATCTCGAATCCCCGCAGGTAGATTTCGTGCAGCGTGCGTTCGTCAACGGCAGCATTGACCGTAAAGCGCCGGGTCTCCTGATTGTTGACCGCAAAGTGCTTGAGCGACGTGCCCACGCCTTTGCTCTGGATACCGCGAATCAGGCTGGCAGCCATCTCTCCGGCAAGGATTGGGTCCTCCGAGAAGTATTCGAAGTTGCGGCCACACAGCGGCGAACGCTTGATGTTGTTGCCCGGCCCCAGCAGTATATCGACATCCAGCGCGATGCATTCCTCCGCCAGTGCCTGCCCCATCTCGTCGAGCAGCGCCACATCCCAGGAGGAGGCCAGCGCCGCCGCGACCGGGAAACAGGTCGCCGGGTGACTCTGGCTTATTATTTGCGCGCTGTCCACCGTCCGCCGGACGCCGTGCGGGCCATCCGAGACGGTGATCGGCTTGAGACCCAGACGCTCAACTGCCAGAGTCTGCCAGGGGCCTGCACCGGTACATAAGCCTGCTTTTTCTTCCACAGTGAGCTTGCCGATAAGCTCAGCGATCCGATTGTCCATCATATTATCCTTGATGAGTTTAACTATTTTTCGAGTGGTTCATGCAGCGCTCGACAGCCTGGAGCCGCGCTCCAGCGAACGCCCAGCCTATTGTACCGGTTTATGCCGGGACCTGTTTGTGCATTCTGTAACAAAGTGTCGTTCCGCCGGGCTGGCGGTTGATCTAGCCCTGGCGCACAGGCCGAAAGCCCACCCGATTGCGGCGCAGTTCGGGCCGGTTGGCATAGCGATAATCCGCGCGAGCGTGGTCGGCATCGTGCGCCCAGGATCCGCCGCGCAGGCTGCGGCGTTCCGGGCTGGCGAGATCAATCTGCTCTGGCCCGGCTTCCAGGTTGAGGCACCACTCGAACACATTGCCGCTCATATCGAGCACGCCATAGGGCGACTGACCTTCGGGGAAAAGGCCCACCGCGCTCGTCTGGCCGATCCCGCTGGCTTCCACGTTGCCGCGCTGCGCATCAAAGGGGCTGCCATAGGGGTAGAGGAGGCCCTCCGGCCCACGTGCCGCTTTCTCCCATTGATACTCGGTAGGCAGGCTCAGCGTGTACCCCAGACGGCTGCTCAGCCAGCGGCAGAAAGCGACCGCATCATACCAGCTCACGCGCTCGCGCGGGTGATTGCTATAGGCGAAGCCCTGTACCCCCGGTGCCTGGGCCTGATGATCCAGCCCTTCCCACCATTCAGGGTTGTAGAAACCGTCCTCGGCATCGAGAAAGGTCTGAAATTGCCGCAAGGTCAGCGGGTAACGGCTGATCGCAAAGCGATCCACGTGCCGTATCTCGCCGTCGCCATAGGCGAAATCGCCCGCCGGGATGTCTACCCAGTCCAGGTCCGGCAGTCCATCTGCCGTGAGGCCCACGCCAGGGCGCGGATCCAGGCCCAGGATACCGAGCGCTCGCCCGATGGCAGCGCGTGCCGCGATGGGTGTTTCGTCAAGCCGGGATACCCAACGTGCGGCCAGACTGTGGCGCAGGGCATCCGGCGTGCTGCCGCCGCTCTCGGCAATACAGCGTGCCGCTGTCTCTGGCGCAGCATCCTGTACCCAGGTGACAACCGGACTGGTATCCGCGCTGTGCAGCCCGGCCAGCAGAATCACGGTTTCGTCCCACGTGTTCGGCAGCCACCAGGACTCCGGCGGCCAGTAATCGGCTGCGGATTCCCCGGCGGTGATGGCTGAATCCAGCCTTATGGCGGCGAAATAATGCTGCAAAAGCTGGTGTGTGAAGCGGATGGGATCCTCTGTGCTGAGGATGTTTGCCGCCTGGGCGATATGCACGTTCGATTCGCCCTGTAAAGCCTGACGCGCCGCATCCCAGCTTATGGTCACGGGGGTATCTGAATGCTGCATGGCGAAGGCCAGCGCCGCCAGATGCCGGATCAATTCCCGCGCCTTGACGTCAGACAGCCCCTCCCGGCGGATCAGGACGTATTCGACAAAAGCGCCAAAGAGCCGGGCACGGTTATCCGGCACATGCCCCTGGGTCACGAAGACACGAACGATCATCGAGAGCATATACGGGTTGCGCGCCAGATGCAGCAGGCTGTTGGGCTGGCTGCGGATTTCGAGCCACTGAGTCCAGTAGAAATCCTGCGTGTCCGGGCCGCCATAACCCCAGTGAAGCCCGTCAGGAAGCTGATCGTTCAGCCAGAAGACCTCCGAACTCATCGCCGAGGTCGCGCACAAAACGCTTCCAGAAGCGCAGCGCTTCATCACCGGCCAGAGTCCAGAAGAGTTCGTCGCGTTTCTCCACCGGGTCCTGGACGTAGGTCTCGATGAAACGGCGAATCCGTATGGGGTCTAGAGGCTTGATAAGGAGCCTCCTGGCGATATTGACATCCAGGTCGTGAGTATAGTCGTGCGTGCGGCAGGTGACGACCAGAAAATGATTCTCTGACGTAGCAGACCTCGCCTCTGTCCGAATGTCATTGAGCAGCGTTTCTCGAAGGCCTGCCGGTATCTCGTTGAGGCCATCCAGCAGCAGGGCCAGGCGTCCCTCCTGATGTAAATCCGCATACCAGGGCGCAAGGGCATGAAGATGGTCTTTGATACAGTCCTCAAGCGGCTGAACTTTCTCCAGCTTGCCCAATTCGAGCAAGACGGGCAGAGGCCGTTCCGGCAGCCGCCGGGCCGTATCCGCCAGGTCCGCCGCCAGACGACGCAGAGTAGTGGATTTGCCACTCCCCGAGTCACCCAGGATAACAAGCTGCTGTTTATCATCGTCAAAGGCCCGCAAAATATCCTTAGGGTAGCTCTGCACCCGTGCTTTGCTGAGCGCCTCGCCCAAAAACTGATCGAAATCTTCGAGCAGCAGCATAAAAGCAGGAGGTGTTTCAACAGCGCTATCGCTTTCTTGTGTTCTCAGTTCCTGACTGCTGCCTGCCATCGGCGTGTACAGCGTTCGCCATACACCTTGCTCCAGCAGCACGCGGTCCAGGTAATCTAACTCCAACTGGCGGCGCGATTCATCGGGTTCACTATCGGTGACCCTGTACGGCTCAAGGGCCGCCAGCAGCTTCCTGATCCCCGCATCGACATCGGGATGCGCCTCCACGCAGTTTAACTGTTGAATACCCAGCGGCAGGAGGGTCGTATCAATGCAGAACGGAATGATGGTTTTGCCGCGCCGCTGAGCGTGGAGGATTTCCTCGCGTACCCAATAACTGGCAGCTGCATGAGCCGACACGATGACGACAAAGGCAAAGCTGCCGTTGATCCCCCGCTCGATGGCGTCGATCCACTCATTACCGCCGGGAATCGCGTCGATGTCCTGCCATACCGCCTGCCCGGCCCGGTTGAGCGCCGCGCGCAGCCGGTTCGCCATCAGCCGGTCGCGCTTACTGTAGCTAATGAAGACACGGCGCGGGCTGTCCAGGTCCTGAGGATGATGAACTAAGTCGTGTTCCTCTAAATACTGCCTCGACGCTTCCTCAAACTCATTGTCGTCAAAAAACTCTTTCAAGCGCGCGAAACCATCCAGTGGCATCGCGGCATAGCCAAAGAGGCGAAAGGCCTCCTCAGCCGTACAGCGATCCGCTTCCTTCTGGATTCCGGCAGTAAAGGCGCTGACGAGCGCCAGCATCTCATCGAGTTCGTAATGTGGATTACGATCTTTGCGCCGGAATTTGTTGTAGAAGGTGCTGCGGTCGTATTCGTCGATGCCCAGATAGTCCGCCATCAACCCGCGCACCACTTCAAATGAGCGTTTCGTGCGCTCCCTTAATTCGCCGACAAGTACGTAAATTTCGGGCTGGTTGCTGCTGGGCATGGCAGCCTTTGAATGGATTAGGCTTATAGTCGGTTCATAGTATACCTTTCCTGAATACCATCCAGCAAAGAATAGTCAATTGTAAGTGGAGGATATGGTACCCCCACCGTGCTCAATGTCTTTCGGGTCGGTAGCCTGCAACCAATGTAGCCGGAATGCCGTCGTTGCCGTGTGACGGCTCTGTCCTGAATTTGAGCCTCTGTCACAGGTGACAGATTCCTTGTCAGGAGAGCGGACTGACCTGAAGGGACTTCTCTTTTAGAGTGTGTTTATCACTATGGTGAAAGGGTAAGCACATGAAAGCAAAACATGCTTACAAAACTCAGGAAGGACTGGTCCCCACTGTAGATGCGAGTTGGCCAACTCATGTACAGCAGGGACAGGTTATACAGCCCGACCTTACGTCGGGGCTTGCTAAGAGCCTAGCCGTTTCGCCGTCTGTAGTCAAGCGAGCCATCGAATCTCGCACACGAAGATATGTCTATGAAAGGACACTATCATGAACCGGATTCGCAAAATGGTGGCCCTGGCGGTGTACTCTGTGGTACTGGTGGCTGTGCCGCTGGTCTACAATGCGGGCATCACCGCCCCGCCCCAGTCAGCGTACCATCTGGTGTGCAGCGGCACGATCTGCGGCAACTGCTGCTAAGTTCCACTGATCCTGCTTACATCCCCAACGGAGGCCCTACCTGTGTCATCAGGCAGGGCTTCCTGCTTGTGCTTTACTCGCTGGCGCCGGTGAGCTGCGCCAGGGCTTCGGCCACCCGGTATCGACCGATGTCGGGCATATTGACCAGGCCATGCCGGAAGTAATACTCCGCCTTGTCCAACTGAGCCTTTGTGATCGGCAGCGCCGCCAGTTGAGCCAGCAGCAATTCATCCCAGCAGTTCACAATCGCCTGCCGGGTCTGTGCTTCGTCATCAGGCCCGATAATCCACTGCGCGGCGGCGGTATCGATTCCCAGGCCAAACAAAGCCTCGGCGGCAAGGTCATAATTTTGCAGTTCCAGGGCCTGCTCCAGGCTGTCCTGGAAGCAGCGCCGGCTGTACGGCGTGAGGTGCTCTTGAAAGCCTAACTTTCCCATGTCCAGCAGGGTGCTTGCCACCAGCCGTATATAACCACGATCCAGCCCCGTCGTCAACGCCTGCCGGTAATGATATTCGGCAGTCAGGAGATCGCCCTGCGCCGCGGCCAGACGCCCTTGAAAGCGCACAAAGTAGGCAGCCAGTTCCTCACTCTGGAGCCGTTGGGCAATTGACAACCCGTTTTTCAGCGTTTCAAGGGCATCGTCATAACGCCCCAGATAGTAATACGCTGCCGCCGCATTAATGCTGACATACGCCTGGCGTTCCACACTGCCAATCAGCAGCGCGGTGATTTGCGCTTCCGCAAGATAGTCCAGGGCAAGTTTGAAATTAAGCTGCTCACAGGCGATGACCCCCAGCGCGGTGTTGCTGAATTCAACCACCCGCAGATACCCAATATCCTTCGCCAGACGCAGGCTTTCCGTGAGATAATCTGTCGCGGTATCGAATTCGCCACGATCAACAGCTGTGGCCGCAAAATTCGCCAGGATCGTGCAAATGAGTTTTTCATCCGCATGTTCGCGGGCATATCGCAGTGCCGTTTCATGAAACTTATTCGCCTGCTCCAAGATCCCCTGGCTCTTGACCAGGATGCCCAACTGCTGATAAATCTCCCCCAGCGGCGCGGTATCACCGAGCGCATCGGCCAGGGCCAGCGCTTCGTTAAGCTGCTGTTCTGCGATTTGAGATTCGCCTCGCTTGATGTCGAGTTTGGCTGAGTTCAACAGCAGATAGATATGCTCGGTGCTGTTGTCTGACAGGCTGCGCAGGGCCTGATCCGCGATCCGGCGGGCCGCATCAAACGCGCTGCGGGTGTGCAGGTAGGCCAGGAAGCGGTTCACCTGCTCCAGGTTGAGGCTTCCATTGTCAAAGCCCAGTTCAAAAGCGTGCAGCAGATTGCGCTGGCGCAAATCCAGCCGGGCGTAATCTTCTGCATATTCGGCCAGATAATCCAATTGCAGCGCACAGAAGCGCGCCCGGCAGGTGGCCTTGAACTGCGGATCCGCACTGGCCTGTGCCAGCGCGTCGATAGTCCACAGAAACTCATGCAGCAGCGAGTGCCAGCGATAGACAGGCCGTTCCTCCGGCACCTCGCGCCACTCGATCAGGCCCATAGCCTCCAGGTGCTGGAGCGCCGCGCTGACGGCGGTGTCCGGCAGATCGCTGTGCAGCGCATACAGGATGTCCGGGTCCGGACCTTCCAGTAGATCGAAATCCATCAGGGAGGCAAGGATGCGGCGCGCCGGGTCATCAAGGAGCTGCCAGCACCAGTTGAACAGGGTCCAACCCACCGGGTCTGCCTTCAGGCTGTCCAGCTTCGCCAGGGCGTCACCCAGGGTCAGGCTGCTGCTGGTCATAGCACTGGCGAAGAGCTTCAACGCCAGCGGCGACCCTGCCGTGATCGTCCGCAGCATCCTGGCGTCCCTATCCAACTCCAGGCTGCCGCCGGTCCGGTCGTGAAAAAGCTTACTCACTGCGGTCAAATCCAGCGCATCCAGCGGGACGTCATACACCTCGGTCCAGGATTCCAGGCTGCATATAATGACCAGGACCTGCGCGCTTATCGCCCGGACGCGGGCCTTGAATTCTTCGGTAAATATCTCCCCGGCCTCCTGCTGATCCAGGATGAGGAGGCTGGTCCGGCCTTCGAACAACTGCTCAATGCTCACGTACTTGTTGCGGTAGTCCAGTTCTGCCAGATGAGGCATATCGACCTGCCGGGCAATCGCGTTCAACACCTGGTCGAAATCCGTCTCAGCGGTGATTCCAACCTGTATCACCTGCTCGATCAAGCCCACCTGTAAACAGGCCGCCGCCGCCGCTTCTGCCAGCGCCGTCTTGCCGATGCCGCGCGATCCGCTGACGGTGAGCAGCCGCTGTGCCTTCGTCACAAAGAAGGTCTCGAAGACGTCTTCCAGCGCGCCGTCACGGCCCGTCAGATGCTCTGTGGCGACCTCCAGCAGTTCGGATACTTCCACGCGGGCGGATTCGTTCAGCTTCAAGACTTGAATATCCGGCTTGACCTGCCGATCCAGCAAGCGCCGCCATTCCTCCGGGCTGTGGCCGATGACCCGCAGATCGGGAGAACCAAGCGCTTCCAACTGGTCCAGATAGTTCAACACATCACCATGAGCATTCGTGTTGGCTGCCAGCCAGATCAGGTACTGGAGCGGCAAATCGGTATCAGGCAGACTTTGATGCCAGCGCTCGGCGTGAATCCGGGCCTGTGTGTACATCTCTTCGGCCACCTCATACTGCACCAGCTTTTCAAGCAGGCCGTGAAACATCTCGCGCAGTGTGCGGCGCTGCTCCTGGATCCAGGGTGTCAGACCATAGAGGGTGGGGGAATAGTCTTTAAGGAAATGGCTCTGATACAGGTCATAGGCAACCAGCAGTTGGAGATAGACCGCGTTGGAAACGTACTGCCCGCCGTTTTCGCGCGCAGCCTCGATCAACGTGGTGAATTCATGCACGTCCACCTTGACCTGCGACCCGTCATAGCCGACCAGATGCGGCAGGGCAGGCCGGATACAGAGCGTCTTGATCTCCTTATTCAGGTTCCCTAAAGCCGTCTGGCGCAGCCGGTCGCGGAAGGCGGTCGATTCATAAAGACGTCGAGTCAGCACATCCCGGTCATGGGTGGGTTGATTGGTAACCGCCAGATAAATGAACAGGTCCAGCGATGCATCAGGGACGTGTATTTCTTTTGAGTTGATAATAATCTTCGGAACATTGCTAAGTAAGCAAAGGGTAATTTCTGCGCTCATGGCTGTGCTTCGAGTTTAGGGGGCCGATACAGGGAGCATAACGCATCCAGAAGGACTCCTGCAATGGGCATATTGGCGGACCAGCCTCATCAGTCACCCGGCGACCGAGATTGTCACACTTTAATGATTGTATGTGTACCTGGCCTACAAATATATTGTTGCACTCGCGTTTGAATCAGGCTATTATCATCGCCGGACGCAACAATTTCGTTAATATTAAGCTGTAAAGATAGGATTTTGGTTTGGGGTTTGTAGCCGCTGCGTTAGCAAAAGCTAAAATTGCGGCGCGTATTAGGTAGAATCAAGGCGATCTTTATACCATCACAGTTCAAATACAGGTTTTTCGCATCCTTACAGGTCAGGGGAAGGCAAGTATGCGTTTACGCGGGCCGTTCTTTATCGCAGTAGTAGTGCTTTGTTGGACCTTTGTGGGCAGTCTTCAGCCGACCGAGGCGCAGGTTAATTCCTGTTCGGCCCTGGTGCAGCAGGCCATGTCGCAGTTGGACAGCGCCTGTACTGACCTGGACCGCAACACCGCCTGCTATGGCTATAATCGCGTCGATTCGATCTTTAACGATCTGAGCTTCCTGGGCGGCAACCTGCCCGCTGATTTCTTCAGCCAACCGGCAGACCGCGCCCCGGTGGACCAGCTTGAAACCATCTCGACGCATCCCTTTGACCTGGCACAGGATCTATGGGGCATCGCCGTCCTGAGCGTGCAAGCCAACGTGCCCAATGCCCTCCCCGGCCAGAACGCAGTCTTCATGCTGATGGGCGATACCGAAGTCACCAGCACGGTGGACCCCGATAACGTCATGCCGGAAGTCGATCCCATCAACGTGACGCTGCCCGCCGAAACGATTGTCCTTTCCAGCCCGAACGAAAACGCCAACGTCCTGACTCTGATCGCTGCCGGAGACGAGGCCTCACTGGATGCCATCAGCGAGGATGGGGCTTTCCTGCGGGTGTACACCGAGCGCGGCCTGGGCTGGGTCCAGCGCGACGCGATTGACCCTGATGTGGACATCAGCAGCCTGCCCGCCATCACCGGCAATGAACAAACTCCGATGCAGGCCTTCCACGTCCGTACCGCTTTCAACGATCTCAACTGTGACCAGGCCCCCTCGCTGCTGGCGATTTAGGGGCCGGAACACCTGAAAATCGACCTGAATGCCAACGGCGTCCACATCCGCATGGGGTCGCTCATCATGATCCAGATCATCCCGCCGGGCGACCAGATTCAGGTCACGACTATTTATGGCGACGTGGTGCTGGACCCCGACACGCCCAACGAGCGCAGCGTGCCGCCCTCAACCAAGGTTCAGCACTGCATCAACTCCGATCTCTACGTCGATGATGGCTGCGGCGATTGGTCCGAGCCGGAGACACTGACCGATCAGGAACTCATCTTCGCCCAGACGGTTTACGAAGCGTATTCTCGCATGGGCCTGGAGACCGGGACCTTCACCGTCAATGGTCAGACGATTACCATCGTCGATACCGAAGCCAATCCCGATTTCGAGACTTTCCTGACCGCCACGCCGACCCCGGTCGCAACTGAAGAACCTGGCAGCGGCGGCAGCAGCGAGACCGGGGCAGATCTGCGCGTGCTGAAAAGCGTGAGTTCAACCGGCGTCCTCGAAGGCGAGACGGCCATCTATACGGTCACGGTCAGCAACCTGGGCCCGGAGACGGCGACCGCTGTTCAGGTGCAGGACACGCTGCCAGCAGGGCTGTATCTGTTGGGCAACACGCCCTCAGCGGGCAGCTACGACAGCGAGACCGGTATCTGGACCATCGGCACAATGGCCGCCGACAGCAGCGTCAGCCTGTCGATGACGGTCCAGGCCGATCAGGTGGATCAGGACGTGGTCGTGACCAACACGGCGCAGGTCAGCAGCGCGACGGATGACCCGGAGAGCGGCAACAATATTGCCAGCCGCACCCTGACCCTCTACGACACCGCCGCCGATGTCGCCGTCTCCAAGACGGTGGCCGATGACCAGCTTATCACGGGCGATACGACCACCTTCACCCTGACGGTGACGAACAACGGCCCGGCCTTAGTCGATAACCTGACGATCAGCGACGTGCTGCCGGACGAACTGACCTTTCTCGGCGGCACACCCAGCGCGGGCAATTATGATTTGCAGACCGGCGACTGGCGTCTGGGCGAACTGGACGTGGACGAAAGCGCCAGCTTCACCATGACCGTCGAGGCCACCGAGGTCGAGGAAGTCACGGTCGTGACCAACACCGCTTCGGTCACCGGTGCTGACCTGCCGGACCCGGACCTGGAGAATAACAGCGCCTCGGTAGACGTCACCATCAGCCCGCCCAGCGCCGACCTGAGCATCGTCAAGACGGTCTCGGATAACCAGAATCTTCAGCGGCGAGACGACGAGCTTCACGATTACGGTCAGCAATGCCGGTCCGCTGGCGGCGGATAATATCGCCGTTGCGGATGACCTCCCGGCGGGCCTCCTGCTTGACTCCTCCAGCGCCAGCCAGGGCACATATACGGATGGCAGTTGGTCGGTGGGCACCCTCGCCAGTGGGGCCAGTGCCACCCTCACGGTGACCGCCTCAGGGGATGAGGTCGAAACGGCGATCACGGCCACCAATACGGCCAGCATCAGCGCAAGCAGCCTGCCCGACCCCAACCCTGACGACAACAGCGCCTCGGTAGACGTCACCGTGCAGCCCGCAGGCGGCGATACCGCCGACCTGTCCATCTATTACTGGTGGTACTCCGAAGAAGGTTTCACCCAGACCCTGGTCGAAGGCCAGGCCTTCACCTTTGGCTTCGATGTCGAAAATCTCGGCCCGGACGATGCCAGCGGCGTGCAGGTGCAGGTGACTCTGCCCCCTGAACTGGCGCTGGCGGATTATACGATCTGGAGCACGGGCGGCAGCTTTGACCCGGCGACCGGCTTGTGGGATATTGGCGCCATTGCCGCCAGCGACTATGCCGAGATCGAACTGAGCGTCAGCGTCAATCAGGGCAGCGTCGGCAGCAGCTTCGACATCACCGGCAGCATCGCGGCGGCGGATCAGACCGACCCGGCAGCCAACAACAATTCGACGATCTTGAGCGCTTCGGTAGTCGAGGAGGCTTCTGACCTGGAACTGGGCCTCAGCAAAGCGACCACCGACCCGGTCAACCCCGACACGACCTTCGACATGGTCTACACCCTGACCAACAACGGTCCCTCGGCCAACAGCGGCGTGCAGGCCAGCATCTTGCTCCCGGCCAGCGTGTCGCTGGGGTCCAGCGCGGCCAGCCAGGGCAGCTTCGCGGCCAATCTCTGGGATGTCGGCAGCCTGCCCAGCGGCGGTCAGGCGACCCTGACCCTGACGGTCACGGCGGCGGGAAGCATCGCGCCGGATGACCCCATGACCTTCGAAGGCGAAGTCACCGCTGCCGATCTGCCGGACATCGATTCCTACCCGAACAATCAGAATATCTACGAAGACGACTACGCGACCTATTCGATCTTTGACCTCAACACTGGGACTGATCTTCAGGTCACGACTTCCGTGTCCAATTCGACCGTCGATGTCGGCCAGAATCTGACCCTGACGGCGTATGTCCACAACAATGGGCCGGACGACGCGGACGGCATCGCGGTCCAGTTCAGCGGCCTGGAGAACATGAGTCTGGTGAGCAGCAGCATGACGGCTGGCACCTATGATGCTGAAGCGGACGTCTGGAGCATCGGCGCGCTGCCCGCTTACAGCAGTGCGGTCCAGATCAGCTTCGTCTTCCAGCCGACTATCGACGCCCTGGGCACGACGCAGACCGTGACGGCTGCCATTATCAACAGCACGGTGCCCGAACTGAACAATATCAACAACAGCAGCTCGGTCGATGTGATGGTCCGCAGCAGCACGCCGGACCTGACCGTGTCGAAAAATGCCTCCAACCTGATCTTCTTCCCAGGCGAAACCACCGACTTCACCATTACCGTCAGCAACAACGGGCCGGGCACCGCCGACAACATCGAAGTGACCGACCTGCTGCCTGCGGGCCTGCTCTACGACAGTGACCTGGCGGACCAGGGCAGCTATGATCCGCAGACCGGCGTCTGGACGGTCGGCAGCCTGGCGGAGGGGGCAAGCACCACGCTGACGATCACCGCTGAGGCGGATGCCTTAGAAACCCTGACCGTCATCACCAACACCGCCAGCCTGACGAATTCGACCCCCGCCGACACGGTCACGACCAACAACTCCGATTCGCAGAATGTCACCGTCGAGGCGAGCAGCGCCGACCTGGGCATCTTCAAATCGGTCGATAAGACGGTCGCTGTCGAAGGCGATACGGTCACGTTCACCCTGGTCGCCAACAACTACGGCCCCGAAGCGGTGAGCAGCGTCGTCGTGCTCGATCAACTGCCCGCCGGGCTGACCTTCGACACCGCAGATGCCTCTCAGGGCAGTTACGATGAGACCAGCGGATTCTGGACGGTGGGCGCGCTGGAAGCGGATACCAGCGCCAGCCTGAGCATCGCGGCGACGGTGGATAGCGGCACCGAAGGCAGCAGCATCAGCAACACGGCCAACTTCTCCAGCGGCGTGCAAGGCGACCCGAACAACAGCAATAACAGCAGCGTAGCCAACGTGACGGTTGTCAGCCCGGACACGGCGGACATCAGCGTCAACAAGACGGTCAATTCCAGCGTGCTGGCCGAAGGCGCAACGGCGGTCTTCAGCATCACCGTGCGCAACAACGGCCCGCTGGATGCCACCGGCATTGAGGTCTCTGACCCGCTCCCGACAGGCCTGACCTACAGCGACTCCAGCGCCTCGCAGGGCAGCTACCAGACGGATACCTGGAGCGTGGGCGATCTGGCTGCTGGCGAAAGCGCTACCCTCAGCCTGGAGGCGAACATTGACGCCGGCAGCGCCGGGACTGTGATTACCAACACGGCGACCGTGACCGTCCTGGATCAGACGGACCCGATTGACAGCAACGACAGCGACGACGCCAGCCTGAACGTCATCAGTTCGTCAGGTGCGGACCTCGCCGTCACCAAGACCGTCGATGACACCACCCCGATTGAAGGCCAGACGGTGGTCTATACCGTCACCGTGCATAATAACGGCCCCAGCAATGCCAAATCGGTCTACCTCTACGACAACCTGCCGCCTGAGATCACTTACGTCAGCAGCGACGTCTCGCAGGGCGAGTTCGTGATCTCCGAAGGCGATTACTGGGACCTGGGCGATCTGCCGGTGGACGCGACGGCCACGCTCAACATCACGGCGACGGTCGCTCTCGACACGGCAGGCACGACCATTTCCAACACCGCCTACCTGGACAATTACCCGGTCACACCCGACCCCAACACCGACAACAACAGCACCACAGTGGAGATGTACGTCAGCACCTCCGACGTGGCCGACCTGAGCCTGAGCAAGACGGTCGATAACGCAACGCCGACCGTCCTCGACAACATCGTCTACACGCTGACCGTCAGCAACAACGGCCCGAACGACGCCAGCAACGTGATCGTCTCCGATTACCTGCCAGTGGGTCTCAATTTCGTCACCTCCACCGCCAGCCAGGGGGTCTATTCCGCGTCCTCCGGGCGCTGGACGGTCGGCATTCTGGCGAACGGTGACAGCGCCACCCTGAGCATCACGGCCCAGGTCGGCAGCGGGACCAGCGGAACCTATATCCAGAACGCGGCCCAGATCACCGGCAGTTACCAGATCGACCCGAATGCGACCAATAACGAGGCCGCAGCGGCCATCTCGCCGCAGGCCCTGACGACCGCGCTGGATTTGGCGCTGAGCAAGACGGTCAGCAACGCCACACCTGACCCGGCTGAGGTGATCGACATGCAGATCACGGTCTCGAATCTCGGCCCGAACGATGCCACCGGCGTCATTGTCTCCGACGCGGTCTCCAACGGGCTGACTCTGCTCTCGACTGATCCCAGCCAGGGCAGCTACGATCCGGCGACTGGTCTCTGGACGGTGGGCGATCTGGCGAACGGCAGCAGCGCCACCCTGACCCTGTCGGTGGTGGTCGATGAAGCCTCCGCCGGGGTGACGATCAGCGACAGCGGCAGCCTCTATACCCTGGATCAAAGCGACACCAACGGCGACAACGATACCGCCTCGGTAGTCCTCAACCCCAACGGAATCCCACAGAACGCCAACCTGGCGCTGAGCCTGGCGGTCGATAATTCGATCCCGGCAGCGGGGGATGAGGTCGTCTATACACTGGATGTGCAGAACATGGGGCCAGGGCTGGCGACCGGCATTCAGGTCTACTTCCCGCTGTCGTCCAACACCAGTTTCGTGTCCTCCAGCGACAGCGCCTACGACAGCACGTTCTGGACTATCGACAGCCTGAACCCCGGCCAGACGCAGACCTTAACCGTGACCGCGACCATTAATAATGAAGCCGCCGGGAACAGCTTCACGCAGAACGCGCAGATTTACGCGCTGGTTCAGAGCGATCCGATCTCGTCCAACAATTACGACAGCGTGCAGCTCACGGTGCCGCTGACGGCGGGTGCCGATATTGACGTCAATGTCGGCGTGAGCAGCACTAATCTTAACGAAGGCGACGTGATGACCTTCTATGCAGTCATCACCAACGACGGCCCCGGCAGCGCCACCGATTTGACCATCAACGTGCCCTTCCCGACCCAACTCACGCTGCAAGACAGCAGCGCCAGCACCGGCAGTTACAACGCGACAACCGGCGATTGGACGCTGAGCCAGCTTGACGTCGATCAGGTTGCGACCCTGAGCGTGACGACGACCGTCAACGCCGGGACCGGCGACCAGAGCTTCTATATCTCGGCCCAGCGCACGGCCTCCACGCCGGATGACCCGGATGCGACCAACGACTCGGCGTCGCGCTACGTCACGGTCAGTAATCCCGACTCGACTATCGACCTGTCGGCGTATTTCTACAGCGTCTCCGCGGATAGTCTCTTCGAAGGCGACACCCTCACCTTCTACCTGGAAATCTACAACACCGGGCCGCAGGATGCGACCGGAGTCGAGGTGACGATCAACGCGCCTGCGCAGCTCACGCTCGAAAGCGGCAGCCCGGATACGGGCAGTTTCGACCCGGCCACCGGCGTCTGGACATTGGGCGACCTGGCGGCGGGCGATTGGAGCGACCTCTACGTCACGGCCAGCGTCAACGCTGGGACCGCACCCGCGAACCTCACCGTGAGCGCTGAGGTCACGGCGGCGGATCAGCCCGACATCAATTCGACGCCGGGCGATGGGACCGGGGATGACTTCGACAGCTTCGACGTCAGCCTGCTGGACGTTGCCGCCGATCTCTCGCTGACCGTCAATCGCAGTGGCAGCGACGCGCTCTTCGAAGGCTCGTCCGTCACCATGATCTATGAGATCACGAATGCTGGCCCGGATGACACGACCGGCGTCAGCGTGACCACCACCCTGCCAGCCGGCCTGACCGACATCGTCGCCACCCCCAGCCAGGGCAGCTACGACGCCGTCAATGGAATCTGGACGCTAGGCAGCCTGGCGACCGATGCCTCCGCTACACTGAGCGTCACGGCGACCATCGACACCGGCACCGCCAGCAATTATCTGTACTTCTATGGCGACCTGGCGACATCCGACCTGCCAGACCCCGATTCGACGCCCGGAAACAATCTGGGCTACGAAGACGACTACGACTACGCTTATATCTACGTCAACAACCCGACGGCGGACATCGCGGTCTACCAGTATGCAAGCACGTCGCAGCCCTCCGTCGGCGACATCATCACGCTGACCACACAGGTCTACAATTACGGCCCTCTGCCCGCAGATGGCATTGAAGTGACGGTAGACCTGCCCAGCGGCCTGGTTTACCTGGCCCACAGCACCGGACAGGGCACTTACGACCCGGCCACCGGCGTCTGGGTGATCGGCCAGCGTGACGGCGGCAGCGGGAGCGTCAATCTCTCGCAGACGGTGCGCGTCAGCAGCATTGCGCAGGGAAGCACGCAGACCGTCAGCGCCACCATCACGAACGCCAATGCTGACGACCCGACCCCATCGAACGACTTGGATTCGGTCGATGTTTACGTGCCCGGCAATACCAATATGTCGGACCTGAGCCTGGACATCTCCGCCTCCAACGTCAACCCGGATGAAGGCGACGCGGTCACGATCTATGTGGACATCACCAACAGCGGGCCGGATGTCGCCACCGGGATCGCTGTGCAGATGAGCCTGCCTGCTGGGCTGGAATACACGAGCGCGCTCTTTGCCGACTACAATCCTGAGACGCAAGTCTTCAGCTTCCCCGATCTGAATGTCGCCCCCTCCAGCTACTACCGGGCTTATCTCTATTTCAACGTGATCGAAGGGACCGCTAACACGGTGCAGACGGTCTCCGCCGAAATCGTCGCCGCGACTCAAGACGACCCTGATTTGGTGCATGGCAACAACGTGCCCGCCGAGGACGATCAGGATTCGGTCTCCATTAGCGTACAGGACAGTGCGCTTGTATCCGACCTGGAGCTGTCGCAGACGGTCAGCAACACAACGCCGGACATCGGCGAGGAATTCTACTTCCGGGTCACCGCTTACAATGCCGGTCCCGATCACGCCTTCGGTGTGCAGGTGAGCGATATGCTGCCTGATGGGCTGGATTTCAACAGCGCTTCGACCAATCAAGGCAGTTTTGACCCGATCAGCGGGGTCTGGGACATCGGCACCCTGAACCGGAGCGCCACCCGCTACCTGTACCTCTACGTCGCGCCGCGCGTGGGCTATGAAGACACTGTGCTCAGCAATACGGCCCAGGTGATCGCCAGCCAGCAGCTTGACCCCGATTCGACGCCCAACAACAGCAATCCGCTGGAGGACGACCAGACGACGGCCAGTGTGACGGCAGGCAGCACGACCCCCACCCAAGCCGATCTCTACGTGCGGATGTTGGGTCCCACCTATGCGGATCTGGGCGAAGAAATCGAGGTCCGTGCGGACGTCTATAACTATGGTCCCGATCCGGCGACCGGTGTCGAGGTCTTGGTGCCGCTGCCGGCTGGGCTGAGCTTCACGTCCTATACCGCAACCCAGGGCAGTTACGACTCCACGTCCGGGGTATCTGGACGGTGGGGTCAGTCGCAGCCAACTCCGGCTACCGCACGCTGAAGCTCTATGCGATCTCGCAAAGCGGGACCGAAGGCAGCGATCTGGTCACGACGGGCAGTGTCAGCGCGCTGGACCAGACCGACAGCACTAACAGCAACGACACGGACAGCCTCTCGACGCGCATCGGCACCGATATTGCCCTCACCCTGACGGTCAACGATCAGGCCCCGGACGAAGGCGACGTGCTCCAGTTCGTCCTGACGGCCAACAACCCGACGACGATGGCCGTCTATAACGTCGAGATCAGTAACGTACTGCCGCCCGGCCTGAGCTTCGTCAGCGTCGCCAGCGGCAACGGCTTCAACAGCAGTAGCAACTTCTGGGATGCCGGGACGGTCGGCGCGGGCAGCTTCAAGCGCATCACGATTAACGCCTCGGTCGATCTCGGCACCGCCGGGTCGAACATCGTCGCCAATCCGTCGATCAGCAACAGCGACCCTGCCGATTACACGCCGGCAGATAACAGTCCGTCGGCGACTATCGCAGTCCAGGGGGCCGCCTCCAGCGCGGATCTGTCGGTAGCGCTCACGTCGAACACCGCCGCACCGATCCAGGGGGATCGAGTCAGCTATACACTGCGCATCACCAACGCTGGCCCCAACAGCGCGACCGGTGTCGAACTCACGGCCCCGCTGCCGCCGGAATTGGAATATGCGAACTACGCCACCAACAACGGCAGCTATGATCCGACCACCGGGATCTGGACGGTCGGCGCGGTCCAGAGCGGCACCAATGTCACCCTCACCCTGCGCGCTGACGTGGCCGCCAACGTCCCCAACCTGGCGACCATCACCCTGACCGGGACGATCACAGCCGTCGATCAGAGCGATCCCGCGCCGGGCGACGAAAGCGGCAGCGTAGATGTAACGATCGCCTCGGTCGATATTGCGCCGACCGTCACCAGCAATAACGCCACACCGGGCGAAGGTCAGGAGGTGCGCTTCGCCATCAACGTGCGCAACAACGGGCCGAGCAGGCCGACTACTATCCAGGTCAGCGCGCCCATCCCCGCTGGCATGACCTATACCGACCGCAGCAGCAGCGCCTACGATCCCTTGAGCGAGTACAATCTGACGGTCAACGGCCTGAGCAGCGGCGGGAACCTGACGTACTACGTCTATGCCGTGCCGGATGACGGGACCTCTGGCGATACGATTGAC
>CAVYXZ010000005.1:0-299495 GCA_963772595.1 uncultured Chloroflexia bacterium | reverse complement strand
TCCTGAACGTGCAGGCCAACGTGCCCAACGCCCTGCCGGCCAGGCCGCCGTCTTCATGCTGATGGGCGATACCGAGATCACCAATACGGTGGACCCCGCCAATGTGATGCCGGAGGTGGACCCCGTTAACGTGCTGCTGCCCGGCGAGACGATTGTGCTTTCCAACCCGAATGACAACGCCAACGTGCTGACGCTGCTGGCCGCCGGGACGAAGCGACGCTCGATGCGCGCAGCCAGGACGGTGCGTGGCTGCGCGTCTATACAGAACGCGGCCTGGGCTGGATCCAGGCGACGCGATTGACCCCGACACGGACATCAGCGGTCTGCCCGCCGTCACCGGAGATGAACAGTCGCCGATGCAGGCTTTCCGCGTCCGCACCGCGTTCAACGATGTCAATTGCGAGGAAGCACCCTCGCTGCTGGCGATTCAGGGGCCGGAGCACCTGAAAATCGACCTGGAAGCCAATGGTGTCCACATCCGCATGGGATCGCTCATCATGATCCAGATCATCCCGCCGGGCGACGAGATTCAGATCACGACCATTTACGGCGATGTGGTGCTGGACCCTGGCACGCCGAACGAGCGCACCGTCCCAGCTTCAACGAAGGTTCAGCACTGTATCAACTACGATCTCTACGTCGAGGATGCCTGCGGCGGTTGGTCCGAGCCGGAGCCGCTGACCGATAGGAACTCATCTTCGCCGAGACGGTGTTTAACGCGTATTCAGACATGGGCCTCGAGACCGGGACCTTCACCGTCAATGGTCAGACGATCACCATTGTCGATACCGAAGCCAATCCCGATTTCGAGACTTTCCTGACCGCCACGCCCACCCCGGTCCCAACTGAAGAACCGGGCAGCGGACCCGGCGGCAGCGAGACCGGGGCGGACCTGCGCGTGCTCAAAACGTGAGTTCAACCGGCGTCCTCGAAGGCGAGACCGCCATCTATACGGTCACGGTCAGCAACCTGGGGCCGGACCCGGCGACGAGCTGTCAGGTGCAGGATACGCTGCCGGCGGGTTGTTCCTGCTGGGGACCCGCCCTCATCGGGCAGCTATGACAGCGAAAGCGGTGTCTGGACGGTCGGCACAATGGCGGCCAATACCAGCGCGACCCTGGCCTTCACGGTGCAGACCGATCAGGTGGACGAAGATCGGTCGTGACCAATACGGCGCAGGTCAGCAGCCCGACCGAGGACCCGGAAAGCGGCAACAACGTCGCCAGCCGCGCCCTGACTATCTACGATACGGCGGCCGATGAGCCTGAGCAAGACGGTCTCGGAACAGCTTGTTCGGCGGCGATACGACCGTTTTTACGCTGACGGTGCTCAACAACGGCCCGGCCCTCGTCGATAACGTGACGGTCAACGATTTGCTGCCGGAGGGATTGACCTTTCTTGGCAGCACGGCCAGCCAGGGCAATTACGATTTGCAAACAGGCCGCTGGCGTCTGGGCGAACTGGACATGACGAAAGCGCGACCCTGACGATCACGGCTGAGGCCACCGGCGTCGAAGAGGCCGAGACCCTCACCAACACGGCCTCGTGTACGGTGCAGCCTGCCCGACCCGGACTAGAGAATAACAGCGCCTCGGCGGACGTCACGGTGAATGCGCCCTCCGCCGACCTGAGCCTCAGCAAGACGGCCTCGGATACCAGACCTGCACCAGGCGAGACCACCGTCTTCACTATCACGCTGACCAATAACGGCCCGCTGGTAGCGGAGGATATCAGCACTTCCAGGATGATCTGCCGGAAGGTCTGACTGAAGTCTCAAACAACCCCAGTCAGGGCAGCTTCTGGCGAAGTTGGACGGTGGGCACGCTCGCCACGGGGGCCAGCGCGACCCTGGCAGTCAGCGCTTCGGGGGATGCGGTCGAACGGCGATCACAGCCACCAATACGGCGACGGTCAGCGGCAGCAGCCACCGATACGAACCCTGACAACAACAGCGCTTCGGTGGATGTCAACCTGCTGCCCGCGGGCGGCGAACCGCCGACTGTCCGTCTATTACTGGTGGTATTCCGAGGAAGGCTTTACCAACACGCTGGTCGAGGGCCAGACCTTTACCTTTGGCTTCGGTATCAACAATCGGCCCGGACAATGCCAGCGGGGTGCAGGCGCAGATTATTCTTCCCCCTGCACTGACGCTGCGGATTATACCCTCTGGAGCAAAGCAGGCAGCTTCGACCCGGCGACCGGCCTGTGGGATGTTGGCAGCATCGCGGCGGGCGACTATCCAGGATCGCACTGAGAGTCACGGTCAACGGGGCACGGTCGGCAGCAGCTTTGACGTCACGCTGCATCACGGCGGCGGATCAGACCGACCCGGCAGCCAACAACATGACCGTCTTGAGCGCTACAGTCGTCGAGGAGGCTTCTGACCTGGAACTGGGCATCAGCAAAGCCACCGCCGACCTGGTAACCCCGACACGACCTTCGACATGGTCTACACCCTGACCAACAACGGTCCGTCGGCCAACAGCGGCATTCTGGCCGCTGTTGCTGCCCGCCAACGTCTGCCAGGTTCCAGCGCGGCCAGCCAGGGCAGCTATGCGGCCAATCTTGGAACATTGGCAGCCTGGCGAACGGCGGTCGCGACTCAGACGCTGACGGTCACGGCGGCGGGAGCATCGGGCCGGATGACCGATGGCCTTCGAAGGCGAAATCACCGCTGACGATCTGCCGGACATCGATTCCTACCCGAACAATCAGAATGTCTACGAAGACGACTACGAGACCTATTCCATCTTTGACATCGAGACTGGGACTAATTTTCAGCTCACGACTTGAGGGGGCCATCGACCGTCAATGTGGGCCAAAATCTGACCCTGACAGAGTATCTGCACTACAATGGGCCGAACGACGCCGACAACGTCGAAGTCACGTTCAGCGGCCTGGAGAACATCAGTTTTGTGAGCGCCAATCCGGCTGGCAGCTTTGATACGAAGCGGGAATTGGACCATCGGCGCGCTGGCCGCTAACAGCGTACGATCCAGCTGAACTTGATCTTCCAGCCGACTATCGACGCGCTGGGCACGACACAGACCGTACGACTGCCTTATCAACAGCACCGTGCCCGAACTGAACAATATCAACAACAGCCTCGGTCGATGTGATGGTCCGCAGCAGCACGCCGGACCTGACCGTGTCGAAAAATCGTCCAACCTGATCTTCTTCCCGGCGAAACCACCGACTTCACCATTACCGTCAGCAACAACGGGCCGGGCACCGCCGACAACATCGAAGTGACCGACCTGCTACCTGCGGGCCTGCTCTACGACAGTGACCTGGCGGACCAGGGCAGCTATGATCCGCAGACCGGCGTCTGGACAGTTGGCAGCCTGGCGGAAGGGGCAAGCGCCACGCTGACGATCACCGCTGAGGCGGACGCATTGAGACCCTGACGGTCATCACCAACACCGCCAGCCTGACGAATTCGACCCCCGCCGACACGGTCACGACCAACAACTCCGATTCGCAGAATGTCACCGTCGAGGCAAGCAGCGCCGACCTGGGCATCTTCAAATCCGTCGATCAGCCGGTCGCGTCGAAGGCGACACGGTCACGTTTACACTGGTCGCAACAACTACGGCCCCGAAGCGGTGGGCAGCGTCGTCGTGCTCGATCAACTGCCCGCCGGGCTGAGCTTCGACACCGCAGATGCGTCCAGGGCAGCTACGATGAGGCCAGCGGATTCTGGACGGTGGGCGCGCTGGAAGCGGATACCAGCGCCAGCCTGACATCGCGGCGACGGTCGATAGCGGCACCGAAGGCAGCAGCATCACCAACAGTGCCAACTTCGCCAGCGGAGTCCAGGGCGACCCCAACAACAGCAATAACAGCAGCCTGACGACGTGAGGTCGTCAACCCGAACACTGCCGACATCAGCATCAGCAAGACGGTTAATTCCAGCGTGCTGGCCGAAGGCGCAACGGCGGTCTTCAGCGTCACCGTACATAACAACGGCCCGCTGGATGCGACCAGCATTGAATTCTATGACCCGCTCCCGACAGCCTGACCTACAGCGACTACAGGGCCTCGCAGGGCAGCTACCGGACGGATAACTGGAGGGTGGGCGATCTGGCTGCTGGCGAAAGCGCTACCCTCAACCTGAAGACGAACATTGACGCCGGCAGCGCCGGACTGTGTTACCAACACGGCGACAGTGACGCCCTGGATCAGACGGACCCGATTGCCAGTAACGACAGCGACAACGCCAGCCTGAACGTCATCAGTTCGTCAGGTGCGGACCTCGCCGTCACCAAGACCGTCGATGACACCACCCCGATTGAAGGCCAGACGGTGGTCTATACCATCACCGTGCATAATAACGGCCCCAGCAATGCCGAATCGGTTTACCTCTACGACAACCTGCCGTCTGAGATCACTTACGTCAGCAGCGACGTCTCGCAGGGCGAGTTCGTGATCTCCGAAGGCGACTACTGGGACCTGGGCGATATGCATGGCGCGACGGCCACGCTCAAATCACGGCGACGGTCGCTCTCGACACGGCAGGCACGACCATTTCCAACACCGCCTACCTGGACAATACCCGTCACACCCGACCCCAACACCGACAACAACAGCGCCACTGTGGAGATGTACGTCAGCACCTCCGACGTGGCCGACCTGAGCCTGAGCAAGACGGTCGATAACGCAGCGCCGACCGTCCTCGACAACATCGTCTACACGCTGACCGTCAGCAACAACGGCCCGAACGACGCCAGCAACGTGATCGTCTCCGATTACCTGCCAGCGGGTCTCAATTTCGTCACCTCCACCGCCAGCCAGGGGGTCTATTCCGCGTCCTCCGGGCGCTGGACGGTCGGCATTCTGGCGAACGGTGACAGCGCCACCCTGAGCATCACGGCCCAGGTCGGCAGCGGGACCGCGGAACCTATATCCAGAACGCGGCCCAGATCACCGGCAGCTACCAGATCGACCCGAATGCGACCAATAACGAGGCCGCAGCGGCCATCTCGCCGCAGGCCCTGACGACCGCGCTGGATCTGGCGCTGAGCAAGACGGTCAGCAACGCCACGCCTGACCCCGCTGAGGTGATCGACATGCAGATCACGGTCTCGAATCTCGGCCCGAACGATGCCACCGGCGTCATTGTCTCCGACGCGGTCTCCAACGGGCTGACTCTGCTCTCGACTGATCCCAGCCAGGGCAGCTACGATCCGGCGACCGGTCTCTGGACGGTGGGCGATCTGGCGAACGGCAGCAGCGCCACCCTGACCCTGTCGGTGGTGGTCGATGAAGCCTCCGCCGGGGTGACGATCAGCGACAGCGGCAGCCTCTATACCCTGGATCAAAGCGACACCAACAGCGACAACGATACCGCCTCGGTGGTCCTCAACCCCAACGGAATCCCACAGAACGCCAACCTGGCGCTGAGCCTGGCGGTCGATAATTCGGTCCCGGCAGCGGGGGATGAGGTCGTCTATACGCTGGACGTGCAGAACATGGGGCCGGGCTGGCGACCGGCATTCAGGTCTACTTCCCGCTGTCGTCCAACACCAGTTTCGTGTCCTCCAGCGACAGCGCCTACGACAGCACGTTCTGGACTATCGACAGCCTGAACCCCGGCCAGACGCAGACCTTAACCGTGACCGCGACCATTAATAATGAAGCCGCCGGGAACAGCTTCACGCAGAACGCGCAGATTTACGCGCTGGTTCAGAGCGATCCGATCTCGTCCAACAATTACGACAGCGTGCAGCTCACGGTGCCGCTGACGGCGGGTGCCGATATTGACGTCAATGTCGGCGTGAGCAGCACCAATCTTAACGAAGGCGACGTGATGACCTTCTATGCAGTCATCACCAACGACGGCCCCGGCAGCGCCACCGATTTGACCATCAACGTGCCCTTCCCGGCCCAACTCACGCTGCAAGACAGCAGCGCCAGCACCGGCAGTTACAACGCGACAACCGGCGATTGGACGCTGAGCCAGCTTGACGTCGATCAGGTTGCGACCCTGAGCGTGACGACGACCGTCAACGCCGGGACCGGCGACCAGAGCTTCTATATCTCGGCCCAGCGCACGGCCTCCACGCCGGATGACCCGGATGCGACCGACGACTCGGCCTCGCGCTACGTCACGGTCAGTAATCCCAATTCGACTATCGACCTGTCGGCGTATTTCTACAGCGTCTCCGCGGATAGTCTCTTCGAAGGCGACACCCTCACCTTCTACCTGGAAATCTACAACACCGGGCCGCAGGATGCGACCGGAGTCGAGGTGACGATCAACGCGCCTGCGCAGCTCACGCTCGAAAGCGGCAGCCCGGATACGGGCAGTTTCGACCCGGCCACCGGCGTCTGGACATTGGGCGACCTGGCGGCGGGCGATTGGAGCGACCTCTACGTCACGGCCAGCGTCAACGCTGGGACCGCACCCGCGAACCTCACCGTGAGCGCTGAGGTCACGGCGGCGGATCAGCCCGACATCAATTCGACGCCGGGCGATGGGACCGGGGATGACTTCGACAGCTTCGACGTCAGCCTGCTGGACGTTGCCGCCGATCTCTCGCTGACCGTCAATCGCAGTGGCAGCGACGCGCTCTTCGAAGGCTCGTCCGTCACCATGATCTATGAGATCACGAATGCTGGCCCGGATGACACGACCGGCGTCAGCGTGACCACCACCCTGCCAGCCGGCCTGACCGACATCGTCGCCACCCCCAGCCAGGGCAGCTACGACGCCGTCAATGGAATCTGGACGCTAGGCAGCCTGGCGACCGATGCCTCCGCTACACTGAGCGTCACGGCGACCATCGACACCGGCACCGCCAGCAATTATCTGTACTTCTATGGCGACCTGGCGACATCCGACCTGCCAGACCCCGAATTCGACGCCCGGAAACAATCTGGGCTACGAAGACGACTACGACTACGCTTATATCTACGTCAACAACCCGACGGCGGACATCGCGGTCTACCAGTATGCAAGCACGTCGCAGCCCTCCGTCGGCGACATCATCACGCTGACCACACAGGTCTACAATTACGGCCCTCTGCCCGCAGATGGCATTGAAGTGACGGTAGACCTGCCCAGCGGCCTGGTTTACCTGGCCCACAGCACCGGACAGGGCACTTACGACCCGGCCACCGGCGTCTGGGTGATCGGCCAGCGTGACGGCGGCAGCGGGAGCGTCAATCTCTCGCAGACGGTGCGCGTCAGCAGCATTGCGCAGGGAAGCACGCAGACCGTCAGCGCCACCATCACGAACGCCAATGCTGACGACCCGACCCCATCGAACAACTTGGATTCGGTCGATGTTTACGTGCCCGGCAATACCAATATGTCGGACCTGAGCCTGGACATCTCCGCCTCCAACGTCAACCCGGATGAAGGCGACGCGGTCACGATCTATGTGGACATCACCAACAGCGGGCCGGATGTCGCCACCGGGATCGCTGTGCAGATGAGCCTGCCTGCTGGGCTGGAATACACGAGCGCGCTCTTTGCCGACTACAATCCTGAGACGCAAGTCTTCAGCTTCCCCGATCTGAATGTCGCCCCCTCCAGCTACTACCGGGCTTATCTCTATTTCAACGTGATCGAAGGGACCGCTAACACGGTGCAGACGGTCTCCGCCGAAATCGTCGCCGCAACTCAAGACGACCCTGATTCGGTGCATGGCAACAACGTGCCCGCCGAGGACGATCAGGATTCGGTCTCCATTAGCGTACAGGACAGTGCGCTTGTATCCGACCTGGAGCTGTCGCAGACGGTCAGCAACACAACGCCGGACATCGGCGAGGAATTCTACTTCCGGGTCACCGCTTACAATGCCGGTCCCGATCATGCCTTCGGTGTGCAGGTGAGCGATATGCTGCCTGATGGGCTGGATTTCAACAGCGCTTCGACCAATCAAGGCAGTTTTGACCCGATCAGCGGGGTCTGGGACATCGGCACCCTGAACCGGAGCGCCACCCGCTACCTGTACCTCTACGTCGCGCCGCGCGTGGGCTATGAAGACACTGTGCTCAGCAATACGGCCCAGGTGATCGCCAGCCAGCAGCTTGACCCCAATTCGACGCCCAACAACAGCAATCCGCTGGAGGACGACCAGACGACGGCCAGTGTGACGGCAGGCAGCACGACCCCCACCCAAGCCGATCTCTACGTGCGGATGTTGGGTCCCACCTATGCGGATCTGGGCGAAGAAATCGAGGTCCGTGCGGACGTCTATAACTATGGTCCCGATCCGGCGACCGGTGTCGAGGTCTCGGTGCCGCTGCCGGCTGGGCTGAGCTTCACGTCCTATACCGCAACCCAGGGCAGTTACAACTCCACGTCCGGGGTACTGGACGGTGGGGTCAGTCGCAGCCAACTCCGGCTACCGCACGCTGAAGCTCTATGCGATCTCGCAAAGCGGGACCGAAGGCAGCGATCTGGTCACGACGGGCAGTGTCAGCGCGCTGGACCAGACCGACAGCACTAACAGCAACGACACGGACAGCCTCTCGACGCGCATCGGCACCGATATTGCCCTCACCCTGACGGTCAACGATCAGGCCCCGGACGAAGGCGACGTGCTCCAGTTCGTCCTGACGGCCAACAACCCGACGACGATGGCCGTCTATAACGTCGAGATCAGTAACGTACTGCCGCCCGGCCTGAGCTTCGTCAGCGTCGCCAGCGGCAACGGCTTCAACAGCAGTAGCAACTTCTGGGATGCCGGGACGGTCGGCGCGGGCAGCTTCAAGCGCATCACGATTAACGCCTCGGTCGATCTCGGCACCGCCGGGTCGAACATCGTCGCCAATCCGTCGATCAGCAACAGCGACCCTGCCGATTACACGCCGGCAGATAACAGTCCGTCGGCGACTATCGCAGTCCAGGGGGCCGCCTCCAGCGCGGATCTGTCGGTAGCGCTCACGTCGAACACCGCCGCACCGATCCAGGGGGATCGAGTCAGCTATACACTGCGCATCACCAACGCTGGCCCCAACAGCGCGACCGGTGTCGAACTCACGGCCCCGCTGCCGCCGGAATTGGAATATGCGAACTACGCCACCAACAACGGCAGCTATGATCCGACCACCGGGATCTGGACGGTCGGCGCGGTCCAGAGCGGCACCAATGTCACCCTCACCCTGCGCGCTGACGTGGCCGCCAACGTCCCCAACCTGGCGACCATCACCCTGACCGGGACGATCACAGCCGTCGATCAGAGCGATCCCGCGCCGGGCGACGAAAGCGGCAGCGTAGATGTAACGATCGCCTCGGTCGATATTGCGCCGACCGTCACCAGCAATAACGCCACACCGGGCGAAGGTCAGGAGGTGCGCTTCGCCATCAACGTGCGCAACAACGGGCCGAGCAGGGCGACTACTATCCAGGTCAGCGCGCCCATCCCCGCTGGCATGACCTATACCGACCGCAGCAGCAGCGCCTACGATCCCTTGAGCGAGATCCTGACGGTCAACGGCCTGAGCAGCGGCGGGAACCTGACGTACTACGTCTATGCCGTGCCGGATGACGGGACCTCTGGCGATACGATTGACTTTACGGCCAGCCTGGTCGGCGTGGATCAGACAGACACCAACAGCAGCAACGACACCGGCTCGACCAGTATCACGGTCGGCGCGCCCTCGACCACTTCGGTTGATCTGGCGCTGTCGATGAGCGCGAACAACACCACGCCGACCGAGGGGCAGGCGATCTCGATGACGCTCACACTGCAAAACAACGGGCCGGGCCTGGCAACCGGCATCCAGGTCAACTGGCCGCTGGCCGCCGGGCTGTACGGCCAGAGTTGGGACAGCGGGCAGGGAATCTACAGCGCTGGGGTCTGGTACCCTGGCAGTCTGGTCTCCGGCGCGACCGTCAGCATCACCATGTATGTCATCCCAGATGGCGGCAGCGGCGGCACGACCATCACCAGCACGGCCAGCATCGGCGCGGTCACGCAGACGGATACCGACGCGACCAACGACACGGCCAGCGTCAACCTGACCGTCGGCGCACCGCCCGACATCAACGCCTATACCCAGATGAGTGCTCCGAGCCGGGCCAGTGTGGGCGATGTCATCACCCTGACGATGCAGGTCAGGACGACTAACGCGGGTGGTGCCACCGGACTCCAGGCTACAGACCTGCTGCCCAACGGCCTGAGCTTCGTCTCGGCCAGCACTTCTCAGGGGACTTACGACGACAGCACCGGCCTGTGGGACATCGGCGCTCTGGGGGCCAGTTCGGTCGCCACCCTGACGATTCAAGCGACCGTCGCGCCCGCTGCGGATGGCACGACCCTGGTCAATACGCTGACAATCACGGCGGTAGACCAGACCGATACCACCCTCAGCGACAACAGCACCAGCCGCTCGATCACGATTGGCGCAGACCTGGTCCTCAACGCGGTCGTTTCGCCGGATAGTATCAGCACAGGCGCACAGACGACCTTCAGCGTGATTGTGAGCAACAACGGGCCAAACTATGCCAACGACGTACAGGTTACTGTGACGCTGCCCGCCGGGCTGAGCTACATCTCGGCCAGCCCCAGTGTGGGCACTTACTACCCCAGCGGCCTCTGGACCTTCGACAGCACGATCTACAGCGGCAATTACCGCGTGCTGGACATCGTGGTCCAGGGCGATACGGACGGCAGCTACGATTTGCAGGCCAGCATCAGCAGCAGCGACATGAGCGACCCCAACACCAGCAACAACAGCCACAGCGCGACCCTCACGGTCAGTTCGGCGGGTGGGGTTCCGCTGCGCGGCCTGGGCGCGCTGCTGGATAACTGTGACAGCCTCAACAAACCCGGTACCCCGACGCCAGAAGGTTGTGTCACCCCCACGCTGACCGGCTCGGAAACGCCGACACCGACCTACACGCCATCAGCCACGCTGACCGGCTCGGAAACACCCACGCCGACCTACACGCCGTCCCCAACCCTGACCGGCTCGGAAACACCCACGCCAACCTACACGCCGTCAGCCACGCTGACTGGTTCCGAGACGCCGACACCAACTTACACACCGTCGCCGACACTGAACGGCTCCGAGACGCCCACGCCAACTTACACGCCATCGCCGACACTGACTGGCTCGGAGACCCCGTCACCAACCTATACGCCGTCGCCGACTTATACGCCGTCGGCCACCTTGACCGGCTCCGAAACACCCACGCCGACCTACACACCGTCCGCGACCTTGCCGGTCTCAATCACGCCAACGCTGGAGCTGACCGCGACGCGGGACGGTTCGGAAACGCCCGTGCCGGAATTCACCGCCACACCGGAAAGCGACGCCGTTCCAACGCCCACCTTCACCGCCACAGCGGATGGCGCAGCCGAGGCGATTCAGATCGCTCAAGAAGAGGGCGGCAGTACCCCAACGGCCACCGACACGCCATCGCCGACCAGCACGAGCGACGATGCGCAGATTGCCGCCGCTTTCTCCGACACCCCTGCGCCGACCGCCAGCGATACGGAGGCGAATCTTGCCGCCGCCGGGGACAATCCGACGCCAACGCCTTCGCCCTCGCCAACGTCACCGCTGCCGCCAGAAGTCACGGCGGAGGTCAGCGCACCACGGATGCAGGGCCAGCGGGTCGCGGCAGCGCCGGTCAATCCAAATCCACGCCCGCAGCCGGTGCGTGACGACTTCGTGATCCCGACCCCGCCAGCCACGCCGCTGTGCTTCGACATGAGCTTCAACCAGCACCCTGACCTGCGGGTTCATCTGCCGGACTACCGCTATGACCTCAACTGCCGGATGCTGGTCGAGGATCAACACTTCCTCTCCTGGTACGGCTCACCGCTCACCAATCCGGCGGAGATCGGCGACCGCTCGATCATCAACGCCGGGATTCTTCAGGCGGTCGATGTCTTCAGCCCGACCGGCGTGCAGCATCTGGATGCGGGCGCGGTCATCTGTCTGCGTGGCAGCGGGCACATGATCTTCATGAACAGCAACCAGACGCCGCGTGTGCCGACCATGCTGGAGGGTTACACCCTGAGCGAGTATTTCCCCGGCTTCACCTGTGTGACGCTCTTCGACCCCGGCACGGTGATTATGACCATCAACGTGCCCAGCGCCGCCCAGCTAGCGCAGACGGTCATGAACTGTGAAGTCACCACCGGCTACCGCCTCAATCTGCGGCAGGATGCCAGCCTCAACAGCGAGGTGCTGGCCGTCGTGCCCTATAACCTCAGCTTCCAGGCCGAGCAGCGGGAAGGCGTGTGGTACCAGGTCCAGTATGACGACATGGACGGTTGGCTCTACGGCACTTATCTCAACCGGGACGGGGACTGCTAGCGCGCGGGAGCACACGCCGGTGCTCCCCTAAATGTGTAGGGTCGGGCCGCTGTGTCCGACCTTTTTTTCTGTTCACAACAGGTGCTGGTAGCTCTCCGGGTGCAGGCGCAGGTACTCGCGCAGCGTCTGGGCGGGGTGCCCGGTCAGGCGCGGGAGGTCCTCGCTCACCAGGCTCAATTCACCCCTGGCGACGGCCAGATAAGTGCTGATCCAGGTGTTGACCGTTTCTTCAGAGGCATTGTACACCGCGCGTGACTGCCGGGCCTCGTCCAGCGTCTCATTGTAATAGCGGCAGGGCTGCCCGGTGATCTCGCTCAGCAGGGCGGCGGTCTCCGCCCAGGAAAGCGCCTCCGGGCCGGTCATGTCGTAGGTCGCACCCTCATGTCCGGCTGCCGTCAGGACAACTGCGGCTGCCTCGGCGATGTCTTCCTGGGATACAAAGGATATGCGCCCATCCCCGGCAGGGCCGCGAATGACCCGGTCCGCTGCGTTGCAGTAGCGAGCCGCCGCATCGGCGTAGAGGCTGTCGCGCAGAAAGGTAAACGCGATGCCGCTGGCGCGAATGGACTGCTCGGTGTGGTAATGTTCCTGCGCGGCGACAAAGGTGGCATCGGCGGCGGCGTTCAAAAACGAAAGGTAGACGATCCGCCGGACCCCGGCCTCCAGCGCGGCGTCGATGGCCGATTGATGGTCCCCGACCCGGTCCTCGGAGAGATGGCCGGAGACCAGAAACAGGGTCTGCACCCCTCGCAGCGCGGCGCTCATGCCCGCCGTGTCACGATAGCCCCCGGCTACCTGCGCGGGTTCTGCGCCACTAAGGACCGGCGCGCGGTCCAGGTCCCGCACGATCAGCCGCTGTGTGACCCCTTGTTGGGACAGCCGCCGCGCCACCATCCCACCGACCGTGCCTGTTGCGCCTGTAATTCCAATAAGGCCTGACTGTGAAGGCATAAAAAACTCCCTGAACGACTTCAGTATACCTTATGGTACAATAACGCCACGAAAGGTCATATTAGATCATAAGGGTTCAGCGATGGATCAGTTAGCAGCGTATGTGCGGCGTATCAACGAGGTTTGTCCCGATTTGAGCGTTGAGCAGGCCGCGCTCGACGACACGGGCCAGTACAACGACGTCGTGATGGTCAACGAAGCGCTGGTGTTCCGCTTTCCGCGCTATGCCGATGGCCTGCCCTGGCTGCATGGCGAGGTCGCCGTCCTGAGGGGTATTCAGCCCTACGTACCACTGCGCGTCCCCAATCCGATTTACACCAGCCTGGAGCCGCTGGCCGTAGGCCAGAGCTTCATCGGCTACGAACGGATCCCCGGCGAGGGCCTGTGGCGTGAAACCATACAAACCCTGGACGATGACCTTGTCCTGGACCGGCTGGCGGCGCAGTTGGGCGCGTTTCTCAAAGCGCTGCATCAGGTCCCCGTCGAGCGCGCCATCGACGCCGAACTGCCCAGGGTCGATACCCGCGAGGAAATTGTGGACTTCTACGCCCGCATCCAGCACAAGCTCCTGCCCCTGATGCGGCCCGACGCCCGCGAAGCAGTGCGCGAGCATTTCGAAAGCTACCTCAACGACCCGCAGCATTTCGACTACGTACCGGCGCTGCGGCACGGCGATTTCGGCACCTTCAACCTCTTGTACGATCCGGTGGCCCAGAACATGGTCGGCGTGCTCGATTTTGGCGGCGCGGCCCTGGGCGACCCGGCGGTCGATTTCGCCGGTCTGCTCTCTACGGCAGGCTATGGGGAGTCTTTTGTGCAGCGCTGCTTCCTGATCTACCCGGAGGCTGAAGCGATGCTGGACCGCGCGCGTTTCTACGTCGGCGGCTTCTTCGCGCTGGAAGAAGCGCTCTTCGGCCTCGAACACGATGATCCGGCTGCCTTTGAGGCCGGGATGCAAAACTACATCTGAAAACAATCGAGACCCGTGCGGGGTCCCGATTTGTGTGGCTGAATATGCGGGAGAAACTCAGGCAGGCACTTTCCACTTGATGGTGCAGCCTTTGGGTTCGGTCTCGGCCAGCGCCGGCACCTGACCCGCCAGCACGGCATCCAGCGCGTCGCGCAGATAGGTCTGCTTCACGGCCTCCGGGTCTTCGTGGTTGTCATCCGGCGCGCCGTGATAACGCAGCGTGCCCCCCTTATCGAAGAGGAAAATTTCCGGCGTTCGCTCCGCGCCATAAGCTGCCGCGATCTCCTGCGAGAGATCTTGCAGGTAGGGGAAGTTGAAGTGCTTCTCCTGAGCGCGCTGCTGCATCGCCTCGAAATTATCGCCAGGGTACTTCTGCGGGTCGTTGGCGTTGATGGCGACAAGCTGCACACCTTTGGCAGCATAATCGGCCTGGATCTCGACGAAGCGGTCTTCCCAGCCGATGGCGTAAGGACAGTGGTTGCAGGTAAAGACCACCGCCACCGCCGATTTATCACTGTAATCGGCCAGCGCATGGGCCTTGCCATCGACGCCGGTCAGCGAAAAGTCAATCGCCTGGTCTCCGACTTGTAAATTCGACATGTTTCCTCACTCCTGTCTCTCTCTAACGGCCTGGATGGCGTGGCGAATCATGGCTTTGGAGGGCAGTGGCGATGGACGCCCATTTTCCAGCCAATACACCCGACAGGTCAGGTTGTAGTAGGCACCCTCTGCGTGAGGCACAATATCCTCACCCTCCAGTAAGATCGTCGGCGAACCGACAAAATGCAGCGCCTGGGCCTGCGCTTCGGTATCGACACGGACAACTTCGATCTCGTCGCCAATGCCTTCCTCGGCCAGGACCTCTTTCAGACGCGCCAGCCCTTCTTCGTGCGATGGGCAATCTTCGAAATATTGAAAGGTAATCTCCATGAGTTGCTCCGCCGGGTCTGTTCTCCCTTACCTTAGCGGCTGAGTCTCAGGAGTTCAAACCGATTGGTCATATCCGGGCCATACCAATGACTAGCAATATGCGGAGCAGCAGTCACACCCCTCCCTAAATCCCTCCCCGAATTCAGGGAGGGACTTCAAAACTTCGCAGGGGTCTCTCCCTTCCCTCGAATTCGGGGGAAGGGGCGGGGATAGGGGTGCAGTGGATTGAAGCCCGGATATCACGAGTTCCTATAAGGACTTGGGATCTCGCCGTCGAATTCATTCGGCGGCAGCGGATTACGTCCAGGCTTTGACGCAGACCGGCTCCGGTGTCTCCAGCGCATGACCGGTAGCCGTTAGCTGGCCGCTGTCGGGGTCCAGATGGAAGCTGCACAGGCTGTTGCCGTACTGGTTGGCCGCCACCAGCATCCCCCCGGAAGGCGTCAGCATGAAGGCGCGCGGCCAGCTCCCGCCGGTCGATTGATGCCCCACCAGGCTCAACTCACCGGACTCAGCATCCGCCGCATAGATCACGATGCTGTCGTGGCCCCGGTTCGAGCCGTAGACGAAACGGCCTGAGGGCGTGACATGCAGGTCGGCGCAGTAGCTCTCGCCTTCGTACCCGGCGGGCAGGGCGGAGAGCGTTTGCAGCAGGGTATAGGGCGGTCCCCAACGGTAGACACAGACGGTGCTGTCCAGTTCGTTGATGACGTAGAGCGTGCGCGCATCCGGGCTGAAGGCCATGTGACGCGGCCCCGCGCCATCGGGCAGCTTCAGCGACGGCGGATCATTGGGCGCGAGCAGGCCCTCGTTCAGGTCGTAGAGCATCACGTGATCGGTGCCCAGATCCGAGACCATCGCCAGGCGGTTATCCGGGCTGACGATGACCATGTGCGGGTGCGAGGTCCGCTGGCGGGTGGTATGCACGCTGCCGCCTTCGTGCTGGATCATCGCGGTCTGCTCGCCTATCGTGCCATCAGGCCGGATAGCAAAGGTTCGCACGCTGCCCAGGTCGTCAATGCCGGTGTAATTGACCATCAACAGGACCTTGCGCTCCTGGTCCACGCTGATGTAGCAGGGCGAATCGCCCCCGGCAGCCTGCTGGTTCAGATGCGTCAACTGTCCGCTACCATCGACGGCGAAAGCATGGACGCTGCTGCTCTGGCCTTTGGGCGCGCTGCGGTCAATCGCGGTGGCATAGAGAAACTGCCGGTCCGGCGAGAGGTTCAGGTAGTGGCAAACTTCAATCGTGCTCACCTGATCCACCACGCGCATCGCGCCACTGTCCTGGTCGAGGCTCACCAGCCAGATTCCAGCAGCCCCGCTCTCGACGTCTTTGTTGCCACAGCCGATATACAGCAAAATCTCGTCGCTCATGCCTCTCCCTCCTCAGGTTTGGACGCCAGGATCAACACCATCGTGCCGGTCTGGACCGCGCGGTTATCCTGGTTGATAATCCGCACCTCGGCGGTGATCGTGCCGCCGCCCAGCCGCCGCGCCTCTTTCTTCTCGGTAATCGTCACCACACTGTGCAGCGTATCGCCCACGAAGACCGGCAGGCTGAACTTCATCTCCACGCTGCGAAAGGCGATGACCGTGCGCTCCATGAAGCCCAACTGGTAAATTTGCCCAACCGCGTAGCTCAGCGTCAGCATCCCGTGCGCCACGCGGCGGCCCATCGGGTGCGTCTTCATGTATTCGTCGTTGGTGTGCATCGGGTTGTAATCGCCGGTTAGCGCGGCGAAAGAAACAATGTCGGTTTCCGTAATCGTCCGCCCGCGCGTGACAAAGGTCGCGCCGAGTTCGACTTCTTCAAAATAATAGCCTATTGGCCCCTCATCGGTATAGCGCATCCAATATCCTCCCTTATGCTGTAATTTATGCCAGGGATTTTAACACATGCGGCCCGCTAGAGTGGCAGAAAGACGACCCGGTTGGCCGATTCCAGCACCTGGGGATTACATGCACGCGAATAAGATCAATGTTGGGCAGTTCGTGTCGAATCTTGCCGTTGAAATTTTCGTCGTCCCCACGACGCGGATTTTCCCATGCTCATCAGTATACAGCGGTAGCTCAAAGGGCATGGGTGTGGCAATCATGACTGGACCTCTTTAACGATTTTGATTCTATTACAGGCGACGATGCCTCACCTGTGCCGATGTGGCTGGCATCGGGCCGTGACCGCCAGGCTGTTGAGGTCAACGCACAGCTTGACGCGCTGGGGGCCGGGCACGAAACCACCGCCGACACGGTCACCTGGGCGCTCTACTACCCGAACGTGGCGGCCAGACTGCGGCAGGAAGTAGACAGCGTGCTGGTGGTCAAACCCCGATGTCTTCGACCCGGAGCGCTTCTCCGCCGAGAACAAGCCGCAGATTCCGAAGTGCATCTATCTGCCTTTGGGCTGGGGGCCGCGCAAATGTATCGGCGATCACTCTTCGCTGATGGAATCGCATCTGGTCCCCGGCACGAAGGTGGAGCCGCTGCGGCAGATCACGACCTCGCCGCAATACGGCCTGCCCATGCGCCTGACACGCCGCGCCTGAATGAGAAGACCTGCACTCGATGGTTTTGAAAGTCCCCTCGCCATATTGGAGAGGGGATTTAGGGCTGAGGTCTCCTCTTAACGCCAGCTCAGCGGTGAGGCGAAGCGCTGATTCTCGACCTCGCCATCGACGATGTCCGCGCCCTCAAAGAGGGTGATCGTCGCACCACTGTCCACGTCGATCTGCACGGTGTTCAGGTAATGCGGCTGCTTCTCGTCTTCCAGTACCTGCCAGTCGAGCGCCACCACCGCGCTGCCATCCGGCGCAACGGCCATATTGGGCGCAAAGCGGCCCCGCTTGACACGGAAATCGCTGCCGTTTTCGAGATCGACTGCCACCAGCGAGTTATCGCTGTCCGGGCTTCCAGCCACGAAGAAGAGCCGCTGGCTGTCGGTGCTGAAGGCCATCGACGCCACGATATCGCCGGGGCTTCCGGCGCTCAGGCTGACCGGCGCGATGCTGAGATCGTCCAGGTCATAGATGTGCAGCATATTCTCGCGGTTAGAGGTGGTCGTCACCAGCGCCAGCCAGCGCCCATCCGGGGAGCGCTGTGGGAAGGCGTTTTCGGCCCCGTTGAGCGTCGGATAGACGGCCTCCTTATCCACCAGCACTTTGGTCGAGAGATCGCTCAGGTCCACCCACATCAGCGAGACGGTGTTGGCGGTGATGCCATCCGGTACCGTGAACACCGCGCCGCTGCCATCCGGCAGAACAGTGATCTGATTGCTGCGGGCATAGGCGGCGAACTGACCCGGCTGGAAGGCGCTAGCAGCCAGAGTCGCGCTGCGAGCGTCCGGCTCGACCACGTACAACTGCCAGGAACTGCGCGTATCGCCGCTCTTGCAGCGGTGGCCCAGCACGACCAGCAGACGGCCATCCGGCACGACACCCGTGCTGGCGCTGGTAAAGTGGCAGTCCTCGTCCGGGCGCAGCGTGGCGACTTCGCGCTCGTTGTTGCCATCCCACCAGAAGACCGCCGCTTCATCGGCTTCACTGTGCTCATTGGTATAGAAGCTCACGTAGGCCGCGCCGTCATCGACCAGGTCGAAAGCGGTCGCGTTCTGCGCCTGAAACTGCTCGTCCAGCGAGTCTGAGTCCAGAATGTGCAGGAAGCCATCGGCGAACTCGCTGGCGGCGGCATCGCTCTCATAGGCGATATAAGCCAGGCGCGTGCTGTCCGGGCTGTACTGGAAGGTCCCACCGCCCAGGCAAGCCAGCGCCTGGATATTGTCATCCAGCACCACCGGCGCATCGCTGCTCGTCATGAAGTAGAGCGTACCGGTATCCAGGCCCATGTAAAAGGCGAACATACTGCCATCGGGCGAGGTGGCCTCATCGCCGCAGCCTTCCAGGCGGCTGGTCTGTGCCGGAACGTCCATGAAGCTGGTCAGCGCGCCATCGGCATCCATCAGGCCCAACTGGCCCACTGCCGACGGCGAACTCTGCGCCGGGCTGACCCCATCTTCTACCCAGGTGAGTACATCCGTCGGCGGTGCCGGGTCCCCGGTGTCCTGACCCTGCACCCCACTTACGCCTAACAGCAGTGCCAACAGCACTAACAGTGGCAGTCGTCTCATGTTTGTTTACTCCATAATGACAGCATAAATACGCAGAGTCTATTGTAGGGGACCTTAATGTTTCGATCAACGGGACTACAGTACGCAGTGCTTAAGGGGACGGTGTCCCACAGTATTAGGCAGCAGGGGGCACCTGTATGCTCCCACGCACCAGGAAACTCAGCCCCCGCTCTCGCTGAAGTTGTCCGCATTCGCCCCGAAATCGACCGGCGGTTCGTAAGCGAAGGACAGGGCCTGCACGTTGACCGTCATGTAGTCGATGTAATCGGAGGCCGGGCCTTCTGGCAAGCTGAGCGATCCGGCGGCCAGACGCAGCACGCTCACGCCGTTGAGATCAGCCGCCAGTTGCTCGACCACGCCGCTGGTATCGGTGTCCTCGGTGATGATGACCGGCACGCCGCTGGACCGGATGCGCGCCAGCAGGTCGGCCAGGTCGCGCGGATTGGCCTCAGCCAGGGTCGAAGCGCCCGGCAGCACGGTACCGAGGATCGTGAAGTTGTAGCGATCCGCGAAGTAGCGCAGGAACTCGTGATGCAGCGCCAGCACACGCTGATCCGGCTTAAGGAAGCTGAGATTGTCGCTGATACTCGCATCCAGGTCCGCCAGTTTCTGATTATAAGCCTCGGCGTTGGCACTGTAGGTCTCGGCGTTGGATGGGTCCGCCGCAGCGAAAGCCGCAGCGATGTTCTCCGCCCACTGCTGCACGTTCAGCGGATTCCACCAGATATGCGGATCGCAGAGGCCGTGCTCGTCCTCGCTGCCAGGGGGCACTTCCTCCTGCGTTTCATCATGCGCGTCGCAGTCTATGTCAATGCCCAGACGACCCAGGGCTGTGCCATCCGCTGTCGCCAGCACCGGAACGCCGTAGGACACGACCACCGGCTCGACCGTCGCGGCGTTCGCCACCAGGTCCAGCAGGTTCTCCTCCAGGCCCGCGCCGTTAATCAGCAGCACATCGGCCTGCGCTACGCTGAGCAGATCCTGCGGGTCCGGTTCGAAGGCGTGGGCGTCGGTTTCGGGCGGAATGAGCGCTGTCACATCGACCCGGTCGCCGCCGACATTGCGGGCGACATCCGCGATGATGGTCGTGGTGGCGACCACTTGAAGCGGCTGATTCTGGGCACTGACGAGACTAACTGGAAACAGGAGCAGGAAAGCGAGTACAATAGAGTAGATCATATGCAAGCCCTTATTGAGACGACATCTCATTTGCAAATGATACCATATCTCAATGAGGCGGCAGAAGTCAAGGAAGTTTTATGAAAACGCGATCTCAACGCCTGCGCGACGCCGGTTACAAACTCACCAATGCGCGCCTCACCGTGCTGCAAGTCCTGGAGACCCAGGAGGGTCACATGACCTCGGCTGATGTATTGGAGGCGGTCGAGCAGGTCGCACCGGAAATCGGGCGGGCCAGTGTCTTCCGGGCACTGGATTTGTTCACGCATCTGTCGATTATCCGGCCCACCTACATCAACGACAGCAGCACCCCCACCTATGTGCTGATGCCCGACGGCCACCATCACCACATCATCTGCACCAACTGCGATAAGGTGATCGAGTTCGAAGCCTGCAACCTGGACGCGCTGGAGCATGAACTGGAAGAAAAGTTCGACGTGGAACTGACCGGCCATCTGCTGGAGTTCTACGGCCTGTGCAGCAACTGCAAGGTCTAGCCCATGCGGGTTGCCTTTAACGGCTGGTTCTGGGGCCAATCAAACACCGGCAGCGGCCAATATCTGCATCATCTGCTGGCGAACCTTCGTCGCATCGCGCCGGATCTGGAGATGATTGCTGATCCTGCCGCCCCAACGCAGCCTCCCTGATGACCTCCCCGCTGGCGTCGAAGCCGTGACGACGACCGGCCCCGGCGGCAATCTCGGCAAAGTCTGGTTCGAACAGCGGACCTATCCGCAAAAAGTGGCCCAGGTGGGCGCGGACATCGCCCACGTGCCCTACTGGGGGCCGCCGCTGCGCTCGCCCGCCCCGCTGGTGACCTCGCTGCTGGATGTGATTCCGCTGGCGATCCCGGATTATGCCAGCGGCACGAAGGCACGCCTCTACACCGCCCTGGTCAGCGCCAGCGTGCGCGGCTCATCCCATCTGCTGACGCTCAGCCATGCCTCGAAGCTCGACATCATCGACTATCTGGAAATCCCCGACGAGCACATCACCGTCACCTACCTGGCGACCGATCCAGCCTTCCATCCGCGCATGGGGGCCGAGCAGGACCCCGCCGTGCGCGAGAAATACGATCTGCCGGAGGACTTCATCCTCTACCTGGGCGGCTTCGACCTGCGCAAAAACGTCAATCAACTGCTGCTGGCCTACACCTACGTGATGGAAGCCGAGGGCCAGGAGGTGCCGCTGGTGATCGCGGGCCGCGAACCAGCGCAGTGGGGCACGCCCATGTTCCCGGACCTGCGCCAGTATGCGGCGGAACTCGGCATCGCGGAGAATATGCAGTGGATCGGCTTCGTGCCGGAGGAAGAGAAGGCCTCCCTGTACCGGCTGGCGCGGGTCTTCGTCTGGCCCAGCCTCTACGAAGGCTTCGGCCTGCCGCTGCTGGAGGCGATGGCCTGCGGCACGCCGGTCGTCGCCAACGAGGTCTCCTGCTTCCCTGAAATCGCCGCCGATGGAGCCTTCCTGGTCGAGCCGGGCAATGCGCGCACGATGGCCGGGGCGATCATCGCCCTGCTGGAACAGGAGCCGCTGCGCCAGACGCAGATCAACGCCGGGCTGGCGCGAGTCACGGCCTTTAGCTGGCGTAAAACCGCCCAGCAGACGCTGGATGTCTACGCGCAGGTATCAACTGGTTGATTGAGAGACTTGAGCGATGACTGTCGTATTTTCTGCTGTAAGTACGGATTCAAATCTGATTATCATGGGGGTAGATAGTGCTGTCACCCAAATTTCCTCTCAAAGTGATCTTCCTCCGCGATACACAACTGAAAGAAAGCTGTATAGATATCCTGGAGTAGGTTGCGTAACAACCTGGGGCGCACGAAATGGCAACAGAATTGGTCGATTTCTTGAGGAGCAAAACATTGCACCTAATACGCACTCGGTTGAAGATCTGCTGAGCTAGTCAACCAATACCTTCTTCAAGAGTTCAGACCCCGAGATATGCAGAGCGATGATGTTGGCTATCACGTAGGCGGATTTGATGAGAAGGGCAGACCGAAGCTATATCATATTTTCTGGGGAGTACAAAGACCACCAAGTACTGGATCTCAACGATATGAGTTTCAAGACATTCTCGCAAATGTGGCAGATGGTTTTATGCTCTACAACGGGCGGAATGATCTTGTTTGGAACGTGGTACAAATGCTAATTCGTGAGAGTGGAAGAGGCGAAGACGTACCCTATAACCTGCAAAGACACATTGATTTAGTCCGCTTTGGAGACTTCGTGATTCGGTTTGCATCTGAAATAACCTTCGAGGTCGGCCCCCCCTTTCTATTTGCACTTATTTCTCCAAAGAATGAAATCAGATATATAAAGAATGATAACTTTTTTCCTATTGATGGAGATGAAATCGTTAGATCACTTGTTGGACTAGGGTACATATATGAAGGCCCTATCTATTCCAAACACGAAATTGCCAGGCAACGCGCTGCGAATGTCATTCAAAACCTTCGGCCATCAACAGGATTACTTGTAACTGCATCAATTGCACAGAGTCCTGTAGAACTATACCTTGCTGAGAATTCAATTGCTTCCCCTGATGTGTTCTGGAGTAGTGGTGTGGCAGGTCGATGTGTATTGACAGATGAAGACAAATGGTTTGGCCCGCCTGACCTCGTCGTGGAGGTGCTTTCACAAAAAACACAGCTAGCGGACCGGGAATATAAATTTGATCTGTATGAAAAATACGGAGTAAGAGAATATTGGTTAGTTGATCCAGATAGTCACTTTGTAGAAGTATATTATCAAGAAGGTGGCAAATTCATGAGAAGTGGCGTTTTCGCTATCAACATTGAATTCGAATCACGCCTATTCGATTCAAAGATCATGACCAATGATCTATTGGGAGACGATTAACGAGCACTAGCTGCGTCGAAAGTTAATGCTACTCAAATCGACGTCGGGCTGGCGCGCATCACCAATTTTAGCTGGCGCAAAACCGCCCAGCAGACCCTGGACACCTACGCGCAGGTGTTGGGCTAAGGCCCGCTGAAAAGAATGGAGCGCTGCCCCATACCCCGGCAGGGGAACCATCCCCTGCACCCCAATCGCTGAGTCTACGAAAAACTAGAGGTCCAGGAGATATAATCTCCTGGTGAGGGTCTGGGGCGAAGCCCTCAGCTATTTCACTGTACTTATCAGATGCGACTTAACCCCGCTTCGGGAGTACGCGACCGGTCTGCGCCATGTACTGGCGGTACGCCTCGCCGAACTGCGCCAGCATCATCTGCTCTTCTTTGGGCACGCGCAGAAAATACAGCACGGCAAAGCCAATAATCCCACCAAATCCCGCGATCCAGTTGGAGAGCAGCAGAATCTGTGCGCCGTACATCAGCCAGGAGGCGCTGTACATCGGGTGCCGCACATAGCGATAGATACCTTCGGTAATCAGATGATGTTCCTCGTGGATTTCCAGTGTGCCAGACCAGTTGTGGCCCAGGTCCGCATGAGCACGCCAGAAAAGATACAGGCCTATCGCCATCACGACGATACCGAGGACGACGATCCAGCCCGGCGCGGCATAATCAGCAAAAGCCAGCCAGGGCGTAAAGATATAAATCAAGGGGAGCAGCAAGCCGCCCAGCGTCAGCAGCAGCAACACGACCTGCTCCTCGCGATCCGACGCTCTCGCCTGCACGCTGTTCCGGTAGGGATAGCGGATCACAATTTGCATGATGATGGCGAGGATAAACGCGGCTTTGCCCAATATCATGCTCTGCCTCCCTGCGGTGGTGCTGCCTCAGGCGCTGCGACAGCTTGCACGCCTACAGTGTGTACGAACCGCCCGGATCCAGCACAATCGGCTGCGCGTCGGTCTCGCTGCTGACGCGGTTGGCCCAGCCCGCGACATCGACCATCAGCACCGGCCAGGTATTGTAGTGCATCGGCACCACATAGCGCGGCTTAATGAGCTTGATCGCCCGCAGCGAATCCTCCGGCCCCATCGTGAAGTTATCGCCAATCGGCAGGAAGGCCACGTCGATCCCCACTTCGCCGATCAGGCTCATATCGGAGAACAGTGCGGTATCCCCGGCGAAATAAATGCGCTCGTTGCTGCGCGTGCGGAAGATAAAGCCGTTAGGATCGCCGCCATAGCGTCCATCGGGGAAGGACGAACTGTGAAAGGCAATGGTCTGAGTCGCATGAACGAAGTCGAAATCGTGGCCGCCGCCCGTGTTCATCCCGTGCGATTTGACGTCATGCTCAGCCGCCCAGGTGGCGATCTCATAATTCGAGACCACCATCGCCCCGGTCCGTTTGGCGATGGCGATGGTATCGGCAGAGTGATCGCCATGGGCATGGCTGAGGAAAATGATCTCAGCCTCCACGTCTTCGGGTGAGGACACAGCCAGCGGATTGCCACTGAAGAATGGATCGACGGCGAATTTGCGTCCATCGAGGTCAAACACAAAGCCAGAATGGCTCAGCCAGGTAAATGTGATGCTCATCAATCGCTCCCTTTTTAATGCAGTAGAGTTTAATCTGCTTCTGAGGCCGGTGCCAGCGGCAGGGTCATCGTGAACGACGCCCCCTTGCCCAGGCCCTCGCTGCTGGCCCAGATGCGTCCCCCATGCGCCATCACCAGCGCTCTGGCAATGCTCAGGCCGATCCCCAGACCACCGTGCTGGCGGGTCATATAGTCCTCGACCTGATAGAACTCGTCGAAGATCAGCGCCAGTTGATCTTCGGTCAGGCCGATGCCATCGTCAATCACCGTGACCCAGGCTTCGGTTTGATCGCGGACTTCGGTCTGGACGGTAATGCAGCCACCATCTGGCGTAAAACGCACCGCGTTATTGAGCACGTTCATCAACGCCTTGCCGATGCGCACCGTATCGACAAACACGACCGCATCCAGCGGCCCCTGTACCGTGACCTGGTGACCTTTGGCATCATAGAGCGCCTGAATTTCCTCCAGCGCGTCGTAAACGACCTCGCGCAGGGTCACACGCTCCGGGACCAGGTCCTCTGTCCCTTCTTTGAGGTAGCCCAGGCTGGTCATATCCTCGATGATCCGGCGCAGTTGCAGGGCGCTGTTCATCACTTTGGTAGCGTGCTCGCTGACCTCGCCGTCGGAGGTCTGCTTGAGAAAGCTGGCGTAGCCCAGGATCACGCTGAGCGGTGTGCGCAGTTCGTGCGAGGCGATGGCGATGAAGTCGCTCTTGAGATTGTCCAGTTCGCTCAGTTCACGGTTGGCCTGCTGCAAAGCCGTCACCAACTGAGCCACCTCAATCGCTACGGCGGCCTGATCGGCCAGGGTTGAAAGGTAGGTTTCGTCGTCGTCGGTCCAGGGAAGCTGGCGCTTGTTCAAAACTTCCAGTACACCGATCACGCGGTTCTTGACCGCCAGGGGCACCCCCAAAATTGATCGGGTAATGAAGCCGCTGTCCGCATCGAGCTGACGATAATGACGCGGGTCCTTTACCGCATCTGCCACGTGAACCGGGTGCTGAGTCTGCATGACCGTTCCAGCAATGCTTTCCAGCGGCACGGGCTGGCCGATCAAATCGAGATCGGCACTGCTGGTCGTGGTCGCGGCGATGCGTAAATCCCGCTGGTTGACATCCCACAGCAGAACCGAAGCGGCTTCGCTGCCGGTGATCTCAGCGGCAGCATCCATGATCTGTTCGAGCAGGACGTCTTGTTCCAGGGTGGAATTGAGCACGGTGCTGATTTCCGCGAGGCGGGTCAGAATGGCGACTTTGTGTTGAAGTTCTTCGACACCCATAGTCCTACCCTTCTATCCCATCCAAGTGTAGCACGGGCTGGCTTACGCCAACAGTAGAGTTTTAACGTAAAGGAATGGGGGAAGTATTCATAAAAGAATAGAATAGCAGTATGTAGTAGGGGCTGTTCAAACTGTCGAAAACTTATCCCAAACGATTCCCACCTGGGATAAATATCCCAACCTCACCCCGATATAACGCAACTTAACCCAAAAAGACGTTTGTATTTGGGATATGCTGGATAAAACTTATGCACAGCCCCTTGTCGAAAACGGGGTGGACTTATGCACAACACCGACAGATACACCCCGGCAGCCTGTTCAAAAGCCGAGTTTTGAACAGATTTGGGTAATGTTTTACACAGTTATGCACAGGTTAGGGATAAGTTTTGAACAGGCAACTTGGGAAAACTGTCGATAACTTTTGCGATACTTGGGAAATAAAAAAAGCGGGCCAGTGCCCGCGTTTTGAATGAGCTGCGTTTTGAAACTCAGGCAGCCAGATTTTGCAAAAATGGCAGGGACAACACGAAGATGACCAGCAGTGCCAGAATGCAGCGAACGAGAAATCCGCGCCAGATATGATCGTTACCTGTAATCATGACCCTATACCCTCTGGCCTATGTCCACCTTTCTGTAATTATACGGCAGTTTTGCAAGAATCTTGTAGACAAGATCTGAAATTTCCGAAACAGTCTTTCATTTTCTTAGCGTCTCATGCTTCAGATGACAGCGCCAAGCGTATGATAGTCAAATATGGTATGCTGAGCGCATTGAAGTAGAAGCGCGCACTTGTGTGATGATGGACAATTATCGCCGCATTCTGGATACAGCGGGCGACCTGATCGTGACCTTTGACCCTCAAGGGCTGCTGACTTATGCCAACAGTGCCGCCGTGCATTTCCTGGGACACAGCGCCGAATCGCTGGTCGAGCAGTCCTTTGAAGACTTTATTGCTCCTGCCGGGCGGGACCGCTTTCAGGTCGCTGTTGACCGCCTGGGCCAGTATCTGGAAGATGAGGTCCGGCTGGAACTGCCGCTCATCCGGCATGATGGCAGCGAGATCTGGGTGGAACTGCTGCTTACCCCGCTGCATAATTCAGTCGGCCAACTGAGCTACATCGTCGGTGTGATCCGCGACATCAGCGAGCGCTTGCAGGCCGATGCCGAGCTTCAACGCCGCCTGAACGAACTGGCGACCCTACGCCGCATTGACGTCGAACTGACGCAGCAACTTGAAATCGACTACGTGCTATCGATGGCGCTCGACGCGGTGGTGCGGCTGACGGCGGCGGATGCCGGGGTCATCGAGTTGATGCGCGAGGGCAAGCTCTATAAGGGGACGATTGTCGGCCATTATCCGCCCGCCTTCCTCGAAAGCTATCCGCGCACGCCGGGCGGCATTGTCAAGCGCTGTCTGGAGCAGCGGAAGCCCGAACTGGTGCTGGACGTGCTGAAAGACCCGGATTACATCGCCCACAATCCGCAGACTCGCGCCCAGATGACGATCCCGCTGATCTCGCACGACCGGCTGATCGGCGTGCAGTTTCTGGAAACACATAACCCGGCCCGTTTCACCGAATCGGTCTTCGAACTCATCCAACTGATTACCACCCGTATTGCCGGGGCGGTCGATAACGCCCAGCTTCACGACACAATGCGCCAGCATCTGGCCGAACTCCAGGACCTGTACGCGCAGATTTCGAGCCTGGAGCAGCTCAAGACCGATATGATCCGTATCGCCGCGCACGACCTGGGCAGCCCGCTCACGTCGATCCTCGGCGGCATCGACATGCTGGCATCGGGTCCGCTGACGGATCAGCAGAAAGAATATGCCGACATGGTCTACGATGCGGCGCAGCAGATTCACAAGATCATCCGCGACATCCTCTCCTTGCAGCGTATCGAAGAACTGGCGCAAGGTACGATTGACGCCCCGGTCAACCTGACCGATCTGGTGCGCGAGGTCTGCAAAGCGCAGCAGCAATCGGCGGCGCATCGCGGCCAGATATTCAGCCTCAACCTGCCGGATGAGTTGATCATCGTGCAGGGGGACATGGCCCAACTGCGCGAGGCCATCGTCAACCTCATCGGCAACGCTATCAAGTACACTCCCGAAGGCGGCAGCGTCAGCGTCTCGCTGGCCCAGAAGAGCAGCGACTGCGAATTTCTGGTGCGCGATACTGGCTACGGCATCCCCGCCGACCAGCAGGAGCGCCTCTTTCAGCCCTTCTACCGGGTTAAGACGCCGGAGGTCAAAGCGGTCCAGGGGACCGGGCTGGGTCTGCATCTGGTCAAGAACATCATCGAGCGGCACGGCGGTCGGATGTGCTTCGAGAGCGCTTACGGCAAGGGCAGCAGTTTCGGCTTTCTGCTGCCGGTTTCATGAAGGCGGATAATTCGGCGGTGTTCTGGCTCTAGATTCGTCGCGCGACTTTGCTTACCCTGGAAGTAACTGCCGCAAAGTCTGATGGAGGACACATGGCTGCTCAGGACGAAGTCGTTTACGATAGCCCGACCGGATGGGTCGCGGAACACATTCACCACTATCTCGAAAGCGATGGCGAGGACGGCCACGAATGGCGGCCCGGCGTGCCAACTCTGCTGCTGACTACGCGCGGACGCAAGACTGGTAAACTGCGGCGCACCGCCTTGATCTACGGTGAGGATGGCGATCACTACATCATCGTCGCCTCGCGCGGCGGCCACAAGTATCATCCGGCCTGGTATCTCAATCTGGTGGCGGATCCCAATGTGGAGGTGCAGATTTACGGCAGGACCTTCGCGGCGCGGGCGCACACTGCCAGCCCGGAGGAGAAAGCCCGCCTGTGGCCGATTATGACCGCCATCTGGCCTGCCTACGACGATTACCAGACAAAGACCGACCGCGTGATTCCGGTGGTCGTGCTGGAGCCTGAAGCTTAGCTGACTGGCGATACACGGCACAATGAGCAAGCAAGAACTCCTCACGGCGAACCTGTCTGGGAACGAGTGTAGTGCGGAAGACGCAGACCTATTAGAATATATGGGGGCTTTGCTCCCACCAGGAGATACCATCTCCTGGACCTCTTTCTATTCAGTGCATGGCTAAGCTGACCAGACGATGCGTGCGATACGCCTGACCGAACGACCCATTATTGACTCACAGACGGCGGGCTATGCGCCTGCGGTCCATGCCAACATCAACGGCCCGGCCCTGCTGCGGGTGCCGGACTGGATCGCGCAGCCGCTGGGACGCTACTATCTCTATTTCGCCCACCATCAGGGCGATCACATCCGTATGGCCTATGCCGACTCGCTGACCGGCCCCTGGACGATCTACGCAGGCGGTGTGCTGCCGCTGGCCGAGAGCCGTTTCACCGGACACATCGCCTCGCCGGATGTCTATGTGGACCCCGCCCAGCAGCGGATTCGCCTCTACTATCACGGCATGTTGACCGCCGCCGAACAGGAAGCCGTGCAGCCGGAGATTCATGAGCGCTTCTTCTGGGCGCAGCGCAGCCGGGTGGCTCTGTCGCGCGATGGCCTGCATTTTGACGAACAGCCGGAGATCATTACGTCGGCTTATCTGCGAGTCGTCCGCTTCCGCGAGGCCTTCTACGGCATCACCATGCCCGGCCTGCTGTATCGCTCGGCAGATGGCCTGAGTCACTTCGAGCGCGGGCCGCTGCTCTTCGGCGATGACCGCCAGCGCGAAGCTTATTTCTTTGCGGCGGATCAGCGCAATCCGCGCCATTTCGCCGTGTGGGTTCATAACGACCGCCTGCGCCTGTTCTACTCGCTGGTGCCGGATAGGCCGGAGTCGATCTACACCAGCCGGGTCGATACCTCGGCGGCGGACTGGCACGCCTGGACGGTCGGACCCGCCGAGAAGCTGCTGGCACCGGAGACGGTCTACGAAGGCGCGGCCCTGCCGCTGGAGGCTTCGGCGCGCGGGGCGATCCACGCGCCAGTCCGGCAGTTGCGCGATCCGGCGATCTTCGAGGACGAGGGTACCCGCCTATCTGCTGTACAGCACGGCAGGCGAGCAGGGGATCGCTATCGCCCGGCTTGAGGACGACCACGCATCGTAACTTTTCGGTTCGACCCGCGTATAATGGAATACGAAGAGAGACAGATGAGAGCGCAAGATGTCTGATAATCGTGACTCGCTGCTTACCGGCCTGTGGTTTTTCTCGGCGGTGGTGCTGGTGGCCTTGTTCATCAGCGCGGCGGCGCAAGGCGTGCTGACCCCCGCCCACGTGGCTCTGGCCGCCGTGATTCTGGCCGTCGCCATCGGCGGCACCCCCTATCTGCTGCGCGTATCCTCGCAGGAGAAATCGAAGCAGCGCGGTGTGGACAGCCTGCTGCATGAGATGAACGATGCCGACCTTATGGAACTCAAGCAGCGCCTGAGCGACCTGGACTCTGATCGTGTGAAGGTCCTGGACCGCGTCGGCGACGATGGCGAGATGGTCTGGCGGGAGTAGGGGCTAAATCCGCTACACATAGCGCCTGGAAAACTCAACATACAGAGCGTCCAAAGCCTGCGGGTTAGGGGCGTCGCCTACATGGAAACAAAGCCGTTCAGGCCCTAAGGCATCACACAGCGGCAGGAGATCCTGTGCTGCACAGGCGATGTGCAGGGGCCGCCCCTGCTGCTGGATCGCACGCAGCATATCGATGCGATCCATTGGATCGTTGCCCGCGCCAACCGTGTAGTTCATGACCGTGATTTCGGGCGTATCCAGTATTGCCTGATAATGTCGTGCTGCATCTGGCCCATCCACATGGAAAATGGCCCGCCCCACCACACTGGCACGCTGCCTGGCTTCGGGCAGCAACAATGGGTTGAAGTGTTTTGGCCCCACCAGGGCGTTGAAATCGCATTCCAGGGGGACATGCAGGACATTGGACCACAGGTTCCAGACCTCGATCACGCCCGCACCGCGACTGAACACGATCTCGTGCAGCAAATTGAAGGTTTCCAACCAGGTGCGCTGAATGGCCTCAATGCTGCTGGTGATACGATCCGCCTGGCTAAGCAAGTCCATACACAGCTCGGCTGAACCACGAGTAATCAAGAGGACATCCGCCGCGGATCCCAAATTCGGCAGCATGACCAGGTAACGTCCGGCGGCGTCTTCGGCCAGGCGTGCGCCGAGTTCCTGCCACCTGCTCCAGAGCCACCCCGCTTCGTCGATGCACCAATCCGGGGCATTGCTCCAGTCGTCGTTGATGAAGGCCTGCGTCCAACTGGTATCGGACACGAATGTGGTCTCTGCCCCCATCAAGGCGGCGAGCGCGACCGGCCCCAGATCAAGGCGACTGCTGGGTATAGTGTCGCCCACAAAATGTGTCTGGCGCAAATCCTCCTGCTTGGCCGCGAACCAGCCATCAGGGTCATGCAGCAGCTCCAGGCGGCGCGTGATCGGGCGATCCGGCGTTTTGTTGGCTGTCCCCAGAAAGAGCGGACGATCAAGCAGGTCGCCGGTCCAAAACGCTTCATGGCGCTGGGCGATTGTCGGGAAATCGGGGCAGAGTTCAAGCGGCTGCGCAGCAACCGAGGCCAGGACCCGATTCCAGCGTGTACGCGCAGTGCCTGGCAAGGTATCCATCATGATCAATATCCTCGGATAGTGAAATGCTTCCAGTGGTGAAGCAAATCCTACCCTGAGTTTACTCGAAGGCTGCGCTGATATTGAGGACGTCTGGCACTGATTTGAACCGGCCTGGTATCACATCACCTGAAAATCAGCCGGGCGCTTGTCTGGCGAGAGTAACTTTTCCTCCATCCCCTGCGTATACCTTTTGACAGCTAAAACTATCGGGGGCAGCTATGACGGACGAAATTCGCGCCTCACTGACGGGGGGACTGTGGTTTGTGTCGGCGCTGGTGCTGGTGGCGATCTTCATCAGCGCGGCGGCGCAGGGTGTGCTGACGCCTGCCCACCTGATCTTTGCCACGGTGATTCTGGGCCTGGCGCTTGTTGGCACCTTCTATGTGCTGCGGATGGACGGGGGGCGCGAGAAAGCCAAGCGCGGCGTGGACAGCCTGCTGCGCGACCTGAGCGAGGACGACCTGCTCGAACTCAAACAGCGCCTGGCCGATGTGGAAGCCCCCGCCGCCAAAGTCGTGGACCACGTGGGCGACGACGGCGAACTCGTCTGGCGGGAGTGAGATTTTTCGGCAGACCGGACAGAGAGCACAAAACTAAGATTACAATCCGACTCCAGACAAAGGAGTGGCAATTCTGCCACTTGTTTTGATTCCCGTAGTCAAACTTTCCGCATTGCATTATTAGGATTGATGTTCTAGTATGAACTGTATTGAACTTTTGTGATCTCCTGGTGAATGAATGGTCGATATTCCAACCTTTACAATCGAAGATCTTCGCACCAAAGATTGGCAATCTGCAATCACAACAGCAGAGAAACCAATTTGTCGGAATTACGAAAAGTTGTTCATTGAGCGCATGAAACAGTTTGAGGTCGAGGAAGACTCTGCTGGAATTCAAATTTGTTTCGTCTTCGCTGCAATTAGCTCATTCTATTTGAACTCGATAATCCTAAAGAGCCTTATCAATCTCGATGGGGAATGTTCGGTGATCGAGGGTTTGTACCTGACCATATATCTGACCTTGCATGGGATTTGCTACTGATTTTTGTCCAAGAAATCGAAGATTCTGAATTGCGCGCACGTGTCACAGAACATGAGGAGACAAAGCAATGGCGGAGAGAACACCCGCGAAGAAAGTCAACCGGAATACACTGACCTGCCGCTCGACATCGGGCTGGCGCGCGTCCGGCCCCTTACGCCAACCGGTCATATCGCTGGTTGGCGTTTTTGGGTAAACTCCGCCGCAAATTGAACGGAGGACATTATGACGATTTATCAGGCCGCGCCGGAGCGTTACGAGACGATGACCTACCGGCGCTCTGGTCGCAGCGGATTGAAGCTGCCGATTGTTTCGTTGGGCCTGTGGCACAATTTCAGCGGCACCGATACGCTGGAAAATGCGCGCGCTATGCTGCATCGGGCCTTCGACCTGGGCATTACGCATTTCGACCTGGCGAACAATTACGGTCCGCCACCCGGCTCGGCGGAGGAGACCTTCGGCCAGATCATGCGCCAGGATCTGCGGCCTTATCGTGACGAGATGATTATCTCGACCAAAGCGGGCTATGGCATGTGGGATGGACCTTACGGCGATTTCGGCTCGCGCAAGTATCTGGTCGCCAGCCTGGATCAGAGCCTGAAGCGCATGGGCCTGGACTACGTGGACATCTTCTACCATCACCGCCCGGACCCGGAGACGCCGCTGGAAGAGACCATGAGCGCGCTGGATCAGATCGTGCGCCAGGGCAAGGCGCTCTACGCGGGCATTTCCAATTACGACGCCGAAGAGACGCGCCAGCGCGGCCCAGATGCTGCGTGAGATGGGGACCCCCTGCCTTATCAATCAGGTCGATTACAGTATGCTCGACCGCTGGATCGAGCCAGAGCTGTTGGATGCAGCCGCCGAGGAGGGGGTCGGCCTGATGATTTTCTCGCCGCTGGCGCAGGGGATGCTCACCGACCGCTACCTGAACGGCATCCCGCAGAATTCGCGCGCCGCCGGGATCAGCCCCTTCTTAGCGCCCGGACCGCATCACGCCCGAATACCTGGAGCAGGCGCGCGGTCTCAACGCTATCGCCCAGCAGCGCGGGCAAACTCTGGCGCAGATGGCGCTGGCCTGGGTGCTGCGACATGAGGCCGTGACCTCGGTGCTGATTGGCGCGAGCAGTGTCGCGCAGATCGAGGAAGACGTGACGCTGGGCGATCACCTGGACTTCAGCGCGGATGAACTGGCGGCGATTGAGGCGCTGCTCTAATTCTCCCGGTTGTGCAGGGTTTTGCATCAATCATGATATGATAGGCACAATGGCCGCATACAGTCGGAGCCGGGTCTTATGCTTATCAATTTGCCAGAAGACATCGCGCGGAAGTTGGAGCAGCTCGCGCAACAGCAGGGTGCCAGCGTAGCTGAACTGCTGGATGACCTGCTCAAGCGTTACGCGCAGGACAGTGCCGGTGCGACCCTTGCCGATCTCGCCCGGAATGCACAGCAAGCCGGACTCACTTCGACACAGTCTGTCGATACCGCCGCCAAGAGCCGCGAGATTTTGAATACAGAGCTTGCAGACTACCTCAAGCGACGGATGGCAGATGGCGATCATCGCGGATAGCAGTTTTATCTATGCCTTATATAACGCCAATGATTCGCTTCATCAGGATGCGATCAACTTTGCCGCGCAAAACACTGAACCCGCGTTCGTTCCTGATGTGACGCTGCCAGAAATCAGTTATCTGTTTCTCCGTGACCTCGGCTATCCCGGCGTACAGCAATTCCTCGCCAATTTCAGACAGGCTAAGCCGCGCCTCGAAGCTCTTGATAGCGCAGACCTTGCGCGCGTCCATGAAATTGCAGTTGAATATGCGAGTGCTGAATTTGATCTTGTGGACTGCTGCATTATGACGCTCGCTGAGCGGCTCAGGATTGTTAAGGTGGCGACATTCGACCGCCGTGATTTTCGGATTTTCCGTCCGCGACACTGCGCCTATTTCGAGCTGCTACCGTAGAATTCATTTGCCGGAGGGCATTTTTTATTCCGAACAAATTTCGGGCTGTTGTGACCCATTGTGGACCGCTATAATGGGCCGGTCCATCTGACAAACAAGCGAGGGTCCCTATGCCCCGAAAGCTGAATGCCTATACTGTTTTTTTGATACTGAGCGCGGGGAATGCGCTTTTTTTTACGCTCACCTTTACGATTAATATGGTGTATCAGGCCAGCACGATTGGGCTGGATGCCTTGCAGTTGGTGCTGGTCGGGACGACTCTGGAAACCACCGCCTTCCTCTTCGAGATTCCCACCGGGATCGTGGCCGATGTCTACAGCCGCCGTCTGTCAATCATCATCGGCACCCTGCTGATCGGAGTTGCCTTCCTGATCGAGGGGTCGATTCCGATGTTCGCCACGGTGCTGCTGTCGCAGGTGCTGTGGGGCATAGGCGTGACCTTCACCAGCGGCGCAACCGAGGCCTGGATCGTCGATGAGGTCGGCGAGGCCAACCTGGGCAGCATGTTCATCCGCGCCTCGCAGGTGAGCCAGATCGCCGAGATCGTCGGCGTAGTGCTGAGCACAGCGCTGGCGAGCATCCTCATCAACCTGCCCATCGCGCTGAGCGGGGTCTGCTTCCTGGCGCTGGGTTTGTTCCTGATGCTGTTTATGCCGGAGACGGGCTTCAACCCGGTGCCACGCGGCGAACGCAGCACCTTCGGCTCGATGTTCCACACCTTCAGTGAGGGGCTGCGCGCCATCCGCAAGCGGCGGGTGTTGATACTGCTCCTGCTGATTGGCCTCTTTGTGGGCCTCTACAGTGAGGGCTTCGACCGCCTGTGGACGCCGCATTTCCTGGATGACATCGGCCTGCCCACGCTGGGCCACCTGGAGCCGGTGGTCTGGTTCGGTATTTTCAGCATCCTGGGCAAGCTGCTGGGCGTGGTGGCTCAAGAACTGCTGCGCCGCCGTCTGGCTGCCGATGCCGGGCAGGGAACTATCCGCAGCCTGATCCTCATCAGCGCCGGGATGTGTCTCTCGCTGCTGATCTTCGGGCTGGCGCTCAACTTCCCGCTGGCCTTTGTCGCCTTCATGAGCTTTGGCCTGCTGCGCAGATTGTCAGGGCCGCTCTTTTCCGCCTGGGTCAATCCACACATCCCGGCTCAGGTGCGGGCCACCGTGCTTTCGACCTTCAACCAGGTTGATGCGCTGGGGCAGATCGGTGGCGGGCCGGTGCTGGGCCTCATCGGCCAGCAGATCAGCATTCCTGCGGCGCTGGCAGCCAGTGCGGGACTCCTGCTGCCGGTACCCTTCCTCTATAAGCGCCTGCTGAGAATGCAGCCTGCGCTGCCGCCGGATTCTTGAGCGAAACGTAAGTCATCACTGACATTCCTGGCCTGAACATGGAGAGCTTATGAAGAATTTGTGAATAACAGGCCGTGTTAGGTGATTGTCATGTTCTGTAAGGATGATAGCTTTCAAATGGTTCTTTCCAGGACGGAATGGGTGATGAGATGGCCTCAACACGGGCAACGCAAATTGTCAGCAAATTGAGCACGCAAACACAACCGCAGGTCAAGGTCGATGCCGATCTGCAAACCTGCGCGCATTGCAATGCACTCAACGAAAAAGGCAGCTTCATCTGCTACAGCTGCGGCAACCTGCTGGAAGTGCCGCCGCCGGAGAAGGCTACGCACGTCCTCGACGAAGACAATCACTACAGCTACAGCGCGGATCACTTCGGCGAGAATTCGACGCTGGTGCTGCGGCTGCGCGGGACCACGACCGCCTACCAGCTCACTGCCCGCCAGTTGAAGCTGGGGCAGATCGTCGGGCGCAACACCGCCGGGCACAGCCCTTACGCGCATATCGACCTGACGAACCAGGACGGCGAACGTCTGGGTGTCTCGCGGCGTCATCTGCACCTGAGCTATGACCCGCGCCACATGATGATTAAAGTGACTGATCTGAAAAGCTCGAACGGCACCTACGTCAACAGCCAGAAACTGCTGCCGGGCGAGGTCCGCGTGCTGCGGCATGGCGACCGGATACGCCTGGGTAAGGCGGAACTGGCCGTGACTATTCTGCACGCTGCCACGAGCATCGAGATGTAAATCCCTGGAGTTACCTCCTTCTCCCTACTTCATGTTGAAGACGGCAGCCGTGCGCTGTCGTCTTCAATTCCGGTTATACTCAGGGAGAAATGCGTGCGTAGTTCAATCCCGTTCAAAGATATTTCTGCGCGCCCGGCAATCATGGAGGATCACGCATATGGCATATTTGCCCATTGAGAATCATGGCATCATTGGCAACATGCATACGGTCGCACTGGTGGGCAACAACGGCTCGATAGACTGGTTCTGCCCGCAGCGTTTTGACGCGCCGAGCGTCTTCGCGTCCATCCTCGACGACGAGCGGGGCGGGCATTTCACGATTGCGCCGGAACATGACAACATCACCTTCAAGCAGATGTACTGGCCGGATACGAACGTGCTCATTACCCGTTTCCTGAGCGAGGACGGCGTCGCCGAGGTGATCGACTATATGCCGGTCGGTGTGGGCAGCGATAAGCAGCGGCAGCGCTGGCTGGTGCGTCGGGTCAAGATGGTGCGCGGCTCGCTCAAGCTTCATATCCGCTGCTGCCCGGCCTTCAACTATGCCCGTGATCCACACGACCTGACGATCACCGACAACGGCGCGCTGTTTCGTTCGGTATCGTTCAGCTTTGGGCTGTCGTCTTCCGTGCCGCTGACCGCCGATGACGGCGCGGCGGTGGCCTCCCTGTCACTGGAAGAAGGTGAGCAGGCGCTGCTGAGCATCCAGATCAGTGAGCTGGAGTCTGGCTGTCTGCCGCCGATGAGTCCTGAAGACGACGAATACTACTTCCGCACCACGCTCAGCTACTGGGTGAACTGGATCAATCAATGTACCTACAGTGGGCATTGGCGTGAGATCGTCTATCGCAGCGCGCTGGTCCTGAAGCTGCTCACCTACGAGCCGACCGGGGCCATCGTGGCCGCGCCGACGATGAGCCTGCCCGAATACCTGGGCGAGGGCCGTAACTGGGATTATCGCTACACCTGGATCCGCGACGCCGCCTTTACCGTGTACGGATTCATGCGCATTGGCTTTGTGCAGGAGGCTGCCCAATTCATCGATTGGGTCCAGCAGCGGATGCACGAACTGGAATCCGACGGCTCGCTGCATATCATGTACCGCATCGACGGCGGACACAACATCGAAGAACAGGTCCTGGATCACCTCTCCGGCTATCGAGGCTCCGGGCCGGTGCGCCTGGGCAATGCCGCCTATACGCAGCTTCAACTGGACATCTACGGCGAGTTGATGGATTCCATCTATCTGTACAACAAGTACGGCACGCCGATCAGCTATGACCTCTGGGAGCAGATCCATCGCATCCTGGATTGGATCTGCGATAACTGGCAGCAGAAGGACAAAGGTATCTGGGAGATTCGCGGTGTCAATCAGGCCTTCGTGTTCTCCAAGTTGATGATCTGGGTCGCTTTGGACCGGGGCGTGCGGCTGGCGGATAAACGCAGTTTCCCGGCCCCGCGCCAGCGCTGGCTGGAAACCCGCGACGCGGTCTATAAGGAGATCATGCAGCAGGGCTGGAATTCCGAGCGCCAGGCCTTTATCCAGTATTACGGGGGCGATACGCTGGATGCCGCCAACCTCCTGATGCCGCTGGTCTTCTTCGTCTCGCCCAGGGACCCGCGCATGTTGAAGACCATTGACGCCATCAACCGGCCCATCGACGAGGGCGGCCTGGTGGCGGACAGCCTGGTCTATCGCTATAACATCACCAGCGGCGTAGATGGCCTGGAGGGGGACGAGGGCACCTTCAACATGTGTACCTTCTGGCTGGTGGAGGCGCTGACCCGCGCAGGCAAACTGGACGAGGCGCGCCTGATGTTCGAGCAAATGCTCGGCTACGCCAATCATCTGGGCCTGTTTGCCGAAGAGACCGGCACGCGCGGGCAGGCCCTGGGCAATTTCCCGCAGGCCTTCACGCATCTATCCTTGATTAGCGCCGCCTTTAATCTGAACCGGCACATGAAGTAGCGCGGCGCGATGATCCGGATCCATATGACCCCGGCGGACCTTAATAACCTGCGCTTCGCCTTCAGTCCGCTGTGGGAATTGGCGGCTAGCTACTGGACCCTGATGAATCCCTCGCTCTATGCAGTGCATCTGCCCTGGGTCAACGAGGCGGCGGAAGCGCTGGCGGGCCGCGAACTCCCTTACCTGAGCGCGCTGATTACCGACACAGGGCATTTCGCTGATTTTATGGCCCCCACGCCGCAGACACCGCGTCCCAGCTTCGAAGGCGAACTGGCCCGTCTGCGCGATACCACGCCCGAGATTCTCCAGCGCGACATCGGCCTGCTGCCGGAGAGCCGCGTCACCGAGCAGTTTCGCCAGCAGCCCAGCGCCGCGATGGAATCGCTCATCGACGAACTGCGCTTCTACTGGGAGGCCACCCTGGCGCAGCACTGGCCGCGCATGAACGCCGTGCTGGAAGGCGACGTGATCTATCATGCCCGGCAGTTGGCCTTTGAGGGTGCAGACAGCCTGTTTAACGATCTGCATCACACGATCTCCTGGGCCGATGACTGTGTGGTCTTTGATACGCATCACGCAGGCGAGTTTTACCCGGCAGGCCGCGGCCTGACTCTGATCCCGCTGGTCTTCATGTGGAAAGACATCATGCTGCCGGAACATGACGACCCGGATGGTCTGACCGTCGCCTACAGCGCGCGCGGGGCCGGCTTGTGGAGCCAGGAGGTGGAATCGCCTGATGCCATGCTAATCGCCGCCTTTGGCGAGGGCCGGGCGCGGGTCCTCGCGCTGCTGGAGACGCCGCGCAGCACCGGGGACCTGGCCGAGCGCCTGGACGTCACGCCGGGTAACGTCTCGCTGCACATCGCCCGCTTGCGCGAGGCCGGGCTTGTCGAATCACAGCACACCGGCAAGTGGGTCTTTCACCGCCTGACGCAGCGCGGCGAACAACTGCTGGCGCTGTTTGTTTGACTTCATGTGATTTAGACCACAGATTCTATTTGTCTTTCATCCACATATGAAATATTATTATCTCGCGGTTGATATTACTATTCTGGAAACAAGTTGCTAATGAGCCAGTCACCATCCGATGATGAATTTGAGGAAGTAAATCTCACTCGGCAGCAACTGATTCAATTACAGCACATGGAAACATCCGCAAGATTCGGGAATATTGACTATCAAAACATTGCACTGGATCGATTACTGCGGTTTGATGAAGAGAGTGAGAACGAGAAAAGAACGCTTAAAGACGAGGTCAAGAGACTGACTGACACAATTAGAAGACTCTATGGACGTAACCAAGTACTTGAGACCGAGATCAAAAATCTTAGGAAGAACTCAGTAGCCTCTACTATTGGTGATGTCAGTAAACTTCTGTAAAAAGGGAAGGCGTGCGCTATCCTTGTGAAAGACGAATTCCAGAAGGAGAACGACACGCCATGAGCCAGAGAATAGCACCGAGCGAGCGGGTTGAGCAAGCGATAAGCGCCTTTTTACAGGAAGGGATCGCCAGCAGTGAGCAGCCTTTGAGCCAGTTTGTGCGACTGGCGGTGCAAGGGATGGTGCAGCAGGCGTTGGAGCAGGAAGTGACGGATTATCTAGGGCGTGAGCGCTATGAGCGGCAGGGGGAGGGCAGCGGCTACCGCAACGGCTACAAACCGGGACGCATCCGCAGCGCGGAGGGGGAGATCGCCTTCGAGGTGCCACAGGTGCGGGCCAGTGAGCAGCCCTACCGTTCGAAACTGCTGGAGTTTCTGCGCGGCAATAGCGATGCACTGGAGTACCTGGTGACGCAGATGTACAGCCGGGGCCTGTCGACCCGGGATGTGGAGGACGCCTTCCGCGATCCCTACAGCGGGGAGATGTTGTTGAGCCGCAGCGCGGTGAGCGAGATCACCGACAGTCTGTGGGAGGATTACCAGCATTTCTGTCAGCGCGATCTGAGCGCGTTTGAGGTCGAGTATCTGTTTGTGGATGCAGTCTACGAAAGCCTGCGGCGGGTAGGCAACGTCAAGGAAGCGCTGTTGTGTGCCTGGGGGATATGCCGCGATGGGCGCAAGGTGCTGTTACATCTGGCGCTGGGCAACAAAGAAAGCAGCGCTGCCTGGCGCGAGTTTGTGCGCGATATGCAGCGGCGCGGTCTGCGTGTACCGACGATGATTACCAGCGATGGCGCACCGGCCCTGATCGCCGTGATTGAGGAAGTGTATCCCGACAGCCTGCGCCAGCGCTGTTTGATGCACAAAACGACCAACATCCTGTCCAAAGTCCCCCAGACGCAGCAGCAGGCGGTCAAGCGCTCCGTCCAGGCCATCTTCAATGCGCCCAACCGGGCCACCGCGGACCTGCTGGTTGAGGATTTCATCGCTCACTATGGCCAGGCGTTTCCCAGTGCGACGACTTGTTTGCAGGACGATCTGGAAGCCTGCCTCAGTTTTCTGCGTTGCCCGCCGCTGCACCACAAGCGCATACGCACCACTAATCTCATTGAGCGCGCCTTCGAGGAGCAGCGCCGCCGCACCAAAACCATCCCCCGTTTCTGGGATGAAAAAAGCTGCTTGAAGTTGGTCTTTGCCACCTTGATGCAGACCAGCGAGCGCTGGCAGAACGTCCGTATGAGCGACGTGGAGGTCGCCATGTTGAAGCAGCTACGTCGGCAGTTAGGGCTGGAGTTGCCAGCCACCGAGGGACAGTTTGAGGCCCAGCCTCAGGCTGTTTAAGCCGTGTCACGCCAACCTGTTTTTACAGAAACTTTCGGACTTGACCGGAAATTGAAAATACAACAACAAATCTGAATAGAGCTATTGCCGCTTATGACGCTGCTATGGTTCACATGTCACCGAAGTCTTCCCAACTAGATTTAGCTAGTATTCGTTACAATTTGGGGGATATCTATCAGAGTTTGGGTCAGTACACAAAGGCACTTGAGTACTATCAACAAGCCCGCATAGTTTTTGAGTCTCTTGGGCTGACGCATCTTGTCCAGATGGCAAATAATCGTATCGATACCATTCGCGCTGAGATATCCAATAAGAATGAATCTAAAGATTAGAACCCTTGTCTGCCGGGCTTGTCGAATCACAGCACACCGGCAAGTAGGTCTTTCACCGTCTGACGCAGCGCGGTGAACGGCTGCTGGCGCTCTTCGGCTAATCGAAGCGATCTTTCACCGGGCGAACACGCCGGATCGCCCCTACGCCATGACAGGACAACTTACGAATCGCCCTCGACCGTCAGCTCTTGCGATACCGGACGCAGGTTCAAGTTAGGCCGCGACACCGGATAACCGGCCCCTAAAGCGGTGCCGATCATCATCACTGCGGCATAGTCTGTGGGGCTGAAGAAGAGCGCCGCAGACGTGCAATCATGCAGCACCCGGACCTGGAGTGTTTTTCCCAGGTGTTCACTCACGGCCTGGGATAAGGCCGCTGGGAGATTCTGCGTCAGGCGCGCCAGATTCATGTATAGACCGCCCTGCGTCAGCAGCGGTTGGCCCTGCGCATCGACATAGGAGGCGATACTGACCGCAATCGTCAGGGCGTCCGCGTCCGCATAAGACCGGGCGATGATTTCCACCATGCGTTCAAAAACGTCCTGGGCAAGCGCAGCATCGGCGGGGAAGTTGCTCGGCAGCGAGTTGAGGATTTGCATACGGCGCAGACCCTCCGGCGTATAGTGAGCGATGGCGCGTTTGACATAGCTTCCGCCGAAGTCGAGTACACAGGCGCGCTGGCCTGTTTGGATCGTTCGCGCCGCGCCCAACAAGGGCAACATTTGCGGATGCTCGGCCCGGATCACGCGATAGGCCGGTTCCTGCGCCAGGCTTTGGAGTGTCGTCTGCGCCTGCGCGGCGATGAGCTGTCCCACGCGGCCCCGCAGCATACCGCCGCCGAGATAGACCGTCTGCACGCCTGACCAGTAATCCCAGAAGCCTGCCGGTTTCTCCGCATTGGCCTGCTGAGTCTGCGCGTCGTTGCGCAGCAGGGTCAGCAGCAGCGTGCCAAGCCGGGTGCCCAGTGTGGTCGTAATCTTGACGGCCCAATCCGCTTCACGCGCGGTTTCTTCATAGAATATGGCGACATCTGGCGTATATGGCTCGATGAGCATCTTCAGGGTCTGCGCGGAAAGCAGCGTGTAGCCCCACTGCCCGCGCAGCGCGTCCGGCACTGATGCCGCCTCCAGCCGCAGGCGGTTGAGGGAATTGCTGGTCGGGGGATAACGCGGATCAAAGTCAGCGTTCATAGCCCGGCATTGTAGCGTATCGGCACGCCTTCAGCCAGCGCTCAATGCTTTTCGCCCACGACGACGCGGATATGCTGGCCCGGCCCGAATTCCGTGACAGTGGTCACGCTCAACCCTGCTTGCTGCATCTGTGCCGCCTGATCGTAGAGATAATCGCCCATGCGTTCCCACAGGCGCGCCCAGAAGATTCCGGCCCGGCTGCCGTTCGAGGGCAGGCCGATGTCCACCACCACCAACTGGCCGCCTTGCCGCAGCACGCGCGCCATCTCGGTATAGACCGGCTCGACCGGGTGCAGACCGGATAGGGCGAAGGTGCTCACGACGATGTCGAAGCAGTCCGCCGGGTAGGGCAGTTTGAAGGCACTGCCGCGCACGATTCGCTGGGGCAGTCCGGCCTGATGCAGCCGCCGGTCGGTATAGCGGCACATGCCCCAGGCCAGGTCGATGCCTGCACACAGCGTCGAACGCCGGGCCAGTTCGACCTGAAGTTTGCCTGGCCCAAAGGCGACCTCCAACACGCGCTGATCCGGCGGCACGTAGTCCAGCGCACGGCGCACCAGCCGCCACCATGCGCCGAAAGTCAGCCAGTCGAGGCTGTTGTAGACCGGGGCCATCGAAGCGTAGACGACCTGATTGAAAAAACGGAGCCAGCGCTCCTGAGCACTACTGCGTTCTGGAGTCATGCGGTCTGCCTCCTTCCGGCTCAGAGCATAACGCCATGATCCAACTTGAACAATGGCCCCCGTCCATGTCACAATAGAGGCGGACATTCAACGAGGAGCATGGCATGGATTTACTGGCAGGCCTGAACCCACAGCAGCGCGCAGCGGTCGAAGCGGGCAATGGACCGGTCATCGTGTACGCCGGGCCGGGCAGCGGCAAGACGCGCGTGCTGACGCATCGCATTGCCTATCTGGTGAAAGACCAGGGCGTTTACCCCGGCGCGATCATGGCCGTGACCTTCACCAACAAGGCCGCCAGTGAGATGCGCCAGCGTGCCGAAAGCTTGCTGGATAACCGGCTGCGCGGCCTGCAAATCGGCACCTTTCATGCCATCTGCGCCCGTATTCTGCGCCGCGAAACAGAACAGCTTCCTTACCGCAGCGACTATGTGATCTACGACACCGACGACCAGTTGAGCGTGGTCGGCCAGGCCATGCGCGAACTCAACATCGACTCCAAGCGCTACACGCCGCGCCGGGTGCTGGGGGCTATCTCCAACGCCAAGAACGAACTGGTGACGGCCGCGGAGTTCCAGGCGCGCGATTATTTCAACGAGATCGTCGCCCGCGTCTACCCGCTCTACCAGGAGATTCTGGTCGCCAACAACGCGATGGACTTCGACGATCTGCTGATGCAGACGGTGCTGCTGCTGCGCGATAATCGCGGCCACCGCCGAGAAATACGGCAAATTCTACGAGCACGTGCTGGTGGACGAGTTCCAGGACACCAACATGGCCCAGTACAAGCTGGTGCAGATGTTCGGCCAGCCGCAGAACAACATCTTCGTCGTCGGCGACGAGGACCAGGGCATCTATGCCTTTCGTGGGGCCGATTACCGCAACGTGCTCAACTTCCGCCAGGATTACCCCGACGCGCAGATGATCCTGCTGGAGCAGAATTACCGCTCGACGCAGATCGTGCTGGATGCGGCGCGGGCGGTCATCGACAAGAATCCGCACCGGCAGCAGAAAGCCCTGTTCACCGACCGCGACAGGCGGCGCGAAGAGTCTTCCTCTACGAAGCCTATGACGAGAACGAAGAGGGCGAATTCGCCGCGCAGAAGGTCGAGGAGATCCGGCATCACCAGCGGCGCACGTACCGCGATTTCGCCGTCATGTACCGCACCAACGCCCAGTCGCGCGCGATGGAAGCCGCCTTTGTCGAGCAGAACATTCCCTACAAGCTGGTCGGCGGCGTGGGCTTCTACAAACGCCGCGAGGTCCGCGACGTGCTGGCCTACCTGCGGCTGGTCAACAACCCCGATGATTCGGTCAGCTTCGAGCGCATCATCAACGTGCCCAAGCGCGGCATCGGCAAAAAATCGCTGGCCGATTTCCAGGGCTGGGCGGCTCAGGAAACAGATGTCCATTGGCGAGGCGCTGATGGCCCTGCGGGACGGCACGGCGACCTCGCTTTCGAACCGGGCGCAGAGCAGTTTCGCCGCCTTCGCCGAGATGCTGCGCGGCTGGCAGGAGATTGCCGAGCAGGGCGATCTGGTCGGACTCTTCGACCGCATGATGCTCAATACCAGCTACCGCCTCTATCTGCACGAGATCAGCGACCGCCCGGAGCAGATCACCGAGCGCGAGGAGAACCTGCAAGAACTGCGCGGGCAGCTCGAACTGGCGCAGATGCAGGAGACAGCCGCTGGGCGATTTCCTGGCCGATACGGCGCTGGTGGCCGATGTCGATACGCTGGACGAGAACGCCGACGCCGTCACGCTGCTGACGCTGCACTCGGCCAAAGGCTTGGAGTTCCCGGTCGTGTTCATCGCCGGGATGGAGGACGGCCTGCTGCCGCATCTGCGCTCGATGGATGAGCCGGAGGCGATGGCCGAAGAACGCCGCCTGTTCTACGTCGGCATCACCCGCGCCAAAGACGAGGTCTACCTGACCTATGCCTTCCGCCGCTTTTTGTTTGGCAGCAGTGACGCCAATCTGCCCTCACGTTTCCTGGCGGACATCCCCGGCGAACTGACCGAGGGCCGGGTCTCCAGCGGCAGCGCCCACCAGCGCGAGGCTTACAGCTTCGAACGCCAGACCACCTGGGACAGCACGCCCAGCCGTCCCGCCGCCGCGCTCGAAAATCCTGCAATTCCCCGGCACGTGCTGGTGCGCCCCGCAAGCCCGCTCCGCCGAAGCCCGCCGCCCCGGCCCTGAAGTACAAGACCGGGATGAAGGTGCGCCACAGCAAGTTCGGCACCGGCACGGTCATCGAGAGCAAGCCGATGGGCAACGACGAAGAGGTGAGCGTCGCCTTCGAGGGCGTGGGTATCAAGACGCTGGCGGCCAGCTTCGCCAAACTGGTCACACTGGATTAGAAGATCAAGGGCAAGGTCAAGCAATTCAACGCAAAGACGCAGAGGAGAAATCCACCTCGATGCCGTAGGGGCGATGCTTGCGTCGCCCCTGGTCATACTGGATTGAGGGCGAAGGTCAAAGGCAAGGTCAATTCAACGCAAAGGCGCGAAGACGCAAAGAAATGCCAGGTCAAAAGATCTGACGCAGCGGCGCAGCTAGAAACGTTGTTGGAGCAGAATCGCCAGGGGCCGCTCAGCACAGAAGGCCAGGATGAGTTAGATGAATTTCTGCGGATGGATCGTTTCCTCAGTCGACTCAAACTCCGCTGAGCGTGTGATAATGCGGTAAAGGCCATCCTGTGGTTCCTGTAGGTCCATCAAAGATCGGTTCCCCTGTCCGAACAGTGCTATTGTAATCTATATGGAGATGTATCACGGTCCTGATATTGAATGTTAGCCTGCCGGACACGGCACGCCGTGTCTCTGCGAGGCTCTGCATCAAATCCCTTGACCTTGACTCTGCCCTTCTTCGCGTCTTTGCGCCTTTGCGTTAAATCCTTTGCCCTTGACCTTTCCGGCTATACGCAGCGGTGCGATCCCGCTATAATGCGCGCATTCAATTTGTGAGAGAACGGAGTGCCTCCGATGGCAGTAGACACCATCACCGACGGCGTGGTCGTCAGCCTCACCTATGTGCTGCAAATCGACGGCGAGGAGATCGAACGCGCCGACGCGGACGATCCGCTGGAATATCTGCACGGCTCCAACAGCATCGTGCCGGGCCTGGAGACTTTGTTGGAAGGCAAGCGGGTGGGCGATAAAATTCACGCCACGCTGCCGCCCGAACTGGCCTACGGCGACTATGACCCGGAAGACGTCGAAGAGGTCGAACGCAGCACCCTGGAAAGCGACATTGCCCTGGAAGAGGGCCTGGAAGTCGAGGTCGAGGACGAAGACGGCAACTGGTACGTGGCGATAGTCACGGAACTGACCGCCGATACCGTGAAGCTCGACTTCAACCCGCCGCTGGCCGGTCAGACCCTGACCTATGACGTCACCGTCCTGGCCCTGCGCGATGCCAGCGCCAGCGAACGCGATCACGGCCACGTCCATTCGGACGATCATCACCACTGATCCTATGGCTGACTTTATTCTGGCTTCAAGCTCGCCCCGGCGGCGCGATCTCTTGGCGTCCCTGGGGATCAGCTTCGAAGTAAAAAACCCCGACATCGACGAAACGCAGCATGAGGGCGAAAAGCCCGAAGACTACGTCCAGCGCCTGAGCCAGGACAAGGCCCAGGCGGTCGCCAGCCAGGCGGAAGCGCCTGCCGTGATTCTGGCCGCCGATACGGTCGTCATCGACGGCACGGTCATCCTGGGCAAACCGGCGGATGCCGCCGAGGCGCGCCAGATGCTCCAACAGTTACGCAGCCGGACTCACCGCGTCTGCACAGCCTTCACCCTGCACAAGCTGGGTGATCCGGCCCAATCCATCACCAAAATGGACTGCACTGAGGTCCAGATGCGCGCCTATACCGACGACGAGATCGAGAGCTACATCGCCAGTGGCGATCCCTTCGACAAAGCCGGGGGGTACGCTATCCAGGACGAGGACTTTATCCCGGTCGTGCGCATCGACGGCAGCTACACCGGCGTGATGGGCCTGCCGCTGGACCTGCTGAAGACTGCCTTGAAAGAGATTGGCTGGAAGGCCGAGGAGACCGCCACGTGAAGACCGACTGGATGTGGAACGACGACGGTCAGGTCTGGGGCCTGAGCCTGGACCCGGAGCAGCGCAGCGTTGAATGGGCCGACAGCCTGGGCTGCGCGTGCAGCAGTGGCTTCGCCGAGCAGAGCTTCGCCGACTTTCTCGATCACGGCCCGCGTTATGGCCGCCCGCCGCAGCAGATCGTAGACGATATCCGCGCCAGCCTGCTTGAACTCAGCACCAAGTCCTGAGCGCAAGGTCAAAGTCAAAAGATTCAACGCAAAGGCGCAAAGCAGATCAAGGGCAAAGAATCAGACGCAGAGACCACAATAATTCCAGACGAACACACTGTAAGGGCACATTACGCTGTGTCCTTTGACACGGCGTGGCGTGTTTTTCTCTGCGTTACCCTGCGTCCACCGTGCCTTTGCGCTGCCCCTGGTACTTTAGGCCCAATCTCCTATGAACGTTCAATGAATCTTGATTCCCAAAAACGTGTTTTTCCAGTATGCTGTATTGACAGCACTAGGTATCGGGGCTACAATGCCGTCCAGCTTCCAGGGCCTATAGCTCAGCTGGGAGAGCGCTTCAATGGCATTGAAGAGGTCAAGGGTTCGAATCCCTTTAGGTCCACTTGCAGGCGCATTGTCAACCCCTACGTAAGCCCACGAGGGGTTTTCTTTTCCCCCGTGCGGACCGAAATCAGAAAGGCAGCGCTATGGCGACACCTGCACGCAATCTCTGGGAAGAACTGGAACGTCAAATTCAGCAGTGGATCAAAGACATCGAGCGGCGGTTGAACCCACCGCAGCCAGAACCGGTTCGCGTGCCTGTGCCGGTCCGCCCCAATGAGGACTTTGATCGGATGCGTTGAGTCAGCGTCCGGCACTCTCCTTTTTCCACCCCCTCAACTTAATCGCCCATGAAACCGCCGAGGACCTATGGCACTTTATCCTTTGCTGTTGGATCCGCCGCTGAAAGTCAAAGTCTGGGGCGGGCGCAAGCTCGAAACACGCATGGGCAAGACACTCCCGGATAGTCAGCCCTACGGCGAAGCCTGGGAGATGCATGATACCGCGACCGTCCGCAACGGCATGCTGGCCGGACACAGCCTGAGCGCGGTCCTGGTGGAGTACGGTCAGGATCTGGTCGGGCCGGGCAATGACCCGGCTGAGGGCCTGCCGCTGCTGGCGAAAATTCTCGACGCCAGCGATTGGCTCTCGGTGCAGGTGCATCCAGACGACGCTCAGGCGCGCCAGTTAGAGGGCGAACCGCGCGGCAAGACCGAAGCCTGGTACGTCATTGCCGCCGATCCGGGTGCGAAGCTGGTCATCGGCGTGCAGCCGGGGACCACGCCCGCGCAGATGGCTGAAGCGATTGAATCGAATGAGTTAGAGCCGCTGCTGGCCTACGCGGACGTAGTGCCGGGCGATGTGCTCTACATCCGCGCCGGGACGATCCACGCCCTGGGGCCGGGCCTGCTCATCTACGAGATCCAGCAGTCCAGCGACACGACCTACCGCCTCTACGACTGGGGCCGCATGGGCCTCGACGGCAAACCCCGCGAGATGCACATCGACAAAGGCACCCAGGTTGCCAATCTGGAGACCCTGCCGCCGATCATCCACACGGCGCAGAACCCGGCACAGACCGTCGATATTGTGCGCGAGCAGTATTTCACGACCCTGCTGTACCAGCTTAACTCGGTTAACGGCATGGCCGTTCGCCTGGATACGGGGGGCCGCCGCTTCCACATCCTGACCTGCATCGACGGCGCGGTGGAGATCCAGACCAGCAGTGAGTCCCTCATGCTGCACAAAGGGTACACGGCTTTGATCCCGGCGGCGCTGGGGAGCTACCGCCTGGAGGGTCAGGCGCGGGTGCTGCATTCCTACCAGACCTGACGTTTCGCCGCTGCGCAAGCCATTGACATAACCGATCAAATGTTCTATTCTTGGGGCGCCGTTGTTTAATCTGCCTGTGGGAGGATGTGAAGCGCGATGGCATACGACCCGGTTCTGAGTGAGCGTGTGAGAGCCGCCCTGGCTGAAACGCCCCGCGTCGAAGAAAAGAAGATGTTCGGCGGCCTGGCCTTCATGGTGGATGGCAAGATGTGCGTCACCGTGAGCCGCGACCGGCTTATGTGCCGCATCGACCCCGCGCTGCACGAGCAGGTGCTTGCCAGAAAAGGCACGCAAACGGTCGTCATGAACCATCGTGAGTACAAAGGCTATATCTATGTGGGCGAGGAAGGCTGGCGTCAGCAGACGGATTTCGACTACTGGATCGGCCTCGCGTTGGACTACAATAAGCACGCCAAAGCATCGCCCAGAAAGAAGCGCTAAGTATCCGGCCCCCCAGAATTCAGGGGCTTGTCAGCCAGGGTCGAAAATGCTATACTGTCCAACACGATGCGGGAGTAATTCAGCGGTAGAATGCTTCCTTGCCAAGGAAGATGTCGGGAGTTCGAATCTCCTCTCCCGCTCAACAGGCGGACCCCAGCCCACTGTGGCTGCGGGTCTTTTTTTGTTCCAGTTCGTGGGCATAGTGTACAATCGCGCTATCGACCGCACAGGATGAGGGAGTGCAATCATGTCTGAAGCGCACAACAAAGAGGTGACTCGCCGCTTTAGCGCTGAAGTCTGGGGTGAAGGCAATGCAGCGCTCGCTGACGAATTGATCGCCGAAGACCTGGTGGAGCATACGCCCTTCCCTGCGGAAACGCCCGGTCTCGAAGGGCACAAACTGGTGCTGGCGATGTTTCGCGCTGCCTTCCCCGATCTCAAAGTAACGGTGGACGAGGTGATCGCCGAGGGCGATTGGACCTGTCTGCGCTGGCACGGCGACGGCACCCAGACCGGCCCGCTGATGAATATCCCGGCGACCGGCAAGACGGTCCACGTCACCGGCATGGACATCCTCAAGCTGGCGGATGGCAAGATCAAGGAGCGCTGGGCTGAGATCAACGCGCTGGCGCTGATGCAGCAGTTAGGCGTCATTCCAGGCGCTTAAACAGGGGGAGTTGTGTATGCGTCTCTATTTTGTCCGGCACGGCAAGGCCGAACAATCCGCTGCCAGCGATGAGCAGCGCCAGTTGACAGCGGAGGGCCAAGCCAGGCTGGCAACCGAAGCGCAGGTCATCGCCCGGTTGGGCATTCATCCGCAGGTCATCTACAGCAGCCCGCGCATCCGTGCCCAGCAGACGGCGCAGATCATCGCCCAGGCGCTGGGTATGACGATCACCGTGCAGGAGGCGCTCGACTACGGCTTCAACCGCGACGCGGTGGCCGCGCTCATCCGGGACCTGGATGCCAGTGCCGAATTGATGTTCGTCGGCCATAATCCGACCCTGCCGCAGGTCGTCCACAGCCTGACCGGGTCCAGCATCGAGATGAAGACCGGCAGCCTGGCGCGGGTCGACGTCCTCTCCGCCAGCGAACTGCACGGGATCCTGGTCTGGTTGATCGCGCCGAAGGTCTTTGATGCGCTCGCCGGTTGAGAGACGGCTGGATTTTTACATTACAATCCGCCTTAATGCCGCGCTCGTTCGGCTTTATATAAGGAAGAACCACTATGCTCAAGGAATTTCGTGAATTTGCCATGCGGGGCAATGTCGTGGACCTTGCCGTCGGTATTATTCTGGGGACTGCTTTCGGGGCGATTGTCAATTCACTGGTCAATGACATCATCATGCCGCCGATTGGCTTCCTGCTGGGTGGGGCTGATTTCAGTAATTACTTCATCAATCTCTCTGGCGGTGATTACGCTTCGCTAGCGGATGCTCAGGCTGCCGGGGCGACGACCATCAACTATGGGATCTTCATCAACACGATTATCACCTTCGTGGTGGTGGCCTTCGCCATGTTCATGGTCGTGCGTGCGATGAACCGCCTCGCCAAACAGGAAGAGGAAGCCCCGGCGGAAGAGACCGTTGATCCGGCCCTGGAACAGCAGAAGCGCCTCAACGACACGCTGGACCGGCTGGCGAACGTCCTCGACAAGTAGGGCTAGCGCAATAGCAAGTAGGTCATAGGGAATTATCTGGGGCGCTGCCCCATACCCCGGCAGGGGACCGGTCCCCCGCACCCCGAAGCTGATTCCGACTAGGAATAAGCCTCAGGAGTGCTGTCTCCTGGTGGGTGTGTTTGGGAGGGTGCGTTCAAGTTCAAGCAGGTGCTGAGACTGCCACTCAAGTTCTCTTCTGATGGCAGCCTCGGCCTCTGAGTCGCTGCTGGCCCGGTGGATGGCTTGCAGCGCATATACCGCAGGCCCAATCGAATGTGTCGGCACGTGGGCCGTCGCCACTGCCTGACCGGCTGCCCGCGCTGCTGAGCGCGCCGGACTGTCTTCACCCACCTCACGGGCTGCGGCATGAGAATCCAGCGAGGCTTTGCGAATCACGGCCATTTTGAACTGCCCGGTGTCGATCCAGGCCTGAAGGGTGTCGAGCGCCTGCTGCGGGCGCGGGTCATCAGGGAACTGCTGCGTAAAATAGGGCAGCACACGCAGCGCGCAGTCCCTGGCCCAGATGGCTAAGGTCTTGTGGTCGCAGCCTTTCGTCAGCGCGACCAGTTCATCTTGATGTTAAGTCAGCGTAAATTTGGCTTTGCCCATGTGATTCACCCTGTCCATCCAATGGGAGTACTATTCTAAGCCAGTGTTCGAATGATAACCAACAAAACCACGCCGAAGCCTAAGCAAATTGTTCGGATCAGAGTGTATCAAAACGGCTCATTGGATGTAGAGGAGGGTCTCAGACCCTCCCCTACGACACACGATTTCTTGGCTGACTTGCCGGCTAAACAAAAACATTTTCGGCTGATGGCTTAGCGCGGATAGCGTCCCACTTTCCTTTTTCCTGTATCAGCCCTTGACCTCAGTAGCCGTTGCAGATTCTGCTGCGGTCCAGCCGCCCGCGTTCTCCAGCACCAGCGCCGCCATCGTATCCAGCCAGGTCGGGTGATCGTTGAGGCAGGCCGCCAGATGAAACTGCGTTTCGTCGCCACCGCCTGCGGCGAACTGCTCGCGGCCCTCGTGGCCCAGTTCGTCCAGCGTTTCCAGGCAGTCGGTCACGAAGCCGGGCGAAAAGACCAGCGGACGCTGGATGCCCTCCGCGTGCAGGCCCTCCAGCACGTCCTCGGTGTAGGGTTCCAGCCAGTCCTCCGGCCCGAAGCGTGATTGAAAGCTGATGCGCCACTGCGACTCATCCCAGCCCATCGTCTCAGCCAGATGCTGTGCGGTCTGTTCACACTGCTGGCGGTAGGGATCGCCGGTCTCGATGTAGCGGCGCGGGATGCCATGAAAAGTGACGACATACTGGTCGGGCGGCTCCGGCAGCGCGGCAACCGTCTCACGCAGGTGCTGAGCCATCGCCTCGATGTAGCGCGCATCCTCGTAAAACGGCGCGATAAAACGCAGCGCCGGGACAAAGCGCTTATGTTCGCTCCGGCGGCCTGCGGCAGCCTGAAAGACCGCGTCGTAGACTGAAGCGGTGGTCGTCGAGGAATACTGCGGGTACATCGGCAGCACGATGACGTGCGTGATGCCTTCGGACTTCCAGATCGCGCAGCGCGCGGGCGATGCTCGGCTCGCCGTAAGTCATGCCCAGCAGCACGCGAAAGCTCTCGCCCAAACGCTGCTGCACCCCATCCACCTGCCGCTGCGAGAAGACCATCAACGGTGAACCGGCCTCGGTCCAGATGCGGGCGTAAAGCTGAGCGGACTTACGCGGGCGCGTGCGCAGGATCATGCCGCGCAGAATTGGCTGCCACAGCAGCGGGTGATAATCAATCACGCGCAGGTCGGAGAGGAACTGTTTCAGATAGGGTCGTAAGGCAGCAGCGGTTGGGGCGGCGGGCGTGCCCAACTGGGCGATGACAACGCCGGTAGGATTCACAACTTGTCCTCGACCCATTGTTTCGATACGCGCAATTCTACCATATCCTTCTGCAAATTTTACAGAAAACTGTACTCATCAAATACAAAGTTTGACAATATTCCTGATTCATGTGAAAATGCAAGCAAGTTACTTGCTTGCTTTTTCTTATCCGAGGTTTGCCTTCAATATGGCCCCGTCAACTACTGCTTCCGAATGGGATGACACCCAGACAGCGATACTGGATGCGGCGATTCGCTGTGTTTATAAGCGCGGCTTTCAAAAGCTGACCACACGCTGTATTGCGGACGAAGCGGGTGTGAATGAAGTCACCATTTTCCGGCGCTTTAGCACAAAGGCAGCGGTGCTGGATGCGATGTTCGCACGTGAAGCCCAGTCGGTGGCGAACATGAACTTGCAATATACCGGAGACCGTGAAGCAGATTTCATGCGCATCGTCGAGACGCTGTGGACGGTCAGCCAAAATCGCCAGTCGATCATCCCGATTATTCTGATAGAACTGCCTCGCAACCCGGCGCTCCGTGAACATGCGCAGCATTCCCTCAAGCTCGTTGGGCAGCTTGTGCAGCTTGTGCAGCAGTATCAGGACGAAGGGCAGTTGAAGGCAGGCTCCCCCCTGATGGCCTTTTCCGCGTTGATTGGGCCCCTGGTCTTTGCCAGCCTCGTGGAAAGTGTTATGCCGCAGATCAGTGAAGTTTTTGACCTACAGCAGTATGTGCATCTATTTCTCTGCGGTTACGGCAGCACCACAACCTGAGAAAGGTAAGCTAAAATGACGGTGCGAACCTATCCAGTTGACGAACAAAATCAGCGTTATCTGCGCTATACCCAGATCATGAACGGGGCCATCGCCCTGTTTTCAGTAGTGCTGGCGATATGGATATTGATGGATCCAACCCGGCGCACAGACCCGGATTGGGTTTTCTGGCTAATTATGACGATTGGCCTGCTGCATACTGTGGAGGAGTATATCTTCCCTGGCGGATTTGTTCCCTGGTTCAACCTCACGGTCTGTCACAGTTCAGATGCCTTCCTGCCCCTTTCAGCCCGGCGTGCCTTTGTGACCGATGGAACGGCAGCAATATTTGCCCTGCCGATCATGTTCATGGTGAGTGTGGGTATTCTGCCCGTGTGGACTGCCTTCTTCATGGCGATGGCTCTGTATGTGAATGCTTTCCTGCACCTCGGTGAATGGATAAAAACTGCGCGATACTCGCCGGGCAGCCTCACCGCGCTCTTGCTGATTATTCCCGGCTATAGCTGGCTGCTCTACTTCTATCTCAGCCACAACATTATTACGCCGCTTCACATCGCCATCGCATTCCTGGCGGGCATTCTGCTCAATGCGATGTTTTATCACTTCCTCCGAAAGTGGATGAATGAGTAAGGGGTGGTAGACACGGCGGTGCCGTGTCCCTACGATTATGCTTAGCTTCGGAGCGAGAGATAGAGCTTGAAGCGCGGCCCGGCCAGCGGATGGTCGGCAACGAGGTCGAAGTGCTCTTCAAGGCCGGGATGACCACCGAAGGGCTGCTGATGCGCCTGGCACCACTGCGCCAACTGCTTCCACTGCGGCGCGATCTGTTCTACGTTCGACACGGTGGTGACGGCAAAACGCCCACCCGGAAAATGCTTGATCTCGACCTGACCGGAGCCTTCGACCGCCGGACCGACGGTCAGCCAGGTGGTGTAGATGTGGTTCGGCGCAGGCTGACAGTTGTCGTAACCGAAGAAACGAAATGGCTGGTCCAGCAGGCCTTGCGGACGTGCCCAATCGAGCAGGGCATTGATGGCCTCAGTCTCCGGCGAGTCACTGCGGACTGCAAGCGCTGCCACGCGCATCGGGGCGAGGCGTTCGATCTGTACGCTGAGTTCAGGCATGATGTTTCCTCTCTTCTGATGCATGACGATAGCGGTGTACACCTGCCCTCAGCATAGTGTATTTTTTCACAAAACAAGCCCTGAAACTGTGGGCTGTTGACTGGAGCGCGCTATACTATGTTTATCCTCAGCTTGCCAAATTTGTACCGCGACTGTTTTGCTCCAATTGGTGCGTTGGACGCTGCGTACACTATAATGAAACCGTACACAGCGAGGGATTGCATGACCGTCTTACCCCAGCCGCAGGGCGACTTTTTCTTAGCGCCGGAATACGACACCAAAGCCCGCTTCGCCGCCTACTGGACCCAGGTCACGGAAGCCTTAAAGACCGAGGCGCAGACGGTGCTGGAGATCGGTTTGGGCAACAAGCTGGTCAGCGATTACCTCAACCGGCGCAGGATTCGCGTCTACGAACTGGACCTGATGCTCGACATCGCGCCTGACGCAGTCGGCAACGTGACGGCCATTCCCTTTCGCGCCAACAGCTTTGATCTGGTCATGTGCTGCCAGGTGCTGGAACATCTGCCCTACGATCAGTTCGCGCCCACCCTGGCGGAACTCAGCCGCGTCGCCAGCCACGACGTGCTGATCTCGCTGCCGGATAACAGTCACGCGCTGTCGATCTCGCTGACGCAGTGGGGCTTCGACCAGCGCAATATCCTGATTGACCTGAGCCGTATCATCCCGCGCGGCGAGTTCATCCCCTACACGCACCATCACTGGGAGATCGGCTGGCGCGGCTTCCCGGTCAGCCGCATTATCACGGCCATGGCGGCGGCGGGTCTGCGTGTCGAGCGGCATTACCGCGTGCCAGAGCGGCCCTATCAGCACTTTTTCATCTGCAAGACGGTGCAGTGATGAAATCGATCCTCGGTCATGAGATGAAGCTCGGTTGGGGTACGGTGAGCCGGGGGCGCTTGCAAGGGGCCGAGATGTACCTCGACCTGGAGAACCCGGTGCTGCAAACCATGCTCGACGGCAGCTATGACGCCTATATTTACGAGTATCTGGCGCAGTCCGGCCTCGATCTGGCAAATGCTGTGGCCTGGGATGTCGGCGCGGAGATCGGCTATCACAGCCTGATGCTGGCGACCTATGCCGGGCATGTGCTATCCATCGAGCCGAACCCGCACAACGTCGCCCGAATCGAGCGCCAGTTGGAGCGCAACCCGGATCTGGCCCAGCGTATCGAGATCGCGCAGATGGCCCTTTCGGATAGCGATGGCGAGCAGGTCTTCCGTTTCAGCGAGAACCCGGCCCTGGCCTCCATCGGTCATCTGGACCTGCACGGCGCGCCGGGCGACCGTGTGAAGCCGGAAATCTACGCGCAGTTGGAAGAACAGCCGGTGCAGACGCGCCGCATCGACAGCCTGATCGCTGCCGGGGAGCCAGCCCCCGCCTTTATCAAGCTGGATGTCGAAGGGGCCGAAGCCGAGGTCCTGGGCGGGGCCAGCCACCTGCTCAAGACGCAGCGCCCGATTATGGCGGTCGAGGTGCATAACGTCAGCGCCATGTTCCATGTCCAGGCCCTGCTCTTCGAGGCTGCCTACCGGACCATCCTGGTCGATGAGCCGGAACGCTCGGCTTCACGCGCTTTCCTCTGGGCCACCCCGCTCACCTGAAGTGCCGAGTGCTGAAGCAAAACAGAGCCAATGGACAGGATACAGGCGACTCCGGCGAATCGTGCTAAATCAGGGATCAAACAGTTTCCTCGCCTCAGCACTCATTACTCAGCACTGCTTTAATCCAGCAGCGCCTGATAGGTCAGGTTGCGGAAATCATTCACGAGCAGGAAGGGCGATGAGATAAGCTGGGTCATCAGAATGCCGATCAGGTCTTCTTGTGGGTCGATCCAGAAGGTGGTATTGGCCGCGCCGCCCCAGCGGTACATGCCAACCGAGCCTAATTCACCATAGGCCGCCAGATCGGTCAGCACCGCCACGCCCAGGCCGAAGCCGAAGCCCGGCTGCGGCTCTCCCTGAACCTCTGGCAGGAGATGATTGCGCGACATCAGTTCGACCGTCTCGCGCCCCAGCAGCCGCACGCCATCCAATACGCCCTTGTTGAGCAGCATCTGGCAGAAGCGCAGGTAATCCGCCATCGTGGAGACCAGCCCGCCGCCGCCCGATAGAAATGGAGCGGGGCGCGTATAATCCTTGATACGTCGGTCCGGCCCGGACACGAGCTTGCCCGCTTCGGCTTGCCAGTGATAGAGAGTCGCCAGGCGTGGCTGGCTGGCCGGTGGCACGAAAAAGCCGGTATCGACCATGCCCAGCGGCCCGAAGAATGCGCTCCTGGAAGTAACGGTCCAGCGTCATGCCGGAGATGACCTCGACCAGGCGGCCTACCACATCGGTCGCCACGCTGTAGCGCCAGACGGCCCCCGGTTGGTGAACGAGCGGCAGTTGGACCAGTTTTTCGACGAACTGCTCGGAGGTGTAAGCCGGAAAGATGATCTCTGCCTGAGCGTACATCGCATCCACCACCGACGTGCCGTGAAAATCGTAGGTCAGCCCGGCGGTATGCGTCAGCAGATGGCGGATGGTGATCGGGCGCGCTAAGGTCTGCGGCGGTTGGGCGAAGACCATGACATCGGCGAAGCCGGGGATGTACTCAGCCACCGGGTCGTTCAGCCGCAGCAAGCCCTTCTTCATACAGCATCAGCAGCGCGACGGCTGGTGATCGGCTTGGTCATGGAGTAGATGCGGAAGATGGTGTCTTCCTTCATCGGCTTGCCTGCTTCCCGGTCCATCATGCCGACGCAGTCCAGATAGGCGACTTTGCCGTGCCGCGCGATCAGCGTCATGACCCCGGCGTATTTGCCCTCATCGACATAGCGCTGCACCAGCGGGCGAATGCGGCCCAGGCGTTCAGATGAAAGCCCAACTTCTTCCGGTGCGATGCTCTCCATAAGTGTATCCTCTGAATAGACGGTATCTTATGCCGATGGCGCTAATCCACCAGCGCCTGATAGGTCAGCGTGTGAAAATCGTCAATGCTTGGGAAGGTGCCGTAAGGGATCAGCTGAGTCATCAGGATGGCGATGAGATCTTCACGAGGATCGATCCAGAAGCCGGTACTGGCCGCACCGCCCCAGGTGTACATGCCGACAGAACCCGACTCGCCGTAGCGCGGGACTTCCATCATCCGTGCGACTCCCAGGCCAAAGCCATGCCCCGGCCAGAGCGCATCCCCGCTCGCACGGATGATTTCCGGTGTGAGATGGTTGCTGCTCATGAGTTCGACCGTCTTGCGCCCCAGCAGCCTCGTGCCATCCAGTTCGCCACCGTTGAGCAGCATCTGCGTGAAGCGGTAGTAATCGCTCATCGTTGAGACCAGTCCAGCGCCGCCAGACAGGAAGCGGTCCGCCTGTGCGCCATGGACGCCGAGAATATCCGGCTTCTCGACCAGACCATTCTCCCAGTGATAGAGCGTCGCCAACCGTTCGTGTTTTTCCACGGGGGCATAGAAGCCCGTATCCACCATGCCCAGCGGCTCGAAGATGCGCTCCCGGAAAAAGCGGTCCAGCGACATTCCTGAGATGATCTCAATCAAATAGCCGACTACATCCAGGGCGACGCTGTAGCGGAAGATCGTTCCCGGCTGATGGGCCAGCGGCAGGCGGAGAATCCGGGCCACAAAGTCCGCCAGCAGCGGATCATCCGCCCAGATGTCCGCTTTGTGATACAGCACCCCGACCGGATCGCCATCTTCTGCATCATAGCTCAGCCCGGCAGTATGAGTCAGCAGGTTGCGAATCGTTACCGGGCGCTCCAGCTCTGCCAGCGGTTCGGCGTAGACTTTGACATTGGCGAAGCCGGGGATGAAATCGGCTACCGGGCTGTTCAGCCGCAGCCGCCCCTCTTCGTAGAGCATCAGCAGCGCGACGCTGGTGATCGGCTTGGTCATGGAGTAAATGCGGAAGATCGTATCTTCCTTCATCGGCTTGCCTGCGTCCCGGTCCATCATGCCGACGCAGTCCAGATAGGCGACTTTGCCGTGCCGGGCCACGAGAGTTATGACCCCGGCGTATTTGCCTTCGTCCACATAGCGCTGGATCACCGGACGGATGCGGCCCAGGCGTTCAGACGACAGACCGACCTGCTCTGGCGTGACGGTGTTCATATGAAAACCTCTCTTCTGAAAATGCTATTTTTCCAGAGTATAGCATCCTCAGTCGATGATAGCCTGATAAGCCAGCAGCCGCAGATCCGTATCCAACGGGAAGCGGAAGCAGGGCATGAACTGAGTCATCAGTACGCCGAGCAGGTCTTCTTTGGGGTCGATCCAGAACACCGTATTGGCCGCGCCGTCCCAGTAGTAGCTGCCGACCGAGCCAAGCTCGCCAAACTGCGCCGCATCCACCAGCACCGCCGCGCCCAGGCCGAAGCCATGCCCGCCGAAGCGCGTCGTGATCCGCATACCGGGCGGCAGATGATTGATCGTCATCAGTTCGACCGTCTTGCGCCCCAGCAGCCGCACGCCGTCCAGTTCGCCTTTGTTGAGCAGCATCTGCGTGAAACGGTAGTAATCACCGAGGGTGGAGACCAGCCCGCCGCCGCCGGAGTAGAGCTTCTTGGGGCGGGCGTATTCAGTCTTGGGCGGGCGATCCCCGGTTGCAAGCTTGCCTTCGGCCTCGTTCCAGTTGTAGAGCGTGGCGAAGCGGCCCATTTTGTCCTGCGGCACGTCGAAGGCGGTATCGACCATGCCCAGCGGCGCGAAGATGCGCGCCTGCAAGAACTCGGCCAATGTCATGCCGGAGATAATCTCGACCAGGCGGCCCACCACATCGGTCGCCATGCTGTAGTGCCAGGTCGTGCCCGGCTGGTAGGCCAGCGGATATTTGAGCAGGCCCGCGATCATGTCGTGCAGATCGCCCGCCCACAGGTCTCCTTCGGCGTACATCGCGCCGACCTGTGTAGCCGCCTGCCAGGGATAAGTCAGCCCGGCGGTGTGCGACAGCAGGTGCCGGATTGTGGCCGGACGTTCCAGGCCGACCGTTTTCATCACGCCGCTGGCATAGCGGTCAAAGACGCCAAGCTGGCCGAATTCGGGGATAAAATTCGTCACCGGGTCGTTGAGCCGAAAGTGCCCTTCTTCGTAGAGGGTCATCAGCGCCACGCTGGTGATGATCTTGCTCATCGAGTAGATGCGAAAGATGGTGTCTTCCTGGACGGGTTTGCCGGATTCGATGTCCATCAACCCGGCGCAGTCGGAATAGACCGGCTTTCCGTGCCGCGCAATTGCCACGCTCATCCCGGCGAATTTGCCCTCATCGACATAGCGCTGCAACATCGGGTGGATGCGCTTCAGCCGTTCGCCGGACATGCCGACGCTTTCAGGTTTCACAGTGTCCATGAATAATCCTTCCCATAAGATTCGTTCCAGGAACGCAGCGTACCACATCCTCTGAGATTCAGGCTCAGAGTGTAACGCAGTTTATGATGGCCGGGATAGTCCGCTAATCCAGCAGCGCCTGATAGACCAGCGTGCGGAAATCGGTCGTCAGCGGGAAGTGGAAACCGGGCACATGCTGAGTCATCAGCAGGCCGATGATCTGCTCCTGCGGGTCCACCCAGAACAGCGTGTTCGCCAGGCCGCCCCACTCGTACATGCCACAGGACCCCAGTTCGGCAAAGCGAATCATATCCCTGGCGATGCCCACGCCCAGGCCAAAGCCGAAGCCCTGCGGCAGCGCATCGACGCTCCGCGCCAGCACCTCCGGCGGCAGATGGTTGCTCGACATCATTGCCACCGTCTTGCGCCCCAGCAACCGCACGTCATCCACTTCGCCCATATTGAGCAGCATTGTGGCGAAGCGCAGGTAATCGGCCAGGGTGGAGACGAGTCCGCCACCGCCCGATAAGAAGGCGCTGTTGACCGCGTATTCGCTCTGCGGCGGGCGGTCGCTGACCTCCAGCTTGCTTTCAGCCTCGTTCCAGTGGTATTCAGTGGCGAGGCGGTCCAGCTTTTCCGGCGGCACGACAAAGCCGGTATCGACCATGCCCAGTGGGCCGAAGATGCGCTCCTGGAAGTAGCGATCCAGTGGCATCCCGGAGATGACCTCGATCAGGCGGCCCAGCACATCGGTCGCCACGCCATAGCGCCAGACGGTCCCCGGCTGATTTACCAGCGGCAGTTCGGTGAGCTTATCGACAAACTGCTCAATGGTGAGGTCCGGGCGCATGATATTGGCTTTGGCGAACAGCACATCGACCGGCGACGGCCCGTCAGAGGGATAGGTCAGCCCGGCGGTATGCGTCAGCAGGTGCTGGATCGTGATCGGGCGCTCCAGCTCGGCTGGCGGATCACCGTAGACTTTAACGTTGGCAAAGGCCGGGATGTACTCGGCGACCGGGTCGCTCAGGCGCAGACGGCCCTCTTCGTAGAGCATCAGCAGGCCCACGCTGGTGATCGGCTTGGACATCGAGTAGATGCGAAAGATCGTGTCTTCCTGCAAGGGCCTGGCGGATTCGACATCCATATAGCCCACCGAGTCCTGGTAGACCACCGCGCCGCAGTGGGCGATCAGCGTCAGGACGCCGGGAAACTTGCCCTCATCGACATAGCGCTGCATCGCCGGGCGAATGCGTGCCAGCCGTTCGGATGAAAAACCGATTTGTTCAGGTGTCATGGTTTCCATGGGACAATGCCCCTTTCAATAACCTGTATTTGCTGGGGAGTATATCGCTGTTGGGGAGAGAGTCCCATAAAACAAACCGCCGGAGGATCCCCCGGCAGTCTGCGCGCTTAAATTTGTGAAAATATTGCTGATTGTGCTTGAATGTCCGCTTGCGATCAGTGTAACACGATTTGTAATTCTGCAAGCGTAAAGATTTAATTCACCTTGTAATTTTGCCTGCTCATGATGTTTGAGCACGGCGGCTGAGTGGAACTTGTCGCCGGGCGCTGCTGCCGTTACAGTAGGCGCAGTTGATCTTTAATGAAAATGGTGCTTTATGGATACCGCAATACACAGCACGAGCCAGGAAGAATCGATTGAATATGGCGTGGACGGCGTCAATCTGCTGCGCTATGTCTACAAAACGGCGCAGCCCGCCAGCGAGGTCCCCAAGCCCTTCATTCACCCGCTGCGGACCCTCGGCGGCAACATCGTCTCGATCTACCGGCCCAACGATCACCGCTGGCATACCGGCGTGATGATGACCATGAGCCACCTGGGCGACAAAAACTTCTGGGGCGGGCCATCCTATGTGCGCGACCAGGGCTACCAGCGCCGGGGCAATCACGGGCGCATCGACCACGTGACGTTCAGCGCCATCCAGAGCGAGGGTGACCGCTTCGGCATTGACGAATCGCTGCAATGGAAGATCGAAGACGGCACGGTCTGGCTGGAGGAGACGCGGCACATCGCCGTCGAGAAGATCGTGCGCGACGAGCATTACTGGTGGTTGTCCTACACCATGCGCCTGCATAACGTCAGCGGCGACCCGCTCGATTTCGGCTCGCCGACCACGCACGGCAGGCCGATGGCCGGCTATGGCAGCCTCTTCTGGCGTGGACCGCGCTCGTTTACCAAAGGTACGGTGATCGGGCCGGAGGAACACGAAGATTACATGGGCGTATCCATGCCCTGGATCGCTTACCAGGGCACGCATGACGGCGTGGACGATCAATCGACGCTGCTCTTCGTGGACGATCCGCGCAACCCGCGTTTCCCCAACAAGTGGTTCGTGCGCAAAGAGCCTTATGCCTGCGTCAGCTTCTCCTTCATGTTCGACGAGACCTACACGCTCGCGCCCGATGACCACCTCGACCTGACATATCACATTATCCTCTTCGACGGCGCGCCAGACGTCGAGACACTGAACCGCGTGGCCTCGTTTTATTGAGGGCTATCTGAGACATGACGTCTTTGAAGGAAGCTCTCGAACATCAATGCTTCTGATGAACGTATCACCCTATAATATATTGAATAGGCACTGGAAAGGATTTTCGACATTCTAGCCGTATCCGCGATGGGGGAACCCCTTATGTCCGTTATGACACTGATTGACAACGACCTTGTAAAACTGGTGTACTATCCTGACAAGAAGATTGTGCATCATACATTTCATAAAACTGTTCAAGGTGAGGCCTTTCGGAACGCTTTGAATACCGGCCTGGAAGTCTTCAAGGACATATGAGGCGCACAAGTGGTTATCGGACGACCGCAACAATTCGGTCTTACCCGACGACGACACCGTTTGGGCGAAGACGGTCTGGTTTCCTCAGGTGCTGGAAGCCGGTTGGCAGTACTGGGCGCTGGTGTGGCCGGCACAGACAGTGGCGGTATTGAACCTGAAGGAATTCATCGATACCTATCGTCCTTTTGGGCTTCGAACCATGGTCTTCAAAGATACCGAAAGCGGCCATGGCCTGGCTGGAACGCAGTATCGTGAAGCCCAAAAACGAACCCAGCACTACGCCTTAACCCAATACTGACGGCGCGGCCTCGATCCATTAGCGGCATACGAAATTACCACGCTATAATAGATTCTTCCTGAAGCGGATAGCGTTTATAGGTGTGGCTATGGATACGATGCTGTACCAGATCCTGGATCGTTCGCGCGCGTTTGATATTGAAATCGCTCAACTGGAGCATTTCAGCCTGGATGCGGGGCAACCGGTCTCGGCGCAGATCCTGCTGGATGAAGCCGCCTGGAGTCCCTACCGGCTGGACCTGAAGCAGCGGCAGGCCATCTTCGTGGAGATTCCGCCGGAGGTCGATTTATCACAGGCGGTCTTCGCGCATTTGGAACAGTTTCGTCAGGCGCGCCGGGTGCTGGTCGTGCCGCTGGACGCGCTGCTGGCGCTCGCGCCCCAGGTCGAGCTGCCGCCCAAACTCATCTTCCAGTTCAACATCGCCCGCTGCGGCACCACCCTGCTGAACCGAGTCGTCAACCAGGTCGAGGGGGTCTGGAGTTTTTCCGAGCCGGATATTTTTGCCGATCACTATTTCCTGAGCCAGCAGGATTATGACGAGGATGAACTGGTGGCCCTCACGCGCGTATGTACCGGGCTGCTTTTTCGCCCACCATCGGAGGTGCAGGCGGACACGCTGGGGATCAAACTGCGCAGCCAGGGCCTCTTCATGGCGCAGGTCTTCTATAAAGCCTTCCCGCAGGCGCGCTACCTTTTTCTGTACCGCGATGCGTTGAGTTGGACCAATTCTTGCAATAAGTTTAATACGCGCATTGGCCGTCCGCCGGGCATGGACGACGAAGCGGTCACCCGTTTCCTCTGGTTTGTCATTTCGGGCGGCATGGATTTTGACTACACCGCGCCCTATATTGACCTGGATCGGGCGATGGCCCATCTGGACCTCGTGTTTGGCCCGGCCTGGCTGCTTCACTGCGAGGCTTACGTCAAGCATCTGGACGCCGGGATGCCCTTCTTTGCCTTCCGCTATAACGAACTCAACAGCCAGCGCGAAAGCGTGACGGCCCAACTGCTGGCGCACTGCGGGCTGCCTGCCGACTCGCTGGCGGCGGCGCTGCGCGGATTCGAAGGCGATGCTCAGGAGGGCACCGACATCGCCCGCAGCATCAAAGTGCCCGATCTTGACGATGAACACTATGAATGGCTGCGCGAGATCATCGCCCGGCACCCGCGTTTTAACGACCCGGACCTGCTGCTGCCGGATATTTATCACCGCGACCGGCTGCTCTAGTCCGCACGGAATGTCCGTACATCTTTGGGTAGGCGGTGATGTAGGGGCGAACCTTGTATCGCCCGCCTGTGGTCCGCTTCGGGCGAGCTTCGTCCTACTCAATGATGTGAAATATAGTGACGCGAACCATGCCTCCCTCAGCGAATAAAACTGAAGCCAGGCCCAGATACCGCCGTCTATTGAGGGTCCTCATCATGGCGGTGTTCTTGCTCTTTGGTGGCTGCTGTCTGACCTTTGCCGGATTATATTCTGAGACGATGCCTTAGGATCATTAATTGAAGCTGTAGTCCATTATCCCAACAGTGAAGTAGTGCATATGGAGTATGGTGTTTATGGCTCTACGGATTATGGAGCCAGGAGCCATCTGCGCTGGACCGCAAACTCTGTTGCCGAGGTTAAAGCCTACTATAACCAGTTTCCGTTTGTTCAAGGTCATGTTGCCATCATCGACTCTGAAGACGATGCAATCCAGTTGACTGTTTGCGGATGGTATATCGCATTTGGACCCAGTTCATGGGATGTGCTGCTTGGTCTGGATTCTGCCGATAGAATTCATCCCTGTGAACTGGCGAAGAACATCCTCCAGGAGCGCGGCGGGACGATTATCGAGTTCAGTCATGACTATTTCGCGGGTTGATAGCTGTCAACCGCTAAAGTTCACGCGCGTGGGCCGGATCTTGTAGAGCAGGCGCTCCGAGACCTCGCGCGGCGGGACTTCGATGCCGTAGCGCCTGGGCTGGCCGGTGTAGAGCAGCGACAGCGCGTTCATCGAACTCGCCGCCGCCTTCCGCCGTGATCTCCACGACCACGCCCCGGACCTCCAGCCAGCGAAACTGATTCTGCGGGTCAAAGACCATGACCGACACACTGAGGCCGTGCCGCCATATTCTTCGCCTTCTGGCGCTCCGCCGTTACGTTGACGATGACATACGTGCCGTCATAGCTGCACCAGACCGGTGTCAGCTGCGGCTGACCATCCGGCATCAGAGTCGCCAGCGCGGCGATCACCGGGCCATCCAGTAAATCCCGGTGCGAGTTGGGGATAGTCGCGGTCATAAGCACTGCTCCTTAGGGGTGAGGTTGAATTACTAAAGCTGCGGCGGACCGGCCTCGATGCGCTCGCGCATGGCCTCGACCGGCCAGTCGCCCTCGCCGGACGAGCCAAAGGCCCAGGGCGTCATATTCTCCAGCCACCAGGTTACGCCGATCTCGGCATAAGGGCCGACAATATCCGCGTCCTGTGCCGGATTTGCCGTCGAGCGGCCTGAATGCGCCACGTCGAAATCCCGATTGCCGCGCTGCTGCGCCACGTAGTCAATCGCCGCGCGCATGTCGTTTAAGGGGACCATGCTATCCAGGCCGGTCTGCGCGTGTCTGCGGAAACACGCCATCATAACGGGCCGCCCGCCGCATCGGCTTCTTATGGGGCCAGTTCCCGGCCACCCAGATAGGGATGCGCGGCAGTTGGACCGGCACCGGCAGGAAAGTCGCCCCGGTCACTTTGAGATGCTCGCCCACATAATCAACCGGCTGACCGCTCCACAGGCGGGTCAGAATCTCCAGCCCTTCGTCGAGCCGTGCGCCGCGTTCACGCGGGATCTCGGTTTCGCCCATGTTGTCGAATTCGGTCACACTGCCGCCGCTGCCTACGCCCAGAATCAGCCGTCCGCCAGAGAGATGGTCAATCGAGACGGTCTCGCGCGCCAGCTTCTGCGGACGCCGCCGGGGAATGGGCGTCACCATTGTGCCCAGGCGAATGCGTTCGGTGCTGAGGGCCACAGCAGCCAGCGCTACCCAGGGGTCCACGTGCGGCCAGGCCCAGCCCCGCCAGAAAACGTGATCCCAGATGAAGAAGCCGTCCCAACCCGCCGATTCGGCCCGCTGCGCCAGGTCAGCCAGGACGCGCGCGTCGCCGAAGGGTCCCAGGTTGGGCAAATCCAACGCGAATTTCATGTGTCATTCTTTCAACAGGCGCGGGTCATCTGTGCTGGAGGGACGTAAACGCTGGTGCCGTGCCCGATGCTGAGCATGATCTTGGTCGGGGCCTGCCAGTAGGTCAGCAGGTTGACCGGACAGGGCAGGATAGTGGTGAGCATCAGCGTCGCCGCCGAGATGCTGTAGGCTGCCGAATAGCCCAGTTCCATATCCGGGCGGAAGGCTGCTGTGCCGAAATCCGGCTGGCCGTACCATTTGACAAAGCGGTCCATCGGCACCAGCGTTGTGATGGCAATCGTCTGGATCACGGTGTCGCTCAGAGTCGGCGCAGAGGGTGCTTCGTCATCCCAGTAAAAGGTGATGCGCCCCAGGTAGCTGTCGTCGATGAAGCCGGGCTGCTGACCGCTCCACTCCCAGCGGATCTGGCCGTAGCCCTGGCCGTTGGCCGCCATATGTGTTGCGGTCACCCAGGGGTGCTGGCCCAGTTGATCTAGCGCCTCGCTGACGGTGGTCTTGCCCGGCAGGAGGCCCAGCAAGCAGTTCCCGCTGCAATTATCCGGCCCGGTAATGAAGCTGCTCAACACCGTGTCGTCGGGCGTGGCCCGAATCACCACGACCGTCAGCGCCAGCAGGATCGTCAGCGCCAGGACAGGTTTGAGCAGCCAGTGAAACATGGCCGTCTAGACGTTCGGCCCGAAGAGACGCAGATCGCGCGCCGGTTTGACGGCCCCGTAGACGTGGTAGTAGAAGGGGTCATCCGGCGTGATCGAACCGCGTTCTACCGGCTGGCGGGTCAGGGCCGATTTGTACAGCGAGGTCAGGAACTCGACCGTATTGCGCGCCTGCGCCCCGGTGGTCAGCGGTTTGCCGCCCTCGTCCAGCACGTCCAGCGTGGTATGCAGCTGCGCCGCGTGAGTCGCCTGGATGTCCTCCTGGATGTCTGCCCATTCCTCCAACTGCTGCTCATAACCCGGCGGCACGCTGTAGCGCCAGTGTTCGTTCCTGTGGCTGTAGAGATGCTCCAGTTCGACCGTCGCGTGTTGGAAATCGAAACGCAGGTAGGAGACCTCGCGCGGCGAGAGCACACTGTTGATGATGCTGCCGAAGGCCCCGTTGGTAAAACGTACCTGGGCCATCGAGACGTCTTCGACCTCCATATAGCGGTCCAGCGTCCCCATCATGGCGTTCAACTCCACCCAGTCGCCCATCAGGTAGATGAAGAAGTCCATCGCGTGAATGCCGTGCCCCATCGTGACGCCGCCCAGCTCGGTATCCCACTTGCCACGCCAGGGGACTTCGTAATAGGCCTGGTTGCGGAACCAGGTTGTATTGCACAGGGCGACCAGCGGGCGGCCCAGTTCGTGCGAGTCGATCAGACGCTTGAAGTGGGTCGTGCCGGAGCCATAACGCCACTGGAAGATCACACTACAGGTCTTGCCGGATTCGCGCTCGACCTTCTGCAACTGGTCCACCTGGGCCAGGGAACCGCACAGCGGTTTCTCGCAAATGACGTCCGCGCCCGCTTGCAGCGCCGCAACGGAGAGTTCAAAATGCACATTGGGCGGTGTGCAGATATGCACCAGGTCGGGCTTCTGCTCGGCCAGCATGGTCGCAGTATCGGTGTAACGATTGGGGATGCCGTAGGTATCAGAGAAACTCTGGACTCTCTCCGGGATGATGTCCACAGCCGCGACGACTTCGACCCGCTCCTTCTCCTGCTCGAAGGCGCGCATATGGCTCCGGGCAATGTTGCCATTACCGACAATTGCGGTGCGGTATTGTTTCATAAGATCAAGGCCCTTTGTGTGGATGAAAGATTTGCGAAATCTACAATATCCTTTATTATATAGGATGTCAGGGTCTCGGCACGAGACCATGCGAGGCCGCATCGCGGTCAGAAATAGTAAATATAGTCAGGTAAATTTATTTGAGTTCCTTCAAAGCAAACATTAGAGCCGCAGCATTCGACCACAGAGCAGCTCAACTACCTAAGGCGGTAGGCCCGGATAAATGTAAAGGGTCAGCAGATACTTTTTGGGACGTGCATGCAAGCGTTTGCGTGATGGCGCTCAACGTTTTCGCCCAGAACAACTGCTTTCCATGTTATGATATATTCGGGAGATCGAATGGCACAGAAGCAATACCCCTCAATTAGTGCTTTATCCTGGCATAGACACCAATATTATTCATTCTTTCTGCCCAAGGACTGGCAGCATTTTACCTGGGCTGACGAACGTGATGGTATGGTGTTTGGCCCGGATGCAGATGATCCCCTGACAATCTTTGCCGTCGATGTTAAAGACTTAGGTATGGCAATCAACGCCGATGATCTGGATGCGGTGGCTGAAGGATTCTTCGGCAGCATCGAAGCTCTGCCCGGTGTGGAGATCGAATCCCGCGAGCAACAGGCTGCCGACAGCCTGATCAAACTTGAAGCCAAGTACACCTTTGACGACGACGGCCAGACGCGCAAGCGCTGGGTACGCCTCTATTATCACCTCACACGGCAGATTACGATGATGGCGCAGGGCGCGACCCCCGAAAAATATGATTATTGGTTGCCCTGGTTCTTTGAAGCCATGATGACTGCCAAGGTGCATAGCACCCGGCCAAAGTGGCCCAACTAGATAGAACCGGCCTAGTCTATCAGTCTTGATAGAGCTTCATAGAGGAGGTGTAAGGCAGCGAAGAGCAAGTTCCCGCGTTTATTGAATGAGTACCAGTGAGTAGGAGTTTACGATCTATGAGCAAGAATGAACTTTCACGCCGTGATTTCTTGAAGGCGATGGCCGCAGGTTCTGTAGCTGCCGCCGCTGTCAATCTTGTGCCGCTGAGCGGGGCAGTCGCTGCTCAGGACATGATGTACCACGAAGCACCGATGCTGGCTGACCTGGTTAGCTCTGGCGATCTGCCGGCGGTGGAAGAACGAATTCCGACCAACCCGCGCGTGATTACCCCCTACAATGAAGTCGGTGAGTACGGTGGGACCTGGCGGCGCGCCTTCAAAGGTCTTTCCGACCGCTGGGGACCGACCAAGTGCAACGAGGAAATGGCGATTGAGTGGGATGCGCCCGACGCCGATACCCTCGGTCTGACTGCCAACTTTATCTCGGAGTGGTCGCAGAATGACGATGCCACCGAGTTCACCTTCACCCTGCGCGACGGCCTGAAATGGTCCGATGGCGAGCCCTATCACCACCGCAGATGTTCAGTTCTAGTATGACGTCATCACCGGCAGAATCCGCCGCTCCTGAACCCGCCAGGTCAATTGATCGTGGGCGGCGAGTTGATGGGCCTCGAGATCGTCGATGATCTCACCTGGAACGTCAGCTTCGCCGGGCCAAACCCGCTGCTGCCGATCTTCATCGCCAAGAGTACCCTGGGCGCGACCGGCGGCCCGACGATGGCTGATCCGAAGCACTATCTGGAGAAATTCATGGGCGATGCCGACACCGCCGACCAGGACGCGATCAATGCCATGGTCGAAGCCAACGGCCTGACGACTGGACGAACTCTGGTTCAACGGCGGGCCAGGCGATGGCCAGGGCGTGGCGAACTTCTGGTTCCGCAACCCGGAACTGCCGATCATCAACGGCTGGCGTTCGGCCAATTCGCCGCTGGAAGACCCGCACATCATGGAGCGCAATCCCTACTACCATGCGGTGGATACCGAAGGCAACCAACTGCCCTACATCGACCGCATCCAGCACTCGCTCTTTGAAGATGCGGAAACGCTGAACCTGTGGATCGCCCAGGGCCAGATCGACATGCAGAATCGCCACGTGTCACCGGCCAACTTCACCTTCTTCAAGGAGAACGAAGAGGCCGGCGATTACCAGGTGATTCTGTGGAAAGCCGCCTCGACCCACGCCTTCCATCCCCAACATCAGCCATCCTGACCCGGTGCTGGCGCGCTCTTCGATACAGCGGAGTTCCGTCGAGGCGCTGTCGATTGCCATCAATCGTGAGGAGATCAACGATCTGATCTATGATGGCTTGCATGGAGCCGCGCCAGGCCTCCCCGGTCAGCGGGTCACCAGAATTCGATCCTGAGTTCGAAACGCGCTGGACCGAGTATGACCCGGACGCGGCCAACGCGCTGCTCGATGGTCTCGGATTTACCGATCGTGACAGCGACGGTATCCGCCTTGGCCCCGATGGCAATCCCATTACCTTCACCATCACCTTCTCCAATGCCGGCTTCGACGGCGGGACCGACGAAGTCAACCTGGTCCAGGGATACTGGCAGGCTCTTGGCCTCAAGGTCAACCAGGAACTGGTCGAGCGCTCGCTCTATGAACAGCGCAACCAGGCGGGTGATGTTCAAGTCGGGATGTGGACTGTCGACCGCAGCTCGGAGGTGCTGGCGGATCCTGACCCGCTACACCGGCGAGGTTGCTGACGGCCCCTGGGCCATCAACTATGCCCGCTGGCTGGACGCCAATGTCCTCGGCGAGGTGGTCGTTGGAACACAGACGGAACCGCCGGCAGATCATCCCATCAGGCAGATTCTTCGATCTGTGGGATCCAGACTCAGAAAGAGCCGGACGAAGCCAAACGCACGGCTCTGTTCAAGCAGTTGCTCGATATCCATAAAGAGCATCCTTACCAGATCGGCACAGTGGGCGAAGACCCATCGCCGTTCATCGTCAAGAACAACTTCTTCAATGTACCTAGCGGGTACATCGTCGATGATACCCTGCGCGGCCAGGGTCTTGCGGTGCCTGTCCAGTTGTTCATGCGCAGCTGAGCTAGACCATAGTGTAACCTGGGCAGGGGATGAGAAATTCCCCTGCCTGGGCAAATTCTTGCTATAATCAAATTCATATAAGCTTAGCTTGTTTATTTATAGGATATTGGCCGTGCTAAATTTCTTCATACGCCGCTCCTTTGCCGCTCTTGTGACGATGTTCGTCATCTCAATTGTCAGCTTTATCATTATCCAGCTCCCTCCTGGCGATTTCTTGACGTCTTACATGGCGAATCTGGCTGCGATGGGCGAGCGTGTGCCCCCTGAAGTGATTCAGTCCATGCGTGATAACTATGGCCTGGGCGAGCCTATTTATATCCAGTACGCCAAGTGGATGCGCGGTGTGCTGCAAGGGGATTTCGGCCAGTCGATGGAATGGGGCGTTCCGGTCAGCACCCTGATCTGGGATCGTCTCGGCATGAGCGTTATGGTGGGTCTGGCTTCGATTCTATTCGTCTGGGTGGTGGCGATTCCTATTGGAGTCTTTTCGGCTACCCACCAGTATTCCCTTTTTGACTACTTATTTACCTTCCTGGGATTCCTGGGGTTGGCGATTCCCAACTTCTTGCTGGCCCTGGTCTTGATGTGGGTCGGATTCTCTGTCTTCGGGCAGAATGTCGGCGGCCTCTTTTCGCCTGAATATCAGAACGTCCCCTGGAGCCTGGGGCGATTTATAGACTTTTTGAGTCACCTGATTATCCCCATGATTATCGTAGGCACGGCAGGTACAGCAGGCTTACTGCGCACCATGCGCGCCAATATGCTGGATGAGATCAGCCAGCCTTACGTAGAGACCGCCCGCGCCAAAGGCCTGAGCGAGGCCAGGTTGATCTGGAAATACCCGGTGCGGGTCGCCCTGAACCCCTTCGTGAGTACGGTGGGCTACGCTTTGCCGAGTCTGGTCGGGGGTGTTATTATTACGGCGGTGGTGCTGAATTTGCCGACGATTGGGCCGCTGCTGCTGCGTTCCCTGTTGTCGCAGGACATGTTTCTCGCGGGCGCGATTGTGCTGATTATCAGTGTACTTACGATTATTGGCACCTTTATTTCGGATATTTTGCTGGCGGTTCTTGACCCCCGCATCCGGCTTGAATAAGGATTTGTTGTTATGGATGAATCAATAGATCGCCAGGGGCAGACCGCTGGCCCCGATCTTGGGTTATCGGCTGAACAGTCGGGCCAGGGCGGGCCGCCCGAAGAAGAAGAAGTTTTGACCAGTGCGACTCCACGTCAGTTGATGTGGTGGAAATTCCGTAAGCACCGGCTGGCGATCATCAGCAGTATCGTGTTGATTGTCATGTACCTGCTGGCGATCTTTGCGCCCTTCATCAGCCCGATGGACCCGAACGATTTTGATGCGAAATACAAGTTTGTGCCGCCGATGTCGCTGAATTTTGTGGATACGCAGGGTAACTTCCACCTGCTGCCGGGGGTCAACGGTCTGGCTGCCAGCCGTGACCCGGAAACACTGCGGATCACCTATGAGACGGACTACTCCACCTGGTATCCGATCCATTTTATTGTCAAAGGCGCGTCTTACCGGATGCTGGGCATTATTCAATCTGACATTCACCTGTTTGGGATGGGTGAGGAGGCGGATGGCCTGCCGGTGGCTTTGATGGGCACAGACCGCCTGGGGCGCGACATGTTTTCCAGAGTGCTGTACGGGGCACAGATCTCGCTGTCTATCGGCCTGGTCTCGGTCTTTTTGAGCCTGGCACTGGGCATTTTCCTGGGCGGGATCTCCGGTTACTACGGCGGCTGGATCGACAACTTGATCCAGCGCGTGATCGAGTTTATTCGCTCGATCCCGACTCTGCCGTTATGGATGGCTTTGAGCGCGGCGATGCCGATAGATTGGCCGCAGGAGTGGCGCTACTTTGGCATCACCATCATCCTTTCAGTCATCGGCTGGACCGGCCTGGGCCGCCAGGTACGCGGGCGTTTTCTGGCGCTGCGAACCGAGGACTTTGTGCTCGCGGCCCGTCTGTCCGGGGCCAAAGACAGGCGCATCATCCTGCGCCACATGGTCCCTTCGTTTACCAGCCACATTATCGCCTCGCTGACGCTGTCGATCCCCGGCATCATCCTGGCCGAGACGGCGCTCAGCTTCCTGGGCCTGGGCCTGCGCGCGCCGGTGATTAGCTGGGGTGTGCTGCTGCAAGAGGCGCAGAATATCCGTACGGTGGCGCTGGCTCCCTGGCTGCTGCTGCCGGGTCTGGCAGTGGTGATCGCGGTGCTGGCCTTCAATTTCCTGGGTGATGGCCTGCGCGACGCTGCCGATCCCTTCAGCCGCTAGGAGATCTGGTCGATGTCCGATACACTGCTTGAAGTGAAAGATCTGCACGTCAGCTTTTTCCTGACCGAAGGCACCGTGCGCGCCGTGAACGGCGTGAGTTTCAATATCGAACGCGGCAAGACCCTGGGCATGGTGGGCGAAAGCGGCTGCGGCAAGAGCGTGACCGCCCGCGCCATTTTGAACATGGTGCGTCCGCCGGGCCGTATCCTCTCTGGCGAGGTGAATTATTACGGTCAGGGCAGTACCCCGATCAATATCACGCAGCTGGACCCCGAAGGTTCGACGAAATTCGCCAGATCCGCTGGGGCGAAATCTCGATGATTTTCCAGGAGCCGATGACCTCGCTCAGCCCGGTGCATACTATCGGCAACCAGATGATCGAGGCGATTCGCCTGCACCTGAATATGGACAAGCAGGATGCGGCGGAAGCTGGCCGTTGAACTGCTGGGGCGTGTGGGGCTGCCACAGCCGGAGCGGCTGCTGGATCGCTACCGTCACGAACTGAGCGGTGGGATGCGCCAGCGTGTTATGATCGCGATGGCGCTGTCCTGCAAGCCCAAGCTGCTGATCGCCGACGAGCCGACGACGGCGGTGGACGTGACCACGCAGGCACAGATCCTCGAACTGATGCGCAATCTTCAAGACGAGTTCGGCATGGCGATCATGTTCATCACCCATGACCTGGGCGTGATCGCTGAGATGGCCGACGATGTGGTGGTGATGTACCTGGGCGAAGAGGCGGAAGTCGCTGACGTGGATACGATCTACTACAACGCGGCGCACCCATATACACAGGCGCTGCTGCGCTCGATCCCGCGCAGCGATACCAAACTGGACCGGCTGGAGACCATCGAGGGCAATGTGCCTGACCCGACGAACATCCCCAAGGGCTGCACCTTCCACCCGCGCTGCCCGCATTACGTCCCGGCCAAGTGTGGCTAATCCACCTTTCCTGAAGATCAGCGACAATCACTATGCGAGCTGCGCGCGGGTCTACGAATTAAAACCGCATCTCGCACAGACGACGGAGCAAGTTTCATGACGAATCAGAACGGCAGCACACCGCTGCTCGAAGTTAATAATTTGAAAAAACATTTTCCGATTTACAGTCGTGGTGTGTTTCGCCGGAAATATATCAACAGTGTGAAAGCGGTCGATGGCGTGAACTTTACTATCGGGCGAGCCGAGGTGCTGGGGCTGGTGGGCGAGAGCGGCTGCGGCAAGACGACAACGGGCCGCGTGATTCTGCGCGCCCTGTCGCCGACTGAGGGCAAGATCATCTTTCAGGACGCCGATAAGGGCGAGGTGGACCTGGCGCAGTTGGACCGCGAAGACCTGCGCGACGTCTGGCGCAATATCCAGTTGATCTTCCAGGACCCCTATTCCTCGCTCAACCCGCGCATGACGCTGGAGGAGATCGTCGGCGAACCGCTGCGCAATTACGATGTCGCTCAGCGGGTCGGCACTGCGCGACCGCGTGGCCGAACTGCTGCGGCTGGTTGGCCTGCGCCCGGAATACATGTCGCGCTACCCGCATGCTTTCAGTGGCGGCCAGCGCCAGCGTATCGGTGTGGCCCGCGCCCTGGCGCTTAACCCGCAGATGATTATCTGCGACGAGCCGGTCTCGGCACTGGACGTCTCGATCCAGGCGCAGATTCTGAACCTGCTGCAAGATTTGCAGGCCCAGTTCGACCTGACCTACCTGTTCATCTCGCATGATCTGAGCGTGGTGCGGCATCTGTGCGACCGGGTGGCGGTGATGTATGTCGGCAAGATCGTCGAGATTGCCGATACGGAAGACCTGTTCATCGATATCCAACACCCCTATACCGAGGCGCTGCTGTCGTCCGCGCCGACGCCGGACCCGCGGGCCCAGCGCAAGCGCATCCTGCTGCAAGGCGAGGTGCCTGACCCGGCCAACCCGCCCAGCGGCTGCTATTTTCACCCGCGCTGCCAGTATGCCAAGGAGCGCTGCAAGGTGGAAGCGCCGCCGCTGCGTGAGACGCGACCGGGCCATTGGGCCGCCTGCCATTTTTCGGAAGAACTGGAACTGGGTGCATGAGGGGGATAAAAACCCTCACCTCAAACCCCTCTTCCTCAGGGCGAGGGGCTTAGAATCCCGATTATTGAAATGGGGCGCAGCAGGATGCGCCCTCGTTGTATAAATCTGATAACGTAGTGATTTGTGGGTTATTGTGATGAAAGTGATGCTGCTTTTCCCGCCCAACTGGACGCCGAGTATGCCGCACCTCTCGCTGCCGACTCTGACCGCTTACCTGCGGATGCACGGCATCGAGGTGATCCAGCGCGACCTGAACGCCGAGGTCTTCGACGAGATCCTGACGCGCGATTATATGCACAAGGCTCTGGAACGACTGCGCGACGGATTATGGCCCGAACGTGACGCGCAAACCGCCGAAACAGTCGCATCCCCGGCGCGAGCAGCTCTTGTGGGCGCTGCGCGAAGGGCCGCGTCTGGCGGACGAGGTGCAGAACGCCAAGCGCATCATCCGCAGCGATGCTTTCTTCGATGGCCCGACCAGCCTGGGCGCCTTCGAGATCATGATCCAGTGCCTGGAGATCGCCTCGCTGCCCTTTTACCCGGCCTCACTGCACCTGCAAAGCTACATTTCGGCCTATCCGGTGGACAGCAGCGAATCACTGCAATTGGCGGTGCATGACCCCTATCACAACATCTTCCTGGATATTTACCGCAATGGCATCCTCAAGGATATTCAGCGCGAAAAGCCGGACGTGGTCGGTATCTCGATTCCGTCGATGCCGCAGATGCTGGCCGGGATGACGCTGGGCTATCTGATCAAAGCCGAATCTGGGCTGGACTGCCACGTCACGGTCGGCGGGCCGCACATCAGTATGCTGCGCGCCCAACTGCCGGAAGTACCGCCGATCTTCAATTTCTTCGACAGTGCGGTGGTCTTCGACGGCGAAGTGCCGCTGCTGCAACTGGTCGAGGCGCTGGACGGCGACGGCGATCTGTCGCAGATCCCCAACCTGATCTACAACGACGGCGGCACGATTCACGTCAACGAGCGCAAGCCGCAGGAGAAAATTCAGGACCTGCCGCTGCCCGATTTCGACGGCCTGCCGCTGGATCGCTATCTTGCGCCGAAACTGGTGCTGCCGCTGATGACGGCGCGCGGCTGCTACTTCGGCAAATGCGCCTTCTGCAATGTGGGCTATGGCGAGCCGGAAGCCTTCAGCCAGCTGAAGGCCGAGCAGTTGGCCGAGCAGATGATGCAGCTTCACGACAAGTATGGCACGGCGCACATCTTCTTCGCCGACGAAGCCATCACGCCGCGCAACCTGCGCAACGTCTCGCCGATTCTGGAGAATCTGGGTAAGCCGATGCAGTGGGGCGGCTGCGTGCGCTTCGAGAAGGTCATCTCCGGCGAACTGCTGGACAGCATGGCGCGCGGCGGCTGCAGCATGATCCTCTTCGGCCTGGAAAGTGCCTCGGAACAGATCATGCAGGCGATGGTCAAGGGCACCGAACTGGAACACATGAGCCGTATCCTGCACGAGAGTCACGACGCGGGCATCTGGAACCATACCTTCTTCTTCTTCGGCTTCCCCGGCGAGACGCTGGACGACGCGCAGGAGACGGTCAACTTCCTCTACGAACACAAGCAGCTCATCAATTCGGCGGCGCTGGGCACCTTCCTGATGGAGCGCGATTCCCCGGCGCACCGTTTCCCCAGCACCTATAAAGTCAAGCCGCATCATCGAGGAGCCGGACAAGGACCTGGCGATCTACTTCGATTACGAGGTCGAATCCGGCCTGGATCAGAAGATGGCCGACCTGGTGATGGAGCGCTTCACGGACACGCTGCCGGATAAATCCTACCCGCAGTTCTACGCCAGCGATGTCTACCGTTTCCTCTACGCCTGCCACGTCAGCGCGCAGCAGGCCCCGCTGCCGCCCTGGCTGCTGCCGGAGGGGATGCAAGCTTAGCGCCAGGTCAGTGGACGACGAAACGCCCAGAGTCAACGTCTATAAACCAAAACGCAAGCGGAACTCGATACGAAGCCGGTTGCCGGTGGTCATACTGCTGGCATTGATTTATGGCCTGCTGATGCTGAAGGGCTTCAGAAGCCAGATTTTTACCGGCGATCCGGCTTACCTTGCCTTCCTGGTGTTTGTGCCGGTGGGCATCGGCGCTCTGAGCCTTCTGTCTATCCCCGCAGAAGAGCGCACATGGCGCAATGCCCTCACCATGGCGATCCTCACGGGTCTGATATTTCTTGTCGTCGCCGTCCTCGCCGATAGTGGAATCCTGCTGTGTGTCTTGATGGTGGTCCCCTTTGTGAGCATCCCCCTGCTTATCGGTGCGGGGCTGATACGTCTGGTGTCGCTTGTCGGCGGTCAGGGAAAAAAGAAAAAGAAGAACCGCGAGTACGCCTTTGTGGGCTTTGTCCTGCTGCTGCCGCTGCTGGTGGCCCAGGTTGAAAAGGGGATTCCGCTGCCGGATTGGAATCGCAGTGTGACGGATGACACCATCATTCATGGCAGCGTCGAGGATGTCTGGCAGCATATCATCCGCATGGACACGATCCTACCCGAAGAGCAGCGTCCCTCGTTTTATCAGGCGATGGGCATCCCGCGGCCCGTGCACGCGACACTGGATTTCGAGGGAGTCGGGGCTACGCGACGCGGCGAGTTCGAGTATGGTCTGGCCTTCAACGAGGCGATCACGACCTGGGAGCCGCTGCACGAAGTCCGCTTTGAGGTGAGCGTTGAACACAACCCCCAGTCCTCGCCGGTCCTGAAGCAGATCGGTGGACGTTATTTCGACATTCTTGAAGCCGGATACCAGCTTGAGCAGATCGACAGCGACACGGTCCGCCTGCGCTTGAGCAGTGAGTACCGCCTCTCGACACACTTCAATTTCTACGGGGCCTTCTGGTCCGATTGGATCATGCACGACTTTCAGGCTTACGTGCTGAACACCGTCAAGCAGCGGGTCGAGTCAGCAGTATAGGTCAGGCCCGAAGTTTCTCGATCCGCTCGAAGACGGCCAGGGTCTCGGCGCGGTGCTGCGCTTTGGTGGGCGGGTTGAAGAAGGCCCAGGCGTCGTTATCCACCAGCATCATCACCTTGAGCAGCGGCAGCAGCGGGGCGTTCACATAGCGCTGGATTTCCGAATCGTCCAGCGGGGCCGCCTGCGGCCATTCGCTGAGCACATTGACCGACATGTGCAGCAGGATCGCCTTCACGACCAGGGCTGTCGGGCTGTCGGGGCCGAAGAGCCGGTCGATTCCGGTCAGGATCTGCGGCAGTTTGGCGTTGTCCTGCTTCAACTCGCCCGGTGTGCCATTGGGAAGGACCGCCGCTGCCGTAAAGGCTGCCCAGGCGTCGATTTCGGCGGCAAAGGCATCCGTCGTGCTGAAGCCCAGCGCCGGGGCCGTCTGGGCGGCTGAGCGAAAGGCGTGGATCGGGTCGCGCTGACCGTCGATGACCTCTTTGCCGACATCGTGAAACAGCACGATCCATTCCATCAGGCGCTGCTGCTCAGGGGCGGCCTGCTGGTATTCCGGGCAGATCAGCAGGGAGCCGTAAGCGCTGACCACATGCACCAGCGTCACGCCCTCATGAAAAGAGGCCATGCGCCGCCAACCGTGCAGCACGGTGTCCACCTGATCCATTGTGGACTCGCTGAAAAAGGCATGAACCCGCGCGCCAAAAGCGGGCCAGGAATCCAGCGCTCCGGCCTGGGTGTCGCGGACCAGGGTCAGCGCCAGGGCATAGAGGTCAGGCAGGGCTGCGCGTGCGTCTGGGATGGGAGTCTCGTGGATCATGAGCTTATTATAGGCGCTAAACGATGGGAAGGGAGCACACACCGGTGCTCCCCTACACAGGCGCATACAACTTATTGCGTCGCATCCCAGAAGATCAACTGGCCGAAGAGGCTCGGATTGGCTGTAGGACTGGTCCTGCGTATCGGCGGCGGACCATATCAGCTTGGTATCGCGGTCCTGAACCGATGCGCCGTTGAGATGCGACTGGAAGCCCAGCACCCCGCCCTGTTCGGGCACGATCTGCCAGATTGCGCCGTTGTCCAGCGGCACGGAGGCTTCGATCAGGTAGCCGTCGTCCGTCTCCTGAGCGACCACCTGTGCGTGCGCATCCGCGCTGCTGCTGCCGCCGATGATTGGCTCATCCGGCCCGGTGATGTTGGCGGCCATGATGCCGATCTGCACGATTCCGGGCGTATACGCGGTCGCCTTCAGGTCGCCGGTCGTGTTGAGATAGAACTCGACGCCGTCCTCCTGCCACCAGTCCGAGGTCGGGTGCAGACCCTGAATGATGTGGGCATCGTGAACGACCGCCAGGAAGTAGAGATTGCGCTCGTCGGCGGCAGCGGCGAATTCGTAAGCGGTCGTATCGCCGTCGGGCGCATACAGCGCCTGATCGACCGTCACACGCGGGACATTAGCCCAGTCGTCGGTCTCGCCGTCCAGCGTGATCGACACGTTGAAGGGCGCGTAGTAGATCAGGCCGGGGACCGGATCCGGCGCAAGCTGATTCGGGTCGCTTTTGACCGGTGCGGGGATGTCCACTGCATGAGTCTCGGTCTGCGGGCCGCCCATCATGGCCTGGACCTGCGCATCGCTGAGGATCGGGGCCAGACCGGCCTGCCGCGCCAGCAGATCGCGCAGGGCATCGTAGGCGGGCTGCGGTTCGAAATCCTGATTGAACAGCAGCGGCTCGACATTCGGGGTATTGTCGTTGCGCTTCCAACTGTAGCGGCCCGATACGCCCCAGACGACGAAGGCTTTGCAGGCCTTCTCCTCCAGGCAGACGCTCATCACGCGGCGGTAATCGGCGGCCTGCTGCTGAAGGATCGCATCGGTGGTCTCGCCCTGGTAGCCGACGTCCATCTCGGTAATGTGGACCTCCAGGCCCAGTTCGCCCAGGCGCTGGATATTGGCCGCCAGATCCACGGGCTGCAAACTGCCTCCCGGAGCCGTCGCGCCGACGTTGAGGTGCATCTGCAAGCCAACACCGTTGATCGGCACGCCGCGCTCGACCATGCTGGAGACCATATCGTAGATCGTGTTGGACTTGAGGTTTTTGCCCTCCGCCCCGTAATCGTTGTAGAACAGCAGCGCCTCCGGGTCGGCCTCATGGGCGAACTGGAAGGCCAGATCGATCCAGTCATCGCCGATCCACTGCTGCCAGATCGTGTTGCGGTGGCGTCCGCCGTCGATGGCTTCGTTGACCACATCCCACATGGCGATGCGGCCTCGGTAGCGCCCGACCTCAGTGTAGATGTGCGTGCGCATGAGGGCAATCGCCTCGTCACGAGTTCAGGTCGAGGTCTTCCAGCCAGGACGGCTCGCATTGATGCCACAGCAGGGTGTGGCCGCGCACCGTCATGTCGTTGGCTTCGGCGAAGGCGACCAGTTTATCCACCGCGCGGAAATCGACGATGCCTTGCTCTTGCTCGACCATGCAGAACTTGGCCTCGTGTTCCGGCACCAGCATGTTGAACTCGCGGCGCATCGTCTCGGCCTGGGGCGCGTTGTCCAGGTAGCTGGCCCAGGTAGCCGCGCCGATGTAGAGGTGATTGCGGTCGGCCAGTTCGCGCAGGCTCATATTATCCTGCGCCACACTCATCTGAGCGCCCAGCAGCAGGACCGCCGCGCACAGGACTATCAATCGTATCTTCAACATCGCTTAACTCCAAATCTTGCTGCCCGTTTCTAACCCTCTCAGGGCGAAGGGGGTGGGGGATGAGGGTTTGAACAGGCAATGGCGACTCAGTCTACCTGCACTTTGGTGAAAAAGACCTGTTCGACCGGCGTCACCGCGCCCACGATCTCGACGGACGCGCTCAGGCGGATGTCTTCCGACGAACTGCCGATCATAAGCTCGATGGTGCCCGGCTCAACGACGTAGTTCATGTGCCGGTCATAGAAGGCCAGATGCCGCAGGTCGAGATCGAAGCGCAGCCGCCGCAATTCGCCGGGTGCGAGATGAATGCGCTTGAAGCCCTTGAGCATCTTGACCGGGCGCGTCACGCTGGCGACCGGATCAGCCAGATAAAGCTGCACGACCTCGTCCCCGGCTACTGCGCCGCTGTTCTCGACCGTGACCTGAACGCTCAATTCGCCATCCGGGCTGACCGTGTCATCGCTCAAAACCAGGTCACGGTAGTCGAAGTGGGTGTAGCTCAGGCCGTGCCCGAAGGGATACAGCACCTGCACGGATGCGTCGGTGTAATTGGTCTTCCAGTTGCTGCGCGCGCCAGAGGGCTTGTGATTGTAGAAAATCTGCACCTGACCCGCTGCGCGCGGGAAGCTCATCGGCAGCTTGCCGCCCGGATTCACGTCGCCGAACAAGACGTCGGCAATCGCGGCCCCGCCCTGTTCAGCCGGCAGCCAGGCTTCGATCATCGCGCCGACGCATTCCGCCGCCTGAGTGAGGATATAAGGCCGGCCCGTGAGCAGCACCAGCACGACCGGCGTCCCGGTGGCGCAGACGGCTTCGATCAGGTCCTGCTGCACGCCGGGCAGGTGCAGCGTCGCGCTGTCCAGCAATTCGCCTACAGTGCAGGTCTCGCCCAGGCCGGATTTATCGCCCAGCACCAGCACGGCCACGTCGGACGCCTGCGCGGCGGCGACCGCCTCGTCAAAGCCGGAGCGGTCGTCACCGGTCACGTCGCAGCCCCTGGCATGGCGAATCTGGGTCCCGGCGCTGATGGCGGATTTGATGCCCTCCAGCACGGTCACGGTCGGCGGCAGATGTTCGGCCCAGTTGACGGTGATGACCTCTTCGTCCGGGTTGGGGGCCACGTCTTCGCGTACCTGGTCGAAAATGTGCTCCAGATGCGAGGGGTAATGATAATCGCCTTGCAGCAGACGCCCGCTGTCGGCGTGCGGGCCGATCAGCGCAATAGACCCCAGCGATTTGGAGAGCGGCAGCAGACCGTCATCATTCTTGAGCAGTACCAGGGACTGCTGGGCCATGCGCCGCGAGAGGTCGCGCTGCTGCGGTTGGCCGTAGACCTCCAGCACCTTGCCTTCGTCCACGTAGGGATTATCGAAGAGGCCCAACTGGAATTTCATACGCAGCACACGCCGCACCGTCGCATCGACCAGGGCGATGTCCACCCGGCCCTCGACCAGCGCCTGCTTCAGCGGCTCGCCGTAGCAGTCGGCGACGGGCAGTTCGATGTCGATCCCGGCTTCCAGGCCCTGACGTGCCGCTTCGCTCTTGTCGCGGGCGACCTGATGATAATCGACCAGGGTCTTGAGCGTGTTGTAATCCGAAACGACCACGCCCTTGAAGCCCAGTTCCTCGCGCAGCAGGTCTACCATCATCTCGCGCGAGGCCCCCAGCGGGATGCCGTCAAGTTCGTGATAGGCGTTCATTACCGAGGCGACCTGGCCCGCTTGAATCACCGCCTTGAAGGGCGTCAGGAAGACTTCGCGCAGTTCGCGCTCACCGATATGCACGGGTGCCCAGTTGAGGCCCCCATCCGGCAGGCCGTGCGCGACGAAGTGCTTGGCCGTCGCCACGATGCCCTGGCGCAGGTCATCGGTTTGCAGGCCGCGCACATAGGCATAGCCCAGGTTGGCGACCAGGAAGGGGTCTTCGCCGAAGGTCTCCTCGACCCGGCCCCAGCGCGGATCACGGACGACATCCAGATCCGGGGCGAGGGCGTGATGCGCCCCGACGGCTCGCATCTGCTGGCGAATCACCTCAGTCATCTCGCTGACCAGTTCGGGATTCCAGGTGGCCGCCGTGCCAATCGCCTGCGGAAAGCTGGCCGCATCGCGCGCCATATAACCGGCGCAGGATTCTTCGTGGACAATCGCCGGGATCCCCAGGCGTGTCTCTTCTTGCAGATAGCGCTGGATCTGATTAGCGATCCGGGCCGTGTCGGCGGGCCGCTGAAACGAGGAGGCCCCGATGCGCGTCACATGACCTGTGCCATGGGCCAGATGCTGCGCCGCTTTCACCGGGGCAAAAACGCGCTGCACATCGACCAGGTCAGTCACCCAGACCCCGGCCATCTGGGCCAGCTTCTCGTCCAGAGTCATCTGGTCCAGCAAATACGTAACCCGATCATCTACAGACCGGGTTTCATCGACAAGAAACCCGCGATTGATGGTCATGAGAGTGTTCCTTTTCTACAGAAGTCTATTAAGGAGAATCAGCCTTTCAATTCACAGCCTGTGACGATGTACTTCTCCGCCAGGAGTTAAGCGAGGATGCCCAGCGGCAGGAGGATCAAATAAGTCAATAATGTCGTGGGTTCCTGCCCGCCATCGCCCCTTTCCGACTGGGTTTAGTTGAGTTTAGGAGGCTGGCAGGAATCGCGGATCACCAGTTGGGTTTCCAGCGTGACCTGCCGCATCTCTCGATCTGGCATTTCCATGTGTTCCAGCAGCATCTGCACGGCGATCTGCCCCATAGCGTACAGGGGCTGGTGGACTGTGGTCAGCTTCGGATAAACCAGCGAAGCCTGGGGAATGTTGTCAAAGCCGAGAATCGAGATGTCTCCCGGAATATCCAGCCCATGCTGGCGGAAAGCTTCCATCGCCCCCAGGGCCGAGAGATCGTTGGCAGCGAAGACCGCCGTCGGGCGCTGGGGCAGAGCCAGCAGCTTCTGCGCAGCAGCATAGCCCCCGTCCTCCAGAAAGTCGCCTTCGATGATCGCCTCCGGGCGCGGCGTCAGACCATGATCGATGATCGCCTGCTTGTAGCCGTTCATTCGTTCCAGAGCACTGTGGAGTTCGTGCCGCCCGGTGATGAAGCCGATGTGCTTGTGGCCGAGTTCGATGAGGTAGCGGGTGGCCTCATACGCACCCTGCCAGTTGGTGGCGTTCACCATCGAACTGGTCTCCGTCTGGTCGGATTGGTCGATCAACACATAAGGGAAATCCTGCTTACGCAGCGCATCGAGGTAGGTCGTGGAGATCAACGGGACCACCAGCAGCACGCCATCCGCGCCGCCGTTCTTAATCGTGGCGACGTAGGCCGATTCTTTGCCCTGGTGGCGGTGAGTGGTGTAGAGGATCAAGTTGTAGTTGGATTTCGTCAGCTCGTCGTCAATGCCGCGAATGATCTCGTTAATGTAGCCATTGCTCAAGGTGGGGACCAGCACACCGATCAGATTGGAGCGGCCACCGGCCAGGCTGCGCGCCTGCGGATTGGGGACGTAGCCCAGCTTTTCCGCCGCTCGCTGCACTTTTTCGCGCGTGCTGGGTTTCACATATTCATAACCGTTGAGTGCGCGGGACACCGTAGAATATGAGACGCCAGATTCGCGGGCAACGTCAATGATGGTCGGGGCGCCTAATTTTTTATCTGCGGAAGGCATTAAACATCTCGAATAATTAATTTTCTCTTGCAAACGCTTGCAACAAACGTATCCCAAAATTGGTATTTTGTCAACTTCCACTCCGGTTGCCGCTCGAACATGGATCGGCTACACTTTGGGGCGCGTTCGCAGATACCGGACGATCAACTTTTTCTGAAAAGAGGTATGATGCAAGATCAAAGGTTTGACTTAACAGGCAAAATTGCGGTTGTGACTGGCGCGACGGGCGCGCTGTGTTCGGCCATGTGCAAAGGCTTATCGGCAGCCGGGGCGACGGTGGTAGTGCTGGCGCGCAACGAGGCCAAAATCAATGCGCTCACCGAGGAACTGCGTGCGAGCGGCGGTGAGGCCCTGGGAATCAGCGCCGACGTGCTGGATATCGACGCGCTGGAAAAGGCCTCGGCGCAGGTGATGGAGCACTATGGCCGGGTGGATATTCTGGTCAACGGCGCGGGCGGCAACCGTCCCGAAGCGACCGCCACGCCGGGCCAGCGGACCTTCTTCGACCTGGACCCGGAGGCGATGCGCTGGGTCTTCGACCTGAACTTCACCGGGACGCTGCTGGCTACGCAGGTCTTCGGCAAGCACATTGCGGAACAGGAAGCGGGCGTGATCCTCAACGTCTCGTCGATGGCTTCCTTCCAGCCGATGACGCGCGTGGCGGCTTACGCGGCGGCTAAAGCGTCCATCAATAATTTCACGCAGTGGCTGGCGGTCTATATGGCGACCGAGCACAGCGCCGATATTCGCGTCAACGCGATTGCACCGGGTTTCTACCTGGGCGAGCAGAACCGCTACCTGCTGATCGACGAGGCCAGCGGCGGCCTGACCGCGCGCGGCCAGCAGATTATCGACCACACGCCCATGCGGCGCTTCGGCGAGCCGGATGACCTGGTCGGCACGGTGCTGTGGCTGGTGAGCGATGCCTCGCGCTTCGTCACCGGGATCGTGGTGCCGGTCGATGGCGGATTCATGGCCTTCAGCGGGGTCTAGACCATGCGCATGACATGGCGCTGGTTCGGGCCGGGTGACAGCGTCCGGCTGGACTATATCGCCCAAATCCCCTGTGTGCGCGGCATTGTCGGCACGCTGGAGCAGATGCCCCCCGGCGCGCATTGGCCGCTGGAGGCGGTCCTGGAATACAAGGCGCTGGTCGAGGCGGCAGGCTTCACGCTGGACGTGATCGAGAGCATCAACGTGCCGGAGGCGGTCAAGCTGGGCCTGCCGGAACGCGATCAGCAGATCGAGACCTACGCCGAGAATATTCGGACCCTGGGGCGGGCCGGGGTGCGTGTGCTGTGCTACAACTTCATGCCGGTCTTCGACTGGATGCGCAGCGAGATGATCTACACCCTGCCGGACAAGTCGGTCGTCACCGGCTACACGCACGAGGTCATGGAAGCCTACGATCTGTCGCAGGGCTTTGAGGCGCGGGTCGCCTGGAGCAAGGGCTACAGTGGGGCCGAACTGCGCGCGCTGATGGATGCTTACGACGGCATCGGCGAAGAGGGCCTGATGGCGAACCTGGGCTACTTCCTGGACGGCGTGATCCCTGCCGCTGAGGAAGCCGGAGTCTATCTGGCGATTCACCCGGACGATCCGCCCTGGCCGGTGCTGGGCCTGCCGCGCATCGTGCGCGACGCCGCGACGATCCAGCGCATTCTGGACCTGAATCCCAGCCCGCACAACGGCCTGACCTTTTGCAGCGGCTCGCTGGGGTCGTCCGCCGCCAATGACCTCCCGGCGATGGTCCGGCACTTTGCCGAGCGCATCCATTTCGTGCATCTGCGCAACGTGAAGGTCGAGGGCGACCGCATCTTTCACGAGGTGGCGCACCCGTCTGACTGCGGCACGGTGGATATGCTGGCGCTGATGCAGGCGCTGGCCGACATCGACTACAGCGGCCCGCTGCGGCCCGATCATGGGCGGCGCATCTGGGGCGAGGAAGTGCCGCGCACCGGCTACGGCCTCTACGACCGGGCGATGGGCGCGATGTATCTCCAGGGCCTGTGGGAGGGGATTCAGGCAATCGGTAAGTCCTACTTCTTGCTTCCTGACACAGTAAGCTTTAATATTGCTCAGGAGCGAAGGGGCCAGAGCATTGAGCCGACGACTTCGAATCGTTCTTGTGGTAGGTCTCACCCTAATCGGTGTTTCCGCTGCTTTGGCTTTGGGCGTAGGCGGGCAGACCTTCCTAGCAAATGTGATTCTTGGTTTGTTTGGTGTTTTCGGACTGACAGTCGCTATCTGGCAATGGGCCAACAATATTCCTAAAGAACCAACACAGGAAGAATATATACAAAAGCTGGCCGACATTGTGCGCCGCGTCTGGATAGACGGTGTGCTGGCTGATGCTCTGCGCGAGGCCGAGGTCAATATCGAGGTTGAAGGCACACCAAAACGGGCCGGACAGTCATCGCGTTACTCACAGTATGAAATCATCAAGACCGTCTTCAGGCAGGGAAAAGAAGAACCTGAGCCACTACCAAACACACCTGAGCAGGTACTGGCGGCATTTAACCATACCGACAGAAAATTGCTGATTCTGGGCGCACCAGGTAGTGGAAAATCCGTCTTACTGTTGCAACTCGCAGATTGTCTGCTGCAAGAGAAACAGGCTGTGCCGGTGGTCTTCAACCTATCATCTTGGGCGGTCAACCATGGGCCGCTGACTGAATGGATCGTGGAAGAACTGCGGCGAGGGATTCTACGGCGTGCCGAAGAAGTTGGCCCGGCAGTTAGTGGTTACTGACAAACTGATCTTTATGTTGGACGGCCTGGACGAAGTAGCTGAAGCTTGGCGAAGTCGCTGTGTCAACTTTATCAATGCTTTTGTTGAACACAACCCAGAGCGTCAGGTAGTTGTTTGCAGCCGCACCGCCGATTATGATTCCCTTGCCGAGCAACTTGATATGCACTATGCCATTGAGATGCAGTCTTTGACACCAGGATTTTGAGTCACATTTGAAGGCTGGCGTTCCTGACGAAGCAACAGCAGATCAGATCATGGTGATGTTGCATACCAATGAAAAGATATGGCAGGCAGCGCGCAAGCCATTGTTTTGAATATCCTTATTATGACGTACGACGATGGCAGACCTTTCCAGCCTGTGCATGGCGACGTTACCATTATTCAGCAGATAAGAGCCGCCTTAATTGAACCTTATGTCTCGCGCCAACTACAAAGTGCACCTGCGCGTGCGCCTTATGGGAATTCTGCGACACGCCGATATTTGTCTTGGCTTGGTTGGCAAATGCGCACCCATGAACAAACAATCTTTTATGTGGAAATGATGCAAGTCGACTGGCTAACCAAAAGACGTTTGAGCCATCTATTCCTGTTGAGTATTCTCTTAGTTGGTGCGCCGAGTTTTGGGTTGGTGACTGGGTTATTAGGCTGGTTGCTATTTGGGTTGATAGTGACGCTAAATAGTGGCTTATTTGGTGGATTTTATATTGGGTTTCGTATAGGATTAGTATTCTGGCTTGTTGGTGGACTTTGGGGTGTTCTGATTTTTGGTCGAAAGACAATCAACCTACAGCAGAAACTAAATCTCAATTTCAGAAAAGGATTGCCCAGTCTACGTAAGGATTTGATTTTCGTGTCACTTAGTGGAATTATCTTCATGTGGTTTGGGCAACGATTGTGGCCGAACGCCGTAGCAAGCGCGGGACTGGTATTTGGACTGGGATTGGCATTGACCTTTTGGTTAAGTAGTACATTGAGAGGCAGCAACATTAGAAGTTACGTAGTTATCCTAATCAGGGATTCGACGATGCGCTAATATCTAGCGTGCTCATTGCGTTGATCCTTGGTCCAATAGTTGGTTTGATATTCGGGCTGATTTTGGGGTTAGGCTTAGGCTTTGATGGAGTTGAGCCAGTTTTGGGATTAATGGTGGGTGCGAGTTTCGGGTTGGTTTTCGGACTAAGTCATGGTCTGGACGATGCGCTAAGACACTTGGTATTACGCGCCTTCGTTTGGGGTTTGCGAGTCGCTCCTCGCCGTTTCGATATACTCCTCTATTACGCCAAAGACCGCCGCTTCATGCGGAAGGTGGGCGGCGGCTTCGTGTTCATCCACCGCTACATCCTCGATTATTTCGCGGACTACTACGAAACTCACTACATGACAAAAGTCGAAAAATCTGGATAATTGGCCTGTTTGCAGAATCGCATAGAGAAAGAACTCCCTATGAAAGTGCTCGTTACCGGGGGCACGGGCCGCATCGGCTCGGAGACCACCCGCCAACTGCTGGCGCTGGGCCATGAGGTCCGCGCGATTGACCTGGCTGAGAATGCCGATCAGGCCGACATCGAGGGGGCCGAATACGCCCGCTGCGACATCCTGGATTACGACTCGCTGGTCCCGTTGATGGAGGGCTGCGACACGGTGGTCCACATGGCGGCTATCCCCTCACCCGGCAGCCATCCAGGACCGGTCGTCTTCCAGACCAACGTGAGCGGCAGCTTCAACGTCTTCGAAGCGGCGGCCCAGGCCGGGATCAAGCGCATCGTCCAGGCCAGTTCGATCAACGCCCTCGGCTGTGCCTGGGGCCTCACCGACATGGTCCTGAACTACTTCCCGGTGGATGAGGCGCACGTCACCCACACGACCGACGTTTATTCGCTCTCCAAGCGCATGATTGAGGACGTAGGCGCGTACTACTGGCGGCGCGAGGGCATCTCCAGCGTGGGGATGCGCTTCCCGGCGGTCTGGCTGGAGGACTGGCTGCCCCGGATCACGGGACGCTTCCCAGGTATCCGGGCGGAACTGGACGCCTTCGTTGCACTGCCAGAGGCTGAGCGCCGGCAGCGGCTGGCGGACGTCCGCGAAAAGTCCCTGGTTTTCCGTGCCCGGCGCTCCCGCGAGTACCCGATCCCTGAAGACGCCTGGACCTTCGGCAATGACGACTGGCTGCTGCGCAGTTACGTGACCGACCGTTTCAACTTCTGGGCCTATGTCCACGTCGAGGACGCCGCACGGGCCATCATTCAGGGCCTGACCGCCGATTACGATGGCAGCCACGCGCTGTTTATCAATGCCGAGCGCAACTGGCTCAACTACGATACGGAAACCCTGCTGCGGCTCTTCTTCCCCGATGTGACCGAGCGGACGCGGGCGCTGCCGGGGGCCGATTCGCTGGTGAGCATCGACAAAGCGCGCGCGCTGATCGGCTTCGCGCCGCAGTTCACGGTGGATGTCTAGCGACAGTGGCGCTGCATCAGCTTGCCAATCAGGTCTGGGTCTATCCGCCCTCCGCCGAATCGCGCGCGGTGCAGCCGAATGTCGGCGTGGTCATTGGCCCGGATATGACGATCTTGATCGACGCCGGGAACAGCCTGCACCATGCCCGACAGATCCAGATGGCCCTGGAAGCGCAGAACGCGCCGCCGGTTCGCTACCTCATCTACACCCATCACCATTGGGATCACTGCCTGGGCGCGCCGCTCTGGGAGGGCAGCGTCGTCATCGCGCAGCAGCAGTGCCGCGATCTGCTGATCGAACGCTACGGCGAGTTGTTCAAGAGTCACCTGTCGCTGGAGGATCACATCCGCAATGATCCGGCGCGAGAAGGGGCGCTGCGCGCTATCGAGGCGACCAACGGCGGGCTGCGCGGCCTGAGTCTGGTGCTGCCGCAGATCAGCTTCAGCGAGGACCTCAGCCTGCGTCTGAATGGATTGAGCCTGCGGCTGCGGCATGTGGGCGGCCCGCACGCGCCGGATTCGATCACTGTGCTGGTGGAAGAGACCGGGGTGATGTTCCTGGGCGACTGCTGCTATCCCGCGCCAGGTACGGCAGAGGTTGATCGCGGGCTGGTCAGCGCCCTGCTGGCTCAGGAGGCCGCCATCTATGTGGAAGGCCACCACCAGCCAATGACTCATGCGGCCTTTGCCCAGGCTTTCGAAAGCGATTAGAATCCCGCTCCTGTGTTAAAATGGAGTGACCGCGCGCTTCTTAACGAGACCCATGGAATGCAGACCAACAAACGTCTTCTGTATACGCTGTTTGCTTCGCAAAGCCTGCTCTCCGCCTCCAACATTGCCATCTTCACCCTGCTTCCGATCATGGCCGTGCGCCTGAGCGGCGAGGATGCGCTGGCGGGCTTTCCTTCGACCGCGCAGACCTTCACCCAGGCGCTGGCGGCGCTGCCGGTGGCGCTGCTGATGGGTCGTTTTGGGCGGCGGCTGGGCCTGACGCTGGGCTACAGTTCGGCGGCGTTGGGCGGTCTGGTGGGCATTATCGCCATCACCCAGGGTCAGTTCCCGCTCCTGCTGCTGAGCGCGGCGCTGCTGGGCATTGGCCGGGCCAGCGGCGATCAGAGCCGTTTCGCGGCGGGCGAGATCTTCCCCGAACACGAACGCGCGCGGCGCATCGGCCTGATTATCTTTGCCGGGACGGTCGGGGCGGTCGTCGGGCCGAAGCTGGTCGACGCCCAGTTCGGCGCTCATGGCGAGTTTTGGCTTTAATGATAGTACCGGCCCCTGGGCGGCGGCGGTCCTGCTGTGCATCACCGGCGCGCTGATTAGCTTTCTGCTGCTGCGGCCTGACCCGATGACCATCGCCCGCAGCCTGACCGAGGCCGAGGCCGTCGCGCAAAAGGATCAACCCGCCCAACCTGCCCGTCCGGCGCGGGACCTGCTGCGGATACCGCTGGTGCAGCTTGCCATCCTGGCGATGCTGACCGGTCAGGTGGTCATGGTCCTGCTGATGGTGCTGACTCCGGTCCACATGGATCACCAGCATTACTCGACCGAGGCGATCTCCTGGGTGATTACGGCCCACACACTGGGCATGTTCGGCCTGGCCCCTGTGACCGGCTACCTGATCGACCGGGTGGGCGCGGTGACGGTGCTGATCGGTGGTGCGCTCACGCTGATCGCCGCCGCGCTGCTGACTCCGCTGGCTTCCGGCCAGATCATGCTGATGGTCTCGCTCTTTCTGCTGGGCCTGGGCTGGAATTTCTGCTACGTCTCCGGCTCCTCGCTGCTGGCGAGCACGCTCAAAGGTCAGGAACGGGCGCGGGTGCAGGGTATCAACGATTCGCTGGTCTTCTTCGCCGCCGGGCTGGGCAGCCTGAGCGCCGGACCCCTGTTCAACCTGCGCGGCATGGCGGCGGTGAGCGCCGTCGGCCTGAGCCTGGTGCTGCTCCTGCTGCTGGTGGCCTACCGCCTGACACGCGCTCCGGTGCAGGCGCAAGCGGTCTAGATGTCATGCGTGTCCTCAAACCGGCGTTGAGCCTCAGCGGGCTGCTGCTGCTGCCGATTCTGCTGCTGCATATTCAGCGTTTTGATGACCCGGCCCTGCGCGGCCTGCTGCGTGCGCCGGAAGGCTGTGCCGCACCCTGCTTCATGGCGATTCGCCCCGGTGTGACCTCGGAGGAGGAGGCGCTGCGGCTGCTGGCCGATCACCGCTGGGTCGGCCAGATGACCAATCAGCCGCCGGTCTCCTATCAGATCGCCCAGGTGCCCATCAACCTGAATCCAAGCTGGTTCTGGAGCGCCGCGCGCCCGGCAGGTATCGACGGGCAGAGCCAGGGCGTGCTCGGCATCCGCAACGCCCGCGTCGATTATTTCGAGATCGGCACCCTGTTTCGCTATGGCGAACTGCGCCTGCTGCTGGGCGAGCCGGATGAAGAACAAGCCTGGACCTGGACCGATAACGCGCAGCAAGTCTTCAAGTACGCGGCCTGGTTTGCCAGCGCGCAGGTGGAAGCCATCGTCAAAGGCGTGTGCCCGGCCCGGCGGCTGGCCTTCTACCCGGTTGTCATCCGCCTGCGCAGCGATGCGCCCGATATGGACCAGGATACCGATCCTGGACTGTGTGCCTGATGATGCTGGGGCGCTGGGTGCTGCTGCTCAGCGGGCTGCTGCTGCTGCCGGTGCTGTTGATCCGCGCCCAGCCTGCTGAGAGCGACGCCGCGCGTGTCTTCCTGAGCCAGGACGCGGATTGCCCGATGCCCTGCTTTATGGGCATCCAGCCCGGCGTGACCGGGGCCGAACAGGCCGCCGCGCTGCTTCACCAACACGCCTGGGTCCAGGACCTCGTGGTGAGCCGTCCCTATGAACTGGAAGCCGATTCGATTGCGGGTCTGCGCTGGCAGTGGACCGATGCCGCCCCGGCCTATCTCCGGCTGCCCGATGGCTTTGGGGCGATCACGATGAAGGACGAGATCGTCGATACGATCTACTTCGCCACCTCGATTCCGCTGGGCCGCTTGCTGTTGGCCTATGGGCCGCCGGACGAGACGCAGGCCATCCTCTCGCAGTATGAAGGGCGCAATCTGCGAGTCCTCTACGATGACCATGCCTTCAGCGCGATGGTCGCCTTCGATGGTTGTCCCAGCCTGTCTGCGCTGCCCACCACGCCAACGACGGTCTATATTGCGCGGCGTGTCGCCAGCCAGGGCCGCCTGATCTTCGACCAGTACCGCGCCTGGCCGATTGTACGCGACGTCTTCCAATGCAGCGGCTTTTAATGGGCCTCCTGGGGCGCTGGGCGCTGCTGCTCAGCGGGCTGTTCCTGCTGCCGCTGCTGCTGATTCACGCGCAGCCCTATGACGATGGGGGGCTGCGGGATTTCCTGACCCCGCCGGACGGCTGCCTCGCGCCCTGTTTCATCGGTATCCAGCTTGGCGAAACGAGCGCAGACGACGCGGTGGCTGTCCTGGATGAGCAGCCCTGGGTGCTGTGGGGCGATGAAAGCCTGAAGTCCTACCGGACTCCGCGTCAACTCAGTTGGGAATGGAGCGAGGCCGCCCCTGTCTGGCTCCAGCAGGACGCGCCAGCCCTTGCCACGCTGTTCGACGATCAGGTCGGGCTGATCGCCTTCCAGACCAGGATCAGCAGGGCGGAATTTCTGCTGGCCTATGGTCCACCGGATAAGTTCCGCCTGTTTCCCAATGACGACATCGTGACCGTACCGCCGCGCGGCGTGTATCAGTATGAAGCCTGGTACGGCGACCTGGGAGTGAGAGTCCTTGCCTATGGGGTGTGCTCCGGCCCTCAAGTCAACTTTTGACTGGCTCATCATACTCAATATTCAGGCGGAACCGCCGGACTTTGCGCCCGCTTCGCCACCGGCTGGAAGTCATTGCAAGTAGAGGCGATGCCTATGCTCGTGCGCTTCCTCTGGCGATGGATGCTGCTGCTGAGCGGCCTGTGGCTGCTGCCCGTGCTGCTGATCCACGCCCAGGTATATGACGATGGTGGGCTGCGTGATTTCCTGACCCCACCGGACGGCTGTCTCGCGCCCTGTTTCATGGGCATCCAGCCCGGCGTGATGGACGCGACAGCGGCGGCGGCCATCCTGGACAGGCATTCCTGGGTGGGCCAGGAGAATGACGGCCCGACGGCCTATCGCACGCCGTTCCAACTCAGTTGGCAGTGGAGCGCGCAAGTACCGGCCTGGCTCGACCCTCAGTTTTTTGCCTTTGTCGTGCTAGATGGCGAGCAGGTCACCATGCTTTACCTGCACACGAAGCTCAGCAGGGCGGACCTGCTGCTTGCGCTCGGCAGGCCAGACAGGTATCGTCTGGAGATCACGCCGAATAGGGGTTATGAGTATGAAGCCTGGTATAGCGCGCTCGGTATGTACGTGCTTGCGGCGGGTGATTGCGATGCTATAAAGGCGACTTACGATTGGCCTGTGATACTATTTTTTCAGCCGGAGCCGCCGGATTTTGCACCTGCTTCGCCGCCACCTGCCACATTTTGCAGATAGGACACAGCGATGCGTAGACCGATTATACGATCTCTGTGCCGGGCAGCGCTGCTGCTCAGCGTGGTATTTCTGCTGCCGGTGCTGCTGATCCGCGCTCAGCCCTACGACGACAGCGATCTGCGCGCGTTCCTGACCCCGCCGGAGGACTGTCCTGCGCCCTGTTTCATGGACATCCGGCCCGGTATGACGACGGCTGAGGAAGCCGTGAGCATCCTGGACGCGCATCCCTGGGTGTTGTGGAATAAGAAAGTCCCTGCGTCCTATCAGAAGTCCCTCACTGCTCACCTGGGGCTGGAGCGCGCAAGCGCCCGCCTGGCTTGACCCGCAGGGTTTTGGCTTTCTCACCCTGTACCATGAGCAGGTCATCACGGTCGGCATGTCAACGACGATTAGCCGCGCGACCTTGATGCTGACTCTGGGCAGGCCGGACAGCTCCTGTCTGGTGATCGCGCCCAAGCCGAAGCGTCTGGTCTTTGATTACGACGCATGGTACCGCGATTTAGGGCTGAAGGTGAACATGGAGGGGCTGTTTCCTGGTGCCGCGATGCTCTACGATTGGCCCGTCGCGCTGGAATTCCGGTCGTCGCTGCCGGATACTGCGCCCGCCTGGCTGCTGCCCAGAAGTCACTGCCAGTAAAGGCAATGCTTATCCTCACGCGCATGTTCGTGCGCTGGACGCTGCTGCTGAGCGGCCTGTGGCTGCTGCCGGTGCTGCTTATCCACGTCCAGCCCAACAATGCCAGCGAAATCCGGGCTGCGCTCATCCCGCCGGAGGACTGCGCCACGCCCTGTTTCATGGGTCTCCGGCCCGGTGTGACGACGACGGAGGAGGCAGTCGCAATTCTGAACGCGCATCCCTGGGTGGAAGCGTATTCCCTGGCAAAAAGCGATGGCGGGACGTATCCTCTTCTGACATGGGCCTGGAGCGACGTGGCACCGGTCTGGTTCGCGCGGCGTGGCAGTGCCTTTCTATCGCTGGACCAGAATCGTTATCCGGGGAATCGCGGTGCAGACGTCCATCTCCTGGGGTGACTATGTGCTGGCGCTGGGTTGGCCTGAGGTCTACCAGTTGGTGACAGACAAGGATCTCTTAAGCATGTTCTACGGCAGCCTGGATTATCTCTATGAGGGCTGGTACGAGGCCTGGGGCATGTACGTGTGGGCAGGCGCGATTTGTGACCACAAGAGGCTGCGGGACTGGCCGATCTATCTTCAGTATCTGACTGTCCCGCCGGATCTGTCGGCCACACCCTACGCAATCATGAGCCATTGCAGGTAGGGACGCTATGAGCGGACGCATTGAGTTGAACGGGCAGACCGCGTGACCCGGCTGCTTGGACGCTGGGCGCTGCTGCTGAGCGGCCTGTGGCTGCTGCCGGTGCTGCTGATCCGCGCGCAGCCCTATGACCCCAGCGCTCTGCGTGCCTTCCTGACGCCGCCGGAAGGCTGCCCTGCGCCCTGCTTTATGGGCATCCGGCCCGGCGTGACGACAGTAGCTGAGGCGTTCGCGATTCTGGACGAGCATCCCTGGCTTGTGCCCGGCTCGCTTAAAGACTTTGGCGTGAACACAGGCTTTAGCTGGTGGTGGGCCGATGCAGCACCCTCATGGATTGACCGTGCAACGCGCCCGCAGCTGCATACCTATGATGGCGAGGTTAATGATATTATCGTCCAGACGACGATTCCCTGGGGTGATTTTGTCTTTGTGATGGGGAAGACTCGGATTTATGGTCTGATCCCTCCTCCCGAAACCCCGGCGAACAGCGATCCGCCTTATGACTATCGCCATGAAATCTGGTATCAGGACCTGGGCCTGATGGCGTATGCAAGAGGCTACTGCCGGGATAGCAATCTGTATGCATGGCCGGTCCTGCTGCAAGTTCGTGCGCAGCCCATGCTCATTTCAGGGCGCTCGGTTCACGGAATGACGAATTGCAGGTAGACTACGGCTGATGAACGGCTTTCTACCTGCGCGTGGCGCTGCTGCTGAGCGGGCTGTTTCTGCTGCCCGTGCTGCTGATCCGCGCCCAGCCCTATGACGATGGCGGCCTGCGCGCCTTCCTGACCCCGCCGGAGGACTGCCCCGCGCCCTGCTTCATGGGCATCCGCCCCGGTGTGACGACGACCGAGGAGGCGCTCGAGATTCTGAAGATCATCAATGGGTACTCAAGTGTCGGATGAAAACTCTGTCAAACGCCTGCATGACACATTTGATCAGGAGTATTCCACCCCTAATGGCGTCAATCGCCTGGGTATGGAATGGATCACAACCTGGGTGGATCGATCCTATCAATGAGCCGAGCTTCATAGATAAGGATCGAGAAGTTAGATCCAATCGTAATTCGACTTGTATTCGGCGCGCCTGATAATGCTGACCTATGGCATACCGGATAATGCTCGACTAGCCTGGTCGAATGGCGGATGCTTCGGCCATCAGTTCGGTTACGAGGTCTGGTATCACGACATGGCAGTGTTTATATGTTATTTCTGGTGGGTTTGGCCCGACCGCGAGACATCTATGCTGGCCCACCTGTCGAGATATGGATTTCAAGCACTATCCGCCTGAGCTGTGATCAGATCAACGCCGGATGATATGGGATTGCAAGGAGTAGCTCTGTGTGCGGAATTTGCGGACTTATTGATCTGAACGGGCAGGACCGGGCCGACCCGGCGCTGGTGCAGCGCATGGCGGACCTGATTCGCCATCGCGGGCCGGATGGCGACGGCTTCTACACGGCGGCCAACGTGGCGCTGGGGATGCGCCGCCTGAGCATCATTGACGTGGCGGGCAGCGATCAGCCGCTGTACAACGAAGACCGCTCGATTGCGCTGGTCTTCAACGGCGAGATCTATAACTACCGCGAACTGCGCGCCGACCTGATCGCACGCGGGCATCGACCGCACACCGAGGGCGATGGCGAGACGATCATTCACCTCTACGAGGAACACGGCCTGGATTTGTTCCGCTACCTGCGCGGCATGTACGCCTTCGCACTGTGGGACCGCAGCGCGCAGCGATTGGTGCTGGCGGTCGATCACATTGGCATGAAGCCGCTCTACCTGCACCAGCGCGACGGCAAGCTGCTGTTCGCCAGCGAGGTCAAGGCCTTTTTCGCCGATCCGGCCACGCCGCGCGGCCTCAACGTGGACGTGCTGGATACCTATCTCAGCTTCGGCTACATGATCGGCGCGGAGACCCTGTTCGAGGGAGTCACACGCCTGCCGCCGGGTCATGCCCTGGTGGCCGAGAAGGGCGAGACGCGCATACAGCGATATTGGCAGTTCCCGGATTACGTCAACAACGACGAATCTGTGCGCAGGGCAGGGTTTGAAACCCTCCCCTACAACGGAGCGGATGATTCCGACATTGTCGCTTCGGTCCGTGCTGCCCTGGCCGAATCGGTCCACCTGCATCTGCGCAGCGACGTGCCGCTGGGACTCTTCCTCAGCGGCGGGATCAATTCGGCGGCGGTGCTGGCGCTGATGGCCCAGGAGGCGCAGGGGCGCATCAAGACCTTTACCATCGGCTACGCTATGCAGACGCCGGATAACGAACTGGTCCACGCCCGGCGCATCGCTCAGCATTTCCAGACCGAACACGTCGAGCGCATCATCGACGCCGAGACCTGGTGGGAGGGCCTGCTGCGCTACGTCTATGCCCACGATGAACCCAACGCCAACCCCTCGGCGGTCTCGCTGCTGCTGCTGAGCGAGGTCACGGCCCAGCAGGTCAAGGTGGTGCTGACCGGCCTGGGCGGCGATGAACTCTTCGGCGGCTACCCGCATCACCGCCTGATGCCCGCGCTGATTCGGGCCGGGCGCAGCTCGGCGCTGCCGGGTCAGGGTCTGCTGGCTGCGCTGGAAGCCTGGTACCCGGCCATGAAGCGCTACCGCATCATCGGCGCGCTGCCGACCTATCTGCCACGCCTGCGCCAGACTCTGCTGCCGCGTGACGAGGGCCTGATGCGGATGCACAGCTTCGACGGCATGGTCTTCAGCGACTCGCTGCGCCGGCAGCTTTACGGCCCGGCCCTGAGCGAGACCTACCGCCGCAAGGCTTACGCGGACATCATCGCCGCCAGCCAGTGTGCGGATGCCGAACAGATGGCGCTGGCGCTGGTGATTAACACCTGGCTGACCGGTAACGCGCTGCTCTCACAGGATAAGACGGCGATGGCCCATGCGCTGGAGGCTCGCGTGCCCTTCTTCGACCCGGCGCTGCTCAAGCTGGCGGCGCAAGTGCCCCCGGCGCTGCGCATGAAGAGCAATAAATACGTGCTGCGCGCGGCCATGCAGCCCTATCTGCCCGATTTCGCCTTGCAGCGGCCCAAGCAGCCCTTCAGCACACCGATTATGCGCTGGTTCGAGGCCGATCTCAGCGGACGCATTCAGGATATTCTGCGCGATTCGGGCGCAGCCTCGCGGCAGTATTTCGACGCGCGTGGCCTGGATCGGCTGCTGGACGCCCATTTTTCCGGCACGGCCCGGCATACCGAAGTGCTTTTTCGGCTCTTGCTGTTAGAATTATGGCAGCGACGTTTTGTCGAGGATCAGGCACTATGATTGAGGTGAAACGCATCACGGAGGTGCAGCAGGACGATTTCTACGCGATCCACTGCCAGACGCACGGCGCGGATTGGTGCTACTGCGTGGGCTGGTGGATTCCCAGTTGGGAGGGCTTCAACGCCCGCAGCGCCGCCGATAACCGCCAGTTACGTGACGATCTCTTCGAGGCGGGCGAGTACGATGGCTATTTGCTTTACGTGGATGGCGCGGCCATGGGCTGGTGTCAGGTGGGGCCGCGCGACCGCCTGGATAAGCTCTGCGCCGAATACGAACTGGACCCTGACCCGGCGGCCTGGGCGATCACCTGCTTCCTGATTGCACCTTCGCTGCGCGGGCAGGGCCTGAGCCACCAGTTTCTCGACGGCGTGCTGCGCGACCTCAAGCTGCGCGGGGCGGATTACGTACAGGCTTTCCCCCGGCGCGGCCAGAAGCTGGATGCGGGTGAGGTCTGGCGCGGGCCGGAGGCGATCTACCGGCGAGCGGGCTTCCGGCTGGAACGCGAGGATACTCAGGCCCCGATTTATCGCAAAACGCTAACGCTGGAGCCAGCGTATGATTCGTAATTTCCTGGGTGTTCTACTGTTGTTCGTGCTGCTGGCCTTCATCTGCGGCCTGCTCAGTTCCGGCCCGCTGGCCGATCTGGTCCAGGGCAGCATCGCACCGCTCGGCGTGGACGAAGGCAGCGCGGCGCAGCAAGCGATGGTGCAGCAGTTCGGCAAAGACTTCCCGCCCAGCGCCAGCGATTTCTACCGGGCCGCGCGCGGCGATCAGGCTGACTGGCTGCGAGTCAGCGTCGCGCCCAATGAGATCAACCAGTTGTTCGGCGGCTCGGCCTTCTTCACTTGCCACTTTCCCTTGCAGCCTGCCTACCGGCCCGTCTTCGAGTTCTCGCGCGTGCTGAATGCGACCGATCAGGCGCGTATGACCTGGTGGGACCCCAACAACACGAGCATTGGCACCTACAGCGGCGGCGAATGCACCGGCAGCGATTACCGCTTCTTCCGTATGTTCGTGGACCAGACCAGCCCCGCGCGCTGGACCTTCTACATGGAAGTGATTCGTCACTGAGCTACGGAGCAGGTACCCCGTGCTGGTCGTTGCCCTTTGCGCGGCTTCCGGGTACCTTGTCCCACGAATTAGTGAAAACATCTTGGGAGCCATAGAACAATGCCAGATCGTCCGCACATCATCATCTTCAACCCGGACCAGTGGCGCGGGGACGTGCTGGGGCACATGGGCAATCCCGCCGCCGTCAGCCCGACGCTCGACCAGTGGGTCGAGACGGACGCGGTCTCCTTCAGCCGGGCTTTCTGCCAGAACCCGGTCTGCACGCCCAGCCGCTGCTCCTTCATGACCGGCTGGTATCCGCATGTGCGCGGCCACCGGACCATGTTCCACATGCTGCACCCGGATGAGCCGGTCCTGCTCAAAATTCTCAAGGACGCGGGCTATTTCGTCTGGTGGGGCGGCAAGAACGATCTGGTCCCGACGCAGAATGGCTTCGAGGACTACTGCGATGTGAAATATAAAGCTACCGGTCCGCTGCGTCCAAATCTGCATTCGGCCACCGATTGGCGCGGGGACCCCGACGGCGACAATTACTTCTCCTTCTATGCCGGACGTCTGGATACGGACGGCGACGAGGTTTATTACGATAACGATTGGGCGATGGTCGAGGGCGCGGTCCGGCAGATTAAGGACGCGCCGCCTGATCAGCCGCTGTGCATCTACCTGCCGCTGAGCTATCCGCACCCGCCCTATGGTGTCGAGGATCCCTGGTACAGCATGATCGACCGGGCTAAACTGCCGTCGCGCACGCCTACTCCGGATTGGGCACAGGCGCAGAAGCCAAAGATTCTAGCCGGGATCGCTGAGGGTCAGCGCTTACAGGGCTGGCCGGAGGAACGCTGGCAGGAACTCCGGGCGACCTATTACGGCATGTGCGCGCGCGTGGATGCTCAGTTCGCTATGATTCTGGACGCCCTGCGCGAGGCCGGGATTTACGACGACACGGCGATTTTCTTCTTCTCGGATCACGGCGACTACACCGGCGATTATGGTCTGGTGGAGAAGAATCAGAACAGCTTCGAAGACTGTCTGACGCGGGTGCCCTTCATCGTCAAGCCGCCTGCCGCTGTGAAAACACAGCCAGGGGTGCGCGATGCGCTGGTCGAACTGGTCGATCTCTCGGCGACCGTCTATGCCCTGACCGGCATTGAGCCGGGTTATGATGGCTTCGGGCGCTCGCTGCTGCCGCTGATCGCAGGCGAGACAGAGAGCCACCGGGACGCGGTCTTCTGCGAAGGAGGCCGCCGCCTGGGCGAGATTCAGGCAATGGAGCGCGAAAGCTCGTCTTTCTATAACCCGGACGAGCTGTATCATCCGCGTCTGAAGATGCAGGGCCGCGAGGATGGCAGTCACGGCAAAGCGGCTATGTGCCGCACGCCGGACTTCAAATACGTCCACCGTCTGTACGAGACCGACGAACTCTACGATCTGCGCGCCGACCCGCAGGAATGCCACAATCTGATTGACTCGCCGGATTACGCCGAAACGCTGGCGGCGCTGCGGCTGCGGCTGCTGCAGTGGTATCAGGAGACCGCCGACGTGGTGCCGCACGACACCGATCAGCGCTAGCGTGCGCTTCAGGGCCGCTCCTCATCGCCGTAAATGACCTGCTGCACCACGATACGCAGGCGCACGGGCGTATTCAGATCATCGCTGAGCATGACCTCGGCCATCTTCACCGTCTCCGGCGTGAGCGAACTGCTGGTTCGTACGGTCGCTACCACTATCAGCGGGTCCTGCTGGCGAATCTGCAAGTTGACCAGTTCTGCCGGGGCCAAGACGGTCTCCAGCCGTGACTCGGAGATGCGCTCGACGGTCGGCTGCCGGGTATAGTTGAGCACCCCTGCCAGCATCAGCAGCACGCACAGGCAACCGGAGAGCAGCAGCATATAGCGCCGCCGCCGCGTGTGAGTGTCAAGCCGGGTCGGGCGCATCCCCATCCAGAAGAAGACCACCGCCGTAATCATGGTGATACAGGCCAGGTTGGTCACGAAGAGCAGCATGGCCCCCAGGGCTAAACGCGGTTCGCTTAGCGCGAGGCTGATGCCGACCGTACAGATTGGCGGGACCAGGGCCGCCGCAATCGAGACGCCCACCAGCGCCGAGGGGATGTCTTTACGCGCTGTTGCATAGGCCCCGATGAAGCCTGCTGCCAGGGCCACAGCGGCATCCAGCAGCGAGGGATAGGCCCGCGACAGCATTTCCGAGGTCGGATCCGGTGGGGCGATCAGCAGACCGATGCCGAAGCCCAGCGCCAGCACGATCCCCACGCTCAGGGCAATCGTCACGGCGGCCTTGCGCATCAGATTCAGCCGGGCGGTGCAGAGGCCGATCCCCATGGCGATAATCGGCTGCATCAAGGGCGCGACCAGCATGGCCCCGATCACCACCGCACCACTGGACAGCAGCAGACCCAGCGAAGCAATCAGTGAGGCAACGATCAGCAGCACGACGTAGTCCTGAGAGGGCATGACCGTGTCCTTCGCCAGCCAGACGATGTGCTCCTGCTCCGTCTCGGTCAGCACTGGCCGCAGAAAGCTCAGACGCCGTTTCGTCAGGGCTTGAATCCCGGCGTTGTCGATAGACCGCGAGACCATCAGCACCGGGCCGCGTGCGCGGTCGAGAATGCACTGGGCTGTATCGCCGTAGAGCCACTTTTGCAGCGGATTGCGCTCCGAGAAGCCGATCACCAGCAGATCGTACTCGGTCGCCCAGGACAGCACGCTGTTAGCCGCGTTGATGCCCGGCGTCAGGTTGATGCGCACGTTGGCCGGGTCCGGCAGGCTGGCGATCAGATCGTCCATGTGGCGGCGCGCGTCGTCTTCCTCGCCGCTGTTGTGGACATGCAGCGCTTCGCAGGGCAGGCTGAATCCCTGGGCCAGTTGGACGCCGATGTTCAGAATCACACGCGAAGCGATGGACCCGCCTACCGGCACGACCACGCGCTCGATAATCGGGAAGATCGGGCGGCGGTAGACGGCGACATCACAGCTTGCCCGCTCGATGACGCCCTCCACCACCGGCCCCAGTTCCACCTGCCCGCGCACCGCGTAGCTGAGGCCCAGCAGGATCATCTCGGCGCGATATTTGCGCGCCATCTCCAGGATGCCTTCGACCACGCTGTCGGCGCGATGGATCTTCGGCTCAATGCTGAACTGCCGCGCTTCGTGATAGGCCGTCTCGACAATCGCGCCCAACTCGGCGATTTTGGGGGCGGCCAGGGCGTCGTGATCGGTGACAATGAAAAGCAGTACAATTCGCCCGCGCTGCCCGTGCAGCAGCCCAGCAGCGATGTTCAACAAGGGCTGCGCCGTCTGTGGTCGGGCAATCGGAATAATAATGGTATGTCTGCGCCCTGCGGAAGCCTCAGCGGGGATCGACCACTTGCGCGTATCCAGTAGCGTCATCATGCCGCCCCTGTATCCCATGCACCAATCTGTAAAATATAGTCAAAGCGTAAAGATGCGCAATCAACCAGATTACCTATTTACGCTTCGACAAGGGTAACGCGCAATCGGCTGGACCTGGCGGTCATCAGCCTGTGTTTGAGGTATTTTAAGCTTGTTGAGGGGGAATTATCTCGACACCCGGCAGGCTGCGCAGGACGTTTTCCTCGCCTGCCGGCGCGTAAACCACGATTAACTGCATCGGCTCCGGGCCGGTATTCAGCGTCGAATGAAAGACGCCGCGCGGGATAAAGATATTCGCGCCCGGTTTCACGGCCACCGGCGGCTTATCGTCCAGCATCTGGTCGCCCTGGCCGGACACCACGTAGATGAACTCATCGGCGTTGGGGTGATTGTGACGCTCGTGCCCCTGGCCGGGAAACAGCGTCACGGCTCCCAGCGTCATCGTCTTGCCGCCGCTGATGCGCTCTTCGCCCAGCAGGTGAATATCGCCCCAGGGGAATCTCAGGGTCTCGACATCTTCAGCATAGCTAATGTAGCAGTCGCCAAAGCGTTTCATAGCTTGAACCTTCGCCTCGTGTCTCCATGCGCCCGATTGTGGAACATGCTAAAGCGCCTGTCAAGCTGCCACAGGAATCCGTTTGCTTGCAGTGCAGACCGTCGGCCTCCGCCGCGATCATCTCCTCGATGAAGAAGGCCGGGTTGGCGATCACGCGGTGGACCGGGCATCGCGCGGCAATTTCCAGGAGCCGTTCGCGCTGCTGGTCATCCAGCGGGCCATAAAAGATGATCTGATCGCGGATTTCGTGAACAAACGGAAAGTCGCCTTCGTAACCGGGGTATTCGTCTTTCCTGAAGCGCTCCATGTCCAGCGACACTTCGACGCCTTCCAGCGGCCAGCCTTTGCGCTCGGCATACATGCGGCTGGTGACGGCAATGCAGCTTCCCAGCGCGCCCAACAGCATCTCAGTGGGGGTCGGGGCCAGATCACTGCCGCCGCTGTCTTCCGGTTCATCGGCATAAATGACGTGCTGGCGGGCCGAAATCTCGCAGCGCATTCCCTCGCGGCCCAGCCGCACAACAGACGTCGCCATGGTTGAGAGTCCTCGATATGAGTTCAATGTATTGTATTGACGGCTTGTGAGACGCGGACCTTACGTGTAGGCGTAACAATCAGAAGGTTATAAAAACCGTAGAGATACGGCGCGCCGTGTATTGACCTGAGGTTACATTCAGTCTTTGCGCAGCCGCCGCAGCCCCTGGTAGCTGGGATCGCCCTGAATGTTCCGCCAGCGGTCGTCGCCGCCGTCCGTGTGCCATTCGACCACGTGGCGGCCTTCCGGGTCGCCATAGGACAGCGCCGGGCGCATCATCAGCATCTGGCGCACCGTGCCGATCAACTCGCGGCTTTCCTGGCCCATGCGCAGGGTGAAGTATTTGCCGGGCTGCCATTCAAAGCTGACCGGATTGCCCTGCCAGTCGCCTTCCATCTTGATCGGCACCGTTGCCTGGGTGCAGGTCATCGACAGGGTTTGCAGGCGATTTTTCCACAGGGTATGGTTTACCCGTTCTTCGATATAGTAGGGGCGGGGTTCGGGCGTGGTATAGAACCAGGTCCGCGAGTCAGTTGTCATGATTACTCGGTCTCCACTTGCGCAAATGGTCACGCCGCCTAGTGTACACGAAAACGCCGTTTCCCTCCAGAGGCCGGATCACACAGGTCTGCTTCTTTTCAATTCATGTCAAATACGGGGTGTGGGGCAGCGCCTCACAAAAAATCACTCCACCAGCGACACGCGGATCAAATCGGCCAGGTTGGAGCCGATGATGCGGTATTCGTCGCCGACTTTGAGCTGAATCGGCCCGTGAAAGGGCGCGACGTGCAGCACCTCGACCTCGCAGCCGGGCGTCAGGCCCAGCGCGGCGATATATTCCAGGCGGTCGGTCTCGCGGGTCAGCACGCGGCTGATGCGCAGGTGACCCTGTTCGGGGGTGGCGTTCGTCAGGAAGAAATCGTCCGGCAGTTCGACGCTGCCGTCTTCATCGGGGATCGGTTCGCCATGCGGGCCGTGAGTCGGGTTCCCGGCCATCTCGGCCATGCGCTGCGTGATGCGGTCGTCCAACGCGGAGGCGAGATGGTTGGCTTCTTCGTTGACCTCGTGCCAGCCGAAGCCCATCACGTTGACCAGGAAAGCTTTGGCGATGCGGTGCCGCCGGAGCTGCTTGAGGGCCTCGCGTTTGCCCGCTTCGGTCAGGCGGATGCCCTGGTAAGGTTCGTGTTCCAGCAGGCCCAGATCTTTGAGCCGCGTCACCATGCGGTTGACCGCCGGAGCGCTGACATCCAGCAAGTCCGCCAGGGCAGAAGTACCGACGTAGGGGCTTTCGGCGGCGCTGCGATCACTCAGCCGGTAGATTTCGACCAGATAGTCCCGTGTTTTGGGGCTGAGGTCCTCGGTCATGCGCTGCCTACCAGCCGTGTTCGAGGCGAATCACCAGACGATCAGGCATATCGTAATTGCGCATCCGCTGCTGCACAGCGGCGATGTCATAGGGCACGCGGCGGTGCTCCCAGGTCTTGTTCTCGACATCCAGCAGCGCATAGGCGGCATCGGGGTTCTGGTCGCGGGGCTGGCCCACACTGCCCGGATTGATGATCTGGCGGTGGCCGTTGAGCTGCCGCTGTTGGCGATAACTGGGCATCACGACCTGAGTCTCGCCGTCGTCGGCGATCTGTTCGTAAATCACCGGCTGGTGCGTATGGCCCACCAGACAGTAAGGAGTCTCAAAATGCGGGAAATTAAGCGCCGCAATCAGCGGTTCCAGGATATACTCCCAGACTGGCTCGCGCGGGCTGCCGTGCGCCAGGGTGTAATCGCCGATGACGAAGGTTGTCGGCAGGTCTTCGAGATAGTGGGTGTTTTCCGGCGTGAGCGTTTCGCGCGTCCAGTTGACGGCTTTGCGCGCGTCCGGGTTGAAAGTCCGAATATCCAGGCGGCCCAGGGCTGCCCAATCGTGGTTTCCCGCCAGGCAAAGATGCGGCATACTGCACAGCAGTTCGACACATTCGTTGGGATCTGGTCCATAACCCACCACATCCCCCAGGCACCACACATAATCCCACTGATCGCGCGCGTCTTCCAGAACGGTTTCAAACGCGGTAAGATTTGCATGGATATCCGAAATTATGAGTACACGCATTAGGTTATTGCCTACATTTTCGGGTTTTAGTCATATTGAGCATCTTACCATGCTTTAAGAATGGAAGCGAGTTCAAACCACCAAAAGAGAGTGAAGAATCTGTGAAGGGAATAAAGGGATGCGGGGCCGTTGGGCCGGGTTTTTCATTACGTTTTTGATGTTTCTAAACGCAGGCTGTTATCTGACCAGCAGCCTGCCTACGCCTGACCCCGCACAGCCCGTGCCGACGGCGACGATTGGCACGGTGCTGGCCCAGGATGCCAGCGAGGTCATGGCGGGTATTTGCTTCGAATTCGGCAGCGGATGCTGCCGGGCGAGTCTTCATCTTGCGCAGCGAGGCAGAGCAGATCAACTTCTACGATCTGGCCGATCACAGCCAGCTCTGTGACCAGCCGGTCAAGCGGGTGCCCTTCGATTTCAGCGGCGGGCGCATCCTGGCTGGCCTATGGAACCGGGGCAGCGGCTGCACGGCCCGGCACGAGATTGTATCCATGACCCGCGACGACGAGGCCAAACAGATCACCATTCGCGTCCGCTTTATCACCGAGGGCGACTGCGATTATGATCTGGTGCGGCCTTTCTGGCTGGCGCTGGATGGCGCGGTAGATTACACGGTCGATATTCAACAAGAGGAGCAATCATGAGCTTGTACACGCTGGAACCAGAGACCGGCATCATTCACAGCCCTTTTTCACGCGAGCTGCCGCCGGTGCTGACGATTGACCCCGGCGACACAGTCCGCTATCGCACCATCGACGCAGGCTGGAACCTGAGCCGCCCTGCCGGGCAGGACCGCGCGCAGTGGCATACCTTCCCAGGCCGCAATCCTGAGACCGGCGCGGTTCACCCGCTCAATGGGCCGGTGGCGATACGGGGCGCAAAACCGGGCATGACGCTGGTGGTCCACATCGAGGTCATCGAGCCGGGCGACTGGGGCTGGAACGCCGGGGCAGAGGGGCCGGATTCGCGGGAGTTCTTCTACTGGGACCTGGACAAGGCCGCCGGGATCGCGCGCAATCAACTGGGCCAGGTGGTGCCGCTCAAGCCCTTCATGGGCGTGATGGGGATGCCGCCGAACGAAGCGGGCAATCACTCGACTGCGCCGCCGCGCTTCTGCGGAGGCAACATGGACTGCAAGGAACTGGTCGTTGGCAGCACGCTCTACCTGCCCATTGCGGTCGAGGGTGCGCTGTTTTCGACCGGGGACGGCCATGCGGTCCAGGCCGACGGCGAGATCAGCGGCACGGCCATCGAATGCCCGATGGACCGGGTCGATCTGCGCTTCGAACTGCGCGACGATATGCCGCTCAAGACGCCTCAGGCGGACACGCCGGCGGGCTGGGTGACGCTGGGCTTCGACCCGGACCTCAACACCGCTTACGACATCGCCCTGGACGCCATGCTCGATCTGATGACCCAGCAGCATGGCATCACCCGGCGCAATGCGCTCTCGCTCGCCAGCTTGATCGTCGAGATGCGCGTCACGCAGCGGGTCAACGGCACGAACGGGGTCCATGCGCTGCTGCCACACGGCGCGTTTCAGACCGCCTGAGACCGGTTTTCTTGCGGCGCGAACGGATCAAATTGACTATACTCATGCTGAACCGACCGGGAAGGAGGAATTATGGAATTCGTGACGACAGTGCGCGTCCTGGTACGCGAAACCCGCAAGCCGCTGGCGAATGTGAAGGTGGAGTTGTTCGACCGCGATGAGTATTCTCCCGATGATTCGCTGGGGGTGATGCTGACCAACAGTTTTGGCGAGGCGACCTTCAAGTACGAGACCGCCGATTTCGCGGACAGCGTGACGGGCGCGGATGACCAGCAGATCGGGCTGGTGAACCGCGACACCATACCGGATCTCTACCCGGTGGTCTACAATCGCCATGACGAAATCGTGGTGGACCAGCGCGACGAGGCAACTCGCAACGATGCCAAACTGCATCTGCTGGTCTTGATTGACGAAGCAGTGGTGAAATTGCAGCAGTTGGATAATGTTTCATCTGAGAGTGAATGACAGCCTGGAACTGCGCCTGCTGACCGAGGCACACACGACCGCGCTGTTCACATTGATTAATCGCAACCGCGAGGCCCTGCGTCCCTGGCTGCCCTGGGTGGATGGCACGCGCAGCCTGGAGGATACCCGGCGTTTTATTCGCTTCGGTCTGCGCCAGCACGCCCGGCGCAGCGGGATGCACGCGGGCCTCTGGGTTGACAATCACCTGGGCGGGGTCATCAGCTACAACTACATCAACCAGGGCAAGCAGATGACCGAGATCGGCTACTGGCTGGGCGAGAGCTTCCAGGGGCGCGGGCTGATGACGGCGGCCTGCCGTGCTATGACCAGCTATGCCTTCACCCACCTGGGTTTGCAGACCGTCGAGATTCGCTGCGCCGCCGATAACCTGAAAAGCCGCCACGTGGCCGAGCGCCTGGGCTTCCACTACCAGGGCAGCCGCCCACAGCTCGACTGGCAGGCGGAACGCTACATCGACACCATGATCTACAGCATGACCGGGGCGGAGTGGTCCCCGGCACAGGAGGACAGGCATGACAGCGGCAGTCATCGTCGTGGGCAGCTTTAACATGGACCTGACGACGTATATGGAGCGGATGCCCAGACCGGGCGAGACCGTGATGGCCCGCGAGTTCGTCACCGGGCCGGGCGGCAAAGGCTCGAATCAGGCGGTGGCGGCGGCGCGTCTGGGGGCGCGTGTGAGCTTCATCGGCTGCGTGGGCCGCGATTCCTTCGGCGAGGCCGCCCTGGCGACCTGGGCCGCTGAGGGTATCGACACGACGCACGTCCGCCAGGATGCCGATCACGCCACCGGGGTCGCGCCGATCTTCGTGGACGATTCCGGCGAGAACGCCATTGCCGTCGCCTCCGGGGCCAATCTCGCCCTCAGCCCGGCGGATGTCGAGGCCGCCCGTGAGACGATTGCGGCGGCGGACATTCTGCTGGCCCAGCTTGAGATCGAGATGGCGACGGTGAAGCGGGCATTGCAAACGGCAAAGGCGGCGGGCCTGAAGACCATTCTCAACCCGGCCCCTGCCGCGCCGCTGGATGACGAGCTGCTGGCCCTGGCCGATTACCTGACGCCCAACGAATCCGAACTGGAGATCCTCTTCGGCGCGCGTTCCGATGACCTGTGCCAACTGGTCCGGCACGCGGGCCAGACGCTGATTATGACGGCGGGCGCGCGTGGTGCGCTGTGGGCCACGCAGGACGACTCCGGGGAGGTCGCGGGCTATCCGGTTGAAGTGGTCGATACGACCGGCGCGGGCGATGCCTTCAACGGTGGGCTGGCAGTAGCCCTGGCCGAAGGTCGCGCGCTGCCGGATGCGCTTGCTTTCGCCAATGCCACAGCAGCCCTGGCCGTGACTCGTCCCGGCACTACCCGCAGTATGCCCCAGCGCGCCGAGGTCGATGCCCTGATGCAGCGCTAAAGCCGGGGCACCCCTACCAGGCCGATTGATCTGGTACTTAGGTCCCGGTTTGCGGGCAGTATCCCGCCGATTCGTAACATCTCCAGCCTGTATACGGGTTTCAATGATAAGCAATCACTAAGGGGACGACCTCATGTTCCGAAGACTCATTAGCATTATTTTGGCGCTGCTGATTCTAGGCGCAGTGCCGGTGTTAGGGGATTCCTCGGGTCTTCAAGACGACAATTCAGACGCGATTGTCATTGAAGGGCCGGTACAGGCCATCAACGTTAATATCATTACAATTGCCAATATCGACATCGTTGTCCAGGCCGATGACCCGCTGCTCAGCAGCCTTACCGTGGGCGATGTCGTCCAGGTCGGTGGTCAGGTGGACGATTCGACAGGTGTCATCAGCATTCAGGCCGATACGCTGACTCTGACCGGCGACAGCATCATGTCGCCCGTCATTACGCTGCGCGGCCCGGTGCAGGCGGTCAACGTCAACATCGTCACGATCTTCAACCTGAATATCCAGTTCAACCCGGACGACCCGCTTCTGACCGAATTGAACGCCGGGGACATTCTTGAGGTCAACGGCAACCTCGTCATTTCTGGCGGCGCGCAGATCATCGTCCCGGTGCAGGTGGTCATCATCCTGAACATTCCGGCCTCGGAACCGCCTGCTGGTCAGGGCGCTGCGGTCGATGTCGAGAAGTACATTTCGACCGATAACGCCGTCTGGCAGGACGCGGATGATGCGCCAGGGCCAGAGGTGGATTTGCAGACCCCGGTATCATTCCGCTTTGTCGTCAGTAATACCGGCCAGACCGAACTCAGCGCGCTCAGCCTGCTGGACGATGTCTACGATTTGAGCGGCTGCTCGGTCCCGGCGGCGCTGGCTGTGGGAGCCTTCTTTGAGTGTACGATTGGCCCCTTCCCTGCCGAAGCCGGACAGCACAGCGATCTCGCCACTGTTCAGGCGACCGCTGGTGATGTGATCGTTCAGGACAGCGACGCAGCCCATTATTTCGGCGGCGACCGGCCTTCAATTGACGTGGAGAAACAGGTCTCGACGGATAATGCCAACTGGCAGGACGCCGACTCCGCCCCCGGTCTGGCGGTTGCGCCAGGGAGCGAGGTTTACTTCCGCTTTGCCGTGAGCAATAGCGGCAGCGTACCCCTGACGGCGATCACGCTCAGCGACGATGTGTTCGATACCAGCAGCTGCACCCTGCCCACCAGCCTGGATCCAGGTGCAAGCTTTGAATGCGTCATTGGCCCCTTCGAGGCGACCGATACGCACACCGATACCGCTACCGTCAGCGCTGATTTTAACGGGACGCTGGTCACGGATACCGACAGCGCAAATTACACGACCGGCGAGCTGCCTCCAGTGACTATCGTCATCGAAGGGCCGGTGCAGGCTATCAACGTCAACATCATCACGATTTACAACATTGACGTCGAGGTCGATCAGAATGATCCGATCCTGACGCAAATTGCCATCGGCGATGTGATCCGCGTGGAGGGCAGCAGCGTCTCCAGCGGCGATACGATCATCATCGTGGCCGTCAACATCGTCATCATCAATATCGACCAGGACATCATCACCGGTGGCGATGACAACCAGGGTGACGATGACGACGACGGTGGCGGCTTCGTGGTCCGTTTCTCGAAAGATGCCTGTAAAGGCGGCGGCTGGCAAACGCTCAGCCGGGCCGATGGCAGTGGGTTCAAGAACCAGGGCGACTGCATCCAGTACGCCAACACGGGCAAATAAGAGGGTAGAGGGAGATCATCTCCGAGCTTGACGGGGGGCCTCACGAGGTCCCCTGTCTGTTTTTCCGGCCATTCAGACCTGACAAACAGCATGTGAATCCTGTGAGAAAGCACCCCCTCACTTTGAGGAATGCCGGACCTTGATTACAATGATACCGGAATAGGTGGACTGCATATGAATCCGTGATGAGCCAGGACGACTCTCTAGAAGCGCTGCTGGAAGGTATTCAACTAGAAGACGAAGCCGCCTTATGCGAACTGCACAGGCGCTACGTTAATCTGGTCTATTCAGTGGCCTTCCGCGTCTTGGGGGACAGCATGGCCGCTGAGGAAGTCACACAGGATACTTTCCTGCGCCTGTGGCAAAAGGCCGCCAGCTATGATCCCAACAAAGGCGAGTTCGTCACCTGGCTGTTGACCATCACGCGGCGGCTGGCAATTGATGCCCTGCGCAAAAGCCAGCGGCGGCGGCCCACCCAACCCATGCTCTTTATCGACGAGAATCCGGACCTGTGGGAGACGCTGCTTTCGACCGGCAGCAGCGAACTGCGGCGCAGTTTGCTGGGCGTGCTGCACCAACTGCCGCCCGAACAGCAGGACGCGATTGGACTGGCTTATTTTTACGGGATGTCTCATTCCGACATTGCCGCTTACCGGGAGATTCCGCTGGGAACAGTCAAGACGCGGATTCGTCAGGGTATGAAAAAGCTGCGCACGATCTGGCTTTCAGATGCCCCGGTACATCCGAAGCAGGATTCGGCTACGTAGCCTGTCTATACAGGCGCGACAGATTGGACCTATGGAACGAGAGTATTTTCTGGACCTGATACCCGCTTATGCGCTGGGTGCCCTCGATGAGGAGGAGCGCGCTGAGTTTGAGTTGATGCTGGCTGACGACGCAGAGGCGCAGGCCCTGCTGGCGGAGTACCAGACTCTGGCCGATTTGCTGGTGCTGACGGTCAGCGTGCAGACGGCCCCGGCTCACCTGGGCGAGGACCTGCTGCGCCGTATTTCGGAGCCGCCGCCACAACTGGCCCCGCTTCCCGCGCCGCGAAAACGACGTCTCTGGCTGCCTGCCGCCGCGATTATTGCCGTCCTCTTCGGCATCAGCGCCCTTGTTGCGCAGTTGAACACACCGCCGCAGCAGAGCTACTACCAGCGGGCCAAAGCGCTCTACCAACAGTTGGCGTCTACAGACGGAATCTTCCAGTGGACGCTGGCCCCGGCGGATAACTACGGCGAGATCGACGGTCAACTGCTGGCGAACCCGGTGGACAATACGGCGGTGCTGATGGTCAATAACCTGCCGGTGCTGAGCGATGACCAGGCCTACCAGCTCTGGTTCGTCAACGGCGAGGGCAGCGTCAGCAGCGGCGGAGTCTATGGCAAGACCCGTGAAGGTCCCACTTACCTCATCCTGAATCTGGACGAACCTCTGGAGCGCTACCAGCGGGTTGGCTGTTCGCTTGAACCCGCCGGGGGCAGTCCCTTCCCCGATAAGCGCAGCGGTCCCGGCGTCTTCCGCGTGGACATGCCGCTGCCGGATGGGTACGGCCAATCCTCAACCTGGTAGACTGCGGTTGAGCGGGCGTCTATTCCCGCACAGGCAGTGCCACTGTCGGGATCGATTCGCCCAGGCGGGTCACTTCGATCAACGGCTCAGAAATCCAGCCCTCACGCGGCACCGCACTATCCTCGACTTCAAAGCGAATCTTGATCCAGGTGTTATCTCTGTTGCGGCCCAAAACCTCGACCTCGCTGCCGCTGTCCACCAGCGTCAGGATCGGCGAAGCCAGCGTCGGTTCGGCACGTATCCTGGCTGCCACGCTATCAGCCGTGCTAATGGTCCCGACGTAGAAGCGCTCCCTGGGCGCGCCGTGACCGAAATCGCGGATGTCCAGTGCCTGAATAGCCGGTTCGCCGGAGGGCAGGCCGATGAGGACAAAAGTGTGAACCAGACCGGGCAGGAAGCGGTAGTTCGTCAGCGTCAGGATCTCGGTGCTGTTCCCGGCAATGAACTGTAGTTCACCGTAGACCCCGGCCTGAATTTCATTTTCATTGGCTTCAACGCCGTAGAACACCGGCTCCACCACGCGCACCGGCGGGCTGGGGGTTGGCGTAGGGGCGTTCGGTTCGGGCGTGGCGGCGCTCGGTGGCTGGGGCACCCCCTGGGCAAAGAGGCTGATTTCCAGCGCGCCATCAATCGCATGAATCACGCGCACCCGCGACAGACCGGTTTGAGTCTGGGCAATGTTATCCGGCAGCAGCACCAGCGTCATCAGGCCGCCTGCTGTGTTGAAGACGCTGACGGCCCGGTCGCTGGTATTGTTGCCCAGCGAGACTGGATCCTGCGCTTGCAGCAGGTCCAATGACGAGACATCCACGTTGTTGCCGTTCAACAACAGCAGCGACCAGTACTGCTGATCCCGGTTTTCGGGCGTGATCTCGAACTCGACCGTCGCCAGCGGTTCGGCATCCGGTGGGTCATCCCGGCGGCGGAGTTCGATCAGATGACTGTAACGCGCCAGACCCAGGTAAGGGGTGTACTGGCCGTAGGTGAAGCGCGGCACTGCCAGACGCCCATCAATGTACAGGTCGGTCACGTCGGTATCGTGCGCCGCGTGAATCAGGCGCATTTGAATGCCGTTCTCCGGCGGGTTGATCGGCGCGCGAACCACGAAGAGAGTTCGGGCGTGTGCTCAGGACCGGCAGTCGCGGGGTCGAATCCTGAGCGGACTGATCTATCTGCAGATCCGGGACGATAATCAGCGTGTAGTGGACGTTGCTCTCGAAGACCTGGTCGCCAATAAACGCCAGACGAGTCAGGTCCGGGCTATCGGCATCTACAATCGTCAGCGGATACACCCCGGCAGAAATGTCGATGTCGCCGTAAGGCTGCTCCAGGCTGATTTCATGCAGCAGCGAAGCGCGCGAGGGATAGGCGATGCTCAGCTTGCCGGGGTTGCTCTGCGCAAGGTGAACGGCAGTCAGGCGTGTCTGACCCAGGGTCAGCGGGCTGCGATTATCCGTCAGGACCATAAAGGTCCCGGCCTGGTCCAGGCCCCGCGCCGCGTTATCGACAGCCGAGCTGTTCGGTGAGGAAAAGCGCGTCTCGTAGGCGACTGCCGACTTGCTCTCGCCCGGTGGCAGATCAATCAGCACGTCGGCAATCGGCGGCGACAGCGTATCAACGCCCGCGACATAGACGCTCACATTGTACTGGCCGGGGTCCAGAGACAGGAACGGCGTCGCCTCACCCGGTGCCAGGGATGCACCGATCTGGAGATCATTGACGTAGACATCTACCGGACCGAGGCCGATCAGGGCATTAATCACGCGCAGATCGCCGGTATTGCCGAGGCTGTCCTCCTGGGCCAGCAGGATCCCGCTGGTGAAGACCAGGAGACTCAGACACAGCAAGAAAAGCAGGCTCTTACGCATAAGATAGTTTCCACTCTGCATACTAGGGTGTGGGCGTCAGGGAGGCTTCGACCGATGAGTCTGCCACCACGAAGGGGGCCAGCGATTCAAGCTGGATACCATCGGGGCCGCAGTCAGCGCAAACACGCAGTACGTGCGCGCCGGGCTGGATCGTCGGCGGGAGATCAAACACCAGGCTGAACTCGCCGCCCTCGTCGATCCGGCTGTTGACCAGCGGCTGGCTCGTATCGACTCCCAGGGTAAACGAAACCAGGGGCGGGAAGTTGTGGCCGATGACCACCAGGCTGCCCCGCGCAGCATTTGGCGGTGCCGGCATAACCTCCAGGTAAGCCTCAGCCGCGCGCGGTGTGTTGGTGGGCCTGGGAGTATTGGTAGGCACCGGTGAAATGGTCGGCGTGGGGGTACGAGGAACAGCCGTCGCAGTGCTGCTTTGTGGCGCAAGGCTGGTCAGCGTCGCCGCCACGATTTCGTCCACAACCGCTGCATCCCCCCGGCGCGATCCCAGGATCGAGACCTGCGGATCCGGTTCAAGCACGCGCAGCCGCGATGTGCCGGTACCGCTTCCGGGGACAATAATCAAGTCATAGGTTCCGCCGGGCAGCAGCGACAGGTGGGACAGCGTGGCCTGCACACTGCCTGTGCTGGAGAGCACCACCCGCATATCAAAGATGTTGGCCGCGCGCGTGACGTAATCAGACGACTCGCCGAAGCCTACGCCCCGGATAACGCGGGACCAGGACATATCCGATTCGGCTGTCTGGGGTACGCCAATAGGATTGAGAATTTCAGACGGATTGGTTGCCCGGACTTCCAGGTCCATCGTCTGCGTCGCGCCGGTCAGGCCGTTGAGCAAGCGCAGGTTTGCAAAGGCCGACGCTGAAGGTTTCGGTTGGTCAAAGACGGACAGATCAACAAGCTGAGGATCAAGACTTGTTTTATCGATCTCTTCTGGTGGGAGATCGGAGATCATGATGATGCGCTCACTGAGATCGTCGCTTGGCCGCTCCGGTAGTTCGCCTCTGAGGACGACCGCGCCTTCGTTGCTCGTAATAATCAACGCGATAGGGAGGCTGGAGACAGGTTGAGGCAGAGAAATATCGCCGACTTCCAGAGAGCTGACAAGTACGTCGCCATTCAACTTAATCGTCAGCGGCCCGACCGCAGGGGATGAATTGACAAAGCGCACCGGTGCATCGGAAAAGTTCATCCGTGTTGAGCTTTTGACAATGAGCGCCTCTGTCGAGAGGAAGTTGCGCCCATAATCGACTCCAGGCATCAAGACGACCAGATAATTAACGAAGCTGTCCAGGAAGAAGCTGGGCAGGGTGAATAACTGGGCTTCCGGCGTCTCGGAGTTGAAGGCCGTTGTGGAAAAGGCACCGCTGTCGAAATCAAAAGGCCCGACGACCTGTCCGTAACTCAACGACGAAACCAGTGAGATTTGCCGTGACATTTCTGACAGATCAACGTCAATCAAAGCCGGATTGGCCTGGGCCAGGGTTACGCGCGAGCGGCCCAAAGCCATAGGTGACAGGTCTTCGTTGATGATCACAGCCTGCGCCCCACTTCTCGGAGCGCCCACAATCAGGACGGTCACGCTGCTGCCTTGAGGCACACTGACTACCTGATCGACAACAGCCAGCGGCTGCTTTATAACCGGGTCAACTTGTCCTGGCACAAACACCTGAACAGCAGGCGGAATAGCGCGGACCCGAACCACTTCATCCGGGCCAATAGCATGATAGGCCGTTACATCACCGGTATTCAGACCAAAGGCAATCGGCAGTTCGTCGAAGAAAAGGTTCAGAGGCACAGCATCGTCCGCCCGCCAGGCATTCACGACCCGAATTTGACCGGGCTGATCCACTACGTCAGCGCGGGGCGTGTTGGTCGGCACGACGGTGTTGGTCGGCGTCGAGGTCACAGTTGCCGTCGCGGTGGCGGTGGGTGAAAGATAGGGTGTCGCGGTCGGCGGCAGCGGGGTTGCCGTCGCGGTCGGCGTCGAACTGGGTGTAGGCGAAATCCCGGCGGTCGCCAGGGCGGTTTCGGTCATGGCGCTGCTCGACCCAGCGGTGCCGGTGAGAGCAGCCTGCACAGCAGTACCCAGATCCTCTGAGTTGACGACCGTGACAGGCACGACCACATTAGGCGAAGCGGGTGTCTGCGGCAAGCAGGCGCTGAATAAGAGACTTAGCAGGAGGGCGTAGCGTAGAAAGAATCTCAAGCCGTCACATCCTAGAAGATTACCTGGGTGCCAAGAAAGACTGTGTCGCCGGGAATCACCCCGCGTTCGGCCAGCACCGGATTATCGTATTCTAATATCTCTACCGGTAGATCATTGCGCTGCGCAATAGACATGAGCGTGTCTCCCTCCTGCGCGATGTACACTTGAAGTACACGCGGCGGAGTCAGTTCGTCGACGTTCACGGGCACAATAATGAGTTCTCCATTGCCTTCGGTCACCGAACTATCGATCTGGTTGACGAAACGCAGGAGATCCAGCGTCGTTCCGTATTTGTCCGCTACCGCCTGCAAGTCTTGATGTTCACCGAGTTGCAGCAGCTGGTAGCGATTCATAGGGACTTCGGCGGTACGGGTCACGTTCAGGAGTGCATCCCCAATCGCCGTGCCCACCGCAACAGTCAGTTGGCGATTATAGTTATCCAGGCCTTCGTTATAGGTGCTGAGTGAAATACTATAGAAGATCACCCCCACTGCACTCAGTACCAGCGCGATTGTCAGGAAGATGCGCAGACGATAAAGGAACAAACCGGTCAAACCTCATGTAGAGCGTCTCAACATTCTCACCTGATTTGCGCAACCTGTCAATTCTGATTATAACGGCGTGGGGTGATTTGGAAGCGGCTCGACTTATTGGCAGAAATGATGTTACTATGAAATGAGTACAGGCTATCCAGCGTTTCTCTCAAAAATGGAGGTATGCTTTTGCTGCTGATTGCCAGGTCTCCGGTGCGCATCAGTTTTGGCGGCGGTGGGACCGATCTGCCGGCGTATTATGAACAGTTTGGCGGCGCGGTCGTCAATACGGCGATCAACCGCTATGTCTATGCCATCATCTCCTCAGGCGCAGAGGACACGCTTCAAATCATCTCCTCAGATTTTCGCGTTTTCTACCGTCACGTAGGGCGTGCAGAGATGCAGCCAGAGGGCGAACTCGGCCTGGCAAAAGCGATCCTGCGCGAATTCGGTGACTACGACGGTCTCGACATTTTTCTGTCCTCGCAGGTTCCGCCCGGCACCGGGCTGGGGTCTTCTGGCGCGGTGGCGGTGTGCATCGTGACGGCGCTGGCCGCTTACCAGGACCGTAAGCTGAGCAAGCAAGAGATCGCAGAGATCGCCTGCGACATCAGCATCAACAAGCTGAGCCTGCCCAGCGGCAAACAGGATGAGTACGGCTCGGCGATGGGCGGACTCAACCAGATCAGCTTCACCAAAGACGAAACGCGCGTGACCCCGGTCGCACTTGATCCGCCGGTTATGGATACTTTCCAGCGGCGAATCATGCTGTTCTACACCGGCAAATCGCGCGATTCAGGCAGCATTCTGCGCAAGCAGTCCAACGCCAGCCAGGAACGTGACCCGGCCACGCTGGAGCGGATGCACCGCATCAAAGCGCTGGGGCTGGAAATGATGCAGGCGCTCACGACCCAGGATCTGGACGCCTTCGGCGACCTGCTGCACCAGTCCTGGCTGCAAAAACGCGGCGTGGTCAGTTCGATCACCAACGATCTGATCGACGAGGCTTACAGTGCGGCACGTGAAAACGGCGCTCTGGGTGGCAAAATCGCGGGCGCGGGCGGCGGCGGCTTCATGATGCTCTACTGCCATGAGGACCGGCAGGACGACGTAACCCAGGCCCTGGAATCCTTGAACTTGCAGCGGTTGGATTTCCGCTTCGATTTCGACGGGCCGCAGGTCCTGCTGCACCAGCGCTGAGACCTGTACGCTGACTCTCAGAGCGGCACACTGAATAGCGAATGCAAGATCTGTCCCCCTGAATACAGGTCCATTTTCCTATGGAAAACGGGCCTTCAGGAACTTGTTCTAATCCCCTGTACTGAAGGTTTGTGAAAAATATATAGAATCTGAAGCTGTAAGGTGGCTTGTTTGGTTGGCGCAAGGCCAATGTACTAACTTTGGCGTTACGTAGCGCACTTAGCTCACGTGCCCAATCCCTTAGGAGCCACGCATGGATATTCGTCATTATTTCGCAACCGTACAAGCCATCCTCGATACAATCCCCTTCAAAACAGTTGATGACGTTGTCGATGTCCTGGTAGAAGCGAATAAACAGCGAAAAACCGTCTATATCTTCGGCAACGGCGGCAGCGCTGCTACTGCTACGCATTTCGGTTGTGACCTGGCGAAGCGCCCGATCATTGACGGCCAACCGCGTTTTCGCGTTGTCGCTCTGACGGATAACAATGCGCTGATGACCGCTCTGAGCAATGACATCAGCTACGACGCCGTTTTTGCTGAGCAGTTGACCCCGCTGGTCAATCCGGGGGATGTGGTGATCGGCATCAGCGGCAGCGGCAACAGCCAGAACGTGCTGAACGCAATTCAGGTCGCGCACAATGCCGGGGCGATTACCGTCGGCTTTTGCGGCTTTGATGGCGGCAAACTCAAAGCGATGGTGGATTACCCGGTACACGTCGATTTTCGCAACATGGCGATGGTCGAAGATGTGCATTTGATGCTGGAACATGCGATTTGTGAGAAGCTGCGGGCGATCAATTTGCGCGCCAGCGAAATGCTCGCGCCTGTCGCCGAAGCGAACGGATAGCATATGGCCTACGCCGGAATGGGGGCGATCTTCCTCGACCGCGATGGCGTGATTAACGAGAATCGCTCCGATCACGTGAAAAGCTGGGAGGAATTCGAGTTTCTGCCACAGGCGCTGGAGAGTATTCGCCGCCTGAGCGAAACCGGATTGCCCATCTTTGTCGTCACCAACCAGGCTGTGATCTGCCGGGGGATTACTTCTGAACGCACCATTCAGGAGATCCACGACCAGATGATTGATGTGGTTGAGGAGACCGGGGGACACATCGAGAGGGTCTATTACTGCCCTCACGATGCCGATGCGAACTGCGAATGCCGTAAACCGAGGCCGGGGATGCTCATACAGGCAGCGGCGGACTACGGCATTGACTTGAGCAAGAGCTTTCTGGTGGGTGATGCCTGGACCGATGTGGAGGCCGGGCTGTCGGTCGGCGTCCACAGTATTCTGGTGATGACCGGGCGCGGACGCGGCCAGGGAAATCTGGCGCACTGCCTGACGCAGTTCCCGGTCAGCTTTGGGGCGGCCTGCGATCTGGCCGATGCGACCACCATGATCCTGAGCGCGCTGGATGGCGAGCCGATGACCACCACCCCCCGGATGCGCCGGGCCTTCCACATGGCGCTTTCGCCGCACGAACTCACCGTCCTATAATGCCAATAAGCCTTTAGTAAGGGCACAATCTGTTGTGCTCGGAAATCACAAATGCGGATAGCTGATATGGGGGCTTAGCCCCCAAACCCCTACCAGGAGATTTGATCTCCTGGACCTCTTTTTCTGGCACAATATCAAGGTAGGGGTGCAGGGGATCAAATTCCCTGCCGGGGTATGGGGCAGCGCCCCATGAAGATATGGGGAACCATCACATGTCCATGCTCAAAGAATTGCAGTACTACCTCAAAAGCCAATCGACCAGCCTGCCGCGCTACCTGATTGAGCAGCTCATCATGACGCTGCTGGGCGGCCTGCCGAGTCTGGTCGGCATCGGACTGCGCGGCATTGCCTACAAGGCCCTGCTGCACGCGGAGGGCCTGCCGATCATCGAGCATAACGTCCGCCTGCTCTGCCCGGCCAACATCCACCTGGGCAAAAGCGTCTATCTCGACAGTCAGGTCTATCTGCACGCGCTGCCCGCCGGGATTCACATCGGCGAGGGCACCAGCCTGATGTACGGCAGCAGCTTCCACGTCTTCAACTACCGCGACCTGCCGCACGCGGGCATCTTCACCGGCAAGCACTGCTTCTTCGGCGAATACACCAGCATTCGCGGCCAGGGCGGCGTCCACATCGGCGATGGCGTCTACACCGGCACGCACGTGCAGATCGCCGCCGTCAACCACGTCTACAGCGACCCGGACAAGTTCATCAAGGATCAGGGCATCACCGCGCAGGGCATCACGATTGAGGATGACGTCTGGCTGGGGTCGAATGTGGTGGTGGTGGATGGCGTGACTATCGGCAAGGGCAGCGTGGTCGGGGCGGGCGCGGTGGTGACGAAAGACCTGCCGCCCTACAGCGTCGCCGTCGGAGTCCCGGCGAAGGTAGTCAAAGACCGCCGCGAGGCCGATGCCACACGCCAGCAGGTCGCCGGGCAGGTGCATTACGGCGCGCTGGAAGACCTTCGGTCCTGAAAACAAAAGAACCCGCACCGGGCGGGTTCCTTTGCTAAGTTTTTATCAACAATCAACAATTCTTCACAAATTTTTAAGCGCATTTTAAGTATAAAAACGATATATCATCTTGTCAAGCGATTTATCACGATTTGTAGGAAATCACAAAGGGGCGCAGCGCTGCGCCCCTCTTGTCTATCTGTTTGATGTCGGGTCAGTCACCCGCAGCACCACTATATGAAGGTTGTGGTACGGGATCCACTTGGGGCTGTGTTGTCTGCTCCTTGTACTCATGCCGGCTCCAGGGCGTACCGATCCAGTTGAGCAGGAAGTAATCTGCACCGATGAAACCGGCGATCTTCCAGGCCAGGATTAAGCCAACGGTCAGGGCGAAGAGCAGCGGGTTGATGCTGGCGGACCCGGCCATCATGAAGTTGAAATTCATGAGCGCGCCGAAGAAGGCCGTGATCCCGACGAAAGCACCCACAATCAGACCGATGCCGACCAGGAGTTCGCCCATCGCGATCAGTTTAGCGAACCAGGTGTAGGCCTGGGCATCCAGCATCGCTTGCAGGAAGCTGCGGTACCAATCGAAGGCGATGGCCGAGTGACCGCCATTGGGCGGGACGGCGACTGCGCTGGTCCAGAAGCCTTTGAGCGCTTCGCCGGTATCCATCCAGGCCGGGTTGCCGAGTTTGTGGCTGGAGGCCGAGATCCACTGCAAACCGATCCAGACACGCACCGCCAACCAGAGCACCGACATACGAACATCGCCAAACAGGAAGCGTGCGAAGGGAGGTTCACCGATAACCCGTACTTGTTTCCGTTTCAGCAGGTCTAACATGTGGCTTTCTCCTTGATTACTCTCTCTTTTTCGATGATGCACTTATGGTAGTCTTTTCCAGCGCCACCGTGTAGCAGGCAAAACCCGCTGTTTTGGCGCGATTTTGTAGGGCTTTCCCCCACATATCTGGCTAGAAGGGGCGTCATCCCCTATAATGCCTGCGCTTGGAGACGAACACGGACCCCTATGACAAGCGACCTTGCCCCTGTCGAGTTCAACCGCAGTGCCATCTCAGACGGAAACGAAGGCTGGCGTCGCACGTGCGACCGGCGTGCTGGCCCTGGGCAACATCACCAGCCGGGTCTTCGGCCTGATGCGCGATGTGGTGCTGACGAATTTCTTCGGGGCTTCCGCCGTCTTCGATGCTTTCATCGTCGCCACCACCGTCCCCAAAGCCCTGTATGACCTGCTGATCGCCGGGCACGTCAACAGCGCCATTATCCCGGTGCTGAGCGAGGTCGAAGCGCGCGAGGGGCGGGCGGCGCTGTGGCGGCTGGTCTCGCTGCTGCTCAGCCTGGTGACGGTCCTGCTGGCCGTACTGGTGCTGCTGTTGGAGGTCTTCGCCCCGCAGATCGTCCACTTTGTCGGCAGCGGTTATGATCTCAGCACACTGCGGCTGGCTGCCGATTTGCTGCGCCTGACGGCTCCGGCACTGCTCTTTCTCGGCTGGTTCGCCGTCCTCAGCGGGACTCTGTTCGCGCTGCGCGTCTTCACCTGGCCCGCCTTTGCCGGGGCTGCTTTCAACAGCACGATTGTCCTGGTGATGGTCCTGCTGGTCCCGCCGCCGCAGGTGACGACCAGCCTCGGACCTGCGGGCATCGTCTGGGCTTCGGCGCGCCCGTCTCATGCCATCACCTTCGCTGCCCTCGGCTGGCTGCTCGGCTCGCTGGTGCAGGTCGCCTTACAGATCTTTGGCCTGCGCGGCACGCACCTGCGCCCCTATCTCGATTGGCGGCATCCGGCAATCCGGCGCATCGTGAAGCTCTACACCCCGGTGATGTTCTCGCTGATCCTCGATACCCTGGTGATCCGCACCTTCAGCTACAACCTCGCCAGCCAGAGCTTTGTGGGCAGCATCAGCATTATGACGCTGTCCACCACGCTGATTCAGTTCCCGCAGGGCCTGGTCGCCACCGCGATCAGCATCGCCATTCTGCCCACGCTCTCGCGGCAGGCGGCGCTGACCACGCAGGAAGGCTTGCAGAATTTCCGCGATACGCTGGGCCTGGGCCTGCGGCTGGCGATCACCCTGATTCTGCCCGCCACGCTGGGCCTGTTTGTCCTGGCGACGCCGATCATCGTCCTGCTCTTCGAACATGGGGCCTTCACCGCCACCGCCACCACCGCGCTGGCGCTGCGACTGTATCTGCTGGGACTGCCCTTCGCCGCGCTGGACCTGCTGCTGGTCTACGCCTTCTACGCCCGCCAGGACACGCTCACCCCGGCGTTGATTGGCCTGCTGAGCCTGAGCGTCTATATGGTCATCGCGGTCGCCCTCTTCCCGACCTACGGCCTGTTCAGCCTGATGATCGCCGACAGCACCAAGCACCTGATTTACGCGACCGTCTCGGCCTATCTGCTGGCGCGGCGTTTGCGCGGCCTGGGGCGGCAGAATCTGTGGCTGACGGTGCTGAAAGCGGCTGTGGCGGCGCTGCTGATGGCCCTGGTGGCGGGCCTGACGCTGCCGCTGCTGCGCGCACGCATCGGCACGGACGGGCTGCTGCGCGAACTGCTGCTGGTGATTCTCAGCGGCGGGATCAGCCTGATACTGTACCTGGCGATGGCTTTTCTGCTGCGCATCGAGGAACTGCGCTGGTTATGGCGCTTGATCCGCCAGCGCCTGAGTGCTGCGTAATAATCTGATGAGAGTTCCTCACCACTCACTATGCCTCTTTCCAGGCTCATGTTAGCATGATGTTGGGGGCGAGGTTTTCGGACAATAATCTAGCAGGTTCTAATGCGGATTTAACTTGGACTGCTGCTTATACTCGCCATCGTGGTAGGCTGCGACTCTATTACCGGGGCCAGCGAGGGCGTGCAGATGATGGCGATTAAAACCGAGCCTGCCAAAACGGAGCAGTGGACTCGTCACCGGGGTGAACGTGTAGACCTGGCGATCATCGTGCCCGATGGCTGGGAGACCTATAACACTGACGCCGGAATCGTCCTCAACCAGTACGTCGATACCGGCGCGTTGGGCATGAGGCTGCACGGTTTCCTGGTCCACATCTTCGTGCCTTATATCGACCATTTCACCCTGCCGGATTCGGACGACGCCAACATGGCCTGGGCCGTACTTAAGCAGGTTGTCAGCGACCCGGATTACGTCGGCGGCGCTATCGTCAGCGAACCGGTCGCCTTCCACTGGGATCAATATCAGGCAGCGTACTATTTGCTCAACAACCGTGACGATACGGTCACGATGCTGCTGGCGCTCAGCTTGCCGGATCACAGCGATCTGGTCGTCTGTCACATCAGCGCGCCGGAAGCGCAGTCCCAAGAGATTCGCCCGCTGCTGCCGGTGCTGCTGAGCAGCCTGACCATCAACGACCATCGCGTCGATCCCAGCAGCCTCAACGACCTGCCCGACCCCCTTATTTTCCCTGAAGACTCTGGATAAACACTCATTATGAAGATACTACTCACGCTGTTGTACGCTTTCCTGCTGGTCCTGCCGGTCAGCGCACAGGCACCAGAGGTCGAACACCTGGGCGTGGAGGTGCTCTCCGTGCGCCCGCATGATCCGCAGGCCTTCACCCAGGGCCTGCTGTGGCACGATGGCTATCTCTACGAAAGCACCGGCCAGTACGGTCAATCCACGCTGCGGCAGGTGGACCCGGAGACCGGCCAACCGCGGCTGGTGCTGGCGCTGTCCGACCAGTTATTCGGCGAGGGCCTGGCCCTGGTGGACGACACCTTCTACCAGATCACCTGGCGCGCGCAGGTGGCGCTGAAAGTGAATCTCTCGGCTTTTACCGAGCAGGCTCCGCTGGACGTGAGCAGCGTTAGCTACCAGGGCGAAGGCTGGGGGCTGTGCTACGATGGTTCGGCCATCTTCATGAGCAACGGCAGCGATACCCTGGCGCTGCGCGACCCGGAGACCTTCGCCGTGATTGAAGAACGGCAGGTGACGCTGGACGGCCTGCCGCTGCGCCAGTATACGGTGGATGGGAACACGATTAAGGCCCTGGCGGATACGGTCGATACGACGCCGACCGCCGACCCTGGCAGCTCGCTGGAGGAGTTGAACGAACTGGAATGCGTGGACGACAGCGTCTACGCTAACGTCTGGTATACCGATTTGATTCTGCGCATCGACAAAGAGAGCGGCGCTGTCACCGGTATCATTGACGCGGCGGGCCTCCTGACCGAAGAGGAGCAGGCCCAGGCCAACGTGCTCAACGGCATCGTCTACCTGCCCGACAGCGAGACCTTCCTCATCACCGGCAAGGACTGGCCCAAGATGTTCGAGGTCAATTTCGTCCCGGCCACCGAAGCGACGCCAGAGGCTCAGGCCCCCACGTAGCGATGCTCATGTGCCGCATTTTGTGTTTAAGAGGGTTCGGCATCTGCCCTGTCAGCGTAGACGATTGCGTAGGCCGCCTCAAGCGAATCGACCACCTTGAAGCGCGGCCCAAGATAGACCTGCCCGGCTACTGAGGTTGTGATTCGTGCAAAGGTATTGGTGATGAGCGCCACCATCAGCACGACATTTGGCGGAAAATTCCCGAAGGCACGCTGAAGATGGGGTAAAGGCGACCCGTCGGGCATGGGTGTCGGGCCTGGATTGCTGATAATATCGACGCGATGCGGCACGGTTTTAGCCAGACGCACGGCCTCGTCCACGCCCGCATCGAATACTTCCCAGGTGACGGGATAGGTGATCGTAATCAGGATAATGCTGTGTTCGGCATCATCCCAATCGACTGACATCGGCATAATGTCATACTTTCTGCTCAGACCAGCGTCGTGCTGGTCCTTTCAGTATGGCACGACTTATGTAACAGATAGTTATTTTTTCGTTAATTTCATGAAACTTTCTCCGCTGCGGGCGATTTAACCCTCTCTTAACTTGCCAATTCGTAACCGCCTGATTATACTTCAAATTAAATTGAAGCAATCCTATTTGAGGCATAAAAAGGGCGACAAATGGCTAAGAAGACCGTTCTGTTTCTCTGCACAGGCAACTCCGCCCGCTCGCAGATGGCCGAAGCCCTGCTGCGCGAGCGCGCCGGGGACCGATTTCGAGGTCTACAGCGCCGGCATCGAGCCGAAGGGCTTGAATCCTTACGCCGTCCGGGCAATGGAGGAGCGGGGCATCGACATCCGCGACCAGCGTTCCAAGTCGGTGCGCGAGTACATGGGGCGCATGTTCTTCAACTTCGTGATTACCGTATGCAGCGATGCCGATAAATCCTGCCCGCAGGCGCTGTGGGCCACCAGCGGCAAAAAGCTGCACTGGCCTTTCGACGATCCGGCTGCCGCCGAGGGAACCGACGAGGAGATCATGGCCGTGTTCCGCAGCGTGCGCGACGAGATCGACGCGCGGCTCCAGGTCTGGCTGGAGGCATTGGAAAGCGAGCCGTCGAATGCCTGACGTATTTATCCAACTGCTGGCCCATGACCTGCGCTGGCAGATGGTCCGGGCGCTCAGCGAGGGCGATTACCGGGTGCAGGAACTGGTGACGCTGGTGAATGCGCCGATGAACCTGGTGTCCTACCACCTGAAAAAGCTGCGCGATGCCGGGTTGGTCAGCACCCGCCGCAGCGAGGCCGACAGCCGCGACGTCTACTACAGCCTGGATTTGGCCCGGTTGCAGACGCTCTATCAGGCGGCAGGCGCGGCGCTGCATCCGGCGCTGGCATCGGTGCCCGCAGCCGTTCCGCAGCCTGTGCCATCGCAGCGCGTCCTCTTCATCTGCACACACAACGCGGCGCGCTCACAAATGGCTGAGGCCCTGCTGCGCGACCGGGCCGGAGATCAGGTCGAGGTCTTCAGCGCGGGCAGCCAGCCGACCGCCCTGCACCCGGATGCCATCGCCACCATGGACGCGCGCGGCATCGACATTCGCGGCCAGCAGACCAAGTCCTGGGACCTCTTTGCCGGGCAGGCGTTCGATTACGTGATCAGCGTCTGCGACCGGGCACGCGAGGTCTGCCCGACCTTCCCCGGCGAGGGGGTGCAGATTCACTGGGGCTTTCCTGATCCGCTCGCCATTGCCGAGCCTGCCGCCCGCCGCCAGGCCTTCGCACAGATCGCGGATCAGCTTGCCGCCCGCATTGATTATTTTCTGCTGAGTCTGTCCGCCGCATGATGTCTTTAATCCGGCGCACCAGCGCAGAACTCGTCGGCACCTACGCCCTGGTGACCGCAGGCTGCGGCGCGATCATGATCGACGCGCAAACTCACAGCCTCGGTCACACCGGGGTCGCGCTCACCTTTGGGCTGATTATCCTGGTGATGGTGGCCGCCACCGGGCATATCAGCGGCGCACATTTCAACCCTGCTGTGACCCTGGCCTTCGCGCTGACACGGCACTTTCCCTGGCGCGACGTGATCTTCTACATTGCCGGGCAGATTGCCGGTGCGGTGCTGGCCGCCCTGACGCTGCGTCTGCTCATTGGCGATGTCGCCATGCTCGGCGCGACCCTGCCCAGTGGCTCGGCGGCGCAGTCCTTCGGCCTGGAGGTCCTGCTGACGGCAGTCCTGATGTTCGTGATTATCTCGGTGGCGACGGATACCCGCGCGCTCGGCTCCCCGGCAGCGCTGGCGATTGGCTTTACAGTGGCGCTAGATGCGCTGTGGGGTGGCCCGATCAGCGGTGCGTCGATGAACCCGGCGCGCTCCTTTGGTCCGGCGCTGGTGGCGGGCCTCTGGGCTGACCAGTGGCTCTACTGGATCGCCCCCATCATTGGCGCAGGCGTTGGCGCGCTGCTCTACCAGTTCCTGCGCGATCCGCAAGGTCAATCCGCTGCGGGCAGCACCTGAACGTAGACCGGAACCGGCTCCAGGCGTTCGGGATAGCCCAGCGCTTCGTACCCGACAATGAAGCTGTCGACCTTTGGCACAGACAGCGGCCAGGGGGCCATGCGGATGATTCCGCCTGCTTCCAGGCGCAGGTCGATCTCGACGCCGCTGTCGAAGTCGTCCAGGCGGCTGTAAACCATCCGGCGGCGTTCGTTCGGCTCCTCGAAGCAGAAATCAAACGAGGCCATGTCACAGAACCAGGTCAGACGGTCCGCCCAGCGGAACTGTGCGGCGCTGTAGGGCGACTCCGCCATACGCTCGGCGATCCGCGCGTCGGCTTTTTCGCCCAGGATCAGCCGTTCGGGCGTATCTTCGCCAGCCAATAAACGCCGCACATGCATCAGCGCCAGGGTATCCGCTGCCGGGTCCGCGTAGCGGATTTCGATGCCGCGCTGCTGGATCGCCAGCCACTGCTCGGTCGGCCCGCTGCCGATGGGGTTATTGTCGATGGGACCATAGCCCCGGTCGTGGAAGGTGACGCCCGTGACGAAGGAATCGGACTCGATAGCAGGCCGGTCGAAGTCGTCGTTGCCCCACAGCGCGGCCAGCAGCCCGGCCAATCGCGCGTGTTCGTACTGCGGAATCACAATGTCGCGGATTTTTGACTGAAACATGCGGCGTCACTCCTTAAGGTCGGCGCGGTGTTGATGACACAGCGTGCTGTGCCATGCTGCTCATTCTACCCTGAGTTCACGCAGCGGTTTCTGGACCTTCGACCGGTTTTTTTCACCGAGACCCCCAATAACTGGGGGGTACTTGCAGACAAAACAGGCATACGATTTGACCGTATGTATCTTTCTGGTCATATCGTTTGGCAGATGAGGGTATTTTGGCGGAAGACGACATCGAAGCGCGAATACTGACCGCTGCCGCCCGCTTGATTGCCCATTACGGCTACGACAAAACGACGATTGATGAGATCGCGCGCGAAGCCGGGGTCGCCAAGAGTACGCTCTACGCGCGTTGGAAGTCGAAAGACGCCCTGGTCTACGCGGTGCTCTGGCACGAATCCATCCTGTTTATGGACGATTGGCTGGCGCGAGTCGAGGCCGACCCGGAAGGCGGCTCTTTCGGCGGAATCTACGGGAATGCACTGCTGGCGGTGCGCGAGAACGCCTTTCTACTGGCGCTCTACCAGGGCAACCGGCGCATCATCGGCAAACTGCTGGAACGGACCGAAATGCGGGATGCCTACCAGCAGCGCCGTCAGATGATTGACTACATGTTGAAGCGCCTGCAAGCATTGGGCGCGGTGCGGGCGGACATCGACATTGACCTGGCATCGTACCTGGGGGTCGCGCTTCAGTTCGGTCTGTTGAACATGGGCGAGTTTATCCCGGATGCAGAAACCCCGATGCCCAGGCCGCTGATCGAAGAGACGACGACGATGTTCCGACGCTATCTGGAACCGTCCGAGGGCGGCGACAGCGAAGCCGGGAAAGCAGTGGTGCGCGAGATCGTTGCCCATGCGCGTGCCTACTTTGAGGAAGTGCAGCAGCGCGGCTTCAGTTGAGCAGCAGTACTGCTGCGGAGCGCTTGTTTAGAGCTAGAAGGAGTCACCGATGGCTTCACCCGTTATTCAGACAGAGAATCTCAGCAAGGTCTACGGCAGCGGCGACAAGGCGGTGCGCGCTCTGGATCACCTGAACCTGACCGTCGAGCCGGGCGAGATTTTCGGCTACTTAGGTCCCAATGGCGCGGGCAAGACGACGACCATTCGTCTGCTGCTGGATCTGATTCGACCCAGCGAGGGCCGTGCCAGCATCCTGGGCATGGATGCGCAGGCCGACAGTGTCGAACTGCACAAGCGCATCGGCTTTATGCCGGGCGAACTGGCACTGTGGAAAACCCTCAGCGGCCAGGAAGTGGTCAATTTCGTGGGCAAGGTGCGGGGTGAAGTCAACACCGCCTATGTGCAGCAGTTGATTAAACGTCTGGAACTGGACCTGAGCCTGAAGGTACGTAACTACTCGTCGGGTAACCGGCGCAAGCTGGGCCTGGTGCTGGCGCTGATGAACCGGCCAGAACTGCTGATCCTGGACGAGCCGACCAGCGGCCTGGACCCGCTGATGCAGCAAATCTTCAACGATCTGATGCGTGAGATACGCAGCGAGGGCCGGACGGTCTTTCTCTCCTCGCATGTGTTGAGCGAAGTGCAGGCCATCTGCGACCGGGTGGGCATTCTGCGGCATGGCGATCTGAAAGCAGTCGAGCGGGTCAGCGACCTGACTCATGCCGATTTCCGCTGGGTGACGCTGGAACTGCGCGATGGCGGGCAGCTTGCGCCCAAACTGGAAGCGCTGGAGGGCGTGAGCGAGGTCAGCATGAATGATGGCCTGCTCAAGCTGCGGCTGACCGGCGATTTCGACCCGCTGCTGCGTGCCCTCAACGATGTCTACGTGGTGGATCTACGGGTGGCCGAGCCAAGCCTGGAAGAGATTTTCCTGGCCTTCTACGGCAATAACGAGGAGGCGCGTGCATGACTGGCACCATCTTTGCCGAAGCGCTGCGGCGCAACTGGAAGGCGGGCCTGGCCTGGGCTATCGGGCTGGGGCTGCTGGCTTTCTTCGTCATTCTGCTGATGGGCGATGCGGCTTTTGTCGAATCGATGGGGGCCATGCTCGATATGATGCCGCCTGCGATCTTGCAGGTTTTCGGGGCGGATAACGCTGCCGCGCTGGCTACCACAGAGGGCTTCGTCAGTGCCATCTTCTTCACCTACGCTGGGCTGGTGATGGCCGTCTACGGCCTGCTGACTGGCATGGCGATCAGCGCCAACGAAGAAGAATCGGGCATCCTCGACTTTGTGCTGAGTCTGCCGGTGAGTCGCACCCGCTTGATTGTCGAGCGTATCGCGGCGCACGTGGTCATCAGCATCGGGATCGTGCTGTTCATCTTTGTGGCCCTCTTCAGCGGGACACTGATTACCGGCATAGATATTGATCGCGGACGTCTGCTGATTGGGTCGATCAATATGCTGCCGATGACACTGTTCATGATCGCGCTGTCTGCCTTTGCTGCGGCTGCCCTGCGCCGCCGTTCGACTGCCCTGGGCATCGTAAGCGCCTACATCATCGCCAGCTACTTTATCAGCTTCATTGCCGGGGCCATGACCAGCGCCATCACCGATGCTATCAGCTATAGCTCGGTCTTCACCTACTACGCCAGTGAGCGTGTGGCCCAGCAAGGGCTGATCCCGCTGTTCATCTTCATCCTGCTGCTGGCCTTTGGCCTGTTTCTACTGGCGGCGCTGCGCTACTTCGAACGCCGCGACATAGCGGTTTGAGAGAGTCGATAGTCGGGAGTCTTTTGTCGATAGTCAAGGGCAAAAGACGACGGCGCAGACATACCGCAACATGGACTGACGACTTGCAACTACGGACTTTAGACTGGAGACTTCTCATGTTCGGAGTCATTTTCCTCGAAACGCTGCGCCAATCGCGGCGGCAGGTATTGTACTGGAGCCTGGGCATGGGCCTGCTGGGCCTGATTATCGGCGGATTGATCCCGCTGTTTAATTCGCAGCAGTTGGTGGACCTGATCGAGAGCCTGCCGCCGATCATCCTGGCAATGGCGGGCATTGACGAGCAGATGAAGATCCTGGCGACGACCGAGGGTATCCTGGCGGTGGCCTTCTTCACTCGCTATTCGCTGATCTTCGCCGCCTACCCGATCATCATGGGAATGCGCGTGACGATGAACGAAGAGGACGACGGTATCATGGACGTGCTGCTCAGCCTGCCGGTGCGGCGCTGGCAGATCATCATCGAGCGCTTCCTGGCCTACCTCGTCACCATGCTGGTGATTATCGTCTTCGTCTATGTCGGGTTGATCCTGGGGACCGGGCTGGCGGGGGTCTCGCTGCACCTGGGCCGGATCGCCGAGGCGCTGGTCGCCTCCATCCCGCTGCTGGCGGTGCTGCTGGCCTTCACCATGTTCGTGGGCACGCTGCTGCGCAACCGCCGCTATGCGCTGGGGGCCGCCGCGGCCTTCGCCATCTACAGCTACATGCTGGCGACGGTCTCGAACATGATCCAGAACAATGATATTGCTCAGCTTGTCGGTTCGATCTCGGTCTACCATTACTTCGACGTCAACAGCATCGTGACGCAGGGCATCGGCTGGGCCAACGTGGCCGGGCTGAGCGCGCTGGCGCTGATTCTGCTGGCGGCCTCGCTGTGGTTCTTCCAGCGCCGCGACGTGGGCTTGTAGAAGGTCAAGAGATTCAACGCAAAGGCGCAAAGGAAAATCCGGGATCGTGCATCCAGAAACATTGGGGCCGTTTTTGCGTCAATCCTCCGCTGGAGGTACAGGATCCTTGCTGTGCATGTCCAGAATTGACTGTGCATTAGCGATATTGCGATTCACCACCTCAATCTCATACTGTATGCCGATGTCGGTTAAGATCGTGAGGGCCTGTCGATAGAGATCAATTGCTTGGCTGTAATTGCCCTGGGCATAATGAACCGCGCCAATGTTGTTTAGTTGATGCGCCTCATCAAGCTGGATACCGATCTCACGGGCAATCGCCAAAGCCTGATTGTGCAGGTTGATAGCTTGGCTATATCGTCCCAAGTTGGTATGAACGGTCCCTAAATTGCTCAAAATATGACACTCGTCGCGCCGATCACCGATTTTGCGAGCAATGGTTAAGGCCTCTTGGAAACAATCAATAGCCTGTTCATGTTGTCTCAGACTAAGATAAACACTTCCCAAATTGTTCAGGATATGGCACTCGCCACGGCGATCGCCGATCTCTTGAGCGATAGTCAGGGCCTCTTGGAAGCAATTAATGGCCTGTTCATGTTGTCCTAGTCTAAAATACGCATTGCCAATTTTGCATAAGTCGACGCATTCGCCAAGAGTGTCGCCTATTTCACGTCTGATAGTTCTTGCCCGTTGATAATACACAATGGCTTGTTTATGTTGTCCAAGATTTCCATGTGCGACACCGAGGTTTCTAAGATGTGATGCCTCACTAGGCCGATTATCTTGCAGGACCGCTGCCTCTACTACCTGTTTTAGCAAGTTTGCTGCCTCACGATAGTAGCCTTGATAAAGAAGTATTTTGTTTCCAAAATACAAAGACCATACTAGTCTTTCAACTTTATCATATTGACCTTCGTCAAAAGCCCAAGTTGCAGCCCCCATGAAATTCTCGATTTCCGGACGCAAAGCAGCAAAGTTTTCCTGGCTTGGTGTGTCGTAAATGGCAATGTAGGCTAGGCAGGCATCAATGGCACGTTCCTGACCCTCGCCATTGACTTGGGCCCGGGCATAGCCATAAGCAAGATCGTTCATTCGATAATAGGCCACGTTGCGATCATCTGGGGGCACGCGCTCCACTAAGCCACGACGCTGCAACAATCTGAGTGCGTTCTCAACCAGGCTAATATCGAGATCTCTTCAGCATCAACTGCTGTAATTTTGCGACGATCATTTCGTCTGTCAGTATTGAAGCGTCAGGAAGTTTCTCACGGAACTGCTTGAGCATCTCGTCTGGGATTTCTGGTCTGCCATAGATGTACAGGGCCAGTAGTTCTGGTGTGATGGAAGGGGCGAAAAACGCACCGAAAACCATGAAACTTAAAAGAGCTAATTCACCCTCTTTGCCCTCTAATAGCATTGCGATAAAGCTAGGCATGAGTGCATCTGCGATGCTGCGATGTCCTTCTTCTTCAGACGCCATTTCAAGGTCGTGCAGAGCATTTTCATATTTGCTCAATAACTCCGCCGGGGTAATACGGTCCACCGCCAACGTGTCACCTGCAATCTTTAGAGCAAGAGCATGATGATCTAGCGTTTGGCAGAGTTCCATCGCAAATGCATCGTCAGCATAGTCCCTGTCAGCATACCACTCTAGGACCTTTAGCGAATCGACCGGGTCTAGTTTGCCAACTTCGACTAAACCACGTCCCCAAAGTTTATTTCGTGACGTGATGAGTTTTGGCATTTGTGTTGGGATACCTTTCAACACTGGAGAAAGTGTTTCGGCTTCCCAGGCATCGTCAATTACGAGCAATGTCACATTGGAATCAGCAAGAACCTGAAGCAGCAAAGTGATTTTAGCGTCACCCTTGGCAGCAGCGATTTCTCTACGTTTCTCTGGGCTAAAAGGATGTACAAGACCTTCAAGTATTGCATCGGTGTTAGCTTGGCGGGCTTTAATCCAGAGTACCGGGCCGATTTCGATCACCCATTTCTCAGCAATAGTTGCGGCCAGAGCTGTTTTGCCCATCCCTGGAAATCCTTGCAGCAATGCCCGTTTGTCGGTTTTGAGCAGGGTTTCGACCCTACTTTGTAGTCCCTCGCGCCCAATCAACACGACTGGTTTTTCGGGAATGTGTGAAGGTTCGCTAACAATAGTGGCTATGACATTGAAAAGGCTAAGGGCTGGGGCTGGTTCAGAAATAGTCTGGTTTCGAAGTTCAGTTAGTAATCCGATGACCACGTGTAGCAGTGTATTTGTTTCCAGGGTAGCTTGGGAGATTTTGTACAGTTCCTGGAAAGCATGACTGTTCACATAGGGCCTCATGAGCGGATGTGCGCTCACGCGCGCTGTAGCATGTTTTAGGAAGTCTGTCAGATAGGCGCGAATGTCAAAGCCAGAGTCCGCAGGGAAATATGCAGATTGCCATTTTGCTGCCAGGACATCGATATCGGGAATTTCGGTCAGTGTCAGGTACTGGTCGAGTTCTCCAATCACATCGGATTCTTCAAGAAAAAGCGCAAAGAACTTACTGTCTTTGAGAGCAGGATGATCCTTCATGCAATCGTCATATGCGAGTTTCAGGGTCTCTTTCAGCGCGCGTCGTTCCGGCGATTCGCCGCGTAGTTTCGCCCGGATTTTGGCGATGCCTTCACGTTCGGCCAAATCCGAGAACGCGATTCCGACCACCGCACCAAATATCTCAATCATGCCACCAGTGAGAAGCTGCTGTTGGTCCGGTGTAATTACTATGCCCATGAAATTATGCCTGCACTGTCGTAAAGCGTCTCAATGCTACACCAAAAAGGCACTTAGGATCAACAACAGCCCTCATTTCCTGAAACATCTTTTTCGGAAAACCTTCAGACACTCGCACCCACAGAATCCCGTAAAATAAAGAGAGAGGGAACAAACAATAAAGTGCGGGAGATATCATAATGCCTTCACAAGCCATTGCCGAGGGCCTGGACAGCCGCAATCCGCATGAGCGGGTGCGCGCGATTAAGCAAATCGCCCGTGCCGGAGCAGTGGACATGCTCCCGGCGCTCCAGACGATTGCCGAGCAGGACGACGACGAACAGGTGCGGACGATTGCCAGCCGGGCCATTGTGTTTATGAACGAAAAGGCGGGCGCACCTGTCCCGGAGGGCCATATTCAGCATCTGCCCAGGCCGCAGGTTTCGTCCAGAGATGAGGCGCGGGCCAAAGGTTTTCTGGACAACGCCATTGGCTATCAGATCAACAACGAACGCGATAAAGCGCTGAAAGAACTGGCGAAAGCGCGCAACGCCAACCCCGCCCTGGAGGATGACCCCTTCTTCCGCAATGTGCTGGACGAAGTGACCGGCACCAGCGGGGACAACTCGCTGTCGATTGTGCGCAGCCCGGACCAGATCAAAGAGATCGAGTCTGAAGAAAAACGGCGCAAGACGCGCCAGGTGCTGGACGAGCATCAGAACGAGGTCAAACGTTCGACCTGGTCCTCTGCACTGATGGACCTGACCATCTACACCTTCATTCTGGTCTTCGCCACGCTGTTTCTGCCCATCGTCGTGAGCCAATCCGCCAACAATTTCATCGCGCAGCAGCAGGCGGCCCAGCAGGAATATGCCGATGCAGTCGCTGCCGGGGAACAGAACGTCAGGCCGCCCGCAGCGGTGGACCCCGATTTCGCTGACTTTGTCGCCGCGGCCCAGGAGTCTAACCTCAGCATGGGCGTGATCCTCGGGCTGGTCGCCGGGATTGGCGGGCTGATCGGGCTGCTGCTGAACCTGTCTCTGGTGCATGTGGTCGCGCGTTTCCTCTTTCATGGCGACGCGACCTTCCCACATCTCATCTACAAGGTGGTTTCGTTTTACAATGGCCGCCTGCCGATCCTCTACGGCCTGCTCTATCTGGGGATCGTGGCGACCTTCATCTTTGGGGGCGGTGTCATCTCGTTGATCTTCTCAGGGTTGGCGGGGCTGTTCAGCCTGATAATCGCCTTCAAGGTGATTGGCCGCGTGGGCGAAGCCTATCACTTCGGCTTCTTAAAAGCCTTCCTGTCGATGATCGCCGCCGGGGTCGTTCTGGCGATCCTGGGCGTCATCGTCCAACTGCTGGCCTTCAGCGCACTGGTCGGCTTGCTTCAGAGTACGATGGCCTGATTCTTAGTGAGAAAAGCGCTGGATTGAGCGGATGCGCGCCCGTTCGGCGACCTCTTCGCGGTTCTTGGGCGCGGCAGTGGTCGTGAGTGAATCGAGCAGCCGGGCGGTAGCGGCAGCCACTTCGTCGATGGCAGCGTTGAAGGCCGCCTCGTTGGCTTGCGAAGGTTTGGTGAAGCCGCTCACCTTGCGCACGTATTGCAGCGCGGCGGCGCGAATCTCGTCCTCGCTGGCGGGCGGTTCGAAGTTATAGAGCGTCCTGATATTGCGGCACATGAGCAGGTCCTCACTTGCGAATACGCCGAGTATAGATCAACTGTTCGGATAGAGCAAGACGAGACGGTTGCATTGAAGGCAAGCCGCATTCAATATGATTTCTACAGGAGAACCATCAAGGTTCGAGCTTCATCTGCCAGTTCAAGCTCCAAATGTCTGAGGTCTGACGCTAGCATCATGAATTCGGCAATGGGCAGACCAAACGCCTGTTCTATCCAGGGATAGGCAGCCTCGGGAGGTGGTTCCAACCCAACATATCCAATACCAAAACACATCGCTGCCCCTGCGGCATAACCCAAACGGACCAGGCGTGGATCACCATGCCAACCCGCGTCTCCTAGCCCCTTCAAATAGCCTTCGAAACAGATTGTTTCGAGTGCTCTGGCTTCTGCCATAGAGACTTCCGAAAAAGAAAGGCTTGCGTGTATTAGCGCCCCAAGGTCTTCACCGACAGCGCCGATACCGACATAAGTCCAGTCAACCGCGACGATTTGCTCACTACCCTCTACGTCATGCCTGACGAATAGATTGCGACGAAACGCATCGCGGTGAAGTAGCGTCTGTGGCAAGCGATTGAGCGCATCAAAGTATAGCTCTCGTTGCTCCCAGAGACTGAAAACGCGCCTGGCATCGTCATCGATAAACCAACGACGCACGTCGGGTTCGTCGAGTGTCTGACGGAAACGATCTGCGCCGGGTGTGGCATTCTCCTCAACAAGTGCTCGTAGCCAGTCATGGCTTAACCAGGGCCAGGCAGGCAATTCTCGCTCAACCAGAAAAGCGCCGTTGAATTGTCCCAGGTGACGAGCCACCACCCCATAATATTCCAGAGGCCATTTTGCCCCGACCTCATCGCTAATATCTTCAAGCCACAAACCAAACGACTTTTTCAGAGAACTCGTGGGTGCCCCAAAAGCGTGGCGAAGTCAGCCCGCCAGGCAGATCGGTCAAGCGCCCCGATTGATAGGCTAGCACTTCTCGCTTCCAATATCGGAATTCCGCTGGATTATCCTTTGCCGCTGTCGTACCCACAACCTTGTGGATAAGCGACCAGTCCTTCTCGATATTGCGATCATGTGCCTTGCCTCGAAAACGATAGATAGCCGATATGACAGTTCCAACGTCGCCCGCCCCCCCATGAATGCGCTCATAATTCCAATCAAAAATGACAGCACTTTCGCTGTTCAAAACTCGCCTTACAATCGGGGTCAGCGTCACCTGATTGATTGTCGATAAATCGTAAGGAGTCTTCGGGTTCGCTAATTGATCGGCCACGAGCCTACCTCCGTGCGTTCTCGCACCACTCGGCTGGGGTTGCATGGGATCATGAGCAATAGTAGCAAGCAGATGAGATAACTACAAACCTGTCTAAACGTGCCATGACTCGATAATGGAAGCATTCATAACCGGATGGTCTCGTGCGTATTCAATGCTGGATGCCGAAAGAACTGCTCACAGCCGCAGGCAAGGTCAGATTACAGGATCCTAGCTGGGCCGCTGGCCGACGCTGCTTGAGGCCGGGCAGGCGGGCGCGCCGTTGACGAAGACGTTAACCTCGTAGCTGAAGGTGAAGCCGGGGCCAATCGCTGCCGCGCTGGTATCAATCACGGCGCTGCTGGCGTTCCCGGCGTCGGTAATCGCCACTTGCTGGCCCGCTTCGTTGTAGACCGTCACCCAGTAGTCGCCGTTCACGTCCGGCAGGGGGTTCCAGTAGAAAGTCGTCGTCCCGTTGTTGATGTAACCCAGCGGGGAGGTCAGTTGGAAGGCGCTGCAATCGTAGCCACTGGCTTCGGTCGCTTCGGCCTGATTGCCTTCGCTGCCGCTGCTCGGTCGCTGCTGGGTGGCTGCAGTCGGCTGCGCGGTCGGCGGTGCGGCGCTGGCGGGCGGCGCGATCTGCGGCAGGCTGGCCGCGTCACCTTCAATGCTGACAACCGAACCGGACACCCAGGCCAGACGCCCATCCGCCAGCATGATCTGGTACCAACCGGTGCCCGCTGACTGCTGATCCCTATAGCCTGTACCCGTTCGCCCGCGTTCAGGACGCCAATAGCGGCAGCCTGCGTGCTGTCGCTGCTGCGGACGTTGACGCCCTGCACGCCGGTATTGACCACAAAGACCTGGGTAGGCGCTGTGCTTGGAGGAATCAGTGTGGGCTGTTCGACCGGCTGCTGCGCCAGTGTCGCTTGTTCAACGGGCTGCTGTGCGAGGGTCGGCTGCGCGGGCAGAGTCGCCACCGGCTGATTAATGACCTGCGTGCTGCCAGCGTTACAGTTCGGTACGCTGTACTGCGCGCACTCGTCGGGGCTGAAGGCGCGCACGTAGCGATTCGCCAGGGTCCAGTCGATCACCTGCTGCGGCGTCTCGATGCGCCAGATAATCATGGTATCGCCGCCCGTGCTGGAGATCATGCGCTGGCCGTTCGGGCTGATGTTCAGGCCGGTGATTGGCGCGGTGTGCCCCAGGAAGCGGCGCAGCGGCAGGCCGGTCGTGATGTCCCACATGATGATCGAAGCATCGTCCGAGGCGGACAGGATGAAGGGCCGCTCCGGGTTGGGGCTGAACAGGCCGATATTCACGTCATCCGTGTGCCCGGCGAAGCGCTTGAGCACCTGCCCGCTCGCCAGATCCCACAGAATCAGCGTGTTATCGTCGGAGGCGGTCAGCAGGCTCAGGCCGTCCGGGCTGATGTCCACGCTGTTGACCGTGCGCGTGTGTTCGCGTGGCAGCGTCATCAGCAGCTCGCCGCTCGTGCCATCCCAGACATACACGTCACCGGGCGTGTTTTCCGGCACCGTCGGATCGCCGCTGGAGGCCACCACCCGGCTGCCATCCGGCGAGACAGCCAGATCCGTAATCACGAAATCCCTGCGGAAGCCCCGGCTTGTTGATGTTGACCGTCCGCCGCTGAGTCTCCATGTTGTAGACGTAAATCTGGCTGCGGCCATCCAGCACCAGCCATTCGCCGTTGGGGCTGAAGGCGCCCGCGCCGTTCATGTGGTCGTCGGTGTTGGCGAAGCGGTTGACCAGTCCGTTCGTGCCCGCGTCGAGGTTCCACAGGATGGCGACGTTATCCAGAATGGTCACGGCCTGCGGCTTGGCCGGGTTGTAGACCATGTTGACAATCGGCGCGCCGACGCTCACACGGCCTGTCTGCTGGCCGGTCGTGCCGCTCCATTCGAACATGTCGATCCACACACCCGCGTAGACCGCATCGCGCAGCGGGTTGAAGCCGGGGAAATTGGCCGTAGCGATCTGCGTCTCGGCCTTGACGCGCAGCAGTTCGGCGCTGTCGCCGCCGGTCACGTCCCAGATACGCACGTTGTTATCGCCGGAGTGCGATAGGGCGTAGCGGCCATCCGGGCTGAAGCGAATCCAGTCCACCAGATCGTTATGCGCCGCCAGCGTGCGCAAGGCCACCCCGCGCTGCACATCCCACAGCACCAGCTTGCTGCCGAAGCCGGTCAGAGCCAGCGTGCCATCCGGGCTGACCGCCACCGCGTTGACCCGGCGCGCGCCCTCGCCCTCGAAGCTGCGCAGGATCTCGCCGCTGCCGATGTCAGCCAGCACCAGGCGGTTCTCGTTGTTGCTGTTATTGAGGCCGACCAGCACCTGCGAACCGGTCTGCCCGACGAAATCGGCCCCGCTGAGCGAATCAGCGCCCCAGTTGAAGCCGCGTGTGAACTCGCGCTGCACCGACAGGCCGTTGGCGAGGATCACCTTGAGCGAACTGTTGTCGCCGCCGGTGAGGGCATAGCGCTTGTTGCTCGACAGCACCTCCGGCACGATGCCTTCGCTGGAGGTGGCGCGCACGCTGACCGTATCCCACACGGCGAAAATCTGCTGCGCCCCGGCGTTGGTCCAGGCGAAGAAATAGCGCGGATTCTCGGCATAGGCCAGCTTCTGCACCGGCCAGCTGGATTGATAGGTCTGCACCTGTCCGCCGCCGCGCACGTCCCAGCCGATGATGCGCGTGTCTTCCGAGCCAGTGAGCAAAATGCTGCCGTCCGGCTTGAAAGCGACCGCGTTGACCGGGCCGCTGTGGCCGCTCAACTGGTGGCTGATGGTCGCCGTGCCGCCGCTCAGCCAGGGGCTGACGTTCCACAGGATTGCCTGCGCATCCTGCCCGCCGGTCGCCAGAAGCTGGCCGGTCGGGTCGAAGGCCAAATCGAGCACTGTGCCGCTGTGCCCGCGCAGCGTGTCGATCACCTGCCGCGTCTGCAAATCCCAAACGACCACGTCCGCACCCTGTCCGGCGGCCAGGAAGCGGTTGTTCGGGCTGAAGGCGACCGCCTGCGTCTGGTCCACGCTCAGGCGCGGGCTGCCGTAGGCGATCTGGTTGAGCAGGCGCTGCGGCTGGGTCAGGCCGGGGTTGAGACGGATCGATTCCAGCACCAGGGCCAGCGCCAGATCGTAATTGTCGTTGCTGATGGCCTCCTGGGCGCTGACCGAGAGCGCAATGCTGCTGGCGTTGTTGCTGGCCGCCACCACTGTGCCCTGCACCGGAGTCAGGGTGAGACCGACGTTGGCGACTTGCGCCTGGGCGGCAGCGACTGTCCCCTGCACGGGGGTCAGGGTCAGGCCCACGTTGTTGACCTGCTGCTGGGCGGCGGCGATAGTGCCCTGCTGCGGAGTCAGCGTCATGCCTACATTGTTGACCTGCTCCTGCGCGGCAATGACCGTGCCCTGCACCGGCGTGAGGGTCATCCCGACGTTGTTGACCTGCTGCTCGGCGGCCACCACCGTCGCCTGCTGCGGCGTCAGGGTGAGGCCCACCGTATCGACCTGTGCCTGAGCGGTCGCGGCCAGGAAGTTCGCGGCATTGGCGGCGAACTGCGCGGCCACAATCGTCGCCTGCTGCGGCGTCAGCGTTGCGCCGATGCTCTCCACCTGGGCCTGCGCGGCGGCAATCGTCACCTGCTGCGGCGTGAGAGTCAGGCCCACATTGTTGACCTGTTCCTGCGCGGCAATGACCGTACCTTGCACCGGCGTCAGCGTCAGGCCCACGTTGTTGACCTGCTGCTCAGCCGCCACCACCGTCGCCTGCTGCGGCGTCAAGGTGAGGCCGACTGTATCAACCTGTGCCTGTGCCGTCGCGGCCAGGAAATTCGCGGTATTCGCGGCGTCCTGCGCGGCCACAATCGTCCCCTGCTGCGGCGTCAGTGTCGCGCCGATGCTCTCTATCTGCGCCTGGGCGGTGCTGGCCTGCATGTTGGCGCTGCTGGCGGCACTCTCAGCAGCGGAGACCGTGCCCTGCACCGGCGTCAGCGTGAGGCCCACATTGTTGACCTGTTCCTGCGCCGCGATGACCGTCGCCTGCTGCGGAGTGAGCGTCGCGCCCACGCTGTTGATCTGGGCCTGCGCCGTGCCCACCTGAATATTGGCGCTGTTGGCGGCGTTCTCAGCAGCCACCACCGTGCCCTGCACCGGAGTCAGCGTGAGGCCCACATTGTTGACCTGTTCCTGCGCCGCCACGACCGTCTCCTGCTGCGGGGTCAGGGTCGCGCCGACCTCGGCCATCTGGGCCTGGGCGGTGCTGGCCTGCATGTTGGCGCTGCTGGCGGCATCGACGGCGGCCACGACCGTGCCCTGCACCGGAGTCAGCGTGAGGCCTACATTATTGACCTGCGCCTGGGCGGCCACGACCGTCGCCTGCTGCGGCGTCAGCGTCAGCCCGACGTTGGCGACCTGGGCCTGGGCGGTGCTGGCCTGCGCATTGGCCTGAAGGGCCGCGTCCTGTGCTGCGATGGCCGTACCGAGAACCGGGCGTCAGCGTCGCGCCCACCTGCGCCACCTGTGCCTGCGCGACTGAGGCCGCATCCTGCGCCGCGATGACTGTGCTTTGCACCGGAGTCAGCGTCAGCCCGACGTTATCGGCCAGGGACTGCGCCGCGTTGGCGTTGGACTGCGCCGTCCCGGCCAGCGCGTTCGCCACCAGTGCGTCCTGCTGTGCAGCAATGATCGTCCCCTGCGCCGGAGTCAGCGTCAGACCGACGTTATCGACCTGTGCCTGCGCTGTCTGCGCCTGCATGTTGGCCGTGTTAGCCGCCCCTTCCGCCGCGTCCACCGTGCCCTGCGCCGGGGTGAGCGTAGCGGCAGCCTGCGCCACTTCGGTCTGCGCTGTATCCGCCTGACTGCGCGCTGTCGAAGCCTGGCTGAGCAGAATGACGGTGGCGATCACCGCCACGACGATCATCGCGCCCAGCACAATCGTCGCCCGGCCCAGATTCTGCACCCGGCGCGCGACCGCCTCGTCGCGGGCACGCTGGGCCGCTTCTTCGCGCAGACTGGTCTCTAAAAAGTTGCGTTCGGCCTCGTTCTGCGTCAGTTCGGTGGCTTCGCTCCACTCCTCGAACTGGGTCAATCGCGCGCCGGAAGCCAGATAATCGCGGTTGCGCCCTGACGCTTCCCATTCCGCTGTCGCGGCGGTCAGACGGCGCTGGATGCGCAGATCGTCGCGGCTGGCTTCGATCCACTCGCGCAGACGTTCCCAGGTGCGGATCAGCGCCTCATGCGCCACTTCGACCGTCGGCCCGCGCGTGACCGGATCGCGGTCGAAGGTCAGCAGGCGGTACTGGCCGTAGATTTCAATCACGCGGTCCATCGCCTCAGTCCCGCCGATCTCACTGCGGCGCACCCGGCGGCGCGTGTCTTCGGTGCCTTCGCCCAGGGTCACCAGCCGCAGGAACAACTGGCGGATGGCTTCCTGTGCGTCGGGGTCGATCTCGCGGTAGAGTTCGTCAGCGCGGCGGGCCAGCGCCCCGGTGACACCGCCGATGTCCTGGTAAGCGCGCAGGGTCATCACGCGGCCCTGCCGGCGCTCGAACAACTCGGTCAGGGCGTATTGCAGCAGCGGCAGTGTGCCCGGCTGCTCGCCCACATCGTCGATAATCGTCTGGACCAGCCCTGGTTCGGGCGTGACGCCAACCCGTTCTGCCGGGCCGAGAATGGCGCGTTCCAGGTCGGCTTGCGAAAGCGGCAGCACGACCTCGGTGCGGCGGCGCATGAGTTCGCCCAGCGCCTCGTATTGCAGCGGGCGGTCGTAGAAATCCGCGCGAATGGTGACGATTACACGCAGGCGGCTGTGCGGGTCCAGCAGGGCGGCGCGCAGGCTGTCCAGAAAATGGACGCGCGCGGCCTCGTCCTCGACCTGGGTGAACAGTTCCTCGAACTGGTCGATAATCAGCACCAGTTCGGTGTCATCATCCCCGGCAGGCAGAATGCGCTTGATGGCTCGCTGCAAGCCCTCCGTGTCCTCGCCCAACTGCTGGCGCAGGCTGCTGGGCGGGTTGATCGCCACGCGCAGCAGGGCCGCTTCGAGTTCGACCAGCGGGTTCGCGCCGGGGAACATCTCGCTGATAAACCAGTTGTCAGAATCAGGCAGCGCCCCCTGGCGCAAACGCGGCATCAACCCGGCCTTGACCACGCTGGATTTCCCGCTGCCGCTGGGGCCGACCACCGCCAGGAAGCGGTCGCGCGCATCGCTGATCTGCAGGCGTTCCAGCAGCCGGTCGATCAACTCGTCGCGGCCAAAGAAGTCGTCGGCATCGCCCTCGCGGAAGGCGCGCAGACCTTTATAGGGGTTCTCCAGTTCGCTGGTGTCATCGACCACCGTCGCGGCGTGCAGCCGCTCGATGTCCGCCGGGCTGATCTCGATGGACGGCGTATCCGGGGCGGCGGCCATGCCTGCGGCCTGCTTGAAGGCCAGTGCCAGGCTGAGCACGTTCGGGTAGCGTTCCGCCGGGTCTTTGGCGGAGGCGATTTGCAGGACGGTATCGAGCGCGTCCGGCAGGTCCGGCATGTGCTCATGCAGTGAGGGCAGCGGGTCGCTGATGTGCTTGAAGACCAGTTCGTGAATCTGGCCGGTGTAGGGTGGCTGGCCGGTGAGCATCTCATACAGCATCAGGCCCAGGTTGTAGATGTCCGTCTGCGGTGTGACCGGCTCGCCCTTGAACTGCTCCGGCGCGGCGTAATTGGGCGTCAGCATCCCCTCAAGGGTCTGGCGGGCCGTGTCTTGCCCCAGGTCTTTGGCGATGCCGAAATCGGCCAGGTAGGCGTTGCGGTCCTCATCCATCAGGATGTTGGCCGGTTTCATGTCGCGGTGAACCACGCCGTTCCGGTGGGCGACATTCAACGCCCCGGCGATCTGGTCCAGTACCTGTGTCACCAGGTCCAGCGGCATCGGCCCGCTGTCGATCAGGTCTTCCAGGCTGCCGCCGCGCAGATAACGCATGACCAGGAAGGCCCCGTCAGCATCGCGCCAGTAATCAAACAACGGGACAATGTAAGGATGTTCCAGGCGGGCCACCAGTTCCGCCTCGACCTCAAAACGGCGGATGAAATCAGGCTGGTTGGCGTACTGCGGCAGGATGACCTTGATGGCAACTTCACGCTTCAACAGTGGTTGTGCGGCACGGTATACTTCACCAAAGCCGCCGCCGCCGAGGAGGTCCTGGAACTCATAGCCTTTGATTGTTCTGCCTTCGAGGCCTGCCATGCTGCCGTGTCTTGGTTGTGGGTGGTTAAAGCTTCATGATACTGCGAAAGCGGGGCCGCCGCCAAAAAGAATGGGCAGGAAGAATCAAACGGAGCTAATCAAATCGTTATGGCGGGCGAGGGTGGCACTCGGCAATCGTCAGACTGTCCGTAGGGGAGGGTTTCAAAGCCTCGTCTACAATGACGTATTATCATCGTAGGGGCGACCCGGTGTGGTCGCCCGGCTGGGGCACACGCCGCTGCTCCCACACACGACGGATTTATAGAATCACAATGTATGCGCCCATTGGGGAGCGATACGCATCAGGAGGAAGACAATGCACAGACGACTTATCATCCTGACCCTGCTGCTGGCCCTGGCAGCCTGTGCGCCGCCGGAATTACCCTTCACGCTGGACGATCTCCCGGCGGGTGATGCGGGCAGCGGGTCGAAGATTTTCTTGCAGGCGCATGACGACGCGCCGCCCTGTGCCTCCTGCCATACGACCGATGGCAGCAGCGGTGGAGTCGGCCCGGACCTGAGCGGTTTCGGCGCACGTGCGGGCAGCCGGGTGAAGGAGCAGAGCGCCGAGCAGTACACCTTCAACAGCATCACGCGGCCCGGCCTCTATATGGTTCAGGGCTATTCGAACCTGATGTATAATGACTACGCTAATAAACTGGATCCGCAGGACGTGGCGGACCTCATGACCTATGTATTGAGCCTTTGAGCACCAGAGGAGCAACATGATGGACTTGTTTATGGTTATTTTGCGGCTCATCCATATCTTTGCCGGGATCGTTTGGGTAGGTGCAGGTTTTTTCATGTTTCTGATTGTCATCCCAACGATGGCGAAGATGCGCAATGGTCAGGTGATGCAGAATATCATGACCCATTCGCGCTATAGCATGATTATGGGGGCCTCGGCGGGCTTGACAGTGCTGGCCGGGATTCTGTTGTACGGGCGTGTCTATAGTAGTGATTGGCTATCGACAGCGCCAGGAATTGTGCTGACAATAGGGGCAGTAGCGGGAATTCTAGCAGCCGGTCATGGCGGCGCAGTCCTCAGCCGTTTGCAGGCTGAACAGATGAAGCTGTCGCAAGCCATCGCCGCGCAGAATGGCCCACCCAATGAGGCACATCAGGCCGAAATGGCGGCCTTGCAGCAGAAGATGCAGTTGCACGTGCGTATCTCGCTGATCTTGCTGGTTATTGCGGTCGTTGGAATGTCCTCGTGGCGTTATTTTTAGCCGCTTGTTATGAACATAGTCTTAGGATGTTTGTGGCTTGGTGGCAAAGTGTTTACTTAGAGGGTAATATAGTAAGGTGAGTTAGCAAGGCAGAGACAATGTTGCAGCACACCATGGCAGGGGATTCCATTGTTCCGCAGAGCCTGATTCATGATTACGAGAAGGTTTTTCGCATGGCGTATGGCCGGGACCCGCACGCGCGGCACATTGGCGGCCAGTGGTACTACGTTAACGGCGAAACAGTTCATCGTGTCGCCCTGATCGCGGAAACCGCACGGCTCCAGCATCTGGCTCAGGTGCGCAACCCCTTCCTGGTCGTACCCACGAAATCGCTCATCAACCGCCTGATTACGCGCTTACGCAGCCTCTAGTTTACCGCTCAGGCGCTGCTATGCGGGCAGTGGGATGTGGACCCCACTGCTTTTTATTTTGCCGGGCTTGTTTTCGCCCCTGGCCTTGTTTATACTCGCAAGAGAATTTTCCCCTTGCCCTGGGAGGGTGACTTGATATTCGCTGACCTCACCCCCCGGCCCTCTCTCCGAAACAGAGAGGGGGAGCAGAGCCGCTCACGACGCGCTTCAAAAGTCACCTCGCCATGGATGGCTGAGGGGATTTAGGGGTGAGGTTAACGAATTTCCAGGGTTCGCCGTCCAGCGGCGTTTGAACGAACACAGATGGGTAAACAACCATGCGGCTCGGAATTATCGGCCTGCCCAACAGCGGCAAAACCACGATCTTTAATGCCCTTAGCGGCAGCGACCTGCCGACCGTTGCGGTTGCGGGCGGGCGCTTTGAAATGCACACGGCGGTCGTCAACGTGCCGGACCTGCGCGTGGACCGCCTCAGCGCCATGTATCAGCCCAAGAAGACGACCTACACGCAGGTGACTTACGTAGACATCGGCGGCCTGGATAAAGGCGTGGGCGAGGGCGGCATCCAGGGGCAGTTCCGCCAGGAATTGTCGCAGGTTGATGGCTATGTCCATGTCGTGCGCGTCTTCGAGGACGACACCGTGCCGCATCCGTATGTGGACCTGGACCCGGCCCGCGATGTCGAGATCCTGGATACCGAACTGCTGCTGACCGATCTGGTCGCGGTCGAATCGCGCATGGAACGCCTGCGCAATGATCTGCGCGTCAAGGGTAAGAACGTCGATAAAAGTGTGCGCGACGAGCTTGAATTGATGGAGGCCCTGCAAGCGCACCTGGAGAGCGAAAAGCCGCTGCGTGATTATGACCTCACGCCGGAGCAGGAGAAACGCCTGCGCGGCTACCAGTTCCTGACGCTCAAGCCGGTACTGGTGCTGCTGAACCTGGGCGAAACACCGCAGGACCCGGCGGCGATCCTCGATTATGGTCACAGCAAGGGGCAGGTGGCGGCGCTCCAGGGCAAAATCGAGGCCGAAATCGCGCAGCTAGACGCCGACGATGCGGCGATGTTCATGGCCGAATACGACATCAGCGAACGCGGCGCGGATAAGGTCATCCGCCTGTCCTATGAACTGATGGCGATCCAGTCCTTCTTTACAGTGGGCGAGGACGAGGTGCGCGCCTGGAGCGTTCCCATCGGCGCGACCGCCCCGGAAGCCGCCGGAGCCATTCACAGCGATCTGCAAAAAGGCTTCATCCGTGCCGAGGTCATGGCCTACGAGGACCTGATCGAGGCGGGCAGCGAGGCGGCCCTCAAAGCAACCGGCAAAGTTCGGCTGGAAGGTAAAGACTACGTCGTCCAGGACGGCGATATTCTGTATATCCGTTTCAACGTCTGACGAACTGATGAGACGTCTGGCCCCTCATCTGCCGCAGGATGACGACGCCGACAAATCACCGTGCTGGCCGCTGGCCCAGCATCGAGAGGAGACTCCATGACCCAGCGCCTGCTGATCGCCTCTGGCATCTTTCACCCGCAGCTGGGCGGTCCGGCCACCTATCTTTACGAACTGCTGCCTGCCTTACAGCAGCGCGGCTGGGACCCGCAGGTCATCAGCTATGGGGATGCCCCCACAGCGGGCTATCCGTATCCCCTGACGCGCATTCCGATGCGCAGCCTGCCGCTGCGAATGGCCGATTACGCGCGCAAAGCCGCGCCGCTGCTCCGTTGGGCTGATCTCGTCTACATCCACAGCCTGGGCCTGCCGCTGCTGCCGGCACGCAGCCCGCACATCATCAAGATCGTGGGCGATCAGGCCTGGGAACGGGCGATCCGCCGGGGCTGGATCCCGCCGACCACCGACATTGATACCTTTCAGCAGAGCAGTGACTCTGGCTTCCTGGGGATGCAGAAGCGCCGCCGCTCACGCGAAGTCCGCCGTGCCCAGCGCGTGATCGTGCCCAGCGCCTATTTGCGGCAGATGGTCCTGGGCTGGGGGGTCGAACCGGAGAAGGTCCACCTGATCTACAACGCCCTGCCGTCCGAACCGGAGAACGTCCCGCCGACTTAGGCCGAAGCGCGTGCCCAGTTGGGCCTGGACGATGGCCCGCTGCTGCTAACGGCGGCGCGCTTGTGGCCCTGGAAGGGGGTCGATCACCTCATCAGCGCTCTGACTCAGGTGCCTGATCTGCGCCTGATCGTCGCCGGCGACGGCCCGGTGCGTCCTCAGCTTGAAGCTCAGGTGGAGCAGCTTGCTCTGCAAACGCGCGTGAGCTTTCTGGGCGGGATCAGCCGCGATATGCTGGCCGTCTATATGAAAGCCGCCGATTATTTCGCCCTTTATTCCGGCTACGAAGGGCTGCCCCACAGCGTCCTGGAGAGTTCTGCGCGCCGGGACGCCGGTCATCGCCAGCCGCAAAGGTGGCAACCCGGAGGCGGTCGAGCACGATTTCAACGGCCTGCTGGTCCCCTACGTTGATGTGGAGGCGCTGGTCGAGACGCTGCGGACCGCGTTCGAGCCTGGCAAACGCGCGGCGCTGGCCGAGAACGCTGCCATCGGACTCAGCCGTTTCACCTTTTCGCGCATGGTCACGCAGACCGACGGCGTGCTGAAAGACTGCCTGCGAAGCTTCTGATCCACCGGGACCACTGGGCTGTTGCATTTTGGGACCATTACAGGTCAAATTAAGCGAATAGCCCTGAGCATGTCAAAGGTGGATTTATGAATACACACGATGTATTGAGGTACGGCCATCTCACGGTCGTCAGCACGCTGGAAGGGCTGCCCCATGCCTACTGGGAGACCCCCAACGTCTGCGGCGTATGGTCGGTGAAGGACATCATCGCGCACCTGGCCTCCTTTGAACACCTGCTGGTCGATGTCTTGCTGGGCTTTATCGACAAGGCCGCGCCGACCCCCACCTTGAACACTTATGCGCAGTCCGGCGCGCGCAGCTTCAACGATTCCGAGGTCGCCAAGCGCCAGGGGCTAAGCCCGCAGGCGGTCTATGACGAATATGCGTCGGTCTGTGCTCAGGCGCAGGCCCTGGCTTCACAGATCAGCCCGGTGGAACAGATGCGGGCCGGGACACTGCCCTGGTATGGCGCGGAATACGACCTGCAAGATTTCGTCGTCTACACCTTCTATGGGCATAAGCGCGAACACTGCGCGCAGATCGCCGTCTACACCGATACGCTGGACCTCTGTTCGCTTTAAGACTCGAAGATGTCTTTTACAGCCAGTGTGAAGCCGGGGAGAATCGCGCCGCCGTCGAGGCTATCTTCCAGGCCGAGCGTGCGCGTTGCCTGACCGGGGACATGCACATCGACCAGCTTGGAGAAGGGGTACACAATCCAGACGACGGTCCCCACCGCGAGGTAGCTTCCCAACTTCCGGGTCAGGTTGCGCTGCTCTTCGGCGTTGTTTTCATCGGAGATGACCTCAACGGCCAGTTCAGGCGGGTTTGGGTTATAGCCTTGTTGAGCCAGTTCGGGCTGACGTGCTTTGCTGATGTAGGCCACATCGGGCGCAAAGCGTTCCCCACCAATCCAATAACCACCCGCTTCACCTGATACATAGCCGATGAATCCGGCAGCACGCACGAAATTCTTGAGGAAGGTAATAATATTTGACGCAATATCGGATACAAAAGTGTTGCTCAGCACTTCGACAATCTCCCCCCCGATAAGCTCATAAATGGCATCGCCCAGGTCGGGGCGCTGGATGAACTCGTCGAACTGCTCGGCAGTCACGTATTGCGTTCGCAGGACCATACATACATCCTCGTAACTCTGACTTCATTATAGCACCGAATGGCGTTATCCCAGATGAGGCGGTGATCCGCTAGATACTGCCAGGTATAGCTGCCAGCAGCAATGCGCGCGATCCGGCCATCCGGCAGCGACAGGTCGCTCGTGGACGCATCAATCGAACGCACCGTCATCGTGTAACCCTGTTCCTGACCGGTCGCAAAGCCGAGCAGATCGCGCACCTGCTGCACATTGACCCACACTCTGCCGAAAGCGTTGACCGGGCGCACACGGTCTGCCGGAATATCGTAATCGACCGGGAGATCGGGCCAGGGGGCATAGCGGCTCTCGCTGAAGCTGAGTACCGGGCTGCCGCTTCCGCTGCCAAAGACCATGACGGCCCCCGTATCGGCACGCCAGATCATGAAGCCATGCTCATACTGCTGGAATGCGGCCTGTGTTTGTGTGACGTTGCCTGACGGTTGCTCAAGCTCGACGACCAGTTCGGATTGTACGACATGCTCCCACATGGTCACCAGCACCGGGTTCCTGCTGCGATTGACGCCCCACAAGACAATGCGCGCGCCGGTCGCCACACTGGCAGGCAGGCGGATAGTCTTCGTGCCGATCAGGGGTAAATTCTCGATCACGTTGAGCGCTATCTGCGGGTTATCGCGGTCGTACACCTCGATCAGCGCGGCCTCAGTACCCCTGACGCGCCATGTCAGCGTGACCCAACCGCCTTGCGCTGCAATTGAGGGCGTGGCCGTGAATTCGTCAATGATCGGCTGCGGCGGCACGGGATTTTCGATGCGCGTCCAGGTCAGGTCGGGACTGATCTTGATTACGCTCTGGTCAAGCTGGGTGAGGTAGATGGTCCCCCCCAGTTCATGCACGGGCATGTCGAAGCCGATTTCGGGCAGGGTCGGCCAGCCCAGATCCTGGCGAACGGTATTGTAATAGCCCCAGACCTTACCGAAGCCGAGAATGGGCCGCAAGCGGCTGGGCGGCGTACCAAAGATCGGGTTATCGGGCAGGTGACTGTAACTCGTGGTGGGGAAACTGAAGGCGAGACCGTTATCGGCCACTGCCCAGATATGCCCGGTGTCACTGCGCCAGATCATCAGGCCATGTTCGAAGCGCTGCGCGGTGGCATAAACGACCTGATCCTGTTGGGCTGCCGCGGGCGCGGTCAGCGCCAGACTTGCAAGCACGGCCAGAATGAGGAATCGAAAACGTAACATGGTCAAAGGCCCCCATAACTTTCTTTCTATGGTATACGATGGCAGCGCTGCCCTACTGTACGCCTGCCAAACGCTTGGCCTGTGCTGGAATCAAAAGGGCGACTTTGCCGTCGCCCTGCTGAATGTCTAATTGACCGGGTTTCTTACTGCAAGTCCAGCGACTTGTCCTCGATGACCCGCGTCGCCAGCATGATGAAATCGTCCAGCGCTCATCGCGCCCAGGTCTTCGTCTGTGCGCAGGCGCACGCTGACCGTCCCGTTCTCCAGGTCGCGGTCGCCCAGCACCAGCATGTAGGGGATCTGCTGTTCGCGCGCCAGGCGGATCTTGTTGCCCATGCGGTTGCGGCTGTCGTCCACCTCAGCGCGGATGCCCAGCTTGACCAGCCGCGTCGGCGATCTCCTGCGCCGGTTCGACGTGCCGGTCGGCAATCGGGATCAGCACCGCCTGCACCGGAGCCAGCCAGACCGGGAAGGCCCCGGCGAAGTGTTCGATGATGATGCCGATGAAGCGCTCCATGCTGCCGAAGGGCGCACGGTGGATCATGATCGGGCGCTGGCGCGTGTCGTCTTCGGCGATGTATTCCAGTTCGAAGCGTTCCGGCAGGTTGTAATCCACCTGCACCGTGCCCAACTGCCACTCACGCTTGAGCGCATCGCGGAAGATGAAGTCCAGCTTGGGGCCGTAGAAGGCTGCCTCACCGGACTCGACCGTGTGCGGCAGGTTCATCTCCTGGCAGGCCGTCGAGAATGGCTTCCGTCGCGCGTTCCCAGGCTTCGTCACTGCCGACATATTTATCGCTCTCCGGGTCGCGCGTGCCGACCCGCGCCTTGAAGTCTGTCAGGCCCAGCGCATTGAAGACGTACTGCGTCAACCGCGTGACGGCGATGAACTCGTCCAGCAGTTGATCCGGGCGCACGTAGAGATGCGCATCATCGACCGTGAAGCCGCGCACCCGCGTCAGACCGTGCAGTTCGCCGGACTGCTCATAGCGGTAGACCGTGCCGAACTCGGCCAGACGCACCGGCAGATCGCGGTAGGAGTGCATGTCGCTCTTGTAGATCATGCAGTGATGCGGGCAGTTCATCGGCTTGAGCAGGAACTGCTCCTCGTCCACGTCGATGGGCGTATACTGGCTGTCACTGTAGTAGGGGTAATGCCCGGACGTTTTGTAGAGGTTCAGGTTGCCGATGTGCGGCGTCACCACCGGGCTGATAGCCGTTGTCGATCTGTACCTGCCGCAGCCAGCGTTCCAGCGTATCGCGCAGGATCGCGCCTTTGGGCTTCCACAGCGGCAGGCCCTTGCCGACCAGTTGGCTGATCGTGAACAGGCCCAGCTTCTCACCCAGCACGCGGTGATCGCGGCGGCGGGCTTCCTCCAGATTATGCAGATAATCCTGCAAGTCCTCCGGCGATTCCCAGGCTGTGCCGTAGATGCGTGTGAGCTGCTTGTTCTTCTCGTCGCCGCGCCAGTAGGCCCCGGCAGGCGGCTTAAACGTGATGCTGAAGGCTTTCGGGTTGAGGTCCTTTGTGCTGGCGACATGCGGCCCCCGGCAGAGATCCGTGAAGGTATCCTGCGTGTAGATCGTCAGCTTCTCCGCCGGTTCGGCGATCTGCTCGCCGTTTTCATCGACGCGGCCATTGACCAGATCCTCGATGAGTTCCAGCTTGTAGGGCTGGTCTTTGAAGATCGCGCGTGCTTCATCCGGCGTGACTTCGCGCACGCTAAAGGGATAATTGCCGCTCATGATCTTCTTCATACGCTTCTCGACCCACTTCAGATCCTCCTCGCTGAGCGAATCGGGCAGGTCGAAATCATAGTAGAAACCATCCTCAATCGGCGGGCCGATGGCGAGTTTGGCCTCCGGGAAGCGTTCCAGCATGGCCTCGGCCATGACGTGCGCCGCCGAATGACGGATGCGATACAGTTGACTGTCCTGATAGCGTTCTTGAGACATAGTGTCTTTATCCTGCTTGCGTTTGCCTGACATGTGTCGTGGGGCGCTGCCCCATGCTTTGCGCATCACGCGGGCACACAGGCGAGGTCCAGGAAATCAAAAGTCCTGGTGTGGGTCTGGAAGAGAATCCCCAATAACCCACTGGCCCTGACGCTGCACGACCCTAGTGTAATGCGCCAAACAGCCGCTGACAATGCGCGGCCTGTGTTGGATTCAATTGGATTGACGAGAAAGGGGAGGTTCCCCCGGTCAGCCGGTGACGCTGAGTACCTCGTTGATGACAACCGCAGCGACTTCTGCCGTCGCGCGAGTGCCATCGCTATGAGTTCGCCCCTCAGGGGCGCTCGCTTTGTCTTCCGTAACCAGGGTAAAGCAGCCTTCGAACATGTCGAGGGCCAGCATATTATCAATCGTGTCTTCGAGGTTATCGCGGTTGAGGTTTTCGACGACGATATGCGGCGTTTCCAGCGCCGTATAGCGCACCGGCGGTAAATCCAACTGCTTCGCCATGTGGCAGCTCAACTCCATCTGATGACGTAAATAGGGTGGGGTAATGAATACGGCGGTATACAGGCACCCGTCTTCCATCTCCACAATGACGTCACAGGCGGCGTCTTCGCTGCTATCAGCTTTCTCGATCCATATATGCTTGGGAATCATTGCTGCACACTCGATTCAGTTGAGAACTCTTTGTTTTCAAAAAAGTCCCTGTTCTTAAACTTAACGAAAATAGGATATTACAAATGCTTTCACTCTGTCAAGCTATTTGAGAAAGATTTCACTGGTTTGCAGCCGGGCTGGATGCCAGATTATAATGCTGAAGAACAACCCGACTAACCCGGAACCCCGTTCTGATGCCGAATTCCAGTCGTTACAGCCAGTACGCGCGCCGCGCCCTCGGCCATGCTCACGCCCTCGTCAAACGCTACCATCACCCCTACGTTGATACCGGCCATCTACTGGTGGGCGTCATGCTGACCGAAGGCAGCATCGGCTGTCAGGTGCTGCACGACATGAATTTGCGTCCCGCCCAGGCCGAGATCCATCTGCAAACGCTCTACCCGGTGCTGGGTCTCCCGCACAGCGAGCCGGAGGTTGACGAGGCCCTGGAAAGCGCGCTGAAACTGGCCGCCGAAGAAGCCGCCTGGCTGTCGCATCATTACGTCGGCACGGAACACCTGCTGCTGGGTATGACACAGACCAACAGCGGCAGCGCTACGGCCCTGCTGCGGCGCATGGGGTCCTCTGCGGAGCATCTGCGTCACGAGATTCGCCGGGCGCTGCGCGATGGGGCCAGCGAATTCGACTTGCAAACGGCCCGGCAGGTGGCGCAGCTGAGCGAACTCTCGCGCCGGGTGCTGAATGCTGCTGAACAACGCGCTGCCAGCCTGAACCATCCCGCCGTCGGCCTGGGGCATCTGCTGCTGGAACTGGCCCAGGAAACGCGCAGCCCGACGGCGCAGGTGCTGCGCGGCTGCGGCCTGGACGAGCGGCGGCTGCGGCATGACCTGGAGCAGATGCCCCCGGTGCTGCTGCTGGACATCAACCCGATGATGGCCCGCGTCGTGGAGCTGGCCGGACGAGTCGGCAGTCACTACATCGGCACCGAACATCTGCTGATGGTCATTGCCCAGGACCCGGCGGGTGAGGCCGTGCTGCGGACCTATGGTGTGGACCCGACCTTGCTCCAGCATCGTCTGGAGATGAAGTAGCGCCATCTTTCAAGCCCAAAAGACGATGGGATCGAGGCTATCCGACGCTCGCTCGGCGCTTGCTCGACGGCCCCTGAGTAGCTGTTGACACGACACTGTTGTGAGCATATACTCCCCATGTTATATTTGAGGGGCGCTGCCACTCAGGAGGACCACAATGCAGGGGAATAACCGCTTTCGGCTGGTTGTCCGCCGGGGACCACAACCTAATCAGGCTTACGAACTGACCAAGGACATCATCACCATCGGGCGTGACATCACCAACGACATCGTGATAAATGATCCTGAGTTCCAGCCGGCATCACATGCGCCTGACGCGCGGCGCGGGCGGTTACACCCTGGAAGACCTGGGGTCAACCAACGGTACCTTCATCAACGGCCAGCGCCTGACCGGAGCCAAGCCCTTGAACCCCGGCGATATGATCGGCCTGGGCGAAACGGTGACGCTCGGCTTCGAAGTTATCCCCGAAGCCAGCCAGCCCTCCGCTGCCAGCCCTTATGCGCCCCAACCCGGCGGTGTAGGCAAAGTCGTCGAATCTCAGGCTCCTGAAGCGCCTTTTGCGCAGGATGCCCGTCCGCCAGTCCAGCCTCAGCCGCAGCACCCACCGGTCCAGGATGCCCCTGGCTACGCCTACAGCAGCGGTTACGCCGAACCGTCGGTTCAGCCCGGTTATTCCGGCGAGTACGATCCTTACGCCGCCCGCGAAGAGGCCCCGCGCAACACCATGCGCTGGGTGGCGATTGGCTGCGTCGGCCTGATGCTCTTCTGCTGCTGTGTGACCGTCGCTGGTGTGTATTTGATCGACCAGGCCTGCGCCTGGGACAACATCCCGATTCTGTCCAGTCTGCTCAACACCCTGGGCATCTACGCGACCTGCTAGACACCCGGCTTAAATAATCTACCCGTTCACTCCCGCTGTGCGCTTTCAAAGCGTACAGCGTCCTATCCGTTCGGTTTAATGAGGAAGGGGAAGCGCATGGGTTCGGCACAGGTGCAAGGCGAATTATGGGGCCAGCGAGCCGCAGACTGGGTCAGCTCTCCAAGAACCGGGCCATAGCCCACTGTTTGCAGCCATGCTTGATGCGGCGGCGGTACGTCCAGCAAAATGGCCGCCGAGCGCGGCGCGCAGGTCACGGGTCTGGATGCCACTCCGGCACTGATTGACATCGCCCGCAGCAGGTACCAGACGGCACATTCCACGTAGGCGACATGGAATCCCTCCCCTTTGACGACGACCACTTTGATACCATCATCGCCGCCAATGCTCTGCAATATGCCGCCAACCGGGACGCCGCCTTGCAAGAATTCAAACGGGTCTGCGCCGCGCAAGCCCGAGTTGTGGTTGGGCTGTTTGGGTCGCCGGATGGCGTGGCCTACCGCGCGGTGTTTTCGGCCATTCGGGATGCGCTGCCGGAACCACCATCTGGTGGAGGGCCATTCGAACTCTCGATGCCGGGGGTGCTTGAATCACTGGTCGAGCAGGCCGGATTCGCCATCACCGACAGTCAGACCGTGGACTGCCCTTTTGTCTTCCCCGATATGGAAACCTACCTGCGCGCGGCCATGTCCGGCGGCCCCATTCAGAATGCGCGCCGCATCCTGGGCGATGAGAAAGTCAGCGCGGTGCTGCGCGATACCGTTTCCACCTTCCGCACGGACGACGGCGCTTATGTAATTGCGCCCAATTTCTTCAAATACGTAGTCGCAAGCGTGCCGCAATAAGCGTCAGCGCAGCGAATCAACCACCGCCTCGAAGACCGCCTCGTAGCGCGCCCAATCGCCCAACGGAGCGTGCAGCGCAGCGTTGATCTGGCGGCCATTGCCCAGGTCGATCTGGCGTGAGTTGCTGCGAGTTCGCGCCTTCCAGCGGGACATCGGGAATCGTGCCGCCCACGACGATCACCGCGCCGTCCGCCGGTGCGGCGAAGATGGCGTAGACCGGACCCCCTGCCGCGCTGGTGATAACGCGCCAGCCTGCCGGATATTGCAAGCGGAATGCTGCCCGAATCGTAGACCCGGTCCGTCACCGTGATGGCCGGACCGGGTGTGTGATCCAGCGGCGACGGCCCGCTCATGGGGACACAGGCCGCCACCATCCAGATAAGTACTATGAATGCTGCAAAGCGCACGCTTAACCCGTCACCGGAATGCTGCTGTAGTTCGCCCCGGCCTGGACTTGAGCATAGGCCGCGCTTACCCAGCCGACGATGCCACCCCGGTTGATCTGCCACCAGGTCGCGCTGGCATTGCGTCCGACAACTGCCGCTGACTGGCCCCTCGGCAGTTGACCCAGCAGCGCCCCGCCAGTGCTCGGCTGGCTGCGGATATTGACCGTCACCGCTGCCGTGACCGAGTAGCCGGTGGGTGAGCCGCTTGAATCAGCGGGGTTCGTTACGCCGCTGACACACTGCGCATTGCGCGTATCCGTGTAGCTGCCAAAGACCCAGCCGCGTGAGCCATTGCCCAGGTCGATCTGCCACCAGGCCTGCTGAGCATCACAGCCGGTGACCGTGTAGGTCTCGTCAAAATTGATCTTGGCGATGACCGTGCTGCCAGTGTTCGGCTGGGCGCGCACGTTCAGACGTGCTGGCCGTGACTCGCAGCGACCCGGTAGCGACCGATTGGCTCGGCTGCTGCGGTACCTGCGTCGGCGGCACCGTGGCCCCAAGGCCGAAGGAGAGATTCAGGAAGGCCAGGCCGCCCGCCTCGTAGTATTCCACCACGAAGTTATGCGACCCTGCCGCCAGCGTCACCGAGCGTGTGTAGGTCTGGGCGCTGGCTGCGTGCCACTCGTCGATCCACAGCACATTGTCGATATAGACGCGCACGCCGTCGTCGGCCTGCACGCTGAGCTGGTAGGTCCCGCCGGTGAGCAACTGCGTGCTGGTCCAGCGCGCCGAGAAGTTATCCGGCAGCACACTGGCGACCGGCGACCCGCTGCCCCAGTTGTGGCTGGGACTGCTCTCGGTCAGGATGGCCGCCGGGCTGCCGCTCAGGCCGGTGTTGTTAAAGTAGCTCGCCAGCCAGTTGCCGGTCAGCGTGCCGCCCGTGACCGGGACCGACGGATAGCTGCCGCCGGGGGGTGGCGCGACGTTGGTTAGCAGAATGTCGAAGTGGATGAAGGCATTGCCCCCACCTTCGTAGTATTCGACCATGAAGTTATGTGTGCCCGCAGGCAGGTTCAACTCCACTTGATAGGTCGCGCCGGTCGCATTGTGCCATTCGTTAATCACCGTCTGGCCGTCCACCGTGACGCGCACGCCGTCATCCGCCTGCGCCTGCACCTGGTAGCGCCCGCCGGAGAGGCTCTGCTGGCTGGTCCAGCGCACCGAGAAATTGTCGGCAGGCAGACCATAGCCCGGCGAGCCGCTGCCCCAGTCATGATTGACGCTGTTCTCGGAGAAGATGGCGTTCGGGCTGCCGCTCAGGCTGGCGTTGGCGAAATACTGCGCGGTCCAGGCCCCGGCGCTAACCGGGATCGGCTGCTGAGCAGGCGCGGGGAAGTTCGGGCCGCTGGGATTGCTCGCCAGGTTGGCCCAGGTGACATAGACACGGGCGGTGCCGGTCACCTCGCGGTAATCGACCTGGATGTGATGCGAGCCGCTGCCCAGCGTGACATCGCCGCTGACGATCTGGTTGACCGCCGAGTTGGCGAAGGTATCAATCACAGGCCGCCAGGAAACGAAATCAACGGTGACGCGGACGTTGTCATCCGCCAGTGCCCAGAAGCGGTAGGTCCCGGCGGGCAGGCTGATGTCCGTCCCCCAGCGCACGCTGAAGTTATCCACATCGATACGCGAATCGGGCGAGCCAGTGCCCCAATCGAAGGCGATGGCATTATCCGTCCGGCGAAAGACCTCGTTACTCAGGGTCGGGTCATTATAGTATTGGCCGGTCCAGTTGGCATTGCCCTGCGCCGCTGCCGGGGTCACCGCCAGCACGCCCAGCGCCAGCACAAGAAGAACCGGCAGGACTGTCAGTTTGCGGAACATGGGGTTTTCAACTCCTGATTCTCATCCTTAGCACTCGAAGAATCAGCTTATCGGGAGAGGTTTTGCCGCAGGATGAACGGCCACGCCGCCCGATACCAGGAACATGGGGTTTCATATTCGCTGATAGCGTAGCATGACAATGTAAAAGCTGTATATACGCAGGGTCTACGCTTGGCCTACGACCCCGAAAAATCCGCCTCTCGGTGGAGCAGGGTAGGGGTCAGATGACCTAGAACGCCGCCCGTCAGGCCACCCTTTTGGTCTCATGATGCCCCGCTTAACCTGTGCTGAAGTTACAGACGCAATGGTTCGGACCGATTCGGGCAGGAATGGGGGTATAGTTGAACAGAACACGGTCAAGGATCGGAGGAAATCATGGGCCAGACAGAGAAGGCCATTCCAGAGGACATGTACGCCATCCAGCCGCTGGTGAGCGGCGTGAAAATTCCCACGCTGCGGCTGCGGACCACGACCGGCGAGCCGCTGGATGTCAACGCGGCGCTGGCCGAACAGCCCGGCGTGCTGCTGTTCTACCGGGGCGGCTGGTGCGGCTTCTGTCAGAAGCAGTTGGTCGAACTGCGGCAGCATTACGATGAGGTCCAGGCGCTCGGCTTTCAGGTGCTGGCGGTCAGCCCGGATACGCCGGAAAACGCCGCCGCAGCCGTCGCCAAGTACCGCTTGCCCTTCACCGTCCTCTCCGATACCTCAATGCAGAGCGCGATAGATTTCGGCATTGCCTGGCGAGTCAGCGACCGCGACGACGAGTACTACGAGAAGCTGCGGCGCGCCTCCGGCGAGACTCACCGCATCCTGCCGATCCCGGCCTATTTCATCGTGGATACGGCGCAGCGCATTCTCTTCGAATACGTGAACCCGAACTATCGCGTGCGTCCACCTTTCGAGGTGATGCTGGCTGGACTGCACGCGGTCCAGCAGCAGTTGGAAGCCGAATTCAGCCTGACGTACAGCCCGGCATGTCATCTGAGTTGATCAAAAATGCCAGGACCGCTGCACATCGACCAGGAGATCAGACGGCTGCATCACCAGAGTGAGGTCAACCCCGCCTCGCTTGAACTGGAGGAAGCCCATTATGTCGAGCGCGTCACGCTGGGAGCAGGTCCACATCACGCCCTATCACCTGGCGCGCCTGTTCAAGCGGCAGACCGGCATCCCACCGCACAATTATCTCGAAAACCTGCGCAGTGCGGACATCGCCGAAGTCGCCTATGCCACCGGTTTTTTCAGCCCTGAGCGGTTTGGCGACAACGTCCCCGATGTACCTCTACCCACTCTGGAGGTCATCACGCAGCGCGATCACATCGTCGGGCAGTTCATAGCCCAGGTCCTCGGCAGTGGCCCAATCATCCAGCGCCTGCGCATCGTTTTCCTGATCGTAATGGACCAGGCCGCGGATGAAATAGGCGTCGGCGTACTCCGGGTCCAGCGATACGGCCATGTCCAGATCGGCCAGCGCGAGATCGAGATCGTCCAGGCCGTAATAGGCGTCCCCGCGACCGGTATACACCTCTGCCGATTCTTCCCCCATGTCGAGGACCGCGTTGTAATCGGCCAGGGCCAGGTCATATTTCTCAAGCGCCTGATACACATCCGCGCGCCCTAAATAGGCATCGATAAAACCCGCATCCAGGTCAATGGCCCTGGCAAAGTCGTCCAGGGCCAGGTCATAGCTTTCCATATCGGCATACAGGCCGCCGCGATTATAGTAATTGAGCGGGTCATCCGGGGCCAGTTGAATGGCCGTCGTATAGTCCGCCAGCGCCAGGTCAAATTCCCCGGCCTGGTCATAGAACAGGGCGCGCGCCAGGTAGGCCGTTGGCCGATCCGGGTAGCGGTCGATCAGATCGTCTACAATGGCGATTCCCGAATTCCAATCCGACGCCAGCGAAAGCAGCGCGTCCGCCAGCGAAAAGGCGATGTCCTGCTGCGTCAGGGCCTCATCGCTGATGACGGCGGCCTGGGTCAGCGTGGGTGGGATCTGCGTCGCTGTCGCTTCCAGCAGGGCCACGTCGCTCTCAGCAGTGGCTTGAAGGGCCGCAGCGGTCGCAACCTGCCGGGTCGCCGTCGCCGCCTGCGCCTGCGCCTCGTTGGCACGGGCCGAAGCATTCGCACCGACCAGGGCCGCAGCTGCCGCCAGCACAATGGCGATCAGCGCTACTGCCGAGCCAATCACACTGGCGCGGCGGATGTTGCGAAGCTGGCGTGTGCGTTTTTCGCTGGCGGCGATGTAATCCAGATGCAGGGGTGTCGGCGCGGGAATCTTGCCGGGCGACTCGGCCAGCCAGGCCTCGGCGTCAGCCAGTTCGTTATCCAGCAGCAGGAAACTGGCATCGCGGCTGCGCCGGAGCCATTCGCTGGCGCGCAAATTCAGGGTGGTGTGCTTTTCCTTGTGCGTGTAATCAGTGCGGATAATTTCGACCAGTTCGCTGGCGTGCGAGGCGAAATCGTCCTCTGGGCGGAAGAAGAAGTAGTTGATGTGCTTGAGTTCGCTGTCGTTGGCGTCGTACACGTCGTAGGGCTGACGGCTGCCCCACAGGTCACGGGCCGCGTCCTGTTCCGGGTTTGCCAGCCGCGCGGCGATGGCCCGCACCGCATCTTCGCGGTCGTACTCTGCGTGCAGCACCGGGATAACGCGCTTGTTCTGGCGGCGCGCTGTCTCGATCTCCAGTTGACAGATGGGCGAGGCCATCGAATTGGGCGAGAGGACCACCAGGACGTTGTTGGCTTTGGCGATGCCCGACTGAATCTCATCCCACCATGCCTGCGAGGGCGGGATGTCTTCCCAGTCGATCCAGACGTTCATTTTTTCGCTGGCGAAGGCGTCGTGCAGTTTCTTGACGAAATCGCCATCCAGCCGCGAATACGAGATAAAGACATCCGACATTGCCCACTCCTGTGACGTGGCCTGTGCGCCCCGGCAGAAGGGTTTAGTGTATCCACTTTGGGGATGCACGAAAAGGCAGGGAACCGTGTACGTCAGTCTGATTGAATGACCTCACCCCTAAACCATTATGGAAAGGGAGCGGGGGTGAGGTCAAAGGCTGTAAACTTGAAGCCTCGTTGGTTTGTGGAGCGTCAGCGCAGGAAGGCTTCGTGCAGGCCGCCATCGACGCTGAAGATCTGGCCGGTCGTCTTGCTGAAAGCATCGGTGCTGAGCAGATAGGCCACCTCGGCCTGATCGCCGGGCGTGATCGGCTGTTTGGTCAGCGTGCGCTGGGCATAGAAATTCGCCAGACGGCTGCGCAGCGTCTCCGTATCCTCGTCGGTGCTGAAGGCGATGTCGTATTTCGTCAGCGAACTCATCACGCGCTCGCGCGGGAACATGCTGCTGCCCTCGACGACGGTGGCCGGAGCCAGCCCGTTGACCCGCACCAGCGGCGCGAGTTCGACCGCCAGTTCGCGCACCAGATGATTGGCAGCGGCTTTGCTGGTGTCGTAGGCCAGCGAGCCTTTCTTGGAGACGGCGGCGTTGACGCTGGTCGTCAGCACCAGCGAGCCGTGCAGCCCCTGCGCGTGCCATATGCGGCGCGCTTCGTCAGCCACGATGTAGCCGCCCATAACGTTCACGTCGAAGGTGAAGCGCCACTTCTCATCCGGGATGTGGCCGCTGGCATCCGGCGCGACGAAGACCCCGGCGGTGACGATGATGTTGTCGATGCCACCGTAAGCCAGCAGCACCTGCTGCAACATGGTGCAGACGCTGGTCACGGTCAGTGATATTGGCGCTGAGGCCGATGGCCGGGCCGCAGCCGGAGATTCCTGTCCCGGCGACGCCGATGCCGACACCGTATTTGCCGGTCAACTGGTCGGCAGTAGCCTGGGCCGCCTCGCCGTTGAGATCGACGCAGACGACGTGCGCGCCTTCCTGTGCCACGCGCAGGGCGGTCACTTCACCAATGCCGCTGCCCGCGCCGATGACGACCACGACGTTGCGTTCCAGCGATTTTTCGGGCGGCATCCGCCGCAGCTTGGCCTCTTCCAGCGCCCAGTATTCGATGTCGAAGGCTTCCTGACGCGGCAGCGCGACATACTGGCCGACCGCTTCCGCCCCGCGCATCACGGCGACGGCGCAGTTATAGAACTCGGCGGTCACGCGCGATTCGCTCTTGTTCTTGCCGTAGGCGATCATGCCCACACCAGGGATCAGGATCACACGCGGGTTGGGGTCGCGCATGGCCGGGCTGTCCGGGTGCTTGCAAGCCTCGTAGTAAGCGGCGTAATCCTCGCGGTACTGCTCAACTCCGCTCGCCAGCCGGTCCAGCAGGGCAGCACGGTCGCCGGTCTGCGGGTTCCAATCGACGTAGAGCGGTTTGATCTTGGTGCGCAGGAAGTGATCCGGGCAGGAGGTGCCCAGTTCGGCCAGACGCGGCGCATCGTGGCTGTTGACGAAAGCCAGAATGTCCTCGTCCGATTGCAGCGTGCCGATGAAGCGGTTCTGCTGCGAGACCATGCCGCGCAGCGAGGGCAGCAGCTCGACCAGCAGCGAGTCGCGCTCGGCCTCTGTCAGAGTCTGGAATTTCGCGCCGCCGAAGGCCATGTCGCCTTTGTCGTGTTCGTCCAGGTAGCGGGCCGCCTTCTCGATCAGCGTCAGCGAGAGTTCGTAGCATTCCTTGTCGTCGTTGGCCCAGTTAATCAGGCCGTGCGCGCCCAGGATGATGCCCTGAATGCCGGGATTGGCTTTGATGGCCGCTTCCAGCACCAGGCCGAGATCGAAACCGGGCCGCTGCCAATCCACCCAGGCGACCGCGTCGCCGTAGATTTCCTTCGTCAGCGCCTTGCCGTTGCTACAGGCGGCGATGGCGATCACGGCGTTGGGGTGCGTGTGATCGACATGCTTGTAGGGGATGAAGGCGTGCAGCGGGGTATCAATCGAGGCAGCGCGCGGGTTCAGGTCGTAGACCGTGTGCGGATACATGGCGACCATCGCGTCTTCAACCGGCGTCTTGACGCCTTTGACGTCCGCCGCGTCGTAGATGCCTTGCAGCGCCATCAGCTTATCCATGTAGAGCGACGCGAAGTTGGCGCGCTTGCTGGTGCGCAGGTCGCCGCCGCTGCCTTTGACGTACATGATCTCGACGTCTTCGCCGGTCAGCGGGTCTCGCTGCATGATCTTCGACGAGGTGTTGCCGCCGCCTGTGTTGGTGATGCGCTGGTCATTGCCCAGAATGTTCGAGCGATACACCAGCCGCTCGACCGGATCAAGCGAATCGGCGTAGGCGTCGTCCCAACTGTAGGTCACGTGTTTATAGTCTTGCGGTTTGTAGAGGTCCATTTCGGTTTCCATATCTGTTATCGAGGTTGGGCACAGCACGCCGTGTCCGGTGACGAAATCGCTATGTCCCCAGCAGCCGTGCATAGGCCCCGTCCCAGGCGTCACTATGCTGCGGGCTGAAGACCCGCGTCACGCCCATTTGAGCCACAATCTGGCGGGCATCGGCGATGCTGCCCAACTCGCCCAGGGCGATCAACTGCACGGCGGCGTTGCCCAGCACGGTCGCCTCAATCGGGCCAGTGATGACCGTCTTGCCGGTCGCGTCGGCGGTGAACTGGTTGAGCAGCGCGTTTTGAGTCCCGCCGCCCACAATGTGGATCACCTCGACGTCCTGCCCGGCGATCTGCTGGAGCGATTCCAGCACCGCACGATATTTTAACGCCAGAACTCTCCAGAACGCAGCGGAGAATTTCCCCATGAGTCTGCGGGACTGGCTCGCCGCGCTCGCGGCAGCAGTCCTGCACGTGCTGCGGATGATCGCCCGGCGCGAGAAAGCGGTGGTCATCGACATCGACCACGCTGCGCAGCGGGGCGGCCTCCTGCGCCAGATGCACCAGGGCCTCGTAGCTGTAATCCTGGCCCTGTTCCGCCCAGACGCGGCGGCACTCCTGCACCAGCCACAGGCCCATGACGTTCTTGAGCAGCCGGTAAGTATGCTCAACTCCGCCCTCATTGGTGACGTTGGCGGCATAAGCCGCGTCGTCGATGACAGCTTCCGGCACTTCCAGGCCGACCAGGCTCCAGGTGCCGCTGCTGATATAGGCGTACTGGCTCGTCTGCGCAGGCACGGCGGCGACCGCGCTGCCGGTATCGTGTGTCGCGGGGGCGATCACCGGGAGACCGGCGTAGTCGCCCAGTCGCGTCCCCGGCGGCACAATCTCCGGCAGGAAATGCGTTGGGATGCCCAGGCCATCGAGCATCTCGCGCGCCCAGCTGCCCGTATGCGGATTGAACATCTGTGTCGTGGTGGCGTTGGAAAACTCGCAGACGGTCGCGCCGGTCAGCCAATAATGGAGCAGGTCGGGGATCGTCAGGAAGGTCTGCGCCGCATCCAGCAGCGGCGAGCCGCTTTCGACCAGGCTCATCATCTGGTAGAGCGTGTTGATCTGCATGAACTGGATGCCGGTCTGCTCGAAGATCTCGCGGCGGGGCACGCGCGCGAAGGCCGCCTCCATCATGCCATCGGTGCGGTGATCGCGGTACATGATCGGGTTCGCCAGCAGATGCCCCTGCGCATCCAGCAGGCCGAAATCAACGGCCCAGGTATCCACGCCGACGCTGGCCGGGTTCAGCGCTTTGCCCTTCTCAATGCCTTCCTGGATGCTGCGCCACAGATGCAGCAGATCCCAGTGCAGCGTGCCGCGAAGCTCCGTAACCGGGTTGGCGAAGCGGTGCAGCGCTTCCATCGTGAGCGCCGCGCCATCGAAGTGGACCGCCATCACGCGCCCGGATTCCGCGCCGAGGTCCACCGCCAGGACGGTTTTGCGAGTCATGAGGCCGCCTTGCTTTCTGGTATTAACTGTATTGCCGCCGAATGAATTCGACGGCAAGTGCCCAAGTCCCTCCGGGACTCATGTCTACGTCCCTTCAATCCCGAAGGGATTTGGTGGATTGCCGGGGTGTTTATTGCCCGGCACTTATGCGGACCGTTTGGAAGCTGCATCACTGTGTTTACCGTTTCGACAGCACGTCTTTCTCGTACTGTTTAATCGTGTCCATATAGGCGAAGCCGACCGGGACGTTCTGCTGAGCGCAGTAGGTGTCCCAGACTGCGCCGTAGGGCATCCCCTTGAGTTCTTCCATCAGCGCCAGCCGGGCGGTGTAATCGCCGTCATATTCGTAGCGCCGCAGCGTGTCATGCGGTTCGAGCATCGCCATCAGCAGGGCCTTGAGCGCGTTGCGCGTGCCGATGACCCAGGCCCCGATGCGGTTGATGCTGGCGTCGAAGAAATCGAGGCCGATGTGCGTGCGGTCCAGGTAATTGCCGCGCACCAGCTCCTGCATGATCGCCTGCAATTCGTCGGTGAAGGTGACGACGTGATCGCTGTCCCAGCGCACACCGCGGCTGACGTGCAGCAGCAGATGTGGCACATAGAGCATCACCGCAGAGATTTTGTCCGAGATGACTTCGGTCGGGTGGAAGTGCCCGGCATCCAGGCACAGCGCGACCTGATTGGCGACGGCATAGCCCAGGTAGAACTCGTGCGAGCCGACCACGTAGCTTTCCGAGCCGAGGCCGAAGAGCTTGCACTCGACCGCGTCGATATTCTGGTTCAGATCTAGCGACTTCTCCAGTACGGCATCCAGCGACTGGCGCAGCCGTTCGCGTGGGGCGTAGCGGTCGGCGGGTGTGTCCTTGAGGCCATCGGGGATCCAGATGTTAGTCACGGTCGGCGTGCCCAGTTCGCGGCCCATATAGGCCCCGATCTCGCGCGAGGCGATGCAGTGGTCGATCCAGAACTGGCGGATGCCCTCGTCGGTGTGCGCCAGCGTGAAGCCGTCATCGGCCAGCGGGTGAGAGAACAGCGTCGGGTTGAAATCCAGGCCGTGATTGTTGGCCTTCGCCCAATCGACCCAGCCCTTGAAATGCTCCGGTAGGATCTGGTCGCGCGGGACTACCGTGTCGCTCTCCAAATAGGTGGCGTGCAGGTTCAGGCGGTGATGGCCCGGAATCAGGCTGTAGGCCATGTCCAGGTCCTGGCGCAGTTCGGATACGCTGCGCGCCTTGCCGGGATAATTGCCCGTCGCCATGATGCCGCCGCTGAGGCCGCGTCCGGGGTCTTCGAAACCGCCCACGTCGTCGCCCTGCCAGCAGTGCAGGCTGATGGCGACCTGAGCCAGCTGCTTCAGCGCCGCCTCGACATCCACGCCCAGGGCAGCGTAGCGTTCTTTTGCCAGGGCGAAGGCTTGTGATAGTTGTTGATCGTCAGTCATAAGATTTCTCAGTCCAGGTGAAATACTTCTTCGAGTTCAATAAACATTTGATCCGGGTGCGCGCCTTCGGGATATCTCGAAATAGGGGGACATCATGCTCTGCCAGCGCGTGTTCACGTCCGTTTTTGCCATGCCTGCCTGCGCTGCCGCATAGGACTCTGGCGTCTCGAAATAGCCGAAAAGCGTGCCGTCCTCGCGCATGTACAGGCTGTAGTTGTGCCATCCGGTGGCGCGCAGCGCCTCCAGCATCTCCGGCCAGACGTTGCGGTGATGTTCCTTATATTCGTCGATAAGCTCCTGCTTGACCTTGAGCATAAAACCCACTCGTTTCATAAAGCCTCCTTAAAGTTTAGGCAGCCGCAGTTCCATAAAAATCCAGTGCTGCTGGAAATCAACCGGGATCTCGCTGCCCACGTAGGCGTCGATGTCGTGGAAACCGGCAGCATGATAGAGCCGGTGCGCCGCGTCCATAAAACGCGCGCTGTCGAGACGCAAGATAGCGTAGCCCATCTGCTGCGCCTCGTCAATCAAGCTTTGCAGCAGTGCCCGCCCGACTCCCTGGTGGCGATAGGCCGGGCGCACGTACATGCGTTTGATCTCGCCCATGTCGCCTTCCAGCGCTTTCAGGCAGGCCAATCCAGCCGTCTGCCCCTCGACCTCGGCCAGCAGCAGGCGGCCCGCCGGGGGCTGAAATTTGGCGAGCGTCGCCATGTCGTTTTCGAGCATGGACGCAATGTCGAAGTGAACGTCGAAATGCTCGATCAGCGCCTGATCCGCCCACTGCAAGTATTCCCAGAAGAGCGCCCGCACCTGCTCGCGGTCCGCGCTGGTTTCCATCGGGTAAACCCGCATGGTGCCGTCCTCAGCCGACCGCGTTGGCCCTGCGCGCGACCATCGCGGATTCCAGCGAGCGGGGGTAGCGATGCGGCAGGAAGGAGACTGTATTGAGGCGTTTCAAGGCCTCAGGCGGCATCTGCCAATCCGTCGCGCCCATGTTATCCTGCGCCTGTTCCTGCGTGCGCGCGCCGATAATGACGCTGCTGACCATCGGCTGTTCCAGCACCCAGCGCAGCGCGACCTGTGCCGGGCTGCGGCCCAGTTCCTGGCTGACTTTGATGAGTTCGGTCAGGGTCTCGTCGGCGTTGGGGGCGAAGAAAGCCTGCGGGTAGGCCCAGCCTTCACTGGAGCGGGTATCGTTCTGCTGCCGCTGGCCGGGCGCATATTTGCCGGTGAGGAAGCCGCCCGCCAGCGGACTCCAGGCGACAATGCCCAGACCCTTGAGTTCGCAGACCGGGACGATCTCCTGCTCAATATCGCGCACGACCAGGCTGTACTGCGGCTGGTAGCATTCGAAGCGGGCCAGGCCGTGATGTCGCTGATCCAGATAGCCTCCATCAGCCGCCAGGCCTCGTAATTGCTACAGGCGATGTAGCGCACTTTGCCCTGATGCACCAGGTCATCCAGGGCGCGCAGCATCTCTTCCAGCGGCGTCTCCACATCGACGTGATGGATGTAGTAAATGTCGACGTGATCCATCTCCAGACGGCGCAGGCTGTCCTCGATGGCCTGCATGATGTGGACCCGCGACATGCCCGAATTGTTGATGCCTTTGCCCACCGGGTTGAAGAATTTGGTCGCCACAATGGCGTCGCGGCGGCGGCCCTTGAGCGCCTTGCCCAGCATAACCTCGGATTCGCCATCGCCATAGGTGTTGGCGGTATCGAAGAAGTTGACCCCGGCCTCTAGCGCCATATCGACCTGCCGGGTCGCGCCTGCCTGATCGGTCCCGTGGCCGAAGGTCATCGTCCCCAGGCAGATTTCGGAGACCTTGAGGCCGCTGCGTCCGATGCGCCGGTATTGCATGGTGTCTGTCCTTTCCTTGTGTTTTTGTTTTGACCTCACCCCCCGGCCCCCTCTCCATACATGGCGAGGGGGAGAAAACCGGCACCTTTGCAAGTCCCCTCTCTATCGAATGGAGAGGGGATTTAGGGGTGAGGTTAACGGTTCAAATGGTATCCATAGCAAAGACTTATCATGCCCATCACTTAGCCCCGGCCCATGTAGGGCATCTGGTTCGCCATGACCGTGAGGAAGGGCACGTTGGTATCCAGTGGCAGCGAGGCCATATAGACCACCGCCCGCGCCACATCGTCGGCGTTCATCCTCGGCTCCACCATCGTCGTGCCATTGGCTTGCAGCGCACCTGTACTCATGCGCTCGGGTCATCGGGGTCGCCGCGTTGCCGATGTCGATCTGGCCGACGCAGATATTGAAGGCGCGTCCGTCCAGCGAGGCCGATTTGGTCAGGCCGGTGATGGCGTGTTTGGTGGCGGTATAGGGCGCGGACATGGGCCGGGGCGTCTGCGCCGAGATCGAGCCGTTGTTGATGATGCGCCCGCCCTGCGGATCCTGCGCCTTCATCATCCTGAAGGCCGCCTGCGTACACAGGAAGGTCCCGGTCAGATTGACAGCCAGCACCGCCTGCCACTGCTCAAACGTGATGTCCTCCAGCGGCACGCCCGGCGCGCCCATGCCTGCGTTATTGAACAACAGGTCCAGCCGCCCGTAGCGCTCTTTAGTTTGGGCGAACAGCTTATCCACCGCTGCCGGATCGCCCACGTCCGTTGGGACAGCCAGTGCCCGCGAGTCCTCAACGCCTGCTTCGGCGATGGTCTCCGCCAGCGCATCCGCCCGCCGACCTGCCAGCACGACGTTGTAGCCCGCTTCCCACAAAGCGAAAGCTGTGTGTCTGCCGATGCCGCTGCCCGCGCCGGTAATGATGGCGATGCGTTCTGTCATGAGTCTGTGTCTCCTTTCGCGGGCACAGCGGGCTGTGCCCCTACACCGCGCACTGTATTCCGTTGGACAGGGCGCGCCGTGTCCCTATACCGCAGACCCCTCCCTAAATCCCTCCCCGAATTCGAGGAGGGACTTTCAAACCCGCGTCAGGTGTTCTCCCTTCCCCTGAATTCGGGGGAAGGGTCGGGGATGGGGGTCTAGCTCCACAGCCGGTCGTGCGAGTGTTCCGCATCCCAATCCGTCGTGGCTTCGAAATACCCGGCGGGACGGCGCTCATCCATATAGGCGCGCACAGCCTCTTCGTTCAACTCGCCGAAGCCCAGGCCCGGCCCATCCGGCACCGGCGCGAAGCCATCGACGATCAGCGGCTTGGCGATGCCATCCAGCAGGTCGGACCACTCCGGGTGATCGACCGAGTGATTCTCCAGCACCAGGAAGTTCTCCGTCGCCGCCGCGCAGTGAACGTTCGACAGGAAGGAAATGGGCGATCCGGCCATGTGCATTGCCATCGCCACGCCGTAATCCTGGGCCATGTCGCCGATCTTCTTGGTCTCCATCAGGCCGCCGGAGGTCGCCAGATCCGGGTGAATCACCGCGACGGCGCGCTTTTCCAGCAGCGGCAGAAAGCCCTCTTTCAGGTAGATGTCCTCACCGGTGCAGACCGGCGTCGTGACCGACTGCGACAGGCGCAGGAACTGCTCCGGGAACTGCCAGGGGATCATGTCCTCGTACCAGGCCAGCGTGAACTGATCCAGCGCCTGCCCCAGGCGAATGCAGCTCTCGACGTTGATGTGGCCGAAGTGATCGACCGCCAGCGGGACTTCATAGCCGACGACCTCACGCACCTGTCGCACGTACTCGACCAGCACCTCGATGCCCTTTTGCGTGATCTGAATGCCGGTGAAGGGGTGCATGATGTCGCGCGTATCCAGCATATCGGGCGGTGAGGAGAGCGTGCCGGGTACGCCGTGCAGAATGCCCACGCCCACATCCATCTTGAGGAATTTGAAGCCCATCTCCATGCGTTCTTTGAGCCGCTGGCCCATCTGCTTGCCATCAGGGACCGAGGGCGTATCGCAGTAGCACAGGACCTTATCGCGGAACTTGCCGCCCAGCAGTTGGTACGCCGGGACGCCGTAAGCCTTGCCCGCCAGATCGAAGAGCGCCATCTCAATACCGCAGACGCCGCCGCCCTGCCGCGCGTGATAACCAAACTGCTTGATCTTGCGGAAGATCTTGTCGATGTTACAGGGATTCTCGCCGATGATGCGCGATTTCAGCGTCAGGGCAAAGGTCGGGCTGGCCCCATCGCGTACCTCGCCGTAGCCGCTGATGCCCTGGTTGGTATCCAACGCGGATCAGCGTGGCGCTGAAAGGCAGCCCGGCGCACATTGACGATGCGCATATCGGTAATTCTGAGTTCAGATGGCCGTGAAGCCGTATTGACGTTGTTTTCTAAGCTCATAGTCCTCAGTCCGTGCTGCGGGCTGTGCTCAGCCACTGCTCATAATCTTTTTCAATGTAATCCGGCCACTTGCCGACGTCGATCTCACCAGGGGTGTAGGTGCCGCTGCTGAGGCGTTCCTTGCCGAAACGGTCACGCATCTGCGTGTCCTCGGCTTTATCGACCACTTCCTTCGCCAGATGCGGCGGGATGAAATAGACGCCGGTCGGCGTGCCCAGCACGACATCGCCGGGCAGCACGGTCGCCTCGCCGATGCGGATCGGCATGTTGATGCCCAGCAGGGTCACGTCGGCAATTGGCGTGGGATGCACGCCCCGGCAGAAGATGACGCATTCCGGCAGGTGCATGATGCCCTGGTAATCGCGGATACCGCCGTGAATGACCGCGCCGCGATGAGTGCGCGTCTGCACCGAGGTCGAGAGGTTGTCACCGACAAAGGTGCCGTCTTTGATCTTGCCGAAGAGATCGACCACCAGCACATCGCCTTCTTCCAGGGTGTCGATCACCCAGGAGTTCTGGCCGCCGATGCGCCCTTCCGCCACGCCTTGTTCCTGCACCAGATCGTGCAGATCGGGCCGGTAGGGGACCATCATGGCGGTCACGGCGCGCCCGGTCAGGATCTTGTCGGGATGCGTGTTGAACCAGTTGCCCTCGAACTGAAAGTTGTAGTTGTTGTTCCTGAGGATGCCCCAGGCCTGCTCGCTGGTGACGTTTGCCATGCGGCGCATGATGTCATCCGGCACGCGCGGGCGGCCATCGGGGAAGCGGTCAAAGGGGTTGAGGCGGGTCATGGCCTCGATGGTTTCTTTTGGCGTGGCTATGAGCATAAATAAATGTCCTATTCTATGTATTAACACCTGGATTGTTGATTGTAGAGGAGGGTTTCAAACCCTCCCCTACGACACACGATCCTTATTATAACGTGCCTGTACCCACTTGGCCTCAACCCGCATAGACCGCTTCGCGCAGGCCCTTGAGATAGCCGATGGCGAAGAGGCGGCCAATGGCGGAGTAGCCGGCGCGCTCGTTGCTGTCGCCCTCCATCGTCGGCACGTGATCGGGCCGCAGGACGCCCTTCGAAGCCGATGTCGCGGTAGGCCTTCATGCAGGCCAGCATGTCGGTCTGACCGTCGTCGTGGAAGGTCTCCTGGAAGTGTTCCGGCGTGCCGCGCACATCGCGCATGTGGACGAAGAAGATCTTGCCCTGCTCGCCAAAGTGGCGGATCACGCCGGGCAGGTCGTCGGTCATCATGGTGAAATTGCCCTGGCACAGCGTGATGCCGTTGACCGGGCTGGGCACGAGGTCGATCAGGCGCTGGAAATTCTCGACGCTGCGCATGATGCGCCCCAGGCCGCGAATCGGCGAGAGCGGCGGATCGTCCGGGTGCATCGCCAGTTGGACCCCGACCTCTTCTCGCCACCGGGACGACGCGCTCCAGGAAGTACTTCAGGTTCTCCCACAGCGTCTCTTCGGAGACTTCGCCGTATTCGGTCAGCGGGGCAGCGCGCATCAGGTCGTTATCGTAGCTGGTGACCAGCGCGCCGCCGCGTGACGGGGTCGTGGTCGAGGTGCGCGTCCAGTTGAAGACCGGCATCCACTCGTAGCACCACACACCGACTCCCAGTGCGCCCAGGTTGCGGATCAGTTCGCAGGCGGTCTCGATCTCTTCGTCGCGGCCCGGCAGGCCCAGCTTGGCCTTGTTCAGCGGCGGACGGCTCTCCAGCACGTCGAAGCTGAAGCCGCGATCCTCATAGGCTTTCTTGACGCGCAGCAGCGACGTATAGCTCCAGGGCAGCTCCTCTTTGCGGCACATCCAGGCCCCGGCTGAAATCCATGCCGCCGACCACGTCGTCAATGCCGCACTGCTTGACCATCGTCCACAGTGGGCTGAAATGCGGCGGCAAAACCTCGGCAATTTTAATCATGAATAAGTCCTCTTAAGCAGAGACAGGGGGGCGGTCTCTGGTACGGTTAAAGAACAGGTCCCAATCAGTTATACTGAATGGCGTGAATCCTGTCCAGGGGTGCTGTCGAGGAGGTTGACGTGAACGATGTCATTTATGCGCCGGTGACTGAGTTGGCCCAGGCGATCCGCGAGAAGCGGCTGTCGTCGCGGGAACTGGTCGAGGCCTGTCTGGCGCGAATTGAGGCGGTCAACCCGGCGCTGAACGCGGTCGTTCAGGTGGCTGCTGAGTCGGCGCTGGCTCAGGCGCGCGCGGCTGACGAGGCGCTGGCACGCGGCGAGTTCGATGGGGCCGCTGCACGGGGTCCCGATGACCATCAAGGACTCGCTGGATACCGCCGGAGTCATCTCCACCGGGGGCACGCTGGGCCGGAAGCATTTTGTCCCGGAGCAGGACGCGACGGTCGTGGCGCGGCTCAAAGCGGCGGGCGCGATCCTGCTGGGCAAGACCAACACGCCTGAACTCACGCTGCGTTTTGAGACCGATAACCTCATCTATGGCCGTACCAACAACCCCTACGATCTCAGCCGCTCGCCCGGCGGCAGCAGCGGGGGCGCGGCGGCCATCGTTGCCAGCGGGGGCGCACCCTTCGACATCGGCAGCGACTACGGCGGCAGCATCCGACTGCCCGCGCATTTCTGCGGCATCGCCGGGATCAAGCCGACATCCGGACGGGTGCCGCGTACCGGGCACATCATTCCCTATGCCAGCGGGGCCAGCGACAGCTACCAGCAGATCGGGCCGCTGGCGCGCTATGTCGGCGATCTCCACCTGCTGCTGAGCATCATCGCCGGGCCGGACGGTCGAGATCCGGCGATCATTCCCGCGCCGCTGCCGGACCCCGCCGGAGTCGATCTGCGAGCGCTGCGCGTGGTTTTCCATACCGATAACGGCGACGTCACGCCCATCCCGGAGATCATGCAGACGCTGCGGGCGGTTGCGCAGGCCCTGGACGCCGAAGTCACCTCGGTCGAGGAGAAGTGCCCGGCAGGGCTGGAGCGCACCTGGGAACTGTGGCGGGCGGTCGCCAACGCCGATGGCCGCCAGTCCTTCCGCGACATTATCGCCCAGGCCGGGACCACGCAGCTCAGCCGACAGGTGGCCTACATTGCCGATATTCAGCCGCTGCCCGGTGATGAATTTGGCCGTGCGCTGATCGAACTCGACCAGTTCCGCAGCCGGATGCTGACCTTTATGGACGATTACGACATCATGCTCTGCCCGGTCAACGCGAGTGTGGCGCTCAAACATGGCACCCTGGACGAGCATTATCCCGATTTCAGCTACACCGCTACCTACAACCTGACCGGCTGGCCGGGCGTGGTGGTGCGGGCCGGGACCGCTGACAACGGCCTGCCCATCGGCGTGCAGGTCCTGGCGAAGCCCTATCGTGAGGAACACGCGCTGGCGGTGGCAGCTTTTGTCGAGACGGCTTTCGGCGGCTGGCAGGCCCCGCCGCTTTAGCCGGTCCTGAGGTCCATGAGTTTGCGGCTGTGGATGCGAGTCCTGCGGGCTGGCGCGGTGCTGAGCCTGCTGTGGCTGGTCGCCGTCGCCTTGCTGCACAGCCAGCCCTACGATCCCTCGCTGCTGCTGAGCTTTCTGCTGCCGCCGGAAGGCTGCCAGGCACCCTGTCTGTTGGGGGCACAGCCCGGCGCGCGCATTGAAACCGCCATCGAGCAGCTCAAAACTCATGCCTGGATCGCCGACGTGGTGGAAAGCGCTGAGTTTTACGACATTCAGTGGAACGGCACGCAGCCCGATTTCATCAATCCAGACGCCGCCAATTACCTCTACGTGTCGGTAGACCGTGTGCAGCTCGTTCGCCTGACAACCCGGATGCGCCTGGGCGACGTGATCCTGGCGCTGGGGCCGCCGGAGGGGGTTGATTACGATCCCAGCGTCCGGCCCAGCCAGTATTTCATCATGCTGTACCCGCGTTGGGGCCTGCAAGTCAGCGCCTACAGCCTCTGCGCGAATTATTGGCATCAGCCGCCCTGGGCCTTCTGGGACCTGCCGGTCGAGGTCCGGCTGGAGCAGCGCCTGCTCAGCTATCCGACGCCAGACCTCAACCTGGCCTCGCTGCGGAGTATTTGCTAAGGGGCGCAGAACCACCCCTCCCTAAATTACCCTCGAATTCCGGGGGAAGGGTCGGGGATGGGGGTGCATTCCAGGTCACCGGACCTTCATGTAGCGCTAGACCTGTGCCGCGCTGCGTTGGGCGGCCAGCCACTCGACGGCGTAGTCGATCAGCGGGCGCTGCTTGAGCAGGCGCGTGTCGGCCAGACCTACTTTGCCGGTCTGACCGGATGTTCGACTTCGTAATCACGGCCCAGCGCGTCGAAATCGCCCGAATCGACATCCAGCGCCTCGTATTCCACCCAGCGGCGGCGGCCCTCGACCATCATGGCGCAGCCGTTTTTCATAGAGCGCTTGCCCGGCCAGTCGGCGCGGTGTTCGGCCAGATGCAGCGAGGTATTGTTGCCATGTCCCACGCCGATCAGCATCACATCACCATCCAGGTCGTAGAGCCTGCTCAGCGGCGAGCCTTCGCCTAAGTCGGCTTCCAGGGTTGATCGGCCAGCAGGCGCGGGCGTTGCGGCCCCAGCGCCGCGAAGGAGACCGTCGGATGCGCACTGCGCAGCGCACCGGGCCAGGAGCGAAACTGCTCGGCAATGACGCCCATGCCGCGTGTCGGCGTGGTGATCGGATTATAAGCCGGGGTCTGCGCGCGGATGATGGGCCACCAGGCTTCCGGCACCGGTGGGTTGACCCATTGCGCCGGGTCGGTGTTCGCGCCGCTGTGCGCGGGCATCAGCAGCGTGCCGGAAGGCGTCAGCACGGTCAGCAGAGCGCGAATCACGACTTCCGCTCCGCCTGCGATCCAGCCCATCTGGCTCATGCTGCTGTGGACCATCACGGTCTGCCCGGCGCTGAGGCCCAGGGCGGCGAACTGCTCGACCATCATGGCGAATGTAAGCGGTGTGGATGTGCGTTGGATGACCTCCGCTTCGGACATGTTCCCCCCTGTGTGTACCGCAAGAGGTGAAGTGTACCCGATATTCGACTGAATTCAATGCGTCTGGCAGCCTGTCTCGCAACTTTTGCTCGGTGTGCTGCGTTATAGAGTGGGGGAGGAAAGCCTATGTTCTATCGTATTCGCAGTATCTGGCAGAAAGAATTAATGGATAACCTGCGCGACCGGCGCGCGGTGATACAGGCTGTGCTGTTCGCCATTGGTTTCGGCGTGTTTTACGCGGTGTTTAACCCGCTGCTGAGCGCCTCGATGCAAGAGCGCGCCCAGCAGACCCAGACGATCCCGACTCTGGGGATCGAGAACCTCGCGCCTGATTTTGTCGATAGCCTGCAAGCCGCCGGGATTGTGCTGGAACCTTACGACGGTGATCTGCTGGACGTCATCCAACGCGGTGAACTTGGTGCCGGACTGGTGGTCTCGCCCGATTTCGAAAACGCGCTGGCGAACCAGACCCCGGCCCAGTTGACCGTCTACACCAACGTCAGCGCTGGAGGGCTGTTCAGTCCAGATTTCTCCGGGGACCGCTTACAGTTGGCGATCAACCAGTATAACCAGACTGAATCGACTCGGCGGCTGGCCCAGCATGACCTGACCCCGGATCTGATTCAGCCGGTGGTGCTGAATCAGGAAAGCCTGATGACCCCGGAGCAGCAGGCGGGCCTGGTCGCCTCCTTCATGCTGCCGCTGATTATCACGATCCTGATCGCGCAGTCGGGTATCTTCATTGCCATTGACGTCACCGCAGGCGAGAAAGAGCGCGGTACGCTGGAAGCGCTGCTGGTCACACCGGTGAGCGATGCCGAGGTCATGATCGGCAAGCTGGCGGCGGTCTTTACCTTCGCCGTCGTGCCGGTCACGCTGACGCTGCTGAGCTTCTATATTGCCACTGCCTTGCTGCCGCAATCGGTGCAGGCGGCACCGCTGCCCTTCCAGGTGGTGGTGGTGGCGCTGCTGGTCGGCATCCCGCATGACGCTGCTGTTCAACGTGATTGTCATGATCCTGACCGTGCGCCAGAGCACCTTCAAAGACGCGCAATCCGCCTCCTCGCTCGTGACCTTTGTCGGCGTGTTCGGCGGCTTTTTTGTCGCCTTCAGACCCCCGGTGAACGACCTGGCTTACCTGATCCCATTGTACGGCCCGGTGGCGGTCATCTCCAAGATGACGCTCAGTGCGCCGCTGCCCGCCACCGCCATCCCCTACGCCATCGTCGGCAGCCTGATCGGCGTGGTCTTCGGCCTGCGGGTGGCGCTGCGCCTCTTCAACCGCGAGCGGATGCTCTACGGACGTTAGCTATCTCTGAACTCAGCTAGAGAGGAGTCAGTCCATAAGCGCGACTGGCTCCTGTTCTGTTCCGCCTAAAGTCCCTTTACAGGGGATAACACATGCTGTATCATGAAATGAATGGTTATTCATTCAACTGAATGGGCGTTCATTCATGGCAATGAGACAGTCGATCCAATTCAGGCACAGTTGATCCTGGCGCGGCGCAATCAGATTCTGGATGCGGCCACGCAGGTCTTTGCCGAGAAGGGCTTCCAGCGGGCGACGATCCGCGACATAGCGCGGGCAGCAGGTATCGCCGATGGGACCATTTACAACTATTTCGAGAACAAGACGGCGCTGATGCTGGGCATTCTGGATCGCCTGAACGAAAGCGACCGGCGCGAGGAAGATTTCGCCCAGCTTGATGCGGTCGATCTGCGCAGCGCAATGGAGCGCTACATGCGCCAGCGTATCGACCGGATCATGCAAGACGGCGTCGGGGCCTTCCAGGTGGTTCTGGCCGAAGTCATCGTCAACCCGGAACTCCGCGAGCTATATAAGCAGCAGATTGTCGAGCCGACCTTCGCGCTGGCTGAAAAATACGTCGCCAGGCTGGCCGAAGCGGGCAAGTTGAAGCCGGACCATCTCCGGTTGGCCCTGCGGATGATGGGGGCGACGTTTTTAGGGATCATGATTCTGCGCATTCTGGAGGATCCGGTGCTGGAAGCGTACAGCGATACCCTGCCGGACGTGCTTACGGCCATGATTCTCGATGGCCTGGAACCGTAATTTAAGGAGACGACCTCATGACGAGCATTCCCAACGTGAACGTGACCAGCCCGGCCTTCAAGGCCAATCCCTATCCGTTCTATGCCCAACTGCGCGCCGAAGCGCCCGTGCATCCGATCATGCTGCCGGATAAGCAGACGGCTTGGTTCATCACGCGCTATGATGACGTGACGGCCCTGCTCAAAGATGAGCGCTTTGTCAAAGACAAACTGAACGCCCTGACGCCGGAACAGAGGGCGAAACAGCCCTGGGTACCCGGTTTTCTCAAGGCGGTTGATCGCAATATGCTGGAACTCGACAACCCGGATCATGCCCGGCTGCGCGGATTGGTCCACAAAGCCTTCACGCCGCGATTGATTGAGACCATGAACACGCGGATTCAGGACATCACGAATGAACTGCTGGACGAGGCCGCGCGCAATGGCCGCATGGACCTGATGCGGGATCTGGCGCTGCCGCTGCCCATGACAGTCATTGCCGAGATGCTGGGCATTCCGGCGGCGGATCGCTACAAATTCCATCGCTGGTCGAACGCGATGATTAAGTCCACCGCCTCCAGTTGGGGCAAGCTGCTGTTGATCCCGTAGCTGTACGCCTTCCTGAGCTACATCCGGTATCTGATTGAGGACCGCCGCGAGCATCCGCAGGACGACCTGACGACTGCGCTGGTTCAGGCCAAAGAAGCGGACGATGCCCTGAGCGAGGATGAACTGGTGGCGATGATCTTCCTGCTGCTGGTGGCCGGGCATGAGACGACCGTCAATCTGATCGGCAACGGAATGCTGGCGCTGATGGAACACCACGAGCAGATGGAACGCTTGCGGGAGGATCCGGCCCTCATCCGGCCCGGCATCGAGGAACTGCTGCGCTTCTACAGCCCGGTCGAATGGGCCGATACCCGTTTCGCGCGCGAAGACATCACAATTGAAGGCGTCACTATCCCGCGTGGGGCGACCGTGCATGGCGTGATTGCTTCGGCCAACCGGGATGAAAGCCAGTTCCCCGATGCCGATACGCTCGACATCAGCCGCGACCCGAACCGGCATCTGGCCTTTGGGCAGGGCGTTCACTACTGCCTGGGCGCGCCGCTGGCCCGGTTGGAAGGGCAGATCGCCATCCAGACGCTGCTGGCGCGGATGCCGGATCTTGATCTGGCTGTGCCGGTGGACTCACTGCGCTGGCGCAAGGGGATCATGCTGCGCGGCATGGAGTCGCTGCCGGTACGCTTCGCCGCCCAACGCGCCACAGCTTGAAGGTAGTGCTGAGTGCCGAGTGCTGAGCAATGAGTCAAAGGCTGTAGATCGATTCGCGACTTTACTCAGCACTCAGCACTCTTACTTAGCACTCGATGAGAACTGGTGTTCAGGAGCCGCCTTCCTCGCTATAATGGGCCGCAGATGATGAGCAAAGGAACGGCCAGTGAACGATTACGATGTGCTGGATGACGAGCCGGAAGTCCTCGAAGCCTACTGTGTCCGCTGCAAAGAGACGCATGAGATTGAAAATCCGCAGGCAGTCTGGACGCGGCGCGGGATGCCCGCTACCCGCGGTGAGTGTTCCAACTGCGGCGGGACGGTCTTTCGCATGGGACGCACCGAGGCCCATGATCCCAATCAGCGCCCGGAGGCGGTGCTGGTGGCCGGGGGCGGCAAGCGCGGCAAGCTGGCCCGCGAGACGGCCTACATCGCCTATGCGGAGGGCGACGAGGTGATGGCTCAATCCATCGCGGCGGACCTGGAGAAGGTCGGCATCGCCTCCTGGCTGCACGAACATGGCGATTCGGTGCAGTGGGCCGGCGGCGTGCATCCGGCGCTGGAAGAATGCGGCAATCTGGTCGTGCTGCTGTCACCGGAGGCGCTGGGGTCCGAGGCGGTCGAGAAGACCTGGCGCTTCTTCCGCGATAAACGCAAACCGGTGCTGATCGCGCAGGCCGGGGCCGCCGAGCCGCCCGACCCGATTCGCCGCAGCCCGCGTTTTGACTTCACCGGTGACTACAAGACCGCCTTCCGCCAACTGGTTCAGGCGCTGTAGTCACCCTGCTAACGGGCACGACATGTGCTTACAACGATCACCGTAGGGAGCCGTATCCTGAATGGATTGTCTAGCCTTTGACGCTGCCCGCGAATTTCGTTACTCGGTGGGTTGATCGTGTCATCGGGTCATGAGGCCAATGCAGGGACAGAACACCTTCGGCTGGCAAGAATATTGACTTACGTCATTATGCGGTCAGCATGAGCCGCCGGACCGGGTCTGTGACTAGGAGGATTCCGGTCTTCGAGGGCGCTGCTGTTTCCCAGCTTGCCAGGGCTGCGGAAGCTCGCCTAGAATAGGGAGAAGCGAGGCTGAACAGGCAGACAACGATGGCGATTGTCCCCGAACAACGGCGTGAACGTATTCTGGCGTGGTTGAAAGAAGACCAGCTGCTGCGCATTGACGACCTCGCCGCCCGCCTGGATGTCTCCCAGATGACGATTTACCGTGATCTGGACGCCCTGGCGGATCTGCGTCTGGTCGAGAAGGTGCATGGCGCGGTCCGGCTGCCGGACCCCGACAAAGTGACGACCGAGACCTGCCACCTGTGCATGATGCCGGTCAAAACGCGGCTGCACTTCGTCATCACGCTGGACGATGGAGAGAACCTGCTGGCCTGCTGCCCACACTGTGGGCTGCTGCTGCTCAGCATGAAGCCGAACGCCATCACCGCCCTGCTCAAGGACTTTATCTACGGCAAAATTATCAATGCGCGCCAGGCCTATTATGTGCTCGACAGCCGCGTGGCCTTCTGCTGCGAGCCGGGGGTGCTGGCCTTTTCGAGCGAGACCGATGCGCTCGATTTTCAGCGCGGCTTCGGCGGCAGCGTGATGGACTTCAGCACGGCCAGTCACCACCTCCTGGAGCGGCATCACTGCTAAACCATTAGGACCTTTAGCCGCTTGCACGATTATCATCGCCTGTTACAATGCGTGATAGATCACATAATATCACAATCTGATTGCTGTGATGTGGCTTATCCGTGCATAGAGGAGATTTGGTATGCGCAAGTCTGTGTTTCGTCTGACGGCTCTACTCGCTCTGGTCCTGCTCATTTCAGTTGTCCCTGCCCTGGCCCATGAGGGTCGCGCGGTGGGCGATTACGAACTCCATTTTGGCTGGCGAGTTGAACCGGTCTACGCAGGCATGATGAACGGCCCGGAGCTTTTTATCGGCCCGGCACAGGCCGATGGAGCCGGAAGCGATGAGGAAACCACCATCGACACGAGCGGTATGGACGTGAATCTCCAGGTTGAAGTGAGCTTTGGCGATCAGACGATGTCCCTGACTTTCTGGCCTGCTGAGGGCGATACCGGCCATTACATTGCCGACCTGGTGCCCATGCTGCCGGGCGATTACAGCTTTCACCTGACCGGCAACATCGGCGATATGGCGGTCGATGAGGTCTTCACCTCGGCGGACGGCCAGTTCGGCACGGTAGAACCGGCCAGCGACATTATGTTCCCGGCGCTGCCCCAGGTGGACAACGCACGGATTGATGCGCTTGAGGCTCGGATCGCAGCATTAGAAGAACAGATGGCCGCCCTTCAAGGCAGTTAGGGCAGCAAGGTCAGAAGCAGCTTTTGCGGTTCAACCTCAGCCCTAAATAGCGTTGTCCGGTGCCGACTCGCTCCCTGGATTCGGGCAGGGCCGGGGAGGGGTCACAGCGGATCAGCAGAGTATGTCATCGCATCCATAGGACGGTAGGGGCGGACCGGCTCCAGCCAAAGACATCGCTTCGCCCCTACTCACGGCTTGAGCGGTCCTTCCCTCATTTGATTATAAGCAAAAGCGGTGGCATCCCTGTTATGATAGGTGGCGATCATAATCAAGGAGTAGAGTGATGATCGTCGTGAGCAACCGTATCCCCGTGAATCCGCAGCACGCCGAGGCCTTTGAACAGCGCTTCGCCGACCGTGCCAGCCTGGTCGATGGAATGCCGGGCTTCATTTCCTTTCAACTGCTGCGCCCTACCGAAGCGGGCGACCCCTATATCGTGATGACCTTCTGGCAGTCGCAGGAAGATTTCAAAGCCTGGACCGAATCGGACTCTTTCACGAAAGGGCACGCCCAATCCAGCACGCTGCCGCGCGATGCCTTCCTGGGCCACCCCAGCCTGGAGGTCCACGAGGTGATTCAGAGCACGATCAAGATTGAGCGACTGGCCGAGTCCTGAGCGCGATCAGCCGGTCATCATGTCTGCAATTGCGGTCAGGCCTTTGATAGGGTTCTGGCCGCGCAGATCGAGAAAGAGCGGCTCACCGAGCTGCTTGTTGTACAGATTACGGATGTGAGGCGGCATCACCATCGGCTCATTGCTGACGACCAGCGGAATGATCGACTTCTTTAAGGAGATCGCCGTCTCGAATTCCCGCACACACCATTCCGAGGTCCAGTATTCGTTGTTCATCAGCGGCACAAAGTAGTTGGACTGTTCAATAGCCTGGCGGATTTCGCGCGTGAGGCTCTGACCGGTGCGCAGTTGATCGTTATCGAACCAGACCCTCAGGCCTTTGCCCTGCAAGAACCGCGCAACATAGGCCGCATCCTGTCCCCAGCGGTGTGAATAGGAAATAAACGCCGAGACATCGCGCGCGACTTTCATCGGATTCGCGGCGCTATGCGGCAGCCAACTGTACATGTGTTCCCCGCTGTAGGTCAGAATCCCGGTATCGCCGACTGCATAGTGGTTATCGAAGAATTCAAAGGCCTGCTTCGGAGTCAGATGCAGACGGACGCGCCGCTTGTTGGTCTCGAAGGTCACATAGGTGTGATGGTGGTCCACCTTTGAAAACATCCAGCTTGAATCGATGCGCAGGATCGTGGCTGCTTCTTCTTTTCTGCGCGCGCGCCGACCAGCAGGGGCCAGGACAAGTCGCCAGAAGAATATCAAAAGAATGAAGCCGGCGACGAGCATACCCACCGACGGGTCGATACTGAACCCAATTACCAGCCCACCGCCTACAAATAGCAGAACAAAGAACAGGGTAATGAGTCTGCTCGATCAGTCGTGAACATCCGCGCATGATGTCTCCCCAAAACTCTAGCTGTTTTGTTCAATCACCAGCACACCGCCGTCGTCGGCAGCGAAGCCTGTGCCGGGACGCACGGTGACCATGCCGTCGGCTTCCAGGCTCACGTCGTAAGTGGCAGCCGGCGTCAGGCCCGTGATGATCTGGCGTTGAGTACCGTCTGGCGCAGCGTAGTGCAGCTCGGTCAGTGGCGCGTCGAGATCCACCGGGAACATCACCAGCGTCCCGTTAATCGCCGCACCGCTAAAGGCAGTCCCCTCGCTGCTGTTCACCAGGACGGAATCGCTGGGCGCAGCGCCCGCGTCGAGTCCCTGCAAGGTGTGGAGGAAGTAGGCCTCGGCAGGACCACCGGGCGCTTCCACCATCAGGCGATCATTCATCGGCTGGTCAATGGCGACCTCGCCAGTCAGCGGCTCAGCCTCGCCTGCCGTAAGGACCGCGTCGGTCGGCAGCAGGGTGGTGACGACCAACTGCTGGCCGCCATCGGTCATCACAGTGGCCTGATTGCCGCTCACATCGGCCAGGGTCGGCGTGTTGAGCCAGAAGCGTTTGAAGCGCCCGGCGGTTTGCGAGATCGCCCGGTCATAGACCACAATCGTGTCGGGTTCCAGCCAGATGATCGAGCGGCTGGCGTGAAGAATGTCATTCACCTCAAGCTCGGTCGAATTGTAGAGGGCGGTCAGGTCGCCCAGCGCGTAGACAAATCCATCGCCAAAACTGTGCGCCAGAATTTTGCCGTCCCCGGATGCGGCATACAACCACTGCGAGCCGTGCTGGTAACAGTTGAGCAGGAAATGATCGGGTTCCAGGTCGGGCATGGCATTTTGCAGGGCCAGCGTGTTGTGATAATCGGAGCGCCCGATGTTGCAGCCATAGGGTTCGATGCTGCCGTCCCAACCGACTCGCGCCGAAGTCAACCACTCACCCTGGCGATAAAACTCGAACTGGCCGCCTTCCGCCAACTGGTGGTCGATCAACAGCCAGGACAGGTGAAAGGTGAACCAGGCGGCATTGCTGCTCCAATCGGTGCGGGCCAGGATGCGCCCGAGTCCCGGTGCATAGTAGCGGGTAGGCATCGCGGGACGCGGTTCCGTCGGGGCCGCGCTGTTGGGGTCGAAAAGCAGGAAATACAGGATCGCATCGCGGAAGATTTCCGCATCGCCTACCCGCAGCAGCATCCCATCCGCGCCGCCGGGTGGGGTATTGCGTTCTGCCCAGCGGATAGCGTTGAGGGTAGCAGAGTCGCCCGTGTCGTAGGCATAAAGGCCCATCGGCCCGAACAGGCCAATGAAATCGGGGGCCTGGTAATCCTGTCCATCGCCGTACCATGCCGGTTGGTACACCGGCCCGATCCAGGACTCGGAAGGCGGGATGACGGTGGCCGGGCTGAGTGAGTGCAGATAAGCCGGAATCACGTCCTGCCAGAAGGGATTGCTGTCCCAGGCGACCTGCTGGCCCCATTGCGCCGGGTCGTCCTGACCTGCCGTGTGGAGTGCCAGCAGGAACTGCGCCAGCGATCCCAGGGAGTCCGGGCCATATTCCCAGCCTTCTGGTGAAAAACCGCCCTGGAGCTGCGTTCGCAGCAGATTGTCGATCCGGTAGAGCCAGGCTCCGGTCGCGCTTTGCAGGTACTGGTGTAACCTGCCGTCGGGATCATCCAGCGCCATCGCCATCAGGCCGATATTGCGCATGTGGGCCAGATAGTAATTGTTGGCGGACCAGCGCAAGGCTGCCGGATCACTGAGCAGGGCGGGATCGTTGTAGACCCCGGCGGGTTCCGGGTGATTGAAAGCGGTGGTTTCCGCGTTCATATCTTCGTCGATCCAGCGCAAAAAGACTGTGCGGATCGTTTGTTTGTCTTCGGTGCTCAGGTAGGGGTAAATCCAGTCCACCGTCAGCCCGAAGCTCTCGCCCCACCAACGCGACCGGTCGTAGATGGCGAATTCCGGGTCGCGGAAGGCTTCGCCAGATGCCGTCCCCTGGGCCGCGAGGTCCATGACGGACATCAACAGACTGCGTGCCCGCTGCCCATAGTCGTCGCGCACTGCCGGGTCGTTTTCGACCAGAGACATAAACGCGAACAGGGCCGCGTACATCTCCGTCGGGTACTGCTCCCAGGTGATGCTGCCGCTGTCCTGGATGTTGCCCGCATCCATTTCGGCTTTGGCGTTTTCAGCCAGCAGCGCCAGCCCTTCGCTGTAGACGGGGTTGCTGTCTACCGCCCAGGCGCGCAGCCGGGGCAGGTCGTCCGCAGTGATCCATAATCGAGGATGTGCAGTGGGCTGCTGTGCTTGTGTGTGCTGAGGGACGATGGCGACACCACCGCCCAAGATGAGAAGTAGAGTAAGTACTAGTCTGGTGCGCATAGGCTGCCCTCCCCCTCCTGAGCAGCGCGGCATCATGGACGGATCAGGGCGCGGAATGCCCTCTACGGTACTGTTATCTGCGAAGCTGCCAGTTGGCTGACTAAGTAATAGTTTTAGTCTACCACAGCTGGGGCATCTCACGAGAAATCATGTCAAAATCCAATCAATACGAGTTCATCCTGCCAGATCTCACGCGGCCATTGTTCGGGATCCGTACCACAAGAAGGCGTTTTCGCGCACGAAGTCGCCATGATGTCGTCCTCATGTGCGCATCTAAAAATGCTCTTATACCGTAAAAGCAAGAGCGGGGAACGATATGCGCCCCGCTCCGTATTCATCAGCTGCTGAACTAGCTGCGCATGAAGTACTGGGCTGGCATCGTCAGGCCCTGACTGCGCAGGACGTCGTCATAGATGAAGCCAGGGTTGATGTTGAAGAAGTTGTTCTTGACGACCACCGGTACCGGATCTTCGCCGACCGTACCGATTATGTAGGGATGCTCGATGTGAATGCCGAGCAGTTCTTCAAACAGTCCATCGCGCGTCGCCTGATCGGGTTCGACCCTGACCTGGTTCCACAGTTCGTGGATGCGGCGGATGGGATGGTCTTCCGGCGGTTCAATTTGTGTGCCAACCACCGTCTCGCCGTTGACGTTCGCCTGGATCCAGCGCGCATAGTTGACAGCAAAGCCGTCACCACCACTGGTACTGGTGTAGCGGCCTGGATCCGCCTTCACCACCGCGCTCCGGTCGCAGTTCCAGTTGCCCATCTCGATCACGCCTTCCTGGCCGCGCTCTTCATACAGCGAGCGTTCGAGCAGTTCCTGCTTGACGTTGAGGCCGATGGCCTGCCAGGCTTGCTGCACATAGTTCACCTCGTCAGCGCCGCCATCGAAACCGGAGGCCGTGTAGTTGATCGTGAAGGTCAGCGGGTCTCCGTTCGGATAGGTGCGCCAACCATTGGCATCACGCTCGGTCATGCCAATGCTGTCCAGCAGTTCGTTGGCGCGGTCCTGGTCATATTCGGTCCACCGCGATTCGAACTCGGCGCTGTATTCCAGTGAGCCGCTGACCGGAGAGGCCTGACGTGGCTCCAGCAGCCCGTTCCAGATCAGGTCGTTAAGCTCCTCGCGGTTGATCGAGATCGACAGCGCTTCCCGGAACTCGGCGGTGTTAAACAGCGCGCCCAGTTGGGTATTCGGGTGGCTGGTATTGGGGTAGAAAGCATGAGTCCAGGCCGCTTTCCACAGCACGACCTTGTAATCGCCAACTTCCTCATTCTCTTTGTAGAATGTGAAATCGGCAGGCGACAGGTGGCGCATCTGCATGTCGATCAGACCCTGGGCGATCCACAGGTTCAGGGTCTCAACGGACTCAAAGAGCGAGTGCTGGATGCGGTCGATGTAAGGAAGCTGATTGCCCTCAGTATCGACGGCATGGTAGTAGGGATTGCGCTCCATGACGTAGGGGTCTTCAATCGGCCTGTTGACCGAGTGCCAGGCATTGATGACGGGCACCTCCGGGTTCTGGTGCCAGGAGGTGATTGGCCCCTGACCGTTGCCGGTTTCAGGCCAGAGCTGCTGCCAGCTATCAAGGCCGTTGGCTTCCAGCGCGGCGCTGATGAGATCCTGGTCGGCGTTCGGCGAATCGCCCCAGTATTGCTCCAGATAGTGCTTGGGCATCGCCATAGCCGGGCCGCCATCGGCACCGCTGGCCGTCCTGGCGAGCGTGATCGGCAGCAGCGGGTTCGGGTCAGCAAAGCTGATTTTCCAGGTTAGTGCATCGACGATCTCAAGGCCCATCAGCTTGCCGCCCGACACGTAATGCGCTTCCGGGTTGCGTATCGGCGGGTCTGCCGAGGCGAGATCGTAGTAGAACTGCACGTCTTCGGTAGTGAAAGGCGCGCCGTCGGACCATTTGAGACCGTCGCGCAGGGTGAAGGTGAACTCGGTAGCATCGTCGTTCTGCACCCATTCCGAGATGTAGTTCGCCTCCAGACCGAGAGTGTCTGGATCGGGGGCATACCACTCGATGATCATTTCTTCCTGAAGTTTGGTCGGCCCCCAGCGGTCGGACAGCCCTTTATGAGCGCGCCGCCAGGTTCCCCCGTATTCACCAATCTCGTTGTAGGGTGTGATGACACGCGGATTGCTTGGGATACGTTCTTCAACCGGCGGTAAATCGCCAGAGTCGACCAGGGCGGTCAGCATGGGCGCTTCATTATGCATCATGTCCTGCGCCGCGACGGTGCTGGTCAGGGGCACAATGTTAACGGCGGCAGCGGCTACGGACCCTGCGGCCATCGCTTTTAAGAAATCACGACGTGAAAGTTCATTCTTACTCATACGTAAATATGCTCCTATCGTACTATTTTGACTCAATCACTTTGAATGCTTGTTATTCTGTGCCTCGCCACCTCCTTCAAGCCAGGTCCTTGTCGGGACATGTTCAAGCGTTTGTAGTGAGCGTTTGCTGTCTCGGCGGGGAAGAGTTTCTAAAGCAGCACCCTGGTGTAAAAATATGCTCTTCACCGTAATGTTATCGGTATCGGGACCGATAACAACGTGTCAAATGTACGCGAATATGGGCATCTTGTCAACAAATAAGGGGCTTTGCCCAAAGCCCGCAGGTACTGACAGGTTAGCGTCGTTGAGCACGACTGCATTATGACGGATTTATGTGAATACCATGCCGTGAGCTTTCCCGAATGACCAACTGCGGGCGCATGTATTTGGGGGGTGGGAAGTGAAATTCACCTGTCGAGATCTGCTGCTGAATCATCTCCAGCGCTATGTTGACCTGGATCGTGCCGTACAGGGCGAAATCCTGGCGAATGGTCGTCAGTGAGGGCGTCAGAAAACGGGCTTCGGGCACATCGTCAAAGCCCACGACGGCAATCTGCTGCGGGACCTGAATGCCGCGCGCGTGTAAAGCACTCAATGCCCCCAGCGCCATCTGATCGTTGCAGGCCAGGATAGCGTCCATCTCCGGGAATTGTGTCAGAAGCCTTTCAGTTCCTTCTTGTCCACTTTCCGGCGTCCAGTCGCCTTCTGCAATCTGCCGGGGTTCGGCAGGCAGATCATGGGTGGCGAGCGTTTCCCGCCAGCCGCGCAGCCTTTCTTCGGCTGCGGACCAGTTCATATTGCCAGTAATCACGCCGATATTGCGGCAGCCCTCGTCGTAGAGATGATTTACAAGATCGCTCACCGCTTCTGCCTGGGGGATTTCCATCACATAAGGGACGCCATCGGTCCTGGGACTTACGGAGAGAAACGGAATATCAGTCTGAATTTCGCCGAGGATATGGTTAAGCTTGTTGTGAAAGGTTCGCGCCACATCCCAGATAACGGCATCGGGCTGCTGCGCCAGCAGCGCACGCAAATTGCTCTCTACTTCCTCAGGCGAGTTGTCGTACAGGAAATAAGGGACAAAGCGATACCCGGCTTCCTGCGCCCCGCGGTCAATCGCAATAAGTGCCGAGCGGGAACCATAATCTTGAATAGGCGACCCGATAAAGCCAATGATGCGGGACTGCCGGGCGGACAGGCTGCGCGCATTGGCGTTAGGTTGGTAACCAAGACGGTCAATGATTACCTGTACGCGCTCACGAGTCGCGCGAGCAACATCGGGATTGTTGTTGATAACCCTGGAAACAGTCTGTTTGGAAACCCCGGCTTCCCTCGCAATATCGGTCAGCGTAATTTTGCGCATCATATTGTTGTTACCGGTTCCGGGATCGCTATCATTGCGTTTGAATATAGGTGTTTGAACGATGCTTGTCAACGAACCATTCGGACAATTCATCGACTGGCCCAGGACTGGTGCCATCGCGGATTGCCCTAGACTGGGTTATGCTCAGCGGCACAGAATCGCACTCATGACGGAGGGTAGAACTCAGGATGAAGACGACGATCAGTATCCAGGGCGAGCAGTTTCTGATTAACGATCATCCGACCTATGCCGGGCGTCGCTGGAACGGGAAGCGTGTCGAGGGACTGCTGATGAACTCGCGGATGGTGCAGGGCATCTTCGATGACCTCAACCCGGAAACACGCGACCAGTGGGCTTATCCTGATACCGGCCTATGGGACCCGCAGCGCAACACGCAAGAATTCATCGACCACATGCCGCAGTGGCAGGCACATGGCCTGCTGGCCTTTACGATCAACTTGCAGGGAGGCAGCCCGCAGGGATACTCTAAACAACAGCCCTGGCTGAACTCAGCCATCACCGCTGAGGGCGAGCTGCGAGAGGATTACATGCGCCGTCTGGAACGCATTCTCGACCGGGCAGATGAACTGGGCATGGTCGTTATTCTGGGGATTTTTTACTTCGGGCAGGAGCAGATACTGGCTGACGAAGCCGCTGTCATCCGCGCGGTGGATCACACCCTCGACTGGCTGTTCGCCCATGATTACCGCCATGTCCTCATCGAAATCAACAACGAATGCAACGTGAAATACCAGCAGCCGGTCCTCATGCCGGATCGCGTCCACGAACTGATCCAGTATGCTCAGGCGCGGTCTCAGGATGGCCGCCGCTATCTGGTCAGTACGAGCTACGGCGGCGGGTTTATTCCACTGCCAAACGTGGTTAATGCAGCCGATTTCTTACTGATACATGGCAATGGTGTCAGCGACCCGGCACGCATTGCAGCCATGCTGCGAGAAACCCGCGCGGTTGAGGGCTATCGTCCGATGCCTATTGTCTTCAATGAGGACGATCACTTCGGCTTCGACCAGCCGCAGAACAACATGCTGGCCGCCATCGCTGACTATGCGTCGTGGGGCTTCTTCGATTACCGCATGGCCGGTGAGCCTTATACCGAAGGCTACCAGAGCGTCCCGGTCGATTGGGGCATCAACAGCGACCGTAAACGCGGCTTCTTCAACCTGCTCAAAGAAGTGACAGGCGCGCTATAGAGAGACAGCGATTGACCACAGCGAAGGTTGATGCTTGAGCGATGCAGCGCGTTTATGAGGGAGCCACGACGAGTGGTTGCTAAAATTCGACGACGACGGCTTGCCCTTCAAGCCAGGCGATCATGTTCAGCACCAGGAAATTCCAGTTCTGAAAGCCGCGATTCAAAATCGGTTCGCCGTTTTCGGGCTGATAGTATTCGTGAAGCGCGCCAAAGCGTTCTAAGTCGCGGCCAAACAGCGTGATCGTCTTTTCGGCCAGCGAACGGGCATCCGAGTTGAAACCGTATTTCACCAGCCCGCGGAAGGTCATGTAATTGACGATTCCCCAGATCGGCCCCAACCAGGATGACGGATTACCGGAGGCGCGGATGGAATACATTTTCTCCAGTTTGGATAGCGAGCGCACACCATAGGGCGCGTTAAAGGTCTTTTCGTTGCGGTAGTGTTCGTGGACAATGCGCTCCGCCTGTTCCGGGGTGGCAATGCCCGCCCACAGCGCCATAAAGCCGGTCCAGACCCCGATGCGCTGAATGAGCGTAGTCCAGTGGCGGGGGTAGCCAGAGTGAAGCCAGGCCGTGTGATCCACTGGCAGCAGATTCAGATCCACACTATAGAAGTAGCCGTCACGTTCATCCCAGCAGTGTTCCTGAATGGCAGCCATAAGCAACTCTGCGTCCTGCCGCAGATGCACGCTGACTTCGCCGAGTTGAAGCGTGTCGCATAAGAAAGCCGCCGCTTCCAGTTCACGCAGCATCAGGCAGTTGAGAAACAGCGAGCCAGAGCTTTTCGGAGGCCGGTAGAAGGTGCAGGGATCGTTATCCACGCCGATCATCCGGTCGGTCTGCCAGTAGTACAAGCCGGACTCGTGGCGGTGATGGCTCGCATAGTTGTTGAGGAAGGTCAACAGGAAGTACATTTTTTCCCGCAGCCACTCCGCATCGCCCGATTGCTGCACGATAAAGGCGGCATGTTGGGCAAGCACCGGCTTGTGCATATTTTCCTGCGTGATCTGAGCAGGCTTGTTGACTTCTGAGCCTCTAACGATCAGGATCGGGATCCAGCCGTCCATCCCGCCGTAAGAAAGATAGTTGAGGATGCAGCCCTGTTCATACTTCAGCGCATGTGTCGCGCCCTCAGGATCGCTGCTTTCTAGTAGTGCCTGTCGCAGGGCCACATTCGAGAGCCACGAGTCCCAGTCCCAAAGCACATCGCTGTATTGTTCGCTGCCGGGCACCAGGAAGGGATAGGGCAGATTGTCACCTGCCTCACGGTACATACCCGGATATTGTTCCCGGATATGTTGACGAATTCGCTGGATATGGTCGGTCAGGTCCATGTCATCACCTTGCCAAAATCACGACAAGAACAGTCTGATTTGTGTTGTCGATATAGTGCAACCTTGATTGCTCGTTGGAATGTCATCATTCAAACCGCGTTCCTATGCGCGATTATGATGGTAGACGTCCCACTCGAAATAGGTCTCGAAGGCTTCGGCCAGAACGCCCGCAGCGTGTGAAGCGTTCATCGCGGCGTGGTGCTCAAAGCCGTTCTTGCAGATGTAGCGCATCAGCGCCTGTAAGTCCGGCACCTCGACCACCGCGCGGCTGCCGAAGGTCTCCAGCGGATCGTCTACGAACATCCCGTCGCCCACATAGGCTTTGATGACCCCATGCCGGTCATCGGTCGTGACGCGCGCATAGCTGAAGGGGCCGGCAGGCGTGCGCCCGGAGACGACGCCATAGGTATTCTCGTCACCCAGCGTTGAACCGAGGATCGGCGCGTACTCCATCTTGAACTCATCGCCGAAGAAGCTCTTGGCCCAGTTGCCGCAGTGGAACAGCACGCACTTGTTGGGGTCGTCGGCGTAATTGTTGTTCCAGTCCACCAGCGCGCTGGGCGTGCCGGACGCTAATTGCAGCGCATACATCGAGACGACGCCGGTGACATCGACCTCGCAGGCGCTGGGCAGGAGCTGCTCGCTCATCATGCTCATCAGTGTGCAGACGTTCACGCCGTAGTTGTGCTGCAAAGAATCCCAGCATTGGATGGCCGAGGCCGTGATGTCGAGTGACTGCATCCAGTCATCCAGCACGATGCCGATCTTCGCCATCTTCAGAATCGAGGGCGAGGGTACGCCCTGGGTGTTCACATAGGCCGTGATGCGTTCCAGCCGCTCTTTGACACGTGGGTCATCATCGGCCAGCTTGCGCGCTGGCCCAAAAACATCCGAGAGGTCGATCGTCTGCACGCTCATGCCGACGGATTGCAGCAGCTTCTCGCTGTAGCGCGTGGTGTTGAAGGCATTGGGCCGCGCCCCGACCGATCCCAGCCGGGCATTCCGCAAGCCCTTGACCACCCGGCACACGCCCATGAACTGGCGCAGATCGGCCTTGAACGAGTCGGATTTCGGATGCACCGTATGCTGCTCGGTCACCGTATAGGCGTAGCCATACTGGTAGAGATTGTTGCAGACGGAAATCTTGCCGCAGAAGGCATCCCGCCGCCGCGAGGGAATCAACTGATCCAGGTCATCCGGGTACGCCTGCACCAGAATCGGGACCTGCAAACCGGAGCGCTTGATCGTCTCCGCGATGCCCTTCTCGTCGCCAAAGTTGGGCAGGCAGACCAGGATGCCGTCAATCTCGTCCTGATGCTGCTTGAACAGCGCAGCGCAAAGCTTGGCGTGCTCCCAGGTCTCGACCGCGCCGAGCTTGGTCGTCTCTTCATCGATGATGATGGCCCGAATGCCCAACTCGCCGAAGACCTCCAGGATGTCTTTGCGGCCTTCGGTGATGAGTTGATCCGGGAAAAAGTCGCGGTTGCCGACGATTACAGCCAGAGTCAAAGGGGTCTCATTCATGATTGTTCCTCTATCTTCACAAAATATGCTGCACGGCAGATTGCCAGCCACGATAGTATTTCTCAGCCTGCGCCGGGTCCATTTCGGGATCGTAATCGGCAAAGGCCAGCGGCAGTGCTTCCAGATCCTCCAGTGATGCGTAAAGGCCGGTACCTAGCGCGCCGGAAAAGACTGCGCCAAGTGCTGAGAGTTCTGGCAGGCGGGAGGCGCGCACTCTGAGGCGGATCATATCGGCGATGAACTGCACCAGGAAGCGGTTGCGCACCGCGCCGCCATCGGCCTGGACCAGGGTCAGCGGCATGGCAGCATCCTGCGCCATCAGGTCGAGCACATCCTTGATCTGGTAGGCAATCGATTCCAGTGCGGCACGGACGACGTGGCTTTTCGTGCTGGACGGAGTCAGACCGACAATGGCTGCCTGGACATCCGCTCGCCAGTAAGGCGCGCTGAGGCCGACAAAGGCAGGGACCAGATAGACGCCGCCGTTATCCGGCACCGCCTGGGCCAGCGCCTCGGTCTCCTGGCTGCTGCCAATCAACTGAAGCTGGTCGCGCAGCCAGGCGATGGACGCGCCAGTGTAATTAATGATGCCCTCAAAGGCATAGCTGGGCTGACCGCCGTAAACCCAGCCAATGGTCGTCACGTTGCCGCTCAGCGATTCGCGGAATTCGCTGCCGATATTGAGCAGCACCGACGAGCCTGTGCCCAGCGTGACCTTGGCACTGCCGGGCGTAAAACAGCGCTGGGCAAACAAGGCCGCCTGCGAATCGCCCATCACGCCGCATATCGGAACCGGACGTTCAGCAAGCCCTCCAGCGTGGTTTCACCAAACATCGCGCTGCTTTCACGGACTTCCGGCAGCGCAGCCAGCGGCACGCCGAAGAGATCGCAGAGGTCTGGCATCCCACTGCAAGCTGTGGATGTTCAGCAGCAGCGTGCGGCAGGCATTGGTGTGATCGGTGGCGAAGACCTGGCCGCCGGTCAGCCGGTAGATGAGATAGGCGTCGATGGTGCCGATCAGGGCCTGTCCGTCCTGGACTTTTTGCTTAAGCTCCGGCTCATGCTCGAACAACCAGGTCAATTTTGAGGCCGGGAAATAGGTGTCGATTTTGAGGCCGGTCTTCTGCTGCACCATGTCGTTGTGCCCGGCTTCAATCAGACGCTGGCAGATCGGGTCGCCGCGCCGGCACTGCCAGACCATCGCGTGGTACAGCGGCTGACCGCTGGCTTTATCGAAGACGACAATGGTTTCGCGCTGGTTGGTGATGCTCAGGCAGAGGATGTCCTCAGGCGCGGTTTTTTCCAGCAGTGCCCGCAGTGCCGCGAGAGTGTTGCGATAAATCTCCTCGGCATCGTGTTCGACCCAGCCCGGCTGCGGATAATACTGCCGGTGCTCGATAGCGACCTGGTCGATCAGGCGGCCATCCGGTTCAAACAGCAGCGCCTTGGTCGCCGATGTACTCTGATCGATTGCCAGGATCGTCTTCATGCGCTTAACTCTGGCTCCAGCAGGCGTTTCGCCGTCGCCGCCAGACCGTGGCCGAAATACCGTAGTAATCGAAGATCTCGAACTGGTCGCCCGCGACGGTATATTCATCCGGGATACCGACAATCCGAAACGGCAGACTGATCTGCTCCTGCATCAATATGGCAGCGCAGGCTTCGCCCAGGCCGCCATGAACGCTATGCTCCTCCACAGTAATCAGCGCGCGGCTGTTACGGCCAGCGTGGATGACCGTGTCCGTATCCAGCGGTTTGACCGTGTGCATACTGATGACCCGGCAGGACAAACCTTCGGCCTCAAGCTGCTGCGCTGCCAGCACCGCCCGGTGAACCGTCTCGCCGGTAGCGATGAAGCTGACATCGCTCCCCTCTTGAACCGTGATCGCCTTGCCGATCTCAAACGCTGTGCCTGCCGGATGCAGATTCGGCATCGGCTTCTTGCCAAAGCGGATGTACAGCGGTCGCGGATGTGTTAAGGATGCCCTGATCGTTTCACAGGTCTCGAAGTTATCGGCTGGTGCGACAATATCGATATTGTTGACCGCTCGCAGCGCCGCGAAATCGTGCAGCGAATGATGCGTTGTCCCTAGCGCGCCATAACTCACCCCGGCGCTGATGCCGATCAGCTTGACCGGGTGATCCGAATAGGCCACGTCGTTCTTGATCTGCTCGAAGGATCGGGCGGTCAGAAAGCAGGCGGGCGATACCGCGAAGACCTTCTTGCCCGCGATGCTCAGACCGGCGGCGACACCGACCAGATTCTGCTCGGCAATCCCTAGCTCGATAATCTGCTCCGGCAGGGATTGGCTGAATGGCACAAGTTTGCCGGAGCCGCGCGAATCGCTGGTCAGGACCAGGACATCGGGATCGGATTGCGCCAGGCCAAGCAAGGTATCGGCGAATGCTTCCAGATTAGGACGCCCTACAGCCAGGTCGGTCATAGTGCCGCCTCCGCAGCGTCCAATTCGTCAATCGCGGCGCGATATTCTGCTTCGCTGGGGACCTTGTGATGCCACTGAACGGCATCTTCCATGAAGCTGATCCCTTTGCCTTTGATGGTCTTTGCGTAAATAAGATTGGGACTGCCCCGGCTCAAAGGGCAGTTGATCGAACAGCCGGACCAGGTCTTCAACGCTGTTTCCATTACAGCGCCGCACGGCACAACCAAAGGCGGTAAACTTATCTGCCAGCGGTTCCAGACTCATGACCTCTTCGGTACGTCCCGTGATTTGCAGCGTGTTGCGGTCGATGATGATGACCAGGTTATCCAGCTTGTAGTGCTGCGCTGATAGCAGAGCCTCCCAGCTTGATCCCTCGGCCAATTCGCCGTCCCCAAGCAGGGTGAATACTCGATAGGAATTGCCGCTCTTCTTAGCGGCCAGTGCCAGACCGACACTCACCGACAGGCCATGACCCAAAGCGCCGGTGTTATGCTCGATCCCCCTCACCTTGCGCGTGGGGTGGCCGATAAAATGAGACTGGAAGCCGTTGAGCGTTTCAAGCTCGGCTTCAGGATAGAAGCCTTTGTCGGCCAACACCGTGTACAGGGCTTCCACCGAATGGCCTTTACTCTGAATATAGTGGTCGCGGTTCTGATCGTCGAAATTGTCCGGGCTGATATTCATCACGTGGTTGTACAGGACGTTGAGAATATCAATGCACGATAAACTGCCCGCCGTATGCCCCGAATCAGCCTGTTTGATGATCCTTAAAATCGTCTTGCGATACTGAATGGATTTTTGCTTTAGCTGCGCTATATCCATGACCTTTCCTCGAATTGAATCAGCTCAACAGGCGCTGTGCCAGTCATCTGATCTGTAATCAAGACATTGATCCATCCGCCATTGATCGCGCCGCGAATAGCGTCGGTTTTGCGCGGCCCTCCGGCAATCCCCACAGATCGCGTGACGCATTTAAGCTGCTCCAGAGACATGCTGATGACCCGGTCGTTCAATGGGCTGAGGACAGGCTGTCCCTGCCGGTCAAAAAACCGTAAGAACATATCGCCCACGGCCCCACGTTCCTTGAGCATCGACAATTCCTCAGCGGTGAATACGTTACCGCTGCTCATGAGCAGCTTGGAGGGTTCAATACTGCCGATGCCCACCAGCGCCAGGGTCACATGATCGAACAGGTCCACCGCCTGCTGCACAAAAGGATCTTGCGTGAGTTCATCGCGCATTTGTACGGAACTCGCAACACCGGGGGCAGGCAAATAAATCGCTTCGCCCTGGACGAGATTGGCAAAGCGTTCGGTAATGCGTGAAGCTAAATGTTGGCCGATGGGTTTCCTACGCCGCCCAGGCTCTGAACCACCTTAGCGTGGGTTGCTTTTGCCAGCGGCTGCATGGCGTTGACCATCTCCAGCAGCGTTGAACTCCAGGAGGACAGCCCCACCACCTCATTTTTGCTGAGCGTGGTTTCGACATAATAGGCGGCGGCGCTGCCAATATGATCGAAAATTACCTCGTCGCTTTCGTCATCACAATGAACGACGATGGCTGTTTTGAGTCCATACTGCGCGCACAGGTCACTTTCAAGCTGGGCGTATACACCGGTGGGCATACTGACGGTGATGCGAACAATCGCCTCATCCTCGGCTCGCTTGAGAATCCGCGAGACGGTGGCTTGCGAAAGATCCAACTGCCTGGCAATGTCGGATTGCTTCTGGTGCTGCTTGTAGTATAGATAGGCCACTTTTGAAATCAGTCGCAGCTCTTCGGCAGATGAAGCTCTATTCGGACCAGGCATGATTATCGATCCTTGCTGTATCCGGCCTGAATCAGGAGTTGCGCACGACTCTGATCGCCAGATATTTCTTGCGGGGCAGTTCAACTTCCACATAGCCGGACGCCGCATCGGCAGCACAGTCGATAGTCATGTTCCAGGTGTCAAGGATGTCGATGCGATAGCTGCTGCCCGCAGGCAGGTTGAAGTGGCGGAAACGCGGCTGATGCCGGGCCAGGTAAACCAGGTAGTAGTCCTCGCCATGATGCCCGCAGGCCATGCCCTTGTTCGCCCCTTCTACGATGACGTCGCGCCGCTCGGCCTGGTCTGTATAGGGGAACAGGCCCGGCTGCGGTACGGCTTCGATAATCTGGCGCAGAAACGCAATTCGTGGCGGACTATCACCGTGCAGCGCGCCGCCCTTCGACCACCAGAGAATCTCGTCCTCGTTCCAATAGGTTTCGCCATGGCCCACATAGCCACCGCAGGCAAAGCCGAGCCAGAAAAACTCGACCAGATTCTCGGCTGAAAGCGATCCCCAGGTGCGCGGAATGTCGCCTTCATAGCCACATTCATCGACCACGACCGGTTTCTTGTACTCCAGCAGCCACTCCGGCATCGTGAGCAGGTCGGAACTCTGCACACTCGCGTGGGTCACCCAGGGCTTCGTGTGATCGTAGAATACCCGGCAGTTATAAATCGAGCGCAGATGATCGTAGGGATCATTGGCCTGGACCAGCTTGAAGAAATGATCCCAGTCATTCAGGTCAAGCTCGAACATCAGGTCAAATTCATTGGCAAAGGACCACCAGACATTGCGGAATGCCGAAATCCTTGCCGTCAAATATCTCAGGTAGCGATCATTGACCGCCGCAGGCATCCGGTCAAAGCCCCAGGCACCGAAGTCATAGGGATGAAAGACGATCAGATCAGCCTCGACGCCAAGCTCACGCAGATCAAGGATATGTTGTTCAAGTTTGCGGAAGTACTCAGGGTTGAAACGCTCAAAATCCCAGCCTTCGGGTGGAGCTTGTGTTTTGTAATCATCCAGCATCGAGTTATCCCATTGGCGTTTGACCTCGCCTTCAAAGGGGTAACACGGCGGCTCATTCTTATTGAAGACGTACCGCTTGGGGAAGACGCACATTCGCATCTTGTTAAAGGGCGCATCCTTCAAGGTCTTTATGGTCTGGGTTTCCAGGGCATCACCCTGATGATTCCAGACGTAGCAGGTCGTGCCAACGGGGTGATACGGCGTGCCATCTTCATAGGCGAAATGATAGGGATCGACAACACGCACGGGGCCATGATTACTGCCAGTGGCGGGTACACAGGTGAACTCGCCTTTTTGACCATCAAGGGCTTCCAGAGTGCTGTGCGTCACATAACGCCATGTGCCCTCCATATCCGGCATGAAACGGACCCGGTAGCTGTCCCCACCGTCATAGAAGCCCATCACCTTGATTATCCGATGTGCGAGGCTAAATTCGGCTTCGAACTCGACCTCCAGGAAGGGATTACCCGGTGCCTGCGCGTCCAGAATTAATTCAAAGTAGTCCCAACGTTCAATGTTGCCGGACACGGCTGTCCTCCCCATCTTTGAATATATATTCAACATGCATATTATTTTCACGCGATGATAGACAGGCTGTAAAGAAATGTCAAATTGAGACACTCAGGGCTGTGAACAACTCACAGGAATGAACTGACCTGCGTGAGTGGTCAACGCCGTTACGAGATAACCCAATAAAGAGTGCGACGACTATGCAGCGCCTCCCTGACCAGATCAGAGGCTGCGTTCCGGCTGCGCAGTTGATTCGCATCGCCAGCGCGCTTGTTTGCGTACTGGCTGGCTCGCTTCGCTAACTGAGCGACTCGACAGCCGCGCGTTGAATACTCAACCCGGCCTTGTAGCGTTCCATAAACGCGAGGAATCCCGCGACATCTTGCGCATCAGGCTGGACGGTCAGGCTGTTTTCGCTGGCAAAGACTTTCTCAGAGAGGAACCCTGCCAGTGATTCATCGTCTGACCGCTTCAGCATATATGCTGCCAGCAGGGCAATCCCCCATGCGCCGCCTTCCCCGGCGGTCTCCATCACGGCAACGGGCACGCCCAGTGCGGCGGCCATCATTCGCTGACCGACCTCAGGGGTCTTGAAGAAGCCGCCATGCCCTAAGATCTGGTCAATCTGGACGTTTTCTTCTTCAAACAGGATGTCCATGCCAATTTTCAGGGTGCCAAGCGAAGCATAGAGATGCGTCCGCATGAAGTTCGCCAGATTAAACTGACTTTCAGGGCTGCGGGCGAATAAGGGCCGCCCCTCGTCAAAGCCCGTGATCGGTTCACCGGCCACATAGTTAAATGCCAACAATCCACCACCGTCCGCGTCAGCTGCGAGGGCTTGCTGATATAAGGTGCCGAAGAGCCTGGATTGTTCAAGGTCGATCCCCAGCGCATCCAGGAACTCTCGGAACAAGGCCACCCAGGCGTCGAGATCCGATGTGCAGGTATTGGTATGCACCATCGCCACCGGACTGCCTGAAGGGGTCGTCACCATATCAATTTCGGGATGCAGTTTGGAGAGTTTCTTCTCCAGCACAATCATGGCAAAGGCAGAGGTGCCCGCCGAGACATTGCCTGTGCGTTCGGCAACACTATTGGTCGCCACCATCCCCGTCCCCGCATCGCCTTCAGGCGGACACAGCGGAATCCCGGCTTTGAGTGTTCCCGAACTGTCTAATAATCTGACCCCTTCTTCGGTCAGAACTCCAGCCGATTCACCGGCTGCAAGCACCGTAGGAAGAATATCCTGCAATGTCCACGACACATTGGCTTCTTTGAGCCGCTCATTGAACAAGCTGAGCTTGCTTGCGTCGAAGTCATTGATCTGGCTGTCAATGGGGAACATGCCGGATGCTTCCCCCACACCCATCACCTTTTCCCCGGTCAGACGCCAATGGACATAGCCTGCCAGTGTCGTCAAATGGGCAATATTTGCGACATGGGGTTCCTGGTTCAAGAGGGCCTGATAAAGATGGGCGATGCTCCAGCGCAGGGGGATATTGAATTGAAACAGCTCCGTCAGTGATTTCGCCGCCTGACCGGTGGTCGTGTTACGCCATGTCCGAAATGGGACAAGCAAATTCCCAGACTCATCAAATGGCATATAGCCGTGCATCATGCCGCTAAAGCCAATCGCGCCCAGTGTTTCGAGTGATACATCGTATTCTTGCGCGACTTGATCGCGCAGCGCACTGTAGCAGGCTTGCAAGCCCGTCCAGATTTCATCCAGGTGATAGGTCCAAAACCCGTTCTCGTATCGGTTTTCCCATTCATAACTCCCGGAAGCGATGGGCGCATAATGCTCGTCAATGAGGATTGCCTTGATCCGCGTCGAGCCAAACTCAATGCCTAAGGCAGTCTTTCCATTCTCAATTGCTTTTGAGGTATCGTTGCGATTCATATTTTGTCCTTTTGCGGTTTAACAACACCCACAGTAAGTATCGCTACAATGGGCTGAAAAACCAACATAACCCGGCACTCAGGGGAACGCAAGACAGGCCGAATCATCAACGAGGATAATAAAGATCAAACAGCGGGAGCGGAGATCCATCTCCGCGCCCGCTGCTTTTGATTTGTGACGATGAAAGCTGAAGAACCGCTCAACAGGATGAGCTGGCGAAACCGAGTCCGGCGGCACGGTCTCTGTTCCGCTTCACTGAAGGCGTGAACGACGGCTCAGGACAGCTTTTCAAATCCCCTCGCCATCGGATGGAGAGGAGATTCAGCTATGAAGCGGACGACAAAGTCGGGACATATTGTCCCATGTCATCGGGACGCGCGCCTCATGACGCGCCATAGTGGAGTCTGTATGGTATGAGGAGGACCAATTCATTACCTGAATAAGCTATTGGAGGGAGTTATGAAGAAAACGGCGCGTCAGCTCTATCTCGTCATTGCCAGTCTGTTTCTCCTCAGTATTGTGAGCCAGGTCTACTTTGTCGGCCTGACCATGGTCGCCAATCAGCCCAGCATGGATAAGCACATTAACTTCGGGCAGTTACTTGGCGTCCCCACCCTGCTGCTGATCGCTCTGGCCTATCTGGGGCGCATGTCCGCCTCAATGAAGCGCTTGAGCTGGCTGAGTTTCATCGTTTTCACCACGATGGTCATGATCCTGTTTCTGCGCAATTCGGTGGCCTTTGTGGCCGCCTTACATCCGATCCTGGCGCTGGTGCTCTTCGGCATTGCCGTCTCGATGGAGGTCGGCGCATGGAAAGCGGCGCGCGAACCGCTTGAAAATACAGCAGCGGGCATTTCCCAATATGGGGCACTAAAGCAGTCCAACTAGGGGGTGTCTGCAAACTAATAGAAACGGGCTAACTATCGGCACAGTCCACGCTACGCCTCCCTAAATCCCTCCCCGAATTCAGAGAGGGACTTCAAATCCTCAACGTGGGGTTGCTCCCTTCCCTCGAAATCGGGGAAGGGCCGGGGATGGGGGTGTAGCTCAGGACTTTTCAGACACGCCCTAGTCGATGCTAGTGGCATGTCGATATCTAAATAACGAGTACATAAGCAAAGGAGTTTGTCATGTTGAAGTCAATAGATAGTCGCAGCTTCCAGCGGTACATCGCATTGCTATCCGCCCTCAGCCTGATGCTGCTGTTCAACGGCATTGCGGTCGCGCAATCGGCTACGGAAATCCCTTCCGTCACCGTCACCACAACAGAGGATGGCATCGATTTCCCGTCAGAAATTTCTGCGGGCCTGGTGAACATCACCATCGACAACAGCCTCGGTGAGGCCGCCTTTACACCGATCTTTGCCCGCTTGAACGATGGAGTCACGATGGACGATTTCTTTGCCAGCCAGTCCTCAGATGACCCGATGGCCGGTGTGTTTCTCGTGACTACCTACGGTGGGACATCGGTGCCGAACGGCGAAAGCCTCAGTTTTGTCACGGATCTGCTTCCCGGTGACTACCTGATCCTGACGTTTGATGGCAGCGCGATGCCGCTTCCTTTCACCGTCGTTGAGAACGATATGGAACAACCGGAGCCGCCCGAAGCCGATGTCACCCTGGCGATGGTCGATTTTGCCTTCGGTGTTCCTGCTCAGATCGAGGCCGGTCCCCAGGTCTGGAACCTGAGAAATTTTGGAGAGCAGTTCCACGAGATGTCGATTATACGCATACCGGATGACACCACCTTGCAGGAAATGCACGATGCGATTTTGTCGGCGGACCCGGCAGGCGGCGATCAATCGTCTTATGAGCCTGTCTTCTTCTGGGCACCTATCGGTGTCGGGACACAGTCCTGGGTGACGATTGATCTGGAACCCGGTAGCTATGCGATCATCTGCGGCCTGCCGGACATCAACGGCGATTTTGCGCCGCACATGGCGCACGGGATGATGCAAATCTTCACCGTAGCCTGAACGATATTCTGATCAGAACTGAGTACCGGATCCATGCACATGGTATATTCTTAATGACAGACACTCGATGAGCGAAATCAGGCAAAGGATGGATACAGTCGGTCTGAGTATCAACCTGTCTGAACGCCAGTCGCTCAGGCAAATCGCTATTGCTCGAACCTTGACCTGGCTCAACGTCGCCATGCTGCTGCTGGGGCTGAGTATGCTGGCGGCGTCCTTTATCGCCAATGGGGGCAGGGTCAACCTGCCAACCCATCTCTATATGCATCCCTTTATCGCGCTGGTTTTTGGCTGGCTGGGCCTGCTGATTCTCAAGCATCAACCGCGCAACACGGTCGGCTGGTTGATTATGATCGTCGGCTTGACAGCAGGCTTCCAGTTGCTCGTCAAAGGCTACGTCGCTTTTGACCAGGATGTGCTCACCGGCAACCCTGACACGCTGCTGAACCTCGCCATTCTGCTGAATAACGTGATCTGGTGGCCTATCCAGGTCCTGCCCTACACCTTGATTCTCTTATACTTTCCTGATGGCAAACTGCTTTCGCCCCGATGGCGGATCGTAACCATCATCACGCTGCTGGGCTTGATTTGCGGCATGTTGACCGGCTTCCATCCGGGACCTGTGCCCCAGTGGGGCATTACACAGACCAATCCGGCAGGCATCCAGGGCAGCGAACGTTTCCTGGAAGGGCTGGCGGGGGTCTACACAGTGCTGCTTGCCATCGGCGGTTTGGGCAGTCTCCTGGCGGTGCTCATCCGCTTTCGACGCTCCACCGGCATCGAACGGGTCCAGATGAAATGGCTGGCTTATGCGGCCCTGGTGACAGTATCGTTCCTGGGCGTGATCTACCTGATTTACCTGCTGTCGCCGGACCCATCACAAACGGTCTGGCTGACCTATATCTTTCCCTCACTGCTCATCTTTGTCGTTCCCGTGACCTGTGGCATTGCTATCGTCCGCCACAGATTATGGGACATCGACATCATCATCAACCGCACGCTGGTTTACGGGAGTTCTCACCGCGCTGATTGTGGCGATGTACGTCGTCATCGTCGAAGGACTGGGCGCGGTTTTCCAGACACGCACGGGCACGCTGAGCGGGCTGCTGGCAACCGGGGTCATTGCGGTTTTGTTCCAACCGCTGCGCAATCACATGGAACAGGTTGTGAACCGGCTGCTCTACGGCGAGCGCGACGATCCGGCAGCCGTGTTGACCCGGCTGGCGCATCATCTGGAAAGTGCTGATACCTCAGCGAGCATCCTGCCAGATATGGTGCAGACCATCGCCGACACGCTCAAGATTCCGCATGTTGCCATCAGGCTGCCCGACGACGATGACGAGATGAGAGCGGTCGCGGTCTGGGGAGCGGAACCGGATCAGGTGCTGACGATCCCCCTGACCTACCAGAAGGAGACCTTCGGGCATCTGGTAGTGGCCCCACGTGGGCCGCAGGAGCAGTTCAACCGCTATGAACAGGACCTGCTGGCGACCATTGCGGCGCTCACGGCCACGACTGTGCGCGCGGTCCAGTTATCCGCTGAACTGCGGCGGTCGCGCCAGCGTATTGTCAGTGCCCGTGAGGAAGAACGGCGGCGCTTGCGGCGGGATCTGCACGATGGGCTGGGGCCGCAGCTTGCCAGCCAGACGCTGGGCCTGGAAGCGGTCGTCCAGCTTATGCCAGCTCAACCGGAGAAAGCGCAGGCTTTGCTGGAATCGCTCAAATCGCAGGCGCAGGAAGCGATCCTTGATGTGCGCCGCCTGATCTATGACTTGCGCCCGCCCGCGCTGGACGACCTGGGGCTGACCGGTGCGCTGCAACAGAGCGCCGCTCGCTATGAAACCGGCGATCTGCGCTTCAGCTTCGATATACCCGGAACGCTGCCAGACCTTCCCGCTGCTGTTGAAACGGCTGTTTATCGTATTGCGCAGGAGGCTATGACCAATGTGCTTCGCCACGCGGAAGCCACACTCTGCACCTTGCGCCTGTTTTGCACCGACGGCTATATTTTGATCGAGGTGCGCGATAACGGTCGTGGTCTCGCGCAGGATCACCGTTCCGGGGTCGGACTCCAGGCGATGAAAGAGCGTACTACGGAGTTGAACGGGCAGTACACAATCGAATCGCTGCCGGAAGGTGGAACGCAGGTCCAGGCCAGGCTGCCACTGGAGGGCTACGGTGAGTAATCAACGAATCCGCGTGCTCATTGCCGACGATCATCCTGTGTTTCGCTTCGGGCTGCGCGCACTGCTGGAATCGCAGCCGGATATGCAGGTGCTGGCCGAAGCTGAGAACGGCGAGGAATCGGTGCAGATGGCGCAGGCCTTACAGCCTGATGTCGTGCTGATGGATGTGACCATGCCGGGCTTGAACGGCATTGAAGCCGCGCGGCGGATCACCGCAGATAGGACGGACACGGCGGTCCTCATCATTACGATGTTCGACGATGATACCGTGTTCACGGCGATGCAAGCCGGGGCACGCGGTTATCTGCTCAAGGGCGCACAGGGAGACGAGACCTTACGGGCGGTTCGTGCGGTCGCCAATGGCGAGGTCATCTTCAGCCCCGGTGTCGCCGAGCAGATGATGCGTTACTTTGCGCGGGGTCAGACGAGCGCGCCTGATGCGCCTTTTCCTGATCTCACGCCGCGCGAAGGCGAGATCCTGGAACTGCTGGCGCAGGGCCTGACCAATAACGCGATTGCTGAGAAGCTCGTTCTGAGTCCGAAAACCGTCCGCAATCAGGTCTCCAACATTTTCAGCAAGCTCCAGGTCGCCACACGCAGCGAAGCCATCATCAAAGCCCGTGAGGCGGGGCTGGGGAAAGACGATCTCTCGTAACCAGGGACGAAGGTGATGACGGCTGTTTCGCGCCAGGTGTGAGATAGCCTCTCCAGGGTGTCATGGGCAAGCGCCGGTGCCTGTGATGACGGACTTGTTTTTGCTGGTCTTCATCAACTACTGGAACACACTGCTGCTAGTTAGCAGGGCCGAGGGCATCGCCACGACAGCAAAACCAAGCTAGGCTGGGTTCCAGGGTCAGTGAATGCACTGCGCGCCATCTGCGCGATGCGCCGTCCAGGTCGCGCAGTTGGGCCTGCTTGATCGCTGCACTGATGCTGAGCGGACCGGGCGTGAATAAGAGCTTGTCCTGTATATCGTTGATGGGAGTCCATCCTTCTCTCAATCAGATATGATGGCGTTTTTAGCGCGCACCAGCGCTTTGTGCAACAGATACCTGCCGCCGCGATCAACTCAGTGCCAGCAGCAGGCGATCCGGGGCATCGCTTCGACGACATAATCCCGTATCAAGCTCAGCGGCTTTGTCGCGTACATCGCGCCAGCGCTCATCGCCAGATGCACCCGCTCAAATGGCGAACAACCAGCCCACGCCCGCGAAACAGAAAATTCCAGGCAGTAACTACCTGGTCGGAATCAGCGTCGTTTCCGTGTGTCGGCTGGTGGGAGATGGACCTGAGGGACCGGGGTTCCGCTAACCAGGCATTTCTACAGCTTCGACATGCCTATTCCACGCTCAACCAAGAGCAACTTCGCGTAGATATTCACCGGACAAGAACAGGACAAACAGTCACGGACCTGACGGTCGCCGCTGATAGATCCCCGACTGCACCGCGAGTGACAGCATCACATTTTGAGGTGCTGTTCAAACTCGCGCGTTCTGCCGCCAGGAGAAAGTAACCGTCCGAGTGGCTGCGACAGACGATACTGACTCGCAGTTGCCAGCGCCAGCAGCAGACCGAAAACCAGCAGCGTGTTCGTCAGAAGGAAGAAAACGGCTTCCTCAATGGGTAGAATACCGCCTAGCAGGAGGCCAAGCGTCATGTCCGGGTTGATCGTCCAGGTGCCGCTGTGGATTGCCAGCAAATCCATCGCGCTGAGGTAGAACACGGGCGCGAGCAGGGCTGCCCCCAGCAAGCGCCGGTGATGCCAGAGGATGTCGGCACCCAGCGCAAGTTGGAGCGCGATGGGCGGCAGCGCCCAGACCAGTTCGAGCGCCAGATATTTCCCAGGCTGCCAGCCTGACAGCAGCAGGATGACGGCCCCTAGCCAGAGCAGGCCCGCGCTCGCAGCCGAGACCCTCCGCAGACCGCTGCGCGTACTCATGTCGGAACGCATGGGAATCCGGCGCGCCAGAAACAACAGCCACAGTCCGGTCATCACCGTCTGGAGCACAAAAAACGTGTATTCCTCCAGCGGAACCCAGCCTAAGGTGATGCCCGTGACCAGCGCCGGGTCATACCACCAGACCCGTGTCGCCACCAGATAGTTATCCCAGGGCGTGGTGTAAGCTACTGCGACCACAATCAGGATGGCGATCACCAGCCAGGGCGAAAGCAATCGGAGTGTCGCCGGAAGCCTGCGTCCATGTCGAAGATCGCGGTAGCTCATCACGCTCAAAATGACGATAGGGATAACCAGAAACTGAAGCAGGAAGGCGAAGTAAGTCATGGGCTTAGATCCGCGCCGGAGACGCTATCTGCATGGGTTGGGTCTGAGTCACGGGATCGCCGATCAGGTCTTCGGCGATGATGGCTGAGGACAGGACCCCTGGCAGTCCTGCGCCGGGATGCGTCCCTGCGCCCACGAAATACAGATTCTCGAAATCCTCTGAGCGATTGTGCGGCCTGAACCAGGCCGACTGTGTGAGCACCGGTTGGAACGAGAAGGCCGCGCCCTTGTGGCTGCTGAGGACATTCTGGAAGTGCAGCGGGTCGATGTAATGCTCAGCGACGATGTTGGCCTGCAAGTCCGGCAGGTAGTTGTCTTCCAGAAACTGCATGATGGCATCTCGATACGGCTTCGCGGTCTGTGTCCAATCAATGCCGGAGCCAAGATGAGGCACCGGGGAGAGAACGTAGAAACTCTCGCAGCCGTCCGGCGCAACCGACGGATCGCTCAGGCTGGGCATGTGCAGGTAGAGCGAGAAGTCCTCGGCCAGATGCTGCCGGTCGAAGATGTCGGTCAGCAGCTCCTTGTAGCGTGGGCCAAGGATGATGTTGTGATGCGCCAGGCCCTGGTCGCGGTACTGCCGTTTTGTGCCGAAGTAGATGACGAAGAGCGACATACTGTACTTCATGCGGTCGATCTTGCGATCACTGTATTTGCGACGATACTGTGCCGGGATCAGATGGCGGTAGGTGAAGGCGACATCCGCGTTCGAAACAATCTTATCGGCGTGATGGACGGTGCCATCGCCGAGGCGTACCCCGGTCACGCGCCGTGACCGATCATCGACGAGGATCTCGGCGACACCCGCGTTGAGATGCACCCGGCCCCCCAGTTCCGCGAAGAGCTTGCCCATCGCCTGGACAATGGCCCCGGTGCCGCCCATTGCGTAATGGATACCCCACTCGCGTTCGAGGTAGTGAATCATGGCGTAGATCGAGGGCGCGTCGAAGGGATTGCCGCCGATCAGCAGCGGATGGAAGCTGAAGACCTGCCGCAGGAAGTCGTCTTTGACAAACTGCGAGAGGTATCCGTAGACGCTGCGATAGGACTGCATCTTAATCAGGTCCGGCGCGACCTTGAGCATGTCGCTGAAGTGCAGGAAGGGTTTATCAGCCAGTTCGACGAATCCCTTCTGGAAGATGGCTTTCGTCGTCGCCATGAACCGCTGGTAGCCGCCCTTGTCCGCCGGGTTCCAGTTTTCGATCTGGCGCAGGATGAAGTCCTCGTCGCCGTTGTAATCGAAGCTGCGCTTGTCCGGGTCGAAGATGCGGTAGTAGGGATCGCAGGGAACCAGTTCGAAGTAATCTTCGCGGCGCTTGCCTGCCGCTGCCCACAGATCGTCAAACATGAAGGGTGCGGTAATCACCGTCGGGCCGCCGTCGAATTTGAAGCCGTTCATTTCGTAGACATAGGCGCGGCCACCGAGCTTGTCGCGCTGCTCGAAGATTTCAACCTCGTGACCTCTGGCAGCCAGTCGAATGGCAGCGGCCAATCCACCGAATCCGCTGCCGATGACAATGATTTTAGACATGTTCCCGTCCTTCTGAATAGCCACTTGATGTTTCCAGGGACAGGCTTTGCGTCGCCTGAGTCTCGGCACGCTCAGCCAGCTTACGAATCAACCGGGAGAAAATGAAGCCATGTACCGGATAGAGCAAATACCAGTACAGCAGGCCGAAGAGACCTCTGGGTGCAAAAAAAGCTGTTTGTATGAGCTGGCTGTGGTCTTCATCCAGCGGCTCCGCTTTGAATTGCAGCCAGGCACGTCCTGGCACTTTCATCTCAGCCCGCAAGCGCAGAAGGTATCCTGGCTCGATGGCTTCCACCCGCCAGAAATCAACGGCATCGCCAATACGCAACAGCCTTGGATGCCTACGTCCGCGCCGGAAGCCAACTCCGCCGACCAGACGGTCGAGCAAACCGCGAATGCGCCATAACCAGTTGAAGGCCAACCAGCCGGTCGACCCACCCAACAGGCTGAACTCGCGGAATACGGCTGCTGCGGGTCGCTCGACCAGGCGCTGGCGACGCTCGATGAGTAAACCATCCTGCGTCGTGAATACGACTGGCTGCTTGTCGCCCAGGCTGCTGACCAGCGAATCGCTCCAACTGGTCTCGACCTCACTGCCTTCCAGGCGTGAAAGCGCCAGTGACACAGCGGCCTCGTAGGGCATGGCCTTGATCTCTGGGAAGAGGCGCTGCGCCGTATCGTTGCGGACAATAACCTCGTTATGCAGGCCCTTGATGAGCGGTTGAGCAATGTCACTTGGGATCGGTGTCACCAAATGCACCCAATAAGATGAGAGGCGCGGCGTCAGCAGCGGCACAGGGATGATGTATCGCTTCAAATCCCGTAGTCGGGCGTAGATCAGCATCATATCGCGGTAGCTCAGCACATCCTGTCCACCGATTTCGATGATTTCCCCTGCGCTTTCGGGGGTCTCCAGGGCCGCCGACAGGTAACGGAGCGCATCGCGGATGGCGATGGGCTGTGTGCGTGTGAAGACCCAGCGTGGACAGACCATGACCGGCAGACGCTCGGTCAAGTAGCGGATCATCTCAAAGGATACGCTGCCGGAGCCGACGATGATCCCGGCCCGGAACTCGGTCACAGGTATGCCGCACTCGCGCAGGCTGTCGCCGGTTTGATGGCGAGACCGCAGATGCTCCGATAGGTCAGTCTCCGGGTCGCCGAGGCCGCCGAGATAAATGATACGCTGCACGGCCTGGGCTTTCGCCACGCGACCAAAGCTGCGAGCAGCCATCATATCGCGCTGTTTGAAGTTCGAGTCGTCGCGCATACTGTGGATTAAATAATAAGCGGTGTCGATCCCAGTCAGCGCTGGCGCGAGTGTTGCAGGCTTCAGTACATCGCCCTGCACGACCTCGACCTGATCCAGCCAGGGACGGCCCTGCAAGCGTTCGGCGTCGCGCACCAAAACGCGCACTCGATAGCCATGTTCCAGCAAGTGAGGGACCAGACGGCCCCCCACATAGCCGGTGGCGCCGGTTACGAGCACAAACTGTGAGTTGGGTCCAGACATGGTTGTCTCTCCGGCGTGCTTCGCTGAGTCATCCGCAGTCATACTAGCGGCCACTCAGCCGGTAGAATTCGTTACGTAGTTCACGGTCGTCTTTGAACTGGCCGCGTTGGGCCGTCGTGACCATGTTGACGCCGTGTTTTTTCACGCCGCGCAGGGAAGCGCAGCTGTGCTGACCATCGACCACGACCATGACGCCCAGTGGGTCCAGCGCTTCGGTCGATGGCATCGGCGATCTCGTTGGTCAGGCGTTCCTGGATTTGCAGGCGGCGGGCGAACATATCGACGATGCGCGGAATCTTGCTCAGGCCGATGACTTTGTCACGCGGAATGTAGGCGACGCTGGCCTTGCCGCTGAAGGGCAGCATGTGGTGCTCGCACATCGAGTTGTATTCGATGTCGGCCACGACCACCATTTCGTCAGACCCGTAGTTCACGTCTAAACAGCGCGCCGTTGACGATGCTGTCCAGATCCTGCGTGTAGCCCTCCAGCAGTTCGCCGTACATCTTGGCGACGCGGTGGGGTGTGCGCTGCAGGCCCTCGCGCTCCGGGTCCTCGCCGAGCTGGACGAGAATATGCCGCATGTGGGCTTCGATCTCCGCCTGTGGATCCGGCAGAGCCAGTGTGGGCAGGTTCTGGCTGTGGGCCTCACGGTGGTGACCGTTGCTGACAAGGGAAAGTTTGTTCATGGTTCCGATCCTCATTTCAGGAAATCTGCGCGGTGCTGGCTGCATTGCTGTTCCACCAGATGCCGGGCAGGCGATTCAATTTACCCCAGGTGCCGAGATGCGCCCGGCGGCGGAATACGTCGTAGTCGTGCGCTTCGATGTCACTCAAAATAGCCCGGTACAAGCTCGCGGCTGCCGCGATGGCGAAGCGACCATCCGTGTTCAGACAGGCAATACCGGGCATGGCCTCATCGTAAAGTGCCTGGACGCGGTTAATCTGGAAACGCATAAACGCGCGCCAGCGCTCATCCATGTGCCCGGTGGCGATGTCCCGTGTCGTCAGGCCGAAGGCGGCCAGTTCGTCCAGCGGCAGGTACAGACGACCCGCCTGCCAGTCCTCGCCGATGTCGCGCAGGATATTGGTCAATTGCAGAGCAATACCCAGCTTGACCGCATAGGGCACAGCGTCTTCATTCTCGAAGCCCACGATGTGCATCGACATCAGGCCGACGGTTGAGGCCACCCCATAGCAGTATTCGGTAAGATCGGCGAAGGTCTGATAACGCTTCTGAGTAAGGTCCCGCGATACGCCGTTGATGAGCTGCTCGGCATAGCCGCGCGGGATGCTGTAACGGGCTTGCGCGTCGGCCCAGGCCAGAGGCACGGGATCATGCGCGGCTGGGTGTGGATGGTTGGAGACGGGCGCGCCAGTTGGCGAAGACCGTATCCGCCTGCGCCAGGTTGTGGGTTTCATCGACCAGATCGTCGGTCGAGCGGCAAAAGGCATACAGGGCCTGCACAGCGCGCCGCTTCGCTTTGGGAAGCAGCATCGAAGCCAGGTAGAAAGTCCGGCTGTTTTTGCGTGTGATATGCGCGCAATAACGATAAGCACTGTCCAGCGTCTCCGCTTCCGGCTCGATATGGCTGTCAATCGCCGGGCTGCTAAGCGCTTCCTGTGCCCAATCTAGCAGGCGGTATTCCCAGGCGGCAGGTTGAACACCCATTGCCTTACTCCATTTTGTATAAGAAAACTGGACAAAGGATACGCTATCCAGCCTGCTTTGTCAAATTAATGTCTAATTAATTGTCTAATATATGTGGACAATACGAGCTTCGTGGTGTAGACTGTTAGGGCAAACAAGGCAGCAAAGGATCGACCGACCATGAGCCAGGCACGCGACGACTATTCCCCTGATGAAGAGCCGCTCTTCAATATCGGTGTGGTATCGCGTATGACCGATATTCCTGAAACCACGCTGCGGGTATGGGAGCGCCGCTACGAATTTCCAGAATCTTCACGAACTGCAGGAGGGCATCGGCTTTATTCCCAACAGGAGGTATTACGGCTGCAATGGGTCAAGCAGCGGATGGACGAAGGAATGCAGATCAGCCAGGCTATTCGTGCCCTGCAGCGGGCCGAACGCGATGGTGAACTGCTGCACAGCCAGTATCCTGCTGCTCAGGGGCCGGTCCGTGGAAATGCCGGTGACGACCCGCTGGAGGTTTATCATCACCGGCTGTTCGAGGCACTGGTGCAGCACGATACAGAACAAGCCAACCAGGTGCTGGCCGAGGCGCTGGCTGTGTTCCCGCTCGAATACCTGATCCTGAATGTGATTGGCCCGACCTTTTATGACATCGGCGAGGCCTGGAGCAAGGGGCAAGTCGATATAGCGACCGAGCATTTTGCCACTAACCATCTTCGGCATCATCTGATGATGTGGATGCGTACCGCGCCACCGGCTTATGATGTCAATCCGGTCGTCCTGGCCTGCGCGCCAGGCGAACTCCATGAAGGCAGCCTGCTGATGCTGGCTGTACTGCTGCGCCGTTTGCGTTGGCCGGTGATCTACCTGGGTCAAACGATGCCGCTGCCCGAACTGGCGGCCTTTGTCAATGATGTCGATGCATCGGTCGTGGTCTTCGTGGCGATGACCGAGGAACGGCGCGGGCGTTGGCTGATTGGCCGCACTGGCTGCCGGATGCCGCTCGAAGGCAAGCGGCCTGTCGTGGGCTATGGCGGGCGTATCTTCATCGAGCGGCCCGATCTGGCCGAGCAAATTCCGGGGCTGTTGCTGGGCGCGACGCTGCAAGAAGGTGTCGCCACACTCGACCGGACACTGCATGAGATGAATCCCCTGCTGCGTTAGCGGCCCCAGCATGTTCTTGTTTCGCTGCTCATGATCGCGTACCTGTCGGGTGCGCTGCCCTGGTCCGTGTGGCTTGGGCGCGTATTCTATCGGGTAGATGTCGCGCACCCTTGGCGATGGCAATCCGGGTGCGGCCAACGCCTATCGCCTGGGCGGTTGGCCGCTGGGTGTCAGCGTCGCGCTGCTCGACTTTCTCCAAAGCCTTCCTGCCCGTTTTGATCGCCCGCTGGGGCCTGCACTTACCTGGCAATCAGTTATTCTGGATCGCTTTAATGCCGACACTGGGCCATGCCTGTTCCGTCTTTCTGGGCTTTCGTGGTGGACGGGCAATCGTCACGCTGTTCGGTGTCTGGTCTGGCCTGACACTCTACGAAGCGCCGCTGGTGATGGGCACTGCTGCATTGTTGTCTTTGTTCACCCTCAAAAATGATGCGTATCGCGCGCTGATGCTGCCCCTCGTGTTGATTCCCTACCTGCTGATTCGCGGGCTGCCTGGCTGGATGATCCTCCTCGCTGCGGCGCAGATGCTGATCCTGCTGTTAAAAACAGGTCTGTTCACGCGCCCTGCGGGTCCTCGTGCCGCATCGAAATCCCCCCCGCTCGAACCATGAGACGTTCTGTCATATTGGCATCGCAGACGACCGCATTGCTGGCGCTGTCTTTCTTCACCTGGCGTCTCTGGCGCAATCTGCGATTCCTGCGCCGCGTCCGGCAGCAGGCACGACTGCCCGATCCAGCACCGCGCGTGAGCGTGTTGGTCCCGGCGCGTGACGAGGCGCGAACCATCGCCGCCTGCATCGAATTGCTGCTTTGCCAGAATTATCCCGATTTCGAGGTCATCGTCCTTAATGACCAATCCAGCGATGGCACAGGCCCGCTCCTGGACGCTCTGGCGACGCGCTATCCCAGGTTGAGCGTCATTCACGGCACGGAGAATCCACCTTCCGGCTGGAACGGCAAGAGTTTCGCCTGCCAGCGTCTGGCTGAAAAAGCCAGCGGTGACTGGTTCTTGTTTACCGATGCGGATACGCTGCACGCAGCCGGCAGCATCGCGCAGGGGATGGCTCAGGCGGCGGCTCTGGATGTGGACCTCCTGAGCGCATTTCCCGCGGCAGCGAGCGGAAAGCTGGAGCGAGCGGATTGTGGTCTCTTTTATTCTGGATTTCCTGCCGCTGATCGCTTTGGATCTGGGGGGATTGTGGCGCGGTACTTCCAACGCGACGGCGGCCAACGGCCAGTATCTGCTGCTGCGCGCCGCCAGCTACCGGGCTGTCGGGGGGCATCGCACAATCGCTGGAGCGCTGGTCGATGATTTTGCGCTGGCGAGTCTCATGCGCGCTCATGGGAGGCGCATTGCTTTCGTGGATGGCACGACCATGCTTAGCTGCCACATGTACCACAATGCGAACGAGGTCTGGGCCGGCTTCTCCAAGAATATCTTGCTGGCGCTGGATACTTCAAACACGGCAAAACGTCGCGCTGGCTGGGGCCTGCTGTTCGCCTGGGGCTATGCCAGCCTCTTCGTACTGCCTTTCGCATGGCTTTTTTCCAGGTACAGGACGCGTTTCGCTGCTGCTGATCGCATGGCTGGGGACGCTGCGCGGAATCGTCACGTGGCGGTTGGGGCGGCCCGTGATGGAAATCGTCTACGACGCCGCTGGCGGCCTGGAGTGTGATGGCCTTTGGCATTGCAGCTTTTTTGCGCCGCAGACGGGGCAAGACAGTCCGCTGGAAGGGTCGTGATTACAGCCTGCGCAGCTAAGCTCGACGCCGGACCTGCACCTTGACGCCGGGATGTGGCTCCAATGTCGCACCCATATGCAGGTCGCACAGAATGCCCGCTGAACTTCAGGTCAAACTGCTGGAGGATGCGCGCCAGGACCACTTTTACTTCGACCTGGGCAAAAGCCATGCCGATGCAGTTGCGCGGACCGCCGCCAAAAGGCAGAAAGGTATAGGGTGGGGGATGCGCTGCGTCGGGCGCGAAACGCCCTGGGATGAAGGCTGCCGGGGCGGGCCAGACCTTCGGGTCTCGGTGAGTCAGGTAGATTGAATACAGCACGCGCTGTCCAGCCGGAATACGATAACCCTGAAAATCAAGGTCTCGCGCGGCGATCCGCTGCCCCAGATGAATCGGCGGGTAGAGGCGCAGCGTTTCATTCATGACCTGATCCAGATAACGCAGATCGGCAATGATGGCGCAAGTTCCGGCGGCTCGGAGCCAAGCACGCGGTCGATCTCGGTCTGTACCCGTGCCTGAACATCCGGGTGGCTCGATAACAGGTACAGCGCCCAGCTCAGCAGTGCCGTGCTGGTATCATGCCCGGCGATGAGCATGGTCAGCAGTTGGTCACGGATCAAGCCGTCGGGCAGACCGGCGGCGATCAGCAGGCCGATCAGGTTGTCCGCTGGGCCAGAATGGCGGTGCTGCTGGATGATCTGGATCAGGTAGTCGTCCATCTGGCGCAGGGCGGTCTGGTAGCCGGGCCGGGGGATACCGCGCCAGAGCAGCCAGGGACCGGGCGAGATGTAGCGCAGGGTCTTGAGGATGGACGGCCAGAGGTGGGGCAGATCCGGGTCGAAATCGACACTGAAAAGGGTCTGCGTCAGGATTAAGAGGGCGATCCGCCGCATCTCATCCAGCATATCCAGCGGGCTGTCAGCCCAATCGCGGGTCACACGATCGGTTGACTGCCGCATCGCTTCGACATAGGCTTCCAATATCTGGCGGTGGAGCGCAGGGTTCATCTGGCGGCGCAGGCTGTCGTGGGAGTCACCATCCTCGACCAGGACGCCGTGCCGCAGCAGGCGGGTGATCGGGTCTTGTTCCGCACGCCAGCGCAAATTGTGCCGTTCCTCAACCAGGACAAAGTGATTCGCCTCCGGGCCGACCAGCATCACCGGGTCAAAGCCCGGCAGCGGGATCTGGAATACGTCGCCAAGCCTGTGGTGGAATACTTCCAGCGCGGCCAGCAAACTTCGTTCTCGTCAGTAGGGCTTGCAGCGCGTGCAGGGAAGTTCGATTGTCAGGGTGGGGAATTTCTGTCATCGCTTTGAACTCGGATAAACGGAAATATGTTCAGGGCCGAGCATTGCCCGACCCTGAACCTAAGCTGGGAGAGCGAGCGCCTAGTTTGTAGGCGGCAGCAGCACGCCGTCGATGACGTGGATGACCCCGTTGCTGGCTTCAATGTCGGTGATGACGACCTGCACGGTGTCGTTCAGGTAGACATTGCCATCGCGCAGGCTGATGCTGATGTCCTGGCCTTCAAGCGTGGTGGCGGCGTTCAGACCGACCACATCGGCGGCCATGACGTCACCGGAGACCACGTGGTAGAGCAGCACGTCAGTCAGGGCCGGGACGTTATTCAACAGACTCTCGACCGTGCCTTCAGGCAGGGCAGCAAAGGCATCGTCAGTGGGAGCGAAGACCGTGAAGGGACCCTCACCGGCCAGGGTATCGGCCAGCCCGGCAGCCGTCACGGCGGTGACCAGGGTGTTGAAGCGGCCATCGTTGGCGGCGATATCGACGATGATCTGTCGTCATCATCGCCATGCTGGTAGCAGACAGGGCGACCGAGGGATTGTCCAGCGTGCCGACCGCGGCAACGAAGTAGTTGGTGTTGGCTTCGAGCATCGTGCCGGGCAGATCCAGGACCACCGGCTCGGTCGCGCCGCTGGGGACGACCTGGAGATCATAGCTGCCTGCCGGGACATCCAGGGTGAAGAGGCCGTCGTTATCGCCCAGCGTGCCAGGGTAGGCCAACTGCGTGATGATCGGCGCACCACCGGCCAGGACATCGACCGCCGGGGCATCTTCGATGGCATGGAACACGGTCACACGGGCATAGCCATCGGCGATGTTGCTGTAATCCTCAACCAGCACCTGCGGCGCCAGCGTGCCTGCTTCCAGCGAACCGGTCGCGGCGACAGTGATGTGCGCGCCAGCCGGGAGATCGAAATCTGCCGGGCCGATGGCGGCGGCGTCAATGCCTGCGCCAGCCGGAGCGACAGCGAGGTTATAGGTTCCGGCGGGCAGCTCAATCCAGTCGGTGATATTCGGGAATTCGAGGTTCTGAATGGCCGCGTCGCCATTGACGAAAACATCGACCGCCGGAGTATCGGGCGAGAAGTGGGCGACACGGATCTGGACCGGTTCTGATTCCATAGGCGCTTCGGCAGCCATCGCTTCAGCCGGGGGCAGCAGCACGCCGTCGATGACGTGGATGACCCCGTTGCTGGCTTCGATGTCGGTGAGAATGACCTGGACCGTGTCATTAAGGAAGACATTGCCATCACGCACGCTGATGCTGATGTCCGAGCCTTCGACGGTAGTCGCAGAGCTGAGGCCCACTACATCGGCAGCCATCACTTTACCGGGGACCACATGATAGATCAGGACGTCAGTCAGGGCCGGGATGTCGTTCAGCAGACCCTCGACCGTGCCTTCCGGCAGGGCGGCGAAGGCATCATCGGTCGGGGCGAAGACGGTAAAGGGACCCTCGCCTTTGAGTGTATCGACCAGATCTGCCGCCTGAAGCGCGGCGACCAGCGTGGTGAAACGGCCATCGTTTACTGCAATATCGACGATGTCCGAGTCCTGTGCGACCGCGGGCAAGGCCGAAAGGACCAGGGCCGCGATCAGTAGGATAAGAAACGTGGCTTTACGCATTTGCTATACCTCCATGATTATCGATTAGATTTCGCTGTACAATACGTGTACAGATGTTGTACAATAACTATACACTAATTGGACAAAATGTATACTGAGAGTTCCATGAGAACGAAAGAAGGTAAATTTTGGCGCGACCATCAAAGATCATCGTCATCGGGGCTGGAGTTCGGCGGGTTGACGACAGCGGCGCTGCTAGCGCAGGCTGGGCACGATGTCACCGTTCTGGAAGCCAGTACCTACCCCGGCGGCTGTGCCGGGACCTTTTATCATCAGGGTTACCGCTTCGATGCCGGGGCCACGCTGGCAGGCGGTTTCCAGGCCAACGGGCCGCACAGTCTTCTGGCCGACCTGCTGGACATTACCTGGCCGGTACAGCCTGTCGATCCCGCCTGGGTCGTGCATCTGCCGGGGTGTGAGGTGACGCTGCGAGGCGACATGGCGGATGTGATCGCGCAGTTTCCGCAGAGCGAGTCCTTTTGGCACGACCAGCAGGCCGCTGCTGATCTGGGCTGGTCGATGGCTGCGCAGGGGCTGCCCTGGCCGCCGACGGACCGGGCTGAACTGCATCAACTGCTGAGGGTGGGGCTGGCGCATTTCCCGGCGACTCTACGGCTGCTGCCGCTGGCCTTCAGCACGGTCGAGCAATGGCTGAGGCGTCACGGGCTAGCGGACGATGCTGAGTTCAGACGCCTGATCGATGCACAATTGCTGATTTCTGCCCAGACGACCAGCCATCACGCTAACGTGCTCTACAGCGCGACCGCTCTGGATCTCGCCCGTCAAGGCGTCTGCCACGTAGAGCGGAGGCATGGGCGGTATCGCGCAAACCCTGGCCGATAAAGTCACAGCGCTTGGTGGGCGTGTATGCTACCGGCGTCATGTGACAGGCCTGGATCTACGGGCAGGGCAGGTGCGTGGTGTATATGTTCGCACCGGCAAGCACAGCAAGGCCCGCGAGTATATGCCGGTCGATTTCGTCATCGCCAACCTGACACCCGCTTCCTTAACAAGGCTGCTGGGTGACCATGCACCAGCGTATCTGCGGCGTTGGGCAGGCGAGAAACTTAATGGCTGGGGGGCCTTCGTCTTGCATCTGGGTGTCGAAGCGGCAAGACTGCCCGCTGGCATCGCTGACCACCATCAGATTGTGACCGATATGGCCGGGCCACTGGGCGAGGGCCGCAGTATTTTCCTCTCGCTCTCGCCGGAATGGGACCACAGTCGTGCTCCGGCTGGTCAGCGGGCTGTGACGGTCAGCACACATACCCGAGTCGATGGGTGGTGGGGCCTTTTGGAGACCGACGCCGCTGCATACGAGGCCAGGAAACAAGCCTACACCCAGCGCCTGCTGGACGCGATTGACGCTCATTGGCCCGGCTTTCGCAGCAGTGTAAGCCTGATGCTCCCTGGTACGCCTGTGACCTACCAGAACTACACAGGTCGTCACCAGGGGCTGGTGGGCGGCAGGCCGCAGACCTCGCTGTTTCAGATGCGCGGCCCACGAACGGGCATCCCGAATCTGCGTCTCGTCGGGGATTCCATTTTCCCCGGTCAATCCACTGCCGGGGTGACGCTGGGCGGGATGCGCGTCGCCCATGATGTCCAGCGTCAATTGTTAGCACATCGCCCCAGCACCCTTGCTTCACAGTCCAGCCTGGCAGGCCAATCATGAGTCAATCGCCTGTTATCCTGTGGTTCCGACGCGACCTGCGTCTCAGCGATAATACAGCTTTGAACGCCGCCGTGCGCAGCGGCTCGCCGGTGATCCCATTGTTCATCTTTGATCCCGCCATCCTGAAGGGTGAGCGCACGGGCGCGCCGCGGGTCGCCTTTCTCCTCAAAGCGCTTGCATCGTTGGATCATTCCTTAAGAGAACGTGGCGCTTCGCTCGTGCTGCGCCAGGGCAGCCCTGCCGAGCTGCTGCCCCGACTCATCGAGGAAAGTGCTGCCACTGCGCTGTACTTCAACCGGGACACCTCGCCCTATGCCCTGCGCCGGGATGCTGCGGTTGAGCAAGCGGTCACCGTCCCGATACACCGCTTCGACGACAGTCTTCTCGTTGCCCCAGGTGACGTCTTGAAGGCGGATTCAACGCCCTATACCGTGTTTACACCCTTCAAGAAAACGTGGTTGACAATCCCCAAAGCTCTGCCAGAGACTGTGGCAGCAGGCAGCAGCCAGTGGGTCTCGATGCCGTCACCCGATCTGGAGCGTTTTTCACTTGCTGCGCTTGGCTTTGGAGCGACCATTGATGTACCGGAGGCCAGCGAGGCTGAGGCCAGGCAGCGGTTAGAGGACTTCGTCTCCGATGCCATCTATGCTTATGCGTTCGGTCGCAACCGATTGGCTGCTGGCCTGGAAGACTCTGCGCCACGCACGTCATGTCTATCCGCCTATCTTCACCTGGGGCTGCTCTCCATCCGCGAAGCCTATCACGCTGCGGATACGGCTCAGCAGAACGCGCTGGACGACACATCCCGGCATAGTGTCGCTGCTTGGGTCAGCGAACTGGCCTGGCGTGAGTTCTACCAGCATATTCTCTTTCATTTTCCACAAGTGGTATCGGGCAATTTTCGATCCGAATACGATGTCCTTCCCTGGCGCGATGCCCCTGAAGAACTGCAAGCCTGGAAAGCGGGCCAGACAGGTTATCCCATCGTCGATGCCGCCATGCGCCAGCTTCGGCACACAGGCTGGATGCCCAATCGTGCCCGCATGATCGTCGCCAGTTTTCTCAGCAAGCACCTGCTTATCAACTGGCGCGAAGGCGAGTTACACTTCATGCAGTGGCTCATCGACGGCGATCTGGCATCCAACAATGGCGGCTGGCAGTGGGCCGCCGGGACTGGAACAGACGCGCAGCCTTATTTCCGTATCTTCAATCCGATTCTGCAATCACGCAGATACGACCCAGATGGCGACTACTTACGACACTGGATTCCTGAACTGAGCGCAGTCGATTCCCGTTTAATCCACAGCCCCTGGGACCTTCCACAGCCTCCTGTGGCCTATCCGCTGCCAATCGTAGATCATGCCTTTGCCCGTCAGCGCGCGCTCCAGGCCTTTGCCCAAGTGAAGCAACACCCATGATCACAAAACGCAGCACATCCCGGAAAGACTCGGATTTTGAGATTTCCGAGTGAGATTAGACAAAGGGTAAGTGTATGGTATTTGCGTCACCTGGGACTCACGGTCATGCGGGGACTACTCCTGGCTGCGATGACGATGGCGTATGCGGCTCCGGTACCCTTAGGCGGCGATTTTATCGTTAACACATATACCGCACGAAGGGCTTTATATGCGGTTGCGTTAGCCGTGCCAGTATGCGTTGCAAAATCAGGCGCTCATCTCCGGCTTCTGGTATCGAAAAACATGGAATAGCGATGACCAATGTTCCTCCATGAGGCTGGCATATGGTTTGCATACCATATAAACTTAGTGATGAGGTTAAAGCCGATGTGGAACTGCTTCCGCCTGCACCATCAGCGCTACACGATCTACTGGCAGCGGCAGACGCAGTACCACCATAGTGATTTCAATCACGACTGCAAAGGATTTGATTGGCAGTTGGGTGCAGCCCTGAGCGAAACACACGATTATCGTATCGATACCTTATTTATCTCAACAAACAAGGGATAGCGACATGCAATACACCAAACTTGGCAAATCAGGGATGACCGTCAGCAAAGTGTGTCTGGGCACGATGCACTTTGGGGGGCCAACCTCGGAGGAAGACTCCTTTGCGATCATGGACAAGGCGTTTGAGATGGGCATCAACTTCTTCGATACCGCCAACGTCTATGGCGGTAACGGGGGCAAGGGCAAGTCCGAAGAGATCATTGGGAAGTGGTTCCAATCACGCAGCGGCAGCCGCGATCAGGTTGTTCTGGCAACGAAAGTCTTTGGTCCGATGGTGGCAGGCGATGTGCCCAACGAAGAAGGAGGCATATCGACTTATAAGGTCCGTAAACATCTGAACGACTTGCTGCGGCGGCTGCAAACAGACCGCATTGACCTCTATCAGGTCCATCATATCGACCGTCGCGTGACCGCCGAAGAGTTCTGGGGAACCTTCGACCGGGTGATTGACGACGGCAAAGTGCTTTATATGGGGTCAAGTAACTTCCCTGGCTGGGGCCTGGCGAAATACCAGATGCAGGCCTTGCAGCGCGGCTCAATGGGTTTCATTTCGGAGCAGTCGATGTACAGTTTGCTGTGTCGTGCCCCGGAACTGGAGGTTCTCCCCGCTGCCGAGGACTTTGGCATCGGCGTAATTCCTTACATGCCGCTGGCTGGTGGTTTGCTCACTGGCAAGAAGCAATCGGTGGCAGGCTCGCGGACGGCTTCTGTCGAAGGCGAGTATGGCATCTATCTCGGCGATACCAATGAGCAGATGAATGCCTTCTCCGAACTATGCCAGAAAATCGGCGAGAAAGAACATGTCGTCGCCATTGCCTGGACCCTGGCGCAGCGTGCCGTGGCCTCGCCCATTGTTGGCGTGCGGACGGTGCAGCATCTGGAGGGCCTGGATCGTGCCGCTGAGCTTGAGCTGGACGACGATACGCTGGCGAAGCTAGACGAGATATTCGACATTAACCGCGGGCGTCCCCTGCGCACCGGGCAGCCGGGACCAGAGGCTTACGCCTGGTAGATCAGCACTCAGTTTTGGGGTGACTGTTCGGGGTTGTGGCATAAATGCGCAATCGCCGAACAGTCACACTTTGTGGCTGGACGCTCGTACATTCGGATCTGGAGAAAATGAGCAATGCCCGAAAATAATCCACAGAACACACTCTGGTATCAGCAGCCCGCTCGCAGCTGGGTAGAAGCCTTGCCTGTCGGCAATGGTCGACTCGGAGCGATGGTTTTTGGCGGCGTTGAGGAAGAACGTATCCAGTTCAATGAGGATACCTTGTGGTCCGGTAAGCCGAAGGATTGGAATACTCCAGAAGCCAGAAGCGTGCTGCCGGAAGTCCGCCGCTTAGTCTTTGAGGGCGATTACGCCGCTGCCACTGCGCTCGCCCAGCGGATGCAAGGCCCTTACGTGCAGTCTTACCAACCCCTGGGCGATCTGTACCTGTCGCTTAAGCTTCCGGCAGATTCTCAACCGGACCCGTATTATCGAGATCTCAATCTGGATCAGGCGCTGGCGACAACCCGCTTTCAATTTGGGGACCTTACCTATACACGGAGCGTTTTCGCCAGCTTCCCGGATCAGATCATTGTCGTGCGGCTCACTGCCAGCCAGCCGGGCAGTCTTACTTTCACAGCACGGCTCGATAGCGAACTGCGTTATTCTGTAGAACCGGGCGACCACGATACATTAATCCTGAAGGGGCAGGCTCCCGTACACGTCGAGCCGAGCTTCCGCCGCGATATGCCCAATCCAGTGGTCTATGACGATGGAATGCGCTGCGAGCTTCACCTGAGGGCCATAGCGGATGATGGGACCACAACGCTTGACGAAAGCGGCCTGCATGTGACTGAAGCAAGTGCGGCCACTTTGTTGATTTCAGCAGGGACCAGCTATAACGGCTATGACCGGGACCCAGGGCGCGACGGGGTGGATCCGGCTGTAATCGCCACCAGACACTTAGATCACGCAGCCAGCCAGTCCTACGAGACGCTGCTGGAACGGCACGTCCACGATCATCAAGCGCTTTTCCGGCGTGTCACCCTTGATCTGGGTGCAAGTGAAGCCTCTGATCTACCGACAGATGAACGTCTCCACCGTTATCACGCCAACAAGCAGCAGATAAGCCCGGACCCCCAGCTTGAAGCGCTGCTCTTCCAATATGGTCGATATTTGCTGATTGCCAGTTCGCGTCCTGGGACGCAAGCGGCGAATTTGCAGGGCATCTGGAACGACCAGGTGCGCCCACCCTGGAGTTCAAACTGGACGATCAACATCAACACCGAGATGAATTACTGGCTGGCGGAAACCAGCAACCTCAGCGAGTGCCATCTCCCCTTGTTCGACCTGATTGAAGGCCTGAGCGTCACCGGTCGTAAAACAGCCGAAATCAATTATGGCGCACGCGGCTGGGTCGCCCATCATAATGCGGATATATGGCGACATACCGCGCCCACTGGCGAAGGGACGGGGCAGCCGATGTGGGCCAACTGGCCGATGAGTCCGGGCTGGTTGTGCCAGCACCTCTGGGAGCATTACGCATTTACCGGCGACAAGGACTTCTTGAAGAACGTTGCCTGGCCGCTGATGTCTGGCGCTGCCGAGTTCTACCTGGATTGGCTGGTGGAGGATGGCAAGGGGCATCTGGTCACGGCCCCCTCGACCTCGCCTGAACTCGACTTCTTCACGTCCGATGGTCAGCGAGCAGCGGTGACGATGGCCTCGACGATGGATATGGCGATCATCTGGGATTTGTTCACGAACTGCATCGAGACAGCCAGGATACTGAACCAGAATGGCGAGTTTGCTGCCCAACTGCAAGATGCGCGCGCCCGGCTGCTGCCTTATCAGGTTGGCAGTCGCGGACAGTTGCAGGAGTGGGCGCAGGATCTGCAAGAAACCGATCCCAGGCACCGCCATGTGTCCCATCTCTTTGGCGTCTTCCCTGGCCGACAGCTAAGCCCCGATACGACCCCGGATCTCATCGAGGCCGTCAAAAAGACGCTCGACATACGCGGGGACGCGAGTACCGGTTGGTCACTGGCCTGGAAGATCAACCTGTGGGCACGCCTGCGCGATGGCGATCATGCCCATCGGCTGATTGAGCTTTTGTTCACGCCGGTCGATACCGACAACCTGGGCTATGGTCAGGGTGGGGGACTTTACCCTAATCTCTTCGATGCCCATCCACCCTTCCAGATCGACGGCAACTTTGGCTACACGGCTGGCGTCGCTGAGATGCTGGTGCAGAGTCATCAGGGTTACATTCACCTGCTGCCCGCGCTTCCGCAGGCATGGCCGTCCGGTTCGGTCAGTGGTCTGCGGGCGCGCGGCGGGTTCGAGGTCAGTATATCGTGGCAAGACGGTCGGCTTGTGCAAGCAGAGATCATTTCCCACCTCGGACGACCCTGTGCCGTGCGCAGTACGGTGCCGGTGCAGGTGTGGCAAGACCAGTCAGCTCTGTCAGCTGAGATGACGGAAGACTCGCTCATCGAGTTCGAAACGCAGGCAGGCCAAAGCTACGATCTCAAAGCGACTGATTAAAGCACAGGCGGTCTTGAACATCGACAAAAGCTTCTGAAAGGATGAACAACCAGTGATACGAGTGGCTATGATCGGGGCAGGGGCAATGGCGAATGCGGTTCACTACCCTTCCCTTGCGTCCTTTGATGATGTGGAAATCGCGGCCATCTGCGATCTGGACGTCGCGCGGCTGAACGCGACGGCTGATCAATATCATGTTGAAAAACGTTATACTGACTACCGGCAGATGATTGAGGAGGTTGCGCCAGATGGGGTCTATGCCATCGGCCAGCCGCATATCCTCTACGATGTCTGGACCTGGTGTTTGACACAGGGATTGAATCTTTACATCGAGAAACCGATGGGCATTACCCTCCACCAGGCGCGTTCGCTGGCCTACCTGGCGGAGCAGCACGGCTGCATTACGCAGGTGAGTTTTCAGCGGCGCAGTTGCCCAATGATCGTACAACTGCACGATGAATGTCTCAAGCGCGGCCCCATCGTTCATGCCATCTGTTCTTTCTACAAAAATGCGATCAGCCCATTCCTGAACGCCCGCGACCACATGCTGGACGACGGTGTTCACGCCATTGATACGCTGCGCTGGATCTGCGGGGGGGAGGTACTTGCCGTTGAAAGCATGACCAATCGGATTCAGGTTCCAGACATCAACTTTATTATCGCCACCCTGCATTTCGATAACGGCAGCACCGGTATCATGCTCAACAGTTGGACCAGTGGCCGCCGCATCTTCAAAGTCGAGATGCACGCGCCGGGTATTTGCGTTGAAGCCGAACATGAGAACAAAGGCTATCTCTATGCTGATGGCGATACCAGGGGCGTGGAGTACGATACCCGTGAGATCGCTGGCAGCGACGACCTGTTCGTTTATGGCGGTTTCCAGGCCAAAAACCGCGAGTTTATTGATGCGCTCAAAAGCGGTGAGCAGCCTCCGTCTAACTTTGCCGATGCGGTCAAGACGATGGAAGTAGCCGAGACTATTCTGGCGCAGTCCCTGCTTGCGGAAAGTTCAAAGTGACCGAGACCAGTATTTTGCATCTACATTGTCAAAGCCAGCAGCTTGTGAAAGACGAGCGCGGGCATACGGTCTGGAAACAGACGAACGCCACAAAGGCAGTTCCAGCGCGGCAGGTGGCGGTCATCATTTGCGATATGTGGGATCAGCACTGGAGCCGGGGGGCTGCCGAACGGGTTAACCTCATGGCTCCGCGCATGAACGCGGTGCTTGAATCGGCCAGGGCGCTGGGCGTTCACATTATTCATGCGCCGTCGGACGTGGTGGACTATTACCACGACACGCCAGCCTATCAGCGTATGCAGCAGGTGCCGCCTGTGTCGCCGCCGCCTCTGCTGGAGCATGATGATCCGCCGCTGCCGATTGACGACTCTGATGAAGGATCGGATACCGGTGAGACAGAGACGCGGCCCTTGTGGAGCAAGCAGCACGCGGCGATCCGCATTGACCAGAATCGAGAATCTAATTTCCGACAAAGGCACCGAGATCTACAGTTATATGCAGCAGCAGGGCATCAGCCAGGTGGCGATTATGGGTGTCCATACCAACATGTGCATTCTCAACCGCTCGTTTGCGATCAAGCAGATGCTGCGCTGGGGCATGGATACGGTACTGGTCCGCGATCTCACGGATGCGATGTACAACCCGGCCATGCCGCCCTACGTCAGCCACGATGAAGGGACGCAGCTCGTCATCGCATACATTGAGAAACACTGGTGCCCGACCATTTTGAGTAATGACTTAAGCAGACGATCTGAGGAGTAAGCCATTCATGTCCGTTGATTTTGCGGTGTTTGTCAAACCCTGGAAAGCCCTCTCGCTGGCCCAACTCGGCCCGCACATTCGCAGCCTTGGCTTCGATCTCATCGAACTGCCCGTGCGCCCCGGCTTCCCCTGTGAACCGGATCAAATTGAGACACAATTACCAAAGGCCGTCAAACAACTGGCTGATGACGGCGTGCGCGTTCTCAACGTGACGGTCAGCCTGCCGCTGGATGATGAGCGCCTGTATCACGCTTGTGCTGAAGCCAATGTGCCGATGAATCGCGTCATCTTTGGTCGTAAGGGGATGAATTACTGGGAAGCCGAGAAAGTCGCGCGCGAACAACTGGATGCGGCGGTGCCTTTTTGTGAGCAATACGGCGTTCAGATCGGTGTGCAGAATCACTATGGTGCTTCGATGCCGGTGAATGAGATGGGCCTGCATCATCTGGTCAAGGATTATGATCCCAGATACGTTGGGGCCATCTGGGATCCGGCCCATAACGGGCTGGAAGGCATGGACCCGGAGCCAGCGCTGGAAATCGTCGAGTCTCACCTGTGTGTAGTAAATCTCAAGAATGCCTATTGGAAGCGGATCAGTCCGCCAGAAGCCGAAGTGGCCGAATGGACGGTGTACTTTACCTCTGGACGTCAGGGGCGGTCCTCCTGGAAGCGGGTGGCCGACAAGCTGTCCGCGATGAACTACAAGGGGCCGGTCTGCTTTTCGGCGGAGTATACGGCTGAACACGAGGTTGACCGCTTGATTGTCGAAGACCTCGCCTTTGCCAGAAGCCTGTTCAGCGCATAGTGCCAGTTGCGGTCGTTTCGTCGCCGTTCCTTTTTAAAGCGACGGTAAGTCAACTCAAACCGAAGCAGCTTCAACGCCGAAGCTCTATCGACAGCACGCCTGGGGCATGTCCATACTCAGGTGCAGCGCTCGACACTGAAGCGGAAGTGCTGCTCCGCCTGACTGAAGATTCAGTGGCTCGACCTACCCCAACGCGCCGACTGATCACGGCGTGGCTGAAGACCCTGCGCCAGATAGTCGAGGAGTTACTTTCTCCATTCTCGTATCTGCGGCAGCTGGCCGTTGTTCGGACTACGGTCCCCCCAATAAGGCTCGTCTATTTCAGCTTACGTCCGTTCCTGGTCGCTCGACCTCACGCTTAAACAAGCGTTATGAAAGCGATTTGATGACCGTGAAATCACCTGTTCTGGCTGAATTCAGCACCGACCCCATATACTCATCGACCATCGTGTCGGTGAGGGGTATCGGCATGTTCTCCAATTTCATCTTGAGTTGTGGGTTTTTCGCGGCGCTAAGGGCACGCTCGACGTGCGCATCGGTAAAGCCCTGGACCTCGTTCAGCGTAGTCGGGAAGCCTATGCGCTTCTGAAACGCAGTCATCGCTTCAGCAACCGCCACGCCAAGTTCACGGCCACTGAGACGATCCAGATCTCGCTGCTCGCCCAGGGCCTCCAGGAAAATACGTCCCACCAGCCTGAGGGGTTCCTGCACAGCCGGTGCAAAGAAAACCGTATAGTAGGGGTTCATCAGGGCACAGGCGCGCCCGTGACTGAGAATGTCCACAAACGAGAAGCTGTTCAAGTGTGCGCCGTTTGTGCCGCCCAGCATGATGGCATAGCCGCCCAGATCCGTCGCCAGCCCCAACGCTTCCCGCGCGTCCGCATCTTGCGGATTTGCCAGCGCCCTGGGCAAATATTGGGCAGCCAACCTGATCCCTTCAAGGGCTACGGCCTTGACCTTTTCGTAATGCGCCTGGCCGACCGCACCGTAAAACACCTCCAGGCAGTGGGCAACGCCATCGAGCGCGCCATCGGCAGTGAGATGATCGGGAGTACTGAACGTCACGCGATAGTCAAACACGGCCTGGGTCGGAACGATGGCCTCATCCACAATGAGTTTTTTCTGCCCTGTGGTCAAGTTGGTGATGTTGGAGTATTTTGTCAGGTGCGATGCTGAACTGGCGACGGTCTGAACGGCGACGAAGGGTGTCAGTTGGATACCTGTCGTTTCGACAGCCCGAGTCACCAGGCCCGTGCCGAAGTAGTCCTCAATATCACCGCCGAGTGACCGTAAAACCTCGGCTGGCTTGATCGCATCCAGGGTACTGCCGCTGCCAAAGCCGACGATCACATCCGGGTCGAGTGCGTTCAGGTCCGCTGTCAGACGCGCCAGGTCTTCCAAGGGCGCATTGGGCCGGACCCCGCGCACTTCACCTGCAACAGTGACCCCGGCGCTTTCAAGCGATTGTCTGATGACCGCCACGTAGTCGTCGGATCCAGAGAAACCAGTGCGGACTAAGGCCGCTCGGCGACCCAGCGCGGCGCTGAGGCCGCCCACTTGTGGCAGAACGTCCATCCCGTAAAGGTACGAATCGCCCTTAAATTCTTTCAATAGCGCATGTGCTTGAGAGAAATCAGTCACTTTGTCTTCCTTAATGAAATAATGCGGTTTTCTACGCGGACTTCGCGCCGGATAAGCTTGCCCCTGGGCAAGATCAGCGGCGGGAAATCGTCCTCTGGCCGCTGAATCATCGCCAGTAAGCGCTCCATCAGCGCCTCACCGAGGCTGCGCCGGTTGATATGCACGGTTGTCAGCGCCGGGGAGACCATTGCGGCCAGTTCAATGTCGTTATATCCCACGATGGCGCAATCTTCCGGCACACGCAGCCCCAGTTCATGGCAGGCGCGCATCGCGCCAATCGCCATCAGGTCATTGTGTCCGACAATCGCCGTCAATTCAGGATGCTGCTTGAGCAGCCTCAAGGCAGCCTGATACCCGCCCGCAGCGTTGAGCGCGGTATGGACGATCCATTCCTCGTGGGGCGGCAGGCCATAGTCACCCATCTTTCTGATCAGCGGATCGAGCCGCAAGGAATTGCTCATTGTGCTCGCCACTTTGGGACCGGACAAAACGCCAACGGCCTTGTGCTGCTTCTCCGCAAGATACTCGGCGATCATCTGCGCCCCGGATTCGTTATCCAACTCTACCTGGCTGATTCCGGTACCTGTGATTGTCCGGCCACTAACCACGACTGGCCGATGCTGCCGGGCAAATTCGAGCAGCGCCTCGTCGTCAATACGCGAACTGTTGATGATAATGCCATCCACTTCGTGAGCAGCCAGCGAATTAAGCAGGCTTAACTCCTTATCTGGCTCCCATAGCGTGTTACACAGGAAAATATTGTAATCCTGTGCTTCAGCAATCTCCTGCGCTCCCTGGACAATTTCACTGTAGAACGGGTTTGCGATGTTCGGCACCAGCAAACCCACCGAAAATGTGCGGCGTGTGGTCAGGCTCTGGGCGATCCGGCTGGGCCGGTAGTCAAGTTCGGCCATCGTATCCAGAACCCGCTGGCGAGTAGCCGCGCTGATTTCACCTTTGTTGTTGATGACCCGCGATACGGTCTGGTGCGATACACCGGCATGACGTGCGACATCGCGTATGGTAATGTTTTGCTTCATTGATTTCTTCCTTGTAGGCCAGGTCGCAAGCAATCCAGGTATTGTAACAGAACACACAGGGCATCAAGACGGCATTTGTTGACACATGTTGGGTTGATGGCTATACTATGACCAGTCACGTGACCGGTAACGGCTCTTATTTTATCATATAATTTAGAATTTACAACTTAAACAGATTACCCGGTATCCTCCACCCCCAGAAAGGAGGGCATTGACCAGACAACACCCCAGCTTTAGGCCGAACTACAATCCGTTTTGCAAAGATTCTTAAGGAGTATCCCCATGAAAAAGTCTTTCGACTTTGGCCGAGCCAAAAACGCACTGACCCGCCGCGATTTCTTAAAAGTCACCAGCTTTGCCGCCGCTGCCGGATTATTTGCGCGTGTGCTGCCGCAATCTGTACTGGCTCAGATGACATATAACGAGGCCCCCGCCCTTGCTGACCTGGTGGCCTCTGGCGATCTGCCTCCGATTGAAGAGCGTCTGCCGAAGAACCCGCTTGTGGTCGAGCCGCTGGAAAGCATCGGTCAATATGGCGGCCAATGGACCGGAGGGACTGCCGAACGCAACCCGAATTTCTACATTCGCAATGGCGGTTATCAGCAGTTGCTGCGCTGGACTCCTGAATGGGACGGCGTGATCCCGAACATCGCCGAGTTGTATGATGCCAATGATGCAGCCACGGAATTTACCTTCCATCTGCGCGAGGGTATGAAGTACTCGGATGGGACGCCGCTGACTGCCGATGACGTCATGTTCTGGTACGAAGACATCCTCATGAACGAGGAGTTAACGCCGGTTGTTTCGGGTGATTGGCAATCGGGAGGTGATCCAGTCGTCGTAGAAAAGCTGGATGATTACACAGTGAAATTCAACTTCACCACACCCTATGGTCTGTTCATCAAGGTAATCACCCAGACCCGTATCGACCGCACCACCGATTATCCGCGCCACTATATGGAACAGTTCCATATCAAATACAACGAAAATGCCGACCAGGAAGCCACAGACGCCGGTTTCGGCAGTTGGGTGGATCGCTTCGAGACGATGGCCGAGCCTCATACGAACGCGGAATTACCCACGCTGCGGCCCTGGAACTTCCGCACCACATTGGGTGATGCATCGAATAATCGGGTGGTCCTGGAACGTAATCCGTATTTCTGGAAGGTCGATACGGAAGGCAATCAACTGCCCTACATTGATACCTATGCCGTCGAACTGGCGACCGATCCCGAAGTGCTGCTGCTCAAAGCGCTCAATGGTGAACTGGACTACCAGGAACGCTTTATTTCAGCGCCAACCAACAAGGCTGTGTTGTTCGATAACAAAGAGCAGGGGCAGTTCGATTTCTACGAACTGACGCCCACCACAGTGAATGAGTTTATCATTCAGCTCAACCTGACTCACCCCGACCCGGTGAAGCGTGAGATCTTCACGAACAAAGATTTTCGCATCGGGCTATCTCATGCGATTGATCGCCAGCTCATCATCGACGTGGTGCATGTCGGCCAGGGCCGACCCTGGCAGGCCGCGCCGCGCCCTGAGTCCCGCTTCAATCATGAACAGCTTGCCACACAATACACCGAATACAACGTCGATCTCGCGAACGAATTCCTCGATAAGACCGGTTGGACCGAGCGCGACGGCGATGGCTTCCGCATCGGCCCCGATGGCAACCGCATCTCCTTCATCATGGAGCTGGATCAGGCGCGCACGACCTATCTCGACGCGATGGAACTGATTAAGCCCAACTGGGCGGCTGTCGGCGTCGAGGTGATCGTCAGCACGATGGAGCGTTCCTTGTGGGAAGAGCGCATCCGCAGCAGCAATATCGACTTTGATGCCTCCGGCCATCGCTTCGGCGGTGGCAGCGGCGATGCGGTCATCCTCGACCCGCGCTACTGGTTCCCCTCCAACGACGGCAGCTCGATTTTCGCCAAAGCCTGGGCCTTCTGGTACAACGGCACGAATCCCGACGTTGCGGAAGAGCCGCCTGACGCAGTCAAGCACGCGATGGAACTCTACGATGAGATCAAGGTCACACCCGGTGATGACAAGCAGTTTGAATTGATGATGCAGATTCTGGACATTGCTGCCGACGAATTCTACGCTATCGGCACGGTGTTGGAACCCAACGCTTTCGGTGTGGTGACGAACCGGATGCGTAACGTCGCCAGCACGATGCCGAATTCCTGGATTTATCCCTCGCCAGCACCTTACAACCCGGAGCAGTTCTGGGTTGCAGATGTTTAGTCACTAGTTCGATGGCTGTGTACGCTCCTCAAGCCGGGGAGCGTACACAGCCCGATGAATCCCTTACTCGACTTACCAGAAAGAAACCAGCATGACGAGTACCTTGACACCAGATTTTATTGGTGCATCCGATATTCCCAACTGGGCAAAACAGGCAAATCGCTGGGCACAGGTCGCTTTTGTGGAAGACGACCCGGCGAATTATGATCCTCAGTTCTGGCTCGATTATTTCAAGCGTGTTCATGCCGAAGGTGCGCTGCTGAGTGCGGGCGGCTGTGTCGCCTTCTATCCGACTCAGATCGAATTCCACTATCGCAGCGCCTGGATGGGCGACAGTGATCCTTTCGGTGATCTGGTTAAGGGCTGTCGTGAGATGGGCATGGCGCTCATTGCGCGCACGGATCCCCATTCCATTCGGCAGGACGCCTATGAAGCGCATCCCGAATGGGTGCATATCATGGAAGATGGCACGCCCCGCCGCCATTGGGCCGACCCAACCCGCTGGGTGACCTGTGCGCTGGGGCCATACAACTTCGAGTTCATGACCGATGTGACGAAAGAGATCGTCGAGCTTTACGGCGTGGATGCGATCTTTAGCAATCGCTGGTCCGGGCACGGCCTGTGCTACTGCGAACACTGCCAGCGCAACTTCCGCGATGCTTACGGTATGGAACTGCCTCGCACGACCGATCCGAATGACCCGGCCTATCGCAACTACCTGATCTGGCGGCATGAGCGTCTGTTTGAGCTTTGGGACCTGTGGGAAAGCGAAATCCGCAAGATCAATCCTGAGGGCCGCTATATCCCGAACACGGGCGGTGGTGCCCTGGCCTGGATCGACATGAAACGCGCGGGCCGCAAAGCGGTGACGATGGTCGCCGACCGGCAGTCGCGTGGTGGCTTGATGCCGCCCTGGGCCGCTGGCAAGAACGGCAAGGAATATCGCGCTGTACTGGATAACAAGCCAGTGATTTACATGTTTGGCGTCGGCATCGAAGGCCGCGAATATCGCTGGAAGAACTCCGTGCAGCACGAACCTGAGCTGCGAATCTGGGCCGCCGATTCTATCGCCAACGGGATGCGGCCCCTGTTCATCAAGTTCGCGCTCACGCTGCACGATCACCGCTGGCTGCCTGTCATTGAAGATATTTTCAACTGGCATGACCGCATTGCACCCTACCTGTGCGATCAAAAGCCTCTGGCGCGGGTGGGCCTGGTGTATTCACAGCAAACGGCATCGTACTATGGTGGCCCTCAGGCCCGTGAGAAAGTCGAAGAGCATCTTCAGGGCTACTATCACGCCCTGGTCGAAGCGCGCATTCCCTTCGAAATGGTGCATGAAAAGCTGCTGGATGCCGAGCATATCGACCAGTTCAAGGTCCTGATTTTGCCCAATATCGCGGCGCTCTCGGACGAACAGTGCGAGCAGCTGCGCGCTTATGTGGCACGGGGCGGCAGCCTGGTCGTGACACACGAAACCTCACTGTACGACGAGTGGGGCCAACCGCGTGATGACTTCGCCCTGGCCGACCTGCTGGGCGTGCATCTGGAGAGCGCAGTCGAAGGCCCGGTCAAGAATTCGTACCTGACCCTGAACGGCGAACCCGGCACACGTCATCCTATCCTGAAGGGGATGGATTACGGCGACCGCATCATCAACGGTGGCTATCGGGTTGGGGTGCGCGCTGCCAAAGAATTTCCGGATCCGCCGCTTACCCTCGTCCCGGCCTATCCTGATCTGCCGATGGAAGAAGTCTATCCGCGCCAGCCGAAGACCGATATTCCTGAAGTCTACTTGCAGGATAACGGCAGCAGCCGGATCGTGTACTTCCCCTGGGACATCAGCCGCATTTTCTGGGAATTTCTGAATGTCGATCACGGCAAGCTGCTGGCGAATGCGGTGGAGTGGGCGGCCAATGAACAGCCTCCGGCCAGCGTGACCGGCCCCGGTGTGCTGGATGTGACGGTGTGGCAGCAGCCCGACTCGCTGACTGTTCATCTGGTTAACCTGACCAACCCGAATATGATGCGCGGGCCGTTCCGCGAACTGCTCCCGGTGGGCGAGCAGGAGGTATTGGTCCAATTGCCAGAAGGCAAGCAGGCGAAAAGGGTGAAGCTGCTGCGCAGCGGCCTGACTCCCGATGCCGAAATTGGCCCCGGCTACGTCAAAGTAACCGTGCCCCAGGTGGTCGATCACGAAATTGTGGCGATTGATCTGTAAACTATGTCGGGAGCCTGCCGGCTGCGGCTGTGCAGGCTCCCGATAGTGGGTCAAATCAACAGGTCGGGTTAAAATTACTCAAAAAACTCTGTTTGTTGGAGGCGTTTATGTTGCAATATATTCTTCGCCGCAGCCTGGCAATGATCCCTACACTCATTGCCATTTCGATAGTCAGTTTTACCATCATCAAGTTGCCCCCTGGCGATTTTCTCACCTCGTATGTGGCAAGCCTGGAATCTCAGGGCGCGACCGTTGACGCAGCGCAGTTGGCGGCGCTCAAACAGCGCTATGGATTGGATCAACCGGGATATGTGCAGTATTGGAAGTGGATTACCGGTGTGGTTCACGGCGATTTCGGCCAATCTTTTGAGCTAAACCAGCCTGTATCTTCACTGATTGGGGACCGTCTGGCGCTTACCTTCGCCATTTCCATGCTGACCCTGCTGTTCACCTGGATCGTGGCCCTGCCGGTGGGCATCTACTCGGCAGTGAGGCGCTATTCGCTTGGTGATTATTTCTTCACCTTTTTTGGCTTTATCGGGCTGGCAATTCCCAATTTCCTGCTGGCCCTCGTGCTGATGTACATTGCCTTCAAGTACTTCAACCAGAGCGTCACCGGATTGTTTTCGCCGGACTTCGTTGACGCGCCCTGGAGTGCCGAAAGGGTGCTTGATCTGCTGGGACATCTGTGGGTGCCCATTGTCATTATCGGCACGGCGGGCACTGCGGGATTGATCCGCATTATGCGCGCCAATCTGCTGGACGAACTCCACAAACCCTATGTCACTACGGCACGAGCCAAAGGGCTTTCGGAGACACGCCTTCTGCTCAAATATCCTGTGCGCATTGCGCTCAATCCCTTTGTGAGCACCATCGGCTGGTCGCTGCCTTTCCTCATCTCAGGCTCGGCGATTGTTGCCATTGTGCTCAATCTACCGACTACAGGTCCCATGCTGCTGCGCGCTCTACTGAATCAGGACATGTTTCTGGCAGGCAGTTTCATCCTGATGCTGGCGGTCATGACCATTATCGGCACGCTCATTTCTGATATTTTGCTCGCCTGGCTTGATCCACGTATTCGTTATGAGAGGAGAAGCGACTCATGACGACAGATCTGGGTAGTGTCCCATCGGCAGAAACGTCGTCACGCAGAAGCGCTTATCTTGAAGAAGGACGCATTGACGTCGCGTCACAGTGGCAGTTGATCTGGTGGCGATTTCGCAAGCATCGTCTGGCGATGATCGGCGGCGTGGTCACCATTTTGATCTACCTGATCGCCGCCTTTGCTGAGTTTTTCGCCCCGGTTAGCGGCGACAAGATCCAGCCCACGTACACCTACGCGCCGCCTCAGCCGCTCTATTTGTTTGAGCAAACCGACCAGGGCCTGGCCTTCGCACCTTACGTGCTTGGCTACAGCAGTGAGATCGACCCGGAAGCGCTGCGCCGGGTGTTTACAGTAGACGAGACTTCAGAAAATTCCGGTCGGCTTCTTCGTCCAGGGGGAAGACGAATACCGGCTGCTGGGCCTGTTTCCTACCAGGCTTCGCTTGATTGGCCCCCTTGATCCCGGACAACCGATGTTTCTATTCGGGGCGGATCGTCTGGGGCGTGATGTCCTCAGCCGCACGGTTCTGGGAACACGAGTGTCAATGTCCATTGGTCTGGTGGGCGTGGTGCTCAGTTTCTTTCTCGGAATCCTGCTCGGCGGCGTTTCTGGTTATTACGGGGGGGCGATTGATAACCTGATTCAGCGCATCATTGAATTCGTGCGTTCTATCCCGACCATTCCCTTATGGATGGGTCTGGCCGCCGCCTTACCGCTCGACTGGCCGCCACTGCGGGTTTACTTTGGCATTACCATTATCCTCTCGTTTATCGGCTGGACCGGGCTGGCACGGGTCGTGCGCGGGCGCTTTCTATCGCTGCGCACCGAAGATTTTGTGATGGCAGCTCGCCTCGAAGGCTCAAGCGAACTGCGCATTATCTGGCGACATATGGTGCCATCGTTTTTCAGCCATATCATCGCCGCCCTCACGCTGGCGATTCCATCCATGATACTCGCGGAGACCTCGCTCAGCTTTCTCGGCCTGGGGCTGCGCCCGCCTGTAGTGAGCTGGGGGGTGCTGCTGAAGGAAGCCCAGAATATCCGCTCGGTTGCGACAGCACCCTGGCTGTTGTGGCCCGGTGTTGCCGTCGTCATTGCCGTTCTGGCGCTGAACTTCCTGGGGGATGGCTTGCGTGATGCAGCAGACCCCTACCAGAGCTAAGGATAACGCCGTGAATGATTCACTGTTGCTCGAAGTTGAGGGGCTGAAGACACACTTTTTTCTGGATGAAGGCACAGTCAAAGCGGTCGATGGGATCGACTTCAACCTGTACCGCAACCGCACACTCTGTGTCGTGGGTGAAAGCGGCTGCGGCAAGAGCGTGACGGCACGATCCATCCTTCAGGTGGTGGACGAGCCGGGCAGGATCGTGGACGGACAGGTTCGCTTCCATGCCAATTCAGACCAGCCTATTGATCTGGCTGCGCTTGATCCACGCGGACCTGAAATTCGCGCTATTCGCGGCAAAGATATTGCCATGATTTTCCAGGAACCGATGACCTCAATGAGTCCGGTTCATACCGTCGGCAACCAGATTATCGAGTTGATTCGCCTGCACATGCCATTGAATGAGCAGGAGGCCCGCGAGCGCGCCATCACGCTTCTGAATCGTGTGGGCATCCCTAAGCCGGAACAGCGCATCGACAGTTATACTTTTGAACTGAGCGGTGGGATGCGCCAGCGCGTGATGATCGCCATGGCCCTGGCCTGTAACCCCAGTTTGCTCATTGCCGATGAACCGACCACCGCGCTGGATGTCACCACGCAGGCGCAAATCCTGGACCTGATGCACGAGCTGCAGGCCGATTACGATATGGCAATCATGCTCATCACGCACGACCTGGGCGTGGTGGCGGAGATGGCCGATGACGTGATCGTGATGTATCTGGGACAGATTGTCGAGCGTGGCAGCGTTGACGAAATATTCCACGACCCGAAACATCCCTATACCAGGGCGCTGCTCCGTTCTATTCCAACCGTAGGCACACAGGGTCGCCGCCGTCTGGATTCGATTCACGGCATGATCCCGAATCCATATCACCGGCCCGATGGCTGCCAGTTTCACAATCGCTGCGATTACTTCATGGAAGGGATCTGCGATCAGGTTGTACCCGCAATGATTCCCGCTGGCTCAGGGCGTGATGTCCGATGCTTGCTCTATGGCGGTTATGAGGGTGAACTCCCGATCAAGGCCTCTGAACTCCCTGAAATCGACCCCTTCAGCCATGAAAACGAAACGCTTATTGATCGCACGTTGAACGGCAGCAGCACCTTACTGGAAACAAAGAATCTGAAAATGCACTTCCCCATTCAGCGCGGCTTCTTGCGACGCACTGTCGGGCACGTCAAAGCGGTCGATGATGTGGATCTGTTCATTCGGGAAGGCGAAACGCTGGGTCTGGTTGGCGAGAGTGGCTGTGGTAAAACCACTGCCGGACGCTGCATCGTCCGCGCATACCAACCGACAGATGGACAGATCATCTTTGAGGAGGCCGAGGGGGAGCAGGTCGATCTGGCACCCTTGTCCAATAGAGAACTCAAGCCCTATCGCCGCCAGATACGCATGATCTTTCAAGACCCGCACTCCTCGTTGAACCCGCGTATGTCGGTGCTCGAAATTGTGGGCGATCCCCTGATTGTCAACCGGGTCGCTTCTGGCAAAGCGCTGGAAGAACATGTCGCAAACTTACTGGAGCGGGTGGGGCTGCGCCCGGAATATATGCGCCGCTATCCTCACGCCTTCAGTGGGGGCGAGCGCCAGCGAATTGGTATCGCACGCGCGCTGGCCTTGAACCCCAAACTGGTGATTGCCGACGAGGCGGTTTCGGCCCTGGATGTCTCGGTTCGTGCGCAGATTCTGAATCTCCTGCAAGACTTGCAGGAAGAGTTTCACCTGACCTATCTGTTTATCTCTCACGATTTGAGTGTCATCGAGTATATCTGTGATCGTGTTGCCGTGATGTATGTGGGCAAAATTGTCGAACTTGCCGAAACGCAGCAGTTGTACGCCAGCCCCAAGCATCCGTATACCGAGGCGCTGCTCAGCGCGCTGCCGAAACCGGACCCCCGTATGCGGCAGAGCAAGGACCGCATTATTCTGGAGGGCGATGTAGCCGACCCTGCTAATCCGCCAAGCGGTTGTTACTTCCATCCGCGCTGTCGTTTTGCTGAGGAGCGCTGTCGTATCGAGGCTCCAGCATTGCGAAAACTGGACGACGGGCGCTCTGTGGCCTGCCATTTTGCCGAAGAACTTGAGCTTCGTGGCGCGGTGCAGTGATGGTGTGAAAGGCCTGGAGCTGTAGGCTCGCCATCGCCTCATCTCCGAAGAACGCCAACCTTTTTGGGTCAAGTTACAGGCGTACAGCATGTTTTCAATAAAATTCAACAGCAATGAGGTGGGCTAAGTAATGCTGACAAACAATGAAATCACCATCGACTGCGGCAAGGACGGTGAAGCGCTTCAGCCGTACTGGCGGGTCTGCGTCGGCGGCGGACGGGTTGCCGAAGCCCTGCGCGCCGATTTTCAAAAACACCTGGAACTTATCCAGCGCGAGATGCCCTTCGACTATCTCCGAATGCACGGGCTGTTCCACGAAGACATGATGATCTACCGGGAGCAGGACGGACAGCCCATTCTGAACTGGCAGTATGTCGATCTGGTCTACGATCACTGGCTCTCTATCGGGATTCGCCCCTTCGTGGAACTCGGTTTCATGCCTTACGATCTGGCAAGCGGGGAGGAGACCGTGTTCTGGTGGAAGGGCAACATCACGCCGCCCAACAATTGGGAGCGCTGGGGATGGTTGGTTGGGCAGTTTGTCCGGCATGTGATCGAGCGTTATGGCCTGGACGAAGTGCGGCGCTGGTATTTTGAGGTCTGGAACGAACCAGATCTGACATTCTTCTGGAAGGATGCGGATTTTGATGCCTACATGGACCTGTATGAACAGAGCGTTCGCGCGATCAAGCAGGTGGATGCGGCGCTCAAGGTCGGCGGTCCGGCGACGGCATCTGCATCCGCGGGCCCAGGGATCGCCTCCTGGGGAAAAGAATTCCTGAGCGCCTGCCGGGAGCGAAATCTGCCGGTTGATTTCTTCTCGACACACCCCTATCCCACCAATCATCCCTTCGATGAGGACGGCAAGGGCTACATGACCTGGGATGGGCCGGAACGTCTCATGGTGGACCTGACGGGTTATGAAAAGACGTTGGCGGAAGCTGGCTTTTCCCATCTCGAAAAGCATTACACCGAATGGAGCAGCAGCCCCAGCCCGCGTGATCCCACCCACGACACCGCCTTCCTGGCCCCGTTTATTGTTCAGAACAACTTGCGCGGGCGCGGGCACGCCGATTCACTGTCTTTCTGGGTGGTCAGCGATATTTTCGAAGAGAGCCGCCTGGGGGATACGCCATTTCACGGCGGTTTCGGACTGGTCAACACCCAGGGCCTGAAGAAGCCCTCGTATCATGGCTACTGGTTCCTGTCGCGCCTGGGTGAGGAAGTGCTGGACCTCGGCGATTCCTTCGTGGTGACGCGCCATGCCAGCGGCAAAATCTCGATTCTGCTGTGGAATTACTGCCACTACACGGACGAGGCCAACGACAGCCGTTTCATTCAAAAGGCCGCAGGCAGCCGCCAGCTTTACGAGATGTTCGAGCAAAATCCAGCGAGACAGTTTACGCTGCACCTGTCCGGGCTTCCGGGAAGCCTGCGCATCCAGACCACGCGCTTCGACCGTGAACATGGCAGCGTGTTGGATGCCTGGCTGGCGATGGGCGCGCCACGAACACATTCTGCGCGAAGATCTGGCCGTGCTGCGGCAAAAGGCGGAACTGGAGGTCACGGTCCAGCGTCTCTCAGTCGGCTCAGACTCCTTGACCTGGACAGGTACAGTGCAGCCACATGGGGTCACACTCCTGGACATTTCAGAGGCTGTTTCATAGCCGGTGACTATCCTCGTGAGCTAAAGTTTAGCTCACGAACTGACCGGCTGTGCTAGACCTAATCGGGTGGGTCATGGGTCCGGTTATCGCTTGACTTTTGCATCAGACCTGATGATAATACGATTTAGTAAATCGAATTATCAAGATTGCTTATGCAAAAGAAACGACCAACGATGGGGGATGTTGCCCGTCTATCTGGAGTTTCGCAGACGACGGTTTCTTTTGTCATTAATGATGCCCCCAACGCCAATATCTCTGAAAAAACCCGGGCGGCGGTGCTGAAAGCGGTTGAGCAGCTTGGCTATACCCCCAATGCGATGGCGATTGGGTTGCGGAAGAGCCAGTCGCATCTGATCGGATTTGTGACCGACGAAATCGCGACCACGCCCTTCGCCGGGCATATCATACGCGGCGCGCAGGATGCCGCCCGCGAGCAGCAGCGGCTGCTTATGTTCATGAATGTTGGGATAGACGCAGTCACAGCGGATCAGGAGATCGACATCCTGTTGGGCCGTCAGGTGGAAGGCATTATTTTCGCCACGATGCGGCACCGCATCATCAGCCCGTCTGAACTGCTGTATCAGATCCCGTCTGTGCTCCTGGACTGCCGCGATGCCGACGGTTCGCTGCCCTCTGTGGTCCCGGATGAATTCCTGGGCGGCTACCAGGCCGCCGAAGCACTGATTCAGAAAAACCATCGCTGCATCGGCATGATTAATACCTCGGAGAGTGTGCCCGCCTGTGTCTTGCGCGAGCAGGGCTTCCGGCAGGCATTGAGGGACTACGGTATCCCTCTGGACGAAGGCATGATCGTCTATGGCGACGATGGCGATGCCAAAACAGGCTACGATGGCGCCAAGACTCTGCTCTCATCCTACGAAGCCATGACAGCGCTGTTCTGTTTCAACGACCGCGTGGCGATGGGCGTTTACGATGCGCTGCGCCAGTTGCGGAAACGCATCCCGGAGGACGTGGCCGTCATCGGTTTTGACAACTATGAACTCATTGCCGCGAACCTGCATCCCGAACTTACCACCATGCAGCTTCCCCATTATGACATGGGGCGTTGGGCGGTCGAGTCGGTATTGCAGATGTCCCAAAGCACGGGCGAACGTGAATCGTCGCCGCAGATGATGCTTCCCTGTCCGCTCGTGATGCGGAATTCCATATGAGGAAAGGATACGAAGAAGGCGAAAGGAGGCGCTATGAATGAATAGCCAGAAAAGAAGCGGCTAGCCATGTTGCAGGCATGACTAGCCCCACAATAGTGCCGATACATTCCATCAGGCCACTATCAGGACCCATTATGCCACAAAAGGACCCGATCCAATCTGGCATAGTCTCAGATAGGCATCACCTTCCTCGGCATTATCCTTCGTTTTTGGCACGCATATAGAAATCCAATTCCGGTCTATCCTGTATAGTTTCCTTCCTTTGGAGGATGATAATGTTTAGCAAACGCAAGTTCTTTTTCCCATTTGCCATCCTGGCGATGCTCATCATTGCCGTGCAGATGCCGGTAGCTGTCGCCCAAGATTCCGCGCCCAGCTGCGGGACCGACCCGGTCACGCTCAATGCCTATTTCGAGACAGGCTTCGACCTGCCTTTCAAGCTTTCCGATGAGTTCACCAATCAGTTCCCGAACGTGACCTGGGACATCAAGCAGGATCAGTTTGCGAACCTCATCAACGAGACCCCGCGTCTGCTCTCTGGCGATAACCCGCCGGATCTCATCCGACTGCCGACGATGGTCTCCTTCGCCAAGCAGGGCCTGCTGATGAACCTGGATGGCTACGCCAGCGCCTTCGGTTGGGATCAGTGGCCCGTGCCCCAGTTGAACCAGAATCGCGTCTCAGCGGATGGCATTCGCGGCTCCGGCTCGCTCTATGCGATGGGCCTCAACTACAGCCTGACCGGTATCTTCTACAACAAGGAACAGGCGGCTCAAATCGGCATGACCGAACCGCCCGCGACCCTGGCCGAGTTTGAGGACTTACTCGCTGCCGCGAAGGCCGCCGACCTGCTGCCGATCATGCAGTGGGGCAGCGCCAAGAGCGGTATGGGACTGGCCTTCCCCTTGCAGGCGCTGATGGCCTCCGTCGGCCCGGTCGGGCCGATCAACGACTGGATCTTCCAGGCACCCGGCGCGACGATTGACACCGAGTTGAACCTGGAAGCTGCCCAGCACTTGCAGACCTGGATCGAGAACGGCTACTTCCCTCCCGACATCAACGCGATTGAATACACCGATGCCAATGCCCGCTTCGGCCAGGGCGAAGGAGTCTTCATCTTCAACGGGGACTGGCAGAACGCCGGTTACGACACAGATATGCCCGGCAACGTCGGCTTCTTCCTGATGCCGCCTGCGGAAGCTGATGGATCCCGGCGGCCATGTCCGCGCCGCTGACCTTTGGTATCGCGGCCAATGCCGCGAACGCCGATTGCGCCGCCTTCTTTCTCAACTGGGTCGCCAGCAATGACGCGGCACGGCAGATCGACGTGGCCGTCGGCGGGTCCAACCCCGGTGGTCCGGCGGATGCGACCATGCCTTCGGTCACTGAAGGCTCGGTCACGAACGAGACACTCGCTGCCGGGCCGGTCGTCGGCATGGCCGGGACATCGATGGACTTCATCGCCAACGCAACCAGCGCCATCTTCGCCCAGGGCTGGACTCCTGAGCTTCAGAAGATGGTCGGCGGCAGGCAGGACGCTGCCGGGCTGCTCCAGGCGGTTCAGGCAGAATACGAACGTGAACTCGACTGAGTAGTGTCGGTGGCGGCAGGATGCTTCCTGCGCCTGCCAGATCCATGGTAATGCGATGATCACGTCAGAAAATCGTCCTACAGCATCTGTGCGCTCCCGGTGGATCCCCTTCAGCAGGGTGGCCCAGCCGGGAGGCCATCATCGGCTGGTTCTTCGTCCTGCCCGCGCTGCTGATATACGCAGCATTCGTACTGCTGCCGCTGCTGATGAGTATCCAATACTCCTTCGTCCGCTGGAATGGCATCGGTGAAATGACCTGGGTCGGACTGAAGAATTACGCCACGGTCCTTGAAGTTCCCGATCTGCTGGGCACGATCTTCAATGCCTTCCGGCTGGTGGTGTTCTTCAGCTTTATCCCGGTGTCACTGGGTCTGGTCGTCGCCAGCATCATTCATCGCGTAGAGACCGGGCGGCTGGGCGCGATCGCGCGCACGGTGCTGTTTCTGCCGCAGGTCATCCCGCTGGTTGCGGCGGGCATCATCTGGGGCTGGCTGCTGGCGCTGCCGGGCCTGATTAACGAAATCCTCAGGGCTATTGGTCTGGGCGACGTCACCCGCGCCTGGCTCGGCGATTTCGACTGGGCGCTGCCCGCCGTCGGCTTCATCGGGGTCTGGGTCCTGCTGGGCTTCTGCATCGGTCCTGTTGTGGACCGGCATGACCAAGCTCGATGCCGCCCTCTACGAGTCCGCGCGGATTGACGGCGCAAGCTGGTTCACCGAGTTCACCCGGATCACTGTGCCGCTGCTGCGGCAGGAGATCGGCGTGTGCCTCACGGTCACGGTCATCGCCGCGCTGGCCGCCTTCGACATCGTCTATGTCACGACCGCGGGCGGACCCGGCAACTCGACGGCGGTACCCGGAATCCAGATCTACATCCTGGCTTTCACCCAGCAGCGCATTGGCCTGGCCTCCGCGCTGGCCGTCATGCTCATGATCCTGGTGCTGATCGTGATCCTCCCTATTCAGCGCCTGAGCCGGGAGCCTGGATCATGAAGATCGGTCGCGGCGAACTCTGGGCTGGGCGGACTCTGCTCATCGGGCTGATGGTGATCACGATCCTGCCCTTTATCAGCATCTTTACGACCGCGCTGTATCCGTCCGGAACGGTGCCCAGTGGACTGTCCTGGCCTGCGGACCCGCAGTGGGGCAACTTTATCGAAGCCTTCAACGTGGCGAACATGACCGCGCTGCTGGGATCCAGCAGCTTTATCGTGCTGGCGGTGGTGCCGGTTTCGCTGGTCATCTCGACGATGGCCGGTTTCGCTATCGGCCACCTGCGCATCCCCGGCTCGCGCATCCTCCTGTTTCTGTTTGTCTTCGGGCTGACGCTGCCCTTCGGCGGGATCATCGTCCCGCTGTATTATCTGGAGCGTGCGATAGGCATCTACAACACCCGGCTTGCCATCGTGCTGCCGCTGATCGGCCTGTACATGCCCTTCGCCGTGTTCTGGATGCGCGCGCACTTCGTCAACATGCCCTCCGAGATCTCGGAGGCGGCCCGCGTCGATGGGGCGACCATCTGGGACCTGTTCTGGCACATTCACCTCCCGCTCGCGCGCGCGCCCATTGCGTCGCTGGGAATCCTCATGTCCGTCTGGACCTGGAATCAATTTCTCATTGCGCTGGTGCTGGTCGAGGACCCGACAGAGCGCACGATGGCCGGTGCGCTGGGGGCGTTCCAGGGCCACTACGCGACGAATGTCCCTCTGCTGTGCGCTGGCACGATCCTGATCCTGCTGCCCACGCTCATCGTCTTCATCCTGTTCCAGCGCCAGATCATCTCGGCGCTGCTCCAGGGCTCGGTCAAAGGATAAGCAGCGGTTGATCGCTGCCTGTCCCTGATGCGGCTTGTAGCGCAGCTTCGGCATCAAGGCTAACGGAAGCACCTCAATTAAGGACTTTCGATGCGCAACTGCGTTCACCTGATCACCTATGCCAACCGCTTAGGCGGCAGCCGCCTGGAAGACCTGCAGCGCCTATTGGATGGTCCGCTCAAGGGCGTTTTTGGTGGCGTGCATATCCTGCCGTTCTTTTATCCGATTGATGGCGCTGATGCCGGTTTCGACCCCATCGATCATTCGACGGTCGATCCGGCGGTCGGGACCTGGAACGACATCGCGGCGTTGAGCAGCAGCCTCGAGATTACCGCCGATCTGATCGTCAATCACATTTCAAGCAAATCGCGCCAGTTTCAGGATTTTCTCAAGAACGGCGACCAGTCGCCATACAATGGCATGTTCCTGACCTTCGGCAGCGTGTTCCCCAACGGCGCAACAGAAGATGATTTGCTGCGGATTTACCGCCCACGTCCCGGTCTGCCATTCACACCATACCATTGGCGAATGGACAGAAATCGCATCTCTGTGGACGACATTCACCAGCGAGCAGATCGACCTGAACGTGCGGCATCCGCAGGGAGATGCCTATTGGAAACGCATCCTGAGCGGTTTCAGCAACACGGTATCAAGACGATTCGGCTCGATGCGGTCGGCTACGCGATCAAGAAGCCGGGGACAAGCTGTTTCATGATCCCCGAAACCTTCGCGTTCATCGAGGAATTGACACAGTATGCCAGGTCGCTTGGGCTGGAAGTGCTGGTCGGAAATCCATGCCCATTACCGCAAGCAGATTGAGATCGCCCGCCAGGTAGATCGCGTCTACGACTTCGCGCTGCCGCCCCTGATCCTCCATGCGCTCTTCAACCAGACCGCGCGCCACCTCAAGGCATGGCTGGCGATCAGCCCGCGCAACGCGGTGACGGTGCTCGATACGCATGATGGGATCGGCGTGATTGATATCGGCGCTGCGGCTGACGCCGATGGGTCGGAACTGCCCGGCCTCATCCCGGCACATGAACTAGATCTGCTGGTCGAGACGATCCACGAGAAAAGCGGCGGTCAGAGCCGGAGCGCGACCGGGACATGCCGCCTCGAACCTGGACCTGTATCAGGTCAACTGCACCTATTACGATGCCCTGGGCAGAAATGATCGGGACTATCTGATCGCCCGTGCCATTCAATTCTTTGCGCCGGGCATTCCCCAGGTCTATTACGTGGGCTTGCTGGCAGGCACCAATGACATGAAGCTTGCTGGAAGCAACCAAGGTCGGTCAGGGAAATCAATCGTCACTACTACAGTTGGGACGAAGTGCAGGCAGTCCCTTGCCAGACCGGTCGTACAGAACCTGCTGAAGCTGATCCGATTCCGCAACGAACACCCGGCATTTCAGGGAGCCTTCTCGCTGCTGCCATGTGACGATCCGCTGCTGGTGATCCGCTGGGATAATGGTGAAACCTGGGCGCAGCTCAAGGTTGATTTCGCCAATTCAACGATGGACATTGAGTATCTGGACAATGGCGACGCGCAGTGTCTCGATCTTCATCCAGGCAACATCTAAGCCATCAGCCGAAAATGTTTTTGTTTAGCCGGCAAGTCAGCCAAGAAATCGTGTGTCGTAGGGGAGGGTCTCAGACCCTCCCCTACATCCAATGAGCCGTTTTGATACACTCTGATCCGAACAATTTGCTTAGGCTTCGGCGTGGTTTTGTTGGTTATCATTCGAACACTGGCTTAGATTGCCATACATTTGAGCAGTAGTGACCGCCCCCTGCGCCACAGGATGAGCGCCTATGCGTCCTTGAGCATCAATTTCAAAGTGTAGGCGTGGTCGCAGGGCTTTTGCGACGGCAGGCTGATCTGGAGGCCATCTGCGCTTTGCGACCACGCCAGTGCTTCGCCGGAACCCAGCATCTGCACGGCTTCTATACGCTCAGCGCTGAGCAGCGACCCACTGCCCAGGGACTTGATCTGCACGGATTCGCCCGGCCAGCCCAGGCAAATCGCATATAAGCTGCTGCCTTTACTTGTGAAGCGGATGTCTTCTGCGCTAAAGGGTTTGTCCTCACGCTCGCGCATATGCCCTTCGCCCACCGTGGTGCTGCCTTCACCGAAGCTGTGCCAGTGCCGTGTCCCGAAGATCGCTTCGCCATTGACGCTCAGCCATTCGCCAAGCCCAAGCAGGCGGTCTGCGGCCTCCTCCGGGATTGTTCCATCCGGTTTCGGCCCCACATTCAGCAGCAGATTGCCGTTCTTGCTGACAATATCCACCAGATCATGCACGAGTGTGGTGACGGATTTGAAATCGTCGTCTTCAACATAACACCAGGATTTGTAACTCACCGAGGTATCGGTCTGCCAGTAAGGCTCGCGGATGGCGTTGAGCTTGCCGCGCTCAATATCGAATAGTGCGGCTCCTACTGGAAATGCCTCGAGCTTGTATTGAAGCGTGACGCCTTTGCCCCATTCGGCGGCCCGATTGTAGTAATAGGCGGCGAATTTCTGTATGTAGGGCGCGAAGACGGCCTGATCAATCCACCAATCGAACCAGAAGACTTGCGGCTGATACTTATCGACCAGTTCGCAGCAGCGAGCCAGCCAGTTGTCCAGAAACTTGCCGTCTGGCCGGGGATGCCAATCCTGGCTTCGCCATTCCGCTGAACTGTGCGCCTGGGGAGGTGATGCTGGTGCAGCAGGACCGTAAAAGGCTTCGTAGCGCGGGTCCTGAACATCTGAATCGAACTTGCGTCCGCCGTCCATAAACCACCAGTGTTCCGCCCGGTGGCTGGATACGCCCAGGACCATATCCCGCTTTCGGGCAGCCGCGGCCAACTCGCCGACAATGTCCCGTTTCGGTCCCATCCTGGCTGCGTTCCACTCTGAGAGCGCCGAATCATACATCTGAAACCCGTCGTGATGCTCCGCCACCGGGACTACATAACCGGCCCCCGCTTTCTTGAAGAGGTCGATCCAGGCGTCGGCATCAAAGCGCTCGGCTTTGAACATCGGAATAAAATCTTTGTAACCGAACTTCGTATGCGGGCCGTAGGTTTCCAGGTGATGCTGGAAATCAGGGCTGCCCTCCAGATACATATTGCGCGCGTACCATTCGTTTGAGAAAGCCGGTACCGAATAGACCCCCCAGTGAATGAAGATACCGAGCTTGGCGTCCATAAACCATTCGGGTACCGAATACTGCAATAGTGAGTTCCAGGTGGGTTCAAAATGAGCTGCCGGGGACATTGATGCAATCTCCTTGAAATCTGTTAAGTCTGTATGTTGAACGTTTGCATTTATTGCGCATGTCTGGATGCTGACCAGATCACGCTTCATTGATCGTGGAAAGTTCCTTATCGTGCTGGCGTCCGCTGGGCCAGGTCTCGTCCTGGATCGGGGCAAGGATGTCGCGCACCTCAGCAAGAAGCTCTGGATCGGGCGCTTCATTAACGGCCTGGATGTTGGCGGTGACTTGGTCCGGGTTGGCGATGCCGACCAGTGTGGTCGCTATGGCAGCGTTCGAGACGCTGAACTGTATCGCCAGGCGGGCAAGGTTCGTCCCCTTGTTTCGACAATGTTCGGCAGCCGCAGCACAGGCCGCCTTGATTGCCTGAGAGGCGGGATGCCAGTCTGGCGCACCGCCATCGGTCAACAGCCCCATACTCAATGGCGAGGCGTTGATGATACCGATCTGCTTGTCTTGAAGACGAGGAATTAACTTGAGCAGCGACGTATCATTCAAGGCATAATGGCAGTAGGACAGGACGGTATCGAGTTCGGCGTGCTGCACCACATAATCCAGCACAGCCAGGGGAAGGCCCGAGATCCCGACAAAGCGCACTTTCCCGCTTTGCTGCAAGCGGCGTAAGGCCGGCACAGTCTCATCGACGATCTGATCGAGCGACGTGAATTCAATATCGTGGCACTGGATCAGATCGACATAATCCACATTCAACCGGGCCAGGCTTTCATCGACGCTGGCGATCACCCGCTGTGCTGAAAAGTCGAACTCGTCCTGCCCATAGCGTCCGACTTTGGTCGCCAGATAGTAGGCGTCTCTGGGAAGCTGCTTGAGCGCTTTGCCGAGTACCGTTTCAGCTTTGGTGAGGCCATAATAGGGTGAGACGTCAATGAAATTGATCCCCAGGTCAATGGCACTGTGGACGGCCCGTATGCCTTCCGATTCGTCAATAGCGCCGAACACACCCCCCAGAGGCGACGCGCCAAAACCCAGGGCGGAAATCTTCAGTCCGGTCTTTCCCAATAATCGATATTGCATGTCTCTTTTCCGTTTCGTGTGTTCGTATGGGCGTCCGATTTCGCCAATCAGCGCCGCTCAGGCTTGCCGCTTGACTTGCGTACGACGATCTCGACTGGAAGGACAATCTCCTGGTTTTCACCTGGGCCTTCATCCGCGAGGCGCGAGAGTAACAGATCGGTCGCACGCTGCCCCATTTCGTAGGCGGGTTGGCTGGCGACCGTAAAGAAGGGGTCAATCGTGATCGCGGCGGGCAGGTCATCGAAGGCGACCACCGACATCTCTTCCGGGACCTTCACATGAGCGTCATGCAGGGCGCGCATCGTGCCAATCGCGATAAAATTGTTGGTGGCGAAGATCGCTGTCGGACGCTGAGCTGCATTCAGGGCCTGGCGCGTGTAGTCATAGCCGGTCTCTTGATTGAATTCCCCCCAATACACCTGCTGCTGATCCGCACTCACGCCAGCCTCGGACAGCGCCTGGCGGAAGCCCTTCACACGGTCAGCGGCGGTCGAATGATCCTGCCGACCGGTGATGACGGCAATCTGCCGATGTCCCAACGTCAGCAGGTGTTTGGTCAATTCGTAGGCCCCACCTACGGAGTCGCATCGCACCGAGTCAAAGCTGTCGCCTTCGATCCATCGGTCCAGCATCACGACGGGAACCTTCTGTCGATGGAGTATCCCGAGCGATTGTGAGGAAGCGGGCACTAACAGAAAACCATCTACCTGTTTCTTCAACATGAAGGTCAAGTAGTCATCTTGTTTGTCAGGCGATTTGTCGGTATTGCCGATAATGATATGGTAGCCGTGTGCATTGGCCGTGTCTTCGACACCCCGCGCCACCGTGGTCCAAAAAGGATTGGTAATATCGGATATAACCAGCGCCAGCGTCATGGTTTTCTTGGAGCGCAAGCTGGGGCCGAGCGCATTCGGGATATAGCCAAGCTCATCAATCACGGCCTCAACACGCTGTCGCGTTTTGTCGCTTACATAGCCTTTATTGTTGATCACCCGTGAAACAGTAATCGGGGCCACTCCGGCAAGTTTGGCTACGTCATGAATATTGGGCATCGAATAAATCCTCATGCAATTATGTCTTGCCGTAAATCATGAGGATAGATTATCCTTAATAGCGTCCGAAAACAAACCTAGTCTAGCCCCAGTTTCTTAGAGTGACAATCGCTCAGGCGGCGCGGTTGACCGGGCGAGTGTAGTCGATGCCTGAATGCAACCGCTGGCGGTTGTAGAAGACCTTGATGTAGTCGAACAATGCCATACGTGCTTGCTGTCGTGAAGCAAATATACTTTCCGGGATGCCCTCCTGGTGGCTTGCCAGCGACACGATGGGCACGCCTACCCCCTACTTCTTCATCGACGGTAACGACGATGGGGTCATCAGTGCCGGCGAAATGACATCCATCAGGTCAATCCGTGAGTTTCTTCCCAGAGCAGCACATGGAACTACAAAACAATAGAAGATAAGCATCCCTTACAGATTGAACAGCGATGAATCCGTTAACACCAGAGCCTGGAAAGTCGAACAAGCCATCACTGTTCCAGCGCAGTTTGCGCGCCAAAGTCACGCTGGGCTTGGTCATCCCGCTGCTGTTGATTGTCGGCATGTTTACCCTCGTGAAGTACCTGCGCCGCAGCGATACCGTCTTCAACAGCCTATCCATCCTGGCGTCAAATTCCGGTCAGGTGATTGAGTTCAACCTGCGGCGGGCCATGCTGGCGGATGATTTCGACGAGGTGCGGACCTTGCTCGACGCCATTGGACAGACCCCGGAATTCAGCGCTGTATCGGTACTGGATACATCTGGTGAAGTCATTTTCGCTCCTGACGAGGTGGGTGTCGGCCTGAGGATGGACAACCGGCAGGAAGATTGCCAGCCCTGCCACCACTTGCCCGCAGCCGAGCGCCCCGCCAGTATTGTGGTCGATAATGCCGCGGGCGAGCGCGTCTTTCGCAGTATGCGCCCGATAGAAAACAGTCAAGAATGCCAGAAATGTCATAAGACCGATGGCCGCTTGCTGGGTCTGCTGTTGACAGACATTCCGGCGGAATTGATGGAAGCGGCGGTGAATGCGGACCTGCATGAAAATCTGCTGTGGTCCGCAGCAACGATTCTGATTGTGATCATTGTCGTCAACGTGGGTCTCAGCCAGCTTGTGCTGCGCCGTCTGGAGCGGCTGGCGCGAGCCATTGCCGGACTGGGCGAGGGACGCAGTCACCTCGCGCTGCCAGAGAGCCAGCCTGACGAAATTGGACAGTTGAGCACTGCGTTCAACACGATGGCCCGTCAGGTCGAAACACGCGAGGCCGAGAACACGAAGTTATCACATGATCTTCAGCGTCAGATCGCACACCGAAACGACCTGCTCCAGCGGCTTATTAGCGCCCAGGAAAATGAACGTAAGCGAGTCGCCCAGGAACTGCATGACGAGTTAGGGCAGGCGCTGAGTGGGCTGGCCCTGCGCGTTGGCCTGCTGGAACGTTATATGCAGCAAAATCCGCAGGCAGCGAACGCGCAGCTCAATGACATCCGCTCCCTCATTGAAGACACCTCAGATGCCATGTACGATCTCATCCTCGATTTGCGCCCATCGACTCTGGATGATCTGGGTCTGGCATCGGCCCTGAGAGATTACGCGGATCGTGTGCTCAAAGGCAGCGACATCACCTTTGACTTAGAGGCCGAGGGCCTGGAAGAACGGCTGCCGCCCACCATTGAAACGTCTTTGTATCGCGTCTTCCAGGAATTGATGAGCAATATCGTTCATCATGCCGAAGCCCACAGTATCCAGATTCGCTTGTGCCGTCATAACGGTACTTTCGAGGGAAGCATCCGCGACGATGGCACAGGCTTTGATTTATCCGCTATATTGATGGATGGCAGCAGCCCGCGCGGCCTGGGTCTGATGGGAATCCAGGAGCGAGTTGCCCAGTGCGGCGGCAGTGTACGCTTTATCACCGAACCAGGCGCAGGAACCCAGGTGCATGTGGAGGTTCCGCTGGGAGAGGAGCCAGAGTATGGCGGATGAAATCCGAGTTGTCATTGGCGATGACCACACCATCGTGCGCACCGGCGTGCGGATGCTGCTCGATTCTGAAGCGGACATCCGCGTCGTGGGAGAGGCAGGCGATGGCGCTGAAGCGTTGAAGCTGGTCCAACAAACAACGCCGGATGTCGTCTTGCTCGACATTGCGATGCCGGTCATGGATGGCCTGGAGGCGACCCGGCAGATCAGAGCACAGTGGCCTGAAGTCAACGTGCTGATCCTGACGATGCACCGGACCGAAGAGTACTTCTTTGAAGCCCTTAAATCAGGCGCGTCCGGCTTCTTGCTCAAAGGAGCTGACACCAATGACCTGATTAATGCGGTTCGCACGGTGAGTTGGGGCGAGGTATTCCTCTATCCTTCCATGGCCCAAAAACTGGTCAAAGCCTATCTCGTCGGCGCTGGGAATGGGGAGTATGAAGCCGACGATCTGAGTCCGCGCGAGAAAGAGATTCTCAAGCTCCTTTCCGAGGGCTACAGCAATGCGGAGATCGCGGAGCAGTTGGTCATCAGCGCCAGCACGGTCTACACCCATCGCGGCAACATTATGAACAAGCTGGGCCTCAGCACCCGCCACGAACTGATGGCGTATGCGCGCAAACGCGGGCTTGTCTGAACCAATCGCCAGACGCCTATCGTAAAAATCGCCAGATGATCTGGCGATTTTTTTTGCGCTTTGGCGATCTCGCCGATGCGCAATTGTGAAGGCCTGCACTAATCTGAGTATAGAGGTTTTGGATGGATGTGTGATGGATACTCGGCGGGTCTTTATTATCTGGTCACATCCCCTTTTCAGGGACACGATACACCTGCTTCTGCGCCATCCAGCCCTCGAAATTGTCGGGATTGGGTCTGATCTGGACACGGTCCTGCAAGAACTTGATCGTACACAACCAGAAATCATCATCGTGGAACAGAATGGCGAAGGTGGCGACCCAGGAATTGACATGCTCAAGGTCCTGAAAGCGGGTCCCTGGGAAGCACGGGTTATCCGGCTGAGTTTGCAGGATAACGAATTATGGATTTATCACCGTCAGCGCCAGAACGTCAACACGCCTGAAGATTTTCTTCGCATTATCCAGGACGAATGATTGAGTTCGGAGTAAATGAATTTATGTCCAGGTATATGGTTCCCATACTCTTTATCATCGGCCTTTTCTGCTTCGGCACCGGCCTGCTGCTGGCTCAGGCAGAGCCGGGTCCTGGCATCGCTTCAGAGATCACGGATGTCACCATCGGCGACGACACGATCCCGACAGTGACTTTTACGCTGTCGGATGCTAATGGCGGGCCGCTCACACTGGACGATGTGGACAGCGTGCGATTTCTCATCGCGCGCATCGACGAGGACGATGTCACCGGCCTGCCCCGCTACTACAATTATTTCAGCACTGAGGTTGAAGGCGCGCCCTACCAGTTTGAGGGTGAAACGCTGCAACCTGCCCTGGCAAGCGCTTCCCAACCGACCTTCGAGAACGGCGAAGGCACTTTTATCGAATTAGAACCGGGTGTTTATACTTATACTTTTGCCCAGGCTCTCGGCGATGACTTCAACGCGCGCCGCACGCATGTGGTCGCCGCTGAAGTCATCCGGGGGCCGCGCTCGGTGGCCGCCAACCCGATCTATGCCTTTGTCCCGGATGGCAGCGAGCCGGACGACACACGCTTCCTGGTCGAGACGGCAAGCTGCAATAACTGTCACGGTCAACTGAGTGCGCACGGTGGCAGCCGGGTTGAGGCCAATATGTGCGGCCTCTGTCATAACCCGGATAACGTCGATCCTGAGACGGGCAACTCGCTCGATTTCCGCGTCCTGATCCACCGTATCCATGACGGCGAGAATCTGCCCAGCGTCCAGGACGGCCAACCCTATTACATTGTGGGGCATGGGGGCAGCATCAACGATTTCTCGACGGTTGCCTTCCCGCAGGATGTCCGCAACTGCACCACCTGCCATACCGGGCCGGACTACGAGCGTAATCTTGAAGCCTCTGTGCCGACCTGTACCTCTTGCCACGACAATGTGGACCCGACCATCGCGCTGAATCATCCGGGGCGGCCCAAAGAACCCGATTCCTGCGGACGCTGTCATTACCCCGACATGGAGGAATTCGACAACGAGTTGATCCCCGGCGCGCATGTGATCCCACAGTATTCGTCGGAGGTCGCGGGTGTCAATCTGGAACTTGTCAGCGTCGAAAACGCGGCCCCAGGCCAATCACCGACAGTGACCTTGCGCGTCACCAACAATGCCGGAGACGTTATTGCCCCGGCAGATATGGATTACCTGGCGGTCACGCTGGCTGGCCCGACGACAGACTACACCCATCGCGTGACCGAAACGATCTACCGCTCTTCGTCTGACGCTTCGAACCCGGCAGCGCCACCCGCTGTTGAAGACGCCGGGGATGGTGCCTTCAGCTACACCATGAACTACGTCCTGCCAGAGGATGCCACAGGGACCTATGGCATGGCGCTCGAAGGCTACGTGATGGAACAGCTCAAAGACGTAGACGAACCGGTGCGTATAGCGGGCTTTAACCCGGTCAGCTACGTCAATCTGGACGGCGGCGAGCCAGACGCCCGGCGGCAGGTTGTGGCGCTCGATAACTGCAATTCCTGCCATAAAGACCTGGCGCTGCATGGCGGTATTCGCCAGAACACCGAATACTGCGTCATGTGCCATAACCCGCTGGCCTCGGATGAGTTGCAGCGGCCCGCAGACAGCTTCCCGCCGGTGAGCATCGACTTCCCGCTGCTGGTCCATCGCATCCATCATGGCGACGAGGCCAGCAACCCGCTGATCGTCTACGGCTTTGGCGGCAGCGTGCATAACTTCGGCGAGGTGCGCTTCCCCGGCAACCTCCAGAACTGCGCGACCTGCCATGTGGACAGCACCTACAACAACCTGCCTGCCCTTGAAACCCACTCGCCGATCCTGATCTCGCAGGGCGATCAACTGGTCACGCAGATTCAACCGGTGCGAGCCGTGTGTATCTCCTGCCATGACACGGCGGCTGCCGATGGTCACGCGGAGCTTCAGACCACAGCCAGCGATGTCGAAACCTGTACCGTGTGTCATGGTCCTGATCGTGAATTCGCCCTGGATGAGATTCATCCATAGACGACGAGAGCTGATGATGAACGCCGGACACACCCACAAGCTGATTTTGATCGCCGGGGCCGCGATTGTCCTGCTCGCTGTGATGGCCTTCTTCATGCCCGATGCGACAGTCCGCGCCCTGCCGGAATACGCCAATCGGACGCATGAGGCCTGCGGCACCTGTCATGTCAGCCCTGGCGGTGCCGGTCCGCTGACCTTAACCGGCCTTTCGTGGATTGCATCAGGACGCCCGGACCAGGTTCAGGGCTTCAAAAATGTGCTGATCGCCCCCGGCGTGAGCGACGCGCAGATGCTCTACGAGATCGCCTGCGCCGCCTGTCATGGAAAGAAAGGCGAAGGGCTTTCCGCCAGCGCGCTGGTCGGCTTCGAGTTCACCCCGGTCTTTCTGCGGCGCGTGATCGTGAAGGGTGTCGCCGATTACAACATGCCGGGCTTTGAAGGGCGATTTACACCGGAACAACTGGACGCGCTCAGCAAGTATGTCAGCGATCTCAGCGCCGGACGTATCACACCATTGGAGCGTTATCCGCTGCCGCCAGGAGTTATGAGTTGTGACTATCATGGCGGCCCGGAGAGCTGTGGAGGAAATTAGCGTGAGCAAGGGCCTGACGCGGCGCGAGTTTTTGATCAGTACGGCAGTGCTGGCCGGGGGTACCCTGGCCGTCGGCGGCCTGACGGATCTGATTGACAGCCTGAACATCGCGGCTCCTGAGGCCGGTTATCACTATGTGGCCGGTGGGGTGGAGTCCTTTGTACCCAGCGTGTGCCTGCTGTGCCCAAGTGGCTGCGGAATCATTGCGCGCGTAGTCGATGGCCGCGTCGTCAAGCTCGAAGGCAACCCGATGCACCCCATCAACGCGGGGGTGTTGTGCCCCAAAGGGCAGGCCGCGCCGGAACTGCTCTACAATCCGGATCGGGTCAGCGGCCCCATGCGGCAGGTCGGCGGGCGTGGCTCTGGTGAATGGGAGCCGATTAGCTGGGACGAGGCCGTCCAGACCCTTGCCGACCGCTTGAAAGCGCTGCGCGACTCCGGCCACCCGGAACGCGCCGCCATGCTCTACGGCGAGACACGCGGCCAGATGCGCGACCTGCTGGAGCGCTTCATGCAGGCGGTCGGTTCACCGAATGCCATCTCCCACGACAGCCTCAACGTGGAAGTGGGGCGGCTGGCAAGCTACCTGACGCAGGGCGTCTATGACCTGCCCGTCTATGACTTCGAACATGCCAACTATATCCTGAGCTTCGGCGCGAATTTGCTGGAAGCCGGGCGCACCCCTCAGCGCACCATTGGCGGTTATGCTTACGTGCGGCGGGGCCGGGCACGGCGCGGCAAGATTGTCATGATCGACCCGCGACAGGGCATTACCGGGGCCAAAGCCGACGAGTGGGTGCCCATCCGTCCGGGAACCGATGCCGCCCTGGCCCTGGGCATCGCGCATGTCTTGATCGTCACCGGCCAGTTCGACTCCGATTTTGTTCAGAATTACAGCTTTGGCTTCGAAGACTATATCGACCCGGACCGGAACCATTTCCAGGGCTTCAAGAACTTTGTGCTTGATAATTATGACCCGGACACCGTCGAAGCGATCACCGGCGTCCCGTCCAGTTCAATCTTCAGAATGGCCGGTGAATTCGCCGAGAACGCGCCCTCCATAGCGGTCATGCCTGCCAAGGGCGGTTTGCTCAACGGCAGCGTCAACGGCCTGTATGCCGCCATGGCGATCCATGCGCTGAATGGGCTGGTCGGCAACATCGACCAGAAGGGCGGCGTGCTGACGCAGCGCTACATGCCCTGTCCGGAATGGCCCGCCATGCCGCAGGATGCCGTCGCCGAAGTGGGCCGTCAGGCAGAACGGGTCGATGGCGCGGGCACGCCAGTTCCCGGTGGGTCGCCAAGCGTATCAGGCGGTGGCGGATCGCGTCCTCGATGGCTACCCGCTCGACCTGCTGATGCTCTACGATGCCAACCCGGTCTATGAAGCGCCGGGCGGGGCGCGTTTCATCCAGGCCTTCGAGCAAATCCCGCTGGTGGTGAGTTTCAGTTCCTTCATTGACGACAGCGCGCGCTATGCTGACCTGATCCTGCCCGAACCGACCTTTATGGAGCGCTTCCAGGACGATCACATCGAAGGCGTGGGCTACCCCGGCGTGGGCCTGCGTCAACCGCTGGTCGAATCGCTGCACGACAATATGCACACCGGCGACTTTCTGCTCCGCGTGGCCGAAGCAGTCGGCGGGCCGGTCGCCGAAGCTTTCCCCTGGGCCTCCTTTGAGGACCTGTTGAAGGATCGTCTCAGTCTGGTCGGGGCGACCTGGGAGCAGCTCCGGCAGTACGGCATCTGGCTGACCCCCGGCTATCACTATGCGCGGCGCGGCAGCACGACCTGGCTCGAAGAAGTGGTCGGGCCGGATCGGGAAAATGCCCCGCGTGATGGCCGCTTCGACTTCTTCAGCCGCGAACTCCAGTGCCTGCTGGCTGACCGCAGTGCCGATGAGCTGCGCGCGATGGGTATTACCGCCAGCGGCAGCGCAGCCTATCTGCCGCATTACGAAGCCGTCCAGTTTGCCGGTGAGGAATCGGAATATCCCTACGTGCTCAATGTGATTACGCTGATGAGCCTGGGACCCTACAGTGCCAACGCTAACATGCCCACCCTCCAGGAGATCAGTGGAATGACCGTCGGCGAAACCTGGGGAAGCTGGTTGGAAATGAACCCGGAAAGCGCCGCCGAATTGCAGCTTGAGGATGGCGATAGGGTCTGGGTCGAGAGCCAGTTTGGTCGGCTTGAGGTCAAGCTGCGCTATGTGAAGGCGCTGCGCCCGGACGTGGTGAACCTGCCCTATAACCAGGGGCATAAAGGGGTCGGGCGCTGGGCGAATGATCGCGGCGTCAACGGCCTGGAAATTCTCAGCCCGGCCAGTGAGCCTGTCACCGGACTGGCGGCGTTCTCAAACACCAGAGTGCGCGTTTACGCCGTGAATCAGGCCGAGACGGAAGCCAACATTGAAACAGCCGAAGGAGAAAACGCATGACTCGCTGGTCGATGGTGATTGATCTGGATAAATGTGTGGCCTGCCAGGGATGCAGCATCGCCTGCCGCTTCGAGAACAATACCCCGGTAGCGAAACCGGATGAGGCCCTGCGCGGGCGGACGATCCGCTGGAACGATGTCTACCCGACGCCGGTCAATCCAATAGAAGAGACCGGTGACTATCCCTATGTTGAAACACGCTACATGACGCGGCCCTGTATGCACTGCGAGAATCCACCCTGCATCAAGGTGTGCCCGGTGCAGGCGACCTATATCGACGACGAGGGCCTCGTGCGACAGAACTATGAGCGCTGCATCGGCTGCCGCTTCTGCACGGTGGCCTGCCCCTATGGCGTCCGCTACTTCAACTGGTCAGCACCCGAATGGCCGGAAGGTTTCGAGAATCACATTTCGCCAGATCGCGTCGAAGGGGATGGCAGTCTCGAAGGCCCGGCACCGCGCGTCTCCGGCATTGTCGAAAAATGCACGTTTTGTGTCCACCGGCTGCAAAAGGCCCGCGAGCAGGCCGCCGCAGAAGGCCGCGACATTCAGCCGGGCGAGTACGTCCCGGCCTGCGTCCAGACCTGCACCGGACGTGCGCGCTTCTTCGGGGACCTGGATGACCCGAACAGCACGGTCTCGAAGCTTGCGACGAGTACCCGCGCCTTTCGTCTGCAAGAAGATGTGGGCACGCACCCTAAAGTTATCTATTTACGAGAAGGCTAAGTCATGCTCAAGGTCGATCCGGTCGCCAGGCGCAAGTTAATTGATCCCCTGTTTCAGATCAACGGGCGATACATCATAGTCGTCCTGGTGCTGCTGGGCATCATCGGCATCGGCGTCCTCCTCTATATCCGGCAGGTGATGGAGGGTCTGGCAACCACCGGTATGAATCGCCCGGTGTACTGGGGCATGTACATGGTGAATTTCATCTTCTTCATCGGCGTGAGCCTGGCCGGGACTCTGACTTCGGCCATCCTGCGCATCACCCAGGTCGAATGGCGTCGCCCGGTGACTCGCATGGCCGAAACGATCACCGTGTTCGCCCTGGTGATCGCCATGCTGCAAATCGTTATCGACATGGGCCGACCGGACCGGTTGATCTATGTGTTCCTGCATGGCCGCTTGCAGTCGCCCATCCTCTGGGATGTCATGATCGTCATGACTTACCTGCTGAGTTCAACGTTTTACCTCTTTTTGCCGCTGATCCCGGATATTGCCATCATCCGCGACAACATGCCTGCTGACGCGCACCCACTCCAGCGCAGGTTCTACACCATTCTGGCGCTGGGCTGGCGCGGCAACGTGGAGCAGTGGCGACGCCTGGAACGTGTTGAACACTTCATGATGATTTTCATTGTCCCCGTGGGCGTTGGAGTCCATACCATCACCTCCTGGCTGCTGGCGACGACCGTGCAGCCGGGCTGGCACTCGACCGTGTTTGGCCCCTATTTCGTGGTCACAGCGATTTTCTCCGGCATTTCGGCGCTGTTCATCGTCATGACCCTTGTGCGCCGGGTACTGCATCTCGAAGACTTCATCACGCTGCGCCAATATCATGGCCTGAGCTGGCTGTATATCGTCATGGCGATCACCTGGGGCTACTTCACCTACACCGAGACCCTGACGCTGATCGCGGGGCAGCAGTTGATGGAATTCCCGGTGCTGGCGAGCAAGCTGTGGGGCGCTTTCTCCCCCGTGTACTGGCTCATGCTGCTGCTCATCGGTACGGGCCTGGTGGTGATGGTCTTCGCGCAGGTGATTCCCACATTTCTGAGCCGAGTCTTTCTCTTGCAACCGCGCAGCATGATCGTGGCCGCCGTGATTGGGGGCTTCGTCTTGCTGTGGCTGACCGACCCGCAAAACACCACAGCGGGTGCCGGGGAGGACATCCGAATGCTGCACGCCTTTGGCTGGGGAGTCGTCACCCTGTGCGCGCTCATTATTATCCTGGGGATCGGTGCCTGGCTCAGGCAGCATCTGGTCATTGCAGCTGTACTGGCAGGCGCGGCGTGCATCTTCGGAGCCTGGATCGAGCGTTGGATTATCGTGGTCCCCACGCTGACTCATCCGCGCATGATTGCCTACAGCAGCTACGCGCCAACCATCACGGAAATCGGGCTGACTGCCGCATCCGTAGCCCTGTTTATTCTCTTATTTGTCCTGTTTTTCAAGTTATTCCCAGCCGTGTCGATCTGGGAGACCAGCGAAGGCCGTGTGGTGGATCAAGCGCGCGAGAGTGTCGTGATCCCCGTCCCGGAGCCATCGCCTACGACCCAAAGCAGACGTCGCTGGATATTTCGATAAGTTTGAAAGAGGCCTATGTCCGCTGCTGATCGTTCAAACAATGACCTTTCCAAGCACATGTGGAGGATACAATGACACTACCCTGGTATGGAGCTCTAGCAATCGCTGTGGTCGCGCTAGCACTCATCGTGCCTGCGATAAAAATCGTCTGGCAGTATGAACGTGGCGTTCACTTCCGCCTGGGCCGTTTGCTCGGCGAACGTGGTCCGGGCCTCAATATCATCATTCCTTATATCGACAGACTGCGAAAGATTGACATGCGCGTTGAAACGATGATGGTCGAACCACAGGAAGTCATCACCAACGACAATGTGACGGTTCAGGTCGATGCAGTGGTCTATTATCAACCCGTTGATGCGACCAAGGCCGTCATCGAAGTCCGCGACTTTGATAAAGCCACCGGTCAGATTGCCCTGACTACCCTGAGAAGTGTGTTGGGTCAATCTAATCTGGATGACCTGATTGGGCATCGTGACCGCATCAACGAACTGCTTCGCAACGTCATCGATTCTCACACCGAACCCTGGGGTATCCAGGTCAATGTGGTGGAAGTCAAAGATGTGCTGCTGCCCGAAAACTTGCAGCGGGCAATGGCGCGCCAGGCCGAGGCCGAGCGTGAAAAACGTGCCAAGATCATTCACGCAGACGGTGAACGTCAGGCCGCCGAAGGGCTGGCAAGCGCAGGCCGCGAGTTGGCAGCCTCGCCCGGCAGCCTCGAACTCCGGTACTTGCAGACGCTGGTTGAGATGGCGAACGAACGGAACGCGACGATCATCCCGATCCCGCTGGACATTATCCGGCAGTTCTCCAACGCACTCAAAAATGACAAAGCCTGATACGGAGCGATCTGTATGCCGATCAAAGCCACAGCGTCCCTGGAAGCGGTCTATCAGGCCCTGGCCGAGTCGCTGGCCGAGCCATGCGATTGGCTGGCGCAGGCTGGGCGGCATTGGCCCCTGTATCAGGCTGCCCTGGCTTTAGCCAATGAGTGTGCCCATACAACACTGCAAAAAGCTGTGACCGAACTGGCGCTGATTCCGTCAGAAGGACTCAGACAGTGGCAAAAGCGGTATCGGGCACTCCTGATCCAATCAGACGCGCAGCCCCTGCCGATTTATGAATCTCTGGCGCGTGAGGGACGTCTGCACAGTGCGATGACACTCCGTGTCTGGTCCCTGTATCAGGCCGCCGGGCTGGCTGTCAATGGCGCAGAACTGCCCGATCATGCGTCCATTGAGCTGGCCTTTCTGGCTTATCTCACGCGACAGGAACTTCAGGCGACGACTGAGCGCCATTTGTGGCGTATGGCCCGTCTGAAGTTTGTCAAACAACACGCTGGTCAGTGGCTGCCCGCCCTCGGACGCGCGATCAGCCGCTCTTCGGATCTGTTCTACAGGCCCATCGGCTTACTGCTGACTGCCGTCCTGCAAGCCGAGTTGGCTACGCCCCGTAAAAAACTCACTACAGCTGAGCGCCCGCTGCCTCAGGTATCGTCTGCCCAGAATTGCACCCTGTGCAGCTTCTGCGCGCAGGTCTGCCCAACCCAGGCGATCCGTGTGCAGGAGACGCATGAATTCACCACACTGCTGGTGAACGATGCCCACTGCGTAGGCTGTAATCGCTGCGTCGGCATCTGCCCGACGGCCACCTTGCAGCTCAGTAGCACCTTACCTGAGCATGGGTCACGGCAGCTATTCCAATCAGAACGCGCACGTTGCCCTGGCTGCGGCAGCCCGACTGTGAGCCAGGCGGAGCTGCAGGCTGTTGCCGACCAGATCGGAAATCCACGCTGGCTGGACTATTGCAACGAATGCCGGATTATCTTCATGAAGGAACTCCAATGAACTTTCCGCTCGATAATCCTTTATACCGCTTCCTGTACTGGCTGATTAATACGCCCACCGTGGGCGGCGTTTTCGCCTTTCTGGTCCTGGGCGGCCTGGTTAGCGTCTTTGTGGTGGCCCTGGTCTGGGTGCTCAATGGCTCGCGCACAGAAGAGTCTGAGACATACACCTATCCGACCTCTTCGCTGATCGATGACAATTGAGCTTGCCCCCAGGTAGTGGAGTAAATGGCTGGACAGAAACGGAAAGATGCGATTGCACGTCGGTATTTCGCAACAAAGAAGGGATGAGGGTACAGAATTGCTGCACCCTCAATCCATGAAATCAAAACTCTTCGCGTTGGAAACGCCAGATGGCGATACCGATGAAGACAACGATCCACACGATGGTTGCTGGGATCGGTGTGATGGTGGACAAGGGTTGCCCTAACATGGCCTCTGAGGCGAGGGTAGGTCCCATCACCAGATACCAGGGCAGTAATTCTGACAGCGAACCCAGGTAACCCATGAGGAATTGACCGCCGAACAGTACACCCAACGGGATGGCGATGACCGCGCCGCGCTCGTTGAACAGGGTCCCTAACATCAGTGTCAAAGCCAGATAAAACAGGAGGTGCAAGCCAACCAGAGCCAAGCCGAAGATAAAAGGCCCCAGCGCTGGCGTGCTGCCGTTTGCCGCAAATTGAAGGTAGGCGACAGCGCCCTGAATGACCAGGGTGATAACGAGCATAGCAATGACGTTCGCTAGCAGTTTGGCGAGAATGAACGCACTGCGCGAGACGGGCTTGGATGCAATCCAGGCTGCCGTGCCGCTTTTCTTTTCGTCAATGACGGTCCCTTGTATGGTGACAATAGCGCCCATTCCGGTGAAGAATCCGGCCACAGCCGCGAAAGTCGCCAGCGCTTCCATGTTCCCCATGGAGGGCGATGATAATGTGCCTAACAAGACACCGTTGATGAGCACCAGCCAGATCAGGGCGTTGACCCACCAGCGGCGGCTGCGCCACCAGATGGCGTTCTCGTGCCGCAGCAGATTGGCAAAGCCGCTGCGCCAGCCCTGTTCGTTGACCATTTGAAAACTAGTGTTAGCGGACATGCTGTTCTTCTCCTACGAGGCTCATGAAGATCTCTTCGAGATTGTGTTTCTTGCGACCAAATTCGGTCACGGTAAGCTGGCGGTCTTCAAGCAGCAGGCGCAGCAGCTGGTCTTCCGCTGCCGCTTCGTCGCTGACGTTCACCTGCCAGTGCTTTGCACCGTTGCTGCCGGGGAGTGCCGTTACTGCTGATACCCAGGGCAGGCTGGACAGCCGCGATTGTGTGCCATTGCCGTCGCCTTTCAGGGCGATGTGGTAAACGACTCCTTCGTTCCCGGCCAGCAGTTCTTCGATGGGGGCCTGTGCCACCAACTGACCCTGCTTCAGGATCGCTACGCTGTCACTCACCTTCTGGACATCATCAAGGATGTGGGTCGAATAGAAGATGGTGGTGTGCTTGCGCAGCCGTTCCATGACCTCCAGTACGTCGTGGCGGCCCATCGGGTCAAGCGCGGCGGCAGGTTCATCCAGGATCAGCAGATCAGGATAGTTGATCTGCGCCTGAGCGATGCCGAGCCGCTGGCGTTCACCACCGGAGAAGCCTTTGATCGAACGATCCGCTTTGTCCGCCAGACCGACCAGTTCCAGGGTATTGTTAATGCGGTCTTCGATAGCTGCGCTGGGTCCGGTGAAGAAAAAACGAGCCGTGAAGCGCAGTGTCTGGCGGGCGGTCATGCCTTCGTAGAAACGCGGGTCCTGGGCCAGGTAGCCAACGCGCTTGCGGATTTCCGTGCTGTCCCTGACGACATCCAGGCCGAAGATGCAGGCGCTGCCGCTCGTGGGCTTTGCCAGTCCCAGCAGCAGCTTGATCGTGGTGGTCTTGCCTGCGCCGTTCGGCCCCAGGAAGCCAAAGATCGAGTTCTTCGGTACTTTCAAATTGAGCGATTGCAGGGCGTTGACCCCCTTGAAAGTCTTGGTCAGGTCCTGCGTGTCGATGACGAGCGTATTGCTATCGTTCATGATGGATAAATCCTCCTTCGTTTCCAGGTCGAAGTATTCAAGTTGCTACCTGTCCTATTCATTCATCGTTTTCCTCCCCCGGTGATACTGGCGGGTCGCCGATCAGATTGACTGAAATTAGCTGGATACTCAGGTCGCGCAGGCGGTTGAGCAGGCCATGCAAGGCCGCTTGATCCGGCAAGGTCCCGGTGAGGAGCGTCTCGCCGTTGTCCTCATGGCGGATCGTCATCCCGTCAAACCAGTCTGCCCAGCTTTCATCCAGGTGTCCCCTGATGCGAATTTCGTAGTATTGAGCCATTGCAATTGCGCCTAAGCTTGCCTTTCTATTACCCTTTCTTAGACTTACTGTATTCCGCAAAGGGGTTGATTGTTGGTAGCCAAAAGGCGTATTCAGGGGGTTGATAGTTAGAGGGGCGATTTGTGATCTGCCCTCAAATTCGCGGTTACTGCGCCAGCGCTTCGCCCGTTCGCGCGGCGTCGATCACGTCCAGGATAGCGTCGCTCACCTGCTGCGCATACGGCTCATTTCCAATAATCGAACCATGATTCGACCCTTCGACGCTCAAAACGAGGCTGTCGGATGAGAATTCTGGCACGCTGTGCCAGACTGATTCCAAATATGCCCGCTCATCTGGTGCGATTACATCAGGGTAACTCGCCCACATGACGATCACCGGCAGTGCGCCCAGGTCTTCCGCTGCCTGGGACTGCTGGCCTAATTCCCACTGCGCCAGCCGAAATTCGGCATCCCAGGTATCTACGCCTTGTGCTGTGGCTTTGAACGCAGTGAGTTGGTTGACAATCTCCGGTGGATAGCTATAACCTTGAAATTCTCGGTTAATAATTATTCGCGCCGCGCCAACTCGTTGCAGAACCGTCAGCAGTGCATAGGCACTTTCATTTTGTGCCCTCCACTGTTCGAAGCCGCTGACTTCCGGCCAGGCATAGGGCACGGCAGAATCCACGAGTACCAGTCCCAGCACCGCATCGGGATACTGTTGTGCATAAATCCTGATGAGCGGGCCGCCCAGCGAGTGCCCCGCCAGTACATACGGGCCGGGTATGTCCGCCGCCGCAAGCAGACTATGCAGTTCGCGCATGAGCGTCACACCATCGCGCAGCCCATCAGCCGGTTCACTCCACCCATTTCCGGCGCGGTCATAAGAACAGACCCTGTTGGTTTCACTTAGCTGCTGCTGCACCCAGTACCATTCTGATGAAAAGCTGAATGCCCCGGCTTCCAGGATAATGGCAGGGCCACCCTCACCTGTACAGTGGAGGTGCATCATGTGTCCATCAATATTCACTAGCTGCCCTGGTGGTGGGTATGTTTGCCGGTCACTGGACTCGGCTGCCGCCTGATATATCATGCCAACCACCGGTATTCCTACCAGCAGAATGATGAGTACCAGCAGTCCGCGTTTGACATAGAACAGGCAACCACGCTTGCGCGAGGCTGTCCCTGATTGGACAGTGGACTCACTAGCGGATGTAACCGTACTCATGTTGTTTCTCCTCCCAAGCTTCATCTTGCATTCGATATATCCACTCTAAGCGGCAATGGGGTTGATCGGGGGTAGCCAAAAGACGTATTCAGACGGTTGATTGTTGAAAACCAGAACCCACCTCCCATATTTCTACGTCGCCAGCGGCTGCCCCCTGTCCGCTGCACGCCGAGCCTGGAGCCGATGCAGTGTCCACAGTCCTTGTATAACTATGTGAACGGATAAAGGTGGTGGCAAGCAGACGTGCCGACGCTACAATCCAGCGAAGAAGTCGAGGTCAACGTTGGTGTCCCTGGGGATGGTGCCCCGTCCGAAAGACTGTTGCCTCGGTTCTGCGAGTGGCTTCGAATAAGCAGGTTGTGAGTATCCCTCTGGGATACGTCACGCATCACCCACAAGGCGGAAGGACTGGCAGAAAACCGAGGTCGCCTGACTTCATTGGTTAGCCCAAGAGGAGATTTGCTATGTCCGTCTATGTCGGGATTGATGTTGCCAAACGCCAGCACCGGATCGCCGTTTTGGATGCCAGCGGTGTCCCGTTGGAGAAACCGTTTTCGATTGCCAACACGTATGATGGCATGAGTACGTTGCTTGAGCGGCTGTCGGTCTGGGCGGAGGCCATCGAAATCGGGCTGGAAGCAACGGGACATTACTGGCTGGCTTTGTTTGAATGGCTGACGCGAGCAGATTTTACCGTCCATGTGCTGAACCCGTTGCAGGTTCATGCCTATCAGCGCAGTGGCATTCGTAAACGGAAAAATGATACGATTGATGCCGTCTGGATTGCCGATTTTGTGCGCATTGGCGGGGCGCGTCATACCAGCGATCCGACCGTGATGCCGATTTACATGCAGTTGCGTCAGTTGTCGCGCTTTCGGTTTAGCCTGGTCGAACAGATTGGTGACACGAAACGCCGCATCCTGAGCCTGCTGGACCGGGTCTTTCCAGAGTATGAAAGCCTGTTTTCGTCGGTTTTCCTGCTCAGTTCGCGCCAATTGCTGGCTGATGCGGTCACCGCTCAGGAATTCGCTGCCTTCGACCTGGATGAATTGACCCGTATCCTGAAAACAGCCAGTCGCGGGCGTTTGGGACGCAAACAAGCTGAAAACCTCCAACAGGCGGCACGACGCTCGGTTGGCGTGACGTTTCTGGCCGATGCCAGCCGCATTCAGATGGGCTGCCTGATCGCCCAGTTGGACTTTCTCACTCAGCAAGTTGACGAGATCGATGGGTCTTTGACCGAACTCGTCGCCGCGCTGCCGAACCAGTATCTGATCACCATTCCTGGTATTGGCCCGGTCACAGCGGCTGCCATTCTGGGCGAGATTGGCGACATTCAACGCTTCGAGACCCTCAAACAACTGGTGGCTTATGCTGGCATTGATCCTGTTGTTTACCAGAGCGGACAGTTTGAAGCCAGACAGACCCGGATGTCCAAGCGTGGTTCGCCCTACTTGCGTCATGCTCTGTGGATGGCAGCAACGGTCGCACGCTTGCACGACCCCGAACTGAAAGTCTATTACCAGAAACGGCGCGACGCGGGCAAAGCACATGGCACTATCATTGGGGCAATATGCCGTAAATTGCTGGCTCGTATTTTTGTGATTCTGCGTGACCAACGTCCCTACCAACCTCGGTGATTTTCGGCCATTTGCATTGAATTTCGCTCTTGACTCCATATAGCAGGTCTTTCATCAGGTCCTTGCCAAGCGTAAAGATGACGACAGCCAGGACCAGCCAGAAGATGTCCGGCGCAAAATAGAACAGGAATCTGAGCGGCGTGTTGATGAAGCGTGGCACCGCCACCAGCAGGATAGCCGCAAGGGCCGCATCCAGGACCAGCGGCAATACGATGTGGCGCATAAGCCAGCGCAAGTCGGGATGCTGGCAGGCAGCACAATTCGCGTTCTGAAGGCCGTGAGAAGGAGAAAGACAACTATTGCAGCGAGGGAGAATTTCATCACTGCGTTCCCGCCGCCGATTGGTTCCTCAACGACAGCCAGCTGCTGCCCATTAACCAGCCAGGCGCTAATCCCGTTCGCTATGGCGTCGAATTGATCGCTCAGTCCAATGTCGAAGCTGTTCGCCAACACGACAACGCCCCAGCGGCTGTCTGGGACAAGCACTATGCGTGCGTAGTAGTTGGCAGTGCCGCCTGTCTTGGCTACCATGTTCACGCCGTTAAGCTCGCCAACATCCAGGCCCATGCCGGAATGCCAGTCGGTATCGCCTATGGCGACGACGGGGCGCTGAGTTTCGGCGATGCTCTGTGGTGATAGCAGCGTGGCACTGCTATATTGACCGCTGTTAAGTTCAGCAATGAGCAAATGGGTCAGGTCTTCGGCACTGGAAATAAGGAAACTGCTGGGCCGAGTTGCGCGATCATCGGGCAAGTCGGCGGGGATGGGGAGGCCGAACCAGCGGCGATAACCGGCTGCCATGCCGTGATTTTGCGCCTCAGCCTGCGAGGTGAAACTCTGGTACATCACCAGCGGCGTGAAGATGTGATCCTGGATGTAGGCTTCATAGGTTTGTCCGCTCACCGTCTGTACGATGAGACCCAGCACGTCGTAATTGAGATTGGCATACTGGTAGGCAGCACCGACGGGCCGATTGAGTTTAACCCTGGACAGTTGACGAACGTTCTGCTCCAGTGCTGTGTCGCTCTGGTCACCGTTGTAGAAGTTATCGTAGCCAGCAGTTTGTGGTATGCCGCTGGTGTGATAGAGCAGATGGCGCAGGGTAATGCGCCGCGAGGCTTCTTCGTCAGCGAGCCGGAACCAGGGCAGATAGCGCTGTACCGGTGCATCCAGTTCTACCTGACCGGCATCCACCAACTGCATGATTGCCACTGCTGTCAAGGTCTTGGATACGGAAGCAAGCCGAAAAGGTGTCTGGGGTGTGACCGGACGCCCAGCCGGATCGGCAATGCCATAGCCCATGAGATACACAACCTGATCGTCTCGCACGATACCTAGCGCCAGTCCAGGCAGCTTCATGGCCTGCATCTGGGCTGCGAAATAAGCGTCAATCGCCGCGAAGTCAGGCGTGGTGGATTGGGCGCTGATGGCGGGCAAAGAGAAAGCAGACAAACCTACTATGCACAGCACTTGCACCAGCCGTCTCGCAAACAAAGTCTTTCGGTAATTCATGATGTTTTCCTGGCAATGCCTGATCGGTTCATTAGACGGATACTACGCAGCAGACGGGACGGCTTCATTGATCTTCCTCTCCGCCGGACGAGCGAACCACATGCGCCAGTCGAGGACCAGCAGGGCCAGCGCGACCAGGCTGTAGCTGATGACCCAGTACTGGCCGAACAGATCGGTCGGGATATTGCTGGTCAGAAAGCTGAATAGGGTCTGCGAGCCATGCAAGATGACCGCGGGCCAGATATTCTGGCCGCTGCGCAGATAGATCCAGGTGACCATCACGGTCAGCATGAAATTGGCGACAAACACCTGCGCCATAGTAGTGGCGTCCGCGCCCTGGTTCAGGTAGAAGAAGATGTGAATGATCGACCAGGGAATGCCCGTGATGAGCAGTACGACCAAGGGCGACTGCCGCGTCACCAGCTTACGCACGGCGAAACCACGCCAGCCGATCTCTTCCAACAGCGCGAACAGATAAGTCACGATGAGCAGCGGGACCACCACCTCGCCCACTGCAAGGGCGGTAATCGCCCCGGCGAACAAGGCCAGGATGCTGGTCAGGAGACGGGCTGTGAAGGCAATCCCCAGGCCAATCAGCAGCCAGCGCAGCGTGCTGTGCCGCTTGAAAACATCACGCCAGAAGGACCGGATGCCGCCGTTCAGCGCCGCCATGACCAGCGCAACGAGGGTGGGAATTGGGACAATCAGCGCCGCGAGCATCAGGAATTGGTCTTCGCCGCCCACTGGCGCGAAGCTTACCTCCCACAGGGCAAAGTGCAGCAGTGCCCAGGGGATGCCAACGATCAGCGTAGCTGTGAAGGGCGTGTGCTGGTCTAGCAGGCGGCGCAGTGCAAAACCACGCCAGCCAATTTCTTCCAGAAGGGCGAACAGGAAGATAGCGATCACAAATGCATTCGGTGCAGCGATCTCTATCACTGAGATCTCGGCCCATCAGCAGCGCCAGCACGCTGGTTCCAACGGGCACTATGCCGCCAACCCCCAGGGCGATGACATACCATTTAAGCGGAATGTGCCAGCGAAAAGTCTGCCGCAGAAAGGCGACCGTGCCCTGGCGACCGTGCACAAGCGTTACCAGCACAAAAGCAACGATGGTTGGGATCATTACATCCACAGAGACGACAGCGGTAAATGCGCTTTCTTGCGAAACCGGCAAGAGAAAAGCTGCAAAGGACAGCCCCAGAGTAAGCATGATGAAGCTGGTGACCGGATACTGTTTGACGGTCGTGCTGAGGTTCATTTCGCTCTCCTTTAAAGAAATCATTCGATAGTTGTCTACTTCGCCAATACAACGCCCGTGTGCGCCGCGTCAATAACAGCGTTTACCAACTCGATCAGCAGGCCGGGATGCTCATTGGCGATGGCGTGTCCACCGCTCACCAGGATGTAGCGGTGATTGGACGACAGGGCTGTCATAGTTTCACGGTCACTGGCAATGTAGCTCCGATAGCGGGTGTCCATATCGCTCTCCGATACACCAGACTGGTTGGCACGAAGAATCACCAGCGGCGTATCACTCAAACTGGCAGGAGGCGATAGGCGCTCACGCAAGATAGCCAGGGCGTCAGATGCCTGGAGTGCCGCCCACTCATCGTCGACGGTCTGGTACAAACTGGCACGGCCTCTGAAGGCGGCGATCATCGGTTTGGCGGTTTCATCACAGGCGCTTCCAGGACAGATCATGTCGGGGAATAGCCGGAAGATTCCCAGCCTGCCCATAACCGCGAAAATTTCACCGGGCAGGCCCTTGATTTTGTCCAATTCCGCCTCTGAGGTCCCGTCGACCAGTACCAGTCCTGCGACCTCCTGCGGATAGTCGGCGGCGTAGCTGCGGACGTACAGCCCGCCATTTGACGCGCCGACCAGGATATAGGGCGCTTCAATTTGGGCGTTCTCAAGCAGGTGGTGCAGTTCGCTCGCAATCTGCCAGGCGGTGCGCGGCTCCAGGCGTGGATCGCTCCAGCCATAACCTGCGCGATCATAAGCACAAACGCGGGTCGTTTGGGAAAGCTGCGTGACGATGGTCTCCGGCCACATCATCGAGAATCCACCCGCGCCACTCTCCAGAATGACCGTCGGGCTGCCCTCGCCCAGGCAGCGAATGTGCATGCTGTAGCCATCCACCATGACGAGTTGGCCGGGGGCCGGGTAGCGTTGGGCGTCGCCTGCCGCCATGATGGTCTCATAGCTGAAACCCAGGATCAGCAGGACGGCCAGCAATCCAACCAGCGTCAGCAAGCCGCGTTTGACGTAGAATAGACAGCCGCGCCTGTGCGGCTGGTTCTGTGCTGCTGCGTTTGTTGGACTTGCGGATGTAACTGTGATCATGCTGTTTCAGCTCCTTAATGTCACTTCATGTTGATACCTTCCGGTTACTGTGTCAGGGCTTCGCCCGTCTGTGCGGCATGGATCACCTGGCGGATGGCCTGAGCGACCTGCGCGGCGAATTCGCGTTTTGCCACCAACGACTCGTGCGTCGCGCCCTGGACAATGCTACGACTCGTGTTGGATGAAATCGTCACAAGATCCTCCTGCAGGCGGGTCAATTCCTCGCCATATAAGGGTTGCTCACTGACACCCAGCAGGTAGACCGGCAGATCGCCCAGTGGTTTGGCCTTGTTGACCTGGAGGCGGCTGGTCTCGTTCCATAACATGGCCTGCTGCGATTCGCTTTTCCAGCAGTTGTGCAGTGCCATCCAGGCAAGCAACGCCTGCCGCTTCGCCTTCGGGAGTCCCTCAGTCAGCATGTTGACCGCAGCCGGATTGAGACGCCCATAGCCGAAACGGCAGAGTTCGCCCTGGATGCGCATCGACCGGCCCAGCAGGCGATTGGCGTTCGGGACCGGCATATGCAGCCACTGATCCGGGTGCGAGGCATCTACCAGGGTCAGGCCGACGACCTCATTCGCAAAGAGATCGGCGAAGGCACGAACTATCAGCCCGCCAAAGGACCAGCCTGCCAGTACGTAGGGACCGCTGATCCCGGCGTTGACGAGCGCCTCATGCAGTTCGCGGGCGCAGTCCTGGGCCGTGCGCGGGTTTGGGCTGACCTCGCTCCAACCGAAGCCAGCGCGATCATAGGCGACCACGCGAGTCTCGCCCGCCAACTCGGTCTGGACCCAATGCCAGAGCATTCCCAGACCGGCCATACCGCTTTCGAGGATGACGGTCGGTTTGTCGGTATCCTCACCCTGGACCAGCAGATGCAACTTGAAACCGCCTGCGTCGCTGAGAATACCCACCGGCGGGAAATTCCCGCGATCTCGTTCTACTGCGCGGGCCTGATAGAGCCGCCGATGAGCGCCAGCCCGGCCAGGGCCAGGAACAGATCAGCAGGCAAGCCGGAACCAATCGAAGGCAATGGCAGCCAGGACGATAAGGGCAAGCAGCGTGAGGCCGATGACTGGCAATACCCGCATGATGACGCCAAGCCGCTGTGCCTGACGAGTCTCATTCTCTGATTCGTGCTATTCACGATATGTTGTGTGTTGCATGAGATGTCACCGATACTGAGTTCTTACCGGCTCAAAAACCGCCAGCGAGCAGAATTATCAGGTAGACAGTAAAGTCCGACACAAAATGCAGGAAGAGTGCCCAGCCCATACCCTGTGTTTCGATCATGCTCTTGGCGAAGATCCAGCCGCCGATGGTCACAAGAATGACTCCCGCGCTGCCCGACGGTACGCCGAAGTAATGCCCGATACCAAACCAGGAAGCCACCAGGATCATGGATGCGCCTTTGCCAAAGAGCGGCAGGACCTGCGGCAGCAGCGCCGAACGATACAGAAATTCTTCGGCGAAGGCGTTCAAGACAGCACACAGCGCCGCAAACAACACCAGGCCGACTGAAAGATTGCTCAGCGATGGCTGCATCGCGGGGACCATGAACAGCAAGAAGAGGACGACGATAATCACTGCGTAACGCAGGCTGAAGCCGGGCCAGGTTTCAGGTTTGCGCGGGACACCCCACTTCTCTGGTTCGGCAACCGCTTTCAGATTCCCAAGCGTCAAAAAGAAATCCTGGCGTTTCAGGCCCATACCCAGCAGCACCAGGAGCATCACCAACGACGCCCCGATGCGCAACAAGCGCTCCCCAAAGAAAGCGAGATTTGGATTGCTGTCGAATACACTCGCGTAGAGCTGGCTCTGTGGGATCACTGTGAGGAAGAACCAGCCTTCGACCCCATAGATGACCAGGAAAACCAGCGCCAACCCGCGTAGAGGGCGAATGTACGGCCAGACGAAGCTCAAGGCAAAGATAGCTGCAAGCAACACGATTCGCGCCTGGCTCAGCCAGTCGGTATCCTGGCCCATCACAGCGCCCAGAATAATCTGGGGGACAGTCAACAGCAGCACAATCGCCCAGGCTGCAAAGAGCAAATTACGTTGATTACCAGCAACTTGAGTCGAACTTCCAGGTACAGCTATAGGCTCATGCATCTTGAACTCCTCTTTTTCAAACAAGCTGGCCCGTGATGTCACAGCCAGGGCAACCCTGCGGCATACCCTGGCATTCTATCCGCAGCGAACTATGGATTACGCACCGGGATTGCGACGATCCTGGGCTTTTGCTTGCCCTGGGCCGGGGTCACTAAGCTCAGGGCCAACACACCTAGCGCGATCAGGCTGACGACGATGCCCGTGAGCAGTAGACCGCTGCCGATCTGCTGGATGATCTGGGTCATCACCTGTAATGCCGCATCGCGGTAGGCCTCGCTGTAACGAACGCTGTCTATGCTGCGGCTGATCACATCGACAATGTAGGAAGAGGTCAGCCCCAGCCCGGCAGCCAGGAACAGCGAACCGGGAAAGAACAGCGCCGCACTAAACCATTTCAGCCGCCCACGCAGGTCATCACCGCCCAGGAATGCGCCCACAATTCCCACAGCCAGCGCCGTGACGATTGTCATCAGCATGGCAATGTCCAGGGCGACCACCACACTGCTGCCCGGCAGCAGGCCGAAGTCATACCAGTTCATGCGCACATAGGGCGTGTCGTCATTCAGGACAATGTGATCCGGCGTGTTTTCGAGTACGGCGGGCAGGGCCTCCGCGATTTGAGCAGCGGCTGCCTCGACCGAGCCGTCGTCAGGAATACAGCGTGTCAGGCTGCCGCCCGGCGCAACCGCGTCCTGGCCGGGAGCGCAATCCGGCAGTTCTGCCGCCAGTGCGGCGGCAAAGCGGCTGCGCTCCTCACCAATCAGCGCCGCTTTTATCGGGCTGATGTCCCAATCCAGTTCGAAGTCGCGTTCGCGGCCTTCAAAGTAATCGAAGACCTGGTCGATCACGGTCAGCGATTGCGCCCGCAGGTAGTCTGCGGTCAACACATCGCGCAGGGCAATGCTGAGCGCTTCCAGCGGAAGCTGCTCAACCTCGGTGAAGGCATCACGGTTAAACCGCCGGGGTAGATCATTCGATAGCAGGGCTTCGTACAGCGCTTCATCATTCATAATGCCTTCATAGAAGCCGCGATCCAGCACCCAGGGGCGAATCGATGTCAAAGTCATGGCCGCAAAGGCCAGCGGGAAAAACACGACGATCAGAGTAAACAGTGCAATTAACTTACGCATGATCTTTTCTCCTCCTCATAGCGATTGAAGTTGTCAAATTACTCAGCGTTGACCACATAGGTCTGGGCCATTTTGTCGTGCCAACCCTGCCGGTTGCTGTCGACCAGTGCCCACAGCCAGCCTATGAAACCGACGTAGTTGATGATCGTCCCGATATAGCGGATGACGGCATCGCTGTCGCTGACGGGGCTGCCATCCACCTTAATCACCCGGATCTTCATCAGCACCTTGCCAGGGGTCTGCCCATTGTTGCGGGTCAGGAAGAACCAGCTATAGGCCAGACCGACAATGAGGCCCGCACCAAGACCGGCTTCTCGTGCGGTAAAAAATCCGGCGCTCTCGATAATGAACAGGATCGCCCCATCTATAAACCATGCGGCAGCGCGAGTCCCAATCTCGGCCAGTTCATAATTCGTCATCTCGTAAGTCTTTGTGCTCATTGCATTCCTCCCTCTCTGACAAGCAAAGCCTATGCGGCTATTCACCTAACTCTATGGGGCAAAAGGGTTGATTTGTGGTAGCCAAAAGGCGTATTCAGGGGGTTGATTTCTCGTGAGTTCAGGCCTTATACTGACAGAAAATATGGGTTCAGGACAATCCTGTGATTATGACCGCGCCGGACCTGCTGCAAACAAAACTGGCAATCCCCTCGGCGCGAACCGAACTTGTCGCACGTCCCCGCTTAAGTGAGAAATTCAATGCTGGTTTAAGCCAATCGCTCTCGTTGATCTGTGCGCCCGCTGGTTTCGGCAAGACCACACTGCTGAGCAATTGGCTGTCAACTGAAGCTGGGCAGAGGCTTCCGCTCGCCTGGGTATCGCTCGACGAGGACGATAACGAACCCGGTCGATTTCTCATATATCTCATTAGTGCCTTAGCCAACGTTGTCAGTATCGAGGTGGAGGAATTGTTAGCGCTGCTGCATACCCCCCAATCGCCGCCGCCCAAAGTGATCCTGACCGCTCTGATCAACCGCCTGGAAACCCTGACCGAGCGCTTTGCCCTTGCTCTGGACGATTACCATCTCATCACGTCTCGACCTGTACATGAAGCCCTGGGGTTTCTGCTGGAACATTTGCCTGCGCAAATGCATCTGATCCTCATCAGCCGGGAGGATCCGCCGCTGCCGCTGGCCCGTTTGCGCGGGCGCAGCCAACTGGCCGAAATACGCGCCAACGACCTGCGCTTCACGGCAGAAGAAGCCGAGCAGTTCCTGGCGCAGATGCCGGGCATTGACCTCAGCGCTGAGCAAATACGAGACCTGGAAGAGCGCACCGAAGGCTGGATCGCCGGGTTGCAGATGGCGGCCCTGGCAATGAAGGGACGTGAAGACGTAGCTGGCTTTATCGCGGCATTCACCGGCAGCCACCGCTACATCCTTGATTACCTGACCGAGGAAGTGTTGAATCGCCAACCGGAACACTTGCAGGCCTTTTTGCTGGAAACGTCAATACTCAACCGCCTGTGTGGCCCGCTCTGCGATGCAGTGACCAAGCGGCACGATGGGCAGCAGATGCTGGAGCAAATTGAGCGCGAGAATATGTTCCTGATCCTGCTGGATGATGAGCGCTACTGGTATCGCTATCATCATCTCTTTAGTGACATGCTGCGCAGTCGCCTGCGGCAAACGCGGGGCAGCAGCGAACTGGAGGACTTGCATCGCCGCGCCAGCCAGTGGCTTGCCAGTGCCGAGTTGATTGACGAGTGCGTCAACCACGCGATTGCAGCCAGGGATTTCAAGTTTGCGGCAACCGTTCTGGAAGAGTCTGGCAGCAGGTATTTCGTTGAAAGCTGGGGGAACTTCGGCACGAAATGGGCCACCCAAATTCCCGATACGGTCATGAGCCAGCATCCCCTGCTGGCACTGAACATCGGCATGTGGCATGGTTATCTTGGCCGGGCTGCACTGGCGCAGCAGTATGTAGACAGCGCCCGGACCGGCCTTGACCAACTGTCGCTATCAGAGGCCGAGACCGATGAACTTCTGGGTTACGCCGACACTATCGAAGCCTTGAGCGCGACCATCAATTACGACACCGAGCGGGCCATGACGGCGACGGAGCGGGCGCTCCAACGCCTGCCGGAGCACCAAATCCGCTTGCGCGGCACGGCGCTGTTGGTGAAAGGCTATGTCTACCAGCGCGAACGGCGCTTCGACGAAGCACATGTGATTTATGCGCAGGTGATCGACATCGGTCAGGAACTGCGCGATCTCAACCTGACGACCAGGGCGATGATACACAACAGCGAGGTCGCCTTGATGAAGGGGCATCTGCGTAGCGCTGAGGCAGCCTATCACAGTATTATTGGTCTGGCAGTGGATGCCAAACAGGAACACATGCTGAACGTCGGGATCGCTTATGGTGAACTTGGCGTGATCCAGTTAGAGCAGAACCAGCTTGAAGTGGCAGCCAACTCCGCGCTGTTGTGTATCGAGCGCTGCGATCCTGTGATTCCCTATTATGCTCTGGTCGGTTATGCTGTACTGGCCCGTGTGTATCGTCTATCAGGAGATACCGCGGCCTGTCAGCAAGCGACATGGCACATACAGGACATATTAGAGAATTATCCTAATGTGCCTGCTCGAATCTTCGTACTCTTTGTCACCCATCTATGGGTCAAGGACCCGCTGTTTGCAGATTGCAGACGGTTCTTGATGGAGCAGCGTACCCGCGCGACCAGCGCATTTGAGACCGAAATGCTGCAACTGATAGCCATCGGCTTGTTGATTGAAGAGTCAACGGACGCGGCCTTGACGGAGGCCTTCGCAATGCTGGAGGCATTACGCTCAATATTGACAAAGGCTGACTCGCTCACCTGCTGGCTGGACATGTTGATCCTTGAAAGCCTGGCATTAGATGCCGCTCAGCGGCCTGATGCAGCGTTCGACTGCCTGGACGAGGCCCTAGAACTGGCAGAACCGGAAGGTTTTGTCCGTATCTTTGTGGACCGAGGCGAACTCGATGGCGCGCTTGCTCCGCTACAGCTTGCGAAAAAGCAGACACCCAGATTACATTGAGACACTGCTGGCTGCATACGAACCAACTGCGGAGGGCTATGCTGCAACATCAGAAAGCGACTACGAAGCGCTCAGCGAACGCGAAATCGAAGTACTGCGCCTGATAGCGGATGGGGCATCCAACCGCGAGATTGCTGAGCAGCTTTACATTAGCGTTGGGACTGTCAAGAAGCACCTCAACAATATATTCCTCAAGTTGGATGCGCACAGCCGTACCCAGGCCACCGCGATAGCCAGGGATCTCAACCTGCTGTAGACGAGAGCAGCAACGTGGCGGTTGTTCCGATTGATCCTGAGCAGCCTAGTGCAATCTCAACAGACCTTATTGGAGAGCAGATCATGGGGGCCAGACTGGTAATAGCGACAGAGCCGGTCGCGCAAGATGTCCGCTGTGAGCGTGTCGGTGCCGGGTTCAAGAACCGCCGGCTTGCCATGCAGCCAGCAGGGTTCAATCGGGTTGAGCCAGGGGCTTTTCTTGGCAAGCAACCAGACCAGTAAGCGGACATCGCCGGTCTGCTTGGCCTGACGATTGTGGGCACGGATCCAGTGTCTGACCGTTTTGCTTTTGTGCCAGGAGGCATGATCCCAAATCACAATAAGGCAGCGCTTGCGCTCCCTGCGCCCGATGTCCAGCAGTTGGGCCAGACGCTGCAATGACCACAGGCTGTGGTCCAGACCATAGGCGCGTGGCGATGTCGGGCAGACGGGCTAAGACCTGATCGCTGAAGCTAAAGCTGGCACTGTGCGGACGCGACGATTTTGGCTTCAAGCAAGCCAATCCTTCGCTGTGAAACGCATGGATCACCGCAACCGCGCCGCAATGTCTTCGGCCTTCAGTCCTTCAGCACTGTGCAACAGAATTTGACAGCGACACGCCTTGAAGGCTGATGTAGACTGTCTTGTTCTTCTGAACTGAGTTCACGAACGTATAGTGCTTTCATGCCCTTCAGTAAACCACGTTTAAGCCTGCATTCCAGATTGCTCTGGTGAAACTGGACTAGGTCGTGTTTGCAAAGTCCGCATTGTCCGACAAAAAGCCTGTTAAACAGGAGAGAAACAGGTAGAATTACGGTAATTATTACATATTTTGAGCTAACAACACAGCGCTCAATTCAGCTTTATGTAGTTTGCAAACATGCTCTAGCTCGATGGATGCAAACACCCCGTCCGGATGCCATTCCCTACTCTATGTGAAGGATATTCTCAATAACCAATCTGTTAACCTGCTGGAAATCGGTTCTGAGTATCTGCCAGCGGTCAACAGTAGCTGCAATTCCACACAATTTGCGGATGAACCAGATTTACCGTTTTAGCATACTTTTCAGCTTGATGTACAATTCTATTTGCGGAATGCCGTGACTCGCACACAATTCGATTGTGACAGTTGTCACTATTAAGAGTTGGCCTGGATGTCTATACTCACTTTAGGTGGGGGTAGCTTGAATGTGTTTCTCTTCAAAAGGTGGTCCCCAAGCATGGTATAAAAGGAGGTATAATGGGGGGAAGTCACGCATTTCGCCGACTGTACCAACTTATTAGCATGATCGGAAATCAAGGAGGCACAAATGTTCGGTAAGTTTTCTCGTTTACTTGGTGTCGTTATGTCGGCAGTATTTATGTTAAGCCTGCTAGCGATGCCTATCCATGCGCAAGACAAGATCCTCGTAGGATTGTCCTTCTCGGACTTCGAAACGCCCCGCTGGTCGCAAGAAAACGATATCATGACGGCAGCCCTTGAGGCTAAGGGTTATGCTGTAGTGTCGCAGCAGGCCAGCCACGATCCCAAGGTCCAGAATGACCAGATTGCGAACATGATTACTCAGGGCGCCAAGGCGATCATTATCGTCGCTCAGGACGCTGATGCTGCCGCGACGGCAGTCGACGAGGCGGCCAAGGAAGGCGTCGTGGTGATCGCTTATGACCGTCTGATCGCCACCCCCAGCATCTCGGCTTACATTACCTTCGGCCTCGAAAAGGTTGGTAATGGGCAGGCCGATGGCGTGCTCAAGGCCCTGGGCTTCGATCCCATGGATCCGGGTCCCACCGACATGTGGACGACCGACAACCCGGTCAAACTCGTCAAGCTCGAAGGCGACCCCGGCGATAACAATGCCAAGTTCTTCGAAGCCGGCCAGGATGAGACCCTCCAGCCGTTTGTGGACGCAGGGCTTGTCACGATTGTTGCCCGTCAGAACATCGCCAACTGGGATGAAACCAATGCCGTAACCGCTATGGAAAACATCCTGACGTCGCAGGACAATCAGGTTGATGCTGTCATTGCTGCCAACGACAATCTGGGACTGGGCGCTATCCAGGCCCTCACCGCCCAGAAGATGTCCGTCCCGGTCTCCGGCCAGGATGCCACCATTCCGGGCTGCAACAGTATTGCCAAGGGTCAACTGACCGTCACAATCCTGAAGGACTATCGTGTGATGGCCCCGCAGGCTGTCGATCTGGTTGATGAATTCCTCAATGGCATGACCGATCCGGATCTGGAATCCTACCAGCTGTCCGACCTGACCGGTAATGACGCCCTGGAGGGCGAGGTCATGGCGAAGTACCTGCCGGTTACCGAGGTTACCATAGACAACCTGTATGATGCTGTTGTCGTGAGCGGCTTCCAGAGCTATGATGATGTCTATCAGGATATTCCTGATGCACAGAAACCGCCTCGTCCACCTGAAGCAACCGCAACGGCATCATCGTAAGATTGGTGAATGACGTTTATTGGCATCCCGGTGGGCAGAGCCTGCCGGTATAAGCACGCCGAATTCTGAAAGAGGGGGCTTCCTGCTAAGCAGCGACTTGCCAAACACAGGAAGCCCTCCGTGCCAATCAAGGACATACCGTTCATGAGCGACAACGCGAATGATGTCATTCTTGACATAAAAAACGTCAGTAAACACTTTTCCGGTGTGACGGCTCTAGATGACGTATCGTTCCAGATCCGCCGTGGCGAGATCCATGGCCTGTGTGGTGAAAATGGCGCGGGCAAATCTACCCTGATGAAGATTCTGTGCGGCGTCTATCCCTTAGGGTCTTATGAAGGCAGCGTCATATACAATGGTCATGAACTGCGGCTGGAGGGCAGTTCGATCCGGCAAGCGATCAAAGAAGGGATTGCGATTGTTTACCAGGAGCTGACCCTGGTCGGTAACATGACCGTAGGTGAGAATATTTTCTTGGGCAAAGAGCCAGTGGAAAACGGCGTCATCAACTGGGATAAGCTATATTCAGAGACTCAAGATATCCTGACAAAATATAGTTTGGAGATTCAGCCCCAAACACTGATCAAACAGATGGGTGTCGGCAAACAGCAGATGACGGAAATTGCTAAGGCCCTTTCCGAAGATGCCAAAGTCTTGATTCTGGACGAGCCAACCAGCGCCCTCAGCGAGGCTGAGATCGACAAACTGATGGAAATACTGACCATACTCAAAGAACATGGCGTGACCTGCATTTATATCACGCACAAAATCGGCGAGTTCTTCAGGATCGCCGATACCATCACCGTACTGCGGGATGGCAAAGTCGTAACCACCAAGTCAACGCGAGAGGTGACGCTTGAGCAACTCGTTAGCCTGATGGTCGGGCGCGAAATGAGGGAGCGCTTCCCAGAAGGGCATCGGCATCCGGGTGATGTCATTTTTGAGGTGGAGAATCTCCACGCGCTGCCGCCTGAACATACGGATCGTGAAGTCCTGAAAGGTGTATCTTTTAACCTGCGTCAGGGCGAAATTCTGGGGATCGCGGGCCTGATGGGGTCCGGTCGCACCGAACTGGTGATGACCCTGTTTGGCGAGTATGGCAAGATTACCCAGGGTGCGATAAAGCTGGACGGCAAACAATTATCGATCCATAACTCCCGGCAGGCTATGAGCTATGGCCTCAGCCTGGTGCCCGAAGATCGGAAACAGCACGGTCTTATCCTGATTCAAAGCATTCTGAATAATATTTCACTGGCGAACCTGGATCAATTCTCTTCGTGGATGCGGATCGACGCCAACGCGGAACTCAACGCCAGTATGCACTATGCCAAGAGCCTGGCGATTAAGACGCCAACGCTCCACGCCAAAGTCGACTCCCTCTCCGGCGGCAACCAACAAAAAGTGGTCATTTCCAAATGGCTGATGTCCCAGCCCAAAGTGCTGATTATGGATGACCCGACACGCGGCATTGACGTGGGTGCCAAATATGAAATCTATAAATTAATGAACGACTTGGCTGGGCAGGGAATTTCAATCATCATGATATCGAGCGAACTTGAAGAAATCCTGGGCATGAGCGACCGGATAATGGTCATGTGCGAAGGCCGTTCAGCGGGTACGCTCGACATCGCTGACGCGACCGAAGAAAAAATTATGGCTCTAGCCACTGGCATTGTGGCAAGCAGCGCCAGCGCTAACATTGATGCCAGTGAGGCTGTGTCCAGCACCGCTTAATCTACTGATTTTCGCAAAGGAAGTTCATATGGCCTCGGTTACAACCACTGCCAGCAGTGAGACGCCCAGTCTCGCCAAGCGTCTCGGTGCCAATCTCCAAACCTATGGACTCATTGGTGCCACTATCCTCATATGGCTGTTCTTCGCGTTCCTGACTCATGGTACTTTTCTCAGTGCCCGAAACATTTCGTTCCTGTTCCGGCAGATGACCGTAACAGCCATCATGGCTGTCGGCATGGTTCCGGTCATCGTGACTGGTAACATTGACCTGTCCGTGGGACGACTGGCCGGTTTCGTGTCTGTTATTGTAGCAATGGCTCAGGCGCAATTGTGGCCGAATCTCATTCCTCAGCTTTTCCCCGGCCAGGACCCGTTGAATTTTGTCGTTGTGACGACTATTCTATCGGTGCTGATAGGGTTGGTTGTAGGGGTCTTGTTTGGCATTTACCAGGGATATATCATTGCTCAACTACGAGTCTCGGCGTTTATCGTTACCCTGGGCGGTTTGTGGGCGCTCCAGGGCGCAATCCTGATCGTGACGGGAGGGCAGACCATCTCGGCCAAGCAGGACGCATTCCTGAGTATTGCCAATGGATACTTACCCACCTGGGCGGGGGCCATACTGGCGGCAGCGGTAACAATCTTCCTGTTCGCTAACATGGTCTTCAGCCGGCGAAGAAAATTGAAGTATGGCTTTGAACTGTCTTCCATTTACCTGGATGTGTTCAAAACCGGGATTTTTGCGGCGGTATTCATCCTCTACGTATATATTGTTAATCAGTATAACGGCGTCCAGTCACCTGTTCTCATCCTCGCTATCGTCGCGATGGTGGTCAACTACGTTACGAATAACACCCGTTTTGGTCGTTATGCCTACGCAATCGGCGGCAACCGCGAGGCGGCCCGGCTCTCTGGCGTCAACATTCGCAACAACATTTTTTCAATCTTCGTCCTGATGGGTTTCCTGTGCGGTATGGCCGGGGTCGTTCTGGCTTCCTATGTAGGCGGCGGCACTCCTTCTGCTGGAGGCGGTATGGAACTCGACGTCATCGCCGCTTGTATTCTGGGGGGGACTTCGACCCTCGGTGGCGAAGGAACAGTCTTGGGCGCGCTGATAGGCGCCCTGATTATGGCAACCCTCACGAACGGTCTTCAGTTGATGAATATCCCAAATGAGTGGCAGTACGTGATCAAGGCTGGCGTCTTGATTCTGGCGGTTTATGCCGATGTCCGACTAAGGAGAAATCGCTAATGTAATGTTGTTTTGACAACAGACGCCCTGGACAAGGTTGTCTATGCTGATGCCAGTCTATACAGTCACTCAGGAGATCAAACACCACGGCAAAAGCAATCTGGAGCGGCAAGGTCATTGCCGAAAGCGATCACACGATTATCGTCGAGGGGAATCACTACTTCCCGCCGGAGGCCGTCAATTCTGCCTTTTGCGCCAGAGCGATCATCACACGACCTGCCACCAGGTCAACCAGAACGCGGCCTGATTCTATCCGCATTCCATGACGCCGCCCGGCAGATCCAAGACTATGTGGCCTTCTGGTGCGGGATCAAGCCGGGCTATTTTGCAATGGGGTTAGCGATGATGACCGCTCCCAGCCAAAATGGATTGGGAATTGGGCACGATACGCTGGATTTTTCGCTGCCAGACGATCAGGCGCAGTCGGCCGAACTGCAAGACTGGATCGATACATCGGAAGCGCTTAGTGGGGAAGATCAGCGCAGTATCGTTGACGGCTTGCGATGGCACATCCGCCAGCGACCTCATGATGCGGACCGGGTGGCTGGCCTGCTGAAGCGTCTGCAAAACCGGCCTGAGATCATGGTTCAGGTTTCGCAAGAAATCGATGATTTTCTCGCTAAGCTCCAAGCCGCCGGTGATACGACGCCAGTTGAAAGCGCAGAGCGAACTCGGAGCCGGGAAGCGCCGCCTGTTTGCCCCGGAGACAGTATTTGCCGAGGACATCATCCGGGTGCGGTTTGAGATTGATGTTGATAGTCTGGGCCTCGAGGCCACGCCCGCGCCGACCCCTGATTTACCCCTGCGTGACGAACAGGCGCTCACCGTGTATCGCTTCATGGGTGCGGAACTCACCGGGCTGGACCTGGGGCGTTTCGACGTGTTTCCCGACCCCAGCGGTTATGTGCTGCAAATCCGCGAAGACGGGGAAAATTACTGGGAGTGGATGCTGCGGCCTAAAATACCGGATGCCCTGGGGCGCAATTTCCTGGCTGTGCGCCTGTATCTGCCGGAATCCCAGAGCGATGGGGTAGTCGTCCGCACCGAACTTGACACCATCAGCTTTGACGTCGAGGTCGTGGGCGAAGAACCAGAAGTGCAGTCAGAATACGCGCTGCACAGCATGGAACCGGCGGAGCGGCAGGGCATCAACGTGTTTTACAGTGATCAGAATGTTCTCTCGATCACCTTCGCCAACGAGACCGACGTCAGCGACATGACCATCGCTACTGATTACACGGAGTTCCCGATTCTGGGGGACTTCCCCATTTTCGGCCAGACGAGCAACCGGATTCCAGCCAATACCTGCATCTACTACGAACGCCAGGGCGAAGCGCCGGTGCTCCCCCGATTGTGTCGCAGCGGCACCGCCTATGATTACCCGCTCGTGCCCGGCGAAATCTTCTGGTACAACCCGAATGACCGCCAACTGCGCGACGTGGTCATTCGTCATGGTGGTCGGGCCTTCATCTGCTCAGCCAGATCCTGAACACTGCGAGTTTTGAGGGGCGAACGATGCGCAAAACGGCGTTCTTAGCGGGCTTGTTGGGGTTGGTGCTGCTGGCATCGGTCTCTTCGACGGTAACGCTGGTGACTCAGGACGATGTGAGCGCAGCGCTGCAAATCGCCTTTGTGTCGAACCGTCTCGGCAACGAAGACATCTATGTGATGACGCAGGCGAGCGATGCTGGCCCGGTATCCAACCTGACCAACAACCCGGCCCGCGATTGGAATCCGGCCTGGTCGCCGCGCGGGGATCAACTGATCTTCAACAGTGACCGCGACGGACGCGATACCCTGTATCTGATGAACGCCGATGGCACCAACGCCCGCCCGCTTTTCCCCGGCGAAAGCTTCGATGATTACGATGCGGCCTGGTCGCCGGATGGATCGAAGATCGTCTTTGTGTCAGATCGCGCCGGGGCCGGACGTGAGTTGTATATCGCCGACAGCCCTGGCGACAATATCCAGGCTTTGACGGATGACGGCACCATCAAAGGGGACCTGGTATGGTCGCCGGACGGGCAGGAGATCGTCTACTGGGAGGTGCAGAACAATACCGGGGATATCCATCTGTTCCGGCGCAATATCGAGACCGAGGCTCTGCTGCGTCTCTCCAATGAAGGCCCCGACAATGGCGCAGCCGTCTGGATTGGCGACACCATCTATTTTGACACCAACCGCCTTGACGATACCTGGTATATCTTCAGCATGGACCCGGAGGGGAACAGGCCTGAGCGAATCTCCACCGAAGGGGTCAACAGCGGTCGAGTGACTGTTGCGCCGGATGGCAGTCGTCTGGCCTTTGTGACCGACCGCGATAGCAGCGACGAAATCTATGTCATGAATCCAGATGGGACTGGCCTGAAGCGCCTGACCGACAACGGTTATTCCGATCATTCCCCGGCATGGCAGCCCGCTCTGCCGCCGGACCAGGTCGTCGAGGCAGTACAACCCACGCCCGAACCGACCGAAGAAGCGGTCGCCGGACTGCTTGGCCCCGCTGTGGGACTGAGTACTAACGGCATCGTCGCGCACCCCATCAGTATGCAGCAGCTTCTGATTGATTACGGCATCGCGGCCTGGCATGAGGCGGGCTGGACCGGGGCAGGTCAGCGTATCGGTGTAATCGACACGGCGTTTGGCGGCCTGGATGATTTCACGCAGGATAACGTTGAAGTCCATTTGCCGCGCGATGCGGACGGAGGCATTTATTCTGACGACAACAGCGATCATGGCGTGCGCGTGTTAGAGATCATTCATACGATTGCACCTGACAAAGAGCAACTTCGTGAGGACACCATCTCAATGCGCCAGCAAGGGATGAGTTACCACAAAATCGGCGCAGCGCCTGGCATCCATTGGACCAGGGTCGGGCAGATCATCATTACTCTAGTCGTTGTGCTACAATTAACCGCAAAAATGGCTTCGACCTGATTTTGACGTGGTCGAAACCTGCCGCTTCAATCTCTGCGTTGACCTCCGCCGCACTCCGGCTCGGAATCCCCCAGCTACCATACATCAGTCGTGTCATCGCATATTGTCTGCCCTCCGGACTGTGCAGAGTCTCGTCCGGTAGCGGGTCCCCAAGCAGTGGGGCGACCAGATAGCCGTAGGGTTTCAATGCGGCATAGGCTACCTGGAGTACATCGGCGCGGCTTGCTTCAGGAAAGAAGAATTGGCTCCAATAGACAAGATCGAAGGCATTCGTCTCATCAAAGTTGCGGGCGTCGTCATGAATGAAGGTCACTCGTTCACTGTGTCCCAGGGCTTCGGCGGTTGCCTGTGCTTCAGCCAGTACATCCTTAGCCAAATCAACCGCCACAGCCGTCACGCGAGGGTAAGTGCGTAACAGGCCGTTCAGACCACCCCCCACACCACAACCGAGCTCAAGATAATGTGTCTCCTGCTGCTTTAACCTGTCCGCCACTTCTGGCAGCATATCCTGAAACAGCATCTCATAAAATGCGGTCGTATCGGCGGAAGTCGGGTTAAAAGTGACACCTTTTGCCAGGGCAAGCCGTTCTTTTGAGGAAAGCAGAAAGTAACTGGCACCGGGCTGAGAAAAGTCTCGTGCTTTGGCGAAGGCATCACTGAGTATAACTGGAAAGGTGCGAATCAAGTCGGAGGTCACGAGTAAGGCCCACTGCTCGTCCAGGCGGTAACAGTCGTTTTCTTTGATAAGAATGCCATAGGCATCAAGAACACGGCACATGTCCTGTATGCGATCCAGATTGATCCCCGTCTCAGCTGCGATCACTTCAGCAGAAGCTGGAGACAGGGCAACATTCAGGATGCCGCTGGCATACGCGCCTTGAAGCAACCCCAAAACTTGCGTGTGTGCAACGAGCGGTGCGATGGCAGAGTATGCCTCTGAATAGGCATTTAGTTTCCCCACAATTGACCCGTTGTTCTGCATGACAAATTGCCCTCTCGATTGCGTCAGAACGAATCCACCAATGATTAGGCCCCAGGCTGATATAGATAATCCGAACGAAGATAGGCGAGTTCAAAGCCTGTGCGCAGCATATTGTGATACGATGGGTTGGGACTTTGCTGCGTCTCTGCGTCGGTTTCGGTGCTGAACCAGCGGCAGCCCAGGTCAAGCCCATCACGAATGCGCTGCGCCATAATCGCGCCCTGCGCCCCACGCCGTCGGTATGCCGGAAGGGTCGCGCCGCTGTAGAGGCCGCCAACTTCGCCTGAAACCACCAGGAGGCCGGATCCAGCGGGTTCATCGCCGTCGTAGGCAATATAGCCATAGACTCCCTCTTGTTGAAGCATGACTTCCACCATTGCAGCGTACCACTGCGGCATCTCGAAAGCGCGGCGATTCACATCGGCAAACTGTGCGGCATTGCGGCTATCGACCCGCGCAACCCGCAGATCGGTCTCGATTGTGGGCGGAGGCTCACTGCCACGAATCATCTTAGCCAGGCTGCCTGCACGCTTGAAACCACGTGCCGCTAGCCAATCCGCTGTATCCGAAGGCTTTGCAAGTGGACTGAGCGAGATCGCCCAGGGCACGGCGTATTGACTGTAGAAGGCAATAATCTCATCCACCAGTGCTTCCGTGGCGGGTTGCTGGATGCCCAAGCCGATCACACGATTGAAGAACGCTACAGGGAATGTCTCAATAACGGTTGCCTGTGCGCCGCCGCCCGTATAGAGGTGCAGATTCAGTTCATGCTGCATTTCTGGCGGGGCACTGCTCCAGCCGATTTGCCACATCGCCTGCTCCGCAGATTCCACCAGGGTGGCGATGTCTTGTTTGCTAAGTGCATTAATCTGGCCCATCATGTTGACCATCCTTTTCTCAATCGCTCGAAGATAAATGGAGACTGAACCAGCAGACCCTAATGCCGTAGTATAGCTTCGAAACTACTGGTTCAGGATTACGCTTAGTCACGGATCAGATTTAGAACGACTTACCTTCTTCCTGGTTCCCGGCTGCGACCGACAGGTGCATGTGCTCGACAAGCCAGCGACCGTCGTGATCTTGCCAGACGGTGCTCAAGCGCGCCGGGAAAGCCATTTCTCCCTGGTCTGCTACGCTGACACGCAGCATGACATCGGAGGCGACCCAGGCAACCGTGTCGCTCATACCCACATGGCTCCAGGTCAGCTCACAGCTCAGGGCGTCCGACTGTGCGAAGTCACGTTCGATCTGAAAACGCACCTCAGCTTTCCCCACACGTTTCTCGTCCTGACCCGTCCCGTACAGCGTCACATCAGGGGACAGGTAGGCCATCATGGTGTCGATGTCGCGCGCTGCCCAGTCCGCCAGAAACGCATTCATAACGCCGATAACCTGACCTTCTCTCGTAGTATCCATGTTGAACTCCTTCATAGTTGTCTGATCGATAGTGTATTGCTACTTATGGCACGTGCTGTCGTCGTTGAGCAAGCAGCGCTCAACCCGGAATTAAGACCGCAAAAATGCTGCAACCGTCTCATGGACAGATGGGTTGCTGAGGACGCCTTTGTGTTCGCAAAACGAAGTTGTCAAAAAATCGACATCGCCCCATTGGTCGGCAATGCGCTGCGAGGAATGCAGCGGAATGACCGGGTCGTGTTGATCGTGGATGATCAGGCCTGCGCTCTTGACTCTGGACGCGGCCTCAGCAACATCGAAGCACTCAAGTGGCAGCGGGAGTTTGCCTTGCAGCACGCGGCGCATGTTGTCCCGCAGCTTGCCGTCAATTCCCACCAGGAGGTTAAAGAGATCGATATGTTGTTGGATGTGCCCCATCGGAGAAATCAGCACCACTTTTTCGGGTTGGATATCGACATTACGGGCCAGCATGGTCATCGCTGCCGCAGCGCCAAATGAATTAGCCACAATCGCATAGACAGACCCAAGCTGTTCCACAGCCGAGCGCAGCGCTTCGCCGACATCATAGATATTGGTGAGCAGTTGCGGCGATTGTCCATGACCCGGCGAATTGAGCGCGACAACACGAAATCCCGCCTGGACCAGCGGCATGACCAGCGGAGTCATGCGGCCCAGGTGACTTTCCCAGCCATGAATAAGCAGCACGGTTCTGTCCCCACTGCCCCAACTGTAGGCGGTCAGCTTCTTTAGATTATGGAAAATCTCGATTTTGTTGCTTCCTTCGGGCAGCCTGTCGATGTAAGTCACTGACTTGCGCCGGGGGCGGAGAAACAGAAATGCAGCGTACTCTGCGGCAGCAGCGGGCGAAACTTGATTCAGCAGATGCAACGCTGACCGCAGCAGGCGCTGTTTTCTATTCAACCGGAATTGGCCTATGCTTTCTGGCACACCGATAGCGGTGAGAGCTGAAACGCGATGGATTGTAGCTGGATACTGGATGTGCATTTGGAACTCCCGCTATGACTATCAATGTGCCTCCAGCATAGAATCATTTGGGAGCGATGTCGTCAGAGCTAACCCTACAATATGCAATTCATGCCAAATGTAGGGATAACCCTAAGGGATTAACACAGGGGGAGGTTAGAGTTTATGATCGACGGCCCACAAGGCAATCTGCGTGCGCGACGTCATATTGAGTTTCGATAGAACTCGGGTGATATGGGCTTCAACCGTTTTGATGGTGATATGCAAATCGTCGGCGATTTGTTGGTTGTTCTTCCCCAACGCAATTTCGCGGACGATCTCTGTCTCGCGGCGTGTCAAATCGTGAGCTTCAGATTTAGCGGCGTCCCGACCACTGCTCGCGGGTATTTTCGCCAGGGCATGATTGAGGAAATTCTGGCGCAGGTTTGCCGGAACGGTCTCCGAGATTTGACGAATGCTATGGCGCGCAGTATTGAAGTGGTTCTGTGCTGTACTCTGGTCATCCTTTATCAGAACGCTTCCCAACAGGACCTCGATTTTCCACGTCAGTGAGATCAGGTTGAAGCGCTGCGCAATATCTCTAGCACCCTGGAGTATTTTCATTGCCTGCTCCCTTTTCTCCAGGAATAAGAAGGCCTGCGCAGCGAAGGGGGCGTAGAAGCTTAGAAAGGGAAGGGCGGCAAACTCAGCTTCAGCGTGTTTGCTTATACGCTCGATTTCTTCCGCGAGGGCGATAATCTTTCCGGGCTGTCCCTGCGCGATCGCCAATTCAGATCTGGCTGTTGTAAGCTCAAACTGGTGGAGCAGGAACTTCGCCAATGGCTGATTGTCGGCGAGCAGCGCTTCGGCTTCGTCGAGTTTATTCTGCGCGATTAATATCCTGACCTGTAAGCCCATTGCCCGATCAGTAAACAGCTGTGAACCCACCTGCTGCGCCAGGGTCATGCCAATTTCCGCATGTTCTGCTGCCTTGTCCGCGGCAAACAAATCCACATAGATCAGGCCGAGCCTGAGGTGAGCAGCCGCCAGCCATTCGCTATGATTGATGGTCTGCGCCAGCTCCATCGCCTGTTGGACATACGCGATACCCTCGCTCATTTGCCCAAGGTTCGAAAATACGTTCCCTGCGCAAAGACAGCCATAGGCTTCGGCGCTGTACAGGCCGATCTCGCGTGCGATCTGGATGGATTCGAGAATCATCCTGGAGTTGAGGGTCATAAGTCCCAGATTGGCGAGCGTGGAGACGATGGATTGACGATCATCAAGCTTACGATAGAGTTCAATAGCACTGCGATAGTAAGTTACTGCCTGGGCAAAGCGAAAATCATAGCTTGTTGCCATCCCAAGCTGGTCGAATGTTTCGGCTTTACCTGCCATATCCTCGATGTCGTCGAAAATAGCCAGAGCTTCCTCATGATACTTAAGCGCATGTTCAATGTAGCCGACATTGAGGTACCAGTTGCCGAGGCGATTCAGGCTGTGTGCAATCGTCAACTTATCTTCCATCTCACGGGCCAGAGCCAGTGCGCGTTCACAATAGTCTTTCACCTGTTGATAGTCCCGTGCTGCCCAGAGTTTTCCAAGTGAATCAAGCGACTCCCAGGCCTCCATACGATCACCAGAGTGTTCGGCAAGGTGCAGGGCCGTTTCATAATCGTCATGGGCGGGTTGGAACCTGCTCAGCTTACTGAAGGCATCCCCCCTCAGCCTGTATACTGTAGCGATATCGGTCCTGTCCATGTGCTGAGCCGCCTGCACTGCATGCGTGAGTTGTTCGACTGCTGCTTGCGGTGAATGCAGCGACAAGGCATGTTGCCCCGCCTGAAATCCGTACACATAGGCAGTCTCCCAGGTCTCGGCATTGTAAGCGTGGTAGGCCAGGTCAGCCAGATTGACTGACGATTCCGTTGTTTCAAGATATAGCAGGATGGCTTGATGAATACTCTGGCGTTCCCGGATCAACATGCTATCGTATATCGCCTGCCGGATGATTGTATGATGGAAGGCGAAACGATCACGAGACATTTCGTCAAAGAAATGCCGTTCGATGAGTTTCTTGATGGTCACCAGCAGCCGGGCATTGTCGATGTGCATCGTCCCCTGTAACAGGGATAGATTGAATTCACGGCCCGCGACCGCAGCATATTGCAACAATTGCGTATCATCATCTTTCAGGGCCAACAGCTGATGTTGAACGGTCTGTTTGATAGACCGCGGGATGTCAACGGTCCCAGTGGTGTTGGTCACGATCCAGGCACCATTGACCAGATTGATCTGCCGGTTCTGCTGAAGCATGTAGACGATTTGCTGCGCATATAGGGGATTACCTTGTGTCAGGGTGTTGAGTTGTTGCAGCAGTGCAGGATGGATTGGCTCGGTGGTCTGCAGCACCACCTTGAGCAACAATTCCAGGTCGGGTTGGCTTAGCGGCTGTAAGCTGATCGACAGTGCATTCTCTGAGCGATTCAAATACGCTTGTAGTTTTGCGACCTTACTATCGGGTGGCCGATCTCGACTGCTGAGGGCCACCATGATCGGCAACTTAGCGACTCGGCGTGTGAGGATACGAATGAACTCCAGACTATTGTCATCACACCAGTGAATGTCCTCAAAAATCAGGAGCAGTCCTGATTGGCTCATCCTTTGGTAGATTTGGATCAGCACCTCAAATAGACGCCGTTTCTCTGCTTCGGGATCGTGCAAAGCAGAGGGGGCTGAAGTTTCAAGTTTTAGGGCTAATTCCGGGAGCAGTCGAATAAGTTCTGATTGAAATGGCCCAATGATATGCTTCAATTCTTCAACCGGGGCCCCAGAAAAACGTGTGCGAAGTCCATCGACGATAGGCGCAAAGGGAAATTCCTGATCTTGTTCAGTACATTGACCCCGATTTACATCGAGGTCAGCGTTACCAGCCTGATTGGCCAGATAAGTTAGCAACTGAGTTTTCCCGATACCCGCTTCGCCGGTCAACAAAACAACCTGTCCTTGTGATTGGATGCTTCGTTTGAGCAGCTTGTGCAGTTGATCCTGCTCTATGGATCGACCAACTATTTCAGCGGCATTGTACGGAAACTGCATAATTGCCTGACCTTATGGCTTGACGTAGATTGACCCTGTCATGATTGTACACGTACGATCGTTTTTGCTGTAGTTTTGTAAATGGGGCAAGGGGGCTGACTATCTCGTCGGAGCATGTTGTTACGTGTGCCTTCAGAAGTCGCTGCAAGGCATCTAAGGCTCTCTGTTGCTTTGTGCCTGCGCGGCAGATTATTGACGCAGATTGGAGTATGAAAGGGAAGCATACCTGCATCAATACGCTCAGGTAACGGACGTTTGGCGAATTGCGCTGACGGGAAAGTCTTGGGCTATGCTATTCAGACTGATGCAAACTGGGATGGACATAAAAATGCCTAGTACTCTGTCAATCGGACAAAGATGGGTAAAGGCGTTTGAGCTTAATTCGAGCATCGTCACAGGTGAATTGCCAGTCAATGGTCGCTTGGCGAGAGTTGCGCTCATGTTCAAGGGCGTCGACATGGCGTTTGAGAGCCAGCTCATCGGGCATGCGCTGTCGTAAGCAAGAGCGCGAGAAGACGCTGAACTCAATTTCAGCCATATTCAGCCAACTGGCGTGTTTAGGGGTGTAATGAAAGCGTAGTTTGCTCAAAATACGCCTCGCTTCCCGCGGTGGAAATGTTTCATAGAGCGCAGCTTCAGTATGGGTGTTGAGGTTGTCCAGGACGATATGAATGCAAACGGCATCCGGGTAGCGCGCATCGACCAGCCACTGCATCTGGTAAGCAAAATCCTGCTGGGTACGACGTTCGGTGACTTCCACATGCCGCCAGTTTGCCAGTGGCTCGAAAAACAGGAACAAATTGCGCGTGCCTCGACGCGCATATTCATAGTCGTAGCGCAGCGGCTGACCCGGTTGTGCGGGCAAAGGACAGCGCGTTTCTGCAATCAGTTGTTTACTCGTCTCGTCAAAACACATCACCGGTTCCTGCGGATCATAAGGACGTTCGTACAAGTCAAGCACCGCCTCCATCGCCGCGACGTAATGGGCATTGGCGGCGGGGATGCACCACATCTGCTTACGCCAAGGCTTCAGATCATTTTTTTCAAGCGTTGGCGCACCGTCTCGTGTGAAACCGCAGCGACCACTCCCAACTCGACCAGTTTGTCTGCCAGCAATCGCAGCGTCCAGCGCTCATGTCCATCGGGTGCATCGCTACAGGCCAGTGCGATCAGATGGGCTTCGGCGCGTCCATCGATCTTCGTCTTGCCACCTGGATGTGGATCATCGTTGAGGGCTTTGTCCAGATTACCCTCGACAAAGCGCTTGCGGATGCGCTCTACGGTTGGACGACTGGTGTTCAGAGCCGTAACGATGTCTTCATCCTTCAGGCCCTCATCCGCTTTGAGCAGAATCTGGGCGCGTTTCATCTTGCGTGCGCCGATGTTTCCCTTGCTCGTTATATCCAGCAGATACTGGCGTTCTTCAGCCGTCAGTTCGACCATGTACTTCTTGCCTGGCATAGTTCATCCCTTCACTTTGGATAACTATACCAACCTTGCCCATCAATCTCTACTTGACGATATACTAGTGGGTCAGTTGCTGTGAACATCGCCATTTATTGAGGCGTTCAATCGGGTGTGGCGTTGCCGCGCCAGAGCCACCCAGGCGATGCAAGCGTCTCGCATCGGCCCGTTGCCGTCGCGCCCGCCGGTTGCCGTTCCAGATAAAGGGGGTCGGATGGGCATTCCAACCTCGTGCGACACTTTCCAACCGATCAATAATCGTTTGGACAGCCTGTGGGTGAAAGCCGTCCAGTGCCCGTCGTTTCAGAATACGCTGAATCGACTCGGCCATATTGAGCCAACTGCCGCCGAGGGGCGTGTAAATCGGCAGGATGCCCTGCTGGAAGCACCAGATCAGCCAGTCGGGATTTTTGTGTCCCACCAGATTATCCAGCACCAGCAACAAGCGCAGGGGCGGTAAGTCGGCACTCAAGGTCACCTTCACCGAAACCTCCGTGCGCCAGCTTTCCCAGAATAATCGGTTCGCAGGCGGATCCGTCACAGGGTCTGGCTCAGGCAAGGCTGCCAGGATGGCGGCCAATTCACCCTTCAACCAGGCGTGTAGGGTTTCATTGCGAGTATTGGTCACACCTTTGACGCGGACAACACCCGTTTTCGGGTGAAACAAGGTCAACAACTTGGCTGTGCCGTCACGAACATACTCGTGCGGGTAGCAAGCGGGTTGACCTTCGGGCTGCCAATGGCCGCCTGGATATGGGACCGTGCCGTAAGGGCCCGCTTCATCCTCGCACCACAGCGCGATGCCCAGGTCTTCCGCCAGGGCATAGGCTCGTTCAATCATGTTTTTTTGCCCGCGTATCCGGGTCGGTGATGATGACTTTCCCGCCTTTGCGCTTGCGCACTGCCTGCCCCGTCTGGCTCCAACTCCGATCGCGTTGCCAGCTGTACCCCGCTTCATGCAGCACTTTGAGGATAGTCGCGGTGCTCACCTGGGCTAGACCATCCTCAGCGACCCGGAGCGCGCGCTGCAACGTCGTCAACGACCAGGTGGCGGTTCCATCCGTTTCCAGGTCTGGCTGGCGTTCAAACTCACGCAGAATGCGGGCTTTTTCCGCGTCCCCATACTGAGTGGGAAAGCCGCCGCCATGACGTGGAATCAGCCCATCCAAGCCTGCTTCATTAAAGCGTTGAACGAGTGTAGACACCGCATCATTGCTCTTCCGGCCTACGCTGTGAGCCGCCTGCGTGCGGGTCATCCCACCGGCAACCCCCAGCAGAATTTTGGCACGGATGACGGCTTCTGCTGGCGCGTTCCGCGCCCGGCTAATGCTTTCCAGATCGCTCTGTTCCTCTGGGGTCAGTGGACGAAGGGAATCTTTTGCTCGTCGGCCCATAGTCAGGTTGCTTTCTCCATACTCCTTAACCACCATTTTACCCCTGCTATTTGCCTATAGGCACAGCAACTGACCCACTAAGTTTACGGAGGGATGGACCTGAAGGGTCTCAGGTACGTTAACTAGGCATATCCATCGGTTTGAGGTCCCAGTTCCGCTGTCAACCGAAAGCGATCTCCGTAACCCTGACAAAGCCCAGTTTCGGGCTGACATGCATAAGGGCGGCATGAGCTACCGCTTCTTGCGGCGGGCATCCCTCCTTATCTGCGACTGAGGTTCCTTAGTGAAGTCCATGCATCACCATTCTGAAAGCCGCCATATCTCGGCATTATGCGTTGGCACTGTTGCGCCAATCGTCGCGAAGAGCGCCACCGCCTGCTTGAGATGCTGCATGGCCTCTTCAGCCCGGCCCATCTGGTGATACAGGTCGGCCAGATTGTTATGCAGCGCGGCGGCCCGATGCCGGTCGCCCTGCTGCTCGCAGAGGATCAGCGCGCGCTGGAGCATGGCCTCGGCCCGGTCCAGATCCTGCTCAGCGATGAGTGTCAGCGCCAGATTGTTCGGATGGCGACCTCCATGCTGACGATGTCCCGAATTCGATGGCGATGTCCAGGCTGGTCGTCTGGTGCTGCTGCGCCGCGTCCAGATCATCGCGGTGGCGCGCCAGAATGCCGAGAATGTTGTAGCACTGGGCTAGGTGGGCGTCATCTTGCCTCAGCGAGAGGTCGAGCGCCAATTCAGCTA
>CAVYXZ010000004.1:0-69814 GCA_963772595.1 uncultured Chloroflexia bacterium | reverse complement strand
ATCGGCGCTGCACGCGACACGCCGCGAACTGCGGCCTAACAAAGGCGAAACGATCATTGTCGGCATAACGCCTGTGATCCGCAATTTTCTCCAACTGATGTACAATCTCTCGATGTTTAAGTGGCAGGCCATCCTGGTCGATGATCTTGAGTCCGCCCTCGCGGCAGTCGAAACTTCGTAATCTCATCACAAACCAGCATGACAGGGCGTACCTCAATGCCCCTATCCCCAACTCTCTGCTACACTGCTAACATACCCTGGGCACAGTTCGAGAGAAACTTCAACACGCCATGGAATCATCGAAGGATCTGAGACTGGATACGTCAACGCGAAGCGCTCTGAAACTGTCGCGTGCGGCGATCCTTACCCTCAGCGTTTTTGTGATTGCCTTTCTCCCACGATTCGGCATAGCGATGCAGCCGGTGCCGGTGCAGATCAACAAGATGCTGCCGGATGATGCTTACTATTACTTTCTGACCGCAGAAAATATCGTCGCCACCGGGAGTCCATCGGTTGATGGCTTGAATCCCAGCAACGGCTGGCACCCGCTCTGGCTGCTGGTGAATCTGCCGGTGTTTCTGCTGCCTGCGGCGGACCCTGATCTGCCCGTGCATGTGATGCTGGTGATAGGCGCGCTGCTGGACAGTCTGGTGGCTGTGATTCTCTTCCGTGTCGTCCGACATTACCTTGATGATGCGGCAGGGTTGATCGCTGGTGGGCTGTATGCGATCAATAGTATGCCGATTTTCCAGTCTGTGAATGGCCTTGAGACCGCGCTGGCGGCACTGATGATTGCGGTCGCATGGACCCGTTCCATGCGTCTTATCGAAGCGCCAGATCGCCGGAATACTATACTCTGGGGATTGTCGTTTGGGCTGGCATTTCTGGCGCGCACGGATACCGCTGTGATCCTTGTCGGGCTGGGATTTTATGTCCTGTGGCGTCTGCCGGGGGCTTTCAGGTGGCGGTGGACGCTCCTGGGCGCGGGGGTTGCGGCAGTCGTTATTGCTCCCTGGTTGATCTGGAATCAGGTCAACTTCGGCTCGGCTTTCGTGCAGGTCAGCAGTGTGGCCGTGCCCTGGGCAGCGCAAACACGCTTTCTGGAGCAAAATCCAGGCGCAGCCCTATGGCAATTGTCGCTGAACACCATCACCTCGCTTCCACCCTGGATTCGCGGAGATTATCTGGGCGCGCCCATGTTGGTCGGGTTCCTGTTGTGGCCCCTGGCGTTGTATGGCTTATGGCGCGGCGTGTCTGATGCACGACTGCGGACCCTTGCGCTGCCTGGGGTATTCTTGCTGGGAGGCGGCCTGATCCTGGTCGTGATTTACACGATGCTGCGCTGGTATCCGCGTCCCTGGTACTTTGTGGTCAATGCGCAGGCCCTGTCTGTGGGAGTAGGGCTGTTCTGGTATTGTGTGACGAAGCAGCGTCTGAAGATGGTCTTGATGGCGCTTGGTCTGGTGGGAGCCATTGTGGCAGGCCTGTTTGCATGGCAGGTGGGCTATTATCCCTGGCAGCGCGACCGGATGTACGCCGCAGCGCTGTGGCTGCGGGATAATACTCCTGCGGATACTGTCGCCGCCAGCATGAATTCCGGCATTATCGGCTATTACAGCGGGCGGACAACGATCAATCTTGACGGTGTGGTGAACCCCAATGCTTTTGCTGCCAGCCAGCAGCAGGCGCTTATGGCTTACATGCGGACAGCAGGCGCAAGCTACTTCCTGGACTTTGACCATGCCGTGCAGGATGAATATGGGCCGTTTATGGGGCCAGATTTCCAGCGTTACCTTACGGAAGTCACCCAGATCGGCGATCCCTATCCCGGCCTGGGATCCTATCGCGTTTATAAATTGCCATCCCCTTAGCCGCGCACTATACTGAGGGCATCGCCTGATGCACCGGCCAGGAGTGTGATGCCAAGCGTCTTTATTAGCTACCGCCGCCAACCCAGCGCCGACCTGGCGATTCTGATCGCCGGAAAGCTGCGCGAACGCCATCACATCGATGTGCATCTGGATACAGATCGCAGCGACTCGGTCAGCGAAATCCCCGTGCGCCTGCGTGATGCTATCCAGAACTCGGACGTCTTCGTCTGTCTGGTTGCCGATTCGACCTTCGAATCCGACTGGGTGCGCCGCGAGGTCGAGATTGCGCACGGTTTGGATAAACCGATGGTGCCGGTCTTCCAGGAAAGCTACCGGCCCCTCGAATCGCACGAAATCCCCACGCCGCAGGTGCGCGCGCTGCTGGAACGTGACGGCGTCCTGATCTTCGACCAGAAGCAGGAAAATGTCGATCAATCGGTTGAGTTCCTGGCTCGCGTGATCGAGAATACGGCGGCCTGGCTGCACGAAAGCCCGACGGCCACCGTCGATCCCGCGTCACAGTCCATGCTGGGGACCAACATTCGCGCGCTGGCCGGTGAACAGTTCGGCAGGTACGAAATCCGCGAGCTGATCGGCATGGGTGGCATGGGTGCGGTCTACCGGGCCTATCAGGCGGATCTGCGGCGCGATGTGGCCCTCAAGCTGCTGCCGCCTGCTATCGCCCAGGATAAAGTCTCCACCACCCGCTTTCAACGTGAGGCGCAGATGTCCGCCTCGCTGGAACACGCCCACATCGTCCCGGTTTACGATTACGGTAACGAGGGCGGCATTTATTACGTGGTGATGCGCCTGCTGACCGGCGGCTCGCTGGCCGACCGTATGGCCCACGCTGAATCGACCGATGGCAAGCTCCCGGCCCTGGCCGAAAGCGCCGAAGTGCTGCGGCAGTTGGCGATGGCCCTGGATTATGCCCACAGCCGGGGCGTGATTCACCGCGACATCAAGGCCAGCAACGTCATGTTTGACGATCAGGGCAGCCCCTTCCTGGTCGATTTCGGCATCGCCAAGCTGATCGGTGCGACCACCAACCTGACCGGCACCGGTGTCACGATGGGCACCCCGGCCTACATGGCCCCGGAGCAGTGGCGCGGTGAGAGCGTCACCTCAGCGGCGGATCAGTATTCGCTGGGTGTCATGATGTACCATCTGGTGACGGGCCGGATGCCCTTCGAAGGCACGACGCCCTATATCCTGATGCACAAGCACCTCACCGAGATGCCCACGCCGCCACAGATCTGGCGCAGTGACCTGCCGGAAGCCATCAAGCCGGTGCTGGATACGGCGCTGGCGAAATCACCGCAAGACCGCTATCCCTCGACGCGTGACTTTGCCTCCGCTTTTGCCGAGGCCGTGCAGGCTGTTCCGCCATCTTCAACCCGATTTTTTACGACCACGCTGCCCAAGCGTGTTCTGGAGGTGCCGCCCGAAACACCGGCCAGCCCTGCGCCACCAACCACACCGCCGTCACCTGCACCGCCCAAAGGCTCGCTGGCCCCGGAGGATACGCCGACCGAACTCGGTGCGGTTCCGGCCCCGACAACCCTACCTGCCCCCAGCGCTCAGCCGCGATTCTCGCCGCGCATGATGGCTGCCGGAGGCGCAGCCGTTATCGTTGTCGCCTTGATTGCTCTGTTGGCGCTCAGTGGGGGCAATCCGCTGGCGGTGATTTCGCCGCCCAGTCCCACGCCGACCCACACCGCGACCGCGACCCTTCCGCCATCCGATACGCCAACAGCCACGCCTGAACGCGCCGTCGTCTCGGCGTTTCGCAGCATTCCAGTGCGCACTGGGCCGGGCCAACAGTATCCGATTGTGGATACGCTGGCGGCGAATACCGAAGTCGTCATCGAGGGCATCAGCGAAGAGGGGAGCTGGTACAAGGTGGCTTTGTCGGATGGCAGCAGCGGCTGGATCACGACCGCAGCGGCTCAGGTCAACGCGGCGGGTAATCTGGCCGGGGTGCCGATTGCCGAAGCGCCGACGGTCACGCCGACCGATACGCCTCTGCCCAGCGATACGCCGACCCGCACACTGACGAACACAGCTACTGCGACCAATACGCCCACAGCGACCGCGACTGCTTCGCACACGCCAACCCCGACGGACACTGATACGGCGACGCCCTCGCGCACGCCAACGGCCACCGTGACGCCGACTCGCACGCCGACTCTGACGCCCAGCAGTACGCATACACCGTCAATGACGCCGACTCTCACACCCAGCAACACGCCGACGGCGACCAGTACGCCAACCATCACGCCTTCACCGACTCCAGCCACGCCTTACGTCGCCGCGCTGCGCGATCTGGTGGTGCGGGGTGGGCCGGGGTCCAATTATCCTGACATCGCCATGCTGAGCAGCCAGGGTCAGCTGGACATCCTGGGCATCAGCGCCGATGGCGGTTGGTTCCAGGTGCTGCTGCCGGATGGCCGCCTGGGCTGGGTGACATCGTTTAGTGCCTTTGTCAATACGGCGGGCAATCTCTCGGTGCTGCCGATTGCTCCACCGCCGACTGATACGCCCACAGCGACCGCGACCGCAACCCGGCGGCCCAGCCCCACGCCGACGCATACCATCACAGCCACACTGCCGCCGCTGCCGACGACGGCTGTCGCCAGCCTGACGCCCGTCACGGCGAACTGTCCTGGGGCGCTGCCGACACGGCTGGTGGTGGGCGGACGCGGGATTGTCCGCGATGACGATCCCACACCGGTCAACGTGCGCGCTGACGCCGGCACCACCTATGCGCGGGTGACTCAGATTGCCGTGCTCAGCACCTTCGATGTGCTGCAAGGCCCGGTCTGTAACCAGAATATGGCCTGGTTCCGCATTCAGACGCCGTCGGGCGTCCAGGGCTGGATCGCGGAAGGCGACGTGAGCTACTTTGTCGATCCTATCGAGAGCAACACGGGCGGAACCACGCCGGTGCCCGCCCGCCCGGTACTGGGGCCATCGTGCAACCCGATTATCGAAGACACTTTCGCCAATGGAATCTCCAGCAACGACTGGTTCCAGGATACCCGCACTAACGTGCAGTCTACCGAGCGCATCATCGACGATTTCTTCGAAATCAGGCTCAATTTCCTGCCTGTCGGCGAAAGTGAGGGGACCTCCTGGGCCAGCCTTCGTGGGACGCGCGTCCAGAATCTGACCGATGCGCGCATTGAGGCGGTGATCCTGGCCGACAACTTCAGCGCGCCGGGGACGCGCACCGGCCTGTGGCTGCGCTACCAGGACGAGAACAATTTCCTGGCCTTCATGCTCAGCAGCACCGGGGCCTACCGCATTGCCCGTTTTCAGAAGGGCTACCAGAGCATCGTCGATTGGACGACGACCGATGCTATTCGCCTGGGCGACGGTGTGGCGAACACCCTGCGAGTCGATATTCACGGCGACGAGTACACCGTCTACATCAACGGGCGCACGATTACCACGTTCCATGATTCGACCTGGCCCAATGGCCGCATCGCCTTCTGGGGATCCTCGTCCATCGTGCCCAACCGCTTCCTGCTGGATTACCTGCGCATCTGCCCGAACTAAACCTTGACGCTGCGTTATTCGTCCCTATAATGCTTTGTCGTACAACTAGAAACGACTTACCGCAGACAGCAGGCGCTCAATAGAGCTTAATCTCCTGCCGAGGTGAGGGACCAGACGGTGCTTGAACAGCGGCGGCCCTTGCTTTATGCGGGCCGTTTTTTGTTGTCGTCATCGTAAGGAAAGGAGGGCTAGACGCTTGGCACTGAGTAAGGAGCGCAAACGCGAACTCGTGCAGATCTACGGCGAGATCCTCGACCATGCGACCGGCTTCGTCGTGACCGAATATCGCGGTCTGACTGTCGGGCATCTGGATGATCTGCGTAAGAAACTGCGCGAATCGAATGCCGCTTATATCGTTACCAAGAACACCCTGTTCACACGGGCGCTGAACGACAAAGAGTGGCCCGTACCGGAAGACCTCCTCCTTGGGCCGGTGGCGACCGCTTTTGCTGATGGCAATATGCCCGGCATGGCGAAGACGCTGCTGGATTTCCAGAAGGATCACGAAGAGGTCTTCATCATCAAAGGTGGAGTCATGCTGGGCAACGTCTTGACCCCCCAGCAAGTCACCGCAATCTCCAAACTCCCGTCGCTGGACGAGCTGCGTGCCCAACTGGCCGGGCTGATGGTCCAACCCGCGACGGGCCTCGTCAGCGTCCTCAACGCGGCGACTTCCGATATTGTCAATGTACTGCACGCCTACGTCCAGGAGAATTCTGGCGAAGGCGAGGCGGCCTAGTCAAATACGAAAGGGTGAAAAATGGCTGACCTGGAAAAGATTGTCGATGAACTGAGCGCGCTGACCATCCTGGAAGCGGCTGAACTCAAGACCATGCTGGAAGAAAAATGGGGCGTGACCGCAGCGGCGGCGGCCCCGGTGATGATGGCGGCAGGCGCGGTTGCGGCAGCAGCGGCGGAACCGGAAGAAGAACAGACCGAGTTCGACGTGATCCTCACCGATATTGGTCCCAAGAAGATCAACGTCATCAAGGCCGTGCGTGCCCTCACCGACCTGGGCCTGAAAGAAGCCAAAGAGCTGGTCGAAGGCGCACCTTCGACCGTCATCGAGCAGATCAGCAAGGATGCGGCCAACGACGCCAAAGCCAAGCTGGAAGCCGAAGGCGCGAAGGTCGATCTGAAATAAGATCATCTCACGAATATACAAGAGCCGGGGTCCACAGGTCCCGGCTTTTTGATTCGATGACCAGGGCAGTGCCGCAATGTGTGATAGTCTATTGTGAACACAGAGGGAATCAATGATGTATGACAATACGCCGCCCGACTATGAGCAGCACTTGCACGAGTTGCGTCAGATCTGGAATGCCGAAGCAGCCTCATTCGACAAGGAACCCGATCATGGACTGCGCGATCCGATTGTGCTAGACGCATGGACAGGTCTGCTCAGGGACTCTTTGCCTTCGAGCCACGCTGAAACATTGGATATCGGTTGTGGGACCGGGTCCCTGAGTTTCGTGATGGCGGGATTGGGCTGCAAGGTAACTGCAATTGATTTCTCGCCTGAAATGATTGCCCTGGCGGAAGCAAAAGCCAGAACTGCCCAACAGGCCATCGCGTTTCATGTCATGGATGCCGCGTTTCCTCAGTTTCCGCCACAGCAGTTCGACGCGATTGTTTGCCGTCATGTATTGTGGATGCTGCCTGACCCGGATCAGGTCCTTCAACGATGGGTTCAACTCCTCAGATCAGGTGGGCAATTACTGTTAGTTGAAGGTTTCTGGCATACTGGTGCCGGTCTGCATTCTCAGCAAATCATTGAGATGCTGCCTGTTTCATTGACTAACACTGTAGTTCGGACTCTGAGCGATCAGGTCGAGTTATGGGGCGGGAAGGTCGACGACGAACGCTACATGATCCAGGCTCATCTGCTTTCACCAGCTCATTGACGAGCGCTCAGGGAGGATTTCAGTTCGCAGAAGACAGGGCCTCGAACTCGCCAATGGGGACTCGATCCGTCGCTTGCGTCTCACTGCCCTGGCCTGCCAGACGCTCCCCGCTCTGCCAGTTGTAGACGACCATGTAGACGCTGTACTGCCCCGGCGCGAGACCTTTCAGCGGCAGGCTCACAAACTGGCAGCCGCTGCGGCTCGCCGGGATGCCTGCATCCTGATTGCCCACGAACTGTCCCTCGGCGCTGTCGAGGTGGATGCCGACTGAGTAGGTGTTCAGCGGCACGTCATCGGCCAGTCGCCAGCCCAGCAGCAGCCGCAGATGATCCGGAGGCGCTCTGCGGCAGTGGGTCGAGCAGCGAGACGTTGATCCCCTCGCCGAAACGCAAATCTGGCGCGACACCCTTAAGACGGGCGTAGAGCGTCAGCGAGAGGTCTGGCTGAGCGCTCATGGGATCACAGGCAGCATAGCCCGCGTCGTTCAGCGTGGCATAGAAAGCCGGGAGGGCGAAGGGTGAGGGCGGCAGCGTAGGATTGTAGGCCATCCACAGCGGACCACCCTCAGCCAGCAGGGTCTCCGCCTGCGCCTGAAAATCGGCGGGCGCGGTGGTCGGCTCCGATTCGACCAGGTGCAGCCGCAGCGGAATCCGGTCCGGCAGCGGACTCGCCGGGCGCAGCCAGCGCGGGAAGGGGTCGATCTGCGCGGCGAGATCATAGAGATAATATTCGGCGACTGGTGCGTGCAGCCAGTAGGGCGTGTTCTGTGGCAGCGTGTAGATGACCGCGTCTCCTGGCTCGACATCGGCTGCCAGACGCGCAGCCAGCGTATCCCAGTTCAGATGCGTCTGGATCGTCGTCTGAGTCCCGGCCTGAGTCGGCGTCAGACCCAGGCTGAGCGCCAGCCCAGCGAGTCCCCACAGTCCCAGCGGCAGGGCCGGGTGCAGCCGTGTGCGGGCCATCGCCGCTGTGCCCAGGCCGACCAGCAGCGCCAGCAGCGGCCAGAGCGCGAACATGTAGCGTGCATCGGCGATGAAATGCAGTTGGGCGTTGAGCAGCAGCGACAGCCCCAGCGTCCCCAGTGCCAGAAAAATCACGAAGCCGCGTCCGCGCGCGCGCAGGGCAAAGCAGCCGAAGATCGCCAGCAGGGCCAGACTGCTGTTGCTGAAGGTGTTCAGGGTGGTGACGAAGAGCGAGAAGCTGTCCAGCGCGTAGAAATCGCGCGAGGGGTCGGCGGAGACCTCACGGCTGGCCCGTAAGGCGATCTGTGCCCAGGGCAGGAAGAGCAGCCCGGCCAGCACGGCGAGTCCGGCAACGATCCACCAGCGGCGGTCCTTGCGCACGATCAGCAGGTGGTAGAGGCCCAGCGCGGCCAGCAGTGAGACCGCCATGAAATGCGTATAGAGCAGCCCGGCTGCGGCCAGCACCAGCAGCACCGCGCTCAGGCGAGTGTGGCGCGCATGGATCACACGCCAGTAGGCCCACAGCAGCAGCGTCACCAGCAGCACGTAAAGGGCGTAGGCGCGCAGGGCGTAGGTGTAGCTGACGAAGAAGGCGGAGAGTCCCAGGCCGACTGCCGCGCCTATCCCGGCGACCGGGCCGCCCAGATCTGCGCCCAGCCGGTATATCCAGGCGACGGCCAGCAGGCCCAGCAGCAGCGAGAAGGCACGGGTGGCGAAGACGCTCCATCCGGCCAGCTGGCCCCAGAGGTTGAGCAGAAGATAGTAGCCGGGCGGGTTGGTATCCTCGGTGACGGCCACGCGCTCCCAGGTCTCGCCAATCGAAGCCGGACCGTACTGCGGGGTGCTCCCGGCGTAGTAGAGCGACCAGTATTCATCGTACCAGATCGGTTTCGCTCTCAGGCCGTGTGTGCCCAGTGCCGCCACGATCAGCAGCAGGCCGACCAGCAGCGGCCAGCGAAGCCGTGTTGCCAGTGCCATCAATCCAATATCCCCTGTGCGCTAAACTTATAGGGACACGGCGGGCCGTGTCCTGCAAACAGGCTACAAGTCTACGCGGCGGCGGCGCAAAAGGGAACCGCGTGCATGGACCGGGGCAGCGGTGTAGACTCGTGGCTGTGGGGTCGAATCGATGGTTTCATTCGCCGGGAGCACACGCAGGTGCTCCCCTACAATCTGTTAGGACCTGCTTATTGTGGACAACATCATCGAAGTACGGACTCTTTCGGTCAGCCGGCGCGGCGTGCCGGTCCTGCATGACGTCAGCTTCAGCGTCGCCGCAGGTGAGATTCTAGTCATCATTGGGCCGAGCGGTGGCGGCAAAAGCACGCTGCTGCGCTGTCTCAACCGCCTGGAAGAAGCTGGGCCGGGGCAGATTTTCCTGCAAGACCAGGACATCACGGCCATCCCGGTCACGGAACTGCGCTGCCGGGTGGGCATGATCTTCCAGAAGACCGCGCCCTTCAACGGCAGCATTGCCGAGAACCTCTGCTACGGCCCCTCGCTGCGCGGAATTGCCCTTTCGCGCGAACGACAGGTGGAGCTGCTTGAGCTGGCCTCACTGCCGGTGGACCTGCTCGATAAGAACGCGCTGGAACTCTCTGGCGGCCAGGAGCAGCGGCTGGCGATTGCCCGTGCGCTGGCAAACGAGCCGCAGTTGCTGCTGCTGGACGAGCCAACCTCGGCGCTGGACCCTATCGTCACGCGCAACGTCGAAGAGTCGCTGCTGCGGCTGCGCGATCAACTCGGGCTGACGCTGGTATGGGTTTCGCACGCGATTGAGCAGGCCCGTCGCGTGGCCGACCGGGTGCTGCTGCTCGACGAGGGGCGCGTGCTGCGGGTGGACAGCGCCTCAGCCATGCTGGACCCAGACAATGGCGACCCTCGCGCCCTGGCTTTTGCAACTGGCGATGAGAAAGGACTGCACGATTCATGAACACCATCAATCTCGATTTCTTCAGCGGCCTGGATAACCTGAGCGCGGTGGTACTGTCGATTGCCTTTGTGCTGATCGCTATCGGCATTTCGCGCTGGCAGCAGGCGGATCTGGAACGCGATCTCTTTATCGCCACTGTGCGCAGCTTTATCCAGTTGATCCTGATCGGCTATGCCTTACAGTTGATCTTCCAGCAGGATAATCCCCTGTGGACCCTGGCCTCGCTGCTGGTGATGATCGTCATCGCCGGGCGCACCAGCGGCCAGCGTGCGCGCAAAACGCCCAATGCCCATACGGTCGCGTTGGTGGCGATTGGCGTCGGCTCAGCGCTGACGATTGGCATCCTGGTGCTGCTGCGGGTCTTCGACTTCGTCCCGCGTGACATCATTCCGATTGGCGGCATGGTGGTCGGCAATGCCATGACGACGGCCACTCTGGTTATTACCCGCCTCACCGATGACTATTACGACCAGCGCCTGCTGATCGAATCGCGGTTGGCCCTGGGCGCGACCAGCCGCCAGGCTTCGCTGGACCAGTTCCGGCGCTCGCTGCGCAGCGCGATGGTGCCGATTGTCGATACGACCAAGACGGTTGGCCTTATCAAACTGCCCGGCGCGATGACTGGCATGATCCTGGCGGGGGCCTCGCCGATGCAAGCCGTGCAGCTTCAATTGATCGTGATGTACATGCTGGTCGGCGCGTCCACCTTCACCGGTTTGATCGCCGCTTACCTGACCTATCGCCAGTTTTTCAGCCCGGCCTACCAGCTTCAACTGGGCGAAAGCGCCGCTGGGTGAGACGATGGTACAATGAGTGGGTCAGGGCTGACAGCCGGAGAGAACGATCATGCGCAGCTTGTTGACTCCACGTCTTTTGTTCATTGCCATATTGTTCGTGCTGGCGCTGCCGCTGCTAGCGCAGGATGGCGACGCGCCCCTGACCGAGCCGATTAACTACGATCAGCCGGTGGACGAAACCCTCACCGAGCAGGCTTTTTGGGATTGGTGGCAGATTGAGGCGGCTTCGGGCGATGTGATCTCGGCGGAGATGCAGGCCAGTGAGACGCTCGCGCCCCTGCTGGGCATTCTAGGCCCTGACGGGTCGCTGTTGGCGCGCAGCGATGAGGGCAGCCTGGGCGGTACGGTCACGCTGGACTATCATGTCGAGGACGCCGGGCAGTATACGCTGGTCGCCACCCGCGTCGGCAACGAAAACGGCACGACGACCGGTTCCTACCAACTGCTGGTCCGGCAGGCGGCCCCACCGCGCCTCAACCCCTATCAGGAAGTGAGCTTTCGCTGTCACGATTACGAGGTCACAAACGTCGCCACGCTCGAAATCGAGGAAGATGACGTGCCCGGCGGGCAGGTGGTGATCGCCATATACGGCCTGGATGGCTTCCAGCCGGTGATCCGCGCCAAGTTCGAAGACTTCAACCTGGACGATTGTTCGAGCGATGCCTCGGCAATGGGAAATGACAGCTACCAGCTTCCCGGTGAAGCCCCTGTGACCCTCACGCCGCCTATTGAAGGCGGGGCCGCTGAGCTGGTTCTGTCCTCCATCAGCCAGTTGGGACGTTTTACGCTGACCGTTGGCAGCATGAACGGCGCAGCAGGCCGTTACATCGCCGTGATTTACGGCCTGACCATCGGCCAGGCGGATCGAGATCAGATTTCGTTGGGTCAGGGACCGCTGGCGAGCAGCGTGCCGCTAAATGTCTACATGATCGGCGCGCAGGGCACCCGGCTGGATCCTAAGCTCAATTTGCTCGATCAGGATGAGCGGGTCAAGGTTTGTGATGACGTGGGCCAGCGCGGCTGCGAGGGTGTGCCTTCGCCGCTGGGGCTGCGGGTATTTCTCGCCGGGCCTGGGCTGGATATTGAAGCGGATCGCTTTGACGCGGGAATCAGCCTGCCTCCCGGCCCGCCCCGATTGTGGAACCTGGAACTCAGCAGTTATTCGGATCGCACGACCGGGCCGTACAGCATCGTCCTGCTGGGCAGTCTCCCGGCACATGAGCCGTAAAGGAGCGCATAAACTCAATGGAACGGGTACTTGAACCGGGCGAAGGGATGGGCGACGAACAGGCGCGGGCTTATGCTCAGGCCGATTTTGACGTGGCCGACGAGAATTTCATTCGCCAGTTTGCTGCGGTTTTCTCAGATTACGATGGCACTGGCCTGGTGCTGGATCTGGGCTGCGGCCCCGGCAACATCACGCTGCGTTTTGCCCGGCGCTACCCGCAGGCGACTCTGCACGGGGTCGATGGATCCTCCGCGATGCTGAAGTATGCCCGCCTGGCCCTGGACTCTCTGGATGAAGCGATTCGCTCGCGTGTGACCCTGATTGAAGGTTATGTGCCCGGTGTAACACTGCCTGCCGAACGCTATGACGTGATCCTCAGCAACAGTCTGCTATATCAACTGGCCGATCCGCAGGCGCTGTGGACGACGGTCAAGCGCTGGGGCGGTGCTGGAACACGAGTCTGTGTGGTCGATCTGTTCCGGCCTGCGAGTCAAGACGCGGCCCGCCAGATTGTCGAGACTTATTCGGGCAGCGAGCCGGAGGTGCTCAAGGCCGATTTCTACAATTCACTGTGCGCGGCATTTACCCCGGCGGAGGTCGAGGCGCAGCTTGTCGCTGCCGGGCTGCCGGATTTCACCGTGCAGACGATCAGCGAACGGCACTTAATGGTTTACGGCCAGATGCGCTAAACGGCGGAGTAGGCTTCGGCGATCTCGTGAACGATATCGTTGAGCTTGAGCGCCGTGTCATAAATGCGCTGGACCGGCACGCAGAGCTGCGGGCTGAGGGGCTGCTCGTCGTCGGTTAGCAAGAGTTCAGCGGAGTTGATACACAGGTTCACGGGGCGGATCGCTTCGTGTCGCCAGATGGCAACCTGTTCGTTACAGCCTGGCTCGCGCATGGTCCCGGACAGGGCTTGCAGGACGGCCTGCTGCATCATACTGACAAGTTGGCGCTGCTCCTCGCTGCCAGAGACGTCAATCTCTGGTTTGATTTCCTCCAGACACTGGCAGATTTCATTCAAATGTAATGATAGACGTTTCGGCATGGGTGCGGCCCGAAATCGCTTCCTTTGTCTACGTTATTTGTAATATTTTACAGATATTTCGGGCTTAATTCCAAAACTTTACGGCTCGACCTAGTCCCGCGCTTACCTGACTGCAATCTCTTCGACAATGTCCAGCAGGTCGGCGCTGGTCAGGTAAATGAACTGAAGCCGGTTGTGCTGGACCGGTTCCAGGTTCTGGTTGTGAAGCAGAACGGCGGCGAACTCTCGGATGTCATGAAGCCGGGTATGCAGGTCGCCATCGGCCAGGGCCGAGAACTCAGTGGTGAGCTGTTCGACATCGTGGGTCAGGGTGTCGTAATCATCGCGGTGCCAGTCTTTGAGGTGTGTACCGGCCCACTCGTGCAGCATCCGCGATTCGCGCTGCAAGAGGGTGACAAGGGTATCCAGTTGTTCGCAAATAAGATCCAGGTGTGTTTGCATAATTCAACCATTCAGTCGCCAGCCAACAATACTATTTTAAGCCTTCATCAAGGCCCAAGGCTGTGAAAAATCTGTGAAATTATGCGTAAGATTGTAAAGGGCGGCTTAGCGCATCCGCCGCCCCTGGTCGCCGCCACCGAGCATCTTGCGCACCTTGCCCGAATCGACCGGCGAGAGCTTCTCGAAGGAGGCGTAGAAGTCTTCGTCATAGCTGCGCGGCTTGATGACCACCGGCATGGGGACCGCGTGGCCCATGATGATCGCCTGCTGGCGCGTATCCAACCGGGCCAGGACCTCGCGCAGGCCGCCTGCACCGCTGATACCGTTGAGGACGGCGGCGATGTCGCGCTCGTTATCCAGCAGGGCCGTGACGCGCGTACCGATCTGGCTCATGACCTCTTCGTCGATGCCGCTGGGCCGCTGATCGACCACCAGCAGTGTGACATTGTACTTGCGCATCTCGCGGGCGATGATGCCGAAGGTGGTCTGGTTGGCGATTTTGGGGTCGAGGAACTTGTGCGCTTCCTCGATGGTAATCAGCAGCTGCGGCGGCTTAAGCGCATCGTCGCCCAGCGATTTCTCGACCTTCGCCACGTAGGCTTCGTGGATGCGCCGGGTGAGATAGTTCGCTACCAGCATGTAGGCTTCCAGCGAATTGCCGTAGCGCCCGAATTCCAGCACGACGCTGCGCCGCTGCTCGACCAGGATGTCGGTGATCTGCGCCACGTTGTCGGGCGGCGTTTCGGCGGTCAGGAAATCCCAGCGCTCGAAGTGTTCCATACGGCGCTGGACGGCGATGAGCGTCCCGCTGGCGATGGTCGTATTGGCTTCCAGGTCATCGATGTCGTCGGCATCGCCCTTGAGCAGACGGCGGATCCAACCGGGTCCCCAGCGCTTGCTCAGCGTGTGGATGGCGTCGATCATGGCATCGGAGAAGTTCATTGTGACGCGAAGCTGTTCCAGGTCCGAGGGTTCGATCTCGTCGTAGCCGATTTTGACCTCGAAGTCGTACTTGGCGTTGCGCCGCCGCGAGGATTCGCCGTCGAGCGTCAGGATAGTGACTTTGCTGTCGAACAACTGCTTGAGACCCTTGACGTTGTGGCCGTTCTCGCTGGTGATCTGCCAGCCATAATCGTTGTGCATGTCGAAGATCAGGCTCACGCCGATGTCGCGCGAGATGAATCCGGCCAGCAGCACACGGGTCAGGAAGCTCTTGCCAGTGCCGCTCTTGCCGAAGACGCCCACCGAACGCTCCGAGAGCCGTCGCAGGTCGAGATTGATCTGCGTGTGTTCCAGTTCCAGCGGCGCGCCGACGTGGAAATGGGTCGCGTCTTCCTCGCCGAAGACATCGTTGACATCCTCCACGCTGGCGCTGAAGACCTGCGTGAAATGGCTGGGCACGGTCTTGATCGGTCGGGGGGCGTTGTCCAGGTCAATTGAGAGCATGGGCGCGACGTGGATCGTGCCGTAGGCGACGGTCCCGCTGTAGACATCGGCCAGGAAGGGGTCGGTCAGGTCGGGCGGATCGCTCTGGATACTGGGGTTGGTGTTGTCGAGCGTGATGTCGTTAATCATGCAGAAGAAGCGCTTATGCTGTCCATGCACGACGACGTAGCGGCCCACCGCCATGTCTTCGATGCTCACGGTGGAATCCAGCTTGACGACCAGTCCCTTGCTCAGCGAGCCGCCGACCACCACACCCAGGCGGTCCACGTCATCGCGGAAGGCCGCCGGGTCGCGCGGGAACCATTCGTCGAGGTTTTCGGATTGCGGTGCGTTTGTCATGGCAAAGCTCCGTTAAAGATCAAAATCAAGAGATAAGGTCAAGGGATTCAACGCAAAGGCGCAAAGACGCAGAGGGAGGATAAGGTCAAAGGCGAAGATCAAGGTCAAATGCTCTAACGCAGAGACGCAAAGACGCAGAGGGAAAGTCAAAAGATTAAAGGTTATGGACGACACGTTTGATTCCCTGTTTAATCGTTCTTGTGCCAAAATTGATGACCAGGCCCAACTTGAGACCGGTCAGACGCAGGTAGGTCAGAGCCTGCGCTTCGTAAATCGGATTGTATTCGCTCACTGCCTTACATTCTACAATAATGGCCTTGTCCACCAGCAAGTCTAGTTTGAGCGGCGTCGCCAATGCGTTGCCTTTATAGGTGATGGGGACCAGCTTCTGCCGTTCAATCTCCATGCCGCGCTGCTCCAACTCCCAGCAGAGCGCTTCTTCGTAGACGCTTTCCAGCAGCCCCGGCCCACCAAGTGTGCGATGCACTTCGATGGCTGCGGCGATGATCTGGTAGCTGAGTTCGTTTTCGTCCATTCCGGTTGTCGCCTGCTAAGTGAAGGTCAAAAGATAAAGTCAAGGGATTTAACGCAAAGGCGCAAAGACGCGAAGAAGGGCAAAAGAAAATCATATATTGGAGTAGCCCAATCTGTTGAGCAATTTTAACATGGCGAGTTCATACTCTTCTGCATTCTCAGGATTTACGACGATGGCGTTGTTGACTGCTAACTGTGCTACCAATGCATCAATCTCTTCGGCATCGTTCGTTAAGTCTGGATGAAGCTCAGCATCAAACAGGTAGTTATTATGACAAATCGGAATAATCAGAGTGTCGCTTTTCTCAGCTTCATCGAGTGCCCACCGTATTTCATTGCGAACATAGGGTGATCCCAGCGAAGTGGGACCAAGCAAACACACAAAAAAAGGCCGCTGCCGCACCTCTTTTTCGAGCCTGCCATGCCACTTATCGCCGGGTTCAAGTTCCTTGTCGATAAAGACGTTGATGTTGGAATCAGCCAACTTAAGCCGTGCTTCGACCAATAACCCCAACGCACTGCTTTCACTGCGTTTGTAGGAAATAAATAGCGCTGGTGGGGACACATGGTTGTCCAGAAGTGCAAACGCTTTGGGCGTTACATAGTAAAACGTTGCCGAACTTATTGGACTATGCTGGTTGTCAATAGCTGGCTAAATAGCCAAATGAAACAAGCAATCGGAACTGAATGATCCAGTTATGGAAATAGGCCCATTTAAGCTTCAGGTGCTCATTGAGTGCAGAACTCATAGAACTCGCCTCCCAACTTTCTCCAGTTGTCGACTTGTAATTTAGATTGTGAACCACATTTTGCATGAACTGCGCCATATGCAATATCACGGGCAAGGTCGTCGATCTCTCTGAACAGGGTCATCAGGTATTGGCATCTCAAGTGGATTGTCCATCTTGTCTTTGTTTTTCCTCTGCGTCTTTGCGTTGAATCTTTTGACTTTGCTTTTGACCTTTTCACTTGCTCTTGTCCTTCTGCCCTACCGTCGCAGCTTCTCGACGTCCACTTTGCGATACACGCGCTCTGGTCGCCCGTCCGGCTGCACCTCGTGCCCGGCATGGCGAATCCCCGCCTCGCGCCGCCGGCTCTCGAAGACGGCCACCGGCACGCCCAGACAGTCCGCCGCCTGCTGGCGCGTCAGCAAGACCGTCTTCCGCAGTGCCTGCCGCGCGGCCTCATCCAGGCGCAGTCGAACCGGATCAAAATAAGGCGGGATGAAGTCCCCGACAACAGGGCAGGCTTCCGATGCGATCAATCCCTGCTGGAGCGCCGCCGCGAACTCATAGCGGTCCAGGCCAGCACAGGCGATTGCTTCCCCATAGCCGACAAAGTCCCGGTCAGCGGCCCATTGCGCGGCCTCGGCCAGCAGCGGGTCGCGTGCCGCCCGTTCGCGCTGGTCGAGCAGATCCTCATACTCGATCAACACGGCGTTGAGCAGCGCGCGCATCTCGGCCAGTGGATCGACCGCGCCGGTGATCCAGCCCTGGCTCTCGATCAGGCCGACCAGGAACTGTGCCCGGTCCTCTTTGCGTGTGGCGTAGCGGGCCGAGTCTTGCAGCGAGGCGACCATCGGGTTCGGTTTGGTGGGCAGATTGCGGCGCAGCACCCAGGGCGGCGCTTCGTTGCCCCAGGCCATCGGCATCTCGCCGCCAGGGGTCCAGCCCTGACCATGCAGTCGAATGTGACAGGTCTGGCACAGGAAGATCAGGTTCTCGTCGGCGCAGTTGGCCGGGGTGTGGTCCAGATGATGCACATGGCCGACGATGGGCCGCCCGCTCGAAATCGCGCGCCGTTTCAGCCTCATTGCTGCCGGGCTTGAAAGCCATGCCGCAGATCTCACAGTGGTAGCCCGCAAGCTCGCGGATGCGCGCCTGAATTGCGCCGCTGTGCCACTCCGGCGGATAGTCGCTGGCTGTACTCAACGCTCGTTGCCTCGCTTGAAATTGCCGGTGACTTTTGCCATGACCAACTGCACCTCTCGCTCGTCCAGTCCATCGACCTGCACCAGAAACTTACGCGCCTTCTCAGCCTTGAGGGTCGTGACATGCTTGCGATGCCAGGAGATCATCACCCGACCATCTTTGGCCGCCTTGTATTCAAAGACTGTGTTGTCAAATCGATTGTGCTTATCGATCTCGCCCATCAGCGTTTGTCCCATTCCCAGATGCCCCAGGCGATCTCATTGGGCAGCCGGTGACCGTTCTGCGCCAGAATCACGCTGATCTCGCTGACGTGGTAGGCCTCGTGCGAGATGAGGTAGCCGGTAAAGATCGCTGGCGGGCGCTTAAACCCGGAAACCTTGCCAGTCTCAATCGCACGGGCCAGCATCTGCGCCATGACCTCGGCGGAGCTATCCAGCGCGCTTTGCAGCAGCGCCTTGTCGCCAGTCTGCTCGTTGGCGACCTCAGCGACCTGCGCCTGCAAGTCCTTAGTGCCGCTTAACCAATCACGGCGGTTATTGTGGACATGGGCGAGATGCCGCCCCACCGTCCAGGCCCGCGCCTCAAGTTGATCGGCCAGATGCGCCTCCGGGATGTCATCCAGCACATAGCGCGTGATCCGCGCCGATACCCGCCACATTTCAATTAAGTCGGAGTCTGCCATCGCTGCTCCATGTCATGGTTATGGTGTGCTGTATCCATAAAGTCTAGTCTTCTGCGTTGGCCGCATCCAGCAGGGCGATGCGGTAGGGGAACAATTCTGCACGGAACTGCCGGGCCTGGACTGCCGGATCCTTGTGGATGATGGCCCAGGCGGCGGCTTCGTCTTCCGCTTTGAAGACGATGATACCGAAGCTGCTGTAATCGGTGGTCTGCGTCCGCCCGGCCAGAATGAGCACGCCGGAATCCATCAGACCCTTCAGGTAATTGAAGTGCTGCGTCGTGATCGCGTCTTCCTCCGGTGTCGCGCCTTCGGATAGCATCTGCGGGCGCACCGGTTGGATGCGATACAGCCAGGTTTGCATCAGCTTACCCTCCCTGAATACGGCGAGTCATGTCCCTACAATGCTTTGATAATGATCTCTGCGCGATATCCTGCATTCTCTGGGTCCAATCTTTTGATCTTGATTTTCTTCGCGGCTTTGCGTTGTATCTATTGCCTTATGTCCCTACGGGCGTAAAAGCGTCAGGACATGAGACAGGCGCTTGAGATCGCCCGACAGCAGCCGCGTGAGATGCCGTCCGCAGCGCACCATGAAAGCATAGCGCTCCTCCTCCGGGAAGGTCCACATGGCATAACGCAGCGCTGCCGCCAGCAGGTCGTCCGACGGCACTTCCGGGGCGTTCAGCACCAGCCGGAAGTAATCACATTTCTGATTGAAAGCGCGCACCTCCTCAGGCGTACAGGGCAGCACGTCAGAGAGGCTCATCGGCGGGCGGGGCGGCAGGCTGTGGATGATGTAGCCGTTATCGCTGAAGCCCACATTCAACACCCGGATCGAGACCGGGATCATGCGGTTCTCGCGGTGATCCAGCAGAATGTTGATGTCCACACCATCGGCCATGACCATCTCGGTTACAAGCTGATCGCTTTCGATCTCGACGGCGAAAATCAGGCCGAAGACGATCAGGCCGGGGCTGTTGGCGACCTGCGCCTTGACCAGCGCGCCGAAATCGTGATGTCCATCAATCGAGGTGCTGTGCGTGCCGCAGTCAAAGCCGACCGTGCTGGCCCGCAGAATACGCCCGACAATCCGGGGCTGTTCTTGCATCATGACGCTTCCTCCATCAGTGAGGTTTAATCTCAAAGCGGCGCTTCTGGCTGCGCGCCAGATCCTTGCCTCGATCTTTACCCAGAAACTCCGGCTTATCAATCGCCAGCGTGGTCGATTTGCGAATCTGCACCCGGACCAGTTCGTCCAGTTTGCGCCGGTCGCGGTTGGTGACGACGGCCAGTTCGTCGGCGCGTGTCAGCACGTAGGGGTAGGGATTGCGACCTTGCATCCTGCATTGGACCAGCAGCAGACTGTGCAGCGCATCGACCGCCGCCGGGTCGCGCGCCACCCAGACCGGAATATCGACCCGGACGACGTGCGGCTGGTAATCGCTGCCAACGTTGAGGTAGAAGAAGGCGATCTCGTAGCTCTCCCCGCGCCGCCGGAACTCCAGGTTACGCGGCGAGTTCTGCACCATAATAGCCGAGCGCTCGCCCGGTTCCAGCACATGCCGGAAGAACTGCCGGTCGCGCAGCCCGTCCAGATCGCCCGCCTGGGCCAGCAGCATCTGCTTTTCCTTGACCGCTGTCTCGTCTGGCAGGCTGAGCAGGTAGAGGAGCTGCATCACGCGGCGGCTCATGTGCGGGTCGTCGATATAGCCCGCCAGGACGGCCCCAGTATCGCGCAGCCGTACCAGCGCCGCCATATACTCGCGGAAGGCGGCGGCATTGTTCGCCTGATCGCCTGCGCTCTGGAACATCAGCCGGTTGTCATAGAGTGCCAGCAGCGGCTGGGCTTCCTCGCGGTAGGCTTCGGCATATTCGGCGAGGAAGTGCATCTCCGCCGTCGTGCGCCGGTCATCGACCTCGCGGTGGCGGATCACCCGGCCATAGCGGTCGTGGACGTGATCCTTATGATAATAGAGACGGGGCTGGGTAAACTGCTCCGGCGTGCGTTCCGCACCGTGATGGTAGACGAAGGCCCCCAGGTTGAGCAGGTAATAATGCACCGCGTTCTGGTCGTCAGGGTAAATCTGCGAGCCGTCCGCTGCGATAATGGTCGCCTGGGGCGGGGAAGCCGGGGCGGGCACAATCGCGTTGATCGGCTCGGCGTCCGGCCCGTCCAGCGGCCCCGCGCCGCGATAACCGCTGACATCCGAGCGCCGCACCCAGTCGATACGCGCACGAGCCGCGTTGAGGTCCGAGGCCGCTTCGAAGCGCTCGAAGGCCAGTTGAAGCGCCTCGCTCTGGTCGAAGTCCAGTTTTTCCAGCATCGCGCCCATCCGGGTGATCTGCGGCACGAGTTCTTTGAATTCCAGGGTCATCGCTCTCTCTCGCTTTTCCGACAGCTTAGCACGTGCGTTCTAACCGGTCAAGCCGGGCTGTGTCCATATAACATGACTTTCATACTACCCGAAGCTTACAATTGTGACGAAAAGCTGGAAAAATTCGCATAGCCTGATATACTATAAATACCTGTCATACTCCCTATGAACGCAGGCTTCTTTTGATGAAACCTTGTTTCTAGTCTCCATTATTCTTGTCGGGTTAGTCAATTCAGCACACGGAGTGGTCATGGCAGTGGATCAGGGCGTAGGGAGCACCACCGAAGACCTTATCGAGTTGGTGTTTGCAGGTGATAGTGTTAGTCTGTCCGGGCAAATAGATTATCCCTTTTCTCCACCGCCCAGCGATGGGTATCCGCTCATATTTATACTGCACCATGCCGGTTATAACAGCCGGGATTGGTATTGGCCGTTTGCATCACTCGGCCTGGACTGCGGCTACGCCGTGTTTCGCTGGGACAAACGCGGTACCGGGCGCAGCGGGGCCAGTGGACGCGGCTCGGTGACTCAGGATGCGGTAAGCGCTTATGAAGTTGCACTGGCGCAGCCGCTGATCGATCATAATCGGGTCGTGATTCTGGCCGAGGACGCCGGGACCGGGATGCTGGGCAATGCTTACGGCTTGTTTGCGCGTCTCCAAAAACCGCGCGGCGTAATCCTGCTGGCGAACATGCTGGACGAAGACAGCGTACTGGCGATTGACGCCGAGCTTTGCATTATGATGAGCGAGAGCGATTGGTACCCCTGGCAAAAGTATGCCCAGGCCACATGCGAGGCGCACCGTAAAATGTACGATTTTGGCGCGAGTTACTACGTCGTGCCGGGCAGTGTGGACCGCAAGTTGATTGAAAATCACCGACTGCCTGCTGCGGCGCGCAGTGTACTCACCGATTGGTTGCAGGACTTGTGCCGGCCTTCCGCGTTGATCTAAAACAGCAAAGCGCCATCGTCACCGGCGCAGGAGCAGACATCGGGCGAGCCATAGCGCTCGCCTTTGCCGATTCCGGTGCAAACGTCGTGGTCAACGACATCAACCCGGATCGCGTGGACCGTGTGGTCGAGGAGATCAAGGCCGCCGGTGGGCAGGCGATGGGCTGGCAGGGCGACGTGACCAACCGCTTCCAGGTCAGCGCCATGATCGAGAGCGCCCGCGACCGCTTCGGCAAGATCCAAATTCTCGTGAATGCCGCCGGGGCGGAATCGCTTTCTGCGCCGCTGCTCAAGCTGGACGAATGGGACTGGCGGCGGATGCTGGAAGTCAATATGACCGGAACCTTCTTTTGCAGCCAACTTCTGGGCCGGGTCATGGCCGATGAAGGCGGCGGCGTGATCGTCAACGTTGCCAGCAGTGCCGGGCACCTGAACCCGCTGCCACAGGGCGCGGCCTATGTCGCCAGCAAGAGCGGTCTGGTGGGCTTCACCAAGCAGTGCGCGCAGGAACTCGCACCGCAGGGGATTCGCGTCAACGCCGTCTGTCCGGGTAATATCGGCGTCGATGGGCCGCAGAACGCCCAGGGCCGTGCCGGAAGCTACGACGAGGTGGCCGGGGTGGTGCTGTTCCTCTGCTCGGATGCGGCCAGCTTTGTGACCGGGCAGTGTCTGAACGTCGATGGCGGGGAGAGTATGCTCTGATGCGACTGCGCGATTTTGTGCCGGATCCGGGGCGCTTGCCGACGGGTGAACTCAATGCAATTACCGATGTGCCCGGCGTTCGCGTGGGTCACACAACGCTCATCCAGGGCGAAGGGGCGCTGGTCGAGGGGGAAGGTCCGGTGCGGACCGGGGTGACGGCAGTGCTGGCGCACGGCGGCAACATCTACCGGGACAAAGTCGCGGCTGCCGTGTATTCCATCAACGGCTTCGGTAAGGTGCATGGCTTCGAACAGATCCGTGAGCGCGGCACCATCGAAACGCCTATTGTTCTGACCAGCAATCTGAGCGTGGCCCGGGCCAGTGACGCGCTGTTGAGTTACATGCTGAAGCAGAACCCGGATATTGCCCTGACGACGGCGACCGTCAACTGCGTGGTGGGCGAGTGTAATGAGGGGACGCTCAACGATGTGCGCGGACGGCATATTACGCCGGAGAGCGTCTGGCAGGCGATTAAGTCGGCAGCCAGCGGGCCGGTCACGGAGGGTAACGTCGGCGGCGGCACCGGAACGATGTGCTACCAGTTCAAGGGGGGTATCGGCAGCGCCTCACGCAAGGTCATGGAAGGCCGCTTCACCGTCGGCGCGCTGGTGCAAAGCAATATGGGCCGCCGTCCCGAACTGATGGTCCTGGGTGTGCCGGTGGGGCTGGCGCTGGCCGATGAACTGATGCCGCAGCCTAATCCCGGCTCAATCATGATGGTCCTGGCGACCGACGCACCTTTTTCGGCCTCGCAGCTTGAGCGCCTTGCCAAGCGCGCCGCTTTGGGCCTGGCGCGCACCGGCTCGATCAGCAGTGACCAGAGCGGGGACTTCGTGATCGCCTTTTCCACCAGCGCCCGCTTCGATCATTATCCCGATGCGGTCATTGGCTCGCGTCTCAACTTCATCGACGATGGCCGCACGATTGACGAGTTCTTCCTGGCGGTTGTCGAATGTGTTGAAGAAGCCATTCTCAATTCACTGATCGCCGCTGAGACCATGACCGGGCGCGATAACATCACCGTCCATGCCCTGCCGCATGACCGCCTGCGCGCGCTGCTCAAACGCTACGGGCGGCTGTAAATTCCTCATCGCGATTCTTGCGGCACAGATTAACCCATGTTGATATATGATGTTAGCTAAACAATTGATGTCCTGAGACTTGTAGGCTGTGCCGGATGGGCGCCTATGATGCTTGTTGGGGTGCTTCAACGTCGGTCGCAAGGTTTCATCATAGGGCTGGCTGCGCTGCTAGTCGTGTTCATCGGTGCGCTTGATTATGTCACTGGCTCCGAACTGAGTTTCTCCGTCTTCTATCTAATTCCGGTTGCGCTGGTGGCCTGGTTTGTCCAGAATGACCGTTTGGGCTACCTGATGGCCCTTGCCGCTGCTGCGGTTTGGCTGCTGGTGGATCTAATCGGGGGCCGGGTGTATTCCTCGCCCACCATCCCCTACTGGAATGCAGGCGTGCGACTAAGCTTTTTCGTGATCGTCACCTTCAGCCTGACCTCGCTGCGGGCAGCGCGTGCTCGCCAGGAAGAACTGGCGCATTTCGTCGTGCATGATCTGCGCTCGCCGCTGTCAAATATCCTCTCCGGTCTGACTCTGGTGCTGGATACCCCTGACGTTGAGATGGACCCAATGCAGCGCGACCTTGTCAAGCTGAGTGTATCCGCAGCACACCGGATGTTGTCGCTGGTCAATTCGCTGCTGGACCTGGCACAGCTTGAAAGCGGCAAGCTCAAGGTGAACATGCAGGCGACAGCGCTTCAGCCCATGTTCGATGCCGCGCTGGACCAGATCTCGGCGATGGCGCTGCGCGGCGAGGTTCATGTCGCCAGCGGAATCGACGCCGGAGCGGACTGTGTGCTGGCCGATGCCGATCTGACGGTGCGTGTGCTGGTCAATCTGCTGAGCAATGCGCTGAAATATAGCCCGGCAGAGGGCACGGTGTCGCTCAACGCCGTCCCTCATGCGGGCGATATGGTGGCGCTGCGCATCCGCGACGAAGGCATGGGCATCGCGCCAGAATGGGTCGATAAGGTCTTTGGCAAGTTCACCCAGATCGAAGCGCGCAAAGCCGGGGCAGCGATTGGCAGCGGCCTGGGCCTGACCTTCTGCCGTCTGGCCGTCGAAGCGCAGGGCGGGCGTATCTGGCTGGAGAGTGCGGTCGGCAAAGGCACGACCGTCATCCTCACTCTGCGGCGTGCGCCTTTGAGCGGCGCTTGATTAGCTGGTTGAGATAAACGCACTGACAGGTTATAAACTGCTCAATATAGTGTGTTCAATCACACCCTGCATCAATGCGGAGTAAATCCTTTTGCCAAAACATCCTCTTGCTGAAGTTTTCGGGTTTCCTACAGGGACCTCAAAACTGATATTGAGGACGATCTGCTACTTATCCCAGCGGCGATCCGGCTGCCAGAATCCGAGTTTGGGCGTGTTCCATTCGTCCGTTGGCTCGAAGAGGCCGGGGAAGCGCAGATTCGCCTCGATCCCCTCGTAATTCAAATCCACACCCAAGCCCGGTTTATCCGGCACCTTGACGTATCCATCCACGAAGAGCGGATCGTCCAGTCCTGTGACCAGGTCGCGCCAGAAAGGCAAATCCAGCGCGTGCATTTCCAGCGCAATCAGGCTCGGAATCGCCGCGCCGCAGTGGACGTTCGCCATCAAGGCGATAGGGGATCCGGCGAAATGCAGCGCGGTCGGTATGCCGTAGCGTTCCGCGTAGTCGGCGATGCGTTTGGTCTCGGCCATACCGCCCGCAGTCAGCAGGTCCGGGTGAATGATGTCGAAGGCGTGCTTTTCGATGGGTTCGCGGAAGCCATCCCAGAGGTAAATGTCTTCGCCATTGGCGGTCGGGACGTTGATGGCTTCGGTGACGCGGCGGTTGCCCTCGACATCCTGCCAGGGGATGACGTCTTCGATCCAGGTCAGGCCGAAGGGTTCCAGCGCATGACCGAGCCGGATGCCGTCTTTGACGGACAGCGGGCCGAAATGGTCAATCGCCAGCGCCATGTCCCAGCCGACCGCGTCGCGCACCGCCGCGACGATCTCGACAAATTTGGCGAGGCCCTGATCGGTCAACTGGGTGCCGAACTGGGTCCCCCGGATCGGTCCGCCCCAGCGCATGTGATGTTCATACTTTGTCGCTGTGCCGACCGTGCCATCCGGGAAATCTTCGAGGATATGCAGGCCCACGTCGAACTTGATGAAGGTCATGCCCATCGCTTTGCGGCCCAGCACACGCTTGACGTAGGCTTCGGGTGTCATCTCGGTGGGCCGGGGGGTATCGGCATACAGGCGGATATGCGAGCGATATTTGCCGCCCAGCATCTGGTAGCAGGGCACGCCGTAGACCTTGCCGATGAGGTCCCACAGCGCAATCTCGATGCCGGAGACGCCGCCGCCTTCGCGGCCCCAGTTGCCGAACTGTTTCATCGTGCGGAAGATCATGTCAATATTGCAGGGGTTCTGCCCCAGCAGCATACTCTTAAATTGCAGCGCGTTCTCCTTGTGACCCGCGTCACGCACTTCGCCGATGCCATACACGCCCTGGTTGGTATCAATGCGGATGATCGGGTAATCGTAATTCGAGCAGACCACCGCCATGCGCATATCCGTAATCTTCAAATCGGAGGGGCTGGAAGCCGTATTGACGGCGTCTTCCACCCGGCCTACCTGGGCTTCAAGATCGTTATCAGCCATTAATGGTTTCTCCATACAAAATAAGGCTCCAGACGCGCCAGCATCCGGTCAATCTCTAGCAAATCGTGCTTATCCAGGGGCGCGGTCCGGTTGCGGATGCGGTTGTTCTTCAACACGCCGCGCCGCAGCATGACCTCTTTGGCGAAGGCCATGCCCATCAGCCCTTCGAGTACGATGCCCGGCAGCACCCGGTCAAACAGGTCTTCCGCTTCAGCGTCTTCGCCCGCATCCAGCAGATCCCAAACGCGCTGCAAGATGTCGCAGAACTCGCAGGCCACGATGACCCCGACCGCGCCCCGCGCGCGTTCAGTCATCAGGAAGCGTCCGCCCGCGCCGCCCATCACGCCCTCGATGGCGGGCGAGTGGCGCTCAAGCAGGGCGCTGATAGTGTGCGTGCTGGGCGCGACCTCCTGCTTGACCCAAGCGATATTCTCAATTTCCGCACAGAGGCGGATGATCTGGTCCGTCGAAAGCGGCGCGACACTGGCGTTCTGAATCCAGACCGGAATGCTCACGGCGTCCGCAATCGCCTGGTAGTAGGCGAAGATGCTGTCGAAATCGGTCTCCAGCAGGTACGGCGGCATGGCGATGACCGCATCCGCGCCGACCTCCTCCGCATAACGCGCATAGCGGACCGCCAGCGGGGCATTGACCGCCGCGCAGTTGGCGATGACCGGGACTCCGGCGGGCTTGCACAGTTCCACCGGGATGCGGATCAGCAGGCGGCGCTCGTCTTCGGAGAGCAGCCGGAACTCGCTGACCATCACCGGGACGCAGAGGCCGCCGACATGGGACTCAACACAGAACTGAACCTCCGCCCGCAGCGTCTCCTCGTCTACCTGATCCTGTGCGTCAAAAGGTGTCATCGGGATTGCAAAAATACCACGCCAATCCGCCATAATCGCTCCTTCCTGATGAGATTGCCGCCACAACGGCGTCTGGCAGATTATACCGTCACATCCTTGATGTAGCGCGATATATTGGATTTAGTGGTCATGTGTGGTGTTCTGTTAAACCTGCGGTACGAAAGCTGTTCGATTCGTGCCTGTGCAGAACTTGGCAATGCACGTGAAGTAGAGTAAGCAATGTGTAGCATCTGCCTTGAGAGCGAACTGAACAAGGGCAGAGCCGTTACGCTGAGTTGAACGCATGGGGAACAAGGTTATTTCCCCAGTTGCTAATATTTCTATATACTAAGTGCAATCAGATAAGTTTTGATGGGAGTATACTGGGGGAGGAGGTGCAATATGAGACCGATCCAACTTCCGCCACAAAGCCGAGAACAACTTGAGGCGTTGGAAGAACTATATCGCACGACCAAGGATGTGCGGATGAGAACCCGATCACAAATGATGCTGCTGGCAGCGGAAAAACACTGGTCGCTCGCGAAATTGCCGAGATCGTGCGTGAAGACGAGCAGACGGTGCGCCGCTGGATGAAACGTTATATGGTGGAAGGGATCGAGGGTTTGAAGGATGCCCCGCGTCCCGGCGCGACGGCGAAGGTGACGCCTGCCTATGAAGCGGAATTGCTGCGAGTGGTCCGTTTACGCCCACGCAGTATGGGGCTGGAGTTTTCATTGTGGACGTTACAACGCTTAGCGGATTACCTGGCTGAAGCAAGGGGTATTCGGATCGAAGCCGAAACGGTCCGACAGCACTTGGCAAAACATGATATTGTGCTCAGCCGACCCCAACATAAAATCAGCAGCCCGGACCCCGAGTATGAGGTCAAAAAAAGACGGTCGAAGCCACACGAGACAGCCTGAAACCGGGCGATGTCTTCTATTATCTGGACGAGTTCAATGTCAGTTGGCTGCCGACCTTGCGGGCCATATGGGGGCCCAAAGGTCAACAAGTGATGATCCCCACACCGCGACAGCCTTACAAACGCTATGGTCTGGGGGCAGTCAACTATCATACCGGTGAAACAGTGGTTTTGTTTCGACGTCGTAAGCGCCGCCAAGAAGTGGCTGAATTGCTTCAAGCTTTGGTTGACCAGCACCCGACCGGTACAATCTTCGTAGCCTTGGATAATGCCAGTACCCATCAAGATGATGAGGTGGAAGCGGTTTTGCGAGCGTCTGCGGGACGATTAGTCTTGCTCTACTTACCGACTTACAGCCCCTGGCTTAACCCAATTGAAATGCTGTGGCGGCAATTTCGTCGTGAGGTAACACACTGTGAGCTTTTCGAATCAGTCAAAGCTTTGTTGGTGGCCGCCCAGACCTTTTTTGACCGCTATAATCAAAAACCCGATGAGGTGCTATCCATTATCGGGTCCAATGCCGCATGATTTATCTGATTGTACTTAGTTTGTAAGTACAACTCGGTAAATCGTAGCCTAGGCTAATCACATGCCTCCAACCACGATTTATTCTTTGCTCCCTGACCCAGATAACCTTCTCGCGCTCGAACCTGAAGAACTTGCTGGCATTGTTCTTGAAGTAATTCACATCGTAAATCGTAGCCAGACTGATAGGCTGAAATCGGTTCAATTTCACACTCCTTCATAATTTCAGAGAATACCCCCCAGAGTATCAAGAGCAGATATCGCAAGCTGTTACAGAAGCCTGGATGTGGCTAGAGAGAGAAGGATTTGTCGCTCCAAAACCGGACGCAACCGGTAATGACTACTTCGTTACTCGCCGTGGAGAGAAAATAACGACCAGAACTGATCTGACGAACTTCAGAAAAGGGAACATTTTGCCAAGAAAGCAGTTACATCCCGTAATTGCTCAAAAAGTATGGGCAACTTTTCTTAGAGGCGATTACGACACCTCTGTTTTTCAGTCATTCAAAGAAGTCGAGGTTGCTGTGCGTAGGGCCGGAGGATACGGTCCTGAGTTATATGGTATGCGCCTTATGAGGAAAGCGTTTGATCCAGAAGAAGGCCATCTTACGAACCAAGAGCAAGTTAGTTCAGAGCGTCAAGCTCTCTCTGACCTATTTGCTGGGGCTATTGGATCATATAAGAATCCAAATAGCCACAGACATATGGGAATAACTGCTGAAGAAGCAGTCGAAATGATAATGTTGGCTAGCCATTTATTGAGGATTGTTGATGATAGAGAAAACTGACTGCCAATTAGTGAAAGATGACTTTTTTATTCAACTTGTGATTAGTTCCTCTGTTTTTCTTTCTTTATCGCCTCGATCTCCCCGCAATAGTTGTAGATGCTGTGCGTCTCGCGGTTAAAACGAGCTTCCCGTGCCCATGGTGTACGTGCAGCACTTGTACACTGAACGACGACCCCAACCGGAGGCGGTGAGGCAAGCGGCTGAGGTCGTTGGGTGAAGGCGGGGCTGAATTAGTCGATGGCGGCCAGCGCCTGATCCAGATCCTCGATAATGTCGTCGATATTCTCGATCCCTACGCAAATGCGGATCATATCCGGGGCCACGCCTGCCGCTTCCAGTTCCGCATCGTTCAACTGCCGGTGCGTGGTCGAGGCCGGGTGCGCGGCCAGCGATTTGGCATCGCCGATGTTGACCAGCCGCTTGAACAGTTTCAAAGCATCGTAGAATTTCACACCGCCGTCGAAGCCGCCCTTGACGCCGAAGGTCATCAGGGCCGAAGGTCTGCCGTTGGTGTATTTCTGCGCCAGATCGTAGTAGGGCGAATCGGGCAGCCCGGCGAAGCTGACCCAGGTAATCTTGTCATGTCCCTTGAGGTAATCGGCCACGGCCAGTGCGTTATCGCAGTGCCGTTCCATGCGCAGCGCCAGCGTTTCAATGCCCTGAAGGATCAGGAAGGCATTCAGCGGACTCAGTGCCGCGCCCATATTGCGCAGGGGCACGGTGCGCGCGCGGGCGATATAGGCCGCCGGACCCATCGCTTCGGTATAGACCACGCCGTGATAGGAGGCTTCCGGTTGAGTCAGCATGGGGAAGCGATCCGCATGGTCCGCCCAGGGAAAGTTCCCGGAATCGACCAGGACGCCGCCGATGGAATTGCCGTGACCGCCCATGTATTTGGTCAGCGAATGCACCACAATGTCGCAGCCATATTCGAAGGGTTTGATGAGCACCGGGGTCGCCACCGTGTTATCGACAATCACCGGGACGCCGTGCTTATGGGCCATCGTGGCAATGGCTTCCAGATCCGGGATATTGCCCGCCGGGTTGCCAATCGATTCGCAATAGACGGCGGAGGTCTTGTCATCGATCAGTGCTTCCAGGCTGGCCGCGCTGTCATCCGGGGCAAAGCGCACGTCAATGCCGAGCTTGGGGAGCATGTGCCGGAACAATGTATAGGTGCCGCCATAGAGCAGGGGCACCGTGACGATATTATTCCCGGCTTCGGCGATATTCAGGACCGAATAGGTGACTGCTGCGCTCCCGGCGCTGAGTGCCAGTGCCCCGACACCGCCTTCCAATGCCGCGACCCGCTGTTCCAGCACATCGTTGGTCGGGTTCATGATGCGGGTATAGATATTGCCCGGCACCGCCAGATTGAACAGATCCGCGCCATGCTGCGCGTTATCAAACTCATAGGCCACGGTCTGATAAATCGGTACCGCGACGGACTTGGTGGTGGGGTCCGTCTGATACCCGGCGTGAATAGCGAGTGTCGCGTCTTTCATGATCTTTTTTCCCCTCGATATGAATCTCTATACGCGGTTGAAAAAGTGCATAAGCAGGGATATGTCCCTTACGCAATGCCGACTCTGGTGAGCTATAACAAGCCCAGCGGATTTTCAGGATCAACACCGGGCATAAACAGCTTTTTGCGATCCAGGTGGGTCAGGCGGTAGACCAGACCCAACCAGTTGTTGAAGATCGCCTTGCCAGTGTCATTCCAGGTGTTATCCAGTAACGGAAAGATTGCCGCTTCCGGGAACTCAGGGATAGGATTGCCCGCCTGTTTCGCCCGCTCCGCCTGCGCGATATGGGCATCGGCGATGGCCTGTGCTTCTGGCACAAAATAATGTTCCGGGTAAGGCGGCAGATCACGCTCGTCGTTCAGATAGCGATTGACCTCGCGTTTGTATTCCTTGAGCAGGCTGTTGGTATAGTACTCAGGGTGCCCCTGCAAGTAGATGTTGCGGAACTGGTCCGGGCTGACGGCCATGTGGACCCCTGCTTCCGGGCTTTCGATCAGGATGGTCAGGCCCGCCTTCTCGAACTGCTCGTGCGTAATGGTATTGTAGCGCGAATGCGGCACGTCAAAACGGGTGTTGATGTCGCGCAGCAGGGGGTGATTGGGCCGGGCAACGCGATGTGGATACACGCCCCACTGCTTCTGCGGCAGGAGCTGGCGATCAATCCGGTACATGTATTTCATCAGCGAGTGAGTTGCCAGGCAGGAACACAGGACTGAGGTGACTTTTTGTGCGGCCCAGTCCATCACGTTGGTGAGCGGTTCCCAGAACGGCTCCAGTTCCAGGCGGGGATTGGAGACATTCGCGCCGGTAATAATCAGCGCATCGAGGCCATCATCCTGGAGCTGCTCGAATGAGGTGTAGTACTCATCCATGTAAGCCTGTGTTTGCGCGCCGCGGGGAAGCCCCGGCACCGAAAAAGGATAGACATAAATCTGCGCGATCTGGTTCGAACTGCCGATCAGGCGCATGAACTGCTGCTCGGTGACTTGCAGCGCCGCATCCGGCATCATGTTCAACAGGCCGATATGCAGCTCGCGGATGTCCTGCTGCAAGGCGTGATTCAGGGGGAGAACGTTCTGCCCGGCCTCGCGCAGGCGTTCAAAGGCCGGTAATTGGATATGCTCAACTAAAGGCATAGGGATCGCCACTTGTTCCGTTGTAGGTTATCAAAAAGTTGCAATGCACCGCGTAGTATAGAGCCTGAGGAGGCAATGCGACAAGAGAGAGTTGAAGGCAGAGGGTACTATTCCGGGTTCAGAATTGCTTCGATCTGTTCGCAGTGACCGTTCTCGTGCAGGGTCATGCGGCGGACGTGGCTGAAGACCGTATGGGTTTTGCGGTCGATTACCGCCGACCGCGCCCAATCGTCCAGGGAGAGCGCGCGCAGTGTCAGCAAAAGCGCTTCGCGGCGCAGGGTGAAGCCCTTGAGCGCGTCGGCGAAGCCGTGTTCGGTGTAGGGATTGCGCGTCTTGATCCACTGGCGCGGGTGGATTTCGCTCAGATGCGGGGTGTCGAAGGCCAGCATGGCGTGGACGCTGTGCATCCAGACCTCTTCGCAGGCGCGCAGGTGGTTGAGAATCTCCAGCGGCGACCATTCACCGGGGGCAGGCGGCGCACTGAGAAGCGCATCATCCAGCCCGGCGCTTGCGGTGCCCAGACGGCGCGGTGTGGCTTCGGCCAGGGCGATGAACTCCGCGATGGCGTCTTCGGTCACATCGTTTACGCCCATGTGGCGATTCCCTGGATACCTGTCGATCATATTATACGCACGAATACCTGACAAAAGTTGTCAGCAGACAATGGCCGAAATATTTAACGTAATAATTCCTGTTCTTTCCTGTTTTACAGGCGTTAAGCTGCGCAGCCGCCCAGGAAGCGCGGCCAATCGAAACCGATAATCTGATCGCTGACCGCCACACGCAGGATGCTATCCTCGCCCAGGCTGTGCCAGTAGTGATCGCGGTCACTGCCGAAGATCTGCGTGATGCCGCAGACGCCGCCCGATTCTTTTTGCAAGGCTGCAATATTGCCGTGACTGCTGGTGAGCAGCAGAACGCTGCCCGCGTCGCTCAACTGCACGCTGCCGCCGATGCTGGCCGGAAGCTGAACCTCCCAACGCAGGCTCTCGTCGGCATTATAGGCATGGAGAACCGTGCCGTCGTAGAGATACAGTTCGCCGCTGTCCAGCACGGCGCTGCTGGGGCCGCCCGGTGGGGCGCTCTCCATGACCGGCGTCCAGGAGCCATCGGCCAGCACTGCCCACAAACCGCCCTGACTGAAGACGCGCAGTTCCCCGCTGGCGGAGGTCGAGAGGCTGGCTGCCGCGCGTAACTGCGCCTGATCGAGCAGCTCGCCCTGCATCGAGAGCGTCAGCAGTTCATTGTTGGCTGTCAGCAACCCGATCACCTGTGTGGCCTGCTGTGCGCGGACGATCTCCGGCATCGGGGCCGTCTGCCAGGCGACGCCGCGCCGGTCGCCTGCCATAGCGATCAGCGCGCCGTCGAGGGCCTGGAACAGCATCACGTCGCCCAGCAGCAGGGGACGTGCCAGCGCCGCGTTGGTCTCCCAGGATTCGCCCAAGGTGCCGTCGAGATTGACACGCTGCATCCGGCCATCGGCATAGGTCAGCAGCGGACGATTTTCAAACAAGCTGAGTGCGATCCCCTGGCGGTCCAGGTTGATGCGCCACAGCGAGCGGCCATCCGGCGTCACGCGGCCCAGGCGGTTGGCATCCAGGTAGAGCAGGCTGTGATCGTCCAGTTCCAGCGGCGGTGTGACCGGCCCGGATTTCGTCGGCCAGGTCCAGCCGCCAGTCGAAGGCCGGGTCCAGCCAGGCCTGCCAGTTCTGGATCGCTTTGGCGGGCTGCCGCCAGCCGTCGCGGAAGGGATCACGCCAGCTGTAGCCAGGGCCGGGTGTGGTGCCATCGACAACGCGCATCTCGAAATGCAGGTGCGGGGCCGGGCGGATGTTGCCAATCGCGCCGATGATGTCGCCGCGCTGCACACAGCTCCACTGCGCCGGGAAATTGATCGTGTCGGTTTCCATCATGTGGCCGTACATGCTGTAGAGCAGGCTGCCATCGGGGAAGGTGTGCTCGATAATCACCACGCCGCCGTCGCGTCCCCAGCCGAGGGGCGAGCTGTAGGTCACACGGCCTGTCGCCGCCGCAACGACCGGGTTTCCCTGGCCGAAGTTGTTGGCGCGCCCGGCGAACCAGTCTTCACCGGTGTGATAGCGACCCTGATGGCGCGGGCTGGGCGCGCCGAAATCCTGCGCCAGCGCGTACTGCTGCGTGTCGATGGGATAGCCGATGCTGTCGGCTACGCCGCACTGTTGGGCCAGCACGGGCTGAACGAACAATAGCAGAAGCAGGAGCGGAACGAGTCGGCGCATCGACAGGCCCTCAATCGAAATCGGTCGGGAGATCCGGCTGGCGCAGATGCTCGAAGAAGCGCTTCAACTGCTGCTGAGTCACACGCCCGGTGGAGAGATTCTCCGGCAGGTCGTCCTCTGCGAAAAAGCGGACCTCGCCGGTCTCGCTGTAGGCGGCGCTGGCGTTGGCGATCTGTTCAGCGGAGCGCTCATCGCTCAGCAGCTCGCAGCGAAAGAAGACCTTGTAGATGTGGAAGAGATTGGGCGGGTGATTGTGCAGCCGCCGGTCGTAGAGGGCCAGCAGCTTGACGGCGCGGGTCTGGTAGCCGCTTTCCTCGTAGACCTCGCGCGCGGTGGCCTCGCTGGGCGCTTCGTTGATGTCGGCCCAACCGCCGGGCAGGGTCCAGCGGCCTCCGTCGAGCATTTCCTGGACCAACAGCACGCGGTTCTCATGGAAGACCACACCGCGCACATCCACTTTGGGCGTCGCGTGGCCCGCCTGCGCATCGTAGAGTTCGCGCAGCTTCGGAACCTCTACGTCGCCATAGCAGGCCATCATCTCGGCGGCGATGTCGAGCAGCTTGTGGTAGCGTTCTTCGTCGAAGATTTGCGGCTGATAGTACAGGCCGGTCTGGGCGATTGCTTGAATACGTTGGGCGAAATCGAGCCATTGGGGGTCCATGCAGGCATGATAGCACGACCCCCCACATTAAAAAAGAGTGCCGCTCAATTGGTGCCGAATTGAGTTCTTGTAGCCCATCCGGCGCAGTTCGCGGCTGAACAACCCGGCCAGGGTGAAAACGGTCAGGGCAACGCCACAGCCGACGAAGAGCGGGATGATGCCGACTTTAACCAGTACGCCAGCCACCGCCATCGCAATCGGGTTGAGGCCCACCGAGGCGAACATAATCAGGCTCATCACGCGGCCCATCATGTTTTCCGGGGTATTGGCCTGCATCCAGGTGAAGGAAATAATGTTGACGTAGCCATTAGTCAGGCCCATCAAGGCGGCGAAGATCACGGCGAAGGCTAAAGTCGGGCTTAAGCCGATAGCGATCAGGCCCAGACCCAGGCCGCTAATCAGGACAATGAGGAGGGGGCCGAACAAGGACTTCGATAGGCGTGGCAGCACGCCCGCCAGGATCGTGCCCAACAGCATCCCGCCGCCCAGGCCGGAGAGAATGCTGCCGTAGGCGACGGCGCCTTCGACAAAGCGCGTGTCTGCCAGGACCGGGACGCCGACGACAAAGGGCGCGGCGAAGAGGAGATTGATTCCCGCGATGAACAGCATCAGCATACGCAGGGTGTGATCTGACCAGACAAAGCGGATCCCGGCGCGGATCTCGGCGATCATACCGCCGCTTTCCCCACTGGTATCAGCCGTCACGGGATGCGTGTGGATCAGCCACAGGGTCAGGACAGAGACGAGGAAAGTCAGAGCATCGACGCCGAAGGCCAGACCGATCCCTTGCAGATCGGGCACAGTTTCGCCGTTGACCACGATGGCCTGGCGGCTGAAGGCGCTAATCACCAGCCCTGCCAGCACCGGCCCCAGGAAGATGCTGATCTGCGCCATGCCCTGGACCAGCGAGTTGCCTGCCGCCAGATGCCGCTTCTCGATAAGCTGCGGCAGAATGGCGGAACTGGCCGGGTAGAAGAAGGCATCGGCAAAGCCGAAGGCCAGCGCGAAGCCGTACAGCATCCACAACTGAATCACGCCCGTATAGGTCAGCAGCGTCAGCAGACCCACCAGCAGCAGCCGTGCCGCATTCGACAGCAGCATGATCGTGCGTGGCGAGAAGCGGTCGGTAAAGGCGCCGCCGAAAAGCATAAACAGTGCCCGCGGGATGCCCGCCGCTGCCAGAACGGTCCCGACCGCCAGGCCGTCGCCGGTCAGTTGCAGCACCAGCCAGGGCAGGGCGATCATGTGGAACTGGTCGCCCAGGACCGAGATCGTCTCCCCCAGCCACAGCAGACGAAAATTAGGCTGCGCCAGCACTTCGCGCATGGAAGGCCTGTTTTCAGTGACTTCTTGATCCTGCATGGATCATTCCTCCTCAAGTGTTGAACACAATCCTATACGTAAAAGTGCCTGCACTTTGTTCAAAATCCGTCAGGAAGGTGAAATATGATCCTTTCTTAGCTGACATGTGGCAGCAGTTTGGACTGTGCCGGATTTGTATAATGAAAATATATGGATCGGAAAGGATTGATCCCATGGCTGCGGACAGCATTGTCCTGACACGGGCAGGCTTCGATCAACTTGAACGCGAGCTGCGGATGCTCGAAGAGATGCAGCAGCGTGAAATTGAGGGCGTCGCCGAGGCTTTTGACGATACTGACTTTGGCGAAAATGCAGTTTTTTATGATCTCGTCTTTGATAAAGACCGGCTGATCGCCCGCATCAACGACCTGCGCTATGTCCTGGGCCGTGCTCAGGTGGTCGAGCAGGATCCGGATCCTAATCGTGTGTCGCCCGGCAATCGTGTGACTTTGTGGGACTTCGAGGCCAAAGAAGAGGTCAACTTCAACATCATCAGTCCCGAAGAGGTCCGGCATGGAATGCGCGGCATCTCGACTGAATCACCGGTTGGCGAGGCCCTGCTGGGCTGCACAGTCGGCGAGGTCGTTGAAGTCCAGGTCCCCGATGGTACGGTGCGCTATGCCGTACGCCAGATCGGCACGATTCCTGATCGGGATCGTTAACGACGCGGTATCCCCAGCAGCAGCGCCAGCGGGCCAAGTATCAGCAGCCACATCGCTATTCCGAGGCCGAACTGAGCCGCCACTGCGCCAATCACGATTGGCAGCAGGCTGGCTGGGAGCGCCCCTACCACCGTCGTCAGGGACATCACCGTGCCGCTTTTTTCGGGCATGGTGCTGTAAATCTGCGCCTGGAGCACAGTGTACCAGCCTGCATTGACGAAGCTGATGAGCAGCAGGCAGATCAACTTGCCTTCCAGCACGGGCAGCAGCAGGAAGGCCGGGTAGAGCAGCAGATCGGCCAGCACGCTCAGGCGCAGGTAGCGCAGGCCGGCGACACGCTCCAGCAGCGGGATGATGAGCAGGCTGCCCAACAGTCCGACTCCGCTCCACAGCGCCACGATGCCGATAGCGTAGCCTTCGTCTGTTCCGGCCACATCGACAAAGTAAAGCGCAATGTAGCGGTACAGACCGTCCAGCATCAGGTCGGAAAACTCCAGCAGGATCAGCCAGCGCAGGACGTGACGCTGCCGCAGCGTGTTCAATGCGTCCTTGAAGCCGGTCCACAGGCTGCCTGACGTGGCCGCGTGCGCTCGCATTTCGCCGGAGCGCAGCGCGAATCCCAGGCCCACGATCAGCGCCAGCACCGCCCACAGACCCAGCAGAGGCCGCCAGCCCGCGCCGCTGCTCACGAATCCCAGCAGGGTCAGCGGACCCAGCAGCACAGCCAGCGATCCCACGAAGACCCAGCGGGCCATATTCTGCTCATGGCGGCTTGGCTCGAGATCCATCAGGCTGGCCTGCGACAGGCTGACGAAGGCCCCGGAGGCGGGATACATAGCGATCATCGCCAACAGCAGCAGCGCATAGCTCTGGCCCAGCGCGATCAGTAAAGCGGCCAGCGCCATGACCACCGCGCCGCCGGTAATCAAGCGCCGCCGGTGCCAGACATCGCCGAGGATACCGACCACCGGCTCAACGAAGAGCGACACCAGCGCGGGCAGGCTCAGCAGCAGACCGATTTCCACGTAGTTCAGGGCGTAATCATCGCGCATCAGCGGCCAGGCCGCCTCCAGGATGCCGTAGATGAATTCGTCCAGGAATTCGACCAGCAGGAAGATGACGAACAGGCCGGTCAGGCGACGCCGGATGAGCAGCATGGCACAAGTCCTTTTCTATGCAGTTGTTGGGTGACATGGGGAATCAAAAATGGCCGTGGACATCGGTCCACCGCCTGAGGAAACAGGTATTCAGTTAGGGCGTGTTGGAGTTAACTGCTGCCGCGGCAGCGAGTCAGACTCTGTTGACGTTTCTGATAGCTGTCCATAGCGTTCAGTATAGCATACTCTGCCTGGTTTTTCTCAAACAGGGCACAAGACCCTCAAACATCAAAAGCCCATTCACCGTTTCGCATGATGGCTTCCGTGCTGCCGTCGACAGTGATGCCATCGACATTCATTGTGCTGCTGCCGATCATGAAATCGACGTGGCTGATACTTTCGTTGCCCCCGGCTGAAGCAAACTCCTCGGCAGTCATCTCGCCACCACCATCCATATTGAAGCGATAGGCGTTGCCCAAGGCCAGATGGTTGGATGCGTTTTCATCGAACAGGATATTGTAAAACAGCAGATTTGTTTGCGAAATGGGGGAGCTGTGTGGCACCAGGGCTACTTCTCCCAGCGATCGGGAGTTCTCGTCTGTGTTGAGCAGGTTATCGAGGGCCTCCTGCCCGGTTTTCGCAGTTGCATCCACCACGCGCCCCGCCGAGAAATTGAAGGTAACATGCTCAATCAAGGTGCCGGCATAACTCAACGGCTTTGTCAGCGTCACTACACCGTCGACGTGATCTTTGTGTGGCATCGTAAACACTTCCTCGGTTGGGATGTTGGCGACGAACGCGATACCATTCTGCGCCGTCAGACCGCCGCTTTCCCAGAGATGCCTTTCCGGTAGACCAATCGTCAGATCGGTCCCAGGAGCGGCATATCTCAAGGCACTGTATCGTCTGGCGTTGAGGTAGGCGGCGCGCTTGCTTAGCGCAGCGATATGCCGTTGCCATCCGGCCACGGGGTCCTCCTGCTTAACACGACAGGCCTCAAAGATAGCTTCCCACAGCTGACTAACGGCTTCGTCGCCCTCACTATCGGGGAACACTTTTGCAGCCCAGCTTCTGACAGATGCACCCACGACCAGCCAGTTGCTGGCGTTCGATGCGAAGCGCGTCAGCAGTTTCTGAAGATGTTCGGCCTCGGCTTGTTGTTTCGCCTGGACCTTCTCCGGGTCAAGGCCGTTCATCAAGTCCGGATCTGAAGCAAAGATGAGCATGTAGGCATCGCCATGGTCGAGGTAGTCTGTCGCAGCATCAGTTTTCCAGGTCGCTGTCTCGGTCATCGTGTCAGCGGGAGCATGTTGGACCCGAATGCGCTGGAGAGCTTCATCATCCCAGTTGACGCCAACATATTGTGCTCCAGCTTGATAAGCTGCTCTGACGATTTGGCGTACCAGGGGGTATGCTTCAAGCGGCGTGCCATCCGTGCCGAAAAAAGGCGCACCGATCATCAATCGTTGACCAGCCCGCAAGTTTAAGCCGACTTTGACAATGACCTCTGCATACTTCTCCAGATCGCGTTCAAATTCGCCGACCATAATGGTTCTTTTCTACTGTTTCGGGAAATATTGACCTTTAGTATACCGTGCTTGGAACAATACTTCGAAGTTCGTGATGGCAAATCGCTGGCGCGCAGCGCATTTCAATGCACGAGGGTCCGATAGACTGGCTCAATGGCCCGCTGCATTCTGGCCTCAGAATGTACGATGAATTTTGTTCGCGAACTTGAGGTGTTGTGCCCCGACAGGCATGATATGTGTCGTCGGAGCACAACAAGGTGTAACCTTTAACGAATGGACGGATCGCTGATCCACACGTCGGGCGAGGTCAGTGTGGCGCTTTCGATGACCAGGCCGGAGGTGTAGCCGTAGGGTAGTTCGTAGACGTTCAGACCGTTGAACTGCGACAGGACCGGCTTGGCTGCGCCGACCGCCGTATCGAAGATGTTCTGCACCGGCTCACAGTTGACCTGCGTCGGTTCGGTGCAGAGTTCGAGCGCGACCAGAGCCGTCCCGGTGTTGGCGTTATCGCTCACGTAAGTGACGCGCACGTTGTTCCAGGAGACCTGAACCTTCGGACCTTCTTGTCCTTCCAGCGAGGGCGGTGCCGGGACGGTCGATTCGGCCAGCAGCAGTTCCAACGGGCCAGAACCGGTGGGGGTGGGCGTCGGCGCGGGGCCGTTGCACCAGTTGGCGTCGCAGAAGGTCAGCGGCGCAACCCCTTCCAGAGTCGGCAGTGTATCGAAGACGTTCTGCGGCAGCGTGGTCCAGCGCCGGTCGATGAACAGCGCGAAATCCTGGCCGCTGACGAACATCATGCTTGATTCGTTGAAGTTGCGGTACCAGGCACGGAACTGAATACCCGGCGGCATCACGCCCATGTATTCCGTCGCGCCGACATCGAGGTAGCTGAAGGCCGACTCGGATTCGGCCATGAAGCGGCTGTCCGCCTCGACCACTTCGACATCCTCTACCGGCGGGTTTTCGGCTAACTGGTTGGCGGCGGCAGCAATATCGGTGCAGTAATTGTCCGATTCAAAGGTGTCTGGCTCAAAACCATAGTCGGTGACGAGCAGCACCAGATCCTGCACCTGGGGCGAACAACGTTCGAGTTCCGATTGGCGCTGCCAGCCGTGCGGACGCACATCTGCGCCCAGGGTCGCATCCGCCAGCAGTTCGAGGTCGTGACGCAGATTGCGCCATGAGACGTAAGGATTGTTGGCAAGCACGCCGATCCAGCCTGCCGGGCGCACGTTCTCGCCCAGCAGTTCATCGGCCAGCGAGTCCATATCCAGGAAGGCGTCCCCTGCCAGGCTGAAGGATTCAATATCGGTGTTGCCGATCCAGTTCGCGGGGCGGTTGCGCAGGCCCATCGTTTCATCGGCCAGCCGTTCCAGATCGCCGCGCACGCCCAGCGTGTTCTCCGGCACAGCCGGATCGGTCGTCAGATTGAATGCGTCGAAGAGATCGTCCTCCACCGCGCCCAGGGCCGTGCGGCAGTAATCCAGGGTCGATTTGCCGATGTTCAGGGGGATGTTGTGCAGAATATCTGCCAGCCGGATCACGTTTTGCAGACTGCGATCACAGGTGAAGCGGGTCGATGCGCCCTGCCAGCCTTCGGGCCGGTAGGTGCTGTTGGTGGCAGGGTCAATGAAGACGCTGTTGGCGGCCAGTTCGACATCATGGCGGGTGTTGCGAGCGATGATATTGGCGCTGCTGCTGGTGATGCCCAGCCAGTCGGGCGGGCGCACGCCATCGCCAAAGACGGAGTTCGCCAGCAGTTCGGTATCAAACCACAGGTCCGAAGCCATCTGGGGCGAGCGGATGTCCCTGTTGCCGGTCCAGTTGTCCGGGCGTAAAGGTTCCTGGCCCGCATATTCCTGATCCGCCAACTGCTCCAGATCCAGGCGCAGCGCATTAAGAAAGGCTCCCTGGTTGTCAATTTGCGGGGCCGGTGCCAGACCTAATATCAAGGGGAGAAGAAGCAGCAAGCCGATGCGTTTCATGGTCGAATGCCTTTTGTGCCAATCAAGATTTATTATACTCAGGCGCACGATTAGCGAAAATAGGTCCTCTACCCTAGAGATAAGGGATCTGGCGGCAGTTCCAGGAATCAAACAGATATTGCATGTCGTAGTTAGGCGAGAACCAACCTGTCCTCCTGCCGGGCAAAGCTGTCGATTCGTCTCTGGCCTGGGAGCTTACACAGTGCGCCACGCATGATGTTTACCTGAGCAGCGTCCGCTAGGCCGGGCTGTCCTCGCATAACGGCTCGACGTGATATTGCGCGCGTTCCGGGCAGGTCAGTTCGGGTACATAGCGGTTGGCTTTGGCCCAATCGACCAGTTCGTCCAGCGAGCGGGCCATGACCCACAGCCGGGCGGTATCGTCTTCTGCACCGGTGACGATCAGACTGCCGTCCTGGCTGAACACCGTGCTGAGTACCCAACTGCTGTGGCCGTTGAACTCGCGGACTTCCTCGCCGGTCGCCACGTCCCACAGCCGCACAGTCGTATCTGCTGAGCCGGTCAGGGCGTACTTGCCGTCCGGGCTGAAGCTGGGGCCGAAGGTCACGCGGGTGTGGCCGACAAACTGGCGAATTTCCTCACCGGTCGCCACGTCCCACAGGCGCACGGTGGCGTCCCAGGAAGTCGAAAGCAGCAGGGTGCCATCCGGGCTAAAGGCCACGCCGGTCACGTCCGAGGTATGGCCGGTCAACGTGCGGATTTCCTCGCCGCTGCTCAGGTCCCACAGCTTGATGGTCTGATCCGACGAAGCCGAGGCAGCCATCGTATCATCCGGGCTGAAAGCGACCATGTTGATGTCGCTGCTGTGCCCGTCGAACGCCTTCAACTGCTCGCCGGTTGCGACATCCCAGAGGTAGACCACGCTGTCCGTACCCCCGGTCAGCATCTGTGTGCCGTCTTGGTTGAAGTCCAGCGTCAGAATGCGCGTATCGGGCAGGTTGACCAGCACGCGCGGCTCGGAGCCATCCAGCGGCCACAGGCGCACCGTGCCATCCCAACTGGCCGAAGCCACGGCGCTGCCATCTGGCGTAAACTGCACCTGATTGATCGTGTTCTCGTGACCCTCGAAGGTCTGGACGGTTTCGCCCGTGTTCAGGTCCCAGACGCGGACGCTGGTATCGTTGGTATCGGCCAGGTTGAGCGGGCCGCTGCCGGTGGCGATCAGGGTGGCATCCGGGCTGATGTCCGCTGACCAGACCCAATCGGTATGACCGGTGAACTGACGGATTTCAGCGCGCGACTGCGCCAGATCCCAGACCCAGACGCTGGGGTCCGCGACAAGATCATTCGTCAGATCCGGGATGTTGTTGCCCATGTTGCCGGTTCCGGCGATGATGTACTGCTCATCCGGGCTGAAGGCCGCGCTCAGGATGCGGTCGTCATGGCCTTCCAGACGCCGCAGTTCGACGCCGGTCGCCACATTCCACAGCACGAGGCTGCGATCCCAGGAGGCTGAGAGCAGGCGGCTGCCGTCGGCATTGAACCTGACGGCGGTGATAATGTCGCTGTGGCCGCCGAAGAAGCGGCGTTCCAGCGCGCCTGTCGCCACGTTCCATAATTGCAGCACGCCGCCATCCAGCGAGTTCCAGGTACCGGAGACGACCTCTTTGCCGTTGGGGCTGAAATCGACCGCGCGCACATAGCCGGAATTTGGCTCGAAGCGCTGAATCTCGTCGCCGGTCGTCAGGTCCCAGACACGGATCGTCCGGTCTACGGTGTCATCGGGGACGTCGCCCAGGCTTTCGTCGGCGGAACTGGAGACCGCCTGTGCGCTATCCGGCGAGAAAGCCACGTTCAAAATCGCCCCTGGCGAGTCGATTTCCAGAGTTTGCGCGCCCGTCGCCACGTCCCACAGGCGAATTGTGCGATCCAGCGAGCCAGAGAGCAGTTTGGTCTCGTCGCTGTTAAAGACCACGCGGCTGACGATGTCGCTATGGCCGGTGAAGCGGGCGATCTCATCGCCGCTGTCAGCATCCCACAGGACGATGTCGCCGTCATACAGGCCGGTGGCGATGGTCTTGCCGTCAGCGCTCAGATCGACCGAATTGGCCGGATTATCGAGTTGATACTTCGCCAGGACAGAGCCGTCGGCCAGATTCCAGACGATCATGCTGCCATCGGCGGAGACGCTGACGCCGCGCTCGTCGGTCATGTCCACGCCGGTGACTGAGCCGGTGTGCCCTTGCAGACGGAAGCGCACGTTCGGGCCATAAGCCGCAGAGGCCAGGGTCTGCTGCACCTCCGCCGGGGACGGTTGGTAGGCATGATAGGCGGCAATCGCCAATGCCAGCCCCAGGCTGGGGTTATTCTGCGCCAGGAGGTTACGGGCATTGGCTGCCAGGGCCAGACTGCTGGCTTCGGCAGCGCTGTCCTCGGCTTCCAGACGGTTGACTTCGGCCACGGCCTGAGCAGTGGCGGCAGCATTGGCATTTTCAACGGCTTCGGCGGCATTGTCTTCAGCAGCCACACGGTTGACCTCAGCCACAGCCTGTGAGGTGGCAGCAGCATTCGCGCTGGCAACGGCTTGTTGCTGAGCGTTAAAAGCCGCCGCCGCCAGCACAATCGCCACGATGGCCGCCACGCCCATCACGGCCACCAGCGCCCGCAAACGTGCCTGCGAACGGCGTTCGAGCGCTTCTTCACGCGCCCGGCGTTCGGCTTCACGCGCCTCGCGGGCTTCGCGTTCGGCTACGCTGGCCGCCAGATAATCTTCCTCGTCCTGGCTCAGCGCCAGGCCGGATTCCTGCTGCCATGTTTCGAACTGCTGCAAGCGCGCGCCCGTCGCCAGATAACTGGGATCCTTGTTCGACCGCAGCCATTCGCTGGTGGCCGTTTCGATGCGCCGGTGGACGATCAGGTCCTCGCGGCTGTCTTCCAGCCAGGTTTGCAGTTGAGTCCACTCGCGGATCAAGGCTTCGTGCGCCACCTCAATCGTTGGTTCGCGGGTGGTCGGGTCGTGATCGAAGGTCAGCAGGCGCGATTGGCCGAATTTCTCGATGACGGCGTTCATGGCGTCCACATCATCGGCCAGCGAGGCCAATTCAGTCTGGGTGACACGGCGGCGGGTATCGTCAATGCCGCCTTCGCCGACCGTGACCATGCGCAGGAACATCTGCCGGGCGCGTTCCTGCTGGTCGGGCCGCAGCGCGCTGTAGATTTCGTCGGCACGCCGGGCCAGTGCGCCCAGCGCCCCGCCAATTTCCTCGTATTTCTGGCGCGTGAGCATCCGGGCCTCGCGCCGCTCGAACAGTTCCATCAGCGCATATTGCAGCAGCGGCAGTGCGCCGGGCTGGGCGCTGACGTCCGTAATAATCTGGCTGACCAGACCTGTTTCCAGGTCCACGCCGACGCGCTCCGCCGGGCCGACAATAGCGCGCGCCAGTTCCTCAGAATTCATCGGCAGGACGACCTCGGTGTTGCGCCGCACGAGATCGCCGAAGGCCGGGTAAAGCAGCGGGCGATCATAGAAATCAGCGCGCAGGGTGATGATGACCCGCAGCGGTGAGGAGGTATCGGTCACGGCAGCCACGATGCTGTCGAGAAAATGCGCCGCTTCTTCGGGGTCCTGCGCCTGGGTGAAGACCTCCTCAAACTGGTCGATGAAGAGGAACAATTCGCTGCGTTCGTCGGGCAGGACGCGCTTGCTGGCACGCAGCAGGCCGCGCTCGTCCTCCCGAAGCTGAGCCAGCAAGCTGGGCGGCGGATTAACGGCGATGCGCAGCAGGGCGGCTTCCAGTTCTTCCAGTGGGTGCATCCCCGGCAGCATCTCGACCACAAACCAGCGCGACGAACCCGGCAGAGTCCCGGCGCGCATCAGCGGGATGACCCCGGCCTGAACCACGCTGGACTTGCCGCTGCCGCTGGGGCCAATCACGGCCAGGAATTTCTCGCCGGGCGCTTGATTGCCCAGGATATTCAGCAGAGTCTCAATCAGAGCCTCGCGGCCAAAGAAATTGGCGGCGTCAATCTCCTCAAAAGCCTCCAGGCCCTTGTAGGGGTTATCGACCTCCAGTTCCTCCAGCATCATCGTCCGGTCAGGTTCGCCGGTCTCCGGCACAAGAATGGCGGCCTGCGCTTCCGGCTCGCCCGCGACGGCATGACGCAGCGCGGCAGCCAGCGTGCCGACATCGGGGTAGCGCAGGGTCGGATCTTTAGCTGTCGCCTTCTGGATGACCTCTTCGACCGATTTGGGAAAGGACTCGCCTAAGGTATCGCGCACCGGCGGCAGCGGATCGTTCAGGTGCTTGACCATCAGCGCGGTGGCCTGATGCGTTGGGAAGGGATGCTGGGCTGTCAGCATCTCATACAGCAGCACGCCCAGGCTGTAAATATCCGCACGCGGTGTGACCTCTTCGGCCCGCACCTGTTCCGGCGATAAATAGGCCGGGGAGCCGATGACCATGTCAGCTTTGGTCACGTTGGTCTCGTTGGCGAGGTCTTTGGCGATGCCGAAATCGGTCAGGTAGGCGTTGCCGTCGTCGTCGAAGAGAATGTTATCGGGTTTGATGTCGCGGTGGATGACGCCGTTGCGATGGGCGACCGCCAGGGCTGCGGCCAGTTGATCCATCACCTGCGTGGCTTCCGCCAGGCTCAGGGCGTGTTCGCCGAGGATGTCGCGCAGGCTGCCCCCGCGCAGAAAGCGCATGACGAGGTAAGCGCCGTCGGCATCGCGCCAGTAATCGTAAAGCGGGATAATGTGCGGATGTTCGAGCCGGGCGATCACCTGGGCTTCGACTTCGAAGCGGCGGATGAAGTCAGGATGGTTGGCGTATTCGGGCAGGATAATCTTGATGGCGACTTCGCGCCCAATCTGCGGCTGATCGGCCCGGTACACCGCGCCGAACCCCCCTGCGCCCACAGTGTTCAGCAGTTTGTACCCTTTGATTTGCTGCCCGGCCAGATCGTCCATAAGTATTCATCTTCTCATTCGGTGCTTGTGGCACGTTCGATTCGCGTAGCCTTGATGGTAGTCCAAGTGGGCTAAAATCACAAGCAGGCCGGGGCGGTAAATACAGTACGGCCCAGGGGATTAGCCTGGGCCGCAGTCTGCTAAAGTAGCGGGTGGGAGGGCACCTCTATATGTGCACTTCCCGACCAAAGAGGTGAAAAGTGCTAGAGGTGCATTACCTCCACCATACTCGATTTCACTCGACCACCTCCTCTCACTAGTTTACGATTTCAGCAATATACCACATTTTGCCTTACGAAACAAATTACAAAGCCTGTTTTCTCACCCGAATTTCATGAACCGTTCTGAATGCTTGTGGCCCTAGGGCTGAAAACGCTCGGCCTGCATGAACTTGACCGAGGTGCTTTCGCGGAAGGTCGGGCCAGCCTCACGCCAGGCGACCGTATGCGGCAGCGGGTTCTCGCTGTGGAGATGGGTTTGCAGATGCTCCAGTGTCTCCCATTCTTCGTAGAGAATGAAATGCAGCGGGTCGTCGAGATCCGCGTAGAAGCGATAGCGGATGCAGCCTGCCTCGTTCTGCTCAGTGGCCTCGCTGACAGCCCGCATGGCGGCCAATGCCACATCGCGCTGGCCCGCCTGGATAATGAAATCACCCTGAACGACAATCATGCCTGTCTCCTTGCCTCAAAGGCACGAGCTTAGCGCATGAAGCGTATGTAAACCAGACCTGTAACTATGACGGCGAAACCAAACAGGGCACCGACCACGACCATGTTGTCCGTGGACTGAGTCTGCTCGTTGACCTGGTTGGACACTGCGGCCATATCGCCCGCTGCTTCTATGGTGAAGGGCCAATCACAGCCGCCATCAGCCAGACAGCCGTCGATGATTCCCGGCAGTTCGTTGGGAATCTGGTCGCTGCCGACCAGCACATGATTGCTGACGTAGGCCTGTGGGATGCCAGTGGGCGCATCCGGCCAGGCGGCCAACAGCGCCTGATATGCGCCTGCGCCTTCCGGTTCCTGCAAGTTGTACAGCCGGACGTCCAGTTGATCGCCGTACTGTGCCTGGAGCGGTGGGAGCACTTCGTTGACTACGTAGCGGCAGTGCGGGCACGACGGGCTGTGAAAGAGAATGACGTGGGCGACGTTTGCATCCTGAGCATGGACGGACTGCACCTGTGAGACGCCCAGTACCAGTGACAAAGCCAGGAGAATCAAAATAACTCCCAGCGTGCGCCAGGAAAATACCATCGGCTGCGATTTCATCGCGGCTCCTTTGCGAACCCATTTTCCCTAGCCTAACCCGGCAGCCAGGGCGCGCCTAGTGATGAAGTTCACTGTCGGTATAGATATTTGTCGTGGGGGGGAGGAAGGTCAAAGGATTCAACGCGAAGGCGCAAAGACGCAATGAGGCCGAAAATCAGCTAGAGACGTTTCACCAGTTGTAGGGCGGGCAGGCGCTCCCAGAGGTTTTCGAATTCTTCCAGCGGAACAAAACCCACGCCGAGGTAGAACGCGCGGGTCTTCTGATAGTCCGGGTCGGGATGGGCCGCGCCGAGTGTCTTGACCTGGAGAAATAGTGTGTTTTCCTGGCGCAGATGCTGCTCTGCCGCCTCGACCAATGCGCGCCCGATCCCCTGCCGATGATAGTCGGGCCGGACCCCCATCACGTAGATTTCAGCGGACTGCGGGAAATGCTGCTTGAGCGTTAAGAAGCCGACCGTCTGACCGCGTTGATTGGCTACAAAGGTCGGGTGGTCCGCGATGAAGTCAATGTAATGCTGCGTCGCGTCTTCGATACCGAACCATTCGGGGAGGGCACGGAGAATGTCTGCGCAGACGGCGGATTGGCCCAGCAGCGGCCCGCGAATCTGCACGCTCATGCTTGAACAGCCTGTGCTTCCCGTGCCGTCGCCACCATGTTCAGCGCACCTTTGGGCCGCAGGGTGATGAGTGGCTCCATCTCAATCGCCTGACCCGGCGCGAGCGCCAGTGTATAGCGCTGTAGGATGGTCGGCAGAATCAGGTTGGCCTCCATCGCGGCGAAGCTGTTGCCGATGCAGACGCGCGGTCCGCCGCCAAAGGGGAAGTAGGCGAATTTGGGCAGGGTTTTATCCCAGCCAGGCGCGAAACGTTCAGGCCGGAAGGCTTCGGGGGCCTCCCAGTAGCGCGGGTCGTGCTGCATGACGTACTGGCTGATGAGAATCACGCTGCCCGCCGGGATGCTGTAGCCGCCCAGCGTCACGTCTTCTATGGCAACGCGCGCGATCATCCAGGCCGGGGGATAGAGGCGCATCGTCTCTTTCATAACCTGATCGGTATAGGGCAACTGCCGCATGTCGGCCATGGTGGGCAGGCGTTGGTCCAGAACGCCGTGAATCTCCTCCATCAGGCGCGCCTCCACGTTGGGATTCTGTGCCAGCAGCACCAGCGCCCAGGTGAGCGCGTTGGCGGTGGTCTCATGCCCGGCGATAAAGAGCGTCATGGCCTCGTCAAAGACCTGCTGATCGTCCATACCCTGGCCGCTGTCCTCATCCTGGGATAGCAGCAGCATCGAGAGCAGATCGCCCTTGTCCTCGCCGCTGCGCCGCCGTTCCTCGATCATCGCCATGACCGCCTGCTGGATGATCTCGCGGTTGCTGCGCCGCTGCTGATTTTTGGCCGTGGGCAGCCATTCCGGCAGGTGGATTACGCGCGACATGCCCTCGCTGGCGTCGGCAATGGCGAAGGAAATGGCCGCGCCGACCTCCGCCGCTTCGTCGTCCACATTGGCGTCGAAGAGCGTCTTGGCGACGATGCCCATCGTCAGCGCCATCATCTCGTGGTGAATGTCGAGCGTTTCGCCGTCGCGCCAGGAATCGAGCATTCGGGCCGCGTAATCGACCATTACGTCGGCATAGCTGGAAATGCGCTGTGTATGAAAGGCGGGCTGCACCAGTTTGCGCTGCTGGTGATGAAATTCGCCATCGCTGGTGAGCAGGCCCTTGCCCAGTACCGGCCCTGTGACCTGCTTGAGCATGGGCGATTTCTCGAATTTATCGGCCCCTTTGACCAGCACATACTGGATGTCGTCGGGATTGTTCAACTGGTAGATGGGGCGCGGCCCGCGCAAGTAGACGATGTCGCCATAGATTTCACGGTTGTTCAGCAGCAGGTTCAGGCGGTCGTGCTGCAAATCAGGCATCGCGCCCAGCAGAAAGTGCCCTTTGGGACCGGGCGGCAGTGGATTTGACATCGGGTATATCCTCTATATCCTACAACGCAATTTCAGCGTAGCGGGTTTCGGCGGCGGGGTCAATCTGGCAATCCAGCACGAAGCTTACTATACTCAGTTCAGGATCACCGGTCAGGAGAAGCCCATGCCCCTTTCAGAAGCGGCCCACCAGTTTTTCGAAGCCCTCGATTATCACGACCTGGAGGCGCTGGCAGCCATCCACAGCGATGATTTCCAGCTTACGGGCAACGTCACCCAGCCGCTGAACAAAGAGGGCGAGATGGCGCTGCTCCAGGCCTATTTCACCGCCTTCTCCGATTTTTCCTTCAATTTTAGCGAGGCGCAGCAGACTGATAACGTCGTCCGCGTGAAGTACCACATCACCGGGACGCACGACGGCCCGCTGGACCTGTCGCCGCTGGGCATTGCGGTCGGTGTTGAAGCGACCGACCAGCAGATTGCGCTGCCTCTGTCGCGGGTTGAGATCCACCTCAACGAGAACGACCAGGTCACGGCCCAGGTGGTCTATCAGGCTGAAGGCGCGGCCATGAGCGATCTGCTGTCTCAGTTGGGCATCGAAATGCCGCCCGTGGGCTAAAAAAAGTTCTTATCGAAACACGATTGTGCATCCCCAAAACGAGAATTCTGCAAGCGACCTGCTGGGCCAGAATCATGAGGTAGCCCTATGCCAGATTGGCCTGAACATGGTTATGTGGAAAGCGATGGGCAGAAGCTCTATTACTGGAAGGCGCGCAGGCTCTGGGATCTGTCTGCAGCGCTACCCGTTGAGCATCTGGCGCTGGAAAGCTTTGACTGGACCAATGAGAATTTTCAATGCGGGGTCTTGAGCGATCCGCCGCTGTGGCGTGATATTGGCGACCATACCCGGCGCATACTCGCGGCAGATTTGCAGTACCCGATTGTGTTGAACGCTTCAGGAAGTGTTATGGATGGGATGCACCGCATCCTCAAGTGTTACGCTTTCGGTCTACCGACGGTGAGGGCGGTGCGTTTCAAGGAGGATCCTCCACCTGATATGGTCGTAGCCCTGGATAAAGATGAAGATGCCAACGCGAACTGACCACAGCAGAAGAATTCCCCCAAGATTTAACACAGCAATCTCTTGCGCATAGAACAAATATTCTATATACTATGGGACATAGTCATGAGTATCAGGAGTGTCCCATGCTTGCCCAGGAGACCTGCTCAGCAGTAGATGAAGTCGCCGAGATCGTGCGCGAAGCCTGCGCCCACAAAAGTAACCGCTTTGGCTATGGAATCTGGACGCATCACATTGTCCAGGTGCGCAAGTATGCCCGGCTGCTGGCCTCGCTCAACGGCGCGGACGTGGAGATCGTCGAGCTGGCGGCGCTGCTGCACGATTACGCAGCGGTGAAGGACGAGGCACTCTACGCCGAGCATCACATCTATGGCCCGATTGAAGCCGAGCGCATCCTGGCCGCCCTGGGCTATCCGCCGGAGCGCATCGAAGCGGTGCAGTACTGCATCGCCACCCATCGCGCCAGCGTGCCCAGCGAACGGCGCACCATCGAAGCGCAGTGTCTGGCGGATGCCGACGCGATGGCGCACATTGACCAGGTGCCTTCGCTGATGCGCATGGTCTATGTCGAACGCGGCCTGGATATCGACGAGGGCACGCGCTGGGTCCGCGCCAAATTACAGCGCAGTTGGAACAAGCTCAGCGCCCAGGCCAGAGAGATGATTAGCGATAAATACATCGCTGTGCTGGTCACGCTTTCGGTGGTCAAGCCGGATGCCGCGTGAGATAATTGCCAGTACCTGCCGGGGATAGAGAAACCGCCTTATGAGCATTGATGTTCAGGAACGATACTCGGATTCGCCCTACGTGGAAACGGTCATTGCGGGTCGGACAACGGGTTCGAGTATGACGATCCGGCCTTCGGAGATCCACTGGCACATGGTTCTGGTGAAGATGGAGGGCCATGTACAGCAGTTGGTCGTCGGGCCGCTGACAGACTTCGGCGAGGTGAACTTTATCGAAGGAGTCGAGCTGCTGTGGATTAAGTTCAAGCTGGGCACCTTCATGCCGCATCTGCCGTTCAAAAACTTCGTCAATGCCGAAATTGCGCTGCCAACGGCGGCGGGCAAAGCCTTCTGGCTGCATGGTTCGGCCTGGCAGTTCCCCGACTATGAGAACGCCGATACTTTCATCGACCAACTGGTGCGTGATGAAGCGCTGGCCTGCGATCCGCTGGTGGAGGCGGCCCTGAAAGACGAGCCGCAAGACATCGCCGGGCGGACCCTGCGCCATCGCTTCCTGCGCAGCACCGGCCTGACTCAGAACCACATCCGCCAGTACGAACGCGCGCAGCAGGCGGCAGCCCTATTGGAACAGGGTGTGCCGATCCTCGACACCGTCTACGACCTGGGCTACTACGACCAGCCTCATCTCACTCGCTCCCTCAAGCGCTTTGTCGGCATCACCCCTGCCCGCATCAATACGCCTGAGTAGTTTGCCATTTTATACAAGACTGCGGCCCCAGCCTCATCTATCCTACATACAGTTGAACAGCATGACAGGAGGCTCAAATGGGCAGTGTAGGTGCAGGATTTTCAATGTCGCTGGATGGTTTTATCGCTGAAGCGAACAACGACACGCAGCGGCTGTTCGCCTGGATGTTTCAGGGCGATACCGATTACACCGTGTCAATGGGCGACCGTGAGGTGGACCTCAAGGTCACGGACGAAGGCGCGGAACAATTTGAAAGCGCGATGGTGTCGATGGGGGCCATCGTCTCTGGCCGCGGCATGTTCGATGCTGCGCAAGCCTGGGGCGGCAGGCATCCATTGGGCGCGCCGGTCATCGTCGTGACCCATCAAATCCCGGAGGAGTGGGACTACGACGGCTCACCCTTCACTTTCGTCACTGAAGGTGTGGAAGAGGCCGTCGCCAGAGCGCAGGCCATTGCGGGCGACAAGAGCATCGGAGTTGGCGGCGCGGACCTGGCGCGACAGTGTCTCAAGGCCGGGCTGCTGGATGAGATCGGGATCGATCTGGTGCCGGTCCTGCTGGGTGAGGGTGTACGACTCTTCGAGAAATTAGGCATCGAACCGGTCCAACTGGAGATCACAGGTGTGACCGAGGACCGGGGAGTCACGCACCTGCGCTACCGCGTCGTCAAATAGGAGATTGTGCCATGACTGATAACAGCGTTCTTGAGATGAAACTCGAACTGATACCGGTGCCCGTGTCGGATGTCGAACGGGCCAAAGCGTTCTATGTCGATCAGGTCGGTTTTCACCTGGACCACGACGTCCAGCCTGGCGACACGATGCGCGTGATCCAGTTGACGCCGCCTGGTTCGGCCTGCTCCATTGTGATTGGGACCGGCATGGGCGAGATTTCCTCGATGCAGCCGGGCACGGTCAAGGCGCTGCATCTGGTGGTCCAGGACATTCGCCAGTCACGCGCAATACTGCTAAGTCGGGGGGTTGCAGTGGGCGAGGTCGCTGACATGGGCGGTGTGCTGTACGCAGGTTTCAGCGATCCTGACGGCAATTCCTGGCTGCTGCAAGAGATTCCCGCCCAGATCAGACCCAGTATGGATCAATGAGCATAGAGTATCGCGGCAAGAGGCGGTAAGCTTGGGAAAGCATGAGACCATTGTTTGAAGGAGAAGCATATGACGACTGAACTGGGATTCCAGGCGCGCCTAAAGCTGCCCTACGATGAAGTGATGCAGAAAGCCATCGCCGCGCTCAAAGAAGAAGGTTTCGGCGTGCTGACCGAGATTGACGTCAAAGCCACCCTGAAACAGAAGCTCGACAAGGATTTCCGCCGCTACACTATTTTAGGGGCCTGCAATCCACCGCTGGCGCACCGGGCGCTCTCGGCCAATCTCGATGTTGGGCTGATGCTGCCCTGCAACGTCACGGTCTACGAAGATGGCGACGCGGTCGTGGTGTCTGCGGTCGATCCGGTGCTGATGATGGGGGCGCTCAAAGACGATCAACTGGTCTGTGATGTGGCCGAGGAAGCCAAAGTCAAGCTCAAACGGGCGATTGCCAAGCTGAACAGTAATTAGCAGTAGCGGACTTCAAAAACCACGTGGTGCGGTTTCTCTCTTCCCTCGAATTCGGGGAAGGGCCAGTGGATGGGGTGCAAACAAGCCCTGCGACCTTACTGGGCCAGGGTCCAGGTGTCCAGTGCCCAGGCCAGTTCCTCCGGCGAGGGCGCGTAGTTGCCCACCCGGCGCACCACCAGTCCGCTGGCGTAATTGGCGAGCGACATGGCATCCGCAGCCGGGGCAGCAGCAGCCAGCGCCAGAGTCAGCACGGCGATGGCCGTATCGCCTGCGCCGACCACGTCGTAGACATCACTGATGGCGGGCGCAGGACAGTGCTGTACGGAGTCGGGGCTGGTGGCAATTGTCGCGCCTTCCGGCCCGCGCGTGATGACCATCGCGCCGCTGAGGTTCAGACGAGCATAAAGATCACGGGCGGCCTGGGCGAAGGCTGCGTCGTCGGCCAGCTCGCGGTTGAGGTACTGGCGAGCGTCATCGGCGTTGCATTTGACCAGCCCAAAGCCCTGATATTTATCCAGTTCGCCCTGGGTATCGGCGGTGAGCAGTACGGCCCGTTCTGCTGCCAGATGGCGAATCCGCTGTACCAGCGAGGCGGTCAGCATCCCACCATGATAATCTGACAGCAGCACGGCCTGGACCTGTGGCAGATGCTGGCGCAGCAGAGCCTCGATGCGCTGCTCGATGCCGGGGCTGATCGGATCGCGCGAGAGGGTATCCAGGCGGGCGACCTGCTGCGGATAGCGCATCCCCATCTGTGCCATGAGCCGCATCTTGACCGTGGTCGGACGGCTGGCATCGGTGACGAGCGCCATTGTCTCGATATGATGGACCTGGAGAAGCTGGCGAAGCTGCGTGGCGGCGTTGTCGGACCCGATCAAGCCCAACTGCACCGCCTCGCTGCCCAGGCGGCAGATATTGGCCGAGGGATTGGCCGCGCCGCCAGGGATGACCTCTCGCGATTCGAACTCCAGCACCGGCACCGGCGCTTCCCGGCTGATGCGCGCCACGCGCCCGGTCAGGTACTCGTCCAGGATCAAATCGCCGACGACCAGCACCCGCTGCCCAGCCAGTTTAGGAATCCAGGATTTGAGCGAATCGACCACTAGATCACCTTGTCGTTGATGCCGGTCAACTGGCGCAGGTATTCGAACTGGCCCGTGTGGTAGCTCTCATGCCAGACCAGGAAGGTCAGGCGCTCGGCCAGGCGCTGGTCGCGGTCCGGCACTTTGGCGGCAAGCTGTGCTTCGGTGAGTGCGGTCAATGCCGCTTCCAGGCAGGGCTGCGTGCTGCGGAAATCCGCTACTATCGCCTCGAAAGGGTAGGCGTCGCTGCCATCCAGCACCGGCTCGGAATCGTGACCATAGCGCGCGGCGAAGGCCTCATCGCGGACCGGTGCTTCGCCGAGCTGTTTCAGCGTAATATCGCGGTACACCAGGATATGGCCCATCAGCCAGTTCATGCAGTTGCCACGCATGGCAGGCTGGAGCAGGCTGGCGGCGTGATCCAGGCCGTCGATCTGGCGCTCGATGACGCCCAGGTTGCGCTTGAGGATATAAAACAAAGCATCTCCGCTAATCATCGTCCACTCCTTCTGATACCGTATTCAGTCTAACACTTTTGGCGTACGGGCGTTTCTCGATAGTGACATTTGACACTACCGCGATAGAACAAACGTGCTATTCTGATCGTATGGAGAACGATTAATTATGATGGAGAGAATCAATCATGAACAGCATTGTGAAGCAAGAATTCGACATTTTGCACGAGACGGAGGCGATCCGCAATACCTTGATGGACATGCTCAGCGACGCCGATCTGTGCTATCAACTGCCCGGCGCGAATCCGCCCTTCGGCCAGCTTTGTGTCGAGATCGGCCAGGTGCAGCAGTCCTATATCGACTCCATCAAGACCTTCAAGCAGGACTGGGCCTACAAACCGGTCAATGGCGAATTGGCGACCAGCGTGGATAAACTGAAGGCCTGGTATGCTCAGTTGGATGCTGACCTGGACGCGGCCTTTAGTGCCCTGTCCGAGGAAGAGGTCCAGACGCGCAGCATTGACCGGGGCTTTCCAGCGCCCGTGCGCACGCAGCTTCACATTTACCGTGAGGCGCTGCTGATCTTCTACGCAAAGGCGGTGGTCTATCTGCACGCGCTCAACAGGCCGCTGCCGCAGCAGATGCTGGAGTGGATCGGCTAAATCGCGCCGCTGCTGCTCAGACGCGCGACCGGGCCAGGGTCGCTTTCCTCGCCGATCTCCGCGATGATCTTGCCGGTTTCGTCGAAGCGGAACAAGGTAATGCCGCCCCAGCGGTGTTCCTGCCTGCTGGCCGCATCGCCGGGCTGGATGGGAACGAGGTTGCGCGCCCGAAAATCCCACAGCAGCACGACACAGTCCCCTTCGGCTAAGGCTTCATGAATGCTGATCTGCGGATCGGCCCAGCGGCTGCTGAAGCGGATGCCAAATTCCTTGACTGCCGTGCGGCCTCTGACAAGGGGTGTGCCGAAGAGGCTGCTGAAAATCGGATAGGTGATGACGATGGCGTCGCTCGCCAGATCATCAATGACGGCCAGATCTCCGGTGTAGACAGCGCGGAAATAGCGCTCAGCCAGAGCTTTGCGGTCTGGTTCCATTGTCAATCCCTTCTGTGATTAAGCAGAACCGCCAGCACGAAGCGTGGCAGCCGCAGCATCCGCCCGATGCGCCAGGGCTGTAAGTAGAGGCGGAACAGCCATTCCAGGCCCAGGCGCTGCATCCATAGGGGAGCGCGTGGCAGGACTCCGGCGACAAAATCCAGTGCGCCGCCTACGCCCATCGCCATCTTGACCTGCAAGCGCGGTAGATTACGGGCGATCCACTTGTCCTGCTCCGGCGCGCCATAGGCTACAAAGAGCAAATCCGCGCCGCTGGCATTGACCCGCTGCACCAGGGCGTCTTCCTCTGCTGGGGCCGGGCTGCCGCTGTAGGTGCCCACGATTTGCAGGTTGGGATGTTTCTCGCGCAGCACCGCTGCCGCTTTTTCGGCTATGCCAACCCCTGCGCCCAGGAAAAAGAGCCGCCAACCGGCTTCTGCCGCGCGCGCCGCGATGATCGGCAGACCGTCAGAGCCGGTCACACGTTCCGGCAGCGGTGTTCCCTGCTGGTGCGCCGCCCAGAGCAGGCCGATGCCGTCCGGCACACAGAGATCCGCCCGGTGCAGGATGTGGCGGAAGTTCGGGTCGTGCCCGGCGATGATGAGCATCTCCGGGTTGACCGTGCAGACGTGATGTGTGCCCTCGCTCGCTACCCAATCCGCGATCTGATCCAGCCATTGGGCATAGGTGATGGCATCTACCGGCAGGTCCAGGATGCGGATTCGCTTGTAGGGGGCCGGGGGATCGGTCTGTTGCGTCGATGCCTGGGGCACAGCTTTGGCGGATGCCTCGCTGGACGTCCCGGTCAGGTAGCCGCCTAACATCATGACCGCTGTTTCCAGCACCTGCCCCGGCGTGACCATGCGCATACAGGTGCGTGCTGCGCAGCCCGCCCGCAGGCCGATGCCATGCCCGACATAGCTGCACGGACTGCATTCCGGCGCACTGCGCAGAATCACAGTCTGGCCGCCGGGCTGCCAGGGTCCCCAGGCGTCGGGGTTGCTGGGTCCGAAGATCGCCAGCACAGGGGTGCCTGCCGCCGCCGCGAGATGCATCACGCCGCTGTCCGCGCCGATGAAGAGGTCCGCCCCGGCGATCAGGCTGGCGAGTTCCGGCAGCGTGGTCTGGCCGCTGAAATCCTGCACCGGGGCGTCCATGGCGGCTTTGACCGTTGCGCTGTCGTCACTGATGCTGCCGACCAGCAGCACCGCCGCGCCGGTCTGGGTGTAGAGGGCATCGGCCAGTTGGGCGAAGGCTGCCGGGTCCCAGCGCCGGGCCATGCTGTAACCGCCGCTGCCTGCGTGAATCACGACGCGCTTGCTATCGCCTGGCGGAACCAGAGTCGAATCGGCCAGGGAGATGATGGCGGGCCGGGGTCTCGTCTCCGCGCCCAGCGGGCCAACGAGGTCTAGCCAGTACTGCGCCTGATGCTTCGCGCCGAAACCCTCGTCAAGCAGGCGCTCCGTGAGGAACCAGCCCTGACCGTTATCCATGCCGATGCGCCGTCTGGCACGGGTTGCCAGCGCGATCAAAGCGAACTTGAGCGTCCCCAGCCGCAGGGTGAGGTGGTGAAAATAGACGACCACGTCGTAATGCCCCAGGCCGACGATGATCCGCAGGTTCTCCGGCTGGAGCAGCGCCCAGGATGAGTTGAAGGCGCGCCGGTCGATGGTGATGATTTCGTTGAGCAGCTTCAGATTCTCGACCACCGGGGCACTGTGGCTGGTCGTCAGCAAGCTGATGTGGGCGTCTGGATGCGCCTCACGCAGCGCATCAATCGCCGGAGTCGTCAGCACCAGATCGCCTATGTCGCCCAATTGCACCAGCAGTATCCGCATGAGACCATCCTGTTTTTGCAGCGCTCGCCCTGATTGTACATAATCATCTAAGCTTTCGATAAGGCTGGGATGAAAAGCTGTTAGCCGTTTGCTTGTCGCAGTTAGCAGGTACTTTTGATCCGCCTTTGCGTCGCAAAACTCCAGGCTACAGATCGCTGACGCGACTGAAAATCAACACCGGGGGCGGCGGGAGACGAGCTTTGCATCAAAGCCCTTGCTGACGCTTTTGATCTGTACTTACAGCTAAAGGCTAATCGCTCATGAACTACTTCGCCTACGGCAGCAACATGCCGACCCGCTGCATGGCTGAATGGTGTGCAAACTTCAGCCTCATCGGCGCAGCGCGGCTGTCGGATTTCCGGCTGGCCTTCAACAAGCCCTCAACGCGCTGGGGCGGGGCGGCGGCGGATGTGGTCTCTGCGCCTGGTCAGGTGGTCTGGGGTGTGCTGTGGGAGATTGACGAGCCGAGCCGCATCAGTTTGGACCAGAAAGAGACGCTCGACGTGGCTTATGAGCACAGCTATGTCCCGGTGCAGACGACCGAGGGCCAGGTTCATGAGGCGCTGGTCTATACGGTCATTCACAAGCGCGTGCCGGAGCTGCGGCCTTCACGTTCGTATAGAGCTGTGCTGATCGAGGGGGCGGAGGAACACAAACTACCCGCCGACTACATCGCCTGGCTGCGCAGCATCGACATCGACATCAAAACGCCGTATCTCATTGATGAGCGCCGGAGCCAACCGCCTCTAGCACAGCCATAACCTGTTCGGCGGCTTTTTCCCAGGTAAACTGCTGCGCCTGCTTATAGCCCTTCTCGCGCAGCAGGCCGCGCAGATGGGCATTGGCGCTGAGCTGGGTCATGTGCTGGGCGATGCCATCGACGTTGAGCGGATCGACCAGCAGGGCTGCATCCCCGGCCAGTTCGGGCAAGCTCGACGTGCTGCTGGTGATGACCGGCAGACCGCACTGCATCGCCTCCACCACCGGGAAGCCGAAGCCTTCATAGAGCGAGGGGAAGACCAGCCCCAGCGCCCCGGCATACAGTGCGCCTTTGTCCTCGTCGTCGATATAGCCCGTGATCCGCACGCCAGGCATCCCTCTGGCCCAGTGTTCGTTGTAGAGCCAGCCTTCTTTACCGGCCATGACCAGCCCCACATCCTGATCTGCCGGGTTGGCCTGCCGCCAGCGCTGGTAAGCCTGCACAATGACGGCGATATTCTTGCGCGGCTGAAGTGTTCCCAGGAAGAGAAAATAGCGCTCTGGCAGGCCGTATTTGAGGCGGACCGAATTGAGGCTGCTCACTGGCAGGGGGTCCACACCCGGATAGACGACGCGGATTTTCTCCGGTGCGATGTGGTAGATGCTTGCCAGATCCTGCGCGGTAGCCTCGCTGTCGGCCAGGACGGTATGCGCACGCTGGGCGCTGTAGCCGGTGGTCAGGTCGAGGTAATAGCGCTGCGTGCGTGTGTGCGCTTCGGGAAAGTAGCGAAAGCCCAGGTCATGCACAGTGACGACCGAGCGGCCCAGGAATATGAAGGGCAGGGTATGCGCCGGGACGAAGACGACATCCGGGCGGCTGAGCGTTATCGCCATTGCGAAACGGGCGTGAGTCCACAGGCGGCGCATGGGGACGACATGGGTATGAACACGATCCGACTGCGGGAACAAATCCGGCGGCGGAAGATCGCGGAAATAAAGGTGAAAGTCGTGCGGGCAGTCAAGCGCAATCAGCGCGCGAGTCAGGGCGAGGCTGTAATATTCGGTGCCGGTGAGGCGCGGGACGGTCGTGCGGCTGGCATCAATGGCGATGCGCATAGGCTCAGCGGCGGGCGAAGCTGGGCAAGAAGAACAGAGCCAGCAGGATCACCAGGGCGGCAGGCCAGAGTGCGGCCAGAGTTGCCTGCGGCAGGACGTTATAGGTCAGCAGGAGCGAGGCCAATCCGCTGACACACAGTGCCAATCCCGGCAGGATCAAACGCCGTTCCGCCGCCAGCAGCGCCGTGAGCAGGCAGGCCAGTCCCGGCCCGGTCAGCAGCAGCGGCCAGCCCTGCATCAGCAGGCCGTTCATCGTAAGCAGCGCCGCGACTCCACCCGTGAGCAGGATCAGCAGCGCGAAGAAGAGCGCCCCCACCGCCCAGCGTCCGGCGGCCAGCCAGCGCGCGAAGAAAGCCAATGCTGTCGTGCCTACCAGGGCGGCCAGCAGCAGCGGGGTCGAAAGGGCCGCGCCGGTCGTCAGCGTAAAGGTGAGCCAGATGCCGACGACGATCAGCGCCAGCGCCGGGATCACCGAATCGATGTCGTCCGCGCTGCATGTCCAGCATAGGCGGCATGGGGAAGAAGAGTTCCGGGCGCTCCATGCGGGCGGCTCGTTCGCGCTCGGCTTCAAGTTCGGCTTCCTGGCGCGCGATTTCGGCCTGTTCCGCCGCTTCCTGCTCGGCCAGCATATCGTCCAGTGTGGAGACCGCCGCCAGCGCCGCGTCGAGATCCAGTTCCGGTGCGAAGCTCATCGGCTCGTCGCGCGCTTCGTCCTCGGCGAAGATCAGCTCGCGTTCCTCGACGACTTCGTCTACATCCTGAGACTCAGCGCGCGGTGCATAACGCAGTTCGTCGCCGGACTCGCCATCTTCTAATGGCTCATTGTTTTCGAGATCGTGTTCGTCGCTCATGCCTGTATTGTGGCGGAAATCGCCGCTTCGTGCAATTGCGCTTCGACATCGGCCATCAGAATAGTCCCGTCGTGAATGGACAAATCGTAGGTTTCGTCCACTTTGAGGAAGAAGGTCCCCTCGGTAGGGTATTCGACCTCGGCCCGGCCCGCGAAAGTCAGGGCGTGCAGACAGCCCAGCAGCGACCCGGCCTGCGAGCCGACCATCAGGCCCTTGCCTGTCGCTGTCGCTTGCGCAGCCATCGCCGCCGCTTCGGTGAAGCCGTTACGCGCCGTCTTGATGTTGAGCACGTCGAAGGTGTCGAAGGCCAGTTCGCGTTCGAGGTCCGTCTGGGTGAAGGCCGAATTGTCGGCGATCAAGGGCATGAGACCTTCGGCGCGCAGGGCCGCCCGCTGCGCGATCTGCTGCACGGGCAGCGGTTCCTCGCACCATTGAATGCCGAGTTCGGCCAGTTCGGGCAGATAGCGGCGCGCTTCCTCGGCGCTGTAGCACTGGTTGGCGTCGGCGTAGAGGTCCATCTCCGGGTACCGCTGGCGAATCTGGGCGATCTGCGCTTTTTCGCGGGCGACATCCTTGCCAACCTTGACCTTGAGCACGCGCACCCCGGCTTCGTAGACCCAGCGCGCTTCATCCAGCACCACCTCGTCGCTGCCCGTGCCCAGAATAAAGCTGACGCGCACGCGCTCGCGGGTCACATTCAGCAGCGAGGCCAGCGATTGGCCGCTGGATTGGGCGAGGGCCATGTGCAGGGCCATATCGAGCGCGCCCTTGGCCGTGTTGTTGGCCTTGACCAGGCTCAGACGCTGCCAGGCCGCCTGAATATCCGCCAGTGAGCCGACGGGCTGGCCGATCAGCAGATCGCTGCAATCCTGGGCGATGATCGCCGCAATCGACTCCGGCGTCTCGCCATAGATGCTGGGCCGGGGCGGCGCTTCTGCGATACCAACCGCGCCGTCGCTGAGTTCAACGCGGACCAGCACGTGATTGAGCCGTTCCAGCCGGTGGCCTTTGCCCCAACTGAGCGCGCTTTTCAGCGGTAGATTGTGCGGCTGGCTGCTGAGCCGGGTAATGGTGGGCGTCATGGGCAGGGGGCCTTCAGCGACTGCGCGATCTTCCCGGCCACGTCCTCCGGTTCCAGCTCGTCGATGACAATGCAGCGATAGTGCTCAGTCCGGTTGTGCCGGTCATAGGGTTCGCTGCCGTAGCTTTCGGCCTCTGTACGAGCAGTGACGAGCGCGTCCAGGCTGATGCTGCCGGCGGCCAGCATGGTTTCGACCGTAGCACGCTGTTCCGGTGGCAGAAAGTCCAGATCGGCTGGTGCGCCGGCTGTATCGACCTGATCGAAGGCGTCGCGGCGTTGGCTGAGACGCTGGAGGCGGATCACCGGGTCCACCCAGAGTTCGACCATGTACCAGTGCGGATAATGGGCCAGGGCATAGGCGATCTCACGTGGGCCGCGCAGCGCTTCGGAGAGCAGGGGGCCGCTGCCGCGATAGTGCAGCCAACCGTAGACCGCCGCCGAGCCGCCCGGCTCGATCTCCTGGGCGAAACGGCGTGTCAGGCGAAAACGCTCGGTGCGCTCAATCACCGGGACGACCGGCTCTCCGCCGATCACCTGTGCTGCCGGGACGAGCACCCAATCAGCTAAAGCGCGGCGGCTGGGGATGTCGTCGCAGTACTGCACGCTGCCGGACTGTCGCAGCGCGTCCAGTGCCTTGAGTGCGGTCGATTTGCCGGTTCCGGTCAGGCCGATCAGCATACAGGTGGGAATCTCGGCCAGCGGCTGGAAACCGGCTTCGGCGTTCAGCCGCACATTGGGATAGCGCGCGACCAGCCCGGCCTTAAGCTCCTCTGGCATCTGCGGCCAGACCTGCTCAGCATAAAAGCGCTGCGGGTCCTTCATGGTTTAGCGGAACACCTTCGCCAGTTCAAGTGCGAAGCCGGGCAGGCGGTCGCTGGTGAGCGTGTCTGTGCTGCTGAGGATGCTGACCTTTTGCCCCGGTTGGTGGACGGTCAGCGTTTGCTTCTCAGGGTCTGCGATCCAAACTTCGATACCTGCCGCCAGATAGTTGCTGACTTTGATGAGCAAATCGTCCATTTCGCGCAGCCGATCCGAACGGCGTTCCTCGTCAGCAGAGATGACCTCGACCACAATGTCGGGCGGGTCGGGATTATAGCCGCGCCGGACGATGCGCTTTGATTTATGGATATAGGCCACATCGGGGATATAGCGGTCGCCCAACACCATGTAGCCACCGTCCGCACCCGTGACCGCGCCCAGGTCCTGCTCGTATTCGACAAACAGCATCAAAATAGCGGGCGAAGCGTGCGGCGATCTGCGAAGCCTGTGGATTGCTCGCCACTTTCTCGACCACCCTTCCTGCGATGTATTCAAACAGTGCCTCTTGTTCGAGTGCCCAGGCGTCAAACTCTTCGACGGTGATAGAGGGTTCATGAACGGTCATGCTGCGCCCTTTTTTCTCACTGCTTGCATTATACCGGATTTACTGGTTGAGCAGTGCGGGCTGCCGGGTATGCCAGTCGGTGGCCTGCTCATAGACCTGGCCCGCGCGCAGCAATCGGGCTTCCTCGAAGGCCGGGGCGATCAATTGCAGGCCGATGGGCAGGTTCTGCTGGTCGAAACCGCAGGGCAGGCTCATGGCGGGCACGCCAGCCAGCGAGGCGGGCAGCGTGAAGACATCTTGTAGATACATTTGCAGTGGGTCGTCGGTGTTGGCACCGATCTCGAAGGCAGTGGACGGGGCGACCGGCGCGGCGATCACATCGACCTGCTCGAAGGCCCGGTCGAAGTCCTGCTTGATGAGCGTGCGCACCGCCTGTGCCTTGCCATAGTAGGCATCGTAATAGCCCGCTGAGAGCGCGTAGGTACCGATCATGATGCGCCGCTTGACCTCAGCGCCGAAGCCTTCGCCGCGCGTGGCCTTGTAGGTCGGCCACATCTCGCCTTTTTCGACGCGCAGGCCGAAGCGCACGCCGTCGTAGCGGGCCAGGTTGGCGCTGGCTTCCGCCGGGGCGATGATGTAATAGGTCGGCAGGCTGTAATCGGTGTGCGGCAGGCTGATCTCGACAATCTCCGCGCCCAGGTTTTCCAGTTGGGCGATGGCGGCGCGCACGGCCTTCTCAACGTCTGGTTCGATACCTTCGATAAAGTATTCGCCAGGGATGCCGATCTTCAGTCCCTTGACGTCCCCCTTCAGCGCTGCCAGGTAATCCGGCACTTCACCGGGCATACTGGTCGAATCCAGTGGATCGTGCCCGGCGATGACCTGAAGCAGCCGCGCCAGATCTTCGACGCGCCGCGCCATCGGGCCGGGACAGTCGAGCGAGGAGCCGAAAGCCACCACGCCGTAGCGCGAGACGCGGCCATAGCTGGGCTTGAGCGCCGGAATGCCGCAGAAAGACCCCGGCTGACGGATGCTGCCGCCGGTATCCGTGCCGAGTGCGCCTGCCACCATGCCGGAAAGCACCGCTGCTGCGCTGCCGCCGCTGCTGCCACCGGGCACACGCGCCAGATCCCAGGGGTTGCGGGTGGCGAAAAAGCGCGAGTTCTCCGTCGAAGACCCCATCGCAAATTCGTCCATGTTGAGCTTGCCCAGCATGACCATGCCTGCTGCGTCCAGGCGTTCGACAGCGGTCGCGGAGAAGATCGGTGTGTAGCCGCGCAGGATCTTCGAGCCGCAGGTCGTCTCGACGTCTTTGGTCGAGTAGACGTCTTTGATACCCAGCGGAATGCCCAGCAGCGGCCTGTCTTCGCCTGCTCGCCGCAGCGAGTCGGCGCGCTTTGCTGCCTCCAGCGCCTGATCCGCCGTGACGGTGATGAAAGCCTGAATACTGGGGTCAAGCTGCTCGATGCGCTGCAAATAGGCCTGTGTCAGTTCAACTGCGGAGATTTGCCGTGTTCGAAGCTGCTCAAGGGCTTCGCTGATGCTGAGATCGGTGAGATTGCTCATAGCTCAATCCAGACTGTAAATAAACAGGCGCAAGTATAGCATAGCCACGTCCACGAATTTGAAAATCAGGACAAATAGTTTAGAATCCTTGCTCGATGAAGCTTCAAGTTAAATGTTATAGTAATTAAGACATATTCATTCAGAGCAGGCACATCCAATGCCCACACCAGTTGATTGGTATGACGAAGAACATTCCATTGTCAAAGTCACCATAACCCCCAACAGCACCTGGGAGGAATATTATCAAGTCATCGAGTGGATTGTGGCGGAAGTATCGAAAGTTGATCATCGTGTAGATATTATTTTTCATGATGACGTGGGGATGCCGAAAGGTAACCCGATGCCCCCGCTTAAATGGGGAACAAAGAGAATTATTAATCTGCCCAACGCTTTCCATACCATCATTGCGGGGTCCCAGGGTACCACCAATGCTTTTGCTCGGATGGTTATGACAACACTGGGCAGGATGTTGCTGGCTTCGGCTTCCCCCAACGTCGATGGAAAGCAGCTCTTGTTTTTGCCAAGTCTGGAAGAAGCGGTGGCATTCATTATTGAGGATCGTGCTCAAACCAGTCAGGGCCGATAGATCGCGGTATCAAACGCAGACGCTGCAAATCCCTCGCAATGAGAAACGCCTTCATTATTCGTCGCCTCAATTTCGCAGCGCGTCGGCGCGTCTGACCGCGGCCAGCGCCTGATCTGCCGTGACCGAAGCGTATTATCCGGGCTTCATATAGACAGGCGCTTTACTGAATCTGCTTCAAATCGATTTCATCAACCTCTCTTGAGAGCATCGTCTTGTAGGCAATCAACTGCGCTTTGGGCATCACCGGCACCGTCACGCCGTAGATTTCGATCATCTCGGAGCGCGCGAAATCGATCTCTTGCCGGACCCAGGTCTGTGCGCCCTCATCGTAAATGTGGGTATTATCCGAGTCGCCGATCTCAATCCGCTGGCCTTCATAGTCGATTTTCAGATACACCAGATCCCAGTGTGAGCCTGTTTCATGCTCCGGCCCCCAGATGATATAAGGCGCGATGTCCGCCTGAATATTGGAAAAGCGCTGCATCGGCATATACAGGTCGATGTCTAGCAACTCGCGGCTTGCGCCATAAGCTCTTGCGGCCAGTCCGCCGCAAATTTGAAACGAGACTTGCTGCCTGTTCAAAATATTGACCATCCAGCGCAGCGCTTGCTCAGGGCTTGCCATTATCGCGCGTGCCCCAGGCATCCCAGTAGGTGATCTCGCTGGCCGGGCGGCGTTTGGCCGGGTGGAAATCGTCGCCGGTAAAATAGGCGACCGGCAGCAGCGCCACCTGGGTGAAGTTATCGGGAATGCCGAGGATGGCCGCGACTTCCTGCTCATAGTTCAGGTGCAGCGTGGTCCAGGCGCTGCCCAGCCCGCGTGCCCGCAGTGCCAGCATCAGCGACCATGCTGCCGGTAGAATTGAGCCGTAGAGGCCCGCCAGTCCCTCCGGGCTGCGCGATTCCGGGCGGCCTTCGATGCAGGGGATGATGAGCACGGGCACGTCCTGCATATGCTCTGAAAGATAGACGGCGGAATCCCGTCCGCGCTGCCGCTGCGGATCAACGGGCGCTGCGTGGGCCGTCTTGCTGTAGGCGTCGAAGGACCGCTTGTAGTAGGCCGCGATTCCGGCGCGCTTGTCCGCATCCGTGACCACCATGAAACGCCAGCCCTGTGCATTACTGCCGGAGGGGGCCTGAATAGCGATCTCCAGGCAATCCCGGATGACTTCCGGCTCGACCGGACGGCTGAAATCCAGACGCTTGCGCACGCTGCGCGTCGTCGTGAGCAGTTTATCGACCGTGTCCATATCCATGCTTAAGGTCCTCGCTAACGGCTGTATACCCCGACTATAACGACGGATCGTGCCCACCGCTACCGGATTCCAAAGGCCGGCATTGACTGCTACAATGTGAGCATGGTTGAACAGACTGTCTCACTTCAAATACGAGGCACGGGCTGGCGTGTGCAGCCAGGAAGGTCAGCATGAAGCGATGGTTTTTCCCACTGGTCAACGGCCTGGTCCTGATGGCCTTTTTCGGCGTGGTTGGCTATTACCTCTTCGACCCGTTGCCCTGGCTGCTGCTCGGTCTGGCGGCGGGTATTGGCATCGGGCTGCTGGCAGAATTTGCGACTCCGCTGGTCAGCGACTGGTTCTACCATCGCCGCGTGACGCTGGTCGTCTTGCTGGAAATCCCGCTGATGCTCTTTGTTGTTGGTCCCTATCTCTTCGCACTGGGCATGACGCGACCGATGAATACGGCGATCTGCTGCGAGACCCCGGCAGATTACGGCGCAGCCTATCGTGATGTGCGCATTTCGGCAGCGGATGGCGTGACTCTGGCGGGCTGGTTTATCCCGCCGACCCCACCGAACCAGTCCACCCTGTTGGTGCTGCATGGCTCAGGGGCCAACCGGCTGCAATCGCGCTGGCATGTGGAGCATCTGGCAAAGGCTGGCTACGGCGTCCTGACCTATGACCAGCGGGCATTGGGTGAAAGCGGCGGCACGCAGCAGTCCGGCGGCTGGCTGGACGCGCGCGATGTGCCCTATGTGGTCGATTTTCTGGCCGCGCAGCCGGAAGTGGACGCGGAGAAGATTGGTGCGGTTGGGCTGTCGTTGGGTGGGCATATTCTGATTATGGCCGGGCCGGATGAAGCCCGCATCAAGGCCTTTTTCATCGACGGCGCGAGCATCGGCAGCGTGGCGGATCTGCCGCAGCCGGAGAACTTCGCTGAGCAGTTCGGCACCCTGATAAACGAGCGCGTCGAATGGGCGCTCAGGCTCCAGTTGGGTGTCGATCCACCGCCGTCCTTCCGTGAATTGATCCCCCGGCTGGCCCCGCGCCCGGTCTTGATGATCGTCTCCGGCCTGGACGTGATGGAACGGCGGGCTAACGTAGCCTACCGCGATCTGCTGGGGGAGAATGGTGAGCAGTGGGTTATCGAGAATGCCTATCATGTCGGCGGCCCGGTTGCCATTCCTGACGAATATACGGCCCAGATGCTGGGATTCTTCGATCAGGTGCTGGGCGAACACAGTCTGGATTCCGTATGAGACATGTTGTCATTGTTTTCGCGCTGCTGTTGAGCGTTTTGTCGGTGCGGGCACAGGATCTGAGCGTGACGTCTATTGCCAGCGGCTTGCAGGATCCGCGCGGGGTGGCTGTGCGGTCCGATGGCCGGCTGCTGCTGGTGGAGGCCGGGCGCGGCGATGATCCACCGGGCAAGGCGGTCGGCAGCGGCCAGATCAGCCTGCTGGACGATCTCAACGGCGACGGCGATTACGACGATGCAGGTGAACGCCAGCCCCTGGCGACCAATTTCCCCAGCTATAACAGCCTCAACCTTTTTCGCACCGGGCACGACGAGGTCCTGGGCCTGAGCGACATCGTCCTGCTGCCGGATGGCCGGGTGTTCTTCACTCAGGATGACCCCTTTCACACGCCAGGACACCGCGGTACGGATGCCTTTTACGGCAACACCGGCATTTTCGAACTGAGTGAGCAGGGGCCAGAAGTACTGGTGAATCGCCGGGCCACGTTGAACGCCTTCGTCTACGATCCGCAGCGGCAGGTTTTCTATGTGACTGAAAGCGGCCTGAACGATCTGCTGGTGCTGAGTCTGGCGGGCGAAGAGGTCAAGGTCATCGACCTGCCGGACCTAGCGCACGGTCAGCAGCCGGTGCCCGCCGGGATCGCGCTGGACCCGTTGAGCGGCGATGTGTTGATCGCGCTGCTTTCCGGTTTCGATCACGATTACTATGGCGGCGACCTGGCCTTCATGCCCGGCGATGCCAAAATCCTGCGGGTGAATCCCGACAGCGGCACCATAGAAGACGCCGTCACCGGCCTGACAACTGCCGTCGATGTCACCACCGACCCGCAGGGAAACATCTACGTGGTCGAGATGACGACCGTCTGGCCGCCTGCTTTCATGCCCTATGATTTCGATCTCTATGCGCCGGATGCGCCGCCCGATGCCGGAGGTTATGCGCGCTATACGGGTCGCGTGACGATGTTCCCAGCGGATGGTGCTGAGGCGCGGGTGCTGGCGCAAGGGCTGGACCTGCCGACCAACATCACCTACGCGGAGGGGCGTCTGTACGTCTCGACCGGGCAGGGCACACCGGGACGGTCTATCATTACACCCGATGGGCCGGGACAGATCGACGGCGTGCTCTATATGATTAGCGGCTTTTAGGGGCACGACATATCCCATCCTGTGCGCTAAGAATCTTCGTTATATTGGTAGGGTTTGAGGGAGGCAGCATGGATGTAAAAGCGATTGGCGTCATTCGTTCGCCGGTGACCGAAGTGGCCGACGAACACTGGGCCGATGTGGTCTCGGAAATCCATCTGGACGAGATTTACGCCCCCGGTTTGCAGGGCATGGACAGCTGGTCGCACGTGATGGTGGTCTACTACATGCACGAAGCCCCCTTCGACCTGGAGCGCGATCTGGTGACGCGCCCGCGTGACCGTGAGGACATGCCTGAAGTGGGCGTCTTCGCCCGCCGCAGCCCTAACCGGCCCAACGGCATCGGCGTGACGGCGGTGGAAGTGGTCAAGGTCGAGGGCAATGTGCTGACGGTGCGCCGCCTTGATGCCATTGACGGGACCCCGGTGCTGGATCTCAAACCCTACGCGCCGGTCTACGACAGTGTCTATGAACCGCTGATCCCGGTCTGGTTCATCCGCCTGATGCAGGATTATTACTAGGTCCGCCGGAGGTGCTGCCGCAGGACCGCCTGTGCC
>CAVYXZ010000003.1:0-65751 GCA_963772595.1 uncultured Chloroflexia bacterium | reverse complement strand
GATCCGCTGCGAGCCGCCTCTGGGCAGCGGCCAGCCGACCACATGCCCCAGCGTCGCCAGCACCAGACCGAAGGAGGCGCTGATCGGGCGTTCCAGCGGCATGACGGCGTGAGCGGCGCATCCGGCCAGCAGGGCGCGCGCCTGCGGGCTGCGGAACAAACGGCGGGCCAGGGTCTTCGCAGGAAGCACAGCGGGCAGGCCGAAGCGCGCCAGCAGGACAGGATGCTGTGGAATCTTGAAGGGACCGAGCAGGTCCCCGGCCAGCGAGTTCCAGTGAGTCACGCTCGGAGCCATCAGGGTTTCGTAGCGGGGTCCGTCGAGGCCCAGACCGGCGGCGGTTTCGGCCAGCGAACGCCGCAGGGTCACAGCGCTGCCATCGTCCAGCGGATGCGCCATCGGAATCTCCGGCTGGATCCATTCCAGACCGAAATCGTTCAGGGGGAGTTGGCTGAGGTAGGGTGAAGCTTTGCCCAGGGGATGAAAGGCAGAACAGACGTCATGGGTAAAACCGGGCAGCGTCAGCGCGGCGGAACGCATCCCACCGCCTACAGTGTCTCGTGCTTCATACAGACGAACTGACCAGCCCGCGCGAGCCAGTTCAATCGCTGCTGCTAAGCCGTTCGGGCCGCTGCCAACGACGATGGCCTGCTTCATGCGCTGCCTCGTCATGGAAACAACAATGTAGGGACACAGCGCACCGTGTCCCTACATGACATGCGATAGAGCAAATTGAGCCTAGTCCGTCGTAACTGGTTCGAGCCAGTACTCATCCTGGTAGCCTTCGGTGGCCCAGCCGGTATCGCCCTTGTAGCTGACCTGATACCAGTAGTGCGGGCCTGCGCAGACCGGTCCATCCAGGATGTCGAACTGCGCACCACCGGGCATGATGCGGATCACCTTGAAGCTGCCAATCCCGGTCCACATCGTGCTGAAGGATTGGGCCACTTCACCTTGAGTCTCGCCTTCGAGCCGGGGCGGCGGTGAGGCGTCACAGGTCGGTTCCGCAGTCGGTTCCGGGGTCGATTCCCCATCGCTTACAGGTTCGATCCAGTAGAGGTTGTTGCCCCAGATACTGTGAACCTGTCCTTCGCTGACCCAACCGGTCAAATCGCCGTAGCTGACCTGCCACCAGGACAGATGCCCAGCGACTGTATCGCAGACCGGCCCATCCAGAATGGTGACTTCCGCGCCGTGCGGCAGAATCTGCAACACGTTGAAGCTGGCGACTCCGTTGCGCAGCGTGCTGAAGGTCCGGGCGACCCGGCCCGTATTCACGCCGACAAGCTGCGTGGGCGGCGACCCATCGCAGACGGGGGTATCGACTGCGGTCGTGGCCGCAACCGCCACGATCAGCAAACTAACAAAAAGTGCCACGATCAAGAGTTTCCGTAACATAGTCTTTTCCTTCCTGATGAGCAGCTGCAACTCAGGTTTGAGTTTGATATACCTCACTATGACACAATTCCCCAAAGTGGGCAACTCAGGCCAGCAAGTGCCTCTCAGCGTTTCGTCTCCGGTAGCTCGCCGGGCGCGTCGGGACGTTGTGCAGGTAGTGCTGAACGATCCGTTCCAGGTAATCCTGTACCGGTGTGTAGACCATACCCAGGTCGGTTTTGCTGCGTTCGTTGCTCAGTTCGGACATCCAGCGGTCGCTGAAGGGGGAGCAATCTGGCAGGAAGCCGTTGGCCTCCAGCAGGCTGCGCTTGACCTCCACCAGTTCCGGCACCGGCTGGTCCATGATTTCAGCGATCAGGCCGATCAGGTCGGCCAGGCTCAGGGTCTCGTCCTGCGAGATGTTATAGGCCCGGTGGCTGCCCGGCCCGCTGTTGACCAGCCGCTCGATGGCCTGGGCGACATCCTCTACATAGACGTGGCGCAGCGGGTACTGCGGCTTGTGCGGGATCAGGATCGGCCCGCCATCTTTGATGCGCAGCAGGTAATTGTACAGGCGCTTGAAGGGGTCGCGCTCGCTGTTAATCATCGGCAGCCGCAGCGATGTATAGGGGAACTGGCGCGTGGCCCAGGCTTCGGCCAGCGCATCCTCCGCACCGCGTTTGCCGATGCCGTAGAGCCATTCCTCATAACCGAAGGTATTGGGTTTGGGCGCGGGCATCAGTTGACCCGCGTAATCATCCTCCGAGAAGGGCCGTTCCACACCCTCGCGCACCAGATAGACCTGGCCGGAGCTGATAAAGATATAATGGCCGACCCGGTCCGCCAGGAGGCCGATAATGTCCTCGGCTTCCTCTCCGTTGTACAGCACCATATCCACCACACAGTCGAAGCGCTTCCCGGCCAGTGCGGCGGCCAGATCCTCGTGCTTGCCCCGGTCGCCGCGCAGACGCTCCACACTTTCCGGCAGGTCATCCAGCGTGATTCCCCGGTTAAAGGTCGTGACGTGGTGGCCCTGGTCCAGCAGGTGGCGCACCAGCGCCGGGCCGGTGTTGCGGGTGCCCCCAATTATCAGGACGTTCATGCTGTCTCCTCCATCACTTTGTATCGCCCCGCCGCAGCAGAATCACCAGACCGGCGGCGAACAGCCCCGGCCAGACCTGTTTGAGCCAGGGGGTGCCTTCATAGGGCACTTCGCGCAAAATTTCGAAGCCGAGCTGACCGGCCCACCAGTGGAAATCCGCCCGCGTCCAGTAACGCAGATGCTCACCCGGCGTGACGACCCATTGCAGCGGGAAGCGACCCAGCAGCAGCCGCAGCCGGTGCTGGTGAAAGCCGGTGTTAGGGATGGACACGATCAGGCCCTTGCGCGCATAGGGCTGAAGCTCATTGAGCAGGTGCTCCGGATCCGGCAGGTGCTCGATGATCTCCGACAGGATAATGTAATCGTAGGGTTCATCCAGGTAGCTGCTGATCGGTGCGTTCACGTCGGCCAGGTCCACGTTCAGGCCCTGTGCCCGGCAGAATTCGACGGCTCTGGGCGAGATGTCGAGTCCGTAAGCGGTGATCTGGCGGTGCTCCAGCATATAGCGCAGCAGCGCGCCATCGCCCACGCCCAGGTCCAGTACCGAATTGCCCGCCGCGACCAGCGAGGTAAAGACCTGTGCCCGTCGCAGCCGCCAGTCGGAAAGATGGCCCATCGTCTCCGGGGCTTTATGCTCCCAATACTCATCATAATCGACATCGCCCACATGGGCCGTTTTGGGGTAAATCCACAGCCGCCGCAGCGCACGGTAGCGATTTGCCAGCCAGCGATACGGCGTTTGCAGCGGTCCCTGGCGCAGACGCTGCTTGAGTTCAAGCATGAGCCTGGACCTCCTGCAACGCATGATCGCGCAGCACAGGCAGCGTCACCAGGGCCGTGAGGACGATGGAGCCGACGAAGAGGCCGTCCAGCATCCAGACGCCGCCCAGCGTGCCCAGTTCGCCGATGAGCCATAGGCCAATAGGGACCATCGCCACCAGAGTCAGTGCCTTGACGATGAGGATAGACCGCATCAGGTCAAAGGCGCGATAGAGCGGGCCGAAAATGCTGCCAATGGTGGTTGCGACGCCAAAAATGCAGAAGGCGGGCATGAGCGGCAGCAGGGGGACCCATTCATCACCAAAGATCGGCACCAGGAAAATCGGGGCCAGCAGCGCGACCATCCCGTAAATGACCACGCTGCCCAGGGTCAGCACGCCGGTGATGCGCAGGAAGCGATCCCATAGACGGGCGAAATCCCGCCGCCCGACCGCCTGCGGAATGATGACCTGCATGTTCTCGAAAATCGCTGAGGTCAGGAAATCGGCCTTGCTAAGTCCCCGGATGCCCAACTGGATATAGCTGGCGGCAGCAGGCCCGGCCAGGATGCCGACAAACTGGAGAGGCAGGCTGGTGAAGCCACCGGCGAGATTTTTATCCAGGGCGTTCGCCAGGCCAAAACGCCAGTAGGGACGATAGGAGACGCTCAGAGCGCGTTGCAGAATCGCGCGCAGCGGCGGCAGTGACTGGCGATAGCGCCGGTAAACCCACAAGGCACAGGCCAGAATCACGAGGGTGTAGACCACGCGGGCCATCGCCTGGGCTTCCGCCGTCGGCTTTATCAAGGCGGCGCTCACAAGGCAGATCGTCAAAACAAACTGGTTCAGGTTTTGCAGCAGGGCGACGAGGCGCATGGAGCGGCGGCTGCGGAAGGCGGTCACGAAGAGCGTGAAGAGAGGGTCGGAGATGGCGACGATTGCCAGATAGATCGCCATGACACCAATTCGCGCGCCGTTGGTGCTGTCCAGACCGGCATAGCGCAGATAGGAAAACCCCATCTCGGCGGCGGGAGTCAGGCTGTCCCGGTAGAGCCGGGTGGCAACCGCCTGCCCCAGCAGCAGCATGACCACCAGCGTCAGGCTGCTCCAGATCAGCGACACTTTGACGTAGACCGCCAGGAGATTGAGAATCTCGTCCTGATTGCGCGCTCCGATTGCCGCGGGCAGCAAGACATTCAAGCTGACCCCAAGCCCTGTCAGATTGAGCATCTGCCAGACCCCCAGGAAGGACTGCGCCAGGGCAAAGACGCCGTACTCATACGGCCCCAGCCGCACCGGCACAACCACCCAGGCCAGCATACCTAGCACAATCACGCCGGCTTTGCCCACTTGCAGCGTGATGGTGTCCTGAACGAACTTGCGCTGGAGGAAATCTCGTACTTGCTGCATCATGTCAAGGCGGTTTCGTATAGCCCTACAAGCTGCTCGACGTTGGCTTTCCAGGTATGGCGCTGTGCCCAGGCTCGGCCCGCCGCGCCCATCTGCCGCGCCCGTGCATGGTCGGACAGGAGGGAGATGATAGCACCCGGCAGGGCGGCTGTCACGGCTGACTGTGGCAGCAGCAGGCCGGTCACGCCGTCCTCAATCGCGTCTTCCGCGCCGCAGTCGGTAGTGCCGATCACCGGCAGCCCGGCAGCGCTGGCTTCCAGATACACCAGGCCGAAGCCTTCGAATTGCTCGCCGGTGTTCTTCGCAGGCTGCACGAAAAGGTCCGCCGCCGCATACCATCCGGCCAGAGTCTCATCGTCCACGCGCCCCAGTAGATGCACCGTATTTTCCAGGTTCAAGCCCGCGACCACCGCGCGCACCTGCGCCACGTAATCGGGCGAATTGTCCAGTCCGCCGATAATCACGCACTGCACATCGGGGATTTCCGCGCGCACCTGCGCCATCGCCTGCACCAGTTCCAGCACGCCTTTGCGCGATTTCACCGCCCCGACCGAGAGCACCACCGGGCCGCCGGTTTCGATGGTGACGGTGGACGGTTGGCTGAATTCGGGCCGCGTCGATGCCGTTGGAGATCACACTGGTACGAACCCCAGGCAGAGTCTCCTGCGCCACACGCGCGGTATAGCTGCTGACGCAGACGAGATGGCTGCGGCGTAGCGCCTCGCGGTAGAGCATTCCGCCCGGCCAGCGGCGCTTCGGCAGGCTGCGGACGTAGCTGCCATGCGCGGTCACGAAGCAGGGGCGGCGGCCAGCGAGCCAGCGCGCTAGCGGCGCATAAGGTTCGATGCTGCTGTGAATGATGTCGCAGTCTTTGAAGGCCGAACTGATCGTTGGCGACAGCAGCATCTGCTTGACCAGGAGGCCTGCTTCCGCCGGGACCACGTTGGGCAGCACGCGGCCCTGGACCGGCAGGTCTGGCTGCTCCGGGCTGTTGCGCGCCGTGTAAATACGGAGGTCGATACCGGCTGCCTGAAGCTGCCGAAGCACGTTGAGGCTGTAGGTGCCCCAGCCGTGCGATTCACTCAGGTCACAGGTCAGGAAGCCGATACGCATCGCGCTTCACCCGCCTGAACCAGCGCAGCGGTCGAGAATCATCACGGCACGCCGTTCCCAGGTATAGCGGCTCATCACCTGTTCGTATGCCTGCGCCGACAGCCTCTGCCGCAGGTCGGGCTGATCCCGCAGACAGCGCAGCGCCTCGGCCAGTGCGGCGGCATCTCCGGCGGGCACCAGCAGGGCATTGTCGCCATCGCGCAGCACGTCAGCCCAGCCGGGCAAATCCGACGCGACAATCGCACGGCCTGAGGCCATATACTCGAAGAGCTTCAGCGGCGAGGTCGCCCTGGCGAAATGCTCGGTGTAAGGGTGCGGCATGGCGCAGACATCGAAAGCGCTCAGACAGCGCGGCACCTCCTCCGGCGTGACCTGCCCGGCGTAGCGAAAATCGGCTTCCGGCAGCCCGGCAGCGCACCACTGCTGGTGCAAGGCTTCAGCCATCGACTCCGGCCCGCCCACCAGCCCCAGGCTCATACCCCCGGCCCGCGCCAGCGCCTCGATCAGGACGCCCAGGCCCTTATCCATAGACATTGTGTGAAGTTGGCCGACATAGCCGACGATGAAAGCCTCCTGCGGCCAGCCCAGCGACTCGCGCGCCTGGGTTTGATCGGGCGCATGATCGAAACGTGCGCGCCGGATGCCATCGTGCGCGACGGTGACGTGGGCGGCTTCGGTCCCACGCCGGATGATCTCCTCGGCCATCGGCTGCGTGATCGGGAAGACATTGCCTGCGCGCCGGAAGGCCATCGTCTGCAAGCGGCGGCCCAGCCCGGACCCGGATAGGCGGTGCGGTTCGTAGGCGATGCGTGCGCGCGGCTTGAGCAGGCTGAGCAGCAGGACAGTCGGCAGATCGCGGCTGTAGTAGAGATCGGCACGGCGGAAGGGCAGCAGGACAGACAGCGCCAGCAGGTAGGTCGCATATTGCAGGAAGAAGCTGCCTTTGCGCAGCAGCCTGCTGTCTTGATCCGCCCAGGCCTGGAGGTCCAGGCAGGGCACGCGCCACAGGGCGAAATTACGCGCCACGCCGTAAAAGGCCCAGGGGTTCGCCACCCGGCGCAGGGCAGGCGTGTTGACCCGCCGTGCCGCCCAGAGTGTGACGGCAGCGCCCGCCTCGGCCAGCGCCTCGCAGTTTTGCATGATTTGCAGGCCGTGCGCTTTCTCGGTGGGAATGCGGGCATTCGCCAGATAAAGCAGGGTCGTCATGCTGCAATCATACGCTGTTTTTGGGCAGTTCGCCGCTGCGAAAGACCGACGCCAGCACGACGGCCAGGCGCTCCAGGCTGTGATCGCGCTGCACAATAGCGCGAAGCTGCGTCCCCAGCGTCTGGCGGTCGTCCAGCGGCATCTGCGCCAGCGTCTTGATGCGTTCGGCCACCAAATCGGCGCGTGCCCCCACCGGCAGCAGCAAATCCGGCCAGGGGGCCAGCATCGACTGGAAGGCCTCGTTACTGGTCAGCACAGGCACAGCGCAGGCCATCGCCTCCAGCAGGGCTTTATCGACGCTGCCGGTTTGGCTCAGGTTGAGCATCAGGCTGGCGCGCTGGTATTCGCTCACAATGGCGTGAAAGGGCACCGGTCCGGCGAACTCGACCACGTTCTCCAGGCGCAGCCGTGTGACCATCGCCCGCAGGTCCTCGGCGTAGGCGCGGTCCTCCGGGTATGCTTCGCCGACGATACGCAGGCGAAAGTCGAAGCCATCGACATGCAGCAGCCAGGCCGCCTCGATCAGGGTATCCAGCGCTTTGGCCGGGCGCAGACGGCTGACGCTGAGCAGGGTAAGCTGATCTGGCGGCACAGGGGCGGGCACAAAGCGGCTGGTGTCGATGCCCTGTCCAACGATACGAATTTTGGGGCTGTCCAGGCGGAAGCCATCCGGCGAGGAGGTGACGACGCGCTGGACGACTTTCTCCGCCAGACGCAGCTTGAGCGTAACCGTCTTGTGCGCGTACCACAGCGTAATTGGGATGCCGCGCGGCCTCAACAGCGGCGCGCCCATGAGGGCAAAGAGCGGCTGCATGTGAGCGAAGCAGGCATCGTAGTCGTTTTCGCGCAGCAGACGGCGCAGGATGCGGTAGAACTCGACCGCGCGGCGGGCTTCGCTGTAGCCCTTCTCCTTGCCGACCGAGAAGACTCGTACTTTATCGTCCAGCGCCAGCCTGCCCGCACGCATCGTGACCACGTCAAGGCGGTCGCAGTGCGGCGCAAGCGCGTTGAGCCAGGCGGTCGTGAAGCCCTGGCCGGTGGCGTCGGCATCGGTCGCCAGATTGAAGCACAGCAGACGCAGCGGCGCTGTCATAGCGTCACCGGCCTGAGAATATGCAGGCCGTCCCGCTTTTCGACCTGCAGGGCGTAGTTCACGCTGTCCAGCTTGAGCAATAGGGGATGTCTTCGGCGGGCAGCCATGGTTCCAGTGGATCGTAAAAGTAGCCCGCATTCTTCGACTGCTGCACCCGCCGCAAATAAGGCTCAGCGTCCGGCCTGCGACCGCACAACCGCTGCGCCAGATAATCGGCGCAGGCAGCGTCCTCGTCCCCGCGTCCATCAGGACGGTAGCCGGTGATGACCAGGGTGACACGCGGCGGGGCCAGGGTCTGAATATAGCGGGCAGTGGCCTCCGCGCAAACAAAGCTGGCGGCCAGAATCATCTCGGCCTGTGTGGAACGGACCACCCCCTGCGTGCCCGAACTGCTGCGGTGGATGATCGTGCGGCCTGTCAGATCGAGGCCGACCAGTGCTGCCGGGGAGTTGCCGTAATCAAAGCCTGCGATGTTCAGGCCGCCGACCTCGCCCAGCAGCAGGGCATCCGGCATCTGGGCACGCAGGGCCAATGCGTCCTCGACTTCGCCTACCAGCACGATCTCCTTGATCCCGGCCTCGAAGGCATAGCAGGCGGTGGTAAAGGCCCGAATCACGTCGATCACCACGACTAAGCCGTTGGCTTGAGCACAGGTATCGAGGGTGGCGTACTGAATATCCACTGGGGTCCTTACTCTTGAGTGTGGGCCAGGGCGAAAAGCCTGCCGTAGTTTTCGACGTAGGCATCGGGCGAATAGAATCGGCTGGCGAAATCGCGCGCCTGCTGGCCCATCTGATCGACCGGAGCGTCATCGAAAATGCGCCGCAGCCGCTCGGCCAGGGCATCCACATCGCCCGGCGGCACCAGATAGCCCTGCACGCCGTCCTGCACGATCTCCGGGATGCCATCGACCGCGCTGGCGATGACCGGAGTTCCGCAGAGCATGGCCTCGACGACGACTTTGGGCATTCCTTCGGAATAGGTCGGCAGGACGAAGACCCGCGCCTGCGCCATATAGGCCGCCAGGTCCGCCTGCGGCATATGATCGACAAAGCTGACGCGCGCGCTCAGGTCCAGATGCTCGACCTGCTGCTGAAGCTGCGCAGCGTAGTCCGGGTTCGACGCTTTGCCGATGATCCACAGATGCGCCTGCGGGATTTCCGACGCGACCATTGCCAGCGCGGTCAGCAGGTGATGCACGCCCTTGCGCGGCACCAGCACACCGGTATAGACGATGTCGCAGCGCTGTGAGACCGGCTGTTCGGGCACGACCTCGGCGAAGACGGCGGAATCGGTCCAGCTCATGAAGGTCATCAGCGGTTTATCCGGGGCCAGCGCTGCCAACTGCTCTGCCGACGAGGCCGACACGGCACGCAGGGCATCGGCATGGCGCAGCGCATAACCCGCCGCGGCCTGCATGGCGGCTCGCCACAGGCTCTGGAAGCGAATCTGACGCTGCATGAACAGGCCCTGCTCCAGGTCGCCGCGCGTCTCGACCACCAGGGCCACCCGCCGCCCAAAGAGCCGCGCCAGTCCTTTCGCCAGGGCTGCCGCCGCGCCGATATAGGGATCATGGGCGATCAATACGTCGATACGCCGCCGCAGAATCAGCCATGTCACCAGGACGGGCACGACCAGATAGGCGGTCAGATAGCGCAGCGGAGCAAGCGGCAGCGCGGGCCAGAGGTAGAAATGGGCGTGTTCGTCAAAACGGTGGGGCTTGAGGCCGGGCGCGAAGCTGGTGACGTAAATCTCGACGCCCAGGTCCTGAGTCAGGCGCTGCCATTTGCGGGCTTGCGAGGCATCCAGTGGGTGGCTGTAGCGCATTGTATCGACCCAGCAGACCCGCAGTCCGCGCGCATCCTCGCTCCCCACAACCGACTTCTCCGTGACCCTAATCTGAATTTTCAGTCTAGCAGGCTTGCCGCTTTTTGCCTATGCTGGCTGTGGGGAAGGCGATTGAGAGGATCTTATGTTCACCCGATTGTTCACTGCTGTTTTGAGTCTTGCGGCCTTGATGAGCTTTGCACCCTTCCCGGCACAGGCCCAGACCCCTTCCGAACCCCCGCGCCATGTGTTTGTTATTGTGATGGAAAACCACAACTGGGATCAGATAGCGGGCAGCCGCTCTGCGCCCTACATCAACGGAACGCTGCTGCCGATGGGCGCTCATGCCGAAGCCTACATGAATCTGCTGCATCCCAGCGAGCCGAATTACCTGTGGATAGAGGCGGGCACGGCCTTCGGCATCCGCAATGACCGCGACCCGGCGGCCAATCATCAGGCGACGACGGCCCACCTGACGTATTTGCTGGACGAAGCGGGCATCTCCTGGACCAGCTATCAGGAGGACATTTCGGGGGATCAGTGTCCGCTGGTCAGCTTCGGTCGCTATGCGGCCAAGCATAACCCGATGGTCTACTTTGACGACGTGACCAACGGCAACGATTCGCAGTCAGCCAACTGTATCGCCCATGTCCGGCCCTACAGCGAACTGGCCGGGGATCTGGCCGGTGGCACGGTGGCGCGCTACAACTTCATCTCGCCTAACACCTGCCACGACATGCACGACCTGCTCTTTTGCGATTCGCTGGATCGAATCAAGAACGGCGATTCCTGGCTGGCCGAAGCGCTGCCGCCGATCTTCGCCTCGGATGCTTACCAGCAGGGCGGAATCGTCTTCATTGTCTGGGATGAGAGCAACGGCAATGCGCCGATTGGCTTGATTGCTCTCTCGCCGGACGCCAAAGCCGGCTACGCCAACAGCATTCCTTACTCGCACAGTTCGCTGCTGCGCAGTCTGCAAGAGATCTTCGACGTTCAGCCTTTTCTCGGTGATGCGGCTAACGCGACTGACCTGAGCGATCTGTTTGTCCAGTTTCCGTAGAGGATTGACAATAGACAGCCCGGCAAGCGGCCAGATTTTTCAGGCTTGAAAGGCCCCTAACACGAGTCCCAACCGGACGTGGGCATTTGCCGTCGAATTCATTCGGCGGCTGCGGCGATGTGCCAGACTATAGCCCCAGGTTCCAGTTCACCAGCGTCGAGACGAAGTGATGCGCCGTCATGTCGAGATGGATCGGCGTCAGGCTGGCGTAGCCCAGGTTCACGGCCCAGAGATCGGTCCCTTCGTCGTCCATGACGCCGCCTGGCTCCGGCCCGACGATGCGGTAGTGGCTGTTGCGGATTTCCAGTTCGTCGTTGTAGATGCGCACGCCCTGGCGGGTCAGGCGGATTTCCGTCACTTCCGGCAGCGGCGGGACATTGAGGTTCAGGATGGTCAGCGGCGGCAGCCCTTTTTCCAGCGCCTGCGCGGCGACTGTCCGAGCAATCTTTGCGGCGACGGCGTAATCCTCGACGCTGTTGGCGTCACGGGTGTTTAGCGAGACGGCCAGGCTGGGCACACCGTTGATGGTTGCTTCCAGCGCGGCGGTGACCGTGCCGCTGTAGGTGATGTCCTGGCCCATGTTGCCGCCGCGATTGATGCCCGAAACGACCAGACGGGGCGGCCAGCGGGCCATGCCCAGGGCGGTCAGGGCGATGCAATCCGCCGGGGAGCCATCGACGGCCAGCGCCGGGCTGCCATCGCGCAGCGTCGTCTTCTGAACGGCGATGTCCTGAAACAGCGTTTTCTTATGACCGCTGGCGCTCTGGTTGCGGGCGGGGGCGACGACATCGACTTCACCCAGGCTGCGCATGGCCTCGACCAGTGCGAACAGGCCCGGCGCATCGACGCCGTCGTCATTGGTAACGAGAATGTAGGTCAAAGGGAAGCCTCTCTGCTGCGGAGAATGTGCTAGCAGACAATCATACACGATCTTTCACGTCATGTTGCAGGTCAAATTGGTTCCCTTAATCATAATTTAGCTTTTTACTCAACGCTTAAACTAGAGTCATGCACAAGAGAGTCCAGGGGGAGCGTTGTGCTGGCCTTCATCAAGACGATTCACACGGTAATCTTCCTGTTCATGTCCGCCTGCATCCTGTACATCCTCTACGCCGGGCTGGCGCAGGTCTACGATTGGAAGCTGAGCGCGGCGGTCGTGCTGGTGACGCTGGAGAGCCTGGTCTGGTGGTTTGCCGGACGGCGCTGCCCGCTCACCAGCCTGGCCCGGCAGTATGGCGATGTCAGCGGCAACGACTGGATTGCCGACCTCTTCCTGCCGCGCTGGGCAGCGGACAAGATTCCGCCGGTCTGCGGTGTCCTGTTTGGCCTGGGCCTGCTGGTGCTGGGCTTTAACCTGCTGCAATCCTTGTAGACAGGCACATTACACCACCTTGTGCGATGACATCTGCCATCTTTAATGTCCGGTGTTGTGGAATGCAGCCGGGCATAAACACCCCGGCAAAGCACCCAATCCCTTCAGGTTCAAATACCGTAGTCACGAGTCCTGAAAGGACTTGGGGACTTGCCGTCGAATTCATTCGGTGGCAGAAGGGGTCTCAACCCCCTGGCAGAATCAGGTGGCTGTCGCCGAACTCATGCCACAGGTAGCCTTCGCGGACCGCTTCGGCATAGGCATTGCGGATCAGCGTCTGTCCGGCAATCGCGTAGAGCATCGCCAGGTGGCTGGTGATTGGGTCATGCAGGCCGGTGAGCAGGCCATTGACCGCGTGAACGCCGGTATCCGGCTGGATATAGCGGCGGCTGAAGCCTTTCGCGGCGCGAATTCGCGTCCCATCCCAGGCTGATTCGAGTGCCTTGACCACCGTCGTGCCGATGGCGATCACCCGGCGGCCTTCGGCTCTGGCGGCGTTGACGGCCTTCGCGGTCGCGGCAGGTACCTCGAAGGGTTCGGGATAGAGCGTGTGACGGGCAATGTCCTCGACCTCGACCTCCAGGCTGGAGACGCCAGTGTGCAGCATGATCCCGGCGATCTCGACGCCGCAGTCGCGCAGCGCATCCAGCACGCGCTGGGTGAAGGGATAGCCCGCTGAGGGCATCTCGGCGCTGCCGGGCGTCGTGGCAAAGAGCGTCTGGTAGCTGCTGAGCGGGTAGGCATTGTCGAGATAGGCATAGCGGATCGGCTGGCCCTGCGCTGCCATCGCGCCTTCAATGTCGCCATCAAACTGCACAAACCACAGGCGTGGCAGACCGGGATAGGGCGCGATCAAACGTGCCTGGATGCCTGCCACAGTGATCGCATCGCCAGCCGAGAGCGGCAGCGGTCCCTGCCGGGCCGGACTCCAGCGCGGTTCTGCTAACCAGAGATGACGTCCATAACGGGTCGAGAGGTTCAGCGTAAAGGGGCCGACCGCGCCCTGAGCAGGCAGACTGGCGGGCAGGGTCGCGCTGTGATTCACGACCAGCAGATCGCCGGGTCGGAGGAACTGCGGCAGGTCCAGGAAATGGGCGTGCGCATGGCCGGACTCAGACGAAACCATGAGCCGCACTGTGTCGCGTTGGACGCCGCGTGCTTCGGCGGGTCGGGTAGCGGCCAGACTGGGTGGGCGCTCGAAGCGCAGCGCTTCACGATTCATGTTCGATCTCCCACATATCGGCCTGAGCGCCAAAACGCTGGCCGCTGATGCTCAACCGGTCCTGACCGAGCAGCCAGGCCCAGAAGGGCAGCGTGACATCCGGCAGCGGTCGGTCGGAGATGTCCTCGCCGGGGAAAGCGTCCTGGTGCATGTCGGTGCGCAGATCGCCGGGGTCCACGCTGACGACGCTGACGCCGTCCGGGCGCAGTTCGTTGGCGAGGGTCAGCGAGACGAGATCCAACGCGGCTTTGCTTGCGCCGTAGCCACCCCAGCCCTCATAACCGCCCAGCGCGGCGTCACTGCTGATGTTGACGACCATGCCCTGGCTGCTTTTCAACAGCGGCAGCGTGAGCTGGACCAGAGCCAGCGGAGCGGTCACGTTGACCTCGAAAACGCGGGCAAAGGCATCCGGCGGGTAATCCGCCAGCATGGGCATGGGCAGTGGGCCGAGGCTGGAGGCATTGTTGACCAGCAAATCGAGCCTGCCCAGCGCCTGCGCCGCATCTGCCAGGGCCTGACGGTGCGCCGGGTCAGCTACATCGCCGGGTAGGGCGGTGACGCTGCTGGCATCGCTGCGAATATCCTGCTCGGCATCCTGGAGCGTCGTACTGTGACGGGCGGTGATAATCAGGTGATAGTGCTGGGCGGCGAGGAAGGCGGCCAGCGTGCGGCCCAAACCTTTGCTGGCCCCGGTAATCAGGGCTACCGGCTGCGGATTGCTATCGCTCATACTCTTTTCTTTCAGTGTTGGTGTCCACGTTGAAACCAGTGTAAGGCCTGTTATGCGATTTGACATCGGACGAAATAGGAGGGCGACCCTGTCCAAAAGGCTAGAATCACAGGGTCTTTATTTGACAAATTAGAACATTTGTATAGGATTGCCTTAGGCAGCGACATCAGGCTTATAATGTGTTATCATTGTCGGGCCTCGATAAGTTGTAAGATGAATTGCCTCAAGCTCAGTCTCTTTTGTGTCTTTTAGCGAAAAATTAACATAGAGCTTGTATAATAGCCCTATACACTGTGTTGCTTTGTACCTTAGCGACCAAACCTCCGCTAAGCCTTATTGTCTACATTAACACTAGCTTTACAGCACGAACTGACCACAATATGATAGTGTCAGCGATCACCCAGGCTGGAGGTGACGACATGTACGATCAAGAAAAAGACTTCTATCGTGCTCAGGGCATCAATGCCTTTCAGAGCGCGCGCGGGAAAGTATTCTGGCAGGAAGTCATCAGTTTGCTGCGGGGTAAATCTGCCGAACTGTGGAACTTCGAGGAAATCAAAGACCGGCTGCGCCTGCGCGAGGAACGTTATAAGGGCCTGCAAGACGTGCCGCTGGATCGCATCGTCGGCAGTGTCGGGCGCTACCGTGATTTCACCGCGACTTTCTTGCCCAAGCATGAAGGAATGCGCGACCGCTGGAGCCGTGTATACGCCCAGATCAACAGTATGGAAGGCGTGCCGCCGGTCGAGCTGTACAAGGTGGATGACGTCTACTTTGTGCGCGATGGCAACCACCGCGTCTCGGTAGCGCGCGAGATGGGCAACAAGTTTATCGAGGCGCACGTCATCGAACTGCCGACCTCGATTGACCTGGAGCCGGGGATGTCCGCCGAGCAGTTGGCGGTAGCCGAAGCCTATGCCGCTTTCCTGGACACGACCAAGCTGGACCAATCCCGGCCTCATCATCAGTCGGTTCTGATCTCGCAGCCCGACGGCTACGTGGACCTGATGGCGCACATTCATCTGCACCAGTTGGCGCTGGAACACGCCGGGCAGTGCGAGGTTTCGCTGGGGAAAGCGGCGGCGGATTGGTACGACAATGTCTACCGGCCCGCGTTGACCCTGATCCGCAAGTATGGGGTGATGCGCTACTTCCCCGGACGGACCGAGGGCGATCTCTATCTGTGGCTGGTCGAGCACCTGGGTCAGGTCAAGGAAGCCTATGGCGAGGCGTCCAAGACAGCGTCGTTCAGCAACGCGCTGACCGACCTGCTGAGCGAACGTCGCAAGCCGGTGCCTGAGGACCTGCGGCAGGAACAGGACCATACCGTTAACCTGGTGCGCGAGGATGTGCAGGCGGCGCTGGAGGCCTACCGGGCAGGCCAGCAGGTCGAGTAGTCGCTCTGGCACCTGGCGGCCAATGGTGATAGGATGGCGCTCTGTCCCTGATGCGTTCGCATCCCAACTTTGAACAGGCAGCCGATGACAAGACATTCGCTTGAGATATTTCCGGTCGAATTGCCAGTGCGTCAGGAGCGCTTTGATTTACACAGCACCCTGATCGAGTCAGTTGAACGCTGCTGCACCGCGCTGCATGAAGGCGATATTGTCGCCATCTCCAGCAAGTACGCAGCTATCAGCGAAGGGCGCGTCGTCGCACTGGACAGTGTGCATCCCGGCCCGGAGGCCGAGGCCCTGGCGGCGCGCTACCACATGAATCCGTTGATCGCGCAGTTGGTCTACCAGGAAGCCGAACACATCTTCGGCGGCATCGAAATGGGCTTCTTGCTGACCGCGCGGCACGGCGTCATCGCACCTAACGCCGGCCTGGATCGCTCGAATATCCCCAATGGCTACGCGGTGCTGCTGCCGGAATTTCCCTATGCAACGGCGGAACGCATCCGGCAGGCGCTGCAAGATCACTGGCGGATGCGGCTGGGCGTGATCCTGACCGACAGTTGGCTGATGCCGGGCCGCCTGGGTACGACGGGCGTGGCGCTGGCGACGGCGGGCTTCCGGCCTGTGGAGGACGAACGCGGCAAAGCCGATCTCTTCGGCAATGCCATGTCGGTGACTCAGCGCGGCGTGGCGGATCAACTGAGTGCGGCGGCTCAACTGGTGATGGGCGAGCGAGATGAAGCCAGCCCCATCGCCGTGATTCGTGGCAGCGGCATTCAGCTCAGCGACCAGCCGGTCAGCGCCGAAGACGTCTCGATTCCCTGGCCGATGTGCATTTATGTTGAGTCGCTCACGCTGGGGCTGCTGCCGGATGGCGCGCCGCGCGAATCCTGGTCGGCTCAGTTCAGGCCGGTGGCCGGTTAGGCGCTGTCCAAATCCTCTTAACAAGCGCTGCCTTTTAAGGTAAGATGGCCCCTGTTTTCGCAGGGCTGGGTCTGGAGTCTCATTAGATGAAGCGTTTTACCTATGTTTTTGGTATTTCAATGGCAATCATCATGGTGCTGTCGCTGATCCTGCCGGGGATCTCCCGCAGCTTGCAGAGTGCAGTGACAGTGGCTCCGCCGACAGCGACCCCGCTGCCGCCGACCCCGCTCCCGGACAGTGCGATCAGCTTTGACAAGATTTATCTGCATCCCAGCGGTTTGTTCACCGTTGCCGAACCCTCTGGCTGGGTGCCCTCACCGCCGGAGACGACCAGCGACAACGTGCGGGCCGTCTTCAGCAACAGCGGGGCGGAGAGCATTGTCCAGGTAGATGTCACGACGATGCCCACCGTAGACAACGCGCCCATCACGCTGGATCAGGTGAACACGCTGTTCAGCAGTGGCTGGCTGGCCGAGACCTGGAAATCCTACACCAGTTGGAAGGAAAGCAACCGCGAGCAGACCGACGACAAGCTGGTGATCGACTTTGAACTGACCGCCAACAGCAAGAATTACGTGGCGCGGCAGCAGTCCTGGACCGATGGCGATTGGGTCTACTCGGTGCGAGTGGTGACGCCGGAGAATGCCACCGACATGCTCCTGTACGTGCTGAACAGCGAAGCCGCTTCTTTGCAGCCGCACAAAGTTTTTGCGGGCCTGCCCTTCGATTGGTCCGCCTACTTTGACCCGCAGGCCACCCACATCATTCGCTATCCCAAGACCTGGACGGTCGATGACACTGCGCCGGGCCAGCCGACCAGTATCAGCGACGGTTCGATGGCCTCGCTGCGAGTTGAATCGCAGGCCGGGACCGCCCTCGACACCCAAGACAGCGCCAGTACCTGGGTGGAAGACCTGCGCCCCGGCACGCAGATCCTCAGCGTGGAGCCGGTGAACCGTGATGAGACGGATGGCTATTCGGTCGCCTACAGCTTCAAGACGGTGGATGGCGACAGCGAGAGCGGCCTGGCGGTCCTGCTCAACGGGCCGGACGATACGCTGCACGTTGCCAACCTGCGCTTCCTGGCGAACAACGTCGATCTGAACGCGCCGGAAGTCGATACGTCCTTCCAGGACATGGCCGAGGTGATGCAGTCGTTCTACGTCATGCCGGAACTGGCCGGGGTCGATACCGATATTGCGACGGCACCGGCGGCCACCAGCGGCTGAGCCGAGCTGCCGTCGGTTTTAACCAGCGGTGAATATTCTAACGGGTAGGGCCGACCTGCCCGTTTTTTGTTGCCTGGAAAGTTTACGCTCTGCGGCCCGGTCTCATGCTAAACTCAAGGTGAACGATCTCAGGCCATGCTGATGATTACCTATGTGGTAGGCGACATACTTCACAGTCCGGCGCAGGTCCTCGTCAATCCGGTCAACACCGTTGGGTCGATGGGACGTGGCCTTGCCCGGCAGTTCAAAGACCTCTACCCCGACATGTACCAGCAGTATCACCAGCTTTGCAAAAGTGGGCGTTTCGACATCGGCCAGCTCTGGCTGTACCGCACGCCGCACAAGTGGGTGTCTGAATTTCCCCACCAAAGCGCACTGGCGTGATGCGGCCCGGCTGGAATATATCGAACGCGGGCTGCAAACCTTCGCGGCGACCTATACCGACCGGAGTATGCGCTCGGTCTCCTTCCCGATGTTGAGCGCCGGTCTGGGCGGCCTGGATTGGGAGCGCGAGGTCTGCCCTCTGCTGGAGCAGTACCTGGACCCGCTGCCGGTCCCGGTCTACATTCACCTCTACGAATCAAGCGATCCCTTCGCTATTCACTGGGATTACGAACAGCTCAAGAACTGGCTCTACACCATTCCGCAGCTGCCGGGGCTTGACCGCTTCCGGGCGGACCTGGATGCGCTGCTGCTGCGGCAAACGCGCTGGACCCGGCTGGACAATGGCGGCAGCTTTGAGGTCCGCGTTGGCGCTGACCGCAGTCTGTGGTTCCGCTCGCAGGATGGACGCGAGTACCACTGTCCTGACTCTGCACTGGCTGCGCTGTGGCAATTTGTCGAATTGGCGGCTTACATCGACCCGGCGGATATGCCGGAGGGCCTCGACCTGCCGCCGGTGCTGTTGTTCAGCCTGCTGGCAAAGCTCGATTACCTGCGCCCGGTGCTGCTGGCGCGCGTGGGCAGCGAACGGCATATCGGGCTGTACTATGTGCCGCCGCTGGACGATGACCGCTCCCGCGTGGCCTGATCCCAATCACGTTATTTGATATTAATCTCAGTTCTGCACGGGGTGTTCTCCCCTTCTCCAAGGCGGAGAAGGGGTTGGGGGATGCGCTGCACTAGCTTTCGGTAATCGTCACCGAATTGATGGTATCGCCCTGTTCAATGGCGTTCACCACCGTCTGACCCTCGCCCATGACCTTGCCGAAAACGGCGTGCTTGCCGTTCAGGTGCGGGGTGGCGACGTGGGTGATGAAGAACTGCGAGCCGTTGGTGTTCGGCCCGGCGTTCGCCATGCTCAGCACGCCCGGTCCATCGTGTTTGAGGGAGAGCGCACCGGCTTCGTCGTCAAAACGGTAGCCGGGGCCACCGCGTCCGCTGCCGGTCGGGTCGCCGCCCTGGACCATGAAGGGGGGGCTTTTGATGACCCGGTGGAAGGTAATGCCGTCGTAAAAACCATCCTGCGCCAGGAAAACGAAATTGTTCACGGTGATCGGCGCTTCGGCGGCGAAGAGCTGAATATCGAAACTGCCCCGGCTGGTATCGAAATGTGCGGTGTAGTTTTTTGTTGGGTCGATTTGCATCGCGGGTGGCTGATCGTACTGCTTTGCCATATGGACTCCTTAGCGATAAAGAAACACTGCCTCAGCATATCAATAAAACGCCGTTCCTGAAACCGGGCGACTGCCTTTAATCAAAAATTCACGTGACTTCAAGACTCACAAGTCGGCTTCTCGTGTACAACTGTAATAGCAGACTGACGCGGGGTAGCCTTTTTGGCCCCTCACAGCCCTTCCTCAACAACTCATCTCACCTCCTTTATTAATGAAGGATTGAGATGCTGTGCTATAATCTAAGGGTGCGTCAATTCCGCTTCTTTATGACAGCTTTGCGGCGCACACAGTTTGTCCCCTGAAAACGCCGCTGCATAGATCAAGCTTTACGCTGATCGAGCCAGGATCGTGCTACTGTAGGAGTAGGGAGATATGGCAAAAGTACTCTACATAGACGATAACGATGATAATCGCTTACTCGTCTGTCGCGTGCTTTTAGGGTCGGATTACGATTTCGAGTTTGCTGAGGCTGACAGTGCCTTGATCGGTATTGAAATGGCAGCCAGTGATCCGCCCGATCTGATCCTCATGGACATCAGTATGCCGGACCTCGATGGTCTGGCCGCAACGCAGCGCATCCGGGGGATACCCCAACTGCGGAATGTACCGGTTGTCGCCCTGACTGCCAACGCAATGCCGGGCGACAAAGAGCGCACGCTTGAAGCCGGCTGCGATGGTTACATTCGCAAGCCTGTGGATGTGGACAACTTGCCAGACGAACTTATGCATTACATTGGGAGTTGCCGATGAATGAGGCGCAGAAACAAAAAGCAGTGGAACCCGGCGAAGCGCACGTCCTCGTCGTCGAAGACAACGTGCCTAATTTCGTCTTGATTGCGCGTATGCTGGCCTTTATGGGCGTACAGCGCTGCGAGTGGAAGACCTCTGGCTGGCAGGTGGTGCAGTTCGCCGATACACTGCCGCGCATTGATTTGATCCTCATGGACATCCGTCTGCCTTACGAAGACGGTTATCAGGCTCTGCATAAAGTCCGGGCCAATCCTCGCCTGAAAGACACCATCGTCTGCGCCGTGACCGCTGAAGCCAGCGAAGATCAGATGCGGCGCGCACAGAAAGCCGGTTTCAACGGCTTCCTGGGAAAACCGCTGGACCCGGATCGTTTTCCGACACAAATTCGTCGCCTGCTGTCCGGTGAAGAAGTCTGGGAATGGAAATAGTCATATAACGTTCTCTATGTCAGGAGCCTGAATGATGAACGCGGCGCCGAATCCAGGGAAGCTCCCTGAGCTTATTCACGCGCTGGACCAGGGATTGGCCGACCAGCGCGGCCCTGCCGAACTGCTTGAGATCGCGCTGCCACCCCTGCAAGCGATCTGGCCCGCGATCCTGCACCTGCATTTTTTTGAAGGTGCCGAAGGCGGCGACCTCCACCTGATTCACAGTTCCAATACCGACGCACTGCAAAATATCGCCTCCGAAGACACCCTGATCCACCAGGGGCTGGTCTGTGTGCGCCTCAGCGAAAGTATCCTGCTGGCTGCACAGGTCGAGGATGCTCAGGCGGACAGCCGGGCCTGGCTGCGGCTGCTGGTCGAGCCGCTGGGTGAGGCGCTGCGTCAGGCCGAACGCCAGCAGATGGAGGTGGCTCTGGGGCGGGTGCTGGCCGGGATCAATGCCCAGCAAAGCCAGGACGCGGTCCTGCGTTTGATTCACGATGAACTCTTTGGAGGGCAGGTCAACACGGTACAGTTGAGCCTGCTGCACGTCCAGCACGATTTTGAAGACCAGGTGACGGGCCTGGGTCTGGCCGCTTCAACCTGGGAGCGGCCTTTTGATTGGCACAGACCCCCGCCTGCGCTCCAGCGGGTCATTGACCGGCAGCGGCTCTCGATTTTGCAGACCGACGATGCGCAGGGCACCGAGGTGCTGGGGACGGCGCTCTATGCCTGGCTGAAAGTGCATAACATCCAGCAGGTCGCTATCTGGCCCTTGATCCTGGAGGGCAGCACGGCGGGCCTGCTGCTGGTGGAATTCTGGCATAGTGAATCGCTGACGGACAGTCTGCGACTGTCTATTGACCGGCTGGCGCAGCACCTGAGCATGTTGTTCTATGTGCGCCAGTTCCGCGATGAGGCGCAGTCCACGCGCATGATCGCCGATAATCTGGTGCAGTCGAGCCGGATGATTGCGACGGCGTCGAGCTATAACGAGATGGCGCAGGCCGCAGCCGATACGATTGCGCGGCATATGGCCGGGGTGGCGCTGACTTTCTTCGATCAGGCGCTGGACGCCGAAGTCCGGCCTACTGGGCGGGCGCTGGTAGCGCTGGCCGTGCCGAGCGGGCCGGTGGCTGGTGCTCAATCGCCGTATTCGCCGCTCCTGCCGGACAATCAAAAGCTCGATTACCTCTGGCGCGGGCAGCCGGTGGTCCTGGAGGGCGACCCCGGCAGAGGTTTCGGGCTGGTGCCGGAAATCTACCAGCGGCTGGTCGGCGGTGAGCCGGTCAAGTGGCTGGCTGCCTTTGGTCTGCGGGCCGGGGGCCAGGTGCTGGGCACGCTCGAAATTCTGCACCACAGCCAGCACCCCCTCAGTTCGATTGAGGTCGATGCCTTCAATACCCTGGCGGACCAGATCGGTGTGGCAGTACGCAATCGCCAGTTATTAGAGCAGAGTGACGAGACGCTGGAAGAGACCCGGCTGCTGCACGAGATGAGCCAGCAGTTGATCGTTGCACAGGATACGGCGGATTTGCTGCGCGCGCTGCGATTGATCGCCCCGGATGCCGCGCAAATTCTGCACAGCAGCCTCGAATACGACCCTGAAAGCGGTTTGCTGGTGGATATGATCGCCCAGCACATTCTCAAATCTGAGCGGGTGCAGACCATCCGGCAGTCTGTCGTGGCGACACTGGGCACGCAAGGGCCGCTGCGGCTGGCCGTGCTGGTGGATGATCTGAACGATCTGCGCTTTATCGAAGACACCGGCATGTTGTCCGATGACGAACGCAAGCTGATTCTGGGTGAGGAGCCGGATGACCTGGCCGGCAGCGCCGTCCTGGTGCCGATTTCAGAACCGGGGCCGCCTGCGCGATCTGATCCGGGTGGTTTATCCTCAACCGCGTGTCTTCGATGACCGGCTGCGGCGTCTGTATCGGGCCGCGCGGGGTCAGATGGAGATCGTAGCGCAGTCGCTGCATCTGCTTCAGGACGCGCGCAGCAGCGCGGATTCCCTGGGCAGGCAGGTCTCTGTGTTGCAGATCCTCAACCAACTCTCGACCGCGATTACGGTGGCGACCGACGAGGAGCAGCTTCTGGGGCACAGTATTGAGGCCCTGGTGACGACGCTGGACATGGATTACGGGCATGTCTGCGTGATCGACGGCAGCGGCAGCGGGCATATCCTGGCTGAGTATCCGCTGGAGGGTGTACTGGGACGCCGGATACCGGCGCAGGACCTGTTGGTAAACGAAGGGGACCCGGTCCGTGTGCTGAGCGATGTCGCTCACAACACGGCTATTCCCGAAAGCCGCCGGGCCGGGCTGGCCCAGCAGAAAATTGACAGTATGCTGCTGCTGCCGCTGGCGCTGAATGGCGAACTGGCCGTGTATGTTCGACTCGACATCCGCCAGCCGAACCGGCAGTTCAGCCGCGATATGATCGAAATCGCCCAGACGATCCTGGGGCAGATGGCGGTCGGCTTGCAGAATATCCGCCTGCTCAACGAATCGCGCCAGCGTTCTGAACAAATGCAAATGGTTAGTAGTTTTGTCCAGTCCTTGCAGCAGGGCCTGGATATGGATAGTGTGATGAAGACCGTGCTCAACGAGAGCCAGCACGTCATTCCGATTGAGTGGATACCAGATCCTGATCTATGACAACCGCCTCAACCGCCTGCGTGAGGTTGCGCTGTATGCCCTTTACCGGTTAAGCGAAAATCACATTGATCTGGGCAAAGGGCCGCTGCTGACCCTGGGCGACCGTATGCCTGCGACGCGCGCCTGGAAGAATCAAGCGCTGCTGCACGTCTCGGATACCTCCAGGGCTTCCTGGGAGCTGCCAGAGAGCGCCAGCAACGTGCGTTCGCTGCTGGTGGCCCCGATGCGCTCGCCGACCAGGCCGCTCGGCATTTTCAGCGTGGGGCACACGCGCCCCTTTGCCTATTCCGAGACAGATGCCATCGTCTTCCAGCAGATGACCGACCAACTGGCGACAGCGGTCGAAAACGCGCTGCTCTACGACCGCAACCAGCGCGAGGCGCGCGACGAAGCCCTGATTAACGACATCGCCGTGCGCTTACAGCGGGAAAGTCAGGTCGAAAGTATGCTGCATATCGTGGTGAATGACCTGGGACAGGCGCTCGGTGCGCGTCGGGCACGCATTCGCCTGGGCACGGAAGCGCTCACAAGACCGCTCCTGGATGGCGATCAGGACACGGTTGAATAAGGCGAGGTGAGGCCGAATGACAGTCTTGAATAAACTGTTTCCAACGTCAATTTATACGAGTTTGGTGGACCGGGAACGCGCGCGTATTATCTACAGCGTGCCCGGCCTCCTGTTGGGCTGTCTGATCTTTCTGAGCCTGACGCTGCTGGATGCCACGACCGGGGAGACCATCTGGCAGATGGCCGGACACAACGCGACGATTAGCCTCTCCCTGACGGGGCTTCTGGTCTTCAGCGCGGCCAGTTATCTGCTAACCCGCCTGGGCAGGATCCGGTTGGCGGCCCTGGCTGTGATCTTGTCGTGGGCCATGAGCGCGGGCCTGGGCATGGCGATGCAGGGCTTCAACCTGATTGCCGGGGGGATGGCGCTGGTGACCACGCTGCTGCTGGCCGGGCTGCTGCTGGGCCAGGTCGGGCTGCTGCTGGGGACCGGTTTCTCGCTGATGACACTGTTTTTTGGCCTCTCACGTCGCAGCCAACTGCCGCCGGATGCCCTGACTTACAGCAACCTGGGGCTTGAACTGCTGTTCGGCCTGCTGCTGATCCTGTTTTCGGCAAGCGTGGTCTATCTCTTCGTGCGCGTCTCACGCCTGGGCCGTGAAGAAGGCTCGCTGGAACTGGTCAGCGAACAAGAGCGGCTGGCCGACATCACTGTGAAAATCAGCCAGGAAATCAGCCGCCGCCGCACGCTGGCCGCCACACTTGACGAGACCATCAAGCACATTGTTGACGATTATGCCGAGGTCTATCACGCTCAGATTTACCTGCTCGACGAAGGCCAGGAAAAGGCGATGCTGGTCGCCAGTACCGGCGAAGTCGGACGCCATCTGTTGGAGGCGCGCTTGAGCGCTAAACTGGACCGGCTCTCGGTGGTGGGTATGGCTCTGGTAGATGCCGTACCCGTCATCAACCGCTATGCCGGGGGCGAGTTGCGCCAGCGCAATCCCTATTTACCTGAAACCAGGACGCAGGTGGCCTTCCCCCTGATGGTCGGCTCCAAAGTCATTGGCGCGCTGGATCTGCACAGCCACTCTGTGACCGCTTTTGCCGAACGCCAACTGCCGATGTTCCAGATTCTGGCCGCCCATACCGCTATCACCATCGACAATGCCCGGCTGGTCGAAGAAACAGCGCAGCAGCTTGAGGCCAACCGGACCCTGGTGGAACAGACGCAGGCGGCCTTGCAGCAGGTCGAAGAGCTGAACCGCCGCCTGACCGGGCAGGCATGGTCAACTTTCCTGGAGGCCAACCAGGTTCACCGGGGCCTTGATCTCGATTTCGACCTCAGCAAGTCGCAGGTCAACGAAAGCTGGACGCCGCAGCTTCTGGCGGCAGCGCGCGAGAATCGCATCCTGGACAGCGAAGCCGAAACGGGCCGCCTGATCTCCGTGCCGGTGCGGGTACGTGGGCAGGTGATCGGCGCGATGGAGTTCGAAATTGACGCCAGGAGCGCGATTTCTGAGGACGACCGCCAGCTTCTCGAAGGGGTGAGCGAACGCTTCGGCCTGGCCGCAGAGAACGCCCGTCTGTACGAGGAAAGCCGCCGAATCGCCCAGCGTGAGGCGCTTATCAACGAAGCCGGGTCGCGCTTGCAGGCCAGCAGCGATGTCGAAAAGACGCTGGTCGAGGCTGCACGCAGCTTGCAGGAAATCTTAAAGGTGAACCGGGTGTCCATCCAGTTAGGCGCGCCGCCCGTCGCACAGTCCAACGGCAACGGCAATGGAAAGGACAGTGCCTCATGATGGTGTATATTGATTCGCTGTTTGAAGCCCACACCGAAGGCTCTCTGCTGGTTCTGATTCAACAGCGCATCACCCAGGTGCTGGCGCTCATCGGCGTCATTATGGGAATGGGCCTGTTCATCACGCTGCTGCTCAATCACACGCCGGGGCCGTTTGTCTTCTATGCCCTGCTGTTTGTGGTGTATAACCTCGGCCTGCTGGGGATCATGCACTTTCTGCGTTTGATCGAACTGGGCGGCCTGCTGGTGACGCTGGCCTATGTGCTGCTCAGCCTGCTCTGGACCGATCAATTCCTGTTCCTGGGCATCCTGGCAATGGTGGCGGCGGGTTTCCTGGTGGCTTTTCCGATTTACGTCACCAGTTTTATCGCCATGCTTGCCCGCTACGTCATTATGCTGCGGACCATCTCACCCATTGCGCCGGATGGCGGTCCCTCTGCCGCGCTGGTGGAGATGCTGGTCACGTGGATGTTAATCATGATGATAGGGCTGGGCGCGCGCTACATCTTATTTGAACTTCAGCGGGTCATTCAGTCCGGGCATCGAACTTTGCTGCTGCTCCAGGCGACCACCGAAGTCGGGCAGGCAGCCACCAATATCCGCGACCTGCGCCAGTTGTTCAACCGCACTGTCGAGCTTATTCAGGATCGCTTCGATTTTTATCACGTCCAGGTCTTTCTCGTGACCGGCGATCAGGCCGAACTGGTCGCCAGCACCGGTAAGGTCGGCGAGCGGTTGCTAGCCAGTCGCCACCGCTTGGCCGTGGGTTCGAACAGTGCGGTAGGCCGTGCCACCCGCGATGGCCGCCGGGTCCTGGCCCGTGATACCGATTCCGATGCGATTTACCGCGCCAACCCGCTGCTGCCGGATACCCGTGCCGAACTGGTCGTGCCCCTGTTTGACGGCGAGCAGGTAATCGGCGCGCTCGATATGCAGAGCACCCAGCCCGATGCCTTTCGCGTGGAGGATATTGACGCGCTTGAATCAATGGCGAGCCTGCTGGCGGCGGCGGTGCGCAACGTGAACCTCTTTGAAAGCCAGGAACGCAGCGCGCGCGAGCAGGAACGTCTCTACCGCGATGCGGAGACCAATTTGCGTGAGATTCAACGTCTGAACCAGCAGTTGACCCGTTCCGCCTGGGAACATTACGTCGAGCAGGTCCCCAACGCGCGCGGTGTGACGCTGAACGACGATGTGATTGCAAACGATGTTTACTGGGACGAGGCCCTGACTGAGGCGGCGCATAAGCGCGAGACCGTTATTCATGCGGCTAACGGGCGGCCCGGTGTGGTGGCTGTGCCGGTGGTGGTGCGCGGCGAAGTCATCGGCGCGATGGAAGTGGAACTGGACGAGTTCGGGGATATGCAGACTTCGCTGGAGATGTTAAACGCGGTGGCGGATCGTCTGGCGACCAGCCTGGAGAACGCCCGTCTGTTCGAAGAAGCGCGGGCCGCGACCGCCCAGGAGCAGTTGATTAACCAGCTTGTGACCCAGTATCAAGCCTCGCCTTCCGTCGATGATCTGCTGCGTATCACGCTGACGGAACTCAGCGACGTGTTGGGTGCGCAGCGCAGCGCGATCCGGCTCGGACGTGTGCCTGATGAAAACGGAGGGGCAGCTCATGCTTAATTTCGTCCGTGGGTATCTGGCACGTTTTCGGGTCCTCTACAACAACCAGCTTGACTATCATCGCGCCCGTCTGCTGCTGTTCTTTAACGCGGCGTTGAGCGTCTACATCCTCCTGTATTTCCTGAACATGGTCGTCCCACCAATTCTTGTAGGCCGCGCACTGCCGCTGGGCGACCTGATCCTGAGTATCATGATGCTGGCCGTGGTCGTTGCCTCTCACCAGCAGCTTTTATCAGGTTTGCTCTACCGCGCCAGTAGTTTTTCGCTAGGGCTGGTCATCTTCATGGTATTGGCCCCGCGCCTGGACCATTTGAACGGCACCGATGCGCTCTTGCTGCTGCTGCCGCTGATTTTCGCCGCAGTCTTTTTGAACCGGTCCGGCTTGCTGGCGGTGGGCGGCGTGATGTTCATTGCGGTGATCTACATCGCCATTGTCCAGAACTTCAGCCAGACGCGCGTGGTTGTGGATTATGCCGGAGCGGTCCCGGATGACCTCGCCGTTTTGCTGATCGGCCTGGGATTGACGCTGCTGCTGCTTTGGTTGTTCGGCAGCACCGGCGAACGCCTTGCCAGCAAGGACCTGGAACGCGACGAACGTATCCGCCACTTGCGCAACCTGCGCAGCGAACTGAGTAAAGCCCTCAGCGAAAACGCGATGATGGTGACCGTGTCGGATACGCTGGTCGGCGATATGAAATATGCTTACATGCAGGTGCATCTCAACGACACGGCGGGGCGGCTGAACACCTATGTCCGTACGGGTATCGGCACGCGCTTCAGCATCCGCCGTACCGATTTACCTCTGGAAAGCATTATCCGTGTCGCCAATCGTGACCAGCGCCTGGTGATCGCCACGCAGGATTCGCTCTACGAAGAGCGCAGTCATCTGCTGCCGTCGATCACCTACGGCATCGCCCTGCCGCTGATTGTGGAGGCGACGAGCCTGGGTGTGCTGGATGTGCAAAGCGATGCCGTCGTGAACCCTTTCGACGAGCAGGAGATCGCCATTCTGGAAATCATCGCCAGTGATCTGGCGCAGTGGGTGGCCCGGCAGCGCGAAAAGGAAGCCCTGGAAGCGCGGGTCGCCGAACGCGAGGAGAGCAACACGGCGCTGGAACAGCAGGTCGCCCGGCTGCGGCACCAGATCGACCAGAGCCTCGGCAGCGATTGGCTCAATTATCTGGACAGCCGGGGCCAACATGCCATCGGTTTCGATATGCTGGCTTCGCGCAAGGCGCTGACCCCGGCAATAGACCTGCCGGAACATTTGCGACCGGCCATGATGCGCGGCGAGATCGTTATCGTAACGCAGGACAACGAACAGATTGTGAGCGTGCCCATCAAGCAGCGCGACGAAGTGCTGGGGGCCATGTCCTTCGGCCTGCCGCTCCAGACAAAATTGACGGATCGCCAGATCGAGATGGCCTATCAGGTCGCTAATCGTCTGGCAACGGCGCTGGATAACGCCCGTCTGGTGGAACAGACACAGGCGCAGGCCCGCCGCGAACGTAAGACCAGTGAGGTCGCCACGATGCTCTTAGGCCAGCAGGAGATCAATACCTTGTTGGATACGGCAGCGCAGAGCTTCAATGAGGCGCTGGGCGCGATCTACACCCGCATTCACGTAAATCCTGACGTGCTGATGAGCGGATCGCAGCCGGAGGAAGCCCTATGAACGAGTTTACCAGCCGTTTAAGCCTCAAATCCTGGCCCATCTGGGTCAAGCTGCTGGCTGGGCTGTTGGTGGCGGCGCTGCTGCCGCTGGGTCTGTCCCTGTTCCTGGCGATCAGCAGTATACAAGAGGTCAGTTCAGGCAACGTGCAGTCCTTTATCACCGAAACTGCCGCTTATCATGCGCGTGAGGTCAGCGAGATCTTCGATGATGCCCAGGATGCGCTGGATACGTATTTAGCCAGCAGCCTAACGCGCGCCAGCCTCCAGGCCGTGCTACCGTTTTCGGGTGAGACAGTGGACCCGATTGCGAAGGCCAACGTGGTCAACGGCTTGCAGGACAGCCTGCTCAACAAGAGTAATCCCTCCTTCGAATATATAGACCTGCTCGATGCGAAAGGCCAGCTCGTCCTGCACGCAGAGCCAGGGCGTCAGGTCTCGATTGCGGGCGGCGATGACCTCTCGAACTCGTCGGCTTACCTGCGCGGCCTTGAAGCCGGGCTTGCCGGCGAAAACTCAGGCGCTCTCGATTGATGCGAATGAGAACGACAAGCCGCTTATTGATGTCATTCGCGTTCTCCAGCCCGCTAACGGGGCGTCTGCGGATACGACCAGCGCTTATCTGGTCGGGCGCATGATTACGGACGTCACACAGCGCGAAGTCCTGGAATTTTCGCTGGACTTTCTTGACATTCACAGCCAGCTCATTACGACGCGCGGTCTGGTCATTGATGAGAACGGCGTCCACGAAAGCCCTGAGATCGGCATCGACAGTGATACGCTGCGGCGCTTGCAAATGGAGGGCAGTTATCAGGATGTCATCCAGCAGGACGGTGCCCAGATCGTCCGCTATTTCGCTCTGGTTCCTCGCTCACCCTTTATCTTCTCCAGTCAGGGCACAATTGATTCGGTGACAAGCCAGGTCTTCCGCTTTTTCGTGCAGCGGGGTTTCGCCATCATCCTGGGCCTGATGGCGCTGACGGCGATCCTGGTGCTGCTGGGGACTCAGTTATTTGTGCCCCCACTGCGGCGCATCACTCAGGCCATCCAGGCGATGGGCCGGGGCGATTACAGCGTGTCTGTGCCAGACATTGACCGCCGGGATGAATTCGGCGATCTGGCCGGGAGTTTCGCCACGATGCGCCGCCAGGTGGTCACGCTAGTGACGGATCTGGAAGAACGTATCGAAGCCCGTGTGCGCGATGTCACTGCCACCCGCGAGATCAGCCATGCGGCGGCGACTCAGCGCGATTTGCAGGTCCTGATCGACCAGGTGGTGAACCTGCTGGTCGAGCGTTTCGATAACATTTATCACGCCCAGGTCTTCCTGATTGATGGCGAAGGCACTTACGCGGTTCTGAGCGCCAGTACCGGCGAGGTCGGGCTGCTGCTGCTGGCACGCGGCCACCGGCTGGAAGTCGGCAGTGCCAGCGTGGTAGGGCGCGCGACGGAAAGCGGTGAGATGACGCTGACCCGCGACACAGCCTCCGGCACCGGTCACCGCCGCAACGAGTTTCTGCCGGATACCCGCTCCGAACTGGCGATACCGCTGCGCATAGGCGAGCGGGTGATCGGCGCGCTGGACGTGCAGAGCAAGCTCAGCGCCACCTTCAGCCCGGAGCAGATGGAGGTGCTGCAAGCGATGGCCGATCAGGTCGCGCTGGCAATCGAAAACGCCCGACTCTACACCGAATCGCTGCGCCGCCTGAACGAAATCGAGCGCGCGCGCCAGCAGTCCACGCTGGAAGCCTGGCATCATTATCTGAACGGGCTGCGCACATCCCAACTGGAAAGTACGGTTGGCTCTCAGCCGCTCAATGACCCGCAGGAGCCGCTGCGCGATCAGGCGCTGGCCCAGGGGCAGGTGGTTGTCGGCGAGCGTACCGAACGCGATACCATTCCACTGGCGGTCCCCATTCGCCTGCGTGGTCAGCTTCTGGGTACGGTCGAATGGGAAGTTCCCGAAGACGAATTCGACCAGAACAAAGTCCAGTTGGCCCAGAACCTGACGGATCAACTGGCGGTGAACCTGGAAAATGCACGCCTGTTCCAGGAAAGCCAGCGCGCCACCCAGCGCGAGCGCCTGGTAAACGAGATTTCTTCGCGCCTGACCTCGCAGAACAACATCGACCAGATCTTGCAGACGGCGGTGCGTGAAGTCGGCATGGCGCTGCGCTCGCCTCAGGTCAGTGTGCGTCTTAACCAGACTGGCGCACCCAGCAGTACGAACGGTAACGGCCATTCGGGCCAGGCCATTCACGAGGCTTCAGAGTCGCGGAGTGAATCATAATGCTGCGTAATTCATCCTCCAATCAACAGATGATGTGGCGTCTGATGGCGGTGATTCTGCTGGTCTGTGCGGCCATTGGCTTGATCGGCAGTTTCATTCTGCGCGCCAACGCGGGTCAGAGCCTGCGCCAATCGCAAGGACAGGCGGTTTCCAGTGCGCTGCATGATTTGAACGGCAGCATTGAGTACATTGTCGATAGCGTAACGGAGCTGGACAACGCGCCGGAGTTGGAGGCTTTCGCCCGAGCACGCAGTGCGCCGGAGATCGTGACCAACAACTTGCGCGAGGCCGCCCTGCACCTGTTTCTGGAATGGATGGCTGTGCATGGGAACGGTGTCTCTGCGCTGCGCTACATTAGCGCGGATGGCGAGGTGCTGTTTGGCGTTCGCCAGACCATGCGCGGCACGGAGGTTATGGACAATGCCGATGAGACGGTGGAACCAGTTCTTCTGGAAGGAGTTCTTGCAGGCTAAGCCAGGGGATGTCGTCCTGCTGAGTCCGCAGGAGGTCAAGAGCCTGACCGAAGATACAGCTGCTGCGACCTTCCTGTTCATGGCTCCGGTCAGAGATGCCGGGAGCGAGGTCGCCGGTGCCGTGCAGGTTGAAGTGCAGTCCGACGTTCTGTTCAGTGTCTTGTTTGAGACGGGGGGGGTGGCGATCAACAAAACGGTGGGCCGCCAGCTTCTAGTCATCAATAATCGTGACCAGCTTCTGGCCGATACCAAAGCTGAGACTCAGGATGCGCTGTTCGAGATTATCCAGGCCAGCGGGTCAGATCCCATACGTAACCTCCGGCCTGATGTCTTTTCTCCACGACAACTCCCATGAGATGGATGGCGCTGGCAGCGGTCAGTATGTTGTGTCGGTGCGCGATCTCACGGCCCCGCAGGCGAGCGATGGTCCCTGGAGCGTGGTGCTGGTTGATGACGCGAATATCGCCTTTCAGGCCGTCAATGGGCAGGCCATCCTGGTGATTGGCGCGAGCCTGCTGGCCGGGTTGGTGTTGAGCCTGCTGGTACAGTACGGGCTGCGCCATGCGCTGCGGCCCTACGAACAGGTAACGGCGCTGGCAGCAAAGTGGCGCGACTCCGATCTATCGGCCACGACGATGGGGAATTCCGCCCTGGCGCAGTCGATCACCGGCATGGCCGAACGCATCAAGTCGATGTCCACTGAGGTCGATCAGCGGCGGCAGCGCTTGCGGGACGACCTGGATATGGCTGCACGGGTCAGCGAGGAAAGCTTGCAGCACGATTCGATTGACAGCCTCTTCGAGCGGGTGCTGACGATGATTTGCAGTGAGGCGCGTTTCCATTACGCGCAAATTTTCCTGGTGGATGAACTGGGTGAGAACGCCTTCCTGGCGCAGAGCGTGGGCAGCGGTGACGAGTTGGTCGATAAATCCCGCTTGATTCCTATTGACGAGCGCAGTGTGCTGGGCCGGGTGCTCAGCCGGGGCCGGGCCGAAGTCGATAACAACCTGCAAGTTCAGGCGCTTGTGACCCCTGGATTGGTCGCGCCGCGCAGCCGGTCGCGGCTGGTGCTGGCACTGCTCTCCGGTGAAAGCGTCCTGGGGGCGCTCGATATTCAAAGCAATGAACTGGATACCTTTATGGACGAGGAAATCCAGTCCTTCGAGCTGCTGGCGAATCAGGTCAGCACGGCCATGCATGGCATTCAACTGCTGCAAGAAAGCCAGGAGCGCGCTGAACAGATCAACATGCTGACTCGGGTCCAGACCCGCGCCGATTGGCAGGCGGCGGACGAAAAGCTGGAGTATGGGCACGCCTACCATTACGACCTGCGCGAGGTCAAGCCGGGTGAGGCGGCGCAGGCGGATGTAGGCACGGTGAGCGTGCCAATCACCATTCGCGGCGAGGTGGTGGGGTCGCTGGATGTCGCCAGCCCGGAAAGCGGCTCCCTGACACACGACGAGCAGTTGATCTTGCAGGCGGTAACTGACCGCGTGGCGCTGGCAATTGACCGTGCTCGCCTGTTCCAAGAGACGCAGCTCAGCTTGCAGGAGACCTCACTGCTTTATGACCTCAGCCGCCGCATCAACGAGGCGACCGAGTTGGAGCAGATCATCGCGGCCTTGATCGAGTTGGTGATGCCGGATGCGATTCGCGGCCAGATTATGGAGTTTGACGAGTACCCGGAGGATGGCACGCCGGAAATCCTGCGCGTGCGCAGTGACTGGGCGGATGAAGCGGTTGGGATGCGGGGGCCGTACCTGCGCGGCCTGCGCTTCCGCCTGGCGGATTATTCCTTCTTCGACAGCCTGCACAGCGCCGAGGTCCGGCTGGTGGAGGATGTCAGCAGCGTCGGCCTCAGCGAAGATTTGGCAAGGCTTATGACCGGGATGGGCGCGCAGGCTCTGGCGGTCGTGCCGCTGGTCATGCGCAGCACCTGGCGTGGGCTGATCCTCATTGAATTCCCGGTTGTGCGGCGCTTCAGCCAGCAGGAACGCCGGGTCTATACAGCCTTGATCGATCAGGCCGGGGTCGCCATTGATAACAGCCTGCTGATGCGCCAGACGGAAGAAACGCTCAACGAGATCAGCCGTCTGTATGCCGCCAGCAGCGCCATCAGCAGCGCGCCGGACCTCGATATGGTCTATCAGGCGGCGGCGCTGCATCTTTCGACGGCGATTTCTTCGCCAATGCGGATCATGATTATGCTGGCCGAACCGGAACGCGCCCTGGATGCGCCGCTGCTGGAATACGCTTATGCCTGGGATGGTGCGGTCGATTACTCGATGATGCATCGCCAGGTGCAGGCATCCGAGAATCCTTACGCCCTACTCGTAAGAAGCGTAGGGGCGGCCCTGGTGCATCTGCCCGACGATCTGCGCGATCAGCCCGGTCTGATGGCTGCGCTGCAAGCCGAAAACGTGCAGACCGTGATTGTGACGCCGCTGCTGTCGCGCCAGCGCTGGTTTGGCCTGCTGGCCTGTACCAGCCCGGAGGCCAACGTCTTTGACGATCAGTACCGCCGCTTTGTCCAGACGGTGGCGGACCAGGTGGCGATTGCCGTCGAGAATCATGATCTGATTCGCGCCACCGAGAGCGAACGCGAGACGCTGAGTTCGATCCTCGCCACGATGCCTGCTGGTGTGCTGGTGCTGGAGGCCCAGACCTTCCTGCCGCTGCACGTCAACGACCAGATCGAGCAGCTTCTGGGTCAGTCGGTTAAGTTGGACGTAGCCTTTTCGTCATCGCAGTATAACCTCTACCGGACCGGCACCGAACTGCATTATCCCGACGAGGACCTGCCGATTACGCTGTGTACGCAGATCGGCGATCTGGCCTTCGCCGACGATGTCGTCGTGCAGCAGCCGGATCAGTCGCAGATTGACCTGCTGGTGAATGCCGCTCCGATTCACAATTCGGATGGCGCGGTCGTGATGATCGTGGCGACCTTCGAGAACATCAGCAGCCTGCGCGGTCTGGAGAATGCACTGCAAGACAACCTGCGCGAGACGATTTCGCTCTACGAAGCCACCCGTGCCCTGGCCGAAGCTGACCAGGTCGAGCACGTGCTGGATGTGCTGGTGATGCAGTTGGCCCTGACGGATCCTGACGACGCCTTCGTCGTTCTGCTGGACGAAACCGGTGAGAACCGGACGGTCGTGCGCAGCCTGTACGGCGACCTGGAGACGGTCGAACTGCCGGACGTGCTATTTGACCCGCGTGAGGCCCTGCGGGTGGACGATGTCACCACTGCAAGCAGCCTGGATAAAGAGATCCAGCATCTGCTGGCGAAGGAGGACATCGGGGCATTTAACAGCATTCCACTGCGAGCGCGGGCGCGCAGCCTGCCGCTGGCCTGGCTGATGACGGTGTACAAATCGCCGCAGCACTTCACCCTGGAAGACGAGCGCTACATGAATACCCTGGCCGACAGCGCCGCTACCGCCCTGGACAACCGCTACCTGTTCCAGAGTACTGAGCGAGCGCTGGAAGAAGCCAGCATTCTGTATCAGGCCAGCCGTGCCATCACCGCTGCCGGCCAGCCTGCCGATATTCTCCAGGCGCTGACGAGCTACCTGCTGCACGAGGACGTGCATCACATTTTCATCGCTCTGCTGCAAGATCGTGATTGGCAGCTTCCCGGCGTGGGCGTGGAAGTGGTCGCCAACTGGTCGGGGGATGACAGCGCCGTTAACCTGGAAGGCATGGTCTTCAGCCAGGATACCTTCCCGGCCTGGAAACAGCTCTCTACGCCGGACCTGCTGGTGATCTCTGATACCAGTACGGCGGAGGATCTGGACGGGGCGACGCTCATCAATCTGGAAAGCCTCAGCACACGCTCGCTGGTCATCATGCCGCTGCGAGTCGGCGCGCGGGCCATTGGCGCAATCTGGATGGGGGCCAAAAAGCCGCATAGCTACAGCGAGCAGGATTTGCGAATCTATCAGGCTTTTGCCGAACAGACCTCGATTGCTATCAACGCCAACCAGCTCTACGACCAGGCCGAGCGCCGCGCCGGTCAGCTTCAGATTTCCGCGCAGGTCAGTCAGGCCGCCAGTTCGATCCTGGACCTGGATATGCTGCTGCCGCGCATGGTAGACCTGATTAAAGACGCCTTCCGTTACGATCACGTGCAGGTCTTCCTGATGGACCGCGACGACCGCTTCGCCATGCTGCGCGCCAGCACGGGTGAGGCCGGTCGCCAACTGCTGAGCATCGGTCACAAGCTGGAAAAAGGTTCCGCCAGTGTCATCGGGCAGGTCACCGCCAAGAATGGCCCGATTGTCGCCTCGGATACCGGCTCCAGCGACGTGGTCCACAAGCCGAATCCGCATCTGCCGCATACCCGCTCTGAAATTGCGCTGCCGCTGAACGTGAAAGGGCAGGTCGTGGGCGCACTGGACGTGCAGTCGAACCGGCCTAACGCCTTCAACGAGGAAGACGTGGCTGTGCTGACGACCCTGGCGGCTCAGATCTCGGTAGCGATTGACAACGCGCGTCTCTTCGAACAGGCTGAGCATCGCGCTAACGATATGAGCCTGCTCTTTGCCGTGACGACCGCTGCCGCTGCGGCAGATAACCTGACGGATGCGCTGGAAAACGTGGCGAGCGACCTGCGCGAATCGCTGGATGCGCTGGCCGTCGGCATCTTCCTGCCGGTGCAGTACATCGACGAGGTGGCCGGGGACATGCGCACGACCATGCGAGTCGCCGCGATTGCCGGTTACGAACAGCCGCTGCGGGAGATCGAGGAAGTTGAAGTCGGCGACATGAGCAACCTGATCGGCCTCTCGGCCCAGACGCTGCGCGCGCAGATCATCAACTCGGTTCCCAAGCAGCCGAAGTATCTGGCTCTGTCGCCAGAGGCGCAGTCGGCGGTCGTGGTGCCGCTGTCCTCCGCCGGGCAAATCGTCGGCATGGTCTTGATGGAGAACCAGCAGGCCTTCGCCTACAATCACGAGACGCTGACCCTGCTCCAGACGATGGGCGGGACGCTCACGGCCCTGATCCAGAACCAGCAGCTTCTGGAACGGCTGCAAGAGACCAATGAGCAGCTTCTGGAAATCGACCGCGTCAAAAGCGAGTTCCTGGCGAACATGAGCCATGAGCTGCGCACGCCGTTGAACTCGATCATCGGCTTCAGCCGCGTGATCCTCAAAGGCATTGACGGCCCGCTGACCGAGATGCAGGAGCAGGACCTGTCGACCATCTACAACAGCGGCCAGCACCTGCTGAACCTGATTAACGATATTCTGGACCATGCCAAGATCGTGGCCGACAAGATGGAGATCAAGGCGGATTACTTCGACATCAAGGCCGTGGTCGATGGCGTGCGCTCCATCGGTATCGGGCTGGTCAAGGATAAGCCGATTGACATCAAAGTGGACATGGAATCCGGGTTGCCGCAGGTCTACGGCGACGAAATCCGTACGCGGCAGGTGCTGCTCAACCTGCTGTCGAACGCGACCAAGTTTACCAGCCAGGGAGCCATCACCCTCAGCGCCTACCGTGACCAGCACAGCAAGACTGGCGCGCCGATGATCCGCGTTGATGTCAGCGATACCGGCATCGGCATTGCCGAAAAGGATCTGCCGCTGCTCTTCGAAGCCTTCCGCCAGGTCGATTCCTCGCTGACTCGTACTGTCGGCGGGACGGGCCTGGGGCTGCCAATCTCGAAATCACTGGTAGAATTGCAGGGTGGCGAAATGCTGGTGGAATCCGAGGTCAATCGGGGTTCGACCTTCAGTGTCACCATCCCCATCGAGCCGCCTGAGATCGAGCCGGAGGATCAGGAAGAAGACTCCGAGATGGAGTTTGCGCCGGTCAACAGCGCCGCGCTGCAAAACACACCATCGGGCAACGGCAGTAATGGACACAGCACACAGGACATCCGAAAGACGATCTCGTTCGCCCCACCGCCCAAGCGCCAGATTCTGGTGATCGAAGACAACCCGGACCGGGTCGATCAATTCCGCCGCATCCTCCAGCGCCAGGGTTTCGACGTCTTCGCGGCCTCGATCCCATTGGAAGCTGAGGCGATGGCGGGTGGGCTGCACCCCTCGGTGATTGTGATGGACGTTAACTTTGCCGATGGCGCCGGCTGGCATATCCTCGACAAGATCAAGGGCCGGGACGATACTTTCGACATCCCGATTATCGTCGTGACCCTGAGCAACGAACGCGAACGGGTGGTTGAGGCGGGCGCTTTTGCCTTCCTCCAACATCCAATCGTGCCGGAAGACCTGGTTGGTCGGGTCCTGGATGCCGAGCGCGAGAGCAACCGGGATCGCATCCTGATTATTGACGATCAAGCCGAAAGCAGGCGCTTGCTCACCGAAATGCTGGACGAGCAGGGGCACTACCGCGTCTTCTCAGCGGATAACGGCAGCGAAGGGGTGGCGCTGGTCGCCCGCCGCCGCCCGGACCTGGTGATTCTGGATTTACGTATGCCGGAGATGGATGGCTTTGCGGTGCTGGACGAACTGCGCTCCAATCCTGAAACGGCCCCGATTCCGGTGCTGGTCGTCACCGCCGATGCGCTCGACGCTGACGAACAGGCCCAGCTTGATGGCATCTCTGTCCTGCATAAAACAGACCTCAGCACAGAGAACAGCCAGGCCTTCCTCGTCGATGTCAAGAAGCGTCTGTCACGTAGTGGAGAGTAAATGAGGGACAACGGCTACCAGAAACAGTTCGAACTGGAGTGTATCAACTGTCACCAGCGGATCAGGTTTAGTAAGACGATTACCGGCTGTCCCTATTGTGGCGAGAACATTCTGGAGGCGCGCTATGATCTGCGCGGTCTGGACCCGGAACGCTGGTTAGAAGCGCTCAAGCAGCGCGGGTCAGGGTTGTGGCGCTACCATGAAGTGCTGCCTTTGCTGGACATGAACAACATTGTCAGCCTGGGCGAGGGGGGCACGCCGCTGACGAAATCGAGAGCGCTGGCGGCCAGCCTGGGTCTCAAGAATCTCTATATCAAGGACGAACGCCAGGGGCCCACTGGCAGCTTCAAGGATCGTCAGGCGACGGTCGCGCTGTCGGTGCTGAAGGAGATGGGCGTCGATGAACTGGTCGTCGCCAGCACGGGCAACGTCGCCATCTCCTACGCGGCTTACTGCGTGCGCGCCGGGGTCAAACTCTGGGCTTTCTTTCCCAGCCTGGCCCCCGCTGAGAAGATGCGCGAGGCGGCCATCTACGGGGCTGAGGTCATTAAAATTACCGGCACCTACGACCAGACTAAAGAGGTCGCGGCCCGCTTTGCGAAGGCCAAAGGCATCTTTCTCGATAAAGGCATCAAGAGCGTCGCCGCCATCGAAGCCATGAAGACGATGGCCTACGAAATTGCGGAGCAGTTGGGCCGCGAACTGGACGACGGTCAGCGCTGGCGTTCGCCCGATTGGTTCATTCAGGCGGTCAGCGGCGGTATGGGGCCGATTGGCGTGGGCAAGGGCTTCCGCGAGATGTACGATTTCGGCATCCTCAACTCTATGCCTGCGATGGGGCTGATCCAATCGACCGGCTGCGCGCCGATGGTCGATGCCTTCCGCAATGGGCAGTCGATTGCCACGCCCATCGAGAATCCGCAGACGATTATCGCTACGCTGGCGACCGGTAATCCAGGCCGGGCCTACGAGATGCTCTATGATTACACGCAGAACTACGGCGGCTACTTTGTCGATGCCAACGACGAGGAAGCCTTCAGCGCGATCCGTATCCTGGCGCGCAACGAGGGCATGTCGGTCGAACCGGCGACGGGTGTCTGCTTTGCCGGGCTGTTCAAGATGGTGCAGAAGGGCATCATCAAGCCGGATGACGTGGTCGTCGTCAATGCCAGCGGCCACACCCTGCCGGTCGAGACACGCATTCTGGACGAGCAGTGGCAGCAGCAGATCGACCTGTCGGTCAAAACGCAGTCTTCCGTACTGCCGGAAGAGGGGCTGCTCTCCGCCTTGGAACAGGTCGATTCAATGGTGCGCCGCATCATCATCATTGAGGATAACAACGATGCGGCCCGGCTGGTGCGGCGTATTCTGCAAGCTAAAGGCAACTATGAAATCCATACGGCCCACGATGGTGCCCAGGGCATTGAGATGATCCTGCGGCTGCGGCCTGACCTGGTGATTACCGACCTGATGATGCCTAACGTGGACGGCTTTACCGTCATCGACACGATGAAATCCGACCCGGAAATGTCGCATATCCCGATTGTCGTCGTCACCGCCAAAGAACTCACCGCCAAAGAACGGGCACGTCTGGCCGGTCAGATCGACATTCTCTTGCAGAAAGGCTCGCTTATCGACGACGAATTTGTCCAGAATCTGGTCGATAAGCTGGATTGAACGGGCCTGCCATGAGCGAGCAGCGCCCTCCCATACGCGGCCTGCTGTCGGCTTTTACGACGCCGGTTTTTCTGGGCGTGGCCCCGATTCTGGGTAAGTTCGCCATCAACGCCGGAGCGGACCCCTTCAGCGTAGCTGCCATCCGCACGGTGATCGCTGTGCTGATGCTCTGGGCTTTTTACCTGCTCTTTTTTCGCCGCTTTATCTACATTTATCCCGCCGGGCTGCTCGGCTGTGTAGTGATCGGCATTGTCAACGGCATCGGCTCGTTGTTCTATTATGGCGGCCTGGGCCTGCTGGATGCCTCGCTGACTCAACTGCTCAACGGCATGTATCTGGTTTTCGCCGTGCTGCTGGTGCGCATCGCTGGGGAGCCAGTCAACCGCCGTATGACGCTGCGCGTGGTGCTGGCGCTGATCGCCCTGGTGATGCTGACCGGCTTCGGCGCGACTCCGGTAAATTGGTTGGGCGTGGGCCTGATGCTGGGCAGCGCGCTCATGTTCGCTGGGACGGTGATCCTCAGCCAGTACGTGCTCTACGAGATGCCTTCGGCAACCGTGACGCTGTACGTGCTGACGACGATGGGCGTGTTGGTGACGATGGTCTGGCTGGCGACGGTGGCGCAGAACACCGTCTACGTCCTTGACGTGGCCTTTCTCCCCATTTTGCTACTGGGCCTGACGACGGCGCTCTCGCGGCTGGCGATGTTCACCGGGGTCAAGCTGCTGGGCAGTATGCAGACGGCTATCCTGGCGATTACCGAAATCGGCGTGGCGGTTGGGCTGGCACTGCTGTTCTTGGGCGAACACCTGACCGGTATGCAGTGGGTCGGCGTGACCCTGCTGGGTGCGAGTATTTTGCTGGTGCGCGGCAGCGACCTCAGCGCACGGGCGCTCAACCCCGGCCATCTGCTTATAGCGAACCTCAGTCACCAGCAGTTCCAGCAAATCGCCTTTCACCGCGCCTTCGGCAAGGAAGGGCCGGAGGACACGGTCGCGCGGCTGACCACTGGCGAAATGCAGGCGATCCGCAGCATGATGGGCGCAGAGGAGGGACCGACCGATCCCTTCCCGATCAAGCCCAAACCGCCGGCGCGTCCCGATTTGGACGAGGATACGGATCAGGCGGCGACCACATAAGTCAAAACCAGCTTATGTCAGTGCATCATTGGGGAAAGTTCCCCTGCCGGGGTATAACTGCCCGTCAGCGGATTTGTTGGGCCGCTTCGCTGCCATCATCCTCGATGACTTCCAACATCTCGCCGTCGTCGGTCAGGATGTGCTTGGCTTTAGCGCGTTTGCGCTTTTCGGGCGCTGCGTTATAGCCCTCCATCGCCCGCTGAATGGCCTGTTCACGCGCCACTACCGCCCGCGCACTGTCGAAGTAATTGGTCGCGGCGTGCGCGGCCAGTCCCGCGCCCCACAGAAGCAGCAGCGCCAGCGGCAGCAGATAGCTCATCGTGCCCAGCGCCGCCACCCAGATCAACCAGGCCATCAGGTTGATGAAGGCATAGACGACAGCGTGCATGGCGAATTCTTTATTGTGGTTGAACTGCCGCCAGGTCGCCGCCTTAACGCGACGGAAGTCCTCTTCCTGGCTGAGCCTGTCCCAGTCCGGGCCGTAAAGCTGAGTCATGCGCTTTTCGACGGTCCCCTTAAGACGTGCCAGCCGCCGAGGGTCTTTGGCGAGCCAGTCAATCGCGTGAGCGGCCAGGCCGGATCCCCAGCCCAGTGTGATGATCATCGGCCAGACGATAGAGAAGGTCCCCTGACTCAAGGCCGACAGCGCCCACAGCCCAGCGTTGACCAGGATGAAGACGATCAGATGAATTATAAATTCCGTCCGGCCCCGGTAGAACTGCTCGACCTGCTGGCGGATTTCCTCTTCAGTCATTGCAGCATCCTCAAATCATGAGTGCGGCCAGAAGACAATCTATTTCTTTCTACGTAGAGTTCAGCGGATGAGTTGCAGGCTGTAGGGGCAGGGCGTGACGCCCTGGGTGCGAGTTTAGCCGCCGATGTGGTACATCTCGACTTTTTGTTCGCGGGGCTGTTTGCCGCGTTCTTCGGAGTAGCGGTCGGTCCGTGCGCCCCAGGTGCCGCGTATGATCTGCTCGATCTCGTCGTCGCTGGCCCCGCCGCGCAGGGGTGCCCGCAGGTCGGTGCCGCTGCTGGCAAAGAGGCAGGTGAAAAGCTCGCCTTCGGGGGAGAGGCGCATCCGGCTGCACGCGCCGCAGAAGGGTTTGGTCACGGAGGTAATCAGGCCGATTTCGCCGCCGCCATCGACATAACGGTAGCGCCGCGCGACCTCGCCGCGATAATTTCGGCCAATCGCTTCCAGCGGCATTTCGGCATGGATGCGCGCCACGATCTCGTCGGCAGGGACCACATCGTCCATGCGCCAGCCGTTCATTGTGCCCACGTCCATGTACTCGATAAAGCGCGGGATCCAGCCGCGTTCCTTGCAGTAGCGCGCCAGATCCACCAGCGTGTGGTCGTTGACGCCGCGCTGCACCACCGCGTTGATCTTGATCGGGCCGAGTCCGGCGGCTTCAGCGGCTTCGATGCCTGCCAGGACCTTATCCACACTGGCCCGCTTGCCGTTCATCTTCTGGAAGACCTCATCGTCCAGCGAATCCAGGCTCACCGTGATCCGCCGCAGCCCGGCCTCCTTGAGCATCTGGGCCTTCTGCGGCAGAAAGTAGGCGTTGGTCGTCATGGCGAAGTCGTCCACACCTTCGATCTCGGCCAGCATCGCCACCAGCGTCTCGATCTCCTGGCGCACCAGGGGTTCGCCGCCGGTCAGCCGCAGCTTGACCGCGCCCAGCCGCACGATGATGCGTGCCAGCCGCGCGATCTCCTCGAAGGTCAGCAGTTCCTGGCGCGGCAGGAAGCGGTAACCCTCACCGAAAATCTCTGCTGGCATACAATAAGTGCAGCGGAAATTGCAGCGGTCGGTCACAGAGATGCGCAGGTCGCGCAGGGGACGTTTGAATTGATCCTGGATCATAGCTCTAGTCTATAATAGATTGCGGGTTTTTATCAAGTGCATCTGTTTAATTATACAAGATCATTTGTTCGCATACAAGCTGGTACCCATTTTCACAACCGGGGATTACAATCCCTCTTAATTAGAGCAAGTGTAGTAGAAAAAACTTACGCAAAGATGACGATGAGAGGCGGTTTCGAATGCAGTTAATCAGCACGACCACCGGCGAGCCTGCCGGGCCGTTGGATTGGCAGTCAGATGGCGCCCGGTTGGAGATCGACACGCTGCCCCACTTTGATGCCAGGGCTATCCGGCGTGAGGTCTGGAGCCTGTGGCGTTACGCGGCCATGCTGCCGGTCGAGCAGCGGGTGAGCCTGGGCGAGGGCATGACGCCGCTGGTGCAGACGACCCTCGGCGAGACGCAGGTCTGGGCCAAGCTGGAGTATCTCAACCCGACCGGCTCCTTTAAGGATCGCGGGGAATGCGTGCTGATCAATTATCTGCTGGGGCAGGGTGTGACCGAGGTCATCGAAGATTCGTCCGGCAATGCGGGCGCGTCGCTGGCCGCTTATGCCGCCGCCGCCGGGATCAAAGCCCGCATCTTCGCCCCGGCCAGCGCGCCGGAGGGCAAGAAGCGTCACATCGCCGCCTATGGTGCCACGCTGGTTGAGGTGCCGGGACCGCGCGCTGCCGCGACCGCCGCCTGTATCGAAGCGGCGCAGCACAGTGTCTACGCCAGCCATGCCTGGAGTCCCTTTCTTCGTCGCCGGGCAGATGACCTGCGCCTGGGAACTCTGGGAGCAGATGGGCCTGCCGGATGCGCTGCTGTGCCCGGTGGGGCATGGTGGCATGTTTCTGGGGCTGGCGCGGGGCTTCCGCGCGCTGCGTGAGGCCGGGCTGATCGACCATCTGCCGCGTCTCTATGCCGTCCAGACCGCTGCCTGCGACCCGATTGTGCGCGCCTGGGAGCAGGGTCTCAACCAGGCGGCCCAGGTCGAGCCGCGTCCGGGCGTGGCTGATGGCATCGGCGTCGCCGTGCCGGTGCATGGGGCCGAGATCCTGGCGAGCCTGCGCGAAACCGGTGGCGCGGCCCTGCGCGTCGATGACCAGGCGGTGCTGGCGGCCCAGCAGGCGCTTCATCATCGCGGCCTGATGGTTGAGCCAACCAGCGCTGTTCCCGCCGCCGCGCTGGATCAAATCGCCTCAAATGGCCGAATCGGCCTGATTTTGACCGGAAATGGCCTCAAAAGCCTCTAGTGGTAAGCATTTCGTTATGCAGCTGTGGGTACTATAAAGCTAAACAGCTCGGAAAATTATACGTATTGGTTATACCCATGCCTGTCTACGATACCAATTACCCGGTTATCTTAGTCGTTGACGACGACACCGACCTGCGCGAAGCCCTGACTGACATCTTCGAGTTCAGCGGCTACGTGGTGTTCTCAGCAGCGACCGGCTGCGAGGGGCTGCATCTGCTGCGCTGCCTGGATACCTCGCCCAGCCTGATTATCTCCGATGTGCGCATGGCCGACATGGATGGCTACCAGTTCTGCCAATCGGTCTACGCCGAGGAGCGTTGGCGCGGTATCCCCTTCGTTTTCCTCTCGGCCCGCAGTTTCATGCAGGACGAGGCCAAACGGCGCGGCTTGCATGTCCAGGGTTTTATGTCGAAACCCTTCTCGGTCGAAGACCTGCTCGCCAAGGTGAACAGCATCCTGCACGCAGGCTACGGCTACTAGGCAAAGCGCACGATCCCCGCTACAATGCCCGCCTATGCGGAAAAATCTAGAGCTTGTAGCCCCAGGGCTGCTGTACCTGGGCGTGATCGTGCTGGTCACATGGCCGCTGGTGATCGGCGGCGATTTCATCGGCCATTCCTTCGGCGATACCTACGAATATACCCGGCACATCTGGTGGATTAAGCAGGCGCTGCAAACGGGCCAGCCGCTCTACTGGCAGCCGCTGCTGGGCTATCCCGATGGCCTCAGCGGGCTGTGGCTGTGGGCCAATCCACTGCAATCCTTCCCCGCCTGGCTCTTCGCCTTCGTCATGCCGCTCACGGCAGCTTTCAATCTGGCAATTCTGCTGCGGCTGGCGCTCAATGGCTGGGCCATGTACCTGCTGGCCCGTGACCTGACCGGCAGGACCGGTCCCGCCCTGCTGGCCGGGCTGATCTTCATGCTCTATCCGGCCTTCCAGGGGCAGCTTGCCATCGGCCACACCGGTCTGCTGCTGTTGTGGCCGGTGCCCCTGCTGATTCTGTCCTTACGGCGGCTGGCGCTGGAAGGCGGGCGGCGCTGGCTGCTGCTGAGCGCCGGGCTGTTCGTCGTCAGCTTGTGGGGCAGCATCCTGCTGCTGATCTATCTGGTCGGACCGCTGATTGGCTACCTGCTGCTGCGCCATCTGCTGCGCCGGAACTGGCTGGCCCTGCGGCGGCTTATTCCCGCGCTGCTGCTGGGCGGGCTGGTCTCGCTGCTGTTCATCGGGCCGTTCCTGGTTGAGGAATCGCAGCAGCCCGCGCGTTTGGACGAAGGCGGCGACGTGACCTACAGCGCCGATCTGCTCGGCCTGCTGACGCCCTCGCCGCAGCACCCGCTCTACGCTCAATTGGACTATACGGGCCGCGCCCTGGGCATTGACCCCTGGGAGCGTCTGGCTTATGTCGGCCTCATCGCGGCTGGGCTGGCCTTGGTCGGGTTGTGGCGCAAGCGTGAGGCACGCTTCTGGCTGCCGCTGGGAGGAGTGGCCTGGCTCTTCTCGTTGGGGCCGCTGCTCAAAGTGCTGGACAGCGTCGTCACGCTCAATCTGGGTGATTACACCAGCAACGTCACGCTGCCCTGGCTGGCTTTCGCCAATCTGCCGCTGCTCAACATTGTGCGCACTCCGGCTCGCTTCAACTTTACGGTCGGGCTGGTGGTGGCGGTCCTGGCGGCCTACGGCGCGGCGCTGCTGTGGGATCGCGTCAAGGCCGGGCGCTCGCTGTTATTCGTCGGCCTGGCCGTGCTGATCGTCCTCGACCTTCAGTCCTACTGGCCTTTTCCCACCACGCCGGGCACAGTCCCGCTGAAGATTCAGGCGCTGGCCGGGCGCGACGACATTCGCGCCGTGATGAACCTGCCCTGGGATCACCTGCTGGCGCAGAAGGACGGCATGTTTTTACAAACCGGCCATCATAAGCCGCTCATCGCCGGGCATGTGACGCGCCGCACGCCAGTGGACCCGGCCAAGCTGACCGTACTGCAACGCACGCTTGACCCGGCCCTGCTGGACCGCGAGGGCGTGGACGTGCTGATCCTGCACAAGCAGTGGGCCGCGCCCAATGATCGAGACCGCGTGCTGGCCCTGGGGCAGCCCTTCTATGAGGACGAGCGCATCCTCGCGCTTGAAGTGCCGGACCCGACCGCGCCGCCCGCGTTCCAGGCCGTCTACGACCGCGACTTCGCCGTGAACGATCAGCAGGCGTCCTACTTTTTTGCGCCGGAACCGGGTTGGCTGCATCTCAGCGCCCAGTTGACCAGCGCTGACCGTGATCTGCACCTCTCGCTCGACGGTGAGATGACCCGACAGCGCAGCGATCCCGGCCCACTGGACCTGCCGGTTTTTGTCGCCAGCGCGGGCTATCACACGCTGACCTGGACGGTCACGCCCGCCTGCCCGGCGCATCATCTGGAACTGCTGGCCTGCCGCAGCGCTGAGATTAGCGGCCTCACGCTGACCGATTTCCAGCCTGCGGACCTCGGTCAGCCGGTACTGTTCGATCAGGGGATTACGCTGGCGGCTCACATAGTCAAATCGGCAGACAAGACCCTGTCGGTCAATCTGTGGTGGCGCTTCGACGCCGCTGGCGATGAGAATCGCATCCGCTTCGTCCACGTGGTCGATCAACAGGGCAATCTGGCCGTTCAGCGCGACAACTCCCTGGGCCAGCGTCCGGCGCACAGTGCCTGGATGGAGACGCTGCGCTTTGACGATCTGCCGCCGGGCGATTACACGATCTATACCGGCTGGTACACTTACCCGGATAACCTGCGCCTCGCCGTGCGTTCCAACGTGGCCGATGCGTCCAACAATCGCGTTCGTCTGGGGACCGTCCATGTCGATTGAGCGTCTGCGCCGCCCGCTGCTGATCTATGCCTTCTATCTGCTGGTTGCCCTGGTCATCACCTGGCCGCTGGTGACGCATCTGGGCACGGTGTTGGTCGGCTTTGCCTATGGCGACAGCCGCGAGATGGCGCATCACATCTGGTGGTATGCGCACGCGCTGAAGACCGGCCAGCCGCTCTTCTGGCAGCCGGACCTGGGTTACCCGGACGGCATCGAGGGGATGCTGCTCTGGGCCGACCCGCTGCAATTCTTCCCCGCCTGGCTCTTCGCCCTCGTTCTGCCGACCGTCACGGCGGCCAACCTGACCATTCTGCTGACGATGGCGCTCAATGGCTGGGCGATGCAGCGGCTGGCGCGTCACCTGCTGAAGGGCCACGAAGGCCCCGCGCTGCTGGCCGGGTTGGCCTTCATGGCCGCGCCGACCTTCCAGGCGCATCTGGCGGGCGGTCATGCCGGGCTGATGGTCATGTGGCCGGTGCCGCTGTTGGTGCTGGCCCTGCTGCGTCTGCGCGAGACCCGGACACGCGGCTGGTTTATCCTGGCGGTAATCTTCTTCGCGCTCAGTCCCGGCGGGCATGGCATCCAGACGATCTACGTGCTGATGCCGCTGATTGCGGTGATCGCGCTCATGCGCCTCTGGCAGCGTGACTGGATCGGCCTGCGCCAGACGATCCTGGTCAGCCTCTTCGGCGGTCTGATCGTATTGGCTTTCTTGCTGCCGCTGGCCCTGACGGCCAGCACGACCGCTGCCTACCGCGACGAGGGCGGCTTCGTGCGTTACAGCGCCGACTTGCTCAGCATCGTCAGTCCCTCGTTCTTTCACCCGCTCTACAGCCATTTGGACTATCCGGCGCGGGTGCTGGGCGTCAACCTGGAGGAAGGCTCCAGCTATATCGGGATCATCGTCGGGCTGCTGGCGCTGATCGCGCTGCTGCGGCGCAAACCGGGCGCGGCGGGTTGGTGGGGGATTCTCGCGCTGCTGGCCTGGATTCTCTCGCTGGGGCCGCTGCTCAAAGTCTTCAATTCGCCGCTGCTGGTCCGCATTGATGGCTACGAGACGGCGCTGACTCTGCCCTGGGCCTTCGTCCAGAATTTGCCGCTGTTCAGCCTGGCGCGCACGCCGGGACGCTTCAACTTTACCCTGGCGCTGGCACTGGCCGTGCTGGCTGGTTACGGGGCGGATCGGCTCTGGCAGCGCTTGAGCGGTCTGCGCTGGCGTCCGCTGCTGCTGGCCGGGCTGATGGCGGCGATTCTCTTCGATTATCAGTGGTACTGGCCGCTGCCGACCACCTCCGCTGCGATCCCGCAGGCTGTCTACGACCTGGCCGGACGCGATGACCTGCGTGCCGTGCTGGATTTGCCCTGGGACAGCACCCTGGCCGATAAAGAAGGACTCTATCTGCGTACCGCGCATCAACTGCCGCTGATCGCCGGGCACGTCACACGCGGCACGCCCGTGAGTCCCGCCAAGCTGAGCCTGCTGCAAAGTACGCTCGATCCGGCCTTGCTGCGCGCGGTGGGGGCGGATGTCGTCATCTGGCATAAGCACTATACCGACGCCGACACGCTGGCTTTTGCGCAGCAGCAGTTGGGCGACCCGCTGTACGAGGACGCCGACATCGCCATCTTCCAGACGCCAGAGACCGACGCCGCACCGGGCTTCGCCGCCTTGCTGCCGGATGTGCCCGAAATCGACGCTAGCGCCAATACCTATGTCTACGCGCCGGAAGACGGTTGGGTGGATCTCAGTGGCATGATGATCGCGGATGGTCGCCGTGTCGAACTGTATCTGGATGACGTGCTGGTGCGGCGCTGGACCGTCGATAGCGCGCTGGACTTCAACGTACCGCTGCCGCTGCTGGCCGGGACGTTTCATACGGCCACGCTGGCGCTTGATCCGCCCTGTCCGGCGGCCTATGGCCCGACGCTGGTCTGCCGGGGTCTAACTTTGCGCGATTTGCACCTGGGCACGTACCAGACGGGCGGGCTTCAGGGGGTCGTTTTTGACCGGGGCGTGCGGCTGCAGGGCAGCAACGTCGAAGTCGAGGACCAGACGATGATCGCGCGGTTGTGGTGGTTCTTTAGCGATGCGCGGCAGGACACGGACATTCGCTTCGTCCACATCGTCGATGAATATGGCACACCGGTCGCGCAGGATGATCAGACGCTGGGGGCGCTGCCGGCTGAAACAGGCTGGACCGAGCGTGTGGCGATCAGACTCCCGGAGGATCTGCCTGCCGGGACCTATCGCGTCTACACAGGCTGGTACCATTACCCGGACCTGACGCGCTTCGACGTGTTCTCTGGTGTCGAAGGTGCGGAGGACGATCTGGTCCTGATCGGCCAGTTTGAGCGAAATTAGCGCCGCCGAGATACATCGCTTACCGGTTTCTTGGCAGTTTCTCAGTCTGTCGGCTTGTGACGGCGCTGCTGCTGTGTCATAATCGTAACGCCTTACATTTATGATTAAACGGGGAGTTCGTATGTCTCGTTCCGCACGGACTTTAGTCGCCATTATGCTCTGGTTGCTGGCCGGGTTTATGGGCGCGAACAATATTGTGGCGGGAAGTGCGCTCAGCGACTGGCTGTGGCCGCTGCTCTTCCTGGTTGCTGGCCTGATCCTGGCACTGTATCCTGAAGGTGAAGCGCACATGGAGCACGCCGAAGCGATGGCTCTGGGTGCCGGGGCAAGTGCCGCCGGTCATCTGCCTGCGCCGAGTGCTGCGGGCAGTCATCTCCCAGATCCCAGCCATGCGCCTGAACCCAGCCCGACCCCGCCACCAGCTCCCGCGCCGAAGCCCGCCGCTGCCTCCGCCGGGCAGGACGATCTAACGGTGATCGAAGGCATTGGCCCTAAGATGCAAGGCGCACTGCGTGCCGCCGGGATCGACACCTACGCCAAAATGGCACAGACCAGCGAAGATGATTTCCGCGCAGCCATCCAGGCGCAGGGGATGCGTCTGGCCCCCAGCATCCCGACCTGGGCCGAGCAGGCGACTTACGCGGCCAAAGGCGATTTCGACGGGCTGAGCGAATTTCAGAACAGTTTGACCGCAGGCCGCCGGTCCTGATCCGCTTGCTCATCTGAGCGTTTACTGCGCCGTCTCGACTCGTTCACGGCGGCGTTTTTGTATTGCCCGGACGAGCATCAGCAGGGCCGTGTCGCTGTTAGAAATAAAAAAGCCACTTATCAGAACGATGAGTGGCTTTTGATTTACATTGATGCTGAGCTAGGCTGGGGGCGCTTCGGCTTCCTGGCGTTCGTCCGCTGAGATCAGCGTCAGGTTGCCCTCTTCGTCCACATCCACGTTGACCACACTCGCCAGCGGGAAGCGGCTCGACAGAATACCGTCCGATAACACGTCCTCGACCTCGTTCTGGATCAGGCGGCGCAGCGGGCGTGCCCCAAATTCGGGGTCGTAACCGTGATCCGCCAGCCAACTGCGAGCCGCTTCGGTCGATTCCAGAGTAATGGCGTGCTCCAGCAGGCGGGCGCGCACCTTGTTCAATTCCAGTTCGACAATCGCCTTGATCTCTTCCTTGGACAGTGCGCGGAAGACGACCGTACCGTCGATACGGTTCAGGAACTCTGGCCGGAAGGCCCGGCGAAGCTGCTCGATCACGCTCTTGCGCATGTCGTCGTAGGCTTCCTGCTCGGTCGTCGCTTCGTCGCGCTTGAGATCGAAGCCCAACCGGGTGTTGTTCTTGATGGTGTCTGCGCCGACATTGCTTGTCATGACGATGATGCTGTTCTGGAAGTTGACCGTGCGGCCACGTGCGTCGGCCAGTTGGCCTTCTTCCATCACCTGAAGCAGCATGTTGAAGGCTTCAGGATGCGCTTTCTCGATCTCGTCGAAGACGACAATGCTGTAGGGGCGGCGGCGGATCGCTTCGGTGAGCTGACCGGCATCTTCGTAACCGACGTAGCCGGGAGGCGCACCAACCAGGCGGGCCACCGAATGCCGTTCCATGAATTCGCTCATATCAAGCTGGATCAGGGCGTCTTCGCTGCCGAACATAAACTCGGCCAGCGCTTTGGTCAGTTCAGTCTTGCCCACACCGGTCGGCCCCAGGAACATAAATGAACCAATCGGGCGGCGCGGGTCTTTCAAACCAGCGCGCGCGCGGCGCACTGCCTTGCTGATGGCTTCAATCGCCTCGTGCTGGCCGATGATGCGTTCGTGCAGGGCCTCCTCCATGTGCATCAGGCGTTCGCTTTCCTCGCCTGCGATGCGCATGACCGGGATGCCCGTCCACATCGACACTACTTCGGCAATGTCCTCGCCGATCAAACGCGGCTGCTGAGTCTCCTCGTTCCAGTTGACTTTCAGCAGATTGAGGCTTTCCTGGATATTCTCACGCTGGCGTTCCAACTGGCCTTTGGCCTCGATGTCTTCTTCCTGCGTGACGATCTCGATGTCTTCTTCGATGCTTTCCAGTTCCATCTCCAGGTTGCGCACCTGAGCCGCTTCAGGACTCTTGTACATGCGCAGCCGGGCCGCCGCTTCGTCGATCAAATCAATGGCCTTATCCGGCAGGAAGCGATCCGGCACGTAGCGCGCCGAGAGGTTGGCCGCCGATTCGATGGCGTCATTGGTGATTTCGACGTTGTGATGCTCCTGGTAGGGCACTTTGATGCCCTGGAGGATTTCAATCGTCTCTTCGATGCTCGGTTCATCGACCATGATCTGCTGGAAACGACGCGCCAGCGCCTGGTCGCTCTCAATGTGCTTGCGATATTCATCCAGCGTGGTTGCGCCGATGCACTGCAATTCGCCGCGCGAGAGGGCCGGTTTCAGAATGTTGGCCGCATCCACGCTGCTGCCTGCCGAGCCTGCACCCACCAGCATGTGAACTTCATCGATAAACAGAATGCTGTCGGAGGACTTGAGTTCTTCGATCACGCGCTTGAGGCGTTCTTCGAACTGGCCGCGATACATCGTCCCCGCCACCAGCGACCCGACATCCAGTTGCAGCACGCGCTTGTTCAGCAGCGGCTTGGGTGTGTCGCCGTCCACGATGCGCTGGGCCAGGCCCTCGACAATCGCGGTCTTGCCCACGCCCGGCTCGCCGATGAGCGCCGGATTGTTCTTGCGGCGGCGGCTGAGCACCTGGATCACGCGCTCGATCTCAGTCTCGCGCCCGACCACCGGGTCCAGCTTGCCTTCCTGCGCCAGGGCGGTGACATCCGTCGCCAGTTGATCCACCAGCGGCGTTTTGCCTTCCTGGCGGCGCGGACGGTGTTTCTCCTGCTCTGGCTGGTTGGACTGCACCGGGCTTTCTTGCAGAACACGCCGGGTTTGCCGACGGACTTCTTCCGGGCTGACCCCCAGACGTTTGAGGACATCAATGGCGACGCCTTCGGACTGCCGCACCAGGCCCAGCAGCAGATGCTCGGTCCCGATGTAGTGATGGCCCATCCGGCGTGCTTCATCTACCGCCAGTTCGAGGACGCGCTTGGTCCCCGGCGATAGATCCAGTTGTGAACTCGGTGTGCGGGTCGTCGCCCGTGTCAGGCGCTCGACCAGTTCCTCGACCCGACGCTGTTCCAGGCCGAGGTCGCGCAGCACGCGGCCCGCGACGCCACCTTCTTCACGCATTAAACCCAGCAGCAAATGCTCGGTGCCAATGTAGTTGTGTTGGAGCCTTTCGGCTTCCTCCTGTGCCAGACTCAGCACCCGCCGTGCCCGCTGAGTAAATCGTTCCATTTTATTTGGCACGGTATATTACCTCCGTCCAGGGTAGCTCGAACAACCACCGTGAATTGCTAACGATAACACTGCTGTCATGATGCAATCGTCTCTGTAGCATTATAGCAGCAGACCCACCAATACCCTATACTCACTCCGTCTAAACTTTACCCAAGCAACCTTACAATACAATTGCAGCCTCAATTTTATCACAGGCCAAGTCGGATACAAAACAGGGGCAGTCCAGTTCGAATGCCCCTGACCATCCATCGTATCCCTGGCCGGACACTAGTAATCCCAGTCTTGATCGAGATATTCTGCCGAATTAACGGCCTTCAGGCTCAGGCCCAGGCGGCGGCGTTCAATGTCCATTTTAACGACGCGGAGCGTGAGCGTCTCGCCCTCGTTCACCACTTCGCGCGGGTGATTGACCCGTTCGTCGGAGAGTTCCGAAATGTGGATGAGGCCCTCAATCGCCGGGGCATCCACCAGTTGGGCGAACGCGCCGAATTTAGTCAGTTTGGTGATCTTGCCCTGCACCAGTTGGCCGACGTTATACTCAATCGCCACGGTGTCCCAGGGGTCTTCCATCAGGCGGCGGATGCTCAAGCCGATGCGTTTGCGATCCGGTTCAATGCTGATGACCTCGACCTTGACCTCGTCGCCGACCTTCAGCACCTCACGGGCATGGGTGACGTGATGCCAGGCCAGTTCCGTCAGGTGGACCAGGCCCTCCGCGCCGCCGATATTGACGAATGCGCCAAAATCGACCAGGCTCACGACGCGCCCGGTGCGGATTTCGCCGACTTCCAGGTCTTCGATCAGGTCTTCCTTGCGCGATTCGCGGATCTCGCGGGCCGCTGCCCGTTCTGAGAGAATCAGGCGGTTGCGGTCTCGATCCACCTCCATCACCTTGACGGCAATCGGCTGGTTGACCATCTCGCCCCAGCGTTCCTCCGGCGTCGCGCCGTCCATCGTGGCTCGACGATCCGCGCTGATCTGGCTTTGCGGTACGAAGCCGCGCACCCGCCCGAAGCGGACGATCAGCCCACCTTTGTTGTATCCGGCGATGCGGCTTTCGTAGACCGATTTGTTTTCGCGGTATTCTTCAGCCTTGCGCCAGTCCAGTTCTTCCAGCGCCCGGTTGATTGACAGAATGACGTTGCCCCGGTGATCGTGCGGGTTGACGATGTAAACCGGCACCATTTCGCCCGGTTTGAGCAAATCCAGTGTCTCGCGGTTCATGCGTTCCAGTTCGCGGCCAGGGATGATCCCCGTCGCCAATCCGGCGACATCAACCTGCACCGAGGTCGGCGAGGTGGCAACGATGGTGCCATCGTGAATTTCGCCGCGTTTTAGAGGCGATTCCAGTTTGTGTTCACCGCTGTCTGCAGGCGCTTCCGCCGCCGCCTCAACCTGTTCTGCAGGCGCTGCTGCCTCAACTTGCTCAGCCGACGCTTCTGCCGCTGCTTCGGCCTGTTCCGCAGGCGCTTCCGCTGCTGCCTCAACTTGCTCAGCCGGCACTTCTGCCGCTGTTTCGGCCTGTTCAGCAGGTGCTTCCGCTGCTACCTCAACTTGCTCAGCAGGCACTTCCGCTGCTACTTCGACCTGTTCCGCAGGCGCTTCCGCTGCTGCCTCAACTTGCTCAGCCGGCACTTCTGCCGCTGTTTCGATCTGTTCCGCAGGCGCTGCTTCAACCTGTTCAGCAGGCGCTGCTTCAACTGCCTCGGCCTGGGCAAGAGTCTCCGTCTCGGATTCCGGGGCGGCGGTCGTTTCGGCCTCGCCTGGCTCGGAATCTGACTCTAGGGATGCCTCAGCGCCATCTATCGGCAATTCAGTATGCGCTTCGTTAGTGGCTTCGGACTCAACCGATGACGCAATCTCTGGGCTTTGCCCGCTGTCTGAAGAACCATTTTCGAGTTCTTCGGACTCGTCTGCCCCTGGCAAAATGGAATCCATAAAAACATGCTCTCCCCGAACATTGGGTACGAAGCCGATTATAACTAAGCAAAGGCGAAAATCAAACGGTAACTTGCCCGGTGGTCTGGTATTTGGAAATTTGGTCAGTGCGCTATTACAGTGCCGGGCAGTATACACCCCCTGTTTTACGCGGTTTTATCCGTATCAATGATGAAGGGACTTTCAAGGGCCGTCGTGAACCGATTTGCTCCCCCTCCCCGCATGGTACAGCCGGAGAGGGGGTCAGGTGAAGCTCACGGATCCTAGTGAATGTCGTGATCCAGCAGGTTATCCTGGTTGATCTGTAGATAATCGGTCGTGGCGTCCGAATGCCGTTCGAAGATCAATTCGCCGTTCATCTCGTCAATCATGACCATGTCGCCGGGGCTGAAATCTCCGCGCAGCAGTTGGATGCTCAGCGGATTTTCGACGTAGCGCTGCAAGGCACGGCGCAGCGGACGTGCCCCGAACTGCGGGTCATAGCCTTTGTTCGCCAGCCAGGTCCGCGCCGGTTCAGTCAGGTGAACGGAGATCCCCGCCTCGCTCAGCCGTTCGGCGATGCCTTTCATCTGGAGATCGACCATCTGGGCCACGTCTGAGAGAGCCAGCGGCGCGAAGATGATGATCTCGTCAATGCGGTTCAGGAACTCTGGCCGGAAGGTCTCGCGGATAGCCCGCTCAATCTTCTGATGATTGGCGAGCGCCTCCTCGTCGTTAGCCTGAATAAAGCCCAGCGCCCCGCCTTTGCGCACGAAGTCCGTGCCCAGGTTGCTGGTCATGATGATGATCGAGTTGCGGAAATCCACCGTGCGACCCTGCCCATCGGTCAGGCGGCCATCTTCGAGGATTTGCAGCAGCGCGTTCCAGACATCCGGGTGCGCCTTCTCGATCTCGTCAAACAGAATGACGCGGTAGGGGCGGCGGCGGACCGCTTCGGTCAACTGGCCGCCTTCTTCATAGCCCACGTAGCCGGGTGGCGCGCCAAACAGACGGCTGACCGTATGCTGCTCGCGGTACTCGCTCATGTCGATGCGGACCAGGGCGTCTTCGTCGTCAAACAGGAATTCGGCCAGCGCACGTGCCAGTTCGGTCTTGCCGACCCCGCTGGTGCCCAGGAAGATGAAGGAGCCGATGGGCCGCTTGGGGTCTTTCAGGCCGCTGCGCGAACGCCGGATGGCATCCGAAATCGCGGCGACCGCCTCGTTCTGGCCGATGACGCGCTGGTGCAGCCCTTCTTCCATGCGCAGCAGCTTCTCGCTCTCGGTTTCCAGCATCTGGTTGATCGGGATTCCGGTCCACTGGGCGACGACCTCGGCGATGTCCTCGCCATCGACCACCTCGTCCAGCGTGTTTTCCTGCTGCCACATGACCTTCTGCTGCTCGAAATCATCTTCCAACTGCAAACGGCGCACCTTGAACTCTGCTGCCGCTTCGTATTCGCGGGACAGGCTGGCGGCTTCTTCGTCGGCTTCCAGCCGGGCGATCTCACCCTGCAAATCCTTCAGCTCGTGCGGCAGCGAATAGAGCGCCACGCGCAGTTTGGCCGCCGCCTCATCCAGCAGGTCAATCGCCTTGTCCGGCAGTTTGCGGTCGGTCACGTAGCGATCTGAGAGCCGTGCCGCTGCGACGATAGCCAAATCAGCAATGTTGACCTTGTGATGGGCCTCGTAACGGTCCCGCAGGCCGTAGAGCATTTCGATGGTGTCATCGACTGAGGGTTCTTCCACGAAGACCGGCGCAAAACGGCGATCCAGGGCGCTGTCCTTTTCGATGTACTGACGATATTCATCCAGCGTAGTCGCGCCGATGGCGTTCAATTCGCCGCGCGCCAGGGCCGGTTTCATCATGTTCCCGGCATCCAGCGCACCCTGCGCCGCACCTGCGCCGACGACCTGATGCAGTTCGTCGATGAACAGGATGATCTCGCCTTCAGAACGCTGAATCTCCTCAATCGTCGCCTTCAGCCGTTCCTCGAATTCCCCTCGGAAGCGGCTGCCCGCCAGCATCCCGCTCAGGTCCAGGCTCACCACCTGCTTGCCCAGCAGGATCTCCGGGGCATCCCCGGACGCGATCTTCTGGGCCAGTCCTTCGACAATCGCCGTCTTGCCGACCCCGGCTTCGCCGATCAGGACCGGATTGTTCTTGGTCCGGCGGCTGAGAATCTGGATCACGCGCAGAATCTCGGCATCGCGCCCGATTACCGGGTCCAGCTTGCCTTCCATTGCCATGCGGGTCAGGTCACGGCTGTATTTCTCCAGCGTGCGATAGCGACCTTCGGACTGCGGATCGGTCACGCGCTGGCCGCCGCGCACATCCTTGATCGAGTAGTAGACCCGGTCGCGGGTGATATTGTAATCCGACAGAATCTTGGCGACCGAGGTGTTGCGCTCCTTGAGAATCGCCAGGAAAGATGTGCTCGGTCGAGATGTACTCGTCTTTCAGATTGTTGGCTTCTTCATTTGCCAGGTCAATAATGCGTTTCACGCGCGGGGTAATGAACACCTGGCCGGTACCGCCGCCGTAAATGGCTGCTTTCGGGCTGGCGCGCAGCACTTCATCCAGCCGTGACCGGATCAGGCTCACGTCTACATTCAGTTTCTCGAGAATCTGTGGAATGACGCCGTCCGTCTGTTCCAGCAGGGCGAGCAGAATATGTTCTGTATCGACCTGGTTGTGTCCATAACGTTGCAGGATCTCGTAAGCTCGTGCTGCCGCATCCTGCGCCCGTTCCGTGAAACGTTCAAAACGCATCATGGAGTGTCGTCCTCACTACTGATAATTTATCTGCCCTGTCGGACGCTTCTATTGTACCGGAAAGGGAACAATGAAGGCCAATTGAGGGGCCTCTGCCATCCAGTGTACGATACGGGTGTAAAAATTGTGTTGGCGGAACGCAAGAAATTGCTTAAGGCGGCGGAATCCGGGAGCGGCGCAGCCCTTCTTCACCCACGCGGATCAGTTGTTCGGTCATCCTGAAGACGCCTTCACCGGCAAACAGCCGCTTACGACCGCGCAGCGCCTCGCGCAGCAGCTTCAGCATGGTCCAGGGGTTGTCCGGCTTGACGTTCGCCAGCTCGTTAATCAGCACGGCACCCATCGCCAGCGGCAGATAGATGTAGCCAGGATCGGCCTCACCCTGCCCGGCGAACCAGTTCAGGATCTGATAGGCGTAGTTGCGGCGTTCGGCGTCGTCGCCCAGATCTTCGGTGACGCGCGGCTCGATCACGCCGAAACCCAGCAGGATGGCATCGAAGAGGGCGGCCTCGAACAGGTAGTTGACCACCAGTTCGCCCTTGTCCAGGTCTTCCAGATTTTCATCATAGGCCAGCACCTGGCACAGCGTCTTGAACCACTGGCTTTCCTGCATATCGAAGCCCGGTTCCAAATCCAGACCTTCATCGACCGTGTAGGTCATCATCTTGGCGATGGCGATAGCTTCGCCAGGGTGCAGCGGCATACCGCGCTGGGCGAAACGCTCCTCCACCGCCTCTAACAGACTGTGATAGACCGCCGTGCGCGTGAAGCTGTTGGCGACCCGGCGCGCATCCATAATGCGGTCTTCGGTCATTTCGTAATCGAAGTCCATTTCCTCGTGGGTCCACAGCGATTCGTAGCGGGCCTGGAGGTTGAGCGGAATATCCGGCATGACCCGGTTGGCAACGTCGAAATAGGTCGTCAGGATGTCGTTGGAATTCAGCCAGGTCTCGGCGGAGAATTTGACATCACGCAGCACTTGCAGCTTGAAGGCTGAAATACCCAGAATGCTGGGCGGGGGACCGCCGTTAAATGGCCGCACGCGGTTGCCGGGCCGGGCGGTACGGTAGCGCACGGCGACCCGAATCGGCAGGCGGTTGCCACCGACAGTGGGCGGCTTGGGCAGCAGGGGGGTGCGCACCACGCCGACCTCGCCGGGACGCAGCCCGACCGTGACCATGCGCTTGGGCACGTCAATCACGACTGGCTTGCCCTGCTTGTCTTCTTTGGGGACCTGAATGGCGACTTTCACCTGCATCATCTGATCCACCATGTTCTGGAGAATCAGGACGATTTCGACCGGCTGGTTGAGAAAAGTCTGCGATGGAAAAATCCCCAGGGCGCACTGGAGCTGTTCCATGTTGATGCGCGTGCCCCCGGTAATCGCCCCCAGGACATCCGGGTACATGAGACCGAACTTAAAGTCACTCATATTTGATACCCAAACAATCGCAGTGAGCGGTTAGCCAACTCTTTTGCCAGCAAAAAGACCAGGTCATTGTCTTCTGTCCATTCCGCCTCGCGCGCCAGCAGCACGTCACTCATCCCACGCAGGGTGTCTTCCAGCACCTCGTCGCTGGCAATCACCCGGTCGAAAACGATTATGCCTCCAAGTACGAGTGGCAGATAGCTATGGCCGAAATCCATATGGCCTTGCAGCAGCTTCAGATAATTATCACTATACAGGCGGATTTCCTCCTCCGTTCCCATATCTTCGCCGGTCGTCTTGCTGATGATGGCAAAGGCGAAAGGTAGGGTATCGCGCAGCAGCGCCTCATACAGCTTGCCGCAGAGGACCGGAATGGGATCATCCGCTACCTGTTCATTATACGCGATGGCCCGGATTAATCCATCAAACCAGCGCGGCAGATTAATTTCCGGGGGCAATGGATGCTTGAAAAGCACCGCCACGTTGAACTGCTGGCTGCCCAGATAGTCATATTGATCGTCGGAAGGCTGGGCCATAAACACGACCAGGGCCAGCATTTTAGTGATAAAGGCGGCTTCAATCGGGTCGAGGGGATAGTCTGCGGCCTTGAAGCGCAGCATCGTGGCGTCGAAGAGGCCCCGGTAAACTGTGTCGTTGCTCAGACGCGGGAACAACCGCTTCTCGATCAGGCCCCGGTAATGTGCCAGGAGCATGTGCGCGGTGCCTTCTTCGGCCAGGTTCCACAGGCTGGTGAAGCGAGCGGCCTGCGGCATGGGAGCGGCCTCGGCGGCTGGTCCTGAAGTGACGGTGAAGGGCGCTTCCAGCTCGACTCCGCGCAGCGCAAGCCCTTTGGTCGTCGTCGAGAATGTGAGTTTGCGCAGTTTCTCCAGGCTGCTGCGATGCTCAGGGGCGATCTGGTCGAGGTCCGGTGCGGGGCCATCTTTCTCGTAGGGGCGCAGACTGCGGCCCTGGGTCAGGGCCTGAGCCGTCACCACGACGCCCAGTTTGTAACTGCCGCTGGCGGTATCCGCAGCACAGCGCAGAGGCAGCGCCAGATAGCCGACCTCACCGGGCCGCAGCCGCAGAGTTGTCCGGGTATCCGGGGTAGTGAAGCGGTCAGGCTGTTTTTTGGTATCTCTGGCAGGGAGGTTTAATGAGACGCTGAGATCGACGTGGGCGTTGGTCGTGTTCTGGACCAGCAGCAGCCCCTGGAAAAGCCCGCCTGCGTTCACACTGCGTGGTCCAACGGCGAGCGCAAGCTGTGCTGCCTTCAGCGAAACGCGCTTGCCCCCTGTCACATAACCGAGAATATCAGGATAGTGATTCATACGCTGTCCGTTCTCGCCCACAAACAGTATACACCAGTCAGGGACTGGCTGGCGAAAACGGGTATTCAGCGGCTAAACGGCGTTAAGCTCCAGGGTATTCCGCGCGTTTTCGATAGCCCACAAGCTGACCCAACCGGGGCTGAGATCCGCCAGGCGGCCTATTTTGCCTGACATGACGCTGAACGTCGTCTGGAGGACGCTGCCCAGGCCGAAGGATTTCTCGACCGAAAAGACCAGTTTTTGCAGTTCTTTCATGTCTTCGTGGCACTCTGGCCGGAGCTGCGCAATCGAGCCGCTGCCTTCGGCAGGACGGATGCGCTGCGGGCGGCTCAACGGCTTGACCTTCACCGAGACGCCCAGTTCGTAGCCTTCCTGAATGGCGGTGGTGCGGTCGCACATAATGGGCAGCTTGAGGTAGCCGACCTCTGCCGGTTGCAGACCGATCACCAGCCGCTGCGCTTTGGCTTTGAAGCGGTCAGGCTGGCCTTTCGCATCTTTTTTGGGTAATTGCAGCATGGCGGTAATATCAACGTCCACATCCGATGCATTCTGGACCAGCAAAATGGCTTCAAAGGGCCGCCCGGCGTGCACGACACGCGGACGGGTTGCCAACGCAAACTGCACGACACTCAAATTGTAACGTGGGCCGCCTGTCAAGAAGCCAAGAATGTCAGGATACATAAGACAGCCTCCATTTCCTCATCATCTTTAATACTATTTTAATGCTGCATTGCGACCCAAAACCTTTGGCTCTTGTGAACTTCTCGTTAATATTGATCTATGATTGAGACCCAGATTCTGCAAATTGATCCCAACGCGCCGGATGAGGCAGCCATCCGGCAGGCGGCGGAACTGCTGCGCGCGGGCAAACTCGTTGCTTTCCCGACTGAGACTGTCTACGGCCTGGGGGCGAACGCCCTCGATGCGGCGGCGATCCGTCGTATTTACGCGGCCAAAGAGCGCCCGGCCAACAATCCGCTGATCGTCCACCTTTCCGGGGACAGCCAGCTTGAGCAGGTGGCGGTCGACGTGCCTGACCTGGCGCGTCAGTTGATCGCGCGGTTCTGGCCCGGCCCGCTGACACTGGTGCTGCGGCGTCACCCGCAGGTGCCTCCTGACGTATCGTTGGGACGTGATACCGTCGCGCTGCGAATGCCCTCGCACCCAGTCGCTCATGCCCTGATCGCTGCTGCCGAACGGCCCGTCGCGGCCCCCAGCGCCAACCGCTTCACGCGCCCCAGCGCCACCACCGCCCAGCACGTCCTGGCTGATCTGGCCGGACGAGTAGACCTCATCCTGGATGCCGGGGCCACACCTATCGGTCTCGAATTGACCGTACTCGACCTGACTCAGACGCCGCCGGTGCTGCTGCGCCCTGGCGGAACCCCTACCGAGGCGCTGCGTCCCTTCATCCCGGTGCTGCAATCAGTTCATGATCTGGTAGCGGTCGATGATGAATTGGCACGGCCTGCTTCACCGGGGATGATGTCGAAGCATTATTCGCCGCTGGCCGAGGTGCTGCTCTTCGCGGGTGAAGCCCAGGCAGCGCTGGACGCGATGCGTCAAGGCGTGCTGGATCATCTGGCGGCAGGACGGCGAGTTGGCGTGCTGGCACTGGATGATGACGCGGCCTATTTCGCCTCGCTGGGGGTTCAGGTGGTGACGCTCGGCCCGGAATCCGACCCGGTCCAGGTAGCGCACAATCTCTTCGCCGGGCTGCGCGCGCTGGATGCCGCGCACGTCGATGTGCTGCTGGTCCGGCAGATGGTTCCGGCAGGTCTCGGCGCGAGCGTCAACGACCGGCTGCTGCGTGCTGCTGAAGGCCGGGTGATAAGTGTATAGATGGGCAGGCTGCGGTTCTATCCTCGCGTTGTTGCGCTGGTGCTGTTGGCCGCCCTGTTAGGCACGGCGTCGATCTACTTCGTCACCCAGGCCAGAGCCTGTGACTGGCTGCTGGCACTGGTGATCCGCGACGAAGGCAGCCGCGAAATCTACCTCTCAACCGAAAGCGCGCGCGACCTGCGCAATCTGAGCAATGAGGCCAATGCCGATGATTATGATCCGGTCTGGTCGCCGGATGGCCGCTATCTGATCTACATTGCCGAGCAGTTCGATACGCGCAGCATCCAGCTCAAGCTGCTGACTCTGGCGACCGGCGAGACGCAGCTGCTGGCCGAGGCGGACCCTTATCATGCTTATCACGCCGTCTGGTCGCCAGATGGCCGTTATATCGCCCTGCGGACCCAACTGGCCGGGCTGGTCATCATGAACACGGCGGGCGAAACTCTCCTGACGCTCGACGCCGACTCGCACTTTGATCTGCCGGTCGCCTGGTCGCCGGACAGCCAGCAGCTTGCCTTCACCACGCAGGCCCCGGATGCGCCGTCCAACGGCGAACGCTGGCTGCTTGATGCAGCGGACGTGACGACGGGTGCGGTGAGTTAACGGGCCGCCTTTGCCTTTTCTTATGACGATCCAGGCCCACGACGCCCCTACTGGCTCTACTGGCTGCCCGATGACCGGATCGTGCTGACGCGCCAGTACACCGGCGGGCCGGAATACGCGCTGGATTTGCTGGACAGCGGCAGCGATATGCTGCACCGGCTGGCTGATCGTATCGTCACGCTAGGGCCGCCTGCGCTGACTGCTAGCGGGGACCGGTTGCTGTATTCCACCGCCAGCGACCTCGATGAAATCGACCTGGATACCGGTGCGGTGCGCAACCTGACCACCAGCTTCCGCGAAGGGGTGTTTGCGCAGGCACTGCTGCCGCCCGGCAATGTCATCAGCTTCACCACTTATGAGCGGCCCAACACCCTCTACTGGATGGACATTCAGCGGGACACGCCGCGCAATGTGGTGACGGCCCCCAACCTCGACTCTTTTGCCTGGGGGACCGACTGCCTGTAAGGGACCAGAGGACGATGCTACAATTAGACCGTCAGGTGTGTGGGGCATATGGGTTATGGTAACGATTCGGGTGAAAGCAGTGCTGAGGTCATCAGGCGAGTTGGACTTTGACCTGCCTGATGATTTGCCCAACGAGAATTTTGAATTGATTCTGAACGTGGCACGCGATGACAGTCCACACAGTGCCGACTATGTTGATACACTTCGACGCGAGGAACAGGAGCGTAATGCCCGTTGGACGCTATCCTAGACACGTCCATTCTGATTGATTTGCTGCGTCGTCATGTGCCCAATAAAGTGGCGCGTGACAGGGCAGTCGTCTTCCTCGCCGCAACCTGAAGCACTTCACGCCCCTGTTGAGCAATCTGGCACGAGAACCCTATATGTGAACCGCCACCGCAAGAAATTTTAGCCATTTATCCAGCATTCAAAAGGTTTGACATCATGAATAAACTGCTTGAACCTCTACGTGACTATATCGCGCCGCCGCCCGCTGCGCTGCCGCCGGAGATCCTGCCCTGGGAGCGCGATACTGACTGGAACATGGATCACGCCGCGCGCGTGACGCTTGGCCTGCTGCTGGACGACGACCGGTCGAGCGAGATGCTGCTGGCCGCAGCGGATTATCTGCTGGCTTTCTGCAACGAGGGTTATGGCGCGCACGTCTTCCCCGATGCGCTGCTGCTCAACGGGACCGCGCTTGCGCTGTGTGGTTATCTGGTCGATCACCCGGAGGCGTCTCTGTGGCGGCTGACCGGGAGCGCCCGGCTGGCGACTGAGGCGCATGAACGTAAGGCGGCCCTCAGCGATACGATGCTGGCGCGCTGTCTGCTGGCGGTCTGTCAGGTGGCGGACGAGCTTGAACGCGCCAGTGCTGGCGGACCTGATTACCCTGCGCGAGCGCATGTGGGGCCGTCTGTTGGATCATTCCCGTGCGGAGCGCCTGCAAGTGACCGAAGCTGACTATCCTGCCCATATGAGCGCCCCGGTCCCGGTAGAGCAGGTCGGCGAGCTGATGCGCAGCCGCGCTTGGCAGCAGAATCTGCGCTCGATTGACTTCATGGGTGGCGACAAAGAAGAAGCGGATATGGCCTGCGAGAATCTGCTGACTCTGCGGGCGCACATGCTGGTGCGGCACCAGTTCGGCGATGAGATCGACTGGAACCTGCGCCTCTTCGATGACAAGGAATCGACGGTCAGCCTGAACGCACATTCCTTCATCCGTAACCTGGGGCAGGTCTATGCCCAGACGGGCGACACGAAATATGCCGAAAACGCAGCGCGGCTGCTGTGGTCCTTCTATTCGCTCAACCCACTGCCCAATCACAAGCAGTATCTAGGCCCCTGGCGCACGCTGGAGGTCGGCAACCGCCAGTGCAACATGTGGCCCGGTGCCACTGCGCTGCTGGGTCAGGCGGACGCCTTCGACGCGGCAACTCACGCCATGCTGGCCCGTTCCCGATTGGATCACATCCGCTATGCGCTGGCCTACTGCGGTGGCGCCAACAACTGGTATCAAGTCGAGGCGGCGGGGCTGGCCGTCGCGGCCCTGTGTTCGCCCGAACTGACCCTGGCCGATGCTTACCTGCGAATCGCGCTGCGGCGTTTGCAGTGGATCAACAGCTTCGCCTATTATGACGACGGCTTCCAGTTCGAGCTGACGCATGGCTATCACGTTTTCCCGACCGTCTCGATTTTCGCGGTGGTGCAGGCGGCCCATGCGCGCGGGGTTGACCTTCCGGCGGATTATGTCGGGCTGGTCGAGCGGGCGCACGAGATGTACCTCTATGCGCAGCAGCCCAACCACACCCTGCCGACTTTCAACGACTGCAACCCGAACCCGATCTATCCGGCCCCACTGCTGGAAGCGGCAGCCGCAGTCTATGACCGCGAGGATTTCCGCTGGGGCGCGAGCAATGGCGCAGCGGGTCAGGCTCCCGCGCAGACCTCACACGCCTGGGAGTCGGCGGGTCTGTATGTGATGCGTGACCGCTGGGGCGAGGACGCGCAGTATCTGCATTTTGATGGCGCGGCCTGGGGCGCATCCCACCAGCATGAGGACAAGCTCAACTTTGTGATTTATGCGGGCGGACGATTGCTGATCGGCGATCCGAATATCTACAGCTACGCCTGGACCGAGCAGACGCATTACTTCAAGTCCTCGCGGGCACACAACGTCGTTATGATCGACGGTATGGGCCAGGCCCGGCGCTATCGTCCCGAAGCGCGCCTGAGTACCCAGGGCCGCAACGAGTGGCTCAGCCGCCCAGCCTTCGATTTCGTCAGCAGTGAGTATCTGGAAGGTTACGCCCCGGATCCCTACCGCGACACCTGGCTCAAAGAGAGTGACGTCGTGACCGAGGGCTTCAGCCATCGCCGGGCGATCTTCTACATCAAGCCGGGCTACTGGATACTCAGCGACCTGATTCGCGGTGAGGATAGCGATTCGCACACATTGGAGCAGATTTTCCACATTGCGCCGATTTTCGACCTCGACTCGCATGAACCGCTGCGGGCGGGCCAGGTTGCGGTCTCACCGCAGGCTATCGTCAGTCAAGATGCCGGACTGAGCAATATTGCCGTGCTGCCAGTGGACAGCGATAACCTG
>CAVYXZ010000002.1:0-91789 GCA_963772595.1 uncultured Chloroflexia bacterium | reverse complement strand
GTCCGGCTGTTGCGGGTTTCACCGCTCCCAAATCGCTTTCCTTCAGCTATAAATCTACAAGGCACGCTGCGCCGTGTCTCTACATCATGCACGGGCCAGGCCCCATTTTACAGTCTGCCAACCCCCTTCTTGATCTGCTGATTTCGGTATGAAATGGAACCCAAGATGGCCAAATCCACACTAAATTATTCCCACTACTTCTGGCAAGGCGAAAAAACAAGATTACGCCCCTTTCGGGTGGAAGATGCAGAATTGCGCTTCAAGGCATCGCTGGATAGTCCAACCCGGCAAGCCCATGCGGACGGTATTGAGTTTCCCACTTCTGTAGAACTCCAGAAAGCATGGCTGGAGAAGGTCGCTGGCTGCCGGGAAAACGGTGGTTTTGTCCTGTTTGCCATGGACACTCTGGACAGTGAAACCATCGGCTGGGTTTCCTTGCACAGCCTGGATCATAAAAATGGAACCTTCAGTTTTGGCGTTGCCGTTTATCGTGACCATCGCGGACACGGTTACGCGGTGGATGCGGTGCGTATGCTGCTCAAATATGGCTTCTGGGAACAGCGCTACCAAAAATGCAATTCGATCTGTGTCCACAGTAATCAAGCATCCATGCGGATGCACATCAAGCTCGGGTTTACGGAGGAGGGACGCTGCCGGCGGAACAGCTTTTTCAACGGTGTATATCACGATGATGTGCTGTTCGGTATGACCCGTGAGGAGTTCGATGAACGCATGAAAGCATAGCCGCCGAACTCAGGACGGCTTTCGCCAGTTCATCATGCTTCAGCCATTTTGGCGAAACTACAGTTCCATAGTGATGATTACTTTTCCTTGGGCGTGTCCCTCCTCAAGATACTGGAGAGCTTTACTAACTTCACTTAATGGGTAACGTCTGTCTATCACAGGAATAACCTTGCCAGTTTCAAAAAGCTCTTTCAGAAAAAGCAAATCCTCTTCCTTGTTTGGTTTTCCCAGCACGATACCCATTTTCTTACTTCCAGTTCTTGAAATCAGTGGTCCCAGGAGCAGAGCCTGGAATATTGCAGCCGCGGAGCCTCCGACATAGACGCAAATCCCATGTGGACTTAAAGCACGCTGGTAATCGAAAATCGAACGATGGGCCACAACGTCAAGAATCAGGTCATAATGCTGACCGTTTTGGGTGAAATCTTCCTTTGTGTAATCAATAACATGATCTGCACCAATCGAGCGCAACATATCTAATTTCGCTGTGTGATCCACCCCAGTCACGTCAGCGCCAAAGTACTTGGCGATCTGAATCGCAAAGGTCCCCACACCACCGCCTGCACCATTAATCAACACTTTCTGTTCCGGCTAAATCGGTCTTGTGTCGCGAAGATTCTGTAGGGCGAGCACTGCCGCTTGAGGGTAGGCAGCAGCTTCCTCAAATGTCATGCTGGTTGGCTTCGGCCTCAAGGCGATTTCAGGAACACACACATATTCAGCAAAAGCGCCCCAGCCGCACGTGGATAAATCTCCCCATATCTCATCACCTGGCTGAAACTGCTTTACGCTTCTGCCGACTGCTTCAATCTGACCGGCTATGTCAGTGCCGAGTATCTTATACGGCGGTTTTAGCGGCCCCCCAAGGCGAACTAAGAACACACCTCTCAGGGTTTCAAAGTCGAGCTGCGTTTGCGGATGCCGCATGAACTTTTACCAGTGCTTCATTGTCCTTAGGGGTGGGTTTTTCTACCTCTTTGAACTGAAGCACATCCGGTGACCCATACCGAGTGCATATGATCGCCTTCATGAGATTTCTCCGAATAGCTTTGATTCGGTTATTGGATTTTCGCCAGGAGTATAACTGGTTCTGAAGTGGATAGCTGCCGATGTAGACTAACCGTACCTACAGGACAACTCCACGCTCAAGCTGATCGCGGAAACCTCGGCGGACTGCGCCCCTGCCATCGGACCTTCTCATCGTCGGGGTACAAGATGTTGTGCCCAAAAGCGGGGACGGCATTCCCTGCCGGGCTGGTGCAGCTCCCCACAAACTCTAATGTTTGATTTGGTTCTGCGCTAAGTCTCGATGTCGTCGCCTGGCGCAGTGACCGGCAGTCGCAGCGTAACCGTAGTACCGCTGCTCATGTCACTCTCGATGCTGCAATCGCCGCCATGCAAAATCGCACTCTCGCGCACCAGCGCCAGACCCAGCCCTGACCCCTGCTGCTCGTAGTCTTCGTGATGAAACTGCATAAAGCGGTCCCACACGTGCTCGAGCTTGTCCTCCGGGATCATGGGGCCATCGTTGTGGATGGTAATCTGCACCTCGTCGTCCACATGCTGCACATCCACCGTGACCGTCGCCTGGTAAAGTGAATATTTGAAGGCGTTGTGGAGAATCTCCGCGACCATCATAATCAGATACTCGTCGAGGCCGTGAACGTACACTTCTTCTTCAAGTCCGTTGACCTCGACCTGAATCTCACTGGCGGCGAACAGCGGGTTCTCCCGGATCGTATTGATAGCGATTCGCACCATTTCCATAATCTCGAAATCGCCCGCATACTGCTCGATCAAGCGTTTGAGATGGCCGCTGTCAATCGTCACCAGGTAGAGCACGTTGTTGATGAAGCGGTTCAAGCGCTTGACGCCTAACTGCACCAGGCCGAGCATCTCCTGGACGGTTTCGTCCTCGGTCGGGCCGATATATTCTTCCAGCATTTCGGTGCCGCCGAAGATGTAGGTGAGCGGGCTGCGCAGCTCCTGCGAGAGCATGTACAGCAGTTCGCGGCGCACATCCTCCATGTGCAGCTCCGCCACCTGGCGAAACTGCGCGATGCGCTTGATCTTGCTTTCCATGGCGACGACCAGTTCGTCAGGTTGGAAAGGCTTGGTCAGGTAGTCATCGACGCCCAGTTCGCGGCCCGTGCGCGAAGCGTTCTTCGAATCCAGGGCCGTCAAAAAGAGAAAAGGCACATCGTTCCACTTTTGATTCTGGCGCACACTCTCCAGCAGCGCGTAGCCATCCATGTTAGGCATGGCGATGTCGCTGACAATGATATCAGGCACGTCTTCGGAGACATTCAGCAAGTCCAGCGCCGCGCGGCCATCCACTGCCTGCATCACCTCGTAGCCGCGCATTTCAAGCTCGAAGGCGATGCTTTCGAGCAGAATGGGATTATCTTCAACGAGCATGACTTTCGTCATTCGCAGGATCCTCCTCAAATAGGTATCCAGAAAGTAAAAATGCTGCCCTGATTCAGGACGCTGGAAACGTGAATATCCCCTCCATAAATCCTAAGCAAATCCCGCACTAAAGGCAAACCCAACCCCGTGCCAGGGATTGTGCTGTGCTGTGCCCAGCCTCTATCAAAGCGCTTGAACAGGTCGTCCAGGTTCTGAATGCCGTGCCCGGTGTCTTCAACCTGACCGACAATGCAGGGCCGATGCTCCGCGACAGCATCGGGGACAAAGGCCGGGGCGGGGGAATCGCCCAGGGCGACCAGTCGGACGGTGACCTGGCCTGCGTCGGGCGTGTACTTGATGCCGTTGCTGATGAGATTGCGCCAGATGCGGGTGAAATCCAGGTAATCGCCGCTGATAACCAAAGAGCCAGCCGGGGCTTCCAGGCTGAGCGTCTGGATTTTGAGTTCGGCGCTGGACCGCAGTTCGCTCACGACGTTGTGAACAACCTGAATCATATCGACCGGCTGGGTGCCGCGCTGCCCGGTATGAGCTTCGACACGCGAGAGGTCCAGAATCATCTCGACCATTTCCGAAAGCACCATCGCCTGTGCGTGAAGCTGCTGGAGCTTGCGCACAAGCTGCTCCTCGCTCATCTTCTCCCTGTGCCGGTTGAGCGCTTCCGCCAGCAAGACGACGGCAGCAATCGGCGTGCGTAGTTCGTGGCTGACCGTCGAGATGAAGCTATCTTTCATGCGCTCGATTTCTTTGAGGCGGCTGATGTCGTGCAGGGTGCAGACGACCTGATCGGTATCGTTCTGCACGTGCGACAGGGTGATTTCAGCTTCAAACAGCGTCCCATCTTTGCGCCGGGCCAGGACCTCGCCATGATGGGTGAGGCGGTCGGCCATCACCTCAGCATAGAGCGACTGCACCGCCGGATGATCGTCCGGGTCGATGATCGTGAGCAGCGGCTGTTCGTCAAGTTCTTTGCTGCCATACAGAAACTGCTCGTCCAGCGCAGAATTGGTCGTCATGATCTGACCATCGCCTTGCAGCAGGAGAATCGCATCGCTGGTGTTGTCGAGAATGGTGCTCAACTGCTCGTTGAGCTGGTAGACCTCCTGCGTGCGTTCGACAATCCACGATTCCAGTTCGTTGGTGTAGCGGCGAATCGCGGCGCTGAGCCGGACGTTTTCGATGGCGGTGGCGGCTCGCTCAGCAAAAGCGATGAGCAGGTGCTGCACGCCCTCGCTGAAGGCGTCTTTTTCGCTGCTCTGAATATCGAGCACGCCGATAACACGCGAATCCGCCAGCAAGGGGATAGCCAGTTCGGAACGGGTGCGCGGGTCGCCGCTGATATAGCGCGGGTCCTGGGCGACATCCGGCGCGTAGATGAGTTCACCGCTGCTGGCTGCCGCCGGGACCAACCCCGGACCATCAATGTGAATCGTATGTTGTGCGTCAACGCCATAGCTGCCCACACGGGTCAGGCGCTTGAGTTCGCCGCTGTCCTGATTCAGCAGGATAATGCCGCTGTCCACCAGTCCGAAGGCTTCGACCGCCGCCTGTGCGATCTGAAGGCCCATGTCTTCCAGGCTCTGAGCGGTCGAGAGGCTGGTAAAAAGCAGGCTGGTGGCGCGCTGAAGCTTGACCATCTCGTCGGCCCGGCGGCTGATGTTGGCGTAGACTTCGGCGTTCTGCACCACCGTCGCCACCTGCTCGGCAAAGACCTGAAGGTGTTCGGCGTTCTGCTCGGTAAAAAAGTCTTCAGCCGTGCTGTGAAGGTTGAGAAAACCGATGACCTCATCCTGCGCGATCACCGGCACGCCGAGATACGAACCGATGCCAGTCCCGGATTGTCTCAGATGAGGCTGGCGAGTGCTGATCATGTAACCGAAGTCAGGGTCCTGGAGGTCGAAAGCAGTGGCGCGCAGGGATGCTTCCTGCTCGCTAGTATAGCCCTGACTGTAGGCGACATACGCCGCATTGTCCCGGACGAACATCACGTTGATCCGGTCATGCGGGACCACCCGCGCAATCCCGCTCACGATGCGTTCCATGATGTGCGGGATTCCTGAGGTCCCGGTCAGGTCGGTCAGGGTCTCGCGCAGCGTGTCGGCAATCACGTGCTGAGCGTGCTGGGCAAATTCGATGCGCTGGCGCTGGGTAATATTATGCGCCATGCAAAGATAGAAGGTCTGGTCGTTGAGTTGCAGCAGAGATAAATTGAAAGACCACCAGTTGGTCGATCCCTGCACGGCAGCAACGTCGAACTCGACGCTCTGCGCCGTCTTGCTGGCATTCAGACGGCTGATGGTTTCGTGATACAGTTCATGCTGCCTGGGGTCGATAAATTCCAGGATGCTGTGTCCGAGAAGATCATCGTAGCCGAAATCGGGATTCAGTTGGCTCAGGTAGCGGATCCGGTGATCCTGATCGATGACGATACACTGAACCAGCCAGATGGTTGACCAGGGTCTGCCAGAACCCATCCGGTGTGAGCCAGTTGCCCTGCTCGTCGAGGGCCAGAGGAACGTTAGATGCTGGCTGGCCCGGTATTTGTTCCGCGTCACTCATCCTCAGTATCTGATCTCGTCTTCATAACAGTTATAAATATTGTAACCTGGATTATATTCTGGATTCGTCAAGGACATGTACTCAGCGAGGGTTTTTCATGATCTGACGCAGTTTAATCATACCATTGTCAGGAGATTATTGCTCCGCAGGCATATCCGGGGTCAGTGCGGCGATGAGATCGTACAGCGAATGGCACAGGAGTTGTTGGCCCGCCTGCTGGAGCAGCCAGTGATCTTCGCAGACAGTCACGATGGTGCTGCTGCCATTGGCGGAGACGCTGAAACCGGCCCGTTCCAGCGCGCGCCGGGTCCAACTGGCGGCCAGGCCGGAGCCGCTGAGCGCGACTCTGCCGTTAGAAGGGCTGCGGACGGAGAAGGCCCCGCTGTAGGGGTCAAAGCGGATGCCCTCGCTCTGGAAGGTAGCGGCGAATGCGCCGTTGAGGACCAGGTCTTCCGGTGCGCCGCTGGTCAGTTTGCCATCGCCGCTCAGCAGCCAGATACGGTCCGCGCTGCGCAGCGCCAGATCCAGGTCGTGTGTCGAGGCCAGGATGGCGCAGCCGCTGTCGTGGGCCAGGTCGCGCAGCAGGCCCATAATCTCGACCCGGCGGGGCAGGTCGAGGTAAGCGCCCGGCTCATCGAGCAGCATCAGGTCCGGCTGCTGGGCCAGTGCGCGCGCGATCAGGACCTTCTGGCGTTCACCATCGCTGAGGCTGTTGACCACCCGCCCGGCCAGTGGCACCGCGCCCACCACCTCCAGTGCCCAGCGCACGACCGCCTCGTCCTGCGGCGTCAGTCTGCCGCTCCAATCGGTATAAGGATGGCGGCCCAGCGCGGCCAGATCATAAGCCTTCAACAGGCCAGTATTGACCCGCTCGGTCAGCACCATGCTCAGATGCTGCGCCTGTTCGCGGGCGCTGTAGCGGCGCAGTTCGCGGCCCAGCAGCTGAATTTCGCCGCCCAGCGGAGCTTGCAGCCCGGCAAAGGTACGCATCAGCGTGGATTTGCCCGCGCCGTTGGGGCCGATCAGGCAGACGAATTCGCCCGCTTCCAGCGCCAGGTCGAGGCCCTCGGCGACTCGCTTCTCCGGCTGGTGGTAGCCGATGGCGAGGTGCTGCGCGCTCAGCACGCTCATGAGACGAAGGCCCGGTCCAGATTATGGCGGCGCAGGATGACGGCCAGCACAATCGGCGCGCCAATCGTCGCGGTGACGGCGTTCAGCGGCAGGACCAGATTGCTGCCCGGCAGCTCGGCGATGAGGGCCGCGACCAGGGCCAGACCCGCGCCGACGATCATGGTCGCCGGGACCAGAATCCGGTGATCTGAAGTGTTGAGCAGGCTGCGGCACAGATGCGGGATCGCCACGCCGAGGAAGGCAATCGGCCCGCAGAAGGCGGTCACGGTCCCGGCCAGGATGGCGGTCGCCGCGATGATCCAGACGCGCGCGCGCATCACGTCGATGCCCAGCGTGCGGGCGTAGGTCTCGTTGAGCAGCAGGGCGTTGAGCGTCTTGGTGAGCGCCAGCGCCAGCAGCAGCCCGACGACCAGCGCCGGAATCATGATGCGCAGTTCGCTCCAGGTCGTGCCGCTGAAGCTGCCGAAGGTCCAGTTGATGTAAGCCTGAATCTGCTCCGGGATGCTGAAGAAGAGCAGCAGACTGACCAGGGCGTTGACCAGGAAGCCGATCATCACGCCCAGCACCAGCAGGGTCATGCTGTTCTGGATGCGCCGCGCCACCAGCAGCACCAGACCCATCACCAGCCCCGCGCCCAGAATGGCGGCGAAGGCCAGACTGGCGTCGGCCAGCACGCCGACTCCCGCCAGCATCACGCCACCGACCGTGCCCACGCCCAGCACCACCAGCGCCACCCCCAGGCTTGCGCCCGAACTGATGCCCAGCACAAAGGGTCCCGCCAGCGGATTGCGGAAGAAGGTCTGCATCATCAGGCCGCTGACGCCCAGCGCCGCCCCGGTCAGGGCCGCCGTCAGCGCCTTGGGCAGCCGGAACTGGAGGATGATCGTTTTCCACGAGGCTTTGCTGGCCTGGCCGCCGGTCAGCACCGCCGCAATGTCCGCCAGCGGAATGTTGACCGAGCCGAGCATCAGCGCCAGCAGGAAGATTGCCGCCAGCACTGCCGTCAGCACCACCAGCGCCGCCCAGCGAATGCTGCTGTTGGGGTAGGGGGTCGCAAACTCCATGCGTTGAGGGATGTTTTTGAAGTGCGTCCGGTCCATGCTGTCCTCCGGCGGTCGATAGTCCCGGATCGCTCCGAAGCTATGCTTTGCCGCCTCCGGTTCAAAACCGAAGGCTAATTAAGGTCTGGAAACCGCTAAAGCGGTTGGTTTTGAGTCGCTTTAGCGACTTGCTTTGAGCTAGCCTGGCGTTTTGAACTCCAGGCGCTGCACGATCTGTTTGTTGTGCCCGTTGTTCATTCACCGGTTCGGACACGTCGGTGTGTCCCTGCCTGTCCCGATAGGGTGTAGGGGAGCGCCTATGTGCGCTCCCGCCGGGCGGACACGCCGGTCCGCCCCTACGACCTGCTCGGGTTACACACTAACCCAACTTCGCGTAAAACTGCGGCGCGTAATCCGGCAGCAGATCGGGATAGAAAAGCTTGACCAGGTCCTTCAGCAGAAGCTGCGGATTGCTGACGCCGCGCTCCCAGTAATCGTTGCCGCCGTTGGCATTGACCCGCGCCGTATTGTTGTAGACGCTGCCGGTCTGGAAGGCGGCGAACTCACCGTTGCGCTCGTCCAGCGCGAGCAGATCGTCCTTGCTGTAGACGCCGTAGGCATTCACCACCCAGATGGGCGCATCGCTCCCGGCATCGAAGACGCTCTCGAAGGCGAAATCCTGCTGCACGCCCTCGACCTGATCCTCCAGAATCCAGTTCACCCCGGCATCCGTCAGCAGTTCGCCGACCCAGCTTCCCGCCCCCGGCACCGTCCAGGAATCGGTGAAGCTGGCGTAGCTGTTCCACAGCACGGTCACGCGCTGATCGGCGGGGATCGCGGCGGTCAGATCGGCCACCGACTCGTACTCGCTGACGATGGCGTCGTAGAGCGTCTCGGCCTGCGCTTCTTCGTTATAGAACAGCGCGATGAACTTGAGCCACTCCGCCCGGCCCAGCAGCGTCGGCTCCAGCCAGTCGGAATTGACCGCCGTGAAGATGCCCGCGTTCATCAGCAGCGGATAGGCGTCCGTCTCCGGGTTGTAGCCGTTCGCCATCACCAGATCCGGCTCCATATCCAGCAGCAGTTCGACGTTGATATTGTTATCGGAGTTCACGTCGGTCAGCGCGCCCGCGTCGATCATCGCCTGAACCTCCGGCGTGTTGGTGTAGAGGAAGCTGTAGCTGTCCATCGCCACCAGACTGTCGAGATGCCCCAGCGCCTGAAGCTGCGGCAGCTGCGTGGTCGAAAGCGAGACGACGCTGTTCACCGGGACCTCGATCATCTGATCGCCGTCGAAGCCCTCCGGCGCGGGCGTGCCGCACTGCACCAGCACGTATTCCAGCGGCTTCGGTCGCGCCAGGGTAGGGCGTCAGCGTGCGGACCACTTTGTAATTGCCGTGATACTCGACGTCGAAGCCGCTCGCCTGGCTGATCTCGGCCTTCGCCGGGAAGTAATCGACGCTGGCGTCGTAGTCGCTCACGCAGGCACTCGGTCAGATTGACCGCCTGCGCCTGGGCGAGGCTGACGCTGAACAACAGGCTAAGCAGACTGAATAGCAGGGTACGTTTCATGGGCGGGTCTCCCTCGGATCCTCAGGTGTGGGCAAGGGAGGCCAACGCTGGGCTTGTAGAAATAAAAACGCCGCTGGGCGGCGGGGGACGTGTCGTTTACACACGCTCGCTTCCCTTTCTCCACGAAGGTCATGCACGAGCTAAAGTGAGGCGGGTATTCGGACTTCGCCGAGTGGCGTTACCGTTGCGGGACAGTGCCGGACTTGCACCGGACTTCCCCCGTCCTGACTTTAGGGTTTTATGTTGCCCGAATCATAGCACCTGCGCGGTGGGGCGTCAAGCGAAGTACAGTGGATAATCCAGAAGCGTTGGACATGATAAACTCCGAGTAGTACATTATTGATGTCGCTTAGGCAAAAAACTCTGTGATGATAATATCAAGGCTGCATTTGCGACTACACAGTACATAACATGAGACGAATCATATCAGGGCAGCGAGACATGAGATATTGGCTCAACTTATATACTTGGAACACATGGCAAGAATTTCTGAAGGCGGGAGGCGAAGTAACAGGCTTCCGCGAGCGCAGGTGGACCACGGTCAAGCGAATCAAACCAGGAGATGTTTTTCTCTGTTACATGACTGGACTGTCACGTTATTTTGCGCTTCAAGAAGTAACTGGCAAGCCATACAAGGACGATGAACAAATTTGGAGCGAGGCATCATTTTCTTGCAGGGTCCCTGTGAAAGTGGTGTTGTCGTTACCACCCGAACATGCAGTCCCTGTCGCGTTACTAAGAGAGCATCTCTCCTTTTTCCAAAACATGAAAACTCCCCACTCCTGGTCAGGACATTTCAGAGGTTCACCGCTGGAAGAAGATGCGGATGATGCCAATGTGATAATTGATTCGCTTAGAGATGCAGAAGCAAGTCCAGCGCATAGGGAATTTGACCCGAGGAAGCTAGAACGCAAAGCAAATGTTTACGAGACCAAGTCTGGAACGGTTTCAATTCCTGATGATAGCCCCGAAGACGAAGGCGAAGATGTAGATGACGGTATAGTTGAGCCGACAAGTCATGTAGAGATACAGTGGTTGTTACTCCACATTGGTGACCAAATGGGCCTTGATTTATGGGTGGCACGCGACGATCAGAGTAAGTCATATCAAGGGATGAACTTTCAGGAGTTCAAGAGCTTGAAGCAATCGTTGCCCATGCAATTTGACAATGCTACCAATCGAACGATTGAGCTTATCGACGTACTGTGGCTCCAAGGCAACAGTATTGTGGCAGCATTTGAGATTGAGCACACGACAGCAATTTACTCCGGGATTCTGCGAATGGCTGACCTAATCACTATGCAACCTAACCTCAAGATTCCCTTGTTCATTGTTGCTCCAGATATACGTCGCGATAAAGTAGAGCGAGAAATAAATCGACCAGTGTTCAAGTATGCACTGAAACAATCGCTGCCCGAAATATGCCAATACATCTCATACACGGCGCTCAAGCAGTATGTCGAGCGGGCGGGAGACTTCCTGTCGGATATGAAACCAAGCGCACTTTACAAAATATCAGAGGACTTACGAATAGAAGATCTGTAATTCCGGGATGCGGCATTATTAGGGCAGCAGCTACAGCACTACATCCCGGACAGCCAGCGTGAATCCAGGGAGGACGGTGCCGCCGTCCAGGGTATCGTTCGCGCTCAGGACGCGGGCGTGGTGATCTTGACCTCAAGCGTGTAGCCTTCGCCTAGGCCCTCGACATAGCGCCGCAGGGTGTTCAGCGTATAGGCGTCGTAGCCGCGTTTTTCGATGCGGGCAATCTGGGACTGCGTGACCCCCAGCCGCTCGGCCATCTGCTGTTGCGTCAGCCCGGCAGCCTGCCGCGCCTCGACCAGTTGCAGCCACAGTTCTTTCTTGGCCGCTTCTTCCTCGTAAATCGCGCGAGTGTCCGGGTCGGCCAGCAAGCGCTCGCGCCAGGCTTCATAACGCCGCGCGCCTTCTTCAGCGATGTTGTCCTGTTTCTTGTCTGCCATCTAGCCTTTACCCTCCATCCGCGCTACGAAATCGTCCAGGCGATTTGTGCGGTCACAATCTCCCGACGGGGCGTCTTTTGAGACTTCTTCTGAAAGCCATGCAGCAGTACGATCTGGCGTCCGGTGTAGAAAAAATAGAACACGCGATAGATATTCGTTTGGCTCTCTTCGCGTAGCTCCCACAATTTGCCGTCAATCTGGCGCACCAACGGTGCATGAGCGCGCACGTTGCGCAACCGCAACTGTTCTAGCGACCACAACAACCGGGCTTGCGTCTTGTCGAACTGGTCGACAAAATCCTCGACCGGACTCCTATCGTTCGGGTCGAGGTAGAAAACAATTGTCCAGTCAGATTCATCAGCCATTATGAGGATTTTAGAATATTGACGGGCCGGAGTTCAATCAACACAGTGTAAACACTGCTGCTGAATCAGAGGCTGATTTAGTACCCCTGCTGAGCCTCGTCCGTCCCGGTGCTTGCCGTGGGTTTGGGGTCGTCCGGCGGGGGCTGGACGTCCGGCGCGGTGGGAGCATCGGCAGGGCGGGGCGGTGTCTGCTGCGTGGGGCCGAGGAACTGCTTGACGCCTTCGAGCATCTTGGCTTCGATCCGGTCCGCCAGCTCCTTGACCCAGCGCGTTTGCAGGCCGGGATTGGCTCGACATCGTAGAGCCTGCCGGTCAGCTGGCGTTTGTCGTCCCGCTGCACCATGTACATGCGCATCATGTCGCCGCGCTTGCCCGCGAAGAACTTGATGTCGAGGTGAGAATAGCGCCGCATCAGGCGGTTTGCCGCCATGTTGCCAATAAGCTGGATATATTTTTCTGTTAACATCACTCATACTCCACCCTGATGGAGAGATTATAGCACGACCTCTCTGAGAAAACCTGTTATTGGCCGGGGATAACTTATAAAGAACTATAAAGACGCGCCCTAAGCCTGCCAGTGGTGCGCCGTGTCGATGGCCGTCTTCAGATTGTCCCAGGGAGTCTCGCTGGGCACGGTGCAGTCCGCCCCCAGGATGAAGCGGTCAGGCGCGGCGCGCAGCACGGCCTCGGTCTCCTGCCGGACCTGCTCCGGCGTACCGGTGGCGAGGATGCCCAGGCGCTCCAATCCGCCCATGAAAGGCCGCTTGAACATCTCGGCGGCAGCGCTCGTCGAGAGCGTCTCCCCGCTCAGATGCAGCGGCGCGTTGACCACGTCGCCCGGATAATCCAGAAAGCGCGAGAAATCATCGTAGGGCAGGGCATAGTCGCAGACGTGCAGGATGTTGAAATCGCAGGTCTCGTTGATCTCGTTCATCACCCGCAGGTCATAGGGCCGGATGGCAATGTCGAAGATGCCCGGATCCTCGAAGCGCCCGGCCTCGCCGCCCTGGGTCGAGGCGTAGAAGCCGTCCACGCCCAGGTCGATGCAGGCCCGCGACGAAGTTGAGCAGGCTCTCGGTGACGATCTCCATGCCCTTTTTGACCGCTTCCGGGTCCTGCTCAAGATGCTGGTGCAGCAGGTCCTTCCCGGTCACATGTCCGGCGCACATGAAGGGCGAATACAGGGTGACGATCACCATCGCCTCGTGCTTCAGCGCCTGCACCAGGCCCTCGACCGCCTTAAGCTGGCCCTCGAAATAGTCCGCCCCCAGCAGCGGCACCCTGGCCCAATCCTCCGGCCTCTGAATGTCGGCCAATCTGCGGGAAGCGGCGTTCAAACTGGATTTTGACCAGGTCCATGCCGGTGTAGTGGAAGTACTCGCTGTGTTTATCGACGGCGGCCTGCCCCGCGTGAAATTCGGGCGGGAAGTGCAGGAAAAAGGCTGCCGGGATAGTCGAAGGCTGCTGCGAGTCATCCAGCAGGCTCAGGATCGCGTCACGTTTGTTCATCAGTCTGTCCTTGTCTTACAGTCCATCTCTGACCCTACTCCGCGGCGGCGCATTTTTCAACGAGGAACGTCATGGATTCTCTATGGCAGCGACATGGCCGGGAAATAATCTGCTGCCGGGCTGCGCTGCCACCATGCCCCCGTCTGACTGCGTTCAGCCCAGTCCGTGAAGTGATAATCGTAGCTGACAGCGCGGATGTACTGCGGCGGTGCATCCGGGAAGGGGTTGTCCTCCAGCAGCGCCAGCACCTCCGGTGAGCCTTGCAGCAGCCGGACCATGAAATTGCTGAACCAGGGATTCTGCTCGGCACGGCCCAGCGCGGCGAACCACATCTGCCAGTCCAGGCGCGGCTGAAAGGGTTCAATCCAGGGTGGCGGACGCTGCACATCGCCGGGCTTATATTTGAAGCTGTAAGCCTGCCAGGTCTCGCCGTCATTGCTGCCCTCGACCACGATTTCGCGCCGGGTGGTGGTCATCACGGCGAAGAGACCGTAGGCGTTGACGATGCGCAGTGGCCGCAGAATGCCCGACAAGTCTTGCAGCGGTCCCACCAGCAGGGGCAGACGGCTCAACTGCTGGCCCATCAGTGCCGCGCTGAGCGGCAGAATCACGACCGCTAATCCGATGGCAATGGCCCGGCGGTAGCGTGGCTGAGGCGCAGCTTCGGCACTGAAATCGCTCCCGCCAGCGCCTGGGGACGAATCGGCGCAGGAAGCTGTCGTCAAACAGCAGCAGACATAGGGCGATGGTCAGCCCGTTGAAGAAGGTGTAGTTGCCGGTCAGGCCGATCAGCACTTGCAGGCCGATGATCCCGCCGGCGGCGACGAAGCGCAGACGGCGCGGCCCGAAGATCAGGAAGGGCAGGACCAGCTCGATCATGAACATCATCCCCGCTGAAAGGCGCTGAATCGCATCCGGCAGCAGATGGGCGTACCAGGCCAGCGGGGTCGGCAGCGGCTGAGTCCAGTAATGGTATTCCAGGGCGGTCAGATTGTGCCAGGTCGGGTCGCCGCTGGCGAGCTTGACCACGCCGGAGCTGAACATCAGCCGGAACAGCAGCCAGCGAAACAGCCAGATATTGAGCCGCGCCGGGGAACGCTGCTGCGACACGCGCGGAATGAGATGCGGTGGCGCGAGGAAGATCGCCAGGAAGCCGGTCTCCAGCAGCAGAATATCCCACTGAAAGCTGAGGAAGACCTGTCCGGCGCTGACCAGCGAGAGATACAGTCCCCACAGCACGAGTGTGCAGAGCATTGGCGCGACATCGACCAGCAGCAGCAGCGCGATGACCATCCCGGCCAGCGTCACGAATTGCAGCGCCGGATCGCTGGCGTTCAACCAGAGCACACTGGGCAGCAGCCGGTAGGCCTCGCTGCCATAACTTTGCTGCACGGCCTGCAAGTAATCGTGGATGGGGGCGATCCCCTGGCTGCCGTAGAGTCCCAGAATCTGCGTCGCCAGTGAGGCGAAAGCGAAGAAATAGACCAGCGCCAGCGCCCGCAGGAAAAGCCAGCGCGTCAGGGTGTAGGCATGGGGCAGAGCAGGGCGGGATTGGTCAGGCGGATCGGCGGGTATTTCTACGGGGGATTCCATCAGATATTTCGCTGAGGCCGCGAGGGCAACGGAAATTATTCCAACACATCCCGCACGGGCAGTGCGAAGCCGGGGAGGACGTTGCCGCCGTCAATCGTGTCGTCGGCAGAGAGGACGATCACGTCCTGGCCGGGCTGGTAAATTTCGACCTGTTCCAGCGGGAGGACGAGAATTACCATCTGCGTGCCGAGCCGGATGTAGGCCTCGGCTTTGCGCCGCTGCGAGACCCTGGACTGCGAGTCGGAGCGGATTTCGACGGCGACCAGCGGCGGGGTGGTCAGGTAGTCGGCGTCGGTGGGCTGGTTGATGCAGACTTCGGGCATGAACTTCTCGCCCTCCAGATCGTGCAGGGTTTCGGTATAGACCACGCCGACCGGGTGCTGGGCGTTGTAATTTAGGAATGCACCCACAAAAATGGAGTGAATACGTCCGTGCAAGGCTTTTGGTGACACCTCGACCATCTCCCCGTCGGTGAAATCAAAGCGTTTCTCAGGATGCTGCTCGGCAAAGAGCAGGAATTCTTCCGCCGTCATCTGTGCCTGCGCGATCATGCTGCACCTCATTCGTCTCCTTGCTGTAGTATAAAACAAAAGCGTGTCCAGGTCATGAGGAACGACTTTGAAGCTTAGCTCCAGATCAATGGCGATCATGGCGCTGCTGTTGATGGCGGCCAGTGCCTATGCCTTCCAGCCTGCGTTCAGCGGAATACTCTGGCTGGCGGTGGTGTTGATGCTGCTCGGTGCGGCTGCGCTGGGCGGGTCGCTGCGCCTGGGCTGCGCCGCTGCCTGCGCTGCCGGTTCCGGCTGAGCGGGACGCCGACTCCAATGCGCTGCGCTGGAGCCTGCTTGTGCCGGGCTGTCTGCTGCTGGCACTGCTGGCGGAGATCAACGGCAAGCTGCTGGGATTGGCGGTGCTCGAACTCGGTCCCGTCAGCGGTCCAATTTGGGCTGCTGTGCGTGGGGGTTGCGCTGGTGGTGCTGGGATTGGCAGGCCGAGATTTCGCGCTGCCGGACCCCCGCTGGCGCGAGATACTGCTGCTGCTGGCGCTGACCGGGCTGGCGCTGGGGCTGCGTTTCTGGCAGCTTGACCAGCACCTGCGCTTCTTCGTCGATGAACTCAGTTTTTCCAATGCCATTCTGGATTTGCGAGCCAACAGCACGCTCGAAATTCTCCGGCCTATCAGCAGTGTCGCGGCCTTTCCCTACCTGTACCCTTTTCTACAACTTCAGGGTGTGTCGCTTTTCGGACGGAATTTCGTGGGATTACGCGCGGCCAGCGCAGTCATCGGCGCTTTAGGCATCCCGGCGCTGTATCTGCTGGCGAAGACGCTCTTCGACCGCAAGACGGCACTGATCGCGGCGCTGCTGCTGGCGACCTTCCCGCCGCATCTCCATTTCAGCCGCCTGGGCCTGAACAACATCGCCGATCCGCTGTTCGGCACGCTGGCCCTGGCCTTCCTGGCGCGCGGCTTGATGCGTCAGCGTCCGCTGGATTATGCGCTTGGGGGCGCACTGCTGGGCCTGACGCATTATTTCTATGAAGGCGGACGGCTGCTGTTCACGCCGCTGGCGGTGCTGTGGCTGCTGGGCGCGCTGCTCATCTGGCGGACGCCCCGGCGCTATCTGCTCATCGCCGTGCTAGCGACCCTGATCGTCGCGCTGCCGGTCTACACTACCTTGCTGGGCGTACACAGCTCGCTGGCTGCCCGCATGGTGGAGCAAAACGCCGGTCTCAGCCTGGGCTACTGGCAGTCGGTGCTGGCGTCAGGTGATTTCGGACCGCATCTCCGCGACCATCTGGCCCCGGCCTTGCTGGTCTATACGCATCTGCCGGACCCAACGTCTTACTATGCTGGCGATACCCCGCTGCTGCTGGTCTGGGTGGTTCCGGCTTTTCTACTGGGCCTGGCCTATGCGCTCTGGCGCTGGCGATCTCCCGGCCCACTGCTGCTGATCCTGTGGCTGCTGAGCGTCTCGCTGGGCAACAATCTGCTGGTGGACAGCAGCGCATCGACGCGCTTTGTGCTGGTCTTCCCGGCGCTGATGCTGCTGGCGGCAGTGGGAATCCGCTGCACGCTGCCCTTGATCTGGCCGGAAGGGCGATGGCAGCCGCTGCTGATGGCTGTGCTGGTGATTGCGCTGGCGCTCACGCAGGCAGGCTACTACTTCGAGGTTCACCTTCCATTATATGAACAGCAGCGGGCGAGCTGGCCGCACCGGGACGCGCAGGATGCGGTGCTGCGTTCGCTCGATTTTCCGGCGGGGACGGCGATCCATATTATCAGCGCTGTGCCGCCCGACCCGAATTTTCTTGCCGGAGTGCTGCGCTTCATGCGCGACGACCTGACCGTAGACACGGTGGCTTCAGACGAGTTCACGGCGGACACCATCGCTGGCTTGCAGACCGGGATCGACCACGCCTTTTTCATCGAGCCGGATGATACAGCGACCCTGCGTCTGCTGCGCAACTATTTCACGCTGAGTCCGCCCCAGGCCAGCCCTTACGATCTGCCCGCCGACTATCAATTTGTGCTGTACTACGCAGAATCCATATAAGCTCAATCGGTTGGTGAGACGGTGATGGCTCCGGTAAGCTAGCAGCAGTCCATAGCACAATTGATGAATGTTAAGCACAAGGTACGTCCATGACACAAGATGAATACTGGCCGAGCGCGCAGGGGACCTACGAGAGTTGTCGCCGGGCCTTTCTCGAATTCGCGGCAGCGGCCTCGCCAGGGCATGGGCGCGATGGCTTCTTTTCGCAGCTCTGTCGTCTGGCTCTGGGTGAGAGTCCGATTGATACGGCCAGCATCCGTGAAGCCCTCGACCACGTGAACCAGCGCTATGACTGTGCGGATTTCACCGTCGCCGGCTTGCTGCGCCTGCTGTACCTGTATGCCGATAATCCGCTGCTCGACCCTGACGTCGTCAAGGCGGTGCGCGACAGTCTGCGCAATTTCAAGTATTGGATCGACGAACCGGGCTACGACGATCTCATGTGCTTCTGGTCCGAGAATCATCAGATCATGTTCCACGCCGATGAATACCTGGCCGGGCAGATGTTCCCGGATCACGTCTTCAGCAATGTCGGGCAGACTGGCCGCTGGCACCAGGAGCACGCTCGTACCCGGATCCTGGCCTGGATCGATCTCCGAGCCAGAATCGGCTTTTCGGAATGGGATTCGAACTGTTATTACGACGAGGATATGACGCCGCTGCTCAACCTGGCCGACTTCGCCGAAGACCCGGAGATCGCCAGCAAAGCGGCCATGATCCTGGATGTGATGTTCTTCGATATGGCGATTGACTCCTTTCGCGGTGTCTATGGCACCTCGCATGGGCGATCTTACCCCAAGCATGTCCTGAACATTCATGAGGAAGCGATGGCCGGGGTCCAGAAAATCGCCTGGGGCATGGGCCTGTTCAACAACCCTAACAGTATGACCGCTGTCTCGCTGGCGACCAGCCCGCGCTACCGGGTGCCCGCCGTGATCGAGTCCATCGCTCAGGCCATGCCGGACGAAACGATCAACCGGGAACACCACAGTCTGGGCATTGACGATGCGCCCCGCTATGGGATCCGCTTTGACGAGCTGGATACGGCGATGGTCTTATGGGGAGCCGGACAGTACGCCAATCAGCGCAACGTCCAGGCGACCTTGCAGCTGGCCGAGCAGATCAAATCGCACCGCTTCAACGTGGTCATGCGGCCCTATTTCGAAGCCGTCGCGGCGACCTACACTGAGATGGCCCGCCAGGGCATTGAACACGACGGTGATCTGGACCGGACGACGATGAGCCAGGTCAACAAATATACCTACCGGACGCCGGATTATCAGTTGTCTTGCGCCCAGGATTACCGCAAGGGCAAGCCCGGCTTTCAACAGCATATCTGGCAGGCGACCCTGGGGCCGGAAGCCATCGTTTTTACGCTGCACCGGGGCAACGAAGATGAAGAGAGCTACAAATACTGGGTCGGGCGCTTCCCACGCGCGGCGCAGTATCGTAACCTGCTGATCGCGCTCTACGATATTCCGGCGCAGCCCGTGCCCGGCCCGCCGACGCAGTTTCCGCCGGAGGCCAGCGGGAACGCCATGCCCTCACCGGGGCCGTCGGAAGAAGCGCTGCTCGATTACACCGTAGCGGTCTTTCCGCGCGCCGCCTTCGACGAAGTGATTGACCGGGAGGGCTGGGTTTTTGCGCGCAAAGGGCAGGGCTATCTCGCCCTGTATTCGCATCAGGCAGCGCATTGGACAAGCGATGGCGTCTTACAGGGCGAGGGATTGATCGCCAGGGGACGCCAGAACGTCTGGATTTGCCAGTTGGGGCGGGAAGCGGTCGATGGATCGTTTAGCGCATGGACCGAGTGCATCGCCCAGGCGGAACGCCATATCGAGGGGCTGTCCCTGCGCTATGCCGCGCCAGGCATCGGGCCGGTGCGCTTCGGCTGGGAGACACCGCTCACGGTCAACGAGGCAGCCCAACCGCTGCGCGATTACGCCCGCTTCGATAATCCCTACTGCCGCAGCGACTACGGCAGCGGCCAGTATCGCATCGCTTATGCCGGGCAGGCACTCGAACTTGATTTCACGGCGGGGACGCGGCGGTCCCCATCCCATATCTGAAACGCAGCTTAGTTAAGGAGAACTCCCCATGGAATACACCCACTTAGGACGCACTGGCCTTCAGGTCAGCCGCCTGTGCCTGGGCACGATGAACTTTGGCCCGCGCACCGAAGAACCGGACAGCCACGCCATCATGGACCGGGCGCTGGAGGCCGGGATCAACTTCTTCGACACCGCCAACCGCTACGGCGTCAACGGCGGGCTGGGCAGTCATCACGGCCATACCGAGGAGATCATCGGGCACTGGTTCGCCAAAGGCGGCGGACGGCGTGAGAAAACCGTGCTGGCGACCAAGCTCTATGGCGCGATGGGCGATTGGCCCAACGAGGGCAAGCTTTCGGCGCTGAACATCAAGCGGGCCTGCGAGGCCAGCCTCAAACGCCTGGGGACCGATTACATCGACCTGTACCAGATGCATCACATCGACCGCGAGACGCCCTGGGAAGAGATCTGGCAGGGCATGGAGCAACTGGTGCGCGAGGGCAAGATCCTCTACGTGGGCAGCAGTAACTTCGCGGGTTGGCACATCGTCAAGGCCAACGAAGCCGCCAAACGGCGCAACTTCATGGGCCTGGTCAGCGAGCAGAGCAAGTACAACCTGACCGTGCGCGCCGTCGAGCTGGAGATGATCCCGGTCTGCGAAGATTATGGCGTCGGGTTGATCCCTTACAGCCCTGTAGGTGGAGGCCTGCTGGCCGGGGTGCTGGGCGAGGAAGGCGAACGCCGCATGAGCGAGGGGATGCGGAAACGGGTCGAGGCGCAGCGTCCGCAGATCGAGCGCTACGAGTCCTTCTGCAAAGACCTGGGCGAGCATCCCGCCGATGTGGCGCTGGCCTGGCTGCTGCATAACCCGGTCGTGACCGCGCCGATTATCGGGCCGCGCACAATGGCGCAGTTGGACGGCGGCCTGCACGCGCTGGAGATCAAGCTAAGCGATGAACACCTGCAGACGCTGGACCAGATCTGGCCGGGGCCAGGGGGCGCTGCGCCAGAGGCCTATGCCTGGTAGGCAGTGCTGAGTCTGAGCAATGCGTGCTGAGTAAAACCAACATTACAGCCCTCACCCCAAAATCCCTCTCCCTCAGGGCGAGGGACTTTTGATTCCCCCCGAAGCAGCACGGCTCCCTCCACTTAGCCATTCAAGGCATTCTGGATCGTGTCGGTTTGCCGCCGCCGAGGGGGGGTATGGCGGCAAAGGTCCCCAGCTTGTGCTGCGCTGAGTTGAAGGCGCGGGTTCGTAAGGTGGATCGCATGGCTCCAGGATAGCAGCGCGCCGGGCGGTGATGCTGAGCAGGTGTTCCGTTTTTTGTCTCTGGCTGCGCAGTCGGGGTCCCGCCATCAGCCCCTGAAACAAGCGTCCCCTAGCCAGGATGGAACGGTTATAGCTGGGTCGGACCGCAGTTGGATTGGACCGCAACAAAAGTAGGGAACGATTTGTGGCCCAGGTATCTGACTGAAGCTTCTTGGCAGATCGACTTTGTCATGGGTGAAAAAACGTTTAGTATAGTAGTCAATCCTGTAACTTTCTGGAAGATAGACCAATGCAAGGCTTAGATATCGCTTTAGAAGTGAACGAGTTCGTTGGTCGTGCTGATGAACTGCGAGAAATCGCCACGCTGCTGGACGATCCAGTCTGCCGTTTGTTAACCCTGCTCGGTCCCGGTGGGATTGGCAAGAGCCGGCTGGCGCTCGAACTCGCGGACCGCGTGGCGGCGCATTACGAGGATGGTGTCCACGTCGTTGCTTTGCAGCCGCTGACCTCGCCAGAGGACATGGTCTCCACGATCTGGGAGCATGTGGGTTATCAGCATTTCAGCGGGGGCGATCCAAAGGCTGCGCTATTTGCTTTCCTGAATGGCAAGACCATGCTGTTGATGATGGACAACCTGGAACATGTACTGAGCGGAGTCGATCTGCTCAGCCAACTGCTGGCTGCCGCGCCGGGAGTAACCCTGTTGACCACCTCGCGGGAACGGCTCAAGCTGCGAGAGGAATGGACCTATGAAGTTCGCGGCCTGGCCTACCCGCCGGATGTTGAGACATACCGGGCAGAGGGAGGGATGCACAGCGCCGTCCAGCTTTTTGTCCAGTGTGCACGGCGGGCACGCCCGGATTTTCAGCTGGAGGATGAAGTGCCGGGTGTCGTGGCGATTTCCCGTCTGGTGGAGGGGATGCCGCTGGCGCTGGAGATGGCCGCTAGCTGGGTGCGGATGCTGCGCTGTGATGAGATCGCGGCGGAGATCGAGCACAACCTGAGTATTCTGGAACTAAGCGACCGGAATACACCGTCGCGTCACCGCACAATGCGCGCAGTGTTGGATCATTCCTGGGCGATGTTGGGGCAAGAACAACAGGATGTCTTTGCCAGCCTGTCGATCTGTCGCGGTGGTTTTAGCCGGGAGGCGGCTGAGGCCGTCAGCGGCGCCTCACTGCGCGATATGGCGATTCTGTTGGATAAATCCTGGCTGCGCTGGGACCCGGAGCGAAATCGCTACGACATTCAGGAACTGCTGCGGCAGTATGGCGAGGAGCAGCTTGGCCAGGGTGGAGCGGCCTGGGAATCGGCGCGAGATCGCCACTGTGACTACTTCGCGGACTTACTGGCTCAGCAGGAACAGCTTTTCAAGACGAATGGTTATGGCGAGGCACTTGCGGCTATCGAGGGCGATATCGACAATGTGCGCGCTTGCTGGGATTGGGCTATCGCCCGACGCAAAACGACGCAGTTGGACCGATCATTGGTCGCACTCTGTCACTTCTACAGTGTCGGAAGCCGATTCCAAAACGGTGAGCGGGTCTTCGCCAAAGCCTTGCGCGCGCTGGAGACCGGGCGCTCGCAATCGGAGATCGCTCAGGTCTATGCCCGTCTTCAGGCCCATTATACTCGGCTCGTGACGTCGCTGCACCGCATGGAAGAGGCACGTGCACTCCTGGAAAACAGTCTAGAGAACTCTCCGCGAGCATAATCTGCGCGCCGATATGGCCTGGACGCTCGGTGCGATAGCTTGGCTTGCGCCCGATCTGGCGACGACAATCCGATGCCTTGAAGAATCCGTCAGCCTGTACCGATCTTTGGATGATCTCAGCGGGTTGGCCTCGGAACTGCCGTTTTTGGCCAGTTTCTACGCCAACACACCAGGTAGATATGAGCAGGCACTGTCCCACGCAGAGGAGGGTCTACATTGTGCCATCCAGATCGGCAATGAAGCGTCAATGGCAGCGGCCTACGTGAACTATTCCTATGTTTTGGAACATGGCGGGCAGTGGGAGGAAGGCCAACGTTACAGCCAGCTTGCCCTCGATCTGTGCACAAAGCTGGGCCTTCTCTGGGGTATTGTCGCAGCTCTATATGAACTTGGCAGGGTAGCACTGCGGCAGGGCGATCATGATACGGCCATAGATTTGCTCCACCGGGCGCTATCAATGAGTTCGGAGTACTCATTAAGGTCGACGGTCTGCGCACTGTGGCGCTGGCAGGTGAGTTGTATCTGGCCGCCGGACGAGTGGAGCGCGCACTGGAACTCTTTGCGCTCTTTAATCATTATTCGGATAAATACGACGACGGGCATGTGCGAGAATACCTGAGGCGCTACAGTGCGCTGCCGGACTCCGGGGCTTATCAGGCGGCCATCGCGCGCGGCAGGCACTGGATCCTGAAGCCACGATCAAAGCCGTCTGCGAGGAACTGCGCCACATCATTGAACGGGGCGGCCTCAATGGTGGGTCAGGACCAGTTTTCGGCGCGCGAACTGCAGATATTGCAGCTTGTCGCTGACGGTTGCTCCAACCGCGAGATCGCCCGCCAGCTTGCCTACTCGCTGGGAACAGTGAAATGGTACACAGGCAAGATCTACAGCAAGCTTGAGGTGAACAGCCGCACTCAGGCGGTCGCCGCAGCCCGCGAACTGGGCCTACTCCCGCAATAACCAACCCCAACTCTAGACCTTAGCCAGGTGATTTTACCCGATCACAACCCTTAAGCTCAGTCCATCGACTGTTCTGAAGGGTTGTGTCCATGTTCTTCACATTCAAATGGACAGTGACGCTGATTATCGTTATCCTGGTTACAGTGTTAATGAGCCTGAGTTTGACTCTGGTTGCCAGCCAAAGCCTGGCTGATGATCCAGCTGCCAACGTTTTCCCCGAATACGAGGCCCTTATGCCAGGCCAACCTCTCCCCAACTTGGATGAGGTCATCTGCGGGGAAGCGTCGGCTATGTCGGAGCACGATGCGAACCCCAGTCCCTGTACGATTGTTCCAGAAGATGGACCGTTTTACCTGATTACACTTGCGACGGACAATGAAACCATCTCGGAAGTCAATTTCCGCTCCAACACGCTCCAGCTTGACAGCCTGATCCAGCAGTGGGAGGAACCAGATCGGATATGGCGAGGGCGCTCAGTTCAAACCTTGATTTTGTACTGGGATCAGGTCAATTACACCGTCTCAGCAGTGGTCCGACCCTTGGACACGACTCCCCACATCTGGCTGGTCAATCTCAGTGAGCGCTAAACGGTAGGGATCGTCCCACCACATAGTTTCGTCAGGCAAAGAATCAGCACAAAGGACGATATTTCTGAAAACAATTCTCAACCGAAACACATAAGCGAATTTAAACGAAAAGGTCCCTTATTTTCACTCCAGAATTGCAACGAAACACACGGCTATTTGTGCAAAATCCGGCACAAAATAAGCGGCCGGGGCGGGTTTCTTTTGCACTGGGCCAGACGCAGGCTCTACCCGCGTTTTTCGTCGTAGACGTAGACGGTGGTGCCCAGGATCACCCAGTTGTCCCACAGCCATTTGGCGTCGCTGACGGTGAGGTTCACGCAGCCGTGCGACCAGTAGTAACCGAAGTTGTCATGCCAGTAGACGCCGTGCAGCGCCTCTTTCCAGTTGAAATACATGTGGTAGGGCACCTGATCCAGGTCGTAGAAGGCATCGCTGCCCGCCGCGCCGGTCATCGGCCCCTTGTCCCACAGCAGATCGACATGCCAGACCCCGGCGTCGGTGCGGAATTTCTCCACCTCCATATTGCCGGTGGAGACCAGCGTCGCCATCATGGGCCGCTCGCCTTCGTAGGCGACGAGGTTCTGCTCGTAGGTGCTGACGCCGATCCAGTGCCAGGCGAAGACGCGCGGCGGGGTGGGGTAGACAATGCTGAGATTGGTCTGCTGGATCCACTTGTGCGGCCCGACGAGATGCCAGTCCCAGTCGCCGACGGTGACGGTGGCGTAGACGTTCATGATGTCGTAGCGACTGAAAGGCCCCCGCCTGCGCACAGTTGCGCGCGCCGCCCGGCGTGAGCGAGGCGCAGCCATCGTAGATCGCCCAGGCGAAGGGCATCGCCATGCTGTTGATGGTCACGCCGGTGAAGGTAGAGGGTTCGGCGAAGTGGGCATTTTCGAGTGAGGCCCAGCGTCCGTAGCGCACCTCGGCCCATTTGCCATCGTCCGAGATCTGAATCACATTGACGTAGCTGCTGCGACCCGCTGTGAAGGTCTCCAGCACCTTGCCGTCGGGATGGTTGTAGAGCGGGACTTCGTCGGAGTCGAAGTAGACAAAGTCCTGGCCCGCAATCACGCCCATATCGAAGGGAATGGGATTCACGTCGGGGTAGGGCTGCGCCGCCATGACCGCGTCACAGTCCGGCGTCTGCGGCGTCTCGACGCTGATGCCCGCGCAGCCGGGATGTCCCGGAGCCGGTGCCGGGCTGGCCTGAACCGGGGCGAGGCTCAGCGCAAGGCTGAACAGGATGGCGAGCTTGAGCAGCGTGCGGCGCTTCAGCATAGCGGCTCCCTCCGTCGTCTTCGGATAGGCCGATTCTATCACAGGGCCATGCCGTCCCTGGAAGCCTCAAAACTCAGCGCGCTAACGTGCGATTTACGTGATTGTTAGAGAATCGCAATCATTTTGCGTCACCCTCAGGGCGACCCGCCTGTTGACGGGTTCCTGACATTCAGCCTGAGGGAGGCCCCGTGATGCGACGTCTTGTGATTCCGCTGCTTGTACTGCTGACGGCAGCCTGTGCCACTGCGCCTGCGGCCACACCGACCGCCGAACAGGCGGCTGTGCAAGCGACCGACGTGCCCGCGACCGACGTTCCAGCAACGGCTGTGCCAGCAACTGACATCCCGCCGACCGATGCCCCTGCGGCGCAGTCTGCGATGGAGCGCCCGGCCTGGCAGACGATTCAACTGACCAATGCGCGCAGCGGTGAGACTTTCACGCTGGCGGATTTCGCCGGGAAGACGGTCTACGTGGAGCCAATGGCGACCTGGTGTCCGCTCTGTCGCGGCCAGCAGCAGCGGGTGGTTTCGGTCTACAACGACTTGGGGCAGGGCGGGGACACTCTCTTTATTTCGCTGAGCGTGGGCGAGAACATCGGCGATGCGGACCTGGCGGCTTATGCTGAGCGTGAAGGCTTCGGCTGGACCTTCGCTATCGCCTCGCCAGAGATGATGGCCGCGCTGTCGGATGCCTTTGGCCGCGTGATTCTCTCGCCGCCCTCGACGCCGCACTTCATTATCTATCCCGATGGCCGCGTCTCTGATCTGACCACCGGCAGCGAATCCAGCGACTCGCTGCGGGCCGCCCTGACGAGCGCCTGAGCATGAGCGATTTGCTGACCGCTTTCAGCCTGGGCAACGCGGCGATTCTGACCAACGCCTGTCTGCTGCCGCTGTATCCGGGTCTGCTGGCCTTCCTGGCCGGGACCGGCGATGATAAGCGCAGGACCGGTCTCTGGCTGGGCGTGGTGGTCCTGGCCGGGGTGTTGAGTATGATGCTGCTGGTCGGGCTGGCGCTGTATCTCTTACAGCAGTCCTTCGCCAGCGTGCTGGTGATCCTGCTGCCGCTGGTCTACGGCATCGTCATCGTGATGGGCCTGCTGATGCTGAGCGGGCGCAACCCCTTCGCCCGCCTCTCGACGGTGCAGGCTCCGCTGCTCAAAAACCGCTTCGCTACCGCCTACGTTTACGGCCTGCTGTTTGGCCCGATGACGCTGCCCTGCGTCGGCCCGCTGATTACGGCGGCCTTCAGTGTCGGGGCGGTGAGCGGCACCGGCGCGCTGCTGGATGGCATCCTCTTTTTCCTCTTCTTCGGCCTGGGTTTTGGCTGGCCGCTGGCCCTGCTGCCGGTGATTGCCCTGCCGGTGCAGCGGCGTCTGGTGCGCTGGTTAGCGCAGCATCATGTGCTGCTGAACCGGGCTTCTGGCGTGCTGCTGGTGGCCGTCGGCCTCTTCGGCACCCTGACCGAACTGCTGCCCAACCTGATCGTGGGCTTCGACATCGGCACGGGCGGCTGGGCGCTGTACTGGCTGGCAGTCGTGGTGATTATCGCGGCGCTGGTCGTCGTCTCGCTGCGCGGTGAGCGCGGCTCGATCCAGGAAAACGCATAAAGCGGCATACATGCGGTATCATCAGGGGCAGTGCAAGGAACCGAGGCTCCTATGAAACGCGAAACCCTGGATCAACTTAACCAGCAGCTTGAAAACACGCAGGGCGTGGATGAGACGCAGCAGGCACAGCTTGACGAACTCAAGCAGCATGTGCAGGCGGGCGAGGCGCATCCCGGCTTGCTCGACGAACTGGAGCAGGCCGTCATTGCCTTTGGCGACGATCATCCCGATCTGGCGGCGGCGCTGCGTGCGGCCATCGCTATCCTCGGCGAAGGCGGAATCTAAGCCAGTGTTCGAATGATAACCAACAAAACCACGCCGAAGCCTAAGCAACCTTACCCCCCAAAACTAACTTTTTTCAAACCCAACACATATCCCTATACATCTACTAGTTTTCGTTCACATCGATATTTCTCAGATATTTCTCCGATTTCACGAACACTCTGCAATGCAAACGCCAGCCCTGCGGATAGTCAGTTCAGTGAGAGCGAGATCAACGATTAATTTCCCACCAGCGCAGTATCGCAACTTCAGCCTTCTATTGCTATTGCGTCGTCACTTGGCTTCCCGCACTTAGCTCCGCTTCGTGCCCTTGCTCCGTTCCTTTTTCTTTTCTGTCTCCGCTGCACCTTTCCTTTTTGCACCGCCTGCTCTTCACACCTCGCATCCCATCGTTTTTTGCGCTGGCCACCAATTGTTCGGATCAGAGTGTATCAAAACGGCTCATTGGGTGTAGGGGAGGGTCTCAGACCCTCCCCTACGACACGCGATTTTTTGGCTGACTTGCCGGCTAAACAAAAACATTTTCGGCTGATGGCTTAGCCGCTCAGCTTTCCAGAGGAGGAATCATGCCTCAGAATCTGGCCGAATATGAAGCCCTGGCGCGGGCGGCGCTGGACGATGTCGCCTTCGATTACTTCACATCCGGGGCGGAGGATCAGTTCACCCGGCGCGAGAATCGGGCTGCCTACACGCGCCTCAAACTGCTGCCGCATGTGCTGGTCGATGTCAGTCAGCGGGATACGCAGGTTGGGCTGCTGGGCGGCAGGCTGGCGCACCCGGTCATCATCGCGCCGATGGCTTTTCAGCGGCTGGCGCACCCGGATGGCGAGGTCGGCGTGGCTCAGGCCGCGCAAGCCTGCGACCTGGCGATGACGCTCAGCACTTACGCCACGACCGCGCTCGAAGATCTGGCCGATCAGGTAGACATTCCGCTGTTCTACCAGTTGTATTTCATCAACCGTGAGTCGGCGGAGGATATGGTGGCGCGGGCCGAGCAGGCGGGCTACCGGGCCATCTTCCTCACGGTCGATATGGCGACCTTCGGCAAGCGCGAAGCCCACCGGCGCAGCGGCCCGGTGCCGGAAGTCGATGTGCCCAATCTGAGCCACACGCAGCTATTCCAGCGCTGGCGGCAGGACCATCCGGGGGCGAGCGTCCAGACCTTTGTCCAGAGCATCGAGCATGAAGCGCTGGATTGGGCGAGCGTCGAGTGGCTGCGCACACAGACGCGGCTGCCCATCGTGCTGAAAGGCGTGCTGCGGCCCGACGACGCCCGCCGCGCAGTCGATCATGGTGCTGCCGGGACTCGTCGTCTCGAATCACGGGGGCCGCCAGTTGGACACGGTCCCGGCTACGATTGAGGCACTGCCGCCGATTGTCGAGGCGGTGGGCGATCAGCTTGACGTCCTGGTGGATGGCGGCATCCGGCGCGGGACGGATGTGCTCAAGGCGCTGGCGCTGGGCGCAAAAGCCGTTCTGCTGGGCCAGCCGGTGCTGTGGGGCCTGGCCTATCGCGGGCGCGAAGGCGCGACCGAAGTGCTGGACATGCTCAAAGAAGAGTTCGACATCGCCATGGCCCTCTGCGGCTGCGACTCCATCGCCGATATTACGCCGGATCTGGTCGAGCGCCCGTCCTAAACAGGCGAATATGGGAATTTGCAAGTTCATTAATAGTAGAATTGAGGATAATAAGTGCTTTAGGAGTGATTAAGAGTTTTCACGCATGGAAATGATCTGGAGTCCCACCCTACGCAGCCTGCTCCCCAACAATCCTCTGATACTGTATCTGCTGCATCACCAGCAGCGCAGGATGTCCTTCCTCAAACGAGTATCCGATTCGCTGGGCAGCGTTACCCTGGCGCTCTCGGTAGTCGTCATGATGCTGTTCTTCGTCGTCAGCAGCCTGGCCCCGCAGCAGTCGCGGGCTTATATCGGCTACGTTCAACTCTTCGCCTGGACCTTTCAAGCGATGGTCGTGCTGCGCTTTATCGCCGCCGGGACGACGGTGGTTGCGCGGGACAGTATTCTTGGCGATTCCAACGTCTTCCGGCTGACCTCGCTCAGCAATGCGCGCATCTTCATCGGCTGGTGGTGGGCGGCGATGTACCGTCTGCGCGGCTGGATGCTGGCGTTGGGGATCGTTCAACTGGGCATTGTCACGTCGCTGGCCTTCGGTCAGATGATGACGCCGCAGGAGACCCTTTGGTTCACGCCTGCCAGAGCCTTCGCGATCCTGGCCGCTGTCGTAGTGCTCACCCTGCTCGAAACAGCCTGCTCGTACGGCTTGGGTGTGGCGGCGGCCATGACGCTGGGCAACTGGGCCGGTTTTGTCGTGGCGGCGCTGCTGCGCTTTGCCCCGGTCCTGCTCTTTGCGGTTTTCCCTTTTCAGCCGGGGAATTTCCAGACCTATTACGAGCATACGATCTTTCGCCTGGCCGATGGCGGAACCGGCGCGCTGGTCCAGTTGCTTGCGCCGGTGCTGGAGTACCAGCACAGCTTGCTGGGGCTTGGCGTGACCGTTGGCATCCTGGCCGTGTACATCAGCCTGGCCCTGATGACGGCGGGCTGGGTCATGCAGCGCGCCCGCCCGGAATAAAGCGGCAGGCTACCAGGTGGTCCAGCCGAAGCAGAGGCGGGCTGTTTCAAAGCGCTGGCGCTGCGCTTTCGCCCGGTATGAGAAAAAGCGTATAAAGAGCATTTCTTCGTGATCTTCTGCGACGCGGTCAGGATCATCGCCCAGCCGCAGCGCACACCCCAGCATCCCCAGGTCCACCCCTGGCCGATGCGCAAAATTCTCGGTGATGCTTTGAACCAATTGCTTGCCGAAGCCGCTGCTGCGTTGGATTGAATTCCGGGCGACTGACCCAGCGCCGTCCGCGCCAGCGTCCCGTGAAGCCTTCCGGCCACTCCGTGCGCAAGCGCGTTACAATGGGGGCGAATCGAGGTAAATCTGAGTCCCCTATGCAGAATTGTATAAGATTGGAAAACCAAGTCATGCAAACATCAAAATCCGAAAGCTTATTTCAGCAGGCGCAAAAGCTGATCCCCGGCGGCGTCAACAGCCCGGCGCGAGCCTTCCGCAGCGTGGGTGGGACGCCGCGTTTCATCGAGCGTGGGGAAGGGCCGTATTTCTGGGATGCCGATGGCAACCGCTACATCGACTACGTGCTGTCCTGGGGGCCGCTGACGCTGGGCCATGCGCATCCGGCGGTGGTCGAGGCGCTAAAGGCGGCGGTCGAGCGCGGCACGAGCTACGGCGCGCCGACGGCGGTCGAGAGCGAACTGGCCGCGCTGGTGATCGATACGGTGCCGTCTATCGAGATGGTCCGCTTTGTCAACAGCGGGACCGAGGCGACCATGAGCGCGCTGCGTCTGGCGCGGGCTTACACCGGGCGCGATAAGATCCTCAAGTTCGCGGGCTGCTATCACGGCCACGCCGACATGCTGCTGGTGCAGGCGGGCAGCGGAGTCGCCACGCTGGGCCTGCCGGATTCGCCGGGTGTCCCGGCGGCCACCACGGCCAACACCCTGACCGCGCCCTACAACGACCTCGACGCGGTAGCCGAGATCTTCGCCGCGCAAGGCGAGTCGATCGCCGGGGTGATCGTCGAGCCGATTGCGGCCAATATGGGCTTCGTGCTGCCGCAGCCGGGCTACCTTCAGGGCCTGCACGACCTCTGCCACCAGTACGGCGCGCTGTTCATCCTGGACGAGGTCATGACCGGCTTTCGCGTCTCGCCGGGGGGCGCGCAGGCGGCCTGGTCGCTCGACCCGGACTTGACCTGCCTGGGCAAAGTGATCGGCGGCGGTCTGCCGGTCGGGGCTTATGGCGGCAAACGGGACATTATGCAGACGGTCGCGCCTGCCGGGCCGATGTATCAGGCCGGGACGCTATCGGGCAATCCGCTGGCGATGACCGCCGGGCTGGTGACGATCCGCGAACTGCTTCAGCCGGGCGTCTTTGCGGGCATCGCGCAGCACACGCAATCGCTAGCCGAGGGCATTCGCGCGGCAGGGGAGTCGGCAGGGGTGCCGCTGCAAGTGGCGCAGGCCGGGTCGATGTTCGGCTTCTACTTCCTCAAAGAGGCCGGGAGCGGTCATCCGCAATTACGACGAGGCCAAAGCTTACGCGCACACCGAACGCTACGCGACTTTCTTCCACGCCATGCTGGCACAGGGTGTCTACTTCGCGCCCAGCCAGTTCGAGGCGGCCTTCCTCAGCAGCGTGCATGGGGATGCGGAGGTGGCGGCGACGTTGGGGGCGGTGGCGGAGGTGTTTGAGACGCTGTAGTGCTGAGTGCTGAGCAACGAGTGCTGAGTGAAGGGCAGGCAGCGAGGGCGCGGGTGATAATGAATGCTGAAGGCAGATTTTTGCGCTTGCTATCATAATGAAGTGAAGATATTGAGGGTAAGGAAAAGTCGTGGCGGTTGAGAAGTTTGAGGATATGATTGCTTGGCAGAAGGCGCGGGATCTGACGCGCAGGATTTATGAGATCACGCGCAGCAACTCGTTTGCCAGAGATTACGGCCTGTCAGGTCAGATTCAGCGGGCCTCGGTGTCGATCATGTCGAACATTGCCGAAGGATTCGAACGCAGCAGCGCCAACGACTTCCATCGCTTTCTGGTCATAGCAAAAGCCTCGTGTGCCGAAGTGCGCAGTCAGCTTTACGTGGCATTGGATATTGGCTACATTAACGATAATGAATTCCGTGAGATGATGGCCTGTGCGGATGAAGTCTCACGAGTGATCGGTGGCCTGCGTGCATCAGTGGATCGACGCCGATAAAACGCTGCACTCATTACTGTTCTTACTCATTGCTCAGCACTCAGCACTAATTAGCGAATAAGGATGTAGATCCTGACAACTATGGATACTCCCCTCCGCCTCGGCTCGCGCGGCTCGGACCTGGCCCTGTGGCAGACGAACACGGTCAAGGGCTGCTGGAACGCGCCTGGCCGGAGCGTCAATTCGAGATTGAGATCTTCAGCACGCGCGGCGACCAGATCGTCGATCAGCCGCTGCCGCAGATCGGCGGCAAGGGCCTGTTCACCGCCGAACTGGAAGCGGCACTGCGCACAGGTCGCATTGACTTTGCGGTCCACAGCCTCAAGGATCTGCCGACCGAAGACGCCGAGGGCCTGACCATCGGCGCGATCCCGCAGCGGGCCAACGTGGCTGATGCACTGGTCAGCCGGGCGGGCTACACGCTCGATACGCTGCCTGGAGGAGCCAGCCTGGGCACCAGCAGCGTCCGCCGGGCGGCTCAGGTGCTGGCGCTGCGCCCGGACCTGAAGCTGATCGATTTGCGCGGCAACGTGCCCACGCGGGTGCGCAAGGCGCAGGACCCCGCCGGTCCCTATGACGCGGTTGTGCTGGCCTATGCTGGGCTGGAACGATTGGGCCTGCTGGATGCGGTCAGCGAGGTACTGCCGCTGGACCAGGCTGCTGCCCGCGCCGGGGCAGGGGGCGCTGGCGATCCAGTGCCGGGATGATGCCGATTCGCTTGGCGCTGCTGAATCCGATTGATGATCCGGTGGCAGCCTGCGCCATTCGCGCCGAACGGGCCTTTCTCCAGAGGCTGGGAAGCGGCTGCGCGCTGCCGGTCGCGGCTTATGCGCACGCAATCGCGGGGGCGATTGGTGGCTGCGCGGGCGGGTGCTCTCGCTGGATGGGCGCGCGGTGATTGACGTCGAGTGCCGCTGGACTCAGCCGGAAGACGGCGGCCCAGATGGGCGCGGCTCTGGCGCAAGAAGCGCTGGCGGCAGGCGCGGACCGGCTCCTCCAGGGACTGTGATGCAGGGCAAAGGCATCGTTGTGACACGGGCGGTCCATCAAGCCGGGGACCTGGCCGATCTGCTGCGCGAAGCGGGCGCGGAGCCGCTGCTGTATCCCTGCATCGCCATTCAGCCGCCGGACGAACCGTCAGCATTAGATGAAGCCCTGCGCGATGCGGCCAGCGGCGCGTTCGACTGGTCTAGTGCTGACCAGCACGAACACGGTTGAAGCGCTGCGCCAGCGCTGCGAGGCCCTCGGTCTCTCGCTGGCCGGACGGACCTGGCGCGGCGGTGGGTCCGGCGACAGCGGAGGCGGCGCGCGCTGTGCTGGGCCTGACTGTAGACCTGGTCCCGGATACGCACACGGGCGAGGCACTGGCGGCGGAACTGCTGCGGATGCCGGGTAAGCGTCTGCTGCTGCCTCAGGCGGATCTTGCACCCGCGACGCTGCGCGATCAACTGGCGGCAGCCGGTCTTGAGGTGACGGCCCTGGCTGCTTACCGCACGGTGATGGGGCAGGGCGGGGTCGATCTCCCGGCGCTGCTGCGGGCCGGACAGGTGGACGCGATCACGTTTACCAGCGGCTCGACCGTGAGCAACTGTCTGGCGCGGCTGGAAGCCGAAGGCGGCAGTCCCGATCTGCTCGACGCTATCCTCATCGCCTGCATTGGCCCTTCGACTGCAAAGGTCGCTAAGTCCGCCGGATTGAGTCATGATCCTCGTGCCCGACGATTACACGCTGGCCGGATTGGTCGCCGTGCTGGCCGCAGCGCTCCGCTAAGTTTGATGCGCGCATGATTTGCAGGGGCGCTGCCCCTAGGACCCCGGCAGGGGAATGATCCCCTGCACCCCATTCGCGCTGCTTCTTTACGGGAACATGGGAACTCCGGTCAGGCTAAAAACGTCCTTATATCACGAAAACTTAGCGTTTATGACTGAAGTCAAGCTTATGAAACGTCTATCCCTGGTCTTCCTTATATTGAGTGCCATGACTGCTGGTCCAGCCGGCCTTCGCGCAGGATCAGATCAATTACAGCAGCCAGCCGGATCAACTGGTCGTCTTTTTCAACGACATCGCCTATGCGCACGATGCGGTCACGCTGCCCGGCGGGGTGAATGTCCGCATCCTGCTGCCGCAGCAAGTCTACCCGGATACGCTGGTGCTGCGCGAGGACGGCCGGCGCGTGCCCGATTACCGCCTCGACCAGAGCAGCGGCCAGATCGCCGTGCAGTGGACCAGCGCCTCGACCAGTGAGGTGCGCCAGGTCACACTGGATTATCTGCTCTCCGGTGTAGGCTGGTCGCCCAAGTATGATCTGTGGCTGGGCGATGCCGCCGCGACGACCGCCGACCTGGATTTCTTCGCCGAGATTCGCAATCCGGTGCTGACGCTCGATCACGTGGCGCTGAAGCTGGTCGCCGGGCGAGTGGATGTGAGCCAGGCGGTTGACGATTTCGCGCGGGCCACCGCCAACCAGTATCTGGCCGGGTACGCCGACGAGGCGCAGAATACCGCCTCCTTCACCGGCACCGCGACTATCCAGCACGTTTACGACATTGGCAGCCTGGACGCTGAGCCGGGCGAGACGGTCTACACTCAGTTGGAAAGCGGCACCCGACCGGTGCGGCGGCTGCATCTGTGGAACGCGGCGGCTAGTAATCAGGTGACGGTGATCTATAAGGTGCGCAACAACTCCGAGCTGCCCTTTGCCGAGGGCATCGTCCGCAGCTACCAGGACGGCCTTTTCGTGGGCAGCGACGGCATCGAACTGACGCCGATTGGCAGCGAGGGCAGCGTCACCGTGGGCAGTCTGCAAAACGTCCGCGTTAACCGCAGCGAGACCGTGCGCGCCCTGGATGGCCCCAGCGACCGCGACGACCTGCACGAGGTCACGCTCACGCTGGAAAACTTCGGCGATGAAGACGCCGAGATCGAGGTGGTGGATCAGTATCCGCCCTCGGCGCTGGAGTTCGAGTTCTCGTCAGAGGCGCAGCGCGAAGGCGATAACGTCCTGCGCTGGGTGGTCACGGTCCCGGCGGGCGGCAAGACGGAGATTACGTACAGCTATAAGAATTGAGCGGCGCAGGTCTGCCGTCGATTTCAATCGACGGCAAGCGCCCAAGTCCTGCGGGAACTCTTTCAAACCGGAAGAGGTTTGGGCGTTGGCGCCTGTGTATGGTAGGGGAGGGCTTAAACCCTCCCCTACGTTCGTTTTTGCGCTGCGGTAGAATATGGCGAACAAATTACCTCACCCCCGGCCCCTCTCCAACGCGGAGAGGGGAGTAAACCGGCTCAAGATAGCTCTTGAAAGTCCCCTCGCCATTTTGGAGAGGGGATTTAGGGGTGAGGTCAAAAACAACAAAGGACCCCCACCATGATTGACGCCCCCCATCACCTGACTGAACGCCCGCGCCGTCTGCGCCGCAGTGATGCGCTGCGCCGGATGGTCCGCGAGACGACCCTGACCCCCGCCGACTTCATCTATCCGCTTTTCGTGCGTTACGGCACGGGCGAACGCCGCCCGATCAGTTCCATGCCGGGCCAGTTCCAGTTCAGCGTGGATCAACTGGCCGCCGAAGCCCGCCAGATCGCGGCGCTGGGCATCCCGGCGGTGATCCTCTTCGGTATTCCTGCGGAGAAAGACGCGCATGGCAGCGAGAACTACAATCCGGCGGGCATCGTCCCGCGCGCGATTCAAGAGATCAAAGAGGCCGTGCCGGAGATGATCGTCATCTCCGATATGTGCTTCTGTGAGTACACCGATCATGGTCACTGCGGCATCATCAACCTGCCCGGCGAAACGGATTACAACGCCGCGCTGCCAGAGGGCTACCTGCTCAATGATCCCACGCTGGACATTCTGGGCCGCGCCTCGGTGGTTCATGCCCAGGCCGGGGCGGACATCATCGCGCCATCGGGCATGATCGACGGCATGGTGATGGCGATCCGCGCCGCGCTGGACGCCAACGGCTTCGATCACACGGCCATCATGAGCTATGCCGTTAAGTATGCCAGCGCTTTCTACGGGCCTTTCCGCGATGCCGCCGAAAGCCCGCCTGCCTTTGGCGACCGCCGCGCCTACCAGATGGACCCGGCCAACCGGCGCGAAGCGCTCAAGGAGGCTGCGTTAGACGTGGCGCAGGGGGCCGATATGCTGCTGGTCAAACCGGCGCTGCCTTACCTGGACGTGCTCAGCGCCGTTCGCCAGAGTTTCAATCTGCCGACTGCCGCCTATCAGGTCAGCGGTGAATTCGCCATGATTCATGCCGCAGCAGCCAACGGCTGGCTGGATTTGCAGCAGGCCGCCCTGGAAAGCCTGACCAGCATCAAGCGCGCCGGGGCCGATATGATCCTCAGCTACTTCGCCAAAGACGTGGTGGATTGGTTGGACTTATAATAGTCGAGAAGAGAGTTGTTAAAGGGTTCTGGCGATGCTCAAATTTGTACAAGAGATGACCCCAGAAGAATATCTCGACTATGCCGAGCAGCACCCGGACACACGGTTTGATTTCATTGACGGGGAGCTGGTCGAAGTGTCGCCAAAGGTCATTCATAGCTGGATACAGGCACTGTTAGCACGTGTTTTTGGCAATTTCATTGAGGATAAGGGCCTGGCGCTGGGTGTCTATACCGAAGCGCTGCACGCGCTGGAGGACCGGAAGTTTCAGCCGGATGTCTCGATCAATACGCCAACCGATGCCGACTACTTCACGACTCCGCCGCTGCTGGCTGTCGAAATCCGCTCCGATACCCAATCGCGTGAGGCGCAGCGGCGCAAAGCGCGGGATTACATTGCGCACGGCACGCCGCTGGTCCTGCTGGTGATGCCCCAGGAAAGCGTCGAAGTCTTCCGGCCCGGACAGGATCGGGTCGTTTTGCGCTCTGGCGATACGCTGACAGGCTACGATGCACTGCCCGGCTTTGAATTCCCCCTCAGCCGCCTGTTCCCCGAATAATTGAGCCACCTGGGTCATACTACCTGAGCCATCTGGCCGAGCTTTCGGCCTGCCGCCGCCGCTACAATGAGTGCGTTAAGCTGAAGCAGGAGCGATTATGGCGGCTTTGCCTGTCGATTTACTGGCCGATGAGCATCTCATCAAGCGACTTCACCGGCATGGTGTCTTTTTGCTGACCAAGCTGTTGGGCGCGGTCATCTTTGGCGCGGTTCCGGCGGTGATCCTGCTGTTCCTATCGGTGGCGGGGGGACTGATCCTGCTCATGGTGGCTGTGATCTGGGCGCTGGCTGCGCTGGTGGCCGCCTATTTCATCTGGTATCGCTACGAGCATGACGAGTGGATCATCACCGACCAGCGTTTGATCGATTCGGAAAAGCAGGACTGGTTCGACCAGCAGTTGGTCTCGACCGATCTGATCCAGATTGAAGATATGTCCGTGAAGAAGCACGGGCTGCTCCAGACCCTGTTTGATTATGGCGATCTGCGCTGCGAGACGGCTGGAGAACATGCGCGCTTCATCCTGCACGGCATCCCCGATCCATCCGGCGTGCTGGATGTGGTCGATACGGCCCGCGACGACGCCCGGCGCAAGCTGGCGAACATTCCCGGCGTGCTGCAAAGAGCCTGATATAGTGCTGCCACCCTTCAAACTGTGCTGCGCAGTTTCGCGCTTTAGGCGAGCAGCGCGGTGAGGCCGGCGACAAAGTCGTTTTTGCCGCCCTGCGCCGGGTGCCGTACCTTGACGCAGTCGATCCCCATGGACGACAAACTCTCATGGGCCACGTTGCCGATGGCGATGATCTGCGCGGGCATAAAGTGCGCGATTATGGCGTTTAGAAAAGGCTGGCCGAGGGCGATCTCAGAAGCGCGCGGACGCCGGTTCGTCAGGGCCTCGCCGGGCCGGTGCGGGTGGAAGGGGTATGTGTTCCAGATCAGCGGTACCTGGCCCAGCTCGCTGAGTGTGCCCCAGACAATCGTGGCGCTCTGCTCACCCTGAATGCGCTCGAAGCCCGCTTCGGGCACGTCCTGAAAGCCGTGTTCAACGCCGAAGAGATCGAGTCCCGGCACGCCGTTCAGCAGCAGCTTGCGGCTGGTGACGGGCACGCCAGTGAGGCGGCAGCCGCGATAGCCAGGCGCTTCCATGACCAGCAGGGTGCCCGGTTTTCGCGCCTGCATGGCCGCTAAATAGCGCCGCAGATTGGCGCGCCGGATGGCGTTGACTGCCGGGCCGAGCGCATATTCGTTTGTGGCGTCTGCCGGAGTTTCCGACCCGGCCAGCCGCGTGATGAAAGGCTCGATAAACTCGTTAGCCATGAACACTTCGCATAGTCAGTTAACCAACAGAGCACAGGGCGTTAAAATGCGTTAATCAATGCCCTTCAGGTAGAGGTAGGCGATCAAGCGGCTGAGGCGAATCTCATCGCCGTCGCGCAGCATGTAATACTGCTGAGGAATCAGCCGCCGCCCGTTGACGTAGGTCCCGTTTTTGCTGCCCGCGTCCATAATTTTGACGCCTTCGGTATCATGATGAATCGCCGCGTGGATCACCGAGACGCCTTTCTCGAAGGCTTCGTACTGGTTGAGGTCCACGTCAGGCTGCGTGCTGCGGTCCGAGTCAAAGCGTCCGAGCGTCACATGAGATGTCAGCGGCAGCATGATCGGCGCGGCCTGACCTTGAACCTGAATCACAATCCCAGGCTCTTCCATCGTGACGAGGGCATAATCAGGGGTACTATGAACCTGGGTGATGTCTTCGCCGCAGTCCTCACAGAACATATAGCCTTCGCGGTTCTGGTACATGCAGGCAGGGCAGATTTTCATAGGGGATCCCTGAATACCGACACTCTCCCCTTTATTATAGCCCAGGCTCGCATTTGCTTTTATAAACAATTGTTACCGTCGCCCAGGTGGGCTGTCTACGCTAATTCATGCGTCCAGTAACGCGGATCGCCCAGCGCATACAACTATGGAAGAAGTCCGGTTCCACAAACATCATGGGGCACCCCACCGAGATCACGCTGACGCCCGCCTCGCGGCAGCGCGCTACCGCTGTTTCCGAAACACTGCTAGGCATAAAAGTATTGTTGTGCATCCAGATTCGCTGGATCCCCAGCGCCAGAGCCTCGTCCACGATGGCCTCGGAGATGTCCGGGCTGTTCATAATGAACACCGCGTCCACGCCGCCGGGGATCTCGCTGAGACTCGAATAACAGGGGTCCCCATGCAGCGCTTCTGCCTCTGGATGGATCGGGAAAACCTGGTAGCCATGATCGCGCAGTTTCAGGTAGATCGCGCCCGCACCGCTGTCTTTGCTGCGCGACAAGCCACAAATGGCGATGCGCTTCTGCGCCAGAAAATCGCTGACCCGTGCTTGATGCGCCAATGTTGAAGCAGCCATAGTCTGCTCACTCTCCTATACAGATGTCACTACCCTTGAGGGTAAATCAGGGCCGGTGGCGGAGCCATGACACCCGTCATGATGATTGCCGCGAAAAAGCATAAGCTTTCTCACTTTCCGCTGCCGCTTGACACGCTGAAAATGAATCGAGACTCTGTAGAGGAGACCGCGATGAACGTTCTCATACTGTACCAGAGCCGTCATGGGCATACGCGCGCAGCAGCGGAAGCCATTGCCCAGGCGGTACGCGACCTGAATCACAATGTCAACATCAAATCTGTGATTGAGGTCCAGAAGGCAGATGTCGAGCAGGCCGACGCACTGTTTGTGGGTACCTGGGTGCAGGGCTTTATCCTGTTTGGCGTCAAACCCGCCGAGGCGACGCTGTGGGTTCCGGCGCTGCCCGACCTGACGGGCAAACCGGTCGGCATCTTCTGCACTTATGCCGTCCATCCACGCGGCAGCCTGAACGCGCTGGCCGCCATGCTGAGCGCACGCGGGGCCGTCATTGCGGGGCAGCGTGCCTTTCACCGCAGCCGCCCCGGCGTTGAGGCCGGACCCTTCGCCCAGAGCGTCTTGCAGGCCGTGGGCTGAGCAGCGCCTGGAGTTCAAAACCGGAGGCGTCTGGTTTGACGCAGCACTCAGAGACGATGGCTTGCTCCGGTGTCACCCCTCTCCTCAGCCGAATTCGGGGGAAGGGCCGGGGATAGGGGTGGCTTTTAGGCCGCGTACCAGTCGGCGGCGTGGCTGCGCAGGTAAGCCTGAACCGCTGCGATGGCGCTGCGGCGATCCCCCGAAGCAACCACCTGGACACTGAGTGCGTTGGCGCGGGCAAGGTCGTCCTGGGGGAGGGCGCGGCGCAGTTCGTCCAGCAGCACCAGTTCGAGCTGCTGCGCGACCTGGCTGCTTCGAGAATCAATGGCGCGGGCGATGTCATCCAGCAAGTGCAGCAGGGCCTTGTCTTCCAGGTCGATACCGCCCAGGCGATAGTCTCCGCCGCGGCTGCGCTTGGGCAGGCTCAGGCGCAGGTTCGGGCTGCCCCGGCGCGCGGCCACCGCCAGCGCAAAGGGCTGCTCGCGCCAGCTTTCGTCAGCCGCCTGCATCTGCTGGCGTGTCTGTTTGACCGGGCTGCTGTCGTGCAGCACAAAGTACATCCGCATCAGGCCGCTGCCTCCAGAGTCTGGCGTTCGCTGACGTTGAGGAGCCGGTCCAGCAGGATCAGCTCGTCGATCAGGCCGTCGAAGCTCTGGTTCACCGCGTCGTTGTTCCCGGCGATCAGATCACCGGTTGAGGCGGAGCGGCTGCCCACGCCCGCCGTCTGGCTGGCGTAGCTGGCTTCCTGACCGTCCACGTAGAGCGAGATCGTCTGGTTGGAACTGTCGAGGCGCATCTCGACCGTATGCCAGGTATCGGCATCCAGCGTCGTGCTGCTGACGGTCTCCGCGTTTGTCGTATCGTAGGCCGCCATCGCGTAAAGATCGCGCGAAGCACTGTTGAAGCGCAGCTCAAAATCGCCGTTCTTGAACAGCAGCGCCCCCTGGTCGTTTTCGCCTGCGCTGGCCGGATTGATCTGCATCCAGGCGGTGAATTCATCCAGCGAGTTGATCGCGCTGCGCTGGTAAATCGTGATGGCGCTGGTCGCCCCGTCGAACAGGCAGGCTTCCTGCGGGCCGCGCGCGCCGGGCTGCGCCAGTGAGGTCGTGCCGGAGACCGCGCCGTCCAGTTCGCCTACTTTCCTGATGATCCAGTTGTCCAGGTCGAAGGTGCTCCCGGCGGATGCGCCGCGAATATCAATCGCGCTGGCCGTGTATGGCGAGACAACATGCAAATCGTAGGCGCTGTCGGAATAGTTGCTGGTGGCGACCAGCGTATCAGACGACTCCGCTCGTATTGAGAAGCGCGCCTGTCCGCCCGAATTGGCGATGACAAAGCGTATACGCAGGGTATCACCGGGGGCAAAGTTGGTGACTGCATGGTTAATCGAGCCGGAGCCTGTATCGAGGAAGCTGGCATGACCCCCGGCAATGGTCCATTCTGTGTCGATGGTCCAACCGGATGCGCTGTCGAAGCTGCCCGCGCCGCCCAGCAAATCCGCGCTCGGCGGATCGGTGTAGGCCGCGTTGTCCGCAATCACGCCGTTTGATTCGTTCAGGGGCAGCCACAGCAAGGGACCAAGCGCGCGCACACAGGCCGCGTATTGATCCTGCCCGGCTAGCAGCAGGGCACGCCGCTGCACCGCCATTAACGCACCGTCCCGTCAAAACCGTAGATCGTGAAGCTCACCGCGCCGCCGGTGGTATTGCTCAGGATCAGGCGGATACGCTGGATGCCGAAAGCATGGCTCAGCCAGAAGCGCAGCCCGCCGCTGGTTGGCAGTGCCGCCAATTCCCAGATGCCGCTGCCATCCTGCTTATACAGCGGGATCAGCGCGCCGCTGTCGTCGTCCGCCACTTCAGCCGTCAGCGTGCTGTCCGCCGCGATGTTCGACGTATCCTCGCAGCCAACCACGATGAAGCCGTAATTGCGTGCCAGGTCCACTGCCGCCACCGCCGAACCGTCCGCGCCGTTGGGGATGGTGAAGGTCTGCTGGTCGCTGCGGCCATAACCGTCCTCGCGCCGCAGGGTTCGTCCACTTGTGCTCATTGCATTGTCCTCCTCTGCTTCATTATGACCGTCTCGATCACCCCAGCCCCGCTCCCCGAATTCGCACATGAATCCGGGGAGGGGCAGGGGAGGGGTGACACAGACTCCAGCCGCCAGTGCTGGCCGGATGGAGCCGTATGCTGCGCATAGAATAGAACAAATATTCTGATGCAGGGTGAGCATGTGTCCGCTTTTTGCTGGAGTGCTGAGTCAAACCCGGTTAAAGACCCGGCCTGTCGAGATCTGCAAGCGATGCTAACAATCGGCTTGGAGAGATCAGGACGGTCCAGTGTGGACATTGGGGGCCAGAGGGCCTATAGTATCGATGCAGCCGCCCCTCATTAGAACGGCAGCAGACTCGGTTTTTTGTGGTGGGCCGGGCATGGCTGAGATTCACTCAACAGGGATCAAGGGGAACGATGGAAGCGCTAGAAGTCCAACGAGCGATTGAGGCCGCGAGGTTGACGGCCTCCGCCCTGGGCCTCAGGGCTGATGATGGGGTCCTTATTCACAACTCGAACCGCATCGCCGTGCGCCTGACCCCCTGTGACGTTCTCGCGCGGGTGGCGCCTCTGGCGCATCAGGCAGGCGCTGAGTTCGAAGTCGAGCTTGGCCGGCGGCTCGCAGAGGCGGGCTGCCCGGTGGAACAGCCTGAAGCTCGGGTAGAGCCGCGTGTCTACCTGCGTGACGGCTTCGCGATCACCCTGTGGACCTATTACGAGGCGGTGCCGCCTCAAGACATCGCGCCAGTCGAGTATGCGCAGATCCTTGCCCGCTACCATGCCTGCATCCGTCCCATCGACCTGACAGCGCCGCATTTCACGGATCGCGTAGCGGAAGCGCAGCGGTTGATCGGTGACCCTGCCCAGACACCAGAGCTTGATGACACGGGACGGAGGCTTCTCGGCAGCACGCTGCGGGATCTGAGGCGCGCGATCATCGAGCGGGGAGCGCCCGAGCAGTTGCTGCATGGCGAGCCGCATCCGGGCAACGTGCTGAACACGAAGAAAGGGCTGCTGTTGGTAGACCTTGAGACGTGCTGCCGCGGACCGGTCGAGTTTGACATCGCCCATGCACCCGAGGCCGTCAGCGAACACTATCCCGTTGTTGATGCGGGCCTGCTTCGCGAGTGCCGGGTCCTCACGCTTGCGATAGTCACGGCCTGGCGCTGGGATCGAGACGATCAGCTGCCCGATGGGCGCTACTGGGGCATCGAGGGACTGAAGCAGGTGCGGGCTGCACTCGATCACAACGGCATAGATGTCGCTGACTGACACGCCTACCAGGCGGCTCGTCCCCACCTGATGCCCAGATTCCCAGCCACATCCGGTCAGCCGTGCCTACACGCGCTGAATTAAAAAGACCCCTCCGCTTAGGGAGAGGTCCGTGACGATGTAGCGGGATGCTTCTAGTAGGGGAAGGCCGTCATCATGCTGTCGATGTCGTCGATGGTCGCGGCGCTGACGCTGTAGACCCAGTTGTCATGCGACCAGCCCAGGGTGTAGATCAAGTCGATCTGGCTGAAGAAGTAGTTGTACTCGATGATGTTATCCAGGGCGAAGTTGCCCGTCTGGCCGATGCCACGCGCACGGTAGAACAACTGCTTGACTGCCCAGTCGGCATCCACCGAACGCGGGAACTCGGCGATCACTACATTGAACTCCGCGCCCTTCTGGTTGAGATAGCTGCCCTGTTCCACATAAGTTGCCCGCTGGGTGATGTCGCAAGGCGGCACGGTCTCGCTGTCCTTCGCCGGGGTCAGGGCGGCCATCAGGCATTCGTTGCTGTTGTAATAGACCGGCGCTTTGACTGCGGGCAGGCTGTCCAGATGCTGCTGGAAGGCCGTGACTTCCGGCGGCAGTGTGAGGCCGGAACCGGCCAGCAGGCTCAGTTTGCTCTGCAGATCGGGGATCTGCGCACGAACCGGATCCAGCGAGTCCGCCTCTTTCAGATTGTCGTTGAGGGTCTCCAGCGGCATGAGCACGCCGTCGAGGGCCATGAGTTGAAGCTGTACGGGATCGAGCGTAGGCACTGCGGCGCTGTCGGCGGCAGGTGCCGCAGCAGCGGCCTCACTGGCAGCCGCTCGCTGCGTCACTGGCTGCTGCATCGGCGGCAGTGGCATCAGCGGCAGTAGTGTCGGCTGCTGCGGCCTCAGGCACGACGGCGGTCGCCTCGGAAGCGGCTGGGTCTGCAACGGCATCTGCGGGCTGCAAGGTCTCTTGCAGGCTGACCAGGGCGTCCTGCGCCGGCAGCGACAGAGCCACGAAGGCTTCCAGCTCTGCCTGCTGGGCCGCCAGTTGTTCTTCTTCAGTGGGCGGGATTTGCAGCGTGTACTGTCCGGCGATCTGGTCAGGCAGCAGCCGGAAGGAATTGCCGGAGGCCAGATTCTCAGGGATGGCGGGCAGGGACCGTGAGGCCAGGTCATAGGGCAGGTAGTAGGCATCGTAGAGGGATGGCCCACGATTATTGACCCAGTAGTTAAGGCCGCCCACGACCACGTCCAGGACGATCCACAGGAGGACCAGCGAGGCCACCCCGGAGATGATGGTCCAGCGCACATGACGCGGCATCGCCATAAAACGGGCCATCAGCTTGTCTGGCATCACCATGTCAATGTATTCGAAAATCGGGAAATCCGATTGTTTCTTGCGTTTACGGTATTGTTGCTGAGCCATTCTGCTAAACCTCCAAAGAACCGCCCGATTCCAGCATGATTGATTGATTCTTATGATATACTCAATTCTTTAACAACACTCCCTTTATGTTCTTCGTTTTAGTGAAAAATTCGGATTTGGCTGAAATTCTGTGCTTCTTTGGACGCTATAAGCACTTGCCCCTCGTGCTGAGGGGCAAGTGGAGCGTGTCATTTGAATTGTGGTGGGGAAGCAAGCCTCAGGGCTTAATGGTTGCCATTGTTGCCGCTGTTGCCGTTATTCCCACTGTTGCCGTTATTCCCGCTATTGCCATTGTTGCCGCTGTTGCCGTTATCGTTGTTCACGCCACCCTGATTGCAGGGGCTGCCGGGGGCGGCTGTGTCACAGGTGTCGTTCTCTGGCGGATTGCCGGGCGGCTGGGCGTCGGGGCCGTTACCGAGGCCGTTGTTGCCCTTCGTTTTGGTCTTGTCATTATTGCCATTGTTGGATTGATCGGTGTTGTTTGACAACATTGACGATGCTCGACTGATTGACGCAGTCCTCACCCGTGTAGCTGACCGTCGTATAGAGGTAGCCAGACGAGGCCTGATTGTTGCTATCGACCACTGTCACTGGCAAATTGTCCACGAAATCGGCCTGACCGGTCAGAGTCAGCGTGATTTCACGACCATCCGAGGTTTGGACGCCGCTGCCACTGTCGTCAAAACTGACCTGCCAATCCCCGGTGTCGGGATTCTGGTAGCTATTGTAGTTCTCCGATGCTTCCGCGATGCGCTGAACTTCTTCTTCGGTGAGGCCGAGGATGACATTACTATCGCCCGGAACGCCCAAGGTGAAGGTAGAGCGGTTATTGTCGCTGTCGTAATTTGCGCCGAGTACTTCAACCACTGAGCCGATAGGCAGGGTGAAGTAAGCGGGCGGTGCATCACCGCAGGCGACCAGATTCAGGGCGTCCGAGGTCCGGTGGAAGATATGGCCGATGGGGCCAACGACAGCGGCGGCCACGATCATGACCATGACAGCGGCTGGGATCGTCGGCCAATATTCGACGAGTGCCTGGCCGCTCTGCATCTGCCACCACCAAGGTTTGTTCTGAGGAGCTTCTTGTTTTGTATCGCGCTTATTCATGATGACAACACCCTTAATGAGACTCTGTGTGTGTTGATTTCAGACTATGAATTAATTAAACAACAATTCTTGATCAACATTTCCCAATTTCCCATAAATATTCCTTAATACTCGATGAAGCCTCTCCTGTGCCGCGATTTGCTTCAATGGGCTATACTGAAGTCGCCACAGAGAAGGAAGGTAAGCCGCTATGCTTCAGGTCCCCCTCACCATCGGCATCGAGGAGGAGTATCAGATCATTGACCCTGAGACGCGCGCCCTGACCTCCTATGCTCAGGAAACCGTCAATTCGGGCCGGATCGTCCTCGGCGATCAGGTGAAGTACGAGTTTATGCAGTCACAAGTCGAGGTCGGCAGTCACATCTGCCGCAATATCAAGGAAGCCCGTCTGGAACTGCTGCGCCTGCGCCGGACCGTGCGCGAGGTGGCGGCTCAGGTCGGCTGTAAGATCGCGGCGGCTTCGACGCATCCCTTTTCGCGCTGGGAAGATCAACTGCTGACGGAAGGCGAGCGCTATAAGCGCCTGGCGACGGAAATGCAGGACGTGGGCCGCAGCCTGCTGATCTTCGGGATGCACGTGCATCTCGGCTTCGGCACCAGCCCGGAGGCGCTGGATCTGCTCATCGACATTCAGAACCAGATGCGCTACTTTCTGCCGCATATCCTGGCGCTCAGCACCAGTTCGCCTTTCTGGCAGGGGCGCAACACCGGCCTGAAAAGCTACCGCAGCATTATCTTCGAGGCACTGCCGCGCACCGGCGTCCCGCCGACCTTCGATTCTTACAGCGAATACGAGCACTTCGTCGGGATCATGAACCAGGTCGGTTCCTTGGGCAAGGCGAAATCCAGCGACAAGGCCGAGGCGACCAAGATTTGGTGGGATGCGCGCCCGCACGCGGATTTCGGCACGCTGGAGATCCGCATCGCGGATCTGTGTACGACGGTGGATGAGGCCCTGTGCATCGCCGCGCTGATTCAGGCCATCGCCGCCTTCTTGCTGAAGCTGCGCAGCCGTAACATGAGCTGGCGCGTCTACCGCAGCGCTATGATTGACGAGAACAAATGGCGCGCTGTGCGCTACGGCATCGACGGCCATCTGGTCGATTTCGGCAAAACCGAAGAGGTGCCCATGCGCTTCCTGGCGATGGAGATTTTGGACCTGCTCGACGAGGTAGTGGACGATCTGGATTCGCGCCGCGAGGTCGAGTACGTCAAGACGATTCTCGACGGCGGCACCAGCGCCGACCGCCAGCTTGCCACCTACCGCAAGGTCCTGGCCGCCGGGCAGACCGAGCAGGAAGCCCTCTTCGCAGTGGTCGATCAACTCATCGAGGAGACCAACCGGGACGCCTGAGCTAAGCCATCAGCCGAAAACATTTTTGTTTAGCCGGCAAGTCAGCCAAGAAATCGTGTGTCGTAGGGGAGGGTCTCAGACCCTCCCCTACATCCAATGAGCCGTTTTGATACACTCTGATCCGAACAATTTGCTTAGGCTTCGGCATGGTTTTGTTGGTTATCATTCGAACACTGGCTTAGACGCTGTTTTGCTGCACCGCGAAGTCTTGCAGGATCTTTTTGTGCTCAAAGCCAAACTCAAGATCGGAATTCAGGACCGCGTCCAGCCCAAACCAGCCGATTTCGGAGACTTCATGTTCATCGGCTATCATCTCGCCCTCACCGGGACCTGCGTACACGCTCACGACGGCGTGAATCCCGCGCGCCTCAATGATTTCATCATAGACCCCGAACAGAGTTGGCTGAAAATCCAGCCCGGTCTCTTCCTTGACTTCGCGGATGATCGCCTGGTCACGGGGTTCAAACTGCTCCACGTGTCCACCGGGAATCACCCAGGTCCCTGGAAAGCTGCTTAAGCGGCTCGCCCGTTTCGTGAGGAGGATTTGCAGGCTGCCATCTTGAACCCTGGTGATGATGGCGGCAACCGTCACGTGTGGCATTGGCGCTTCCTTTCGAGGAGTGAAGTATAACCGCGAATCTGCCGGAATGCGCCCACAACCTTCACTTGCCGCCCGGCGCTGATCCGGTATACAGTAGGGAAAGATTTTCAAGTCCTCTGACCACAGACAAAGATTTGACTGCCTTATGAGCATTGGTGATTTTTTACGCAAGATCTCGCTGTTTGACAATATGCCGGAGTCGGACATCGACCGCGTCTGCGGCATTGCCCACGAGATCGACCTGCCTGCGGGGACCTGTCTCTTCGATGAGGGCAGCCCGGCGGACAGCGCTTACATTATCCGCGCGGGTCGGCTGGAGATCGTCAAGTTCTCCAACGAGCGCGAGATCCTGCTGGCGGTGCGTGGGGTAGGGGAGGTCATCGGCGAGATGGCCCTGCTGGACGATGCGCCGCGGTCGGCCTCGGTGCGGGCACGCGATGACAGCCGGTTGGTCGTCATCAGCAAGGAGCAGTTCGACCAACTGCTTGAAAGCAGCCCGACTGCCTCGCGCGCGATCCTGGAGATCGTCGTGCGCCGCCTGAAGGACAATTTCGTCTCCCTGCGCCAGAGCGAGAAGCTGATGCAGTTAGGTACGCTCACCGCCGGGATCGCGCACGAACTCAACAACCCGGCGGCGGCCATTCAGCGCGGCGCGGAACAGCTTCAGACGGCAATGGCCCAGCTTGAAGACGCTTACTTCAAGATCGACCGCCTGGGCCTCGCGCCCCAGCAGGCGGACCGGCTGCGTCAACTGGCCGACGAGATTCCGCAGCGCCGTGCCAGCAGTCCGCGCCTGGATACCCTGGCGCTCTCCGACCGCGAATACGAGATTGAAACCTGGCTGGAAAACGCCGGGATCGATGCGCCCTGGGAATACGCCTCCATTTTCGTCAGTCTCGGCTACAGCGACGAGGACCTGGCGGCGCTGGCAGACCAGTTTGCGCCCGATCAATTCGGCGATGTCGTCCGTTGGTACAGCGCGGTTTATGCGGCGCACAGTCTCCAGGGCGATATCCACGAAGGCGCGGCCCGCATCTCCGAGATCATCAAGGCGCTCAAGACCTATTCCTACCTCGATCAGGGACCGGTGCAGCGCATCAACCTTCATGAGGGCCTGGATAACACGCTCATCATTCTGCATCACAAGCTCAAAGACATTGAAGTGCAGCGCAATTACGATACCAGCCTGCCGGAGATCGAAGCCTATGGCAGCGAACTCAACCAGGTCTGGACCAATTTGATCGACAACGCCGCCGATGCGCTCGAAGGCAAGGGGGTCATTACGCTGCGCACGCGCCGCGAATCCGATTGGGCCGTGGTCGAGGTGCAGGACAACGGTCCCGGCATCCCGCCGGAGATTCAGCCGCGCATTTTCGAGGCTTTCTTCACCACCAAGCCGCCCGGCAAAGGCACCGGCCTGGGTCTGGAGATCAGCTACAACATCGTCGTGCTGCGGCACCGGGGCGACATCAAACTCACCAGCGAACCCGGCAAAACCTGCTTCCAGGTCTGGCTGCCGGTCGAGCTAGAACGCTAAAACCCTGGTCCCTTCCGTTGCGCGTCAGGCCTGCGGGGTGAAGGTATAGCACCAGGCCTCGCCCTCCAGCACCTTTTCGCCGTCCTGCCGTGTGATGGTGATACCCAGCTTCGTCACCGGCTTGCTGGCATGACGCTCCAGGACCTCGGCTTCGGCGGTGATCGTATCACCGATGTAGACCGGCGCGATGTACTGAAAAGTCTGGCTCATGAAGACCGTGCCGGGTCCCGGCAGATCGGTAGCGACCAGGGCATTGAGGATGCCGGTAATCAGGCCGCCCTGGACGATCAGCCGCCCGAAGCGCGTGCCCGCGGCGAAGGCTTCGTCAAATGCAGCGGATTGTAATCGCCGGTGATCTCGGCGAAGGTCTGCACGTGCTGCGCCGTCAGCGTCATGCTGCGGCTGGCTTTCTGCCCGACCTGAACCTCCATACGTCTATCCCCTCAATTATCGTCTGAGTTGTCGTCCGCTTCCGCTTCTAAATGGAAGTGATGGAACATGCGGTGGAGAATGGGAGCGATCAGCACGCCCACCGCGACCAGGAACACCACCCCCGAAAACATCGCATAAAAGGCAGCGAACAACTTCCCGGCGTCGGTCTTCAGCGGATTTCACCGGCCCCATGCCGCCCAGGATCATGGCTGCGTTCAAGGTCGCGTCAATCCAGGACAGGCCTTCAAGCACATGATAGCCCAGGATGCCCACCAGCCAGGACCCGACCACAAGCAGCCCGGCAGCGCCTGCAAAAACACCCATGCGGCGCAAAAACAGACGGCGGGGCAGCAGGGGGTGATTTTCTTCTCGAACATGGCCTTCATTATAATCCCGAAGCGCGCCGGAAGTTCAAGAGGTCTGGGCTAGCTTAGCAACTGCTCATGCGCTAGAGGGCACGCGAGTTCTGCCCAGCGGGAGCACACACGCGAAGGCATACGAAGTCGGAGTTGCTGCTCACGTAGCACCCCTATCCCCGGCCCTTCCCCCGAATTCGAGGGAAGGGAGAAATCCACGGCGCAGTGCTCGAAGTCCAGCTCTGAATTCGGGGTGGATTGTCTGCGATGGGGGAGGGGGTGAACATGCGAACGTATCTGGCGGTGCTCCCCTACGACCGATGCGATTTCATTGACGAAGTGATCTTGACTTCAACACTGTCCTCAGCGTTTCACCGCCCGCAGCGCCACAAACAGCGGGAACTCCTCGTTGGCCCGTTTTTCGGCGCGCGTCTTGCCTTCCTGATAGGTGGTGATCTCGTTCAGCCGGTCCACCAGCAGGCCGCAGTCTGCCAGCGTATTGATGTAGGCGCTCAGGGGCCGGTGAAAGCTCTGCGTTGCGCCCTGGCTGTGCTGCTTCATCGGGATTTGCAGCGGCGTCAGATAGCGGTCGATGCGCCGGTACTGGATCTTGCGCTTTTCTTCGTAGCCCCAGCCGCTCTGGCGCGGGATGCGGAAGCAGGGATGCGTCATCAGGATGGCGACCGCGCCGCCCTCGGCCAGCACATCCGCCGCGCTGCGAATCACCTCGTAGAGCGGGTCCATGTCCTGAATGCTCAGCAGAAAGACGCAGCGGTCGAAGCGCGTATCGCCGACGTGCCTGGCGAGATGGCGGGCATCGCCCACCAGGAAGCGGGCCTGCTTACCGTGATAGCGTTTGGCTTTGGCGATTAGCTTGGGGCTGACGTCGATGCCGGTATAGTCTGCCTCCGCCTCGATCACTGCCGGAGCCAGTACGCCAGACCCCGCGCCCACATCCAGCACGGAGATACCGGGCCGCAGGTCCAGCACCTCCAGCAGGGCAGGCAGGGCCAACTGGCGGTGATGATCGCTGCCGCCTTTGCCGACCCAGCCATCGTACCAGTCGGCGACGTCGTTCCAGCCGCGTGGGTTTCGATTTTGTTTGCTCATGCCCCGGAGTTTAGCACAGGCCCGGTAGACTTTACAGCCCTCGGCCCTGTCATAGTCTGAATGTGACGAATGCCACTTGGGGCGGTTTGGGGAACGCTGTATTCTATATTCAGAATATTGAATATGGTGAGTGATTATGGACTATGAAACGCAAGCCGCCCTGCTCAAAGCGCTGGCGCATCCGGTGAGATTGCAAATTCTGGATATGCTGCGCCAGGGCGAAATCTGCGTATGCCATATCGAACGGGCCATCCAGAAGCGTCAGGCCTATGTCTCCCAGCAGCTTATGGTCCTGCGAGAAGCCGGGCTGGTCAGCAGCCGCAAAGATGGCTTGCAGGTCTACTACTGGATCGTCGATCCAGCCGTCGGCGAGGTGCTGGATTTGCTCTGTGGCCCAGCCGCGCCGCAGGGGCATGAGGTGATTGCGGATTGCCCCTGTCCAAGCTGTGAAGCCGTGTCGCTCATCATGCCTGAGTAAGTAGGAGAATACGCTATGCTGCATGTCAAAGTTCTGGGGTCAGGCTGCCCCAATTGCAAACGTCTGGAAGCCGAAACCCGCGCCGCGCTGGATAAAGCCGGTATCCCTTATGATCTCACCAAAGTCACCGATTACGCCGACATCATGGCCTACAGCATCATGAGTACACCCGCCCTGGTGATGAACGAGAAGGTGCTGTCTGCCGGGCGCATTCCCTCTCAGAGCCGGATTGTGGAATGGGCCACAGAAGCGCAGGGCGTATAAGTGCCTCGCGTTATTAAATCAGGAGAACCCCGTGTCTGTATTCATTGAACGCATCAAACCCCGGCGCACGGACCTTCCGTCACTCGCGCCTGGTTGGCCCTGGCGACCGGGTTGTGGTGGCTGGTCTTTCAGCAGCTCGAACCGCTGTCCAATTTCATCACCGAGCGGCTGCTGGGACTCAGTCCAGAAAGCCCCCTGGGCACGTCGGTGGCCTTCTTCCTCTACGATGTCCCCAAAATCCTGCTGCTGCTCTCCGGGATGATCTTTCTCATCACCCTCCTGCGCACCTTCATTACCCCGGAGCAAACCCGCCGCTGGCTGGGTGGCAAGCGAGAAGGACTGGGCAATGTCCTGGCGGCCCTGGTGGGGGTCATCACGCCGTTTTGCTCCTGCTCGGCGGTGCCGCTGTTTATCGGCTTCGTGGAAAGCGGCATTCCCCTGGGCGTGACCCTGTCGTTTCTGGTCTCCGCGCCGATGGTCAACGAGGTGGCCCTGGTGCTGCTCTTCGGCTTGTTTGGATGGCAGATCGCCGGTTTGTATCTCGTCTCCGGCCTCAGTATTGCCGTCCTCGCCGGGGTCATCATCGGACGGCTGCGCATGGAGCGCTATGTCGAGGACTTTGTCTACGCGGTTAAATCAAGGTCTGGCGATACGCCGGACTTTCAGCTCACCTGGGTCGAACGCTTTGAGGAGGCCCTGGACAAAACCCGTGAGATCGTCGCTAAGGTGTGGCTCTTCATCGTGGTCGGGATCGCTATCGGCGCCTTCATTCACGGCTATGTCCCTGACGATGCGCTGGTCAACATCATGGGGGAGAATGCCTGGTGGTCCGTGCCCGCCGCCGTCCTGCTGGGGGTTCCGCTCTACTCCAACGCTGCCGGGATCATCCCGATTGTCGGCGTTCTGCTGGACAAAGGCGCTATTTTGGGGACGGTGCTGGCCTTCATGATGTCGGTGGTCGCCTTGAGCCTGCCCGAAATGATTATCCTCCGGCGAGTCCTCAAGCCGCGTCTGATGGCCGTGTACATTATCGTCGTGACGGTCGGGATCATCTTCACCGGCTACCTGTTTAATCTGATGATGTAATAGGAGCGCGTACTGTGACTGCTCGTTCAGTGACTGTCCCTGAGCAATCCCAAAAGAGTGTCTTTGGCCGCCTCTCCGTGCTGGATCGCTACCTGCCGCTGTGGATTTTCCTGGCAATGGCCGTAGGCATCGGCCTGGGGAAGCTGGTTCCGGGTCTGGCCCCGGCGCTGGATAGTATCAAACTGGATACCGTTTCGCTGCCCATCGCCATCGGGCTGTTGTGGATGATGTATCCGGTCCTTGCCAAAGTGAAATACGAGAAAATCCCGGTGATTATGGGCGACTGGAAGATGTCAGGTCTGTCGCTTCTGCTCAATTGGGTCGTCGGGCCAGCCCTGATGTTCGTCCTGGCATGGCTCCTGCTGCCCGATTATCCCGAATACCGCACCGGTCTGATTATTGTCGGACTGGCGCGCTGCATTGCGATGGTCCTGATCTGGAACATGCTGGCCTGCGGGGACAGCGAATACGCCGCCGTGTTGGTAGCAATCAACTCCGTGTTTCAGATCGTGATGTATACCGTGCTGGGATACTTCTACCTCACCCTTGTGCCGGAGCTGCTTGGCGCACAAGGGACAGCGCTCAATATCTCGATGGGCGCTATCGCCAAAAGTGTGCTGATCTTCCTGGGAATTCCCCTGGCGGCTGGCTTCCTCACGCGCCTGATCCTTACACGCATCCGCGGGAATACGTGGTACGAAACCAAATTCATTCCCCGGCTTGGCCCGACTGCGATTATCGGCCTGCTTTTTACCATCGTGATGATGTTTTCGCTCAAGGGCGAGGTGATCCTGGAGCGTCCGCTGGATGTCGTGCGCATAGCGCTTCCGCTGCTGCTCTACTTTGGCATCATGTTTCTCGTGTCCTTCGCCTTATCCTATCTGTTCAAGTTCTCCTATGCCGATACCGCCACGATTGCCTTTACCGCAGCCAGCAACAATTTTGAGCTGGCGATTGCGGTGGCGATTGCGGTCTTTGGCCTGGCATCCGGCGAAGCCCTTGCCACGGTGGTGGGTCCGCTGGTAGAAGTGCCCGTATTGATCGGTCTGGTTTACGTCTCCTTGTGGTTGGGACGCAGAGTCTATCCTCAGGATCCACTCTGGCAACCCACAGCGGAATCCTCTGTGCCGGGGCGTTCATAGACAAGGAGATTAGCCATGAAGTGCTACATCTGCTCCCAGCAACCCGGCCCAGGGGGCACCCGCTATCATATTCAGGATGCAGTTGGCATCTGCCAGCATTGCGGTGCAGCGGTATGTATGGCGCACAGTTCAAAGCGCGATGCGCCGGGCGCGCCGCTCCTATGCCTGGAATGCGCTCAACTCTCCCGGCAGCAGCACGTCAGAGGAAAAGAACTTAATCGGCAAGGCTTTTAGCATTTTGCATCGCTTCCAGCATAAACCTGGGCACATCAAGGCTGATCGGCAGCTGAGTACCTTTAACCTGAATAATTTCACCGGCAACGACATTGCCAACGGCGAGCGCCTGGCGTACAGAAAGCCCCTGGCTTCTCGCCACGAGGAATGCCGCCAGGAAATTATCTCCTGCGCCAGTGGAATCTACCGCTTCAATCTTCTGTGCAGGCATTAAAAATTCTTCATCACCGAATCGAGCAAAGGCACCATCTGCATCCAGGGTAACAACCGCGTCAATGGGCGTCTTAGCGAGCTTGATTCTCACCTCTTCGAGCGATGCCTCTGGCTCAAGACCTACCAGCACTGCTGCCTGCTCAAGGTTGCCTGCCACCATCTGAGCTTTTGGCGCATAGGTATCGAAGAAATCTCGGTAGCCATCAACGATGTCTATGCCTGCAAGGGCCAGCACAAAAGGCACATCGGCGGCCTCTGCTGCTTGTACACAGCGCAGCATGGCGGTTTCGGATTCTGGGCCAAAAGAGAGCGCAATACCATCAAGCAGCACAAGCTCTGCGCGCTGAATTGCTTCGAGATTAATTCGAGCAGGACTCAACAGGGCGTTTGCGCCAAGAGTCAAGATGATCGTGCGTATGCCATCCTCATCGTAAAGATAAAAGTCATAGCCTGTAACGGCGCCATCTTCGAGTTCGGAGAGGAATTTAAGCGAGGCCCGCTCACAATTTGCAACAAAAATTCTACCGAAGCGGTCGTTTCCACCCACCCCCATAAATCCGCAGGGTATGCCCGCGCGCGCTATGAGGGCTGCGGTGTTTCCAACCGAGCCACCGCTGCTGGGAACGGGAAGTGTGCCGTGATTTTTCTCAAGCGCAAGCCGAATCGCCTCCATGCGTTCCACAGGGATAATTGAATCACTACCTGGCGTCAGACCCAGTTGGCGGAGTTCCGCATGGCTGGAGGGAAGGTCGATACCCACAGTAACAGCACCCAGTGCGACGATAGAAGTCATTCAGAATTCTCCTCAAAGTTAATCTAGCGCCCTTGATTATCCTGAGCACCTTGTCCGGGTCAGAGTGTATCAAAACGGCTCATTGAATGTAAGGGAGGGTCTCAGACCCTTTCCTGCGACACACGGTTTCTTGACTGAGCTTAGCAGTCAGGTTGATATTTCTGCCAGAAATCATCGATCTCACAGAACAATTCGAGTAAACTCATCATAGGACTCGCTTTACAGTTGGATTGGTGACCTTGAAGCCTGGCGCATCTTGTAAAGTGGTCTCACCTCATCCCAACCTATTTGCACACTGGATTGAAAAAATTGACCAACTATTCAATGAAAGCAATGACCGCACAACTGAGTTCAGGTAAGACAAGCCCTGCACCGGCAGTCGAATGCTGGATTCCGGCGACAAATCCGCAGGGTATAGGCTTGATTATTTTGCCCGGTGGGGGCTATCAAAATCTGGCGCAGCATGAAGGCGCAGGCTATGCAGAATTTTTCTGTCAGTCAGGGATTGCATGTTTTGTGGTGACGTATCGGCTGGGGTCGAATAATCATCGACATCCGGCGATGCTGGAAGATGCGCTGGCAGCAATCGAAACCATACGGACAAATGCCAGGGATTTTGGCATTGACCCGGATAAACTGGGCATTATCGGATCGTCTGCTGGCGGACATCTTGCCGCACATACGCTGACTTCATGGCACCAGTATGAAAGCGATGTTTCGCTGCGACCCAGTTTTGGCATATTATGCTACCCCGTGATCCTGTCCAGTGGACCCTACGCCCATGCAGGTTCGATGAGTAATCTTGCAGGGGAGTCAGCATCCTCAGCCTTACTCGATTCTCTATCCTGCGATAAACAGGTTTCGGCTCAAACACCCCCCTGTTTCCTGTGGCATACCGGAGAGGATGCGTCAGTTCCGGTTGAAAACAGCTTGCAGTTTGCCAGTGCGCTACGACAACACCATGTGCCATTTGAATTGCACATCTTCCCGAAGGGTCGGCACGGGCTAGGCTTAGACACGCCGTTTGATTGGGCCAATGCTTGTTTGCGCTGGATTGAGGAAACGACACAGGGATAATCGTCTGGGCGTTGTTTCATGTCAGACTTGAGACCGTTCACCGGTTATCCAAACCTGGCGTTAGGTAGGTGAATCAGTCCTGATCTGGCGAGCTACAAGCGCTTGGTGGCCTTGATGAAGCGATCGGCGTACCGGCGCATTGACCGATACACGAGGTTTGTACAGCTATAACGAATGGTCGCATGAAAAATGATTGTTTGATCCGATCATCAACCGGTTTTTCGGCTGCTTTATGTATTTGCCTGACGATAGGCCGCGATGATGTCTCGGTGCCAGGGCACGTTCTCCAGGAACATACGACGGATGTCCCTGTCCGAGATTTTGCCTGCCTGTTGCTGCAGCTGTTCGTAGGCGATCTCCAGGATTTCACTGGCTCGTGGGTCCTGGGCTGCCTGCAGGACCTGAGCACAGGTCATGTATATCCGTAAGGGTTCCCAGGTGCCGTCCAGGGAACCGCCGCTGTCAAGATAGGACAATATCTCAGCCACATCGCTGGTCGCTACCTTGAGATCGCCTTCTGCCAGTGCGACCCGGGCCATAGCAGCCAGGACGCCCATTGCGAAATGTTCTTGGGCCAGGCTGCGTCGTATTTGGAGGGTCTCTTCGTAGGCTGAAAAGGCCTTCATCGATTGACCCAGGCCTGCCCAGGCATGTCCCATCCAGAGTAATGCCTCGGCCACCGCTTCGGACTCATTGATTTCACGTTTTATGGCGAGACCTGCCTCGGCATGTTTGATCGCCAGTTCCCAGTGTCCTTGAACCACCGCGGCCCAGCTCAGGTTAACGTAAACTGAACCGACGGAAGCTCGGTCACCGACCTCACGGTAGATCGCCAGGGATTGTTCGAAATAGGCCTGCGCAGCAGCGTAATCGCCCAGAGGTACACTTGCTACCCCCAGGTTGCCGAGCGCAGTGGCTTCCCGCTCACGGTCCTGCAGCTTGCGCGAAGTAAGCAGAAATTGGCCTAGATGCGCACGTCCTTGAAAAAAGTTGCCTTCGGCCATACTGATCAGGCCCAGCAGATTATAGGCATTTCCTTCTTCGTGCAGGTCCCCTGATTGGTGAGCGGCTGCCAGCATGGACTCAGTCTGTTGCCGGGCGTCATCGTGGACATGCAGATGGAGTAATACCCAGGACGTCGCATAGTGAGCTTGCCAGACAAGCTTGTGCGCGTCAACAGCTTCAGCCAGGGCTGCTGCTTGCTGCGCCCATTTAAGCGCGTCGGGGTAATTGGAAGTCCTATACGATAGCCAGGCCCTGCGGATTTGCACTTCTGCCTGCTTGCTGACGTCCTTCAACTGGTTTGCCAGCGCATTCATGACATTCAAATCTTGCAGCTGTGCCTGGCGCGCGCCCAGCCGATTGTACAGGTCCTCGCGGGCACACAGGAGGCGGTAGCGGCTGTCCATATCCGCATCGGGCGTCAGATTCAAGGCCCGGCTGAAGAGGTCAACTGCCTTGTGGTTGTGATATGCGGCTTGTGCAACCTTACCTGCCTGTTCCAGGTAGTAGCGGGCTTTATTGAACAGGCGCGCCTCTTCTGTATGATAGGCTAATTCACCATAATGAGGACTCAGGTCCTCGTCTTCGTAAAAGTCCTCCAGGGCTTCAGCCGCCAACCGGTGCAGCGATTCGCGCCGCGTGCGGGCCTGCATCTGGTAGGCGGCATCCCGCAGCAGACTGTGCCTGAAGAGATAGCGAAGCTCGTTGAGTGCTGACCAGATGGCAGCATGTTCTGCCTGGACCACTTTATCTCGAATGGCTGGATCGTCGTGGAGCATGTGCGCTAACAACTTAATTTCGAATTCCCGCCCCAGAACTGACGCCGTCTGCACCACATCTTTCACGGCCCTGGTCAATCGATCCAGTCTGGCTACCAGAATCGTACTCACATCGGTCGGCAGCGCATCCATCTTCAGACTTTGCAACCGCCACTCTCCTGCGATGAATTCGATGAGATTCTGTTCCCGCAAATAATCCAGGATTTGCTCGGCAAAGAAAGGGTTGCCATCAGCTCGTTCGACGAGCAACGTCAACAACTGATTTCCAACCGGCGACCCGAGCTGCGTCACCGCCAATGCGGCCAGATCACGGATCGTCATTTGGGTCAGTTCGATGTTATGGATGTCGTCGATGCCACTTAGCCAGGCTCGATTCGCCTCGGGCCGGGCCGTAACGATAATGGCGATTGGGCAGGATACTTCGTGGGTCAACGCTTGCGCCATCTGAACCAGAAAGTTCCTGGAGTCTTCATCAAGCCAGTGCAAGTCTTCCAGGAGCAAAATAACTGGCTGTTGCAAACTCTCGGCTTTCAACAGCGAGAGCAGCCCGGTAAAGCTGTTCTCGTAGCGTCCTTTCGCATCCAGTTGTTCGTAGAGCGAGTTGGGCCAGTGCAGGTTGACCAGGGCACCCAGAAACGACCGTGTGCGATCTAATTCCCAGGCCAGGGTTTCGTCTTCTGTACTGGCAATTAACTGGTCCATCTGGCGGTTAAAGCTGCGCTTGTTACGGGCATCGCTTTGCTGGCTCGATTGTTCGAAGTAGGTGCGCAACCAATAGCGAAAGGGGTTGAGCGACTCTCGAAGAATTTCGTCGGTTTGGCACACGAAGATCGAAAAGCTCTGGTCCACAGCGCTTTCGAGATTCTTCAGAAAGTCCTGAACCAGGCGACTCTTGCCCATGCCGGTTTCGCCCCAGATAACTACAGGATGGGTGTTCTGGCCTACCCAGAGGGGTTGCAGGGAGCCAGTCAATGCCTTCAGTTCATTCGCTCGCCCGATCATCTCACTGGAGTAAATGCGCTCGGTTTCTTCTTTGCGCTCCAGGAGAACGAACACCCGCTGCTTTTCGGCGAAACCCTTGAAGCCCATCGCCGCCTCGAAATCAATCTCAAATTGATTCTGGGCCCGTTCCGCAATGCTTTCATCGACCCAAATCTCGCCCCGCGGGGCGGCTTGCATCAGACGTGCGGCCAGAGAGGTGCCACGCCCATGGCAGGTGTATTCTCCCATCCAGGTGGCACCGCTGTACCCGGTATGCGCAATGCCGTAGGTGACCCCAGCATTTACAGGAATGGCCGTTTGTGATTGAAGTTCCAGGATGAAGTTAAGTGCGCGGGCGATGTCGTTCTCGTGCATGACAGGTGCTCCCCAGAAAAGGAGCAAATTCGCGCCTTTATCCCCGAAATCCAGGCGGTTGAGCAAGCCGCCATAACGATCTTGCAGGTGAAAGACGGTCTGCATAAATATCTGGAGCTGGTCCGCCCTTCGCACTGTGGGCAGGCTGACAAACATGCTCACCACCTGTCGAAACTCTCCGCTGTGCGTTTGCTGCAGGGCTTTAGGGGGAAGAAACGTCGCGCAATCTCAGCGTCCACAGGTCGAAGTTGGAAAGCATGGGGCCTGGGCAAGGCCCCATTGATCGCGTTGATGCGGAAGTGATCTTCTCTTGCTTCGGCGGAAATCATTGACCTGAGTGTGTCATACATTGCTGCGTGCATGATCACGTCTCCGTCCTGAGCCAGTTTTTCCACCACCACGCAGTTGTCCACCGCCGCACCCTGGAAGTAGTAAGCTGCACGATGCTGATCGGCTGATGAAGCGATGCCCCAGGTGACCTCGCCAGCGGCCACTCCTACCTTGACCGATACGGCAAAGGTGCCGTAGGGTGTCTGATGTTGCTGTGCTTCGGCCATGACCTGCTGGATTCGCCAGGCGGCTGCGAGTGTGCGCATGTAAGCCTGTACGGTCTCGTCATCGGCTGGGAAGACCGCTGTGAACGCATCCCCGGCCAGGTTTGTCACGAATCCGTCCTGCTCGAAGACGCTTTGTATGAGTGGGTCAAAGACTTCCTTGATGAGTTGGGCCAGGGCTTCCGCGCCGTCCTGACCATGCACCATAAGCGCCTCAGTTATCGATGTGAAACCAGAGACATCGACAAAGAGAACTCCAGCAATGAACGACCCCGCTGTCCCATTTGCAGCATATCTTTCTTGAATGAATTCAGGAACCAGGCGATACATCAACGCACACCGACCTCAACCCCAGATAGGAAGCACCATAGAGGCGCAGCAGAAGCAACAATCGTTTGTCGTCACATACTAAGAGTATAGTCTAAGTACAACCACAGGGTTTATGTCGCACGGGAACCAATAATCGAAAGCACTTTATCGGGACAGCGGTTGTAGTGGTCAAAGAAATCATGCGCCGTCTGCAATAGCGCTGTGACCGAGACGAACAGTTCGCAATGGGTGACTTGACGGCGAAAATGACGCCACAGCATTTCGCTAGGGTTGTATAGGTCGGCAAGTAGAGTAACACCAAGCGAGTCCAGGGCGGCTGCCGCTGCGGTCACTCTGGGCAGCACAATCAGACCTTGCTCGGTCTGCACAATCGTCACCTCATCGCCTTGCGTGAGGCCATATTTGCGAAACCCCTCAATCGGCAGGCTCAAGCCGCTCGCGTCGATGGTATAGGTACTTTTACTTTCCATACGACCTCCTGTTCTGCCTGAAATTATACCAGCATAATGGATCGCGGCGGGCAGGCATGACCTGGGCGCGCTTTTGCTTTATACTGTGGATGGACAAGCGAGTAAATTCAGAGGTGTAGGGTGGTTTTACAGGATCCAAAACTCATCACGACGGCTGAAGGCTTTGACGCGCTGCTTCGGCAGTCCGACCTGGGCGAGGGGATCTATGAATTTGTCCGGGGGGAGATTGTCGAAGTGCCGAGTAATCCCTATGCCTCCGAAATCGGCGGCAGCATTTTCTTCTTCCTCAAGCTTTTCGTGCGTGATAATCAGATCGAGGGGCACGTGACCCCTGCCGATGGTGGTTACTGGATCGCCGGGGAGCGCTACGCGCCGGATGTGGCCTATATCAGCAAAGCGCGCCAGCCCGAACTCGCGCGCAGCGGCTACAATCCCAATCCGCCGGAACTGGCCGTTGAGGTCGTATCGGACGAAAACAGCAGCAAAGAGTTGAACAGCCTGCGCTGGAAGATCACGAATTATCTGGCCGCCGGGACCGTCGTCTGGGCCGTGTTTCCCATCGCGCAGCGCATCGAAATCCATGCCCCCAATCGCCCTGTGCAGCAGCTTGACCTCAACGACATGCTGGACGGCGGCGACCTCCTGCCCGGCTTCACCCTGCCTGTGCGGGAGATTTTCAAGCCTGCCTGATACGAAAACAGGGCAGGCGCTGGAGGAGACAGGCCATGCAAGATGCACCGATACGCACCGTGTTTGGAGAAATCACCTGACCCTCTTGCAACCATTCCCACGCCAGAAGACATTATCGCTTATCGTCTGCCAGAGGATTTGCAGGCATGTGCCCATGATCTGGCTGAACGCAATCGGCGAAAGTGAATTGAGTGCCGAAGAGCAGGATGAAATGCTCGATTTCGTCCGTGTGGATCAGATGATGTCTTTGCTCAAGATCAAGATGCGCATCAAGCTCAAGAACATGGGCCAATGACCATCACCGACAGCCAGAAACAGCTTGGCCACAACGGCGTGCTTGTTGGCGGCAACCTTTTGCCCGGTTTCACGCTGGCCGTGCGGGAGATATTCAAGCCCGCCTGATGCGGGTTGTCATTAGATCGAATACCGAACGCAGGTAAAACGACTCAACGCAGAATGGTACACATACCCAGAGGCCAGGTCACGAAAGATATTGCCTTCTATTTTCATCATGATGTCAATTGTTATGAGTGTACGCGGTCAGGAAGGGCGAACTTCCCCCTCCAACAGTAACTATTGACTGGATATCAACCTGTATTATTTCCCCGTATAGCTTGTATTGCCAATATATTAACACATCCAACGATGATGGGCCGGTTTGGGACAAGTACATATCGGTCAGACAAGTCTCCATGAATTTGACTCTTACATACAAGAATCTTAGTGAGGCATATAAGACTTCTGGTGTGCAGGGTTCTTGAGATTCTCTATTCAATGTTTGACTCACATCAGGCGGAAGTAGAAGGGCTTCCTACGGGTATCCAGGCTTGTATCTTGGATAATACAGTATGGTTGTTCAGACTTCTGTCGTTACCGACAATCCTGAATCCGAAGCTGTCTATCGAGGACTTTGTTGCGAAATACGGAATTCCAGATGTCGTCACATGGTCCGAAATCTTAGAAACACGACTAGCGTTTTGGTTCGAACGTGGTATCGTCGTTGAGTTCGTGGTCGCTGACCTAGTTGGTTCATCTAGAGGTGAAATCTTCAGGGTTATATATATGCCACCTCAAGAAACTGAAGGGTTTGACAATCGTTGGCCCTATAATCGGACCCGAACTGTTCCACTTGTTCCTGGGGATCTCATCACAAAATCCACCATTGCCTACAGAACAAAATCCAGTTGACTTCACTACTATGATTGCCACCATTCCAGTGGAACCGACCCGGTATCCGAATTGCGACGCCAACCGCCATTGCACCCTGATTGCTTATCCTAAGGTAATTGCTTTTCCGGTATCATTCAACTTGCATCCGGGAAATTCTTACCGCGCAGAGGCCCCAAATCCTTCGGACTCCGTGTTCAGGAAGCTGCGGGCGAAGCGCAGGAAGCGCTGTACGTCGCCGACATTGCTCACCTGACCCAGGCTGACGCGCACCGCGCCGACCGCGTCATGCTCGCCGCTCTGCGCCATGACCTCCTGGAAGCGCTCGAAGGTCACGCGGTCCATGTAGGTCAGGCTGGCTTCGATGTCCGCCGCCGTGAGCTGGTGCGCCGATTCGTCCGCGCCGGGATTGCAGAAACAGCCGGTGCGCAGCGAGATGCCGACCTCGTTCGCCAGCGCCTCAATCTGCCGGTAATCGAAGATGACGTGCGCCGGATCGTAGAGATTCAGCGCAATGGTGCCCCCGCGCCGGTCCATATCCAGCGGGCCGTAGATCGTCACCAGCGGCGCGCCGTTGTCGTGGTGCAGGGCCTGAAGTTCCTCCAGCAGATAGCCGGTCAGGCAGGCAACGCGCTCGTGAATCAGGCTCAGGCCGACCGATTCGATCTGCTTCAGACCAATCTCAACCGCAGGCAGACAAAGATAGTTGACCGTGCCGTCCTCGAAGGCCGATGCGCCTTCCGCCAGGACGAAGGTGTTCACGCTGGCCGAGGCGATCTCGATGGTGCCCCCGGCGAACCAGGGCCGCCGCAGCTTGCTCAGGGCCTCGCGCCGGGCCAGCAGCGCGCCGACTCCGGTGGGGTAGCCGAAGATCTTATAGAAGGACAGCGAGACGAAATCCGGGTGATAGGCGCTCAGGTCCAGCGGGCTGGTGGGCGTGAAGGCCGCGCCATCCAGCAGCACGTCCCAGCCTTTAGCCTGGGCGATGCCGATCCAGTCCAGCGAATGCTGCACACCGCTGAAATTGCTCTGGGCGGGGTAGGCGAAGAGGTTATTGCCGCCGGGGATGGCCGCATCCAGAAAAGCGTTCAACGCGGCCTCGTCGATGCGCAGCTCCGGCAGCACCAGCGGCGAATAGGTCACACGCGCGCCGTTGTGATAGGCGAACTCGCGGATGCCGTTGACGCTGTTGTGATTGTCGAAGGTCAGCAGATACTGGCCGTTATCCTCGAAAGGATAGCTTTCGCCGACCAGCTTGAGCGCGCCGCTGGCATTGGCGGTGAAGATGATCTCGTACTCGTCCGGGTCCGCCTGGAAGAAGTTCAGCACGGCTTTGCGGGCGCTGTGATCGAGTTCCGTAGCGGCGAGGGAGGTCGGATTGCTCGAATGCGGGTTGCCGAAGACGCCGTTCAGCAGCAGGTCGCTGTGCTGTTCGATCTGCGACGCGGCATAGAGACCGCCCCCGGTGTAATCCAGGTACGTGTGACCGTCCAGGCGGCTGAACTCCGTTGCGCGCAGGCTATCGAGCGCGCGCGTTGTCGCATAGGCCGGGTAGCGGCGCAGAAACTCCGCTTCCAGGGCGGCGGACTCGGCCTCATTGGCCTGCATGGCGGCTTTCAGATGGTCTACCCGCGCTGAGTTAATCATGCTGCACTCCTTTGGGCACTGTTACCCGGACTGCTGTGTCCGTTGAAATCGGTCTGAGCTTCATTCTACCACTCGCTGAAATGCCGCCGAGCAAATTCGACGGCAAGATCCCAGGTCCTTTCGGGACTGCCGGCAGCGCGGCGGGAGCGCACACCGGCGCTCCCCTACAACACGGCACATTGACCCTTATTGCCCGGCATTGGATCGGCCTGCCATTTTGCTCACGCGCAGGTGCAGCGGCTGGAGCAGGCTGTAGGCCACCGGCACGACCAGCAGTGTCAGCAGGGTGCTGCTGAACAGGCCGCCGATCACCACTGTGCCCAGTTCCGAGGCGATGATCGCCCCCTCTGAGAGGCCGACCGCCAGCGGCAGCAGGGCGAAAATGGTGGCGAAGGCGGTCATCAGAATGGGCCGCAGCCGCCGTCCGCCCGCTTCCATCAGCGCGTCATGCGTCGATTCGTCGCGCTCGCGGATATTCGCCATCACGCGGTCGATCAGCACGACGGCGTTGGTCACGACGATGCCGATCAGCATCAGCAGGCCGATCAGCGCCGAGATGCCCAGCACGCGGTTGGTCAGGGTTAGCGCCACCGCCGCGCCCACCGGGGCGACGACGATGCTCAGGATAATATCCAGCCAGTGGACCAGCGAGCCGAAAGTGACGATCAGGATCAGGATCACGATCCCGATGGCGATACCCATCGCCACGAAGAGACTGTTGAAGCCCTGCGTCTGCACCTCGGTCTCGAAGCCTTCGCTGACCTTGACGGTGTCGGGCAGGTCCGGCAGCGCCAGCACGGCCTCTTTGGCCTGCCGGATGACGTTCAGGCTGTCCTCGCTTTCGAGTTCGCCGCTGTAGCTCACCGCCGTCTCGCCATCTACCCGCAGGTAGGTGACCGGGCCGTCATCCGATGTCGCCCCGCCGACCAGACTCAGGGTACTGGAGACGTTCGTCAGGCCGTCCAGCTTGTTGAGCACGTCGGTCACTTCAGGGTCGATGGCGGCCAGCGTCTCCTGCGGCCCGGAAAGCACCAGCGAGAAGGAGCCGAATCCCTGCGCGACGACTGAGGCTGCTGAGACGGTCACGTTCTCCGGCCCGAAGATCTGCTCGGCCTCGCCGCGAATCTGCTGCGCATAGCGGTCCAGGTCGGATTGCGACGCGATAGCAATCGTCACCTCTGCCTGATTTTCGGAGATACCGCTGGTGCCCAGCAGCGTTTCCAGGCTCAGGCCGCCGCTGCCGACAATCGTCTCGACCGCGTCCAGGTCCTCTGCCGGAATGTTGTCCTGGAGATAGGTTTCGAGCTGCTCGACGCGCGCGTTGGTGTCCATGATCTTCGTCCCGGCAGGCATACTCACGGCGACGGAGATCTGCGGCTCGCCGAAATCCGGCAGGAAGGCCGCCGGGCGGGTGGCGAAGAGCACAAAGCCGAAGATCATCGTGGCAAAGGCGACCCCCAGCACAATAAACTGATTGCGCCGGTTCGCCAGCGCCCAGCCCAGCACCGGCAGATAGATGCGCTCCGGCAGGCCGTGGCCTTCGTCCTCGGATAGGTCCTCCTGGCGCACAAAGAGGAAGACCAGCACCGGCACGACCGTGATCGCTACCAGGAAGGAGGCCATTAGCGAATAGGTCACGGCCAGGCCGAAGGGCAGGAAGAACTCGCCGATGATGCCGCCGGTCAGGCCCAGCGGGATGAAGACCACCACGGTAATCACCGTCGCGGCGAAGATAGCGACCGAGACATCGCGCGTGCCGATGATGATGGCCTCGCGCTTGCTGCCGCCTTCTTGCAGGTGGCGGAAGATGTTCTCCAGCACCACAATCGAATCGTCCACGATGCGGCCAATCGCCACCGTCAGGCCCGACAGCGTCATGATGTTGAGCGTGATCTTCTCCGGGAAGAGGCGCAGGATGAACTCGACCAGCGGCGCGCCTGCCGAGGGTTGCAGCAGGTGATGCACCGTCCCAGGCAGCCAGCGCATCAGCGCGAAGGCGATCAACACCGACAGCGGAATGCTCACCGCCGTGACCAGTGTGCTGCGCCAGGCAGGGTAGGGGAGCCGGCCCGGCCACAGAATGAAGACCAGCCCGGCCACCAGTATCAGCGTCAGCGGCACCTGAATGACGATGTTGATCTGCTGGAAGGCCAGCGCAAAATCGCCCCCGGCAGCGTCGAGGTTGGCGGCAGCCGCCAGCCCCAGCAGGACCAGCGCCAGCACGATCAGCACCGCGCCGACGATGCGCCGCTGGTTGCGCGCCCACAGGCCGCTGCTGAGGAAGATGAGGATCATCACAATGGCGAAGATGCCGCCCAGGCCGCCCTCGCGGGCCACGCCGTCGATGGATTCTTCGATGAAGCTGGCCTGCTCGAAGACGACGTTGATCTCGATATTGTCGTTTTCGGCGTTGATCTGGTCCATCAGCGCTTTGACCTGGTGGAAAGCCTCGACCGTGTTGGTCCCGGCGGCCTTGTATATCCGCAGTTGCAGGCTGGCCTCGCCGTTGGAGCGCGTGATCGTCTCGGTCGGCACGAAGGGCCTGCCCCCGGCAGCGGCGCGGTCTTGCAGCGCCTGAGGCAGAACAGCCAGCACGTCGGCGGGCATCTGCTGGAGCGCTTCGGCCCGCAGATTATCCAGGACGGTCGGGTCGCGGTTGAGCATGTACTGCACCACCTCAACGCTCAGGCCGCCAAAGAGACGCGGTGCGAAGGCGGCTCCCTGCGCGCTTTCGAAGATGCTGTTCATCATCGAGGCGGCGTCTGTGTAGCGGAAGCCCTCCGGGAAGCGGAAGAAATCGTCCGCCGAATCCAGTTCAATGCCGTAGAAATTGCCCACCAGCGCCCAATCGGCGTTGATCGGCGGCGCAGAGGGATCGGCAGGCGGCACGTTGGTCACGTAGAGACTGGAGAGGGCATCCAGCGCCGAGGGCTGATCGCCGTTGGCAATCGCGTTGAGATCGTTCACCAGATCGTCGGGCAGCGCGCTGAGGGCATCCTGCGGGATGGCGGCCAGCGTCTCCGGTGAGAGCTTGCGCAGCACCGCCGGGTCGAGCTTGCTGTAGAGATCGGCCTCGTGCAGGCGCAGATAGCGCATGAGCGTGGGCGTCAGGCTGCTGAAGAGGCGCACCTCATAGCCTTCGAACTGCTGCGGCACCCCGGCGTTGATGGCGTTGAGCACGGCGCTGCCATCGCCCAACGCCAGCAGATCACTGGCCCGTTGCAGCGGCTGCTCGGCGAACTGCGGCTGCTCAGCCAGCGTGTCCCAGGCATCCGGCAGAGGCGGTGCGACAGCTTTCAGCGTGTCGTCGGAGAAGAAATCGAAGACCTCCGGCTGCAAATTGGGCAGGAAGGTCGGGTCCTGCTGCACCAGAAATTCGACCGCGTCGGGCGAGATGCAGCGGATCATGCCTTCGAAGAGCGCGCCGGTGTTGCCCAGCAGGCTCAGCGGGTTGATGCCGCATTCCTGCAAGGCGGGCAGGATGGACTGCACGTCAAAGGAACTCGTATCAAAGCCAGCCTGATCGCCCAGGGCGGAGGGATCGCGCAGCAGGGTCATAAAGTTGAAGAAATCCGCCGCACTCAGCGAATCGGTCCCGGCCAGATCGGCGAAGTCGGCGGGCAGGTGGATGCTGATGAGGTCGTCCGCCGTGTCCAGTTCGACGTTCATCTGCTGGCCGATGACGCCGTACAGGGCGGGCAGGGCCGGGCCGGTCGGCACGGTGTTCTCGACGTAAACGCGCGTACTGCTGGGGTCAGGCGTCGGGGTCGGCGCCGTTTCACCGGTCGTAGACGTCGTATCTTCCGCGACGGCGGCTTCACCGGACCCGGTGCCGAAAACGCTGAAGGTCGCCAGCGGCAGGTCGTCAAAGCTGAAGGTGACCAACTGCGGGCGCGCGATGCGCCAGGCATCCGGCAGATCGACCGGCTGGCGGGCCGTGTCGCTGCCCGTGATCTGGGCGGCGATGCCGGTGGCGGCCAGTTCGTCGCGGGCGAAGCCATCCAGCCCGGCGATAGCATCGGCAGGCAGCGCGGCAAAGACCTCTGGCGACAGGGCGGCCAACTGCTCCGGCTCGAAGTGATCCAGCATCGAAGGCGCGACCGCCAGCATCTGCGTCAGGATCTCCGGCGTCAGGTCGTCCGTCTGGCCCAGCGGCCCGACGATCTCACCGCTGGTGGCGAAGTCGTTCAGCACCTTCGCCAGCGGCTCGCCCATCTCGACCAGGTCGCGCGCATCGCTGAAGCGGTCCATCTGCCAGGAGTCCGGCAGGGCAGGCACAGCCTCCGGCATCTCGACACTGACCGCGCTGAAATCGGCGGCGTCCAGCCTGGGCACATTCAACTTCGCCAGAATGGCCGTCTGAGCGTCCGGCGAAAGCTGAGTCAGCAGGCTCTGCGCCTCCGCGCTCGCCGGGGCCTCGACCGCCAGCGAGGCGTCTTCCTCACCCGGCAGCGCCTGACCGCCGGAGACGTTGACGTTCGCCACCACGTCCAGGGCGTCAAGCTGGGGAATCAGGTCCAGGTCTACCACCCGCCGCAGCGCGCTTTCGGTATTGCTGTCGCGCTTTGACTGCCCGGCCAGGTAGGCCATCAGCGTTTCGACCGTGTCCGCCGGGAGCGCCTGCCAGACCTCCGGCGAAAGCTGGAAGAGAAAGTTCGGGTCCTCTGCCTGCATGTACAGCATCACATCGGCGGGCATATCGCCCAGCAAGGACGCCGCGAATGCCTGCGGATCGCCACCCGCCGGGGCCTGAATCCGGCGCAAAGGCAGCCAGACGCCGTCAATTGCCTCGCGGATCTGCTGCTGAAGCTGGGCCTGATTGATGCCGAAATCGTTGCGAGCGATCAGCACCGCGCCGAAGGCCCCGGTCGTGGTCGTCTCGGTGTTGACAATTTTGTCGATGCCGGAAAGCGCGTGCTCCATCGGCACAGTCAGGACGTTGAGCACTTCGTCGCTGCTCATGCCGGAAGTCTGCGCCAGGATGATCGTCTGTGGGAAGGCGATGTCCGGGATAAGTTCAAGCTGAAGCTGGCTGACGGCGGTGACGCCCAGCACGGCAATGATGACGCACAGCAGCAGCGTGACGTAGCGCATCCGCAGCGACAGGCGCGTGACCGACGCGAAAAACGACTTCATAAGGCTTTTTCTCCGGTGAGAAGCATAAGTTCCTAATGGGTGTTTGCAGCATAAGTTAATTTTGTCACAAGTTATTCTATCTGCAAAGCTGGGCACTGTCTATCACAAGGCACTGCGTTAAGCTTACAATAAAAGCAGGCTAAGAACTGGTCACATTTGACCATAGATTTTGAATCGCTTCCCAAAGCCGCTATAATTTATCAGGTTCGTTATGGCTACATTTACAGGCTTGCAGTGGCATTTTCAGTCAGCCGAAACCTGTTTAACTCGCGGCGCGGTCGTGTCATCCAGGAAAACCTGACCGCGTATCTTTTCCTCGCCCCTGCCGGTCTGATTATCTTCACTTTCGGCATCTTTCCCGTCCTCTTTGCTTTCTTCGTCAGCCTGCACCGCTGGCGGCGCTTCCCGGATGAATACCTGGGCCTGGACAGCTACCAGAAGGCGGTGGGTAACTTCGCCTACGTCGTCTTTTTCTGGCTGGCGTTGGGCTTCCTGGTCTATGGGCTGCTGAGCTTGTGGCGTTTTTTCCGCCAGAGCAGCGGCCAGCGTCAGAGCCTGCTGCTGTTGATTCCCGCCGCGCTCAGCACCGGCGGTTTTTTTGCCTTCATCAACTGGTTTTTCATCGTCCTGCCGGTGATCCTGGATGTGCCGCGTCGTCTGCGTGGACAGCAGATCACCACCGAGCTTTTCGTCAATGAATTCTTTGCCAGCTTCCACGTGCCGGAAGCGCTGGCGGCTAACGACATCATGCTGGCGAGCATCGTGATTGCGCTGATCGTCACTGTGCTGGCGCTGCGCGTGATCCGCAGCCGGGGCGAGAACAATATGTTCATTATGGCGCTGCGCATTTGCGTGGCCGCCGTGTGCGGCTTCCTGCTGCTGCAACTGACGCTGTCGGAGATTGGCATCGCCATTGATAGCGCGCGTGAGGCCGGGGAATCGCTGCCGGTCTGGTCACAGGTTATCCTCATCAGCGCTGGGGCCGCCCTGATGGGGGTCGCGCTGTGGTTGTGGCAGCGCACGGTGAGCGAGCATAATGACCGCCGCTTCAGCCTTAAGGCCCTGGGGGTGGTGCTGGCCGTCGTCGGAGGCTATCTGCTGATTACGCAGCTTCCCCCGGCGCTTTCCGGCGCGGACGAGGATGTGATGCAAAGCCTGAGCGTCACGACCATGTATTCCTTCTTCTCCGTGCCGCTGGAGCTGATCCTCGGTCTGGGCCTGTCCGTGCTGCTGTTCCAGAATATTAAAGGCAAGTCCTTCTTTCGCGTCGTCTATTTTCTGCCTTACATTACGCCCTTTGTCGCCACCTCATCGCTCTTCGCCCTGATCTTCTCGCAGCGTGCGCAGTCCCCGGCCAATACCTTTCTTGGCATCCTGGGGATCGACCCGCAGACCTGGCTCTACCAGCCGGTGGGCATTATCCAGTTGATCTTTGGCGACAACGTCCCCGCCTTTCTGGCCGGTCCAGGTCTGGCGCTGGTGGTCATCATTATTTATAACGTCTGGGTCTATGCCGGTTACAGCACGGTGATCTTCCTGGCCGGGCTGGGCAATATCCCCGGCGAACTCTACGAGGTCTCGCGCATTGATGGCGCGACCGCCTGGAAGCAGTTCCGCTACATCACGCTGCCGCTGCTCTCGCCGACGACCTTCTTCCTGATCCTCATCTCCACCATCGGGACCTTCCAGGCCTTCACGCAAATCTTCCTGCTGCGGCGGCCAGGGGCCTATCAGGCAGTGGATACGCTCAACATCCATATTTACCAGCAGGTACAGTCCAATAACCCGGATTTCGCCTATGGCTCGGCGATGGCTTTCGTCCTCTTCGTCGTCATTCTCGTGCTGACACTGATCCAGAACCGGGTGATGGGGCGCAAAGTATTCTATGGCTGAGATTTCGCACAGTGAAGGCGCGGCCCAGCCGGGGGCCAGTGAAGGCGTGCAGGGCAGGGGGCAGCTGGCGCGCAATGTGTTCATTTACGGGGTGCTGATACTCGGCGCGCTCATCGCCATCGTGCCCTTCTTGTTGATGTTTAGCTGGTCGCTGATGACCAACGTCGAAGTCGCGGTTGGGCGCGCGATCCCGGCGCAGGTTCAGTTCGGCAATTATGCCGATGCCTGGAGCACGGCCAATTTCGCCCAGTATATGTGGAACAGCGCCCGCATCACGGTCATTACCGTGGTCGGCCTGATGGCTTTCTGCATTCCGGCGGCCTATGCCTTCGCCCGGATGCGCTTCTGGGGTCGCAACACGCTCTTCGCCCTGATGATCGCCACCCTGATGATCCCGGACATCGTCACGCTGATCCCGAATTTCCTGACTGTCGTCTGGATCAACCGCCTGAGCGTCTCCATCTTTGGCGATGCCGGGGCCTGGCTCGATAACTGGCCCTCGCTGACCATTCCCTTTATGGCTTCCGCTTTCACCATCTTCATGCTGCGCCAGTTCTTCATTCAGATCCCGGATGAACTCTGGGATGCGGCGCGCATTGATGGGGCAGGGCATATGCGCTTCCTGGTGCGCATCGTCGTGCCGCTGTCCAAACCGGCGGTCATGACCGTGCTGACCTTTGCCTTCATCGGCTCGTGGAATGCGCTGCTCTGGCCGCTGCTGGTGGTCCGCTCAGATGCCTGGCTGCCGATTGCTTACGGCCTGACGCGCTTCGTCCAGACCGACGCCGGGACACAGCAGCATTTACAAATGGCCGGTTCGGTGATTATGATTGTGCCGATCTTGATCCTCTATTTCTTCACGCAGAAGCAGTTTACGGAAGGAATTGCTACCACAGGGTTCAAAGGCTAAGCTCGCCCACACAGGCGCAAGCGTCTGTGCTTTTAGACCGGTCTGCGATGGGACGATGACGCAGGCCACGTGTTGAACGCTTATATTTAAGGAGAGATGTGGTGATGAAGAAGTTAGCTGTAGTGCTGCTGCTGGCTGTCCTGGCGATGAGCGCCAGCTTCGGCGCAGCGCAGGACACGATGATCCCCAGTGAACTGCCATCAGGCGTCACGATCACGTACTGGCACGAGTGGGGCGGCGGCCAGTTGGATGCCATTAACGCGCTCGTCGATGACTTCAACGCCAATAACGAGTGGGGCATCACGGTAGACGCGACCTCGCCCGGCGGCAGCGGTGACGTGCAGAACGCGATCCAGACCGGCGTCACGACCGGTGATCTGCCGAATCTGACCGGCGCGATCTTCCCCGACATCGCCCAGGGCCTGTACCTGGACGGCGTGCTGGTCCCGCTGGATGACTACATGAATGATCCCACCTGGGGCCTGACCGACGAAGAAAAAGCCAATATCGACATGTCGATTATTGACACCAATCGTTCCACGCCCGAACCTTTCAACGGCCAACTGCTGGCCTGGCCGACCGGTGTTTCCGCCAATGTGCTTTCGGTAAACATGACCATGCTCGGCGAATTGGGCTTCGATAACCCGCCGCAGACGCTGGACGACTTCCGGGCGATCGCCTGCGGCGCGAATGACCTGACCACCGCCGATGGCGGCGACGTGCAGGGCTTCCCGATCCGCGTCAACGCCTTCGATACTTTCTCCTTCATCATCTCCGAAGGTGGCTCCGTCTTTGATGACGCGACCCAGCAGTACGATTTCACCAATGACGGCTCGATCAAGGTCCTCCAGTTCTTCCAGGACCTCTACAACGATGGCTGCGCCTACATTGCCGAAGGCTACAACAACACTGGCGATTTCTCGCTGGGCCTGAACCCGATGGCGGTGGGCAGCACGGCGGGCATCCCCTACATCCAGGGACCCATCGACGACAACGGCCTGGACATCGAGTGGATCAACACCACCACGCCCTGGACCGAGGGCAACCGCACCATTCAGGTCTTCCTGCGCAGTATGTCGGTCATGGTCGGTACGCCGGAACAGCAGCTCGCCAGCTGGCTCTTCCTGAAGTACCTGGCCTCACCGGAAGCCCAGATCACCTGGACCAACGCGACCCAGTACATCCCCTACACGAAGTCGGGTCTGGATGCCATCGACTCCGGCGACATCACCATTTCGCCGCAGCTTGAAGACATCACCTCGCTGATGGGTATGGATGACGTGCAGCTCTGGGCGGCTCCGCAGGCGCTTGGCTCGCAGGCGGTCTTCGTCGGCGTGGCCGATACCCTCATCGCCGATGTCACCACCGGTGGCATGGACGTGATGGAAGCGGCCCAGAAGGCCACCGACGCGGCCAATCAGAAACTGGCCGAAGCAGCGGACAATATGTAGCAGGGGCACAACATGTTGTGCCCGTTTCATGCAAGATAGCGGGACAGGGATGGCTCCCATGTGGAGCCGTCCTTTTTTTATCGCCGCAGCGACTGGATATAGGCGTCTGAATCGGGGATATGCACCGGCAGATGGCGGTACATCGGGCGCGGTGGCGCGACGACGATCACTTCCAGCATCCCGCCCAGGTCGGTTGGCTCGGCAGTGGGGTAGGGGGCTTTGCCATGCCATTGCGCAGCGCTCAGCCCGGCGATGGCGTCTTCCAGACCCTGCTGGGTCGTCTCCCATTCGTCCAGCACTTCAGCCAGCGAACAACCCTCACGCGCGGCGATCCCGCCGAAGTGAATCTCGCGGCTGCGGCTGTGCATCGCTTCGATAATCCAGTGTTCGCGGCCCGCCTGCCATTCGCGCAGCGCTTCCAGGGCGTAGGCTTCGTAGGTGATTAGATGCGCCAGCAGGTCCTTGAAGGAGCAGTGCTGGCCGGGGTAGAGGCCGTAGCGAATCGTATCCGGGAGAAGCATCTCCTCATCGCTCAGCGTCTCAATCAGCGCGCGCACCGCGCCATGTTCGATTGCCAGCAGCCTGAGCGCTTCGTCCGTTTCAACTGATGCCAGCATAATCTGCCTCCGTCCGTGATTTTGCCTGTATTGTAGCCCATTTTGCGCAGGGCCAGGTGGCCTATTTCCCGCCTGAACAGTACATATCTCCTTCCAGGACCATAGGCGTGTTCCACTGCGTTCTTTCGCCCCTGATAATGGAAGTGGATGCAATGTATATTGCAAAGGAGAGGAAACATGAACGGAAAGAAAACCCTGGCCCTGGTGCTCATGAGTGTCCTCCTGCTGGCCGCGATGTTCCCGGTCGCCGCGCAGGACAGCGACATGAGCGCTGAGGCAGCCCCGCTCACAGCCAGCAGCGATCTGTTTGTCACCCCCTACTTCCGGGTGAATGTGCGCAGCGGCCCTGGCATCACCTACACGGTGATCGGCCTGGTGACGCCCGCCGATACGCTGGACATCACCGGCCAGAACGAAGCCGGGACCTGGCTGCGGCTGAACTTCAGCGGGCAAGAAGGCTGGGTCTTTGGCGACCTGATGGATGTCAGCGGCGATCTTGAGGCCGCGCCGGTGGTCGAAGCCGGAGATTCTGCTGTGCTGCAAAGCAGTGTCACGCCGGTTCCTGCGGAGATGGACATGTCCATGACCGAGGAGCCTGCTGCGCTGGAGGTGCTGACGTACTACAACACCAACCTGCGCGACTCCTACACGTCCGATGCCAACGTCCTGGCGACGATCCCTTACGACACGGTGCTCGACGTGCAGGGCCGGACCGATGACAGCAACTGGCTCATGGTCACCTTTGAGGATCAGAGCGGCTGGGTCTATGCGCCGATTCTGAACTTCGCCAGCGGTGATGTGGAGACGCTGCCTGTCCTGGCGACAGTGCCCATGATGGCGGAGGAAACCGCAGCCGCGCAGTAAGCGCTGCTGATCCTGCGGACATGGTCATCTCCCAATGGGGCATGGTCATGTCCGTTTTTTAGCCCAGAATTACTTATGATAAGATATATTATCGCTTAGTAATTAAGAAGCCTGGCGTCTGGATGGTGCCACTCAGTGGTGGATCTTTTGTTGGATGCGGTTCGGCGGCATAATAGAATTCGCTTATCCCAGATAACGAGACATCCTGATGACCACGATTACCCCGACTCTTGAGGACAGCGCCGAGGTCGAAGGCTTCCAGACCGGACGCATCCTGACAATAGTCGGCGGCCATTTCGTCCACGATACCTATTCAGCCTTTGTGTCGCCGCTGCTGCCGCTGCTGATCGACAAATTATCGCTTTCGCTGACGCTGGGCGGTTCGCTGGCCGTCTTCATGCAGTTGCCGTCGGTGCTCAGCGTGCTAATCGGCTACCTGGCCGACCGGGTAAGCGTGCGCTATCTGGTCATCTTTGCGCCGGCTGTGACGGCGACCCTCATCACGCTGCTGGGTTTGATGCCGACTTACTGGACCACCGCGATTTTGCTGTTCACGGCGGGGATCAGCGTGGCCTGCTTCCACGCGCCTGCGCCCGCTATGATCGCGCATATTTCCGGCAGACAGGTTGGCAAAGGCATGAGTTTCTTCATGGCCGGGGGCGAACTGGGGCGAACGGTGGGGCCGCTGCTGGTGGGCTTCGCCGTGACGCAGTGGGGCCTCGACGGGATGTGGCGCGTGGCGATCTTCGGCTGGTTTGCGACAGCTGTCCTCTACTGGCGGCTGCGGAATATCTCGGCACGCTCCAAACATCAGGAAGGCGGTGGGCTGCGCGCCGTGCTGCCGCATTTTGGGCGGGTGTTCGCGCCGCTGTTCGGCGTCATGCTGCTGCGGAATTTCCTGGTGGTCGCGCTGTCGGTGTATCTGGTGGTCTACCTGGTGGATAAAGGCTACGGACTGATCGAGGCCGGTCAGATGCTGGCCCTGTACGAATTGGCCGGTGTGGGCGGTGCGCTGGCTGGTGGCACGCTCAGCGACCGCATCGGACGTAAGCGGACCGTGATCGTCGCAACGGTCATGGCGGCCCTGATGATGCTGATCCTCCTGAACGTTGATGGAATTGCCATGCTGCCGGTGCTTGCGCTGCTGGGTTTCAGCGCGCTTTCGGTGACGCCTGTCTTGCAGGCGGTCGTACAGGAACAGCTTCCCAATAACCGGGCGACGGCCAGCGGCATGTTCATCCTGTTTGCCTTCATCATCCGGGCCATCAACACGCTGATTATCGGCCTGATCGGGGATGCCGCCGGACTGGGGACCGCCTATGGAGTTGGGATCGTCGTCTCGCTGCTGGCGGTTCCGCTGGTGCTGCTGCTGCCCGCTGCGCCCTCCGAAACAATGACCTGATGTCCGACGACAATCCCGTAGACCTATGGATGCTCGCCCAACACGCGAACGCTATTTATCAATCAAGCCAGCGGCTGCATGGGTTTGAGATAGCGGTCTTTGCCCCAGACACGGCGGACCGTCTGTAGATAAAACACGTAGTTCTCCAGGGGAACATCCGGCGGCACCCGGTGATCGCAGAAGCCAATGTAACCCCCTTCTTCCACCAGCGGCGCGAGGCGTTCGACTTCGCGTTCGATGTCCGCCTTCGAGCGCGCCAGAATATGCTTGTCGAAGCCGCCCATCATCAGCAGGTCTTTGCCGTACTGCTGCCGGTAGCGGAGCGGATCCGCCCCCCAGGTGCCGATCTCCAGCGGAAACATGCAGTTGACCCCCGCATCCAGCCACAGCGGCACCAGCCGCTCAATGTTCCCGTCGCAGTCCACCCAGATCACATCGACGCCATAACGATGCAGCAAATCCGCGATGCGGCGATAATGCGGCACCAGATACTGCTTGAAATGACGCGGACTCAGGAGCGGCCCGGCGTTGTAGGCCATGTCTTCCCACATGCCGCAGGCGTCAAAATGACCGCCGGTTTCCAGAATGCGCGTGAGCGTGCCGATGATGCAGTCCGCCAGGGTTTCGACCATTTCCTCAAACCAGGCGGGATCGTCGTACAGCACCAGCGAGATATTCTCCAGGCCCATCCAATCGCGCAGTTTGCCGTAAAGACTGCCGCCCGGCAGCACCAGGACTGTCTCACGATCCGGGTCCGTCCAGGTCTGAACCTGTGCGTCCCAATCGCCGGGGTAACGCGCGGGATTATCCGGGTCGAGCCGGGGTTTGTAATGCCTGCGCCAGCTTTCACGATCCACTAGCAGATGGCCGAGATGCTGCGGGATCGACCCCATGAACTTCTTGCGCAGGACGCGCACGCCGTCGGCTTGCTGTTTGACCTCGTGGTCGCCGCGATCTTCAAGCACAATTTCCTCAAACGTTGGCGCAAGACCTACCGGCACAGCGACCTGATGAAAGGAATCCATGCCAAAGAAATCGTCGCTGTTATCCCGGTCCACCTGCTGCGGCAGCCCCTGGTCATACCAGACGACAATCGTCTCTTCCCAGAAACTGAAGTCGTAAATTGGGGCGCGATCCCGCGGCAGGTAGTGCATGGTCGCATGGAAACGTTCACGTGCATTCATAGGCAAGCGTCCCTGAACAGGCCGTCAGTGACTTCATTCTAGTGGCCGAGACCAGACCGGCGCTGTGACCTCCATCATCAAATCCTCTGACGAAAACCATTGATCGCGCTGTTCTCGCAGTGAGGAAACTATACCCATGTGAAGATATTGGCAGTATGATGGCAGCCTCTTCGAAGCAGCCGAAGATGATGCGATTGTGACTGACGAACATACCCCGCTGAGACCGCCCGAACAAGGCATTGCGCAAACCAGATTAAGTCCGCCGCTGCTGGCGGAGCATGTCCTGGAACGTCCCCGGCTGGCCGGTCGCTTTCTGGAAGCCGTTATGGCGCACCGTCTGACCCTTGTTTCAGCGCCCGCTGGTTCCGGCAAAACCACCCTGGCAGCCTCCTTGACCGCGCATTCGGTCGCCTGGATTACGCTCGACCGCGCCGACAACGACCCCCTTGCCTTCTTCAGCCTGATCGTGACGGCGCTCCACCAGCAGCAGCCGAAACTGGGCGTAACTGTGCTCGACCTGCTCAGTCACATGCCTGATGCGCACGCCCGTCTGCCGCAGCTGCTCAACCTCCTGATTAATGACATCCTCACCACAGGCGAGTCGCCCTGCATTCTCGTGTTGGATGATTACCACCTGATCGACGACCCATCTGTTTACCAGCTCCTGGTTGATCTGATCGACCACGCGCCCCCGCCGCTGCATCTGGTAATCACAAGCCGTTACGAACCCCCCCTACCCCTTTCGAGATGGCGGGTGCGCGGACAGTTGGCCGAATTTCGTCTGCCGGATTTACGCTTTGATGCCGCCGAAGCCGCCACCTACTACAATCAGCGGCTCATGCTCGACCTTTCACCAGACGAAGTGGCAGCCCTGCAACTGCGCACCGAGGGCTGGATCGCTGGAATGCGCCTACTGGCGATGACGCTGGATAACCTGCGTGATTCGGCTCAGCGCTCGGCGTTCATCGACCAGTTCAGCCTGTCCAACCGCCTGATCTTCGACCTGCTGGCGGATGAAGTCCTCGGTTATCAAGCGCCGGACCTCTGCGATTTCCTGCTGCAAACCTCGATTCTCAGCTTCCTGACCCCGGCCTTGTGTACGGCTGTCACCGCCAATCCTGAGGCTCCACGCCTGTTAGAGGATGCCTACCGGCGCAACCTCTTTCTGACGGCGGTTGAAGAAGACGACTCGCTGGATACCGCCTATCGCTATCACGATCTGTTCGCCGCTTTCCTTCAGCGTCGTCTGCAACAAATTCATCCTGAACTGCTTCAAGCGCTCCACCGGCGCGCAGCGGCTGCACAAGCCTCGCCAGAACAGGCGATCCGGCATCTGCTGGCGGCTGAGCTGTGGGATGATGCCGCCGACCGGATCGAGCAACTGGGCCGCGCAGAAATCTCGCGCCGTTTTGTGCGCCGGGGCGTGATCGAGTTTATTCAGGCGCTGCCCGAATCGATGCAGCGGACGAGACCCTGGCTGTGTCTTGTACTGGGGATTTACTACGTAGGCCGTGGTACCACAGAACAGGCGGAATCCATGATGCAGCAGGCCCTCCAACTATTTCGTGATGCGGGGGACGAGTCCGGTCAGGTCGAAGCGCTGGTCGCAGAATGCTGGCGCTTAGGCGATATGATCACGCCCGCCATATTGGATGAACTGGCTGCGAAAATAGAGCAGTCTCCGCAGCTTGTCCGCCCGGATCAAATCGCCGGTTATCACGCGACGGCGCAGTGGCATCATCTGATTCAGACCCACGACTGGTCCCAGGCGACCCAGCACCTGCTGGCGAGTTTCGACCTGGCCCGCCAGACAAACGATCCCGGCGTCATCGTCACGGTTGCCGGAGCCTGTGGGCCAGAGCTGCTCTTTAACAACCAGGGCATTGCCCCCGTGGAAGCCTTTGCTCAATGGGCCTTAGCACGTATCCCGCAGCAGCAGGCAGCCCACCAACTGCTCCTGGCGGTTCCGGCCTATATCCACTTTTATCGCGCGGAACCGGAGCAAGCCGAAGCCATAATCGGCGAGGTCGATGCCTATCTGAAGCGGATCGGCGGGCGCGCCTGGATGGACGGCCACGTCAGTTGGTTAACCCTGAGCCTGAAGCGCATCCGCCGGGATTTTGCTGCCATTGCCAGCGAAATACAGGCTGTTCGTACACGCATGACCGCGAACAACGTCAACCGAGAGTTCCTGGCCGGTCTCAGCTACCTCCAGGGCAGAACCGCCTGGGAACGGGGTGATCTGGCCGAAACACAGGCCTGCCTGAATGAACTCCCTGTAGCCGAAGACTCCCCCTGGGTCACTACGGAAGACGACATTCGGCGGCTCTTGTTGGAGGGTCTACTGGCGCTCTCCGCCCAGCAGTTCACCCATGCCGAGCGGCTGCTGCGCCGTGCAGTGGCGCTGCATCGTGACGTGCGCCACACCATGTTCCTCAATGATCCGCGTCTGGTGCTGGCGATTCTGTATGACGCCTGGCACCGGCCAGACGACGCGCTGGCAGTGCTTCAAGCGGCCTTGATTGATATTCGGCAGCGTGGGATGCCAGGGATCGTTTTGCAGGAAGGCGATACGATCCTGCCCCTGCTGCAATTGGCTCTGACACAGGGCGGCGAAGCGGATTTTCTCAGGCCGCTGATCGCGCTTCTGGAGCGTGCTTCTGAAACCCATCCCCTGCTGATTCCAGGATCCGGCGATGCCTTATCGGCCCGCGAAGTCGAGGTGCTGCACCTGCTGACTGCCGGGGCCAGTAACCGGGAGATCGCGGCAGAACTCGTCATCACCGAACGCACGGTCAAAGCGCATGTGACCCATATCCTCAGCAAATTAGGGGTGACATCGCGGACTCAGGCGGTGGCGCGCAGCCGCGAACTGCACCTCTTGTAGTACCTCCAGGATTGTACCTGCCGCTTCTATCAATTGTACCTTCGTACAACGACATCCTCACTTGCCTGCTGTATCGTGACGTCATCGTTAAATACACAGGAGCATGTATATGATCAATCGAAGTGTTGTGATCCGTCGTGGCACGCGGGGGCCTCTGCACGAAACGACCCAGCGGACCTTCGTGCTCACGGCTGAAGATACCCAGGGCGCTATCGAGTGGATCGAGTCCATCATTGGCTTTGGCGGTGGACCGCCCTATCACCTGCACCACATGGCGGACCAGGTGTTCACCGTTCTGGAAGGCGAGATTCGCTTCAAGGTCGATAACGAACTGGTGGATATGGGTCCTGGCGATACGATGTTCGTCCCCCGGGGCGTGCCGCACACCTTCACCAATATCCATCGCGGCCAGCCTGCCAGATCCATTGGCACCTACGCCCCGGCTGGGCTGGAAGCCTTCTTCAACGTGTTGGATGAATTGGCCGTGAAGAGTGTGCCGGACGAGTCCGCGCAGGCGGAACTGGCCGCACGCTATGGCATGGAACTGCTCGGGCCACCGCTCGCCGTTGAGTTGGGCCTATCTGACAATTGAGCGCAGCGCGCCATTCCATAGCTTTCAACCTGATCTGTCTATCTAAGGAGACGTCTGATGTTTCGTTTCATCAAGATCACGCTATTCGCTTGCCTGATCTCTCTGTTTTCGTTCAGCGGGAATGCCTTCGCGCAGGATGCGGCCCCGCAGTCCTTTGTCGTTACCGCCGGGGCTGGATCGCTTGCTCAAGTAGACGTGATGGATTTCGCGCCTCACAGCCTCAAGATTCATCGTGGCGACACCGTGACCTGGTTCATCGCAGGCTTCCACAACGTGGATTTCAACACGCAGCCGCAGCCCCTGGTGATCGCGCCAGAGGTTGATGGTCAGCCGACGCCCCAGTTAAACCCCGCTGTGGCCTACCCGACCGTTCCCGATAACGGTGTCTACACAGGCGGTGTCGCCAGCAGTGGCCTGCCTGTGACCCCCGATGCTTCGCCGATGTTCACACTGACCTTCGATGTCGCGCCGGGAACCTACAACTACTACTGTGACGTTCACAATGGCATGACGGGGCAAATCATCGTCGTGCCAGACGATCAGCCTATTCCATCACCGACCGAGGCGCAGACCCAGGGGCTGATGGAGCTGGGTAAGAACATCGGTCAGGGCATCGCCACGTTCAACCAGGAGATGGCGGCCACGCAGGACCAGATGGTGGCAGGTGCTGACGGCGCAACGGTCGAGATGGGCAAGATGGCCGGTATGGTTTCCATTGATGCCTTCTTCCCCTATACCGTCACCATTCAGGCCGGTCAGAGCGTCACCTGGACCATGGAGGATCACACGATGGAACTGCACACTGTGACCTCGCTGCCCCTGCCCTCTGAGGATGAGGAATTCCTCCCGCAAGCGCCGCAGGGGAACAACCCGCCCGTGATCCTGCTGGGGCCGGTCGCGGCACCGAGCACGCCCAGCGGTTCGACCGTCCATACGGGCGACAGCTTCAACAGCGGCCTGATGATGGCCGGGAAATCTTATACGCTCACCTTCGCGGATCCGGGCGTCTACCCCTACGGCTGCTTCCTGCATGACGGAATGCTGGGTGTGGTGGTCGTTCTCCCGGCGACTAACAGCTAAGCGCGGAACTGCTGCGTCAGGAGGCGCATATCAAAGTTCCGGGTTGTGCACAACACTCCCGCTCTCGGTCAAGGAGCGGGAGTATTTCTTTTCTTCGTGCGCCCACTCACTACCAGTTGGTCAGTGAGCCATCCGGGCGATGCAAAATGATGCGGCTGACGTCACGCGCCGGGTTTTTCTTCGCGGCCTCCCGGTCGAACTCGACGCCCAGGCCGGGCCGGTTCGGAGGAAGCAGATAGCCGTCCTCCCACTCCACCTGTACCGGGAAGACATCCTGCAGCCAGGTCCCCGGTTTGCGCGGCTGCTCCTGCACGCCGACATTCGGGCAGGACAGGTTCAGATGCAGGCAGGCGGCGGACGAGACCGGCCCCAGCGGGTTGTGCGTCGCCAGTTGGATGTAATGCGTCTCACACCATCCGGCGATCTTCTTCGCCTCGGTTATCCCGCCCACAATACACAGATCAATACGGGCGTAATCGATCCATTCCTCTTCGATCAACTGCCGGAATTCCCACTTGGAACTGAACTGCTCCCCAGAGGCCAGCGGGACGGTCGTGCGCGGGCGCAGCGTCTTGAAGGAATCGGGATTTTCGCAGCGGAGGGGGTCTTCGATGAAGAAGGGGCGGAACTGCTCGAACTCCTGGCACAGCCATACCGTGTCGGGCAGATCAAGCCGCGTATGGACGTCGAAAGTGATCTCAATGTCGTCGCCGACCGCCTCACGCACGGCCTGGGCCTGTTCGATGGCGCGCAGCACCGATTGACGCGGCTCCAGGATGTCGCCCTGGTGTGGCAGGCCCCAGCGCACGAACTTCCAGCCTTCTTCCTTGGTTTTCAGGCAGGATTCGACCAGCGGGGTGATCTCCATCTGGTGGCCGACGTTGTGCGGATAGCAGACCACTTTGTCGCGGGCCAGGCCGCCCAGCAGTTCATACACCGGCAGATTGAGCGCTTTGCCCTTGATGTCCCACAGGGCAATGTCGATAGCCGAGATCGCAGCGGTTTGAATGCGCTGCGCCGGAAAGAAGCCGCCCCGAAACAAGAGCTGCCAGAGATATTCGGTGCGGAAGGGACTCTGGCCGATCAACAGCGGCTTGAAATGTTCAATCGCGCCCATGATGGCCTGCTCGCGCCCGGAAATGCCCGACTCGCCCATCCCATAGATGCCCTCGTCGGTATCCACCACCACGTAGAGGTCATTGCGACTGCCATTCCAGACCGGATAAGTCTCAATATTAGTGATTTTCATCAATGTCTCCCTTGTATGTATTCAAAACAACAGATTAACTATGGCCCGCTGTATCCCTATCCCCGGCCCCGCCTTGAATTGGGGAGGGATTTAGGGAGGGGTGACATATATGATTATGGCACAAGCTGATGACACCAACGAGGCAGCAATCACAATGTAATCAGCACAATGGCAAGGATGGCCGCGCAGACGCCGATCACCTGATAGCGCGTCATGGATTCTTTGAGGATCAACCAGGCCAGGATGGCCGTCACCGCTGGATACAATGACCCCAGCACAGCGGTAATGTCCAGCCGTCCGCCCTGGACCGCCAGCAGGAAAAACAGGTTCCCGGCCACATCCAGGATGCCCGCCAGGATCAGCAGCCGCAGGGGAAATTGACGCAGGCCGAGCGGCTGGCGTCTGACGACCAGGATGGCTGCCATGACCGCACAGGCCGCGACTCGTCCGGCGACGAGCGGCCAGAAGACCGCCGTCTCACTGACCTGATCCAGAGCGATGAAGAAGCCGCCGAAGCCCAGCCCGGCCATGATCGCCATGCCCAGTCCCCCAGGGCGACCCCCCTGCCCTTCTGGGCGTGCCAGCAGCCAGATACCGGCCAGCGCCACCGTGAAACCGGATAACTGCACTGCGCCCGGCAGCCCCTCGGTCAAGGCGTTGAAAAGGACCGGAATCGCCGCCGCCAGCACCGCAGAGACCGGGGCGACAATCCCCATACGTCCGGTCGCAAAACCCCGGTACAGGAATCCGACGCCCATCAGACCCAGCAGCCCGGAGAGCGCTCCCCAGACGACATCCTGCACGCTCGGCAGCGCTTCCGCCCGGCCCAGCGCCAGCAGCAGCATCGCCAGCAATCCCACGCTGAAGATCACCAGGACCGAGCGCAGCGCCTCGGATCGTCGGCTTACCATGCCGCCGATGAAATCTGCCGAACCCCAGGAGAGCGCGGCGGTCAAGGCCAGTGCAGCAGCGAGAAAAGGCGCAGTCAAATGCGGTGAACCTCATTGCAGAGCGAGGGCCTCTATGATAGCAGCTTCCACTGTGGCATCCCAGGCGGCAGTGCAAAAATAGCCCGGTGTTTTGTTGCAATTCTGGAGTGATTGATTACTTTGCAACAGACTGTGTCCACGGTTCGCACCCTCAGTGGGTCGATCATGTATTTCGATGTAATTCACGATTGCTCAAGCCGTTTCAACGCGGATGACTTTACGCTGAGTATAGAATAGTATGGAGTACTCAGTCATGGAATTGTATTGTAAAACCTGTCACTGCACCCATGCGGCATGGACCAGGTTCAATGACGGCCTGATCTGTGGTCGCTGTGGACATCGGGAACGCGATCCCCAGATTGCACCTCGCTGTAAAGAGACAGAGCAACCACAGCGCAGCCCTCGACGCCTGAAGTTTGCCTGATGCTCTGCTGACAGCAGTCAATTGCCCACCAGACGAATCAGGTTGAATTGCCCTGGGTTAACCGACCGAATCAACAATCGTTAGCACCTTATCAGCGCTTCCGCTTGCGGCATCAACTGCAAAACAAAGGTGCTTTAGAGACTATTTTCATCACGGATACGCAAAAATAGCCGTGTGTTTTGATGCAATTCTAGAGTGAAAATAAGGGACCTTTCTCTTGTGATTCTAGTTATCAATAATAAATATTTGAGGGAACCAACTCGTTAATGAAACGGCGTGTGGACTTTGAGGTTGTGCTCTTTTTCGCCAATCATCTTGCCTCCCTTGAACTTGGGGGCATTGTAGCTCAGACCGGCACAAACCTAGAGTTTTTCAACGCTCTGGGACGAGTCTTGCTCGAAATAAGTCAGACAATCTTTGAAGCCTTCTTGTTTTCGGCCTGCGACGTCTCTTATGATAAGCACTGCTCCCAAGTCTTCCGAGTTTGACGAACTTGATTGATATATGAAGTATAGTATTCTCGCGTATATTGGCGCCGAGCTTGTGTCCAATCGTCCATTTCTTCTTCTGAAGGCTGCATGTAACTTTCTTCATGAAACCGCAAGAACTCAATTATGACTTGTTTTTGCTCGTTTGTGAAAGTTTCGCAGAGTCTTTGCGTGCTTTTTTGATTTAGTTCGCCAAGTTGCTTTATTATTGTAAGACAATTTATCTTGCTCGGCTGCTCCAATATTGCTATTAGGAATGCTGGCATAAAATATTGCACCGCATTGTTTGAGAAAAATACTAGTTCGCCTGCCGCATTTATGTCAGCAGCAGTAACATTCTGCCACTTCATCTTGGTCCATTTCCTCAACTCCTCGAGATCACCTATTTTTCGACCAGGGTGCGGCACTCTCTTGAACGCCTGGATAACCTTATGTGTCATCTCAATTTTCGTCGTTGCCATTTGACCCTTTCCTGGCTGCTTACAGAACAGAAAGAATAAGCACCTGGCGGAAACATTTCCGCCAGGCAGTAGATAAAAATCATATCATTGAGTCATGTGAATTCCTTATAGGCCTAGGTGTGTTTATCATTTACGGTCGAAGCCGGTTCCGTTCGATCATCGACGTGATAGTTCGTATCGAACTCTAAGCGGCTATTATCAGATACCTTCTGCTGATTTCCTCTCTCACATCATTGTTGAGTGCCTGCAAAGGACAGCCATCCGCAATATATTGCCTGATGCATTCTATGAAATGTCCATCCTTGATTGCTTCCTGTCTTAGATGATTCTCGTCTGCGGCCCCTCCAGTACATCTTATTCGATGTATTCGTCGCCCTTCAGCACATGCCAAGGCAGCAGCGGCTTTCAGTGCTTTTGTTGCACAAGATTCTCCAGGTGCGCACACACTCGATGAAGAACAAGCATCCTTGTAATTATTATACAGTGTTGCATACGTGTCATCATCACATGTCTGACGAAGTTCATGATGGCAAAGCCGCGGATCACCATTGCCACCATAGAGGTCACATAAGTCAGCAATTTCTCTACAGGCGGTTCTATCGCCTTGGTTTCTGCAGTAGTGACTGAGAGCAAGCGCCAAAGTGTAACACGCCGCGATATCTCCAGCGTAACATTGTAAACGCAATTGCTGAATCTGGTCTGGTGGAATAACCTGTGAAGTTTCAAGACCCGGAACAAGAGCAAGCCCGTTTAGGTTGCATGTGCCACCATTTAGCCAATCACAAAGTCTACGCGCATTATCTGGGCTATAGTTACCCCGGTTAAGTGAAAACTCATTCTCCGGAATAGTCAGTAACCCATCAGTACCGAGACTAGGAGTACAAGTTGTAATAATGCTACACCCAGAAATCGGGGAGCATACTGGGTATTCATAACACGTCTGCATTCCACTCGGATCGACGGCATTGACCACATCGCCTTCGACCCAACTGTAACCGTTCCACCCTGGCTATACGGGCGCTTCTTTCCGGGGTCTGGCAGAAGTTGTCCGGGCACGCTGGCGCAGGCAACAAACGGAACCTATGCGATCCATCCGGCCCGCGCCTCAGCAACACCGACCGCACGGCCACCTCCCTCGGCGGTCAGCGCCAGTGCAGCAGCGAGAAAAGGCGCAGTCAAATGCGGTGAACCTCCTCAGAGAGCGAGGGCTTCTATGATGGCAGCCGCTTCTACTGCCGACCTTTTTTGTCCCCGAAAGGAATAATCGAATAATGCCAGTTCGGGGAAATAGCGATACACTGTGGTGATAGCTCAGCGAGATCAATCCAATATCCAGCCTTATTTACACGGTTTGCGAGTGTGTGATGCTGCTCGGCTCGCTTAAGGAGGTGATAAACCGCAGAAAAACAGGCACCTAAAGTTATTGCGTCAAAACGGAGAATTAGGAGCATATTACCTATGAGCAAGAATGAACTTTCACGTCGGGATTTCTTAAAAGCGCTGGCCGCCGGGTCCGTAACTGCGGCTGCCGCTGCCGTTGTCCCGCTGGGTGCCAGCGTCGCCGCTCAGGACATGACTTACAACGAAGCACCGATGCTGGCCGACCTGGTCAGCGCTGGTGATCTGCCGCCGGTGGCTGATCGTATTCCAAGCAACCCGCGCGTCATCACGCCCTACAACGAAGTGGGCGAGTATGGCGGCACCTGGCGGCGCGCCTTCAAGGGCGTGTCTGACCGCTGGGGACCCACCAAACTCCAGGAAGAAATGGTGATCGAGTGGTACGCGCCCGACCCGGACACCCTGGGGCTGGAGGCGAACTTTATCTCCGAGTGGGTGCAAAACGACGACGCCACCGAGTTCACCTTCACCCTGCGCGACGGCATCAAGTGGTCCGACGGTGAGCCTTTCACTACCGATGACGTGCAGTTCGGTTACGATCTGCTCTCATCCGACCCGCCGGTGCTCAACCCCCCCGCTCATCTGAAAGCTGGCGGCGAGCTGTACCAGCTTGAGATCGTCGATGATCTCACCTGGAAGGTGAAATTTGCCGCGCCGAACCCGCTGCTGCCGATCACCCTTGCCCGAACCTCAGCAGGTGGCCCGACCGGCGGCCCAACCTTCGCCGCGCCGCGCCACTACCTGGAGAAATTCCTCGGCGATTCGGACACGGCGGATCAGGACCTCATCAACGCCGCACTCGAAGCCAATGGCCTTGAGAGTTGGGAACAGCTCTGGTTCGGCGGTGGCGCAGGCGATGGGCAGGGACCCGTCCCCTTCTACTACCTCAACCCGGACGTCCCCGTCATCAATGCCTGGCGCTCGGTCAACACTGCGCTGGATGACCCCTACGTCCTGGAACGCAACCCCTACTACCATGCGGTGGATACGGAAGGCAACCAACTGCCCTACATTGACCGCATCCAGCACTCGCTGTTTGAATCCAACGAGACGCTGAACCTGTGGATCGCCCAGGGTCTCATCGACATGCAGATGCGTCACCTGGGTGTGGCCGACTTCACCTTCTACAAGGAGAACGAGGAAGCCGGTGACTACAAGGTCATCCTGTGGAAAGCGGCCTGGACGCATTCCTACCATCCCAATATCAGCCATCCCAACCCCGATCTGGCGTCCCTGTTTGACACCGCCGAGTTCCGTGAGGCGCTGTCGATCTCAATCAACCGCCAGGAGATCAACGACCTGGTCTTCAACGGGCTGTTGGAGCCGCGCCAGGCCTCGCCGGTGAGCGGTGCGCTGGGCTTCGATCCTGAGTTCGAGGTGCGCTGGACCGAGTATGATCCAGACCACGCCAACGAGCTGCTGGATAGCATTGGCATGTCCGAACGAGATGCCGATGGCTATCGTCTGCATCCCAACGGCAGCACCTTCCACCCGGTGGTCTCCTATGCCAACGCTGGCTTTGACGGCGGCACGGACGAAGTGGAGCTTGTCATTGGCTACTGGAAGGCCATCGGCCTGAACGTCCAGCAGGAACTGATCGAGCGCTCCCTGTACGAGCAGCGCGCTCAGCAGGGCGATATCGAAATCGGGGTCTGGAACGTGGACCGCAGTGCCGTTCCCCTGGCTGACCCTGGTCGCCTGACCGGCGCCACCACGGACGGTCCCTGGGCACCCAACTATGCTCGTTGGTTGGCCGCTTCCTATGGAGAGACGGTCGTCGGCACGCAGACGGAGCCGCCGGCAGATCATCCAATCCGCCGTATCTGGGAACTATGGTATCTGATCCAGGCGGAGCCGGATGAGGACGCCCGTAATGCGATGTATCAGGAACTGATCGACATCCACAAGGAACATCCGTACATGATCGGCACCCTGGGTGAAGATCCGCAGCCGGTGGTGGTGAAGAACAACTTCTTCAACATCAACCCCGGCTTCATCTACGACGATGCGCTGCGCAGCCAGGGCCTGGTCATGCCGGCTCAGTTGTTCATTCGCACCTAGCAGAGGCTTCATCAACACGAGGCGGGGAATGGCTTTCCGTTCCCCGCTTTTGTATTTTAAGGCACGATGGCACCGCGGATAGCCGCCCAGGAATCAGCCAGGTGACGGCTCGTGCGATGTGCAATGACGCGCCAGAAAAAATAGAGGATCGCTTCGCGGATTGCCAGAAAGGCCAGCGCATACAGCAGCGGCCCGGCGATGTATGCCAGCCACAGGTCCGGCGTGACCTTCGCCAGCACGGAAGCGATGACGCGCAGGCAGAGGTAAAACAACCCGTAGGAAGCTAACTGCGCGGTGATGAACATGACCCCGGCGATCCAGGTCGCGTCCTGGCGATGAGGAGCCAGCATGGGTGCAGTGATCCCGACCAGCGCGCTCAGCACCAGGGACTGCAAGTAGTTCATGTAGAAGATCAACACCAGCACGGCGAATTCCATCACCGTGCGCAGGCCCAGAACCGTCAGTTCGACGGAGGTTGAATGCAGGACATCGACCAGAATGAGGGCTAGAATCGCCAGGAAAAACATACCGCAAAAGAGGATCGTACCGAAGACCGAGGCTTGCAGCAGAGGAAAGACGCTGCGCTGGCGTACAGAGGCGCTGGCGATAGTCCAGATTGCGCCGAGTTCGCCCCTGGGCAGCACACACAGCAGATCGTAGCTGCGATTGTGGCGCGCGCGCGTCAGTTTGTAGCTGATGTCGACAGCCCAGTACCCGCCCATCACCGTGACGATAAGCGGCTGGTAGACCGGGAAGCTCAACAGCGCGATAAACAGCAGGCTGACGATTAGAATGGGAAAGAGAAAGGCAAAGGCGAACAGCGCCGTATAGCCGTAGTGCTCGATCAACAGGATCAGGGCTGCCCCACCCAGCAGTATGAGAACGGCACGCCGGATTTCAAGCGGAAACAATCGTCCATGCAGGAAGGACGGCATGTCCTGGCTGTGCCTGTACAACAGCGGATCCGCTGTGGCAGCTTCGCAGAGCGCAAACCAGAGTTTTTGAGATAAAAACAAATTCTGCAAGCTTTGATCCCATCGCTTAACTGCTAAAATCATACCTCCTGTTCCCACAGCCCGGCAAGATGGCGATGCGCTAAGAAATCAAGACGAAAAATTGTTCACTGTGGAGATTACCCGCCAGCAGCGGGTCGAACCGGTCTAACTGTGCGGCACGCTCAGAATGTCGAGTTCACGGTAGAAGTATTCCAGGCGGACGCGCGCTTCTTCGATATTGCTTTCATAGCTGGTCTGGTCACTGGCCGCGATATTCTGGGCAACCAGAATGCGAAAGCGGACATAATCCAGGACCAGATTGCGAGCGGTCCCGGCGCAGGCTGGAAATTCGACCTCGGTGAGCTGATCGTAGAGCGACTGCATAAAGGTCACCTGGTCGCCCAGGCCGCTCCGTAGATCGCTGTGCGCTTCGGGTTGGTCGAGGATAAGCTGGATATTCGTGTTCTGCTGCCCGATCATGTCGAACAGCGTGTCGGCAGCAACCAGGCGAGCGTTACGCCACCAGAGCCGCGCGGCATTCTGGCAGGCGTTGTCCGGGGTGCCGACGACGCCCAGAGTCTGGCTGTTCTCCGTAGCTGCGGGAGGCTGATTCGCGGCAGCGGTCTGGCTGGCTGAAACCAGTGCTTTGCCGGTGGCGACTGCCCTTGCCAGTGCGGTCGCGCTGGTATCGATAGTCACGACAGGTGGCGGCGTGGTTGGCGTCCAGGTAGAAGGCAGGTTGCGCGTGGCGCTGGGTGTAAAAGTCTGCGTCGCGGTCGGACTGGGCGTGGCTGTGCGGCTGGCGGTCTGAGTCGCTGTGGCAGATCGCGTGGCCGTTGCGCTGGCAGACCGTGTCACGGTAACCGCTTGGACGGGCGCGGCAATCGGGAGGTTAAACCCCTCTCCCCCACTGTAATTGGTGATGAGGCCATAAGCGAGGAGCAGCGGCAGGGCGATTCCCAGCAGGAGCATGAACAGATACGGGGGCGAAATGGCGAGATGCGCTGCCCGCCTCGTTCGAGCCGGTTGATTCTGCGCAGCAAGGCTCTGGCTTCCCGCGAGGTGGACATCTGGAGGATGGCGCGTGCCTGATCGTAGCGTTCTTCGCTGATGAGTTCGCGCGCTGCGTCCAGATTTTGCTCGGCCATTGTTTTTGCCTGTGCGCCGGATGTGTACTTTAATCTTACGTCCAGCGCCTTGCGGACGCTAGTGGGTGGCTCTGTTTTGTTGTAGGGTGATTGACTATGCGAAG
>CAVYXZ010000001.1:0-106706 GCA_963772595.1 uncultured Chloroflexia bacterium | reverse complement strand
TAGTCCTTTGCGCCGAGCAATCGCCCCCCTATACTGTTGCCGGCAGCAGCGTACCCGTCAATAAAGAAAGCGGCAAACAGCCAAAGGTTTATCGCGATGGTATGGGCCCCGATGTAGCGGGGACCCAGGGCGGTGGCCTCACGAACGGCGAGGATAAGGGCAACATTCAGGGCAATGGCCCGCAGGAACAGGTTGAGGCTCATCACTGCCAGCCGTCCCAGTTCGGGATGTATGGGGAACCTCGGCAATAAGTTGATTTCCGTTTTGCGCCGGAGAAGGAAGAGGCGAGCAAAGCCATGATCCCTTGTGAAAGAAGGCTTGCCCAGGCAGCCCCTTCCAGGTGCAATGGGGAATCATACCAGGAATGCCATATACCAAAGCAAAATCGAGGCCTATGTTCGAAATGGCTCCGACCATGGCTATCAACATGGGATGGAATGTATCCTGAAGGCCCCGGAAAATACCCATAACGGCAAAGGTGAATAGTGTCAGCGGAAATCCCCACACCCTAATCCTGTAATAGGACACGCAATATTGAGGATTTTGCCCGAGGCATTAAAGAGGGTAAATATCTCCTTCACGACGAAAACCGTGGAGAATAAGATCAGCAGGCTTAAGGAAATATTGAAGAAAATTGCCTGTGCGGGGAGGTTCCGGACTTCTTCCAACTTTCCCGCGCCCAGCCCTGGGAGATAATGGCCGATATGGCGCTGCGTGTCTGGCCCAGCACCCAGATAAGCATGGATAGAAAAGATCCCACTATTCCCACCGCGGCAAGGGATTCGAGACCGTCTACCGGGATGTTCCCCACTATGGCTGTATCGGTGATGGACAAAACCGGTTCTGCCAACCCTGCCAGGGTTGCCGGGAGGGCCAGCCTGTGGATGGTATTGAAAGGGACTGTTGAATTCAAATAGGCTGGGATTGGAGGACCAATTCGTAACAATGGAACGGGTACTCGCTTTGACCGGGAAAGTAAACATCCCCTAACCGTTTATACCCCCTTTGTTCATAGAATAACTGGTTTTTTTTGTTATGGCTGAAGGTATCGAGCCTGACGGATAAGGCTCCCTCATCGCGCGCGAGGAGCTCGGCGAAATCCATTAGTTTGCGTGCATAGCCCAACCCCTGGTATAAGGGGTGTACGGCCAGCCGATGGATATAAATATTTTTCCCGCCTGAGGTACACCAGGTCACTGCCTTGTATTCCTCATCCTGAAGGGGGGTTATGGTAATGGAACCGATTAGTGTTTCCCCATTGCCAATTACGTAAAGTTCACCCCTTTTCTGGTCTTTTTCAAAGGCTGCCCGATTCGGATACGATTCATTCCATTGATGTATGCCGCGACCGGACATCTGCGTGGCACAGGCCTTTGTTATTCGCAGTATTTCAGGGATTTCGAGTATCTTTGCGTGTCTGATCATCTGAGCAAACCAATTAAGCTGTAAATTTAAAGGATAAATCACAAACGGAATGAAAAACATATTGGTCCCAATTGGCACCTCCCCGGACAGCCATGAAACCCTTCAATATGCCGTGCATTTTGCGAAGGCTTTTAAATCCCGCATTTATGTGATGGAAGTTTTTAGCGTAACGGCCCTCGCAGGGAATCTTTCCAATGTTGAAGAAAAGGTGGCTCAAAGCAGCAAGGAGCACCTGAAGGAGGTTATAGAAAAGGTGGATGCAAAGGGCGTGGAAATAAAGATAGCCACGTATAACGGCGATTTGATAGACGGCCTGGTGGAGATCGATAACGAATTGGGTATCGACCTGATCATTATCTCGCCCAGGAGCAATGACATAAAAGAGGAACTATATCTTGGACATACCTCCGGGCGAATCATCAAAAGGACGGATATACCAACGCTTATCGTACCCAGAGGTACCGCATACAAACCGTTCAAAACTATCTTGACGGCTTTTGCCTCAGGCGTATTGAAAAAGAAACGCGTTCTTCAGCCCCTGATCGATATCAAGATAAATTCGGCGCAAAAGTCAACCTTTTATTGGTCAAGAACCCGGGTTATAAGGAGGAAGACCTGAAGGTCAATCCCGCCCTGATGGATATATGCTCACAAATTACCATAACAGAACATGCGACCACCTATCTCGGCGTCCTGGAGCATTTTCAATCGCAGCCGATATAGACGAGTTTGTCCAGTGTCTGGTTGAGAGTCGGTGTGCTGAAGGCGCTGCTTGGCGCGACCTGAATCTCGTAGTGTGCAGCGCTGTTGACTGCCGTCCAGGTGAAGGTGACGTTTCCTGATTTGGCATTGTTCTCATCCACGGGAATCAGCAGTTTAGGGGCTTCCGGGCCGACCGCGTTGACTTCGTCATCGCCCAGTTTGATGCGTATCTGGAAGGCGAAGCTCCAGGCCGAAACCTGATTGTTCCCATCCACGGCACGCACACGCCAATAGTAGGCACCAGGTGCGAGCGCAGACGGTGGCTGATAACTGGCACCGCTCGTCCTCACGGCGGCGTTTTGCGGCGGATTAACCGTGTCGATCTGCACTTCGTAGGCCCGCGCATCAGCGATCCCGGTCCAGGTCAGGGTGGGCCGCGAATCGGTCGTATTGGACTGATTGGGGGGTGAAACCAGGCTGGGCACACTGGGGCCTTGTCGAACGATGTCCGCTTGCGAATTGTCCTTGATGATCCCTTTCGCCAACTCCACATCCGTCGGATCAGGTTGTTGACCTGCTTCCTGGATCGACTGTGTTTGCGCTGGCTGGGCCGTCAGGATAAGTTTGCCGCCTTCGTCGTCTGCCGCAGTACTCACCAGCACGTAATACGTGCTCGACACCAGCTCCAGGTTAAGCATAGAGGTGACATCGCCAATGAGAGGATTCGTATCCGCATTGCAGGCCACCTCGGTCAGGGTCTCCGGCTGCGCGCCGGTCCAGATCGACAGCACGGTGTTGTAATCTGACCCCGTGGTCGCAAAACGGATCGTTGCATCATCCACTGCATCATAACGATACCAGACGCTGTGGCCGGGGGGCGTAGGCTGGCAGCTTGGCTGAGGGTCGTCCGGGTCTGTCGTTGCCAGACGAGTGTCGATGCTGGTTTCGAAGGGTAGCGACTCAATGAGGATCGCATCGCTGAAGAGGTCATTCGCCAGACTCTCATCGTCGGCGCTGCTGCGGCTGACCGGTTGTGAAACAAGACCGTCCAAGATGTCGTTGGCCTGGAGTACATCGTTGATCTGATACGGGCGTAGGCTGCTCTGTTGGGAGGGCTGTGTCGGTTCTCGCGTCACTGAGTGGGCAATGACCTCGGTAGGCTGCTGGGCGATGTTTGTCGGCAAGACCGCCAGGGTCGGCAGCGCCAGCAGGTTATCTGAAAAGCCGGTGCGGAAAACCAACAGCGCGGCGACCCAGATGACCACGAGACCACCGAAACCAATCCCAATTGCTATCCACTCATGCCTGCGCATTCAATAGTCCCTGACAGGAGATTGAGTAAGTCCTTCTCGTTTATTACGGAAATGTACACCAGACCAACAGCAAAACCTGATCATTTATCTTAGAGCGTTTTTTGTGACTATAGGATTTAGTAGAAAACTATCAGCTTCCTAAAAACGTAAATGATGACGAGATTATAACCGGGATTTAGGTCTTATCCAGCATTGGATCCTGCGGCAGCGGCAGCGCAGCGCTTTAGGATCATGAAAGGACGCTTGGATAATGATAATTAGTAGATACAATTAACATGTAACTAATTCATCCAAAAATTCAACAGCGACTTTGACCAATGCAGAAGACCAGACCATTTGAAGACAACTCCTGGATCATGTTCTTTGCGCCAAACCCGGTAGCGCGAATGCGGTTGTACTGCTTTCCGCCTGCGGGCGGAAACGCGCAGTTCTTTCGCAGTTGGACAGATGAATTGAGCGCCGAAGTCGCGTTGTGTCCGATACAATTGCCCGGTCATGGAAACCGATATAAGGAAACCTGCTATACGGATCTTGAGGCTCTGGTCGAGGCGCTCAGCCAGGCACTGCTGCCCAATTTGGAAGTCCCTTTCGCATTCTGCGGCTACAGTTTCGGGGCGCTGCTGGCCTTCGAGACCGCCCGTTACCTGCACCAGCATCACGCGCTCAGCCCGGCGCAGTTATTTGTCTGCGCACGACCTGCGCCGCAAATCCGGTTGGCTGAGAGAAAGCTGCATCTGCTGCCCCAAACCGAGTTCATCCGCATGGTTCAGCGTGATTACGGTGGAATTCCCGCAGCCATTCTTGAGGATGCTGACATGCTGGAGATGATTTTACCGCCTATGCGCGCCGATTTCGCGCTGCTGGAACGCTATCAATATCGTGACGCGCTGCCTTTGCCATGTCCAATCAGCGCCTATGGCGGATTGCAGGATGCCACAGTCCCGCAAAACTACTTGATGGCCTGGCGGCAGCATAGCGCCTCCACCTTTAGCTGGCGAATGTTCCCTGGTGATCACTTTTTCGTGCATACCCATCAGACTGAACTCTTAGGGCTTATTGATCAGAATTTAAGACGGCATATTCTTTGAAGGAGGCCGCGATGATAATCGGATGCTGGACGACTCGTCAGCACGTTTTGTTTTCTCAAACCCGTTAAGCTTTATGATGATTAATGATGGATACAATTGCGATTATTGGTATAGGCTGCCGCTTCCCCGGCAGCATTCATGATACGGAGAGTTTCTGGCAGCTGCTTGAGGCAGGGCGTGATGCCATCGGTCCGATGCCACAGAACCGCTTCGACCGAGCACATTACCTCCAGGTGCTGCGTGCCGCCAATGCCGCTGTTGAGGGTGGCTTCCTGGAGAACATCGACCAGTTTGATGCGCACGCCTTTGGTATTTCGGATCATGAGGTCCAGTTCATTGACCCGCAGCAGCGGCTTCTGCTGGAAGTCGCCTGGGAGGCACTGGAAGATGCCGGGCAGGTCCCTGAATATCTGGCTGGGCATCCGGTCGGCGTGTTTATGGGCCTGTGGACCAATGAGTACGAAGACAAGATGTTCGCTGGTGTCGAGGACATCGACCTGTATGTCACCACTGGCAGCGGGCGCTATGCGGCGTCGAACCGGATATCGCATCACTTCGATTTCAGGGGGCCGAGCCTCACGGTCGATACAGCCTGTTCATCGTCTCTGGTGGCGCTGCATCTCGCCTGCCAGAGTTTGCTGAACAGGGAGGTCCATCTGGCGCTGGCGGGTGGGGCAAACCTCATCCTCAACCCGGAAATCAGCCTGGGATACGCGCGCTCCGGGATGCTCTCTGCCGATGCACGCTGCAAGTTTGGCGATGCCTCTGCCGATGGCTATGTGCGCAGCGAAGGGGCCGGGGTGGTGATCCTGAAGCGGCTGGACGAGGCGCTGCGGGATGGTGACCCGATTGACGCGATCATCCATGCGACGGGGGTCAACAACGGTGGCGGCAGTGGCCGCACCTTCGTAGCGCCCAGCGTTGAGGCGCAGATGGCGCTGCTGCGCGCCGTCTATGCCCAGGCGGGCATTGATCCGGCGCAGGTCGGCTATGTCGAGGCGCATGGCACCGGGACGGTCGTCGGCGACACCGTGGAACTGGAGGCGCTGGGCAGGGTGTTGTCCGAGAATCGACCTGACGATTCTCCTTGCTGGATTGGTTCGGTCAAGACCAACTTCGGCCACAGCGAGGCGGCCTCCGGCATCGCCGGACTCATTAAGGTGGTGCTATGCCTCCAGCACCGGGCGATCCCGCCCAGCCTGCACCTGCGCCAACCCAATCCTCGCCTGCCCTGGACCGATCTGGTGATTCGTATTCCGCAGGAAATGACCGTCTGGCCGAATGGCCCGGCCTTTGCGGGGGTGAACTCCTTCGGCATCACCGGCACCAATGCCCATGTCGTGCTGGAAGCAGCCCCGGCCCCGGCTTCACGCCAGCCGACTGAGGACCAATCAGCCTATCTGATCCCGCTGTCAGCCCACACTGAAGCGGCCCTGACCACGCAGAGCGAACGTTATCAGGCCCTGCCTGATCCAATCCAGCTGCGGGACCTGGCCTACACGACCAGCACGCGCCGGGCGCACCACGCCTATCGCCTGGCTCTCCTGGCGCACACGACACAGGACTTACGCGAAGGCTTGCAGCACGCGGTCCCTCATCATAGTGCTGCACCGCCCCGGCTGGCCTTTGTATTCGCCGGGCAGGGTCCACGCTGGCGCTCGACAGGGAAGCGGTTGCTGGCGCTTGAACCGGTCTTCCGGGCCAGCGTTGAAGCCTGCGACGCGCGTTTGCGTGAGTATGCGGACTGGTCAATTCTGGATCTGATGAACGACGAGGCAGCGGCGCCACGCCTGGAAAACGCGGCCTTTGCGCAGCCCGTCCAGCTTGCCATTCAGATCGGGCTGGCGGCCCTGTGGCGTGCCTGGGGCATCGAGCCGCAGGTCGTGCTGGGGCACAGCATGGGCGAGATCGCGGCGGCCTATGTCGGGGGCGCGCTGTCACTGCCGGATGCGATGCGCATCGCCGTTCATCGTGGGCGTCTGACGCAGCAGGCGGCGGGTTCAGGCCGGATGCTGGCTGCTGAAGTTTCGTTGGACCAGGCCGAACGCCTGCTCAAGCAATCCGTGGGTCCGCTGTATATCGCAGCGATCAACAGCCCGCGATCCATTATCTTTTCCGGCGATCAGGCGGCCATTGACACACTGGCAACCTCGCTGGACGGGGTCTATCACCGCCAGTTGAGCGTCGAATATGCCTCGCACAGCCCACTGATGCAGGACTCCGCTCATGCGCTCCAGGATGCGTTGGTGGATATCGCACCGCAGCCGCTGGCGCTGCCGATGCTCTCCACCGTGACAGGCGAAAAGATTCAGGGGGAAGCGCTGGATGCAGCTTACTGGGCACGCAATTTGCGGCAGCCAGTTCTCTTTGCCCGGACGATTGCGGCACTGGCTGAGGATGGCATCCAGACCTTTCTGGAGATCAGCCCACAGGCTATGCTGACCAGTGCTATTGAGCAAAACCTGAGCCAGGGCAGTGTGTTGGCCTCACTGCATCGCGACACCGACGATCTCGACGCGATGTACCGCACGCTGGGCCGGCTGTATGAGCAGGGGCATCCGGTAGACTGGCAGGCCGTCTATCCTGAGCGCGGGACCTGCCTGCGCCTGCCGGGACTGCCCTGGCAGCGCCAGCATTACTGGTTCGAAGGTCGCACGCAGAGATTGTCGTATGACGCCGAGCAGCACCCACTCCTGGGCCTCGCTCTGCCGGAGATGGCGCATCTGCCGGATCAGCGCTGCTGGGAAAGGATCATCGACGACGATTTCCTGACCGCAACCGGTGGAACTATAGGTGAAGCACTGCCGGAGCCGGTCTGGAACACGCTGATGGCGGCTGCTGCCGAGACGCTGTTTGACGGCGGCATCTGGACCATCGTAGATCAGGACCGTCCTGCGCCGCTGATGGCTAGCTGGGGCAGCAGGATTCAGACAGTCATCAGCCGCAGCGATGCACAGCAGGTTCATGTGCGGGTGTTCAGCCGTGCCGCTTCCGCCACAACCTGGACGCTGCACCGATCCGTCACCCTGGTCCTGACTGCTGCCCGGCGCGACTGGTTTTACCGGCTGGACTGGCAGGCGGCTCCGCTGGAGCGCGCAGCGGCAGCGCCGGGCACCTGGCTCATCGTGGGCGGAACATCCTCGCTGGGGCCACAGGTGGCCCAGGCTTTGACCCAACGCGGCGGGCAGGCGCGGATCATGCCGCCGGACCAGACGCTGGATCTTGAGCGTCTGCTGCGTGATGCTTCTGAGCCGCTTCAAGGTATCCTGTATTTGGGCGATGGCCCGGATTTCGCTGGACGGGGTGCAGGCGCTGGCAATGGGCGTGGTACATCTGCTGCAAGCGCTGGAAGGGACGCAACCAGCCCATCCGCCGCCGCTGTGGCTGATTACACAGGGCGCACAGGCAGTATCCCCGGTACATTGACCCGGTCCCGGCGCAGGCTGCACTTTGGGGACTGGGGCGCGTGGCTGCCGAAGAGCACCCTGAATTCTGGGGCGGCTTGATCGACCTCGATCCAGCGTCTGACGCGGCGGAAGCGCTGTTGGATCAGGTTCTGCGGCCCGATGCAGAGGACCAGGTCGCGTTTCGCCAGGGGCAGCGTTATGTCCTGCGCCTGATTCGTGCGCAGCCAGAGGCATTCGTCCCGGCGTTCCGCTGTGCGCCTGAGGCCAGTTATCTGATTACTGGGGCTGCTGGATCGCTGGGCGCGGTGATGGCCGAATGGTTGGTGGCGCATGGCGCGCAGCATCTGGTCCTGTGGAGCCGCCGGGCTATCACGCTGCCGCAGTGGCCGGGAGCTGCCGTCACCACGGCTGCCCTCGACGTGAGCGATGAGGCGCAGGTTCGGGCCTTTCTGCTTGAGTATTCAGGACCGCCAATCCGGGGCGTAATCCATCTGGCCGGAGTCACTCAGGATCAGTTGATCCAGCGCCTGGAAGCGGAGGCCCTGCGCGCCAGCCTGCGACCCAAGATGCGTGGAAGCTGGCTGCTGCATGACAGCCTGGAGTTGCTGGATTTCTTCGTAACTTTCTCCTCAGTAGGGGCGATCCTGGGCCAGCCGGGACAGGCCAGCTATGCGGCTGCGAACGCCTTCATGGACGCGCTGGCGCATGATCGTCAGCAGCAGGGGAAAGCAGCGCTCAGCATCAACTGGGGTGTCTGGTCCGGACTGGGCCTGGCCGAGACCCCTGGCGGGCAGCAGCTTGACCGGCATCTGCACCAGTTCGGTATTCAGAGCCTGAGCCTGAAGCAGAACCTGGACGCGCTGGAGATCGCACTGCAACAGGATCAGGCACAACTGGCTGTGCTGAACGCCGACTGGTCGGCCTATCGTCCGCTGCGTCTGCTGGCCGGGCTGGTAGAGTCAGTTAACGCACCGTCTCCGTTGCCGCTGGTGGATGCCGCTGTCGAAGACCGGCTGTCCTGGATCGAAATGCTGATTCGCGGGCAGTCCGCCGCCCTGCTGAACACGACGCCGGAGGCCATCCCGACTGACATTCCGCTGGCGGATCTGGGGCTGAACTCCTTGATGGGTCTACAACTGCGTAATAAGTTGGAAACGGCGCTGGGTCTCAGCCTGTCCGCGACACTGATTTACAGTTATCCGACAGCGGCGGCACTGGCGGCGCACCTGCTGGGCCGTCTGGATGAGAGTCCGGCCCCGGCGGAGGATTCGCTTTCAGGATGGGACAGCGAGCGTCTGACGACCCTGATGGACGAAGTAGAGGAGCTGACGGATGACGAGGTTATGAAGCTGCTCAAAAAAGGAACGCAGCCATGAGCGGCGAGCCAGATCGCACCGATCAACGGAGCGCTCTCCGGTTGGCGCTGCTGGCTCAGCGGGCACAGGCCGAAGTGGGCGCTGTGTTGCGGGCCGAACCGGTCGCCATCATCGGTATGGGCTGCCGTTTTCCCGGAGACGCTAACAGCCCGGCGGCCTACTGGCAGATGCTGGTGGACGGCATGGACGCCATCTCTGAGGTCCCGCCTGAGCGCTGGGATGCCGATTCCGTCTACGATCCTGATCCGAAGCGGCCCGGCAAGACCGTTTCTCGCTGGGGCGGTTTCATCGATGCGGTCGATCAGTTTGATGCGGCCTTCTTCGGCATCGCGCCGCGCGAGGCCAACCGTATGGACCCGCAGCAGCGTCTGTTTCTGGAGACGGCCTACGAGGCGCTCGAAGATTCCGGTCTGATTCGCGATTTCGCTGGACGGCAGTGCCACGGGTGTTTTCGTCTCCAGCTATCACAACGATTACGCGCAGCTTCAATATGCCCACCTGAACACGATTGATCCGCGCACCACGACCGGGACGCTGCACAGCATCACGGCCAACCGTCTGTCCTATCTGTTCAACTGGCACGGCCCCAGCCTGTCGGTGGATACAGCCTGCTCGTCCTCGCTGGTGGCCGCGCACCTGGCCTGCGAGAGTCTGCGCAGCCGCGGCTGCCGCCTGGCGCTGGCGGGCGGAATCAACCTGATGCTGACTCCGGCGCTGCATATCGCGCTCTCACAGGGCGGTTTTCTCTCGCCGACGGGCCGCTGCCGGACCTTCGACGCCGGGGCGGATGGCTTCGTGCGAGGTGAAGGCTGCGGGGTATTGGTCCTCAAGCTGCTCTCCGAGGCGCTGGCGGATGGCGACCGCATCCTGGCCGTCATTCGCGGTTCCGCCATCAACCAGGATGGGCGTTCCAATTCGCTGACGGCCCCGAACGGACTGTCACAGGAAGCGGTCATGCGGCTGGCCCTGGAGAACGCCGGGCTGAGCGCCGCAGACATCAGCTATATCGAAGCACATGGGACCGGTACGGTGCTGGGCGACCCGATTGAGGTCGAGTTGCTGAAGGCTGTCTACGGTGCCGCTGCCGATTCGCCCTGCGTCCTTGCCTCGGTTAAGGCCAACATCGGCCATCTGGAGGCTGCGGCAGGCGCGGCCAGCCTCATCAAGGCAGTGCTGGCGCTGCGTCACCAGCTCATCCCGCCGCAGGTCAATTTTGAGACGCTCAATCCGCATATCACGCTGGCAGATAGCCGCTTTACGATCCCAACAGCGCCATACGCCTGGATGCAGGAGACGCGGCGGGTGGGAGTGAGTTCCTTCGGTGTGGGCGGTACGAACGCGCATCTCATCCTTGAGGAGGCGCCGGTCGTCTCCCCAATCAAAGCGCCCGAACGACGTCTGTACCTGCTGCCGCTATCCGCTCAGAATCCACGCGCGCTTGCGGAGCAAGCCCAGACGATGACCCGGCTGCTGGCCGACCCGGCGGCGGATGCGATGCTGCCGCATATTGCCTACACCCGCAGCCTGCGCCGGACGCATTACGCGCAGCGTCTGGCGGTGGTGGGGACGAGCGCCCAGGCGCTGGTTGAGCAGTTGCAGATAGTGAAGCCTGTTGAGCGCTGTGCTGAACAGCCGCGTCTGGCCTTCGTATTTTCGGGCCAGGGAGCGCAGTGGGCTGGGATGGGCCGTCAACTACTGGCGGAGGAAGCCGCTTTTCGGGAAGCGTTCCAGCGCTGCGATGCACTGTTCCAACCAGAGGCCGGGTGGTCGCTGGTGGACGCGCTGAGCGCAGCCGAAACTGATCTCGATGCGACTGAAATCGCCCAGCCGCTGCTCTGCGCGCTTCAGATCGCCCTGGTCGCGTTGTGGCGCAGTTGGGGAATAGAGCCGGACCTTGTAGTCGGTCACAGTGTGGGCGAGATCGCCGCTGCGCACGTGGCGGGCGCGCTGACTCTGGCTGAGGCGATGCGACTGGCCTATCACCGCGGGCGCTTTATGCAGACCCAGGCCGGTCAGGGACGGATGCTGGCGGCAGCGCTTTCGCCGGTAGAGGCCGAGGCTTTCATTCAGGAGCGCGCGCTGAGTTTGGCGGCAATCAATGCACCGCGCGCGGTTGTGCTGGCCGGGTCGGTTGAGGCGGTCGAGGCCGCAGCCGCGCGTCTGGAAGCCAGCGCTATCCCCCACCGGATGCTGGCTGTCGATTACGCCTTTCACAGCCCGCAGATGGCGACCTGTGCTGAGGCGCTGAGGGTCGAGTTGGAATCGGATCTCAGGCCGCAGCCAGCGCGCATCCCCTTTTTCTCAACCGTCACCGGGGCTGCCTGCGAGGGGACCGCGCTGACAGCGGATTACTGGGCGCGCAATGTTCGCCAGACGGTGCAGTTCGCTGCAGCCAGCGCAGCGCTGATCGAAGCAGGGGCCGATACCTTCATCGAAATTGGGCCGCATCCCGTCCTGAGCAGTATGGTGATCCAGTGTCTGGAAGCGCAGCAGCGCAGCGGGTGTGTCCTGGCTTCGCTCAAGCGCGGGGCCGACGATCAGCAAATCCTATTGGAGTTGCTGGCGGCGCTGTATGCCGAGGGCTGGCCGATTCGCTGGGAGTCGCTCTATCCGGCGGGTCAGGTGGTCACGCTGCCGAATTATCCCTGGCAGCACCAGCGCTTCTGGCTGCCAGAGGAAGCCGCTCCGCCGGACTCTTCAGCCTGGCATCCCCTGTTGGGGCGGCGGCTGCATTCACCCGCGCTGCGCGATGTGGTCTTCGAGACCCAGGTCAGCGCTCGCTGGCCGGAGTTTATGGCTGAACACGTCCTGCGGGGACAGTGTGTGGTCCCTGCCGCTGCCTTCCTCGAAATGCTCCTGGCTGCTGTCGTCGAGAGCAGTGGGCAGAACGCCTGCACGATGCACGATGTCGAATTTCACAGTCTGCTGGCCCTGTCCGATACAACTTTTCAGACAATGCAATTGATCCTGAGTCCCCGGTGAGTCCGGCTCGACGTCCTTTCAAATTGTCGGCCTGGAGGGCGATGACTGGTCAGTGTACGTCACCGGCAGGCTGAACCTGAACTCTGAGAGGCTGGCGGCAGACTCGCTGGACGCTTTCCGCGCAGGCTGCACGCGCGCGGTAGATGTGTCAGCGCACTACCGGCAGATGTCTGAGCGTGGCATCGAGACAGGTCCACTATTCCAGGGCATCCGCGCCCTGTGGCAGGGGGAGGCCGCGGCGCTGGCTCGCATCGCCTGGAACGACCTGGGGACTGTAGGCTACGCGCTGCCGCCGGTCGTGCTGGATGCCTGCCTGCAAGTGCTGCACGCTGCCGCGTCGGATCGTGAGGGCCTGTACATCCCGGTGGGCCTGGACCAGTTCACACTGGCCCGACTGCCCGACGCGGACCTGTGGTGCGCGGCCAGCCTGGAAGCCAGCCAGCAGGAGGACAGCCTTTCCGGCGATCTTTACCTGTATGACGATGACGGCACCGTGCTGGCCGAACTTCGCGGTCTGCATTTGAAGCGCCTCGGCGCAGCGCCGCCTCAGGCTAACAGACTGGCGGACGCCTTCTTCCAGATCGAATGGCAGCGTGTGCCCCCGCCAGCTCCCGGCACTGAGACAGGCATGGTGTTGATCTTTGGCTATCCGAACGTGCAAAGCGACTCGCTCGTGCAGCGGCTGCAAGCGCGGGGTCAGCGGACGATCTGTGTCTATCCGGGCCAGCATTTTGAAGCACTGGGACCGGCAGGCTTCCAGCTTGATCCGGCTGCCGACATGCGTCCTCTGTTTGAGGCCCTACCTGTGCCACAGCATGTCGTCTATCTGTGGGGCGCAGCTGACGCGGCGACGCAGAAGCTCCGCTGCGGCGGGCTGCTGCATCTGGTGCAGGCGCTGGCGCATCAATCGCTGTCGCCCCGCCTGTGGCTGGTGACGTGTGGTGCCCAGCCTGTCGAGGCGGTAAGCGCGCCGGATCAGGCCGTGCTGTGGGGTATGGGGGCAACGATTGCGCTGGAACACCCGGACCTGAACTGCGCCTGCATTGACCTGGACCCATCTCAGGCAGACCATCATGTCGATGCCCTGCTCGCTGAGATCCTGGGGCCGTCGTCCGAAGATCGAATCGCATGGCGCAGCGGCAGTCGCTATGCCGCCCGGCTGTTGCCATATGCGCTGGCCCGACGCACCGAAGTACAGTTGAGCCTGAGCGAAGCAGGCGTGCTGGATAACCTGAAGCTGGTGCCCCAGACCCCGCAGCCGCCCGGCCCCGGCGAGGTGCAAATTCGCGTCCTTGCCACCGGATTAAACTTCCGCGACGTACTGAAGGCCCTGGGCCGCTACCCGCAGCCCTCGACCGCGCTGGGCGATGAATGCGCAGGCCGGGTCACGGCGGTCGGGGCAGGCGTCGAGCATATTGCCGTCGGCCAGCGCGTCCTCGCCATCGCACCGGGCCGCAGCTTCCAGTCCCTGAGCACCACGCGGGCCGAACTGGTCCTGCCAATTCCACAGACGATGCGCTACGAGACTGCCGCGAGCATCCCGGTCGCCTTCCTGACGGCCTATTACGCGCTCCGCGAGGTCGGCCAGCTTCAGGCGGGCGAGCGTGTCCTAATTCATGCCGCTGCCGGGGGCGTGGGTCTGGCCGCTGTGCAGATCGCGCAGTGGACCGGGGCCGAGGTTTTCGCGACGGCCAGCGCGCCGGAAAAACAGGCATATCTGCGGTCTATCGGGGTCGAGCATGTCATGAATTCCCGGACGCTGGATTTCGCCGCCGAGATCCAGGCGATCACGACGGACCTTGACCTCGTGCTGAACTCGCTGGCTGGCGATTTCATCCCGCAGAGCATGTCGCTGCTGCGTGAAGGCGGGCGCTTTGTCGAGCTTGGCAGCGGCTCGATCTGGGACCCGGCCCAAGCAGCCGCTTTTCGCCCGGACGTTCATTATCGACCCGTCTTTATGGCAAATCTCTATGAACAGCAGCCCGACCGCATCAAGCATCTGCTGGAGGCGATTCTGGAAGCAATTGCATCCGGCAGCCTCCAGCCCCTGCCGCAGCGGCAGTTCGCGCTCGAAGACGTGACCGAAGCCTTTCGCTATATGGCCCAGGCGCGGCATATTGGCAAGATCGTGCTGACTCACGAGGCCGCTCCGCTGCGGGAGGACAGCAGCTATCTGATTACCGGCGGAACCGGCGGGCTGGGACTGAAGGTGGCGCAGTGGATGGCAGCGCGCGGCGCGGGGCAGCTTATCCTGGTCAGCCGCCATCCGCCTGATCCCGATGTGCGGGCCGCGCTGGAAGCCAGCGGCACAGCGGTCGTCTTCGCCCAGGCCGACCTTGCGGAGTGGGGCCATCTGGCGGCGCTGTTAGCGCAGGTGCAGCCGCCGCTGCGGGGCATCATCCACGCTGCCGGGGTCAACGATGATGGGATACTGGATCAACTGACCTGGTCCAATTTCGAAGCGGTCATGGCAGCCAAGATCATAGGCAGCCGTAATCTGCACGAATTGACCGCTGCGTTGGATCTCGACTTCTTCGTGGTCTTCTCGTCCGTCGCTTCGGTGATGGGGTCCACCGGGCAGGCGAACTACGCCGCCGCCAACGCCTTCCTTGATGCTTTCGCCCACTGGCGGCAGGCAGCGGGCCGACCTACCCTGAGCATCAATTGGGCGGCCTGGGAGCGCAGCGGCATGACCAGCAGGCTGGACACGCGCTATGATGCCCGCCGGACGGCTCAAGGGATGCTGGCCCTCAGCCCGGAAGAAGGCATTGAGACCCTGGAACGCCTGCTGCTCGCGCGCAGCGCGCAGGTGATCGTGATGCCGCTGGACCGCGAAGCCTTTGCAACTCATAATCCGATGGCGCAGACGGCCTTCATGAGCGCTATCAACAAAGGAGTATCTGGCCCGATGAACACACTTATCAAGCGGCTGGCTGAGGCCGCGCCCGGACAGCAACAGCGCGTCATGATCGCGCATATTCGCCAGCAGGCCGGGATCGTCATGGGCCTGCCTGCTACTCAGGACCTGGAGCTTCGGCAACCGCTGCATGAACTCGGCCTGGATTCGCTGATGGCGGTGGAACTGCGCAATAAGCTGAGCCGGGACATTGGACAAGCGCTGCCTGCTACCCTGCTCTTCGATTACCCGACCATTCTGGCGTTGGCGGATCATCTGCTGCACCGGATACAGCACGAGACCGCTGAGCCGGATTCCAGTGCGGTCCAGGCGGCTTCGTGGGACGCAGAGGACTTCGCCGCGCTTTCGGATGAAGAAGCAGAAGCTTTATTGTTAGAGGAACTGGATGAGCGATCAGGAGATTGAGCGCGACGGCGCGGCCCTATCACCGGTCAAACGCGCGCTTGTAGAGATTCGCCAGCTTCGGGCGCAGCTGCGTACCCTGCGTTCAGAAGCTGTTGCCGTAATCGGCATGGCCTGCCGCTTCCCCGGTGATGCCGACAGCCCGGCTGCCTTCTGGACGCTGCTGCGCGAAGGGGTGGATGCCATCACGCCGGTCCCGCCCGACCGCTGGGACGCCGCAGCCTACTATGATCCGGATCCGGGCAGTCCAGGGAAGATGTACTCGCGCGCGGGCGGCTTCCTGAAGGACGTCAGCAGCTTCGACGCGGCCTTCTTCGGCATATCACCGCGCGAAGCCGTCAGCATGGATCCGCAGCAGCGGCTTCTGCTGGAACTGAGCTGGGAAGCGCTGGAAAGCGCTGGAACTCGCGCCGGATCGCCTGCAAGGCAGCCAGACCGGTGTGTTCATTGGCATCAGCACGCAGGATTACGCGCGCTTGGTGGGCGTGAACGCCGAAGCCATCGACGCGCACTATATCACCGGCAGCAATCACAGCGTAGCCGCTGGACGCCTTTCTTATCTGCTGGGCCTGCATGGTCCCAGTCTGGCGCTGGATACTGCCTGTTCGTCCTCGCTGGTCGCGCTGCATCTGGCCTGCGAGAGCCTGCGCGCGGAGGAAAGCCATCTGGCGCTGGTGGGCGGAGTCAACCTGATCCTGACGCCCGAAACCAGCATCAATTTCTCGCGTAACCAAATGCTGGCCGCTGATGACCGCTGCAAGACCTTCGACGCGCGCGCCGATGGCTATGTGCGCGGGGAGGGTGGCGGCGTGATCGTTCTCAAACGTCTGAGTGCGGCGCTGGCCGATCAGGACACGATTCTGGCGGTCATTCGCGGCTCGGCAGTCAATCAGGATGGACGCAGCGGCAGCCTGACCGCGCCCAACGGGCTGGCGCAGACGCAGGTCATCCGGGCGGCGCTGAAGCAGGCGCAGCTTGAGCCAAGCGACTTGGATTACGTGGAAACGCACGGCACCGGGACACGGTTGGGGGATCCGATTGAAGTTCAGGCGCTGGCCGAAGCGCTGGAGACATCGGGCCGCCGGGCGGCACTGCCCATCGGGTCGGTCAAGACCAACATCGGACATCTGGAGGCGGCAGCAGGCCTGGCCGGATTAATGAAGGTCATCCTGATCTTGCAGCATCAGGAGATACCGCCTCATCTGCATCTGACGGAGCCAAGCCCTTACATTGCCTGGGACGATCTGCGCGTGAGCGTGCCCACCCGCCGCACAGCCCTGCCCGCTGGGGAGAAGCGCCTCGTCGCCGGGGTCAGTGCCTTCGGCTTCAGCGGGACCAACGCCCACGTTATTGTAGAAGCTGCGCCCCCTGTCCAGCCGAACCTTCGGGCTGAGACGCATCGCCAATGGCATCTGCTGAGCGTCTCGGCCCGAAGCGAGGCAGCCTTACGGGATCAGGCGCAGCGTGTCGCGCAGTTTTTGACGGCCAATCCCGCCGTGACCCTGGCGGATGTGGCCTGCACCCTGAGCAGCGGGCGGGCGCATCTGACGCAGCGATTGGCGCTGGTCGCGGCGTCTCCGGCAGAAGCGCAGCAGAAGCTCAGCGCCTTCGCGCAGGGTCAGACGGTCGCCGGGCTGCGGCATGGCCTGGCGCGCGGGCCGGAATGGTTCAACACTGCCTTTCTGTTCAGCGGCCAGGAAGCCCTCGCTGCCGGGATGGGCGGCCAGCTTTACGAGACGGAAGCCGTCTTCCGCGAGACGCTCGACCGCTGCGATCAATGGGTACGAGATCAGTTGGGGCAACCGCTGCTGAGCGCCGCGCCGCCGGAGTCGCGCATGGCCTATGCCCAGCCTGCACTCTACGCACTGCAATGTGCCCTCGTTGAGCTGTGGCGCTCCTGGGGCATTGCGCCGGATTTCGTGCTAGGCCACAGTCTGGGCGAGTACGCTGCCGCCTATGCCGCCGGGGTGCTGGACCTGTACGACGGGTTGCGTCTGGTGGCGCTGCGTGGCCGTCTGATGGATGCGCTCCCCGCGCGGGGCCACATGGTCGCGGTATTTGCCACCGAAGCGCAAGTCCGAGCCTGGATCGCCGCCTATGCCGGGCAGATCAGCATCGCGGCCATCAACGGCCCGGAACACCTCGTCATCTCCGGCGACAGCGCGGCGCTGGATACGCTGTGCGCTGCGCTGCGCGATCAGGGTGTTCACTGGCGGCGGTTGGCGGTGGCGGTGGCCGCGCATTCACCCGTCGTCGCCCCGATCCTGGACGAGTTTGCGGCGGCGGCGCGCGAAATCCATTATGCTGAAGCCCGGATCCCGATCATATCCGGGTTGCGCGGTGCCTTGCTTACGACGCGCATTGACGCCGATTACTGGTGCCAGCATACGGTCGAGACGGTGCGCTTTGCGGATGCCATGCGGGCGGCAGCGGCCCTGGGCTGCAACAGCTTTATCGACATTGGCCCCGGCGGGACTCTGCTGAGCATGGGCCAGCGCGGTGTGCCGGAAAGCGAGGCACTGTGGCTGCCCTCGCTGCGCGACTCTCAGAGTCCCTGGCCTGCCGCGTTGGACAGCCTGGCCGCCCTCTATGTGTCCGGTGCCGACCTACGCTGGAAAGCGCTGAACGAGGTCAACGCGCGCCGTTCACTGCCGCTGCCGACCTACCCCTGGGAACGGACTCGCTACTGGCCGCCGGTCGCGCCGCGTCCTGCTCCGGCCCGGACCTGGGACTCGCTGGTCACCGCCGGTCAGGCGCAGGCGCAGCAGGGGCCGCTGGATCTGGCGCTGCACCGCTATCCTGAGAAGTGGCAGCGGTTGAACGCCTTCGCTCGCGCCAGCATCGTCCAGACCCTGCGCGGCCTGGGGACCTTCGGCAAAGCGGGTAAGTCTTACACGGTCGATGCGCTGTGCGATGTCTTGAGGATTGCCCCAATGTATCGCCGCCTGCTGGCCCGCTGGCTGGATATGCTGGCGGAACAGGGGCTGCTGGAGCAGACCGGGACGCATTACGCCGCCGCGCAGCCGCTGCCGGAGCCGCAACTGGACGCAGCCCGGATGGCCCTGCGCGATGCCTGGGCCGACAGCCCGCCTCTGGTCGCTTACGTTGAGCGGTGTAGCCAGGCCCTGGGCATGGTCATTACCGGCCAATCCAGCGCGCTGGAGACCGTGTTTCCGGGCGGCAGCTTCGAGACGGTAGAATTTCTCTATCACGACTGGCCGATGGCCCGCTACTTCAATGCGATTGTGGCAGCCCTGGTCAAAGCCAGCGTCGATCCATCGGCGGCCCACGTGCTGGAAGTGGGGGCCGGGGTGGGCGGCACGACGGCGGCCCTGCTGCCGCTGCTGCCAGGTGCAGCCTATGATTTCACCGACGTATCCGAATTTTTCCTGGCTCATGCGCGCGAGAAGTTCCGGACGTATCCCAACCTGCGCTGCGGGCTGCTGGATATTGAGCGTCCGCCGGATGCGCAGGGCTATGCGGCGCACAACTGCGATGTGGTGATTGCGGCCAACGTCTTGCACGCCACACGCCGCCTGGACGAGACGCTGGCGCATGTCCGGCAGCTTCTTGCGCCGGGGGGCACCCTCATCCTCTATGAGACGACCGAGCATCCTGACTGGCTCGACATCACGCAGGGCCTGACGGAAGGCTGGCAGCGATTTGACGATGGACTGCGCGCGGCACATCCGCTACTGGAGACAGCGCAGTGGCAGGCGCTGCTGGCGGCGCAGGGCTTCAGCCAGACTGCCGTCTTCCCGGAGGACAAAGATGCCGCGGAGGGCCTGTTGGGCCAGCGGATTCTGGCGGCCCGACTGCCCGGCACGCCGGAGGCCCGGCCCGTGATAGCGCGTATTCAGGAGCCGGAAACTCAAGCTCTGAGGCCCGGCGATGCGGCTCCGCCATTTACCGAACGATGGGCGTTGGCGCTGCCGCGTGAACGCTATGGGCTGATGCTTGAGGTCGTCAGCGAGCATCTGCGAGCGATCCTGCGGTTGGATGACACCCGGGTTATCGGCAAGCGAGAGCGTTTGCTGGATCTGGGCCTGGATTCGCTGCTAGCGCTTGAACTAAAGACCCGCCTGCGCCAGTCGCTGGGGCTGGAACAAACGCTGCCCTCCACGCTGATCTTCGATCATCCGACTCTGGAGGCTCTCGCCCGCTATCTGATGATCCAGATCGAGGGGGAGGTTCAGACCGCAGATGAGGACCCGCTGGCCGGTCTGGCAGACGCCGAGATCGAGGCGCTGCTGCTGAAGAAACTTAAAGGCTTAGAGAATGACCGCTGAACTCTCACCGCTGCATCAGGCTTACCTGGCGCTGGAGCGGATGGAAGCTCGTCTCAAGGCGCAGCACGAGCCGGTCGCTGTCATCGGCATGGGCTGCCGCCTGCCGGGTGGGGCGGATACACCCGAAGCCTTCTGGCATTTGCTGGCCGAGGGCGTTGATGCGATTACGCCGGTACCGCACGACCGCTGGGATGTAGACGCTTATTATGACCCCGACCCGGACGCCGCAGGCAAAATAGCCTCCCGCTGGGGCGGCTTCCTCGACGGAATCGACCTGTTCGACCCGGTCTTTTTCGGCATCTCGCCGCGCGAGGCCACCAGCATGGATCCTCAGCAGCGCCTGCTCCTGGAGGTCAGTTGGGAGGCGCTGGAACATGCCGGGCTGGTGCCGGATAAGCTCTATGGAAGCCGGACCGGCGTCTTCATCGGCATCGGCACGGCTGATTATGCGCAGGTGCAGCTTGAGGCGCACGGCCTCGACGGCATAGACTCCTATTTTTCATCCGGGGTAGCGCACAGTGTGGCCGCAGGGCGTTTATCCTATATCTACGGTTTCCAGGGACCGGCTCTATCGGTGGACACGGCCTGTTCGTCTTCGCTGGTGGCGATTTACCTGGCGGTGGAAAGCCTGCGCAAACAGGAAAGCAATCTGGCCCTGGCGGGCGGCGTCAATCTGATCCTGAATCCGCTGTACCACGTGGCGCTGTCCAGATACCAGATGATGGCGGCGGACGGGCGCTGTAAGACCTTCGATGCGCGCGCGGACGGCTTTGTGCGCAGCGAGGGCTGCGGCCTGGTCGTCCTCAAGCGCCTGCGGGATGCCCTGGCAGATGAGGATCCCATCCTGGCCGTCATTCGCGGCTCGGCGGTCAATCACGATGGTGCCAGCAGCGGCTTTACCGTGCCTCGTGGGCCTGCGCAGGAAGCGGTGATTCGGCGAGCGCTGGCCGACGCGGACCTGGAACCTGAGGCCATCAGCTACATTGAGGCCCACGGCACCGGCACCAAGCTGGGCGATCCGATTGAGATCAGTGCGCTGGGTGCGGTGTTTGGAACTGGCACGAATTCGCTGCTCGTCGGCTCAGTCAAGGCCAATGTGGGACACCTGGAAACGGCAGCGGGTGTGGCAGGTCTTATCAAGACCGTGCTGGCAATGCAACACGGGCAGATTCCACCGCAGTTGCATTTCGCCACACCGAACCCGCACATTCCCTGGGCCGACCTGCCGCTGCGCATCCCCCAATCCCTGCTCCCCTGGGAGCCTCTTGACGGCTTGCGTCGCGCGGGCGTCAGCGCCTTCGGCTTCTCCGGCACCAATGCTCACGTGGTGCTGGAACAGGCGCCAGCCCGCGCTCCTGCTGCCCCTGCTCCGGGCCCCCTGGTGATCCCCCTCTCGGCGCGGACGCCGGAGGCCCTTCATCTCAGCGCCGACCGCTTGGCCGCCTTCCTGACACAGCATCCTGAGCTGTCCCTCGCCGACCTGGCCCAGACATATTCCGCCGGACGCAGCCACTGGCCCCAGCGCCTGGCCCTCCTGGCCGATGACCGCGCCGATCTGCAAGCCCAACTGGCGCAGGTGTCGGTCCAACGACGGGCCGACCGCACCCCGCGCATCGCCTTCGCCTTCTCCGGCCAGGGCGCGCAGTCCGCCGGGATGGGCGCGGATTTGTACGCCCGCGAACCGGTCTTTCGCGCAGCGATGGACGCCTGTGCTGATCGCCTCGACTTCCCCCTGCGGGAGATCATGTTCGGCCAGGATGCCCGCCTGCACCAGACCCGGTACACCCAACCGGCGCTCTTCGCCCTGGAGTACGCCTTAGCTCGCCTGTGGCAGGACTGGGGCGTGGAGCCAGACATCGTGCTGGGCCACAGCGTCGGCGAGATCGCGGCGGCCTGCGTGGTGGGCAGCCTGCGCCTGGAGGATGCCCTGACGCTGGTGGAGGCCCGCGGTCGCCTGATGACCGAACACACCGCGCCGGGGGCGATGCTGGCCGTCTGGGCCGCGGCTGAAACCGTCGCCCCGCTGCTGGGTGACGACGCCAGCCTGGCCGCGATCAACAGCCCGCAGCAGGTAGTCCTTGCCGGGACAGCGGCAGGCATCGCATCAGCGGCTGAACGCTTGCAGGCGGCGGGACTGCACAGCCAGGCCTTGCAGGTCTCGCACGCCTTCCACAGCCCGCTCATGGAACCGATGCTGGCGCCCTATGCTGAGCTGCTCGCCGGGCTGCCGGTCGAGGCTCCCGACCGGCGCTTCATCTCGACGCTGAGTGGCGAATTGGTCACGGCAGAACTCCAGCGCCGGGCCTACTGGGTGGATCAGGTGCGCCAGCCGGTGCAGTATGGTCGGGCGGTCAGCAGTCTGCGGGACCTGGGCTGCGAGATCGTGCTCGAAATCGGGCCGGGGAACACGCTGCTTGCGCTGGCCCGGCAGACCTGGGACGGCGAGGACGCTCCGGTGTGGATCGCTAGCCTGGCGCGTGGACAGGGCGAGGCGCTGTCTCTGACCCAGGCAGTGGCGGAACTCTACAGCGCGGGCGCGGACCTGGACTGGGCGCGCTGCCAGCGGGACGGACGCCGCATCAACGGTCTGCCAACCTATCCTTTCGAGCGCCAGCGCTACTGGGTGACCACTAGCCCGCACCTGGCGGCGCGTCCGGCCTCAGCAGCGGTCCATCCCCTGCTGGGTCAGCGGCTGCGTTCACCGCTCCAGCAGGTCCAGTTTGAACAGCGCTACAGCCCGGCGCAGTTCGACTTTCTGGACGATCATCGCATTCACGGGCGGGCCGTCCTGCCTGCGGCGGCGTACATTGAGGCCGCTCTGGTTGCTGGAAGAATGCTCTTCGAGGGCAACGGGGTGGCTGTCGAGTTGCTTGAGATTCACGAGGCGCTGGTCTTTTCAGACGAAAAGGATTGTCTGGTACAGATTATCCTGAGTCCAGGCGATGCGGAGCATTTCAGCCTTGAGTTCTTCAGTCAGTCGGGTGACCTCTGGCGTCGGCACTGCATCGCCCGGCTGCGCCGCGCATCGGATGAGCCGGTGCCAGCGGAAACACTGGCAGATGTTCAGGGACGCTGTCCCACGCCGGTCGCCCCGGCAGACCTGTACCAGCGGCTGAACAACATGGGTCTCACGCTTGGGCCAAGTATGCGCGGGCTGCAAGGCTTCTGGCAGGGGACTCAGGAGGCACTGGGCGAAATCGCCCTTCCGCCAGGCGCTGCGGGCGTTTACCAGCTTCATCCGGCCCTGATGGATGCCTCCCTGCAAGTGCTGGCGCTGGCTGCCGATTCCTTGTATCTCCCGGTCGGATTCGGCGCGGTCAGGGTCTTCCGACCACTGTGCGAGCGAGCCTGGAGTTATGTCCAGATCAGCGCCAGGGGCACGGACCTGATGGCCCAGGTGCAGATTATGGACGAGACCGGGCGGACCGCCGTTGTCCTGAGCGATGTGCGCCTCAAATCGGTGATCCTACCGCGCGCGCTGGAGTCCTGGCTTTACCAGGTAGACTGGACACCGGTGCCGCTGCGTTCTACGGAAGTGGTTCCGCTGGATTCCGGCGATCTGCAAGTAGACCCGGCCTGGCGCGCGGACCTCGATGCGCTCTGCGCGACCTATGTGTGGGATGCCTTTCGGCAGATGGGCTGGCAGCCCGGAGATGAGTCCGCAACGGCGGCATTGGACGTATCCGCGTCGTATGAACACCTGTTTACCCGGCTTAGCAGCTACCTGACGGACGATGGGCTGGCGCAGGACCCGCGTTCCAGTCTCGAAGCTTTGATCGCTCAACAGCCTCAATATGAAGCTGAGCTAAGGCTGTTAGGAATCTGCGGTTCCCGTCTTGCCGATGTCCTGACCGGGCACGCGGAGCCGCTGGAGATTCTCTTCGGGCCAGCAAGCCAGCCTTACCTCCGGCAGGTCTACACACAGTCGCCCACGGCCCGCTTCTACAATCAGCAGCTTCAAGCATCCCTGGCAGCATTGCTGGAGGCGCACAGCGAGCCGCTGCGTATCCTGGAAGTTGGCGGCGGCACTGGCGGGACCACACAGTATCTGCTGCCTATGCTCCCGCCAGAGCGGACGGACTATCTGTTTACCGATGTGTCCGGCTACTTTGTGGAGACGGCGCAGGAAAGCTTCCGCGACTATCCCTTTGTCCGATACCAGACTTATGACCTCGAAGGCGACCCCGCCGCGCAGGGGCTGGCGCTCCATCAGGCGGACATCGTCATCGCGGCTAACGTCCTGCACGCGACGGCGGATTTGCGCCAATCTCTGCGGCACATCCGGGCGCTTATGGCACCGGGCGCAACGCTTGTCCTGCTCGAAACGGTCGAGCGCGAGCGCTGGATGGACCTCGTCTTCGGCCTGACGGCAGGCTGGTGGCGTTTTTCCGATACCGACCTGCGCCCCAATCATCCCCTGATGGATGCCGAGACATGGCGCAGCCTGCTTGCTGAGATGGGCTTTACCGGCCTTCAGGTCATCGGCGGCGGTGAGGGCGCTTTCTCAGAACAGACCGTCATCATGGCCGGCGCTGCCAATCAAATGGGGAACTGGCTCATTTTTGCCGATGAGGCCGGAACCGGGGCCACCCTGGCTGCACGCATCACCGAACAGGGCGGACAGGCCGTACTGGTCGGCCATAGGCCGGAACAGACCGGGATGCTTACGCTCGATCCAGCCCGGCAGGAAGCCTATCTCGATCTGCTTGGGTCCGCGTGGGACGGCATTGTCCACCTTTGGAGCCTCGACGCCTCCGGGGACAGTCCAGTCCAGGCTCAGTTGGTCGCCAGCCAGAGCCTGCTGTATCTGGTGCAGGCCCTGGTGCAGACTCAGCAGTCCCTGGCCCTGTGGCTGGTGACACGCGGCGCACAGCCCGTGAATCCACTGCCGGAGGGCTTGAACCTCGCGCAGTCGCCTGTCTGGGGGCTGAGCAAAGTGATCGCGCTGGAGCATCCCGAACTGCGCTGCGTGTGCGTCGATCTGGACCCTGAGCGGGGGGTGCAGGATGCCGACATGATTTTGAGCGAGATACAACATCAGGCGGGCGAGGAGCAGGTCGGCTACCGAAACGGCGCGCGTTACGTTCCTCGGCTGGCGCCCTATACGCTGCCCAAGCGTGACGGAGCCAAGGCGCTTCAGGTCATGACCCCGGGTATCCTCAATTCGCTGAGCCTGCAAGCGGTCGAGCGCCCGCAGCCGGGGCCAGGTCAGATCGAGATCCAGGTGAGAGCCACCGGGTTGAACTTCAAGGACGTCCTCAACGTCCTGGGCATGTATCCCGGTGACGCCGGGCCGCTGGGCGGTGAGTGTGCCGGGATCGTTACTGCGGTCGCTGCGGGTCTGAGCGGCTTTGCCGTCGGGGACGAAGTGATCGCGGTGGTGCCGGGCTGCTTCAGTCGCTATGTACTCGCTCCGGCGGATTTTGTTGTGCAGAAACCGGAGTCGCTCAGTTTTGAGGAGGCGGCTACCGTCGCAATTCCCTTCATCACCGCCTATTTCGCCCTCATTCACCTGGGACAGATGCAGCCGGGCGCACGAGTTCTGATTCACGCGGCTGCCGGTGGAGTCGGTCTGGCCGCGGTGCAGGTGGCGCAGCAGGCCGGGGCGGAAATCTTCGCTAGCGCAGGCAGCCCGGAAAAGCGCGCCATTCTCAAGAGCCTGGGCGTCGCACACGTGCTGGATTCACGCAGCCTGGACTTCGCGGCAGAGGTGCAAACGCTGACCGATCATCAGGGCGTGGATCTGGTCCTGAATTCGCTGGCCGGGGAATTTGCTGCACACAGCCTGAGCGTCCTGGGCCAGGGCGGACATCTGCTCGAACTGGGCAAGCGCGACATCCTGGATACCGCTGAGGTCCGCCAGATGCGCCCAGACGCGCGCTACTCGGTGATCGACTGGGGGACCGCTGACCGAGATCTGATCCGCGAGATTCTCCTGGATATTATGGACATGATCGAAGCCGGAACGCTCAAAGCATTGCCGCTGCGCCGCTTTGCGCTGGACGAGGCCGCGCAGGCGTTTCGTTATATGGCCGAAGCGCGCCACATTGGCAAGATCGTCCTGACGCAGCCGGGGTTGTTCCACCCGGATGCCAGCTACCTGATTACCGGCGGTCTGGGCGGCCTGGGGCTGCTGCTGGCGGAATGGATGATCCGCGCCGGGGCGCGTCATCTGATGCTGGTGGGCCGCCATGAACCCTCCGAAGCGCAGCGCGCTCACCTGGAACAGCTCGCACAGTCCCCCGCTCACATCGTCTTCCGACAGGTAGACGTTTCTCAGCAGACGGAAATCGCGGCTCTGTTGGCGATGATGGATCAGGAGATGCCCCCGCTGCGCGCTGTCTTCCATCTGGCGGGCCGCCTGCATGATGGCGTGCTGCTCAAGCAGGACTGGTCCAGTTTTACCGTGCCGATGGGGCCGAAAGTGGACGGAAGCTGGTATCTACACCAGTTCACCCGGCATCTACCGCTGGATTTCTTTGTCATGTTTTCGTCACTGGCCTCAGTCATGGGATCGGCGGGACAGGCCAACCACGCGGCTGCCAATGCCTATATGGACGCCCTGGCCTACGACCGCCAGGCACAGGGGCTGCCCGCCATCAGCATCAACTGGGGCGCGTGGTCGAATGCCGGAGCCGCCGCCAACGAGACCGTTGAACAGCGCATCACGGCGCAGGGGCTGACTGCTTTCTCGCCCGACGAAGCCCTGGACCTGCTGGCGCGGCTGCTGTATCAGGGGCCGCCGCAGGTGCTCGTCATGCCCTTACAGACGCAGCAGTTCCTGCGTTCTAATCGAGGCCAGGGCCGCTTCTATGCCCACATCAAGCAAGAGGAGTCCGTCGTGACTGCATCATCATCGCACAGCATTCTGGATCTCATGGCCGACGCCAATCCTCCGAAAAAGCGCGCACTCCTGCTCGATTTTGTGCAAACTCAGGTCATGGAGGTGATTGCCTGGCAGGCCGGTGAGTCGCTGGATAAGGAGCTGCCCCTGTACGAATTAGGCGTGGAACTCGCTAATGGCGGTCGAACTACGCAATCGACTGGCTGCCGGGCTGCGGCTCAGTCAGGCTCTGCCCGCGACCCTGGTCTTCGATTACCCGACCGTGAGCGCGATCAGCGCCTATCTGGCGGATCAGATACTCGGCATTCAGGCCGAGGCGGCCCCGGAGCGCAACTCACCGCGCGGTCTTGACCTGCTGGACAGCATCGAATCGCTGTCCGACGAGGAGGTGAATCAGTGGTTCGATCAGGAGGATGGCGATGCCGGATCGTGAGCTTCTGGAGCGTCTGGCGCAGCTTCCTCAGCGCAGGCTGGCACTGCTGGCTGCGGAACTGCAAAGCCGCCTGGAACGCTATGCCGAGCCGGTGGCTGTCATTGGCCTGGGCTGCCGCTTCCCCGGCGGCGCGACCGATCCCGACAGCTTCTGGGATCTGCTGCTGAATCAGCGTGACGCGATTAGCGAGGTCCCGCCGGAACGCTGGACGATGGACGCCGAGGGCAGCCGTTGGGGCGGTTTTATGGCGGACATTGACCGCTTTGACGCCCAGTTTTTCGGGATCGCGCCGCGTGAAGCGCTCATGATGGACCCGCAGCAGCGCCTGCTGCTGGAAGTGGCCTGGGACGCGCTGGAAAACGCGGGCTATGCCAGTGAGACCCTGGCGGGCACAATGACCGGCGTCTTCGTCGGCATCAGTAATGGCGATTATTACCGTCTGCTGCTGGACGGTCAGGCCATTGACGCCTACTCCGCCACCGGCAGCGCCTACAGCGTCGCGTCGGGCCGCCTGTCCTACGTGCTGGGGCTGCAGGGGCCGAGCCTGTCGGTCGATACGGCCTGTTCATCGTCCCTGGTGGCGCTGCATCTGGCCGTGCAGAGCTTGCGCAGCGGTGAATGCAGACTGGCGCTGGCGGGTGGAGTCAACGTGATCCTCAGCCCGGAGACGACGACGGCCCTGGTCCGCGCCAATATGCTGGCCGCCGATGGCCGCTGCAAGACCTTTTGATGCACGCGCGGACGGCTTCGTCCGTTGCAGAAGGCTGCGGGCTGGTCGTCCTCAAGCGCCTGTCGGATGCCCAGCGTGATGGCGATCAGATCCTGGCCGTGATTCGCGGCACGGCGGTCAATCAGGATGGCCGCAGCAACGGCCTGACCGCGCCCAACGGTCCCTCGCAGACGGCTGTGATTCGGGCTGCCCTGGCTGATGCCGGGCTGCGCGCCGCCGACCTCAGTTATGTCGAAACGCATGGCACCGGCACCTCGCTGGGCGACCCGATTGAAGTGCAGGCGCTCATGGCTGCGCTGGGGGATGGACGCCCTGCCAGCGCCCCCCTGAAGATCGGGGCCGTCAAGGCCAACATCGGCCACGCTAAATCGGCATCCGGCATCGCGGGCTTTATCAAGCTGGTCCTCATGATGCAGCACGCCATGATCCCGCCGCAAATCCACTTTGCCGAGCCGAACCCGCACATCGCCTGGGCGGGATCTGCCGGTCGAGGTCGTCACGCAACCGCAGCCCTGGCCGGGGCCGCAGTGGGCCGGGGTCAGTTCCTTCGGCTTCAGCGGGACCAACGTGCATATCATTGTTGAAACACCGCCGCAGAACCCGCCACCGCCTGCCTTTGACGAGCGGCCCCTTCACCTGCTGACGCTGTCCGCCCGCAGCGAGACGGCGCTGCGGGATCTGGCGGGCCGCTACAGCCAGCATCTAGCCGCGCATCAAAACCTGCCGGACATCGCCTATACCAGCCATGTCGGGCGCTTCCACTTCGAACACCGGCTGGCGCTCAGCACCCAGGACGCTGGGGAAGCCGCGCGGGCGCTGACAGCCTTCGCCAGCGGCCAGCCGTCACAGGCTTATGTCGGCCATGAAGCCGCCGTGCCGCCGGACATCGCCTTTTTGTTCACCGGGCAAGGCGCGCTGATGGCGGATACGGGCCGCCAACTGTATGTCACGCAGCCGCACTTCCGCGAAACATTGGATCACTGCGCCGCGATCCTCGGTACTGAAATCGGGCGCAACGCTGCTGCAAGACGGCGGGCAACCGGCTTTGCTGGCCCTGGAATATGCCCTGGCCGATCTCTGGCGCAGTTGGGGCGTGGAACCTGCCGTCGTGATGGGGCACAGCCTGGGCGAATATGCCGCCGGCTGCACCGCCGGATCTTCAGCCTGGAAGACGCCCTGCAACTGGTGGCCGTGCGGGAAAGGCTGATGCAGCGTCTGGCAGGGACGGGCGCAATGGCGGTGGTTTTCGCCTCTGCCGACCGAGTCGAGGCGCGGCTGCGGCCCCAGGTCGCCATCGCGGCCATCAACGGCCCGGAGAACGTCGTGATTTCCGGCGAACGCGCGGCGGTCGAAACTGTGATTGAAGCCCTGAAAGCCGAGCGAGTCCGCGCGCGCTGGCTGGATATTTCCATGGCGGCGCACAACCCACTGCTGGAAAGCGGCCTGCCGGAATTCGCGACGGCGATGGAGGAGATCGTCTTTTCCGCGCCGCAGATAGATTTCGTTTCACTGGTGAGCGGACAGTTCGCCGAGCGTGCCCCAGCGGCCTACTGGCAGCAGCATCTGCTGAAGCCGGTGCAGTTCGAACAGGGAATGCACACGCTCGCTCAGGCGGGGTATCGCCACTTTCTGGAGATAGGTCCGGCCCCGGTCCTGATCGAGATGGGCCAGCGCTGCCTGAGCGAAAACAATGCCGTCTGGTTGGCCTCTCTGCGGCCCGGCCATGGCGATTGGGCGCAGCTCCTGTCGAGCCTGGGGCAGCTTTACGTGCAGGGCATCCGGGTGGATTGGCCCACCCTGGACCGGGATTATCCGCGCCGCCGCGTGCCACTGCCGACTTATCCTTATGAACGCCAGCGCTTCTGGTTGGACGCTGCCATCCCAAAAAGCCTTGCTCAGAGACCGATAGCAGAGGAGGGACTACTGGGCCAGCGGCTGCGCTCGCCTGCGTTTGAAGGGGCGGTGTTCCAGACGCTATTAAGCGCCACACAGCCAGCTTACCTGGAGCATCATCGCATCTTCGACGAGATTATCCTGCCCTCGCCCGCCTTCATCGAGATGGCCTATCAGGCGGCGGCGCAGTGCTTCGGCCCTGATGCAGGCATCAGCATTCACGATCTCAGCATCCGCGAAGCCCTGATCCTCGATCCGCCGCGCGTGGTGCAGAGCGTCCTCGCACCGCTCGACCAGGGGACTGCGCCGTTTCAGGTCTTCAGCCGGAAGCCGGACGCCGAGGACTGGTCGCTTCACGTCACCGCGTCGATCCGCCTGGAAGCCGCTGCGCCGGATGCGCCACCCAGTCTGGAGCTTGATGCCGTGCAGCACCGCTGCCCGGAGCAGATCGAGAGGGAGACATTTTACGCGCTGCTGGCCGCGCTGGGCCTGGAGTTTAATCCCCTGTTTCAGGGGGTCCAACAGGTCTGGTGCGGGCCGGGCGAGGTCCTGGGTGAGGTGCATTTGCCACCGGGCCTGAGCGTCCAGGACTTTCATATGCACCCGGCTTATTTTGACGCCGGGATGCACGTGCTGGGCGGCCTGTTCCCTATATCCGATCTTCAGGCGGCCTATCTGATTACCGCTATCGATCACATCCACTTCTATCGCCCTCCCGGCGAGAGCCTGTGGAGTCATGGGATGCTGCGCGAGGATCGGGGCGATTACTGCATCGCCGATGTCGGCTTCTATGATACCGCCGGGCAGATGCTGGCCGTGGTGGAGGGCATTCTCCTGCGGCGTGCTTCTTCGGAATCCCTGCGGCGGCAGCCGCTCGCAGGCGATTTCAAGGACTGGCTGTATCAGATCGCCTGGGATGCGCGCCCCCTGTCTGCTGCGCCTCAGCGTCCGGCATTTGCTCCCCAGCCTGCCCTGAATGCGGCACTTGCCGACTACCGGCAGTTCCTGGCTGCACTGAACCCGATCATCGCGGCACTGGTCGTGGAGGCGCTGGAAGCGCTTGGCGGGGTCTTCGTGCCCGGCACGCGGCTGGAGCCTGAGCAGCTTGCCGTGAAGCCGCCGTACCGGCCCCTGCTGCTGCGCCTGCTGAAGGACCTCGCCGAGGCCGGTCTGGTCGAGGAATCGGGCTGGACGGTGACTCAGCTGCCGCAGGGGCTTCCCTGGCAAAGCGCCCTGGCCGCGCTTGGGTCCGAGTATCCGGCCTACAGCGCACTGATAGCCCTGGTGTCGCGCTGTGGAGCAGCGCTGGCAGATATCCTCCAGGGCAGGGAAAACCCGGTCCAGCTTCTGTTTCCTCAAGGATCGCTGGATGAGCTGCGCCAGCTCTACCAGGATGCGCCCTTCATGGCCGTCTTCAATACGGCGGTCGGCCAGATTGTCGAGGGGCTGGCGGCTCCGCTGCGGGTTCTGGAGATCGGGGCGGGCACCGGGGGCACGACGGCCAGCGCCCTGCCCACGCTCGCCGTCAAAGGGGCGAGCTACGTCTTCAGCGATGTATCGCCCCTGTTTCTGGAGGCCGCCCGGCAGTCCTATGGCGCATTTTCAGGCGTTGATTATCGCCTGCTGAATATTGAACAGGACCCCAGCGAGCAGGGTTTCGCGGCGGGCAGCTTTGATGTGGTCCTGGCGGCCAATGTCCTGCACGCCACCGGCAGCCTGAAGCAAACGCTGGATCACGTCCGCCAACTGCTGGCTCCCGGCGGCCTGCTCGATTTTGCTCGAAGGGACCGGGCCGCAGCCCTGGGTGCATGTCACCTTTGGCCTGACTGAAGGCTGGTGGCGCTTTGAGGACCGCGCGCTGCGTCCGGCTTACCCGCTGCTGGATGCCGGGCAGTGGCAGACGCTCCTGACGGAACAGGGCTTCGACGAGGTGGTCAGCCTGCCAGCGGCGCAGGATCAGCCGGAGCAGGTGGTCATCGTGGCGCGCAAGCTTGAAGTCGAGACAGCCCAGCCCTGGCTGATCTTTGCGGATCGCGGCGGCGTGGGCGAAGCCCTGGCGGAACGGCTGCGCGCGCGAGGCAGCCACTGTGTACAGGTACTGCCGGGTCCAGTCTGGACAAAGCTGGACGAGGATCGCTGCCAGATCGACCCGGCCCACGCGGCGGATTTCCAGCGTCTCTTGGCCGAACTGGGCGTCGATTCGCAGTGGCAGATTGCGCACTGCTGGAGCATGGATCTGACCCCTGAAGTCAATCTCGAAGATGCGCAGGTGCTGGCCCTGGGCAGTATTTTTCACCTGGCGCAGGCCCTGACAGCCCAGTCCGGCACGCCGAGGCTGTGGTTGGCGACACGCGGGGCGCAGACCCTCCCCGTAGACAGCGCGCCATTAGCGGTCATGCAGACGCCCGTCTGGGGCCTGGGGCGCGTGTTTTCGCTGGAATATCCTGAATTATGGGGCGGCCTCATCGACCTGGATACCGACCAGCGACATCCAGCAAGCCGCACAGGATTTCCTGCGGCAGGTCGATCATGCCGACACGGAGGATCAGGTCGTCTTCCGTCAGGGCCAGCGCTACGCGGCGCGCCTGCTTCGCTCGCCCGCGCCGACTGTGCCGGTCTATGTGCCGCAGCCGGACGCCAGCTATCTGATTACCGGCGGCCTGGGGCGTCTGGGCCTTCAGGTCGCGCAGTGGTTGGCCGGGCAGGGCGCGCAGCATCTGGTGCTGCTGGGGCGGCATGGCCCGCAGGAGCGTCACGCATCCCGCCTTCAGGCGCTCGAAACGGCGGGCGCGCAGGTCCACATCGTGACCGCCGATGTAGCCGATTCTGCCAGGATGGCGCAGGTCTTCGCAGGCTTTGGCCGCGACTTCCCGCCGCTGCGCGGCATTGTCCATACGGCGGCTGATCTGCATTTCTTTGCCCTGAACGAAGTGCCGGAACAATCGCTGAGCAGTTTGCTGGCCGCAAAGATGACCGGAGCCTGGACTCTTCACCAGTTAGCGGCTGGCCTGGACCTGGATTTCTTCGTCCTGTTCTCCTCGACGACAGCGTTGTGGGGGGTCCAGGGCATGGGCCATTACGCGTCGGCCAATGCCTTCCTGGATGGGCTGGCGGCTTATCGTCAGGCGCTGGGGATGCCTGCCCTGAGCATCAACTGGGGGCTGTGGGAAGAAGCAGGTGAGCAGGTCCCGGCCCTGGTGCCCATGCCCACCGCACAGGCGCTGACGATTCTGGGACAACTGCTCAGCGCTCAGGACATCGGCCAGATTGCCGTCGCCTCGGTGAACTGGCCCGTCCTGAAAGCGAGCTACGAAGCACGGCGTATCCGGCCATTGTTTGAGGCATTCAGTGCAGCACGCCCGGAGCCTGCACCGCGCCTGCCTACGCTGCGGCAGGAACTGGCGGCAGCCGATGCCCCGGCCCGTCAGGCCATGCTGCGCGATTACATCCGAGAGGCAGTAGCTCAGGTCCTCGGCCTGGAGTCGGCGCAGGCGGTGGATTTGCGCCGGGGTCTGTTTGAGATGGGCATGGATTCGCTGATGTCGGTGGAGTTGAAAAGCCGTCTGGAGAGCCTGGCCGGGCAGGGACTGCCTGCGGCGCTAACCTTTAACTATCCCTCTGTCACGGAACTGGCCGAATATTTCGAGGCCACCTTCTTCAGCGCAGCGCCAGAGCAGGCCGGGCAAGACATTGATGATCTCAGCGAGGACGAACTGGAAGCGCTGCTGCTGGCGAAGCTCAAGGAATTGAAGTAAGCATAATTATGTTGGCGCAAGTTCGTTTTGGCATCATAAGCGAGTCGAGTGAAACAGGAGTTAGCTTGAATGGTCTCTAACCGGCGCGATGTCTTGAAGGATGCAGTCCTGGCCCTGGAGGACATGCAGCGTCGTCTCGATCAACTGGAGCGTGCGCAGCGTGAACCCATTGCGATTATTGGTATGGGCTGTCGTTTTCCGGGCGGCGCGGATCATCCGAGGGCTTACTGGTCGCTGCTTCGTGAGGGGCGCGATGCCGTCACGGCCATCCCGGCCAAGCGCTGGTCAGAGACACTGATGCGCGGAGATACGCCCTGGTTTGGCGGCTTCCTCGACGGAATCGACCTGTTTGATCCGGCCTTTTTCGGCATCTCGCCGCGCGAGGCTGCCAGCATGGATCCGCAGCAGCGGCTGGTGCTGATGACCGGCTGGGAAGCGCTCGAAGACGCGGGCATCGTCCCCACACGCCTATCTGGCAGCGCCACCGGCGTCTTTATCGGCGTCACCACCAGCGATTATTTGCAGGTCTCACGCTCACTGGGCCTGGATAAGGTCGATTTTCGCACGGCAACCGGCAACGCCCTGAACGCTGTGCCGGGACGTCTGGCGCATATTCTCGGCCTGATGGGACCCAGCCTGGCTGTGGATACAGCCTGTTCGTCTTCGCTGGTGGCGATTCACCTGGCGGTGGAAAGCCTGCGCAAACAGGAAAGCGATCTGGCCCTGGCGGGCGGTGTCAACGTGCTGCTGCAAGCCGACGTGTTCGCCATCTTCTCGCGCTGGGGCATGATGGCGGCGGACGGGCGCTGTAAGACCTTCGATGCGCGCGCGGACGGCTTTGTGCGCAGCGAGGGCTGCGGCCTGGTCGTCCTCAAGCGCCTGCGGGATGCCCTGGCGGATGAGGACCCCATCCTGGCCGTCATTCGCGGCTCAGCGGTCAATCACGATGGCGCCAGTAGCGGCTTTACCGTGCCTCGCGGGCCTGCGCAGGAAGCGGTGATTCGGCGAGCGCTGGCCGACGCGGACCTGGAACCTGAGGCCATCAGCTACATCGAAGCGCACGGCACCGGCACCAAGCTGGGCGATCCGATTGAGATCAGTGCGCTGAGCGCCGTGTTCGGGACACCGCAGACACGCCCCTCCCCGCTGATTGTCGGTGCGGTCAAGCCCAATATCGGCCATGCCGAGGCTGCCGCCGGGATGGCAGGTCTCATCAAGACGGTGCTGGCAATGCAGCACGGGCAAATTCCACCGCAGTTGCATTTCGCCACACCGAACCCGCACATTCCCTGGGCCGACCTGCCGCTGCGCATCCCCCAATCCCTGCTCCCCTGGGAGCCTCTTGACGGCTTGCGTCGCGCGGGCGTCAGCGCCTTCGGCTTCTCCGGCACCAATGCTCACGTGGTGCTGGAACAGGCGCCAGCCCGCGCTCCTGCTGCCCCTGCTCCGGGCCCCCTGGTGATCCCCCTCTCGGCGCGGACGCCGGAGGCCCTTCATCTCAGCGCCGACCGCTTGGCCGCCTTCCTGACACAGCATCCTGAGCTGTCCCTCGCCGACCTGGCCCAGACATATTCCGCCGGACGCAGCCACTGGCCCCAGCGCCTGGCCCTCCTGGCCGATGACCGCGCCGATCTGCAAGCCCAACTGGCGCAGGTGTCGGTCCAACGACGGGCCGACCGCACCCCGCGCATCGCCTTCGCCTTCTCCGGCCAGGGCGCGCAGTCCGCCGGGATGGGCGCGGATTTGTACGCCCGCGAACCGGTCTTTCGCGCAGCGATGGACGCCTGTGCTGATCGCCTCGACTTCCCCCTGCGGGAGATCATGTTCGGCCAGGATGCCCGCCTGCACCAGACCCGGTACACCCAACCGGCGCTCTTCGCCCTGGAGTACGCCTTAGCTCGCCTGTGGCAGGACTGGGGCGTGGAGCCAGACATCGTGCTGGGCCACAGCGTCGGCGAGATCGCGGCGGCCTGCGTGGTGGGCAGCCTGCGCCTGGAGGATGCCCTGACGCTGGTGGAGGCCCGCGGTCGCCTGATGACCGAACACACCGCGCCGGGGGCGATGCTGGCCGTCTGGGCCGCGGCTGAAACCGTCGCCCCGCTGCTGGGTGACGACGCCAGCCTGGCCGCGATCAACAGCCCGCAGCAGGTAGTCCTTGCCGGGACAGCGGCAGGCATCGCATCAGCGGCTGAACGCTTGCAGGCGGCGGGACTGCACAGCCAGGCCTTGCAGGTCTCGCACGCCTTCCACAGCCCGCTCATGGAACCGATGCTGGCGCCCTATGCTGAGCTGCTCGCCGGGCTGCCGGTCGAGGCTCCCGACCGGCGCTTCATCTCGACGCTGAGTGGCGAATTGGTCACGGCAGAACTCCAGCGCCGGGCCTACTGGGTGGATCAGGTGCGCCAGCCGGTGCAGTATGGTCGGGCGGTCAGCAGTCTGCGGGACCTGGGCTGCGAGATCGTGCTCGAAATCGGGCCGGGGAACACGCTGCTTGCGCTGGCCCGGCAGACCTGGGACGGCGAGGACGCTCCGGTGTGGATCGCTAGCCTGGCGCGTGGACAGGGCGAGGCGCTGTCTCTGACCCAGGCAGTGGCGGAACTCTACAGCGCGGGCGCGGACCTGGACTGGGCGCGCTGCCAGCGGGACGGACGCCGCATCAACGGTCTGCCAACCTATCCTTTCGAGCGCCAGCGCTACTGGGTGACCACTAGCCCGCACCTGGCTCCACTCCCTGCCATGCATCTCCCTCTCTCTGCCCACCCCCTCCTCGGCCAGCGGATGGAACTGGCATCGCTGCCCGAAACACAGGTCTGGCAGTCTGAGATACGGCTGGACGATCTGCCTTACCTCACCGATCATCAGGTTGATGGCGCAGTGGTCATGCCCGCGACGGGCTACCTGGAGATGGCTGCCAGCGCAGCGCCGGAGGCTCTGTGGCCGCTGACAATCACGCAGTTCGACATTCAGCAGGTCATGGTCCTGTCGCCGGGTGAATTGCGCACCTTACAACTGATCCTATCAGCCGGTGAAGAAGAGGAATTCACCTTCTCGGTCTACAGCCGTGCTGCTGAGGTCGAGCAGGACGGTTGGGTTCGACACGCGGTCGGTCGGCTCGGTCGTGACCGGGGTGGAGACTCCTTCATCGGGAACTTTGATCCGGCAGCGATCCAGGCGGCCTGTTCCAGCGAAATGAGCGGCAGCGCCTTCTACCGCCGCTTTGCCGAGCGCGGCAATCGCTGGGGCAGTGCTTTTCAGGGCATCGAGCATCTCTGGATCGGCCAGGGCGAGGCGCTAAGCCGGGTCCGCGTGCCACTGGCATTGGAAGAGGCTCTGGATACCTATCTGCTGCATCCGGCGCTGGCCGATACCTGCGGTCACGTATTGGCCGTGCTGGCCCTGGATCAAGCCACCATGCCAGGGGCGTTTGTCGGGGGTGGCATCGCGCAGATGCGGCTGATACGCCCGTTTCGCGGTAGCTATTTTTGGGCCTATGCCCGCCTGCGCGAGGAGGCCCATGCCGGCGAAAACGTCCTGGTTGGCGACATCGCCATCTTTGATGAAGAGGGACAGCTTATCACCGAGACGCTGGAGGCGCGGCTCTGGTTTATGGAACGGGATCAGTCCCTCTTGGAGTTCCGCGCGAGTCCAGGACTGGTTTTATGAGCTGGATTGGGACGCGGTGAAGCTCCGGGATCCGCCCGCCGTTGAGGGTGAAAAGCTGCTGATCTTTGCGGATCGCAGCGGCCTGAGCGATGCTCTGGTCAGCGCCGCCGCCGGGCAGCCGGTGCGTGCCTACGCGGGCGACAGTTTCGCGCGCTTCGACGAGGTCAATTTTCAGATTCGGCCCGATCACCCGGAGGATTTCCAGGCATTGCTGGAGGCACTTGGTCCCTGCCCGCAGATCATCTATCTCTGGGCAGTGGACGCTCCCCCGTCCTCAGAACTGAACGTCGATTCACTGACCGAGGCGCAGACGCTCAGCGCAGTGGGGCCACTGCATCTGGTGCAGGCACTGGCTGCACAAAAAGGCTCCCGCTTGTGGCTGGTGACGCGCGGCGCACAGCCCGTAGCCACCGGGGACCTGCCGCAGCTTGCGCAAGCGCCGCTGTGGGGCCTGGGGCGCACGCTCTCCGTCGAACACAGCGCCTTATGGGGCGGGCTGCTGGACCTCGATCCGGCAGCCCGCCCGCAGGACTCGGCAGCCCGGATCCTGCAAATGATGGCTCAGGCCGGGCAGGAGGATCAGGTCGCGTTTCGTCAGGACCGAGCCTATGCGGCGCGGCTCCGGCGCGTCCGGCCTGATGCGGGCGTGGAAGTTCCGTTGGATGCTGATGCCAGCTATGTCGTCGCGGGCGGCCTGGGCGGCCTGGGATTGGTCTCGGCGCGCTGGCTGGCGGATCGCGGCGCGCGTCACCTCCTCCTGATTGGGCGAACACCGCTGCCGCCGCGCAGCGCATGGGCACAGCTTGAGGCCCCGCCCGCGCTGGTCGAACGGGTCAGGGCCGTGCAGGCTCTCGAAGCACGCGGGATTAGCGTTGAGGTCTTGAGCGCCGACATCGCCGACCCGCAGCAGATGGCCCGCCTCCAGGACGATCACACGATACGCGGGGTCATTCACGCCGCCGGGCTGCTGCAGTACCAGTCAATTCTGGAACAGGACGCCGCCAGCATGCGCACCATCCTGCGCGCCAAAGTGACCGGGAGCTGGCTGCTGCACGAGCTGCTGCGCGATGCGCCGCTCGACTTCATGATCTTCTTCTCGTCAACCTCGGCTCTACTCAGTTCGCCGATGATGGGCAGCTACGCTGCCGGGAACGTCTTTATGGACACGCTGGCGCACTATCGCCGGGCCATGGGCCTCCCTGCCTTGAGCATCAACTGGGGGACCTGGCGTGAGGTAGGCATGGCGCTGTCCTTTGTCGAAGAGCATGATCGCCGGGCGGTGACGCTGGCAGGCACGATTTCCAATGCCGAGGGGCTGGCGGCACTCGACCATCTGGTGCAGCAGACCCATGCGCAGGTCGCGGTCTTGCCGGTCGATTGGGCAGCATGGCAGCGGCTGTATCCCGATTTCGTCAAGGCCCCGCTGCTGGCACAGGTGATCGACCAGAACGCGCCGGACTCTGGCTATGGACAGGCACAGCCTGAACTGGACGTCTGGCTCGGCCTGCCGCCGGATGAGCGTGAAGCCGCGCTGTTACCCTATCTGACAGCGCAGGTGGCACGCATCCTCCATGCTTCAGTGGATGACGTGGAACCGGACCAGTCGATCCTTAGGATGGGCGTCGATTCGCTGATGGCAATCGAACTCAAAAATCGTCTGGAGCGTGATCTTCAGGTGGCACTGGCCGTCGTGCAGCTTCTGCAAGGGCCAAGCGTCCGCCAGTTGGCCGGGATGCTGGCGATGCAGATCGAGGCGGGACCGTTGGAGGAAGCGGAAGCTGTGGAGGATCAATGGGAGGAGGGCGAACTGTGACCGTTGCGGACCTGGTGGATACCCTGGCCGATCAGGGCGTGGAACTCTGGTCGGAGGGGTCCCGCTTGCGCTTTCGTGCGCCGCAGGGCACGCTGACCGACGAGCTGCGCAGCGCGCTGTCCGGCCAGAAAGAGGCAATCCTCGATCTGCTGCGGACGCGCGGCAGCCAGACTTATCGCGCCTTCCCCCTGTCCTATGAACAGCAAGCGTTCTGGTTCCTGAACCGCAATCACCTGGACAGTCCAGCTTATAACGTGGGCTTCACAGCGCGTATCCTGTCCTCGGTGGATGTGGCGACGCTGCACGAAGCCTGCCAGATTTTGGTGGACCGCCACCCGATGCTGCGCACCGTCTATGCCCTGGGAGCGGACAGTGCGCCAGAGCAACACATCTACGATTACCGGCCTGTCTTCTTCCAGGCGGTCGATGCGCGTGCCTGGGATGAGGCTGCGCTGGCCGAAGCAGTGCAGGCAGCCTATATCCAGCCATTCGACCTGGAAAACGGTCCCCTCATTCGCTTCACCCTGTTCACGCAGGCTGATGAGCGACACGTGCTGCTGCTCTCGGCCTACCACATTGCCGTCGATGGCTGGTCAGTGTGGCTGCTGATGGACGAAATGGGCAAGCTCTACGCAACACTGCGCGATTCGCAGTTCATTTCGCTCCCCAGGCCCGACGCAGATTACACCGATTACGTTCGCTGGCAGCGGCAGATGCTGGAATCCGAGCGCGGGGACCGGCTGTGGAATTTCTGGCAGGAGCGGCTGGCGGATGCCCTGGCCCCGCTCGATCTGCCGACGGATCGCCCACGATCCGGCCAGGTAGTCGCGCGTGCGGCTTCCTACCGCTTCGCCATTGACCCTAAGCTGACCGCCAGGGTGGAGGACTTCAGCCGTCGGGAAACGGTCACGCCCTATGTCGTCCTGCTGAGCGTCTTCCAGCTTTTGCTGCATCGCTACAGCGGCCAGGAGGACTTTGTCATCGGCACACCGGCAGCAGGCCGCAGCCAGACGCAGTTCGAGACGGTGGTCGGCGAGTTCGTCAATTCCCTGGTGCTGCGCACGCACTGCGACCCGACCCTGTCCTTCCGGTCCTTTCTCCAGCAGGTCCGGCAGGATGTGCTGGATGCCATCGCCCATCAGGATTATCCGCTGGCGCTGCTGATCCAGAAGCTGCATCCCCAGCGTTACTATGGCCGCTCGACCCTGTTCCAGGTCGATTTTGTGCTCCAGAAACCGCAGGAGCAGTCCGGCAGCTTCGCCAGCCTCTTCTCCGGGGGCGAAGGAGCACAGATCGACTTCGGCGGGCTACTGATGGAATACTATTATATGAACCAGCAGGAAGGCCAGCTTGATCTCACACTGGAAATCGTCGAAGGCGACGGTTTGCTGCTGGCGACCTTTAAGTACAATGCCGACCTCTTCGACAGAACGACGATTGAGCGCATGGCCGGGCATTACCGCAAGCTGCTGGAGAGTGCAGTCACACAGGCCGATTCCATCATCGGGACGCTGCCGCTGCTGACCGAGGCCGAGCGCGAGTCCCTGGTTGCTACCGCGCCCGCAGGCGAGACGCTGGACATCCTCAGTGCCTTCGAGACCCAGGCCGCTCGACACCCTGTGCGGACAGCAGTCATAGACGCGGCAGGCAGGCTCAGCTACGGCGAACTCGACCGCCGCGCCAATCAACTGGCGCATTATCTTCAGCAGGCTGGGGTCGGCTCTGAGACCATCGTCGGCGTCTATCTGCCGCGTTCCAACGCGCTCATTACCGCGCTGCTGGCGGTCTGGAAGGCGGGTGGGGCCTACCTGCCCATTGATCCCAACACGCCGCCAGCACGGATCGCCTATATGCTGCGCGATTCGCAAGCCCACACGCTGATTACGCTGGATACATTGGACGCGGTGCCGCTTGACGAGACGATACATGTGATCCGACTCGACCGCGACTCGGTGGCCCAGATGCCCGAACTCAGGCCCGGAATTTGACCTTAACCCGGACCACCTGGCCTATGTGATCTATACCTCTGGCTCGACCGGCACTGCCAAAGGCGTCATGATCGAACACCGGGCACTGGCGCACTACGTACAGGTCGCTGTGCAGGCATTCGACCTTACCGCGCAGGACTACATCCTTCAATTCGCCTCGATTGGCTTTGATGCCGCCGCCGAAGAGATTTATCCCTGTCTGGTCAGCGGCGCGACTCTCGTCCTGCGCACAGAGGCGATGCTGGACCCCCAGACGCTGCTGGCGTTCTGCTGCGAAGCGAAGATCACCGTGCTGGACCTGCCGACGGCCTTCTGGCACCAGTTGACCGACAGCCTCTGCGTCAGCCCGGAGCCGTTTCCCGAATCCGTCCGGCTTGTCATTCTCGGCGGCGAGCGTGCCCTGCCCGCCTATGTGGCCGAGTGGCGCGAGCGCGTCGCCCCGGATGTCCGGTTGCTGAATACTTATGGACCAACCGAAGCTACCATCGTGACGACGATGTTCGACATGAACACTGCGGAGACGCTGCCCGGTGAGGTCCCGATTGGCCGCCCGATTCCAGGGGCACTGGCCTGTGTCCTCGATCCTTACCAGCAACCGGTCCCGGTCGGCGTGCCCGGGGAACTGTATATCGGCGGCCTGGGGCTGGCGCGCGCTTACATGAACAACCCGGCTCTGACGGCGGAACGCTTCGTGCAGCCCGCTTTCCAGCCAGAGACGCGGCTTTACCGGACGGGGGATAAGGTGCGCCTGCTGCCGGATGGCAACCTGGAGTTCATGGGCCGCCTGGACCGACAGCTAAAGCTCAGCGGCTTCCGGGTCGAACTAGATGAAGTGGAGGCTGTGCTGCGCCAGGCCCCCGCTGTGCGCGATACCGCAGCGCTGGTCCGCGAGACCGCATCGGGAATGCAGAGTCTGCTAGCCTTCGTGGTCAGCGCGGACCGCAGCAGCGAGGGCGAACTGCGCGCGTATCTCAGCAATCATTTGCCCGCTTACATGATGCCTTCGCATATCCGCTTCCTGCCCCATCTACCGCTGAGCGCCAGCGGAAAGGTAGATTATACGGCGCTGGCGCAGCTCAACAGCGAGGAGACCGCCGCCGTAGCGGATATGCCGCGCAGCCCACTCGAAGAGACGCTGGCGCAGCTCTGGTGCAATATCCTGGGCCTGGAGCAGGTTGGCGTCTACGACAACTTCTTCGAGCTGGGCGGGCACTCACTCTCGGCGACCCAGTTGATCGTGCAATTGCGCCGGGTGTTCCACAGCGACGTGCCGCTGGACCGCTTCTTTGAAGGTCCGACCATTGACGAACTGGCACGCTGCATGAGCCAGGGCGACGCGCTTCCCACCAGCATTCCGCGCCGGGCCAGCACGGTGCTGTCCTTCGCGCAGGAGCAGTTATGGCTGTTCGACCAGCTTACGGCCCACAAGACGGCTTATATAATTCGGGGAGCGGTGCATCTCAGCGGGACGCTGAACCTGCCTGCCTGGGAGCAGAGCCTGCGCGAGATCGTCCGGCGGCACGAAGTACTGCGCGCGGCTTTCCATACGGTGAACGGCAAGCCAGTGCTGGAAATCCTGCCGCTGGACTCGTATCGGATGCAGGTCGAGGACTGCCGCGCGGCGGACATTGAACAGCGCCTCCGCGAGATCGCCGCGCAGCCGGTAGACCTGGAAAAGGGCCACCTGTTCCAGACCTGGCTGTTCATCGCCGGGGAGGAGGACTACATCTTCCATCTCAGCGTGCATCATATCGTCTATGATGGCTGGTCGCTGGGCGTCCTGCTCAAGGAACTGACGGCGCTCTACGCGGCCTTTTCGTCCGGCCAGCCCTCGCCGCTGCCGGAGCTGCCCATCCAGTACAGCGATTTTGCCGTCTGGCAGCGCGAGCAGCTTGCGGCGGGCGCATTGGAGGGGCAGATCGCTTACTGGCGGCAGCAGTTGGCCGGGAAGCTGCCTATCCTGGAACTACCGACCGACCGGACTCGTCCCGCCCTCCAGAGCTTTCACGGCCAGATACTGTTTGCCAGGATCTCGCCCGCGCTGACCGACAGGCTGCGTGCCCTCAGCCGCGAGTCGAACGTCACCCTGTTTATGACCCTGCTGGCGGTTTTCAACGTGTTGTTGTACCGTTACACACGCCAGGAAGATCTGATCGTCGGCACACCGGTCGCCAACCGGCGACAGCCCGAAACAGAGGAGTTGATCGGCCCCTTCATCAATTTACTGCCGCTGCGCAGCCATCTATCTGCTGAGGACAGCTTTCAGACCCTGCTGGAGCAAGTCCGGGCGGTGACGCTGGCGGCTTACACGCATCAGGACCTGCCCTTCCTGAAGCTCCTGGAGCTGGTCGAAGACGAGCCCGACCGCAGCCACTCGCCCATTTTCCAGACACTGTTTGTCTTCCAGAATCTGCCCCTGAGCGAGGCCGAATTCGCTGGCCTGTCGTTGAGTTCCGAGGTGGTCGAGACAGGTATCGCCCGATATGACCTGACGCTGACGCTGCACGAAGCAAACGGGGGCCTGGACCTGAGCGTCGAGTACAGCACGGATCTCTTTGACGCCACCACGATCGAGCGCTTAATCGGCCATTATCAGACTTTGTTGGAGGCGGTAGTCAATCAGCCCGATCAGGCCATTGGCCGTTTACCGCTGCTCACCCCTGCCGAAAGCGAGCAGATTCTGCATACCTGGAATGCAACCCGCGTCGATTATCCGCCAGGGCAGACCATTCTGTCGGTGTTTGAGGCCCAGGTCGAGTGCTCACCGGAGGCGACGGCGCTGGTCTTTGGCACGGATCGCCTGAGCTACCGCCAGTTAGACATGCGGGCGAACCAATTAGCGCAGGTTCTGATCAGGAAGGAAGTCGACCCCGAATCCATTGTGGCCGTCTTTCTGGAACGCTCGCTGGATCTGGTCATCAGCCTCTACGCTATCCTGAAGGCCGGGGGCGCTTATATGCCTATCGACCCAGATTATCCGCCGGAACAAATCGCCTACATGCTGGACGATGCGCAGCCCGTAGTCCTTTTAACCGAGACGCGCTTACAGCCCCGCCTGCCGAAGCATGAGTATCCTATGTGCTGTCTCGATACGCTGGGTGATGCGCTCGATCAGGAATCCAGCGAGCGGCCTACTGTGCGTCCGCAGGGTGAAGATCTGGCTTACGTGATCTATACCTCTGGCTCGACCGGCAGGCCAAAGGGCGTCCTCAACACCCATAAAGGCATCTACAACCGGCTGTGCTGGATGCAGGACGCATTCAAGCTGGAGGCATCCGACTGCGTACTGCAAAAGACGCCCTACAGTTTTGACGTGTCGGTCTGGGAGTTCTTCTGGCCGCTGATGTACGGTGCTCGACTGGTGCTGGCCGCGCCGGGGGCACAGCGCGACAGCCGGGCTTTGATCGACCTGATTGACGCGGAGCAGGTGACGACCATCCATTTCGTACCCTCTATGTTGCAGCAATTCCTCAAAGATGCCGAACTGGCGCGCTGTACCTCTCTCAGGCGGGTGATTTGCAGCGGCGAGGTCCTCTCGGTGAAGCTTCAGAAGGAGTTTTTCCGGCTGATGGATGCCGAACTGCATAATCTCTACGGCCCGACCGAGGCAGCCATCGACGTGACGCACTGGCAGTGTCTGCCAGACCAGCCGCAGGTGCCCATTGGCCGTCCCATCGCCAATATTCAGCTCTACATCCTTGATGCGGATAGGCAACCGCTGCCTGTCGGTGTGCCGGGTGAACTGTACATCGGCGGCGTAGGGCTGGCCCGCAGCTATCGTAATCTGCCGGACCTGACGGCGAAGGTCTTTATCGCCGATCCCTTCAGCACTGAGCCGGAGGCCCGCCTCTACCGAACCGGCGATCTGGCCCGCTACCAGCCCGACGGCAATATCGAGTATCTGGGGCGGACGGATCGACAGGTGAAGATTCGCGGCCATCGCATTGAACTGGGTGAAATCGAAGCGGTGCTGCTGCAATACCCGGCGCTGCGACAGGTCTGCGTCATCATGCATCCGGATCAACGTCTGGCCGCCTATCTCGTCTTTGAAAACGCCCATCAAAACTACACGGTGGAGCTACGCAACTTTCTGCGCGAAAGGCTACCCGACTATATGATCCCCTCGGCCTTTGTCACCCTGGACAGCCTGCCGCTTAACGCCAACGGCAAGGTGGCGATCTCGATGCTGCCCGCGCCCAGCATCAGCCAGGCCTCTGTGACCGCTGCCGCGCCGCGCAGTCCGCTGGAGGCGGAACTGGTGCAGATATGGCAGGATGCGCTGGGCTTCGATCAAGTGGGGGTCCACGACAATTTCTTCGATCTGGGCGGACATTCGCTGCTGGCGCTGGAGGTCATTCACCGCATCGAGCAGACCACCGGCCAGCGTCTGCCTCCGGCCCTGATGCGCTCGGAAACGCTGGCTCAACTGGCGATGGCGCTCGAAGCCCAGGCAAATCAGCGCCCGTCTCGGCGAGCAAGAAGGGATTGGCGCAGCGTTTGCAACGTTTCCTGCGCCGGAACTAAGCCGCCGATGGAGACCTTCTTCTTTGGCCCGCCCAATCGCGCTTTGTTCGCCGCATTTTATCCACCGCAGGCCGAAGTGCCGCGCGAGACCGCCGTCATCCTATGTTATCCCATCGGACAGGAATACATCCGGTCGCATCGCGCCTATCACCAGCTTGCCCTGAACCTGACTCGTCAGGGCTTCCCGGTTCTCAAATTCGATTACTACGGCACCGGCAATTCGGCGGGCGATGACCACGTAGGGAGTCTGGCCGAGTGGGCACGGGACATCGCCGCTGCGGTGGACGAGATGCGCCGCGTGACCGGGCTGGAGCGGATCTGCTTTGTCGGCTTGCGCATGGGCGGATCGCTGGCGCTGCAAGTCGGCGCAGGCATGGCGCAGGCTGTCGGATTTGCATTATGGGAGCCGGTAGTCTCCGGCAGCGCCTACCTGGAGGAACTGTTTCAGTGGCACCGCGACCGCCTGTGGTATTTCCTCTCCTCAGTCAATTCGGCCAGCATCAGCGATGAACCGCAGGGCGAACTGCTCGGTTTTGCCGTCTCCGAGCACTTCCTCAACGAATTGAAGGCATTCGACCTGCTGCGGTTGACGATCAGCGCGGGCAAGCAGGCGCTCATTGTGGAGAACACACCGTCCGAAGCGGTGGCGCAGTTGATGCACACGCTGAACGATCAGGCGGTCGAGACCCTTTACGAACAGATCAACAGTCTGGTGATCTGGCGCGAGGACCCGGATAAAGGGCTGGTGCCTCAGGTGGCCTTACGGACTATTGTCAATTGGGTAGATGAGACATTCCGGTGAACATCAACGAGACAGCCATACAGACCCATGGGCCGACGCCCTTAATCGGGGTGATGACGACTCCGGCAGCAAAGTCACCCCGATCCACAGCCGTCCTGCTGCTCAACGCGGGGCTGATCCATCGCATCGGGCCGAACCGTTTCTATGTCAAGATGGCACGGCATCTGGCGCAGAAAGGCTTCGTCGTCTGCCGCTTCGATCTTTCAGGCATTGGCGACAGCAGCGCCCGTCAGGATCGCATCGCGCTGGAACCGCGCATCGTGGACGATACGCAGCAGGTCATGGAGTTGATCTGCCAGACACAGGGCATTGCGCGCTTTATCCTCATCGGCCACTGTTCAGGTGCGGCCTATGCCATGCTGCTGGCGCGGCATGATCCGCGCGTGACGGCGACGGTAATGATTAACCCGGAAGGCGGCGACGAGGGCTGGACAACCTACGATCGCCAGCGCAAGACGGTCCGCTATTACGAAAATTATCTGGGGCAGGTAGCACTGCGGGATCCGCAGAAGTGGCGGCGCTTCCTGACCGGGCAGGTCTCCTACCGGAACCTCCTTCAGGTCGTCTTCCAGAATCTGCTGTGGAACCGGTTGTCGGCCCGCGTCTTCAAGCTGCGCACGATAGTCAAGGGCCGCAAGACCCGGCGGCTGGTGGCGGCGTACCTGGATGTCGTTGATGAGATTCTGGCGCACGACACCCGGATGCTCTACGTCTATGCCGAGAACAGTTCCGGCTGGCAGCAGATGAAATCGTTACTGGGGCCTCCACTCAAAGCGCGAAGTGAGGCAGGCGGCCTTGATCTCCAGGTTATCTCCAATGCGGATCACACCTTTACGCTACTGGAAAATCAGCGATCCTTGTTCGAGGTGGTCAGCCACTGGTGTCTTAATCTTCAAGGGGCGGAGGCATGAGTGACAGCACACGCGGAGCCTGAACGCCACACCTCGCGGATCATCGTGCGCAACACCATCCTGACAACCGGTGTGTCACTCGTGATGCGAGTCATAAGCTTTCTGTTTGGCATTTATGTGGTACGTCAGCTTGGCGAGGTGGACTTCGGCTCCTACTCAGTCGCGCTGGCCTGGGCCGGGCTGTTCGGCTTCCTGGGTGATCTGGGCATTACCCAGTACATGACCCGCGAGACAGCCCGTGTACCAGAGCGCGCCGCCGAACTCTTCTGGGACGTAGCCGCGCTGCGCCTACTGCTGTCGGTCCTTACGGCGGTCATCACTATTGGTGGAGCTATCTCCCGCTCGTTTTCCTTTGATGTCGTACTGGCGATTGCACTGCTCACGGCAACTTACTTCTTCCAGGCGCTCCTGGCGCCGCTTTCGGCGGTCATCGTCGGAAATGAACGCCTGGACATCGCCTCGTTTCTCGGCCTGATAGGTCAGATCATTTATATGGGCCTGGGCTTCGTATTTCTTAGCCAGGAGAAGGGCTTTGTCTGGCTGGTCATCGCCTCGCTCGTGATGACACCTATCGGGCTTGTTCTCAGCCTGCTAGCGCTGCGATGGTCTCGCATGACAATTCCACGCTTTCACATCACGCCGGGGACGTGGAGAGCGCTGCTTGTGGCCGGCCTGCCCTTTGCCCTGACGCAGCTTGCGCTGACCTTCAACTTCAAGATTGACACCATTCTCCTTGAGGCGTTCTGGCCGGTATCTGTGGTGGGCTGGTACAACATCGCTTACAGTCTGTCCCGCACTATGCTGATCTTCTTTAGCGGGTTTATCGTCGCGCTGCCGCTTTCTATGTCACGCGAGCACGAACAAAACCCGGATGCTATTCAGCCCTGGTATGAACGGTCGATCCGCCTGATTGCCTTTGTTGGCCTGCCTATGGCGGTGGGCGGCACGCTGTTGGCTGATCCAATAATGCTCCTAATCTACGGCGTGAATTATCTCCCCTCTGCCCCGGTTTTCGCCGTACTGATGTGGGATGTGCCGCTGCTGATGTATACCGCCCTGTGTGGCAACCTCATGGGAGCCATGAAGCTGGAACGACAATCCATGCGCATTTATGTCGCCATCGGCCTGTCGAATCTGCTGCTGAACCTGCTCTTTATCCCGAGCTTCGGCATCGTCGCGGCATCGCTCACCACCGTCGGGGCCGAACTAACCGGCACCCTGCTGTTTTACACGGCCTTTCGCCGCCAATTTGATACCGCTGTCCAGCGCCTGCTGAACTACCGGCTGCTGCTGGCGCTAGCGTTTATGGGGCTGGTCGTCTATGGACTGCGGGACCATCACGTCCTGGTGGCGGTTGTCGGGGGCAGCCTGAGCTATGCAGCCTGCGTCTGGGGGCTGGGTGCCCTGAATGCAGAAGAGCGCGGCGCAGTCCGACAGCTCATCCAGCGGCTGCTCCGTCCGCTGCTGCGGGCCTAATCAAAATATTCGCGCAGCAGCAGTTCAAGGCTAATTAGGGAGGCCACTTTGCCGATGGTCCAGGGTTCATGGCCGGCAACATGGCGCTTCATCAGCGAGCGCACGAAAGCCATATCATAAAGGCCGCGCTGGCTGACACGTTTATCGAAAAGAATGGCTTCAGCCCATGCACGCAGGTCGCCACGCAGGTAATTTTCGTAATCGGCATAGAGCGTGGGGCGGTAGCGATGAAGCCCCAGCTTCCGGCTTCCCCGCAGGACGAGACTCTGTGTATCGCGCAGCAGAGGCCGGGTTGTGGGCCACAGTTCGTCCGAATCACGCGGAATGGTGGCGAGCTTCGGCGTCTGGCCGGTGATGATGTGCCGGTAGAGCAGTTGATCGCGGCGCAGCGCCGGGGGCAGCGAATACATATAGTCTATGAGGGCGTAATCCCAGAAGGGGAAGCGGACCTCCAGATAAGCGCGCGTCACGGTAATCATGTGCTGGGTCAAACGCCAGCAGTGATTGGCGATATAGAAATATTCGGCAGCATATTCGCGGCGGAAATCCCAGAAGGGCAGCAGTTCCTGGCGCATGGAGTCGAAGGCCAGCCCGACCATCTGTTTGGCGTAGGCAGGCGCAAATAACAGGCGCTCCTCGGCGTCGGTCAGACCGGGCCAGGTATAGGCCCGCGTAAACTGTTGGTAGTTCTCGACCAGAATCGTCTCAAAATCAATCGGGTGATTATAGATCGGATTGATGTGGTCGGCATGACCCATCACGGTGCCACCATCCCAGCCCGTCAGGTTAAAGTCCATCATTTCCCGTAAGCGGGGCAGCATCGTGATCCCGTGCATGTGCAGCCAGCTTTGGAAACCGTCGGTAAGCTGTAGGTGCAGCGCCACATGATCCGCTACCCACTGTCCATCAGGCAGATCAAACCAGAAGTGACGGGCATTCATTCGCTGCGCAATGCGCTGAGCATAGTAGACATCCCGGCTGTCGAATGCGCCAAAAGTCGCAGTCACCGGTGGGGGATCGCGCGGCGGGATCAGGCCCAGCAGCGTCCGTGAATCCAGCCCTCCGCTGAGAAAGACACCGGGCTGCAGCGAGTCCGCCGTCCGACGCTCAACGGCCTGCCGCAGTAGTGTTCCAGCTTCGTCTATGGCTTCGTCGAACCTGGCGTCCGGACGATGTGGAATCTGCCCCCAGTTCCAGTAGTGGTCGAGAGTCCAGGTCTGTTTTGCCAGATCAAACTGGCCGACACTTCCATAAGGAAACAATCTGATGTCCGTCCAGAAGGTCTTTTCCCCCAGCAGATGTTGAAAGCGAAGAAACTCAGCTACGGCAGTGAGATTTAAGTCGGTTTCTACAAAGCCCGCGCGCAGGACCCCCTTGACCTCAGGTGCGAAGACCAGCTTGCCCGGCTGAATATAGAGGTAATGCGGATACAAGCCAAAGCGGTCGTTGGCAAGAACAAGACGCTGCTGACGCTGATCGTAGACGGCGATGAAGAAGGCCCCATTCAACTCAGCAGCAAAGAGAATGCCATACTGCTCGTAGGCCGCCAGTGCCAGTTCAGAATCGCTGAGTGTATCGCTGGCCCGGAGCCTGTGCCGCAGCGCCGTGCGGTCGTAAAGTTCGCCGCACATGAACAGAGTCAGTGACTGATCGCCGCTTTTCACTGGCTGAGGCTCCGGGTTGAAGATGCCAATGCCGAGACGACCCAGTCCCAGCGAACCGTCCTTTTTGATCCAGGTGTCGCAGCGATGCCAGTCAAAGTGACTCATATGCTGGCTGGCAGTGTTCAGAAACTGCTCAACGTCACTTTGATCGCTCAGGTCAATGATGCCGAAGAGTCCAGACATGAATGAAGGATGCTCCTGAAATGTCGAAGCGAAGCCAGATTCGGCTCGCTGATGACTTTGATGCGCTTGGCAGCTTAATTGTGTATAATATAACCTGTTTAATGGTATATAGTCTTGTCATATTCTTATTTCAGCAAATACCTTAATAGTGAATTTTATTTTCTGGAAAACTAGATCATATACTCTGGTTCTATGCGAATTCTTCTTGTAGTACATGGTTTTCCACCTTCCTTCACGGCGGGCGCAGAGCGGCGCGCCGAGCGGATGGCGCAGTGGTTCGTCAGCCATCATCATGAGGTGCAGGTGGTGGCGGTAGAAAGCCTGGAAGCTCCTGGATTCAGCGCTCAGGCGAAAATCGAGAACGGTTTCGTCGTTCACCGATTGTATTATGATGTGAACGAATCCGGGAATCCGTTCCAGGCGCTCTATGAATATGCGCCGGTCGAAGCGTTCTTATCGCAGTTAATCCAGGACAATTCGTTTGATCTCATCCACATTGTGAGCGGCTATCTGCTGGGACTGTCCGCTATCCGCGTCGGGCGGCAGTTTGGGCTGCCCCTGGTTCTGACACTTACAGATTACTGGTTTATGTGCGCACGCATCAACCTGGTGCGCGCCAACGATGAGCTTTGTGCCGGTCCGGTCAGCATGGAGGTTTGTACCCGCTGCCTGATGGAGCATAAGCGTCGATACCGCTGGCCGGCGATTATGGCCCCCAATGTGATGGACCAGTTTTGGGCGTGGGCACACCGACAGTCATTGACTCAGAAGATGCGCGAAACCGTCAGCCGTCGTCAGACTCTGCTCAATCAAGCGCTGCACGAAGTCGATCTCATCATTTCACCGTCCCATCATCTGATTGAGAAATTCGCCGATTTCGACTTCGACATACATCGCTTTATCCAGATGCGCCAGGGTGTGAACCATACGTTCAATGAAGCGCCTGTATCCACATCCCATCATCCACTGCGCCTCGGTTTTTTCGGACAAATCAAACCGCACAAGGGCCTTGATCTGGCGATCAGGGCGGTGATGATGCTGATCGATGAGGGTGAACAAGTATGCTTCGACTTTGCAGGGCCGACGAATGGTCAGGCGAACTACCTGGACTCTCTCAACAAACTAATAACGAACTATCCCTCGATCCGTTGGCATGGCAACTTGAGTACAGAAAAGATGCAGCAGACCCTCCATGAAATGGACGCCATCATCGTACCCTCGCGCTGGTACGAGAACAGCCCCACGATCATCCTGGAAGCCTTCAGCGCGGGGCTGCCTGTGGTGACAGCCAATCTGGGCGGTATGGCTGAACTCGTCGAACATGGGAAAAACGGACTGCTTTTCAATTATGACGATGCCAATGACCTGTATTGCCAACTCAAGCGTTTGATTGAAGAACCTGATTTGTTGCCACGATTACGAGATGGGGTGCCTGAAGTCAAAACAATCGATGACGAAATGCGTGAGTTGATGCAATACTATGCCAACCTCCTGGGAAAGCCCGGAAATTCCCAAAATGAAGGGCTAGCGGTCGATATCCAGGGTTGAGAACCACGAATATCCTCGTAACAGCCCTGTAAATTTAACATATTAAATAAACTTAATTGTATAAAATGTAATCTTCATTTACAGATTTTACATTTTTAGTGCTTTGCAAGTTTATAGCGCAAAACTCTTCTTAGGTTACCCTGTTGTAGACCTAAACCCGAGTTATGTATCACTAATACAGCTTTGTGCTCTTGACCTAGGCAACGGGTCAAAAGGAGATATGTGTATGAAATGATTGTGCTTTTGTTTCTTGAATTGAGGTGGCTTTGGGCCACTGCTCATTAGTCACACTACAAGTCGCCAACATGGTTATTAAGAGGAGCAAGAAATTCTATGACTGCTAAACGAGCAGCTATGAGATATGTGAAGTCCACACTGCGGTTACCACACGTGATGGCAATCGCCGTACTGCTTTTGCTCATCGCGCCCTGGTCATGGCTTCTGTCTTGGCCCAAACTCCAGAGTACAATACTCCGTTCCTAACTGATGCTCAGCTTGAGAACTATACGGCAATGTCGGAAGCTCAAATTCGTGACTTCTTGACCTCGCACGGCAGCTACTTCAGCCAACCCGTCCAGGATGTCGATGGTGTGACCTTCGATGCTTCCAAGTGATCGCTCAAGCTGCGAATGAATATCACATCAACGCTCAGGTGATACTGACTACTCTTCAAAAGGAGAGTTCTGGTGTAACAGGAACAACCCGTCCGACTGACACTAGAATGGCTTTCTTGATGGGGTGTTGGCATCTAGCACTGCTCGGGAACAACTAGCGTGTGCGGCAGAGCGATTTCGTTCGTATCAAGATCCACTTACGAACACTCGTTCAAGCCCCAGCGGCTGGAGCGTCGGGGTTCAAAAACAAACATGTGATGGTGTTGAAGTTACTCCAGCAACTAAAGCAGTAGCCGGTCAGTTTACTTACACTCCCCAGGCTGGCAATCAATGGGGAGGGAACGGCTACGAATGCAACGGTACTTTTCATCCTGCTGGTATTGGCGGAGTATATCTCTTCTACTTGTACTGGAATTAGTTCGGCTTTAATGGCAACAGTCAGGGCAACGCGATCCGGCCCGGTTTCAATCAGTTCAACCTTCCCGGTAACGACGATCTGTATACAGGTCTGGTGACGATGGGCTTCCCCATCAACTTCTTTGGTAACACCTTCAACGCCCTCTATGTGAACAACAACGGTAACGTGACCTTTGATTTCGGCGCTCAGCACCTATACGCCCTTCAATCTCAACACAACCAACCGGGTCATCATCGCTCCGTTCTTCGGGGATGTCGATACCCGGACGGGCAACGTGGTCACCTATGGGCAGGGCCTGGTCGATGGACGTAATGCCTTCGGGGTCACCTGGCCGGGAGTGGGATGTTTTTCCACGATCACCAGTGTTCTCAATTCGTTCCAGGTTATCCTCATTGATCGCTCGGACATTGGCCCTGGCGACTTCGACATCGAGTTCACTACGATTCATCCAGTGGGAAGCCGGCACCGCCAGCGGTGGAGACAGCCAGTGTCAGGGGGGTTCCCCGGCACGTGTAGGCTACTCCAATGGCACATCCACCTCCTTTGAGATGCCCGGTTCGGGTACGAGCGGTGCTTTCCTGGATTCCAACCCATCAACTGGCCTGATCCACAACAGCCGCAACTCCTTTGTGCTGGGTCGCTATATCTTCCCGGTTCGCAATGGCGTAGCGCCCACCGGCGGCAGCATCTCCGGCCAGATTTTTGGCAACGACACGAGTAATCCGTTGGCTGTATCCCTGGTGCAGGTCTGCAGCAGCGCCAACTTCTGCAATCTGACGCAGACCAATGGGCTGGGGCAGTATTCGGTGAGCGGCCTTGACGCCGATACTTACACTGTGACTGCCTTCCCGCCGTCGGGCACGGGCTATCAGAACGGCAGCATCCAGGTCGTCCTGGGAGCCAACCAGGCGCTTACGGGACAGGACATTATCCTGGTTGGACCTACGCCAGCGCCTAATGGAGTCACGATCACCAATAACGGCACGACCGGGAACGGCGTACCTTCGGTTTACTGGCAAGCTACACTCACGCTCACTGCTCAAGGTTGCCCCGGTGGCACAGCGGATTACCAGCTCACCCAGGGCAGCAGCGTTATCCGCAGCGGTCCGATGACTGAAGGGCCCTCGGGCACCTACAGCGCGGCCATCCAGCCCTTGTATCCGGTACACGGTAGTGCGCATATCAGCATCACCATCCATTGCCCCAGCGCGCCCGATGATAACATCGGCTTTGACATCTACATCGATCCGAGCGGTCACGTGCTCACCGCCGGCGGCGAGCCGGTAGCGGGCGCAACTGTCACCCTCTTCCGCTCAGACAGCTTCGCCGGTCCTTTCAGCCCGGTGCCGGATGGCAGTGCAATCATGTCGGCGACAAACCGCAGCAATCCTGATACGACGGCCAGTGACGGCTTCTTCGGTTGGGATGTGATCGCCGGGTTCTATCAGGTGCAAGCCTCGTACCCGGGCTGCGTCTCACCGACCAATCCGGCTCAGCCCTTTGCTCAGACGGACGTTCTCGAAGTGCCACCCCCGGCCTTAGGTCTGGATATCACGCTGGCCTGCCCGGCGGACGTGGCGATCTCCTTGACCGCTGGCCCCAGTGGGTCGGTCAACGTAGGGGACAGCTTCAGCCTGACCTATGCGGTGTCGAACAGCGGGCCGGAAGACGTTGACAGCATCACGCTGACGATCCCGGTGCCGGGCAACGTAACGCCTGATACCGCATCACTGCCGGCTGAATGCGCGCTGTCGAGCGGTGTCATCACCTGTACCTTTGACTTCAGCGGCTCCGGCTCCATTGGGGACCTGCTGGAACACAGCTTCTCGTTCACAGCGAACGCGGCAGGCAGCGCTGAGTTCGATACCAGCGTGGCAGGTGACGTGGCTGATGGCAATACGGCCAACAACGTGGTCATGACCCCGGTGGATGTCGAAAGCGCCCCGGTCGCAGCCGATCCTGACGCGGTGGACGACAGCTTCACCGTCGAGAAGAACACGCCGCTGAGCTTCAGCCTGCTGCAACTGCTGGCGAACGACAGCGATCCTCAGGGTGAGCCGATCTTCATCGTAGGCTTCACAACGCCTGACACGGGCACGATTACCCCCAATGCGGACGGCGTGACCGCCAACTATGTCCCGCCAACGGACTTCGTCGGCACGGCCACCATGACCTACACCATTGCCGATCCGCATGGGCACATGGATACGGCATCCATCACCTTCGACGTGGTAGATATGTTCCCAGCCAATCAGCCTCCGGATGCGGTCGATGACAGCCTCTCGACAGATGCGGGCACGCCGCTGACCTTCCCGGTGACGGCGCTGCTGAGCAACGATACCGACCCGGACGGCGACACCCTGCTGATCGCCAACGGCACGCTGCCGAGTTACCGGACGATGGTGTTCAACAACAACGGGACGGTGACCTACACACCTGCTGCAGGCTTCACCGGCGACGACACGTTCACCTACACGGTTGCCGATAACAACGGCAATACCGACACGGCCACCGTGACCATCACGGTCGGCTAAGCTTGTCCATCTCCACCCCTGGCCTCGCCTCGCGCGGGGCCAGGGCCTTTTGTTAGACAGCCATCCCTGAACGATCTGCGCACTTCTGTCAGAGCGTCAGGATTTATCGCTGGTAAGGTTGAAACCAGGTTGAGCGGCGCTTCAAGGGGGCACTTGACCTGCTAGCCGCTTGAGGCGGGCCATCACAGCAGAAATGGGAATTCTACATGGGTCAGAGGCCGCGAACGGCTGTGTTCGCCAGGCTCAAGTAAATGTTAGATCCAGACATTATAGATAGTATCTTTGCTTTCTGTTCGAAATATAGCGCTACATAGATTACAATATATACTTATCTATTGGTAAGTATTTATTTTAGTAATATCGTGGAGATTTTCATTCAGCAAAAACGTTGTAGACGACTTTGTCATGGAAATATCGAAGGTACAGATAGAAGGGGGAGCCATGCCAGGACAATCTTTACGACATTTCGATTAGCACTTTACGAACTCACACTTGCATATCTCAAGGAGGAATCACCATGATGAAACGATCTAGACGGTTTTCGCATCCGGCATGGTTGCCAGTTGGGATTCTTTTATGTTTTCTGGTATTTCTGCCCAGTTTTTCGACAGTGCCAGATACTCTTAGCTTAGCGTTCGATATTGCCGATGCCCAACAAATTCCATATGTAATCCTGGACCCTGGACATGGTGGGAGCGATCCAGGAGCACCAAACGCCGATTTAGCTCCGCTATGTGGCGTTCCTCTTGATTTTAGGGAGAAGGACGCCACTCTGGGCGTGGCTTTGCAGGTACGGGACATATTGCAGGCAAATGGCGTGCAAGTTGGAATGACCCGTGAAACGGATGTATTCCCCACCCTAACTGAGCGTACAGATTTCATTAACAACGAGCTACCTGACCTAGCAATTAGCATACATGCCAATTCAGGTACACTTGAGCCTCTCTCTTGTGGGGACGGGGTTGAAGGCTTTTACTCCTCTACAGGTCCGGGAGGAAGTGCAAAACCCGAAGCAGTAGTAGAATCCAGCCGACAATTAGCAGAACGCCTCGTCCTGAAGATAAACCAAGCTTTTGGGTTACGCATTCGACCGACTCCCCCAGACGTAATGGGAGGGCTTCAACTGGTTCGGGTGCCTGTTGTTCCTTCGGCTCTGATCGAAATGGCTTTCATGTCTAACCCGGATGAGCGCCTGCTTCTACGAGATCATTCTGCCGGTTTTGCACAGGCAATAGCTGATGCCATCATCGAACAGCTTGTGGCTCAAGGATTTGCTCTCGGTGCGCCGGATGCAGACCTCGCCATAGCCATGGATATACCCCCCGAATTGATCCTCGATGCAACCCTGGGGACCAGCGATCCAGAGGGGGCAGGCGTATTTAACACGCCAGTGAGTAGCTTCCCGCGGTTCGGCGACAGCTTTGCCGCGATCTCCAGTGGTCATGTCGCCGATGCCACCCGGCCCAATGACTCCCCAGATTGGTCGTCGGAGCTAGCAGGTCTCAGCACCAATCAGGGCGAAGTATCTGGTTCAGCTCTCGTTGACTTTGGCGGTGCCGCCAAACGTAAACTACTGGGCGGTGGACTTCAAGTTCTTCTCCGAGGAGTACCCTGAGTTCGTCGGCAGCAGTTACAATGACGCCTTCTTCATCCAGACTCCGCCCGTGTCGATCGTGGTGAACTCCGATTACACGGTGACTGCTCCTAATAATTACGCGCTTGATCCCAGTGGCAATCAAGTCACGATCAACACGACGGGCGTCATCGGTATGTCGGCGGCCAACGCCTTCGGCACGACCTATGATGGGGCGACCGAGACTTTGCTGGCGAATGGCCCGATCCCGTCGGGCGCCTCCCAGATCACCATCGTTTTCTCGGTGATGGACTTGGGGGACTCGATCTACGACACGACCGTTTTCCTGGATCACTTCCGCTTCGTAGAGGGCAATCCTGGCACGGGTGGACAATCGGATCCGCCGGTCTTTGACCCGCAGACGCCGCCGCCCGGTTCGGTCTTCAATACGAACATCTATGATGTTATCCAGTTCCTGATTGCAGCGTCGGATCCGAACCCAGGTGACACGGTGACGATCAGTACCTTTGACCTGCCAGCTGGGGCCACCTTCACAGTGCAACCGCCGATTGTTACTGCGAGCGGGCCGACATCATCCTTGATCGCCAGTGCCTCGAACAATCTGTTGGGAGCACCCTTCTTCCAGACGTCTGAAGTGACAGGCAACCCTGCTGTCGGCCAGTTCACCTGGACACCACAGCCAGGGCAGGAAGGTGTGCATATCATTCCATTCACTATCACGGACAACAACGGCGTCTCAGCCACACCACTGCAGATCGTCATTGATGTCGCAGCGATCCCCCTGGCGGATCTGAGCGTGATCAAGACAGCGAGTTCCGATCCTGTGAACGTGGGTGAACAACTCACTTATACCCTGACCATCACTAACGACGGGCCTGATGACGCGGAGAATGTGAACTCTGGTAGACGCTTTGCCAGCGGAAACCAGCTTCAGTTCTGTGTCCACCGATCAGGGTACCTGTGCGGAAGATTTCGGTACCGTGACCTGTGATCTAGGGGCGCTTGCCAATCAGGCCAGCGCCGAAGTCACCATTGTCGTGACCGCGGATGAAGCGGGCACGATCAGCAACACGGCCAGCGTGACCAGCGATACGGCGGATCCTGACGTGGATAACAACGTGGCCTCCGTTGAATCCCAGGTTGACGAGGTTATACCAGTGGCCGATCCTGACGCGGTGGACGATAACTTCACCGTCGAGAAGAACACGCCGCTGAGCTTCAGCCTGCTGCAACTGCTGGCGAACGACAGCGATCCTCAGGGTGAGCCAATCTTCATCGTAGGCTTCACAACGCCTGACACGGGCACGATTGTCCCCAATGCGGACGGCGTGACCGCCAACTATGTCCCGCCAACGGACTTCGTCGGCACGGCCATCATGACCTACACCATCACCGATCCGCATGGGCACATGGATACGGCATCCATCACCTTCGACGTGGTGGATATGTTCCCAGCCAATCAGCCTCCGGATGCGGTCGATGACAGCCTCTCGACAGATGCGGGCACGCCGCTGACCTTCCCGGTGACGGCGCTGCTGAGCAACGATACCGACCCGGACGGCGACACCCTGCTGATCGCCAACGGCACGCTGCCGAGTTCACGGGACGATGGTGTTCAACAACAACGGGACGGTGACCTACACACCTGCTGCAGGCTTCACCGGCGACGATACGTTCACCTACACGGTTGCCGATAACAACGGCAATACCGACACGGCCACCGTGACCATCACGGTCGGCTAAGCTTGCCCATCTCCACCCCTGGCCTCGCCTCGCGCGGGGCCAGGGCCTTCTTGATTAGCGCGCGTTTTTTCACCAGTCAATGCGAGATTCTTGAAAGGTTTATGATTTAGGCTATCATACTGAACTTATGAGTGTATTGTGTTACTGAGTCATGTGAATTGATTGAACGGCATCAACGACATTGAGTGAAAGATAATCCGTCTCTGGTCGCTCGAATTCGAAAGACTCATGGAGCCAGGTCGCTTAACTGATGTGCAGGAAAGAGCACTTAATCGCGCTTGCTGGTCTAATGCTGACGCTGTGTGTCTGGATTGGCGTCCTGGTCATCGTTAGAGATTCAACCAGCGCAGAAACGACAGTGGCCCTACCAACCCTGGCAATGCTGCCAGCGGATGCGCCTCAGGTAGCGGCGGTGCCGACCTCCGGCGCGGCGAATCCCACGCCCGTTCCAGTGATCCAGTCAATTCGCCAGACGGCCCCGCAACCCCAAACCATCCGCCATATTCCCAACTTCACACCCGCCCTGCCGACGCAGACGGTGCAGACAGGGACGGATACCTCAGTTGAGGTACCCAGCGAGAGTCCGCCTGAACCGATTCCGAATCAGATTGTCCTGCGCTTCGATCCTTCAAGCAGCCTGGCAGAACGCCAGGCCTATGTACGTTCATTAGGCGGCACCATCACCCAGCAGATCGACGCGCTGGATACCGTCGTGGTCACGGTGCCGACCAGCAGCGCAGCCCAGAGCCTGCCCACCTCACCGGTGCTGGCGGGCAGCGAGCCGGATTACCTGGTTCATGCCTTGATCGACGTGCCGACCAGCGACCCGCACTACAGCGAGCAGTGGGGCCTGCCGGTGGTGGGCGCGCCGGATGCCTGGCTGAGCCTGCCTGCCGATGCGCCGACGGTGACGGTCGCCGTCATCGACAGCGGTGTCTGCGCGGCTCACCCGGACCTGGCGGGACGGCTGCTGCCGGGTCATGATTACGTGGAAAACGACGACACGCCGCAGGACAGCTACGGGCATGGCTGCGCGGTGACCGGTGTGATCGCAGCCAACGATGACAACGGCATTGGCATCGCCGGGGTCGCGCCGAACGCGATGATCCTGCCGCTGCGCGTGCTGGATAGTCAGGGGCTGGGCAGCTACTCGAACGTGGCGGCGGCCATTGTGGCGGCGACGGACGCCGGCGCGCAGATCATCAACCTGAGCCTGGGCGGCAGCGCGCCGTCGAGCGTGCTGGAAAGCGCGGTGAATTACGCGGACGCGCATGGTGTGACGATTGTGGCGGCGGCAGGGAACACGGGCGGCGATCTGCTGTACCCGGCGGCCTATGCCCCGGTGGTGGCGGTCGGCTCGGTGGATCAAGACCTGAGCCTGAGCAGCTTCAGCAGCCGGGGACCGGGCCTGGACCTGCTGGCTCCTGGACGCGACATTCTCTCTACCAGCGTCGATGATGGCTACACCACCCTCAGCGGGACCTCTTTTGCGGCTCCCTACGTCAGCGGTGTGGCTGCGCTGAATATGGCCTTCGGCCACAGCCTGACGCTCGACGGCCAGATCGTTCACTATGGCGCGCTGCCCGTGCCTACCGCAATTCCTTCCCCGACTGAAATTCCCGTAACCTCGCCGCGAGTGGCGCCTGCCGTGACGGACGTCGTCACCAGCGGTGGCTCAGCCCAGGTGCTGATCGCGCTCAATGATCCAGTGAGTGTGCAGGCCGATTCTATAGCCCGTGCCCAGGCAATCGCCGCAGAGTCAGGCGACAGTGCTGGCCGAACTCCAACCAGAGGACTTCACGCTAAACTACCAGTACAGTCACATCCCGGCGCTAGCCGGTCGTATTACCAGCAGCGGACTCGCTAGGCTGGCGAACGAACCCCTGGTGCGCCTGGTTCATCTAAGCACGGCGATTGAGCCGTTGTTGGCCGAGAGTGTCCCGGCGCTTGGAGCCGATGTGGTGCATAACACATTGGGTCTGACCGGGGCTGGGGTGCGGGTCGCCGTGCTGGATACCGGCATCGATACCGATCACCCTGACCTTAGCGATAACATCGTGGTCCAGCACTGCTTTACTAACGCCCAATGTGCGCCTAACAACACGGACGAGGGCACCATTGCGGAGGATATCGCTGGTCATGGCACTGCCGTCTCCGGCATTATCACCTCAAAAGGCACGGTCGCACCGATTGGCTTTGCACCAGATGCTGACATCATTGCTATTCGTATGTTGGCGCTAGACGCACGTGTCGAAGATTTGGCCGCAACTTTGGACTGGATCATCGCTAATCAAGACACATTGGAAATAGACATTATCACCATGAGTTTTGGTGTTCCGTTTGTATTCTATTCCAGCAACGATTCCTGTGACGCGGCTTGGCCGGAATTTGCCAGCGCGATGGGCCAATTGAACAATCTTGGCATTACTATTTTTGCTGCTGCAGGCAATGAAGGAGGTTCGACCGGAGTTATTTCTCCTGGCTGTCTCACCAATGTCATTTCGGTTGGCGCGACGTATGATAGCGACCTAGGTCGTGAACCAGACAGCGGTACCTATCAGAGCAATTATGGCAGTAGTTTTCCTGACACCTTCGATGCCAATACCAACCTGCATACTGTGACCGCCTTTACAAACAGCGGGCCGACGTTGGATGTTTTGGCCCCAGGTGCCCGCATTGCTTCCACCGGTTTGGGAGGCGGGGCCAGCAGCGCCAGTTTTGGCACATCTTTCTCATCACCGACAGCGGCGGGAGTCGCTGCTCTGATGCTGCAAGCGGATCCAGATCTCAGCCCGGCGCAGATCGAGAGCGTTCTCAAAAGCACCGGCACCCTTGTCACCGACAGCAAGAACGGTTTGAGTTTCCCCTTGATAAACGCCCTGGCTGCCGTGAATGCCGTCTACCAACCACCACCCAACGGCAATCTGGTGGTGAATGGTGATTTCAGCGCGGGAGTGGACAGCTGGACCTTCTACGGGCCGCTGGATGCCTGGGCACCGGACGGTACCATTCAGTTCAAGCGCCTGGATAACAGCGCACCGGGCGGCTTCTGGCAGGCCACCAGCGAGACCGACGTCCCGGCTGGGACCCCCTTCGCCGTCAGCGTGGACCTGGGCAACAACGGCGGCTTCAACAAAGACGTGCTGATCCGCCTTAGCGACAGCACACGCGGCACGGCCCTGGACTGCAGCTTCACGGTGACGCAGGCCAGCCCGCTGCAAACCTTCACTATGAGCGGCCTCAGCCCGACGCTGTTCGATAACCTGACGGTGACGGTCGAAGAAACGACCGCCGACGGCTACCCGGATGTGCTGATGGACAATCTCAACGTCGCCTACGCGCCGGGTCAGGGCATCAGCACGACGACCTGTACCTCGCCGACCTTGCAGGCGGCCCCTGCCGATACCAACCTGATCCGCAACGGCGACTTCAGCGATGGCAACAAGCAGTGGGTCATCTGGGGCATCGTGGATGGCTGGTCGCCAACACCGGAACTCTACTTCAAGGCGCGCTACGAAGCGGGTTACGGCGGTGTCTACCAGAACCTGTTCCATACGGTCCCGGCAGGCGCGCCAATGGAGGTCTCACTGCAACTGGGCAACACCAGCAGTGTGGTCAAGACGGTGCAGGTGGTGCTGGGCAACGGCATCAACTGGGACGACGCGCGCATCTGTAACTTCGCCGTCTTCCCCAACACACCGCTGCAAACCTTTACCCTGACCGGCGAGTCCACCACACCCTGGACCGACATCCGGTTGGAGACCAATCCGGGACCGCCGGACGACATTCCTGACATCGTGATGGACAATGTGCAGGTCTTCTATCACCCGTCGGCCAGCTACCCGGTGACGACCTGCACCGCGCCAGCCTCAGCAGATGCGCCCGGCAACCAGGACCTGGTCCGCAACGGCGACTTCAACGGCGGTGAGGGCAACTGGACGCACTGGGGCGACATCGACGTCTGGGCACCGAACTCGACGCTCTACACCAAGCGGCGCGCGGGTGGCGGTGATGGCAGCATGTTCCAGGACCTGTTCTACGGTCTGGCTCCTGATACGCCGGTTGAACTGACCGTTGATCTCGCCAACACGGGCGGGGTGGACAAGGTGGCGCAGTTCTTCCTGCACGACGACAACTGGACCGAAGCCGTGACCTGCGACTTCAATCTGCCTGCCGGACAATCGACCTTCCAGCAGTTCAGGATGCGCGGGCTGACGACGCAGCAGTGGGCGAATGTCCGCCTGGAGATCAAGCCGCAGCCCAACGACGGCATCCCGGATGTGCATGTGGACAACATCGTGGTCCAGGCCCGGCCTGATCTGGCGGGAACGGTCACGGGAACGACCTGCGAGAACGTGAGCAGTCCCGCGCCGGTAAGCGCGCAGATCGAGCCGAGCGTCACACCGACGCTGGAACCGGAGACGACGGAAGCGGTCCTGCCGCCGACGGAGACGTCGCTGCCCACCGAGACTCCGCTGCCGACGGCCACGACCGAGCCGCTGCAAGCTGCGGTGCCGCCGCTGCTGGACACGCTGGATACCGGCGCGGTCAACTGGCAGGTGGATGGTCTGTGGACGTTGAGCGAAGCCGGACGCATGGGCGACAGCGGCATGGGTTGGATCGTGGACGCCAGTGCAGACGGCATCAGCACGCTGATCTGGATGCAGCCCATCGACCTGAGCGCTGCGCAGACGCCGCGCCTCGTCTTCTACTCGAAGCTGGCAAGCACAGTCTCGCAGGCAGTGGTACAGGCGCAGACAGCGGGCGGTGAGTGGCAGACGGTCGCTATCGTGAACGCATCGGACGATTGGGCCGAGACGCTGGTGAACCTGAGTGCTTACAGCGGCCAGGTCATCAATCTGCGCTTTGCCTGGATCGCCACCGCCTCTGCGGATCGCTGGGCGATTGACCTGGTGGGCGTGGACAACGCCTGGACCGAGCCGACGCCGGTGATCGAGCCGAGCGCGACGCCGCTGCCGACCGAAACGCTGGCCCCGGAGACGACCGAAGCGGTCAATCCGGAGGTGACGCAGGACGTGACCCCGGTCGTGACTGCGACCGAGGAAGCGAGCAACCCGGAGATGACTCAAGAGGTGCAGGTCGAGCCGAGCGCGACGCCGCTGCCGACCGAGACCCTGGCCCCGGAGATGACTGAAGCGGTCTTGCCGCCGACCGCCACAGCGACTGAGACGGCGACGGACGCGCCAGCAGCGAATGACAGTCAGGCAGAAGCGGCCACCAAGACTCCAACCGCTGCGCCAACTGATCTGCCCGCACCGACGGAAACCGAACCGACCGAAGGTACACTCCCGCCGACGCTTGAACCGCTCGTTACGGCCACGACCGTGCCGACGGTCACACCGGTAGCTACTATAACCTTACCGCCGCAGATAGCGGCTTTCACATAAAGTCCTGATGGTCAAATGAAAAAGAAGATTCCTGAAGTAACCTCAGTCGCGGATAAGGAGGGATACCCGCCGCAAGAAGCGGTAAGCTTGTGGTGTCAAAGCCCAAGCACGAGGTATCCCTATGGACAGTCTACTGGAGTTGTTCGTTCACGTCGATGATTTCTGGCAGATATTTCGTCCGATTTGGCATGAACACTTGCTGGCAAGTGGCAAACGCCAGCGGCTGCGGGATAGTCAGTTGAGTGAGAGCGAGATCATGACGATTATGATTCTGTTCCACCAGGCGCAGTATCGCAACTTCAAAGCCTTCTATTTGGGCTATGTGCGTCGTCACTTGAAGCGGGAATTCCCGCACTTGGTGAGCTACAAGCGCTTCGTAGCCCTGATGAAGCGGATCGGCGTTCCTTTGTTTGTCTATTTGCATGGGTGCATGGGCCGCTGCACCGGGATTTCCTTTGTGGATAGCACCGCACTGCGGGTCTGTCACAACCGTTGCATCAAGCGACATCGTGTTTTTGCGGGCTGGGCGGCACGGGGCAAGACGACCATGGGCTGGTTCTATGGCTTCAAACTGCATCTGGTGGTCAATGATCGGGGCGAGATCATCGCTGTTCAACTCACACCGGGCAATGTCGATGATCGCACACCCATCCCAGAACTAATCCAGCACGTGTTCGGCAAGTTGTTCGGTGACAAAGGCTATCTGTCCCAGCCATTACGCGATGAACTCCGCGTGCAAGGCGTGGACCTCATCACCTCGCTCCGACGCAATATGACGCCTCAACTGATGCTTTTGCAGGACAAGCTGCTGTTGAAACGTCGGTCAATTATCGAAACCATCAACGATCAGTTGAAGAATATCTCCCAGATCGAGCACAGCCGTCATCGCAGCGTCGACAACTTCTTTGTCAACCTGATCGCTGGTCTCATCGCCTACTGCCATCGCCCGAATAAGCCCAGCATTCAACTTGATCCAAAGGACTATCGTATGCTCACTGCCCTACATTGAGTTTCTTATCCGAGATTGGGGTTAATAGTTTTATTAATTTATTATACACGCCCTGTTCCGAAACCCCTCTTTTTCCATCAGTTAGATCACTTCAATTTGAGGCGGCAGATCGCTAATCCAACCAAGGAGGCTGGCGGCTGCGCTCAGTTTAACACGACCCTGCGGAACATCACTTTAAGGCTGCTGGAGGGGAGTGGTGAAAATCAAGGACATACGAAATCAATAAGATGAGCTGGATAGCCAGGGAAACGGTGATGATAAAGCTGGCGACGGTTCCAAGCGAAGACGAACCGCTTTATGGCCCGGCGTAAGGCCCGGGTGCAGCGTGAGAAGCAACGAGACTTACGGGCTAAGTGTGCCAGATAGTGGCGCAATTCAGCATTGTCCCCTTCGACCCGATACGTCTCACTCTTGTTCGGCATCGGCGTGTGGATGCCAGGATGGTAAAGCAGGTGACGATAGGGGGCAAACAGGTCGCTGTAGTATTAGCGTGCCTGGGCAGCCTCATCAATCATCGCTTGCAATGTGTCATGGGTACGCTGTGCCTCAACCCGCCAACTGAGGATGCAACCGCTGCCTCGATCCACCACCGTCATAACGTAGACTTCGTTTTTTTCGCGCCAATGAAGGTGAACAACTCATCCTGTTCGGCCACCGCCACCTGCTTGGGCTGCGGGGCCCCCTGCAGTTGATCGGCGTGGGCACGAACCCAGTGCATCACCGTCACATGATCCACCCCCAGCAACCGACCAATCCGCCGATAGTTTGTCCCCTCGACATACAGTTTGACGGCTTGTTGGCGCATCTCATCGGGATAGCCATGTTCCTTCGGCTCTGGCGTGTATCGGCGACCGCAGACTTGGCACTGCCAGCGCTGGCTGCCTGAGTCATTCTTGCCTGATTTGACTTCCTTTTCTGATGACTGACAGTATGGACATTGGTTCATTCATCCACTTTATCTCATCTCCCCCTTCTTCACCACTGCTGCTGGAGAGATGATCTGCATCATTCGTGTACCATCTCGATGTCTCAACAGTTTTTCTACCGCTCGAGTTCCAGATCTGTTCGAAGACGTACATTGGGTATAATCAGGCACAAAGCAGGTGTTTTGAATGGAAACACTCGTGAAACTGCTCCGTTCATGGCGACTCCGGTTGTTTGCGATGCGCCTGATGCAGCATGGTTTTCAGATGCACATCGACGCTCCCGCGCCAGCGACCATGCACCGCGACACCCTGCAAGTTGCGGGGTGGGTCTTCAACCTGAATGCTCGAATTGTGGCGGTGGAGTTGCTGCACGCCCCAGGACTGGCGATCCGGTTGCGCTACGGCGTTCCACGTCCGGATGTACAGCGCTATTTTTGCCAGCACCCGGCAGCGCTGCGCTGCGGCTTTGAGGGCGAGGTCGCCCTGGCAGGGATCAGCCCGGGTCCACTCAATCTGCTGATCCGTGCGACCGACGAACGCGGCCACAGCATCAGCCAGTCTATAGCCATCGAAGTCGACAACCCGACCGCCATGCTGGAGGTGGATGCCCTTACATGGCGAGACGAGCACCTGTATATCGAGGGCTGGTTTCTCTGGCCCGGCAGCCAGCCACCACATTATGTGAGCCTGCAACAAAACGAGCGGTCTTTGGGCAGCGCGCAGGCTCATTTCTCGCGGCCCGATATACGCGGGCATTTCTCCCTTCCCGAGGATTTCGCATTGTTACGGCTTCCGCCTGACCAGCAGCGCTGAGGCTCAACCGGGCCAATCAGCACAGGTGCAGTTGAACGATAGCGCGGGGCACAGCCTCAACCAGACCGTCCCCTTGCCGGAGCGAGATATCCAGCCCAGTCCAGCGGCCCAGCTTGCTCAGACGGTCTGTGACATTGCCGAGCAGGTGTATCGCCAGACTGAGTATGAGCCTGCGCTGCTCGATTGGAATAGCGGAGTCGATTTCTCGGTGGAGTTTCAGCCTTTTGCCCGCCTGTTTACACCCCCAGAATCAGGCAGCGCGCAGCAGCTCCCCTATCTGGACAGCAGTATCGACCTGGTGTTGTGTCCCGCCGCGGCCAATCACGTCCAGATCAACGAAGCGCGGCGTGTGGCTCGGTTCGCCACGCTGGTAACTCATAGTGATATACGCTGGAAGATATCTCTGGACTCCTTACCTCACAAAGATCAATCGCCGAGTGCGTCCAGCCCGACCAATGGTCACCATGCGCTGCTGTGCGTCCCTTTCCTGCCGACGCTGGATCACAATTCAGGAGCGAGGCGCAGCGCCATGATGACCACATTACTGCTGGACGCGGGCTGGACAGTCGCGCTCTGGGTCAAGAACTGCATGGCACACGGCGGCAGCGAGAGTGACACGGCCCGCGGTATTGCCGACTTGGAGTCACAGGGCGTCACGGTCTATGCCGGGCCAGAGACGATGTGGGCGGACGACAATTACCGGCCCCACCTGGACTCCCTGCTTGAAGATGCCTCCTTCGACCTCGCGCTCGTGGTGCATTGGGATATCGCGGCTTATGCCCTGCCTGTGCTGCGAGCCGTGTCCCCCCGCACACGTATCTTGATCGATTCGGTCGATGTGCATTTCCTGCGCCGTGCCCGCGCCTACTTCATGAAATCCTCGCCGGATGACCCCGCGGGGCAGCTTGACGAGATTTATGCCCACGAGATGATCCGCGAATTAAATGTTTATGCGGCGGCAGATGGTGTGCTGGCGGTCTCGCAAAAAGAGGCTGATTTGCTCAATGACTTCTTGAACCAGACTGACCATGCCCGGCCTGTGCCTCTGCTCGAACCCTGCGCAGCATCAACTCTTCCATTCGAGGAGCGCAGAGGCATCCTGTACATCGGCAATTTCCTCCATCAGCCGAATGTCGACGCGGTCAAATACCTGCTGCATGACATCCTGCCGCATCTCGACAGTGCCTTGCTTGATCAACATCCGGTTTACATCGTTGGCACAGCCGCTGAACAACACGTACAGGACTTCGCGAAGGGCTTGAGAGCGGTCCATATTGCGGGTTGGCTGCCCGATTTGACCCCATCTTTGCAGCGCGCCAGATTGACCGTGATCCCCCTGCGGTACGGAGCGGGAAGTCAAAGGCAAGCTGTTGCGCAGCATGGCTGCTGCTACCCCAGCGGTATCGACACCTGTTGGGATAGAAGGCTTGGCTTTGCAGCATGAGCAACAGATTCTGATCGCAGACGATCCCCGTCAGTTCGCTGACCAGGTCACACGGCTGCTGACCGACAAACTGCTGTGGACTCGTCTGGCACAGGAATCACAGGCTTATGTGGAGACGTATCACAATGAAGCAGTGCTAAGAGATCACTTCTGGCACGCAGTCAACAGTGTGCTGGCATGAACGTCCTCATCATCCAGCCGCTGGCAGCCAACTATTTCTACGACGTACAGGCGTCAAGGCTGGCGGATGCACTGCGCAGCATTGGCTGCACCGTGTGGCTGGAATCGCTAGCAAGCTTTCAGGTGCAGCCCTATGACCACTGCCTGTTGGTCAACGTGGCGGAGATTATCGATGGCTACACACGCAGGGGACAGGGCAGCCGCTACGACGCCCTGCGCTGCTTTCGCCTTCTGGACTCCTGCTGTCGCCAGCGTCATCTGGTGCTGATGGAATGCGCCAGAACCCCCTGGTATGCCGAAAATCGGCGCTGGTGCCGGGCGCTAGGCATCGGTTCAATGCTCGATCTTGGCTTCCATGATCAGCGGCACTATATAAAGCGTGGCGAATGGTCTCGTTACCGCTTCCTCTTTAACGGCCTGACTGCTGCCGAACGGCTTCATGCTCACGATATGCACAGCCATCCTCAGGACCGCCCGATCCCCTGGGTCTTCATCGGCACCTATTCACAGCAGCGGGCGCGGATCGCCTGGCGGCTGGTGACAGACGTGGACTGTCGCGGTGCGCTGTACCTACGCAACCCTGAAACAGGGCCAATCGGCTGGTCCGGGCCACACTTCAATTATGAACAGTTTCTCCAGAATCCAGCGGGCTGCTCGGTGCAGCGTCTGGTGTTCGCTGCACGACCATGTCTATGTGGAATCCGAACGCTTCCGGGCTGCGCTGCTGGCCGGGACCGTGCCCTTCAAGATACTGCTGAATCCACTGCCAGCGTATTTGACCGTACCGGTTCATGATTTCCTGCTGGACGAGGCCCGTTGCAGCCAGCGTCTCGCGGCAGCGAACTATGACGATCTCTGGCATCGTTTCCGCACAACCTACCTTCAGTTGCCCTCGCTGGAAAGCGAAGTGAGCCAACTGTTGGAAGGGGCCACCCGTGGATAACGCGCATCTCGCTCGGCTCATCACCCGCCTGGCCGACCCGACATTGGAGTCGCGCCAGGGCCATGTTCCACGCCACGCGCCGCCCGGCGTGACGATTGCGATCCCCAACTGGAATCACGAAATGGTGCTGCCGCGCGCCATTGAGTCGGCAATGCGGGCTGTTCGACACCTGGCCGCCCAGGAGGTCGCCGCCGAGGTGTTGGTCATTGATGACGAATCGCGGGATGGCTCGCTGACTCTGCTGCGGCAGCTTGAAGCGCTGTACTTCGATGAGGGGCTGCGGGTCCTGGCAAGCAGCTACAATCGCGGGCTGGCCGAGGCCCGTAATCTGGCTTTGCAGCACGGACATTACCAGCACATCCTGTTTCTGGATGCTGACAACGAACTTCTGCCGGAAAACGTGCCGCTTTTCTACCGGGCGATCACCGAAACCGGGGCGGCGGTCGTCTACGGCAATTTGATGCGCAAGCACTTTGGTTCTGACGAAGTACAGTTGATGGTCAGCAACGAGAGCTTTCAGGATTATATGTTCGAGTTCAGCATTATCGACGCCTGTGCCCTGTTCGACCGTTTGCAGGTGCTCGACCTCGGTGGCTATACTACTGCGGCGTCGCTCTCCCAGGCAGCAGAAGACTGGGAACTGTACCTGCATCTCGTCACCAACGGTCGATTGCTCGTGTTTGTGCCGCTCGTGTTCGGCGTTTATTATGTTAATCCTGGCTCAATGTTCCTGAGCTATAAGGCGCAGGATCAGGATATCAGTGCTGTGCGCGAATATATCCGCCGCGTATTCAACCAGTTCGGCCAGCGGCCCAACCAGCCGATTCGCGCGCGCCACCGCCGGTATCATCCCAACACAGGCTATCTCTGATGTTTCCGACAATTCACTCCCGCTACCGCCAGCTAGAAGCTTATCTGGCGCAGTTCGAAGCCCGCAGCACGTCGCCGCCAGCGGTCAGGATTACAGCGCTGGATGCTTTCCTGTTGCAGCAGATCGCGGCCACTTATCCCCAGCCGCCGACCGTGCTCGATCTGGCCGCCCTCCCTACGCTGGGCGCGTCGACTGCGATGTGGACAGATTCCGAATCGACGGTCCGCCAGATCATCCCTTTGCAGGCAAGCTGGCAATCACGCGATCAGGTCAGCGCAGAAACCGCTGCGTCCTACCTGGGGGATCTGCCGGGCGATCTGGATATGACCTTTTTTGACGACCTTGCGGACCACCCGGACAGCGCGCACTTGATCAACGATGCGCTGGTCGAGTCATACTCTCGTTTTCTGCTGTTGGCTCAGCCAGAGATGGAGGGGGAGCGGCTGGTCGAACGTATGGAAACCCTATGCGAGCTGTATCGTCCACAGCTGATTTTCTTCCTCCCGCTGGGTCCGGTGGGCACGAGCGCCAACCTTGCCGCATTGATCCAACTTTGCCGGCCAGGCTTCGACTATCGTCTCATGCTGCTGCGCGAACTGAACCCCTTTTTTGCAAAAAGCATGTGTGCCCTGCTGTACTGCACTGATCTCGATTTCATGCCCAGCCTGCTCGACCGGCTCGATGCGCTGTTCCGGGGCAACTTCGACTACCTTAGCCTGGCGGCGACGAATGCCAACCTGAACTTTCGATTGCAGGGTCAAGCCTATGCGCCCACGCAGTCTGCACCACCCCCGCACAGCAATCAGCGCAACCGCGTGGCTGCTGCCCTGCACAGGCTTCGAACCGTGCCGCGTCTGCGCCGGACGCCGAGCCTGCCTGAAGCCCGGCTGCGCAAACCCTTTGCTCACCGGGTCTACGGACGGCTGCGTCCCATGCTCAAGCAGGTCGGGGTACTGCGGGTAGCGCGACGTCTGTTTGGCGCAGAGGTACGCGAGCGCGTGGCCGTTCGCCTGGGCCTGGAGGGATTCGACCGCAGCGACGGCATGGTCTCAGCGCCTATCCCAAAGCGCCCGGCCTCCTATCCCTTCCGCAATCGCAGTCTCGCCCGGTCTCTGAAGCTGGATGGCATCAACTATGTGGCCGATCTCAAAGCTGATGTTGGCCTGAGCGAGTCCGCCCGCCATCTATGGCAGGCGATTCAGCGACAGATGCCGACGGCCTACCATGAAATCCCGGTGACCTTTGCCAGCCGCAGCCGCGAGCACCCTGCCGAGTTAGCGGCGGAAGCTCCCTACAGCTTCACCATCGCCCACGTCAACCCCAGCGAATTCGTCTACATGTTGGAAGAGGTCGATCAAAGCCTGTTCGCGCCGGAGAAGTACGTGATCGCCATCTGGTACTGGGAACTACCAGAGTTCCCGCGCAAGTGGCACTGGCTGTTTGACCTGTTGGACGAGATCTGGGTGGCATCGAGCTATATGCAGCATCTGATGGCTGCCGCTGCGCCGATCCCGGTGACGAAGATCGTCCTACCGGTCGCTGCCGAGATCAACCCGACCGCGAACTCGCGCCGATTTTGAACTGCCGGAAGAGCGCTTCATCTTCCTCTTCTCCTTCGATCCGGCATCGAGCATCGGGCGCAAGAATCCCTTCGGCGTGATCGAAGCTTTTCGCCGGGCTTTCGGATCACCCGAAACAGGGCCGATGCTCGTGCTGAAGACGCACAGTTGGGAATATGCCCATACTGACACCGGCAAGGCGGCCCTCTTGGAAGCGCTCAACTCGGTCGGCGGTCTGCTACTGCCGGATCTACTCCCTCAGACCGAGATGAACACACTGACCCATCTCTGCGACTGCTACGTCTCGCTGCACCGCTGCGAAGGCTTCGGCCTGGGAATTGCTGAGGCCATGTCGCTGGGCAAACCGGTGATCGCCACCGATTATTCGGGCAACAGCGACTTTATGCGCGAGGACAACAGCTACCCGGTGTCCTGGACCCGCCGGCAGATTACACTGGAGGATCACCGCTACCAGCCTATCTATGTCCAGGTTTACGAGCCAGGACAGTGGTGGGCCGAACCTGATCTCGATCACGCCGCCAGTTTGATGCGCCAGGTATATACGCAGCAGGATGAAGCCCGTGCGACCGGCCAGCGCGCCCGCGACTTTATGCGCGAGCACCATAGTTACCAGAAGGCCGGTGAGCATATCCGGGCACGTTTAGAAGCAATAATCGCCCAACAGCCACGCTGAGGATCAACGATAGAAGGCCCTTAAGCGCTGCCATAGCGTCATCGGTGCGAGAGTCGGCTGCCGCTTGCTCCAGGCAAACCACTGATTCATCTCTGCCCGCGAGATCGCTGGTTTCAGACGCGCGCGCCAGGCCTTCGGTCCCTGTAGTTTCAGTTTGCAGACAAGCTGTCGACCGCGTCGGGGGGTGAACAGCAGACGCAGAATGCAGTGGGCCAGCATCACCGGCAAATTCCACATCAACAGGTCGCGCAAGCGCGCATTCTTGAGAACGCTCAGGTAGCGGTTGCCCAGAGCCTCAATTCTTAGATGGTCATCGGCGATACTGCCGCGATGATAGGCCAGCGCATCAGCCGCAGAGTAGCAGTGCCAGCCCTGCAAACGCGCCCGCCAATCCACATCGACATCCTCGCCGTAGAGAAACATTTGCTCGTCGAAAAACCAGCCGTCGATGCTCAGCGCATGGATCAGCCGCCCACTGTAGAGCGCAGCCGCTCCCGGCGCGCCAAAGACCTCGCGCAGCTCCTCGTATTGGCCCGTGTCGTTCATGCCCTGACCGATGTTGAAGGCATAGCCGCCGCGCAGCAAGGCATGTCCGGCGCTGTAGATTGTGCAGCCGTCCAGATACAGCAGCTTGCCGCTGGCGTGCCCGCCACCCGTGTGCTGTAAACAGGCCACCAGCCGCTCGATATAATCGTCTGTCAGGACGACGTCAGGGTTGAGTGTGAGGTAAAACTCGTCCGTGCCCAGGGCGATGTGATGAATAATCTGGTTATGCGCCCGTGCATAGCCCACGTTGCGGTGATTCTTGATCAGGTCGGTGCCAGCCTGCGCGCGCAGCCAGTCCAGACTGCTGTCCTGCGAGGCGTTATCGGCAGCGGTGATATGCAAACGAGGATAACTCTGGGCACGCAGCGCCGCGAAACAGCGCGGTAGATCCCGCAGGCTGTTGTAAGCCACCAGACCTACGTAGACCTGTGGCTCATTCACCGCGAAACCAGCGCCGCAGCGCGCGCCAGTCGCCCACTCGCCGGGCCTGGATCACACGACGCTTTTCCAGCATTCGGCGGCGCAGTTTGAACGCCGCAGGGAGTGCCCGCAAGGTCTCGCGTTCGACCAGCAGAACATAGAGCAGGATTCCCAGGTCATAGAACAGGACACAAGCCAGGTCGCGCAGCAGGTGTGCAGCAGAGTCATTTTTGAGCATCAAGAGGTAGCGATTGCGCGTGCCGTAGAAACGCAGTTCAGGCGCGACACCCTGTCGCTGGCCTGGGCGGAAGCTGCGTATATGTTGACCGACCGCATCCGCCACGCAGATCGACGACCAGCCCTGAATGCGCGCCCGCCAGCACAGATCGACATCTTCCTTTTGCAAGAAGAAATCAGCGTCAAACACCTCGCCCAACACGCGAATATCCTCCAGCATTGCCCGCCGGTATAAGGCGGCTGCGCCATCCGGGCCAAAGATCTCGGCAGGCAGTGTGCCACAGTGCTGGACCGGCAGTCCTTCGCCGCGCAGGCCCTGACGCCGGTTACGCCGCATATACAGGCCGGTACTGTCGATCTGGTACGGTCTGTTGCCCAACGTATCCGTGCGCAGCAAACACCCCATCGCCGAACCGACGCCCTCGTCCTGTTCCACGGCTTCCAACAAACATAGTAGATAATCCGACTCCAGGCAGACATCCGGGTTTAGGGTCAACACATAGGGAGTATCACTGCGCGCCAGTGCCTGATTATGCGCTGCTCCATAGCCGAGATTGATGTTGTTCTGTATGATAGGGACATCAAAGGCCTGTACCCGCTGCACCGTTTCGTCGCTTGAGGCGTTATCCACCACACAGAGATCGAATTCAACGCCGCGCTGCGACAGCACCGAATCCAGGCACAGGTCGATAGTCTCCGCGCTGTTATAAGTGACGATTTGAACCATGATGAGCGCCATGCCAGTTCGTTCCCCTCGAAGCCTTAATGCGCTGCTGGCCTGTGGCCTTGACCTATGGATACTGCTGTCCGCCACTTTAGTTGTGCTGCGTGGGCTGCCTTCGCTCGCAGTTGCCCTCGTCGCGCCACCTATTATAGTCCATGCCCTGAGTCGCACCATCTTGCCAGATACCGAACAGCGCTTCCTGCCTTTTGCGCGGCTGATGGCTGCAACAGGTATCGCCACAGTGCTGGTGCTAAATGACAAGGGGTTTGCGCCAGCGCTGCGCTTTGCTGCCGTTACAGTGGCACTCGGCAGTACGTTGTTTCTCTTCCCGACCTGGCTGAAAGCGCCCGGCACACTGCGGGAGTCGCTGGCACGGCTGTGGCATTATCGAATGTTGATCCTACTGTGGTTGAAATATAACGTACTGTCACGCTACAGTCAGACGGTTCTGGGCATCCTGTGGATCATGCTGCTGCCGCTGGCGACTTCGGCGATTCTTGCGCTGGTTTTTTCGCAGTTCCTACGGATGCAGTTGACCGATACCCCCTTTATCACCTTTTTTCTTACTGCTTTAGTGCCCTGGAGTCTGTTCAGCCAGGGAATCTTCGGCAGCACCACCGCGATTCTGGCCCACATGACCTTGATTAATCAGGTGCCATTCCCACGGGAGGTCTTGGTGATCCGCACCCTGAGTGAAAGCCTGATGGATGCTGTGTTCATGTTTCTGTGTCTGCTGCTGATTAATGCGCTGGTCGGGGTGTATCCGCAGGATAAGATGTTGTTCTTGCCGGTGATCGTCTTCATTCAGGCCTGTGGTATGTTGGGTCTGATGTTCTTCATCAGCGCCTTCAGTGTTTTTGTTCGAGACGTACCCCAGTTGGTCAGTGTGCTCATGCAGCTGCTGTTCTACCTGACACCGATCCTTTACCCTATCGACTTCGTGCCGCCTGAATTTCGCGTGCTGTTGGATATCAACCCGCTGTCCTTCCTGATCCAAAGCTACCGCGATATCATCCTCAACAATACCCTGCCCGATGCGGCCAGCCTGTACACGGCGCTGGTAAGCGCACTCCTTTTGCTTTTCGCAGGCTATACCTTTTTCAAAGCCCATGAACACCGCCTTGCAGATTATGTCTGATCGCAACATACAAGCCCCTGGCGAGCCGCCGATTATCGCGGTGGACTCCGTATCCAAAGTCTATACGCGGGTCGTCGAACGCCCAAGTCTGCGCCATGATCTCAAGCGGCTCCTGACCACGCTGCTTCGACCCGGCAGCACACAGCGTGAGAGGCTGCTGGCTCTGGATCGTGTTTCTTTCACGGTACAGCGCGGCGAGACGCTGGCGATCATTGGCCCCAACGGCGCGGGGAAGAGCACCTTGCTGCGCCTCTTAAGCGGGATATCGCGCCCTAGCGAAGGGGAGATTACGGTGCGTGGAAGCTTTGCTTCGCTGCTTTCGGTCGAAGCAGGCTTCATCGGCGAACGCAGCGGGCGCGAGAATATCTACCTGGTCGCGGCGATGTACGGGGTTATGCCGCAGCGCATCGATTGTCTCCTGGATAAGATCATCACTTTTGCTGAACTGGAAGACGCTATTCACCAACCCGTCAAACATTATTCGTCCGGCATGAAGGCCCGCCTGGGCTTCAGCATCGTGATGCACATCGCTCCGGACTTACTCTTTATCGACGAAGTACTGACTGTCGGCGACAGTAGTTTTCAGGAAAAATGTCTGACCTTCTTGTTTGAGTTACAACGGCAGAATTGTAGCATCATCTTCGTGTCGCATTCGGCTGAGATGGTGCTTAAACTGTCCCAGCGGGCGATCTGGCTGGATCATGGTCGGCAGCAGATGGATGGGAACGCCGCTGAGGTCATGCAACACTATCAGAAAGCGCAGAGTCTACAGCAGTAATCGGGATTATCGTGTACAATAATAAATGACACAACTCTCACAGCACGGCATCCGCCAACCGGCGCGAAGCTGTGCCATGTATCGGGGGGGAGAGTACTGTGATCAAGAAAATCAGCTTTCTGGTTTGTTTACTTGCGCTAAGTACCTGTTTTGTCGCCGCGCAGGACACCGCTTGCCAGAGTATTGTTCAAGATGCACTCGATTTATCTGACAATTACTGCACGTCGACTGGGCGGAACCAGGCCTGCTATGCCCATTTCTCTGTAGACGCACAGCCGCAGCCGGATGCGGGTCCGTTTGTCTTCAAGCGGGCTGGTGATATTGTGGACGCCGCCGCTATCAGCAGTCTGCAAGTGACCCCCTACAACCCTGCTGAGGAAAGCTGGGGCGTGGCCTTTATGCGCCTGCAGGCCAATCTGCCGGATGCACTGCCGGGACAGAATGTAGCAATTGTTGTGTTTGGCGATACTGAAGTTCAGAACGTCGCGAACTCAACGGCCCAACAAGATCCGCCAAGGGTCGGAGTCACGATCATCGGCCCCAGCGAAGTGCTGCGCATGTTGCCAACCTTCGATGCGCGTGTGATCGCCCGCGTACAGCGCGGCGCACCGTTGATCGCAACCGGGCGCAGTCCTGACGATGTCTGGTTACAGGTTCGGGTACCTGATTTCGGACGAGACTGGCTGGGTGTTTGTCGATCTGGTGCGAACAAGCACCGATAGAAACATACTGAACGTCATCGACACGACACAGCCCAGGCGGAACCCGATGCAGGTGATCCAGGTGCGCTCTGGCTTTGGTCGGCAAGCCTGCTCCGAAGCGTTGAACGGCTTGTTGATTCAGACGCCGGGCAGCGCGACAAACGAGATCGAAATGGTCATCAACGATGTCGAAATTCTAATGGGATCCACAGTGTATTTTAGCACTGTCGATGGTGCTTCGAGGCTGCAAGTCGTGCCTATCGAAGGTACCGCGCGTGTCAGTGCAGCGAACAGCACGCGCACCGTGGTCGCAGGCGCACAGACCCAGATTCCGCTGGACAATCAGGGCAACGCCGCCGGGCCGCCCAGCGACGCGACCAGCTATGCCAACGTCCCGGTCGTCGAGAATATACCGGCAGATTTGCCTTTACTAGAGCGCTCAGTCGAACCAGTCGCACCGCTCAGCGATGCTGCTGTGGACGTACTAAATAGCAACCAGCCCTTGTTCAACGCAATCAATCTGGACGATACACGTAATTTGCTGGCTTTCGTGGTCAACGAAGGTGATTCCGGCAATGTCGCCGACTATCTCATCAACGTGCTAGGCTACACCAACCTGGGGCCAGAAGCTGAAGACTATCTGCAAAATATGTTGGGTTACAGTCTGGATGACTTCCCGAATTATGGACGCGAAGTGCTGCCGGACAGCGACGGTGACGGCATTTCCGACGCCAGCGACGCCTGCCCTGATACTGGCGGCGTAGCCAACAATCAGGGCTGTCCTGCTCCCAACCGCCCAGGTGACGATCTGGATCTGGATGGTGTGGCCGATGTCAAAGACCTGTGTCCGAACGTGCCGGGTCGGGCCGACAACTCCGGTTGTCCCAGACAGAGCTAGGGCGTAAGGGCCGACCTGCCCGCGGTTGGCGACTGGTGCAGCTTCATTCTTTAGCCTCTGTACCAGGGAGAAAGACATGTTCAAGAAGATTGCTCTCCTATTTTGTATGCTCAGTACAACTATTGTTTTTGCACAAGACGGCACCTGTCAGAGCGAGGTGCAGGAGGCGCTGGAGCTATCCGATCAGTACTGCACGGCGACCGGACGCAATCAGGCCTGCTACGCGCACTACGCCATGGAGGTGGAAGCACAGCCGGACGCAGCAGCATTCAACTTTGCGGAGGAGGGGGATATAACAGATGTTGCCTCCATCAGCCGCATACAAATGATGCCGTTCGACGCTGCCGATAACGCATGGGGAGTCGCGCTCATGCGCCTCCAGGCCAATCTGCCGGATACTCTGCCGGGCCAGAACGTGACCATCGTTTTGTTCGGCGATACCGAAGTCCGCAACGCCGCAGAAACAGCGGCTGAACAACACCCACCCGAACTTGATGTGACCTTCACCGTCAGAAGTGTGAATATGCGGGCGCTGCCGTCACTGGACGCGCGTGTCGTGACTACTGTACTGCGCAGCGCTGCACTGGTCGCAACAGGCCGCAGCACCGACGATCTCTGGCTGCGGGTTCGAGAGGACGATTTGGGCGAGACCGGGTGGATGTTTGCCGATCTGTTACGGGTCGATGGTGATCGCAATCTCCTGAAGGTGATCGACACCACGCAGCCTTCGCTGAACCCCATGCAGGCCATTCATGTGCGCACGGGTATTGGTCAACCCGCTTGCTCTGAAGCCCTGAATGGCATGATGATTCAGTCGCCATCCGGCGCTTCAGGCGATATCCATATGGTCATTAATGACATTGGCGTGAGTCTGGGGTCTACAGTGTTTTTCGCCAACGCCGATGACGATTTTACCATGCAGATTCTGGCAATCGAAGGAGCCGTTCGTGTCACGGCAGGGAACAGCACACGCACCATTGTGGCCGGTTCGCGCACCCTGGTTCCTCTGAACCCAGATGGTGATGCCAGCGGGTCACCCAGTGAGGCTTCCAGCTATGCCGATGTGCCGGTTGTTGAAAACATTCCGGTTAGCTCGGGCTTGCTGGAGCGCGAGATCGAGACCGCTGCGCCGCTTAACGAAACCAGGGTCGAGGCATTGAATACCAACCAACCGATCTTTAATGCCGTTCACTTGGCCGATACAGGCCGCTTGCTCGACTATGTGGTCGAGGAGAGTGACTCCGGCAATGTCGCGGACTTTCTCATCAACGAGTTAGGCTATCGAGACCTGGGGCCGCAGGCGGAGGACTTTCTCGTAAAGCAATTGGGCTATGATGTGAACGACTTTGCGAATTACGGGGCGATTGACCAAGACGGTGATGAGGTGCCCGACAACAACGATATGTGCCCGACGCGCAGAGGCCCGGTCGAAAATCAAGGCTGTCCAGCACCTGCCGGACCTGATGCAGATTATGATCGGGACGGCGTGCGCGATGCTGACGACCTGTGCCCCAATGTGGCGGGTCGGGCCGATAACGCCGGTTGTCCCAGACAGAGCTGATGCGGCTGCATCGCCCGCCGTACCGGCTGTTAGCGACGATTATGGCCCTGCGGTTGGTGGCGGCGCTGGGCTTTGCGCTCAACTCACCGCTCTGGGAACACTCTGACGAGATCAATCACTATCGCTACGCCTATTTCATCGTGCGGCAAGGGCGTTTGCCGACTCGCGCCGATGCACCCCAGGTGCCGCAGGGCTATGAGATTTACCTGCAATTCGATCAGCCGCCGCTGTATTATTTACTGCTTGCTCCGGCGATAGCGCTAGTCGATGACGATTTTATCCGGGCGGTTCAGGCGAATCCCTTCGCCATTTGTGATCGCCCCTTCGAAGCGTACTATTTGCACAGCCTCGCAGAGCGCTTTCCACCCGTTGGCACCGCGCTGGCTGCCTGGCTGGATCGACTGCTGACGATTGCCATCGGGGCTGCCGCTGTGATATTCGTGTGGTTGGCCGCACGCTGGTTATATCCGCGAGACGAGGCGCTTGCGGTGCTTGCGGCAGCACTCTTTGCCTGGATGCCCGCGACGCTTGAGTTCACGGCCTGGTTAAACAACGACGCCCCGCTCCTGCTGACCGGCGCGCTTTTCCTGGCGGGATTGGCACGCTGGCTGCAAAAGCCGGATCGCTGGGCCGCTGGCCTTCTCTTCAGCGGTCTGCTGTGCAGTGTCGCCACCAAACTCACCGGGCTGGCGCTGCTGCCGGTCGCACTGTGGATCGGCATCCGCTGGGCGCGTATGCAGACCCGGCGCATGATTCTGTCCATTGCTGGAATCATCGTGCTTGTGGCAGGCTTTGTCGCCCTCAACCTGGCGCACTGCGATGCGCCCATTTGCCGTCTACACCGCTATACCTTGCCCTTTCAGGATCTATCCGGCCTGGCAAACACTTTGTTTCGCGCTGACATCTACAAAAATGCACTGGCGCAGCTATCGGCTACGCTCACCATCCCGACTATCAGCGACCAGTTCCCGCCCTCGCCGCTGCTCATGCTAATCGGGATTGGGATCATCCTCGCGGGGCTGGCCGGAAGTGCAGTCCATTATCATCGCACGCGCAACCGGGAACTGCCCTGGTTATGGGCACTCATCGCCAGCGCCATAATTCTTGCTGTGATTCGGGTCTGGTGGCTTCAGGTAGGCTATTTTCAAGCCCGCTACCTGGCAGCTGCGCTGCCCGTCCTGGCAATCCTCCTGGCGCTGGGCCATACGCAGTTTTCGCGCCGGTTGGCCTGGACGGTAGCAGCTGTGTTCCTGCTGGCCTCACTGCTGATTCCCCTGGCCTACTATCGCCCGGCTTTTCCAGCCGTTGAGCGTAGTGCGGCCCTGCCCGCCGAAGCCACGCGCGTGGATGACTTCGTCTTTGATGACCGGCTTCAACTCGGCGGTTACCAGCGTCTGCTCGCCCAGAACGGTCAGTCGCGCCTGCGAGTTTTCTGGCGCACGTTGGAACCGCTCGATGAGGCCTATTTTGCGATGATTACACGCTACGACGAGGATATGGCATACCTTGACCGCTGTGGTATGACTATGGGCAGCGCGTTCTGGACAACGCGCGATTGGCTGCCAGATGAATGGGTCGCGCAGGATTTCGCCTTCGGGGACGACGCGCCTGCGGAGGGACTTACCGTGCAGGTCTACGGGATCAGCCAGGAAGCCTACATTGTCAGCACCTATGATCCAGAACATCCCCTGCCGCGCACGGGGAGCGGATTCTTGCGCCTGCCAGATGCGGCAGACAGTCAGGGAAGTTGAGCGATGGCAAGGGTGCAAATCGGGCACCTGGCTCTAGACGTACTTTCGATGGACAGCGCCCTGGAGACCGTTGCCAGTTGGGCGCAGTCGCAGCAGCGATGTTACGTATCGTTGTGTACTGCCTACAATTACGTCCTTGCCCATGACGATCCGCAGATTTTCGACGCCATGTCAAAGGCCAGTTTGATCGCTGCTGATGGGATGCCTTTGGTCTGGTTGCAGCGGTGGCAGGGGCATCATGGGGCAGAGCGCATCTACGGCCCTGACCTTATGCGTCAAGTTTGCCGCTTCACAGAGGGCAGCCCTGTCCGCCACTATTTTTATGGAGGGATGCCGGGCGTAGCTGTGAAATTATCCGCCCGACTCAAAGCAGAGTTTCCCGACCTGCAAATCGCCGGGGCCGAAATCACCGCCGTGCTTTGCCACTCGGTGGATCGAGCCGAACGACGACGTAATCACCATGTTGAACCAGACTCGGCCTGACATCATCTGGGTCGGGCTGGGCAGCCCACTTCAGGACCTGTGGATGGCGGCTTATCGCCCATACCTGGATGCACCGGTGCTCATTGGTGTGGGTGCGGCCTTTGACTTCGTATCAGGGAATAAACCGCAAGCGCCCCGGTGGATGCAGCGCAGTGGGCTGGAATGGTTGTTTCGCCTGATGACAGAACCCAGGCGGTTAGGCCGTCGTTATCTACTGTACAATCCACGCTTCATCTGGCTGGTTGCCCGGTGGGCCGCCAGCATTCAACGCTAAGACCAGGCCCACAACTCAGCGAAAACTCAGCTGCAAGATATAGTTATAGACAGGGTTGGTTCACGTATATATGTATAGAATACGTCGTTGCACCCTCTGTCTATATTGTGAAGATCACTACTTTCTCGCAGGCTGATGCACACGTGTCCAGTGGATGCCGAGTTCGAAACCAATCTGGCGGCAACTCATACCTTGCCTGCGCATGGCAAGTACATCTGCCCGAAGCTGCTCTTTGTCAGGATTGCGAAGATTGCTCTCGGTCGAAAGCGGAACAGGGATTTCGAAGGTGTAGAAATGCCTAGTTAACGGAACTTGGCCCCTCAGGTCCAAGTTCCCATAACAAACCTGAATTCTGGATAAGGCGTGCCATCAGTTGATGGCCGCCAGTGAGCGATATTCTCTGGGATCAAGCTGAACCGAAGGCTTGTAGGGGCGACGGCAGTAGGCGATCAGCCCGGCGACCAGGTTGACGAAGAAGTTGTTGACACTGCGATGGCGGGAATGCTCAATCTGGGAAATGTTTTTCAACTGATCGTTGATGGTTTCAATGATCGAACGTCGCTTGAGCATGAGTTTATCGTACAGCGGCATCAACTGAGGTTTCATGTTGCGCCGGAGGGAGGTAATCAACTCAATGCCGATGTCGCGCAGATCGTCGCGTAGCGGCTGCGACAGGTAGCCTTTGTCGCCAAACAACTTGCCGAATACATGCTGGATCAGTTCGGGAACGGGTACACGGTCATCAACATTGCCTGCTGTGAGGGCAAAAGCGATGATTTCGCCCTCATGATTGACGATCAGATGCAGTTTGAAGCCGTAGAACCAGCCCATCGTCGTTTTGCCCCGTGCCGCCCAGCCATCGAAGACCCGGTGACGGGCAATGCGGCGATTGTGGCAGACAGCCAGCGGCGTGCTGTCCACAAAGGAGAGACCTGTGCAGCGCCCCATACTCAGGCGCAGAAACACGTAGAGGGGAATGCCCATCTGCTGCATCAGGGTGACAAAGCGGCTGTAACTGACCAGCTTGGGAAACTCACTCCGCAGATGGCGGCACACATAGTCCAGGTAGAAGGCCTTGAAGTCCCGATAGTGGCTTTGATGAAAGAGGATCACGATGGTCATCACCTCACTTTCTGACAGGCGCGACGCACGAATCCGCTGCCGTTCCCCGCTCGCCAGCAGATGCTCATGCCAGCGCGGACGGAAAACAAGCCAGAAATCATCGACGGCCACAAACAATTCCACTAACTATCCATCAGGAGACCTCCTCTCTTTGGCTTCGACACCTAAAGAGTAGCGTTTTTCGCTTGAGGTCTCCTACCTCTCCTTATCCAGAACTGAGGTTCAATAAGCTAATCCACCATAGCGGTCAAATTGCGGCTCGAGCAGCACGACTTTCTGTTTGTATCTAGCGCTGCTATATCAGACTTCAGCATGTCACAGCAGTGCGTCAATCTCATCTACTGCACGTGAGGCGCCACCACCCGCGCGGAAGGTATCACCAATATACCTGATGGACAGGAACAGGAGTGAAAAGGACGAGACCGAAGGCAGCTTCAGGGTTTGCGCCAGGTAGCAGCCCCAGGAACACATACAGTCATACAGAACATAATCTGGCCGGGCCTGCCGAATCGTGTGCAATAAGTCCGGCAGGATAGCCTGAGTCGTGGTCAGCAGGGAACGGGGGCTTTTTGTGGCTCGGTCCCATTCAGCCCGCGCCGTTCGAAGTAATCGTCTTCGATCGCATCATAAATCTGCACAGTGGCCCCTGTCGCCTCGACCTTCTGGCGAAATGACTCAGTCACAAAATAGGTGATCTCATGACCACGCTCCACAAGTTCCGCCACCAGCGGCAGCGACGGGTTGACATGCCTGTGGGCTGGCACATTAAAGAAGACGGCTTTTGGCATCAGTTGTCCAGTCTCGCTAGCACGGCCCGCGCCGCATAATAGCCGCACATGCCATGCACGCCAGCGCCGGGCGGTGTCGAAGCGGAGCAGACATACAGCGTTTTCACGGGCGTTGAATAGGGCACGCGGCGCAAGGCGGGCCGGGTATATAACTGGCGCAGATCCTGCACGCCGCCCGCGATGTCCCCGCCGATGTAGTTCGGGTTATAGGCTTCCATTGCCTGGGGGCCGCGGGTATGCCGGGCCAGGATACAGTCACGAAAACCGGGCGCAAAACGCTCGATTTGGGCTTCAATGCGCTCGGTCATGTCCACGTCGGACCCGTGCGGCACGTGACAGTAGACCCAGGCGATATGCTGACTCGCAGGCGCGCGCGAGGCATCAAACAGCGTGGGCTGCACCACCAGTGTAAAGGGCCGCTCGCTGATTCGTCCAGCGGCTGCGTCGGCTTCGCTGCGGCAGATTTCGTCCAGGCTGCCACCCAGATGCACCGTCGCCGCGCGGGTGCAGGCGTTGGCGCGCCAGGGAATCGGCTCGCTGAGCGCGTAGTCAATCTTGAAGACACCCGGTCCGTAGCGATAGCGCTCCAACTGCCGCCGGTAACCCGCCGGGAGCCAGGATCCGGCGATGCGCAGAATTTGCTTCGGCGTGAGGTCCAGCAGGATCGCCCGCGCCGGGGGCAGCTCGTCCAGCGAACGCACTTCGCAGTCGGTCACGATCTCGCCGCCCAGATGCCGCAGATAGCCCACCAGCGACTCGGCAATCTGCTGGGAGCCGCCGCGCGCCAACGGCCAGCCCAGCGCATGACCCAGCATCGCCATCATCAGGCCGTAAGCCGCTGTAGCCGGATGTTCCAGCGGACGAATCGCATGGGCCGCCATACCCGCGAAGAGCGCCCGCGCGCCGTCATCGCGGAAGAGCAGTTGAGCCAGCAGCTTCGCCGGGGGCAGCGCCACCATGCCGAAACCCGCCAGCGTCAGTGGGTGACGCGGAATGCGCAGCGGCCCCAGGAATTCGTGCAGGATGGCCTCGTAATGATTGACCAGTGCGCCGACCAACCGCCGGTAGGTCGCGGCATCCGGGCCGAACTGCTCAGCCGTGGCCTCGATGGAGCGTTCCAGCAGCAGCGCCCTGCCGTCATCCAGGGGGTGAGCCAGCGCCGCCGGGGGCAGCACCCAGTCCAGGCCGTACTCTGCCAGCGGCAGACTGCGAAAACAGGGCGAGGCCAGCGCCAGCGGATGCACACTGGCACAATGATCGTGCTGGAAACCGGGCAGAGTCGCCTCCCCCGTGCGCATCCCACCGCCAATCGTCGCCTTCGCCTCCAGCACGAGCGTCTTGCAGCCCGCCTGCGCCAGGGTAATCGCCGCCGCCAAGCCATTAGGTCCGGAGCCGACGACGACGGCATCGTAATCCGTCATTGCGTTCACTGCCTCCGGGAACGGACCAGCCGGGTGACCGGCGAGGCCAGCGTGTAGAGGAAGGTGCGAATCTGTGCGTTGTGACGCAGGTTGCCCGCTTCGGACCATTGCAAGCGTGGGTCAATACAGACTTTGACTAGATCAACCGTAGTGCGGACACCGTAATGCTGTGCCAGGGTCGTCAGCATATGCCGCCAGATGCTCTCCTGCAAACGTGAGCCGACCAGCCGGAAAGCGATCTCGTAAAAGGGGTCGTTGGCGCGGGCCAGCGACTGGACCTGGGCGACAGTGCAGCCCTCTGATTCATAAGCGCTGAAGGTGACCCAACCCGATTCCGGATGACCCTCGGGGGTCATCAGCGTAAAGGATTCATCGTCCGAGTACATCACCATAACGCCGGTAGAGACGGGTCCGCCGGGGGTCATGGCGTTGATGAGCACGACCTCGCCCGGTTTCACCCCGGCCACCGAAGGATAGAAGCGATTCTCCTTCGGCTGGAACTCCGGAAAGCGTTCCTTCCATACGGCGACCACCTCCGCAGGCGATGCGGTGACACCGCTCAAACGCACATGATAGGTTTTCTGCCACAGCTGGCCGAATCCCTTAAGTGGGCTGAGAGTTTGCCGCCCATCGACGTTGAGGTTGAGCGCCGCGCTCGGCACATCACTCACCGTCAGGCGTTCCACCGGCCTGGCCCAGTTCCCAGCATCATCGCGGGGCGTTTCGGGCGCGCTGCCCTTGTTCTCAGCGTGATTCGATTCGCTGTTCATCATGCTCTCTCCTGCCTCTGCTAGAACCACGTTACTTACGCGCGCCGCTCTTGAGTGCAGCCAAGGCAGCGTCTTCGTTATCAAAAAGACTGATCGCTTCGTTGAGCCGGGTAAGCTGGAAGATCTCTTCGTAATGCTCCGACAGCCCGACAGCCAACAGCCTCTGCCCCTGGCGCTGGGCACGAATCAGGAGCATGACCAGCAGGCCGATCCCGGAACTGTTCATATATTCCAGGCCGCTGAAATTGAGCACCACCGCCTGCGCCTCCGCGCCAGCCTGGGTGTAGGCATCGGTGAGCGCGTTTTCAGCCGCGCCGGTCACCTCACCCTGGATGTCGATAATGCCGACTCGCTCAGCGATCTTGCGTACTGTCATCGTTACATTCGCCTGGGTCATAAGATCACTCCTGCTGTTCTGGGCTAGATGAAATGGCCTGATTGACTGCACTCTGCTCGTCCGGCAGGATATTCATGAAATCCACCAGCCGAGTGATGTTGAAAATATCCGTGTAATGCTCGTTTAGCCCGAAGACGGTCAGCGTGCGATGTGCCTTGCGCGCACGCGCCAGCAGCCCGACGATCAAGGCAATGCCAGTGCTGTTGATGTAGTCCACCTTGCTGAAGTTCAGGATGATATTCTGCGCGTCTTCCGCTTCGGCCTGTTCAAAGGCGATGTTCAGGGCGGTTTCGACACCGCCGTTGATTTCGCCTTGCAGGTCAATGATGACCGCCCCTGCAAGATGCATCACAGGATGGCGGAGTGTCGCCTCAAAACTACGATCCGGCATGGCCCTCTCCTTGCAGCTTAAAGATCAGTTCGATGGTGTGTTCGTCGGCACCGGCATGGACCCGCAGGTCATCGACCATAGCCTTGATGAGAAACAGGCCCCAGCCGCGCGGCGATTGTTCGCCGGATAATTTGGCCTGGAGATCCGGCGTCGGCGACTCCATGACCGTTGGACTGCCGCCCTGATCGGTCACAAACACCGCCAGTTCGTCGCTGTTGAGGGCGACACGGATTTTCACCGGCAGGCCTAGCTGGTAATGATTGCCGTGCTCCATCGCGTTCATCGTCGCCTCGGCTACGGCGGTCTTCAGGCGCTCCATGCGCGCCTCTGGCATCGCCGTCTCCTGGACCGCTGTCGCCACGCGCTCCATGACGGCGCGTTCACCGCCGATTTCGCTGGGGACTTCAAACTCGTCCAGTGTCTGCCAGCCACCCTCGTCCGTCTCTGTCGCTGGCTGTTCTGCCTCGTTCTGGATCACGACCAGCGTCACATCGTCTTCCTGTTCCCATTCGGCCCCGGTGAAGGCAAACAGCGCATCGCGCAGATAGCTAATCAGCATTTCACCGCCGGGGTGCTCGTCCACCAGCGCTTGCAGGCGCTTCATGCCAAACATCTCGCGGTCGGGATTGTGCGCCTCGACCAGGCCATCGCTGTACATCAGGACGGTGTCGCCCTGCGCCAGCACGGTCTCTTTTTCTTCGTAATCCATGCCCGGCATCAGGCCGAGCGGCATCCCGCGTGCGCGCAGTTCGATCACGCCATCTTTCGTGCGCTGCTGGGCCGCATTGTGTCCGGCGTTGGCATACTGCATCCGCCCGCTGCGCAGTTCGAGCACGGCGCATAAGCAGGTGACGAACATCTTGGGCGGCATATCCGGGCAGAGCACGTCGTTGGCCCGGCGCAGAATCTCACCCGGCGAGACCAGCCGTTCCGCTGCCGCGCGCAGCACCGAGCGCGTTGAGGCCATGACCAGCGCCGCAGGCACACCCTTGTCGGTGACGTCGCCAATGGTAATCATCAAGCGCCCATCAGAAAGCGGCATGAAGTCGTAGAAATCGCCGCCCACGCTGCGCGCTGGCTGCCAGTGAGTCGCAAGCTGCCAGCCTTCGATGCTGGGCACCTCTTTCGGCAGCAGGGTTTGCTGGATGATTCCGGCGACGCGCAGTTCCTGTTCGATGCGTTCACGGCGGCGCGCTTCCACCTGCTGCTGGTAAGCCAACTGAGCGACCCGCAGCGCGGCAGCGGCCTGCGGCGCGAGGTTGTTCAGCAGGCGGAAATCGTCCGGCGAGTATTCCTGATCGCTCAGGCGGTTGCCCAACTGGAGCATCCCGACCAGTTCACCCTGATTGACCAGCGGGATCAACAGCCGGATGCCCGCCGCACGCAGCTGCGCCAGCGCCTCGGAGTCCATTTTCAGATGGTCCACTTCGACCACCCCAGGCGAGGCAAGGCAGTAGACATACAGCGGATCGTTCGCCGGAATATCAATCGCCGGGATGACCGTTGCAGAGGCACGCGCCTCAGCATCACGCGGCTGCGCGGTTGGTGCGGCGCTGCGGCGGATAAGATTGCGAATTGGGGCTGTCAATACGGTCATTGCACATTCTCCAATCTGACCTCAGCCTAACAGGTCATCGTCCTGAAAACGTTACGGTACGACAGATTTTGACGAATTCGAAACGTCTGCCTGGATCCAGAGCGCCATCTGGTCCGGTTGCATGGTTTCATTCACAACGCCGATCAAGCGGGATTGCAGCGTTTCCATATCGACTTCATCGCGCAGAGTCTGGTTGAAGCGCGCCAGGGTAAATTCGGCATCGTACTTACGGCGGTAGAAGCGGCGATCAATGAGATCTCTGAATGCGGCGGCGCAGCGGATTGACTAGCGCTGCAATCAACAGGGTGGAGACGACAATCTCCAGATCGGAGTTTTCGACGGTCGCGGCTCTGAAGACCTGTTGAGCCAGCACGACCCCGCCAAAATAAATTGCGCCGAGAACCGCTGTCAGGACCGAATAGATCAGGGTGCGGCGAATGATAATGTCGATGTCGTAGAGATGATGCCGTAGAATGACGTAGGCGATGGTCAGGAAGGGCGCGATCTGAAACAGTTCATTGTCCACAAAGGCGAAGATACTCTGCTTGTCCCACAGACCCAGGCCACCCGCCACGAAAAAGGCCAGGATGATGGCATAGACCCAGATGAACCATTTGATCTGCTGGCGAATTCGCAGGCCGCCGCTTAGATAGTGGCCGACCAACGAGGGAATAATCATGAGCACTGTCGGGACCCACAGCAGCAGTTGAATGGCTGTGAGTATATCTGTGAAGGGTGCGAGCGCAGCGATAAAGAGGGGATTGGCGACTGTGCCGACCATCTCGCCAAAACGATACTGGGGGATCGTGGGGGAGATTGTCACAAAGACGCAGAAGCTCAATGTACTTGCGGCGACAAAGTAGCGCAGCGCGCGTTGGTAGCGCCGCGGGAAAGGCTGCCCATCCGGGAAGAAGATGGGGATCAGCCAGATGCTCTGGTAGCTGTAGGTAAAGACATCGACAGAGATCGGCGAACCGGCGCGCAGGGTACCCATCATAATCACCGTAGTCCAACTGAGCAGGAACAGGCCAATGACGTTGCGCGGTCTGCGGCGCAGGACGGTGATCGACACGACGAGGCTCAACGGGGCAATGACCAATGCCGTGATCATGCGGTAGGCCACCGAGCCGTAGGTGAAGTCGGGCGCGAGGGGATGCGTCACGAAGTCGAAGGCCAGGTACGCGAATCCAAGCAGGGTCAACGCGGTATAGCCGACGTAATACCAGAAAAACCAGATGGGCTGCTGTGAACGCTCGTCCATCACGGCTTGTCCTCCTGGGGTATGATCCAGAGCGCCATCTGGTCCGGTTGCATGGTTTCATTCACAACGCCGATCAAGCGGGATTGCAGCGTTTCCATATCGACTTCATCGCGCAGAGTCTGGTTGAAGCGCGCCAGGGTAAATTCGGCATCGTACTTACGGCGGTAGAAGCGGCGATCAATGAGATTCTGAATGCGGCGGCGCAGCGGATTGACTAGCGCTGCAATCAACAGGGTGGAGACGACAATCTCCAGATCGGAGTTTTCGACGGTCGCGGCTCTGAAGACCTGTTGAGTCAGCACGACCCCGCCGAAGTAGATGATGGCGAGCACGGCGGTCAGGATGGAGTAGATCAGCGTGCGCCGGATGATAATGTCGATGTCGTACAGTTGGTGCCGCAGGATGCCAAAGCCGATGCTCAGGATCGGTGCGATACGGAAGAACTCACCGAAGATCACCGTCCCAATGCCTTGATTTTCCATTTGGTTCAGGGCAATCATGACCAGGAAGACCCCGGCGATGATCGCATAAACCCAGGCGAACCATTTGATCTGCTGCCGTACTTCCGCATTGGCACCCCGATAGCGGATGACCAGCGAAGGTACGATCAGCAGCAATAAGCTGAACCAGACGATAAACTGAAAAGTTTGAATCGGGATTGCGTAAGGGGCAAGCGCAGGGATGAAAAAAGGATTGGCTACCTCACCGACGGTTGCGTTCAGTCGATACATGGGCAGCGTCGGCGAGAGAGTGGAGGAAACAAAGAAACTCAGCGAGTTGATGACGGCAAAGTAGCGTATGAACCGGTCAAAATGGCGAGGCGATGCCTGCCCATCCGGGAAGAACAGCGGCAGCAGCCAGAAACCCGCATAGGAGAAGTTGAACACTTCCCCAGAGATTGGGGAATCGAGCCGCAGCGATCCCACCATGATGACCACGGTCCAACTGAGCAGAAAGAGGCCGATGACGTTGCGCGGGCTGCGCCGCAGGATCATGATCGAGGTGATGATCCCCAGCGGGGCGATGATCAGCGCAGTATATAAGACGATAGGCCACCGAGCCGTAGGTGAAATCGGGCGCGATGGGATGCGTCACAAAATCGACCGCCAGATAGACAAACGCGAGCATGGTCAGCGCGGTGTAGACGGCGAAATACCGGAAGAACCAGGCGGGCTGCTGGGGGCGTTCGTTCATGGCTGCACCTCTTTCTGCGCACTGATCCACAGGGCAATCTGCGTGGGCTGCATCGTGTCCTGAACGACCGCGACCAACTGCGCTTGCAGGGTTTCCGCATCGACCTCATCGCGCAAAGTCTGGCTGAAATGGGCCAGAGTCTGTTCGGCATCATACTTGCGGCGGTAGAAACGGCGGTCAATCGTCTGCTGGATGCGGTGGCGCAGCGGGTTGAACAACGCGGCGATCAGCAGCGTCGAAACCACAATCGCCAGATCTGAGCTTTCGCCAGTTGCCGTTTTAAGGACTTGCTGCGCCAGGACGACCCCGCCAAAATAGATCGCGGCCAGCACCGCTGTCAGGATGCGAATAGATCAGTGTGCGCCGGATGATGATGTCGATGTCGTAGAGCTGGTGGCGCAGAATGGCGTTGCCGATGACGAGCAGCGGCGCAAGCTGATCAAAAGAATCCGAACGCAAATGATCAGCCCATGAAAATTACGCTGGGGATTGAGGAGCTTCAGGGCGATCAGGATCAGCACGCCCACGCTGATGATCAGAGCATATACCCAGGCGAACCATTTGATCTGCTGGCGCACCATGTAATCGCTCGCCCGGTAGCGCATGACCATCGATGGCACAATCAGATCAAGAGTGTAAAAAGCCGAGGAACGATAAGACGCCAAACAGATCGTCCAACGGAGACAAGCCAGGGATCAAGATCGGATTGGCAACCTGGCACTATTTGCTGCTGTAGGCGCGATAAAGGGTAGCTGTCGGGTTTGACATCGGCGGAGGCAAGAAGCATGGTCGTGTAGAAAACGCTGAGCAGCCGCACCCAGCTCCCATAGCGCTGGGGTGAAGGCTGCCCGTCCGGGAAGAACAGCGGAAGCAACCATACTCCGACGACCATGAAATTAAACGTCTCCATCGCCACGGGCGAGTCTAACCGCACGGTGGACCTACCATGATAAAGCACAGTCCAAATGAGCAAGAAAAACCCGGTCACGTTGCGCGGGCGCGGCGCAGCACCATCCTCGATCCGATCAAACCAGCTGGCCGATCACCAAGGCCGTGAATCAGGCGAAAGGCCACTGAACCATAGGCAATATCAGGTGCGAGCGGATGGGTGATGAAGTCGAAGGCAGATAGCCAAATGCCGAATCATCGTCAACGCGGTGTAGATGGCGAAATACCAGAAGAACCAGGCGGGCTGCTGTGAGCGTTCATTCATGACTGCACGTCTCTCTGCCCATTGATCCACAGGGCCATCTGGTCTGGTTGCATGGTCGCCTGCACGACCGCGACCAAGTGCGTTTGGAGTGTTTCCATGTCCACATCATCGCGCAGAGACTGGTTGAAGCGCGCCAGGGTCAGTTCGGCATTGTATTTGCGGCGATAGAAACGGCGGTCAATGGTCTGCTGGATTCGACGGCGGAGCGGCGAGAAGAGCGCGGCGATCAGCAGGGTCGAGACGACAATCGCCAAATCCGGGGTCTCGCCGGTGGTCGCCCGGAAGACCTGCTGCGCCAGCACGACCCCGCCGAAGTAGATCACGCCAAGCACCGCTGTCAGGATGGAGTAAATCAGTGTGCGCCGGATGATGATGTCGATGTCATACAACTTATGGCGTAGGATGGCGATACTGATGGCGACGAAGGGAGCCAGTGGGATATAGATGTTCTCAATGGCACTAATCAGGCTTTCTAACGGTGAGTAGGTCTGCGGGTCTCGTGTGACTATGCCCGTGACCACTGCCGGAATCAAGACCACGATAATGCTGAGAGTGACCCACAGCAGCCATTTCATCTGTTGCCGGACGCCCTGGCTGCTGCCACGGTAGCGTGCAACGAGCGACAGTATCAGGGTCATAAGGGTCGCCAGCAGAAGCAGCGGTTCGATGGTGCTTACCAGGTCAAATAGGCTCGAAAAGGCTGGGATATATAGCGGATTGGCAAGCTGGATGCTGAACGAATAAGGTGAGCTGATGGAGAATAGAACAACGCTCAACACCAGGCCGACGCAGAGGAATCGAATAGAGCGTTCAAAACGGCGCGGAAAGGCACGGCCATCCGGGAAGAAGAGCGGCAGAAACCAGATACCCACCCAGTCAATCGCCACCTCGTGTAGAATCTGGATTTCGGGGCGTGCTGTCAGCTCTAGCGCACCCGTTATCCACAACAGCAAGAATAATCCAGTGACGTTGCCGGGCGCACGCCGGTTGACCAGGACCGCGACGACGATGACTACCGGCACCATGATGAGCATGACGACCAGACGGAACGCGATGGAGCCATGCTGGAAATCCGGCGTAAGTGGGTGCGTCACGAAGTCCCATACAAGCAGCGCATCGACCGGGATATGGATGGCGATGAGCAGCACAATGAACCCGTAGAACCAGTCCCGCCGGACAGCCTGTTCATTCATGCGTTACTCCTGCACCCATAGGGCAATCTGCGTAGGCTGCATCGTGTCCTGAACGACCGTGACCAACTGTGTTTGCAGTGTCTCCATATCGACTTCATCGCGCAGCGTCTGGTTGAAGCGCGCCAGAGTCAGTTCGGCATCGTACTTGCGACGGTAGAAGCGGCGGTCAATGGTCTGCTGGATGCGGCGGCGCAGCGGGTTGAACAACGCGGCGATCAGCAGCGTCGAAACCACAATCGCCAGATCTGAGCTTTCGCCAGTTGCCGTTTTAAAGACTTGCTGCGCCAGGACGACCCCGCCAAAATAGATCGCGGCCAGCACCGCGGTCAGGATGGAGTAGATCAGCGTGCGCCGGATGATGATGTCGATGTCGTAGAGCCGGTGCCGCAGGATGGCATTGCCAACGACCAGCAGCGGCGCAAGTTCATAAAAGACCTCAAAGGCAAAGTTCATCGCCAGGGAAATGCTGGATTGCGGATCAACCCCAGGCTGAGCCTGAGCGATCAGCAGGATGACAAGCAGGCTGATAATCAGACCATAGACCCAGAGCAGCCATTTGATCTGCTGGCGCACGATGTAAGCGCTGGCCCGGTAGCGCAGCACGATGGACGGCACGATCAGGATCATGGACGTCACCCAGCAAACGAACGACAGCATGTCAAAAAAGCCCCTTAAGGGAAGCAGGCCGGGGACGAAAATGGGGTTGACCGCCTGACCGACTTGCTGCTGGAAACGAATGAGGTTGACTGTGGGAAGCCCCATGATAGATAGCAGGATCGCCAGGGGGTAGGTCACTGCAAGCAACCGTACCCAGTTCCCAAAGCGCCGGGGCGAGGGCTGCCCATCCGGGAAGAACAGCGGCAGCAGCCACACAGCGAAACCAATGAAATTGAAATTCTCTACGGAGATGGGCGAGTCCAGGCGCACGGTGGAGATCATGATGGTGGCCGTCCAGGTGAGCAAGAAAAGCCCGATTACATTGCGCGGCGCGCGGCGCAGCACCAACACCGATCCGATCAAACAAAGCGGGACGATCACCAACGCGATGAACAAACGGTAAGCTACTGAGCCATAGGAGGTCTCAGGGGCCAGTGGATGCGTTACGAAATCGAAGATCAGATAGGCAAACGGGATCATCGACAGCGCGGAAAAACAGACGAAAAACCAGTAAAACCAGGCGGGCTGCTGGGGCCGTTCGTTCTTCATGATTGCGCATCTTTCTGGGCATTGACCCACAGGGCCATCTGGTCTGGCTGCATGGTCTCCTGGACCACAGCGACCAACTGCGTCTGAAGCACGTCCATCTCGACCTCATCGCGCAGCGACTGATTAAAACGCGCCAGGGTGTGCTCAGCATCGTACTTGCGGCGGTAGAAACGGCGGTCAATGGTCTGCTGGATTCGACGGCGGAGCGGCGAGAAGAGCGCTGCGATCAGCAGGGTCGAGACGACGACTGCCAGATCGGAGCCTTCACCGGTGACTGCTTTGAAGATCTGCTGGGCCAGAACGACCCCGCCGAAGTAAATCGCGCCGAGTACTGCTGTCAGAATGGAATAGATCAGTGTGCGCCGGATGATGATGTCGATGTCATACAGCCGGTGACGGAGAATCGCATTACCGAGGCTGATCGGTGGAAAGGCGATGATAAACAGGCAAGAGATCAGGAACGTCGCAATACGAATAGACTCTGGACTGTCAGTTGCACCGGCAGCTAAGGCGAGTCCGAGGAAGAGGACCATCGGCAGCGCCATAAAGGTCAGCCAGCGCATTTGCAGCCGCGTCCGTTCGTCGGCGTGGCGGTAACGCAGGAAGGGCAGGGTAATCAGCAAGATGACGAAGCCCAAATTGAGCAGTCCAGTCAGACCGGAGGCTATGTTCGTCAGCGGGGCCAATGCCGGAACATACAGAAGGTTGGCCTGGGTCTTGCTGCTGTCGAATGCGTCGACTAACACCGGCTGCGACAGCGTCTTGAACAGGTTCAGTACAATTTCCAACAGCCAGACCCCAATGCCTGCACTGCTCCAGCGCGGCGGATACAGGCGACCATTGGGGAAATAGAGGATCAGGAAGAACAGCGCAGGGAGGGTAATCACATCTGGATAAAGAACCAGGTACGACTTGAGGACATTGCTGTCATACATGCCCCAGAAGATATAGCCCGTGCCGTAAATCGCGCAGAGCAGGCCGATCACGTTATCCGGGACGCGGCGTATCAGCAGGATGCCCAACCCGACATCCAGCGCCGCAATGCCCATGAGAATCAATGTAAACAGCCTGTCTTCGCCTGGCTGCGTCAGCATATCCAGGATGTTGCTGAGTACCATCACCCCCGCACACACGAAGATAGGCACCGCGATGATCCTTACGAAACGGTGAAACGGGGTCATTGGCTCAGTCCCTCCGGGTATAAATGATCGCACTGTGGTTTCATGGCCTCCTTCTCGACCATACCCTATCAGTTCTATCGTGTTTTACTTTTTCATGCGCGCCAGGCAAGCAGGCCGAGTATAACCCCGTATATCAGATGGCCGATGCCAAAATGCAGTGGGATTTCCAGCAGCGGTGAGCCAGTCGCGGGCAGCAGGAGCCACTTGGCGCGGCAAACAGCAGACGCTGTAGATCAACCCGGCGACCAGTGCCAGACCATGCCGGTTACTCCGCTGGGTGATCCAGTGCCAGATGAGTGCGAAGACCATCCCGTAGATGCCGCTCACAGCCAGATGATCGACGGCTCCAAACAGGGGTGAGGCTGCACCGTCTGCCGGACCAAATCGCAAAAGGACCGTGCTCAGGCTCTCGCCGCCGAGTCCCAGCGCGACGAGCAGATAGACCAGCATGGCTGCGCCCGCCAGAATGCCGCCGAGCAGTCCGTTCACAGCCACATCGCCGATTGTCACATCCTTATCATGAACTGACCGGGTGTCTGCCATTGTTGTCCTCCGCCTTTTCGCTCAATGTGCTTTCAGACTAACCAACCACCGTCCTGAATTCGTTACGAGAAGGGGCACAGTGATACCACCATGCCCCTTTGGACTGCTATTCCGCGACCTTGAACAGCTTAATCATGCCGTGCATCATGTGCGGCGTCATATCGCCCAGGAAATCCGGCAGGAAGCAGGTGGCGACATAGGTCCCCGGCTCCAGGTCAACGTCGATCCAGGCCTGGGCATCAGGCCCCATCGGCGTCCAGAACATGGCGGATTCGTAGGGGAATTCCGCGTTTTCGTCCTCGCTCATCATCATGTTCATCAATGTGGACTGGACGTCTTCCAGCGTGGCGTCGTCATCGACTTTGAAGATGCCCATTTCATGCGGCTGCTGGCCCTCGTTGTGGAGTTCCCATACCTGCGGGCCGCTTGCCAGCGTATCGGGGATGGCATAGGCGAAATCGACCATCGTGACCTGCACATCCGCTTCCGGCGCGGGGGCGCTTTCGTCACTGCTTTCGGCCACTGTGAAGGTGTTGATGTCCGGCGTGTCCGAGCCAAAGTTCATGAAGGCGTAATCCCCGGCGCTCAGGTCGTACGTCACACTGTGCGACTCGCCCGCCGCGGTATCCAGGCTGCCCAGGATGCTGACATAGGTCAGCGCTGTGGCCGGATCGCTGTCCATGTTCGATAGAAAGTCCTCCAGCGTTGCGCCTTCGTTCACCCGCAGCAGCAGCGGGGAATAATCGTCCTCGGTCTGGTTGTCGAAGGTGATGGTCGTTAGCCCGGCGCTGAGGTCTTCGGGAAGGGCCACGCCGTCTTCGCTGGCGGTGATGGTGACTTCCGGGATGGCTGGCTCATCCTGGGCCTGCCCGACCACAGTGAAGGCCAGCAGGACAAAGATGAGCACCGCACTGCGGAACAGACGAACTCGGTTCATAGCACACACTCCTAATCTGATCTGTGATAAAAATGGCTGACAGGCTGCGGTCCTCCGCCCGCTCAACCTGTCCTCAGCCTAACTGCCGCACGTCCTGAAATCGTTACGAAATTCACAACCACGATCCGACGTTACGAGGCGAATTTTCGTAGCGTATTCGTAACGATCCCGCGCTACACTTAGGGGGTCATTACACTGTAAAAAAGGTTGTCGTCATGTCCCGGCTTGCGCTTCACCTGCTCGGCACGCCCTATATTGAGTGCGACGGCGTTCTCGTCTCGGTCGATACGCGCAAGGCCATCGCCCTGCTGGCTTACCTGGCGATCAACCCTGGCTACCAGAGCCGGGATACCTTAGCCGCGCTCCTGTGGCCGGACAGCGACCAGACGGCGGCACGGGCGGCACTGCGGCGCACCCTGTCGGCACTGAACGCGGCGCTGGGTGGGGTCGGCCTGGAGATTGAACGCGAAGCGATTGCTTTCAAAGACGACGTGATCGCCTGCGACTGGCAGCACATGCACGACTACGTGCAGGACTGTCACACACATGGTCACACAGCGCGCGAGGTTTGCCTCCGCTGTCTCGAACCGCTGACACAGGCCGAATCCCTCTGGAACGGCGAATTCATGCAGGGATTCTCGCTGCGCGACAGTGCCGAATTTGACCTGTGGCAGTCGCAGCAGGCGGAGCACACGCGGCGGCTGTATGCGGGCATTCTGCACCGGCTGGTCCAGCTTCAAAGCGATGCCGGTGAGTATGAGCTGGCTGCTGAGACCGCTCAGCGCTGGCTGGCGTTGGACCCCTTAAACGAGGCCGCCCACCGCGACCTGATCCAGCTTTTCGCCTGGGCCGGTCAGCGTGAGCTGGCGATCCGCCAGTACCGCGACTGCGTCCGCATCCTCGATCAGGAACTGGGGACGCCCCCACTGGAAGAGACCAGCACGCTGTATCGCCAGATTCTGGAAAATAAGCTGGAAGCGCCGCCGGTCAACCGCAGGCTCATCGCCGAGCGCCCGGCATCTGCCGCGTATACGAAGCCCACGACATCGCCCCCGCTGCTGCTGCCGCTGGTCGGGCGGCAGGACGCGCTGGCACAGATTCTGGCGGCCAGCGCTGCTGTCGAACGTGGGGAGATCGCCGAGCAGGTCATTTGTATTGAAGGGGAAGCGGGGATCGGCAAGACGCGGCTGGTCGATGCTGTCATTGCGCAGAAATCCGCCGAGCCGTCTCTCATCATCCACTGCTATGAAAGCGAGATGGATCTGGCTTATGCGCCGGTGATTCGCGCGCTGCGGGCGGCACTCGCCCAACCGGACTGGCTGGATGCCCTGTCCGCACCCTGGCTCAATGAGCTGGTACGGCTGCTGCCGGAAATCGTCAGCTACCGTTCGGATATCGAGCCGATGACGGACAGCATCGCCGCTCAATCGCGCCTGATCGAGGCCATCGCCCAGGCTTTCGACGCGCTGGTTGACGCTGAACAGCCCGCGCCTGTTGGTGCTGGAAGACTTGCAGTGGGGCGACCACGCGACGCTCGACTTTCTGAACTATTACCTGCGCCGCAGGCCGCAGCAGGCGCCCCTGCGCATCCTTACCTGGCGCAATGGCAAGAGCGAAATCCTGGATCGTCTGCGCAGCGCGCTGACCGAGTACGAACGCGCCGGCGGCACGCTTCAATTTATCCAGCTTCATCGCCTGGACATGAGCAGCGTCCATGAACTGGCCCACTTTGCCGGGATCACCGACGCGCCGCTTATCGAGCGTCTGTACGCCGAATCGGAAGGGCTGCCGTTCTTCCTGGTCGAACTCCTGCCCCTGGTCACATCGGGCGATTTCAACGCGGCGGACGAGGCCGAGGCCTGGACTCTGCCGCGCAGTGCCGAGAATCTGCTGCGGGCGCGTCTGGCCCCTATCGGCGAATCGCTGCAACAGCTTCTGGGGGCCGCCAGCGTGATTGGCCGCGCCTTTGACGATCAACTGCTGCAAGCGTGCAGCGGGCGCAGCGAGGAGGAGGTGATTGACGGCCTGGATAGTCTCCTGGCGCATGGCCTGCTCGTCGCCAAAGCCGAGTACGATGGCCTCAACTACGATTTCTTTCACGACACGCTGCGGCGCTTGATGTACGAAGATTTAAGCACCGCCCGGCGCAGGCTGCTGCACAAACGTGCCGCTGCCGTGCTTATTGGCTACCTGGGCAATCAGGCGAAAGCCTCTCCCTATTCCGGTGAGATCGCGCATCACCTGGAGATGAGCGGCAGCGAGAGCGAGGCGGCTCCCTATTATTTCGACGCGGGGGTGTATGCCCGGCATCTGTTCGCCAATCACGAGGCGATTCATCATTTCCAGATGGCATTGGCGCTGCATTATCAGGATGCCGCCCAGGTCTACCAGCAGCTTGGCGATGTTTACCTGCTGGTCGGCGATCTGGGGATGGCGATCCAGAGTTACGAGACCGCGCTGGCGCACGGCACGGACGCGCTGACCGGCCCGCTGGAACACGCGATTGGCCGCGTCCATCACCGCATGGGCGATTGGGACCTGGCGGAGCAGCATTTCCAGCGCGCGCTTGATTCGCTGGCGGGTACGCAGAGTGCGGAACAGGTCGCCATCTTTGTCGATTGGAGCCTGACCGCCTATCACCGCCGGGCATTCGAGCAGGCGGAGGCGCTGGCGCAGTCGGCGCTGGATCTGTCCCTGCGCCAGAATGACCCGCCCACCCTGGCCCAGTGCCACAACATCATGGGGATTCTCGCGCGGCACCGGGGCGATCTTGAGGCGGCGCAGCAGCATCACCAGACAAGCCTCGCCATTGCGACCGCGTCGGGCATCCTGAGCATGGAGGTGGCGATTCGCAACAATCTGGCGCTGACTTTCATCGCCGAAGACCGCTCGGACAGCGCGGAAGCCATGCTGCTGCGTGCCCTGGCCCTCTGCGAGCAGCAGGGCGACCGGCACCGGGCGGCAGCGCTGCACAATAACCTCGCCGATCTGTATCACAGGACCGGGCAGAGCGATGCCGCCATGCAGCATCTCAAACAAGCGGTGGCGCTGTTCGCGCAGATCGGCGCGACGGTCCAGCCGCAGAATCCCGAAATCTGGCGGCTTTCAGAATGGTGATGCCAGGGCCTCAGCCGCTCAGGCTGTGAAGATAAGCCACGATCAGGCGCAGGTCGGCATCGGGCACGGTGCTGGACGGAATCGCCGGAGTCTGGGCCGACCCCACCCGCGTAAAATTGATGATCTCGACGGCGCGCATCGGCGGCAGCGTCACCAGCCGAGGGCCGACATCGGGCACCCCTTCGCCTATCGCCCCGTGACACTCCGCGCAATATTGTTCATACAGCGCCTGCCCCTGGGCCAGTTCCGCTTCTGAGAGCACGGGCAGCGCCGCCCCGATAATGTGGGTCTGGGCGTAGTCGATGACCACTGCCAGTTGGCCGTTGGAGAGGTTGGTCTCGGCGAAAGGCGGCATAGCGTTATGGCCGTTGCGGATGCGGCTCACCAGGAAATCGACCGGAAGCTGCGGGATGTCATTCAGTGAAGGGGCAATCGCGCCGCCTTCGCCCTGCGTCCCATGACAGACCGCGCACCAGGTCTCGAACAACTGCTGACCGGTCTCCGCCACCGCCGCAATCTCGGCCTCGGTCGCCAGCGGGGCGCTCGCCGGGCCGTCCACCTGATCCCAGTGCTGAAGCAGCGCCAGTAGATCGGCAATCGTCGCCTCGCTCAGCCGTCCGCTGAAGCCTTCCATTTTAGTATTGCGCACGCCCAGCCCGACGATCTCGGCCAGTTGCGCGCTGGACATGCCGCGCACGTAGGCGTTGTTCAACTGCGGAGCGTCCGCCGTGCCCTGGCCTGCCTCGCCATGACATTCCGAACAGTGCTCGACGAAAACCGGCAGCGTCCTCGCCAGCGCCGCCGGGTCCACCGTCTGTTGGACGATACTCACCGTCTGAGCCGCCGCTTCCGCCGCCAGAATATCGGCCTCGGTCGGGGCCATGCCCAGCGCCTCGACCCGCGCCTGCACGACCTCCCACGCGCCGGTCTGGAGCATCGCCGCCAGGTCGTGAATCTGCACCGGAGTCAGCGGGCCGCCCTCCTCGACGCCAAAAGCGGCCATCTCGGTGGCATAGCGCCCATACTGGACGATGGTCTGCAATTCATGCGGGTCCTTGCTGGCGATGAAGGGCTGGTTCAGCGCCCGGTAGACGCCCAACCCTTCGCCCGCCGCCCCGTGACAGCGCGCGCAGTGCATCGCGTAGAGATCCGTCCCGCTGGCGAAAGCCGCCGCCTGATAATCTTCCAGTGCCTGCTGCTGGCGGGCCGGTTCGCGCCCAATATTGACGGCTAACAGCGCGACGATCACGGCAGTAGCCAGCAGACCAATCCACTGCAAGGGGCGGGTCACGACGCGGCCTCGGAGGGATAGACCACGTCGCCCGGCTCGACCTGATCGCGCTCGATCAGCGTGCCGGTATCGACCAGCACGGTATCGCCGTCGAACTTAACCGGGAAGCGGCTCAGGCTGCGTGAGGCCGGGCGGTTGCGCACGCGGCCATCGGCCTCGAAACGCGAGCCGTGACAGGGACAGTAGAACTCGCCGTCCGCCTCCCGCCACAGCAGCACACAGGCCAGGTGGGTGCATTTGTGATACAGCGCCAGGAATCCACCGTCGCCCTGCCGCACGAGGTAGAAGCGCGCGTTGGGGAAGGGCGTCACCGTGCCGGGCGGGAAGTCCTCGACCGCGCCCGCCGTGACCACACCGCCGAAGTCGCCGTCTGCCGTCTGCGAGGCCAGGAAGCGCAGGCCAACGTAGCCTGATCCCGCCGCTGCCGCCAGCCCCAACCCGGCCCAGACCCGGCTCAGGAAATCGCGCCGGGGCATCATGGCAGCGTCATCCCCGGCCCGCGCAGCACGCCGACGACCGTCAGCACGGCAAAGGCCGCCAGCAGCAGCGTGAAAATCGCCATGCGCAGCTCGCCCGGCGGCAGAGCGAGGCGTTCAACACGCGGCCATAAATCCACAGCGCCAGCAGAATCAGCCCCAGCGGCAGCAGCCCGTTGCTGATCCACTCCGGCAGGAACGGCAGCAAGTCCGGCAGACTGGCGACCTGACTGAAGCGGACCAGCCCGACCGCCGCGCCCGCGCCCAGCAGCAGGCTCAGCAGCACGATCCAGCGGCCTCGCCAGGAGCGGAACCAGATGCCGCTGCGGTCCTGCTCATCGCGCAAATAAGGCAGCGCGATCAGGGCGGCGACCATCAGCGCCGGGATCACGAAGGCCCCGAAGCTGGGATGAAAGTGAAACAGCAGTTCCTGAAGCCCGGCGAAGTACCAGGCGGCTTTGGCCGGATCCGGCGGCTGCGCCGGATCGGCGGCTTGCAGCAGCGGCGCATCGGCATACGTCGCCCAGGCCAGCAGCAGCGCCAGCACGACCAGCGCATAGACCCCCTCGCGGCTGACCAGATGCGGCAGCGTCGTGCGCATCTGCACGGGCGCAGTCTCCGCTCGTCCACGCGGCGCGGCCTGGAAAAGCCGTCCTTGCGCACGCGCCAGATGTGATACAGGCCGACCAGCAGCATCAGCAGCGGGATCAGCATCACGTGCAGGGTATAGAAACGGCTCAGGGTCGCGGCGCCCACCTCCGGCCCGCCCAGCAGCAGATGCTGGAGGCCCTCGCCGATCAGCGGCACGTAGCTGAGCAGGCTGGTGCCCACCGTCACCGCCCAGTAGGACAACTGGTCCCAGGGCAGCAGGCAGCCGGTGAAATTGGCGACGAGGGTCAGCCCCAGCAGGCCCAGGCCCAGCAGCCAGTTGAAGCGGCGCGGCGCGTGGAAAGCCGCCGTGTAGAAGACACGCAGCAGATGCAGCCCGGCCACGATCAGCAGCAGATTGGCGCTCCAGTGATGCAGGTTGCGGATCAACTGGCCGAATGCCACCTGGGTCTGGAGATGGATGATGCTCAGGTAGGCTTCCGCCGGGTTGGGCCGGTAGACGAACATCAGCAGCACACCCGTGACGACCTGTACGGCCAGCAGCAGCAGCGCCGTCCCGCCCAGGCCGAAAGTGTAGGTAAAGCGCAGCGCCCGCGCGTCCACCCGCGCTGGATGCAGATGCAAGTCAGGTCATTCAGACCCCGCTTCATGCGCGCCCGCTCTTCACGCGGCGTGGAGGTCATGTCCGCGCCTCCTCAGAGCCTATCTGTAGACCGGCAGTTGACAGGCGCTTTTTCTTTACCTCACCCCTAAATCCCCTCTCCATCTGATGGAGAGGGGACTTCAAACCCCATCGTGAGCCGGTTTTCTCCCCTTCGCCATGTATGGAGGGTGAGGTGCGACAAGCAGCGGTCATGCTCAGTTCGTCCCGTAGGTATCGCGCAGGTGGCGCAGATAGGCGATGACGGCCATCATCTCATCGTTGTTCCAGTCGGGGCGTCCGCCGCTGGGTGGCATTGACACGCCCAGCGTGTTATCCGGGTGATCCGCCGGACGCCCCACTCGCAGGAAAATCAGCAGTTCCAGGTCCGAGGCGTACATCACCAGCGGCAAATCCACCAGCCGCAGGCCCAGGCCAGGCACCCCCTCGCCCTCGAAGCCGTGACAGCCCGCGCAGGCTTCCTCGTAATTGCGCTGGCCGCGTTCCAGATCAGGCCCCGCCGAGGCCGCGACAGTCGCATCGGGCAGCGGAGTCGCCGGGGCGCGTTCGGTGGGGACCACCGTCGCTTCAGGCGTCGCGTCCTGAGTTTCCGGCTGAAAAACATGCTCAGGGGAGAGGAATTCCGCGCCGTTGAGGACGAAAATCTCCCCCGCGTTGATCTGGTCGTTGCGCACGCCGTCGCCGCCCATCGCGTTGGGGGCAATGTCGAGCACGCCGTCGCCATCGACATCGTAAATCGCCAGCGCATAGGGCATCATGTCGTTGTCCTCCGGCCCGATGATGAAGCGCAGCCGCAGCCCGTCGGGTGGGTCGAAGAGCAGAATTCGCCCATCCTCGTTAGGCAGCACGTTTGCCTGCCCGAAGACGACCGCCAGCAGTCCCGCGTTCGGCCGCAGCCGTCCATCGTAGCCGATCGGGTCGTAATCCGGCGCACCGTAGAACAGGTCTGCATAACCATCGCCGTCCAGATCGCCCACGCGCAGCGTATCGCCCGCCTTGCTGTCGGCCTGATCGGGATAGATGACCACCCGGCGCGTCGGGTCTGGTTCGGCCAGATCAAACATCTGCCCGGCAAAAGGCTCATGCGTGTAGATAATCCAGGCTTCGCCGGCCTCATCGAGATTGTTTTCGGCCCCATCGCCGACCAGCGTGCCCAGGATGAGGTCCTTGCGGCCATCGCCGTCCATATCGCCGACGGCGATCTCCTCTCCCAGCAGATCGTTGGCATCCGCGCCGTAGACCACGCTCACGCTGTCGTCAAGCGGTGCGCCCTGCGCGTCAATTTTCGTGGCGAGGTCGATGGTCTGGCTGCGCAGCTCCGCATTGCCGAAGACGACGAAGGTCTCACCGCTGTTGTAACGGGTGTTGCCAGGGCCATCCGCACCGCCAAAGGACAGGCCGCCCACCCCGCTGGAAGCCCGCCACAGGCCCGCGCTGACGATGGCGTCGTCGTAGCCGTCAGCGTTGAGGTCATCGCCCCAGACGCAGGACCCCATCAGATCGTCGTAATCGGCCCCGATGATGCGGGTCGCGTCCTCCGGCGGCTGGTCCATGTCCGTCACCTGACCGTAATGCGCGGCCATGTCCTCACGCCCGTAGATGATCCAGACCTCGCCCGCGTTGATGCGGTGATCGCCCTCACCGTCGGCCTGATTGGCGCCGATCAACAGGTCTTCGAAGCCATCGCCGTCGAAATCGCCGCCCTCGACCCACAGGCCCAGCCGGTCCTCAGCGCCCGCGCCATAAAAGACGATCACGTCATCCGGCAGAGCGCGCAGGTCAATATCGTTGTGCTCGGCGAAATCTTCGCTGCCGAAAAGCACATAGGCCGCCCCGGCGTTGCTGCGCTGCTGATAAGGGCCGTCGCTGTTCTGCGCGCTGAAGAGCAGGTCGTCGTAGCCGTCGCCGTTGAAATCGTTGATGTAGGTCTCGGTCCCGGCCATGTCGCCCGCGTAAGCGCCGTAGATGGTGAACACTTTCTGGTCGGCGGCACCGCGTCCATGGCGACCTGCCCGCCGATGTCGCAAGACCCATCACGATGCGGACGTGCCCGTTGCTGCCGCGCCACTCGCCCAGGGCATGGGCCGCGTTCTGGCCGGTGATGGCGATGTCGCCGCAGCCATTGCCGTCGAAGTCGCCGATGTCGAGCGGTTTGCCAGTGGTCGAGGCCCCGGCGGGCGCATCATAGAAGGTAAACTGCCCGGCCTGATCGCGGTATTCCAGTTCCCAGGGCTGCCCGCCGGTCGGTTGGCTCTCTTGTGCCAGGGTGGGGAAGATCACCATGCCGAGGAGGAGCATAAATGCCGCCATCGTAGGGGCGGACCGGCGTGTCCGCCCGGCGGGAGCACACACAGGTGCTCCCCTACGCCGAGAAGGGGAGAAAACCCGGCACCCTTCTTAGTCTTCGCCCTGAGGGAGGGGAAGGGTGAGGGTAAACGCCATGCCGCCGATTGAAATCGACGGCAATTTCTCCAAGTCCCTACGGGACTCATCGGATTTCAATTCCGAAGAGATTTGGGATTTTGCCGGGTCATTCATTAAAATACTGAAATCAATACGCATAACGTCACTCACAAAGACAACAAAAACGCGATCAGATCGTCCAACTGCTGGTCACTCAGGCCGCGCGCAACGCTGTGGACCGGGTCGGTGCGCGTCAGCAGCTCTTCCAGGGTCTGGGCCACGCCGTCATGCATATACGGGGCCGTCGCCCACAGGCCGCGCAGCGTCGGCGTATCGAAGGACTGATAGGTTTCCAGCGAAAAGGCCGCACCGCTCAGGTTGTGCGGCTTCAAATCGGTATACAGGGGCGGCGTGTGACAGCCACAGTTGGGCGATCCGCTCAGGAACAACGTCATCCCGCGCTGCGCCAATTCGCTCAAGGAGCCATCGGCCTCAAGTGAGGGGCTGGGCCAGGGGTCCAGCGAGGCGACGTAAGCCGCCAGCGCA